>NZ_JAEIOJ010000010.1 GCF_016464305.1 Umezawaea beigongshangensis
TGACCCCTGCCTCGCTCGTTCCGTCCCGCCTTCCGGCGTTCCGGCCCGTTCCGCGCTGGCAGAGAGAAAGTTACACGGCGGCCAACTGAGAGGCAAATCGGGGTGCTCGCCACTCCGCGATCGAGGAAGTCCCTGGTCGCGCACGGTGCACCGACGGTCAAGGCGGGTTCTGCGGGCCCGTTGCGCGCAATGTTGTGACCGGGGCCACGTCGAACGAGTTCAGCTGGGCGCGCTCGGCAGGTGCACGGTGACCGCCAGTCCTCCGCCGGGCACCGCTTCGGCCCGCACCCCTCCCCCGTGCGCGGCCACCGCGGCCCGCACGATCGACAGGCCGAGTCCGGTCCCGCTGCGGGACGTGCGGTCGGCGGTGCCCCGGCGGAACGGCTCGAACAGCTCCTCCACCCGCTCGGGCACGACGAGGCGCCCCGACGAGGACACCCGCAGCACGGTCCACTCCGGACCACCGCGGGTCGTCGCCTCGATCCACCCTCCCGGCAGGTTGTGCCGGACGGCGTTCTCCAGCAGGTTGCCCGCGATCCGCTCCAGCAGCGCGGGATCACCGACCGCGGGCGCGGGTTCGGTGTGGAACGTGGCGCGCACGCCGCGCTGCTCGGCCTCCGCGCGGACCGCGCGCCACGCGGAGCCGACGACGGCGGTCAGGTCCACGGGTTCGCGCACGGCGAGTCCGACGCCGTCCGTCCTCGCGAGCAGCAGCAGGGCGCTCACCAGCTGCTCCGCACGTCCGGCCGCATCGCGCAGCACCCCGGCCATGCGGCGCAGCTCGGCGACGTCCGCGTCCGGGTCGGCGAGCGTCACGTCCAGCTCGGTGCGGATCACCGACAGGGGGGTGCGCAGTTCGTGGCTCGCGTTCGCGACGAAGCGGCGCTGCGAGTCGAAGGCCGCTTGCAGGCGGTCCAGCATCTCGTCGAAGGTGTCGGCCAGCTCGGCCACCTCGTCGCGCGGCCCCTCCAGGCGCAGGCGCTCGTCGAGCGACTCCGCCGACAACCTGCGCGCCGCCTCCGTCACGTCGTGCACGGGACGCAGCACCCGGCCGGTGATCGTCCAGGACAGGACCGCGGTGGCCAGCACCACGCACAGGAAGGCCACCGCGCCGGCGGCGAGCACGTCGGTGCGCGCCTGGTCGGCCAGGGCGTCGGAGAGCACGCGGACGTCGACGTCGCGCCCGTCGACGACGACGGTGCTGCCGTCGGGGAACTGCGGGGAGGAGTCGACGACGCGGCCCACGAGCAGCCAGCCGAGCCACAGCAGCAGGCCGCTCACCAGAGCGACGAGGCCGGTGCACAGGAGGGTGATCCGGGCGCGGAGACCCGGCCCGCGCCTGCTGGCGAGATCAGTTCTCAGCGGAGGCGTTCCCTGCACTGGGCACCCGGTAGCCCGAGCCGACGACGGTGTCGATGATGCCGGGCTCACCCAGCTTCTTGCGCAGGGTCATCACGGTGACGCGCACCGTGGTGGTGAACGGGTCGGCGTTCTCGTCCCACACGCGTTCGAGGAGTTCCTCGCTGCTGACGACGGACCCCTTGGCGGCGAGCAGCACCTCCAGCACGCCGAACTCCTTGCGGGTCAGCTCGACGGGGTCGCCACTGCGCTGCACGGTCCGGCGGGCGGGGTCCAGCTCGACGTCGCGGGCGCTGAGCACGGGAGGCGTGGCCGGGGTGGCGCGGCGGGCCAGGGCGCGGACCCGCGCCACCAGCTCGGGGAACGCGAACGGCTTGGCCAGGTAGTCGTCGGCCCCCAGCGACAGGCCCTCGACGCGGTCGGAGATCCCACCGCTCGCGGTCAGCATCATCACCCGGGTGAGGGCTCCGGAGCTGAGGATCTCCGTGCAGAGCTCGTCACCGGACATGCCGGGGAGGTCCCGGTCGAGCACCACCACGTCGTACCGGGTGACGGTCGACTTCTCGTGGCCGGACTCGCCGTCGTAGGCGACGTCCACGGCCATGCCCTCGCGCCGCAGCCCGCGCGCGATCGCGTCGGCCAGCGGTACCTCGTCCTCGACTACCAGGATTCGCACCCCACAAAGGTGCCACAAGCCCGGACGGGCCGACACGCCTCAGCCGGACGTGGGGGACGATGCGGACATGCAGATCGCCGAATTCCTGCGCCGCCGGATCACCGAGGACGAACGAGCGGCCAGCGCCGCGGCCAGCGCGGGGGTGGCCGGTTGGCACGTCGCGGGCTCCCCGCGCTCCGACGACGAGGGTCCGGTCGAGTTCGACCCGACCGTCTACGACGAGATCATGCCGTCCGAGGAGGAGGCGGTCCACATCGTGCGGCACGACCCGGCGAGGGTGCTGCGGGACGTGCTGGCGAAGCGCGGCATCGTGGACCGGCACGCGCCGGTGGACGGCGGGGCGGGTGCGGTGTCGTGCGCCTGGGACCGCACGCCGTACCCGTGCCTCGACCTGCGCGACCTGGCCACGACGTACCTCGACCACCCCGACTTCGACGACGACTGGAAGACGAGCTGACGCGCCGGGGAGCACCCGCTGCGCACGGGTGCTCCCCGAGCGGGTCTACTGCTCGGCGGCCTGCGGGGCGTCCACCTCGGACTCGCCGAGGTGGACCGCGGCCCACTCGGTGATCCGCCGCGCCACGTCCTGCGCGGTGAGCCCGATGTCGGCGAGCACCTCGACGCGCTCGCCGTGGTCGTGGAACCGCTGGGGCACACCGATGTCGCGCAGCGGGACCTCGACGTCGTTGTCGCGCATCAGCGCGGCGAGCGACCAGCCGAAGCCGCCGTGCCGGCCGCCGTCCTCGACGGTGACGACCATGCGGTGCGCGGCGGCGAGGTCGAGCAGCTCGCGCGGGACGGGCGTGATCCAGCGCGGGTCGACGACGGTGACGCCGATGCCCTGGTCGGCCAGTCGCTGGGCGGCGTCCATGGCCAGTTCGCCGAACGCGCCCACGGAGACGAGGAGCACGTCGGCGGCCTCGTCACCGGCCGGGCGGTGCAGCACGTCCACGGTGCCGACGCGCTCCAGCGCGGGCAGGTCGCCGCCCACGGACGCCTTGGGGTAGCGCAGCACGGACGGCGCGTCGTCGATCTCGACGGCCTCCCGCAGCTCCTCGCGCAGGGTGGCCGCGTCGCGCGGCGCCGCGACGTGGATGCCGGGGATCACGCCGAGGATCGACATGTCCCACATGCCGTGGTGGCTCGCGCCGTCCGGGCCGGTGATCCCGGCGCGGTCGAGCACGACCGTGACGCCCTGCCCGTGCAGCGCGACGTCCATCAGGAGCTGGTCGAACGCCCGGTTGAGGAACGTGGCGTAGACGGCCACGACGGGATGCAGCCCGCCGATCGCCATGCCCGCGGCCGAGGTCATGGCGTGCTGCTCGGCGATGCCGACGTCGAAGCAGCGGTCGGGGTGGGCGTTGGCGAACTTGTCCAGCCCCGTCGGGCCGCGCATCGCGGCGGTGATGGCCACGACGTCGGGGCGCTCGGAGCCGATGGCGGCCAGCTCGTCGGCGAACACGTGGGTCCACGTGCGCTTGGACGGGCCGACGTTCTCACCCGTGATCGGGTCGATCACGCCGGTGGCGTGCATCTGGTCGGCCTCGTGGTTCTCCGCGGGCGCGAAGCCGTTGCCCTTGCGGGTCACCGCGTGGACGATGACGGGTCCGCCGAAGGACTTGGCGCGCTGGAGCGCCGACTCCAGGGTGGTGAAGTCGTGGCCGTCGACCGGGCCGATGTACTTCAGTCCGAGGTCCTCGAACATGGCCTGCGGGCTGATGGCGTCCTTGATGCCGCGCTTGGCCGCGTGCAGCGCCGCGTAGACGGGCTTGCCGACCAGCGGGGTCTGCTGGAGCGCCGTGCGGCCCGCTTCCAGGACGCGCTCGTAGCCCGGCTGCAGGCGCAGGGTCGACAGGTGGTCCGCGAGCCCGCCGATCGTGGGCGAGTAGGAGCGGCCGTTGTCGTTGACGACGATCACCACGGGCCGGGTCTTGTCGGCCGCGATGTTGTTGAGCGCCTCCCAGCACATGCCGCCGGTGAGGGCGCCGTCGCCGACGACCGCGACGACGTGCCGGCGCGCGCCCTTCAGCTGGTAGGCCTTGGCCAGGCCGTCGGCGTAGGACAGCGCCGTGGAGGCGTGGCTGTTCTCCTGGACGTCGTGCTCGCTCTCCGAGCGCGACGGGTAGCCCGACATGCCGCCCTGCTGGCGCAGCGTGTCGAAGCCGTCCCGCCGACCGGTGACGATCTTGTGCACGTAGCTCTGGTGTCCGGTGTCGAACACCACCGAGTCGTGCGGTGAGTCGAACACCCGGTGCACGGCGAGGGTCAGCTCGACCACGCCGAGGTTGGGCCCCAGGTGCCCACCGGTCCGGGAGACCTTATCGACCAGGAAGCGCCGGATCTCCTCCGACAGGCGCTCCATCTCGTCGTGATCCAGTCGTTTCAGATCGGCCGGTCCCTGCACGGATTCCAGCAGCGTCACCGCTCCACCTCGCCCTGTGGTTGCCCGCCGTTTCAGCCCGCACCGGGTGGGTGGGGGCTTCCGGCCAGTCTAGAGAGAGCCCGCTGAGATGCCGTGCCCGCGTGCTCGCGCTCGGTGCGCGCAGGTGGTCTGACCTGCTGGTGGGTGGTGATCTGTGGCGATCACCACCGGTGTCAGCCCTCGTCCGTGCCGAGCTCCTGGGCGCCGTCCTCCTCTGCGCCGTCCTCCTCTGCGGGCACCAGCAGCGCCACGCACTCGACGTGGTGGGTCATCGGGAAGGCGTCGAACGCGCGCAGGTTCGCCAGCCGGTAGCCCTGCTCGGCGAAGATCGCCACGTCGCGGGCCAGCGCGGCCGGGTCGCACGCGACGTAGACCACCCTGGCCGGTCCGCGGCGGGTGATCTCGCCGACGACGGCGCGTCCGGCTCCCTTGCGGGGCGGGTCGAGCACGACGACGTCGGGCCGGTCGTCGGCGAGGGACGGCGAGGTCAGCGCGTGCTCGACCTTGATGCCGACGAACTCGACCTGCGGCAGGTCGCTCAGGTTGCGGCGGCCGTCGGCGACGGCGCGGGAGCTCGACTCGACGACGAGCACGGAGCCGGTCTCGCCGACCTGGTCGGCCAGCACGGAGGCGAAGAGGCCGACGCCGCCGTAGAGGTCCCAGGCCCGCTCGCCGGGCAGCGCGCCCGCCCACTTGCGCACGGCGGAGGCCAGCACGTCGGCCGCGGCGTGGTGGACCTGCCAGAACGCGTCGGCGGACAGGTCCCAGGTGCGCCCGGCGGCCTGCTCGACCGCGCGCTCGCCGCCCTTGACCCGGCGGGTGCGCACGGGCACGAGGCCGTGGCCGCGCTTGGCCTCGACGGTGATCTCGGACAGGTGCAGCTCGCCGGTGTGGTCGACGGTCATCTGCTGCTCGGTGTCGTGCGGCCAGTCGCGCTTGGCGACCGCCTCGACGGCGCCGGGCACGGTGATCGGGCAGTGGTCGACCGCGATGATCCGGTGGCTGTGGAAGGCGCGGAAGCCCGCCCTGCCCTTCCGGTCGGCCGCGGTGCGGGCACGGGTGCGCCACTGCAGCGGCCCGCCGGGCAGCTCCTCGACGACGACGTCCAGCTCCAGCTTCGCGAGCCGGGACAGCTGCTCGGCGACCACGGCCGCCTTCGCGTCGCGCTGCCACTCCCAGGAGGCGTGCTGCCAGTCGCAGCCGCCGCAGCGGCCGGGGCCGGAGAACGGGCAGGCGGGTTCCACCCGATCGGGCGAGGCGGTGAGCACCTCGACGGCGTCGGCGCGGCAGAACGACCCGCCGTTGTCCTCGGTGACCCTGGCCACGACGCGCTCACCGGGAAGGGTGTGCCGCACGAAGAGCACGCGGCCCTCGTGGCGGGCGACGCAGTGGCCGCCGTGGGCGACCGGGCCGACCTCCACCTCGACCAGCCTGTCGCGCCAGTCCTGCTTCTCGGCCTTCGGCGTACCCGCCGCGGCCCTGGTGGTCGTGGTCTCGGGGGCTGTGTTCACTCGGGCCGCACTCTCTGGGGTGTTCACTCGGGATCTCTCGTGTCGAGCCCGCGCCTGATGGCACCGGGAGCGACCACGGGCTTGTCGCTCACCTTCACCGAGGATGCCAGTTGCCAGGGCACGCTCGTGACCATGACCCCCGGCTGGAACAGCAGACGGCCCTTGAGCCGCAGCGCGCTCTGGTTGTGCAGGAACTGCTCCCACCAGTGTCCGACCACGTACTCGGGGATGAAGACGGTGACCACGTCGCGGGGGTTGTCGGTGCGCACGCGCTTGACGTAGTCGAGGACCGGCTTGGTGATCTCCCGGTAGGGGGACTCGATGACCTTCAGGGGCACCTTGAAGTTCTCGCGCCCCCACTCCTGCACGAGGCGGCGGGTGTCCGCGTCGTCGACGTTGACCGTCACGGCCTCCAGCACGTCGGGCCGGGTCGCCTTGGCGTAGGACAGGGCGCGCAGCGTCGGCATGTGCAGCTTCGACACCAGGACCATCGCGTGGTTGCGGGCGGGCAGCACGCGCACCCGTTCCTGCTCGCGCAGTTCCTCGGCCACCCGGTCGTAGTGGCGGCGGATGGCCGTCATGAGGGCGTAGATGGCCGCCATGGCCGCGATGGCGATCCACGCGCCGGCGAGGAACTTCGTGAGCAGCACGACGACCAGCACCGAACCGGTCATGACCAGGCCGATGGTGTTGATCGCCTGCGAGCGGCGCATCCGGCGGCGCTGCTCGGGGTCGGTCTCGGTGGCGAGCAGCCGGTTCCAGTGCCGGATCATGCCCGTCTGGCTCAGGGTGAACGACACGAAGACGCCCACGATGTAGAGCTGGATGAGGCGGGTCACCTCGGCGTCGAACGCGATGACCAGGACGATGGCCGCGCCGGCCAGGAAGACGATGCCGTTGCTGAACGCCAGGCGGTCACCGCGGGTGTGCAGCTGTCGCGGCAGGTAGCGGTCCTGGGCGAGGATCGAGCCGAGGACCGGGAAGCCGTTGAAGGCGGTGTTGGCGGCGAGCACCAGGATCAGCGCGGTGACGACGGTGATGAAGAAGAACCCGGCGGGGAAGCCCTCGAAGACCGCTCCGGCGATCTGGGCGACCATCGTCTTCTGCACGTAGCCCTCGGGGGCTCCGACGAGCTGGTGAGCGGGGTCCTCTGCCATCTTCACGCCGGTCAGCTGGGCCAGCACGATCAGCCCCATGAGCATCACGACGGCGATGCCGCCCATGAGCAGCAGCGTCGTGGCCGCGTTGCGGGACTTGGGCTTGCGGAAGGCGGGGACGCCGTTGCTGATCGCCTCGACGCCCGTCAGCGCGGCGCACCCGGAGGAGAACGCGCGCAGGACGAGGAACACGAACGCGAGCCCCATCAGGTGGTCGTCCTCGGCGCGCAGCTCGAAGTCGGCGCTGTCGGCGCGCATGTCGTCGCCGAGGACGAAGCCGCGCACGAGGCCGTAGCCGATCATGCCGACGACACCGACCATGAACGCGTAGGTGGGGATCGCGAAGGCGCTGCCCGACTCGCGGATGCCGCGCAGGTTCACGGCGGTCAGCAGCACGATCGCGACGACGGCGAACGCCACCTTGTGCGTGGCGACGAACGGGACGGCGGAGCCGATGTTCGCGGCGGCCGAGGAGATCGACACGGCGACCGTGAGGATGTAGTCCACGAGCAGCGCGCTGCCCACGGTGAGGCCCGCCCTGCGCCCCAGGTTGACGGTGGCGACCTCGTAGTCACCGCCGCCGGACGGGTAGGCGTGCACGTTCTGCCGGTAGCTCGCGACGACCACGAGCATCACCAGCACGACCACGACGCCGATCCACGGCGACAGGGCGTAAGCGGACAAACCGGCCACGGACAGGACGAGGAAGATCTCCTCGGGCGCGTAGGCGACCGAGGACATGGCGTCCGAGGCGAACACCGGCAGCGCGATCCGCTTGGGGAGCAGGGTGTGCGCCAGACGGTCGCTGCGGAAGGGCCTGCCGACCACGAGTCGTTTGGCGGCGGTTGTCAGCTTGGACACGAGAGAACAGCGTATGCGCTCCGGTCACCGTTTCGGCGCAATGATGGGTAGGTTCGCACCACCAGTGCGCCAGCGGTGACGAGGAGGCAGGTCGTGCATGTGGTGATCATGGGCTGTGGCCGGGTGGGGACGTCCCTGGCCAGGGCTCTGGAGCGCCTGGACCACCAGGTCGCGATCATCGACAAGGACCCGCAGTCCTTCCGTCGCCTCGGCAGCGACTTCCACGGCCAGCAGGTCGTCGGCAACGGCTTCGACCGGCAGGTCCTGGTCGAGGCGGGGGTCGAGCGCGCCGGCGCGTTCGCGGCCGTGTCCAGCGGGGACAACTCGAACATCCTCTCCGCGCGCGTGGCCAGGGAGACCTTCGGCGTGCAGCACGTCGTGGCCCGCATCTACGACCACAAGCGCGCCGCCGTATACGAGCGGCTGGGCATCCCGACCGTGGCCACGGTGCCGTGGAGCACCGACCGGTTGCTGCGGATGCTGCTGCCGGAGGGCACGTCCACGGAGTGGCGCGACCCGTCCGGGACGGTCGCGGTGATGCAGCTCCCGCTGCACGAGGACTGGATCGGTCGCTCGGTCCGGGACCTCCAGGAGGCCACCGGCTGCCGGGTCGCGTTCATCATGAGGTTCGGGACGGGCGTGCTGCCCGGCTCGAAGACCCTCGTGCAGGCCGACGACGTGATCTACGTCGCAGCACTGTCCGGCACGGTCACCGAGGTGGCCGCCGCCGGTCTCCAGTCCCCCGAGGAGGGCAACTGATGCGCGTCACGATCGCGGGAGCGGGCGCCGTCGGCCGTTCCATCGCCCAGGAACTCGTGGTCGACGGTCACCAGGTGATGCTGATCGAGCGGGACAGGGCGCACTTCGAGCCGCACACCGTCGAGCAGGCCGAGTGGGTGCAGGCCGACGCGTGCGAGCTGTCGTCCCTGGAGGACGCCGGCATCCAGCTGTGCGACGTGGTGATCGCCGCGACCGGTGACGACAAGGCCAACCTGGTCGTGTCGCTGCTCGCGAAGACCGAGTTCGCGGTGCGCCGGGTGGTGGCGCGCGTCAACGACCCGGCGAACGAGTGGCTGTTCACCGAGTCGTGGGGCGTGGACGTGGCGGTGTCGACGCCGCGCATCCTCGCCGCGATGGTCGAGGAGGCCGTGACGGTCGGCGACGTCGTCCGGTTGATGACGCTGCGCCAGGGGCAGGCGAACCTCGTGGAGATCACGCTCCCGCACGACACCCCGCTGGCCGGGCGGCCCGTGCGGAAGCTGGAGCTGCCGCGCGACGCGGCGCTGGTGACGATCCTGCGCGGCGGGCGGGTCATCGTGCCCCAGCCGGACGACTCCCTGGAGGGCGGCGACGAGCTGCTGTTCGTGGCGGCGGCCGACGTGGAGCGGGAGATCAGGTCGGCGCTGGGCTACTGAGCCCGGACTCCGCACGGCGGACCGGTGCCCGCTGCGCAGCGGGCACCGGGAACGCCGCGACGCCCCACCTCACCCGCCCGGCGACCGCCCGCGGTCCTCGCGTGCCGGAGTCCGGGCCCGCGACCACCGGCACGGTTCACCTCGGAGGCCGCTGGTGACCGCACCGGGGAGCTGTCTCCCCGGCGGAGACCGGTCCCGGTGCGGTCGTCCTCAGTCCGTCGCGGGCTTCGGGTGGGCGGCGCGGAGCCTCGCCTCGGCAGCGGCGTTCTCCGCCTCCTCGGCCTCCTGCGCCGCCTTCAGCCGCTTGTCGGAGCGGCGCACCGCCCACACCGTCGCCGCGAGCGCGATCGCCATCAGCGGGTAGCCCATCGCCAGCCGGGCGAAGGCCAGCCAGCCGACCGACGCCTCGTCGTACAGCCAGCGCTGCACCACGAACCTCGCGCCGAACACCAGGGCCCAGACGAGGGTGGCCACGTCGTAGTCGCGCACCGACGCCCTGTCGCGCCGCCACGCGGTGCCGTGACCGTTGAGGAGCGACCACACCACGCCCGCCAGCGGCCACCGGACGACGATCGACAGCAGGAACGCCCCGCCGTAGACCAGGCTCTGCCAGATGCCGAAGAGGAAGAAGCCCTTGGCGTCGCCGGTGCGGTAGGCGATGAAGGCGGCGACGCCCACGCCGAACACGGCCGAGACCGCCGGCTGGACCGACCCCTTGCGCGCGACCAGGACTCCGCCGATCACCACGGCGGCGCCCAGCGCGCTCCAGATGGCGGGGAAGAGGCCGAAGAAGGAGTTCGCGAGGACGAAGACCACGACCGGCAACGACGAGAAGACGAGGCCGCTGATGCCGCCCATCTGCTCGAGGAGGGTCGGCTGCTTCTCCTGCTCGTCGAGATCGGTCATGAAGCGTTCTGCAGTTCGTAGTAGGGGTTGTAGAGCACCTTGTGCCCGTCGCGGACCGCCATGCGGCCGCGGGCCTTGATGGTGCGGCCGGGCTCGATGCCGGCGATGCGCCTGCGGCCCAGCCAGACGAGGGTGATGCCCTCGGTCCCGTCGTACAACTCGGCCTCCAGTGTCGCTGCGGCGTCGCGCGGGCACATCTCGACGCTGCGCACCCGTCCCAGCACGACGACCTCCTCCCCGGACCGGCAGTCGCACGCCTTGGTGGCGCCGAACGCCTCGGCGTTCCGCGAGAGGTCGTCGGCGTCCAGCTCGTTGACGTCGCTGGTCAGGCGACGCACGAGACGGCGCCAGTAACCGTCCCCAGAAATGCTCATCCCCGACTCCCAGGGCACCTCGGGGCGTCGACGTCGACACCCGCTCTCCAGTCAGGGTAACCGTGCGCGACGACGTCACGAGCACACCGGGCAGGATCGTCGCCGTGCCCCCCGAGATGCTGCGCCGAACGGTCGGAACCGCCGTCGTCCTGCCCGGAAGCGCCTCCGACGAGGTGTTCGTGCGGGAGGTCTTCCAAGCCCCGTTGGCCGAGGTGGGAGTGCGTCTGGTCGCACCGCCACCCGTCCCCGGGCCCCGCGTCGTGGAGCACCACGTCGCCGCGCTGGACGCGGCGTGGGAGGAGCACGGCGCACCGGTCGTCGTCGGGGGCGTGTCCCTGGGGGCGCACCTCGCGGCCGCCTGGGCCGTGCGGCACCCGGAGCGGTGCGCCGGGCTGCTGGTCGCGCTGCCGGCCTGGAACGGCGCGGCCTCGTCGGCACCCGCCGTGGCGTCGGCCGTCGCCGCCGCCTCGGCCATCGACCGGCACGGGTTCGACCTGGTCGTGCGGGGTGCGGTGCTGGGGGTGCGGCGCTGGCTGGCCGACGAGCTGCACCGGGCGTGGCGGCGGCACGGGACGGATCTCCCCGCGACGCTGCTGGCCGCGGCGCGGTCCTCGGCGCCGACCCTGGACGAACTGCGCGGCATCGGGGTGCCCACCGGGGTGGGCGCGTTCACGGACGACCCGATTCACCCGGTGGAGGTGGCACGACGGTGGAAGGACGCGCTGCCGCGGTCGGCTCTGCGCACGACGACGCTCGCGGCGATGGACGCGGACCGGACGGCGCTGGGCCGGGCGACGGTCGACGCGTGGCTGGCGGCGTGAGCCCCGGCGCCGGGGAGCGGACTCCCCGGCGCGGGCGGCGGATCACGCCTGCTGGTTGCCCTGGGCCTGCGCCTGGGCGATGTGCCGGGCGATGGCCTCCGGCAGTTCGATCGGCAGCGGAGTGCGCACCGGCATCGGCTGCACCCCGCGGACGACGACGGTTCCCCTGACCAGGTCGTGCAGCGCCTCGGACGCGGCGAGCGCCTGCTCCTCGGTGCCCGCGGCGACACCGCGCAGCATCCAGCGCTCGCCGTCGACGCCGACGAAGCGCAGGTGCACGTTGTTGTTGCGGGCGGTGATCTCCTCGCCCCACTCGCCGTTCTCCCGCAGGATGCGGGCGCCGTCGTTCTTGAGCTGGGTGATGAGCTCCCCGCTGACCTCCTTCCAGAGGCCGCCGGTGCGGGGCGCGGCGAACGCGCTGACGGTGAGCTGACCGACCGGCGTCAGCAGGTGGACGGCCCGGACCGCGCCCGCGGGGTCCATCTCCACCTGGAGCTGGGCCCCGTCCGGCACGGGCAGCCGGATCGAGCCGAGGTCCAGTCGCGACACCCCGTCGTCGGGTGCCTCGGACTCGTCGTACGGGCCATCGCCGAACTCTCCGTCGAACTCCTCCTGGAGCGCGGCGTCCGCGGCCTCGCCAGCGGTCGCGTGCCGGTTGCGCTTGCGGCGACGTCCGAACATGTGCGTCTACCCCTCCGTCTTCTGGTTCTCGGCGCCCGGCGCCGCGAGGACGCCGTGACCGCCGGTGGAGCCGTACCCGCCGGTGCCGCGTTCGGACCCCGGCAGGTGGGAGACCTCCCGGAACACCGCGTGCTCCACCCGCTGCACCACGAGCTGCGCGATGCGGTCGCCCCTGGTGAGCACGATCGGCTCGCGCGGGTCGTGGTTGATCAGGCACACCCGGATCTCTCCCCGGTACCCGGAGTCGATCGTGCCGGGTGCGTTGACCACGCTCAGTCCCGCCCCCGCCGCGAGCCCGGACCGCGGGTGCACGAACGCCGCCCACCCCTGCGGCAGAGCTATCGCGACACCCGTTCCGACGACGACCCGCTCACCCGGATCGATCACCACGTCCCGCGTGGTGACCAGGTCGGCGCCCGCGTCACCCGAGCGGGCGTACGAGGGCAGCGGGACACCCGGATCGAGCCGGGACAGCAGGACCTCCACGCTGGGCACGGCGCGCGAGATTACCCTGAGGAGGTGAGCGAGAGTGCAGGTGCGGTCGTGAAGAACGAGGGCGAGAGCGTGTCCGGCGTGTTCCGAGAGCGGTTGTCCGTCCCCTGGTGGGGCTGGCCGCTGCCACTGCTGGCCGGGGTGCTGCTGGCCGCCGAGATCCACATGGGCTTCCCCGGCGTCCGCTCGTGGCTGCCCTACGTCGTCGTCGTGCCGCTGGTGGCGCTGCTGGTGTGGCGGATGGGAGCGCTGCGGGTCGAGGTCCGCGACGGCGAGCTGCACGTCGGCGACGCGCACGTGCCGCTGGAGCTGCTGGGAGAGGTCGAGACCTTCACCGCGAAGACGAAGCGCAAGGCGATGGGCCCCCACCTGGACCCGGCGGCGTTCGTCGCCCACCGCGGCTGGATCGGACCCATGCTGCGGGTGCGGCTGGAGGACCCGCAGGACCCGACGCCCTACTGGCAGTTCAGCACCCGCGACGCCGAACGGCTCGCCGAGGTGCTGCGCGCCGCGCGGGCGCGCTGAAGCGGTCCGGGCGGCGGGGCGTGCGCTCCGCTGCTCGAACACGACCGGCCGAACACCACTGGGCGCCACCCCCTGCTGCGGGGGGAGCGCCCAGTTGTCGTCCTGACACCGCCGTCGCGGCGCTCAGGCGCAGTCGCGGCAGACGTACTGGCCGCCGTTCTCCTCGGAGAGCCTGCTGCGGTGGTGCACCAGGAAGCACTTCGAGCAGGTGAACTCGTCAGCCTGCTTCGGAATGACCTTGAAGGTCAGCTCCTCACCGGACAGGTCGGCACCGGGAAGCTCGAAGTTCTCCGCGGTCGCGTCCTCGTCGACGTCGACGACGCCGGACTGCGTTTCGTTGCGCCGCGCCTTCAACTCCTCGAGGGAGTCCTCAGCGAGTTCGTCAGCCTCGCTGCGACGCGGCGCGTCGTAGTCGGTCGCCATCTTCTTTCACCCCTGCGCATCTACGGAGACTGTGCTCGTGTCGCTGGTTAACGTTCCAGCGCCCCTTTTTGTGCCCCCGCCCGGAGTGACGGAGGTCTCGCTCCGGTTGCGGTCTGTCAACCCCCTGGAACCGATGACTGCCGACAGGTGTTGCCGTGCCCGGAGCGCCGAGAGGGTAGCTCACGCTCGGCACGGGCGTGTACCGGGTTCCCTCGAATCGGGCACTCGGATGGCGGGACCCACCGGAGCAGGCCCGATATGCTGCCGCAGGGCCTTGCTCACCTGCGGTGGACGTGATGCGATTCCGGAGACGACCGGAACCGTGAGCGACGAGTCGATCGCGGGGAGTCGCGGCAACCGGTCGGGCGAGTCGGGTGCGCGCGGTGGTCCGGCACCGCCTAGGCTGATCAAGGCGACGCACGAAGCGACGTGCGGAGCACTACTGGGCACAACGCCAGGGGAGGTCGGGGGACGTGGTACCCGCGGGCGCATCGGGGAGCAGCGGGTCGGCGCGGTACAAAAGGCGGCGACCGCTTCCAGCGCTCGTTCTCTTCTCCGTTCTGGCCGTGGTGGCAGTGTTCGTCTGGGTGAAGGTGCTCGACACGGCGAACGACGTGGACGCGGCGATCCGCTGCAACCCGCCGGGCAACGTGCCGTCCGGCACCACGGCGGCGGGCGGTGGCGGTCAGGTGGAGGGCGCGGCCCCCGCGCAGCTGGGCACGGTCCTGGCGCACGACGCGCTGGACCGCACCGATCCGGTGCCGGCCTCGGACGTGCAGTTCCGGGTCTTCAACGCGAGCACCCAGCGCAACCAGGCGAGGTTCGTCGCCACGACGCTGACCGAGCTGGGTCTCCAGCAGGCGGCGGAGCCGGGCAACGACTCGGTGTACCCCGCGCAGGACATGTCCTGCCGCGGCCAGCTCCGCTTCGGTGCGCCCGGTGCGGGCGCCGCGCGCACGCTGAGCATCATCGAGCCGTGCCTGGAGCTGGTGCGCGACGAGCGGCAGGACGCCACCGTCGACATCGCGGTCGGCAAGAGGTTCGACGAGGTCAAGCCGAGCCAGAACGCGCGCAAGGTCCTCGACCAGCTCGCGGAGTGGGCCGAGCAGCAGCCGGAGCAGCAGGGCGGGCAGGCCGCGGCCGACGCCAGCGCTCCCGAGATCGACCAGGCGGTCCTCCAGGCAGCGCGCGAGGCGCACTGCTGACGCTCCCCCGCGACGTGCGACGGCCTCCGCAAGGATTCTCGCGGAGGCCGTCGCACGTCGCGGGGTCCCGCTCAGACCTCGCCGAAGCCGCAGTCGACCAGGGCGGCCCGCAGCTCCTCGGCGATGCCGGGGGCCGCGGCGAACGTCGCGTCGGCCCCCAGGGCCGCGACGTCGCCCGGCAGGTGGACGACGGCACCGGCCTCGGCCGCGACGAGCGCGCCTGCCGCCCAGTCCCAGCGGTTGAGCGCGTGCTCGGCGTACCCGTCGAGCCAGCCCGCCGCCACGGCGCACAGGTCCAGCGACGCCGCACCGGCCCTCCGCACGTCGCGCACCCGCGTGATCAGCCCCGACACCACGTCGGCCTGGCGCTGCCTGCGCTGCGCCGAGTAGGAGAACCCGGTGCCGATCAGCGACACCTCCAGCCGGGAGGCCGACGAGACGCGCAGCGGCACGCCGTCGAGCTGCGCGCCGTGGCCGCGGGCCGCGGTCCAGACCCGGCCGCTGACCGGTTCCAGCACGACTCCGGCGACCGAGACGCCGTCGAGCTGCGCCGCGACGGACACCGCGTACCAGGGATAGCCGTAGAGGTAGTTGACCGTCCCGTCGATCGGGTCGACCACCCAGGACAGTCCCTCGGAGGGCGTGTCGCCGCCCTCCTCCTCGCCGAGGACGGGCTCCCCCGGCCGCAGTTCGGCGAGCCGCGACCGGACGAGCTGCTCGGCGGCGCGGTCCCCCGCCGTGACCACGTCGGTCTCGGTGCTCTTGGTGTCGACGTCGTCGATCGCCGACCGCCGGATCGACTGGACGAGTTCCGCCGCCTCCGCGGCGATGCCGACGGCGGTGGCGACCAGCGGACGCGGATCGAGGTCCAAGTGTTCCTCCTGGGTCACTCTCGCGGGACTATCGGAGAACCTCAGGCTAGTGTCTGCGGCCACAGCATCTGAATCGAGTAGGAAGGCCACGGGGATGGGCATCACCCGCGGGTTCGGCGTGGACATCGGCGGATCGGGGATCAAGGGCGGTCTGGTCGACCTGGAGGCCGGCGCGCTCGACGGCGAGCGGATGCGCGTCGTGACGCCCCAGCCGTCGACGCCGGACGCGGTCGCCGACGTGGTCGCCGAGATCGTCGACAAGTTCGGCTGGGACGGCCCGGTCGGCATCACCCTGCCGTGCGTGGTCAAGAAGGGCGTCGCGCTGACGGCGGCCAACGTCGACAAGGGCTGGATCGGCACGAACGCGGCGGAGCTGTTCGGCGAGCGCCTCGGCCGTTCGGCCGACCAGGTCGTCGTGCTGAACGACGCCGACGCCGCCGGCACGGCGGAGATGCGGTTCGGCGCGGGCAAGGAGCGCCACGACGGCCTGATCGTCCTGCTGACCTTCGGCACGGGCATCGGCAGCGCGCTGTTCCTCGACGGCGAGCTGATCCCCAACACCGAGTTCGGCCACCTGGAGGTCGACGGGCACGACGCGGAGAAGCGCGCGGCCGCCTCGGTGAAGGAGGACAAGGAGCTGTCGTGGGAGGAGTGGACGCCGCGCGTCTCCCGCTACATCTCGGTGCTGGAGAACCTCATCTGGCCCGATCTGGTGATCGCGGGCGGGGGCGTCAGCAAGAAGGCGCACAAGTGGCTCCCCCTCCTGGACGTGCGGACCGAGGTCGTGGCGGCGGCGCTGAAGAACGACGCGGGCATCGTGGGCGCCGCGGCGGTCGCGGCGCACGGCATCAGGCACTGAGGGACGAAATTCCTCACTCGATCTAGCAGGGAGAACGCTCGTCGACGCGCCTCGAACCACCTCGGGGCGCACCCCTGCTCCCCTCTCGTCGTTACAATGGAACGGTGCCCCGCTGAGCAAGGTCGGCGGGCTCTCCCCGAAGCTCTGGCGACCGAAGTTCGCGCCCTTCGGTTTGCCTTGATCGACAGTCGCGAAAGGGCGTACGTGGCAGCCGCAGAAACCGCAACCCGACGCTCCAGCCCCACAGCCGCGAGCGCCGCGAAGACGACGAAGGCCGGCTCAGCCGCGGCCGACACCGAGGAGACCAAGGCGCCCTCGGCGCGCAAGGCTCCGGCGAAGAAGCCGGCGGCCAAGACGGCGGCGGCTGGCAAGACGACGAGGGCGCCCCGCAAGACCGCTGCGAAGGCCGGCCCCGCCAAGGCGAAGAAGGACGGCGAGGAGCCCGACGAGCTCGACGCGCCCGGCGCCGAGGACCTGGTCGACGAGGTCGAACTGGTCGACGAACCCGTCGCGGAGGAGCCCGAGGAGGCCGAGGAGACCCCGAAGCCCGGCGAGGGCGACTTCGTCTGGGACGAGGAGGAGTCCGAGGCGCTGCGGCAGGCCCGCAAGGACGCCGAGCTCACCGCGTCCGCCGACTCGGTCCGCGCCTACCTGAAGCAGATCGGCAAGGTCGCCCTGCTCAACGCCGAGGAGGAGGTCGAGCTCGCCAAGCGGATCGAGGCCGGCCTCTACGCGGCGGAGCGGGTGCGCCGCGCCGAGGACGAGAACGAGAAGCTGACCCCGCAGATGCGCCGCGACCTGCGGTGGATCGTCCGGGACGGCGAGCGCGCCAAGAACCACCTGCTGGAGGCCAACCTCCGTCTCGTGGTGTCGCTGGCCAAGCGCTACACCGGCCGCGGCATGGCGTTCCTGGACCTGATCCAGGAGGGCAACCTCGGTCTGATCCGCGCGGTCGAGAAGTTCGACTACACCAAGGGCTACAAGTTCTCCACGTACGCCACCTGGTGGATCCGGCAGGCGATCACCCGCGCGATGGCCGACCAGGCCCGCACCATCCGCATCCCGGTGCACATGGTCGAGGTCATCAACAAGCTCGGTCGCATCCAGCGCGAACTGCTCCAGGACCTGGGCCGCGAGCCCACGCCGGAGGAGCTCGCCAAGGAGATGGACATCACCCCGGAGAAGGTGCTGGAGATCCAGCAGTACGCCAGGGAGCCCATCTCGCTCGACCAGACCATCGGCGACGAGGGCGACAGCCAGCTCGGTGACTTCATCGAGGACTCCGAGGCCGTGGTGGCCGTGGACGCGGTGTCGTTCACGCTGCTCCAGGACCAGCTCCAGTCGGTCCTGGCGACGCTGTCGGAGCGCGAGGCCGGTGTCGTCCGGCTGCGCTTCGGTCTCACCGACGGTCAGCCGCGCACGCTGGACGAGATCGGTCAGGTCTACGGGGTCACCCGCGAGCGGATCAGGCAGATCGAGTCGAAGACCATGTCGAAGCTGCGGCACCCGTCGCGCTCGCAGGTCCTGCGCGACTACCTGGACTAGCGCGTCCGCGACACCCCCCGCGCCCGCACCGGGCTCGGGGGGTGTCGCGCGTTCACTCCCCGGACGTCCGCGCGGGCTGTTCGCTCTCAGCGGACGTAGTGGCGCCAATCACACGTACGGGGGTGCACGAGCATCCCTTCGGAGCAGTCCGCAGGCCTCCTCGTCACAAATGTGCAGGTGAGAAAGCCCTGGTGAGACGCGCACAGGGGTCGTCAAGACGGTGAACCGGTGTCACGTCCGTGTTCGAACGTGTTGTGGACGGGTAAATCCCGAGTGACGCGAGTCGCCACGGGCACGGGAACACTGACTTACGCCCGTGCGTCTGCAAGAGTGGAGCCAGCGAACACCGCGGACCAGCCAGGGCGCTGTGGTCGCAGCTTGGTAAAGGGCACCGAATTCCTCGGTGCCGGGACGGAGGGAGATTTCCATGACCACGACGCTCACCCGCCCCGAGTTGACCGCTGCCGACCGCTGCGACCGCTGCGGGGCTGCTGCCCAGGTTCGCGCCGTTCTCCCCTCCGGAGGCGAGCTGCTGTTCTGCGGGCACCACGCCCGCGAGCACAGCACGAAGCTGCGCGAACTCGCTGCTGAACTTCAGCAGGGCTGATGAATCCGGCCGCGCCGCGGCCGGAGCACCCACGCCGTCCGGGGCGGGGATCCCACCAGTGGGGTTCCCGCCCCCTTCGCGTCCGCGCGGCTGCCGGGGCCGGTGACCGGCACGGCGGGGCGGCCGGGTCAGACGAGGGCCAGGACGGGCTCGAAGGCCAGCTCGGCGGCCCCCACGAGCTTCGCGTCGCGCCCCAGCGGTGAGCGCACGATCCGCGTGCCGCCCACGGCCCTGCTGACGAGGCTGCGGCGCTGCACCACGTCGCGCAGCTCGGTCACGACCTGATCGGGCAGCGAGGTGAACAGGTCGCCCAGGACGACGAGTTCCGGTCCCAGCAGGTTGACCACGTTCACCAGGCCCATCGCGAGCCACTCGGTGAACTCGCCGAGGCGGTGCATGACGCTGTCGGGGTCGGCGGCGAGCGACTTCAGCTCGGCCACGACGGCGCCTCTCGGCGCGTCCTCGGGCAGCGCGAGCGCCCGGCACAGCGCGGGTTCGCCCACCTCGGTCTCCCAGCACCCGTGGCAGCCGCAGTAGCAGCGCCGTCCTCCGGGACGCACGACCATGTGGCCGAGCTCGCCGACGTAGCCGCCCGCGCCGCGCAGCGGCTCGCCGCTGGAGATGACGCCACCGCCCACCCCGACGTCGGCGGAGATGTAGACCACGTCGGACGAGCCGCGCGCGGCTCCCCTGATGTGCTCGGCCAGCGCGCCGAGCTCGGCGTCGTTGCCGACCTGCACCGGCACGCCCAGCACGCCGGACAGGCGCTTGCCCAGCGCCACGTCCGTCCAGTGCAGGTTGGGCGCCTCGTGCACCATGCCGTCGGAGCGCCGCACCACTCCGGGAACGGAGACGCCGACGCCGACGGGGTCGACGTTCAGCTCGTCGGCGAGGAGCTTCGTGGTGTCGGCGACGTGGGTGATGACCTCGCGCGGGTCGCGGGTGCGGGTGGTCGTGTTCCAGCTGTGGCGACCGAGGATCTGGCCGCCCACGCCCACCACCGCCATGGCGACCTGCTCGACGCGCAGGTCGATGGCCATGACGGCGGCGGCCTGCGGCTGGGGCAGGACGAGCAGGGAGGGGCGGCCGGCGCCGGTGCGCTGAGCGGGAACCCGCTCAGCGACCAGCCCGGCCTCGGCGAGACCGTCCACGAGCGCCTTGATGGTGCTCCGGTTGAGCCCGAGCTCAGCCGCGAGCGCGGCTCTCGTGGCCGGTCCGTCCACGTGCAGACGGCGCAGCACTGCCGTCCTGTTGTGCCTCCTGGCCTCGTCGGGCCTGGTGCCCGCCGTGGCGGAAGTGGAACTCACCTCCGGCGGCCTCAGCGCTTGGCGACCGCCGCGCGGCGACGCGACAGCGCGTCCACGGTCGCGGCGAGCAGCAGCACGAGACCGGTGACGATGGCGACCACCGCAGCGGGCTGCTTGAGCAGACCGAGACCGTTCTCGATGGTGGCCAGCACGGCGCCACCGATGACCGCGTTGCTGACGCGGCCCTTGCCGCCGAACAGCGACGTGCCGCCGATGACCGCGGCGCCGACCGCGAACAGCAGGGTGTTGCCGCCACCGGCGTTCGGGTCGACCGAGCCGACCTTCGAGGAGTACACGATCGCGCCCAGCGCCGCGACGGAGGAGGCGATCACGAAGACGCTCATCCGGATCTTAGCCACGTTGATGCCCGCGCGACGGGCGGCCTCGGCGTTGCCGCCGACGGCGTAGATGTGCCGGCCGTAGCGGGTGCGGTCCAGCACCAGCGTGCCCGCCGTGAGCAGCGCGAGGACGATCGGCACCACGTAGGGCACGCCGGAGATCTGCACCAGGGTGCTGGCCGAGCGGTTGACCGTCAGCAGGTAGGTGGCCACGGCGCTGAACAGGACCACCGCGCCCACCTTGATCGCGACCAGGGCCGTGGGCTGGGCGACGAGGCCCCTGCGCAGTCGGCCGAAGTGCCGCCCGAGGACGACGGCCGCGTAACCACCCGCGGCGAGCACGAACAGTCCCCAGCTGGAGACGGTGCTCAGGTTGCCGTTGGCGACCTTGAACAGCACCTCGTTGTTCAGGCCGAGCGTGCCGCCGTCGCCGATGAACTGGAGGATGACACCGCCCCAGGCGAGGAACAGCGCCAGCGTCACGACGAACGACGGGATGCCGACCTTGGCCACGAGGTAGCCGGTGATGCAGCCGATGGCGGTGCCGACGCACAGCGCCAGCAGCATCTCGACCCAGGGGTTGGCCGGCACGCCGAGCACGCAGATCAGCAGGGCGACGCCGGAGAGAGCGACGCCGGGCCAGATCCGCAGCAGCGCGGCGAGCGCGATCGCGATGGCGAGCAGCACGCAGAAGATGATGAAGACGACGTTGCCCATGCCGCCGAGGAGGTTGCCGCCCTCGACGAGGTGCAGTGCCATCACCGAGGCCGCGACGCCCGAGGCGGTGCCGGCGGACAGGTCGATCTCGCCGAGCAGGAGCACGAAGACCAGGCCCATCGCGATGATGGTGCGGCCCGCGCCCTGGGCGAGGAGGTTGGAGATGTTGCCCAGCGTCAGGAACGTGTCGGACAGCGAGCTGAAGACGATCAGCAGCACCAGCAGTCCGAGCAGTGCGGGCAGGGAGCCCAGTTCGCCGCCGCGCACCCTGGACAGGTAGTCCTTGAGCGCCTCGCCGGTGGACTGGGAGGTGGTGTCGATGCCGAAGTCGGCGATGGCGCCGGACTTGTCGCCGGACTCGGTGACCTTCGCGGCGGACGTCTCCCCCGTGGTCATCTCGCCGGTCGCGGTGTCGGCGGCGTTCTCGGTCATGCTCAGGTCCTCACGAGGCATCAGACGGTGGCGTTCTCGGGACGGGCGATGCCCAGGTCACCGGAGCGGCCTGCGGTGATCAGCTCGACCACCTGGCCGTGGGTGACGTCCTTGGTCGGCAGCTCCGCCGCCATGCGCCCCAGGTAGAGGCAGGCGATGCGGTCGGAGACCTCGAAGACGTCGTTCATGTTGTGACTGATCAGCACCACGCCGAGGCCCTGCTCGGCGAGCCTGCGCACCAGGTCGAGGACCTGACGGGTCTGGGCGACGCCCAGCGCGGCGGTCGGCTCGTCCAGCAGGACGACCTTGCTGTCCCACAGCACCGACTTCGCGATGGCGACGGTCTGCCGCTGTCCACCGGACAGCGAGGACACCTGGGTGCGGACCGACTTCACCGTCCGCACGGACAGCGAGGCCAGCGTCTTGCGGGCCGCCTGCTCCATGTCGGCCTCGTCGAGCAGTCCCAGCTTGCCGCGCTCGCGGCCGAGGAACATGTTCTGGACGATGTCGAGGTTGTCGCACAGGGCGAGGTCCTGGTAGACGACCTCGATGCCCAGGTCGGCGGCCTCGCGCGGTCCGTGGATGTGGACCTCCTCGCCGTTGAACAGCACCTGGCCCGAGTCGATCGGGTGGATGCCGGCGATGGACTTGACGAGCGTCGACTTGCCGGCGCCGTTGTCACCGACCAGCGCGGTGACCTCGCCGGGGTGCACGGCGAAGTCGACGTCGTGCAGCACGTGCACGGGCCCGAAGCTCTTGTTGATGCCGCGCAGCTCGAGAATCGGCTCGCTCACGGCGGTCCTCCATGGGGGGTCGAGCGGTGGACACCGCGGTGGGTGCCGGTCGGGACCGGCACCCACCGCGGCAGAGGGGGGTCGAGCAGTCCGCTGCCCGCGGAGGACGCGACCTCGGGGGTCGGCCTCCGCGGACGGTGGGACTACTTGATGCCGAGCTCGGTGCAGACGGTCGCGAGGTCGGCGACGCAGATGTCGGCGGCCTTGACGGCGCCCTCGTCCACGACGCTCTTGACCTTGTCCTTGGTGATCAGGACCGGCTCGAGGAGAACGGACTTGACGTCGCGGTTGCCCTTCGGGTCCTTCTCGACGTCGGTGGCGATCGCGTCGGCGGCGGCGGTGTCACCCTTGGCGAGGGCGGCGGCCAGCTTGGCGGTCGAGCTGGCCTCCTCGTCGATCGGCTTGTACACGGTCATGTACTGGTCGCCGCGCAGCACGGCCTGCAGGCCCTCCGCGGTGGCGTCCTGACCGGTGACCGGGACCTTGCCGTTCAGGCCGTACTTCTTGAGCACGGTGATGACCGCGCCGGCGAGACCGTCGTTCGCGGCGACGACGCCGTCGACCTTCTGGCCGTTGCCGGTCAGGATCTGCTCGAAGACCTGACCGCCCTTCTGGTTGTCCCAGCCGTCGATGGGCTGGTTCTGCACCAGCTTGAAGTCGCCCGCGCTGTACTTCGGGTCCAGGACCTTCATCTGGCCGCTGGTGAACAGCGTGGCGTTGTTGTCGGTCGGGGCGCCCTCGATCTGGATGATCTCAGCGGGCTTCTTGTCCGGCGCCAGCTGGGCGAGGCCCTGGACGAGACCCTGGCCCTGGAGCTCACCGACCTTGGTGTTGTCGAAGGACACGTAGTACTTCGACACGCCACCCAGGTTCAGGCGGTCGTAGTCGATGGTGGGGATGCCCTGAGCCTCGGCCTTCTTCGCGACGGCCGTGCCGACCTCGCTGTTGGGGGAGGCGATGATCAGGACCTTCACGCCCGCGTTGATCATGCCGTCGGCCAGGGTCGTGAACTTCTGGTTGTCACCCTGGGCGTTCTGGATGTCCGCGTCCAGGCCCTCGGCCTTGAGCGCCGCCTCCAGGAGCGGCTTGTCGAAGCCCTCCCAGCGGGCCGAGCTGGCGGTCTCCGGGAGGATGACGCCGACCTTGGTGCCACCGCCGGTGGAACCGCTGTCGTTGCTGGCCGAGGGGTCGGTGGACCCTCCGGAGTTGGCACCACAGGCCGTCAGGGCCACGGCAAGGCCGGTGCCTGCGGCGACGAGGGCGAGGCTCTTGCTGCGCATCCGCCATCCCTTTCACTACTTCGGTGGAGCGAAAATGTTGTGGCGCACAACGTATGCCTTCAACAGGGGTGACCGGAACCACACTGGAACGATAAAGACGGCACGACTCTGCAACGGCCAGGTAACCCTCTGGACACGTGACTACGCTCAACGGGCTACTCGAACACCCAGAGTGGCCAGAAGTGCTGCCCGAAGGGTGACAGGGGGTGGGAGGAGTTTGTTGCGCGACCACCGAAACGACGGGGCCGACCGCGACGCGGCGGAGCCGCGGATCACCAGGAGCGCAGGGTGGCGATGCGCTCTTCGAGCTGCTCGATGCTGGCCATCGCCGTGGGCGGGCCGCCGCAGTACTCGCGCAGCTGGTTGTGGATCTTGCCGTGCGGCTTCTTGGTCCGGTGGTGGTGCATGGCCACCAGGGAGTTCAGCTCCTTGCGCAGCGCGGCCAGCCGCTCCTGCACGCCCTGCGGACGCGCCTGCTGCGGCGCGAGCGGTGAGGTCGACGGCTTCTCGGCCTCGCGCTTGGCGACGGTGACGAGCTGCTGCTCCTGGCGCTGCCGCAGCAGCGCCCGCACCTGGTCGGGCTCCAGCAGGCCGGGCAGCCCGAGGTACTCCTGCTCCTCGTCGGTGCCGGCGAAGGCGGCCGTGCCGAACGACGAACCGTCGAAGATCACCTGGTCGAGCTCGGCGGAGGCGCCGAGGGCGGTGAAGGCCCGCTCCTCCTCACCCGGCTCGTCCTTCGTGCGGTTGGCGTCGGCGAGCAGCTCGTCGTCCCAGCCGTCCTTCTCCCGGTGCGGCTTGCCCAGGACGTGGTCGCGCTGCTGCTCCAGTTCGCTGGCCAGCTGGAGCAGCACGGGCACGCTCGGCAGGAAGACGCTGGCCGTCTCGCCCTTGGCCCTGTTGCGCACGAAGCGGCCGACGGCCTGCGCGAAGAACAGCGGCGTGGACGCGCTCGTGGCGTAGACGCCGACGGCCAGGCGCGGGACGTCGACGCCCTCGGACACCATCCGGACGGCGATCAGCCACCGCTCGTTGGACCGGGAGAACTCGGCGATGCGGCCGGATGCCTTCGGGTCGTCGGACAGCACCAGCGTCGCGTCGTGCCCGGTCGTGCGCTTGAGGATCTCCGCGTACGCCTTGGCCGTGGTGTGGTCGGTGGCGATGATCAGCGCGCCCGCGTCCGGCATGCCGCCGTTGCGCAGCTGCGTCAACCGCATGTCGGCCGCGGTCAGCACCGACGGGATCCACTCCCCCGTCGGGTCCAGCGCCGTGCGCCAC
Source organism: Umezawaea beigongshangensis (assembly GCF_016464305.1). Lineage (GTDB taxonomy): Bacteria > Actinomycetota > Actinomycetes > Mycobacteriales > Pseudonocardiaceae > Umezawaea_A > Umezawaea_A beigongshangensis. The sequence continues at coordinate 24,855 of NZ_JAEIOJ010000010.1, forward strand.
GCCCGCGCCGTCTGCTCCTGGGTGAGCGGCTCGCCCAGGCGGGCGGTGAACTCCTCGCCCGCGCTGGTGCGCCAGCTCGCCTCGCCGGAGTAGGCGAGGAACAGCACGGGACGCACCACGCCGTCGCGCAGGGCGTCGGAGTAGCCGTAGGAGTGGTCGGCGCGGCTGCGCATCGACCCGTCCGCGCCCGGCTCGTAGCTGATGAACGGGATCGGCGAGTCGTCGCTGCGGAAGGGCGTTCCGGTCAGCGACAGCCGTCGCACGGCCGGTGTGAACGCTTCGCGGATCGCGTCGCCCCACGACTTCGCGTCACCGCCGTGGTGGATCTCGTCGAGCAGCACGAGGGTCTTGCGGTTCTCGGTGCGCACGCGGTGCAGCGTGGGGTGGGCGGCGACCTGGGCGTAGGTGACGGCGACGCCGTGGTAGTCGCGGGAGGTCACCGCGTTGGTGTTGCGGAAGTTCGAGTCGATCGCGATGCCCGCCTCGGCCGCCGCCGACGCCCACTGGTGCTTGAGGTGCTCGGTGGGCGTGACGATCGTGACGGCCTCGACGGTGCGGTCGGCCAGCAGCTCGGCGGCGACGCGCAGCCCGAAGGTCGTCTTGCCGGCGCCGGGCGTGGCGACCGCGAGGAAGTCCTTGGGCCCGGCCGCGAGGTACTTGGTCAGCGCGCGGCGCTGCCACGCGCGCAGGGGCCTGGCGGCGACCTGCTTCGCGGGGGCGGTGTCGGGCTGGGCCACGAGACGCACACCTCTTCCGCAGGTCGGGTCCACTACAGGAAAATGCCCTCAGGCCGGTTGGTCCGGCGGCGACGCCGGGAGCCCGGTGAGGGCGAGACAGAGCCTACCCGGTGGCCGCCGCGGCGTTCGACAGCGACGCGGCGGGGCGGCGGACTCGATGACGATTCGGCCCCTCGGTGCCGCGAAACCGCCCCACATGCACCATGCTTGTCCCGCGATGGGCTCGCAGACCGACGACAACCGACGCACGCCGCCCACCACCGGAGGAAGTCCGGTCGGACGAGGGCCGCTGCGGCTTGTGGCGCGCACGCTCCACAAGGCGTGGCGGGGCAACCTGTTCTCCGAGGCGGCGGAGGCGGCGTTCTGGCAGGTCCTGTCGTTCCCGCCGCTGCTGCTGGGCCTGCTGGGCAGCCTCGGCTGGGTGGCCGACCTGCTCGGGCCGGAGATCGTCAACGCCGTGCAGGAGCAGATCATCGCGTTCTGCCGCACGATCTTCAGCGCGGACGTGGTCAGCGACGTGATCGAACCCACCGTCGAGCAGATCCTGACCACCGGCAAGGGCGAGATCGTCTCGATCGGCTTCCTGATATCGCTGTGGGCCGGGTCGTCGGCGATGTCGTCGTTCGTCGACGCGATCACCGTCGCCCACGACCAGTACGGCGTGCGCAACGAGGTGTGGCAGCGGATCTTCGCGCTGCTGCTCTACGTGGCGAGCCTGGTCCTGCTCATCATCGGCCTGCCGGTGCTGGCGCTGGGGCCCGAACTGCTGACGACCTTCTTCCCGGACAGCTGGGAACCGACCATCGCCTCCTGGGTCGGCACGTTCTACTACCCCGGTCTCGGGGTCCTGCTGGTGCTGGCGCTGGCCACCCTCTACAAGCTCGCGCTGCCGCGCAGCCTGCCCTGGCACCGGCTGGTGCCGGGCGCGGTGCTGGCGATGGCGGTGTTCCTGCTGTCCAGCGTGGGGCTGCGGCTCTACATCCGGTGGATCACCACCACCGGCTACACCTACGGCGCGCTGGCCGCGCCGATCGCGTTCCTGCTGTTCGCGTTCTTCATCGGCCTGGCGATCACCTTCGGCGCGCACTTCAACAGCGCGATCCAGGACATGTGGCCGGCGAAGATGACCCGGCGGCAGCGGCGCAGGTGGCGGCGGCTGGAGATGGAGCGGGCGGCCGAGAAGATCCGCTCGGACGAGAGCGAGCAGAGGTGGTCGGCGGCGGACCCCGAGGTGCACACGGCACCGTCACCGGCCGACACCAACCAGACCGTGCGGCTGGAGCGGCCGACCCCCGACCCGCGGCAGTAGCCGTCGCGCGCGGGCCTCACGACCCGCGCACGACGGTCCCGCCGTCAGTCGTCGTCGCCGCCACCGGGGGGCAGGTTCTCGTAGATCTTCTTGCAGTCCGGGCAGACCGGGGAGCCCGGCTTGGGGCTCTTGGTCACCGGGAACACCTCGCCGCACAGCGCCACGACGTGCGTGCCCATGACCGCGCTCTCCGCGATCTTGGCCTTGCGCACGTAGTGGAACATCTTCGGCGCGTCGTCGCCGGTGGAGTCCGTGCTTTCCGGCCGTGTCCCGGTGTCGGGAAGCGTCTGGGTCAGAGTGCTCACACCTCCATCATGCCCCACGCGCCTCGATTTCAGGACCGCCGCCCACGTCAGCGATGATGCGGCCGTGACGACGAGGATCGCTGAGGAAGTCGCGGACGCACTGGCCGAGAACCGGCCGGTGGTCGCGCTGGAGAGCACGCTGCTGGCCCACGGGCTGCCGCCGGGCCGCAACCGCGAGGTGGCGCAGCGGCTGGAGGACGTGGTGCGCGAGGCGGGCGCCGTGCCCGCCACGATCGCGGTGCTGCGGGGCGAGCCCGTGGTGGGCCTGACCGGCCCCGAGCTGGACCGCGTGTGCGCGCCGGGCGCCGACCTGACCAAGCTGTCGCGGCGCGACCTGGGGGCGGCGTACGCGCTGGGGATCGACGGGGCGACGACCGTGGCCAGCACGGCCGCGCTCGCCCACGCCGCCGGGGTGGGCGTGTTCGCCACCGGTGGGCTCGGCGGCGTGCACCGGGCCGGGGACGCGCCGACGTCGTGGGACGTCTCGGCCGACCTCGCGGTGCTGGCGGCCACGCCGGTGCTCGTCGTGTGCTCCGGGGTGAAGTCCGTGCTGGACGTCGGCGCGACGCTGGAGCTGCTGGAGACCAGCTCGGTGCCGGTGCTGGGCTACCGCACGGACCGCTTCCCCGCGTTCTACCTGCGGGAGTCGGAGTTCGACGTGCCGTGGCGGGTCGACGACCCCGAGCGGGCGGCGGCCGTGGTCGCGGCGCACCGCGAGCGGGTGCCCGGCACCGCCGGGGTGCTGCTCGCGAACCCGGTCCCGGAGGAGTTCGAGATGGACCTCGCGCTGCACGACCGGCTGCTGGCCGAGGGCCTGGAGCTGCTGCGCACGCGGGGCGTCACCGGCAAGGACGTGACCCCGGTGCTGCTGGAGCACTTCCACACCGGCAGCGGGGGCGTGAGCCTGGACGCGAACGAGGCTCTCGTGCTGTCCAACGCCCGGCTCGCCGCCGAGGTGGCCGTGCACCTGGCCGCGCGGTGAGCCGTCCCGTCGTGGTCGTGGGCGACGCTGGTCTGGACGTCGTCGCCCGCCACGCCGGTCCGATCGTGCACGGCGGTGACTCGCGCGCCGCGGTCACCGTCGAGCCCGGCGGTGCCGGCGCCAACACGGCGGCGTGGCTCGCGGCCTGCGGGGCTCGGCCGGTGCTGGTGGCGCGGGTCGGCGCCGACCCGGCCGGTCGCCAGGTGCACGCGGAGCTGACCGCGGCCGGTGTGCGGTGCGCGTTCGCGGTGGACCCGGAGCTGGCGACGTGCTGCGTCGTGGTGCTGGTCGACGAGACGGGGCAGCGCAGCATGCTGCCCGACCGCGGCGCGAACGCCCGCTTCTCGCCGGAGGACCTCGATCCCCGGCTGCTGGAGGGCGCGGGCCACCTGCACCTGTCCGGCTACGTGCTGCTGGACGCCACGTCGCGGCCCGCGGGACTGGCCGTGCTGGCCGCCGCGCGCGCGGCGGGGCTGACCACGTCGGTGGACCCGCAGTCCGCCGGGCTGATCCACGACCCGCGGGCGTTCCTGGAGGACGTGCGGGGCGTCGACCTGCTGCTGCCCAACTCCGACGAGCTGGTCGCGCTGACCGGGTCGGCCGAGCCGGAGTCGGCGCGGGAGCTGCTGGACGTGGTGGGCGCGGTCGTGGTGACGGCGGGTGAGCGCGGCGCGAGCTGGGTCGACGCCGGAGGCGTGACGACCGTGGACGCGGAGCCCGCGCACTGCGTGGACTCCACGGGTGCGGGCGACGCGTTCGACGCCGGTCTGCTGGCCGCCTGGCTGGACGGCGCGACCGAGCGGGACGCCCTGCTGGGCGGGGTCCGCGCGGGAACGCGGGCCGTCCGCTCGGTCGGCGCTCAGCCCTCGATGACCGTGTGACCGGTGGGCTCGATCGCCCGGCGATCGGCCTCGTGCCGGTTGACCCTCTCCGCCTTGCGCGGAGGCCGGTCGTTGGCGATCAGCACCGCCATCCACGGGAGCGGGACCGACAGCACGAGCAGCGCCAGCGCCAGCCACCAGATCTGGTAGCAGAACATCGCGGCGAGCACCATCGCCACGCGCATGCTCATGATCGTCGCGTACTTCCGCTTGCGAGCCGCGTGCTGGTCCTCGAACGAGGGAGCCGCCTCGGTGATGAGCACCGGGGTGTCGTTCTGCTGGGGGTTCGACACGACACCACCTCCACTTCCCATCCAACACCCCACTGCGAGGTGCCCGCACAACGGTACGTCCGGGAATCAGGCAGGAGCGAGTCTGCCGGTGAGGAAGACCGTGGCCTGCACCACGGCTCCCGGCTGCGGCACGCCCTCGACGTCGGTCTGCGCCGCGACGACCTCCAGCGCGTCCATGCCCAGGGTGGCGAGGGTCATCCGCAGGAAGGGCAGACCGCTCAGCTCGTTGGTCCGCAGCTCCGCGGCGAGCACGGTGCCGTTGACCAGTGCGTGCGCGGTCGGCGCCTGGTCGCCGTCGGCGACGAAGAGGCCGCTGGGCACGAACGCGCCGGGGTCGAGGGTCGGGTTCGCGGCCTCGAACGCGTCGACGCCGGGGAACACGGTGATCGACTCGGCGAGGCCGGTGAACGCGACGGCCGCGTGGTCGAGGGTGCCGCCGCCCGCGCGCAGCGCGCCGCGGTCGACGAGTTCGGCGGCGACGGGGTAGTGCAGCTCACCCACCTCGTCGAGGACCTCCATCGTGGCGATGTCGGGGTCGTCGGGAACCAGTGCGATGCCGCGCACCGGGACGAGACCGCCGCCGCTGAAGAACGGCAGCACGCCGGAGACGCTGGTGCCGGTCATCTCCAGCAGCAGGGCCGCGCCGGACGGGTCGGCCCAGAGCAGGTCCTCACCACCGGGGCTGGCCTCCACGAGCTCGCCGGTGCCCAGCACGGCCTCGACGAGTCCGGCGAGCTCCTCGCCGTTGCGCACGTTCAGTCCCAGTACCGCGAAGTGGCTCGACACCCCCCGATCCGATCACACCGGGCGGCGCGGCGCGAGCCGCGGATACGATCCGCTGGTGGTGGCCCTGGACCGGCTCGTCGACGTGCTCGGGGGTGTGGGCACGCACCTGGCGTGCGCGCCGCGCGGCCGGGACGTGGAGCTGCGCGGCGTGACCCTGCACGACCCCGCCGCGCCGCTCGCCGCGGCCCCGGACGACCTCCTGCTCGGGCTCGGCACCGGCACGCCGTCCGCCGCGGCGCGTCTGGTGGCCGGGACGGTGGCCGCCGCCGTGGTGCTGCACGGCCGTCCGCCGCTGGACGAGCGGGTGGCCGCGGCGGCCAGGCGCTCGGGGGCCGCGGTGCTGCTGGTGGACCAGGAGGTGCCGTGGAGCCAGATCGCGCACGTGGCGCAGACCCTCGTGCTCGGCGGTCAGCGCGCGGGCGGCGGCGGGGGCGACCTGTTCTCGCTGGCCGACGCCATCGCCGCCGTCGTGGGCGGGCCGGTGACGATCGAGGACCAGCAGTCGCGGGTGCTGGCGTACTCGCACCGGCAGCAGGACGTCGACCAGGTGCGGGTGGAGACGATCCTGGGCCGCCGCACGCCGGAGCGGGCGCGCAGGGCGCTGGACGAGCACGGCGTGTTCGAGCACCTGGCGCGCACCGACGAGCCGATCTTCGTCCCGCAGCTGACCGAGCAGCTCGGTCCGCGCCTGGTGGCGGCGGTGCGCGCCGGTCGTGAGCTGCTCGGCTCGGTGTGGGTCGAGGTCGACGACCGGGGACCGGCGGTCCGCTGGGCCGCGCTGGTCGACGGCGCCAGGACGGCGGCGCTGCACCTGCTGCGGGCGCGGGCCAGCGCGGACCTGGAGCGGCAGGCCGAGGCGGACCTGGTAATCGGCCTGTTCGACGTCCCGGCGGGCGCACCGGCGGCGCTGGCCAGGCTCGGGCTGCCGCCGACCGGTCTGCGGGTGATCGCCGTGCGGGCGCACGCGGGCGGCAGCGAGCACGCCGCGACGCTGCTCGCGTTCCACCGGGCCACGGCGGGCTTCGGGTGGTCGCGTCCCGGCCGCAGCGCCCTGTTCGGCAACGTCCTCTACACGGTGGTGCCCTGCGGCGACGACGGGGACACCGCCCTGGAGTGGGTGCGCTCGCTGGTGCGGGTGCTGCCGGAGGAGGCGAGGGTGCTGGCCGGGATCGGCGGGACGGCCGACGCCGCGCAGCTCGGGGAGAGCCGTCGCGAGGCCGACGAGTGCCTGGCCCTGTCCACGGGCGAGCCGGTGGTCTACGACCGGTCCTGGTCGACGGTGCTGCTGCACCGGCTGGCCGCCGCCGCCGACGGCGGGCGGCTGCCGGAGCGCGGGCCGGTGACCGACCTGCTGCGCCACGACGCCGAGCACGGCACGAGGTACGCCGAGACGCTCGGCGCGTGGCTCGCCGCGGGCGGGGACTCCCGCGAGGCCGCGCGCGTGCTGTCGGTGCACCCCAACACGCTGCGCTACCGCTTGCAGCGGATGTCGGCGGTGACCGCGCTCGCCCTGGACGACGCCGAGCAGCGCCTGGCGATGCAGATCGCGCTGGCCGTGGCCGCCCGCCGGTCGTGAGCGACGCGCCCGACCGTGCTCGCGCGGTGCTCCGGTGGAACGATGACGCGGTGCTACCCGATCTCTCCACCGACATCACCGCCAGACTCCGCGAGGCGTTCCTGACCGCCGGGTACGACGCCGACGGCGTCGTCGAGGTGCTGGGCCCGCAGGCCCACTCCGCGCTCGGCCGGGGCGAACCCGAGGCCGCCCGCCGGGTCACGGCCGACGCCGGGCGCCTGGGCACGCTGGTCCGGCTGTTCCTGCTGGGCGACGCCGAGCCGGAGGCCGCCGTCCGCGCGGCGCTGGGCCCGCTGGACCTCGCCGACGCCCTGACCGCGCAGCTGCTGCGCCCGGACGGCGAGCTGCTGCGCGCCGGGCTGGACGTGCGGCCCCACGGCGACGAGGACAGCTCCTGGTGGGTGATCGCCGACCAGGACTCCGAGCAGCGCGGCGGCCCCGTGCCGGCGGACCACGTGCTGGGCGTGGGCCACGCGTCCATCAGCCTCGCGCGGGCCACCGCGCGCCGGAAGGTCGGCACGCTGCTGGACCTGGGCACCGGCTGCGGCGTGCAGGCGCTGCACGCGAGCCGGCACGCCGACCACGTCACCGCGACCGACCTGTCCGAGCGGGCGCTGGCGCTGGCCGCCGGCACGTTCCGGCTCAACGAGCTGGACGTGGAGCTGGCGCGCGGCGAGTGGTTCGCCCCCGTGCGCGGACGCCGCTTCGACCAGGTCGTGTGCAACCCGCCCTTCGTGGTCGGCCCGCCGCGGGTGGACTACGTCTACCGCGACTCCGGTCTGGGCGGTGACGACGCCAGCGCGCTGGTGGTGCGGCAGATGCCGTCGTTCCTCGCCGAGGGCGGCGTGGGTCAGCTGCTGGCCTCCTGGCTGCACGTGCGCGGCGAGGACTGGTCGGACCGCGTGTCGTCCTGGCTGCCGCGCGGCGGCGTGGACGCCTGGTTCGTGCAGCGCGACGTGGCCGACCCGGTGCTCTACGTGGGCACCTGGCTGCGCGACGCCGGGGTGGACCCGCGGTCCCCCGAGGGGCGGGAGAAGGCGGCGGCCTGGCTCGACTGGTTCGAGGAGAACCGGGTCGAGGGCGTCGGCTTCGGGTTCGTCACGCTGCGGCGCACCGACAGCGCCCACGCCGAGCTGGTGTGCGAGGACCTGCGCCACGCCTACGACGACCCGCTGGGGCCGGAGTCGGTCGCCTGGCTGGACCGGGTGGACTGGCTGCGGGCGCACGGCGGCGCGGAGGGGCTGCTGGCGACCCGGTTCGCCGTGCCGGAGACCGTGCTGCTGGAGGAGGTGTCCGCGCCGGCCGAGGACGGCTGGACGTCCGTGGTGCGCAGGCTGCACCGCACCGACGGCCCCGGCTGGCAGCACGAGCTGGACGAGCTGGCCGCGGCGCTGCTGGCGGGCTGCCGGGGCGCGCTGCCGCTGGAGGACCTGGTGTCGCTGCTGGCGTTCGCCCACGACCAGCCGGTGGACGCGCTGACCGCGGCCGCGCTGCCCGTGGTCCGCGACCTGGTCCGCCACGGGATGCTGGTGCCCGTCGCGTGAGAGCGGTCGTCGCTCGCGTGGACCGGGCGAGGGTGGTCGTGCGGGGCGAGGTGGTCGGGGAGATCACCTCGCCCGGTCTGCTGGTGCTGCTCGGCGTGCACCGGGACGACGTGGCCGAGCAGGCCCCGGTGATGGCGCGCAAGCTGCACGAGCTGCGCGTCCTGCGCGGCGAGGAGTCGTGCGCGTCGACCGGCTCGCCGCTGCTCGTCGTCAGCCAGTTCACCCTCCACGGGGACACGCGGAAGGGGCGGCGGCCGTCGTGGACGGACGCCGCCCCTTCCGATCGGGCCGAACCTCTGGTGAACGCCGTCGTCTCGGAACTGCGCACTCGCGGTGCGACCGTGGAAACGGGCCGATTCGGTGCGGCGATGTCCGTGGAGAGCGTGAACGACGGACCCTTCACGGTGATCGTCGAAGTGTGAGGAGTGCTCTCAGGAAATCCTCAGGATTGGTCGGGCAACCGGTGTGACGACAACGACGTCCTGTGATCGGGGAGGCGGGAACGAATTCTCACTCCGACACGTTTCCCCGAGTGTCCAGCCGGTAGCGAAGGATCCGCACGGACCCTGCGCCCCGTGCTCGCCGCGCAACGCAGCGCCGGCGTGTGACGCGCCCGCACGCCAGCCCGCGACCAAGGGGGAGGGAGCTCTATGACCGTCACGAGGATCTCCGACCGACAGGCCGGAGACAGCACCGCGAACACCACCGACCTCGATCTCGACACCCAGGGGCCCGCTGCCGACCTCGTTCGGGTGTACCTGAACGGCATCGGCAAGACGGCGCTGCTGACAGCCGCCGACGAGGTCGAACTGGCCAAGAGGATCGAGGCCGGAGTCTTCGCGCAGCACGTGCTGGAGACGGCCAAGCGCCTCTCCCCGACCCGCCGCGGCGAACTGCACGCACTCGTTCGCGACGGCCACCGCGCCAAGGACCACCTTCTCGAGGCGAATCTTCGTCTGGTCGTTTCGCTCGCGAAGCGATACACCGGTCGTGGAATGCCGCTGCTGGATCTGATCCAGGAAGGCAACCTCGGTCTGATCCGCGCGGTGGAGAAGTTCGACTACACCAAGGGCTTCAAGTTCTCGACCTACGCGACGTGGTGGATCCGTCAGGCCATCACCCGCGGAATGGCGGATCAGGGCCGCACCATCCGACTTCCCGTCCACCTCGTGGAACAGGTGAACAAGCTCGCGCGGATCAAGCGCGACCTCCACCAGCAGCTCGGCCGCGAGGCGACGCACGAGGAACTCGCGAAGGAGTCCGGGCTCACGCCGGAGAAGGTCTCCGACCTCCTGGACCACGCGCGCGACCCGGTCAGCCTGGACATGCCGGTCGGCGCGGAGGAGGACGCCCCGCTGGGCGACTTCATCGAGGACTCCGACGCCACCGACGCGGAGAGCGCCGTCATCTCCGGCCTGCTCCAGGACGACCTGCGCCGGGTGCTGGCCACGCTCGACCCGCGCGAGCAGTCCGTGATCCGGCTGCGCTACGGCCTGGAGGACGGGCAGCCGCGCACGCTCGACCAGATCGGCAAGCGCTTCGGGCTGTCCCGCGAGCGCGTGCGGCAGATCGAGCGCGAGGTCATGTCCAAGCTGCGCCAGGGCGAGCGGGCCGCGAAGCTGCGCGCCTACGCCAGCTGACGGACGGGTGTAGGAGCAGCGCTGCGGCGCGCGGCGCTCCTCCTTCACCCGGACGGCCGCGTTGACTCGTCGAGCGGCCGTGGTGCACGGTCTGCACCACGGCGGTGCCGCGCACTGCCCGGACCACGCGACGCCGGGAGCACCACGCTCCCGACGCCGCCTGCCGAGGAAGGTCGGGCCGGTCGGGGGCCGGCCCGGCCTTCCGCCCCTCAGCCGTCCGCCAGCGCCGCCAGTTCTCCGGTGAGCTGTTCCCGGTAGAACCGGACGGACGCGTCGTGCTCGTCGCCGGAGTACCCGCGCGGCACGCCCTCCACGATCAGGATCGAGTACAGGTAGACCCGGTACAGGTGCATCCTGGTGCGCGCCGCCGCGGTCAGCTCCAGCTCTCCCCCGGCGTCCCGGTACCCGGCCACCAACTCCTCGTCCAGCTCGCGGAACATCGTGGCGGCGATCAGGTCGGCCAGCGGGTCGCCCCAGAACGCCCGCTCGTGGTCGATCACCGCCTCGATGCGCGGCCGGTCGCCCGACAGGTCGAGGAAGACGTTGCCCTCCCACAGGTCGAAGTGCACCAGCGCCGGTTCGGTCACCTCGTCCAGCACGTCCGCGTGCCGGGCCAGGACGTCGTCCACACCGGGCTCCAGGGCCACCCCGAAGCGCCGCGCGTCCTCCAGCAGAGCGTCGACCATGCCCGTGAACGCCTCGCGCCACGTGGAGGCGCACAGGCCCGTCTCCCGCCGCGGGTAGCCGAAGAACTCGCCGCGCACGCGGTGCAGCGAGGCCAGGACGCCGCCGAGGTCGCGGCGCAGCAGCGCGCGGTGCTCGTCGGTGAGCCGCTCGCGCGCGTCCCACCACGGCGTCCCGCGCAGCGCCGTCAGCAGCAGCAGGCCGTCCTCCGCGTGCAGCACCGAGGGCACGGGCACGCCGTCCGCGTCGCGCAGCACCCGGTAGATCCGCGTCTCGGTGTCCATCAGGCCACCCTCGTAGCGCATCAGCGGCACGTCGGGAGGCGGTCCCACCTTGAGCACGGTCCGCGTCCCGTCGTCGGTGGTGAGCAGGTAGGAGGCGTTGAACATGCCCCCGGTCAACTCCTCCGCCCCCACCAGCTCGCGTCCGAGCGCACGCCGCGCCACGGCGCGGAGCTCCTCCTGGTCCAGTCGCCTCTTGCTCCTGATGTCCACCCGGCAACTCCTCCTCCCGCGTCCGTCCCACCACGCCGTGTTGGACGCGAATCACACGCGGTCGCGCAAGATCGGGCCGCGTTGTCGGTATACGGTCCTGGGAACCCGAACGCGCGCAAGGGAGCCCGCGACGTGCCCGCCACATTTGAGTACACCGACGTCCTCCCCCTGGCGGAGGACGCCCACACCGAGTACCGCCTCGTGACCTCCGACGGCGTCCGCGTCGTCGAGGCGGCCGGTCGGCGCTTCCTGGAGGTGGAGCCCGCCACGCTGACGCTCCTCGCCAAGGAGGCCGTGCGCGACGTCCAGCACCTGCTGCGCTCGTCGCACCTCGCCCAGCTCCGCGCGATCGTCGACGATCCCGAGGCCAGCGGCAACGACCGCTTCGTCGCGATGGACCTGCTGCGCAACGCCTGCATCTCCGCCGGGGGTGTCCTGCCGATGTGCCAGGACACCGGCACGGCGATCATCACGGGCAAGCGCACCGAGACCGTCCTGACCGGCGGCTCGGACGCCGAGGCCCTGTCTCGCGGCGTGTTCGAGGCGTACCAGGAGCTGAACCTGCGCTACTCGCAGATGTCTCCGACGACCTTCTGGGACGAGAAGAACACCGGCACCAACCTGCCGGCGCAGATCGACCTGTTCCACCAGGACGCGGCCCCCGGCGCCGACCCGTCCTACGACTTCCTGTTCATGGCCAAGGGCGGCGGCAGCGCCAACAAGACGTTCCTGTTCCAGGAGACCAAGGCGCTGCTGAACCCCGCGCGCCTGGCGAAGTTCCTGGACGAGAAGCTGCGCGCTCTCGGTACGGCGGCGTGCCCGCCGTACCACCTGGCTGTCGTCGTGGGCGGTCTGTCGGCCGAGCAGAACCTCAAGGTCGCGAAGCTCGCCTCGGCGCGCTACCTCGACGGCCTGCCGACGGAGGGCTCCGCGAAGGGCCACGGGTTCCGCGACCTGGACCTGGAGCAGCAGGTGCTGGAGCTGACCCGCCAGTTCGGCATCGGCGCCCAGTTCGGCGGCAAGTACTTCTGCCACGACGTGCGGGTGATCCGCCTGCCGCGGCACGGCGCGTCCTGCCCGGTGGGCATCGCGGTCTCCTGCTCGGCGGACCGCCAGGCGAAGGCGAAGATCACCGCGGACGGCGTGTTCCTGGAGCAGCTGGAGCGGGACCCGGCGCGCTTCCTGCCGGACGTGCGGGACGAGGACCTGTCTGACGAGGTCGTGAAGATCGACCTGACGCTGCCCATGGACGAGATCCGCGCGACGCTGTCGCGGCTGCCCGTCAAGACGCGGGTGTCGCTGACCGGCCCGCTGGTCGTGGCGCGCGACATCGCGCACGCCAAGATCAAGGAGCGGCTGGACGCGGGCGAGCCGATGCCGCAGTACCTGAAGGACCACCCGGTGTACTACGCGGGTCCGGCGAAGACGCCGGACGGGTACGCCTCCGGCTCGTTCGGCCCGACCACCGCGGGGCGGATGGACTCCTACGTCGAGCAGTTCCAGGCGGCGGGGGGCTCCCTGGTGATGCTCGCCAAGGGCAACCGCTCCCAGCAGGTGACCGACGCGTGCGCGGCGCACGGCGGTTTCTACCTGGGCTCCATCGGCGGCCCGGCCGCGCGGCTCGCGCAGGACTGCATCCGCAAGGTCGACGTGCTGGAGTACGCCGAGCTGGGCATGGAAGCGGTGTGGAAGATCGAGGTGGAGGACTTCCCCGCGTTCGTCGTGGTCGACGACAAGGGGCAGGACTTCTTCTCCGAGACCTCGGCGCCGACGCTGCAGATCTCGTTCCGCAGGTGAGCGTTCCCGCCGCGGCCGCACCGCTCGGGTGCGGCCGCGGCGGAGCTCACTCCTCGCGCATCTCGACCACCAGCCGGCGGTCGCCCAGCGGCGCTGCCAGCTGCTGGGTGAACGACCGCTCCACGGCCTGCGCGGTGCACACGCCGTCAGCGGGCAGCGTGCTCCACGTGACCAGCGTGACCTGCACGACCTGAGCCGACTCGGCGGTCAGCTCGGAGGTGGCGTCGTCGCAGGCGCCGGTCGTCGCGACGACGGTCACCGACCGGTCGTCCCGCGCGGTGACGACGCGCTGCACGGCGCCGTCGGGCAGCGCACCGGTGTCGACCCGCTCCCGCGGCACGTCCTTCGCGTCCGGCGGGACCTCCACCGGCGGTGCGCCGGACGCCGGGGGCCGCGGCGCCTGCGATCCCGCCGTCGAACCGGGCTCCCGCGCCGACGGATCGGCCGGCGCGGAGGTGCCCGCCGTCGCGGACGCTCCGCTCGACGCCGACGAGGCCGACGGGGTCGTCGACGTCGGGGACGCCCCGGCCGCTCCCGGCCGCTCGTCCCCTCCGCACCCGGTCAGGGCGCACAGGCCCACGGCCAGTGCGGCCACCACAGCGACTCTGCTCATGCTCACCATCCTCCCGCACGTGCCGCGTCGGCTACTTCTGCTCCTGACGGGAGGTCAGGACGACCGCGCGCTGCGCCAGCGGCGCGTCGAGCGTCACCGACAGCGGCGGGTAGCGCAGGTCCATCGTGCACATCCTCTTGTCGTCCAGCGGCAGCGTCTCGACGAGTTCGACGCCGACCCGCTCCGCGGTCTGAGCGGTGATCTCGGCGCGCACGCTGCTGCAGCCGCCCTCCTGGCCGACGAGGCCGACGACCGTGCCGTCGCCCTCCGTCCACACGGTCCGGGGGACGCCCTCGGCGAGCGCCTGCGCGTCGACCCGCTCCGCCGGCACGGGCGTGCCGCCGTCGGGGACCGGCTGGTCCTGCGGCGGGAGGGGCTCGCTCTCGACGGGCGCGCTCGACGACGCGCTCGCCGACGTGGTGATGGTGTCACCCCCGGCGGAGCCCGCCCCGACCTGCTGGGTGCTGGCGCAGGCGGTGGCCACGAAGAACAGGACACCTGCGCCGATCACGGTTCCGATGCGTCGTCTCATGGGGAGAGGACGGAACCGGAGGTGCGGTGGGTTGCACCGCACCGCCGGACGACGTCGACCGCTACCCGTCGAGGTGCTCCCGCAGCCCGGCGACGAGCAGCCGCAGCGCGTCCAGGCGGCGTTGCGAGGCCAGGCCCGCGTGGTAGAGGTGGAACTCGGTCGCTCCCGCCTCGACGTAGTGCAGGGCCTCCTTCAGCAGTTCCTCGCCGTCGGCCGGGCGCGGGGGCAGCGCGAGCAGGTAGCCCGCGACGACGGTGTCCCGTGCGGCGAGCGCCCGCAGTGCCCTGATGGCGGGCACGCTCACCTCCGGTCCTGGCCAGCAGGACGCGACGAGCACGTCGACGTCCGCGTCCACGGCGGGCGCGACGGTGGCGAAGGGACCGGTGGCCCACGGATCGGCGGTGGCGTGCAGGGCGACGCGCGTGCCGGGGGCGAGTTCGCGGACGCGTCCGACCAGCAGTGTCCGCAGGTCGCGCACGGCACCGGTGCGGATCTGCGACACGCGCGCCGCGAGGTCGGCGCCCAGCGCCTCCTCCACGCCGGCTGCCCCGGTGTCGACGGCGGCGCGCACGCGTCCGCCCAGTTCCTCGACGTCGATCCCGGCCGCGGTGCAGCGGTCCCGGCAGGCCGCGCAGAAGCACAGCGACAGCAGCGCCTGCTGCACCGGCGTCCAGTCGGTGCCGTCGGTCTTCTCGTGGTGGCCGCCGTGGAAGAACCCGAGCGGACCGCACGCCTCCAGCACCACCCCGTCGGGCGCGCCCAGCTCCACGACCTCGGACACGAGGGTGTGCGCGTACTCGACGACGTCGGGGGCCGACGTGCACAGCGCGTACGGGTAGCGGTCGCCGAAGGCGGTCCGCACGGTCAGGTCCGGCCGCTGGTCGCCCAGTCGGCTGCTGTGGGTCAGCACGGTCCAGGCGTGCACGGGGAGCCCGGCCGCGCGCAGTGCCGCGGAGGCCGCGCCGTAGGGGTCGGCACCGTCCACCCAGGACGGTCCGGCCGGGACGAGCCCTCTGCCGCGCCACACCTCCTCGCGCACCGGCAGGTACAGCGCGGCGTGCCGCGCGTCGACCAGGCGGTGCCTCGGGTGCAGCGGGGTCGCGGCGCGGACCGTGTGGTACGAGGCGGCCAGGGCCACCGCGTCCACACCGAGCCCGGCGATCCGCTCCGCGGCCGCGGGATCGCCCACGAGGTCCCACGGATAGGCGTGGGCGATGGACTTCGTGGTCACCACCTGGGGTTCTTCCTCTCGTAGGTCGGGTCGACGCTGCGCATGTAGCCGGTGTCGTCGCGCTGCGCGACGCCGCACGTCCGGTAGTTCTCGGCGAGCCGGGCCAGCGCGTCGCGGTCCAGCTCCACCCCCAGTCCCGGCGCCGTCGGCACGGGCACCGCACCGTCCACGAAGGACAGCGCGCCGGGCTGCACGACGTCGTCGCGCCGGTTCCACGGGTGGTGGGTGTCGCAGGCGTGGTCGAGGTTCGGGGTGGCGGCGGCGAGGTGGGTCATCGCCGCGAGGCTGATCCCGAGGTGGGAGTTGGAGTGCATGGACAGCCCGATGCCGAAGGTGTCGCAGATCGTGGCGAGGTGCCGCGACCGCTCCAGCCCGCCCCAGTAGTGGTGGTCGGCCAGGAGCACCTGCACGGCGTTGCGCTCGACGGCGCGCGGGAGGTGCTCGAAGTCGATCACGCACATGTTCGTGGCGAGCGGCATCGGTGCCCTCGCCGCCACCTCGGCCATGCCGTCGACGCCCTGCGTCGGGTCCTCCAGGTACTCCAGGACGCCGTCGAGCTCCTCGGCGACCCGCAGCGACGTCTCCGGGCTCCACACGGCGTTGGGGTCAAGCCGCAGCGGGTGGTCGGGGAACGCCTCGCGCAGCGCGCGGATCGCCTCGACCTCCTGCTCCGGCGGGAACACGCCGCCCTTGAGCTTGATCGAGCGGAAGCCGTCGCGCTCGATCATCGCCTCGGCCTGCGCGACGATCTCCTCCGGCGCGAGGGCCGCGCCCCACTCGTCCGGTTCCCCGCCGGGGTGCCCGGCCCACTTGTAGAAGAGGTAGGCGCTGTAGGGGACGGCGTCGCGGACCGCGCCGCCGAGCAGGTCGGAGACGGGGCGGCCGAGCGCCCGGCCGCGGACGTCGAGGAACGCCACCTCGAACGTGGAGAAGACCCGGTCCACGGTGCCGGACGTGGTGAGCTGCCCGGTGAGGGCGTGCCGGTCGGTGCCCCGTTCGCCGCCCAGCACCTCGGCGACGCGCCGGCGCACCAGGTTCGTGTCGTGCACGTCCGCGCCGATCAGCGCGGGTGCGACGGCACGGGTGCGGGCGAGGTGGCCCCGGTCGCCGTAGGTCTCGCCGAGGCCGGAGATCCCCTCGTCGGTGTGCACCTCGACGATCGTGCGCAGCGCCCACGGCTGGTGGACGCCGACGGAGTTGAGCAGCGGCGGATCGCGGAACGCCACGGGCGTGATCGTGATGCCGGTGATCTTCATGCGAGCAGGGCCCGCCCGGCCGCGGTGATGCGCTCCAGCTCGTCGAGGTGCTCCTCGGTCGGGTCGACCAGTGGCGGCCGGACACCGCCGACGTCGAGCCCGCCGCGCCGCACGGCGCCCTTGACCAGGGCCACGGCGTAGCCGGGAACGCGGTCGCGCAGCTCCACCAGCGGTCGGTAGAAGCTGGTGAGCAGGCTCTGGACGAGGTCGGAGTCCCCGCGCTGCACGGCGTCGTAGAAGCCGAGGGAGATGTCGGGGGCGAAGCAGAAGACGGCGGAGGAGTACAGGTCGACGCCGATGCCCCGGTAGGCGGGCACGGTCAGCTCGGCGGTCGGCAGGCCGTTGAAGAACTGGATCGGCCGCTGCACGCGCGAGCGGACGGCGAGCACGATGCGCTGGAGGAGGTCGACGTCGCCGAGCCCGTCCTTGAAACCGACCACGGTCGGCAGCGAGGCCACCTCGACGGCGGTCTCCGGCGTGAACACCGCGTTGTTGCGCTGGTAGACGATCAGCGGCAGCTCCGTGGCCCCGGCGACCTCGGTGACGTAGCGGACGAGGCCGCGGGGAGGTCCGGCCACGAGGTAGGGCGGGAGCAGCAGCAGGCCGTCGGCACCGGCGTCCGCGGCGGCGCGGGCGCAGCGCTTCGCGGTCGGCACGGGACCGCCCGCACCGGCGAAGACGGGCACGCGCCCCGCGGTGGCCTCCACCGCCGCGGTCACGGCCCGGCTGAACTCGTCGACGTCGAGGGCGTGGAACTCACCGGTGCCGCAGGCGACGAACACGCCGCCCGCTCCGGCCGAGACGCCGTGCTTGACGTGCTCGGCGAGCACGTCCTCCGCCACGGTGCCCGTGGGGGTGAAGGGAGTCACCGGGAAGAACAGGACACCATCGAGTCGCATACCTGACCTCGTCGTCGACCAGCGATCCACCCCGCACCGCACCGGGTGGATCGCACCGGAGTGATCCGTACCGAGCGTCACCGCCGCGGAGCTGGCCGCCGCGGATGACCTCCCGCGCTGTCCCCGTGCGGAGCGGGAGGTTCCCGTGGGGCGGCACCTGGTGGCGCCGCCCCACGGGGTGTGGAAGTCGACGGCACCGCCGCCACTGGCCGTCGACCCCACGTCTTCGCGCGGCCCCCGAACACCGCGGGGCCACGGCCGTTCCAGCGATCTCACTCCGCGTGAATTCACACTTGTGAAATCGGGTCGTACTTGTGAACGCTCACTTCGGACTGTAAGAATCAACACACTGTGTGTCAAGAGCGCGTGCCGGAGCGCTTCGTGAGGAGGACCCCGTGACCGACGTCGTCCCGGTGGCCGCACCGACCCGTCCCGCGGCGGTGAAGTCGGCTGACCGCACGGTCGAGCTGCTGGAGGTGCTGTCCTCGTCGGACCGCCGGCTCACGCTCACCGAGCTGCACCGCGAGCTGGCCTACCCCAAGTCGAGCCTCTACATGCTGTTGCAGACCCTCGTGGGACGCGGCTGGGTGGAGGTCGACCCCGAACGGGGCACCTACGGCATCGGCGTGCGCGCCCTGCTCGTCGGCACGTCCTACCTCGACCACGACCCCGTGGTGCGCGCGGCCATCCGCGTGATGGAGCAGGTGCGCCAGGACGTCAACGAGACCGTGCACCTGGCCCGGCTCGACGGCCCCGACGTCGTCTACCTCGCGAGCCGCGAGTCCGAGCACCACCTGCGCGTCGTCTCCAGGGTGGGCCGCAGGCTCCCGGCGCACTCCACGTCGCTGGGCAAGGCGCTGCTCGCCACGCGCACCCGCTCCGAGGTCGAGTCGCTGCTGCCGGACCACCTCACCGCCCTCACGTCCAACACCGTCACCGACCGCGCCGCGCTGCACGAGCAGCTCGCCGGATTCCGCGCCGTCGGCTACGCCCACGAGCGCGAGGAGAACACGCCCGGCCTGGGCTGCTTCGCCGTGGCGCTGCCCTACCGCAACCCCGTGATCGACGCCATGAGCTGCTCGGTGCCGATGGGTCGGCTCGATCCCGAGCACGAGCGCCAGGTCGTCGCGGCACTGCTCGACGCCGCCCGCGCCATCACCGAACTGCTGCGCCAGTTCGGCCGCTGACCCGTTCCCGCAGTCCTGAGGAGGAGTCCGACCCGTGACCGAACGCATCCTGATCACCGGTGCGGCCGGAGGGGTGGGCACGCTGATGCGGTCCCGTCTCGCCGCCCCCGGCCGCGTCCTGCGCCTGCTCGACGTCGCCCCGCTGCCGGAAGCCGCCGAGGGCGAGAACGTCGAGCTGGTCCGGGCGTCCGTGACCGACCGAGCCGCGATGGAGCGGGCGTGCGAGGACGTGGACGCGGTGATCCACCTCGGCGGGCACAGCCTGGAACGGCCGTGGGCGGAGATCCTGGAGGTCAACGTCGACGGCACGCACAGCGTGCTGGAGGCGGCCCGCCGCCGGGGTGTGCGGCGGGTGGTGCTGGCCAGCTCCAACCACGCCGTGGGCTTCGCGGAGCGCGCCGACGGCGAGGCGGGCGACTACCTCTTCCCGAAGC
This sequence comes from Umezawaea beigongshangensis, assembly GCF_016464305.1. Classification (GTDB taxonomy): domain Bacteria; phylum Actinomycetota; class Actinomycetes; order Mycobacteriales; family Pseudonocardiaceae; genus Umezawaea_A; species Umezawaea_A beigongshangensis. Next base: position 44,035 of record NZ_JAEIOJ010000010.1, read on the forward strand.
CGGACACCTACTACGGCGTCAGCAAGGTGGCGCTGGAGGCCCTGGGCAGCCTGTACCACAGCCGCTACGGCCTCGACGTGATCGCGGTGCGGATCGGGTCGTGCTTCGCCGAGCCGCGCGACGAGCGGATGCTCTCCACCTGGCTGTCCCCCGACGACGGCGCGCGGCTGTTCGAGGCGTGCCTGTCCGCTCCGTCCCCCGGTTTCCGGGTGGTGTGGGGGGTGTCGGACAACACCCGCCGCTGGTTCTCGCTGACCGAGGCCGAGGCGCTGGGCTACCGCTCGGAGGACGACTCGGAGGTCTTCGCGGAGAAGGTGCTGGCGGAGGGGGGCCCGCTGCCGGCCGACTCCCCGGCGGCCCGCTACCTCGGCGGCGTGTGGTGCGGTCCCGACTTCGACACCGCCGTGCAGGAGGCGGGAGCGTGAGCGAGCAGGGGTACGACCCCCGGACCGGGAAGCCGGTCGGCGAGCCCGTCGAGTCCACGTCGGACAGCGGGGTGGACGCCGTCGCCAGCGCGGCCGCCGCCGCGTTCGAGGCGTGGTCGGCCCGATCGGCCGCCGAGCGCGCCGCGGTGCTGGAGCAGGTCGCCGACGCGCTGGACGCCGAGTCGGAGCTGCTGGTCGCGACGGCCGACGGCGAGACCGCGCTCGGCGTGCCGCGCCTGACGACCGAGCTGAAGCGCACCACCGACCAGCTCCGGCTGTTCGGCGAGGTGCTGCGCGAGGGCAGCTTCGCCGAGGCGACGATCGACTCGCCGAATCCGGACACCGTCCCGCCTCGCCCCGACCTGCGTCGCGTCCTGCGTCCACTGGGGACCGTCGCGGTGTTCTCCGCGAGCAACTTCCCGTTCGCGTTCTCCGTCGCGGGCGGGGACACCGCGTCCGCGCTCGCCGCGGGGTGCCCGGTCGTGGTGAAGGCGCACCCGTCGCACCCCGGCACGTCGCGCGAGACGGGCCGCGTCGTCACGGCGGCCCTGCGCGCGGCCGGTGCGCCGGAGGGCCTGTTCGGCGTCGTGCACGGCACGGAGGCCGGTGTGGCGCTGGTGCGGCACCCCGCCGTGCGCGCGGTGGGCTTCACCGGCTCCACCGCCGGCGGCCGGGCGCTGTTCGACCTCGCGAACTCCCGGCCCGACCCGATCCCGTTCTACGGCGAGCTGGGCAGCGTGAACCCGACCGTCGTGCTCCCCGGAGCCGCCGCGCACACCCCCGACGAGGTCGCCACCGGGTTCGCCGGGTCACTGGTGCTGGGCGTCGGGCAGTTCTGCACCAGTCCGGGGCTGCTGTTCGCGCCCGCGTCGCTGCTGGAGCCCCTGGCGGCGGCCGTGAGCGGCGCGGCGGGCGGGCCGATGCTCAACGAGCGGATGAGCGGGGCCTACCGGTCCGGTGTGGACGAACTGGCGGCGAGCGGCCTGGTGACTCCCGCGGCGACGGGCTCGAAGCCCGAGGGCGGCTACGGCGTGGAGCCGCGCCTGTTCTCCGTGCCGATCGGGGTCTTCGCGGAGAACACGGAGAAGCTGACCGAGGAGCACTTCGGCCCGGCCGCGATCGTGGTGACCTACACCGAGGTGGACGAGCTGCTCGCGGTGCTGCCGACGCTGCCCGGTTCGCTGACCGCGACCGTGCACTCCTCCCCCGGCGAGCACGCGGTCGCCGGACGGGTGGCCGAGGTGCTGCGGCACGTGGCGGGCCGGCTGATCTTCAACGGCTGGCCGACGGGCGTGGCCGTGGCGTGGGGCACGCACCACGGCGGACCCTGGCCGTCGACGACGAACCCGCTGCACACGTCGGTGGGCGCGACGTCGATCCGCCGGTGGCTGGCCCCGGTGACCTACCAGTCGTGGCCGGAGGACCTGCTGCCCGCGGAACTGCGCGACGCCAACCCGCTGGGCGTGCCGCGGCGCCGGGACGGTGTGCTCGGCACGGCCTGAGCGACGGGAGCGGCGGAGGCGCGCGCCCGGCCGGACGTCACAACCGGGTGCGCGCGTCGTGTGCGGCGTCACGCCTGTCATCCTCGACGAGGCGCGGCCGGACGAACTCCGGACGCGCTGCTCCGCAGTCCCCACCCCGAGGAGACCTCCCCTGTCCGCCAAGCCGACCGTCCTGTACGTCACCGATCTCGCCTACGAGGCGCGCGGGCGCAGGTACTGCGACGAAGACATCTTCCTGTCCTCCAGGCTGCGGGAGGACTTCACCGTCGCCCTGGCGCACCCGCGCGACGCGCTGGCGCTGGCCGACGGGTTCGACGTGGTCGTGGTGCGCAACAGCGGCCCGGTCGCACGTCACCGGGCCGAGTGGGAGGCGTTCCGCGAGCACGCCCTGCGGACCGGGACGCGGGTGTTCAACTCGCTCAAGGGCCGGGGGGACATGAACGGCAAGCAGTACCTGGCCGACCTGAGCGCCGAGGGCTACCCCGTCATCCCGACGGCCGACCGCGCCGGTGACCTGGACCGGCTGCCGCAGGTGGCGGAGTACGTGGTGAAGCCGCGGTTCGGCGCCGACTCGGAGGGCATCCGGTTCGTCGACCGGGCCGCGCTCGCGAGCGCGGACCTCGGCGACGTGCTGGTGCAGCCGAAGGTGGACTTCCGCTACGAGGTGTCGTTCTACTTCGTCGGCCAGGAGTTCCAGTACGCGCTGTACGCCCCGCACCCGGAGCGCCGCTGGGAGATGGACTGGTACGAGCCCGACGAGGCGGACATGGCCTTCGCCCGCCGGTTCGTGGAGTGGAACTCGGTGGAGCACGGCGTCCAGCGGGTCGACGCGTGCCGCACGGACTCCGACGAGCTGCTGCTGGTGGAGCTGGAGGACCTGAACCCCTACCTGTCGCTGGACGCCCTGGACGACCGCACCCGCGAGACGTTCACCGCGGCGTTCGTGCGGGCGGTCCAGCACCTGCTCGCCTCGTCCTGACGGCTCACCGGGCGGGCTCCGCGACGGCGGCGCCCGCCCGTGCCGCGCCCCGCGCGCGCTCGGCCGCCACCTCCCGCAGGTAGGCGAGGTAGTCGACCTGGATCGTGTGGCGCTTCGACGCCACGTAGCGGCGGGCCAGCGACGCGCGGTAGCGGCGGATCTCCGCGAGCATCTCCGCGCGCGGCGGCAACGCGGCCCTGCCCTGGAGGAGGTCGGCCACCCACTCGGCCTGCGCCTCCGCCAGCGGCATGATCGCTCCCAGCGGCTGGATCAGGCCGAGGAAGTACAGGCCGGGGTGCCGCGGGTCGACCACGCGCCGGTACAGCGACACCTCGTCGTCGCGCACGGGCGTGGTGTCCTCGTCGAGGAACGGCAGCGAGATCCGGTAGCCCGTGCAGTAGACGACGGCGTCGATCTCCTCCGCGGTCCCGTCGGCGAAGTGCACCACGCCCCCGTCGAAGCGGGCCACCACGGGCTTCACGGTGATGTCGCCGTGGCCGAGCCGGGTCAGCAGGTCGTCGGAGATCGTCGGGTGGGCGGACATGACGGGGTGGTCCGGCTCGGGCAGGCCGTAGTCCGACACCCGGCCGCGGGCCAGGCGCAGCATCAGGCCCAGCGTGAGCCGGTGCGCCCACAGCGGCGTCCGCCGCGCGAGCCAGGACGTGGTCAGGTGGTCGGTCGGCGTGCCGAACAGGTACTTGGGCAGCACGTGAGCTCCCCGGCGCATCGCCAGGAACGTCCGCGCCGACACCCGCGAGGTCTCCACCGCGATGTCGCACGCGGAGTTGCCGATGCCCAGCACCAGCACGCGCTTGCCGGCGTACGGCTCCGGCGTCCGGTAGGAGTGCGCGTGCACCTGCTGACCGGTGAACGCGTCGGCTCCGGGGAAGGCCGGTTCCGGCCAGCGGGGGTCCCAGTGGTGGCCGTTGGCGACGAGCACGGCCCGGTAGTCGCGGACGCTCTCCTCGCCGCTGTCGCGGTTGCGGGCGGTGACCCGGTACCCGCCGCCGTCGAGGGGACGTACGCGCACGACCTCGGTGCGGAACCGGATGTGCCCGGCGAAGCCGTGGTGGGCGACGAAGTCGTCGAAGTAGCGGGCGATCTGGAAGTGGCTGGGGTAGGACGGCAGGTCCTTCGGCATGGGGAACGACCGGTACTCCATGATCTCCCTGGAGGTGTTGATGTGCAGGGAGCGGTACGCGGCGGACATGCCGTTGTCGTTGAGGTAGCGCCAGTTGCCCCCGACGCTCGACCCCGTCTCGAAGCAGTCGAACGGCACGCCGCGCGCGTGCAGGACCTGGCAGGCGGCGATGCCGGACGACCCGGCCCCGATGACGCACACTCGATCCACGTCGATCTCCCCGCATGATGTGACCAGGTGGTCATTCGCAGGATCGTCAGCCACGGGCGATCCTGTCAAGAGACGATCACCCGAACGGCCCAGGAGGACGCGGCAGTGCCGACAAGCACGTGGGACAACCTCTCGGCAGAGCGCAGGCAGCGAGTGCTGCGCGCGGCCATGACCGAGTTCGGCAGGCACGGCTACTCGGCCGGCAGTCTCAACGTGGTGGCCCGCGAGGCGGGCGTCGCGAAGGGATCGCTCTTCCAGTACTTCACCGGCAAGCTCGACTTCTTCGCCCACGTGGCCGAGCAGACGTCGCTGACCGTCCGGGCGGAGATGGAGACGTGGCTGCGCGGACCGCGTCCCGGCCAGACGTTCTCGGAGTTCCTCGTCGAGGCGCTGCTCGCCTGGATCGACTACTTCGCCGAGCACCCGCTGGAGCGCGGCGTGACGGCCGCGACGAACCTGGAGATCGACCCCGAGGTGCGCCGCGTCGTCCGGGACACGGCCCACGAGCAGTACCTCAGCGGTCTGCGTCCGATGCTGGCCGGAGCGCGGAGCGCGGGGCTGCTCGCGCCGGACGCCGACCTGGAGGCGCTGACGGCCCTGCTCCTGCTGCTGCTCCCGCACCTGGCCCTGGCCCCGTTCGACCCCGGTTTCGACGCGGTGTTCGGCCTGTGCACCACATCGGGTGAAGATCGTCGGAATGCGGTCCAGCGCCTGGTGAAGGGCCTTCTGGGCGGTGTCGAACCCGCCTGATCCGGGTGTTCGGCGCGCTTGTCGTCGGTGTCCGGGCCCATCATCGGCGCATGGCAGACGCGATCGTGGCGGAGGGGCTGGTCAAGCGGTACGGGTCCGTCGTCGCTCTGGACGGGCTGGACCTGGTGGTGCCGGAGGGCACGATCACGGGACTGCTCGGACCGAACGGCGCGGGCAAGACGACGGCGGTGCGCGTGTTCACCACGCTGCTCCAGCAGGACGCCGGCCGGGCCACCGTCGCCGGGCTCGACGTGGTGACCGACGCGACGGCGCTGCGCGGCCGCATCGGCCTGTCCGGGCAGTACGCGGCGGTCGACGAGAACCTGACGGGGTTCGAGAACCTCGACATGGTCGGCCGGCTGTACCACCTGGGGAAGAAGCGCAGCCGGGAGCGCTCCCGCGAGCTGCTGGAGCGCTTCGACCTCGTGGAGGCGGCCGACCGCCCGACGAAGGGCTACTCCGGCGGCATGCGGCGCCGGCTCGACCTGGCCGCCGCGCTGGTGGCCGAACCGTCGGTGCTGTTCCTCGACGAGCCGACGACGGGCCTCGACCCGCGCAGCCGGCTCGGCATGTGGGACGTGATCGCGGAACTGGTGGCCGGGGGCACGACGCTGCTGCTGACCACGCAGTACCTGGAGGAGGCCGATCGGCTGGCCGACCAGATCGCCGTGATCGACCGCGGGAGGGTCATCGCGGAGGGCACGGCGGACCAGCTCAAGGACCAGGTCGGGGGCGAGCGCCTGGAGCTGTCGGTCGGCTCGGCCAGGGACGTCGCGACGGCCGGGTCGGCACTGGCCCGGCTCGCCATCGGCGAGATCGTCGTCGACGACCGCGGCCACCGGCTGACCGTGCCGGTGACCGGTGGGGCGCCCGTGCTGGTCGAGGCGATCCGCCTGCTCGACGGCGAGGGCGTGAAGGTGCTGGACGTGGGGCTGCGCAGACCGACGCTGGACGACGTGTTCCTGGCCCTCACCGGCCACGGGGCCGAGGAGAGCACGACCGGGGGGAGTGCGGGATGAACGGGTTCGCGCAGGCGCTGGGTGACGGGGCCGTGGTCGCCAAGCGGAATCTCATCAAGATCAAGCGGGTGCCCGACCTGCTGGTCTTCTCGACGCTCTCGCCGATCATGTTCGTGCTGCTGTTCGCCTACGTCTTCGGCAGCGCGATCGAGGTGCCGGGCGTCGACTACCGCGAGTTCCTCATGGCGGGCATCTTCAGCCAGACCGTGCTGTTCGGCGCGACCATCACCGGCAGCGGGCTCGCCGAGGACATCCAGAAGGGCGTCATCGACAGGTTCAGGTCGCTGCCCATGGCGCGCTCGGCCGTGCTGGTCGGCCGCACCACGAGCGACCTGGTGAACAACGCGCTGGTGATCGTCGTGATGTCGCTGACCGGCCTCGTCGTCGGCTGGCGCATCCACTCGTCCGTCTGGGAGGCGCTCGCCGGCTTCGGCCTGCTGCTGCTGTTCGCCTACGCGTTCTCCTGGGGCATGGCGATCGTGGGGCTGGTGGTGCGCAGCCCCGAGGTGTTCAACAACGCGAGCTTCATCGCGATCTTCCCGCTGACGTTCGTCGCGAACACCTTCGTCGGCACCGCGAACCTGCCCGGCGTGCTCAAGACCGTCGCCGAGTGGAACCCGGTGTCGGCGGTGACCCAGGCCGCGCGGGAGCTGTTCGGCAACACCAACCCCGCGGTGCCGCCGCCGGACGCGTGGCCGCTGCGCCACTCCGTGCTCGCCTCGCTGCTCTGGATCGCGGTGTTCCTGGTGGTGTTCGTGCCGCTGGCGATCCGTCAGTACCGCAGGGCCGTCAGCCGCTGACGCCGGGAAATCCCGGTGCGGTGCCGGGTTCGCCGACCTAGCCTGGTGGCATGGCAGCGACGACCGTCCGCGGACAGCACGTGGACATTCGCATGTGGACCCGTCCCGAGGACGTGGAGCCGCAGGCGATGCAGCAACTGCGCAACATCTCCGCGCTGCCCTGGGCCGTGAAGCACGTGGCCGTGATGCCCGACGTGCACTACGGCAAGGGGGCGACGGTGGGCTCGGTCATCGCCCTGCGCGACGCCGTCTCACCGGCCGCCGTCGGGGTGGACATCGGCTGCGGCATGACCGCGGTCCGCACGTCGCTGACCGCCGACGACCTCCCCGAGGACCTGCACCGCCTCCGCACGAAGATCGAGGCCGCCGTGCCGGTCGGCTTCGGCCAGCACCGGGAGGCCGCGTTCGGCGGTCGCGACGCGGGTGACTGGGAGCGCTTCTGGAAGGGCTTCGACGACCTCACCCCCGCCGTGCGGGCACGCGGTGAGCGGGCCGTGCGGCAGATGGGCACGCTGGGCGGCGGCAACCACTTCCTGGAGGTGTGCCTGGACTCCGGCCAGCGGGTCTGGGTGATGCTGCACTCCGGTTCGCGCAACATCGGCAACGAGCTGGCCCAGCACCACATCGAGGTCGCCCGCGGTCTCGCGCACAACTCCGCGCTGCCCGACCCGGACCTCGCGGTCTTCCTGGCCGGCACGCCGCAGATGGCCGCGTACCGCCACGACCTGTACTGGGCGCAGGACTACGCCCGCCGCAACAGGTCGGTGATGCTGCGGCTCGTCTGCGACGTGCTGCGCGGGGAGTTCCGGCAGATCGGGTTCGACGAGCCGATCTCCTGCCACCACAACTACGTGGCCGAGGAGACCCACTTCGGCGAGGACGTCCTGGTCACCCGCAAGGGCGCGATCCGCGCCGGACGCGGGGAGCTGGGCATCATCCCCGGCTCGATGGGCACCGGTTCCTACATCGTGCGCGGTCTGGGCAACCCGGACTCCTTCGAGTCCGCGTCGCACGGCGCCGGGCGGCGCATGTCCCGCAACAAGGCGCGCAAGACGTTCACCACCGCCGACCTCGCGGCGCAGACCGCGGGGGTGGAGTGCCGCAAGGACTCCGGTGTGGTCGACGAGATCCCCGGCGCCTACAAGGACATCGACGAGGTCATCGCGAACCAGGACGACCTGGTGGAGGTCGTCGCGAAGCTGAAGCAGGTCATCTGCGTCAAGGGGTGAGAGGCGACGCCGGGACGGCCGGCGGGGCGCCGGGCGGCGTTGAGCTACCCGGAGCAACCTGCCGGGCGGAGGTTTGCCGTCGCACCGCGCACGGCTATCCCCGCGTCGTCCCCACTCCTCCCAGCTCAAGGAGGCTGCGATGTCCACCGGCGCAGTCATCGGCATCGTGATCGCCGTGCTGGTCGCGCTCGCGGTAGGAGCAGTGCTCCTGCGCAAGGCGCGGCAGCGGCAGCGACTCCGCTCGACGTTCGGCCCCGAGTACGAGCGGACCGTCGAGGGCAGCGACAACCGCACCGCGGCCGAGAAGGAACTCGCCCAGCGGGAGAAGGAGCACGCGAAGCTCGACCTGCGCCCGCTCACCCCCGAGGTGCGCGACAGCTACTCCCGGCACTGGACCACGGTGCAAGAGAAGTTCGTCGACGACCCCAGCGGAGCCGTCGGCGACGCCGACCGGCTCGTCACCGACCTCATGGCCGAGCGCGGGTACCCGACCGACGGCTACGAGAAGCAGGCGAGCCTGCTGTCCGTCGAGCACTCCCGCACCCTGGAGCACTACCGGGCCGCGCACGACATCTCCCAGCGGCAGGACCGCGGTGAGGCGTCGACGGAGGACCTGAGGAACGCCATGGTGCACTACCGCACCCTCTTCGAAGACCTCTTGCACACAGGCGCCACCTCCGAGGGCGCCGCGCGGCACGGCGACGCGGTGCCGCACGACGCGAAGGGAGAGAGCAGTGTCTGAGCGCGACGACTTCTCCGCCGGGCGGCGTCCACTCACCACCAGCGACCTGCTGACCGACTCGACGCCGCAGCGGCGCGCCGACGAGACCGTCCAGGACGCCACCGGTCAGCCGCGGCACGGCGGCGGAGGCGGCATCGCCGGCGACCGGTCCGACGACTCCGCGCACGACCGGGCGCACGACCGCGCACACGACCGGCACGAGCACGAGCGCGCCGACGACGCCGTGGACGTCGACGGCGCACCCCGGCACGACAGCCTCACCGACACCGACACCGCCACCGAGATCGACGTCCAGCGGCACGACGGTCACCACGACGACGCGGCGGGCTCCGCCGAGCCGGTGCGCCACGCCGCGCCGGACAGCGGTTCCACCGACGAGACCGAGACCCGCACGGCGCCCGCCGCCTCCGGACCGGACGAGGCGCTGTTCGGCGACGACGAGATCGAGGGCTTCCGGGGCCGCTGGCGCGAGTTGCAGACCGACTTCGTGGACAACCCGCGGCAGGCCGTCGAGCGGGCGGACGAACTCGTCGCCGAGGTGGTGCAGAGCCTCGCCACCACCTTCAACGCCCGCCGGTCCTCCCTGGAGGGTCAGTGGTCCAGGGGTGACGAGGTGCAGACCGAGGACCTGCGGCTGGCGCTGCACCAGTACCGCGCCTTCTTCCAGAAGCTCCTCGCCGTCTGACCGGTGACGCACGCGGTGCCCCGGCGTTCTCCTGCAGAACTCCGGGGCACCGTCTCGTGAGGGCCGCAGCCCGGGAACACCACCCCGCACTCAGCCGGGAAGTTCGCGGATCTCCATCTCCAGGACCTCGATCTCGTCGGTGACGGCCTCGTCCAGCATCCGGTCGAGCAGCGCGTCGCAGTCGTGGGTCGTGACGCCGAAGCGCGGCACCTGCTCCCACCAGATCGCGGGGTTGTTCCAGAACGAGCCGGAACCGAGGTCGACACCCGCGAGACAGCGCAGTCGCAGGTCGTCCTCCGGCAGCGCCCGGACGTGGTCGATGAAGCGCGCCAGCGCCGCCGGTTCGCAGACCGGCACCGCGCCGCAGCCGCGCAAACAGTCCTGCAGTTCCGCCAGGAACTCCGCCTTGAACGTCACGACACACCCCCGCAGGGCCGCGGGCGGGCTCCGACGAGGCCCGCGACACTGAAAATACCTCGCGTGCAGCGGCCCCACCGCTCGCAAACGGGCGGTGTGTCCGTCCGTTGCCGAAAAGTTTCCCATCCGCGTCCGGTCGCCTCAGTACCCGCTCTCGGAGACGTACTTCGACCGCAGTCCGGCGCCGTCGTCGGTGAGCACGACCTGCTGCACCACCACGAGCTTGTCCACCGGGTCTCCGCCGACGTTCTCCGAGTCCTCCGCGCTCCTGGCGAACACGATCCGTCCCGCCGCGCCGTCGTAGGACGAGGTCCGCAACGAGCGGAACAGCCGCACGCGGTCGTGCAGCAGCGCCGGGTCCTCGCCCTGCGACGGCACCCGCACGGCTCGCACGGCGAGCATCACGGCGTCGTGGGCGAGCATGACGTGACCGTTGGGACCGCTGGCGAACGCCGCCCGACCCGCCTCGGCCTGCTCGGCGCGCGCCAGGTCGTAGTTGATCAGGAACTGCTCGGCCGCCGCGACCCGCGGCCCGCCCGTCCCCTGCGTCCGGCCGAAGGTCGTGAAGTACAGCTTCTGGTCCACCAGCCGGGCGATGTGGTCGAGGTCGTCGTAGTCGACCGTCTCCAGCTGCGACAGGTCGTCCCCGCCCAGGACCGCGGGCGAGCCGCCGCACTCGGTCCTCGTCAGCTCCGCCACCAGCACGGCCAGCTCGCTCGCCCTGCCGGTGTAGAGGATCAGCGGTGACGGGGCGGAGCCGTCCAGGGCGGAGGCCTCGCACACGGTGCGCACCACGCGCAGCAGCGACTGCCGCACGTCGACCGCGCCCGTCTCGTAGGCCTGGTTCGTCGTCGACAGCAGCACGCCGTCGGTCCGGCGCCTGATGGCGTCGAGGACGCTCTCCTGGAGGTCCCGGCTGTACTCGTCGGCCGCGTCGTAGACGAGGAACGGCCGCTTGTCGCGCAGGTCCGGCCGCGACGCGACGAAGTCGACCGCGACCTCCCCCTGCCGCCGGTTGGTCGGCGCGGCGCGGAAGAAGTACGCCTTGCCGCTGAAGTCGTTGGCGGACAGGGTCGACGCGACGACCGGCACGCCGCTCCAGCCCGAACCGTCCGGGCCGAGGATCTCGGCGGCGGTGAGCGTGCTCGCCCTGCTCTGCCCCATGCCGGTCACGGCGATCACGGTGGGGTCGGCGCGCGCGAGGTCGCGGATCTGCCGTGCCGCGTCGGGGGCGTAGTCGGCCCGGCCGCCGACGTTGGCCAGCAGCAGGCGCAGCAGCGGGTTGGCGCGCTTGCCGTCGAGCTGGTTCCACTCGCGCTGCGCCAGGTACGCGCCGCGCAGCTCGTTGACCCCGGCCGACACGTCGCGGCGGGGGTTCTCCTCGCGCGAGCTGAGCACCGCGGCCACGACGACGGTGACGTAGCGCCGCCCCTCCTTCTCCGCGGCCTCGGCGACGCGCCGGTTCTGCTCGCCGACGAGCCCGCTGAGCTCCGCGACCTCGATGTCGTCGACGGTGCGCGCCGCCGGGTCGGCCTGCGTGAAGTGGCCGGGCCGGTCGGTCACGCCGATGCACTGCCCGTCCACGTCGGACAGACCGAGACCACCGCCGCGCAGCTCCGCGCCGAGCGCAGCGGGGTCGAGCAGGCCGTAGTGCGTGCAGTGGGTGCTGCTGTGCCAGGCGAACACGGAGCCGTACGCGACGAGGAGCGCCGCCACCGCGCCCGCCGTGGTGCGGCGGATCGCGCCGCGGGGCGGCCACACCCCCGGGAACCCGTGCTTCGCGCTTCCCAGCGCGTGCGGGGGCAGCGGCGGCGGCGGTTCGGCCGGTGTGCCGTCCTCGACGATCCGCCGCGCCCTGCGGTAGACCTGGAGCTGCGCGTCGAGCGCGGCGTTGTGGTCGGCGCCCAGCTCGTCCCAGACGCGCAGCGCCTCGCCGTAGACCGACGAGGTGCGGCGCACGGTGCTGGTGCACGACCGCAGCCCCCACGTGGCCCGCACGGCGTTCTCGATCCGGGCCGTCTCCGGGCTGAAGATCTGCTCGATCCGCCCGTGCAGCACCCGCAGCGCGACCTCGCGCAGCCCGGTCGGGGCCGTGGCGTCGCGCCCCGGCGGCTGCGGCGCCCGTGCGACGGCCACCACGTCGGCGACCCAGCGGGTGCCGCCCGCCTCCACGTGCGGTCGCAGCAGGTTCGCCACGTGGTGCACCTCGCCCAGCGCGAGCGAGTGGTACACGACCTCCTGCTGGCGGCCCAGCGTCTCGTACCTGGCCCGCAGCGCCGCGTGCACGCGCACGTGGGAGAACTCGTCGCTCTCCGGCACCTCGCGCAGCTGGAGCGCCAGCAGGTCGCGCAGCAGGGGGTGCAGCACGAAGTGCTCGGTGCCGTCCTCCACGACCCGGTCGACGAAGCTCAGCTCACCCAGCAGCGCCCGCATGCTCTCCACCGACCACTCCGGCGGGAGGAACAGCCGCAGCGTGGCGGCGTCGAGCCGGCGCGGCGCGGCCAGCCGCCGGAACACGTCCCCGGCCAGCGTCCGCTCGGTCAGCTTCTCGTCCGCGCCGGGGAAGCGCTGGAGGAACCGCTGGAGCAGGTACTCGCGGACGGTGGCGTCCTGCGGCGCCGCGGTCTCGTCCAGCGGCAGCCGCTCGTCGAACAGCGAGCGCACGGACGGCACGACCTGGTCGCGCTGGAAGGCGTGCTCCGCGAGCTGCACGGCCAGCCGGACGGCGAGCGGGTGGCCGTGCGTCACCTCCTGCACCTCGTCGACCAGTGCCTCGGTCTCCACGGTGCTGTGGCGGGAGCGGTTCCACTCGGCGAGGAACTGGCGGGTGTGCTCGATGCGGAAGGGCGCCAGCCGCACGGTCAGGAAGGCCGCCCCGTGGTGGCCGTCCCGACCGGCCTCGCGCGCGAACCGCTCGCGCCAGGTGTCGTGGTCGGGCGCGGGCACCTGCGTCTGCAGGCCGGGTCCGGCCTGCTTGGTCGCGACGACCAGCAGCGGCACGTGCGGGTTGGCGAGCTTCGCCCCGGCGAGCACGGTGAGGAAGTCGCCGTCGTCCGCACGCGTGCCGGGACGGCGCGGTGGCAGGAACGTGTCCACGCCGGTGAGCAGGTCGGCGCCGTCCACCAGCAGGACGCAGTTCATCCTGCGGTGGCGGCGGAACCGGTAGGCGGAGGCGATGTCGGCCAGGAACGCGTCGACCAGCAGCCGGTCGAGCTGCCGCAGCCCCCAGCGCTCGCCGTTCAGCACGATCTGCCACGTCGTGGTGACGGCCGAGTCCACCCCTCCCCCGAGGCCGTCGGACAGCACGCGCCCGGCCTCCCGGTCGTACCAGCTCAGCGCACGGGCGAAGCTCGGCCCGGCGAGCAGGAACCGCAGCGGCGCCGGTGCGACGACCGCGAGCGCCAGCAGGCGGTTCAGCAGCGGACGCAGCAGCCGCGCCCAGCCCTGCGCCGGGGGGACGGTGTCGACGGCGGTGGCGGTGGCCTCGGTGACGGCGCGCAGGCTCGTCATGCGCTGGGCGACGAGTTCGCGGGCGCGCCGGTGCGGCTGGGTCTGCTCGTCCGGATCGACCGCCGTGGTCATGGCCAGCCGGACGAGTTCGCAGCGGGGCAGCTGCATCCGGCCGAACTGCGGGTGCGAGTAGGCGCGCAGCTGGCCCACGACGACGTCGAGGATGTCCCTGACGGAGTGCGAGCCCGCGCGGTCGACGTCGACCCGCGCGACCGGTGCCTCGCCGTAGCGCCGCTTCACGTGGTCCAGCAGCGCGGTCTTGCCGCTGCCGCCGGGCCCGAGCGCGACGACGATCGGCAGCGGCTGCCGCGTCCTGCGGTCGACCAGCGTCTCGATCAGGCCGGTGATGTCCTCCCGGCCCACGAGTCCCGTTCCCGGTTCCAGTGCCACGTGTCGCCCCCCCGGTGATCCCCCACCCCGTCCGACGAGCACGCGCGGGAACGAGTTCCCGCAACGGTCACCGCGAACGGGTGATTCGGGCTCACCCCCGGCCGGTGCGACCGCGGGTCAGCGGTTGCCGCCGGGCGGGCGCAGCCGGCGCGGACCGGCGTCGTGCTGCGACGGGGGCCGCCCCACGCTGATGCGCGCGCTGCTGACGAACGCGCCCGCCGCCGACGCGAGCACCGGCTCCAGCGCCAGCGCGCGCACCTCGGGCACGTCCTCGGCGAGCGCGGCCAGCCGCAGCACCAGGTCCTCCAGCGCGGCGAGGTCGGTCGGTTCACCGCCCCGGTAGCCCGCGAGCAGCGGCGCGGCCTTGGGGGCGCGCACCAGCGACGCGGCGTCGGTGTCGGTCAGCGGCACGGCCCGGTAGGCCCGGTCGCCCAGCAGGTCGCTCACCATGCCGGACAGGCCGAACGACACGACGGTGCCGAACGAGGGGTCGTCCTGCAGGCCGAGCACGCACGAGATGCCCCTGGGCGCCATGCGCTGCACGTAGACGTCCGGGCAGCCCGACACCTCGGCGAGGCCCCGGTAGGCCGTCCGCACGGCGTCCTCGCCCGTCAGGTCGAGCCGCACGCCCACCAGGTCCGTGCGGTGCCGCAGGTGGTCGCTGGTCGACTTCAGCACGACCGGGTGTCCCAGCTCGGCCGCCGCGCTCACCGCGTCGTCGGCCGAGGAGACGATGCGGAACGGCACGACCTCGATGCCGTAGCAGGCCAGCAGGCGCTCGGCGTCGTCGTCGCTCATCCGCCGCTCGGCCGGGCCGTCCCCGACGAGCTCCGCGACGAGCGCCTGCGCCGCCACCGGGTCGAGTCCCTCGGGGCGTGCGAAGTGCCCCTGCGGGGCCGAGCGCCAGCGGGCGTAGCGGGTGGCCCGCGTCAGCGCGAGGACCGCGCGCTCCGGGCTCGGGTAGGACGGCACGGAACCCCGGCCCGGTGCGCCGTCCGGCCCCGGCACCGCCAGTTCGTCCGGCACGCCCTCCACCGCGAGGAACGTCGAGGCGATCGGCTTGGACGCGCCGGTGCCCGACTCCTCGACGACCTCCCGCAGCGCGCGGGCGAACGCCGTGCCCGGCACGGCGAGCGGCGGCACGAACACCACCACGAGCGCGTCGACGTCGTCGCGGTCCAGCGCGTCGCGCACGGCGGCGGCGAACACCTCGGGACCGGCCTGCGAACCGATGTCGACCGGGTCTCCGGCCAGTTCCAGCCCCTGCGCCAGCGCGGTGTCGGCGGCCAGCACCCCGATGGCGGTGGAGTTGCCCACGATCGCGACCCGGTTGCCCGCGGGGAGCGGCTGGTGGGCGAGCAGCAGCGCCGTGTCGAACAACTGCGCGATCGACTCGACCCTGATCACCCCGGCCTGCTCGAACAGCGCCTGCACGCTCGCCTCGTCCACCGGCACCGACGTGGCGGCCAGTGCGGGCATCACGGCGTGCCGGCCGGACTTCACCGCCACCACCGGCTTCGTGCGGCCGAGCCTGCGGGCCAGCCGGGCGAACTTGCGCGGGTTGCCGAAGGACTCCAGGTACAGCAGGACCACGTCGGTGGCCGGGTCGGTCTCCCAGTACTGGAGCAGGTCGTTGCCGGACACGTCGGCGCGGTTGCCCGCGGAGACGAACGTCGACAGCCCCAACCCGCGGTCCGCGGCGTCGGCGAGGATCGCGGTGCCCAGGGCGCCGGACTGGCAGAAGAAGCCGGTGCGGCCGCGCACGGGCAGCCGCGGGGCCAGCGTCGCGTTGAGCCGCACGGCCGGGTCCGTGTTGACCACGCCCAGGGCGTTCGGCCCCACGACGCGCATCCCGTGCGCCCTGGCCTCGGCGGCGAGCCTGCGCTCGGCGCTGCGCCCGTCCGGCCCGGTCTCGCCGAAGCCCGCGGTGACCACCACCAGCGTCTGCACGCCCTTGGCGAGGCAGGCGTCCATCACCTCGTCGACGCTCGCGGCCGGAACGGCCACGACCGCCAGGTCCACCTCGTCGGGGGTGTCCAGCACCGACGGGTAGGCGCGCACCCCGCGCACCGACCTGTGCTCGGCGTTCACCGGGAAGACGGGCCCGTTGAAGTCGCCGACCAGGAGGTTGGTCAGCACGGCGTGACCGATCTTGGTCTTGTCCGTGGACGCGCCGATCACCGCGACCGACCGCGGGTGCAGCAGGTTGTGCACGCTGCGCGCCTCGGCGGCCTGCTCGCGGGCGCGGGCCACCGCCACCGACTCCTCCGTGGGGTCGATGTTGAACTCCAGGTGGATCACGCCCTCCTCGAACGCCCGGCTGACCCGGTACCCGGCGTCGCGGAACACCCGCACCATCTGCCCGTTCTCCGCGAGCACCTCCGCGACGAACCGGGCGAGACCCAGCTCGCCGGCCGCGGCGGCGAGGTGCTCCAGCAGGATCGAGCCCAGTCCCCTGCCCTGGTGGGCGTCCTCCACGACGAAGGCCACCTCGGCCGAGTCGCCGCCGCCGAGCCGGTCGAAGCGGCCGACCGCCACGATGTCGTCGCCGAGCAGCGCCACCAGCGCCACCCGGTCCCGGTGGTCGACCGTGCTGAACCTCTCCAGGTCGCGCCGCGGCATCCGCGGGTACGGGCCGAAGTAGCGGTAGTAGCGGGTGCGCTCGGACAGTCTCCCGTGGAACGCGAGGAGCTGTTCCGCGTCGTCGGGCGTGATGGGACGCAGGTGCACCGTGCGACCGTCGCTCAGCACGACGTCCGCCTCCCAGTGCCTGGGGAAGTCGTACGGATCGGCCACGGGTGTCTCCTGTCCCACGACGTCAGTCCCTGGGGTCGTCCGGGTCGAGGCCGTGCAGCGGGTAGACCGCCCTGCGGGTCTCCCGCACGGACTCGTCGACCGGCTGCTCGGCGTCACCGCCCCACGGCTCGTGCCGAGGATCGCACCCGTCGGTCATCGACGCGGGAAGGGGCCGGTCGGGGGCGATGCGCGAGGCGTGCGCCACCCACTCCGCCGGCAGCGGCGTCTCCGGGTCCAGATCCCGGTCGAGCACCGTGGCCAGCAGGTGCGTCCACGAGCGCGGCACCACCCGCAGCAGCTCGTACCCGCCGCCGCCCAGCGCGAGCCACCGGCCACCTGCGTGGGTCTCCGCCAGGTCCCGCAGCGCGCGGTAGATCGCCCGGTGGCCGTCCACCGACAGCGACAGGTCCGCCAGCGGGTCCTCGCGGTGGCTGTCCACCCCGCACTGGGTGACCAGCACCTGCGGACGGAACTCGGCGAGCAGGGAGGGCACCACGGCGTGGAACGCGCGCAGCCACGCGGCGTCGCGGGTGCGGGGCGGCACCGGCAGGTTCACCGAGGTGCCCTCCGCGCCCGGTCCACCGGTCTCGCGGGCCCAGCCGGTGCCCGGCCACAGCGACAGGGGGTTCTGGTGCACCGAGATCGTGAGCACCCGCGGGTCGTCGTAGAACGCGGCCTGCACGCCGTCGCCGTGGTGCACGTCGACGTCGACGTAGGCGACGCGGTCGACGCCGTGGTCCAGCAGCCAGTGGATCGCCACGGCGCAGTCGTTGTAGACGCAGAAGCCCGACGCGTGGTCCCGCATGGCGTGGTGCAGGCCACCCGCGATGCTGATCGCGCGGTCGGCCTCACCGGAGGCGATGCGCGCCGCCGCGGCGAGCGAACCGCCCACGACCAGCGACGACGCCTCGTGCATCCGCTCGAAGACGGGGTTGTCCGCGGTGCCGAGCCCGTGGCCGACGTCCCAGCCCGCGGTCGGCGCGGCCTGCACGGCGTTGAGGTAGGCCGGGTCGTGCACGCGCTCCACGTCGGTGGCCGACGCGGGGAGCGCGCCGAGCAGCGGGACGCCGTCCAGCACGCCGAGGGCCGTCGCCAGCCTGATCGTCAGGTCGAGCCGCACCGGGTTCAGCGGGTGGTCCGCGCCCAGGTCGTACCCGAGGAAGGACTCGTCCCAGACCACCGCGGCTGCCTTGCCCATGACCGCCAACCTACCCGGGTGCTCGCGGCGTCGTCGGTCACAGCTCGGTCGCCGTCCGCGTGCCGCCGCCGGACGCCACCTACAGTCTCGTCACGCCGCGGGGGAACCGCGCGCGTGAACGAGAGGTCAGAGGACACATGCAACGACGACTGGCGGTCACCACGGCCGTGCTCTCCACCGCACTGACCCTCGGCCTGGCCGCGTGCGCCCAGCAGGTCGGCGGCTCGCCGGTCGCGGCGCCCGGCGCGCGCGCCTCCGCGGAGCCGAGCGTCACGAAGTCGTCGTCGCCGAGGGCCACCCGCTCGTCCGCCGGCGAACCGACGCGCCGGACCGTCTCCTCGGTGACCCCGCCGCCCGCCGGCGGTTCCGGCGAGGTGCGCATCGCCAAGCAGAAGAAGACCGAGGGCTTCGACGACTGCGCCCTGGTGACGCCCGCCGACGTCGAGACCGCCACCGGCGGCACGATCGACTCCGCCGAGGGGTGCGTGCTGAGCACCGAGAACCCCAGCACCGTGATCCTCGCCTCCGTCACCTTCGCCGAGCTCGCCGGTGACGGCGACAAGAAGAACCTGGAGGTCGGCGGCAACACGGCCGTGCAGACCGAGCAGGACGGCCGGTGCAGCGTCATGGTCCACCTGACCGACGACCCCGACGCGATCACGCCCGCCTACCTCGTCGCGGTGACCGAGTTCGACGACGTCGACAGCTGCGGGATCGCGCTGAAGCTGGTCCAGACCGGGTTCGACAAGATCCCGGACGCCTGAGCGGCGCGGGTCGCGGACGACGGACCCGCCCCCGGTCAGGTCAGCCGGGGTCGGGACCGGTCACCGCTTCCCTGGCCGGGTCGGCCGCCCAGTTCGACCACGACCCCGCGTACAGGGCCGCCGGACGTTCCGCCGAGGTCAGCCCGGCCGCCTCCAGCGCCAGCACCACCGACGAGGCCGTGACGCCCGAACCGCAGTAGGCGCCCACCGGCACCCCGTCGCGCACGCCCAGACCCGCGAAGCGCTCGGCGAGCCGCGCCGAACCGAGCCAGCGTCCGTCCGCGCCGACGTGCCCGGCCGACGGCGCGCTGACCGCGCCCGGCACGTGCCCGGCCCTCGGGTCGACCGGCTCGACCTCGCCGCGGTAGCGCTGCGCCGCCCGCGCGTCGAGCAGCACGCCCTCGCGGGCCAGCGCCGCGGCGCCGTCCGCGTCGATCACCGGCATCGCGCCCGGCCGCACCACGACGTCGCCCTCGGCCGGCCTCGGCACCGCCGCGGTGACCGGGCGGCCCTCGGCGATCCAGCCCTCGAACCCGCCGTCCAGGACGGACACCTCCGCGTGCCCGGCCCACCGCAGCAACCACCAGGCGCGGGCCGCCACCGAACCGTCCGCCGTGTCGTAGGCCACCACGCGGTCGTCCTCCCGGACCCCCGCGGAGCGCAGCACCCGCTGGAGCCTCACCGGATCGGGGAGCGGATGGCGTCCCCCCGTTCCGGGCGGATCGGCCAGGTCCACGTCCAGGTCCAGGTAGACGGCGCCGGGAAGGTGCGCGACCTCGTACTCTTGACGTCCCGGGGGACCACCGAGCCGCCAGCGGACGTCGAGCACGACCGGAGGTCGGGAACCCCCCAGTGCTTCTTCCAGGGCACTGCCACTGATCAAGGGATGCACGAGCACCATCCTGCACTGCCCGCAACCGATCGCCGAACAGATCCGAGAACGACCAGTCGGTGCCTGCGACTAGCATTGACGCCACACGAAGGGGAGCGGGCGTGAACGACCTCATCGACACCACGGAGATGTATCTCCGCACCATCTACGAGCTCGAAGAAGAAGGTGTGGTGCCCCTGCGCGCCCGCATCGCGGAGCGACTGGGCCAGAGCGGCCCGACCGTCAGCCAGACCGTGGGACGCATGGAGCGCGACGGCCTGGTGATCGTCGCCGACGACCGTCACCTCGAACTCACCGACCAGGGCCGCGGCCTGGCCATCGCCGTGATGCGCAAGCACCGGCTCGCCGAGCGCCTGCTCGTCGACGTGATCGGGCTGGAGTGGGAGCAGGTGCACAGCGAGGCCTGTCGCTGGGAGCACGTCATGAGCGAGGCGGTCGAGCGCAAGCTCGTCAAGCTGCTCGGCAACCCCACCACCTCGCCGTACGGCAACCCCATCCCCGGTCTGGACAAGCTCGGCGACGGTGAGCCCGCTCCCCCCGCCGAGGCGGACCTGGTGCGCATCGACGAGGTCGCCCGCCGCGGCGGTGGGCGGGTCGAGGTGCGCCGGATCGCCGAGCACGTGCAGCTCGACCCCGGCCTGATGGCCGAGCTGAAGTCCGCGGGCGTCGTGCCCGGCGGCACCGTGGAGGTCGGCGCGCTCGCCGGCGCCAAGGTGGTGCAGGTGCACGGCAACGGCACCGCCGCCGAGCTGGACCCGGCCGTCGCCCACGCCGTGCTGGTGCAGGCCCGGTGAACGCTCCGGAACGGTCTGCCGTGCACCGGGCGGACGCCGCCTTCCAGGAGATGCACGGCCGGGCTCCCTCCGGTGTCTGGTCGGCTCCGGGGCGGGTCAACCTGATCGGCGAGCACACCGACTACAACGACGGCTTCGTCCTGCCCTTCGCGCTGCCCCACCGCACCGCCGTCGCCGCCTCCGCCCGCGACGACGGCCTGCTGGTGGCGACGACGCTGGGCGACGACGGCAAGGCCCAGCACGCGACTCCGATCGCCGTCTCCGCGCTGGAACCGGGCGCGGTGCAGGGCTGGGCCGCCTACCCGTCCGGCGTGGCGTGGGCACTGCGCGAGCAGGGCGTGCACGGCGGTGCCGACCTGGTCATCGCCGGTGACGTCCCGGCGGGCGCCGGGCTGTCCTCGTCGCACGCGCTGGAGTGCGCGGTGGCCCTCGCGCTGCTGGGCCTCGCCGGGCGAGCCCCCGACGGCGCCGCGGGCTCTCCCGCGCTGTCGGAGATCGCGCGCTGGGTGCAGCGGTCGGAGAACGACTTCGTGGGCGCTCCGACCGGACTGCTCGACCAGACCGCGTCGCTGTGCTGCACCGAGGCGCACGCGCTGTTCCTCGACGTGCGTTCCGGCAAGTCCGAGCAGGTGCTGTTCGACGCCGCCGCGAACGGCCTGCGGGTGCTCGTGATCGACACCCGCGCGAGCCACTCACACACCGACGGCGGCTACGGCGCCCGGCGCAGCGGCTGCGAACGCGCCGCCGAACTGCTCGGCGTGCCCGCGCTCCGCGACGTGGCCGTGGCGGAGCTGCCCGAGGTGCTGCCCCGGCTGCCCGAGGAGCTGCGGCCCCTGGTGCGGCACGTCGTCACCGAGGACGACCGCGTCCTGCGCGCCGTCGACCACCTGCGGTCCGGGCGGATGGCCGAGATCGGGCCGCTGCTGACCGCGTCGCACACGAGCCTGCGCGACGACTACCGGGTGTCGGTGCGCGAACTGGACGTCGCCGTCGAGTCCGCGCTGGCCGCCGGGGCGCTGGGCGCTCGCATGATCGGTGGCGGTTTCGGCGGTTCCGCCATCGCGCTCGTCCCCGAGGACGCGCTGACCGCGGTGGAGGAGGCCGTGGTCGCCGGGTTCGCCCTGGAGTCCCTCGGCACCCCGCGGTTGTTCACCGCCGTGCCGTCGGCCGGCGCGGGACGCGACAAGTAGACAGATCCGAGTACGACGAAAGAGGGTAATGCGGTGAAGCTGCTCGTCACGGGCGGAGCGGGCTACGTCGGGAGCACGTGCTCGGCGCGACTCGTCGAGGCCGGGCACGAGGTCGTCGTGCTCGACGACCTGTCGACCGGCCACGCGGACGCCGTCCCGGCGGGGGCGCGGTTCGTCGAGGGCGACATCGACGACGTGGCGGGCGAGGTGCTCGCCGAGGGCTTCGACGGTGTCGTGCACTGCGCGGCCAAGTCGCTGGTCGGCGAGTCGATGGAGAACCCGGCCAAGTACTGGCACGGCAACGTGGTGACGTCGCTGAACCTGCTCGACGCGATGGTGCGGCACAGCACCCCGCGGCTGGTGTTCTCCTCCACCGCGGCGACCTACGGCGAGCCGGAGTCGTCGCCGATCGCGGAGACGGCGACCACGCGCCCGACGAACACCTACGGCGCGACGAAGCTGGCGATCGACCACGCGATCACCTCCTACGCCACCGCTCACGGCATCGCCGCAGTCAGCCTGCGCTACTTCAACGTGGCGGGCGCCCACGGCGAGCTGGGCGAGCGGCACGCGGTCGAGACCCACATCATCCCGATCGTGCTGCAGGTCGCGCTGGGCCAGCGCGAGCAGGTGCAGATCTACGGCGACGACTGGCCCACCGAGGACGGCACCTGCGTCCGGGACTACATCCACGTGGTGGACCTCGCCGACGCGCACCTGCTGGCGCTGGAGCACGCCGTCCCGAACGAGCACCGGATCTACAACCTCGGCAACGGCACCGGTTTCTCCGTCAAGCAGGTCATCGACACCTGCCGCGAGGTCACCGGCCACCCGATCCCGGCCGTCGTCGCGCCGCGCCGCGCCGGAGACCCCGCCGTGCTGGTCGCCTCCAGCGAGCGGGCTCGCGCCGACCTGGGCTGGAAGCCCGAGCGCGCCGACCTGACCACGATCGTGCAAGACGCGTGGACCTTCACGCGTGCCCGCGCGGGAGCGTGAGCCGGGATGACCGACACCGACCGGGCGATCGACGCAGCCCAGTTCGCCGAGACGGGCACGTTCAACGCGATGCCCAGGACGAGTTCGCTGGCCCTGTCGCCCGACGGGTCCCGTCTCGTGACGGTCGTCGCGGAGCTCGGTCCGGACGGCAAGAAGTGGCAGGGCGCGCTCTGGGAGGTCGACCCGGCCGGGCGGCGTCCGGCCGTGCGGCTCACCAGCTCCGGCACGAGCGAGTCGAGCCCGGTGTTCGCGCCGGACGGCGCGCTGCTGTTCCTGTCGGCGCGTCCCGACCCGCTGGCCGGGCCCGACGCGAAGGCGAAGGACAAGACCGCGCTGTGGTCGCTGCCCGCCAGCGGTGAGGGGCGGGAGCTGTTCCGGCCCGGCAGCGGTGTCTCGCAGGTCCGGGTGGCCAGCGACGACGGCACCCTGCTGCTGTCGGCGTCGGTGCACCGCGGCGTCGAGCAGGGCGAGCAGGACGACACCAAGCGCAAGGCCCGCGACGACGCGGGGGTGACGGCGATCCTGCACGAGGCGTACCCGGTGCGGCACTGGGACTCCGACCTCGGCCCGGACCACCCGCGGCTGTTCACGGCGGGCGCGGCGACCGGCCGCATCGCGCCGCAGGACCTCGTGGACCTCACTCCCGACGCCGACGGCGGCGTCGACGGCTCGATCGCGATCAGCCCGGACGGGCAGTGGGTCGCCTACGGCCTGCGCGTCGAGGTCAGCCCCTCCTACGGTCGGCGCACCGCGCTGCGCCTGGCCGCGGCCGACGGCAGCAGCGACGTGGCGATCGCGGACGAGGACGGCTACTCGTTCGAGGAGGCCGTGTTCACGCCCGACTCGTCGGCCCTGATCGCCGTGCGCGCCACCGAGTCCACCCCGACCGACCCGCCGCGGCACGCGCTGGTGCGGATCGACCGCGTCTCGGGCGAGATCACCGAGCTGACGCCGGACTTCCCCGAGGAGCCCGCGAAGCCGGTGGTGAGCCCCGCGGGCGACGCGGTGTACTTCACGGCGAGCCACCTCGGCCACGTGCCGCTGTGGAAGCTCGACCTGGCCTCGGGCGAGATCGTCCGGCTCACGGCGTCCGGCCACCACACCGACGTGGTGGTGAGCCGCGACGGCACGACCGTGTACGCGCTGCGCAACGCGGTGGACCACCCGGCGCAGCCGGTCCGGATCGATCCGTCGGTCGCCGAGCAGGAGCCCGTGCGGCTGCTCGCCCCCGGCGTGGTGGAGTCCCTGCCCGGCACGCTCACCGAGGTCGAGACCACGGTCGCCGACGGTCGCAGGGTGCGGGCCTGGCTGGTGCTGCCCGAGGGCGCGTCCGCCGAGAACCCCGCTCCGCTGCTGCTGTGGGTGCACGGCGGTCCGGTGATGAGCTGGAACGGCTGGAGCTGGCGCTGGAACCCGTGGCTGATGGCCGCGCGGGGCTACGCCGTGCTGCTGCCGGACCCCGCGCTGTCCACCGGGTACGGCCCCGACTTCATCAGGGCCGGCTGGGGCCGGTGGGGCGCCGAGCCCTTCACCGACCTGATGGCGATCACCGACGTCGCCGAGCAGCGTCCCGACGTCGACGAGACGCGCACGGCCGCGATGGGCGGTTCCTTCGGCGGCTACATGGCGAACTGGATCGCCACGCAGACGACCCGGTTCCGCGCCATCGTCACGCACGCCTCGCTGTGGCACCTCGACGCCTTCACCGGCAGCACCGACGAGTCCTACTACTGGATGCGCGAGATGGGTGACCCGCTCGCCGACGGCGGTCGGGTCAGGGACCACTCGCCGCACCTGCGGGTCGCCGACGTGCGGACGCCGGTGCTGGTCATCCACGGCGACAAGGACTACCGGGTCCCGATCGGGGAGGGGCAGCGCCTCTACTTCGACCTCGTGCGGCACGGTGTTCCGGCGAAGTTCCTGTACTTCCCGACCGAGAACCACTGGATCCTCACCCCGGGGAACGCGGCCGTCTGGTACGAGACGATCTTCGCGTTCCTCTCGGAGCACGTGCACGGGGAGCCCTGGCGGCGGCCCGAGCTGCTCTGAGCCCACCCGGCTCACCACGGCTGCTCGCCCTCACCGGCGAGCAGCCACCTGGCCTCCGTGACGGCGTCCGCGGCGATCTCGCGGACGCTGCTCGGGGACAGCCCGTGCTCCAGCGCGGTGCGCAGCAGCCCGCAGAGCCGGTGCTCGGGGCAGGCCTCCTCGGCGACGCCCAGGGCGATCGACGCGAACGCGCCGTCGCCGCGCGCGTAGGCGGAGAAGGCGAGCAGCACGGCCGGTTCGGCGCGTTCCGGTGGTGGAACGGCCCTGGTCAGCTCCAGCCAGAGCGTCTCGGCGTTCTCGGCGCGGTCGCCGCAGACCAGGGACAGGGCGGCGTCGCGCACCCTCAGGTCGGACAGGGCTGTCGCCAGCTCGACGATCTTCTCGTCGTCCAGCGGTTCGCGCCGGTCCGGGACGCGGGCCACGGCGTCCTCCACGAGCAGCAGTCCGGACCTCGCGTCGGGCTGCTCCTCGCGGGTCAGGGCGGCGTCCAGCAGGGCCGCCCTCCGCGCCAGCGCCTCCTCGTCGTGCGGGGTGAGCAGCGCGGCGAGCTGCGAGCGGTCGGCGAAGGTCACCTGCCCCGCGGCGGCCGAGGCCGCGGCGAGCGGCGTGGCCGACGGGTCGGGCAGGGTTCCGCCGCACGCGGGGTCGTCGTAGCAGCGCCACGGAGCGCCACCGCCGCTGAACTCCGCCCAGGTCGCGTGCAGCACCGGCACGCCCTCCCGGTCGAGCAGCTCGGTCACCCGCTCCACGAGTTCGGCGCGCGGTGGCGGTTCACCGGACGGCGGGCGCTCCCCGCCGCCGAAGACCACCAGGACGACCGATCCGGGGTCCTGCGCTCTCAGCGGCACCAGCAGGTCCCGCACGAGCGCCGCGTGTCCCTCGGCAGGCGGGAGGTCCGCGCGCAGCGCTGCTCCGATGCGCTCGGGACGGTCGCGGCGCAGCAGGATCAGCACGAGCGAGGGCCCGGGGTGAAAACCGAGCAGGTGCGGCACCGCGGCGATGATCTGGGCTGGTTCGCCCGCTCGGAGCGTGGTCGTCGTCATGCGTCGACGGTCCCGCTTCGCACGCCCCTCGACGAGTGATGGGCCTTCCGCTGTGGACAACTCCGGGCCTGTGCACAGCTCGACCGGAGTCGATCACGGCGAGCGTTCTTCGTCGGTGGTCCCCGCTACCCTGCCCCGCTGCCCGGCCCCGCCGTGCTGAGCGGGGCCGGGCAGCGGGTGTCGGTCAGCCGATGGCGCGGGCCAGCGCGGCCCTGCCGCCGACGATCGGCAGCTCGACCTCGGTCTTCGTCAAGTCGATCGAGATCCCCGCTCCGGGCCGCGGCCGCAGCGTGTAGTCGTGGTCGCTGGAGACGAGCACGAACTCGACGGTGTGACCGGCCGCGACGACGTAGTCCTGCGGCTCCAGCTCGACCTCCACGGAGTACCGCTTCCCCGGCTCGATCGGCTTGGTCCTCGCCGGGCTGGTGCGGTTCTGCGGGTCGGTCCAGCCGCGGGTGATCACGTGGCTGGTGCCGTCGGGCGCCCGGTCGACCAGCAGCGCGGTGACGTTGGCCGCCGGCCGGTCGAACGACGCGGCGAGGTCCACCGTCGCCGTGCCCGACAGGCGCAGCGGAGCACGGGTGGCCTTCGTCGCGTACGACAGGCGGTTGCCGGAGGCGGGCAGGTCGACCAGGTCCTCGGCGCGCTGCGCGGCGTCGTCGCGCAGCGTCTCCACGACGGGTCGGCCGGGTGCGGGGCGGAGGTCCAGCGTCCCCTTGGCGCTACCGCCCGCCCACGGGTGCAGGCCGGCCGCGGACGTGCCGGGCGCGGGCCAGTCGGCCTCGTCGACCCACGTCTCGTCCTCGCGCTGGACCGTCGACTTCGGCTCGTCCTCGACGCCGTTGTCCACGCCCCAGAGGTAGTGGCTGAACCAGCGGTTGAGGGTGCGGCGCCACTCGGCCGAGCGCAGCGTGTCGGGGTCGGTGTGCCCGGACTGGTGCAGCCAGATCTTGTGCTCGACGCCGTGGCGACGCAGCGCCTCGTACCACTGGGCGACGTGCTTGAGCTTGACGTTCCAGTCGTTGAGGCCGTGCACCGCGAGCACCGCGGCCCGCACGTCGCGCACGTCGTTCAGGTAGTTGCGCTCGTCCCAGAAGCGCGAGTAGTCGCCGGTGACGCGGTCCTGCTCGGCGGCGATCTCGGCGATGACCGGCTTGCAGATCTCCCGGTCGGCGCGCGTGTAGACGTACTCGGCGAGCACGTCCGCGTCCTCGCCCTGGTAGCCGCCGGGCGCGACGACAGCGCCGTCGGCGCGGTAGTAGTCGTACCAGCTGGAGATGGCGGCGATGGGCACGATCGCCTCCAGGCCGCGCACGCCGGTCGAGGCGACGGCGTTGGGCAGCGTCCCGTTGTAGGACACGCCCATCATCCCGGTCCTGCCGGTGGACCAGGTGGCCCGCACGGCCGTGCCCGAGGCGTCGCGAGCGGTGGCGCGGCCGTTGAGCCAGTCCACGACCGAGCGGGCGCCGATGGTCTCGTTCTCCCCACCGGTGGTGGGGCACCCGGTGGACAGGCCGCTGCCCAGCGACTCGCCGTAGACCATGGCGAAGCCGCGGGAGACGAAGTAGCTCTCGTAGCGCGAGGTGATGGGCGCGGCGTTCGGGCCGACCGCCGCCGCGATCCGC
Organism: Umezawaea beigongshangensis; assembly: GCF_016464305.1. Lineage (GTDB taxonomy): Bacteria > Actinomycetota > Actinomycetes > Mycobacteriales > Pseudonocardiaceae > Umezawaea_A > Umezawaea_A beigongshangensis. Next base: position 71,181 of record NZ_JAEIOJ010000010.1, read on the forward strand.
TCGTCCGCCTGCTGCTTGAGCACCGACGCGGCCCGCCGGTCGTGGTGCCCGCGGCCGTCGGGCACGTACAGCTCGACGTCGACGTCGTGGTTGGCGACGTCGTTGCCGCCCGCGAAGTACGGGCTGCTGATGTAGACGACCGGCACCTTGAGCCCGCGCTGGGTGGCTCCGGGCCGCACCACCTCGACGTGCACCTCGTCGTCGCGGCCGTCGCGGTCGCTGTCGACCGGTGCGCGGACGAACAGGTTCTCCCGGACGACGTCGGCCGGGTCGAACACGGGCTGGGCCTCTCCGCCGACGAACACCGGGCCGGTCGGTTCCGCGGCGAGCGCCGGGACGGTGGTCAGCGGCAGCGCCACCAGCGCGGCGGCCAGCGCGACTCTTCGTGCACCCCTCACGAGAAAACCCCCACTTCGGGCAGTCAGGACACGTCGGAGCGGAACCCTTCCCCCGGCGGCAGTGCCTGTCAAGGACAGCGCCCGTCCACAGTGGACGACGAGAGAAGTCCCGACCATCGGCGGCTTGACCTGCCGATCCGGCGTGGGCACACTGCTCGATCCGCCGCGGCGCGGTAGCGTCGCGGTGTGGGCGACTACAGCCAGGTGACGACGACGACCGGCTCGGCGGCGGACGCGGAGCGGCTCGCCAGGAGCGTCGTGCAGGCGCGGCTCGGGGCGTGTGCGCAGATCGTGCCGCTGCGCAGCGTCTACCGGTGGGACGGCGAGGTGCGGGTCGAGGACGAGTGGCAGTGCGTCGTCAAGACCCCCGCGGCACGGGTCGGGGAACTGATCGCCCACATCAGGGCGCACCACCCCTACGAGGTGCCCGAGGTGATCGCGACGCCGATCAGCTCGGGCGATCCCGCCTACCTGGCGTGGCTGGACCGGGAGACGATCGGCGTGGAGACCCTGGCCGGGGAGGGGCGCTCGTGAGGCTGGTCGTCCTCGGCGGCGGCGGGTTCCGCGTGCCGCTCGTGCACGGGGCGCTGCTCGCCGACCGGAGTCCCGGCAGGGTCACGGAGCTGGTGCTGCACGACGTCGATCCGCGACGGCTGGACGCGATCGGCCGGGTGCTGGCCGAGCAGGCGGCGGGAGCGGCCGATCCGCCGGGGATCACGGCCACCACCGACCTGGACGAGGCGCTGCGCGGAGCGGACTTCGTGTTCTCCGCGATCCGCGTCGGCGGCCTCGCCGGCCGGGCGGTCGACGAGCGCGTGGCGCTGGACGAGGGCGTGCTCGGGCAGGAGACCGTGGGCGCGGGCGGCGTCGCCTACGGGCTGCGGACGGTGCCCGTGGCGCTGGACCTCGCCCGCCGGATCGCGGCGCTGGCCCCCGATGCGTGGGTCATCAACTTCACCAACCCCGCCGGGACGGTGACCGAGGCGATGTCGCGGCACCTGGGCGACCGCGTCATCGGCATCTGCGACTCGCCGGTGGGGCTGGGCCGCCGGGTGGTGCGCGCGCTGGGGGCCGACCCGGAGGCGGCGTGGCTGGACTACGTCGGCCTCAACCACCTCGGCTGGCTGCGGCAGGTGCGGGTGGGCGGCCGGGACCTGCTGCCCGCACTGCTGGCCGACGAGAAGGCCCTCACCTCGTTCGAGGAGGGCCAGCTGTTCGGTGCGGAGTGGCTGCGCGTGCTCGGCGCCGTCCCCAACGAGTACCTGCACTACTACTACTTCACCAGGGAGGCGGTGGCCGCCGGGCGCGGTGAGGCGCAGCCGCGCGGGGCCTTCCTGCGGGAGCAGCAGGAGCGGTTCTACTCCGGCGAGGTGTCCCTGGCGTCGTGGGAGCGGACGCGGCGGGAGCGCGAGGCGACCTACATGGCGAGCAACCGGGAGAGCTCGGGGGCCGGTGAGCGCGACTCGTGCGACCTGGACGGCGGCGGCTACGAGCACGTGGCACTGGCGCTGGTGCACGCGATCGGCAACAACGAGCGGACCACGCTGATCCTCAACGTCCCCAACGGCTCCACGCTGCCGGTCCTCGACTCCTCGGCCGTGGTCGAGGTGCCGAGCGTCGTGGACGCCAACGGCGCGCGTCCCGTCGCGGTCGGCCCGCTGGCCGACGACGCCGCCGCGCTCGTCGCGTCGGTGAAGGCGGTGGACCGGGCGGTCGTCGCGGCGGCCGTGCACGGATCGCGGGCGCAGGCCCTGCGCGCGCTGGCGATCCACCCGCTGGTCGACTCGGTCGCCGTGGCGCGGCGGCTGCTGGACCGCTACACCGCCGAGCACCGGGAACTCGCCTACCTGCGCTGATCCGCCGCTTCTCCGCGCAGCGCGGTCCGGCCGAGCGCGTCGGCGCGGCGCGTCGTCTCCGGCAGCCGGTACCCGGCGCACAGCCGCAGGACCTCGGCGCACGACCGGTCGAGGTCGACGCGGTGCCCCGGTGAGACGAAGACCGGTTTCACGCCGTCGCGGGTGCGCAGGGCGCGGCCGACGACCTCCCCGTCGAGGAGCAGGTCGGTGGCGGCGCCGCGGTGCTCCCCCGGCGGGCTGAACGGCCCGATCGGGGTCTTCGCCACGCCGATGCTCGGCAGGTCCGTTTCCACGCCGATGTGACAGGCGAGGCCGAACCGGCGGGGGTGCGCGAGCCCCTGGCCGTCGCACACCAGCAGGTCCGGCCGCGTGGTCAGCCGGTCGAGGGCGGCGAGCAGCGACGGCATCTCGCGGAACGCGAACAGCCCCGTCTCGTAGGGGAAGTCCGAGCGACCCAGCACGACCGCGGAGTCCACCGTCTCCAGCGTGCGCGCGTCGAGCACGACGACGGCGGCGGCGAGCCGGTCGTCGCCCTCGGCGTAGCCGACGTCGAGACCGGCGATCGTCCGCGGTGCGAAGCCGGGGTCCGTCTCGGTGCGCACGGCCGTGCGCAGGCGCTCCTGGAGGGCGATCGCCTCGGCGGGGGTCGTGGGCCAGTCGTTCTGCACGCCGCGGACTCTGCCAGGTGTCCCGCTCAGGGCCACGGCAGGAGGTCCGGGAGCACTCCCTCCACGGCGAGGGGGCCCGCGGGGTCGCGCCCGGCCAGCCAGGACGTCACGTCCGTCGCGTCGCCCCGCACGACGACGGCCGTGCCGTCGCCGGTGCTCCACGGCGCGAACCCGACCGGCGCGAGCGTCAGCCGCACGCCGTCCGGCACCCGCGGAGCGAGGAACTCCCACAGGTGGTGGCACAGCTCGGGGCTCCACCGCACCTCGCCGAGCCGCAGGTCGGCCGTGTGGATCTCCACCTCGCGCCACAGCGCGGTCGCGGTGTCCGCGAGGACGCCGTCGCGGTAGGCCACCGGGCGTGCCCAGTCCCGCTCCGACAGCGGTGCCCAGACGCGCGCCAGGCGGGCGGCTGACGTCCGCACGGCGTCGGCGAGTTCGGCGGCGCGGCGGCTCGCGCCGTGCTCGATCGCGGCGTCCCGCGCGGGACGGCCGCCGTCGTAGACCTCGATCGCACTCCTGGCGACGGCGTGCTCGGCCTGCCGCGCCATCGCGTTGGTGATCTGCTCGACGTGGCTCAGCACGTGCGCGCGGCTCCAGCCCGGCAGCGCGGAGGGCGCGCGCACGTCCTCGTCGGTCAGGCCGCGCAGCAGCACGGCCAGCCGCTCGTGGGCCGCGAGGACGTGCGCCGCGACGGCGTCCGGGGCCGGCCCGGTCACGGCCACAGCTCCTCGTTCACCCAGTGGCGGCCGATGCGGCGGTAGCGCAGGCGGAGGTGCCTGCGACCCGGATCGGCCTGCCAGAACTCGACCTCGTCGGCGTCGAGGACGTAGCGCGTCCAGTGCGCGGCGACGAGGGTCGGGTCGGCGGCGAGCCGCTGGGCGGCCTCGGCGACGGCGGGCTCGACGGCGGAGCGGTCGGTCAGCACCTGCCCCTGGCGGCCGACGAGCGTCTCCGCGCGAGCGGACGCGGACCTGGCGCGGAAGTCCCGCGCGCTCAGCTCGGCCGACGCGCGGTGGACCGTGCCGCGAATCCTGATCTGCCTGGCCTGCGTCGGCCAGTGGAACGTGAGGGCGGCTCCGGGGTTGCCCGTCAGCTCCGCGCCCTTGCGCCCGGCCGACGTGCTGGAGAAGTGCCAGCCGTCACCGGCGAAGTCCTTGAGGAGCAGCACGCGCGCGGACGGCCGGCCGGTCCCGTCCACGGTGGCCAGCGTCGCGGCGTGCGGCTCGGGCACGCCCGCGTCGACGGCGTGCCGGAGCCACTGCCCGAACAGCTCGACCGGGACCGCCGGAGCGGACGCGGGGTCGAAGGGCGGCGGCGCGCTCCGGAACACGGGCAGTCGTCGCAGCATCGCCGCGTTGTCCGACAACGGATCTCCCTGGTGGTGTCGCGTCCGATCCGTGGCGAACCTATCGAGCGAACCACATGGGTGCAAGGGCGCTACCCCGTTAGGATCGACCCGTGACGGCGCAGGACCTGGCACTGGCTCTGGTGAGCACGATCCACCACGACGTGGACGACCTGGCCACCCCGGCGGACTTCGCCACGTGGGTGCGGGCGCACTCGTCCGTCCGCGACGCCGGGGACGCCGACGCGCAGCGGCGGGTGATCGCGCTGCGCGACGCCGTGCGCTCGCTGTTCGCCCGCGCCGTCGGACCGGACGGGCCGGACGTGAGCGACGCCGTGCGCGTGCTGAACGAGGCGGCGGGCGGCGTCGCCCGCACGGCGCAGCTCACCTGGACGCGGCACGGCCGCCCCGAGGTGACGCACCACGAGAGCGGCACACCGGCCGACCGGCTGGTGGCCGAGCTGGCCAGGGCCTCCATCGACTTCCTCGCCGGTCCCCGGCGCGAGCGCTTGCGCGCCTGTCCCGCTCCGCGCTGCGTGCGCTACTTCGTCAGGGAGCACCCCAGACAGCAGTGGTGCACGCCGGAGTGCGGCAACCGGGCGCGGGTGAGCAGGTACTACCAGCGGCAGCGGCGCAACGGCCTCAGCCCTGGGTGATGTACGCCTGCAACTGCTCCTGACCCGCTTCGAGCTGGCTCAACCGGCTCTTCACCACGTCGCCGATGCTCACGATGCCCACCAGTCCGGCGTCGCTGACGACCGGCACGTGCCGGATGCGGCGCTCCGTCATCAGCACGGTGAGGCTGTCCACGGAGTCCTGGGGACCGCAGGTGAGGACCTCCGCGGTCATGATCTCGGAGACCGGCGCGTCCAGCAGGGCCGCGCCCCGCTGGTGCAGCTGCCGGACCACGTCGCGCTCCGACACGATCCCGGCGACACCACCGCCGCCGAGGACGACCATCGCGCCGACGTTGTGCCCGGCGAGCGCCGCGAGCAGTTCGGCCACGGTGGAGTCCGGCTCCACGGTCGCCACCGCCGCCCCCTTCGTCCGCAACACGTCAGCGATCCGCATGTGACGTCTCCGATCCCCGCACCGGTGAGCACCCGGACCCCAGGCTAGAGGCCGGGAACCGCACGCGGGAGGGCCAGATGCGCGACACGGCAGGTCCACCGCACCCGTGCTCCGGGTGCGGTGGACCGCGGCCTCAGCCGCTGCGGCGGTTGGTGAACTGCCGCTGCTTCACGACGTTCGTGTTGTGCGGCTGACCGGGGATCTTGCTGTTCTGCGCGGTCGTGGAGCCCTTGCCCCGGCGCTCCGCGCGGTTGGGCACCACGACGGGCGCGTCGGCGGCGGGCTCTTCGGTGTTCTCGGTGTTCTCGGGCTGGTCGCTCACGAGATCTCCTCCGGTTCGTCGGGTGGGGGTGTGCGCGGATCACTTCCGAAGGATCGCGGGACGAGTGTGCCAGGGCGTTCCGCGGCCCCGCACCCCGGTTTGCCCTCCGCTCGCCGCGGCCGGTGACGGCGTGTAGAACTTGCGGCTGTGCCGAAGCTGGAGAACCGCGTCGTCGCGGCGGCCGAGTCGCTGCTGACGCGCACGAAGTTCGTCGCCCCGCTGGACGTGCTCGGCGCGATCGGCTGGTTGCCGCGCAACCAGGTGGAGCGCTGGCAGCAGGGCCGGGCGGACAGCGTCGAGGACCTGCTGACCGCCAAGCCGGAGACCGTCGCCGCCGCGTTGCGGACGGTGCGGCGCTGGGCGGAGGCGAACGGCCTGGAGCCGTCGGAGACCGCGTACGTGGCCGCGACGCGCGACCGCGGGCCGCTGCGGTTCTCCCGCGCCGGTGACGAGGAGCTGGAACTGCTGTTCCGCACGCACTGGGTGGCGCCGGGGCTGAGCGAGGCGCGGCGCGGGCAGGTGGAGGCGAAGCGGACGAAGGTGCCGGACCTGGTCGTGGTGGAGCCCGCCGCTCCGGTCGTCTGCTCCGACTGCGGTGACACGGGTGAGCTGGTGGTGGAGGAGGCCGACCGCCAGCTGTGCCTGACCTGCGCCGATCTGGACCACCTGGTGTTCCTGGCCGCCGGGAACGCGACGCTGACCAGGCGCGCGACGAGGGCCAGCGGACTGTCGGCGGTGGTGCTGCGCTTCGACCGCGCCCGCAAGCGCCACCGCAGGCTGGGTGTGCTGGTGGAGGAGGCCGCGCTGGAGAGCGCGGAGCGGACGTGCCTGGCCGACGCGGACGTGCGGGAACGACGGCGCGAGCGGGACCGGGAACGGCGCGCGCACCAGGACGTGGACTTCCGCGGCGCGCTGGCGGAGCGGATCGTGGCGATGTTCCCCGGCTGCCCCGCCGATCGCGCCGAGGCCGTCGCCCTGCACACCGGCACGCGCGGCAGCGGGCGGGTGGGCCGGTCGGCGGCCGGGCGCGCGCTGGACGAGAGGGCGGTGCGGCTCGCCGTGGTGGCGTCGGTGCGGCACGAGGACACCGACTACGACGCCGCGCTGATGCGGGGTGTGCCGCGCGACGAGGCCAGGCGGCGGATCGCCGACGACGTGGACCGGGTGCTGGCGGGCTGGGGCGGCTGACCGGTGGCCGCGCCCGGTCTGCCGGGCGCGGCCGCCGTCGAGCGGTTCAGCCGCGTCGGCGCACGGCGTACTGGCGCTGCTGCGGCACCGGCGGAAACCCGTTCCGCCGGGAGGTCGTGTTCGCCGCTCTGCGGTCCCGCCTGCTGGCGAAGACCTGCTGCGGCACCGGGGTGGCGTCGGTCGGACGATCGTGGCGCGCGGTCACGAGCGCCTCCTCACGTGGGGTCGAGGTGTGCTGAGTACGGCGACCGGGATGGTCGATCAGCCCGCTGGGGGCAACCGGAGGAGTGGCGGCGAGCGGAGGTCGGCACGCTGTCGCCGGTGTGCGGGAGGCGCGGCCGGAAGCGGCACTGCGCGGGGATCGGTGTCAGATCACGGGTACGACGGTAGAACCGTCCTCCTGACGCCACAACCGGTTTTTCTCCCGGACCGGTCCTTTCACCGATGCGGCGACCTCCGGTGGTGCGCGAGACTCGGTCGTCCCACCCGGCTCGTCCCGGAGGTCGTGATGCGCAGGTCCGCAGTGCTGCTGGCCCTTCTCACGCTCGTGCTCACCGGTGCTCCCGCCGTCGCGGCGGCCAGCGGCACGACGCTCACCCGGATAGCGCCGGACGCCGGCCGCGGTCATCCCGTGGCCGGCGTCGAGGGCGTCCTCGACCTGCCCGGGTACACCGAGCAGGAGTTCCTGCTGTCGGGCGAGGCCGACACCTACGAGCAGGTCGGCACCTGGAGCAGCGACGGCAGGTGGGAGGCGCGGGTCTCCAGCACCGGCAACGACTTCACGACCCGGCTCCTCGTGGAGCGCCCGCGCGATCCGGCGCGCTTCAACGGCGTGGTCGTCGTGGAGTGGCTCAACGTCAGCTTCGGCGTCGACATCCCGGTGGACCTGTCCCAGTCGTGGGAGCACTTCGTCCGGCGCGGGTACGCCTACGTCGGCGTCACGGCGCAGAAGGTCGGCGCCGACCGGCTCACCGCTCTGGACCCGGCCCGCTACGGCGACGTGTCGCTGAGCGACGACTCGCTGTCCTACGACGTGTTCGGCCAGGCGGCGCGGGCGGTGCGCACCCAGCCGCGCCTGCTGGGCGGCCTGCACGCCCGGACCGTGCTCGCCACCGGGCACTCGCAGTCGGCAGGACGCCTGGTGACCCACCTGAACGCGGTGCAGCCGCTGCGGCACGCCTTCGACGGCGCCCTGGTGCACGGCCGCGGCCCGACGGCCGCGCCGATCGCGACCGGCGCCGCTCCCGTGCCCTCGGCGCTGATCCGCGACGACCAGGACGTTCCGGCGTTCGTCGTCCAGGCGGAGACCGACGTCCTCGCGCCCGGCGCGGTGCACCAGAACGCCCGGCGCGTGCGCACGTGGGAGGTCGCCGGGACCGCGCACGCGGACCGCTACGGGCTGGACCTCTACAACGCGCTGAACGCCCGCGACGGCACCACCAACGGCGGGGCGCCCACGACGTGCGCGGCACCGGTGAACGACATGACCCACCGGTACGCGCAGAACGCGGCGTACGAGCACCTGCTGACCTGGGTGCGCCGCGGCGAGGCCCCGCCGGTCGCACCGCCGATCACGAAGGTGGCCGGTGTGGTGCAGCGCGACGCGGACGGCAACGCCCTCGGCGGCGTGCGCCTGCCGGACCTGGACGTGCCGGTGGCCCGGTACTCCCCCACCGGCACGGGCGGCAACGTGCCGGGGGCGTGCCTGCTGCTCGGCGCGACGACTCCGTTCACCGCCGAGCGCCTGGCCGCGCTGTACGAGGACCACACCGCCTACACCTCGGCGTTCCGCCGGGCCGCGGCGTCCGCCCTGCGGTCCGGGTACCTGCTCCCGGCCGACTTCCACGAGGCCGTGGCGCGGGCGGAGGCGGCACCCGTGCCGTGACGGTCAGGACCTGCGGGCCAGGAGGTGGGCGCGCGGCACCTTCTCCCCGGCGCCGGGTTCGCGCAGCAGTCGCGCCACCGGCACGAACCCCGCCTCCTCCAGCAGTGCGGCGACCTCCTCGGGCGAGCGCGGGTGGAGGTCCAGCGACACCTCGTGGCCGAACCACTCCTCCAGGCGCACCGCCTCGCCCCAGAGCTGGAAGGCGAGCAGCACGTGGCCGCCCGGAGCCAGCACCCGGTGGAACTCGGCGACGGCGGCGGACAGCTCCTCCGGCGACAGGTGAATGATCGAGTACCAGGCGACCACGCCGCCGAGCGCGCCGTCCGGCAGGTCCAGCGCGGTCATCGAACCCACGTCGAAGCGCAGGCCGGGACGGGCGCGCCGGGCCTGCGCGACCATCCCCGGCGACAGGTCGACGCCGAACACGGGAAGCCCGAGGTCGTGCAGGTGGGCGGTCACGTGACCGGGACCGCACCCGAGGTCGGCGACCGGCCCCACGTCCCGCACGAGTTCGGCGAACCCGGCGAGCAGCGCGCGTTCCAGCGGCTTGTCCGCGAGGTCGTCGCCGAAGCGCTCGGCGTAGTCGGCGGCGATGGTGTCGTAGGACGAGCGGATCGCGGTGAGCGAGGAGGTCTCGGTCATGATCGCGACCGGTGGTGGGGGCAGCGGGTCGTCGTTCCGGGTTCCGATCGAGAACACGGCACCGGGTGCGGCGCAGGTGATCGGGCCGTCGTACGCGGTGGCCGCCCGCGCCACCGCGTGCTCCGCGGTCGAGAAGCGGCCGACGTGCGTGACGATCAGCCCGCGGGCCCGCGCGGCACTCGCCGTGGCACCGGCGTCCTCCCCCGTGTGGTGCACCACCGGGCCGTCGACCGGGACCGTCGCGCTCTCCGCCTCGCACAGCAGGACGTCGCAGTCCCGCGCCAGACTCGTCAGGTTCGAGCACGGAGCCGTGTCGCCGGAGTAGACGAGCGACGCTCTCGCGGTCTCGACGCGGACGGCGAACGCCGGGACGCCGTGCTCCACGGCCCTGGTCGTCAGGGTCAGACCGCCCACCCGCGTCCGGTGCCCGTCGTGCAGCTCGTGCACGGCGAACGCCGACTCGACCGGGCTGCGCTCGGCCGAGTTGGTGAGGAAGTGGGCGAGCCGGTCGGCGATGCCCGGCGGGCCGTACAGCGGGATCGGGGCGGTCAGCCGGACGTCGGCGAAGAGCAGGCCGTAGTAGGCCGTGAGCAGGTCGGCGCTGTGGTCGGCGTGCAGGTGCGAGATCCAGACGGCGTCCACCTCGTCCAGTCGCGCGTACCGCTGGAGCGCGGCCAGCGTGCCCGTACCCGCGTCCATCCACAGCCGCGTGTCCCCGCAGGAGACCAGGTACCCGGAGCAGGGGTTGTCCGCGCTCGGGTACGGCGTCGCGCTGCCCAGGACGGTGAGGTGGAGATCGTCGTCGCTCACCCGCCGAGCGTAGACGTCCTGCCGGCTCGCGCGGTCGCGCCCGACCCCGCTCGGGGGTCGAGCAGCACAGCCGTCCTCCCGGTCGGGCGGAGCAGCGGACGGTCGGCTCACTCCGCCCCGGCCCCGGTGACGGCGATCGGACGCGCGAGCGCCGCGAGCCGTGCGAGGAGCACGGCAGCGCACCCGAGCGCCGCGGCGACGAGCAGCACCACGAACGTCGGGTAGAGGTAGAGGACCTGCATCCAGGTGACGTCACGTCCTCGGTAGAGCAGGCCGACGACCTCGTCGACCGACGCGCACGACACCGGTGGCACGAGAAGCGGCAGCAGGCGCACCGCGGTGCGCGGGTGCGCCGTCCGGGCGGCGGCCCAGCGGCGGGAGCGCACCACGCCGCGAGCGGTGAGCGCCACGGTCCCGGCGGCGAGCACCAGGAACAGCGCGTCGAGCAGGAGGAGGAGCGAGGTCGGCGACGGCACGGTGGTGTTCTCCAGCACGGCGACGAGCCGGTCGGCGATGGCCCCGGCGTCGCCGTGGGTCAGCCCGGTGTTGGCCATGACCGCGATCCCGTAACCGGACTCGGGCAGCAGCACCTGGTGGGCGGTCGAGGTGAACAGGTCGCCGCCGTGCGCGATGACCGGCGCCCCGGACGCGGTCGTCCCGACGGACCACCCCAGGGCGTAGGAACCCGAGTTGACCGAGGGGGTGTGCGTCTCGGCGATGCTCGACGCGGTGGCGATCCGCCTGCCGTCCGGACCGCGGCCGCCGTTGTTCTGCGCGATCAGCCACGCGCCCATGTCGTGCGCCGAACTGAGCACTCCGCCGGAGCCGTTGCCGAAGGCGGGTGGCTCCGGCAGCGCGATCGGCACGCCGAGCACCACGAGGTGGCCCCGCGCGCTCGGCGGCAGGTCGCGCTCGGTGTTGACGGTGCGACTGTCGACCATGCCGAGCGGATCGAAGACGTGCTGCCGCACGTAGCTGTCGAACGGCTGGCCGCTGACCACCTCGACGAGTCGGGCCGCCACCTGGAAGTTCGGGTTGTGGTACTCGTGCCGGGAGCCGGGGTCGGCGGCCAGGCCAGCTGTGCTCGTGCCGGCCACCGCCTCCTGCAGCGAGTTCGGCTGCGGCCTGCTGAAGGCGGGGAAGGTCGTGTCGGACATCCCGGAGGTCTGGTCGAGCAGCTGGCGCACGGTGATCCCGGCTGCCCTCGGGTCGGCTGTGGTGAACTCCGGCAGGTGCGCGCGCACCGGTCCGTCGAGCTCCACCCGACCGGCCTCCACCAGCTGCATCACGGCGAGCGCGGTGAACGACTTGCTCACCGAGGCCACGGCCATCGCGGTGTGCTCCGTGATCGGATCACCGGCAGGGGTGTGGCCGTACCCGGCCGCGCGCACCACCTCGCTCCCCCGTGTGACGACCACCGCCGCACCGGGCAACGCGGTCGTCTCGCGGTGCTCCCGCACGACGGCGTCGACGGCGGCGGCGTCCAGGCCGGTGGGGGACGCGGCGAGAACAGCCGGGGTGGACCACCCGGCGGTGGACAACCCGGCGAGGACGGCCACACCCGCCAGGACGAGGGTTCGGTTCAGCACGACACGGATCTTCCAGCGGCCCGGTCTCCGCGACGTCGGACCGGAGTCCGAATCCCCAGATCGGACTCCGGTCCGATCTCCCGCTCACCGTGGCGCGGATCGGGCGCTCGACGTCCCGGCCGGGCGCGTCAGGCGCACGACGTGCCCAGCCGCACCGGGAGCGGACACGGCGGAGCCGGGGCGACGACCGTCGCCCCGGCTCCGACCGGGCACTTCATCCGCTGGAGGCGCTGGCGATCAGCTGCACCCGGAGGTGGAGCCGCAGCCCTCGCACAGGTAGCAGGAACCGGCCGGGCGCATCTTCGTGCCGCAGGTCATGCACAGCGGCGCGTCGGCGGCCTTGCCCAGGTGCAGCTCCAGCAGCTCGGTGGAGCTGCCCACGTGCGGGTCCTGCTTCGCGGGAGCGGCCTTCGGGACCTCCACCGCGGCGCTGGTCGGGGTCGCCGCCGCGTCCACGGTCGTGCGCAGACCCTCCAGGTCCACGTCCGCACCGCCGCCGTACTCGTTGGCGACCTGGGCGGAGCGCTCGTCGGCGGTGTAGATGCCGAGCTGGGCGCGCTTCTCCACCGGCAGGTAGTCCAGCGCCAGGCGGCGGAACAGGTAGTCCAGCACGCTGGTGGCGATCCGCACGTCCGGGTCGTCGGTCATGCCGGCGGGCTCGAAGCGCAGGTTCTGGAACTTCGAGACGTAGAACTCCAGCGGGATGCCGTACTGCAGACCCACGGAGATCGACATCGAGAACGCGTCCATCACGCCGGCCAGCGTCGAGCCCTGCTTGCCGAGCTTGACGAAGATCTCGCCGAGACCGTCGTCGGGGTAGGAGCCCGCGTGCAGGTAGCCCTCCGCGCCGCCCACGGTGAACGACACCGTCTGGCTCGGGCGCTTCTTCGGCAGGCGCTTGCGGACCGGGCGGTACTCCACGACCGTCTCGGTCTTGGCCTCGGTGCCGTTGTTGGCGCCCTTGCCCGCCGACAGCGGCTGGCCGACCTTGCAGTTGTCGCGGTAGATCGCGAGCGCCTTGAGGCCCATCTTCCAGCCCTGGAAGTAGATCTCCTCGACCTCCTCGACGGTCGCCGTCTCCGGCATGTTGACCGTCTTGGAGATCGCGCCGGACAGGAACGGCTGCACGGCCGCCATCATCCGGACGTGGCCCATCGGGGCGATGGCGCGCTCGCCCATCGCGCAGTCGAAGACCTCGTAGTGCTCCCGGCGCAGGCTGGGGGCGTCCACGACGTTGCCGTGCTCGGCGATGTGCTCGACGATGGCCTCGACCTGCTCGTCCTGGTAGCCCAGGGACTTCAGCGCGCGCGGCACCGTCTGGTTGACGATCTGCATGGAGCCGCCGCCGACGAGCTTCTTGAACTTGATCAGCGCCAGGTCGGGCTCGATGCCGGTGGTGTCGCAGTCCATCATCAGGCCGATGGTGCCCGTGGGGGCGAGCACGCTGGCCTGGGCGTTGCGCCAGCCGTTGCGGGCGCCGATCTCCAGCGCCTCCTGCCACGCCTGCGTCGCCACGGCGTGCACCTGCACGTCGTTGGCGTGCAGGGTGCGGATCAGGTCGTTCGCGGCGGCGTGCTTGCGCATGACGCGCTTGTGCGGGATCTCGTTGCGGGCGTAGCCCTCGTACGCGCCCACGATGCCCGCCAGCTCGGCGGAACGCCGGTAGGCGACACCGTTCATCAGCGAGGTGATCGTCGCGGCCAGCGCGCGGCCGCCGTCGGAGTCGTACGCGTGGCCGGTCGCCATCAGCAGCGCGCCCAGGTTGGCGTAGCCGATGCCCAGCTGGCGGAACTTGCGGGTGGTCTCGCCGATCGCCGGGGTCGGGAAGTCGGCGAAGCAGATCGAGATGTCCATCGCGGTGATGATGATCTCGACGGCCTTCGCGAAGGTCTTCGCGTCGAACGTGCCGTCGTCGCCGAGGAACTTCATCAGGTTCAGCGAGGCGAGGTTGCAGCTGGAGTTGTCCAGGTGCATGTACTCCGAGCACGGGTTGGACGCGGTGATGCGGCCGGTCTCCGACGCGGTGTGCCAGTCGTTGATCGTGTCGTCGTACTGGATGCCGGGGTCGGCGCACTCCCAGGCGGCCTTCGCGAGCTTGCGGAACAGGCCCTTGGCCTCGACGCGCTCGATGACCTCACCGGTCTGCCGCGAGCGCAGGCCGAAGTCGCCGCCGGACTCCACGGCGTGCATGAACTCGTCGGAGACGCGGACGGAGTTGTTGGCGTTCTGGTACTGCACGGACACGATGTCCTTGCCGCCCAGGTCCATGTCGAAGCCGCCGTCGCGCAGGACGCGGATCTTCGCCTCCTCGCGCGCCTTCGTCTCGATGAACTCCTCCACGTCGGGGTGGTCGACGTCGAGGACGACCATCTTCGCCGCGCGGCGGGTCGCGCCACCGGACTTGATGGTCCCGGCGGAGGCGTCGGCGCCCCGCATGAAGGAGACCGGGCCGGACGCGGTGCCGCCCGAGGACAGCAGCTCCTTGGACGACCGGATGCGGGAGAGGTTCAGACCGGCGCCGGAGCCGCCCTTGAAGATGAGGCCCTCCTCGCGGTACCAGTTGAGGATCGACTCCATCGTGTCGTCGACGGCGAGGATGAAGCAGGCGCTGACCTGCTGCGGGGAGCTCGTGCCGACGTTGAACCAGACCGGGGAGTTGAAGCTGAACACCTGGTGCAGCAGCATCCAGGTGAGCTCGTGCTCGAAGATCACCGAGTCGGCGTCGGTGGCGAAGTAGCCGTGCTTCACACCGGCGGCCACGTAGGTCTTCACCACGCGGTCGATGAGCTGCTTGAGGCTGCTCTCGCGCTGCTGCGTGCCCACCGCGCCGCGGAAGTACTTGCTGGTGACGATGTTGGTCGCGTTGATCGACCAGAACGACGGGAACTCCACGCCGCGCTGCTCGAAGTTCACCGTGCCGTCGCGCCAGTTGGTCATCACCACGTCGCGGTGCTCCCAGGTCACCTCGTCGTAGGGATGCACGCCCTCGGTGGTGTAGACCCGCTGCACCTTCAGCGTCTCGCGCTGCTGCTTTCCCCCCGCGCTGCTGCGCGGTGCTGACTTCTTGGCTGTGGCGCCGACGGTCTCGGTCATGTCTCCCTCGTAGTTTTTCTGCACGGCCACGTCCGAGCTCCCCGTCCGATGCGGTCCGTGCTTGTGCTGTCGCGATGCGGCCGGTGGGCCGTCGGCGCCGGGCGTCAGTCCGACGCCGGCGCCTCGCCCGTCTTGGCCGTGCGAAGATCGGAGATCTCCTTCTCGAAGTCCTCGACGGACGAGAAGGAGCGGTAGACGCTCGCGAAGCGCAGGTAGGCGACTTCGTCGAGCTCGCGCAGGGGTCCCAGGATGGCCAGCCCGACCTCGTTGCTCGGGATCTCGGCGCACCCCGTGGAGCGGATGGACTCCTCCACGCGCTGCGCGAGCAGCTGGAAGGCGTCGTCGTCCACCGGACGGCCCTGACAGGCCCTGCGCACGCCGAGGACCACCTTGTCCCGGCTGAACGGCTCGGTCACACCGGAGCGCTTGACCACCGCGAGGATCGCCTCCTCGACGGTGGTGAACCGGCGGCCGCACTGGGAGCAGGAACGACGGCGGCGGATGACCTGTCCCTCGTCGGCCTCGCGAGAATCCACCACACGAGAGTCCGAATTCCGACAGAACGGACAACGCACGCCTGCTCCCCCTCCCCGAGGGCAGCATCGACCGCAACAGTCCTGCCGGTCGGGTTACCCACAACCTGTGGACTGCTTCCGTCGATGTGACCACTAGATGTAGGGGTAGAACCTAGGCCGGAACGCAACACATGGCAAATCTAGAACGGCCGTGTCGCCCGTTGGTGCGTCACATCTACGAAGGGCTACGAACGATCACCGAGAGGCGTCGGTGAGACCGTCCGGGACCACCAGCGGCTGACCCGGAGCGACCCGCGAGTCGCGCAGGTCGTTCATCTCGACGATGCGGGAGGCGACGGCGGCCGTGTCGCTGCCGGGCGCCCACCTCTCCGCCAGGGACCACACGGACTCGCCCGGCTGGACGCGCACGAGGACCGTCCGCTCCGGCACGGTGGCGTCGGGCTCGTTCCCGGCGTTGACGTACACCAGCCCGAGGCACAGGACGGTGAGGGCGGCCAGCAGACCGAGGGCGAGCAGCTCCCAGCGCGACACGGCGTGCGGGCGGATCTCGCAGGAGACCGGCTCGGTCCGGCGGGGCACCACCGGCGCGGCGGCGGGCCTGCCCACCGGACGGCGCGTCTCGCCGACCTCGAAGCGGCGCAACACGCGCGGGCCGGGACGGATGCCCCCGCTCGGAGGCAGGTCCGCGGCACCGGCGCAGTCGATCAGTTCGAAGCTGGAACGAGTGCCGACGAGTACCGCCATGACGCCTCCGTCGCAGGTCGACGAGCAAGATCGAACACGTGTTCGATCGAACGTACGTGCGAGTTTTTACCACCAGCGGCCGGGAGAGGGCCAGGACACGCCGGTGTTTACTTCGAACAGGTGTTTGATATGCGCGTACGTGGCGACTACCGTCGAACGCGAAGAACGATCAACAGCCGGCCTCGACGCGGGACCGGTGAGGAGGAAGCACCGTGGCACGCAAGACCACCGAGGACCGAGTGGCGGACGCCGACGGCGCCGGGGCCGGCGGGCGTGCGTTCCCCGAGCCCGGCGAGATCGCCGGGAACGCCGGTCTGACCCTGCGTCAGCGCAAGGTGCTCGACGTCATCAGGGACTGGCTCGACCGCTTCGGCTACCCGCCCAGCGTGCGCGAGATCGGCGAGGCGGTCGGCCTCACCTCCACCTCCTCCGTCGCGCACCAGCTGCGCGCTCTGGAGCGCAAGGGCTACCTGCGCCGCGACCCCAACCGGCCGCGCGCCGTGGGCGTGCTGCCGACCGAGATCGACGCGGGCCTCAACCCCTCCTCGAAGCCGACCCCGGCCTACGTGCCGATGGTGGGCCGGATCGCCGCCGGTGGGCCGATCCTGGCCGAGGAGTCGATCGAGGACGTGTTCCCCCTGCCCAGGGAGATCGTCGGCGAGGGCGAGCTGTTCCTGCTGAAGGTCGTCGGCGACTCGATGGTCGACGCCGCCATCACCGACGGCGACTGGGTCGTCGTCCGCCAGCAGCCGACCGCCGACAACGGCGACGTCGTCGCGGCGATGATCGACGGCGAGGCGACCGTGAAGACCTTCAAGCGGCGCGAGGACCACGTGTGGCTGATGCCGCACAACGACGCCTACGAACCCATCCTGGGCGACGAGGCGACCGTCCTGGGCAAGGTCGTCGCCGTCATGCGCCGCCTCTGACCGCTCAGCGGCGGCGTGAACGGCGCGGGCGGCGCACGAGGTAGACGACGCAGCCCGTCACCGCGGCGAACGCTCCCACGACCGGCCACACGTGCAGCGGCGCCCGCGTGCTCGGCTCCGCGGCCGGGGCAGCCTCCTCCGTCGCCGCGGGCGGCGGGGACGCGGTCGTGGTCTGCGGCGGCGGTGACGCGGCCAGCGCGGCGGCACCCTCGACGGCGCGGACCACGCCCGGCACGCCGTTGCGCGACTCGGACCCCGACAGCAGCGTGCCGTCCGGCTCGAACGCCACCGCCTCGCCCTGCGGCTCGTCGGGCAGCGGCACCCGCACGGGATCGGACTTCAGCGCGGTCACCAGGTCGCCGTCGGGCACCGGGAACAGGTAGGCGTCGGTGTAGGTCCGCAGGGCCGCGACGGCACCGTCGGCGCTCACCGCTCCCCCGGTCACCACGCGCGACCCCACCAGGCCGGACACCGGCCCTCCCGGCGTGTCCGTGCTGTCCAGGGACACCGAGCCGACCTTCTCCATCGGCGCCGTCGTGCCCGCCACGAGCGGCCCCGCGGGGCGGTAGACCAGGGCGGAGCCGATCGGCTCCTTGGTCACCACGTACGGGGTGCCCGAACGGTCCAGCAGGAGCGCCTCGGCGTCGTGCGCGCCGTCGGGGTAGGTCAGCCGGTAGAACCGCGAACCGCCCGAGGGGCTCACCTCGTGCAGGGCGATCGTCTCGCGGGTGCGCCCGTTGTCACCGGTGTCGCTCAGCCAGAGCGTGCCGTCGGGCGCGCGGGCCAGGTCCTCGACGTCGAACGGGTTGACCGGTGACGTGATCGTGTCCACCACCTCGCAGGAGCGGTTCAGCACCTGCACGGCGACGGAGCCCTCGTCGCTGTCGTTGATCGCGTACCAGCGGTCGCCGTCGGAGGCGAACCCCGACAGCTCGGCCAGGCCCGGATCGCTCACGGAGCACAGGTCGACGGGAACGGCCGGGTCCGCGAGCGCGAACCCGGCCGTCAGGACCACGACCGCGAGAGAGGTGCCGACCACGTCTCAGGCGAGGCTTCCGTCGGTCGCGAACTGCTCCAGCACGCTCGCGAGGTCGCCGCGCACCCGAGCGCTGAGCTGGGTGCCGACCTCGGTGTGCCGCTCGGAGATGATCTCGCCCTCGCGGTGCACCCTGGCCACGATCTCACCACGCGCGTACGGGACGAGCGCGTCCACGACCACGTCCGGGTGGGGGATCAGATCGGCGATGCGCTCCCGCAGCTCCTCGATGCCCTGACCGCCGTGGGCGGACACGAACAGCGCCTGCGGGAACAGGTGGCGCAGCCGGGCCAGGCCCAGGTCGCCCACCGCGTCGATCTTGTTGATCACCAGCAGTTCCTGCGGCATCGGCTCGTCGCGCCGCTCGGTGATCTCGGAGATCACCTCGCGCACGGCCGTCACCTGCTTCTCCGGCATGCCGTCCGAGCCGTCCACGACGTGCACGAGCAGGTCGGCGTCGGCGACCTCCTCCAGCGTGGAGCGGAACGCCTCGACCAGCTGGTGCGGCAGGTGCCGGACGAAGCCGACGGTGTCGGTCAGCGTGTAGGGCAGGCCGTCCGGGGTCGCGGTGCGCCTGGTGGTCGGGTCGAGGGTCGCGAACAGCGCGTCCTCCACCAGCACACCCGCGCCGGTCAGCGCGTTGAGCAGGCTCGACTTGCCCGCGTTGGTGTACCCGGCGATGGCGACGCTGGGCACCTCGTTGGCGGTGCGGCGACCGCGCTTGGTGACCCGGATGACGCTCATCGCCGCGATCTCGCGACGCAGCTTGGAGATGCGGGCGCGGATGCGCCGCCGGTCGGTCTCCAGCTTGGTCTCACCGGGACCGCGCAGACCCACACCGCCGCTGCCGCCGCCGGCACGACCACCGGCCTGCCGGGACAGCGACTCGCCCCAGCCGCGCAGTCGCGGCATGAGGTACTGGAGCTGGGCCAGCTCGACCTGCGCCTTGCCCTCCTTGGAGCTGGCGTGCTGGGCGAAGATGTCGAGGATCAGCGCGGTCCGGTCGACCACCTTCACCTTCAGCTTCTCCTCCAGCTGACGCAGCTGACCGGGCGAGAGCTCGCCGTCGCAGATGACCGTGTCGGCGCCGGTCGCGATGACCACGTCGCGCAGCTCGGCCACCTTGCCGGAACCGATGTACGTGGCCGGGTCGGGCCGGTCGCGCCGCTGGACCAGGCCCTCCAGGACCTCCGAGCCCGCCGTCTCGGCGAGCAGTGCCAGCTCGGCCAGGGACGCCTCGGACTCCGCGGCGGTGCCCTCGGTCCACACACCGACGAGCACGACCCGCTCCAGCCGGAGCTGCCGGTACTCGACCTCGGTGACGTCTTCGAGTTCCGTCGAGAGGCCGGCGACCCTGCGCAGGGCCGCGCGTTCAGCGAGCGCGAGATCACCGGTCGAGACCGCGTCCTCGTTCACCCGGTCGTCGCTGTCGTCGAGGTAGAACGTGTTTTCCGTCATGTGCCCTTCATGGTCCCATGTTCCGCTCGTCCGTCCGAGTGGTTATCACCCGGACGAGTCGCGAGGACGACTTCCTCGCTCTCACCGGGGTCGGTCGGCTTCGCGGCCAGCACTTCTGTCAACGCTCGCGACCCGCTGTTTAGTTCCGCGCGACCGGGTGGATCGGCCCGGCGCACGAGCGTCCGGGCGGCTCAGGACCAGCTGTTCCACCAGGTCTCGTCCAGCTCGCCCCCGGCCACCAGCACGGCGGGACCGGTCAGCGTGCTGTCCTCGTCGCCGATCACCACGGTCACCCGTCCCCCCGGCACGTCCACGGTCGCGGTGCCGGTCGCGACGCCCCGGCCGTGCAGCCAGGACGCGACGGCGGCGACGGTGCCGGTGCCGCAGGAGCGGGTCTCGCCGACGCCGCGCTCGTGCACCCTCATCCGCAGCGCGTTCGCGCCCGTGACGTTGACGAACTCGACGTTCACGCCGTGCGGGAACAGCGCGCGGTCGTGGCCGGGCGCCACGTCGAGGTCCAGCTCGCCCACGTCGACTCCGGTGACGCAGGCGAGGTGGGGGTTGCCGACGTCCACGGCCACGCCGGGGAAGCTGCCGCCGCCGAGGTCGGCCGCCGACGTGCCGAACACCCGCACCGGGCCCATGCCGACGGTCACGTCCCCGTCGGGGCGCGCCACCACGGACCGGTCGCCTCCCCTGGTGCCGATGACGAACTCGGTCGAGTCGACCAGGCCCGCGTCGACGAGGTAGCGGGCGAAGACGCGCACGCCGTTGCCGCACATCTCGGCGATCGAGCCGTCGGCGTTGCGGTAGTCCATGAACCACTTCGACCGGTCGTCCTCGTCCCGCACGACCCGCAGCACACCGTCGGCGCCGATGCCCCGGCGGCGGTCGCACAGCGCCCGCACGCGCGCGTCGGTCAGCTCCAGCGCACCGGCCGGGTCCGGCAGCACGACGAAGTCGTTCTCGGTGCCGTGCCCCTTGACGAACTCCACTCCACCCACGGCCACAGATTACGGGGTGAGCAGGGCCAGCACCTCCTCGACCAGCCGGGGAGCACCGCCGTCGAACCACGTCGTCCTGCGGTCGCGCCGGAACCAGGACCGCTGCCTGCGCACGAAGCGCCGGGTGGCCCGCGCCGTCTCCTCCTCGGCCGCCGCCAGGTCGCCGTCGCCGTCCAGGGCGGCGAGCACCTGCTGGTAGCCGAGGGCGCGGGACGCCGTGCGCCCCTCCCGCAGGCCGCGCTCGGCGAGGGCCCCGACCTCGTCGACGAGTCCGGCGGCGAACATGCGCCGCACGCGCTCGTCCACCCGCCGGTCCAGCTCGGCCGCGTCGCGGTCGACGCCGACGATCAGGGCGTCCCAGCGCGGCGGCCCCGGCACGGGGAGGTTCGCGGAGAACGGCTCGCCGGTCAGCTCGACGACCTCCAGGGCGCGCACGATGCGGCGGCCGTTGCCGGGCAGGATCGCGAGCGCCGCCGCCGGGTCCACCCGCGCCAGGCGCTCGTGCAGCGCCGCCGGGCCGCTCGACGCGAGCTCGGCCTCCAGGCGCAGCCGGATCGCCTCGTCGGTGCCGGGGAAGCGCAGGTCGTCGAGGACGGCCTGGACGTAGAGCCCGGAGCCGCCGACCAGCACGGGAGTGCGTCCGGCGGCGAGCAGCTCGTCCACCAGCGCGCGGGTGTGCCGCTGGTAGGCGGCGACCGAGGCCGTCTCGGTCACGTCCAGCACGTCGAGCATGTGGTGCGGCACGCCGCGCCGCTCCTCGGCGGTCACCTTCGCCGTGCCGACGTCCATGCCGCGGTAGAGCTGCATCGCGTCGGCGTTGACCACCTCGCCGTCCAGCTCCAGGGCGAGCCGCACGCCGAGGTCGGACTTGCCGGTGGCGGTGGGACCGACCACCACGACGGGCCTCACGGCCTGCTCCACAGCGCCAGGTGGTAGCCCACGCCGAACGGCGCCAGGAACTCGGCCAGGTCGCAGCGCCACGGCGTGTCGCCCACGGCACCGGCCAGCACCTGCCACGCCGCCCTGCCCGCCGCGCCCAGCTCGGCGCCGAGGTCGGCGTCGAGCCGCAGCAGCGCCTCGGGGTCGGCGGCGGCGAGTGCGGCGTGGACAGCGGCGTCGTAGGCCGCGGCCCGGTCGTCCGGCCTGCCCACGGCGTTCTCCCCGTGCCGGCTCGACCCGTCGCCGAGGACGAGCAGCCCCACCGGACCGGACGCGGACGCGGCCAGCGCGCGACCGGCGGCCGCGCACTCGTCGGCGGGCAGGCCGGGGGGCACGAGGGCCACCTCGACGGTGTCGGCGCCGGCCCGCTCGCGCAGCCAGCCCGCGATCAGCACGGGCAGCGGGAGCGGTCGCGGGTCGCCGCCGGTCCCGCCGGACAGCGAGACGCGCACGTCGACCCCGAAGCCGCGGAAGCTGCCGGTGGCCTCCGCGGTGTGGTGCGCCGGGCCGCCGGCGTCGGCCGCGACGGCCACCCAGCGGGTCGCCGACGCCGCGAGTTCCCCGGCCACGGCGAGGCACGCGGCGCGCAGCGGCTCCGTCTCGGCGGCGGCTCCGGAGGTCAGTTCGGGGACGAGCAGCGGTGGGTGCGGCACCACCGCGACGCGGGAGATCACGACCGGCCACGCTACCGACTGCCGATGCGGAGTACCGAGGCGAGCTCTGACCTGTTTGAATGCGCGCGGGGTACTGGGGACTGCCGAGCAGTCGAGGTACCGGGTGCTGGGCCCCGCCGGCGGCGGGGCGCCCGTGGTTGGCACGGGCACCACGAAGTGGGCAGGCGAGGAGGAAGCCGGCGATGACGGAGCACGACACCACACCGGAGGACCAGGCCGAGGTCGGCACTGGATCGGTGGTCGCAGGAGCGCGGCAGGAGGGGACACCCGCGGCGGTGGCGGTTCCCGTGGCGTCGGACCACCCCGAACGCTGGGGCCGCGTGGACGCGGACGGCACGGTCTACGTGAAGACCGCCGACGGCGAGCGCGTCGTCGGTTCCTGGCAGGCCGGTGAGCCCGCCGAGGGCCTCGCGCACTTCGCGCGCCGGTTCGACGACGTCCGCACCGAGGTCGAACTCCTGGTGAGTCGCCTGTCGACCGGCGCCGGTGACCCGAAGCACGCCATGACCAGCGCGAAGCACGTCCAGGAGAGCCTGGCCGACGCTGCCGTCGTCGGCGACCTCGAGGCGTTGTCCCGACGCGTCGAGTTCGTGCTCGCCAGGGCCGCCGAGGGGCTGGAGAAGGCGAAGGAGGCCAAGGAGGCCGCGCGGCATGAGTCGGTGGCGCGCAAGCAGGCCCTGGTCGAAGAGGCCGAGACGCTGGCGAACGAGTCCACCCAGTGGAAGACCACGGGTGACCGGCTGCGGGCGATCCTGGACGAGTGGAAGACCGTCCGGGGCGTCGACCGCAAGACCGACGAGCAGCTGTGGCGACGGTTCTCCAAGGCGCGCGACGCGTTCAACCGGCGGCGCGGCTCCCACTTCGCGGACCTCGACCGCCAGCGCGGCGTGGCGAAGAGTCGCAAGCAGGAGCTGGTCGAGGAGGCGGAGAAGCTCGTCGACTCCGACGACTGGGGTCCCACGGCGGGTCGCTACAAGGACCTCATGGTCGAGTGGAAGGCCGCCGGTCGCGCTCCCAAGGAGGCCGACGACGCCCTGTGGCAGCGCTTCCGCGCGGCGCAGGACGCGTTCTTCGCGAAGCGGTCCGAGGCGTTCAACGAGCGCGACGCGGAATTCGCCGAGAACGCGAAGCTGAAGGAGGACCTGCTCGCCGAGGCGGCGCAGATCGACCCGACCTCCGACCTGGAGACGGCGCGTCAGCAGCTCTACCGCATCCAGGAGCGCTGGGACGCGATCGGCAAGGTCCCGCGGGAGCGGGTGCGCGAGCTGGAGGGCAAGCTCCGGGCGATCGAGGAGCGGGTCCGCGGCGCGGTCGACGCCCAGTGGCGCCGGTCGGACCCGGAGGCCGAGGCGCGCGTCGCGCAGTTCCGCGAGCGGGTCGAGCAGTTCGAGGCGCAGGCCGAGAAGGCCCGTGCCGCGGGTGACCGGCGCAGGGCCGAGCAGGCCGAGGCGCAGGCCACGCAGTGGCGCGAGTGGCTCGCCGCGGCCGAGCAGGCCGTCTCCAGCCGCTAGGAGCGGGGTGTCCGGTCCGGTCCGCGGGGAGCGGACCGGACCGGACGCGTCAGAGGCCGGAGCGGGAGGCGGCCAGCTTCACCCAGCGCACCAGGAGCACGACCACGCCGACCACGGCGAGGACCAGGCCGGCGCCGGGGCCGGGACCGGGCAGGTGGCTGGTCGTGGTCTGGGTCGACCAGATCGACAGCACGCCCGCGACGGAGCCCGCGAAGCAGCCCAGGGTGCACGTCCAGGCGAGCACCCACCGCTGGAGCACGAGGGTCAGCGCGGTCAGCAGCACGCCGACGCCCACCGCGGTCCAGGCGAACACCCTCGGCAGCAGGCCCACGTCCACGCCGGTGGGCACCTGCCCCAGCAGCACGTCGTAGCCGCGCGCGGCGCCCACCCAGGGCAGCACGAAGGCCACCATGATCACCAGCACGGTGATCGCGATGACCAGGGCGCCGGGACCGGGGTCGACGCGCCGGGCGGCCGAGCGGCCCACCTGGTCGATCTCGGCGCGCAGTCCCGCCACGTCCTCCGGCTCCTGGCTCACGACGCCGAGCACCCCCCGACCGCGACGGGCTCGGCGCGCGGTGCGCCGAACGACGGCAGCCCCAGCGTGACACCGGCGGTCTTCGGGCGGATGCCGGCCTCCACGCGGTCACCGGCCTTCGTGCGCCGGTGGGACAGCAGCTTCCCGTCGGCGAGGAGGTTGTGCGGCGCGGCGTAGGTCACGACGGTCTCCACCACGTCGCCGGGCCGCACGGCACCGTCCACGGCGTCACCCAGTGGGGTGAAGTGCACGAGCCGGCCGTCGCGCGCGCGGCCGCTCATGCGCTGCGTCTCGGCGTCCTTGCGGCCCTCCCCGCTGGCCACGAGCAGCTCCACGCGCCGCCCGACCTGCTCCAGGTTGAGCACGTGGGACATCTCGTCCTGCAACGCCACGAGCCGGTCGTAGCGCTCCTGCACGACCTGCTTGGGCAACTGGTCGGGCAGCGAGGCCGCGGGGGTGCCGGGGCGCTTGGAGTACTGGAACGTGAAGGCGCTGGAGAAGCGGGCCTCGCGGACCACGTCGAGCGTCGCCCGGAAGTCCTCCTCGGTCTCACCGGGGAAGCCGACGATGATGTCGGTGGTGATGGCCGCGTCCGGCATGGCCTCGCGGACCTTCTCCAGGATGCCCAGGTACTTGCCCGTCCGGTAGGAGCGGCGCATCTCCTTGAGCACCCGGTCGGAGCCGGACTGGAGCGGCATGTGCAGCTGGTGGCAGACGGTGGGCGTCTCGGCCATCGCGGCGATGACGTCCTCGGTGAAGTCCTTCGGGTGCGGCGAGGTGAACCGCACGCGCTCCAGGCCGTCGATCCCGCCGCACGCCCGGAGCAGCTTGCCGAAGGCGAGGCGGTCGCCGAACTCGACGCCGTAGGAGTTGACGTTCTGCCCGAGCAGCGTCACCTCCAGCACGCCCTCCTCGGCCAGCGCCCGCACCTCGGCGAGGACCTCGCCGGGGCGGCGGTCCTTCTCCTTGCCGCGCAGCGACGGGACGATGCAGAAGGTGCAGGTGTTGTTGCAGCCGACCGACACCGACACCCAGCCCGAGTAGGCGGAGTCGCGGCGGGCGGGCAGCGTGGAGGGGAAGGTCTCCAGCGAGTCGAGGATCTCGACCTGCGCCTCCTGGTTGTGCCGGGCGCGCTCCAGCAGCACCGGCAGCGAGCCGATGTTGTGGGTGCCGAACACGACGTCGACCCAGGGCGCGCGGTCGACGACGGCGCGCTGGTCCTTCTGCGCGAGGCAGCCCCCGACGGCGATCTGCATGTCGGGGTTCGCCCGCTTCGCCGGGGCGAGGTGGCCGAGGGTGCCGTAGAGCTTGTTGTCGGCGTTCTCCCGCACGGCGCAGGTGTTGAACACGACGAGGTCGGGAGCGTCGTCACCGGAAACCGGGGCGTAGCCCGCATCCTCCAGCAGTCCGGCCAGCCGCTCGGAGTCGTGCACGTTCATCTGACAACCGAACGTGCGGATCTGGTAACTGCGGGTCACTGCAACCACCCTTTCATCGCTACAAGGGTAGAACGCCGACGTGCGACGATGCGCAGGTGCCGGGAGTCCTGAGAAGAGTTCACGCCGCGGGCGCCGTGCTGGCTCTCGCCGCCATGACCCTGAGCGGCTGCGGAGGCGACTTCGACGACGTCAAGCTGACCGTCGCCACGGGCAGCCTCCAGGGCGTCTACTACCGGCTGGGCGGCGCCCTCGCCGACGCCTGGACCGCGCAGCTGGGGATCGCGCACCCGCAGGTGGTGGCCACCAACGGCTCGGTGGACAACCTGCGGCGGCTGCGGACCGGGCAGGCGGACGTGGCGTTCTCGGCGGCCGACGCGGCGACGCGCGAGGACGGCGGGGGGCCGCGGCAGCTGCGGGCGCTGGCCAGGATGCACGACGACTACCTCCAGCTCGTGGTGCGCTCCGACCTGCCCGCGCGGAAGCTGACCGACCTGAGGGGCCTGCGGGTGTCGATCGGGTCTCCCACCTCGGGCGTGGAGCTGATCGCGGAGCGGTTGCTGGCGTCGGCGGGCATGTCCCCGGAGACCGACCTGGTGACGACCCGCCTGGGGCTGGACGACTCGCTGCTGGAGATGCGCGAGGGCAGGCTGGACGCGTTCTTCTGGTCCGGGGGCGTGCCGACGAGCGGCATCACGGCCCTGTCGGAGTCGCTGGGCCTGCGGATGCTGGACCTGGGCGACGTGCTGCCCCAGCTGCGCGAGCAGTACCCGGAGTACGGGTGGGCGACGCTGCCCGCCTCCGCCTACGGCCTGCCGGGCGGGCCGGTGGAGACGCTGGTGGTGCGGAACTTCCTGCTGGTCACGGACGCGATGCCGGACGACGTGGCCGAGGCGCTGGTGCGCGGCCTGTTCCAGGCGCAGCCGCAGCTGGTGGCGGCGAGCGAGGTCGCGAGGTCCATCGAACCGCGGGCCGCGGTGGAGACCACGCCCGTGCCGCTGCACCCCGGCGCGATGGCCCACTACCGGGGGGCGAAGGTCTGACGGGACCGCTTCGGGTCCGCGCCGAATTCCAGCGCGGACCCGAATCGCGAACGGAATTATTCCGATCGTCACACGGCCGGAATTTCCACGACGATTCGCAATCCCCCGTCGTCCGGACTTTCCACTCGGATCGAGCCGTCGACGCGCTCCACGATCTGCCGCACGATCGACAGCCCCAATCCCGATCCCGGAACGTTCTGGTGCGCCGGACTGCGCCAGAAGCGGTCCGTGGCGCGGTCCAGCTCCTCGGCGGCGAGACCGGGCCCGTGGTCGCGCACCGACAGCCGGACGACTCCGTCGCGGCGGCGCACGTCGACGTCGATCAGCGTGCCCTCCTCGGTGAACTTCAGGGCGTTGTCCAGCAGCGCGTCGAGCACCGCGTCCACTCCGCGGGGCGGAGCGAGCGCCGTGCCGCCGGGCTCGCCGTCGAGCACCAGGTGCACGTCCTTGGCCGCCGCCGCGGGCTGCCACGCGGTCAGCCGGCCCGCCACGGCGCGGTCCACGTCCACCACCACCGGGTCGACGGAACTGGACTCCGCGCGCGCCATCGCCAGCAGCTCGTCGAGGATGCGGTTGAGCCGGTCGGCCTCGCCGAGCGCGGCGACCTGGTGCACCTCGCCCTCGCCGTCGACGTGGCCCTCCAGGTTGGACAGGCGCAGCTTCAGCGCCGTGAGCGGGTTGCGGAGCTGGTGGGAGGCGTCGGCGACGAACGCGCGCTGGGCGGCCAGCACGTCGGCGACGTTGGCCGCCATCTGGTCGAACGAGCGGCTGAGCTGCCGCAGCTCCGGCGGTCCGCTGTCCGCGCCCACCGGCTGCACCGGCCGTCCCGACACGACGGCGGCCAGCAGCGCGCCGGTGGCGTCGTCGAGCCGGCGCACCGGGCCCAGCGTCCAGCGCACCACGGGCAGCGCGGCGAGCACGGCCAGCGCCAGCACGCACGCGCTGGCGGCCAGCAGCAGCACCCACCACAGCAGCACCTCGTCGCGGGTCGAGTCCGTCGGCGAGTAGGTCAGGACGGCGCCGCGGACCTCTCCCTCGACGAGCACGGGCTCGGCGAGGATCAGCAGGTCGTCGTCCCAGGGCATGAACAGCGGCGGGGACGACGGCAGCCGCCCGACGAGAGCGCCGCTGAGCAGGTCTCCGACCTCGGGTGACGTGAGGTCCACAGCGGAGCGGGACGCCGCCAGGAGCTTGCGGTCGCCGTCGACGACGGCGACCGCGATCCCGTACAGCTCGTCGTAGCGCTGGAACTCGGGCACGAGCAGCGACGGCTGGTCGTAGTTCAGCGGCCGCTGCGCGATCGAGGCGAAGCGGTTGGTGTCGGTGAGCCGGTCCAGGAACATCTCCTGCTGCTCCGCCGACGCCACGCCGCGCCCCAGCGGCAGCCCCATGCCGAGCAGGACCAGCACGACCAGCGACAGCACGATGCCGAGCAGGCGGGAACGCATCTACTCCCCGCCCCCGCTCGCCGCGACCGAGGCGTTGCCCAGCCGGTACCCGACGCCGCGCACCGTCTCCAGCAGCGACGGCCTGCCGAGCTTGGTGCGCAGCGTCGCCACGTGCACGTCCAGGGTGCGGTTGGCGCCGGACCAGGTCCTGCCCCACACCTCGGCGAGGATGCGCTCCCTGGTGCACACGGCCCCGCCCGCGGCCATGACGAGGGCGAGCACCTGGAACTCCTTGCGCGACAGCGCGACGGTGTCACCCGCCACGGTGACCTCGTGCCGGCCCAGGTCGACGCGCACGTCGGCCACCTCGAACACCTCGGTGCCCGTCCCGCCGACCCCCACCGGGTCGCCCCTGCGCCGGCGCACGGCGTGCACCCGCGCGACCAGTTCTCCCACGTCGTAGGGCTTGACCAGGTAGTCGTCCGCCCCCGCGTGCAGCCCGAGGATGCGGTCGTCGATCTCGCCCCGCGCCGACACGACGATGATCGCCACGTCACTCGCAGCTCTGATGCTGCGACACAGCGTCACTCCGTCCACATCGGGCAGACCCAGGTCGAGCAGCACGACGTCGACCCCCGCGAGCCGGTCGAGCGTCCCCCGACCGGTGGCCTGGCGATCGACGGTGAATCCTCTCCGCGTCAACGCCGGGACCAGCGCTTCTGCGACGCGGTCGTCGTCCTCGACGAGCAGAACCCGCACGACGGTCCCTCCCGAATACGTCCAGCTGACCTGTGACAGAGTTGAGACCCTAAGTCTTGCTCAATCACCTGGACTGGTGTGGTCATTCACACCTAGCTTTTCGGCCATCGCCGACGACCCCCCAATGGAGGACTGGATGACTTCCCCCGCTCAGGCGCCGCCGATGATCCGGATGGCGGGCGTGGACAAGTTCTTCGGGCCCCTCCACGTTCTGAAGAACGTGGAGCTCGAAGTTCCCAAGGGCCAGGTCGTCGTGGTGCTGGGCCCGTCCGGCTCCGGCAAGTCGACGCTGTGCCGCACGATCAACCGCTTGGAGCCCATCGACTCCGGAACCATCGAGGTCGACGGTCAGCCCCTCCCGTCGGAGGGCAAGCAGCTCGCTCGCCTGCGTGCCGACGTGGGCATGGTGTTCCAGTCGTTCAACCTGTTCGCGCACAAGAGCATCGTCGACAACGTCATGCTGGCCCCGGTGAAGGTCCGCAAGACCTCCACCTCGGAGGCGCGCAAGAAGGCCATGGAGCTGCTCGAGCGCGTCGGGATCGCGAACCAGGCCGAGAAGTTCCCCGCACAGCTCTCCGGCGGTCAGCAGCAGCGGGTGGCCATCGCCCGCGCGCTCGCGATGAACCCGAAGGTGATGCTGTTCGACGAGCCCACCTCCGCACTCGACCCCGAGATGGTGCAGGAGGTGCTCGACGTGATGACCACGCTGGCCTCCGAGGGCATGACCATGCTCGTGGTCACCCACGAGATGGGCTTCGCCCGCAAGGCGGCCGACCGCGTGATCTTCATGGCCGACGGCGAGGTCGTGGAGGACTCCACGCCCACCGAGTTCTTCTCCGCGCCGAAGTCCAACCGCGCGAAGGACTTCCTCGGCAAGATCCTGACGCACTGAAGTTCCCGAACTGCGGCGCTCGCGCGAGCGCTGCCGACAACAGAGCAGGAGTCAGACGATGAGGGTTCGCACCCTTGCGATGGTGCTGCTGGCAGGCGGCCTCGCCCTGAGCGCGTGTGGCAAGGAGGGCACCCCGACCGACTCCGGTCAGGCGGCCCCGTCGCAGTCCGTCGCCGCCGACGTGTCCGTGGACGGTTCGCCCACGTTCGACGCCATCAAGGCCCGCGGCAAGGTCGTCATCGGCGTCAAGGAGGACCAGCCGGGCCTCGGTTACAAGGACCCGACGACCAACAAGTACAGCGGTTTCGACGTCGAGGTCGCCAAGCTGGTCGCCGCGCAGCTCGGCTACGGCGAGGACAAGATCGAGTACAAGGCGATCCCGTCCGCCGGTCGCGAGCAGGCGATCATCAACGGTGACGTCGACTACTACGTCGGCACCTACACGATCAACGACGGCCGCAAGGAGAAGATCTCCTTCGCCGGACCGTACTTCGTCGCCGGTCAGGACCTGCTGGTCAAGGCCGACAACACCGACATCACCGGCCCGGAGACCCTCAAGGGCAAGAACGTCTGCTCGGCCACCGGCTCCACCCCGATCAAGCGGGTCAAGGACCAGGGCCTGACCGACAAGATCACCGAGTTCCAGAACTACTCGCAGTGCGTCGCGAAGCTGGACGAGGGCGCCGTCGACGCCGTCACCACCGACGACGCGATCCTCAAGGGCTACGCCGCCGCCGAGGAGGGCAAGTACAAGGTCGTCGGCAAGACGTTCTCCGAGGAGCCCTACGGCATCGGCCTGCCGAAGGACGACAAGGCGCTGCGCGACAAGGTGAACGACGTCCTGCAGGCGTCGCTGGACGACGGCACGTGGCAGAAGATCTACGACGCGACGCTCGGCAAGTCGGGTTCGCCGGCCACCAAGCCGACCATCGACCGCTACTGATCGGCTGATCGTGTGGCCGGTGATCTCGTGGAACGGCACGGGGTCACCGGCCACACCCCCATCATCCCCCGGCGAGGAAACCGATGAGCGTCCTTACCAACAACATCGACCTCTACCTGCGGGCGTTCGGCACCACGATCCAGCTGTTCTTCTTCTCGGCGATCGGCTCGCTGGTGCTCGGAACGTTCCTGGCGATGCTGCGGGTGAGCCCCGTCCCGGTGCTCCGGGCGGCCGCCACCACGTACGTCACCCTGCTGCGCAACACGCCGCTGACCCTCGTGTTCTTCTTCTTCCTCTTCGCGTACCCGCTGCTGAAGATCCTGCAGCTGGAGCCCTTCCCCGCTGCGGCGGTGGCGCTGACGCTCTACACCTCGGCCTTCATCTGCGAGGTCGTCCGCTCGGGCATCAACACCGTTCCCGTCGGACAGGCCGAGGCGTCCCGCGCCCTCGGACTGACCTTCTCGCAGATGCTGTCGAACGTGGTGCTCCCGCAGGCCGTGCGTTCGGTCGTCCCCCCGCTGGTGAGCACGCTGATCGCACTGCTGAAGAACACCACGATCGCCGCGGGCTTCTCCGTGGCCGAGGCCGGCTCCATCAGCTACAGCCTGTCGGAGCAGGGTGAGGACCTCCTCGCCGGTCTCGCCTGGGTCGCGGTCTTCTTCGTCGTCCTGGTGATCCCGCTGACGCTGCTGCAGCGCAGCCTCGAGAAGCGCTGGAGCGTCGCCCGATGACTTCCGTCCTGTTCGACGTCCCCGGCCCCAAGGCGCGGACCCGGCACCGGGCCATGGCGGTCGTCGGCACCCTCGGGCTGCTCGCGCTGATCGCGTTCGTGCTGTACCGCTTCTACGACAGCGGGCAGTTCACCGCGAAGAAGTGGGAGTGGCTCCAGTACGAGGCCATCCAGATCGGCTTGCTGGAGGGCTACCTCGCGACGCTCCAGGCGTTCGCGGTCGCCGCGGTCGGCGCTCTGCTGTTCGGCGCGGTCTTCGCGACGGCCCGGCTGTCGGACCACAAGTTCTTCAGCGCCCCGGCGACCGCGATCGTGGAGTTCTTCCGCGCCGTGCCGCTGCTGATCATGATGTTCCTGCTGTACTTCGGCTTCCCGACCATCGGCGTGAAGATGACGCCGTTCGTGGTGGTCGTGATCAGCTTGATCCTCTACAACGGCTCGGTGCTCGCCGAGGTGTTCCGCGCGGGCATCCTGTCGCTGCCGCGCGGGCAGAGCGAGGCCGCGTACGCGCTGGGGATGCGCAAGACGCAGGTGATGGTCCTGGTGCTGCTGCCGCAGGCGCTGCGCGCGATGCTGCCCACGATCATCAGCCAGCTCGTGGTGCTGCTCAAGGACACGGCGCTGGGCTTCATCATCACCTACGAGGAACTGCTGTACTACGCGAAGAATCTCGGTGGTTCGCTGGAGTTCAGCCGTCCCTTCGTGCCGGTGACGATCGTGGTGGCGGTCATGTACATCGCCACCTGCCTGCTCCTGACGTGGCTCGCCACGTACCTGGAGAAGCGCAACCGCCGCAGCTCGAAGGTGGCGCACATCGACACCAAGAAGGCCGAGGAGACGGTCCTCGTCGGCGACAGCACGATCTAGCTCGACCGTTCCGCGTTCGAGGGGCGTCTTCCCGTGTCCGGGGAGGCGCCCCTCGAACGCGACAGGGGTGGATCAGCGGCGGCGGAAGATCTTGTCGCCGAGCCACACCACCGGGTCGTAGCGGCGGTCCGCGACGCGTTCCTTCATCGGGATCAGGGCGTTGTCGGTGATCTTGATGTGCTCCGGGCACACCTCGGTGCAGCACTTGGTGATGTTGCACATTCCCAGGCCGTGCGCGGACTGCGCGGCGTCCACCCGGTCGGCCGTGTCCAGCGGGTGCATCTCCAGCTCCGCCACGCGCATCAGGAAGCGCGGTCCGGCGAAGGACGCCTTGTTCTCCTCGTGGTCGCGCACCACGTGGCAGGTGTCCTGGCACAGGAAGCACTCGATGCACTTGCGGAACTCCTGCGAGCGCGCCACGTCGACCTGGCTCATCCGGTAGTCGCCCGGCGCGAGGTCCTCCGGCGGGCTGAACGAGGGGACCTCGCGGGCCTTCTCGTAGTTGAACGACACGTCGGTCACGAGGTCGCGGATCACCGGGAACGCGCGCATGGGGGTGACCGTCACGGTCTCCGACTCGGTGAAGACCGACATGCGCGTCATGCACAGCAGACGCGGGCGGCCGTTGATCTCCGCCGAGCAGGAGCCGCACTTGCCCGCCTTGCAGTTCCACCGCACGGCGAGGTCGGGTGCCTGCGTCGCCTGGATGCGGTGGACGACGTCGAGCACGACCTCGCCCTCGTTGACCTCGACGGTGAAGTCGCGCAGCTCGCCGCCGTCCGCGTCACCGCGCCACACCCGGAACCTGCCCTGGTAGCCCATCTCAGCTCCCCGTTCCGCTGCGCCCGGTCAGCTCGTCGCCCGTGAGGTACTTCTGCAGCTCGGTGTGCTCGAACAGCGCCAGCAGGTCGTCCCTGATGGGGACCTGCGGCTGCTCGGTCACCGTCACGCCGTCGGCGGTGGCCCGGCAGACCAGGAGGGTGCGCCGCCAGTCCGGGTCCATCCGCGGGTGGTCGTCGCGGGTGTGGCCGCCGCGGCTCTCCGTGCGCAGCAGCGCCGCGCGGGCGACGCACTCGCTGACCAGCAGCATGTTCCGCAGGTCCAGCGCGAGGTGCCAGCCGGGGTTGAACTGCCGGTGCCCCTCGACGGTCACCGCCTCGGCGCGGCGGCGCAGCTCGGCCAGGCGCTCCAGCGCCCGCTCCATCTCACCGGCCGTGCGGATGATGCCGACCAGGTCGTTCATCGCCTGTTGCAGCTCGACGTGCAGCGTGTACGGGTTCTCGCCGCTCGCACCGGAGAACGGCACCAGGGCGGTGTGCTCGGCGGCGGCCAGCGCCTGCTCCGGCGGCACGGGCCGGGTGGTAAGCGTCCGCACGTACTCGGCGGCTCCCGCTCCGGCCCGGCGGCCGAACACCAGCAGGTCGGACAGCGAGTTGCCGCCGAGCCGGTTCGAGCCGTGCATCCCTCCGGAGACCTCACCGGCGGCGAACAGGCCGGGCACGGACGAGGCCGCGGTGTCGGGGTCGACCTCCACCCCGCCCATCACGTAGTGGCAGGTCGGTCCGACCTCCATCGGCTCCGCCGTGATGTCGACGTCGGCCAGCTCCTTGAACTGGTGGTGCATCGACGGCAGGCGGCGCTCGATCTCCTCCGCGGGCAGCCGCGTCGACACGTCGAGGAAGACGCCGCCGTGCTCGGAGCCGCGACCGGCCTTCACCTCGGAGTTGATGGCGCGCGCCACCTCGTCGCGGGGCAGCAGCTCGGGGGGTCTGCGGTTGTTCTCCGGATCGGCGTACCAGCGGTCCGCCTCGGCCTCGTCGTCGGCGTACTTGTCCTTGAAGACGCTCGGCACGTAGCCGAACATGAACCGCGAGCCCTCGGAGTTGCGCAGCACGCCGCCGTCGCCGCGCACGGACTCGGTGACGAGGATGCCCTTCACGCTCGGCGGCCAGACCATCCCCGTGGGGTGGAACTGCACGAACTCCATGTTGATCAGCGACGCCCCCGCCCTCAGCGCGAGGGCGTGGCCGTCGCCGGTGTACTCCCAGGAGTTCGAGGTGACCTTGAACGACTTGCCGATGCCACCGGTCGCGAGGATCACCGCGGGGGCTGTGAACAGCACGAACCTGCCCGACTCGCGCCAGTAGCCGAACGCGCCCGCGATCCGGTCGCCGTCGAGCAGCAGGTCCGTCACGGTGCACTCGGCGAACACCCGCAGCGCCGACTCGTGGTCGCCGGTCCGCGCGAAGTCCTCCTGCTGCAACGACACGACCTTCTGCTGGAGGCTGCGGATCAGCTCCAGCCCGGTGCGGTCGCCGACGTGCGCGAGTCGCGGGTACTCGTGGCCACCGAAGTTGCGCTGGCTGATCCGGCCGTCGGCGGTGCGGTCGAACAGCGCGCCGTAGGTCTCCAGCTCCCACACGCGGTCCGGCGCCTCGCGGGCGTGCAGCTCGGCCATGCGCCAGTTGTTGAGGAACTTGCCGCCGCGCATCGTGTCGCGGAAGTGCACCCGCCAGTCGTCGCTCGCGTTGGCGTTGCCCATCGCCGCGGCGATGCCGCCCTCCGCCATCACCGTGTGCGCCTTGCCGAACAGGGACTTGCACACCACGGCCGTGCGCACGCCGTGCTCGCGCGCCTCGATCGCGGCCCGCAGGCCCGCGCCCCCGGCACCGATCACCAGGACGTCGAACTCGTGCCGCTCCAGCTCGGGCATGGAACTCCTCTAGAAGAAGCGGGGATCGGTGATGGTGCCGCTCGCCACGAGCGAGACGTAGAGGTCCGCGAAGGCCACGGAGAACAGCGACAGCCACGCCCAGCGCATGTGGTGGCCGTTGAGCTTCGACACCCACGTCCACGCGCGGTAGCGCAGCGGGTGCCGGGAGAAGTGCTTGAGACGACCGCCGACGACGTGGCGGCACGAGTGGCACGACAGGGAGTACAGCCAGAGCAGCGCGGCGTTCGCGAGCAGCACCAGCGTGCCGAGTCCGGCGTGCCCCCACTCGCCGTCGGCGTCGCGGAACGCGATCACGGCGTCGTAGGTGAGGATCACGTTGAAGACCAGACCGGCGTAGAAGAAGTACCGGTGCGCGTTGTTGAGGATCAGCGGGAAGCGCGTCTCGCCCGAGTACCTCGCGTGCGGCTCGGCGACCGCGCAGGCCGGTGGCGACGCCCAGAACGCCCGGTAGTACGCCTTGCGGTAGTAGTAGCAGGTCATCCGGAACCCCAGCGGGAACACCAGGATCAGCAGCGCGGGCGAGAGCGTCCACCACTGCCCCACCAGGTGCAGCTCGCCGGAGCCGGGCAGGCAGTTCGCGGCGAGGCACGGCGAGTAGAACGGCGACACGTAGGGCGCGCTGTAGTAGGCGGTGTTCGCGAAGGCGCGGAACGTCGCGTACACGACGAACGCCCCCAGTGCCGCCGCCGTGAGCGCGGACTGCAGCCACCAGCGGTCGGTGCGCAGCGTGCGCGCCCCGATCTCCGCCCTGCCGCGCGCGTCCTGACCGGCCGTCATCGATCCACCTCGGTTCCACGTCGTCGTGGTGCGAGCGTCGGTGCGTCCCGCCCGGTTCCCGGGCGGGGAATGTCAGCCGCGGGGGCGGTGGTAACCGCCCAGACCCTCGTCGTCCGCGTCCTGCCAGAGCTTCGGGTCGTACGGCGTGTCCGACACGACGACGACCTCGCGCTCGATCCGCGGCGCCTCGCGCTGCCTCGGCGTGCTGTCGAGGTCCGCGAGTTCCGCCGCGTCGATGTCCGTGCGCTCCACGTCGTTGGCGAGCCGCTGCACCGCGGCCACGTCCCCGTAGCGCCCGCGCAGCGCGGCCACGCACTGCCTGAGCTGGCCGATCGTCCTGCGCAGTTCCACGATCTCCGTGGACGTCATGCGAGCACCTCCGGATGAGCGGTGCGCCTCTGGTTTCGCCCCACGACTCTGCCGCGAAAAGGACCTTGTGACAAGGACCACAGGGATCATTCTCGTGCCTGCAACGTCCCAGTAACTGAATCGTTTTTGATTCGGACGGGGGTCGTCTCGTAGTGTGCGAGGGGTCACGTCCGAGTGGAACGTCAGCGCTGCCGTCCACCGGGGCCGGGAGGCCCCCGATCACCAACGGAGACAGCGAGCATGAGCCCACTGCACCCCGTGGTCGCCCAGGTCACCGCACGCATCGCCGCGCGGAGCGCGGCAACCCGGACCGCCTACCTGGAGCGGGTCGCCGCGGCGGCCGCACAGGGCACCACGCGCACCGGCATGGCCTGCAGCAACCTCGCCCACGGCTTCGCCGCGTTCGAGGGCGGCGACAAGGCGGCCCTGCGCGCGCTGCGCAAGTCGAACGTCGCCATCGTGTCGGCCTACAACGACATGCTGTCCGCGCACCAGCCCATGCAGGAGTACCCGGCGTGGATCAAGGACTCGGTGCGGGCCTCGGGCGGTGTCTCCCAGTTCGCGGGCGGCGTGCCCGCCATGTGCGACGGGATCACCCAGGGACGTGACGGCATGGAGCTGTCGCTGTTCAGCCGCGACGTGATCGCCATGTCCACCGGTGTGGCGCTGTCGCACGAGATGTTCGACTCCGCGCTGCTGCTCGGCGTCTGCGACAAGATCGTCCCCGGCATGCTGATCGGCGCGCTGTCGTTCGGCCACCTGCCCGCGATCCTCGTGCCGGCCGGGCCGATGGCCTCCGGTCTCAGCAACGGCGAGAAGGCCCGCGTCCGGCAGCTCTACGCCGAGGGCAAGGCCACCCGCGAGGACCTCCTCGAAGCCGAGGCCGCGTCCTACCACAGCGCCGGGACCTGCACGTTCTACGGCACGGCCAACTCGAACCAGATGGTCGTCGAGATCATGGGCCTGCACCTGCCCGGTGCGACGTTCGTGCAGCCGCGCACCCCGCTGCGCCGCGCGCTGACCGAGTACGCGGGCCGCCGCGCCGTGGAGATCAGCCGCGGCGAGGAGTACACGCCCATCGCGGAGGTCGTCGACGAGCGCTCGATCGTCAACGCCGTCGTCGCCCTGCTGGCCACCGGCGGCTCGACGAACCACACGATGCACCTCGTGGCCATCGCCTCGGCCGCGGGCATCGAGCTGAGCTGGGACGACTTCTCCGACCTGTCGTCGGTCGTGCCGCTGCTGGCGCGGGTCTACCCCAACGGCAGCGCCGACATCAACCACTTCGCCGCGGCGGGCGGCGTGCAGTTCCTCGTCGGGGAGCTGCTCGACGGGGGCCTGCTGCACGGCGACGTGCGCACGATCGCGGGCCCCGGTCTCGACCGCTACCGCCAGGAACCGGTGCTGATCGACGGCGAGCTGATCTGGCGCGACGGTCCGCGCGAGTCCCTGGACCCCGCCGTGCTGCGCGGGCTCGACGACCCGTTCGCCGCCGACGGCGGACTGCGGATGCTCTCGGGCAACCTCGGCCGCTCCGTCATCAAGGTCTCCGCGGTGGCGCCGGAGAACCGCGTCGTCGAGGCGCCCGCGCGGGTCTTCACCTCGCAGCAGGCGTTCGCCGAGGCGTTCAAGGCCGGTGAGCTGGAGCGCGACGTCGTGATCGTCGTGCGCCAGCAGGGACCGCAGGCCAACGGGATGCCCGAGCTGCACGGCCTCACGCCGCCGCTGGGCGTGCTGATGGACCGCGGCTTCAAGGTCGCACTGGTGACCGACGGCCGCATGTCCGGCGCCTCCGGCAAGATCCCCGCCGCCATCCAGCTCACCCCCGAGGCCGCCGTCGGCGGACCGCTC
The DNA here is from genome assembly GCF_016464305.1 of Umezawaea beigongshangensis. Lineage (GTDB taxonomy): Bacteria > Actinomycetota > Actinomycetes > Mycobacteriales > Pseudonocardiaceae > Umezawaea_A > Umezawaea_A beigongshangensis. The sequence goes on from NZ_JAEIOJ010000010.1 coordinate 109,206, forward strand.
GCCAGGGTGCGCGACGGCGACGTGCTGCGCCTGGACGCCGAGACCGGCACGCTGGAAGCACTGGTGCCCCCGGCCGAGCTGGCCTCGCGCGAGCTGGTCGACTTCCCGCCGGACGCCGCGGCGTGGACGGGCACCGGGCGCGAGCTGTTCGCGGCGCTGCGCCGCTCGGTCGGTCCCGCCGACCGCGGGGCGAGCGTCTTCGGTCCCATCGCCGCGTCGCACTTCGTCGGTCAGCGCACGTCATAGGCTGTCCTCGCACATCGTTCCGCCCACCTCTGGAGGCCCGGTGACCACCGGTCACGATCTGCTCGCCCTGTCCCCCGTCATCCCCGTCGTCGTCGTGGACGACGCGGACCACGCGGTGCCGCTCGCGCGAGCGCTGCTGCGCGGCGGGGTGAGGGTGATCGAGCTGACGCTGCGCACCCCGGCGGCGCTGTCCGCGATCGAGCGGGTGGCCGCCGAGGTGCCGGACATCGTCATCGGCGCGGGCACCGTGACCGCACCCGAGCACGCCGAGCAGGCCCTCAAGGCCGGTGCGGGGTTCCTGGTCACGCCGGGCTGCACCGACCGGGTGCTCGACGCGGCCGAGGACACCGGGCTGCCGTTCCTGCCCGGTGCCGCCACCGTCTCCGAGGCGATGCGGCTCGTCGAGCGGGGCATCACCGCGCTGAAGTTCTTCCCCGCCGAGGCCGCGGGCGGCGTCGACTTCCTCAAGTCGATCGGCGGCCCGCTGCCGCAGCTGAGGTTCTGCCCGACCGGCGGCATCACGCCCGAGAGCGCCCCGCGCTACCTGGCCCTGTCCAACGTGGGCTGCGTCGGCGGCTCGTGGCTGGCGCCGAAGGACGCGCTGGCCTCGGGGGACTTCGAGCGGGTCGAGGAGCTGGCGCGCGCCGCCGCCGCGCTGGGCTGATCACCGGAGTCGTCGTCCCGGACGGCACGGCCGGGCGGAACGCGGACCGAGTCCACCAGGGCCGTCACCGCGGGGTGCCACTCGCGACCGGCCGGGCCGCCGAGGACGAGCCTGCGCACCACCGGGTCGCGCAGCGGCACCATCACCAGGCCCGGTGGCAGCATCGACGCCACCAGGCCGGGCACGATCGACACGCCCACGCCGGTGCGGATCATGGCGAACAGCGTGCCCAGTTCGCGCACCCGGTGGCGCGGGGTGAACGGGTGACCGGCGTACGCCTGCCGCACGTGCTGCTCGCAGCCGCAGCGGGTCAGCAGGAACGGGTCGTCGGCCAGGTCGGTCACGTCGATCCGGGGCAGCGTCGCCAGCGGGTGATCCGTGCGCAGCAGGGCCTGGAACGCGTCCTCGCAGAGCAGCGCGCCGAAGCCGGGCGACGGATCGACCAGGACCGCGGCGTCGACCGTGCCGCCGTTCAGCCACTCGGCGACCTCGTCGTCCTCGCCCTCGAACACCCGGACCCGCACGTGCGGGAACTCCGTGCGCCACCGGGCCAGCAGGTCGGGCAGCAGTCCCTGGCACACGCTGGGTGGCGCGGCGAGCCGGACCGTGCCGCGTGCTCCGCCGTGCCGGCGTTCGGCCAGGTCGGTGATCGCGGTGGACGCGGCCACCGCGGCGCGGGCGTGCGCCAGGACCTCCTCCCCGAACGCGGTGGGCACGGGGCGTCCGCGCCGGGACAGCACGGGGTGACCGAGCGTGCGTTCGAGCGCGGCGACCGCGTGCGAGACGGCGGACTGGGTGAGCCCGAGGGCGTCGGCGGCGGTGCGGAACCCGCCCTCGTCGACGACGGCGAGGAAGGCCCGCAACTGGGCGAAGTTCAGGGCCATGAGCGCCTCTCATGTCGGATCGGCGAGCACTTGTTGGACTCATGGTGCTCCTCCGGGTGATGCTCGCGCCGTGGGATCCACCGGGAAGTTCGTGCTGCTGTCCGCGATCTGGGGCAGCAGCTTCGCGTTGATCGAGGTGGCGGTGGACGCGGGCGTGCCGCCGGTGCAGGTGGCGCTGGCCCGCTGCCTGTTCGGGGCGCTGGCGCTGTGGGTGGTCTGCGCGGCGCAGGGGGCGGCGGTGCCGCGCGACCCGCGCACCTGGGGGCACGCGGCGGTGGTCGCGGTGCTGCTCAACTCGGTGCCGTTCACGCTGCTGGCTCACGGCGAGTCGAAGGTGGACTCGGTGCTGGCGGGCGTGCTGAACGCGACGACGCCGTTGACGACGCTGGCGTTCGCGCTGCTGGTCGTGCCGGGTGAGCGGGTGACGCGGACGCGGCTGGCGGGGCTGCTGCTCGGCTTCGCGGGCGTGCTGGTGCTGCTCGGGGTGTGGCGGGGCCTGGACGGCGACGTGCTGGCCGGTGGCCTGGCCTGCCTGGGTGCCACCACGTGCTACGGCGCCGGATTCGCCTACACGCGGCGGTTCTTCTCCGGCGGTCCGCACCGGGCGAGCGCGTTGTCCGCCGTGCAGGTCACCTGCGCCACCGTGCAGCTCGCGGTGGCCGCGCCCGTCCTGTCCGGACCGCCCGCGTGGCCGGGCGCGCTCGCCGTGCTGGCGCTGCTGGTGCTGGGCGCGGTGGGCACCGGGTACGCGTACGTGCTCAACCTCGACCTGATCCGGGAGGCGGGCCCCACGGTCGCGGCCACGGTCACCTACGTGACCCCGCTCTGGTCCACCGCACTGGGCGTGCTGCTGCTGAGCGAACCGGCGGGCTGGCACACGTTCGTCGGCGGAGCGGTGGTGGTCAGCGGAATCCTGCTCACCCGGCGGCCCGCGCCCGACCGGACCAGGACGTGAGCACCACGGCTGGCGCGGCAACTCCCCCGGCACGCCGAGCGCCGCGACGACGAGACGAGAAGACCGTCTAGTCGGACACGGCGTCGTCGAGTTCGGCCGCGTCCTCGCCGACGCGCCGCAGCTCCTCGCGCACCACCCGGAACGCGAGCCCCTGCGAGTAGCCCTTGCGGGCCAGCGCGCCGACGAGCCTGCGGATCTTGGCCGTCTCGTCCACGGCGCCCATCGACCGCAGCTTCTTGCGCACGAGCTCGCGCGCCCTGCTCTCCTCCGCGTCCTCGTCCACGGCGGCGACCGCCTCGGCCGCCACCTCGTCGTCCACGCCCTTGCGGCGCAGCTCCACCGCGAGCGCTCGGCGGCCCAGCCCCTGGTGGGTGTGCCTGGAGCGCACCCACACCTCGGCGAAGGCCGCGTCGTCCACGAGACCGACCTCGTCCAGCCGGCCGAGGACGCTGTCGGCGACCTCCTCGGAGATCTCCTTGCGCACCAGGGCCTGGTGCAGTTCGGCCCGCGTGTGGGGCCGCATCGTCAGCAGGCGCAGACAGGTGTCCTTCGCCTTGACGTACTGCTCGGCGGGGCCGAGCGGTGCGGCGTCGCGGTGCGCGTCGGAGCGCTTGCCACGACGGCCGCCGCCTCGCTGTGTCATCACGCGCTAGAACTCGACGGGCGCCGGCACCGTGTCGTCGGCGTCGAGCGTCGCACCGATGCCCAGCTTGTCCTTGATGCGCTTCTCGATCTCGTTGGCCACGTCCGGGTTCTCCAGCAGGAACTTGCGGGCGTTCTCCTTGCCCTGCCCCAGCTGGTCGCCCTCGTAGGTGTACCAGGCACCGGACTTGCGCAGGATCGCCTGCTCGACGCCCATGTCGATCAGCGAGCCCTCGCGGCTGATGCCCTTGCCGTAGAGGATGTCGAACTCGGCCTGCTTGAACGGCGGCGCGACCTTGTTCTTGACGACCTTGACCCTGGTGCGGTTGCCGACGGGCTCGCCGCCGTCCTTCAGGGTCTCGATGCGGCGCACGTCCAGGCGGACGGACGCGTAGAACTTCAGGGCCTTGCCACCGGTCGTGGTCTCGGGAGACCCGAACATCACGCCGATCTTCTCGCGCAGCTGGTTGATGAAGATCGCGGTGGTGTTGGAGTTGCTGAGCGCGCCGGTGATCTTGCGGAGCGCCTGGCTCATCAGGCGGGCCTGGAGGCCGACGTGGTTGTCACCCATCTCGCCCTCGATCTCGGCACGGGGCACGAGGGCCGCGACCGAGTCGATGACCAGGATGTCGAGCGCGCCGGAGCGGACCAGCATGTCCGCGATCTCCAGCGCCTGCTCACCGGTGTCGGGCTGGGAGACCAGCAGCGCGTCGGTGTCGACGCCGAGCTTCTTCGCGTACTCGGGGTCGAGGGCGTGCTCCGCGTCGATGAACGCGGCGATGCCGCCGTTGCGCTGCGCGTTGGCCACCGCGTGCAGGGCCACGGTCGTCTTGCCGGACGACTCCGGGCCGTAGATCTCGACGACGCGGCCGCGCGGCAGGCCGCCGATGCCGAGCGCCACGTCCAGCGCGATGGCACCGGTCGGGATGACGGCGATCGGGGCACGGCCCTCCTCGCCGAGCCGCATCACCGAGCCCTTGCCGAACTGCTTGTCGATCTGCGCCAGGGCCAGCTCCAGAGCCTTGTCCCTGTCGGGTGCTGCTGCCATCGGAAGTCCACCTCGGGTCGTGTCGAGCCGTCTGCGCTGTCGGGCCCGACGCTACGGGCAGGCACCGACAACTTCGGCGGGGGCGGGTCGTCCGAGCCGGATCGACCACCCGGTCGTGCACCCCGATCTTACCCGAACAGGTGTTCGAACCGGAGTGCGACACACGCCCGGCCGACGGGTCAGCGGCGCAGTTCCGGCACGTCGAAGGCGTCGCAGACGGCCAGCCACACCTCCTTGGCGGGGTACCCGGCGTCGAGCGCCTGGTCCGGGGTGCGCCCTCCCAGGGAGGACAGGACGTGGTCGTGGGCGAGCATCTCAGCCCTGACCTGGCCGAACTCTCCGGCCATCAGTTTGCGGAAGACGGTGTTGCGCATCCCCTCCAGGCTAACCTCGCGGTGTGCAGCCGATCGCGCAAGACCTCACCGGAACGTCCTCGCTCGCCATGCAGGTCGTGGCCGCCGCCGGGCTCGTCGCGGCCGTCGTCGTCGGACTGCGCGCGCTCTGGGAGCGCCGCAAGCGCTGACCCGCGCCGACACGACGGGGCCGTCTCCGCGACGCGCGTCGCGGAGACGGCCCCGGCCACACCGGGCTCAGCGGGACAGCACCGCACCCAGGAAGGTGATCGCCTGGGCGATGGCGGCACGCGCGGCACGCGTCTCGCTCAGCGCGTTCAGCATCACGAAGTCGTGGATGATCCCCTGGTAGCGGACGGCGGTCACCGGCACACCGGCCTCGCGCAGCTTGTTCGCGTACGCCTCGCCCTCGTCGCGCAGCACGTCGGCCTCGCCGGTGATCACCAGGGCCTGCGGCAGGCCGGCGAGCTGCTCGGTGGTGGCGCGCAGCGGGGACGCGGTGATCTCGGCGCGCTGCGCGGGGTCGGTCGTGTACTGGTCCCAGAACCACTGCATGCCGTCGCGGCGCAGGAAGAAGCCCTCGGCGAACTCGTGGTAGGACGGCGTGTCGAACGACGCGTCGGTCACCGGGTAGAACAGCACCTGACCGGCGAACGTCACGTCGCCGCGCTCCTTGGCCATCAGGGTCAGCGCCGCGGACATGTTCCCGCCGACCGAGTCGCCCGCGATCGCGAGGCGCGAACCGTCCAGACCCCTGGCCGTCCCCTCGGCGCCGATCCACTGCGCGACGGCGTAGTTCTCCTCGATCGCGACGGGGTAGCGGACCTCGGGCGAGAGGCTGTACTCGGGGAACACCACGGCGGCACCGGTGCCGGCGACGAGCTCGCGGACCAGGCGGTCGTGGGTGTGGGCGTTGCCGAAGACCCAGCCCGCGCCGTGCACGTAGAGGATCACCGGCAGCGGACCGGTCGCCCCTGCGGGGCGCAGCACCCTGACCCGGACCCGCCCGCCGGGACCTCCGGCGACGACGATCTCCTCGACGTCGACGGCGGGAGCGTCCACCTCGCCCGACTGCACCTGGTCCACCGTCTCCCGCCCCTTCTCCGGGCCGAGGTCGAACAGGTGGGGCGGGTTGGCGGTGGCCTCGGCGAAGTCCTTCGCGGCCTGCTCCAGCACGACGGTCATGACCGGCTCCTCGGGTGTGGTGCGACGTGGTGACAGGAGGAACGATAGCGCACGTTTAAGTTGTGCACAATTGAACTGCGTCCGTTGAAGTTGTGGTCTCCGTTACGTACGCTGAACACATGCCCGAACCACTCGACGACAAGCTCTGCTTCGCCCTGTACGCCGCGTCGCGCGCCGTCACGCAGCTCCAGCGCCCCATGCTCGACGAGCTGGGCCTGACGTACCCGCAGTACCTGGTGATGGTCGTGCTCTGGGAGAAGCGGTCGCTGCCCGTCAAGGACCTCGCGGCCGCCCTCCAGCTCGACTACGGCACGGTCTCCCCCCTGCTCAAGCGGCTGGAGGCGGCCGGACTGCTGCGCCGCGAGCGCCGCGCCGACGACGAGCGCTCCGTGCTGGTCGCGCTCACCGACGGGGGCGCGGCGCTGCGCGCGCGGGCCGAGGACGTCCCCGGCGCGGTGCTGTGCGCGATGGACCTCGACGACGACGAGTACCACGCCCTGCTGCGGGCCGTGCAGAAGCTGACCGAGTCGGTCAGCGCGCCCGGCGCAGCGTCGCGAGGACGCACGCCAGCAGCAGCGGCAACGCCGTGAACCCCACGAGCGGGGCCGGCGCCGCCAGCACCCCACCGGCCGCGCCCACCGCGTAGCGGAGGACGAGCGCGGGACGACCGCGCTGGTGGCACGGGCCGTGTCACCCGCGCGGCGCCCGGCCGGGTCAGGTACCGGGCTGGACGGAGCGTTCGAAGAAGTCCGCGACCGTGTCGGCCGTCATGTCCCGGTCGGCGTCGCTCCTGGTCAGGATGCCGAGCAGCGGACGGTCCTTCGCCGTGAACGTCAGCAGGCCCAGGCCGTTGTCGGCCGCCGCCCGGTAGACGCCCTCCAGGCCGTTGCCGGACCACCGGGCCTCGACCGTGTCGACCTTGAGGGACTTCACCACGGCGTCCGCACCCTGCTGAGCACCGGTCACGGTCTCCGTCAGCACGTACTGCACGGTGTACCCGTCGGCGACACCGCAGCTGACGACCTTGCCCTTGATGGCGCTGATGCCGGACACCCCGGCGGACGCCCCCGCCTTGCACGTGCCGCCGTCCGGGACGGCCCCGGCGAACTGGCGCAGGCACGCGGTGAAGCCCTGGTCGTCCACGTTCCCGTCGGACTTGCACTCCTCGGCGCTGGGCACGCCGTCGCCGGAGAGCGCGAACAGCGTGCCGACGACGGCCAGCACCAGGACGACGACGGCGCCGACTGCGAGCAGGACCTTCCGGTTCGGCCCTCCCCCGGAACCTCCGACGGCCACCGGCTGGGTCACCGAGGGGAAGTTGAACTGCTGCTGAGGGCCCGTCTGGTAGGGACCGCTGGGGTGCCCGACGACCGGGTTGGGGCCGCTGACGGGGTAGGACTGGGTCTGCGCGGGGAAGCCGCCCGAGTTCGGGAACGACAGCGTCGGGGTCGGTCCGCTGATCGGCCCCGTGACGGACTGCTGCTCGTGCTGGCCGGTGGAGGTGTCGTCGGCCACGTGGTGCGCGCCGAGCGCGACCGCCGTCTCCGGCTGGTCCAGGCTCACCGGCACGACCCGCACCTGCTCGGCGATCATCGTCGCCACCAGCGGGATGCGGCTGGCCCCGCCGACGAGGTAGATGCCCACCAGCTGCTCCGGGGCCGCGCCCGTGGAGCGGATGGTCGAGGCGAGCAGCTCGACGCTGCGCAGCATGCTCGGCCGGACCAGCGCCTCCAGCTCGGCGCGCGTGACGAGGACGTCGTCGAACGGCTCCGGCATCGGCACCTCGGTCTGGGGGTGCCGCGACAGCGCCTCCTTCGCGGAGCGCACGTCCTCCTGCAGCGCGCGGCGGGCGCGGCGGTCGGCGGTCGACTCGGGGCGCAGCAGGTTCTGCCAGCGGCCGGGGTCGCGCACCGACACCTGGCGGCCGACGTTCTCCAGCAGCGCCTGGTCGACGTCGAGGCCGCCGAGGTCGGGCAGCCCGGCCTCGGCGAGGACGGCGAACCCGGACGGGGTGGCGCCGACGACCGCCACGTCGAAGGTGCCCGCGCCCAGGTCGTAGACGGCGAGCGCCTGACCGGGTGCGAGGGTCTGGTCGTGGAACGAGGCGAAGTGCGCGGCGGCGGCCACCGGCTCGGGCACGAGCACCAGCTCGGGGCCCATCCCGGCGAGGCGAGCGGCCGACAGCAGCACGTTGCACCGCATCGGGCCCCACTGCGCGGGGTGGGTCAGCCGGACCTGGTCGGGGGAGGCTCCGCCGAGCTGGCGGACCGTCTCCTCCAGCACGCGCCGCAGGACGGCGGCCAGGGCGTCGGTCACCGGGACGACCGTCTCGCCGAGCAGCAGCATCCCCTCGTCGACGCGGCGCTTGGGGTTGGGCTCGAAGCGAGCGGGGTCGAGGCGGGCGCGCCGCTCGGCGTCGCGGCCGACGACGAGCGTCCCGTCCTCCTCGCAGTAGACCGCCGAGGGCATCGTGGAGGAGCCGTCCACCTCGACCACCCTGGGCGGTCGGCCGTGCGCGGACAGCACCGCCACCGTGTTGGACGTGCCCAGGTCAACCGATAGGACGCGCACCGTTCTCCCCTCGTGTCTCACTCGGGTGCAGATGCTGCCACGTCAGAGCCCCTCCGCGGACACGGGTTGACCAGATCGCCGCACGGGGGACCAGGAGAGAAGCTTCACCCGCGAGGGTGAAGCGTCGCACTCCGCACACCCCGGCGAAGACCCCGAGCGCTCAACTCGCGGTGCCTGAACGCTCAACTCGCGGTGCTGGAACGTGCGGTGGTGACCGTGCGGGGGGCGCGGCCGTCCGACGACTGTCGGGGTCGCGGGTCACACTGCTCCGGTGGACGTACTCGGCTCCTTCTCGGCGGCTACCCGGCAGTGGTTCTCCGGCGCGTTCGCCGCGCCCACGGCCGCGCAGGCCGGGGCGTGGCGGGTGGCGGCCGAGGGCAAGCACGCGCTGGTGATCGCTCCCACGGGGTCGGGCAAGACGCTGGCCGCGTTCCTGTGGGCGCTGGACCGGCTGGCCGCGGCGCCGCCGCCGGACGATCCGAAGCGCCGGTGCCGGGTGCTGTACGTGTCGCCGATGAAGGCGCTGGCGGTGGACGTGGAGCGGAACCTGCGGGCGCCGCTGACGGGCATCCGGCAGGCGGCGCAGCGGCTGGGCGAGCCGGAACCGCAGATCACCGTGGGCACCAGGACGGGTGACACGACGGCGGAGGCTCGGCGCGCGTTCACCCGCACGCCGCCGGACGTGCTGGTCACGACGCCGGAATCGCTGTTCCTGCTCCTGACGTCGGCGGCGCGGGAGTCGCTGCGCGGTGTGCGGACGGTGATCCTCGACGAGGTGCACGCCGTGGCGGGCACGAAGCGCGGCGGGCACCTGGCGCTGTCCCTGGAGCGGCTGGACGCGCTGCTGGAGCGGCCCGCGCAGCGGATCGGGCTGTCGGCGACGGTCCGCCCGGTGGACGAGGTCAGCGCGTTCCTGGCCGGTGGGCGGCCGGTGGAGGTGGTGCAACCGGCGATCCCGAAGACCATCGAGGTGCGGGTCGAGGTCCCGGTCGAGGACATGTCGCAGCTCGGCGAGCCCACCGGCGAGGTGTCCGGCTCGGCCGCGGGCGCGGAGCAGCGCGCGTCGATCTGGCCCGCGGTGGAGCGGCGCGTGCTGCACCTGGTGCGGGAGCACCGGTCGACGATCGTGTTCGCCAACTCGCGGCGGCTCGCGGAGCGGCTGACCGCGCGCCTCAACGAGCTGGCCGAGGAGGACGCCGCAGCGGAGGTCACCGCAGCGGAGATCACCGTCGGCCCGGACGCGCCGGGTCCGTTCCCGGCGGAGGCGATCGGCCAGTCGGGCTTCACGACGCAGCGGGCGCCGATCGTCGCCCGCGCGCACCACGGGTCGATGTCGCGCGAGCAGCGCACGCTCGTGGAGGAGGAGCTGAAGTCGGGGCGGCTGCCCTGCGTGGTGGCCACGTCGTCGCTGGAGCTGGGCATCGACATGGGCGCGGTCGACCTGGTGGTGCAGGTCGAGGCACCGCCGACGGTCGCGTCGGGTCTCCAGCGGGTCGGGCGGGCCGGGCACCAGGTGGGCGCGGTGTCGCGGGGCGTGGTGTTCCCGAAGTTCCGCGGCGACCTGGTGTCGTGCGCCGTGGTCGCGGAGCGGATGCGCGACGGCGCGATCGAGGCCGTGCGCTACCCGCGCAACCCGCTGGACGTGCTGGCCCAGCACGTGGTGGCGATGGTCGCGATGGAGCCGTGGCCGGTGGACGAGCTGGCGGGGCTGGTGCGCAGGGCGGCGCCGTTCGCCGCGCTGCCGGAGTCGGCGCTGCTGGCCGTGCTGGACATGCTGTCCGGCCGCTATCCGAGCGAGGAGTTCGGCGAGCTGCGGCCGCGCATCACCTGGGACCGCGTCACCGGCGAGCTGCGCGGGCGGCCCGGTTCGCAGCGGCTCGCGGTGACCTCGGGCGGGACGATCCCCGACCGGGGCACGTTCGCCGTGATGACGCCCGGTTCGGAGAAGGGGCCGGGTTCGCGGGTCGGCGAGCTGGACGAGGAGATGGTCTACGAGTCCAGGGTCGGCGACACGTTCCTGCTGGGCACGTCGTCCTGGCGGGTCGAGGACATCACCCACGACCGCGTGATCGTGGTGCCCGCGCCGGGGCAGCCCGCCCGGATGCCGTTCTGGAAGGGCGACGCGCCGGGCCGCCCGCTGGAGCTGGGGCGCGCGCTGGGGAGGTTCCTGCGGGAGCTGTCGGCGGCGGACGACGAGACGGCGACCGCTCGTGCCACCGCCGCGGGGCTGGACGAGTGGGCCGTGAGCAACCTGCTGGCGTACCTGCGCGAGCAGCGGGAGGCCGCGCGGCACGTGCCCAGCGACCGGACGATCCTCGTCGAGCGGTTCCGCGACGAGCTGGGCGACTGGCGGCTGGTGGTGCACTCCCCGTTCGGCGCGCAGGTCAACGCGCCGTGGGCGCTCGCCATCGCGGCCCGGATGCGGGAACGGCGCGGGGTGGACGCGCAGGTCGCGCACTCCGACGACGGCATCGTGGTGCGCTTGCCCGACGCCGTCGACTCCGACGGGGCCGAGGTCGTGGCCGGCGCGGAGGACGTGCTGCTGGACCCGGAGGAGGTCGAGCAGGTCGTGGTGGCCGAGGTCGGCGGCTCCGCGCTGTTCGCGGCGCGCTTCCGCGAGTGCGCGGCCCGGTCGCTGCTGCTGCCGCGGCGCGATCCGCGGCGCCGCTCGCCGCTGTGGCAGCAGCGGCAGCGCGCGGCGCAGCTGCTGTCGGTGGCGTCGAAGTACGAGAGCTTCCCGGTCGTGCTGGAGGCGATGCGGGAGTGTCTCCAGGACGTCTACGACGTGCCCGGCCTGCGAGAGCTGATGGGCGACGTGCGGGCCCGCCGGGTGCGGGTCGTGGAGGTGGAGACGCCGTCGCCGTCGCCGTTCGCGCGCAGCCTGCTGTTCGGTTACGTCGGCATGTTCCTCTACGAGGCGGACACGCCGCTCGCGGAGCGCCGCGCCGCCGCGCTGTCGCTGGACTCGACGCTGCTCGCGGAGCTGCTGGGGTCAGAGGCGATCCGGGAGCTGCTGGACGCCGAGGTGGTGACCGAGGTCGAGCTGGCGCTCCAGCGGCTCGCGCCGGACCGGCACGCGCGGCACGCCGAGGACGCGGCCGACCTGCTGCGCTTCCTCGGCGACCTGACGACGGCGGAGGCCGCCGAGCGCGGTGTGCGGCCGGAGTGGCTGGACGACCTGGTGGCCCAGCGGCGCGTGCTGCGGGTCCGGATCGCCGGTGAGGAGCGGTTCCTCCCGGTCGAGGACGCGGGCCGGGTGCGCGACGCGCTGGGCGTGGCGCTGCCCGTCGGCGTGCCCGAGGTCTTCACCGAGCCGGTGCCCGACCCGCTGGGTGATCTGCTGGGCCGCTACGCCCGCACGCACGGCCCGTTCCCGGCGCTGGAGGCCGCCGCGCGCTTCGGGCTGGGCGTGGCCGTGGTGACCGGGGTCCTGGAGCGGATGTCGGGCGCGGGCCGTCTGGTGCGCGGCGAGCTGCGGCCGGGCGGCACGCACACCGAGTACTGCGACGCCGAGGTGCTGCGCAGGCTGCGCCGGGCGTCCCTGGCCCGGCTCCGCTCCGAGGTGGAGCCGGTGGAACCCGCGGCGCTGGGGCGCTTCCTGCCCAGCTGGCACGGGGTGTCGCGGCGGCTGCGGTCGGCGCCGACGGCGGACGACGTGCTGTCCGTCGTCGAGCAGCTCGCCGGTGCGCCGCTGCCCGCGAGCGCGGTCGAGTCGCTGCTGCTGCCCGCCCGCCTGCCGGGCTACTCCCCCGCGCTGCTCGACGAGCTGACCGCGTCCGGCGAGGTCACCTGGACCGGCTGCGGGTCGCTGGCCGGTGGTGACGGCTGGATCGCGCTGGCCCCCGCCGACGTGGCCGACCTGCTGCTGCCGGACCTGGTGCCCGAGTCGGCCCCGGAGTCGCCGCTGCACACGGCGGTCCTGGAGTCGCTCGGCGGTGGCGCGCTGTTCTTCCGGCAGCTCGTGGACCGCGTCTCGGCCGCCGGGGAGACGACGACCGACCAGGCCGTGGTGGACGCGCTGTGGGACCTGGTGTGGGCGGGGCTCGTCACCAACGACACCCTGGCTCCGCTGCGCGCGGTGCTGTCGGGACGCGGTGCCGCGCACAAGCCGCGCCGGTCCGCGCCGCGCGGCCGGTACGCGAGGCTGCGCGGCGGTCGTCCCGACGTGCCGAGCCGCACCGGCCCGCCGACGGTCGCCGGGCGCTGGTCCCTGGCCGTCGCGCCCGCCGCCGATCCGACGCGCCGGGCGCACGCGCGGGCCGAGGCGTTCCTGGAGCGGCACGGCGTGCTCACCAGGGGCGCGCTGGACACCGAGCGGGTCACCGGCGGGTTCAGCGCGGTGTACCGGGTGCTGCGCGCGATGGAGGAGTCCGGGCAGGTGGTCCGCGGTTACGTGGTCGAGGGTCTGGGCGCGGCGCAGTTCGCGGCGCGCGGCGCGGTCGACCGGCTGCGCGCGCTGTCCCGTCCACCGGGGCAGCAGCACGACGGCACGCCGGAGGCGGTGGTGCTGGCGGCGGCCGACCCGGCCCAGCCGTACGGCGCGGCGCTGCCGTGGCCTGCGCCGGTGGGCGGGGGCAAGCACCGGCCCGCCCGCAAGGCGGGGGCGCTGGCGGTGCTGGTCGACGGCGCGGCCGCCCTCTACGTCGAGCGCGGCGGCCGGTCCCTGCTGTCGTTCACCGAGGACGAGGCCGTGCTCCGGGCCGCGGCGGGCGCGCTGAGCCGGGCCGTGCGCGACGGCTGGCTCGGTCAGCTCGCGGTGCAGCGGGCGGACGGTGAGATCGCGCTCGGCTCGCACCTGTCGACCGTGCTCCAGGAGGCCGGTTTCCGCGCCACGCCGAAGGGGCTGCGACTGCGGGCGTGATCCGGCGAACACCGCACGAAGACGGAGACGACCGGCTCGACAGCTGCTGGGATCGGGGGTGGACAGCGCTGGGACCACGAGACCGGGGTGTCGATGGCCGTCGGACCGGGAGACCTGCCCGATTGGATCTCCGCGTTCAGCTCGATGCTCGCCCTGTGCTTCGCGGCGGCCGCGGTCGTGGTCACGCGGCGCACGTACCGGATCGAGTCCGAACGAGATCGCGTCAACGCCGAGACCCGCGGCGTCCAGGAGTCCTTCGCGCGCAGAGCGCAGGCGGCGCAGGTGTCCGCGTGGTGGGGCGAGAGCACGGACGGACGCGCGGGCGCGTTCGTGCACAACGCGTCGGAGGCCCCCGTCTACCAGGTCTACCTCACCGCTCTGAGACAGGACGGGCACTCCGACGACGTCAAGGTGCACCACCTGGTGGTGCCCCCCCTGCGCCGACTCGCTGTTCTGCGAGATCGGAGGCGACGACCCGCACCGCTCGCCCGCCTCGCGCCGGGTGAAGCTCAGCTTCACCGACGCGGCGGGAGTGCGCTGGCTGCGCAACCAGTACGGCAGGCTGACCGAACTGGCGCCGGAGCTGCACATCAAGACCGACTTCGAGGGGGTGACCGCGCTGTCGCGGTTCGAGGACGAGTTCCTCGCCGCCTACGGCGTCACGGTCACGTTCGAGACGAAGAACGGCTACTACCCGCAGGAGCGGTTCGTGACGGACGTGCGGGAGGAGGGGAGAGCCGACGCGCTCGTCTGCCCGCACGACTGGCTCGGGGACCTGATCGAGCGCGACGTGATCGAGCCCACGATCCTGACCTCCGCGCACCAGAGCGCGTTTCCCGCGTGGGTCCTGTCGGCGCTCACGGTGGACGGAGAGCTGTACGGCCTGCCGTCCAACGTGGACACCGTCGCGCTGATCCGCAACACCCGCCTCGCGCCGGAACCGCCCCGCACCTTCGAAGAACTCGTGTCCACGGGCGAAGAACTGCGCCGTTCCGGTCTCGTCACCCACGCGCTCGCGCTGCGGACGGGAGAGCAGGGGGACCCCTTCCAGATCTGGCCGCTGTTCGAGAGCGCGGGCGGGCGGCTCTTCGGACGCACGCCGGACGGCCGGTGGGACCCGACGTCCGTCCGGCTCGCGGAGCCGCGGTCCGTCGCGGCGTTCGAGAGGCTGCGGACGCTGGGAGAAGCAGGTGCGGGGTTCTTGCGCCGCTCCGTGGGGCGCACCGAGGCGATCGAGCTGTTCACGTCCGAGCGGTGCCCCTACCTCGTCACGACGTCCGACGCGCTGAAGCAGGTGCGCGCAGCCGGACTGCCGGTGGCGGTCAGCGCGGTACCGCCCTTCGACGACGGTGAACCCGCGTCGGGGCTGACCCTGGTGCGCGGGCTGGTGATGATGAAGGCGGTGTGGCGCGTGGTGGAAAGAGCGGAGCTCTCCGTCGTGGCGGGAGCCGGGGCCGGGGCGACGGCGGCGCGGGCGGCCGCCGAGGTCTCGGCGCTGTTCGACTAGCGGGGCGTCAGCACGCAGAACTCGTCGCCCTCGGGGGAGGCCAGCACGGTCCACGACACGTCGCCCTGACCGACGTCCACCGGCCGCGCGCCCAGCGCGACGAGCCGGGCGACCTCGGCCTCCTGGTCGTCGTCCACGCCCGGCGCCACGTCCAGGTGCACGCGGTTCTTCACCGTCCGCGGGTCGGCGACCCGCACGAGCTCCAGCCGGGGGCCGCTCCGCGGGCGCAGCGACGCGAAGCCGGACTCGGCGGCCACGACGGGCAGGCCGCTCGCCTCCGACCAGAACCCGGCCGCGGCGGACGGGTCGGCGGTGTCCAGGACGACCGCGGCCAGCGGTCCGACGTCCCGGTACTCCTCGCGCGGCTCCAGCACGCAGAACTCGTTGCCCTCGGGGTCGGCGAGCACGGTCCACGGGACCTCGCCCTGGCCGATGTCCACGGGGCGCGCGCCGAGCCCGATCGCGCGCTGCACGACGGCCGCCCGGTCCTCGGGCGAGGTGCTCGCGAGGTCGAGGTGCACGCGGTTCTTCACCGTCTTGCCCTCGGAGACCGGGAGGAACAGCAGGTCCGTCTCCGGGGTGAGTGCGATCTCCACCACACCCGGCTCCTCGTCGGTGATCGGCTTCTGGAGCAGAGCGGACCAGAACCCCGCGAGCGCGGCGGGGTCGACACTGTCCACGACCACGTTGACGAGTCGGGTTGTCACCCGATGAGGGTAACGTGCCGCCAATGGCGAAGCTCGTGCTCGGTCCACTGCTCAGGCATGTCGACTCCACGTCCGCGACGGTCTGGGTGGAGACCGACGCGGCGTGCTCCGTGGAGGTCGCCGGGCACGTGGCCGACACGTTCCGCGCCGGTGACCAGCACTTCGCCCTCGTTCTCGTGGAGGGTCTGACGCCGCACACGAGCACCGAGTACGACGTGCGGCTCGACGGCGACGTGGTCTGGCCGGAACCGGACTCGGACCTCCCCCGCTGCCGCATCCGCACCGCGAACGTCGACGACGACGTCCACCGGATCGTGTTCGGCTCGTGCCGGGCGGCCAAGCCGGTGAGCCCCGCCCGCAAGGACCCGCTGGGCCCGGACGCGCTGGACGCCTACGCGCTGCGGATGATCGGGCTGCCGGAGGCGCACTGGCCGGACGCGCTGGTGCTGCTCGGCGACCAGGTCTACGCCGACGAGCCGACCGACGAGACGAAGGCGTGGCTGAAGGAGCGCCGGGGCGGTGCGGAGCCGCAGAAGGAGGTCGTGCACTTCCCGGAGTACGCCCGGCTCTACCACGAGTCGTGGACGGACCCGGAGATCCGCTGGCTCATGTCGGTCACCCCGGTGTCGATGATCTTCGACGACCACGACGTGCGCGACGACTGGAACACCTCGAAGACCTGGCGCGAGCAGATGGCGCGCAAGCCGTGGTGGCGCGACCGCATCCGGGCCGGGCTGGCGTCGTACTGGATCTACCAGCACATCGGCAACCTCGGGCCGGACGAGTTGAAGGCCGACGAGATGTACCAGCAGGTCGTCACGGCGGGGCGCGACACCGACGTGCTGCCCGCGCTGCTGGACTTCGCCGAGCAGGCCGACGCCGAGGTCGACGGCCACAAGTCGACGTGGTGGAGCTACCGGCGCGACTTCGGCCGGGTGCGGTTGCTGGTCATCGACACCCGCTGCGGGCGCATCCTGTCCGGCACCAGGCTGATGGTGAGCGACGAGGAGTTCGGCTGGATCGAGGAGAACGCGGTCGGTGACATCGACCACCTGCTCATCGGGTCGTCGCTGCCGTGGCTCATGCCGCACGGCCTGAGCCACCTCCAGTCGCTCAACGAGAACGCGGCGAGCAAGCCGGGCCCGCGGGGCTGGCTGGCCGAGCGGTTCAGACAGGTCGCCGACCTGGAGCACTGGCCCGCGTTCCGCGCCTCCTTCGTCCGGCTGTCGGGGCTGATCCAGCGGGTGGCGAGCGACGAGCACGGCCGGACGGCGCCGAGCACGGTGTGCGTGCTGTCCGGGGACGTGCACCACAGCTACGTGGCCGAGGCGGCGTACCCGAAGCCCACCGACAGCAGGGTGCTGCAGCTGACCTGCTCGCCGGTGCACAACGACCCGCCGAAGGTGTTCCGCCTGGTGTTCCGGCTGTCCTGGTCGCGACCGGTGTCGGCGGTGCTGCGCCGGCTCGCCGACCGCGCCGGGATCTCGCCGGACCCGATGGCGTGGACGAAGCGCAGCGGCCCGCACTTCGGCAACTCCGTCGCGGTCATCGAGGTCGAGGGCCGGCGCGCGGACTTCCGGCTGGAGTCGGCCACCTCCGACGGCGAGGGGCTCGTCGAGGCGGCGCACGTCCCCCTGAACTCCTGACGGAGCCAGGGGGGAGCGCCCCTACCTGGTCGCGAGCCGCAGCAGCGCCCAGAGCTGGGCGATGGAGTCCGGATCGCCGTGCGACCGCACCGCGCGGTCGGGCACCCGGCCCCACAGCCACCGGTAGACGGCCGTCGGCGTACCGGTGATCACCGCCTCGGCCACGTCGTCGCGGTTCCCGCCGGCGGGGTCGGCGCCGGGTTCCAGCGGTACGCGCAGCACCTCAGAACCCGCCGGACCGGAGCGGGCCAGCCAGAGCCGTCCCGCCGTGCTGATCGCGACGCCGCCGTCCCGCGTGCCGGTCACGCCGAGCGCGCGCAGCCGGTGGGCGAACCAGTAGAACAGCACCTCGTCCACGCCGTCTGCGGCCACGTCGTCGTCCACCGGGTCGAGCGGCAGCCCGGCCGCGCCCTGCACGTCCGTGCGGTGCACGGTGGTCTCGTGCAGCATCCGGCGCAGCCAGAAGCCCCTGTTCTGCTGCTCGGGCCACCAGCTCGGCCACGTCTCGGCGGGGTCGTGCGCCGCCAGCTCCGCGATCAGCGGGCGGGCACCGGTCAGGACGTAGTCCGCGAGGTCCTGCCCCGGCTCCGGGTCCTCCTGCCACGGCGTGCCGCCCGGCCCCTCGCGCAACCAGGACAGCGCCATCCGGTGCAGGCTGCCGACGTGCCGGGCCGTCTCCCCCAGGTTCAGGCCGGGGCACGCGGGCACGGCGCGCTCGGCGCGCTGCCCCCGCGCGGACGCCGCCAGCAGCTCCGACTCGGCGCTCAGCACCTCCAGCATCCGGTTCGCGCCGATCAACCCGCCACCGGGACTCCCAGCGCTCACCGCCGGTCCTCGCGCAGGACCCGGTCCACGACCGGGAGGAACTGACCGGTCCGGCGCACCGGGTCGTCCGCCGTGCGCGGTTCGACGTGCCGGGGGAGCCCGGCCCGCACGGCGGCGCGAACCCGCGCGCCGGACGCGAAGAACGCCGCCCGCCCACCGAGCTGCGGCACGAGCGGGATCGCCGGCGCCGGAGGAAGCGGCGGCGGGACCGGCGCGGAGCGCGGGGGGTGGTGCCGCGGGACGGGGGTGGGGATCGGGAAGTCGATCGAAGCTGACATCGGCGGCCTCCTCGTGGCGTCGGGAAATCGACGTCCGCCGTGGGAAGCCGGCGGCTCCCGGTGGTGGGGTGCTTCCCCCACCCCACCACCGGGGCGTTGTGATCGCTCGAACACGTGTTCGAGCGAGATCAGCCTAACCCCCGCCGCGAAGATTCCTCAACCCGACCCGCTCGTCCCGTGCGGAGATCACCCGAGCGGCGTCGGCGGGATCGCGGGCGGGAGCACTGGCCGACGCACGGCGGTGCCGCTCGTGGTACTGCCGCACTCGGACGGGCGCGAACGTGGTCTGATGAGCGGGTGAGTTCACTGGACCATCCGGGGATCCGCAGGGTCGCCGAAGCGCTGACCGGCGCCGGGCACACCGGGGCAGCGGAGAACATCCGAGTGCTCGCCGACGCGGTGCGCACCGCGGCGCAGGCGGCCGAGGCCGTCGGCGTGCCGGTCGGCGCCATCGCCAACAGCCTGGTGTTCGCCGCGATCCACGACGGCGTCGCCAGTCCCCTGCTCGTGCTCACCTCCGGCGCGCACCGCGCGGACACCGGGCTGCTCGCCGAACTGGCCGGGGCCGACGGCATCAAGCGGGCCGACCCGGCGTTCGTGCGGGAGCACACCGGCCAGGTCATCGGCGGGGTCTCCCCCGTCGGGCACCCCGCGCCGGTCCGGACGTTCGTCGACGAGGCCCTGCGCCAGTACCAGGTGGTCTGGGCCGCCGCCGGTCACCCGCACGCCGTGTTCCCCACGACGTTCGACGACCTGGTCGAGCTGACCGGCGGCACCCCCGCCCCCGTCGCGGCCGAGGAGGCGAGGTGACGGCGACACCGTCCCCGCGCTGCGAGCGCGTCGTCGAACTGTCGCCCACGGAGCTGCGCGCTCGGCTGGACGAGGCGCTGGACGTGTACGTCAGCGCGATGGGGTACCCGGCGTCGACGGCGCGGATGCGCGCCCCGATGTGGATCTCGCACATGGCCCGCGAGGACTGGCGCTGCGTGGTGGCGCTCGGCGCGCAGGACGAGGTGGTCGGCGTCGGCTACGGCTACCGGGGCGCACCGGCCCAGTGGTGGCACGAGCAGGTGCGCCGCGGCCTGACCGCGATGGCGACCCCGTCCGAGGTCGACGAGTGGATGCACGACTACTTCGAGCTGACCGAGCTGCACGTCCTGCCGTCCGCGCAGGGCCGCGGGCTGGGCGAGGCGGTGCTGCGCCGGCTGCTGGAGGGCGTGCCCACGTCGCGGGTGCTGCTGTCGACCCCGGAGGGCACCGGCAAGGCGTGGAAGCTGTACCGGCGGGTGGGGTTCGTCGACGTGCTGCGGCACTACCTCTTCACCGGTGACATGCGCCCGTTCGCCGTGCTGGGCCGCGCCCTGCCGCTCGACCCGCCGTGACGCGACGGGGGCGGTCGCCGCGGCGACCGCCCCCGTGCGCACCGCGGACGGGGTTCAGAGCCGGGCGAGGCGCTCGCGCAGCGTGTCCAGCCCCATGGCGCCCATCTCCAGCGCCTGCTTGTGGAACTCCTTGAGGTCGAAGGCGTCGCCGTGGCGGCGCTTGGCGTCGTCGCGGGCGGCGAGCCACAGCCGCTCACCGATCTTGTACGACGGCGCCTGCCCCGGCCAGCCGAGGTAGCGGTCGATCTCGTCGCGCACGTGGGCGGCCTCGGTGATGGTGCGGGTCAGCATGAACTCCAGCCCCAGCTCCGGGGTCCACCGCTCGCCCTCGTGGAAGCCGGTGCCCCGCGGGATCTCCAGCTTCAGGTGCATGCCGATGTCGATGATCACGCGCGCCGCGCGGAACAGGTGCGCGTCGAGCATCCCGAGCAGGTTGCCGTCGTCGTCGAGGTAGCCCAGCTCGCGCATGAGCCGCTCGGAGTACAGCGCCCAGCCCTCGCCGTGTCCGGACACCCAGCACAGCAGCCGCTGGAAGTCGTTGAGCTTCTCCGCCTGGTAGACCGCCGTCGCGACCTGGAGGTGGTGGCCGGGAACGCCCTCGTGGTAGACGGTCGTCAGCTCGCGCCAGGTGGAGAACTCCTCGCGGTCGGCCGGCACGGACCACCACATGCGGCCGGGACGGGAGAAGTCCGGCGTGGGACCGGTGTAGTACGCGCCGACGCCGCCACCGGGCGGGGCGATGCGGCACTCCAGGCCCATCAGCTCGTCGGGCAGCTCGAAGTGCACGCCGCGCAGGTCGACCAGCGCCTTGTCGGAGAGCTGCTGCATCCACGCCTGGAGCCCGTCCTGGCCCTGCACGAGGTAGCGGGGGTCGGCGTCGAGCGCGGCGGCGGCCTCGGCGAGCGTCGCGCCGGGCTTGATCCGCTCGGCGATCTGCTTCATCTCCGTCTCGATGCGGGTGAACTCCTCCCAGCCCCACTCGTAGGCCTCGGCGAGGTCCAGCCGGGAGCCGGTGAAGTACTGCGACCACAGGCGGTAGACGTCCTCGCCCACGGCGTCCTCGCGCGGAGCCCGCGGCGCGAGCTCGCCGCGCAGGAACCCGGCGAGGTCCGCGTACGCCTCGGCGGCGGCGCGGGCACCGGTCTGCAGGTCGGTGCGCAGCGCGGCGTCCACGCCCGGCACCTGCTCCGCCTTCGCGACCAGGGAGGTGAAGAACGACTTCTCACCGCGCAGACCGGCCCACGTGTCGCACTGCTCGGCGACCCGCGACACCTGGCGCACGGCGGCGACCCCGCCCCGGTCGGCGGCACCGGCGAGCGAGGTGCGCAGGTTGGCCACGGCGTCGGGCATCGCCGCGAGTCGCCGGGCGACGACCGCCCACTGCTCGGCGGTGTCGGTCGGCATCTGGTCGAAGACGTCGCGCAGGCCCTGCACAGGGCTCGCGATCACGTTGAGCGCCTGCTCGACCTGACCGGCCTCGTAGAGGTCCTTGTCCAGGCCGACGCGCTCCAGGAACACGGCCTTGGCGTTGCCCTCGGCCTCGTCGGCCGGGGTCGCGGCCTCCATGTCGGCCAGGGCGCGCACGACCAGCTCGTGGCGGGCCGCGTGTCCCTCCGGCGAGTAGTCCGTCAGCTGGTCGTCGACGTCCCCGACGCCGATCGCCGTGGCGGTCAGGGGGTCGAGAGCGGCGTACGCCGCGACGTAGGCGTCGCTGATGCCGTGCACACCGGCGGGAGTTGAAGACATGCGCGGCACGCTACCGCCCGGTGAGCGGGACCAACAGGTCTTTAGCCTTGCGCAGGAACCCGGTGCTCGTCGCCGCTTTCGACGGGTCGATCCGGGCATCTGCTGGCAGGATGACCGCGTGCCCAGGGCCCGTTCGCTGATGCTGTCCGCCGCCGTCGTGATCGCGGCGCTGTCGCTGTCCGGCTGCACGCGCCTCTACGCGGCGATGGCCGTGTCGGGGGACGACCTCGTCTCCGGGGAGGTCGTCGCCGCGACGTTGCCCGCTCAGGACAACGACCCCGGCCCGCAGTTGCAGGTCCCCTCGGAGCTGGCGAGCCGGGTGACGACGAAGCCGTACTCGGCCGACGGCTACTCGGGCACCCAGCTCTTCTTCAACGACCTCACGTTCGACGAGGTCAGACAGCTGTCGATGGCCGCCAACCCGCTGAGCAGCCGTTACACGACGACCTTCCGCCGCTCCGGCGACCTGGTCACGATGTCGGGCTCGGTCGACCTCACGCAGGTGCCGCCCGACCGCGCCGACATCCAGGTGAAGATCGCCTTCCCCGGCGACGTGATCAACACCAACGGCCGCGAGGAGGACGGCGGCACGATCGCCTGGTCACCCGAGCCGGCGCAGGCGTCGATGCTGACGTCGACCGTCCGCTTCCAGGGCACGGGCGGCAACTCGTGGTTCGGCTGGACGATGCTCGTGGCCGCCCTGACCGGCGCCGCCGCGCTGATCGTCGTGGTGCTGGCACTGGTCTCGCACCGGCGCAGCCTCGTCGCCTGAGCGGACGCTGTCACACGTCCGGGTGCTGTTTCGTCCACCGTGCACGAGACCGAACACGAGGAAGCCGTCCCCCGCTTCTGCGAGCTGCTGATCGCGACGGGCGCCGAGGCGGCCGAGGGCGACCGCGTCCGGTCAGGCCCTGACCGGGATCAGGCCCAGGCGGCCCAGCACCTCGCGCGTCGCCCTGGACCTGTTCATCGTGTAGAAGTGCAGCGCCGGGACGCCCTCGGCGAGCAGCCGCTCGCACATCTCCGTCGCGATGTCGATGCCGACCGCGCGGAACGCCGCCGGGTCGTCGCGCCACGGGTCGAGCCGCCGCGACACCTCCGGCGGCAGGTCCGCGCCGGACAGCTCCACGATCTTGGACATCATCCGCACGGTCGTCGTCGGCATGACGCCCGGCAGCAGCGCCGCCGTGCAGCCGCGCGCGGTCACGCGATCGCGCATCCGCAAGAAGTCGTCGGCCTCGTGGAACAGCTGGGCCACGGCGAAGTCGGCGCCCGCGTTCAGCTTGCGCACCAGGTAGTGGGTGTCGAGGTCGACGTCGCCGGAGCGCGGGTGCCCGTAGGGGAACGCCGCCACTCCCACGCAGAAGTCGCCCAGCTCGCGGACGAGCCGCACCAGTTCGTCGGCGTGGTTCAGGCCGTCGGGGTGCGCCACCCACTCGCCCATCGGGTCACCGGGCGGGTCGCCGCGCAGCGCCAGCACGTTGCGCACGCCGACCGCCGCGTACCAGCCGATGACGTTGCGCAGCTCCGCCACGGAGTGGTCGACGGCGGTGAGGTGCGCCACCGGCAGCAGGGTCGTCTCCTGGGCGATCCGGCCGGTCGCGCGGATCGTGCGGTCGCGGCGCGAGCCCCCGGCGCCGTAGGTGATCGAGACGAACGCCGGGTCCAGCGGCTCCAGCTCGCGCACCGCGCGCCACAGCACCTGCTCGTCCTCGGCGTCGCGCGGGGGCAAGAACTCCACGGAGAACTTGGTGCCGGGCCCGCTCAGCCTCTCCACGACCGACGTCATTCCGCCAGCCTAGAGGCACGACCGTCCTGTGGGAGCACCTGCTCACCAGTTGAGAGCAACCCCCCGGTGCGGGACCGGGCACCGCGAGAGGTGACGATAGGCGCGTGCCGCTCCATCCGCTGGACCTCGAACTGCCCAAGCACGTCGAACACGCCCTGACCGACTACCTCTCCGAGCGCCGCGCCGACGCCGAACGGATGGAGCCCACCTTCGCCGGTGCGGTGGACGCGCTGAGCGAGTTCGTCCTGACCGGCGGCAAGCGCATCCGTCCCACGTTCGCGTGGTGGGGCTGGCGAGCGGCCGGGGGCGACCCCGAGGGCCCGCTCGCCGCTCCCGTGCTCACGGCGATCGGCTCGCTGGAGCTGATCCAGGCGTGCGCGCTCGTCCACGACGACCTCATGGACGCCTCCGCGGTGCGACGCGGCCGGCCGACCGTGCACGTCGCCTTCGCGGAGAGGCACCGCGAGCACGGCTGGCTCGGCCCGGCGGAGCGGTTCGGCCTGGCGGCGTCCGTGCTGATCGGCGACGTGGCCCTGGCCTGGGCCGACGACATGCTGCTCGCCGCCGGGCTGCCCACGGACGCGCTGCGCCGGCTGAGCGTGCCGTGGCGGGACATGCGCACGGAGATGCTCGCCGGGCAGTACCTCGACGTGCTCACCCAGGCCCGCGGCGACGCCTCCGCCGACGCTGCCGTGCGCATCGACCGGCTCAAGACCGCCGCCTACACGGTGGCCAGGCCGCTGCACATGGGCGCGGCCATCGCGGGCGGCTCCCCGGAGCTGGTCGACGGTCTGCGCGCCTTCGGCGGCGAGATCGGCCTGGCGTTCCAGCTGCGCGACGACCTGCTCGGCGTGTTCGGCGACCCCGCCGTGACGGGCAAGCCCGCCGGGGACGACCTGCGCGAGGGCAAGCGCACGCTGCTCGTCGCGCTCGGGATGGAGCGCGGCGCGGACGTGCTGCACGACGTCCTCGGACGTCCAGACCTGGACGACGCCGCGGTGGACGAGGTGCGCGCCGCGCTGCGGGAGGTCGGCGCGGTGGACGCGGTCGAGGAGCGGATCTCCGCGCTCACGGCGTCCGCGCTGGACCTGCTGAGCACCACGCCGGTGGCCGAGCCCGCGGGGGAGCGCCTGGCCGAGCTGGCGGTCAGCGCGACGAAGCGCACCCGCTGACGTCACCGTCCGGCACGACCCGAACAGCACCGCGCTCGACCGGGTGACACGCGTGTCGGGAGTTCCGCCGGAGCCGTCACACCCTCGTCGCACGTGTTCACCATCGGCTGCGGATCGGCCCCGCTCCTGTGCAACGATGTTCCTCGCGATGGCCCCGACTCCGTCCTCCCCCAGCACGAGCGCCGCATCCACGCAGACGGCGCCACCCGCCGCTACGCGCGCGACGGCGGCCCGCGACGTGCCCGCGGAGCCGGAACGGGGGCGGGGCGTCCCCGTCCGCACGATCCTGCTCGGCCTCGCCGGAGTCGCCCTGATCGCGCTCGGCGGCACCGGCGCGGGCGCCACGCTCAAGCGCGACCCGCTGCTCGCGGACACCTCGTTCAGCTGGATCCGCTACGGCCACGGCTACGACCTCGCCAACGTCGTGCTCTACACCGGCGTCGGCCTGCTCGTGTGGGCGTGGGTGCGGCTCGGCCGCATGGTGCACCACCGCCTCGTCGACAGCCTCGCGGTGCTCGTCGCGATCACCGCCTGGACGCTGCCGCTGCTGTTCGCGCCGCCGCTGTTCAGCAAGGACGTCTACAGCTACCTCGCGCAGGGCCAGCTCGCGCTGCGCGGGTTCGACCCCTACGCCGTGGGTCCGGCCGCGCTGCCGAGCCCGCTCAGCGACAACGTGAGCTGGGTGTGGCAGAACACGCCCGCCCCCTACGGCCCGCTGTTCATGCTGCTGTCCAAGGGCGTCGTCGGGGTGACCGACGCGAGCGTCATCGGCGGCGTGGTCGTGATGCGCCTGGTCCTGGCCTGCGGGCTCGCGCTGCTGTGCTGGTCGCTGCCCGGCCTGGCCGGGCACCTCGGCGGACGCGCCGCCACGGCGCTGTGGCTGACCGCCGCCAACCCGCTGCTGCTGGTGCACCTCGTCGGCGGCGCGCACAACGACCTGCTGATGGTCGGCTTCCTGGCCGCCGGTGTGCTGCTCGTGCTCGACCGCAGGCACGTGCCGGGCATCGCCCTGGTCACCCTCGCGTTCTCCGTGAAGGCCACCGCCGCCGTGGCGCTGCCGTTCCTCGTGTGGGTGTGGGCGGCGCGGCTGGAGGGGCCGCAGCGGAGCAGGTTCCTCAAGGCGTGCGGCGCGAGCGTGGCGGTGTTCGCCGTGGTCTTCGGGGCGTGCACGGTCGCCGCCGGGGTGGACCTGGGCTGGATACCGGCGCTGAGCACGTCCTCGTCGATCGTGAACTGGTTGTCGATCCCCAGCGCGGTCGGCGACGTCGCGCACACCGTCGTCGACTGGTTCGTCCGCGTCGACCCCGCGATCTTCCTGACCGCGGCCAGGGGCGTCGGCTCGCTCGTGCTGCTGTGGATCGCGTGGACGCAGTGGCAGGCCGCCCGCGACGGCGGCCCGGAGGCCGTGCGCCGGGCCGCGATCACCATGCTGGCCGTGGCGCTGCTGTCCCCCGCGACGCTGCCCTGGTACTTCAGCTGGCCGCTGGTGCTCGCGGCCGGCCTCGCGTGGACCTCGTCCGGTCTGGTCGCCGCCACCCTGGCCTCGGTGTGGCTGCTGCTGGTGACGTTCCCCGACGGCGACACGGCGCTGTACTCGTGGGGCTACCTGCTGCTCGCCTTCGGCGTGTCCGTGCTGGCCGCCGTGACGGTGCTGCGGCCGGACCCGCTGGGCCTGTCCAGCCGCTACGACCGCTGAACCGAGAAGAGAGGGCCCGCGCTCGGTGAGCACGGGCCCTCGTGGAAGTTCGTCGTCCGCGGTCAGAAACCCATCGCCTGAGCGCGCCGCTTCACCTCGCGCCCCCGGTCTCCGCGCAGCGCCTCGATGGGCGTGCCGGGAAGCGTGTCGTCCTCGGTGAACAGCCAGCGCAGGATCTCCTCCGTGGAGAAGTTCTGATCGCGCAGCACCGTGATGGTGCCCGACAGGCCCTTGACCACACCCGCGGCGGCGAGGAACTGTGCGGGGACGACGAGGACACCGGCACGACGCTCGGCGAGCAGCTGCCCGTCCCTCAGCATCTGGTGCACGCGGGTGACGGGCAGACCGAGACGGTCGGCCACGTCGGGAAGAGGCAGGACCTCGAGCTCGGGGGCCAGTACATCCGCAGCGGCAGGAATCGCACTCACGGGGGTCACGATGCCATAACCCCGACCCGGATGCCCTGCGCCAACCGGGTCATCCTCCCCCCGCTCCCCCTCCGTACGATCGACTGTTGTGGAGAGGTCGTCGGCAAACGTGATCGGTGGGCTGCTCGAACAGCGCTACCGGGTGGACTCCCCGCTGGCCCGCGGAGGCATGTCGACCGTGTACCGGGGCGTGGACACGCGCCTGGACAGGCCCGTGGCCATCAAGGTGATGGACCCGCGGTTCTCCGGCGACCGCTCCTTCGTCGAGCGCTTCGAGCGGGAGGCCCGCGCCGCGGCCAGACTTCATCACCCGAACGTGGTCGCCGTGCACGACCAGGGCGTCGACCGCGTCCCGTCGGGCGAGGACCGGGTGTTCCTGGTGATGGAACTGGTCGAGGGCGGCACCCTGCGCGACCTGCTCGGCGAGCGCGGCAAGCTGCCGCCCGCCCTGGCCCTCGCCGTGCTGGAACCGGTGCTCTCGGCGCTGTCCGCCGCGCACCGGGCCGGGCTCATCCACCGCGACATCAAGCCCGAGAACGTGCTGATCGGCCGGGACGGCGCGGTCAAGGTGGCCGACTTCGGCCTGGTCCGCGCCGTCGCCAGCGCCAGCACGACGAGCGACACCACGATCCTCGGCACCGTGGCCTACCTGTCACCCGAACAGGTCGCCACGGGCGCGTCCGACGCGCGCAGCGACGTCTACTCCGCGGGCGTCACGCTCTACGAGATGCTCGCGGGTGCCCCGCCCTTCACCGGCGACACGCCCATCTCCGTCGCCTACCGCCACGTCAACGAGGACGTCCCGCCGCCCAGCGCCGCCGTGCCCGGTCTTCCCGCCGAGCTGGACGAACTGGTGCGCCGCGCGACCCGGCGCGACCCCGCGCAGCGGCTGAGCGACGCCTCCGCGTTCCTGTCCGAGGTCGAGGCGGTGCGCGAGCGCACCGGGCTGCCGCGCACACCGGTGCCCGCGCCCGCGCACGGCCACGACGAGCAGACCGTGCGGGTCGCGCCGGTCCGCGCGGCGCCGGGACCGGACGCCACCGTGCCCGTGCGGCGCGGCGCCCCCGCCCAGCCGACGCGCCCGGCCCGTCCCCCGTACGCGCCCACCCAGCAGCACGTCCGCACGCCGCCGGCCGGCACGAACACCGGTCCGCAGCGCACGCAGGCGCTGCACCGCGGCGACCTGGCCCCGCTGCCGCAGATCCCGCCGATGCCGCCTCCGCAGGCCCGTCAGGAACCGCAGGCGGCCCGGCCGCGACCCGACTCCTACGAGTCCGAGCGCCAGCGCAGCAGACGCCGCTTCGCCGTGTGGACCGGCGTCGTCGTGGTCCTGGCCCTGGTCGTGGCCGTCCTGTCGTGGTGGCTGGGCAGCGAGCGGCGGATCAGCGTGCCGGACATCAGGGGTCGTGAGGAGACCGTGGCCGTCGAGGTGCTGCGGGACGCCTCGCTCGTGCCGCAGCCGGTGCGCCAGGCCAGCGACGAGGTGCCGCGCGGCGCGGTCATCTCCACCGACCCGTCCGCGAACCAGGAGGTTCCGGAGAACAGCCCGGTGAAGCTCTACATCTCCACCGGCAGTCCGATCGTGCCGCCCGTCACCGCGGGCAGCGAGGTCGACGCGGTGCGCAGGGCCGTCGAGGACGTGGGCCTGAAGGTCGTGCTGGACGAGGCCGCCAACGTGTTCGACGAGACGGTGCCCGCGGGCAAGGTGGTCACCACCAACCCCAGGCCCAGCACGCGCGCCACCGTCGGCGGCAGCGTGACCGTCGTCGTGAGCAAGGGGCCTGCGCCCAAGCCGGTGCCGGACGTGACGAACAAGACCAGGGACGAGGCGTTCGCGGAGCTGAGCGCGGCCGGGTTCGAGCCGTTCGACGCGGGCGCCGAGCAGTCGGCGCAGGTCGAGGGGGGCCGGGTCGTCCGCACCACCCCGCCCGCGACGACCGTCGTCACCGGCGGTGACAAGCGCGTCGGCGTGGTCGTGTCCAGCTCGATCGCGATGCCGAACGTGACGGGTCAGAAGGTCGACGACGCGAAGAGGATCCTCGGCGAGCTCGGGCTCCAGGTGGACGTGCAGTTCAACAACCGCGGCGACGCGCGGGTGTTCAACCAGTCGGTCCCGCCGGGCACGAGGGTCGACCGGGGTGCCCGGATCACCCTGTTCGCGATCTGACCGGCGAATACGAGGGGCCCCTCTCCGCGGAGAGGGGCCCCTCGTGTTCGTGCCGGACGTCGTGCCGGATCAGGAGCGGAGCATCTCCGCGACCAGGAAGGCCAGCTCCAGCGACTGCTGGGTGTTCAGGCGCGGGTCGCACGCCGTCTCGTAGCGGCCGGACAGGTCGGCGTCGGAGATCTCCTGCGCGCCGCCGAGGCACTCGGTGACGTCCTCGCCGGTCAGCTCGATGTGGATGCCGCCGGGGTGCGTGCCGAGGCGGCGGTGCACCTCGAAGAAGCCCTGCACCTCGTCGACGATCCGGTCGAAGTGCCGGGTCTTGTAGCCGGTGGAGGACTCGTGGGTGTTGCCGTGCATCGGGTCGCACTGCCAGATGACCAGGTGGCCCGAAGCGGTGACCTTCTCCACGATGGGCGGCAGCACGTCGCGGATCTTGCCGTTGCCCATGCGGCTGATCAGGGTCAGCCGGCCGGGCGTGTTGTGCGGGTCGAGGCGCTCGACGTACTCCACGGCCTGCTCCGGCGACGTGCCGGGGCCGATCTTCAGGCCGATCGGGTTGTTGAGCAGCTCGGCGAAGGCGATGTGCGCGCCGTCGAGCTGCCGGGTGCGCTCCCCGATCCACAGGAAGTGCGAGGACAGGTCGTACAGCTTGGCCTGCTCACCGCTGTTGTCCAGCCGCAGCAGCGCCCGCTCGTAGTCCAGCAGCAGCGCCTCGTGCGAGGCGAAGATCTCCGTCGTGTGCAGCGAGGCGTCGGTGACGCCGCACGCCGACATGAAGCGCAGGCCCCGGTCGATCTCGGCCGCGAGCGCCTCGTACCGCTCGCCCGCGGGCGAGGTGCGCACGAAGTCCTTGTTCCAGTCGTGCACCCGGTGCAGGTCGGCCATGCCCGCGCTGGTCAGCGCGCGCAGCAGGTTCATCGCCGCGCCGGCGTTGGCGTACGCCCTGATCAGTCGGCCGGGGTCGGCCACGCGGGCCTCGGGGGTCGGGGTCAGGGAGTTGACGATGTCGCCGCGGTAGGACGGCAGGCCGAGCGCGTCGAGGTTCGACGAGCGGGGCTTGGCGTACTGACCGGCGATGCGGCCGACCTTCACGACGGGCACGCTCGCGCCGTAGGTGAGGACGACGGCCATCTGCAGCAGGGTCCGGATGTTGGCGCGGATGTGCGGCTCTGTGTTGTCCGCGAACGTCTCCGCGCAGTCTCCGCCCTGCAGCAGAAACGCCTCGCCCCGCGCCACCTGGGCGAGGTTCTCGCGCAACCGGTCGATCTCGGCCGGCACGGTGATGGGCGGCACGCTCTCCAGCACCGCGCGCACCCTGCGCACCTGCTCGGCGTCCGGCCACTCCGGCTGCTGAGCAGCGGGGCGGGCGAGTGCCTCGTCCAGGCGAGCGCGCATCTCGGGGGGCAGCGGCGGAAGCTCGGGAAGCGTGTCCACGGGCACGTCCACGGTCCAGTTCACACTGCCAAGAGTATGCGTTCCACTCTGAGAGACGGCTCCGGGGACGCGCAGCACCTCGCGCGTCCCCGGTCCGCCATCCGATCGTGTGGTCTGGACCTGGATGATGGCTCACATGAGTGAGACCCGTTCGGATGACGCGACCGCGGCCCGTCTGCTCTCGACGGCTGTGACCAACGTCCAGCGGCACCACCCCGTCCACTGGACGCGCATGGTGTCCTCGGACGCCGACCTGGTGCCGCACCGGGTGCTGCACCCGGTGTTCGCGGGGTCCTACGACTGGCACTCCTGCGTGCACCAGACGTGGCTCGCGGTGCGCGTGCTGCGACTCCGCCCGCACGTGGAGGGGGCGGCGGAGGCCGAGGCCGTGCTCGACTCCCTGATCACTCCGGAGGGCTGCGCCACCGAGGCCGCGTTCTTCAGCGCGCCGGAGGGCCTGTACTGGGAGCGCCCCTACGGCTGGGCGTGGCTGCTGCTGCTCGACGCCGAGCTGCGCACGTCGGGCTCCCGCTGGGCGGAGCCGCTGCGCCCGCTGAGCGAGGCCGTGCGGGCGAACTGGCTGACGTGGATCACCGGGGCGACGCTGCCGGTGCGCACCGGCACGCACGGCAACACCGCGCTGGCGACGGCACTGGTGCTGGACGCGGCGCGCGCCGTCGGCGACTCCGAACTGGCGGCGGCGTGCGAGGCGGCGGCGCTGCGCTGGTACCGCGGCGACACCCGCTACGGTGCGTACGAGCCGGACGCGGCCGACTTCCTCTCCCCGGCGCTGACCGAGGCCGACCTGCTGCGGAGGGTGCTGCCGCAGCAGGAGTTCACGGCGTGGTTCGAGGCGTTCCTGCCCGACCTCGACGAGGACAGGTGGACGACGCTGCGCGAGCCGTTCCCGGCCGACGACCCGTCCGACCCCTACGGCGCGCACCTGGCCGGGCTCGCGCTGTCGCGCGCCTGGGGCTGGGCCGCGCTCGCCGGGGCGCTGCCCGCCGGCCACCGGTGGGCGGCGACTGCGGAGAGGGCGGCCCAGCGGCACCACGAGGCGGGGTGGAGCTACGTGTTCGGCCACGGCTACGCCGCCGAGCACTGGCTCGGCACGTTCGCCGCGTACCTCGACCTGGGCGCTCTGGACTGAGCACCCGCCCCGGCGCTCGCGGTGGCCGGCGCCGGGACGGGCTCGGGCGCTGCGCCCGGCGGCTCAGCCGAAGAAGACCTCGGCCTCGGCGTAGCGCTCCAGGGGGACGGTCTTCAGCTCGGCCGTGGCCTCGGCGAGCTTCACCCGCACGATGTCGGTGCCGCGCAGGGCCACCATGACGCCGAAGTCGCCCTCGGCGACGGCGTCCACGGCGTGCAGGCCGAAGCGGGTGGCGAGCACGCGGTCGTAGGCCGTGGGGATGCCGCCGCGCTGGGTGTGGCCCAGCACGACCGCGCGGGACTCCTCGCCGGTGCGCTGGGCGATCTCCTCCGCGAGCCACGTGCCGACGCCGCCGAGCCGCACGTGCCCGAACGCGTCCTTCTCACCGGAGTTCAGCACCTCGGCGCCGCCCTCCGGGACGGCGCCCTCGGCGACGACGATGATCGGCGCGAACTGGCGCTCGAACCGCCGCCGCACCCACTCGACGACCTTGTCCACGCTGAACGGCCGCTCGGGAACCAGGATCACGTTGGCGCCGCCGGCGAGGCCCGAGTGCAGGGCGATCCACCCGGCGTGGCGGCCCATGACCTCCACGACGAGGGCGCGGTGGTGGGACTCGGCGGTGGTGCGCAGCCGGTCGATCGACTCGGTGGCGATGTGCACCGCCGTGTCGAAGCCGAACGTGTAGTCGGTGGCGCCCAGGTCGTTGTCGATGGTCTTCGGCACCCCCACGACGTTGACGCCGTCGTCGGTGAGCCGCTTCGCGACCCCCAGGGTGTCCTCGCCGCCGATCGCGATCAGCGCGTCGATCCCGTTGTCGGCGAGAACGCCGCGGACGCGGTCGACGCCGCCCTCGATCTTGTAGGGGTTGGTGCGGGAAGAACCGAGGATCGTGCCGCCCCTGGTGAGGATGTCCTCCACGTCGTCCAGACCGATCGGCTTGGTGAGCCCCTCCAGCGGACCCTGCCAGCCGTTGCGGAAACCGACGACCTCCCAGTCGTGTGCCTCGACGCCCTTGCGCACGACGGCACGGATGACCGCGTTCAGGCCGGGACAGTCCCCGCCACCAGTGAGCACACCGATGCGCATTCGCTTCGTCCGATCTCCTCGTCGCCTCACCGGCGCGTAGTGGCCGGCGTCACTCTCGCGGGCTCAGCGTGGCACGGGCTGGATCGGTGCAGCAACACTCCGGTCACAAACGACCGGTAAGGATCAGTCGTCGGTGAACCCGTGCTTGCGACGCTCCTCCTCGATCACCTTCCAGCGGGCGAGGTTGTGCCTGGCGTCGGCCAGCGCGTCGTGCGCGTCGGCGGGCGCCTTGGGCAGCACGGGCTTGCCGACGTCCTCCCAGCGCTGGCGCAGGTCGCGGGTGAAGCGGGGCAGGCAGCGCGGCAGCGCGGGCATCGCGCCCCACAGCTGGGCGAGGGCCACGTGGTCGTAGGCGGCGAACCACGCCCACAGCTCGACGTCGTCCCGGTTGGCCCCGGGGCCGCCGAAGAACTCCAGGAGGTCGGTGCGGATGCGCTCGCGGCTGCGCCACGCCCGGCTCGCCGGTGGCGGGAGCTGGTTCAGCACGTTGTGCCGCACCCACGGTCCCGCCCTGTCCGGGTCGAACTCGGTGGACACGGCGTAGAACTCGCGGCCCTCCTCGTCGACCACACCGATCGACACGAGGTCGATGGTCACGCCGTCCTCGATGAACTCACAGTCGTAGAAGAACCGCACCGCATCACACTACGGACCCGCTCGTCCGGCCCCGGTCCCGGGCAGCCGATCGGCCTGCTCGCCCGCCTTCTGCTCGGGCAGCGCGGCGACGGCGGCCTGCTCCTCCTTGGCCTTCGCCGCGTAGACGTCGACGTACTCCTGGCCGGACAGCTCCATCAGGGCGTACATGATCTCGTCGGTGATCGAGCGCAGCACGAAGCGGTCGCCGGACAGGCCCTCGTAGCGGGAGAAGTCCAGCGGCTTGCCGATCTTGATCCGGATCGGGTAGGGCCGCCACATCCGCGAACCGATGGGGTTCGCCCTGTCGGTGCCGATCATCGCCACCGGGATCACCGGAGCGCCGGACTCCAGCGCGATCCACGCGACGCCGACCTTGCCCTTGTAGAGGCGGCCGTCGGGCGAGCGCGTGCCCTCCGGGTAGATGCCGAGCACCTTGCCCGCGCGGACGATGCGCACGCCCGTGTCGAGCGCGCCCTGCGCCGCCGACGCGCTGGAGCGGTCGATCGGGACCTGGCCGACGCCGGAGAAGAACCACTTCTGGAGCTTGCCCTTGAGTCCGGGACCGGTGAAGTACTCGATCTTCGCGGGGAAGGTCATCCTGCGGGACAGCTTCAGCGGCAGGAAGAACGAGTCGGACACCGCGAGGTGGTTGCTCGCGAGGATCACGCCCCCGCTCTCGGGAACGTGCTCCGCGCCCTCGATCCGCGGCCGGAAGAACACGTGCAGCAACGGCCCGAGAAGAACGTGTTTCATCAACCAGTACAGCACTGCTGGGAGCGCCTCCCTCGGCGAACTCGATCACGACACCGCGCCCACGACACCACGCAGGCGGCCAGCCTACGGAGCCGACGGCGCCAGGCACAACGAACAGCGGGCCCGGCCGCGCGGGCACAACTCCCCCGGCTGCCGCAACCGCAACGGACGCGGGTCGTGCGACGATGGAGCAACGGACACCCGCGACCCGGGAGGGGCTGGAGCACGCCCATGAACCACCGCCGCGACTCGACGGACGGCCCCGAGGACGTTGACGCGGCCTTCGCCGAGATCGTCGCGAGCCTCGAACGCGAAGGGGTCGGCTCCGCGTGGTCGGCCACCGGTTTCGCGGACGACTCCGACGAGCAGCCCGACACCTCGCCCGCGAAGGCGTCCACCACCGAGCCGCGCACGCCCGTTCCCGGCCGGGACGCGCCCGAGTCCGAGGCGTCCACTCCGGACGCGCCCGCTCCTGAGCCGCCGCCCGAGCCCGGTGGCCGGGGCCGCGAGGACACCGCTCTCGCCACTCGTCCCGAGGACGACCTCGACGACCAGCGGGGGCGCACCGCTCCCGACGACGGCCCGGACGACCACTTCGTCCCGCCGGAGCCGCCGCCGATGCCGTCGCTGCGTCCCGGCACCATCGCGGCGCTGGGCGTCGTGCTGCTGGGTGTCGTCCTGCTCGTCGCTCCCGGCCTGTTCGGACTCCGCACGAGCATCAGCGCGCCGCTGGCCCTCGTGGCGATGTGCACCGGAGCGGGCTGGCTGATCCTGCGCCTGCGCCACGACCCGCCGCCCGACAGCGGCTGGGACGACGGCGCGCGGCTCTGACTCCGACGGCCGGCCGGGTGGTCAGCGGCGGCCGTTGCGGGCCGTCGCGTCGGCCAGGTCCCTCGCCATCGTCGCCACACCCACGATGCCCGCGTCGTCACCGAGCTGGGCGGTCCGGATGCGGGCGAGCGGACGGTGCCCGGCACCGGTGACCACCGAGGCGTAGCGCTCGCGGGCGTCGTCGAGGAACAGCGGGGCCGACTCCGACACGCCGCCGCCGACGACCACGACCTCCGGGTCGTACACGTCGGCCACCAGCGCGAGGCCGTCGCCGAGCCACCGGGCCAGGTCGGCCATCGCGCGCAGCGCCAGCGGATCGCCGTCGCGGGCAGCACCCGCCACCCGGCGCCCGGTCACGGCGCGCGCGTCGCCGGCCGCCTCCCGCGCCAGCACGGTGGACGCGCCGGGGTGCTTGGCCAGCAGTTCCACCGCCGTCGTGCTCAGCGCCGTGCCGCTGCAGTACCGCTCCCAGCAGCCGCTCTTGCCGCACGGGCACGGCCGCCCGCCGGGCACGACCCGCAGGTGACCCAGTTCGGGCGCGACGCCGTGCGCGCCGCGGAACACCTGGCCGTCGAGCAGCAGCGCGCCACCGATGCCCGTGCCGATCGCGACCAGCGCGGCGACCTTCGCGCCGCGCGCGGCGCCGAAGCGGTGCTCGCCGAGGGCGGCGGCGTTGGCGTCGTGCTCCAGCACGACGGGCATCCCCAGCCGCTCGGACATGCGGTCCGCGACGGGCGCCTGCCGCCAGGCCAGGTGCGGCGCGAAGCGCACGCTGCGCCGGTCCGAGGTCACGAAACCGGCGACGGCCAGGCCGACCGCGGTGACCCGGTGCCGTCCGGCCAGCTCGGCGACCGCCGCGGCGATGGCCTGCTCCAGCGGTTCCGCACCGGACGGGGTGGGCGAGCGGGTGGTGTCGAGGACGGCGCCGTCACCGTCGACCACCCCGGCTCGCACGCTCGTCCCGCCCACGTCGATGCCGATCGTCAGCACCCGTTGCTCCGGCGGACGACCTGGATGTGCTGCACGCGCGACTCCTCCGGCGGTGCTGCCGCCGGCTCGGGCGGTGCTTCTCGTGTGGTGGTGGTGGTGGCCGCGGGCTCGGCGAGGGCGGTGCGCAGCACCGCGATCAGCCCGGCGACGTGCTCGGCGGCCTTCGCCGCGAGTTCGGAGCGGTCCCCGCGCAGCACGGCCGCGGTGTTGCACACCGGGCACCAGCCGCAGGTCTGCGGCGTGTGCTCGTCCTGCTCACCCGCGGCCGCGGCCCTCTGCAACCACGGTTGCGCGCGCTCGGCCGCGGTGTCCAGCAGCAGGCGCAGCTCCTCGGCCAGGCGGCCGGTGCTCTCGTCCTTCATGTCCTCAACGCATCCACAGGTCGGGATCGGGGCGGAACCGCACGACGAGCCCGGTCTCGTCCATCTCGGCTCCGGTGACGACGCAGCGGCGCAGCAGCGACGGCAGGGCGATCAGCCTGCGGCGGCCGTCCACGGTGACGGCCAGTTCGTCGCCGACCCGCGCGAGGTCCAGCTCGGTGTCGTCGGACAGCGGCAGCGCGACCCGCAGCGCGTACTCCGCGTCGTGCCCGCGACCCCCGCCGGTGACCCGCAGCAGCGGAGCGGACGGCTCGGTCGCGGTGGCCAGGGGGTCGTCGTCGCCGTAGAGCTGCTCGGCGACGTCGAGCAGCGCGGACACGCCGACGGGTTCGGCGGCCCGGTGGTCCACCGTGCGCACGGCGAGGTCGCCGGTCAGCTCGGCGAGGACGGCGTCCTGCTCGGCGCGGCGGGTGCGCAGCCAGGAGGCGGCGGCGCCGCGCTCCGGGCCGGGGTCCGGCACGAGGCGGTTGACGATCACGCCGTCCACCCGCACGCCCTGCAGCGCGAGCGCGGTGAGCGTCCGCCGGGTCTCCGCGGCCACCACGCGCTCCGGGGTGCAGACGAGCCGCACGCTCGTGGCGCCCTGGTCCACGAGCATCGCCCGCAGCACGCCGAGGTGGTCGGCGAGCCTGCCGAGGGCGTCGGCGGTGGCGTCCCAGGTCTCCGCGGTGCCGTTCCCGGCGACCCCGGCGAGCAGTCCGCGCACGACGCGGCGGTGCGTCGGGAACAGCCTCTCGACGTACCCGGCGAACGCGTCGGGCAGGGCGAGCAGCCGCAGCGTCTCCGCGGTGGGGCCGCAGTCGACGACGACCGCCTCCCACGGGCCGGACGCGGCGAGCCGGTGCACCTCGGTGAGGCAGAGGAGCTCCTCCACACCGGGCAGCACGGTCAGCTCCTCGGCGTCCAGCTCGTCCACACCGGCGCCGGCGAGCAGCGTGCGGAGATGGTGGCGCAGCTCGTGCCACGTGTCGTCGACGAGGCCGCGCGGATCGATCTGGGCGGCGAACAGCCCGCCCTCGACCTCGGTGGGCGACGCGTCGAGCGGCGTGTCGAGCGCGTCGCCGAGCGAGTGCGCCGGGTCGGTGGACACCACGAGCACCTTGCGGCCGGTGGAGGCGAGCAGGCCGGCGGTGGCCGCGGCGAGGGTCGTCTTGCCGACCCCGCCCTTGCCCGTGAAGAGGAGCACCCGCACGTGGACTGCCTCAGCCCGCGTTCTCGACGCGACGCTTCAGCTCCTTGAGCGCGGTGTCCATGATCATCTTTTCGGCCTTGCGGCGGAACAGGCCGATCATCGGCACGACGAGCTGCACGGACAGCGTGTAGGTCACCTCGGTGCCGCTGCCGCCGGGCACGAGCCGGTAGCTGCCGTGCTGGGACTTCTGCATGTTGCCCTTGACGAGGCTCCAGCGGACGCCGTCGGGAACCCACTCGTAGGCCAGCACGTACTCGTCCTTGATCGGCCCCTGGTCGATGTTGAACCGCACCTGCGCGGCCCGGCCGTCCTCGCCGGTCTCCAGCACCTCGGTGCGCTTCACCCCGTTCGCCCACTCCGGGTACGCGTCGAAGTCGGCGATCACGGCCAGGATCCGCTCCGGCGCGGCGTCGATCGTGATGGACTGGGTGGACTCGTCGGCCATGCCGGGCAGGTTACCCGGTGCGAGCGTTCACCAACGCAGCACGTGAGGTGTGCCCCGGCGTTGGAAGTGACCGACGTTGACGCACTCGGTCCAGCCCACCCTGACCCGCTGCGCCATGGGCTGGTGCACGTGCCCGAAGAACGACCACCGGGGCCGCTCGCGGGCGATGAGGTCGAGCAGCGCGCGCGACCCCAGCTCGGGTCGGCGGGCCACCACGTCGTAGGTCAGCTCCGGAACCGCCGGCGGCACGTGGGTGCACAGCACGTCGACGTCGGTCAGTGCGGTGAGCGCCGTCGCGAACTCGGCGTCCGTGCGCAGGTAGGGGTGCCACGGACCGCCCCGGCGGCGCACCGCGCCCGGCGGGATCACCGCGCCCCCGGCGAACCCGAAGCGCAGGCCGCCGATCTCGGTCACCTCGCCGTCGAGCAGGTGCAGGCCCTCGCGCGCGAAGCGCGGCCACAGGTGCGGCTCGTCCACGTTGCCCGGCGTGGCGTAGGTGGGAGCGGGCATGACGGCGAACAGCTCGGCGTACTGCTCCAGCACCGCCTCGCGCACGACGCTCGCCGCGTCGGGGAGGCTCTCCCACAGCGACCTCACGTAGACGGCGGTCTCGGGGCCCATCCGCTCGCGCCGCAGCCGCGCGAACACCGCGACCTTCTCCGGCCCGAACACCCGGCCGAGGATGCCGCGCTCGTGGTGGTGGTAGTCGACGAAGTCGATGAGGTCGCCCAGCACCACCAGCGCGTCGGCACCGTCACCGGCCCGCGCGAGGGCCTCGGCGTTGCCGTGGACGTCGGACACAACGTGAACACGCACGACGCAAACCTACGTCAGGGACCGCACGTGATCACCCGACCGGCGGGTGACCCGGCGGACGGCCGTCCTCCAGCACGAGCTTCAGGCCCAGCGCCACCTCCTTGGCCGCGAGCTGACGGCGGCGGACCTCCTTGAGCGCCCTCGGCAGCGGAGCCGGGCCGCCGGGCGGGTCGGCGCGCAGGAAGTAGTGCAGCAGGGTGCCGTCGAGCACGGGCTCCAGCCAGACCTCCATCGTGCCGACGAGCGCGCCGCCGACCGTCCAGCGCAGACCCTCGTCCCCCCGGTCGAGGTAGACGTCGAGCTGGAGGTCGGGCCAGTGCTCGTCCCACGCGGCGGGGTCGGCGAAGGCCGCGCGCACGACGTTCGGCGGTACCGCTAAGAACGTCTCGTCCACCACGTCCACGCTGGGCATGGTGGGGAGCGTGCCACGAGAAGGTCACACCACGGGTGTCCGCCCTGGTGTATCGCCCGAATCACAGGTTAGGTTTCCCCACCGGTAACAAACGAACCGACCGGAGGTCGACGTGCGCGAGTTCAGCGTTCCCGCCACAGCCGCGGTGGCTCCCGAGGAGAACCTCACCGACATGGTGTGGGCGAACGCGGAGCGCTTCGGCAACGCCGTCAGCTTCCGCCGCCGCGTCGACGGCACGTGGGTCGACGTCACCGCTCGCGACTTCGCCGCGCAGGTGCTGGCCGTGGCCAAGGGGCTGATCGCGGCCGGCCTGGAGCGGGGCGACCGCATCGCGCTGGTGTCGAAGTCCCGCTACGAGTGGTCGCTGATCGACTTCGCGATCTGGAGCGCGGGCGGCGTGACCGTGCCCGTCTACGAGACGTCCTCGACCGAGCAGGTGAACTGGATCCTGTCCGACTCGGGCGCGAAGGCCGTGTTCGTGGAGACGGCGGAGCACCGCGAGACGGTTGACTCGGTCGTGGACCGGCTGCCCGAGCTGCGTCACGTCTGGCAGATCGACGGCCCAGGCGACCACGGCGCGGCCGGTGCGATCGACGAGCTGACCGCGCTCGGCGCGCAGGTGTCCGACGAGGACGCGCACACGCGCCGCAGGGACGTGACCGCCGACGAGGACGCGACGCTCGTCTACACCTCCGGCACGACGGGCCGCCCCAAGGGCTGTCAGCTCACCCACCGCAACCTGCTGAACGAGGTGCGCGGCGACTTCGCGGCGTTCCCGCAGCTGATGATGGCGGGAAACTCGCTGCTGTGCTTCCTGCCGCTGGCGCACATCCTCATGCGGGCGATCACCCTGTGCTGCGTCTACACCAGGGTGACGCTGGGGCACACGGCGGACGTGCGCAACCTCGTCGAGGACCTCGGGTCGTTCCGGCCCACGTTCGTGGTCGCCGTGCCGCGCGTGTTCGAGAAGGTCTACAACGGCGCGAAGCAGAAGGCGCACGCCGAGGGCAAGGGCAAGATCTTCGACGCGGCCGAGGCGACCGCGGTGGCCCACAGCCGGGCGAGGGACGAGGCCGGGGGCGCCGGCCTGGGCCTGAAGATCAAGCACGCGGTGTTCGACCGGCTCGTCTACACGAAGCTGCGGGCCGCGCTCGGCGGACGCTGCATCGCGGCGGTCTCCGGCGGCGCCCCGCTGGGCGAGCGGCTGGCGCACTTCTTCCGCGGCGTGGGCGTGCCGGTGTTCGAGGGCTACGGCCTGACCGAGACCAGCGCCGCGGCGTGCGTGAACACCGAGAACGCGTTCCGCGTCGGCACGGTGGGCCGCCCGGTGGCCGGTCAGTCGATCCGCATCTCGGAGGACGGCGAGATCCTGATCAAGGGCGGCGTGGTGTTCCAGAGCTACTGGAACAACGAGGCCGCGACCAGGGAGGCCCTGGAGGACGGCTGGTTCCGCACCGGTGACATCGGCCAGCTCGACGAGGACGGCTTCCTGAGCATCACCGGCCGGAAGAAGGAGATCATCGTCACCGCCGGTGGCAAGAACGTCTCCCCCGCCGTCCTGGAGGACCGCATCCGGGCGCACCCCCTGATCAGCCAGTGCATGGTCGTGGGCGACGCGCAGCCGTTCATCGGCGCGCTGATCACGATCGACCCGGAGTTCTTCCCGGCGTGGAAGGAGCAGAACGGCAAGCCGGCCGACGCCGAGGTGGCCGACCTGCTGGACGACGCGGACCTCCAGAGGGCGATCCAGGACGCCGTGGACGACGCGAACCTGGCGGTGTCCAAGGCCGAGTCGATCAAGAAGTTCCGCATCCTGCCCGTGGACTTCTCCGAGGCCGGCGGTGAGATGACTCCGAGCCTGAAGCTGCGCAGGAGCGTGGTGGCCCAGACCTACTCCGGCGACATCAGGGCGATCTACGCGAAGTAGGAGCGGAAGCGGAGGACCGCGGAGGGCCGTCCCCCGGGGCGGCCTTCTGCTCGGGTGCACCCCACCACTGAACAGGCCCGGCCTGAACGCCCGTCCCACGACACCCCAACACTCGGCGCAAAGGACCTGAACACTCGACTCGGGCGGCCCGAACGCTCAACTCGCGGTGCCTGAACGCTCCACTCGCGGTACGCCCGGACCGGCACAGACGGATGGCCCGCACCCGGCTCAGCCGGGTGCGGGCCATCCGACCCCCAGTGCTCGTCAAG
Source organism: Umezawaea beigongshangensis (assembly GCF_016464305.1). Classification (GTDB taxonomy): domain Bacteria; phylum Actinomycetota; class Actinomycetes; order Mycobacteriales; family Pseudonocardiaceae; genus Umezawaea_A; species Umezawaea_A beigongshangensis. The sequence continues at coordinate 150,282 of NZ_JAEIOJ010000010.1, forward strand.
CTGAGTTCCGGTCCCCCCGGGCCGGAACACGACAAGCGTGTCAAACGCCGCTGTCGTTTCACTGACGCCGTGATGACACCGGTCCGGGTGACGCCAATAGGCTGGGTGGGACAGATCGGACCTGGGGACACGTCGAGGGGACTGCGATGGGGTCGCGACCGGTGTTCCGGTTGCTGGGACCGCTGGAGGTCCGGGTCTCCGACCACGTCGTGCCGGTGCGCGCGGGTCGGCACCGCGCGCTGCTGACCTCGCTCGCGCTGCGGCCGGGCGAGGTGGTCCCGGTCGAGGAGCTGGTGGAGCGCGTGTGGGGCGAGTCCCCGCCGGAGCGCACCAGGGGCTCGGTGCAGACCTACGTCATGCGGTTGCGGCAGCTCCTGGGCGACGCGTCGCTGATCCGGACGGCACCGCACGGGTACGTGCTGGACGTGGACCCGCACGCGGTCGACGTGAGCCTGTTCCTGGAGCACGCGCGGCGGGGGGACGAGCTGGTCGCCGCCGGTGAGGCGGTGGCCGCGCGCGGGGAGTTCGCAGCCGCCGTCGCGCTGTGGCGGGGCCCGGCGCTGTCGGACGTGCCGTCGGAGGTGCTGCACCGGGACGTGGTGCCGGGACTGGTGGAGCGGCTGCTGCGGGTGCACGAGGAGCGGCTGGACGTGGAGCTGGCCCTGGGCGGGCACGCCGAACAGGTGCCGGCACTGCTGGGGCTGACGAGGGACCACCCGCTGCGGGAGCGGTTCTGGGCCCAGCTGATGACGGCGCTGTACCGGTCCAGCAGGCAGGGCGAGGCGCTGGAGGTGTTCCGGCGCGCGACGCGGGTGCTGCGGGAGCAGCTGGGCGTGGAGCCGGGCGAGCCGCTGCGGCGGTTGCACCGGGCGATCCTGGTGGGGGCGCCGGAGCTGGCCGCGCCGGAACCGGCGCGCGCGGTCCCGGCGCGCGAGGAGGCGCCGGGCGGTGTGCTGCGGCTGCCGGCCGACGTGCCGCACTTCGTGGGCCGCGAGCGGGCGGTGGCGCGGGTGGTGGAGCTGATCGCGCCGCGCGAGACGGGCACGGCGGTGCCGGTGGTGACGCTGTCGGGTCCGCCGGGCATCGGGAAGACGGCCCTGGCGGTGCGGGTGGCGCACCTGCTGGCGTCGCGGTTCCCGGACGGGCAGCTGTACGTGGACCTGCGGGGCGACGCGCTGGGACCTCCGCTGGCGCCGGTGGACGTGCTGTCGCGGTTCCTGCGGGCGCTGGGCGTTCCCGCCGAGCGGATTCCGCTGGAGCAGGACGAGATGGAGTCGGTGCTGCGGTCGCTGCTGTCCGGCCGCCGGATGCTGCTGGTGCTGGACAACGCGGTGGCTCCGGACCAGGTGCGCCCGCTGCTGCCGGGTGATCCGGGCTGCCCGGTGATCGTGACGAGCCGCGAGGACCTGCGCGGGCTGATCGCGACGAACGGCGCGCGCCCGGTGCCGCTGAGCGCGCTGGACCCGCGGGAGGCGCTGGAACTGCTGACGGCGCTGCTCGGGGAGGCGGCGGTGCGCGCCGAGCCGGTGGCGACGGCGGAGCTGGCGGTGCGCTGCGGTCACCGCCCGCTGGAGCTGAGCGTGGCGGCCGCGACGGTGCTCCGGCGCGGGGTGCCGATCGCGCGGCACGTGGCCGACCTGCGCGGCACGGACCCGCTGGTGCTCGCGCACGCCGCGCTGGGCCCGGCGGAGCAGCGGCTGCTGCGGCTGCTGTCGGTGGTGCCCGGCCCCGAGTTCACGGCGCACGCGGCGGCGAACGTGGCGGACGTCGACGTGGACGAGGCGGCGAAGCTGCTGGACGAGCTGGCGCGGGCGTGCCTGCTGCTGGAGTCCTCGCCGGGGCGCTACCGCTTCCACGACCGGCTGGCGGTGTTCGCGGCGCGGGAGTGCGCCGACCGCGAGACCCCGGCGGAGCGCGCGGAGGCGCGCTCGCGGCTGCTGGACTTCTCGGTGCGGGCGGTGGACCGGTGCGCGACCGTGCTGTACCCGGACCTGCCCCGGTTGCCCGTGACGGGCGAGAGCCGGGCGCGGTTGCCCGTGATCGACGGCCCGGCGGAGGCGATGCGCTGGCTGGACGCGGAGCTGGTGAACCTGACGGCGGCGATCCGGCACGCGGCGGAGCGCGGTCCGGCGGCGATGTCGTGGCGGCTGGCCGACGCGCTGCGCGGCTACCTGTGGATCGGCAAGCACGTGACGGAGTGGCTCGCGACGGCGCACCACGGCCTGAACGCGGCCCACGAGGAGCGGCACCGCCCGGCCGAGGCGGCGATGCACCAGAACCTGGGCGCGCTGCACTGGCGGGTGGGCGACTTCCCCGCCGCCGTCGAGCACTACGACACGTCGGTGCGGATGCTGCGCGCGCTGGGCGACGCGAAGGCCGAGGCCGCGGCCCTGAACAGCCTGGGCCTGGTGAGCCTGGAGGCCGGTGACCTGCGGTCGGCGCGGGAGCACCTGCGCGCGAGCCTGGGCATCGCGCGGCGCAGCGGCGTGCTCGCGAACCTGGGGCTGCTCGCGGTGGAGTCGGGCGACCTGGCGGGGGCGGTGGAGCACCTGTCGGAGGCGCTGCGCCGCAGCGCGGCGGACGGCCCGCCCGCCGCGGAGACGGTCTGCCGGACGTTCCTGGCGGTGGCCCTGATGCTGCGGGGCGAGCCGGACGAGGCGTGGGCGCACCTGGAGCGGGCGCTGGCGATCGGCGGCGACCGGGGGCAGCGCGCGCGGGTGCTGGTGAGCATGGCGGCGGTGCGGCTGTCGACGGGGATGCCGGCGGCGGCGCTGGAACTGGCGCACCGGGCGCTGGGACGGGGGCGGGACGACGCCGAGCCCCAGATCGCGACGCGGGTGCTGATGACGCTCGCGGAGGCCAACCGCGGTCTGGGTGAGCTGGTGATGGCGGAGGAGCAGTGCCGACAGGCGCTGGACACGGCCCGCCAGCTCGGTTACCTGGGCGCGGAGGTGCGGGCGACGGTGGAGCTGGCGGCGATCCGCAGGCTGCGCGGCTGTCCCGCCGAGGCGCTGTCCCTGTGCGACCAGGCGCTGGAGCCCGCGCTGCGGGTGGGGCTGCGCGTGGTGGAGGGCGTGGCCCGTTCAGAACGGGCGGCGGCGCTGCTGGCGCTGGGAGACCGGCCCGCCGCGACGGCGGAGGCCGAGCGGGCCCTGGCCGTGCAGCGGAGCACCGGCCACCGCCCCGGCGAGGAGAAGACCCGTCACCTGCTGGCCCAGCTGGCACACGACCGCGAGTCTCCCGTTCGAGCGCCGCGAGTCGACCGCTCGGGCACCGCGAGTTGACCGCTCGGGCACCGCGGGCCGAGCGCTCACCCCGCCGGTCGCGAGCCGTCGATCAGGGTGGCCAGGCGGGTGGCCAGGTCCTCCCAGCGCCAGTGCTCGGAGACCCACTCCCGGCCGGCGCGGCCCATCTTCGCCGCCGTCTCCGGGTCGGCCAGCAGGCCGCCGACCGCTTCGGCGACCTCGGCCGCTGACTCGCCGTCGACCACGGTGCCCGTCACGCCGTCGCGCACCGTCTCCGGCGCTCCGCCGGAGCGCCCGGCCACGACGGGCAGGCCGGTGGCCGACGCCTCCAGGTACACGATGCCCAGGCCCTCGACGTCGAGGCCGCGTCCCCTGGTGCGGCAGGGCATGGCGAACACGTCACCGGCGCTGTGGTGCGCGGGCAGCTCGGACCACGGCACCGAGCCGGTGAACACGACGTGCTCCGCGACGTCCGCCTGCCGCGCGAGCGACTCCAGCGTGGCGCGGTGGGGCCCGCCGCCGACGACGAGCAGGGCCGCGCCCGGCACCCGGCGGCGGATCTCGGGCAGCGCGCGCACCAGCACGTCCTGTCCCTTGCGCGGCACCAGTCGCGACACGCACACCACCACCGGACGGTCGCCGAGACCGTGGCGGCGGCGGATCTCCGCGCGACCGGCCGGGTCGGGGGCGAACACGTCGGTGTCCACACCGGACGGCAGGTGCTCCAGCGCCGCCGCCGGGCCGAACGCGGCGGCGAAGCGGGAGCGGGTGTAGCGGCTGACGAACGTGACGGCGTCGGTCGTGGAACCGATGCGGCGCAACGCCTGCCGCGCGCCGGGCAGCATGGACCAGCCGACCTCGTGGCCGTGCGTGCTGGCGACGGCGCGCTCGATCCCGGCCCGGCGCAGCGCCGGGGTGAGCAGCGCGAGCGGCGCGGCGGCGCCGAACCACACGGCCTCGCACCCCTCGGCGCGGGCGATGTCGGTGGCGCGGCGCAGCACGTCGGGCACGGGCAGCATCAGCGTGCCGGGGTGGCGCACGACGGGGAACGGCTGCGCGGCGTCGAACTCCGGGTGCGACCCCGAGGACGCGGTCCACGACGGCGCGTACACGACGAGGTCGTCGGCGGGCAGCCGGGTGGCCAGGGCGTGCAGGTAGGACTGGATGCCGCCGGGGCGAGGGGGGAAGTCGTTGGTCAGCAGCAGGGTCCGGCGCACGGGGCAACGTTAGCCGAGCCGGGCGGTCACGAACTCCCGCCACCCCGCGGTGAGCGCGGCCAGGTCGAGGCCGGTCTCCTCGCGCAGCACGGTCTCCACGGCGCTCGCGCTGGACTCCGGGACCACGGCCAGCCGCCGGTACAGGGCGACCAGGCCGGGCTCGCCGAGCCGTTCGGCGAGGTGGTCGCACAGCGTCCACGCCTCCTGGTAGGCGAGGTCCATCGTCCGGGCGGAGCGGAAGTCGGCGCGCTCGGGGATCGTGAGGACACCGCCGGAGCGGACCAGTTCCGCCAGGTCGGGCGCGGCGTGCGCGAGCGGCACGTCGCCGCCGCGGTAGCCGACGTGGTCGGCGAACCCCTCCAGCAGCCACAGGGGCGCGCCGTCGGTCGTGGCGGCGCGGGCGGCGACGTGGGTGATCTCGTGCCGCAGCACGACCCGCAGCGACTCCTGGGACAGGGACGGGGCGACCGCCGGGTTGAGCACGACCCGCTGGCCCCGCGCGGCGCCGTTGTCGACCCGGTCGGCGACCGCGACGGCCGCGGCGGAGCCGACCGCGAACCCCGGTCCGACGAGCGTCTGCATCTCGTCCACCCCGGACGGGACGACGACGGCGACCCGGCCCGCCCAGCCGGTGCCCCACACCTCGGTGACCGCGGCGACGGCCGGGCCGAGTTCGGCGAGCACGCGGGCGGCGAGCGCCTCGCCGCCGCGACGACCGAGCACGAGTCCCACCGCCGAGGACAGCGTCAGGCACGGCCCGAAGTCCCACGGCCCGCGCCACGTGCGCAGGCCCTGCCGCTCCAGCGCGGTGTCCGACGCGAGGTACCAGCGGTCGCCGTGCCGGGCGAACAGGTACGCCAGCGGACGGGAGGTCGGGGCGAGGTCGGCCCCGCGCAGCGCGTACTCCAGGGTCACCGGCGGCGCCCACAGCTCGTCGGCGGTGTGCAGCCCGGTCACGTCGGCGGATCGCGCGTCCAGCCGGTACGACCAGTGCTCCAGCGGCACCCCGGCGAGGTTGCCGAACAGGGCGCGCTGGGCGTCGCGGAACACCTCGTCGGCGGAGGGGTCGACCGTGGCGAGGAACGCGGTCTCGTCGCGGTGCAGGAGCGCTCGCGCGCGGGTGTCGAGGAGGTCGGCCACGGCGGAGCGGCGCGCGTCCAGCTCCACCGTCTGCGCCGAACCGGTCGCCGGGACGCCGGTGGAGGGCGGGAACACGGCGACCGCGAGCCCGACGAGCAGGGTCGCGGCGACGACCGCGGCCAGCGGGGCCCGGTGCCGAGCCGCTCCGATCACACCCCCGATGCTAGGGGAGAGCGACGGGCGGACCCCGCGCAGGTGCGCGGAGCCCGCCCGTGGTGCGGAGGTCTCAGCCCGCGATGCGGCGCATCGCGTAGATCGAACCCGGGTCGTTCAGCCCGACGACCTTGACCGGAACGCCCTCCGTCGCGGCGTGCACGACCTGGGAGTTGTTCACGGCCATCCCGACGTGGTTGCCGCCGTTGTAGATGATCAGGTCACCCGCCTGGACCTCGGCGCGGGACACGGCGCGACCGGCGCCGGCCTGGGCGTTGCTGGTGCGCGGGATGCTGACACCCGCGTTGGCGTACGCCTTCATCATCAGGCCGGAGCAGTCCCAGCCGTCCGGTCCGGTGCCGCCCCACACGTAGGGCTCGCCGCGCTGGGCCAGCGCGAAGTTCAGCGCGGTACCCGCGGCGCTGGCCGGCACGGCGAAGTCCGACATGTCGCCGCTGCTGGTCACGGTCTTGCGCTCGGGCGCCGACAGGGCGTCGAGCTGAGACTTGACCTCGCGCTTCTGCTTCTCCAGCTCGTCGCGGTTCTTCCGCAGCTCGTCGGCCACCTTCGCGGCCTCGTCCGTCGCGGTCTGCGCGCGGCTCTGGGCCTCCGCGGCCTTCGAGCGCGCGTCGTCGGCCTTCGCCACGGCTCCGGAGAGCCGGTCGAGGGCCTCGTTGTTGTCGGCGGCGAGCACGCCCAGCGCCGACATGCGGTTGAGGAAGTCCTGCTGCGAGTCGCTCACGAGCAGTGCGGACAGCTGGTTGAACCGCGCACCCTCGAAGGACGCCTCGGTCAGCTGGTCGACCTGGACCCGGAACTGCTCCTCGTCGGCCTTCGCCTGGTTCTCGACCTCGGTGGCCGCGGCGACGTCGGCGTTCGCCTTCTCGAGTTCGCCCTTGCGCGCGTTGAGCGCCTCCTCCGCCTGGAGGACCTGCTCGTTGAGCGCGGTGGCCTTCTCGGAGACCTCGTTGAACTTCTTCAGCGCATCGGACGCGTTGGTCGCCGGTTGAGCACTCGCCGCCACCGGCGACATGCTGACCGCTGCTGCTGCCACCGCGGTGGCAGCGAGCGCCCCGCGCATTCCGCGCTTGAGTCGTTGCGACGCCACAGTCGCGCGTGTCTCCTTCGGTCTGGACCGCCTACCGGACGAACGGGAACGACGCACAGCCGCTCAGCGCGTTCGCACTCGATCCGAGTCGTCTCCGGTCCGGCTCCCCGACAGGCCGATTCCGGCGGTGACCCCGTGTCGTCGTCCGGGGTGAACGACTGCCCGCCACGAGTCGCGGTCACATTACGAAACGTGAGCCGGTACGTCCACCACCGAGTCGACGAAACGCACAGGAGCACCGGAACGGGCTCGTTCGGCGTAGCCGTGACCTCGTGAAGTGACCAGCGGTACTGTTAAAAAAATCTTTCGTCTTCTCGCTCACACACGTCCGAGCCGGGCGAGCAGAACCGCCGAGGGCACCGGGTGGGCGCCGCGCCGGCGCACCGAGTCGGCGACCGCGCGGTCCGAGGTGACGACCACCACCGGGCGTCCCTCCGGCTCGGCCGTGACCAGCGCGCGGATGACGTCGTCGGCGAGCACGCCGGGATCGCTGAACAGCACCCGCACCCCGCGCGGCGACGCGGCGGGCACGGCCACGACACCGGCGCCGTCGAACACCAGCGTCACCTCCGCGCGGGTCCGCGCGCTCAGCACCGCGAGCTGGTGCACGAGCCGGTCCCGCTGGTCGGACAGCGACAGCTCCGGGTAGCCGGTCTTGGTGACGTTGTAGCCGTCGACCACCAGGTGCACGGCGGGCAGGGCGAGCAACCGGTCCAGCGCGGCCGGGTCCTCGACCCGCCCCACCGCGCTCTGCGCCGCGCTGGCGCCCCGCACCAGGTCGGCGGGACGCGGTCCCGACCCGCCCCCCAGCGCGAGTTCGCGCCGCAGCCCGGTGACCGCGCCGTCGAGGGTGTCCACGAGCAGCGCCAGGCGCACCTCGTCGGCCTGCCGGGCCTCGCGGGCGGACTGCCGCGCCACCTCGGCGTCGGCCTCGGCCCTCGCCGTCCTCGCCCGCTCGAACTCCGCCCGCTCGCGCTCGCGGTCCCGCTCGCCGGTCAGCTGCTCGATCTCCCTCGACGCCTCGGCACGCACCCGGTCCACCTCCACCGAGGCCGACTGCGCGCGGTCCTTCGCCTCGCGGAGCTTCACGCCCTGCTCTCGCAGCCGCTTGCGCAGGCGTTCCAGCTCGACCTCCGCCTCCTCGCGCACCCGCTCCGCGATCCCGGTGGACGTCGCGCGGTCGGCGCGCAGCTGCGCCAGCTCGGCCTCCAGCCGCTCCGCCCTGGTGACCGCGGCGTCGCGCTCGGAGCGCAGCGCGGCGTCACCGGCACGCCGGGCCACCAGCTCGACGTGCTGCGCCGCCGCCTCGTCGCCGAGCAGGATCGCCGCCGCGGCCGCGGTCACCGGGTCCGGCGCGTCCGGCTCCAGCGCGGTGGCACGGTTCTCGCGCAGCCACTCCACGACGGCCGTGCGGAAGTTCTGCGAGTTCTTCAGACCCGCCACGAGCGCGGGCGCACCGAGCCTGGCCCGCTTCGACGGGGCGAACCGCGCCACCGGGCGCAGCTGCTGCGGCACGTCGACCTTCGCCATGCCGCCGAGCGCGTCGGCCGCCAGCTCCGCGAGCCTCGCCCGCAGCACGTCCGGCAGCGCCACCCAGTCCACAGTGGATTCACCCGGTCCGGCCGTCCCCGGCGCGGTGCCGTCCGCCGTGTCGTCCCGGTCGGACGAGACGGCGTCGGCGTCCGGGAGCTCCGGAGCGCGCGCTGGTGTCGGGTCGTGCACCGGTACAGGCTACGGCTCGGTAGGGGCGCTCACAGCGCACGGGCCTCGGAGAACTGTCGGTGGCCGCGGTTAGCGTCTCCCCCGATGGCCGCGAACCCAGCACCCGCACAGGCCCAGCTCTCCTTCGACGAGCTCGGCACGCCTCTGCGCGACACCACCTTCGTGGTCTTCGACCTGGAGACCACCGGCGGCAGCGCCGCCACCGACGCCGTCACCGAGATCGGCGCGGTGAAGGTGCGCGGCGGACGGGTGATCGGCGAGTTCGGCACCCTCGTCGACCCCGAGATCGGCATCCCGCCGCAGATCGTGGCCCTCACCGGCATCACGCAGGCGATGGTCACCGGCGCGCCCACGATGGCGACGGTGCTGCCCGCGTTCCTGGAGTTCGCCGAGGGGGCCGTGCTCGTCGCCCACAACTCCGGCTTCGACACCGGGTTCGTGAAGGCCGCGTGCGAGCGTCACGGCTACACCTGGCCGCGCCCCACCGTCGTGTGCACCGTGCGGCTCGCCCGGCGCGTCCTGAGCCGCGACGAGGCGCCGAGCTGCCGGCTGTCCGCGCTGGCCGACCTGTTCGGCGTCAGCACCAGGCCCACGCACCGCGCGCTGGACGACGCCCGCGCCACCGTGGAGGTGCTGCACGCCCTGCTGGAGCGCGTCGGCAACGTCGGCGTGCACTCGCTGGAGGAGCTGCTCTCCTACCTGCCCGAGGTCACCGCCGAGCAGCGCCGCAAGCGGGAGCTGGCCGCGCACCTGCCCCACGCCCCCGGCGTGTACCTGTTCCGCGGTCCCAGCGAGGAGGTCCTCTACGTCGGCACCGCCTCCGACCTGCGACGCCGCGTGCGGCAGTACTTCACCGCGAGCGAGACCCGGCGGCGGCTGCGGGAGATGGTGGCGCTGGCGGTGCGGGTCGACGCCGTCACCTGCGCCCACTCGCTGGAGGCGCAGGTGCGGGAGCTGCGGCTGCTGGCGGCGCACCGCCCCGCCTACAACCGGCGCTCCAAGGAGCCGGGCAACGCCTGGTGGCTCGTGCTGACCGACGAGGCGTACCCGCGGCTGTCGGCCGTGCGCCAGGCCCGCGACGGCGCGCTCGGCCCGTTCCGCACCAGACGCGCCGCGGAGGCGGCGCACGACGTGCTGCTGGAGGCGCTGCCGCTGCGCGCGTGCAAGATCCGCATTCCGGCGCGCGGGCAGAACGGCACGCCGTGCGCGCTGGCCGAGCTGGGACGCTGCGCGGCCCCGTGCGCGGGCCGGCAGACCCCGGAGGAGTACTCCCCCGCCGTGCGGGCGCTGCACGCGCTCGTGCAGGGGCGGGACACCGCTCCGCTGCACGCGCTGGCCGCCCAGCTCGACGAGCTGGCGCTCGCGGAGCGCTTCGAGGAGGCCGCGAACCGCCGCGACCGCATCGCCGCCCTCGTGCGGTCCCTGGACCGCGGGCAGCGGCTCGCCGGGCTCGCGGCCCTGCCGGAGCTCGTGGCCGCCCGTCCCGACGGCGAGGGCGGCTGGGAGTTCGCCGTCGTGCGCCACGGCCGTCTCGCGTCGGCCGGTGTCGCGCGGCGCGGCGTGCCCCCGATGCCCGTCGTGGCCGCGCTGGTCGCCTCCGCCGAGACGGTGCTGCCCGAGGAGGGCCCGCTGCGCGGCGCCCCCGCCGAGGAGACCGGGGTGGTGCTGCGCTGGCTCGACCAGCCGGGCACCCGGCTCGTGCACTGCGAGCAGCCGTGGTCCTCCCCCGCCTCGGCCGCCGGGTCGTGGCGGGCGTGGGCCGACCTGGCGGCGGCCGGTCGTGACCAGTACCGGCACGCGGACATGCCCTAGGCTCGGTCTCCTCACCGAGAACGAGGAGGGCCACTGTGGTCACCGCGATAGTGCTGATCCAGGCTTCGGCGGACAGCATTCCCGATGCGGCGCAGGCGATCGCCGACATCGACGGCGTCAACGAGGTCTACTCCTGCGCGGGAGACGTCGACCTGATCGCCGTGGTGAAGGTGTCCCAGCACGAGGACCTCGCCGCGCTGGTGCCAGCCCGGATCAGCAAGGTGCCGGGCGTGCTCAACACCGACACCCACATCGCCTTCCGCTCCTACTCCAAGCGCGACTCCGACGCGGCGTTCGCCATCGGCCTGGACGAGTAGGACGCGCTCCCGCCCGACGCGAGAGGCCCCCGTCCTGTGCAGGACGGGGGCCTCTCGCGTCGGTGCCGACGGGTGTCGGCACCGACCTCAGGACTCGGGCTGCTGCGGCTTGCCCGCGAGCTCCGGCTCGTTCTCGGCGCTCAGGGCGCCGACGTCGCTGGAGACGCCCCGCTGCGCACGGGCGCGCTCCAGTGCCACGGTCTCCTCCGGCGGGTCCGGGGTCATCGTGCTGCCCGGAACCGGGTGGCCGGCCGAACCGAGCGCGTTCATCTTCTTCGGCACCGGAGCGCCCTGGTAGGCCAGGGGCAGCGGGTGGCCGTGAGCGTCCACGCCGGCCAGCGGCTGGTGGAGCTCGATGAACTCGCCGTGCGGCAGGCGCTTGATGATGCCGGTCTCGACGCCGTGCTCCAGCACCTCGCGGTCGGCCCGCTGGAGGCCGATGCAGATGCGGTAGGTGATGAAGTACGCCAGCGGCGGCAGCACGAACATGCCGATGCGACCGGCCCACGTCATCGCGTTGAGCGAGATGTCGAACTGGAACGCGATGATGTCGTTGCCACCGGAGATCAGCAGCACCATGAAGTACGTGATCGCCATCGCGCCCAGCGAGGTGCGCACCGGCACGTCGCGCGGACGCTGGAGCAGGTTGTGGTGCGCGTAGTCCTTGGTCAGCTTCCGCTCGATCCACGGGTAGACCGCCGCGAGACCGGTCAGCAGGGGCAGGCCCAGGATGAACGGCAGGAACGGCTCGGGGATCGTGTAGTTGCCGATGTAGAACTCCCACGCCGGCCACAGGCGGATCAGACCGTCGGTCCAGCCCATGTACCAGTCGGGCTGCACACCGGCCGAGACCTGACCCGCGTTGTACGGGCCGAAGTTCCAGATGGGGTTGATCTGGAACACGCCGCCCATGATCGCCGTGACGCCGACGACGAGGGCGAAGAAGCCGCCGCCCTTGGCCGCGAACACCGGCATGATGCGCACGCCGACGACGTTGGTCTCCTTGCGGCCCACGCCGGGGAACTGGGTGTGCTTCTGGTACCAGACCAGCGCCAGGTGCACCGCCACCAGGCCCAGCAGGATCGCCGGGATCAGCAGGATGTGCAGCGTGTAGAACCTCGGGATGATCTCCGTGCCGGGGAACTCGCCGCCGAACGCGAGCCAGTTGATCCAGCTGCCCACGACGGGGAACGACAGCAGCAGTGCCGCCATGACGCGAAGACCCGTTCCGGAGAGCAGGTCGTCGGGCAGCGAGTAGCCGAGGAAGCCCTCGATCGCGCCGAGCATGAACAGCAGGATGCCGATGACCCAGTTCACCTCGCGGGGGCGGCGGAACGCGCCCGTGAAGAAGATCCGGAACATGTGGACCACGATCGCGCCCATGAACAGCAGGGCGGCCCAGTGGTGCACCTGGCGGACGAACAGGCCGCCGCGGACGTCGAAGGAGATCTCCAGCGACGACTCGTAGGCGCGGGACATGTCCACGCCCTGCAAGTTGGCGAACGGACCGTCGTAGACGACTTCTTCCATCGACGGGTCGAAGAACAGCGCGAGGTACGTGCCGGACAGCAGCAGGATGATGAAGCTGTACAGCGCGACTTCACCGAGCAGGAAGGACCAGTGGGTCGGGAAGACCTTGTTCAGCTGCTTCCGCAGGCCGCCGGCCGCGTGGTAGCGGTCGTCGGCCCACTTCGCCGCTCCACCGGCCGCACGAGCGGCGGCCTTGGGCCGCTTCGTGGGTGTCGTGATGGCACTCATGATGACTTTCGCTCCCAGAACGCCGGGCCGACGGCCTCGATGAAGTCGCCGCGTGCAATCAGATAGCCGTCCTCGTCAACCGTGATCGGCAACTGCGGCAGCGCCCTGGTCGCCGGACCGAATCGCGGCTTCGCGTAGTGGAAGACGTCGAACTGGGACTGGTGGCACGGGCACAGCAGCAGGCCGGTCTGCTGCTCGTACAGCGAGGCCGGGCAACCGAGGTGGGTGCAGACCTTGGAGTACGCGTAGAAGTCACCGTAGTTGAAGTCTTCCTGCCCTGCACGCTTCGTGACCTGCTGACCAGGGCGGAAGCGGATCAGCATGACGGGGTTGTCCGCCCGCTTGATGGCCGCGACGAGAGCCTTCTCGTCCTCGCGCTCCGACTCGCGGAACGGGAAGACGGTCTCGAAACCGCCCGCTTCGATGTCCTCCGGACGGACGAGCGCGATCTCGTGGGCGACACCGGTGTAGCGGCGGAGGTAGACCTTCTCGCCGTTCTCGGGCAGCCAGCCCGTGTGCCACAGCGACTCCTTGGTGTCGCTGTGCTTCCACGGGTCGCGGATCAGACCGCCCAGCGGGACGGCCAGGACACCGAGGCCGAAGACACCGGCGCCGAGACCGGCCGTGCGCTTGATGAGCGAGCGCCGGCCGAGCGTGCTGCGCTCACCCGCGTCGCCCAGCTCGGCGATCAGGGTGGCCTTGTCGACCTCGGAGGAGCCGAGGTCGTGACGCTGCTGGACCGCGAGCTCGTCCGGGATGAACCGCTTCGTGTACAGCAGGGCGCCCACGCCGAGACCCAGGATCGACAGGCCGAGCGTGAAACCGATCAGCGGCGTGTACAGGGCGTACAGGAAGTGCCGGTCGCTGCCGGGGACCTCGTACTGCCACGGCCAGAAGAGGAAGAGGGCCAGGAAGGCGATGCCGGCCAGTGCGGCGACGGCGAACCACGCGGCGACGCCGCGCTCGGCGCGCTTCTCTGCCCTGGTGCCCTTGACGGGCCACTTCTCCTCGTAGTGCACGAGCTCGACGCCGTCGAGCTCGGTGCCCAGCCGGACGAGCTCGTCCCGGCTCATCTGCGCGAGCTCGTCGTCGCTGGGCAGTTCCTTCGGCTTCTCGCCGCTCATGCCTTGGCTCCGATCCAGAGGGTCACGCCGACGAGGGCGGCGATCCCCACGATGAACGCGATCAGACCCTCGGAGACGGGACCGAACCCGCCGAGGGGGGCGCCACCGGGGTTGTTGTTCCCGTTGGTGACGGACTTGATGTACGCGATGATGTCCTGCTTCTCCTCCGGCGAGAGCTGCCGGTCGGAGAACTTCGGCATGTTCTGCGGGCCGGAGAGCATGGCGGTGTAGATCTGCTCCTCGGTCACGCCGTCCAGGTTCGGCGCGTACTTGCCGGACGACAGCGCCCCGCCGCGACCGGTGAAGTTGTGGCACGAGGTGCAGTTGAGCCGGAACAGCTCACCGCCGCGGGCGGTGTTGACACCGCGCAGGGCCGCGCCGGACTCCTCCGGCCGCTCGGGGCCGCCGCCGCGCGACTGGATGAACGCGCCGAGGGCGTCGATCTCCTCCGGCGTGAACTTCGTCGGCTTGCGCTGCCCCTGGGCCTCCTGGCGCGCCAGCGGCATGCGACCGCTGGAGACCTGGAAGTAGACCGCCGCGTCGCCGGTGCCGATGAGGCTCGGGCCGCGGCTCTGCACGCCGTCGAGGTTGGAGCCGTGACAGGTGATGCAGGTGTTGTTGTAGAGCTGCTCGCCCAGCCTCACCTGCGCGGTGTCCTCCTGGGCCTGCGCGATCTGCGGCTCCGGCGCGAAGGCGCTGAACAAGAATCCTGCGCTGAGCAGGGCGAAGCCGAGCGCGAGCAGGCCGGAGATCCGTCGGCGCGCCTTCGTGCGCTTCCGGTTCCGTGTGGTGTTGGTGGTGGTCATGTGTGCGGCAACCCTTGCTGTCAGTTCGGGGCTCGTGCTGCTGGCGTCAGGGCACGATGTAGATGACGGCGAACAGGCCGATCCACACGATGTCGACGAAGTGCCAGTAGTACGACACGACGATCGCCGAGGTGGCCTGGGCAGGGGTGAACTTGCTCAGCTTGGTTCGCACGAGCAGGTACACGAACGCGACGAGCCCGCCGATCACGTGCAGACCGTGGAAGCCGGTGGTCAGGTAGAAGACCGTGCCGTACGCCGACGACGGGATGGTCGTCCCGTGGTGCACGAGCTCGTAGTACTCCAGACCCTGGCCGGCCACGAAGATCAGGCCCATCACCAGGGTGACGACGTACCACCGGCGGAGACCGAACACGTCCCCGCGCTCAGCGGCGAAGACTCCCCACTGGCAGGTGAAGGACGAGGCCACCAGGATGGTCGTGAAGAACAGCGCCTGGGGCACGTTCAGCTCGGTCGGCTCTGGGGGCCACGGACCTTCGTTCTGGGCCTTCACCGTGAAGAACATGGCGAAGAGCCCCGCGAAGAACATGAGCTCACTGGACAGCCAGACGATCGTGCCGACGCTGACCATGTTCGGGCGGTTCAGCGAGTGCACGCGCTGGCCGATGGAGGGCGCTGCCGTTGTCACACGACGCATTATTGCTTGCAGGTTTTCGCCTCGCCCATCGGGTCCGCCGCGGGTCGGAGGCGGTGGACGTGACGGAGGGTGAGCGATGGGGACGGGACTGCTGGACCGGTTGCGGGCGTGGGCCTCCCGACGCAGGACGCCTCCCCTCGACGTGGACGCGCCGGGGCTGGTCGTCGTCGCCGAGGCGTTCGACCCCGCGGAGGCCGATTCGGCCGTTCTGGCCCGTTCGCCGCGGTGGCGAGCGGACGCCGAGGCTGTGCTGCGTCACCACCTCAGCATACCCTCTGACCAGGTAGAACGAGCCTCGGAGCTGCTCGCTCAAGACGGCTGGCTGCTGCGCCGGGACGCGGAGCGCCCCGGTCACCAGCACGCGGTGCGGGTGCAGGTGCTCGACGCCCTGCACTGCGCCCAGGAGCGTTCCCGGATGGCGGGACTGGCGCAGCGCCTCGGGGGCGACTCGCTCGGCTGGGACGCGTTGCAGCCCCACACCGAGTAGTCGGCGACGACCGGACCGGACCGGGTTCGCCCCGGTCGTGGTGAGCGAGGACGCGTGTTCTGCGCGTCACAGTCTTCCGCGACTCCTCCGGAGAGCGGCCCGCGCCCGGCCGTCGTCCGACCACCGGGTGCTGGCGCGACGGCCGGTCGCGGATAGCATCGGGGAACCAGGTCGACCGACCCGCCGGAGGATCGAGCACATGAGCACGCAGACCACGAAGATCCTGGTGTTCAGCCACCGCCCCGAGGTGCGTGAGACGATCGTCACGGCCGTGGGTCGCCGACCCGCCCCCGACCTGGGGCGCGTCACCTACGTCGAGGCCGGCACGGTCGCCGAGGTCCTCTACGAGGCCGACCAGGGCGGCATCGACCTCGCGATCCTCGACGGCGAGGCGCAGCCCACCGGTGGCATGGGCCTGTCCCGGCAGCTCAAGAACGAGATCACCGACTGCCCGCCGATCGTGGTGGCGGTGCGTCGCAGGGACGACCGCTGGCTGGCCACGTGGTCGCAGGCGGACGCCGTGATCGTGCACCCGCTCGACCCGCTGGCCGCGGCCGAGACCGTCGCCGAGGTGCTGCGCTCCTCCGCAGCACTGCCCGCCGTCCGCGGCTGAGCGCCGGGTCATGGCGGAGACGAGAACCTGGCCCTCGCTGCTCAACCGGCTGATCGCCCGGGTCGACCTGACCGAGGACGACGCGGGCTGGGCGATGGACCAGATCATGTCCGGTGATGCCACGCAGGCCCAGATCGCCGCGTTCGCGGTCGCGCTGCGCGCCAAGGGCGAGACGCCGGAGGAGATCGACGGCATCGCCAAGACGATGCTGCGGCACGCCCGCCTCTTCAGCGTGGACGTCCGCGCCACCGACCTCGTCGGCACCGGCGGCGACCAGTCCGGCTCGGTGAACATCTCCACGATGGCGGCGATCGTGACCGCCGCCGCCGGTGTCCCGGTGGTCAAGCACGGCAACCGCGCCTCGTCGTCGAAGTGCGGCACCGCCGACGTGCTGGAGGCGCTGGGCGTCGCGATCGACCTGCAACCCGCGGGCGTGCAGCGCACGGTGGCCGAGCTGGGCATCGGGTTCTGCTTCGCCCCGGTGTTCCACCCCGCCTTCCGCTACACCGCGGGGCCGCGCCGCGAGATGGGCATCCCCACGGCGTTCAACCTGCTCGGTCCGCTCACCAACCCGGCCCAGCCGGTCGTGGGCCTGATCGGCTGCGCGCGGGAGGCCGCGGCGCCGCTCGTCGCCGGGGTGTTCGCCCGCCGGGGCTCCACCGCGCTGGTCGTGCGGGGCGACGACGGCCTGGACGAGATCACCACCACCACCACGACCTCGGTGTGGGTGGCCGACGGCGGTGTGGTGCGCACCGACCGGATCGACCCGTCGGTGCTCGGTGTGCGTCCGGCGCTGCCGGAGGACCTGCTGGGCGGTGACGCGGCGACCAACGCCGAGGTGGTGCGCGAGCTGGTCAGCGGCAAGCCCGGTCCGGTCCGCGACGCCGTGCTCGTCAACGCGGCGGGCGCCGTGGCGGCGCACCGCGGGCTGTCCGGCGACCTGCACGCCGATCTGGCCGCCGCTCTGACGGACGTGGCGGCCGCCGTCGACAGCGGGGCGGCGGCGGAACTCCTGCGGGGCTGGGCGACGTTGTCGACACAGCTCCGCGGTTCCTGAACTTTCCGCAACACGTCCGCAACACGGTGGGTGGATGCTGCCCCGACACGGGTGGCGAGGAGGTCTTGTCGTGCTCTACACGGTCCTGAAACGCGTGGTCGGTCCGGTGATGCAGTTGATCTACCGGCCGACCGTGGAAGGTCTGGAGAACGTTCCGGCGGAGGGTGCCGTCATCCTCGCGCCGAACCACCTGTCGTTCGTCGACAGCGTCGTCATCCCGATGGTCGTGCAGCGGCGGGTGGCGTTCCTCGCCAAGGCCGAGTACTTCGAGGGCACGGGGCTGCGCGGCGCGCTGTCGCGCTGGTACTTCACCTCGCTGGGCCACGTGCCGGTGCGCCGGGGCGAGGGCAGGGCCGCGCGCGACTCGCTCGACGCCGCCGGGCGCATCCTGGCCAGGGGCGAGGCGTTCGTGATCTACCCGGAGGGCACGCGCTCGCTGGACGGCATGCTGCACCGCGGCCGCACGGGCGTGGCGCGCATGGCGCTGGAGTCCGGCGCTCCCGTGGTGCCGGTGGGGCTGATCGGCACGGACGCGCTGCTGCCGGTGGGGCGCAGGGTGCCGCGCCGCTGCCGGGTGACGGTGCGCTTCGGCAAGCCGATGGACTTCTCCCGCTACGAGGGGCTGCACGAGTCGCTGCCGGTGCTGCGATCGGTCACCGACGAGATCATCTACAACATCCTGCACCTGTCCGGCCAGGAGTACGCCGACAAGTACCAGGCGCCGCCCGCGGCCGCCTGACTCCCGCCGCCCGGCTCCCACCGCACGACGACCGCGGCCCCCGACCTGGAACCAGGTCGGGGGCCGCGGTCGTCGTGCGGTGGATCAGTTGTGGCTCGGGCCGGTGTGGTACTCGAACACCAGGCCGCCGACGGCGATCAGGATGAGCACCACGGCGATGACCAGCAGCCAGACGTGGAAGAACGCCAGCGAGACACCGCCGACCGCCGCGGCGGCGGCCAGCGCGACGGGCCAGTAGCTGCCGGGGCTGAAGAAGCCCAGCTCGCCCGCGCCGTCGCTGACCTCGGCCTCGGGGTTGTCCTCCGGCCGCAGCTCGATGCGCCGCGCCACGAAGCGGAAGTACGTGCCGACGATGAGCGCGAGCCCACCGGTCAGCGCGAGAGCCACGATGCCGACCGGCTCCTTCGCCCAGAAGCCGTACACGACGGCCATCAGGAACGAGAAACCGGCGACCAAGTCAAAAATCCGGGCTTCGACCTTCATGACTTCCTCGCTCCCGGATCAGTTGCTGTCACCGGACGCCTCGCGGGCCTTCCGGTCGGTGTCGAACGGACGGGTCGTGACCGAGTACGGCGTGCACAGCTCGCCGCAGTTCATCTCGGCGAGCGCCTCGGAAGCCGTGTAGCTGCGGCCGGTGTCCTGGTTCACCTGCTGGCGCAGTTCCATGTACCGGTCGAAGTCGTCGGCGGCCAGTGCGCGGACCTCGAAGTTCATCACCGCGTGGTACGTGCCGCACAGCTCGGCGCAGCGACCCACGAACGAGCCCTCGCGGTCGATCTTGGTGACCTCGAACGAGCTGTCCTGGTTGTTCTTCTCGGGGTCCGGGAAGACGTCGCGCTTGAAGTGGAACTCCGGCACGAAGAACGAGTGGATGACGTCGGTCGACCGCAGGTTGAAGCGGATCGACTTGCCGCTCGGGACGACCAGCAGCGGAACCTCGTCGGAGGTGCCGACGGTGCTGACCGGCGCCTGCGTCTCCTCGGTCGCGAACTCGGGGTACTGGAACTCCCAGTTCCACTGGAACGCGATCACGTCGACGGTGACGTCGGGGTTCTCCGACTTGTCCGTCACGAAGTTCTGCGTGATCGCGGTGAAGTAGAACAACACGGCCACGATGATCGTCGGGACGACGATCAGAACGATCTCCAGCGGCAGGTTGTACGCGGTCTGCCTGGGCAGCTCGTCGCTCTTCTTCCGGTGGAACGCGACCGACCACAGGATCAAGCCCCAGACGATCACACCGACGACCAGCGCGGCGATCACGGATCCGGTCCACAGCTCGCGCATCCGCTCGGCCTGCGGCGTGACGCCGACCGGCCAGCCGAACCGCATAACCTCCTCCGCGGAGCAACCGGTGGCCCCGATGCCGACCAGGCCTACCAGCCCGGCGACCTTGGCCAGCCGTGCTGCCCCGGTGCCCTCCTTCAGGCCCACTGCTCGCGCCTCCTCGCAGACGGTGCACGACTCGCGGTGGTGGTCGCGAGCCGGGTGAAAAACACGCGGTCCGGCCAGGAGAGTCTCCGTGCCGGGATCATGCGGGAGCGTAGCCCAGCACGACCGGCGTCACCCCCTCGGGGCACGCGCCACCCGGTGCATTTCACGTCACACGCGGGTGACTTCCCGGAGTATGCGTCACCTCACGAAGCGCCGCCGTCCGGCGCGGAACGGCTCCCCGGCATACTGGGCACTTCTACGCCGGCGAGATGAGAGGTTGCGAGAGCCTTGTGCGGCTTCGTGGGACTGGTAAGCCCTAGCAAGAACGAGGCCGAGCACGCGCGCTCGGCCGTCGCCGGAGCGCTGCGCTGCCAGCGGCACCGCGGCCCCGACGAGAGCGGCACCTGGCAGGGCGACGAGATCGTCTTCGGCTTCAACCGACTGTCGATCATCGACATCGAGAACTCGCACCAGCCGCTGCACTGGGGTCCGCCCGAGGCGCCCGGCAGGTACACGATCCTGTTCAACGGTGAGATCTACAACTACCTGGAGCTGCGGGCGGAGCTGACCGCGCAGTACGGCACGCGGTTCGCCACCGACGGCGACACCGAGACGATCGTCGCGGCGTACCACCACATGGGCCCGTCGGCCGTCGCGCGGCTGCGGGGCATGTTCGCGTTCCTGATCTGGGACTCGCAGCGCCGCGTCGTGTTCGGCGCGCGCGACCCGTTCGGCATCAAGCCGCTGTACTACGCGGTCGGCCCGCACGGCGTCGCGTTCTCCAGCGAGAAGAAGAGCGTGCTGGAGCTGGCCGGGACCATCGGCATCGAGCCGAAGGTCGACCGCAAGGCGCTCCAGCACTACATGATCCTCCAGTACGTGCCGGAGCCGGAGTCGCTGCACGACGAGGTGCGCCGCGTCGAGTCGGGCACCTCGTTCACGGTGTCGCCGGGCGGCGAGCCGGTGAGCCAGCGGTACTTCCCCGCCGAGTTCCGCCCCCGCACGGTGAACAACGACGTCGAGGCGAACGCGCTCTACGACGAGATCACCGCCGCGCTGCGCGACTCGGTCGCCAAGCACATGCGCGCGGACGTGACGGTCGGCTCGTTCCTGTCCGGCGGCATCGACTCCACGGTGATCGCGGCGCTGGCCAAGGAGCACAACCCGGACCTGATCACGTTCACCACGGGCTTCCAGCGCTCCGGCTTCTCCGAGGTCGACGTGGCCGCGGAGTCGGCGGCGGCGATCGGTGTGAAGCACGTGGTCAGGACGGTGACGGCGCAGGAGATGATGGACTCCCTGCCGCTGATCACCTGGTACCTGGACGACCCGGTGGCCGACCCGGCGCTGGTGCCGCTGTGGTTCATCGCCCGCGAGGCGCGCCGCCACGTGAAGGTCGTGCTGTCCGGCGAGGGCGCGGACGAGCTGTTCGGCGGGTACACGATCTACCGCGAGCCGCTGTCGCTGGCGCCGTTCGACAAGGTGCCCACCACGCTGCGCAAGGCCATGGGCCGCGTGTCGACGAAGATCCCGCACGGCGTCCGGGGCAAGGACCTGCTGCGCCGGGGCGCGCTGACCCTGGAGGAGCGCTACTACGGCAACGCGCGCATCTTCCTGGACGACCTGCTGCGGCAGGTGCTGCGGTCCTACGACCCGAGCGTGTCCCACGCCGACGCCACGGCCGGGCCGTACCGGCAGTCGCAGGACTGGGACCCGGTGACCCGGATGCAGCACGTGGACCTGTTCACCTGGCTGCGCGGCGACATCCTGGTCAAGGCCGACAAGGTGACGATGGCGAACTCGCTGGAGCTGCGGGTGCCGTTCCTGGACCCCGAGGTCTTCCGGATCGCCAGCCAGATCCCGTCCGAGTTGAAGATCACCAAGGAGACGACGAAGTACGCCCTGCGCAGGGCGATCCGCGACATCGTGCCCAGGCACGTGCTGGAGCGGCGCAAGCTCGGCTTCCCGGTGCCGATCCGGCACTGGCTGAAGGACGAGATGCACGACTGGGCCGTGGACACGGTGAACCAGTCGCAGACCGACCAGTACATCGACAAGGGCGCGGTGCTGCGGCTGATCGAGGAGCACCGGTCGGGCGTGCAGGACCACAGCCGCCGCATCTGGGCGCTGCTGGTCTTCATGATCTGGCACGGCATCTTCGTCGAGGGCCGGATCAAGCCCGTGGTCCCGGAGCCGCACTACCCC
Source organism: Umezawaea beigongshangensis (assembly GCF_016464305.1). Taxonomy (GTDB): domain Bacteria; phylum Actinomycetota; class Actinomycetes; order Mycobacteriales; family Pseudonocardiaceae; genus Umezawaea_A; species Umezawaea_A beigongshangensis. The sequence goes on from NZ_JAEIOJ010000010.1 coordinate 171,874, forward strand.
GTGAAGCTCTGACCGCCACGTGTTCGGCGGAGGCCCCGTCACCGAGTTCGCTCGGTGACGGGGCCTCCGTGGTGACGGGGCTCCGCGGTCACGGGCTCAGCGGTCACGGGGCTCAGCGGTCACGGGGCTCGGCGGCGACGGGGTTCAGCGGCGGCCCCGGACCGAGCACAGCAGGAACGAGCGCAGCTCCACGGCCGGGTGAACCACCAGCTCGTCGAACCGGTCCAGCTCGTCCTCGGTCAGCAGTTTCGCGGCGAGGGCGCGCTCGCGCACCTGCCTCAGGTTGGTGCGCAGGAGCCTGCTGCCCGGTGAGCCGCCGACCCACGTCTCACCGGCCTGCACGCCCTCGACGTCGCGGAACCCGGCGTCGCGCAGGGCGGTGGCCGCGCGCGAGCCCCAGCGCAGCTCCGTGCCCGCCTTCTCCAGCAGGCTCGTGAGCGCCGCGACGCTCTTGGTGAGCAGCGCCGCGTCGGCGGGGCTCGGGGCGGCGAGCACGGCGAACCGCTCGGCGTCGAACTCCTCCAGCGCCAGCCAGCCGCCGGGCCGCAGGGTCTCGCGCAGTCTGCCCAGCACGGCCTCCCGCTGCGGGAGGTGGCACAGCACGAGACGCGCGTGCACGAGGTCGTGGGCGGCGGGCGGGAGGTCGTCGTGGACGACGTCGTGCCGCAGGACGGTCGTCGTGGGACCGTCGAGGTGACCGAGGCGGTCGGTGTCGACGTCGGTGACGGTGACGTGGCCGGCCGCTCCCACGCGGGTGGCGAGCCAGCGCGCGACGGAGCCACCGCCCCCGCCGATCTCCAGGCAGCGCCACCCCTCGGTGACGCCGGTCCGCTCCAGGCTCGTGGTGGTGCGTCCGTCCAGCAGGCTCGCCAGCGCGTCGAGGTGCGGGTCGAGCAGCGCCCCGGTACGACCGAACAGGTACTCCGACATGGGGGCTCCTCGCGCCGAGTGGATCAGACCACTCACGAGGATGCACTCAGGACCGGTTCAGCGCAGCCGCTGCCGGGAGCAGCGGGAGGTGAGCCGATCGCCGGTGGTGGCGGACGCGCTCCACCACCACCGGAACCGGTCAGCGATCAGGCGGGGACGACCGCCGCGATCTCCTGCGCGGCCACCGGGCCGAACGCCTCGCGGACGCGGGCGAGGGCCGGCTCGCGGTCGAGCACCCACTCCTGCGTGCCCACCGTCTCCAGCACCAGCACGGCGATCAGCGAACCGAGCTGGGCGGCGCGCTCCAGGCCCAGACCGGCGGTGGTGCCGGCGAGGAACCCGGCGCGGAACCCGTCACCGACACCGGTCGGGTCGACCTTGCCCAGCTCGGGCACCGCGGGCACCTGGAGCGCGGTGCCGTCGGCCCCGACGATCTCCACGCCCTTCTCGCCGAGCGTGGTGATCCGCAGCCCGACCCTGGACAGCACGTCCTGCTCGGTCCAGCCGGTCTTCTGGAGCAGCAGCTCCCACTCGTAGTCGTTGCTGAACAGGTAGCGAGCCCCCTCGACGAAGTCGCGGACCTGCGCGCCGTCCATCCTCGCGAGCTGCTGGGACGGGTCGACCGCGAACGAGTAGCCCCGCTGGCGGCACTCCTCGGCGTGCCGGAGCATCCCGGCCGGGTCGTCCGGACTGATCAGGACGAGGTCGAGCTCGCCCACGCGGTCCGCGATCGGCGCCAGCTCGATGTTGCGGGACTCCGACATGGCGCCCGCGTAGAAGGAGGCGATCTGGTTCATGTCGTCGTCGGTGGTGCACACGAACCTGGCGGTGTGCGCCACCTCGGAGACGAGGACGCCGGAGCAGTCCACGCCGTGCCTCTCCAGCCAGGAGCGGTAGTCGGCGAAGTCCTGGCCGACGGCGCCCACGAGCACGGGCGAGCAGCCCAGCACCCCCATGCCGAACGCGATGTTGGCGCCGATGCCGCCCCGCCGGACCACGAGGTCGTCCACGAGGAAGCTCAGCGAGACGCGGTCGAGGCGGTCGGCGACCAGCTGGTCGGCGAACCTCCCCGGAAAGTGCATCAGGTGGTCGGTGGCGATGCTTCCGCTGACGGCTGTGGGCACCAGGCGGCCCTCCCCTTGTCTCTGGTCGTCCGACGCTGCTCGAGCACGGCAGCCGCGGGTCGACTCTCCTTCGAACTGACCGTTGTCCCCGGACCGGCACCAGCCCGTCCGGGTGGGCGCGACCCGGCGGCGAACACTACCGTTTGGTAGGACTGTCGCCGGTCTCAGCGCGGTCCTACGGTCGGAACGTGACCACCTCCGAAGCGGCGACCACGAGCGAACTGATCGCCGACTGCGCACAGCTCCCGACCTCCATCACGACCGCACACCCCCCGCTGCCCGAACCCGCCGGCGCCGCCACCTGGTCGGTGGACGAGCGCTGCTCGCGGCAGGTGGAGGGCCTGAGCGACTACGGGAGCTGACCTGCCCGGAGCAGCGAGAAGGGCTGTCACCCCGGCGGGGTGACAGCCCTTCTCGGCGGTCGACTAGTGGAACGAGTCGCCGCAGGCGCAGGAACCGCCCGCGTTCGGGTTCTCGATCGTGAAGCCCTGCTTCTCGATGGTGTCGACGAAGTCGATCACCGCGCCCTCGACGTAGGGGGCGCTCATGCGGTCCACGGCCACCTTCAGGCCGCCGAAGTCGCGCAGCGCGTCGCCGTCGAGGCTGCGCTCGTCGAAGAAGAGCTGGTAGCGCAGGCCGGCGCAGCCGCCGGGCTGCACGGCGATGCGGAGGTGCATGTCGTCGCGCCCCTCCTGGTCGAGCAGGGCCTTGGCCTTCACGGCAGCTGATTCGGTCAGCGTCACGCCGTGGGTCGGCGCCTCGGCCTCGGTCGAGGCAGCTTCGTGAGCGGTCGTCATGGCTCTCCCTCAGAGGTCCTGTGCGGGCGGTACCGCCCGTGCAACACGGGTGGTACCCGCTTTGTTCCCCCACCCATGGTGACACAGCGGAAGCGCGTGCCGGACGGGGTGCGCTGTCACGTGGACCACTGGCGGGCCACGTGCGCGGCCAGCGACGCCAGCGACGCGGCGGGTTCGGCCATCGACCGCGCCGCCGAACCGACGTGCTCGGCGACCGAGCGGAGGTCCCGGACACCCGCCGCGGCGGCCTCCCCGCGCCCGGCGCCGACCTGCCCGGCGAGGACCAGGCACGGCAGTCCGCGCTCGGCGGCGGCGCCCGCCACGGAGGTGACGAGCTTGCCGCGCAGGGACTGCCGGTCGAAGCTGCCCTCTCCGGTGACGACCAGGTCCGCGGCGTCCAGCGCGGCGTCCAGCCCGGTCAGCTCCCGCACCAGCCCCGCGCCGGAGACGACGGTCGCGCCGAGCGCGAGCAGGGCCGCGCCGAGTCCGCCGGCGGCACCGGCGCCCGGCTGGTCGCGCACGTCGCGCGGGAGCACGTCGGCGAACCGGGCCAGCCCTGCCTCCAGGCGGGCCGCGGCGGCCGGATCGGCGCCCTTCTGCGGCCCGAACACCGTCGCGGCGCCGTGCGGGCCGAGCAGGGGGTTCTCCACGTCGGAGGCGGCGACGAGGCGCACGCCGCCGGGGTCGGCGACGCCGTCGAGCCCGGCGCAGCGGGCGAGCGCGGTGCCGCCGCTCAGCGGCGTGCCGTCGTCGTCCACGGCCACCGCGCCGAGCGCGGCCAGCAGCCCGGCGCCGCCGTCGGTCGTGGCGGACCCGCCGAGACCGACGACGACGGTGTGCGCGCCGGCGTCGCGGGCCGCGGCGACGAGCTCGCCGACACCACGGGTGGTGACGAGTTCGCACGCCCGCGCCCGGTCGTCCTCCGGCACCAGGTGCAGTCCGCACGCCGAGGCCGACTCGACGTGCGCGGTGCCCTCGTGCAGCAGCCAGACCGCCTCGACCGGCCGGCCCAGCGGACCCGTGACGGTGGAGGTGCGCAGGTCACCGCCCAGCGCGGCGTGCAGGACGTCGACGAATCCCGGTCCCCCGTCCGCGAGCGGACGCAGCACCACCTCGTCGCGCGGAGCGGTCGAGCGCCAGCCCGAGGCCATCGCCTCGGCCGCCTCCCGCGCCGTCAGGGTGCCGCCGAAGCAGTCGGGAGCGATCAGTACTCGCACCTCGCGAAGGGTACGGGGAGTGCTGTCCTACTCTTGACGTCGTGAGGTTCCTGCGCCGCGACTCGACCGAGACCACCGACACCGCTTCCGACACCGCGGTGGAGGTGACGGCTGCCGACGCGCAGAAGGGCCGCACGCCCGGCAAGGGACGCCCGACGCCGAAGCGCACCGAGGCCGCCGGCCGGCGCCGCGGCCCGGTCCCCCCGCCGCCGCGCACGCAGCGCGAGGCGTTCAAGCGCATGCGGGGCAACAAGCAGAGCAAGGAGGAGCGCCGCGCCGCCGCCGCGGAGCGCCGTCAGCGGATGCTCTCCGGCGAGGAGAAGTACCTGCTGCCCCGCGACCGCGGGCCGGTCAAGGCCTACATCCGCGACCTGGTCGACGCCAGGCGCAACCTCATGGGCCTGTTCATGCCGCTGGCGATCCTCGTGTTCGTCGCGCTGCTCACCCCGTCACCGGTGATCCAGCAGTACGCCACGCTGCTGACCACGTTCATGCTGCTCGCGATGATCGTCGAGGGCTTCGTGCTGGGCCGCCTGGTCACCAAGAGGGTGCGCGCGAAGTTCCCGACCGAGCCGATCAAGGGCCTGTCGATCGGCTGGTACTCGTTCATCCGGGCCAGCCAGCTCCGCAAGCTGCGCGTCCCCAAGCCCAGGCTGAAGGCGGGCGACCCGGTGCGCTGAGCTTCATTAGCAAGCCGAACGATCCGGGGCTAGGCTGCGGTCATGGAGTTCCGACGCCTCGGCCGCAGTGGCCTGAACATCAGCGAGATCTCGTACGGCAACTGGCTCACCCACGGCTCCCAGGTCGAGGAGGACCAGGCGACGGCCTGCGTCCGCGCCGCGCTCGACGCGGGCATCACGACCTTCGACACCGCCGACGTGTACGCCAACACGGCCGCCGAGTCCGTCCTCGGTCGCGCGCTGGCCGGTGAGCGGCGGGCTTCCTACGAGCTGTTCACCAAGGTGTACTGGCCCACCGGTCCCAAGGGGCCCAACGACAGCGGTCTGGGTCGCAAGCACGTCATGGAGTCGATCGACGCCTCCCTGAAGCGGCTCCAGACGGACTACGTCGACCTCTACCAGGCGCACCGGTTCGACCGCACGGTGCCGCTGGAGGAGACGATGCTGGCGTTCGCCGACGTCGTGCGCTCCGGCAAGGCGCTCTACATCGGCGTGTCCGAGTGGAACGCCGAGCAGATCACCCGCGGCGCGGCGCTCGCCCGCGAGCTGAACGTCCCGTTCATCTCCAACCAGCCGCAGTACTCGATGCTGTGGCGGGTCGTCGAGGACCAGGTCGTGCCCGCCTCCGAGCGCGAGGGCCTCAGCCAGATCGTGTGGTCGCCGATCGCGCAGGGCGTCCTCACCGGCAAGTACACGCCCGGTGGTCAGATCCCCGAGGGCTCGCGGGCGACCGACGAGAGCGGCTCGAAGATGATCGCGCGGTTCATGCGCGACGAGGTGCTGGAGAAGGTCCAGAAGCTCAAGCCGATCGCGGACGAGGTCGGCCTGTCGCTGGCTCAGCTCGCGGTGGCGTGGGTGCTGCAGAACCCGAACGTGGCCAGCGCGATCATCGGCGCGTCCCGCCCGGAGCAGGTGCACGAGAACGTGAAGGCGGCCGGCGTGAAGCTGGAGGCCGAGGTCCTGACGAAGATCGACGAGGTGCTGGAGGGCGTGGTCGAGACCGACCCGGCCCTGACCCAGGCCCCCTGATCACCCCGCGGACGGCCCGTCGCGCACGACGTGCGGCGGGCCGTTCGCGCGCCGCGATCAGGAAGCGGGCCCCAGGGACATGGGGCCGTAGACCTCCGACTCGGCGCGCAGCAGGGTCACCCCGGCCACGCCCGCGTTCGCGAGGTCCTGCCACCGCTCGCCGAACCAGTCCTCGGCGTCGGCCTGGTCGGCGAACGTGACGTCCGGGCCGTCCACGTCGCGCCCCTGCTCGTCCTGGTAGCGCCACCGGTAGTCCACGGCGGCCTCCCCTCGTGCGTCCTGCGGGTAACGTGCTCGCAGGTTATGCCGTTCGGGTGAGCGAGGGGAATCGGTGCGACGCTGTGAGAGATGACACCGCGGCGCACCGGACGCTCGTGCTCGGTGGTGCCAGGTCCGGCAAGTCCGCCCACGCCGAGGGCCTGCTGAGCGGTCCCGCGACCTACGTGGCGACCGCTCGCCGCCACCCCGGCGACGCCGAGTGGGACGCCAGGATCGCCCGGCACGTCGACCGCCGCCCCGGCACGTGGCGCACGGTCGAGACCCCCTCCCCCGCCGAGCTGCCCGCCCTGCTGGCCGCGGCGGAGCCGGACGACCCTCCCGTGCTGGTGGACGACGTCGCCACGTGGCTGACCAGTGTCGTGGACGACGCGGGCGCCTGGGACGGCGAGGGCGCCGACGAGGTGGAACGCGCCTGCGCCCGCCTTGTCGGCGCGGTGGCGTCGTGCCGCGCGAGGCTCGTGCTGGTCTCGGCCGAGGTCGGGCTCGGCGTCGTCCCGGCGACCCGTTCTGGCAGGCTCTTCCGCGATCACCTCGGTTCGCTCAACGCGCGGCTGGCCGAGGGCTGCGACGAGGTGCTGCTGCTCGTCGCGGGAATCCCGCTGCGCTTGCGCTGACCAGGAGGTACGAGGTGGACGACCCCGTGTTCGAGCCGGTGGCCCCGCCGGACGAGCAGGCTCGGCTCGACGCCGTGGCGCGGCACGAGACGCTGACCAAGCCCGCCGGTTCGCTGGGCCGCCTGGAGGAGCTGGGCGCGTGGATCGCCGCGTGCCAGGGCACCTGCCCGCCGCGGCCGTTCACCCGGCCGCGGGTCGTCGTGTTCGCCGGTGACCACGGTGTCGCCCAGCACGGCGTGTCCGCCTACCCCAGCGAGGTCACCGGCCAGATGGTGACGAACTTCCTGACCGGTGGCGCCGCGGTGAACGTGCTGGCCGCGGTCGCGGGCGCCACGGTGCGCGTGGCCGACCTGTCCGTGCTGTCCGGCACGACGGACGCCGTGAGCGCGTTCAAGGTCCGCGCCGGGTCGGGCTCGATCGACCGCGAGGACGCGCTGACCCACGAGGAGGCGGTCCGGGCGGTCGCGGCCGGGCGCGCCATCGCCGACGAGGAGGTCGACAGCGGCGCCGACCTGCTGATCGCCGGGGACATGGGCATCGGCAACACCACGCCGTCCGCCGTGCTGATCGCGGCGCTCACCGGCTCGGAGCCGGTGGCCGTCGTGGGGCGCGGCACCGGCGTCGACGACGCGGGCTGGATGCGCAAGACGGCGGCGATCCGCGACGCGCTGCGCCGGGCGCGTCCGGTGCTCGCGGACCCCGTGGCGCTGCTGCGGACCGGCGGTGGCGCCGACCTCGCCGCCACCGCCGGGTTCTTGGCGCAGGCCGCGCTGCGGCGCACGCCCGTCGTGCTCGACGGCGTGGTGGTCGGTGCCGCGGCGGTCGTGGCGGAGGAGATGGCGCCGGGCGCCCGCGAGTGGTGGGTGGCAGGTCACCGCTCCGCCGAGCCCGCGCACGCGCTCGCGCTGTCGCACCTGGACCTGAAGCCGCTGCTGGAGTTCGACATGCGCCTCGGCGAGGGTTCCGGCGCGGTGGCCGCGCTGCCGCTGCTCACGATGGCGGCGAGGGTCCTGGTCGACATGGCGACGTTCGACGGCGCCGGGATCTCCGGCCCCGCGTAGTGGACGGTCCGCGTCTCGCCCTGTCGTGGCTGACCGTGCTGCCGGTCCGCGCCGGCGCGGTCGACGAGCGCAGCAGCCGCCAGGCGATCTCGCTGGCCCCGCTGGTCGGGGTGCTGCTGGGCGGCGTCGCGGTGGGCGCGCTGTGGCTGCTGCGCCTGCTGGACGCCCCGGAGCTGCTCGCCGGACTGCTCGTCGTGGGCCTGCTCGCGCTGCTGACGCGCGGCATGCACCTCGACGGCCTGGCGGACACCGCGGACGGCCTGGGCTGCTACGGGCCGCCGGAGCGGGCGCTGGCCGTGATGCGCGACGGCGGCGCGGGACCGTTCGCGGTGGTGGTGCTGATCGTGGTGCTGGGCGCGCAGGCCGCGGCGCTGGGCGCGCTGCCGCCGTCGCGCTGGGGGGCGGTGGTGCTGGCGCTGGTGGCGGGGCGGGCGGCGTTCGCCCTGTGCTGCCGCCGGGGCGTTCCGTCTGCGCGCGCGGAGGGGCTCGGCGCGCTGGTGGCGGGGTCGCAGCACCCGGTCGTCCCGGCGCTGTGGTGGCTGCTGCTGCTGGCGGCGTCTCCCCTGGCGACGCCGGAGCAGCGGTACCTGGGCCCGGTCGCGGTGCTGCTGTCCCTGGCGCTGGCCGAGCTGCTCGTGCGGCACGCGACCCGCCGCTTCGGCGGCGTCACGGGCGACGTCCTGGGTGCCGCGTCGGAGCTGACGACCCTCGTGGTCCTGGTGACCGCCGTGCTGCTGCGGTAGCGGGCGGCACGCGCCGCCCGCCACCGCACGAGCACGCTCAGAGCAGCGTGGTCATCCAGCCGGGGGGAGCCTCGACCGTGCCCTGCTGGATGCCGGTCAGGTGGGCGCGCAGTCGCCGCGTCACCTCTCCGGTCCGGCCTCCGGCGACGTCGAAGGACCCGTCGGCGTGCTTCACGTGGCCGACGGGGGTGATCACGGCGGCGGTGCCGCAGGCGAACACCTCCGACAGCTCGCCCGACTCGGCCTTCTTCTCCCACTCCTCGGTGGAGAAGCGCCGCTCCTCCACGCCGTACCCGAGCTGGGCGGCGAGGCTCAGCAGGGAGTCGCGGGTGATGCCGGGCAGCAGCGACCCGTTCAGCTCCGGCGTGACGACGCGGGCGTCCGCGCCGGTGCCGAGCACGAAGAACAGGTTCATGCCGCCCATCTCCTCGACCCAGCGCCGCTCGATCGCGTCGAGCCAGACGACCTGGTCGCAGCCCTGCTCGGCGGCCTGCGCCTGGGCCAGCAGGGACGCGGCGTAGTTGCCGGCGAACTTGGCCGCGCCGGTGCCGCCGGGCGCGGCCCGCACGTACTCGGTCGACAGCCACACGCTCACCGGCTTGATGCCGCCGGGGAAGTAGGAGCCCGCCGGGGAGGCGATGAGCACGTAGAGGTACTCCTTCGCCGGGCGCACCCCCAGCCCCTTCTCCGTGGAGATCATGAAGGGCCGCAGGTAGAGGGATTCCTCCGGCACGGACGGCACCCACCGCCGGTCCACGGCGAGCAGCTCGCGCAGGGACGCGAGGAACAGCTCGTCGGGCAGCTCGGGCATCGCCATGCGCGCGGCGGAGAGGCGGAAGCGGGCCGCGTTCGCCTCGGGACGGAAGGACGCGATCGTGCCGTCGGGCTGGTGGTAGGCCTTGAGCCCTTCGAAGATCGCCTGGCCGTAGTGCAGCACCATCGCTGCCGGATCCAGTTCCAGCGAGTGGTAGGGCTCGACGGCGGCGCCGTGCCAGCCCTGATCCGTGTTCCAGCGAATCGTCACCATGTGGTCGGTGAAGTGCCGCCCGAAGCCCGGTGACGCGAGTACCTCCGCCACGCGCTCCGGGGTCGCCGGTCGCGGGGTGGAGGTCCGGGTGAAAGGCAACGCTGTCGTCATGGATGCACGGTAGCCGGTGTGCTCACCGGGCGAAATCGTCGTCCCGGTCCTCGGGCGTCCGACCGTCCGGAAGTGTCCCCGTCCAGGTGAGCGATCTTCTAGGCTGTGCCCTCGTGAGCGAACCACGCACCGAGGGCGGCAACGTCAAGATCACCCTGCTGGCCGTGCTGGCACCACTGGGCACGGGCCTGCTGCTGCTGGACGCCTACCTCTTCTGGGGCGCGGTGGGCGTCGTGCTCACCACGCTCGCCTGGGTGTGCTTCCTCGCCTGGTGGCGCGCCAAGCACGGGGAGTTCTTCCCGCGGCACGCCTCGACCACGACGGTGGTCGTGATGGCGGTCATCACGACCCTGCTGTTCCTGATGTGCCTGGGGGCGGCGCAGCCGAGCTGACCAGCCGCGCCCGGCGGCGGACGCCCAGGGCCGAGCACAGTCCCGTCAGCGCGGTGCCGGCCGCCACCGCCGAGAACGTCACGAGCAGCGCGTGCACCGGCAGGCTCATCGCGAGCAGCACCGACAGCCCTAGCCCCGCGCACGCGGTGCGCAGGGGCCACGTGTGGTCCTCCTGGAGCAGGATGCGCGCGGCCGCGTTGGAGAACGCGTGGTGGAACAGCGTGCCGCACGCGCCGACGGCGAGCGCCTGCGCCGGGGTGAGCAGGACCAGCGCGAGGACGGCACCGGCCGCGGTGAGCAGGTCCAGCCGCCACGGCCGGCGCGCGGCGGCGAGGCGCGGCGGCAGGTCGCCGTTCCCGGCCATGGCGGCGAGGGTGCGGCGGTTGCCGGCGAACAGGGCGTGCAGCGCGGACACGGCGGCCACTCCGGCGGCGAACTGCACCAGCGGCACGAGCCAGGCGGCGTCGGCGGCGTTCGTGGCGTCGCGCAGCGGGGCGGGCGACAGGGCCAGGCGCGCGGTGCCGAGCTGGTGCTGGAGCGCGGCGAGCACACCGAGGACGACGAGCAGGGTGATGCCGACGAGCACGGGGACGGCGACGCGCAACCGGCGTGCCGAGAACACCGGGTCACCGGCGACCGGCGCGGTGATCCGCTCGAACCCGGTGAACGCGACGACCATCAGCCCGGCCGCTCCCACCAGCTCGGCGGGGGTGTCGGGTGCCGGTGGCGCCGCCGGGGGCGGCGCGACGGAGAAGCACAGCAGCACGACGAGCAGCAGCACGACGACGACGAACGCGGCGGCCACCCGGCTCGCGCGGGTGCTCCAGCGCAGCCCGGCCGCCCCGAGGGCGGCGGTGCCTCCGAGCACGGCGAGCGCGGCGGTCCACCGCTGGTCGGGGAAGACGTGCTCGGCGAACGCGGCGGCGAGCGCGGCGGCCACGCCCGCGCGGCCGACGAGGAACGCGCTGCCGCCGATGCGGGCGGGCCACGCGCCGAGGTGGTTGCGGACGTGCCCGTAGCCGCCTCCGGCTCCGGGGTCGACCCGGTGCTGGTCGGCGCTGGAGAACGCGCAGCAGAGCGCGGTGAGCGCGGCGAGCAGCACGGCGGGCAGGGCCGGTCGACCGGCGAGCGCGGTGGCGGTGGCCGGACCGAGGAGGACCCCGACGCCGAGCACGGCGCCGAGCCCGAGCGCCACGGCGGTGGTCGTGCTCCTGGACTCCGGGGACGCGCGGACCGCGCCGGTGGGCGTGAGCGTCACGTCTACACAGTCGCAGATCATCCGGTGCACGGGTAACCACCCCGCCGAACGACCTTCTACCGAGGTTCTGATTACTGTCAGCTATTAACAGCGCCCGCAACAACCACAGACCGTCCGTGGCGCTTAGCATGCGTCACCATCCGCATTCGTTCCCGATGCACACACCAGTCTCGGGAGAACCGCCAAGGAGCAGTACGTGACAGCGCCGAAGCTGGCCCTCACCGACAGTGACCTCCACTCCAGCAAGGTCGACGCCCTCGTGATCGGCACGGTCCAGGGTGCCGGCGGACTGGAGCTGGCCGCCGGAGCGGAGACCGTCGACGCGGCCTTCGACGGCTCGCTGACCGACGTCCTCGCCACCCTCGGCGCCACCGGCAAGGCGGAGGAGGTCGTGAAGCTCCCGTCGCTGGGCAGGGTGACCGCGCCCCTGGTGATCGCGGTCGGCCTCGGCAAGCCCGACGCCGACGGCACGGTCGGCGAGGAGCGGGTCCGCCGCGCCTCCGGCGCCGCCGCTCGCGCGCTCGGCGGCAAGAAGCGCGCCGCCACCGCCTTGTCGGCCCTGCACCTCGGCGCGGCCGTGGAGGGCACGCTGCTGGGCGCGTACTCGTTCACCGCGTACAAGTCCGAGCCCGGCGACGGCCCGGTCGCCAGGGTCGACCTCGTCACCCCGGCCGAGGGCACCAAGCGCGCGCACACCGCCGCGCTGAAGGCCGCCACCGCCATCGCCGAGGCCGTCACCACGGCCCGCGACCTGGTCAACACCCCGCCGAACGACCTGTACCCCGGCTCCTTCGCCGACCGCGCCGCCGAACTGGGCCGGTCCGTCGGCCTGGAGGTCGAGGTCCTCGACGAGAAGGCCCTGCGCAAGGGCGGTTTCGGCGGCATCCTCGGCGTCGGCGCGGGCTCGACCCGCCAGCCGCGCCTGGTGCGCCTGAGCTACCGGGGCTCGAAGACCGGCAAGAAGGTCGCGCTCGTCGGCAAGGGCATCACGTTCGACACCGGCGGCATCTCGATCAAGCCCGCCGGCGGCATGGACGAGATGACCTCGGACATGTCCGGCGCGGCCGCCGTCGTCGCCGCCGTCGTGCTGGCCGCGAAGCTCAAGTACCCGCTGGAGGTCACCGCCACGGTGCCCATGGCGGAGAACATGCCCTCCGGCGCCGCCTACCGTCCCGGCGACGTGCTGACCATGTACGGCGGCAAGACCGTCGAGGTCCTCAACACCGACGCCGAGGGCAGGCTCATCCTGGCCGACGCGATCGTGCGCGCCTGCGAGGACGGCCCGGACTACCTGATCGAGACCGCCACGCTGACCGGCGCGCAGGTCGTGGCGCTGGGCAAGCGCACCGCGGGCGTCATGGGCTCCGACGAGTTCCGCGACCGGGTGGCCGCCACCGGCACCGCCGTGGGCGAGAGCGCGTGGGCCATGCCGCTGCCCGAGGAGCTGCGCGGTGACCTCGACTCCCGCCTGGCCGACCTCGCGAACGTCACCGGCCACCGCTGGGGCGGGATGCTCGCCGCCGGGATCTTCCTGCGCGAGTTCGTCGCCGAGGGCGTCCAGTGGGCGCACGTCGACATCGCGGGCCCGGCGTACAACTCCGGCGGCCCGCACGGGTACACCGGCAAGGGCGGTACCGGCACTCCGGTCCGCACCATCGCCGCCGTGCTCGCGGACATCGCGGCCAACGGCTGATCACCCGGCGGACACCGTCCGGCCGGCGCGGCCGGGCGGTGTCCGCAGTGGACGGTCAGTTCCCCGGCGCCCGCTTGTTGCGAGCCGTCCAGTCGCGCATCCGCTGCGGGTAGCCGACCAGCCCGGCGTCGTAGACCGGGATGCCGAGTTCGCGCGCCAGCTTCTTCGCGCCCCCGCTGCCGTCGACGCGCCTGCGGGTCCACTCGCCGTCGTGAGCGACGAGCACCACAGTGGTGTCCGTCACGGTCGTCCTCGGCTCCACGAACGCCTCGACCCCCCGGCGCTCGGCCGCCCAGCTCCGCAGGTGACCGGTGTCCTGCGAGGAGGACGTGCGGAGCACCCCCGGACGCGGTTTCCTGCGCAAACGATCCCAGAGCCCCACGGGCCCACCTCCTCGGGCGCGACGGCCCCCCATCGTGCCAGCGGGCCCGTCAAGCCCGCCTCAAGCCGCCGTGACGCGACCCGCTCGCCGACGGGGCGCGTCGAAGCACGTCGGCCGGTAGTGACAAGATGGCCTCATTACGCGCGCACCCGCGCGTGAGCGAGAGCAGATCTACCCGCACCGAAGAAGCCAACGTTGCCTGTCGAGGAGAATCCGTGACCGACACGACCGCCGACCTCGTCATCCTGGGCGGTGGCTCCGGCGGCTACGCCTGCGCCTTCCGCGCGGCGGAGCTGGGTCTGTCCGTCGTCCTGGTCGAGAAGGACAAGCTGGGCGGCACCTGCCTGCACCGGGGGTGCATCCCGACCAAGGCGCTGCTGCACGCCGCCGAGGTCGCGGACAACGTCCGCGAGGGCGACCAGTTCGGCGTCAGGGCCAGCCTGGAGGGCATCGACGTCGCCGGCGTCAACTCGTACAAGGACGGCGTGGTCAGCAGGCTCTACAAGGGTTTGCAGGGCCTGGCCAAGGCGAACAAGGTCACCCTCGTCGAGGGCACGGGCACCTTCGTCGGCCCGAACACCGTCGTGGTCGACGGCCAGCGCTACACCGGTCGCAACGTGGTCCTGGCGACCGGGTCCTACGCCAAGAGCCTGCCCGGTCTGGAGATCGGCGGTCGCGTGATCACCAGCGACCAGGCCCTGAACCTGGACCACGTGCCGGAGAAGGTCGTCGTGCTCGGCGGCGGCGTCATCGGTGTCGAGTTCGCGAGCGTGTGGCGCTCCTTCGGCGCCGACGTCACGATCGTCGAGGCCCTCCCCCGCCTGGTCCCCGCCGAGGACGAGTACGCCTCCAAGCAGCTCGAACGCGCGTTCCGCCGCCGCGGCATCACCTTCAAGACCGGCGTCCGGTTCACCGGCGCGACCCAGACCGACACCGGCGTCTCGGTGAGCCTGGAGTCCGGCGACCAGCTCGACGCCGACCTGCTGCTCGTGGCCGTCGGCCGCGGCCCCAACACCGCGGGCCACGGCTACGAGGAGGCCGGCGTGCAGATCGACCGCGGCTTCGTGGTCACCGACGAGCGCCTGCGCACGACCCTGCCGAACGTCTACGCGGTCGGCGACGTCGTGCACGGCCTCCAGCTCGCCCACCGCGGTTTCCAGCAGGGCATCTTCGTGGCCGAGGAGATCGCGGGGCAGAACCCGAAGGTGATCGACGAGTCGGGCATCCCCAGGGTCACCTACTGCAAGCCCGAGGTGGCGTCGGTCGGCCTGACCGAGGCGGCCGCCAAGGAGAAGTACGGTTCGGCGGAGACGTTCGTCTACGACCTCGCCGGCAACGGCAAGTCCCAGATCCTGAAGACCGCGGGCGGCATCAAGCTCGTCAAGGCTCCGGACGGCCCCGTCGTCGGGATCACGATGGTCGGCGAGCGGGTCGGCGAGCTGATCGGAGAGGCGCAGCTGATCTACAGCTGGGAAGCTCACCCCGAGGACGTGGCTCCGCTGATCCACGCCCACCCGACCCAGACAGAAGCCCTCGGCGAGGCATTCCTCGCCCTGGCCGGCAAGCCGCTGCACGTGCACGGCTGACCGTCGAACACAAGTCAGCCGAACGAGCAACACGAGCACGAGGAGTCAGCGAACGATGGCCTTCTCCGTCCAGATGCCGGCACTAGGCGAGAGCGTTACCGAGGGAACAGTCACCAGGTGGCTGAAGCAGGAGGGCGACACCGTCGAGGTCGACGAGCCCTTGCTGGAGGTCTCCACCGACAAGGTCGACACCGAGATCCCCTCCCCCGCGGCCGGTGTGCTTCAGAAGATCGTCGCCCAGGAGGACGACACCGTCGAGGTCGGCGGCGAGCTCGCCGTGATCGGTGACGGTGCCGGCGGCGACTCCGCCCCGGAGCCCGCGCAGGAGTCCCGGCCCGAGGCCGAGCCGGAGCCCGAGGCTCCCGCTCAGCAGGAGGCCCCCGCCGAGGAGGCTCCCCAGCAGGAGTCCGCGTCCTCCGGCGGCGGTTCCGCCGAGGGCACCCCGGTCACGATGCCCGCGCTCGGCGAGAGCGTCACCGAGGGCACCGTCACCCGGTGGCTCAAGCAGGTCGGCGACTCCGTCGAGGTCGACGAGGCCCTGCTGGAGGTCTCCACCGACAAGGTCGACACCGAGATCCCGTCCCCCGTGGCCGGGACGCTGCTGGAGATCAACGCCGAGGAGGACGCGACCGTCGAGGTCGGCGGTCAGCTCGCGGTGATCGGCTCGGGTTCCCCGGCTCCGAAGGCCGAGGCACCGAAGCCCGCTCCGGCTCCCGCCGAGGAGAAGCCGAAGCAGCAGGAAGCCCCGAAGCAGGAGGCTCCGAAGCAGGAAGCCGCCGAGGAGGCTCCGAAGCCCGCTCCGCAGGCCCAGGCGGCCCCGAAGCAGGAGGCTCCCGCGGCGCAGCAGCAGTCGAACGGCGAGTCCAGCGGCGCCCCGTACGTGACGCCGCTGGTGCGCAAGCTCGCCACGGAGAACGGCATCGACCTGGGCTCGCTCACGGGCACCGGCGTCGGTGGGCGCATCCGCAAGCAGGACGTGCTCGCGGCCGTCGAGGAGGCCAAGAAGGCCGCCGAGGCGCCGAAGCAGGCTCCGGCCGCGGCGGCCCCGCAGCGTGCGGCGGCTCCGGCCGCCCGTCCCGCCGACACCAGCGGCCTGCGCGGCAGCGTGCAGAAGCTGCCCAGGCTCCGCCAGATCGTGGCGCAGCGCACCCGCGAGTCGCTCCAGATGTCCGCGCAGCTCACGCAGGTGTTCGAGGTGGACGTCACCAAGATCGCCCGCCTGCGCAACCGCGCGAAGGCCGCCTTCGAGCAGCGCGAGGGCGTCAAGCTGACGTTCCTGCCGTTCTTCGCGAAGGCGACCGTCGAGGCGCTCAAGCAGCACCCCGTGCTGAACGCGTCCATCGACGAGGAGGCCAAGCAGGTCACCTACCACGGCGCCGAGCACCTGGGCATCGCGGTCGACACCGAGCGCGGCCTGCTCAACGCCGTGATCCACGGCGCCGGTGACCTGAACCTGGCCGGGCTGGCGCACAACATCGCCGACCTGGCCGCGCGCACCCGCGCGAACAAGGTCACCCCGGACGAGCTGTCCGGCGGCACGTTCTCGCTGACCAACCTGGGCAGCAACGGCGCGCTGTTCGACACCCCGATCATCCAGCAGCCGCAGGTCGGCATCCTGGGCGTCGGCGTGGTGAAGAAGCGGGCCGTGGTCATCACCGACGAGAACGGCGACGACACCATCGCGATCCGCTCGATGGCGTACCTCGCGCTGACCTACGACCACCGCCTGGTCGACGGCGCGGACGCGGGCCGGTTCCTCACCACGGTGAAGAACCGCCTGGAGGAGGGCGCGTTCGAGGCCGACCTCGGTCTCTGACCACCCCGTTCGTCACGAGGAGCCCCCGGTGCGCGTCCCGCGCCGGGGGCTCTTCCACACCCGTCCTGCTGTGCGAGCGGACCACCTCTGGGAGACGATCGAGACATGCGCATCGTGATCGCCGGATCGTCGGGGCTGATCGGCACGAGCCTGGTCGCGTCGTTGCGGGGCCGGGGGCACGAGGTCCTCCGCCTCGTGCGCCGCCGTCCGGCCGCGCCCGACGAGCGCGGCTGGAACCCCCCGGCGGACCGGATCGACGACGACGCGCTCGCGGGCGCGGACGCCGTGGTGAACCTGTGCGGCGCGGGCGTCGGCGACAAGCGCTGGACCGACGCGCGCAAGCAGGTGCTGCGCGACAGCCGCACGGTCCCGACCGAGGTGCTGGCCTCCGCGGTCGCCGAGCAGGGGGTTCCGGTGCTGGTCAACTCCTCCGCGATCGGCTACTACGGCGACACGGGGCCGCGGGCCGTCGACGAGACCGCCGCTCCCGGCAGCGGGTTCCTGGCCGACCTGTGCCGCGAGTGGGAGGCCGCGACGGCGCCGGCGCGACAGGCCGGCGCGCGCGTGGTGCTGCTGCGCACGGGCGTCGTGATCTCCCCGTCCGGCGGGCTGTTCGGCAAGCTGAAGCCGCTGTTCTCGCTGTTCCTGGGCGGCAGGCTCGGCAGCGGCGAGCAGTACGTGCCGTGGATCTCGCTGGACGACGCGACGACGGCGATCCGCTTCGCGATCGAGCAGGACGGCTTGCGCGGTCCGGTGAACCTGACCGGGCCGATGCCGGTGACGAACGCCGAGTTCACCGCTGTCGTGGCGCGGGTCGTGGGGCGTCCGGCGCCGTGGGTGGTGCCGGGGTTCGCGCTGAAGGCTGCCCTGGGCGGGTTCGCGGAGGAGGCCGTGCTGACGGGGCAGCGCGCCGTGCCGCGAGCGCTGGAGGACGCCGGTTTCCCGTTCCTGCACCCGACGCTGGACTCGGCGGTGCGCGCAGCGGTGGGTGCGTGAGCCGGGTCGCCGTCGCGGGACTCGGCGCGGTTCTGCTGGGTTGCTCGGTGCTGCTCGGCGTGCTGGTGCACGACGCGCCACCGGCGCTGGACGCGACGGTCACGAGGGCCGCGCTGGAGCACCGCACGCGCCCGCTCGTCGTGGTGTCGTCGTGGATCAGCTTCGTGCTGAGTCCAGGCTCTGCGCTGATCGCGGTGCTCGCCCTGGGGGTGCGGACGGTGCTGGCGCGCGACGCGCTGCTGCTGCGCTGCACCGTGCTGTTCGGGCTGTGCTGGAGCACGCTGCTGGCCCGCTACTGCTACCAGCGGGTGCGGCCGGTCGACTTCCCGAAGTGGAGCTATCCCAGCGGGCACGTGACGGCGGTGACCTCGGCGGCGTTCACCGCGGTGGTGCTGTGCGCGTGGCTCGCCCGCCGGTGGCTGCGGGCCGCGGTGGCACTGGCGGTGACGGCGGTGGCGCTGACCGCGGCGAGCCGGGTGGTGCTCCAGATGCACTGGCCGACCGACACGGCCGGTGCCGTGCTGGGCGTAACGGGCGCGGGCCTGCTGGCGTCGGCGGCGCTCGGACTGCTGCCGCACGGGCGTAGTCTCGGCGTTCGTGACGACCGGTTCTGACAAGTCCTGCCGCAGCTCCAGCGATCCCGTCGAGGTGCGCGAGCTGGGCACGATCGAGTACCAGGCGGCCTGGGACGTGCAGCGCGAGCTGGTGGAGGCCCGCGCGGCGGGCGAGCGGGGCGACACCCTGCTGCTGCTGGAGCACCCGCCCGTCTACACGTGCGGGCGACGCACCGCGGACGACGAGCGGCCCGTCGGCGGCGACACCCCGG
Source organism: Umezawaea beigongshangensis (assembly GCF_016464305.1). Taxonomy (GTDB): domain Bacteria; phylum Actinomycetota; class Actinomycetes; order Mycobacteriales; family Pseudonocardiaceae; genus Umezawaea_A; species Umezawaea_A beigongshangensis. The sequence continues at coordinate 190,435 of NZ_JAEIOJ010000010.1, forward strand.
TGATCGACGTCGATCGCGGCGGCAAGATCACCTGGCACGGGCCGGGCCAGCTCGTCGGCTACCCGATCGTGGGGCTGACCGAGCCGCTGGACGTCGTGCAGTACGTGCGGCGGCTGGAGCAGGCCCTGATCGAGGTGTGCGACCGGCTGGGCGTGCGCACCGGCCGGGTGGAGGGCCGCAGCGGTGTGTGGATTCCCGCCGACGACCGCGGGGTGGAGCGCAAGGTCGCCGCCATCGGCATCCGCGTGCAGCGCGGGGTGACCATGCACGGCTTCGAGATCAACTGCAACGCCGACCTGGCCGCGTTCGGCGACATCGTCCCGTGCGGCATCCGCGACGCGGGCGTGGCGTCGCTGTCGCACGAGCTGGGACGCGACGTGACCGTGGCGGAGGTGCTGCCGATGGCGCGCGACGCGGTGCTGGCCGCGCTGGACGGCTCGCTGCCGATCACCGACCGCACGCTGCCGAGGCCGGAACCGGCCGCCGCGGGCGTCACCTTCGCGGTGCGGGCCGGCTGACAGCACGTCCCCGTCCCCTCTAGTATTCCGTAATTACGGAATACTAGAGGGGAGTTCCTCGTGCTCTTCACCAGACGACGCGCACTGGCCGCGGGAGCCGTCGTGAGCGGATCGCTGCTGCTCGACCTGCCGCACGCCGCCGCGTCCGACCGGGGGTCGCCGCGCGACTGGCCGGAGTGGTTCGCCACCCACCGCGATCAGGTCGCCGTGGCGCTGGACGACGGCGCCGGTGGGCGGATCGTCCACCGGCAGCACGCGCCGCTGCTGCTCGCGTCGACGGTCAAGGTCGTGCACGCCGCGGCGTACTCGACCGCCGTGCGGCGGGGGCTGGTGAGCCCGGACGAGCCCGTGCGGGTCGGCGACTGGGAGGCCTACTACGCCGCGCTCGACGGCGGCGCGCACCAGAGCGCGCTGACCCTGCTAGGCGTCCCGTTCACCAACGGCGTCACCGCCGACGACCCCGAGCACCGGGTGCGGCTGGCCGACCTGGCCGAGGTGATGATCCGGTGCAGCGACAACGCCGCCACCGACTACCTGCGCAACCGCCTCGGCGAGCCCGCGCTGCGCCGGGCCGCCGCCGAGGGCGGCTGGCCGCAGCCCGACCTGCGTTCCCTGCTGGGCGAGGTCCTGATGCTGGTCCTGCCCGACCGCGCGCCCCCGCCCGGCGCACCCGCCGCCGTGCGCCGGGCGACCGGTCTGCGCCTGGAGCAGCGGTTCCTGCGCGACCCGCAGTTCCAGCTGGAGGTCGTGGGGCGGTTCCCCGAGGTCCCGCGCACCTACGACGAGCAGGCGCGACTGGTCCTGGACCACGGGCGCGGCGCGGCGGCGGACCTGCGTCGGATGCACGCCTCGGTCGCGGCGGGGCGCTTCCCCGTGGCGCGGGACGTGCTGGAGCTGGAGCACGCGGAGCACCTGCCGGACGGTGTGGCGGGCATCGGGTTCAAGGGCGGCTCGCTGCCGAGCGCGCTGGGCGTCGGCTTCGGCGTCCGCTGGCGCGACGGACGGACCGGGTCGGCGGCCGTGCTGCTGTCCGGTGTGGACGAGGCGTGGTTCGGCCGGTCCGGCGAGCTGGTCGCCCTGGTCCGCGACGCCCTGCTCGACCCGGAGGTCCGCCGCGCAGTGGCGGCCGGCCTCGTAGCATGACCGCGGTGGACCTCGCACAACGTCTGACCGAGCTCGAACAGCGCGTGGCGGCGCTCGAGGGCGCCGCGGCCGCCGCCCCCGACCCGACGGACGCCGAGGACGGCGGAACCGTCGGCTACCGGGGGCACGTGCGACTCGGCGGCGGCGAGGTCCACTGGCAGATCGACGTGTCCGCGCGGCAGGTGCTCGCCGTGGACGACCGGCGGCGGATCGACGTGCTGGCGGCGCTGGCCCACCCCGTGCGGGCGGGCATCGTGCGCACGCTGGTGGAGCACGGCCCGGCGCAGGGCGCCGCGCTCCAGTCCTCGGCCGGGCTCGGGTCCACCGGGCAGCTCTACCACCACCTCAAGGCGCTGACCGGCGCCGGACTGGTGGAGCAGGACAAGCGCGGCAGCTACCGCCTGCGCGCGACGGCCGTGGTGCCCGTCCTGGTGCTGCTCGCCGCGGCCTCCGACGTGGCGGGCCAGCTCGGTTCGTGAACCGGCCCGCCACGGTGGTCGCGCCTCAGAGCTGGGGCGCGACCTCGGCGGCGATGAACTCGACGTGGTCGAGGTCGGCCAGGTCGAGGACCTGGAGGTAGATCCGGTCCACGCCGGTGCTCTCGCGCCACGCCGACAGCGTGTCCACGACCTCGGCCGGGGTTCCGGCGACACCGTTGCCGCGCAGCTCGTCGACCTCGCGGCCGATGCTCGCCGCCCGCCGGGCGATCTCGGCGTCGTCGCGGCCCACGCACGCCACGAGCGCCGCCGAGCGGACGATCTCCGCCGGGTCGCGGCCGATCTCGCCGCACGCGGCCTCGACCCGCTCGAACTGCTTCGTGGCGGTCGCGGCGTCGGCGAACGGCAGGTTGAACTCGTTCGCGAACCGCGCCGCGAGCGCGGGGGTGCGCTTCGCGCCCGTGCCGCCGATCAGCACCGGCGGGCGCGGTGACTGCGCGGACTTCGGCAGCGCCGGGGAGCCGGACAGCTCGTAGTGCTTCCCGGAGAACGAGTACGTCTCGCCGAGCGGGGTCTCCCACAGCCCGGTGATGATCTCCAGCTGCTCGGCGTAGCGGTCGAACCGCTCCCGCACGCCGGGGAACGGGATGCCGTAGGCGGTGTGCTCCTCGGCGTACCACCCGGCGCCGAAGCCGAACTCGACGCGCCCGCCGGACATCTGGTCGACCTGGGCGACGCTGATCGCCAGCGGGCCGGGGTGCCGGAAGGTCGCCGCGGTCATCAGCGTGCCGAGCCTGATGGTCGTCGTCTCCCTGGCCAGGCCCGCGAGCGTGGTCCATGCGTCGGTGGGACCGGGCAGACCGTCGACGTCGCCCATCTTCAGGTAGTGGTCGGAGCGGAAGAACGCGCCGTACCCGGCGTCCTCGGCGGTGCGCGCGACCCGCAGCAGATCGTCGTAGGTGGCCCCCTGCTGGGGCTCGGTGAAGATCCTGAGTTCCACCCGCACCACGTTATCGCCGCCGCGAGCGTCCCCGCGATCCGGAGCGGTGCCGGGGTTCCCCGACCGCGTCGGCGGAGTCGGCGGGGTCGGCGGGGTCGCGGCGGACCCGCAGGCCCTCCAGGACGCGGACGATCGTGCGTTCCACCTCGGCGCTGGCCCGCTTCGGGTCCGCGGCGCTCGCGATCGTGCTGGCCCCGGCCGACAGCGCGCCGAACAGCAGTCGCGTGGTGATCTCCACGGGCACGTCCTCGATCTCGCCCGAGTCCACCAGCAGCTCGACGGCGGTGCGCAGCAGGCCGTAGCTGAAGTGCTCCTCGGCCTCGCGCCAGCGCTCCCAGCCCATGACGACGGGGGCCTCGTGGACGACGATGCGCTGGAAGGCCGGTTCGAGGCAGACCCGCACGTAGCCGCGCAGACCGGCGACGGCGGTCTCCCACGGGTCGCCCGGCGCGGAGACGATCTCCGCGAGCCGTCCCATGATCCGGGTCTCCACGGCGTCGAAGGCGGCCTCGAACAGGGCCTGCTTGCCGCTGAAGTGGTGGTAGAGGGCGCCCTTCGTGACCCTGGACCGCTTGGTCACCTCGTCCAGGGACGTTCCCGCGTACCCCCGCTGGGCGAAGAGGTCCACCGCGCTGTCCACGAGCGCCTGCCTCGTCGACTCGGAGTAGTCCACACGCCTCGACCGCACTGTCACCACGCTCACAACCGTACGACATACCGACGGTACGTACCCGTGGTATGTTCGCTGTGAGGTCATACCGGCGGTATGCCACAGACCTGGAGTACGACGCCGGTCACCACGCGAGGAGGCACCGTGAGCTGGAACGACTTCTACCGACGGCGTGACGCGCTGGACGCCGTTCTGCGCCGGGCCGAGCTCGACCCCGCCGCACCGCCGGTCCACGACCCGAGCCTGTTCCCCTCGCGGGACGACCTGCTGCTCGCCCTGCACCACCGCTGGATGCAGCAGCTGACCGGGCGACTGGGCGTGGCGCTGAGCGCCGCCGAGGACGGGAACGGGGACGCCGACCGCGTCGAGGTCGTCGTGCGCACCTGGTGCGGACTCGCCGCCGAGCAGCCCGTGCTGCGCGCGGTGCTCGACCACCACCTCGCCGACCGGGCGGCCGTCGAGCGCGAGCAGCGCCTGCTGGCGCTGACGGCGGGGCTGGCCGAGCTGTCGGAGCCCGACGAGGAGATCACCCCGGTGGGTGCGGCGTTCCTGAACCTGGTCCGCGCGACGCCGCCGCGAGCGCGTCGCCGGCCGCTGCTGCACCGCCTGGCCCGCAGCGCCTGACCGCGTTCCGGTGGTGATCACGGTTACCCCCCGGTAGGAATGCACCATGCCGAAGTGGAGCGACACCGACGTCCCCGACCAGACCGGGCGCACCGTCCTCATCACGGGGGCGAACTCCGGGCTGGGCCTGCGCAGTGCCGAGGTGCTGGCGAGCCGGGGCGCGCGCGTGCTGCTCGCCTGCCGCTCGCCCGAGCGCGGCCGGACGGCGCTGGAGCGGGTCCGGGCGCTCGGCGACGCCGAGCTGGTCCGGCTGGACCTGGCCGATCTGGCCTCGGTGCGCGCCGCGGCCGCTGACGTCCGCGAGCGCACCGGCGACTCCCTGCACGTGCTGATGAACAACGCCGGGGTCATGGCCGCGCCGCGCGGCGCCACCGCCGACGGCTTCGAGCGCCAGTTCGGCACCAACCACCTCGGGCACGCCGCGCTCACCTGGCTGCTGATGCCCGCTCTCCGCGCGACCCCCGGCTCCCGCGTCGTGACGCTGTCGAGCCTCGCGCACCGGATGGGCGGCCTCTCCCTGCACGACCCGAACTACGAGCGCCGCCGCTACGCGCCGTGGGCCGCCTACGGACAGGCGAAGTTCGCCAACCTGCTGTTCTCCGCCGAGCTGGACCGCCGCCTGCGCGCAGCGGGCGACGACGTGATCGCGGTGGCCGCCCACCCCGGCCTGTCCCGCACGGAACTGGGCGCGAACGCGGCCCGCAGCTGGGGCAACCCGCTCCTGCGACGGATGACGGGGCTGTGGGACCACATCGGCACCCAGCGCGTCGAGATCGGCGCGCTCCCCCAGCTCTACGCCGCGACCGCGCCCGGCGTGGACGGCGGCGACTACTTCGGCCCCGACACGCTGTTCGAGATGCGCGGCCACCCGAAGCCCGCCGCGCGCTCGGCGGCGGCCCGCGATCCGGAGACCGCGTCGAAGCTGTGGGAGCTGACCGCGCGACTGACCGGTGTGACCCCCGACCCCGCCTGACCTCCGGACGGATACTGGTTCGCGAGACGTCTCGACCGAACGTCCTCCGGACAGTTCTGCCTCGTGCCGACGAACGTCCGGCACTCGCCGTCGACGTTCGACGTGGACCGGACCTGCCCTCGCGGGCGCGCGGAGCGTAGGGTGGCCTGGTGACCGTGGTACCCGAGGGTCGGAAGCTGCTGCGCCTGGAAGTCCGCAACAGCCAGACGCCGATCGAGAAGAAGCCCTCCTGGATCAAGACGAAGGCCAAGATGGGCCCCGAGTACCGGGAGCTCAAGGGCCTGGTCAAGCGCGAGGGCCTGCACACCGTGTGCGAAGAGGCCGGTTGTCCCAACATCTACGAGTGCTGGGAGGACCGCGAGGCCACCTTCCTCATCGGCGGTGAGCAGTGCACGCGACGCTGCGACTTCTGCCAGATCGACACCGGCAAGCCCGCCGACCTGGACCGCGACGAACCGCGCCGGGTCGCCGAGTCGGTGCAGGCGATGGGTCTGCGCTACTCGACCGTCACCGGCGTCGCGCGCGACGACCTGGCCGACGGCGGCGCGTGGCTCTACGCCGAGACCGTCCGGCAGATCCACGAGCTGAACCCCGGCACCGGCGTCGAGCTGCTGATCCCGGACTTCAACGCGGTGCCCGAGCAGCTCGCCGAGGTCTTCGCCTCGCGCCCCGAGGTGCTCGCGCACAACCTGGAGACGGTGCCGCGCATCTTCAAGCGCATCCGTCCGGCGTTCCGCTACGAGCGCTCCCTCGAGGTGATCACCAGGGCCCGCGAGGCCGGCCTGGTCACCAAGTCCAACCTGATCCTGGGCATGGGCGAGACCCCCGACGAGGTGACAGCGGCGCTGCGCGACCTGCACGAGGCCGGCTGCGAGATCATCACGATCACGCAGTACCTGCGGCCGAGCCCGCGGCACCACCCGGTCGAGCGCTGGGTGAAGCCGGAGGAGTTCCTCGTGCACAAGGAGACCGCCGAGGAGATCGGCTTCAGCGGCGTCATGGCAGGACCGCTGGTGCGCTCCTCCTACCGCGCGGGCCGCCTCTACGCGCAGGCCGTGCAGAAGCGCGGCGACGAGCTGCCGGAGAACCTGGAGCACCTGCTCCAGGCCGGGAGCGCGGCGCAGGAGATCACCTCACTGCTCGCCCGGCACTAGATCACCCACCACCACGCCGTCCAGCTCGCGCACGAAGTCCGCTCCGAACGCGCTGGACGGCGTGTGCGTGCCGGCGGGCACGCCCCCCGCGAGCAGCCGTCGCACCGCGCGCAGGGCGGAGTCCGCCGTCAGGTCGTAGGGGTTCGGTCCGCTCAGCGCTCCCGAGACGGTGCGCCCGGCCTCGTCGCGGACCCGGCCCCACACCTCGCAGCGGCTGCGGGCGCGCACGCGCTCGCCCGGACCGCGGACCAGCTTCCCGACGAGAGCCAGCCCGGCGCGGCGCACCGCCGGGGCGCGCAGCAGGGGCGCGACGAGCCCGTGCAGCGGCCCGGTCAGGCCCGGCAGCACGGTGTAGGTGGTGATGTCCGGGACGCCCGTCGAGCGGTGCGCCGTGCTCACGTCGCCCCAGGGGATCGACGCCACCCGGCGCGGTCCCGACGGGAACCGCGCGACGATCGCGCGGTGCGCCACCGGCACCCGCCGCAGCTCGCCGCCCACCCGGACGCGGCCACCTCCGCCACCGCCCTCCAGTGCCGTCCTGGCCGTGCCGGGGCTCGCGCCGCCGCCGGTCGTGAACGCCAGGTCCAGGCTCGTCGCCGAGGGCAGCTCCGCGACCAGCAGCGCGGCGAGGCAGTCGGTGGGCACGACGTCGAAGCCCACCCCCGGCAGCAGCACCACCCCGGCCGCCCGCGCGTCGGCGTCGCGCGCGGCGACGGCCTCGAACACGTCGATCTCACCGGTGACGTCCGCGTAGTGCGTGCCCGTCGCGAGGCAGGCGTCCACCAGGGGCGCCGAGGTCGCCGAGAACGGCCCGGCGCAGTGCAGGACCACCTCCACGCCCTCCAGGGCGCTCTGCGCGGCGCTCAGGGCGAAACAGCGGTGCTCCAGACCCAGGCGGTCCGCCAGCGGGGCGACCTTCTCCACCGAACGCCCGGCCAGCACCGGCCGTTCACCCCGGCGCACCGCCAGCTCGGCGATCAGCGTCCCGGTGTAGCCGTTGGCCCCGTACAGCATCCACGTCACGGCTCCGATCTTCTCCCGCGCACGAGCACGCCGCCGAGCAGGAGCACGGCGCCGAACCCGGCGACCGGGACGGCCCACACCAGCCGCCGGGCGCGCAGGCGGTCGCACACCTCCGCGTACGCGGGGTTGCTCGCCCGCACCGCCTCCTCGTCGAAGCCCGCGCCGAGCCCGTTGCCGCAGGAGATGGTGATGCCCGTCGGAGCCTCGGTGGAGAGCTGCACCACGACGATGACCAGCCCGGCCAGCACGAACGCCAGTCCGACCACGATCGCGACCGCACGCGCCGTCATCCCGCCCCCTCGCACCGTCCCGTCCCGCACGAGACGCAGGACACAGAAGAGTGAAGGTCAAGTTACGGGGCGGTGCCGTCGCGGTACAGGGCCGCGGCGGGAGAACCGGTTCTCCGCGCGGTGCCCCCGGGGCGGACGTCGGGTGGTGGGCGCGGCAGGGTTCGAACCTGCGACCGCTCGGGTGTAAACCGAGTGCTCTTCCGCTGAGCTACGCGCCCCCGGTGCGCCGGTCTCCCGGCGCGGTGCGATCGATCACGCGCCGAGCGCGGCGACCGCCTTCTTCCACGACTCCTGGTCGCGCGGTTCTCCGGGCTGGTTGACCTGCGCGAACCGGACGACACCCGCCGTGTCGATCAAGAACGTGCCCCTGGTCGCCATGCCCGCCTTCTCGTAGAACGAACCGTAGCGCTGCGCCACCTCGCCGTGCGGCCAGAAGTCCGACAGCAGGGGAAAGCCGAAACCCTCCTGCCGCGACCACACCCGCAGGCTCGGCGGCGCGTCCACCGAGATGCCGACGACCTGCACGTTCTCGTTCTCGTAGCTCGCGAGGTCGTCGCGCACCCGGCACAGCTCACCGGAGCAGATGCCGCTGAACGCGAACGGGAAGAACACCAGCAGCACGTTCTTCTTCCCCCGGAACGCGGACAGCGTCACGGGCTGCTTGTCGGTGTCGGGAAGCGTGAAGTCCGGGGCAGGTGCCCCCACCTGCACGGCCATGACGACGTCCTTCCGCGGTGACGACCCGGCGCCGGGCCCCGCGACACGTGGTCGGGGGCCCGGCGTTCAGCTGAGAACCAGGACTCGGCGTGCACTCAGCGCTTCGTCTTGGCCGACTTCGGCGACACGAGCCTGGTGCCCGCCCACTCCTCGCCGACGGTGATGTTCGACGTCTGTGAGAGACCGGCGGTCGGCACCGCTTCGGCGATCTCGCTCGGTTCGACGTGCCCCGGCCGGCCGGTCTTGGGCGTCAGCACCCAGACCACGCCGTTCTCCGCCAGGGGTCCGGTGGCGTTGATGAGAGCGTCGACCAGGTCACCGTCGTCCTCCCGCCACCAGAGCAGCACCACGTCCACGACCTCGTCGGTGTCCTCGTCGAGGAGATCGCTGCCGATCCGCTCCTCGATCGCGGCACGCACGTCGTCGTCAACGTCCTCGTCCCAACCGATCTCCTGGACTGCTGCCCCAGGTGCGATCCCGAGCTTCTCGGCGACACCGCCCTTGTCGGCGTCTCCCGCGGCGACCACGGCTTTCACTCCTCCATGTACGCAAGAGCGGCAGTCGGCCCGACTGCCGCGCGATGTGTCAATACCGGTCGCGGCTAGCGAACACTGACAGTGGGCACCTGCGCAACCGTTGACCTCATGACACGCCGCAACTCCACCCCCGCTCGCGCCTCCCCCGAACGGATGAGGCAGGCTCTGCACACCTCCTATCCGCGCGCGCGAGGACACGATCCAGAACTACCGGTCGGTAGTGGTGACGTGAATGTGTCCAGCGGGCAACGATGAGGGACGATGGGAACGGCTCCACCGGTCCGGCCGCCCCTGGAGCAGACCAACAGGCCGATCAATCAAGGCGAGGAGAACCCTTGGCCCCGCAGAACAACGCCGCCCCCGAGCGGGTGCGCGTCATCCGTGACGGCCTCGCCGCCCACCTCCCGGACATCGATCCCGAGGAGACGTCGGAGTGGCTGGAGTCTTTCGACGCCGCGCTCAAGGGCGGCGGCCAGCAGCGCGCCCGCTACCTGATGCTCCGGCTGCTCGAACGGGCCAGGGAGAACCACGTCGGCGTACCGGCCCTGACCAGCACGGACTACGTCAACACCATCCCGACCGAGCGGGAGCCCTGGTTCCCCGGCGACGAGGAGGTGGAGCGGCGCTACCGCGCGTGGATCCGCTGGAACGCGGCGATGACCGTGCACCGGGCGCAGCGTCCGGGCGTCGGTGTCGGCGGTCACATCTCGACCTACGCGTCGTCGGCGAGCCTCTACGAGGTCGGCTTCAACCACTTCTTCCGCGGCAAGGACCACCCCGGGGGCGGTGACCACGTCTTCATCCAGGGTCACGCCTCCCCCGGCGTCTACGCCCGCGCCTTCCTGGAGGGCAGGCTCACCGCCGACCAGCTCGACGGGTTCCGGCAGGAGCACTCGCACGCCGGTCCCGGCGGCGGTCTGCCGTCGTACCCGCACCCGCGGCTGATGCCGGACTTCTGGGAGTTCCCCACCGTGTCCATGGGCCTCGGCCCGATGAACGCGATCTACCAGGCGCGGTTCAACCGCTACCTGCACGACCGGGGCTTCAAGGACACGTCCGACCAGCACGTCTGGGCGTTCCTCGGCGACGGCGAGATGGACGAGCCCGAGTCGCGCGGCCTGCTCCAGATCGCGGCGAACGAGCAGCTCGACAACCTGACGTTCGTGGTGAACTGCAACTTGCAGCGCCTCGACGGCCCGGTGCGCGGCAACGGCAAGATCATCCAGGAGCTGGAGTCGTTCTTCCGCGGCGCGGGCTGGAACGTCATCAAGGTCGTCTGGGGCCGCGAGTGGGACTCGCTGCTGCACGCCGACCGCGACGGCGCGCTCGTGAACCTGATGAACACGACGCCCGACGGCGACTACCAGACCTACAAGGCCAACGACGGCGCGTACGTCAAGGAGCACTTCTTCGGCCGCGACCCGCGGACCAAGGAGCTGGTCGCTCCGATGACCGACGACGAGGTGTGGAACCTCAAGCGCGGCGGTCACGACTACCGCAAGGTGTACGCGGCGTACAAGGCGGCGACCGAGCACCACGGTCAGCCGACGGTCGTCCTGGCGAAGACCATCAAGGGCTACGGCCTGGGCCCGCACTTCGCGGCGCGCAACGCCACGCACCAGATGAAGAAGATGACGTTGCAGGACCTCAAGCTCTTCCGGGACAGCCTGCGCATCCCGATCTCCGACGAGGAGCTGGAGCGCGACCCGTACCTGCCGCCGTACTACCACCCCGGCGAGGACTCCCCGGAGATCCAGTACCTGCAGGAGCGGCGCAAGCAGCTCGGCGGGTTCGTGCCGGAGCGGCGCAACACGGCCAAGCCGCTGGTGCTGCCGGGCGACAAGGTCTACGACGTCGTCAAGCGCGGTTCGGGCAAGCAGGAGGTCGCCACGACGATGGCGTTCGTCCGGCTCGTGCGCGACCTGTCCAAGGACCCGGAGATCGGCAAGCGGATCGTGCCGATCATCCCGGACGAGGCGCGCACGTTCGGCATGGACTCCATGTTCCCGTCGCAGAAGATCTACAACCCGAACGGCCAGATGTACATCTCCGTGGACGCCCAGCTCATGCTGGCGTACAAGGAGTCCGAGCAGGGTCAGATCCTGCACGAGGGCATCAACGAGGCCGGGTCGACCGCGTCGTTCACCGCGGTGGGCACGTCGTACGCCACGCACGGCGAGCCGATGATCCCGATCTACATCTTCTACTCGATGTTCGGGTTCCAGCGGACCGGTGACGGTCTGTGGGCCGCAGCGGACCAGATGGCGCGCGGCTTCGTGCTGGGCGCCACGGCGGGCCGCACGACGCTGACCGGCGAGGGCCTCCAGCACGCCGACGGGCACTCGCTGCTGCTGGCGCACACCAACCCCGCGGCGATCTCCTACGACCCCGCGTGGTCGTTCGAGGTGGCGCACATCGTCCAGGACGGTCTGCGCAGGATGTACGGCGAGGACGCGGAGAACGTCTTCTACTACCTCACCGTGTACAACGAGCCGTACCAGCAGCCGGCCGAGCCGGAGGACCTGGACGTGGCGGGGCTGCTCAAGGGCCTCTACCGCTACCGCACGGCTCCGGGCGAGAACGGTCCGCGCGCGCAGCTCCTGGCGTCCGGTGTGGCGATGCCGTGGGCGGTCGGGGCGCAGGAGATCCTCGCCGAGGAGTGGGGTGTGCAGGCCGACGTGTGGTCCGCCACGTCCTACTCGGAGCTGCGCCGGGAGGCCGTGGAGGTCGAGCGGCAGAACCTGCTGCACCCGGAGCAGGAGGCGGAGATCCCGTACGTGACGCGGGTGCTGGCGCAGACGTCCGGCCCGGTCGTGGCGGTGTCGGACTGGATGAAGGCCGTTCCCGACCTCATCCGCCCGTACGTGCCGACGGACATGCACACGCTGGGCACGGACGGGTTCGGCTTCTCCGACACCCGCCCGGCGACCAGGCGGCACTTCCTCGTCGACACCGAGTCGATCGTCGTCGCGACGCTGGCCGCGCTGGCCAAGCGCGGTGAGGTCGAGCAGTCGGTCGTCGTCGAGGCGGCGCGCAAGTACCGGATCGACGACGTGATGGCGGCCGGACCGTCGACGTCGGACGCCGGTCTGGCGTAGTCAGCTCCACGAGGAGGGCCCGCGCTTCGCGAAGCGCGGGCCCTCCTCGCGTTCGCGGTTCGCCGCGGCGGGAGTCAGGCCGTGAGCGACCCGCGGCGGTCCGCGGTCCGCCTGGCCGCCCGGTTCCAGTCGATCCAGCCGTAGACCACCAGGCCGGCGAACACCACGTAGATCGCGGCGCTGAAGTACAGGCCGGAGCTGATCTGGAGCGGCACGCCGATCGCGTCGACGGCGAGCCAGACCAGCCAGAACTCGACCAGGCCGATGCCCTGGAGGGCGAACGCCAGGATCGTGCCGATGAAGATCGCCGCGTCGGGCCAGGGCGCCCACGAGGCGTCCAGCGCGTCCAGGACCAGCGCGAACGCCACGGTGCCGACGGCGAAGGCGACGACGACGGCGAGCCGCTCCAGCGTCGATCCCCGGCGCACCACGACGCCGAACACCGGGTCGCGGCGGCGGACCCAGGCGAACCAGCCGTAGACGGCGATGAGGCCCACGACGACCTGGCGCGTGGCGAGGCCGCCGAGGTCCGCAGAGAGGTACACGACGAACAGCAGCGACACCGACGCGAGCTGGACCGGCCACGTCCACAGCGATCGTCGTTGCGCCAGGAAGACGACGGCCAGCGCGAACACCTGGCCGAACAACTCGGCCCAGGCGATCCTCTGCCCGAAGATCACGAGCCCCTGCTCCAGCAACACGTGCACGGCGTCCTCCGTCCCCGGTGCGGCCCGGGGCGGTGCGTCGCCGGGGGAGGGCGCGTGCGTGCACGGCCCTGCCCGGCGGCGTGCGCGCCTCTCATCCGGACTGTCACCGTCGGCCCCGGAGTTCCACCGGGTCAGCCGCGGACCGGTTGGTCCGCGGGTCGCGGGCTGTACCGCCGGTTCGGAGTTTCACCGAGCCCCGGAGCGCACGTCTCCTGCTGCGTCCAACATCCTCCCGCAGCCCGGCTGTTCCGCACAGGGGGGTGACGTGCTGCACACCACGTCCCGCCACCCGGAGTTCAGCCGGAGTACAACGCCGCTGGCTACGTTCCGACCATGACTCCTCCCGTCCTGCCGGTCCTCGCGGTCCCCCTGCTGCTCGCGCCGCTGCTGGCGGCGGCGCCGGTCACGACGCCCGTCGTGGTGCCCGTCTCCCAGACGCGGGCGTTCGCCGACGACCCGGCGGCCTCGCCCGCGAACTCCGACGCCGACGACCCGGCGATCTGGGTGAACCGGCGCTCCCCCGCGAGGTCGGTGGTGCTCGGCACGCTGAAGGAGGGCGGGCTGGCGGCGTTCGACCTCGCGGGCGCGACGCTCGGCACGTGGCCCGCGCCGGCCGCGCCGACGCCGGACGCGGCGCCGGGCCGGTTCAACAACGTCGACGTGCTCAGCGGTGTCCGGGTGGGCGGGCAGCGCCGGGACCTGGCGTTCGTCACCGACCGGGGCCGGGACCGGGTGCGGGTCCACGAGGTCGACGCGCGCGGCGCGGACGCCCGCGGCGACGTGCTGACCGACGTGACCGACCCCGCCGCGCGCCCGGTGTTCTCCTCCTCCGAGGCCGAGGTGGACGAGCAGCGCACGGTCTACGGGCTCGCGGCGGGCACCGACCGCGTCACGGGCACGCCGCTGGTGCTGGTGACCCGCAGGCACGAGACGCGCGTGGCGCTGCTGCGGGTCGTGCCGGGCCGCGACGGCACCGTCGGCACCCGCGTGGTGTCGACCCTGGACCTGCCCTCGTCGTTCGTCCTGCCCGACGGCACGACGTGGACGCCCTGCGGCGAGCCGGACGAGCGGCCGCAGCTGGAGGGCGTGGTGATCGACTCGGCGCACGGCGTGGCGTACGCGGCGCAGGAGGACGTCGGCGTCTGGCGCGTCCCGCTGCGCGCGAGCGGGTTCGGCGAGCCGGAGCTGGTGGACCGGGTGCGCTCGTTCGGCGTGCCCGGGCGGTTCGACCCGGAGACCGAGGAGTGCGTCGCCGACGGCGCCGACCCCGGCTTCGGGGGCGAGCACCTGACGGCCGACGCCGAGGGGCTGACGATCGCCGAGGGGCCGCGCGGCACGGGTCAGCTCCTGGTGTCGAGCCAGGGCGACTCGCGCTTCGTGGTCTACGACCGCACGGGGGACAACGCGGTGCTCGGCGAGTTCGCCGTGGGCGCCGGGCGCGGGAACGACTCTGTGGAGCACTCCGACGGGGCCTCGGTCGTCACGGCCGACCTGGGCGGGCCGTACTCGCGCGGCCTGCTCGTGGTGCACGACGGCGAGCGCGAGCCCGCCGAGGGGGACGCGGCCACGACCGGCTTCGCGTTCGTCGCCTGGTCGGACGTGCGCCGGGCCGTGCGCCCCTGACCGTTCCCGGTCCGGTGGCACGAAGGGGTGACGTGCGTGGCCACATCCGCCGAGATGGTCCAGAGTGGAGGGACCGGTGGGGACCGGGGAGAGGAAACCGCTCAGAGCGCTGGTCGCACTGGGCGGTTTCTCCTTCTTCCCCGCCGTCCGCCCGCGGGGACCGTCTCCGCAGGTCCGTGCGATTCTTGCGGTCATGAGCAGCGCGGTCGGTGGCGACGATCAGCCGGGGTGGCCCGGCGAGACCAGCACGTTGCGCGAGCTGGAGCGCTCGTCGGGGGCGCTGGCCGCGGCGAGCCTCGCGGAGATGGACACCCGGCTGAGCTGGTTCCGCCGGATGCCGGCCGACCAGCGGGCGAGCGTGCTGCTGCTGATCCAGACCGGCGTCGCCGGGTTCGTGTCGTGGTTGCAGGACCCGCGGCAGGCGATCCGGCTGACCGCGGAGGCGTTCCGGGCGGCGCCGAAGGACTTCTCCCGCTGGGTGAGCCTGCGGCAGACCGTCGAACTGGTGCGCGTCGCGCTGGAGGTCTTCGAGCAGCGGCTGCCGCAGTTCGCCGCCGACGACGCCGAGCGGGTCCTGCTGACCCAGGGCGTCCTGCGCTACGGCCGGGAGATCGCGTTCTCCGCCGCCACGTCGTACGCGACGGCCGCCGAGGCGCGCGGCGCGTGGGACGCGCGGCTGGAGGCGCTCGTGGTCGACGGCATCGTCCGCGGTGACGCGGAGGAGTCGCTGCTGTCCCGCGCCACCGCGCTGGGGTGGGACCCGGCCGCCGAGGCCACGGTGCTGGTGGGCAACCCGCCGTCGGACGACCCGCCGGCCGTCGTCTACGAGGTGCGCAGCAAGGCGGCGCGCAACGGGCGGCCGGTGCTGCTGAGCGTGCAGGGGTCGCGCCTGGTGGTGGTGCTGGGCGGCCAGACCGGCGCCGGCGAGGTGTTGTCGAAGATCGCGACCGCGTTCGGCGACGGGGCCGTCGTGGCCGGGCCGACGGTGGCCACGCTGGCCGAGGCGCACCGCAGCGCGAGCGACGCGCTGTCGGGGCTGCGCGCGGTCGTGGGGTGGCCGACCGCGCCGCGCCCGGTGCGCTCGCTGGACCTGCTGCCCGAACGCGCGCTGGCCGGTGACCCGGAGGCCGAGTGGCAGCTCGTCGACCGGTTCGCCAGGCCGCTGGAGGACGCGGGCGGCTCGCTGCTGGAGACGGTGGACACGTTCCTGGAGGTCGGCGGGGTGCTGGAGTCGTGCGCCCGCAAGCTCTTCGTCCACCCCAACACGGTGCGCTACCGGCTGCGCCGCGTGACGGAGCTGACGGGGCGCAACGCGGCTGACCCGCGAGACGCCCTGGTGCTGCGGATCGCGCTGTCGGTGGGCCGGTTGGCCAGGGCCCGCGGCCTGTGGTGACCCACCGGGTGTGACCGAGAACGCACTCGCCGCGGCCGCCGCACAGGCAGACCTCGACAACGCGTCACGAGCTTCAACGGCCATCAGCGCGTCACGTTTGTAGGGACCCCACAAATCCAGAGCGAGTACTTCGTCAGCCACGGCATCACTGCCGACAGCCGCGACCGTGTTCAGTGAGCCCCGTGATCGCACTGCTCGCCCCAGGACAGGGCTCCCAGGCTCCAGGAATGCTGACTCCCTGGCTCGACCTCGCGGGAGCGGCGGACCGGGTCGCCGCCTGGTCGAAGGCCACGGACCTGGACCTGCTCCGGCTCGGCACCACGGCCGACGCCGAGGAGATCAAGGACACCGCGATCACGCAGCCGCTCGTGGTCGCCCTCGCGCTGCTCGCGTTCGAGGAGCTGCGCAACCGGGTCGAGCTGCCGGGTGACGTGCTCGTGGGCGGTCACTCGGTCGGCGAGCTCGCCGCCGCGGCCGTCGCGGGCGTGCTGAGCACCGACGACGCCGTGGCGCTGGCCGCCGTGCGCGGTGCGGAGATGGCGAAGGCGTGCGCGCTGGAGCCCACCGGCATGGCCGCCGTCCTCGGCGGCGAGGTCGACGAGGTGCTGGCCGCGCTCGCCGCGCTGGGCCTCGACCCGGCCAACCGCAACGGCGCCGGTCAGATCGTCGCCGCTGGTCCGCGGGCCGCGATCGACGAGCTGGTCGCCTCTCCGCCCGGCCGCGCCAAGGTGCGCGTGCTCAAGGTCGCCGGGGCGTTCCACACCCGCTTCATGGCTCCGGCCGGGGAGGCGCTGCGCGTGCGCGCCGCCGGCATCACCGTCTCCGACCCCGTGCTGCCGCTGCTGTCCAACGCGGACGGCGCCGTGGTCGGCGACGGCGCCGAGGTGCTCCGCCGCCTCGTCGACCAGGTCACCCGCCCCGTCCGCTGGGACTCCTGCCAGGCGACGATCGCCGAGCGCGGCGCGACCGCCGTCGTGGAGCTGCCCCCGGCCGGCACCCTCGTCAACCTGGCCAAGCGCGAGCTGACGGGCACCACGGGCGTGGCGCTCAAGACGCCGCAGGACCTCGACCGCGTCGTCGAGCTGATCACCTCCGCCGAGGTGGGCGCGTGACCACCTTCAGCCTTCCCGCCGTCTCCCCCGGCACGCGCATCCTCGGCCTGGGCAGCCACCAGCCGGAGACGGTCGTCAGCAACCACGACCTCTCGCAGCGCATGGAGACCTCCGACGAGTGGATCCGCGAACGGGTCGGCATCGTCAACCGCCGCTTCGCCGACAAGGACGAGCTGCTGGTGGACATGGCCGTGCGAGCGGGCGCGAACGCCGTCGCCGACGCCGGTCTCGCGCCCACCGACGTGGACGCCGTGATCGTCGCGACGTGCACCATGCCGAGCCCGGTCCCCAACGCCGCCGCGCAGGTCGCGCACATGATCGGCGTGGGGCCCGCCGCCGCGTTCGACGTCAACGCGGCGTGCTCCGGGTTCTGCTACACCCTGGCCGCCGCGTCGGACATGATCCGCTCGGGCTCGGCGCGGCACGTCCTGGTGATCGGCGCGGAGAAGTTCACCGACTGGGTGGACCAGGACGACCGCTCGACGGCGATCATCTTCGCCGACGGCGCCGGCGCCGTGGTCCTGGGACCGAGCGACGAGCCTCAGGTGGGACCGGTGGCGTGGGGCAGCGCGGGCGAGCTCGCCGACGCCATCTCCATCGCCGACCGGCACTCCTCGCTCACCCAGCAGGGCCAGACGGTCTTCCGCTGGGCGACCACGCAGATCGCGCCCGTCGCGATCCGCGCCGTCGAGCTCGCCGGTCTCCAGCTGTCCGACGTGGACGTCTTCGTCCCGCACCAGGCGAACCTGCGCATCGTCGAGGCCATCGCGAAGCGGTTGCGCAGCAAGGGGGCTCGTGACGACCTGGTGGTCGCCCGTGACATCGTCGAGTCCGGCAACACGTCCGCCGCCTCGATCCCGCTGGCGCTCGACCACATGCGGTCGGCCGGCGAGATCTCCAGCGGGGACGTGCTGCTGCTCGTCGGGTTCGGCGCCGGCCTGTCCTACGCGGCACAGGTCGTCCGCTGCCCCTGACCCCCTCCGCACCACACGAACTCCGGTGGGTCGAACGCCCCACCGGCGAAAGCACGAAGGAAGGAACGCAGTGAGCAACGAGGACATCCAGAAGGGTCTCGCGGAGATCGTCGAAGAGGTCGCCGGCGTGGCCGCCGACGACGTGACCACGGAGAAGTCCTTCGTGGACGACCTGGACATCGACTCGCTGTCCATGGTGGAGATCGCCGTGCAGGCCGAGGACAAGTTCGGCGTGAAGATCCCGGACGACGAGCTGGCCAACCTCAAGACCGTGGGCGATGCGGTGAACTACATCTCCGCCAACGCATGACGAAGAACGTCGAGGTCGTCATCACCGGGCTGGGTGCCACCACCCCGCTCGGGGGTGACGTCCCCACCACGTGGGACGCCCTGCTGGCCGGTCGCAGCGGCGTCGCCCCGCTGACCGAGGACTGGGTGGAGCGCTTCGACCTCCCGGTCCGGATCGCGGCTCGTCTCGCGGTCGAGCCGACGGACGTCCTCCCCCGCGTGGAGGCCCGTCGCCTGGACCGCGCCGAGCAGGTGGCGCTCATCGCCTCTCGCCAGGCGTGGGAGGACGCGGGCCTGACCGAGGACTCCGTGGACAAGGAGCGTCTCGCGGTGGTCATCGGCACCGGCATCGGTGGCGTCACGACCCTGCTGGACTACGACGACCTGCTGGAGTCCTCCGGCGTCCGCAAGGTCACGCCGCTGATCGTGCCGATGCTGATGCCGAACGGCCCGGCCGCGCACGTCGGCCTGGAGTTCAAGGCCCGCGCCGGGGTGCACGCCCCCGTGTCGGCCTGCGCGTCCGGCGCCGAGGCGCTGGCGTGGGCGTACCGCATGATCCGCGACGGCGAGGCCGACGTGGTCGTCGCCGGTGGCGCCGAGGCGTCCATCGCGGCGATCACGATGGCGGGCTTCGCCCAGGCCCGCACCATGAGCACCCGCAACGACGCGCCGCAGCAGGCGTCGCGTCCCTTCGACACCGGCCGCGACGGCTTCGTGCTCGGCGAGGGCGCCGGCATCGTCGTCCTGGAGCGCGCCGACTTCGCCGCCGCACGCGGTGCACGGGTCTACGCGAAGCTCGCGGGCATCGGCACCAGCGCGGACGGTCACCACATCACGGCCGCCGACCCCGAGGGTCTCGGCCAGGGCAGGGCCGTGGCCGCGGCGCTGCGGACCGCGGGCCTGTCCGGCAGCGACGTGAACCACGTCAACTGCCACGCCACGTCCACCCCGGTGGGCGACGTGATCGAGCCGCGGGCGATCCGCAGGGCGGTGGGCGACCACCCGGTCCTGACGGCCCCCAAGGGTTCGCTCGGGCACCTGCTGGGTGCCGCCGGTGCGGTCGAGTCGATCATCACCGTCCTGTCGATCCGCGACGGCGTGCTGCCCCAGACGCTCAACCTGGAGGAGCAGGACCCCGCCGTCGACTTCGACGTCGTGTCCGGCGAGCCGCGCAAGATGGAGGTGACCGCCGCGGTGAACAACTCGTTCGGCTTCGGCGGGCACAACGTCGCACTCGCCTTCACCCCGGCCTGATCCCCTCGGGCCGGTCGGAGTGCGAACTCCGCTCGTGGTGCCGCCGACGCCGCCACGCCCCCGCTCAGCCGACGAGGGCCACCCCGATCACGGGGTGGCCCTCGTCGCGTTCGCGGGTCAGTCAGCAGGGGTCGCGCTGCGGGGTCCGCCCCTGGGGGCCGGCCTCCATCTTCAGCTCACCGTCCTCCCAGGCGAGCAGGTGCACCACGCGCCACCTGATGCAGGAGTGCTGGAAGTCCGCCGGTGCCCTGGTGAGCTCCTGGGTGCTGGTGAAGGACAGCAGGACCCGCAGGGTGTCGACCGAGGCGTCGTCGATGCGGTGCACCAGGACGTCGCCGTCCCGCGAGGTCGAGAAGTCGAGGTTCCACCGCGCCCGGTCGTACTGGCCACCGCGCTCCCTGGTGACCGCGTCCCGCCAGTTGTCGTAGTTCTTGTCGTTGATCGAGTCGAAGTAGCGCTGGAGGACGCCGCGGACGACCTCCCCGTCCGGGTGCACCGCGGCGTCCTGCGAGAGCTGCACGGTGGGGTCGCCCGGCAGCTCGGCGGAGGCCGCGGTCGAGGTGGTCAGCGGTGTCGAGACGACGATCGTCGTGCGCGCGCCGCCGTTCGGCCGCGTGTAGACGTCGCGTGCGACGACACCCGCGCCGACGGAGGCGGCGGCGACCGCCAGGACCACGGGCACCAACCACCGCACGCTGGACATGCCGCCGAGCCTCCCACAACCGGTGGACGGTGCACACACGCCCCGCGCGGACCTTCTTCGCACTCGCGCGCGCGACGGGGAGCCGGTGCGCACCAATCGACGTGGACAAATGCAAGACACATTCGCCTTTGATATTTACACATGCTACCGAACGGGGCAACGAGCACCATCCGAAAGTATGCACGATCTGTAAAATTCGAACACACGTAGAATTACCGGCACCACCGGTCGTGCAACTTTCAGTAATCCCCGCCCGTCCGGCGCGAATCCGCAGCACAGGGACATCGCAGCAGGTAGAGACGGTGCTGCATTAAGGAGACATTAACTGGCGATGACGCCGCTGAGTCATCTCAAACACGGCATACGGGTGGTTTAGGGCACGACAGAGCTACTGATCGTTCCACGCAGAGACATCCCGTGCTCCACGGTCAGACACGATCGGGTGAGCCTCGTCCCCGTTATGGCGGATTGGCGGGTTAATGGTTCACATGCGGGAATATGTCGGTCACCGCGCCCCACCGAGTCGGGAAGAAGGGACCTGCCGTGGATCTCCGCTACGAGGCCTACTGCTTCGCAGATCGTCACTTCTTCGACGTGCAGAGCCACGGAGAAACGCCCGACGACGACTTTTCGCTGTCGCTCCCCGAACTACCGGCCGGTTGGACGCAGAGCGACCGCGACGTCTGGCGGGTGCTCCGTCCGGCCGAGGGCGACATGCCGGGGCAGGGCTGGAAGATCCACGCGTCGGCGACCCCGGCCAACGCCGAGCGCGTGCTCACCGCGACGCACGCCCACTGCACGGCGAACGGCATCCCCTTCAAGTACCTGCGCACCCGGTCGATCCTGACCGCCCGCAACTCCAAGTACGCCCCCCGCCAGGCGAGCGGCAAGCTCGTCACGATCTACCCGCGGGACGAGGCGGAGCTGGAGCGGACGCTGACCGCGCTGGCCGCGGAACTCGCCGGTGAGCCCGGTCCCTACGTCCTGAGCGACCTGCGCTTCGGCTCCGGCCCCCTCTACGTGCGCTACGGCGGCTTCCTGGAGCAGTGGGTCGTCGACGCGCAGGGCAACCGCGTGCCGGCCGTGCAGCGCCCGGACGGCACGCTCGTGCCCGACGAGCGCAGGCCCACGTTCCACGTGCCCGACTGGGTCGAGTTGCCGGACTTCCTGCGTCCGCACGTCGAGGCCCGCGGTGGCAGCACGACGGACTTCCCGTACCAGGTGCGCAGCTCGCTGCACTTCTCCAACGGCGGCGGCGTCTACCAGGCCGTTCCCGCCGGTGGCGGAGACCCGGTCGTGCTCAAGGAGGCCCGTCCGCACGCCGGGCTGGACCGCGACGGCACCGACGCGGTGACCCGGCTGGAGCGCGAGCACGACGTCCTCGCGGGGCTGCGCGGCGTGCCCGGCGTGCCCCAGCTGCTGGGCCGCTTCACCGCGTGGGAGCACCACTTCCTCGCCATGAGCCACCTGCCGGGCATCCCGCTGGGACGCTGGCTGGCCCAGCACTACCCGCTGAGCAGGCACGAGGTCACCGAGCAGGAGATCGCCGACTTCACGGCGCGCGCCCTGCGGGTGCTCGCACAGATCGAACGGATCATCACGTCCCTGCACGAGCGCGGCGTGGTGTTCGGCGACCTGCACGACCGCAACGTCCTCGTCGACGAGGACGACACCGTGGGCCTGGTGGACTTCGAGCTCGCGTTCCCCGCCGACGACCACCGCAGACCGGCGCTGGGCGCACCGGGGTTCTACGCCCCGGCCGACCGCCGCGGCGTCGAGGTCGACGAGTACGCCCTGGGCGCGCTGCGGCTGTGGATGTTCCTGCCGCTCAACACGATGCTGACGCTGTCCCCGGAGAAGCTCGACGGCTACGTCCGGTTCGTCCAGCAGCGCTTCGACCTGCCGGCCGGGTACGCCGAACAGGTGCGCGGCGCGCTGGCGCCGCGACCCGCGCCGACGGCTCCGGTGTCACCGGGCCCGGTCGCGGAGCTGGAGCGGGCCAGCCTGGACTCCGACCCCGCCGCGACGGACTGGGACGCGGTGCGCAAGGCCGTCGCGGAGGCGATCCTCGCCAGCGCGACGCCCGAGCGGCAGGACCGGCTCTTCCCCGGCGACATCGAGCAGTTCGAGGTGGGCGGCACCGTCTTCGGGTGCGGCGCGGCCGGAGTGCTGCACGCGCTGGCGGTCACCGGCGCCGGGCGCTTCCCCGAGCACGAGCAGTGGCTCGTCGACACCGTCTGGCGGACCCCGCCGACCCGTCCGGGCTTCTACGACGGCGCGCACGGCATCGCGCACGTCCTGGAGAACTTCGGTCACCACGACCGCGCGACGGAACTCGTGGAGGAGTTCCGGCCGCTGGTCGAGCAGACCCCGGACCACGGTCTCGGCGGCGGACTGTCCGGTGTGGCGCTGAACCTGCTGCACTTCGCGGACTCGCGCGGCGACGACGACTACGCGGCGCAGGCCGTGGCGATCGGCGACCGGCTGGCCGCGGGACTGGAGCACGCGGCCGGTCCCGGCAAGCACGGCCGGGCGGGTCTGCTGCACGGCTGGTCCGGTCCGGCGCTGCTGTTCGTGCACCTGTTCCGCCGCACCGGCGACCGCGCCTGGCTGGACCTCGCGGACCGCGCGCTGCTGCGCGACCTGGACGAGTGCGCGGTCACCCCGGACGGGTCGCTCCAGGTGCGCGACGGTTCACTGCGCACCCTGCCCTACCTGCGGACCGGCAGCGCCGGCATCGCGGTGGTGGCGAACGAGCTCGCCCCGCACAGCCCGGACGCGCCGAGCGTCGCCCTGCTGCCGCAGCTGCTGCGCAGCAGCCTCGGCGAGTTCGTGATCCAGCCCGGCCTGATGCTCGGCCGGGGAAGCCTGATCACGGCGCTCGCCCTGGCGCAGCGTCGCGAGCCGGACCCCGTGCGGGCGGAGTCGCTGGCCGCGCACCTGGCCCTGCTGTCCTGGCACGCCGTCGACTTCCGGGGCGGCATCGCCTTCCCCGGCAACCAGCTCCTGCGACTGTCCTGCGACCTCGGCACCGGGAGCGCGGGCGTGCTGCTCGCGGTGTCGGCGGCGCTGGACGACCGCATCCCCCCGCTGCCGTTCCTCGGTGAGCAGCAGCCCCCAGAACGTCGGCCGAACCCGGCCGATGAGATGAAGTCGAGTTAGGGAGTCATCATGGAGAACATCCTCGACCTGCAGGTTCTGGACACCCCCGAGGGCCTGGAGCTGACCGGTGGCGGCAGCCGCGCGAGCCTGCTGCTCTGCGGCGACAGCAGCCTGAGCCTCACCACCTGCAACTGACGGGTGCACGCCGCGACCCCGTGAGGTCGCAGAGGTGAAGCACGTGGGCGGGAGCGGCGCAGTCGAAGTGCGCCGCTCCCGCCCCTCGTTCATCATGCGGCAGCGCACCCCGCGGAGGAAGTGCCGATGAACCCTTCGGACCGCAGCCTCTTGGCCCTGGTTTCCACCCGTGACCCGTGGTGGCTGCTGGTGCTGGTCCTGTCGGGTTGTGTCGCCGCCGCGGCCGGACTGCTCCTGCCGGACGCCGTGGCACGCGCGGTGGACGCGGTGCTCGACGGCGGCGGCGTGACGAGCGCGGTCCTGTGGTTCGCCGCGCTCGCCGCCGTCGAGGTCGTCGCGGACGTGCTGGACGTGATCGCCAGGGCGCGCACCACCAGCAGCGGAACCGCCTGGCTGCGGCACCGGCTCTCCGGCCACCTGCTCGCGCTGGGCACCCGGCGGCGGTTCGCCTCGGGCGACGCGGTGAGCAGGCTGACGACCGACTGCGCCGAGGCGGGCGGCGTGTCGGTGACCGTCGTGCGGCTCGCGCTGGCCGCGCTGACCTCGCTGGGGTCCGTGGTGGCCCTGGCGCTGCTGGACTGGCGCCTGGCGATGGTGTTCCTCGCCGGCGTCCCCGTCGCGCTGCTGCTGGCGGGCACGCACCTGCGGCAGACCGCCGACGACGTCGCCGCCTACCAGCGCGTGTCGGGCGAGCTGTCCGCGCGCCTGCTGGACGCGATGCGCGGCGTCCGCACGATCGCCGCCTCCGGCACCGCCGAGCAGGAGACCGCCAGGGTGCTGCGTCCCCTGCCGCGGCTCGCGGCGGCGGGAACGGGGATGTGGCGCGCGCAGTCCCGGATGGTGTGGCGGGCCGCGCTGCTGCTCCCGGCCGTCGAGCTGGCCGTGCTGATCACCGCCGGGTTCTCGCTGGCGGCCGGCCGGCTGAGCACCGGCCAGGTGCTGGGCGCGCTGGGCTACGTCGTGCTGGGGATGTCGCTGGTCAGACAGGCCCCCCTGCTCACCGCGCTGGCACGGGCGCGCGCCGGTGCCGCGCGCATCGCCGAGGTGCTCGACACGCCGCCGCCGCGTCGCGGCGCGCAGCACCCCCCGCCCGGTCCCGGTCGCGTGGAGCTGCGCGGGGTCGGCGTGCTGCCGGACGTGCTGCGCGACGTGGACCTCGTCGTGCCCGCCGGGGCGTTCGTCGTCGTGGTCGGGGCCTCCGGCTCCGGCAAGTCGGCGCTCACCTCCGTGCTGGGCGGACTGCTGGAACCCGACACCGGCCGGGTGCTGCTCGACGGACGTCCGCTTCAGGAGACGTCGGCCGGGGCGGTCTTCGGGCACGCCTTCGACCGCCCGGCCCTGCTGGGCCGCACCGTCGCCGACGCCGTGGCCTGCGGCACGTCGGCCGACCGCTCCCGCGTGCGCGCCGCGTGCCGCGCCGCCCAGGTGCACGACGTCGTCGTGCGGCTGCCAGAGGGCTACGACACGCCGCTGGCGCTGACCCCGCTGTCCGGCGGGGAGGCGCAGCGCCTGGGACTGGCGCGGGCGATCGTGCGCGACCCGCGCGTGCTGGTGCTCGACGACGCCACGGCGAGCCTGGACGCCGTCACCGAGTCCGGGGTGAGCCGGGCGATCGACGAGGCCCTGCCGGGACGCACGCGGGTCGTGACCACCCACCGGGTGACCACGGCCGAGCGCGCCGACCTGGTGGTGTGGCTGGAGCGCGGCCGGGTGCGCCGCAGCGGCCCGCACGAGGTGCTGTGGGAGGACCCCGAGTACCGCGCGGTGTTCGCGGAGGCACGCGGGTGACCGCGGTCCGGATGTACGTCGACGCGCTGGCGGGACAGCGGCGCGAGGCGCTGGCGCTGCTGGGGTGGTCGCTGCTGGAGGGCGTCCCCGCGCTGCTGTCCGGCAGGCTCGTGGCCCTGGCCGTCGACCGCGGGTTCGCCGCGGGCGAGCCGTGGACCGGCGTGGCGTGGCTGGTGGCGTTCGGCGTGACGGCCGTGCTGGGCGCCGTGGGCTCCCGCCTGGTGTTCCGCCAGCTCGGGGCCGTCGTGGAGCCGATGCGCGACGCGCTGGTGGCCGTGGTCGTGCGGGGTGTCCTGCGCGGCGGCAACGGCGCGCGCTCGCGGCCGGACGCCGGCGGGGTCGCCCGGCTGACCCGGCACGTCGAGGTGGTGCGGGACGTGACGGCCGGGCTGCTGGTGCAGTCCCGCTCGCTGCTCGTGACCACGGTCGCGGCGCTGGTGGGGATCTTCGGCACGGCCGGTGAGCTGGCCTGGCCGGTGACGCTGCCGGTGCTGCTGGCGCTGCTGCTGTTCGCCCTGCTGCTGCGCACCCTCGCGGCCCGGCAGCGCGATCTCGTGCTGGCCGACGAGCGCATCGCCGAGGTCGCCGGGACCGTGCAGTCCGGCGTGCGGGACGTGGTGGCGTGCGGCGCGCAGGACGAGGCGGGCCGCGCGGTGGCCGCCGAGGTCGACGCGCAGGCCGCGGCGGCGGTCCGGCTGGCCCGCGCGGGCGCGCTGCGCACGCTCGTCGTCGCCGTCGGCGGCTACGCCCCGCTGGTGCTCGTGCTGGCCGTCGCGCCGGGCCTGGTGGCCTCGGGGCGGCTCACGGCGGGCGCGGTGCTCGGCACCGTGGTCTACCTGACCACGAACCTGCAACCCGCCCTGCTGGGACTGGCCGAGTCCACCGGCAGCGCGGTGCTGCGGCTGGTGGTGACGCTGCGGCGGCTGTCCGAGGCGGCGACGGCCCCCGCCCCGGCCACCGGCGCGCTCGTCCCGTCGGGGAGCGCGATCGGCGTGCGGGGGCTGACCTTCGGCTACGGCGCGCACGCCGAGCCCGTGGTGCGCGACCTCGACCTCGACCTGCGTCCCGGCGACCACCTGGCGGTGATCGGGCCGAGCGGCATCGGCAAGTCGACGCTGGCCGGGCTGCTGGTGGGGCTGGAACGGCCGGACCGGGGCCACGTGCTGCTCGGCGGGGTGCCGGTGCACGAGGTGGCGCCCGCGGTGCGGCACCGGATCGTCGCGCTCGTCCCGCAGGAGGCCTACGTGTTCACCGGGACCGTGCGGGACAACCTGGCGCTGTTCGCCCCGGACGCGTGCGACGAGGACCTCCTGGCCGCCGTGGAGGCGGTGGGCGCCGGAGATCTGGTGCGCGGCCTCGGCGGCCTGTCCGGCGAGGTGGGGCACGGCGACCTGTCCACCGGGCAGGCGCAACTGCTGGCGGCGGCGCGGGTGCACGCGAGCCCCGCGGACGTGGTGGTGCTGGACGAGGCGACGTCGAGCCTGGACGCGGCGGCCGAGGCGGTGGTCGAGCGGGCCTTCGCCGAGCGCGGCGGGGTGCTCGTGGTGATCGCCCACCGGCTCAGCTCCGCGCTGCGCGCCGACCGGGTGCTGGTCATGGACGGCGGGACGCCGCTGCTCGGCGAGCACGGCGAACTGCTGGCGACCTCCCCGCTGTACGCCGACCTGATGCGCGCGTGGACGGGCCCCAACGCGGTCCACCCGTGAGTTGAGCATCCAAGCACCACGAGTTGAGCGTTCAGGCACCGCGAGTGGAGCGTTCGAGCACGAGGACCACCGGTCCCCGTGTCCCGAACGCTCCACTCGCCGTGCTCGAACGCGCGACTCGCGGCGGGCGGCCGTCAGCCGACGCGGTGCAGCCAGGTGACGGGCGCACCGTCGCCCGCCCTGCGGAAGGGTTCCAGCGCGTCGTCCCACGCCCTGCCCAGCGCCTCGTCAACGCCGTGCGCGAAGGACTCCCCGCCGCGACTGCGCGCGGCGAGGGTCCGGAGCTGGTCCTCGGAGACCACGATGTCACCGTTGGCGCTGGTTCTGGCACGCCACAGACCGAGTGCGGGAGCGAAGCAGAACCGCTCGCCGTCCACGCCGTGGCTCGGCTCCTCGGTCACCTCGAACCGGAGCATCGGCCACGCCCGCAACGCGGACGCGAGCTTTCCGCCCGTACCGGCCTCCCCGGTCCAGGCGAACTCGGCGCGCACCTGTCCCGGCGCCGCGGGCTGTGCCGCCCATCTGAGGTCCACTCGCTCACCGAGGGTGCCCGAGATCGCCCACTCGACGTGCGGACAGACCGCAGACGGCGACGAGTGGACGTAGACCACGCCACTGGTGCTGTCACGGGTGCTCACAGCTGACCTCCGCTACTCGACGAGGGACGTCTTCCCCTACGACCTCTCGACACGGACGATCACGTGATTCCCGCTCGTGCATTCTGCCCTGGCTGGGGACGGGTCCGCCACGAGAACCAGCACGGTCCTCACCCGACCGGGTCACATCCAGGACTTTTGACCCTACGGTGGTGCCCGGCCTTTCCCTGGTCGAAGCACGTTCACACCGTCCGAGATCGAATCGTGATCACCCGATCGGCTGGACGATCACCTCGACGAGGACACACGGGGCTCCGACCAGCGACGACCTCCTCCCCCTCCGGCGCGTCCACCCGGTCGGACCCGCCGCGCTCCGTCCGCGCGGGACGACGCGGAACGCGGTTCCCGACCGGCCGCTCCCGACGACCGGTCATTTCGTCCGCGACGCAGGAGTGCCCGTTCGCACCATCGCACGCCCGTGCGTTCCGGTGACCGGACAAAGGAGAGGACTCCGCCCGAGAGCCGTGTGCATCCCTCTGACGAGTGCCGGTTGATCAGGTGACACGGGTCACCGGCAGTTCTGTCGGGCGAGCCCGCGTCTGCGCGAAACCCAGCGGCGATACCGTGTCGCCGGGCTGTCGCTCGCAGAGAGGTGGATCGTCGTGCGTCTCATCCGGTCGGGTGCCGACCCCTCCGACGTCGGTGCGGACGTGCGGGCGGCGCTGAGCGCGTGGGGTCACGGCGACGCCGTGCTGGGCGGTGTGGCGCTGCTCGGCGTGCGTCCGCCGGACTGCCCCCGCCCGCTGGACGCGGTCGTGCTGCTGCCGCGCGGGGTGCTCGTGGTCGTCGGCGTCGACCTGCCCGATCCGGCGATGCGCCTGGAGGCGCCGCTGCACGGCGTGTGGAAGATCGACGGCTGGCCCCTCAAGCGCGCCGACGGCGCCGTGAGCCCGGCCGCGGAGGCGCTGGAGATCGCGGCGACCGTGGGGCGGCGCATCCAGTCCATGCGCGCCGCTCCCCTGCCGGTGGCCACGGTCGTGGCTGTCGGTCCGTACGTGGCGCAGGTGGTGCAGCCGTCGGCCGACCTGAACCGCGGCGTGCGCGTACTGCACCCGAAGACGGCGACGCTGCTGGCCGCCGCTCGCGAACTCGCCGTGGGCGAGAAGTCCTGCTCCGCCCCGGACGCCGAGCGGCTGCTCGCCGCGCTCGCGCCGGGCCACCACCCGCCGGGGCTGGCCGATCTGCTCGCGGAGGGCTTCGCCGACGTGGTCTCCGACGACCTCGCCAACGCCAGCACGATGCTCATCCCGCGCCTGGGCTCGCCGAAGAACCGGCGCGCGCCCCGCTGGGCGCTCTACGTGGCCGTCGCCGTGGTGGGACTGCTGGCGGTCGTCGGGGTGGCGGTGGGGGTGTCGTCGGGCGACGAGCGCGACGCCGCGACCACGCCCTCCGAGACGCTGCCCACGACGGTCGTCGTGGACGGCGCGAACTTCACGCCGAGGGGCACGGCCGAGGACGGCGACTGCGCCGAGCACGCGTTCGGCGACGTGCAGGTGTGGCTGAGGACCCACGGCTGCCGGACCCTGAAGCGCGCCCAGTACGAGACGACCGTCGCCGGCCGCCGCGCCGCCGTGGCGGTCGCCGAGCTGCGACTGGACGACGCCGAGGCGGCCGCGGCCCTGAACGGCCTGCTGACGGCACCGGGCTCGGGAGGCGTGACCCCGCTCGTGGAGGAGGGGCGCACCTGGGACGGCGGCCCGGAGACGTTCGACAGCGCGGCCTTCACCAGCACCGCGAAGGCGACCGCGGTCGTGGTGGCCCAGGCGGTCTGGACGGCGGAGCGCACCACCCCCGACGACCCGAACCTGACCGCCCTGGCCACCCGGTCCCTCCGCCTCCCCACGGCCCCGTGACACGCGAGTCGCCCGCGCGCGCTCAACTCGCGGTGCCCGAACGCTCCACTCGCGGTGCTCGAACGCTCAACTCGCGGTGCCTGAACGCTCAACTCGCGGGTGGTCAGAGGCCGTAGGCCTCCAGGAGGCGGAGGTAGATCTCGCTCATCGTCGGGTAGGCGGGAACGGCGTGCCACAGGCGGTCCAGGGGGACCTCGCCGACGATCGCCACCGTCGCGGCGTGCAGGAGTTCGGCGACGTCCTGGCCCACGAACGTCGCGCCCACGATCGTGCGCTTCTCCTCGTCCACGACGATGGACGCCTTGCCGCGGTAGCCGTCGGCGTGCACGGACGACCCGGCCACGGCGAAGTCGATCGTCACGACCCGCACGTTCAGCCCGGCGTCGCGCGCCTCGGCCTCGGCGCGGCCCACGGAGGCCACCTCGGGGTCGGTGAACACGACCTGCGGCACGGCGACGTGGTCGGCCGTCGCGGAGTGCTTCGACCACGGCAGGGTGTCCACCCGGCCCCGCACGGACGCCACCAGCGCGTCGCCGAAGATCCGGCCCTGGTACTTGCCCTGGTGGGTCAGCAGCGCGCGCCCGGTCACGTCGCCCAGCGCCCACAGCCAGCCGCCGTCCACGGCGGACACCCGGCCCCGGTCGTCGGTGGCCAGCGGCGCTCCCGGCTCGACGCCGAACTCCTCCAGACCGAGGTCGGCGGTGTTGGGCCTGCGGCCGGTCGCGATCAGCAGGTGCTGCCCGGTGACGCTGGAACCGTCGGCGAGGAGCAGCTCCACGCCGTCCGCGGTCTTCCGCACGCCGCTCGCGCGGGAGTCGAGGTGCAGCGTGACCCCGGCCTCGCGCAGCCCGTCGGCGACGAGGTCGCCCGCGAACGGCTCCAGCCTCGGCAGCGGCCGCTCCCCCGACACCACGAGCGACACCCGCGCGCCGAGCCACGCCCACGCCTGCGCCATCTCCACGCCGACCACGCCACCGCCGAGGACGACGAGGCTCTCCGGCACCTCCTTCGCGGACGTCGCGTCGCGGGAGGTCCAGTACTCGACGTCGTCGATGCCGTCGAGCGGCGGGATCGTCGGCGTGCTGCCGGTCACGACGACCACGGCGTGCTTCGCGGTGAGCGCCAGCGTCGCGCCGTCGGCGGTCTCCACGGTCACCCGGCGCTCGGCGGTGATCCGCGCGCGTCCGCGCACGGGGGTGAGCCCGACGCTCTCGACCCACTCGACCTGCCCGGAGTCGTCCCAGTTCGAGGTGAACGAGGTGCGCCGCTGGAGCACGGCGGCGGTGTCGAGGTCGTCCTCCACCCGCACACCGGGCACGCGGCGAGCGGCGGCCCGCAGCGCTCCCGGCCTCAGCAGGGCCTTGCTCGGCATGCACGCCCAGTAGGAGCACTCCCCGCCGAACAGCTCGGCCTCCACCAGGGCGGTGCGCAGGCCCCCTGCGGCGATCCGCCCCGCGGCGACCTCACCGGGAGCGCCTCCACCGATCACGACGACGTCGAACTCTTCATCAACCACGTGATCAGCCCACACCACACCCCGGCGCGGAGCAAGTCGCGTGCCCCCGTTGTGGGTCGAGCACCTCGGCGAGCATCCGGCAGATCACCCCGTGGGTGGTGCGGAACACCCGGAAGCGCTCGTCGCCGTGCACCCGTTCGGCGAGTTCGAGCAGCGAGTCGGCCGTCTGCACGGCCATCCGGAACGTCAGCACCACGGGCGCGTTGCCGGGGGAGCCGAACCGGTCGACGAACAGCTCGGCGAGGCGTTCCGCCATCAGGTCGTGCTGGTCGACGCTCGCGTCCAGCCGGTGTCCGTCGAGCATGTCGCTGAAGCGGACGCGCCCGAAACCGGGGATCTCCGCGTGCATCCGCAGGTAGACGTGGACCACCTGCTCGACGGCGCGGCGCCAGTCCGCCGACAGCTCGCCGGAGGAGAACAGGGCGGTCACCTCGCCGAGGTACTGCTCCATGCCGTTGAGGGCGATGGTGTGCAGCACGGACCTCTTGTCCGGGAAGTACTGGTAGAACGAGCCGATCGGGACTCCGGCCACCTCGGCGATGCGCGCGGTGGTGATGTCGTCGTAGTCGTGGTCCGCCAGGAGCTGCGAGCACGCGTCCAGGATCGCTGTGACCGTCGCGGCCCCGCGCCGCTGAACGGGTTGCCGACGCATGACCTGCGCCAACCTGCCACCGGCTGCACTGTCACCCATTGATGCATCCTGAGGGTTACGGGCCGGTAGCAACAGCGCCGAACGACGTCACCCCGGTTCGCCCCTGCGCTTGCGGTACGCGATCCAGCCGATGTCCACCGCGCACACGACGGCCAGCACGACCATCACCACCACGAGGACGGTGAAGTCGGCGCGGGCGGCGAGCACGGCGAAGACGACCGCCATCACGAGACCGAACCCGGCGAGCCACAGCCGCAGCGTCAGCGCGCTGCGCGCCGGGGCCGAGCCGCCGAGGCCCGCGGTGGGGTCGTGGTAGCCCGGAAGACCGCGCTCGTAGTCCTCGCGGCTCAGCTTGCGCTTCTCCATGCTCCTCGGCGTACCCGGCAGGACGCCGGGTACGCCGACGGGTCTACAGCGGGTCGGCCGCCAGTTCGTCCGCGATGCGCCTCGCGACGGCGTACGTGTTGCCGCTGGGCCTGGTCGCGTGCTCCTCGCCGCTCGCGATCCACTCCTCGCCGCGCCGCGCCCAGTCGTCGAACCGCGGCGGCACTCCGGACGCGATCGTGCCGGGCAGGGCGTTGAAGAAGCGCTGCCAGCGGGGCTTGTAGTAGCTGCCGAGCAGGCCGTGCCAGTCGCGGTTGGCGTACTCGCGCAGCACGTGCGCGGCCGGGCTGCTCCAGATGGTGACGAGGGAGCGGGCGTCGTGCTCCAGCGACCTGCGCTCCTGCGCCGTGGTCCCCCATGAGCGGGCCTGGGCCACCCACCGCCCCAGCAGCCACTGCTCGTGCGTGGCCAGGACCTGCTCGGTGAGGTCGAGCGCGCGCAGGAACCTCTTGCAGTGCCGGGCGAGCTGCGCCCGGTCGCCGGCCCGGTAGGCGGCGGCGATCTGCTCCAGCAGCAGCCTGCCCCGGTTGGCGAGCACCTGACGCGTGACGTCGACCAGGTCGTAGCGGTAGGTCGCCAGGCCGCGCGCCGACTCCCGCACGGCGAGCAGCTCGCCCAGGCAGGGCTGGAACTCCGCCGGGTCGTAGCGCCAGGTCTTCGGCCCCCACATCGACGCCGATCCCGGCGTCAGGGTCGGCTCCAGCGCGAAGGGGGTCTCGAACGGGCCCTCACCGCTGGTGTGCCCGGTGGAGGCGTACGAGTACGCGGTGCGCAGCAGGATCTGCCACGCCCGCGCGGCGTGCGGGTCGTCCACGCCGTAGCGCCGCCGGGCGTAGCCCAGCACCCAGCTCTCCAGGTCGACCTGGTCGTGCCGCCACGGCAGTTCCGCGAGCAGGTCGGCCACCACGGGGTTGTGGTGGATGCCCTCCAGCACCATCGCCGTGCCCACCATCCAGCCGCGGTGCTCGGAGGTCCGCACGGCCTGCAACGTCCGGCCCGGCTCGATCAGGTTGCCGAACATCCCCAGCCTGCCGCCGAAGTTCTGGATCGTGCCCCAGCACCACGGCGCTCCCCAGTAGGCCTCGGTGGTCTCCCACTTCCGCGCGTCGTCGGAGTCCAGGTCGAGCACGAGCACCCGGTGCTTGTCGACGGCGTCGACCACCTCCCGGCGGGGGTTGGCCTGCCAGCCCTGCAACACCCACACCGCTCCCGGCACCGCGCGTTCCAGCTCGGCCTGCACGGCCCGCGCGGCGTCGGCCAGGTTCGCCCCGTCCAGCAGGACCGGCAGCTCGTCGTCGCCGACCTCGTGGAACAGGTCGTTGGAGTAGTGCGTGGTCGTGCCGAAGTACTGCGCCTGCGCGCGGTAGAAGCGCTCGGCCACGACGGGGTAGAGCGGGTCGGTGCAGTCGAGCCAGTGCGGCCGGGGCTGTCCGGCGTAGTCGCGCTGCGCGGGGACGTGCGCCTCGGGGTGCTGGGCGGCCAGCACGGAGGGCACGTGCCCGACGAACGCGGGGAACACCGGCGTGATGCCCAGCTCCCGCATCCGCGCGACGATCCGCGCGCCCAGTGCTCGACGGCGGCGCAGCAGGCCCGCGGTCATCGGCCCGGCCATCCCGATCGGGTCCTCGTAGCCGGTGATGCCGCCGTACCACTGCCACGGCTGGTGCGCCGGCAGCGCGATCCACTTGCGGACGTCGAGGTCGGACAGCCCGAGGCCGACGAACGTGTCGTACCAGACCGCGTCCTGGCCGATCAGCGCCAGCGCGCGGTTCGTCCCGCTCGCCGCCTGGCGGTCCAGCTCCCGCTCCCACTCCGACCAGCCCCAGTACGGAGCGGTGTAGCCGAAGACGGTCATGTTGTAGGCGTAGCGCTCGGTCATCTCGGTCGACATCCGGACGGGACCGTCGGGCGCCGGCAGCACCGCGGGCAGGTTCAACTGGTCGCCGTTGGCCGACAGGTGCCCGCCCGCGACGTGCTTGAGCCACCAGTGCAGCCCGGACAGCTGGGCCACCGGACTGCTGCCCGACAGCGTGATGCGGCCGGGTTCTCCGGCGATCTCGAAGGCCTCGGCCTCACCGGGCGCGCGGTCGAGGTGCCCCAGCACGAACTGCTCCGCCCCGCGACCGAGCAGCCGCCCGATCGCCGCGCTCACCGCCTCCTGCTGCGCGGCCGCCGCCACGCCGGTGAGCGGACGCAGGGCGGTGGTGGACAGGGTCGCGGCCAGCGTGCCCACGCCCAGTACGAACGTTCGTCGCGGAAAGCCTCGCAAGGCGCCGTCCTTCCTCCGAAATCGCGCCACAGCACGACTTCTGACCGACGTCGCTCATCGCGACAGCCCGGAATGCTACGAGCGCGTCGCGAACTCCGCCTGTCCTGACAAAGCTTCACTTCTCACGAACGGTCTACTGTGGCCAGTGGTACGAGCGGCACGCTTTCCGGTGGTGTGCGGCGAGAAATCGGAGAATGAACGGAGAACGCCGCTAGCGTCGTGCCGTGCAGCACTCCTCCCGATCCACGGCTCACGGCCGCGACGTGGGCGACGAACTCCGCGCGCAGCGCGAACGAGCGGGCCTGAAGGGCACGGAACTGGCCGAGCTGCTCGGCTGGTCACCGGGAACGGTGGCCCACCTCGAAGCCGGGTCGCGCGGCACCAGCGAGGCGCAGATCGCCTACTACCTGGGGATCTGCGGCACGGACCCGGCGACGTTTCGCCGCGTCCTCGACCTGCACGGGGAGAAGAACCGCGACTGCCTCGTCCGCACCCACGAACCCGGACTGCCCGACGAACTCCGCACCCTCATCCGCCACGAGTCCACGGCGACGACGATCTACAACTACGAGTCGATACTGCTTCCGGGCCTGCTGCAAACAGCGGCCTACGCTCAGACTCTGATCACACAATCAGCAGACCTTCGGCCGGAAGAAGTCGGCGTCCGGGTGCGCACCCGGATGATTCGGCAGCAGATGCTCCGCCGACCGAATGCTCCCGATTACGTCTTCTACGTCTACGAGCCCTCTCTTCGCACGGTCGTGGGAGACAGACGTGTGATGGAGGACCAGTTGATGCACCTGGTGCTGACGGCGAACTGGCGGAACGTCAGCATTCGCGTGATTCCGCACAACGCACCGGTCAGCACTTCGCTCCGCGGACAGTTCATGATGATGGACTACGAATCCCACCGATCTGTGACGTACGTGGAAAATGAGGTGGCGAGCCTCTTCGCCGATTCACCGGAGATCGTCGCCACCCATCGGCTGTCCCTCGAACGCTTCGACCAGATTGCCCTCGATGAGGAAGAATCGCGGTCGTTGCTCACCACCCTGGCGGGCGACTACGGCGAACCCCGAGGTGCGGACGATGCTGGAGAACCCGACCTGGCGTAGGAGCAGCTACAGCGGCGGCAACGGCAACTGCGTCGAGGTCGCCTGGCACAAGAGCAGCTACAGCGGTGTGAACGGCAACTGCGTCGAGGTCGCCTGGCGCAAGAGCAGTCACAGCGGTGGTAACGGGGGCTGTGTGGAGGTGGCGTGGCCCTCCGGCGTGGCCGTGCGGGACTCCAAGAACGTCAGCGGTCCGCGGTTGGCCTTCCCGGTGCCCGCGTGGCGTGCGTTCCTGGTCTCCGCGCCTGCGGGATCACCGGGATCGCCGACCGCGTCGGGTCGGGACGCGGCGGGCGCGTGAGGTAGGGCCGCAGCAGGCGGCCGACCACCACACCGGGCGCGATCAGCGGCACGACGGCGGACAGCGCGGCGGCCGTCGCGCCCGCGCGCAGCACGTCCTTCGGCATCAGCACCACCCGGTTCACCACGAACGCGCGCCGGAACGGCCACGACAGCAGGCCCAGCACCAGCAGGAACACCCCCAGGCCGAGCAGCGCGCCGTAGACGGCCTGCCGGTAGCCGAGCGCTTCGCCCGCCGCCAGCAGCGCCAGCCACCCGAGCAGCGCGGGGAACTGCGCGCGTTCCGTCGTGGCGGCCCAGCACAGCCCGGCCGCGACGGCGACGACGCCGAACAGCGCGCGGCGCTCGACCGCCCAGGCGCTCGCCGGTTCCAGCCAGCCGACCGGTGCCCCGGCCCAGCCGGAGGCCGCGGCGAGGACGTCCAGCGGTGAGGTGGGGCCGCTGATCTGCGCGAGGATCCACGCGAGCGCCCAACCGGACACGACCACCGCCAGCGCGAGCTGCCGACGCGGTCGCCGGACCGCGCACCGGCACAGTCGCGCCAGCTCCTCACCCCTGTTCCGCACGACCCCAGCGTGCCCGGTGATCACCGGACCGCGCGCGCCCGTCACCCCGGTGCGACCCCATTGCCGCTCTTCGGGTGAGCGCTTCACGCACCTCGTGACCGCGTGCACGCGGTCGAGTTCCTAGGATTGCCGCTCATGAGGGGAAGCCGGGGCGGCTCGGGGGCGTTGCACCGGAGACGCAGTCGCACCGGCGGCACGACGAACGGTGTAGATTGTTCGTTCTGCGCGCACGACAAATGCAGACGAAAATAACTAGATATAGCACGGTATCGAGAAATGAGGCCAGTTGTCAACCCCTTCGCACAGTTCCGGTGAGCGCCGGCTCGATGACCTGGAGCCGGAGCAGGAATACGTGTCGATGTTGTACGGCCGGCTGGACGACCTGCGCGACCAGACCTCCAAGCGCTTGGCCGGAGCGCTGCGGGAGACCGGCGGGACGCATCAGATGCGCTCGGAGCGAGACACGTCGGTCGCGATGTACTCGGACCAGCTCGCGCAGTACAGCGCGGTGGAGAACGGGCTGGCGTTCGGCCGTCTCGACTTCCACGACGGCGAGCGCCACTACATCGGCCGCATCGGGCTGTTCGACGAGGAGAAGGAGTACGAGCCGCTCCTGATGGACTGGCGCGCGCCCGCCGCGCGGCCGTTCTACCTCGCCACGGCGGCGTCCCCGGACGGTGTGCGCCGGCGCAGGCACATCCGCACGTCCATGCGGAAGGTCACCGGTCTGGACGACGAGGTCCTGGACATCACCTCGTCGGAGCCCAGCCGCAACGAGGGCCTCACCGGCGAGGCGACGCTGCTCGCCGCGCTGAACGCGAACCGCACCGGCCAGATGAGCGACATCGTCGCGACCATCCAGGCCGAGCAGGACAAGATCATCCGCACGGAGCTGAACGGCGTCGTCGTCGTGCAGGGCGGCCCCGGCACCGGGAAGACGGCCGTGGCGCTGCACCGCGCCGCCTACCTCCTCTACACGCACCGCCGCCAGCTCTCCAAGCGCGGCGTGCTCGTGGTGGGGCCGAACGCGACGTTCCTGCGCTACATCGGCCAGGTGCTGCCGTCGCTGGGCGAGACGGGCGTGCTGCTGTCGACCGTGGGCGAGCTGTTCCCCGGCCTGACCGCCGTCGGCCGGGAGCCGGTGGAGGTCGCGGCGATCAAGGGCCGCATCCAGATGGCCGACGTCGTCGCGGCGGCCGTGCGGGACCGCCAGGAGGCGCCCGCGTCGCTGGAGGTGCCGTTCGACCAGGACGTGCTGCGCCTGGACCGCAAGACGATCACGCAGGCGCGGGGCCGGGCGCGGCGGTCGCGGCGTCCGCACAACGAGGCGCGGCGGGTGTTCATCCGGGAGGTGATCTCGGCGCTGGCCAACCAGGCGGTGAACCGGCTCGGCCGTCACCTGCTCGACGCGGCCGACCTGGACGACATCCGCCGCGAGCTGCGCGAGGACCCCGAGGTGCAGCGGGCGATCGACACGCTGTGGCCGACGCTGACACCGCAGCGGCTGCTGTCGGAGCTGTACTCCTCCCCAGGGCGCCTGGCGAGGGCGGCGTCCAAGGTCGCCCCGGCCGAGCGCGCGCTGCTGGAGCGCCCCGCCGACGCGGAGTGGACCCCGGCGGACGTGCCGCTGCTGGACGAGGCGGCGGAGCTGCTGGGCGAGGACGACGCGGAGGCCAAGGCCAAGGCCGAGCGGCAGCGCAGGCAGGCCGTGGACTACGCGCAGGGCGTGCTCGACATCCTCGACCTGGAGGACGACGCCGACCCGGAGATCCTCATGGCGACCGACCTGGTGGACGCCTACCGGCTGGCCGAGCGGCACGGCGCTGAGCGCTACGAGACGGCGGCCGAGCGCGCGGCGGCCGACCGGACGTGGACGTTCGGGCACGTGATCGTCGACGAGGCGCAGGAGCTCTCCCCGATGGCGTGGCGCACGCTGATGCGGCGGGTGCCGAGCAAGTCGATGACGGTGGTCGGCGACATCGCGCAGACCGGTGACGTCTCGGGCGCCACG
Source organism: Umezawaea beigongshangensis (assembly GCF_016464305.1). Classification (GTDB taxonomy): domain Bacteria; phylum Actinomycetota; class Actinomycetes; order Mycobacteriales; family Pseudonocardiaceae; genus Umezawaea_A; species Umezawaea_A beigongshangensis. The sequence goes on from NZ_JAEIOJ010000010.1 coordinate 228,782, forward strand.
TCGTGGGACGAGGTCCTCTCCCCGTACGTCGCGGACCGCTGGAAGCTGACCGAGCTGACGGTGAACTACCGCACCCCGGCGGAGATCATGACCGTCGCGGCCGATGTGCTGACGAGCGTCGACCCCGACCTGGTGCCGCCGACGTCGGTGCGCGAGACGGGCGTGCCGCCGTGGAGCGCGCGCGTGGACTCGCTCGCCGACGAGCTGCCGGCCCTGGTGGCGCGGGAGCTGGCGGAGATCGGCGCGGGCAAGCTCGCGGTGATCGTGCCCACCGCGTCGCTGGACGTCCTGGGCGCGGCCGTGGTCGCCTCCGTGCCGGGTGCGGCCGTGGGCAGCCGGTCGGACCTGGAGTCGCGGGCCGTGGTGCTGAGCACGGTCGACGCGAAGGGCCTGGAGTTCGACGCTGTGATCGTGGTGGACCCGGTGGGCATCCTCGCCGAGAGCCCGCGCGGCGCGAGCGACCTCTACGTGGCCCTCACGCGTGCGACGCAGCGGCTCGGCGTCGTGCACGCGGACGACCTGCCGCCGGTGCTGAGCCGCCTGACGGCGTAGCCGCGGGCGGTGCCCTCCCGGAGCGGTGACCGCACCGCTCCGGGGGGATCAGCCGAACTCGTGGCCCAGCGCGTGGCCGAGCGACAGGACGGCCACCCCGAGGACCACGTTCGCCAGCACGTTCAGCGCGGCGTGCCGGTAGCGGGACTGCTCGACCAGGCGGACGGTGTCCGCGCTGAAGGTGCTGAACGTCGTCAGGCCGCCGCACACGCCGGTGCCCAGCGGTGTCAGCGCCGGGCCGCTCACCAGCGCCAGGAGCAGGCCGAGCGCGAAGCAGCCCACCACGTTCACCAGCAGGACGCCGAAGGGGAACGCCGACCCCGCACGGGCCGTCACCCACCGGTCGGCGCAGTGGCGCAGCACCGCGCCCAGCCCCGAGCCCAGGAACACCAGCAGGGCCGTCACCGGCGCACCGCCCCGCGGGTCAGCGCCGCCGCGACGGCCGTGGCGGCGAGGCAGGCGACGGGGGTCAGCACCAGGCGCGGCACCGCGATCACCGGGTGTTCCAGCGGGGACAGCACGTCCGCCGCGTACGCCGAGAACGTGGTGAACCCGCCCAGCACGCCCACCCCGAGGAAGGGCCGCACGAGCGGGTGGGCGTCGTCGGCCAGCACCACGAGCACGCCGATCAGGGCGCAGCCCAGGACGTTCACCGCGAACGTGCTCAGCAGGGGGGTGCCGCTCGTCAGCGCGTAGCGGGCCACACCCCCGATGCCGCCGCCGAGCGCGACTGCCGCCAGGACGGGCTGCCCGCTCACGCGGTGTCCCGGAGGTGGCCGACGAGGTGGTCGAGCGCGGCGAGGGCGCGCACCACGTCGGCGCGCTCGTCCGGCGGCAGTTCGCCCGGCGCGGACCCGATGCGGCGTTCGTGCGCGACCCGCCGGGCCGCGCGCTTCTCGTGCCCCCGCGCGGTCACCGGCAGCAGGGCGACGCGCCGGTCGGCGGGGTCGCCGTCCCGCGCCACGAGGCCGTCGTCGACGAGGTGGCCCACCAGGCCGCTGACGGTGTCGGGGGCGAGGTGCGGTTCCGACACCGGTTCGCCGACCTTCGTCGGCGGGCGTTCGGCGAGCGCCCGGAGCAGTTCCACCCCGGCCACCGGCGGGGACTCCCGCGGCCGCTCGGTCCGGACGCCCGTCCGCGGCGCCCTGCGCAACCGGGTCACGACGTCCGTCAGCGCACGCGCCTCCACCGACATGCGGCAAGGGTACTGACGCCGGAGCGCGCGTCCGGGAGTGGAACGGCTCCTCTCGCCGCCCCTCCCGCCCGCACCGCGCCGGCGTCCGGCGTGACACCCGGCACAGAAGTCCGGTGAGCAGGTGATCACAGCGCTGTCCGGTGCAGCGCACTGGGCCGAACGGGGAGAAGACCGGCTCTGCCCCTGCCCTCGTTGGCCAGTGGACAGATACCCTGCACGCTCGCGACGACACATCAGGAGAGCACAGCCGTGGCCCACCGCGTCAGCTCGTGTCCCCGGGAGGGCGACGCGAACCGGACGTTCCCCCGCGACCACGACGCGCTCCGGGGCGACCGGGCATGACGTCGTTCATCGACCCTCCGGGATCAGAGGCCGCCGCCCGTCCCCGGCGACTCCAGCTCGCCCGCGACTGGGCGGCGGTGGTCTCCACGACGTCGTACGTCCCGATGTCCCCGGCGGAGATCGAGGAGTTCCTGCTCGGCCTCGTGGACGTCATCGCCGACGCGCTCCAGGACGAGCCGTTCGACGCCGCACCGGTCGCGGCGGTGGGCTCGCGCCTGGTGGCGGCCCACTTCACCGGGCCGGAGACGTTGCGGCACACGGTGGAGGTGCTGGGCCACGCGCTGCTGTTCACCCCCGAGCTGCGGGACGTGCCGCGGTTGCCGGAGAAGGTCGTGTCGCTGCTGGGCGAGCTGTCGACGAGCTTCGCCACGGCGATGCGGCTGGACGCGCTCGACCAGCAGGAGGAGATCAAGTGGGCGCTGCTGTGGGCGAAGCAGCGGGTCGAGCGCGCCCTGAAGGTCACCGAGCAGCGGTTCCGCGAGGTGTTCACGTCCTCGCCGCTGGGCATCGCGATCACGAACCTGGACGGCACGTGCGTGGAGGTCAACGCCGCGCTGAGCGAGATGCTGGAGGTGGAGGAGAACTCGCTCGTCGGCACGCGGCTGTCCGCCCTCTTCCACCCGGAGGACGCGCCGCTGCTGGCGACGCTGTACTCCGACGTGGCGGACGGGGCGGCGCAGCCGTTCCGCGAGCAGCGCAGGCTGGTGCGCGCCGACGGTGAGCCGATGTGGGCGCACCTGGCGGTGTCGCTGCTGCGCGACGCCGACGGGGAGCCCGCGTTCCACGTGACGATCGTGGAGGACGTCAGCGAACTGCACCTGCTCCAGAAGAACCTGGACTTCCAGCTGCTGCACGACTCGCTGACCGGGCTGTCGAACCGGCAGCACTTCGTCACGCAGCTCGAAGCGATGCACAGCCGCTCCGCGATCACCCTGTACCACCTGGCCCTCGACGCGTTCTCCGTGGTGAACAACGGCATCGGGCACGAGGCGGGCGACCAGCTCCTCAAGGTCGTCGCGCGCCGGCTGGAGAACCTGGTGGAGGGGCAGCGGGCGGTCGTCGCACGCACGTCGGGCGACGAGTTCGCCATCGTCGTCGAGCACACGCCGGCCAGCCGCCCGGTGCACGAGATGATCGAGAGGATCAACGAGGAGCTGGGCGAGCCGACCTGGATCGGCGACCACGGGCTGGCCCTGTCGGCGACGACGGGCGTGGTCGACCGGCCGTCGCAGGGCACCGACGTGCCGGAACTGCTGCGCGCGGCCAACGCCACCCTGCACCGGGCGAAGGCCAGGGGCAAGCGGCAGTGGCTGTCCTACGACCAGCGTCTCGACGCGCGCGACCGCGAGCGGTTCCAGCGCGCCGCCGCGCTGCCCGGCGCGGTGGAGAGCGGTGAGCTGGAGGTCGTCTACCAGCCGCTGGTGGACCTGCGGACCCGGCGGGTGGCCGGTGTGGAAGCCCGGTTGGGCTGGGGCGACGTCGGGCACGAGGAGTGCCTGGCGCTGGCCGAGCAGACGGGCATGTCGCTGCCGATCGGGCGGTGGGCGCTGCGGGAGGCGTGCGAGCGCGCCGTGCTCTGGCCGGACGTGCCGCTGCACGTGGCGCTGACGCCGACGCAGTCGCTCGACGAGGACCTGGTGGCCTCCGTCAAGAGCGCGCTGGACGAGACGGGGCTGCCGCCGCACCGGTTGCACGTGGCGTTCAACACCGGTGCGCTGCTGTCGGCGGTGGACGAGGACGACAACGCGCAGGTGCTCACCGACAGCGGGGTGTCGACCGGTCTGGACGGGTTCCTCGGCGGCTACGACGAGCTGGTGCTGCTGACCCAGCTGCCGCTGCGGTCCCTCACCACGTGCCGCACGCCGCGCGATCCGCTGCTGCGCGCGGCGGTGCGGGAGATGGTGTCCGTGGTGCACCGGGCGGACGTGACGGTGCTCGCGGCGGACGTGGCGACCGCGGAGGACGCCGCGTGGTGGGAGTCGATCGGCGTGGAGGCGGCGCGCGGGGACTTCTTCTCCCCGCCCGTTCCCGCCGACGAGGTGGCCGCGCTGCTGGGCACGACCGACGCCTGAGGCCGTCAGGCGCGTCGTGCCAGCCGGACCAGCACGCCGGCGGCCAGCACTCCCGCCCCGGCGAGGACCGCGGTGCCGGGAAGGCTGAACGCCAGCACGAGGCAGCCCGCGAGGCCGAGCACGGCGACGGGTCGGCGGCCGGGCAGCGTGAGGGCGCTGGCATTGGCGACGGCGTAGTAGACGAGCACGCAGAACGACGAGAACCCGATCGCGTCGCGCAGGTCGACCACGAGGACCAGCAGCACGACGACGCAGCCGACGGCGATCTCCGCGGCCACCGGCACCCCGCGGCGCACGGTCGCGAGCCGGGAGGGCAGGTGCCGGTCGCGGGCCATCGCCAGCACCGTGCGGGACACGCCGAGGATCAGGGCCAGCAGCGCTCCCAGCGTCGCGAGGGCCGCTCCCGCCCGCACGAGGGGCGCGAGGCCGGGTGCGACGGCCACCAGCGCGTCCGGTGAGGTGGCCAGCGCGTCCGCGCCCACGGCGTGCAGGGCGGCCAGCGCCACCAGGAGGTACACCACGAGGGTCGTGCCGAGGGCGATCGGGACGGCGCGCGGGATCGTGCGCTCCGGGTCGCGGACCTCCTCGCCGAGCGTCGCGATCCGCGCGTACCCGGCGAACGCGAAGAACATCAGCCCGGCCGCCTGGAGCACCCCGCCGGGGTGGGCCTCGCCCAGCGGGGCCGGGGGGCGGGTGAACCCGGTGACGACGACGGCGGCGAGCACGAGCAGCACGGCGGCGACGACCACCCGCGTCACCAGCGCCGACTTCCGCACCCCGAAGCAGTTCAGCGCGGTCAGCGCGACGACGGCGGCCACCGCGAGCGCCCTCGCGTGGCCGGGGGCGGCGTAGGTGGCGAAGGTCAGCGCCATCGCCGCGCAGCTCGCCGTCTTGCCGACGACGAAGCCCCAGCCCGCGAGGTGGCCCCAGAACTCGCCGAGGCGCTCCCGGCCGTGGACGTAGGTGCCGCCGGACTCCGGGTGCACGGCGGCCAGGCGTGCCGACGACGTGGCGTTGCAGAGGGCGACGACCGCCGCGATCAGCAGTCCGGCCAGCAGGGCGCTGCCCGCCACCCGTGCCGCGGGCGCGAGGACGGCGAACACCCCCGCGCCGATCATCGCCCCGAGACCGACCACGACCGCGTCGCCGAGTCCCAGTCGTCGTGCCAGTCGCTCGCTCACCGCTCCGCTCCCCCTCCGCGCGGTCGTGGACGACCGCGCCCCTCGCGCAGGACCCGATCGTCCACGACCGCCGCGCGGGCTCAGTGCGCGACCGGGCAGGTCCCGCCGTCACCCGGCGGAGGAGCGTTGCGGAAGTTCGGCAGCAGCTCGTCGGTGTCGTAGTAGCGGTGGTAGACCGGCGTCAGACCGCCGGAGACCGGGGGCACGATCCAGCTCCAGTCCGCGGGGCACCTGCGGCCGGCGGCCTCCTCCTTCTCCAGGTGGGTCAGGAAGCGGACGGACTCGGTGTGGTGATCGGTGATCGTCACCCCCGCCTGCTCGAAGGAGTGCAGCACGGCGCGGTTCAGCTCGATCAGGGCGCGGTCCCGCCACAGCGTGCGCTCGCTGGACGTGTCCAGCCCCATGCGCTTGCCGATGTAGGGCAGCAGGTCGTAGCGGTCGTGGTCGACGAGGTTGCGGGCCCCGATCTCGGTGCCCATGTACCAGCCGTTGAACGGCGCGGCCGGGTAGTCGAGACCGCCGATGCGCAGCAGCATGTTGCTGATCGCGGGAACGGCGTGCCAGCGCAGGCCGAGCTTGCCGATCCACGGCAGCTCGGGGTGCGTCAGCGGCACCTCCAGCACGGCGTCGCGCGGCAGCTCGACCAGCGCCGGCTCCTCACCGGCGTGCTCGACCACCAGCGGCAGCAGGTCGAAGGGGCCGCGCGTGCGCGGCGGCTGCCAGCCGCGGGCGAGCGCCAGGTCGGTCAGCGCGAGGTTGCGGCCGTCGCCCATCACCCCGCCGTCGGAGCCGCGGTAGGCGGCGTAGCGGACGAGTTGCTCGTTGCGGATGCGGGGAGCGGGGTTGCCGGGCTCGTCGGGGGCGAACACGGTGATGACGGGCCTGATCTTGCCCGCGTTGGTGGCCAGGCGCAGGTGCTCGACGCACTCGTCGGCGACGGCCTTGGGGTTGGACACGTCGCGCAGGTCGCGCACCTTCAGGCTGCGCCAGTACAGGCGTCCGATGCAGCGCGCGCTGTTGCGCCACGCCACTCTGGCGCCGAACGTCAGCTCCGCCTCCGTGTGCCGGTAGGTGCCGGTCGCGGCGATCTCGGCGTGCACCTCGGCGAGCCGGCCCGCGACGGGACCGAGATCCGGGTTCTCGGCGTGGTGCTGGCGGACGAAGTCGTCCACCTCGGTCAGGTCGATCTCGCGCTCGGAGTGGCCGTCCCGGCGATCGGCGTCGGCCGAGGACGGGGGCATCACTTCAGTCGGACACGAGGGGACGAGGGCCATGGCGGGACAACATAGTTGCACTTCGGGTGAGCTGGCACCGCCGTGTCGGCTACCCCTCACTTCGTGGTGTGGTACGGCCAGTGCGAAGAGTGAGCACTTGATCCGGCGACCGGGTGGTGCTTCGCGGGCGGGGTGTGGTGTTCCACGCTCCGTCACGCCCGCGGTCGAAGTGGTGAACCACCTGATCAGCTCGTCCGGCCGGGGTGTCCGGCCGAATCGGAACCAGCCCGTTCAGCGCAGGGACTCGGCCGTCCGGAGCGCCGGGACCACCGGGTTCGTCGCGGCGTCGCGCATCGGTCGGGCGACGCCCGAACAGACGCGCGGCACGACCCTTCCGGCCGCCCCGCGCACGTCCGGACGGCCCGGCCGGAGAACGACCAACCGGTGACGAGGAGGCCAACACGGGGTGAATACCCTGAGCTACGTGATCAACACGAGCACCGACCTGTACCGCGCGATCACGGAGTTCGCCAGCAGCACGCCGTCGTGGTTGCAGAGCTTCGCCGACTGGGGAACCGACTTCGGCCTCGGCCTGTTCGGCGTCCTGTTCCTGCTCGGCATCTGGCGCGAACGGCGCGGCACGGCCCGCGCGCTGGCCCTCGCGCTGCTCGCCCCGGCCGCCACGATCGGCGCCTACGCGACCAGCGAGATCGTCAAGACCCTCGTCCAGCAGGAGCGCCCCTGCCGCGCCGTCGCCGGGGTGATCGCCATCGCCGAGTGCCCCGCCGTCGGCGACTGGTCGTTCCCCAGCAACCACGCGACGATCGCCGCCGCCAGCGCGGGCGCCCTCGCCCTGGCCTGGCGCAGGACGCTCCCGCTGGTCCTGCCGCTGGCCGCGGTCATGGCGTTCTCCAGGGTGTTCGTCGGAGTGCACTACCCGCACGACGTCGCCGCGGGCTACCTGCTCGGCGTGACCGCCGCTCCTCTGCTGGCGCTGGCGCTCGTCCCCGCCGCGACGCCCCTGGTGGACCGGTTCCGCCCCGAGCCGCCCCCGACGATCACCGCGGTGGACGTCCCCACGCAGCGCATCCGCGTCGACCCGGCGTCGGCCGTGACCCAGCGGATGCGCGTCGGCGATCCGTCCGCCCCCACGCAGCAGCTCCCGCGCGTGCGGTAATCCGGTCGCGCCACCGGTTACGGTGGAGGCATGTGTCTCGGCTTCGCGGTGTACTACCTCTGATCTCGGCCAGGACGTGCTGAGCGGTCTCCGCTCGCGCTGATCCGTCCCTCCCGCACGCCCTCCTCCGGTCCGCGCACGCGCCGACCGGACGTTCGAGGTGCCCGGCGGGAGGTCTCCCCGGCCGAACTCCCGCGAGGAACCCCATGACCTCCACCGCATCCGTGCGCACCGCCCACCTGACCGCCGACGCCGTGTCCAAGGGCTTCGAGCACACGCCCGTCGTCTCCGCCGTGTCCCTGACCGTCTCCGCCGGAGAACGCCTCGGCGTCGTCGGGGAGAACGGGCGGGGCAAGACCACCCTGCTGCGCCTGCTGGCCGGTGACCTCGTCCCCGACCGCGGTGCCGTGGTGCGCCACGGCTCCGTCGCGCTCGTGGGGCAGGAGCTGCCCGTCCGCGACGGCGACACGATCGGCACCTTCCTGGACACCGCGCTGCGCGTCTCCCGCGAGGCGGTGGCCGAGGTGACCGACGCGTCCACCGCGCTGGCCGACGCGGAGCCCGGCGCACCGGCGCGGCTGACCGACGCGCTCGCCCGAGCCGAGGCGCTGGCCGCCTGGGACGCCGATCGGCGGGCCGACGTGGCGCTGGCCGCGCTCGGAGCGCCGTCGGACCGCACCCTGCCGATGACCGGGCTGTCCGTGGGGCAGCGCCACCGGGTGCGTCTCGCCTGCGTGCTCGCCGAGCGGACCGACGTGCTGCTGCTCGACGAACCCACCAACCACCTCGACGGCCCCGCCGTGGAGCACCTGACCGCCGCCCTGCGCACGCACCCCGGCGTGGTGGTGCTGGTCAGCCACGACCGGATGCTCCTCGACGACGTGTGCACGGCCGTGCTCGACCTGGACCCGACACCCGACGGCGAGGTCCGCCTGCACGGAGGCGGCTGGACGGGTCTCGCCGCGGCCAGGGCCGCCGAGCGCGCCCGCTGGGAGCAGCGGTACGCGCTGGAGAGCGCCGCGCACGCCGAGCTGACCGAGCAGGTCGACGCGGCGCGATCCCGGCTGATCTCGTCGTGGCGGCCGGACAAGGGCGTGAACAAGCACAAGCGCGCCACCCGCGCGCCCGGCCGCCTGCACACGCTGGTGCGGCGGCTGGAGGACCTCGACGCCCGGCGCGTGCCCGCACCGCCGTCACCGCTGACGTTCACCCCGCCGGAACTGGCCGCCGCGCCGGACGAGGTGCTGCTCGGCGCGTCCGGAGTCGTGGTGCCGCACCGGCTGCGCCCGTTCGGCGACGTGACGCTGCGCGCCGGAGGGCGGCTGCTCGTCTCCGGCGCCAACGGCGCGGGCAAGTCCACGCTGCTGCACGTCCTGGCGGGCCGGATCACCCCGGCGGAGGGCGTCGTCCACCGGTCCGGCGCGATCTCGATCGGCCTGCTGGCGCAGGAGTCGTCCTTCGCCGACGAGACCGCCACCCCGGCGGACCTCGTGGAGCGCGCGGAAGGCGTGCCGCTGGCCGAACTGGGCCTGCTGGACGACGTCGACGCGCGCCGCCCGGTGAGCGCCCTGTCCACCGGGCAGCGGCGCAGGGTGTCGCTGGCGCTGCTGCTGGCCAGGACCCCGCACGTGCTGCTGCTCGACGAGCCGACCAACCACCTCTCGACCGCGCTGGTCGACGAGCTGACGGAAGCGCTGCGCGCCACGCCGGCGGCCGTGGTCGTGGCCACGCACGACCGCCGGATGCGCGCGGACCTGGCGGGCTGGCCGGACCTGGCGCTCTGACCCCGCCGGGGCTGGCACCGCTCGGTACTGTTCGACGAGGTGAGCGGATCCGCGGACGGCGCGTTCCTCGCCCGGCTGACGCCGGAAGACCGGGAGTTCCTCGTCGGCGCGGGCCGCCCCGGCACGTCCAGCGCGGGCGAGACCCTGTTCCGGCAGGGCGATCCGTCGACCCACGTCGTGCTCCTGCTGTCCGGCTGGGTCAAGGTGACGCTGTCCTCCGGCAACGGCCACGAGGCGCTGCTCGCGATCCGCGGAGCCGGTGACGTGCTGGGCGACCTGGCCGCGCTCGACGCCAAACCGCGCTCCGCCACCATCCGCGCGCTCACCCCGCTGCGGGTGAGCACCCTGGCGGCCGACCGGTTCGTGCGCTGCCTGCACGAGCGCCCGCAGATCGCCATCGCGCTGCTGGCCCACAACGGGGACCGGCTGCGCCGCTCGGACACCCGCAGGATGGAGCAGGGCGCGTACCGCTCCCCCGAACGCCTCGCCGTGCACCTGCTCCGCCTCGCCGCCCAGTACGGCACCGCCGCGGAGGAGGGCGTCGTCATCGAGATGCGGTTGTCGCAGCAGGAACTGGCGAACGCGATCGGCGCGTCCCGCGAAGCCGTCGCCCGCGCGCTGCACGTGCTGCGCGAACGCGGCGTGCTGCTGACCCGGCGGCGCCGCATCGTGATCGCCGTGCCGGAGGTGCTGCACTCGATGGCCGCCAGCATGCCCTTCGACGCCGACGAGCCCTGAGCGGTCGGGCAGGGATTCGCCCCCGATGTGGAGGCGTCCGTCCCGCGACGATCAGCGACAGTGCATTATCTGGCGACACCCAGTTCAGCGCGGTCCTCGGGAGGCCCAGTGTCAGACAGCAGTACCACCGTGCGGAAGCGCGACCGGACGCACCTGCTCTACATAGCGGTGATCGTCGCCGTCTTCCTCGGCATCGCCGTGGGCCTCCTGGCACCCGAGGTCGGCAAGGCCCTCACACCGCTGGGCACCGGGTTCGTCGCGCTGATCAAGATGATGATCAGCCCGGTGATCTTCTGCACGATCGTGCTGGGGGTCGGTTCCGTCCGCAGGGCGGCGACCGTCGGCAAGGTCGGCGGCCTGGCGCTCGCCTACTTCCTCGTCATGTCCACGTTCGCGCTCGCCGTGGGCCTCGTCGTGGGCAACATCATCCAGCCCGGCTCGGGCCTGGGACTGACCGACGCCGCGCGCAAGGCGGGCGAGAAGGCGGCCGACTCCGAGGCCACCGGCACCGTCGACTTCCTGCTCGGCATCATCCCCGACTCGCTGGTGTCCCCGCTGGCCGGCGAGAACGTGCTCCAGACGCTGTTCGTGGCGCTGCTCATCGGCTTCGCCATCCCGTCGCTCGGCTCGTCCGGCGACGCGATCCTGCGCGGCGTCAAGCACTTCGAGCGTCTCGCGTTCCGCATCCTCGCCATGATCATGTGGGTCGCGCCGATCGGCGCGTTCGGCGCCATCGCGGGGGTCGTCGGAGCCGCGGGCGGCGCGGCGCTGCTGAGCCTGCTCCAGATCATGCTCGGCTTCTACATCACCTGCGTGATCTTCGTCTTCGGCGTGCTGGGCCTGGTGCTCAAGTTCGGCGCGAACGTCAACATCTGGTCGCTGCTGCGCTACCTCGGCCGCGAGTTCCTGCTCATCGTGTCCACCTCGTCGTCGGAGACCGCGCTGCCGCGGCTCGTCGCGAAGATGGAGCACCTCGGCGTCTCGCGCCCGGTCGTCGGCATCACCGTGCCGACCGGGTACTCGTTCAACCTGGACGGCACGGCGATCTACCTGACCATGGCGTCGATCTTCATCGCGGACGCGCTGGGCACGCCCCTGGCGATCGGCGAGCAGATCTCCCTGCTGGTGTTCATGATCATCGCGTCGAAGGGCGCCGCCGGCGTCAGCGGCGCCGGTCTGGCCACCCTCGCCGGTGGCCTGCAGGCGCACCGCCCCGACCTGGTGGACGGCGTCGGCCTCATCGTCGGCATCGACCGCTTCATGTCCGAGGCGCGCGCCCTGACCAACTTCGCGGGCAACGCCGTGGCCACCGTGCTCATCGGCAACTGGGTCGGCGAGTTCGACCGCGACCGGGCGGGACGCGTGCTGCGCGGCGACGACCCGTTCGACGAGGCGTCCATGCTGGACCGCCACGAGGAGAAGGCGCCGGAGCAGCCCGGTCACGAGGAGCAGGCGCCGGAGCGGCCCAGCGGCGAGAACGAACCCGCCCGGAGCTGATCGGCCGACGGCCTCCCCGCCCGCACCCCCGTGCAGCAGGTGCGGGCGGGGACACCGCTCACCCGATCAGCCGACGTCCAGCACCGAGTCCAGGATCTGCTGCGCCTCCCGCTGGATGCGCTCCAGGTGCTCCGCCCCGCGGAACGACTCCGCGTACAGCTTGTAGACGTCCTCCGTGCCCGACGGACGCGCCGCGAACCACCCGGACTCGGTGACCACCTTCAGCCCGCCGATCGGCGCGTCGTTGCCGGGAGCGCTCGTCAGCCGCCGCAGGATCGGCTCACCCGCCAGCTCGTCCGCCGACACCTGCTCCGGCGACAGCTTCCCCAGCACCGCCTTCTGCTCGCGCGTGGCCGGCGCGTCGATCCGCGCGTACACCGGATCACCCAGCTCGGCCGTCAGCTCCCGGTACCGCGCGCTCGGCGTCTTCCCCGTCACCGCGGTCAGCTCCGACGCCAGCAGCGCCAGGATGATGCCGTCCTTGTCCGTCGTCCACACCCGCCCGTCCCGGCGCAGGAACGACGCACCGGCGCTCTCCTCGCCACCGAACGCGATCGAGCCGTCGACGAGCCCCGGCACGAACCACTTGAAGCCCACCGGAACCTCGATCAGCCGCCGCCCCAGGCGCTGAGCCACGCGGTCGATGATCGACGAGCTGACGAGCGTCTTGCCGATCGCCGCGTCCGCCGACCACCCGTCGCGGTGCGCGTAGAGGTGGTCGATCGCCGTGGCCAGGAAGTGGTTCGGGTTCATCAGCCCGGCGTCGGGCGTGACGATGCCGTGCCGGTCGGAGTCCGCGTCGTTGCCCGTGGCGATGTCGAACTCGTCCTTGCGCGCGATCAGCGACGCCATCGCGTTCGGCGACGAGCAGTCCATCCTGATCCGCCCGTCCCAGTCCAGCGTCATGAACCGGAACGTGGCGTCCACCAACGGGTTCACGACCGTCAGGTCCAGACCGTGCCGGTCGGCGATCTCCGCCCAGTACGCCACGCTCGCGCCACCCAGCGGGTCCGCGCCGATGCGCACCCCCGCCGAGCGGATCGCGTCGAGGTCCACGACGTCGGGCAGCTCGCGGACGTACAGGTCGAGGAAGTCGAACGGCCGCACCGCCTTCCGCGCGCGCTCGTGCGGAATCCGGGCGACCTCGCGCAGACCGCCCTCCAGCAGCTCGTTCGCGCGGTCCTGGATGCCCCTGGTGATGTCCGAACCGGCCGGGCCGCCGTCCGGCGGGTTGTACTTGAAGCCGCCGTCCTCCGGCGGGTTGTGCGACGGCGTCACGACCACGCCGTCCGCGAGCCCCTCGGTGCGGCCCGCGTTGTGCACCAGGATCGCCAGCGACACCGCCGGAGTCGGCGTGTAGCCGCCCCGGCTGTCCACCAGCACGTCGACCCCGTTGGCCGCGAACACCTCCAGCGCCGTGACGAACGCGGGCTCGGACAGAGCGTGCGTGTCGCGCCCCACGTACAGCGGACCCGTGACCCCCGCCCTCGCCCGGTGCTCGCACACGGCCTGCGCGGCGGCGGCGATGTGGTCGTCGTTGAACCCGAGCCGCAGCGCCGACCCCCGGTGCCCGGAGGTGCCGAACGCGACGCGCTGCTCCGCGACCGACGGATCGGGGTGCTCCGAGTAGTAGGCGGTGACGAGATGGGCCACGTCGACCAGGTCGTCGGGCGAGGCCGGCTGTCCGGCCCTGTCGTGCGACACGTAGAACTCCTTCGGTGATCAGGTGCGGTCTTCGTCGACGATCTCCGCGTCGACGATCTCGGCGACGGAGATGGTGTCGGCCACGTCCGCCACGTCCGCCACCGGGGCGGGCAGCAGACCGTACTTCTCCTGGAGGAAGCGCCGGCGGTAGGCGTGGTTCGCGTCGTCCACCACGCGCGAGAGCAACCTCGCGTTGAGCCCGGCGCCGATCACCACGCCGACGACCGGCACGGCCTGGGCGAGCTTCTGCTTCGTCAGCCGGATGCCGAGGCGCTGGTAGACCTGCTGGACGACCCTGGTCACCACGTGCTGCTCCAGCTGCATCCACGACTGCCGACCCGCGAGCCCGCGCACCACCTTGTTCAGCTCCAGGTACGCCTGCGCCTTGCCCGCGTTCGACGCCGTCGCGTAGCCCAGCACCCCCAGGGCGAACAGCTTCTCGTCGTCGCGGTCCAGGTCGTAGCCGTAGTAGGCGGCGACGTGCGCGACCGCCCGGTGGCTCGCCATCAGGACCGCGGCGGCGTCGGCCGCCATCGTGCCCAGCACCAGCGCCGCACCCGGCGCGGCCGCCGCACCCGCCGACACCGCCGTGCCACCGGCCGCGATCACCTGACCGCCGGACACCGCGAACCCGGCGGCGGCCCCCTGCACCGTGGACGCCGTGACGTACCCGAGGTCCAGCCTCGGCCTCACCTCGTCGATCTCGCGCAGGTCGAGCCTCCTGACGTCGTCCAGGGACTCCACGGCGTGACCGCGCTTGCGGTAGGCGCCCAGGACGGCGTCGCGTCGCAGCGACGCCCGCGCGGCTCTCGCGCCGAGATCGGTGAGCCCGCGCAGCGCGTCCGTCAGCATCTCCTCGAAGCGACCGGCGCCCGGCAGCGACTCGAACTTCTCCTTGGCGCTGTCCGCCGTGCGGCTCAACCGCGCCCTCAACCCCGCCGGGAGGAGCTGCTTGCTCGTCCGCTCCGGACGGTCGTTCAGCGCGCGCCACGCCTCGGCGTCGTAGTCGGACATCTTCCGGCTCGGCTGCATGACCATCACCTACCCGGTGCGAAGGAGACCAGAACCTCGTCGGCGTGTTCCGCGGACCGCACCGGGTCCGCGTCCGGCGAACCCACCAGCGGATCGAAGTTGAGGTCGACGAACAGCTCCGTGATCCCCCGCTCCGCCAGGTCCGCGAGATCACCCCTGATCTGCTCGACCGTGCCGGTGAGGGGTGCTCGCTCGTCGTCGCGGACCCGCACGACGCCCCGGCAGACGAACCGCAGCGCGTCGGGGTCGCGACCGGCCCGCTCCGCCGACTCCCGGATCAGCGCCACGGACGTCCCGATCGTCGTGAGGTCGGTGCGGCTGCTGCTGATCCACCCGTCGGCGATCCGCCCGATCCGGCGCAGCGCCACGTCCGCCGCCCCGCCCAGGAGGATCGGCGGGTGCGGTCGCTGCACCGGCTTGGGGTCGGCCCTGCTGGCCGGGATCGAGTAGAACTCGCCGTCGTGCTGGACCACGTCGTCCGTCCAGAGCTTCCGCAGGACGGTGACGAACTCCTCACCCCGGCGTCCCCGGTGCTCCATCGCAACACCGGCGGCCGCGAACTCCTCCGGTGCCCAGCCCAGTCCGAGACCCGCGTCGACCCGGCCGCCGGACAGGACGTCGAGCGTCGCGAGCTGCTTCGCCACCACGGTGGGACCGGCCAGGGGGATGTTGAGGATCGCGGTGCCGAGCCGGATGCGGCTCGTGGTCGCGGCGACGTGAGCAAGGGCGACGACGGGGTCGAGGACGCTGCGGTAGCTCTCCCCCCACGAGGCGTCGACCGGTGACAACAGGCGCTGGAAGGTCCACAACGAGTGGTAGCCGAGTTCGTCCGCACGCCGGGCGACGTGCAGGAGGTTGTCCGCGGTGGCCCAAGAACCGGACACCGGTGCCGCGAAGCCCATCTTCATCGTTCGACCGTAACGCAAGAACCCCGCGAGGGTTCTCGGGAGCACCGTGAAGTGCTGCAACCGAGAACCCCTCGCGGGGTAAAAATTGTCCGGCGGTGACCTACTCTCCCACACCCTCACGAGTGCAGTACCATCGGCGCAGGAGGGCTTAACTTCCGGGT
>NZ_JAEIOJ010000011.1 GCF_016464305.1 Umezawaea beigongshangensis
CTCCAACGTCAACAACGGCGCCTACTACTTCGACCACGACCACCGGGCCACGCTGAGCCACTACTCCGCGGGGGGGCGCGGGAGCCGCGACCGCTCACGGCGGGCTCGGCGTCACGTCCGGCGCCCGGCGGTAGCGGCGTCAGGCGGCCCGGCGGGCGCTGCGCTGGGTCAGCGCCGCCCTGGTCGCCTCCACGAAGCGCCAGAACACCTCGTTGGTGCTGGCCACCCGGCGCGGGGTGGTGTTGCGCGTGAACATCGACGCGCGCAGCGCCGTGGACAGCTCGATCTGCCCGCCCCGGCGCGTGCGGGTGCGGTTGACGATGTTGTAGCGGGACGTGCCGCTGAGACCCTCGTGCCGCGCCGCGTCCACCGCGCGGAACCCGGTCTCGCGGTAGCGGGCGAGCAGGAGCCGGCGCAGCGGGGCGTCACGGCCGCCGACGAGCACCTCCGGCGTCCCACCCGCGCAGCCGTGCACGGCCAGCGCGGTCCGCGCCATGCGGAGCAGCGACAGCGCCACCGGGTCGTCGCAGTTCTCCGCGGTGACGTGCAGCTCGCCGTTGTCCGCAGGGCGCAGGCCCTCGAACAACCAGTAGGAGTGCGCGCGGCCCGCGATGGCCACGGCCAGCTCCGACGTGCCGGGCTCGATGCCCCCGCCGTGCGGGGCGATCACCACGGTGTCGGAGCCGGGGCGGTGCCGGTGGCGCCGCAGGAAGTCCACGCCCTCCAGCACGCCGGGCGCGGCGTAGAGCGCGGTGTTCGACGGGTGCACGTCAGCGGGCGACTCTGCTCGCACAGCGCGTTCCTCCCGAGAAGTCCGGATGCCGCGGCGGTGCTGCCCCGACATCATCACCTGATGCCGCCCTCCATTCTCGTCAACTTCGTCTACTGCCACCCGGTGGGGCACGCCGTGGAAGGCCTGCACCGCGCTCACGGCTACCGCGTCGCCAACCCGGACGCCGAGATCGCGCTGCTGGGCACGCTGCGCGCGGACGGCCGCACCGCGACCACGTTCACCCGCGCCGAGCTGGACGAGATCGCCGCCGCGGCGCCGCGCGTGCTCGACGCGGTTTCCCGCCTGCACGACGACGGGACCACACCCCGATCCGGTGGACGACGACGGACCCCGCTCGCCGAGCACGTCGTTCCAGCGCGTCACCGCCGACCTCGACGAGATCGTGGAGCAGGCGTCCCTCCTGCCCTGAGCGGGTCCGTCGAACGGTGGACGCGGGGTCCACCTCAGCACCGGAAGCGATCGACGATCGGCCGATCGACGTGCGTCCGCCGTCGCGGGACGGTGGAAGGAGGGCAGTTCACCACGGGGTGAGGGGGCGAGGACGTGTTCAGACTTCGCAGAGCACTGGTCGCCTGTCTGGCGGTGGCTTCGGTCGCCGTGCTGACGGGCGGGAGCACCACGGCGGCGTCACCGGGAGGAGCGGGCTCCTCCCGCGGTGACTGGCCGACCTGGCAGAAGGACCTCCTCGGGTCGCGGCACAACGCGGCCGAGCGGACCATCACCCCGCGCAACGTCGGGACGCTGAAGCTCCGGTGGGCGTTCAGCTACCCGGCCGGCACGCCGAACACGGTGGTCCGCAGCCATCCGGCGGTCGTGGGCGACACGGTCTACTTCGGCGGGCCGGACGGCAGGTTCTACGCCAACGACGCCCGCACCGGGCGGCAGAGGTGGACCTTCGACCTGAACTCGGTCGCGCCGGGCGATCGGCTCGGCGTCGTCTGGGACGGCCCGTCGGTCTCCGGCGGCAAGGTCTACTTCGGCGACCTCCGCGGCTACCTGTACGCGCTGGACCAGCGCACGGGACGCCTGGTGTGGCACACGCGGACGGACACGCACCCGGCGGCGTTCAACACCAGCTCACCGCTCGTGCACGGGGGACGCGTCTACATCGGCACGTCCAGCGGGGAGAACGTCAACGGCGCCGACTACCCGTGCTGCACCTTCCGCGGGCACGTCGACGCCTACGACGCGAACACCGGGGCACTCGTGTGGCGGCACCACACGGTGCCGGAGCCGCAGGCCGTGGGCACGTGGCCCAGCGGAGCCACCCGCTACGAGCCGTCCGGCGCCGGGGTGTGGAGCTCGCCGGTGATCGACCCCGCCGACGGCACGCTGTACGTGGGAACGGGCCAGAACTACACCGGCAGCGCGGGCGACTTCGACACCCTGCTCGCGCTGGACCCCGTCACCGGGGCCGTGAAGTGGCGCAACCAGGTCACGAAGGCCGACACGTGGCGGTCGCTGTGCAACTCGCCCGACGCCGAGGGGTACTGCCCCGGCCTGAAGGACGGCAGCGCCCTGGACTACGACATCGGCGCGACCCCGAACGTCTTCACCGCCGGTGGCCGCAAGCTCGTCGGGGTCGGGCAGAAGCTGGGCGTCTACCACGTGTTCGACGCGCGGACCGGTGAGGTCGTGTGGCGGCGGCAGCTCGGCGTCCCCCTGCCCAGCGGCGGCATCTCGGGCATCCAGTGGGGATCGAGCTACGACGGCGAGCGCCTCTACGTCGCGACCTACTACGCCGGTCCCGGCACGGTGTTCGCGGTCGACCCGCTGACCGGCGAGGTGCTGTGGGAGACGCCCAACCCGTCCGACGGCTGCACCACGGGCGGCGCGGCGGCGTTCCCCGAGCAGTGCGAGCTGGCGCACGGCGTGCCGGTGAGCAGCAGTCCGGGAGTGGTCTACGTCGGCAGCACCGACGGCAAGCTGCGGGCGTACTCGGCCAGGACCGGGCGCGTGCTGTGGACCCACGACACGGTGCAGCCGGTGATCGGCGTCAACGGGCTGCCGGGGCGTGGTGGGGCGATCGCGGGCACCGGAGGAGGCGCGGTGGTCTCGCACGGGATGGTCTACGTGCAGTCCGGGTACGCGCCGGAGTACCCCAACCCCGGCCGCGGCGCCGTGCTGCTGGCGTTCGGCCTGTAGGACGCGCGCACCCTCACCGCTCTCCGCCGAGGACGGTGAGGGTGCGCGCGTCGGCGTCGAGCTCCACGTCCACGCCCAGCGGCACGGTGAACTGGTCCGCGCAGTGCCCGAAGCCCAGCTCGCCCAGGATCGGCACGCCCAGGCCGCCGAGCCGGTCCACCAGGACCTCGGCCACCTCCGCCGGCTCGCCGCAGCCGTCCCAGGAGCCCAGCGCGATGCCGCGCACGCCGTCGAACCACCCGGCCCGCAGCAGCTGCGTCAGGATGCGGTCCAGCCGGTAGGGCTCCTCGCCCACGTCCTCCAGCAGCGCGATCGAGCCGTCGGCCGGGTGCGGTGGCGCGGTGCGGGCCCCCAGGGCGTCGGCGATCAGGCAGGCGTTGCCGCCGACGGTGGTGCCGCGCACGACACCCGGCGACACCGTCACCGCCGACGGCCGGGTCAGCACCCGCACCCGCTCGGGCTCGAACAGCGACAGCCGCAGGTGCTCCTGAGCGATCGTGCTGTCCAGGAACGGCCTGGTCGCCGTCATCGGCGCGAACAGCGTCGCCACCCCCAGCGTCGCGGTGAACCCGGCGTGCAGGGCGGTGATGTCGCTGGACCCGGTGAACACCTTCGGCCGCGCGGCGGCCATCGCCGGCCAGTCCAGCAGGTCGAGCACCCGCAGGCTGCCGTAGCCGCCCCGGACGCACACCACGGCGTCGACGTCCGGATCGCACCACGCCCGTTGCAGGTCGGCGGCGCGGTCGGCGTCGGCCCCGGCGAGGTGCCGCAGCACGGGGTGCCGGTCCAGCACGTGCGGCGCGACGTCCACCCGCAGCCCCCACGAGCGCAGCACCTCGGCACCGCGACGCAGCTCGTCCTCCGGGACCGGACCGGCCGGTGCGACGAGCACGGCCCGATCGCCCTCCCGCAGCGGCCGGGGCAGCAGCAGGCTCACGTCCGCAGCTCCAGGCGCGGGACGCCGACGGGCTCGAAGCCGAAGACCTGACCGTAGAACGACAGCTCCGCCTCCAGCGCGGCGCGGATCGTCTCCGCCCTGCGGAACCCGTGCTGCTCGCCCTCGAAGGCCAGGTAGGCGTGCGGCACCCCCGTGCCGTCGAGGCTCGCGGCGAACCGGTCGGCCTGCTCCGGCGGGCAGATCTCGTCCTCCAGGCCCTGCAGCAGCAGCACCGGACCGGCCAGCCGGTCCGCCTTGTCGATCGGGGAGCGCTCGGCGTAGCGGGCCGCGTGCTCGGGGTAGGAGCCGACCAGACCCGTCACGTACTGCGACTCGAAGTCGTGCGTCTCGCCGCCCTGAGCGGTCCACCCCACCAGGTCGAGGATCGGGAACGCGATCATGGCACCGCGGTAGGTGCCGACCGAGGTCATCGACGCCGCCGAGGTCCAGCCGCCCGCGCTGCCGCCGCGGATGCCCAGCCGGGCGCCGTCCGCGGTGCCCTCCGCGGCCAGCGCCTCGGCCACGGCGGCGCAGTCCCGCACGTCCACCACGCCCCACTGCTCGCGCAGCCGCTCCCGGAACTCCCGGCCGTAGCCGGTGGAACCGCCGTAGTTGACCGCGACGACGCCGATGCCGCGGCTGGTGAAGAACGCGATGTCGACGTCCAGCACGGGCAGCGCGCGCCCGGTCGGACCGCCGTGCACGTGCACCACGTACGGCGGCAGCTCGCCCTCGGGCGCGCGGAAGCCGGGGTTGGTCGGCGGGTAGACGTAGGCGGGCACGTCCTGGCCCTGCGGCCCGGTGAACACCCGCTCCTGCGGCACCGGCAGGTGGGCGGGGTCGGGCAGCGCGTCGGGCGTGCCGGTCAGCTCCGTCAGCTCGCCGGTGGACAGGTCCAGCCGCACCACGACGGCCTCGGTGGTCGGTCCGGCCGCGCCGCTGACCACCACGCCGTCGTGCGCCGCGAGGTTCGACTGCCACACCGGCAGGTCCACGTCGACGTCCGTCACCGTGGCGCTGCGCTCGTCGAGCACCGCGAGCCGGCCGCTGCGCAGCACGGCGTGACGGCCAGAGCCCAGCGGCGCGAACCACCGGTTCCCCAGCCGCCACATCGGACCGCCCAGCTCCTCCTCGCACGGAGCGAGGTTGGCGACCGACCCGTCCAGGCCGACGCGGAACAGGTTCCACCAGCCGTCGGGGTCGCTCAGCGCGAGCAGGTCGTGCGCGCTCTCCCACTCGACCTGGCAGACCGCCTCGGCCGGTCCACCGGCGAGCACCCGGTGCGGCCCGGCGACCCCGTCGTCGTCCAGTTCGGCCACGCACAGCTCGGTGCCGTCCCACGGCATGCGCGGGTGGTCCCAGCCGATCCACGCCACGTGCCGCCCGTCGGGGCTCGGGCGCGGGCCGGTGGTGAAGTGGTGGCTCGACGCCAGGACGCGCGGCTCGCCGCCGTCCACCGACAGCGCCACCAGGTCGCGGCGCACGTCGGTGCGCGCGTCCCCGATGATCCGCTCCCGCACGCACCACACCTCGCCGTCGCGACCGGGCACGAGGTCGGCGTAGCGGACGCCGTGGTGGCGCTCGGGCGCCGGGCTGATCGGCCGCGGCTCGGTGCCGGGGTCCTCGGGGTCGAGCAGGTACACCCGCTGGTCGTCCCAGTGCGTGAAGGCCACCCGGTCGCCGCCGGGCGTGGAGATCACGGCCCAGGGGCGCCCGCCGTACTCGTGGACGCGGTTGCGGGCGTTCCACGGCGCGGGCAGCACCTCCTGGTGCGTGCCGTCGGCGCGGGTGCGCACCAGCGCCACCCGCCCGCCCTCCGCGGGCCTGCTCTCCGCCCACCACACCTGCCCGTCGTGCAGGTCGACCCACTGCGGCCCGCCACCGGCCGCGGCGGCGTCCGCCGAGCTGATGGGGGAGGTCCACGTCCCGTACGGAGCGATCTTCACCACGTCGCGACCCTATACGCGAGCACTTCGCGGGGGGAGGTCCTGCCGCCCGTCGCGTCGTGGCATAGGGTTTGACGTGCCATGCCTCGCGTCATTCACGTCTTCCGCCAGCCCGATCGTTTCGTCGCCGGAACGGTCGGGCAGCCCGGCGACCGCGTTTTCTACCTCCAGGCCTCCGAGGAGGCCCGGCTGGTGAGCGTCGCGCTGGAGAAGCAACAGGTCGCTGTCCTCGCCGAACGCATCGGCTCGCTGCTGGAGGAGGTGCACCGCCGGTTCGGCGCGGACGTCCCCGAGGAGGTCCCCGACGACCTGCGCGACGCCGAACCCCTCCAGGTGCCGGTCGAGGAGGAGTTCAAGGTCGGCACCATGGGTCTGGGCTGGGACGCCGAGGCCAGCGCGGTGGTGATCGAGCTGCTCGCCGTGACGGAGGAGGAGGTCGACGAGGCCGTCGTCCTCGACGACACGGAGGAGGGGCCGGACGCCGTCCGCGTCTTCCTGTCGCCCGCCGAGGCCAGGGCGTTCGCGCACCGCGCCGACCAGGTCGTCAACGCGGGCCGCAAGCCGTGCCCCCTGTGCTCCGAACCCCTGGATCCGGACGGCCACATCTGCCCTCGGCAGAACGGCTACCGGCGTTCCGAGGAGAGCTGAGCCTCGCGTGCTGCCAGGTGATCCCGGTGTGCACGAGCTGCTGACCCGCGGGCGCATCGAGGTCGAGGGGCGGCTGGTCGACGCGTCCAACGCCACGCTGTTCTGCGCGATCACCCTGGACGGCGTGAGCGCGCAGTGCGTCTACAAGCCGGTCAGCGGTGAGCGGCCGCTGTGGGACTTCCCCGACGGCACGCTCGCCGGGCGCGAGGTCGCCGCCCACCTGATCTCCGCCGCGGCGGGGTTCGACGTGGTGCCCACGACGGTGCTGCGGCCCGGCCCGTTCGGGTCGGGCATGGTGCAGCTGTGGGTCGACACCCGCGAGGACGACGAGCTGGTCGACATCGTCGCCGAGGCGGACGTGCCGCAGGGCTGGCGCGCGGTGCTGCGTGCCCACGACCGCTACGGCGACCCCGCTGTGCTGGTGCACGCCGACCACCCGCGCATGCGGATGATGGCGGCGTTCGACGTGGTGGCCAACAACGCCGACCGCAAGGGCGGGCACGTGCTGCACGCCCCGGACGGCCGGGTCTTCGGCGTCGACCACGGGATCTGCCTGCACGCCGAGGACAAGCTGCGCACGGTGCTGTGGGGCTGGTCGCGCGAGGAGCTGCCGCCGGAGGCCGTGGAGGCGCTGGAGCGGCTGCGCGTGGAGCTGACCGGTGAGCTGGGCGAGACGCTGCACGACCACCTCACCCGCGCTGAGGTGCGCGCGCTGGCCGAGCGCACCGACAAGCTGCTGGCCTCCGGGCGCTACCCGGAGCCCTCGTCGGAGTGGCCAGCGATCCCGTGGCCCGCGTTCTGAAGGAGTGCCCGTGCCCCTGATCACCGTGTCGATGTTCCCCGGACGCACCGACGAGCAGAAGCGCGCCCTGGTGGAGAAGGTCACCGACGCGTTCCTGGAGACCTGCGGCGGCAACCGCGAGGGCGTGTGGGTGATGATCGACGAGGTGCCGGGCGAGCACTGGGGCGTCGGCGGCAAGCGCACGGTCGACTAGTCCGCCGCCCGCCGGCCCAGCAGGGCCAGCAGCGTGCCGGGGCTGGGCACGAGGTCCGCCCCGCGTCTGGGCGGCACCGCCCAGCGCGAGTTCCCGCGCGGTGTCCTGCTCGGTGGCAGGGCGAGCGCGTCGAGCGGGACGACGTCGACGCCGCGCGGCAGGTCGTACGCCTCGTCGGTGGCCAGGAACACGTGTTCGGCACCCAGCAGGACCACGGGGAAGTGCAGCCCCAGCCCCTCGATGCGCTGCACGAGCCGCGCCGCCGGGACGCGGTCGAGCGCGAGACCGGTGACGCGGGCCTCGGGGGTGAACAGCAGGCGCGTCCCGACGACTCCGGTGCACCATCCGTAGTCGACGCGGTACTGGGCGGAGGCGCGGCCCAGGCGGAGTCCGAAGGCCTCGTCCGTGCTGGCGATCATGACGCTCCTGGTTCGGGGGTGTACTGGAACACACGCGGCGGCCGATCGTCCGGTTCACGCCCTGTCCGGTCGTGTCATCGCCGCTGACCGGGCAGCACCGGTGATCGGCGACGTCGGCCGGGTGCTCGGGGGAGTGGCGGCACCGCCCGCGCGTCGCTCACCGGGCGGGCGGCCCCGCGCGGGTACGGTCGCTGATCGTGCGCTCCCACGACTACGGCCGCGACGTCCTGTCCACCCGCACGAAGCGGACCGTGCCCGAGGTGCCGGCCGAACCCGGCCTGGTGGTGGAGGACCCCGCGTCGGGGTTCTGCGGGGCCGTCGTGCGCTTCGAGCCGGGGCAGGTGGTGCTGGAGGACCGGCAGGGCCGTCACCGGCTGTTCCCGCTGCGCGCCGCGGGCTTCCTCCTCGACGGCGCTCCGGTGACCCTGGTCAAGCCCCCGCCCGCGCCCGCGACGGCGGCGCGCTCGGCGTCGGGGTCGGTGCGGGTGCGGGGCCTGCGGGCCCGCACCGCCCGCGACAGCCGGATCTGGGTCGAGGGCAAGCACGACGCCGAGCTGGTCGAGCGGGTGTGGGGACACGACCTGCGCGTCGAGGGCGTCGTCGTGGAGGCCCTGGACGGGGTGGACGTGCTGGCCGAGCGGGTCGCCGAGTTCGGCACCGGTCCGCGCCGCCGCCTGGGCGTGCTGGTGGACCACCTGGTCACCGGCAGCAAGGAGTCCCGCCTGGTCGCCGCCGTGCGCGACGAGAACGTGCTGGTCACCGGTCACCCCTACGTCGACGTGTGGCAGGCGGTGAAGCCCGCCGCCGTGGGCATCGCGGCGTGGCCGGAGGTCCCGCGCGGCGTGGAGTGGAAGCGCGGCGTGTGCGACGAGCTGGGCTGGGGCGAGCCGTGGGAGGGCTGGCAGCGGGTGCTGGCCGGGGTCGGCGGGTTCCGCGACCTGGAGACACCGCTGATCGGCGCGGTCGAGCGGTTGATCGACTTCGTGACCGAGCACTCGTGATCGAACCGGATCGGAAATCGCCCCGCCCCGTCCGGTCCGGGATGGGAGTATGGGAGGTATGGGCGCGGCGTTGATCTGGCTGGTGATCGGGGTGCTGCTCATCGGCGCCGAAGTCCTCTCGGGCGACTTCGTCCTGGTGATGCTGGGCGTCGCCGCGCTGTCGTCGGCGGGGGCGGCGTCGCTGGGCGCCTCACCGGTGATCACCGCCGCGGTGTTCGGCCTGGTGTCGCTGGGGCTGGTCGCCGGTGCGCGTCCGGTGCTCAAGCGGAGGCTGGAGATCGGGGTGGGGCACCGGTCCGCCCTGGAGTCGCTACCGGGCAGCAGGGCCGTCGTGGAGTCCACCGTGGACGCCCACGGTGGCAGGGTGAAGATCGGCGGCGATGTCTGGTCGGCGCGTTCGGTGGACGAGCGCGTGCTGGAACCGGGCACCGTCGTCACCGTCGTCGAGATCTCGGGCGCGACAGCAGTGGTGCTGTCGGAGGACCTGAGTGGAGGCTGAAGAGTTGACCACGCTCATCGTCGTAGCAGTCGTCGCGCTGCTGGTGCTGATCATCGCGGTGAAGGCGGTGCTGGTGATCCCCCAGGCGCAGGCCGCCGTCGTGGAGCGGCTGGGCCGCTACCGCACGACGGCGGCGCCGGGGCTGAACATCCTGGTGCCGTTCTTCGACCGGGTGCGCGCCAGGATAGACCTGCGCGAGCAGGTCGTGTCGTTCCCGCCGCAGCCGGTGATCACCGAGGACAACCTGACCGTGTCGATCGACACGGTCGTGTACTTCCAGGTGACGGACCCCCGCGCGGCGGTCTACGAGATCTCCAACTACATCATCGGCGTCGAGCAGCTCACCACCACGACGCTGCGCAACGTCGTCGGCGGCATGAGCCTGGAGCAGACCCTCACCTCGCGCGACCAGATCAACAACCAGCTGCGCGGCGTGCTGGACGAGGCCACCGGCCGCTGGGGCATCCGCGTGGCGCGGGTGGAGCTCAAGGCCATCGACCCGCCGCCGTCGATCCAGGACTCGATGGAGAAGCAGATGCGCGCGGACCGCGAGAAGCGCGCGATGATCCTGACCGCGGAGGGCCAGCGGGAGTCGGCGATCAAGTCGGCCGAGGGGCAGAAGCAGGCGTCGATCCTGTCCGCCGAGGGCGCCAAGCAGGCGGCGATCCTGGCCGCGGAGGCGGAGCGGCAGTCGCGCATCCTGCGCGCGCAGGGCGAGCGGGCGGCGCGCTACCTCCAGGCGCAGGGACAGGCCAAGGCCATCGAGAAGGTCTTCGCCGCCATCAAGGACGGCAAGCCCACGCCCGAGGTGCTGGCCTACCAGTACCTCCAGACGCTGCCGCAGATGGCGCAGGGCGACGCCAACAAGGTGTGGATGATCCCCAGCGACTTCGGCAAGGCGCTGGAGGGCTTCGCCCGTCAGCTCGGGGCCAAGGGCGACGACGGGGTGTTCCGCTACGAGCCGCCGGTCTCGGAGCCCTCGCAGGCACGTCCGGAGGACGACGACGCCTCGATCGCGGACTGGTTCGACACGGCGCCCGACCCGCACGTGGCCGAGGCGGTGCGTGCTGCCGAGGAGGTCGCTCGCAAGGAGGTGCCCAGCCCGCTGGGGACGTCGACGCCGTCGGTGCGCGCCGCCGAGCGGAGCGCCGTGCCCGCCCTGGACGCCGACCGCGCCGACGCGCCGCGCTCGCTGGAGCAGCCCGAGTCCTGATCGCCGCGTCCGCGCGCTCCTGCGACGTCGAGACTCATTCCGGTCAGTTCCTGACCTCGGTGCACGGGATCGTGGGTTCATGGCGAACACGAGCGCGCGGATGCTGCGGCTGCTGTCGTTGATGCAGACCCACCGCTACTGGCCTGGCCGGGAACTGGCCGAGCGGCTGGGGGTCAGCGAGCGGACGCTGCGCCGCGACGTCGACCGGCTGCGCGAGCTGGGCTACCCGGTGAACGCCAGCCGCGGCGTGGCGGGCGGGTACCAGTTGCAGTCGGGCGCGGCGATGCCTCCGCTGCTGCTGGACGACGAGGAGGCCGTCGCCATCGCCGTCGGCCTGCGCACGGCGGCCGGCGGCGCGGTGACGGGCATCGAGGAGACGTCCCTGCGGGCGCTGGCCAAGGTCGTGCAGGTGATGCCGCCGCGCCTGCGCCGCCGGGTGGACGCGCTGCGGGCGTTCACCGTGCCGGCGGCGCTGGCCGGGCCCACGGTGGACGCCTCGGCGCTCACCACCATCGCCCAGGCGTGCCGCGACGACGAGCGACTGCGGTTCGACTACACCGCCCACGGCGGCGAGCGCACCAGCAGACTCGTCGAACCGCACCGGCTGGTGCCGCTGGGACGGCGCTGGTACCTCGTGGCCTGGGACGCCGAACGGCACGGCTGGCGCACCTTCCGCGTCGACCGGCTCACCTCGCCGCGCGCGACCGGGGCCCGCTTCCGGCCGCGGGACCTGCCCGGCGGGGACGCGGCGCAGTACGTGCGGGAACGCCTCAGCTCGGTGCCGGGGCAGCACCGCACGGTGGTGCTGGTGCGTGCGCCCGCGCACGAGGTGACGTCGGTGGTGGGGCACTGGGGCGGTGTCGAGGAGGTGGACGAGCACTCCTGCCGGCTGGTCATGAACGTCGACGACTTCCGCTGGCCGGCCTTCGTCCTGGCCAGCATCGCCACGGACTTCGAGGTGCTGGAACCGCCGGAGTTCCGCGAGCACCTGCGCGCCACCGCCGAGCTGTTCACCCGCTGCGCCGCTCAGGCGTAGCCGGGCGGCAACCGGTCGGCCCACGGCCGGGCGCGCTCCAGGGCAGCGGCGGCCGACAGCACCGTGACCTCGTCGTGCTCGCGGCCCACGAGCTGCACCGCCAGCGGCAGCCCCTCCCGGCCGAACCCGGAGGGTACGGCGGCGGCCGGATTGCCCACGACGTTCCACAGCGGCAGGAACGTCGTGTAGCGGGCCGCGGCCAGCAGCGCCCGCACCGCGGAGGTGGGCCCCCACTGCCCGATCCGCAGCGCCGGCCGGGTCAGCGCCGGGGTGAGCAGCAGGTCGTAGCGGTCGAACACCCGCTCGGTGTGCCGGTGCAGCCGGTCGCCGTTGGCGACGGCGGCGCGCACGACCCCGGCGGGCAGGGCCCGGCCCAGCGCGGCGATCCTGCGGGTGCGCCGGTCCAGGTGCGCGGGCTCGTCGACCTCGCTCGCGCCGACGGCCGCGCTGTGCAGGTAGCGCACGGCGAAGGACACCGGTCCGGCGACGTCGTCGAAGGCGGGGTCGACCCGCACCACCTCGTGGCCGAGGTCCTCCAGCAGCCGGGCGGTGTCCAGCACGACGTCGCGGGCGTCGTCGGACACGCGTCCGCCCGGACCCCACGGGCGCAGCGACAGCGCGACGCGCAGTCGCGCCGGTTCGGTGCCGGCGGCCTCGGTGAAGCTGACGCGGGGCGGCGGGGCGGCGTGCCGGTCGCCGGGTTCGGCTCCGCGCAGCACGTCGGCGATCAGCGCCCAGTCCCGGACGTGACGGGTGATGGGACCGGCGACGACCAGGCCGTCCCAGCCCTCCGGGTCGGGGGCCAGCGACACCCGGCCGCGCTGCGGCTTGAGACCGAACACGCCGGTGCAGGCCGCCGGGATGCGGATGGAGCCCGCGCCGTCCGTGCCGACCGCGCCGCCGACCAGGCCAGCCGCCACCGCGGCGGCGGACCCGCCGCTGGAACCGCCGGGGGAGTGCCGGTGCGACCACGGGTTGCGGGTCGCTCCGGCCCAGGAGCTCTCGGTGTGGGGCCACAGGCCCAGCTCGGGCATGCGGGTGCGGCCCACGATCACCGCGCCCGCCTCGCGCAGCCGGCGCACCACGGCGGAGTCCGCCGGTGCCGGGGTGCGCACGGCGTCGGTGCCCCTGGTCGTGGGCAGCCCGGCCACGGCCAGGTCCTCCTTGACCGCGATCGGCACGCCGAGCAGGGGCGCGTCCTCCCCGCGCTCGCGGCGCAGGTCCGCCTGCTCGGCGGCTGCGACGGCCTCCGGCTCGAACACCGTCCGGAACGCGTTCAGATCGCGGTCGTGGCGGTGGATGCGGCGCAGGCACTCGCCGACGAGCGCGCGGGAGGAGATCTCCCCGGCGCGCAGCAGCTCGGCCTGGCGTGCCGCTCCGGCGAAGCAGACCTCGGTCAGATCCATTCCCGCACCCTAGTGCGGTGCGCGGGGAGCCCGTGATCGACGAGTTGACCGTTCGAGCACGGCGAGCGCCCGCCGCAGCACCACGGGTGGAGCGTTCAGGCGCTCGCGGGGCCAGGGTGCGGACGCGCGGTCCGCACCGCGCGCACGGCGAGGAACGTCAGCGGGAAGACCGGCCAGAAGAACGGCACGGGGGAGAGCACCCACGCGATCACGACCAGCAGCGCGATCAGCCCGAACAGCGCGGGACGCCGTCCCGGCCGGGCCACCGGCGGTGCCGGGGCGGGCAGGTCGGCGGTGAGCGCGGCCAGTTCGCCGCCGTGGCGAGCGGCCCAGGCCGAGACGATGCGCTCGTCGGCCTCCGCGAGGGTGAGCCTGCCCTCGCCGACGGCGGTGGACAGGGTGCTGACGACGCGCTGGCGCTCGGCGTCGGAGACGCGGACGTCGGGTGCGGACACGATGACCTCCTCGGGGTGCGCGTCCAGCCTCGCCGCGGCGCGGCCCCGCGTCGTCGGCCGGTGGGCGCGTTCCCCGGCTGCGTCGGACGACGTACGCGCTCAGGGCGTGTGCCTGCTGCGGTGCTCGGCGACGTGGACGCGGTTGGCGCAGCGGGGGGTGCAGAAGCGGCGGCGGCCGTTGCGGGAGGTGTCGACGTAGACCACGCCGCAGCCCTCGCGCCCGCAGAGGCCGATCCGGTCGCCGTCCTGGCACAGCAGGTGCGCGAGCCCGGCGGCGGTGAACGCGCGCACGCGGTCGACCACGTGCGCGTCCTCGAGCGCGTAGTGCAGGTGCGGCGGACGGCCGTCGTGCTGGGAGACGTGGGGCTGGGTGGCGGAGTCGGCGAGCAGACCGTTGACCACCCGCACCTGCTCGTCGCGGGAGGGCTCGCCGAACACCGGGCGCAGCCTGACCGCCCACCGCGCCAGCTCGGCCGCGTCCTCCTCGGACATCTCGCCCAGCGGTGCGCAGCCGTGGGCCCGCAGCACCGTCAGGACGTCGGCGGGCCCGACGGCCGGACCGGCGTTCACCAGCGCGGCCGCGAGTTCGGCCGCCGTGCCACCGTAATGGTTGAAATGCACTGAACAATTACATCACGCCGGTGGGACGGCCACCACCGGAGCTCCGTCCTGTCCCTCCTGCGGCTGGCCCGCCGACGCCGGGCCGCGGACCGCCTCGCGGCACGGCAGCGCCTCCCACCTGCGTCGGGACCCGCCCCGAGTCACCACAGCCGTGGTAGTTCGACTATCGTCTGCGATCCGTGAGCGATCAACAACTTTCTCGTGGGCGTTCGCGACGCGGTGCGCGCCGGGAACTGCTCGCGGACTCCGCCATCCGCGTCCTCGCCGACGAGGGTGGCCGCGGCCTGACCCACCGCGCGGTCGACCGGGAGGCGCAGGTGCCCGAGGGCACCGCGAAGAACTACTTCCCGACCAGGGACTCCCTGCTGGAGGCCGCCGCGCTGCGGATGACCGAGCAGCACCGGGTCGCGGTGCAGCGGCTGCGCGAGACGACCCCCGAGGACGTGACGCCCACCGAGATCAGCGAGCTGTACCCGGCGCTGCTGCGGCGCGCGGTGACCGACCAGACGCAGATCCTGGCGATGTTCGAGCTGTACCTGGAGGCCGTGCGCCGACCGGCGGTGCGCGACGCGCTGAGCGCGATGGTCGTGGCCAACGCCGAGGCCAACGCGCACCTGCACCGCGCGGCGGGCCTGGCCTCCACCGCCCGCGACGGCGGCCTGCTGGACGCCTACTACCTGGGCGTGGCGGTGTCGCTGCTCGCCCTGCGGCCCGAGGCGCTGCGCACCCTCGGGATGGACGACCCCTACGCGCTGGGCATCGGCCTGTTCTCGGCCACCGCGGCCCGGCCGGGCACCGCCGCGCAGAACGGCTCCCGCACGGCGAGCTGATCCTCTCGACCCGGCTGCACCTCGCCGCTCCGGTGGCACGCGCGGCGGGCGGTGGTCCGCGGCCCGGTCGAGCCGCGGACCACCGCGCGAGACGTCAGCGTGCGGTGTCGTGCGGCTGGACGTCCGCCCTCCCGGCGGCGTCCCTCCGGTTGGCGCGCAGGCTGGTCGCGGTGACGACGGCGAGCGTGAGGGCGATGACCAGCAGGGACAGCGGGGTGGGCACGTCGGGGACGCCCGGCCACACGCCGTGCGCCCAGTGCAGGACCAGCTTGACGCCGATGAAGGCCAGGATGATCGCGAGGCCGTGGTTGAGGTGGCGCAGCTTCGTCAGGGCGTTCTGCAGGACGAAGTAGAGCGCGCGCAGGCCGAGCAGGGCCAGGGCGTTGGTCGTGAAGACGATGTAGGGGTCCTCGGTGATGCCGTAGACGGCGGGGACGGAGTCGATCGCGAAGACGATGTCCGTGGCGAAGACGGCGACGACGACCAGCGCCAGCGGGGTCAGCGCGCGGTGGCCGTCGTGCCGGGTGAACAGGCGCGGGCCGCGGTAGTCCTCCACGACCGGCATGAAGCGGCGCAGGAACTTCACCGAGCGCATGGAGCTGATGTCGACGGACTGCTCGTGACCGCTGATCGCGTCGCGGAAGATCTTGATCGCGGTGACGACGAGGATGGCGCCGAAGAGCAGGAACGCCCAGGTGCCGGTCTGCAGGATCGCCGCGCCGAGCGCGATGAAGATCGCGCGCAGGACGAGAGCGCCGGTGATGCCGTAGAGCAGGACGCGCTGCACGAGCTCGTCCGGCACGGCGAAGGCGCTGATCAGCAGCATGAACACGAACAGGTTGTCCACCGAGAGCGACTTCTCGACGATCCAGCCGGTGAAGAACTCCACCGACTGGGTGGAGCCGTGGTCGAACCAGAGGTAGGCGCCGAACAGGACCGGCAGCGCGAGGTAGAACGCCGTCCAGGCCAGGGCCTCCTTGAGCCCGACGTGGTGCGGTTTGCGCGTCACGATGAAGTCGAGGACCAGCAGAGCGAGCAGCACCGCCACCGTGATGATCCACAGTGACGGGGTCCCGATGGTGTTCAGGGGTGCTGCGAGGTGGGTCTCGGCGGGCACGGGGGTCTCCTCAAACGGGCGTGCGTCGTCTGATGAGGTCTCCTTCACCCGCGGTGACCTGCGGGTGGCCGTCCGGGAGCTCCGTCGGTGGAGCTCGTACTGACCGGTCCGGCACTTGGGAAGTACTCCCCTCGCCGGTAAAGGTTACTTGGTGTTCGCAGTTCCGGGGCGACGCGTGCGGCGGTCGTGCGATCACGGCGCCTCCGCGCAGGTGACCGGGGACACGTGAGGTGGCTCTCGTCGGGACGGTGACGGCGACGTGGTGACCGGCCCGCACGCGGGTACCCGGACGGCATGACGGCAACAGTGCGCCGGGGCGCGAACGCCCTGCCGGAGATCGTTCTGAACACCGCGACCGACCCGGCGAGGACCGCGTCGTGGCTCCCGTCCGGTGTGCCCGGACCGGTCGGTGACTCGCGGGTGGAGTGGGACGGCGGGTCGCTCCGCGTGCGGTCCGGAGGAGCCGGTGCCAGCGAGATCGAGCTGACCGTGCACGACGCCGACGAGGCCACCGCGCGTCGGGTGCTGGACGCGCTGGTCGACGAGGTGGAGCAGAACTTCAACGTCGGCTGAGCGCCCCGGTGACCTCGTCGGGTCCACTTCGGACGACGGCGGCGGTCCTCCGCGTCCACACCGGACGTGCCGCTGGTCGTCGGCCGGTCGTGGTGGCGCGCGCCGCTATAGTGGCGCTGCCACATCACGACGATCTTGCCGGGGCGGTCTGTGACGCTGCTCGCCGACATCAGCACCCGTGAGCTCCGGCGGCGCGGGCGAACGTCGCCGATCCCCGCCGGACGGGGGTCGTGATGAGCGGTACCGAGCCGTCCTCCAACCCGGACGACCTGCTCGGACGGGCGTCGAGACTGCTCACCGAGGCGAACCGGGCGGTGGCCCGCGCCCACGCCACGGGGCACTGGTCGGCGGACTGGACCGGGGTGGTGGACCAGCTGCGCCGGGCCGCCGTCGCCCTGACCGCGCTGAACGAGGCCGGTCCGGTCACGGCCGAGCCCGTCCGCACCACACCGCACCCCCTGGAGGGCCTGCCGTGCACGTGGTGCGGACGCGCCACGATCACCCGGATCTACGGGCACCCCGGTCACCAGCACTGCTGGCAGCACGCCGGCAGCCCGGAACTGCCCCGCCCCGCCGCCCCGGCCGCCGAGGCCGTCCCGGCGCGGCGGCGGCTGACCGGCACCACCGCCGAGGACCGGTTCACCCTCGACGCGGGGCAGGAGCTGCGGGACTTCTCCCGCGCGCTGCGGCAGATCGAGGCTCACCGGGACGCCACCGACGAGGAGTGCGCCGCCGCGCTGGCCGCGTGGCACGCCGCCCTGACCGTGAAGGGCGACGCGCTGCGCTACGTCTCCTCGCGCGGCATGACCGGCACCGCCGCTCTGCGCTGGCTGTGCGCGCGCTACCCGGTGATGGTGCCGCCGCGCAGGCTGGACGACGAGCGCGTGTGGGAGATCAGCCGGTCGCGGACCACCCTGGACGTGCTGTCCTTCGTCGACCAGGACGTGGACCTCGCCGCCGCCGGGGAGGCCGGGTGGTGCGTGACGGAGCTGGACGTCAACGCCCAGTACCTCGGCGCGATGCGGTCGGTGCTGCTCGGTGACGGCGAGCCGGACGAGGTCGAGCACGTCGCGCCCGACGAGCTCCGCTCCGTGCTGGCCTGTCCCGGCTACGTGCGGCTGGGCACGAGGCCGGAGCTGCCGGCCGCGCCCACCGCGCGACTGGCCTTCGCCCGCGTCGGTGACGACTGGTGGCTGCCCACCCCGTCGGCGACGTACCTGCACCGCGACCACGGGAGCGCCCTCGACGTGACCGGCGCCGTGTACTGGCCCAGGGGGCGCGGACGCGGCGAGACCGCGCGGCACGGGAAGCGGCTGGAGCGGTGGGCGCAGCTGTTCGCCGAGGGCCGCGAGACCCTGGACCGGGCCGCCGCGGAGTCTCCGGCGGCGGCCGGCGCGGGCGCGGTGCTCAAGGCCGTGTACGCCACGTTCTCCGGTGGCTGGCTGCGTTCCCGCACGCTGAACAACACCGAGACGCTGCGGCCGGACTGGGGCGACCAGATCGTCGCCCAGGGCGGGGTGAACGCCCTGCGTGCCGTCGACAAGGCCCTGGCCGCGCCGGCCAACGCCGAGATCCGGCTGCTGGGCGCGATGAAGGACTCCTTCTGGTTCGTCGGACCCGGCCCCGGACCCGTCCTGCCCGACGCGCTGACCATCACGCCCAGGGGCGGACAGCCGGGGAAGTTCCACGTCAACCGCTACGGCCCGATCACCGACGAGATCGTCACCGCCCACCGCAGGGGGCGCATCGGCACGCTGCGCCGTGCGATCACCGCCACCGACACCGCACGCAGGGAGAGAGCGCCGCAGTGACGTTCGCCGAGATCGTCCGGACCCTGGCCCGCCGAGCGGGCGTGCCCGACGCGCAGGCCGCGATCCGCGCCGTGCACGGCGCCGGCGCCACCCGGTGGGTGGCCGAGCAGGCCGGCATCGCCGCCCGCACCGCGCGCCGCTGGATGAGCGTCACGCCCCCCGCGGCCCGGCGGCAGGCCGTCGTCGACCTCGCGCTGAGGTGGCTGCCGAACCACGTCGCCGCCGGGGTGCTGCGCGGGGCGGGCGGCACCGTCGAGGTCGGCACCGTGCGGGTGGCCTACGACGGCGCCGACCAGGGACTGCGGACCGTCGGCGAGGTCGACGTCGACCTGGTGCCGGTGGCCGACGCCCTGGAGTCCGGGGACGTGGAGCACGCCGAGCAGGCGTTGTCCGACACGGTGATGGAGGGCTACGAGCCCGGCCTGTCCGACACCCTCCAGGTCACCGACTACGTCGACGGCCTCACCGTCACCACCCCGGCCGACGAGCCCGCGCCCCCCGCCGGGCGCTCCACCGCGGCCGCGCGCGGCGCGGCGGCCCGCTCCGCGCAGCGCGCCGCGGTCGTGGAGACCGACCTCCTGGCGGCGTACCGCCGCCTGCGGCGTTCACCGCACGCCGAGGTGCTCCTGACCGACCTGCGCGCCGCGGTGGCGGCGACGCGGGAGGAGGTCGACGCCGTGCTGGCGCGCCTGGACGGGGACGACGTCACCGTCGAGGAGAACGCGCTGGTCTTCGAGCGCGGCTACCTGGCCCGTCACCCGGCGCCCGTCACCGAGACCGGGGTGCCGGGCCGCGTCGTGGAGGCCGCCCGGCGCCTGCGGCCGGTGGAGGGCGAGTGGATCTCCCTGACCGAGCTGCGCGACGCGCTGCCCGACGTGCCTCGGGCGGAGCTGGACGCCGCCCTGCGCCGCCTGGAGAGCACGGGCAGGAGCACGCTGGCGCCGGAGGCGAACCAGCGGGCGCTGACCGCCGCCGACCGGGCCGCCGCGCTGACCGTCGGCGGCGAGGCCAACCACCTGTTCGCCCTCAACCCCGTCTGAGCACCACCCCGGATCAGGCGGTGAGCACCTGCGGACCGTCCTCCCTGATCGCGACGCTGTGCTCGACGTGGGCGGCGCGGCTGCCGTCCGTCGTGCGCAGGGCCCAGCCGTCCTCCGCGGTGCGGTAGGCGTCGCGCCCGCCCGCCATGAACATCGGCTCGATCGCGATGGCCATGCCGGGGAGCAGGGTCGGGCCGCGGCCGGGCTCGCCGTCGTTCGCCACGCCGGGGGACTCGTGCATCGCGCGGCCGATGCCGTGGCCGCCGAAGTCGCGGGGGATGCCGTACCCGGCGGCGCGGCCGAGGAGGCCGATGGCGTGGGAGACGTCGCTCAGCCTGGCACCGGGAACGCACGCGGCGATGCCGGCGGCCAGCGCGCGTTCGGCGGTGTCGACGAGTTCGAGGTCCGCGCGGTCCGCGGTGCCGACGACGAAGCTGATGGCGGAGTCGCCGTGCCAGCCGTCGAGGTGGGCGCCGCAGTCGATGCTGACCAGGTCGCCGTCGGCGATGCGCCGCTCGTCGGGGATGCCGTGGACGATGACGTCGTTGACCGAGGCGCAGATGACGCCGGGGAACGGGGTGGGGGCGAAGGAGGGCAGGTAGTCGCGGAAGGAGGACCGCGCACCGGCCTCGTGGATGACGGTGTCGGCGACGTGGTCCAGTTCGAGCAGGGAGACTCCGGGGACGGCGTGAGCTCGGACGGCCGCCAGGGCGGCGGCGACGACGCGGCCCGCTTCGCGCATGGCGTCGAGTTCGGTCGGTGTCTTCAGCTCGATCACGGCGTTCTCCAGCACAACGAGGAAGCGGGATAGGTATGCCGGATTACTATCATGCGATGGTCCGGCAACCACTGACCCAGTCCGAGCGGGAACGCGGCGAGCGCCTCGGCGAGGCCCTGCGTCTCGCGCGGGGGGAGCGCAGCACGACGAGCGTCGCCGCGGCGGCGGGGATCTCGGTGGAGACGCTGCGCAAGATCGAGCGCGGCAGGGTGCCCACGCCCGCGCTGTTCACCGTGGCGGCCATCGCGGCGACGGTCGGGGTGTCGCTGGACGTGCTGTGCGCCGACCTGGCCCGCCCCGTGCGGTTGTCGGCCTGATCCCGCGCGTGGACGAGGAGAACGGGCCCGCCGCGTTCCGCGACGCGGCGGCGTTCGTGCGCGCGCACACCGCTGTCCGGGCCGTGCCCCTGGTGCCGGAGGTCCGGCTGCACACCGGCGGGGAGGTCGTCGACCTGTGGGAGAGCACCGAGCGGAACGCCGGAGGGGCCGGGGAGGAGCTTCCGCCGCCGTTCTGGGCGTTCCCGTGGGCGGGCGGGCAGGCGCTGGCCCGGCACGTGCTCGACCACCCCGGCCTGGTGGCGGGACGGCGGGTGTTCGACCTGGCCTCCGGTTCCGGTCTGGTCGCGGTCGCCGCGGCGCTCGCCGGTGCGGCCGAGGTGGTCGCCAACGACGTCGACCCGCTGGCCGTGGTCGCCGTCGCGCTGAACGCCGAGGTCAACGGGGTGTCGATCGTCGTCGAACCGGGGGACGTGCTCGACACCGACCCGGAGGCGGACGTGGTGCTGGCCGGTGACGTGTTCTACGACCGGTGGATGGCGGCGCGGGTGCTGCCGTTCCTGCGGCGCGCGGCGGTGCGGGGCGCGCTGGTGCTGGTGGGTGATCCGCAGCGCGCCCACCTGCCCCGCGAGGGACTGCGTCGCGTCGCGGAGCACGTCGTGCCGGTGCCCGCGACGCTGGAGAGCGCCGAGACCCGCACGACCACCGTGTGGAGCCTGGCCCGCTGACGCCCCGCGCCCGCCGTCCGGTGCTACACGCCCGCCGCGGTGCGGATCCAGCCGCGGTGCGCCGCCACGCTCGCGAAGTCCGTGTGGGCGTAGGGGTTGCTCCCGTCCTGCCCGAGCACCGACGAGGCCACACCGACCAGTCGGCCGCCGACGAGCAGCGGGCCGCCCGAGTCGCCGTGCCACCCGGCTCCGGTGCTGCCGCTGGTGCCGATGGTGCGGCCGCCGTGGGCGTCGGTGTAGAAGCCGATCACGTCCACGAGCGCGGACTTCAGCAGCACGCCGATCGGGCCGCCGGGGCCCTCGGCCCCCCAGCCGAACATCGTGCCGACCGGAAAGGTGCTGAGGACGGGGTCGCTCGTCCCGAGCCGCACGGGCATCGCGGTGGTCGCGGTGACCAGGTGCAGCAGGGCGACATCGCCCTGCGGCGCCACCACCTTCCGGTCGACCGCGATCTCGGTGCCCGCGACGTCGACCGAGGTCGCTTCCGCGGTCTCGTCGGCGCAGTGCCGGGCGGTCAGCACCCACCGCGCCGCGACGACGGAGCCGGTGCAGTCGACGATGTCGCCCTGGTTCACCTTCACCACCCACGGTGTCGCGGGAGCGGCCCGGCCTCCCACGATCGCCGCCGCCGAGCCGGGCAGCGCCACCGCGAGCGCCACCGCCACGGCACCGGTGCTGAACAACGTGCGAATCGAACGCATGGCCCCCGCCTCCTGAGAAGTTGACTCTTCAATCAGAGTCTCGGTCGCGCGGCACGTCCTCAAGGGACACGGCGTTCGGCGGGAGCGTTCGGGCAGCGACGGTTCCACCGACCGCCCGCACGGACGCGCACCGCCGCTGCCCGAGCCACCCGAGGTCCGGCGGGGGAGACGCGGGCAGCGGTCGGTCGGCGATCACGCGCACGCCCTCGCGGGCCCACCACCGGCAGCCGCAGGACCGCGTGAGCGTCGTCCACAACCCGCGACCGAGCGGCGGCCCGGTGATCAGGTGGGGGTGGTCCGCGTCCGGTGGGAGATGCCGTCGAGCCGGGCCGCCTGGTGACCGGACCGGCCTCCCGCGACACCCGCCGGACGATCCTCTCCCACGCGGCGTGCTGATCGTCGGTGAAGACCGCGGGGGCGGGCTCGGCGTCCGGCCGTGCGCACGCCCGCCTTCCGGGATCAGCCGGTGGTCGCGGCGAAGGCGGGCATCACCTCGTCGTGGACGAGCTGGAGCTGCTCCGGAACGCTGAGCACTCCCGGCAGCTCCATCCCGGAGAAGACCTTGACCAGCTCGGAGTCGGTGATGGCCAGGATCAGGTGGTTCATCCCGGTGGGTTCGATCTCCCGTTCGATCTTGTCGACGCACTCCTGCGGCGTGCCGGAGATCGAGAGCGCGTCGGCGATCTCCGGCGGGGTCAGCTCGTAGGCCCGCCGGAGATCGCCCGCACCGACCGCCTCGACGGCATCGCGCAGCGAGTCGGGGTCGACGTCGTTGCGCCGCAACTGCTCGGCGGACATGGAGGAGGCGTAGAGGCCCACCATCGCCCGTGCGGCGTTCTTCGCGGCCCGGCCGTCCGGCCCGGTCGAGAACACCGTCCAGGCTCCCAGGTCCAGCGAGCGCCAGTCCCGACCGGCGCGCTCGGCGCCGATGCGCACGTTGTCCACCGCGTACTGGTGAGCGCGCCGCGTGTAGCTCAGGGCGTGGTGGACGCCGTCGGCGATCTCCCCGGCCACCTGGAACGACCTCGGGCCCCGCATCGCCCCGAGCATGAGGGGCACGTGCCGCTGCACGGGGCGGGCGAAGGTGAACAGGCCGTCGTAGGTGAAGAACTCGCCCCTGTGGGTGATCGTGCCCTCGTCCAGGAACGTCCGCACCACGTGGTGGGCCTCCCGGACGCGGGACAGCGGTCTGGTCGTCGCCCAGTCGACGCCGTACTGGGCCAGCAGCCCGAAGTTGCCGCTGGAGATCACGCACTCCGCACGTCCACCCGTCAGCTCGTCCAGCGTCGCCGTCGCCTGCGCGACCAGCGTCGGCTCCCGCAGGGTGATCGGCGACAGGCTCGGTCCGAAGCGGATGTTCCGCGTCCGAGCGGCGGCCGCGGCGAACAGCAACCACATGTCCTTGTGCCAGGTCTCGTCGGCGGCGTACACCGCGTGGTAGCCCAGCTCGTCGGCCAGCTGGATCGCGTCGAGGGAGTCCTGCAACGGGTAGTCGGGCAGCATCGCGTAGCTGAACTTCATCCCGGGCACCGTTCCAGCGTGGTGGATCCGCCGTCCTCGCGCATCCGCCGAAGCGGTGGTGGCCCGTCAGCGGATCTCCAGGACCGCCTTGCCGTGGAGCCGGCGCTCCAGCAGGGCGCTCACCGCCTCGTCGGCCCGCTCCCAGCTGTCGCGCCACGCGATCTGCGCGTCGAGGACACCGAAGGCGACCTGCCCGGCCAGCCAGGTCAGGTCCGGAGCGAGGTCGGGGCAGTCCGCGAGGTAGAAGGTGACGACGGAGCGGTCGTGCCGTCCGCCGTCGCCGACGAACGCGCCGAGCGGGAAGCTCTCGGGCTGTCCCGTCGTGTGGCCGACCGCGACCAGCGTGCCGTGCGGAGCGAGCTTCCCGAACGCCTCGACCAGTTGCTCGCCGCCGACGGCGTCCACCACCCCGTGCACCGGGCCGTCGACGAACCGCGGTCCCGCCACCACCTCGTGCGCGCCCAGCGCGCGCAGCCCGTCACCGTGCCCGGCCGGATCGCCGGTGGACGCGAGCACGTGCGCGCCGCCGAGGCGGGCCAGCTGGACGGCGTAGCGCCCCACGCCACCGGTCGCACCGGTGACGAGGACCCTCCTGCCCAGCAGGGGGCCGATCCTGTGCAGCGCCCGCAGGGCGCTGGCTCCCGCGACGGGAACGGTGCTGATCGCGCCGAGGTCGGCTCCCGCGGGGACGACACCGAGACCGGCGGTCGGCACGGCCTGCAACTCCGCCCACCCGCCTCCCGCTCCGCCGACGCCGACCACGGGCGTTCCGGCGGCGGGACCGCTGCCGTCGGACGCGGCGCGCTCCACGACACCGGCGACGTCCCAGCCGAGCACCGCGCCGTCCGGCGCGCCCGGCAGGACGCCTGCGACCTCCCCGAAGTTCAGCGAGCTGGCGGTCACCCGGATCAGGGCCTCGAAGGGTGCCGGTTCGGGATCGGCCGCCTCGCCGAGGCGGAGACCGGAGGCGCGGGTGCGGTCGACGAGCAGGGCACGCATGTCGGGTGAGCCTTCCTTCGGAGGACGAGACCCCACTAAAAGTGCCACCAAGTGGCACATGCGCACAAGTGCCTGATTTCGGCTATCCTTCGGCCGTGACCGCCGTTCCCCGCACCGGCCCGGCTCGCGCTCCCGCGCCGTCGGCGAGACCCGCCGCGTCGTCGCTGCGCGAGCGCAAGAAGCTGCGCACCCGGCGCCTGCTGGTCGACACCGCGCTCGACCTGTTCCTGAGCCGCGGCTTCGACGCCGTCACCCTGGACGAGCTGTGCGACGAGACCGAGGTCTCCAAGCGCACGTTCTTCCGGTACTTCAGCAGCAAGGAGGACGTCGCGATGACGCCCCACCAGGACTTCTGGGGCGTCTTCCTGGAGGAGCTGGAGACCGCCTCACCGGCGGGTCAGCCGGTGGTGGAGCTGATGAGGGACGTCGTGCTCGTCGCACTGGCGGACATGGACGAGAGCTGGACCCTCCGGGTCCTGCGCAGCTCCCGGCTGGCGACGCTGGCCCCGTCGACGGCCGCGCACAACCTGCACTTCTGCGAGCGCGCCACCCTCGCGGCGGTGGAGATCCTCCACCGGAACCTCGGTCTGTCCGATCAGGACGGTGCTCGCCTCCGGCTGGCGGTGGACATGCTCACCGCCGCGTTCCGCTACGCCCTCGCCGACTGGGAGACCCTGGTGGGCGACGACGCGCTGACCGGGTCGGAGGCTCCGGACAGGCGGCAACTGGCGATCCGCGTCCAGGACGCGATCGAGGTCCTGCCGCAGAGTCTCGCGCTGACCGCACGTCCTCCGTCGGCACAGCGGAACCGGTAGGCGAGAGCCCCTCGCACGTCACCCGGCGTGCACCGGCAGAGCCGGATCGGGCACCTCGGCGAGGAGTTCCTCCGGTGCGGACAACCGCCAGGCCTCGAAGACCAGTTCGGACAGCTCGTCCAGTTCGACGCCGGCCAGCTGGACGACGACCCAGCCGAAGCCGCCGGAGGTGAACTGCACCTCGAAGACGTCCGGCCGTTCGGAGACCAGCGCCTGCTGCTCGGAGAGGGTCTGCTTCAGACCGGCGGTCCGGGTGCGGGGCCAGTGGTAGCCGAACCGCTTGCCGTGCACGCTGAACGAGCTGTACCCCTCGCCCTCGGCGCGTCGCACGCCCGCCAGTGCGTCCACCGTCTGGAAGAACTCGTCGTCGCTCACGGCCATCGTCGCCCCCCGGCAGTGTCAGGCTCGCAGTATAGGGCGCTGATCACCGGTCCCGGCACCACGACGGCGGACGTTCCGCGCGAACGTCACCCCGTCGGCGTGTTCACGGCCGGGTGGCCGGTGCGCTGTCATGGCGTGGTGGCCGGTGAGGAGAGCGTGCACGTCGAGGTGGTTCGCGGCCCGGACGCGGTGGGCCCGCCGGCGGTGTTCGTCCACGGGGTGCTCAGCTGGGGGACCGACGAGCTCTACGGCTTCGGCGCGCAGCGTCGGCTCGGCGAGGTGCGGGAGGTGCACCTGGTCGACCGCCGGGGTCACGGCGACAGTCCCGAGGTCGGCCGGGGTCGCTTCCGCAGCGACTACACCGCGGACGCCCGTGACGTGGTCGGGATCGTGGAGCACCTGGGCGGGGCGCACCTGGTCGGGCACTCCTACGGGGCCGTGGGGGTGATGCTGGCGGCCGCGGCGCGACCGGACCTGGTCAGGTCGCTGTGCCTGATCCAGCCGGGGGCGCTGCGCCCCGCGGAGGACCACCCGCTCGTCGCGGAGGTCCTGCGCCGCAACCGGGCCGCGACGGCGGAGCTGCCGACCGACCTCACCGCGGAGCGGTACCTGCGGCTGTCGGTGGAGGCGGTGGGCCTGCCGGTGCCCGACGCGACGCCGTCGCGGCTGCGCGCCGCCGACGCCGCCCTGCGCGAGCGCCCCTGCTGGGACGCGGAGGTGCCGCTCGCTCCGCTGGCACGGGCGTCCTGGCCGTCGCTGGTGCTCGTGGGCGACTGGCACAACGCGCCGCCGGACTACCGGCGGCTCGCCGGTGAACCGCTGAAGGTGGCCGCAGGGGTGATCGCGCGGGAGATCGGCGCGGAACTGGTGACGGTGCCCGGCTTCTACCCGCACGTGCAGGAACCGGAACTGGTCAACGGCGTCCTCGCCGCGTTCTGGGAGCGCGCCGACCGGGACGCCGCGACCGGTTGACGGGCCGACCACCGGGACCGGCGTCGCCGGTCAGCACGTCCGGAGCAGGCGCAGCCGGTCCCGCAGCGCCCGCGCCACCCGGCCCATCAGCGCTTCGGCCTCCGGCTGGGCCGAGGCCGCCACGCGCGACTCGGTGAGCGCGACGACGGCGAACACCCCGCCCTCGGCGTGCTCCACCACCCCGGCCTCGTGCCGCAGGTTGAGCAGCGTGCCGGTCTTGGACGACCACGTCGTGGAGTCGGAGGTGAAGTCGGGGGCGAGCCGTTGCCGCAGGACGTTGTGCGCCATGAGGTCGCGCACCCGCGCCGCGACGTCCGGGTGGATCGTCGACGGTGTCCACAGCGCGTGCAGCAGGTCGGTCATCGCGCGCGCGGTGCCCGAACTCGCCCGACTGACGTCCAGCTGCGGCACCGGGTGCCCGCGTCCGGCGGTGCGCGCGCCGATGGCGAGGGTGTGGGCGAGGTGCACCTGGTCGGGTTCGAAGCGCTCGGCGGGGGTGTCGGTGAGATCGCTGATGGGGTGCCGCACGGTGATCCCGCGCAGGCCCAGCTCGCGCAGGGTGCGCGCGACCCGCGCGGGGGGCGTCAGCTCGAACAGGGTGTCCGCGGCGGTCCCGTCGCTGATGGAGGTGCTGAGGTAGACCAGGTCCTCCACGGCGACGGTGGCGGGGTGGCGGAACCGGGACAGTCCCGGCGGCCCCGCCGTCTCCGGCGCACCGGGCCGCACGAGGACCTGCTCGGCGCCGTCGAGCTCACCGGTGCGCACCCGCTCCAGCGTCGAGATCGCCAGCGGGACCTTCACCAGCGAGGCCAGCGGGAACTCCACGTCCGGGTCGATGCCGATCTCCTCGCCGGTGTGCAGGTCCCGCACCAGGAAGGAGCCGCGCAGGCCGCCGTCGT
Source organism: Umezawaea beigongshangensis (assembly GCF_016464305.1). Taxonomy (GTDB): domain Bacteria; phylum Actinomycetota; class Actinomycetes; order Mycobacteriales; family Pseudonocardiaceae; genus Umezawaea_A; species Umezawaea_A beigongshangensis. The sequence goes on from NZ_JAEIOJ010000011.1 coordinate 27,555, forward strand.
CGAGCTCCTCGCGCAGCGCCGCCACGAGCGCGTCCCCGCTCACAGGTCCTCCTCGTCCGCCGTCGCGCCGAGGCACCGCGCGACCGGGCGCGCGAGGCCCGTGCGGATGCGGTCGGTGTCGTCCGCGATGCCGGCGGTCACGTCGTAACCGCGCGCCAGGACCGGTGCGCCCAGCGGTCGCCAGTGCAGGTCCAGCTCGTCGGCCTGCGAGGCCGGGCACAGCAGCAGGTCCGTAGATCCCAGCACCCGCGCCACGGCGGAGGTCAGCGATCCCGCCACCACGACCTGGGAGGGCCGCAGACCGGCGGCGTCGCGGGCCCGCAGGATGCGGTCGCGCACGTGGGGCACGTCGTCCTCCGGTTGCAGCCACACCCGCCGGACCGGGCGCCCGCCGCGGCCCGGCCGGAGCGTGTCCAGGTGGACCGTCGCCGCTTCCGGGGGCCTCGCCGCGGCCACTCCGAGCGGAACCGTCCAGACCGCCTCCTCGGCGGGGACGGCCGTGAGCGCCGCACGCACCTCCTGCGTGCGCAGCATCTCCGCCCGCTCGGCGGGCGGAGCCGGGCGCAGGTCGAGGACCACGCCGCGGGCGCGGGCGTCGGCGTCGAGCCGGGCCAGGGTGCGGGTGCCGCAGGACGCGGGCACGGCCAGGCGCAGCGGGCGTTGCCCGGCCCGGCGCGCGTCGTGCTCCAGCGCGTCGGCGGCCTGCACGACGCGCTTGGCGCTGGAGAGCAGGTCCAGGCCGAACGGCGTCAGCGTGGCACGCCGGGTGGCGCGGTCGAACAGCCGCGCGCCGAGGTGCGCCTCCAGCGCCGCGATGCGGCGGCTGGCCACCGGCTGGGGTATCCGCGCCGCCGCCGCGCCGAGGGTGAAGCTGCCGCGCTCACTCACGCTCACGAACGCCCTGCACGCGCCGACCAGGTCCACGACCTCACTCTATGCCAGAAACGCATGTGATCGACGCCTTCCGTCTTGGACGACATGTCACGACCGCCGCGACACTGCCTCCGTCAGAAGATCAGTCCCACCACGAGGGGGAACACCGGTGACGAAACACCTGCTGCGCAGCACGGTCGCGGCGGCACTCGCCGCGCTCGCGCTGACCGCCTGCACCACGACCGCGGACCGCGGCACCACCGCGCCAGTGTCGTCGTCCACCGCCACGTCGGCTCCGGTGCCAGCGGGGAACTCCGCCGCCGACCCCGCCGCCGACTTCGCCGAACTGGAGCGGACGTTCGACGCGCGGCTGGGCGTGTACGCGATCGACACGGCCACGGGCCGCGAGGTCGCCCACCGCGACGGCGAGCGCTTCGCCTACGCCTCGACCCACAAGGCCCTGTCCGCTGCCGCGGTGTTGCGGCGCAACACCCTTCCGGAGATGGAGGAGGTCGTCCGGTACACCGCCGCCGACCTCGTGGACTACTCGCCGGTCACCGAGAAGCACGTCGAGACGGGCATGACGCTGCGCGAGGTCGCCGACGCCGCGATCCGCTTCAGCGACAACACCGCCGCGAACCTGCTGTTCCGCGAGCTGGGCGGTCCGGCGGCGCTGGGGGAGGCGCTGCGGGAGATCGGCGACACGACGACGCACGTCGACCGGCTGGAGCCGGAGCTGAACGAGGCGCTGCCCGGCGACGTCCGCGACACCAGCACGCCCAGGGCGCTGGCGACGAGCCTGCGCGCGGTCGCGGTGGACGACGCGCTGCCCGCGGAGAAGCGGGAGGTCCTGGTGGACCTGATGCGCCGCAACACCACCGGTGACAAGACGATCAGGGCCGGAGTCCCGGACGGCTGGGTCGTGGGGGACAAGACCGGCAGCGCCTCCTACGGCACGCGCAACGACATCGCCGTGGTGTGGCCGCCGGACCGCGCGCCGATCGTGCTGGCGGTGCTGTCCAGCCGCGCCACCGCCGACGCCGCTCGTGACGACGTGCTGCTGGCCCGTGCGACCGAGGTCGTGGTCGAGGTCCTGGACTGAGCGGATCTCGCGCCACCGGCCGAACGAGGGGTGCGGCCGGTGGCGCGGGTGGTGGGGTTCAGGCGTTCGAACCCGCAGGAGAGGCGGTGGTCGCGGTGCGCCGGAACTCGCTCGGACTGGTGCCTCTGATCCGTTTGAACGCCGCGCTGAACCCGAACGGGTCTGAGTAGCCCACGGTGCGGGCCACGTCCGCGACGGTCGCGGCCTCCCGCTCGACCAGCAGGTCCGCCGCGAGCGTCATGCGCCAGCGGGCGAGGTAGGTCAGCGGCGGTTCGCCGACCAGGTCGGAGAACCGCTTGGCCAGCGTCGAACGCGACACCCCCGTGCGACCGGCCAGCGCGGCGACCGTCCACGGTGCCGCCGGTTCGGCGTGCAGCAGGCGCAGCGCACCGCCCACCACCGGGTCCCGCTGCGCGGCCCACCACGCCGGGGGCTCGCCACCGGGCCGGTCGAACCACTCGCGCAGCGTGCAGACCAGCATCCAGTCCAGCAGCCGGTCGAGCACCACCTGCTGGCCCGGCGTGTCGACGGCGACCTCGGCGGCGAGGTGGTCCAGCACCGGGTCGGACGTGCCCCCGGCGTCCACGCGCAGCACGACGGGCAGCGCGTCGAGCAGCCGGCGGCTGATCTCGCCGCGCACCGGGTAGGCGCCCACGATCAGCGTCGTCGTGCCGCGGTCGTCACCGCGGTCGTTCCAGCCCAGCCGGTGCCGGGTCCCGCCCTGCTCGGGCGTGGCGCAGTCCTCGCCGCACACGATCGGTTCGGCCCCGGTGCCGATCTCGTCGACGAAGGCGAACGTCGCGGGACCCCGCACGACGATCGTCTCGCGGGCGCGGAGCAGCTCGGGCGGGCGGTGCTCCGGCACGATCCAGCCCTGCCCGGTCAGGACCGTGCACAGGGTCAGCGGTGCGCCGTCCACGAAGTGCAGGGCCCAGGGCGGGGACAGGGTCGAACTGCCGAACAACGAGCCGTGGGCCCGCACCCCGCGGATCAGATCACTGAACGCGTCCACCCTGCCGAGACTAGACGATCACACAGGCGATCCGGCTCCTCACCCATGGGCACGTCCGATTCTGTCGTGTTCACTCGTCTTCATGAGCAACGGAACCACCCTCGTCCTCGGCGCGACCGGCAAGACCGGCCGGCGGATCACCGCCCGGTTGCGGTTGCGCGGCACGCCGGTGCGCGCCGCCTCCCGATCGAGCGAGATCCGGTTCGACTGGTCCGACCCCGGCGGCTGGGACGAGGCCCTGCACGGTGTCGCCGCCGTCTACGTGGTGCCCCCGCGCGTGCCGGGTCCGGTGCACGAGTTCGTGGCCGGGGCCGAGGCGGCCGGAGTGCGGCGGCTGGTCCTGCTCTCCGGGCACGGCGCCGACACCTGGGGCGACTCCGCGTTCGGGCTGGACATGCGGTCGGCCGAGGAGGCCGTGCGCGGCTCGGCGCTGGAGTGGACCGTCCTGCGGTCGTCGAACTTCGACCAGAACTTCGACGAGGACGTCTTCCACGCCCCGCTGCTCGCCGGAGAGCTGGCGCTCCCGGCCGGTGCGGTTCCCGAGCCGTTCATCGACGTCGAGGACGTCGCCGACGCCGCGGCCGCCGTGCTGACCGAGGCCGGTCGGCACGCCGGACGGATCTACGAGCTGACCGGACCACGTGCGATCACCTTCCGCGAGGCCGTCGAGCTGATCTCCCTGGCGTCCGGGCGGGACATCAGCTACCGGCAGATCTCCGCCGCCGAGTACTCCGCGGCGCTGGTCGACGAGGGCGTGAGCGAGGACGACGCCCACCACGTCGCCGAGATGTTCGTGATGATGGAGCGGGGACTGCTCGCCACGGCCACGGACGACCTCGCCACCGTGCTGGGACGGGAACCCCGGACCTTCGAGGACTACGTCGTACGGGCAGCGGCGGCGGGAGTCTGGCAGCGGTGATCGCCCCGGGCGACCCGGACCGTCGACGCCCGACCGCCTCCGGCCGGGACGCAGCGTCCGCGGTGGACGGTGACGGCACCCGCGCGTGGTCGCCGCAGCTCGTCCGCCGACCGCGCCCCGCCCTCCGCTCGCCACGGTCGGCGCGCTGGTGCGGCGGGGGCTCGGGTGCGCGCGAGGGTCGTGAGGTACGCGTCGAGGACGACTTCGACGGCGCGCTCGCGCACGGTGGCCCGGGTGGGGAAGGTGTGCGCGGGGAACTGGGCGCGAGCCCGGCCTCGGTGGCGACGGTGCGCGCCGACAGGGCGGCCAGCCCGTCGCGGGTCAGCACCCGCCACGCCGCTTCGACCACCGCCCGGTCGCGTTCCCGCGGGTTCGTCCTCCTCGGCACACCACGGTTCTCGCACGGTCGTGCGAAAAAGGTAGGCTCGTGATCGCACACCCGTGCGACAACCGTGGACGGGAAGTGGACGATGGCCTGGGCGGTGCTGATCGCCTCCGGGGTGCTCGAAGCGGTGTGGGCCACCGCGCTGGGCGCCTCGCGGGGTTTCCGGAGGAAGGGGCCCACGGCCGTGTTCGCGGTCTCGATGGTGGTGAGCATGATCGGTCTGTCGTACGCGATGACCGAACTGCCCACCGGCACGGCCTACGCGGTCTGGGTCGGCATCGGCGCGGTGCTCACCGTGGTCCTCGCCGTCGCTCGCGGGCAGGAGCGGCTCACGGTCGCGCGTGCCGCGCTGCTGGTGCTCCTCGTGGGGTGCGTCGTCGGACTGAAGGCGGTGGGCTGATGCCGTGGGTCGTGCTGATGACCAGCGCCGTGCTGGAGGCGGTGTGGGCCACCGCGCTCGGCCGGAGCGAGGGGTTCACCCGGCTCGTGCCGACGCTGGTGTTCGCCGTCGCGATCGTGCTGAGCGTGCTGGGGCTGGGACGGGCGGCCAAGCACATCCCGATCAGCACCGCCTACGCCGTCTGGACGGGCACCGGTGCGGCGCTGACCGTGGCCTGGGCCGTCGTCACCGGCGACGAGGCCGCCACCGCGCTGCGGATGCTGTTCCTCGCGGGCATCGTCGCCAGCGTCGTGGGGCTGAACGTCGTCAAAGCGCCCCCCGTGCGAGGGGACAGCGACTCGGCCGGACGCTGAGTCCGGGTTCCGAGCGGCGGGATCGCCCCACCGCGCAGACCCGTCGCGACACCGCCGGGCGGTCGGTAGCCGGGGGCCGTCGACCGCCCGGCGCACCGCGGTCACCCGCTGGCGGGCCAGTTGAGCAGCGCGGCGTCGAGGGCGTCCACCACCCTGCTCCACGACGTCTCCACGTCGCCGGAGTGGTCGAACCCGCCCGACCGCTCCAGCGTCACGTACCCGTGGAACGTGCTGTGCAGCAGCCGGACCGCGTGCACCTGCTCGGCGTCGGGCACCTCGTAGCCGCGCAGGATCGCCAGGGTCATCTCCACGTGCCGGCGTCCCGCGCTCGCCGCCGCCTCCTCCGGGGTGAGCCGCAACTGCGCGGCCGCGTACCGCCCAGGGTGCTGTCCGGCGTAGGCGCGGTAGGCGTCGGCGAACGCCGCCAGCGCCTGTTTCCCCGCCCGCCCGGCCAGTGCCGCGGCGACCCGGTCGGCCAGCTCCGCCAGCGCCAGCAGCGCCAGCCGCACCCGCAGGTCGTGAGCGTTGCGGATGTGCGAGTACAGGCTCGCGTCCTTGACCCCGAACCGACGCGCGAGCGCCGACACCGTCACGTTCTCGACGCCGACCTCGTCTGCCAGCTCCGCCGCCGCCAGCGTCAGCCGCTCGGCGTTCAACCCCGCCCGTGCCACCGTGCCCCCTCCACACAACCTAGGACCACTATTATTTTGCCTAATGGTCCTAGGCAGCTTACCGTCGACCCCGTGGAACCACTGACCGAGCGCGACATCCGCGCCTCCTTCATCAACTGCACCAAGGGCGAGACGAAGCGCCTGGTCGTGCCCAGGGACCTGGCCGAACGGCCGTGGGACGACCTGGATTTCCTCGGCTGGAGCGATCCGGGCGCGCCGGACCGCGCCTACCTCGTCACCCGCACCGCGGCCGGTCCGATCGGCGTGGCCCTGCGCCGCGCGACCCCGTCCGGTCACCTGCGCCGCAGCATGTGCACCCTGTGCCTGACCACGCACCCCGGCGACGGCGTCTCCCTGATGACCGCGCGCAAGGCCGGGCGCAGCGGGCAGGCGGGCAACTCGGTGGGCGCCTACCTGTGCTCGGACCTGGCGTGCTCGCTCTACCTGCGCGGCAAGAAGGACGCCGGTTCCGGTGGTCGCGTCCACGAGTCGCTGTCGCTGGAGGAGAAGGTCGAGCGGACCGGGGCCACCCTCGCGGGGTTCCTGGCGAGGGTGGCCGCCTGACACCCCACCGCGGGACGCCCGCGCCCGACCTGCGCAGCAGCGCTGTGCGCACACGGCGACGTCCGGCGTGCTCGGCGTGCCCGGAGACGCCGAGTCCCCGCTCTCGTCGTCCCGGCGAAGCCCCCTCAGGCGTACGTGTAGGTGCCGCGGTGATCCAGGGTGGACGAGACGGTGGTTCCGAAGGGTGCGAGCGTCTCGTTGACGTCGACGACGTTGCTGACGTTCCCGCCGGGCGCGTACCGGCCCGCGTCGAACCCCCTGGAGGTCTGCCAGCGGGACCAGAGCCGGTCGATGTTGCAGTGGTGCAGGAAGAACACCGGGTCGTTGGGCGAGTCGATCTGCGCCATGTGCCCGCCGATCCAGTTGTGCACGCGCCCGTGCAGGTCCGGCGCCAGGCCGCCCTCCAGCCGGTTGCGCATGCCGCTGCGGGAGGCGGAGCTCCACGGCGACACGTCGTAGGTCGAGACGCTCATGACACCGTCGACGTCGGAGGCCGTCGGAAGGGAGCCGCGCTGCGCCATCGCCCGGCGCAGCGACGTCGAGGAGGTGGCGCTGACGTTGATCCGCCAGTTCGCGGCACCGGCGAACGGGCCGGAGGTGACGGAACCGTTGCCGCCCGAACCGTTGCCGCCCATGAAGTCGGAGGTGAACGGTGCGCCGGTGGTGGAACGGTTGGCCGTCCAGTTCCAGTAGGGCAGGTCGACCGCCGGGTTGAAGCCCTTCAGGGCGTTCTCCAGCTCCAGCAGGAACTGTCGGTGCCAGGGCAGGAACGACGGCGACATGTGTGCGTAGTTGTGACCGTCGACGGTGCCGAAGTAGTTCATGTGGACGCGCACGAACCAGTCGTAGTTGCGACCGGTGGTCTGCGCCTTGAGCGCCTTGACCGCGGCGACGAAGTTGGACTTCTCGGCGGCTGTCAGCGCGGCCGCGTTCTTGCGGGTTCCCATGGTGCGCACCTCTTCGATGTCCCGGCCCGGGTCAGTGGTGGTGGTGGTCGGCGTCGCGGGTGAGCTCCTGATCCCCGAGTTGGTCCACCACGATCTTCGCCAGCTTCTTGAGGCCGTCCCGGTTGTTCGTCTCGTCCAGCGGAACGGGTTCGAAGTGGTTCACCGTGCTGATCACGGCGGTGAACGTCTCCGTCGACGTGGGGCTCACGGGGAGTTGGACCTGCGCGACCCCGAGTTTCCTGCCGTTGATGTGAACCCTGTGCTGGCCGTTGGCCCGGTCGTGCTCGCCCTTGATCTTCTTGCCCTTGTAGACCTCTTCGAAGTCGCGGGGATCGGCTGCGGCCGACCTCTCGCGCGAGCCGGTTCTCCCGACGGACGAGGACGAGGTGACGTAGCCGAACGCGGTGGCGGTGACCAGGACGGCCGCCGCGCCGTGCCGGAACACGTCTCGGCGAGATATGTCGGTCATGACGGTCCTTAGGCGAGGAAGCGGGAGGGGATCGGCGCGCTCGCTCCGGAGTCGGGAAGAGACGGTCGATCTCGAACCGTCAGCCGATTCGCCGTACCGCTTCTTCCGTGGTTCCTCGTGCGACGAGGCGATCGTGCGCCCGTGACGAGCGGTGCTGCTCCGGTGCTGGTGCGCACGTGCAGCGTGGCCGCACTCTCCGCCGATCTGTGATGCGAATCACGATAACTCTCGACAAGATCATTGACGCCAACGTGGTGCTCGATTCACTCAAACGAGTGTTAGCAACGCTTTTTTGTAACGTTCAGCGAAGAGTTTGTTCCGACTGCGGAAGAGCGCACTCGCCGTCACCGCGGTGGTACTCGGTGCGGTGACGGCGAGTGCTCGACCGTCGGACCCGGCGGTGCGACCGGTTCGCGCTTCGCGGGTGCGCTGATCGGAGAGGCGCGGGCCGTCCGGATCGGCTGCGGACGACCGCGCGCTCAGTCTCCGTCCCGAATGCGAGCTACGCCCGCGTACACGCCCAGCACCGAGTTCTCCTCGGCGGGGGGATCCGTCTCGGGACGCCACCGCGGGGCGTCGACGAGGCCGGGCTCGACGAGGTCCGTGCCGTCGAACAGTCGCAGGACCTGGTGACGGGGGCGGAAGAACATCGGGTCGGGACTGGCGGCCATCACCGCGCTGACCTGGGCCATGCCCTCGGGGTCGTGGTCGGCGGTCAGGTGGGAGATGGCCACGAGGCTGCCGTCCGGCACCGCGTCGCGGTACCGGGCGACCAGCCCCGCGGGGTCGCGCTCGTCGGGCACGAAGTGGTGCACGGCGACCATCAGCAGCCCGATCGGCTCGTCCGCGTCGAGCAGCTCGCGCACCGCGGGTGCGGCGAGCACGGAGTCGGGGTCGGTGAGGTCGGCCTGCACCACGCACGCGCGGTCGTCGCCGTTCAGGAGCATGGCGCTGTGCGCCACCGCCACGGGTTCGCAGTCGACGTAGATCACCCGGCTGTCCGGGGAGGCGCGCTGGGCGATCTCGTGGACGTTGCCCACCGTCGGAATCCCCGATCCCAGGTCCAGGAACCGGGTGACACCCCGCTGCACCATGTACCGCACCGCGCGGCGCAGGAACGCCCGGTTGGACTGCGCGATCGGCCTGGCCCGCGGCAGGATCTGCTCGATGCGCACCGCAGCGGCGCGGTCCGCCGCGAAGTTGTGCCCTCCGCCCAGCAGGTAGTCGTACACCCGCGCGCCCGCGGGACGCGTGATGTCGATTCCCTCGGGAACCCAGGAGAGTTCGGTCACTGCTGCCCCCACCGGCGGTCGACTGTCGACGGCCGCCGAGCCTAGCCGTCACCGGGTGGTGGCCCACCGATCCGGTGACGGCGTCACCCGATGGGCGGTACGAGCGTCACCGGTTCCCGAAGGCGCCGCGCTGGTGGGTGACGCCCGTGCGCTGCGACAGCTCTGCTGCGATTTTCGGTGGCTCGTCCCGCGGTGCACCGCCTAGGGTCGTCCGGATGGATCTGAGCACCGTCGCCGTCCCGCACACCCTCGCCCGCCTGACGCCGTTGCTGCCCCCGCCTCCGGCTCGTGTCCTCGAGGCGGGCTGCGGACGTGGCGCGCTGGCCGCGGCCCTGATCGACCTGGGTTACGAGGTCACCGGCGTGGACCGCGACGCCGAGGTGGCCGCGGCGGCCGAGGCGCGCGGCGTGCCGGTGGTCCGGGCCGACGTCCGCGACGTCTCCGGTGAGTACGACGTCGTGCTGTTCACCCGTTCCCTGCACCACGCCGAGGACCTGGACGGCATCCTGGGCCACGCCACCACGTTGCTCGCCGGGGGCGGGCAGATCGTGGTCGAGGAGTTCGCCTGGGAGCGGGTGGACCACGCAGCCGCCGACTTCCTGCACGACAGTCGTGCACTGCTGGTCGCGGCCGGTCTGCTCGACGCCGAGACTCCCTCCGGTGATCTGGTCGAGGCCTGGGCCGCCGACCACGCCTCGCTGCACCGGGGCTCCGCCATGCTCGCCGCGCTGGACCGGGCCGGTGCGGATCTGACCACGGTGCCCACGGCCGTGCTGTGGCGCTTGCTCGACGGCCGCGGCGGTGCCTGGACCGAACCGGCCACCCGCGTTCCGGACGTCCTCGACGCCCTGCGTCGAGCCGAGGAACGCCGCATCGCCGCCGGCACCCTGCCCCCGGTCGGTCTCCTCGCCTCCGTCCGCCGCTGACGCCGTCCTCGTTCGAGGCCGGGTCCGCACCGTGGGGGAGCGGTCGTCAGCCGTCCGGTCCGGCCGTCGGGCCCACCCCTCGCGGCGTGCTGCCGACGGGAGCTCGGGCACCTCGTCGCCGGGTGTGCTCAGCTCGCCCACGCTGCTCAGCCCGTACCTGCAGGACGTCCTGCACCGGAGCCCGCTGTCCACGGGTGTCGGCTTTCTCGCCGAGGGCGTCGCGGTGATGATCGCGGGCGGCTCGGCCGCGCGGCTCGTCGGCCGTCCGGGCACCCCGGCGGTCCTGATGACCGGCCTGGTGTCGCGGTGCTCGCCGCGGTGGTGGCGGTGGCCACCGTCCCGGACACCGCGGCGCCGGAGGCCACCGCGGTCCGGCACGGAGAAGACGCCCGCCAGCACGGTCACCGCGTCCTGACCCCAGCGGCACGCCGTGGCGTCCACCGGTCGAGGTCGCCGACGAACGAGAGGAAGAGCACCGGGGCGGCCAGGAGCGTCACCCTCGGAGAGGACACGCGGCATATGATCAATATTCGGTGTTCGAGATCGACGGTTTCAGAACAAGTATCGCCTTCTTCACCAGATCGAGGGATTGAAATACAATCATCGCCGCCCTACGGTGATTGTGCTGCCATCGGTCGTGATGGTCCGCCCTCAACGTGCGGGGTATTCCATGACTACACCTGGTGATGTCCAGTCAGTGCCCAAGATCTTGTTTCAGCAGTCCCTTCAGCTCAGCGAGCGCATTTCTGACGACTGGGCGCGCATGCGTTCACAGCTCGTCTCGGCAGCCCATCTCGAGGCTGCTCACGGTGTGATCGCCGCCGAGCTGCCACTCGACATCCAGCTTGCCGAGGACGATGCTCGCCAACTCGTCGCTCTTTACAACCAGGCCGTCATCGACGGCCGGTACCTGAACAAGCTGACGGTGGAACCCGCCGAAGTGGCGCAGGCGCTCGGTGTGGAGATTTCAGCGGCCGCCGAGAACGGCCTCAAGCGCATCGGCGAACTCAACGCCGTCCGGGCCGCGAACGAAGAAGCGGCCGTGCCCTTCGTCGGCGTGGTCGCAGTGGTGGGCATCGTCGTCCTCGGAGTGGTCCTGGTCGTCGATCCGGCTGTCAGGTCCGAGGTCGTCGTCGACTCGAGTGGGATTGTGAAGCTCTAGCACCATGACCGCCGACAGCGCACCGAGCCACGACGTCGCCCTCATCAGCATGCCGTGGGCGCCTGTGCACGAGCCCAGCCTGGGGCTGGCCATCCTGAAGTCCTGCCTGACGGAGGCGGGGATATCGGCGCGGGTGCACCACTTTGCGCCGGAACTCCTCCGCTGGGTGACGTCGGACACCTATTCGCTCGTCGCTGATGCGTGGGGCTTGAACGAGTTCGTGTTCAGCGGCGAACTCGATCCGGTGCTCGGCCGGGATCAGCAGAGTGCCGTCATCAACCGGGTCGAGACGTACTGGCGGTTCGCCGACGGGAGGTGCGGCGCCGGGCGGTACACGCCGGCCTCGATGCTCGACCTGTTCATGACGATGCGCTACGACGTGGCGCCCAAGCTCCTGGACGTCGCCGCAGAGCGGGTTCTGGAGTCGTCGCCGAAGGTCGTCGGCTTCACGTGCCTGTTCGACCAGACCATCGCGTCGCTGGCGCTCGCCTCCGTCCTGAAAGCGCGGGATCCCGGCCTGGTGATCGTGTTCGGTGGCTATGCCTTGGAAGGTCCACCGGGGATGGCCGTCGCGAAGTCGTTTCCGTGCGTGGACCTCGTCGTGGTCGGCGACGGTGAACGGGCAATCGTCGACATCGCACAACGAGTGCTCGAGGGCCGTCCTCTCCCGCACGATCTGCTCGCCTCCGAACGGTCGGGCGAGCAGCGGACGATACGCGCCCCGCAGGTCGACATCAATCGAACGCCGACACCGGACTACGCTGATTGGTACCGTGACACCGCCCAGCTCGAGAAGGAACATCTCGTCAGCGTCCGCACCGAGGTGCTCCCGGTGGAGAGCTCCCGCGGGTGCTGGTGGGGTCAGCGCAAGCACTGCGTGTTCTGCGGGATCGACGACGACGCGCTGAAGTACCGGTATCGCGATCCCGAATCGACCACGGCGATGCTCGACGCGATGCGCGAACAGTACGGCGACGTCACCTTCCGATTCTCCGATTACATCATGCCGAAGGCGTACTACACCGACCTGCTTCCTCAGCTGGCCGCACGCGAGGTGCCCTTCCGCCTCCACACCGAGATCAAGGCGAACCATCCTCCGGAGCGTGTCGAACAGCTGGCCGCGGCAGGCTTCGTCGCGATACAGCCGGGGATAGAGTCCTTCTCGTCGACAGTGCTTCGCGCCATGGACAAGGGCGTGCGCGGAATCGACAACGTGTCCCTTCTCAAGGAGGGGTACCGACAACACCTGATGATCTACTACAATCTGCTGTACGGCTTGCCGGACGACGTGGTCGACGATTACCGGCAGATGTGCACTCTGCTCCCCCGGCTCTACCACCTGATGCCTCCGGTTTCGCGTACCGAGGTCGTCGTCACTCGTTTCGCACCACTTCAAGCCGATCCCCAGCGCTTCGGCATCACCACCGAGGCTGTTCACCACGAGTGCTACGACGTACTGTTCTCCGGTGACTTCCTGGCGCGAAGTGGATTGAAGTTGGACGACTACTGCTACTACTTCGCGCGAACATTCAGCTTCACCAGCGAACTGGCAACCGTCTACAATCAGCTCGTCCGGCAGGTCGACCACTGGAAGGCCCTCCACCGGTCCAGGTTCGTAGAGCTTTCTCTCGTGCCCACGGAGACCGGTGCGATCGTTCGCGATTCGCGGTTCGCACCGGTGCCGGAGGAGTTCGAGCTTTCCCGCGCGGCTGCCCACCTGCACAGCAGAGCTGACCGCCGCCCGGTGAGTCTGGCTCGAACGCTGGCGTCCGCGCGGTCCGACGGCGGGTTCTCCGCCTCGGAGCTCGACGACGCGGTGGCTCAACTGGACGAGCGCAGGCTTGTCTGGCGGGAGGGAGATCTGCTTCTCGGACTGGCGCTGCCGAAGGCCGTTGTGAACGCGCACCAGGACACAGCCTGGCCCAAGGGATGGCTGTCGAACTACGTCTAGACCGGTGGCTCGTCGCGCAACCGTGGCCGGGTGGTGGGGCCAGGTGCGGATGGGTGAGTCGGTGGCCGTACGACGCCGTGCTGGCGGTTGTGGATGGCCCGCAGTCACCGGGTGACGTGGAGGATCGCCAGTCTCACCGATCGTCTTCCGACGTCCCCCGCTCCATCGTGGGTCCAGTACCGCGAACCCCGATCGTTGAACGCGGGCCGATCAGGACACAGGACCGACTACCGGGTCAGCCCTCCGAGACGTGCCACCAGGACCACCGTCCCGGAGGTCGTCGGAGCCTCCGGCGTCGCGGTCGGGTCGCGCGCGAGCTGGGCGTCGGTGGTCGGCGGGCTCACGTCGGCGACCACCCGTGTCGCGCCGCTGTCGTGCACCGCGGCACTCGTCCCCGTCGCGCCCGCCTCAGCACGACGGGGGGACCGTCGAGCTGGTGAAGTGCGGGTCGGGTGGTCGTGTCCGCCGGGTGTGGTGGGGGAGTTGTGCTTAGCGTGGGTGGCCCCCGAACTGGAAGGATCATTCATGCGAAGGACTTTCACTGCGGTGGTCGTGCTCGTCGCGACCGCTGGCGGGATCGCCGCCGGTGCCGGTGCTGCGGGTGCGGAGCCCGGTGTCGACACCGAGCGGGTCAGGGCCGTTGCGCACGACAGGGTCGTCGACGGCGGCGAGGAGGGCTTCCCCAACGGCCTTCTCGACGGTCTCCTGGACGGCCTTCTCGACGACCTCGACGCCGGGGACTTCCTCGGCGGGTGACTTCCCCCGACCGGCAGCGGCACTCCCGGTCCGTGAGTGGCGAACTCGGGTCGTGCTGACGTCGGCCGAGCGGAGTGCGCTCGCGGTGACCGGGGTGCTCGTGCTGTGCCGTCCGCAGAACGCCGTTCTGCGGACGGCACGCCGATCCCGCGTTCGAGGAACTGGCAACGTGGTCGACCACCGCGCCCCGGCCCGAGGCCCGTCCCCGATCGACGGCGTCGCGGACGGACACCGGTGGCACGACACCACGACCGGGACGGTGGTGGCTAGTACCAGCCGGTGCAGGTGTAGACGGTCTGGGTGGCCTCGTTCACGGCGCAGGCGGACATGGTGTGGCCGTCGTCGTCGAACCACGGCGTGTAGACGGTGGACCCGGAGGTGATCATCGCGCTGGCGATGTTGTACTCGGTCTGGGCGGGGTCGCTGTTCCACCGCCTGCTCACGTGCACCCCGTCGCCGAGCCGTCCTCCGCGGACGCGGCCCCACGCGCAGGCGTAGGACGGGCTGTAGCGCAGTTCCGCCACGATCGAGCCGTAGGTCGCCGATCTCGCCGTGATCGCGTCACCGGCGATGGGCTCACCCCCGTCGCAACTGCGTGGCGCCCGCGGCGGTACCGGCGCGGCGGATGCCGGTGCTGCGGCCAGCAAGCCCGCCGTGGCGGCCAGCACCACACCGGCCACCACCGATCGCGACGTCGTCCTCTTCGCCATCACGTGCTCCCTTGATGTGCGAGCCCCGCCCCCTGCGAGGCCGTCGGCAGCGCCAGTAGAGCACCACGACCGTGGCGGAGGTAGGGGTTCTTCCTCGAACAACCCCATGGTGACCGCGGTCCGGCTGTTCGAGGGATCGCCGTGGTTGGATTCGAGAGCTGCCGTTCGGCCCGCTCTGGTGCGAGGAGCCGTTGAACCGCGCGGACTTCGCCCTCGACCACACCCGCCCGCCCGCCGGTCCACGACGGTCGTGAGCCGGCCTGCGGAGTCGTCGTCGCTGAGGCGTACCGGGTTCGACTCCGGGACGGGTATCGATCGGCCCGCTCCGCTGCGGAGTCCGTGTCCGAGCGGTTCTGGTCGAAGGGGCCGGCCGACTGCGGTCCGGCCGCCGTCCCCGTCGGCTGGCGCGAGCTGCTCGACCACACCGGCACCGCGGGCGTGGGCAGCGGTGCCGGGACGCGGGCGGTGCGGCCGGGTGCCCGGAGGCGCCGCTGGGTCGTGCGCCGCGCCGGCGAGTCCGTCGGTGCACCGTCACACGGCCGGTGTGCTCGGCGGTGACGGGCGGCGGCTGGCCGGAGCGGCGTGGTGCCGCAGCAGCGGGGTGCGGAGGGGCAGGTGTGTCAGGGCCTGGGCGGCGCCGCGGGCGATGAGGTGTGCACGGGCGGGGTGGCGCTGATCGGGTCGGTGCTGGTGCAGCGACAGCACGCCGAGGAGGGTGCCGTCCGGGGTGCGCAGGGGGTAGGAGGCCACGGCGCGGGTACCGGCGTCGAGCAGGACCTGCAGGGTGGGTGCTGCGGTGAAGACGGGACTGCGCGTGACGTCGTCGACTCGGACGGGTCGGCCGGTGGCCAGGACCCGGCCGCAGGCGCTGGGTGTGGCGGTGTCGACGGTGGAGAAGAAGTCCAGGAAGGCGCGGGGGAAGCCGTGGTGGGCGACGATGTGCAGCCGACCGTCGTCGAGCAGTTGCAGGTCGCAGGAGTCGGCGGCGGTCAGTGCCGCGGCCAGCACGGCCCTGATGAGCGTCGGGGTGTCGGCCAGGGCGTGCAACTGGGGGTCGAACAGCGCGGCGACCGTGCCGCCGCCGTGTCGGCGGGCGTGGCGCAGCAGCGCGGCACGGGTGTCGCGGACCTCGGCGTCGACGAGTCGCTGGTGCCGGTCGGCGGTGATCCGGTCGCGTTGGCGCGCCGCGTGCCGCCGTTGCGCGGCGGCCTCGGCCCGCAACGCGGACAGGACGGGCGAACGGGCGGGCTGCGGGACGAGCATGTCCGCATGATCGCCCCGCAGCCCGTGTGACGTCCAGCCCCCGCTCGCGCCCCTGGTGACCGCGGTGGCTGTCCAACGCCGACGAGCACCGCGCGCGGGTGTTTCTGCGCCGTCACGGGTCGGGCGTCACGTGGACGGACCAACCGTGCAGCACGGGCAGGACAGCGTGGTGCGGGTGGACGGCCGGGTCCGCGCCGTCGACGAGCGGACGTCGTGATCTCGTGCCGCGGTGGCGAGACCGTGACGACGAGGACGCGCACCTCGTGCGAGGGCGGTGGTCGACCGTCTGGTGTGGACGACTGCGGTCGTGGAGGGTGTGGCGGCGATCTGAGCGCCGGTGCTCGGGCGTCGCTTCGGGTGGTGGTGCGCGTGGTGACGGGGCGCGTCCGCCGGTGCACCGGAGACGCCGCGAGCCGTGCTCCGGAGTTCGAGCGCGACGCGTTCTCACCTCGTGCGGGTGGTGAGCCTCGTCGCTGTGCTTCGTCGGCCCAGCACGGGACGTCCGCCCTGGTCGGGGCGTCGGCGATGTCGTCGGCACGTGCCGCGGTCAGCTCCCGTGCCGGGCCACGGCCCTGCTCCTGGTCGAGAAGTCGTCCACCAGGAGCTTCGCCGCGTCTGCGACGTGCTCGCGGCCTCGCGGCGTTCAGGTCGGAAATGTCTCGGTGCCGCGGAGTTGACGAAATGCGGAATTTGCTGTCGAAGAATCGCTGTTTGTAGTGCGTGAAAAACCGTGGGTAGTGTGGTGGACAATCCGATCGCGATTCCCGTTCTGGAGGAAGCATGCCCTCGTCCGTTCTCGGTGTCCTTCCCGGACGGTTGCAGGCCTCCTACCTCCTGGAGGCCGAGCGGTTCGCCTGGTGGGGGACGAGCGATCCCGCTGGCGACGCCGCGGCGCTCGGCCTGCCGCCCGGTGAACGGCGTGAAGTCCGGTTCGCGCTGCCCGACCGCGACCGCGCGACGGTGTGCGCGACCGACGTCCCCGCGGCACTCGTTCCGACGCGGGCGGCTCTCGACGCCCTGGTCGCGATGAACCCGACGGCGAACGCCGGGCGGTCCCTCCGAGCCTGGGCCGGCCTCGCGTCGGTCATCAGGACCGGCGAGCAGCCCAGCGCGGCGCTGGTCGAGGGTCTCCCGACAGCCGGCCACGCCGCCCTGGGCCTGGACGGCACGACGATCTGGTCGGCGGGGGCCGTGGTCGAAGCGGTCCTCCGACACGCGAGCGCCAGCGGGAGCGACTCCGTCGTCCTGCGCCCCTACCAGCAGGCGGGCGTCGCCTGGCTGCTCGCGTCGGAGTCCGACGGCGGCGGTGTGCTCGCCGACGAGATGGGGCTCGGCAAGACCCTGCAAGCGATCACGGTGCTCCGTGCGCGGCCGAGCGCGGGTCCGCACCTCGTGGTCTGCCCGACGTCGGTGCTCGGCAACTGGCGACGGGAGTTCGCCCGGTTCGCTCCGGCCCTCCCGGTGCGCACCTACGTCGGCGCCACCCGTCGTTCCGCCGACCTGCGCGGCGTCGTCCTGACCAGTTACGGCGTCCTGCGTTCCGACGCGGCTCTGCGCGCGACGACGTGGGACGTGGTGGTTCTCGACGAAGCGCAGCAGATCAAGAACCCGGACGCTCAGGCGGCCAGAGCCGCCCGCGCCCTCGACGCCCGCCTCCGGCTCGCCATGACCGGCACACCGGTGGAGAACCGGCTCGACGAGCTCTGGTCCTTGCTCGCGTTCACCAACCCGGGGCTGCTCGGCACCAGGAGCCGGTTCCGGCAGCGGTTCTCCGTCGCGGTCGAACAGCGTCGGTCGGCGGCTGCGGCGGAGCGACTGCACGAGCTCGTCGGTCCGCACGTCCTGCGCCGCCGCAAGGTCGACGTGGCACCGGAACTGCCCGCGAAGATCGAGACGACCGTCGTCTGCGCGCTGACCGCCGAGCAGGAGGCGCTCTACCGGGCCAGCATCGACGAGGCCTTCACCGCCGGACTGGGGAGCGGTGTCGGTCGCCGTGGCCGCGTCCTGGCACTGCTCGGCCGGCTCAAGCAGATCTGCAACCACCCGGAACTGCTCGAACCCACCGGCGGTGAGCTGCGCGGACGCTCCGGCAAGCTCGACCGGATCACCGAGATCCTCGCCGAAGTCGTCGACAACGGCGATCGGGCACTGGTCTTCACCCAGTACCGGGCGACCGGTGACCTGCTCGCCCGGCACCTGCAGGAGCACGTGACCGGAACGCCGGTTCCCTTCCTGCACGGCCAGCTCTCCAGCGCCGCCCGCGAACGCACGACCACGGAGTTCACCGACGACCCGGACGGCCCGCCGGTGCTGATCCTGAGCCTGCGCGCCGCCGGGTTCGGACTGAACCTGACCCGCGCGACCCACGTGGTGCACTACGACCGGTGGTGGAACCCCGCGGTGGAGGCCCAGGCCAGCGACCGCGCGCACCGGATCGGGCAGACCCGCACGGTCACCGTTCACACCCTGATCACCGAGCGGTCGATCGAAGAGGCCGTCGCCGACCTGCACGCCGGCAAGCGCGACCTCGCCGGGGTGGCCGCGGGGGAGCTCCCCGCGGTGAAGACCGACCTCGCGCGGCTCGGGGACGAGCAACTGCGCGCCCTGCTCGCCGAAGGGGTCGCGCGATGAGCGACGAGTTCGCGAACTCCGTCTGGGGACGGGACTGGATCCGGTTGGCCCAGCCGGTACGGGTGACCCGCGCCAACCCGCTCATCCCCAAGGCGCGGTCCCTGACCCGCAACGACGGGGTGGACGACGTCACGATCGCGCCCGGCCTGGTCACCGCCACCGTCGACGGGCAGCGCACCACCGTCCGCTGCAGCACCTGGACGGAGAAGCAGACCGCGGACGCCCGCCCGCTCGTCGCCGGAGCACCCGACGACCTCCCGGCCGAGGTGCACAACAGCCTGCGCGAACGGGGCCTCCCGCCCCTGTCCGACGTCGAGAGCGACTGCACCTGCACCGGACGCACCCGCCCCTGCGTCCACCTGCTGGCCACCTTCTTCGAGGTGGCCAGGCGGGTGGACGAGCGCCCCCGGCTGGCACTGCTCCTGCGCGGCCTCGAACCAGGGGCCACCTCGACGACCACCCGCATCCCGCTCGGCGTGGTCGACCCGGTGACCTTCTACGGCGAGGTCTGAGCGGAGCTGCTCTTGGCGCCACTCCCGATCGGGGAAGCGCGCTGGTGCGCCCGCGTGAACGAGGAACCTCGTCCACCGTGGTCACCGGCGGGTCTCGACGTGCTGGACCGTCACGACGAAACCGATCGTCAGCCCGTCGAACAGGCCGGCGCGATCGCCGCGGTGTGCCGGAGTCGGGCGATGTGAGCAGAGTTCGTACTTCATGCGGACCGGCTGTTCTTCCGCGTTCTCCTCCGGTGCGCTGCGAAGGTGATCGCCGCCGTGGTGAGCAGGGTGCCGAGTGCGACCAGCAGCGCCGGTACCAAGGCGTCCCGGTGCACGGTGACGAGGACTCCGGTGAACGCGTCGTGTCCGGCGTGGAAACCCGTGCCGAGCCACAGCGCTCCACTGGCCGTGCGGCAGGCCGCGAGCACCAGCCCGAACCCGGTTGCCGTGGCCGCGTAGGTCAGGCGCTGGCCGAGCGTGGTCGCGCCGCTGTGGGAGAGCACGTGGATCGACCCGAACAGCACCGAGCTGACGACCGCGGCGGCCCAGAGCGGCTGCACCTCGCGCAGGTTGCCGAACACGTAGCCGCGGAAGACCAGCTCCTCCGGGAAGCCCTGCACGAGCAGCGTGGACGCGGTGGTCGTGACGATCACGTCGGTGAGTCCCACCGTCGCCGTCGTGGCCGTCGCCCTGCCCCAGTCGGCGTGGCCGAGCCAGACGGTGATCCCCCCGGCGACCGCGGTGACCGCGGCGGCGAGCGCGACCCCGAGGAGCAGTTGGGGCAGCGTCCTCCGGTCGCACGACAGACCGGTGCCCCGCCACGTTCCGCGGTCCACGTGCCGTCGCAGCAGGAGGACCATCCCGAGCGTGCTCGCCGACATCACCACGCCCGCGATCACGAACGAGATCGTCGTGGGCAACGACGCGGTGGCCCGTCCGACTCCCAGGCCGACGACGAGGAGGCAGCCGAAGAACCCGGACAGGGCCAGCAGAACTCGCCACGTGCGACACGACAGGCCGCGGATCACGGCCGAGGAGGTGAGGTCCATGCGGGAAAACTAGGAGGGGTCCGGTGTCAGCACATCCGGCCGCGGACGGACGACGCGTCACGATCGTGCCCATGACGGAAGTCATGGGCACGACACGACCCCCGAGGTCGATGCGGACCACCCGCACGCCACCTAACCTCGACGGGGTGGACGTGCGTTCTCCCGAGCCGATGCGCCCGCTGCTGTTCACGGTCCTGTTCTGGATCACCGTGCCGGCAGTGCTGACGCTGCACGCCCTCGGCGCACCGACGTACCCGCCGGGGCTGGGAGTCGTGCCGCTGGCGGGGTTGCTGGTGGTGCTGATCGCGCTGTGGCTCGCGCTGCCGTGGGAGCTCGCCGTGGCACGCAGGCGCAGACCGGTGACGGCGGTGTTCCTGATCGTGTGCGTGGTGCTGGCCTACGTCGACGGCAGCGGGTTGATCGCGCCGCTGCTGCTGATCGGGCTCGGCAACGTCGCGCAGGTCTTCGGCAGCCGCGAGGCGTTCGGAACGCTCGGCGTGCTGCTCGTGCTGTTCTTCTTCGGGGGACTGACCTATCCCCACCTCGACTGGAACGACGCGCTGCGCAGCACGCTGACCATCGCCGTGTTCTGCGCCTTCGGCATCGTCGCGGCCGCCTCGGTGCGGACGGCGCGGATGCACCAGGCACGGGCCGGTCACCTGCTGGACGAGCTGACGGCCGCGCGCGCCGACCTGGACCGGCACGAGGAGCAGATCCGGCGGCTGGCGGTCGCCGAGGAGCGCGCACGGATGGCGAGGGAGATGCACGACTCGCTGGGGCACCACCTGACCGTGATCAAGGTCGATCTGGAGAACGCGGAGAGGCTGCGCACCCGCGCCTCGACGCAGGCGTGGGCCGAGGTGCGCCAGGCCAAGCAACTGACCGTGCAGGCGTTGGCCGAGACGCGACGAGCGGTGCGCGCGCTGCGCCCGCTCGCACTGGAGGGGCGCCGGGGCAGTGCCGCGCTCGGCGAGCTGGCCAGGACATTCGACGGCGCGGACGTCCGGGTCGACCTCCGGGTCACCGGCCCGGAGCACGACCTCGGACCGGACACCGAGATCGTGCTCTACCGGGCCTTGCAGGAAGGACTGACCAACGTGCTCCGGCACGCCGGTGCGGGCACGGCCACCGCCGAACTGAGCTTCCCGGACGGCGGGGCGCGGCTGGTGATCGCCGACGACGGATCGGGCGCACCGACCGAACCGGTGCGGCAGGGCTTCGGACTGGGCGCGCTGGCCGAACGCGTGGCGGAGCTCGGTGGCACGCTCACCGCGGGCAACCGGCCGGGCGGCGGGTTCGAACTGCGCGTCGAGCTGCCCGCCGGGGAACGACCGTGATCCGGGTGATCCTGGTCGACGACCAGGTGCTGATGCGCCGCGGCCTGAGGACGTTGCTCGACGTCGAGGAGGGCGTCGAGGTCGTCGCGGAGGCGGCGAACGGCGCGGAGGCGCTGCCGATGGTGGCGGCGCAGCGGCCGGACGTCGCACTGGTCGACGCGAGGATGCCGGTGATGGACGGCGTCACGCTGATCGCCGCTCTGACCGAGGACTTCCCGCACGTGGCGTGCATCGTGCTGACCACCTTCGAGGAGGACGAGTACCTCTTCGGGGCGTTGCGCGCCGGAGCTCGCGGCTACCTGCTCAAGGACACCTCACCGGACGATCTCGTCGCGGCGATCCACAAGGTCGCGGCAGGAAAGACCGTCCTCGACAGCCCGGTGGCGGCGCGACTGGTCGCCGAGATCGTCCACCCCCACCCCGCGGAGGTTCCCCACCACGAACTGCTGTCCTCCCGCGAGGCGGACGTGGCCGCCCTGGTGGCCACCGGAGCCAGCAACAAGGAGATCGCCGCGCACCTGTTCATCACGGAGGGCACGGTGAAGAACCACGTGTCCAGCGCGTTGCGCAAGCTCGGCCTCAGGGACCGCACCCAACTCGCACTGGTGGTGCGGAGCGGCATCTCCGAAACGCGGTAGCGGTGCTCCGCGCGAGAACACCGGCGTTCTCCGGTTCGAGCGCACGCCCAGCGGTCATCACGTCACCGCGATGTCGTAATCCGTGCCAAGGGCCTCCCGGTGCGCACGACCGGCGCGGATACTCGGAAGATGCGTACTCCGACCGTGCTGGCGACCGTGCTGGCCACGCTCCTGCTGTCGGCGCCGGTGGCCACCGCCGCGGCCGCTGCTCCCGTCGAGACTCCGCCTGTCGGCGCGGACCCGTCGCACTGCTGGTTCGCTCCGCCTCCCGGCTCGGGCTGGACCACGACCACCCGCAGGTTCTCCACGTGCGCGCGGTGCGAGACCGCTGGCGCGGCGGGTGTGAGCAGGGGGGACCGGGACGCCTACCGCTGTGCCTTCGTGCCCGTCGGGCTCGACGGCGACTTCTCCCCGTTCTTGCCCGACGGCACCCGGCGGACGGCGGCACCGGACCCGTACGTCGACGCGGTCGCACCCGCCAACGAGGTCCAGGTGGACGACGCGGCCGAGCTGACCGGAGCCCCCGACGGTCGGTACGCCGTGGTGCACGGGCGGTTCAGCAGGTTCCTGGTGCTCGACCTCGGCGCAGGCGAGGAGGGGGTGGGTGATCTCCAGGTCCACTACGCCCTGCGGCCGAACGACGTGTTCGGCGTCAGCGCGGACGTCCACTTCCTGGACCGGGACGGGAAGCGTCTCGGACAGGGGCAGCTGGTCGTGATCCGCTCCACCGGCGTCGCGACGGTCGAGAACCCGTCGCCGGAGCCGTACCGCTACCTGAAGATCCTCACGGGCGTGCGCACGATCTCCTTCGACTCGATGCGGGCCGCCGACCTGGCCCCGCCGTCCGGGGCCTGATCGGGAACCGAGCGGCGGTGCTCCGGTCACCGCTCGCACGTCAGACCGCTCGTGGTGCGGCACGAGAACGCGGTGCTCCGCGCCACCGGCACGTCACCAGGTGATCGGCGAACCGGTCCGGCGACCGCGTCGCCGTGAGGCGGGTACCGCGCGGCAAGGACGGGACGTGGGCCGAACGTGACCGCGCGGGCCGGTCGCCATCACCTGGAGGGACCACTGCTCGCACCGCTGGTGTGGTGACGCAGGTTTTTGTCCCACACTGCCGGAGGCTTGGCCAGGATCTCCGCGGCGTCAATAATCGCTGATGGGTTTCCACCACGGGGGCACAACTTCCTGCTTGTCGAAATCGATCGGGCCGTCCGCCGCTGTGGCGGGTGGACGGTCAGCGGATTCGGGGGCGTGACTCTTCGGTCGGCAGTGGCGCGCAGACTTCCAGAGCACCTCTCCGCAGGAGAGTCCGTCTACACGATTCGTCTTCCTCCCGGCCCGCAGCGGCCACGCGCGGCCGTGATGAGCGGTGCGGCCGACGGGCCGGTCGCAGCCGCGCGCCCTCCCTCCACACCGGACGGTCGGTGACGGCGGGAACGTCCGTGTTCCCACCAGTTCCGGCGACGAGGGCTGCGTCGCCTCGATCTGCTGACCGCTCGTCCTTCCACGCCTGCCGCGGCGGTCCGCGCTGACGCGCCGGACCGGTCGACGGGCGGCACCCGACACCGGGCGGCCTTCCCGGCCGCGTCGTGCGAGAACAGATGATGGGAGAACCATGTCCGATTCCAGAACGCGGCGACGCTCTCTGTCGCGCAGACTCGTCACAGCGGTCACGGTCACGGCCACGGTGTGGGCCGCGACGGTCGCGGTCGTCGCGGCCCCGCAGGCGGAGGCCCAGGTGGAGCCGTCCGACGTCGTGGTCACCCTCGGTCCGGGCGCGAGCACCGAGGTGGCCAAGACGGTCACCACCCCGGAGGTTCCGCCCAATCCCGACCTGGTGTTCCTCGCCGACACCACCGGGAGCATGGGCGGCGCCATCGCCGACGTGCGGAACAACGCCGGTGCCGTGACCAGCGCGGTGCTCGACGCCGAACCGACGGCGCAGTTCGCGGTGTCGGAGTACCGCGACGCCGGGGACCCGTTCGTCTTCCGCGTCAACCAGAACCTCACCGGCGACACCACCGCCGTGCAGAACGGGATCAACGCCTGGGTCGCCTCGGGCGGCGGCGACTTCCCCGAAGCCGCCATCACCGCGCTGTTCGAGATCGGCAGCGGTGCCATCGCGTTCCGCCCCGACGGCACGCGGATCGTGGCGTGGTTCGGCGACGCACCGTCGCACGACCCCAGCCAGGGGCACACCCTGGCGGACGCGATCGCCGCGCTGCAGGCCGCCGACGTCCGCGTCATCGCGGTCAACATGGGCTCGGCCGGCGCAGGACTGGACCAGGGCGGGCAGGCCACCGCGATCGTGAACGCCACCGGGGGCGTGCTGCTCAACAACGTTCCGGCCGACCAGGTCGCGCAAGCCATCCTCGACGGCATCCAGGCCGTTCAGGTCACCGTCACACCCACGATCACCGCGTGCGACCCGCACCTGACCGTCGGGTTCGCACCCGCGAGCCGGGTCGTGAACAGCGGCGAGGACGCCACCTTCACCGAGACGATCACAGCAGCCCCCGGTACCCCGGCCGGCACCTACCACTGCACGGTCGACTTCCTGGTCGACGGCACCTCGCGGGGGTTCCTGGAGCACAACACCGTGCACGTGCCCGGCCTGTCCGTCGACGACATCACCGTCGCAGAGGGCAACACGGGCACCACGCCGGCCACCCTCGCGGTGACCCTGGACCGGCCCAGCCCCGACCCGGTGACGGTCGACTTCGCGACCGCCGACGCCACCGCGACCGCACCCGCGGACTACGTGGCGACCGCCGGCACCGTGACCTTCGCACCCGGACAGACCACCGCGCCGGTGACCGTGCCCGTCAACGGCGACACGGTGGACGAGCCGGACGAGACGTTCACCGTGACGCTGTCCGGGGCCAGCGGTGCGGCGATCACCGACCCGGTCGGTGTCGTCACGATCCTCGACGACGACCGGGACGGGGTGTTCTCCTGCCGGGCCAGCGCCCTGAACCTCCTCGGCGTCGAGCCCGTGGTGGCCAACCCGGCCGACGTGCCGTGCGTGGACGACGACACCACGCTGGCGCAGGTCGACCTGAACGCCGCGGCGCTGAGGGTGAGGGCCCGGGTCCTCTCCGCCGTCACCGACCAGACACCGGACGACCTGACCACGGCCTCGCCCGCCGCGGGTGACAACGCCACCGCGACCGCGCGGATCGACACGACCACCATCAGCACCCTCGGCCTGACCGTGGAACTGGGTGTGATCGAGTCCGAGGCCGTGGCCCGGTGCGTTCCCAGTGGCACGGGACTGGCCCCGCAGTTCTCGGGCAGCTCGACGATCGCCTCGCTCAAGATCAACGGTGTGCCGACGACCGTCGGATCCGCGCCGATCACCATTCCGCTGGTGATCGGCTCACTGCGGCTCAACAGCACCGAGACCACGGCGACCTCGGTGACCCAGCGGGCCGTGGTGCTGGACACCCCGCTGGCCGACGTGGTCGTCGGTGAGGCGCACGCCGACGTCCACGGCACCGGCGCGCACCCCGGCGGCAACCCCTGCACCAGCTGACTCCCGGTCACCGGAAACGTCCGCGTCCCAGCGGGACGGGCCGCCGCCACGACACCTGGCGGCGGCCACCGGCACCGCGGTGGCCCCCGCCACGCCGCCGAAGCAGCCGCCGAGCGAAAGGGCGTTCGGCGGAGTCGTGCGCCCCGGACCACACCGCCCGAACTCCTGGCAGAACGGCGCTCGTCGCTGGGACCGAACTCGACGTCCACGACGTACCAGCCGTCGACCCATCCGTGCTCGCACACCCGGTGACCGCGGGAGAGCTGGCTCAGGACCCGGCCGCCGGGGGCGTCCCGGTAGTTGGCCAGGTCGACGTCGACCTGGCACCAACTGCTGGGTACCGCCAACGCTGCCGCTGCTGAGGCGGTCCGCTGCGCTTCCGCGCCGGGCCCGCTCGGTGCCGAACTCGGGGTGAGACTCGTCGGCGCGGCGCGTCGACCACAGCCGCCCGACACGCGGAACCGCTGACCGGGCAGCGCTCCACGGTCCCCGCCGACGTCCGGGATCTGGGCGACGCGTGGCGGACTCGGCCGCGCTCCCGGCATCGCGCGTCACCACGTCCGCGTGGTGGACGCCCCGGCACCGCGACGGTCCCACCCGCGGGGTGACGAGCATTCCCCGGCGAGTGTGCTGTGGCGCGGTGGGAACCGGCCGGTGCTGCTGGTGGTGGAGCACCGCCGCACCCGGAGGCCTCCCGCGTTCGACCCGAGACGCCGTCGACGGCCCGATCGGGCGCCACGCCTACGACCGGCGGTCCCGGTTTCTCCGCCGCGCCGCTTCGAGCTGCTCGAAGCCTCCGAGCACCCTGACCCCGACGAGGGCGGCGGTCAGGAGGACGAGGAGGACGACGTGGGCCAGCCACCTCGCCTCGGGGGCGAGGACGCCCAGGACGACGCCGATCGCCGTGGACGTGACGATGCCTGCGACGGCCAGCAGCGTCCACGCCTTGCGGGACAGGGGCTTGCGCTGATTCACGGGATCTCCCGTCACCGGTTGTCCTTTCACCGTGGGCAGCACGGCCGACGAGGCTGCGCCGAGCGCGTGCGGTCCGTCGGGCCCTACTGCGAGCCGTCCTGGTTCTTCTTGCGCTGTGCGGAGATGCCCGCCCACCAGATGAAGAGCGTCATGCAGCCGGAGAGCAGCACTCTGATCGGCTCGACGACCAGACGCTCCTCCGACAACGAGGGCGCGAGCACCGTCGAGGACAGCCACATGAGCACCACGCACACGAACTGCACGCCTTCCGACCTGGTCTTCGGCAGAAGAGACACCGCGCACTTCCCTTGCCCTCGATGAGGACCCGCACTGTCGCGCAGGCCCCGGACGACCGTGACCGCACACCTCCCGGACTCGCCTGCGAGGGCGCTGCTCGTGTTCTCAGCGGTGTCGGTGTGTTCCCCTCGACGTAGCGGTGTCGGCACCGTGCCCGCTGTCGTGGCGAGCATCGGGTTCCCGGTTGTCGTGCTCGGGCAAACTCCGAGCACGACAACCGGGTGAGGTCCCGCGGGTCACCTGCGGCATCGGCCCAGCGGAGAGGGCCGGTGCCGGTTCAGCGTCCGTTGCGCCGCGGTCGTCGGCAGTCCTGAGCGCTCCCGGCTGGGCTGTCGCGGGTGGTCGGGGGCGAAGGGGTCAGCAGGTGATCACCGACTTGGCCCGGCGGCTGCCCCGGCAGCCCGTTCGACCTCCGCCCGCCGCTTCTCCCAGAGCGCCGCGTCCCGGGCCGTGCCGTCCGCGTTCATCTCGACCTCGCCGTCCAGCTGCTCCCGCAGGACGTCGGCGTGCCCGGCGTGCCGGCTGGTCTCCGTGAGCACGTGGACCAGGACGTTGAACAGCATCACGTCGGGACGTGGCCACCAGGGCACGTGGCCCGGCGAGTCGACGGCGAGAGCGGCGATCGTCGCGTCGGCGTATTCCCAGACGCGTCGGTAGCGATCGGTGATGTCCTCGCGTGTCTCGTGCTCGGTGGCCCACATGTCGGTGCCGCGCTGTCCGAGGTCGTCCCACCGGGGGACGGGTTCGGGGAACGGCCGGTCGAAGACCTCGCCGAAGTACCGGGCCTCGGTCACCGACAGGTGCTTGACCAGACCGAGGAGGTTGGTTCCGGTCGAGGTCAGAGGACGGCGGACGTCGTACTCGGACAGCCCGTCGAGCTTCCGGAGCATCACCTCGCGGATCTCTCGCAGGTCGCTGTGCAGGTACTCCTTCGCGAAGTCGTCGATCACGAGTACGAGCGTGCACCACCAGCCCCGCACCCGCACGCGAGTTCGTCCGGGTGGTGGCATCGGCCGGGTCCACCGGCCTCGGGCCACCCCCCCCGTCACCACGCCGACGGGGTGTGATCCGTGGTCGGCCCCTGCCGGTCGATCCGGGGTGTCGGTGGAGAGGGGAGCGGGTTCCCCCGGTGAGATCGCGGTGTCGGAGACGGTGGTGAGCGCCGGGCAGCAGGGGACGGTCGGAGAGTGCTTCCAGACCGCCGTTCTCCCGGCGCGGGGGCGGCGGGCCGGGCCCCGGTCGACCGGTCGGGGGACTCCTCAGCGCTGCCAGACGGTGCCCCTGCGTTCGTAGTCGATCAGGTTCTCGACCCGTACGGCGAGGTCCGCGCCCAGCTCGCGCCGCACCAGGTGCAGGGCGAGGTCGATGCCGGAGGTGACGGCGGTCGCGGTGACCACGTCGCCGTCGTCCACCACACGGGCGTCCTTGAGCACGCCGCCGCGCTCGACGACGTCCGCCCTGGTGAGGTGGTGCGTGGTGCACGGCCGGCCGGTGAGCAGCCCGGCCTCGGCGAGCAGGATCGTCCCGGTGCACAGCGCGGAGACGGTCAGGCCGGGGCGGGGCGCGGCGCGCAGCGCGGCCGGGATCGTGCCCTTGGCGATCTCGCCCCAGATCCCGGGGCCGTTCTTCTGCCCGTAGCCGCCACCGGGCACCACGAGCAGATCAGCCTCGGCGGGCCTCAGGCTCTCGGCCACGATGATCTTCGTGCCGTGGAACGCGGTGACCTCGCCGGGCTGGTCCCCTGTCACCAGGGACACCGTCACGGCGCCGGAACTCATCCGGCCCGCGACCGAGAAGATCTCGTAGGGCCCGGTGTAGTCCAGTTCTTCCGCTCCGTCGAAGACGAGCACCTGGACGCGCAACGGGTTCTCCGCGGACCAGGAGGCGTTCGGAGCGGCCGCGGCTGCTGAGGCGGTGGTGGGGACGGCGGCGGCCAGCGGGACGACGGTGGCTGCGCTGAGCAGGGTTCGACGATTCATGTCCGGGTAGTCGTCGTGCGGACGGTCGTGGTTCCCTCCGCCCGCGATCTTCTCCGACCGCGCGCTGGCGGCGCTGCTGATGCGCACGGTGCGGTCACCGCGACCGACCGACCGGCGGAGCCGACGGACACGCCGAGGTCCTCGGCGACCTGCGGCAACCGTTCCCCGGCCGCGCCGCCCTCCACCGCCACGTGCTTCGGCCGGCCGGTCCTGCCGAACCCGGTCGTCGTTCCCAGCACGTCCTCTTCGATGTCGATCGCGGTGTCAGGTGCCCGGCCGGTACCTGCGGCGGTGGCCGTTGTCGTCCGACCGGCGTGATCTCCCGGAGCGGTGCGGGTGGTCACCGAGGCGATCGACGAACTCGACCGGGAGGTCTCGGTGGACTCCAGCACGGTGCGGGCTCACCGGCGCGCCGCCGGAGCTCGCCGCACGCCGACGGCCGCGGCGGGCACGGGGGCGGCGACCGCGGCGGGCGTGCTGGCCGACAGGAGCTGCTCCACCCGCGCGATCCGCGTCCACCCGTGCCGACACACCCCGAACCCGTCCGGGTTCGTCACTGCCTCGCGAACACCGCGTCACCCAGCACCCGCACCCGCCCCTGGGAGACGGAACCGTCACCGTTGCTCTGATCCCGGTTCGCCGTCCCCCCGGGGGTCCGGCAGCGGTCAGGTGGAGAAGCCGCCGTCGGCGTTGATCGTCGAACCCGTGACGAACGCGGCCTCCGGGCTCGCCAGGTAGGCGACGAGGCCGGCGATCTCCTCGGCGGTTCCGTACCGGCCCACCGGCGTCGCCGGCAACATCGTCCGCGACGCGTGCCCGTCGGCGGGATTGGTCTCGGTGTCCACCGCGCCGGGCTGGACGACGTTGACCGTGATGCCCCTCGGCGCGAGTTCACGAGCCAGTCCGCGGCTCAGTCCGGCGAGCGCCGCCTTGGTCATGGAGTAGACCGCCATCTCCGGGAACGGGTTGCGGTCGGCGAACACGCTTCCGGTCGTGATGATCCGAGAACCCGGCCCCATGTGCTGCAGCGCAGCCTGCACCGCGACGAACGCGCCGCGCACGTTGACCGCGACCATGCGGTCGAAGTCGTCCAGGCTCAGCTGCTCGGTGGCGGCGAACACCCCGATCCCCGCGTTGTTGACCAGGACGTCCAAGCCGCCGAACTCCTCGACGACGCGCGACACGGCCGCCCGGATCGCACGGGGGTCGGCGCTGTCCGCTTGAAGGGCGACGGCGCGTCCGCCCCGGCCGACGACGTCGGCGACCACCTCGTCTGCCGCTGTCGAGGAGGTGGAGCAGGTGATGGCGACGTTGCTGCCGTGGCGCGCGAGGCGGCGGGCGACGGCGGCGCCGATCCCGCGCGATCCACCGGTGATCAGCGCCGTCCGTCCGGCGAGGCGCTGGTCTCCCGAGAGGTTGTCGTCGATGGTGGTCATGCGGGCCTGACCGCCTCGACGTGCTGGGCCAGCCAGCTGCGGAAGGTCTGCAGCCGGGGGTTGAGGGTGCGGACCAGGTCCAGGTCGCGGGCGCTCACGAAGTCGTGCTCGCCCTCGACGTAGAACTGGAACATGTTGCCGAGCTCGTCACCCGCGGGCAGGCCCAGCGAGCGGAACTGGTCGTGGGTGAGCGGTCGGTGGTCGACCGGTTCGCCCAGCGCGTCGGCGAAGGCGGCGGCGTACTGCGCACCGGTCAGGTGCTCGCCCGCGATGCCCACGGTCTTGCCCGTGTAGTCGTCGCCCGCGGCGAACACGCCGTGAGCGGTGCGACCGATGTCCTCAGCCGCGATGCCCGCCAGCCTGGACTCGCCGATCGGCAACGTGAGCACGAGCCGCCCGTCCTCGCCCCGCATCGGCCCGAAGCCCTGGGTGAACCCCTCCCAGTAGAAGGTGCTCCTCAGGTAGGTCGTGGGGACGCCCGAGTCGCGGAAGAACGCGTCCGCCTCGGCCTTGGCGTCGAAGTGCGGAACCGAGTAGCGGTCCTGCAGCACCGGCACCCGCTGGTCGGACACCGGGATCACCTCGCGGGTGTCCTCCAGGGTCGACCAGACGGCGTGGGCGACGCCGGCTGCCTTCACGGCCCGTGCGGCCGTCGCGGCCTGCGCCAGTTCGACGTCGGCGGACATGGACTCCCAGAAGTTGGTCACCACGTAGGCGCCGTGGGCACCGTCGAACGCCCTCCGCAGCGAGTCCTCGTCCTCCAGGCTCGCCTCGACCACCTCGGCACCGCGTTCGACCAACTGCCCGGCCTTCGCCGAGCTGGCGTTGCGGGTGATGGCTCGCACGGTGAAAGGACCGTCGGGGGCGTCCAAGATCGCCCTGACCAGACCCCCGCCCTGTGCGCCCGTCGAACCCAGCACTGCGATGATCTTCTTGTCGCTCACGAGCACTCCCTCTGCGATGTGGCCGCACCCGTGCGGCCACTTACCTAGTTGAACAGGTAAGCGGCTCGGGCATTCCGCAGGAGATTGTGAGCTGGGTCACCAGTGGGGAGTCGCTCGTGCTCCCACCTGAGACGCACGTGGACCATTGACCCGTGACACGAGAACGAGGTGCGAAGAAGTCTCCGAGCGCAGCGGAACGCGGACCCGTCAGCCACGCGCTGTTCCGGGTGGTCCGGCTGCACCGGATGCTGGCCGGTCACCTCCTGCGCGACCTGGGCCTGCACCGGGGTCAGGAACTGCTCCTGATGCACCTGTGGGATTCGGGTCCGGTGCGCCAGACGGAACTGATCGAGGTGCTGGACTCCGATTCGGCGACCATCACCAGGATGGTGCAGCGCTTGGAGAAGGCCGGTCTGGTCGAGCGGGCGCCCGATCCCCGCGACGGCCGGGCCACCCTGGTGTCCTCCACCTCCGCGGGCGACGCCTTGCGGGTGGAGATCGAAAGGATGTGGCACGACCTCGAGGCGTCGACCGTCGGCGACCTGCCCGCGACCACGCTGACCCCCCTGCTGGACGCGCTCGCCCAGATCGAGACCAACCTGTCGGCCGCGGTCACCAGGTCCTGACGGGCTTGGAACTCCTCACGGAATGATCTTGGAATAAGGTTGATCATCGGCGCGTTGATCACGGTGTGAGGAAGGGCGAGCAGCTTCCCCGGATCGTGTCCGACGAGTTGTGGGCGCGGATCGAGCCGCTGCTCCCGCGTCGCGCCGACCATCCGGGACGCAAGCGGCTGGACGACCGCAAAGTGCTGTGCGGCGTCCTGTTCGTGCTCTGCACCGGCATCCCGTGGGAGTTCCTTCCCCAGGAACTCGGCTCCGGCATGACCGCCTGGCGGCGGCTGCGGGACTGGCGCCACGCCGGCGTCTGGCAGCGATTGCACGAGAACCCGCTCGCCGAACTCAACGCCGCGAACGCGTTGGACTGGTCGAGGGCGGTGATCGACGGCTCGCACGTACGTGCCCTCAAAGGCGGCCCAAAACGGGTGCGAGCCCGGTTGACCGCGCCAGATCGGGCTCGAAACACCACTTGATCACCGAAGGGCACGGCATCCCGCTGGCCGTGTCACTGACCGGCGGTAACCGCAACGACGTGACTCAGCTGATGCCGCTGATCGACAAGGTTCCGCCGGTGCGCGGCGAACGAGGTCGGCCCCGGTTCCGTCCTGACGCGTTGTACGCCGACCGCGGCTACGACCACGACAAGTACCGCACGCTGGTGCGTGACAAGGGCATCACACCGGTGATCGCTCGCCGCGGCAGCGGGCACGGCTCCGGGCTGGGCGTGTACCGCTGGGTTGTCGAGCAGACCTTCGCGCTGCTGCACTGGTTTCGCCGCCTGCGGATCCGCTGGGAGATCCGCGACGACATCCACGAAGCCTTCCTCACCCTCGGATGGCGCTGATCTGCTGGCGACGCCTGAACTCCCAGTAGGAGTTTCACGACAGGCACGGCCAACATTGACAGCCCGGTGGCCGACCTCAGACTGGCTTGCGCCACACGGAGATGTGCTTCGCGGAGTCCCGGGTGAACGGAGCCTCGTCCCAGTCGGCGACGCGACGTTCCAGTTCGAGCCCGGCGATCCGTGCCATCAGGTCGAGCTCTGCCGGCCAGGCGTACCGGTGCCGGGAGTTGTCGCGGCGGTAGCGACCGTCGTCGTCGCGGCTGAAGTGGTGCGAGACGAGAATCTGCTCGACCAGGTCGAAGGTGTCGAAGCCGAGATGCTGCTCGGAGACGTCGAACGGCACCGCGACCTGGCCGGGCGGCAGGAACCTCAGCGGCGGCACGCCCAGCTCGATGACGAATCGGCCGCCGGGCTCCAGATGTCGTGCGGCGTTGCGGAAGCACTCGACCTGCTCGTCCTGGGTGAGCAGGTTTGTGATGGTGTTGTAGACGAGGTAGACCAGGGTGAACTCACCGGGAACGACGGTGGTGGCCATGTCCCCGATGACTACCGGGAGCGTGTCCTCGTCGATCTTGCGCCGCAGCACCGCTGCCATGTGCTCGGACAGTTCGATGCCCTCTACCGGCACGCCGCGTTCCCGGAGCGGGATTCCCACTCGTCCGGTCCCGATGGCGAACTCCAGTGCCCGGCCGTCTCCGGCGAGCTCGGCGAGGAAGGCGAGAGTCGGCCCGAGAACGGCGGCCGAGAACGCTTCGGTCTCCTCGGCGTCGTAGCGGTCGGCGGTCGCACGGCTCCACAGTTCACTGCTCGTCACGGACAACCACCTTGCCGAGTGCCGAGGGCGCTGTCGACGCATTTACGCAGCGGCGCTGCGTGCAGCGCCCACAACTCGTCGTCGCCTTCCCACGGCTTCGGCTGAACCACCCCGCATCCGGACCACCAGTCCTGGAGTGTTCCAACCTCCTTGGAGATCACTTCATCAGGAGTTCTTACTCCCGTCCACAAAGGACGGTCCAGGTCCGTCACTCGCTCGGCCCCGCGACGGCCGCGCCGCCGTTCGGGCGGGGAGAGAGTTGACGGGGAACACGCGTGTCCCGACGCGTTCCCCGCCTCCCGGTCCTGCCGGCGCCCGTCGACGTTCGGCGATCACCCGCTACTGTTCCGCACCTCACCGCCGAGGTTCCGAGTACCTCCAGCACGCGATCCGCGTGTGCCGGAGTCGACGACGATCCGGTGCTCGCCGTCTTCTGCTTCGTCGGTGCGGACGACGCCCGTGGTGAGGAGCTGTCGCCGAGGTCTGCCGGTCACGAGTGCGTCCGCGCCGTCGTGGCGAAGCGAGCTCGGTAGTCCGACGGGCTCAGCCCCGTGTGCCGCTTCACGAGCGCGCGCAGGTTGGCGCCGCTGCCGAGACCGCTGCGCTGAGCGATCGCGTCGAGGCCGAGCGCTCCTCGCTCGAGCAGCCGACGTGCCAGCTCCACCCGCTCGGCGGTGAGCCAGGCCAGCGGGGTCGTGCCCAGTTCCGCCCGGAACCGCCGGTGCATCGTGGTGACGCTGGTGTTGGCGTGAGCGGCCAGCATCGCGACCGACAGCGGACGGTCCAGTCGCTGCTGGGCCCACACCAGAGTCCGGGTCAGCGGCACCTGTGCCGTCGCGGGGACGGGACGTTCGATGAACTGCTGCTGACCGCCGTCCCGGAAGGCGGAGAAGACGAGGCGGCGGCTGACGGCGTTGGCGATCTCGGCACCGTGGTCGAGACGGACGATGTGCAGGGCCAGGTCCAGCGCGGCGGCGCTGCCCGCCGAGGTGAGCAGGTCACCGTTGTCCACGAAGAGGACGTCGGGCTTCACCCGGACCTCGGGGAAGCGTCGCTGGAAGTCGGCGGCCAGTTGCCAGTGCACCGCTGCCGGACGGCCGTCGAACACGCCGGCCTCGGCCAGGGTGTAGGCCCCGGTGCACAGCCCCACGAGCCGCGCGCCGCGGGCGTGAGCCCGCCGGACGGCGTCGAGCACCTCGCGACGGACGGGCGACTCGACGTCCGGCCGGTTGGGAACCACCACCGTGTGCGCCCCGTCGAGGTCGGCCAACGTGCCGGTCGCCGCCACCGTGAACATCGAGTCCCGCACGGACACCGGCCCACCCGGCGTCACCACCGACAGCTCGTACAGCTCGCGCCCCAGCTCCGCGCGTCGACGGACCCCGAACACCTCGCAGACACAACCGATCTCGAAGGGGTTCGAGTTCTCGTCGACGATCAACGCGACCGTCAGGGGAGGACCGCCGTCCTTCACGTGGAAGGATTCTTGCGACATCCGCCAGTCCTACCACTCACCGACAGTGCCGCACAACTGACAGTCTCGGGACGGCGAAGGACGCCGTGGAGATCGACGAGGAGTCGGACGTGGACAAGGTGCACCTGCCATCGGCGGCGTCGGAGCTGACCGAGTACTGGTCGCAGAGGGTGCTGGCGAGTGCGAACGGCAACCTCTTCAAGGTCGCCAGAGGCATCGGCTCGACCCGCTGGCACACGCACGAGGACCAGGACGAGACGTTCCTCCTCCTGCGAGGACGCATCACCATCCAGCTCCGGGCCGGTGACGTCCACCTCGAACCGGGCGACCTGTTCGTGGTGCCCAGGGGGACGGAGCACCGTCCCGTCGCCGAGGAGGAGGCCCACTTCCTGCTCGTCGGTCCGGACATCACCTCGAACGAGGCTGGCGGCAAACCCGACTGGAGCTACGTGGACACCGAATCCGCTGCTCCCTGACGACGGCACGCTCAACGCCGTGCGCCTCCTGGTCGGAGTGCTCCTGACGGCACCCGCCACCACGGCCCGTCGCTTTCGAAGACCGTGATCGGGAAGACCGTGATCAGGTGGTCGGAGGGACGGGCAACGCCGTCATCGCGTACTCCTCTCGTCACCGGACGTCCTTCCGCGAACAGCACACCGACACGGGACGAGCGGACTGCACCGGTGCTCCGGTGACCGCCTCACCGGTCCTCACGCAGGAAGAAGGACGTCGCGGTGCGCCGGGCCGACGGGGTCGGGAAGTGGTGTCACCTGACCGTGGAGCGGTCGAACACGGGGCGGCGGAGGTGGGCACCTGTCGCGCAGCGGAGAGCGCACGGGACGGGTCCGCGGTCATCGGGGGCGAGGTCAGCCCGGACACCGTCTTCGACGTGGTCGCCTCCGAGGGCGACTTCACCGTTCGGCCCACCGGGCTGGACCCACCGGTTCGCAAGGTCTTCCCCGACGACGAGTCCGGGGTCGACGAGACGCCGGAGACCGCGCGACGCTTCGTCGCGCTGGACACCTCCCTCTACCGCGCCACCGAGTCCGAGGGGGGACACGGCGCTGTGCACGAGCCTCGTCCTCGACCGATCCGCTGACCGGCCCGGTGCCGGAAGCCGGCGGTGGTCGTGGCGCCGGGCAGCGGGACGCACCGCGTGGAGCGGTGGAAAGCGGACGCACTAGACGACTGGTCTACTAGGAGCTATGGTCGTGCCATGCCGGTCACCGCACGCGCCACGGACACCCGTCGCAGCATCCTGGACGCCGCTCAGCGGCTGATGGCCCGCAAGGGCTACTCCGCGGTCGGTCTCGCCGAGGTGCTGACGGAGGCCGGCGTGCCGAAGGGGTCCTTCTACCACTTCTTCGCCTCGAAGGACGCTTTCGGCGAGGCGTTGCTGCGGAGCTACTTCGCGGACTACGTCGCCGACATGGACCGCGTTCTCGCGCGGTCCGACGAATCGGCCGCTGAACGCCTGATGGCCTACTGGCAGCAGTGGCGGCAGACGCAGAGCGTGGACGAGTGTCAGGGCAGGTGCCTCGCCGTCAAGCTCGGCGCCGAGGTGGCCGACTTGTCGGAGTCGATGCGACTGACTCTGAAGGAGGGCACGGACGCGATCGTCGATCGGATCGAGCGGGCGATCACCGCCGGTGTCGAGGACGGCTCGCTCTCGGTCGACGGGGACGCCCGCGTCGTGGCCAGGGTCCTGTACGACATGTGGCTCGGCGCGAGCGTCATGGCCAAGATCCACCGCGATCTCGCGCCGCTGGACGACACGATGGCGGCGACCCGCCAGTTCCTGCACCTGTAGCTCCTCGGATCTCGTGCCCGGCCGGGCACGAGCTGTTCTCGCGGACCAGTGGACCGGTCCGCTGTCACGGAGGAAAGTTGTGAAGGTTCTCATCGTTCTCACCTCGCACGACGAGTTGGGGGACACCGGTCGCAAGACCGGGTTCTGGCTGGAGGAGCTGGCGGCGCCGTACTACCGCTTCAAGGAGGCCGGTTGGCAGGTCGTGCTGGCCTCGCCGCGGGGCGGTCGGCCGCCGCTGGACCCGAAGAGCAACGAACCCGGCTTCCAGACCGAGCAGACCCGGCGCTTCGAGGCCGACCCCGAGGCCACCGCGGCGCTGGCGGACACCGTGCGTCTCGACTCGGTCTCGGCCGGGGACGTCGACGCGGTCTTCTACGCCGGTGGCCACGGCCCGCTGTGGGACCTGGCCGAGGACGCGGACTCCGCGCGGCTGATCGAGACGACCCTGCGTTCGGGCAAGCCGGTCGCTCTGGTGTGCCACGCCCCCGGCGTGCTGCGCCACGTGGTCGGCGAGGACGGCGCCCCGCTGGTGCGGGACAGGCGGGTCACCGGGTTCACCAACTCCGAGGAGGAGGCGGTCCAGCTCACCGCGGTCGTTCCCTTCCTGGTCGAGGACGAGCTCAAGGCCCTGGGTGGCGTCTACTCCAAGGGCGAGGACTGGGCCCCCCACGTCGTGCGGGACGGTCTGCTGCTCACCGGGCAGAACCCGGCCTCCTCGGCTCCGGCCGCCGACGCCCTCGTCACGCTGGTCGACACGATGCGTGCGTGAGCACGTGAGCGCTCGCCGTCGGTGAGCGTGCGACCGGGCCGGGTCGCCGTCCTCGCCGGGAGTGCGGACGGCGGACTCGGACCTGGTTCGGGCCGCCGTCGACGTGCGAGTTCGAACCGGTGGTGAACCTGTTCCGCTCGGAGGCGGGGAGGACCGCAGCGGCGGCCTCCTCCGGGCGCGAGATGCGCGACCTCCTCGTGGCCTGGCGCGACGACGGCGATCTGCCGCCGCTGACCGTTCCTGCCCTGCTCGCCCGCCACGTCACCACCTTGACGTACGGCATCGCCGTGCACGCCGCCGGTGGTGTCGGCCGCGACGAGCTCCAGGAGATGGCCGACGCGGCCCTGCGCAGCTGGCCGCCGTCCTGAGCGCCTGCTCTCGTGTTGTGGGCGGGTGAGCGACTCTGGTGCGAGACGGCGAGACGCCTGGCGGCCCGGACGGTGCCCGCGTGTCGTTCGCCCGGGAGTCCTGCTGTCGCCGGGTCCTCGAGGTGAGCTTCCTGAACGATGCCGACCCCGACACGACCACCAGCGGACGCCGGCAGGAGGTGGGTCGCCGGTCGTTGCCGCTCGGCACCCCGGTCCGGGCGAGCTCGGCTGTGGTGGACTCGCCGGACCGCACGGTCGATCGCGGTCTGGTGCTCTCCCCGAAGAACCACTACTTTCCATGCGGAAAGTAGTTTCGCGAAGGGAAGTCGTGGACGAGCACAAGAGGGCACTGGACGAGGTCGAGCGCCAGCGCGTGGCGATGGCGGCGCGGATACACCTGCCGTTGTGGTTCCGATGTGCGTTCTGCGTGGTGTGGACCGGACTGCTGCTCGCTCCGGTGCTGACCTCGCACCACGACCGGTTCGGCCTGCCGGCGTTTCCCTACGTACCTGCGTTCGCGCTGCTGCTGGTGGTGGTGCTGATGAGCTACCGGCGGCGTTCCGGGTTGAACGTGGCCGTGCGCAGCCGGGCCTACCCCGCGCTGCGGCGGCACGCGGTCGGGACGGCTGCGGTGATGGGTGGCGGTGCGCTGGTCACCTGGGGATTGACGGTGCTGGATCTGCCGCTGCAGGCCCTGCCCGTCGGACTGGTGGCCGGTGGCTTGGCCACGGCGCAGGTGTGGCGGGTCAACACGGGCATCCGCGACGACGTGCTCGCGGGTCGATGACGACGTCCGGCTCCTCCGGGCGGGGCCTGGACGCGACGATCCACCCCCTGCCCCGCTTGTCGCTGTGCGCGGCGCTGGCCGCGGGACCGGAGTGGGTGGAGTTCGCGGTCGCCCGCGACAGCACCGGGCTCAGCGACTCCGCGGTGTCCAAACACGCCCGAGCCTTGGAGGAGGCGGGGTACGTCGAGGTGCGCAAGGGGTTCGTGGGCCGCCGTCCCCGCACCTGGCTGCACCTGACCGACCTGGGCAGACGACGGTTCACCGCACACGTGGCCGCCCTACAGCGCCTGGTGCGGCCCGGTGACGGGGAGTGAGGCGGTGACCGTGCGGCGCTGGCGATGCCCGCCAGCGCCGTTCCCGGTGCCTCGCGGCGTGCTCGGGGTGCGGGTGCTGAGCCCGCTCGCTCACGCCCGGTGCGCCGGTCCGGGCCGACGTCGCCGGCACGAGGCGTTCGCGGTGCCACTGCGGGAAGTCCTGGTCCGGTCGGGCCGAGTGGTCGGTGGGGCACGAACGCGGGCTGCCACCCCCTCGGGGGTGTCGCGGACCCGTCGTGCGGTGCTCGGAACGGTGACCGGGCTGATCACCGTTCCGAGCTTCGGGTTCGACGCCGGATCGGCCTGGATCAGATGAAGCGCCAGAGGTGGTGGTCGGCACCGCTGTCCTCGGCGAGCACCACCTGCGCGTCGCGAGCGGTGGAGCCGCCTGCCACGCCGAGGATCCGCCCGCCGTTGCCGCACTGGATGCGGAAGCACCCGCTGCCGCCGTGGCGCAGGCGCCACTTGTGATCCGCGGTGCCGTTGTCGGACCACTGGAGCACTCGCGCGTTGTCGGCGTTGGCGCCGTTCTCGACGCCGAGGACCTTGCCGCTGTGGGAGTTGCGCAGCCGGAAGTAACCGTCGGGGTCGAGAACGGCGACCCACAGGTGGTCGGGGGTGCCGTCGTCGTCGTCCTGCACGACCAGAGCGCCGTCGGAGGTGGACGTGCCCCGCACGCCGAGCACCAGGCCACTGGCGCGGTTCTGCACGCGACGCGCGCCCGTGGGCACGAACCGCCACCGGTTGTCGGCCGAGCCGTTGTCGGAGTCCTGCACGGCTTGGGCACCCTGCGCCGTGGAGCCGTTGAGGACGCCCAGCAGCTTGCCGCTGTTGACGTTGCGCAGCTCGTGC
The DNA here is from genome assembly GCF_016464305.1 of Umezawaea beigongshangensis. Lineage (GTDB taxonomy): Bacteria > Actinomycetota > Actinomycetes > Mycobacteriales > Pseudonocardiaceae > Umezawaea_A > Umezawaea_A beigongshangensis. The sequence continues at coordinate 67,283 of NZ_JAEIOJ010000011.1, forward strand.
GTTCCGTCGCCGTCGTCCACCACGGTCCAGCGGTGATCGGCGGTGCCGGTGTCGCTCCACTGCAGGACGCGGGCGTTGTCGGCGGTGGACATGTTCTCGACGCCGAGGACCTTCCCGCTGTTGAGGTTGCGCAGCCGGACGTCGGTCCCGTCCACGACGATCTGCCAGGTGTGGTCGGCGGTTCCGGTGTCGCCCCACTGCACGGCCAGCCCTCCGTCGGCGGTGGACATGTTCTGCACGCCGAGCACGAGCCCGCTGGCGGCGTTGATCAGCCGGTACCCGCCGACGGAGCCGCCTGCGCCGCCGGTGGTGCTCCAGTACACGGTGTAGTTGTAGCCGTGGGCGTCGTAGAACGGGCCGAGGCCGACCGTCGCGCCGTCGGCTCGCGCGGTGAACGCCAACGACGACGCGCTGGTCCGGGTGATGGAGCCGACGTCGAGCGAGGGCAGCCGGGACAGGGCGGTGTTGCCGTAGTGGCCCGCCAGCACGACGGGGCCGCAGGTGATCGCGACGACGGCCGGGTCGTCGTTGGCGGCCTGCGCGACCACCCGCATGGGCAGGCGCAGGGTGACCGTGTCACCGGAGGCCCACGACCTGGTCAGCGACGCGTAGCTGCCCGGGGTGGTGGTGACGTTCTGGACGACGCCGTTGACGCCGACGGTGGCCCCGGTGGTCCAGGCGGGGATGCGCAGGCGCATCGTCCACGACCCGTTCGCGCTGCCGCTGACGGTGAGGGTGGTGGTGTCGGAGACGGGGTAGGTCGTGGTCTGGGTGATCGTGATGTCGCGCTCCGCCCAGTTCAGCACCGACGGGGCGTAGAGGTTGACCGTGAGGGTGGTGCGGTCGCGGAAGTAGACGGAGTTGGCCAGGGAGGTGTTGACCTCCAGGGCGGTGCCCTGGCAGCACCAGAAGGTGGTGTAGTCGGTGCTCCAGTTGCCGCCTCCCCAGGCGGGTCCGGTGTTGCCGCGGCGGTGGCCGGGGTTGAGGCCGGTGAAGTAGCAGATGTGGCCGTGGCCGTCGGCGGGGTTCTGCTGGCCGATGAGGTGGTTGATCAGCGCACGCTCGTAGAAGTCGAAGTACGCCGTGTTGCCGGGGTCGAGCAGCCACAGCTCGCGGGTCAGCTTGAGCATGTTGTAGGTGTTGCACGCCTCGGCCGTGTCCGTGTCGAGGTGGGCGGCGATGGCGTTGGGCGCGCGGAAGTGCTCGGCCTCGCTGTTGCCGCCGATGACGTAGGTGTGCGCGCCCACGGTGATGTTCCAGGCGTTGGACGCGATGTCGCGGTAGCGGGTCGTGCCGGTGGCCTTGTACTCGCGCGCCGCGCCGATCCACTTGGGTACCTGGGTGTTGGCGTGCAGTCCGTTGAGCTGGTCCCGGTTCGCGGCCAGGGGGTCGAACACGGCCGCGTGGTCGAACCGCTGGGCGGTCGCGAGCCACCGGGCGTCCCCGGTCTGCTGGTACAGGTCGGTCAGCACGGCGTTCATGCCGCCGAACTCCGTGCCGAGCACGCGTTGCATCTGGGTGTGGGACAACCTGGCGGTGCGCCGGTCCACCCAACCGGCGAACCGCAGCAGCACGTCGCGCGCCTGCGTGCTGCCGATGTGACGCCACACGTCCAGCAGGCCCGCCAGGGTCTTGTGCAGCGAGTAGTACGACACCGCCTTCGGGCTGCCCGCTTCCAGCGCGTCCAGGTCGGACTCCGGGAACCCCGACAGGTACCCGGTGTTGAACCCGGCCGCCGCGTTGTTGGCCTGGCACTTCGCCAGCTCGGCGACCAGGTGCTCGGCCCTGGCCCGGCACGTGGCGTCCCCGAGCGTCGCCCACGCCTGCGCCCACGCGCTGAGGAAGTGCCCCTGGCTGTGCGTGCGGAAGGGGAAGTTCGGGGCCTCCCACCCGCCCAGCGCCGCCGCGCCGTTCGTGGACAGCCGGTGGTTCATCCGGAAGTTGTAGAGCAGCCGGTCCACGTCCACGAAGCGCAGGTAGGACAGGGTGCGGTTCTGGTTGTCCAGCCAACGCCCCGCGGTCAGACGGACCTCGCCCAGGTCGAACGGGTGCGCCGACACGCCGATGTCCGCGCGGACGGGCGGGACCGAGGCCGCGCCGGCCGTTCCGGTGAGCGGGGACGGCGCGGAGGTCGCGACGACGGCGACCCCGGCGGCCTGCAGCAGTCGGCGTCGGCTCAACGATGAGGACGACATGGCACTCCTGTCATCGGCTGTCCCGAGCACCGTGACGAGCCCGGCGACAGCGTGGTCGGTGTTCGATCGTTCCGGCCCACGGCGCGGTGACCGGCCCGGAGACGTGCGTGGTCGCCCTGGTGGGACCGGCGGAGGCCCGGTGCCGTCAGGCGGTCGTGAGAGGACGGTTCTGGCCGGGAACGCCGGTGCGACGCGCGAGCACTCCGGGGCGGGGGCGTTCGCCCGTCACCCGCGCCATCCCCCGGCTCAGCTCCCCGCGCAGGTCGGGGCGAGATCGGCGACGCTCCCGGTTCCCAGGAAACCGAACTCCGCGGACCGGCCGGCCGCGACGCTGCCGTTGTGGTCGACGTCGGTCCAGGTCACCGTGCCGCTGTCGCCGCTGCGATCGGCACTCCAGGCGTTGGTGACGGTCGTGCCCGGCGGCAGTGAGGTGGTGACCCTCCAACCGCGCAGTGCGGTGGAGCCGGCGGTGACCTTGACGGTGGCCGTGAAACCGCCGGTCCAGGAGTTCACCGACGCGGACGCGGTGCAGGTGCTCGGGGCGGGACCGGTGGTCGTGGTCGTGGTGGTGGTGGTGGTGGTCGTGGTGGTGCCGCCGGCGTTGAGGGCGTCGAGCACCGCGGTGTAGGCGGGTTTCTTGTTCCCGTTGCCGTCGAAGAGCAGGGGGTTCTGGCCGGTGCGCCAGGAGTCGGTGTCGCGGATGCCCCACACGGTGATTCCCGTGCACCGCGGCACGGCCAGGCACGAGCGGGTGACGCTGCCGTAGACGGCGGTCTGGTTGGCCCCGGAGATGTCCAGCTCGGTGATCTGCACGTCGACGCCGAGGGCCGCGAAGCGCTGGAGGTTCGCCTGGTAGTCCGACGGGACCGAGTTCGTCAGGTGGGACTGGAAGCCGACGCAGTCGATGGGCACGTTGCGGGCCTTGAAGTCGCGCACCATGGCGTAGATGCCGGTCGACTTCGCGTTGACGCCGTCGGTGTTGTAGTCGTTGTAGCAGAGCTTGGCGTTCGGGTCCGCGGCGCGGGCGGCGCGGAACGCGGCCTCGATCCAGTCGTTTCCGGTGCGCTGCAGGTTGGAGTCGCGGCGCCCGCCCCCGCCGCCGTCGGCGAACGCCTCGTTCACCACGTCCCAGGAGTGGATCTTGCCGCGGTAGTGGGTCGCCACCCGCGTGACGTGGTTGATCGCCGCCTGGCGCAGGTCGGACCCGCTCAGCCTCTGCGCCCAGCCGGGTTGCTGCTGGTGCCACAGCAGGGCGTGGCCGCGCACCTGCTTGCCGGTGCTCGCCGCCTGGGCGAGGACGCGCTCCCCGCTGGTGTGGTTGAACTGGCCGCGGTTGGGTTCGGTGGCGTCCCACTTCATCTCGTTCTCGGCGGTGACGCTGGTGAACTCGCGGTTCAGAACGGTCGTGTACGTGCTGTCGCCGAGCTTCCCGGCCGAGACGGCCGCGCCGAAGTACCGCCCCGTCTGAGCGGCGGCGGCGCCGAGGGTGGTCGCCGCGCTCGCCGAGGACGCCAGGATCAACGAGGCGCTGAGCGAGACCGTCACGGTCGCCGTCACGAGCGCGGCTCGCGACGCTGACTTCGTCGTCAGGTTCATGTTCCACACCTTCGGAAGGTCACCCGGGGTGTCCGGGTGGTGGACAGGACGATCGGAGGGCACCCGATCGGGTCGAGCGGCAGCGGGCGCGGTGCGTCCCGTGGCGGTGCGACGGAGCGGCTCTGCTCACGTGCTGCCGTCGGTGAGCGGGCGGAGAGGCGTGATCCGCCCGGCACGTCGCCGACCGAGCTGGTGCGCACCACGACGCCTTCCGGCACGGACGACCGCGGCGAAGAGGGGTTCCGCACGGGAACTCGAACCCCGGACGGTGTCGTTCACGGGTCAGGGGGTGCTCAGGTCGAACTTGCGCACGGTGACGGAGCCGCCCAGGGCGCTGGTGGCGTGGTTGAAGATGCCGAAGCGGTAGCCCATGAAGAACTGCCAGGCGTTGTTGAGGGTGAAGGCTCCTCCCAGCGGGGTGAAGTTGGCGCCGTCGGTGCTGTAGGAGAAGCGGGCGACACGGTTGGAACCGGGCCGGATGTCCGCGTTGATCCGCAGCCAGATCAGGTTGCCGCTGACCGCTGCGCTCGCGGCCTCGGTGCCGGTGCTGGTGGTGCGCCAGCTGCTGTCCATGGCCAGTCCGGTGGTCGTGGAAACGCGGGTCTGGCCGTTGTCGCGCCGGACGCCGATCCAGGCCGACGACTGGCGCAGCACGGCCAGGCCGGACCGGTCGCCGTCGCGCATCGCGCTGTGGTCCAGTTCGATGGTGGCGGTCGACGTCGGCCCCTGGATGCGGTGGGTCAGCGTGTTGCGGGCGGCGTACAGGTCGCCGGTGACCGTGGCCGTCTGCAGCCTCAGCCCGTTGTTCACCGAGTACCGGGCGGTGTCGGGGTCGTGGTTCCACTCCCACTGCGGACCGAGGGCGGTGCCCGCGAAGGTGTCGGTACCGGTGAGGGGCTTGACGGGTCGGGTCGGCAGGGGCGCGGGGTAGTTGACGCCCCACCGGCCGTCGACCGTCTGGAGGGTCGGCCAGCCGTCCGCGGTCCAGCTGATCGGAGCGAGGGCCGGGACGCGCCCACCGGGGTAGGCGTCGACGAACGACATGTAGTACCAGGCGCCGTTCTGCGTCTGGACCAGACCACCCTGGTGGGGCACTCCGCCACCGGGGATCGGGCCGGGGAGGTCGAGCAGGACCTGCCTCAGGGTGTACGGGCCGAAGGGGTTGCTCGCCTTGAGGACGTACTGGCCGTTGGCCGGCCGGGTCAGCCAGATGTAGTAGCTGCCGTTGCGCTTGTAGAACCGCGCACCCTCCAGGGTGCCGATGTTCGACGGGGTCTGGAAGACCTGCTGCGCGCGGACCTGGGTGCGGCCGTCTGCGGAGAGCTGGGCGACGCTGATGGTGCCGTTGCCGTAGGCGACGTACATCGTGTCGTCGTCGTCGACGAGCATGCCCGCGTCGTAGTAGCAGTTGTCGATCTGAGCGTGCCGGTTCCACGGTCCTTCGACGCTGGCCGCGGTGTAGACGTGGGTGTCGTTGAAGTCGATGCACCCGGCCCAGTAGTAGGTCCGGTTGCTGGGCCGGTACTGCAGCGTCGAAGCCCAGATCCCGTTGACGTAGGCCCGCTGACCGTTGGTCAGGTCGTACTTGGTGCCGAAGTCCAGGGACGGCACGGAGTGGCCGGCGAACTCCCAGTTGACGAGGTCGTAGGAGCGCAGGATCGGCGCTCCGGGGGAGTAGTGCATGGTCGAGGCGGTCATGTAGTACGCGTCGCCGACCCGGATGACCTCGACGTCGGCGAAGTCCTGCCACACCACCGGATTGGTGTACTGGCCGCCCGGCTGCTGCGGGGTCGTGGTGGGGGTGGGCCCGCCGCCGACGCGGACGAGCTGCCACTGCTGGTTGGTGCCGCCCCAGTCGCTGTACTGGACGACGTTGGCGCCGTCGGTGGTGGCGGCGTTCTGGACCTCGACGGCCTTGCTGCTGTTGCGGTTGACCAGGCGCACGTGGCCGCCGTCGGAGTCGGCCAGGCGGAACTGCTGGTTGGTGCCGTTGCCGTCGGCCCACTGCACGACGGCTCCGCCGTCGGCGGTGGAGGAGTTGTGGACGTCGAGCACCTTGCCGGAGTGGCGCGACTTGAGCCGGTAGTAGCCGCCTCCGGAGTCGACGAACTGCCACTGCTGCTGGTTGCCGTCGTTGCGGGCCCACTGGGTGATGCGGGCGCCGTCGCCCGTGGCGAGGTTGTAGACGTCGAGCGCCTTGCCGCTGTTGCGGTTCACCAGCACATACCACGCGGTCGTGTCCACGGTCGCCGCAGCCGCGGCGGTCACGTCGAGCGCCACCACCAGACCGCCGAGCAGCACGGTGACGGCCGCGAGGGCGACACCGGCCAGGCGACTGCTTCTGCGGACTCGCCGAGCTGTGGTGGTGGGGTGCTGGCCTGGCCCGACCATGGTGTGCTCCTCTTCGTCGAGGTGGGGACGCGTGCACGTGCGGTGCGCGGTCGCCTGCCGCACGGTCGGGTGAAATCTGATCGGCCGACGTGCGGGAACCGACCGGTGTCACCGGTGCGGCGGGGGCCCGAGAAACTGTTAGCGCTAACAGTTTGAGGCCGGTTGCTCCCTGGTGAATTGAACATCGCGGGGGTGCGGTAGTCGTCACCGCAAGTGCCTGTTGTGCCTTCGACTGTGAACGATGGCGCACGCCGGGTCAAGATGTCGCACGAATTTTTTGTGCGGGAGAGAAGCGGGCTGGGGTCGAACGCTGTTCGACGATGAATTGCCCCGGTGGTGCTAAAGACCGGGCAATAAGTTTTAGCTTCACGCGCGTCACCCGGCGGGGTCGCGGTGGCCGCCGCGCTGAGCGGTGGACCGGCTCGCTCGACGCGACCGCTCGTCGAGGCGGAGAGCGCCGCGGCTCGCGCGACGGCGGAGGGGACCAGCGCGGCATCCGCGCAGCCGGTGCTGGCCCCACCTCCTCGACCCCGGAGCCGGCGGACACGACGCGGTCGTCCCGGTGACCGTGCTCGACGACTCGCAGGCGACGGCCGCCCCGCACCCGCGCCGCCCGTCGGCGGCCACGTCACCGGTGCCGTCGGGAGCCGCTCAGGCGCGCCGGAGCTGGAAGCGCTGGTTGGAGCCGCCCGTGGGGGTCCACTGCGAGATCCGTGCGCCGTCGTCGGTGGAGGCGGACCACACGTCCAGCGCGAGGCCGCTCTGCCGGTTGACCAGGCTCACCACGCCGCCGCCGTGGTCGACCAGCCGCCACAGCTGGTCCGGAGTCCCGGCATCGCGCTGCTGGGTGACGTCGGCTCCGGCGCCGGTACCGGCGGCCTGGAGAACCAGGCCGCTGTGCCGGGCCCGGACGCGGTGGTGGCCGTCGGCGGGCAGGAAGTCGAACTGCTGGTTGAGCCCGCTCGTGCCCGACCACTGGACCAGGACGGCGCCGGCGGAGGTCGAGGCGCCGCTGACGTCGGCCTGCTTGCCGCTGTGCTGCGCCACGAGGTGGTAGTTCACGCCCGGCTCGACCAGTGGCGGCGGTCCCTGGGAGGTCACGCGGTAGGTGTGCCCGGCCTGCCCGGTGAACCGGACCAGGTCGGGCTCGACGCGCTCCGGCTGGACCGGGGCACCGCTGGTCAGGTCGCGCAGCTCCCAGGTCCCGGTGAACGCGCGGCTGCGCACCCGGACCGCGCCGTCGCGATCGCAGGTGATGGACAGCTCGGTGGCCGAGCCGCCGCTCCACGCAGCTCCGACCGTGTACCCGCCTCGGCCGCGCAGGCCGGCGAACCGGCCGCTGGGCCAGGCGGGCGGTAGCGCGGGCAACAGGTGCAGCTCGCCGTCGTGGCTGTGCAGCAGCATCTCGGCGATGCCGGAGGTCGCGCCGAAGTTGCCGTCGATCTGGAACGGGGGGTGCAGGTCGAACATGTTGGGCGCGAGCCGCTCCGGCGTCACCAGGGAGCGGACGAGGTCGTGCGCCCGGCCGCCCTCCTCCATCCGGGCCCAGTAGTTGATCTTCCAGGCCAGGGACCAGCCGGTGCCGGCGTCGCCGCGCAGTTGCAGGGTCCGCCGGGCCGCCTCGAACAGCTGGGGCGTGCCGCGCTTGGTGATCTGGTTGCTCGGGTGCAGGCCGTACAGGTGCGAGACGTGCCGGTGGTTCGGCTCGGTCTCGATCCAGTCGTGGAGCCACTCCAGGACGTTTCCCCGCGAGCCGATCCGCGTCGGGGCCAGTCGCAGGCTCGTCGCGCGGACCCGCGCCCGGAAGTCGGCGTCGACGCCCAGCACCTCCGAGGCGCGGGCGCACCCCTCGAACAGGTCGCGCAGGATCTGCATGTCCATGGTGGGACCGGCGCACACGCTGGCGTTCGCGTGGTGGGGCAGTTCCGGGGAGTTCGACGGGTTGGTGACCAGCCACTTCAACCTCGGCTCCTCCACGAGGGTGTCGAGGAAGAACTGGGCGGCGCCCTTGAGCGCGGGGTAGTGGGAGCGCAGGAACGCGACGTCGCCGGTGAACAGGTGGTGGTCCCAGATCGTGGTGGCCAGCCACGCGCCGCCGGTCGGCCACATGCCCCACAGCGCGCCGTCGACCACCGAGGAGCCCCGCCAGGCGTCGGTGTTGTGGTGCGTGACCCAGCCGCCGGCGTCGTACTGCGCCCTGGCGGTGCGGGCACCCGTCACGGCCAGGTCGTCGATCATGCGGAACACCGGCTCGTGGCACTCGGCGAGGTTCGTCGTGTCGGCGGGCCAGTAGTTCATCGGCAGGTTGGCGTTGATCGTGTACTTCGAGTCCCACGCCGGAGCCATCTGGTCGTTCCAGATGCCCTGCAGGGTGGCGGCCTGGGTTCCCGGCCGCGACGACGAGATCAGCAGGTACCGGCCGTACTGGAAGAGCAGGGTGGAGAACTGCGGGTCGACGGCGTTGCCGTGCTGCGCGATCCGGACGTCGGTCGGCTGGTCCGCCGCCGCGGTCCGTCCCAGGTCGAGGACGACGCGCCCGAACAGCCTCTGGTGGTCGGCCACGTGTCGGCTGCGCAGCACGTCGTACGCCGAGCCCCGCGCGGCGTTGAGGCGTCCTCGCGCGATGCTCTGGTAGTCGCCGCCGACGTTGCGGTGGTCGACGTAGCTGGTGCCGATGGAGATCAGCAGCGTGGCGCTGGTGGCCTCGGACACCCGCAGCGTGCCGCCCGAACTGCTGGTGCTCCCGCCCTCGGCGAGAACCCCGGCCAGTGCGAGGAACCGGACCGAGCCCGCGATGCCCCGCTGGTCGCCGGACCGGCCGTCCAAGCCGATCGTCGTGCCGTCCGGGCTCGACGCCGTCGCCCGCTGCGGCGTGCTGAACGAGGCCGTGAACGTGATCGAACCCGGTGTGTCGGCGGTCAGCCGCACGGCGATCACCTGGTCCGGCGCGCTGGCGATCACCTCGCGCCGGTAGCGCACGCCGTTCACCGCGTAGGTCACCGCGGTGGTGGCCGTGGTCAGGTCGAGCCACCGCTGGTAGCCGGACACCCCGCCCGGTGCCGAGAACACGAGCCTGAGGTCGCCGACGGGCTGGTAGGCCAGCTGGCCGGCCGGGTTCCCCAGCATCGCCCGGTCGACGAGGTCCTGCGCCTGCGCCCACTGGTCGGCGAACACCAGCCGCCGGATCTCGGCCAGGTTGGCCGCACCCCGCGCGTTGGTGTAGTCGTGGGGACCACCGGCCCAGACCGTGTCCTCGTTGAGCTGCAACCGCTCCGCGTCGACGTTGCCGAAGACCATCGCGCCGAGACGGCCGTTGCCGACCGGCAGTGCGCGGAGCCAGTCCGTCCCGGCCGGTTCGTCGTACCACAGCGCCAGGTCGTCGACGGCGCGCACGTCGGGTGGCGCGGCCGATCCGGCACGGGCCTCCGCCGTCCGTACTCCCGGCGCCAGCACGGCCCCGGCGCCCACCGCGCCGAGTTGCATCAGCCGCCTTCGCGGAATCTCGGGCATGCGACCCTCCGAAGTGGACGTCGTCGTCGACGTTCCGGGGACTTCCGGCAAAGTAACCAGCGGTGAACCCGTCCGTCAATCGGTGGTGGCGACGACTCGTGATCGGTAGCACGACCATTTGTCGGTTGACCTCGTCGAATCTGCGTTCGACAGCTTCTGGTAACCGCTGAAATGGCGTACTCGCGCATTCGGCGTAACCAGTTAGCGCTAACAATTTTAGCGGTGGTGACCGTTGACTCTGGTGTCGCCGGTGGATACGGTGCCGAAAAGGTCCGACGACTGCCGAGAACCTTCCACTCAGGACAGTTCTTCAGCGGATCTCCGCATTCGCGTTTCCCGTCCACCGGACCTGGCCGTCGTCACCGTCGTGCGATCCGCGTCGAAGCCCGCTCGAACGAGATCAGGGGTGAGCCTGCCATGAGACACCAGGTCAGAGCGGCGATGAGCGCCGTTCTCCTCGTGGCCGCCACCGTGGTGGCCACGACGATCGGCTCGTCGCCGCCGGCTGCCGCGCACGCGGTGAACCCCGCCGACTTCCAACAGGTCGAGCTGGCGCGGGGGGTCGCCGAGATGGGCGAGCCGATGACGCTCGCCGTCCTGCCGGACCGCTCGGTGCTGCACACCGCCCGCAACGGGACGCTGCGCCGCACCACCGCCGAGGGCGCCACGAGCGTGATCGGCACGGTGCCGGTCTACACGCACGACGAGGAGGGCCTCCAGGGCATCGGGGTGGACCCGGGATTCGCCTCCAACCGGTTCGTCTACCTGTTCTACGCGCCGCCGCTGTCCACCTCCGGCGGTGACGCGCCGGCCACCGGGACCGACTTCTCGGCGTGGAGGGGGGTCAACCGGCTGGCCCGGTTCACCCTGAACGCCGACTACACCCTCAACCCGGCCAGCCAGGTGACCGTGCTGGAGGTCGCGACCGACCGGGGCATGTGCTGCCACGTCGGCGGCGACATCGACTTCGACGCGGCCGGAAACCTGTACCTGTCCACCGGTGACGACTCGAACCCGTTCGACTCCGGCGGCTACACCCCGATCGACGAGCGGACCAACCGCAATCCCGCCTACGACGCGCAGCGCAGCGCCGGCAACACCAACGACCTGCGCGGCAAGGTGCTGCGGATCAAGGTGAACGCCGACGGGTCGTACTCGATCCCGGCGGGCAACCTGTTCCCGCCCGGCACCGCGGGCACGCGGCCGGAGATCTACGCGATGGGTCTGCGCAACCCGTTCCGCTTCAACGTGGACAAGCCGACCGGCGCGATCTACCTGGGCGAGTACGGGCCGGACGCGGGCACGAGCAGCGACGCCAGGGGCCCGGTGGGCATGGTGGAGTTCAACCGGATCACCGCGGCGGGCAACTTCGGCTGGCCCCACTGCGTCGGCTCGAACACCACCGCGGAGGCCTACGTCGACTACGTGTTCCCCTCCGGGCCGTCCGGGAGCCGGTTCAACTGCGCCGCGCCGGTCAACAACTCACCGCGCAACACCGGCCTGACCACGCTGCCCGCCGCGCGGCCGGCGTGGATCAAGTACGACAACTGCTCCATCGCCGCGTTCGGTTGCGGGTCGGAGTCCCCGATGGCCGCGCCGGTGTACCGGTACGACGCGGCCAACCCGTCGTCGGTCAAGTTCCCCGCCTCGCTGGACGGGCACGTGTTCGCCACCGAGTTCGGACGGCGCTGGATCAAGACCGTCGACGTCAACGCGGACGGCTCGGCCGGGCAGGTCAGCGACTTCCCGTGGCGCGGCACGCAGGTCATGGACGCCGCCTTCGGCCCGGACGGCGCGCTGTACGTGCTGGACTACGGCACGGGCTGGGGCAGCGGTGACGCCAGTTCCGCGCTCTACCGCATCGAGTACAACCCGGCCGGGAACCGGGCGCCGACCGCGCGAGCCGGAGCCGACCGGACATCCGGCAGCGCGCCGCTGACGGTCAACTTCTCGTCGGCCGGGTCCTCCGACCCCGAGGGCGGTGCGCTGACCCGCTCGTGGAACTTCGGTGACGGCACCACATCCACGGCGGCCAGTCCCAGCCACACCTACACCGCAGACGGCCAGTACGCGGCGACGCTGACCGTGACCGACCCCGGCGGTCGCTCGGCCTCGGCCACCGTGTCCATCTCCGTCGGGAACACGGCTCCCGCGGTGAGGCTGGACGCCCCGGCCAACGGCGCGCTGTTCAGCTTCGGAGACGCGGTGCCGTACACGATCACGGTGTCCGACCGCGAGGACGGCACGATCGACTGCGCCAGGGTGAAGCTGAGCTACGTGCTGGGCCACGACAGCCACGGACACCCGATCAGCTCGCGCACCGGCTGCTCGGGCACGATGCAGATCCCGGTGGACGGCGAGCACGACACAGCGGCGAACCTGTTCGCGGTGTTCGACGCCGAGTACACGGACCTGGGCGCGAACGGCCAGCCACCGGTGACCACGCACACGCAGCACGTGCTCCAGCTGCGGCACCGCCAGGCCGAGCACCACTCGGCGCAGTCCGGCACCGGCCTCTACGACAAGGCGGCCGCCGAAGGCGGCCGGACGGTCGGCGACGTCCAGAACGGCGACTGGATCGCGTTCGAGCCGTACGCGCTCGGCGGGGCCACCCGGTTCACCGCGCGGGTCTCCTCCGCCGGTTCCGGCGGCACGCTGTCCGTGCGGACCGGGTCTCCCACCGGGCCGGTGCTCGGCACGGTGACCGTGCCGGTGACCGGCGGCTGGGAGACCTTCACCGAGGTGTCCACGAGCCTGTCGAACGTGCCTGCCGGGACGGTCGTGCTGTACCTGACGTTCGCGGGTGGCACGGGCACCCTGTTCGACGTCGACTCGTACACGTTCGGCACGTCGACGGGCACCGGGGCCGGTCCGGTCGTCGGTGCCTCGGGCAAGTGCGCGGACGTCGCCGGTGGTGGTTCGGCCGACGGTGCGAAGGTGCAGTTGTGGACGTGCAACGGGGGCGCGAACCAGCGCTGGACCGTTGCGGGGTCCACGTTGCGGGTGCTGGACAAGTGCCTGGACGCGTCCGGCACGGCCGATGGTTCCGCGGTGCGGTTGTGGGCCTGTCACGGCGGTGCCGGTCAGAACTGGGCCGCGGGTGCGAACGGCTCGCTGGTGAACCCGCAGTCGGGCAAGTGCCTGGACGCCAACGGCGGTGGTGCCGCCGACGGCACGCAGTTGATCGTCTGGAGCTGCCACGGCGGCGCCAACCAGCGGTGGACCCTGCCGTGACCACACCCGCCCCGACCAATCCTGTCCCGGACCGACCGGCGAGGACGGCGACGATGACACGCTCCCTGACCCGACGCGCGATCGGCGTGACGGCGACCGTCTGCACCGTCGCCGCGCTCGCCGTCGGCCCACCGGCCGCCGCGGCCGACGTGCCCTACGACGTGCTGGTGTTCTCCAAGACGGCGGGCTTCCGCCACGACTCGATCCCGGCGGGCACCCAGCTGATCCGGGACCTGGGCGCGGCCAACAGCTTCACGGTGACCACCACCGAGGACTCGGCCCGGTTCACCACCGCAGACCTGGCGCGGTACGAGGCGGTGGTGTTCCTCAACACCACCGGCGACGTCCTCACCACCACCCAGCAGACCGCGTTCGAGTCCTACGTCCGCGGCGGGGGCGGGTACGTCGGCATCCACTCGGCGTCGGACACCGAGTACGACTGGCCGTTCTACGGCGAGCTGGTCGGCACCTACTTCACCTCCCACCCGGCGATCCAGCAGGCGACGATGCGGGTGGAGGACCGGGCGCACGCGGCCACCGCGCACCTCGGCCCCGTGGTGACCCGGACCGACGAGTGGTACAACTTCCGCGGCAGCGTCCGGTCCACAGCGCGCGTCCTGGCCACGCTCGACGAGTCGAGCTACACCGGCGGTTCGATGGGCGCCGACCACCCGCACACCTGGTGCAGGACCATCGGGAGCGGACGTTCGTTCTACACCGGGAGCGGTCACACGCAAGCCGCCTACGCCGAGCCCGGTTTCCGCGCCGTGGTCCTCGGCGGCATCCGGTACGCCGCCAACCGGACCAGGGCCGACTGCCGGCCCGAGAACGGCTACACCGCGCTGTACGACGGCGCGACCGCGGGCTGGTCGCAAGCCGGGCCGGGCGGCTTCACCAGCAGCGACGCCACGCTGACCTCCTTCGGAGGCCAGGGCCTGTTCTGGAACAGCGCGCGCGAGCACCGCTCCTACTCGCTCAAGCTGGACTGGCGGATGCCCGGTGACGACGACTCGGGGGTCTTCGTCGGCTTCCCGGCCAGCGACGACCCCGGCTCCGCGATGGCCAACGGCTACGAGGTGCAGATCGACGCCACCGGCACCGCGGACGGGACCACCGGCGCCGTCCACGGGTTCAAGGGCGCCGACCAGACCGCCCGCGACGCCGCGCTCAACCCGCCCGGCGAGTGGAACACCTTCGAGCTGCTGGTCGAGGGGGAGCGCCTGCGGGTGTTCCTCAACGGAGTGCAGGTCAACGACTTCACCAACACCGATCCGGCCCGGTCCCTGACGTCCGGGCACATCGGCGTCCAGAACCACGGGACCGGCGACGACGTGTCGTTCCGCAACATCCGGATCAGGGAGCTGGGCGGGACGCCCCCGCGCACCGGTCCGGTCGTCGGTGCCTCGGGCAAGTGCGCGGACGTCGCCGGTGGTGGTTCGGCCGACGGTGCGAAGGTGCAGTTGTGGACGTGCAACGGGGGTGCGAACCAGCGCTGGACGGTCACCGGGTCCACGGTGCGGGCGCTGGACAGGTGCCTGGACGCATCGGGAACCGGTGACGGCGCTGTCGTGAGGTCGTGGAGCTGTCACGGCGGTGGCGGTCAGAACTGGGCCGCCGGTGCGAACGGCTCGCTGGTGAACCCGCAGTCGGGCAAGTGCCTGGACGCCAACGGCGGTGGCAGCGCGGACGGCACGCAGTTGATCGTCTGGAGCTGTCACGGCGGCGCCAACCAGCGGTGGACCCTGCCCTGAACCGGAGGAGTGCTCGGATGAGGAGCAGCGGGGAGGCGACCGGCCTCCTCGCTGCCACGCCGGCGACGCGGCACGGCCGCCGTGGCGGCGTCGGTCGACACGATCGGAGTCACGATCGGAGTGCTGACGTGGTCGCCGGGCCGGCACCCCGGCGGACCGGCTGGTGATCGGCCCCTTCGCCGGTGCGGCGACCCCCGGCTTCCGGGACGGCCGGTACCTGGCCGCCAGGACCACCGGCAGCCTGCTGCACCGCGCCCTCGCCGTCGTGCTGCTCGCGCTCGTCGGAGACGGTGTCGCCACGCCGTGCGGGCAGGCGCGGGTGTGGCACGGGCGACGGCGGGTAGTCCAGGGCCGTGCGTGCGCTCACCGTGCTCCCCGGAACCGCGGACTCCTCGCGGTCGACGACTCCCTCCGAGCTCGAACTGCGCCGGGGTGAGCTGCTGGCCGTCGGGGTGCGCGGGGCCGACGGGGCGCTCGTGCGCGCCGAGTGCCGCAGGGCCCCGCCCGACCGGGTGTGGCGTGTGGGGGAGCGTGTTCGGCACGAGCGGGAGCTGGTGACCGGCACAGGTCCGATCGGACTGCTGGCGGCGGTCCTCGCCGTGCGGCGGACACCGGACGTGCACGTTCTCGACCTGGTGACCGGTTCGGTCGACGCCGACCCGCCTCACCACGCGCAGGCGCTGGCCGAGGCGGACGCCGACCGGCCGGGTGGCCCGACCACCCGGCGAGCGGCGCCGGAGTCGTTCGCGGACGCCGTCGACACCCCGTCCGGCGACGTGAAGGTGGTCATCACCCGGGACGGAGGCCGCTGACCGATGCCGTCGAAGATCGAGGACTACGCCCTGCTGGGCGACCTGCAGACCGCCGCACTGGTGAGCCGGGACGGCAGCCTGGACTGGCTGTGCCTGCCCGCGTTCGACTCGCCCGCCTGCTTCGCCGCGCTGCTGGACGACGTGGACGCGGGCCGCT
The DNA here is from genome assembly GCF_016464305.1 of Umezawaea beigongshangensis. GTDB lineage: Bacteria > Actinomycetota > Actinomycetes > Mycobacteriales > Pseudonocardiaceae > Umezawaea_A > Umezawaea_A beigongshangensis. The sequence goes on from NZ_JAEIOJ010000011.1 coordinate 82,929, forward strand.
GGCAGCTCGCTCCCGCGCACGGTGGCCCGGCCACCCGGCGCCGCTACCGCGGCGACTCCCTGGTGCTGGAGTCGGAGTGGGACACCCCGCACGGCACCGTGCGGCTGATCGACTGCATGCCGCCGCGCGGCGAGGCCGCCGACGTGGTGCGCGTGGTGGAGGGCGTGTCGGGCAGCGTGCCGATGCGCATGGACCTGCGCCTGCGGTTCGACTACGGCAGCGTCGAGCCGTGGGTGAACCACCGCGACGGCGCGCTGGCCGCGATCGCCGGACCGGACGCGGTGTGGCTGGAGGCGGGCGTGCCGGTGCACGGCCACGACCTGACCACGACCGCGGAGTTCGAGGTGCGCGCCGGGCAGCGGGTGCCGTTCGTGCTCACCCACACCGCCTCGCACCTGCCACGCCCGCACGCCGTGCACGCCGACCAGGCGATCTCCGACACCGAGGACTTCTGGGCGGGCTGGATCAGTCGCTGCACCTACGACGGCCCGTGGTCCGAGGCGGTGCGTCGCGCTCTGGTCACGCTCAAGGCCCTGACCTACGCACCCACCGGGGGCATCGTCGCCGCGGCCACCACCTCGCTGCCCGAGCAGTGGGGCGGTCCGCGCAACTGGGACTACCGCTACTGCTGGCTGCGCGACGCCACGTTCACCCTCCAGGCGTTGCTGGGCACGGGGTTCGTGGCCGAGGCGCGAGCCTGGCGCGAGTGGCTGGTGCGCGCGGTGGCCGGCGACCCGGCGAAGCTGCAGATCATGTACGGCCTCGACGGCCGCAGGCGACTGACCGAGCAGACCCTGCCCTGGCTGTCCGGTTACGAGGGTGCGTCGCCGGTCCGGGTGGGCAACGCCGCCGCCGACCAGTTCCAGCTCGACGTGTGGGGCGAGGTCCTCGACGGACTGCACCTGGCGCGCGAAGCGGGACTGTCCACCACCGACACGGCGTGGGGCCTGCAACGGGCGCTGCTGGAGCACCTGGAGGGGCACTGGGACGACCCGGACAACGGCCTGTGGGAGGTGCGCGGCCCGCGTCGGCACTTCGTGCACTCCAAGGTCATGGCGTGGGCCGGCCTGGACCGCGCCGTGCACACGGTCGAGAAGCACGGCCTGGACGGCCCGGTCGACCGGTGGCGGGAGGTGCGCGACCGCATCCACACCGAGGTGTGCGACAGGGGGTACGACCCGGAGCGGGGCACCTTCACCCAGTTCTACGGTTCGCAGGGGTTGGACGCGGCCCTGCTGCTCATCCCCAGGGTCGGTTTCCTCCCCCACGACGACCCCCGCGTGCGGGGCACGGTGGACGCCGTGCGCCGCGACCTGTGCGAGGACGGATTCGTGCTGCGCTACCGCACCGACGCCGACGGCGGCGTTGACGGCCTGCCCGGCACCGAGGGCGCGTTCCTGGTCTGCACGTTCTGGCTCGCCGACGCACTGCACGGCACGGGCCGCGTCGACGAGGCCCGTGAGCTGTTCGAGCGGCTGCTCGACCTGCGCAACGACGTCGGCCTGCTCAGCGAGGAGTACGACACCGCCACCGGACGCCACATGGGCAACACCCCGCAGGCCTTCAGCATGGAAGGACTGGTCAACACCGCCCGGCAACTCGGCGGCGCGTCCACCCGCACCTCCGCCGGCAAGGACGAGCAAGCTCTGTGACCTCGTCGAGGGCGTGCCGTGCCTGCGGTGCCGCCCGCCGCGTCCTGCGCGCCACCACCCCCTCAACCGGCGAACTCCAGCACGTACGGGGAATGGCCGGGGCCAGCTCTCACCCGGTGGTGCGGCCGCACCCCGTCGAAATCGGTCGACGACGCGCCCGCCGGTGTGCGGAACCGGTGGATCGACCGATGCGATCCGCGGTACCCGTGGCCACGATGACGGCATGGCCGTCGATCCGCGGGGTGCCGATCTGAAACGACTGCTCGCCGAGGACCGGGGCGGGCCGGTGGTGATGCTCAACCTGCTCCGGTTCACCGAGGGCGGCGTCGAGACCTACCGGGAGTACGCGCGCCGGTTGAGCGAGACGTTCCTGCCCCGCCACGGGGGAGAGGTCCTCTACGCGGGCACCGGCTCCACGGTGCTGGTCGCGGAGGACGGGCAGAGCTGGGACGCGGTGGTCGTCGTGCGTTACCCCGACCGCGCCGCGTTCGGTCGCATGGTCGCCGATCCGGAGTACCAGGAGGTCACCCGTCTGCGCACCGCCGCGCTGAGCGAGGCGGTGTTGCAGGCCACCAGCCCGTGGACGTGACGCCGGGCACGAGTCGGCACGGTGTCCGCTCGGGCCCTGCTGGTCGTCACCGACGTCATGAACCGCAACACCTAGCTCGACAGCCGCAGCTCCGTGGCCGCCAGGTACTCCCGCAGCGTCTGGCGGGATCGGACGAGCGTGTCGATCTGCTGGTCCAGTCCGGTGATGCGCTCCCGCAGCAGGTCCAGGGTCTCCGGGCAGGGCTTCAGCTCGGGGGCCTCGCCGGTGACGCACGGTTGGAGGTACCCGATCTCCTGGGTCGACAACCCGGCGTCGAGCAGCCTCCTGATCTGGGTCACGGCCAGCACGGCGTTCTCGTCGTAGTCGCGGTAGCCGTTGCCGGCGCGATCGGGCGTCAGCAGGCCCTGCGCCTCGTAGTACCGCAGTTGGTGCGGGTTCACCTGGGTCCGTCGGCTCAGCTCTCCGATCAGCACGTGGATTCTCCTTGACCTTCACATCGGTATGAACGTCGATGATCGTGCCACCGATCGGAGGAGGAGCACATGACGCACACCGGCACACCCGTCACGGTTCTGGGTCTCGGACTGATGGGCGGCGCCCTCGCCGGGGCGTTCCTGCGCGCGGGACACCCGACGACCGTCTGGAACCGCACGACGGCCAAGGCCGACGACCTCGTGGCGCGGGGTGCGACGCTCGCGGAGTCTCCGGCGGCCGCGATCGCGGCCGCTCCGCTCGTGGTGGTCTGCGTGTCGGACGACGACGCCGTGGCCGACGTCCTCGACGGGCCGCTCGACGGCCGGGTCGTGGTGAACCTGACCTCCGGGACTCCCTCACGCGCCAGAGCGCGCGCCGAGGAGGTGGCGCGCCGCGGCGGCGGCTACCTCGACGGCGGGATCATGGCCGTGCCGGAGGCCGTCGGCACGGCCAGCTCCGTGGTCGCCTACAGCGGGCCGCGACCGCTGTACGACGCCCACGCGCTCACGCTGGACAGCCTCGGCACGGGCCTCCACCTCGGCGACGACCCCGGACTGTCGGCCACGCACGAGATGGCCACGCTCGTCCTCGTGTGGGGCATGCTCGACGGCTTCCTCAACGGCGCCGCGATCCTCGGCACGGCCGGTGTGTCCGCCACGGCGTACCTCCCCATCGCCCGGACGGCGATCGACACGGTCGCGGGCTGGTTGCCGGGTTACGCGCGGCAGGTCGACGACGCCACCTACCCGGCCGACGACGGCACCGTCGACACCCACCTGGCGGCGATGGCGAACGTCGTCCAGGAGAGCGAGTCGCTCGGCGTCAACGCAGAGCTGCCGAGGCTCGTCAAGGCGCTGGCCGAACGAGCGGCGGCCGCCGGTCACGGCGCCAGCGGGTACGTGGCGCTGGTGGAGCAGTTCCGCACGCCGTGACCGGCGCGGCGGGGGCGCTCGCCGAGGTGCCGAACCCGGCCGCGAGCCGGATGCAGGCGTCACCACCCGCGCAGACGGGCGAGCACGAGCGGTGCCCGGCGGTCGGAAGTCGGTCGCCGCCGGCGAGATCGACGCCTCACGCGCTGTGCGCGGATCAGGGCGCTCAGGAGGCACCTGATCGTGGTTCGAGGCGGCGCACGACGGTGCCGGTGGTCCACCGATCGCACCACCTGGTCGAAGGCGCTCCCCGTCGTGGCGCCGGTCGTCGCTGTGCACGTGGGTCACCCCGGCGTCCCGGGTTTCTGCGTCGCGGCGGGGAGGGACCACGCCGGGGCGAGGGCCGGGTGCCTGGACCACTCCCGCACCAGGACCCGCACGGCGTTCGCGTCGCCGTGCTCCAGCACCGCGCCCTCGGCTCCTGCCTCGGGTGAGCAGAATCCGCGCAGCGGAACTTCCGGAGACGGAGCAGGAACCGGCACACCGGCACGGCTCCCCGCGCCGGGACGTCGTCGAGGACGGGCCACAGGACCGGCTCAGAACGAGTCGGCACGACGACTCTGCTGGTGCGAGGACGTTCCGAGATCATGACGTCCGCTTCGCCTTCCCGCTCGGCGTCGTCCTGGCCGTCCACCGGTCACCGCCGACCGGCGCCATCGCTTCCGCGCCGGTTCACTACTTGGTGCTACTGTGTAGTGGTACTCGGTATCGCCGAGTAGTGGAAACGGTGAAGAGGGCTCACGATGGACGACCTGACGGAGATGCTGAAGGGCACGCTCGAGGGCTGCGTGCTCGAGATCGTCGGTGGTGAGGAGACCTACGGGTACGTCATCACGCGTCGGCTGAACGAGCTCGGCTTCGCCGACGTCGTCGAGGGAACGGTGTACGCCATCCTGCTGCGACTGGAGAAGAACGGGCTCGTCCAGGTGACGAGACGCCCCTCCGAGCTGGGCCCGCCGCGCAAGTTCTACGCGCTCAACGACGCGGGACGCGCCGAGCTCGCGAGGTTCTGGGCGAAGTGGGAGTACGTCACATCGCGGATCGACGAGCTCAGGGAGGGCGGGAGATGAACTTCTGGAAGACCGTCACGGGCAGCGATCTCACGAGGGACTGGAAGGCGTTCGAAGTCCGGGCGCCGGCGTTGCCGGCCGACCACCGGGCCGCGTGGGAGGAGGTCGGAGGTCATCTCCTGCCCCACGCGGACTTCACGGGTCGAAACCTGGTGCCGATCCTCGACGGCGTCCTGGGACTGCTCGAAGAGACGGCGGCCGACGGGCAGGACGTCCAGGACGTGCCTGGGGGGATGACGTGGGAATTCGGGACGTCATCGAGGGCAAGAAGCAGTGGCGGGCGCACGTGGCGCGGGTCGAGGCGCTCCCGCCGGACTACCGGATCGTCTGCGAGGAGATGCAGAGGTACCTCTTCAAGGTCGGCCCGGTCGGCCTGACCGACCGGAACCTGCTCTCAGGGGTCGTCGACTTCTTCGAGGAGGGCGTTGCGGCTGGCAGGGGGTCCTGGAACTCGTCGGAGACGACGTCGCCGCCTTCTGCGACGACCTGCTCCAGAACTCGCGCGCCACGTGATTCACGTGGCGTCACGTGTGCGTGCGAGTTCTGCGACCAGGAGGGCGATGAGGAGCCGTGGACCCGCTGGAGGTGGCACGAGGAGTCACGTGGCGTCACGTGCGCCGGGGCAGTTCGAGAAGACGACGTCTCTCGGGTCGGATCATCTTCTGGGCGGGTCCGGGGGTCCGCAGGTTCGGATCCTGTCGTTCCCACGGTCTGAAGGAGTCCGCTGGCCTCGGGGGAAGTCCAGGTCGGCGGGCTCTTCCGCGTCCTGCCGCCGCCCACCTCGCCCGTGTCCGGTTCGCGCGATGGGCTCGTCCACCACGTCGTCCGTGCTCGCTCCCGCGCGAAGTCCTTCCCGTGCCGGACAGCGCACGCGCCTCCGCCCGGCTGGCGCAGACCCGACCATCACCGGTGCGTAACGAACAGGGCGCGACTCGCCCCACCAGGGCGAAGTCCGGGGCCGGATCGGCGGTCGGCGTAGTTGGATACGCCGACCGGCCTCACATCCTCCCCTCGGAGCACCCATGCGCTTCACCGCACGACGACTGATCGGCACCGCCCTGATGGTGCTGATCACCGCAGGTCTGTCCACCACCGCCGCCTTCGCGAGCCCGCGGCAGAACGAGACCGGCGACCCGCGCGCCGTGCTCGGCGCGACCAAGAACGTCGACCTCGGCCAGCCCGGCAACGGCTGCGAGGTCGCGGGCCTGCCCGGTGACGAGGCCGCGCCGACCGCGGGCACCTTCACCGTCGAGGGCCACGACATCGACATCACCGCGTTCCCTCCGGGCCACGTGCTCACCGGCGTGGTGGTCAAGGGCGGCGACGCCTACAACACCTACCCGGCGACCGCCCTCGGTGACCTGCCGTGGCTCGACCTGCACCCCCCGGTGAACAACGGCGGCAACATCGCGGGCATCAGCCACTGGTTCGTCTGCGTCGAGAAGGTCGCCACCTCGACCGAGCCGACCCGGCCGACCGAACCGACCCGGCCGACCGAGCCGACCCGGTCGATCCCGCCGACCGAGTCCACGGAGCCGACCGGGTCCACCGAGCCGGCCGAGTCCACCGGGTCTGTGACGCCCGGCGTCTCGACCGGTCCGCAGGTCCCGTCGGGCAGCGTCGCGCCCACGACGACCAGCTCCGCGGCCGTCGTCGCCGCGCCCGGCTCGTCGGACGGGCTGGCGGACACCGGTTTCAACGGCACGTGGCTGCTCGTCCTGGGTGGTGTGCTGGTCGCGGCCGGCGCCGCGCTCGTCGCCTCGCCCAAGCTCCGCAGCCTGCTGCGCCGCTGATCCGCCCGCTGGCCGCCCCCCGGTTCACGGGGGCGGCCAGCGACCTGCGGCAACCGCACCCGCGCACGGCCGGATGCCGCAACTGCCGGCCAGATCCTCCCGGTGCGCACGACCGGCGCGAACAGTCAGCGCCGCACCACGGGTCTTTCACCTGAACGGGGGGATTGCGCTTCTCGGCCCGCATTCCGGCCGGATGATTGAGGTGCTCGCCTGCCGGGAAACGACTCGAGGGAACGTGATCGCATGTCGTCGTCCTACGAAGAGCAGCAAGACCTCACCGAGACCCCGATCGAGAACTTCATCGGGTTCGTCAGCTTCCTCGCCAAGAACGACCTGTGGGACGAAGCGAAGCAGGCTCTGGAGTCGGCCGGGATCGGATCGATCCACGTCAGCACCGCACCCGTCCAGGTGATCAGGCGGCTCATCACCGACGAACTGCTCGGCAACGACCGGCTCAGCGGGTCGAGCCGCAAGCACGCGCAGGTCATCGCGGAGTGCGGTTGCGGCGTGACCAACCCGGGGTTGCCGCCGGGAGGCCAGCCCCAGTTCCCGCACGGCGGGGGCGACGCCGGGGCCGACGGCGGACATCCCGTGGTGCAAGCGCCGGACGGGGGCTGACCGGTGGCGGCCCCCCGGCCGTCTGTCGGGCTCGACGCCGTTCGCGTGGCGCGGGAGCACCTCGGCGCTGACCTGCTCGCCAACCCCGACGTGCACGGTGTGGGCGTCGGCCTGCGCCGTCGGGCCGGCACGCTGACCGACGAGTACGCGATCGTCGTCCACCTGAGCAGGAAGCTGCCGCCCGACCAGGTCCCCGAAGACCGCCTGGTGCCACGAACGCTGCGGTTCACCACGCCGGACGGGCGTGAGGTGGTCGTGCCGGTCGATGTCCAGCAGCGGCCGTCGCCGCTGCTGGAGGCGGCTGCGGTGTCACTGGGGAGCCGGGTGCGGCCGGTGCCCGGCGGGGTGAGCGCCGGATTCGCCGGCACCCTGGGCGGCTGGGTGTGGGACACGGTGACGAACCAGGCCGTCGCGCTGTCCAACCGGCACGTGTTCGGGTCGCTGGCGGGTACTCGAGTTCCGCAGCCGTCGGCGGAGGACGGTGGGATCCTGCCCGCCGACGAGGTCGCTGTCGTGCTCCGGGCGGGTGAGCTGGATGCGGCGATCGCTGCTCCGGTGAGCGAGGTGGTCGCGGACCTGGTCGTTCTCGGACTCGGTCCGGCCGTGTTGTCGATCGCCGACGCCGCCATCGGCCAGACGGTGCGCAAGACCGGGCGGACCACGGGACTCACCGCAGGAGTCGTCGACCTGATCGACTACGACTCCGGACACAGCGGGTCGCGGTCTGACCTGTGGATCGACGGTGACAGCGCGGACTTCTCCGACGCCGGTGACTCGGGCGCGCTCTACGTCCAGCCGGACGGAGCCGTGGTCGGCTTGCACTGGGGCGGAGCAGGCAACGACGGCGTCGGCCACCAGATCCGAGACGTGTTCCGCGACCTGTCGTTGACGACGCTGCCAGCCCTGTAGGGCCTGTCCGGAGCGGTGATCATCCAGTGGGCCCGTGGACCCGGAGCAGTGCTCCGCGCAGGTGCGGGTCGGCGAGGCAGCTCTCGGGCGTCTTTCGTGGCGGGTGGCGAGTTCGCGCCACACCTCGATCTCGTCGATGCAGCGTTCGACGGCGATTCGTCCTGTGTGGATATCGGCGTCGCGGGTGGCGGGCGGCCGCTCCGCATCCAGCACGGATCTCGCTCACCCGCGGCCCACGCCCTGGTCTTCTGCGCGCGCTCCCCGTGACGCCTCCGCGGCCATCTCCGGACAGGACAGGACTGCTCGCCGACCCGCGCACCCGCCGCGTCGTGCTGTGGGTGTCGAGGTCGTGCGGGTTCTCCTTGACGAGCCGCAGCACGCGCGACTCGACCGCCGCTCGCGCCGGTGGACGTCCGGCGCGTCGACGCGCAGCGCGGTCCCACTTGCCGGTCACGAACGTGTGATGCCGGGTGAGCAGGGTGCCCGGCGTGACGGGAAGACCTCCGGCCGATGTGGACGATCCACCACCCCCGGGCAGAGCGGTGAACCGGGGCCGGTCGGCGGGCTCGTGCCGCAACACGAGCAGCTCGGCGTCCGTCGCTGGCTCACCGCGGAGAAGCATCGACGGCGCGGACAGCAGGCAACGGGCCGACTCGTACAGCAGGGCACGATCGTCCGGACGTACTTTCACCACGGTGACACCCGCGCTCTGCCGGCGACGGCGACTCCTCGAACGGCACGGGGTCGGTGCTTGTTTCCCCGGCTCCCGGTGGCGTCAACTCCGCACCGGTCGGAGGTGGACCGCACGCCGATTTCTGTCCACCGGTGGACGGTGTCAGCCGACTCGAATCGTGCCCGCGCACGTCCGGACCACTCGTACATTCTGGCCACTGGTGCGTCGCACGGGCCGTCAATCGATCGTGTCCCGAAAGATGCGGTGGCCAAAGTCCATCAGATCTATGACTCGGGGAGCGCTCGGCGTGGGAATGGTCGTCGGTGGTCTGATCGACTCCGGCACCGTGGCCGGGATTCCCGGTGCTGCCGGAGCCGTCTTTTTCTCCTGCTCGGCCTCTGATGCCGGAGTCCGACCGGTACGACTTCCGGCAAGCCCCACCGGCGGGGGCGTACCGGTCCACGGCTCGGTCGACCAGGACGATGTCACTGGTTCCGTTGCGCAGCTGACCAGCTCGGTCGTCGGGTGTCGATCATTCGAGTCGATTCTCCGGAGGGCGTGGCAATCACGTCAACGGATCGAATCCCGCTCGGTCTCGATTTGTCGTGTCTGGTGCGACGTGCTGGCCGGACCCGGGCCGTCGGTCGAGTACCGCCCGTGCGCACCGGCGAGACGTCCTGCTGGCGTACACGACGTGCGTCCATTCGGGCGATCCGGCGTCACTATTTGCTGCGGCAGGAGTAATGTCCTGTGGTACACCCAGATCTCGGTGACGTGAGCCATCCGTCGTGAACGGTCGCGCAGCGCGAGCCGAATTTCTTCTGTGCGGAGGAAGTGGGCACCGACAGTCACGTCGGCTGTGCGGTGTGCGATTCACAGCAAGTCGGTTTCGCCAGCGCATCACGCTGTGCGAGTCGTCATCAACAACGCGTCGAGGGAACGATCATGAGAATTCAGCAGAGCCAGATTCGCCGAGGAGCCGTCGTCGCACTGGCCGGCTTCCTCGCCGTCCCGTTCTTATCGGCGGTCACCCCCCTGACCGCGCACGCCGCCGTTGACTGCGTCGTCAGCGCCGGCGTGACCCAGACCGACACCGTCGTCACCGGCACCCCCGGCAACGACACGATCGACTGCGGCGGCACGAACCCCGGCAAGACGATCAACGGCAACGCGGGCAACGACACCATCACCGGCTCGGACTTCAACGACACGATCAACGGTGGCGACGGCAACGACACCCTGACCGGCGGCACCGGCGACGACACCCTCAACGGTGGCCTGGGCATCGACACGATCTCCGGCAGCGCCGGCAACGACATCCTCGTCGGCGCGTCCAACGACGGCAGTCAGGACAGCCTCGACGGCGGCCTCGGCACCGACACCTGCCAGGGCCCCGCCCCGGACCCGGACATCCACGCCAACTGCGAGAACACGAGCACCCCGCCGACCACGGGGCCGGGCTCGGGCCTGGGGAACGCGACCGTTCTGTGCACCACGACCGGTGGCGTGTTGTCCCTCACCGTGAACCCGGTGGGCTACGTCTGCGTGTTCAACCCCCTCAGTTCGAACAACCGCCGCGTTCCCGAGGCTCGTGCAATCTGCACCGGGGCCGGCGGAACCTTCGTGAACGCGCTCCCCGCGGCCTACTCCTGCCTCCTGCCGACCACGCACTGACACCCCCACCCGCACCACCGGAGCGATCTCAGCGAGTTCCGGCCGGATGCCGACGCGCAGGTCGACACCGAGAACCACCACCACGAGCTGAAGACCTGTGCTGTCGTCGGGTCCGGGGTCCGGCTGGACGGGCACCGAGCACCCCTCCTGGTCCGCGGAGCGGGGACCGGGCCGGTGGGACGGGGCCGGCACCTGCGACCGACGGCAGTGGTCGGCACCGCACAGCGGGTCCCTGCCGAAGCCGGAGGACGGCGCAGCACCCGTCGTCACAGCGCCGGTTGCGCGGCCGGTACCTCCCACGGCTGCGACGCCCGGCAGCGCGGCACGATCACCGGCACCTCGTCGGTGATCGGTCGTTCCGCGCTGCGTGGAGGATCGGGGTGATCCCGGTGAGCACGGCGGTCAACTGGCCCGCGCCCTGGCGCGTCCGCTCATCGGCGTCCCGTTCCAGCGCCTCGCACTCCCGCACAGCGGCGTCCCGTTCTCCGTCGATCACCCCGAACACGTCGAGCACCGCGGTGTGGATCCAGTCGACGTGGTCGAGGTCGGCGGTGGCCAGGGCAGCGGCCACCACGGCAAGCCCGGCCGAGTCCTGACGCCTGAGCAACGCCTCCGCCGTCACGCGGGTGACGAACGTGTCACCGGCATCGAGCACGAGTCCCAGCAGCGCCTCCCCGGCCTCCGGCATCTCGGCGAAACTGGCCAGGCCGCGGCCCGCGTCGGCCCTGTCGCGGTGGTCGGGGCTTCCCGCGAGTCCGATCAGCGCCGCTACCGCGGCACGTCTTTCCCCGTTGCTCATGGCCGCATTCTCCTGCGGCCGGAACGCGGAGGTTCCTCGGCGGCAGGGGACACGGTGACGGTGGGGTGCCACCGGTCCGGTGCGCTGCGGAGTGGTTCGCCACGCCGAAGAGGGGACGGTGGGCCGACGCCGCCGCTTCTACCGTCGGCCGACCGTCCGCTACGAACGCCTCGCGCTCAACCACCGCGCCCACCTCACCCCGGCCGCAGCGCTGACGTGCTTCACACGACCCACCACGTGGGACTTCCTTCTGGGTGGTGGTGTCGGCGCGCGTCCACGACTCGCCGACCGTCTGAGCCCGGAGCGCACGGGCGTAACCTCGCGGGAATGCGAATCGGCGAACTGTCCAAGCGCACGGGCGTGAGTCCGCGCTCACTGCGGTACTACGAAGAGCAGGGTCTGCTGGTCAGTTCGCGCTCCGACTCGGGGCAGCGCCACTATTCCGATTTCGAGGTCCAGCGGGTGTCGCTCATCCGGCAGCTCTTCGACGCGGGTATGTCCAGTCGGGTGATCGCGACCGTGCTGCCGTGCGTGGACGTCCCCGGTGACCTGAGCGTGGCCGAGGAGACGCTCACGGCGATGATGCGCGTCCGCGACCGGATCGACGTCGACATCGCGCACCTGATCCAGACCCGGAACGCACTCGACGTGCTGATCGAGGTCAACGCGCGACACCGGACGCAGCTGTCCACGACCCCGGAACCAGAGGCGCGGTCGGCCTAGTGCTGTGACCTGCACCTCAACCGTTTGCCCCTCACAACGATGTCAGGGGTGACGATGGAGACAACGCCCGGAACCACCGGGTCGGTCACACGAGGCGGCAGAAAATGGGACGAGCATGGGGTTTCAGCGAGCACGGCGGGCCCGAGGTGCAGGAGTTCTTCGACCGTCCTGATCTCGTCCCCGATCGCGGTGAGGTGCTGATCCGGGTCACCGTGGCCGGTGTGAATCCCCTCGACCACGTCGTGCGCTCGGGTCTGGCCCCCGGGCTCGACGGCGGGCGTCCGTTTCCCCGCGTGCTGGGCATGGAGGCAGCGGGAACCGTTCTCGCCCTCGGTGAGGACGTCGACGGGCTCGAGGTGGGTGACGAGGTCTTCGGCTTCGCGCTCACCGGTGGTGGCACCTACGCCGAGACGACGGTGCTGTCCGCGCCGAACACCGCGCGCATCCCGACGGGCCTGTCGGCGACCGTGGCGGCAACGCTGCCGGTGGCCGGGACGACCGCGGTGGACGTGCTCGACCAGCTCGGCCTCCCGGCCGGTGCCACGCTCCTGGTCAACGGGGTCGGGGGCGGGGTCGGCCTTGCCGTCGCCCGGCTGGCCATCGGGCGCGAGCTGCGTGTGGTCGGCACCGGGAGCACCGCCAAGCGCGAGCACGCCGAAGCCGCCGGGGTGCGGTTCGTCGACTACACCGCCGGGGACGTCGTCGTCGCGGCGCGCGAGCTGGTTCCGGACGGCTTCGACGGGATCGTCGACCTGGTCGGAGGCACCTCGCTGCGGGCGGTCGCTCCGCTGGCCCGCGATCCCCGCAACGTCGTCGCCGTGGGTGACGTGTCCGTGTCCGATCTCGGTGGGCGTTTCGTCGAGCGTCGCCTCGACCGCGAGAACCTGGAGCGATCCGCCCAGCTGGCCCTCGACGGAGTCCTCGCTCCCGTGATCACCGCGGTCCACCCGCTCTCCGACGCCCCGGCCGCCCTCGCCGCCGTCGAGAACGGCCACGCCTCGGGCAAGGTCGTCATCAAGGTGGCGTGAGAAGTGCCCCGGGCGACCGGTGCCAGGAGCGGGCTAGGGACCGCGGATCGAGCATCAGCCATGCTGCCCGGTCGGGTCCCGGTGTCCACCGGTGACGCTCCGACGGTGGCTCGGTCGGCCGGCAGGCCACGCGTCACGGTGGTCCCGGCGACGACACCCACGACGCGCACATCGGTGGCGACGAGCACGTGGCCCTTCTGCGGTGCGGTGCGTTCCGGTTCGTGTCCTGCGTCGTACGGGTCCTCGTCTCTGCGTGGTCGGCGTGGGGGCGGTGCTGGCCCGGTCGTGTTCCCCAGGTGAACGGGACGCCTGCCGCTGCGCCTTCGTGCCCATCGGTCGGGACGGCGGCCTCGTCCTGTTCTCACCCGACGCCGTCCGGCGGACGGCCGCACCGGACCTCTCCGTGGACGCGGTAGCGCCCGGCGACGAGAGCCAGGTGGACGACGTGTTCGGTGTCAGCACGGAAGTCCGCGATCGTGAGTGCCGCGGTGGTGTCCGTTCCTCTCACCGCTCTCCAGCGGTGAGAGGAACGAGTAGCTGCGCAGGTCGGCTCCGGGGCCTGGCGCACGTTCGGTGCACGAGCGGTCGACCGCGGGAAGCGGGCGTCGAAGCGCGGTCTCCGCGACGGGGGTCGTCGACCCGACCGGCAGCGTCGAACCTGCGCCGGCACCACCGGACAGCGCCACGACTGCTTCGACGACGACCTTCGCCGGACGAGGGCCAGAACCCGCTCGTCACCGACGAGGTCGGTGAGACGGACGGGCACAGCGGCGACACAGACGATCACAGACCCGTACCGCCGCGGCCCCTAGCGTGGGAGTCCTACCACCGGCGATGGTGCGTCCGCGTGTCACCGCCACGTCTCGCCTCACCCGTCCGCTCACGAGAAGGTCGCCTCATGGTCGAGAGTTGCGTGATCCACCTCGTACGTCGTCAGGTCGACGTGCCTCGCCACGACGACTTCGCCGTGATCGACCGTGCCGGGGACGGGTGAGGTGCTCGAGCGTCGTCCCCGCGGTGCGCGAGGGTCGTGTCCGGCACACGGAGACCGTCGTCCACGCCATCGACAACGCTCCGCAGGCGTTCCGCGACGTGCTGAGCGGCCGCGACGTCGGCAAGACCCCGGTGCCTCCGTGAACGCACCACGCGTCATCGGTCGCCACGCGTCCGCGCGGTGGGGATCTCGCCGGGGGAGAACGGGAAGCAGCGGTCGTCAGCAACACCCGTCGGTGGGCACGTCGGCACCGCCGAACCGCTCCTGTGCTCCTTCGTGCAAGGCGTCGCGACTCGCATCCGCACCCTCGAACGCCCCGCCGCACACCGCTTCCGACCCGACCACCGCACACACCCAGAAGAGGACGACACCATGAAGATCGAGAACTCCATCGCCCTGGTCACCGGCGCCAACCGGGGGATCGGTGCCGCTTTCGTCGAACTGCTGCTGCAGCGCGGTGCGGCCAAGGTCTACGCCGCGTCCCGGCGCGGTGTCGCCCCCGGTGTTCCCGGTGCGGTGCCGCTGGTCCTGGACGTCACCGACCCCGCGTCGGTCGCCGCCGCGGCCGAGCAGGCTCGCGACGTCACCCTGCTCGTCAACAACGCCGGCATCGCCAACGCGCAGAACCTCGTCGACGGCGACGTTGCGAAGATGCGTGCCGAGATCGACGTCAACGTCTTCGGCACCCTCGACGTCACCCGCGCGTTCGCACCCGGCCTGGGGCGCGTCGGCGGTGGAGGCATCATCAACGTCCTGTCCGCGGCGTCGTGGTTCACCTTCCCCGGCAGCGGCTCCTACGCGGTCAGCAAAGCAGCGCAGTGGAGCCTGACCACCGGTGTCCGCATGGAACTCGCGGGCCAGGGCACCCAGGTTCTCGGCGCGCACGTCGGCATGGTCGACACCGACATGAGCGCCGCGATCGACGTGGAGAAGAGCTCACCTGCGGAGTTCGTGAGTGCCGTGCTCGACGCGCTCGAGAACGGTGAGATCGAAGTCACCACGGACGACATGAGCCGCCGGGCCAAGGCCTCCGTGGCCGAGAAGCCGGGCGTGTTCGTGCCGTGATCAGCGTCATGATGCCGCCCGCGCCCGGAATCACCGTCCTTCCCCGCGGTGTTGGCAGGGACGTGGACGTTCTGGCCGACGCGCTGCGCGTCTCGGGTGCCCGCGGCTCCGTGGGCACCCGCACGGCAGCGGGAGGAACGTGGGGGCTCCGGCTCGACGACTTCCCCGGAGCCGCGCTGCACGCGGTCGTCAGCGGCAGTGCCTGGCTCCTCGTCCCCGGCGCGACACCGACGCGACTTCGGGCCGGTGATGTCGTCCTGCTCCCGCCGGGCACCCGGCACGGTCTGTCGAGCGGGCCGGGCGTGCGCATGGGGGCGTGCGACGCCGCCTCTGCGGAGAAGTCGCGTGAGCGTGGTGACCTCGTCACCCTCGGCACCCGACCGCCCGAGACCGAGTTGATCACTCTGCACTACGAGCAGGATCCCGAGGTGGACACACCCGTCCGCACGGTACTGGGAACGTCGATGTCGCTCTCGGCCCGCCACAACCCGTCGCTCACCGCAACCATCGGCCTGCTCGCCGGGGAGTTGAGCCGTCCCGGTGTCGGCACCGTCGCCGCGGTGAACAGTCTCATCGACCTCCTGCTGGTTCAGTTCATCCGCGCGTGGCTCGACGAGCAACCCGAGCAGCGGCCCGCCTCGTGGCTCGGCGCTGTCGTCGACCCCGTCGTGCGTGACGCCCTCGAAGCGATCCACGCCGCGCCGGAGAAGCCGTGGACCACGGCGAGCCTGGCTCACCACATCGCGGTTTCCCGAGCCACGCTGGCCCGTCGGTTCCCCCACGCGCTCGGTCAGCCACCGGGGGAGTACCTGACCCGCTGGCGGATGAACCTCGCCGTCCTGCGCCTGCGCGACACCGACGAACCGGTCGAGAGCATCGCCAAGGCCGTCGGCTACTCCTCCCCCCACGCCTTCAGCCGCGCGTTCAAACGGATCCGGGGAAGTGCCCCCGGGGAGTACCGGATCGCGGCACGCCTCCGCCGCCGCCGCCCGGAGAGGACGCCGAGCGGCTGAGCCGCCGTCGGACACGGGGGACCGAGCCCGTTCCACCCTCGCTCGGCCGCGAGGTGAAGGACGAGGACGGCTCGGGGCAGGTCGGTGGTGCGGGCGGTGGAGCAGCGGAGTCTGCGCAGTGGTCGCCAGGTCTTGGGGGAGGGGCGGCGCGTGGTCGAGCGCGCGGACGCGGACGGGGGAGCGGTCGACCGCCTGCTGTCCTGGCGAGAGGTGTCCCACCGGACCGGCGGGAATCCGGATCGGGCCGCCCGCGCCTCGTCCGCCCAGTACGCGATGTCCGCCTCGGCCGGAGGGTCGACGGCGATCGTGGAGTCCACGTCAACGCTCCGGCCCGACCGCGACGGACGGGGCAGCAGCGGCTCCTGCACGTCGATCGGGGCGTGCCCTCACCGCCGACTCCGGCGCTCACCCCGGCCGGACCCCGGTCAGCCGAGGCGGAGCAGGACCTTGCTCGACGTGGCCGGGTCTGCGGCTGAGGTGAGGGCCGCCGCAGCGTCGCCGGGGGAGTGCTCGGCCGAGATGATCGGCGCGAACAACGCCCGGTGGGCGCTGATGACCGCCAGTGCGTCGGTCATGTCGCCCGCGAAGCGACTGGAGCCGGTGATGGAGAGTTCGCGCGTCACGGCGAGGTGGAACGGTGCTGTGACGCCGGCTGAGGGCAGTTGGCCGGTCTGCACCAGGGTGCCGCCGGGACGCAGGGCCCGCAAGGCGGCGGCCAGGGCGGCCGGAGAGCCGGCCGACTCCAGCGCGACGTCCACCGGGGGGAGGTCGCTGCCCGCCTCGACGGTGTGCGTCGCCCCGACTCTCCTCGCGATGGCCAGCGGGCGTGGGTGGAGGTCTGTGACGATGATGTCCGCGGCTCCGCCGAGGTGGGCCAGGGCGACGGTCAGCAACCCGATCGGACCGGCTCCGGTGATCAGGACGGTGCGGCCGCGCACCCCGTCCACGAGGCGGGCCAGGGCGTGCCGTGCCACCGAGGCGGGTTCGGCCAGCGCGGCGGTGCGCAGGTCGAGTCCCTCCGGCACGGGCGTGAGGCGAGCACCGGGGACGACGAGCCGTTCGGCGAACCCGCCCTGGGTGTGCGGGCGGCGGGCGGCGCTGCCCAGGTAGCGCAGCTCGGCGCACAGGTTGGACCGGCCGCCCAGACAGTGCGGGCACACGTCGCAGGTCTGCGCCGGGTGGACCGCCACGGCCGTGCCCGCGGGCGGTCCGGAGCCGTCGGCGGCGGCGTGGCGCACGGTGCCGACGATCTCGTGGCCCAGCACCATCGGGTCGCGCAGGACGGATTCGCCGACCTCGCCGCGTTGCCAGTAGTGCACGTCCGAGCCGCAGATCCCGCCGTAGGCGACGTCGACCAGGGCGTCGCCGGGACCCGGCTCGACCTCGGGCCACCTGCGGAGTTCCAGGCGTCCGGGACCGAGGACGGTCAGCGCGAGGCCCATCGGGATCACCGTCACTCAGATCACCGCCGTCAGGCCGCCGTCGACGTACACGACCTGGCCGTTCACGAAGTCCGACGCGGCCGAGGCCAGCCACACGGCGGGACCGGTGACGTCCTCGACGCGGCCCCAGCGGCCGGCGGGCGTGCGCGAGGTGATCCACGAGGTGAACTCGGCGTCCTCGACGAGGCTCGCGTTGAGGTCGGTGTCGAGGTAGCCCGGCGCGAGGCCGTTGACCTGGACGCCGTGGCGCGCCCACTCCGCGCACATGGACCGCGTGAGCCCGCCGAGTCCGCTCTTGGCCGCCGCGTACGGCGCGGTCGTGGGACGCACCAGGTGGTTCTGCACCGAGCAGATGTTGATGATCTTGCCGCTACCTCTGGCGACCATGCCGCGCGCGACCGTGCGGCCGACGATGAACGCGCTGGTCAGGTCGACGTCCACGACTCGGCGCCAGTCGGCGAGGGAGATCTCGGTCAACGGTCCGCGGATCTGGATGCCCGCGTTGTTGACCAGGACGTCCGGACAGCCGTGCCGGTCGGTCAGCTCGGTGACGGCGGCGAGGACGGCCGACTCGTCGGTCACGTCGAACGCGCTGGTGAGCACGGTGTCCGGGGGTGCGAGCGCGCGCAGTTCGGCTGCGACGGGCTCCAGACGCGCGGCGTCCGGGCCGTTGAGGACGACACGGGCTCCCGCGGCCAGGTAGGCGCGCGCGACGGCACGGCCGATGCCGCGCCGCGAGCCGGTGACGAGGGCGAGCTTTCCGGTCAGGTCGAACGACGTCATGTCAGCGCTTCCCCTCGTCGGTACCGCCCAGGACCTCCACGCGGGCCGCTCGCACCAGCGCTCGCGACACCGCCTCCGCGCGCGCCGCGTCGCCGCTCGCGACGGCGTCGACCAGCTCGCGGTGCCTCGTCAGCGATTCCGGGGTGTCGTCGCTGAACATCCGGTGGCCCGAGTACCGGGCGTGCAGCGTGGCGTGCACGGTCTGCACGAGCTGGCTGAGGACGTCGTTGCGAGCACCGCGCAGCAGGGCACCGTGGAACGCGGTGTCGGCCGCGGCGAAACCCCGCGGATCGGCCGCCTCGAACGCCTCGTCCATCAGCGCCAGGTGCTCGCGCAGGGCGGCGGCGGTGGACCCGTCGTCGTTCGCCGCTGCGCGGTGGGCCGCCACGGGCTCCAGAGCTTCCCGGAGGGTGATCAGCTCGTCGAGCTGGCGCAGCGCGTCGGGGCCGTCGTCGCGCCACGCGATCACCCTCGGGTCCAGCAGGTCCCACGAGGACACCGGCAGCACCGTCGTGCCGACGCGCTGGCGGGCCTCCACCATGCCCAGTCCGGTGAGCGTGCGCACGACCTCGCGCACCACCGAGCGGGACACGCCGTGGTCCTGCTCGACGGCCTCGGTCGACAGCACCGAGCCGGGCGGGATGCCGCCGTCGGCGATGCGGCTGCCGAGGGCGTCGACGACCCGCGCGTGCAGGCCGGAGCCGCCGCGGTCGTGGAGAGGGTTCACATCGCCTCCAAAATAAGTATGATTAATCATACTCTAATGAAGGGGTCGGTATGCGCATCACGGAGGTCGAGTCGTTCCAGGTGGCTCCTCGGTGGATGTTCGTGAAGGTGTCGACCGACGCCGGCGTGTGCGGGTGGGGCGAGGGCGGCCTGGAGGGGTACGCCGACGTCACCGGGGCGGCGGTCGCGGCGCTGGCCGAGCAGCTCGTGGGCACCGATCCGCGCCGGATCGAGGACCACTGGCAGCGCCTCGTCAAGAGCGGCTTCTACCGCGGCGGTCCGGTGCTGTCCTCCGCCGTCGCGGCGCTGGACCAGGCGTTGTGGGACATCGTCGGGCGGCTGCACGGCGTGCCGGTGCACGAACTGCTGGGCGGCCACGTGCGCGACCGCGTCCGGGTCTACGGCTGGATCGGCGGCGACTCACCGCACGACGTCGCCGCCGCGGCGCAGGCTCAGCGGAACGCGGGGATGACGGCGGTGAAGATGAACGCCACCGCGCAGTTCGGGCCGATTCCGAGCGCGGACGAGGTGGCGGCGGTCGTGGAGCGGGCGGGGCAGGTCCGCGAGGCGCTCGGCGGGGGCAACGACTTCGCCGTCGACTTCCACGGCCGGGTCAGCGCCGCCGTCGCGCCCCGGCTGATCGAAGCGCTGGAGCCCCTGGCGCCGCTGTTCGTCGAGGAGCCGGTGCTGCCCGGCAACAACCACACCAACCTGCGCCGGATCGTGGAGTCCACCACGACCCCGATCGCCACCGGCGAGCGGTTGTTCTCCCGGTCGGACTTCCTGCCCGTGCTCCAGGCCGGGGTGCGGGTCGTGCAACCCGACCTCGCGCACGCGGGCGGCATCTCCGAGGTCCGGCGCATCGCCGCGCTCGCCGAGACCTTCGACGCGTTCCTCGCACCGCACTGCCCTCTCGGTCCGCTCGCGCTCGCCGCGTGCCTCCAGGTCGACTTCGCGACACCCAACTTCCTCATCCAGGAACAGTCGCTCGGCATCCACTACAACAGCACCGCCGAACTGCTCGACCACGTGGCGAACCCGGAGGTCTTCACCTTCACCGACGGGTACGTGGAGCGTCCGACGGGGGCGGGGCTCGGCGTGGAGATCGACGAGGCCTCGGTCCGGAAGGCCCACGAGCGCGGTGGGCAGTGGCGCACGCCGACCTGGAACCACCCCGACGGGTCCTTCGCGGAATGGTGATGTGCACAGGGCGCAACACGAGCGGTGGATAACGCGGAAAATCTTGACTGTCACCGGGTCCCCGCGCACTGTTCGCTCGAACGTGCTTAATTCGCACAAGGGTGTGCGCATGGTGCAACGGAGGGGTTCGACATGATCCGCAGACGCGTTCGAGCAAGCGCCACGGCCATCACCGCGGTGTCCTTCCTGTTCCTCGCCGGGTGCACCTCCGCCGCCGACGACGTGGCGGGTGGGAGCGGTGCCGCCCCGGTCGGCCTGGAGGGCTCGACCGCGTTCAACGACGCGAAGCTCGGGGAACTGGCCGAGGCGATCGAAACGGCGCTGGAGGGCAGGGACACCAGCGGCGTCCGAGTCGCGATGGTGATCAACAGCCCGTCGGCCTACTGGGCCGAAGGTCGCACGGGGATGGAGAACGCAGCCAGGAAGCTGGGTGTTCAGGCCGACTTCCAAGCCCCGGCCGGTGGTGATCTCAACACCCAGCTGTCCATCCTGGACACCCTGAGGGCCGACAGGGTCGACGGGTACGCGGTCTCGGCGGTCGACCCGGCCGCCGTGCGCGGTCCGGTCGGCGCGGCGCAGAACGAGGGCATCGGCGTGGTCGCGATCGACTCGCCGCTGTCCGGCACGCCCGCCCCGGTGGTGTACCTCGGCACGCCCAACACCGAGGCCGGGCGGCAGGCCGGAGAAGCGATGAAGAAGTTGCTCGGCGGATCGGGGAAGGTCGCCGTTCTGACCGGTTCACTCACCGCCGCGAATGCGACCCAGCGCATCGCCGGATTCACCGAGGCGCTAGAGGGAAGTGGCATTGAAATCGTCGACACGCTGAACGACGACGCCGACCCGTCGAAAGCGCTGTCGAACGCGCAGACCGCTCTCCAGGCCAATCCCGACCTCACCGGGATGTACACCGTCTGGTCCTACGACGGTCCCGCCGCCGGCCAGGCCGTCAAGTCCGCGGGCAAGTCCGGGCAGGTGAAGATCGTCGCGGACGACGCCGAGCCCAAGACCGTCGACTTCGTCCGTGACGGCACCATCCAGGCGATGGTGCTCCAACGTCCCTACCAGCAGGGATACCTCGGCGTGTACGTGCTCACCGCCATGAAGGTGCTCGGCGAGGACGCGACCGACGCGCTGCTGAAGCCCTACCTGGAGGAGCAGGACGGAGCCACGACGCTGAGCTCCGGCATCGGCCTGGTGACCGCCGAGAACCTGCCCACCTACCTCGACGACCTGAAGAAGCTGGGTGTGACCTCGTGACGGCGCTGGTCGACGCCACCGGGCTGCGCAAGACCTACGGCACCGTCGAGGTGCTGCACGTCGACCGGCTGTCCCTGGCCGCCGGGGAGGTGGTGGCGCTGCTCGGCGAGAACGGGGCCGGCAAGTCGACCCTGGTCCGGGTCCTGACCGGAGCCACCGCCGCCGACGCCGGCCACGTGGAACTGGGTGGCCGGCAGCTGCGCAACGGCGACCCGGCGCACGCGCAGGAACTCGGTGTCGCGACAGTGTCGCAGGAGTTCCCGCTGGTGGGGGAGATGTCCGTGGCGGAGAACCTGATGCTGGGCCGCCGTGCGGGCGTGGGAGGGGTGCTGTTCGACCGCCGGGCGACCGAGCGCGCAGCCGGGGAGGTGCTCGGCCTGATCGGCGCGGACGTCCCGCTCGACCAGCCGGTGTCCAGGCTGCCGGTCGCGCAGCAGCAGCTCGTGGAGATCGCGAAGGCGCTCGGCCGCGACCCGAAGGTGCTGGTGCTGGACGAACCCACCTCCGCGCTCGGGCCGGTCGAGTCCCGGCGGGTGATCCGCGTCGCCAGGGACCTCGCCGCGCAGGGACGAGCGGTCATCTTCATCGGGCACCGGCTCGACGAGGTCCGCGAGATCGCCGACCGCGTGCTGGTGATGCGCAACGGCAGGCTCGTCGCGGACCTGACGCCCGAGCGGGCCACCACCGAGGCGATGATCCGCGCGATGGCGGGTGATGAGGCCGAAGTGCTGGTGGAGGGCGACCCGCCGCCCGCGGTCGGCGGTCCCGTGCTCACCGTGCGCGGGCTGGAGGCGGCCGGAATCGGTCCGATCGATCTGGACGTCGGCCGGGGCGAGATCCTCGGCGTCGCCGGGTTGATGGGGTCCGGGCGCAGCCGACTGGTCCACGCCCTGATGGGTGCCGTGCGGACCACCGGCGGCACGATGAGCCTGGCTGGAAGGCCCTACGCGCCGAAGCACCCCGCCGACGCGGTGCGGTCCGGTGTCGGGCTGGTGCCGGAGGACCGCGCGCGGCAGTCGTTGCTGCCGCTGGCTCCGGTCCGCTGGAACATCTCGCTCGCGGCCCTGCCGCGCATCGCCCACCGGTCCTGGCTCGACCCCGCGGTGGAACGGACGTTCACCGACGAGGTGCGCAAGGCGGTCGAGGTCCGCTGCGCCACGCAGGAGCAGCCGATCGGCACGCTGTCCGGCGGCAACCAGCAGCGAGCGGTCTTCGGCCGCTGGTTCGCCGCGGAACCGCGGCTGCTGCTGCTCGACGAACCCACGCGCGGTGTGGACGTGGCCGCCAAGGCCGGGATCTACCACCTCGTCGAGTCCTTCGCCGCCCGAGGGACGGCCGTCGTCATCGCCTCCTCGGAACTGGAGGAGTTGATGCGACTGGCGCACCGCACCGCGGTGCTCGCGGGCGGGCGGCTCGTCACCACGATCCCGCGGTCCGACTACAGCAAGCACGCGCTGATGACGGCGGCCAACCACGTACCGGAAGGAGCCGCGCAGTGACCTCGTCGCTGATCGAGACCCCACCACCGAAGACCGCGTTCGGCGGGGCGTTCCTGCGCGGCAAGGAGATCGGCGTGGTCATCGCCGTCGCGGTGGCCTTCACCGTCTTCGCCCTGGCCAACGGCAACTTCGCCGGGGTGCCGAACCTCCAGACGATGGGCGTCGACCTCGCCCAGTACGGACTGCTCGCGCTCGGCGTCAGCTTCGTCATCATCACCGGCGGCATCGACCTGTCCGTCGGGTCCGTGGTGGCGCTCTCGGGGGTGTGGTCGGCCTGGCTGAACGTCCACGCCGGACTCCCCGACGTGATCGCCATCGCCCTGGCCCTGGTCACCGGCGCGGTGATCGGCGTCGTGCACGGCCTGTCGGTCACGGTGCTGGGGGTGCCGCCGTTCGTGACGACGCTGGTCACGCTCGTGGCGGCCAGGGGCGCCGCGCTGGCGCTGACCGAGGGCTTCCCGATCGACGGCGTGGGCACGGTGTTCACCGGCATCGCGCAGTACCGGATCGCCGGCGTCCCCGTGCCGACCCTGCTGTTCGTCGGGGCGTGCGTTCTCGCCTGGCTGTTCCTCGAACGCACCTACCAGGGCCGTCAGCTCTACGCCGTCGGCGGCAACGCCGAGGCCGCGCGGCTGGCGGGCATCCGCACCCGGCGTCGCGTGATCCTCGCCTACGTCGTGAGCAGCACGTGCGCCGCCGCCGTCGGCGTGCTGGTGACGGCCAGGCTGACGGTCGGCCAACCCAGCATCGCCACCGGCTGGGAGCTGAACGCCATCGCCGCCGCCGTGATCGGCGGTGTCGGCCTCGCGGGCGGTGTCGGCCGGGTGGTCGGCGTCGCCTTCGGCGCGATACTGCTCGTCCTCATCAACAACGGGCTGGTCATCCTGCACGTGTCGCCCTACTACCAGCAGATCGTGCTCGGCGCGGTGCTCGCCGTCGCCGTGGTGACCGACCGGCTGCGCAGCCGGGGCTTCGAACGGAACCGACGATGACCCGGGGGAGGGAGCGGATGGCCCGCCTCCTGCTCAGCACCCTCGCGGTCGCCCTCGTGGCGAGTGTTGTCACCGTCACCAGGGCCACCGCGGCGCCCGAGCTCACCTACACGCTCGTCGAGGAGTCCAGCGGTCACGTCCTGAGCGCCACCGGTGCGGGGGGCGACCCGGTCATGACGATCGACTCCTACGCGGGCGACCGCCGCCAGCTGTGGCGGATCGTCGACCTCGGCGACGGGTTCCGCCGGATCGTCAACGACGGCAACGGGAAGTCCCTGTCCACCGTGAACGGTGCTTCTGGTGACGGTGCGGTCGTGCACCTGTGGGACTACCTGGGTACTCACCCCGACCAGCAGTGGCGGATCGACGACGTCGGAGGCGGTGCGGTCACCGTCGCCAACCGGGGGACCGGTCAGCGCCTGCTGTCCACCGAGGACGGGTCCACGGCCGCGGGCACCGAGACCCAGCTCTGGAGCCGCACCGCGGGACGAGCCGGACAGACGTGGAAGCTCGTGCCGACCGAACTGGTCCGCGAGCTGACCGTGCACGCGGACGACGTCGTCAGCCGGGTGCCGAACACGCACGTCGCCGCGGGCCTGGAGGACGTGAACCACGAGATCTACGGCGGTCTCTACAGCCAGATGGTGTTCGGCGAGGCGTTCGCGGAACCCGCGTACCAGCCCGGTGTGAGCGGGATGTGGCGCGCGACCTCCACGGGGGACGCGCGCGGCGAGTACGCCCTCGACACGACGGACCCGTTCAAGGGCGAGCAGGCCCAGCGCGTCCGGTTCGTCTCCGGGCGCGGCGGTGTCGGCGTGGAGAACCGGGGGCTCAACCGGCAGGGGCTCGGCCTCGTGGCGGGAAGGCCCTACGAGGGAACGATCGTGCTCCGCACCGACCACACCGTGCGCGTGGCCCTGCAGAACGCCGACGGCAGCCGCACCCACGCCCGCGCCGAGGTCCGCGCCTCCGGAGCCGGGTGGCGCACCGCCACGTTCACGCTGACCCCGAACGCGACCGACGCGCACGCCCGGTTCGTCGTCGAACTGACCCGGCCAGGCACGGTCGACATCGGCTACGCCTTCCTGGAACCCGGCGCGTGGGGCCGCTTCCAGGGCCAGCACGTGCGCAAGGACGTCGTCGACGCGATGGTGCGGCAGGGCTTGAAGGCCATCCGGTTCGGCGGGTGCGCCAACAGCGGCTGCGGCGACGTCTCCGAGTACCGCTGGAAGGCGATGATCGGCGACGTCGTGCGGCGCCCCGTGACCAGGGGCTTCTGGTACCCGTACGAGTCCAACGGGTGGGGGATCTTCGAGTTCCTCCAGCTGGGCGAGGCGATGGGCGTGGAAGCGGTCCCGTCGCTCAACATCGACGAGACGTCCCAGGACGTGGCCGACCTGCTCCAGTACCTGTACGGTCCGACGAACTCGGAGTGGGGCGCACGGCGCGCCGCCGACGGCCACCCCGCGCCGTACTCGGTGCGGCGGATCCAGCTCGGCAACGAGAACGCCGTCGACGAGACCTACTGGCAGAAGTTCAAGGCGCTCGCGGACGTCGTCTGGTCCTACGACCCGACGATCGTGCTCGTGGTCGGCGACTTCACCTACAGCGACGTGATCGTCGACCCGTTCCGCTTCACCGGCGGCGGCAAGGTGAACACGCTCGCCGCCCACCAGAAGATCTTGAACCTGTCGAAGCAGTACGGTGCCGTGGTCGACTTCGACATCCACCTGTGGACGCAGCAGACAGACGGTGTGGAGTCGCAGATCCGCGCGCTGGACAGCTACGTCGACCAGCTCGGCCGGATCAGCCCCGGCGCCCAGTACCGCGTGGTCGTCTTCGAGCTGAACGCCGACCGGCACGACCTGGCCCGCGCACTGGCCAACGCCTACACGATCAACGCGTTGCAGCGCAGGCCGAAGGTGGACGTGGTGTCGTCGGCCAACGCCCTCCAGGTGGACGGGCAGAACGACAACGGCTGGAACCAGGGCCTGATCTTCCTGAACCAGAACGCGGTCTGGGGCCAGCCGCCCTACTACGTCCACCAGATGAAGGCGAAGTCGTGGCTGCCCGACGTGGTCCGCGCCGACATCACCGGGGGGAACGCGCTCGTCAACGCCACCGCGCTCGCCTCGGCCGACGGAGAGCAGTTGTCGATCGACGTGGTCAACGCCACCGGCGAGTCGCTGACCTACACCGTCCGCCTCGACGGGTTCCGCGCCGACACGGCTGCGGTGACCACCCTGGACGGTCGGCCGAACGGCGTGAACACCGCAGGCAACCCGCACAACGTGGTGCCGCACGACTCCACGGTCCACATCGCCGGGGGAACCACGCTCACCCACACGTTCCCGGCCAACTCGTACACGTCGCTGCGCCTGCGCGGCTAGCACCCAGGGGGAGGAACGAGATGCTGACACACCAGGCCGAAGCGGTCCTCGACGCGCGCGCCGAGCACGCCGAGGGGCCCCTGTGGGACGACGTGCGCCAGGAGCTGGTGTGGGTGGACCTCTACGCGGGGCTCGTGCACCGGGCCGCGTGGTCCTCCGGCGGCCTCGACCTCGTTCGCACCCACGAACTCGGTCAAGCCGTCGGGGCGGTCGTGCCGTGCGCGTCCCCCGACGACGGCTGGGTCGTCGCGAGCGAGTTCGGCTTCGCCCTGCTCGGCGTCGACGGTTCCGTGACGACGTTGGCCGAACCCGAACGGGTGCACGGTGGACGCACCCGGATGAACGACGGGTGCTGCGACCCGCGCGGCCGGATGTGGGCGGGCAGCATGGCCCACGACCGCACGCCGGGAGCCGGGTCGCTGTACCGGCTCGAAGGCACCCGGACGGAGCGCGTGCTCGGCGACGTGACGATCTCGAACGGGATCGCCTGGCGCGACCAGGACGCGTTCCACTACGTCGACACGCCCACCCAGCGTGTCGACCTGGTCGAGCTGGACCGGGACAGCCGCCTGCTCCGCCGGGAGGCGGCGTTCGGGATCGACCCGGACCTCGGCGCGCCCGACGGGATGACCGCGGACGCGGAGGGCTGCCTGTGGATCGCGTTGTGGGGTGGTTCGGCCGTGGTGCGGTTCAGCCCGCGCGGGGAGGTGCTGGAGCGGGTCGACGTGCCCGCCACGCAGGTCAGCAGCTGCTGCTTCGGCGGCCCGGACCTGTCGGTGCTGTTCGTGACGACCTCGCAGGAGAACTTCTCTCCCGAGCGGTCGGCCGCGGAACCCCACGCGGGCAAGGTCTTCGCGGTCCGGACGGCAGTCACCGGACTGCCCGCCGACCGGTTCCGACCCGAGAGGAGCAACTCGTGACCAGGATCGCCCTGGTGGGGTGCGGCGCGATGGGCGAGATCGTGGCCCGCTCCGTGTACGCCGGACCGGACGCGCCGACGCTCGTCGCCGCCGTCGACCCCGACCTCGGCCGCGCGGCCAGGGTCGCGGCGGTGACCGGTGCCGCGCCGTTCGCCACGCTGGCAGAGGCGCTGCGGGTCACCGGCGCCACCGCGGCCGACGTGCGCGTGCCGCACCACCTGCACGCGGAGGTCGTGCTGGAGGCGCTGAAAGCGGGCTGCCACGTGCTGGTGGAGAAACCCCTCGCCACGAGCCTGCCGGAAGCGCGGCGGATGGTGGAGGCCGCGGTGGACAGCGGACTCGTCCTCGCGGTGGCCGAGAACTACCCGCACCTGCGGGCCGTGCTCGACGCCCGTGCGGCGCTCGACGCCGGGGAGGTCGGCGACGTGCTCGCGATCCTGTCCACCCGCGCCTACCGGGTGGACGGCGTGTGGATCCGCGACGGCTGGCGCCGGGGCGAGGGGCCCTCCAGCGGCGTCCTGCTCGACCAGGGGACCCACCAGGTCAGCCTGATCCGCCACCTGAGCGGCCCCGTCGAGGTGGTGACGGCGCACCCGGCGGGAGGCAGGGCCTCCGACGCCGTGGTGCTGACCCTCCGGATGACGAGCGGCGGGATCGCGACGTCGTTGCTGACCTGGTCCAGTCCAGGACCCGCGGTGCAGACCGAGGCGACGGTGGTGGGCACCGGCGGGCGGCTCGACGTCGTGGTCGACTACGGCGGCACCGGGGGAGCGTGCCGCCTCTGGACGCCAGACGGGAGCGAGAGCCGGGGCGCCGAGAACTACTACGACAGTCATCGGCTCGTGGTCGACGACTGGCTCCGCGCGATCCGCGTCGGCGGCGAAGCGGTCGTGCCGGGACGGGAGGGGTTCGACGACCTGGCCGTCGTCCTGGCCGCCGTCGACTCGCTGGAGCGGGACGGCGCCCCCGTCGCGGTGGAGCGGGCATGAGGCGCCTGGACGCCGCGTGCCTCGGCGAGAGCATGGCGCAGCTCGTTCCCGCCGACGGCAGGTCCCTGCGCTCGGCGGGGAGCTTCGCGCTCACCACGGCGGGCGCGGAGTCGAACGTCGCGCAGGGCCTCGCGCTGCTCGGCAGCACGGTCGCGTGGGTCAGCCTGGTCGGCGACGACGCGCTGGGCGCAAGGGTGCTCGACGACGTCGCGGCCGCCGGGGTGGACGTGTCGCTGACCCTGCGCCGCGACCGGAACCGCACCGGGTTCTTCCTCAAGGACCCGGCGGCGGACGGCTCGCGGATCACCTACTACCGCGACGGGTCCGCCGCGTCGCACCTGTCCCGCGCCGACGTGGACCGGGCGTTCGCCGCGCGCCCCCGGCACCTGCACCTGTCCGGTGTGACCCCCGCGCTGTCGGTGTCGTGTGCGGACGCCGTCGGGCACGCGCTCGCGGTCGCGCCCGAACTCGGCGTGTCGACCAGCTTCGACGTCAACCACCGGCCGGTGCTGTGGGCGGACCCCCGTGAGGCCGCCCTGACCCTGCGCGGTCTCGCGCGGCAGGCGGACGTGGTGTTCGTCGGGCTCGACGAGGCGACCGCGCTGTGGGGGACGACGACCCCGGACCAGGTGCGCGACCTGCTTCCCGAACCGCAGACCCTGGTCGTCAAGGACGGAGCGGTCGACGCGACGACGTTCACCGCGGACGGTCGGTTCACCGAGCCCGCGCTACCCGTGCAGGTCGTGGAACCGGTCGGCGCAGGCGACGCCTTCGCGGCCGGGTGGTTGCACGCGATGCTGATCGACCTGCCGCACCCGGCACGTCTGCGTCTCGGGCACCTGATGGCCGAGGCCGCACTCACGTCGCTGTCCGACCACGTCACGACCACCCGTCCGCCAGCTGACCTGGTCCGCGAGGCGGCCCGGGCCACGGCAGCAGGGAGCTGACATGTCCCAGTCCGTAGACCGGGCCGCCGCCATCCTCGACGCCTGCGCGCCCGGCCCGCAGCGGCTCCCCCACCTCGCCGGGCTGCTCGGCGTGCACCGCTCGACCGTGCTGCGCCTGCTCCAGACACTGGAGCGGCACCGCCTGGTGCGCAGGCTCGACGACCTCACCTGGACCATCGGCTACGGGTTGATCGGTCTGGCCGTGGAGACGCTGGACCGGATGGACCTGCGCACCGCTGCCCGGCCCAAGCTGGAGCTGCTGGGGCGGGAGGTCGGGCACACCGTCCACCTCGCTCAGCTCGACGGGCACGACATCGTCTACGTCGACAAGGTCGAGGGCAACGGCGCCGTGCGGATGGCGTCTCGCATCGGCGCGCCCGTCCAGGTGCACACGGCCGGCGTGGCCAAGGCGATCCTGGCCGGACTGCCGCCCGACCGGTGCGAAGCGGTTCTCGCGTCGGCGTCGTTCGAGCGGTTCACCGACTCGACCATCACCGACCGCGCCGAGTTCACCGCCGAACTGGCCAAGGTCCGCAGACAGGGGTACGCGGTGGACGACGGCGAGTACGAGAACTACCTCGCCTGCATCGCCGTCCCGGTCCGCGACGGCAGCGGCTCCATCCGCGCGGGCGTGTCGATCTCGGCGCTGTGCGCCATCGAACGGTTGGAGAAGCTCCGCCGCCACGTGCCCCGGTTGTGGGAGGTGGCCTCGGAGATCTCGCGGGAACTGGGCTGGAGCGGGCCCGCGGGGGTGAGCCGCAGTGCCGGATGACCTCTTCACGACCCACCTCGGGAACTTCCCGGTCATGGTGATCCTGCGCGGTCACGATCCGTCGACGACGGTGCGGCTGTGCGAGCGCGCGGTGTCCCTCGGCGTCGAGCTGGTCGAGGTTCCCTGGCACGGTGAGCGGTCCGGGCCGTCCTTGACCGCGGCGCTCGACTGGGCGCGTGATCGTCCGACCGTGCGGATCGGCGCGGGCACGGTGACCACCGCGGAGGTGTTCCGCGCGGTGCACGCGCTCGGAGTCGAGTTCACCGTCGCGCCCGGCTTCGACCTCGGTGTGGTCGAAGCAGCCGCCGCAGCGGGCGTCCCGCACCTGCCCGGTGTCGCCACCGGCACCGAGGTCTCCGCCGCGCTCGCCGCCGGATGTCTGTGGCAGAAGGCCTTCCCCGCCTCCCTGCTGACGCCCGCGTGGTTCACCGCGCTGCGCGCCCCGTTCCCCGGTGTGCGCTTCGTGGCGACCGGTGGAGTGGACGCGGGCAACGCCGCCGCCTTTCTCGACGCGGGCGCGAGCGCCGTGTCGCTCGGCAGCGCCTTCACCGGTGCCGACCCGGAGGTCATCAGATCCCTCGCGCGCTGAACCATCCCACCGCAGAACTGGAGACGACGATGTCCCATCCTTCTCGCCGCACCGTCCTCGGCGCGGGCGCCGCGACGGTGGCGGGCCTGACCACGGGCCTGACCACTGGCCTCCCGACGAGCACCGCGTCCGCGACCGCCGCTCGCGCGGGACACGAGTTCCTGCGCGACACCTTCGGCCCGGTGGCGGGATGGCAGCGGCAGGGGGTGGTGATGCAGCAGTCGCTGCCCTGGGAGACCTCGCTGCTCCAGGACCCGTGCCTGGTCTACGACGAGGGCGGCGGTCCGCGGTTCAAGATGTGGTACGGCTCCCTGTACTTCGTCGGCTACGCGACCAGCGAGGACGGCCGGAAGTGGACCAAGGCGCCGGAACCGGTACTGGTCCGCTCGCTGGACAGCGACCGCAACAACCTCAACCAGCCCAGCGTCGTGCACCTGGACGGCACGTGGCACATGACGTACTTCGGCATCGACGGCGAGGGCAGGGGCCGTGTCCACTACGCGTCGGCGTCGGCGCCGGGTGGTCCCTGGACCAAGCACGGTGTCGTGCTCGAGTCGACGATGCCGTGGGAGGACGACTACGTCTACAACTCGGCGCTGATGTACGACCGGGGCGAGCGAACGTGGAAGATCTGGTACACGGCGGGCAAGATCGCGTCAGCGGGCGGTGAACCCGAGTACATCTGCTACGCCACCGCGAAGCACCCGGCCGGGCCGTGGACGAAGCACCCGGCGAATCCCGTGGTGCGTCCGATGCGCGACGGCGGCTGGGCGTCGCTGGGCATCGGTGGCCCGAACGTCCGGCGCACCGGCGACGGTGGTTACGAGATGCGCGTCGTGGGCTGGCAGGCCGACTACCCCTCGCGCGGCGGGAAGTTGTTGTCGCGCGACGGCGTGACGTGGGAGTTGACGCGCTCCGCCCACGAACTGGACCTCGGTGTGGCCGGGGGGCCGGAGGACTCGATGGTGTACCGCCAGTTCGTCGTCCGGCACGCGGGTGTGGACCACGTGTACTACAACGTGAAGAACAACCGTCCTGGTTGGAACGAGACGATCCAGCTGGCCGTCTGGCGCGAGGCCCAGCAGATCGTGGACCCGGCGAAGTGGACCATGACGCAGGGGTGGGCGGTCCCCAGCGGCGCGTCGTTCACGGTGGGCGGCAACCGCGCCACCACCTTGGGCAACGGCGTACCCGGCTCACCGCAAACCCTCCAGGGCAACGTCGCGATCCCGTTCCCCGACTACGAGCTCGCGGCCGACGTGACCCCGCTGAGCGCCGACGTCGCCGACCGCGACACCGTCCTGATGGCCCGGTGCACCGGCCGGGACAGCTACTACTACGCGGGCATCGCCTCGTGGGGCGACGAGTACGCGATCGGTGTCGTCGCCGACGGCGTGAACACCAAGATCGCCGGCGTCGGGGACGCCGCCGCCGTCGTGCCCGGCACAACCCGTCGGCTCCGCTTCACCCTGATCGGGTCCACGCTGACGCTGCACGACGGAGATCGCCTCGTCCTGACCGCGGTGGACCCCACCCTGATCCCGCGTACCAGCTACGTGGGCCTCCAGTGCTCGACGCACACCGGCCGCTCCTCCTTCGGCGCCGTGTCCGTCCGGCGGAGGTCCTGACAGGACGGTCGACGTGCTGTTCGTGCCGCCCCGCGATCCCGGCCGGACGCGGGTGCAGGACCGGCACGAGTCGTGCGAAATCCCTGTGCGTGCCGCACACCCCGGTCCTGTGGGAGTTCCTGCCGCAGGACCGGGGCCTCGGTTCCGGGACGACCCTTCGGCGGTGGTCGTGGGACGACCGGGTGATCGCGGTCGACCAGACCGGCACCCGGCCGGGCGTGCAGAACGCCGTGCCGCCGCTGCGCGCCAGCGGCAACGGCTCGGTGGTCACCACCGAGTCCGTCCAGGGGCGATCGGCAGCGGAGCCGCCTCGGCCTACCAGGCGTCCAAGGCAGCGGTCCGCCTGCTGACCGTGACCGCCGCGGTGGAGCACGCGCCCCGGGGCGTGCGGGCGTCATCGCCACTGCCGTGATCCAGCTCGGCGCAGCCGGCCGGGGTTCCTGGCGGTGGTACGGGCGCTGGTCGTCGGGTGAGACCGGCGCACGACCTGGTGCGGCGAGGGCGTCAGGTGCTCTGCTGAGACGCGGTGTTCTCGGGGGAGCGCGCGAGGTGCGTCGCGCCGGGGCCCGCGAGGTACGTCGCCACCGACGTGGGGACGACGGAGGGGTAGTCGGCGTTGCGGACGTCGACGACGGAGGCCCGGCCGTTGTACATGACCGTCTGGTACTGCAGCGCGAGGTACTCGAACGGGCTGGTCGCGACGAACTGGCGCCGGATGATCTCGGCCTGCAGATCTTCCAGCGAACCCCTGCGGACCAGTCGCCAGGGACGGCCCGACGCGGCCTCGACCTCCTCGTGCAACTCCAGCAGGGACAGCTGCTGGCCGACCACGTGCACGTCGCGGCCCGCCGTGCTCGGGTCGAGCGCGATGGCGGCCGTGTACGCGGCGGTGTCCGGAATCGTGGTGATGTCGATCGGCTGCGTGCCGTCGCCCCAGATCGAGAACGTGCCGGCCGCGACGTCGAGCACCTCGTGCAGCGGGGCCAGGAAGTACTCCGGGAACGCGCCGACCGTCACCGAGGTCCGCAGCACCGGACTGTCGCGGAACTCCTCGGAGAACTTCCGGCGCACGTCGGAGTAGAGGTTGACGCCGTACTCGTAGCCGTAGAGGTTGATCGAGAAGTCGGACGGGATCATGCGGCGCACACCGGCCGCGGCCGCCGCGGTCAGCAGCTCCCGCTGACCGTCGACGATCACGTCCGGCCCGCCCTGCACCGCCGACACGACGACGTCCACACCGTCGACGTGCGGGGCCAGCGAGGCCGCCCCGTCGGTGAGGTCGCCGACCCGCAGCGACAGGTTCGGGTGCCCCGCCACGCCGCGCAGTCGCTCGCCGCCGTCCGCGGAGGACGGACGCACCAGCGCGCGGACGGTGCTGCCGCGCTCCAGCAGGTTCTGCACGATCTGACTGCCGAGGTCACCGGTCGCGCCCGCCACCAGGACGGTCGTGTCACGTGCGGTCATGTGAGCCACTCTCCGATCAAGTATCTGCCTGTGCAGGCAACAATATAGGCGGTGAGTGGGACGGCAACGTGACAGGAGCCACAGCGGGCCGGACCGTAGAGTGTTGCCATGAGGCTGTCCGACCTTGAGCAGGCGGCGTGGGGTGGTTTCCTCCTCGCGCACGACCGGCTGTGGCGCGCGATGGAGGCGGGCCTGGCGTCGACGGGCATCACCATGTCGGAGTACAGCGTGCTGGCCGCGCTCGAGAACGCGGGCGATCAGGGCGTGCGCATGTCCGATCTCGCGGCACTCCGGCTGATGTCCACCGGCGGTTTCACCCGCATGGCGGACCGCTTGGAGAAGCAGGACCTGATCACCCGGCGACGGTCGGCCACGGACAAGCGTGGTTTCGACGTGGTCATCACGCCGACCGGCCGGCAACTGCTGGACCGGGCGCGCACGCGCCACCTCGACGACGTGCGCTCGATGTTCGTCGGGCGGCTGAGCGCCGAGCAGCTGGAGCAGTTGCGGGCGATCTGGGAACGCCTGGAGGATCAGCGGTCCCCGGCGAACTGTTGAGCGGTTCGGGGCCGTGGTGAGTCCCGGAACTCGTGACGACGAGCCCCGGCCGGGCGCGCAGGGCGCGGTCGTTCCGAACAGGTCTCGCACGTCCGGTGTGAGGGGCTGGAGCGCTGGCACGCCGCCGTCTGCGTTGCTGCGGCGCGCTGCGGCAGCGGGTGGAAGCGGTCGACGTCGCGACTGACGGCCGGCAGGTCATCCCCGCGCGCCGGGTCCGCGCTCAGCGCGGACACCGTCCTCGTCTCGGGTGCGGCCAGACGAAGGACCGTCGACAGCTGACCGACGTGGTCGCGGGAGCGGCGGTCGAGCCCGGTGTCCGCCTGGGCAGATGTCGCTGACCTGCGGGTTCGTCTGTCATCACCGGTCGCGGAGGTCGTCGTGCGGGCGGTCGCCGGTGTGGGCCGAGGCGGCGAGCGACAGCGCGGCGCCGAGCGCGGCGGCACCGTCGAGGAGGGCTCTGGAGCGGGCGGTGATGCCGTCGTCCCTGGCGGCCAGCGCGGAGGTGACCTCCTCCAGGCGGTGGGCGCGCCGCAGCTCCGGCACAAGGGCGCGGAGAGGCGCGATCCGGTGACCGGCCCGGCGCAGCTGGTGCACGATCCGTGCGTCCCGCACCCGCGCTGGTGCGTACCGCCGCGTTCCTCGGACGGGGTCGCGGTCGGGGACGACGAGCCCCTCGGCGTCCCAGTGCCGCAACGTCGAAGGGCGCACGCCGAGGGCGGCGGCGAGTTCGGAGACGCTCATCGAGTCCGATGCGCGCACGTCGTCGATCGGCTCGTCGGAGATCGCGCGGACGGCCTCCTCGGCCCGCCGCAGTTGCCTGCGCTCCGCGTCGAGCCCGGCGTGCACCGCGTCGAGAAGGGCCACCACCTGCGCGACGGGGAACCGGTGGACGGCACGGACGATCTTCTTGGCCTCGACCGGACCGGCGCCCACCGCAAGTGCCCGGTAGGCCAGTGCGGACTGCAGGTGCACCTGTCCGTAGACCCGGTAACCCGTGGCCGTGCGCGTCGCCGGCGGCAGGACACCGTCGCGTTCGAGGTTGCGCACCTGCTGAACCGAGCACCCGGCTTGCCGCGCGACGTCGACGGTCCGCATTCCCCCTGATTTGAGACCTGGCACCCCGAATGCCCTCGGTGCCGGCCTGGAAGTCTCCACAAGCACGTCAATGTAACGCTGGAGCACATGACCGCGGAAGAGATCATCGACTTCGTGACCGGCCTCGACGGCGTCCTGACCCTGCGACCGACGCCCGGTGACGGTTCACCGGAGATCGCGTGGGGCGACACGTTCTTCTACTACTCACCCGACGGCGTCATCCCGACGACGGCGCAGCCCTTCGCGACGATCGTGACCAAGAACTACCCCGGCGACGAGGCATCGCGTCTGGACCGGCCGGGCGCCTTCCGCGTGAACGTGGCCGCGGGCAAGGAGGCGTTCGTCCGCTGGACCGGCCACGCGCCACGCGAAGCCGCCACCAGCGAGGTCGATCCCAGCGCCGTCGACACCGTGATCGCACACCCCGTCTACGGCGCCGTCGGCTGGCTGGCGGTGGTCGACCCCGGCACTCGAACCGAAGAGGTCACTCGTGAGCTGCTGAGCACGGCTCACCACCTCGCCCGCTCGCGCCACGAGCGCCGGACCGACCCCACCGCACGCTGAGCACGGGAGACGCCCCGACCACTCCCGGCCCGCGGACGCACCTCGGTCTGAGGGCGCCGACTTCGGCCGACCCGCTTCCAACCCCGCGTCGGAGTTCGGCGAGCCGGCCGACGTCGAGCGGTGGCGGAGTCCGTGTCCGCGGTGTGGGGTCGTGCCACCGCTGCCGAGCGTGGTGCCGCCGCGAGGGCGGCGGAGCGCTGGCGGTGGTGGGGAGCGCGGGGCGCTCGTACCCTTGAAGTCATCGCCGACCGCCGGGTGACCGGGGTGCGGAGGGCGTCCCGCCCGACGCGGCAGAGGAGGCGAGTGCCATGCGCATGCTCGCAATCGCACAGATCGACGTCGAGGCCGGGAACGAGGCCGTCCGGAGCGGGGCCATGCGCCAGTTGATGGACCGGATCATGTCGCGGCTCCAGCCGGAGGCGGCCTACTTCGGTCCCCTGGACGGCGTGCGCACGATGTTCCTGGTCTTCGACCTCGACGACCCGTCGCGCATCCCGTCGATGATGGAGCCGTTCTTCGACGGCCTCAAGGCGAAGGTCCAGTTGACCCCCGTGATGAATCGGGAGGAGGTCCAAGCCGGACTCGCGTCGATCCGCTGATCGCGCGGGCGCGGTTCCGAGTTCCCCGTCCCATCCCTCCGGCAGAAGGCCGTTGCGAGCACGCGACCGGTTGGCGGGGACCGTGATCGTGCTGTCGCGCTGATTCCGGGGAAGGGGTGGCCGTGCTCCCCGCCGTCATTCCGAGTCCGGTCCAGGACGTCCGGCACCTCGGGTGACCATCGCCCGCCACCGCGGTGAGGGCTGGGGGACCGATGAGTGCTGCGGTACGTGACGGCAGGGCCGCCGGGGCGGTCGTGGTGGTGGGCCGGGTGTGCGTCCGGCACCGGTTCACCGAGTCCTTCACCCGCAGGACCACCGAGCGCTTGAGGACATCACGCTCCACCCCCAACTCGGCGCGTTCCTTCTCCCACCGCGCCCGCTCGGCCCGCAGCCGCGCCAACTCCTCGCGCTCGACCTCGTCCAGGGGCCCGTCGTCCCGTCCGGCCTGCCGGTCGGCCGTCACCCGGTCGTGCAGGGTGCAGACGCTGATCCCCAGATCCCGCGCGACCGGCTCGCCGGTCCCGACCACGATCCACACCGCACGGAACTCCGGATCGAACCGGCGACTCCTGTCTCCCACGACCCAACCGTCTCTCCGGGTTCAGGTCTCCACGCCACGAGGGAAAGCACGGTCAACCGCTCGGTCACCTGTTCTGGAACCCGCGCATCACCGCGCCGACCGACGTCACCCCCGTGCCAGTTCGCGGAGGCGGGGCTCCCCGACCATCGTGAGCATGTCGTCGTTGCGGGGAGTCCAGCCCAGTTCTTCACGGGCGCGTGGCGCGCGGATGCGGCTGGAGGCGCCCATGATGAGCGCACCGAACTCACCCCACACGGCGGCCGCTTCCGCCGGCGGCAGGCTGCGGGTGGGCCGGTCCAGGTCGCGGCCGACGGCCTCGGCGAGCCAGCGGTTGGGTGTCTCACCGGCGACCGCGTGGTAGAGCCCGCCGCTGGCGCCCCGGGCCAGGACGAGTTCGAAGAGGCGGATCACGTCGTCGACGTGCACGTGGCTGTAGGTGTTGAGCCCTTCGCCGACGTAGCAGGCGGCGCCGGTGCGGGCGACCGACCGGTAGATCATCGACACGTGCCCGTGGTCCCCAGGGCCCCAGATGAGGCCGGGCCGGACGACCACGCTGCGGATGTCCCGTTCCGCCGCAGCACGGACCAGCTTCTCGACGGCTAGGCGTTCCGTCGCGAGTGGTTCGACGGTGAAGGGGTCGTCTTCGGTGAAGGTGTCCTCGCTCCAGGCGCCGGCGGTGCGCTGCATGAGGACACCGCTGCCGGAGGTGAACACGAAGGTCTTCCCGCTGCCGGTCAGCGTGTCCAGCAGTGCGGAGACCACGGTTGTTTCCGTCTCGGGCACCAACTGGGCGGCGACCACGACGGCGTCCACTGACGTCGCCGCCGTGAGGACCTTCGCGAGGCCGGAGTCCAGATCGGCTCGCAGTGGCGAGATGTCCTGGACGGCGAGCCGTGCGGCGGTCCGGTCCGAGCGTGCCAGGCCCACGACGTCGTGGCCCGCTCCGCGGAGGTAGCGGGCGACGGCGCCACCGACGAAGCCGGTGGCGCCGATCACGAGGATCTTCACGAGCGACCCGCCGCGACGGTGTCCGTCGTGGCGGCGAGGAACTCGCGCACGTTCCGGACGAACCACTCCGGTGCTTCCTCGGCGACGAAGTGGCCGGTGGGGGCGACGAGGCCGGTGAGCCGCTCGACGTGCGGCTCCAACGCCTCGGTCGTGCGCGTCCCCACCGAGCCCCGGCCGCCGATGGACAGCACCGGGACGGTCATCTGCCCGGTGGCGAGGGCCGCGCGGTTCTCCCGGCCGTCCTCCAGGAGGGTCCGGTAGTGGCCGAAGCCGCCGCGAAGGCGGTCACGACCTTCGTAGGCTTTCGCGTAGAACGCGAGGTGCTCGTCGGTGAAGACCTGTTCCGCGCTCAGGGCCCTGAACGTCGTCGTGAAGAATTCGAGCTCGTGGCCGTCGACCAGCATCTCGGGGAAGTGCGGTGCCATGAAGAACCCGAAGTGCCAGCTGCCGCCGGTGACGACGTTCATGGACTCTTCCAGGTCGACACCGGGCAGGAAGGCGTCGACGAGGACGGCGGCGGTGACGTCGTCGGGGTGGTGCAGGGCCCAGGCGAAGGCGACCATGCTGCCGATGTCGTGGCCGACCACGATCACCGGGCCGGTCAGGCCCAGCGCGTCGATAGTGCCGCGCAGGTCGTCGACCTGGTTGCGTTTGTCGTAGCCGTCGGCGGGGCGGTCGCTGGCTCCGGTTCCGCGCAGGTCGGGGACGAGCAGCGTGTAGTGCTCGGCGAGGGCCGGCATGACCTCGGCCCAGGCGCGGCCGGTCTGCGGCCAGCCGTGCAGCAGAACCACGAGGGGTCCGCGGCCGCCCAGGGCGGCGGAGAGCCGGACGCCGTTGGTGTCGGCCGTCCGGATCTCGAAGCCGTCGGGAAGCCAGTCGGGCTCGGGAGTGGTTGCGGACTCAGGCATGGCAGGTGCTCCTGTTCAGGACGGGTCAGGCGGGCAGGGCACTGGGCTCGCCGCCGTTGGCGACGATGACGGTGCCGTTGATGTAGCCGCTGTCGGCGTCGACGAGGAACCGGACGATGTGGGCGATCTCGTCCGGCTCGCCGATCCGTTCCCGGAGGTTGGCACGGCCGAGCAGCTCGACGTTGTCGCCGAGCATGGCCGTCGTGCCCGCGGTGCGAACCGGGCCGGGGGACACGCCGATGACCCGGACGCCGCGAGCGCCGAACTCCGTCGCCCAGGAACGGGTCAGCAGTTCGACGGCGGCTTTCGAGGCGCCGTAGGCGGCACCGATGGGTGCCGGCGAGGTGGCCGCGGTCGAGGTGATGTTGACGATGACGCCGTGCCCGCGGCCGGCCATGGCCGGGGCGAGCGCGCCGACGAGCAGGAACGGCGCGCGGGTGTTGACGGCGAACTGCCGGTCGAAGCTCTCCGCAGTGGTGTCCGCGGTGCCGGTGAAGGCGTAGATCCCGGCGTTGTTCACCAGGATGTCCACCTCGCCCGCCGCTGCGGCGAGCGCCAGGACCTCGGCGGAACCGGTCAGGTCGGCGGTCAGGAACCGGGCGGAGCCGCCTTCGGCCGCGATCTCCTTCACGAGCTGGGCGCCGCGTTCGGGGTCGCGGCCGTGGGCGAGCACGTGGATGCCATCCGCGGCCAGCTGGCGGGCGACGGCCCTCCCGATACCCGCGGTAGCTCCGGTGATCAGGGCAGTTCGGTGGTGCGGCTGGGACGGAGTCACGGGTCGTCCTCACTTTCTGGGTTGTTCTGTCCAGAAAGCTAGTCATCAAAAATGGATCGCACAACCCAGTCTGGCGTAGGATGTCGATCGTGAGCGAGCCGACGAAGACACGGCGCCTGACGCCGAAGGGGCAGGCCACCAGAAACCGGATCTTCGACGCGGCGACCGGCCTCATCGCCCGGCACGGCGTGGCCGGCACCGGGATCGACGACGTCCGGGCGGCGGCCGGGGTGAGCGGATCCCAGCTGTACCACTACTTCGACGGCAAACAAGCACTGATCCGGGCCGTCATCACCCGCCAGGCCGACTCGGTGCTCGAACCCGGCAGCCCGCGCATCGATGCGCTCGACAGCTTCGAAGCACTGCGCGCCTGGGCCGACGCCGCGATCGAACGACAACGGGAGAACGACTACCGGGGCGAGTGCGACCTCGGCTCACTGGCCGGCGAGCTCAGCGCCACCGACGAACAGTCCCGCGAAGACCTCGCCAACGGGTTCATTCGCTGGCGCGACCTCCTCCTCAACGGGCTCCGCGCGATGCGCGACCGGCAGGAACTGCGTGCCGACGCAGACCTCGACGAACTCGCGTTCGCCCTCCTCGCCGCACTGCAGGGCGGCGTCCTCCTGTCCCGGACCATCCGCCACGTCCAACCGCTCGAAGCCGCCGTGCACGCCGCACTGGCCCACGTCCACTCCCGCTCGGCGGATCACGGCTGACGAAGACCAACGCGTCGGGCGCCCGGAGAGACTTCAGCCGACGAAGGGCCACGCGCACTCGAACGCGGCACTTCCCGCTGACGCACGGCGCTCCGGCGATCTCACGAGCGCGCAGGCCCGGTCGACCGGCAGCCACAAGTCCCCGGCTTCGATCTGCCTTCGCACGGCGTGAGGCGTCGATCGGCTCCGAACCCGAACCGCGGGACGCTCAGGCCTACCGCGACGAGTTGGGCGAGCGGATCACCGGGCCCGGGTCTCGCCAGGGCGCTTGAGAGCGCCGCAGACCACCTCGGGGTCGCAGGTCGTCCACGACGGGGGAGTGAGGCCCTGATGAAGCGGTGACGAAGCGCGGATCGAAGACGGCCACCACGTCCTCGTCCGACTTCGGAGGCGGCGAGACCGTTCCGCCCCGATCGCGCGCACGCAGAACCCGATCCACCGCATCGAGGTGATCGTCGGCTGGTGCGGAGACCCCGTCGCCCCCGTTCTGACCGACCGCCTGCCGAAGAACCCGTTCAGGCTGCACCGCGAGGGCCCGCTGCGAAGATCGACCGTCGCGGCCCTCGCGGTGCAGCGGCTGGGCAGTGGGGTGGTGCACGAGATCGGCGCCGGGGGTTCCCCCTCGTTCCCCTGGCGCTCGTCGCCCGGTCCTGGTGCGCCAGGCACCACGTGACGATGATCGGGTGCGAGGGTCACCGGGGCGGGTGGCCCGTCGCCTGCGACGCCGAGCTCTGCGGGGGACGCGGCACCGTCGAAAGCCTGCACCCCGCCCGCTGACCACGACTGCGGACAAGCCCTAGAACACGTCGTGCAGGGTCTCCAGGAGACGGGCGATGTTCGCCTCGTCGCGGCGGTAGTAGGTCCACTTGCCCCGTCGGGTGGCGACCACCAGCCCTGCTTGTCGCAGCATCGCGAGGTACTGCGAGGTGGTCGACTGTCCCAGGCCCGTGCGCTGCTGGATGTCGGTCACGCAGACACCGATCTCGACGTCGTCGGGCTCCTGGCCGGGGAAGCTCATCGGCTCCTTGAGCCACACCAGCATCTGACGGCGGGCCGGGTTGGACAGGGCCCGGAACACAGCCAGCAACTCCGCCTCCGAGAACATGCGGTGAGCGTAACGCACAGACATATTGACGATTCGCGATATTGCGATCTAAGGTGGTCGCATGTCGACTTTGATGCGTGTGGTGGAACTCGTCCGCTTCGGTGACGCGGACACCGCGTTCGCCGTTCGAGA
This sequence comes from Umezawaea beigongshangensis, assembly GCF_016464305.1. GTDB lineage: Bacteria > Actinomycetota > Actinomycetes > Mycobacteriales > Pseudonocardiaceae > Umezawaea_A > Umezawaea_A beigongshangensis. Next base: position 124,531 of record NZ_JAEIOJ010000011.1, read on the forward strand.
GCTGCCAAGACCCGCTCCCGGGCCCGGCCAGGTGCTGGTGCGCGTGGAGGCCACGTCCGTGAACCCTCTCGATCTGCAGACTCGGCGCGGCGACTACCGCGACCAGGTGGCGTTACCCGCGGTGATCGGCAACGACGTGTCCGGCGTGGTGGTCGAGACCGGTCCCGGGGCAGACGACTTCCAGCCGGGCGACGAGGTCTGGTACCTGGCGCCGATCTTCACCGGGCGGGGAACCTACGCCGAGTTCCACGTGGTCGAGCAGGCTCTGGTCGCCCGCAAACCCGCGGGGTTGTCGCACGTGGAGGCCGCCGGTCTCGCGCTGGTGGGCGTCACGGTGTGGGAGGCGCTGGTCGAACGCGCCGGGGTGCGGGGCGGGGAACGGGTCCTGGTGCACGGCGGAGCGGGCGGGGTCGGCTCGGCCGCCGTCCAGCTCGCCAGCGCGCTGGGAGCCGAGGTGGTGACCACAGCACGGGCGGGGGATCACGAGTTCGTCACCGGACTGGGAGCCGACATCGCGATCGACTTCTCGGCCGGTGACTACGTGCCGCAGGTCCGCGCACTGGGTGGAGTGGACGTCGTCCTGGACACGGTGGGCGGGGACACCCTCGCCCGCAGCCCGGAGGTCATCGCCGACCGGGGGCGCGTGGTGTCCATCGTGGACACCGCCGAACCGCAGAACCTGCTCGCTGCGTGGGGCGTGAACGCGACCTACCACTTCCTCTTCGCCAGCCCGGGCCGGGCGAAGCTCGCGGCACTCGGCCGACTGGTCGACCGGGGCAAACTCCGGCCGGTGATCGGCGCCGTGCTACCGCTGGCCGACATCGCACGGGCGCACGCGCTGTTGGAGGGCGGCTCTGCCGGCGAGGGCCGTAGACGCCCACGCGGCAAGATCGCCATCGCTGTGCGCCAGTGAGCGTGCGGGGTGGGGTCAGCGGGGTGGTCGGCATCGTGGTCGATCCGGATCTGACCACTCGTGAAGCGCCGTCAGCAGCTCTGCCTCCTGCCGACCCCGCACTCCAACACCCCGGAGCATCACGCTCAACCGCGTCAGAAGATGGTTGACGATGCTCGCCGCGTTGCGCCGATCGAGCATGCGGAAGGTGTGCTCGACGTCGAACCGGCGCAGGAACGCCTGCCGGGCCAGATCCACCTCGGCCGGGTCGAGGTCGGTGCGGGAGTACCACCACCACACCGGTTTCGGGATCGCCCCGGAGGGCAACCGGTCGACCTGAAGGCGGATCACGGTGCCTTCCAGGATCGGCGGGTCCCGGCGTGGTCGGCCCAGGCGACGCGGTGGGTCAGCCCGGGGTGCAGGCGATCCCACGCCCTGATGCGGGCCGCGTCGTCGAGCCGGGTCGCGGTCCGGGTGTCGACGCCCGGTTCGCCCCAGGTGCCGGGGGCACCGAAGGCGAACTCGCCGCCGTGTCGCCGTGTCGCCGTGGTCGGCCCGTCGTGCCGGGCGGGTGCTGCGGCGCGGCTCGGCGCAGGACCCGGTCCGAGCGCATCCGCACCAGCACGGTGACCGGCAGGTCGGCCAGCACGTGGGCCAGGCGCGGCCCGTCGTAGCCGGCGTCGGCGACCAGCAGGATGTCCGGGTCGCCGAGGCGGTGGTGTCCCGCGCCGACCCGCCGACCGCGCCCCCGGAGCACGACCCCTCACCGGACTGGGGCCCATCGCTGTCGTGCGGGGCGGTCGGGATCGCGTTGCTGCACCTCGCCCGCACCCTCACGGGCCTCGCCGAGTGGAACACCGCCCACCGGTGGGTCGCGGTCATGACCCGCGGACCGGTCGGCGCGAACCCCGACGCCTGCCTGTGCCGAGGCGCTCCGGCGGTCGCGTTCGTCCTGCGCACCGCCGACCGGTCGTCCTGCACCGCCGCGATCGACTCGCTCGACCGCCCCGTCACCGCACTGGTCCGCCGTCACCTGGAGGCCGCCCACCAGCGCGTCGAGCAGGGCCTGATGCCCCGACTGCGCGAGACGCCGAACTCGGGCACCCCGGAGTTCGAGCCGATCCGCGATCAGATGCCCGCGTTGAGCGGGTCGGTCATCGGCGGGGACGTCGCCGGCCCCTCGGCCGGTCTGCCCGAGGTTCTCTGAGGGCCGTTCGCGGTCGCCGTGCGGATCGCCTTCCGCGCCGGGGTGCACCTCATCACCCTGGTGGCCGCCGCAGTCGGCATCGTCGGTGCCGTCGTCACCTGTCTGCTTCAGGACCGAACGAAACCGACGGTCACCAGCACTTCTGCCGACGACGACCCCGGCTGAGCAAGCACCAGCACGCGTACTGGGTTGCGTAACCCAGAAAGGTCGGGTAGGAATGGGTTGCCAAACCCAAAAAGTTCGGCTGGGCGAGTGGCTCGGGGCGCGAGCGCTGGTGCGCGGAGGGGAGAGCGATGACGGACGAGGACGCGAAAGCCCTCGTGCTCGGTGGTGGCGGTGTCGCGGGCATCGCCCGGGAGACCGGAATCCTGGCGGGACTGGCTGACGCGGGTGTCGACGTGACCGACGCGGACCCGGTGGTCGGAACGTCCGCCGGTGCGACCGTCGCGGCACAGGTGACCAGCTCGAAGCCTCTCAGTGCTCTCTACGACGACCAGGTCAACGGCACGGGAGCGCCGGAGCCGGCGATTCACGACGTCGATCCGGTCGCGCTGCTGGCTGAGGTCCGCGAGATGCTGGGCAGCGGAGACGACTCGCAGGTCGTCCGCCGGTGCGTCGGTGCCATGTCGCTGGCGCAGGACCGCGTTCCGGTGGCGGAGCGTCGTGCACTCGTCGAGGCCCGGCTCCCGGATCACGGGTGGTGTGCGCAGCGGGACCAACGCCGATGTCGCCAGGGACTGCGGCAAGGTGCTGGTCCTCGACGTGATCGGGTTTCCGGAGACCGGTGACGTGGAACCGGTTTCCGCGCCGCTGCTCGCCATCACGCCGGACGAGGCCTCCCGGGCCGGGCTGCAGAACCTCCTCGATCCGGACTCCCGCGCGATCTGCGCACGAGCCGGATACGACCAGGGCCAGAGGATCGCGGCAGAGGTCAAGACCTTCTGGGCCTGATCGGTGCTTCGGGCACGTGTGCGCTCCGGCCATCGGGCAGGCCGGAAGAACGCGACGAGCCCAACTGTTCAACCAACCACGACGAGGAAGAGCGCATGAAGATCTTCATGACCGGCGCCACCGGTTACATCGGCAGTGTCATCACCGAGAAGTTGCTGCAAGCCGGACACCGGGTCGTGGGACTCGCCCGTTCTGATGCCTCCGCTCAAGCCCTGCGGGAGCTCGGCGCCGAGCCCCTCCGCGGAAGCCTCGGTGACACCCAGCTCCTGACCGACGCGGCTCGGGCCGCCGACGGAGTGGTTCAGAACGCCTTCGACCTCGGTGCCGACTTCGCGACGGCCAGTGCTGAGGAAGCGAAGGCCGTCTACACCTTGATCACCGCACTGCAGGGCAGTGACAAGCCGCTCGTCTACACCAGCGGCACGGGAGGCCTGGGAGACACCGGCTCCACCGTCTACGACGAGGAGACCCCCGTCGCCCCATCGGAATCTCCTACCGTGCGAGCGCTTCAGCTGCGCTTCGAGACGGAGAAGACCGTGACCGGTGCGACTGGTCTGCGTGGTGTCGCGCTGCGGCCACCGAACGTCTTCGGGCGTGGGGGCGGCCGCTCGGTCCTGTGGCTGATCGGAGCGGCGGGTCAGAAGCTGGGCGCCGTTCCCTACCCGGCGGAGGCGGGCGACAACCTGTGGTCTCTGGTCCACGTCGACGATCTGGCGGATCTCTACGTCCTGGCAGTGGAGAAAGCGCCTGGTGGCGAGTTGTTCCACGCTGCGTCCCGCAGTGGGCTTCGCACCCGGGACGTCGCCGCCGCGATCAGTCGTGGCGCAGGGCTCGGAGGCAAGACCGTCGCGCTGGACAGGAACGAACTCGCCGAAGCTCTCGGCGCACCGCCGCTTGCGGACTACTGGTCCATCAACAGCCAGATCTCGGGGGAGAAGGCGCGTCGCGTGCTCGGCTGGGAACCGCGACACCTCGACGTCCTCGACGAACTGGGCCAGCCCGCGAACTGAGCTCGCCGAACGGCGGCTACCGGTGTTCTGACAGGCGGGTGAAGGAACGCCGGTAGGCCGTCGGGGTCAGCCCGGTCCGCCGGACCAGGTGCTGGCGCATCGAGTCCGCGCTGCCCAGTCCGCTGCGCGCGGCGACGGCGTCCATCGACAGACCGGTGGACTCCAGCAGTTCCCGAGCTCGGATGATGCGCTGGTGCAGCAACCACTTCAGCGGGCTCAGCCCGGTCTCGTCGCGGAACCGGCGGGTCAGCGTCCGGACGCTGTTGCCGGCGTGCCGGGCCAGATCGGTGAGCGTGAGCTGCTGGTCGAGCCGCTGCAGGGCCCGGGCTCGGGTCTCGGCGAGTGAGACGCCGGTCTCGGTGGGCAGCGGAGTCTCGATGAACTGTGCTTGACCGCCGGGGCGCACGGGAGCCACGACGGCCAGCCGGGCCACCTCGTTGGCCGCCGCCGCGCCGTGGTCGGACCGGATCATGTGCAGGCACAGGTCGATACCGGCCGCCAGCCCGGCCGAGGTGAGAACCGGACCGTCCTCCACGAACAGGACGTCCGGTTCGAGCCGCACGGCGGGGTAGCGGCGCCGGAACGCCTCCGACTTGGCCCAGTACGTGGTCGCGCGCCTGCCCTCCAGCAGGCCCGCCTCGGCCAGCACGAAGGCACCGGTGCAGATCGACGCGATGCGCTTGCCGGCCGCGGCCGCCTCGCGCAGCGCGATCAGGACGGCAGGCGGGACGTCCTCACGGCCGGCTCCACCGGTCACCATCACCGTGTCGGCTTTCGCCACGGCCTCCAACCCTCTGTGGACGGACACGTCGAACGCGCCGCCGGCCCGCAGGATTCCGGGCTCCGCCGTGCAGACCCGGATGTCGTACGCGGGCCGCCCGTCGGCCTCGACCGGGGTGAAGATCAGTTCCGGAATGGACAGGTCGAAGGCGGTGACCGGGGGCACCGCGACGACGACGATGCGGTGCGTGGCCCGAACCTCCGGATCTGTGGCATTCCAGCCACTACTGTAACTCCGCACAGCTCGGCAGGGTGAGGGCATGTCATTCGTGGTCGTCACCGGGGCCGGCGCGGCCGGCCTCCCCGTCGCACGTCGGTTCGCGGAGATCGGCGAGCGAGTCCGTCAGATCACCCGCAGCGGTCGCGGCGCCGACCATCCGCTCGTCGAGCGCGTCGCCGCTGACATCACCGACACCGACCTGCTCACCGAGCTCGTCGACGGAGCGCGCGTCGTGGTCAACCGCGCCATTCCCGCGTACGACCGCTGGGCCGTCGACGTGCCGCCGATGGCCCGGGCTCTGCTGACCGCCGTGGAACGGACCGGTGCCGGCTACGTGATGCTGGGCAACACCTACGGGTACGGACCCGTCGACGGGCCGATGACCGAAGACCTGCCGATGGCCGCCACCACGGTCAAGGGCCGTGTCCGAGCGCGGATGTGGCTCGACGCGCTGGCCTCGCACGAAGCGGGCCGGGCGCAGGTCACCGAGGTGCGCGCCGGAGGGTTCCTCGGTCCGGGCCCGGTGGGCCCCTTCGTCGTGTTCGTGCTCGGTCCCGCACTGGCGGGTGAGGTCGCGTCCTATCCGGGTGACCCCGACGCACCGCACAGCTGGAGCTACACGGAGGACATCGCCCGTACGCTCGTGGCCGCAAGCCTGGACGACCGCGCGTGGGGCCGGGCCTGGCACGTGCCGGTCACGTCGTCCCTGCCGGTGCGGGCGCTGGCCGAACGGGTGGCCGAGCTGGCCGGTATGCCCGCGCCCGAGCTGCGCCGCCTCGACCGCGACGAGCTGCTCACCCTGGCACAACAGCAGCCGCTGTTCGGAGAGCTCGTCGAGTTGTTGTACAGCAACGAGAACCCGCACGTCATCGACTCCACCCGGACCGAGGCCGTCCTCGGCGTGCGGCCGACACCGCTGGACGCGGTCCTGCGGGAGACCCTCGCCGGAGCCGCCACGTCGACCGGGAACTTCGTCGACCGGCTCGCCGGCCGTACCGCGACCTAGCCGCCCGCTCGAGCTCCGCGCTCAGTGATTGGGTTGCACAACCCAGATCTGTCCGGTAATAATGGGTTGATTGACCCAGAAAATGACGAGGTGCGTGACGATCACTTGTCACCCGCCGATCCAGCAGATCAGGGCACTGCTGCCCGCCTCCGGTGCCGAGAACAACCGTCCCCGACCCAGATCGTTCAAAGGAACTGCGATGCCCGCCAAGGCCTTCGAGTCGTACCGGCTCGCCGGGAAGACGCTGAAGAACCGCATCGTCATGGCCCCCATGACCAGGAGCCGTGCTCCCGGCGGGACGCCGACCCGGTCGACGGCCCTCTACTACGCGCAGCGCGCCGGAGCCGGCCTCATCATCACCGAGGGCACCCAGCCGTCCGTGCAGGGACAGGGCTGCACCGACACCCCCGGCCTGCACTCGCCCGAGCAGGTGGACGCCTGGCGAACCGTCACCGACGCCGTGCACGCCGAGGGCGGCGTGATCTTCGCGCAGCTCATGCACTCCGGCCGCATCGGACACCCGGACCTGCTGCCAGACGGACTGGTCCTCGTCGCTCCGTCGCCCGTGCGAGCCGAGGGACAGCTGTTCACCCACACCGGAATGCAGGACTTCGTCGTACCGAAGGAGCTCACCGAGGACGACATCCTCGCCACCGTCGAGGACTACGCCTCGGCTGCGCGCAACGCTGTCGCGGCGGGGTTCGACGGCGTGGAGCTGCACGGTGCGAACGGCTACCTCATCAACCAGTTCCTCTCGACGCACACGAACCGGCGTGACGACCGGTGGGGCGGCTCGGCGGAGGGCAGGATCCGGTTCGCCGTCGAGGTGGCCAGGGCGACGAGCGAGGCCATCGGAGCCGACAGGGTCGGAATCCGCATCTCGCCCGGCACCGTCGTGAACGACATCAACGACGATCCCGACCACAACGCCACGTTCTTGCCGCTGCTCCGGCAACTGGGCGCTCTCGACCTCGTCTACCTGCACCTGGCCGAGCGCGCCGGCCGCGACCTGACCAAGCGCTTCCGCGCGGCGTGGCCGACCACGTTCATCCTCAACCCCGACACGGGTTCCACTCCGACGGGCCCCGGTGAGCTGCAGCTCATCGAGGACGGCACCACCGATCTGCTCGCCTTCGGCGCCCACTTCATCGCCAATCCCGACCTGCCGCACCGGCTCGCCACCGGTGCTCCGTTCGCGCAGGGCGATCGCCGCACCTTCTTCGGCGGCGGCGACGAGGGCTACACCGACTACCCGCCGCTTCCGCTCAACCACGAAGCCGGCGTGCCGTGCTAGCGATCTCACCAACCGTCCGGAAGCGGGTGCGGAGACGAGTGCTGGTGGCGAGTTCGCACGTCGCGACCGCTTCTCCGCACCTTTCAACGGACGTCGCACTCCGACGACACCTACGCAAGGAGATGGTGTGATGAAGGTGTTCCTGACGGGTGCCACCGGCTACATCGGCAGTGTCATCGCCGAGAAGTTGCTGCAGGCCGGACACGACGTCGTAGGACTTGCCCGCTCTGACACCTCAGCTGACAAGCTGAAGGGGCAGGGCGTCGAGCCTGTTCGCGGCGAGATCGGCGACACCGAGAGGCTCACGGACGTGGCCAGGGGAGTGGACGGGGTCGTCCACACCGTTTTCGATTCGAGTTCTCTCGACTGGACGGCGGCCAACGCCGGAGACGTCGCGGCCGTCAACGCCGTGATCGCCGGACTGCGTGGAACCGGAAAGCCGTTCATCTACACGAGCGGCACGGGAGTTCTCGGCAACACCGGTGAGATCGTCTACGACGAGGACACACCGGTCGTGCCCTCGGAACTTCCCGCGGTCAAGGCACTTCAGCAGCGCCTCGACACCGAGAAGGCCGTGCTCGGAGCCGCTGGTGTCAGCGGCATCGTGCTGCGACCCCCCAACGTCTACGGACGTGGTGACGGGCGCGCGGTGTTCTGGATGATCCGGGAGGCGGCGAAGAAGCTGGGGGCCGTGCCCTACGCGATCGGATCCGAAGGCAACCGCTGGGCCTACGTCCACGTCGACGACCTGGCCGACCTCTTCGTCCTCGCCCTCGACCAGACGCCCGCCGGCGAGCTGTTCCACACCGGTGCGCAGAGCGGTCTTCGCACCCGGGACATCGCTACCGCGCTGAGCCGGGGCACGGGACTCGGCGGCAAGACCATCGCCTTGGAGATGTCAGAACTCGAGGCGGCCATCGGCTTCCCGTTCGTGGGGGAGTACTGGGCCTCGAACAGCCAGTCGTCGAGCGACAAGGCACGTCGCGTGCTCGGCTGGAAGCCGCAGCACCTCGACCTGCTCGATGAGATCAGTCGGCCATCACGCTGACGCTGGAACGACGGTTTGCCGGTCCTGGTGCTGATGCATCGGTCCGGTCGAAACGGTGAAGCACGTGCACCTGATCGGCCCCGCTCGCCAAGGCTCGCGCGCGGCCGATCAGGGCAGCGACTGTTGCTGCGCCGGCCTCGCCGCACGACCAGATCCAGCGTGATGGGCGTGGAGGCTGCACCGGTGTGACACGGTGTTCTGGCTGCGCTGGTCGTCCAGCCGGGCAGCGAGCTGAGTTCTCCGCCGTAGACGCCGAACAGGGCGCCGTTGACGTACCTGCCGCGATCCCCGGCCAGGTGCAGCACGACGTCCGCGACTTCGTTCGGGTCGCTGCTCTGATCACGGGCGGCCGCCCGGTTCATCGCGTCGCCGAGAACGGCCAGCAGCGGCTCGGTCCCCCGGATGCTCACCGGGCCGAACCCGATCTCGTTGACCCGGTGTGTCGCGCCCCGAACTCGGTGACCCGGTAGCGCGTCGACGTCTCCGTGCTGCTTCGAGGCGCCGTAAGCAGCCCCGTTCGGTGTGACCGTGGTGGGAGCTCTGCTCGTGCACCGTGACCTCGGCTCCGCGTGCGGCGAGTCGCTCCGCGGTGGCTCCGGCGAATGTCAGGTGGTGAAGGTCTGGATGTAGGCGAGGGCGGCGTTCATCGCGGCGCGCATGGGCTGGGTGGTGCGGAGGGTCTGGCTGAGCAGGGTGCCGCCCTGCAGTGCGGTGAGCAGGGCGAGGGCGAGCTCGTCGAGATCCGCCGTCGAGTGCAGGTCGCCTCGTTCGCGCATGGCCTCGAGGCCGTCGTGGAGCAGGGCTTGCCAGCGCTGGAAGACGTTGCAGAGGTCTTCGCGGGTCTGGTCGTCGGTGGGGTTGAGCTCGCCTGCCAGGGTGGCCAGCGTGCAGTTGCCGCGGCCGTTGTTGTGCTCCTGGCTCTCGATGGCGGCATCGGCCCAGGCGCGCAGGGCGTCGAAGCTGTCGAGTGCTCCCATCAGCGGCTGGCCGGGGACGAGGGGCGCTTCGGCCTGGCGTGTGATGACAGCTCTGATCAGGGCTTGTTTGCTGTCGAAGTAGTGGTAGAGCTGCGAGCCGCTGATGCCGGCCGCTTTGCGCACGTCCTCGGTGCTGGTACCGGCCACGCCGTTCTGGGCGATGAGCGCGGTCGCTGCTTCGAGGATGCGTTCCCTGGTTGCCTGGCCTTTGCGGGTCAACGTCACGTCGCCAGCCTAGTCGAGTGGGTTGAGCAACCCAAACAACTCCGGTATAAGTTGGGTTGATCAACCCATATTGGGTGTGTCGTGTCAGGCGTGCGCCCCCAGATGGCTGCACCGGCGGTCAGAGCGCGAGCAGGAGGCTTCGCCTTTTCACCGAACGTTCCGACCGTCACGCCGAACAACGGCGTGCGCATGCCGATCCTCGGCTCGGGGCTCCTGCGGATCCCTGATGGGCAGACGGAGCAGGTCGTCGCCGCAGGGAATCGGCGCCGCGATCGCGAAGGCGCTGGCTGCCGCAGGCGCACAGGTCGTGGTTGCTGACATCAACCGCGCAGGAGCCGAACCCGGGCCATCTCCGCCGGCGTCACCACCGCAGGAGACCCACCGCCCACGCATCCCACCACTCCACCCAACACAGCCCTGGTGGGTTGTCGCCGGTGGCGCCGTTACCGGCCGATTTTTATTCTGATCGGTACGGAAGTCGATTTTCTTGACCATGCCTCAGGGGCACGGTTTCTACTCGGACGGGGGCGGGCGTCCGTCCGTCCACCAGGGAGGGAAACCGTGCGCAAAGCCTTGACCATCCTCGTCGCCGCGGTCGCGGCCGCGACGGCATTCGCACCACCGGTGCTCGCAGAACCGTCGTTGCGGTGGGGTACCTGCGACGGGCTGGACGTTCCCGGCCTGCAGTGCACTGTCGTGGACGTTCCGCTCGACCACCGGAACCCGGACGGGCCGCAGATCGAGATCGCGCTTTCCCGGCTGGCGAGCAAGAATCCCGAGCAGCGCCGGGGCGTGCTGCTGACCAATCCCGGCGGGCCGGGCGGAGCCGGGCTGGACTTCCCCGGCGGTCTCGTCGACCTCGGGTTGCCGCAGGGGGTGCTCGACACCTACGACATCATCGGGTTCGACCCGCGTGGTGTCGGCCGCAGCACGCCGGTGACCTGCGACCTGACCCCGGAGCAGCAGCTCCGCGGCAACATCCCGCCCTACGCGCACAACGCGGCCGACGTGGTGAAGCAGGCGAAGAAGGCGAAGGGCGTCGCCGAGCAGTGCGCCAAGTCCGAGACCGCGCACATGCTGCCGTTCACCTCGACCGCGGCCACCGCGCGGGACATGGACCTGATCCGCGGGAAGCTGGGCGAGGACAAGCTCTCGTTCCTCGGCTACTCGTACGGCACCCATCTCGGCGCGGTCTACACCACGTTGTTCCCCGATCGCAGTGACCGGATCGTGCTCGACAGCAGCCTGGTCCCGGCCGGGCTGGACCGCGAGGCCAGCCGCTTGTTCGGTCTCGGCATGCAGAAGCGGTTCCCGGATTTCGCCGCGTTCGCCGCCGCGCGTCCCGAGTACGGCCTCGGCATCACCCCGGAGGCGGTGACCGCGAAGTTCTACGAGCTGTCCGACCGTCTGGACCAAGCGCCGGTGCAGGGCATCGACGGCTCGACGTTCCGGTTGCTGACCTTCGGGGGGCTCTACCGCGACAGCCGGTTTCCCACCCTGGCCGCGTCGTGGCAGGCGCTCGACACGAACCAGCCGCTGCCACCCACTGCGACCGAAGCGGCGGAGCCGGACCTGGACAACGTGGTGTCTAGCCACCTCCACGTGATCTGCAACGACAACCGCTGGCCGCGGTCGATCGGCACCTACGTGCACGACACCGCCGTGGACCGGGAGCGCCACCCGCTGTTCGGCGGAGCAGGAGCCAACATCCGCCCATGCGCGTTCTGGTCGACCGAACCGGCCGAAGCGCCGGTGCGCGTCGGCGACCGGGGCCCGTCGAACGTGCTGCTGGTGCAGAACACCAACGATCCGGCCACGCCGCTGGCCGGTGCTCAGAAGATGCACCAGGCCCTCGGTGACCGGTCCCGGATGGTCACCGCCGAGCAGACTGGTCACGGCGCCTACCTGATCGGCGCGAACCAGTGCCTGAACGACGCGGTCACCACCTATCTGACCACGGGCGAGCGCCCGGCGGATGATCTCGTCTGCTCGTAGACCCCGCGGCGGCCCGTCGGCCACCAGGTCAGCGGGCCGCTTCGGGGGTTTTCTTGATGAGGGCGTGAACCTGTCGCAGGACATCCAGCGGGGCGGGGTTGCAGTACTCGACCAGGGTCTGGACCACCGCTGACTCGGCGACCGCTGTGCGCGGCGCGACGTGACGTCCAGATCGGCCAGGAACGGGTGTTCTTCCTGCCCGGCCTTCGGCGACATGGTCTACCAGCTGGGCAACCCGACCGCTTGCCGCTACCCCTCACCGGTGTTCCTACAGCGCACGACCTACCTCGCGGGTGTGGACGAGCTGGTCAGCCACCGCGAGAACCTCGCCTGCCTGTCCGAGGAGTCCTCCCGCCACCTCCTCGCGCAGCCGTCCTGGTTCCGCATCCCCGCACTGCCCGAACAGGCGCGCGCGATCATCGACACCCACTACGACTGCGACCACGCGATCGCGACCGGGCACGTCGTGGCCTGCCCCCGCCGATGAGTGCTCCCACGCCCTGCACCACATCGAGACCCGCCGCCAACCACGATGGAAAACGCTCAATCATTCTGAATCGGTGGACCGGCTCGTGCTTTCAGTTGCTTGCTGGTCTCGCCGCCAGTAGTAGTAGCTGATCACAACGCTTGCCGCCACTGTTCCAAGGATGCAGACGAGCAGCAAGGCGCTGATGATGTCGTTAGGAGGAGTTTTTGGCCAGTCGAAGACTGTCCGTGTCGCGAGTAGAACGATCGCTGGTCCTAGAGGGAAAAACCATTCCTTGCGCCCGATCGGATCACGAATCAGCCAACTGAACACAGACATCAATTGCTCCAAGTGCGTCGATCGAGCGGGGTGTGGACGAGCTCTCGTCCGCACCCCGCATCATGTCAGGCCGCTACTTCCTCGTGGTCCAAGCATCCTCGACCACGCCACCGGCGTTGTGCTTGCCGAGAATGGTGTTCGTGCAGGTCAGGCGGCGTGGGGGTTGTGCCGCTCGAGAAGTCATCGCCGGCCCCGGGCCCGGTGGATCGCCTTGGGCGGCAGGAGGTGTGCCGTGGGGCAACTTGGAGCTGTCGGGGAACTGGCTCTGTTCATCCGCGCGCTGCTCGGAATTGCCGTGGACGCGCTCTGGCGGTTGGTGGCGGTGTCCGGGGGTGTTGTGCATGATCATCGGCGTGGTCGTTGTGGTGCGCGGTTCGGCCGGGGTCGTGCTGAGCGCAAGACCGCCCCCGCACAGGGTCGATGACGCCCGGCTCTCATCGTCTGCAGCGCGGGGTCCGGTGCCGTCTCCGAGGAGGGACTTCGGTTGCTCGTCTCTTCGGCTGCCTCGCAGGCCGCAGGTGTCCAGGGGTGCCCGCTCTGCGCGCAGTGGTGTTCCTGTTCCGGGTGGTACCAGTTCTGCGCCTGTCCGGACAGCGGGTTCGCGTTGATCGTCTTCCACCGTCGTGGCAGTGGTGTTCGCATGGCCGGGGCGTGGAGGGCCAGTGGCGTGGCGAGCGCGGGTGACGGGACGGCCGCGGGCGGCGGGGACGTGCCCCCGCCGCCCGCGGTGACGTCGTGATGGTCGGGGTCAGTCGGCGAGGGTGGAGATGTCGATGACGAACCGGTAGCGCACGTCGGCGTCGAGCACGCGCTTCCAGGCCTCGTTGACCTGGTCGGCGCGGATGATCTCGACCTCGGGGACGATGCCGTGCTCGGCGCAGAAGTCGAGCATCTCCCGGGTCTCGGCGATGCTGCCGATCTTCGAGCCGGCGAAGGAACGACGGTTGTCGAAGAGGGTGAACAGTGTCACCGGAACCGGTTCGGGTGGTGCGCCGACGCTGACGATCGTGCCGTGCAGGGTCAGCAGTCGCAGGTAGGCGTCGAGGTCGATCTGCGCGCTGACGGTGTTGATGATCAGGTCGAAGGTGTTGGCGAGCTGCTCGAAGGTCGCCGGGTCGCTGGTGGCGTGGTAGTGGTCGGCGCCGAGGGCGAGGCCGTCCTCGCGCTTGCGCAGGCTCTGCGACAGCACGGTCACCTCCGCTCCCATCGCGTGGGCGAGCTTGACGGCCATGTGCCCGAGGCCGCCCAGGCCGATGACGGCGACCTTCGTGCCCGGCCCGGCGTTCCAGTGCCGCAGCGGCGAGTAGGTCGTGATGCCCGCGCACAGCAGGGGAGCGGCCTTCTCGAACGGGATGGCGTCGGGGATGTGCAGCACGAAGTGCTCGTCGACGACGATGTGGGTGGAGTATCCGCCCTGGGTGGTGCTGCCGTCGCGGTCGACGCCGTTGTAGGTGTCGGTGAACCCGTTGAGGCAGTGCTGCTCGTGACCGGCCAGGCAGTTCGCGCAGGTGCGGCACGAGTCGACCATGCAGCCCACACCGACCCGGTCGCCGACCGCGTGCGCGGTGACCTCGGAGCCGACGGCGGTGACGGTTCCGGCGATCTCGTGCCCGACGGTGAGCGGGTAGGAGATGTCGCCCCAGTCGCCGCGCACGGTGTGGATGTCGGAGTGGCAGATCCCGGCCCAGGCGATCTCGATCAGCACGTCCTTCGGGCCCGGGTCACGTCGCTCGACGACTCCGGGGACGAGCGGGCCGGTGGGTGAGGTCGCGGTGCAGGCGCGTGCGGCAGTCATCGACGTCCTTTGCTGAATCGGTTCACCAACTCCCGCCGGTCCGCTTCCGGAGCGGCGGGGACGGAGCGGTGGGGCTCCGGCGCGTCCCAGCCAACCACCTCGGACCGTCCTGCTGGGAGGCACTCTCAGGCCCTCTTGAGCGACTGCGCCGATGAGGGGCAGCAGTCCCCGTCGGGCGGGTGGCCCTGGCGGAACCTCCCACTCGACGCGGGGACGTGCCTACCGTGCACGTCAAGAGCACGAAGGACGAGGTGCGGGAGTTCCTGATCTCCCGCCGCGCGAACCACACCCCACGGCTCGACGACGTCGAGCGCGAGTTCCTGCTCGACCTGGCCCGCCGCCCACCTGCCCGACCTCGCCCACCTCGTCCGCGCCCATCGCCTCCCGGGTAACGCCTGCTCGCGGCTTGGTCTGCGCGAGCAGGCCGCCGATCACTACCACGAAGCCCTCAGTCTGTTCCGTTGACTGCGCCAGCAGCCTGTTCACGGGCGGGTCGTATCCGAAACCCTTCTGGAACCGTGCAGTTGTAAGAGGTATTACGAGAATCGCAACCTGGAGAACGACCTTGGTGGAGATCGTTCGCAGAACCGTCGCAACTGATCATGTGCGACAACCCGACCTGGGCCGTCGGTGCACCGCCTGACATACCTTCTGGCTCAATTCGCCACCCGAGCCCCGACTGTCACCCCCTGCGTCCGATCAGGAATCACTAGCCCAAGTCGGGGTCCGAGCTGACGCGCTCCGCGGGCGGCGGCGCCTCCGCACTTTTGCTGTGACGAACTGTTATCTCGCGACTACGCTCAGGATTTGCGATGTCGCTCAGTCGCACGTGAATTCACGGGGGTGGTCCATGATCTTCGGTCAGAGAAGCTCGGCACGGCGGGTTTCCCGATGGTCCCGGGTCGTGCTCGTCGTGGCGGTGGTGATCCTGGCGGGAACCAGTGGTGTTGCGGCTGCGCAAGCGGACTCGGCGCAGTATGCGTGGACACCGACCGATCACCCGAACGCCACGGTGGTGCCGGGTGGGATGCGCTCGGACCGGGAGCCGGTCCCCGCCGGGTTCAGCGACGAGGATGCGGACTTGGCGGAGACCGTGGAGGCGGCATCGCGTTCCTCCGGGCGGCGTGATCGTGCCGATGCCCAGTGTCAGGTGTACTGGCCGTCCCCCTATCCGGTATGCGGTGCGATCCGGGACAAGTACAACGAACTCGGCGGTCCGGGCAGCTTCCTGTCGTTCCCGAAATCCGACGAGCTGGCAAATCCTGACGGGGTCGGCAAGCGCACCGAGTTCGTCAACGGGCCGATCTACTGGTCCCCGCAGGGGGGCGCGCATCCGGTCGTCAACCACTTCTTCGCGGCGTGGGCCCGTAACGGCTGGGAGGCCGGACCGCTCGGCTACCCCACGTCGGATGAAATCGTGAATCCTGATGGTGTCGGCCGCCGCCAGCACTTCGAATCCGGTGACATCTACTGGAAGCTGAACGAGGCGTACGCCGTGCGCGGAGCGATCCGCGACAAGTGGGCCGAAAGCGGATGGGAGGCCGGATACCTGGGATACCCCGCATCCGAGGAGTTCGTCACGCCCGACGGGATCGGTAGAGGTGCCAGGTTCGAGCACGGGATGATCTACTGGACTGCCGCGTACGGGGCGCATCCGGTCAGTGGCGGGCTGCTGATCAAGTGGGAACTGTCCGGCTACGAGAAGGGCCCGTACGGGTACCCGATCGCCGACCAACAGTCGCGCGGATCGTCCTGGGACCAGGACTTTCAGTTCGGGACGATGGGGTTCCCGACCGATCCGGTCGCGGCTGGCGACCCCGATGGCGCGGACGCGGACCCGACCGTGGGCGACCAGGTCCCGGTGACGTGGGCGGACTTCGCCGCCGACGCCAACACCGAAGGTGCTGGCAGGCCGGTGATCCAGGACAAAACCGGCACACTGGAGCCCTGCGCCGCAGGCCAGTCCTGCATGCACGACCGTGCGGCGGCAGTTGCCAACGACGACCCATCGGACGATCCGATCATCGACGGCCCCGACACGCAGGGAACGTTCATCTCCCCTCTGTGCCTGGACCAGCCGTGGGATGGGCAGTGGCGCACGGAACGAAAGCACGCGTGCATGATCTGGAACCTGGACGTCGACGTGATCGACACCAAGGGCGTTGAAGTCGGGTCGATCCCCTTCACCGTGAAGACCGGTGTTCTCACGTCGCACAAGTCCGGCGAGTTCCAGCAGGAGTTCCGCGTTGACTTCCACGGCCTGACGGGTAAGACGGGCAAGCCGACTTTCCGGTACAAGCTGGCCTACAACAACGCGCCTGCCGGGTCGTACAGCGTCGACGGAGCCGACGACGGGGCCCTGATCAAGTCGGGCCAGTCGAAAGTCATCGTCGTGAAGTGGAAGCAACAGGCGATGGCCGACGAGGCGTTGAAGTACCCGGTCGTCAACATCGCGTGGAACTTCGGAAACTTGGACCCCGAGATCGTGCCTGGCCAGCAGTGGGGCAACATACGAGTCGCCAACGTGCGATGCGATTCCACGATGAAGCTGTCCAATGGGAAATTCCGCCAGGGGTGCGTGTACCCCGGTGTGACGCCCGAATTCAAATTGACATCGGTCACCACCGAGCAGACCTGGCACGTCGCCGAGGCGATCGCATCCGGTCTGCCTGGTTCGGCGAGCAGACCTCTTCACCGGCAGGCCGACAAACTCAAGCGGGACATAAACCGTCAGCACTCCTGCCCCCGTAGGGGCCCTGCCGCTGACGCCCGACGCCTGACCGGCCGCGACTGCGACGAATACCCGTTCGCGTCCAGCTACGAGGGTGCAGCCGCCCATCCCGACCTGGGCCGCACCGTTCACGCCAACTGCAACGTCAAGGATCTGCCGATCGTCACCGGACCTGACGGATACAGCGTCTGCATGATCGACTCGGGGCAGAACAGGCGCAGCGGTAGTTTGCTGGGCAAGTTCTACGGCGAGGAACGCGTTGTCGACCAGGACAAGTTCAGCCTGGCGACATCAGGCGGTGCGTCGCCCGGCATTCCGTAGGAACTTCCGCAAGGTCGGGTAGTCGTTGAATCGAAAGTGATCGTCTTCCGGCAGGTCGATCACTCGTGATGGAGGTCGAGGGTGCCCACCGGTTGTCGCCCGCAGAGCGTGAGGTGCTGAGCCCGGTGGCACCTGCCGACGGGACGGCCGCGAGGGCTTGGCGACCCGCGCGGGACGTCCCGGCCCTGTCGAGCCGATCGGCGCGGAGGATCGGGACACCCTGTTCGCCGCGATGGCCGACCACACCCCGGAGGAGCCGCTGATCGGCGGGCCGCTGTGGACCCGCCAAGCGGCGGTCGAACTGATCGGGCTGGTCGTCGGAGTGGACGGTCTGCTGGCCGCGCACGTTCGGCACCGCGTCCAGCAGCGTTTCCAGGCCGATGCCGCCGTCGCGGACCACCTCGTCGACCTCGAGGTCCCGCGCGAGGTCGGCGAATCGAGGAAGGTGGTCCGCGTCGGCCGCGCCGAAGAGCCGCAGACCATCGACATACCGCAGGTGCGGATCATCGCTACGTGCGGCAGCGACCGTCGCCAGCGCGTCACGGACGACGGTGAGTGTAAGCCTGCCGCCCGCCACGTCACCGGCTGTGCCGGTGGCGGTGAAGCGGGGGCCGGTGCCGAAGCTCTCGGGATCGATCGCTCCCGGCCCGGGGTCGTCTCGTGAATGCCGCGATGCAGCGGGAGATCAAGAGCAGCGGAGTGTCGGGATGGCCGTCTCTGGTGGTGTCGAGAAATCCGTGGACGGCGGGTGCGAAGCTGCGCAGACGCATCGCGTCCGTGGTGACGACGTTGATGCCGAGCTTGACGCTGAAGATGTCGGCCGGCGTTTCTCGGATCACTTGTGCCGTGCAGGGGTCGACGAGGGCGCTGCCCTCGACGCGCTCGTCGCCCGACCCCGCGGCGGCGATCCGATCGACCGGCCCCTCCACGAGGCTCCGAGATCCGTCGCGGAGGACGAGCTCGACGAGATCCCCTCCCGTGAGTTCGCGAGACGCCCGAAGTTCCCCGTTCACGACGACCTCGACGATGCCGCGCGCTCGAGGCGGGCCGCGGTAGGCGACTCGGGTCGAACGGACGTCGAGCGTCACCGCCGCGGTCGTGGTGTTGACGACAGCACGCACGCCGGACGGCTGCGCCTCCATCAGCAACAGTTGTGGATATGCGTCTCGTTCGCGCACCGATCGCGGGAACCGGTGGGGCAGCACGCCCCGAGCGCTCCGCTCGACCTCCTCCGCACCGTGGAGGAACTACCTCGTCAGCGGCGTCGTGATCAGGATCGTTCCCCCGTGGCGGAGCGAGCGCCGATGCCGTGTTGCAGCACGGCGGCGGCGGCGGTCCTGAGCGTGTGCGCTTCGAAGCCGATGCGAGAGTGCGCGCCGGGAAGGGCGCGTTCGAGCGACAACCCGTTCACGACCGTGAGGAGGAACCGAGCGTGCTGCTCGAGGTCGCCGGGCGCCAGTACGCCCTCGTCGCGCAGTACGACGAGCCATCGTTCGACCTGGTCGACGGAGAGGCGCTCCAGCGCGGAGAACACGTGCACCGCATCCTCGGGCACGGTTGACGCCACGTACGCCTCGTGAAGAGCGGTCCAGTTCTGGCGTGCCTTCTCGCCCGTTCCTGCACCCGAGAGCAGTAGTTGCAGGCATGCTTCGAGCCGCTCGGCCGGGCTGCGCGAGGTGTCCCTCATCGGATCCTCGGGAAGGTCGAGCGTCTGGAGTCCTTCGACGACCGCGTCGATCAGTTCTCGCTGCGTGGGGAAGAAGTGTCGAAGTGATCCTGTACTGACCCCCGCTCGCGCTGCGACTGCCCGCACGCTCAACCTGGCCGTCGGATCCTCGCCGAGCATGGTCGCCGCGGCGATCAGGATCTTGTCTCGCGTGCTGTGTGGCATCGGTCCGTTCGCTTCATCCGGCGGTAGCTCCGACGTTACTAGCACAGAGTGCTAGAGTGCGAAGAAACTAGTACAGTGTGATAGTCGAAGAGTCGGATAGCGGAGGCGTGGACACGCCCGGAGTGGCTCGCGTCATCGCGACGGGCTCGAGACGGTCACACGTCAAGACGACGAGGAGCAGACGATGACGGTCGCCGACCGCGACCCCTGGCTCTTACGAGGTGACCACCCCGAGTGGACGCCCGCGACGCCGACGGGCCTCGAGTACCACCGGGTCTACGCGACCGAGAAACGAGGCATCCTGCGCGGAATTGTCGCGATCGTGCTGCTGGTGGCCGGGTTCGTCGGGTTCGCGATCCTGTTCCACCGTCTCTCGGAGGTCGTCGACGCCGCTCTGTTCGCACGTTCCGGGCCCTCGACGCCGCTGCGTCAGGCCGCGGGTGCGCTGGGGCTGGCTGCGTTGATCCCGTACAGCATGCTGGTGCAGCGTGTCCTCTACGGCGTGCCCGCGAGGTCGCTGCACTCGGTGGCGGGACGGTTCCGGTTCGGCGTCCTCGCCCGCGCGCTGCTGGTGTTCGGCCCGCCCCTGCTGGTCGTGATCGCGGTCGGGTCGCTGGGCGCCGACGACCCTGCTCCGTGGACGACCGCTGATCTGGTCTGGTTCTTCGTCATCGGAATGCTGCTGACACCTCTCGGCGCAGCGGGGGAGGAGTACGGGTTCCGGGGCCTGATGTTTCGTGTGCTCGGGGGCTGGACCCGCGGGGCCCGGTCCGGCGCGGTCCTCGGCATCGTCGTGACGACCGTGCTGTTCTCACTCGCCCACGGAACGCTCGACCCGTTCCTGTTCGCCTCCTACCTCGTGCTGTTCTCGTCGATGGCGGTCGTCACCTGGCGCACGGGCGGACTGGAGGTCGCGGTCGTCCTGCACGGCGTCTACAACGTGTCGTTCCTCGTGCTCGCCACGACCCTGCACGTCGACGTGGGCGCCGAACTCGCGGCCCGGTCGGAGGCGGTCGGTTCGTGGGCGAACCTCGTCCCCAGCGCGACGCTGGTCGTCATCACCGCCATCGTCTGGTGGACGACCCGCAGGACCGGCCCCGCCCGCACACCGGGGAACGGGGGGGCGACACGCGGTACGCGCGCCGGCGGACCGGAGGTCGGCGCGCTCGTCGGCACGACGTCGGACGAGCGGTGACGCCCCGCCGGAATCGGCGGCAGCGAGCCACGCGACACATCGCGGCCGACCGCCAGGGGAGTCAGGAGGCATGAGCGCGAGCTGGAACGAACGCCGGCTGGCCAAGCGCGCGAAGCCGGGCGACGGGCGGGCGCTCAAGCCCTTCCGCTGGTGGCAGATGGTGCGGCGCTCGGTGTTGTCGATCACCCTCCCGGTCCACGGGCGTCCGGTCGTGCACACGGTCGAGGTCGAGCACGGCGGGGACGCCGAGTCGGGTGTGGTGAGGGCCGGGCTCTACCTCGACGGCCGCCTCCGGCTGGAGTCGAAGCTGCCGGCGCGCTTTCCGGTCGCGGGCGGTCACATCGAGGTCCACAGGAGCGAGGCGGGCATGCGCCGCTGCCACTTCGTCGGCGACGACGGCACGGTGCAGCGTCTCGTGCCCGACCCGCGATCCGCCGAGGGACGACGCATGCGCTTTGCGCGCGAGCATCCCGCCGCGAGCGGGCTCATCGGCGCCGTCTCGATCCTGATGCTGCTCATCGGCGTCGGATCGAACCTGCTGCAGATTGCAGAACCGATCTCCCAGATCCCGGCGATCGCCGCCACGCTGGGCACGTTCGAGTCGCAGGTGAGGCTGCCGCCGTGGCTCAACCTGACACTCGGTGTCGGCGCCGCGATCGGCGCCGTCGAGCGCGCGATGCGCATGCGCTACCACTGGCTCCTCGACAGCGGCGCCGGTACCTAGTTGTTGTGGGTCGTGACGTTGGTGACGGGCGGTAGGAGCTGAGACGAGGGGACGGGTCTTTCAGCGGTGGGACGGAAGTGCGACCGACACATCCGTCGAGCAGAAAGACCCGTCCGTGTTCCACAGCAACGCCCCGCTGTCCGTCGACACCCGCTACGGCTGCGACCACGCCATCGCGGCAGGCCCCGTCCTGGCCTGCCCCCGCCGATGAGCGCTCCCACGCCCCGGATCGTCGTCCGCCGGTGTGGTCGAGTGCGGCTTGCGCGGCGGGCACCGCGAGCAGCTGTTGTCGAGCTGTTGGGTGTTGGGTGAGTCGACGTACGAGGAGACCACGACCGATCGCCGTGACTGGCACACGCTCCCCGACGCCGTGACGCGCGCTGTGAAGCGCGAAATCGGAGCTGTGCTGACTCGGCGTGGGTGCACCGCAACGAGGTCGCGGTGAGTGCGTTCCTGCCCGAACGGCTCGCCCGCGCCTGCTGGGGGACATCGAGCCCGGTGGTTGGCCGCTGCTCGGATTCGAGCACGTCTCCGGGCAGCACGCCGACCTGTCACCCGGCTCGTCCGACCTGCCGCTGATCGCGGACGCCGTGCGGGCGATCAGCCGCGCCGCGGCGTCGCCGCGTCCGTTGATCCGGCTCACCGCGTCGGGGCACGACCCCGACGCCGCGGAGAAGTGGGCCCACGACCTCGACGGATTCGCCGCCGCGCCACTCGAGGAGATCACGGCCTTCGCCGCATCGGTGCTGCGCGTGTGGGAGCGCGGGTTCGCGCACACACCCGCCACCAGCGCGACGCGCCGCTGGGCCCGGTGCAGAGTGGCCCGGACGTCCCTCTGAACGAGCCGCTCACGCGAGCAGCGACGACGCGCACGGACGATGCCGCCAACGCTCCCCGCACAGCACGCCCCGCACCCTCCGCCCCTGAGCCTGCCAGCTCCAGTGGCACGTCCTCGATGGCGCCGTGCAGGACGGTGTCGGCGTCGTCGACCAGCACACCGATCCGTTGACGCTCGTCGAGGATGGCGGCGACCGCCCGGCCCGCTCCCGTCGTCACGGTGTGGCGTCGACGTGGAAGGGGAGCCGGTCGGGTGGGGGCGCCCGCCGCATCCTCGTCGCACCGGAAGGGGCATCCGGGTGGCGTGTCGGTACCGCATCCGCGGCCGGGTGGGCATGCTGGTCGGCGCATCACGGACCACGGATGCCGAGGGGGCGGAGATGGGAACGTTGCTGACCGCGCTGGAGGACCACGCGGACGTCGAGTGGAACGTGTTCGGTCTGATCGACGACGACCGGGTGGAGCCGGGCGAGCGGGGCTGGGGCGCGCTGGGCTCGCCGACGACGATGCTGACCGGCAGGAACGGCGCGATCTTCCGCAGCGGCGGCGCGATGCACCGGGCGGCGGTGCGGCTGGAGTCCTGGGACGGGCCGCCGGAGCCGCCCGGGGGAGCGTGGGACGCGGTGTGGGAGGACGAGCTCACCGTGACCTCGGGAGTGCTGCGACTGGCCGCGGTGACGGCGGGGGTGTCCGAGCAGACCCTGCGGATCGGCGCTCCCGGCGCGTACGCGGTGCGCGTGTGCTGTCGCGGTCGGCAGGCGGCCCTGCAGGCGGGGGCCATGCCCTACACCGGTGAGGTCGTCGAGCGCTGGGTGATGCAGTTCTGGCCCCGGACGGGAGCGGGACGGGCGGGATGACCGCCCGTCCCGCTCCCGTCGTCACGGTGTGGCGTCGACGTGGAAGGCGTCGCTGTCGAGGATCCGGTCGTAGGAGTACCAGGCGCCCAGCCACCGGCCGGCGGCCTCGTTGTCGGGGCCGGGGATGCGGGCCACCGAGAACCGCCCGTCACCGCGGGCTGCGCCCTGGTGGGTGGCGTTGAACGGGTACTCGTCGCACTGGTACTTGCCATCTTCGGTGTAGCCGGCGCCCCATTCGGCGACGCACGCCTTCACCGCCTCCGTCCGGTTCTGGTTGAAGTTGTTGAAGTACCACCGGGTGAGGGCTTCGCCGTCCACCGCGCCGGGAATGGTCTTGCCGTCGATGCGCGGAACGGTGAGCTGCGGCGATTGCATCGCGAGTCGGTAGTGCGCCGCCGACTCCGTCATCGCCGCGAATTCCGGGCGGCTCACCGGGAAGTGGATGACGGCCTTGACCCGACTGAAGATGGCGCCGTTGTTGCCGTTGAAGTTCAGGTAGTTGACGGTGTCGTACCGGACCTTCTGCGGCGGGCTGTCCTGCGTCTGGGGCCTGGAGCCGGGCAGCCCGACCACCCTGGCGGTGGCACGCGACCAGAAGTCCATGTAGCCGAGGCGGTTGGGGTTCTCCGGCGTCAACGCGGGGGCTGCGGAGGTGAATCGCGTGGTGTAGGTGGGCACTCGTTCCCACTGCCCCAACGACTTCTCCACCTCCGCGGGGTTCTGCGGGTCCTCGGTGCACTCGTCGCCGTTGACCAGCGCCAAGCACTCCAGATCCAGTTTGAGGAAGGTCGCCTCCTTGAGCGCCTGGTTGTTGGACACGATCTCGTCCACGAACGTCACGAACCGCACGGCCCGGTCACGCTCGGACCCGAACCCCAGGATCGTGACGCGAAAGGTCGACTTCACGACGAAGCAGGCCGATCCGATGCAGACCCGGTCGCCCTTCTCACCTCGCATGATGCGGCAGAACGCGTAGTGGTTCTTGATCCAGCCGTCGGCCGAACCGGCCTCGGCCGCGTGCTCCTGGCACTCGAAAGCACTGGTGATGTAGTCGTACTCGAACGGTGGCGCGGACCAGTCCTGCGCGGTGACCTCCGGCGCGGAGTAGTGCGACCGGTAGGTCGCCGTCGCGTCGCGGTCCTCCTGCCGCAACTGCTCCAGACCGGGCCGCGGCCCGCTGCGGGCACCCGTGTCGTCGCTCGCCCCGACCTCGTTCGCCGGGAAGAACCGCAACTCCGAGGACACCACCGTGCCCTTGGACAACAGGTCCGGTGGAATCGCATCGGGATCCGCCGACGCGGGCGCAATCCCGCCCGCGATCATTCCCAACGCGGCCAGTGTCGTAACCAGAACGCGCATCCGGCCACGCCTCGACCATGTGATATGTGTTGTCATCGCTCGCCTTCGTCGTTGTGGACACAACAGCCCGAGAGGCCGCGAACAGAAAATCCCCCTAGCGCACGAAAGCGCTGAAAAACACAGGACCCCCGCCCCGGTGTGTGCCTCCCCAGCACCTTTGTGAAGCTACCAGCGCACGACAAACCGAACAACACCTCGGAAATATTCCAAACCGAGCCGCATGAACGGTCGAGGTTCGGGCGGATGTTGTCGTCGATCGAATACCGGATGACGCAGCGGCGCCCCGAATCATCGTCCATCAAGTCCAAGCGGTGGTTGGTGGTCGTAGGCGGTCAGTGATCGTTTGACGGGTTGGTCGGTGTGGTTGTTGTGCCAGATGGCGGCGGTCAGGGCGAGGACGCGGTGCAGGACGCGGATGATCACGCCGGGTGTGGTGCGTCCGCCGTGTCGTTCCAGGTCGAGGTGGGCCTTGAAGGTCTGGTTGATCGACTTGATGATCTGGCGCAGCAGCTCGAACAGCCGCGCCCCGGGCTGCGGGGCTTCGCCTTTGCGGGCCGGGGGCAGCAGCACGATCCCGGCCTCGGCCAGGGTGTGCTCGAACTCGCGGCCGCAGTAGTTGCGGTCGGCGATCAGGGTCTGGCCGGGCCGCTGCGCGACCAGGTCGAGGTCGACGGCCGAGAGGCCGAGCAGGGTGGTGCGCTCGTCGGCCTCGGTGCCGGTCAGAGCGAAGGTGATCGGCAGGCCGCCGGGGGTGCACAGCAGGTGCGGTCGCGGTCCCCAGAAGAAGCGGGAGTGCCAGGCGCAGTAGCCGTACTGCGCCCGTCCGGCCAGGTCCGAGCGCTTGGCGGTCCACCGGGAGCGGCCGCACTCCACCGGGGTGGAGTTGACCAGCCACACGTCGTCGGTCCACAGCGTGGTGTCCACCGCCAGCAGCCGGATCACCGCTTTGACCAGGCCGGTGGCGTGGCGCAGCCGCTTGTTGCAGCCGGACTGGCCGGGAAGGTGGCGAAACAGGTGGCGCAGGTGGGTGCGAGCGTGGCGCAGGCACCAGGCCTCGCCGGTGAACCAGTGCAGGGCCTGCATCACCGCCAGGGTGACCGGCTCCGCATCGGTCAACCTCGGCTTATACCGACCTTCGACCGCCAGGGGGCCAGGTGCGGCGCGTCCTTCAGCAGGTCGTCGGTTCTGACGTGGAGTGCGGTCGCGAGGGTGTCGATGTCGGTCGTCACAACCCGTACGTCGACACCCTCGCTTCGCGTCTGCAGGTGTCCCCCTTGGACCTACTCGTCTGGACGAGGACTGTCCGGTGATCGAGGCACGCGCCAAGGCCGAGGGTGCGGCGATCGCGTGGGTCGACCAGTGCGGGCTGCGCTCCGACGCCGCACCGCCAGGCCGCTCGTGGGCGCCGAGGGGCAGGACTCCGATCGTGCGGGTGACCGGCAAACGCCTGAGGGTCAACGTCATGTCCGCGGTCGCCTCGTGCGGCGCGCTGTGGTTCGTCGTGTTCACCGAACGCTTCACGGCGCTGGGATGCCGTTTGTGCTCGGGCCGGACGGTTCCTACGACGTGCACCTGAACCGGTTCGTCGGAGAGCTCGACTGCTGGGCCGCGAGGTCTGACCACACCAGGCAGGCCTACGCCCGTGACCTGATGCTGTTCGGTCGTTCTTGTGTCAGCACCGCGGCGGCCGGTCGCTGTGGCACGCCGACCAGGGCGATCTTCGCGTGTACAAGCGGGCGCGGCGCCGGGGTCGTCGGAGTGCGCGATCGGCCGCTCGGTCGCCGAGGCCGTGCGCAGCGCCTCGACCGGACGTGGAACGGACTCGTGCACCAGCACGCTGCGATCCGTACCCGCGACCTGCAACGAACGATGCGCTGAGTGCGCTGCCGCCACGACCGCGAAACCGACTCCGGCCTGGTGCGCTCGGCGATGGGCTCACCGTGCCTCGACAGCCCTGTCGAAGCGCGCAAGCCCACCGCCGGGTGGACCACGATCCCGATCGGGCGTTGTTGAGCTGCTCCTGGAGCGCGGTGCGCGCCTGACCGGCATTGGTGGTGTCGATGTCGCCGTTGAGCGCCGTGACCACCACGCCGTCGTGATCGACGGTCTCGGTGGTGAGATCTGGAACACCGTCACGTCGTACCCACGTCATCGTGCGCCGCCGGGCCGGGTGTTGCCTGGCTGTACGCCAGTTCGCGCTGTTCCCGATGGGCGGGTGAGTGGCGGCGTCGCAGTCGTGGGAGCCGACCCGGACGACTACGTGAGATCGAAGGGGGCGGGGTAGTGGCCTTCCCAGATCTGGCGGGATGCCTGTTCGGGGTAGGGCAGAGTCTTCGACTCGGTGTCCAGGACGCGGGTGAGGTGCTCGCCGGGCCGGTGAGCGGACCAGCCCGCGTCGCCGGTGCTGACGAAGCGGACCCACGCCTCCTTGAGTTCGCGGGAGAGCGCCACGGCCTCGGGGGTGGGCTCTTCGCCGATGAGCTGGGTGCCGACGGGGCTGTCCAGCGTGCCGAACGCCAAGGGCACGTCGAGGCTGTGGCAGGCGCCCAGGATGCCGCCGAGGGCCGGGGCGACCCAGCACAGTTCGAACAGGTAGGAGGTGCCGCCGACTGCGGCGTTCGCCTCGGCCAGCTTCTGCGACGGCATGCGGAAGAGGGCGTCGGAGTACACCGTCTCCACCAGCTCCTCCGGGTCTGCCTGCGGGAACGCGGCACGGTAGGCCCGCGCGCCGTCCGGCTGCGGGGCGTGCAGTTCCAGGGCTGCGTGGGCGTCCTCCTCGGTGAAGGTGCCGTACCGGCCGCTCATGACGCTGAAGTACCGGAATTCGTCCCTGGTGTGGCCGACGAGCAGTTCGGTCCCGCTTGCGCGCGCGCCGGTCAGCGCGGGCCAAGGCGTTTCCGGGAGGACCTCGCCGTCGACGACGGGGCACAGCGCGGTGCCGGTCTCCGTGAGGCGTCCCCAGCTCTCCCGGTGCGCGTGGAGGCCGGCGTTGAAGGAGGTGAGCTCGGCGGCCAGGTGCCACGGGTCGATGTCGCGCAGGGCCTCGGCGGTGGGGGCCGCTGCGCCGAGCCGGTCCGCGAACGCGGCGGTGACCTGCCGTGCCAGCGCGGGGGTGCTGTGCAGCCCCGGCACCGAATGGGCGATGGCCCGCCGGAACAGGCCGCGCGCGGACTTCATCGTCAGCAGGGCGGCGACCGAGCCCGCCCCGGCGGACACCCCGCCCACGGTGACCCGGCCGGGGTCGCCTCCGAAGGCGGCGATGTTGCGCTGCACCCACTCCAGCGCCGCGATCTGGTCGAGGAATCCGCGGTTGGGCGGCACGTCGTCGAGGAACGCGAATCCCTCCGCGCCCACGCGGCAGTTGATGGTCACCACGACGACTCCCGCCTCGGCCAGCGCTGCCGGGTCGTACATCGGGTCGCTCGACGCCGCCGAGAGGTAGCCCCCCACGGGGATCCAGACCAGCACCGGCAGTCCCGCCGCGCCGGGATCCGGGGTGCCGACGTTGAGCGTCAGCCAGTCGGTGCCCTGCGGGGGCACGTCGATCGGCAGGGACAACGGCGCCACGGGGCCGAACTCGACCGCCTGTCTCGTCCCCTCCCAGCGGTGCGGCGGCGCGGGCGCGGCGAAGCGGAGCGCTCCGGTCGGGGGCTGGGCGTAGGGGATGCCGCGGAACACCGCGTGCCCCTGCCGCCGGCGCCCCTGCACCACGCCTTGCGTGGTTCGTACCTTTGGCTGTTCGGACATGACGATTCCTTCCCTGGAGTGGACCCAGGGTTGTAGGTCAGGTGTATTATGTCAATCGTATTGGAACAGTCCCGGGTGCTGGGGAGGGGCCGGCGATGCCGAAGCAGGTGGATCACCGCGGACGCCGCGAAGCGATCGCCCGCGCACTGTGGCGGGTGGTGGAGCAGCGCGGCGTCACGCAGCTGACGATGCGCGTGGTGGCGCAGGAAGCGGGCATGTCACTCGGGCAGTTGCAGCACTACTTCGCCTCCCGGACCGCCATGCTCTCCTTCGCCATGGATTTCGCGTCCGAGCAGACCTCGGCGCGCGTGCACCGGGGGCTCGAAAAGCTCGGTGACCGTCCGCACCCCCGTGACGTGCTGCGACTGACGCTCGCGGAAATGCTTCCCCTGCATGCCGACGCCCGCGCGACCAGCCGGATGAGCGCCGCCTACGTCCTGGAGGCGCTGCACGACGAGGCCGTGCACGAGCAGGCGCGCCGCGGCCTCGTCCAAGGGCGGACCCACGTCGAGCAGCTGGTTCGCCAGGCGATCGCCGACGGGCACATCGACTCCGGCCGCGACCCGGCCACCGAGACCAACCTGCTCCTCGCCCTCACCGGCTTCACCTCCCTGATCGAACTCGACGTGATCGAGCCCCGGGACGCGCTCGCCGCGATCGACGTGCATCTGGACCGGCTGTTCGGGAGTACGTGACCTGTCCCCGGACGCGGGGCGGGTGGGGACAAGCTCAGCACTGTGCTGTTCGGGGTTCGGATCTGGGGGAGGCCCGGTGGTGTGCTGGTTGGGCTGGCAGAACACGGATGTGGCGCGTTGTGGTCTGACCGATGCCGAGTGGGCCTTGATCGAGCCGCACGTGCCGGTGGCGGCCACCGGGCCGTTGCCGCGTCGGGTGCGGGATCAGTTCAACGGGATCCTGTGACGGTTTCGCACCGGTTCTGGCTGGCGCGGTGTCCCCGAGCGGTACAGGCCGTGGTCGACCGTCTGCTCCCGGTTCAACACCTGGGTCGAGGCCGGGTTGTTCCAGGCGCTGGTGGGCGCGTCGATCGCCGAGGTCGCGTCCCGCGGGCAGGTCGGGCTGGAACTGGTCAGCGTGGATTCCACGGTTCGGCCCACCGGTTTTCGCGGACGGCCCTCTTGCCGTGGAGGTGCCGGAACCCTCGCCGTACTCGGGCGGGAGTGAGTCGCTCGGCTGGTGCGGGACGTTCCCAAGGGCGGCGCGAATCGGCGACCGCGCCGCGGGCGAGACGGAGTTGGGTGTAAGCGGCGCCGACCGCCCGGGGCTTCGCCTCCTCGCGGACCACGACGAACCGCATGGTCACGATGTTCGATCCCGTCGGCTCTTGCAGGGCGATCGCCACGCACCCGCGGATCGCGTCGTCGGGCACCGGCCGGGTGAAGTCGAGGCGTTGCGGACCGCCCGCGTGGGGAGAGCGACTGGTCCGGGTCGAGAACAGAGCAAGGTCACTCCGGTCACCCCGGGTGGAGAATCATGTCGGTACGCGGGGCGCAGTCGTCGCAGCGATGGATCGGTCCATGGCGGCGATGTACCGGGTGAGGGCGTGGCGATGGTGCTCCAGCAGGGCGACGCGCTCGGCCATCCGATCGCGCTCACGCACGAGCATCTCGCGCAGCTCAGGATCGGGATCAGCGACAACGATCTCCTGGGGCTGGTTGAGGCACGGCAGCATGTCACCGATGATGCGCGTGGGGATGCCGGAGTTGAGCAGGCCGCGAATCTTCTTCACCCGATCCACCAGGTATTCGTCGTACTCTCGGTAGCCGTTCTGCTGCCGCCGCGGCGTGATGAGCCCTTGTTCCTCGTAGTAGCGCAGCATGCGCGTCGGGACCTCGGTGCGTTTCGCCAGTTCACCAATCTTCATAATCACCTCCTCGGCACCTGTGCAACCTTACAGTCATGTCAAGGTTGACGGGGTGTGAGTGACCCCTCGTCTCTCGAGGTTGACATTCACATGGTGTGAAGGTTGCACGATGGTCGCATGGTCCGGACCAGCAACCTCCCACAACGCCGCCCGCAGAACGTGACACCGCGGACGATGCGGCGCACCCGTGTGGGCTTCGCGACGGGGCGCTGCGGTCATCGCCGCGAAGATCGTCGGCTGTTCGGGAAGCAGCGCCATCCTCGTAGACGATCACGGGTCGGTGAGTACCCACGCCCGACCGCCACCCACCCGGTTGTCCTTCGGGCGCCGACTTGTTCGGCCCGGACCTGACTCCTGAGCGCCGACGACTCGCGCACGTCGCACCGCTTGATCCTCCTCTTCCGACTTCCTGAGACAGCGAGCACGCACATGAGCACCCCACCAGAATCTGACGTCGCCGCTCCGGCACCGACGGTCCCCTCCGACGACCGGCTTCCGCCGGGCGTCGCCCTGGTCATCGGAATCCTGATCGTCTCGACGTTCATCGTCTTCCTCAACGAGTTGCTCCTGGGAGTCGCGCTTCCGACGCTGATCGAGGACTTCGGGGTCACCCCGAGCACCGGGCAGTGGGTCACGACCGGATTCCTGCTGACCATGGCCGTGCTGATCCCGGCCAGCAGTTTCGTGATGCGACGGTTCCCCATGCGAACGGTCTTCCTGGTCGCGCTGTCACTGTTCATCGTCGGGACGACACTCGCCGCAATCGCGCCGACGTTCGGCGTCCTGGTGGCCGGCCGCGTCATCCAGGCCTCCGGCACCGCCGTCTTCCTGCCCCTGTTGATGACCACGACCATGCGCCTGGTCCCCGTCGCTCGCCGAGGCCAGATGATGGCGATCACCACGGCCGTTCCGGCCGTGGCGCCGGCGGTCGGGCCGGCACTGTCAGGTCTCGTGCTGTCCACACTGAGCTGGCGCTGGCTGTTCATCCTGATGCTGCCGTTCGCGGTTGCTGCGCTGGCGCTGGGCGCGTGGAAGTTGCGCAACACCACGACCCCGGAGCCGGTGGCTTTGGACGTGCCGTCGCTGCTGCTGTCCGCGCTCGGGTTCGGCGGCCTGGTCTACGGACTCTCCCTGATCGGCGAGGCGTCCTCCGGGCACACCTCCACCTCGCCGTACCTGCCGATCGCTGTGGGCCTGGCAGGCCTGGTGGCGTTCGTCCTCCGGCAGATTCCCCTGCAGCGTCGCGACAGCGCGTTCCTGGACATGCGGATCTTCCTCCGGAGGTCGTTCACCGCACCTCTCCTGACGATGCTCTTCGTCGCGGGCAACGGGATCGGCCTGCTGGTCGTGCTCCCGCTGGTGCTGACCCACGTCACCGGCCTGAGCACCCTGCAGCTCGGCCTCTTCCTGATCCCCGGCGGGGCCGCGATCTCGATCGTTGCGGCTGCGAGCGGCCGGGTGTACGACCGCTTCGGCCCACGCCCGTTGATGATCCCCGCCGCGATCGTCTGGCTGGCCGTCCTGTGGTTCCTCAGCCGGGTCGACGAGAGCACGAGCGTGGTCACGCTGATCGTCGCGTGGCTGGTGTTCACCAGCGCGCAGGCCGCGATGTGGGCGACGCTGACGACGAGTGCGATGGGTGGCCTGCGCCCCGAGCTCTACCCGCACGCCGCCTCGGCCTTCGCCACCGCCCAGCAGCTCGCCGGTGCCGCTTTCGGTGCGGTGTTCGTCTCGGCCTACACCATCGGTTCCGGTGCTCGGGACGCCGGCGTGCTCAGCACGGACCAGGCCACGTCCGCCGGACACGCCGCCTTCCTGACCGCCTGGGCCATCGGCCTGCTCGTGTTGGTGGGCGCCTTCTTCGTCCGTCGGACACCGAGTCCCGCCGCCGACGTGACGGTCGCGGCCGTGCCGGTCGGCGGCGAGGCGGTGGCTGACGCATCGGCCACCGACGCAGCGGTCGGCGAGACGGTGGCCCGGTGACCACGACGGACAAGCAGCTCATCCTCGGTATGGGGCTGATCGACGGATACGGTGGCCTGCACGGAGCCTGGCGTGCCCCGCACGTGGACCCGGGTGCGTACGCCGATGTCGACGCCACCGTGCGTCACGCCAGAGCCGCCGAGCGCGGCAAGTTCACCTTCCTGTTCACCCCCGACTTCCCCGCCGTGCGCGGCGACGTCGAGCACTCGACGATCAGCAACCTCATGGACCCGCTGATCCAGCTGTCCGCCGTCGCGCGCGAGACGACGAACATCGGCTTCGTCGCCACCGGGTCAACGACCTTTCAGGAGCCGTTCAACACGGCACGCCAGTTCAAGGCCCTCGATGTCCTGAGCCACGGTCGCACAGGCTGGAATGCCGTCACGACGAGCGATCCCGCCGTCGCCGCCAACTACGGCAGACCCGTCGCCGACCGCGACGAGCGTTACCAGCGCGCCCACGAGGCCATCCAGATCGTCCAGGCGCTGTGGGGCAGCTGGCAGCAGGGCGCGTGGGTCAAGGACCAGGCAGCGGACCGTTTCATCGACCCGTCGAAGCTGCGACCGATCAACCTGAAAGGCGAGTACCTCGCTTCGCGAGGCCCCCTGGCGATCCCGCCGTCGGAGCAGGGCCAGCCCGTCGTCTTCACCGCCGGCGGCCCCAGCCCGCACCTGCTGTCGATCGCGGGCCGCTACGCCAGCGGCTTCATCGCCGAGGTGTGGACGATCGAGGAGGCGCGCGCCCAGCGCGAACTCGTGCGGAACGCGGCACGCGAAGCCGGCCGCGACCCCGACGAGATCAAGTACATTCCTGGCATCATGACCACCGTCGCCCCGACCGTGCGCGAGGGCCTCGACCGGCGCCTGAAACATGCGGGCGACGTCATCGAGGCCCGTCTGCCCCACCTCGGCGCGATGCTCGGGATCCGGATCCACCCGGACCGGTACGACGAACCTCTCACGCCGGAGCAGTTGGCGTTCGCGCACGCCTCACCGAGGGACCCGCGCTCGTCGAACGCTCTCGCGGTGGCACTCCAGGGCTGGTCCCCCCGCGACGTCCTCGCCCACGGCGTGATCGACTTCCACCCCACGGTCGTGGGCCCGGGACAGCTGCACGCCGACCACCTGCAGGAGTGGTTCGAGGCGGGAGCCGCCGACGGCTTCTGGGTCACACCCGACATCTACGAGGACGGCGTCGACGCCTTCGTCGACGAGGTCGTGCCGATCCTGCAGCAACGCGGCATCTACCCCACCGAGTACCCGGGCACGACGTTGCGCGCGAACCTCGGCGTGCCCCACCAGTACGGACTCGACCCACGCATCACCGGCGCCGAGCAGTGACCGGACTCAGGTGATTGCCGCAAGTAGTGAGACGACCGTTTGCGTGCCGCGCCCGAGCCAACCAGATTCCCCGCGGCTCTCGCTGATCGCCCTGGTCGTGGGGGCGTGAAGACGAAGAACCGCAGAGCACCGCGCACACGAACGACACGCAGAACATCACTCAGGAGGAGAACTTCATGAAGATCGGCATCATGGGAGCCGGCAGCATCGGCAGCGTGCTGGCCCAGCGGCTGAGCGCCCACGGCCACCACGTCAAGATCGCGAACTCGCGCGGGCCCGAGACGATCCCCGCCGACGTCCTCGCCGCCGGCGCCCAGGCGGTGCCGGCGGCCGACGTCGCCGCGGACGTGGACGTCCTCATCACCTCGGTCCCCCTCATCCGGGTGCCCGACCTCAAGCCGCTGCTGACCGACCTGCCCGCTGACGCCGTCGTCATCGACACCTCGAACTACTACCCGGCCCGCGACGGGCACATCGCGGCCCTCGATCGCGGGCAGGTGGAAAGCCGCTGGGTCGAGGAGCACCTCGGCCGGCCCGTCGTCAAGGCGTGGAACGCCATCACGGCACAGTCCTTCGTTGCCTACGCGAACCCGAGCGGCACCCCCGGCCGGATCGCGATCCCCGTCGCCGCGGACGATGACGACGACCGGGCCCTGGGCATGTCGCTGGTCGAGCAGACGGGCTTCGAGGGCTTCGACGCCGGCACCATCACCGACTCGTGGCGCCAGCAGCCAGGCAGCCCCGTCTACTGCACCGACCTCACCGCCGAACAGATGCCCGCCGCGCTCGGCAAGGCCATCGCCGAACGCTCCCCGAAACGCCGGGACCTGGCGATGCACGTCATCGCCGAACTGATGGGCGACCCCACCAGCGACCTCGGCAAGGACTTCCTGGTCCGGGTCAACCGCCTCATCTACAACTGACCCACGCTCCGGCCTGCGCACGGCCGGCCACCTCGAAGTTGCTCCGGTTCGAGCTGGCGGCGGAGAGCGTGGCTACCGCACTGCGGGTGTTCCACCGATACGCCCTGGTCGGCGAGGGCTGGTCTGCGGAGGGAGGCGCCTCGCTGCGGACCTTCTTCGTCGGAGACTGCTTGCGCGCCTTTCCCACGGTCTACCGAAGATGGTGTGCCGAACAAGGCAAAGAGGAGCCGTACGGGCTGAACGAGGCCGACGCGCCGCCTGCGGCCAGCTCGCTCAGGAAGTGCCCCAACCCCGCCGAGCAAATCGTCGCCCAGCACGCGACCCGGGACAAGCTCCGCAGAATCAGTAAGACCGTGTCCTACATGGTGGTCGGTCGTTGTGTTGGTCATGGTTGAGGGCCGGTGGTCGTGGATCGTTCCGGAGGGCTTGTGGGAGTTGGCGCGGCCGTTGCTGCCTGCGGCGAGGGTGCGTCCGCAGGGCGGTGGGGTGCGGAAGCTCGATGATGAGGCGGTGTTCGCCGCGATCGTGTACGTGCTGGTGTCGGGGTGTGCGTGGCGGGCGTTGCCGCCGTGCTTCGGGGCCTCGAAGTCGACGGTGCACCGCAGATTCATGATCTGGGCGAAGGCCGGCGTGTGGGCCCGCCTGCACCGGGAGGTGCTGGACAGAATGAGCGGGCGGGCCTGATCGACCTGTCCCGAGTCCTGCTGGACACCGCCCACGTGAGGGCAAAAAAAGGGGCGAACACACAGGTCCGAGCCCCGTGGACCGGGGCAAAGCGGGTACCAAGATGCATGTTCTGTCCGACCGGTCGGGAATGCCTCTCGTGGTCGGTGTCTCACGTGGCAACACAGTCGACGCCGATGGCCTGAAGCCGGTGCTCACCGGCCTGCTCTCGCGCCACGATCCTGATCGGGGCCGGCACGCCAAGCCGCGCAAGCTGCACGCGGACAAGGCCTACGACCACTCCGGCCTGCGGCGATGGGTGCGAGGCAAGCGGATCGGGGTGCGCATCGCCCGCAAGGGAGTCGAGTCCTCCCAAAGGCTGGGCTGCCACCGCTGGGCGATCGAGCGCACCATGTCCTGGCTGACCGGCTACCGGCGCCTTTCACCTTGCTATGAAAGGCTTCTGCGCAACTACCTGGCCTTCCTCGACTTGGCCGCGGCCATGCTCTGCTGGAAACGCCTCCTCAAAACCACCATGTAGGACATGGTCTTATTGTCCTCGTAGGAGGCCGGGTCATAGCCGGTTTTTCTCTTGAGGTCGATAAGGTCTCCAGTGAGCCCTTTCAACCTCATTCGGCGTTGAGGTGGAGCGTGAGAACGGCTCGGGTCAGGTCGGTAATGCGGGTGGTGGAGCAGCGGAGTCTGCGCAGTAGTCGCCAGGTCTTGAGGGTGGAGACGGCTCGTTCGCCGAGGGCGCGGATGCGGGCGGCGACCCGCGCCGCGACGGCGAGATCCGGAGCGAGGTCGGCGAAGACCCGGACGGCTTCGTGGATGTGGCGGCAGACGGTGGCCAGGGGCGATGCCGAACCCGGCGGCGAAGCGGGTGTGGGTGTCGCCGCAGCGCAGGTGGGCCAGGACCAGCAGGGCTTGGCGTCCGGGGTCGAGGCGCCGCCACCTGCTGCCGATCCGGCGTCGTGGGCGGGGGCCGGGCGGAAGTCGAAGTCCACGTCGATCGTGCGGCTGCGCCCGCCCAGCAGTCGTGCGTGGGCCTGGCTCTCCCGGTGCCGCATCTCGATGGCCAACCGTGCCGCGACCTCGACGGTGACCGGGTGTGCGGAGCGCAGCGCGAGCACCGCCTGCCTGGCCGACACCAGCGCCACGGTCAGGGAAGCCAGCGCTACCACGGCGGAGACCGGGTCGACATCACCGACTTCCGCCTGCGGTATCAGCCGCACCGCCAGCCCGGATCTTTCACGTGGTTGGTGTCCTGGGTCGCGGCCGTGGCCGGTAGCTGTTGCGTGTCCTCCTTCCGCTGTTCGGGGTGGTCGAGGTGGCCCGTTGTCGGCTGGGTTGCCGCAGGGTTCCACTGCCCGGTGGTGGTGCTTGCTCCTGGTAGGGGCGGGTTGGACCTGGTCAGGTCACTCGGGGTAGGACGTGTAGGCGTCGGTGGCCGGTCAGGATCAGATCGGCCCAGGGTGCGTGGGCGGCGAGTCGAAGGTGGACTTGTCGGGCGTGGTGGGTGAGGCGTCCGGCGACGGAGAACAGGCGTAGCCGCAGGCGTTTGGGTTCCCAGCGTCGGGCCGGATGGTCGGTCGGGGCGAGCATCTGGGTGCAGGCGGTGAGTTCCAGCGCCAAAGCGACGATCGCGACCCAGACCCGGTTGTGGGCGAAGCCGTGCAGCGGCAGGTTGGTCAGCCCGGTGGCCTTCGCGGCGCGGATGCGGTCCTCCGCGCGTGCCCGACGGCGGTGCCGCAACTCCAGGTCCGCCAACTGTCCGCGACCGGTGTTGGTGGCGAACGCGGTCAGCCGCAGGCCGTCGGCGTCGGTGAACCGCAGCTGCGCGCCGGGATGCGGGCGCTCCTTGCGGACGATGATCCGCATGCCCTTCGGCCATCCGGACAGGTCCAGCACGCCGGTGGCCTCGGCGACCCACGCCCCCTCACGCGGGGTGCCCTCGTCGTCGTGGTGAACCGTCGCGTGCGGCAGCACGCCGCGGGGGTCGACGTGCGCTTCTCAGCGGTGAAGCTCGATCAGACGTCGGCCAGTTCGTGCTCGCTCCTGCGGGTGACGTGCGCCGAGTCGATCTGGAAGGGGGCGATCACCCGCTGAGCGCAGGCCGTGGCGAGAACGCGCCTGTAGGACGGAACAGATCTATCGCCCCGCCGGGACGTCGGGGGGTGGCAGATCCCGATCGCACCGTCTGGCATCAGCGACCTCGTCGTCGGCCACAGGGGGCGGGTCGGACTGATGCTGCGCGAGCCGAGGGTGACGGCGCTCGTGTGGTGGTGTCAGCGGCGGTGACGCAGGGCGGGGACTGTTGGGCGACTGGCTGCCGCTGCTGGAGCGGGAACTGGCCGGCGAGCGGGCGTGTGCGGCAGCGGCCGCTGTGTCCGCGGGCGCACGTCTGGTTGGGCTGGTCACGGCGGGGGTCATGTCGGGTCGGTGGTCGGTGCCGAGTTCACGGTGCCGTGCTGTCGTGCCGCTGCTGTCCAGTGGGTGTGGTTGTGGCGGGTGGTCAGGGTGTCGGGGTGCTGCGGGCCCAGGATGCGCAGCTGGTCGACGAGCAGGGCCTGCAGCTCGGCCGTCGCGCCTGCGGTGTCGCCGGTCTTGCCCCTGCAGTGGGCGAGGTTGTTGCGGGCGGCGAGGGTGCAGCGGTGGTCGTGGCCCAGCATCTGCTGCGTCGCGGTCAGCACGATCTCGAACGCGGCGGCCGCGCCTGCCCAGTTGCCGATCATCGCCTGCAGGTAGGCGAGCTTGTGGCGGATGATCAGGGTGGAGGACTGCTCGTCGCTCCAGGCCGGTGAGAACCCGGCTTCGGGCGGGTCGTGCGAGTCGGCTGTTCGCGCTGCGGAGTGCGCCCGAGCTCGCCAGTGGTCGAGGAGAGCGCGGGCGTGGGCGGTGTCGGGGTGGGCAGCTCCCCGGATGCGGAGCGTGGAGGTCAGCACGGCCTCGTACTGGGCTGCGGCGCCTGCCGGATCGCCGACCTCACCGCGCCACCGGGCGAGGTTGGCGCGGGTGCTCAGGGTGTCGGGGTGGTCGGGGCCCAGAACGTGCAGGGAATCGCGCAGCAGGGCTTCGAACTCCTCGGCCACACGCGCCGAGTCGCGGAGCTCGCCCGGCCAGAAGATGATGTTGTGGCCCAGGGCCAGGCTCTGCCAGTGGGTGAGGTTGTGCCGGGTGGTGAGGGTGTAGGGGTGATCGGGCCCGAGCACCCGCAGGCAGTCGGGCAGCAGAGCCTGAAGCTCCTGCGCCGCGCGTGCCGCACTGCTGTGACGCCCCAGCCACGTGGCCAGGTTGTGGCGGGTGGACAGCGTTTCGGGGTGATCGGCGCCCAGTATCCGCACCTGGTCGGGCAGCAGGGCCTGCAACTGTGTCACCGTGTCCGCTCCGCCACGGACCTCGCCCCGCCAGTGGGCGAGGTTGTTGCGCGCGGTCAGGGTGTGGGGGTGTTCGGGACCCAGAAGCCGCAGCCGGTCGGCAAGCACAGCAGTGAGCTCCGCCACCGCCCGTGGCGGGTCACCGGCCTCACCGCGCCAGTGGGCGAGGTTGTGCCGCGTGGTCAGGGTGTCGGGGTGATCGGGGCCCAGCAGGGCGTGGGCCTGGTGGTGCAGGGTGCGCCAGTGGGCCAGCGCGGCGTCGACCTGGCCGGCGCCGGCCAGCGAAGCGCCCACACGATCGAGCAGCGGATCGGGCGCGGGAGTCCACAGGGCGGTGCCGGCCTGGGCGAGCAGGGTGTCGCTGCTGCGACGCAGCGCCCCGACCAGGTCGGGATCGTCGGTGTCGGTGCTGGGCCACAGGGCGCGCAGGGCCTCGGCGGTGACACGGGCGAGCTCGTGCAGCCGGTCGGCGGGAATGGTGTCGCGGACAGCGCGTTGCAGCAGTGCGTGCACGGCCACCTCCCGCGCGCTGCGGGCGGGCACGAGGGTGATCAGGGTGAACCGGTGCAGCCGGGTCAGCCCGTCGTGGACGTCCTCGACGCTGACCTCGCGATCCGCGCGGGCCGCGAGGTGCTCCAGGACCGGTGTGCTGGTGAACAACCCGAGCGGGGCGCCGTCGGGGTCGAGCAGGCTCGCGATCTGCAGCAGCGGCCGGGCCAGGCCCGCGCCCGCTGGCCGTGCCGGATCGTCGGGCCGGTCGGCGCGTTCGATGGACAACGACCACGTCGCCGCCACCGCGAGCTGGTGTTCGGGCAGCCTGCTCTGCGGTGGGGACAGCTCGGCCAGGGCGCGGTGCTCATCGGCCAGCATCCGGCGGTAGCCGGCGACGGTCAGCACGGGCTGATCGGCGATGAACGCCGCGGCCTGACCCAGCGCCAGCGGCAGCCGCCCCAGCTCTCGCGCCAGGCTCCGCAGCTGCTCGAGATCGCCGCCCTTGCCGTGCTGCTCGAGCGTCGCGGTGAAGTAGGCCAGCGCTTCGTCCTCGGTGAACACCTCCAGCTCGATCACCCGGTACCCGCCGCGCGCCAGCGCCGCACCGCGCAGCCGGCTGGTGACGATCACCTGCCCGCCCGGCCCCCCGGACAGTTCCAGCCCTCGCACGTCGGCGGGATCACCGAGGTCGTCGAGCACCACCAGCCACCGCCGCGACGTAGCGGCCAGCCACTCCCGAAACGCCTGAGCGGCCTGCTCCGCAGGCCGCTCGGCGACGCACCGGTCGTCCTCGAGGAGAATCCGCCGAGCCGCCT
This sequence comes from Umezawaea beigongshangensis, assembly GCF_016464305.1. Taxonomy (GTDB): domain Bacteria; phylum Actinomycetota; class Actinomycetes; order Mycobacteriales; family Pseudonocardiaceae; genus Umezawaea_A; species Umezawaea_A beigongshangensis. Next base: position 163,873 of record NZ_JAEIOJ010000011.1, read on the forward strand.
CGGCGTAGGCGGTGACCACCGCCGCCCGCGAGACCGCCGAGATCCACACGGCCACGTCCAGACCTGGGTCCGACCACACCCGTCGGGCGTGCCGTGCGGCCAGTTGGGACTTGCCCACCCCGCCCAACCCCGACACCACCACACCCGACCCTGGCGGGGGGCCTGTCAGCGCCGCCGCGTGATCGGCGGTCAGCGCTGACCTCAGCAGCACGTGGGCTTGCCGGTCCTGGTAGTGCCCCGCCAGCACAGGTGGAACTCCTATCCGCACCGGCCACAGCACCCGCGGTGCCAGCTGCTGGAGGGCGACCATCGCATCACGACCGGCCTGCACCACCGTCCCAGCGCTGGAGGCAGCCACGTGCTGCTCGACCCTGGCCGCGTCCCCACCCTCTCCCGGCTCGTTCCCGGCACCCGCGTCCGCCACGCACACCGTCCCGCTCCCGCTTGACCCCACCGATCCACCAGCACGCCCACCGTGCAAACCCACACCATGCAAACCCGCGACCTGCCAGCACACCGCACAAGTGCGCAGACCCGGCCTGCTGTGCCCACCTCCGGAGCGTGGCCGCCTCGCCCACCGCGAGGTACGCGGCCACCGCGGCGCGGCCCGGCTGGTGCCAGGCCTGTCACAGCACGCCGGTGCGCAACGATCGGCCCACGCTGCGTCCTGACCGGTCGTGCACCCCCGCACACGACGAGGTCGTCGACCGACAGCGGTGCTCAGGGGGGCCGGGCCGGTGCAGCGGCCGGCCGCACGCCCAGCGCCGCCGGTCGGCGCAGGAGCCGGACGCACGAGGTGAAGCAGCAGCCGCGTCGTGACCGTCAGAGCAGGCGGTCCAGAGCGAGGTCCACGGGGAAGGTCTGTCCGTCGCGTGCGGTCACGGTCGAGCTACAGGTGCCGGAGACCGCTGCGGCGTCCTGGTAGCAGAACTCCCCGGCGTGGTGGCAGTCGACCAGCGACAGCGGAGCGGACAGGTCGAGGATCCAGTAGCGGGGATGGCGGCTTCGGCGCGGGAGTACATCGGTGCGGCGGCGGGGTTCAGCACCGGGGAGCGGTCGGGCCGTTGGTCGGTTGTGCACGCATACCGGGCCGATCTCGTCGCCGGTGGCGTCGTGAACCGTGCCCCGTGCAGCGCGCGGCGCAACTCCGGCTCCGGCTCCGGAGTGCGCGAGCGGCGGGTGCGGGAGAGCCCTCAGGTGTCAACCGGGTCCACACCGATCCCCGACCGCGACCAGCGGGCGACCGCGACCCCCGATGTCGACCTGCACGTGATGGCGGCCGGCACACACGCCCCTGCGCGACGGTGGCGGCTCGCCCGCGAGACAGCCGCCCGCCGCCAGGGCCGGTGGCGCGGCGCAGGCGGGAAAGAGGGCGCTGCGTGGATCCGGCACGAACGCCGTCGCCGCGCTGCCGGCCCGGATGAGGAGCCGGGTTTCCTGCGTTGGTCGTCGGCGCTGTCGCCGGTTCCTCGCAGGTGGTCGGGAGACGCGTGCCAGGCCGCTCACGCCCGGGGTGCCGCTCCGCATCACAGACCTCGCCGTCGCGAATGCGCTCGTGCGCCACGGTCCGCTGCCCGGACACCGCCTCTCCCGCGCGGCGCGCATCGCCAGCACCGTCGTGGGGGTCGCGATCATCGGCAACCCGCGGCCCGCGGCTACCAGGACCACGTGACCTGGGAAGTGCACCGGACCTGCACCGGCAGCACCCCAACGTCAACTCCGCCCTCTGTGGACATCGCAGCGGTTGCGTCGGGTGCTCGGCCTGGACCACATGATCACCTACACGTCGGCCGGGGAGTCCGGTGCCAGCCTACGGGCGGCCGGGTGGCGACTGGTCCACGTCAGACCGGCACGTGCAGGCTGGGACACGCCCAGTCGGCGCCGGGACGACCGCCGCTACACGACCGGTGTCGCACGAGGGCTGTGGCTGACCGGCAGGCCGTGACCCGAGCGTCACGAAATCGACGGCACCTGCCACCAAGCGGCGCTGGCGTGTGTCGAGTGTGGACGGACGCTGCCCCGGCGGACAGGCCCGATCCGCCTCGCCGACGAGATCGCCGTGGTGTCCGAGGAGACCGACTACATCGGCGACTCCACCCGCAGCGAGATCGCCTTCGCCGAGGCCCACGGCAAGCCCGTGCGCATCCTCCGCGTCCCGTCTGGGGGCGCATCACCCACCCCGACCGGCGGGCGGACCGAGTACCTGTGCCGCAGCTGCTACCGCCCGCGACGCTCTTCGGTGAGGACGAGGGAGGCAAGCGATGACCGCCCTGGTCCCGGCGGTGCGGCGTCATCCGCATCGGCGGCCAAGGCGATCTGCGGCTCGACACCAGCTGCACCACCGCCGACACCGGTGCGGTGAGGTCAGGCCCATCGTCAGGTGACCGGCCGTGCTCCGATCGCGCGCCGGTCGTGCCGTTGCGCGTCGTCGCAGCGCCGACCCGGCCAGGCGCTCCCCGTCCTCGCGCCTCGGAAGGCGCAGTGCGCGTTCCTGCTGGGCGACCGGGCGGGGTGTTCGCCGTCGCCGGGTCCTGATGCTTCCTTCGTGCGTGGTGGTGCCCGACGTTCCCTTCCCTCAACCTGTCCGCTGAGCCACGTCCGGACTTCGTCCTGGCCTGCGATCACCAGGGACTGTTCGTCGAAGCCAACCTGCGCATTGCGGCAGACTGCTGTCCGTGGATGTACCGATCGCATATGACAAATGACGTGGATCTGGCTGGTCGGAGCCGTAGCGCTCATCGGAGGATCGCGATAGCGTCAGTACTTGCGAAGGGGGTGGCCGTAGTTGATCGTCGTGTTGTCCGCGCAAGCACCGCCTAACCTGCCTGCGGTAGCTGCGCTCTATTCGCAACTTGCGGGTGTGCTTGCAGGGTTTGGTTTCGCAGGTCTGATCGCACTGATCGCTGCTCAATTGACGACCAATCACGCAGGGAGAACGTTGGAAAGTGGCGCTCCTTTGCTGGCTGCTTTCCTGGCGCTTGCCGTGTCGAGCTTGAACTACGCTATCGTCGCGGGTGAGACCGCTGGAACTGCGCGAGTGGCCGCACTGCAGACGACGTCCGGTCTGGGATTCAGCGTTGCCGGTTTGATGTTGCTGTACTCGATTCTCGTCCTTGTTCGCGGCCTGGCCAGCGATGTACCAAGGAACAGGGCGACCAGTCATGCGATGGCCAACCTGGTCAGAACGGTGATCGTGCTAGCCGTGTCGCCGCTCATCGTTCTCTTGATGTGGAGCGGAGTGCGCGACCATGCCATTCAAAAATATGGTGTTGACGCAGGTTTCGTCGGCCTCGACTGGATATCCATGTCGATCCTTCTGGTTACATGGGCGACAGGGGGGATCTTCGCCGTCAGGCTCTACGGCAAGCCTCAGCACCACCTCCGTGTCACGCGCTTTATCTCTATTGCTGCCGCATGCCTCTCATCGGCCTCACTCCTGGTTGCGACTGCGCTCATAAGCTTCACCGACACCTCCACGCCCATTCCTGATCTGCTGCCGGCAGTCGCAATTGTCACGGTCGGCATGTTTGCCGTCTTGGTGTCGTACTCGGCCAGCAGATTCTACATCCCGGCCAGTCGTACCACCTCTACGCATCGCAGAATCGCCGAGAAATGATATTTTCAACCCGTGACGGACACGCGTTTTCCGGCATCGACATGGTGGTCCCGGTTGCACGAGCTGCTGCTCGCGGAGTTGCACTCGGCGGGGAGGCTGGACTGGGTCCGCGCGGTGGTCGACACTTCGCACGTGCGGGCCGCGCGACGCGGCCCACAAGCGGGCCGAGCCCGGTCGACCGCGCCCGACCGGGCTCCGAGCACCACGTCCTGACCGAGGGCGGCGGCATCCCGCTCGCGGTGCTGCTGACCGGCGGCAACCGCAGGCGACGTCATCGGCCTGGAATCCCTGCTGGACGCGGTGCCGAACGTGCGCGGCAGGCGGGATCGACCCCGCCGACGCCCGAAGACGGTCTACGCCGACCGCGGCTACGACCACGACAAGTACCGCCGACGCCTGCGCGCCAGGGGAATTACCCCTCGGATCGCCCGTCGCGGCGAACCCCACGGCTCCGGCCTGGGCACCGTCCGCTGGGTCGTGGAGCGCACGATCGCCTGGCACCACGGCATGAAACGCCTACGCATCCGCTGGGAACGACGCGACGACATGCACGAAGCACTCCTCGACCTCGCCACCTGCATCATCTGCTACCGACACGTCCGACGATTTTGTTAGGACCAGTTAGAGGGCATCTGATCTACTTTTGGGTGTGCATATCCGTTTTACGTAGATCGTTTCGCCAGGTTTGGGTGGATTCTCCGGTCAGAACGCGGCTCATTATGTTAGTCATCGCCCAGTGGACCATGGTGCGTGAACGTTGCGGCAGGGTCTCGTAGTCGCGAGCGAGGCGGCGGTGCTGCATCAGCCACCCCAGGGTGCGTTCGACCACCCAACGCCTGGGCAACACGTGAAACCCCGTAGCCGCAATACGTTTGACGACCTCCACGCGGATCCCGGGTGTGGCGCCGTGACGTAGTACCTCGTCCTTGTAACCGCCGTCCACCCAGGCCGTGGACACGGTCGGGTGCGCCACAGCCAGGTGGTCCAGGAGTTGCCGACCAGCGGGCGAGTCCTGGACGGAGGGCCCGGTCACGATCACCGCGAGCAGCAGTCCGAGTACGTCGATGGCGATGTGCCGTTTGCGTCCCTTGATCTTCTTGCCCGCGTCGATGCCCTGGCTGGATTCGTTGACATTGCACGAGGTTTTCACACTCTGCGAGTCGAGGATCGCCGCCGTCGGCGTGACCATTCGTCCACTTGCGACACGACCCCGGTCTCGCAGCAGATCGTGCAACGCCTCGGCGGTACCGTCGGCCTCCCACTTGGCGTAGTAGTCGTAGACAGTCTTGTAGGGCGGGAAGTCGTGCGGCAGGTAGGCCCATGCGATCCCCGTCCGGTACACGTAGAGGATCGCGTTGACGATTTCCCGTAAGTCGTGCACCCGTGCCGCGGTTCCCGGCCCGCGCCGGGCGGCCCGCCAGGTCGTCAGCATCGGTTCGATCAACGCCCACCGGGCATCGGACAGGTCACTGGGGTACGCACGCCGAGAGCTCACAGTTGATCAACTTTAGAGCGGTCGGCAAACCGGACAGATCACCCCAAACCAAGATCGGATACCTCTCTTACAGCTCGTTTCATAATGAGGTTGCTAGCTTGCGGTAGCAGATCAGTACGCAGGCCAGTTGCATCAGTCCGAGGTGG
>NZ_JAEIOJ010000012.1:0-91649 GCF_016464305.1 Umezawaea beigongshangensis
CCCGCCCGCCCCGCCCCGCCCCCCCCCCGCTTTCGTCTCCCCCCGCGTCTTCTCTCTCCGCGCGTGGGGGGGGGGGGGGGGGGGGGCCCCCCCCCCCCCCCCCCCCCCCCCCCCCCCCCACACCTCTCCTGGTATACCACCAGGTCGAGCCGTGACGTCGTGTCCTCCATCTTGGGCAAGGCCCACCCCGCGTACGCGGGGACGAGGCCGAGCTGCTCGCGGGAAGACCCCCGCGTACACGGGGACGAGCAGAGTCGAGCGAAATTGAGATGGGCGCCGCTCGTCCCCGCGCACGCGGGGATCGTCCGGCGACCCAGCGCTAGGCCGTGTTTCAGATGTGGCGTAGCCAGATGTTGATGGCGGCGATGTCGATGGTGGCCTGGTAGCGGACGGCGAGCTTGTCGTAGCGGGTGGCCACCGCGCGGTGTTGTTTGAGCAGGTTGATGCCGCACTCGACGGCATGGCGCTGTGTGTAGACCTGCCGGTCGATCGTGGGTGGCCGCCCGCCTGTGGAGCCTGTGGCCTTGCGGTGGGCGGCTTGGTCGCGGGGTTGGTCGATGGTCGCCTTGATCCCGCGGTGTCGCAGGTAGGCGCGGTTGGCCTGGGAGCTGCAGGCCTTGTCCGCCAGGACCCGGTCCGGCCGGGTCCTGGCGCGGCCGGGACCGAGGCGCGGCACCGAGATCCGCTCGATCACCGGCGCGAACTGCGGGCTGTCACCCCGCTGTCCGGCGGTGAGCAGCAGCGACAACGGACGGCGGCCCTGCTCGCAGGCCAGGTGCAGCTTGCTGGTCCACCCGCCCCGCGACCGCCCCAACCCGTGATCGTCCGGCTCGGTCCCGCCCGCGGCGGTGTCGGGCGGTTCGACCTGCAGATCCCCCTCTTTTCGCGCGCCGGCGGCATGCTGGTGCGCCCGCATGATCGTGGAATCCACGCTGACGTCCCACACGATCGACCCGGCGGCGTCGGCGCGGGCCTGCAACACGGTTAGGACCTGCTGCCAGATCCCGGTCCACTGCCAGCGGCGGAACAACCCGTAGACGGTCTGCCGGGGTCCGTAGTCGGGGGACGTCACGCCACGGGGTGCAGACCCGCACCCGCCACCGGATGCCGTCGATCAACTGCCGCTTGCTCCACTTCGGCGGACGACCCGGCCTGGCACCCACGGGCAGCAACGGTCGCAACACATCCCACTGCGCGTCGGTCAGGTCGGCCCTCCCCGCTGCCGCTACGCTGGCCACGAGGTCTCCGGTACTGCAGGTTTGCTTGGTCGCTGACCCACTTACCGGAGACCTCGCCACGTTCCGGCCGCCGACACGCCGCCGATCACCTCACCTTTGAAACACGCGCTAGGCCATACGTGCTGCTTATTTGACCACACTTCTGCGGTTTCAGTTCACCTGGGCGCTGCTGACGACTTCCCACATCAGGTCGATCTCTAGCTTCAATCGCGTCCGTACGATTTCCGCGTCGATGAAGCGAATGCGCAACTGCGACACGCCGTCCCTCAGATCTGTGAACACTCGCCGATCGTGCGGCTGAACCCCTGCCCCTCAGGAATCTTCGACTGGCCCCTCCAGAACCGGCTGATGTGCAGATTTCCCGCAGGATCAATCAATGGGCGTAGGTCGGTGGTGCGGCGCCTGCCCGTGAGACTATGCTTCCTACCAACGGGCAGGGGGGCAGGTGGAGTCGTCAACCGAGAACCACTTAAGCGGAGACGTCTCCGGCCACGCCGTCCAAGTAGGCGCCATTCACGGCGACGTGCACCTCTACGCCACCTCGGTCGAAGTCACGACCGTCTATCCGCCGCTGACCGAGTGGACGGAGCTCCCCGTTCTGCCCGAGCGGGTTCGATCGTTGCTCCGTGCCCAGGTCCAAGCCGCGCAGGAACTGCCCTACCGGCTGCCGGGCGCGCGTAGGCCGTCATTGGAAACAGTCTACGTACGGCAGGATCTGGGCAGCGGTGGTGAGAAACCACCCTTCGAACACCTCCGGCCCACCCCCGTGCTGGATAGCCACGGGCAACCGGTGGACCTTCCCAGCCCTCCAGTAGTCCGGCAGGCGGTGCGCCCGCCGTCACGAACCGTGCGAGAAGCGTTGGACGCCAACGAACACCTGCTCGTCACTGCCGGACCAGGGCAGGGCAAGTCGACGCTGTCGTTGCGGCTCGCCGCGGACGTCGCCACCCGGTGGACCTCGCCCGCCGTCACCCCGCTCGCCGAACCGGTCGTGCCACTGCGCCTCACCGCACGCGAACTGGCCTCCCGGCTCGACTTGCCGTTCCCCCAAGCACTGGCAGCCGCCGTGGCCGTCGAGTATGGCGCGCTCCTGCTGTCTGCGGTGGAGGAGCGGACCCTGGCCGAGCGCGTCGTCGGCTGCCGCTGGCTGCTGCTGGTGGACGGCTTGGACGAGGTGGCCGACAGCGCCGAACGCGACCGTCTTATCACCGTGCTCGCCGCTTGGACGTCAGCCGACTCGCCGTATCGCGTCGTGCTCACCACGAGACCCATCGAAGGCGCGGCATTGGCGCCGCTGCAACGGATCGGGGCCGCCCGGTACGAGTTGCAGCCGTTCGACGACGAGGCGCTGCGGCGCTTCGCGGACAACTGGTTCGACGACGGCGATGATGCGGGCCGGTTCATCCGGCAGATTCGCACGGCCCACTTGGACGAGTTGGTGCGGGTGCCCCTGCTGGCCACCATCGCGGCGATCATCTTCGAGCAGCACGACGACCGGCCGCTGCCTGACAACCAGTACGAGCTGTACGAGGCCTATCTGAAGTACCTGCGCTGCGGCCACCAAATCGCGCCGAACCCGCTCGACCAGTCGCGCGAGGCCCTGCTGGAACACCTGGGGCGAACGCAACTGGAGACCGACACGTCCCTGCTCGCCGCCGCGGTCACCTGGACCGGCGCCACTGGCGAGGAGCTGATCGCCTACCTGACCGCAGTGGGCCCGTTCACCCGGCACGGCTCCGACCTGCGGTTCCTGCACCACAGCTTCGCCGAACACCTGGCCGCGACCGCCATGGCCCGCCTGCTGCCGGAACGGTTCGATCCGGAACACGAGGACTTCGTCCGCCTGGTGCACGCGGCCCAGCCGGACGAGCGCGGGCGGCGCGCCCGAGCGGTGCTGCTCCACCACACCCGCCTGCACCCAGCCGAAGCGGACCGGCAGCTGCGGTGGCTGCACACATGTCACCACCTGCTTGCCGCACGCTTGCTGGCCCGGCACCTGCCCGCAGGCGCCGAGGCCGTGGACGAGTTCCTCACGACTGTGCGGGCGTGGGCGATGACCACCCAGTACCCCGGCCGCGAGATCCTGAGCCAGACCAGCCGCGCTGCGCACCACCCTGGCCTGCACAGGTGGCTCGCGGACCTGATGAGGGACAAGCAGGCTCCGTGGCAGTCGCGGGTGGAAGCGGCCACCGCGCTGGCTACCCGGCTGCGAGGGGCGTACCTGGCCGACGCCGTCGCGGAGCTGCATGCCACCGTGGACGACGAGGCGACAACGGTGGACCACCGGCTCGCGGCAGCCGAGGCACTGGCGGAGTGCGGCAGCGCTGACCGGGAGGCTGCGGACCGCGGTCTGCGTTCGGTGCTGGCGAACCCACTGGCCACCGCATCGAGCTGCCGGACGGCCGCGGTGGTGCTGGCGGGCTTCGGCGGGACTGCCCGCGTCCACGCGGTGGAGGCGTTGACGCGGTTCCTGGACGACCCGTGCACACCCGACCACGACCTGATGGAAGCCGCTACTGGTCTGGTCGAGATCGGCGTCGAGTTCCACGAACGCTGTGCCGATGTCTTCCACACCCTATTACGACGTCGGGGTGGTTCGGTGAGCCTCCGGGACACGGCGCTCGGGCTGGCCTCGCTGGGGAGTTCACGGTCGGCCGAGGCAATCACCGCGCTCACCGGGTTCGTGACCAACCCGCAGCTCGACCACGTTGAACGCGCCGACGCCGCTGAAGTGCTCGCCGAACTGGGACCGCAGCACCGCGTCGCGGCGGGCGAGCTGCTCTTGGCGATCGCCGCCGAGCCCGGTGTCGAAGTCCACGACCGCTGGAACTACGCGTCCTCCCTCAACCGGTTGGGTGGGGAGTTCCAGCAGCCTGCCGCAGACCTCCTATGTTCCGTGTTGGCCGATCACACGGTCAGTGCCAACACGCTCCTGTGGACGGCGCGGACACTCGCGGATCTCGGACCTGCCCACCACGCTGAAGCCGCCCGCGCACTTCACCGTGTGGCCTCACATCCGCGGACGGGCACCTACGACCGCCCAGCCGCGCTGGGGCGGCTGGCCGACCTGGGCGACCCCCACCGGATCCCAGCGGTGGCGGCGCTCCGCGCTGATCTGGAAGATCGCGGCATAGATCCGGAATGCCGTTACCGAACCGCGGACGAACTTGCGCGGTTGGGACCGGATTTCCACCCCGAGGTGCGCGGGCACCTGCTGGAGATCGCTTCGGGACCGTTCGACCGCGCGGTCCGCGTCAGCGCTTGGCGACAGCTCGCGACCATGGGTGCCGAATTGCGGTGTCGGGCACTGGCCGCTCTGCTCAACCTGATGGGGTGCGACCACGATCCACGCGGCTCGCACACGCTGTACTACCGGACGGACACTGACGTTCCCCATATCGCCGCGGGTGTGCTCGGCGAGGTGCTCGCCGAGCCCTCGCACACCTCCGCCTTTCGGATGCACGCGGCTCAAAGCCTCGTCAATCTCGGGCGGCCGTTCCACCGCACCGCCATCGACGGGATGGTCGATCTAATCAGCTCTGGTGCGGTGCCCAGGACCAAGCTCAGGTTGGCAGTCCGGAACTTCGTCAAGGTGGGGGCAGCTCTACGGTCCGAGCTGGCCTTGGTCTTGCGCGACGTCGCGGTGTGCCCGCAGTCGCTCGCCGAGCACGTCTGGCAGGCGGCCGAAGCGATGAACGCGCTGGGTCACGGCGATGACCCCGATGTGTTGGCCGCCCTGCATACCATCATGGTCGACGAATCGGAGAACTGGCGTGTTCGCGGACAGGTGAGCATGACCCTGGCGCGTGCCGATCCGCGGCACCTCTCGGAGGCCACCGCCGTGATACTGCGAATCAGCGCCGAATATCCGCGTCTGTGGGCGAGTTGGCTGTGTGCCCTAGCGGTCCTCGGAGCCGACCCGGCTCCGGGAATCCGGTCGCTAGTGGAGGACTCCGCCGCTGAACGGGGGACTCGCGAACAAGCCGCTTCGACGCTCGCCCAACTGCGTCCCGACCTGGTGGGAGAGGCGCTGCGGGAACTCAGACGACAAGCCGCGGACGAGTACTTGAAGTTCATGTGGCGCACCGACGTGATGCTGGAGGTGACCCGCTTCGACCCGGATACCGTCGACACTGCGGTCGCCGTCCACTTGGCGGTGCTAAACGACGAGCGCGATCTGATCGACCACCGTTGCGAGGCCGCCTGTCAACTCGTGAAACTGGACCCTTCGCTCGGGCGGGTGGCGGTTGACACGCTGCGGCGGTTGGCCACGGACTCGGAGTTGATGCCCGCGGAACAGCGGACCGCCGTGTACTGGCTCAAGTACGTCACCTCGATACGGCCTGCGGAGGTCTTCCGGTTGGCCCTCGCGGTAGTGCATGATCCCGCCGCGGGCCATCTCGTGCGCACCCGACTGGTCGATCGGCTGTCCGGCGCGGCACGGTCGGACCTCGAACGGTCGTTGCTCGCCGACCGCACGATCCCGATCGGGCGACGAGTCCCCAACACCAACATGTGGGGGCACCATCCTCTTGCGCCGGAAGCGGAACAGGCGGTTCGGGACGTGCTCACGGCCCCCGAATCGCGACCTGCCGAACGGGTCGCCGCTGCCGCGACGCTTAGCAGGCTGTCGCACCAGTTCACCTCGGAGGCCGCCGGTCTGCTGGACGAGCTGAGCCGCGGCCGGTGCGCGGCGCTTAAAGCCCGCCGGGAATTGGCTGAGTTGGGCGGGGTGTGGCGCGGTCGGGTGCTGGCCGACGCCCAAGACATCCTTAAGGACGAAGCCTGCCCGTGGCGCGAGCGCCTCACAGCAGCCAGGCTCCTCGCCGAATTCCTCGCTGATCCCGGCCGGTCGGTGATCGACCACTGGCGAACTCTGGCTCAGGACGAGCGGACGTCGACCCTGGCACGGGTGCACATCAGGTACGTGCTGCGGCGGACGGACGGGCTCGACGCAGTTCGAGCGATCCTGAACGACGAGCGAGCCGAGCCCGCGATCCGGTGGACGGCTGCGAAGCTGCTCCTCGACCACGACGTGGCAGACCGGGCCGCTGCGGCGCGTGTGCTCAACGCCATCGCGATCGACGCCACCTGCCGGCCTGCACTGCGGTGGCGTGCGGCCGAAGCCTTGACCGACTTTGGTGTCCGTGGCCGCGAGTTGGCGGCGCACGCGCTACAGACGATCGTCGACGGCTCCTCTCTGTCGGTGACCGCGCGGGCCAACGCGGCCCGTGTCCTGGGTCGGTCCCGGCCGGATCTCCGGGTTGAGGTCGTTCAAGTCCTGCGTGGGCTCAAGGACGCTGGGCCACCCTTGCACCGCAAGCTGGTGCTCGAAGCGATCGGCTCGTTCAAATCCACCGAGGGTGTGCTCGGGTTGCGTGCCATGGCCGAGGACCGCGCGCTGGGGCCGGTGGTGCGGATCCGCTGCGCTGAGGCGATGGCGGAGTTGCGCCGCGACTACCGGGAAGTCGTCGCGGTTGTCGCACGCGAGATAGCGCACGACAGCGCCGTTCCCGCGCACGTCCGGGTTCGCGCCGCACGGGATCTGGCCCGGTGGAGTGACCTTTGCCGTGCCGAGGCCCAGGAGTTGTTGGGCGCCTTGACTGGCCCGGTTCGGCACCATGCCCGCAGTGAGTCCGAAGTGGATCCTATCTGAGCGCTCTACCGCTCGGATAGCCGTTGACGCCACCAGATGTCTGTGTGTCGAGGGCTGAGGTGCTCCGCCAACGGGTCGGAGAGGATGTGTGAGAGGGATCCACTGAACCGAGTGATCACCGACCTGCGCAACTTCTTCGAAGAGAACTTTGACGAACGCTGTGCTTGCCGAAAATGTCGTCCGTGCAGGTCAGGCGGCGTGGTGGTACTCGTTGAGGATGCCGCCCAGTCGTTGCCGTTGCACCGCCACGGTGCCGATCGCCGCTCGCATAGGCGGTGGTGATGTGCGGCAGTACTTTCACGACGATCCGATCACGGGCAGTGCGAACTGGACTCCGGAGAAGCGCATCGCCGTGGGCTGGACCGGGCGGGTGCTGGCCGGGCCGGACGGCCTCGTCTACAACATCATGGGCAACGGCGAGTTGCGCAGGTTCCGCTGGAACGGCACCACGTTCGACGTCGCGGCGACGAGCCGTGCGCGCTCCAGATCGCTGCCATGCCGATCGTCTTACAGCTCGTTTCATAATGAGGTGGGTAGCTTGCGGTAGCAGATCAGTGCGCAGGCCAGTTGCATCAGTCCGAGGTGGATGTCGGCTCTGACCCGAGCCGGGACTGGTGAACGCCTCACGAGCACGGCTCCATGCGGCTGGCTCCCCTCTTCGACCTGTGTCTTCGTCTGGGACGGCTCACTCGGGGATGGTCAGGCCGTGTCGGTCGTCGTCGGTCCACTCGGGGGAGCGGCCGATCTCGGCGCAGTACTCGGCCCAGGTCTTGCGGCGCTGGATCGACGGCACTGCCCTGGTCCAGTAGGTGACCTGGCCGTTGTAGCGCCAGGCGCCTGTCGTCGGCCCGTACTGGCTGACCAGGGTGCCGGTGCGTTCCAGTCGGCTGAGGGCGACGCCGAAGCGGACGCTGGAGGCGGTGTAGGCGCGGGAGCCGAACATAGAGTGTCCCTGCTCGGCGACGTGCGCGGCGAACAGGTCGGGGAAACGTGTGCGCAGGCGGTGCTCGACGATTCCGTACTCCAGGAAGGGGTCGTCAGGACTGACGCAGTGCTCGAGCGGTTCGAGCAGGTCGTCGGTCACTCCTTCTCGCACCTCGCTCGGCGGTTGGAGCGCCTTGCTCGTGGTGAGCCACTCACTCTCGTCGTGTGCTTGCCGGTTGATACAGCGGTACTGCAGCAGGCCGTCAGGCAGCCTGCGGGGAGGCAGCACGTCGTCGGCGCTGAAGCACTTCGGACAGGTGATGATCACAGGTGGTCCTTTGGCGTGCCGGTGAAGAGGCGGAGTTCCAGTTCGTCGGGTACGCAGTGGTGCTCCCCGGTCCAGCGGGTCAGCAGGTCGCAATAGCGCTGGTAGGTCTGCGCCGTCCACGAACCCGCGGGGTTCAGAGAGGTCCAGCCGCAGTCATCGCGCAGCGCGGTGGCCACGACCCGGTCCAGGATCAGGCACGGATGTCCTGGAGCGCCGCCTCCCGCGAAGTAGAGGAACTTCGTGAAGAACGACGGACCCAAGAACCGGATCGCGCTGCGGTTGTCCGGCCACAGCGTTGCGTACGCGCCGGTGGGGTCATGTCGTGACCTGTCCGCTGCCTCGGCCAGGAGTTTCTCGGCGCGCGGCACGTCGGCGGCGATGCTGTCCAGCCTGCGGGCGTTCTGTCGAAGGTGGTTGCCCGAACCCCATGCCAGCACCCGCCACAGCAACGTGAACACGTCATCGGCCGGAGCCCACCCCTGGGCGCGGGTGAGCGTCGGCCCGACCGGCGGTGTACCGGGGCAGCCTGCGGGCACTCACTGCCTCGCGCCACCACTGCTCCGGGATGGCGATCGCGTGGTCGCTGAGGCTCGCCCGATAAGGACGGGAGGGCGCCGCCCAGAGCGGCAACACCACCGTCGTCAGATTGGTCATCGGCAGGTCAGGCGGCGCGGTGGCACTGGTTGAGGATGCCGCCCAGTCGTTGTCGTTGGCGGATGCGGAGGCGGGCAGCGGCCGCTCGGTCGGTGAGGGCTGATGGCGAGGCGCGTAGTGGTCGTGCGTTGTTGATGCCTTGGTGGGGTCGGTGGGTGTTGTAGAACTGCTCGTACTGACGTAGTGCGTGGAGTAGGTGCCGCTGGTTCCAGATGAGGGTGCGGTCGAGGAGTTCGTGGCGGCAGCTGCGGATCCACCGTTCCATGATCGCGTTCATGCGCGGGAGGCGGACTCCGCTGAAGGCGACCTGGGTGCCCGCGTCGGCGAGGGCGGAGTCGAACAGGGCGGGGAGCTTGCCGTCTTGGTCGCAGATCAGGAACTGGGCGGTGCTGCCGATGTCGTCGAGGTCCATGACGAGGTTTCTGGCGGCTTGGGTGGTCCAGGGGGCGGTGGGGTGTGCGGTGGCGCCGAGGACTCTGATTCGGCGGCTGGTGTGTTCGACGGCCGCGAGCTCCTACAGGCGGGTGCCGCTCGGGGTGGTGGTCTCGAAGAAGTCGCAGGCCGGTAGAGCGTCGGCTTGCGAGCGGAGGAAGGTCGATCAGGTCGTCGAGGTGCGCTCGGGAGCAGGGTCGATCCCGACGTCCTGGAGGATGTGCCAGACGGTGGAGGCTGCGACCGTGATGCCGAGCACGAGGAGTTCTCCGCGGATGCGGCGGTAGCCCCAGGTGGGGTTCTCCCGTGTCAGGCGCAGCACCAGGAGTCGGATCGAGCGGATGGTCGGTGGATGGCCGGGCCGCTTGGGGCGGAATCTGGGCGTGTGGCGGCGTGCGATGAGGTCGCGGTGCCACCGCGGCACCGTCTCCGGACGGAGCAGTGGCCGAGGCCGATGAAGCGTGGCGGTCGGGAGTCGGTGCGGCAGCGCCGCGAGGAACGCTCGGTCGGCGGGGGAGAACCGAGGGCGGTCCTTGCCCGGTTGGCGTTCTAGGATCGTAATCTGGTGCCGTAGTGCCAGGATGTCCGTGTCTTTGTCCCGGCCGGTCATGGGCAACAGGCGCAGCAGCGCAAAGGCGTTGGTGACGCTCAGGTGGGCCAGTTGGAGCAGCACAGCCGGTCATCATGCTGCGTCACCTGACGAGCCCGTGGAACACAAGCATCCTTGCGGGCTATCCCGAGCCCGTGTCCTGAGCTCGCTTCTGACCTGCGTGGATGGAGTTATCGGCAGGCACAGGGTTGTGCGGGCGGCGGATGCAGGGGCAGTTCAGCGGGAAGGGCCTGTACTGCCGGTGCCGTTTCGCCCAGGAGTACGGGCTGGTCAACAAGGTCGAACACCCGCGCAACGTCTACCTGGCCGAGCGGGACCTGCTCGGTCCTCTGGACGACTGGCTGGCGCTGGTGTTCGCGCCGCACCGGTTGTCCGACGCTGTGGACGCGCTCTACCGCTCGCAACCCGACCTGGAGGAAGATCCGGCGACGCTGGACGCGTGGCGGGTCGTGGCGGAGTGCGATCAGAAGCTGGAACGGCACCGAGCGGCGTTGGAGGCCGGCACCGATCCGCAGTTGGTGGCGCGGTGGACCGCCGAGGTGTCGGCACGCCGGGCGGAGGCGCTGTCGTGGTCGCAGGCCGCTGTCGGGCGGGAGCAGATCGCCACGATGGTCGCGGCGCTGGGCGACGTGCGCCAGGTGCTCGGCAACGCCGATCCCGACGACGAGGCGGAGGTGTACCGGCAGCTGCGGTTGCCGGCGACCTACCACCCCGGAAAACGAACTGTGCGGGTCGAGAAAAGTCTCGACCCGCACAGTTGGGGTTGTGGTGCGTGTCCGAGGGGGGACTTGAACCCCCACCCCCTTTCGGGGACTAGCACCTCAAGCTAGCGCGTCTGCCATTCCGCCACCCGGACTCGGCTCTCGCCGTGGTTCTCACAGCCTAGCCCACCACCCCGGACACCCCGGCATCCGGGTCCTGGTCAGGGGACGGGCTGGGGGAGACGGGGTTCTTCTGACGTGCGGCGACGCGCGCGGGGCAGGACCAGGACGCCGCCCACCACGGCCGCCAGCGCTGCCGTCCGGAGAGCCTCCAGGCCGCTGCCCTGGGTGAACAGGACGCCCGTGTCCAACGACGTGTAGCGCTCGTCCAGGGTCGCGGTGTGGCGGTCGACGATCCACACCGTGCCGCACAGGAAGGCGCTCGCGGCCAGGGTGAGGGATCTGGCGGCCGCTTTCGCCCGGGTCGACGTCGCGCCGGACGACGCCAGGAGGGGGAGCAGGGACGCCAGGAGCAGTGCTGCGGCGACGACCACCAGGACGCCGTGCGCGCGTGGCACGTACGGCGTCGTCCCGCTGATCGTCCGCACCTGCCACAGCGTCGCCACCACGCGGTAGGGCTCGCCGGCGGGATCTCGCTGGGCGTAGGTGTAGATCGTCGCGAACGTGGCCGTCACCGCGAGTGCGACCGCCACGACCAGCGTCGCCAGACCGATCTGCCACGTCGCGGTGAGTCGTGGTCGGACCTCCGCACGGTCCGGATGATCATCGGATCCGGTCATGCTGCGAGCCAACCACACCAGTCGATCTTGAAGCAGCCGCCGTCCGCGCTACGCGGCGGCACGCGGGGTCATGACCCACCTCAGGGTGCTCACCAGGCCGTGTCCGGCCAGTCTCACGGCGGTGGCCTCGGTGGCGGGCAGGTAGGGCAGGCGCAGTGGCAGGCGGGTCCACGCGGGCAGCGTCGAGACGGCGGTCGACGCCAGTACCGCGTACGGCGGGCGGGCGAGCAGGGGCAGCGGGGGGTTCAGCAGCAGGAACCTCGCCGCGTCGCGCGCCTGCGGGGTGCCGCGCAGGTCGGGGCGGTGGCGGGCGAGCGTGGCGGCCAGTTCCGCCCTGGTGCGGGGCGGGGCGGGCACACCGAGCGCCTCGGCGACGCGGGCGGCGTCGGCCACGTAGCCGTCGCACTCGTCCTCGGTCAGGGGGTTCGCGCCGTAGCGCTGGTGGCAGCGCAGGAAGCTGTCGACCTCGGCGGCGTGCACCCAGTCCAGCAGTCGCGGGTCGCTCGCCCGGTACTCCCGGCCGTCGGGCGCGGTGCCGCTCACCGAGTCGTGGACGCGGCGCACGTGGTCGACGACGCGCTGGGCGTCGGCGGCGGTGCCGAACGTCGTCATCGCGAGGAACGTGCTGGTGCGCTGGAGCCTGCCCCACGGGTCGGCGCGGTAGCCGGAGTGCCCGGCGACGGCCGCCATCGCCAGCGGGTGCAGCGATTGCAGCAGCAGCGCGCGCAGCCCGCCGACGAACATCGACGCGTCGGCGTGCACGCGGCGGATCGGCCGGTCGGGGGCGAACCAGCGCGGTCCGGGGGTGTCGTGGATGCGGGCGCGGTTGGCCTCGCCCCGCGGGCCGGCGACCCGTTCGAACAGGGTGGCGCCGACGCGGCGGCGGATCTCGTCGAGGTCCAGCGTGGTTCTGGTCAGCACTCCTCCAGCATGCGGTGCGCGGCCCGTCGCCGCACACCGCCTGCTGGACTCAGGTCCTGGTGCGCCGCCGGAACAGCACGACGGCGGCGGCGAGGGCCAGGAGGAACAGGCCGCTGCGCCAGGCGAGCGCGAGCGGTCCGCTGCTGCCCACGGGCGTGCCGGTGAGCAGTCCGCGGATCGTCTCGACGACGGGCGTGACGGGCTGGTGCTCGCTGATCCGGCGCAGGGACGACGGCATGGTCTCCGTCGGCACGAACGCGCTGCTCAGGTGGGGCAGGAACAGCATGACGAAGCTCAGCCCGCTGGCGGACTCGACGCTCCTCGCGATCACGCCCAGTCCCGCGGCCGCCCACGACAGGGCGAGCACGTAGAGCAGCAGCAGGCCGATCGCGGCGAGCCGCTCGACGGGGCTGCCGTCGGGGCGGAAGCCCATCGCGACGGCTGCCGCGAGGACGACCGCGGTGGACAGCTCGTTGCGGGTGACGCTGGCCACGACGTGGCCGACGGTCGTGCCGGGCGGGGACGCGCGACGATCCGGTCAGCGCGGTGAACACGTCGTCCGGGGTCGGACGGTGCGAGGAGACCCGCGCCACGCGGACGCCCGCGTCGCGCAGGTCGTCGAGCACCCGGTGCAGGTGGGTGGCGCTGCCGTCGGACGGGATGCCGAGGAGCAGGCGCTCGTGGTCCACGTGCGCGCCGGGGCGCGCCAGCAGGTGCGCGGCGCGTTCGAGCCCCGCCCGGTCGGCGAGGCGCAGGTCGAGCCGGTCGCCGCCGACCTGCGCCTTGAGCGCGTCGGCGGTGCCGGAGGCCACGACGACGCCGTGGTCGAGCACGACGACCTGGTCGGCCAGCCGGTCGGCCTCGTCGAGGAAGATCACCCGCGGGCTGGAGACCAGGCTCATCGTCAGGTCCAGCCGCCTGCGCATCCCGCCGGAGTACTCCTTCGCCCGCTGGTCGGCCGCGTCGGCGAGGCCGAAGCGCTCCAGCAGCTCGGTCGCGCGCCGCCGTGCCCCCGTCCGGCCGGGTGAGCGTGGACAGGTCCCGCACGATCGTGGTCTTCCCGGCGCCGTTGGGGCCCAGCAGCGCGCACACCGATCCCTCCGGGACCCGCAGGTCCAGGACCCCCGGCGGTTCCCCGCGCTGAACGGGGTGGTCGTGTCCGGCGCCTTCACCGGTGAGGCCGAGCAGCCCGAGGCGGCGCCCGGTCAGCACGAGATGGACGCCGACTTCTTCTTCGGGGTCGACCTCCACCTCGACGGTCTCGCGGCCCTCGTCGCCCGGCGCGCGGCCGAGCCGGTTCCCGGCTGATCGGCCGCGCTCGGCGAGGGGCTACCAGACGTCGCCGTCGCGCCAGTCGCAGATCAGGCCGCGCGTCAGGTCCAGCGGCACGGCCAGTCGCAGGACGTGGACGCCGTCGTCGTCGTCCGGGGTGCGCTGCACGCCCGACGGGGTCATCACACCGGACGGTCCGCGCCACCGCTCCCAGCCCCGCGCCGCGTAGAAGCCCTCGGCCTCCTCCGCGGCGCTGAGCGCGCCCACGTCGTAGGCGCCGCGCAGCACGCGTTCCACCTCGCGCATCACCGTCGCGCCGTGTCCCAGCCCCCGGTGCTCCGCGTGCACGCCGATCGCCTCGACGTACCCGGTGCGCAGTGCGCGTCCGGCGTGCAGCAGGCGCCGCTGCACCACGGAGCCGTGCCCGACGAGTTCGGAACCCTCTCGCACCAGGACGTGCACACCGCCCAGCGAGTGGTCCCAGTCGTCGTCGCTGAAGTCGCCCTCGAAGACGTCGTCGAGCAGTGCTCGCACCGCCTGGAGCGCGGCTGGGGACAGGTCGGCGGTGTGAGCGGTGCGCACCTCGGTCATGACCCCATCCTCGTCGTGCGGCGGGTCGCCGGACACCCCGTTTCCGCACGACCGGTCGGGCGGTGTGGCGCCACCCGTCGTGCGGAGGGCGGGGCACCTGTGGTCGGATCGGGCTCGCGTCGTGAGGCGGACGGCGGCGCGGAGGGACCGACGCGCGCCGGACGCGTGTTCCCGTCGACCGCGATGAGGAGGAACCTCGTGCGACCCGATTCCTCAGCACCCGTCCTGGCGGTGTCCGTCGACGACGAGTCCGGCGTGGTGATCGTCTCGATGCGCGGCGAGCTCGACCTGGCCACCGAGCACGTGGCCCGGCGTCCGCTGCTGGCGGCGGTGGACCGCGCCGCCGTCGTGGCCGACCTGTCCGGCCTCGCGTTCTTCAGCTCTGCCGGCATCGGGGTGCTGGTCGTCGCCAGCGAGCGCGCGGCCGCGACGGACACGGCGCTGCACGTGGTGGTCACACCGCGCATCGAGCGCGTCCTGACCGCCGTGGGTCTTCAGCACCACCTGCACCTGCACCGGACGCGCGAGGACGCGCTCGCCGCCGTGCGCGGCCGGGGCTGATCGCCGGTCACCCCTCGTGCAGCCGCAGGACCGGCACACGCGTCCGCGGCTCGCGGAGCGGGCCGTCGAGCACGACCAGCCCCACGTCGGGGACCTCGACGGCGGTGTCGGCACCGGCCCTGCGGAACAGGAACTCCGGATCGGTCACCCACTCGTCCCTCGTCGCCGCCAGCTCGCGCGGTCCGGCCGGGCGGGCGAGCTTCGGCCGTGCCGGTGCCGGTGCCTCGTGCGGCGGCGGGGCGTGCGGCGGCGGGTCGTGCGCAGGGGCGGGGGAGACGTCGACCGGCGTGCCCGCGACGACCCACAGCGTGCGGCCGGGCGTGCACAGCCCGGCGAGCAGCCCGACCAGGCCCGCGCGCTCGGCGGGAGAGCTCAGCCGCGCGGAACGCCCCGCCAGCACCTCCGCCAGGACCGCGTGCTCGTCGGGGCTCAGCTCGTCCACGCCGAGCAGGGCGCTCGCCTCGTCCAGCGGCATCGAGTCGGGGTGCCCGCGCCGCACCGGCCAGTGGGGGAACGCCGGTCGCGGCCACGTGTAGGGCAGGTCGTCCGGCACGTCGGGGAAGAAGCGGCGGTAGTGCTGCGGGTCCTTGCGCACCAGCGAGGAGCGGTGCGACAGGTGCACGGCCTCGGTGCCCAGCCACGGCGGCAGGGCGTCGGCGGCGGCCAGTGCGCGCTGGTCGGGAACCTGGTTGCCGCTGAACTCCAGCAGCGACTCCAGCGTCGTGTCGGCGTGCCCCCGTGCGGTCCACTCCCGGCAGATCGCCACGCCGTAGCCGACGAGCGCGCGGGTGAAACCGCGCCACATCGTGACGGCCGGGTGGTGCTTCCAGCCGTACTCCGGCCACACGAGCGCGCGGAGGATCTGCAGCGTCTCCGCTCGCTGCTTGCCGAGCCTGCGGTCGTCGAGCACGGCGGCAGTCGCGGCGAAGTCGGCGTGGGGGAGGAAGGTCTGCACGCCGCAGGGGGTTCCCCGGCTCGACGGCTCTACTCCACACGGGCGTGTCGCGGTCGCGCCCGCTCGCCGAACGCTCCACTCGTGGTGCTTGACCGCTCCACTCGCGGTGGGGCGGTCGTAGGCTGCCGGGATGGAGACCGTGGCGGAGGCCCTGGCGCTGTGGCGGGACGGCGACGCCGACGGGGCGGTGGAGAGGGCGCGGTCGGCGGGGACGCTGCTGGGGGACGAGCTGGTCGCGCACTGGAGGAGCGCCGGTGAGGGGCGGGTCTACGACCAGCCCGAGGCGTTCCTGCGGTTCGTGCGCGGCGGGGGGAACGTCGAGCTGTACTCGCGACTGAGCGACGCGCTGGCCCGCGGCTGGGACGCCACCCGGCCGGAGTCGCTGCTCGACGTCGGGTGCGGCGACGGGCTCGCACTGGTCCCCGCGCTGGAGCGCGCGGCGCACGTGCCCCAGCGCATCGACCTCGTGGAACCGTCGCGGACCATGCTCGACGCCGCGCGCGCCGCGGTCCCCGGCGCGCGCGCCTGGAACGAGAGGGTGCAGAGCTTCCTCGCCCGCTCCGCCGAGCCGCGCTGGGACGCCGCGCAGGCGACCTTCTCGCTGCACACCTTCGAGCCGCGGGAGCGCACCTCGGTCCTGCGGGGGCTGCGGGAGCGGGTGACGCGGCTGAGCGTCGCGGAGTTCGACGTGCCCGAGTTCGCCGAGGGCACGCCCGAGCACCTCGACTCGCTGGCCACCCGCTACGAGCGGGGCGTCGCCGAGTACGGCAGGGACGCCTCCCTCGTCGCGCGGGGCTTCCTGCTGCCGGTGCTGCTGGGACAGATCTCCCCGAACGCCGCTCGCGAGACGTGGGAGCAGCCCGTCGCCGCGTGGGCCGCTCAGCTCGCGGACGCCGGGTTCTCCGACGTCGGGGTCGAGCCCCTGGCGGACTACTGGTGGGCGCCCGCCGTGCTGATCACGGCTCGCTGACCGCGTCGCGGGTCCGCAATGTGATCATCGGCACCCGCCGGGGTGATCACTGCTCCGAACGTGGCCGGACTGTGGGTGTGTGCCCGGTGATTTTCCCGGTCGAGCCCCGTAGAAATGATCTCGGCGCACGAGAGAGTGCGGGGGAGCAGGGCCCCCGGCGGCAGCACGCGGAACGGGACGTTGCAGGGACGTCCCACCCGCGGTGGCACGCGGAGCGGACGTTGCAGGGGCGTCCCCTCCGAGGTCGCGCTCTCGTGGCCCTCGGGGGTGGCGCGGTGATCCGCGCCACCCCTGCGACACGTCGGGGGACGTCGAACGGGAGAACGGCGTGAGTTGATCACCCGAACGGCGGGACGTGGTGGCCGGATGCCGTGCCACTCCATCCGATCGGAGCCTGGCGTCGGATGTCCGGTGTGGACAGGCTCTGTCGTCGGCCCGGATTCACGGTGGGCCACGTCGGACGAGCTGGAGGGGAACGATCGTGCACGGCCCGAACGGCATACGCGGAGACGTCCTGGACCTGTTCCTGGAGCAGTGCCCGTCGGCGGCGTTCCTGCGCGACGACGCGGGGGTGTACCTGTGGGTCAACCAGGCGTACGCCGAGATCTACGACCTCCCCGAGCCGGCGGCGATGGTGGGACGCGACCTCTTCGAGTTCGACCCGCCGCTGCTGGCGGCGACGTACCTCGACTCGGACCGGGAGGTCCTGCGCTCGCGCGACGCGCTGCGGCACGCGCTGCCGCTGGCCAAGCACGACGGCGTGGGCGAGGCGGTCGGCCAGCGCTTCCGCGTCGCTCTGCCGGACGGCGGCTACGGCGTCGGCGGCATCTACACCGACGTGACCGAGCTGCACCGCGCCCGCGCCGAGGTGCGGCGGTTCGAGTCCCGGTACACGAGCGTGTTCGAGCGCAGCGGCGTGGCCCTGGCGCTGGTCGGGGCCGGTGGGGCGCTGCGCGAGGTCAACCCGGCGTTCGCCGAGCTGCTCGCCCGTCCAGCCGCCGACCTGACGGGCACGCCGCTGCGGCACGTCCTGGGGGCGGAGGAGGCGGCCACCGTGCTGACCGGCGGCAGCGGCCCGGTCCGGCTCACGGTGGGCGTGCGGCTGCCGGGCGGACGCCTCAGACCCGCGACCGCCACGGCGACGGCGGACGTCGACACCCCCGAGGTGGTCCTGGCTCTGCAACCACTGCGGACCTCGCTCAGCGACGACCTGTTCGACACCCTGTCCACCGAGGAGGCGGTCCTGCTCGAACTGCTCGCCCTGGGGGAGGACAACTCGACCATCGCCGACCGGATGAACCTCTCCCGCCAGGGGCTGGACTACCACATCCGCAGACTGCGCCGCCGGATGCACGCCACCACCCGCGTCGACGTCGTGTCCCGCGCCTACGCCGCCGGACTGCTCGACCCGGCGTCCTGGCCACCGCGGATCTGCCGGGTGGCCCGGCGCTAGCCGCGCCGGACCGTCCACACCGGACGGGTCGGGCACGCCCCGGTGCCACCGGCGGCGGCCGGGGACCTACCGTCGTGACATGACTCCGGTGACCGTGGCCGCCGTGCAGGTGGGCAGCGTCCTGTTCGACACCCGGCGCACGCTCGACCGTGCCGAGGCGCTCGTCCGCGAGGCGGCGGCGGGCGGCGCGCGCCTGGTGGTGCTGCCCGAGGCGCTGCTCGGCGGATACCCCAAGGGGCTGGACTTCGGCGTCACCGTCGGCAGCCGCTCCGCCGAGGGTCGCGAGACGTTCCGCCGCTACGCCGAGGCGGCGGTCGACGTGCCGGGTCCGGAGACGGCACGCCTGGCCGACCTGGCCGACGAGCTCGACGTCCACCTCGTCGCGGGGGTGGTCGAGCGCGCGGGCGGCACGCTGTACTGCACGGCGGTGTTCCTCGCTCCGGGCTCCGGTGTCGTCGGCACGCACCGCAAGCTGGTGCCCACCGCCGCCGAGCGGTACCTGTGGGGACGGGGCGACGGGTCCACCATGCCCGCGGTGCCCAGTCCGCTCGGCGTGCTCGGGGCGGCGATCTGCTGGGAGAACTACATGCCGCTGTTCCGGCAGGCCATGTACTCCAAGGGGGTCCAGCTGTGGTGCGCCCCCACCGTCGACGACCGCGACCAGTGGCAGGCCACGGTGCGGCACGTCGCGCTGGAGGGCCGCTGCTTCGTGATCAGCGCTTGTCAGCACCTGGTGCGCGCCGACCTGCCGCCCGACGTGCACCCCGTGCAGGGCGACGCGCCGGACACCGTGCTGATCGACGGCGGCAGCGTGGTCGTGTCACCGCTGGGGGAGGTGCTCGCCGGTCCGCTGCGCGGTGGTGAGGGCGTGCTGCTCGCCGAGATCGACCTCGACGACCTGGCGCGGGCGAAGTTCGACTTCGACGCCGCAGGCCACTACGCCAGGCCCGACGTCTTCGGCCTGCACGTGGACGAGACGCCGCGCGCCACCACGCGCGTCACCCCGGCGCCGAGGGCGGACGGGCGCCCGGCGTGATCGTCGTGGAGCGGGAGCGGGAGCGCCGCCGCCCCGACGTGCGGGACGCGACGAGCGAGGAGTTCACCAGCTCGCCGGAGCGCCGCGCGGTCCTGGTGACCACCTTCGACCGCCTCGTCGCCCTCGCCGAGCGGGAGCGCCGGCCGGAGCACGTCCGCACCTGATCGTGTGAATTCTCGACAGGAAGCGGGAGCTGTTCGTCACCTGTTGACCGCAGCGCTCCCGGTCGGCCCTGGTGCGGGCCGACCTGCGGCGCGCGTGCGCGCTGGCGATCACGGCGGCCGGTGGCGACGCGGCCCGATCGGTCGTGGACACCCGGTTCACCGCGCGGCGCGACGGTGGCGACCTCCGGCGATCGTGGCGATCCTGGACCGGCCGGGCACACGGCGTGCCGGCGGGAGTCCGAGGAGGAACCCGTGCGTGTCCTCGTCTCGTGGCGCAGCTCGCTCGTCGGAACCGCGACCGCCGTCGTGATGGTCCTACCGGCGTCGACCGGACTCGTGCGGGCCGCACCGGGGACCGGGGACGTGCACGTTCCCGTCGGCGCGGAGGTCGTCGAGGGCAGCTACCTCGTGTCGCTGGAACTGGCGCCGGGCCGGTCGGTCGAGGCGACCGCGCGGGCGCTCACCGTCGAGCACGGCGGCACCGTGGAGCGGGTCTACCGCCGCGTCGTCGACGGGTTCGTGCTCGGGGCCTCCGAGGAGGAGGCCCGGCGGCTCGCTCGTGATCCGCAGGTCGCGGCGGTCGAGGCGGACACGGTCGTCACCAGCCACGCGCGCAGGCCGGACCCGGTGTGGAACCTCGACCGGGTCGACCAGCGGTCGGCCGTGCTGGACAGCGCGTACACCTACCCGGAGGAGGCCGGTGCCGGGGTGACGGCCTACGTCGTGGACACCGGGATGCGGACCGGCCACGACGAGTTCGGCGGCCGAGCGTCGCTGGGCGTCGACCTCGTCGGGGACGGCCGGACGGGTCAGGACTGCGCGGCGGAGGGGCACGGCACGCACGTCGCCGGAACGGTCGGCGGCAGCGTCCACGGGCTGGCCGACCGCACGGACCTGGTCGCCGTGCGGGTGCTGGACTGCGGAGGCAGGGGGACGGTCAGCCGGGTCGTCGCGGGCGTCGACTGGATCACCCGGCACGCGCGGCGCCCTGCCGTGGTGAACATGAGCCTCGGCGGAGCCAGGTCGGCGATCGAGGAGGAGGCGGTCACCTCGTCGATCGGCACCGGCCTCACCTACGTCGTGTCCGCCGGCAACTCCGAGCGCGACGCCTGCGACCACAGCCCGGCGGGCACCCCCGAGGCGATCACCGTGGGGGCGAGCAACGCGCTCGACGAGCGCGCCAGCGGCTGGAGCAGCCAGAGCCCCGGCTCCAACTACGGGTCCTGCGTGGACGTCTTCGCGCCCGGCGACGAGATCCGGTCGGCGCACAACGCCTCCGACACCGCGAGCGCGACGCTCAACGGCACGTCGATGGCCGCCCCGCACGTGACCGGAGCCGCGGCGCTGGTGCTGTCGAAGTACCCCGACGCCACCCCGGCCGAGGTCACCGACATCCTGCTGGGCCGCGCCACGAGCGGCGCCCTGGACGCGGCCACCCTCGGCGAGGGCTCGCCGGACAGGCTGCTGCACGTCGGAGGCGCGCTGGAGGCGCCGCTGCGCGACTTCGGCGTCGACGTGGACGACGAGGAGGTCGAGGTCGCGCCCGGTGCGAGCGCGACGGTCGCGGTGACGACCACGAACCTCGCCGCGCTGCCGCAGGAGCTCGCCCTGGAGGTGAGCGGCGCCCCGGAGGGCCTGACCGCCGTGCTGGACCGCACGACGGTTCCGGCGGGCGAAGACGCCGAGCTCACCGTGTCCGTCGCCGCCGACGCCGACCTGCCGGGGGACGCCACCCTCGTGGTGACCGGCACCGGCCCGTACGGCACGACCCGCACGGTGACGGTGGTCGTGTCGGTGTCGGTGCCGGAACCCGACCCGGACCCCGATCCCGACCCCGGCACGCCGTGACGTCGTGACGGCGGGACGCGCGGTCGCCCGCTCAGGCGGCCGCGCGTCCCGCCGCGGCGTCCAGCACGGGCGCGAGCGCGTCCACCACCAGCGCGTACCCGGCGGCGGAGGGGTGGAAGCGGTCGCCGGAGAACAACCGGGGATCGGCGGCGAAGCGCGCGGCGAGGTCGCGCCCCACGGGAGCCACGACACCGCCCGCACCGGTCACCGCCTCGGCCTGCGCGCGAGCGTAGAAGCCGCTGACCTGCGAGACCAGCGTGCGGTAGGCCGGTGGCACGGGAGACGCGACGCTCAGGTCCGGCGCCGTTGCGACGACCACCTCCGCCCCGGCGGCCCGCAGCCGGGCCACGGCGTCGCGCAGGAGTCGCGCGCCGACCTCGGGCGCGGTGAAGCGGATCAGGTCGTTGGCGCCGACCACGATCAGCGCCAGGTCGACGCCGGTCGCCACGGCGGTGCGGACCTGCGCGGCCAGGTCGGCCGACCGCGCCCCCGACACCGCGAGCACGGACAGGTCCACCTCCCGGCCGCTCGCGCGCAGTCGTGCGGCGAGCCGGGGGCCGGGTGTCTCGTCGGCGCGGGCGCAGCCCACGCCCGCGGCGAGCGAGTCGCCGAGAACCCGGAAGCGCAGTGCGGTGGAGGTGCTGGAGTTCGTCATCACCCGGTTCAACGCTCGCGCGTCCGCACCGTGTTCCGGTTCGCTCCGCCTCCGGGACGGATCACATCACCGTGTCCGGTGGTGCCGAAGGACCTGCCGGACAGGGACTCCGGGTGGGCCGTTCGGCCCTGGTGCTGCTGGTCCGGACGGCGGACGCTGATCGCCGACCGTCACCGATCGTCGCCGACCGTGGAGAATCGCTGTGACCACTCGCCCGACCGCCGCTCCGCTCACGCCCATCGCCGTCGCGAAGTACTTCGACGACGTGGTCGACGAACTCGGCAGGCGCGGGATCTCCGTCGCCACGGTCACGATCGACATCGTGCCGCGCGAACCCGTGCGCGGGCAGCTGGTCACCGGCTCGGGGCCGGTTCTGCGGTGGCGCGAGGACATGGGGTGGAGCACCGGTCCGCAGGGCGCCGGACCGGGCGCGCACCCCGCGGAGGTGGCCCGGCTGCTGGTGACGGGGCCCGACCCGTCGCGCGGCGTGCCGACCGCGGACCCGCTTCGCTGATCAGCTCTCCGGCCGGCGGGTGAGGATGCGCACCGCGAGGTCGTCGACCGCGGACATGCCGTGCAGGCCGGACAGGGTGAGGATTCTGGCCGGTGGAGTGCCTTCCGCGGCGATCACCGTGGTGGTCGCGCCGGCACGGGCGGCCGTCGCCGCGGCCTCCAGCAGCAGCGCGATGCCCGAACTGCTCAGGTAGTCGAGGTTCGTGAGGTCGACGTCGACGCGGCAGCCCCCGGCGGCACGGACCCGCTCCAGCAGCGTGCCGCGCAGGTCCTCCGCGCCGGTGACGTCCAGGTCGCCGGTGAGGCGGAAGACGCGGACCGAGGCGTCGGTCTCGTCCACCGCGAGCCCGGCCGGGGTGGACGGCTCCGCGGGCGCGGGCGCGACGGGAACCCGCTCGTCGACGGGTGGGGCGGGGAGGTGGAAGTCGACGGTGGTCCCGTCGTCGTCGTGGTGGAAGGTGACGTTCTCGCCGAGCGCCCTGATGATCTGCATCCCGCGGCCCCGGTAGCCCTTGTCCGCCGGTTCGGGACGCCAGCGCCCCCGATCGCGGACCCGGACGTCGACACCGCCGCTCGCGCTGCGGCCCACCTCGTAGTCGAACTCGCCGGGACCGCGGGGGTAGGCGTGCTCCACGGCGTTGGCGGCGGCCTCGCCCAGCGTCAGGTGCAGATCGCCGAGCAGGTCCGGTGACAGACCAGCCGCCTCGGCCCACGCCGCGACGTGGCGGCGCAGGACGGCGAGCTCGGCACCCTGCGCGGGAGCGCGGCGACGCAGCCGTTCCGGCACGTGGCGCACGACCACGAGGGCGACGTCGTCGTCCTGGCCCCCCTCCAGGAGCGCACCGGTGATGGTGCCCACGAGCACCTCCGGCTCCTGCTGGTGGGCGTCGCGGACGACGGCGAGGAGACGGTCCAGGCCCTCGTCGATCAGCGCCCCCCGCCGCTCGACGAGACCGTCGGTGTAGAGCACGATCGACGCGCCAGGCGTCAGGACGTCGCCGTGCTCGACGTAGGGCTTGCGGCCCGCCGTGCCCAGGACGGGGCCGGTGGCGTCGGACAGGAACCGGGGCGTCCGCGCCTCGACCACCAGCGGCGGCGGGTGCCCGGCGGCGGCCCAGCACAGCTCGCCGGTGCTCCAGTCGAACGTCAGGCAGGCGCAGGTGCTGCCCGTGGCGCCGTTGGTCCGGCGGGCGAACGCGTCGAGCCGCTCCAGCGCGGCGGCGGGGGAGTGGCCGTCGAGCAGGTAGCTCGCCAGGGCGCTGCGCAGCTGTCCCATCACGGCCGCGGCGGTCGGGCCCTTGCCCACGACGTCGCCCACCGACAGGGCGACGACCGTGTCGGTGACCGGCAGCGCCTCGTACCAGTCGCCGCCGGTCCGGGCGTGCGCGGATGCCGGCAGGTAGCGGGCGGCCGCCGCCAGCCGCTCCAGGGCGGGCAGCTCGCGCGGGAGGAGGCTGCGCTGCAACGTCTCGGCGATCTCGTGCTCGCGTTGCAGCAGCAGCTCCCGCTCGGCCTCGACCCGCTGCCGGGCGGTGACGTCCCGCCCGATCGCCTGCACGCCGGCGGGCGTCGTCTGGATGCTCAGGTCCAGCGCCACGGTGCTGCCGTCGGCCCGGCGCACCTGCCGGACCTCGGTCACCACCGCCTCCGACGGCTCGGCGAGGAGTTCCCGGAGCCTGTTCTCGTGCTCGGCCCCGAGGAGGTCGGCGACCCTCCTGCCCAGCACCCGGTCGCGCTCGTGACCCAGCAGCACGCACGCCGCCGGGTTCACCTCGACGAAGCGCAGGTCCCGGTCGGCCATCCAGATGGCGTCGGTGGCCCGCTCGACCAGCAGGCGGTAGCGCTTCTCGCTGTCCCGCAGCTCGCGAGTGGTGTGCGTGCGCTGCAACGACTCCCAGCAGCGGTTGACGACCACGCCGACGAGGTCGACCTCCGCCGCCGTCCACCGCCGCACGGTGGCCTGGTGGACCGCCATCGCCGCGACGAACCGCCCCGCCTTGAGCAGGGGCAGGCAGATCACCGCGCGGATGCCCGTCGTCTCGTAGGCCGCCAGGTCGGCGGGGCTCAGCCGGTCGTCGGCCCGGCTGTCGGCCACCACCCACGGCCGACCGGCGCGCATCGCCTCCAGCGCGCCGGCGCCGAACGCCGACATGGCGAAGCGGCCCGGCAGGTGCGGCAGGCCGGTGGCGTGGTCGCCGCTCATGGTGAAGTGGTTCTCGTCGGCCTCGGCCTGCGCGTAGGCGCACCGGTCCGCCCCGACGTGCTCGCCGAGCAGCTGGGACGCGAGGGCCATGATCTCCTCGGGGTCCTCCAGCGGCTGGAGCCGCTGTTCCAGCCGGGTGAGGAAGTGCTCGCGCTCCTCGCTCGCCCTGCGCTCGGTGGTGTCCACCGTGAACCCGCGCAGCCGCCGGGGCGCGCCGTCGGCGTCGCGCTCGACGTGCACCACCTCGTGCAGCCGCAGCACCCGTCCGCTCGCGGTGATCGCGCGGTAGCCCAGGTCGTAGTCGTCCCGCGTCCGGGTGCTCGCCGCGCGTTCGCGCAGGACCTCGGCGCGGTCGTCCGGGTGCACGACCGAGGTGAGGAAGGCGGGGTCGCCGAGCCAACGGGCGGTCGGGTACCCCAGCAGCGCCTCGGCGTGCGCGGAGACGAAGGTGAACTCGCCGGTCCGCGCGTCGGCCTCCCACACGACCAGGGCGACGTCGTCCACGAGACCGCGCAGCCGGGTGGCCTCCGCCTCCGCGCTCCGCGGCACCGCCTCGTGGGCGACCAGTGCGAACCCGGACGGGTGGCCGTCCTGGCCGAGTCCGGGCGCGCAGGCGAGGACGACGTCGAGCGGTGCGCCGCGGACGGTCAGGGTGAGCGCGCCCGTCCACGCCAGGTCGCGCGCCGCCGCGTCCAGCACCTCGGCGAACGCGGCGGGGTCGGCGGTGAACTCCTGGAAGCGCACGTGCGTGACGTCGGCCTCCGCGGTGAGGCCGAGCAGTGCGCGGCCCGCCGGGTTGAGGTGGACGAGGCGCTGATCGGCGCCGACGAGGGCGACCAGGTCCGAGGACGGTCCAGCCGGCACGTCCGGACCCGGCATCCTGCTCGTCACCCGCTCCACATCACCCTTCGGTGCGACGCTCATCCGATGAGCCCTTCCGGTACCGCCGGACGGCGCGAGCAGCGGCATCCGGCTCCGCCACCTGCGAGGGTATCCGCCACCGGCCCCGCGAGAGCGGTGAGGTGGCGCAGCGGTGCGTCCGTGCAGGGGACCGCGTCGGGGAAGTCCCCTACACCTCGGGGGGCGCGCGGCGACGGAAGTCGCGGCCGGAAGACCGCTGGAGGGCGATGTGCCGCGCGCCGCGCCGCGCGACGATGCGATGCACACAGCGAGCAGGGGAGGACGACGTGAGACGGACGACGAGAGCCACCGCACTGGTGAGCGCGGTCCTGGCGGCGGTGGTGTGCGCGGCGCCGGCGGCGCAGGCCGACACCGGAGGGGGGATCGACCGGGCCGCGGTGCAGAAGCTGCTGGACGAGCTGGTCGACGGGGGCGCGGCCGGGGTGCAGGTGCGGATCACCGACGGGCGCGACGTGCTGGTGGCGCGCAGCGGCGTCGCCGAGCTCGGCAGCGACCGGCCCGTGCCGCGCGACGGGCGGTTCCGCGCGGGCAGCATCACCAAGACCTTCGTCGCCTCCGTCGTGCTGCAACTGGTCGCCGACGGCCGTGTGAGCCTCGACGCGCCGGTGTCGCGCCACCTGCCCGGCCTGCTGCCCGACGGGGACGCGATCACCGTCCGGATGCTGTTGCAGCACACCAGCGGCCTGTTCAACTACACCAACGTCTTCCCCGAGGACGACCTGGCACCGCTCCAGCGGCACTGGGACCCGGAGGAGCTCGTGGCGCTGGCCACCGCGCGCCCGCTGGACTTCCCGCCCGGCACCGCGTGGAACTACTCCAACACCAACTACGTGGTCGCCGGGATGCTCGTGGAGCGGGTCACCGGCCGGCCGTACGGCGAGGTCGTGCGGCAGCGCGTGCTGCGACCGCTGGGAATGCGCTCGACGCTGTTCCCCGGCGACCGCACCACGCTGCCCGAGCCCCACGCGCACGGTTACGTCACGGTCGGCGGCGCCGTCGTCGACGCCACCGAGATCAACCCCTCGGGTGCGTGGGCGGCGGGCGAGGTCGTGACGACCACCGCCGACCTCGACCGGTTCACCGCGGCACTGCTGTCGGGCCGCGTCGTGCCGCCCGCGCAGCTCGCCGAGATGACGAGGACCACGGAGGTCAGCCCCGACTACGGCCTCGGGCTGCAGCGCGAGACCAGCTCCTGCGGCGTGCAGGCGTGGGGCCACGCCGGTGGCATCCCCGGCTACCTCAGCCTGATGCTGAGCACCCGCGACAGCGGCACCCGGATGGAGCTGTCCATGACCACCGACGGCGGCGACGGGAGCGTGGAGAGCTACCTCGCGCTGGCCGAGGAGGTCTTCTGCGGCTGACCCCGCGACGGTGTGCGGCACGCGAGTGCCGCACACCGCCGTTCCCGTCCGGTCGGCCGGTCCGCAGCCCGACCTCCCGGCACGGCGAGACGTCACCGCTGCTCGCACTGTCTCCACCAGGGCCTTCACCTCTTCAACACCCTTCCCTGGTTGTCCAGGGAAGGGTGTTGAAGTGATCTCATGACGTACGAACAGCTACCGGTGCTGGCTGACGCACCGGGGAAGAAGTGCTCGCGCGGCTGGGCCCTGAGCGAGTGCTCGCTGGAGGTTCCGGCGGGCCGGATCGAGGTGGTCGGCGACGCGCCGGACGGGCGTGGCACGCACCCGTCGGTGTCGTACCTGACGCAGCAGAAGCCGCTGTACCCGCAGTTCACGGTGGCCGAGACGCTCAAGTTCGGCCGGAACGCGAATCCGGGAGGGGAGCAGGCGTACGCCGAGGAGCTCGTCGCCAGAGCGACCGTGCCGCTCACCGCCGGGGTGGGCACGCTCTCCGGCGGGCAGCGCACAGCGAACATCCCATGCCGGGTGGACGGACCTGCCGAGGCGCCGGCAGTGCGATCGGCGTCCCCCACCGCGGCAGGTGGCACACACTCTCACCAGGACAGCAGGCGGTCAACCGCTCTCACGCCCGCATCCGCGCACTGGGCGAACGTGTCGTCTCGATCCTCGAAGCTTGGCGACCACCGCGCAGACTCCGCTGCTCCACCACCCGCATCACCGACCTGACCTGAGCCGTCCTCGCACTCCACCTCGCTGCCGGACGAGGTTGGAAAGGCTCGTTCTGAACTGATCTCCTGGCCCGTCGACGACGAGCGCGCCGCGCTGATCCCGCTGCTCGGGGTACTGACCGGCATCGGTGCCGGCGTGCTCACTGCCGTCGCGGGCAGCCACCCGGCCCTGTGGGGTGCCAGAACCCTGCACAGGTCCGCCGATCTGCGGGATCGCCCACCACGGGTCGCAGCCGGAACTCGGTGTGCCGACCACGAACGTCACCGGGTTGGCCAGGCTGCGCATGGACGGCGCCAACCCGGTGAACGCTCACAGTCGGCGCATCAAGGTGTGCCCGTCAGCCGGGTGGTGCGGGGCTTCGCGCTCCGCAGGTAGCGCGCCAGCCCGCTGAGCTTCTGGTCGGCGATGAACGTCGACCGCTCGTTGATGATGGCGTCCTCGGCGTGCTGGATGCAGGCCCACGCGGAGTCGCCCCACGGGTCGGCGACCTTGACCTCCACGGGCTCGTCGCACGAGCCCGACAGGCCGAGCTCGCACACCTGGGGGTGCTCGCCGTCGAGGTGGTCGGCCGCGAGGTGCCGCAACTGGCCCGCCAACTTCGCCGACGCGGTGGCACGCACGCCTGGAACCTCTTCCAGGCCGCGT
The DNA here is from genome assembly GCF_016464305.1 of Umezawaea beigongshangensis. GTDB lineage: Bacteria > Actinomycetota > Actinomycetes > Mycobacteriales > Pseudonocardiaceae > Umezawaea_A > Umezawaea_A beigongshangensis. The sequence goes on from NZ_JAEIOJ010000012.1 coordinate 28,142, forward strand.
TCCGCGCGCACCGCTTGAATGGCCGCCAGGCGCAGCTCCAACTGGTCGGCGACGATCCCGGCCAGCGCGGTGAGTGTCCCGATCTGGTTGTCGGTGACCTCGCGCGGTTCGCGGTCGATCACGTTGACCGTGCCCAGCCGGTGCCCGTCGCCGGTGGTGATGGGAGCGGCGGTGTAGAAGCGCAGGCCCAGCTCGCCGCGCACCAGCGGGTGGTCCAGGGTGCGGGGATCCACCGCACCGTCGTTCACCACGTACACCCCGTCCTGCAACACGGCCGAGGCGCACAGGCCGGGCTCGGTGCCGATCTGGGTCACGCCCTGCAGACCGTGGCAGGCCGCGAACCACACGCGGTCGACATCGACGATCGTCACGGTCGCGATCGGCGTGTCGAAAACCTGCGCGGCCACGCGGGCGACGCTGTCGAAACTGCCGTCGGCGGGCGAGTCCAGGATGTGGTAACGCCGGACCGCTGACAGGCGCTCTGGATCGGTGTGGGTGAGCACGCGAGGAGGATAGCCGAAGACCACCGCAGGTCCGAGCCGCCCAGGAGTGCGAAGTCGTCGACCTCGAGCACCAGCGGGGTAACCATCGACGGCTCGGGCGAGACCCGGACCACTGAGCCGTTTCCAAAGGTCTTCATGATGGAGCCCGCCCGTTCGCCAGGGGCGTGGATGCGGGCGTGGGAGCGGTTGACCGCCTGTTGGCCGGGTGAGAGGTTGTGCGACGTGCCGGGGTGGGGCACGTGGGCCGAGTCGCCCGCTCCTCGGTAGGCCTCGTCGGCCCGGCACGGGATGTCGGCTTCGGTGAGGGCGTCGACGGTGCCGCGGGTGCGGGCGGCGGTCAGGAGTTGGACGGCTCCGTGGGTGTAGCGGCGGACGGTGGCCGGGGGCGATGCCGATGCCGGCGGCGAGGCGGGTGCGGGTGTCGCCGCAGCGCAGGTGGGCCAGGACCAGCAGTGCCTGGCGTCCGGGGTCGAGCCCGCGCCACCTGCTGCCGATCCGCCGTCGATGCGCGGTCAGCTCCCGGGCGAGGAACTGAAGGTGCGAACCGGACAGGTCGATCGCGGACGGGCAGACAAGCACACGAAGCTCCTGGCGATGGCCCTGCTCCTGGTCGACAAGTCATCTACCAGGAGCTCCACCACGTCTCCACCACGACCACAGCCCACGCCACCAGAGTGGAAAGGGCTCACTGTCGTCGAGCGGCTTGCGAAGATCGCGCGTCGTTCTTCGATTCTTTCACCGTTCTGGCTGTTAACGGAGGCGTGATCAGGTGGCTAGGTTCGCATTGATCAGGTGATTGCTCTACGAGAGGATGTTCATGCCTATTCCGACCGAGCCGATCGGCAGCATCCCCCGCCCGCAGTACCTGCTGGACGGGATGGCCGGCTTGGCGGCGGGAACGATCGACCAGGCCGAGCTGGACGTGTTGGTGGATCGGGCGTTGACGGAGACCGTCGAGCGGTTGGAGGTCACCGGGTCACCGGTGCTCACCGACGGGGAGCAGGGCAAGCCGAGCTTCGTCACCTACCCGTTGAGCGGCGTGGACGGGCTCGTCCCAGACGGGGCGGTCATCCCGTTCGCAGACGGGCACACCCGTCAACTGCCCCGGTTGACCGGTAGACCGTTCCGCTACGGCGCGTTCGCGAGCTCCTACCTGACCAGAGCCCAGCAGCTGACCACCCGGCCGGTCAAACAGTCGGTGATCGCCCCGTCTGCGCTGAGCCTGCTCTACCCGGCCGACGGGATCACCGACTACTCGCAGGAGGAGTTCCTGGCAGAGCTGGCCGACCAGGCCGAAACCGACATCCGGCAGTGTCTCGACGCCGGTGCGGCGTCGGTGCAGTTGGACTTCACCGAGGGCCGGCTCTCCCTCAAGCTCGACCCGTCCGGCGGTGTGCTGAGCCAGTTCATCGCGTTGAACAACACCGTGCTGGACCGGTTCACCCCAGAGGAACGGGCCCGGTTGGGGGTGCACACCTGCCCCGGCGGCGACCAGGACTCGGCGCACAGTCTGGATGTCGACTACGCCGGGCTGCTCCCCGAGTTGTTCCGGTTGCACGCCGGCACCTTCTACCTCCAACTCGCCAGCGAACCCGACCCGGCCAGGGTGCTGCAGATCGTCCGGGACCACTCGCGGGACGACCAGCGGATCTTCGTCGGTGTCATCGACCCCATCGATCCCCGGGTGGAGACCGCCGAGGAAGTACGTGACCGCGTGCTGGAGGCGGCCAGCTACATCCCCGTCGAGCGGCTGGGTACCTGCGACGACTGCGGGTTCTCCCCGTTCGCCGACGACACCTCCACCTCCCGCGACACCGCCTTCGCCAAGATCCAAGCCCGCGTGCGGGGCACTCTGCTGGCCGCCGAGAAACTCGGCGTCTGACCGGCCGGCAGCGGGTCGGGCAACCCGCCGGCCCGAAAAGCCGATCTCCTGCCCCGCTGTCGATCACCGCCCCGGTCACCGGGCAACAAGCCTCAGTGAGACCTTTTCACCCTGGTGGCGTGGGCTGTGGTCGTGGTGGAGACGTGGTGGAGCTCCTGGTAGATGACTTGTCGACCAGGAGCAGGGCCATCGCCAGGAGCTTCGTGTGCTTGTCTGCCCGTCCGCGATCGACCTGTCCGGTTCGCACCTTCAGTTCCTCGCCCGGGAGCTGACCGCGCATCGACGGCGGATCGGCAGCAGGTGGCGCGGGCTCGACCCCGGACGCCAGGCACTGCTGGTCCTGGCCCACCTGCGCTGCGGCGACACCCGCACCCGCCTCGCCGCCGGCATCGGCATCGCCCCCGGCCACCGTCCGCCGCTACACCCACGGAGCCGTCCAACTCCTGACCGCCGCCCACACCCACGGCACCGTCGACGCCCTCACCGAAGCCGACATCCCGTGCCGGGCCGACGAGGAGCGATTTTCGTCGTGACGGTGCAGGTCGCGACGAGTTTGAGGAACCCGTGTCGACGTGGCGGTTATGCCTGGTCGAGGCCGGCCGCCTCGAGGGCGGTGTCGGCGGCGTCGCGCAGGACCGACTCGTCCATGCCGGCCTCGGTCAGTGCTTCCATGCCGCGTAGCACTGCCAGGAGATGGTGGGCCGTCCGCCGAGGATCACGGTCGCCGGGGACGTCGCCAGCGGCTTGGGCGCTTTCCACCTCGGCCTGCAGGAGGTCGGCGAACGTGGTGAACGTCTGCCGCGCCCGGACGGCGACCTCGGCGTTCGACGCGGCCAGCTCCGCGGTCGACTTCGCGAGCAGGCAGGCGCGCTGCGGGCCGGGCGAAGCGCCGGCGGCGACCGCCGCGTCGAACAGGGCCCGCAGGCGTGAGGCCGCCGACGAGTCCGGGCCACTCAAGTGCTCGCGCAGACCCGCCGTGACGTTCGCGCAATAGCCGTCGAGGACCCGCTGGAACAACGCCTGCTTGTCGCCGAAGGCGCCGTACAGGCTGCCCTTGCCCAGGCTCGTCGCCCTCATCAGGTCGCCCAGCGACGTCCCCGCGAAGCCGGATGTCCAGAACGTCTCGGTCGCGGAGCGCAGCACTTGGTGCTCGTCGAACTTCCGGGGCCTGCCCATGCGGCAACCGTATTCTGTTCTGGACCGCACGGTCAACATGTGGTTGCATTTGACCGTACGGTCCAGAACTGCAGAGGAGTGCGACCCGTGACCGAACTCGACGGCAAAGTGGCCCTGGTGACCGGCGGCACGTCCGGCATCGGCCTGGCGGCGGCCACTCTTTTCGCGGCCGAGGGTGCCCGGGTCTTCATCACCGGTCGCCGGCGGGCCGAGCTCGACGCGGCCGCCGAGACGATCGGCGCCACCGGCATCCGCGCGGACATCGCGGACCTGGACGATCTCGACACGGTCGCGGCCCACATCGCAGACAGCACCGGACGGCTGGACGTGCTGTTCGCCAACGCGGGCGGCGGCGACGTGCTCGCCCCGATCACCGTGTTGCCGCCAGAGAGCTTCGACTACGTCTTCGGCACCAACGTGCCTCGGCCAGCCGCGGAAACCCCGGATTCGGCACCTGCTCGGCCTCCAAGGCGGCGATCCGGCAGTACGCCAGGGTCTGGGCCGCCGAACTGGGCCCCCGCCGCATCCGGGTCAACGTCCTGGTCCCCGGCCCGACTGACACTCCCGGCCTGCGCGGCATCGCCGGAGACGACCAGACGCAGGTCGCCGCCCTCCTGGCGCAGATGGCCGCCACCACGCCCCTGCACCGGATCGCCGATCCCGCCGAGATCGCGCAGGCGGCGCTGTTCCTCGCGAGCGACCGATCCAGCTTCACGACCGGCAGCGAACTGTTCGCCGACGGCGGCGAGGTCCAGGTGTTCCCCGCCGCCGTCCGGTGAGATGCTTCTACGACTGTCGAGTGGTGCTCCGCCGCGGCTGGGTGGCGGTGAGGAGCCGGAGGAGTTCGCGGCTGGTGCGGCGCTGGGGGATGCGGACGATGTCGCGTCGGGTGCGGCCTTCGGCGGTGCGGCGGGCCAGGTAGGCGCGAGTGCGCGGGTCGTGTCCGAACCGGGTCAGGGCGACGGTGCAGAGGGCCCGGTCGAGGCGTCGGTCCCCGCCGCGGTGGAGGCGGTGCCGCTGGGTGTTGCCCGACGAGGCCGGCAATGGGACGACACCGGCCAGGGCGGCGAACCCGTGCGGTCGGAGCGCTGGCCGTGGTCCGGGACCGGGTGGCCGAGGCGGGCGGCCAGGTCGGTCAGCGCCTCGCCGAGCGGCAGGGCGACGCGGACGGTCGCGCAGGAGTCGCCGCGGGTCTGCCCGCGGTTGACCAGGAGCACGGGCTTGCCCGCCTTGGCGGCGTGCCGGACGAAGCGCAGGCCCGACATGACGGCCAGCGAGGACCCCAGGACGAGCAGCGCGTCGGCCTCGTCGACGAGCTGGTAGCACCGCTGCACCCGTGGGCGCGGCACGCTCTCGCCGAAGAACACGACGTCCGGCTTGAGGATGCCGGACCCGCAGTCGCGGCAGTCGACCAGCTGGAAGTCGCGCACGTCCTCGTCGGCCAGCTCGACGTCGCCGTCCGGGTTGATCCGGTCGGCGGTGCCGCCGAACGCGGGGTTCGCCGCCCGCAGCCGGTGGTCCAGCTCCTCGCGGTCGCCGGTCCGCCCGCAGTCCAGGCAGATCACGCGGTCCAGGCTCCCGTGCAGCTCCACCACGTCGGGTGTGCCCGCGGCCTGGTGCAGCCCGTCGACGTTCTGCGTGATCACCCCGGACAGGTGGCCCGCCGCCCGCAGCACGGCCACCGCCCGGTGCCCGTCGTTCGGGGCGGCGCGGGCGATCGTGCGCCAGCCCAGGTGACTGCGCGCCCAGTACCGGCGGCGGCCCTCCACGCTCCCGACGAACTCCTGGTAGGTCATGGGGGTGTGCCGCCGCAGGCTGCCGGTGGCGCCGCGGTAGTCCGGAATCCCGGACTCGGTGGACAACCCGGCGCCGCTGAGCACGACGACCCGACGCCGGGCGACGACCCGGACGACGTCGTCCAGACTGGTCGTCCTGGGCAGTGGATCACCCGTGGGCGTCCAGCTCGGTGCCGGTCGTGTGCGCACGGCAACCAGCGTACGTCGTACCCGCGCGCGGCGGCCCGGACCGGCCGATCGGTGCACGGAGGACCGGGTCCGGTTCGGCTGTCCCGCGCACCCCGTCCGGGAGGGGGCAGGCCGCGCGCGAACCGTGTCAGGACGGCCTGCGGTCAGCGGAACCTCCTGCGCCACGTCACGCCCACCGTGCTGCGGAGACGCGGGCTGTGCGCGGTGACCGGGCAGGTGGAGCTCCGGGTGAACGGTCGTGACGACCCCGCCGACGTGGGGGTGCCCGACGTGGGGGCTCCGCGCGGTGGCCCCGGACCCGCCGTGCTCACCGGTCCGTCTCGACCCGTCCGGTCCTGGTGGGCGCGGTGGCGGAGAGACTGCCCAGCAGGGACAGCGCCTGCTCGGACGAGCTGCCCGGCTCGGCCTGGTAGACGACCAGCTGCTGACCCGGCGCGCTGTTCACGGTCAGCGACTCGTAGTCCAGCGTCAGCTCGCCGACCAGGCGGTGCTGGAAGCGCTTGGTCTCACGGGTCTTCTGCCGGATGTCGTGGCGTGCCCACAGCCTGCGGAACTCCTCGCTCTTGAGCGTCAGCTCGCCGACGACGTCGATCAGCTGAGGATCGTCGTGGTCCAGACCGGCCGACGCGCGCAGCCCGGCCACGGTGTTGACCGCCACGCGCTCCCAGTCCGGGTAGAACTCCCGCGCGCTCGGATCGAGGAACACCAGCCGCACCAGGTCCCCGCTGTGGGCGTGACCGTCGAACAGGGCCCTGCCCAGCGCGTTGTGCGCCAGCACGGTCAGGCAGTGCCCGAGGACGACGGCCGGGGTCCGCTCCCAGCCCTCCATCATCCGCACCAGGGCCGGGCTGACCCGCTCGCGCCGCGCGGCCGGACGGCGCCGCGCGGCCACCGGGTGCGCCAGCCGGTGCAGGTGGGCGGTCTCCTCCTCGCCCAGACCCAGTGCTCTGGACAGCGCGTCGATCACCTGCGCGGACGGGTTGCGCTCGCGTCCCTGCTCCAGCCGCACGTAGTAGTCGGTGCTGACCCCCGCCAGCATCGCGACCTCCTCCCGGCGCAGCCCGGAGACCCTGCGCGGGCCCGAGAACGGCACGTTCACGTCCTCGGGCCGCACGAGAGCGCGGCGGGCTCGCAGGAACTGTCCGATCGGGTTCTCGTCGACCACGAGCTCCACAGTAGGGCCGGGGGAGGCGCGCAGGGTGGCCGTGCTGCTCCCACCCTGCGCGCCTCCCGTGCGGCGTCAACCGGTGAACGCCTCCCGGTGGGCGGTGACGAACTCGGCGAACGACCGGGCCGGACGACCGGTGACGTCCGGCACGACGGAGGTGACGCGGTCCTCGGCGCCGGCGCCGATGGCCTCGTCCAGCCCGGCGAGCAGGGCGGCGAACTCCGGCGGGTAGCCGGCGGCGACGTGCCGGGCGGCGAGGTCGTCGGTGCTGACCGAGCGGTGGCGCACGGGCAGACCCGTGACCTCGGTGACGACCGCCGCGGCGTCGGCGTAGCCGAGCGCCTCCGGCCCGGTGATCACGTGCGCCGTGTCGTGCGGCACCTCGTCGAGCAGCGCGCGGACGGCGACCGCTGCGATGTCGGCCGCGTCCACGAACGCCACCCGGCCCGACCCCGTGGCGGTGACGATCTCCCCGCTGGTGCGGACGCTCCGCGCGACCGGGTGGTCGGCGAGGAAGTTCTGCATGAACCAGGACGGGCGCAGCACCGTCCACTCCGGCACCGTCGTGCGGACCAGGTGGTGCAGCGCGCCCAGACCGGGGGCGCCCTCCGGCACGGCGGACGAGCTCAGCAGCACGACTCGCCGCACCCCGGCCCGCAGCGCCCGCGCGAGGAACGGCTCGACCACCGGTACCGCGTCCACGACGCCGATCGGGGCGATCAGGTAGACGCGGTCCACCCCGCTCAGCGCCGCGTCGTGCGTGCCGGGGTCGGCCCAGTCGAACCGCACGTGCTCGCCGTCGACCGGCGTCCTGGTGGCGATCCGCGCGACGGCCCCCTGCTCGCGCAGCGCCGCGGCGAGCAGGCTGCCGGTGGTGCCGGTGCCGCCGGTGACCAGCACGGCGCTCACGCGGTCGACCCCCCGCCGGTGAAGGACGCGGTCAGCGCGTCGAGTCCGCCGGTCAGCTCGGCGGCGGCCAGCGGGCTCCAGTAGTCCCGGTAGCGCAGGATCTCGCCGTCGCGGGTGGTGATGACCGCGATGTAGCGCATCCGGTACGGCTGGCCGGTGCTCACGACCGTGCCCTCCACCTCGAACTCCACGACGACCGCTCCGGGGTCTGCCGTGTCGTGCACCGTCTTCTCCACGACCGCGCGCGGCGTGACGAGGTCGGGGTAGCCGCGCATGTACTCGCGCACGGCCTCGCGGCCCTCCAGGCGCTGCGGGTACCCGGCTGCCGCGAACGGGAACTCCAGCACCCCGTCCACCGCCCACAGGTCGGCGAACCCCGACACGTCCTCGGCCAGCAGCAGGCGCAGCGCCTCGTCGACGACGTCGCGGGCGGTGCGGCTCGATTCGGACATCAGAACTCCTCGAAGGAATGGACGGAACGGCTCCGTCCCGACGTCAACAATACGCCGGACGGGTCCGTACCGTCCACCCGTATGCTGCGGCCATGACCGACCACCCCCGGCGCACCCCGACCGGTGCCGCCGTCCTGCAACCGCAGATCACCTCCGCCATCACCGAGGCCGTCCTCGACGAGCTGGCCGAGCACGGCTACGGGCGGCTGTCGATGGAGGCGGTCGCCAAGCGCGCGGGCGTCGGCAAGAGCGCCTTGTACCGGCGCTGGCCGTCCAAGCAGGACATGGTGATCGCGGTCCTGTCGGAGTTCAGCGTCCCGCTCGCCGAGGTCCCCGACACGGGCTCGCTGCGGGGCGACCTGCTCGCGACCCTGCACGCGGTCCACGGGTGGCTGACCCACCCCCGGTTCTCCAAGATCCTGCCGGACCTCAGCGCGGAGGCCGGGCGCAACGAGGTGCTGGCCGCCGCCGTCGAGCGCGCCATCGGCGAACCGCGCCGCACGCAGGGCGCGGCGACCCTGCGCCGCGCCGTCGAGCGCGGCGAACTGCCCGCCGACCTGGACCTCGACCTGGCCCTCGACCTGGTGGCCGCCCCCGTCTACTGGCGGGTGAGCGTCCGGCACGTCACCGCGACGCCGGAGCACCTCGACCGGCTCGCCGACCACCTCCTGCGCGCGCTCGGCGCGCGCTGACAGCTCGACCGCCGCGGGCCACCGCGCGGCGCGGTGATCTGGAAGTGTGGGCGGCGCGGCGGCGGATCACCCGCCACGACCGCGCGTCCTGTCACCCGGCGAGAGGATCGGCACAGTGGCACCACGAAACGCCTGGCTGCGGCAGTTCGAGCCGAACCCCGAAAGCCCCGTGCAGCTCGTGTGCCTGCCGCACGCGGGCGGAGCCGCCAGCTTCTACGTGCCGTTCTGCCGTGCCCTGGCCCCCGTGGCCGACGTGGTCGCCGTGCAGTACCCCGGACGGCAGGAGCGCAGGCTGGAGCCCTGCGTGACCGACCTCGCGGAGCTGGCGGACCTCGTGGCCGAGGCGCTGGCCGATCGGCTGGACCGCCCGACGGCGCTGTTCGGGCACAGCATGGGCGCGACCCTGGCCTTCGAACTGGCGCGTCGCCTCCCCGTGGCGCACGTCTTCGCCTCCGCCCGCAGGGCGCCGTCGCGCTGGCGGGACGAGCCGGTGCGCGTGCGCGACGACGCCCAGCTGATCGCCGAGGTGGTGGCGCTGGGCGGGTCCAGCGCCGAACTGATGGCGGACGAGGACGTGGTCAGCATGGTGCTGCCCGCGCTGCGCGGGGACTACCACGCGGTCGAGACCTACCGGTGGACGCCGGAACCTCCGCTGACCGTGCCGCTGACGGTCCTCGTCGGGGACGACGACCCGAAGGTCTCCCCCGAGGAGGCGCGGGCCTGGGAGGAGCACACGACGGGCGAGGTGGACCTGCGCGTGTTCTCCGGCGGTCACTTCTACCTCGTGGACCACCAGCCGGAGGTCGTCGACCTGGTCGGCGACCGGCTGCGCGCGCTGGCGGCCGCCGCGGCCTCCACGACCTGATCGACCCCGGCGGCGCCCGGTGCCCGTGGCGCGGAAACGAACGTGCCGCGATCCGCGAGGAACGAGCTGAACGCCGTCCCGCCGCGCGGTGTTCGGGAGAGGTCGGGGGAGGAGAGGCCGGATGTGCTCGCGGAGATCACGGGCGGCTCGCCCGTGCGTGGACCTGGTGCGCGACGTGGTCGAGCGGTACCACCCGGCCGAGACGCAGCTGCTCGACGACCTGCTGCACGAGTTCCGGGCCGATCCCGAGCGGCTGCTGGCCGCGAAGCCCCTGCGCGCACCGGCGCGCACCGGCGTCCAGCCCGAACTGGTCGTGCCGCACGTGCTGGCGGCGGCGTCGTTCCTCGACGCGCTCGCGGTGGACGGGACGGCGGGCACCGCGCTCGACGCGGTGCGCGACCGGGTCTCTCGGGGGTGGGCGGCCCGCCGGATGCGACGCGGCGTCCCGACCGCGGTGTGCGGGGCCGGCGGTGCCGCCGGGACGCCCGAGGTCGTGGCGGTCGTGCGCGCCCACCTGGAGAACCGCGGTGTCGACGCCGCCACGGCGCGGCGGGTGGCCGAACAGGTCGTGGGCGAACTCCTGCCCGCCGCCCGAGTCGTCCGGACGACGGACCCCGTCCGCGGCACTTCCTCCGCCGGACACCCCGTGTCACCCGACCGGGTCGGAACGGCGGGCCCGTCCGCGGACGGGTGAGCTGCACAATGCGTGCATCCGGGGCCGGGCGACGCACGTGCGGCCCGTGACGCGTCGACGAGGAGTGCAGTTCATGGGGTTCGCAACCAGGGCAGTCGGGATCGCAGCCGGGATCGCCCTCACCACCGGTCTGGCGGGCACGGCCGCGGCGGCCACCGAGCCGGGGTCCGACGCCGCGTCCGACCTCGCCGCGTCGCTGGGGGCTCCGCTCAGCGTGCCGAACGCCGCGGCGCACCCGCTGGCCGACGGAGTGGTGCAGAGCGTGGGGGGCGGCGTGCGGGCGGCGTCGGCTCCCGTTCAGGTCCTGTCCGGCCTGTCGGCCGGTGCCGCCGAAGCGATCGGCTGACCCGACCCGCCGTCCACCACGCCGTTCTGCGAGGCGGTCCCGCGCGCAGGCGTGCGTGCGGGCGGTGGTGGGACCGACTCGCTCCCGCCACCGCCCGGCGGTGACCCCTGACAGGGACGGTCCGGGCCGTGCACCGCTCCGCGCCCCCGGCGCCGTCGCCCACCTCGTCGACGGTGACGACCGCACCCCGCGCTCCGGGGACGCGCCGGAACGGAAGTCGCACCGCACGAGCTGTGCGGCTCCGCGCAGCGGACCGGCGGTGCGACGTCGGTGGAGCGGCGATCCTCCACCGCTCACAGTCCACTGTGGGGCTCCGCGCGCCGACGCCGGGGCGCGGAAACCGCGTCGTGCAACGGATTCGGCCGATCCGGTCGTGATCGGCATGACCCAGATCACCCGGATCGAGCACTCCGTCCCCCGGTCGTGTCCGATAGCTTGGGCAAGCCTGAACAGCTTTCGGACGGCAGGAGGGCGTCGGTGGCCTCGTCAGGACATTCGGACCCGGGGATCGAGGGTGCGGTCGCGCTGGTGACCGGAGCCGCCGGCGGCATCGGTGCCGCGGTGGTGGACGCGCTGGTCCGCGCCGGTGCGGCGGTCGCGGCGCTGGACGTCGACGCCGCCGGGCTGGACGAGGTCGCGGCGCGCTCCGGCGGCCGGGTCACGCCCTTCGCCGTCGACGTGGGGAACTCCGCGGCGGTCGCCGGTGTCGTGGACGAGGTCGAGCGCGAGATCGGCCCGATCGGCATCGGGGTGCCGGTGGCGGGAATCCTGCGGCCGGGCTCGGTGTGCGACACGACCGACGAGGACTGGGCGGCCACGTTCGCCGTCAACGCGACGGGCGTGTTCGCCGTGCTGCGGGAGGTGTCGCGGCGGATGGTGCCGCGCGGCAGGGGAGCACTGGTCACCGTCGGGTCCAACGCGGCCGGGGTGCCGCGCACGGGGATGGCCGCCTACGCGGCGTCCAAGGCGGCGGCCACGATGCTCACCCGTTGTCTCGGCCTGGAACTGGCGGGCAGCGGCATCCGGTGCAACGTCGTGTCGCCGGGATCGACCGACACGTCGATGCAGCGTCTGCTGTGGACGGACGACTCGGGCGCGGACCGGGTGATCGCGGGCGTTCCCGAGGAGTTCCGGGTCGGCATCCCCCTGGGGCGCATCGCCGATCCCGCCGACGTCGCCGAAGCCGTGCTCTTCCTGGTGTCCGACCGCGCGCGGCACATCACCATGCAGAACCTGTACGTCGACGGCGGAGCGACCCTGCAGGCCTGAGCGATCAGAACTCCTCGTCTCGCAGGGGATGCGCCATCGGCGTCCTCTGTGGACAGACCGCGCCCGGAGCCGTGCGGCTGACGCCGGTGCTGGTCGGAAGCGGACTTCCAGGACGACCGCGTCGAGGTCCGCCTCACCTCGTTCGCGAGGCCGGGGGCGCGCGGAACTCGCGTCCTGCCGCGCACCCGCTGTCACCGTCCCGCCGAAGGGGAACCCGACCGTGTCCTCACCTGCACTGGCGCGTCCCCGGCCCGTCCACCGGGCGGCCGACCTGCTGGCCGCCTACCTGCCGGGGTCGTTCTACTACTCCTCGGGGCGCGGATCGCTGCTGGCCGACGGTGTGCACTCGACCGTCGGGGCCGGGCACGGGAGCCGGGCGCGGGCGGCGGCGGAGGCCCTGGACGCGGCGGTGGTGGCCGGGATCGCCGACCCCGTGGTGGCCGGGGCGATCGGGTTCCGCCCGGACTCCGAGAGCAGCCTGGTCGTGCCCGCCGTGGTGCGCAGGGCCGCCGCGCCGAACGCCGCCGCCGCGACACTGCCGGCCTCCGGCGGCGCGATCTGGTCGATCACCGCGCGGCCCGAGCCGGACGGGTACGCCGAGGGAGTGCGCCGGGCGCTCGCGCTCATCGACGACGGCGAGCTGAGCAAGGTCGTCCTCGCCCGCTGCCTGGAACTGGTCGCGGACTCCCCGGTGTCCGTGCCGTCGCTGCTGGCCCGCCTGGTGCGGGCCGACCCCGCCGCGCACGCCTTCGCGGTCGACGTCAGCGCGCCGGGCGACTCCGCGCCGCGCACGCTGGTCGGCGCGAGCCCCGAACTGCTGGTCGCGAGGCGCGGCACGGAGGTGACGGCCAACCCCCTCGCCGGGTCGCTGCCGCGCGTCGCCGACGACGCCGAGAACCAGCGGCGGATCGCCGCCCTGCTGGTCTCGGCCAAGGACCGGGCCGAGCACGCGCACGTCTCGGCACAGGTCGCCGAGGTGCTGGGACGGTTCTGCGTCGACCTGGACGCGCCCGCCGAACCCGCGGTGATCGGCACGCCGACGATGTGGCACCTGTCGACGCGGATCACCGGGCGGCTCGCGGACCCGGCCGACCCCGGCTCCTCGTCGCTGGGGCTGGCCGAGGCGCTGCACCCGACACCCGCCGTGTGCGGGGTGCCCGTGAGCCGCGCGCGGGCCGTGATCTCCGAGCTGGAGCCGGAGGACCGCGGCTACTACTCCGGGCTGGTCGGCTGGACCGGCCCGGACGGCGACGGCGAGTGGGTCGTCACGATCCGCAGCGCGGAGGTGTGCGACCGGACGGTGCGGCTGTTCGCCGGAGCCGGGATCGTCGCGGGCTCGGACCCCGCCGCGGAGCTGGCCGAGACCAGCGCGAAGTTCCGCACGCTGCTGCGCGCGCTCGGGCTGGAGGGTGCCGCGTGAGCGCGGGCCGAGCCCGCCCACCCGCCGAGCGCGGCCGGTGCGCTGAACCTGCTCAACACGGTCGGCGGCTCGATCGGCACCGCCGTCCTCGCGGTGGTCCTCCAGCAGCGGCTCGCGCTCGCCCTCCTCGCGACGGCCGCGCTGCCCGCGGCGGTGGCTCGGAACCGGGAGACCGTCGCCGCGATCCCCGGCTGCCGCGTTCCCCGGCGTGGCGGACGACGGGCGGCCGACGACCCCGCGCAGCACCGGAAACCCCGACGCTCACCTGGTACTGCGCGGCGGCCGCGTGCCGGACGGCCGAGCCGCCCGGAGCCGCGTCACAAAGCTGTAACCGGTCGTCGTCGTTTCGCGCAGACGAGTCCAGAATGGTTCACCGAACACCTCGTCAACGTCGAAAGGTGATTCCGGTGAACTCCCTGCGCGACAGAACCACGGATCAGCTCACCTCCTGCGCGAATGTGACAAGTCCTGTTTCCGGGTTGGTGCGGACATGAGCAAGAAGTTCGTCCTGAAGGGAAGGAGGAACGGTCGCAGCACCCGTCTGCTCGGCCTCCTCGCCACCTGCCTGCTGATCACCGCCGCCACTCCCGCGGCAGCCGACCCCCGGCAGGGGGCCGCCGCGCTGCGCGAGGTGATGTTCGTCGGCAACAACTGGGAGGGCACCGCCGACGTCATCGCCTCCAGCGGGAACTTCGCCCGCATCGGCCGGGTGAACGTCATCCCCGACCGGGACGAGCGGCTGCGCGAGATCTACCTCAACCCGATCAAGCTGGCCTACTTCCTCGGCATCCGCAACGGCCCCGGCGAGGGGCACGACCAGTTCGTCGACGACATGTACACCACGCCGGACGGCAGCGCCGTGGTCGTCTCCCGCCCCAGCTTCGCCGACGTGGTCTCCCTCGACCTGGTCACCGGCCGCGTGAAGTGGCGCTTCCCGGTCTCGGGGTACCGCTCCGACCACATGGCGGTGTCGCCGGACGGGCGCAGGGTCGCGGTGTCGGCCTCCACGTCCAACACCGTGCACGTGCTCGACGTCCTCACCGGCCGCCAGGTCGGTTCGTTCGCCACCGGGGACAAGCCGCACGAGAACGTGTTCACCGACGGTGGCCGGTACCTGTGGAACATGTCGATCGGCGAGGTCAACACCGATCTGGACGACCCGTTCTGGGACTTCACCAAGGGCGACCGCCGCATCACCGTCGTCGACACGACCACCTTCCAGCAGGTGAGGGTGATCGACATGAGGCAGCGCCTGGACGCCTTCGGCCGTTCGGACCTGTCGGACTCGGTCCGGCCCGTGGCGTTCACCCCCGACGAGTCGACGCTCTACTTCCAGGTGTCGTTCTTCAACGGGTTCGTGGAGTACGACGTCGCCGCCGACCGGATCACCCGGGTGAAGGAGCTGCCCGAGAACCCGGACACCAGCGAGGACCGCAGGACCTGGGTCAACGACTCCCGCCACCACGGCATGTCGGTGAGTCCGGCCGGCGACAAGCTGTGCGTCGCCGGGACGATGGACGACTACGCCGTGGTCGTCGACCGGGCGACCCTGCGAGAGGGTGCCGCGGTGCCCGCCTCCAAGCCCTACTGGGCGACCGTCAGCGGTGACGGCCGCAGCTGCGTCGTCTCCGAGAGCGGCGCCGACCAGGTCACCGCGATCGACTTCGCCACCGGCCGCAAGGTGGTCTCCGTGCCGGTGGGCGACCACCCGCAGCGGGTCCGCACCGGCCACGTCCCCGCCGGGTGGACCGGCCCGGCCACGGGCTGACCGGTCGGCACGGCTCGACACGGGTCCGGTGGGTGCCAAGCGGTGCGCGCCCACCGGACGCGCGTCGGGACCGCTCGCGGACCGGAGGCCGCGCAGCGGTCGAGCGGCGCACGTCGCGCAGCGGAATTCGATCGGCGCGGGAATCGTCCACTTCTCGCGGAATGGTCCGATCGGTGCGGGTCGCCTGTGTCGGCCACCGGTGAAGTGGGCTGTGCGGCGGAGCGCGGTGGACGACGATCGGACTGTTGTGACGGCACAGCTGCGACAATCGGGTCGTCCGGTGAAGAACGTCTCGGAATCGATGATCCCGGTGGCACGATGAGGCTTCGCGACAACACGGGGGAGACGATGGTGTCACGTACGAGAATCGCCCGAAGAATTCTGGCCGGCGCGTTGCTGACAGCGGGGCTGGTCGCCGTGCCGACGACGGCCGGGGCGGCGCCCGCGGTGCCCGCCGCGGCCACTCCGCAGTCGGCGGCCACGTCGCTCAGCCCGGAGGCCGCGGCGCTGTCGGCCGATCCGAACACCGCGCTGGAGCGGTTCTGGACCCCGGAGCGGATCGCGGCGGCCAAGCCCGCCGACCGGGGCGTCACGCCGGAGGAGGTGCGGAGCACCGCGCAGACGTCCGTGCTGGGCGCGCTCGACGTGCCGGGCGAGAGTCCGGTCGTGGGCGGACCGGGGGAGGCGACCACGTTCGCTGGCGCGACCGGGACGTCCTGGCCCGCCCGGCACGACTGGGTGTCGCTGACCAACGGCAAGGTGCTCTTCGAGGACAACGGACTGTGGCACTGCTCCGGGGTCGTCGTCAGCACCGAGGCGCGCAACACCGTCTTCACCGCGGGCCACTGCGTCCACGGCGGCAAGGGCGGCACCTGGCACGACCAGAACTGGACCTTCATCCCGGACTACTACTACGGCGACCGTCCGCGGGGCACCTGGAGCGCACGGCAGCTGTGGGCTCTCAACGGGTGGATCAACGACAGCGACAACGGCTACGACGTGGGCGCCGCCGTGATGCACCCGCTCAACGGCCAGCAGCTGATGGACGTCACCGGCAGTCAGGGCATCCGGTTGAACGGGCCCGCCACGCCGTCGGTGTGGCACTTCGGCTTCCCGCTGAACTCGCCCTTCGACGGTGAGGACCTCATCACCTGCGACGGGGCCACCTCGCGGCGGTTCGTGATCACCGGAGACCTCAAGCTCGCCTGTACGATGCAGGGCGGCGCGAGCGGTGGCGCGTGGCTCGCCGACTTCAACCAGAGCTCGGGCTACACGGTCAGCGTGAACAGCTACCACGTCGGCGACGACCTGACGCAGATCTACGGCCCGTACTTCGGTGACGGTGCGAAGAACCTCTACGACTCGGTGAGGAACCTGACGTGAGGCGTGGCACGGCTCGCCTGATCGCGGCCGGACTGGCCGTGCTGGCGGCCGTGCCCGCCGGATGTTCGGACGGCGGGCACGACGGCGGGCAGAGCACCCGCGTCGTGCCCGCTCCGAGCGTGGTGCTCGAACGCGCTCCCGCGCCGACCGACCGGGAACTCGTCCTCCGCATCGGCTTCTCGGCCCTGTCGAGCGGCCCCGACGCCCTCGCGGACGTCGAGGTGCGCCAGTCGGCGGACAGCGTCGGCATCCGGATCACGGTGCGCGAGCGCGTGCCGGGCGACGACGAAGCGGTGTCGAACAGCGCCTTCACCGCCACCGAGACCGTTCGGCTGGACCAGCCGGTCGGCGACGCGACCGTGGTCGACCTCAACCGCGATCCACCGGCCGAGATCCGAGCGCTGTCCGGCGGCTGAACCGGATGCGCCACGGCACGGGGACGTGTCGAGACGGCAGCGTGACTCCGATCCGAAAGGGCGATGCCGCGCAGGTCTCCGGGCGCTGTCCGCGCCGACCTCCCGCGGGTCCGCCGACCGGGCTGAAGTGCGTCGCTCGTCCACCTCCCTCCGCCGCAGGGCGGCCGACTCGTCGCTCCCCTCGCCGAGGATCTCTGACGACGGAGCCCGCCCAGTCCGTTCGCGTGCGTCCTGGATCTCTGGTGCGCTGGACGGCGGTGGAAGCTGCTCGGCATCGCACCACTCGTGCCACAGGAAGATCCGACGCCCGTCACGACGGTCGCACGGGTGGCGTCTCGGGACGACAGCATCAACCACGGTGGACAGTTCACTCCGGAGTGGACCGAGGTGGCGTGAACGCCGGTTTCCGTGCTGCGCGTTGCGAGCGACGCTCGACGGGGGTGTGACCTCTGTGGAGCGGAGGAATCGCGGTGAGGCCCCGCGGGCTCAGCGCGGCGAGGTGCCGTGGGCGTCCTGGAAGTCGGCGACGGCGCCGCCGTGCTGCTCCGCCCACGCGGTGAGGGCGGCGACGGGTTCCACGAGCGTGCGGCCCAGCTCGGTCAACCGGTACTCGACGCGCGGCGGAGCCTCCCGGTAGGCGTGCCGCTCCACCAGGCCGTACCCCTGGAGACGGCGCAGGGTCTGGGTGAGGACCTTGCGCGAGACGCCGCCGATCTGGCCGACCAGTTCGCCGTGCCTGCGCGGCCCGTCGCTCAGGCCGAACACGACGAGCGCCGCCCACTTGTCGGCGATGATCTCGATCGTCAGCCGGGCCGGGCAGTCGGCGAGGAAGCCGTAGCGGGTCGCGCAGGTCACGAGCGGAAGCTACCAGCGCCGACGGGTACCGCCCGGTACCCGTCGGACTCCTAGCGTTGATCACGTGAAACCCCAGATCAACACCCTCGTGGTGGGCGGCACCGGCGCGATGGGCGGCCGGGTCGTGCACCGGCTGCTGGCGCACCCCGCCAACGCGATCACCGTCCTCACCCGCGACCCGGCCTCGGTCAGGGCCGTCGCCCTGCTGGAACGCGGCGGCGGCCGGGTCCGCCTCGTGCGCGGCGACGTGGACGACCCCGCAGCTCTGCGACGGGCCGTGTCCGGCGCGGACCGCGTCTTCTGCAACACGGACTTCTTCTCCACCGGCAGCGCGCTGGAGGAGCACCGGCAGGGCGTGGCGGTGCTCGAAGCGGCCAGGGTCGCCGGCGTGGACCGGTTCGTGTGGTCCTCGCTGGACGCCGTCGCGGCCCTGACGCACGGCCGGACCGTCGTGCCGCACTACGACGCCAAGGCGGCCGTCGCCGCGCACGTGCACCTCCAGCGGTCGGAGGAGGTGGTGCGCCGCGAGCAGGACGGCTGGTACACCCACCACGTCTCGATCCTCACCACCGCCCCGTACTTCGAGAACCTGTCCACCCGTCTGGCGCCGACGCCGGGCCGGCTGCCGGACGGCCGGCAGGGCCTCGTCCTGCACGCCCCGCTCGGCACCGGCCGGTACCCGATGATCGGCCTGGACGACATCGCCCGGTTCGCGGACCTGCTGTTCGAGCGCTGGCAGTCCTGGGGCGGCCGGGACCTCGCCGTCGTCGCCGAGGGCCTGACGGGCGAGCAGATCGCCGGAGCCTTCGAGCGGACGACGGGCGTCCCCACCGCCTACGTCCCGGTGCCGCTGGACGTGCTGCGGGACTCGGACCCGGACCACGGCCACGACTTCGCCGCGATGTTCCAGTTCTTCCAGGAGCGCGACCTGACCGCACGGGACCGCGACGTCTCCCTGCTGCGCGCCCTGCTCCCGGACCTGACGACCCTGGAGGAGTGGTTGCGCGCGACCGGTCCCGATCCGGAGCGGCGAATTCTACCGGGATGAACAATCCGGCGGTCAACCGCTGATGTGGTGAATGCGGAGATCGTCCCAGTCCGGTCGGGAGCGGTCGGAGTTCTCATCGAGATGACGGTCTTGACGTGATCTGACGGCGATCGTTAGCCTTGCGTCGAAGTTGCGGTGCAAAAGAGTGGCGGAATGTGGTCCACCTCCCTCGGGAAAGGTCGGTCTCTTGCCCCGAATCCTTCACCAGCTCTCCCTCGACGGGAATTATTCTCCACCGTTGCCGGGTGTGCGCGAGGCGTTGCGGGGTTCGCTGGACCAGGTCCACCTCACCCTCGACCCGCTGGTCGACGGTCTCGTGTCCGACCTGGCCGTCCTCCGAGACGTACCCCCTGCTGATCCGCACGCGCCGGCGGAACCGGTCGCCGTGCCGCGGGCCGCCGCCAGCTCCGCCGCGGGGGCCACGCCACCGGAAGCGGTGCTCGCCGGGAGGGACGACCGGTGACCGGGGCGCCACCGCTCCCGGCGCGTTGACGCTCCTCGCCCGCGGTCCTCGCTCCACCGGTGCCGCGCCATCGCTCCCGCCACGAGTTCCCGGTCGCCGCGACCGGGCGAGAGGACTCCGCATGACGTCGGTGCACGACGACCTCGACCCGTTCCCCGACGTGCTCTCGAAGGCGATCACCGGGGGCGCCGAGGCGCTGTTCCTCGCGCAGCGCCCCGACGGGGTGTTCGACTACAGCGAGGACAACCTGACCTCCACGCTGGGCACGGTCGGCGCGCTGTCGGCGCTGCACTTCGCCGATCCGGACGGCAGCGCCGACCTCGTCGCGGCGGGCGTCGGGTGGCTGCGGCGCACCCAGAACGACGACGGCGGCTGGGCGATGGTCCCCGGCCTGTCCAGCGAGGCCGGACCGACGGCCGTCGCCTCCGCCGTGCTCCACCTGGTCGACCGGGCGGGGAGCGCGGAGTCCGTGCGGGCCGGGCAGCGCTGGATGGACGACTTCGGCGGCCTGGACGCGATCCCGCACCCCGAGGTCGTCTCCTGGTGCCGGCAGTACTACGGCTTCGCCGGCTGGCTGGCCCCGGAGGACATGCGCCGCTTCCCGCTGGAGCTGGCGCTGTGGCCGGGGCTGTACCGGAGGGTGTTCGACCTGCGCGTGCCGATGGCCTTCGCGCTCGGCCTCGCGCAGGCCAGGCACAAGCCGCTCACCGCGGTGCAGCGCGCGCTGGCCCGCCTGGCGGAGCCGAACGCGCTGAAGGCGATCCGGCAGGTCTACGAGCACGAGGGCTCGACCGGGGCCTGGTGCGAGAACGCGTGGGTCACCGGTCTGGTCTGCACCGGCCTGGCCCGCGCCGGGCTGGCCCCGGACATGGTCGCCGCCGCCGTGGGGTGGTTCCGCCGGACGATGCACCCCGACGGCTGGTGGCAGACCGGTCCGCTCGACTCGGCCTGGACGATGTACGCCGTGCGCGGTCTCACCGAGGCGGGCTACGCCGACGACCCGCGGCTGACCGCGTCGACCCGGTTCTTCGTGCGCGTGCAGCAGCACCGTCCGTTCCTCGCGTTCGGCTGCCCGCCGGGCTACTGGGGCTGGGCGGGCACCGAGGGCTGGCCCTCGACCCTGGAGACGGGGGAGATCCTGTCCGTGCTGTCCAGGACGCCCGGCGACGAGCAGGCGAACGCCGTCGAGCGGGGCGTCGACTGGCTGACCCGCATGCAGGACACCCGCGGGTCCTGGGGGCTCTGCGTGCGCAACACCAGGGTGGCCAACAGCGGCCCCTGCCCGATGACGACCGTGCAGGCCGTCGACGCGCTGCTCGACGCGGGCGTTCCGGCCGACGACCGCCGCGTGCGCCGCGCGCTGAGCTGGCTCGCCGGGGCCCAGCTCCCCGACGGCGCCTTCGAGTCCGTGTGGTACCGGCACCACACCATGGGCACCGCCGCCGTGCTGGAGACCTTCTCCAGGGTCGGCAGGGCGGACGGGGAACCGGCCCGCCGGGCGGCGGCGTGGCTGGAGCGGACCCGGCTGCCCGACGGTTCGTGGGGCGACGGGGCCGGTGCGCCCGGCACGGTGGAGGAGACCGGCTGGGCGATCTCGGCCCTGCTGGCCGCCGGCACCGACCCGGCCGGGGTGCGGCCGGGGGTGGACTGGCTGCTGGAGCACCGCGACTCCGGCGGCGGGTGGCCGTCGGAGGCCGTCAACGAGTACGTGCGCCACGTCAGCCGGTACACCAACCCCGCTCTCGCGCAGGGGATGGCCCTGCGCGCGCTGGGCCGCTACCGGGAGGCGATCCGCTGACCGGGTGCCAGGAGTCGACGAGTTCTGACCGGACGTCCCAGGAACGGAGAACCTCATGACGGGTGCGACACGGGAGGATTCCTTCACCGAGGACTACTGGCGCGATCCGCACGGAACCCTCGCCAGGACGCGGGAGACCTGCCCGGTCCGCCAGGTCGACTTCGAGAGCGGCCCGACCTGGCTGGTCACCCGCTACGCCGACGTGCGCGCGGGGCTCACCGACGCACGACTGGCCAAGGACTGGCGGTCCACCCTGCCCGCGGAGGAACGAGCCGCGGCGCCTCCCGGACTGCCCGCCCCGATGTCGCACATGCTGACCTCGCTCGACCCGCCGGAGCACACCCGGCTGCGGAGCCTGGTCGCCCAGGCGTTCACCGCTCGCCGGGTGGCCGCGCTGCGCCCGCGCGTGGAAGCCGTCGCCGCCGAGCTGCTCGACGCGCTGCCCGAGGACGAGCCGATCGACCTCGTGGCGCGCTTCGCGATCGTCCTCCCCATGGTGGTGATCTCCGAGCTGCTCGGCGTTCCCGAGATCGAGCGCGACGAGTTCGCCCGCCTGTCCACGGTGCTCATCGACGAGTGCCCCGAGGCCGAGCTCGTGCGGGCCTCCACGGAGATGGCCACCTACCTGGAGGGACTGGTCGCGGCCAAGCGCGCGGCGCCCGACGACGCGCTGCTCTCCGCACTGATCACCGCGTCCGACGAGGGGGACCGGCTCTCCGACCTGGAGATCGTGGCGATGGCCATGCTGCTGCTCATGGCGGGGCACGAGACCACCGCCGTCTTCATCACCAACAGCGTCCGGGCGCTGCTGGACGACCCGTCGTCGCGCGAGCGCCTGGCGTCGCCGCAGTCGGTCCCGCCGCTGATCGAGGAGCTGCTGCGCTGGCTCTCCCCGGCCATCAACGCCTCGCTGCGCTTCGCCGCGGAGGACCTGGAGATCGGCGGGGTCGCCATCGCCAGGGGCGAGTCGGTGATGCTGTCGACGGGAGCCGCGAACCGCGACCCCGCGCGGTACGACGCACCGGCCGAGCTGGACCCCGACCGCAACACCGCCGGTCACCTGGCCTTCGGCCACGGCATCCACCGGTGCCTGGGCGCGGCCCTGGTCCGCCTGGAGGGCGAGGTCGCGCTGGCCGCCCTGTTCACCCGCTTCCCGCGACTGCGAGCGGCGGCCGATCCCGCCGAGCTGACGTTCCGCCACAGCGTCCACGTGCACGCCCCGCGCACGTTCCCGGTCGTGCTCGGGCCCCGTGCGGGAACCTGACGCGAACGCCGCGCGCGCACCTCGGCCGGGCCCCGCCACCTCCTCGTCGAGGGGTGGCGGGGCCCGGCCCGCACGTGCCGCGCCTCAGTCCTTCACGGCCGTCGCGGACATTCCCGGCTCCTGGTACTTCGCCCAGCGCGGCTCCGCGCCGCGCGGCTCGTCGCCCATCACCGTCACGCGCTGGCCCACGCGGCGCCCCACGTAGTCGTTCACCGCGTAGTGTTGGGTCGCCCGGTTGTCCCACATCGCCACCGCGCCGGGAACCCAGCGGTAGCGGCAGGTGCGCTGGGGGCTCTCCGACACGGTGAACAGGTGCTCCAGCAGCGCGTCGCTCTCGCCCTTGCTGAGCTGGAGGATGCGCCGGGTGAACATGCGGTTCACGTACAGGCTCTTGCGGCCGGTCACCGGGTGCGTCCGGATCACCGGGTGCTCCACCTCGCCGCGGAACGAGCCGTTCGGGTGGACGAACAGGTGCTGCGCCGTGGTGCCCTCCAGCATGTCGCGCACCGGCTCCGACAGCGCCTCGCAGGCGAGGTACTGGTTGCTCCACATCGTGTCGCCGCCCGCCTCTGGCGTCACCGTGATCTGCAGGACGGAGGCGATCGGCGGACTCTGGACGAAGGTCACGTCGGTGTGCCACACGTCGGCGCGCGCGCCCTGGTCCGAGTCCAGCACGACGATCTTGTCGTGGCCGTCGAGCTTCGGCAGGAAGGGGTGGACCTCCAGCTCCCCGAAGCGGCTGCCGAACGCCTCGTGCGCCTCCGGGGTCAGGCCGCCGGCGTCCGGGAAGAACAGCACCAGGTGGCGCATCAGCAGGTCGTGGATCTCCGTGAACCGTTCGTCGTCGATCGCGCCGAGATCGACGCCACGCACCTCCGCGCCGAGCGAACCGGAGATCGGGCGAACCTGGAAGGTCATGTTTTCCCTGCTTTCTTTCGATACGCGTCGTTCAATTCCGCGCGCGTGTTCCACGGCGCGGTACTGATGATTCTCAGGGCGCTGTTCGGTGCTCTTGACCCCGCTCGCCCGCCGGTGTCAGGATCGTGGTGGACGAATTTTTTCTCCCGCTGACGAGGGGAATTCATCGGAATGACCGCACAGGACGAGCTGGCCAAGATGATCGACCTCGCGACGCCGTTCGCGGTCAGGGCGGCCGTCACCCTGCACCTGCCCGAACTGATCGACGGCGGCACCGCCCGGCTCGACGCCCTGGCCGGCGCCGCGGGTGCCGATCCCGACTCGCTGCGCAGGCTGCTGAACCACCTCACCTCCATCGGGTTCCTGGCCGAGCCGCAGCCCGGCACCTACGCGCTGACCGACGTGTCGCGCGTCCTGCTCGGCGACGACCACGGCGCAGCCCGCCGCTGGCTCGACATCGAGGGCCCCGGCACGAAGATGGACCT
The DNA here is from genome assembly GCF_016464305.1 of Umezawaea beigongshangensis. GTDB lineage: Bacteria > Actinomycetota > Actinomycetes > Mycobacteriales > Pseudonocardiaceae > Umezawaea_A > Umezawaea_A beigongshangensis. The sequence goes on from NZ_JAEIOJ010000012.1 coordinate 51,901, forward strand.
CGCCTACGCGGGCATGGCCCACTCGGTGCGCACCGGCGAGTCCGCCTACGCCACCGTGCACGGCGTCCCGTTCTGGGACGACTACGGAGCCGACGAGGAGCTGCGGCTGTTCTTCGGCCGGGTCATGGCCGTCCACGCGTGGCAGACCGGACCGGTCGTGGCCACCGAGTGCGACTGGTCGTCCACCCGGCGGGTGCTCGACGTCGGCGGCGGCACCGGCGCGCTGCTGATCGAGGTGCTCGGGGCCAACCCGCACCTGACCGGCGCCGTGCTGGACCTGCCCCCGGTCGAGCCGGAGGCCACCACCGCGCTGAAGGAGGCCGGGCTGGAGGACCGCGCCGCCTTCGTGCCCGGCAGCTTCTTCGACCCGCTGCCCACCGGCTACGACACCTACGTGATCTCCCGCGTCCTCACCGACTGGAGCGACGAGGACGCGCTGCGGATCATGACCCGCGCCGCCGAGGTCGTCGGCACCGGCCGCCTGCTGGTCGTGGAGGTGCTGGCGGGTCGGGAGCACGCGAAGAACAACTCGTCGTTCGACCTCCAGTCGCTGACCCTGCTCGGCGGCCGGGAGCGCACGGAGGAGGACTTCACGGCCCTGGCGCGACGCGCCGGGTTCTCCACCGCCACCACACGCCGCTGGGACGGCGGCCTGCTCGTCGTGGAGTGCGGGCTCTAGCGACCGGGTCACCGGGACCGCGCCCAGCTCGGCAGCTGCCCGCCTCTCGGGTCGGGCAGCACGCCGAGCTGGTGCAGGCGGTCCAGCGGACTCAGCGAGTGCTGTCCCAGTCCGGCCATGTTGTGCATGATCGTGTGGCGCAGCCGCCGGTTGCGTCCGGTCTTGCGCAGCGCGCGACGGCCCAGCACCCGGCCGAACGGCGACAGGTCGCTGATCATGCGGGTCGCGTTGTGGCTGGTCGTCCCGACGGCGATCAGCTCGGGACGGCGCCCGGTGCTCCACGCGCGCAGCAGCGGTGCCAGCAGTTCGGGCGCCAGGTCGCCGTCGAGCTCGCGCACCCGCGCGGCGAGGCTCGCCGCGTCCAGGATCGAGCTGTTCATGCCCTGACCGGCGGCCGGGTGCACGGAGTGCGCGCTCTCCCCGATCAGCGCCAGCCCGTCAGCGGCCAGCGACGTGGTCAGCGACCGCCCCACCGGCAGGACCTGCCGCGCCGACCAGGCGCGCGCGACGTCCTCGCGCAGCGGGGCGAGCGCCGGCACGTCGCGCACCAGGCCGTCGATCCACCCCCCGGCGGCGCTCGCGTCCACGCCCCGCAGCTCGTCCGGCTCGACCTGCACGTACAGCCGCGCCCGCTCGCCGGGCAGCGAGTACCGCATCGCCAGACCGCGCGAGGTGACGTAGGTGGACACGTCGTCGCCCAGCGGCTGGCCGGTCAGCTCGAAGGCGGCCAGCCTGTGCGGGTAGTCGGCGCGCTCGACCTCGATCCCGGCGTTGCGCCGCAACCGCGACGACAGCCCGTCGGCCGCCACGACCAGTCCCGCCGTCAGGTCACCGCCGTCCGTGCGCACACCGGTCGTCCGGCCGTGCTCGTCGCGCACCAGTTCCCGCACCAGCACCCCGCGCCGCAGCTCCACCGATGCGGGCAGGGTGCGGGCCAGCGCCGCCAGGATCACGTGGTAGTCGTGCACCAGCAACCACGGCCGCCCGGTGTCCAGCGTCCGGTAGTCCAGCGCCAGCAGCGCCGCGCCGTGCGGGTCGCGCACCGTCAGCCCCGACAGGCGCAACGCGCCGTCCGCGGCCAGCTCGTCGGCCACGCCCCAGTCCGCGAGCACGTCCGTCGCGCCGGGTTGCAGCAGCTCGCCCTTGGGAACGGGCCTGATCTCGCGCTGCTTGTCCAGCACCAGCACGCGCAGGCCGAGTCCGCCCAGCGCGTGCGCCGCGGCGAGTCCGGCGACCCCGGCCCCGCTCACCAGCACGTCCACGTCGGTGCTCACGCGCCACCTCCACTTCGGACGGAGACACGCGGTGGCGGTGGGACGGTTCCGTCCGGGGTGGACACCGGGGTCATGAGGCGGTCGCCTTCCGCAGTTCGGCCGGGGGGATCTCGTGGCGGGTGCGCATGGCGTTCTGGGTGATCACGCTGAACGCGAGGACCGGCAGGAGCACCGCCACCGCGAACGGGGCGCCCGCACCGGCCGCCGTCACCGCGCCCGCCAGCACGAGCCGTTCCGCCACCAGCACCTCGTGGGCGCGCAGCGCCGACTCGCGGGTGATGTCGTCGCCCTGGGTCAGCAGACCGCCGAACACCCACGCGCCGATCGCGGTGGCCGCCAGCAGCAGCACCAGGTAGGACGTGCGGTCGGGCAGCGGCGCCAGCGCGGACGCCACGGCCACGAGCAGGGCCAGGCCGTAGAGGGTCTGCGCGAGGCGCGCGCCGTAGGCGACGCCCCGCTGCACCGGCACCGACCGGTACCCGCCCGCCTCGTCGCCCTCCACGTCCCGCACCGCGCCGACGAGGTTGGACGCCGCGTCGTGCAGCAGGAACACCACCGCGAACGGCAGGGCCGTCCACGGATCGCCACCGGGCACGCAGGTGGCGCCGGCCAGCACGGCCAGCGACGTCAGCGCGCCGCGCACCAGGTTGCCGGAGATGCCGCGCCCCTTGTACAGGCGGCTGTAGGCGGCGATCCCGACCACGCCGAGCACCAGCAGCACCAGCACCCGCCAGTCCACGGCCAGCGCCAGCGCCGCCGCACCGACCTCGCTCACCACCGCCGAGAGCAGCGCGGCGCGCGGGCTGAGCCGACCGGACGGGATGGGCCGCTGAGGTTTGTCGATCGCGTCCAGCTCGCGGTCGAACCAGTCGCCCAGGTAGTGCCCTCCCAGCCAGACCAGCACCGGGATCAGCACGGCGGCGGCCAGGTGCAGCGGGCCGGGGTCGCCACCGGCGACGGACGCACCGGCCAGGCCGACGACACCGGGATAGGTCAACGTGTACGGGCGCCACGTCTGGACGTGCGCCTCGGCGGTGCGCCGCCAGTTCGCCACGGCTACCGGCTCCGGTCGATCGACGTGTTCGCGACCTCGGCGAGCATCGCGGTGTGCTCGTTGGGCGGCAGCCCGGCCAGGCATGCCTTCGCGGCGGTCACCTCGGCCTCCGCGTGCTCCACCGCCCGCTTCAGCGCGCCCGTCTCGTCGAGCACGTCCCGCAGGGCCGTGAACGCCTCCTCCGGCGGCAGCTCACCGCTCAGCGCGCTCACCACCCGTGCGCGCTGCTCCGGCGTGCCCGTCTCGTGCGCCAGCAGCACCGGGTAGGTGGGCCGCAGGTTGCGCAGGTCGCTCAGCCCGGACTTGCCGGTGATCGCCGGATCGGACAGGTAGGGCAGCAGGTCGTCGTACATCTGGAAAGCGAGGCCCAGGTGCTCGGCGTACCGGCTCACCGCGTCGACCACGGCCGGTTCCGCGCCACCGAGCACCGCACCGGCCCGGCAGGCGCCGCGGAACAGCGCGCCGGTCTTGAGCGCCATCACCGTCAGGTAGTCCGCCAGCGGGTGCGCGGGGTCGGAGGCCATCGCGCCCTCCAGCGCCTGGCCGCGGCACACGTCCACGCCCGCGTCGGAGATCGCCCGCACCGCCTCCAGCGCCGCCGCTTCCGGCACACCGCGCTCGACGCAGGCCGCCACCGAGCCGAACGTCCGCATCATCAGCGCGTCACCGGTGGCGATGGCGTCGGACGTGCCGTAGCGGTGCTGCACCGACGGCTGGCCGCGGCGCATCTCGTCGCCGTCGATCACGTCGTCGTGCACCAGCGACCCGACGTGCAGGTACTCCACCGCGAGCGCGGCGGGCACGACCTGCTCCACGTCGCCGCCCACCGCGCCCGCCGCCGCGGCGAGCAGCAGCGGACGCAGCAGCTTGCCCGGTGTGAGCAGCGCGTAGCGGGAGATGCCGAGCACGGGGTCGGTGTGCTCGGGCCACTCGGCGTGCAGCGCCGCGCGCAGCCGGGTCACGAGTGCCTCGGCCGCGGGGGAGAAGCCCGTGCGGGTGTACTCGGTGACCAGCGCGATCACCGCGTCGTTGGCCTCCCGCGTGCCCACGGTCACCCGCACGCCCAGCCCGCCCACGTCGCGGACCTCGACCCCGTGCTCGGCCAGGAACTCCACCAGCGGCGGACCGTCGGCGCCCAGCGGGAGCCACAGGTAGTTGCCCGCGCTCGGCGGCACCTCCAGCCCGCGGTTCACCAGCGCGGCCCGCAGCCGGTCCCGCTCCACGCAGACCGCCTCGCACTGCGCGCGCATCTGCTCCTCGGCGGCCAGCGCGGCGGTGGCCGCGGCCTGCGCGACGGTGCTGACGCGGAAGAACGGCGTGGTGCCGCGCAGCGGCGTGACGACGGACGCCGCCGCCACCAGGTAGCCCACGCGCAGGCCCAGCAGCCCGTGCGACTTGGAGAACGTGCGGACCACCACGACACGGGGGTCCTCGCGGTAGAGGGCCAGCGCGTCGGCGATCTCGGCCCGGTCGGCGAACTCGCGGTACGCCTCGTCCACGACCACCAGCACGTCCGGCGGCAGCGCGTCGAGGAACCCCCGCACCTCGGCGTGGCCAAGCACCGCGCCGGTGGGGTTGTTCGGGTTGCACAGCAGGACGGCCCTGGTGCGCGGCGTCACCGCGGCGGCCATCGCCTCCAGGTCCGTGCCGTAGCCGTCGACCAGCGGCACCGCGACCGGCGTGGCGCCGCTGTTGCGCGCGAGCGGTCCGTACCCCCAGAACGACAGCGCGGCGTGCACGACCTCGGTGCCCGGTCCGGCGATGCCGTGGAGCAGCTGCTGGAGCACCGCGCCGGACCCGGCCCCGACCAGCACGTCGGAGGCCGGCACCCCGAGGCGCTCCGCGATCGTGGCGGTGAGCCCGTCGGAGAGGGCGTCCAGGGTCAGGTGGGACCGATCGGCGGTGCTGATCACCGCGTCCCGGACTCCGGGCAGCGGTGGGGCGAAGTTCTCGTTGAGAGAAAGCTGGTGGACGATGTTCGGCACGCTGAGGTCCCCGTTCACCGGTCGAGCCTGTCAGGAATCGCTGAATCTGCTCCGAGCAAGCTTTACCGAATCAGCGACGTTCAGGGAAGGGGGGTGCCAAAAGATTGCCGGAAACATGTCCAGAACGGGCAAGCTTCGGGCATCGTTGCTGGTAGGAACGGTTTACCTGTCGTCAACTCCGCGTCTCGGGCGCGTAACGGCTGTCGTGCTACCGCGATCGGTCCTCGGTCACACGTCCGGAGCAGCGTTCACCTGGACGGCTGACGGCCATTCGTGTGAAACCATTTTCGAGAAGATTTTGACGTCGCGAATAAATACTGTGAAGCATTTCATGTCACTGCTCTGGGAATCTGGTGTAGAACCTGCGCTCGCGCGCTCGTCCCGCACTCGGACGGACCAGCGCGGCCGTCGCGCCGAACGAGACGGCGTCGTCACCGCGCGTGTTCGGGGCAGGGGTGCGCGCCACCCGAACGCACCCCGACCACAACCCGTCCGCCCCGCTAGAAAAGGTGTGGACCACCTGCGGTCCGGAGCATCGCGGAGGAGTACCGGATGAGCGTCGCCGCCCCGCCCGCCGACCCCACCACCACGCCGACGCCGGTCGGCAGGCTGTCCGCCGCGCTGCTGGCGTCGCAGACCGGCCTGTACATCGCCCTGCTGACCCCGCTGCAACTGCTCCTCGCCCTCCAGTTGACCAGGATCTCCGGCGGCACGGCCGCCACCTCCGCGTTCAGCCTCGTCACCGGGGTCGGGGCGATCGTGGCCCTGGTGTTCACGCCGATCGCCGGGCGGATCAGCGACCTCACCACGTTCCGCCTCGGCCGCCGCCGCACCGGAATCCTCGTCGGCTCGGTCACCGGCGCGGTGGTGCTCGTCCTGCTCGGCTCGGCCACCACCGTGTGGCAGGTCGTCCTGCTGTGGTGCGTCGCCAAGGCCGCCCTGAGCTTCCAGCACGCGTCCACGACCGCCACCGTCGCGGACCAGGTCCCGCCGCACCGCCGCGGCATCGTCTCCGGAACGCTCGGTCTCGGCATCGCGCTCAGTCCGCTGCTCGGCATCGCGCTCGTCAACGCCCTTCCCGCCGGGTCCGCGACGCAGTGGTACGCCATCGCGGGCACGACCGTCGTCGGCGGCGGTCTCGCGGTGCTGCTGATCCGGGAGGGACGACCGGTCCGCCGGGAGCGGCCCGCGCTCGGTCTCGGCGGCGTGCTGCGCACGTTCTGGCTGGACCCGCGCCGCCACCCCGCCTTCGGCTGGGCGTGGCTGGTGCGCTTCCTCATCACCGCTGCCTACGCCAGCGGCACCTACCTCGCGTTCTTCCTCATCCAGCGCTTCGGCGCCGGTCCCGCCGAGGTCGGCGGGCTGGTGTTCGCGATGACGGTGGTGAACACCGTCTGCCTGGTCACCGCGAGCCTCGCCGCTGGCCACTTCTCCGACCGGCTCGCGCGGCAGAAGCCGTTCGTGGTCGCCGCCGGACTGCTCGCCGCCGCGTCGATGTGCACGATGGCGTTCGCGCCGTCGATCCTCGCGGTGTTCGTGATCCACGGCGTCGTGGGCATCGGCATCGGGGTGTTCTTGTCGGTGGACCTCGCGATGTGCGTGCGGGTGCTGCCCCACGACGAGGACGCGGCCAAGGACCTCGCCATCGTCAACATCGCCAACACCCTGCCGCAGTCGCTGGTGCCGCTGGTGGCGCCACTGCTGCTCGGGATCGGCGGGTTCACCGCGCTGTTCGGCTTCCTCGGGCTGCTCGGCGTCGTCGGCGCGATCGCCGTGCGCCGGGTGCCGGAGATCGGCCAGGAGGGAGGAGCGCCCGGCGTCGCACCGCTCACGCGCCTCCCCGCCGAACCGTCGAGCTGACCTCGGGGCGCTCGCTCGGCGTGCTGAGGAGCGGCGACGATCTTTGCGTCAAAACAGCCATCTCATCGACCGACTTACGCGTTGACTAGACAAAAGTGTGGTCAGGATCGACTAAAGTCCTGGACTTTGTGATCCGAGTCACTTAATCTTCGTCACGTTTGGGTGAACTTGTAACTACTCAGAGTTCCCGCTTCTGTTTCCGCCACCGCGTGCACAACCTCCAACCGTGCGACGACGACGTCGGACACGCGCGATCGTCGCGGCCCTCCCCGGGAGTGTGGACATGAGATGGACTACGCGACGACCACGTGCGTCCGCGTTCGGTCTGCTGGCAGCGGCACTGCTGCTGAGCGGCGTACCGGGCCCCGCGCTCGCCGATCCGAGGAGTGATGCCCCGCCGCCCCAGGAGCCGGGCGTCACGCTGCGGGTGTTCGACGTGCAGGTGTCGCTGGACCGGCTGTGCGTGCTCAAGCCGGCTCAGACGCCCAACGTCGACAAGCTCATGCCGACCGTGGACTGGACGTCGGCCGACGACTTCGGCTTCGCCGACCGCTTCGTGGCCGAGGTCTCCGGCAACGTCGGCATCACCCTGGCGGGCAGCTACGCGTTCCGGCTGCTCAGCGACGACGGTTCGCGGCTGTCGATCGACGGCACCGTGGTCGTCGACCACGACGGCGTGCACGGCACGCAGCCGAAGGACGGCACGGTCACCCTGTCCGCCGGTCCCCACGCCCTGCTGATCGAGCACTTCGAGCGCGACGGCGGGCAGCAGCTGACCCTCCAGTGGAAGCCGCCGGGCGCGGCGGACTTCTCGGTCGTGCCGAACTCCGCGCTCAGCACGGACAGCGGGGTCGTCCGGGTCACCGCTCCCGGCCGCAAGGAGTGCGCGACGGGTGCCGACTCACCCGGCGACGGCCTGCCCCTGAACGCCGTCCACCCCGACTTCACCCTGACCGACCTGCGTCCCGCGGGCTTCCAGCCCAGGGTCAGCGCGATGGACTGGTTCCCCGACGGCCGCCTGGCCATCGCCACCTGGGACGGCAAGAGCACCGATACCGGTGAGCTCTGGGTGCTGGGCAACGTCACCGGAGCCACCTCGCCGAGTCGGGTCACCACCAAGCGGATCGCGACGAACCTGCGCGAGCCGATGGGCCTGAAGGTGCTCGACGGCATGATCTACGTGTCGCAGAAGCACGAGTTGACCGAACTGGCCGACACGAACGGCGACGACGTGATCGACCGGTCCCGCACGGTCGCGACGTGGCCCTACGGCGGCAACTTCCACGAGTTCGCGTTCGGCCTGCTGTACCGGGACGGGTTCTTCTACCTCAACCTGTCCGTCTCGATCAACCTCGGCGGTGCGACCACCGACCCGCAGCCCGCCGCCAACCGCGGCACGACCGTGAAGGTCGACCGCGCCACCGGACGGGTCAGCTACGTGGCTGGCGGCCTGCGCACGCCGAACGGGATCGGCTGGGGTCCGGAGGGGGGCGTGTTCGTCAACGACAACCAGGGCGGCTGGCTCCCCGCGTCGAAGCTGGTGCACGTCAAGCAGGACCGGTTCTTCAACCACTACACCAATCCGGCCGGTCCGTTCGACGCGAACCCGATCGCACAACCCGTGCTGTGGTTGCCGCAGAACGAGATCGCGAACTCGCCGAGCACGCCGGTGCAGCTCACCCAGGGCCTCTACGCCGGACAGATGATCTTCGGCGACGTCACCTACGGCGGTCTCCAGCGCGCGTTCCTGGAGAAGGTGAACGGCGAGTACCAGGGCGCGGTGTTCCGCATGACCCAGGGGCTCGAAGCGGGCGTCAACCGCACGACCGTCGGCCCGGACGGCGCCATCTACATCGGCGGCATCGGGGACGACGGCAACTGGGGCCAGGACGGCAAGCTCAAGCACGGCCTGCAGAAGCTCGCGCCCAACGGCGGCCGGACGTTCGACCTGCTGGCCGTGCGCGCGGTCGCGGGCGGGTTCGAGCTCGAGTACACGCAGCCGGTCTCGGCGGAGACCGCGGCGGGGCTCGCCGGCCGCTACCGGGCCGAGCAGTGGCGGTACGCGCCCACGCCCGCGTACGGCGGGCCCAAGGTCGACCAGGAGAACCTGCGGGTCGCCTCGGCGACGCCCTCCGCGGACGGCCGGAAGGTCACGCTCAAGCTCGACGGCCTGAAGGCCGGCCGGGTGGTGCACCTGCGCTCGCCGCGCCCGTTCACGTCGAGCGCCGGTGTGCCGCTGTGGAACACCGAGGCCTGGTACACGCTCAACAACCTCGTCGGCAGCGCCCCGTCGGCCACCCAGTCCTTCGAGGCGGAGAGCGCGGCGCTGTCCGGCGGCGCGCGCGTCAACACCGACCACCTCGGCTACTCCGGCGCGGGTTTCGTCGACAACTACGGCGCTCAGGGGGCGAGCACCGCCTTCGCCGTGCACGCGGCGAAGGCGGGCTCGCACGACGTCGGTCTGCGCTACAGCAACGGACCGAACCCGTCCGCCGGGACCAAGACCGTCAGCGTCCACGTCAACGGGGCGAAGGTCAGACAGGTCGCCCTGGCCGACACCGGCAACTGGGACACCTGGGCCACGCACACCGAGGCGCTGACGCTGCGGGCCGGGGCGAACACCATCGCCTACCGGGTGGACAGCGGGGACGTCGGGCACGTCAACCTGGACCAGTTGACCGTCACCCCCGCCTCGCGCATCACGCTCTACAGCGGTGGCGGAACGGAGAACTGGCGCAACGCCGACGGCAGCGCGCCCTCCTGGCCGGTGGCGAACGGGTCGATGGAGGCGCTGGGCGGCGACATCCGCAGCAGGAGGGGGTTCGGAGACTTCAGGCTGCACCTGGAGTTCTGGCTGCCGAACCTGCCGTCCTCCGTCACCGGGCAGCAGCGCGCCAACAGCGGCGTGTACCTCCAGGACCGCTACGAGCTCCAGATCCTGGACAGCTACGGCAAACAACCGCTCGCAGCCGACGACGCCGCGAGCATCTACCTGAAGAGAGCCGCCTCGCCCAACGCGGCCACCGCGCCGCAGACGTGGCAGACCTACGACGTCACGTTCCGGGCGGCCCGCTTCGACAGCGCGGGCGTGAAGACCGAGAACGCCCGCGTCACCGTGGTGTGGAACGGGGTCACGGTCCACCGGGACCTCGCGATCGACGGACCGACCGGCAACGGCGCTCCCGAGACGCCGACGGCGGGGCCGTTCCGCCTCCAGGACCACGGAGATCCCGGTGAGAACGTGAGGTTCCGCAACATCTGGGTCGAACCACTGGGATAGCCCGGACGTCCGTCGCACCACCCGTCCCGTGCCGCTCGCCGCCCGGCGAGCGACACGGGACGGACGCGTCGGGCGGTCGGGGCCGGACCGTCGAAGGGCCGGCAGGGGCTCTTCCCGGACGTCCACCGGTCGTGCGGTGGGGAGCGGGCTACCGGCGACGCGGCCGCAGGCCGTGCATTCCGCCGTCGACGGCCAGGGAGGTCCCGGTCGTGGACGAGGAAGCGGGACTCGCGAGGTGGGCGATGGCGGCCGCCACCTCGTCGGCGCTGACCAGGCGGCCCGTCGGCTGGCGGGCGCGCAGGGCGGCCAGTTCGGCGTCCGGGTCGTCGGCGCTGTCGAGCAGTCTGCGGACCCAGGGGGTGTCGACGGTGCCGGGGTTGACGCAGTTGACCCGGACACCCTCGGCGACGTGGTCGGCGGCCATGGCCAGGGTCAGCGACAGGACGGCGCCCTTGGTGGCGCTGTAGAGGGCCCTGTTCGGCAGGCCGGCCGTGGCGGCGATCGAGCACGTGTTGACGATCGACGCCCGGTCCGAGCGGCGCAGGTGCGGCAGCGCGGCGCGGGTGGTGCGGACGATGCCGACCACGTTGACGTCGAACACCCGGTGCCACTCGTCGTCCGCGTTGGCCTCGACCGTGCCCTGCGCGCCGATGCCCGCGTTGTTCACCAGGACGTCCAGGCCGCCGAACAGCTCCACGACCTCCTCGACGGCCGCGGTGACCGAGTCCGCGTCGCTGACGTCGGCGGCGAAGCCCAGCACGGGCGCCGTGGCGGACGGGACCAGGTCCAGCGAGGCGACCCGCGCCCCGCGCGCCGCCAGCAGGGTGGCGGTGGCCAGGCCGATGCCCGACGCGCCACCGGTGACGATCGCGCGCAGTCCGGCGAAGTCGTTCACGACACGCTCCTCTCGGCCGCGGACGCCCACGCCGGGTCCGTCGGGTGGGTGCGGAGGGTGGTGCTCGCCGGGTGCGTGGTGCGGCGGTCCCCGGTGACGCGCGCGGGGCCGGTGACGTGCTCGTGCGGGTGGTCCACGTGGTCGACGACCCGGTCCCCGGTCGTTCCGGAGACGGCGACGTGGTCGACCACCGCCAGGTGCTGCACCGGTGCGCACGGCACCACCCCGCTCGCGCCGGCCCCGGCCGCCGGGGTCGCGTCCAGGCGCGGCCGGGACGGTGAACCGGTTCGGAGCACCTGCTCGAACACGACGCGGTCGCGGACGTGCTCGCCGTCGACCTCGTCGGCGACGCGCACGACCACGCGCAGCAGTTCCACCCGGCACCGCCCCGTCGCACATCGGATCCGCCCCTCCCAGGTATACCGGCGGTGTGCTCCGGATCGCAACGGTCGCCTCGCACGGGTCCGACGTGCCGGAGGCGTGCTTCCGGACCGGCGCGACGCGCCCGACGTGGAGCTGGGACACTGTGCTGACCAGCTCGCACGACACGTGCGCCCGGATCGGCCTGCCGGTCCTCACGACCGCACGACGTAAGGATTGACACCGTGGCACTGCCCTACGGCCCCGACGACGACCACGCCGCGGACCGGTTCGTCAACAACGCGCTGCGCAGCCGGGAGCCCGAGGTGTGGCGGGAACTGGCCTCGGACGCCTACGTGGAGCAGACCGACCGGGTGCTGCTGGCGATGCTGGACCGCATCGCCGCCGACCGCGCGCACCGCAGGGCCGAACGCGACGCCGCGCGCGTCCGGCTCGCGGAGGGGGAGATCACCAGGGCCGAGCTCGACCGCGACGCCGCCGAGGACGGTGATCGGGCCAAGAAGACCGCGCACTTCGAGACGATGGTGCGGGAGCAGCACCGGCTGATCGCCGCCGCCGTGCGCCGGTTGCGCGGGGACGACGTCCGCGACGAGCTGATGAACCTGGTGGTCACCCTGGGCGCCGCGATCGACACCCACCGCGCCGCCGTGCTGGGTGGCGGGAGCGAGCCGACCGGGGCCGACCGGGCGCTGTGGGCGCGGCTGACGGCGCTCGACGTGCCGGGCACCACCGGCGCGACGAGCCGCACGTCGCTGGAGGCGCTGGTCGAGCGGCAGGCGGCGCAGCAGGACGACAGCGGGCGGGTGCTGGCGGAGATCGTGCTGGACCTGGCCGGTGACGCGACGTCGGTCGCGCGCGCCGACCTGCTGGACGTGTGGAAGAAGAAGGTCGCGCCGACCCTGACCTCCGAGGAGAGGGCCGAGTTCGCGGCCAGGGGCAAGGGCTCCCTGGTGACCGAGCGGCTCAGGAAGGCGATGGGTCTCCTGGAGCGGCGCGGCCTGGTCGCGCGGTCCGGTCCGCAGGGGGAGCAGCGGCTCGACGTGCTCGACCGTCCGGGCCTGGTGGAACTGGCGGCCGCGCGGACGCCGTGACGACCGGGTTCCGGCCAGGAGCGCTGCGCGGGAGGCCGTGCGGCACCGTGCTGCCGCTGTCGCCGATCACCGGCCGGGTCGTCGAGGGCCGGGGCGTGCGGCTCTCGCACCCCGGTGCCGGCGGAGTCGCCCGCCACCGCGCGGTCGACCGCGCGGTGGCGGGCCCCGCGTGCCGCTACCAGTACCGGTGCCGCTTCCCGTCGGTGTCGGCGACGAAGACGACCGCGTCGGCGCCCTCCAGGTCCGCCGGGGTCAGCGGGACGTGGCCGGGCACGATCGGTTCACCGGCGCAGATCGACGGGGGAAGCGCGGCGCGCAGGGCCGGGGCCGGGAACAGGGCGCGGCGGGTGGTCGCCTCGGCCAGCACGCCCTGGAGGGTGCCCGGATCGCTGTCGGGAGCGGCGTCGGTCGCCAGGAACACGTAGCGCTCGCCGAGGGTGAGCGCGACGATCGCCCCGGCGCTTCCCCAGCTCACCTCCTCCTCGCCGAGCGACAGGTGCGACGTCGCGCGCTGGAGGTGCCCGTTGTGCGCGAACACCAGGCTCGGTCCGCGCCGCTGCTCCTCGTCGAGGATCGCGAGCAGGTTGTCGGCCATCATCTCGGCGCGCAGGCCGAGCAGCGTCGCGATGCGGCCGGGTGCGGTGCTGGCCATGGCCGCGTGGTAGCGCAGCAGGCCCTGAGCGGTGCGCGCGTGCGCGACGGCACGGGCGTGCCCGGCCGGGTCCGGGGGACGCAGGGCGGGTGCCGCGCGGCGCAGCGCGCTGGCGAGGTCGTCGGCGACGACGCGCAGGGCGCGGACGCGGTCGGAGCCGCCGATGGACGCCGCCGGGTCGTACATCGCCGCCGGGTTCGTCCAGTCCGCGTCGTCGCCGCACAGGGCGTCGAGGTCGCTGGCCGACTCCGGCCTCAGCGCGACGGGCAGGTGATCGCGGACCCCGGACAGCGCGCGTCGCGGGCTCGGCGCGCCGGAGGACTCCACCGGCGCGTCGAAGCCGTGGAAGCGGACCCGGTCCCGCGGCGCGCGGCCCGCGTTGTGCGCGCGGAGCCACTGCACGAGTTCGCGGTTGCCCGGCACGGCACCGAACCCGTGGCTGAACCCGGTCGCCAGCACCGCGTCGAGATCGGCCGTCGCCCCGCGGACGTAGTCGTCGACGAGCGACGCGGCGAAGACGTCGGTCTCCAGCACGATCGACCGGTACCCGCGGTGCACGAGATGACCGAGGAGCTCGTTGCGCAGCGCCGGGAACACCTCGATCCCGTGGGTCGGTTCGCCGAGGGCGAGCAGGGCGGGCGGCTCGGACCGCTCGGCGAGCAGTTCGTCGACGGCACGGCCCTGGCTCGCCGGGTCGTCGAGCTGGCGGGCGATTCCGCGCAGTGATGCGGCAGTGGACACGAACACCCCTTTCCGGAGGAACGATCCTCGACGCTATCGTTGAAGGGGCGAGGAAGACTTCGGCGACTTCTCCCCGGCCAGCACGGGGTGAAGCCTCACAGGAGGTGTGCGCTGCGACCCGTCGACCTGGCCCGTGAGCACGGGTTGTCCGCACAGGCGATCCGCAACTACGACGGTGCCGGCGTCTTCCCGCCGACCGAGCGCAGCGAGACCGGCTACCGGCGCTACACGCCCCTGCACGCGCAGGCCCTGCGGGCCTTCCTCGCGCTGCGTCGCGGCCACGGGCACCAGCAGGCGCTGGAGATCATGCGCGCGACCAACCGGGGCGACACCGAGTCCGCCTACCGGCTGATCGACGCCGCGCACGTCGCGCTGCTCGCCGAACGCGACACCCGCACCGAGGTCGCGACGGCCCTGGACGGCCTGTCCACCACGACACCCGTCCCCGTCGACGGCCGTCCGCTGACCGTGGGCGAACTCGCGCGTCGCATCGGCGTGCACCCGGCGACGCTGCGCACCTGGGAGACCGAGGGCATCCTGCGCCCAGTGCGCGACCGGGTGACCGGTTACCGCGAGTACGGGCCGGACTGCGTGCGCGACGCCGAGATCGCCCGGCAGCTGCGCCGGGGCGGGTACCTGCTGCGCCAGGTCGCCCAGTTCGTCGCCTCGCTGCGCGAGGCGGGCGGGGCGGACGCGTTGAGCGACTTCCTCGACTCCTGGCAGCACAGGCTGACCACGCGCAGCCGCGACCTCCTCTCCGGCGCGGCCCGGTTCGACACCTACCTCACCCTGCTCGACCGGGCACGGCAGGACGCGGACTCCCCGTCGAACTGATCGCCGTCCGCGGGCCGAACGGCGTGCGGACGCCCCGGTGATCGGGGGACCTGCCGCTGCGCCGGCGGACGGCGTCGCGGACGTCGTCGGCAGTCACGGCACCGGACGCCTGGCGGGGGTGCTCGTGGGGTCGGTGCACTCGTGCTGCGCGCGCCTCACCGGCGTCGCCGGACCGAGGTCCACGCGAGGAGGGCGTCGGCGAACCGGTGGCGCAGCAGGAGGAGCGGCACGACCACCGGAGCGGTGATCAGCAGCGCGCCCGCGCACAGCAGCGGCACGTCCGTGCCCCAACGGCCCTGGAACGCACCGAGCGCGCCCGCCGCCGTGCGCCGCAGCGGATCGTCGACCAGCACCAGGGCGAGCAGCAGGTGGTTCCACGTCCACACCACCAGCAGCAGTGCCAGCGACCGCAGAGCGTCACCGGCCAGCGGCAGGTGCACGAGCCGGAACACCGCCCACGGGCCGGCCCCGTCCACGCGGGCGCAGTCCGACAGCTCGGCGGACGCCGACGCGAAGCGAGCCCGCATCCACACGACCCCGAACGGCAGGTGCACCGCGATCAGCGGCAGCACCAGCCCGGTGGTCGTGCCGAGCAGCCCCAGCTCGCGGACCTGCTGGTACAGCGGCACGACGATCGCCTCCCGAGGCAGCACCAGGCCGATCGCGAACAGGCCGAGCACCGCGCGTCCGCCGGGAAGCGGGAACCGCGCCAGCCCGTACCCCGCCACGGCGGACAGCACGAGGACCGCGGGCACCGTGGCGAGCACGACGAGCAGACCCGACAGCAGCGCCCGGTCCACCCGCGCCGTGCGCAGGGCCAGGCCGAAGTTCGACCAGTGCGGGTCCGCCGGCCAGGTCAGGCCGGGCGGATAGGTGCCGGGCGGGTGCAGGGCCGTGACGAACAGCTCCACCAGGGGCAGCACCGTCACGGCGACGAGCCCGGCGCGCAGCAGCGCCGTCACCGCGACCACCGCAGCACCGGGCCGATCACGGCCAGCACGAGCACCACGAGCACGACGGCCAGCGCCGACGCCAGGCCGACCTCGCGCTCCGCGAAGGCCAGGTAGAACACCTCCAGCGCGGGAACCGACGTCGCACCGCCGGGACCACCCCCGGTCGTGACGTACACGACGTCGAAGCTCGACAGAGCGGCGAGCGAGGTGATCACCACGCACACGCCGACCTCCCGCCGCACGCCCGGCAGCGTCACCGCGCGGAACTCCTGCCACCGCCGCGCCCCGTCCAGGCGCACGGCCTCGTACAGCGCCGGGTCCAGCCGCCGCACGCCCGCCGACAGCAGCAGCGTGCACACGCCGAGCAGCGCCCACGCCCCGATCACGCCCACGGCGGCGAGCGCGGTGGACGAGTCGCCCAGCCACGTCCGCGCGACCCCGTGGAGCCCGACCGCCTCCAGCGCCCGGTTCACCGCGCCGGTGGACGACAGCAGCACGCTCCACGCCAGTCCCGCCGCGACCGGTGGCACGGCCTGCGGCAGGACCAGGACCAGCGACGGGCCCGGCCGCAGCGCGGTGGCCAGGGCGAGACCCAGCAGGACCGGACCGCCCGCGAACGCCACGACCAGCAGCAGCGCGTGCACGAGGGAGTCGCGCAGGCCGGGGTCGGTCACCACGGCGACGTAGTTGTCCGCACCGACCCACGTCGACGGCCCCACGCCGTCCCACCGGTACAGCGAGCTCTGGGCGGTCAGCGCAAGCGGTCGCAGCACGAACACGCCGTACACGGCGAGCGCGGGGAGGACGAACAGCCATCCGCGCACGCTCAGCCCCCGATCTGGTCGAGGTAGTCGGCCTGCACGCGAGCGAGCAGTCCCTCGGGGGTCTGCTCGCCCTCCACGAGTTGCTGCAACTGCGGCGTCCAGCTCCTGGCGTACACCGAACCGGTCGCGTTGGCGATGAAGTCCATCGCCGTGTCGTGGGCCAGCACCTCGTCGGTGGCGGCGAACGTGGCGGCGGTGACCGAGCCGGGCTCGACCGGTGACGAGGTGGCTGCTCCGCCGAGGGGGCGTGCCCCGCCGACGCGCACGACGAGATCGCGGGCCACCGGGTCCGACACGGCCCAGTCGAGGAACACCGCCGCGCAGTCCGGGTGCTCGGCCCGCGCCGCGATGCCGAACGACGGCGGCCCGGCCATCGCCGCGCGGGGCTCCCCGGCGCGCAGCGGCGGCGTCAGGAAGAACCCGGCGCGGCCGGGCATGCGACGGTCGAGCGTGGCGGACTCCCAGTCCCCGTTGACCATGAACAGCGCCCGGCCGGAGATGAACCGGTCCATCATGCGGGCGTAGTCGGTGGCGTTGAGGTCCGGGTCGAAGTACCCGGCGGCGAGCCAGCGCGCCAGGTGTCGCGCGGCCTCGACGCCCGCGGGGGTGTCGATCCGCGCCCCCGGCCGCTGGAACGTCCAGTCGTCGATCTCCTCGGGCGAGCCGTAGGCGCCCATCAGGCTCTGCAACGGGAACGTCAACCCGCCCGTCGCGCCGCCGTTGAAGCCGGCCAGCGGCGTGACGCCCGCCCGCTGGGCGCGCGCGAGGGCGTCGTCCAGCTCCGCCAGCGTGGTCGGCTCGCGCACACCGATCCGCGCCGCCAGTTCCTCGTCGTAGAAGAAGCCCGTCACGCTGGTGGACAGGCCCGTCGCGTACAGCGGTCCCTCGCCGCGCGGCCCGCCACCCGGCCCGACGCGCAGCGGCCGCGTCTGCGACTCCGGCAGGCGGTCCCACCCGAACCAGCGCGCGTAGCCGTCGAGGTCGCGCAGCAGGCCCGCGCCCGCGACGTCGGACACCTGCGGCAGGCGCATCAGGTCGGGGGGATCGTCGGCCAGCACGCGCGGCGCGTTGCGGGTGAGGACGTCGAACTGCTCCTCCCTGATGTCCCACGTGACGTTCGGGTGCTGCCGGGTGAACTCGTCCGCCAGCGCCCCGGCCAGTGCCGAGCCGGTCTCGAAGCGGGCCCGCAACGTCAGCGGCTCCGTCCCGCAGGAGGGCTCCGACACCACCGCCGGACCGTCCACTGTGGATGTGAGGTCGGAGCCCGGCGCGGCACAGCCGATTCCGAGCAGTGCCAGGGCGACCACGGCCAGCCGGGCGCGGTGGAGGTCGGGGCGCTGCATCGCGGTCTCCTCATCGCCTGCTAAATCGTGTTAGCGTCCTGAATCCGGGGTGTGGTCGTGGTGCGAGCACGGTCGGGAGGCGGTGTGCGGTGGGACGGAGGCGGGTGACGCTGGCCGACGTCGCGGCGGCGAGCGGCGTGTCCAGCACGACCGCGTCGCTCGTCCTGAGTGGACGCGCGCGAGAACTGCGCATCTCCGAAGAGGCCGAGCGCCGGGTGCTGGCGAACGCGCAGGAGCTGGGCTACCGGCGCAACACCCTGTCGGTGGGCCTGCGCACCGGCCGCACGCGGACGATCGGCTTCGTGTCCGACACCGTCGCCTCCTCCGGGCTCGCCGGCAACATGATCAAGGGCGCGGTGGACGCGGCGCACCGGCACGGTTTCATGCTCTTCGTCGGCGAGACGGGTGGTGACCCCGTGGTCGAGCGGACGCTGGTCGAGGCCCTGCACGACCGGCGCGTCGACGGCGTCGTCTTCGCCGCCATGTACACCAGGTCGGTCGCGGTGCCGGAGGGTCTGCGGGACGGGCCGGCCGTGCTGCTCAACGCCGTGCCCGCGACCGGTTCGACCGTTCCCTCCGTGCTGCCCGACGAGGTGCGGGCGGGCCGCTCGGCCGCACGAGAGCTGCTCGACGCCGGGCACCGGTCGGGCATCCACCTGATCGGCGCCGGTCCGGGACCGCAGGACATCCCGCCCAACAGCGTCGCCGCCGTGGAACGGCTCCTCGGCCTGCGCTCGGCGTTCGAGGAGGCGGGCGTCGAGGTGGTCAGCGCGCACCGCTGTCCGAAGTGGATGCCGGAGGACGGCTACGACACCACCCGCGAGATCCTGCGGCGCCACCGCCCCGAGGCACTGGTGTGCTTCAACGACCGCTTGGCCTTCGGGGCCTACCAGGCTCTCGGTGAGGCGGGTCTGTCCGTGCCGGACGACGTCTCGGTGATCGGGTTCGACGACCATCCCATCGCCTCCTGGATGCGACCGCGGCTGACGACCGTCGCCCTGCCGCACCACGAACTGGGCGTGCGGGCGGTCGACGTTCTCCTGGGTCTGTTCGAACGGCGTCGGCGCGCGGGAGGGGCGCCGACCGTCATCCGGGTGCCGATGCCGTTGCGCCGGGGCGGTTCGGTGCGCGTGCAGGCTCCCTGACGACGCGTCAGTTCGGTGGCCGGCTGGGACGCGACCGCGGCTCCGCTGTCAGCTCCATGCGACACCTTCTGTGGACGACCTGGCGGTGCGCAGTGTGCCACCTGCCTGTTCACGCTCACAAGACTTGATCGAAAACAGAAGTGCGCAACTTGCCAAATGTGCTGCTCCTGCGGTGAAAAATTCCTCTTTACCTGGGAAAATGCGCGCACTTCGATCGAAAGTTTCGAGAACGACTCGGTGCTCAGCTAACGTTGGCGTTAACATCTTTAGCTTTGACCCGTTGTCTTTCGGCTGGTTTCATTGCTCACAGTCGGAACTCCGGTCCGGTTCCGGCGCCCTACCGATCGGCCGGCTCCGCCGCACCGCCCGACCGTCAACGACGACGTGGGGAGACCTCGATGCGACCGTGCGCGCGCACGTCGACCACCCGGCGGCACTCCTGGTTCCCGGAGCCCCGGTTCCCGGCACCTCCCGCCCGCACCGCACCGGCTGACGTGCGTGACCCGCGGTTCCGCGAAGGGATGTCGAGCGCGCCCCGGTGACGCTTCCCGCGCCAGGTCCCGGAACCGCGGCCGTCGACACCGCCACCCGCGCGGCCCGTCCTCCGTGACCGTCCACCCGTTCCGACGACGAAGGACGATCATGTTGCTGGCACGACTGCTCACGCCACGACGATCTCGGCTCGCGGTGCTTGCCGCGGTGCCACTGGCCGCGGTGTCGGTGCTGACCGCGGCGTCGGCCCCGGCTTCGGCGGCACCGGGGTGCTCGGTGTCGCACCCGGCCCGGTGCGCCGACCGGGCCGCTCCTCCCACCACGACGACCGCGGCGGAGGCCGACCTGCCGTCGAGCTTCCGGTGGTCGTCCAGCGGTGTGCTGATCAGTCCGAAGCCGGACTCGACGCACGCGAACGTGGCGGTGAAGGACCCGAGCGTGGTCCACCACAACGGCAAGTACCACGTGTTCGCCTCGACCTACACCACCGGCTACAACCTGATGTACACCAGCTTCTCCGACTGGTCGCAGGCGTCGTCGGCGCCGCACCACTACCTGGACCGCTCCGGTGTCGGAGCGGGCTACCGCGCCGCGCCGCAGGTGTTCTACTTCGCCCCCCAGCGCCTGTGGTACCTGGTCTACCAGACCGGTTCGAACGCCTCGTACTCCACCAACAGCGACGTCGGCAACCCGCAGGGGTGGTCGGCTCCGAGGAACTTCTACGCGGGCGGGATGCCGCAGATCATCCGGGACAACATCGGCAACGGGTACTGGGTCGACTTCTGGACGGTGTGCGACACCGTGAAGTGCTACCTGTTCTCCAGCGACGACAACGGCCACCTCTACCGGTCGGAGACCGGCCTGGCGCAGTTTCCCAACGGGTTCACCAACACGGTGATCGCGATGCAGGACTCCAACCGCAACCGGCTGTTCGAGGCCGCGAACGTCTACAAGATCGCGGGCAAGAACCAGTGGCTGCTGGTGCACGAGGCCATCGGCTCCGACGGCCGCCGCTGGTTCCGCTCCTGGACGGCCCCCGCGATCACCGGCCCCTGGGCGGCGCTGGCCGACACCGAGGCCAACCCCTTCGCGCGCGCCAACAACGTCACCTTCCCCGGCGGCGCCTGGACCAGGGACATCAGCCACGGCGAGATGGTGCGCACCACCGTCGACCAGAGCATGGAGATCAGTCCCTGCAAGCTCAGCTACCTCTACCAGGGCATGGACCCCAACGCCGGTGGCGACTACAACCGCCTGCCCTGGCGGCTGGGTCTGCTGACCCAGACCAACTCCACCTGCTGATCGTCCGTCGGCCTCGACGGGCCGTCGTGCGCGCCGTCCACCTCCGCCGCCCCGAACCGCAGAAGGAGTCGAGTGATGTCGGGACAGAGATTTTCCAGAGCCGTCGCCGCGGCCGTGGCGCTCCTGGTGCTCGCGGCGGGCGTCACGGTGCTGAGCGGTGCTCTCGGTGCGGCGGCGTCGCCCTCGGCGCTCGTCCCCCAGGGGCTCGGCGCCGAGGGGACGAGCGCGGGGTGCGGCAAGTCCCCGACGCTGCGCAGCGGCACGCACACGATCCAGAGCGGCGGCAGGAGCCGCACCTTCGTCCTGCGCGTTCCGGACGGCTACACCAGCACCAGGGCGCACCGGCTGATCTTCGCCTTCCACTGGTGGCACGGCACGGCGAACGAGGTCGCCTCCGGTGGGACGAGCGGCACGCCGTGGGCCTACTACGGGCAGCAGGAGCAGTCCGGTGACAGCGCGATCCTCGTCGCCCCGCAGGGCATCGACAACGCCTGGCCCAACACCGGCGGCCAGGACGTCGCGTTCGTCGACGCCATGATCACGCGGATCGAGGCCGACCTCTGCGTCGACACCGCGCTGCGCTTCGCGACCGGCTTCAGCTACGGCGGTGGCATGAGCTACGCGCTGGCGTGCGGCAGGGCGAACGTCTTCCGGGCGGTCGCGGTGTTCTCCGGCGCGCAGCTGAGCGGGTGCGACGGCGGCACGCAGCCCGTCGCCTACCTCGGGATCCACGGCATCAGCGACTCGGTGCTCTCGATCGCCCAGGGCCGGTCCCTGCGCGACAGGTTCGTGCGCAACAACGGCTGCACGCCCACCACTCCCCGCGAACCCGCCGCGGGCAGCCTGACGCACGTCACCACCGCGTACACCGGGTGCCGGGCCGGGTACCCGGTGGTGTGGGCGGCCTTCGACGGCGGGCACCTGCCGGGCGCCGTGGACGGGTGCAACTGCGAGAGCGGCGTCAGGACGTGGACCAAGGGCGAGGTGTGGCGGTTCTTCTCCCAGTTCCAGGGCGGTCCGCCGACCACCACGGACCCGCCCGGTGACGCCTCGTGCCGGGTGTCCGACACGGTCAGCGCCTGGAACGGCGGTCTGACGTCGGAGATCACCATCACCAACACCGGTCCGGCACCGATCAGCGGCTGGTCGCTGGTGTTCACGCTGCCGGGCGGCCAGACCATCACCTCGGGCTGGAACGCGGCGTACTCCCCGTCGTCCGGTCAGGTGACGGCGAAGAACGCGCCCCACAACGGCGACATCGCCCCGAACGCGTCGGTGAGCACCGGTTTCCAGGCGACGCACACCGGAAACGCGGACGAACCCGCGTCGTTCGCGCTCAACGGCGCCGCGTGCACCACCGCCCGGACCGTGTCTCAGCACTCTGACAGGAGATCTCATGAAGCGGAGCAAGCTGGCCGCGGCCGCGCTCTCGGCCGGGCTCGTGGCCGGAGCCACTGCGCTGGCCGTGGTCGGCGGCGCGACCGCCGGTGCCGTGGAGTCGGCGTTCTACGTCGACCCGTCGAGCTCCAGCGCGAGGTGGGTCGCCGCCAACCCCGCCGACTCCAGGACGCCGGTCATCCGCGACCGGATCGCCTCGGTTCCGCAGGCGCGGTGGTTCACCACCACCAACACCTCGTCGGTGCGATCGGAGATCAGCTCCTTCGTCGGCGCGGCGGCGTCGGCGGGGAAGATCCCGATCCTGGTGGTCTACAACATCCCCAACCGCGACTGCGGCGGGGCCAGCGGCGGCGGTGCGCCCTCGCACCAGGCGTACCGGGCGTGGGTCGACGAGGTCGCGGCGGGGCTGGCCGGTCGTCCGGCGACGATCGTGCTGGAGCCCGACGTGCTGCCGATCATGAGCAACTGCCAGAACGCGGAGCAGCAGAGCCAGACCAGGGCCTCCATGTCCTACGCGGGCAGGAAGCTGAAGTCCGGTTCCTCGCAGGCCAGGGTCTACTACGACATCGGCAACTCGGCGTGGCTGACCCCGTCGGAGGCGGCCAGCAGGCTGCGCGCCGCGGACGTCTCCGGCAGCGCGGACGGCATCGCCAGCAACGTGTCGAACTACCGCGCCACCTCCGCCGAGGTGGCCTATACCAGAGCCGTGCTCGACGCCGTCGGCGACGGCAGGCTCAAGGCGGTGATCGACACCAGCCGCAACGGCAACGGCCCGCTGGGCAGCGAGTGGTGCGATCCGGCAGGGCGCGCGATCGGCACGCCCAGCACCACGAACACGGGAGACGCCAGGATCGACGCCTTCCTGTGGGTCAAGCTGCCGGGCGAGGCCGACGGCTGCATCGCCCAGGCCGGCCAGTTCGTGCCGCAGCGCGCGTACGAACTGGCGATGGCGGCCGGCCCGACGACGACCAGCACGACCAACGGGCCGGGCAGCGGCTGCACGGTGACCCACCGCGTGGTCAACCGGTGGTCGGGCGGGTACAGCGGTGAGATCGTGATCGCCAACCGGGGGCCGTCGATCGACGGGTGGACCCTCGCGTTCTCGGCGCCGGGGGTGTCCGTCCTGCAGGGCTGGAACGGCACGTGGACCGACACCGGTGACGCGGTCCGCGTCGGCAACGAGTCCTGGAACGGCACGCTCGCGACCGGTGGCCAGGCGACCGTCGGGTACAACGCGAGCTACGACGGGACCGCACCGCCGTTCTCCTCGCCGTCGCTGAACGGAACCGCGTGCTCCTGACACCGTGATCGGTCGCGCCGAGGTCCCCGTCCGGAACCCACCTCCTCCGGACGGGGACGGGCGCGACCGCCCGATCCACGCCGCCGGTACCCGCGTCGGCGTCCCACCCCGCGCGAAAGAGGCAACGATGCCCGCTCGACTCCGCAGAGTGCTCCACCCGGTGATCGTCCTGCTCGTGGTGATCGCGACCATCACCGCGGGCCGCGCCGCGCAGGCCGCCCCCGGCAGTCCCGCTCTCACCCCGCCGCTGGGCTGGAACAGCTGGAACAGCTTCGGGTGCGGGATCACCGAAGCCCAGGTCCGCCAAGCCGCCGATGCGATGGTGTCCTCCGGGATGAGGGACGCCGGCTACCAGTACGTGGTGGTCGACGACTGCTGGTTCGACCCGCAGCGCGACGCCTCGGGCAACCTGCGCTCCCACCCGACGAAGTTCCCCAGCGGCATGAAGGCGCTGGGCGACCACATCCACTCCAGGGGTCTGAAGTTCGGCATCTACCAGGTGCCGGGCGAACGCACCTGCGCCCAGACCACGGGAGCGCACCCCGGCGCCACGGGCAGCAGGGGCCACGAGGTCCAGGACGCCCGCACGTTCGCCTCCTGGGGGGTCGACTACCTCAAGTACGACTGGTGCTCCTCGGAGGGCAGCCGCGACGAGCAGGTGGCCCGCTTCTCGCTGATGCGCGACGCCCTGCGCGCCACCGGACGGCCGATCGTCTACAGCATCAACCCCAACAGCTTCCACGCCATCACCGGCGACAGGTACGACTGGGGCCAGGTCGCCGACCTGTGGCGGACCACGGAGGACCTGCTCGATATCTGGCAGAACGGCAACGTCAACAGCTACCCGATGGGCGTCGGGAACGTCCTGGACGTCACCGCGCCGCTGGCCGCGCAGAACGGCCCCGGCAACTGGAACGACCCGGACATGCTGGTCGTGGGCCGTCCGGGACTGTCGCTGACGGAGTCCCGCTCGCACTTCGCGCTGTGGGCGCTGATGGCCGCGCCGCTCATGGCGGGCAACGACATCCGCACCATGTCGGCCGACGTCAGCGCGGTCCTGCGCAACCCGCGCCTGCTCGCGGTCAACCAGGACCCGCTCGGCGCGGGCGGGCGGCGGGTGCGCGACGACGGCGACGCTGAGGTCCTCGCCAAGCCCCTGGCCGACGGCTCGGTCGCGATCGGTCTGCTCAACCGGGGCAGCGGCACCGCCACCATCACCACCACGGCGGCCCAGATCGGCCTGTCCGGCTCGTCGTTCACGCTCACCGACCTGTGGACCGGCGGCACGTCCGCCAGCTCGGGCGCGATCTCCGCGAGCGTCCCCGCGCACGGCGTCGCGGCGTTCCGGGTGACGGGCGGCAGCCCGGTCGCCGCCACCACCTCCGGTCTGCGCGGCACCGGATCGGGGCGCTGCCTGGACGTGGACAACGCCTCCACGGCCGCCGGTGCGGCGGTCCTGATCTGGGACTGCCACACCGCGGCCAACCAGCAGTGGACGACCTGGGCGAGCGGTGAGGTGCGGGTCTTCGGCGACAAGTGCCTCGACGCCGCGGACCGGGGCACCACCAACGGCACGCGGGTCATCACCTGGCCGTGCAACGGCCAGGACAACCAGAGGTGGACGCTCGCCTCCGACGGCTCGATCCGCAACGTCCGCGCGGGGCTGTGCCTGGACGTCGAGCAGGCCGCGACCGCCAACGGCACCGGGCTGGTGCTGTGGACCTGCAACGGCCAGGCCAACCAGCGGTGGTCGCGATCGTGAGGGGGTGATCCCGCTCCGCCGACACCGCGCTCGGTGACGGCGGAGCGGGATCGCGACCGAGCCCTCCGGCGACGGCGGGGTGAACGTCGACCGGATCGAGGACGACACCGGTCGCCGATCCCGTGGACGCGTGGTCGGCGGCGGACGGCGCGCGCAGCGCAGCTCGCAGCTCGCAGTGGACCGTCACCGGCTCCGCCGACCAGCGCTTCCGGCTCCAGCGCGTTCGACACCCGTCCGGGCCCCGGCGTCCGCGCGACGGCCGGGGCCCGGAGGAGGTGGGTCAGAAGTTCTTGCTGGCCACCGTCCACGGGTGCCTGGCCGCGAGCCCCGAGGGGCTGAGGACGTAGGCCCGCGCGGTCGGGTTGCCGTTGAGCACCATGTCGAGGAAGTGCACGACCGCGGTCATGCCCTCGGTCATCTGGTCACCGGTGATGAACCCGACGTGCCCGGCCCGCGGTTGCTCGGCCAGCACGGCGGGGACGGTGACCAGGTCGTAGTTGGCCCTGGTGTTGTCGTGGGCGATGTCGGACGGCCCGCCGTCCAGGAACAGGACGGGCGTGTGGAGCTTGCGGAGTTCCGACCGGGAGTAGCCGAAGGAGCCGTTGGCGAAGAGACCGCTGTCCAAGGAGACCACGGCGGAGACGCGGGCGTCCTGACCGGCGACGAGGGCTTCCAGGCCACCGCAGGAGTGACCGGCGGTCGCGACCCTCGTCAGATCGAGCCGCTGCGACAGCGGTGAGCCGGAACGGCCCTGCTCGCGCCCCGCCCAGGTGATCGCGTCGGTGAGCAGGGACGGAATCGGTGAACCGCTGGGCACACCGTTGGGCGAACCGTCGACCGATCCGGTGTCGACCACCACGAAGCCCTTCGAGGCGAGGAACGTCAGCGCTCTGGTGACCTCGCGGTTGTCGGTGTGCGCGCACGCGCCGTTGCCGAACGCCAGGACGGGCAGCGGACGCCCGACGGCCCGCGGGTCCGAGGGGCGGAACACCGTGTAGCGGTTGTCGCCGTGCGCGCCCTCCCGGACGACCGGGAAGTCGTTCTCCGCGAGGGGGCGGTCCGCTGCTGTCGTCGTGGCAGCGGTCGGGTCGCCGCACGCCGCGCCGGCGAGCAGCGGGGCCGGGGGGAAGGTCTGGCGGGCGCTGGAGGTGGCGATGCCGCCGGGCCACTGCGGGGTGACCGCGTGGTCGACGCGGCAGCCGGTGGCGGCGGACGCGGGCTGCGAGCCGACGTGCGCCGCGGTCGTCGCCGTCAGCGCCACCGCGGCGACGAGCGCGGCCGTTCGCCGCGCGGGGGAGTCCGTTCTGGGCACGATGATCACTTCTCCTCGCGATCGGCCGGTCGTGCGGCAACGCGGACGGCCCGGTGCCCCCGCGCGGGGAGCGCGGGGGCACCGGGATCTGTCAGCAGGGGGAGTTGGTCTGGGTCAGCAGGCCCATGCGGTAGGGCAGCTGGCTGTAGTCACCGCCCGCGTTCGGGGCCAGTCCCTGGTAGAGGAACTGGAGCCGGCAGGGGTTGATGGGCAGCGTCTGGTCGTTGCCCGCGCGGATCAGCTCACCGTGACTGATGTCCTTCGTCCACTGACCGGCGGGGAAGGTGGTGTTGCTGGTGCGGGCGAACGGGTTGGACTCGCTGGCCGCGTGCGGGGTCCAGGGACCCTCCACCCGGTTGGAGGTGAAGGACTTGTAGTAGCGGCCGGTGGAACCGATGGCCTCCTGGAGCAGCAGGTACTGTCCGCTGTCCCCGACCTTGTAGACCGCGGTGCCCTCGAACAGGTTGTTGCGGTTGGAGTCCTGCAGGGCGATGACGGTGTTGCCGAACCCGTTGGGGAAGTTCGCCGTGCTGGTCTGCGCGCGGTAGACGTGCCCGTTGTCGTCGCTGGAGAACAGGTGGCAGTTCACGGCGTCGCAGATCACCCAGAAGTCCAGCCAGTGGCCGTTGCCCTTGTTCTGGCGGACGATGTCCGGCTCGGCGGACATGAAGTTGCGCGGAGCCGACCACGAGCGGGGGTTGCCGGGGTCGCTGCTGGTCGAGTAGCTCGGCAGGCCGGTCTGGTACACGAGGTACCACAGGTTCTGCGGTGCGAAGTAGAACAGGTGCGGCGCGGCGCGGTAGCCCTGTCCCACGCCCGACGCGGTGTCGAGGAAGGTGTGGGTCGCGCTGGCCGCTTGCGGCCAGTCGGGGAAGGCGAAGTGCACCAGGTTCCACCCGCCGGAGCGACTGGCGGTGGTGGCGTAGACCTGCCACTGGTCGTTGTGCCTGACCACGGTGTAGTCCTTGATGGACACGATGTCGTGCCCGGCGTCCGACTTCGGCCCGGCCAGCACACCGCTGGAGCTCCACCGCAACGACGCCGGCAGACCCGTGCCGGGCTGGTTGCCGGAGCCGACGCGGACGAGCTGCCACTGCTGGTTGGTGCCGCCCCAGTCGCTGTACTGGACGACGTTCGCGCCGTCGGTGGTGGCCCCGCCCTGGACCTCGACGGCCTTGTTGCTGTTGCGGTTGACCAGGCGCACGTGGCCGCCGTCGGAGTCGGCCAGGCGGAACTGCTGGTTGGTGCCGTTGCCGTCGGCCCACTGCACGACGGCTCCGCCGTCGGCGGTGGAGGAGTTGTGGACGTCGAGCACTTTGCCGGAGTGGCGCGACTTGAGGCGGTAGTAGCCGCCTCCGGAGTCGACGAACTGCCACTGCTGCTGGTTGCCGTCGTTGCGGGCCCACTGGGTGATGCGGGCGCCGTCGCCCGTGGCGAGGTTGTAGACGTCGAGCGCCTTGCCGCTGTTGCGGTTCACCAGCACGTACCACGCGGTCGTGTCGACGGTCGCGGCCGACGCGGGTGCCGCACCGAGCGCCGTCACCAGGCCGCCGAGCAGCACGGTGACGACGGCGGCGGCGACCCCGGTCAGGCCGCGACGCCTGCTGATCCGCGAGAGGGCGGTGGGTGGGTGCTGGCCTGGTCCGGCCATGAGCGTGCTCCTCTTCGTCGAGGTGGGGGCGGCGTGTCGAGCGCGGACGACTCCCGCGCGGTGGGAGCGGTGCCCGATCGATCGGCGTCGAACGCCGCCGGCATCGTGACGGCAGGGCCCGCCCGGTGCCGATCGGTGCTCGGCCGACGTGTGTCGGGGTGACAGGTGGGGTTCGCCATCTCCTCTGCGCGAATGGTGCGGTGAGGTCGCGACATCGTCGTTCGGGACGGTTGCCGCCTTCATCGAACTGTGAACCATGGCGCACGGCCGGTCAAGGAGCGACGAAAACACGCGGCACGGAGACGTCGCCGCGCGAACGGCTAAAAATAATGTGGACATCTTTAGCCCACCGAGGTCGTTGACCGTTCGTCGCAGCTCTGGTTACCGTTTCGCGCGGGACCGCTCGACCCGAGGTCGGCGAGGTGCGTCCGGGTTTCGTGCCCGGTCCGCGAACCCCGAGCGTTCACGCGTGCGCCTCCGGGCCGTGTTGACGCGGAATTGGGCGGACTGCGCCACCGGAGTCGGCGACAATGTCGCACCCGTGTGGGAGCACGGCCCCACCCCCGTGCTGACGCGGTGGTTCTGCGCCGTTGTGGTGAATGTGATCCGGGCGTTGTCGCCGGTTCTGCTCGCAGCGGCGTCGTGGTCGTGCGAAATCGCGGTGCTCCGTCCTTGACGACCGGTGTGATGCGGCTTACCGTCGTGGACGTTAACGATCGGAGTTGAGAACGAAAGTTTCGGTCGGTCAGTCGGTCGGTGTGGTGCCGCGCCGCTCACCCCGCACACGTTGGAGAAGCGTCGTGGCCCTCCGCTCGCCCCTGCTGCTCGTCGCCGTCTCCGTCCTGATCGCCGCCTGCACGCCGGGAACGGGCGGAGGCGGGGGAGGGGACGGTTCGTCCTTCGAGTTCTGGTCGTTCGCGGCCATCGACCAGAGGGCGTCGGTGGACGCGTACCGGGAGAAGCACCCGGACGTGCGGATCGAGCTGACCGAGGTGGGAACCTCGGTGGAGACCGCCCAGGCGCTGACGACGGCGCTGGCCGGCGGGGAGGTGCCGGACCTGGTGCTGATCCAGGGCGACGACCTGCCGAAGTTCGTGCAGCAGCCGCAGAACTTCGTCGACCTGCGGACGCTGGGCGCCGACGACGTCACGGACGACTACCTGGACTGGGTGATCACGCAGAGCGTCGCGGGGGACGGCGAGGTGCTGGGCATCCCCACGGACGTGGGCGGCATGGCCGTGGCCTACCGGACCGACCTGTTCGCCGACGCCGGACTGCCCACCGACCGGGAGTCCGTGAGCGCGCTGTGGCCGACCTGGGAGGCGTTCGTCGAGACCGGGAAGCGCTACCGGCGGGCCACCGGCAAGGCGTTCACGGACAACGCGGCCACGAGTGTGTTCTACCAGGCGGTCAACCAGGTCTCGCAGAAGTACTACGACGACGACCGCAAGCCGGTCTACGACAGCAACCCGCAGGTGAGGGCGGCGTTCGACCTCGGCATCGAGGCGGCCACCGCCGGCATCACCGCGAGGCAGGCGTCCTTCGAGAGCGCGTGGAGCGCCGGTATGGCACAGGGCGAGTACGCGGCCGTGTCCGCGCCGTCGTGGATGCTCGACCGCATCCGCAGCGTCGCTCCGGACACGGCGGGCAAGTGGGACGTCGCCCGCATCCCCGGCGGCTCGGGCAACTGGGGTGGCAGCTACCTGGCCATCCCCAAGCGCGCGCAGAACCCGCAGGCCGCCTGGGACTACATCAGGGAGATGCAGTCCCCGCAGGGGCAGCTGGACCACTTCGGCCGATCCGGCGCGCTGCCGTCCACCCCGTCGGTCTACCAGGACGAGAGGCTCGCCGCCGCAACGGATCCGTTCTTCTCCGACGCGCCGACCGGCAAGATCTACACCGACTCGCTGCTGGAGCTGAAGCCGTTCTACATCGGTCCCGACAGCGCGACCATCGGTCAGGAGTTCCTCAACTCCATCACCAACGTCGAGCAGAGCGGCGGCAACCCCGACACGGCCTGGGACGACGCCGTGCGCAACATCAAGACCGCCATCGGCGGCTGAGCGACCGTGACCGTCACGTCGATCCCGGTGCGCCCGGTCGTGCCGCCGCCGGTCTCCCGGAGGACCCGGCGACTGGGCGAGCGCCTGTCGCCGTACGCCTACATCGCGCCGTTCTTCGTCGTCTTCGCGGTGTTCGGGCTGTTCCCGTTCGCCTTCACCTTCTACGTCGCGCTGTTCGACTGGAACCCCATCGGCGACCGCGTGTTCATCGGCACGGACAACTTCACCCGCATGTTCGCCGATCCCCGCTTCTGGAACGCCGCACGCAACACCGTGAGCATCTGGGCCCTGTCCACCGCGCCGCAGCTGCTGCTGGCCCTGCTGCTGGCGCACGTGCTCGACCACGCCCGGCTGCGGTTCGCCCTGTTCTTCCGGATGTCGGTGCTGGTGCCGTACGTGACCTCGGTGGCGGCCACCGCGATCGTGTTCGCGCAGCTGTTCGACCGCGACTACGGGCTGCTCAACTGGCTGCTGGGCCTGGTGGGCGTGGAACCCGTCGACTTCGTGCAGTCCACCTGGGGCAGTCACGTCCTCATCGCCACGATGGTGACCTGGCGCTGGTTCGGCTACACCACCCTGCTCTACCTCGCCTCGCTGCAGGCCGTTCCGCGCGCGGTGCACGAAGCCGCGGTCATCGACGGCGCGAGCGCCTGGCAGCAATTCCTGCACATCACCGTCCCCTCGCTGCGGCCGGTGATCATCTTCACCGTGGTCACCTCCACCATCGGCGGCCTCCAGATCTTCACCGAACCCCTGCTCATCGCCTCCGGTGCGCCGCTGACCTGCGGAGCGGTGCGGCAGTGCCAGACGCTGACGCTGTTCCTCTACGAACAGGGCTTCGGTCAGTTCGAGTTCGGCTACGCCTCGGCGGTCGGCGTCGCGCTGTTCGTCGTGGTCGTGCTGATCGCCGCGATCAACTACCTGCTGTCCACCCGGATCAAGGCGGACCGATGACGAGCACCCCGCCGCGCCGTCGGCACCCCGGCCGGGTCCGCTGGTGGACCTACCTGCTGCTGTCCGCGACCACCGTCGTGAGCCTGTTCCCGCTGTACTGGATGTTCGTCGTGGCCACCACCGACACCGCGGCCGCCACGCGGATGCCGCCCGAGGTCGTGCCCGGCGACAACTTCTTCCACCTGGTGGGTCTGGTCCTGGACACGGTGCCGTTCGTCCAGGCGCTGCGCAACAGCGTGTTCGTGGCGACCGCCATCGGCGCCGGTCAAGCGGTGCTGTGCGCGCTGGCCGGGTTCGCCTTCGCCAAGCTGCGCTTCCCCGGCCGCAACACCCTGTTCCTCGTCGTCGTGCTCACCATGACCGTGCCCACCCAGCTCTCGGTCGTCCCGCAGTACATGATCATGTCCGAACTGGGCTGGGTGGACACCCTCCAAGCCCTGGTCGTGCCCGGTCTGGCCAGTGCCTTCGGCATCTTCTGGATGCGCCAGCACATCTCCCTCACCATCAGCGACGAACTGGTGCAGGCCGCCCGCATCGACGGCGCGAACACGCGGCAGGTGTTCTGGCGCATCGTCTTCCCCGTCGTGCGCCCGGCCGCGTTCGTGCTCGGCCTGTTCGGCTTCGTCACCGCCTGGAACGACTTCCTCTGGCCGTTCATCGTGCTCAAGTCACCCGAGCGCTACACCGCTCAGATCGCCATCAAGGCACTCCAGAACAGCTACGACATCGATCTCGGCCTGGCCATGTCGGGCTCCTTCCTGGCCACCGTCCCGCTGGTCGTGCTGTTCGTCCTGGTCGGGCGGCGCATGGTCGCGGGCGTCCTGGACGGCGCCTTCAAGGGCTGAGGCCCGCTCGGACACCCGTTCCCGCCTTCTCCCACGACACCCCGGAGCGAAGAGACCAGTGCACGCGGAAACCCCCGGAACCCGGTTGCCGGAACCGACGACGACCGGCTGGTACTACGACAACCCCGTCATCCCCGGATTCCACCCGGACCCCAGCGTGTGCCGGGTCGGTGAGGACTACTACCTGGTGTGCTCCAGCTTCGAGTACTTCCCCGGCGTGCCGATCTTCCACAGCCGCGACCTGGTGCACTGGCGGCAGATCGGCAACGTCCTGGACCGACCCTCGCAGCTCCCGCTGCCGCCCGACGCGTCGGCCTCCGACGGCGTCTACGCCCCCACGATCCGGCACCACGACGGCCGGTTCTGGCTGATCACCACGAACGTGTCGAGCGGCGGCAACTTCATCGTCACCGCCGACGAGCCCGCGGGTCCCTGGTCCGACCCGGTGTGGATCGACCTGCCCGGCATCGACCCGGACCTGGCGTGGGACGAGGACGGCAACTGCTGGTGCGCCTTCCAGGGCGTGGGGGTGGCCCGCATCGACCCCGAGACGGGGAAGGTGCTGGAGGGACCGCTTCCGGCGTGGTCCGGAACCGGGCTCCAGTGGCCGGAGGCGCCTCACCTCCACCGCGTCGGCGAGTGGTGGTACCTGGTGATCGCCGAGGGCGGCACCGAACGCGGCCACACCGTGGCGGTGGCGCGCGCCCGCTCCCCGCGCGGCCCCTGGGAGGCCGCTCCGGTCAACCCGGTCCTGACCCACCGCGGCACCGACCACCCGGTCCAGAGCACCGGCCACGCCGACCTCGTCAGCACCCCGGACGGCGAGTGGTGGATGGTCCTGCTCGCCACCCGTCCCCGCGGGTACAGCCCCGGCTTCCACGTCCTGGGCCGTGAAACCTTCCTCACGCCGGTGCGCTGGGAGGACGGCTGGCCGCGCGTCGGCCCCGTGAACCTCCGGGAACGGGCACCGGGCCGGCCGCGGCCGCTGGAGGAGGCCCCGCGGCGCGACGACTTCGACGCGACCGAGCTCGATCCCCGGTGGATCTCGCCCCGGTCGCGCCCGGACGACTCGTGGTCGCTGACGCGACGACCGGGATGGCTGACCCTGCACGCCACCGGTTCCTCGCTCGACCACCCCGGCTGCACCTTCGTCGGCTGGCGTCAGCAGTACCCCGAGAGCCGGACGGTCGTGCGCCTGGACCCGGAGTCCGGTCGCGCGGGCCTGTCGGTGCGGCTGGACGAGGCCCACCACTACGACGTCGAGGTCGCCGACGGACGGGCCAGCGTCATCGCCCGCATCGGGCCCCTGCGCCAGAGCACGGCCACGCGCCCCGTGCCGCCGGGCCCGGTGACCCTCGCGATCACCACCCGGCCGGCCCGGGAGCGCCCACCGGCCGACGGAGAACCCTCCGGCCTGCACGTCGGGGCGCCGGACTTCCTCGCCTTCCACGTCGGCGACGACCCGGAACCGCTGGCGGAACTCGACGGCAGGTACCTGTCCACTGAGGTCGCCACCGGTTTCACCGGCCGGGTCGTCGGCGTGTACGTCACCGCGGGCACCGCGTCGTTCGACTGGTTCGAGCACGGTCCGCTCGACGCTCAGGAGCACTCCTGACCACGTACCGGCGCTGACCGGGCCGCCGCACGGCGACCCGGTCAGCACCTGCACCACCAGTTCCACCCCGTCCCCGTCCCCGCCCGCGTTCTCGCGGGTGCTCCTCAGGAAGCGCTGAACATGAAACTGACAGCGAAGTCGGTCTCACGAGTCGCACTCGTGTCGACACTGGTGGCCGTCGCCGCGGGTGCCGCGGTCCTCGTGGCCACACCCGCCAGCGGCGCCGCCTCCACGCTCGCCGCGGCGGCGCAGCAGAACGGTCGCTACTTCGGTACGGCGGTCGCCGCGAACAGACTCTCGGACTCCACCTACGTGAACATCTTGAACCGCGAGTTCGACATGGTCACGGCCGAGAACGAGATGAAGATGGACGCGACCGAGCCGGGCCAGAACCAGTTCTCCTACGGCAACGCCGACCGGATCGTCAACCACGCCCGCAACCAGGGCAAGCGGGTGCGCGGGCACGCGCTGGCCTGGCACGCGCAGCAACCGCCGTGGATGGAGCGCATGAGCGGCAGCGCGCTGCGCCAGGCGATGCTCAACCACATCACGCAGGTCGCCACCTACTACCGCGGCAAGATCTACGCGTGGGACGTGGTGAACGAGGCGTTCGCCGACGGCAGCGGCGGAGGCCGCCGCGACTCCAACCTCCAGCGCACCGGCAACGACTGGATCGAGGCGGCCTTCCGCGCCGCCAGGGCCGCCGACCCCGGCGCGAAGCTCTGCTACAACGACTACAACACCGACAACTGGTCGCACGCCAAGACCCAGGGCGTCTACCGCATGGTGCAGGACTTCAAGTCCCGCGGCGTGCCGATCGACTGCGTCGGCTTCCAGGCGCACTTCAACAGCGGCAACCCCGTGCCGTCGAACTACCACACCACGTTGCAGAACTTCGCGGACCTGGGCGTGGACGTGCAGATCACCGAGCTGGACATCGAGGGTTCCGGGTCGAGCCAGGCCCAGCAGTACCAGGGCGTGACGCAGGCCTGCCTCGCGGTGGCGCGCTGCACCGGCATCACCGTGTGGGGCATCAGGGACACCGACTCCTGGCGCGCGTCGGGCACCCCGCTGCTGTTCGACGGCTCCGGCAACAAGAAGGCCGCCTACACCTCCGTCCTCGACGTCCTGAACAGCGGCTCCGGCACGACCCCGCCGACCACCACGCCGACCACCACGCCGCCGAACCCCGGTGACTGCACCGCGACGTACTCCGAGGGCGACAAGTGGAACGACCGCTTCAACGGTCAGATCACCGTCTCGGGCACCGACGCCTGGATCGTCACGGTCACCGTCACCTCGCCCCAGAAGGTCATCGCGACCTGGAACACCAGCGCGACCTGGGACTCCAGCGGCAACGTGATGACCGCTCGCCCCAACGGCAGCGGCAGCGCGTTCGGGTTCACCGTGCAGCACAACGGCAACTGGAACTGGCCCAGCGTCTCCTGCCG
Source organism: Umezawaea beigongshangensis (assembly GCF_016464305.1). Lineage (GTDB taxonomy): Bacteria > Actinomycetota > Actinomycetes > Mycobacteriales > Pseudonocardiaceae > Umezawaea_A > Umezawaea_A beigongshangensis. The sequence goes on from NZ_JAEIOJ010000012.1 coordinate 87,037, forward strand.
GGTCGGCTGAACCGCGGTGGGAGGGCCGGTGACCCCGGCCCTCCCGCTCCGCCGCTGCTCGGCGCCGAGCAGCGGCGGGTCCCGAGACCCTTGTGCGCTGATGTGACCCGTGGCACAGTCGTCTGGCACGCAGTGTCATAACGATGACATTCAGTGTTACCGGAGGTTCACGTGAACCAGCAGCGGACCGTGCCGGACGACGGCGACGTCCTGCACGCCACGGCGAGTCGCAAAGCCGCGCTCCACCTCCTGCCGATCCTGTGCCTCGTCTACTTCATGGCCTTCGTGGACCGCACGAACGTCGGTCTGGCCAAGAGCTCGCTGGAAGCCGACGTGGGCATCGGCGCCGCCGCCTACGGGGTCGGCGCGGGCATCTTCTTCCTGAGCTACGCGCTCCTGGAGGTCCCGAGCAACCTGATCATGCACCGGGTCGGTCCGCGACGGTGGATCACCCGCATCGCGGTGACCTGGGGCGCGCTCTGCGCCTGCACGACCTTCGTGCAGGGCGAACTGTCGTTCTACGTCGTCCGGTTCCTCCTCGGCGCGGCCGAAGCCGGCCTGTACCCGGCGCTCATGTACGTCGTCACCGTCTGGTTCTCGCAGAAGCAGCGGGTGACGGTGGTCGGGATCGTCTACCTCGCCGTGTGCGCCGGTCTCACGCTCGGCGGTCCCCTCGGCGGCGCGCTCATGGAGCTGCGCGGAGCGGGCGGCCTGCACGGCTGGCAGTGGATGTTCCTCGTCGAGGGCGCGATCACGATCGCCGTCGCCTTCCTCGTGTGGCGCCGGGTGCCCGACCGGCCGGAGGACGCGCCGTGGCTGACCGCGCGGGAGGCCGAGGTGCTGAACGACCGCGCGGTCGTGCGCACGGCTCCGGCGCACAGCACCCTGAGGGGGAACTTCCGGGTCGCGTTCGGCAGACCCGTCGTTCTCGCGCTGTCGGCGGTCTACTTCGCGAACCAGATCACCAGCGTGGCCGTCCAGTACAACTTCCCGTCGATCGTCGAGGGCCTCGACGTCGAGGGGCCGTTCCTCGTCGGGGTCGTGAGCGGCAGCGTGGGGATCGGTGCGTTCGTCGGCGTGCTGGTCGTGCCGTGGATCCAGCGCCGCGTGCAGAACGAGATCCGGGTCCTGTCGCTGGTCACCGTCGCCTCGGCGGTGGTGGCGTTCGCCTACGCGTTCGCCGACGGGCCGGTCCTGCGCGTGCTGCTGATCGACGTCGCCATGATGCTGCTCATCGGCGTCCTCCCGCTGTACTGGTCGGTCGCGATGGCGAGGATGTCCGGGCTCATGGCCGCGGCCGGTCTCGCGTTCATCAACACGGTCGGGCTGCTGGGCGGGTTCGTCGGGCCCTACCTGTACGGGTTCGTCGAGAGCCGGGGGAGCGGGTCGGCGGCGTTCGTCGTGCTCGTCGGCGGCTCGGTCGCCGGTGTGCTGCTCGTGCCGCTGCTGCGGTGGGCGGTGCGCTCCGAGGACCGGCGCTCCGGTGGTGCGCCGGACGTGGGAGCTCCGGCCGGTGCGCAGGGGAGACGGTGATCGTGCGGAACCGCGTCGCCGCAGTCCTGCTCGGAGTCGTGCTGGTGGCCACCGCGGTGGTCGCGACCTCGTCCGCGAACGCGCACGGGAGCCCGCGCCGGGGCTCCAGACCGGCAAGCCGGACGACGACTCCGGGAACTTCGGCACCCTCGACCAGATCGAGGCGCTCCGCTTCGTCGACCGCAACGCGCGGGCCTTCGGCGGCGACCCGGCGAACGTGACCGTGACGGGCCGGTCCGCCGGGGCGGTCGACGTGCGGGCGCCGGTGGTCTCACCTCTGACCGAGGGCCTGGTGGCCGAGGTGATCCCCCTCGGCGGGGGCCTGCTGTTCGCGACGCGGACGGCGGTCCGCACCTACGCCGAGGGGGTGTTCGCGTTCTCGTTCGGCCGGGCACCGCGGACCGTTCGTGGCGGACGCCACCCCACCTGCCCGCCGTCCTAGACTCGCCACCGGACGTCGGGGAGGTGAGGATCTGTGGCGGTCGAACGCGCGCTGGAGACGAAGTACCGCATCGCGGAGACGGCGATGGCGCTGTTCCTGGAGCAGGGCTACGAGAGCGTCACCGTCGAGGCTGTCGCCGACGCGGCGCGGACGTCCCGGCGCACGGTCTTCCGCTACTTCGACGGCAAGGACGAGCTGGCGTTCCCCGACCACTCCGCGCGCCTGGAACTGCTGGCGCGCACCCTGGTGGAACCCACCGGTGGACGCTCGCCGGTCGACGTCGTCATCGCGGCCACCGAGGCGGTGATGCTCGACTTCCTCGGTCGGCCGGAACTGGTGCTGCGGCGCTACCGGCTGACCCGTCTCGTGCCGGAGCTCCGCAAGCGCGAGGTGCTGGAGAACGAGCGCTACGTCGCGTTGACCAGGGCCTACCTGCGCGACCACCTGCCACAGGACGGTCCGTCGTTCCTGCCGGTGGCGCTCTCGGCGCTGATCGACGCGATGCACCGCTCGGCGCTCGGCAACTTCGCCCGCAGCGGCGGGACCTCGGACGCGCGCGCCGAGCTCCAGGAGGGCGTGGAGTGGGTTCGCCGGGTGCTGGCCGCCGATCCGAGCACCGGCGGCCCTCTGCTGCTGGCCGTCCTGCCGGACACCGCGGCCGTGCGGCAGTCGCTGGCGGCGCTGCGCGACCAGGCCAGGGACCTGATCTGACGGTGCGGTGGTCCCCGCGTCGTCCGGGAGCCGTTGCCCCGCACGGGTGACGAGCGTGCGGGGCAACGGCCGGAGACGGTCACCCGTCGAGGAAGCGCAGCAGCTCCGCGGTGACGAACTCCGGGTTCTCCTCAACCAGCCAGTGCCCGGCGTTCGGCACGTCCACGGCTCGCACGACGTCGGTCATGCGCGGGGCCGCGATGGTCCGGATCGCGTCGAGCTGCCCCTCGGCGGTCATGAGCAGGGCCGGGACGCGCACCGGTGCGGCCGCCACGGTGTCGCGGACGTCCTCGTCGAGAGCGCGGTAGAGCTCGAAGCCGCCCGAGAGCGCGTCCGGCCTGCTGTAGGTCCGCGCGTACTCGTCGATCTCGGCGTCGGTGAACGGGGAGCGGTCCGACGTGCCGCCGAACGCCGTGCCGCCGAAGGAGACCTGCGGGTAGAACAGCGCCAGGTACTCGCGGACGTCGTCGCCGACCACCGCCTCGGGAACCCGCGGCTGGGAGTGGAAGGCGATGTGCCAGCTCAGCGAGCGGTAGGTGGGCGCGTCGATCCCCGGTCCCGGAAGCGGCAGGTCGAGGTAGCCCAGGCGTGCGGTGTCGGCGGGGAACTGGGCGGCGTACTGGAAGGCGACCGCGGCGCCGAGGTCGTGCCCGACGACGCGGGCGTCGCGCACTCCGAGCCGCTCGGCGACCAGGGAGTGCACGTACCGCGCCAGGGTGGCCTTGTCGTAGCCGGTCGGGGAACCGGTGCTGTCGCCCAGTCCGGGCAGGTCGACGGCGTAGACGGTGTGGTGCTCGGCGAGGGCGGGCATGATCGACCACCAGCCGAACCAGGTCTGGGGCCAGCCGTGCAGCAGCACGACCGGCGAACCGCTGCCACCGGTCACGTAGTGCATGCGCACGCCGTCGACGTCGGCGAACTCGTGCCAGAAGGTGCTCTGGAACTGCGGGTCCTGCCCGGTCGCGGCGGTGTGGGGAGCGGGGGCGTCGGTCACGGGTGCGGAGCAGGCCGCGGTGCTGATCGCGAGCAGCAGGGCGAGCGCGGTGGCGACCGCCCGGCGTGCGGAAACGGGGAAGCGGTACGGCTTCCGAGGTGTGGTGATCACGTGTTCTGGTCCTCCGATCGGGATGCGTCCACCTTCGCCGCGCTCACCTCGATCTGGCACGAGAACTTGCGGTAGTGGCAAGCTCGCTCGTGTGGAAGGACCAACTGAGGACGTGCTCGACGCGGTGGGACCGCGACTGCGGGCACTGCGTCGTGGCCGGGGCATCACCCTCGCCGAGCTCTCGATGACGATCGGGGTGTCGGAGAGCACCCTGTCGCGGCTGGAGAGCGGGCAGCGCCGGGCGACCCTGGAGCTGCTGCTGGCGCTCGCCCGCGTCTACGACGTTCCGCTGGACGACCTCGTCGGCGCTCCGCGCACCGGTGACCCGCGCATCCACCTGAAGCCGGTCCACCGGTTCGGGATGATCTTCGTGCCGCTGTTCCGGCGGCCCGGTGGGACGCAGGCGTTCAAGATGATCATCCCCGCCCGGTCGGCGCCGCTCGAGCCGACTCCGCAGACGCACGACGGCTCCGAGTGGCTGTACGTGCTCAGCGGCCGTCTGCGGCTGGTGCTCGGGGAGCAGGACCTCACGCTGCCGGCCGGCGAGGCCGCCGAGTTCGACACGTCCTCGCCGCACTGGCTGGGCAGCGCCGACGGTGGCGCGGTGGAACTGCTGGTCCTCTACGGCCCTCAGGGGGTGCGTGCGCACGTGCGCTCCGATCTCGGCCGGTCGTCCCGGACCGGGACCTGGGGCTGAGGGCGAGAGGCGGCGCGCGGACCGCGTCGCGGGGCCCCGCCGGCCCGGGCCCCCGCCGCCCCGGCCGCCCCGCCCCCCGAACAGCGAGACCCCGGGGGGGGGGGGCCCCCGCCCGACGGTGGGGC
>NZ_JAEIOJ010000012.1:91659-159248 GCF_016464305.1 Umezawaea beigongshangensis
CGCCCGGGTGGGGTCCCTGGGGGGCCGGCCGATCGGCGGCGCGCGTCCCGGGCGGGGTCCCCGGGCGGGCGGGGGCCGGCGACGCGACGGCCTCACGGCACCAGGATCAGCTTGCCCGTGGTGGTGCGGGACTCCAGCAGTTCGTGGGCGCGGGCGGCCTCCGTCAGGGGGAGGACGGGGCCCAGGACCGGACGCAAGCCCGAGGTGAACGCGGTCCGGATGTTCTCCGGGGAGACCGGGACGCCGTAGCCCGACACGGTCACCGCCTTGCGGAACACGTCGGCGGCGGTGATGCCGACCGGCTCGCCGCTGGCGAAGCCGAAGATCACGAACCGGCCGACCCGGTCGCGCAGCAGCTCGAACGACTCCTCGGTCACCGAGCCGCCCACCGACGAGAACACCACGTCGACCGGGTCGACCCCGGCGGACCAGCCGGGCGTTCCGTAGTCCACGACCTCGTGCGCGCCCAGCTCCTTCGCCACGGCCAGCTTCGCCTCGCCGCGCGTCGCGGCCACGACGGTCGCGCCGCGCTGCGCGGCGAGCTGGACCAGCAGGTTGCCCACCCCGCCGGTCGCGGCCTCGACGAGGACCCGTTCGCCCTGCACGAGCCGGGACGTGGCGAGGGCCGCGACGGCGCTGGTGCCCTGGAGGAACAGGGCGAGCGCCTCGTGGTCGGACAGGTGCTCGGGCACCTCGGGGGAGTCCTCGGGGAGCGCGGCGCGCTCGGCGTAGCCCTCGGCCAGGGCGAACCCGATCAGTCGTCGGCCGTCCTCGGTCACGCCGACGACCTCGCCGCCGAGCACGCCGGGCGGGAAGCTGTTCCAGGGCGTGACCCGCTGGATCGCGCCGGAGCGGATGGTGGTCTCGCCGTAGTTCACGCCGACCGCCGTGACCCGGACCAGCACCTGGCCCGGTCCCGCCACCGGCTCCGGGACCTCTTCGACCTTCAGCACGTCCGCCGGGCCGAACTCGTGGAACCGCACTGCACGCACGACAACCTCCAGGGGAAGAAACGGACTGACGGTCCGTTTGCTGTGCGCTAATATACGGACCGTCAGTCCGTTTTTGTCAAACGAGGAGGTCGGGGATGCGCAAGGACGCCGCGCGGAACCACGCCGCGATCCTGGCCGTCGCCGCTCGGCTGATCACCGAGCGCGGCCTCGACTTCGCGATGGACGAGGTCGCCGCGGAGGCCGGAGTCGGCAAGGGCACGGTCTTCCGCAGGTTCGGCGATCGCGAGGGCCTGGTCCGCGCGGTCGCCGAACAGGGCGCGGTGCTGTGGCGGGAGGAGTCCCGCGAACTCGCCGAGGCCGACCACCTGCCGGCGGGGGAGCGGGTGGTCACCTTCGTGGGCACGCTGTTCGACCACGTGATGTCGTCGCTGCCGCTGATCGTCGCCCTGGAGCGCGAGTCGGCGAACGCCACGTCGTGCGACTCGGGCTACCTCGACTCGCACGCCACGCTCGCGGCGCTGCTGGTGGAGGCCGGGGCGGGCCCGGACGCCGACTTCCTGGCCCACGTGCTGCTCGCCCAGCTGCGCGGCGACGTGCTGCACCACCTCGTGCACCGCTGCGGTCAGGGCGCTGCGCGAGTGCGCGAGGGCGTGCTGGAGATCGCGCGCGGCGTCGTGGCGGGACGGCGGGTGACCTCCCGGACCGCGGGGTGATCACGGGCGGGGCGGAACACGTCCCGGCCGGGGGAACGTGACCAGCCGGTCCGGACGCGGACCGCCCCTCGTCCCCGCTGTCCGCGCCGACGGCGGGACGTCGCGCGGCCCGGTGGGGAACTTCCGGGTGTGGCGTGGACGGCGAGCGGGTACCACCGCGATACTGGGAGCGCTCCCAGATGTACGTCCGCCGCCGTGGACCCTGTGAGAGGAGTTCCATGCACAGCACCGTTCGTGCCATCGCGTCAGCGGCACTGCTGGCCGCCGGATCGCTCGTCGGTTCAGCGGGCCAGGCCCACGCCGATGCGACGATCTGCGAGCAGTACGGATCGACCACCGTCCAGGGCCGTTACGTGGTCCAGAACAACAGGTGGGGGTCCTCGGCGGCCCAGTGCATCGACGTCACCTCGACCGGCTTCCGGATCGCCACGCAGCAGGGATCGGCGCCCACCAACGGCGCACCCCTGTCGTACCCGTCGGTGTTCCTCGGCTGTCACTACTCCAACTGCTCACCCGGCAGCACCCTGCCGATGCAGGTCAGTCGGATCCGCAGCGCGACGTCGTCGATCACCTACCAGTACGTCGGCGGCACCTACAACGCCTCCTACGACATCTGGCTCGACCCCACGCCGAAGACCAACGGCGTGAACCAGATGGAGATCATGATCTGGTTCAACCGCCAGGGGCCGATCCAGCCCATCGGCAGCGCCGTGGGCACCACCACGGTCGGGGGCCGGACCTGGGAGGTCTGGCGCGGCAACAACGGGGGCAACAACGTGATCTCCTACGTCGCGCCCTCGCCCATCACGTCGTGGTCGTTCAACGTGCTCGACTTCGTCAACGACGTGATCGCCCGCGGAGCGATCACCAACTCCTGGTACCTGACCAGCGTGCAGGCCGGGTTCGAGCCGTGGAACGGCGGTACGGGCCTGGCGGTCCAGAACTTCTCGGCCTCGGTCAGCGGATAGCCGGAACGCCGGGTGCGCTCGGTGCGCTCGGCGCAGGAGCGCACCCGGCGACGGTGATCGGGTCCGGTTCGTGCCGATCTCGGTCGCCGTGCGTGGAACCTGCCGGTTCCCTAGGGTGGAGGGTGAAGCTGCGGTTCGTCGCAGCTGACCGGCCGTGCGTGGCCCTTCCTCGCACCACCGGTCCGGGCGGGGTGCGGGGCTCCTCCAACCCAGGGTCCGGCATCCCGCCCGCCTTCTCCAGCAGGGCTTCCTCCGCCGATCGTTCCCGGCCGACGAGGTGTGGGGGCGCTCATAGCAAAATTTTTGTGAGACAGGTGTGAGATCAACCGGAGATGGGCATCCCGGTGTTGAGCGAACATCGTCGCGCCGGGAGGGCCGGTGCGACACGAGGAGAGGAAGCCCCGTGGGCATTCTGGGTTGGATCGTTCTGGGCCTCATCGCCGGCGCCATCGCGAAGGCGATCATGCCGGGCAAGGACCCCGGCGGCATCATCGTCACGATCCTGCTGGGCATCGTGGGCGCCGTGCTGGGCGGGTTCATCGGTCGTGCGATCTTCGGCACCGACATCGGCACCTTCTTCGACCTGAGCACGTGGCTGCTGGCCATCCTCGGCGCCCTGATCGTGCTCGGCATCTACCACCTGGTCACGAGCAGGGGCAAGCGCGCCCACCACTGACCCGCAGGTCCACCGGGGCCCCGCCGACGATCACGTCGGCGGGGCCCTCGTGCGTTCGCGGCCGGGTCCGGTGGTGGTCGTCCTCGTCGATCCGCGCACATCCGCGACCGGTGGAGGGTGGGCATCCGTTCGGGTGAGCGCCCGATGGGTGTCATACATGCGCATGAGCTAATATGTTGGTGCGCTCGGACACGGGCGCTGCGCATCCGGTGCCGACCAGGTCCCGGAGACACCGAAAGGCGGTTCGTCCATGACCACTGCACATCTCGAGCACGACGTCCACGAGCACGTGCACGGCGAGGGGTGCGGCCACGTGGCCTTCCCGCACGAGGAGCACGTCGACTACGTGCACGACGGTCACCTGCACCGGGCGCACGACGGGCACTTCGACGAGTGCGAGCCCGCCGGTCACGGTGCCCACGACGAGCACGGTCACGCGCACGGCGAGGGGTGCGGCCACGTGGCGGTCCCGCACGGTGACCACGTCGACTACGTGCACGACGGTCACCGGCACGCCGTCCACGACGAGCACTACGACGAGCACTGAGCCACCCCGGCGGGGTGGCTGCTCGACGCCCGCCGCGACCGCGCCGGAGCCGTCCGGGGAACGGCTCCGCGGTCGCGGGCCCCGCGGCACCGCCGAGGGCCCGCGTCGCCGAAGTGACCGGCCCGCGTCGACGCGGACGTCGAGCGGGCCGGGTGACCGGACGCCGGTGAGCGCTGCCCGGCAGCGGTTCTGACGGTCTCACCGGTTCCGGCGGGCTCGGGCCTGCCGCGGTCCGCCGGTGTCCGCGAGTCGATCCGCGCGGAGGTGTGGACGGCCCCGCGATCCGCACGCGGACTCCGCTGCCCGCGCGGCGGTCCACCTCGGCGGGGACGTCCTGCCGCACCGGGGGTCGACGACGTGGCCGGACCGGGCGAGGTCGTTGCGGTGCCCGGCCGCGACCGGGTGGTCGGGCCGTTGCCGGTGGTCGCGGTCCGGTGCGCCGCCGCCACGGCACGGCGGGCGTCCAGCCCCGGTGCTCGCCGCCGGACACCTTCTCGGACAGCGGTTCGGGCCGTGTGATCGTCCGGCCGCAGTGCCACTCGATCGTGCTAAGTTCTTGCCAATGAAAACCGATGCCGTTTCCGGTGGGGCTCGGTCGGTTCCGCCCGCGCCGGTCCCCGACGACGCGTCCCGGCGACGGAGGACCGCGCACGGCCGCCCGGTGATCGCCGCCGCCACCGCGTTCCTGGTGGTGGCGCTGCTGGTCTCGGTGCTGGCCGCGATCAGCCTCGGTTCGGCGGTCATCCCCTTCAGCGCCACCGCGCGGTTCCTCTGGGCGGCCCTGACCGGAGGAACCATCTCCGTCGAGGAGGTGACGCAATACCAGATCGTGTGGCAGGTGCGCACGCCCAGGGTCGTGCTGGCGGCCGTCGTCGGCGCCGGGCTGAGCGCGGTCGGCGTCGCGGTGCAGGCCATGGTGCGCAACGCCCTGGCCGACCCCTTCATCCTCGGCGTGTCCTCGGGCGCGTCGGTCGGCGCGGTGTCGGTCACCGTGTTCGGCGGCCTGGCGGGCTTCGGCGTCTACGCGGTGTCGGTCGGCGCCTTCGCCGGCGCGCTCGTCGCGTCGGCCCTGGTCTACCTCGCGGCTCGCTCGGCGAACGGGGTCACCCCGCTGCGACTGGTGCTGACCGGTGTGGCGCTGGCGTTCGGCTTCGAGGCGCTGATGAGCGTCATCGTGTACTTCGCTCCCGACAGCGAGGCCACCAGCACCGTCCTGTACTGGACCATGGGCAGCTTCGGCGCGGCGACCTGGGGCTCGCTGCCGGTGGTGACCGCGGTGGTGGTCCTGGCCGTGGTGGCGCTGCGGTGGACCGCGCGCGGGCTGGACGTGCTGTCCTTCGGCGACGAGAGCGCCGCGAGCCTGGGTGTGGACGCCGATCGGCTGCGCGGGCGGTTGTTCGTGATCACCGCCGTGGCGACCGGGGCGATGGTGGCCACCAGTGGCGCGATCGGGTTCGTCGGCCTGGTCGTGCCGCACCTGGTGCGCATCGTGGTGGGCGCGGGTCACGCGAGGGTTCTGGTGATCGCGCCGCTGTTCGGCGCGGTGTTCGTGGTCTGGGTCGACCTGGTGTCGCGGGTCGTGGTCGCGCCGCGAGAACTCCCCCTCGGAGTGATCACCGCACTGGTCGGCGTCCCGGTGTTCATCACGCTGATGCGCCGCCGCGGCTACCTGTTCGGGGGGCGGTGACCGTGGAGCTGGAGGTCGACGGGCTGTCGGTGGAGCTGGCGGGACGCGCGATCGTCGAGCGGGTCTCGCTGCGGGCGGGCACCGGCACGGTGGTCGGACTGGTGGGGCCCAACGGTTCCGGCAAGTCCACCGTGCTGCGGTGCGTCTACCGGGCGCTGCGCCCCCGCGCCGGCGTGGTGCGGGTCGGCGGCGCGGACCTCGGGCCGATGTCGGCGCGCGAGAGCGCGCGCCTGGTGGCCGCGCTCACCCAGAACAGCTCCGGTGAGCTGGACTTCACCGTGGCGGAGGTCGTCGCGCTCGGGCGCTCCCCGCACCTGAGGGGGAACTCGCCGCTGAGCGCGCGGGAGGTCGCGCTGTGCGACCGCGCCATGGGCCAGGTCGGTGTGGCGCACCTGGCGCACCGCAGCGTGCTGTCGCTGTCGGGCGGTGAGCGGCAGCGCGTGCTCATCGCCAGGGCCCTGGCGCAGGAACCCGCGGTGCTGGTGCTCGACGAGCCCACCAACCACCTCGACGTGCGCCACCAGGTCGACCTGCTGCGGTTGCTGCGGAACTCGGGACTGACCGTCCTGGTGGTGCTGCACGACCTCAACCTGGCCGCGGCCGCCTGCGACCAGCTCTGCGTGCTCTCGCACGGCGCGCTGGTGGCCTCGGGGACACCGGCCGAGGTGCTGACCGAAGACCTGCTGCGCGACGTCTTCGGCGTCCGCGCCTCGGTCGTCGAGCACCCGCTGGACGGGGTGCCGCAGATCTTGTACACGCTCACGGACCACGTCGAGGGGGAAGACGCACGATGAGATCACCGACTTCCGGCCGGCGGCCCACCACCGCGGTCGCGGTCGCGGCCGTGGCGGTGCTGCTGTCCAGCTGCGGCGCGCAGGTCACCGGCTCCCGGGAGCAGACGGACACCGCCGTGGTCGACCGCTGCGGCGAGCGGATCGAGTACCGCGTACCGCGACGGGCCGTGGCCTACGAGGGCGGCAGCGCCGACAAGCTGTTCTCCCTCGGCCTGACCGAGCACGTGCACGGCTACGTCATGCCGCCGGCCAACCCGCCGGTCACCGAGTCGCCGTGGGCGGCCGAGTACGCGAAGGTCGAGTTCCTCAGCGACGACCTGCTCAACCGCGAGCTCGTCGTCGACGCGAAGTCCGACTTCGTGGTCGCGGGCTGGAACTCCGGCTTCAGCGACCAGCGCGGCATCACGCCGGAGATCCTCGACGGCCTGGGCGTGCAGAGCTTCATGCACACCGAGTCCTGCTTCAACTACCCGAACTTCCCCGAGCGCAAGACGCCCTTCGAGGCGCTCTACACCGACCTGGAACGGCTGGGGAAGATCTTCCGCGTCGAGGACCGGGCCGCCGAGGTCGTCGACGGGCTCAGGGCCAGGGTGCAGGCGGTGAAGGAGCGGGCACCGCGAGGAGAGCCGCTGCGGGTCTTCCTCTACGACTCCGGCACCGACCAGCCCTTCACCGCGGGCAGCCAGGTCCCTCCCAACGACATCATCGCCTTCGCCGGTGGGCGCAACATCTTCGCCGACCTCGACGCGCGCTGGAGCAAGGTCGGCTGGGAGGCGGTCGTGGAGCGGGAGCCGGAGGTGGTGGTGATCCTCGACTACGGTGACCGGCCCGCCCAGGAGAAGATCGACTTCTTGAAGTCCTCGCCCACCACCGCGACGCTGCCCGCCGTGGTGAACGACCGGTTCTACGTGCTGGACTACAACGAGGGCATCAGCGGCCCGCGCAACGTCGACGGCCTGGAGGGGTTCGCCGAGTACCTGCGCGGCCTGCCGCGCTGAGCACGCGGAGGTCCGTGTGCGGTTCGCAGGGGAACCGCGCACGGACCTCTCGCCGACCCTCCGCTAACGGCGGCCGGTGGGGGCGGGAGCGCGCTTCCAGTCCATCCGGCACCACGGCAGTGCCAGCTCGTCGGTCGTGGAGACCTGGATCGGCTCCAGCGATTCCAGCGGCGCGGCCCGCGAGTGCCGGGCGAAGACCGACTCCGCGTAGCGGTGCCCGGTGTCCGGCGCGATGAAGACCACCGTCCGCGTGGGATCGAGCGCCCGTTCCCAGCGGGCGCAGGCGTAGGCCGCGCCGGTGGACAGACCCGCGAACAGGGCGTGCCGCCGCAGCAGGTCGACCGTGCCCGACATGGCGGTGTCGAAGGAGGTCCAGTGGACCGTGTCGTACAGCTCGTGAGCGACGTTGTCGAAGACGATGGAACTGCCGATGCCCGCGATGATGATCTCGGGGTCGTGCACGTGCTCGCTGCCGAAGGTGATGCTGCCGAAGGGCTGCACCCCCACCAGCGCGGTGTCCGGCGCGGCGCGGCGCAGGTAGGTGGCCAGCGCCCCGGTGGACGCGCCAGACCCGACCCCGCCCACGAGGGTGATCCCGCCGCCCAGCTCCGCGGCGATGCGGTCGGCGATCGGTCGGTAGCCCAGGTAGTGGATGTCGTCGTGGTACTGCCGCATCCAGTGGTACTCGGGGTGCTCGGCGAGGATCTCACCGATGCGGCGCACCCTGCGGTCCTGGTCGAGCTTCAGGTTGGCAGACGGTGCCATCTGCTCCAGCTCCGCGCCCAGGATCGCCAGCTGGCTCCGCAGCGTGGCGTCCACCGTGGTGGAGCCGACGATGTGGCACCTCATGCCGAACCGGTGGCAGGCCAGGGCGAGGGCGTAGGCGTAGATCCCGCTGGAGCTGTCCACCAGGGTGTCGCCGGGCCGCACGAGACCGCGGTCGAGCAGGTGCTCGACCGCGGCGAGCGCCGAGACGACCTTCATCGTCTCGAACCTCAGGCACACCACGCCCTCGTCCACCGCGATCAGGTCGGGGGCTCCCACGGCCGCCGATACGTGGTCGTACACGGTTCTCCTCCTCCGCGCGCTGTGGTGGTCGGTCAGCGGTCCGGGGTGGTGAACGCGCTGGTGATCGGGATGCCGGCGCTGCTCAGCAGGCGGGCGCAGATCTCGGCTCGCTGCTCTGCCCCGGCGCGGTCGGCGGCGAAGAGCACGCCGGCGACGTTGCCGCTGTGGGCGATCTGCACGCCGACCGCGCCGGTGCGCTCGGCCACCTCGACGAGCAGGGGCAGTTCGGTCTTCGGCAGGCGTCGCTGGTTGAGCAGGGCGCTGCGGGTGCAGACCCGGCCGAGCAGCACGGGGTCGCGACGCCCGATCGCGTGCCGGACGTCCTCGCGCAGCCGTGCGAACGCCGCCAGCTCCTCGTCGTCGTAGTCGTCGGCGGGCAGCGAGGCCGTGTCGACCGGTGCGCCGCCCCCGGTCGAGCACCCCACCACCACCATCGGCGGCAACCGGTCGCCGAGCACCTCGATGACGGCTCCCTCGCGCTGGGCGAACAGCAGGGGGCGGTCGTCGAGCATGAGGGGGTCGCTGGCGGTCTCCACCCGGACCGCGACGTCCGCGATGGTCCGCGGGGACAGGGTGGTGCCGTAGCTGTCGGCGACCGCGCGCACCGCCGCGATGAGATCGCTGGTGGAGGAGCCCATGCCGACACCGACCGGGGCTCCGCCGCGCAGCAGGACCCGGCCCCCCACCGGCCGCCGTCCCGTCCGGTGGGCGCACTCGGCGACGGCGAGCGCCGCCGCGCGCGCGGTGTTGACGCGGTCCGGCGGCGTCACGCGGACGTCGAAGGGCTCCAGCGAGGGGTCGCACCGGAACTCGGCCAGGGTGGCGGGCTCGGCGACGGGGAGGGTGACCAGACCGTTGCGGCGTCCGCCCCCGCCGTCGGGGAAGCAGCCCTGGAGCAGTTCGCCGTGGTGACAGGACGCGCGCCCCCTGCCCACGACCGGCAGGGGATCACCGGCGAGCGGCGGTCGGTCGTGCACGATCGTCGTGAACTCCCGCGTGAGTGGTGTCGTCCTCATCGGACCGGGTTCGCCCGGTACCGGTAGAGGAAGGTGGGCTCCGCGCTGAACTGCGAGAAGGGGAAGGGTTCCGCCGAGAGCGCGGTGACGCCGCCGCCGAGGAACTCCCTGGCGACCGCGCTGCCGGTCTGGGCGTAGACCACCAGCGGGACGTCCCTCTCCCGGCACCGGCGCAGGATCTCGTCGAAGGTGCCGTTGCTCAGGGTCATCCCGGTGGCCACGACGGCGTCGGCGACGTCGAGCACCTCGTCCATGGCGCGGGTCACCGGATCGCCCCACTGCGTGGCGGTCAGGTTGTAGTCGCAGGGCAGGCACTCGGCCCCGCGGTCGCGGATGGCGGCGACCAGCGGGTTGACCACGCCGATCAGCGCGACCTTCGCCCCGGCCGGCACGTCGAGCAGGCCCGCGATGGCGGCGTCCCTGGCTCGCGCCCGGACCTCGGGAGTGCCGGTGGGCAGCGCGACCGCTTCCGCGGTGGAGTCGCGGTGCGGAGCGGTGGAACCGAGGTAGGCGTCGAGCGCCGCGACGCGCAGCGGCAGGCGGGAGTCCTCCAGCAGTCGCTTCAGCGGCTGGCCCGACGCCTCGGCGCACACCTCCGGCGTGAACTCGCCGTGTTCGAACGCGCAGGCGCCGAACGCGGAGCCGACCCGCACCAGCAGGTACTGGTTGCGGTAGGTGGTGTTCCCGCCCGCCAGACGGGTGCCGTGGTGGACCCAGAACACGCTGGTGGCGGTGAGCGTCGCGGGGTCGGGACCGCGGTGACCGCTCAGGACCTGCGCGACGAGGTCGTCGACGGTGCGGACGGGCGCGGGGGCGACGCTCATGCGGGGTTCCCCCCGGTGAAGCGGAAGACGTGGGTGACCACGCCGTCGTGCCAGTCGTGGCGGTGCTCGACGGCCGGCAGCAGCCCGCGGTCGATGGCGTGGGCGACGATCCCGCGCAGGTCGGCGGTGTTGGACAGTGCGACGTAGACCCTGCCACCGGGGGAGAGCAGGTCGCGGTCGACGATCTGGTCGAAGAACCGGGTGACGATCCCCGCTCCTTCGCAGATGTTGCGCACGACGTCGGGGTCGTCGCTGACCCGCTGGCTCACGGCCGGGGGGTTGAAGGTGACCACGTCCACGCGGGTGTCGTCGGGGAGTCCGTCGAACAGGTCGCCCACGACGGGGACGAGCACCCCGTCGGTGCCGACGAACTCCTCGAAGTGCTGCCGCGCCGCGCGGACGCTGGGCTCGTGGACGTCCAAGGCGTAGATCCGGGCCGCGCCCGCGACGCCCGCCGCCACGACCTCCGCGCCCAGTCCGACCCCCATCGCGGCGTAGGTCAGGCCGCGCACGGCGATCCTGTTGTCGAGCAGTCGTTCGTGGACCATCCTGCTGGTGGCCCCGGGGGTGAACACCCCCGGAGGAACGCGGAACCGCCATCCGTTCCACTCGTAGGCGCGGGTGGAGCGGATGTCCTCCTTGGGCGTGTTGATGCTGACGATGTGCTCTGCTGGTAGCAGGTCGGGCAGTTCCCGGAGCAGATCGGCGCCGGTCGAGGTGGTGTCCACGTGTTCTCCTGCGCTTCGTACCGCGGAGGACCACCCTCCGCACAGCCACACTAAACAATGAAAATCATTTCCCCGTACCTCCGATCGGGCTATCGCGCTCCTCGTCGTTGTTGACCGACGGTGACCGGTCGAGGTGGAGAAGCGCTCGGACGTGCGAGCGCGTAACGACAACCGTTTTCGCTAGAGTGTGGTCCGGTCCACTGCTGGTGCACCGCGACCCACGAGGAGCCGACGTGACGGCGTCCGAGACCGAGAACCCGACCGGGACCGCTCCGCCGCGGCGGTCCCTGCTGCTGGACGGCCGGTTCCTGCGGCTGTGGTGCGGTGCCACCGCGTCCGGGCTCGCCACGTGGAGCCTGCCGTTCGTCCTGGGACTCGCCGTCCTGGAGCGCACGCTCACCCCGGCCGGGCTCGGTGTGGTCCTGGCCGCCCGCACCGTCGGGTTCCTGCTGGCCGTGCCCGCGGCGGGCGTGCTGGCCGACCGCTTCTCCCGGCGCGGGGTCGTGTTCTGGGCCGGTCTCGCGGCTGCGGGCGCTGCGCCGGTGATCGCACTGGGACTGGGACGCTCCACCGCGGTGATGGCGGCCGCGGCCGTCGTCGTCGGCGCGGGCCAGGGCGCGTGCCGCCCGGCCTTCCAGGCGCTCACCGCCGAGGTCGTCGCGATCTCCGACCGGCAGCGGGCCAACGCGGCGATGACGGTGGCCGTGCGCGTCACCTCGCTGGTGGCACCGGGCATCACCGCCCTGCTGGTCGTGCTGACGGGGGTGTGGGCCCTGCTGATCGGCACCGGGGCGCTGTGGCTGATCGCCGGGCTCCTGCCCCCGGCGGGCCGTGCCTCACCACCGCGCGGCGAGACCCGTCTCGACCTCGTGGGGGACTTCCGCGACGGGCTGCGCGAGGCGAGCAGGCACCCGTGGTTCCTCGCGGGACTGGGCGCGCTCACCGCGGTGATCGCCACCGGCTACTCGGCGACCGGTGTGGCCCTGCCGCTGATCAGCCGGGACGACTACGGCTCGGAGTTCGTGCTCGCGGCGGCCACCACCGGCTACACCGTGGGTGCGCTGGCCGGGGCGTTGCTGATGAGCCGCTGGACGCCCGCGGCGCAGGGGTGGGCGGCGCTGGCGGGCCTGGCCGCCTACGGGGTGGCGCCGCTGAGCCTGGTGCTCCCCACCTCTCCCGCCGTGGTCGTCGCGGCCTACGCGGTGGCGGGTGTCGGCATCGAGGTGTTCAACGTGCCGTGGTTCACCGCGATCCAGCGCGAGGTGGCGCCGGACAAGATCGCTCGCGTGTCGTCCCTGGACTTCCTGTCGTCCTACGGTCTCGCTCCGCTCGGTCTGGCGGTGATGGCTCCGGCCATCGAGTGGTTCGGGGCGCCGGCCGTGCTGCTGACGTGCGCGCTGGTCTGCTTCGCCGCCCCCGCCGCGGCCGCACTGCACCCGTCCTCCCGCACCCTGTCCGCGGGTGTTCCGCGCTGACGAGTCCGGCGCCGACGAGCCCGGCGCTGACGAGCCTGGCGCCGACGAGCCCGGCGAGGGGCCGCTGTCGCCGCCTGGTTCCCGCGAGCGGTGCTCGCGCTCGCGACGCCTCCGGGTGCTCGATCAGCCCGCGTCGGCCGTGCGCAGGGTCTGGATGTGGACGGTGCGCTCACCGCTGTGGGGGTCCCTGCCGTGCCAGCAGCGGTAGTTGTCCAGCACCAGGACGTCGCCCACGTCCAGCGCGAACCTGGGCAGGACGGGGTGGACGCGGGCGATCTCGTCGTCGAAGCGGGACAGCATGGCGGTGATGTGCTCGGTGTCGGGGTCCCGGTGCAGCGGAACGGCGCCGTCGGTGCGACGGGTGATGCGCCTGCCGCTGCGGGTGTGCTCGACGTGCCTGCCGACCCTGGGCGCGGCCGGCAGCCCGCGGGTTCCGGCCCACCGCCCGTAGAGGTCCACGTCCGTGCCGGACAGGAACGCCCTCAGGTCCGCGGGCAGGGAGTCGGTGAACTCGTGGGCGTCGAGGGCGAACGACTCGCCACCCGTGGGCGCCTGCTGGGCGAGCCCGATCAGGACGTGGTCCTCGTCGGGGTGACGGCGCCGGGTGGGGGTGCCCGCGACGTCGACCACGACGTCGAAGCTGTCGGCGTGCAGCGGTACCAGGCCCCCGTCCGTCGAGCGTCTCGTCCGGTGCGGGTACAGCTCCCGCAGTCCCGAGCCGAACAGCAGGGCGGCGGCCACCGCGAGCGAGTCGGGCACGGCGGGCAGGCCCGTGAGCACCACCGCGCCGGTGTCGGTCAGCGCTCGCCGGGCGGCGGGGTCGGTGGCGGCGACGCGCTCGGGGACGATGCCGGTCACCGGGCGGCCCGGAACTCGCGCGAGGACGGCACGAGCGCGGCGGCGGCCGGCGCGGCGAAGCAGACGAGCGCGCACGCGGCCAGCACCGGTTCCGGGCCGAAGTGCGAGATCGCCGGGGCGATCACGGCCAGGCCGACCGGGGCGAGGCCGTAGGACAGCAGGAAGTCCAGCGAGGAGACCCGTGCCAGCATCCGGGGGTCCACCTCGCGCTGGGTGGCCGTGAACCACGGGACGTTGAACAGCTCGATGCCCACGCCCGCCAGGACGTAGGCGGCCACCACCGCCGCGGCCGGTACGGGCAGCAGCAGGCTCAGCGGTGCGAACCCGTAGCAGGCCAGACCGGCGAACGCGGCCCACCCCTGCGCGCGGGGCTTCCAGCGGGCGACGAGGACGGCCCCGGCGAGCGCGCCGACGGTGTAGGCGGTGAGGGCGGCGGCGAGCACCGCCTCGGTGCCGTAGCGGTCCCGGCTGACCAGGGGCAGGACCACGCCGGTGGCGGAGTAGCCGGTGGCGATCACCGCGGTGAGCGCGCCGAGACCGGCGAGGAACCACGGGTGCCTGCGCGCCTCCCGGACGCCGTCGACGAAGTCCGCGGCGAAGTGCGCTCCGGTGCCGCTCGCCACCGGGCCCCTGCTGGCTCCGGGCGGCGGGACGAGTGCGGCGACCAGCCACAGCGCACCGGTGGCGATCAGCAGTGCCGGGGTGTCCACGACGACGGCGAGCAGCGCGGTGAGGCCGGGAGCCACGAGGGTGGTGACCCGCACGGCGAGGGTCAGCGCCGCGTTGGCCTGCTGCCGCTGGTCCTCGGCCACGACCTCGGCGGTCAGCGCCTGGAACGCTGGTCGGCACGCGCCCTGCCCGGCGCCGACGACCGCGGCGGCGGCGGCCATCACCACGACCGACCGGCCCACGCCCAGGGCGATCACCGGTGCCGCGGCCCCGGCCACCAGCCCCGCCCACAGCACGACCCGGCGCCGGTCGTGCCGGTCGGCCAGGACCCCGGCCACGGGCACGGCGGCGAGGAAGCCGACGGTGCGGGCGGCCAGCACGACGCCCAGCTCGACCGGGGTGATCGACCGTTCGAGCACCGCCAGGCCCAGGACGAACGGCAACGCCCAGGTGGCGATGCCCGACGCGGTGGTACCCGTCCAGAGCCGGAGGAAGGCGGGGTCTCGGAAGACCGATGCCGACTGCTGCTCGGCCAGCACGACGTCGTGCACCACGTGGACTCCTCGTCGCAAGAGCGTCTTTCATCGGTAATGATTGTCGTTTAGGGTAGCGATGGCGTCGTCGAGCAGTGGAGGGGCCATGCCGCGTACTACCCGTCTGGTGTCGGTGGTCGTCGCGGTGGTCCTGGCCGCCGCGTGCGCCCCGGCGCGGAACACCACGAGCGCGGCCGTCCCGCCCGGCGCGGTCGCCGTCGACAGCTGCGGCAAGCGACTGACCTTCGACGGCGTGCCGCAACGGGTGGTAGCACTGGACCAGTCGTCCACCGAGACCCTGCTGGCGCTGGGTGCGGGGGACCGGGTGGTGGGCACGGCCAACCTCAAGACGAAGGTCTCGCCGCAGTACGCCGAGGCGTACGCGAAGATCCCGGTGCTCTCGCCGAAGGTCCTCACCGCCGAACCGCTGCGCGCCGCCAACCCCGACCTGGTGGTGGCCTCGTTCAAGGAGCTGTTCACCGCCGACCGGGCCGGTACGCGCGACGAGCTGGAGCAGCTCGGCGTGCCCACGTTCGTCAGCGCGGTCAACTGCCCCGACGGCAGGACCGAGCCCTTCGACCGGATGTTCCGCGACTTCGAGGACCTGGGCGAGGTGCTGGGCGTCGCCGAGCGCGCCGACCAGCTGGTGTCCGAGCAGCGCGCGGTCGTGGAGGAGGTGCGCGCCGCCGGGGAGAAGCGTCCGGAGGGGCTGAAGGTCGTCTGGGTGTACTCCGTCTTCAACGGCGTCCCGTACGTGGCGGGCAGGGGCGGGATGCCCAGCCACATGAGCGAACTGACCGGTGTGGTCAACGTCTTCGACGACGTGGAGCAGGAGTGGCCGGAGGTGTCGTGGGACGAGGTCGCCGCGCGCGAGCCGGACGTCGTCGTGGTCGGCGACCTGTCCGAGCGCGGCAACCCCGGTGACAGCGCGGCGGAGAAGCTGGCGATGATGCGCGAGCACCCGGCGGTGTCGCAGCTCGCGGCGCTGCGCGACGGGAAGGTCGTCGAGCTGTCCGGCATCGAGATGGACCCCTCCGTGCGCACGGTGAACGCCCTGCGCACCTTCGCGAGCGAGCTCGACGAACTCACCGCCCGTGGCTGATCCGACCGCGCTCCTCGACCCGGCGGTCGACCCCGTCGTCGCGCCGTCCTCCTCCGCTCCGCCGCGTCCCGGCGGCGGACGCCGCGTGGTCGTGCTGCTGCTGTGCCTGCTCGTCCTGGTGGCGTCGCTGGTCGCCGCCGTGCGCGTCGGCCTCGGCGGCGGCACGGGGTGGGACGAGATCGGCCGCTCGGTCGGCGCGCGGCTCGGCCTGCCCGTGCAGCCGCTGCCCCGGCTGACCGACTCGCTGATCTGGGACCTGCGCGTGCCCAGGGTGCTGCTGGCCGCGCTGGTCGGGGCCGCCCTGGCGGTCTGCGGCGCGGCCCTGCAGAGCGTGACGCGCAACGCGCTGGCCGATCCCTACCTGCTGGGCGTGTCCTCCGGCGCGTCCACCGGCGCGGTGGTCGTGGTGCTCCTCGGGTTCGCGGGCTCCCAGCTGGGGATGACCGGCGGAGCGTTCCTCGGCGCGCTCGTGTCCCTCGCGCTGCTGGTGCTCCTGCTGCGCCGCCGCGGCCTGGACTCGGTGCGCATCGTGCTGACCGGAGTCGTCGTGGGACAGCTCTTCACCGCGCTGACCTCGCTGATCCTGATGTCCTCCGGGGACGCCGACAGCACCCGCGCGCTGACGCACTGGCTGCTCGGCTCGATGGCGCCGGCCCGCTGGCAGTCGGTCGTGCTGTGCGGGATCTCCGCCGCCGCCGGCCTGCTGGTCGTCTGGCTGTGCTCCTCGGCGCTCGACGGGCTCGCCTTCGGCGCCGACACGGCCACCTCGCTCGGCATCGACGTGCGCACCGTGCGGACGGTCCTGCTGGTCACCACGTCCCTGCTGACCGCGGTCGCGGTCGCGGCGGTGGGCGCCATCGGCTTCGTGGGACTCATCGTGCCGCACGGCGTGCGGCTCCTCGTCGGCCCGCTGCACCGGGTCCTGCTGCCGCTCTCGGCGGTGGTGGGCGCGACGTTCCTGGTGTGGACCGACGCCCTGGCCCGCGTGGCGTTCGCACCGCTGGAGGTGCCGGTCGGCGTGTTCACCGCGCTGCTCGGCGTCCCGCTGTTCCTGGTGATCCTGCGCAAGCGGGGAGAGCTGTGAGGATCGAAGCGCGGCGCCTGTCCTGGGGCGTGCCGGACCGCGCGATCGTGCGCGAGGTGGACCTGGTGGTCGAGCCCGGTGAGACGGTCGGTCTCATCGGCCCCAACGGATCGGGCAAGTCCTCGCTGCTGCGGTGCCTGGCGGGGTTGCGCGCGCCGACCGGGGGAGAGGTCCGCTACGACGACGCCGACGTCGCCCGGTGGTCGGCCCGCGCCAGGGCGCGGCACGTGGCGTTCGTCGAGCAGACCGCCGACACCGACAGCGACCTCACCGTCGGCGAGGTGGTCGCGCTCGGCCGGACCGCCCACGGTTCACCGTGGCGGGGCCCGACGGCCACCGACCGCGCGATCGTCGCCGCCGCGCTCGACCGGCTCGACCTGGCACTGCTGGCCGACCGGCCGTGGAAGCAGCTCTCCGGCGGTGAACGCCAGCGCACGCACCTGGCACGTGCGCTGGCCCAGCGCACGTGGGGCCTGCTGCTCGACGAGCCCACCAACCACCTCGACGTGCGGCACCAGCTCGAACTGCTGGAACTGGTCGCCACCACGCAGCAGACCGTGGTCGTCGCCCTGCACGACCTCGCCCTGGCTGCGCGCTACTGCGACCGCCTCGTGCTGCTCCAGCGCGGTGCCGTCGTCGCGGACGGCCCGGCCGACCGCGTGCTGACCCCCGTGCTGCTGCGGGAGGTGTTCGAGGTGGACGCCGACGTCGGCCGCGACGACGCGGGCCGGCTCGCCGTCGCCTACCGGGGTCCGGCGCGCTGATCCCGGCCGACCCGCCCGGCCGCCGCCGTCGACGGGCCAGCCGGGCGCGGCCAGTTCGGCCGCGCTCGACGGGCCGGGCTCCTCGGGTGGTCACGGGACGAGTCGCACGTCGGGGTGCGCCGGGGAGCTGCCGTCGAACAGGTCCGTCTGCCGTCCGAGCAGGTGCAGTCCGAAGAACGCGGCGAGGTGGTCCCGCTGCGCGGCCAGGCTTCGACCGGGGTCCACGGTCCCGATCGCCGCCGCCACCTTCTCGGCTGGCAGCGGTTCCACCCGGTCGATCTGCGGCAGCAGCACCTGCGCGTCGGTGAAGCTCGCGTGTTCGGCGGCGGGCAGGTGGAGGTCCCGCTTCCAGGCGGTGGAGTTGGCCCAGAACGAGGCCCAGTCCGGCGCGTGCAGGTGGTCGTGGGGACGGGCCTCGGCCCCGCTGGTCCCACCTCCCACGAGGAGGAAGGGGCGGTCGGCTCCGCGGGTGCTCGCCCGGCCGTACCGGGGGTCCATGCTGCCGTCGAGGTTGGCGCCCGCGTCGATCCGGCGGTCGCTCAGCACGGCCTCGGCGGTGGTGAAGCCGCCCATGGAGTGACCGAACATCCCGACCCGCGACAGGTCGAGCCCGGACCCGATCCCGGCGGGGAGGGGCCGACCGGCCGCGTCCGGATCGCCACCGGCGGCGATCACGCCGAGCTGGTCGAGCACGAAAGCGGTGTCCCGCACCCGTTCTCGCATCATCTGCGCCATGTCGACGCCGCTGGCCGGAAGTTCCACCCGGTCGGGGAACTCCACCGGACCGGCGAAGGTGTGGTCCACGGTGACCACGACGAAGCCGCGGCTGGCCAGGTCCTCCACGAGCGTGGTGCCGAACGCCCGCGACTGCCCGCCGCCCGGTGAGTAGAGCACCACCGGCCGCGCGCCGGGCAGCGCGGCGGCACGGCTCCTGGCGGAGGTCCGCGTACCGGCGAAGTCGGCGACGCCGGGGTTCAGGCCGACCGATCCGGAGGCCCGGTCGTAGAACGCCGCCGTCCCCGGGGTGAGGTGCCGGGCGGGTCGGTGGGACGTCGGTCGCGCGGGGTACCACAGGGAGATCATCAGCTCGCGCGGTCGGCCCGGTGGTGACGCCCAGGGGTCGGTGCGGTCGTGGTCGACGAGGTGCAGGTCGGTCGTGCCCACCGGGTGGGGTCCGGTCGGCCGGGGCAGGCCGAGTTCGACGGGCAAGGACGGGTGCGAGGCCGGGTTCGCGGCGGCGGTGCCCGCCGGGGCGGTCACCGCCAGCACTCCCGCGCACAGTGCCGGGACGAGGGCTCTGCGCCAGTTCTTCTGCGTCATGCCACCAGGATCGTGATCGCGACCGCGCCGCACATCTGTCGAACGACACCAGACGGACCAGACGAAGGTCGTGGTCGCCTCAGCCGCGCTCGACCAGGCCCGCCTCGTGGGCGATGATCGCCGCCCGCACCCGGTTCGGCACCGCCAGTCCACGCAGGATCGAGCTGACGAACGTCTTCACGGTGCCCTCGACCACGTGCAGCCGCCTCGCTATCTCCGCGTTGGACAACCCGCTGCCGACCAGCGCCAGCACCTCGCGCTCGCGGGCGGTGAGACCGTCGACCAGTTCGCGGGCCCGCGCCGCGCCGGACGTCCGGCCGACGCCGGTGTCGAGCCGCCGGATGGCCCACTGCGCGATCTTCGGCGACAGGTACGCCGCGCCACCGGCCACGGCCCTGATGGCGGTGAACAGCTCCTGCGGATCACCGGTCTTGAGCAGGTAGCCGCTGGCGCCACCGTCGAACGCGCGCACGATGTGCTCGTCCTCCGAGAACGTCGTCAGCACGATCAGGCCGGTGCCCGGCACGGTGCGGTGGATCTCGGCGGCCGCCGACAGTCCGTCCAGCCGGGGCATCACGATGTCCAGCAGCACGACGTCGGGCCGGTGCGCACGGGTCAGTGCCACCACCTCGTGCCCGTCGCAGGCCTCGGCGACCACGTCGAAGTCCGGCTCCGCGGCGAGCACGGCCCGGACACCGGCCCTGATCAGCGGCTCGTCGTCGGCCAGCACCACACGGATCACGGATCCCCCTCACTCGGCCCCGGCCGAGATCGCGCTGCGCGGGACGATCTCCTTGACCACCAACCGGTCGGCCGCGAAGCACAGCCGGAAGAAGAGCTGCTCGTCGCTCTGCACGTCGGACCAGTGGTACCGGCACCGCGCGCCACGCGGCGGCGCGGGGAGCATACGTTCCGGATCACCCAGGATCTGGAACGGGGGCAGCTGCGCCTCGACCTCCGTGCGGGACGCGCCGACCGGGATCCGCTCGAACACCGCCGGGGCGAGGCTGTTGTTCGCACCGACCAGGGCGTAGAGCGCCGTCGTGAGCACGGCGACCACGAGACCCGCCAGCGCTGGCGCCCGCACCGCGCGGGCGAGACGGTGCCGCGCCTCGCCGCGAGTGCGGGCACGGGCGCGGTCCGACTCGCCACCGCTCCCGTTCGGGTCCGCTGGCGGGTCGGCCGGGGGAGCGTCGTGCGGGAGCGTGGCGACCAGGGCGAACCCGCCGTCTCGCGGACCGGCCTCCAGCGCGCCGCCGAGCAGCCGGACGCGCTCGGCCAGTCCCACCAGCCCGTGGCCACCACCGGTGGCGGCACCCGGCCGCTCGCTCGCCGGTCCGTTCGCGACGGTCACCACCGTGCTGCCCGTCCGGTGTTCGAGCCGGACGGTGACCGCCGCGCCGGGAGCGTGCCTGGCGGCGTTGGTCAGGCCCTCCTGGACCACCCGGTGCGCCGCCCGCTCCACCGGCGCGGGCAACGGCTCCACCGGTGGTTCCGACGGTTCCAGCACGACGTCCACGCCCGCGCCAGCGGCGCGCTCGACCAGACCGGCGACGTCGGTCCGCTCCCGCGGCGAGGGCTCGCCGTCGGGGTGCAGCACCCCGATGAACTCCCGCAACCGCTCGGTCGCCTCCGCCACACCGGCACGCAGCTCACCCGCCGCCGCACGGTGCCGCTCCGGCAGGTCCGCGCTCACCTCGAACGCGGCAGCGCGCAGCGCGATGAGCCCCCACTCGTGGCCGAGCGAGTCGTGCACGTCCCGCGCGATCCTGGCCCGTTCCCGCAGTCGCGCTCGCTCGACCTCCAGCCGCTGCTGGCGTTCCAGCAGTGCGGCGCGCTCCCACCCGGCCGCGGCGAGCTCGGCCCGCTGCCGCCGGTACCGCCCGACCAGCCACGGCACCAGGACCACGATCAGCAGGACCAGCACCAGCAGGAACCAGTCGTAGAGACCGAACAGCAGCCCGAAGCCACCCCGCGCCGAACCGTCCACCAGCACGCTGACCGGCAGTCCGGCCAGCACCACCGCGGCCAGCGAGGACAGCACCGAGCGCGTGTCGTCCAGCCGCCGCCCGGCGCGGAACCCGAAGACCGCGGCCGCGAGGAAGGGCCACACCCCGGCCGGATCGGTGACCGTCGGCGTCAGCACCAGCGCCGGTACCGCCGCCGCCGCGACGAGCAGGCACAGCGTCGCGACCGGGAACCGGTCGAAGAACACCACGGCCGCGCCCAGCACCAGACCGCCGCCGACCAGCTCCGCCCAGCGGACGGCCGCGTGGTCGAGTCGCGCCGCCTCCAGTGCGAGAGGAACCGTCAACGCCACCCAGAGCGCGGCCTGCGGCCACCGCGAGCGGGACCGCGGCCGATCGATCACACCCGGCATCCACGCAGGGTAGTGCGCGGCGGGCACGCCGTCGCGCGCCCTCGTGCGGGGCTCAGAGGAAGAGCGGAAGGGCGTTGATCGCCCCGTGGACGACGAGGAGCGGCCACATCAGCCGGTACCGGCTCCACAGGTAGCCGAGGAACAGCCCCTGGACGCCCTGGTTCGCGAACGCCGACGCGAGGTCCACCGGCAGATCGCCGACGCCCTGGATCGCGACGTGCCACGCCGCCCACAGCAGCGACGCGAGCACGATCGCGGGCCAGCGGCCCAGGACCGCCTCCCACCGCGTCTGCGACCACCGCCGGTAGAACACCTCCTCCAGCAGGGCGTTCACCAGGAACACCACGACCACGGTCGCGATCAGCGTGGCGGCGTCGACGGTGTCCGCGTAGTCGCTCGGCCGCAGGGCGAACGGCCCTGCGCAGCTCAGCAGCAGCCACGCCGCCACGGGAACGACCGGAGCCAGCTGCGCGTGGCCGTCGAGCGCGATCGCGGGCGATCCGCGCCGGACCCGGAACAGCACGAGCGGCACCGCCAGCAGCAGCGACGCCTTCAGCAGCACGTGTGCCGGTTCGCCGCCGCCCGCCAGGCGCAGCGTCAGCGCGAACACCAGCGCGGCCACGAGGAGAACGCCGGCCTCGACCCGGATCCCGCGGGTCGCCGGAACGGTGGCGGGGGACCGGGCCGGGACGAGCCGGACGGCCAGGACGCCGACGAGGGCGGGCACCCACCGCGTCCACACCGCGACGGTGTCGCCGTGGTCGGCGGAGTACCTGACGGAGGTGTTCCCGGTCAGCACCAGCAGCAGCACCGATCCGGCGATGATCGTCGCTCCCGCGGCGAGCACACCGATCCCCGGTCCACCCATCTTATTCAGCACAGTTGTACTGTAATAGAAACCGCACGTCCGTGCTATAAAAAGTCCGTGCCGAAGCTCGTGGACCACGCCCAGCGGCGCGCGGCACTGGCGCGCGCGGTCTGGGCCGTGATCGACCGGGAGGGCATCGAGGGCGCCACGGTCCGGCGGGTGGCCGACGAGGCCGGGGTGTCGGTCGGCGGGCTGCGCCACTACTTCGACAGCCAGCGCGGACTCGTCCTGTTCGCCGCGCAGGAGGTGGCCTCCGCCGTGACCGCCCGCCTCACCGCCCACCTCGAAGCCGACCTGCCCGGTCCCGAGCGGGCTCAGCGCCTGCTGGAGGAACTGCTGCCGCTGGACGCGGAACGCCGCGTGGAGGTCGACGTCTGGCTCGCCTGCCTGATGCGCTCCCGCGTGGACGGCACGCTGGCGGAGGTGCGCCGGACCGCGTGGTCGGGCGAGCGCCACGTCTGCCGTCTCGCCGTGGCCCACCGCTGCGGGGTCGCACCGCCGGGGGCGATCGGCGACGAGCTCCAGGACCCGCTGCTGGAACGGCGGGCCGGTCGCCTGCACGTCTTCGTCGACGGCCTGACGTTGCAGGCGGCGGCCTTCCGGGACCGGCTCCCGCCGCGAGCCGTCCGCGCGCTGCTGGAAGCCGAGCTGGACGCGGTCGCCGACCCGGTGTGAACGGGCCGGCGATCGGTCCCGCCGTGCCCGCCGAGGACCGGTGTCAGGTGCGCGTGGCGCGCAGGCCGTAGAGCAGGGGGACGCGGGGCGCGTCGTCGGGGAGACGCCACCAGCCGTTGTCCGCGCGCACGGCGTGCGGCCACCGCTGCCACGGGATCAGCTCGGTCTCGGTGAGCCGGTCGACGGTGAAGCCAGCACCGACGAGCGCGGTGACGACCTCGCCGAGACCGTGGGCCCACTCGTAGGCCGTCGTGTCGCGGGCCAGCGCCGGACCGTCGGTGTAGGTGTGGGTGCTGTCGCGCTCGACGGGTCCGCGTCCCGGCAGGTAGTCGTGCCGCAGCAGGAGTTCCGCGCCGCCGTCGGGCTTGGGGCCGAGGGCGTTGAGCAGCGGGTGGAACTCGCAGAGGTAGAGGACGCCGCCGGGCTTGAGCAGGGCCTCGACCACCGCCGCCCAGCGGGAGAGGTCCGGCAGGTAGCAGAGGGCGCCCTTGCCGGTGTAGACCACGTCGAACGTGCGGCCGTCCACCGCCTCGACCGCGTCGTGCACGTCGGCCTGCACGTACTCGACGTCGACCCCGGCCTCGCGCGCGATGCGCCTGGCCCAGGTGACGGCGGCGCCGGAGAAGTCCAGCCCGACCGTCCGCGCTCCGGCACGCGGGAAGGCGATCGTCTCGACCCCGAGGTGGCACTGGAGGTGGATGAGGTCGCGCCCGGCCAGCTCGCCGAGGTCGTCCCACTCGAAGTCGGCGAACCACTCCCGCGCGTCGCGGGTGCCGATGCCGTAGAACTCGCTGGCCACGTGCACGGGGGTGCGGGCGTCCCAGTTCGCCCGGTTCGCCCGCACCATCTCCTGCACCGTCGCGTCGAAGACCATCCACGACGTCTACCACGCCGTCGCGGACTCCGACCCGGCCGCGGCGCAGGATCACCCGGACGACGGGGAGCGCGCGGTGCGCGCGTCCGCGGACGTCCGCACCGCGCTCGCGGCCGGATCGCGGACCGGGTCTCCGCGCCGGACCCGCACCCCCTCGGGGGCAGCCGCGGCTGCCCCCGAGGCCCGAACCGTCACCGGTGACGATCACCGCCCGTCCGGCGGACCGCCCGTTCGGGCTCGTGCTCCTCCTGCGGTCGTGGAAGGGGTACGCGGGTCGCGCCGGGGCGTCGGCGACTCGGCCGCCCGCACCGGTTCACGCGCTCGGAGCCGCTGCGGGGTCGACCTCCGGGGAGACGTCGGTGAACGGCGCCCAGCGGCGCACGGCGAAGGCGCTGCCGGAGCGGGTGATCTCGGCCGCGCCGTGACCGGGGAAGTGGGCGGGCAGCACGAGAGCTCTGCGGTCGGCCGCCTCCTCCAGGATGCGCGTCCGCGACCTGGTGGCCGCGGCCTGGTCCTCGCTGAGACAGGTGTCGCACCACGGGTGGGTGAACTGCGCCGGTGTGTGCACCAGGTCGCCGACGAACAGAGCGCGGTCGGTGCCCGATCCCAGGCGCACGACGGTGGAGCCGGGGGTGTGGCCGGGGGCGAGTTCGAGGGTGAGGTTGCGGTCGATCCGGTGGGTGGTGCCCGTCCACAGCAGGGTCTGGCCCGCCCGGTGCACGGGGTCGATGCTGTCCTCGAAGAGGGAGCCGTTGGCCAGGTGCGCGCTGACGCCGTTGACGGACCCGCGCTTGGGGATGTTGTTGCGGGGGTTCCAGTAGGTGAAGTCGGGTTCGGCGATCAGGTAGGTGGCGTTGGGGAAGGTCGGCACCCAGGTGCGGTCGACGAGGCGGGTGTTCCAGCCGACGTGGTCGGCGTGGGCGTGGGTGTTGATCACGAGGTCGACGTCCTCGGGACGCACCCCCGCCGCGGCCAGCTGGTCCAGGAAGTCGCCGTCGCGGTGTGTCCACGCCGGCATGTAGGACCGCTCCTTGTTGTTGCCCACG
The DNA here is from genome assembly GCF_016464305.1 of Umezawaea beigongshangensis. GTDB lineage: Bacteria > Actinomycetota > Actinomycetes > Mycobacteriales > Pseudonocardiaceae > Umezawaea_A > Umezawaea_A beigongshangensis. Next base: position 116,280 of record NZ_JAEIOJ010000012.1, read on the forward strand.
CCGGTGTCGACGAGGACGACCTTGCCCTCGCTGCGCAGCACCCACGTCTGCACCGCCGCCAGGTAGTCGTCGGTGGCCCGGTGCCAGAACTGCGGTCCCGGCCGCTCGTCGCTCTCGCGCCAGGGGTGCTGGTCCAGGTCGGGGAACAGCACGGACATCGGCGCGATCGGACCAGCCCACTCCAGGACGCGGGTGATCTCCACCTCGCCCAGGGTCATCGTTTCCATGTCCTGCACGTTATGCCGCTTCACGAGCACGTTCGATGGTCGATCGTGCTCGATGGATAATCGATCGTCTCGCTGGAGGTACGGTTGTGGCATGGACGTGCTCAGCGACGTGGTCAGCGCTCTCCGCGTCGGCCGACCGTTCGCCAACAGGGAGGACCGGCGCGGCACCTGGCGCACCGAGTTCGCGGCGTTCTCCGGGATCGGCTTCCACCTGGTGCTCGCGGGCGGCTGCCGGGTGGTCGTGCCCGGTGCCGCCCCGTTCGTCCTCGGGCCCGGTGACGTGGTGCTCACGCCGCGCGGCGCCGGGCACGCGCTCACCGACCTCGACGGGGACGCGGACCGGCCCGTGGAACTGCTGTGCGGGGCGTACCAGCTCGGCGGAGGTCACACGCACCCGCTGCTGGCAGAGCTGCCGGAGGTGATCCACCTGTCGGTGCGTCTGTGCGGACACCCGGCGCTGGCCGGTGTGGTCTCCCTGCTCGGCGGTGAGCTGCACGACCCCGGCCTCGGCGCGGACGCCGCCGTCCCGGCGCTGCTGGACGTGCTCCTGCTGTTCCTGCTGCGGGAGCACCTGACGGCTCAGGCCGACAGCGGTGCGCCGGGCTGGTGCGCCGCGCTCGCGGACCCGGTGGTCGGCACCGCCCTGCGCTGCGTGCACGAGGACCCGGCCCGGCGGTGGACGGTCGAGGAGCTGGGGGCGCGGGCCGGGCTGTCCAGGGCCGCCTTCTCCCGCAGGTTCACCGCGCTGGTGGGGCAGCCGCCGCTGACCTACCTGACCCGCTGGCGACTCACCCTCGGCACCGGGCTCCTGCGGGAGACGGAGCTGCCGCTGGCGTCGATCGCCGAGCGCTGCGGCTACTCCTCGCCGTTCGCCTTCGCCAACGCCTTCAAGCGGGAGCACGGCACCTCACCGGGACGCTACCGCGAGCGGCGCCGCTCCGACGGCGACGTCCAGCGGTGGACCGGACCGTCCGCCGGGTGATGCCGGTCGTGAGCACGGGTGCGCGGACGTGCACCTCGGGCGGTGAACCCGCGACCCGCGCTCGCCGAACGGCTGCCCGCGCACCCCGTTCCGGCGATCGTCACGGCGCTCGACGCGCTTCCGCTCACCGCCAGCGGAAAGCTCGACCGCGCGGCGCTGCGCGACCGGCGGGCCGGTCGGTCCAGCCGTGCCGCGACCGGCCGGAGTTCGGACGCGCTCGGCGCGCGTCGTGGGCCGGGATCGGCGCACCTGGTGCAGATGGGAGCCCGCAGGCCGCGTCCGGGTGGCGGCCGGGGGAACAGTCGGCGGAACCGAGGGGCGTTGCGTGAAGCAGTTGAGCGTGCAGATCGACGGACCCGGCCGACCACTCGTTGCCGGGACACGCGGCCGTGCTCACCGGCTTCGTGCGGGAGCTCGGCGTCTCCGACGCGGTCGTCGTCGGCTGGAGCACGGGCGGGCAGGCGCACGGTGTGGCGCTCCCCGGCGGACAGCAGGGTGGCCGCGTCAGCGGGCTGGTTCGCCGGTGCCGCTCGCAGGTCCGGCGAGGGGCGGACCGCCGATCTCGGCGCCGTGCCCGAATCTCTGGCGCCGTTCGGCCGGGATCACCGCGCCACCGTCGTCGTGGTGGAGCTGGCCCAGGTCGCGATGTGCGGACGCCGGGCTGGTCGTGGCTCTCCGGTGTCGATCGCGGTCTCCCGCCGCGCATCGGCCCGGCGCCGGTGCTGGCGCCGGGCCGATGCGCTCGCGGATTCGGGTCGATCGGATTTCTAGCCGAAGTTCACGTCGCTGCACCACATGTACGCCTGGTCCAGGTGCGAGGCCTGCCAGATGGTGAACAGGACGTGGTGTCCCCTGTAGGAGCCGTTGGTCTGGACGTTGAACGTGATGTCCTTGGCCGGGGCGTACCTGCCGGTCTGCGTGATGAAGTCGAGGTTGCCCCAACCCAGGCGCTGGGTGGCCGGGTCGAACCCGTTCTTGCTGATGTAGACCCGGAAGTAGTCAGCGCCGTGGCTGGCCTGGTCGTGCAGCTGGATGGAGAAGTTGCTGCCGACGTTGGTGGTCCTCCACTTGCCGGGGGTGTTCAGGGAGTTGTTGCGCGAGAGGGCGTTGCTGCAGAGCTGCCCGTCGGGGGTCGCTCCCTGGAAGTTCCCGCCCAGGCCGTCCCGCAGCGCGCTCATCCAGTTCCACATGGTGTCGGCGTTGGCCTGGAAGGCCTGCCAGCACATGGGGTCCTGCTGCTGCATCGCGGGGTTCGTGTGCTGACTGCCCCAGGACTGCCAGCACTGGTAGGCGCGGGTGGCGGGACTGACGATGGTGCCGTGCGCCGAAGCCGTCGGGACCAGGACGAACATGCTGGCCAACACGCTGACGACCAGCGCGATGAGGCCCCGTCGTGTGGTGACGGACCCGGAGGTGCTGCGCATGCGCATGGGTGAACCTCCACTCTTCAGATCGTTGAGCGGCGGCGGAACCTGGGAGCGCTCCCAGGCCAGTCGTCAGCGTAACTGTCACCGGACGAAACTTCAACGAAACATTCGGTGGTAGTTGCGGCCCGCACGGCACCGGCGACGACGGGCCACCACGCCGCCGGGGACGGACCGGGATGCTGCCCCGGCCCGTCCCCGGCGGCCCGCGCTCAGCGCGCGTTGGCCTCGACGATCCTGTTCCGGACCGCCTCGCGCAGCGGGGACGACGGCTGGACCTCGGCGGTGCTCATGGTCTGCTGACCGCGCACGGGACCGTCCACCGGGTGGACGACGTCCTCACCCAGCAGCGGCGTGCCGGGGCAGGTGATGTCGCCCGGCCTGGAGTTGCGCAGCAGGAACACGTTCACCGCGCCGTCGACGCACGGATTGCCCTCCAGGGCGTACTGACCGTGGAACGCCGCGTCGTCCACGGCCACCAGCGACACTCCCGGCGCGGCCCGCACGGCCGAGCGAGCCGATTCGTAGCCGGTCTGCGGGTCGAACTCGCCCTGCACGACCAGGACCTGTCCGGCGATCTCCGCGGGCAGGTTCGGCAGGTGCTGGCGCGGTGCGTCGGACCAGAACCCGCAGGGTTCGCTGAGTCCGTACAGCCAGCCGAACAACGGGTAGCGGCGGCCCTGGGTCTCGCTGAGGGCGCGGTACCACGCGGCCGGCCGGGTCCGCTGGTCCCCGCACGCGACGGCGAGCCTGGTGCCGGCCACCTTCGTGTGGTCCTCCGCGAGAGCCGTGCCGACTCGCGCCGCGGTCAGGTCTGCGACGGGAACCCCGAAGACCTCGCGGGAGACGGCGTCCGTCCGCTCCCGCACCTCCGGCGACGCGGCCGCCGCCTCCGGCACGCCGTTCATCTCGCGCACCGCCGCGGCGAAGAAACCACCCGCCAGCAGGAAGCGGAACTCGCTGCCCATGCCGACGAACAGCGAGTCCCAGGTGTCGGGTGCGACACCGTTGTCGCGGAAGTAGACGCGGCTCTGCTCCCACAGCTCCGCCGCCCGTTCCGCGGTGGGGCCGAGGAGATCGGGGTACTGCCGGACCGCCCAGGGGAGGAACACGTCCTCGAACTGCCGCTGGCCGATGCGAGGGAAGTCCTCGAAGGCCGCCTGGAGCCTGCCCTGCCAGTTCACGCTGGAGTCGAGCACGACCTTCCCGGTGTTCTCCGGGAACAGCGAGGCGTACTTGGCGCCGAGCCAGCTGCCGTAGGAGTAGCCGAGGTAGTGCAGCTTCTCCTGGCCGAGCAGGTGGCGGACGAGGTCCATGTCGTGGGCGGTCTGCCAGGTGGTGATGAACGGGGTCAGCGCGTCGCTCTGGCAGGCCTCGGCGATGGCGCGGGGGTTCTTCTGGTGTTCGGCGATGCTGTCGGCGGACCGGTCGCGCGCGTCGAGGTCGGTCCTGGTGGTGAGTTCGCTGGTGGGCACCGAGCAGATCAGGCCGAGCTGTTGGGGGGTGGTGCCGCCTTCCTGGCCGGTGCCGCGGGGGTCCATGCCGATGATGTCGTACTGCTCGTTGAGGGCGGGTTGCAGCGCGGCCAGGGCTCCGGCCAGGGAGGTGCCCTGGCCGCCGGGACCGCCGGGGTTGGTCAGCAGCACGCCGGTGCGCTCACCGGTGGCCGGGACCCGGCTGATGGAGACCTGCAGGTCCGTGCCGGAGGCCGGATCGGCCCAGTCGCGCGGCACGCGCACCAGCGCGCACTGCGCGGGCCGCGCGTCCGGGGACTGGGTGAACAGGCACTCGCCCCAGCTGAGCTGCTGACCCAGGTAGGGATCGAGCGGGTTCCCGGCGGGCTCGGCGAGCGCTGTGCCGGGAGTGGTGAGGACGGACAGCAACAACGTCGTCACCACGCCCGTCGTGGTGGATCGGCGCATGACACTCCTCGCGTGTGGGGACGGGAGGACGAGCCTCACGGCGAACGCGGTCGCCGCGCCACCACCGAAGGTCGGGACCGCACTGGTCCTTTGGGACCAGAGAGGGGTCTCCGGGTCAGAGTTCGCCGGTCGGGCGGCGCCCGTCGACCAGCGCCTCGACCTGCTCGGGGGTGAACGGCGGATCGAGCAGGTCGCCGCGCTGGGCGTGGCAGCGGAACATGTCCGCGATGTAGTGCATCCGGTCGGGCAGGTCGGCCCAGTCGCGCGCGGCCGTGCCGAGCACGCTGTTCCCGGTCGGATCGACGATCGCGAGCAGTGCCAGCAGTTCCGGGTCGGACAGCTCCGCGAGCAGCGGTGGGAACGTCGCGGGCAGGTCGTCGCCCAGGTCGAGCAGTTCACCACCGGGCAGCGCCAGGGTCATCAGGTGCTCGGTGACCGCACGCCGGACCAGCACGCGCGCGTGGTCGGCCAGCTGCTCGCCGGCGATGCGCACGGCGGTTCGCCTGCCCAGCACGGTCAGCAGCGCCAGGCGCAGCGACCGGACCACCCGGTTGCCCGGCAGGATCAGCTCGAACAGCCGGCGTTCGAGTTCGCGGGGGTCGACCACCGGGGCCTCCAGCGCGGCGGTGATCTCGGGTTGCAGCCGGGTCTGCTCGTGCAGGCCGATCTCGACGTTCGCCAGGAGCAGCAGTTCGGCGCGCCGCTCGGGGTCGGCGGTGGTCATCGCCCGGTGGTACCGGGGGAAGGCCTGCCGGAGGTAGCGCTGGCCCTCGGGCGGCTCACCGGGTCGCAGCGCGTCGCAGAACTCCTCGATCCGTCGTTGGTCGTCGGCGGCCGGGTCGTCGGCGAACTCGGCGAGGAAGCGGGCGAACTCGCGCGCGATCTCCTCGAAGACCTTGAGGTTGCCCCGTGCCGACGCGGCGCTGACGTCGTCGAGCCGCGCGGTCGTCACCACGGCCTGGCGCACCAGCTGGTGAGCGCTGTCCAGGGTCTTCCGGGGAACGGCCCGCCGCAGGCTGCGCACCACCAGGTCGATCCCGGCGGCCGCCTCGGGCGAGGACTTCAGCAGGCGCCCCACCGCGCGTGCCAGGTCCTCCTGGCGGATGGTCTGCCCCACCTGCTTGGACGCCCACACCGCGAAGGTGCACCAGTTCGAGGCCCCGCCGGTGCGAGCGGCCAGCGCCCGCGACAGCCGGTGGTAGCAGTGGGTGATCTGCAGGTTGCGGACGACGGGGTCGGCGTGCGCCGCGATCCGGTCGACCTCGGCGACCACCGGTGGGGCGTCGCTGCTGGGCTCGTGCACGTCCGCACCGGTTCGACTCATGACGCCGACCCTTCCTCTCCGGGGTTGCACCTGCACGATCGTCCGGAGGCCGGTGAACGTGACGGCCGGATCGGGGGTTCACACCAACGGTGACGACCGGGGAGCGAGGTCCGCGCACCGCACGGCGTGCCCTCCGCTCGGCGCTCGGATCGACGACGTCCTCCTCGGAGAGGAACGGCGTACGGTCGGGGTGGGGAAGGAGCTGGCGATGATCGCAGATCCGACGATCGTCCGGATAGGCGGAGCGGTGCAGCTCGGCCACGGAGGCGATCGGGAAGCCGCTCGCCTCCTGCTCGCGGAGATCTGGGACGAGATCGGCGGCGAGCGGGGGGATCCCCTGCACCGGTGCACGCTCGCGCACGCGATGGCCGACCTGCAGGACGACGTGGGGGGCGAGCTGGTCTGGGACCAGCGAGCACTGGCGGCCGCCGATCTGCTGACCGATGCGCGGATGGCGCAGGCCGGGGTGACGCCCCTGGTGGCCGGCCTGTACCCGTCGCTGCACCTGAACCTGAGCGAGTGCTACCGCGAGCTGGGCGACCTCGACCGAGCGCGTGAGCACCTCGACCGGGCGCGGGCCACGATCGGCGCGCTGGGCGACGACGCGTACGGACAGCTGATCAGGCGGGGCATGGAGCAGATCGCCGATCAGCTGCGCTGACCGGGCGACGGCGGACCGGTCAGCGCAGCCCTGCTGACCGCCGCGCGGCGACACGCGACGCGACCAGGCGGTCGTCCTCCCGCTCCGCGACCACGACGCCCGCCCGCCGGTCAGCCGGAGCCCGGACACGGCCGAGATCGGCCGCAGCTCGAACAGCACGCGGACCGGCCCGGTCCGCACCTTGTCCGACGCCCCCCGAGCGAGAGCAGGTCCCCACGATGCGCCTGGTGGTACCGGAGGAGTTCGCGCGAGGTCTCGCACAGGTGCACGACTGCCTGGTCCTCGCTGCTCCTCCGGCGGAGCGTCTGGTGGCCGAGGAACTGGATCGTGAGCACGTCGAACGCTGTGCGGCCGTCGCGGGCGAGCGGGTCGATCTCGGCGAGCAGCCCGGCCCTGCTCGCGGTGTCCGGGAACGAGGCGTGCAGGTGCGCAAGCTCGACAGCGCTCAGGCCCGGTGTCGTGGCCACCGGACACGACGGTGCTCCCGGAAGAGCAGGTGACGGCGAACGGACGGGACGCTGACCCGAGAAGGCGACTCGGGGAGCGAGGTCGCCGCGTTCGGTGTCGGCCCGTACAGCGGGAGCTCGAAGTCCGTCACCACTCGACCGCAGCAGGAGATCGGGCGATCAGAGGGGGGTTCGGTGCACCGGTGCCCGTCCGGACGGGCAGAACCTCACGAGCCGGTGCTCGACGCCGGTGGGCGCGTGCGGGTCGACGGCGCCGGTCACGGCCTCCGACTCGGACGGTGACGTCAGCCGCGCGACGAGCCGACGGTCATCCGGCGACGAGCTTCGCGACGTCGGGGGCGAAGACCGTCATCCAGTGCGGGCGCAGCCGGTAGTAGATCACGTCCGTGTCCCACTCGAAGGCGTTCTCGCCGTAGTGGTCCTTGAGGTACGCGAGCAGTTCTGGCCAGTCCGCGTCCGGCTCTGCGCCCTCGGGGTTGAGGGGGACCGCTGTGCCGTGCGTGAACACGCCCAGGTCCTCACCGCGCATGTGCGCGGCACTGGCGGCCGGGCGAGCGGCGAGGTGGCGGGCCTTGCCGGCGTCGCGCGCCGTGCCGAAGTACCACGTGCCGTGCAGGAAGTGCCCGTCCACACCGCTGATGCGTGGCTCGCCCTTCGCCGTCACGGTGGACAGGGCGAGCGTGCACATGCCGTCCAGGACCCCGGTGAGCTGCTCCGCGGTCATCGTGCGCTCGGTGAGCAGGGAGCGGAGGTGGGAGTTGGAGCTGGACAGGGAAGCGTCGAGCAGAGCCTGGAGCTGGTGGAGTTCTTCGGGGGTCTCGCGCATCGGGCAACTCTAGCCAGGACCGGTCGTGGTCGGGCGTGAGGGGCTTTCAGATGATCATCCTGTCGGTCTGACCTGCGACGGGTCCGTCGGACGGTCCTGTGAGGACGGTGGTGGTGGGGTCGCGGTCGTTCGTGCGGGCGTTCCAGTGCGACGTGGTAGGGTGCACGGCTCCGATCGGACGTCGCCGTTCCGCTGTTCGGGGGGTCCGTGCCCGGCCCCTTGACACTCCAGCCGGTCGCCGATAGAAAAAAGTTGACCAAGATTGTGACCACCGTCCGGCCCGGCGCTTCACCCCGGAACCATCTGGGCTCGATGTTCCTGTGTTGTCCACAGTGGATGATCCTGGTGGTCCGGGCCGGTCTCGAGGACCGGGGTCGCGGGTGGCCGCGGACATCTGACAGGGAGACGTGATGGCTACCGAGCAGGCCTCCGGCACGAACGACGTTGCGGGGTTCTACGAAGGTCTCGGCCAGGTCCTCAACAAGGCGTGGGGGGAGAACCTGCACTACGGCTACTGGGAGGACGACGCCGACGACAGCACCGTCGAGACCGCCACGGCCCGGCTGACCGACCTGCTGATCACCGCGCTCGACCCGGCGCCCGGCGCCGAGGTGCTCGACATCGGTTGCGGCGTGGGCAAGCCGGCCCTCCAGCTCGTCGCGACCAGGTCCGTGCGCGTCACCGGCATCGCCATCAGCGAGGTCGAGGTGGAGCAGGCCGCCCAGCGCGCCGCCGAAGCAGGCCGGGCGGACGTGGCGGTCTTCCAGTACGCCGACGCGATGGCGATGCCGTTCGCCGACGACTCGTTCGACGCCGCTTACGCGATCGAGTCGATGCTCCACATGCCGGACCGCGGCAAGGCGATCGCCGAAGCGGCCAGGGTGCTGCGTCCCGGCGGCCGGCTGGCGATCGCCGACACCGTCGAGATCCCACCGGTCGGTCCCGAGGGCCGCCGGGTCCTCGACGAGATCTGCGCGGCCTACCACGTGAGCGCGTTCGCCACCGCCGACGAGTACTCCGAACTGCTGGCCGCCAACGGTTTCGTCGACGTCGAGATCCGCGACATCAGCGACAGGGTGGCGCGCACCGGCGTGATCATGGCCGACGCCGTGGCGGCGCGGCGCGACGAGCTGTCGCGGTTGAGCGGTCCGGAACCGGTCGACCAGTACATCGACCTCATGCGCCGCGCCGCGGCCAGCCCGGACAACGGCTACCTCGTGCTCACCGCGACCCTGGGCGCGGCAGCCCGCTCCTGATCCTGGCCGGACCGCCGCACGGGGCGTCCCGTGCGCGCTCCGCGAGGAGAGGGGACGTCGGACCGGCGACGGTGCCTCCTGGTCGGAGGCCCCGTCGCCGCGGTCTGCCGAGGGTCGTGGCCCGCGGGCGTCGGAGCACGCGCGACAACACCAGTTTTCGACTTTGTGAGGAGTGATGACGACCTTGACAGGCGACGCTTCGGAGATCGAGGTGCACGGGGCCCGGACGAACAACCTGCGGAACGTCTCCGTCCGGATTCCCAAGGGGCACGTCGTCGCCTTCACGGGGGTGAGCGGGAGCGGGAAGACGTCGCTGGCGATCGACACCATCCACAGCGAAGCCCAGTTGCGGTACCTGGAGGGCCTGTCGCCGTTCGTCCGGCAGTACATCCCGCAGAGGAACCGGCCGAAGGTCGACCGGGTCCTCGGGCTCGGTCCGACGCTCGCGGTGGACCAGCGGCGGCTCAACCGCAACCCGCGCTCCACCGTCGCGACGGTCACCGGCGTCGACGGGCACCTCGGGCTGCTGTTCTCGCGCCTGCCCGGTCTCGCGGCCGACCACGCGCAGAACCAGCACCTCAGCACGGCGCACTTCGACCGCGACTCGCCCGAGGGACACTGCCCGGTGTGCCACGGCGTCGGCGGACGCTGGCAGGCGCAGGAGGACCTCGTCGTCGTCGACCCCGCGCTGCCGCTGTTCGGCGGCGCGTCTCCCTGGTACAGCAAGTGGCGCTCCGGCGAGCACGCGTTCGTGCCGGCGCTCGCCGAGAAGCGGGGCGTCGACCTCTCCAAGCCGTGGCGGGAACTGCCCGAGCAGTTCCGGCACGAGGTGTTCTACGGGACGGGCGACGAGGCGATCGAGGCCACGATCGACATGCCCAACAAGAACGAGTCCGCGACCTGGACCTACACCAACTCCGAACCGCTTCGCGGCGCGCTGGCCGAGGTGGAACGGGTGTTCGCCAACGCGAGCACCCCGAGCGCGAAGCAGCGCTACCTGCCCTACATGCGCAAGTCGCCGTGCCGCAGCTGCGGCGGGACCGGCTACGGCGAGGCCGCGCGGACCATCGCGCTCGGCGGCCGGACCTATCCCGAGCTGGTCGAGCTCGACATCCACGAGGTGCGTTCCTGGGTGGACGTCGTGCTCGGCGAGCTGGGCGACGCGCAGCGCGAAGTGGGTGAGCCGCTGCTGCTGGACCTGAACCGCAAGCTGACGCTGCTCGACCGGCTCGGTCTCGCGCACATCCAGTTCTCCCGCCCCGCCACGTCGCTGTCCGGCGGAGAGTTGCAGCGCACGCGCCTCGCGGCGCAGCTGACCACCGAGCTCAGCGGGATCACCTTCGTCCTGGACGAACCGGGCACCGGGCTGCACCCGGCGGACAAGGCGCACCTGCTCGACATCGCGCTGGAGCTGCGCGCGGCCGGGAACACGGTGCTGCTGGTCGAGCACGACCCGGAGCTGATCGCCAGGGCCGACTGGGTGGTCGACATGGGGCCGGGGGCCGGGCGGGACGGCGGCGAGGTGGTCGTCACCGGCAAGCCCGCCGACGTCGCCGCGCACCCGGACTCGCTCACCGGCAAGTACCTGGCGGGCAGTGGTCCACGCGTGCGACGGGCTCGTCGTCCGGTCGGACGGGGTTCCGGCTGGTTGACGCTGCACGGGGTGCGCGCGCACAACGTGACCGCGTCCGAGGTCCGGTTCCCGGTCGGGCGCCTGACGTGCATCACCGGGGTGAGCGGCAGCGGCAAGAGCAGTCTGCTCAGCGCGCTCGGCACCGGTGTGGAGGCGGTGCTGGCGGGCACCGCGGCCGAGCAGGTCGAGCGGGTGAGCGGTGTGGACGCGTTCAGCTGGGTCTCGATCGTCGACCAGGAGCCGATCGGGCGGACGCCGCGGTCCAACCCGGCCACCTACAGCAAGGCGTTCGACATCGTCCGAGGACTGTTCGCCGACACCGCCGTGGCCCGCGAACGCGGCCTCACCGCGTCGTGGTTCTCGTTCAACACCGCGGGCGGCCGGTGCGAGGAGTGCGGCGGGCACGGCCGCAAGCTCGTCGACATGCACTTCATGCCGGACGTGTGGGTGGTCTGCGACCAGTGCGACGGCAGGCGGTACAAGCCGGAGGTCCTCGACATCACCCACGACGGCCTGTCGATCGACCAGGTGCTCGAACTGACCGTCGCCGAGGCGGTGGAGCGGTTCTCCGAGCCGAAGCAGTTGGCCGCGACGTTCGCGGCGCTCGACCGCGTCGGGCTGGGCTACCTGAAGCTCGGTCAGAGCGCGACCGAGCTGTCCGGCGGCGAGGCGCAGCGGCTCAAGCTCGCCGCGGCGATCCAGCGGGGCACCGGCAGCCGCAAGACCGGCCTGGTGATCCTCGACGAGCCGGTGTCCGGCCTGCACCCCTCGGACATCCAGCGGATGGTGGACGCGTTCGACGTGCTGCTCGACTCCGGCAACACCGTCGTGATCTCCGAGCACGACGTCCCGGTCGCCGCGACCGCGGACTGGGTCGTCGACCTCGGACCCGGCGCGGGCCGCCACGGCGGTTCGGTGGTGGCGGAGGGCAGCCCGGACGACGTGGCCGCCGCGGACACGCCGACCGCCACGTACTTCCGCAGGTACGCCGCCGGGGAGCCGCTGCTGGGCGAGCCGGTCGCCGGATGACCGCTCGCGCGGCCCGCTCGGCGTCTCACCGAGCGGGCCGCGCGGGGCTCAGCGCGCGACCTGGTCCGGTTCTCCGCACCAGCGGTGCAGCGCCTCGGTGAGACCGTCGTCGACCGCGGTGCCCGCCCAGGCCACGTAGCCGTCCGGGCGCACCAGCACGTGGGGCGGCCAGCCCCTGCCGATCGGCTCGGCGAGCGTGCCGGTGCGCAGCCTGCTGGACCAGGCCGCCGCGTGCGCGGGCTCGGGGCCGGGGCCCAGCAGGACGAAGCCGCCGTCGCGGAACAGCTCGTACAGCCGGGTGGCACCACTCCCGCCGGCCACCAGCGGGCGGTCGGGCACCCGGCGACCGGTCCACCTGCCGCCGCCGTCTGCGGGGTAGCGCAGCGTGATCCCGGACAGGTGCTCCAGGTTGAGCCGGTGCAGCGGCGTGATCCGCATGGACCCCATCACGACCTTGCGCACCAGCCGGGCGGGCAGGCTGTCGGAGGTCTCGAACCGGAACGCGAGGTCGGTCTTGCGGAGGGTCTCCCGCGCGATCGGGTACCGCTCGGCCTCGTAGGTGTCGAGCAGACCGTCGGGCGCCCACCCGGCGAGCACCGCACGCAGCTTCCAGCCGAGGTTGAACGCGTCCTGGACGGCGGTCTGGAGTCCCTGACCACCCGACGGGATGTGCGTGTGGGCCGCGTCCCCCGCCAGCAGCACCCGTCCGACGCGGTACCGCTTGGCGTGACGTTGCGAACTGCGGAAGCGGGACAGCCACACCGGGTCCTGGATGCCGATGTCCGTGCCGAGGATCGCGGCGCTGCTCTCGCTCAGGTCGTCGAGCGTCAGCGGCGTGTCCGCGGGGACGCGGAACTTCTCCCGGTCGAGCACGATCACCCGGCACGTGCCGTCCTGGAACGGGAACACGCCGACCATGCCGCGCCGGGTGATCCGCGCGTACTCCGCGTCGCCCGGCGGGTTCGCCAGCCTCACGTCGCCCATCATCAGCGAGTCGTCGTAGTTCCAGCCGTCGAAGTCGACGCCCACGGCGTCCCGCACCGCGCTGTTCACGCCGTCGCAGCCGACCACGTACTGAACGCGGACGGTGCTCGAACCGTCCGGCCCGCGCAGGTCGACGTCCACGCCCGACTCGTCCTGTCGCAGCGCGGTCATCTCGACACCGGGGCTGATCACCGCGCCCGCCGCCTCGGCGGACACCCGCAGGGCGTCCACCGTCCAGGCCTGGGGGATCGACAGGCTGAACGGGAACGGGGTGTCGAGGAGCCCGTAGTCGAGGGTGCGGTCGTTGCCGAGCGGGGGGTGCTGGCAGCGGCGGCCCCTGGCGAGCACTCCCGCGGCCCGTCCCCGCATGTCGAGCAGCTCCAGGGTGCGGGGCTCGACGGTGCACGCCCTGGACAGGGTCTGCCGCTGGGTCCGCTTCTCCACCACGCGACAGGAGATGCCGAATTCGGCCAGTTCGGCCGCGAGCGAGAGACCGGCGGGACCCGCGCCCACGACGAGCACCTGCGGAGACGGCGACATGTCATCACTTCCTCGGATCAGCTCGGCTCGGCGGCTCGCGGCGGCGCCCTGAACGGTGGTGCCGCGCGCCGAGGACCGAATTCGGTGCGGTGAGGACGTGGACATCCCTCGAACTCGACCGGAAGGGGCGCCCCGCACGAGTGAACGGCCCGGTCGACGCCGGGGCAAGCCCGTGAGATCGGGGCGAGAGCCGGGGGAGAGGGAGGACGCTCCGCTGATACCGGTACGGCGATCGACTTGGTAGCGCTTCGTCCTAACGTGACTCGGGAGTGCACACCACGCCCGTCAGGAGTCGTGACGTCATGACCGTGGAGCAGACGCGATGACAGCCGTACAAGGGGACACGAACGCGCCGCCGGAGACCTCGGACGTGGAGGTGCTGCTGACCATCCGCCACTTCGAGACCCTCCTCCTGCGCATGTTCGGCGAGGGGCGCTTGAACGGGACGACGCACACGTGCCTCGGTCAGGAGTACGTTCCCGTCGCGCTCGAACCCCTGATCGCCGACGACTTCGTGCTCAGCAACCACCGCGGTCACGGTCACTACCTCGCCCGGTTCCGCGACCCGGCCGGACTGCTCGCCGAGATCATGGGGCGCGCGGGCGCGGTGTGCTCGGGCGTCGGCGGCAGCCAGCACCTGCACCGGGACGGGTTCCTCTCCACCGGCGTCCAGGGACAGAGCTTGCCGGTCGCGGTCGGCATCGGCCTGCACCACAAGCGAACCGGCTCCGGCCGCATCGCGGTCGCCTACGTCGGCGACGGCACCTGGGGCGAGGGCGCGGTGTACGAGGCGCTGAACATGGCCGCGCTGTGGCGGGTGCCGGTGCTGGTGGTGGTCGAGCACAACGGGATCGCCCAGTCCACGCCGACCCGCCTGCAGATGGCCGGTTCGATCGCCGATCGCGCCGCCGCGTTCGGCGTCGACTTCCTGGAGATCACCGGGCACGACCTGACGGAGATCCGGGAGCTGGCCGCTCCCGTGGTGCGGCGGGTGCGCGAGGAGCACCGCCCGGCCGTGCTGCAGTTCACGACGCGGCGGCTCGGCCCGCACAGCAAGGGCGACGACACCAGGACCGCCGAGGAGGTCGAGCCGCTGTGGGCGCTCGACTGGCACGCCGAGCTGTCCGCCCGCATGGGGGAGGAGTTCTCGCGACTCGACGAGCGGGTGCGCGCGGAGGTGCAGCGCGTGGCCGAGGAGGTCGACGCGCGACCCCCGGCGGAGTGGGAGCCAGCGGGTGGACGACTGCCCCGGCCGGTGGTGTCCGGTGGGTGAGCCGTCGCCGCGGGGCGAGCTGGTGGAGCTGGTGGCCGCGGTCCTGCAGGTGCCCGTCTCGGACGTCGGCGACGACACCGGCACCGCGACGTCCGCGCAGTGGACCAGTCTGCGGCACCTGCAGATCGTCGCGGGAGTGGAGCGGACGTACGGGATCAGGCTGACCGCCGGAGAGGCGCGGACGTGCCGGTCGGTGCGCGCGCTGCGGGAAGTGCTGGCGGAGAAGGGGCTGACGTCGTGAGAGCGCTTGCACCGAGGGTCGTGGAGGGGCTCAACGGGGCGTTGCACCGGCTGTTCGCGGAGCGGCCAGCGCTGCACCTGCTCGGTGAGGACGTGCTGGACCCCTACGGCGGCGCGTTCAAGGTGACCAGGGGACTGTCGACGGCCCACCCCGACCGGGTGCTGACCACCCCGCTGAGCGAGGCGGGCATCACGGGGGTGGCCGCGGGGCTCGCGCTGTCCGGTGATCAGGTCGTCGTCGAGATGATGTTCGGCGACTTCGCCGCGCTCGCGTTCGACCAGCTGCTCAACCTGGTCTCGAAGTCGGTGACCATGTACGGCCACCGCGTGCCGATGCCCGTGGTGGTGCGCTGCCCGGTCGGCGGCGGGCGCGGCTACGGGCCGACGCACAGCCAGAGCGTGCAGAAGCACTTCGTCGGCATCCCGAACCTGTCGCTGTACGAGACCACGCCCTTCCACGACCCGTACCTCCTGCTGTCGCACGCGCTGGACCACGGCCCGTCGGTGCTGTTCGAGGACAAGGTGCTCTACACGCGGCGGTCGTTCACCGACGGCGTCGTGGACGAGCACCTCCGGTACACCGTCGTGGGCGCCGCACCCGGCTGGGCGCACGTGGCCCCGGCCGACGGCTCACCCGCGGACGTGGTGCTGCTGTGCCCCGGCGGCGTCGCGCACCGCGCGGTCGAAGCGGCCGGCCTGTTGCGGGACCGCGGGATCGCGGTCCACCTCCTGGTGCCCGGCAGGCTCTACCCGCTCGACCTGGACGAGGTGCTGCCGCTGATCGCGGGCGCGCGCCTGGTCGCGGTGGCGGAGGAGAGCACGGAGGGCGGCACGTGGGGCGCGGAGGTCGCCGCCCACGTGCACCGCTCGTGCTGGCAGGACCTGCGGGCGCCGGTGCTGATGCTGTCGTCGGCGGACTCGATCGTGCCCACCGCGCCGCACCTGGAGGCTCGCGTGCTGCTCGGGGCGCAGCGGATCGCCGAGGAGGTCGCGGCGGCGGTCGGCACGGTCCCCGGCGTCGTCTCCGACGCGGTCCCCGACGTCGTTCCCGGCGCCGTTCCCGACGCGGCCCCCGAGGCGGAAGCGGTCGGCGTGCCGGTCACCGCACCCAAGCTCAACAACAACGACGAGACGTACGTGCTGCTGGAGTGGCTGGTGGCGGAGGGGGAGCGGGTCGCGGAGGGCGCGCCCCTGGTGGAGCTGGAGACCTCCAAGGCGGTCGAGGAGATCGCCGCCCCCGCGTCCGGGTACGTGCGCGCGAGCGTCGCCGCGGGCACGGAGGTCCCGGTGGGCGCGGTGCTGGCCCACCTCGTGCCCACCGCCCCGGCGGCCACCGCCGCGCCCCCCGCGGCTCCGGTGCCCCCCGCCGCGCAGACGGCACCTGCTCCGGCCCCGGCTCCGGTGGCGGAGCGGAGCAGGACCAGGGTCCTCGACCGCGTGCAGCAGGGCATCGCCGCCGTCGTCACCCGCGCCCACCGCGAGGTGCCCGCCGCGTTCGCCGCGCTGGAGGTCGGGGTCGACCACGCGATCGAGCGCCTGCGCGCGCTGTCGGAGGAGACCGGGGGCGAGATCGGTCTGGCCGAGGCGGTGGTGAAGGCGGTCGCGGCGGCGCGTCCGGCGTTCCCGACGCTGTTCGGCACGCTCGTCGACGAACGGACGGTCGCGCTGGCCGACACCGCGGACGTCGCCGTCACGGTGGACACCGGCACCGGCCTCTACACCCCGGTCCTGCGCGACTGCGCGAACCGGTCCGTCGAGGAACTCGCCGACGACCTGATGGACTTCCGGCTCAAGGCGTTGCGCGGCGAGTTCACCGCGCGCGAACTCGACGGCGGAACGATCGGCGTCTCGCTCAACCTCGAACCCGGCGTGCTCGTCGTCTCGCCGATCGTGCTGTGGCCGCAGCTGTGCATGGTCTCGGTGAGCGGCCCGATTGCCCGCGTGCTGCCGGTGGACGGCGCACCGGTGGTCACCACGGTCGTCACGCTGGGCCTGGCCCACGACCACCGCGTGGTCAACGGCAGGGAGGCCGTCGCGTTCCTGCGCGCGGTCGCGGACAGCCTGTGCGACCCGCACCAGCTCGACGACCTCCTCCGAGTGACGCCAGCCGATCACGACCACCGCGACTGACCGCGAGGAGCACCAGTGGACTACGGATTGACCGGTTTCGGTGTCGCCGTCGGCGACGCGGTGGCGGTGGCGGACGTCGTCACCGAGTACACCGAGGACGTCGAGCGCGTGCTCGGCTACGGCTACGAGCGCGTGCACCGGGCGGCGCGCGACGTGAGCGTGGCCGACCTCGCCGTGGAGGCGGGGACGAAGGCGCTCGTCGGGATCTCCCCGCACGAGGTCGACCTGCTCGTGCTCGCGATCACCGACCTGCCCGACTACCTGTACTGGGACGCGGCCGCGTGGGTGCAGCGGGCACTGGGCCTCGGTCGTGCGGAGGCGGTGCTGGTGGACCAGGGCTGCGTCGGCGGGGTCTCCGCGCTGGACACGCTGGCCGGGCGGTTCGCCACCCACCCCGACTACGACGTCGCGCTCGTGATCGGCGCCAACCGGACCGTCGACGCCTACTGGAACCGGCTGGCGACGCACTCGTTGCTGTTCTCCGACGGGGCCGCGGCCGCGGTCGCGGTCCGCGGTGCGCAGTCGTTGCGCTGGCGGGCGTCCTACGCCGAGACCGACGGCCGCTACGCCGACTTCTTCCGGATGGACGCCGGGGGCGCGCGGCACCCGTTCACGCCGGGGGCCGCGGCGCCCTCGGTCCGGGACGCGTGGGACGTCGTCGCCCACTTCGACCACGACGCGGAGCGGGTCACCGCGTACTCCGAGGAGATCGACGACCGCACCGCACGCGCCGTGCACCGCGCCTGCCGGTACGCGGGCTGCGTGGAGGAGGACCTGGCGCGGCTGGTGCTGCTCAACGACAACGCCAGGGTGCTCGCCCAGCAGGCGGAGCTGATCGGTGTCCCGCTGGAGCGGACCAACGCGCGCACGGCGGCGCGGCACGGGCACTTCGGCGCGGCGGACCACCTGCTGTGCCTCGCCGAGCTGCACGAGTCCGGCGAACTCGCGCCCGGTGACCTCGTGGCGCTCGCGGCCAACGGCCGGGGGATGCACTGGGCCTGCGCGATCCTCCAGAACTGACGGCACCACGGGAAACGGCGACGGGACGCGGTGACCACATGGTTGCGCAAGGACGAACACGGACGGTCCTGGCCCGGCGCGGGGTCCGGTCCGCCGCGCTGGCGGCGGTCGTGCTGCTCGCCGGAGCGAGCGTCGCGTTCGTGACGACGGAGAGCACACCCGGGACGAGGGTGGAGGAGCACACCCACCGGGTCCCGGAACGGCCCGGATCGGCCGAGCAGGTCGACATCGACACCAGCCTGTACCTGCCGCTGCGCACCCCCGCCCCGGCGGTGCTGCTCGCACCGGGGTTCGGCGCGGACAAGGACAGCGTCGACGAGCAGGCGCGCGAGCTGGCGGCCGACGGCTTCGTCGTGCAGACGTTCTCCCCGCGCGGTTTCGGCGGCAGCTCCGGCCGGATCGGGCTGAACGACCCCGACCGGGAGGTGGCCGACGCGCGCCACCTGCTCGACCGGCTGGCCGCGCGGCCGGAGGTGCGGCTCGACGGCGACGGCGACCCGAGGGTGGCCGCGGTCGGAGCCTCCTACGGCGGGGCGCTGTCGCTGATGCTCGCGGGCACCGACCGCAGGGTCGACGCCGTCGTGCCCGTCGCCACCTACCACGACCTCGGCGAGAGCCTCGTCCCGAACGCGGCGCGCGGCGGTGACGCCGAGGCGCGGACCCCGGCCGCGGGGTCCGGTGGCACCGGCGTGTTCAAGAGCGGGTGGTCCGGGCTGTTCTTCTCCGCCGGGCTCGACCACAGGCTGTCCGCGGACCCCGGTTCCTACAGCGGGACGAGCGGCGGTCTCGACGAGGACGTGGAGGCGGTGTGCGGCCGCTTCACCGAAGAGGTCTGCCGGATCTACGTCGACGTGGTGACCACCGGGACGACGACCGCAGCGACGGCGGCGCTGCTGCACCGCCTGTCGCCGGCGTCGGTCGCCGGGTCGATCACCGCGCCGACGCTGCTGGTCCAGGGCGAGCAGGACACGCTGTTCGGGCTGGACCAGGCCGACGCGACCGCCCGGCGGATCGCCTCGGCGGGTGGCGACGTCCAGGTCGTCTGGTTCGCGGGCGGCCACGACGCCGGGATGCCCGGACCCGACCTGCGCGCCACGATCTCGCGGTGGCTGCGGTTCCGGCTCACGGGCGCGGAGGAGAACCCGTTCGGCGCGTTCGAGTACGACGTGCAGGGCGCGGTCCGGCCGGAGGGCGCGGTGTCGGTGCGGACCGTCCGCGCCGCGGACTACCCCGGCCTGCGCACCGACCGCGTGTCACGCCGGGAGGTCCCGCTGTCCGGGAGCGAGCGGGTGATCGCCAAGCCCCCCGGTGGTCTGCCCGCCGCGATCAGCGGCATCCCCGGGCTGAACGCGCTCGTGAGCGGCGCGACCGCGCTGCTGCCGCCCGAGAGCCTGGACCCGGCCGGGCAGTCGGCCGCCTTCGACTCCGCCCCGCTCTCCGACCAGCTGCTCGTCACCGGTGCCACGACGGTCCGGTTGCGGGTGTCCTCGGTGGGCGCGCCGGGGGACGGCGTGCTGTTCGCGAAGCTGTACGACGTGGGTCCGGACGGCACGAAGACGTTGCCCGGCAGCGCGGTCGCACCGGTCCGGCTGCCGCCGCTGCCCGAGGACGGCACGCCGGTGGAGGTCGTGGTGGCGCTGCCCGGTGTGGTGCACCCGGTCGAGTCCGGGCACCGGCTGCGACTCGTCGTCGGCACCACCGACCAGGGCTTCCGCGCGACGGTGGCGGACCCCGCCGTCTACCGGGTCGGCGTCGTCGGCGCGCTGTCCGTGCCGAGCGTCCCCGCCGTGCCGACGGCCTCGGCGTGGCCGATCGGCCAGCTGCTCGGCATCGTGCTCGTGCCGGCGGTCGCCGCGGCGCTCCTCGCGCTGCTGGCGGCACGGCAGCGACGCGGCCGGGACGTCGATCCGTCTCTGCGGGACACGCCGCTCGTCGTCGACGGGCTGGTGCGCGTGCTGCCGGACGGCACGACCGCGGTGGACGGCTTGTCGTTGCGGGTGGAACGGGGTCAGGTCTTCGGCCTGCTCGGCCCCAACGGCGCGGGCAAGACCACGACGCTGCGCATGTTGATGGGGTTGATCACCCCGGACGGGGGGGAGATCCGCGTGTTCGGCGTGCGGGTGACCCCCGGCGCACCGGTGCTGTCGCGCGTCGGGTGCTTCGTCGAGGCCGCGGGCTTCCTGCCGCACCTGACCGGGCGGACCAACCTGGAGCTGCACTGGGCGGCCACCGGCCGTCCGGCCGCCGACGCGCACCTGGCGGAGGCGCTGGAGATCGCCGCCCTGGGCGACGCCGTGGACCGGCCCGTGCGGACCTACAGCCAGGGCATGCGGCAGCGGCTCGCCATCGCCAGGGCGATGCTGGGCCTGCCGGACCTGCTGGTGCTCGACGAACCCACCAACGGGCTCGACCCGCCGCAGATCCGCCGCCTGCGCGAGGTGCTGCGCCGCTACGCGGCGACCGGCCGCGCGGTCCTGGTCTCCAGCCACCTGCTCGCCGAGGTCGAGGCCACCTGCACCCACATCGCGATCGTGCACCGCGGCGTGCTCGTCGCGGACGGCCCGGTGGTCGAACTGGCGGCGTCCGGTGACGAGCTCACCTTCGCCGTGGACCGGCCGGAGGAGGCGGGTGCGGTGCTCCGCGCGCTGACCGGTGTGTCCGACGTGGACGTCCGGGACGGCCTGGTGCACGCCGATCTGGCGGGGATCGGTGCCGCGACGGCGCTCGCCGAGCTGGTGCGCGCCGGGATCTCGGTGCGGCACGCGGTGCCGCGACGACGGCTCGAAGACGCGTTCCTGCGACTGGTCGGTGAGGTGCGATGACCGTGGTGCGTGGCTCCGGCGGACGGCCGGAGGAGACGGGCGACGGCGCCGCCCCCGGTTTCCGGCCGTCCCGGTCCCTGCGGATCTCGGTGGAGCTGCGCAGGCAGCTGCTGCGCGGGCGCACGGCGCTGGTCGCGGCGTGCGCGGTGCTCCTGCCGGTGGTGCTGATCGTGTCGTTCGGCGTCGGCGACCCTCCCGCGAAGGGCCCGACACCGGACTACGAGGCGCTCGCCGCGGAGAGCACGCCGAACTTCGTGATGTACGTGATGTTCGTCGCGGGCACCTACCTCAACGGCGTGCTGGTGGCCCTGCTCGTCGCGGACGGCGTCGCGAGCGAAGCGGCGTACGCGAACCTGAAGTACCTGCTGGCGATCCCGGTTCCCCGGCTGCGACTGCTGTGGCGCAAGGCCGCGGTGTCGGCGCTGCTCTCGGCGGTCGTGGTCACCCTGGTGCCGCTGGTGGCGGTGGCGGCCGGTGCGCTGTCGATCGGCGCGGGGAACATGACCACGCCCACCGGCTACACGCTCCCGTTCGGCGAGGCCCTCGTGGTGCTGGCGCTCGCGGAGCTGTACGTGGTCGTGCAGCTGTCCTGGCTCGCCGGGCTCTCGCTGCTGCTGACGGCGTCGACGGACGTGCCGCTCGGAGCGGTCGGCGGCGCGGTGCTCGCCTCGATGTTCGGTCAGATCCTCGACCAGGTCACCGCGCTCGGCTCGCTGCGGGAGTTCCTGCCCAGCCACTACACGTGGACGTGGATGGAGCTGCTGTCACCCGAGCCCGATCTGCGGTCGCTCGCCGACGGCGTGCTGGTCTCGATCGCGTACGCGTGCGTGTTCGGGACCCTCGCCGCGTTCCGCTTCTCCCGCAAGGACATCACCAGCTGACGACGATGGAGTGAACCGATGACCCGTCACCGCACGCACCGCCGCGCCGCCACCGCTCTCACCTGCTCCGTGCTCGCGCTCGGCCTCACGAGCTGCGTCTCCGTGCCGGAGAAGGAGGTGCCGACGGACAACGGCGCGTGCGAACTGCTGCGGCCGATCGCGCGCGACCTCGAACTCGGGCAACCCGCGGTCAGCACGCTCGACGACCGCGAGCGGTGCACCGCGGGCAGCCGCGACGCGGACCACCGCAAGTACGTGACGTTCACCGTGACGCTGGACGAGCGGGCGCTGTCGGAGTCCGTGTCCGGGCACGGCAAGCGCACCGACCTGACCCTCGGCGGGCGCGACGCCGTGATGCTGCTCGGCGACATCAACTCCGGCGAGTGCCAGGTCTTCCTCGACGCCGGCGACGGGTCGAGCGTGGTGCTCAGCCTCGTCCGCAACAACGCGATGACCCAGCAGACGTGCTCCGAGCTGGAACCGATCGCCGAGCGGGTGGCGGACGGGCTCGGCGCCGAGGGGTAGTTCCGCCGGCCGGTCAGCGGCTCCCGCGGTGTCGTGGTGACAGCGGATCTCAGCTGATCGGCCGGCGGGTGACGACCAGCGTCGCGTCGCTCACGCTCGCGATCCCCAGCGCGGGCGGACCCGGCACCGAGGGCGCGGGCGCGAGCTGTGGCGGCAGTCCCGGTGTGCGGTCGAGCACGCGCACCTCGCCCGCTCCCGGCGCCAGGTCGACGACCACGGTCACACCGCCGGAGGGCACCTCGCGCACCCACAGCTCCCACGGCTCACCGGCCGGTGCGACCTCCACGGCACCGCCCGGCACACCGTCGACGGCGAACCGCCGCACGGCCGGGCCGGTCACGACGAAGACCAGCTCGTCCGCGTCGCGCCGTGACGCGGCGGTGATCGCGACGCGCCTGCCGTCCGCGCCGTCGTCGTGCACGGTGGTCGTGGTGACCTCGGGGCCCTCCAGCGGCACAGCGGAGGCCGGGCCGCGCCGGACCGGGACGCGCCACCCCGGCCACACGTCCGCGACGTCCCCCGGGTCCACGTCGTCCGGGATGAACCGGCGGCTCCACGCGTCCGGCTCGGACCCGCTCATCCACACGGCCTGCCGCGACGCGGCGTCGAGCACGTACATGACGTCGGCTCGTCGGCCGGGCTCGCGAGGCGACGGTGCGAGCACCGCCGCGGCCAGCACCCCCACCGCGACGGCGGCGACGGCGCCGACGCCTCCCACGCGCACCGCGCGCCGGCGCGGCGTCGGGAGCACGGCGGGCAGCAGCGGCGTGATCAGACCGACCAGCACCACGGGCACGGCGACCAGCCCGATGCCGAGCGCATCGGTCAGCAGCGTGACGAGCGGCACGACGAGGAGCCCCAGCGGCACCACGGCGGCGGCCACCGCTGCCACCCGCGCCACCGGGCTCCGCACGCCGGAGGCGAGCACGGCGGCTGCCAGCAGGAGCCCCGCCGCGGGCCAGGTGAACACGTGACTGCCAGCGGGGATCAGCGCCGCCGTCACGCACGCCAGCACCACCCACAGGGCGACCGCGCCCGCGATCTGGTGTCGCGTGTCGGCGAACCGGTGGGTGACGCGCGTGAGCACGAGCCCGATCGCGATCGCGAGCAGCACGAACCCCGCCAGTGCCGGGCCGTGGTCCGCGATGTCGTAGTAGTCGGCGAACTCGGGGTGCGCGGCCCCGAGGAGGGGCGCGAGTCCGAACGCGGCGCCCGCGGCGAGCAGCGGGTGGCAGAGGGCGGCGAGGAGTCCTCGCGCGCTCCCGCGCCCGGTGAGCACGCCTCGCCCGCGCAGCCGCAGGAACACGGCGGCGGCGAGCGCGGCCACCGCTAGGGCGGCGGGCAGCGCGGCGGACACCGGATAGGACAGCAGCAGACCCGCGGCCACGAAGTAGACGCGGTTCCCGCCGGGGGTGTCCGCCAGATCGGCCGCTCCGAGCGACCGCGCGAGGCCGAGCGCGTACTCGCCCTGGTGCTGCACGGTCGCCGGGTCGACGTGCGAGACCGTGTCGTTCGACCCGTGGTAGTGGGTGTAGCCGCCGAGGTAGGCGATGTTCATCCCCTCGTGCCCCGCCTCCTTCAGCACCGTGAAGTCGGTGCGGTTGGGCAGGTAGCGGTAGGCGGCGTTGAACAGCGAACTGGTGCGCGCCTGCGGGACGTGCTCGGCGAGCGCTTCGATCAACCACCCGTCGTCGCCGCCGGTCTCGAACATCAGGCTGGGTCCGCGAGAGCCCCGCGCCTCGAAGTTCAGCACCACCGCGTCGCGGGGGAGGAACTCGGGGGAGCGGACCAGCGCCCGCGCACCCAGCAACCCGCTCTCCTCGGCGTCGGTGAACACGAACAGCACGTCGTTGCGCGGTGCCGGTCCCGACCGCAGTGCCCTGGCGGTCTCCAGCAGCACCGAGACCGGCACGCCCGCGTCGTTCGCGCCGGGACTCGTGGCCACCGAGTCGTAGTGGGTGACCAGCACGACGGGGCGCGTGCTCGTCGTGCCGGGGACGCGCGCCACCACGTTGTGCAGGCCCAAATCCGCGTAGCCGGCACCGGTGCCGGTGGGGGAGAGCTCGGGGGCGCTGGTCGCGGCGGCCGTGTCCTGCACCCTGGTCTCCAGCCCCAGTCCGCGCAGGACCGAGACCAGGTGCTCCCTGGTCTCGGCGTGCGCGGCGGAGCCGCTCGGGCGGGGCCGCTCGGCGATCCGCGCCACGTGCTCGACCGCCCGTGCCGCTGAGAACGTCTCCGCCGGAGCGTCCCGGCCGGCGGCCGGGGGCAGGCGCTCGGTCCACCACACCGCGGTCAGGCACAGCACCGCGAGCGCGAGGGCGACGACGGTCAGCGGTCCGCGCTTCTCCGCCGTCGGCTCCCGGTGCAGGTGGGACGGCACGGACCCGCCGCGGTCCCGTGCTCCGGGCCCGCCACCGTCCGGCCGCTCGGCCGACGGGTTCACGACGTGGGAGGCATCGCGTGTCCCGCGTGCCTCACGTGGTCGGGTGCCGTTCTGGGGCGCGGCGCCGAGCACGTCACGTCCATGCCCAGCACGGTCCGCGTGATCCGGTCCGCGATCCACGCGCACGCCGCTGTGCCGAGTTCGGCGGCGGCGCGCTGCCGGGCGTAGACGCGCACCAGCGGGTTGAACACGTACCCGAGACCGTCGGTCGGCTCGTCGGCGCGGCAGACGTCGATCACCTGGTGGTTGACGAGTTCGTCGAGCAGCCGCTGGTGGTCCTGGCCGGAGCGGCAGACGGCGGACGCGACGAACTCCGGGACGACCCGCAGGTCGCACAGGCTCAGCCCGAGCCACAGCTCACGGCCGGCCGGGGACAGCTGTTCGATGGTCGACGCGAGCCGCGCACCCTGGTCCAGCGCGCCGATCGACAGCTCCGCGACCCGCTCCCGCTCGTCGCGGAGGCGGTCCAGGAAGCGCGCCAGGCTCTGCGCCGGGCGCGCGCGCAGGCGAGCGGCGGAGGCCCGGATCGCGAGCGGGAAGCAGCCGCACAGCTCGACGATCCGCTTCGCGCAGACCGGTTCCCGTGAGACGCGTTCCGCGCCGATGAGCGACGTGAGCAGCTCCACCCCCTCCGCGGGAGCCAAACCGCCGACGCGGTGCTCGCGAACACCGGGGATCTCCAGGATGCTCGTCCGCGCGGTGCACAGCACGGCGCTCTCCCCGTTCGGCAGCAGCGCCTCGTACGAGGCCACGTCGGGCACGTCGTCGAGCACGATCAGCAGGCGCTTGTTCGCGATGAGGCTGCGGAACAGCGCGGCCCGGCCCGCGCGCGCGTCCGGCACCCGCTGCTCCGGCACGCCGAGCGCGTCGAGGAACCAGTACAGGACCTCCTCCGGTGGCACGGGGGCGGTGCTGCCGCGGAGGTCCGCGTACAACTGGCCGTCCGGGAAGTGCTCGCGGACCTGGTGGCCCACGTGCACGGCGAGGGTGGTCTTGCCGATGCCGCCGGCGCCGACCAGCGCGACCACCCGGCGCCCCTCCCCGGAACGGAGCTCCCAGCCGATCCGGTCGAGCAGCTCGTACCGGCCGGTGAAGTCCGCGACGTCCGCGGGCAGTTGCTCGGGCGTCTTGGCCGAGACCTGCCGCACGCGGTGGTGCTGGGACTGCGCGAGCGGTTCGCCCGCGATGATCCGCCGGTGGAGGTCCTGCAGCCGGGCGCCCGGCTCCAGGCCGAGGTTGTTGACCAGTGCCAACCGGCTGTTGCGGTACACCGCGAGCGCCTCGGCGCGGCGTTGCGACAGGTACAGCGCGGTCATGAGCTGCGCGTGGAGCCGTTCTCGCAGCGGGTACTCGGCGACCAGCGGCTTGAGCTCGCTGATCAGCTCCGCGTGGTGCCCGAGTGCCAGTTGCACGTCGAGCCGTTCCTCCAGCACCGAGAAGCTGCGTTCCTTCCACCGCGCCGCGACGGCCTGCACGATCGGACTGGGGAGGTCGGCGAACGGCTGTCCGTGGAACATCGACAGCGCCTTGTCGTACTCCGCGCTGGCGGCCACCAGGTCGTTCGCGGCGACCAGGTCCCGCGCGCGCTGGACCGCCCGCTCGAACAGGTGCGCGTCGAGGTCGTCGTCGGAGAGACGGATGCGGTAGCCGCCCTGTTCGGTCTCCACGAGGTCGGCCGGGGCGCCCGCGGACGCGAAGGCGTTGCGCAGGCGCCACACGCAGGTCTGGATCTGCTTGTCGGCGGTGGCGGGTGGCTCCGCGCTCCAGACCGCGTCGATCAGGGTGCTCACGGGAACGACTTTGTTCCCGTTGATGAGCAGTACGGCGAGGATGATCAGCTGCCGGTTCCTGCCAATTCGGAGGATTTTGCCGCGTATGGTCGCCTGCAACGGTCCCAGGATGCGAAAGAATACGTCTCGGTCATGCTCTCTGTTTTCGTGTGCTGTTGCGAGCGTGTCCGTGGACTGTAAGCGCGTGGTGGGCGGCGTAAAATACGACAATTGAACGTCCCTCGGTCGGAAGGCGCAGTAATTATGAATGCAACCATACCGTCACAAGGGTTAACAGCGCCCATCTGGGCGACCCTCTGTCATGCTGTCATAGCTCTCCGTTAGCACTCGTCGTGGAGTCGTCACAAGCGACTCCAGTACTGAAAGTGCCCGGTCTGTTTCGTGTCGCACCGCGACACATCGGATTCGAGGGCTTCCGACTTCCTCGGGTGATGACCGGGGCGGGTCGACTGTGCTTCGAGAAACCGGTGCCCGCTTCGGGAGTGGTTCTGTCGCGAAAGATGTCCCCGGCGTGCCCGAACGGGCATTTGATCAACTGTGTGGTGTGGTGTGCCGTGGTGATCGGAGCGGCGCTGCTCCGGCGGATTCGCGTGCGCTCGGTGGCGTGTCCGCATATTGTGGCCGCGGCTGTCGCTGCGGGAAGCGGCGCGCGGCGCTACGCAAGGTAGCGCAGCCGATTCTCACTCCGGTATCAACGCCCGGTCCGGCCAGAGCCGATCTCCCGCAGCGCCCGCACGTCGAGCTTGCCGCCGGGGGTGCGCGGCAACGCGGGAAGCAGGGTGAACCGGTCCGGACGCATGTAGCCGGGCAGCACCGCGGCCACGGCGCGGCGCAGGTCGGCCTCGGTGACCTCGGCGCAGGGCTCCACGAAGGCGTCGAGCTGCTCGGTCCCGGCGTCGCCGCGCAGCAGGACCGCGCAGTCGGCGACCGAGGGGTGGGCGCGCACCGCGGCCGCCACCTCGCGCAGTTCGATCCGGAACCCGCGCACCTTCACCTGGTCGTCCACGCGTCCGGTGATCCGCAGCCGTCCGTCCGGAGACCACCGGCCCCGGTCCCCGGTGCGGTAGAGGCGCGCGCCGGGCTCCAGGGGATCCGGCAGGAACCGCTCCGCGGTCAGGGAGGGGTTGCCGTGGTAGCCCAGTGCCACGCCCGGACCGCCGAGGTAGATCTCGCCGGTCACACCGGGGGGCACCGGACGCAGCAGCGGGTCGAGCACGTGGGCGCGGTAGCCGGCCACGGGACCGCCGACGGGGACGTCGCCGCTCGTGACCTCGGCCAGACCGCACCGCTGCGTCGTCGCCCACACCGCGCACTCGGTGGGTCCGTAGTCGTTGAACAGCGCGCTGTCCGGGCAGTCGAGCAGGTGCCGGGCGACCAGGCGCGGTGGTAGCGGCTCACCGCCGAGCGACACCGCTCGCAGTCGCGCGAGCGCCTCCGGCGCGGCGACCCGCAGCAGCAGGTCGTACTGGGAGGGCACGGCGTGGACGTGCGTGACGTGCGCGCGGTCGAGCAGCGCGGCGAGCGCGCCGGGATCGTGGGCCTCCGCTTCGGTGGGGAGCACCGCGGTGCCGCCGGTGGTCAGCGTCCAGAACAGGCCGCCGAACGCGCCGTCGAAGCACAGCGCGGGCAGCACGAGGTCGCGTTCCGGCGGTGAGGTCCCGGCCTGCCGGGCCGACGTCGAGGCGACGATCGCCCGGTGGTGCACGGCGATCCCCTTCGGCGTGCCCGTCGACCCGGAGGTGTAGACGACGTAGGCGGTGTCGTCGGGGAAGGTGGGCACGTCCGCCGCGACGCCCGTCGCGCCGGTCTGGTCCGCGAGGCTCAGCACGGGCACCGGCGGCACCGGGTCGGGGCGCCGGTGCGCGAGCAGCACCCCGGCACCGGAGTCGAGCAGGACGTGCCGGACCCGGTCCGGTGGGAACGCCGGATCGATCGGCACGAACGCCGCGCCCGCCTTGAGCACCCCGAGCATCGCCGTGACCGAGTCCGCGGCACGCTCGGCCAGCAGCCCGACGCGGTCGCCCGGCAGCACACCGCGGGCGCGCAGCACGCCCGCCAGCCGCTCGGCGCCCGCGTCCAGCTCGCGGTAGGTCAGCACGGTGTCACCGCACAGCACGGCCGGTGCGTCGGGTGTCCGCGCCGACCACCGCGCCACGAGCGAGTGCAGGCAGGTGTCCTCGACCGGGTGCGTCGCACCGCGCGACCACCGGTCCACGTCGGTCCGCTCGCGCTCGGTGAGCCCGGTCACCGCCCGGACCGGCACGTCGTCGAGGAGGGCGTCGAGGACGGTCACCAGCCGGTCCGCGAAGGTCTCGACCGCTTCCTGCCCGTACCGCCCGGCGTCGTGGTCGATGCGGAGCCGGTCGCCGTCGAGGAGCACGACGAGTTCGTGGAGCGCGCCGCCTCCTGGCACCCGGACGGGCGAGACGCGATGCGCGCCGATCAGCTCGGGTTCCACCGGCGCGGAACGGCCGACGGCGATCACCGCCCGCGTGAGCGGGTGGACGGGCACGCCGTCCGCGATCGCCTTCTCCGCCCGGCGCACGAACTCGCCGCCGCGCTCCCGTTCCGCCACCCGCAACCCGATCGCGACCGGCTCGGGGCCGGTCACGACCAGGTCGTTCGCCGCGGGCCCGCCGCAGCGGTGCAGCAGCAGCGCGACCCCGGCCGCCAGCACGGCGGTCTCCTGGAGACCGGCCGACCGCAGGCGGGAGACCACCGCTGCGGCCAGCCGGTGCACGGAGGCCGACGATCCGGACGACGACGGTCCGCGCTCCAGCGCGGCGGGCACGTCGACCACCGGCGGGGCCGGCACGTCCGCGCCGGTCCAGCCGTCGTCCCCGGCCGGGAACGACGCCGTCGGGTCGAGCAGCCACCGCAGCACCGCGTCGGGCGCGAGGGTCGGCGCGGTGACGACCCCCACGAGGAAGCGGTCCTCGGCGACGCGGGCCAGGAGCACCCGCGCGGACGTGGTGTCCGCGCGGGCGGCCGCGACCTCGTGCCGCAGCAGATGGCTCCAGTCCGACTCGGTGCCACCGGGCGCCACGTCCTGCGTGACCAGCCGCAGCGGCGGCCGCTCCTCGGCCACGCGAGCACGCAGCGAGTCGACGTCCAGCTCGCCGTGCACCAGCCAGAGACCTTCGACCAGGTGGTCCTCGTCGGACACGTGCCATCCCTCCTTCCGGTCCTCCGTTCTCGGAGCGACCGCCGTCAGAGCAGGACGCGCTCGTGCGCCGCGCCGCGGTGGGCGCGAGAGCGACGCAGGTCCCTGGTGACGACGGCCTTCTTCAGCCAGCGGTCGGTGCCGTCGAACCGGGCGCTGAACGCGCTGCGCCCGTGGACGGCCTTGTAGTTGTCGACCACCAGCAGGTCACCCGGGTCGAGCGCCACCTCGACCAGGTGCCGTTGCAGCTCTCCGGTCAGCGCGTCGAGCGCCGCGGCCGCCTCGGCGTCACCCGGCATCGCGGACATGAAGACCGGGTCGATGCGCAGGTAGGGCTGGTCGGGATGACCGAACAGCACCGCGCAGGGCTCGGGGGAGTCCTGCATGTGCTGCATCGGGTGCACCTCGCCGGAGCCCTCGACCAGCACGCGTGCCTGGTTGAGGTGCTCGTTGTCCGGCCGGATGAGGAACCGCGGCTGCGTCAGCACCGACCGGTGCTTCTGGTCCAGCTGCACCCCGTCGATGCCCGCGACGACGGTGGGCACCGCGTCGTGGTTGCGCAGACCGAGGAGCAGCAGGTAGTCGCACCGGTACGGGTGGAACCCGTCCTCGGTGTGCCAGGCCAGCTCGACGGTGCCGTGACCGCTCTGCTCCTTCTCCTGCGTCGGCATCGGCAGCACGTCGTGCACGAGCCTGCCGTTCTGCAACGTCGACCACCCGAAGATGTCGCCGAGCAGCCCGGCGACGAGCACGAGGAAGACCTCGTGCACCTCGGACTCGTCGTGCTCCTTGCGGTCCTGCCAGTCCAGCGGGGTCGGGCCGATGCGCTTGTCGTCCACGGGCAGCCCGTGGACGACCAGGGCGGGCACCGTCTCGTGCAGGCGCAGGGTTCGCAGCTCCTCGACCAGGGTGGTCGGCAGCCGGTGGGTCTGTTCGAGCGCCGTCGCGATCAGGTCCGGCGCCGTGCTCGACCCGTGTGCGGACAGCAGGTCCCTGCTCAGCGCGTCCAGCGTCGCCCCGTCCTCGGGGCTGAGCCGCACGTGCCGGACCACCGCCTGTTCGTTCCTCGTTCGCGTCCTGGAGTTCATGGATGCCATCCTCGATCCGGTCGAATCACGCGGAGGTGCCTTGCGGCACCACGTCCTCGGGGGCGGGAAGGTGCCCGTTGTCGACGAGGAAGCGGAAGGACGAGTGCGCCCACTGCTCGTTCACCGGCGGGCACTCGATGCCGGAACCCTCGAGAGCCTCGGTGAGCACGCGGCACTCGTCCAACGGGTTGACCCGCTTCTGCAGCTCGGGGTCCAGCGCCGCGTGCCGCATCGTGGCGACGCGCAGCAGCGGGGTCATCGGGAACAGGACGTGGTCCTCGTCCACCGCGAGCGCCTGCTGACGGGCGTCCTCCTCGTCCACGACGTTGAGGTCGTAGCCGAACGAGCGCAGCCACTTGTAGCACTGCTGCATCGTCGTCGGTTCCTTGTTCGTGACGTTGAAGGTCTTGCCGAAGTTCTCCTCCCGCAGCGACGTGTAGACGCAGGCCTGCACCGTGAAGTCCACCGGCACCGCGTTGATGACGTCGTCGTAGTACGGCAGGACACCGAGGTCCAGGAAGCCCTTGAGGTAGACGTAGAGGTAGTCGGTGTGGTGCGACGCGCCGGTGTCGGCGTGACCGGTGATCATCCACGGGCGGTGCACGGTCGTGGGCACGCCGCGGTCCCGCGCGATGTGGACGAGCTTCTCCGCGATCCACTTGCTGCGCGGGTAGCCGGTCGGGATCCGGATGGGCCGCTCGTCGAGGTCCTCCTCGGTGAACGGCCGCTCGGCGCCGGTGCCCATGAAGACGTCCACGCTGGAGATGAAGTGGACCGCCTTCAGCGTCTTCGTCGTGGCGAGGCGCAGCACCTCCTTGGTCCCCTCGACGTTCGCCGGCCGCGCGGCCTCGTACGGGAAGGTGAAGTTGACGACCGCGCCGCTGTGGTAGACGGAGTCCAGGAGCCCGGCGCAGGTGTCCCACTCCTCGTCGGAGAGCCCGAACCTCGGCTGGGCCAGGTCACCGAGGAGGATCTTCATCCGCGAGCGGTAGGACTCGTCCCACGCCTGGTAGCCGCGCAGCGTCTCCTCCAGCCGCTCCCATGCCGCGTCCTCGCTCTCCCCGCGCACCAGGCAGTGCACGGTCGCGTCGGTGCGCTTCACCAGCTCCACGGCCAGGAACGCGCCGAGGTAACCGGTCGCGCCCGTGACGAGCACGTCGTGCGGTGCCAGGAAGTCCGCGCGCGGCAGGTCGCCCGGCGTGATCTCCTCCGGCAGCGTGAGCTCGGCGTGCAGTTCCGCGAGCTGCTGCGCGTAGAGGACCTCGCTGTCCACGTTGTCCTGCTGGCGCCTGCTCTCCTCGATGGCCTGCGCCACACCGGCCACCGTCGGCACGCGGAAGATCTGCTCCACCGGCAGCGAGACGTCCTGCTGCCGCGAGAGCTGCGCGCTGAGACGGGCGACGAGCAGCGAGTTGCCGCCCAGCGCGAAGAAGTCGCCGGTGGCGCTGACCTTGGGAATGCCGAGCAGGTCGGCGAACGTCTCCGCGATCTCCGCTTCGAGCTGGGTCTGCGGCTCGACGAACTCGCCCGCGGCGAGCACCTCCGGGGCCGGCAGCGCCGCCGTGTCGATCTTGCCGTGCCGGGTGAGCGGCATCCGCTCCAGCGTGACGAACGCGCTCGGCACCATGTAGTCGGGAACCTGACCCAGCATGTGCTTGATCAGCGTCTCCTGAGCCAGCACCCGGCCGACGACCGGCACCACGTAGCCGACCAGTCGCGGTCCGCCCGGCTGGTCCTCGCGCACCGTCACGACCGCTTCGGCCACGAGCTGGTGGCGCAGCAGCACGTTCTCGATCTCCGACAGCTCGATGCGGAAACCGCGGATCTTGACCTGGGTGTCCGCGCGGCCGAGGAACTCGATCGCGCCGTCCGGCCGGTACTTCGCCAGGTCGCCGGTGCGGTACAGGCGGGCGCCGGGCGTGTCGGAGAACGGGTCGGGGAGGAAGCGCTCCGCCGTGGCCGCCGGCCGGTTGACGTAGCCGCGGGCGACGCCGCCACCACTGATGCAGAGCTCACCGGGAACGCCGGGCGGCACCGGGTTGAACTGCTTGTCCAGCAAGCGGATCTGCGTGTTGGGGATCGGGTGGCCGATCGGCACCCTGCTCGCCTCCGCGTCCGCACCGGTCACCCGGTGCACGGAGGCCCACACGGTCGCCTCGGTCGGGCCGTACTCGTTGAACAGCGCCGAGTTCGGCGCGCGGCGGAAGTGCTCGGCCACGAGGCCGGGCGGCAGCAGCTCGCCCGCCAGCACGGTCGTGCGCACCGACTCGTGCGCCTCCGGGTGCGACTCCAGCAGCACCGCGTACTGCGACGGCACGCCGTCGACGTGGGTGACCGACTTCGTCCTGATCAGGCCGCTCAGCAGCGCGGGGTCGAGCACCTCCTGCTCGTTCGGCAGCACCACGGTGCCACCGCGCCGCAGCGTCCAGTAGAGACCACCGCCGGAGGCGTCGAAGGTGAGCGGCGCGAGCACGAGGTAGCGCTCCGGCAGGCCCGGCTCCTCGCACACCGACCGCGCCACGGTCGAGGACACGATCTGCCGGTGCTCCACGGCGACGCCCTTGGGCCGGCCGGTGGACCCGGAGGTGTAGATGATGTACGCGAGGTCGTTCCCGGTCGTGTGCGTCTTCTGACGGGTGACGGCGGTGGCCGGGTCGCTCGTGGGGATCGTGACGCGGGTGATGTCGGGCAGCGTGTCCGAGAAGCGGGCGAGCACGTCCGGGGTGCCGACCAGCAGCGTGATGTCGGCGTCCTTCGCGATGACCTCGATGCGCTCCGCCGGGTAGGACGGGTCGAGCGGCACGTACGCGCCACCCGACTTGAGCACGCCGAGCAGCCCGGTCACGGCGTGCACGGAGCGGTCGCTGAGCACGCCGACGCGGCTCTCGGCGCCGACGCCGTGCTCGGCCAGTTCGGCGGCCAGCGCCTCGCCACGCAGGTCGAGGGAGGCGTAGGTCATCTCGGCGGTGCTGGAGGTGAGCGCGACACCGTCCGGGTTGGCCGCCGCCGCCTGCTCCACCAGCCCGTGCAGCGTCCACGGACCGGTGTGCTCGTGCTGCGTGGCGTTCCACGAGGTGATGCGCTCCCGCTCGTCCGCGGTCAGCAGCGGGAAGTCCGCGAGCGGACGCCGCGGCTCGGCGACCGCCGACTCCAGCAGCAGCAGGACGTGGGACAGCAGCCGTTCGACGGTTTCCCGGTCGAACAGGTCGGTGTTGTACTGCGCGCGCAGCGAGAGCTCACCGCCGCGGCGCACCGCGTACAGGTCGATGTCGTGCGGGGTCCAGGTCGTCACCAGGTCGACGGGCTGCGCGGTCGCGCTGGGCAGCTCCCTGGTCTCCCACTCCTCCTCGAAGGCGAAGAACGCCTGGAACAGCGGGGTGTGGCTGAGGTCGCGCAGCGGCTGGGCCGCCTCGACGATCTGCTCGAACGGCAGCCGCGCGTGCTCGACGGCCTCGCCGAGCGCCACCTCGGTGCGCGACACCAGGCTCGACAGGGACTCGCCGCCGTCGAGCTCGAACCGCAGCGGCAGCGTGTTCTCCAGCGGGCCGACGAGTTCGTCGCCGTCGGGGAGCCACGACGGGGGCACCGCGACGCCGACGGCGAAGTCGAGCTGCTGGGCGTACCGCGACAGCACGGACGCGTACCCGGCGAGGAGCACGTCGGACAGCGTGTGCCGCTCACCGCCGGCGTAGTCCTCCAGCGCGGCGCGCAGCGACGGCGGGACGGCGCTCGTGACCACGTCGGCGTCGATGGTCTTCGTCGGCGGGCGGGAGCGGTCGGTCGGCAGGTTCAACGTCGTGATCGCCGCCATGCGCGTGCGCCAGTAGTCGATGTCCTTGGCCGCGTCGTCGGTGCCGACCCACTCGCGCTGCGCGGCGCCGAGCGCGACGAGGTCGGCGACACCCGCGCCGCTCTCCTCCTCGGTTCCGCCCGTCAGCTCCGCGTACCGGGCCAGGACCTCGCGCACGAGCTTGCGCACGGACGGCCGGTCGGCGACGAGCTGGTGCGCGGTCAGCAGCAGGACGTGGTTCTCGGGGCTCACCCGCAGCAGGCTCGCCCGCACCAGCGGGCCCTGTGCCAGGTCGAAGCGGGTGCGGGCCTCGGTGGCGACCACCCGGGCGAGCTCGGCGTCGAGGTCGTCCGCGTTCAGGTCGACCACCGGCAGCGGCAGCGACGCCACCGGCTTCACCGTGGCCAGGGGGTGACCGTCCACCTCCCGGAAGGTCGTGCGCAGTACCTCGTGGCGCTGCACGGTCGCCGCCAGCGCCTGCTGCACGGCGGCCGAGTCGACCCGGCCGGTGAGCCGCACCGCGGTGCTGCTGTGCCAGGGGCGCTTCACGTCGAGCTGGACCAGGAGCCAGAGCCTGCGCTGCTCGAGGGTGAGGTTGCCGGGCGCTCCCTTGGCCGGCCCGTCCAGGAAGGTGACGAGCAGGGCGCGCTTCTCGTCGGCTGTCATGTTGCTGAGGTCGGGTTGCCTGCTCATCGTGGTTGACTCCCGTCGTCGCTGTCGGATGGCTTGTCAGGCGGAGCGTTCACGGACCGAGCGGGGACGCATGTCGGTCCAGACCTTCTCGATGTGCTTCAGGCACTCCTGCTTCGTCCCGGTCGCGCCTTCGGCGGTCCAGCCCGCCGGGAGCTGCCGGTCGGCGAACCAGATGGAGTACTGCTCCTGCTCGTTGACGACGACCTGGAAGGTCGTGTCGGCGTCGTCGATGCCCATGCCGGTCTCCTCGTGGTTGTCGTGCGGTCCGGTGGTCCTGGTCAGTTGAGCTGGCGGAGGAGCTGGTCGACCTCGTCGTCCGACATGCCGGCGAGGAGGTCCTGAGACAGCCCCCGCCGGCCTGTCGCGCGCCCGTCGCGCTCGCGTTCCAGCCGCTCGATCGCGCCCGCGAGGCCCGCGGGGCTCGGGTCGCGGAAGAAGTCGCGGATGGGCACGAGCACGCCGAACTCGGCCCGGACGCGGCTGATCAGCTTGGCCGCGAGCAGCGAGTGCCCGCCGAGGGAGAAGAAGTCGGCGTGCATCCCGAACTCCCGCACCGGGACGACGTCGCGGAAGATCGCGAGCACACGTCGCTCCGTCGCGGTGCGCGGCCGCACGTCGGTCTCGACCGCGCGCGCCGCCAGCCGGGGCGGCGCGGGCAGCGCGGCGTGGTCGATCGTGCCGTCGGACGCGGTGGGGATCTCGTCGACGACGGCCACCAGCGCGGGCACCTCGTGCGGGGGCAGCACGGCCTGCGCGCGAGCTCGCACCCGTGCGGCGACGGCGTCGCGCTCGCGGTCGGAGCGCACGGTCTCCTCGGGCACCACCCACGCGACCAGCTCGCCGTCTCCCGCTCCCGCGGCCACCGCGGCCCGCACCCCGTCGAGCGCGGCCAGCTCGCGCTCCACCGCGGCCAGCGCGACGACGTGGTCGCCGACGACGAGCCTGCCGCGCGCCGGGCCGATGAGTTCGAGCTCGCCGTTCCCGGTGTGGCGGCAGCGCAGCCCGGTCGGCTCGGCCGGGTGCCCGGTCCCCGCGACGTGCAGGTCGCCGACCAGCCCGATCGGCACCGGATCGCCCGCGATGTCGAGGAGGCGCCGGGTGGTCCCGGCCAGCGGTGGGCCGAGGTGGCGGCCGAGGGAGCGGTCCAGCGGCGCGAGGTCGACGGGCAGGCCGTAGGGAGGCGCGGTGCGCCAGAGGAAGACCGGGTGTCCCGTGCGCGCCAGCGCGTCGGCGAGGTCAGGGGCGACGACCTCGTCCCGGCACACCAGCCTGGTGCCCTGCGGCGGCTGCCAGCCGCTGGTGAGCGCCTTGCGCCAGGTCGGCGCGTCGGCGAGCACGAACGCGGCGGGCGGCCCGCTCGGTCCGGCGTCCTGGCTCACCAGGAGCAGGCTGCGTGCCCGCACGAGCGGGAGCAGCAGGTCGACGGGGTGCGGTGCTCCGGTGCCGGCGAGCAGCAGGACGTCGTCGTCGGGGGTGATCGAGAGCCGGTCGGCGACGGCGGTCAGCGTCGCGGTGAGCGACCGGTGCGACAGCACGGCGGCGTGCTCCCCGCCGCGGTGGGGCACCCGCCACGCGGGCCCGTTGAGGTCCGCCGCGGGCGCGGAGGCGACCGGGTCGAACCGCGGTCCGGTCGTGATCAGCCAGCCGCCCGGCTCGTCCTCCGCGTGCCGCACGAACGCTCCCGCGCGATCGTGCTTGCGGCCGTAGGCGAGCACCGCACCGACGTCGAACACGGCGAGGAGCACGGCGACCAGCGCGGCGGAGGGCACCGGTGGTGTGGTCACCACGACGCCGGGTCCCGCGATGCCGTCCGCCCGCAGCCGCGCCGCGAGGTCCGCGGCCCACTGCCGCAGCTCGGGCAGCGTCAGCACCGCGTCCGCCGCGGACAGCACCACGTCGTCGGCGCGACGCGCGGCGAGCAGTTCGAGCACGGTCCGGTCGGCGGGAGTGCCGGCCGGACCGACGGCCCAGCGCTCGGCCGCCGTCCTGTCGGCGGGTCCGGCGGCGGGCAGTGCGCCGATCGGCGCGTCCGGGTCGCGCAGTGCGTGCACCAGGACGGCGCGGTGCAGGTCGAGAACGCGTGCCGCGGTCCGCTCGTCGTAGAGGCCGAGGTCGTGGTCCAGCCGCAGCCGCAGCCGGTCGCCGTCGGGCAGCACGGTGAGCCACAGGTCGAACTTCGCCGCCGTCGGGCCCAGCTCGACCGCGGACATCGTCAGGTCGGGCAGCGTCAAGCTCACGCCGGGCGTGTTCTGCATGGAGAACATGACGTCGAACAGCGGGTTGCGGTCCAGCACGCGGGTCTGCCGCAGTTCCTGCACCAGCCGGTCGAACGGCATCCGGTCGTGCGAGAACGCGCTGAGGCAGGTGTCGCGGACCGCGGCGACCGCCGCGGAGAACGGCTGCTCCGGCGCGAGCCCGGTGCGCAGCACCAGGGTGTTGGCGAAGTAGCCGACCAGCTGCTCGGCGTCGGGGTGGTGCCTTCCCGCCACCGGCGTGCCGACGGCGATGTCGTCCTGGCCGGTGATCCGGGCCAGCGCGACCTTGAACGCGGCCAGGAGCACCATGAACGGTGTCGCGCCCGCGCGGTCGGCCAGTCCGTTCAGCTCGCCCACGAGCTGGGCGTCGAGTTCGATCTCCACCCTGCCGCCCGCGCCGCCGCGCCGGTCGCGGGGCCGGTCGACGGGCAGCCGCAGCGGCGCGGTCCCGGTGACCGTGTCCCGCCAGTGGGCGACGAGCTCGTCCATCCGCTGCTCGGTCAGGTTCTGCTCCTGCCACGCGACGTAGTCGGCGTACTGGACGGGCAGCTCGGGCAGGTCGGAGGGCCTGCCCTCGCGCAGCGCCTGGTACGTGGTCGCGAGGTCGCGGTAGAACACGTCCATCGACCAGCCGTCGCACACCATGTGGTGGATGACCACGACGAGGGTGTGGGCGTGCCGGGACTCCCGCACGAGCGCCACCCGCACGAGCGGCGGCGCGTCGAACGTGAACGGCAGCGCCGCCTGGTCCGCGGCCAGCCGCCGCACCGAGGCGAGAGCGGCGTCGGCGGACAGGTGGGTGCAGTCGACCACCGCCAGCGACACCAGCGTCTCGGGCACGACGAGCTGGTGCGGATCGCCGTCGACGAGGCCGATGCCGGTGCGCAGGCTCTCGTGCCGCGCCACCACCTCGTTCAGCGCCCGTTGCAGCATCACGACGTCCAGCTCGCCGGTCAGCCGGACCGCGCTCACCACGTTGTACGCGGCGTTGCTCGCGGGGTCCAGCTGGCAGAGGAACCACAGTCGGCGCTGCGCGGGCGCGGCGGACAGGACGAAGTAGTCGCCGTAGTCGCGCGACTCCCCGCCGCCGACACCTCCGGCGAAGGACGAGCTGCTCATCGGTTGCACCCCCGTTCGGTGCGGGCCCCGCCCAGCTCGGTCTCGACGAACTGGACGATGGCGCGCTCGTGGTCCTGGACGAAGAAGTGCCCGCCGGTGAACTCCGTGACGGTGCAGGAGACGGAGGTCTGTTCCGCCCACCCCCCGTCGCCCGGTCGCACCAGCGGGTCCTCGGTGCCGCGCAGGACGTGGACGGGCGTCGGCAGAGGTGGTCGCGGCTGGTACTGGTAGGTCTCGGCGAGGGTGAGGTCGGCCCGGATCGTGGGCAGCATCAGCCGGAGGAGCTCGTCGTACTGGGGCAGGTCCGGCTCGTCGCCGGCGCCGAGACCGTCCCACGTGCGCAGCTGCGCGAGCAGCTGGTCGTCCGGCAGGTGGTGCACCTGGTCCGTGTCGCCGTACTGCGGAGCGTCGCGGCCGGCGACGAACAACGCCGAGGGCAGCGGCAGGTTCCGCGCCTGCAGCTCGCGCGTGAGCTCGAACGCCACCAGCGCGCCCATGCTGTGCCCGTAGAAGGCGTACGGGCGGCCGGTGAGCGGCCGCAGCGCGTCGGCCAGCAGCGGGACGAGTCCGTCCATCTCCGTCGCCGGGGGCTCGCTCATCCGCGCCTCGCGGCCGGGGAGCAGCACGGCGGTGACGCGGACCGACGACGCGTGGGCGTGCCACGTCCGGAACGTCGAGCTGCTCCCTCCGGCGTGCGGGAAGCACACCACCTGGTGCGTCGCGGCTGGCACGTCGCCGAACGACGTGAACCACCCCGGACGTGGTCGGACCGTGTGCACGAGCACCTCCGTCGGGACGGTGGAGAACGGGAAATCCGAGCGACTCCGGCGACCGGCCGCTCGTTCACCGGCCGGTCGTGGCGGGCGTCTAATTCCTAGCAGTTTTACCCGCGGGGTCGTCAAGAAAGGCGGGCCGGGTTAAGAGGTGAGCGGTACGGAAGTGAGAGCCAGTCGAGAGGGGCGTCACATAAATTCACCGGGGAACCTGCCTCCCGATTCTTCTGCCGCTGCGACACGGGAATGGAATGCGCTGATGCCGAACCGAGCTTTCCGCACCCTCGCGCACGCGCTCGTCCACAACGCTGCGCACCGCGGTGACCAGATCGCGTACGAGTACCTGCACGACGACGGCCGGGTCGACGCGATCACCTACCGCGAACTGCTGACCAGGGCGTCGCGGGCCGCAGCTCGGTTGCGTCCCGAGGGCGCGTCGCCGGAGCCCGCACTGCTGCTCTACCCGCCCGGCCTGGACTTCGTCGTGGCCATGTGGGCCTGCCTCCTCGCAGGTGTGCCCGCAGTGCCCGCCTATCCGCCGCTGCTGGGCGCGAGCGAGCGCATCGCCGCCCGGTTCGCCCGCGTGCTGGCCGACTCCCGTGCGACGACGCTGCTCGCCGACCCCGGTGTGCTCGGCGTGCTCACCGCGAGCGCGCCCGACCTGGTGCTGCCCGACGTGATCGCGCTCGACGCCGAGGGACCCGCGACGCCGCCCGCCGCCCTGCCGGGCGAGGACGACGTCGCGCTCATCCAGTACACCTCGGGCAGCACCGGCAAGCCGAAAGGCGTCGTCCTGCGGCACCGCAACCTGATCGCCAACATCGAGGGAATCGCATCGGTGTTCGGCCTTGACGAGTCCGCCAGGGTCGTGTCGTGGCTGCCGCCGTACCACGACATGGGGTTGATCGGATTCATACTCACCCCGGTGCACGGAGGATTTCCGGTGCGCCTGATGTCACCCGTGCACTTCCTGAAGAATCCGCTGACGTGGCTGCGGCAGATCAGTGATCTCGGCGTCACCCACACCGGCGGCCCGAACTTCGCCTACGACCTGTGCCTGCGCCGCGCCACCGCCGACCTGTCCGAGCTGGACCTGAGCACCTGGCGCCTGGCGTTCAACGGCGCCGAGCCGGTCCGGCAGCGGACCATCACGGACTTCGCGCAACGCTTCGCCCCCCACGGCTTCCGCCCCGAGGCGTTCCTCCCGTGCTACGGCCTCGCCGAGGCGACTCTCATCGTCACCGGCAGGCACTGGTCGGCCGCGGACGGCGTGGACGAGGAGGGCAGGGTGGACTGCGGTCCGGTGATCGCCGGGCACGACCTCGTGATCGTCGATCCCGACACCGGCACCCCCGTGCCGGCAGGAACCGAGGGCGAGATCTGGCTCAGCGGCCCCAGCGTCAGCGCGGGCTACTGGAACGACGAGGCGGACGGCGAGTCGTTCGCCGTGCTCGACGGCGTGCGGCACCTGCGCACCGGCGACCTCGGCCGACTGCGTCAGGAGCACCTGGTCGTCACGGGCAGGCGCAAGGACGTGCTGATCCAGAACGGGGTCAACCACCACGCCCACGACCTGGAGTCGGCCGCCGTGGAGGACAACCCGCTCCTGCGGCCGACCGCGGCGGCGTTCAGCGGCCCGGACGACACGGTGGTGATCGCGGTCGAACTCGCGGGCGCGGGCCACTCGCCGGAGCACGTCGCCGAGGACGTCCGAGCCAGGGTGCTGGCCGGGACCGGCGTGCGGGTCGACGCGGTCGCGCTCTGCCGGCCGCGCTCCCTCCCGCGCACGACGAGCGGCAAGATCCAGCGGTCGCTCGCCCGCACGCGCTACCTGGCCGGTGAGCTGACCGGACAGGTCGTCGCCACCACGCCCGCCGTCCCCGGCCCGCAGGCGGACGTGATCGCCGGGTTCCTCTCGACGGTGTTCGCCGCCGTCTGCGAGGTGCCCGCCTGCTCACCGACCGACACGCTCACCGCGCTCGGCGGAGATTCCGTGCGGGCCGCGGAGATCGCGGGCGTCGTGGAGGACGCGCTCACACTGCCGGTGCCGGTCGAGCTGGTGCTGGTCGCCCAGTCCCCCAAGGAGCTGACGGTGCGGCTGGCCGCGCTGTGGGCGCGTGACGGCGTCGCGCCCGCGGAGGCCACCGCGCGCGTCCGCACCGCGATGGCGAGGGGTTCCGCGTGATGGCGCGTCCCGCCGACCCCCGACCGGAGGACCTCGGAGCTGAGGGGTCCTCCGTCTCCGCGGACCTCGGCCGCACGCTGCTCGCCAGGTGGCGCGCGCGGACGCCGGAGGAGCCCACCCCCGGGGTGAACCCGATCCAGCTCGGCCTGCGGCTGTTCGAGGAGCTCAACCCCGGCACCGCCGTGAACGTGCTGCGGTTCGACGCCGAGGTCGACGGCCCGGTCCGCGCCGACGACCTCGCGGCCGCGCTGGCCGCGCTGGCCCGGCGGCATCCCGTCCTGCGCACCACGTTCCCGCGTGCGGACCGGACGGCCTGCGTGGTCGCCGACGAGGTCGTGCCCGACCTGACGGTCGTCGACCTCACCGACCGGGACCCCGCTGCCGGTCGCGCGCAGGCACGCGCGGACGCGTCGGCCCGCGCCGACGAGCCGATGGACCTCGCCGCAGGACCGCTGTGGCGCGTCGCGCTGTGGCAGCTGCGCGACGGCACGGCGGTGCTGCAACTGCTCGCGCACCACGTCGTCGCCGACGGGTGGTCGCTGCGCGTGTTCCTCGCCGAGCTGTCCGCGCTCTACGCCGGACAGCCGCTGCCCCCGGCCACCCCGCTGCCCGCGATCCCGGCCGAGCCCGGCGACGCGGACCTGGCGGCGTGGCGCGAGCGGCTGGCCGGCGCGCCTCCGCTGGCCCTGCCGACCGACCGGCCGAGGCCCGCACGGCGCCGGTTCCGCTCCGGCCAGGTCCCGGTGACGCTCCGCGGCGATCTGCTGCGCGGCGTCGCTGAACTGGCCGCGGCCGAGGGCGTCACCCCGTTCATGGTGCTGCTGGCCGCGCTGCACCTGGTGCTCGCGAGGACCGCCGGACACGCGGACGTCACGGTCGGCTCGCCGGTGGCGACGCGAGCACGCCACCGGGCACCGGGCGCCATCGGCCCACTCGCGACGATGATCGCGCTGCGCACCGACACCACGTCCGCGCGCACCCCGCGCGACGTGCTCCACGCGGTCCGCGACACCTGCCTGGACGCCTACGGACGCGTGCACGTGCCGCTCGAAGCCGTGATGGGGAAGACGGCGGACAACGGCCCGGTGTACGACGTGCTGCTGGTGCTGCAGGACGATCTGCCCCCGGCGCACCTCGGCGATCTCGCCGTGCGCCCGCTGACCGCGGCGCCCTCGGGCATCCGGCACGACTACGAGCTGTACCTGTGGCAGGGCGAGGATCACCTCACCGGCTTCCTCAGCTACGACACCGACCTGTTCGACCCGGCCACCGCCGCTCTGCTCGCCGACCGCTTCACCGCCGCGGTCGCCGCGCTGGTCGACCGCCTCGACAGCCCGCTGTCCGACGTGGACGTCACGACGGACGAGGAGGTGGCACGCCGGGACGCGTTGACCCGGTCGCCGGTCGTTCCCGACGCGTCGACGTGTCTGCACCGGTTGGTGGAGGGGCAGGTGGATCGGTCGCCGGGTGCGGTGGCGGTGCGTGCGGTGG
This sequence comes from Umezawaea beigongshangensis, assembly GCF_016464305.1. GTDB lineage: Bacteria > Actinomycetota > Actinomycetes > Mycobacteriales > Pseudonocardiaceae > Umezawaea_A > Umezawaea_A beigongshangensis. Next base: position 159,236 of record NZ_JAEIOJ010000012.1, read on the forward strand.
ACGGGGTGTTGAC
>NZ_JAEIOJ010000013.1:0-29062 GCF_016464305.1 Umezawaea beigongshangensis
AAGGTGACCGGCCTTGATGTGATCTCGACCAGGAACGTCAGGCCGGGCGGGTTCGTGCAGCGCGGCGGCGGTGGCGGTGGGGTGGACGCGCCCTCCGGACCCGGCGGCGGTTCCGGCGGCGGCTCCGGCTCGGACGGCGGCGACTCCACGCCCGACTCGTCCAGCTCCAGCGACCCGTCCTCCTCATCTCCCGACAGCTCCTCGCCGTCGAGCAGTTCGTCTCCGGACAGCTCCTCGCCGTCGAGCAGCTCGTCCCCGGACAGTTCCCCGTCGCCCAGCTCTCCATCGTCCGGTTCGCCGTCGAGCAGCCCCTCAGCGGGCAACTCCTCACCACGCAGTTCCGCACCGGACGGCCCGTCGCCGGACGCGGGAACGACGTCGTCGGCGAGCACGCCCACGGCAGATCCGGGCACCAGGCCCGGCACCCCGGACACCGCACCGCGCACCAGGCAGCCCGATGCGGACCCGGTCCCGTCGCAGAGCGCTCCCGCGCAGCAGAACAGCCCGGCGCCCGCGCCCCGCTCCGACCCCGGCGGTTCGGCCCCGAGTTCGAGCGCGCCCTCGGCCGGACCGTCGTCCACCGGCGGAGGCGGCTCGCCGTCGGCGTCCGCGCCCTCGGCCGGTCCGGCGCGGGGGGACACGACCGCGGCGTCGACCAGCACGGCCACCCCGCCCCGCACCGACACCCCCACCAGCACCCCCCACAACAACGCTCCGCACACGAGCGCACCCCACCCGAACGCGCCCCAGACCCACGGTGGTCAGCCCACCGGCGGCACGCCGACCGGCGGAGCACCCACCGGTGGCACTCCGGGCGGTGGCAGTCCCGGTGGCGGTGCCCCGGCCGGGAACAGGCCGGGCTGGACCGGCACCTCCGGGCACCCCGGCGACAGCACGCCGGGACCGCGCGGCGACACGACGCCCAGTTCGCGCCCCGACACCGCACCGCGCCCGCAGTCCGCCCCGCCGGGAGCCCCGCACACCCAGCAGCCGCAGGGCTTCGGCCCGTCCGGTCCGGGCCAGGGCGCTCCGCACGGCACGGGCTCCACCCCGCACACCTCCGGCGCTCCCGCTCCGCGCCAGCAACCGGGCTCCGGTCCCGGCCCGCAGACGCCGCACGGTCCGAACGCGCCGCACCCGAGGACAGCACAGCCCGGCCAGCACACCCCGTACGGCCCGACGCCACCCCACGCGCCACAGGCCCCGCGCCCGCGCCCGGACGGCGTGCCCCCGCAGTCGTACGGACGCCCGGACGCGCCGCGCCCACGTTCAGACGGCACGACTCCGCAGTCGTACGGACGCCCCGACGCCCCGCAGCCACCACACGCCCGCCCCGACGCGCCGCGCCCACGTTCAGACGGCGGCACTCCACCCGCGCACACCCGTCCGGACGCTCCACACGCCCGTCCCGACAGCACCCGCGCTGACAGCGGTCGCCCCGACGCCGCTCGTCCGGACGGTGGTCGCCCCGGCACCACCCGTCCCGACAACACCCACCCCGGCACCACCAGGCCGGACGGCGCGCGTCCGGAGGGCGGCAGGCCGCAGGACACCCGCCCGGAGTCGGCGCGTCCGCGCGGCCCGCAGACCGACGCGCAAGCGCCGCACCAGCGTCCCGACGGTCCGCCCCAGCACGGCGACCCGGCCCGTCCCGACGCGCCCGGCCAGCACACGCCCGACCGTCACCCCGACAGCGGCCCGCCGCACGACGGCACCCCCGGTGACGGCACGCCTGGCGATCGTTCCCCGCTGCACCCCGACGAGGTCAACGCCCGCCACGCCGAGGTCACCCCCGCCGGTGTCTCCCACCACCGCGGCGACCCCGACATGGGCGACCTGCCCCACCGCGTCCCCAACGACCCCCGCTTCTTCACCGCCGACGTGCACGTCACCCCGGACGGGCACGCCCGCATCGGCGGTCGCGACCACACCCCGGAGCAGTACGCCGAACTGCTGCGCCGCTCCGGCTACGACGGCTCGCGCCCGGTGCGCCTGATCGGCTGCGACGCCGGCTCCAACGACTTCGCCCGCCGCCTGTCCCGCGAACTCGACGCCCCCGTCATCGCCCCCACCAGGCCCGCCTGGACCGACACCAGGGGTCGCGTCTACTCCTCCGACATCGAGATCGGTCCCGACGGCACCCGCCGACCGAAGATCCCCCCGACCGGCCAGTGGGACACCCACCACCCCGACGGCACCCGCACCTCCGCCGGCGACGACGGCTACGCCCCCGGCACCCGCGACACCGACCGCACCGACCACACCGACCCCGACGGCGCACGCGACCGCGCGCGTGCGATCGACCAGTCGATTGACACCAACGAAGGGCTTAGTCCCAAAGCGCTGCTCGACGAGAAGGTCAAGAACGCAGGATACCGCGAGAAGTACTACGACGGCCCGAACTCGCAGGGCGAGTACCGCCGCAAGAATGCCAACCAGACCGACCTCGACGGTGATGAGGTGCCGAAGCTCAGGGAGGACCCGCCGGGTAACTTCACCGTCGCAACGGAAGATTTCACACCGGTCGACGGCGATAAGATACTGCCCCCGGTGAAGCATGATGCGACACCTGACCAGCGAGCCGCCGCTGAGGACATCATCGAGAGGCGGGCAAATTCTCTGGAACGCGCCGAGCGGGCCGAAAGCGCCTACCAGAAGCAGAAGGAGAACGGAGGCGAACCCACACCGGAGGTGGCGGAAGAACGTCGTGCCGCTCACCACGACCGTACTGAACGGGGTGAGGAACTCGGCGAGCACGCGGCGGGTCACGCGGCTCGCGACATGTTCCCGCCGGAGAAGTACGACGTGACGCCCCTGCACGGCGACGAAAAGGGGGCTGGCCGTTTCGACCAGATCTACCAGGTGTACGACAAGGAAACGGGAACATCGCGTTATGTGATTATTGAGGCAAAGGGTCCGTCTGCCGGTCTCGGTACCCGAAGAGGGCTAGACGGTGACTCCTACCAGCAGGGGCACCCGCGGTACGTGGAAAGCGTAATCGACAACATGCTGAAGAAGGGGACGCCCGAAGAGAAGGCCCTCGCTCCGAAGTTGGCGGCGGCGCTCGACGACGACGAGCTCGAATTTCACGTGGTCAAGGCACGGGTGAACGACGAAGGTTACAACGGCTACACTCGCAACGAATTCGATCTGACGTGACTTACGGAAGGTGCATCCCGTGCCGGTTGTAGTGGCCCGTCACGACATCGACGCCGCGATCGCGGAGGAGCACGCCGCCAGGGCTGCGGCCGAGTTGGGTGACTCGATCGCGCGCGTCGCGCGCAACAAGCCCAAGGCATTGCGGTCGGTGCTGGTGTACTCGCTGATGGAGACGGCGGGACGGTGCGTCGCTGACCCGGGAGCCGAGTCGGCGGAGACCTGGGGTCCGGTCGTGTCGGCGATGCAGGCCGCGTCGGCCCAGTTCGCCCTGGCCACCGCGACGGAGGGCGAGGTGGAGATCAGGCTCGCTGACCAGGTCTTCACCGTCTCGCCGACCGGCCCGACCTACCAGACCGACGTCGGCGCGTGGCTGCGGGCGCTCTACCTGGCGATGATCTGTCGGGAGCGGGGTCGGATCGATCGGCTGGCCGCTGTCTCGATCGACGACGTGCTGCGTGCGTCCGGTGCCCGGTACGACGAGTACGCCTATTCGTGGGTGCGGGCGTGGCAGACGTACTGGCGCGAGGAGGACGGGTTGGTCGACTCCGTGCTGAACGCGATGCGGGGCACCGATCCCGAGGCGCTGAGCACTGCGGACGAGGATGTCGTACTGCACCTGCTCTACCCCCCGATCGAGTTGTTCTACCTTCTCACCCAGCGTCAGGACGACCGGTTCAACGCCTCGCTGGCGAACGCCCTGGAGTTGCACAAGCGCTTCTGGGGCCGCGACGACGAGCGGCGCGGCGACCCCGACGGCTACATCGCCTGGGCGTTGCTGGCTGTCGCCTGCTTGGCCAGGGATGCCGGTGTTGTCGTGGAAGTGGAATCGGAATACCTGCCCCGGCACCTGCTCGAAGGCACCTGGGTGGGTGAGCAGGTCACCTGATCCGAGCAGTTGTGTCCTCCGCCGGGAACCTGCCCGCAAGATCAGCGCGCTCGCCGGGCGGGACGGGCTCGGTGCCGAGGTGGGCGGCCCGGACAGGGCTGTGTCCGCTGTGGTGTCAGAACTCCGCGTCGAGCCACCCGTCCCGACGGCACGCGTTCGGAGGGTGGCAGACCGCAGAACACCCATCCGGAGCAGGTGCGTCCACGCGGCTCGCATCGGAGCACGTGCCGGAGCGAGGTCTTCGTGGTGCAACTGCACCGGGGTGGTGGTCGACATCGCACACCGGAAGCAGTTTTCCGGCAGGTGAGCGCGAGGTCCGCTGCTGGCAGTTGCGTGAGTCGGTTCCTGGGTGGTGAGGGCGACAATCCTTGTCGACCGGTGTCACCCCGCGCATCCGGAGGTGCCGCGAACCCCTGACCGACGACATGTCTCCGCAGCCGGGAGAACGCTGTGCGCGATCTGTGCGGTCCGGAGGCGCGACGGCTGGACGCCGATCTCGGCGGTTCGGACAGGTGCGATCGGTCTGGAAGGTCTCCGACGTACGAGCGGAGGCACTCCGAGCACGTCGGCGGCGTCGTGCAGAGGGTGCGACGGATGCCGACGTGTTTGGCCGGTCGAACGCCTCGAACGGCGGTCACCAGAGGATCGAGCAGCACCAGGTCAGCACGGAGCGGCGACCGGACGGCCTTCCGGCGGAGGTGTCGACGCGCCGGCGGCAGGTCACCTGCGAGAGCCGGGGAACGACGTCTACGAGGACGACCTGGGCACGTGGTTCTCCGTCAGTGGACGGTCGCACGTGACGGCTTCCGGTAGGCGGAGTTCGACTTCGACGCTGACCCCGCCTGGTTCCCGGCGCCTTTCCCCGAGACGTGGAGGACTTTCCGAGGGATGTCGGGCACGTCGACGTCCGCGTAGGTGTGAGCGGGAATCCCCTCGCGTCGCTGGCGCTCGCGGTCATCGCGAACAAGACCGGTACGGCCGTGCAGGTCGAGTCGGAGCACCTCCCTCGCGACCTCGTCACCGGCACTCGGGGACGACGGGACACGTCGTGCGGATCAGGTCCTGACACGTCGGGTGACCGCGAGGTCGACCACGACGACGAGCGGTGAGCGTCCCGGACTTGTCGGTGGTCGTGGATACGGTGGCCCCTCGACGAGAAGAGGGGACGTGCCGTGAACTGGACGCTCGAAGTGGTCGTGGTGCCGGTGTCCGATGTGGACCGGGCCAAGAAGTTCTACTCGGAGGGGCTCGGCTTCGTGATCGATCACGAGGTCCGGGACGGCGCCGGGAACCCGATCGTGCAGCTCACCCCGCCGGGGTCGGGCTGTTCCGTCGTGCTGGGGCCGAGCTTGACGAGCATGGCGCCCGGATCGCTGAAGGGGGTGCAGCTCGTCGTTCCCGACGTCAGGGCGGCACGGGCGGAGCTGCTGGAGCGCGGGGTGGAGGTGGGGGAGGTCCAGTTCTTCGACACGACGGGTCCTCGGCCCGCTCGCGAGGACGACGCTCTCGACAACTCGGGCTTCCTGTTCTTCGCCGACCCCGACGGCAACGAGTGGGCGGTGCAGCAGATCTCCGCGCGCGCCTGAGCGCCGCCGGGCGGTCGTCACGTTCCGCCTCGCCGTCTCGTCCTCCCGGTGTGGCCGCGAACGCCGTGGCCGTGGATCGGGCGAGGAGTGCGGAGAGATGCGCGTCGCGGTGGCTGGTGGGACCGGGTTGACGGGGAAGCGGGTGGTCGAGTCGCTGGTCGAGGCCGGGCACGAGCCGGTGGTGCTGTCCAGGGGGAGCGGCGTGGACCTCGTGTCCGGCTCGGGTCTGGACGACGCGCTGACCGGGGTCGAGACGGTGGTCGACGTCAGCAACGTGACCACCACGCGGGCCGCGGTGTCGGTGGCGTTCTTCGAGGCGGCCACGCGTCACCTGCTGGCGGCGGCGGAACGGGCTGGCGTGCGGCACCACGTGGTGCTCTCGATCGTCGGCTGCGACCGGGTCGACCTGGGCTACTACGAGGGCAAGCGCCGCCAGGAGGAGCTGGTGCGCGCCGGAGCCGTGCCGTGGACGGTCCTGCGCACCACCCAGTTCCACGAGTTCGCCGGCCAGGTCCTCGACCGCGTGCCGCCGGGACCGGTCGCGCTGGTTCCCCGGATGCTCAGCCAGCCCGTCGCGGTGCGCGAGGTGGCACAAGCGCTCGTCGCCCTGGTCGACGGCGTGCCGCTGGGCGCGGCTCCCGAGCTGGCCGGGCCCCGGCCGGAACAGCTCGTGGACCAGGTCCGCCTGCTGCTGCGGGCGCGGGGGCAGCGCCGGTGGGTGCTGCCGGTGCGCCTGCCGGGGGAGACCGCGCGCCGCACGGCCGGCGGCGCGCTGCTGCCCACGGCCGGGGGGCCGCGGGGGACGACGACCTTCGCGCAGTGGCTGGAGCAGCACGCCGCGGTGTGACGGGGAGAGGTCGTCGCCGGTGTTCCGGCACCGGTGACGACCTCTCCGTGTGAGCGTCACCATAAAGAGGTAGATCATCTACCTCTTTTGGATAGCGTGCCTGCGTGTAACTCAACCGGGCGACCGACATCGCACTGCGGACCCTGATGATGCTGGCTGCCACGGGGGAGCAGCTCACCGTCGACGGTCTCGCCGACCGGCTGAACCTCCCGCGCAACCACGTCGCCAAGGTCGTGCAGCGCCTCCAGCGCGAAGGTCTCGTCGCCACCACGCGCGGACGCAACGGCGGCGTGGGGCTGTCGGAGGCCGCGCGCCACGTGTCCGCCGGCCACGTGGTCCGGCGGCTGGAGGGCGAAGCCGAGGTCGTGCGGTGCGACGAGCCGCCGTGCCCGCTCCAGCGGGCGTGCCGGCTGCGCGGCGCGCTGCGCGTCGCCCAGGAGGCGTTCTTCACCACGCTCGACGCCGTTCCGCTGAGCGATCTCGTCGCCCGGCCGACCGGCCCCGTCCTGTTGTCACTGATGTAGGGGGAATTCCGTGCTGTCAGCCAGATCGGCGACCACCGTCCGCGCCACCCTGCCCGCCGTGCGCGGCGCGGTGGTGGAGATCGCGGGCCGGTTCTACGAGACGATGTTCGCCGAGCACCCCGGACTGCTGAACCTGTTCAACCGGGGCAGTCGGGCCAGCGGCGAGCAGCGCAAGGCGCTGGCCGGTGCCGTCGTCGCGTACGCCGAGCACCTCACCGGCACCGGGGACGTGCCGATGCGCTCGGTGGTGAGCCGCATCGCCCACAAGCACGTGTCGCTCGGGATCAAGCCCGAGCAGTACACCGTGGTCGGCCGCCACCTGATCGCAGCGGTGAAGGAGGTGCTGGGCGACGCGGTGACGCCCGAGGTCGCGAGCGCGTGGGACGAGGTCTACTGGCTGTTCGCGGTCCGGCTCATCGCCGCGGAGACCCGCGCCTACCAGCGCGACGGCATCGACCCGCACCACGTGTCAGCGCCGTGGAAGGTCGTCGGCAGGACGGAGGAGGCCGAGGACGCGGTGTCGCTGCTGCTGGCGCCGACGTTCGGCGGCGTGCCGGCGCACCGGCCCGGTCAGTACGTCACGGTCACCGCCGACCTCGGCGGCGGTGTGGTGCAGGCCAGGCAGTACACGCTGTCGCGGGCACCGGGCCACGACACCCTGCGGATCACCGTCCGCCGGGTGCGCGGTCGCGGTGACGCTCCCGACGGGACGGTCTCGACGTTCCTCACCCGCGACGTCCGCGTGGGGGACCTGGTGGGTGTCAGCCGCCCCGCCGGTGACACCGTGCTCGACACCGGATCGGGTCCGCTGGTCCTGGTCAGCGCGGGCATCGGCATCACGCCGATCGCCGCCCTGCTGGAGCACGTCGCCGCGGTGCGACCCGAGCGGCCGGTGATCGCCGTGCACGCCGAGCGCGAGCCGGGCAGGCACGCCCTGCGCGAGCACGTCGAGGAGCACGGCGCGCGGCTGGAGTCCTTCCGCAGCACCGTCTGCTACCAGCGCGGCGACCTGCCGCCGGGAGCGGTCGGCGGACGCGTGGTGCCCGACGACATCCCGGTGCCGCCCGACGCCACGGCCTACCTCTGCGGGCCGGTGCCGTTCATGCGCGACGTGCGGACCTCCCTGCTGCGCCGCGGGATGCCGGCCGTTCGCATCCACTTCGAGGTGTTCGGCTCGGACCTGTGGACCACCGGGGCCGAGCAGCTCCCCGATCCCGCGCTGGCGGCCGCCGACTAGCGGAGCGTCCACTCAGGACCGTCGTGTGGCCGGTTCAGGGGAACGGCCAGGGATTCGGCAGGCACGTCCGGCCGTCGGACGGGATCAGCGCGCCCTGCGGCACACCAGCGGTGATCCGGCCGATCTCGTCGTTCGAGGTGCTGAAGGTCTGCTGCATCATCACGGGGGCGAGCCCGCCGTCGACCTCGCAGGGCCGGTGGCCGTGACCGAGCGCGTGCCCGACCTCGTGGGTGATCACGTAGCGCCGGTAGTTCACCAGGTCCCCGTCGTAGGCGACCGCGCCGCGCACCCACCGGGCCGCGCTCAGGTGCACCACGCCGCCCACGCGGCACGACACGTCGACCGGGATCTCGAAGCCGCAGACCGCTCTCGCGGTGTTCTGCGACGTCAGCCGGACGCGCAAGCTCGCCGGTCCGCCCGCGACGCGCTGGAACGCGACCTCGCCGCCGCGCGTCCACCCGCGCGGGTCCTCCAGGGTCTGCTGGACGACGTCGGCGAACGCCCGCTCGTCGACCTGCACCCCGTCCTCGACCTCGACCACGTAGCTGCGGAGCGGGCCGTCGCCCACGACGCCCGAGGTGCCGGGCACCACGTGGTACTGGCCGGTGCCCTGCACGGGGATCGGCCCGCCGTCGGGGAGCTCGGCGCTGGACGCGTAGGTCCTGGTCGCGGTGGTGGTGCTCGTCGTCGTGGACGGGACCACCGTGCTCGTCGTGGTGCTGGTTGCCGTCGTGGCCGGGGTCGTGGACGACGCCCTGATGACGACCGCGCCGATCGCGGCCGGTTGCTCGGCGGTGAGCTGGACGGCGGTGACCCGGCACAGGGTCAGCAGCAGCGCGGTGGTGCCACAGGCGATCAGACCCACGTCGATCCTCATGGGGCCGAAGATCGGGGAAGGATGTGAAGAACCTGTTCAGGAGCGGCTCGACGGGCGTGAAGGTCGGCATACTGCCCCGGTGAGCGCGCGCATCCTCGTGGCGGAGGACAACCCCCACCAGGCGGAACTGCTCCGCCGCTACCTGGAGCACGACGGGTACTCGGTGGTGGTCGTGCACGACGGGGGATCGGCGGTGGACGAGGTGCGGCGCTGCGAGCCGGACCTGCTGGTGCTGGACGTGATGATGCCCGTGGTGGACGGGTTCGACGTGCTGCGCGTGCTGCGCTCGGACTCCGCCGTCGCCGGCCTCCCGGTGGTCCTGCTCACCGCCCGCTCCGCCGAGGACGACGTGCTGCTGGGCTTCGACCTCGGCGCGGACGACTACGTGACCAAGCCCTTCCGCCCGCGCCAGCTGGTCGCGCGGGTCCGCACGGTCCTGCGCCGCGCCGAGCACCGCCGCCGAGGCGCGAGCTCGACCGTGCTGCGCGTCGGCGACCTCGAGGTCGACCCGGCGCGGCACGAGGTCGCGCTGGCGGGCGAGACGGTGAGCGTCACGCCGACCGAGTTCCGGTTGCTGGCGACGCTCGCCGCCCAGCCGCACCGCGTGTTCACCCGCGGTCAGCTCCTCCAGGACGGCTTCACCACCGAGCGCACGGTGGACGTGCACGTGCTGAACCTGCGCCGCAAGGTCGAGCGCGATCCGCGCCGCCCGCAGCGGCTGCTGACCGTCTACGGGATCGGGTACAAGCTCGTATGAGCCTGCTCGTCCGGTTCTTCGCGGTGTCGCTGCTCATCGCCGGGGTCTCCATCGGGGTGACCGCGTGGCTGGCGAGCCAGGCCACCACCGGCAGCATCCGGCAGGAGCAGGGGGAGGCGCTGACCACCGACGCCCAGCTCTACGACCGGCTCCTCGGCCACGCCGCGGAACACCGGGACTGGTCGGCCGCGCAGCCCGTCGTGGACCGGCTCGCGGCCGAGACCGGCCGGCGCATCGCGCTGACGACCGGGGACCGCGTCGTCCTCGCCGACTCCGCGGGGCCGGGGGCGCCACCGCTGCCGGTCGACGCCACGGTGGTCGTCGACCCGCTCAACGTCAACCGGGTGCTGAAGCCCGGTGGCACCGACGAGATCGATCCGCGCGCCGTCGGTCCCTTCCAGCTCACCCCGCAGGAGCAGGACGCGTTGCGCGCGCAGGCGGACGCGGCCGTGCGGTGCTACGGCGGCACCGTGGTCCTGAGCCCCGGCGGCCGGCCGGAGGTGACCCCGTCCGACCCGGTCCCGCCGTCGCCGGACTGCGAGGTGGACCTGGCGCTGCTGCACGCGGCGACGAGGACGGAGGCCGCGGCGAGCGACGCGCTCATCGCCCTGGTGCAGAACTGCCTGGCCAGGACCTCCGGCGACGCCCGGCCGCTCCCGCGCTGGATCAACTCCGGCGATCCCCGGTGGTACCGCAGGCCGTGGCGCGACCAGTCGTCCGCGCAGGCCGCGTGCCTGGCCAGCGCGCGGCGCGAGCAGCTCGCGCCGTGGGTGGCGCCGCCCGCCCTGCTGTTCCTCACCGCGCCGACCGGCGCCGAGCGCCCGGTGGTGGACCTGTCGACGGCGGGCGTCGCGCGCATCGCGCTGACCGCGCTGGGCATCCTCGTCCTGGCCGGGGTCGCGGCGTGGCTGACCGCCCTCCACCTGGTGCGGCCGATCCGTGCGCTCACCGCCGCGACGCAGCGCATGAGCGCGGGCCACCGCGAGGTGCGGGTGCGGGCCGCCACGGGGGAGATCGGGGAGCTGGCCCGGTCGTTCAACGTCATGTCCGCGCGGCTGGCCGACACCGAGCGCCAGCGGCAGGCGCTCGTCAGCGACGTCGCTCACGAGCTGCGCACCCCGCTGAGCAACGTCACCGGCTGGCTGGAAGCCGCGCAGGACGGCATCGCGCCCGCCGACCAGCGACTGGTCTCCCTGCTGCTGGAGGAGTCGCTGGTGCTCCAGCGCCTGGTCGACGACCTGCACGAGCTGGCGCAGGCCGACGCGGGCACGCTGCGCCTGCACCCGGAGCCGGTGGACGCCGCCGAGGTGGTCGACCAGGTCGTGGCCGCGCACCACGCGCTCGCCGCGGCCGGGTGCGTCGCGCTCACCGCCCGCACCGGCGACGGGGCGTTCCTGCTCGCCGACCCGGTCCGGCTCCGCCAGGCCGTCGGCAACCTCGTCGCCAACGCGATCCGCTACACGCCCGAGGGCGGCTCGGTGACCGTCGAGGGGCGAGCCGAGGCGGACCTGGTCGTCGTCGAGGTCTCCGACACCGGCGTGGGCATCGCTCCCGAGGACCTGCCGCGCGTGTTCGACCGCTTCTGGCGTGCCGACAGGTCGCGCAGCCGCAGCACCGGTGGCAGCGGACTGGGCCTGACGATCACCCGGCACCTCGTGCAGGCGCACGGCGGCACGGTCTCGGCGTCCAGCACGCCGGGGAGCGGCACGACGTTCCGCATCGCGCTGCCGGCCGACGTCACGACGCCGCGGAGCTGACCGCGGGATCAGCGCGGGCACTCCCGCACGATCCCCCGCGTCCCGCCCGGCGTGCTCCGGGGCGGAGCCGGAGCCGCTGGAGCCCTCGCCGGTGAACTGCGTCGCGCACGTCGCCGCGGTGGCCGCGGTGAGCACGGGGGTGGGGAGCGCCGCGGCGCTCCCCACCCCCGGACGTCAGCGCTTGACCCGCGTCACCGCGGTGGGGGCGTCCACGTGCGCGCTCACGGAGAGCACGTCGCGCAGCGGCTTCATGACCGTCAGCGCGGAGTCCACCTGCTCGGCCACCGGCGGTACGACGGACGGCGCGATGGACGGCGCGACGGGCCGCGCGGCCGGAGCAGCGGTCGTGCTCCACACCTCGTGCTCGACCACGTCGGGGAACTCCACGTCGACGGCGATCTCGTCGCCGCCGATCTCGCGGGTGATCCAGGCTCCGGTCTCCACCAGCGCCTTCAACGTCTTGACGTGCAGGCCGTTGATCCGGTTGAGGTACCACTCGTCGGCGGGCATGGGCCCCATCCGGCTCGACAGCCGGGACTTGATGGTCTTCATGCGCTCCCACAGCACGGTCGTCAGCGCCTGACGGTCGTACGGCCCCTCGAGCCCGGCGCGGAGCCGGTCCTCGATGCCGCGGTGCATCCCGTTCTCGTCGGGCATCACCATCGTGGTCCACGCACGGGACTTCTCGCGGTACTGCAACTGCTGCATCAGGCCCTCGTGGCCGGAGAAGTCGGAGGAGCGGAGCTGCTTGCCCTGCCAGCGGGAGCGCAGGGTGCCCGCGAGCGACAGCGCGCTCTTCACACCGGTGTTCAGGCCGCGTCCCGGCCAGAAGTGCAGCGAGTTGGCGGCGTCGCCGATCAGGAAGCCGAACGTCGTGGGCGCGAGCTGGGCGGTGAAGCGCGAGTTCTGCGTCATCCCCAGCCGGAACATGGTGATGCCGAGGACGTCCTGCGGAGACGCGCCGAAGAAGCGGACGCCCTCCTGGATGCGCGGCCACAGGAACGACAGCCGGTCGACGGAGGGCTTGAAGACGGCCCGGTGCCGGTCGCACACGAAGCGGTCACCGCGCGGGAGCATCATGCAGCGGTAGCGCTGGATGCACTCGACCGGGCTGTTCTCGCCGATCGCGACGATCTCGGAGGCCTCCTCCGCCGTCAGCCGCATGTTGATGAACCCGCCGCCCAGCGAGTTGAACAGGAAGCGGTTCTGGCTCACCGTCAGCGGAACGGTGTACTCGTCGGGGAAGTTGCCCTTCACCCGGATTCCCAGCACCGTCTCCACCAGCTGCTCGCCGTCGACGGAGTAGAAGTTCCGGTCGGACGTGCCGAAGTGGTCCTTGAGCTTCTCCCGCGTGGGGGAGTTGGCGCCGTCGCTGACCACCAGGACGTGCGTGTCGCTCCACGTCGCGGGCGGCGTGTAGGGGCCGGGGACCAGCTCGATGCCGTAGACGTCCTGGGCCATGTCGAGCAGGCAGTCCTCGATCCAGCGGATCTTGATGTTGCGCGGCCTGCCGCGCTCGGCCGGGGAGTCCGGTCCCAGCGGCCACATCTCCGCGTAGCGGCCCTCGACGAACAGCCGCTTCTGCACCTGGTCCGGCAGGGTGGACCAGACGTTGCTCTGCAACGTCACCACCTGCTCGCGCCGGAAGTTGCCCTCGGCCTGGCCGAGCCAGACCACCCGGCTGCCCTGCCTGCGCCACCGGCGGTCGTGGATGCGCACGACTACCTGGTCGCCCATCATGGCGCGCAGCGTGCAGGCGAAGGAGAGCCCGACGGGCCCGCCGCCGACGACGTCGACGCGCAGCGGCTTGCGCCCGCTGGGGAGCGGCTCCAGCTTCTTGAACAGTCCGGTGGCCCAGTCGGCGGTGGGCGTGGTCGACGGACGGCCGAGAACGGGCTGGTCGGCCCGCTGCGGCAACCTGATCAGCGTCGTCTTCTCGGCGGGGAAGGTGCCACCAGGGCTGCTCATGACGGGTCGACCTCTCGGCGGTGTCGGCGGGTTCTGCGGTCCACACGTGCGGGGAACCGGATCGGTTCACCCCTTCGTCGCCGCCGGGGGAGAAGTGTTTCCGGCGCGCTCGTGGCCGACGGCCTCGCCATCGTCCCGACGGGTGAGTAGACGCTGATCAAATTATCACCAGGGTGTCGTGCCCTACCCGATCGGGTGATAAATGCACCGCTTGACGTGACCGACCGTAACGGGTGCCTCCATTCGCCGATTTCAGATGTACATCCGATCGAGCATCTGGAGCACGCCGTGATCGAGAACTCATCCGCGGGTCTGGTGATGGTGACGGCCGAGGTTCCCGTGACGGTCACCCGCGAGGAGCACCACCAGCACGTCCTGGCCCGCTACGCCGTCGAGCCGGGCGGTCAGCGGCACGTCGCCGTGGAGCTGGGCTGGTGCGTGATCGGTTCGGGCAAGCACCGCGGCGAGCACGCCGTGGAGGTCCGGCTCGACGGCCAGCGGGTCGGTGAGCTGACGCACCTGATGTCGCAGCGCTACGCTCCGCTCATCGCGCAGGTGACGTCCGGCGGCGGCCGGGTCGGCTGCGAGGCGGTGGTGCAGCGGGGCGCCGGAGGGCTGGAGGTCGTCCTGCGCCTGCCCCGTGCCGACGCCACGGCGTTCGCCCTCCCGGTGGCACCCGCGGCCGTGATGGCGCAGCAGCGTCGCAGCACCTTCTCCGCGCACCGCCCGGCGTGGATCGCCGCGGCCGTCGTCGGCGTCTTCCTCGTGATCGGCGTTCTCCTCGGCGAGAACTCCCCGTCCTCGACGACCGCCGCGCTGCGGACGGACTCCTCGACGACGGCACCCGCGACCACGAGCAGGCCCACCACGACCCGGCCCTCCACGACGGTGCCCACGACGACGGTGCCCACGACCACCGTGCCCACCACGACCGTGCCCACGACGACGGTGCCCACGACCACCGTCCCGACGACCACGGTGCCCACGACGACCGTGCCCAGGACCACGGCGGTCGCTCCGCCCCCCGCGCCCCCCGCTCCGCCCGTCGTCGTGCCTCCCCCCGTCGCGCCGCCCGCGCCCGTCCAGCGACCGGCGTGCGACCCGAACTACACGGGCTGCGTCCCCGTGGCGAGCGACGTCGACTGCGAGGGCGGCACCGGCAACGGGCCCGCTTACGTCGCCGGTCCGGTCCGCGTGATCGGCAGCGACGTCTACGACCTCGACCGCGACGGCGACGGCGACGCCTGCGAGGACTAGAGCGGGGCGGCGCCCGCCCCCGTCGCGGGGGCGGGCGTCGCTCGTCAGTGGAACTGACCGGGCTGGTAGTCGCCGGCGGGCTGCTGGATCATGACGTTCACCCGGTTGAAGGCGTTCATGACGGCGATCAGGGACACCAGGGCGGCGAGCTGCTCCTCGTCGTGGTGCTCGGCGGCGTTCGCCCAGACCTCGTCCGGCACACCACCGGCGCCGTCGGCGATGCGGGTGCCCCGCTCCGCCAGCTCCAGGGCGGCGCGCTCGGCCTCGGTGAACACCGTGGCCTCCCGCCAGGCCGCGACCAGGTTGAGCCGCACCGGGTTCTCCCCGGCGTGCGCGGCGTCCTTGGTGTGCATGTCGACGCAGAAGCCGCAGCCGTTGATCTGGCTGACGCGCAACGACACCAGCTCCCGCGTCGAGGCGGGCAGTGTCGACTTCCTCGTGACCCCGGCGGCCGCGACCACGTGCTTCATGAAGTCGGTGGCGACCTGGTTGCCGTAGGGGTTCAGACGAGCGTCCATCGTGTGCTCCTCGTGGTTGGTCCGTGGTGTCACCTCTCAGACGGGGCGGCCCGGCGCGATGTGACGGGCACGGGAGTGACGCGCGTCTCCTCGATCCCCGCGCAGCCGTCGGCTCGTGGTGCTGGCAGTCGCTGGACGTGGTCCTGCGCGGGCGGCGGCACGACGCGGTGGCCGGCCCGCGGGCCGGAACGGGGGCGTGCTCGCGCCCGGTCGACCGTCCGTCCTCGTCGGACGGTCGACCGGTGGGTGTTCTCCTTGTCCTGCAACGAGAACGCTTGTAGCGTCTGGTCCTCCACGGCGAGAGGAGACCGCGCATGACCGCGACGTCGTCCGGCCCCGCACGGGTCCACCGGGGGGAGTGCGCGCGATGAGCGCCACCCCGGTCGCCCCGCTGCCCGACGGCGTCGACCCGGCGTGGCTGCCGCCGTCCGCCCTGCGCGCCCTCGGGGCGCGGCGGGTCCGCGTGTCGGGAGAGGGGCCGCTCGTCGCCACCGTGCGCGGTGAGGTGGCCGCCGCGACGGCCGAGCACGGCGGCTCCCTGGTGACGGAGGGGCCGGTGGACCTCGCGCTCGTGTGCGCGCCCGGCGACCCGGACGGCGAGGCGTTCGTCGTGCGGCGCGACGGGACGACCACGTCGGTGACGGCCACCGGCGGTGCTGGTCTGCTGCACGGCCTGCACCACGTCGTGCGGCTGGGAGAGGCGGCCTTCTCCGGCCGGTGGGAGCCGCGACGGCACGCGCCCCGGCGGGCGATCCGCATGCTCGACCACTGGGACAACGTCGACGTGCACCCCGTGATGGGACAGGTGGAGCGCGGCTACGCCGGTGGCTCGATCTTCTACGCCGACGGCGCCGTCCGCGCCGACCTCGGCCGGGTCGCCGCCTACGCCCGGCTGCTCGGCTCGATCGGCATCAACCGGGTGTGCCTCAACAACGTCAACGTGCACCGCACCGAGGCGCGGCTGCTGACGGACCTGCTGCCCGACGTCGTCCGGCTCGCCGGGGTGTTCCGCCCGCAGGGCGTGCGGGTGCACCTGTCGGTGAGCTTCGCCGCGCCGATGACGCTCGGCGGCCTGCCGACCACGGACCCGCTCGACCGCGGGGTGCAGGAGTGGTGGGCGAGCACCACCGCCGCGGTGTACGCGGCGATCCCGGACTTCGGCGGGTACGTCGTGAAGGCCGACTCCGAGGGGCAGCCCGGCCCGTTCGCCTCCGGCCGCGACCACGCCGACGGGGCGAACCTGCTGGCGCGGGCGCTCGCGCCGTTCGGCGGCACGGTGTTCTGGCGCGCCTTCGTCTACGACCACCGGCAGGACTGGCGGGACCGCTCCACCGACCGCGCCCGCGCCGCGCACGACCACTTCACCCCGCTGGACGGCGGGTTCGACGAGAACGTCGTCCTCCAGGTGAAGTTCGGCCCGGTGGACTTCCAGGTCCGCGAGCCGGTCTCGCCGGTCGTCGCCGCGATGCCCCGCACCAGGCTCGCGGTCGAGTTCCAGGTCACCCAGGAGTACACGGGGCAGCAGAAGCACGTCTGCTACCTCGTCCCCCAGTGGAGCGAGGTCCTCGGTTTCCGGCCGCACGGCGACGGCGACGCGGTCGCCGAGATCGCGCACGGGGTCGTGGCCGTGTCCAACGTCGGCGACGACCCCTTCTGGACCGGGCACCCGCTGGCGCAGGCCAACCTCTTCGGATTCGGCAGGCTCGCCTGGGACGACCGGCTCGCCCCGGAGGCGGTGCTCGACGAGTGGATCGGCCTGACGTTCGCCGACCCCGCCGTCCGCGCGCCGCTGCACGAGGTGATGGACGGCTCCTGGCTCACCTACGAGCGCTGCACCGCGCCGCTCGGCGTCGGGTTCATGGTGCGGCCCGGCCACCACTACGGCCCCGACGTGGACGGCTACGAGTACACGCAGTGGGGCACCTACCACTTCGCCGACCGCGACGGCGTCGGCGTCGACCGCACCCGCGCCACCGGCACCGGTTTCACCGGCCAGTACCCGGCGCCCTGGCGCGACCTCTACGAGTCGGTGCGGACCTGCCCGGACGAGCTGCTGCTGTTCTTCCACCACGTCCCCTACGGCCACGTCCTGCGCTCCGGGACCACCGTGATCCAGCACGTCTACGACACGCACTTCGCCGGGCACGAGGAGGTGGCCCGCACCGCGCGGACGTGGGGCGCACTCCGCGGGCGCGTGCCGGACCGCACCTTCGACCGCGTCACCGAGCTGCTGGCGGAGCAGCTCCGCTGCGCGACCGAGTGGCGCGACCAGGTCAACACCTACTTCTGGCGCAAGTCCGGCGTGCCGGACGAGAGGGGCCGCCGGATCTGGTGACGACCGACCACCAGGACCCCGCCGGGGACAGCACCACCTCGTCCCCGAGCGCGGCGACCTCCGGGAGCACCCCGGTGCCGGTGCGGCCCGCGTGGCCGGGCACCGCGCCGCGGCCGGCGTTGCACACCTCGCGGGGCCGCTGCTCGGGGTCGTGGTCGCCGCCGTGGCCGATCTGCGGGGATCTCACGCGGTGAACCTCTCGACGGCGTCGCGCAGCACCGGATCGGCGTTGCGCAGGAGGGCGAGGGTGAGCGGGGAGGCGAGCAGGAGGAGCACCCCCTCCGAGGTGAGCACGACGATCCCGGCCGCCGTCACGAGCAGCGACAGCACGCCGAGCGTGCTGCGCGGACGCGCGGCGAGGTAGTGCAGGGCGAGCAGCGCCACGTCCCGCGTCCGCAGCGACAGCGCCGAGGACAGCACCAGCGCGTGGGCCGAGAACAGCAGCACCACCACCGCGATCAGGACCAGCACGACCCCGTAGCCGGTCGGCACGCCCGCCGCGCCGAGGTTGGCCAGCGAGGAGCCGATGACCGTCAGCAGCGCCAGCACGGGCAGCCACCAGCGCAGCACGTCGAGCAGGTTGAGCCGGTAGCCGCGCCAGAAGTGCCGGGCGGGCGCGAGGTCGCGTTCGGTGCCGAACACCCGCCAGGTGAAGAGCGCGGCCGACAGGCCGGGGGCCAGCGGCACCAGGCAGAGGCCGATCAGGGGTGCGTTGCTCGCGTCACCGGCCAGCAGCAGGACCGGGACGAGCGCCGGGACCGCGGTGAGCACCAGCAGGGCCTCGACCACGACGAACCAGTGCACGACGGACGCCGCGCGGGACAGGACGCCGGGGCCGATCTCGGCCGCCGGGTCCGGTGCGCGCGTCACGACCGCTCGTGCTCGGCCACGAGACGGTCGTCGTTCCCGCCGAGCAACCGCCGGTCGTCCAGCCCGGTGTGCTCCTGCACCCGGACCGGCACCAGCTCCGCGAACGTCACCTCGTGCCGCGCGAGCGACAGGTCGAGCGCCACCCGGCCTCCCCGCACCGGCAGCGACCGGTGCTCCACGGCCGGACGCGCGCAGTCCCGCAGCACGTCGAACGTCCGCTCGTCGGGGGAGAACGGCCTGCCCAGCTCCCGCCACGCGGCGAAGGCGTTGCCGTCGTGCTCGTTCACCCGCTCCCGCCGCAGGAACGCGCGCGGACCGGGCAGCGGGACCGACAGCCGCACCTCGTGCCGCTCCTCGGCGTGGGGCGCGTCGGTGCCGCCCACCGGCTGCCAGGCGAGCACGGTGACCCGCCCGTCGTCGTGCGCGCAGACGAGGTGGTCGTCGCCGCGCGCGAGCACGCGGCGTCCCGAGCGGGCGAGGAAGGTGTAGAGGTGGTAGGTCGGCTTCGGCACCTGCCGGTGGGTCAGCAGCCCGAAGCCGCCGTGGAACACCGACGTGGGCACGTTCTCCTCCTCGAACACGTCGCAGAACGTCCAGTACGAGAGGGAGTCCACGAGGTCCGTGCCGCGGGTGACGACGGGGGCGAGGTACGCGGCGTGGTAGGCCGTGTCGTGGACGGGGTTGTCGGGCCGGTAGGAGCTGTTGAACTCCGTGACGTGCACCGGTAGACCGGCGAGGGCGGTGCCCTCCAGGTGCCGCCGCGGCGCGTCGAACTGGTCGAGGAGCGCCTGCGGCGGGGCGAGCGTCTGGTAGGTGCCGAACGGGACGTGCTGCGCGGGCCCGGAGGAGTAGGCGTGCGCGCTGACGAAGTCGATCGGCACGTCCTCGCGGCCGACGAACTCCGCGAACGGCGCCCACCACTCGTCCGCCCCCGGAGAGAGGGCCGGTCCGCCCACCTGGAGGTCGGCGTCGACGTCCTTCACCGCCCGCGCGGTCGTCGCGTAGAGCCGGAAGTAGGCCGCCTGGTCGGCGTCCTTCCAGAACTGCCTGAGGTTCGGCTCGTTCCACACCTCGATCGGCCACGTGCGCACCTCGTCGAGGCCGTAGCGCTCGACGAGGTGCCGCACCAGCGCCCGCACGAGCGCCGCCCACTCGCCGTGGTCGCGCGGCGGGGTGATGTTCCCCCTCCACCAGAACACCGTGTCCTGGCCGGAGGCGAGCGCGGAGGGCGTGAAACCCAGCTCCACGAACGGACGGACGCCCAGGTCCAGGTAGCCGTCGAAGACCTGGTCGACGTAGGTGAACGAGTGGCGCACGCGGTCGTCCACCGCGGACGTGCGGTGCACGCCCATCCCGTCGGACAGCAGTCCGTGGCCGCGGACGTGGCGGAAGCCGACGTCGCGCCGCACCCGCGCCAGCGAGTCGCGGTAGTCCGCCCGCAGCGCCAGGTCGAGCCTCCCGCTGCCGACGCAGTGGTTCCAGGAGTCGGACAGGTCGCCGAGCGGTTCGCCGGGGACCACGATCCGGTGGGGGCTCACGCGATCAGCCGTTCTTCTGCCGGTACCGCTGGTGCGCGCCGTTGAGCAGTTCCACGTACTGCCCCGCGCCCTTGGCGTCGAGTTCGGCGGTGTAGGCGTCCCACGAGGACATCTCGCGGTCGCCGAGGACGAACTGGAGCGTCGACTGCTGGGTGAAGTCCTTGAGCGGGGTCTCCCAGAGCGTGGCCTGCTCGCGCTCCTCGTCGCTGAACGGGTGCGGCGGAGGGAGCGCGACGACCTCCTTGCCCGAGATGGACTCCTGGAAGGCGAGCTCCTCCTCGGTGAACATCGACCGGAGGAGCTCGGTGCTGCCGCCGTAGGCGAAGACGCCGCCCTGGAAGCCGAAGTCCTCCTGGAGGTGCTGGGGGGCGCCGGGGTTGATGCCGTTGAAGGTGATCTGCGGGTCCAGGACGCGCTTGCCCGTGGAGTCCTTGGTGTACGTCGTGCCCTCGACACCCCACTTGGCGAACTCGGCGCCCTCGTCGGAGTACCACAGCCAGTCGACGAACTGCATCAGCGCGACGAAGTTCTCGCTCTCCAGGGCCTTCGCGGAGATCATCAGGCCGTTCTCCAGGCGGGTCGTGGCCAGCACGTCCCCCGCGGGACCGGCCGGCACGGGGATCTTGGCGACGGTCGCGCCGGGGATGTTCGCGAGGGCGGGGCGGTAGTCCCTGGTGATGTTCTGCGCGTTGCTGCTGATCGCGTAGGACCTGCCGGTGGCGAACTTCGAGATGGCGGGCTCGTCCTTCTGCGTGAAGCTCTCGGGGTCCATCAGCCCTTCGGCGACCAGGCCGCGCAGGAACTCGACGAGCTGCCGGTACTCGTCGGAGGCACCGGTGTACTCGAACTTCTGCGTCTCCTCGTCCCACTGCGCGTTGTCGTAGTTCCACCCGGCGGTGGTGCCGAACGCCTGGGAGGCCGTGGCGAGGATGCTCTTGCCCTCGAAGCGGTCCGACAGCGGATAGGTGTCCGGGTGCGCGGCCTTGATCGCCCTCAGGACGGTGCGGACCTCGTCCCAGGTCTTCGGCGTCGTCAGGCCCAGCCGGGTCAGCTCGTCGGTGCGGAACGCGAGGGTGTAGTCCTGCCAGACCTCCTCGTGCACGCCGGGCAGCAGGTAGAACTTGCCGTCGTCCTGGCGCAGCGTGTTCAGCTCGGGCTGGAGCTTCCACTGCTCGATCTTGCTCTTGAGGTGGGGCATCAGGTCGAGGTGGTCGCTCACCGGCAGGATCGTCCCCGACGCGACGTAGGCGTCCTCCTGGTTGGGGTAGGTCTTGGCGATGATCAGCGGCGCGTCACCCGCGCCGACGACGAGGCTCCTCTTCTGCTCGTAGTCGCTCATCGGCACGACCGTCGGCTTCAGCGTGACGTTCGTCCGGGCGGTGATCTCCTTCCAGAGCAGCCAGTCGTCCTTGATCGCGTAGTTCGGGTGGTCGCTGTAGAGCAGGCTGAACTCGACCGGTTCGGTGGCCGTGAACCGCGTGCCGGCGGAGTAGTCGGTCATCGCCCCGACCCTCTTGCCGGAGAGGTCGACCGGCCCTCCCGACTCGCTCTCGCCGGTGCACGCCACGGCGAGTCCGCTCACCGCGAGCACCACGAGCAACCGCTTCCACTTCGTCCGCATCGTTCTCTCCTCGGGAGGTGCGACGTCGTCGTCCACGTGCCACGTTCTCGAACGGGTGCGGTCACTGCTTGACCGCGCCGAGCATCACGCCCGACAGGAAGTACCGCTGCACGAAGGGGTAGACACCGATGATCGGCAGCACGGTGAGCACCATCGTCACCGACTTGATGTTCGAGCTGACCTGCGCCTCGTCGCCCGCAGAGCTGCCCACGGACGCCGCGGTGGTGGCCCCGGAGATCATGTTGCGCAGGTAGACCGTCACCGGGAACAGGTCGGCGCGGTCGAAGTACAGGAACGCCGAGAACCACGAGTTCCAGTTCGCCACCGCGTAGAACAGGACCATCGTCGCGATCACCGCCCTGGACAGCGGCAGGACGATCCGCAGCAGGACGCCGTAGGTGTTCAGGCCGTCGATCGACGCGGCCTCCTCCAGCTCCTTCGGCAGGCTCTCGAAGAACGCCTTCATCACCAGCAGGTTGAACACGCTGATCGCGTTCGGCAGCACGACCGCCCAGATCGTGTTCTTCATGCCGAGTTCGGAGACGAGGACGTAGTTGGGGATCAGGCCGCCGTTGAAGAACATCGTGAACACCGCGACGCCGACGAGCAGGTTCCGGCCCTTCAGGTGGCGCTTGGACAGCACGTAGGCGTAGGTCGTGGTCAGCACCATCGAGATCAGCGTGGCCGTCACCGTGTAGACGACGGTGTTGAGGTAGCTGTTCCAGAACACCGGGTCGGCGGCGATGATCTCGTAGGTGTCGAGGTTGAACCCGCGCGGCACGAGGTTCACCCGTCCCTCGCGGATGGCCTGCTCGTCGCTGAAGGACTGGGCCACGACGTTGACGAACGGGTACAGCGTCACCGCCACGACCCCGAGCAGGACGATCGTGTTGACGACGCGGAAGATCCGTCTGCCGCGGGTGTCCCGGACGCGCGTGGGACGGGTGACCGCGGGCTTCGGCGGGAGCGGACCGGCGGTCACCACAGGCTCGTCCCCACCGTGCGGCGCGAGATCGCGTTGGCGGACAGGATCAGCGTCAGGCCGATGACGGACTCGAACAACCCGATGGCCGCGGCGTAGCTGAAGTTGTTGGACACCATGCCGACGCGGTAGAGGTAGGTCGAGATCACGTCGGCCGTGGGGTAGGTCAGCGGGTTGTAGAGCAGCAGGACCTTCTCGAAGCCCACCGCCGTGAACGTGCCGGTGTTGAGGATCAGCAGCGTCACCATCGTCGGCCGGATGCCCGGCAGGGTGATGTGCCAGGTCTGCTTCCACCGTCCGGCTCCGTCGATCTCGGCCGCCTCGTAGAGCTGCTGGTCGACGGTGGTCAGCGCGGCCAGGTAGAGGATCGTGCCCCACCCGACGGTCTGCCACACCTCGGAGGAGACGTAGATCGACCGGAACCAGTCCGGTCCCTGCATGAACGCGACGGGGCTGCCGCCGACCGCCCGGATCAGCTGGTTGACCGTGCCCTCGATCGAGGTCAGCTGCAGGACCATGCCCGCGACGATCACCAGCGACAGGAAGTGCGGCAGGTAGGACACCGTCTGCACGAACCGCTTGAAGAAGCGCGAGCGGACCTCGTTGAGCAGCAGTGCCAGCACGATCGGCAGCGGGAAGCAGAACAGCAGCGTCAGCGAGCCGAGGACGAGGGTGTTGCCGAACACCTCCCAGAACGACGGGTCGGTGAAGAACATCCGCACGTAGCGCAGGCCGACCCACGACTCGCCGAAGAGGTCGCCGCCCGGCACGAACCGGCGGAACGCGATGACGTTGCCCAGCATCGGCAGGTACCGGAAGACGAGGAAGAACACCAGCGGCACGATCGCGAGGGTGTAGAGCTGCCAGTCGCGCCGCAGCGCCGTGCGCCAGGACGTCGTGCTCCGCCGCCGTCTCCGTCGCGGTGGTGCCGCCGAGCGCCGCGGTGGTGGCGGCGGAGCCACCACGTGCGCCTGCTCGGTGCCGGTGGTCACGCGACCACGACCTCGGGTTCGGCCGCCGTCACGACCGCGGTGGCCGCCCAGCTCCGGGTGTGGCCGACCTCGCGCAGCCGGCCGACCAGCTCCAGGTCCACGGTGGCGTGCACGTCGGCGCTGGACCGCGACACCCGCAGCTGCACCGCTCCCGGCTCGACGATCCGCGTGCCGGCGAGGCCGGTGAAGGACGTGGCGTCGGCGGGCACCCGGAAGGCGACCCGCGCCGTCGCGCCCGGCTCCAGCGGCACCCTGGCGAAGCCGATCAGCCGCACGACCGGACGGGTCACCTGCGCGACCGGGTCGTGCAGGTACAGCTGCACCACGTCCGCGCCGGGCCGGGAGCCGGGGTTGTGCACGTCGAGCTCCAGCGCCACCTCGCCGTCGGTGCTCCAGACCTCCTCCGACACGACGGGCTCCGACCAGGTGAACGTGTCGTAGCCCAGGCCGTGCCCGAACGGGAACGCCGCCGTCGGGTCCACGGTGGACACCTCGGAGCGCTGCCCCAGCGGCGCGGACAGGTAGGTGCCGGGCTGCCCCGAGGGATCGGCCGGGACGCCGACGGGCAGCCTGCCGGACGGGGCGACCGCGCCGGTGAGCACGTCGGCGACCGCCCTCGCGCCGAGCTGGCCGGGGAAGAAGGTCTGCACGGTCGCGGCTGCGGCGTCGGCGAGGTCGCCGATCGCGTACGGCCGACCGGTGATCAGCAGCAGCACCACCGGCGTTCCGGTGGCCGCGACGGCCCGGACGAGGTCGCCCTGCGCACCGGGCAGCACGAGTTCCGTGGCGTCGCAGCCCTCGCCCGACGTGCCGCCGCCGAACAACCCGGCCAGATCGCCCACCGCGACGACGCACACGTCCGAGTCGGCCGCGGTGGCGACGGCCTCGGCGAAGCCGTCGCGACCGGCGCCCGTGACGTCGCAGCCGCGGGCGTGGGCGACCGCGTCCGCGCCGAGCGCGTCGCGCAGCGACGACAGCACGGTCGGGATCTCCACGCCGAGACCGGCGCCGGGGTGGTGCACCCCGACGTGCGCGGGGAAGGCGTAGCAGCCGAGCACCGCCATCGGGTCGTCGGCCAGCGGCCCCACGACCGCCACCCGCGCGCCGGGCCGCAGCGGGAGCACCCCGCCGGGGTTGGCCAGCAGCACCACGGACTCCCGCGCGAGACGAAGGGCGATCTCCCGCGAGTGCTGAGCGTCCAGCTCCAGGGCGTCCACGTCCCGCGGCAGGGCGGTCCAGTCCGGGTCGAGCAGACCGAGCTGGACCTTCTGCGCGAGCACCCGGCGCAGCGCCCGGTCGACGAGCGCCTCGTCGACCTCGCCGCGCTCCACGGCCCGCAGCAGCGGTTCGCCGTAGCACCGCACGGTCGGCAGTTCGACGTCGATGCCCGCGGCCAGGGCGAGCCCGGCGGCGTGCGTCTCGTCGGCGGCCACCCCGTGCAGCGTCTGGAGGAACTTCACCGCGAAGTAGTCGGCGACGACCGTGCCGTCGAAGCCCCACGTGTCGCGCAGCAGCCCGGTGAGCAGGCGCGCGTCGGCGGCGGACGGCACGCCGTCGATCTCGCAGTAGGAGTTCATCACCGACCGCGCGCCGCCGTCGCGCACGGCCATCTCGAACGGCGGCAGGACGACGTCGGCGAGTTCGCGCGGTCCGATGCCGGCCGGGGCGAGGTTGCGCCCGGCGCGCGAGGCCGAGTAGCCGGCGAAGTGCTTGAGCGTGGCCACGATCCCGGAGCGCTCCAGACCGCGGACGTAGGCGGTGCCGATCGTGCCGACGAGGTGCGGGTCCTCGCCGATGGTCTCCTCGGTGCGTCCCCACCGGTAGTCGCGGGTGACGTCCAGGACCGGCGCGAGCCCCTGGTGCACGCCCGCGGCCCGCATCGACGCCCCGATCGCCCCGGCCATCTCGGCGACGAGGTCGGGGTCGAAGCTGGCGCCCCAGGACAGCGGCGAGGGGTGCGCGGTGGCTCGCCAGGCGGCGAACCCGGTCAGGCACTCCTCGTGGACCAGCGCCGGGATGCCGAACCTGCTCGCGGCCACCACCTGCTCCTGCGACGCGGCGAGCGAGCGGGCCCCGGCGACCGGGTCGACCGGCCTGGTGCCGAAGGGACGGGTGAGCTGACCGAGACCGGAGGAGATGACCTCCTCCCAGCCCACGGGGTCGCCGGTCATGTCCGACTGGTGCGGGGCGACCGTTCCACCGGAGGGGTCGGCCCCCACCCACACGCCGACGAGCTGCGCCAGCTTCTCGGGCAGCGTCATCGCGGAGACGAGCGCCTCGACCCGCTGCGGTCCCGGCAGGCGCACGTCGCGCCAGGCGGGCACGGTCCCGTTCCGGTCGGACGGCTTCGCAGCGTCCGTCGTCCTGTCCGTCATCGACCAGGTACCTCCGCCTCACTCCGCCATGAGGACCGAAACTATCGCGAATGTGTTCGACATTACGGTCCGGTGGGAGAACCGTAGGTGGCACGTTGAGGTGCGTCAACAGTCGAGTTAATCGACGTCCGTGCTGTTCACGCTGGTGAACCGCCGCTTCCGGTGGTCGTTGCGCCAATTGTCCTGCGAGAAGGCACTCGCGGCATTCGAGTTGATGACAGTGTTGCGCCGAAAGCACTACTGTTTGAGTCCGATAGTTTACGAACAACGCGGCTGCGCATGCGCCGACGCGGACAGGGGTCAGCATGAGCACGTCGCTCGAACCGGGTGCGCCGGAGGTCAAGACGCAGCCCTCCATCGCCTCCATCGCGGCGGAGGCCGGCGTCTCCGTCCCGACGGTGTCCAAGGTCCTCAACGGCAGGCCCGACGTCGCCGCGGAGACGAGGGCCAGGGTGGAGAGCGTCATCGAGCGGCACCGGTACCGACGCAGGCGAGCGCGCCAGTCGTCCAGGCCCGCCCTGATCGACCTGGTCTTCCACGAGATGCACTCGGCGTGGGCCACCGAGATCATCCGCGGCGTCGAGCGCGCCGCCGCCGACCAGCGCGCCGCCGTGGTGCTGTCCGAGCTGGGCGGTGAGCACCGGCCGCGCCGCGAGTGGTTCGACGACCTGCTGGCCCGGCGCCCCCTCGGCGTCATCCTCGTGCTGGCCGACCTGGACGAGGAGCAGCGCGGTCAGCTCGCCGCGCGCAACATCCCGTTCGTCTTCGTCGACACCGCGGGCGAACCGCCGCCGGGGGTGCCCACCGTGGGCTCGACGAACTGGGCGGGCGGACTCGCCGCCACCCGGCACCTGCTCGCGCTCGGCCACCGGCGGATCGCCGTCATCTCCGGGCCCACGACCGTGCTGTGCAGCCGCGCCAGGGTCGACGGGTACCGCAGCGCCCTGGAGGACGCCGGTGTCGCCGTGGCCCCGGACCTGGTGCGCTACGGCGACTTCTACGTCAACGGCGGCCACACCCACGGGCTCGCCCTGCTCGACCGCCCCGACCGGCCCACCGCCGTCTTCGCCGGGTCGGACTTCCAGGCGCTGGGCGTCATGCGCGCGGCGCGCGAACTGGGACTGTCCGTTCCGGACGACCTGTCGATCGTCGGCTTCGACGACCTGTCGGTCACCGAGTGGATCGGGCCCGCGCTGACGACCGTGCGCCAGCCGCTGCGCGAGATGGCGACCACCGCCGCCCAGATGGTCTTCACGCTGGCGCGCGGCGAGCGTCCGCCCAACGAGCGGATCGAACTCGCCACGGAACTGGTCGTGCGGCAGAGCACCGCCGCGCCGCCGCCCACCCGCGACTGACCCGGAGGACGACCGTGGCCCTGTTCGACCTGCCCCAGTCCGAACTGCGGACGTACTCGCCCGACGTCCGCGAGCCGGAGGACTTCGACGCGTTCTGGACCGCGACGCTGGCCGGGGCGCGGGAGCACGACCCGCTGATCGCCGTCGAGCCGGTGGCCACCGGGCTCAGGCTCGTCGACACGCTGGACGTCACCTTCGCCGGGTTCGGCGGCCATCCGGTCCGCGCCTGGTACACCCGGCCCGCCGGCAGCGCGGGACGGGAGCTGCCCGCCGTGGTGGAGTACCTCGGGTACGGGCGCGGGCGAGGACTGCCGCAGGAGCGCCTGGTGTGGCCGTGCGCGGGGTACGCGCACCTGCTGATGGACACCCGCGGGCAGGGCGGCCAGTACGGCAGCGGTGGCGACACCGCCGACCCCGTCGGCTCCGGCCCCGCGGCGCCGGGCTTCCTGACCCGCGGCATCACCGACCCGCGCACCGCCTACCTGCGCCGCCTGCTCACCGACGCCACCCGCGCGGTGGACGCCGTGCTCGCCCTGGGCGACACCGGCCCCGTCGCGGTGGCGGGCAACAGCCAGGGCGGCGGCCTGGCCGTCGCCGCCGCCGGTCTCGACGACCGCGTGCGGGCGCTGCTGGCGAGCGCGCCGCTGCTGTGCGGCATCGAGCGGAACCTGTCCATCACCGACGCCCAGCCCTACGGCGAGATCGTGCAGTACCTCTCGGTGCGCCGGGAGTCGGCGGACCGGGTGCTGGACGCGCTGTCGTACTTCGACGGCGTGCACTTCGCCCGCAGGACGACGGCTCCCGCGTTCTTCGGCACGGGCCTGCGCGACACGATCTGTCCGCCGTCGGGCGTCTTCGCGGCCTTCAACGGCCTGGGCGCCCGCTCCGACGCGGGTCCGACGCGGGACAAGGAGATCGCGGTGTACCCCTTCAACCACCACGAGGGCGGTGACGCGCTGCACGTGTCCCGTCAGCTCACCTGGCTGGGGGAGCGGTTCGGCAACGGGTAGGACCGCGCGTCGCGCTCATCCGGCGTCGGGGACCGGGTCGACGGGCACGCGCCGCCGGACGCGGACCCGCCGGACGCGGACGGCGGCACGCGTCTCGTGGTCGATGCCGGCCCGCACCCGTCGGCGCAGCTGACCCTCCACCACCACGCCCAGCGGAACGTCGGGGACCTTCCGGAACGCGGGCGGCCGCCGGGCGGCCAGGAGCTGCTCGACGTGGTCGGCGTTCTCCCGGTCCGGCGATCCGGTGGCCGCGTGCAGGAGCAGGTCGACGCGGCGCCGCTCGGCCCGGTGCGCGCGCTTCCTGCTGCGGGGGACGTTCTTGCGGGAACTCCCGGCGTTCTCGCCGTAGGTGTTGCGGCAGTCCTTCTCGAAGCTCAGTCGCTTCTTCTCCTGCGGTGACCTGCGCACGACCGTCGTTCCTCCTCCGCGTGACCACCGGGTCCTGAACGGTGGTCCTACCGCGGCCGTCCGGCCGGCGAGCACCGGGGTCGGGGGGCCCCCGGGGGGGGGGGGGGGCCCCCCGGCCCGGGGGGGGGGGGGGGCGGGGGGCGCCGCCCCGGGGCGGGGGGGGGGGTGGGGGGGGGGGCCCGGCGCCGGGGGGGCCGCCCGCC
>NZ_JAEIOJ010000013.1:29072-137237 GCF_016464305.1 Umezawaea beigongshangensis
CCCCCCCGGCGCCCCCCCGGGCCCAGCCCGGGGGCCCCCCCCGCGGCCCCCGGGCGGGCCCCCCCGGGGGGCCCCCCCCCGGGGGGGGGGGGGGCCACCGCCGGGTCAGGCGAACGGGTCGAACGGGATGCCGCTCGGCTTGGCCTTGGCGAGGTTGCTCGCGAAGGCCGAGTCCTTGACGGCCAGGCTCGCGCTGCCGAAGTTCGCGTTCACCAGGACGTCGCGGACACCGGGCGGGAAGTTGTTCCAGCTGACCAGGTCCGGGTACTGCCACGTGCCGTAGTGGTTCTCCGGTTGCTCGGTCGCCCCGGCGAGGCGGAAGCAGTGCGTGCTCGCGCCGTCCTTGTGGTAGACGATCTTCGGGTGCGTGCCCTCCCAGGCGACCCGGGAGCGCGGGTGCGTCGAGTAGCTGCCGTGCGCCGACGTCGACACGTACTGCGCCTGGTCGCCGCTCACCCACACCACGACGTGCTCGATGTCGTGCCGGTGCCCGCAGCAGTCGATGCCGGGCACGGCCTGGTCCTTCTCGAAGTACAGGTCGTACAGGTGGGCGCACCAGTTGTTGTTGCACTTGGAGCGCGCGTAGGAGTTGGTGTTGTCCAGGTCGGAGCGGTCGCGGCAGCTGCCGTTCAACGCGCCGGAGTTCTTGAGCCCGGTGGCCACCACGCCCGTCGGGGAGATCGCGGGCGTCGGGTAGCAGCCGTCGCCGTCGTAGTCGAACGCGGGCTGCCACTTGTCGTCGGGGGCGGTGACGCTGGACGGCAGCGCGGCGGGCGGGTCGGCCCACGCCGCTCCGGGCACGAGAACGGCGAGCAGAACGGCGCCGAGCACTGCGTGCCACAGCCTTCTCGCGGTGCCGGAACTCCGTCGTTTCCGGTGTGTTTTCTCCATGCTCACGAGAACGATCCCCTTCGTTCCAGGAGGTGCTTGCAGGGCTGGTGACGAACGGTGATGCAGGGGTGAAACCCGTGGTGAGGGTGTCGGATGCGAGGTTTCAGCACCTGTCCGGGCATCGTCAACCCGCCGATGGTCGTAATTCCGACCGGTGGTCACGAGGTGCACGCGGGGATTTCTCGTAATTCATGTCCCGGTGTCGGCAGAAAGAACTCCTGGCGATTTCCGGGTGGCGTTTCCGTCCCGCGCTCGCGGCGAAGACCGTGCTCCTCCGGCCCGATCCCCTCCTAGACCGGATCGCCAGCGGGCCCCAGACCGGCGGCGCGCACTCGCCGAACCGGGACGACCTCCGACCTCGTGGTCGCCTCGGACGTCCTGGAGTCGGGCTCCGAGGGCGAGAGGCTCGTCGGCGGGGCCGCTGCTGGATCGCGCGCACGTGCAGTTCGTGGACAGGCGGCCGTGCCCCGCGATCGTGCGTGCGGTGGCGCGTCGGTGGACTCCAGGGCGGACGCGCGCGACGGGGCGATCGTCGCGCTCCAGCGCCCGCACGTCGTCGGCGTGCGGCGCGGGCAGGACGACGCTCACCCCCGTGACGCGGAGCGAACTCGCTGAAAGCGCCAGGACGCGTCACGTAACCACGATGTACGTAGTGGTTTCAGTGTGTACCGAAAGAAACCCTTCCCCGGTACACGTTGACGCGGTGCCACGCGAAGTACGCCGCAGACGACGATCGATGAGCGCTGCACGGCCGCCCGTGCAGGCGCTTCAGGTGGTCGAGCAGCCGCTCGTGCAGCACGTCCTCGGTCGACGAGAGGACGTGTCCGCTGTCGTCCACCGCGACGTGGCCGGTCTCGAACAGGCTGTCGCAACCGAACTTGCACGCCAGCATCGCAACGTTGGCCAGGTCGTTGCGCTCCTCGTCGGTGCAGATCGCCCGCCGCTTGACGTGAGCGGCGACCAGGAACTCGCCGGGGTACTCGTCCCCGCACAGGTCGCAGGGCGCCGAGGCCCGGCCGTTCAGCAGCGACCTCCGCAGTTCGGCCTGCTCCTTGCGGATCTTCACGTGTGCGCTGCCGTCGAGCACGGGGAACTGCCGGACGGATGGCGGAGACTCCGGGGCGTGCAACGTCACGGTGGCGGGGTTCTCGGAGAGGGTCGTGCCGGGAAGGGTGGCGAGAACGGCTCCGACGAACGCGGACCGGTGCCCCAGTTCGGCGACGTTCACCTGCACGGACCCGCGGCCGTACAGCTTCGCCAGACCGTTCTCGACGAACGCGATGTCGACGTGCTGTCCGCGTGGTGACCTCTTCGTCGCCACGAGCGCCCGCTTCTCGTCGACTGCGAGGACGACGTTCTCCTGGCCGCTCACGGTCGAGAGCGGGTCGCCGATCAGTGAGCGGATCAGCGGAAGCGCCTCGGGCACGCGGTCGTGGTTCGCCGGTTCGGCCAGGTCCGCGGCCAAGCGACGGGCGTCGGCCGCGGAGCAGCCCGGCACGCTCAGTCGGAGCCGGATCCGCTTGGTCGCGTTGCCGTCCGGGCTCTCGCCCACCCCGCCCTGTGCGCGTCCGAGCTTCAACCTGAACGCCGGGATGTCGTGCACCTCTGCCAGGACCACCGGTGACGTGAGGATCGTGCGCTGCTCCTCGGACAGCAGCCTGGCCGGCCTGGAGTCGACGACACCGCTCTCCAGCACCGCGCCGCGCTCCCGGAGCCGGATCAGGAGCAGTTCGAGGGCGTCGTTGTACTGGTGGTTGCGGCCGTACCGACTTCCCCCGACCCTGCCGCCCGCGCTCTGCAGGAGCAGGGCGAGGTGATCACCGTCCGCCTCGATCTCGAACTCGGCGTTGAGCTCCGTGCCGTCATCGGTCTTCACGCGCATGTCCTGATCATCGGAGCGCCGTTGACGGTGGTTACGGAGACAGCTCGTTCGGCGAGCCGGCGGGTTCGGCCGGGTAGTGGAGGTGTCCTCGTGGACACGGCCGCCGCCGTGGTCGCGCTCGCACGAGTGCGGTTTCGCCGTCCACGGAGGACTGGTCCGCTCGGGAAGCTGGCGCTGTTTCCGTTCGTCCGGCGTCCGCGAGTGGAGAAGCGCTGGTCCGGTGCGGTGGGGTCGGTCCGCTGCGTCTGGAGGTCATCCCGGCCGGTGCAGTTCGAGCGCGGTGATCACGAGGTCGAGTCCGAACTCGAACTCGTCGCGGTGGTCGCGGACGGCGAGGTGCGGGGCGGCTTCGGCCACGTGCGCGAGCCCGGAGGACTCCGGTTCGGTGCGGCGGTGCTCGACACCGGCCGGGTCGTCCCCGCTGAACGCCGGGCTCGCGGAGACCTCGCGGAGCAGGGTGCCGACCACGTACGCCAGTGCGGCCCGCAGGGCGTCACGCCGGTGACGCGTTCTACGACCGCGGCGTCCTCGACGGCCGGGGGCGGCAGCCGCTCGTCCTCACCCTCCAGGAGGCGCTGGTCGCCGCCGACCGCGAGCGCGTGCGGGACAACCACGCCCGGCTCGCCGAGCTGCGCCGGCGGGGCGATCCAGACCCGGTGATCGTCAACTCCCACGACCCCTCGCTGCTGGAGGACGCGCGACGGAGGAGTCGGCCGCGGACGTGAGGGGGAGTCACCCGTGGAGCAGGCCGAGGACGTCGCGGGCGGACGAGGTCGGTGCTGCCCGACACCGGATCACGACCGCCGCCGCACGCCGTCCCCGCGCGCCGCGCGGGCCTCGCCGGGCCGCCACCGACCTGTTCCACGGCGGGGACCGGGAGTGCGCCCGGCGGCTGCTCGCGGTGCGCTCCGGCCTCGCCCGCGACCACGTGGCCGCAGCGAGGGTGTGGCTGCGCCAGGTCCTGGTGGGGGAGCCGGACCGCTCTCGACCCCGCCGTCCGGCCCGGTCGCCGTCGTGGGGTCCACTTCGGCACAGTTCGTGTTACCTTTGGTAACAGTAACGACCGGTAACAGGCACATCGTCATCAGGGAGCCCTCATGACCAGCGTCGACACCGATGACCAGTCCGCCCGCAGGGCGGTCGCGCGCAGGTTGCTGGACTCGTCGCGGGCGCTGTCCTACGACCCCGTGCGGGAGGTCGACTGGGAGACGCCGCTGGACACCGCCTACCACGGCGCGAGCCCGGAGTGGAGCACGCTGTACGGGACGTCCTACTGGGACGAGATGACCCCCGAGCAGCAGCGCGAGCTGACCCGCCAGGAGGCGGCGTCCGTGGCCAGCACCGGGATCTGGTTCGAGATGATCCTCCAGCAGATGGTGCTCCGCGACTTCTACGCGAAGGACCCGACCGACCCGGCCTTCCAGTGGGCGCTGACCGAGATCGCCGACGAGTGCCGCCACTCGATCATGTTCGCCCGCGGCGCCGCGAAGCTGGGCGCTCCCGCGTACCGGCCGCGCCGGCTGGTGATCGAGCTCGGCCGCGCGTTCAAGACCATCGCCGTGGGCGAGGCCGCCTACGCGGCGATCCTCGTCGCCGAGGAGGTCCTCGACGTCATGCAGCGCGACTGGATGCGCGACGAGCGGGTGGTGCCCTTCGTCCGCACCATCAACAACATCCACGTGGTCGAGGAGTCGCGGCACATGCAGTTCGCCCGCGAGGAGACCAGGGACCGGCTGAGGGGAGCGGGTCCGGTGCGCAGGCAGTTCAACGCCCTGGTCGTGGCCATCGCCTCGTACTGCATCGTCACCAGCATGGTGAGCGGGGAGGTGTACGCCAACGCCGGGCTCGACACCGAGCGGGCGCTGCGCGAGGCCCGGTCGAACGAGCACCACAGGTCGATGCTGCGGTCGAGCTGCTCCGGGCTGATGGAGTTCCTCAGCTCGGCCGGGCTGCTCACCAGGGCGGCGACCTGGTTCTACAAGCGTGCGAACCTGATCTGAACCATGGCCTTCGCGATCACCCAGACCTGCTGCGGCGACGCGTCCTGCGTCGCCGTCTGCCCGGTCAACTGCATCCACCCCACGCCGGACGAGCCGGACTTCGGCACGACCGAGATGCTCTACGTCGACCCGCGCGCCTGCATCGACTGCGGCGCGTGCGCGGACGCGTGTCCCGTGGACGCGATCTTCCCGGTCGAGGGGCTGACCCGCTCGCTCGCGCCGTACGCGCAGATCAACGCCGACCACTACGCCGATCGCGACCCGGTGGAGGAGAGGCCCGATCCGGCGCCGAACTTCCACGCGTGGGGCCCGCCGGTGTTCGTCCACGACATCCCGGCCGACTTCCCGCCGCTGGACGTCGCGGTGGTGGGCACCGGACCGGCCGGCATGTACACCGTCGAGGACCTCCTGCTGCACACCAGCGCCCGCGTCACCCTGATCGACCGGCTGCCCGTCGCCGGTGGCCTGATCCGCTACGGCGTCGCGCCCGACCACCCGTCCACGAAGAAGATCGGCGAGGTGTTCGCGCGCTACCACGACCACCCCCGGCTCCGGCTGCGCCTCGGGGTCGAGGTGGGCCGGGACGTCAGCGCGGACGAGCTGTCGGCGCGGCACGACGCGGTGGTCTACGCCGTCGGCGCGTCGTCGGCCCGCCGGCTCGGCGTGCCCGGCGAGGACCTCAGCGGCAGTCTCGCCGCCACGACCGTCGTGGCCTGGTACAACGGCCACCCGGACGTCGCGGTGGACGCGGTGGACCTGTCGGCCGAGCGCGTGGTCGTGGTGGGCAACGGCAACGTCGCGCTGGACGTGGCGCGCGTCCTGACCGCCGACCCGAGCACGCTGGAGGGCACGTCCATCTCACCGGGCGCGCTGGAGCGGCTGAGGTCGAGCAGGGTCCGCGAGGTCGTGCTGCTCGGGCGGCGCGGGCCGGACGTCGCCGCGTACACCAGGTCGGAACTGCTCGCCCTCACCGTGCTGGACGACGTCGACGTCGTGCTCGACGCCTCCGACGAGCGCACGACGCGGACCGTCGACGCGGCCGCCCCGGCCAGCCGCGCCGGGCTGCTGCGCGATGTGGCGCGGGAGACCGTCGACTGGTCCGCGCCACCCCCGTCCGGTCGGCGGCGCGTCGTGCTGCGGTTCCACTCGGCGCCCGTGGCCGTCGTCGGCGACGCGAGCGTGCGCGGGCTGCGCGTCACCGGTCCCGCCGGGGACGTGGAGATCCCGGCGGATCTGGTGGTCCGGGCGGTCGGCTACCGCGGCACGCCGCTGCCCGGCCTCCCCTTCGACGAGGAGACCGGGACCGTTCCGCACGCCGGGGGACGCGTGGAGGCGCTGCCGGGGACCTACGTCGTCGGCTGGATCAAACGCGGGCCCTCCGGCGGCATCGGCGCCAACCGGACGTGTGCGCGGGAGACCGTGGGCGCGCTCGTCGCCGACGCGGTCGCGGGCAGGCTGCCGGTGCGCGACCGGCGTCCGACGGGCGTCGCCGCGCTGACCTCCCGCCTCCTCCGGAGGTCGTAGAGCCCGCCCCGCTCCGCCGGGTCGGGTCGCGCCGGGGAGAATGGCCGGGTGAGCGGTGGTGCGAGGACGCCCGACGGCGCGGCGGTGGCCCACGACGTGCGCGGGGACGGGGAACCGCTCGTGCTGCTGGCCGGACAGGCCAACTCGCGGCGCTGGTGGGACCCGGTCCGCGACGACTTCGCGGGCGCCTTCCGGACGATCGCGATCGACGCGCCTGGCACGGGGGACAGCGACCCGCCCGCCGACGGCCGGTACGCCACGCGGAGCCTCGCCACCGCCGTGATCGCGGTGCTGGACGCGCTCGACGTGCCGCGCGCGCACGTCTACGGCACGTCCATGGGCGGACGCATCGCCCAGTGGGTCGCCGTCGACCACCCCGACCGGGTCGGCGCCCTGGTGCTGGGCTGCACCTCGCCGGGCGGGGAGCACGGGCTCGTCGCGCACCCCGACGTGCTCCGGTCCCTCCTGGGCGACTCGGACCAGCGGGTGCTGCGCGACCTCATGTTCACCCCGCGCCACCTGCTGTCCCACCCGGACCCGCACCACGTCCTGGGTGATCCGTCGATGACCTCCGCCGCGCGCCGCGGGCACCGCAGGGCCAGCGCCCAGCACGACGCGTGGGAGGAGCTGCCCCGGATCACCGCGCCGACGCTGGTGCTGCACGGCTCGGACGACGCGTTCTGCCCGCCGGGCAACGCCGACCTGCTCGCCGAGCGCGTCCCGGACGCCGAGGTGGTGGTCCTGCAGGGCGCGCGGCACGCCTACTTCGAGGAGTTCCGCGAACGGGCGAGCGCCGAGGTGATCGGCTTCCTGAACCGGCACCCCCTGCACCGGGCGTAGTTCAGTCGGAGCGCGCGACGCGGTTCAGCAGGGCCGCGAGCTGCCGCAGTTCGTCGGCGTTCAGCGCCGCCAGCGGGGTCCTCTCCAGCGCCGTCGCGACCAGCTCGGCGCGAACCCGGCGGCCCTTGGCGGTCAGGACCAGGACGCGGGAGCGGCGGTCGGCCGGGTCCACGGCGCGCTCCACCAGACCCCGGTCGGCGAGCTGGTTGGTGATGAAGGTCAGGTTCGGGGCGTTGCAGTACAGGCGCTCGGCCACCACCTTCATCGAGGGCGGCGGCTCGTCCGGGTCGACGGCCCACAGCGCGTGGAACGTCGCCGGTGTCAGCTGGTGCCCGGCCAGCGCTTGCCCGATCGAGTCGGTGGTCCGCATCCAGATGTCGTGGGTCGCGGCGACCACCGCGGTGAGATCGGGCGTGGTCATGCCCCCATCCTATCGACGTTTCGAGTCTTGAAGCATCGTGCTAGCGTCAATGCTTCAAGACTCGAAACAACGGAGGATTCTGTGGGAGACGACTACCGCGGTGTCAGCGCGCTCGTCACGGGCGCGTCCAAGGGGCTGGGGAGGGCGTACGCGCTGGAGCTGGCCCGCCGGGGAGCGCGGGTGATCCTGCTGGCCCGCTCGGAGGGCGACCTGCGGCAGGTCGCCGCGCAGATCCGGGAACGGCACGACGGGCCGGACCCCGCGGTGGTCGTCGGCGACCTCACCGCCCCGGACGGCCCGGAACGGATCGTGCGGGAGCTGCGCGACCGGGGCCTGACCGTGGACCTGCTGCTCAACAACGCCGGGGCGGGCAGCGCGGGCCCGTTCCTCGGCCGCCCGGTCGAACCGCAACTGCGCACCGTCGACCTCAACGTCCGGGGCCTGCTCGCGCTGACCCACGCGATCGGCGCCGAACTGGTCGCCCGCGGCTCCGGCGGCATCATCACCGTCTCGTCCACCGCCGCGTTCCAGCCCATGCCCTACCAGGCCAGCTACGCCGCGACCAAGGCGTTCGTGCTCTCGTTCACCGAGGCGCTCGCCGAGGAGCTGCGCGGCACCGGCGTCCACGTCATGGCGGCGCACCCCGGCGCGGTCGCGACCGGCTTCTTCGACGGAACCTCGGCCACGATCGACCCCCGGTTCGCCGACGCGCCGGACGCGGTCGCGGCCCGCACGCTGGACGACTACGCCCGGCGGCGCGCGGTGTCCTACCCCGGCCGTGCCGTGACCCGTGCCATGACCTGGCCCGCGCGCCTGCTGCCGCGCGCCGCGGTCCCGCGGCTGGCCGGCTGGGTCAACCGCCGACTGCGCCTGCACGAGGTCGTCGACCTGGCCGGGTAGGGCCGTGCCGGGCGTCGACGACCGGGGCCGGGTGACCGGTGTGACTCGCCCCACACCGCCGGTGCCGAGCTTGATGCTGACACCGGCGTCACCTCGTAGCGTCGGCTCATGAAACGTCTGCTGGTGCTCGTCGCCACCGCTCTGCTCGCGTCACCCCTGTCGCCGGTGGCGTCCGCGTCCGGCGGATCGACCGGGCCGTACGCCCCGATCGATCGCCCCGGTCCCCGTCTGTCCGTCCCCGTCGCCGACCTGCAGGCGTCGGTGACGTGCACCCCGTCGGCGTACGGCTCCCACCGCGAGGTCGTCCTCCTCGTGCCGGGAACCGGCGCCTCGCCCGCCGACGCCTACTCCTGGAACTGGTTCGCCGCTCTCGACGAGGCGGGCCACCCGTACTGCGCGGTCACCCCGCCGGGCAACGCGGTCGGCGACGTGCAGGTCTCCGCCGAGTACGTGGTGCACGCCATCCGGCACACCCGCGCGATCAGCCGCGGCAAGATCGCCGTGCTCGGCCACAGCCAGGGCGGCGTCAGCTCCCGGTTCGCGCTGCGCTTCTGGCCGGACACCAGGGCGATGGTCGCCGACCACGTCGGTTTCGCCGCCGTCAACCACGGCAGCGTCCAGAACGACATCGCCTACCCCGACGGCAACGGTCCGGCCTTCAACCTTCAGCTCAAGACGACAGCCGCGTTCGTCGACGCGACGAACTCCGGGCGGGAGACCTTCCCCGGCATCTCCTACACCTCCCTGTCCACCACCCACGACCAGTTCGTCACGCCCGCTGGCACGACGGACCTGAGCGGCCCGGCCGGTCGGGTCGCCAACATCTCGCTCCAGGACGTCTGTCCCGCCAACACGAGCGATCACCTCGGCATCGGCACCAGCGACGCCCTCGCGCACGCCCTCGCCATGAACGCCATCACGCGCCCCGGTCCGGCGAACCCGGCGGAGGTCCCCGCCTCGGTCTGCGCGCAGGAACTGATGCCGGGGGTCGACCCGCACACCCACGCCGCCGACCTGGCTGCCTTCACCAGGACCATCACCGACAACATCGCTCGCGCCGAGGTCGTGGCCACCGAGCCCGCGCTCAAGCCCCACGTGTTCGCGCGGCGCTGATCCTCCGGGCGGGAGCCGGTCGGGGACGCGGGGTCCGCGGGAGCCGTCACCGCGACCCGCGACGGGTCGACGAGCCAGCACACCGGCCAGCGCCGTCAGGGCTTCTCCGCCTGCGGGGCCGGGACCGGTGGCCGGTCCTGATCGACGGGGGCTGCCGAGGCGCTGCCCCCGTCGATCACCTCGCCGAGGTAGCGCAGCACGACCGCGGCCGTCGCGGCGACCGGGACCGCCAGGAACGCGCCCGCGATGCCGTACAGGCTGCTGCCCGCCGTCACGGCGAGCAGGACGACCGCGGCGTGCAGGCGCAGGCTGCGCGACTGGAGGATCGGTTGCAGCACGTTGCCCTCCAGCTGCTGCACCCCCACCACGATCACCAGCATGATCACGGCCGTCGTGAAGCCGTTGCTGACCAGGGCGACCAGGACGGCCAGCGCACCCGCGAGGAACGCGCCGACGATCGGCACGAAACCGCCCAGGAACGTGAGCGCGGCCAGCGGGACGGCCAGGGGAACGCCCAGGACCACCAGGCCGAGGCCGATCAGCACCGCGTCGACCAGGCTCACCACGGCCTGGGTGCGGATGAAACCGCCGAGCGTGGCCCACACCCGCTCCAGCACCACCGTCAGGTGTCCGCCCGCGCGCTCGCCGACCACTCCGCGCAGCCACGGCGCGAACCTCGGCCCGTCCTTGACGAAGAAGAACGCGAGCAGCAGCGCCACGACGCCGGTGACGAGACCGGACGTCACGGTGCCGACGCCCGTGAGCAGTCCGGTGGCGATCGAGCCGACGCTGGACTGCAACTGGTCGGTGCCCTGCTGCACCAGCTGGTCGAGCTGACTGGTGGCGAGGTTCAGCGGAGGACCGGAGATCCACTCCCGCGCCTGCCCGAGCGCGCTGGTCGCGCTGCTGGCGATCTCGGGGACGCCGGAGACGATCGAGGTCGTGATCAGCGCGAGGATGCCGCCGAGGACGGCGAGTCCCGCGAGCAGCACGATCGTCGCCGCCAGTGCCGGGGGCACTCCGCGCGCGCGCATCCACCGGGCGGGCGGCCACAGCACCGTGGTGATCAGCAGCCCGAGCAGCACGGGCATGACCACGACCCAGAGCTTGCCGATGATCCACCACACCATGACGAAGCCGATCGCGGCCAGCGCCACGCGTGCGCTCCAGCGCGCCAGCCAGCTCACACCGTGCCCGATCGCCTGGCCGCGATCGTTCCACCGGCGGTTCTGCTCGGTCACGTCTGCCCCCGTCCTGCCCTGCGTCGCCGTGCTCCGGTGCCAGCCTGCCAGAGCGGATCGGCCCGCGCGGATCAGCGTCCCGTCCTCCCCGCGGAGGACCCGGCTCCTGCGCGGTGCGGAACGGGGACCCGGTCGCCGGGCACGACGACGCGCACCGGTGCCGCGAGTCGTTCTCCTCCTCCGGCGGACCTCACCGGGGCACAGCGGGCGAGCGCGATCCACCGGCTCACCGTCGCCGCGCCCGTGCGGGCCGAGCTGGAGGCGGTCGCCGCGCTGACCCCGCGGGAGCGGGAGGTGCTGGTGCTGGTGGCTCGCGGGCTGTCCACGCCGAGACGGCCGACGAGCTCTGCCCGGAAGCGACCGCGGTCACGACGCACGTCGGCCGGGTGCTGATGGAGCTGGGCCCGCGCGCCCGCGTCCAGGTGGCCGTGTGCGCCCACGAGCAGGGCCTCGTCCGGGTGTGCCCGTGAGGCGGGGGAGTCCGCCGCGCGGCATCGTCGCCGCGCGGCGGACCCGCTCGGCTCAGTCGAAGACGCGCAGTTCGTAGATCCGCGTGGCCGTCTCGGTGGTCTGCGTCGGGACGCGGGCCTCCAGGCGGACGTGGCGGCCCGCGACACCGCTGACGGGGTGCAGCGTGGTGGCCGCGGTGCTGTTCGCGAAGTCCACGACGCTCCGCCAGTTCGTCCGGTCGTCCGACACCGAGATGGTGAACGACCGGGTGTTGTACTCGGCCCGCTCGCCGCCCGCCTGGGCGTGCGCGACCTCGAAGCGGCCGATGGTCCGGGACTCGCCGAGGTCGACCTCCAGCAACGCGTTCGGCGTCGAGGAGCAGAACTTGTCGGAGTTGCCGCCGTTGACGGTGCCGTTGACCGCCTTGTCCGGACCCTCCGACGGGCCGCAGGACGGGCTGCCGGTGGCGGGTTTGCCGAGCGCGAGGTTGGTGCCCGGCCCGGTGGCCGGGCGGACGGAGACGTCGTCGAAGTCCGCGGCGGTGTTGAACACCCGCACGCCGTTCGCGCCGCTGGCGAAGACGGCGTCGGTGACGCTGATCTTCGGTGCGGACATGTCGTCCACGTACACCCGGATCGACGGGCCGACCGCGGTGACGCGCAGGTGGTGCGTCGCACCGGCGTCGACCCGCAGCGGAGCGGACCCCAGCGGGGTCCAGGAGCCGTCGGCCCGACCGAGGACGACCCGGCCGGCCGGGCTGATGCCCGCGTAGTAGCCGCTGTAGCTGTCGGCCCCGGTCGCCGGTCGCGTGGTCCGGAAGACGATCCCGGCGTCACCCCGGCGCGAGGTGATCGTGACGTCGGTGTCCTGGGTGAAGTCGGCGAAGTTCGTGTCGAGCAGCGCCTTGCCGCCCGCCGAGTTCCCGGCGCGGTACCGCCCGCCGCCCGCCGACCAGGCGCCGCCGTGGGTCTTCCAGCCCAGCGCGTTGTCGTCGGAGAAGTCGTCCTCGACCCTCATGGTGATGCGCTGGATCGTGCCGTCCGGGTTGAAGCGCATCGGGTCCAGGGCGAGCTGGCGGTGGTTGCCGTCGGTCTCGCTCAGCGGCCTGCGGTGGTAGAGGACGTACCAGTCGTCCGTGCCGGGGACGTTGAGCACCGAGTTGTGCCCGGAGCCGCGCGCGACCGCCGGGTCCTGCGCGAGCACCTTGTCGAGCTTGGTGAACGGGCCGGTCGGCGAGTCGGAGATGGCGTAGGACACCGAGTAGTCCGGGCCGGTCCAGCCGCCCTCGGACCACATCAGGTAGTACCGGCCGCCGCGCTTGAACATCTGCGGACCCTCGACGTAGCCCGACGGCGTGATCTCCCGGTAGACGGTGCCGTCGGCGAAGCTGCCGAGGCTGGTCATGTCCTCGTTGAGCTTCACGACGTTCGCGTGGCCCCAGCCGCCGTAGTACATGTACGCCTGACCGTCGTCGTCGACGAAGACGTCCTGGTCGATGGGCTGCGCGCCGTTGTGGAACCGCGAGATCAGCGGTCGGCCGATGGCGTCGGCGTAGGGCCCCTCGGGACGGTCGGCGACGGCGACGCCGATGCCGCCGAGCTCGCTGTCGCTCTGGATGTCGTTGGCGGCGAAGTACAGGTAGTACTTGCCGTTGCGCGCGATCGGCGCCGGTGCCCACACCGCGCGGGTGGCCCACGAGACGTTCTCGGTCGTCAGCACGTCGTCGTGCTTGGTCCAGTGCACCAGGTCCCGCGAGGAGAAGGCGTCGAGGTGGGTCTGCTGGGCGTAGACCGCCGACGTCGTGGGGAACACCCAGTAGGTGTCGTCGTACACGGCGACGTCCGGATCGGCGTACCAGCCGTCGGTGAACGGGTTGCCCGCGGCCGGTCGTTCCGGTGCCGGGGCGGCCGTCGCGGCCGGGAGCGTCGTGACCGCGGCGCCGACGAGCAGCGCGGCGAGGACGCCGGTGGTGAG
Organism: Umezawaea beigongshangensis; assembly: GCF_016464305.1. Classification (GTDB taxonomy): domain Bacteria; phylum Actinomycetota; class Actinomycetes; order Mycobacteriales; family Pseudonocardiaceae; genus Umezawaea_A; species Umezawaea_A beigongshangensis. The sequence continues at coordinate 42,309 of NZ_JAEIOJ010000013.1, forward strand.
CCTGGTCGGGAGAGCGGTCATCGTCGGCTGCTCCAGGGGTCGTGCACCGGCGGTGGGGTACCCGCGAACGGCACCGGCACCCGGCACAGGCGTTCAACAAAGACCAACATTCCTGCTGACAGTGCCCGCCGCTCTCGGGCGCGTCAAGCGTTCTGTCCTGTTGTCGGGCCGCGCGGACCAGGGTGTACCGGGTGTTCGTGAGCGCTTTCGTTCGAAGTTGTCCTGTTCTGTCACCGCCCCGACCGCCGCGCTCACCACGAGCACGACCGGAGCCGGGACCGCGGACCCGCCGACCGCCGCAGGGGGTCCGGTACCGTGCTCCACCGCGTCCACCCGGACGCGGTGGAGCACCGTCCACCCCGGACTCCCGGTCCGGCTCAGCGGAGGTGGGACGCGCCGTTGAGGTCGAGCACGGTGCCGCTGGCCCACCTGGCCTCCGGCGAGGTGAGCCAGGCGACGGCCGCCCCGATCTCGGCGGAGTCGGCCACGCGGCCGAACGGGTGCTGCGCCAGGATCGCGTCCCGCTCGGGCCCGTCGAGCAGCTCCACGGTCAGATCGGTGACGGTGAAGCCGGGCGCCACCGCGGCGACGCCGATCCCGTGCGGTGCCAGCGCGACCGCCATGGACTGGGCGAACGCGTGCATGCCCGCCTTGCTCGCCCCGTACGCGGGCACGGCGGGCTCGCCCCGGTAGGCGCCGCGCGAGCCGACCATGACGATCGACGCGCCCGCCGGTCCCTCCGGCCGGGTGAGCAGGTGGTCGACCACGCACCAGGTGGCGTTGGCGGTGCCGATCAGGTTCACGTCCAGCGTCCGCCGCCACACGGCCTGCCACTCGGCGTAGGACGTGCTCGCCACGGGGTGTTCGACGTGCACGGCGGCGTTGTTCACCAGCACGTCGACACCGCCGAGCGCCGAGACCGCCGAGTCCACCATCGCGGCGACCTGGTCCGGATCGGCGAGGTCGGCGACGACCACCGCGTGCCCGTCGCCGGGCAGACCGGCCACCACGGCCTCGGCCGCCTCGACGTCCGCGCGGGCGTGCACGGCGACCACGTCGCCCCGCGCCGCCACCGCCGCCGCCACCGCCGCACCGATGCCGATGGCGCGCGACGCGCCCGTCACGAGTACCCGTCGACGGCTCACGAGCTGCTTCCCCCCAGTACCTCGCGGATGCGACCGGCCGCCTCGGCCACGTCGGTGAAGCGGGTGGACAGCGGTGCGGGCGTCAGCCGCAACCGGTTCGGCACGGAGTGGTCGACGAAGACGCCGTTGCGGGCCAGCAGCGGGACGAGTTCCGCCGCGCGCGGGTGCTCGTAGGTGACGTGCGCGCCGCGCCGGGCCGGATCGGCCGGGCTCGCCAGCCGCAGCTCGGTGGGTTCCAGCAGTTCCTGGAGGTAGCCGGTCAGCGCGATGCTCTTGGCGCGCAGCGCGGGCAGCCCGGCCTCGGCGATGACGTCCAGGCCCGCGCCCGTCGCCATCAGCGACAGGACGGGCGGGCTGCCGGTCAGGAACCGCCGGATCGTCGGGTCCGGGTCGTAGTCGCCGCGCATCGCCAGTTGCTCGCGGTGGCCGTACCACCCGTGGATCGGCTGGCTCAGCACGGAGTGCAGGTCGCGCCGGACGTAGAGGAACGCCGGTGCGCCGGGGCCGGCGAACAGGTGCTTGTAGGTGGAACCGACCGCCAGGTCGGCCCCGTTCGCGGCGAGGTCCACCGGCACCGCCCCGGCCGCGTGGCTGAGGTCCCACAGCACCAGCGCGCCCGCCGCGTGCGCGATGCGCTGCACCTCCGCCACGTCCAGCAGCGCCCCGGAGCGGCAGGACACCAGGGACAGCGACACCAGCGCCACCGAGTCGTCCAGCGCCTCGCGCAGCAGGTCCAGGTCGAGGCCCTGGTCCGGGTCGGCGTGCAGGCGGCGCAGCGCGCCCCCGCGCTCGGCCGCGACCCCGGCCAGCACGTACTGGTCGGTGGGGAAGTTGTCGTCGTCGGTGATGATCGTGCGGCGCTCCGGCGCCGCGTCCAGCGCCGCGGCGGCCAGCTTGTAGAGGTTCACGCTGGTGCAGTCGCCGACGACGACCTCGCCGGGGCCCGCGCCGAGCGCGACCTCCGCCACCCGGTCGCCCATCCGCTCGCACAGGTCGAACCACAGGGTGCGCGCCTCCGCGAGGCCGTCGCCCCACTGCTCGCGCACCACGTCGTCCACGAGCGCGGCGGTCGCGGCGGGCAGTCTGCCCAGCGAACCGCCGTTGAGGTGGACGGTTCCCCCCGGTGTGGGGTGGAACCGCTCGCGCAGGTGCGCCAGCGGATCGGCGGCGTCCAGGAGCCCGGCGTCGTTCCCGACCACGGTCACAGCAACCCCCTGGCGGTCCACAGCTCCGGGAAGAACCGGTGCTCGGTGATGCGGCGCAGCCAGGACACCCCGGTGGTGCCGCCCGTGCCCGGTTTCGTGCCGATGACCCGTTCCACGACCAGCAGGTGCACCGACCGCCAGCGGCACACGGCCTCCGCGACGTCCATCAGCGCTTCGGCCAGCAGGAACACCTCGTCGGCCGGGCCGCCGTCGCGGTAGACGTCCGCCCAGGCCCGTTCGACGTCCGGGTGCGGCTGGGCCTGCTGCGCGAAGTCGCGGTCCAGCACGTCGCGCGGAACGCGGGCGCCGCGGCGGGCCAGCAGCGCCACGGCCGCGTCGTAGACGCTCGGCTCCCGCAGCGCCCGCTGCACCTGCTCGTGCACGTGCGGCACGTTGCGGTGCGGCCGGGCCAGCGCCTCGACCTTGTTGCCCAGCACGTACTCCACCATGCGGTACGTGTAGGACTGGAAACCCGACGCCCGGCCGAGGTGGTCGCGGAAGGCGTTGAACTCGGTCGGCGCCAGCGTGCCCAGCACGTCCCAGCTGCTCACCAGCAGCTCCACCACGCGCCGGGTCCGGCGCAGCGCCCACACCGAGCCGGGGACGTCGTCGCCGTCGAGCAGGGCGCGCACCCGGACCAGTTCCTCGTACACCAGCTTGAACAGCAGTTCCTTCACCTGGCCGAGGACGTAGAACGTCAGCTCCGACGGATGACCGGAACGCGGGTGCTGCAACGACAGCAGCACGTCGATGCTCTGGTAGTCGATGTAGGGCGTGCTCGTGCCGGGGAAGTCCAGCACCGGGCACCCCTCGGTGGCGGCGGCCAGCTCCTGGCGCTGAGCGTTGCTCCCGAGACCGAGGTCCGGTGGCGTGCGGGTCACTCGTTCTCCCAACGTCGGCTCGCGTCGTCGAACAACGCGGCGAACAGCGGTTCCGGCACCGCGCCCCTGGTGTAGCGCCTGCCGTACCGCTGGGCGTAGTGGGAGAACCACGTCGGATCGGCGTCCAGGAACAGGACGTCGTGAAATGCGATGCGGCGCAGTGCGAGCAGCGGAACCGGTGATTTCGACACCGGAAAGCGCGGATTCCGCGCGGCCGTGTCGGGACATCTCGCGTGGAACTGGCCCAGCATCAGGCCGCGCTGGACGAGGCGGGACTTCGCGGTCCGGTGCGCGTCGTCGAGCACCCGCGCCCGCTCGCCCGCCAGATCCGGCAGCACCACGACGAGCGCGTGCAGCGTGGTGTTCTTCGAGGGGAACTCGATCTCGTAGAAGCGTTGCACCATGCGCTCGACCAGCGCCACGACCTCGTCCACGCCGGCCTGCGCGTCGACCCGCCACTCCTCGGTCCGCAGGCAGTCGGCTCTGCGCGCGGGCTCGACGAAGGGGCACACCGATCCGGTTCTGCCGATGTCCTGGTGCGGTTTGGTGAGATAGTTCTCGTACCAGTTCTGCGCAGCTGCCAGAGCCCACGAAGAAACGTCCCGTGCCATTGTTGTTCCCCCTGACAACGGCGTGTTCCCCCTGCTTCCACCATAGTCGGGGGGCACACTCCCGACAGGCCCGATCAGGTGAAGCTGGGTCCGCCTCGGCTGAGCCCGCTCCGAGCGGCGGCCGACGCTCCACAGACGTCCACTGTGGACATCCGGGAACGACTGTGGCGTTCGCGGCGCCGGACCGGGATGATCGTCCGATGCGTTTCCTGGTGGTGGGTGCGAGCGGTCTGGTCGGACAGCACGTCGTCGAACAGCTCCGGCGGCGAGGGCACGGGGTGACCGCGGTGGCGCGCAGTCCGCGCGCCGGCGTCGACCACGCCCTCGACGTGACCACGGCGTCCGCGGAGCGGCTGCGCGCACTGCTGGCCGGTCACGACGGCGTCGTCTTCGCGGCCGGTGCCGACGACCGGGAGGTGCCGCGCGGTCCCGCGTACCCGGTGTTCCACCGCGGCAACGTCGCGCCGGTGGTGGCGCTGCTGACGGCGGCGCGCGAGGAGGGGCTGACCCGCGCGGTCGTGCTCGGGTCGTACTACACGCACTTCCACCGCCTGCACCCCGAGTGGGACCTCGCCGCCACCCACCCCTACGTGCTCAGCCGGGTGGAGCAGGCCAGGGCGGGCCGGGAGGCCGCCGGGCCCGGCCTGCCGGTCGCCGTGCTGGAACTCCCGTTCGTGTTCGGCAGGGCGGGGGACCGGCTGCCGAACTGGTCCGGCCCCCTGGACTCGTGGGTGCGGTCGCGGTCGCCGCTGTTCGCACCGGTGGGCGGCAGCGCCGCGACCACGGCCCGCCGCGTCGGCGAGGTGGCGGCCGACGCCCTGGAGCAGGCCTCCGGCGCGGACGTCCCGGTCGTGGACGAGAACCTGACGTGGCGGGACATGATCGGCCGCATCGCCTCGGCCGTCGACCGGGCACGTCCGGTGCGCCCGCTGCCGTCACCGGTGGTGCGCGGCGCCCTGCGGCTGACCGGGCTGGTGCAGGGCCTCACCGGCAAGCAGTCCGGTCTCGTCCCGGCGCGCCTGCCCGACCTCCTGCTGCGCGAGCTGTTCGTCGAGACCGACCGGCCCCGGTCGGTGAACGCCGCTCTCGCCGAGACCTTCCGGCCCTGACGTCGTCAGTCCCACCAGAAGACCCACGAGTGGTCGCCGACGATCCGCTCGGCGTGCGCGGCCAGGGTGCGCGGTTCGTCGCCCTGCCAGACGTTGTCCGGGCAGAGGGCGAAGTGCTCGGCGGCGACGGCCAGCGCCTCCTCGTGCGTCGCGGGCGGCGCGGCGACGCTGAGCAGGAGCGTGGAGAACCCGACGCCGACGACCCTCGCGCCGAACCGCTCCTCCCAGTCGCGCAGCACCGCGGACACCTCGGCCGTGTCGTCGGTGTGGTTGGTCGGGCCGGTCCAGCCCGCGACGGTCAGCGCGTCCGCGCCCCGCTCCGCGGCCACCAGGCCCAGCCGCATCGAGCCGTGACCCGCCAGCAGCTGTTCGGCGAGGTCGTCGGCAATGCGGTCGGGGTCGATGCGCGCCGGTCGCGCCGGTGACGTGCCGGGCCACTGCCGGCCGAACGGCGCGGTGGCGGCCAGGCGCTCGGCCGGCGAGAGTCCGTCGTGCTCGTTCTCGCCGGTGTGGGCGGCCCACCAGCGCGCCAGCAGCGCGGCCGGGTCGTGCTCGCCGGGGAACGACATGTCACCGGGCAGCACCTCGCCATTCCCCCACGGCCGGTACTCCTCGTCCTCGTCGTCCAGCGCGTCGAGCAGCAGCGGCCACAGCCCGGACCGGGCGTGCTCGGCGCGCAGCCGGGCCCACAGCCCGGCGGGGGCGGGCTCGTCGCTGAGCCAGAACGCGGCGCGGTCGCCGTCCTCCTCCTCGGGGAACACCACCCGGCCGGGCGGCAGCGGAACCGCCAGGGAGCGACCGGTGACGGCACCTTCGGTGAACAGGTCCCGCAGGTCGGCGGGCAGCGAGGGTTCGAAGATCACGGGCGGATCGTAGGCGGTGGGGCCGACGCGCGCCCGGACACGGCTGGAGCGTGTTCCAGGAGTCCGGTCCGGTGGCGGTCGTGATCGCCGGGAACCGCCCCGGCGAGACTGGAGCCGGACACGGACTCCCGAACCGCGGCCCGTGCCGACCAGAACCGGAAGGAGGGGTCGTGACGGACGAGGAGCTCGTCGTCGAGTTCGCCCTGACCCGGGTGGACCACCCGGACCTCGACCTGGAGGAGATCGCCGCCCTCGTCGTCCGGCGGGTGGGCGCGGACCGGATGCTGGAGTTCGCCTCCCGGACCCTCGCCGTCCGCGGCGAGCTGCGCGGCGCGGTGTTCCCCTCCGCCGTGGAGCACGTGCTGCGGGTGGTGCTGACCGTGCGCGGACCCGCCGACTGAGCGGCCCGGCGCGGAGGCGGTCGCCCTCGCGCCGGGCCGCGCGGAGCGGGAGGACTACCCGGCCGCGCAGGTGGTGGTCGTCCCCGTGCCGGTCCCGGTGCCCTGGTAGCCGAACTCGACCGACCGGCCCGGAGCGATCGAGCCGTTGAAGCCGACGTCGGTGAACTGGACCGTGCCGCTGTCCCCGCTGCGCTCGGCGTTCCAGACGCTCGTGATGCTCGCACCCGACGGCAGCGTCGTGGAGACCGTCCAGCCGGTCACCGGCGACGCTCCGGCGGTGACCCGCACCGTGGCGACGAAACCGCCCGTCCACCGGTCGACCGACGTCGACGCCGAGCAGCCGTCACCGGCCGGTGGAGCCGTGGTCGTGGTGGTCGTGGTGGTGGTGGTCGTGGTCGTCGTGGTGGGGCCGTCGGTGAGTGTCGGGGTCTGCCAGTTCCGCCACCCGGACAGGTTCCCTGCGGCCTTGGCGGAGATCCTCATCGCACCGGGGGCGTTGCCCGTCTTCAGCAGGAACTTCTGGATGTTCTGCTGCAACGGGGTGCGCCACTCGGGCCTGGAGGCGCAGTGGCTGCCGTCCTGGACGTCGGACCAGTAGGTGATGTTGTCGCCCGCGCCGAGCGCCTTGTAGACCTCCGCGCCGCCCAGGGCCGCCACGCTCGCCGACCTCGGGCCCAGGTTGGCGATGTGGGGGTTGTCCATGACGAACAGGCCCCGCGGCGCGACCATGGCCACGATCTCGTGCGTGTCCACCGGAAGCCCGTTCGGGTTGCCGGTGAAGGAGCCGAAGGCGTCGCCCAGCCACGGCTGCTCCCCGTAGGCGCTGCTCAGGCTCTGCGCGCCCTCGCCGGGAATGCCGCGGAAGATCGGCAGACCCGCGCTGCCGGACTCGATCGGCATGGTCAGGGCGATGCGCTGGTCCAGCGCGCCGATCGCGAAGGCGCCCTTCCCGTACCGCGAGCACCCGGTCACGCCCATCGCGTCGGCCTTGAGGACGGTGCCGCCCGACTGCTCGACCACGTCGACGATCCGGCTCACGCCCCACGACCAGGCGGCCAGCAGGCCCGTGCTGCTCGACGAGCCGTAGACGCTGTAGAACGCGCCCTGCTTGTTGTTGCGCGGCGTGCCCTCCCTGCCGACCGCGAGGGGGTCGTAGCTGATCACGGCGGCGCCGGCGGCCTTGATGGCGGCCGTGTCCGCGCCGAACCCGCCCACGACGACGACGGCGGGGAAGGGGCCGGAACCGCTCGGCAGTTCGACCCTCGCCGAGAAGCTGGCGCTCCTGCCGTTGTGCGTCGCGTTCACGGTGATGCTGCTGGTCGAGACCGTTCCGGTGACGCTCGCGGGTTTCGCGGGCTTGTCGCCGTAGACGTACCGCTCCACCAGCTCCCTGATCTCCGCCCGTCGGCAGCGCCAGTCGGACCTGGTGGAGATGCGCGTGCCGTTCAGCCTCGTGAAGGGATCGGGCAACGAGGAGCTGGAGGTCGTCGTGCCGGGCAGGGTCACCGGGCAGTCTGCGCCCTCGTCCTCGACGGGCGCGGCGACCGCGACGCCGCCGACGGCGGCCTCGGCGGTCGTGGTCCTCGCCACCGCCGTCGTCGCTCCGGCGACCGCGAGCGCCGCCACAGCCAGACCGGCGACCGTCGTACGGATTCGGGGGCGACCCGAGCTGATGATCACCAGGGCTCTCCTTCCGCGTGCGTGGCGGCGGCGGACGACGGTGATCGCTGATCCGGCACGTCGGCGACCTAAAGTTTCGTGGAAATTACCGAAAGATGTCAACGTCGTGCACGCCGAACCAGGCTGTCGCGTCGCTGTCGAGACGCCCCGAGCGGGGAGGATCAGCCCGTGGCCGCCAGGACGGCCGAGGCGATCACCTCGTGGCCCTCCGCGGTGGGGTGCACGTCGGTGTACCGGCAGAAGTAGGTCAGCGCGCACACCCTCGCCACCGCGGCCGGGACCGAGCCGTAGGTCGGGTCGGCGGTGACCTCCGTCAACGGCGCGTAACCCCCGGTCGTGGCCGTGACGTCCACGAACTCCGCCCCGACCTTCTCGTACTCCGACTTCAGCGCGGTGTTGAAGAAGTTCTGGAACAGCGGCACCGACAGGCGCGCGAGGCTCTGGCCGTCGGTGAACTCGGGGGACACCCACGCACCGAGGAACACGTCCGGGTAGGTCAGGCCGACGATCGGGGCGTCACCGGCCGCGTCGCGCAGGACGGGCAGGACGGCCGCCAGGTTCGTCCGGACGTCGGCCACGGCCCTGGAGGCGCACCCGAGCGGGTCCGCCGCCCGCGCGCACGGCGCCAGGTCGTTGCCGCCGATCACCAGCGTCACCAGGCCCACCCGTCCCCGGTGCTCGCGCAGCGTCTGCACGGCCGCGTCGAGCTGGGTGCGGCCGGCCGGGTCGGGCGCGTCGAGGGCGCGAGCGGCGGGGGTGCAGCCGGGTTCCTCGCGCAACTGCGCCGAGGTGACACCGCTGCACGCGAGGTTGATCAGCCGCAGGCCCGACCGCTCGGCGACGAGGTCGGCGAAACCGCCCCGCCGGCTGCCCGCCGGAGCGCCGCCGTCGGCCGGTCGGTAGCCGGTCGCGTACGAGTCACCCAGCGACACGTGCACGAGGTCGGCGGGCGGCGGGCTGCTGCTCGGCGCCGTCGGCGCCGTCGGGCCTGCGGCGCACGCCCCGAGCAGTACCGCCAGCGTCGCGCCCACCAGCGCGGATCGTCGAGTTCCCGGCACGTCCACCCCTCTCGTCCGGAACGTCGCCGTCCCGTCCTCCCAGCGTACAGCCCGTCCAAGAAGTCCACAGTGGACCGGCGACCGCACCGGCGCGCGAACCCGGGTCCGCCGCCCGGATGCCACGAAACCTCCCGCCGCGCAAGACCTCCCGGCGAAGGTGTCCACGAAGCGAGAAGATCGATCCACCGCGCCGGGCTTCGCTACGTTCACCGCTGTCCGCTCGTCCCGCTCCTCCCCGGAGACCGCATGACGCAGAACGATCCGACGGGTGCCACTCTGTCGGCCGCGCACTCGGTCCTGGTGCGCGCGGCCGCCGTGGTCGCGCTGATCGGGCTCTGGCAGATGCTGGTCCTGGCGGAGTTCTGGCCGCCGGTGGTCCTGCCGGGGCCGGGACGGGTGTGGGACCAGCTGATCACCGCCTCCGACGCGGGCAACGGCCAGGGCGGGTACGCGGGCTCCACCGTGGCCGAACGGCTGGCCGTGAGCCTGCGCAGGGTCGGCTACGGATCGGCCTACGGCATCGTGATCGGTGTCGGGCTCGGCCTGGTGATGGGTCTGGTCCCGCTGGTCCGCGCGGTGGCCGAGCCGTTCGTGACGTTCCTGCGCGCCCTGCCCCCGCTGGCCTACCTGAGCCTGCTGGTCATCTGGTTCGGCATCGACGAGGAACCCAAGGTGTACCTGCTGGTGGTCGCCGCGTTCCCGCCCGTCGCCGTCGCGACCGCCGCCGCGGTCACCGGGGTGAACCGGCAGTACGTGGAGGCCGCGCACGCGCTCGGGGCGACCCGGCTCGGCGTGGTCGCCACCGTCGTGCTGCCCGCCTCCGCCCCGGAGATCCTGACCGGCGTGCGGCTGGCGGTGGGAGTCGCCTACAGCTCGGTCGTCGCGGCCGAGACCGTCAACGGCGCGGACGGCATCGGGGGCATGGTCCTCAACGCCCAGCGCTACAACCAGACATCGGTGGTCCTGCTCGGACTCGTCGTCATCGGCGTGACCGGCCTGCTCATCGACACCGCCGTCCTCGCGCTGCACCGCGCCGTCTCGCCGTGGCGCGGGCGGGCGTGAGCGCCGAAACCGGGAGCACATCCGTGTCCGTCAGCCGCAGATCGGTCCTGTCCCTGCTCGCCGCCGCGCCGGCGCTGGCCGCGTGCGGGGTCGGCGGTTCGTCCTCCTCCGGGTCGGGTGAGCGCCCCGAGGTCCGCATCGCCTACCAGAACTTCGCCGACAGCACGCTGCTGGTGAAGGACCGGGGCGCCCTGGAGGCGGCGCTGCCCGGCCACCGGGTCACCTGGACGTCGTTCGACTCCGGCGCGAGCATCAACACCGCGTTCCTCGGCGGTGCGATCGACCTCGCGGTCATCGGCAGCAGCCCGGCCGCGGCCGGGCTGTGCCCGCCGTTGAACATCCCCTACCAGGTGATCGAGCTGCTGAACGTGATCGGGAACAGCGAGGCGCTGGTGGTGCGCGGGGCGAGCGGTGTCACCGACGTCGCGGGACTGACCGGCCGCAAGGTCGCCGTGCCGTTCGGCTCGACCGCGCACTACAGCCTCCTGGCCGCGTTCCAGCGGGCGGGCGTGGACCCGGCGTCGGTGACGCTGGTGGACCTGGAGCCGCAGAACGTCCAGGCGGCCTGGCAGCGCGGCGACGTCGACGGCGCGTACGTGTGGACGCCCGTGCTCGGCGTGCTCCAGCAGGACGGCGTGACGCTCGTCGACAGCGCCGAACTGGCCGCCGCGGGCAAGCCGACGCTGACGTTCACGGTGGCGCGCACCGAGTTCGCCGAGCAGCACGGCGACGTGGTGGACGCGTGGCTCACCGCCACCGACGACGCGCTCAAGAAGGTCAAGACCGAGCCGCGGGTGGTCGCGGAGGCCGTGGCGCGGCAGATCGGCGCGGGTGTGGACGACGCGCTGTCCCAGCTCCAGCAGAACATCTACCTCGACCACGCCGAGCAGCGCGCGCCCGAGTACTTCGGCACGCCCGACGCGCCCGGCCAGCTCGCCGACCAGTTGCGGGCCGCCGCGGAGTTCCTGCACGGGCAGAAGAAGGTGGACTCGGTGCCGGACCCGAGCGTGTTCCGCGCGGCCCTGCGGATGCCCCGTGGCTGAGCCGCTGGTCGAGTTGACCGGCGTCGAGCACCGGTACCGGGCGAAGCGGACCGAGGTGCCCGTCCTCGGACCACTGGACCTGCGGGTCGACCGCGGCGAGTTCCTGGTCGTCGTCGGGCCCTCGGGGTCGGGCAAGAGCACCCTGCTGCGGCTGATCAGCGGGTTCGAGCGGCCGTCGACCGGCGAGGTGCTCGTGCTCGGTCGGGCGCCCGCGCCGGGGCGGGACGTCGGCACGGTGTTCCAGCAACCCCGGCTGTTCCCCTGGCAGACCGCGGGCGGCAACGTCGGCACCGCGCTGCGCTGGGCGGGCGTACCGCGCGCCGATCGTCCACAGCGGACCCGCGAGCTGCTCGGACAGGTCGGGCTGGCCGAGCTGGGAGCCCGCCGCACGTGGGAGATCTCCGGCGGGCAGCAGCAGCGGGTGGCCATCGCCCGAGCACTGGCCGCCCGGCCCACGCTGCTGCTGATGGACGAGCCGTTCGCCGCGCTGGACGCGCTGACCCGCGAGCGGCTCCAGGAGGACGTCCGCTCGCTGACCGACGGCGACCGCGGTGTGGTGTTCGTGACGCACAGCGTGGACGAGGCCGTGTTCCTGGCCGATCGCGTCGTCGTGCTGTCCGACCGGCCGGGTCGGGTGGCGCTGGACCTGCCCGTTCCGCTGCCGCGCTCCGGCGTGCCGGCCGACCAGCTGCGCGGTTCGGCGGAGTTCGCCGCGCTGCGCGGTGAGGTCGCCGGTGCCGTCCGCGCGGTCGCGGTCTGATCCGCGAGGAGAGACCATGACGCACTTCGAGCCCCTCACCCCGACCCTCGGCGCACGGGTGACCGGTGTCGACCTCAACGACGTGACCTCCGCCGAGGCCGGTGCGGCGCTGCGCGCGGCCCTGATCGAGCGCAAGGTGCTGGTGTTCCCGAACCAGTCGCTCACGCCGGCGTCGCACCGCGCGTTCGCCGCCGCCCTGGGCGAGCTGACACCCGCGCACCCCGTGGTGCCGGGCCTGGACGCCGACCACCCCGAGATCTACGTGCTGGACGCGGGCGACGGCGGCAAGGCGCCCGTGTGGCACACCGACGTCACCTTCATGACCCGCCCGCCGCTCGGATCGGTGCTGCGGGCGGTGGAGCTGCCGCCCACGGGCGGCGACACGTGCTGGACCGACCTGGAGGCGGCCTACCTCTTCCTGTCCGAGCCGCTGCGCGGGCTGGCGGACGAGCTGACCGCCCTGCACGACGGTCGCGAGGACTTCGAGGAGTACCTGCACGAACGGCTGGGCGGCGAGGGCAACACGTGGGAGGGGCGGCGGATCCGTTCGCTGGAACCCGTCGAGCACCCCGTCGTGCGGGTGCACCCCGAGTCGGGCAGGCGGAGCCTGTTCGTGAACCCCGGCTTCACCACGCGACTGCTGGGCCTGTCGGAGGTGGAGAGCCGCGCGCTGCTGGACGTCTTCTTCGCCGCGGTCGGCCGTCCGGAGTTCACCGTGCGGCACCGGTGGAGCGAGGGCGACGTCGTGGTGTGGGACAACCGGAGCACCGCGCACTACGCGGTGGACGACTACGGCGACCAGCGGCGCGTCATGCACCGCATCACCCTGCGCGGTGACGTGCCGGTCGGGGTGTGAGGGCACCGTGCGCGGCGGACGACCCGCCGCGCACGGATTTCGTCAGACCCTCCCCCTACGGTGTGCCGCATGACTTCTGAGCCGTTGGACCGGCTGACGTCCTTCCGCGCCGAGGCGATCGAGCGGGGAGTTCCTGCCGAGGACGTGGACCGGTGGATCACCCTCGCCCGCCCCTGCGCCACGATGACCGTGGAGGGTGACGGACCGGTCGTGGGCCGCTTCGGCGGTCCGCTCCTGCTTCCCGCCGACGTGCCCGACCAGCCCCACCCCCTCGTCGCCTCCGTCGACCTCGCGGCCCTGCCCGCCGACGTCACCGACCTGCCACTGCCCGCGGACGGCCACCTGCTGCTGTTCGCCCTCCCCGAGGCCGACAACTGGTACGGCGACGTGGGCAGCGCGGTGCACGTCCCCGCCGGCACCGCCGTGGTCGAGCGGGACGGCAACGCCGGGAACGACCCGGAGGAGTACCAGTACCCGCAGGGTCCGCTGCGGCTGACGGTCGACGTGTCGCTGCCGTACCACCACGCGGTCACGCTTCCCGGCGGGTCGAACACCGAGACGCTGCCGGGGCACCCCCGCGCCGAGGAACTGGCCGAGATCTGGGACGGCACGGCCACCGTCGAGTTCTGGGGGTCGCTCCAGCTCGGCGGGTACTCCACGGAGGAGGCCGTCTACACCGACCCGGTCGAGGACGTCGTGTCCAACGCGCTGAGGGCGTTGGAAGCGGGCAAGGTGGACGGTCCGGTGTCGAGCGACGTCGCGGACTGGGTGCTCCTGGCCGACTGGCACACCGACATCGAGGGCTGGGAGGGTGCCAGCGTCCACTGGGCGGTCCAGCGCGATGACCTGGCGGCGCGGCGCTTCGACCGCGTGTTCGTCACGCGCTACTGGAACCCCTGATGCGTCGACCCTCCCGTCCCCGGCTGCGGTGCGGACCTCCCGCGCCGCAGCCGGGGACGGACTCGGCCTCTACGGTGTCCCGCATGACTTCTGAGCCGTCGGACCGGCTGACGTCCTTCCGCGCCGAGGCGATCGAGCGGGGAGTTCCCGCCGAGGACGTGGACCGGTGGACCACCCTCGCCCGTCCCTGCGCCACGATGACGCTGAGGGGGGACGGACCGGTCGTGGGCCGCTTCGGCGGTCCGCTCCTGCTTCCCGCCGACGTGCCCGACCAGCCCCACCCCCTCGTCGCCTCCGTCGACCTCGCGGCCCTGCCCGCGGACGTGACGGACCTGCCTCTGCCTCCCGACGGTCTTCTGCTGCTGTTCGCCTGGCCCGAGGACGAGACCTGCTACGGCGACGCGGGCAGCGTCGTGCACGTCCCCGCCGGCACGCCCGTGGTGGAGCGCGACGGGAACGCGTGGAACGGCTCCGGCTTCGAGGAGTACGAGGAGATGTTCGGGAGGTTCCCGGAGGGGCCGCTGCGGCTGACGGCCGACGTCTCGCTGCCGCACCACCACCTGGTGGAGCTTGCCGAAGCGCCGTGGGTCGAGTCGCTGCCGGGACACCCGCACGCCGAGAAGCTCACCAGCGCCTGGGACCGCACCCCGTCGTCCTCCGACTTCCGGGGGTCGCTCCAGCTCGGCGGGTACTCCGCGGAGGAGGTCGTCGACGTCGATCCGGTCACCGGTGTCGTGTCCGACGCGCTGAGGGCGTCGGATGCGGGCAAGGTGGACGGTCCGGTGTCGAGCGACGTCGCGGACTGGGTGCTCCTGGCCGACTGGCACACCGACATCGAGGGCTGGGAGGGTGCCAGCGTCCACTGGGCGGTCCAGCGCGATGACCTGGCGGCGCGGCGCTTCGACCGCGTGTTCGTCACGTGCTGTTGGAACCCCTGATCCGCGAGCAGCCCGTCTCCGGACCCCGGCCGGGGTCCGGAGACGGGGCGTTCAGCGGCGCCGGGCCTCGTGCAGCGTGCGCCGCAGGGCGTGGTAGGCGGGTTTGCGCGAGAAGTCCTCCCGCATCACCGTCGCCGAGCCCTCGCCCTCGAAGAACACCGGCACCCAGGAGTACTTGTCGGTGAAGCCCCAGATGGTGAACGACCGGCAGCCCTCGACGTCCAGGCACGCCTGGAGCGTCCGCCGGTAGTAGTCGGCCTGCTGCGCCAGCTGCTCGGCGGTCGGCACGCCGCTCTCGGGCAGGTCCATCCGCACGTCCAGCTCCGTGACGGCGGTGGCCAGCCCGAGGTCGTCGAAGCGCTGGAGGTTGTCGCGCAGGTCGGCGGGGAAGCCGTAGCGCGTGCTCAGGTGCGCCTGCACGGAGAAGCCGTGCACCGGAACGCGCTGCGCGCGCAGGTCGGTGATCAGCGCGAAGTAGGCGTCGCTCTTGGCGTTGACGCTCTCCACGTTGTAGTCGTTGAAGAACAGCTGCGCCCGCGGGTCGGCCCGGTGCGCCCAGCGGAAGACGTCGGCGACGATCCCCGGTCCGAGCTCGCGCAGCCAGATGTTCTCCTGCGTGCGCAGGGCGCCCGTGTCGTCGAAGATCTCGTTGGCCACGTCCCACTGCTGGACGCGCCCCCGGTAGCGGCCCACGACCGTCGTGACGTGCTCGCGCAGGATGCTCCGCAGCTCCTCGGCGGAGAAGTCGCCCTCCTCCAGCCAGGCGGGGTTCTGGCTGTGCCACAACAGGGTGTGCCCGCGGACGACCTGCCGGCGCTCGGCGGCGAACGCCACGATCGCGTCGGCCGCGCCGAACTCGTAGCGGTCCCGCTCCGGGTGGACGAAGTCCCACTTCATCTGGTTCTCCGGCGACACGGAGCTGAACTCGCTCCCCAGCAGCCGGCGGTACTCGCGGTCGGAGGTGAAGGGGTCGGGGTAGGGCTGGTCGAGGTGGTGCCCGCCGCCCGCCGCGGCGGAGCCGATCACGAGACCTCGCGGCGCCGCGGCGCGCAGGGTGCCCCGCTCGGCGTGCTGGCCGCCGTCCTGCGGCGTCGCCAGGCCCGGCCAGGCCAGCGGCACCGACAGCGCCGCCGCGACGAGCGAGGCGGTGACGATCCGGATCGCCCTCATCTGGGTCTCCCACTTCGTCGTGTGGAGCAGAGATCGTGCCCAAATTCCGGAAACTTTCGGAAACAACGTCGTCGGACACTAGGGGCAGGTCGGGCGAGCGTCAAGACCTCGACGGTCGCGATCCGACCGGGTGGGCCGCTGTCCGGCAGTGCGCGCGGCGAATCGGGCGTGCGTCGTTCTCGCGACCGGCGCGCGGCACCCTCCCGGACGAGCGTTGGATTCGCAATGGCCCGTTCGACCGAATTTTCGCCCTCTCCTCTCGTTCGCGCGATCCGCTGGCGGACGTGCCGTCGTGGCGGAGTTCCGACCCGGATCACCGCTCCGCCCGTGCTTCGCGACCTGGCCGGACGTGGTGGGGACGTGCGGACACCGTCCACGGTGGACTGAACTCTCGTTCACTCCCGGTTCACCGGAATTTGTCCTCCGTATTGTGCCGAAGAGGCTGAACGGGCGATGTGGCCGAGTCTCGACCGCATTTACGGTGAATGCGGATTCCACGTCCAGCAGAAAACGGGACGTGATTTCTTCGCCGGATTCCCGGCGGCGGACTTCGACGACGTGGGGGCATCGTGCGCGGGCGCGGGGCTGGGCTCGCCGGGTCGTCGTGGTCGCCGGGAGGCGCGCTGCTCGGGGTCGTCGCGGGCAGCCTCGCCGTCCCGCCCCACCGCGCCGGAAATCTCGACGACGTACCTCCGACCCCCTTCCGCCAGTAGTCCCGAACGACGCCCGAGGGTGGTCCGGCACGTCCTGACCACCCCTCGGGCACGAACAGCGAGGTGTTCCTCCCGTGTGGTACGACGTCCGAAGACTCGGCCCGCTGCTTCTCGTCCTCCTGCTCGCCCTGCCGAGCCCGGCCACCGCCAGCGGTGTCTCGCCGTCGCAGGCGCTGGTGGGCGTCCAGCAGGTGCTCTTCCGCGGTGGCACGGCCGGTTACGGCTGCTTCCGCATCCCCGTGCTGTCCCGCACGGTCGACGGAACCCTGCTGGCGTTCGCGGAGGCCAGGAAGTCCCCGTCGTGCGCGGACCGCGGTGACATCGACCTGGTGGTGCGGCGCTCCACGAACGACGGCCGGACGTGGGGCCCGATCCGGGTGGTGACCTCCGGTTCGCCGACCGACCCCCACGCGCCGTACACACGGGGCAACGCGGTGCCGATCGCCGACCGCGAGACCGGCCGCGTCCACCTGATCACCACGTCCAACGAGGCGACGCGCTCGGGCCAGCGGCTGCCGTGGATCCAGCACAGCGACGACGACGGGCTGACCTGGACCGCACCCCGAGCGCTCGGCGCGAGCTTCGACGGAACGAACGACGGCTGGTTCGCCACCGGCCCCTCGCACGGGATCCAGCTCCGGCACGGCGCGCACGCCGGTCGGCTCGTCGTGGGGGCGCACCAGAAGCCCGACGGGAACACCGTGCTGGCCGGAGTGCTCTACAGCGACGACGGCGGCGAGACGTGGCGGGCGAGCCGGGTGCCGAACTCCTACGTCAAGGACCAGCTCAGCCCCGGTGAGATCGCGGTGGCCGAGCTGCCCGACGGCGCGCTGTACGCGGCGGCGCGCAACGAGATCACCAGCGGCAACCACCGGGCCAAGGCGATCAGCCTGGACGGCGGCACCACGATGCCGACGTTCACCACCGTCCCGTCGCTGGTCACGCCGAACGTCCAGGGCGCGGTCCTGCCGCTCGAACGGACCTACCGGTCGACGCCGGGCGACGTCCTGGTGTTCTCCGGCCCGTCCGACCCGAGCGACCGCAAGCAGTTGAAGATCCGCTACTCCACCGATCGCGGCAACACCTGGTCGAGTCCGGCCAGCGGCCTGATCACGGCCGACCGCGCCGGGTACTCGGACCTCGCGGAGCTGACCGGGGGCGAGATCGGCCTGCTGCACGAGGGCGGCGCGACCTTCTCCGCCGACGAGATCCGCTTCACCAGGTTCACGCCCGCGCAGCTCGGCCTGCCCGGCACGACCACCGGCACCCCGTCCGCCCAGCCGTCCACCCCCGCCGGTCCGACCTCTCCGGACGCCTCGCCCGAGGCCAACGACGCCCACCTGGCGGGCGACGCCGCTCTGGACGACGGACTGCTGCTCGACGGCACCGGTGACCACGCCGACGTCCCGTACTCCCGGACGATCGACCCCGGCGGCGGAGACTTCACCCTGCGCACCCGGTTCCGGTACTCGGCCACGGCGGCGAGCCCCGCCCAGGCGCTGCTCTGGGCGTACGGCGTCGGCGCGGACGTCCCGCAGGTGTGGGTGCGCGCGCAGCCCGGCACCGACCGGATCACCGCGTGGGTGCAGGGCCGCGACGGCGGTGCCACCGCGGCCGTCGTCGACCCCGCGGCGCGGGTCGCGTTCGGCGACGGCGCGTGGCACCAGCTGACCCTGACCCGGACCGGCAGCCGGATCGACCTGACCGTGGACGGCGCGACGGCCACCGCGACCGGCGTGCTGGGAGCCGTGTCGAGCGGCGTGAGCGGCATCCGCCTCGGCGCCAAGCAGGACGCGACCGCGAGCGACGGCTTCACCGGACGCCTGCGGGACTTCCAGCTCGTCCGCGACGGCAGGACCACGCTGTCCCTGGCCCTGCGGACGATCGACGGAGCGGTCGTCCCCGCCAGGACGGTCACCCCCGTCACCGACGACGTGTCGGGGAACTGCTCCACCGGCACGCTGCTCGGCGGCCACCGGACGGCGGCCGCCGGCCGGACCTCGAACTCGGACGCCCTGCACGTGGACTCCACGCACCCCGGCGTCGAGACGCCGTTCACGCCCGCGCTGGACCTGGGCGCGGGCGACTTCACCTTCGCGGCGTGGTTCCGGTACTCGGCGACCGCGAGCAGCCCCAACCAGGCGCTGGTCTGGGCGTACGGCACGACGGCGGGCAAGCGCTCGCTCTGGGTGCGCGCCCAGCCCGGCCAGGACCGGCTGTACGCGTGGGTGCAGACCGACACCGCTCAGGTGGCGGTGCCGCTGGCGGACACCACCGCGGGCACCGCGTTCGGCGACGGGGCGTGGCACCTGCTCGCCCTGACCCGCCAGGGGCAGCGGGTCGCGCTGAGCGTGGACGGCGGCACGCCCGCCACGGCGACGGGCCTGACGGGGTCGGTCAGCGCCGACACCGCCGACGCCGTCGAGGGACTGCGCCTGGGGTCCAAGATGGACGGCACCGACGTCCTGGACGGGACGCTGGAGGACTTCCGGCTCTACGACCGGGCCCTGTCGTCCGCTGAACTGGGCGCGGCGGCCACCGGCCGGTTCCCCGGCGACGCGCCCGCGCTGTGGTGGACGTTCGACCAGCAGAACACCCAGGCCCACGAGATCGTCCAGCCGGTGACCGGGCCGCGGACCCCCGACTCGTCCGCGCACTGCGTGCACACCGCGGTCAGCGGGGGACCGGCGGTGGTCCCCGGACGGTTCGGCAACGCGCTGCGGTTCGACGGCGCCGACGACGCCGCGCTCGTCCCGTACCGGCCGAGCACCGCGCTGGGCTCCGGCGACTTCACGATCTCGACGTGGGTGAAGTACCCGGCGACGGCGAGCACGGCGGACCAGGTGCTCCTGTGGGCGTACGGGTCCGGCTCCTCCGAGCGCGGGCTGTGGTTGCGCGCCCAGCCCGGCAGGGACCGGCTCTACGCCTACCTCCAGACCGACACCGGGACCTTCGAGGTCGCCGCGCCGGACGCCTCCCCGGCCGCCGCGTTCGGCGACGACACCTGGCACCACGTGACGCTGCGGCGCTCCGGGAACGTGCTGGCGCTGCTGGTGGACGGCGTCGGGCTCGGCAGCACCACCGTCAGCGGCTCGGTCACCCACGGCGACGCGTTCGCCGTGGACGGCCTTCAGCTGGGGGTGAAACCGGACGGCACCGACCGGTTCGCGGGAGTGCTCGACGAGTTCCAGGTCCACCGCACGGCGCTCGGCGACGCCGCACTGGCAGATCTCCGCGCGAACAACACCGATCTCGGTCCCGTGACCGCGGTCCGGCTGTCCTTCACCAACGCCTCCTGAGCGGACGGCGGCGGGCCGGGAGACCCCCGGCCCGCCGCCGCGTCATCCCACCGGGTGCTTGATGCTCTCGACGATGCGGGCGAACCCCTCGCGCCCGTGCCCGGCGTCGACCTGGCGCTGGATCAGGTTCTGCACCACGGCCACCACCTCGGTGCTGATGCCGCGCGCCGAACTGGCCGCCAGGATGTGGCCGAGGTCGGAGAACTCCAGACTCTGCTGGCGGCCGACGGTGTAGTCGCCGCCGTCGACGATCGAGCCGAGTCCCTCGAAGGCGAAGGTCGTCGCGGAGAGCCAGGGCGCGGCCCGGCCCGCGAATTCCTTCGCCGACACCCCCGCACCGGCCACCATGGCCGCGCCGTGCAGGAATCCGGCGAACATCACGTACATGCCCGCGAGGAGGGCGAGGTCGTACAGGGAGGCGAGACCGGGGTCGTCGCCGAAGTAGGTGCTCTCGCCCCACAGGTCCAGCAGCGGCCGGTACTCCGCGAACGCGGACGCCGACCCGCTGCAGAGGACGGTCGCCCCCTGGTGACCGATCATCGCCGGGACGGCCATGATGCCGCCGTCCAGGTGTGCCGCACCGTGAGCGGCGGCCCAGGCGCCGATCTCCGCGGCCTGCTCCGGTGACGTGGTCGTGACGTTGACCAGCGTCCGGCCGGCCAACTGGTCGGCCACCGGGTCGAGGACCTCGTGGACCGAGGCCGCGTCGAACAGGCAGACGACCACCAGGTCGGCGGCGAGCACCGCCTCGCGCACCGTGGTGGCGGCGGTCGCGCCCCGCTGGACGAGAGGCGGAACCCTGTCCGCCGACCTGTTCCAGACCGTCGTGCGGTGGCCCGCGTCGACCAGTGCCGTCGCGAGAGCGCTGCCCATCTCGCCCAGGCCGAGAACGCCGACCCGGACGGTGTCGTGAGTGGTCACGTGCTGGTTCCTCCGTGTTCGTGGTGTGCTCAGATCATCTGAGCCACCGCAGGAGCTGACCAGTACGCACTACTTTGTTCGCTACGAACCCTCGGGTGAGCGACGGGAGACGACATGACGAAGACGGCACGTCGCGGTCCCTACGTCTGCGGCATCGACGCCGCGATGGACGTGATCTCCGGCAAGTGGAAGTCGCTGATCCTCTGGGAGCTGAACCACCACGGCACCAGGCGGTTCGGCGAACTCCGCCGCGGTCTGCCGGGGGTGAGCGAGAAGATGCTCACCCAGCACCTGAGGGAGATGGAGGAGGACGACCTGGTGCACCGCGAGGTCCACCCGGAGGTGCCGCCCAGGGTGGAGTACTCGCTGAGCGAACACGGCGCCTCCCTCAACAGCGCACTGGCCTCGCTGGGTGCTTGGGGCAGCGAACGAGCGCGGCGCGTCGGGGCGGAGAAGGTGTCGCTCGACGAGGGCTGAGCGTGCTGGCCGCGGAATCCGCGGCCAGCACGGCGGATCGACCTCGTCACTGCGCGGTCGGCACCGGGTGTCCCTCCGAGGCCTGCACGACGACGAGCCCCTGCCCGGACAGCGCGAGCTGGTACGCCTCGCCCGAGCCGCGCCCGACGGCCGCGGCGAGCTTCGCGGTCTTGCGCATCGAGGACTGCAACGACGTGGACCACAGGACCGCGGACTGCATGTCGACGTACGTCGGCACGTCCACGTTCAGCACGACCGGCGTCCCGAACGTCGTGATGGCCAGCGCGCCGGTGCCCGTGAACGTCGTGTTGAACAGGCCGCCGCTGAACATCGACGCGCCCTCGACGCGGTTGATGTCCCACGCGAGCGTGCTCTCGAACGCCAGCACGTTGGCGCCGTTGACGGTCACGCCCTCGTCCTCCAGGTTGAGGACGAACACCTGGTCGGCGTCCTGGGCGAGGAAGACGTCACCGCTGCCCGACACCTTCATCAGGGACATGCCCTCGCCGGTGAAGGCCTTCTTGAAGAGCTTGCCGATGCCGCCGCTGCCCTCGTAGGCGAAGTCGACGTCGCCCTGGTAGGCGACCATCGATCCCTGCTTGGCGTAGAAGAACCCACCGGTGCCGGTGAGGTCCACCTTGAGCATGTGGTTGTTCTGGAGCTGGAAGCTGCCGGGTTCGACGGACCGCTCTGCGTGGTCGAGGAGTGAGCTGCGCATGCGGTGAGAGTAGTGCGGGCGTCTCTCAGCGCGTTCACCTCGGACGCGTTCTCGCCGTCTCGGCCGAAAGTACTAGAGGACTTCCTCTTGCACTGCAACGGTTTCCGCGCGGCCCTACGCTTCCGATCATGACCACTTCACAGGACAGGATCGCGCCGCCGAGCACCGTCGTCGGCGCGTTCTCCGGATTTCTCTTCTCCAGCGTTTCCGCGGTGGGGGCGCTCGCGATGCTGGTCGGATCGCACCAGCAGGTCGTCGACGCCCTGAGGGCGTCCGGGACGACGCTGACCGAGGAACAGCTCCAGACCGCCGCCACCACCACGCTGGCCGTGGCGGCGGGGATCGCGCTGGTGATCGCACTGGTGGAGATGTGGCTGGCGTTCAAGCTCAGGGCGGGGCGCAACTGGGCCCGGATCGCGCTGACGGTGCTCACGCTGATCCAGGTGGCGTCCCTGGTGACCGGTGAGGCCACCCTCGCCGGGTACGCCGGCGCGGCGGTGGCCGTGCTGGCCGTGGTGTTCAGCTACCTGCCTCCCTCCAACGCCTACTTCGCCTCGGTCAAGAGGGCCGGGTAACGGCTTCCGCAGGTGGAACGGAGAATGGCCGCATGACCGCGGGAGGATCGCCGGCACGGCGGAGCGTGTTCGTGGCCGAGGTCGTCGCGCTGCTGGCGACGACGGTCGTGGACTCGGTGCTGGCGGTCCGCTCGCCCGCTCCGCGGGGAGCGCTCGGGCCCCTCCTCGAACTGGTCGTGCCGTACGTGGGCTCGGCGGTGGCCGTCCTGGCGGTGCTGCGCCGCCGGTTCCCCCGGCGGATCGAGCTGCTCGGCGTCGCGGTCGTCGGCTTCTCCCTGTTCAGCACGGTGGGCGGCGCGCTGACCGACCGGCTGCCCCCCCGCCCGGTGGTGACCGAGGTGCTGGCCGTGCTGCTGCTGGCCGCCGCCGGGTGCCGCCGGTCGTCCCCGGTGCGGGCGGCGGTGCTCGCGGTCGTCGCCGGTGCCGCCGTCGTGCTCGCCCCGGCCGTGCGCTACGGCCTGGACTACCCGGCGGCGCTGTTCCCCCTGGCCGCCGCGCTGGCGTGGGGCGCGGCGCTGGCGCTGGGCCTGATCCTGCGCGACGCCGACGACCGCCACCGCCGCGAGCTGGAGCGGGCACGCACCGAGGACCGGTTGCAGCTGGCGCGCGACCTGCACGACCTGGTGGCGCACCACGTCACCGGGATCGTCGTGCGGACCCGCGCGGCGCAGGCGCTGGCCGGCAACCCGGCGGTGCCGGAACAGGACCACCTGGAGTTCTACGACGAGGTCGAGCGGGCGGCGGCGGAGGCGTTGACCGCGACGCGCGGCCTGGTCGGCCTGCTGCGCAGCGACGACCCGATGCCCGCGCCGAGCGCCGTGCTGGGCGACGTGGTGCGCACCGCGGTGAACAGCGCGGCGTCGGTGCGCGTGTCCGACGACGTCGAACGTCTCCTGCTGCCGCCGCAGGTGGCCACCGCCCTGCACCGCGTGCTGATGGAGGCGCTGACCAACGTCCGCCGGCACGCGCGCGCCACCGACGTGCGGGTCGTCGCCGGGATCGAGGACGGGAAGCTGGTGCTGGTGGTGGACAACGACGGCGTGCCGGACGACGGCGGTGACGGTCACGGGTACGGCATCACGGGCATGGCCGAGCGCGTGACCGCGCTGGGCGGCGAGCTGACGGCGGGCCCGCGCGACGGGGGTCTGTGGCGGGTCACCGCGAGCGTGCCGCTGGGACCGGACGACGATCCGTTCGACCGCTTGCCGAGAGGGATCTGATGACCGTGCGCGTGCTCGTCGCCGACGACCAGACGCTGGTGCGCACCGGCTTCCGGTTGATCCTCGACGCCGAGCCCGGCATCGAGGTCATCAGCGAGGCCGCCGACGGCGAGGCCGCGGTGCGGCTCGCTCGGCAGCTGCGGCCCGACGTCACGCTGATGGACGTCAGGATGCCCAAACTGGACGGACTGCGCGCCACCGAGCTGCTGGCGGGACCCGGTGTCGAGGACCCGCTGCGAGTGGTGGTCGTGACCACCTACGACGTGGACGAGAACGTCTACGCCGCCCTGCTCGCCGGGGCCTGCGGTTTCCTGCTCAAGGACGCGCGACCGCGGCTGCTGGTGGAGGCGGTGCACGCCGCCGCCAGGGGAGAGGCGATGGTCTCGCCCGCGGTGACGGTGCGGCTGCTCGCGCACTTCACGGCCGGGACGGGGCGGGTGGATCCGGACGTGCCGCTGACCGCGCGCGAGCTGGACGTCGTGCTGGCGGTGGCGCGCGGCAGGACGAACGCGGAGATCGCGGACCGGTTGCGCATCTCGCTGTCGACGGTGAAGTCGCACCTGGCCAACGTGCAGGGCAAGCTCGGAGCGCGCAACCGCACCGAGATCGCGATCTGGGCGTGGCGAAACAGCCTCGTCAGGTGACCGGGCGCCGCACCACGACCGTGCCCGCGACCACGTCGCCCAGCCGTTGGTGCCGGGGCGTCACCGCGATCAGCACCGCGCCGACCAGGCCCAGCAGCAGGCCGTCCACCGCCATCAGCAACCAGCGCACGAGGTAGTCGCGCCGGGACGGCGCACCGCCGCGAACCGTGACGATCCGCAGCCCCAGCCACCGCATCGCCGGTGTCGAGCCCTCGTGCCGGTACGGGTACCACACCTCCACCCACATGCCGCCGAGCAGCGCCACGACCGCCACGAACACCATCGGCAGCACGGTGAACAGCTCCCGAGGCGCACCGAGCAGGACGACCGCGATCCCCACCAGCACCCCCGGCACGAGGCTCAGCACGGCGACGAGCACCAGCAGCAGGAGTTCGATCAGGTGCTGCCAGTAGCGGCGCAGGACGATCGAACGGGCGTCGGCGTCGGTCACGGCTCCCCATCATGCCGGTACCGGCTCGCGGACGGCGTCGGGGTCCGCCTCGCGCGCATCAGGGCAGGACGCGGATCAGCGTCACCCCGTCGCGCAGTGGCAGCAGCACCTGTTCGAACGCCGGGTGCGCGGCCACCCGCGCGTTGAACTCGGCGACGGCCGCGCCCCGCGGCGACCGGTGCACCGCGTCGAGGTAGACCTCGCCCTGGTACAGGGTGTTGTCCACCACCACGACGGCTCCCGGCGCGAACAGGCCGCGGCGGTGGGCGACGTCGAGGTAGTCCCAGTACTGGGTCTTGTCCGCGTCGACGAAGGCGAAGTCGAACACCTCGCCCGCACCGGCGAGCCGCTCCAGCGTCGCCAGCGCGGGCCCCTCCTCCAGGACGATCCGGTCGCACCCGGCGAACGCGTCGCGGGCGACCTCCGCGGCGCGCGGATCGGCCTCGCAGGTGATCACGCGACCGTCGGCGGGCAGCGCCTCGGCCATCGCCAGCGCCGAGTAGCCGGTGAACGTGCCGATCTCCAGCACTCTGCGGGCCCCGGTCACGGCGACCAGGAACCTCAGCAGCTGTCCCTCCACGTGACCGGAGAGCATCTCCGGCTCCAGCGTCGCCACAGCGCTCTCGGAACGGGTCCACACGTGCTCGGAGGTCCGCCGGCTCAGCGCCGCGAGCCGCTCGGACTCCGGCGTGGTCGTCGCCGACAGGTAGTCGTCCAGCCCCGAGGCCAGCGCGCGGGCGTGGTCCAGGCGCGGGGAGGGCTGCTCCCGGTCGAGCAGCTCCAGCTGGTGGGCCAGGACGGACAGCGGCGTCACCGGCCGCATCACGACCACCGCGCGTCGCGCAGGTACATGCCCGATCCGCCTCCGCCGTCGAGGAACGCGCCGCAGCGCGCCCGGTGCCGGCTCACCGCCTCGGCCAGCAGCGCGTCGTCGACCTCGGCCAGGTAGTCGCAGCTGCCCAGGTCGCCGCGCGGGACCACCGCCCACAGCGCGGTGCCGCCGCGCTTGCGCCGCACCGTCTCCTGCGCGACCTTCATCAGCTCCAGGTCCTCGATCACCGGGTGGTGCACGGCCAGGCCCAGATCGCGGCACACCGCCAGCAGCGCGTCGCGGCCGTCGGTGTCCAGCCAGCCCACGAGGGTGGCCAGCGTCGCGGTGAACGCCATCTCCACCGCCACCGCGTGACCGTGCAGCAGCCCGGCGACCGGCTCGAACTTCGTGCTCCAGGTGTGGCCGTAGGCGTGCGGGCGGTCCTGCCGCGTCTCGAACATGTTGGTGCCCTCGTGCCGCATGTACGCGCGCAGCGAGCGGAACAGCACCTCGTCGGCGACCGCCGCGAGGTCCGGGTCGCCGCCGGTGGTGGCGAACCGGGTGGCGAGCAGCGCGCGGCCGTGCCGCTGGAGCAGCGTGAACAGCACCGCGTCGTCCACGGCGGCCATCTTCACGATCTCCGCCACGCCGTGCCGCAGGTGCTCGGGCGCCAGGGTGCGGAACAGCGTCCGGTCGACCAGGGTGAGCACCGGCGGGTGGTAGGCGCCCAGGGCGTTCTTCATCAGGGTGCCGTTGACGCACGTGCGCGGTGACGGCCCCGCGTCGACCGCCGAGACGATGCTGGTGCCGATCATGACGTACGGGGTGCGCCGGTTGAGCAGGGCGCACGCCAGACCCGCCGTGTCGGTGAGCACGCCGCCGCCGACGACGAGCACCGGTTCGGCGCGGGCGACGTCGCACCCGTCGCTGCCCAGGAACGCCGTCATGCGGCACACCGTGTCGAGCGTCTTGTCCTCCTCCAGCGCGCGGCACACCATCGTCGTCAGCGGGATGCCGTGCGCGGCGAAGTACGACCGCAGCGCGCCGCCGTGCAGGCGGTCGACGGTGGCGTCCACGATCGCCACGCACCGCCCCGCGGGCAGGTACACCTCGGCCAGGTCGGGCGTCGCGGGGTCGAACACGCGGTTCACCAGCCGCACCTCGCTGCGCAGCTCGAAGGTCGCGTCGATGGTCAGCGACCGCCGGTCGGTGTCGCACCGGATGCGCCCCGACCCCGTGTAGTGGGCGGAGGTGGCGTACTTGTCGACGTGCTGCGAGATGGTCATCGCGTGCCCTTTCGGTGTCAGACGAGCTTCCCGGTGGCCCAGTTGACGCGCTCCCACCGCTTGTGCGCGGTCAGCGCGCGCAGCACGAGCACGGGAAGCTGCACGTGGTGCATCACCAGGAACGGCAGGGGATCCCGCCAGTCGAACACGGCGTCCTCACCGTGCAGGAGGTCGCGCAACCACGCCCGCGACCGCCGTCGCCGCAGTGCTCGCGGCAGCGCGCCCAGTTCCGCTCCGAGCCAGTGCACCGGCCGCGAGCCGGGCAGCGGCCGGGAGACGCCGTCGAACGCGGGGTCGAGGTAGGCCGCGGCCAGGTCGGGGCTGTCGTGGAAGGCCACCAGCGCCGAGTGGGGCCGCGGGTTGCACTCGATGGCGTAGGGCACTCCGTCCTCGCCGAGGATGAAGTCGAACGACACCTGGCCGTCGAGCCGGTGCGCGGCCACGAAGTCGTGCGACCACCACCAGATCGCGGGCACGTCGACGTGCCGGTAGTTCAGCTGCAGCGCCGAGGACTCCGAGCACGTGTACGCGGTGATCCGGCCCGCGCGGCACGTCGTGTGCACGCAGTACTCGCGCCCGGTGGCACGCCGTTGCAGCACCCACGGCCGGTCGGGGCGGATCAGCAGGTCGGCGGGCGCGTCCGCCGGACCGGCCACCACGACCGCGCGGTGATCGGCGACCATCGACGTCCACTCGGGAGGTTTGAGCACGTACTCGCGCCCCGCGAAGTCGGCGTCGCGCAGCTGCCGCACGTCGGTGATCCGGCGCGTCTCCAGGTGCGGGAGCCCGGCGGCCCGCACCAGCTCGGCGAAGCTCGCCTTGTCGTTGAGCAGGTGGTGCGTCGCCGGGTCGTTGGCCACCACCGCGCAGTGCTCGGCCAGCACCGGCACGGCGTCGGAGGTGGGTTGGGCGAGACCCGGTTCGTCGACGACCGGCACGACCGTGTCCACGCGCTCGGCCCGGATCACCGCGACGAGGTCCCGGACGTATCCGGCCGGGTCGGTGGCGGGATCGGCGACCTGGTGGAACGCGCACGCGGCCCGGGAGAACCGCAGCGGACCCCAACGGTGTCGCGGGATCGACACGGCCACGACGCGGTGACCCGCCTCGTGGAACTTCCTGGCCAGGAACAGGCTCTTGGTCATGTGCGTGGTCGTGACCAGCACGGTCGAGCGGTTCTGACACGGTCTGCGCGGTGCGAGCAGGTGCGCCGCTCCGCACACCAGCGCCGTCACCGGAGCTGTGACGACCAGCAGGGCCAGCAGTGCGACACCACGCGCACGAGTCGAGGACGACGTCATCGGATCACCTCCCGGACATGCCGCTCAGGGCTGCCCGAGAGGAGTCATCGCAACCGTCGTGGCGACCGATTCACCTGGACGTGTCGTGGAAACCGATGGAGTGGTCACGCACGGGTAGAAAAATCCGGTGACGTGGCCCCAACGGAGATCGGCGGGCCTGCCGGGGCGGGTCCGGCGACCGGTCGAGCCCGAGTCGGGACAGAACGTCCCCGAACGGTCTGATGTGGACGGTGGCGGCGAGCGGTGGCCGCGCTCGGGACGCGTCGACCACCCCGGTGCGAGGCGACGTCGGCCCCGGGCGCACGATCGCATCGGACCGCGGCGATCGGGCGCGTCCGAGGGGCGTTGCGCCAGAGTCGACGTCGAAGGGAGGCCTTGTGATCTCAGCGCTCAACCAGCTCGTCGATCTCGTCGAGGAGCACCTCGCGGAGGAGTTCGACGTCGGCGGACTGGCCAGGAGAACCGGTACGACCGAGTACCACCTGCGCCGGATGTTCTCGTCGTTGGCGGGCATGCCGCTGTCGGAGTACGTGCGCCGACGCCGCATGACCGTCGCCGCCGCCGCCGTCGTCCGGGGCGAGGACGACCTGCTGAGCATCGCCGTCCGGCACGGGTACGGCTCGACCGAGGCGTTCGGACGCGCGTTCCGAGCGGTCCACGGCGCCCGGCCCGGTGATGTCCGCCGCGACGGAGGCCCCCTTCGCACACAACCGCAGCTCAGGTTCCGCCTGACAGTTGAAGGGAGCACTCCCGTGGACACCCGCATCGTCGACCGTCCCGCGTTCCGGCTCGTCGGACACGCGGCCAGGGTTCCGCTCGTCCACCAGGGCGTCAACCCGCACGTCCAGCAGCACGTCGCCGGGCTGCCGCAGGAGGAGCACCTGCGGCTGAAGGCCCTCGGCGACACCGAACCCCGGGGTCTGCTGCAGGTCAGCGACGGCCTCGACGCCGACAGCGTCGAGGGCAGTGAACTGACCTACCTGCACGGGGTCGCCCTCTCCCACGACACGTCGGTTCCCGACGACCTCGACGCCATCGAGGTGCCGGCCGGCACGTGGGCGGTCTTCCGCACCTCCGGGGCCCATCCGCAGGCGTTGCAGAAGACCTGGGCCGCGACCGCGACCGACTGGTTCCCCTCGAACCCGTGGCGGCTGCGACCGGGCCCGTCGATCGTGGCGGTCCTCGAACGAGCGGAGGACTTCAGCACCGCGACCTGCGAACTGTGGATGCCCGTCGAGCCGGGCTGACGGGCTTGCGCGACGACCCGGAGCGGTGCCCGCGCACCGGTCGGTGAGACGCGGCACCACTGTGGACCGCCTCGACCAGCTACCGGAGCGTGCTGTCGCGACCCGGCGGGCGCCGCCGCGCCCGCCGGGCACGAGCACCGCTGCCACCCCACCCGGTGAATCCCGACCGGCCGGGGTGGGGGGGGACTGCGCCACACCGGCGCCGTCACCGGAGCTGTGACGACCAGCAGGGCCAGCAGTGCGACACCACGCGCACGAGTCGAGGACGACGTCATCGGATCACCTCCCGGACGTGCCGCTCAGGGCTGCCCGAGAGGAGTCGCCGCAACCGTCGTGGTGACCGATTCACCTGAACGTGTCGCAGAAATCGGTGCGTTGGTCACACAGAGGAGGGGAGACGGTCGTTGCGGTCGTGATCCGGCCGGATTTCCCCGGCGGAACGGCGTTCGAGCACGCCCCGCTCCGAACCGGACGTCCCGCAGGGCCGGCCGCGACCACGGCCCTCCGCCCCGCTGCGGAGAACGAGAGCACGTCAGAGCCCTCCCGACACTCCGGAGCAGCCGCAAGGGGTGGGCCACCGCGCTGCGCGCCGTTCCCAGCGCGGTGACGATCTCCTGCTGCGACGGGGGGCTCGCAAGGCGGTCGTGGTGGCGGAGCCGGACGTCGACACGATCTCCAGCACCGGTCGAGCGAGCTTCCCCTGGTCCTCTGTGGACGTTTGGCGCGAGCGGTGGTCGTGTGCGGGTCGAAGAGGACGGCCGGGTCGCCACGAGCGAGTTCGTGGCGACCCGGCAGACGGTCGCCGGCCGGACCCGAGCCCTCCGGGGGTCTGTGCCACCCGCAGCGCCAGACCTCGCCCGCCGCGCGGTTTCACCGCAGGTGCCCGGGGTATGCGAGACGGCGGCCCGAACGAGGAACCCGTGCTGTGGAGGAACTCATGCGAGCTACGTTCATGTACGGGGCCGGTGACGTGCGCGTGGAAGACGCGCCCGACCCCGTCCTGCGGGAACCCACCGACGCGGTCGTGCGGATCGTGCGCTCGTGCGTCTGCGGCAGTGACCTGCACCCCTACCGCTCGATGCCCTTCTCCGGGCGGGGCACGCCGATGGGTCACGAGTTCCTGGGCGTGGTGGAGGACCTGGGTTCGGAGGTGTCCGGGCTGAAGCGCGGTGACCTGGTGGTGTCCCCCTTCGCCTACTCGGACAACACCTGCGAGTTCTGCTGCGAGGGCCTGCACACCTCGTGCCGGCACGGCGGGTTCTGGGGTGCGCCCGAGGTCGGTGGCGCGCAGGCCGAGGCGATCCGCGTTCCGCAGGCGGCGGGCACGCTGGTCGCGGTGCCCGGTGTCGGGGAGGACTCGGCGCTGCTGCCCTCGCTGCTGACGCTGGCCGACGTCTACGGCACCGGCTACCACGCCGCCAAGAAGGCGCGCGTGAACGAGCGCACCACGGTGACGGTGATCGGCGACGGCGCGGTCGGCCTGCTCGCCGTGCTGTCGGCCCGGCAGTTGGGAGCGGAGCGGATCGTCCTCATGGGGCGGCACGCCGACCGCACCGACCTGGGGCGCGAGTTCGGGGCCACCGACGTCGTGGCCGAGCGCGGCGAGGAGGGCGTCGCGAAGGTCCGCGAGCTGACCGGCGGCGACGGCACCCACACCGTGCTGGAGGCGGTCGGGCACACGAGCGCCTACGAGATGGCCGTCGGCGTGGCCCGGCCCGGCGGCGTCATCAGCCGCGTGGGCGTGCCGCAGTACGAGGAGGCGCCGATCGGCTTCGACAGCCTGTTCGGCCACAACATCACCCTCACCGGCGGTCCCGCCCCGGTGCGCGCCTACGTCGAGGAGCTGCTGCCCGCCGTGCTGGACGGCACGGTCGACCCCGGCAGGGTCTTCGACCTCACCGTCGACCTGGAGCAGACCCCCGACGGCTACCGCGCCATGGACCAGCGCGACGCGCTCAAGACCCTGATCCGGTTCTGACCGCCGGCGGTGCTGCGCGAGCCGGTCGGGAACCTCCACGACGAGCCGCGGAGAACGTCTCTGTCCCCGGTGGAGGCGGAGGCGGGCAGCACGCGGACGTCCCGCTGGCCGACGCCCTCCGCCTCGACCAGTCGTCGCTGACCCGGCTCGTCGCGCGGCTCGAAGCGCGGCCTCGCGGAGCGGTGCGTCTGCGCCGGGAGGTGCTCCGGTGCCGCGGCCGCGTCCAGCACGGCGTCCACCTCGCCGCGCCTGCTCCGCGGTGAGCGCGGCGCGGGACGGTGCGAGCCGACCGCACACCACTGTGAAGGTGTGAACGGCCCACCCGTGCAACGCCAGCACCTCCGCGCGCATTAACAGGGTGGGCCGACCAGTCGGAACGGCCACGACGAAGGGTGTGGACCTTGCGCCGACTTCTAGGCACGGCGGCGGTCGCCGTGCTCGTCGCGACCGCCGCCGCGGCACCCGCCGCGGCGCGGGTGGCACCGGAGACACCGGTGCCGGTGGGGGAGACGAGAACGGTCACGCTGATCACCGGTGACCGCGTGATCACGCAGGGCGGGCGGGTCGCCGGGGTGCGGATGGCGGAGGGACGCGAGCACCTCCGCGCCTGGCAGTACCGCGTCGAGGGCCGCGAGCACGTGGTCCCGCTGGACGCGTGGCCGATGCTGGCGCAGGACCGGCTCGACCCGCGCCTGTTCGACGTCACCGGGCTGCTCGACCAGGACTACGACGACGCGCGCGAGCCCGTGGTCCCCACCCTGGTCACCGCCGAGGGCTTCAGCGCGCAGGCCGGGCCGCTCGGCCTCACCCCGCACGACATCCCGAAGACCGAGGCCGCCGACGCCTGGCGCGACCTCGCCGCGCCCGGCGCGCGGCGCGCGTCGACCGGCAAGGTGTGGCTCAACGGCCGCGTCCGCCCGACGCTCGACCGCAGCGTGCCGCAGATCGGCGCGCCGCAGGCCTGGCGGGCCGGACTGCGCGGCGACGGCGTGAAGGTCGCCGTCCTGGACACCGGGTACGACGCCGGTCACCCGGCGCTGGCCGGCAAGGTGGTGGCGGAGGCGGACTTCACCGGTGAGAGCGCGGCCGGGGTCGACACCAGCGGCCACGGCACGCACGTCGCGAGCACCATCGCGGGCTCGGACGACCGGCACGCCGGTGTCGCGCCCGGCGCGAGGCTGATGGTGGGCAAGGTCCTGGGCGTCGACGGCGGCCGGGAGGACCAGGTGCTCGCCGGTATGCGGTGGGCCGTCGACAACGGGGCCAGGGTCGTCAACATGAGCCTCGGCGGCGACGGTCCCGGCAACGGCTGGGACCTGCTGTCGATGGCGGTGAACGACCTCTCCGAGAGCACCGGAGCCCTGTTCGTCGTCTCGGCGGGCAACGCGGGCGGTGCGAGCACCGTCAGCAGCCCCGGCGCCGCCGACCGCGCGCTCACCGTCGGCAGCGTCACGAAGGACGACCAGCTCAGCACGTTCTCCAGCCGGGGACCGCGGATCGGCGACCTCGCTCTGAAGCCGGAGATCGTGGCTCCCGGCAGCGACGTCGTCGCCGCGCGCGCCGCGGGCACGCTCGCCCCGTTCGCGGTCGACGAGCGGCACGCGCGCCTGTCCGGCACGTCGATGGCCGCGCCGCACGTCGCGGGCGCGGCGGCGCTGCTGGCGCAGCAGCACCCGGACTGGACCGGCGAGCAGATCAAGGGCGCGCTCGTCGGCAGCGCGCACCGGCTGGCCGGCGTGTCCACCCACGGGCAGGGCGCCGGGCGTCTCGACGTCGCCAGGGCCACCGCCCAGCGGGTGCGCGTCGAGGGCGTGGCCGGGTTCGGTCAGATCTGGGGCGACCAGCGGGTGGACCGCGTGCTCACCTACGTCAACGACGGTGAGCGGGACGTCACCCTGGAGCTGACCGCCGAGGTGAACCAGCCGGACGTGGTGGTGCTCGACCGGAACGTCACCGTCCCCGCGCGGGGACGGGCCGAGGTCGTCGTCGGGGTGGACGGCGCGCCGCACACGCGCGGGGAGGTGACCGGCGCGGTCGTGGCCAGGGGAGGGGACACCGTCCTGACCGCACCCCTGACCGCGAGCCTGCTCGGCGAGCCCGGTTCCCTGGAGGTCGAGGTCACCGGCAGGGAGGGCGCGGCGCAGCGCACGCTGGTGGTCGTCACCGACGAGCGCACCGGCCGGTCCCGGAACCAGGTGCTCTGGGACGGCGTGCCGGCCTACTTCGTCCTGCCCGCCGGGGACTACCGGTTCACCGGCATGAGCCTGGACGTCAAGGGGAACATGACGATGTTCGCGCGCCGGGTCGCCGTGAACGGCTCGGCGCGCGAGGTCGTCGACGCGACGCTCGGCGAACGGGTGATCGCCTCGATCGACGACCCGGACGCCCGCGCCGGCTCCGGCGGCATCACCGCGCTGCGGTCCGACCCGGACGAGGGCGGCCCGATCGAGGCGACGCTGATCGGGGTGACCGGCACCGCGCACGAGGGCGCTCGCGTCCACACCGTCGGCAGCGAACCGGTGCGGGGCCTGGACCTGCTCCAGTTCGGCTACTTCACGGCGCCGCACCTGCTGGTGACCGCGACCGGCGACGGCGGCTTCGAACTCCGCAACGCGCACCCGGTGGGGACCACGCGCCCCGACGCCAGGACCACCGGCCGGATCGTGGACATCGGCACGGGCGAGCCGGAGACGATCGAGGAGGCCGGCGACCTGACCGGCGCGCTCGTGCTCCTCGCACCGCGCGACTGGGAGAACCAGCCGCCGGTGGACGGCGACCAGGTCGCGCGGGCCGTCGAGCTGGTGAGGGCCAAGGGGGCCAGGGCCGTCCTGTCCCACGTCCGCGCGAACGGCGAACCGGCGCTGCCCACCGCGGTCCTGATCGACCAGAGGGAGATCCGGGCCCTCCAGGCGCTGATGGCCCGCCGCACCGTCGAGGTCGAGCTGGTGACGCGGTCGGCGAGCCCGGACGCGTACTTCGTGGCCGACCGGGTCTCCGGACGGCTGCCCGCCGGGCACGAGTTCCGCCACGCCCGCGCCGGGCTGGGCCGGATCGACCGGCAGCTGGTGGACACCACGACGCCGGGGCAGTACCGCTACCACCACGGGTACTGGACCTTCGACGGCCTCACGGCGGGGGCCGAGGTGGAGACCACCTGGCCGCAGCGGCGCTCCGACCACGCCTCGCCGGGCACGGCCATCAGCACGGACGCGGCGGCGGGCTTCACCGAGTTCGCCGAATTCGGGTGGGAGACCACGATCCCGGTCGAGCCGAAGCCCGGCGAACGGCTGACCTCGCGGGTCTTCGGCGCGCCGTTCGGGCCGGAGCTGACCACCCCGCCGGTGAGCGCGCAGGACGGGCAGCCCCTGCCGTCGGCCTACCGCCAGCACGACGTCGTCACGTTCGCGGTGCCGATGTTCGCCGACAGCGACCCCGGCAACCGCGCGCGGTTCGACACGACGAACCTGGGCACCACGACCCTGTACCGGGGTGACCGGGTGGTGGCGCGCAGCGACGTGCCGGGCACCGGCACGTTCGTCGCCTCGCCCGGCACCCACCGGCTCGTGGTGGAGGCCACCCGCCCGGCTTCGGGGACCTCGGTCCCGGCACTGTCCACCCGCACCGGCGCGGAGTGGACCTTCCAGGTCGGCCGGGGCGACGACACCCGCCGTGCGCTGCCGCTGCTGGACGTCCGCTTCGCCCTGCCGCTCGACGACCGCAACCGCGCCGAGGCGGGGAAGGCGCTCACCGGCTCGGTGACCGCGGCGCACCAGCCGGGGGCGAAGACCTCGCGCGCGACGGTGCGCGCGGTCGAGGTGTCCTTCGACGACGGCCGCACGTGGCAGCGCGCCGCCGTCTCCGGTGACCGGGTGACGGTCCCGGCCGGGGGCGTCGCGGGCGGGTTCGCCTCGCTCCGCGCCACCGCGACCGACACGGCGGGCAACGCGGTGACCGAGACGGTGGTCAGGGCGTACGCCTTGAGGTGACGGTCACGTCCAGTCACGTCCGGCGAAGCCCGCTGACCCCGGTCAGCGGGCTTCGCCGCGTCGCGGGGGAGACGGCGGTGGACGTGACGAACGCCGCACGTGGGCCGACACCGGAATGGTTGCCTTCGCTAAAGGACTTGGAAGGGGCATGGATCTGTTCTCCCCCGTGACACTCGGTGACCTGCACCTCGCCAACCGCGTCGTGATGGCCCCGCTGACGCGCATGCGCGCCGGTGCCTCCGGCATCCCGAACGACCTGCTCGTCGAGCACTACGCACAGCGCGCGAGCCTCGGCCTCATCATCACCGAGGGCACCTACCCCCGTTACGAGTCGCAGGCCTTCGTCGGCCAGCCCGGCATCGTCACCGACGAGCAGGTGGCCGGTTGGCGACGGGTCGCCGAGGCGGTGCACGCCCGCGGCGGGAAGATCGTCGTGCAGGTCATGCACGGCGGCAGGGTCACCCACCCCGACGTCAACGGCGGCCGTCGCGTCGAGGCGCCCAGCGCCATCGCGATCGAGGGCGAGGGCCACACGGAGCAGGGCAAGCAGGCCTACCCCGTGCCGCACGCGCTGACCGTCGAGGAGGCCCGCGAGGTCCGGGACGACTTCGTCGCCGCCGCCCGCCGCGCCGTCGAGGCCGGTCTGGACGGCGTGGAGCTGCACGGCGCCAACGGCTACCTGCTGCACGAGTTCCTCTCCCCGGCCTCCAACCAGCGCGACGACGTCTACGGCGGTACCCCGGAGAACCGGGCTCGCTTCGTGGTCGAGGTGGTCACCGCGGTCGTCGAGGCGATCGGCGCGGGCCGGGTCGGCCTGCGCATCTCCCCCGAGCACAACATCCAGGACGCCCTGGAGACCGACCGCGACGACGTCCTGGCCACCTACGGCTCGCTGCTCGACCAGTTGCGCCCGCTGGGCCTGGCCTACCTGTCGGTGCTGCACGCCGACCCCGCCGGTGACCTGGTGCAGGAGCTGCGCCGCCGCTTCGGCGGTCCGCTGATGGCCAACAGCGGCTTCGGCTCGGTGACCACCAGGGACGAGGCGGTGCGCCTCGTCGAGGCCGCGCACGCCGAGGCCGTCGTCGTCGGCCGGGCCGTGATCGCCAACCCCGACCTGGTCGAGCGCTGGCAGGGCGAGCACCCGGAGAACGAGCCGAACGGCGCGCTGTTCTACGCCTCCGGCCCCGAGGGCTACACCGACTACCCGTTCCTCCAGCTCAGCCGCGGCTGACCCGCTGCCGGCGGAACCCGGCGACCCCCTCGGGCCGCCGGGTTCCGTCGCGCCGGGACCGCGCCACGGCCCCCGCGCGTCACCAGGGCACCGGCCCGGCGTCCTCGAAGAACCCGCCGGTCGGGCCGTCGTCGGGCAGCGTCGCGAGCGTCAGGGCGATCGCCGCGCCCTGCTCGGGGGTGCGCACCCCGCGGAAGCCGTTGAGGTCGGTCGCGACGAAACCGGGGCAGCCGGCGTTGATCAGGACGTTCGTGTCGCGCAGTTCCCTGGCGTACTGCACGGTGACGGCGTTCAGGAACGTCTTCGACGGCGCGTAGGCGACGGCGACCGGACCGGTGGTGAGCGCGTTGGCGGCTCCGGACTGCCGGGTGAGGGAGCCCGTGCTGCTGGACATGTTCACGATCCGCGGCGAGGCGGAGCGGCGCAGCAGCGGCAGCATCGCGTTGGTGACGCGGACGACGCCGATCACGTTGGTCTCCACGACCGTCCGGATGATCGCCGGGTCGACCGCGGTGGGCTCCTGCGGTCCGCCACCGGTGACACCGGCGTTGTTGACCAGCACGTCGAGCCGACCGGCCCGCTCCTCGACCAGCCGCGCGGCGGCGGTCGTGCTCGCGTCGTCCGTCACGTCCAGCGGCACGCCGAACGCGTCCACCCCGGCCGCGCGCAGCTTCTCCACCGCCGTCTCCCGGCGCCGGTCGTCGCGGGCGCCGACGCCGACGCTGAAACCGAGAGCCCCCAGGCCCGCCGCGATCTCGTAGCCGATTCCCTTGTTCGCCCCGGTGACCAGGGCGATCCTTCGTCCGCTCATGGGACTCACACTGCCCCGGACCCCGGTGAGGGAGCCAACACCGATCAGGTGGGCGTCGATACCGCACGGGTATGGATCGCGTACCGTGCACGTGTGGAGACCAGGGAACTGCGGTACTTCGTCGCCGTCGCGGAGGAGCTGCACTTCGGACGCGCCGCGCAGCGCCTCGGGATCGCGCAGCCGCCCCTGTCGCGGGCGATCCAGCAGCTCGAACGCAGGCTCGGAGCGACCCTGCTGGACCGCACGAGCCGGGCCGTCGCGCTGACCGAGGCCGGTTCGGTGCTGCTGACCGAGGGCCGGGCGGCTCTCGACGCGGTCGACGCCGCCGACCGCAGGACCCGCCGCGCCGCCCTCGCCGCGACCGGGCGTCCCGGCCTGGTCCTGGCCACCAAGGCCGGAGCCACCAGCGAACTGCTGGCGAAGCTGCTCGACGCCTACGCCGCCGAACCCGGCGCCACCCCGGTGGACGTCGTCCTGTGCGGCCCGGCCGAGCAGGAGGGGCTCCTGCGCGACGGCAGGGCCGACGTGGCGCTGCTGCACCGGCCCTTCGACTCCACGGTCGGGTTCGACGTGGAGGAGCTCAGCACGGAGGGCCAGGTGGTGATCCTGCCCGCCGGTCACCCGCTCACCGTCCGCCCCCACCTGCACCTGGCCGACGTCACCGCGCTGCCCGGCCTGCCCCTGCCGCGCTGGCCCCACCTCGACGGCACCTACCCGCCCGGCCCCGGTCCGGAGGTCCGCGACCACACGCAGCTGTTGCAGCTGGTCGCCCTCGGCCGTGCTTGCACGATCGTGCCGGAGTCGTCCCGCTCCCAGCTGACGGGCGACCTCGTCGCCGTGCCGGTGCTGGACGCGCCGCCGGTCACCACCGTGATCGCCTGGCCTCCGCACAGCCGGTCCAGGGCCGTCGCCGACCTCGTCCGGGTCGCGGCCCGTCTCTGAGCACCCCGCGGGACGCGCCGACGGCTGGCCGGTCCCGCCCCGCCCGACCACGGCCGTCGCCACCGTTCCGCGCGGGGAGGACATCGGGGGCGCGGTGTCGGTGACCGGGCCGCGTGCGGCGCCCCGCTCCGCACCGGGGCGGGGTCAGAGGGTGACGACCGCCCGGTAGCGCGCTCGGCCGTCGCGCACGACGTCGACCGCGGCGTTGATCTCCGACACCGGGAAGGTCTCCACCAGGGGGCCGATGCCGTGGCGAGCGGCGAAGTCGAGCATCAGCCGGGTCTCGCTCGGGGACGCGGGCACTCCGCCGGAGATCTTCTTCTCGGCGGGCAGCAGGTGCATCGGGTCCACGGAGATCGCCTCCGGGGGCAGCCCGACGACGCTGAGCGTGCCCTGCGGGACCAGCAGGTCGAGGTAGTCGTTCCACGGCAGGCCGGCCGAGACGGTGGACAGGACGACGTCGAAGGACCCCGCCGCGGCTGCGAGGGCGCCCTCCTCGCGCGCGGCGACGAACGAGGTGGCGCCGAAGCGGCGCGCGTCGTCCTCCTTGGCCCGCGAGGTGGAGATCGCGGTGACGTCGCAACCCCACTTCGCGAGGAACTGAAGCGCCAGGTGCCCGAGCCCGCCGATGCCGACGACGGCCACCCGGTCGACGGGGCGGACGCCGTGCCTGATCAGCGGGGCGAACACGGTGACCCCGGCGCACATCATCGGCGCGGCCTGCTCGGAGGGGATCGCGTCCGGGATCGGGTAGGCCGTGCGCCAGTCCGAGGCGCGCAGCAGTTCGGTGAAGGCGCCCCCGTCGCCGCGCATCACGGTGTCGTCGCGCGCGGGGCAGAGGTTGTGGCGCCCGCTGAGGCACAGGGAGCAGCGGAAGCAGGCCCCGGCGATGGCGCCGACGCCCACCCTGGTGCCGATCGGCAGGAGGTCGGTGTCCACGGCGGCGCCGACGGCTTCGACCAGACCGACGGCCTCGTGCCCGGCGACGCGGGGGAAGCCGCCGATGCGGTACTCGTCGTCGATCATCCCGACGTCGCTGTGGCAGACCCCGACGTGCGTCACGCGGACGTCGACCTCCAGCGGGCCGAGGGGGCCGGTCTCGCGGTCGTACGGCTCCAGGCGGGAGCTGGCGGAGCGAGCGGCGTAGGAGGTGGTGAGCACGGTGTCCCCTTCGGTCGAGGGTGTGGCGTCGCGGTGGTCGAGCTCAGCGTAGTGTACGAAACGGTTCCGTACTGTTTGAAGTTCTGAACTGCGGAAATCGTGTCTGAAAAGGATCAACGAGGTGCGGGTGGGGTGCGAACCCTATGCTCGTGCGATGAGTGCCCGCCGCCCGCTGGACCCGACTCGCGACGCCCGGATCCTCGACGCGGTGCTGGAACTCGTCGCCGAGGCGGGGTACGTGTCGATGACGATCGACGCCGTGGCCGCCAGGGCCGGGACCTCGAAGGCCACCATCTACCGGCGGTGGCGCAACAAGCGCGAGATCGCGCTCGCCGCCATGGGGCGCTACCGGGGGACGTGGACCTCGTGGTCCGTCGACACCGGGACGCTGCGGAGCGACCTGCTCGCTCACGCCCACCGCTTCGCCGAGATCCTCGACGGGTTCGACGGCAGGCTCGCGGTCGGCCTGGTGCAGGCCCGCGCCTCGGACCCGGAGCTGATCGACGAACTGGAGACGCGGTTCTCCAGCGGCGCGCGGCTCCCGGCCGAGGTGGTCGAACGGGCCGTGCGGCGCGGTGAGCTGACGGGCCCCGCCGACCACCGCCTCTTCGAGGAGGTCGTCGCGTCGGTGATGTTCATGCGCTGGCTGTGGCGGCTGCCGCTGGACGACGCCTTCCTGGAGCACGTGGTCGACCGCCTGGCCCTGCCCGTCCTGCGCTCCACGTCCTAACCGGGACGGGAGGCCCGTCCGCGCACGTCCCGTCCGGGGTGACCGGGGTCACTTTGACCGCGGATCGGATCGTCGGGATGCTGGGAGCAGAGGGGAGTACCCGCTCCGCTCGTGATCGTCACTACGGCCGCTCCGCGGCGGCCCGGTCACGACGCCACCGCTGTCGGTGGTCGGGGAGACCTCTGGTTCGCACGAGAGCCGGAGGAACCGCCATGCGCGCCACCACCCGTCTGACCGCCGCCGTCGCCGCGATCGTCGCCGTCACCGCCCTGAGCGCCTGCGGGACGTTGCAGGAGGCCTCCGACACGGCCGCCGCCGTCGCCGACACGGCCTCCACCGTCCAGGTGTGCACCACCGCCCTGTCGCAGGCCGTCTCCTCGGTCGACACGTCCAGCCCCGAGCAGGCGGTCGACCAGGCGCACACCGCCGCGAGCGGCCTGAGCGACCTGGCCGCCACCGCCGCGAACAGCACCGTCGACGAGGCCCTCACCGCCCTGGCGACGACCCTGCGCGAGGTCACCGTGGACGACCTCGTCCTGCGCCCGGCCGCGTGGCTGGAGGACAGGGCCGCCCGCGTCGCCGACCTGACCGCCGCCTGCGCGTCCTGACCGCGGCGACGTCCGCTCCGACCGTGGCACAGTGGGAACCCGTTCTCCGCTGCACGGAAGGAACTCCGGGTGTCGTCCTCCGCGATCGGTTCGCCGGACCGGACGCGGCGGTGGGCGTACGCGCTCGTCGTGGCCGCCCTCCTCACCGGGATGGCGGTCGCGATGGTCACGGCGGCCGTGGAGCAGACCCCGACCGTCGACGAGCCGGTCTACGTGGGCGCGGCGGTGGTCCACCTGGAGCAGCGCAGCCTGCGGTACAACCCGGAGCACCCCCCGCTGGGCAAGCTGATCGTCGCGACCGGGCTGGTCTTCGCCGACGTGCGACTCGATCCCGCCTTCGTCGGCGACCAGACGCAGCTCGGCCGGCACGTGCTCTACGAGTCGGGCAACGATCCGGGACGGCTGCTGCTGCTGGCCCGACTGCCGATGATCGTGCTCACGCTGCTCTTCGGGCTGGTCGTCCTCGCGTTCGCCCGTGATCTGGCCGGTCCGGCCGGAGGGGTGCTCGCGCTCGCCCTGTACGCGTTCTCCCCCGACGTCGTCGCGCACGGGTCGCTGGCCACGCTCGACGTGCCGGCGGCCGGTTTCCTGCTGACCTCGGTCTGGCTGCTGTGGCGGGCCAGGCGCAGCCCCGCCCGCCACCTCCCGCTCGCGGGACTCGCCCTCGGCGCGGCCCTGGCCACGAAGACGAGCACCCTGGCCGCGGTTCCGGTGCTGCTGCTCCTGGTCGTGCTGTCCGTCCGGCACGCCCGCCGCACGCGCGGCCCCGGCCCGGACGGGACGGCCCGGTTCGCCGGACCCGCCGCGGCGGTGCTCGCCGTGGCGCTGATCGCGGTCGCCGCGGTGTGGGCCTCCTACCTCGTCGTGGACCCGCGGCTGCGCTGGGAGACGCCACCGGGCCTGCCGACCGCGGGGGGACCGCGCGCGCTCGTCGCCGCGTTGCCGTTCCCCGAGCCGTACCGGGACGGGATGCGCGTCCAGTTCGGCTTCGAGGACCGGGTGTGGGGCGGCTTCCTGTTCGGCCGCCAGTACCGCGGTTCGCTCTGGTACTACCTGCCGGCCGCGCT
The DNA here is from genome assembly GCF_016464305.1 of Umezawaea beigongshangensis. Lineage (GTDB taxonomy): Bacteria > Actinomycetota > Actinomycetes > Mycobacteriales > Pseudonocardiaceae > Umezawaea_A > Umezawaea_A beigongshangensis. Next base: position 84,168 of record NZ_JAEIOJ010000013.1, read on the forward strand.
GCTGGTGAAGACACCGCTGGGCGCTCTGGCGCTCTGGCTGGCCGGTGCCGTCGCGGTGGTGGCGGTTCCCCGGCTGCGCCCGGCTGCGGCCTACGCGCTCGTCCTCCCGGTCGTGCTGCTGGTCGTGGCCACGACCAGCGCCCGCGATCTCGGTGTCCGGTACGCGATCTTCGTGCCGGTGTTCCTGGCGGTCGTGGCGGCCGCCGTGGTCGTCGTGCGCAGACGGTGGGCGCACGTCGCCGCGGCGCTCCTGGTCGCCTTCGCCGCGATCAGTTCGCTGCGGACGTTCCCGTACTACCTGCCCTACTCCAACGAGGCGTTCGGCGGACCGGCGCGGACCCGGCTGCACCTGCACGACTCGAACGTCGACTGGGGGCAGGACCTGGGGCGGCTGGCGGACCACCTGCGCCGGCACCACCCGGGAGAGCGGGTCTGGCTCGTCTACAAGGGCAGCGGCCTGCCGTCGCACCACGGCATCGACGCCGCCGACCCGCGCACCGCGCCCCCGGACCGGGTGCGCGGGCTGCTGGTCGTGTCGAACTCCTCCGCCGCCGGGGCCGACGACCGGCTCGGGGCGCTGATCGCGAGCAGCACGCCGATCGGCCAGGTCGGTCACTCCATCACGATCTACCGCCGGTCGCAGCCGGAACCCGCGCCCGTCAGGTGAGGGCGTCCACGACGTGCGCTGCGGTCTCGGAGACGAGGGCCTCGTCGTACGCGGCGTCGGCGGCGGAGCGGCTGGACATGATCGAGACGAGCAGCGGTGCGGAGTCCGGTGGCCACACGACGCCGATGTCGTTGAGCGTGGCGTGGTCCCCGGTGCCGGTCTTGTTGGCCACGCGCCACCCCGCGGGCACGCCCGCCCGCGTGCGCCGAGCCCCGGCGACACCGCGCTCCAGCAGATCGCGGAGGAAGTCGCGGTCGTCGGCGGGCAGGGCGTCCTCCAGCACGATCCGCCGGTAGTCGGTGCCGATGGCCCGCGGTGTGGTCGTGTCGCGCGGGTCGCCGGGCGCGGCCTCCACGATGTGCGGCTCGAACCGGTCCATCCGGGTGACGTCGTCGCCGAGGTCCCGCAGGTACGCCGTCAGCTCGGCCGGGCCGCCGAGGTCGCGCAGCAGCAGGTTGCCCGCCGTGCCGTCGCTGAAGCGGACCGCCGCGTCGCACAGGTCGCGGATCGTCATGCCCGTGGCCACGTGCTGCCGGGTGATGGCGGAGCTCGCCATCAGGTCGGCCTCGGTGTAGGTGACGACGGTGTCCAGGTGCGCGGCGGGGTTGCGGTGCAGGACGGCGGCCGCCGCGAGACCCTTGAACGCCGAGCAGAACGCGAACCGCTCGTCCGCGCGGTGGGCGATGGTCGCGCCGGTGCCGGTCGCGACGGCGTACACGCCCAGGCGCGCGTCGAACTTCCGCTCCAGGTCGAGCAGGCGCTCGTGTCGCTCGGGCGGTGCGCTGGAGGTGGTCGCCGGAGCCGGTGCGGTGGGCTGCGGTGCGGTGGACTGCGGGGTGGAGCACCCCGCCAACGGCAGCAGGGCGAACGTCCTGAGCAGGGTGCGGCGGGTAGCGGGTCGTGCGGTGGTCATCATCGCCTCCGGTGTCGCTCGCGGGTGGGACGAGCTTCGCAAGCGACACCGGCCGCGGTCCTGCGGGGCGTCGATCGGGTTCTGCGGCGCGGGACGCGCGGCCAGGTCCTCCAGCACGCCTCGCGCGCCTCGGGTGTGCAGCGTCGTCAGCGTCGCGGTGTACGCCGCGACGAACCACGCGTCGCCGAACAGCTCCCGCTGGCGCAAGAACGCCAGCGGGTCCTCGCGCCAGCGGCGCGCGGCGGCCACGAGGGGCTCGCGCAGCCGGTCGACCACCTCGAAGGGCCTGCCCCGCTCGTCCACGCCCTCGGCGTAGCGGGCCCAGCTCGCCACGACGGCGGCGAGGTTCTCCCGCACGACCGGCAGCGGGAACACGGGAATCCGATCGGACGTGTCGGCGCACAGCCGGGCGAGGCTGTCGCTCACCTCCGCGTTGGAGAAGCGCTCCAGCAGCGGGTCCGCGTAGCGGTCGAGGTCCACGCCGGGAACCGGCGGCAGGGTCGGGACGGCTTCGCGGACCGCGTACCACCGCAGGAAGGACGCGAACAGCGGATCGCGGCACACCTCGTGGGTCAACCGGTACCCCGCCAGGTGACCGAGGTAGCCGAGCGCCTGGTGGCTCGCGTTGAGCAGGCGCAGCTTCATCGGCTCGCGGGTGGAGTCGGGGTGCTTGACCACCACGGTGTACAGGTGGTCCTGCGCTTCCAGCACCTCCTTCCTCCTCCGGCCACCGGACAGCACGCCGACGCCGCAGATCCCGAAGTCCGTCGCCAGTCCGCGGCGCATCAGCTCGTCGAGGTGCACCGCCTGGTGGGCGCGGTGGAAGCCGCCGACGCCGGCGAGCAGCAGCGGCACGAACAGGTCGTCGTCGACGTGGTCGGCGGTCATCACGGGCTGGAGGTCGGGAGGGCCGCGCCAGGCGGGTCGCGAGCGGTGTGCCGGCGGCGTCGAGCGGAACGACGAGCAGGGGCGCCCCGCTGTCGGGCACGACGTGCGTCCCCTCGGAGCCGTGGGCCGCGTTCCGCTCGTGCGGCACGTCGGGCACGTCGTGGTGGTGCGGTGCGGGTGCTCCGGGGAGAGGCCCTCGGTCGTCCCGCCCCCGCCCGGCGCGCGCAGTTCGTCCGCTCGCGGGTCTTGCCCGCGCCGTCGACCGGCCGCGGGCGCTCGCCCGCTCCCGGACCGGTCGTCGACCTCTCGCCCGTCCTCGTGTTCCGGCCGGAGGAGACGCTGGGACGGGTTCTCCGGACGGAGTGGAGGAGGTGACCGGCGCGCTGTGCGACCGGCCCGCGCAGTCCGGTACCCCTCGGGCCGGACTTCGTGCTCCACCCCGTCTACCCCCGTCGCGGCGCGACAAACGCCGCACGAGTGCCCGGTGGACGAACGTCCCGACGGGGACGAACGCCGCCGGTCGGCGCTCCGGCGGACCGGTCGGCGTGCCGGCGGTAGCCTCGGGGCAGTGCGACGAACGGAGTTGGGGCGATGAACGCGGATCGGGAACCGGTGATCGACGCCGAGATCGTGGAGGACGAGGCGGCTCGGCCCGTCGTACCGCCCGCCGACCGCACCCCGGACTACACCCCGGACGGCGTGCCCACGTTCGACCACGTCCGCGACCGCGTCGAGCAGCGGGTCGCCACCGGCGTCGGAGCCGGGGAACTGGCCGACGCCACCGCGGAGGCGAAGGCGGTCGAGGACCAGTTCGAGGCCCGTCAGCGGGCGGGGCTCGACAGGCTGGAGGAGATCCGCCGCTCGATGCGCGGCGACGCCTGAGGGCCGCTGCTCCGCCCGCCGTCCTCCGGCGGCTCGTCGTCGTGCCGGGCTGCGGTGGCGCGGGCGCGCCGGCCAGCACGGCTGGGGCGCCGTGCTGGCGGGTGCGGGGTCAGCGCCAGCCGAGGGCCGGGGCGACGTGGGTGAGGACGTTGTCGAGCACGTGCGCGTTGTAGTCGACGCCGAGCTGGTTGGGCACGGTCAGCAGCAGCGTGTCGGCCTCGGCGACGGCCTCGTCCCCGGCCAGCTGCTCGACCAGGACGTCGGGTTCGGCGGCGTAGGTGCGGCCGAAGATCGCCCTCGTGCTGGCGCCGATGTAGCCGACGTGGTCGGCGCTGCCGGTGTCGTCGCCGAAGTACGCGCGGTCCAGGTCCGAGGTGAGCGCGAAGATGCTGCGCGAGACCGAGACGCGCGGCTCGCGCTGCCAGCCGGCGTCCGCCCACGCCTTGCGGAACGCCCGGATCTGCTCGGCCTGCTGCACGTGGAACGGTGCCCCGCCCTCGTCGTTCTTCAGCGTCGAACTCATCAGGTGCATGCCCTGCTCCGCCGCCCAGACCGCGGTGGCGTTGGAGCTCGCGCCCCACCAGATCCGCTCCCGCAGCCCCGGCGAGTGCGGCTCGACGCGCAGCAGTCCCGGAGGGTTGGGGAACATCGGGCGCGGGTTGGGCCGGGCGAAGCCCTCGCCCCGCAGCACGGTCAGCAGCACCTCGGCGTTCTTGCGGGCCATGTCGGCCTCCGTGTCGCCCTCGCTCGGCTGGTAGCCGAAGTACCGCCACCCGTCGATCACCTGCTCGGGCGACCCCCTGGAGAGGCCGAGCTGGAGCCTGCCACCGGAGACGAGGTCCGCCGCACCGGCGTCCTCGGCCGTGTACAACGGGTTCTCGTACCGCATGTCGATCACGCCGGTGCCGATCTCGATGCGTTCGGTCCTGGCGCCGATCGCGGCCAGCAGCGGGAACGGCGAGGCCAGCTGCCGCGCGAAGTGGTGCACCCGGAAGTAGGCGCCGTCCGCGCCGAGTTCTTCCGCGGCCACCGCGAGGTCGACGGCTTGCAGGAGCGCGTCCGACGCGGTCCTCGTCTGCGAGTGCGGGCTGTCGGACCAGTGCCCGAAGGACAGGAAGCCGATTTTCTTCACCCCCGTGGAACGCGTCACCACGCTGATCGATTCCGCGGCCTCGTCCGTCGCGGCCCGAACCGCGGGCTGCACGGCCCCGTGCCGGGGAAGGAGGTCGACGACCGCTTCCCCGTGGTCCGACGCGGACGAGTTCCGGGTCGACCCGGACGCGGGCACCCGCACGCCGCCGGGTTCTGGACCGCGCTGACCGACACCGACGAGGTCACCGTCATCGGGACGAACTTCACCCGATCGTGGTGGCACTCCTGGTGGAGCGACCTCGCTCGACCTGCCGAGCGGGTGTTCCGGGCCAGCAACACCCGCCCAGTGCACCTGTTCCGCGTGCTCGCGGACGCGGCGGGAGGTGGACCACGTCGCGTCGAGCGCCTTCCTCACCGGCCGTGCCGGAGGGCCTGCGGGGTGTGGTTAAGCTGACCCCGAGTGGTCGGAGGACACCGTGGAGAGTGGTGCGTTGCGACCGGGTGACGTGTTGGCCGCGGCGGAGAGCGCACCGCCGGTCGAGTCCGTCGAGGTCGTCGCGCGCGACCTGGCGAAGCGGTTCGCGGCCTTCGACGTGTCGTTCCTGCTGGTCGACCTGGTCGAGGAACAGCTGGTGCGCCTGACCTCGACCGCGCAGAGCCGGGGCGGGGGCGGCGGGGAGCGCGTCGACCTGCGCGACAGCGCCTACGAGGAGGTGCTGCGCACCCAGCGGCCCTGGCAGGAGCAGGACGGCGACGGCGTGCGGGTGGTGCTGCCGGTGACCAACCGGGGCGACTGCGTCGGCGTGCTGGAGGTGACCGTGCCCTCGCTCGACGAGGAGGTGCTGGCGCAGCTGGGAGAGGCCGCGCACGCACTGGCCTACGTCATCGTCACCGACCGCCGCTTCACCGACCTCTACCACTCCGGCCGCCGCACCACGACGATGAGCCTGGCCGCGGAGATCCAGCACCAGCTGCTGCCCTCGGCGTCCTGCTGCGAGGCGGCCCAGTTCACCGTCGCCGGGGCACTGGTGCCCGCCCACGACATCGGCGGCGACACCTACGACTACTCCCTGGACCGCGACACCCTGCACCTGTCGATCACCGATGCCGTCGGTCACGACGTCGCCTCGGCCCTGACCGCCACTCTGCTGGTCGGTGCGCTGCGCGGGGCCCGCCGGGCCGGCGGCGATCTGGCGGAGCAGGCTCGGCGGGCCAACCAGGCGCTGCTGGAGCACGGCCGGCACTCGCTGGCCACCGGCCTGCTGCTGCGCGTGGACCTGCGCGAGGGAGGGGTCGAGCTGGTCAACGCCGGCCACCCCGCGCCGCTGCTGCTGCGCGACGGTCTGGTGGAGCCGGTCGAACCGGAGATCGACCTGCTCTTCGGCGTCATCCCGTACGAGTACCGGGTGCAACGGCTGGACCTGCGTCCCGGTGACCGGCTGGTGCTGCTCACCGACGGCATGTTCGAACGCGAGGCCGCCGGTGCCGACCTGTCCGCGCTGGTCCGCGACACCGCCCGGCTGCACGCCAGGGAGGTCGTGCGGACGGTGACCAGGGCGGTGCGGCAGGCGTGCACCGATCGCCTGCGGGACGACGCCACCGTGCTGTGCCTGGACTGGCACGGGATCGGCCACACCGAACGCCACGCCGACAACGGCGCCGACACGGACACCGCCTCACCTCTCCGGGGTGCGACGCCGGACGTCGCACCACCCGACCGGCGCGACGGTGACACCGCCGGTCCGCGGGGACGATAGTTCCCTCCACAGTGGACTCCGCTGTGGAGGGGGTAACTCTTCCGAGTGGACATTTTCATCACACGGTGCCGTTCTCCGCATCCGCGCGGCGAGTTGCATCCAGCGCCCCTAGCGTCTGAGCGGTGGCCGGGGCCGCAAAACCGGTCGGTGGTCGGTACACAGTGGACGTACCGCGACCATCTGATCCGTGCGCACAAACCTCGATCACGTGAACTGGCCGGATTCTGCCGGCCCGGTCGATCGGTCGACGGAAGGTTGCACGGATGAACGACACGGCTACGGCGACATCGACGGGGGAGCCCCGGCGCCTCCGCTGGGCGGCCCTCGTGGCAGTCGGTGCTCTGGCGGGCACCCTGGCCCTCCTCGGCACGATGTCGAGCCACCCGGAGGCTCACGCGGTCGAAGCACCGGTGGACCTGGGTGTCGCGGCGAGCTTCTCGGTGCTGGGCGGTCAGTCCGTCACCAACACCGGTGAGAGCACCCTGAGCGGAGACCTCGGGGTGAGTCCGGGAACGAGCATCACAGGTTTTCCGCCGGGCGTGGTCGGCGGCACCATCCACATCGACGACGCGGTGGCCGATCAAGCGCAGGCCGACCTGACGGTCGCCTACAACGACGCCGCGGGCCGTGCGCCCACCGGGAACGTTCCCGCGGACCTCGTCGGGCTGACCCTGGTCGGAGGCGTGTACCGGGCACCCGGTGCGCTCGGGCTGTCCGGGACGCTGACCCTCGACGCCGAGGGCGACCCGAACACCGTCTGGATCTTCCAGGTGGCCTCGGAGTTGATCACCGCCTCGAACAGCTCGATCAACCTGATCAACGGAGCCAGGGCGTGCAACGTCTTCTGGCAGGTCGGCAGCTCCGCCACGCTCGGCACGAACTCCGACTTCGTCGGCACGATCATGGCGCTGACGTCGATCACGGCGAACACGGGGGCGGACGTCCGGGGCCGCGCGCTCGCGCGCAACGGCTCGGTCACCCTGGACGACAACACGTTCGTCACCGAGCAGTGCGAGGCCGTTCCGACGACCACAACCACGACCACCACGACCACCACCACGGACGCCACGACGACGACGGTGCCGACGATCACCACGACGACGACCGTGCCGACGGTCACCACGACCGACGCCACGACCACGTCCGTGCCGACCGGCACGGACGTCACCACGACGACCGTGCCGACGATCACCACGACGACCGGTACGGCGACCGGCACGACCACCGGTACGGCGACCGGTACGAACACGACCTCGCCGAGCACCACCACGTCGCCGACGACCACGACCACGGGCGTCACGACGACGACCACCGGTGTCACCACGACGACGACCGGCTCGAAGACCACGACCGCGCCGACCACCACGTCCCGTACCACCGCGGTGCCGACGGCCACGTGCGCCACCACGACCACGTGCCCCACGGCGACGTGCCCCACGTCGACCACGTGCCCGAAGCCGACGACCACCACGACGACGACGGCGACGTGCGCTCCGACGGCCACGTGCCCGTCCACGACGTCCGTGCCGACGACGACGGCGACGTGCGCTCCGACGACCACGTGCCCGTCCACGACGTCCGTGCCGACGACGACGGCCACGTGCGCTCCGACGACCACGTGCCCGTCCACGACGACCGCCACGGCGACGACGGCCACGACGACGACGGCGACGTGCGCTCCGACGACCACGTGCCCGACGCCGACGACGGCCACCTGCGCCCTCACGTGCGCCACCAGCACGACGACCGGTCGGACGACGACCGCGCCGACGAGCACGCCGGGCACCGGGTCGTCCACCTCGGCCACGACCACCGCGGCGTGGGGTGGCGCGGGTCAACTCGAATCGCCCACTCGTCCCCGTGGCGCGGTGCGACCGGTGCACGTCCAGTCGCGGTCCGCGGAACTCCCCGACACCGGGGCCAGCACCCCGTTCGGTCTGCTGGTGAGCCTCGGTGCGCTGCTCCTGGCGCTGGGCGGTGCGCTCATCTGCGTCCGACGTCGGTGGACGCGGTCGAACGGGTAGCGCTGTGAGCCGGTGGTGTCCGGTCGGTGCCGAGCACGTGGGCGCTGGCCGGACACCACCGGCCGGGCGCGGGTCGCCGCGCCCGGCCACGCTCCCCGCGGAACGGGCGAACCGTTCGGCGGGGAGCGCCCGAGGAGTCGTCTCGCGCGGTCGGAGACGCTTCCTCGGTGCGGTGTGGACGTAGCGGGGGGCACATCGAGCGCCGACGTCCGAGTCGGCGCCGCCTCGGGCGCAGCACGAAGCCCGGCCGGTCCGGCCGGAGGCAGGAGCGCTGAGATGATCTCGAACCGGTCCAGTTCCGCCGCCGACGTCGAGAACGGGACCGCGTCATGACGGGCACCGCTCCGCCGGACCCACCGGACCCGCCGGACCCACCCCCGTCCGAAACCGAATCCGTTCCACCGGACGCGGAGGTGGTCCGCGGCAGGCTGTGGCGCAGGCGTGTCCGGATCAACGTGAGCCGTCGTCGACGACCGCGTTCCACCGATCGCTGATCACCTCCTCGGCACGTCCACGGCGCACCTGGTCGGGCGGACGACCGCACTGCGAACGTACCGGGGGGCGGTGGCGAGGTGGACGCCTCGCTGCCACGTTCGTCGAGCTGGCGGACACCCCGGTCAACCCCCTGTTCCGGAACCGCTCCGGGAGCGGGACGCGACCGCGGTGCTGGGGCCGCTGCGGTGGGGGCAGACATCGCCACCACCGGCCTGCGGCAACGACGTTCGATCCGCGACCAGGTGCTGACCGGGCGGTTGCCCGCCGCACGAGGTCGGCGGGCGCCCCGGGGGCACGCGGGCCGGCCCGATCACCGGAGCGGCGACCCCGCGCGACTCGTGACCAGGTCTCGCAGTTCCCTGGTCGGCGCGAGACCCAGGTCGGTGTGGAGGAGGCGGCTGAACCGGTCGAACGCGTGCACCGCCTCGGACTGGTTGCCCTCGGCCAGGTGCACCCGGATGAGAGCGCTGTGCGCGCTCTCCCGCAGCGGATCGGCCCGGACGACCACTCCCGCCGCGGCCGTGGCGTCACCGAAGCGCCTCGCCTCGACCAGGCCGTCCACCACCGCCTCCAGCGCGTGGAGCCGGAGCTGGCGCCAGTCCTCGGCTTCGAGGAGGACCCAGTCGTCGTACCAGAGCGGCAGCAACTCCGACGACAGGGTGGCGACCGCCCGCGCGCTCAGGTCCACCGCCGCGTGCGGACCGGTTTCGAGCAGGCGGTGGGCGAGCGCCCTGGCGTCGTGCAGGTCGACCGAGACTCCCGGCGCGAGTTCCAGGCTGGACGGGGTGATCAGCAGCGTTTCCCGGCAGGTGCTACTCATGCGGATCAACGTCGACCTGAGGGCCGCGTAGGCGTGCCCCTCGGTCGAGGAGCTCCACAGGGAACCCGCCACGAGCAGCCGCCCCGCCACCCGGTGGCGCATCGCCATGAACGCCAGCAGGCGTTCTGCACCTCTGGAGACGGTGATGGCGTCGGTTCCCCCGGTGAGCTGGAACCCGTCGAGGAGCGCGACGCGCAGACCGCTTCGGGGCACCAGGCGCACGTCCGGTGCCGCCAGCGGAGTCATGAGTTCCGGTGCCCGTGTCGTTCGGGCAGATCCGATGGGGTGATCACGGAGGGCCTCCCGACCTCGTGCCGCGCGAGCCGCGCGTCCGCTGCGGACGGGGACCGAACCGTCGGCCGAGAGTTCCTGTCCGCCGGACGACGGCACGGGCACGGTCTCCGCTCGCGCAGGCTTTCCACGGCCGAAGCCGCCATGCGCGGTCCTCGGTGTGCCGCCGTTCAAACCACCCGTTCGAGGGTCGGCTCCGCCGGTGCTACGACTCGCAGCTGGTGCGGAGGTCCGGAGGCAGGACACGGGGCCGCAGGAGTTGGTGTTGCCGCCGCCGTGGACGGTCTTGCCCGGGTCGGCGCTGGTGCAGTCGATCGTGTCGTTGCCGCCGGAACCGAACACGGTGGTGTCGTTCTGCGTCACGCCGGGGCTGGTGGTGCACGGGACGACCGCCGAGCTCACCGCCACCGGTGGCGCACCGGGGCCCGCCTCCCGGCGGACCGGCGTGGAGAGCGTGCTCACGCCGCAGGAGTCGCAGATCGCGTCGCTGGCGGCGGAGGGGCTGACCGACGAGGAGATCGCCGACCGGCTCCACCTGTCGCACCGCACGGTCGGCGGCCACCTCTACCGGGTGTTCCCGAAGCGGGGCACCACGGCTCGCGCCCAGTTGCGGGACGTGCTGACGGAGCCGCGTCTCGCGTGGCGGCTGCCGGTGTCCGCCCGCTCCTGGCCGGTCGGACACCGGCACCGGTCAGACGTGCATCCGGGCCAGGCCCGCCTCGGTGTCGCGCTCGCCGGTGATCCCGGTCTCGGTCACCGCGCGTTCGAGGACGGCGAGGTCGTCGCCGCTCAGCGCCAGGTCGGTGGCGGCGGCGTTCTCGTCCAGCCGCGAACGGCGTCGGGTACCGGGGATCGCGACGGCGCCCCGCGTCTGGACCCACGCGAGCGCGACCTGGGCGGGGGTGGCGTCCCGGTCCGCGGCCATCCGCCGGACCCGGTCGACGACCCGCAGGTTCGCCGCGATGGCGTCGGGCTGGAACCGGGGGAGCGAGCGCCGGGCGTCTCCCGGCTGGAGGTCGTCGACCCCGGTGATCTCTCCGGTGAGGAACCCGCGCCCGAGCGGCGAGAACGCGACCAGGCCGATGCCCAGCTCCCGGAGCACGTCGAGCACGCCGTTGCCGAGCAGGTCGCGGGAGAACAGGGAGAACTCCGACTGGACCGCGGCGAGCGGGTGCACCGCGTGCGCGCGGCGGACGGTGGCGGCCGAGACCTCGGAGAGCCCGATGTGGCGGACGAGCCCGTCGCGGACGAGTTCGGCCATGCCGCCCACGGTCTCCTCGATCGGCACGGCGGGGTCGACCCGGTGCAGGTAGAACAGGTCGATCACGTCCGTGCCGAGGTGGCGCAGCGAGCGCTCCGCCGCGCGGCGGGCGTACTCGGGGCGGCCGTTGAGGCCGTGCGGCCGGCCGTCGTCGTCGAACTCCGTGGCGAACTTCGTCGCCAGCACCACCTCGTCGCGCCGGTCGCCGATCGCGCGGGCGACGAGCTTCTCGTTCTCGAACGGCCCGTACGCCTCGGCCGTGTCGACGAACGTCACGCCGACGTCGAGGGCGTGCCGCAGGGTCGCGACTGCCTCGGCCTCGTCGGTGGTGCCGTAGAAGGCGCTCATCCCCATGGCGCCGAGTCCCTGGGCGGAGACGGTCAGACCGTCACCCAGTGTCGTCTGCTTCACCTCTTCTCCTGGTCGTGTCCGCAGTGCTCGCCGAGCACCCGGAGGGGACGGTGCGTCCGCACCGGCACGTCCCCCGGCTCGCGGGAGGTGCAGCCCTCCTCCCCGAAGCGGTGGCAGGGGTGGAAGAACTCGGTGTCCTCGACCTGGTCGGCGGTGAGGACGGAGACCCGGTCCCCCACTTCGACGGGAGCAGTCATAGTTTGATACATGTCAAACAAGATGCGCTACTGTTTGGCGCATGTCAAACAGTGAGTGGGGTGAGCCGTCACCGGCCTTCCCGGAGCCGGGACGGGAGGAGATCGACCTGGTCACCGCGCTGAAGGCGCTCGCCGATCCCGTCCGGCTGCGCATCATCCGCACCCTGGCCGACGACCGCTACCACCCCTGCTCGGTGCAGGAGTACGGCCTGGACGTCCACAAGTCCACGCTGTCGCACCACTTCAAGACGCTGCGGGAAGCGGGCATCACGTCGACGCGGGTGCGGGGCCGCGAGCACGCCGTGCGGTTGCGGCGCGACGATCTCGACGCCCGCTACCCCGCTCTGATCGACAGCGTGCTCGCGGCCGCCGCGGAACTGGGCCGCGTGTGACGGATCAGCGGTGCAGGTGCGCGACCCAGTCCTCCGGCACCCGCCCGGCGGGTCCCGGCGCGGCCTGCGTGAGCGGACGGTGCTCCGGTGCGGCGAGCGCGGGACCGTTCTCGTGCATGACCTCCTCGCCGTAGTCCCAGAACCACTCCTCGCCCGGCTCGAAGCTGCGCGCGAGCCGGTGCCCGGAGGTCGCGGCGTGCGTGCTGGCGTGCTGGCCGGGCGAGGAGTCGCAACAGCCGATGTGACCGCACTCGGCGCAGCGGCGCAGGTGGAACCACCAGCCCTGCGGGGTCGAAACTTCGCAGTCGGCACAGCCCGTGCCGCTGGGCGGCACCGCGGGGTCGATACCTTGCACGACTCTCCTCCGTTCTGCCGTCCCGCGCGGTGACGTCGGCACCGTCGCGGAACGGCGGTTCTGATCGGGCCCGGTCCACGACGGACCGGGTCGTCCTCACACGCTATGCCCGGTCCCGCCCTGGAGCTCGCGACCGGCGGACGGGTCGTGCTACTGGAGAAGGACGTCGCGATCCTGAGTCACGGCAAGCTGGCCGCGCTGCGCCGGGAGGACGTCGCGCTGCCCGCCCGGCTGGCCGAGCGCCCGGTGAGCGCGGAGGAGGTGGCGCTGTGCCGGCGGCGAAGCCGTCCCTCGGTGGTGTTCGCCCCGGCCGTGCGCGCGAGCGGCTGCACCTGGCGGTCTCCTCCGACGGGTACCTGCCCACCGGTGCCGGTGTGTTCCCGGCTTCCTGCGCGCTAGCAGCCCACGAACGTCAGCGGCCCGCGAACGTCAGCAGCACCGGGCGCTGCCTGCCGTGGCCCGGTGTCACACCTGGTGGCGCAGACGGGTCGCCTCGTCCCCGGACAGGCGGTTGGTGACGCCGCAGGCGGTGCACTGCGTGCTGTACCTGGTCCTGACCGGAAACAGCGGCACGAAGAAGAGCGTGAACCTGGTGACGGACCTGTGCAGGGGGTGCGCCGCCCGGTTGCCGCACCGGGGGCACAGCAGCGTCAGCACCGTGAGGACGAAGACCTTGGTCCGGAAGCCGAAGATGACCACGTTCGTCGCTCCACATCAACTGCCCGCGGATCGTGGGCTCGGTACGGAACCACACTTTAACAGCTGGTCTCACGATCATCCGATCAGCGGATGCGAGGTCAGCGGTCGTGCGCTGGAGGGAGGACGCCGACATCGCCCCGGTCCCGTCCGCTGCTGGGCCGGACCGCGGCTGGTCCGGCGCCGCGGGGCCTGGTCGGGTTCGCCGCCGGAACTTCGCGTCGCGGGTCTTCCGCGCGCCTGTTCGGCACCGCCGGGTTCGTCGCTCACCGGTAGAGCGCGTCGGTGATCGCCGTCCAGCGCGGGTCCGGCCCGGAGGGCGTCAGCACCATCCGGTTCGGCGTGAACGCCACCGCGACGTCCAGGTCGGGGTCGGCGAACGCGAGCGCGCCGCCCGCGCCGGTGTGCCCGAACGCCCGCGGGTTCGGGGCGAACGGCCGCAGTTCGTTCGGCAGCGAGTACCCGGCCGCGAACCTCGTGCCGCCGCCCAGCACCTCGTCGTGGCCCTCGCTGCGCGGCGCGGTCGCCTCGGCCAGCGCCGTCCTGCCCAGCAGACCGCCCAGCCTCCCGAGCAGCAGTGCGAGCGCCCGTGCCGTCGCGTGCCCGTTGGCGGCCGGGATCTGCGCCGCCCGCCACGCCGCGCCGTTGACCGCGTTCGGCACGACCAGGTCCGAGGGGTTGGTGAACGCCCGCACGGCGATCAGCGGCGGCACGACCGGCGGGGCGGCGGCCGGTTCCGGCGGCAGCACGAACGCCGGTTCACCCGGCCCCCGCCACCCCAGTTGCACGCCCAGGTCGGCGACGAGGTCGCGCGGTTCGCGACCGGTGGCCCGGCGCAGCACCTCGCCGACCAGCCAGCCGAACGTGACCGCGTGGTAGCCGTGCCGGGTGCCGGGCTCCCACCACGGCCGCTCGGCGGCCAGCGCGGCGGTCATCGCGCCCCAGTCGTGGAGGCTGCCCGGCGGCAGCGGCTCGCGGATCGCGGGCAGACCCGACCTGTGTGCCAGCAGGTCCGCGGTGGTGGTGTCGATGCCGAGTTCCGGCCAGTACCGGCGCACCGGCGCGTCGAGGTCGAGCAGCCCGTCTCGCACCGCCACGTGCGCCGCGGTGGCCAGGACGGCCTTGGAGACGGAGAAGACGTTGACCGCCGTGTCCCGTTCCCACGACACGCGACCGGCCTCGTCGCGGGTCCCGTGCCACACGTCGACCACCGGTTCGCCGCGGGCGACGACCGCCAGCGCCGCACCACCGCCGCCCACGTGCTCCCGGAACGCCTCCACCACGTGCCGGAACGCCGGATCGCAGATCATCGCCCACATCCTCAACCTAGGTTGCGCAACCAAGGTTGAACATGTCAGCCTGCGACCGTGCCGTCAACCCCCGACCTGACCCTGCTGTTCACCGCACTCGCCGCGTCCTGCGACGCCGCCGTCCGGGCCAGGATGGTCGAGGCGGGGCACGACCGGGTCCGCACCGTCCACGGCTACGTCTTCCAGCACCTGCTTCCCGGCCCGGTCCGCGTGTCCGACCTGGCCGACCTGCTCGGGATGACCGCCCAGGGCGCGTCGAAGGTGGTGGCCGAGATGGAACGGACCGGCTACGTCGCGCGCCGCCCCGACCCGCAGGACAGCCGCGCCCGCCTGGTCGAGATGACTCCGCGCGGTCACGAGGCGGTCGACGCGGGCCGGGCCGCGCGGGCCGCGGTGACCGCTGAGCTGTCGGCCGACCTGGGACCCGACGGCGACACCGTGATCGCTTCCCTGCGAGACCTGGCCGAGCGGACCGGCGCCCTGCGCGAGCTGATGGCACGCCGCTTGCGCCCCTGAGGGCGATCTGGGCCGGCCACCGACGTCGGCGCCGCTCGGTGCTCACGCGCCCACCCGCCTCGCGTCCCGGCAGAACGGAGACAGCGCGTCCGGTCGAGCTCGCACTCCGGCCGGGCGGCCGGGGGTCAGGGGCGCAGCAGGTGCCCGAGCAGCGTGCGGCGTTCGGCCGCGTTGTCCGGACGGGGGTTGAACACCGCGTCGAGCAGTGGCAGCACCTGGTCGCGGGCCTCGCGGGTGCGCATGATCCGCTTCCACAGCATCAGGTTGAGCTGGTAGCGCCACCCCGGGGTGGTCGCCAGTCCGATGACGTTGGTGACGTTGCCGCGGACCTTCGGCGGCAGCGCGCGCACGTCCTCGGGCGTGGTGAGCAGTGTTTCCGGCAGCACGTCGAGGCCGTGCGCGGTCATGAAGCCGAAGTCGGTCGGCCAGGCCGCTGCCCACAGGTAGTCGACCATCCGGCACCAGCCGCGCAGGAACGTGATCTCCAGGTCAGGCCAGGGTGCGGTGTCGGCGTCGGTGATCGCGCGGACCACCACGTCCAGGCAGGTCTTGTGCGCCTTCCACAGGGCCAGGCGGGCCTGTTCCGGGTCCGCGGCCCCGCTCCGGCTCACCAGGGTGAAGTAGGCGCGCCAGTCGTCCACCGCGTCGACGAGCTCCTCCGGTACGTCCCCGCCCGTCACGTACCGGAACCGGGACGGGGTCGGCGGATCGGCGACCGGCAGGACCGGCACCACCCCGGCGGCCCCGGCCGCCAGCCACGGGACGACGCTGAGCGTGTAGTTGCCGTAGCCCCACGGCGAGTCCGGGTCGATGCGCCCGTTGCGCCGGGTGTCGGCGCCGAGCCGGTCGGTGCGGAACTGCCACTGGTGCTGGAACATCAGACCCCACAGGGGGTTGTGCCGGTTGTCGGCGCCGAACCGGTCGGCGGGGTTGGTGCTGTCGATCATCAGTCGGTAGGCGGCCATCCGCTGCTCGAAGCGGAACGGGTCGAACGCCTCCTCGAGGTCATCGGCCGTCATCCAGACCGAGTACAGGTCCAGGGCCGTCAGTTCCTCGGGATGAGCCATGAAGGAAGTCCTCCGCGGTGAGTGGATCGATCGTACTCGGCGGGAGTGGAGAGTCTGCCCGGTCTGCGCCGGTCGGCCGGGTCGGTGCGGGAATCACCTCCTCGCCGCTGTCTCGGCTTCTGCCAGCGGCGAGGAGGTGATCGTGGTCCGGACGGGGCGGTCGAGCGCCCCTCCGGCGAGGTCCGGTGGTCAGACGGAGGCCAGGGCGATGTACTCCGACAGCGTCGCGGCGTGGCCGTGCGGCTCGTGGTTGAGCTCGCGGGTGTCGAACCAGCGGCTGGGGCCGATCTTCAGGGTGACCGCGCCGCCGGAGTCGACGATCCGGGCGGGCAGCTCCTCCCCGAGGTGGGACGCGAGGGGGTCCTGCACCGGCTCGTGGTCCTCGGTGACCGAGGTCAGGTCCACCAGGGTGCTGGCTGCGAGCTGCGCGCCGGTCAGACCGGTCGGCGTGGCCGCGAGCTGGACCAGCAGCTGGTAGTCGGGCTGGTGGGTCAGGTAGTGCGAGGCGTGCGCTTCGCCGCCCGAGCCGAAGACGAGGTAGCGGGGCTCGGGCGGGTAGGCCTCCTGGTCGTCGAACGGTCGGTTGTGGAGCACCTGTGCCGCCTTGGCGGTGAAGCCGGTGGACAGGACGACCTTCTGGCCGAAGTCGTTGTCCGGCAACTGCCACAGCTCGGCCGGGAAGCCGTCTGCGCCGAGCATGTCCTGCAGGTGCATCTTCGAACTCTCGGGGTTGACCACGATGACGGGCGACTTCGGGTCGGTCCGGCGAGCGGAGGCGTAGGCGTCCTGGGCGCTCTGGGGCAGGTCGACCCGGATGACGACGTGGAAGCGGTGCTGGGCCATGTTGAACATGGCCAGGTGGCTGCCGTACACGGTGCTGGTGCCGGTGAGGGCGAAGCCGTGCTGGTCCTTGGGGAAGGCGCCGGCGGTCATGCTGTTCCTCCGATCAGAAGGCCTGGTTCCAGGTGCGGACCAGGGCGAGGCGGGCGATGTCGGGGGTGTCGGCGGTGCCGTCGATGTAGGACGTGATCGCGGTGATGCTCTGGTTCTCGTCGCGTGGTGCGGGAACCTCGACGAGAGCCAGGTCGGCGGCGAGCTCGTCGATCAGCTCCTCGGTGACGTGCGGCATCACGTACAGGTGGGCGTAGTCGGTGTGACCACCGTCGGCGTCGCGCAGCGGCACGGTCGCCAGCGAGTACTTGTGCACGATCTCGTCGCTGGGCTGGCGGAAGCGCACGCTCAGCGAGTAGGGCGTGCGGGCGACCTGCCAGTCGCCGGGGACCACGGCGAGCGTGCGTGCGGCGTAGTCGGCGACCCGCTGCGCGCGGACGACCATGTCGAGCTGGGCCTGCTCGGAGTGACGGGCCAGGAAGTTCCACATGATCAGGGGGGAGAAGGCGTTGCGGGAGCCGCCGAAGGTGGTGTCGGGCGAGCCGATGACGGCGGGTTGCGTGGGGGGCTGCATCTGGAGGTTGGACTTGGTCATGAAGATGCCGCACGGCCAGGGCGCGCCGGGGTACTTGTGACCGCTGGTGACGATCGAGGACACCTCGGGGACGCGGAAGTCGAACGCGGGCAGCGTGGCACCCGGTTCGTCGACCAGGCCCTGCTCGATCGCCCGCTCCAGGAACGGCGCGTAGGTGGCGCCGAGGGCGCCGTCGACGTGGATCCAGTAGCCGGTGCGCTCGTCGACCAGTTCCGCGCCGGTCTCGGGATCGCGTCCGTAGCGGACCTTGCGCTTGTCCAGGCCGTACTTGGTGAACACCTCAGCGGTCAGCCGGGAGCAGATGGTCGCCACGTCGTCGTAGGCGCCCTTGAAGGTGCTGCCGTAGTTGAGGTTGAGCACGACGGGGTGGCCCATCTTGGCGAAGAAGTCCACCAGGGTGATCAGCTTGTCGACGTCGACGGAGCCGGGCCCGTCGGCGCCGTCCTGCGACGGGACCTCCATGTCCCACGGCTGTCCCGGGTTCAGGGGGTTGGCGTGGGGGTACATCTTGGTGCCGACCTCGTAGAAGGTCGGGATGTTGAGCACTCGCAGTGCCTTGGACACCGAGTAGTGGGTGTCCTGGGAGTAGAACGCGACGGGGGAGTAGGCGTTCTGGTTGTCCACCGGCGCGGTGTCCTGCACCCACATCAGGGTGCCGGTGCCGTTCTCGTCCGGCTCGACCATGAGCGTCTTGCCGGACAGGTAGTCCCGCGCGTTCCACAGCGCGTAGTTGTTGCCCTCGGAGGAACCCATGGTGAGGACGTAGCCCCAGTACGCCTCGGGGTCGGTGAGGCCACCGTGCTCGTCGTGCTCGCGGGGCTTGGCGTGCCAGAGGCGGGCGTAGTAGGCGAGCACGGAGCGTTCGGCGGCACGGGAGTCGAGGGTGTAGTGCGAGGGGCGGAACGGGTCGCCGACGTTGTTGATGTTGTAGTTCAGGAAGCTGGCCATGTCCTGCCGGAGATCGAGCTCCTGATTGGTCTGATAACCCAGGAACCTCGGCTGCACGTCGGCGTAGTACGCCTCCAGCTTCGCCAGCACCTCCTTGCGACTGGCGTCGTCCAACCCGCCGCTGGGAAGGGTGAAGTCCTCGTCCGTGGGCTGGTCGGCGGTGACGAGGGCGTCGCCGAGGGACTTGTCCGCGATGGTCATGGTCGCCTTTCGTGGTGGTGCCCGTCGTGCGGGCAGGAGGGAGCGCCCCGGCCGGTGGCCGGGGTGGGTGACTCGTGAGCGGATCAGCTGCGGGCGGGTGTCCTCAACGCGTGCAGCAGGAGCGCCTCGGCGGTGGTCAGCCGTTCCAGTTCGGCGCGGTCGACGCTCTCGTCGTGACCGTGGATGTTGGCGCGGGGCTCCTCGCAGCCCCACAGCACGATGTCGGCCTGCGGGTTGGCCCTGCGGAACGCGGCGACCAGCGGGATCGAGCCGCCCTGGCCCGCGCGCTGGACCTCGGTGGCGCCGTGGGACCGCAGCAGCGCGTGCTCGACGATCCCGGCGTGCTGGCCGGGGATCGCGGTGAACCCGGAACCCTCGCCGACGGGCTCGATCTGCGCCTCGACGTTCCAGGGTGTGGCGCGGCGGATGTGCTCGGACAGAGCCTGCAACGCCTTCTGCGGGTCCTGGTCGGGGGCGATCCGCACGCTGATGCGGGCGGTGACCTCCGATCGCAGGGCGTTGACCGGCTGGTCCATCCCGGGGACGCCGCTCAGGCCGACGACGTTGATCGACGGCTTTCCGTACAGGCGGCTGGCGAGGGTGCCGGTGCCGAGCAGCCTGGGACGTTCGGCACCGCTGCCGAGCACGCCGGCCGCGGCGCGGAACTCCTCCTCGTCGACGGTGGGCCAGGTCCCGTCGTACTCGGTGAGACCGGGGACGGTCACGCTGCCGTCGTCGGGGTCGAGCATCGTGGCCAGCACCTGGGTCAGGGCCATGAACGCGTCCGGCGTCGGACCGCCGTACATGCCGCTGTGGATCTCCTGCTTCAGGGTCCGCAGCGTCACGTCGACCACCGCGATGCCGCGCAGCGTCGAGGTCAGCGTCGGCACGCCCAGCCGCACGTTGCCGGTGTCGGCGACGACGACGAGGTCGGCGGTGAACCGCTCGTCGTCGGGGTGCGCGGCGAGGTGGGAGTCCAGCGCGCTCCTGCCGGTCTCCTCCTCGCCCTCGACGACGATCTTGAGGGTGAACGGAAGCCCCGCGGCACCGCCCAGGGACCGGACGGCACCCAGGTGCATCACGATGCCGGCCTTGTCGTCGGCGGTGCCGCGGCCGTACATGCGGACCCCGTCGGGTTCGGTGAGGGAGGCCGGGGCGAAGGGGTCCTCGATCTTCGTCCACCGCGCCGCGTCGGCGGGCTGGACGTCGTAGTGCGCGTACAGCAGGACGGTCGGGCCGTCACCGGTCCCGGCCTCGTGGGCGTGCACGAGAGGAGCGGACCTGTGCCCGTCGTGTTCGACCGTGATCACCTGCGCGCTGGGCACACCGGCTTCGTGGAGCAGGCGGACGACGTCGTCCGCGGTCGCCCGCAACGTCTCGGGGTTCTGCGCGCTCACCGATCTGAAGCGGACCAGGTGGTCGAGTGTCGCCCACAGGCTCGGCATCGACTCGCGAACCCGTTCGCACACCTCTTCTTCGGAGTGGACAGTGGTCATGGACGGTGTTCTCCCGTGTTCGGCGGAAGCAGGAGTTCACCGTTCATCGTGGCAGCGGGCCGGTGCGGGGGACAGGGCCGCGCGAGCGGAGTGAACCATCAGGTGATCTTTCCGGCGCGACGGCGTGCTCGCTCCAGCCGCACCTGACGGAGCGTCAGGTGCGCCGGGGGGCGAGCCACCGGAGCGGTGGTGCGCGTCCCTCGAACCGGAGGACACCTCCGGACGGTGCGCGAGGGCCGGGTGGAGCGCGGTCGCCGTGCCGATCGCGGTGGCCTTGCTCGCGCAGTGATGTCTCTGGTAGATATATCTCTCAGAGAGGGGTGACGGTGGCCAGAGCGAGTCAGACCGAGGTCGCGGTGCTGGGCGGGTTGAGCGTCCAGCCGATGACGGGTTACGCGCTGCGGGAAGCGATCCGCGACGTGCTGGGGCACTTCTGGAGCGAGAGCTACGGCCAGATCTACCCCACCCTGGCCGAGCTCGAACGGCAGGGGTTCGTGCGCCGGGAGGGCGCGACCAGGACCGGCGCGTCCACGTTCGCGATCACTCCACCGGGGACCCGGCGTCTCCAGGAACTGCTGGCGCAGCCGGTCCAGGTCACGCCCCCGCGCAACGGGCTGATGCTGCGGCTGTACTTCGGCCGGCACCTCGGCCCCGCCGCGTGCCGGACGCTGGTCCAGCAGGCGTTGACCGAAGCGCAGGACGCGCTGGAGCGGTACGCGGAGATCCGCGCGGAGATCGAGGGGCAGGACTCGGCGGACCGCGAGTACTGGCTGCTCACCGTCTCGGCGGGAGAGCACTCCGCCCGCGCCGCGCAGGCGTGGGCGCACGACGCACTGTCCACTCTCGCCGCGCTCGACGACGCGGCGGGAACACGAGCGGGGAGAACCTCATGACGACGACCGCCACGAACCGGCTGAGACGTGCCGCTGCCGCCACCGCGACGGGTTTCGTCGCGGTGGCGGTGTTCCAGGCACTGCTGGCCGCCGGAGTCCCGCTGGGCCGGGCCGCCTGGGGCGGCGCGGCGGCCGAACTGCCTACCGCTCTGCGGGTGTCCAGCGGTGTCGCCGCGGTGTTCTGGCTGGTGGCCGCGACGGTGGTGCTGCGGCGGGGTGGCTACCCCGTGCGGTGGGTGCCGGAGCGGGTCGCCGGGATCGGCACGTGGGCGTTGGTCGGACTGCTCGTGGCGGGGCTGGTGATGAACCTGGCCTCACCGAGCCCGTGGGAACGCTTCGGCTGGGCGCCGGTGATCGCGGTGCTGGGCGCGCTGTGCCTGACCGTGGCACGCGGGCACCGTCCGGCCTCGTAGCCGCGGACCGGGGAAGCCTCCGGTGCTGGCGTGCACGGGCTCGCACCGCCGGGCGGGGAGTCGGCCGGTGTGCACCGCGTCGAGTACCGGCCGCTCGCCGTGGTGCGTCGAAGCCGGAGCGGTGTGGTGCCGGGGTGGTCGGCACCCCTCCGCTCGACGCGGAGCAGTTCGGCGCGTGCTTCGCCCTGACTGCGGCGGCCAGCCGCGTGCGGCACGACCGACCTCGTCTCCGTCAGCGGTCTCGCGCCGGTCGCCCGCGTGCTGCCCGGTCACGTCGACACCGCCCGGTGCTGCGCGGAGAAGTCGCCGTCCGCGTGCGGCTCCGGCGACGAGCGCGATCGGGCCCGTGAGTTCTCCACGAGCCGGGGTCAGGAGTCGTCCGTCCTCGTCGGACTGTCCGTCGACGCCACCCGGCCGCTGCCGCCGCCGTCGCACCGGTCCGCGGTGCGACGGCGGCGACGGTCGGGGGCGCGCGCCCCACGGTGCGCTACGCGGGCTGGACCACGTCGTCCCCGGTGTCGACACGGCCCTGCGGATCGGTCTGCGCGGCCAGGGCCGCGCTGGCCTCTGTCCAGGTGGGATCGCCGGGGTTCACGGCGCTGCGCAGGTAGGCCCAGACGAGCGCTCGGACAGCGGCGACGCGCCCGGGGTTCTCGTCGGTGGTCTCGGCGGCGTCGTAGCCCGAGACGCCGCCGAGCAGGTGCCCGGCTCCGAACAGGGTGAGCAACGTCTTGTTCCGCCCGGGGCTGCGGTGGTACGCGTCCGCCCGCCAGTCCGCCCGGTCGGTGAACACCGGGTTGTGGTCGTCGTCGCCGACGACGACGAGGACCTGCCCGGTCATCTTCGAGAAGCTGGTGCCCGCCAGGTCGGGGAAGCGCTCGGCGGCCGCGTCGGCGAGGCCGTCACCGGCGCCCGGCCCGGCCAGGACGACACCGGCGGTGATCCGCTCGTCGCGCAGGTCGAGGACGCTTCCGTCGTGGGGGTCGATCATCGTCGCGCCGCAGAGCATTCCCGCGGTGTGGCCTCCCAGCGAGTGCCCGACCACCGCGATCTTCGTGCGGTCCACCCGACCGGCCAGCCCCGGCACGGCCCGTTCGACGTCGCCGAGGTGGTCCAGGACGACGCGCACGTCCTCGACCCGCGAACGCCAGAACAGGGGGGCGCCGGTGGTTCCGCTGTCGCGCAGGCCCAGGCCGGTGGAGTCCAGGTGGGTCGGTTGCAGGACGACGAACCCGTGAGCGGCCCAGAAGTCCACGAGGGGCCCGTAGCCCCTGAGCGAGGACAGGAAGTTCGACGCGCCGTGCCCGTGGGAGAACACGACGACGGGCAGGTCCTCACCGGTGGCCGGTGCGGAGACCTTGACCTCCAGGGGGACGGGACGGCCGGGGACCGTCAGCGTCACGGGGCTGAGGGTGACGACGGGCCGGGCGGCGTCGACGGGCAGTCCGGCGGCCTCGGTGAGGGGTGCGCTCACGCTGGGTCTCCTGAGTGGTCGTGCGCCGGTGCCGCGGCACCGGCGGAAGAGGGAATCCGCCGAGCGGCGTGCGGTTGCGCTCTCACCGGGAGACGGAGAGGGCGAACGTCACGGTTCCCAGTGCCCTGGCGGTCGCGAAGAACAGCGGGGCGACGTGCTCGGTGGCCAGGGCGGTGTCGATGCCGCCCAGGTCGAGGAC
The DNA here is from genome assembly GCF_016464305.1 of Umezawaea beigongshangensis. GTDB lineage: Bacteria > Actinomycetota > Actinomycetes > Mycobacteriales > Pseudonocardiaceae > Umezawaea_A > Umezawaea_A beigongshangensis. The sequence goes on from NZ_JAEIOJ010000013.1 coordinate 107,312, forward strand.
ACTGCTCTCGGGCCACCCCAGATCGGCGAGCAGACCGGTGACGACGGTCTTGGCCGCGTCGTCGTCGCCGCTGACGAAAGCGGTCGCCCGAGGCAGCGACGCCAGCGGGTCGACCATGATGGTGAAGTTCATCGTGTTGAGGGTCTTCACGACACGCGCCCGCGGGAAACGCGCCTGCACCTGCCGGGCCACGCTGTCGCCGGGGTGGGCCATCGTCAGCTGCGGGGTGACGGCGGCGGAGGGGTCGAGCACGATCTTCTCGCCCAGGACGTCCTCCCCGATCTCCTCCAGGGTGCTGAGCACGACCGTGCCGGGAACGGCGGTGACGACCACGTCGGCGGAGGCGACGGCCTCGCGCTGGCCGACCGTCCCGGCCTCTCCTCCGGGCGTCCGCGATCCGTGGACCACGTGGTGGCCGCTGGCCGCCAGGCGTGTGCCGAGTGCCGAGCCGACCTTGCCTGTGCCGAGAACTGCGATGTTCATGGGTTCTTCCTGTGACGGGACGGACGAATCGGGTGGGAGGGTGCGGTGTCGTCACCGGGACGCGACGCTCGCGCCCCCCGGAGATCCCTCCGGCTCACGTCTTCGATGGTGCGGCCCGGTCCTGCGGCGCGTCCAACACCGCGTGAGTTCCGACCGGTACCCCACGGGTATCGGTGTCCGCGGTCCTCGGAGCCGCGAGACCGGTGGCACCCGCGGGCGGTGGGGAGAAGACGATCGGGTCGTCGGCCGGGAGCGGTTCCTCACCGTGCGCGCCCGGCGGCGGGCGCGCGGTGTCCGCCCGGAAGCCGGATCGTGACGACCAGGCCACCGGTGGGGCGGGGCGCGAGGTCGAGGGTCCCGTCGTGCGCCCGGACGATGCTGTGCACGATGGCCAGCCCGAGACCGACACCGGCGTGCTCGTCGGTGCGTGCGCGGTCCGTTCCGCGTTGGAAGGGTTCGGTGAGGACCGGCACCAGTTCCGGCGGGAGCGGACGGCCCGTGTTCTCGACCCGCAGCACGCTCGCGTCGTGCTGCGACTCGGTGTGGACCGTCACGGTGCCGCCGGTGGGGAGGTTGTGCACGACGGCGTTCTGCACGAGGTTCGTCACCATCCGCAGCACGAGCGCCGCGGAGCCGACGGCTCGCGTCGTCCCGCCGGTGACGACGAGCGAGATCCCGCGCTGTTCGGCGAGGGGGAGCAGCGTCTCCGCGGCTTCTTCGGCCGCGAGGGAGAGGTCGACGGACTCGCGGGTGAAGGTCCTGCGGTCGGCGCGGCTGAGCAGCAGGAGGGCCTCGGTGAGGTCGATCGCCCTCGCGTTGACGGTGTGCAGGCGTTCGACGAGCTCGTCCCCGTTCTGCGCGGGGTCGTCGCGGGCGACGTCGAGGAGCGCCTGCGAGATCGCCAGCGGGGTGCGCAGCTCGTGCGAGGCGTTCGCGGCGAACCTCTGCTGCTCGGCGACGTGGGACTCCAGTCGTTCGAGCATGGTGTCGAACACGTCGGCGAGTTCGCGGAACTCGTCCTCGGGACCCTCCATGCGGATCCGGTGGGACAGCGATCCGTTCGTGACCGTCCGTGCCGCGTCCGCGATGCGCGTGAGCGGTGCGAGCATCCGCCCGGCGAGGACCCACCCTCCGACGAGGCCGAACACGAGCAGGAACATCATCGCCTGGGCCGCGGCGGGGATGAAGGTGCGCACGAGGAGGTAGCGGTTGGGCGAGACCCCCAGAAGACCCTGCGGGCTGTCGGGCACGTAGCGCAGCAGGAACACCCACACCACGGCCAGCAGGACGGCACCGGCGACGAGGAGGAATCCGGCGTAGCTGACGGTGAGCTTCAGGCGGGCGCTGAGCTTCAGGCTGGCGCTGAGCCCCTGGCGTCTAGTCATGCGCGCTTCCGGTGTCGATCCGGTAGCCGACACCGGGCACCGTGGCGATGAGCCACGGATCGCCGAGTCGCTTGCGCAGTGCCGAGACGGTGATGCGGACGGCGTTGGTGAAGGGGTCGGCGTTCTCGTCCCAGGCCCGCTCCAGCAGCTCCTCGGCGCTCACGACACCGCCCCCGGCGGCGACGAGCACTTCGAGGACGGCGAACTGCTTGCGGGTGAGCGCGACGTAGCGCCCGTCGCGGAAGACCTCTCGGCGGAAGGGGTCCAGCCGCAGACCCGCGATCTCGCTGACCGGAGGCCGGGCGCACGCGCGCCGTCGGTCGAGCGCCCGCAGCCGCAGGACGAGTTCCCGCAGCTCGAACGGTTTGGTCAGGTAGTCGTCGGCGCCGAGTTCGAACCCGGAGGCCTTGTCGTCGATCCGGTCGGCGGCGGTGAGCATCAGGATCGGGACGCCGCTGCCGGAGGCCACGATGCGCCGGGCGACCTCGTCGCCGGAGGGACCGGGGACGTCGCGGTCGAGGACCGCGAGGTCGTAGGAGTTGGTGCTGAGCAGTTCCAGGGCGGTGTCGCCGTCGCGGGCGACGTCGGCGGCGATCGCTGCCAGGCGGAGCCCGTCGCGGACGGCTTCGGCGAGGTAGGGCTCGTCCTCCAGGATCAGCACGCGCATGCCCGGAGCCTAGGCAGCACGGCATATCGCCCACGTACGCGAACCGGACGCGTCCCCCGGCGCGGCGACCGGGGTGCTCGATCCACCCCGGCCGCGCTCGTCCGGCGTCAGCCGCCGTCCGGCAGGTCGGGCAGCACGCCGGTGATCGCCTTGGTCTCCTGCCGGCAGACCTCCAGGAACGGCACGTCGTCGACGTTGCAGAGGGTGACGCCGACCCAGCCGGTGTCCGGGTAGACGCTCCAGTTGGCGGCACTGCCACCGGCGACACCGCCGCGCCCGAACACCCACTGGCCACCGATGATCGAGGTCGGCATCGTGTACGTGTGGTACGACGTGGGGTCGTGAGCGGGGAGCTTCGGCCCGGCGAACAGGTCGGCGTACGGGCGGGCCAGCACCGTGCCGTCGTACAGCGCGTTCGCGAACCGGACCAGGTCCGGCGCGGTGGCGAAGGCGTCGCCCGAGGCGTTGCCGATGAAGGCGCGGGCCGGGTTCCTGTCCGGGATGTACGGGTTCGACGTGCCCTCGTCGAGGTTGCGGACGGCGTCCACCCGGCTGCCGTCGGTCTGGACCATGTACGAGTGCGCGATGTGCTCGTCGGTGAGCCACTGCTGCCGGGTGTAGAACGCCGAGCCGGTCATGCCGCAGCGCGCGAAGACGTGCTCGTGCACGTGGTCCCAGAACGTCGTGCCGGTCACGGCCTCCACGATCTGCGCGGCGATGGCCAGGCCGACACCGCCGCCGGGACCGTGGCCGCCGCTGCTGCTGTCGCCCGAGCCCGGAACCGCCACCAGCTCCGCCTGCCGGGCCCAGAGCCTCTGGTGCTCGTGCACCTCCTGCCTGCTGTGGAAGACGCGCCGCCAGTCCGGCATCGGGGCGTTCAGCCCGGAGGTGTTGGTGAGCAGCTGGTGCACGGTCACCTGCTCGGCGATCTCCTCGGCGAAGCCCGTCAGGTGCGTGCCGACCGTGTCCAACAGCGCCATCCGGCCCTGCTGCACCAGTTGCAGGACGGCCACCGCCAGGAACGGCTGACTGGCCGAGGACAGGTTGACCGCGACGCCCTCGTGGTTGCGGATCCCCCTCTCCTCGTCGGCCATGCCGTAGCTGCGGGACAGCACGGTCCGGCCCCGGTGCGACAGGAGCACCACGCCGGAGAACTTGCCCTGCGCGGCCAGCTCCGCGATGTAGCGGTCGTAGGCCCCGCCGGGCCGGGTGTCCGGCGGCAGGTGGGTGTCGGCCGAGGCCGGGGCGGCGTGGCCGCGCCCGGCGCCCACCAGCGGCGTGCCGGCCACCACACCGGCGGCGGCCGCCCCGCCCCACCCGAGCAGTCGCCGCCGGTCGACACCACGTGCGGAATCGGAGTCCATGATCGCGATTTCCTCCTGATCGACGAACCGACCGTGTGCGGATGCGCTGCGGTCCGTGCGTCCACTCAAGACGCCGGACCGTTGCGACAGCGTCTGCGGTTGTCGATACGCCCGCGATACGCCCGGCCGTCGACCGGGACCGGACTCGTCGCCGGTCCGGACAGCTGCCCGGTGCCGGTGGTCCCACCCGGTCGCTCCGGCCCGCCGGGACGACAGAACGACGCCGGCTCGCTCGTGCGCGGTGCTCCACGGGCTCAGGGCAGGACGCTCGACGGAGTGCGCCCGGCCTCCCGCAGGCGGGCCGCGTCCCGGCTCGGGGGCGTGCCGAACTGGCGGCGGTACTCCCGGCTGAACTGCGACGGGTTGTCGTAGCCGACGCGCTGGGCGACTCCGGTGACGTCGCCGGGGTGGGTGGTGAGCAGCAGCCGGGCCTCCTGCAAGCGGATCTGCTTCTGGAACTGGATGGGGCTCATCGCGGTCACCGCCTGGAAGTTCCGGTAGAAGGCCGACGCGCTCATGCCGGACGTGCGCGCCAGGTCCTCGACCCGGAAGGGCTGCGCGTAGTGCTCGCGGATCCAGCGCACGGCCCGTGAGATGTGGCTGAGGCCGCTGTCGGCGAGGCCGAGCTGGCGGACGGCCGCCCCCTGCTCACCGGTGATCAGGCGCCACAGGATCTCGCGTTTCACCAGCGGCGCCAGCACGGCGCGGTCGCGGGGCTCGTCGAGCAGGCGCAGCAGCCGGATCACCGCGTCGAGCAGCGCGGCGGAGGCGTCGCTGACGGCGATCCCCGACGGGATGCGTTCGCCGGCGCGGGGAGCGTCCCCCGGACCGGCCAGCAGCAGCAGTTCTGCGACGGCGGAGGGTTCGAGCACGAGACCGAAGCCGAGGGCCGGGTGTTCGGGGTCCGCCCGGATGAACTGCCCGGTGACGGGCAGGTCGACGGAGGCGACCAGGCACTGTCCCGGCCCGTACTCGTAGATCCGGTCGCCCAGGGCCAGGCGCTTGGCGCCCTGGGCGATGACCGCGAGGACCGTGCCGGACGTGGAGGGCGTCGGCGGGTCCGACCGGTCGACCTTCGAGATGAGCACGCCGTCGACGGCGGTGGTCCAGTCGGGGCGGACGTGCCGGGCCAGCAGGGTGCGGAACTCGTCGAGGGACATGCGCCCAGTGCAGCACTCCTCCGCACCGGAGTTCTCGCGATCGGGAGGATCGTGCAGGAGAAAGCGAGAATCGTTCTACGTTTTCCCAGGTCAGCACGCTTGACTGGAACAGCCCCGCTCCACCACCGAGAAGAGGAACCCGTGATCGCCACCTACGGCTTCAACGCCACCCTGACCGCGGTTCCCGGCCTGGGCGACCAGCTGGTCGACCTCCTGCTGACGGGGCTGGACGAGGGAAACCCCGGAGCGAGCGAGCACTGCGTCGTCTACCTGGTCTCCCGCTCCGCGTCCGACCCCGACGTCGTCCACGTCACCGAGGGCTGGACCAGCGAGGAGGACCACCACCGCGTCTTCACCGGCGAGGCCGCGCAGGCCGTCGTGGCCCGGATCGGCGGACTGCTGGCCGGGGAGCCCGAGTACACCGACCACGTTCCCGTCCGCGGCAGGGCGGCCTTCGAAAACCGGTGACCTCTCGGCCCGCCGCCTCCACGCCCGGTGATGCGGCTCCCCCCACCCGCCCGACCGTCGGGCACCGTTCCACGAAAGGCGACGACATGACCACGGCACGCCCCTCCCTGGATCCCGAGCTGCGCGAACTGCTGAGCGGCATGCCCCTCGTGTCCCGCCTCGACCCGGAGGTCCTCGCGCAACTGCGCGAGTTCCCCGCGACACCCGTCGAGTCCCTCCTGGAGCACCGGCAGGTCGACCGGCGCGAGATCACCGTGCCGGCCGAGGACGGTGCCCCGATCCGCCTGTCGGTCTTCAGCCCCGCGGGAACCGACCGCGCCGCCTCCTCCGCACCCTGCGTCTACTGGATCCACGGTGGCGGGATGGTGATGGGCGACCGCTTCTCGCAGATCGACATCCCGCTGGAGTGGCTCGACGAGTTCGGCGCGGTCGTCGTCTCCGTGGAGTACCGGCTCGCACCGGAGGCCACCGGCACCACCCTCCTCGACGACTGCCACCAGGGTCTGCTCTGGACCGTCGAACACGCCGACGAACTGGGCATCGACCCCGCCCGGATCGTCGTCGCCGGCGCCAGCGCGGGCGGCGGCCTCGCCGCGGGCCTCACCCTGCTGGCCCGCGACCTCGGCACCCCGGCGATCGCCGGGCAGGTCCTGATCTGCCCCATGCTCGACCACCGCAACACCAGCACCTCCAGCCGCCAGTACTCCGGCGTGCCCGGCGTCTGGACCAGCGAGATGAACGCGTTCGGCTGGCAGGCCGTCCTCGGTGACCGCGGCGACGACGAGGTGCCCGTCCACGTCTCACCCGCGCTGGCCGAGGACCTCTCGGGCCTGCCGGCCACCTACGTCGACACCGGCTCCGCCGAGGTGTTCCGCGACGAGGACACCGACTACGCCACCCGCATCTGGGCGGCCGGCGGTCACGCCGAACTCCACGTCTGGGCAGGCGGCTTCCACGGTTTCGACGCCCTGTACCCGCAGGCGCGCATCTCGGTCACCGCCCGCCGGACCCGCACCGACTGGCTCGGCCGGCTCCTGGCCACGAACTCCGCCGCCCCGCACGGCGTCTGACCCCGTCTGCGCGGGCGTCCGGCCCGGTGCGGGCACCTCCGCAGCGCGCTGGGCCGCAGCGCGCTGGGCCGCAGCGCGCTGGGCCGCAGTGGCACTGCGCCCGGTGCGCATCCGCGTCCCGGCCGCCGTGGCCGGTGCTCGCCGCACGGCAGCTGATCTGGTGGACCTGCTGCCCGACCTGCCGCGGGCCACGCGCAGCGGCAGATCGGCGGGCTCGCCGCGGCGAGCCCGCCGGCGGCGGTGGAGGTGCGCGCGGTCGGCAGGCGCACGTCAGCGGAGGACGAACCCCTCATGGCGCCGGAGCCCGTCCCGACCTGCGTTCGGGACTCAGTCGGCGAGCGCCTGTTCGCGCAAGATGTCGGCGTGGCCGCAGTGGTGGGCCAGTTCCCGCAGGACGTGCAGGTACACCCAGCGGAGCGTGCGTGGTCCGGACCGGTGGCCGGTCACGACGGCGTCCAGCGGCAGGCCCGCGATCATGGTCCGGGCCGTGGCGCAGGCTTCCCGGTGGGCCGCCGTGACCGAGGCGATGGTGTCGTCGTCGGAGAGCCGGAAGGATTCCTCCGGACTCCGCACCAGGCCGAGCTGCTGGCGGGACGTGCCACCGACGCACTCCTCGAACCACACCCGCTGCATCCAGGTGACGTGCTTGAGCAGCCCGAGCAGCGTCGTCGCCGACGGGACGAGCCGACGGCGGGCCTGTTCCTCGGTGAGCGAGTCGAGAGTCGCCTCGACGGCGCTGCGACACTCCTCGACGAACGCGTCGAGCTGTGCGCGCTCGTCGTCCAGCGGCACGTCGAACGAACCCATCGAAGTCCTCCGCAACGTCGGGGGCGAGGAGCCGCGGCAGCTCGTGCGAGCGGCGGCCAGCGGTGACGCCGACCGACCCCCGGCTCCTGCTGCACGACCCGGCACGAGTCAACCAGTGCGCGGCCCGAGGTGGGCGGCGGGTGCGGGTGAGCGGTGGACACGACGACCGCGGTCCGCCGATGCGCGAAGTGCCGCGAAGCGCGGCCGCGCGTGCCGCCGCGGCACGACCGCGCCCCGGTGCCCGAGCCCGCAACGGCGTGGTCGAGAGCGACGGGGTTGCCCGGCACCCGCATCAGCGGCGCTGGTGGTGCCGGAGTCGAGGGCGTAGCCGTCGGCTCCGGGCGGCGGCGTCACGCGGGGTGGATGAGGCGGCTCTCGTAGGTGAAGATCACGGCCTGTGTCCGATCGCGGAGTTCGAGCTTGTGCAGGATTCGCCCCAGGTGGGACTTCACGGTTGCCTCCGCGAGGTGCAGGGCGGCCGCGATCTCGGTGTTGGACAGGCCGCGGCCCACCTGGAGGAGCACCTCGTGCTCCCGAGCGCTGAGCCGACCCAGCCGCTCGTCGCGCTCGGCGGTGCGGCCGTCGGGGATGTGCGGGCGGAGCTTCTCCAGCAGGCGGCGGGTGATCCTCGGGGAGACCACCGCGTCGCCCGCGGCCACGTCGCGTATCGCGGTGAGCAGCTCCTCGGGCCTGGTGTTCTTCAGCAGGAAGCCCGAGGCTCCGGCTCTGAGCCCGGCGAAGGCGTACTCGTCCAGGTCGAAGGTGGTGAGGATCAGCACTCTGGTCGACGGGGACGTCCTGACGACCTGCCGGGTCGCCTCGATCCCGTCGGTCCCCGGCATCCGGACGTCCATGAGGACGACATCGGGGCGCAGCTCCCCGGCGAGGCGCACGGCCTGGCCGCCGTCTGCGGCTTCGCCGACCGGTGCCATGTCGGGCTGGGCGTCCAGGACCGTGCTGAAGGCCATGCGGAGCAGCGCTTCGTCGTCGGCGATCAGGATGCGGATCGTCATGCGGACGCCGCTCCGCCGCTGCCGAGGAAGAGGCGGGTGTGGACTCCCCAGCCGCCGCCCGGAAGCGGACCGGCCTGCAACTTCCCCCCGTAGGCGGCCGAGCGCTCGCGCATGCCGGGGATGCCGTGGCCGGACGGTGTGGCACCGGGACGTGGTGGACGGGGACCGCTGTCGGTGACGTCGACCGTGACGGTCCCGGTCGAGCAGCGCACCCGGACCTTCGCGTGTGTGCCGGTGGGCGTGTGCTTGAGGGTGTTGGTCAAGGCTTCCTGCACCAGGCGGTAGACGGTCAGTTGTGCGGTGGCGGGTACGTGGGCGTGTCCGCCGCGGACCTCCAGGCGGGTCGGCAGACCGGCGGCGCACATCTGGTCGACGAGGGTCTCCAGCTGTGCGATGCCGGGCGGCGGGTGGAGCTCCGCGTCCGGTTCGTCGCTTCGCAGGACGCCCAGGGAACGCCGCATGTCGGTCAGGGCCTGCCGGCCTGTCTCGGAGATCTGGAGCATCGCGGCGGTGGCCCTGTCGGGCGACCGGTGCTGCGCGTAGACGGCGGCGTCGGTGAGCGCGACCATGACGGACAGGTTGTGGGTGACGATGTCGTGCACTTCCCGGGTGATGCGCGTCCTCTCCTCGGCGACGGCCGCTCGCGCCTGCTGCTCCTGCTCCTGCACCAGGCGCACGGCCCGTTCCTCCAGGGCCGCGAGGTAGGCGCGCGTGGTCCGCACGTTCACACCGAGGACGGCGGCGGCGACGGTCATCGCGGTGACCGCGACGAAGGGGGTCAGGAACGCGCCTTCCGTCGCCCAGCGCAGGCAGGCCAGCAGGACCCCCACCTCCACGACGGCACCGGCGACGAGCGCAGCGCGCCGGCCCGAGTTCGCCGCCACCGTGTGGAGAGCCACCAGCAAGGCGACGTCCGCCGGCAGTTGCACGTCCACCAGCCACTGGACGAGGGCTGCGGCCGCCACCGCGCCGAACACCGCGAGAGGTGCCCGGCGCCGCCACACCAGGGGCAGCGAGAGGGCGGCGGTGAGGACCACGGCCACCGCCAGCTCGTGCGGTGCCCGTGTGGTCAGGACGTGGAGAAGCAGAAGCGCCGGCAGCAGCGAGTCCCACACCGCGGACGGCAGCCGGGAACCCCGGTGTCCGGCGGTTCCCACCGGTCGCGCCGCTCGTGCGGAGGCCAGGTCGGCGTACCTCGCCAGCCGTACGGCCGTCCTCGCCCGCCGCACCCGGTCCCGGTGTGCGTCGCCGGGTTCCGCAGCCGCCTCGGTCATCACACGTCCCTGTCGATTCAGCGTCGGAGCGGCCCCGGCCGGGGGCCGCCACCGCGTACAGCCGGAGCCGAGCACGGGGAACGCCCGCGCCTCGCGCTGCCCGGCACGCACCGCGGCCCTGTCACGGTAGGCCGCGAGCCGGGGGAACACATGAGCCCACCGTCTGACGGCACCGCGCCGAGTTGCGACCGCAGGAGGAGTCCCACCACCTCCCGTGGTCGCAGAGCGACCGCTGATCCGGCGTTCTCGATCGCCACTCCGATCGCACGGGGACCTGCCTCCGGTCACGACCCCGGTCGCAACCGGATGGCGACCCGGGACCGATGCGGCGGCACCCGCCCGGCGCCGACCATGGCCGGGTGACCGAGACCATCACGGGACTGCACACGTCCCCGCTGGAAGTGATCGTCCTGCTGAGCGCGGTCGCGTTGGTGGTGGCGCGCTGGCTTCCCCCCGCCGCCCGCCCGCGCGTCACGATCGCGGCGGGGACGGTCTTCGTGCTGTCCGCGATCGTGCTGGGCGTGACGGGAATCCGGTGGCAGATGCTGCCGGTACTGGCAGGCGCTGCCCTCGCGTTGCCGTTCGCCTCCTCCTCCCTGCTGCCACGCCGTACCGGCCGCCCGCCGCGGCGGGTCCGCTGGTGGCTGGCGTTGCCGGGATCGACGGCCTGCATCGGCTTGATCACCGCGGGCCCGGTGGCCGCCTGGGCCTTTCCCGTACCCGTGTTCCCCGAACCCTCCGGTCCCTTCGGGGTCGGCACCCGAGTGGTGCAGTGGACCGACCAGAACCGCCCCGAGACCTTCACCGCCGATCCGCACGACCTGCGCACGGTCGTGGTCCAGCTCTGGTACCCCGCGCAGAACGGCCCCGCGGACGCGCAGAAGGCCCAGTACCTCGGGCGCACCGAGGACGAGGCGCGCACCGTCTCCGACGCCCTGGCCCGCGGAGTCGGTCTGCCGGCCTTCCTGGTCGACGGTGTCGCGCGTGCCCGGACCCGTTCGGCCTTCGACGCCCCGGTGGCCGGCGAGGGGGGACGGTTCCCCGTCGTGCTGTTCTCGCCGGGGTCGAGCGGAGTGCGCACCCAGAACACCGCGTGGGCGGAGGAACTGGCCAGCCACGGCTACGTGGTCGCCGCCCTCGACCACCCGTACGACTCCGCCGCCGTCGTCCTCGCCGACGGCCGAACGATCAACAGCGAGACCACCTCCACCGGCGACCGGGACGAGGACGACGAGCTGGCAGCCGGCTGGACGGCGGTTCGAGCCGCCGACCTCGGCTTCGTCCTGACCCGGTTGGACGCTCTGGACCGAGGTGGGGCCGCCGACCAGTTGACCGGACGCCTGGACACCGGCCGGGTCGCGGTGACCGGCCACTCCATGGGTGGTGCTGCCGCCCTGCAGGCGGCCAGGCGGGATCACCGCTTCGACGCCGTCATCGATCTGGACGGCTACCCCCACGGCGCCACCTCACCCTCGCTCGACCAGCCGACGCTCGCGCTCACCCAGGCCATCACCCCGGCGACCGACCCGCGCTACATACCCCGCCTCACCGAGGTGCTCGACCTGAGCACTGCGACGGGCTACCGGCTCGCCGTTCCCGGAGCCGCACACCTCACCTTCACGGACGGCCCCCTGTACCTGCCGCCCGTGCCCTCGGCAGTCGGCTCTCTGGGCCGCACCGGAGGGCCGCGCGTCGTCGCCGCAGCCGCTCTCGCCTTCCTGGACGTCGTCCTGCGAGAGAAGTCCGGTGACCCGGCCGATGTTCTGTCGGCCCACGGCGATCTCAGCGTCCACCACCCGGACGGCCCGCGCTGATCGGCCGTGCCGCGGCGGCCGGTGCTCTGCGCTCGGCGCGGGGGACAGCAGCCGCGACGCGGGGACGGGGTGGAACCAGCCGCGCTGGTCGACGCGATCGACGACCGCGTTCGTCCGCGGGTGCGGCCTCCGCCGAGGACGGCGTCCGCCCCGACACCCCGCCGCCGCACCGCATCGAGGTCAGCAGGTGACGAGGAGATCCGGGCACGCGTCACCGGTTCTCACCGGGGTCGCTCGGGTGCGGCGGCCGCTGTTCCGGGTCACGCCCCCGCGGCCGGCCCCGGCGCCCCGCGCGACGACCTGCCGAGCGGCACGTGGTGCTGGTCCCGGGGGACCGTGCGCGCAGCAGCCGACCGTTCCGCGGGCGCGACCGGCGCACCGGGCCGGGCCGGCGAGGACGTCAGGCGGAGCAGGTAGGACACTTCGTCGTCAGGTGACACGGACGGACCTCCCGGTCGTGGTCAGGGCGTGCGCACGCAGCGGAACAGGGCCCAGCGCGGTGCGGCGAGCGGTGCGCGGGGGTGGTCGTCGAACCCGACCTCGCCCGGTTTGCCCTCGGAGAACTCGTCCAGGCGGAAGCCGCAGTGGCGCAGAGCCCGCAGGTAGGTCTCCAGGCTTCGGTGGTGGGCCGGGCGGTCGGCCCAGGTGGGCAGGTCCGGCCGCTCGCCGTCGGCGAAGTAGCCCGCCGGACCCGCGGTGGCGGTGGGGTGGTCGACGCGGAACACGAAGCGCCCGCCGGGCTCGACGTGGTGGTGCAGCGTTTCCAGCAGCCGGGCGAGGTTGCGCACGTGCTGGGGTGCGGTGGTGGACACGACCAGGTCGAAGCGGCCGAGGTCGGCGCCCCACCAGCGGTCCAGGTCGGTGGTGCGCACGTCGACCGGGTGGGGGTGCGCGGCGGTGCGGGCCCCGGCGGCGAGCGACTCGTCGGCGGCCAGGCCCACGCAGGTCCTCGGACCGCCCCCGGCGACCCGGCGGACCACGAGCGGGTCGCCGCAGCCCAGGTCGAGCACAGCTCGGTCGCGCACGTCGCCGAGCAGCGCCAACACGTGATCGGCGGCGTCGCGCGCAGCGGTGTCGTGGGTGGTGGTCACGATCGGCCTCCTCGGTTCGTCATGCGGCGCGGCCCACCGCGGCGAAGTCGGCGATGCGCAGCGGGGGCATCGCGGTGCGGGTGCGCTCGTCGTCCCACTCCCTGGCCAGGGTGACCGAGGTGGGCCCCACCTCCAGCACGCGGTCCAGCAGGTGCAGCGGGCTCTCGTTGAAGCGGAAGTCGTCCACCGCGGCCACCACCTCGCCGTCGCGCACCAGGTGCACGCCGTCGCGGGTCAGGCCGGTCAGCAGCAGCGTCCGCGGGTCGACGTCGCGCAGGTACCACAGCGAGGTCAGCAGCAGGCCGTGCCGTGTGGTCGCGATCATCTCCGACAGCGACGGCTCGTCCCCCCGGCCCTGCAGCACGAGGTTGCCGACGCGCGGGGTCACCGGCGCGCCCGCGTTCTCGGCCGACGCCCTGGTGTGCACGAGCGCGGTGAGCACGCCGTCGGTGATCCACGACGTCGGTCCCAGGGACAGGCCGTTGTCCGACACGGAGGTGTCCGCACCCGACGTGCGGGCCACGACGAACGGGTCGCACGCCACGCCCGGCGCGGTCGGATCGCTGCGCAGCGTCAGCGCTCGGCTGCTGAGCCGGTCGCCGAGCCGCCCGGCGAACGCGCTGCGTCCGTCCTCGGCGTCCCGCGCACCCGCCGACCAGTAGAGCTGCCGCATCAGGTCGGCGGTGCACGAGGGCGGGAGCAGCACCTCGTAGCGGCCGGGGGTCAGGTCGAGGCGGCGCGCGCTCCAGTCCAGCCGCCGTTCCAGCGACGCCAGCACCGCGGGCAGGTCGAGTTCCGCCGGGGAGTCCACCTCCGCGCCCGCCCAGCTCGACGCGGGCGGGTCGGCGGCGCGGGCGGTCAGGTCCAGCAGGGTCCGGGGCTGCACGTGCCGCAGCCGCAGACCGGTCGTCGTGCCGAGCAGGGTCGTGCGCACCTCGTGCTCGGCGTAGCCGTGCAGCACGCGGCCCCTCCGGGCGAAGTCGCGAGCGGCCTCGGCGACCTCCGCGGCGGTCTCGGCCAGCGCGTGGGGCGGTGCGTCCGCGGCCGGCTCGCGCCAGTCCGGCGCCTCCGGCCGGTCGGCGGGCACGAGGGGCCCCGCGCCGCCCTCGGCCTCGGGGCGGCGTGCCGCCGCTGACGCCGACGCCACGAGGTCGCGCACACCCGAGGCGTCCAGCGCGCCGCCGCCCGAGACCACTCCAGCGGTGCCGGCGGGGGTCAGCACGACCACGTGGACCCGCCGCTCCACCACGTGCCCGGCGCGCGTCGCGGTGTCGCCGGCCCAGCGCAGGTGCGCGTGCACCACCTCGTCCACGACCACCGCGGTCCCGTCGCCGGGCCGCGCCGCGGCGAGCGCCCGCTCCACGACCTCGTGTGCCGGGATCACGCGGCACCGCCGACGTTGAGCACGGGCACGCCCCGGAACAGCGCCGGGGGAACCGCGTGGCTGGCGGCGGCGGCCTGCGCCGGCCGTCCCTTGCCGCAGAAGTCCGCGCCGAACGAGGTGACCGTGCTGGCGTCGCCGAGCCCGGCGAGCGCGTTCCAGAAGTCCGTGGTGGACGACTGGTAGGCCACGCCGGACAGCGGCTCCGCGAGCCGGCCCGAGCGGATGCGGTGGCAGCGCTGGGCGGTGAACTGGAAGTTCTCCCGACGCGAGTCGATGGACCAGCTCGCCGACCCCACCAGGTACACGCCGTCCTCGACGCCGCCGATCAGGTCCTCGACGCGGCAGGGTGTGGCCGACGGTTGCAGGGACACGTTCGGCATCCGCGGCAGCGGCGGGTGCGACGACGACTCGGCGAACGCGCAGCCGTTGGAGCGGCTCGCACCCACCGCCCACGCGGTGGACCGGTCGAACTGGAACCCCGTCAGCACGCCGTTCTCCACCAGCGGCCACGACTGAGCGGCCACGCCCTCGTCGTCGAAGCCGGTGGTGGCCATGCCGTGCGGTGCGGTGCGATCGGCGGTGACGGTCATCAGCTCGGAGCCGTAGCGCAGGTGGCCGAGCTGGTCGGGCGTGGCGAACGTCGTGCCCGCGTAGGAGATCTCGTGTCCGAGCGCGCGGTCCAGCTCGGTGGCGTGGCCGACGGTCTCGTGCACGGTGAGCCAGAGGTTCGACGCGTCCACCACGAGGTCGTGGGAACCGGGCTCGACCGGGCGCGCGCGGAGCTTCTCGGCCAGGTGCTCCGGCATCGCGGCGATCTCGTCCGCCCAGTCCCAGCCCGTACCGCCGAGGTACTCCCACCCGCGCGCGACGGGTGGGCCGAGCGAGCGCAGCGTCTCCACCACGCCCGTGCGCGGGTGGACGCCGGTCACCAGCACCTGGGGGTGGACGCGGACGCGCTGCTGCGTGGTGGTGGTGCCCGCGAGGTCGGCGTAGAAGCGGTTCTCCTGCACCGCGGTGCACTTGGCGAGCACGGACGACACGTGCGGCGAGGCGAGCAGGTTCCGGCTCCACCCGCCGAGCACTGCGGCGCGCTCCGGTTCGGGCACGTCGAACGGGTTGATCTCGTAGGCCGACCTCCACGTCGCGTCGGTGTGCACGGGCTCGTCGGCGAACGGAACGCCGTCACCGGACAGCGGCTCGCAGGCGCGGGCCACGGCCCAGGCCCGGTTCGCCGCGTCGGCTGCGGCCTCGGCGGTCAGCTCGGACGTGGCGGCGAACCCCCGGCCCCTCGCGGTGGTCAGGCGGACCGACAGCGCCGTGCGCTCGGTCTCGGCGGCGGCCGCGGTGCTGCCGTCGCGCAGCAGCAGCTGGCCGCGGCGGGTGCGCACCACCTGCACGGCGGCGTGCCGGGCGCCGAACCGGCGAGCCCGGTCGAGCGCGGCGTCGGCGAGCCGGCGCAGGGGAAGGGCGAGGAACGCTTGGTCCACCGGGTTGCTCCTTCACACGGCCGTTCCGACCTAGACTGCTATCTTAAACTAAAGCAGACGTGGGCAAGGGGGAGCGATGCGCGCCGGTCGGCAGTGGGCGGTCCTGTTCCCGGTCGTCGTGGTCCTGCTGCTGGTCCTCGGCGATCAGGCCGCGGCGCAGCCGCACCACGACGTCGGACAGGGCGGTCCGTCCTCCCTCGGCGGTGTGTGGCTGCGACTGCTCACGGTGACGGCGTTGGTGGTGGTCGTCTGCGTGGCGCTGCTGCGCCCCTTCCCCGCGGGGCCGGGGCCGCGGGCGCGGGCGGTCGCCGTGTCCGCGGGCGCGGTGGCGGTGATCGGTGAGCTGGCCCTCGTCCCGAACCGCGTGGACCGGCTCGACCCGCGCGACGCGCTGCTGCCCGTGGTGATGGCGACCAGCGCGCTGGCCGTGCTGCCGCTGCTGTCCTGGTCGCGCGGCCGGGTGACCCGTCTGCTGCCCGCCGTCGCGGGCCTCGGGGCCGTGGTCGCCGGCACCGACCCGGCGGCGGTCGGTGCGCTGCTGGCGGGGGAGTGGACGGCCGACGGCCTGCGCTCCAGCGCCCTGGCGTGGGTGGCCGCGCTGGCCTGGTTCGCCCTCAGCGCACCCGTGGGCCGGGTCGCGGCGCGGTCGGTGGCTGGGATCGGGTTCGCCGTGGCGGTGGGGGTGCTCGCCGCGGTGCCGGGGTTCGTCGCGGCGGGCGAGCACGACACCGTCGCCGGGCCCGTTCAGACCACGTGGACCTCGGGCACGTAGAACACCCACCGCCCGCCGGACTCGCTGTACGCCCTCTCCTTGGCCATGATCTCCTCCGCGTGGTTCCAGGCGAACATCAGCGCGTAGTCGGCCTTGCCCGGACCGAACGCCTCGGGCGGCTCGACCGGGATGTGCGTGCCGGGGGTCAGCCTGCCCTGCTTGGTGGGCGTCGCGTCGATCACCGCCGAGACCAGGTCCGGGCCCAGACCGCAGTAGTTGGCGACGGTCGCGCTCTTGGCCGTCGCGCCGTAGGCCACCACTCGCGCACCCCCGTCGCGCAGGCGGCGCAGCAGCACCACCAGGTCGCGGCGCCTGTCCCGGGTGCGCGCGGCGAACTCCGCGAGCCGAGCGCTGTCGTGCAGCTCCTGGTCGTCCTCCTCGGCCAGCAGTTCCGCGACGGCGGGCGACACGGGTCGCGTGCCGCGGTGGGCCGCGGTGAACCTGATCTGCCCGCCGTGGACCGGGAGCCGCTCGACGTCCACCAGCTCCAGGCCGGCCCGCCGGACCATCGCCACCACCGATCTCACGCTGAAGAACAGCACGTGCTCGTCGATGATCTGGTCGAAGGCGGTGTTGGCGAGCACCGACCCCAGGTAGGGGTCCTCGAACACGAACTCGCCGCCGGGCGCCAGCAGCGCGGCGACGCCTCGCAAGATCGAGTTCACGTTCGGGTCGTGGCTGATGGTGTTGGCGGAGAAGACGACGTCCGCTGGCCCGTGCTCGGCGCGCACGTCGCGGGCGATCCGCTCGGTGAAGAAGTCCACCCGCACGCGCACGCCGCGCGCCGCCGCGTCCGCCGCGGCGTCACCGGACGGGTCCACGCCCAGGTGACGCACGCCGCGGGCGGCGACGGCACCGAGGAGGACGCCGTCGTTGCTGCCGATCTCCACCACGAACGGGTCGCGCCGGCGGGCGAGCAGGCGTTCGGCGGTGCGGGCGAAGTGCTCGCGCATGACGGCCGAACTGGAGGAGCGGTAGGGGTAGGTCTGGTGGAACATCCGCTCGGCCGGTGGCACCTCGATCAACTGGGTCATGCAGCACGCCGCACAGCGCCCCAGCGCCAGACGGAAGAAGTACTCCCGGGACGGGTCCTCGCCGGGCGCGACGAAGGCGTCCGAGAGGGGCTGGCGTCCCAGGTCGAGGAACTCCTCGACGGGACCGGTGCACACGAGACAAGCAGGTGCCATTTAAAATAATATAGTGTATGCCCGATGGGGCGGCAATGGCGTGGTGATGACTTGCTGCTCTTGACAAGATCGCAGTCTTTACTGCTACAAAAGGTAGCAACTGAGGCGGTCGGTCATCTGTGCAGCCGAGCTGGGGGGTGAGTGTCGTCGGACGAACACGCCACCGGGGCTGGTCACGTGAGCTGGAGTCGTTCATCGTGAACACGCCCAAGGCGGACCTGCACGTGCACCTGGAGGGCTCGCTGCGCCCGGCCACGGTGCTCGACCTCGACCGGCGCAACGGGGGGGAGTTCGCGGGTCTGGACGAGCGCTGGCTCGCCGAGCGGTTCCGGTTCCGGGACTTCCGGCACTTCGCCGACCTCTACTCCACCTGCACGGACGTGTTCCGCGGGCCGGGCGACTTCGCTCGTGCCGTCGTCGAGCTGG
Source organism: Umezawaea beigongshangensis (assembly GCF_016464305.1). Taxonomy (GTDB): domain Bacteria; phylum Actinomycetota; class Actinomycetes; order Mycobacteriales; family Pseudonocardiaceae; genus Umezawaea_A; species Umezawaea_A beigongshangensis. The sequence continues at coordinate 125,164 of NZ_JAEIOJ010000013.1, forward strand.
CCGAGGACCTGGCCGGGCAGGGGGTCGTGTACGCGGAGGTGACCTGCTCGGCGATCACCCACCACCGCGACCGCGGCATCCCCTTCGACGAGCTGGTCGACGGGCTGTGGGACGGTGCGGTGACGGCCCGGCGCGACAGCGGTGTGGTGGTCAGGTTCGTGCTCGACCACGTGCGGGACCTGCCCGTCGAGGACTGCCTGCGCACGGCGGAGTGGTGCGTGCTGGGCCGCGACCGCGGTGTCGTGGCCCTCGGGCTCGGTGGCTACGAGCCCGGTCGCCCCGCATCGCTGTTCGCGGAGGCGGTGCGCTGGGCCGGCGAGCGCGGGGTTCCGTTCGTGCCGCACGCCGGCGAAGCGGCCGGCGCGGACGCGGTCCGAGACGCCCTGGCGTTCGACCCGCCGCGACTGGGCCACGGCTTCCGCGCGGCCGAGGACCCGGCCGTGGTCGAGGATCTGCTCGCCCGTGGCACCGTGCTGGAGGTGTGCCCGACCAGCAACCTGCGCACCGGCGTGGTGGCGGACCTGGCCGAGCACCCGGCTCGTGCGCTGCACGCGCTGGGCGTGCCGGTGGTGCTCGGCTCGGACGACCCGTTGCTGTTCGGGTCCACGCTGGTGGGCGAGTTCGAACAGGCGGTGACCGGCCTCGGCCTGGAGCCGGACGACCTGATCGCCGTGGCCCGCGCCTCCCTGGTGTCGGCGCTGGCCGAACCCGAGGTGCGCGACGAGTTGATCGCCGCGCACGACCGCCGTTCGGCGTGGACCGCGCCGAACGACCCCTGAGAAGCCCGCAGCACCGCTCGCGCACCGCAGAGCCGCGACCACACCTGCTCAGCGCCCGATCCGAGTGGCCGCCCGCCACGTCGGCCTGCGGCAGAGCGACGTCGACCACCGCGCGCCGACGGGTCCCGCCCGATCGGCCGAACGCCATGCCAAAAATAGCCGAAAAGTATTTTCAGCTATCCCCCAAATGGTCAAGCGGCTGTCTGTTGAGTGGTCGATCGATGCGTCGTGCAGGAGATTTCGAACCACAGTCACAATCTGCTGCGGAAGATCTCCTGAAAATGTTGACGGGGTCTTCCGGGGACGCTCTGTGACTACCTGCGACGTTCGTGTGAAGTTGGCCTGCTGCCTTGATGCTCTGAAGAGTGCCTGGTAGACACGGTTGACGAAGGACTGCTCAGGTTCGCCTGCGCGTCCCGAGGGGGCGCCAGCGGTCCGGGTCGGCCATCGCAACGGATGGGGTGACGGTGCGAATATTCATCGGAAGTTCAAGCGCGGAACGACGCTCGAAATTCCTTCCGAAAATCTCTTTGCCGATGTCGATGGCGGATTTCGAGACCCGTGGATTCCGGATCGACAGACCGGCTGCGCGGACGGTGCTGGAGGAACACGCACGGATGTTCCTCACCGGTTTCAACACCGGTGCGGCGCACTGGCGGGCACCGCACGACGAACTGCACGCCCGCGTGCCCGAGGCCGAGCGCGGCTTCGCCTACGAGGGCGCCGGGATGTTCGCGGGACTGCTCGACCTCGCCACCGCGGGCCGCGCCGGTGCACTGCGCCGGCTGCTCGAAGGCCCCGGCGACGGCTACGTGCACCTGGTGCACGTCGGGGCGGGCTGGCTGGCGACGCCGCTGCGCGTGACCGCTCTGCCACGGCTGCCAGCCACCCCGCTGCTGCGGTGGCTGGCCGTGGACGGCTCGGGCTTCGGCGAGGTGTACTTCGGCGGTCTGCGCGCCCTGCACCGGCGGGCCGCGCGCAGACCGGGGCCGCTCTGGGAGGCGCAGCTCGCCGGTTGTGGACGGGCGCTGTGGTTCGCGGAGTCCGCCGACCCGGCGGGCGTGGCCGGTGTGATCGACCGCGCCGCCGCGCCGGCCCGGCCGCACCTGTGGGCCGGGGTCGGCCTGGCCGTCACGTACGCGGGCGCCGCCGACGAGCAGGCGTTCGACGAGCTGGAGCGCGCGGCGAAGCCCCACTACGCCCACTTCGCCCAGGGTGTGGTGTTCGGCGCCTCGGCCCGGCACCGCTCCGGGATCGTGCCGCCCCACACGGCGCGCTCGGCGGCGCGCTTCCTCGGCGTCGACGCGGACGAGGCCGCCGGGTGGAGCGAGACGGCCGCGCACGACCTGTCCGATTCCGACGACATCCGGTCGTACCTGCGGTGGAAGGCGACGCTGCGCGCACTCGTCACCGCACGCTGTTGACCGCAACTGGGGAGAGTGCGAACGACATGCCCATCAACGCACGACAACTTCTGGTGTTCGGCGTCATCGGCGCCCTCTGCGCCGCGCTCGGGGTCATGGTGGCCCGACCCGGCCTGGGCCGCGCCGAGGTGGACGCGCTCGCGGCGCGCTACGGCTTCGCCACCGAGACCCTCAACCCCGTTCCGTCCGGCGCCCGCACCGAGCGGACCGTCGCGCCCGGCCTGCACGGCATCCGCGGCTGGATCTCCTCCGTCGGAGCCGCCGCCGGGCTGTCCGACCTGCGCGGTCAGGGCCACGCGGGCGACCTCTGCCTGGTCGATCCGCGCGACGACTCGGTGACGCTGCGCCCGGCGCGCGCGTCCGCCGCGGACGGGTACGCCCCGGTTCGGCTCACGCCCGACGGCCTGCCCCACGACCACACCATGGCACCGATGGGCTGCGTTCCGGTCGACGTCGACGTGGACGGCGACATCGACCACATCGTGCACTACTGGGGCCGCTCGCCCGTCGTCCACCTCAACACGGGAGGTGTCGGCGCACCGACCGCCGACGGCCACCGCGCGGTCGAGCTGATCAACCCGATGGCCGTGTGGCACTCCGGCACCTTCAACGTCGGCGACGTCGACGGTGACGGCCACCTGGACCTGCTGATCGGCAACTACTTCCCGGACGGCGCGCGCGTGCTCGACCCCGAAGCGCACGACGAGACCCGGATGCAGATGCAGAACTCGATGGGCCTGGCCCGCAACGCCGGTCTCAACCGCCTGCTGCTCGGCAAGCCCACCGGCCGGCCGGACGAGCTGCCCACCTACACCGACGCCAGCACCGCGTTCTCCCGCGACGCCGCCGCCTCCTGGACGCTGGCCACCGGCTTGCAGGACATGACCGGCGACGGCCTGCCGGAGATCTACCAGGCCAACGACTTCGGTCCCGACCAGTTCATGGTCAACCGGTCCACGCCGGGGAACGCGAAGTTCGAGGAGGTCCGCGGCGATCGCGACTGGACCACTCCCAAGTCGACCGTCCTGGGCCGCGACTCGTTCAAGGGCATGGGAGTGACCTTCACCTACGACGGGGACGCCCCGCTGCCCACGATGGTGGTCAGCAACATCACCACCCCGTTCGCCCTGCACGAGAGCAACTTCGCCTTCACTCCGACCGGCTCGCCCGCCGACCTCGCCGGGGGAGAACTCCCGTTCGACGAGCGCAGCGAGGAACTCGGCCTGGCTCGCGCCGGGTGGTGCTGGGACGTGCGCAGCGGCGACTTCGACAACGACGGCGTGGACGAGATCATGCAGGCCAACGGGTTCCTCAAGGGCGACACCGACCGGTGGCCGCTGCTCCAGGAACTCGCCATGGGCAACGACGACCTGGTGCGCCACCCCGCGTTCTGGCCGAACTTCCGGTCCGGCGACGACCTCTCCGGTCACGAGCCGAACCGGTTCTGGGTGCGGGGACCCGACGGCCGCTACACCGATCTGGCCGCGGCCACCGGCATCGCGGCCGGCGACAACACGCGCGCCATCGCCCACGGCGACGTGGACGGTGACAACAAGCTCGACGCGGTCGTGGCGAACCAGTGGGAGGACTCGGTCCTGCTGCGCAACACCGCGGCGGCCGGCCCGGCAGCGGACCTGCGCCTGGTGCGTCCCGCCCCCGCGGGCGCGGACGACGCCGTGACCGACGTGATCGGCGCCCAGGTGCGGCTGCACCACCCCGACCACCCGCAGCGCACCCAGCTCTACCCCGCCAACGGCCACGCCGGGGTCTCCGCGGCGAGGGTGCACCTGGCCCTGCCGGGTGGCGGCGCGACGCCCGCCACGATCACCTGGCGCGACACCGCGGGCCTGCACGAGGCGACCGCGGACGTTCGGCCTGGCCACGGGACCATCCTGCTCAACAGCGACGGAACGGTGGAAGTGCGATGACCACGACGGCCACGTCCGACCTCGACCAGCACACCGGGACCACCGCGCCACCCGCCGCAGCGCCCGTGGCCGGTCCGGCGCCCGAGGTGAAGCGCGTGCGCGCGCTGGCCCGCTTCGCCACCACCATCACGATCTTCAACGTCCTCGGCCACACCGTGCTGGGCTTCGAACAGGCGCCGATCACGCCGATCGCCGCCGCGCTGACCAGCTACGCCACGGCGCTGCTGTTCGAGTGGCTGGACTCCTGGTCCCAGAACCGCAAGCCGGCCTACGCGGGCGGGTTCCGCTCGCTGGTGGTGTTCCTGCTGCCCGCGCACATCACCGGCCTGGCCTGCGGCATGCTGCTGTGGGGCAACACCTCCCTGTGGCCCTACCTGTTCGCGATCACCGTCGGCAACGGCAGCAAGTACCTGGTGCGGCTGCGCGTCAACGGCAAGCTGCGGCACGTGCTCAACCCGTCGAACACCGGCATCGCCGTGGTCCTGGTGCTCTTCCCGTGGGTGGGCATCGCGCCGCCCTACCACTTCACCAACCTCACCGTGACGGCGCTGGACTGGCTGCTCCCGCTCGGCATCCTGATGTTCGGCACCGTGCTCAACGCCAAGCTGACCGGCAAGATGCCGCTGATCGCGGGTTGGCTGGGCGCGTTCGTCCTGCAAGCCGTGCTGCGCTGGCTGCTGCTCGACCACTCGCTGCTCGGCGCGCTCGTGCCGATGACCGGCCTCGCGTTCATCCTGTTCACCAACTACATGATCACCGATCCCGGCAGCACCCCGGTCAAGGCTCGCAACCAGGTGGTCTTCGGCGTGACAGCCGCCGCCGTCTACGCCGCGCTGGTGCTGTCCGGGGTGTCCTTCGGCCTCTTCTTCGCCCTGGTGATCACCTGCGTCCTGCGGGCGTTCGTGCTGCTGGTCGCGGCACGGCGCGCGACGCCCCGGCCGACGGGGAGCAGCGCCTCATGAGCGGTTCCGGTGGCGTCGCGGTGGTCGGCCTGGCCTGCCGCTACCCCGACGCGGATTCGCCCACCAGGTTGTGGGAGACCGTGCTGGGCGGCCGGCGGGGGTTCCGCAGGCTGCCCGAGCAGCGGCTGTCGAGCGCCTACGTCGGACCGGCCGACGACCCCGACCGCACCTACTCGACCCACGCGGGCCTGCTGCGCGGCTGGTCGTTCGACCGGGAGCGCTTCGGCGTGCCAGGACCGCTGCACCGCGCCGTCGACCACGCGCACTGGCTCGCGCTGGAGACCGCCGCCGACGCCCTCGCCGACGCGGGTTTCCCGGCCGGCCGCGGACTCGACCGCGACCGGGTGGGTGTGCTGCTGGGCAACACCATGACCGGCGAGTTCTCCCGCGCGGCGCAGTTGCGGCTGCGCTGGCCGTTCCTGCGCCGCGCCGCCACGGCGGCGCTCGCCGGCGCCGGCGTCGACGCCGAGCAGAGCCGGCACGCGCTCGCGCTGCTCGGCGAGCTGGTGCGCGCGCCGTTCCCGGTGCCCGGCGACGAGTCGCTGGCGGGCGCCCTGTCCAACACCATCGCGGGCCGCGTGTGCAACCACTTCGACTTCCACGGCACCGGTTTCACCGTGGACGGCGCGTGCGCGTCGAGCTTGTTGTCGGTGATGACGGCCGGTCGCGCGCTGCTCGACGGTGACCTGAGCTTCGCCCTCGCGGGCGGTGTCGACCTCAGCCTCGACCCGTTCGAGCTGGTCGGCTTCGCCCGCACCGGCGCGCTCGCGGTCGACGAGATGCGCGTCTACGACCGCCGCCCCACCGGTTTCCTGCCGGGGGAGGGCTGCGGCGTGGTGGCCCTGATGCGCGCCGAGGACGCCGAGCGCGAGGGCGTGCGCACCTACGCCGTGCTGGAGGGGTGGGGAACCTCCTCCGACGGCTCGGGCGGCCTCACCCGGCCCAAGGCGCACGGCCAGACGCTCGCCATGGCCCGCGCCTACCGGATGGTCGGGATCGAGCCGCACGCCGTCGAGCTGGTCGAGGGCCACGGCACCGGCACGCGCATCGGCGACGAGGTGGAGCTGACCGCGCTGTGCGAGGTCCGGGGGGAGGGCTCGCCCCGCGCCGCCCTCGGGTCGGTCAAGGCCAACATCGGGCACACCAAGGCCGCGGCGGGTGTGGCGGGTCTGATCAAGGCCGTGCTGGCGGTGCACCACCGCACGCTGCCTCCGACGACCGGCGTGGACGACCCGCACGAGCTGCTGCGCGCGCCCGGCACGCCGCTGCGCCTGCTGGGGGAGGCGGAACCGTGGTCGGCGGCCACCCCCAGGGCGTCGGTGTCGTCCATGGGGTTCGGCGGCATCAACGCCCACGTGGTGCTGCGGGGCGCGGCGGGAGGGCAGACCACCGCGGTGTCCGTGCCCGCGGCGGCGCTGAGCCGGCCCGCGCCCCGGCACGACGTCGTGCTGCTCGACGCCGCCGACCGCGCCGCGCTCGGCGAGCGCCTGGACGCGCTGACCGCCCTCGCGCCCGCCCTGAGCGACGCTGAGCTGCACGACCTCGCCGCCACCGCCCACGCCGAGCGGCGCGAGCCGGGAGCGGTGCGCTGCGCGCTCGTCGCCGACACCCCTGACCGGTTGCGGGACGCCGCGGTCACCGCCCGTGCCGCGCTGTCCACGTGGGACGGTGACCTGCTGGTGGACGAAGCGGCCGGCGCTGTGCTCGCCGCCGGGCCGCCGCGCCGCGTCGGCCTGCTGCTGCCCGGCCAGGCCGCGCCCGTGCGCGCGCGACTCGACACCTGGGCCGAGGGCCTGGGAGTGCCCGAGGCGGGTGTCACCGTCACCGACGGCGCGACGGACACCGCCGTCGCGCAGCCCGCGGTCGTCCGCCAGTCGCTGGCAGCCCTCGGGTGGCTCACCGCGTCCGGCTGCCGCCCGGTCGGCGCGGTCGGCCACAGCCTGGGCGAGCTGACCGCCCTGGTGTGGGCAGGTGCGCTGGACCCGGCGACCGCGCAGGACGTCGCCGTGGTCCGCGGCCGGGTGATGGCGGAGCACGGCGCGCCCGGTACGGCCATGGCGGGCGTCGCGGGCGACGAGGACACCGCTCGCGCCCTGGGCGAGGACCTCGACGTCGAGATCACCGGGTTCAACGGCCCGGTCCAGACCACCGTGGGCGGACCGGCCGACCAGGTCGCGACCCTGGTGGCCCGCGCCCGCGCCCGCGGTGTGCGGGCCACTCCGCTGCCGGTGTCCCACGCCTTCCACAGCTCCGCCATGCGCGCGGCGGGCGCACCGCTGCGCGAGGCGCTGGCGTCCGTGCCGTTCCAGCCGCCGTCCCGACCGGTGTTCTCCACCGTCACCGGCCGCCCGCTGACGTCGGGCACGGACCTGGTGGACCTGCTCACCGAGCAGCTCACCCGGCCCGTCCGGTTCACCGAGGCGCTGGCCCGGCTCGTCGAGCGCTGCGACCTGCTCGTGGAGGCGGGCCCCGGCACCACGCTCACCGACCTGGCCCGCGCGGCCGGCGCGACCGCCCTGTCCCTGGACAGCGGGAACCCGACGCGGCACGCTCTGACCACCGCCGTGCTCGCCGCGTGCTCGGCGGGCGACCTCGGCGCGTGGTTCGCGGGCCGCGTCCACCGGCCCCTCGGTCTGGACACCAGGATCGAGCTGCTGGCCAACCCGTGTGAGACGGACCTGCCCGGCCTGGCTCCGGCGCTCCCCGCCGACGTCGCGGACGTGCTGGCGCCCCCCGACGGGACGGCGCTGCCCGGACCGCGGGTGGCGGCGCACGACGCCGACCCGCTGACCGTCGTGCGCGATCAGCTCAGCCGCGTGCTGGAGCTGCCGCAGGCCGTCATCAGACCCGACAGCACGCTGCTCGGGGACCTGCACCTCAACTCGCTGCAGGTGGTGCAGGTGGTCGGGACGATCGCGGGTGCGCTGGGGCGCAGGCCGCCGGAGAGCGCGCTGTCCGGCGTGGACGTCACCGTCGCCGAGGTCGCCGCGATGCTGGGCTCCCTGCCCGCCGTCGACGCGGAGGGCGACGGCCCACCCGCGGGCCTGGACCGCTGGGTGCGCTCCTTCGAGCACGTCCGGGTGCCGTTCGAGCCGACCGACGCACCCGCCGGCGGCACGTGGGCGGTCGACGCGCCACCCGATCACTGGTTGCACGCCGTGCGCGGGCTCCCCGGCGTGCCCGGCGAGCGGAACCTCGCCGTCTGGCTGGAGGACGAGCGGCCCGAGGAGGTGGCGCGCGTGCTCGCCTCGATCGCCGGACACCGGCCCCGCCGCCTGCTCGTCGCCCACCGGGGGCATCCGGCCGCCGCCGCCGTGGGCCGCAGCGCCGCCGTCGAGCTCGACGGGCACTCGGTCACCGTCGTCCAGGTGGCCGGTGACACCCTGGACCCGAGGCTGGTCGCCTCGGCCGGCTACCGCGAGCTGCGCGCGCGGCCCGACGGCGGCGCTGAGCGCGTGACCACGCGCTTGCGCCGGCCGCACCCCGGCGGCGAGCTGCCGCTGGGCCCCGGTGACGTCTGTCTGGTCACCGGTGGCGTCGGCGGCATCACCGCCGAGTGCGGTGTCGCGTTGGCCCGGCGCACCGGGTGCGCCCTGGTGGTGCTGGGCCGCTCCGCGCCCGACTCGCCGCGGGTGGCCGACGCGCTGCGCGCCCTGGGCGAGCACGTCACCGTCCGGTACGTGCGGGCCGACGTCACCGATGCCGCGCAGGTCGCGTCCGCCCTGGCCGCCGCCGCCGAGGTCGGGCCGGTGCGCGGTCTGCTGCACGGCGCCGGCGTCAACCGGCCCCGCCTGCTGGGCGCGGTGTCCGCCGACACGCTCCGCGACACCCTCGCCCCCAAGGTGACGGGTCTGCGGCTGCTGCTCGACGCCGCGCCGGAGCTGCGGCTCGTGGTCGGCTTCGGCTCGATCATCGGTCGCCGCGGACTGCCCGGCCAGGCCGAGTACTGCGTGGCCAACGACTGGCTGCGCGACGAGCTGGAGCGCGCCGCCGAGCGCTTCCCGCAGCGCCGGCACCACCTGGTGGAGTGGTCGCTGTGGGACGGGCTGGGCATGGGGGAGCGCATGGGGGTGGTGGAGGGCCTGGCGGCCGCAGGCATCGCGCCGATCGCCGCGGCGGACGGTCCGCTCGCCCTGCTCGCCGCCCTGACCGATCGCGACGCCCCGGTGACGCTGCTGATCACCGGTCGCTTCCCGGAGGGCCCCACGCTGACCGTCGAGGGCGAGGCTCCCGAGCCGCTGCGCTTCGCCGAGGACCCGCGCGTGCGCTACGCCGGGGTGGAGGCCGTGCTGGAGTCCGAGTTGTCCCTGGGCAACGACCCGTACCTCGACGAGCACCGCGTCCGGGGCGTGCCCGTGCTGCCCGCCGTGGCCGGACTGGAGGCCATGGCCCAGGCGGTGTCCCTGGTGGTCGGTGCGCACCGGGCGTGGGAGTTCCGCGACCTCGACCTGCGCAGCCCGGTCACGGTGCCGGAGCGCGGCACGCGGTCGATCCGGGTGCTGGCACTCGACGACGGCGCGGGCTCCACCAGGGTCGCCGTGCGCGACGACAGCGACGCCTACGCGGCCGACCGCTTCACCGCCGTGGTCCGCGAGGCGCCGGAAGCCGGCGCGGGCGGCGAGCCGGACGGCACCGCGCCCGTCGCCGCCGGCCCCCACCCGTTCTACGGGCCGCTGCTGTTCCACCGGGGCCGGTTCCGCCGGCTGCTGGGCTACGAGTGGTTGTCCGCGTTCGAGGTCCGGGCCGGGGTGCGCGCCGAACCCGGCACGCAGTGGTTCTCCGACTTCCACCACCAACGACTCCTGCTGGGCGACCTCGGCGCGCACGACGCGGTCCTCCACGTGCTGCTGGCGTGCGTCCCGCACCGCCGCGCACTGCCCGTCGGCGTGGACCGGTTCACCGCGTGGCGCGCGCCGGAGGGCGTGCTCCGCGTGCACGCGGTGGAGCGCGAGCACACCGTCGACGACTTCGTGTTCGACGTGGACGTGCTCGACGCAGCCGGTGCGCGAGTCGCCCGGTGGGACGGGCTGCGACTGCGCGCCATCGGACCCAACCGCTGGGAGGAGGCGCTGCCGGTCTCCCTGCTCGGCCCGGTGCTGAGTCGCCGCCTGGTCGAGCTGGACGTCGCACCGCGGGTGGAGCTCGTCGTCACGGGCGTCGACCACCCGCGGGACGGCTGGGTCGTGGCGGAGGCCCACGACCACGTCCTGCTGGCCCGCGCGGACCACGCCGTCGGCGTCGCGTGGGGCACGAGCACCGCGCTGGAGCCCGGTGAGGAGTTCGACGGCGGCACCGCGGTCTCCGTGGCGGGCAAGCTGGACGAGCCGGTCGAGGTGGCCGCCGGGCGCATCGCGGCCGGCCGTGCCGCGCTCGGCCGCGCCGGGCTCGACCGGCGGGCCGCCCTGGAGATCGCCGAGGTGACCGACGACGGCCTGGTCGTGCTGCGAGCCCCGAACGCCGTCGTCGTGGTCGCCCGGTACGCCGTGGCCGGGATCGGCGACCCCGTCATCGCGATCGCTGTGGAGGTGCTCTGACGTGCGCGAGTACGTGTTCCGGCATCGTGTCACGTTCGACGAGACCAACGTCGTCGGCAACGTGTACTTCGCCCACTACCTGCACTGGCAGGGGCACTGCCGCGAGGCGTTCCTCGCCGACCACGCCCCCGGCGTGCTCGCCGAGGTGCGGTGCGGCGAGCTGGCGCTGGCGACCGTGTCCTGCGCGATGGAGTACTTCTCGGAGTGCTTCGCCCTGGACGAGGTGGAGATCGCGATGACCCTGCGCCGCAAGCGCGGCAGCCGGGTCGAGATGGACTACGAGTTCCGCCGCGACGGGAGCATGGTCGCCCGCGGCGGGCAGGTGGTGTCGTGCCTGCGCCGCACCAGGGGCGGTGTGCTGCCCGTGCAGGTCCCCGACGAGCTGTCCCGTGCCCTGGTCCTGTTCGAGAAGGAGAAGGAGACCGTGTCATGATCCACGTCCCGGGAGCGCCGGTGCTGCGGAGCCTCAACTCGGACCGGCACCGCACGGCGCTGCTGCTGTTCGCGGTGGTGGTCGCCGCCCACTGGGCCGAGCACGTGGCCCAGGCCGTCCAGGTGTACGTGCTGGGCATGCCGGTCGCGGAGGCCCGCGGTGTGCTGGGCGTGCCGTTCCCGTGGCTGGTGCACTCCGAGTGGATGCACTACGGGTACGCGCTGGTGATGATGATCGGGCTGTTCCTGCTGCGGCCCGCTTTCGTCGGCCGGGCGCGCACCTGGTGGACCGCCGCGCTGGTGATCCAGGTGTGGCACCACTTCGAGCACCTGCTCCTGCTGGTCCAAGCCCTCTCGGGTGCGAACCTGGCGAACCGCGCCGTGCCCACCAGCCTGCTCCAGTTCGTGCTGCCGCGCGTGGAGCTGCACCTGTTCTACAACGCGATCGTGTTCGTCCCGATGGTGGTCGCGATGGTGAAGCACGCCAGTCCGACGCTCGACGAGCGGGCGGCGGCCCCGTGCCGCTGCGCGGTGGTGAGGAGCTGATCCGACGTGCTGTCCGACGACGCGGAGCACCGCCAGTTCTGCCCTCTCGCCGCGGGGCTGGAGGTGGTGGGGGACATGTGGACGATGCTCGTGGTGCGGGAGCTGCTCGTCGCGCCCGCCGACGAGCGCGAGTTGCTGGAGGGCGTGCCGGGCCTGACGCCCGACCTGCTCACCCCCCGGCTGGAGGCGCTGTGCGCGAGCGGCGTCGCGGAGTGGCGGGGGGAGTACCGGCTGACTCATCTGGGACGCAGGCTCCAGGTGCCCCTGCTGGCCCTGGCGCGCTGGGGGCGCGAGCTCACCGATGACGAGCGAGCGAGATAGATATAAATTCATATAGTTATTTGGTACGCTCGAAGTCCGGCGTTACCGGTCTCGGGCTGGGAGGGACGCAGTGTTCGAGAGGTTCACCGACCGCGCGAGGCGGGTGGTTGTCCTGGCCCAGGAAGAGGCCCGGATGCTCAACCACAAC
>NZ_JAEIOJ010000014.1:0-97722 GCF_016464305.1 Umezawaea beigongshangensis
CAACCGCGACGACAACTGATCGACCACGGCACCACATCATCCCAGCACCGTCACCGCCACGTGAGACCGGCTCTAAGGCTCGCTCACGTAGGCCAAATCCTCAGGTTTTGCTACTGTTGCTGAGTTTCTGGTCCACACTTGGTCCACGGGCACTGCGCTACTTGATCGACCGTCAAGCGCCTGAAATGCACTCCTCTCCACATATGCTCGTCCGACCTACTCGCCACTAGGTCCGCAAAAGACCATCAGGATCGGACAAACAAAAGTCTGCTACTGTAGATTCATGTAATGAAAATGCATAAGATTGCCGCCCTCAAGTATTTATTTCTTTACCTTCAAAAGCGGGTCATCACTTAGAGATGGAGCGGATAGCATTTTCATGACACGATCAGCCATGGATCGATTAGGCGACCAAAGTATCGTGCCACGGTGACGTTCCTTCCAAGCAAAAGATTCTGTTTGCAACTTCTCAAGTGCACTTGGCACCAAAGATCTTTGGTTTTCCGTGAGCCCTCCCCGATAAAAGGCAAGCTCCCGTCGCCCCTTACCACTTTTCATGAAGAGCTTCTGCAGGATCGTCAAAATAACTCGATGAAGATCGTCAATTGGAAGCGAAAGGATCGCTGTCGAGTTTTCCGAACTATCCGAAAAAGCTCCAATATTACAGCCATGCAGCCTCTCCTGAGAAAAAGCATCCAGACCAGAGACGCCAGACATAACCTCGATTTCACAGTTATACATGAGCGGCAACTTGGTGATATCCGATATTTCCGTAACGTCCAACTCCTGGATGATGCAATCTGAAAGCGTGACCCTTTCAGCAGATGTTGATCCCGACATGGTAAGAGATGGGAAAAAAAGTGAAGTTAGTGCCACATCTACATCAATCGATTCTCCCATTTGCAGGAGTAGTTGCACTAGATCTGCGGAAATCACTTGCAGGCGGTCATCTATAAGAACTGATTTTTTCAATGCATTTTTTAGCGCGCCAATCGCAATATCCCTGTCCTTAAAAAGATGTCGCAAAACCTCTTGACCAAGGTTCCCCAAAGGCGTTTGAATTCCCAGAAGGTGCTCGTGCTGATTTCTAATTGGCCATTCGACGTAGCGGATAACATCCCCTACCCGAAGTGCATCCGCGAGATCGTCATCAATAAATGTACGAGTATTTTTATCCGGCTCATAAACTTGCAAAGTGGCTAGGCGCTGAAGTAGAACAAAAGACTCCTGGTCAGGAAAATCATTACTGACCATTTTGAATGCATTGACCAGCTCATCAAATTTTAGTGGCCCGAGTCCGCTTGCTGTAGATCTAGCCATAGACGCAAGGCGTTCCAGAATCATACGGACAGCAGTTCCATCTACTTCGAATCCGAGGCGAGCTTCACGATTGCTAATAACGCCAATCAGATGGTCCCAGCCAGCAGCCCGGTCAACGTCGGAGATATTAGCAAATTGTTTTCCATCAAGGTCTTTCAACACGTCACGACTTGCAAGATGCGCGACCAGAAGAGGTCGAGGAGGGATCCACGCAGGAAAACTATCTTTTTTTTCGCGAAATGATAGCAGTTCACGCACCTGATCTAGGGTCAGGTCAGAAGCACTTAACATAAGCGCATCTTTAGGGAGACCTAATGCGCGCGTCATCTCGGAGTTACTATCAAAATAATGTTGCCTTCCGGCAACCATAACCCCAGTCCCGTGAGGAGTTTGATCTATAAAATTTCGAACTAGAGTTACAGTTCTCCTTCTTACTGTCTCAAGGGAGTTTATCGTACCGGGGTAGACGGGGGACGATATCTCGTCGAATCCATCCAGTAAAACTATAGTTTGACCTGCGCGCCATGCCCTAACCAATTGCTTGTCGTGCTCAAAGCCGACACGAGTACAATGCCTAAACAAAGCCTCTGACGGATCACTTTGACCATTGTGATCACGCAGATTTAGATATACTGGAAAAATACTACTTCGAGCCGCGAGTAAGTCTTTGGAGAGATTTAGAAATATCTGACGCATTGTCATACTCTTGCCAGCGCCAAACTCACCCAACAGAGCCACAATGCGCCCAGATTTTAATTCAGTCTGAATTTCATCGACACTTTTTGAAATTTTCTTATCTGGCAGCTCAGCAAGCCCAATCGGGATGTACCGGTCTCGGATTTGCGGTTTTTGAGTAAAAGGATCCAGCGCGCTGCCAAAGGGGTAGTTTTTCCGATCACTTATGTATCTGCCTGAGTCAATCAATTTATGCTGATACACCGAGAAACTCATAACAGAAATTTGCGGAGATATCTTGGCGACAGCTTCCCTCTGATGCGCCGATGGCTCTTGCTCTGTAATAAAAAACCCTCTAACTGCCTTATCCGGATATTGACGGCTAAGCATCAAGACAATATCTCTCAACTTAGTTCCGTCTTTTTTCGCTTTTTCCTTCTTTGTGGACCTGGTCGCCTCGATGGCTATTGCAAAGTCATCTGTAACAAATACTGCATCTCTCTCCTTGTCATCAATCATTTGAGCGCCACGCGATTCATTTCCTGGGTACAGAAGGCGCGCAAAGCGTCGAACTTCATCCTCAAATACTTGATCTTCTTCTTGGCTCGGATCTTTTACCACGAGATAACACCTTACCCGTTAGAAGAACCTTTATCAATGCTACAAATTAGATTCACTCGTTCGAGTGATTTTAGTAGGCAGCGCAGAAATTTCACCACCTATTATTAGGTGCGCAACATTTAATCCGCCTCTCTCGACAACCCATAATTCCCCTATCGGACACCGGATTGCGACATGCCCTCGTCAATTCCTGCAGGAAGCCCGTACTCAAGACAAATGACGCGGCCTTGACTATGTGAATAACAGGCATGCACAACTCGTCGAGCCAGCCTAGCAATCAAATAATTGCCAATCTCTGACGCTGGTACCCATTTCATTTGATACAGGTCAGAACGGTCAAGCTTAATTTTCTGCTCGCCGTCACCGATCGCTCTGCAATCAAACAACCAAAGGACTTTGTCACCTTCACTATTGTTCGGAGCCCAGTCCACGGCCAGTAGGCGCTGCGGGATGCGTTCGAGCCCCAACTTCTCCGATCGGCGTCAAGGTGGCCGACGACATCGAGTACATGCCGCACCGCCCCACTCCCTACCGCGCCCGCATCCGACGGACCGACCCCGAAACGCGGCGCCGATGCTCTATGTCTGAGTCGTGCGAGACCGAAGACCAGGCTCAAGCCTGGATCGACTCGATGAAGCAGGCAGCAGCAGGCGGGGGTGGATCCGACCGCGGGAACGATGACGCTTGCCGCCTACGGCAACGTCAACATGGCGTTGGCGCTCCGAGGGTTGGAGGCCGACGACCGATCCCTACCTGGCCGGGTGGCGAAAGCGCGTGATCCCGACCATCGGGCACGTTGCTGTCCAGATGGTCAGTTATGGCGTCGTTGACCGCGCGGTGCACGCGTGGATCGCCGACGAGTGCGGCAGGTCGACGGTGAAGAACAGCATCGCAGTACTGGTCCGTGTGATGGAGCAGGCGTTGCGGGACGAGATCATCGACCGGAATCCCGCCCGGATCACCGGGTGGCAGCGGGAGTACGCCAGTGCTGAGGACGAGTTGGACGACCCGGGGTCGCTCGCGCTGGTAGATTGGCGGGTGCTGACTCGGCTTGCTGACGCGTTGGTGTCCCGCTCCGCCGACGAGTACGAGGGGTGGCGCGATGTTGTGCTGTTCGCTGCGTGCACCGCGGCGCGTATCAGCGAGGTGTCCGTTTGCCGGGTGAAGGACATTAAAGCCAGTGAGTGGACGTGGAATGTCCGTCACCAGACCACCAACGGTCCGGGCGGGCTGATCGACAAGGGCACGAAGGGAAAACGTGCTCGCCATGTGCCGATCATTAGGGAGATTCGCGAACTCGTGGAACGCCGGATCAGCGCGACGGATGGAACCGAGGACGCGCGGCTGTTCGTCGGTCCGCGGGGAGGCCGGATTTCCATGGCCGTTCTGCGCGATGCGACCCATTGGGATGAAGTCGTGAGCAAGCTCGGGTACGAGCACCTACGCCGTCACGACCTGCGGCACACCGGTCTGACGTGGATGGCCGATGCCGGAGTGCCGGTCCACCATCTGCAGAAGATCGCCGGTCACGGCTCACTGACGACGCAGAGGTACCTGCATCCCGACCGTCGATCGGTCACCGACGCGGGTAATCTGCTGTCGAAACACCTGCAACGGCCCACAAGTGGTCCACAACTGTGCCTCATGTAGATCATGCCCCAGATCGACCACCGGACACGAAAAAGCCTTGTTTACCAGGCGTTACACCTTGCTCAGCAGGGCTGATTCAGACCGTCGGGACGACAGGATTCGAACCTGTGACCCCTTGACCCCCAGACACGTCTAAAACATGTCCTGACCTGCGGAAACGTCCTCTTTATGAGCTGCCTCGGCACAGTTGACGTCACTTGACGCATGTTCACGTCATCTCTGGCAGACCGACGCCTCCTCATCCGCTCCTCCTTCCCTGCCGAGAACCACTGCCCAGGAAGCAAACCGCAGTCGTACATCCACCGTCCGACCGGGCCACTTCAGCGCGAACGCGGGAAGCCCCGCGTGTACAGGGAGAATCTGCTGGAAGACCCCCGCGCGGTGACGAGATCGGCTCGGGGTTATCAGACGTGTTCTCCAGGGGAAACCCCCCGCGTGCGCGGGGACGAGCGTCGAGCTGAGCTCCACCATGGTGTCGAGCAGGGAAGACCCCCGCGTGCGCGGGGACGAGCCCACCGCGGGGGTGCGCCAGTCTCGTGTGGTCGGAAGACCCCCGCGTGCGCGGGGACGAGCGCGACGGCGTCTCCGTCCACGTCTACACGGGCGGAAGACCCCCGCGTGCGCGGGGACGAGGAGCTGGGGGCGTGGGGGAGCCGGACGAGGCACGGAAGACCCCCGCGTGCGCGGGGACGAGGCCCTGCCGGTGACCGGGGGCGGGCACCCGGACGGAAGACCCCCGCGTGCGCGGGGACGAGACAGGAGGTGACTGGGTGCCGACGCAGACCAGTGGAAGACCCCCGCGTGCGCGGGGACGAGCACGTGCAGCACGAGGCGCACGCGGTCGCCCGGGGAAGACCCCCGCGTGCGCGGGGACGAGTGGACCTACCTCTCGGGCTGACCGAAACGGCCGGGAAGACCCCCGCGTGCGCGGGGACGAGACGAGCTCGTGCCCGACGCGCTGCTGATCCGCAGGAAGACCCCCGCGTGCGCGGGGACGAGGACGACGCGTTCCCGCGGCTGTCGCTGCGCGAGGGAAGACCCCCGCGTGCGCGGGGACGAGAAGCCCACCGACCGCGCCCGGATCGAGGCGCAAGGAAGACCCCCGCGTGCGCGGGGACGAGGTGCTCTCCGATCTCTCCGCCGAACCCTGTAGGGGAAGACCCCCGCGTGCGCGGGGACGAGGAGTTTTCGGCGATGCGGAGGTTGAGGTTGTCGGGAAGACCCCCGCGTGCGCGGGGACGAGACGGGCGCGGTGTCCGGCGTCGTGTCGCCGGTGGGAAGACCCCCGCGTGCGCGGGGACGAGCACGGATCCGGTCCACACGCCGGACACGGCCGGGGAAGACCCCCGCGTGCGCGGGGACGAGCTCGTCCACGTCGGCCGTGTTGGCGCAGACGAAGGAAGACCCCCGCGTGCGCGGGGACGAGGGTGGCGCGGCGCAGCTGCTCGGTCCGGACCGCGGAAGACCCCCGCGTGCGCGGGGACGAGGAGGGGAGCGTCCCCGGCCAGCCCGGCAGTCGGGGAAGACCCCCGCGTGCGCGGGGACGAGGACACCGACGCCCTGGGCGGCGGAGGTGCGGGGGGAAGACCCCCGCGTGCGCGGGGACGAGACGATCTCGACCTCGTCGACCTCGACCACGGCGGGAAGACCCCCGCGTGCGCGGGGACGAGCCCACCGCGGGGGTGCGCCAGTCTCGTGCGGACGGAAGACCCCCGCGTGCGCGGGGACGAGGCTTACTGATCTGCGGTTTTGTGAATGGTCACAGTGTTTCTGATTCACTGCGTTTGAGGGCTTCTTGGCGGCTGTTAGGTCTTGGTCGGCGGAGTCGGGCGGACAGGACGAGGCCGTCGTAGTCCACGGGGTACCAGCGGTCGTGCCCGGCGGTGCGGACGGTCCAGCCCTGTTCGTTGTCGGCTGGTTCGGTCATGACGGCTTGGCCGTCTCGGATGCGTTCGGAGAGCAGTTCCCAGAGTCGGTCGCGGACGCGGCGGCTGGGTGTGCCGACGAAGACGCCGGCGGAGACTTCGACCATCCAGCGGGTGAGGTGGCCGCGGAGCCCTTCGGGTGCGGCGATGAGGACGACGACGGTCAAAACTCCACCTTCGCGGGTTGGGTGTCGTCGAACTCGGGGCCGATGATCAGCAGATGCTCGCCGGGTGGCGTGTCGGGGTCGGAGGCCCAGTTGACACCGCTGGACACGGCGCCGAGTTCGTCGTCCCACAGTTCGCTGGCGTCGTGGTCGAGGAGTTGTTCGCCCTCTGGCAGCAGGAGGTTCTTGATGTCGGTGACGATGCGGTGCAGCAGTCGGGTTTCGACGATGCGGTCGCGCAGGGCTGTGCGGGCGTCGCGTTCTTCGACGAGTCCTTGGGCGGTGAGGTCGAAGGCCAGTGGGATGGTGAGTTCTGCTTTGTAGAGGTCGGCGATGTCCATGACGAAGGAGGTGGCGGATCCGGTGTGGACGAAACCGAGTCCTGGGCTGGCGCCGAGTCCGGCGATGACGGCGTGGCAGATGCCGTAGAGGGCGGAGTGGGCGGCGGATAGGACGCGGTTGACGTCGTCTCCGGCGGCGAAGGCGTCGCCCGCCTTGTACTCGCGGCGGGTCCAGGGGACTCCGGTGCGTTGGGAGTGCTGTTGGTAGAGCTTCTTGACGCGGGTTCCTTCGCGGCCGCGGAGTTGCTGCATGGTGAGGGTGGAGACGTCTTCGCCGGGGAAGCGCATGGCGTACATGCGGCGGGCCACGGCGAGGCGTTCGGCGGTGCGGGTGACCAGCCAGGCTTGGCGCATGAGCAGGTGGGTGCCGCGGCTGGCGCCTTGTCCGCTGGCGTACATGCGCACGCCGTGCTGGCCGACCCAGCACACGGCGGTGCCGGAGTCGCCGAGCAGGCGCATCGCGGCGTGGGTGATGCGGGTGCCGGGGCCGAGCAGGACGACGGCGATCATGGCGGCGGGGACGCGGACGGTGCGTTCTTTGTTGATCAGGACGATGGCGTTGTCGTCGCGGTCGACGTGGGTGCGTTCGGCGTAGACGCTGGAGACGCGGTCGACGACCCGGTGCAGGTCGTGGGGGTGGGCCTGCCACCACATGTCAGGCATGCGGGGTGCCTCGCAGGGGTGCGAGGGTGAGCAGGCCGCATCCGTAGGCCTTGTTGGGGCCGATGCCGGTGAGCATCGTGGTGCGCAGCTTGTCGGGGTCGGTGATGGCGAGTCGGCCTTCGAAGGTGATGGCCTGCATGGTGACGGGGTGGCGCATGCCCTTTTTGGAGATGGCGTGGCGGGTGGTGTTGACGATGCGGACCTCGTGCGGGTCGCTGGCGCCGGGGTCGGGTGTCATGCCGGGGGCGGGGGTGTCGGTGCGGGCGGTGGGGATGGTGAACCCCCAGTTGTCCGTGCGGCGCAGCAGCCAGTCGAGCTGGTGGGCGGCGGTGCGGTGGGCCAGGCGGAACCCGCGTCGGGGCTGGTCTGCTCCGTGGCGCTCGGTCTGGGACTCGGTGCGCTTGTCGGGGGTGGGGGTGGACTGGACCGGGTTGGCGGTGAGGCGGAAGGCGAACTCGCGGCCGGTGGCCAGGTGGCCCAGCACGGGTGTGTAGTCGCGGACGAGGACGTGGTCGCCGTCTGCGTCGGGCCAGCCTGCTTGTTCGACGATGTGGGACCAGTCGGGCCGGGCGGGGCTGAGCACGAGCAGTTCGATGCGCTGGTCGCGGGTGTCCAGGCGCCACAGGACGCGGCCGTCGCGCGGTGGGTCGGGGAAGCCTCCCATGACGGCGCCATGCAGTGTGCGCGGGTTGCGCACGAAGTCTCGGCCCTTGACGCGCAGGGGATTGAGTCGGATACGGGACAGGTACGTCACAGGTCACCACTCCAGCAGTGCGAACGGATCGTGATCGGTGTTGTCGGCGGTGCCGGCTTTGCCGGTGGGGATGTCGACCCAGCCGTGGCGCACAGCGCGGGTCGTGCGACTTCGGGTGAGGGGGGCGAAGGAGACGGGGTGGTCGTGTTCGACGTCGGTGGTGCCCGTGCCGTCGTCGGCGCTGTCGTCGGCCGGTGAGATGTCGGTGGTGGTGGGCAGGGTGACGATCGGGGCGAGGGTGCCTCGCTTGCGGAGCTGGTCTCTGGTGTGCTTCGACACCAGCCAGGGGGTCTCGCGCAGTGCTGCGGTGATGGTGGTGTGGGTGTGGTCCTCGAGCAGCAGTGGTTGGGTCGGGACGCACGAGCGGCGTCCCAGGGCGAGGGGGAACGCGGGGTGGGTGAGGGCGTGGCGCAGGGTGTCGATCAGGTCGCGCGGGCCGGAGACGGCGGCGAGGAAGATCGCGTCCTGCAGGTAGAAGCGCTGGGTGATGTGGGTGTGTTTGGCGGGGCTGGTCGGCTTCTGGGCGCCTTTGGCGGTCAGCGACGCCGAGGGCAGCGGGACGCCGCGGTAGTCGCTGCTGGTGTGGTAGTCGCGCAGCACGGTGCCGGCCTGGTCGACGCGCACTCCCAGTGACAGCGCGCCCAGGTCGGTGATGGGGTCGGTGCGGGTTCGTCCCTGGGCGGCGGCGAGCAGGCCGATGACACCGGACTTGGTGGGCCGGTCTGCGGTCTCGCGGCGGTTGAACGTGCTGGTGCTGCCCCAGGACTGCAGGGGCGCGGCGAGCCGCAGCAGCAGCACCGCGGTGTCGGCCGCTGCCGGCGGTGCCGCCGCGGCAGAGGCGGGGGTGGGAGGGGTGGTCATCGGGTCTGCTCTCCGGCCAGCCAGTCGGCGGTGAACCGCTTGAGGTCGGCCAGGAGGTCGGGGAAGGGCTGTGAAGCGCCGAAGGCGCTGTCCAGGCCGTCGGTGGTGCTGTTGTAGCAGGCCAGGGTGCGGACGGGGCGCAGTCCCCAGTTCTGGGTCGCGCTGGTCAGCTCGGCGGCCAGTCGGGACACCGACTTGTCCAGCACGCCGGTGCGGGAGTTCACCGGCTCTTCGAACGCGGAGACCAGGTTGACCGGCTGGTCCTCGCGTGCGACGACCAGCACGAGGCTGGGCAGGGTGCGGTGGGCGAAGGAGTTGCCGTGCCCGGAGGGCATGGAGCGCACGAAGCTGTCGACGAACAGCTCCACCGCGTCGGGAACGGCGTCGGTGCCGCCGAGGTTGGTCTCCAGCTGGGTCAGTCCCAGGGTGGCGTAGCGGTAGAGGGTGGCGGAGTTGAACTCGATGGTGCCGATCATCCCGGCGCCGGTGTTCTCGCGGGTGTTCTCGTCGTCGACGGCGGTGTAGTAGTCGAACTCGATCTCGACCGGGTGGGTGGAGATGGCGTGGGCGACCTGGCAGGCGGCGTCGACGTTGAGGTTGGGGATGTCGGCGACCATGCGGCCGAACAGCGCCACGTCGACCGGGTGGCCGGTGCCCAGGATCGCCTTGACGTCGACCTCGGCGGCGGCCTTGTCCAGCGCCTCGTCGTCGAGTCCGGCCAGTTCCCCGATGCGGTCCTGCACGGTGCGGGTGATGTCGTCGAGCTGGGGGCGGCCGAAGAACAACAGGTAGGAGGTCTGTTCGGCGTTCTTCTTGCTGGGCTTGATGCCCAGCGGCTTGAGCAGCGCGTTGCTGATGCGGGTGGCGTCCTCGACGGTCACACCGGGCAGCGCGGCCAGGCGCGTGGAGAGCAGGCCCGAGATCTGCTTGGTGCGGGTGGCCAGGTCGGCCTTCGGGACCCGGTCGGCGAAGGCGGTGCGCGTGGCGCGCTTCCACGCCTGCGAGGACACCCGCGATCGGCGGGCGCCGCCGTAGATGGCCTGCTTGGGGCTGCCGGCGTCGTCCCGGTTCAGGTTCGAGGGCGGCACGGTCTGCAGCACGTGGACGTCGAGGTAGCGGTTGTCGGGCACGGTCGTACTCCAAACAGGAATGAGAGGTCTCGGGAGAGGAGCTGGTGTTCGGGTCAGGCGGATGGTTTTTTGTCGCCGTCGGTGGACTGCCAGGCGTGGAACTGCATGCCCCAGCGCCGCCTCACCTGGCCGGGGCCGTCGGGGAAGGACCAGGTGAGAAGGTCGCGCCACAAGCGCGAGTAGTCCAGCGCGATGGTGTGCGTGCGCAGCTGGGTGATCAGTCCGCGCAGGTGGGCGACGAGTTCGTCGGTGCTGGTGGCGGTCGCGGCAGCGTTGAAGCGGCGGGTGACGGCCGCTTCGCTGACGCTCTCCTTCCTGCTCAAGTCACGCAGTGCCGTGCCCAGTCCGACACCCGGCCGGTGCATGGACGTCGACTTGGACTGCTGGTGCAGCCCGTACAGGCTCAGCGCCACGTGTTCGGCGACCAGTCGCGGTGAGTGCTCATCGGGGACGACCGCCTGGTAGAAGGGCCACATCTGCGGGACGGAACCGGCAGGTCTGCCCAAGCCCCGGCGCAGCGCGGCCAGGTCCTGTCCGGATGGTGTGTCCTTCGCGTGCTTCCAGCGGCCTTGGTCGTCGGTGTTCTTCTCCCAGTACCAGCTGTCACGGCGTTCGGGTTCGGGCATGTCAGCTCTCCGGATCGGAGTTGCGGCGGCGGAGGGTGGCCGCGGCCAGTGGCAGGATCTGGGCGACGTTCGTGCGGAAGGACGACTCGGCGCGGGGTGAGCAGTGCGTGACGTCCTTGCCCTTGATCGTCTCGGTGACGCCGGCGAACTGGCGTGGGGAGGCGTTGTTCAGCAGCGGCTCGGCCACCTCGAACGCGGCACGCCACGCCACCTGTTCCCACGCGGCGCGCACGGCGTCCACGGCGTCGTGGTCGTAGCGGGTCTGGAGCTTGGCCAGCGCGCGGCGGGTGGTCTTGTCCAGTGCGTGCAGCACCCTGTCTCCGGGGCGCTGCCCCTGATCCCACGGCAGCGGGTCGGCTCCGGATGCGCGTCGCAGGTCGGCCGAGAGCATGTTCAGCGCTCGGGCCAGGCGGTCGGCCTGCTCCGCGATCTGGACGATCGCGTCGCGCACGGTGATCTCCCGCAGCGCGGCGACCGGGAGCGGGATCGAGTCGGCGATGACGTTCTCCACCACGGCCGACTGGTTTCCGTACTCGATCCCGACGGTGAGCACCCGCAGCGGGTAGTCCTGGTCGAGGACTTCGGCGAGGAGTTCGACCTGCCCGCTGGTGACGACCTTGGTGGTGCCCTCGCCCAGGGCCAGCAGGGCGTCCAGGCCCCGCCAGGCCGACCGGCCGGACATGTGACGCCGCGGTCGCAGCGGTGGGGCGCCGCTCTTGGGCTTCTGGTCGGCGTTCCACGTCGTGTGCGGCTCGAACGGCGGTGTCTGCAGCAGCCTGTCCCCCGCCGCCACGACCACCGAGGTCACCCGTGTGCCGTCGGGGGTGTCGGCGGTGTGCAACCGGATGCGTCGCGACTGCCACGTCAGCAGCTGCAGCGGCCCGGTCGCGTGCGCCGATCGCCACGCGGGTGTCCACGGTGCGCGCCGCCACTGCGGTCGGTCGTCCTCGGACAGGCCGTCGTGGAGGATCGGCAGGTTCAGCACCACGGTTTCGGCCAGTGTGCGTCCCACGGGAAGAACCATTCCCAGCTGCCCCAGGGGGCCGGTCGGGTTGCCCGTGGTCTTGCCGCCCTTGACCTGCTCGTCGCCCTTGGCGCCGGTCTTGATCGCCGCGGTGTCCCAGCAGTGCGCGTGCAGCAACCAGCGAGCGGCCTCCGCGGGGCGCAGCGGCAACGGATCGTCGCCCGTGCGGCCGGAGAACAACGGCACGTTGTTGCCCGAGGCGATCGAGGGGATCAGCAACGACACGGACTTGGTGTCGTCCTTGGCCGTGCGCAGACCCGCCACCTGCGCGAACGGGTACACGGGGTGGAACAGCTCGAACCGGTCGTGGTGCTCGGTGAAGTAGCCGAGCAGCGCCGCCCGCCGGGTGCTCGCCCACTCGTCCCGAACGCGGCCGTCGGCTTCCAGCCGCTCGTCGGAATGCAACAGCGAACCGTCGGTGAAGGCCCGCATCCAGCGCTGCCACTCAGCGGCCGAGCGCGGTGCACCCATCGCGTCCATCACCAGCGGCAGCAGGAACTGCCGGAGCAGGACCGGAAGCATCGTGGGGACGTCCACGTCCAACTGCTGGATCTCCGCGGACCGCAGGACGGCGTCGCGGCCGGACAACTCTGTGTGATGATCATCGATCCGGACCGGGATCCACGGATCGTCTAGAAGGTTCATCCTCCTCATTTCCTCTGTCGTGCGGCTCAGCGAGCCGGTCTCGACGTCGATGTCCTCGAAGACACACGTCCACCGCATCGGCGAACGAGGCGACCACTGCCGCATCGCTACGAGATGCGAGTTTGAAGGCGATCACGACGACCAGGCCGCGGTAGATCAGCGGTAGAAGGCCGGCAGCGACCAGCGAGCCGATCAACACGTTGACCTCCGACCACAGACACGGACCTTCACGGTGCGAAGGAGCACTCTTCACACCGTAGCAGGAGTGAACTAGCTAGTGCTAACTAGTGCATTACCGTGAGCGGGTGCCGTCGGCCTGCGTCGACCGGTTAGTCTGATGGCGGTCGGCGCGGCCGGTCGTCCCTGGTCATCAGGGGTCTTCCGTAGCTGGTGCTCAGGTGGGCGTCGTCCCCGCTGTGCGGGGGTGGCCGTGTCGACCTCCTTCGCCTCGTCGCACGACGAGCCCGAGATCGTGGTCGTAGGAGACCAGTCGATTGCCGAGGTCGGTCGGTGTGCCGTCCTCGGGCAGCACCAGGGCTCGGGTGTGTTTGAGCCAGGGGTGGCGTCCCCACTCGGGCAAGGGCTTGAGCTTGTCCAGGGCGGCGGGGGTGAGGCCGGCGGGAAGGCGGACGGTGCCGGCGAGGACGTCGTCGAGCAGTTCGGGGCCGCGTTCGCCGTGCGTGCCGATGCGCACTCCGCGGTAGGTGCTGTACCCGTGCCCGCTCTGCCGCAGCAGGACGACCTCGGTGGATTCCTCGCCGTCGCGCACGAGGGCGTCGAGCCGGGTCTGTTCCTGCGCGTCGGCGACGTGGGCGTAGTGCAGTCCGGCGAGTGTGGGTGCCGACCACTGGCCGTGAGCCGACAGCAGGTACTGCGCGGCCGTCTCAGCGCGCGTGCGTTCGCTGCCGACCCAGGTGTCGCGGGCCGTCGTCTCCTCGTCCGGCCACGGCGTGCGGGCACTGTCGGTTTCGGAGTACACCGCCTCCACCAGTGGTGGAACGTCGGCTGGCACCGACCAGGCGCGGCCATCGGCGGCTTCGAAGACCAGAGCCGCGGTGCGCAGCAGCAGGTAGCGGCCGTAGATGGCTTCGCTGCTTCCGGGGAAGCTCGGTGCGGTGCTGTCGTCGCGGTCGACGCCGGTGATGACGACGGAGGGCTGCTCCAGCGCTGCCGGACGGTCGCCGCGGTGGTGCCGGTGCAGCCGGCCGATCCGCTGCAGCAGAAGGTCGATTGGGGCGAGGTCGGAAATCAGCAGGTCCGCGTCGACGTCGAAGGACTGCTCGGCCAGTTGCGTGGCGACCAGGATCATCCGGGTGGGCCTGTCGGGTCCGTCTGAGCGGGGTGCGCCGAGCAGGTCCAGGCACTCCGTCGTGCGGGTGGCACGGGGTTCGACGGCGAATCTGCCGTGCAGCAACCGCACGTCCTCGCCGAAGCTGCTCCTCAGCCACCGGTAGGTGTCCTGCGCGCGCTGCACGTCGTTGCGGATGATCAGAACGCATCCGCCACCGCTGAGCCGTTCCTCCAGCAACGCCGTCAGCTCGGGGAACTCCCCCGCGCCCGCTTTGGTTTCGGTCAGCGTCGACAGCCGGACGGGACGAGAGGTGCGCCAGCCCGCCGAGGAGGTGACCGTCACCAGGGGCTCGCCGTCGGCGACGCAGGCGGTGGTGGTGTTGGGATAACCGGTGGCCGGCGGCAGATCGGGCAGCTGGGTCGGTTCACCGCCGCGGGCACCGGTCACGTACGCCTCGACCAGGTCCCGGCGCTGACTCGTCGGCAGGGTCGCCGACAGCAGGATCACCGGCACCCGGGCCTGCCCCAGCCAGCGCAGCGCCTCGAGCAGGAACTGGGACATGTAGACGTCGGCGGCGTGCACCTCGTCGAGCACCACGACCTTGCCGACCAGCCCTGCCATGCGCAGCATCACGTGCTTGGTGCACGTGGCGGCGTGCAGGAGCTGATCGACGGTGCCCACCACCACCGGCGCGAGCAGGCCACGCAGACGGCCCAGCAGCCACTGAGCCGGCCCCGAGGCGTCAGAGCCCTCGCTGTCGGAGCAGCAGTCGTCCTCGTCGGAGGACATGCCGTACTGGTCCTCACCCACACCGCGGAACCAGTCGTCCGGATCCGCCTCGGCACCGGCCGCGCCGATCATCTTCTTCCACTCGGCGTTGAAGTCGCGCTTGCCGTGCAGCAGCACGACGTGCTCCTGCAGACCGGGCGCCACCGCAGCGACCCACTCTCGCACCCTGGTGAACATCGGGTCGCAGGTCGCCTGGGTCGGCATGCCCACGAACACCCCGTCAGCGCCGAACCTGGCCGCCAGCACCTCCGCGGCAGCCAACGCCGCCTCGGTCTTGCCCTCCCCCATCGGCGCCTCGCTGATCAGCAGACCGGGAGTCGGCATCTGCCGCGCCAGCGCGACGACGTCGCGCTGGAAGGGCCGTGCCGAACGCCCGAAGCGGGCCGACACCACGTCCCCGCCAGGCTCGCTCAGCGCCCCCCAGCCGCCACGAAGCCGCAGCGCCTGCCACGCTCTGCCGGCCCGCTCCCGCGCACCGTCCATGCTGACCCCGGCGAGATCATCGATTCCGGTGAAGTAGCGCGCGTCGCTGGCGATCCAATCCGCCATGACGATCAGTCCGCTCAACTGCAACTGCTCAGCTCGCGCGGGCGTGTGCACCGGTTCGGCCGAGGCGAGGTCGGTGAAGCCGACCGCGCGGGTGAACACGTCGACCAGCGCACGCTGGACCTGCGACCAGGCGACACCACGCCCCTGCCCGTCACCGCGCGACTTGGGCCCGCACACCTGGCGGCGCCTCGGGAAGACCCCGTGGTGGCCGCCGATCAACGGCCACACCCACTCCACCGGGTCCTGCGACCACCCGGCGTCGGCCAACTGGTCCATCAGCAGCCGAGCCCCGGCCTTGTCGTGACGCCACCCCATGCCGGGACGAACCGCCGCCGACCAGGACAAACCCGCACCCAGCACTCTCGCAGCCCCCTCACGGTCGAGGACCTGGAACGCAGGCGTCGCCTTTCCGCAGTCGTGAATTCCGCACAGCCACGCGAAGAACACCCGCCCACGCCCACCCGAGACCCGGTCCAGCAGTTCGCGGGTCGAGTTCGCGAGGAAGTGGTCCCAGAGCAACTCCGCCACTGCGGCTGTGTCAAAAAGGTGGGAGACGACCAGGTTCATGGTCCCTCCCGCATTTTTGCGGGATTTACCCCACAGCGCACCAAGTCGAGCACAGGTCTGGGCATCACAGCCCAGGTTCTCAGCGATGACAGCAGCGCTGACCACTCTGATCCGTCTCCTCGAAGGCTTCGGCAACAGCTCGGACGCAGAGTAGCGAGAGTCACCGACAAGACCGGACGAGCGGCGAACTCAAGCCCCTCACCCCACTCGGGAGACCCGCCCCGACGACACCACCTGGTCGAGTCACGCACCGTTCCAGAACGAAGCCGACCTTCAAGACGATAAGCTGACATTAGATGGACTAAAGGCATGACTGCGAGCAACGTCGGGCCATGCACATCGCTACCCTAAAGCCGTTCACCAGCGAAGACGCCGCATGAGACAACAGGGCCATGTCACTTGCGGCGCGAACGTCGGACGGCGATGACGTCACTGCCGGTCACCCCGGCGCGACCAGAAAGACTCAGATTGTCAAGGACAAGCCAAAATCTCAGCATTACGCGGTCGTGCTCGCCCCCGAAGATCCCCCACCTGCACGAGATCGAACTCGACAGGCTTGCTCATGATCTCACCGCGCTCGGAAGATCCCCACGAGCGCGGAGTCGAGCAAGGATGGACCGTCCGTACGCCAGCCACAACTGCTGGCACCCGTGGACCACAATGGCCGCGTCCTGTCCTCCCGCCTCCACCGATCATGCCCCCACCCCCACCAGGAAGCCCTGAAACACAGTGAATCAAAAACACTGTGAACATTCAGAAACCGCAGCTCAGCGAGCCTCGTCCCCGCGTACGCGGGGGTCTTCCCCGTGTGGACCCTGAGGAGGCCCGTGCGCGTTCCTCGTCCCCGCGTACGCGGGGGTCTTCCGTCGAGGAACGCCTGGTGTACCTGCAGGCGCGGCTCGTCCCCGCGTACGCGGGGGTCTTCCGTCGCCGCCGATGCCCTCACGGGCCCGGTCGGCCTCGTCCCCGCGTACGCGGGGGTCTTCCCGAGCTCACCGCGGCCAGACGCCGCGCCCTCGTCTCGTCCCCGCGTACGCGGGGGTCTTCCGCTCATCGGGTCCCCCGCGGCTGGGTGGGGACGCTCGTCCCCGCGTACGCGGGGGTCTTCCCCCGAGCGTCACGCCCGCGGTGAACTCGCGGCTCTCGTCCCCGCGTACGCGGGGGTCTTCCGGGGTGAGGCGGGATGGCCGCGTCGTTCGCCACCTCGTCCCCGCGTACGCGGGGGTCTTCCGATGCGATCCATGATCTCGTCGCGATGCATCTCCTCGTCCCCGCGTACGCGGGGGTCTTCCCCGCGCGCTGGGCGTCGGCGAGCGGGTGTGGGTCTCGTCCCCGCGTACGCGGGGGTCTTCCCGTAGAGAGGAGGTGACCGACTGTGGCCGTGATCTCGTCCCCGCGTACGCGGGGGTCTTCCCCGCGTCACGCACCACGCACGGCCCAGGGGCCCCTCGTCCCCGCGTACGCGGGGGTCTTCCCGGGACGAGCACCCCCTCCGCGTGGGAGGGGCTCTCGTCCCCGCGTACGCGGGGGTCTTCCCCTCGGGTGGACCGTGGCCGGTCGGCTGGTCGACTCGTCCCCGCGTACGCGGGGGTCTTCCCTGGGCGTGCTGGGCTGCGAGCGCCGCGTCGGTCTCGTCCCCGCGTACGCGGGGGTCTTCCCGTGGTGGCCCCGGTGCCGCCTGTGAACTCGGCCTCGTCCCCGCGTACGCGGGGGTCTTCCCGTCGCCTGGATGTCCGTCCAGCCCTTGACGTGCTCGTCCCCGCGTACGCGGGGGTCTTCCGTGTCGCAGTACGAGATGGGAAACACCGATCGACTCGTCCCCGCGTACGCGGGGGTCTTCCTATGCTGGTCAGGGTGCTTGGCTGCACCCCGTACTCGTCCCCGCGTACGCGGGGGTCTTCCCGATGGGGTCGGTGCTGGTTTCGGGGGTTGCCTCCTCGTCCCCGCGTACGCGGGGGTCTTCCACGGGCGAGTTCCCCACCCTCGGCTACGCGGTCCTCGTCCCCGCGTACGCGGGGGTCTTCCCTGCTCGCGCTACCCGACGTCGCCCACGTCGATCTCGTCCCCGCGTACGCGGGGGTCTTCCCGCCGCCCGGATCGACAGCTGCTGCTGCCGGTGCTCGTCCCCGCGTACGCGGGGGTCTTCCGCGAGTGCCGCCGTCGTAGGAGCCAGCGCTGGACTCGTCCCCGCGTACGCGGGGGTCTTCCACGGCCTCCGGCGCTGTGGGGTGCCAGAACTCTGCACTGGCATGTTGAGCTGCGACGATCGCGCATGCTGGACCTCCAGGGCATGATCGTGAGGTGTGGCGTTACGACTGCTGTACCTGATCTTCGTCCGGCTCGGTGACTGGTTGGTTCTGCTCGGCCGGTCCTCCGCGGCCAAGAACGTCGAGCTGCTGGTACTGCGGCATGAGATCGCCGTGCTGCGACGAACCAACCCAGGTCCGCGGCTGGAGTGGGCCGATCGTGCGGTGCTCGCCGCGTTGGTTCGCCGATTCCCCCGACGGCTGCGCGAGCACCGGTTGGTGACACCGGGCACCATCCTGCGATGGCATCGACGCCTGGTCGCGAGGAAGTGGACCTCCCCGAACCGCACCGGCCGACCGCCGGTCGACGACATCGTCGTGGCGTTGATCGAACGAATGGCACGGGAGAACACCGGCTGGGGCTACCGCAGGATCCAGGGCGAACTGCTCAAGCTCGGCCACCGGGTAGCCGCCTCAACGGTTCGCCGCGTGCTCAAGCGCCTGCGAATACCGCCCGCACCCCAGCGTGACACCGACATGTCATGGCGACGGTTCCTCCGCGCCCAGGCCACGAGCATGTTGGCCTGCGACTTCTTCCACGTCGACTGCGCCGTCACCCTCAAACGCGTGTACGTCTTCTTCGTGATGGAAGTCGCCACCGCTACGTCCACATCCTCGGCACCACCACCAACCCCGACGGGGCATGGACCACCTAACAAGCCCGCAACCTGCTCATGGACCTCGACGGCCAGGCCGACAGCTTCCGGTTCCTCATCCGCGACCGGGCCGGTCAGTTCACCGCCTCGTTCGACGCGGTCTTCTCCGCCACCGGCATTCAGGTCGTGAAGATCCCACCACGATGCCCGCGAGCCAACGCCCACGCCGAGCGGTTCGTCGGGACCGTCCGACGCGAAGTCACTGACCGACTGCTCATCATCAACCAACGCCACCTGCGGACGGTGCTGGACCGCTACGCATCCCACTACACCCACCGCCAGCCCCACCGAGCACTCCAGCTCGCACCACCACGACCGGATAGGCCAGCAGTAGAGCCGAGCTGCACGTCGATACATCGCCGACCAGTCCTCGACGGCCTGATCAACGAGTACGAACACGCAGCCGCCTAACCGCAGGTCAGACCACGTGGCCGACTATCGGCACCCCACAACCGCTTCCCCAATAAAAGTAGATGCAATCTACGTAGATCACGTCTATATTGATGGCCATGTCGGGTTTCGTGGGCAGACAGGCCGAGCTGCGCCTCTTGCGCAAGCGCCTCGACCGGGTGATCACCTCACGGGAAGGGGCCGCGATCGCCATCCGCGGACGACGGCAAGTGGGCAAGTCCCGACTGGTCCAGGAGTTCTGCGACCGGGCCGACGTCCCCTACTTCTACTTCGCCGCCACCAAGGGCGCGTCATCGGTCGAGTCGATCACCGCCTTCTTCTCCGAACTCGCCGACTCGTCCCTGGCCGCCGGACAGGCAGGTCCGCCCACCGGGGTCACCGGCGGATGGCCCGACGCGTTCCGCGTCCTGGGCGCGACGCTGCCGGACACCCCGGCGGTCGTGGTGCTCGACGAGTTGCCGTGGTTGGCCGAACAGGACGAGGTCTTCGACGGCGCGTTGCAGACCGCGTGGGACCGGCTGTGGTCACGGCGCCCTGCGTTGCTGGTGCTGCTGGGCAGCGACCTGCACATGATGGAACGCCTCACCGCCTACGACCGCCCCTTCTACGGACGTGCGGACAACCTCGTGCTCGGACCGCTCAACCCCGCCGAGACCGGACAGGCCCTCGGCCTGGACGCGGCGGACGCCATCGACGCCCACCTCGTCACCGGCGGACTGCCCGGCATCATCCGCAGCTGGCCCCACGCCATGCCACCGGCCGACTTCCTGCGCGGGGAATGCGACGACCCGGCCGCGCCCCTGTTCGGCGTGCCCGAGTCCTCCCTGCTGGCCGAGTTCCCCTCACCCGACCAGGCCCACCGCGCCGTGGAATCGATCGGCGGGGACAACCGCACCCACGCCAACATCGCCGCCACCGCCGGAAGCAACCAGGGACACATCCCCTCCGGAACACTGTCACCGCTGCTGCGCCGACTCACCGAGGAGAAACGAGTCCTGGCGGTGGACCACCCGCTATCCACCAAGCCCGGCAAACCAGCTCTCTACCGGATCGCCGACAGCAACCTGCGCTTCTACCTGCCCATCGGACGCGCCGTCCAGGAACAAGCCCGCCGCGGACGCCCCCACATCGGCACCCGCATCCTGCAACGCCAATGGACCAGCTGGCGCGGACGCGCCGTCGAACCACTCATCCGCGAAGCACTGGAACTCGCCGGACAAGCCGGCCAACTGCCCTGGCTCGACACCACCGCGGTAGGCGGCTGGTGGAACCGACAGCACAACCCCGAAGTCGACCTCGTCGGAGCCGACCGCTCCCCCGTCGCCAGCCGCATCGACTTCGCCGGGTCGATCAAGTGGATCGGCAGCGCGTTCGACCGTCACGACCTCGAAACACTCCGCCACTCCGCCAACCACGTCCCCGGCTACGAGACAGGCCGCTCCGGCATGGCCGTCGTGTCCCTGTCCGGCACGGACATCGACACCGACGACGCCGACCTCGTATGGGGACCGCAAGAGATCATGGACTGCTGGAAGACTGGCTGAACAGTCCGGCAGACTGCGCCGCTTGAGTGCGTGTGGGCTTGACCCGTTTTGGCGGACATCCGAGATCAGGGGACGCGTGTCCCCGGAGGGTTGTTCCATCATGGAGCCCATGGGCAGGAAGAAGCGGCGGCCTCGGCGGTCGTTCACCGCGGCGTTCAAGGTCGAGATCGTGGAGCTGTGCTCGCGGGGTGACCGATCGGTGGGTCAGGTCGCGTAGGACTTCGACCTGACCGAGACCGCGGTGCGGCAGTGGGTCGTGCAGGCCGAACGCGACGCTGGCACCCGAGCCGACGGGTTGACCACCGACGAACGCGAGGAGCTCGCGAGGCTGCGACGGGAGAACCGCCACCTGTGGGGTTCCACAACTCTGCACCTGAGCGCTGAGCTGCGGTGATCGCGCATCATGGGCTGTAGAGGCATGATCGCAAGGCGTGGCGTTACGACTGCTGTACCTGATCTTCGTCCGGCTCGTTGGCTGGTTGGTCCTGCTCGGCCGGTCATCGGCGGCCAAGGACGCCGAGATGCTGGCGCTGCGGTACGAAGTCGCCGTACTGCGCCGCAGCAACCCCCGCCCGCGGCTGGAGTGGGCCGACCGAGCGGTGCTCGCCGCGCTGGTGCGCCGACTCCCCCGGCTGCTGTACGAGCACCGTTTGGTGACGCCGGGCACCGTCCTGCGATGGCACCGGCGCCTGGTCGCGAAGAAGTGGACCTACCCCCACCGCACCGGCCGCCCACCGACCGACGACATCGTCGTGGCGTTGATCCAGCGGATGGCCCGGGAGAACGCTGGCTGGGGCTACCGCAGGATCCAAGGTGAGCTGCTCAAGCTCGGCCACCGGGTAGGCGCTTCAACGGTCCGCCGCGTGCTCAAGCGCCTGCGGGTACCGCCCGCGCCCCAGCGCGACACCGACATCTCCTGGCGACGGTTCCTCCGAGCGCAGGTCGCGAGCGTGCTGGCGTGCGACTTCTTCCACGCCGACTGCGCCGTCACCCTCAAGCGGGTCTACGTGTTCTTCGTGATGGACATCGCCACCCGCTACGTCCGCATCCTCGGCACCACCACGGATCCAGACGGCCCTTGAACAACACAACAAGCCCGCAACCTACTGATGGACCTCGGCGACCAGGCAGACGACTTCCGGTTCCTCATCCGAGACCGGGCCGGCCAGTTCACCACCTCATTCGACGCCGTCCTCGCCGGCGCCGGCATCCAGGTCGTGAAGATTCCACCACGGTGTCCACGAGCCAACGCTTACGCCGAACGGTTCGTCGGCACCGTCAGACGCGAAGTCACCGATCGCCTGCTCATCATCAACGAACACCACCTGAGAACAGTGCTGCAGCGCTACGCGGTCCACTACAACCACCGACGACCACACCAAGCCCTACAACTCGCCCCACCACAACCAGACCACCCGACCGCAAAGCCTAGCTACACGTCGATACGCCGCCGACCCGTCCTCGGCGGCCTCATCAACGAGTACGAACCCACAGCCGCCTAACCGCAGGTCAGGCCACATGGATGACTTTTGGAACCCCCCAACGCTGCAGCAGGCCAGAGCCGTGACGGCCACTTCCGCAGCCACGGACGCAACAATCTGGCACCACTGCGAGTTTTAAGGTACTTTGCAACTATGTCCATCGCTGCGTCAGAGATCAACTTCAGCGATCTGTCGAACAAGCCGGCCGACTCCGTCCGCAAGCTCCAGGAGTCGCCGAGCCGGACACTGCTCGTGCACCGCCGCGGCGACGAGGAGGACCTGGTCCTCACCACGGCCAGCAGGGCACAGGAGGTCCGCGAGGTCGTCTCGACCACCACCGCCCTCTTCGTGGCGCTGATGCAGCACAGCGAGAGCGTCCGGGACCTGGTGACCGACGTGATGCCCACGGCCTTCCCCTGGGTACGATTCCTGCCGCGCGAGGACATGCAGGCATTCGTCGTCGAACTCGTCGACACCCTGCAAGCCGCCGACTCGCTGGGCACCCCGGCCCCGGTCACGCAACTCATCAGCCAGTGGCAGCACACCGCCGAAGTCCACGCCGACCCACGACTCCTCGCGATCCTCCGCCAGGACGGCGAAGACCTCGGTGACGTCCCCGCACCGGGAGCAGCCACCGCGTGAGTCCGAAGAAAGGCGATCCTGTCGCCCCGCCCACCATCGGGGACGAGTGGCGCATCCGCTACTGCACCACCGAAGCGGTCAAGGGCTGGCAGGACCTCGAAACCCGAGCATCGGGCAACCTGCGCCAGGCCTGGGAGACCATGCGCAACGACCCAGGCCCGGGTCCTGGCAAGCCGACCAACCGCCACCACCAACTCAAAGGCAGCCTCGCCCACGGCATGCACAACGGGAAGACCCTGCCCCGCTGGCAGATCGAGGTCACCGGCGGCGACCGCATCTGGTACCTGCTGGACGCCGACAAGCACACCGTATGGGTGCAGTACGCAGGTGCCCATCCCAAAGCCACCGAGTAGAACTTAAACGTCGCACACGGACATCGCGCAGTTGAGCGCAATCAAGTGACCAAGTCGTCTCCGGGAGCAAGACAGCCATAGTCGCGACAACTGCAACACCGACACCGCTTGATCGACAGTTAAAGCTGTGGTACTTCAATTCGCAGATCAGAGCTGCGCAGCCAACTTTGGCACCCGCACCCACGCGGGTTCAAGGCGTGCGCAGGGCAGAGCTTGGGAATTGCGGACTGCGCAGGCCCCAGGCGATGTGTTGCGCCGGTAGGCGTGCGGCGCCCATTCACCACCGGGCCGACTCGCTCGAGCGCGTCGATCTTCGGCAGCGGTCCCGCACTTCTACGGAGTGCGCGGAGAATCTGAGGTGGAGACTCATCGGGTGGACGTGCGCAACCGAGTGGCCGCGGAGTCTGTGGGGAACGTCGTCCAAGTCGGTGTCGCGCATTTTCACCCGGCGGCGCCGGTGGTGCCGTGCCAGCTTCCGGCAGTACCCGCCCCGTTCGCCGGACGGGTCGTCGAACTGGCCGTATTGGACCGCCGCGCGCCGGTGAACGTGATCGTCGGCATGGGCGGCATCGGCAAGACCTGGCTCGCCGTCCGGTGGGCGCACCTGCGGCGCGAGTGGTTCCCGGATGGGCAGTTGTTCGTGGACCTGCGCGGGTTCAGTCCCGAGGGTCGGGCACTCGCCTCGGAACGGGCCTTGCGTGCGTTCCTCGCCGCGCTCGGTGTACCGCACGACGCCATACCCGTCGACCTGGACGCACAGGCAAGCGTGTACCGGAGCCTGCTGGCGGACAAGCAGGTACTCATCGTGCTGGACAACGCCGCCGATGCGCGACAGGTCGAGCCGCTACTACCCGGCTGCGACACGTGCACGGTCCTGGTCACCAGCCGGCGACGACTCAAAGACCTGATCACTCGATACGACGCGCGGCACCTGCCGCTGGACGTGTTCGGATCCGATGACGCCCATGCCGTGCTGGTCCGGCGACTGGATGCCGGCCGGATTGCCGTCGAACCGACTGCGGTGGCCGACCTGTTGCGGCTGTGCGCCGGTTTCCCGCTCACCCTGGGCATCGTCGCCGCTGGCGCGTGCACGCACCCTAAGCTGCCGTTGACCGAGTTCGCCGCCGAACTGCGCGACCTCGACATGCCCGAACTCCACGACACCGTGCTGACATGGTCACTGCGCAGGATGCCCGCCGCGCAGCGAACCGCATTCGCCCTGCTCGCCCACGCGCCCGGACCCGACATCGGTCTGCCCGCCGCGGCACGCCTTATCGACCTGCCCCACCGGGAAGCCCGCGTGCTCCTCAACGACCTGACCGACGCGTCCCTGCTCGAACGCAGACCTGACAGCCGCTACGCGCTGCACGGCCTGGTCCGCGCCTTCGCCACCGGCCTTCGACTTCCCGCGTCCGTCCGCGCCGAGGCACTGTCCCGGGTGGTCCACTTCTACACCACCGCGGCACACGCCGCCGACCGCGTGCCCAACCCGAGCAGGCCTGCGCTGGCGTGGCGCGGTGACCCGCCGGTCGAGTTGCACGACCTGGACACCGCACAGGCGTGGTTCGACCGCGAGCACGCCAACCTGCTGTCAGCCCAGCTCGTCGCCGATCATCCCGCAGTATGGCACCTGGCGTGGTGCCTCAACGACTTCCACCGCCGACGCGACCTCCGCCACGACGAACTGGCCACCTGGCAGGCCGCCCTGTCCGCAGCCGACCACCTCGCCGATCCGCACGCCCGCACCCGTGCCCACCGCTTCCTCGGCCGCGCGTGCAACGAACTGGGCCACTACGAATCCGCCGCCCACCACCTGAACCAGGCCCTCGCGCTGAGCCCGGATCCCGTGCAGCACGCCCACGCCCACCGCGAGCTGGCCCGCACCTGGTCCCAATGCGATGACGATCACCGAGCACTACACCACGCCACCCGCGCCCTGGAAATCTTCTGCGCCGCGGACGAACCGGTGTCCCTGGCCCGCAGCTTCAACCAGATCGGCTGGTACACCGCCCGCTTGGGCGACTACGACACCGCCCGTGCCCACTGCCGGACATCCCTGGCACTGCACCGCGAGCTCGACGACCCGGACGGTCTGGCCGACACCGAGAACAACCTCGGCCACATCGGGCACCGCGCCGTCAGACACCTCGAAGCCCTCACCCACTACACCAACGCACTGACCGCGTTCCGCATCCGCGGCAGCACCTGGCAGACCGCACAAACCCTGAACCACCTGGCACACACCCATGCCGCGCTGGACAGACACGACCAAGCTCGAGCGGCCTGGACCGAAGCCCAATCCCTATACCACCGGATGGGTCGCTTCCCCGACCCCGACCGAGCCACCGCCAACCTGCACCCCGCGCGCTACTCCCAGGCAAGTTCGCCACCCCCGTGGCCTTGTGCCTGCCGAAAACATGACCCATGCAGGTAGGGGGGCTTGAACCCAAGACCTCGAAGCGCTCACAGCACGGCTGCGTCCGCCGTGGTATCGACCAGCACGGCGTGATGACCGGCTGTGCTGCTCCGACTGGTTTACCTCGGCGTGACCGACGCGTTCGCGCTGCTGCGCCTGCTGTCCATGAGCGACCGGGACAAAGACTACGGAGATCCTGGCGCTACGGCACCAGATCATGGTCCTGGAACGCCAACTCGGAGACGCCCGCCCACGGTTCTCTCCCGGCGACCGGGCGTTCCCCGCGGCGCTGCCGCACCACCTCCCGACCGCCACGCTTCATCGGCTTCGACTGCTGGTCCGTCCGGACACGGTGCTGCGATGGCACCGCGACCTCCTCGCGCCCCACCACGCCGCCAGATCCCGTCCCAAGCGGCCCGGCCGACCACGGACCATCCGCTCGATCCGACTCCTGGTGCTGCGAGTGGCACGGGAGAATCCCGCTTGGGCTACCGCCGCATCCACGGAGAACTCCTCCTACTCGGCATCAAGATCTCCGCGTCCACGGTGTGGCAGATCCTCAAGAACGCCGGAATCGACCCGGCACCCGAACGCACCACGACGACCTGGTCGGCCTTCCTCCGCTCACAGGCCGACGCACTCCTGGCCTGCGACTTCTTCGAGACTCCATGTTGAGCGGCACCCGACTGTACGTACTCGCGGTGATCGAGCACACCAGCCGCCGGATCCGCGTCCTCGGCACCACCGCGCACCCCACCGCCACCTGGGCCACCCAAGCCGCCAGAAACCTCGCCATGGACCTCGGCGACGCAGGCCGACACGCGCGATTCCTGATCCGCGACCGCGACGAAAGTACCCCGCACTGTTCGACGCCGTCCTCGCCGACGCCGGCATCCAGATCGCCCTCAGTGGCGTCCGGATACCGCGGATGAACTCGATCACGGAACGCTGGATCCGCATCTGCCGACGCGAACTACTCGACCGCACCCTCATCCGGAACCAACAACACCTACTCCACGCCCTGCACGAGTACGAGCACTTCTACAACAACCACCGCCCCACCAAGTCATCGACAACGCACGACCACTGCGCACGCTGCCACCAGCCGTCACCAATCAAACAGCGGTCACCCGACTCGACATCCACCGACGACAACAACTCGGCAGCATCCTCAACGAGTACCTGCGCGCCGCCTGACCTGCACGGACGACATTTTCGGTAAGCACAGATCTCCCGACGAATACCCCGCGCCACTCGACCTCGTGGACAGCATTCCCGTCAAGCAGAACAGCACTATCCCGAAATGAGAAGCCCCTGACCGATCAGTGACTTCCCTGACACACAGGTCATTGGTAGACCTTGATCTCCGATGAGTGTGCACGGAACGAAGCCCGCGGCCAGAAGATTTGGTGCAGCATCGTCGACGGTGCATCAGCGGCATCCAACACCGCTATAGCGGACAACAGCGCAGGACCATAGCCTTGGCGGGCCACATCAGCGGTTACTCCGAGGTCCGCACGTCGGAAAATCCATGCTGCGAACCCGAAGACCACCAGGGCGATCAATCCCTGGTAGAGCAGCACCATACCCGCGAACAAGGCGACCAGGAACGCGGCGAACACGACCAGGTAGAACAGCAATCCCACCCCGGCGCCGAACTCCGTTTTGGGTTTCAAGCCGTCAGCGACTCCGCCCATCCCCTTGCCGACGACTCGCACCAATTTGAACACCAGGTAGGTGAACGCGATGCCCAAGATCATCGGTAACGCGGCCCACAAGCACAGCCCCAGAATCGGTGCAATGAAGTTCTCCTGCCGCCGCGTCCGCTGAACAAGCAGTGCTTGCAACTCATCAATGTCCAACCGCTCCAGGGCGAGGCGCGGCACCGTGACGGCGTGGAACCCGATGTCCGAGAATACGTCGTCGTGGTTTGTAATCAGGATCGGACGGGAGTCAGAGGCGCCACCGACGCCCCGACTGAGCGGCTCGAGGCGTCGCCACTCCTCCGGACTGGGAACCCGACCGCCGAGTGCCGTCAGCAGTGCCAGGTTCATCGATTTGACGAGAATGAATGGAAGTGTGGCGATCATGACGACGGCGGTCGTCCAGAGCACACCCCCCTCCATCTGCGGCACGACGCCAGCCAATCCTGTGATACTGACGAAAGACGCCCCGATAATCAGCAGGAGCACACCGACTAGAGCTAGTTTTCCCTTGTGTGCGAGCATCGTTCAACCCATCCGTCACAGTGTGCACCGTTCGGCGGCACGTGGAGCCCGAAGGAGGACCCGGTCAGCATGCCGCAGATCGAAGAGTGATCCAACTTTCCCGATCAATCCCGATCAGCGCGTCGTCAGTCCGGCATACTGGTGCGCAGACGAATCGCGATGGACTCAAGGAGGAGGCGGTAGTGACATCCGACGGATCGACACCGCTCGGCGAACCCCCGATTCCTGACGAACCCGCATCTTTGCGGGAGTTCGCTGAACGCCTCCAGGCCCTGCGGGTGTGGGCTGATGTGGGGCCTCGGGCCCTGCCCGGCATGGTCGAGACGGAAAGACGCAAGCGCGGAATTCCATCGCACGAGGTATACACGGCCTACTCGACCCTGCACAACCTCTTCCAGGCTGATCGCAAGCGGTATGACACCACACTGCTGTTCGACACGATCCGAGCATTGCTCAGGCAGGGACAGCAGCATCCGCAGAAGTTGGAACAGCAGGTGGAGGCGTGGCGCCGGGCTTTCTACCGTGCGCGTGCGATGCCGTCCCGCATCGCCAGCTACCTGGGATTCACCCTGGGCCCCTTGAACACAGGTTGTCGGATCCTGGAGGGCAACGGGGAGCGTCCGATCGAGGAAGATGACGTGCGCGTGATCTGTGCCTGCCGATAACCTCATCCATGCAGGTAGAGGACGCACAGCGCTTGGGGTTCCGAGGCGCTCAGGGGCACGGCTGCCATCCGCTGCGGCATCGACCAGCACGGCATGATGACCGATCGTGCTGCTCCGACTGGCCTACCTCGGTGTGACCAACGCGTTCGCCTTGCTGTGCTTGCTGCCGATAAGCGACCGGGACAAGGACAGAGATCCTAGCGCTGCGGCACCAGATCACCGTCCTGGAGCGCCAACTCGGAGACGCCCGTCCGCGGTTCTCCCCCGGCGACCGGGCATTCCTCGCCGCCCTGCTGCACCGACTCCCGGCTGCCACGCTTCGTCGACTCCGACTACTGGTCCGGCCGGACACGGTGCTGCGGTGGCACAGGGGCCTCATCACACGCCGCCACGCGGCCAGATCCCGACCCAAGCGGCCCGGCCGACCACGGACCATCCGCTCCATCCGGCTCCTGGTTCTGCGTCTGGCGCGGGAGAATCCTGCCTGGGGCTACCGCCGCATCCACGGCGAACTCCTCGTACTCGGCATCAAGATCGCAGCATCCACCGTCTGGCAAATCCTCAAAGACGCCGGAATCGACCCGGCACCCGAACGCACCTCGACAACCTGGGTGACCTTCCTCTGCTCGCAGGCCGACGCGCTCCTAGCCTGCGACTTCTTCGAGACCACCACCCTGAACGGCACCCGACTGTACGTACTCGCGATCATCGAACACGCCAGCCGCCGGATCAGCGTCCTGGGCGCCACCGCACACCCCACCGCATCCTGGGTCACCCAAGCCGCCAGAAACCTCGTCATGGACCTCGAAGACGAAGGCCAACACGTGCGGTTCCTGATCCGCGACCGCGACGGGAAGTTCCCCGCTCTGTTCGACGAGATCCTCGCCGACGCCAGCATCCAGGTCGTTCTCAGCGGAGTCCGCATCCCGCGGATGAACGCGATCATGGAACGCTGGATCCGTAGCTGCCGCCGCGAGTTCCTCGACCGCACCCTCATCTGGAACCAACAGCACCTGCTCCACGCGCTACGCCACTACGAGCACTTCTACAACACCCACCGGCCCCACCAAGGTATCGCCAACGCCCGACCGTTGCAGCCGCTGCCACAACCGGCCACCGATCAAGCAACCCTCACCCACCTCGACATCCGCCGACGACCGCGACTGGGAGACATCCTCAACGAGTACCATCACGCCGCCTGACCTGCACGGACGACATTTTCGGCAAGCACAACGTCAGGAGTGCCGGACGTGATCGTGAGCGCCTGGGCCGGCCACGCGGACCTGAGCTTCACCAAGCGGGTCTACGTCCACCCCAACGCCGAGCACCTCAGAGAGGCCGCTGATCAGCTCGACGTGCTGCTCGGTTAGGAAGCAATACGAGCGTTCGTGAGAAAATGTGAGACGACATGCCCGGAAATGCAATCAGGGCCTTGTCTCACCGTAGTGATCCAAGGCCCTGACCTGGGCTTTCGCCGTACTTCGACCGTCGGGACGACAGGATTCGAACCTGCGACCCCTTGACCCCCAGGACGTCTGGGTAGCCGTTTACCTGGGGAAATACAGTTTCTGACACCCACTGATCCGAACCGCGGTCGCTGGCTTTGCTGCTGTCGCTGAGCTTCTGGTCCACACGTGGTCCACACGTGCCTACGTCACTTGATCGTCGAACATGTGACCGTACACCATTTACTCCGAGTCATCAGCGCGCCTTCAGAAAAACTACGGAAGATTCTTTAGAACTTATTCACAATACCGTCCGCGTATTTACACCCCAACTAAAGCGCCAGGAGAAAGATCTACACGATTCATGACCGCACCAACATTACTAAGGATTTCAGTTACTATACCTACTTTTACAGGTTCATCGGCTTGCAATTTCTAAGTTTTAACTAGACTATCTCGATTCGCGCCAAAGCAACCTTGAATCCGCATGATCGAATAATCTTTGCATGGCGAAAAAGGTTCACTTTACTGAAAAAGAACAAAGAATCTGCGAGCCGCCCAGGCTTTTTGGTGGCAATGGCGTAAACGAATGTCCAGTCAGCATGAGTACCAAAGCTAGCGTTCGCCAGGACTCCACCAAGATGCTCAACAACTTTGTTTCTGTAATCAGCCTCGTTCATAAGTGCAGCCGATACGCTCGCTTGAGAGAAAAGATGAGATAGCGTGCTCGATTGAGAAGCGCGTTTCACGCAGAGCAGTTTTTTATCAGCAGTCAAAGCATCACAAATCTCCACTTTTTCGTATCTGCCGAAGTGAAAGTTCTTCTTATCTAGATGCACGTATCCGCGTTTATTGCAAATGAAGGTATTGTACTCACCTTCGGCAGAATCCGCATTAAGCACTTTTGTGTCCCATGGTTCAAGCGCAAGATCATCGGATATATCTTCTATGTCGCCGACAAAATTTCTTACCTCGTCCAGGAACGAGGCAGCTATACGAAACCACACCCCCGAGGTCAGCGCGAATCTACCTTCTCCCGGAAATTCAATTTCAGCCTGTATATAGTTGTACAATTTATATTCGCGATCAGCTGGATTCCCATCATCTTTCAAGGGAATGACCATCACGCGGTGCATCCAAACTGCACTTTTTGGAAGGTTAAACTCTTTTATTGCTGCATACACATCCTCGGCATTCAAATCATCTAGCACTACTTTTCGTCGATAGCGAATCTGATAGTGATCTGCATCGAGATGTTCAAACGGGTCAGGGGCAGCGAAGCCCAACTCGTCACTTTCAGCTCTAAGCATTTTTTCAACCGCCGCGTCGAGCCGTTCAACGAGCGGATCACGCTTGTCGATACGAGTGAAATTGTCAAGAAACCCAAATGCACTCTTGTAGGTTTCATCCTGATAAACTTTTGAAATTTCCTTCAGCTTTTCGGGGAGTTTTCGAAGTGAGAAATCTTTGATCGTAAGCCTCAGCGAATCCGCGCCGGCAGCAGTGGATGCAAAATCAGCATCGACAACTTTACCACCCAGATTTTTTACCCACTCTTCAGAAGTTTCAATTCCGAGTTCATGCAACTCGCTAGCTGATGGCAGAATTATCTTCTGACTCCGAGAGGAGCTGCTAAACCCTTTGGTATCCGCGCTAACGACTTTATCAGACGCGATCACGTTAGCGGTTACGCGCAGCCCAAACCCCGGCTCAAGATTTTCGACAGCAATGGCATGAAAGCCACTGCTAAACGTCAGAGCAAATATTCGCCCATCCACTCTGGCAAGTAGCACACCTGCACTTGACTGAATACGCAGTTCATCTAGCGCAACTTCGCTAATAACCAAAGACCGTACTGCAGTAGCCCAAGTCGGCTCTTTGGGCGACCTG
Organism: Umezawaea beigongshangensis; assembly: GCF_016464305.1. Classification (GTDB taxonomy): domain Bacteria; phylum Actinomycetota; class Actinomycetes; order Mycobacteriales; family Pseudonocardiaceae; genus Umezawaea_A; species Umezawaea_A beigongshangensis. The sequence continues at coordinate 31,633 of NZ_JAEIOJ010000014.1, forward strand.
GGAAGAACAAATAGTTTCCATTCAAAATCATCCACCGGAAGCAGCTGAACTTCTTGAAAAGAATCGCCGTCACGAAGAGCTGCAGAAGAAAACTCGACACCTTCACGAAGAAGATAGAGCGTAATTCGCATTGGATCTCCTAGCAGCTGAGACTCCAACCCACCAGGGTCAGCACTTGCTTGAAGATCGGCCACAACCGAACAGGTGTTACAGTCAGCAACCCCGATGTCACCCGATCGAGTGGTTCCTTCCACAAAAACCGGAAGATGAGGACACAAGTTGACATATGAGAGTAACGCTTTGAGCAGTTCGAACGACTAGTTGTGCCACCATCAGCTCCACCATCTGGCGCAGACAATTCAGCATTGATGGGGCGCACATTTTTACAGTAACTACCATCTTTACCGAAAGTGTTTACACAACCCTGAAATTTAAGCCATATAAATCAATGACAACCAGAGCATAAAGATCGAAGCGGGAGAAGTTTGCTAAAATTGTCCAATGAAAATGACCACAGCCCAGGCAAAACGATCTTTTTCCGGCAGCAGAGTAGCCAGGTTAGCAACAACAGGCAATAACAGGCAACCGCACATCGTCCCGGTTACTTTTGCATACAAGGATGATGTAGTAGCGATCGCCGTCGATCACAAACCTAAAAGTACTAAAAATCTTAAGAGAATTCGAAACATAATAGAAAACCAGAAGATCTCTATATTGACCGATGCTTACAATGACCTGGATTGGTCACAACTATGGTGGGTGCGTGCCGACGGAATCGCCCAGGTGCTTCAGGAGGGCGCAGATCATGACGAACTTGCATCGTGGTTGGTCGATAAGTACGTCCAGTATCAAGACATACCGCTCGTAGGAGCGGTAATCCAAATCAAGATCCATACGTGGACCGGCTGGTCGTACTCGGGCTGAGCCCACTTCACGTCAAGCCTGAACTCCCCGTAACCTTGGTTGTATACCCAAGGAGACAGGAAGATCGATGACATCCTCGTTGCCGCCGTTCAGACGGATCGCACAGCAGCTTCGTGAGGACATCCTTGGGGGGCAACTCAAGCCTGAGCAGCAGCTTCCCTCGGAGAACCAGCTCGCCGAGAAGCACGCAACTACACGAGCGACTGTACGTAAGGCGATCGCCTTGCTTCGCGCCGAAGGGTTGGTCGTGTCCGAACAGGGGCGTGGCGCGTTCGTACGGCCACGCCCTCATGTGAAGATGTTGTTGACCGGAGCCAACTACCGCACCAACCGCTCCAGCGGCACCAGCAACTTTAACGCTGAGGCCGCGTCCCAAGGACGTACAGCGACTCAGCGGCTGCTCAGCGTCGAAGAGGTCTCTGCGCCGCCAGAGGTTGCGCAGCACCTGGCACTCCCTGAAGGAGCACCAGTCATCGCACGCAAGCGCCTGTTCGTGGTCGATGACGCTCCGATGCAGTTCTGCCACGGTTACTACCCTGCCGAGCTGTTCCGGGGCACGCCGGTCGCTGAGCTGCGCCGCATCCGCGGCGGAGTGCACAGCGTCATCGAGGACCCGAATGGGCCGATTCGGACCAGGGTGACGCAGTTCATCGAAGACCTAGACATCCGTCTCCCTCTGCCCAGTGAGGCCAAGGCACTGCGGATTCCGGACGGCGTACCGGTTGCGAGAGTACTTCGCACTGCGTATGACTCCCACGGGCGAGCACTGGAGCTTCTCGACTCGATCGTGCCCACAGACCGGTACTCGTTCAGGTACGTGATCGACGTTCCCTAATGCAACGACTCTCGTTGCCCTGATCGCACCACTTGCATACCCAAGCTGAGACCCCTACTGTCACTTGCATACCCAAGTTTGGCGGGTTCACATGCAAGAGCCCCGGCGGTGCTGGCACACCACCGGGGCGACACATCGGACGCTTGGAGCAAACGATGCAGGTCAACGGTACCCGGATGCACCGGGTGAAGGCCGTGGCGGAGATGCTGGACGTCTCTGTCGCGACGATCTACCGGGCCATTGAGTCCGGCGCCCTGCGGGCGCTGAAGATCGGTACCGGCAAGGGTGCGTTGCGCGTCCCGGAGGACGCGATCGGTGAGTACATCAAGGCGTGCCAGGAGGCTGCGCTGGTGCCTGCCCCTGCCGTGCCGGCGGTGGCCTGATGAGCACCCCTCCGTGCACGGACACCAAGCTGGAACTGTGGTTCGGTCCGCGACCTGATGCGACAGGTCGTACGCCGGAGTCCCGCGCAGAGCACAAGTTCCGGGAGAGCCGTGCCAAGAGCATCTGCCGGTCCTGCCCACTGCTGGTGGGCTGCCTGGAGAACGAACTGGTGCGGCCAATCGGTCACCAGTTCGGCATCGTGGCCGCCACCACCGCGGCTGAGCGCCGGGACATGATCCGCGCCCGCCGTGCCGCTGCCCTGGCCGTCGCGCCGGTTGCGGCGGTGGCGTGATGAGTGCCCTGGTGGAGCGGTTAGAGATCGCTGCCCGTGTGCTCGGTGAGCACCCCGGTGCGCCGGAGGTGGCGTTCGTGCGTGTGGATCACAGCGCCTCGTTCGGTCCGCCGGTGTCGATGCAGTTGCGCACGTTGGGCTGCCCGGTGCGGGCGGTGGCGACGTGGGCGCTGGCACTGGGTACCTCGGTGCAGATCAGTGAACTGTCGTCGGGCTGGAAGCTGACGGCCACGGCACGTGTCGACGGGGACGACGTCGAGGTGTGGGACTGCTGCGGGCTGGCGGAGATCGTGCGGTTGATTCCCGCGCTGGAGCTGTCGCTGCCGGGTTGGACGTTGCCGGTGCTGATCTCGCCGCAGGCGCTGCTGGACGCGCTGGATGCTGCGGAGGCTGTGGCGTGAGCGGCCTGTCGCGTCCGATCTGCGAGGTGGTGCTGCCGTGGAACGGGCAGGGCGCGTTCTGCCGGGGTCGCGAGGACGGGCTGCTGGTGTTCGCCTGGCGCGGGCGCCCCGGCGCGGTCCCGCCGGGGCTGGCAACGAGGCGGCAGTTGCGGGCGGCCGGGTTGCGGCCCAACGGGCAGGGCGCGCAGGCGCTGTTGTGGTTCCGGCACCGCTGGCCGTTTCGGCGGGAGGAGCTGGCGGAGCTGTTCCTGGTGGCGCTGGCCGCGCCGGTGCGGCCGATGACCGCCGGGCGGGTGCTGTCGCTGGACGCCGCGATGCGTGCCCGCCGCACCTGCCGCACCTGCCACCAGGTGGCCGATCACGTCGTGCGCGGTCCGCGCCGTCAGTGCTCCGCCTGCTTCTCCACCGACACCAACGACTTCGAGCCCGTGAGGAGGGCTGCCTGATGCTGAAGATGACTCTGTGCGTGGTCGTCGAGTGCGACCGCTGCCAGGCCGCACCCGACGACAGCTACGTGGAGGACCCGCACTTCACCTGTGAGAGCGACGCGCTGGAGCACCTGGCCACGATGGACTGGAAGGTGGCGCCGGACGGGACGCTGCTGTGCGGGGGCTGCGTGGCGCGGCAGGTGTGCCTCGTGCACGGGCACGACCCCGGTGTGTGGCGGCGCTGCGGGTGTCACGGGCTGCTGGTGGAGCACACCGCCGACGAGACCGGGGCGTGCCCGGCGCAGGCCCGGCACTGCCGCCGCTGCGGCGAGGCCGAGCACAGCACCGTCACGCCGCGCTGCCAGCGCGGGGAGCACACCCTGACCGGCTGGAAGCGGTGCCTGTGCCATCCGGGGATCTCCGGTCACCAGGTCGTGCGCGCCGACGGGGAGTGCGTCTACGAGTACGCCTGGTGCGAGCACTGCGAGCACCGCGCGATCAACGTCCGCGTGCCCGCCGCTTCGGACGGCAGCGGCAGCGGTGCCGGCGCGGGTTCGGCGGTGGCGTGATGGGGCAGCTGATCCGGGTGGCGCTGCTGCCCTTCGTGCTGGCGTGGGCGCTGCTGCGGCTGCTGGCCGCTCCCGCGGTGATCCTGCTGGCGGCGTGGTTCCTCACCCCGGACGGCACGTGGTGGTTCCCCGGCATCACCGCCGCGGTGGGGCTGTACCTGTTCGGTGTGCTCTCGGCGTGGCGGACCGGGGTGCGCGGCACCCTGCGCTCCCTCGGGCGCGGCCCGGTGGAGATCACCTCCACCGGCCGCACCAGGCGTGGGCGGGGGAGGCGGTGATGGCCGGCGCGTCGAAGGTGTCGGGGCGGAAGGTGGCGCTGTTCGCGGTGATGGGCGGTGCGCTGGCGCTGACGGTCAACGGTGAGGTCGCCGCGGTCGCGCCGATGCTGGGCACCGGATTCGGGGCGGTGCTGGCGGCGGTGTTCGCGCTGTCGACGCTGCTGGCGCTGAACTACGTCATCGACGGCACCGGCCCGGTGCGGTTCTGGGCCTGGCTGGTGCTGCTGCTGGCCGGTGGCATGGAACTGGGCCTGAACACCTGGCACGCCCTGACCACCGTGCTGGTCGACGCCCACGGCGTGCCGCTGCTCGACGAGGCGGGGCGTCCGCAGCCCGCGCTGCCGACCCTGGCGGCCGTGGCGGTGGGTGCGGGGCCGGTGCTGCTGGCCGGGCTGCTCTCCCACCTCGTCGCGCTCACCGTCTCCGCCGAGACCCCGGCACCGCCCGCGCCTCCCGTACCGGCCGCGCCTCCCACCGCCGCACCGGTACCCACCCCGGTCGTCCCGGTGGTGCGTACCGAACGGGTCGAGACCGCTAAGCCGGTACGGGCGACGGCCACGCGCACCGGTACTCCTGCCGGTACGCCGACCCGCGCCCGCAAGGCCGTGACGTCCGGTACGCGTACCGCGCCGAAGCCGGTACGGGCCGATGAGGAACTGCTGGCGATCCTGTCCTACCCCGAACTGGTCGCCCGCGACGCGGACGGCACCGTGCCGGTACGCCGCGCCGCCCGTGAGCTGGGTTGCGGTGTCGACCGTGCTCGCAAGCTGCTGGCGCAGACCGGCCTGCTCGCCACCGACCCCGCCGACACCGACGTTGACGCGGGTGAGGTCGAGGTCGTGCAGCCGTTGCGTGTGGTCGAGGTGGCCTGACCGTCCAGGGTGCGACACCCGCCCCCGCTGCTGCTGGTGGGTGTCGTCGCCCGGTCGGTCAGGAACCCCGGCCCTGCTCGAAGCACGCCCTCATCTCCTGGAAGGAACCCCCGATGGCTGAGCTGACCTTCGGTGAGCCGGAGTTCTTCTCCACCTCGCAGATCCGTGACTACTGCGGCAACGCCCGCAACGTGCTGCGCCCGATGTTCGCCGAGCTGCACGTCAGCGCGGAGGAGCTGGAAGCGGCGCTGAAGTACGTCAAGTCCGCCAACCCCCACATGGGCGGCCTGGACTCCCGTGTGCGGGCCAAGTTGGTGGCCCGGCACCTGCACACCGCCGCCGACGCGATCGTCGTGGCGCAGACCTCGGTGGTGAAGACCTACCTCGCCTTCCGCAAGCACTACGTGGACGAGCTGGTTGCTGCGGGCAACCGCAACCACCAGCGCCGCCAGTTCCAGTTCGACGACTGACCCGCCCCCGTACCGATCGGCCCCGTACCGGGTGACCGCGAGACGTACCGACGAGCAGGAAGGAACCACGCAGATGGGCAAGCGCAACAGCGACCTCGCGGTCACCGGCGGGGACACCGACAAGGCGATGGGCTACTACGTCCCGCGCAACTACTGGGGCTCCCGCGTCGCCCCGTACGCCGGGGAGTGGGCGGCGATGGTGGCGGCGTGGCCCGCCGGTGCTGTCACGCACCTGTACCTGGCCGACTCGCCGGACCTGCCGTGGGTCACGCCGGGGCTGACGCTGCTCGGTGCGGGCCTGTCGGCCCTGGCCTACAAGGCGGCCGGTACGCGGTCGGCGATCACCCGCGTGCACGCCACCGCGACCGGTCTGCTGGCCACCGGGTGGATGACGGCGTGCGCGATCGAGGCTCCCTGGACCAATCCGCTGGCGGGGTTGTGGTTGTACGGGGGTGCGGCGGTGGCGCTGTCGTGGAACATCCGCCGCGCCCTGCGAGGCGGCGAGGACAACGCAAGCGGCGGGCTGTTCGAGAAGGTCAAGCTCGCCCGCGTCCGCACCGGCGAGGCGCAGGTGGCGCCGAACAAGGTGACCGTGCCGCTGGCACTGCCCGCCGGTGAGGTGTCCATCGAGGACGTGCAGGAGAAGGCCGACAAGGTCGCCCAAGTCCTCGGCCTGCACAAGGGCTCCGTCCGGATCACCGGCGACCCCGACGACCTGCGGCGCGGCACGATGGCGATCGTCCCGAACGACGTGCTGCGCAAGCCGCAGCCGTGGCCTGGACCGTCCGCGCCGGGTGGCTCGATCATGGCCCCGGTGGTGCCGGGGATGTACGAGGACAACGAGCCCGAGCGGATGTTCTTTCCCGGCAACAAGACCACACAGCGGCAGGCCGCGACGTGGATCGTGATCGGGATGAAGGGGTCGGGCAAGACCGGCGGGGCGAAGAACTGCTGGACGGAGATCCTCACCCGCCGTGACGCCAACCTCGTGGTGCTGGACCCGTCCAAGGGGGAGCAGAGCGTGGCTTTCCTCGGCGACTCCGCGCACGTCATCACCGGTCAGCAAGCCTGCCAGCGGCTGGTGGACCGCGTCCCGGACACCATCACCGGCCGGGCCGACCAGCTGGGCAAGTGGGGTTACGACGAGTGGGTGCCCGAGGCGTTCACCGAGCACGGGATGCCCTACCTGGTGCTGTGGATCGAGGAGGCCACCCGGGTCCTGGAAGACGCCGCCACGCTGACCCGTATCGCTCAGGAGTGCCGCTCGGCGGGGATCTCGCTGGTGCTGTCGTTGCAGAAGCCCAGCTTCCGGCAGATGAGCACCGACGTGCGCTCGCAGATCGACGGGGTGCTGTGCTTCGGCGTCAACGACATCGCCGACGCCGGGCTGATCCTCTCCGATGAGGTCATCGACGCCGGTGCCCGCCCAGACCGGTGGAAGAACCGCCAGGTCGGCTGCAACTACCTCGAAGGCCCCGACGTCGACGAGGACCGCTACGCGATCCCGGCACGCACCTTCACCGCCACCGACGCCCAGCGCACCGCCGACATCAACGCGCACGCCGGCGTCCGCGCGGCGATGGACACCCTCACCGCCGAGCTGCTCGGCCTGCCCGCACAGCCCGGCAACACCACCACGACCGGTGAAGGGAAGGGATCCACTGTGGCCACCAAGACCTCTGGTGCGCGGGTGAAGCGGGCCGATCACAGCGACCTGGACCGGATGCCGGTCCCCGCCGACGACGACCCCGAGCCGCTGCCGGCCGACGCCGACCCCGATCTGCACGCCGACCCGGACATGGATCTGCCGGAGGACCCCGACATGGACCTGCCCGGCGGGCGCCCGACCCGCAAGGAAGCCCTCGCCATGGTGTGCAGCGCGATCGAGGAACTCGCCGAGCGCGGCGTCACGGAGCTGACGGTGCGGGACCTGCCCGACCCGAAGCTGCTGGGGCGGACCCGGCAGTGGCTGTCGGGGATCTTGTCCGGCCTGGCCCGCGAGGGCCACCTGCACGAGGCGGGCACCGACGGCAACGCCACGCTCTACCGCCTGCCCCTGTGTGACGCAGCGTGACAGGCGCGGGTGTGATGGGCGCGTCTGACGTCACCTGACGTCAGACACCCCCGCACTCCCGCCCAACGCGTGCGCGCACGTGCGCGCGTACGCGTGCGCGCGCGAAACCCGCATCCGCACCACCGTTCTGACAGAAGCTGACGACCACTCCCAGGTCCTCGGCGCGACCCCGCACACCCATCTGACGCTACGCAGCGTCACCGACCTGTGGAGGAGACGGTCGTGGACTTCATCGCGATCCCCGCCGACCAGCACGCCGCCGACACCCTCACCGCCGAACTCGCCGACGTCCACGACGAACTGCGCCGCGCCGACACCAAGGCCACCGGGCTGCTGGGCCTGTTCGGTGCCGCCCTGGCCGGGCTCGTCGCCCTGACGCGCACCGCCGACATCGCCACGCCCGCGGTGCTGCTGCTGCACCTGGCGCTGTTGCCCGCCGGCGTGGCGGTGGTCGTGCTGCTGCTGGTGCTGCGCTCCCGCATCAGCAGCAACCCCACCGCGGCCGGGTTCCCCCGCTGGGCCACCTACCACTACGACCCCGTCGCGGTGCTGGAGGAGTTCACCGACCCCGCCGTGGTCCTCGCCCGCCGCGCCCGCGCCCTGGTCCTGCTCTCCGGCCTCGCGCTGGTCAAGCACCACCGCATCGGCACCGCCGTCAACAGCCTGCTCACCGCTGGGGCGCTGCTGCTGCTCGCCCTGCCCCTCGCCTGACCCGCACCCACCTGCTTGCACCGTCCACGACCACCAGGAGGACGACGTGTCCGCACCGCACACCGCCACAGCACGACCGCCCGACATCCGCACCCGTGACGCGGTGTTCAACCGCATCGCCCACCACGAGGCCGCGCACGCCGTGGGCGCGCTGCGCACCGACGGCCGGGTCATCAGCGTCCACATCCGCCTCACCCCCGACGGCGGCGCCGACGGGCTGACGCACATGGAGCACTCCGCCGACGACGAGGGCTTCCGCGGCGCCGCGCTGGCCAGCCTCGCCGGGCTGATCGGCGAGCGGCAGTGGTTGCAGCACAACGACCTGCTCACCGCCGCGCACACGAGCGAGATTGACCGCGACATCACCGGCGACATCCCCAACGCCCAGGACTGCCTCAACCGCATCCCCCGCGAGCGGCGCCCCTCCCTGCACGTGGTGCAGCGCGCCGCCGAGGTGCTGGTGGCCCGGCACTGGGACCACATCGCCGACCTCGCCGCCCGCCTGCGCACCGACCGCGAACTGCGCCACATCACCCGCTGACCACCGCACCACCCCGCCCCGACCGGCTCGGTCTCACCATCCACAGAGGAGAACCATCGTGATCACCCGCGACACCCACGTTCAAGACGCCCTCACCGAAGCCGTCACCGCCCTCAACCGGGCGTCCGACGCCGACGCCACCCTCAAAACCGCCACCGCCCTCGGACTGGCCGGCACCATCGCCCCGCTCGTCGGCGTGGCCAAGGGCGTGGCCCAGGTGGTCGCCAACTGCACCACCTCCGCCCGGCGGATGTCCGAGCAGACCGAGGACGCCGCCGTCGGCGAGGCACACCACGGCACCCGCCTCGCCACCCGCGCCGCCGCCCGCACCCTGCAAGGACTGCGCGCCCACCTGGTGGAGACCCACACCGCGGCCTGGAACGCCCGCGCCGCCGCCGCGGTCACCTCCTCACCCGGCGTCGCCGCCCGCGACCACCTGGAAGTCGCCGACCGCGCCCTGACCCAGGCGGGAAACCTCGGGCTGCACCGCGCCGGCACCGACCCCATCGCCCTGGCCTCCACCACCCACGCCCTGCCCCACATCGCCGACCGGCTCGTCTCGCTGATCGAGGCGTGCCGCAACGCCGCCCACCGCCTCGCCGAACAGGCCACCACCCCCGCCGAGCAGACCGCGCACCGCGACACCGAACACGCCGCCTACCAGGCCGTGCGCACCGCGCACTCCTTACGCCGCACCCTGGCCACCCTCGCCGGACGCGCGCAGGAAGCCCGCGCCCTGGCCGTGCGCAAGTGCCCCGAGTGCGGAGAAGCCGCACTCGCGCACACCCCCGACGACCTCACCCCGGCCCAGCGCAACTCCCGCCGCCGCCCGGCCTGGTCGCACCGCGACGGCACCCAGCTCTGCCCCGTCATGGGCACCGGCGGCTACGAGCCCGCCAAGCCCGTCTGACCCACCCCTCGCCCCATCCCACGAGCAGTGCGGGGACGGCCGGTGACCCGGCCCGGCCGCCCCCGCACCACCACCCCGGATCGGAGAACGAGCGACCGTGAACACCACCACCGCCGTGATCCTCGCCGCCACCAGCACCACCGGATGGATCACCACCAGCACCATCGCCGCCGCCCTGTGGAAGCAGCTGCACACCGACCCCCTCACCGGCCTGCCCAACCGCGCCGTGCTCGACCTGCTCGCCCGCCGCACCCGCCGACGTCACGGGCGGGTGGGACTGCTGCTGCTGGACCTCGACCGGTTCAAGTCCATCAACGACACCCACGGCCACCGCACGGGCGACGACGTCCTGCGCGCCGTCGCCCACCGCCTCACCACCACCACCCGCCCCGGAGAGGTCCCGATCCGGCTGCACGGCGACGAGTTCGCCCTCTGGCTGGGCCGCACCACCTCTTCCGCCGCCGCCCGCGACCGGGCCGCCGAGATCGCCCGCGCCCTGGCCTTCCACCTCGTCCAGCGGCACGACGGCCGGGTGCTGGCCGTCTCCGCCAGCGTCGGCGCGCACACCGTGCCCGCCGCGCGGTTCGACCTCTCGACACTGCTGGCCGGAGCCGACGCGGCCATGTACGCCGCCAAACACGCCCACCACGTCTCCACCCTGCCCACCCCCGCCGCACCGCGCCGCCGCGCCACCGGCACCGAGAACGCGACGGAGAGCGCCTGATGAGCCTGACCTTCACCGACATCTTCTGCGGAGCCGGAGGCTCCTCCATCGGTCTGACCGCCGCCGGGTTTCAGCTGAAGCTGGCCGCGAACCACTGGGACCGCGCGATCGAGACCCACGCCGCGAACTTCCGCGACGCGGAGCACCTGTGCGCCGACGTGTCCAACTACGACATGCGCCGCCTGCCCACCACGGACGTGCTGTGGGCCTCCCCGATCTGCACCGAGATCAGCCCCGCCGGCGGACGCAAGCGCACCCGAGGGCAGCTCGACCTGCTCCAGTCCGCGAACGAGGAAGGGACGGCCAGCTCGGACGGGCTGGACCGGACGCGGGCAACGTTCCACGACGTCATCCGCGCCACCGAGGTGCACCGCTACAAGGCCGTGCTCGTCGAGAACGTGACCAACGTGGCCAGCGACTGGGAACTGTTCGACTGGTGGGTCAGCGGCATGGTCCAGCTCGGCTACAACGTCCAGTTCGTCTCGGTGAGCTCGGCGCACATCGGCGACGAGACCAACCCGCACGCCCCGCAGTGGCGCGACAGGTTGTACATGGTCTTCACCCGCAAGGGCATCGCGCTGCCCGACGTCGCCCCGCGCCCCTTGGCCCACTGCGCGGTGTGCGACCAGACCGCACCCGCCGTGCAATCCTGGAAGCGCCCCGACCGCCGCCGCATCGGCAAGTACGGGCAGCAGTACGTCTACCGCTGCCCCAACACCACCTGCCGCCACGCGATCGTGGAGCCCTACGTCCTCCCGGCCGCCGCCGCGATCGACTGGACCGATCAGGGCACCCTGATCGGGGAGCGCGCCCGCCCGCTGGCGGAGAAGACCATGCGGCGCATCCGCACCGGCCTGGCGATGTTCGCCCAACCCGTCGTCGCGGCGGCGGGCGGCAACACCTGGGAGCGCCCCGGCTCGGACTACGTCCGCGCCTGGCCCGCCCTGGAATTACCGGTCATGGCTCGCACCGGCACCCCCGGCGACGGCGTGGCCGTCCCGCCGTTCCTGTCCCCGGCCGGCGGCACCTGGAACGACACCCCCAGCTCTGTCGACACTCCGATGCGCACCCGCACCACCCGCGACACCGAAGCCCTCATCTGCCCGCCGGTCATGGTCAGCGTCAACCACGACGACGCCCGCGCCTACCTCGTCGACGAGCGCCCGCTGCCCTCGCGCACCACGAAGATCGGCGACGGCATCGCCGTCGCGCCGTTCGTCGCCGAACTGCGTGGCGGCGGCTCCACCGCCCGCCCGACCCAGCATCCGCTGTCCACCGTGACCGCGGGCGGGCGTCACCACGGCCTGGTCGTGCCCGACGGCGCGTTCTACGTCAAGAACTACGGCGGACACGACCCCTCCAAGGTCAAGCCGGTCGGCACCCCGCTCGGCGCGATCACCGCCACCGGCGGCAACCACGCACTCGTCATCCCCTACCGGCGCGGCGCGAAACCCCACCGCGCCGACCGGGAACCGGTGTCCACGGTGGCCACCCGCGAACAGCACGGCCTGATGCACCCCGCCGTCGACATCGACGCCGTCCGCTTCCGCATGTTGAAGCCCCGCGAACACCTCGCCGCACAACGCTTCCCCCGCGCCTACACCGTCCTGGGCAACGGCGGCGAACAGACCATGCAGGCCGGAAACGCCGTCAGCTCCAACGTCGCCCAATGGCTCGCCACCGCCCTCGCCGCCGTGCTCTGACCACAATCCGGAGGAGACCCACCATGCCCACCACCGAACCGGCTACCGGTGGCGATGTCCGCGTCAGCGTCTCCGGCTGGGCCGGATGGAACGTCTGGCTCGACGTCGAGACCTACCACGACCCCGACCGTCGCGCCGACGTCGCACTGCAACCCCGCGAAGCCGCCCGCATCGCCGCGCACCTGCTCGCCGCCGCCCTGATCTGCACCGCCAAGCGCCTGCCCGGCCAAGTCCGTCGCATGAGTGCAGGTGCGCGATGAACAAGACCGCCAAGACCGCGCTCGCCGCCGCTCTGGACGCCGCCGCGCGAGGGTGGCACGTCTTCCCGCTGCGTCCCGGCAGCAAGATCCCCGCCCTGCACGGCGAGAAGTCCTGCCCCCGCACCGGCCCCTGCACGACCGGACACCTCGGGTGGGAGCAGCGCGCCACCACCGACCCCGACCGCATCCACCGCGCCTGGTCGACCGCCGCGTTCAACATCGGCATCGCCACCGGCCCGGCAGGACTGGTCGTGGTCGACCTGGACACGCCGAAGTCACCCGCCGACGTGCCCACCCCCGGCTGGACCCGAGAGGGAATCGCCGACGGGCACGACGTGTTCGTCAGCCTCTGCGAGCAGGCCGGGAAACCCGTGCCGTGGGAGACGTTCACCGTGCGCACCGCCCGCGGCGGCTCACACCTCTACTTCACCGCACCGCCCGGTGTGCAGCTGCGCAACACCGAGGGCGACACCGGCAGCGGACTCGGGTGGAAGGTCGACACCCGCGCCGGCGGCGGCTACGTCGTCGCCGCGGGCTCCACCACCCCCGACGGCGCTTACACGATCTTGGATGAGCGGCCTCCTGCCGAACTGCCCACCTGGTTGGTCCAGGCACTGACTCCCAAGCCGCGCACGGCCATCTCAGCGCCCGTTCTGCCGCCCGCAGAGCGGATGAACTCCTACGTGGACGCAGCACTTCGGGGTGAGCGCGACCGGGTCGCAGCGGCTCAACCAGGGGCGCACGACCGGACCCTGTTCGCCGCCGCGGTCGCCCTCGGGCAACTCGTCGGCGCCGGAACCCTGCCCTCGGGTACAGCCGAATCCCACCTCTACGCAGCCGCCGCCCACATGCTCAACAACCGCTGCGACTGCACCGAATCCAAGATCCGCCGCACCATCGCCAACGGCCTGCGCATCGGTGCCAGCGACCCCCGCACCGTCCCGACACACCGGGCTGCGCGATGACCGTCCCCGCCGATGACGCCGCAGGCACGATCCTCGGAAAGGCCCGAGCATGACCACCGCCCGCCCGCTGCACGCCGTCCCCACCACCACCCCTGGCGACACCAGCGGCACCCCCGCTCCCGAGTGGGAGGCGCCGGTGCCGCTGGGCGGCGGGCGGGTCGTCCCGGCCTTCCCGGTCGACGCCTTCCCCGACTGGGTCGCCGACCACGTCGCCGCCGTCGCCGACGCCACCCAAACCCCGCCCGACCTCGCCGGGTGCCTCGCACTCGTCGCGCTGTCCACCGCCGCCGGCGGACGGGTCCGCGTGCAGGTCCGACCCGGCTGGGACGAACCGGTCAACCTCTACACCGTCGTCGTCCTGCCCCCGGCATCACGCAAGTCAGCGGTGTTCAAAGCCATGACCCGACCCATCCGCGCCGTGGAGCGGGAACTGGTCGACGAGGCCAAGGTCGCGATCGAGGCCGCGCGCATCGCCCACCGGGCGGCGGAGGAACTGGCCGGACGCGCGGAGAAGGCCGCGCTGTCAGCCGACCGCGACTCCCGCGACAGCGCGCTGGAAGCCGCCGTGAACGCCGCGATGGAAGTCGACCGCACCGCCATCCCCATCAAACCCCGCCTCATCGCCGACGACGCCACACCCGAAGCCGTCGCCACACTGCTGGCCGACCACGGCGGACGCATCGCCGTCCTCTCAGCCGAAGGCGGCCTGTTCGCCACCCTCGCCGGGCGCTACTCCGGCACCCCCAACCTCGACGTCTTCCTCAAAGGCCACGCCGGAGACCTGCACCTAGTCGACCGCCAAGGCCGCGAGGCCACCGCGGTGGAGGAACCCGCCATCACCCTGGGCCTGACCGTGCAGCCCGCCATCCTCGACGGCCTGGCCGCCAACGACACCTTCCGGGGAACCGGGCTGCTGGCCCGGATCATGTTCTCTCTGCCCGTCAACACCGTCGGCAGCCGCCTGTCCCGCCCACCCGCCGTCCCCGACGCGGTCGCCGACGCCTACGACACCCGGCTGCGCTCCCTCGTGCGCGAACTCGCCGACTGGACCGACCCCGCCGTCCTGCCCTTCACACCCGACGCAGACGACCTCATGGCCGACCTGCAAGACGAAATCGAACCCCGCCTCCACCCCGACACCGGCTCCTGGGCACACCTGGGGGACTGGGGCGGCAAACAAGCCGGACTCACCGCCCGCATCGCCGCCCTGCTCCACCTCGCCCACAACCCCACCACCTGGGCCGGAGCCATCACCACCAGCACCTTCACCGCCGCCAAGCAACTCACCGACTACGCCGCCGGCCACGCCCTCGCCGCCTTCGACCGCATGGGCGCCGACCCCGCCGTCGAAGCCGCCCGCACGGTGCTGACCTGGATCAAGCGCACCCGCCCCACCTCCTTCACCGTCCGCGAGGTCTTCAGCGCCCTCAACCGCGGCCAGTTCCGCAAGGTCACCGACCTCACCCCCGCCCTGGAAGTCCTCGAACAGCACGGCCACATCCAGCTCGCCCCCGCACCCGACCGCACCGGCCCCGGCCGCCGCCCCTCCCCGACCTACTACGCCCACCCCACCCACCGCGCGGAGGGAACCCCATGAGGCTCCGCACAATCCGCAGAATCCGCAGAATTACCCCGCCGGGCACGTTTTCGCAGGTCAAGCACGGTGCAGCTCCAAACAAGATCAATTCCGCAGAATTCCGCAATATTCCGCAGAATTACCCCGCCGCGCCGCCCGCCCGCGCGAGGCCCAGCCCGCCACGACCGTCACGAGCACCACCCACCACCACAGCCCGTGACCGGCCGAACACGGCACCCCGAATTCTGCGGAATACTGCGGGATTCTGCGGAGCCGACTCCATGATCACCCCAAACCGTCGTGACCAGCACAAACAACGTCTATAGGGGAATTCTGCGGATTCTGCGGATTCTGCGGAGCCCCTGAGGAGGCAGGCCCCGTGAGCACGTCCAGCAAGCCCCGACGCCCACCCCTCGGTGTCCGCCTGTCGTCGGACATCGAGCACCTGCCGAACCGCCCCACGCCCTACCGCGCCCGAGTGCGCTGGAAGGACCCCACCACCGGCCGCCGTGACACCGCGTCCGAGTCCTGCGCCACCGAGGAACAGGCGGAGGCGTGGATCGTGCTCATGAGGCAGATCGCCGCCGGCGGAGTCGACCCCACCGCGGGGACCATGACGCTCGCCGAGTACGGCAACGCCAACATGCCGCTCGCCCTGCGTGGCCTGGAGGCCAAGACCACCGATCCCTACCTGGCCGGATGGCGCAAGCGCGTGGTGCCCACCATCGGGCACATCCCCGTCCAGATGGTCACCCACGGCGTGGTGGACCGTGCGGTGCACAGCTGGATCGCCGACGAGCACGGGCGATCCGTCGTCAAGAACAGCATCGCCGTGCTCGTGCGCGTCATGGAACAGGCATTGCGCGACGACCTCATCGACAAGAACCCGGCGCGGATCACCGGCTGGCAACGCGAGTACGCCCGTGCCGAAGACGAACTCGACGACCCCCGCTCGCTCGCCCTGACGGACTGGGCCGCCCTCACCCGCCTCGCCGACGCCCTGGTGGCCAGATCCACCAACAACTACGCGGGATGGCACGACGTCGTGCTGTTCGCCGCCTGCACAGCCGCCCGCATCGGCGAGGTCTCCGGATGCCGCGTGAAGGACCTCGACACCACCGAGTGGACGTGGAACGTGCGACGACAGACCACCAGCGGCCCCGGCGGTCTCATCGACAAGGGCACCAAGGGAAAACGCGCCCGACGGGTGCCGATCGTCGCGGAAATCCGCGAACTCGTACAGCGCCGGATTGCCGAAACGGACGGGACCGCCGACGCGCGGCTGTTCACCGGTCCCCGCGGCGGACGCATCAGCACGGCGGTGCTGCGGGACGCCACCCACTGGGATGAGGTGGTCAACCAGCTCGGCTACGAACAGCTGCGCCGCCACGACCTGCGCCACACCGGGCTCACGTGGATGGCCGACGCCGGCGTGCCCGTCCACCACCTCCAGCGCATCGCCGGACACGGGTCGCTGACCACGACGCAGCGGTACCTGCACCCGGACCGCCGATCGGTCACCGACGCGGGCGAACTGCTGTCCCGACACCTGCAACGGTCCACAGATGGTCCACAACTACGCGTGGTGTAGATCATGAGCAAGATCGACACCTGAACACGAAACAGCCCGCTGACCTGCCATTATGGCTAGATCAGCGGGCTGTTTCAGACCGTCGGGACGACAGGATTCGAACCTGCGACCCCTTGACCCCCAGTCAAGTGCGCTACCAAGCTGCGCCACGTCCCGGCCACACACCCCGTTGTGGTGTGCGTGAACAGCTTAACGCACCCGCAACCGACCCCCGACACGGGCCCCCACAAAACCGCACAACCCACCTTGACCTGCACGAACAGCGGGGACCCGCACGTACGGGCCCCCGCTTCCCCTCCGGCCTGACACGCTCCCCCGAGACTCCCGACCGACACCCACCACTATGCGGTCACCGAGTCGACCGGACCACCGCCGAAAGTCGAGTCGCCCTCGCCAACTTTCGAAGCACTACCAACCGGTAGGACCGCGTTCACGGCGAAGCCCCCGTCGGGGCGGGGCTCGGCTCTCAGCGTGCCGCCCAGGGAGCGGACGCGCTCGTGCAGGCCGTGCAGGCCCGTGCCTCCGCCGGTGTCGGCGCCGGGGTCCTCGGGTGCCGGGCCGTTCACCACCGACACCTCCAGGGTGTTGCCCGCCCTGAGGACCTTGACGGTCACGGCGGCTCCCGGAGCGTGCCTCGTCACGTTCGTCAGCGCTTCCTGGACCACGCGGAACGCCGCTCTGCCGACAGCGGACGACAGGGACAGGTCCTCTGTGGACACCAGTTTTACCGGCATGCCCGCCGCCCGCGCGCGGTTCACCAGGCTGGGCAGGTCCTCGTACCCCTGCGCCGGGTCCCCCGGCGCGTTCAGCAGTCCCAGCGCGGTGCGCATCTCCGCCAACGACTCCTTCGCCAGGCCCCGGACGCGCAGCGCGGCGCTCCTGGTGTGCTCCTCGCGGGTCGTGGCGGCCAGGGCGGCCGCCTCCACCGCTATCAGGGTGGCGTGGTGGCCCACGGCGTCGTGGATCTCTCGTCCGATGCGCGTTCGCTCGGACGCGCGGGCGATCTGCTCTCTCGCCTCGATCTCGGCCGCCTTCGCCCTGCGCACCTCGGCCAGGCACTCCGAGAGGTCCTCGCGGGTGGCGACCAGGGCGCCCAGGACCGCCGGGGCCGCGGCGGCTCCGGTGGTGAACAGGACGGTCAGGAACGCGGTGTTCGGGGGGAGGTCCTGGAGCAGCAGCACGGGGGCCGCCGCGGCGGCGGACACGGTGGCCGCCCAGGTCGCTGTCGCGGTCACGTGCCGCGCGGTGCGTCCCACGCGGTAGAGGGCCACGAGGGACGGGGTCCAGCCGACGCCTCCCGCCACGGCGGGGAGGCAGAGCAGGGCGGCCAGCCACGGCCAGCGCAGGCGCAGCGGCAGCGCCGCGCAGGCGACGAGGGCGAACGGCTGGGACCACGGGAACGCGACGCTGGGCACGAGGAGCACGGTCGCGACCGCGATCCCGACGGTCAGGACCTCTCGCGCCACGGCTCTGCCGGTCACCACGTCGTGGCCTCGCCGTTCACGCGGTGGGCCACGAGCGCAGCCTGCACGCGGTTCTCCACGCCCAGCTTGGTGAGCACGGTGGAGACGTAGCTCTTCACGGTCGCCTCGCTCAGGCGCAGCCGTGCGGCGATGGCGCTGTTGGACATGCCGCTGGCGACGAGCAGCAGCACCTGCCGCTCGCGGGTGCTCAGCGCTTGCAGGAGGTGGTTCTGCCGCAGTCCTCCCCCGGCTCCGCGCAGGCGCGGCAGCAGCCGTGCGGCGATGCGGGGGTCGAGGACTGCGCCGCCCGCGGCGAGGTCGACCACGGCGCGCACGAGGGCGTCCGGCTCGGCGTCCTTGAGCAGGAAGCCGCGGGCTCCCAGGTCGAGGGCGGAGGCGACGTAGTCGTCGAGGTCGAACGTGGTGAGGACGGCGACGACCGGCGGGTCGCGCCAGGACCGCATCCGGCGCAGGGCCTCGAGGCCGTCGACGCCGGGCATCTGCACGTCGACGAGGACGACGTCGGGGCGGTGCCGCCGCACGACGTCGAGCAGTTCGGTGCCGTCGCCGGCCTCGCCGACGACCTCGACCCTGCCGTCGGACTGGAGGAGCACGCGCAGGCCGCGGCGCAGCAGCGCCTCGTCGTCCGCGAGCACCAGTCGAACGGCCACGAGCCCTCCCTCCCCGACCGAAACTAGCGGCCGGAGGAGGGTCGCGCCGCTCGACGCGCTACTTCTTGCCCCGCTTCTCCCTGACCCTGACCGAGATCCGCACGGGCGAGCCGGCGAAGCCGAACTCCTCGCGGAGCTTGCGCTCGATGAAGCGCCGGTACCCGGCCTCCAGGAAACCGGTGGTGAACAGCACGAACGTCGGCGGCCTGGTGGCGGCCTGCGTCGCGAAGAGCACCTTGGGCTGCTTGCCGGAGCGCACGGGCGGCGGGGTGGCGGCGATGAGGTCGGACAGCCACGAGTTGAGCCGGCCGGTGGGCACGCGGGTGTCCCACGACTCCAGTGCGGTGCGCAGCGCGGGGGCGAGCTTGCGCACGGCCCGGCCGGTGAGGGCGGAGATGTTGACCTTCTCCGCCCACGGCACGCGCACGAGGCCGCGTTCGAGCTCGCGGACCATCTCGTGGCGGCGGTCCTCGTCGACGAGGTCCCACTTGTTGAACGCGAGGACGATGGCGCGACCGGCGTCGACGGCCATGGTGAGCACGCGCAGGTCCTGCTCGCTGATGGGCTCGCTGGCGTCGAGCAGGACCATCGCGACCTCGGCGGACTCGATGGCCGCCTTGGTGCGCAGGGAGGCGTAGTACTCGGCGCCGCTGGCGAAGTTCACGCGCTTGCGCAGGCCCGCGGTGTCGACGAAGCGCCACACGTCGCCGTCGAGCTCGACGAGCGAGTCGACCGGGTCGACGGTGGTCCCGGCGACCGGGTCGACGACGGAGCGGTCCTCGCCGGTGAGGCGGTTGAGGAGGCTGGACTTGCCCACGTTGGGCTTGCCGACGAGGGCGACGCGGCGCGGGCCGGACTTGGCCTCGAACGTGTCGCGCGGGGTGTCCGGCAGGGTCGACAGGACCACGTCGAGCAGGTCGCCGGAGCCGCGGCCGTGCAGGCCGCTGACCGGGTGGGGCTCACCGAGGCCGAGCGACCACAGGGACGCGGTCTCGGCGAGCAGCCGCTCGTCGTCGACCTTGTTGGCCACGAGGATCACCGGGCGCTTGGAGCGCCGCAGGACCTTCGCGACGGCCTCCTCGGTGCTGGTCGCGCCGACGGTGGCGTCGACGACGAGCATCACGACGTCGGCGGCGGCCATCGCCAGCTCGGCCTGGGCGGCCACGGCGCCCTGGAGGCCGGTGGCGTCGGGCTCCCAGCCGCCGGTGTCGAGCACGGTGAACTTCTTGCCGTTCCACAGCGCGTCGTAGGCGACCCGGTCGCGGGTCACGCCGGGCACGTCCTGCACGACCGCCTCGCGGCGGCCGAGGATGCGGTTGACGAGGGTGGACTTGCCCACGTTGGGGCGTCCCACGACGGCGAGCACCGGTTGCGGGGGTGCGCCCGCGTCACCGTCGTCGTCGGAGTCGCCCGTGAAGGACGACCAGTCGGACTCGTCCGTCCACGTGCCGTCGAGTTCCGTCATCGTCCTTCTCCACTCACACGATCGTTGGTCATGACACCGCTGCGGGAGCGGTCGAGTTCTGCGACGAGCGCGGCCAGCCGGTCGCGCACCATCAGAGAGGCAACGCCGAGGGACTGCTTTCCCTTCCCGGCGGGCAGTTCGAACGTTTCGCCGACGAGCACGTCGACGACGGGCCGGAACCGGCGGCCGGCGCCGGGCGGACGCCGCGTGCCGCGGGTGGCGACGGGCAGGACGGTGGCTCCGGAGCGGCGGGCCAGCCACGCGGCGCCGTCCTGGACGGAGATCACGTCACCCGCTCCCCTGGTGCCCTCGGGGAAGATCCCGACGGTGCCACCGGCGGCGAGGACGCGCAGCGCCTCGAACAGGGGCGCGCGGTCGGGTTCACCGCGGCGCACGGGGAGCTGGCCGAGCTTGCGCAGGCACCAGCCGATCGGGCCGACGAACAGCTCCCGCTTGACGAGGAAGACGATGCGGCGGGGCAGTTCGACCGCGAGGACCTGGCCGTCGACGGCCGCGCTGTGGTTGGACACCACGAGGAGCCCACCGGTGCGCGGGACGTGTTCGAGGCCGGTGGCCCGGACGCGGAACGACACCCGGTGGGAGTACCTGGCGATCCAGCGCGCGAGGTCCATCCACCGCGGTGAAGCGCCGGGAGGGAGCTGATCGGTCACGTCGTTCTGCCGGAGGGCTCGGGCAGCACCCGCAGCCCGCGCTCCTCGACCAGGGCGAGCAGCTCGGACAGCACGCCCGCGAGGTCGAGGGAGGTGGTGTCGAGCTCCACGGCGTCGTCGGCCGCGCGCAGCGGGGAGACGGCCCTGGTCGAGTCGTGGGTGTCGCGGCGCTGCACGTCGGCGAGGGTGGCGCCGAGGTCGGCGGCGCGACCGGCGGCGGAGTCCTGGCGGGTGCGTCGCTGGGCGCGGGCGTCGGCCGACGCGGTGAGGTACACCTTCAGCTCGGCGTCGGGCACGACGACGGTGCCGATGTCGCGGCCCTCGACGACGATGCCGCCGACCGCGTCGAGCGCCTCGGCGACGATGCGGCGCTGCTGGGCGACCAGCAGTTCGCGGACAGCGGGGTGCGCCGACACGGGGGACACGGCGAGGGTGACCTCGCGACCGCGGATCTCGGTCGCGACGTCCTCGTGGTCCAGCGACGTGCTCGGCTTGGCGGGGTCGGTGCCGACTACCAGGCGCGCAGCGGCGGCCGCCTCGGCGACGCGGGGGGCGTCGGCCGGGTCGATCCCGGCGCGCAGCACGGCGAGCGTGATCGCCCGGTACATGGAGCCGGTGTCGAGGTAGCTGGCGCCCAGCGCGCTCGCGAGGCGCCGGGCCGCCGAGGACTTGCCGGTGCCGGACGGTCCGTCGAGAGCCACCACACCGCGCAGCTCGCCCTGTCCCACCGCGACATCCTCCTCGGACCGTACCGTCGACACTTCCGCCGCTCATTGTGCCCGGTGGTGCGCCCGGAACCCGAATCGGCGGGTTCGCGCCCGGTGCGCGGGGGCCGGACCCCCAGGTCGGCGAGCAGGAGTCGCGGCGGGGACCGGGCGTGCGGCGGGTGCTCCCGCGGGGTGTCCGGCGGGCGGTGCGGTCCCGGCGCACCGCACCCGTCCGGCGCGTCGTCCGGGTGATCCCGGTGGCTCCTCGCCAGGGGGAATAATCCTGTTCGTCTCGCTTCGAGCTACCCTCGGACGTGTGAACGTCGAGGTGACGCCGCTACCGGGGATCGGCACCCGCCAGGACTTCATGATCCGCTCGGGACGTCGTGTCGGGGTGATCACCTACCGCGACGGCAAGTTCGAGCTGATCGTGTCGAAACAGCACGATCCGGACGCGTGCACCGCGTCGATACCGCTGTCTCCCGAGGAGGCGGGCACGCTGGCCGGCCTGCTCGGCGCCCCTCAGCTCGTGGCGCACCTGCGCAACGAGCACAGCGACGTCACCGGGATCTCGACCAAGCAGCTCCCCGTCGTCCCCGGCTCGGAGTTCGACGGCCGCACGCTCGGGGACACCGCTCTGCGCACCCGCACCGGTGCCTCCGTCGTCGCCGTCGTGCGCGGCGGAACGGTGCACCCCTCTCCCCGTCCGGACTTCGTCTTCGCGGGTGGTGACCTGGTGGTCGTCGTCGGCACGGCGGAGGGACTGGACTCCGCAGCCGACATCCTTGGCGGTGCCTGAACAACGTGCATTCCACCACGATCGCCCTGATCCAACTGGGCGCGGTCTTCTTCGGCTTGGGCCTGCTCGGCCGCATCGCCTGGAAGATCGGCGTCTCGCCCATCCCCCTCTACCTGATCGGCGGCCTGGCCTTCGGGCACGGCGGCCTGGTCCCGTTGAACGGGATCGACGAGTTCACCCACCTGGCCAGCGAGATCGGCGTGGTGCTGCTCCTGCTCCTGCTGGGGCTGGAGTACTCGGCGGCCGAACTGGTGACCGGCCTGAAGCGGTCGTGGACGGCCGGTCTGGTCGACATCGCGCTCAACGCGACGCCGGGCGCGATAGCGGGCCTGCTGCTGGGCTGGGGCCCGGTCGGCGCGCTGGCGATGGCCGGCGTCACCTACATCTCCTCCTCCGGCATCATCGCGAAGGTGCTGGGCGACCTGGGTCGGCTCGGCAACCGGGAAACGCCCGTGGTGCTGTCGGTGCTGGTCTTCGAGGACCTGGCGATGGCGGTCTACCTGCCGATCCTCACGGCCCTGCTGGCCGGGGTGAGCTTCCTGGGCGGCCTGACCGCCGTGGGCATCTCGCTGCTGGCGATCACGGTGGTGCTGGTGATCGCGCTGCGGTTCGGCAAGTACGTCTCGGCGGTCGTGGACAGTCCCGACCCCGAGGTCTTCCTGCTCAAGCTGCTCGGTTCGGCGCTGCTCATCGCGGGTCTGGCCTCGGAGCTGCAGGTGTCGGCGGCGGTCGGCGCGTTCCTGCTGGGCATCGCGATCTCCGGGTCGACGGCGGAGAACGCCACCCGCATCCTGGAGCCGCTGCGCGACCTGTTCGCGGCGATGTTCTTCGTGGTGTTCGGCCTGAACACCGATCCGGCGTCGATCCCGCCCGTGCTGGGCGCGGCGGTGGCGCTGGCCGTGATCACGACGGCGACGAAGGTCGCGACGGGCTGGTGGGCGGCCAAGCGGCAGGGCATCTCGAACCTGGGCCGGGCCAGGGCGGGTGCGGCGCTGGTGGCGCGCGGTGAGTTCTCCATCGTCATCGCGGGCCTGACCGTGGCGTCGGGTGCGGTGGACGGGAAGCTCGCGGCGCTGGCCACGGCCTACGTGCTGCTCATGGCGGTGCTCGGTCCGGTGGCGGCGCGCGTGGTGGAGCCGCTGGCGCACGCGGTGCGCAAGCGGCGCGACGCCACGGCCGCCGCCTGACGTGACGTGCGATCCGGTCCCCGCGGAGCGGGATAGCATTCCGCGCCGTGGCCCCGCGACGGGTCCGGGGCACGGGTTCGCGTTCGAACACGTGTTCTACGATGTCGCGGGGTCCAGCCGTTCACGCAGAGAGGAACCATTGACGTGCAGTCGGACACGCTCGTGGAACAGGTCGACCAGGCTGGCGCGGTGGAGACGGTGAAGGCTGCTGACCCCGTGGAGGCTCCTGCCGCCCCGGTGTCGGCGACCCCGGTCGCGGACGCGGCGACGCCCGCTCCCGAGGCCGCACCGGAGGCACCCGCCCCCGCCAAGAAGACCAGGGCCAAGAGCACGGCCAAGAAGACCAGGACCGTCGAGCTGACGCTCACGGTCACCGGCACCGCCGACGGCGAGTGGCAGGCCGACCTCGTGCACGGCACGAAGCGTCTCGTCTCCGCGCTCCCGATCGCGGCGGCAGCGGTCTCCAAGGCGGCCAAGGAGCTGCACGAGGACATCTTCGACGGTATCGAAGCCGTCATCGACGCCGCTCGTGAGCAGCACCGCACCCGCATGGAGGAGCTGGAGGCCGAGCTGGCCAGGGTGAAGCAGGCCCTGGCCGAGCTGGAGGACTGACACCAGACGCGCGACGGCCCCGGAGTGCTCGCACTCCGGGGCCGTCGCCGTTCCTGCGGGTCAGCGCGAGGGGTCCAGGACCAGCTTGCCGCTGGTGCGCCGGGCCCTCAGGTCCTCGTGCGCGCGCCGCACCTCCGCCATGCCGTACTCGCCGCCGGGCACCGCGCGCAGCGCGCCGTCGAGGACGAGGCCGAACAGCTCGTCCATCGCGCGGTGCACGACGCGGCCGGGCAGCCGGTAGGCGTGCGGCAGCCACATCCCGGTGACGGTGGCGGAGTGCAGCAGCAACGAGGTCGGCTTGACCGGCTGGGGCTGCTCGCGGCTGGCCATGCCGTAGAAGACGAGGCGGCCGAACGGCGCGAGCGCCCGCACGCTCTGGTCGGTGGTGGCGCCGCCGGTCATGTCCAGCACGACGTCGACGCGGCGGCCGCCGTTGGCCTCGCGCAGCGCGTCGGTCATGTCCTCGGTCCTGGAGTCCACCGCGACGTCCGCGCCGAGGTCGAGCGCCAGCTGCCGCTTCTCCTCGCTGCTCGCGGTGGCGATGACGCGCCCGGCGCCCCAGCGCTTCGCGAGCTGCACGGCCAGCGACCCGACCCCGCCCGCGGCGGCGTGCACGACGACCGTCTCGCCCTCCTCCAGGTGGGCGCTGCGGCGCAGCAGCAGCCACGCGGTCGTGCCCTGCACGACCAGGCTCAGCGCGGTGACGTCGTCCACGCCGTCCGGCACCTCGAACGCGGTCGCCTCCGGCACGGCCGTGCGCTGCGCGTACGCGCCGGTGCCGGTGGTCATCGCCACGACCCGGCGGCCGTCGGGCGTCGTTCCGACGACCTCGCTTCCGGGGATCATCGGCAGCGACTGCTTCGCCAGGTAGGAGTTCTCGGCCTGGTGCGTGTCGGCGTAGTTGAGTCCGGCGCGGGAGACCTCCACCAGCACCTCGCCGACACCGGGAACCGGGTCGGGCAGCTCCACCTCGTTCAGGACCTCGGGGCCGCCGAACTCGGTGATCTGGATGGCACGCACTGGATCAGCCCTCCTGGCTGGGGTCGGTGACGGGGAGGCGCTCGCCCGACGGGTCGCGCGGGCCGGGGGCGTTGCGGAAGGCGAAGGGCTCGCTGGGACGTCCGGCCTGCACGTACCAGCACTCGCCGGTGCCCCCGGCCGCCAGGACCGCCTCGAACGCGGCCACGACGTCGGCGACGTCGAGGATCGGCATGCCCGCCTGGATCAGGGCGTCCTTGAGGCCGCCGATGATGGCGGTGTCGGCGAACGTCGGGCACAGGGCGTTGACCCTGATGTTCTCGGCGGCGTACGCCGGGCCGAGCGCGCGGACGAGTCCGACGACGGCCGCCTTGTTGGCGCCGTAGACGGGGTCCATCGGCATCGGCATCAGACCGGCCATGCTGGCCGTCGCCACGACGTCGCCGCCTCCGCGCGCCCGCAGGGCGGGAAGTGCCGCGTGCACGCCGTAGACGACGCCGTCGAGGTTGATCCCCGTGGCGCGGCGGTAGCGCTCGACGTCGAAGTCGTCGCCCAGGCCGACGCCCGAGGCGACGCCCGCGTTGAGGAACGCGACGTCCAGCCCGCCGAACTCCGCGACGGCGGTGTCCACCGCGGCCCGGTTGTCGGCGAGCTCCCGCACGTCGCAGCGGACGAACAGGCCGTCGATCTCCTCGGCGACGCGCTGACCGCTCTCGACGTCCACGTCGGCGACCACCACGCGCGCCCCGCCACCGGCGAGGTGGCGGGAGACCGCCGCGCCGATGCCGTTCGCCGCGCCGGTGACCAGCGCGACCTTGCCCCGGTACTTGCCTTCGCCCACCGGACCGATCCTCCCTCGCCAACATTCCGACCAGTCGGTATGGTGCTGCCCACGGCGGTGCGCGTCAAGCTGGCGCGCTTCCACCGGCGCGCGGTAAATTCTAAGCGCTTGCTTAGCTCAGGTCCACAGTACGTGCGCGTCCACCACGATCAAGGAGGATCCCGTGGCTGACACTGCCTCGCGGGTAGCCATCGTCACCGGCGCGGCCCGTGGCATCGGTGCCGCCGTCGCTTCGCGCCTCGCCGACGACGGGTTGGCCGTCGCCCTGCTCGACCTGGACGAGAGCGGCACGGCCGCGACCGCGGAGAAGATCCGGGCCGCTGGCGGGCGGGCGCTGGCCGTGGGGCTCGACGTGAGCAGGTCCGACCAGGTCGAGGCCGCCGTGCAGCGGGTGGCCGACGAGCTGGGCGCACCGACCGTGCTGGTCAACAACGCGGGCATCCTGCGCGACAACCTGCTGTTCAAGATGACCGACGACGACTGGGACGCGGTCGTGAACGTGCACCTGCGCGGGTCGTTCCTGATGAGCAGGGCCGTGCAGAAGTTCCAGACGCAGGAGAAGTGGGGCCGGATCGTCAACCTGTCCAGCACCTCGGCGCTGGGCAACCGCGGTCAGGCGAACTACTCGGCGGCCAAGGCGGGCCTGCAGGGCTTCACCAAGACCCTCGCGATCGAGCTGGGCAAGTTCGGCGTGACGGTCAACGCCGTCGCGCCCGGCTTCATCGCCACCGAGATGACGGCCGCCACGGCGGCGCGCGTCGGCGTCGACTTCGAGGACTTCAAGAGGGGCGCGGCGCAGCAGATCCCGGTGCAGCGCGTCGGCCAGCCCGAGGACGTCGCGCACACGGTGTCGTTCCTCGTGAGCGAGGGCGCGGGCTTCGTGTCCGGCCAGGTCGTCTACGTCGCCGGCGGACCGAAGGACTGAGGGGCACCATGCGCGTCTTCCAGAACCTGGACGAGTACGCCGCGGCCCGGGGCGAGCACCTGGGCTTCGGCTCGTGGCACGAGATCACCCAGGAGCAGATCGGCCTCTTCGCCGACGCCACCGGTGATCACCAGTGGATCCACGTGGACCCGGAGAAGGCGGCGACGGGCCCGTTCGGCGCGACCGTCGCCCACGGCTACCTGACCCTGTCGCTGATCCCGGTGCTGGTGAAGGACGTCTACACCGTCGAGAACCTGACGATGGGCGTGAACTACGGCCTGAACAGGGTCCGCTTCCCCAGTCCCGTGACGGTGGGTTCTCGGGTGAGAGCAGGCGCCGAGCTGCTGGAGGTCACCGAGGTGCCGCAGGGCAAGCAGGCGGTGGTGAAGGTGGTGGTGGAGATCGAGAACGCCGCCAAGCCGGCCTGCGTGGCCGAGACGGTGGTCCTCCTGGTCGCCTGACCGGAGAGCGGGGCACCCCGACGCTCGACCCGCGGTGCGCCGGCGGTCGACTCGCGCGCGGAGGTGGACGGGGGCGCGGCGGGTCGACCCCGCCGCGCCTCCGGCGTTCCCGTCTGGCCTACGTCAGCACGCTGCGCAGCAGCAGGTCCGCGAAGCCCGCGCCCACCTGCTCGGCGTCGAGGGCTCCCGAGGAGTCGTACCAGGTGCCCAGGTGGTGCACGGAGCCGAAGAAGTAGTGGACGGTGAGGTCGGCGGAGACGTCGGCGCGGAACACGCCCGCGCCCTGGCCCTCCTCGATCAGGGCGCGGAACCGCTCGTGGTAGCGGCGGCGTTCGGCGCGGACCTCGCGCTGCTTGTCCTGCGCGAGGTGGTCGACCGAGCGGAAGAACACCCGCGCCTGGTCGAAGTTGGCGATGCTCGTGACCACCACGTCGGCCGCGGCGTCGCGCAGCCGGTCGGCGACCGGTCCGCCGCCGTCGGCGATCTTCTCCAGCCGCTCGGCCTGCATCCGCAGCACCCGGCCGTAGATCTCGCCGAGCAGGTCGTCCTTGGAGCCGAAGTAGTGGTACATCGCGCCCTTGGTGACCCCGGCGCGGTCCACGACCTCCTGCACGGCGACGCGGTCGAACCCCTTGTCGGCGAACAGCGCCGTCGCGGCGGCGATCAGCCGCTCCGGCACTGAACCGGTCCGAGGTGCGCTCACCCGCGGAATCCTACCCGGCGGAACGGCCTGATCAGACGATCGTGGCACCGCCGTCGACCACCGGCGTCGCGCCGGTGACGCAGCCGCTCGCGGGGCTCGCCAGGAAGACCACGGCGGCCGCCGGCTCCTCGGGATCGCCGCCGCGTCCCGACGGGATGCCGCTGGTGCGGGCGTCGAGGTGGCCCCCCGGGGTGCTGGTCGGTCATCTCGGAGGCGAAGCAGCCCGGAGCGACGGCGTCGACGCGGATGCTCTTGCGGCCCGTCCCCCGCACGGCCAGGTCGCGGGTCGGGCCCAGGAGTGCCGCCTCGGACGCCGAGCAGGCGGCCCGCGGCAGTCCACCCGGGACGGTGCCGAGGACGCTGGCGGCGTCGACGGTGCCGAACGCGGCGGCCTCGGCGGCGACGCGGCGGCGGTCCAGCCGGAACCGGTCCGGCACTCCCACGTCCACCACGCTCTTCTCGTGCGAGGTCGCTACAGGCCGAGGTCGCGGCCGATGAGCTCCTTCATGATCTCGTTGGAGCCGGCCCAGATCTTGGTGACGCGGGCGTCGGTCCAGGCGCGGGCCACGCGGTACTCGGTCATGTAGCCGTAGCCGCCGTGCAGCTGCACGCAGTGGTCGAGGATCTCGTTCTGCACCTCGGCGCTCCACCACTTGGCCTTGGCGGCGTCGACGGCGGTCAGCTCGCCCCTGCTGTGGGCCAGCGTGCACTGGTCGACGAACGCCTGCGTGACGTCGACCTTGGTGACCAGCTCGGCGAGCAGGAACTTGTTGTGCTGGAAGGAACCGATGGACTGCCCGAACGCCTTGCGCTCCTTGGCGTACTCGACGGTCTCGACGAGGATCTGCGCGGCGTGGGCCAGGTTGGAGACGGCGCCGCCGAGCCGCTCCTGCGGCAGTCGCTCCATCATGTACACGAAGCCGCGGTCGACCTCGCCGATGACGTTCTCGGCCGGGATGCGCACGTCGTCGAAGAACAGCTCGGCGGTGTCGGACTCGGGCTGCCCGACCTTGTGGAGCTTGCGACCGCGCTCGAAGCCCTTCATGCCGGTCTCGACGCCGAACAGCGTGATGCCCTTCGCCCCCTTCTCGGGGCTGGTGCGGGCGGCCACGACGACCATGTCGGCGGAGTAGCCGTTGGTGATGAAGGTCTTGGAGCCGTTGAGGACCCAGTCGGAGCCGTCGCGCACGGCGGTGCTGCGCAGGGCGGCCAGGTCGGTGCCGCCGGACGGCTCGGTCATGCCGATGCCGGTCGTCAGCTCGCCGGAGCAGAACCGGGGCAGCCAGCGCTGCTTCTGCTCCTCGGTGCACAGGTCGACGAGGTAGGGGGCCACGACGTCGGCGTGGATGCCCAGGCAGGAGGACAGGCCCGCGCTGACCTTGGCCAGCTCCTCGCCGAGCACGGCGTTGAAGCGGTAGTCGCCAGCGCCGCTGCCGCCGTGCTCCTCGGGCACCTCCAGGCCGAGCAGGCCCTGCTTGCCCGCCTCCAGCCACAGGTCGCGGTCGATGGAGCGCTGCTCCACGTAGCGTTCGTAGTGGGGCTTGACCGAGCGCTCCACGAACTCCCGCGCGGTCTCGCGGAACGCGTGGTGATCGGCGTCGAACAGCGTCCGCTGCACGGGAACCCCCCTCGTCTCACCGCAGACTAAGCGGTTGCTTAGATCTGAGCGCGCGCTTAGCGTGCAGTAGGATTCCGGACCTGTCAACCGCCGGGAGGAGCCTCGTGACCACGACCAGCGGCCCCCTGCGCGAGTTCGAACTGCTGGAGCGCACCTGGAGCCGGATCACCCCGGACGCGGCGCGGCGGATGCTGATCGCCGCGACGCAGGCGTTCGCCGACAAGGGCTACCACGCGACCACCACGCGGGACATCTCCTCCCTCGCCGGGATGAGCCCGGCCGCGGTCTACATCCACTACCGCTCCAAGGAGGACCTGCTCTTCCAGATCAGCCTGATCGGCCACGAGCTGTCCCTGGGCGTGCTGGACGCGGTCCGCGAGACCGACCCGGTGGAGCGGACCGCCAGGGCCGTGGCGTCCTTCGCCCGCTGGCACGCCGAGTTCCACACCACGGCCCGCGTCGTGCAGTACGAGCTGGGAGCGCTGTCCCCCGAGCACCACGCCGAGGTGGTGCTGCTGCGCCGCCGGATCGAGGCGCGGGTGCGGGACATGATCAGCGCGGGCGTGCGGTCCGGCGCGTTCGACGTGCCGGACGTGGGCGGCGCGGTCCTCGCCGTGCTGTCGCTGTGCATCGACGTCGCGCGCTGGTACCGGCCGGACGGCAGGCGCACGCCGGAGGAGATCGGCGAGCTGTACGCCGACCTCGTGCTGCGGATGCTGCGGCCGGCCGGGGACGAGCCGGGGACGGTGCCGTCGGCACCGTCCCCCGACCTCTAGAAGAGGCCCCTGCGCCCGGCGACCTGCGAGACCCACTGGTCGACGATCGCGGGCCAGTTGGCCGCCACCGCCTCGTCGTGGGTGAGGCGGAAGTGCCCGAAGCTGTCGCCGCCCGCGCGCAGCAGCCCGCCCCTGCGGTCCGCCTCCAGGACGACGACCAGCCCGTGCGGGTCGGTGACGAACGTCAGCTCGACCTGGCTGACGCGTCCGGCGAACTGCGGCGGCGGGTAGAACTCGATCTCCTGGTAGAACGGCAGCTGCTGCGACACGCCGTGGATGCGGCCGTGCTCGTTGTCCGCGCGGGTGAAGCGGAAGCCCAGCTGGGAGAACGCCTGGAGCACGCGGTCCTGCGACGGCAGCGGGTGCACGGCCACCGGGTCGTGGTCGCCGGGGTCGACGGCGCCGGTGACCGACAGCTCGGTGGACAGCCCGAGGACCATGCCGTGCAGCGGTTGCCCGCCCACGTGCGTCAGCGGCGTCTCCGGGGGCACGGGGAGGCTGAAGGGCACGGCCAGCCGCTGTCCCGGCGCGATCGTGGTGCGTCCGGCGACGATCGCGCGCTGGAACTCCAGCATCCGGGTGGACTCGCCGTCGCCGTGCTCGATCTCCACGCGCGTCGCGAGCGCGACGGCGACGTGCTCGACCTCGGCCGGGTGGTCGCCGCCCGCGATGCGGACCTCGCCGGTGAGCACCTCGCCCGGCCGCACGGCCGGGTTGGCGAGCACCGTGTCCACCGTGGGACCTCCGACGCCGAACGCGCGCAACATCCTCTTGAACACCACGAGATCCTCCTGGGCGGCTGGCTGCCTTCACCCGTCTGGACGTCCGGGCGGGCCCCGTGGTTCCCCTGGACGCGTCGCCGGGCGCGGTGCGACCATGCGGCTCCGGTCACGTACTGAGCGGTCGCTCAGCTCGGAGGTTCCGCCGATGGGTCTGTCCACGCTCCTGGTCGCCAACCGCGGCGAGGTCGCCGTGCGCGTGCTGCGCGCCGCCACCGACCTGGGGATGCGCACGGTCGCGGTGCACTCGGCCGACGACGCGGGCGCGCTGCACGTGCGGCTCGCCGACGTCGCGGTGGCGCTGCCGGGCGAGGGTCCGCCGCCGTACCTGGACCGCGACCGGCTGGTGGCGGTCGCGCGCGAGACCGGCTGCGACGCCGTGCACCCCGGCTGGGGGTTCCTGTCGGAGGACGCCGCCTTCGCCGCGGTGTGCGCGGACGCGGGACTGGTCCTCGTCGGACCGGGTCAGGAGGTGCTGCGCCGGCTGGGCGACAAGACGGCGGCCCGCGCGCTGGCCGCGGAGCTGGGGGTGCCGGTGCCGCGCGGCACCGGCCCGGTCGGCGCCGCCGCCGCCGACGACGCCGCGGAGTTCCTGGCCTCGCTCGAACCCGGCGGGGCGGTGGTGGTCAAGGCCGTCGCGGGCGGTGGCGGACGCGGGATGCGCGTGGTCCGCGCGGAGCACGACCTGGCCGCCGCGGTCGAGCGGTGCCGCGCCGAGGCGCTGACGTCCTTCGGCGACGACGCCGTCCACCTGGAGGAGCTCGTCTCCCCCGCCCGGCACGTCGAGGTGCAGCTCGTCGGCGACGGGACCGACGTGGTGTGCCTCGGCGACCGCGACTGCAGCCTCCAGCGCGGACACCAGAAACTGGTGGAGATCGCCCCGGCACCGCTGCTGGACGACGGCGTCCGCTCGACCCTGCGCGACGCGGCCACCCGGATCGGCTCCGCGCTGCGCTACGAGGGCGTCGGCACGGTGGAGTTCCTCGTCGCCGCCGACGGACGCGTGCTGTTCCTGGAGGCCAACCCGCGGTTGCAGGTCGAGCACACCGTCACCGAGGTGGTCACCGGTGTGGACCTGGTGCGCGCGCAACTGCTGATCGCCGGGGGCGCGCGCCTGGCCGACGTGGGCCTGGACCCGGTGCCGCTGGAGCGCGGCCTGGCCGTGCAGGCGCGGATCGGTCTCACCTCGGGCGGCGTGCTGACGGCGTTCCAGCCCGCCACCGGGCCCGGCGTGCGGGTCGACACGCACGCCTTCCCCGGCTACGAGGCCGGGGTGCGCTTCGACCCGCTGCTGGCGAAGCTCGTCGTGCACGAGCCGTCCGGTGACCTGGCCACGGCGGTGGCGCGCACCCGCCGCGCGCTGGGCGAGTTCGTGGTGGAGGGCGTGCCGACGACCATCCCGTTCCTGCGCGACCTGCTGGCCGTGCCGGAGGTCGCCGCCGGGCGCACGACGACCGCCCTGGCCGACTCGCTGGCCGAACCGGTCGCCGGGGGCGGCGGCGCGGCCGTGCCGTCCCCCGTGCGCGGAACCGTCGTCCAGGTGGAGGCCGCCGAGGGAGACGTCGTCGCGGCCGGTGCGGAACTGCTGGTGGTGGAGGCGATGAAGATGCACCACGCCGTCACCGCCGGGCGGGCGGGCGTGGTGCGCGGACTGTCCGCCGCGGTGGGCGACGTGGTGGACGCGGGTGACGTCCTGGTGACCGTCGACCCCGCCGACGAGGACGTCACCGCCACCCCGGCGGGTCTCGCGGAGGCCGACCCGGACGAGATCCGGCCCGACCTGGCGGAGGTGCTGGCCCGGCACGAGGTCGTCCTGGACGCCGCGCGCGGCGAGGCCGTCGCGGCGCGGCACGCCGCCGGCAGGCGGACCGCGCGGGAGAACGTGGCCGACCTGTGCGACGAGGGCAGCTTCGTGGAGTTCGGCGCGCTGGCCGTCGCGGCGCAACGGCGGCGGCGCTCGCTGGAGGAGCTGATCACCCGCACGCCCGCGGACGGGATGGTCGCCGGGATCGGCGCGGTCGACGGCCGGCGTTGCGTCGTGACCTCCTACGACCACACCGTGCTCGCCGGGACGCAGGGGGTGCGCAACCACGCCAAGAAGGACCGGATGTTCGACCTCGCGGAGCGCGAGCGGCTGCCGGTGGTGCTCTTCGCCGAGGGCGGCGGCGGACGGCCGGGCGACACCGACCACGCGGGCGTGAGCTGGCTCGACTGCACCTCGTTCCACGCCTTCGCCCGGCTCAGCGGCCTGGTCCCGCTCGTCGGCGTGGTGTCGGGACGCTGCTTCGCGGGCAACGCCGTCCTGCTCGGCTCGTGCGACGTGATCATCGCGACCCCCGACGCGAACATCGGGATGGGCGGTCCGGCGATGATCTCCGGCGGCGGGCTGGGCGAGTTCCGCCCGGAGGAGATCGGCCCGGTGGACGTGCAGGTGCCCAACGGCGTGGTCGACGTCGCCGTGGCAGACGAGGCCGAGGCCGTCGCGGTCGCCCGCAGGTACCTGTCCTACTTCGGCGGGCCGGTGGACGAGTGGGAGTGCGCGGACCAGCGGTTGCTGCGGCACGCCGTCCCGGAGAACCGCAAGCGCGCCTACGACGTGCGCGCGGTGGTCGACGTCCTCGCCGACACCGGCTCCGTGCTGGAGCTGCGGCCCGCCTTCGGCCGCGGGATCGTCACGGCCCTCGTCCGGGTCCAGGGGCGGCCGCTGGGGCTGCTGGCCAACGACCCGGCCCACCTCGGCGGCGCGATCGACGCGGACGCCGCCGACAAGGCGTCGCGCTTCCTGACGCTCTGCGACGCGTTCGACCTGCCGGTGGTCTCGCTGTGCGACACACCGGGGTTCCTGGTCGGGCCGGACGCCGAGCGCACCGCCACCGTGCGGCGGCTGAGCCGCCTGGTCGTCACGGGGGCGAACCTGGACGTGCCGTTCGGGCTGGTCGTGCTGCGCAAGGCCTACGGGCTGGGCGCGCAGGCGATGGCCGCAGGAGCGCTGGGCGTCCCGCGGTTCGCCGTGTCCTGGCCGACCGGCGAGTTCGGGCCGATGGGGGTGGAGGGCGCGGTGGCGCTCGGGTACCGCCGCGAACTGGCGGCCGTGGAGGACCCGGACGAGCGGCGGGCGACCTTCGAGAGCATGGTCGCCGCCGCCCACGAGCACGGGAAGGCGCTCAACGTGGCCTCGGCGTTCGAGATCGACGACGTGATCGACCCCGCCGAGACCCGCCGCTGGATCGCCACCGCGCTGACGCCGGGCGAGGGGCGGGGGCGGCGCGGCAAGAAGCGTCCGCACGTGGACGTCCGGTGACCCGCTCGTGTCGGAACTGATGTGGGTCGGGTTACGTTCTGCTTGTGATGAGCACTCTCATGGCACGCCTCAAGCAGCGGGCGCGGCGGTTCGCCCAGAAGCCTGGTTCGGCCGACCTCGGCCCCTACCAGGCACTCCTGACCTCGGTGAACGAGCGCGAGGACGCGCTGCGGGAGCTGAGCGACTCCGAGCTGACCGCCGCTGCGACGGCCGTGCGCGAGAAGGACGCGTTCGGCGACGCGGAGCGCGTGGAGGTCTGCGCCCTGGCCAGGGAGGCGGCCGACCGCGCCCTCGGCCAGCGGCCGTTCGACGTGCAGGTGCTCGGCGCGCTCGGCCTGATGTCGGGTCACGTCGTGGAGATGGCCACCGGTGAGGGCAAGACCCTCGCGGGGGCCGTCGCCGCCGCCGGGTTCGCGCTGCGCGGGCAGAAGGTCCACGTGGTCTCGGTCAACGACTACCTCGCCCAGCGCGACGCCGGGTGGATGGGTCCGCTCTACGACCTGCTCGGCGTGAGCGTCGGCTGGATCAGCGAGAACTCCACGCCAGAGGAGCGCCGCGCGGCCTACGCCAGCGAGGTCACCTACGCGTCGGTCAGCGAGATCGGCTTCGACGTCCTGCGCGACCGGCTCGCCACCGACGCCGACGCCCTGGTGGTGCCGGAGCCCGAGGTCGCCCTCATCGACGAGGCGGACTCGGTGCTGGTCGACGAGGCCCGCGTCCCGCTGATCCTCGCCGGGTCGACGGCCGACAACCACGCCGATCCCGAACTGGCCGCCCTGATCCGCCGGTTGCGCAAGGGCCTGCACTACGAGGTCGACGACGAGGAGCGCAACGTCTACCTCACCGGCGCGGGCAGCGAGGCCGTGGAGCGGGCGCTGGGCGACATCGACCTCTACTCCCCCGACCACGTCTCCAGCACCCTGAGCAGGGTGAACATCGCGCTGCACGCCGAAGCGCTGCTGCACCGCGACGTGGACTACATCGTCCGCGACGGCCGGGTGCACCTGATCGACGACTCGCGCGGGCGCATCGCTCAGCTCCAGCGCTGGCCGGACGGTCTCCAGGCGGCGGTCGAGGCGAAGGAGTCGGTGGCCGCCACCGACAGCGGCGAGGTGCTCGACTCCGTGACCGTCCAGGCCCTGCTCAGCCGCTACCCGGTGCGGTGCGGCATGACCGGCACGGCCGTGGCCGTCGCCGAGCAGCTGCGCACGTTCTACGGGCTGGAGGTGCTGGTCATCCCGCCGAACAAGGAGTGCGTGCGGGTCGACGAGGCACCCCGGCTCTACGGGACGCTGGAGGAGAAGGAGGCGGCGATCGTCGCCGAGATCGTGGAGGTCCACGAGACCGGCCGGCCGATCCTGGTGGGCACGCTCGACGTCGCCGAGTCCGAGCGGCTGTCCCGCAAGCTCGGCCAGGCCGGGCTGGAGTGCGTCGTGCTGAACGCGAAGAACGACGCCGAGGAGGCGGCGATCATCGCCGACGCCGGATCGCACGGGCGGATCACGGTGTCGACGCAGATGGCGGGCCGCGGCACGGACATCCGGCTGGGCGGGCACGACCAGGCCGACCGCGAGCGGATCTCCGAGCTGGGCGGTCTGTACGTGATCGGGTCCGGCAGGCACTCCAGCAGCCGCCTGGACGACCAGCTGCGCGGACGCGCCGGCCGGCAGGGCGATCCCGGTGGCTCGGTCTTCTTCGCGAGCCTCCAGGACGAGCTGATCGGCCAGTACGCGCCCGACGTCGAGTCGCCGTCCGAAGTGGACGACGCCGGCCGGGTCACCGACAGCGGATCGCTCGCGACCGTGGAGCACGCCCAGCGCGTCGCCGAGGGCGTGAACCTGGAGATCCACCGCAACACCTGGCGCTACAACAAGCTGATCGAGCACCAGCGGACGCTGGTGCTGGAGCACCGCGACCAGCTGCTGCGCACCGAGCTGGCGTACGACGAGCTGAGCAAGCGGCTGCCGGAGCGGTTCGAGGAGCTGGAGGAGAAGGTCGGCCGCGACGAGCTGGTGCGGGCGGCCCGCGTCGTGGCGCTGTTCCAGCTGGACGAGCGGTGGACGGAGCACCTGGTGTTCCTCACCGACCTCCGCGAGGGAATCCACCTGCGCGCCCTCGGCCGGCAGAACCCGCTCGACGAGTTCCACCGCGAGGCCATCCCCGCGTTCCACCGCATCGTTCCCGACTCGTGGGACCTCAGCGAGGACGTGCTGACGTCGGCGAAGGTCGGCGACGACGGCCTGGACCTGGCGGGCGCCGGCGTGAAGCGGCCCAGTTCGACCTGGACCTACCTGGTCAGCGACAACCCGTTCGGCTCCGGGCTGGAGGAGACGATCAGGGGCATCGTGAACCTCGTGCGCAGGAAGCGCTGAGTTCGGGGCAGGTCCCGGTCCGCGACGCGGGCCGGGACCTGCCGACGGCTCAGCGCACCAGGCGCTGGCCGTCCAGCGGTGCGGCCGGGCCGGGCACCTCGGCCGGTGTCGACCGCCCGTTCCGGCTCCGCTCCACGGACGCGAGGTGGGACTCCGTCAGCGCGCGGATCTCGGCGAGGATGTCGAGGTGTTCCTGAGACGGCGGGGGACCGACCATGTTGGAACGGTCGTGCGCCGTTCGTTCCGCCCGTTGAGCCAACTGCTTGACCCGGCGGATGAATGACAACTCCCCCTCGGGGAGTGGCGAGCGCCTTTGCTCAATCACCGTGAAAGAGTGCTCCCCCCGACCCCCGGCAGTCCATCCCCTGCGAGTGCGAACTTGTGTTCCGCACTGCCGCTGATTGCACTACGACGCGTCATCATCCGGTCCGGACAGTCCGACGCCGAACCCCCCGATGAGGTGCAAGTAGATCGCCGAGTCAGTGGTATTGCGGACGATGCGCCGGTCACACCGGTGGCACAGCGACAACACCCGTCCACGTGACCGTCCACCGGAACGAGGGCAGCACGGGCAGAAGTGCGGCGATGATTCCACGAGCGGCCGAAAAACCGTAATGGTGGTCACCCGACGGGGTTCGACACAATGCGAAACGCCTTTCTTCTGCCTGCGCACCACCTGTTGTCACGTGCACCGGCACGTGCTCGCGGTCCGGCGCGGGCACGGGCGCGGCGTCCACTCGGGACGGACCGCCGATCCGCGCGGCGGGCGTTGGGCCGACCCTGCCCCCCGGCACGTACTCCCTGTTGTGGATCATGTGCGTGTGACGACCGATGTGAGTGCTGGCCGGGACGCCGTCGAGGTGCGCCAGCTGGTGGTGGAGCACCTGGGTGCGTCGGACGCGGTGCTGGTCGTCGGTGACGGCGGCACCGCGGAGGACGGTCGGGCCGGGGTGTTCCTGGCCTACACCTCCTCGCGCGGCGCGGCCCTGATCGACCGCGAGCTGCACCTGCCCGCCGCGCTGATCCGCGACCGCGCCCGGTGCCGGGCGGCCGAGGTCCCCGACGAGGTGGGGTTCGCGACGCGGCCGGAACAGGCGCAGGTCGTGCTGGCCAGGGCCGTCGACAGCGGCGTGCCGTTCGGCTGGGTGACGGCGGGCGAGGAGTACGGCGGGGCGCACCACCTGCGCGTGTGGCTGGAGAAGCACGACGTGCCGCACGTGCTGGGCACCACCGGGTCGGACGTGCTCATCTCGACCAGCGGCGACCGCCACACCGCCGAGGAGCTGGTGGCGTCGGTCCCCGCCTCCGGGTGGCACCGCTTCGCCGACGGGGACGAGTGGGTGCGCATCCTGATCAGGTCGCAGTGGCGTCCCGGCCGGGGGCACTGGCTGCTGGCCCGCCGCGACGCCACCGGCGTCGCGCACTTCGTCTGCTACGGCCCGCGCCGCTCGACGGCGGCGGACCTCGCGCACGTGGCGAGCGCGAGCCGTGCCGCGCAGGAGTGCTTCCGCCAGGGCGGCAAGCACCGGATGCGCTCCTACCGCGCCTGGTACACCCACGTGACGCTGTCGATGCTCGCCTCGGCCTACGTGCTGGCGGCCCGCTGGGCCGGGTGAGCGATCCGCGAACGTGTGATCTGTTCCACTTCAGGTGTAATCGGACGCAGATCTGGCAACAGGTGGAGGACGGCCTCCCCGTCCCAGTACTCTCACTGGACCGAACGGGGGACAGAACACTCGCAGGGGGTTACGACATGTCACTGACACCGATCTACGACGACCTGATGCGCGAGCTGGAGATCATCGTGGACAACGCCGCGGAGGCCGTGCCGACCGCGGACCAGCAGACGCCGGAGAAGGCCGCCGAGCTCAACTAGAACCCGGCGGCCCCGTGCGGTGAGCTGATCAGCCCGGCTGCTGGAGCAGATCCTCCGGCACGGCCTCGTCGCGTCCCAGCGCCTCGAACAGGCGCAGGGCCTTCTCGCGGTCCCACTGCACGACCGAACCCACGTCCACCGTCGGCGTGCCGCCCACCGGCACCGTCACGGTGTTCACGCCGCCTCCCATGCCGAACACCAGCCCGGCGAGGTTGTGCAGGTGCTCGTCGTCACCGACCGACACGGCGTCGGTCGCGGCGAACATCAGGGGCACCGAGCGGAACGGGTTGATCAGGGTGCTGACGCTCGTCGCCTTCTCCGACAGGGCGGAGAGGAACTCGCGCTGGTTCTGCACGCGCTGAAGGTCCGCCGTGGCGAACGCGCGGGTGCGGACGAAGCCGAGCGCCTGCGTGCCGTCCAGCTCCTGGCACCCCGCCTGGAGGTCCAGTCCGGCGAGCGGGTCCTGCAGGGGCTCGTCGATGCACATGTCGACCCCGCCGACGGCGTCGACGATGTCGGCGAACCCGCCGAAGCCGACCTCCACGTAGCGGTCCACCCGCAGGCCGGTGGCACCCTCGACGGTCTGCGCGAGCAGCTGCGGGCCACCGAACGCGAACGCCGCGTTGACCTTGTTCCGCCCGTTGCCTGGGATGTCGACGTAGGAGTCGCGCGGGATGCTGACCAGCGTGGACTTCCCGGAGCCGTCCGGCACGTGCAGCAGCATGATGGTGTCGGTGCGGCGCCCCGCGGCGTCACCGGTGGCGAGCGACGCCTTCTGCTCCTCGGTGAGGTCGTCGCGGGCGTCGGAGCCGACGAGCAGCCACGTGGTGCCCGGCGTGTCCGCCGGCCGCTCGGCGTACTCGGGCAGGGCGTCCACCCTCGTCAGCGACGAGTCGACGTAGATCCACAGCGCGCCGAGGCCCACCAGCAGCGCCACCAGCACGGTCAGGATCACGCGTCCCGGACGCCGCCTGCGCCGCGCGGGCGCGGCGCCGGGCCGCGACGAGCGGGCGTCGGCGTGACCGCCCCGGCCCCGGGAGTCCTGCCCGTAGCCCTGCGGAGTCGGCATCTGCCGCGTCGGGCGCGGAGCGCCGCGCTGCGGTTGCTGCTGCGGATACCCCTGCTGCTGGCGGCCGCGCTGGTACCCAGGGCTCATGCTCCCCA
This sequence comes from Umezawaea beigongshangensis, assembly GCF_016464305.1. Lineage (GTDB taxonomy): Bacteria > Actinomycetota > Actinomycetes > Mycobacteriales > Pseudonocardiaceae > Umezawaea_A > Umezawaea_A beigongshangensis. The sequence goes on from NZ_JAEIOJ010000014.1 coordinate 71,510, forward strand.
TCCCCGATCTGGACGTCGTCTCGTTCGAGCAACTGCTGCTAAGGACGCGGCACGGCGTGCCCGGTTGTGCGGGAGACTACTCATCCGGTAGCAGCACGAGAGCCCGGAGCAACCGGTCGAGCTCGGCCTCGGGGTCGTCGGTGAGGCCGGTGTGCGTCGGCGAGGTCTGCACGACGGTGCTGCGCGGCGCGGTCAACCAGCGGAAACGTTGTCCCCGTGAGGTCCTGGACACCGGACCGGCCTCGGGCGCCCCGTCGCAGGACAAGCACCAGAGGGCGAGACTGCGCTCCAGCAGTTCCACGTCCAGGTGCGGGTCGAGCGCGCGCAACCGCCGTTCGTCGACGTGCGTGCGAGCGCCGAGGAAGTCCAGCGGCGCGCTGTAGACGACGACGCCGACGTTGACGAACTCGCCGCGCTCCTGGCGCGGCACGGCCCGCACGAGCGCGTACTCAAACACGTGCGGCACGTGCGGCCTCCAGCGCGTCGACCCACTCGCGGGAACCGGCGAGGCGGGCGGCGAAGAACGCCGCGTACGCGTCGCGCACCTCGGCGGCCGAGGAGAAGTTCTCGTCGGCCGCGAGCCACTCGTCCGGCACGAGCGCGAGCACCTCCCGCACGAGACCGGGCGTGACGCGCGCGGACATCTCGCGGTCCACCTCGCCGAGCGGACCGGCGAACGGCAGCATCAGGTGGTCGGAGGCGTCCCAGCGGTAGGACGCGGCCGGGGTCCAGCCGGCGCCCCAGCGGTGGTGGAAGTACAGGGCCGCGCCGTGGTCGATGAGCCAGACCTGGCGGTGCCACAGCAGCGTGTTCGGGTTGCGCCAGCTGCGGTCGACGTTGAGCACGAGCGCGTCCAGCCACAGCAGCCGCGTGGCGAGGTCGGTGCCGGGTTCGCGCACGACCGGGTTGTAGTCGAAGGAGCCGGGCAGGTAGTCGATGCCGAGGTTGCGGCCGCCGCTGGCGCGCAGCAGCTCCTGCACCTCCTGGTCGGGCTCGGCCCGCGCCAGTTCCGGGTCGAGGTCGGCCAGGACGATCTCGGGGACGCGGAAGTCCAGCCGCCGCGCGAGTTCGCCGACGACGACCTCGGCGACGAGCGCCTTGACGCCCTGCCCCGCGCCGCGGAACTTGAGCACGTACATGCCGAGGTCGTCCGCCTCGACGAGCCCCGGCAGGGAACCGCCCTCGCGGAACGGTGTCACGTAGCGGGTGGCCTCCACCTCGCGAAGTGCGGAGGCCGGTGTTGGGATGTCCACCCGCGCATCATCGCCGCCACCGAGCACCGGACGCCAACCGGTTGTCCGACCGGCGTCCGGTGCGCGGGTCAGCCGTTGCGCGCCGGGACGAAGCAGACCGGGACGGGCGCGGTGAACGCCGGTGCGGCCGGGGACAGGCGGCCCGACTCACCGTCCACTCGGAACACCGTGACGGTGCCGGAGTTCTGGTTGGTGGCGAACAGCAGGTCGCCGCTGCGCGCGAGGTGCCGGGGGTACGCGCCGCCCACCGGCACGGTCTCGACGAACCGCAGCACCGCGCCGTCCTCCTCGACCGCGAAGAGGGCGATGCTGTCGTGGCCGCGGTTGGAGACGTGGACGAACCGGCCGCACGGCGACACCAGGACCTCGGCCGGGTAGTTGCGCGGGGTGCCGGGCGCGTCGGGCGGCAGCGTGCTCACGGCCCGCCCCGGCGTGAGCACGCCGGTGGCCTGGTCGTAGGCGGCGGTCACGACGGTCGAGTCCAGTTCCCCCGCCACGTAGGCGAACTCGCCGCCGGGGTGGAACGCGAGGTGCCGGGGGCCCATCCCGGCGGGGAACGCCGCCGTGCTCGTCGTCGTGAGCGTGCCCGCGTCCTCGACGGTGTAGGTGGTCACCTCGTCGGTGCCGAGGTCCACGGCCACGACGTACCGCCCGGCGACGTCGGGGAGCACCTGGTGGGCGTGCGGCCCCTCCTGGCGCTCGGGGTCCGGCCCGGAACCGCTGTGCCGCACGAGGTCCGTGCGCTCGCCGAGCCCGCCGTCGGCGCGCAGCGGGTGCACGGACACGCTGCCCGACGAGTAGTTGGCGGCGAGCAGGAACCGACCGCTCGGGTCCAGGGTCAGGTGGCAGGGGTCGGCCCCGCCGGTCGGCTGCGTGCCGACGACGCTCAGCGTGCCGTCGTCGGCGACCGCGACGGCCGTGACCGTGCCCTCCGAGGTCTCGCCGACCGCGTAGAGGTGCCGCCCGTCGGGCGACTCGACCAGGAACGACGGGTTGACCACGCCCTCCAGCGCGCCGGTGGCGGTGAGCGCCCCGGTCGCGGTGTCGTAGGAGGCGATCCCGATGCCGGTGCCGCCGCCCTCCCACGTCGTGTAGGTGCCGAGGTAGGCGCGGCTCGTCCTCGTGCCCGCCGCGTTCACGGCGGTCGTCCCGGCAGTGCTTCCGATCATCAGCGTTCCCACTCCCGCACCCGTGGCCGCGATGAACCGCCGCCTGTTGACCACCACAGCAGTACCTCCAGTCAGTCGCCCGCGGCAACTCCACACTGGACCAGACCGTCGAACCGATCAAGGGGAGCGACCGGGATCGCACCCGGCGCGACGCTCACCCGAGCGGGTCCGCGTGCAGCAGCCGCCCCTTCTCGGCGATCGGGTCGAAGCTCACCGACGGGTACCGCGGGTCCAGCTCGCGCAGCGTCTCCAGCAGGATGCGGCCCACGGCCCAGTTGCGGTACCACTTGCGGTCCGACGGCACCGCGTACCAGGGCGCCGCCGGGGACGAGCACTCGCGCAGCACGTCGGCGTAGGCCTCCTGGTACCGCGACCACTTCCCGCGCGCGTCGAGGTCGGCCGGGTCGTACTTCCAGTGCTTGTGCGGGTCGTCCAGCCGGGCCAGCAACCGCTTGCGCTGCGCGTCGGGCGAGATGTGCAGCAGGCACTTCACCACCGTCGTCCCCTCCTCGGCCAGCTCGGCCTCGAAGGCGTTGATCAGGGCGTAGCGCTCGCGCCAGACGTCCTCGGGCACGAGCGAGTCGACGCGGGCCACGAGCACGTCCTCGTAGTGCGAGCGGTCGAAGATCCCGATGAACCCCGGCGGCGGCACCTCGCGGCGCACCCGCCACAGGAAGTCGTGCCGCAGCTCCTCCGGCGTGGGCCGGGAGAAGGAGTGGACGCGCAGGCCGTGCGGGTTGACCAGCCCGGCGACGTGCCGGATCGTCCCGCCCTTGCCTGAGGTGTCCATGCCCTGCAGGACCAGCAGCACCCGGCGCGAACCGCCACCGGCCACCCCCTCCGCGTAGAGCCGCTCCTGGAGTTCGTCCAGTTCGACACCGGTGGTCGTGAGGTCGTCGCGCGCCGCGGACTTCGACGTCGGTCCGACCGGGAACGCGGTCGGGTCGACCGCGGCGAGGTCGGAGGAGTCGGGATCGACGCGCAGCGCGTCGCGGACGGACGGGGGGTGCTCGGACACCAGCGCAGCCTAACGAGGACCGCGCCGCGCCGCCGTACGCAACGGATCACCGGACAAACGTCGAACTGCGCAACGAAGATGCCCCAGGTGCAACGGCTAGCGGCTGAAATCGACGCCACCGGCCCCCTAGCCTTGGGGACATGACCGTCACCGCCGCTCGCCACGCGGACCTCCCGACCAGCACGGCCGAGCACATCGCGCTCGACGAGCGCTGGAGCACCCACAACTACCACCCCCTGCCCGTGGTCGTCGCGAGCGCGGAGGGCTCGTCGGTGACCGACGTCGAGGGCCGCGAGTACCTGGACTTCCTGTCCGGCTACTCGTCGCTGAACTTCGGCCACCGCCACCCCGCGCTGGTGGCCGCCGCCGTGGAGCAGCTCGGCCGGGTGACGCTGACCAGCCGCGCGTTCCACCACGACCAGTTGGGCCTGTTCTGCCGCGAGCTGGCCACCCTCACCGGCACCGAGGTGGTGCTGCCGATGAACTCCGGCGCCGAGGCCGTCGAGTCGGCGATCAAGGTGGCCCGCAAGTGGGCCCACCGGGTCAAGGGCGTCCCGAACGGCACCGCCGAGATCGTCGTGACCGGGTCCAACTTCCACGGCCGCACCACGACCATCGTGTCCTTCTCCACCGACGAGACCGCGCGGGCCGACTTCGGGCCGTTCACCCCCGGCTTCCGGATCGTGCCCCACGGCGACGCCGACGCGCTGGCCGCCGCGATCACCGAGCGCACCGCGGCCGTGCTCATCGAGCCCGTGCAGGGCGAGGCGGGCGTGATCGTGCCGCCGGCCGGTTACCTGGCGCGGGTGCGGCGGCTGTGCGACGACGCGAACGTGCTGCTGATCGCCGACGAGATCCAGTCCGGGCTGGGCCGCACCGGCGACCTGCTCGCCCTGGACCACGACGGCGTGCGCGCCGACCTCTACACGCTGGGCAAGGCGCTCGGCGGCGGCATCGTCCCGGTGTCCGCCGTGGTCGGCAGCCGCGCGGTGCTGGGCGTGCTGCGGCCGGGCGAGCACGGTTCGACGTTCGGCGGCAACCCGCTGGCGTGCGCGGTCGGCCGCGCGGTCGTGGCGCTGCTGTCCAGCGGCGAGCTGGTCCAGCGCTCCCGCGAGCTGGGGACGCACCTGCACGCCCGGCTCGGCGAGCTGGTCGGCCGCGGCGTGTCCGAGGTGCGCGGCCGCGGCCTGTGGGCCGGGGTCGACATCGCGCCGGGCGGCCCCACCGGACGGCAGGCGTCCGAGGCGCTGGTGGCGCGGGGCGTGCTGTGCAAGGAGACCAGGGACCGCACGCTGCGGGTGGCTCCGCCGCTGGTCGTCGGCCGCGCGGACCTGGACCGCGGCCTCGACGCCATCGCGGCCGTGCTGGCCCGCTGACCGGGCCGGGCACCGTTCGGTCGCGCGGGAGGCCGGGGCCGCGCAACTCCGCACGGTCAGCCGCCCGCGTGGCGCATGATGGTCCACATGGGTGAACGAGGACGTGCGCGGGTCGCGGCCGCGCTGGGTCGCTGGGTCGAGCCGGAGGAGGTGCTGGCGCGCGGGCGGGCCCTGCGGGAGGACGTGAGCCACCGGGAGCACCGCCACGTGCGGCTGGCCGCCGACCGGCCGTCGATCGTCGAGCACGTGCGGGCGAGCAACGCCGGACGGCTGCCCGACCTGGTTCCGCTGCGCGTCGGCCGGATGCTCGCCTCGCCCTTCGCGTTCTTCCGCGGCACCGCCGGCCTCATGGCCGGCGACCTCGCCGCGAGCCCCCGCAGCGGTCTCGACGCGCAGCTGTGCGGGGACGCGCACGCCGCGAACTTCGGCCTCTACGGCACGGCCGAGGGCCAGATCGTCATGGACGTCAACGACTTCGACGAGACGCTGCCCGGCCCGTGGGAGTGGGACCTCAAGCGGCTCGTCACGAGCCTCGTGCTCGCCGGGCGCGAGGGCGGTGTGTCCGACAAGGGCTGCCGCGACGCGGCCGAGGACGCCGTGCGCGCCTACCGGGGCGCGATCCGGCACCTCGCGAAACAGCCCTTCCTCGACTCGTGGACGGCGCTGGGCGACCAGTCGGTGCTCAGCAGGGTCAAGGCGAAGGCGCTGGTCGACGACTTCGCGAAGGCCGCGGACAAGGCGCGGCGCAACACCAGCGCGCGGGTCGCGGCGAAGTGGACCCGCCGCGACTCCGACCAGCGGTGGCGGTTCGTCACCGATCCCCCGGTGCTGACCGGGGTGACCGACGAGACCGCCGACGCGGTCGTCGGCGCGCTGCCGGGGTACGTGGACACGCTCCGCGAGTCGCGCCGCAACCTCATCATGCGCTACGGCGTGTCCGACGTGGCGTTCCGCGTGGTGGGCACCGGCAGCGTCGGCCTGCGCGCCTACCTGGTCCTGCTGCACGGCAACGGCGACGAGGCGCTGGTGCTCCAGGTGAAGGAGGCCAGGCCCTCGGCGCTCGCCCCGCACCTCGGGGTCGCTCCCGCCAAGCACGAGGGCAAGCGCATCGTGCACGGCGCGCGCCTCGTGCAGGCCGAGACGGACATCCTGCTGGGCTGGACCACGATCGAGGACAGGCCGTTCATCGTGCGGCAGTTCCGCAACCGCAAGGGCGAGATCGACGCCACGACGCTGGAGCACGACCGCCTCGACGACTACGGGCGCTTCGCGGGCGCGCTGCTGGCCCGCGCCCACACCCGGTCGCTCGACCCGCGGCTGCTCGCCGGGTACTGCGACGCCGACGGCTCCGACCTCGACGAGGCGTTCGCGAAGTACGCGCTGGACTACGCCGACCGCACCGAGGCCGACCACTCCGAACTCGTGGCGGCGGTGCGCGCGGGCAGGTTGCAGGCGTTGATCGAGGACTGAGCGGGTATGCACCCGTCGTGACGGATCTCGGGTGGGTAGGACTGATCAGACACGGTGAGAGCACGGGCAACGTGGCCAGGGAGGAGGCCGAGGCCGCGGGGCACGAGGTGATCGACATCTCCGACCGCGACGCGGACGTGCCGCTGTCGGACCAGGGCGAGGACCAGGCGCGGGCGGTGGGCCGCTGGATCGCGGAGCTGGACCCCGCGCTGCGCCCCGACGTGGTCGTGGTGTCGCCCTACCGGCGCACGTCGGACACCGCGCGGCTCGCCCTGGCCGAGGCTCCGGGGGTCGACCCGGTGGTGGTCGTCGACGAGCGGCTGCGCGACCGCGAACTCGGCGTGCTCGACCTGCTGACCGCGGGAGGCGTGGCCGCGCGCTACCCCGAGGAGCTGGTGCGCAAGCAGCGGCTGGGCAAGTTCTACTACCGGCCGCCGGGCGGCGAGTCGTGGGCCGACGTGGCGCTGCGGCTGCGCGCGCTGCTGGGCGACGTCAGCGCCGAGCACCGCGGGAAGCGGGTGCTCTTCTTCGCCCACGAGATGACGGCGTTCCTGCTGCGCTACCTCCTGGAGGGGATTCCGGAGCCGGAACTGCTGGAGATCGCGCGGCGCACCGTCGTGGCCAACGGGTCGCTGACGGAGTGGGAGCGCGACGGCGACGGCTACCGGCTCACCAACGAGCACGGCGCGGAGCACCTGCGCGAGCACGGCACCCGACCGACGGAGAGCGAAGATGAGAGCACACGATCGGCCTGACCCGACGCCCGTGACGCCGGCGCTGCTGCGCGAGTGGCGCTACGAGTCGGCTCCCAGCGGCACGGTCCTCGTGGTGGGCGGGGCGCGGCAGGTGCCGGGCGCGGTGCTGCTCAGCGGGATCGGCGCGCTGCGGGCCGGCGCGAACACGCTGCAACTGGCCGTCGTGGAGCGGCACGCCTCCGCCCTGGGCCTGGCCGTGCCGGAGGCGATGGTCCTCGGGCTGCCGGAGACGGAGTCCGGCGCGGTCTCGGCGGAGGCGCTCGACGTGCTCGCCGACGTGCTGCCGGACGCGCGGTCGGTCGTGATCGGTCCCGGCCTGACCGAGGTCGACGAGACGGCGGCGCTGCTGGAGCGGCTGCTGCCCGAGATCGGCCGGGAGACCTCGGTGGTGCTGGACGCGTTCGCCCTCGGCGCGGTGAGCGCGCACCCGGAGCTGGCGAAGCCGGTGGCCGGGCGGATCGTGCTGACGCCCAACACGACGGAGGCCGCGTTCCTGCTGAACCGCCCCGGCGAGCCGGTGGACGACCTGGTGGGGGCCGCGCTGGAGATCGCCGAGCGCTACGGGGCGGCCGTCAACCTGATGGGCGTGGTGGCGGCCCCGGACGGCCGGACGTGGCGCGACGGCACGGGTCACCCCGGCCTGGGCACGTCGGGCAGCGGCGACGTGCTGGCCGGGCTGACCGGCGGTTTCCTGGCCAGCTCACCGGATCTCGCCCAGGCGGCCTGCTGGGCGGGCCACGCGCACGCGATGGCGGGTCAGCGGCTCATCCCCCGCACCGGGATGCGCGGCATCCTGGCGCGCGAACTGCTGGACGAGGTCCCCGGCGTGCTCGTGGAGCTCCAGCTCTAGGCCGTTCTCCACGAAGTCCGCGGCGGGGGCCGGCCGCGCCGGGCGGGCCCCCGCCGAACGCAGACTCCCGAAGCGCGCCCTAGCGGGCGCGCACGACGCGCGACTCGTCCCAGACCGGCTCGGCGACCTCGGTCACGACGCCGTCCGAGCGGAACAGCAGGAACCGGTCGAACGACTTGGCGAACCAGCGGTCGTGGGTCACCGCGACGACGGTGCCGGTGAACTCGTTCAGCGCGGCCTGCAACGCCTCTGCCGAGGCGAGGTCGAGGTTGTCCGTCGGCTCGTCGAGCAGCAGCAGCGTCGCACCCGACAGCTCCAGCAGCAGGATCTGGAACCGCGCCTGCTGCCCGCCCGACAGCGTCTCGAAGCGCTGGTCACCGGTGACGCCGAGGCCGTAGCGGCCGAGCACGGACATCGCCGCGCCGCGGTCCAGGCCCCTGCGCCCGTCCTCGCCGTGCCACAGCACGTCCACGAGCGTGCGGCCGACCCACTCCGGGTGCTGGTGGGTCTGCGCGAACAGGCCGGGGACGACGCGGGCGCCCAACCGGCACACGCCGCTGTGCGCCACCTCCGCCGACCCGCCGAGCAGGCGCAGGAAGTGGCTCTTGCCGGAGCCGTTGGAGCCGAGCACCGCGACCCGGTCGCCGAAGAAGATCTCGGTGTCGAACGGCTTCATCAGCCCGGTCAGCTCCAGGCCCTCGCAGACGACGGCGCGCACGCCGGTCCGCCCGCCGCGCAGCCGGGGCGCGACCTTCTCGTCGGTCGGCAGTTCCGGCGGTGGACCGGCCTCCTCGTACTTGCGCAGCCGGTTCTGCATCACCCGGTACTTCTGCGCCATGACCTCGCTGATCGCGGCCTGGACGCCGAGGGTGCGGACCAGCTCCTTCAACCGCGCGTGCTCCTCGTCCCAGCGCCGGTGCAGCTCGGCGAGGCGTTCGATCCTGGCACGCCTGGCCTCGTGCCAGGTGCCGAAGGAGCCGGTGTGCACCCACGCGGAGTGCGCCTCGACGGTGACGACGTGCGTGGCCGCCGTCGCGAGGAGTTCGCGGTCGTGGCTGACCAGCAGGACGGCCTTGCCGGTGGCCGTGAGCCGCTCCTCCAGCCAGCGCTTGCCGGGGACGTCGAGGTAGTTGTCCGGCTCGTCGAGCAGCAGCACCTGCTCCTGGCCGCGCAGCAGCGCCTCCAGCACGAGCCGCTTCTGCTCTCCGCCGGAGAGGGTCCGCACCTCGCGGAAGCGGGCGCGGTCGTGGGGGACGCCCAGCGCGGCGACGGTCACGGTGTCCCAGAGCACCTCGACGTCGTAGCCGCCGTGCTCGCCCCACGCGGCGAGGGCCTCGGCGTAGCGCATCTGGGTGGGCTCGTCGTCGGTCTCCATGAGCGCGAGCTCCGCCGCGTCCAGCTCGGCGGCGGCACGGCGCAGCGCGGCGGGGGCCACGGCGAGCAGCAGGTCGCGCACGGTGCTCTCGTCCCGCACCGATCCGACGAACTGCGGCATCACCCCCAGCCCGCCGACCACCTGCACGCTGCCGGTCGTCGACTTCAGCTCGCCGGAGAGGATGCGCAGCAGCGTCGTCTTGCCGACGCCGTTGGCGCCCACCAGGGCGACCACCGTGCCGGTGCCGACCTTGAACGACACGTCCCGGAACAGTTCACGGCCGTCCGGCAGGCGGAACGCCAGCCCGTTCGCTTCGAGGAAACCCACGGTGGCTCATGGTCGCCGTCCGGGCTCCACAAAGCGAATCGTCGTCGTGTCAGGTCCAGGTGAACCCGCGCAGCAGCATCGCCACGGCCGCGCACCCGAAGCACGCCAGCGCGGCTCCGACCGGACCGAGGACGAGCAGGAGGACACCCAGGACACCGAAGGTGGCGGCCAGGGCGATGTGCAGCCACGAGCCGTGCGGGCGACCGACCACCAGCGTCTGCGCCAGGGCCGGTTCCTCCATGGCCAGCATCCGTTCGATCTCCGAGAGGCTCTGGCGTTCCGATTCACTCAGCATCGACGTCCTCCTACCGGGTCGCTCTGGTCGCGGATACCCCCGCTGACCGCCGGGTATTCACCCGCTTCCGACATTCCGCCGACGGCGGGAACACCGGGGCGGCGGCCGGTGGCGTCAGCCACGGGCGCGGGACAGGGCGACGAGCCGCGACACGGCGCGCAGGTACTTCTTGCGGTACCCGCCGCGCAGCATCTCGTCGGTGAACAGCGCCGACAGCGGCTCGCCCGACACCGCCACCGGCACGTCGCGGTCGTAGAGCCGGTCGCCGAACGCCACCAGGCGCAGCGCCACGTTCTGATCCGCCGCGGCGTGCACCCCGCGCAGGTGCACCAGCTCCACCCCGTCCACGAGACGCCCGTACTTCGAGGGGTGCACCGTCGCGAGCTTCGCGCACAGGTCGTCGAAGTCGTCCAGGGTCGATCCCGGCGTGCTCTCGGCACTGGCCAGCAGTTCCTCGTCGGTCATCGGAGCGGGCGCCTCGGGAAGCCCGCGGTGCCGGTAGTCGGGGCCGTCGACCCGCACGACGTCGAACTTCGCGGCCATCGACTGGATCTCGCGCAGGAAGTCCGCGGCGGCGAAGCGGCCCTCCCCCAGCTTGTCGGGCAGCGTGTTGGACGTGGCGGCCACGCACACCCCGGCCGCGGTCAGCTCGCGGATCAACCGGCCGACGATCATCGTGTCGCCGGGGTCGTCCAGCTCGAACTCGTCGATCGCGAGCAGCCGGTGCCCCGACAACCGCTGCACGGTCCCGGCGAAGCCGAGCGCGCCGACCAGGTTCGTCAGCTCCACGAACGTGCCGAACGCCTTGGGGCCGGGCACGCTGTGCCAGACGGACGCGAGCAGGTGGGTCTTGCCGACGCCGAACCCGCCGTCGAGGTACAGGCCGGGCTTCACGTCGCCGGTCGAGCGCGAGCCGGAGAACAGCGAGCCCCACCAGCTCCGGCCACCGTCCTGCTCGGCGATCCGCCCGGCGAACTCGCGGCACGCGGTGACGGCTGCGGCCTGCGAGGGCTCGCCGGGGTCGGGGACGTAGGTGTCGAACCGGACCGCGTCGAAGTGCGGCGGCGGCACCATCGCGTCGACGAGTTCGTCCGCCCCGATCCGGGGATCTCGATCGGACAGTCGCGGGGCGGGCATGGCGAGAGCCTATCCGCGTGCTGGGATGGGGTCGTGCAGATGTTGTGGCCACCACCCGGCGCTGAGACCACCGACACATCCGACCTGGAGCGTCTCTACGACTACCCGGACGACCTGGACCGGCCGTGGGTGCAGGTCAACTTCATCTCCAGCCTGGACGGCGCGATGAGCGTCGCCGGCCGGTCGGCCGGGCTCGGCAACGCCGCGGACAAGAAGATCTTCGCACTGGGCCGCGACCTCGCCGACGTGGTGCTGGTCGGTGCCGGGACCGCGCTCGCCGAGGGGTACCGGGGAGTGAGGGCGGGAGAGGTCAGGGCGGAGCGCAGGGCGCGGCTCGGCCTGTCGCCGGTGCCGCCGATCGCCGTGGTCACGGCGCGCTGCTCGCCGACGCCGGAGTCGCTCCTGATCGCCGACACCTCGGTGCCGCCGATCGTGCTGACCTCGGAAGCCGCGCCGCGGGAGCGCCGCGACGCGCTCGCCGCGGCCGGAGCCGACGTGGTGGTGGCCGGGGAGGAGACCGTCGACCTCCCGGCGGCGCTGCGCGCGCTCGGCGAGCGCGGACTGCGCCGGGTGAACTGCGAGGGCGGCCCGCAGCTGCTGGGTGCGCTGATCGCCGCGGACCTGGTCGACCAGCTGTGCCTCACGCTGGCCCCGCTGCTGGCCGGCGGCGACTCGGGCCGCATCGCGCGCGGACCGCTGCCCGACGTGCCGAGGACCGTGCGGCTGGAGTCGGCCCTGCACCACGAGGACGACGAGGTGGGCGGCGCGCTGATGCTGCGCTACCGGCGGACCCGGTGACCCGCCGGTGACCACCGGGGCGGCGCGGCGCGAGGACACCGACGCCGTCCTGCTCGACGCGGCGGCGCTCGGTGACCGCGCCGCGTTCGACGAGCTGGTCCGCCGCCACACGCCGCGCATGCACCGGGTGGCCCTGCGCGTCGTCGGCGACGCGGTGGAGGCCGAGGACGTGGTGCAGGACGCGTGGGTGGCGGTGTGGCGCGGGCTGGGCCGGTTCCGGGGCGACGCGGCGGCGTCGACGTGGCTTCACCGGGTGGTGACGAACGCCGCGCTGGCGCACGTCCGCCGGCGCAGGCTCACCGTGCCCCTGGACACCGTGCTCGACGCGGCCGCGGCCGACGCGGGCGACGGGCCGGAGCGCTCGGCCGTGCGCAACGAGACTTCGCAGATCGTGCTGCGGGCCGTCGCCACGCTGGAGCCGTCGCAGCGGGCGCCGCTGGTGCTGCGCGAGCTGGAGGGCATGAGCTACGAGGAGGTGGCGGCGGTGCTGGGCGTCCCGGTGCCCGCCCTGCACTCGCGGCTGCACCGGGCCAGGGCGTCCCTGCTGTCGACGCTGCGGGAGCTGCGGTGAGGTGACGCGCCACGGCCGGGCCGGGGACGTGGGAAACGGTGCCCCAAACCCCTCGTTCGGGTGAAGCTGCGACAGATGCGGGCCACTGGCCGCATCTGACCCGGTGCACACCGAGCGCAGGACCGGAAGGACACCTCCCCGTGGCGCAGAACAGCGTGATCAGACCGGAGTCGACGGACGTGCGACCGGCCGGGCCCTCCCGGCTCGCCGACGAGACGAGCCGGGGCAGGACGACCGTCGCGTCGTCGGCGGTGCGGGAGGTCGCGGGAACCGCGGCCCGCGAGATCTCCGGCGCGGGCACGGCGGTCACGTCCGGCGTCGCGGCCGAGCACGGAGAGGAGCGCTGACGATGGACGTCACCCAGACGGGAGTCCAGGCCGGGCTGCTCCTCGGCCTGGCCGCCACGTTCGGCTTCACGGCCTTCTTCGTCACGCTCGCCGTGGGAGTCATCGGCCTGATCGTGGGCCGGGTCCTGGACGGCCAGCTCGACCTGAACGACCTGATCGGCCGAGAGCGCGAGCGGTGACCGTCCGGGAGGAGCGCGGGCGGCCGGAGGTCGGTTCCGAGCTGGTGCGCCGCGCGGCCGACCGCGTTCCCGCCACCCTCCGGACGGCGCGCGGCACGACCGTGCGGTGTCCGGCCGCGGCGCGGACGCGGACCCGTCGGTCGCACCGGCGCTGCGCCACCCCGTCGCCTTGCGCGACCGGGTGCGGCGGTGCGGCGGTTCGCCTGCGGCCGTCGGTGGCGACGGGCAGTATGTGGGCGTGCCGCTACCGCTGACCCCGCCCGTGCAGCCCATGCTCGCCACGTCGGTCGACGCGATTCCGCTGGACGACCCCGGCCTGGTCTTCGAGCCCAAGTGGGACGGCTTCCGCTGCCTGGTGTTCCGCGACGGCGACGAGGTCGTGCTCCAGTCGCGCAGCGGCAAGCCGCTCAACCGCTACTTCCCCGAGGTCGTGCAGGCCGTGCTGCGGCAGCTCCCCGAGCGCGTGGTCCTGGACGGCGAGCTGGTGGTGGCGCGCGACGACCGGCTGGACTTCGACGCCCTGGCCGAGCGCATCCACCCCGCCGCCAGCCGCGTGGCGCTGCTGTCGGCGCAGTCGCCGGCGGCGTTCGTGGCGTTCGACGTCCTCGCCCTCGGGGACCGCGTGCTGCTCGGCGAGCCCGCGACGGCGCGGCGCGAGGTGCTCACCGGGCTGATCGAGCCGGGCGGCACCGTCCACCTGACCCCCGCCACGACCGACCCGGCCGTGGCGGCCGAGTGGTTCCAGCTCTTCGAGGGCGCCGGGCTCGACGGCGTGATCGGCAAGCCGGCGGCCGAGCCGTACGAGCCCGGCAAGCGCACCATGATCAAGGTCAAGCACGCGCGCACGGCCGACTGCGTCGTGGCCGGGCTGCGCTGGCACAAGGACACCGAGCCCGGCACGGCCGTGGGATCGCTGCTGCTCGGCCTGCACGACGAGGCCGGCGTGCTGCACCACGTCGGCGTCGTGGGGTCGTTCCCGGCCGCCGAGCGCAGGGCGCTGGCCGCCGAGCTGGCCGGGCTGATCACCGACGGCGAGCACCCGTGGATCGGCGAGCACGCGGAGGACGGGCGGCGGCTGCCCGGCGCGATCAACCGGTGGCGCGGCAAGCACGCCGAGTGGGTGCCGCTGCGTCCCGAGCGGGTCGTGGAGATCCGCTACACGCAGACCGAGGGCGCGCAGCCCGCGCGGCTGCGGCACAACGGGCAGTTCGCGCGCTGGCGGCCCGACCGCGAACCGCGGTCGTGCGGCTACGACCAGCTCGACCAGCCCGCCCGCTACGACGTGGAGTCCGTCCTGCGCGGCGAGGTCAGACCCGCCCGCTGACCGGGTCGCTCACCGAAGTCTCACCTGGTCCGTGCGACGCTTCCGGCGGAGAACCCACCGCACCGAGAGCGAGGACCGCCGTGTCGCGACGCCGTCGCGCCGCCCTGCTGCTGCCGGTCCTGGCGCTCGCCGCGACGACCGCGTGCAGCGCAGGGCCCTCGACCCGTCCGGTGATCGCGGTGCACGGCGACGAGGGCGGGCCGACCACGGCCGCACCGCCGTCCGGCACGCAGCCGATCCCGCCGCTGGAGGAGTACCAGGAGGGCAGCCTCGCCTGGGCGCCCTGCACGGACACCACCCGGCTGCGCATGGGCGACCGGGCACCCGACGGCGGCCAGGACTACGAGTGCGCGCGGATGCCCGTCGTGCTCGACTCCCCCAGCAGGCCGGGCCGGGGCACGCTGAACCTGGCACTGCTGCGCGTCGGCGACGGCCGCACGCCCCTGGTCGTGGTCGGCGATCCCGGTGGGGAGCCCGGCACGCTGCGCGCCGCCCGCCTCGCCGCCTCGCTGCCGCCGGAGCTCCTCGACGCGTTCACCCTGATCGGTCTCGACCGACGCGGCACCGGCAAGTCCGACGGCGTGCAGTGCGTCCCGGCGGCGACCCGCGCCGACATCCTGGAGTTCGACCCCGCCGACGCGCAGCAGGACGACCTGCTCGACGCCGTCGGCGAGGCGAGCCAGGAGTGCGTGCTCGACCTGGAGAACCGGCTGACCGCGCTCGACTCGTGGCGCACGGCGGCCGACCTCGACCGGCTGCGCGACAACCTGGGCGTCAGCAGGCTCAACGCGATCGGTCTCGGCGACGGCTCGCGGGTGCTGACGATCTACGCGAGCCGCTTCCCCGAGCACGTCGGCCGAGTGGTCCTCGACGGCCTGCCCGATCCGACGACCGACGTGATGGCCTCCGCCGAGGCGCGGGCGGTGGCCGCGGAGAAGACGTTCGACGCGTTCGCGCGCGACTGCGTGGTGCGCTCGTGCTCGCTGGGCGCCGACCCGAAGGCCGCGCTGCTGGGCCTCGTGGACCGGGTGCGCTCCTCGCCGGTGCGCGGCGAGGAGCTGGACCTGACCCCCGGCACGGTGCTGAACGCCGTGCTCACCGGGCTGGCGGACCGCGAGCACTGGCCCGAGCTGGGCGACGCCATCGGCAAGGCGGGTTCCGGAGACGCGAGCGGCCTGCTGGCCCTGATGTCCCCGCTGGTGACGGACCTGGACGACAACCCGCCGCGCCTGGACGCCACCATCGTGACCACGTGCAACGACACGGCGACACGCATCCCGCCCGAGCGGGTGGCCACGATCGGCGAGGACTGGGCGGACAAGCACCCGCTGTTCGGCGCGGTGTTCGCCCGGCAGCTCCTGGTGTGCGGGCCGTGGCCGGTGCCGGTGCAGACGAAGATCGAGCCGGTCACGAGCGCTCCCCCGGTGCTCGTGCTCAGCACCGCAGACGACCCCGTGACGCCCGGTCAGGGCACCGAGCGGGCGGCGCAGCAGCTCCCCGAGGGCGTCGTGGTGAGCTGGCAGGGCGGCGGGCACGGCGCGCTGACCCGGTCCGAGTGCGCCACGCGGGCCGCGAGCGGCTTCCTCACCGACGGCCGGACCCCGAAGAGCGGCACGGTCTGCCCGCCCTGATGGGCGGCGGCGGAGCACGAGGGCGGCCCACCGCGCGGTGGGCCGCCCCGCTCCGTCACGTCAGCAGCTCGTGCAACACCCGCAACCGGGGCCGGTGCAGCCGGAACAGCAGCCGCACCCGCTCAGGTCGGGCTTCTGCACGATCTTCACGTATACCGCCATGATGGTCTTCTCCCGTGAGGTCAGCGGATCGGCTCAGCTCCTCCACCGTCCGCCCGGTGAGGCGACCTGACGACTTCGTCACCCGATCGCCCGGGCAAACCATCAACACGAACCAACGCGGCGGTGCCACAGCGTCAGCCGGACAGCTCGTCCAGCGCGCGCTGCGCCGCCTCCAGTTCCGCCCGGAGCTGCTCCACCCGTGCCTGGTGCTGCTCGCGCGCCGCGCTCAGCACCGCCTCGACCGCCTCGGCGACCTCCGGCGGGAGCAGCCGCGCGGCCTGCGCGACCGCGGAGGCGGGCACCGACGCCCCGCGCACGGTGCGCTTGGTGCCCTGCGTCACGTCCGCCGTCCACTCGCCGTCCGCGGTCGAGCTGAGCGTCACCGTCACCTCGGCCGACTTCGGCTGCTTGCGCGCCACCGGACGAGCCGGGCGAGCGGGAGCCGCCGCCTGCGGCGCCGGTGCGAGCTTGCGCACCGGTTCCGGCGGCGGGGCCGGGACGTACGGGTGCTCGACGACCGTCTCCTCCCGCACCGGCTGCTTCACCGGCGCGGGCGCGGGCGCGGGCGCCGGCTTCTTGCGGACCGGCTTCTCCAGCGTCAGCTCGGCCGGTGAGAACGAGATCTCGTCCCGCGAACCGGTGGGGCGGACCTGGATGAAGTCCCCCTCCTCCGGCTCGGTGAACGCGATCACCTTCGCCGACTTCCCCGCCTCGACCCCGACCGCGGCCGTGGTGAACCAGACGGTCGGCGGGCGGCCCGCAGCGAGCTCCGCACGCAGGTGTTCGAGATCCTGCGGTGACAACGAGCTCTGCTTCGCCATCTGTCCCTCCAGTCGACTGTTCCTTCGTCCGTCGACGTGAACCATGCCCTACGACACCGACAGTTCCACGCCCGGTAGCCGTTCAGAACGCACGAGTTGAGCGTTCGGGCACCACGAGTTGAGCGTTGAGGCACCACGGGTTGAGCGTTCGCGCCGACCGCGCGTCCGGTGTGGACGGTGCGCGGAACTCAGGCGTCGTCCTCCGAGCCGTCGGACCGGACGTGGTACTCGCAGCCGTACTCGACGGCGTACTGGAGGTCGTAGTGGTGCACGATCTTGGGACCGCTGTGCAGGTGCACGTGGGTCATCGTCGGCCTGGGATCCTCGGGCGCCCGCTCCAGCGAGTCCACCCGGCCGTCGAGCGGCCCGCCGACGAACCGCACCACGTAGGTGTCCGTCATCCCGGCCTCCGCTTCTTCGACATCCACCGACTCGGTACATGGTACGAGTCCGTCCGACACAGGGCTCTGATCAGCGCGGACATCCATCCTGTTGGCGCAGGCACCACACCCGCCCCGTGCTCAGCCGAACCGGGACCGCCGATCGGCCGGTGCGGCGAGCGCCCGTTCGGAGGGCTCCGGCGTCTCCCGCGGGTACCGGAGGTGGTTGCCGCGGAGGTGCGGCAGCGCGTGCGCGGGCGGCTGGCGGGGCAGCGCCTCGTCGAGGTCGCACCCGCGGGCGTCCAGCGGGGCGCGGCGGGCGGCCCGGTCACCGCGAGCGACGAGGACACCGGTCGGCGACCGCGTGCGCGGGCAGCGAGCCGTCGGCGAAGCGCCGCACGTCTGCGCTCACCCGGAGGTGGGCTCCGCGGGGCCGCGCCGCGCACGGCAGGAACGGCAGGGCTCCGCGCCGACCGACGTCCTCCTCGGTCGACGCGGAGCCCTGCCGAGCGTTCTACTGGAAGATCACGTCACTGCAGAAGTAGTACGACTGGTCCAGGTGACTGGCCTGCCAGATCGTGTAGACGATGTGCCGCCCGGAGCGTCCGGGCGCGGTCACGCTGATCTGGGTGTTGTTCGCGGGAGCCGTCCTGCCGACCTGCGCCCGCAGTTCCAGGTTGCCCCAGCCCAGGGCCTGCGTCGTCGGGTCGAACCCCTGCCTGGTCACGTAGACCCGGTAGTAGTCGGCGCCGTGCAGTGCCTGGTCGTGGACGTTGACCGTGAAACTGGTGCTCTTCGTGACGGCCTGCCAGGCACCGACCTTGTCCATCGCGGCGTAGCGCCCGTTCTGCGTGCGCCCGGCGCTGCACAGCTGCCCGTCGGGGATCGCCGCCTGGTGGTTGCCCGCGACGCCCTCGCGGTACAGCCCGTTCCAGTTCCACATGGCGTTGGAATCGGCCTGCCACGCCTGCCAGCACATGGGGTCCCTGGTCGCCATCGCGGGGTTCTGGAAATCGCTGCCCCAGCGCTGGTGGCACCCGTAGTTGCGCGCCGGTGGATCGGTGGCCGAGCCGTGCGCGGACGCGCTGCCCGCGACGACCGAGGTCAGCAGCGCGAGCACGCTCACCGCCACCGCCAGCACGCGGAACACCGGTGATCTGCGTGAGAAGGACATGAACACCGCCAGTCTTCGGATCGGATCTTCTCCACACCGGCGGCGGAACGCGAACGGGCGGAACGCACACGTCGCGCGTCGTTGCGGACTGTTCGGGAGCGCTCCCAGGTCAGCACTGTAGCGAGCCGGACACCCGGTGTGAACCCGTCGGTGACATTCCACGTGGGGTCACCTCGTGCAGCACGGCCGCCCAGTAGCCTGTCCGACCGTGGACCTGCTGCCGCTCGCCGAGTACGTCGCCGGCCTGGATCGCAAGCGGACCTCGGCGGGCGTGCTGTTCCGCGACGAGCGGGACCGCGTGCTGCTCGTGGAGACGACCTACAAGCCCCAGTGGGAGATCCCCGGCGGAGCCGTGGAGGCCGGAGAGGCCCCGTGGACGGCGGCGGTCCGCGAGGTCGAGGAAGAACTGGGGATCTCCCGGCCGCTGGGCGCGCTGCTGGTGATCGACCACGTGCGGGCCAGCGGAGCCATGCCCGAGGGACTGGCCTTCGTGTTCGACGGCGGCGTCATCGCGCAGACCGAGGTGGACGGCATCGACTCCACCGACCCCGAGGTCCGCTCCGTCGCCCTGAGCACGCTCGCCGAGGCCGAGGCGCTGCTCAAGCCGACGTTGCACGCCAGGATCACCGCCGCGCTGCACGCCGCGCGCTCCGGGACGCTCGTCCTGTGCGACGCCGGGCTGCCCCGCCACCCGTAGACCTACGGCTTGCGGGCCTTCGACGGCTGCACGCGCGACGGCTCGCCGGGCATCTTCGGGTGGTCCGGCGGGTAGGGCAGGTCACCGAGGCCGTCGCGGGCGTACCACTCCAGGAGCGGCTCGATGCCGTGCGCCGTCGCGTCCAGGTCCGCCCAGGCGTCCCCGCGCTCGGCGAGCCACTGCGGGGCGGTCAGCACGTCGAAGTCGTCCGGGTCGACCGCGGCCAGGTCGTCCCACGTCACGGGCGTCGACACGGTGGCGCGCGGCGTGCCTCGCACGGACCACGCCGAGGCGATGGTGCGGTCGCGGGCGGCCTGGTTGTAGTCGATGAAGACCTTCTCGCCGCGCTCCTCCTTCCACCACGACGTCGTGACCTGCGTCGGCATCCTGCGCTCCACCTCGCGGGCCAGGCCGATCACCGCGTGCCGGACCTGCACGAAGTCCCACTCCGGGCGGATGCGGACGAACACGTGCACGCCACGACCACCCGAAGTCTTGGGAAAGCCCACCAGACCGGCCGAGTCGAGGACCTCGCGCAGCACGCCGGCGACGCGGACGGCGTCGCGGAAGTCCGTGCCGGGCTGGGGGTCGAGGTCGACGCGCAGCTCGTCGGGGTGGTCCACGTCCGGACGGCGGACCGGCCACGGGTGGAAGTCGAACGTGCCGAGGTTCGCGGCCCACGCGACGACGGCGGGCTCGGTCGGGCAGACCTCGTCGGCGGTGCGGCCGGACGGGAACGTGATGCGGGCGGTCTCGACGTACTCGGGAGCGTTCTTGGGCACGCGCTTCTGGTAGAACGCCTCGCCGGTGACGCCGTCGACGTAGCGCTTGAGGGTGGTGGGCCGGTCGCGCAGGACCTTCAGGAGCGGATCGGCGACGCTCAGGTAGTACTCGACGACCTGGCGCTTGGTGATGCCCCGGTCGGGGAAGTAGAGCTTGTCCGGGCTGGAGACGCGGACCGCCCTGCCACCGACTTCCAGCTCGATGTGCTGTGCCACCCGCGCAGACTAGAGCAGAATCAGAGCATGTGCCGAAGCATCAAGACGCTCCGCCCGCCGTTCGCGGACGAGGCGACGGAGCAGGACGTGCACGCCGCCGCGCTCCAGTACGTCCGCAAGATCTCCGGGTTCCGCGTCCCCGCGAAGCACAACGCGGAGGCGTTCGACCGGGCGGTCGAGGCGGTGGCCGCGGCGACGGCCGAACTACTCGCGACCATCGAGGTTCGCGGACGCCTTCAGTAGTTCCAGGCCGTCCACGAACGCGGTGAGCGCCAGCTCGAAGCTGTCCCGGTCCAGCTCGTCGGCGACGGCGGGCAGCAGGTGCGCCTTGTCCAGGTGCGGGAACCGGTCGCGGTAGACGGACTCGTCGGTGGAGAAGCCGCTGCGGAACGAGCTCAGCGCCGCGCCGAACACCAGGTACATCAGCGACGCGGCGATCATCGTGGCGTGCCGCCGGGGCCAGCCCGCCTCCAGCAGGCCGCCGTGCACGGCGTCGAGCCGCGCCAGGGCGTGCTCGCGGCGGGCGGGGCCGTAGGCGAGGAAGGGCACGATGTTGGGGTGCGCCGACAGGGCCGCGCGGTAGGAGCGCGCGCAGTCGAGCAGGCCGCCACGCCAGTCGCCGCCGGTGAAACCGGAGACGTCGACCTTCTCCAGCACCTCGTCGACGACCTCCTGGAGCAGGTCGTCCTTGGTGGCGACGTGCCCGTAGAGGGAGGGTGCGCGGACGCCCAGCTCCTGGGCCAGCCTGCGCATGGACAGGCCGTCGAGACCCTCGCGGTCGATGATGAGCAGAGCGGCGCTTCTGATGCGGGAGCCGCTCAGCTTCGGAATGGTCGGTCGCGGCACGTCCGCTCCCCTTGCCATCGGTTCGGCGACGAGCCTACGTTATACCTAACGCCGTTCGGTTTAGGAGGTCTGGCCGGTGGATCTGCGCATCTCCGACGAGCACGAGCAGTTGCGGGAGCTCGCCCGTCGGTTCACCGAGGAGAAGATCGTCCCCCACGCGCTGGAGTGGGACCGCGCCGAGGCGATCGACCGCGCGCTGGTCCCCGCGCTGGGCGAGGTCGGCTTCCTCGGGCTCGGGATCGACGAGGCCCACGGCGGCTCCGGTGGCGACAACCTCGCCTACTGCATCGTGCTGGAGGAGATCGCGCGCGGCGACTCCTCCGTGCGCGGCATCATCTCCGTCTCGCTCGGCCTCGTCGGCAAGACGATCTTCAAGCACGGCACCGAGGAGCAGAAGCAGCGGTGGCTGCCCGGCATCTGCGCGGGGACGGCGGTGGGCTGCTTCGGGCTCACCGAGCCGGGCACCGGCTCCGACGCCGGGTCGCTGATCACCCGCGCGCAGCGCGACGGCGACGACTGGATCATCACCGGCACGAAGATCTTCATCACCAACGGCACGTGGGCGGACGTCGCGCTGGTCTTCGCGCGCACCGGCGGCCCCGGCCCGCGGGGCATCACCGCCTTCCTCGTGCCCACCGACAGCGCCGGGTTCCAGGCCCACGAGATCCGCGGCAAGCTGGGGATGCGCGGCCAGGCGACGGCCGAACTGGTGCTCGACGGCGTGCGCGTGCCCGACTCCGCGCGGCTCGGCGAGGAGGGCGGCGGGTTCCGGCTCGCGATGTCCGCGCTGGACCTCGGGCGCATGTCGGTGGCCGCCGGGTGCGTCGGCGCCGCGCGCGGCGCGCTGGAGGCGAGCGTGGAGCACGCCAAGCAGCGCGAGCAGTTCGGCAAGCCGATCGCCGGGTTCCAGCTCGTGCAGGAACTCCTGGCCGACACGGCCGTGGAGACCGACGCGGCACGCCTGCTGACCTGGCGCGTCGCCGACCTCGCCGACCGCGGGGAGCCGTTCCGCACCGAGGCGTCCATGGCGAAGCTCTTCGCCAGCGAGGCCGCGGTGCGCGCGGCGAACAACGCCATCCAGGTGTTCGGCGGGTACGGCTACGTCGACGAGTACCCCGTCGGCAAGTACCTGCGGGACACCAGGGTGACCACCCTCTACGAGGGCACCAGCCAGATCCAGAAGTTGCTCATCGGCCGGGCGCTGACCGGGATCAACGCCTTCGCCTGACGAGTACAGCCGCTCGACGCCGATTCTGGGAGGGGAACGACCGTGGACTTCGCGCTCGACGAGGAGCAGAGGGAGATCAGGGACTGGGTGCGCACGTTCGTGCGCCGTGAACTCGTCCCGCTGGAGCCCGAGGTGCTGCGCCGCGAGCGCACCGGGCAGCCGGGGCTCACCCGCGACGAGCTGAAGGAGCTCCAGCACAAGGCGAAGGACGCCGGGTTCTGGGGCGTGCTCACGCCGGAGGAGCACGGCGGCATGGGGCTGGGCGCGGTGATGGCCGCGCTGCTGGAGGGCGAGCTGGGGCGCACGTTCGTGCCGTTCCGCTTCGGCGGCACCGCCGACAACATCCTGTTCCACGGCAACGAGGAGCAGAAGGAGCGCTACCTGCGCCCGACGATCGCCGGCGACCGCGTGTCGTGCTTCGCGATCACCGAGCCCGGCGCGGGTTCGGACGCCAAGGCGATCCGCACCTCCGCCCGCAAGGACGGGTCGGACTGGATCATCAACGGCGAGAAGACCTTCATCACCCAGGGCAACGAGGCCGACTTCACGATGGTCTTCGCGGTGACGGACCGGGAGAGGGGCGCGAACGGCGGCGTCACCTGCTTCCTGGTCGACCGGGACATGGGCTGGAAGTCAGAGCCGATCCCGACCATGGGCGAGTGGGGTCCGGCGGCGCTGGTGTTCGACGAGGTGCGCGTGCCGGAGGAGAACGTCCTCGGCGAGGTCGGGCGCGGCTTCGAACTGGCGATGCAGTGGATCGGTCAGGGCCGCTACCTGCTGCCCGCCCGTGCGCTCGGCTCCTGCGAACGGCTCGTGGAGATGGCGATCGAGCACGCCAAGAACCGCGTGACGTTCGGCGAGCCCATCGCCGAGCGGCAGGCGATCCAGTGGATGCTCGCCGACTCCGCGGTGGAGATCGAGGCGCTGCGCTGGCTGGTGCTGCACGCGGCGTGGCTGGTGGACCAGGGCGCCGACTCGCGGCAGGCGCAGTCGATCGCGAAGCTCTACGGCGGCGTCAAGGCCAACGAGATCGTGGACCGCGTGCTCCAGATCCACGGCGGCATGGGCTACACCCGCGAACTGCCGGTCGAGCGCTGGTACCGGGAACTGCGGCTGCTGCGCATCTACGAGGGGACCGACGAGATCCAGCGCCGCACGATCGCCCGCAACCTGCTCAAGGGACACGCGAAGGTGACCGGATCGCTCGGGTGACCGTTCCGCTCGACGCGGTGGGCCGGGCGACCGGTCCGGTCCACCGCTCGTGGACGGTGCTCGGCCTGCTCCGTCCACTCAGGACGAACGGCGCGGACGCCGCGTTCGCACGGCCCGTGCCGCACGGCGACGAGCTGGCGGTGACGGCGTGGCGCGAGGACGGTCGCGCGGCGATCGGCGACGCCGTCGCGGGGCCGCTCACCCCCGAGCGGTGACCGCCGCCAGCATCTGGGCGCACACCCTGGCGAGGTGCAGCCGCATCGCCTCGGCCGCGAGTCCGCCGTCCCCCGCCTCGACGGCCTCCACCAACCGGTCGTGGTCGTCCATCGACGCGTGCTGGTGCGACGGGTCCTCGTCGAGCGTCGTGCGCAGCAGCACGACCCGCTGCTGCACCAGGCGCACCTGCTCGGCGATCTGCGGGCTGCGGGCCGCCGCCAGCAGGGTCCGGTGGAACGCCAGGTCGAGGCGGTGCGGGAAGCGCGCACCGGCCCGGAGGCTGCGGCGAGACTCGGCGACGACCTCGTGCAGCGCGGTCACGTCGGCGGCCGTGCGCCGCTGGGCGGCGAGCTGGGCCGCCGCGCACTCCAGGGCGGTGCGCAGCTCGAACAGCGCGCGCACCTCGTCGGCGTCGGCCACCGGAACGCGGGCACCGCGGTGCGGGACCAGGACGAGCAGACCCTCGCTGGCCAGGTGGCGGATGGCCTCGCGCAGCGGACCGCGGCTGATCCCGAGCCGCTGGGCCAGCTCGACCTCGTTGACCCGCTCCCCCACCGGTATCTCCCCGGAGAGCACGAGCTCGCGCAGCGCCTCCACGGCCTGACCGGCGAGGCTGAGGTGCAGCGGAGGTGTCACGTGGGTCTCCAGTGCTGGCGAACGGGCGGAACCGTGTTGTTGACTGTCGACAGTTGACAGCTTAGAGGAGGCGACGTGGTCCACGAAGTGGTGGCCGAGGTCTGGCGCGGCGATTTCCTGGAGTCCGTGCACCACGGCTCGGTCGTCGCCCTGGACGCGGAGGGCGCCGTCGCGCTGTCGGTGGGCAGGCCGGGCGACGTCGCGTTCCCCCGCTCGTCCAACAAGCCCGTGCAGGCGCTGGCGATGCTGCGGCTCGGCCTCGACCTCGACGGCGAACTGCTCGCGCTGTCCTGCGCCAGCCACTCCGGCGAGGACTTCCACGTCGAGGGCGTGCGGCGGATCCTCGCGGGCGCCCGCCTCGGCGAGGACGCCCTGCGCTGCACGCCGGACCTGCCCATCGGCGAGGCCGCGCTGGCCGCGCACCTCGCCGCCGGTCGCGGCAGGGCCCCGGTCTACATGAACTGCTCGGGCAAGCACGCCGCGATGCTCGCCACCTGCGTGGCCAACGGCTGGTCGACCGAGGACTACCTCGACGTGGAGCACCCGCTGCAGCGCGGCATCGCCGCCACCCTGGAGGAGCTGTCCGGCGAGCCGGTCGGCGCGGTCGGCGTCGACGGCTGCGGCGCACCGCTGCTCGGCATCAGCCTGGTGGGTCTGGCCAGGGCGTTCGGGCGCATCGCCGGTGCGACCGGCGGGCCGGAGCGGCGGATCGCCGAAGCCATGAGCGGGCACCCCCGCTGGGTCGGCGGCACGGACCGGGACGTGACGCTGCTGATGGGCGGGCTGCCCGGCGCGGTCGCCAAGGACGGCGCGGAGGGCGTCTACGCGATCGGCCTGCCGAACGGCTCGGCCGCCGCGGTGAAGATCGCCGACGGCTCCGCGCGGGCCCGGCCGGTGGTCGTGGTGGCCGCGCTGCGGGCGCTCGGCGTGGACGTCACCCCGGTGGAGGAACTCTCCACGGTTCCCGTGCTCGGACACGGTCGCGCGGTGGGCGCGGTGCGTCCCGCGGCCAGCCTGAGGGGCTGATCCGGAGTTACATTGGTCGCCATGTCCACCCAGTCCCCCGACGAAGGCCCTCGCGGACCGCAGGGCCGTTTCGCGGACGACCTCGTCGGGCTCGACCCGGCGGACCCCGAGGCGAAGGCGTTCGCCGAGCACCTGGACCGCATCGAGCGGCAGCGCCCCGGGTTCACCGTCGAGGGCTACCTGGACGGCGTGCGGGACTTCGCCGAGTCGGCGAACCGCGCGAGCGGCCACCGGCGGCTCATGGCGGTGCTCGTGGTGGCGCTGATCCTGCTGGGCGTGCTGGTCACCGTCTGGTTCGCGCTGGGCGACATCCTCGGCGCGCTGCTCTGAGGGCTCGATCACCAGGATCTGACGACGCGCGGATTTCGGATTAGCGTTGAAGCATGGAACCTGTTGTCGGCGCCACCCCCAAGGTCGTCCGGTCGGACCAGGAGTGGCGTGAGGAGCTCACCCCGACGGAGTACGCCGTGCTGCGCCAGGGCGGAACCGAACCGGCGTGGGTCGGCGAGTACACCGACACCAAGAAGGTCGGCGTCTACGAGTGCCGGGCCTGCGGTACCGAGTTGTTCCGCAGCGAGACCAAGTTCGAGTCGCACTGCGGCTGGCCGTCGTTCTTCTCTCCGCTGGCGGCGGAGAGCGTCGTGCTGCGCGAGGACCGGGCGCACGGCATGGTCCGCACCGAGGTGCTGTGCGCGAACTGCCACAGCCACCTGGGTCACGTGTTCGAGGGCGAGGGCTACCCGACCCCGACCGACCAGCGCTACTGCATCAACTCCATCTCGCTGAGGCTCGTCGAGGAGTCCTGAGGAGTCCTGACGCGCGGACGTGGGGGGGGGGGGGGGGGCGGCGGGGCACAGGCGCCCGCCCGCCGCCCGCCCCACCCACCCCCACATCAACGCCCAACCCCCCAGGGGGCGGGGGGGCGCGGGGCCCAACAGATTG
>NZ_JAEIOJ010000014.1:97732-126557 GCF_016464305.1 Umezawaea beigongshangensis
GTTTTGGGGGGGCGTGTGTTTTGGTTGGGGCGGCCGGGGGCCGGCGGGGGGGGGCGCGCCCCCCCCCCCCCCCCCCCCCCCCCCCCCCCACGTCCGCACCGGACACAACCTCAAGGTTCACCCAAGCCCCCTTGTCCGGATGTGGCGCCGGTTACACGATGATGTCTCGGATGGCGGGGAGAACCCGCCACCTCGGCCACAGGGGGTGGACGGTGGAACGACCGTGGGGGCTGACGGGCCCGGAGTTCCTGAACATCTACGCGATCGCGCTGTGCGGCGCGGTCGCCTTCGCCCTGGTCGTCAGGGCGCTCACCAGGTCCGGCCGCGGAGCCGCCGACGTGGCGCAGCGGCTCACACTCGACGAGCTGGCCCACCTGGCCGGTGGCCCGCGGCGCGTCCTGGAGGCGTCCGTCGCCCGGCTGGTCGACGCCGAGGTGCTGCGCCCCTCCCGCGGGGGGACCGTGCAGGTCGTCAAGGGCGCGACCGCGGCGAACCCGGTGGACCAGGTCGTGGTGGCCGACGCGCGCCAGCACTCGCGGCGCACCCTCGGCCTGATGATCTCCGCTCTCGCCGACCACCGGGTGCTGGACGACCTGCGCGACCGGCTGGTCTCGCTCGGCCTGCTGGTCGACCCCGCCCTCGCCAGGTCGCGGGCACGACTGAGCGCCCTGCCGGTGGCCGTGCTGATCGTCGTGGGCGTCGCGCGCTGGATCAACGGACTGCGCATCGACGCTCCGGTCGGCTGGCTCAGCCTCCAGCTGGTGCTCAGCGCGGTGCTGCTGGCCCTGCTGCTGCGGAGCAAGAAGCACCAGCTCACCCGGAGGGGCACGCGGCTGCTCGCCGAGGTGCGTGCGCCGGGCACGACGCGGATCGGTGACGGGACGCTCGCGCTGGGCGGCGCGGCCGGGCTCGTCGCGCTCGGCGGCCTCACCGCGTACCCCGACCTGGCGGTGCGCAGCGCCCTCGTCGCCCAGTCCGCGCGCGGCGGCTGGAGCTCCTGCAGCGGCAGCTCCGGCTACGTCGCGACGGGGTCGAGCTGCTCGTCCGGCTCCAGCGCCTCCTCCTGCGGCGGCGGAGGCGGGGGCTGCGGGGGCGGCAGCTCGTAGGGTGACCACGTGAGCGAACCGGTTCTCCTGCTGCTGTGGGGCGTCGCGCTGGTCGGAAGCGTCGCGTGCGGCGTGCTGGGCAAGCGCGTCGCGGGGCGGCGCTCGGAGCGACCGCTGTCGCACGAGGAGGTCGGCTACCTCGGCGGCGGGCCCGTGCGCGCGGCCGAGGTGGCCGTGGCGGCCCTGGTGTCGGAGAACCGCGCGCGGTGGCACGGCGACCGGCTCGCCGCCGTCGGCGATCCGGCGGCACCGGCCTCCACCCCGCTCCAGGCACTCGTGCTGACGCTGCTGCACGCGGGTCCTCGACCGGTCGACGCGGTGCTCCGGGCGGCGGCGGAGGCTCCACCCGCGCGCCGCGTCGGGCAGGTCCTGCTGCGCGACGGGCTGCTGGCGGCACCGGGACAGCGGGTGCGCCGGGCGGTGCTGGCCGTGCTGCCGCTGCTCGTGGTCGTCGGAGCCGCCGTCGCGTGGACGATCTCGGGTGGACGGCTCGGCGCGGCGATCCCCGCGCTGGTGGTCTCGGTGGTCGCGCTGGTGGTCCTGCTGCGCGTGCCGCCGCCCCTGCTCACGACGGCGGGCGCGCGGGCGCGCTCCGCCGCGACCGCGGGCCTGGCCCCGGTCGACCCGGCGGAGATCACCGCGCGGTTCGGGTTGCGTCGCCCGGCCGCGGCTCCGCGCACCGCGCGGGAGCAACCGCGCGACACCGCCGTGTTCGACGGTGAAACCGCGGTGCCGCTGACCGCGTCCGAGGGAGTGCGACAGGTGCTCCCCCGCCGTCGCGGACGGCTGGAGATCCGGCCGCGCGGACACGGTGCGCTGTGGGCGGCGGGGTGGTTCACCGGCGGGTGGCTGGCGACCGGATGGCTGGCGGAAGGTGAGGACGACGGTGGCGACTGGAGCGGTGTGGACTTCGGCGACGAGGTCTGACCCGGCGGCGGAGGAACTCGGGTTCCTCACCGCCGGTCCCCGGCGCGCGGCGGAGGTCGCCGTGGTGCGACTGCTGGAGGCCGGACTGGTGCGGATCTCGCGAGACGGCGCGGTCAGCGCGGTCCACACGCGACCGTGGCCGGTCTCGCTGCTCCCGCTCACGGTCGCCGCGCTGAGCGTCGTGCGCTCGGGCACGCGGTCGCTGGGCGCGGTGGTGGAGGCCGTCGCCGGCACGCCGGAGGCGCTGGCGATGCGGGAGGACCTGGAGCGCCGGGGACTGCTCGCCAGCCGCGCCCGGCGGCGGGTGGTGTCCGTCCTCTCCGCCCTGCCGATCGTGCTGGTGGTCGTGCTCCTCCTCGCACCGGTCGCTCTCTGGTGGCCGCTCGGCGCGGCTCTGCTGACGCTGGTGCTGCGTGCGGTCACCCGCACGGCGCGTGCGCCGCTGCGGCCCGCGGGACGCGAGGCGATCGGCCGGGCCTGGTCCACGGTCCCGGCGACCGACCACCCGGTCCTGGTCGCGCTCAGCGGCATCGGCGGGCGCACCGGCCGCCACCGCTTCGGGCAGCCGGTGCACACGGCGCTCGGCCTGTCTCCGGCGGCCGTGGCCGAGCTGACCACCGGGAAGCGACGGCCTCGCCGCGGAAACGGCGGCACCGCGTCGACGGGGTGCGGCAGCGGTTGCGGCACGGCGTCGAGCTGCGGCGGCGGGAGCAGTTGCGGGTCCAGCGGAAGCAGTTGCGGTGGCGGCGGGGGTTGCGGCGGTGGCGGTGGCGGCGACTGACGATTCGACGGCGACCGGCCGGGCGCGGAAGCGGCGGCGAGCGGAGGAGGAACTGACGTGGGTGGAATCCCGGAACTGGGCGTCGGCATCGGCTGGCGGCCGGAGATCGACCTGACGGTGGAGCGGCTGCCCGGCGTCGACTTCGTGGAGGTCGTGGCGGAGAACCTGCACGCCGACGACCTGCCCGAGTCGGTGCGGGTGCTGCTGGACCGCGGGGTGCCGGTGCTGCCGCACGCGGTGTCGCTCTCGCTCGGCGGCGCCGACCCGGTGGACGCGCACCGCGTGGAGCACCTCGCCGCGGTCGCGGAGGCAGTCGGGTCGCCGCTGGTGAGCGACCACGTGTGCTTCGTGCGGGCCGGTGGGCTCGACTCCGGGCACCTCATGCCGGTCCCGCGCACCCGCGACGCGCTGGACGTGCTGGTGTCCAACGTCCGCGCGGCGCAGGCCGACCTGCCGGTGCCGCTCGCGCTGGAGAACGTGGCGGCGCTGCTGGAGTGGCCCGACGGCGAGCTGACCGAGGGGCAGTTCCTGGCCGACCTCGTGGAGCGCACGGACTGCTGGCTGCTGATCGACGTGGCGAACCTGCACGCGAACGCCGTCAACCTCGGCACGGACGCGAGCCGCTTCCTCGACGAGATCCCGCTGGAGCGCGTCGCGTACGTGCACGTGGCGGGCGGGGTGGAGCACGAGGGGATCTACCACGACACGCACGCGCACGCCGTGCGTCCCGAGGTGCTGGAGCTGCTGGGCGAGCTGCGCTCGCGGGTCAGCCCGCCCGGCGTGCTGCTGGAGAGGGACGAGAACTACCCGGCGGACAGCGAGCTGGCGCGGGAGCTGGCCGCCATCCGCGCGGTGCTGGCGAGGCACCCGTGACCGGTGAGCGGGACCAGCGGGAGCGGCTGGCCGCGGCGCAGGCCGGTCTGCTGCGCGCGCTGCTCGCGGGCGGCGACGTGCCGGAGGGGTTCGACCCGCAGCGGATCGCGGTCGAGGCGCGGGCGCTGCTCGCCAAGCGGCGCGGCATCGTCGCGATGCTGCGCCCGGACGTCGCCGACGAGCTGGGCGAGCGGTTCCGCCCGCTGTTCGACGCCTACGCGACGGCGCATCCGCGGGAGGCCGGCAGCCGGGCGCGGCAGGACGCCGCGGCGTTCGCGGAGTGGGCGGAAGAACGCGGTGAGCTGACTCCGCCACGTCGCCGCTGGTGGCGGCGCGGCGGCTGAGGAACACCTCGGCAGCAGACCCCTTCGCCGTGCTGACGACGTGAACGGTGCGTGAGCGCGCTTGCGGCATCCGTGGGGAAACCGCCGGTGAACTCTCCCCGATAGGACGTCGCACTCCTCCATAACAGATCGATAACGTCGATCCGGTCCGGGGGAAGTTCACACGAACAGGTGAGAGCTGAGGGGTTTGGCCATCTCCTCCGGACTGCGCGACCACAGGCGCGCACACCACCACCGGAGGTGTCAGTTGCGATCTGATCCACGACGACGACGGAGTGCGCGGTGGGGGGCCACCGCACTCGCGATCGGCCTCGTCACCGGCTCCGCGGGAACGGCGACCGCCGCGCCCGACGCACCGGCGGCCCTCGGCGGAGCGCCGGGGCACACCCGCACGGTCACCCTGATCACCGGCGACCGGGTCCTGCTCGACGACGAGGGCGCGACCCGCGGCGTGCTCACCGCTCCCGGCCGCGAGCGCACGCCCTTCTCCACCCGCACCGAGAACGGGCACCAGTTCGTGGTCCCGGCGGACGCCGCGCGGCTCGTCGCCTCCGGGGCGCTCGACCCGCGGCTGTTCGACGTCACGGAACTGGTCCGGTTCGGCTACGAGGACCGCCTGCGCGACGACCTGCCGCTGATCGTGACGCCCGCGACCGGGCAGCAGCTCGCGGCGCAGACGCTGAGCGCAGCCGGTGTGGACGTGCGGCGGGAACTGCCCGCGGCCCGCTCGCTGGCGGTGACGACCAACCGCTCGACCAGCGCGTGGGAGGCGCTGACCAGCGGTTCCACCCTGGAGAAGGTGTGGCTGGACGGCAAGCGCACCACGTCACTGGACCGCAGCGTGCCGCAGATCGGTGCGCCCGCGGCCTGGGAGGCGGGCCACACCGGCGAGGGCGTGCGAGTCGCCGTCCTCGACACCGGAGTCGACGAGACGCACCCGGACCTCGTCGGCCAGGAGGTCGCCGCGGAGAACTTCACGGGCACCGGCACGGGTGCCGACGGCCACGGCCACGGCACGCACGTCGCCTCGACCGTCGCGGGCACCGGGGCGCACAACGGCGGGAAGTACCGCGGCGTCGCCTCCGGCGCGGACCTGATCGACGGCAAGGTCCTCACCGACGGCGGCAGCGGCCAGGAGTCGTGGATCATCGCCGGGATGGAGTGGGCGGTCGCGCAGGGCGCCGACGTCGTCAACATGAGCCTCGGCGGCGGCGACTCCCCCGGCGTCGACCCGATGGAGGCCGCCGTCAACCGGCTGTCGGAGTCCGGGGTGCTGTTCGTCGTCGCGGCGGGCAACTCCGGCGCTCCGGAGACCATCGGGTCTCCCGGCAGCGCGGACGCGGCGCTGACCGTGGGCGCGGTGGACCGCGACGACTCCCTCGCGCCGTTCTCCAGCCGGGGACCGCGCACCGGTGACGGTGCCGTCAAGCCCGACATCACCGCGCCCGGCGTGGAGATCGCCGCGGCCCGGTCCAGCACCGGCGTGATCGGCACGCCGGTGGAGGACGGCTACGTCGCGCTGTCCGGCACGTCGATGGCCACCCCGCACGTGGCGGGCGCCGCGGCGATCCTGGCCCAGCAGCACCCGGACTGGCCCGGTTCCCGGATCAAGGCCGCGCTGATGGCGTCGGCGAAGCCCAACCCCGACCTGAACGTCCACCAGCAGGGCGCGGGCCGGGTGGACGTCGCCGCGGCCGTCGCCCAGACCGTGACGGCCGAACCGGCCAGCGTCAGCCTGGGCACGCAGCAGTGGCCGCACGGCGACGACGAGCCGGTCACCAGGGAGATCACCTACCGCAACACGGGCACCGAGCCGCTGACGCTGGACCTCGCGATCGACGCCACCGGACCGGAGGGCGACGCCGCTCCCGGCGGTCTGCTGTCGGTCTCGCCGGAGCGGATCACCGTGCCGGCCGGGGGCGAGGCCACGGCCGTCCTCACCGGCGACACCTCGGTGGAGGCGCCCGACGGCTTCTACAGCGGCACGCTGACCGCGACCGGCGGAGACCTCGCGGTCCGGACACCGCTCGCGATCGACCGGGAGGTGGAGAGCTACTCCCTGACCGTCAACACCCTCGACCGGGAGGGCGAGCCGGTCAGCGAGCCCTCCACCTACCTGGTCAACCTCGACACGGGCCGCCGCCTCGACGGGCGCGCCACCGACGGCTCGCTCACGGTGCGCGCGCCGAAGGGCGAGTACTTCGCGGCCTCGTTCGTGGTGGTCGGCGAGACGGCGGCGGACCTGCTGATCAGCCCGTCCCTGGTGGTCGCGGGCGACACGGAGGTCACCTTCGACGGCCGTGAGGCGCGTCCGGTGTCGATCACCGGACCGGACCCGGCCGCGCAGAGCCTGATCGCCGACATCGGCACGCTCCGCACCAAGGGCCGGACGTCCACCGGCTACGGCGCCGCGTTCCTCGGCGGTTTCGGCGACTCGCGGATCGGGCAGGTCGGACCGGCCCCGTCCGAGGGCGAGTTCCTGTTCCAGATCAACCAGCAGGACGAGGTGCCGTCCACCACGTCGACCTACCGGTACGCCTTCCCCGGCAGCGGTGAGCTGCCCGACGGCTTCACCCGCGTGGTGCGTGCGAACGAGCTGGCCGAGGTGCGCCGCTCGGTCGGCGTGACCCCGAAGGGCGCGCGGGCGCTGCTCGGCGCCATGCCCTCGAGCGACGTCGGCGGGTGGGGTTCGCTGACCGAGGTGCCCGCGCCCGGCACCGCGGTGGACCACGTCACGACCGCGACGCCGTGGTCCACGCTGTTCCTCCAGGTCGGCGCGGACGGGCAGGTGCAGGCGGACATCAGCTCGCCCGAGCGCACCCACCGGGCCGGCGGCGTCTACGAGGAGCGGGTCAACCACGGGATCTTCTCCCCGTCGAACCCGTACGTGAAGCGGCTGGGCGACGACCTGCGGGTGTCGATCCCGCTGTTCACCGACAGCCAGGGCGGCGCCGGGTTCTCCGCGGTCGACTCCGCGCGCACCACCGTGTACCGGGGCGCGGAGAAGATCGGCGAGACGGCCGACGACGGCTACGGCGAGTTCGTGCTGCCCGCCGGTCGGGGCCAGTACCGCCTGGAGACCGAGGCCACCAGGTCCGGGGTGTCCGAGCTGAGCACGAAGGTCACCGGCTCCTGGACGTTCCGGTCCGGCACGGTCGGCGGGGAGGAGTGGCGGTCGCTGCCGGTCTCGGTGATCCGGTTCGACGCGCGGCTCGACGCCGACGGGAGCACGAGGGCGGGCCGGACGATCGCGGTGCCGCTGTCGGTGCAGCAGCAGGAGGACGCCGAGAGCGGCCGGTTCGGCCGGTTCGACGTGCAGGTGTCCTTCGACGACGGCGCCACGTGGTCGAGGGTCCCGGTCGTCGGCAGGACCGCGCTGGTGCGCAACCCGGCCGAGCCGGGCTTCGCATCGCTGAAGGTCAGCGCGCGCGACTCGCGGGGCAACGAGACGACCCAGCAGGTGATCAGGGCCTACAAGATCGCGGAGTAGTCCGCGAACCGGCCGTTCGAGCACCGCGGGCGCGCGTCCACACCGGACCGCGCCCGCGGGCGTCGGACGATCACGGCAGAGCGGCGACCAGTTCCGCGGCGGGGACGCGGGTGCCGGTGTAGAACGGCGTCTCCTCGCGCACGTGCATCCGCGCCTCGGTGCCGCGCAGGTGGCGCATCAGGTCGAGGATGCGGTGCAGCTCGTCGGCCTCGAACGCGAGCATCCACTCGTAGTCGCCGAGCGCGAACGACGCGACCGTGTTGGCCCGCACGTCCGGGAAGTCCCGCGCCTCCTTGCCGTGGTCCGCCAGCATCTTGCGACGGTCCTCGTCGGGCAGCAGGTACCACTCGTAGGACCGCACGAACGGGTACACGCAGACGTACTTGCGCGGCTCCTCGCCCGCGAGGAACGCGGGGATGTGGCTGCGGTTGAACTCGGCGGGCCGGTGCAGCGCGACCTGGCTCCACACCGGCTGCGACACGCGGCCGACGGCCGTGCGGCGGAAGCCCGTGTAGGCGGCCTGCACCTGCTCGATCTCCTCGGCGTGCCACCAGATCATGTAGTCGGCGTCGGCCCGCAGGCCCGCGAGGTCGTAGACGCCGCGCACGACGACGCCCTTGCCCTCCAGCGCGTCCAGGTACTCCTGCGCCTCCGTCGCGGCCAGGCCGCGGTCGTCGGGCAGGCGACCGGCCTCGACCTTGAAGACCGACCACGCGGTGTAGCGGATGGTGTCGTTCAGCTCCGTGTAGTTCAGGCGCGACATGGCTCCATCATCTCTCGTCAGTTCCGCATCCTGCCCAGCAGGTGCGCGGCGACGCGGGCGGCGGCGGCGTCGGCCGTCGCGATGCACGCGGGCACACCCACACCGTGCAGCGCCGCACCGGCGACCGCGAGTCCCGGGACGGTCCCGACCGCGCTCTCGATGCGCTCCACCAGGTCCAGGTGCCCCACTCCGTACTGCGGCAGACCGCCGCCCCAGCGCGTGACGACCGCGTCCACGGGCACCGCGGTGACGCCGGTCAGCTCGGCGAGGTCGCGGCGCACCGCGGTCACCAGGTCGGCGTCGTCGCGCTGGAGCAGCGCCGTCTCACCGAACCGGCCCACCGAGCCGCGCACCAGCACCGGCTCGCCGTCCAGGTGGGCCCACTTGCGGCTGGAGAAGGTGAACGCCTTGGCGGTGAACGGCGTCCCGTCGGCGTGCCGCTCCCCCTCGGCGAGCAGCACGCCGGAGCGGTCGGGCAGCTCGGTGCCCGGCGGCAGCGCCAGCGCCACGACCGCCATCGAGGCGACCTCGATCCGGCCGTACCCCTCGGCGGCCACCGGCGCGACGCCGGTGAGCAGCTTCCGCGCGGCCGGGGCCGGCACGGCGAGGACGACGCCGTCGACGTCCAGCAGCCGCGGGTTCGCGGCCGAGCCGATCTCGACGTGCCAGCCGCGCTCGTGCCGGCGGATCTCCCGCACCGGCAGCCCGAGCCGGACCTCCGCCTCCGCCACCTCGGCGAGCCGCCGCACGAGGCCCGCGAGACCACCGAGCAGCGTGCCGAACACCGGGGGCCTCCTCCCGCGCGGCTGCGGCGGCGCGGGCATCGCGGTGGCCGCCGCGGCGAGCAGCGATCCCGCACCGGCGTCCAGCGCCGTCGCGAGCTGCGGCATCGTGGCCCGCAGGCTCAGCAGGTCCGTGCGGCCCGCGTAGACCCCGCCCAGCAGCGGCCCCACCAGGCGGTCTCCCACCTCCGGCCCGAACCGCTCGGTCAGCAGGCGGCCCACGGCGACGTCCGCGCCGTTCAGCCGGATCGGGGGCAGGTGGGGCTCGGCCTCCACGCGGCGCACCGCGTCGGCGGAGAGCACCGAGCGCACCGCCTCGACCGAGGCCGGCACGCCCAGCACGGTGTGCGCGGGCACCGGGCGGACCTCGCCGCCCGCGCGGATCGAGGCGGTCGCGGCGGTGGGGTGCACCAGGTCGTCGCCGAGCCCGAGCGCGTCGACCAGCTCGGCGGCCTCCGGCCTGCGGTGCAGGAACGCCTCGGCGCCGACGTCGTAGGGGCGTCCGCCGACCTCGACCGTCCGCAGCTTCCCGCCGAGGTCGCCGGCCCCCTCGACCACGGTGATCCGCGCCTGCGGTCCCAGCAGCATCCGGAGCCTGTGCGCGGTGGCGAGACCGGAGATCCCGCCACCGACGACCGCCACGTGCGGAGGAGTCATCTCAGGCCGTGCACCAGTTCGACCGCCCACGTGATGACCTCGGGATCGGTGTCGGGCAGCACGCCGTGCCCCAGGTTGAAGACGTGACCGGCCGCCGCGCGCCCCTCGGCGTGGATGCGGCGGATCTCCGCCTCCAGCGCGGGACGCCCGGCGAACAGCAGGGCCGGGTCCAGGTTGCCCTGCACGACCGGCTTCGGCAGGTCCGGCGCGGCCTCCTGGAGACGCCGCACGGCCGTGTCGAGGGGGGTGCGCCAGTCGACGCCGACGACGTCTGCCCCCGCCTCGCGCATGGCGGGCAGCAGCTCACCGGTGCCGACGCCGAAGTGGATGCGCGGCACGCCCGCGTCCGCGAGCCCGCCCAGGACGCGCCGCGAGTGCGGCAGGACGAACCGGCGGTAGTCGCGTTCGGACAGTGCGCCCGCCCAGGAGTCGAACAGCTGCACGGCCGACACACCGGCCTCGACCTGCAGCCGCAGGAAGGTCGACGTGATGCCCGCGAGCTTGTCCAGCAGCGCGTGCCAGGTGTCCGGGTCGGAGTGCATGAGCGCCTTGGTGCGCTCGTGGTTGCGGCTGGGACCGCCCTCCACGAGGTAGGACGCGAGGGTGAACGGAGCGCCGGCGAAGCCGATCAGCGGTGTGCCGCCCAGCTCGGCGAGCAGCAGGCCGATGGCGTCGAGGACCGGCCGCACCTGCTCGGGCTCCAGCTCGGGCAGCGCGGCGACGTCGGCGGCGCTGCGCACCGGGTTCGCCACCACGGGCCCGGTGCCCGGCACGATGTCCAGGTCGATCCCGGCCGCCTTCAGCGGCACCACGATGTCGCTGAACAGGATGGCGCCGTCCACGTCGTGCCTGCGGACCGGCTGCATCGTGATCTCGCAGACCATCTCCGGGTCCGTGCAGGCGTCGAGCATCGCCGTGCCCTCGCGGAGCTTGCGGTACTCGGGGAGCGAGCGGCCCGCCTGGCGCATGAACCAGACCGGGGTGCGGGAGGGGGTGCCGCCGCGCGCGGCCACCAGCAGGGGGGCTTCGGAGAGCGCGGTGGCGGGCACGGCGCTCGTCGACTCGGTGTTCGTCATCTCGCCGTCAATCGTCCCACGCGTCGAGACGGCGCCGCCCCGTGGTCTTGCTCGCACGGCCCGGCGCGCCGTCATCACCCGGTGGGACCGATGGGCTTACAGTCCGTGTGTGACCGGGATGTCGGGAGAACCCGAGCTGTTCCGGCGGGCGGTGGAGACGCTGAAGTCGGGCCGGCCCCGACCTGAGGTGGAGTACGCGGAGGTCCGCCCGCCGCAGCGGCTCGCGCCGTGGGCGTACGCCGTGACCGCCGAGGTCACCGGGCCGGGTGATGAGCTGTCGACCGGCCGCCTCGTGCTGCTGCACGACCCCGAGGGCGTCGAGGCGTGGGGCGGCGTCTTCCGGCTCGTGGTGTTCGTCCGCGTGGAGCTGGACCCCGACCTCGCCCGCGACCCGCTGCTGCCCGAGGTGGGGTGGTCGTGGCTGACCGACGCGCTGGAGGGCACCGGGGCCGGGTGGGCGGCGCTGGGCGGCACGGTGACCCAGACCTCCTCGGCCCGCTTCGGCGACATCTCCGGACCGCCGCGCACCGACGACCTGGAGCTGCGGGCCTCGTGGACCGCCGTCGACGCCGACCTGCGCGCGCACGGGTGCGCGTTCAGCGACCTGATGGTGAGCGCCGTGGGGCTGCCGCCGGTGGGCGTGACGGTGTTCGGCCAGCGCCAGGGCTCCTGAGCACCGGCCGGACAGCACCCGTCACTCGTCGTTCGCGCGCAGCACGCGCAGCACGTTCGCGCCCGCCAGCTTGGTGAGGTCGTCCTCGCGCCAGCCGCGGTCGAGCAGCTCGGCGAACAGCCGCGGGTAGCCCGACACGTCCTCCAGGCCCTCCGGGAGGGTCTTCACGCCGTCGTAGTCGCCGCCGAGCCCGATGTGGTCGATCCCGGCGACCTCGCGCGCGTGCTCCAGGTGGGTCACGACGTCGTGCAGGGTCACCGCGGGCGGCGGGCCGCCGGCGGTCCAGGTGGCCTCGAAGCGGTCCCGCGCGGTCAGGTCGTTGTGCTTCTCCCCCGCCGCGTCCATCGCGTCGCGCAACCGGTCCTCCCACTCGACGTAGCGCTGGGACACGAACCGCGGCACGAACGTGATCATGCAGACGCCGTCGCGGGCGGCCAGCTCGGCGAGGACGTCGTCGGGCACGTTGCGCGGGTGGTCGGCCACCGCCCGGCACGACGAGTGGCTGAAGATCACCGGCCTGCTGCTGACCGCCAGCGCGTCGCGCATGGTGGTGGGTGCCACGTGGGAGAGGTCGACGATCATCCCGATGCGGTTCATCTCGCGAACGACGTCCCGGCCGAATTCGCTGAGTCCGCCGTGAACCGGTTCGTCGGTCGCGGAATCTGCCCACGGAGTGTTCTCGTTGTGAGTCAGTGTCATGTACCGGACACCCGAACGGCGCAATGCCCTGAGCACTCCGAGTGACGAATTGATGCTGTGTCCACCCTCGGCACCGAGGAGGGACGCGATCCGGCCGTCGCGGAACGCGGACTCGGCCTCGGCGGCCGTCGTGGCCACCCTCAGGTGGTCCGGGTAGCGGTCCGCGAGGTCGCGGACGAGCTCCACCTGTTCGAACACCGCGGTGACCGCGGAGTCCCCCTCCAGGGAGCACGGGACCCACACCGACCAGAACTGCATACCGACCCGCCCCTCGCGCAGCTTCACGAGGTCCGTGTGCAGGTCGGACTGCCTGACGCGCAGGTCGACCCCGGCCGCCGCGGCGAAGACGTCACCGCCGCGGGGGCCCCGCGAGGGGGTCGTCGCGTCGGCCGTCTCCTCCTCCGCGCAGAGGTCGCGCAGGGCCCACGGGAGGTCGTTGTGGCCGTCGACGAGGGGGACGCGGCCCAGGAGGTCCCGCGCGCGGTCCGCGTTCGCAGTACTCGCCACTACATCAACTCCAAGATGTCGTTGTGAGCAGGACTCGTGTTACAGCCCCCGGCCAGTTGTCAACCGATCGTGTGACAGACGGGGTCATCCGTCACAACTCAATAGGGATAGATACCCGATTGATCGTCCCGCAGACCCGCTCGGGCGGCTACGCTGCCCCAGACGACACCACTTTCGGTCGATCAGTGGCGCGGCTGATTGGCCGAAAGTCCCGGTGCCGGTCGGGGGGCACGACCGACTCCAGGGAGGTAGTGACGTGGCTGCCGTCGGCTTAGGTCAGGCCGTTCGTACCACGCCAGCCGGCACGTTGCCGGCGAACATGGTCCCGCACCCGCGGGAGGAGCTGTTCTCAGTGCTGGTGGTCGACGACCACCCACTGCTGAGGGAGGCGATATCAGCTCGGCTCACCCAGATGGGAGCCGGGACAGTGCACGAGGCCGCATCGGTTGCAGAGGCTCGGGCGCGGGCTCTGGCAACCGGTCCTTGCGACCTCGCGATTCTCGATCTCGGTCTGCCGGACGGAACCGGCATCGACCTGGTCACGGAACTCCGTGCCCAGGGCTGGCCGCGGATCGTGGTCCTCGCATCGTCGGACGACCCCTATGCGGTCAGGTCGGCCTTCCAGGCAGGCGCTCAGGCGTACCTGCTGAAGTCCGCCTCGCCCATGGTGGTGACGGACGGCGTGCGCAGGGTCCTCGACGGCGGCGTCTACGCGGATCCGAGCGTGGCACCCGTGCTCGCAGCGGGCACCAGGGTGCCGGGCACCGACAACACGCCGCGGGAACTCTCCGCGCGTGAGGTCGAGGTCCTCCAGCTGGTCGCCGATGGCCAGAGCAACAAGGAGATCGGCGAAGCGCTCAGTCTCTCCGCGCTGACGGTGAAGTCTCACCTGTCGCGGATCGGGCGCAAGCTGGGCACCGGGGATCGGGCTCAGATGGTGGCGCTGGCGATGCGTGCCGGCGTCATCCGATGAACTCGTCACGCCACTGAACCGGCCGAACACACCCGCGAGTCACGTGTTCGTCGTAGGGTCATCCGCCGTGGATGCATCCGCCGACGAGCTGACCGAACCAACCGGAGCTGATCCGGTACCGCTGACGGAACCCGCTGACGGCGTTCCGCCGGTGGTGTCCGAACCCTCTGCGCTCCGGCGAGCCGCCTCGGCGCTCGCCGGAGCGAAAGGTCCGGTCGCGGTGGACACCGAGCGAGCCTCGGGCTACCGCTACTCGCAACGTGCCTACCTGGTGCAACTGCGCCGGGAAGGCGCCGGAACCGTGCTGGTCGATCCGATCGCCCTGGGTGGTCGGCTCGATCCGCTGGTCGAGGCCTTGCAGGGCACCGAGTGGGTGTTGCACGCGGCGTCTCAGGACCTGCCGTGCCTCGCCGAGCTCGGGCTCAGGCCGGCGATCCTCTTCGACACCGAGCTGGCGGGCAGGCTGGCCGGTTTCGAGAGGGTCGCCCTGGGCACGCTCGTCGAGCGCCTGCTCGGCTACAGGCTGGAGAAGGGGCACGGCGCGGCCGACTGGTCGCGCCGCCCCCTTCCCCCCGACTGGCTGAACTACGCGGCGCTCGACGTCGAACTGCTCGTCGAGCTGCGCGACGTGCTCGAGGAGGAGCTGCGCCGGCAGGGCAAGCTCGACTGGGCGCTGGAGGAGTTCGAGGCGGCGCGCACCGCACCGCCTCCGCGTCCCCGCGTCGAGCCGTGGCGCCGCACCTCCGGAATCCACCGCATCCGCAACCCGCGGCAGCTCGCCGCCGTGCGCGCGATGTGGGAGGCCAGGGACTCGATCGCGCGCGAGCGCGACATCGCGCCCGGCCGCGTGCTGCCCGACAGCGCGCTGGTCGAGGCGTCGGTGAAGAACCCGAAGACCGAGGCCGAGATGATCGCGCTGCCGGTCTTCCGCGGCAGGGCGCAGCGGCGCGGCGTCGGCACGTGGCTCGCCGCTCTGCGGCAGGCCGAGACGCTGGACAGGTCGGAGCTGCCCGACCCGTCGCCGCAGCACGACGGCCCGCCCCCGCCGAACCGGTGGGCCGACAAGGACCCGGCCGCGGCGGTGCGTCTGGCCGCCGCGCGGACGGCGCTGACCGCGGCGGCGGAGGCCAACACCCTCCCGGTGGAGAACCTGCTGCTGCCCGACCTGCTGCGACGCACGTGCTGGCAGCCCCCGGAGGACCTGAGCACCGAGGGCGTGGCCGAGGCGCTGCGGACCGGCGGTGCGCGGTCGTGGCAGGTGGAGCTGGCGGCGGCGGTGCTGGCCGAGGCGCTGCGCACGACACCGACCGTCTGACGGCCGATCTCGACGGGTGCCCCGCGCCCCGGTGGCGCGGGGCACCCGTGCGTTCGGCCGCGGCCCCCGGATTCCCGCACCGCGTCGACGTGCGCGGACCGCCCCGAGCGGGGTGTGATGCAGTCGACAGGCCCACCACAGTGGTTACCGGTCAGTAACACACGCTAGAGTTCGTGTTACCGGTCGGTAGCGGCGCTCGCGTCACCCGCGGGCTCCAACCGCACGACCTTCCTAGTCAGCACGAGTGAGGAGACGCCGTGGCCGCACCAGCAGCGCCGGCACCGAGCGGGCACGCGGTAGCGCGCAGCGTTCGGAACGTGGTCTTCGTGGACGGCGTGCGCACGCCGTTCGGCAAGGCGGGCCCCAGGGGAATCTTCGCGGAGACCCGTGCCGACGACATGGTCGTCAAGGTCATCCGCGAACTGCTGCGGCGTCACCCCGAACTGCCGCCCGAGCGGGTCGACGAGGTGGCCATCGCCGCCACGACCCAGATCGGCGACCAGGGCCTCACCATCGGCCGCACCGCCGCGCTGCTCGCCGGCCTGCCCAAGTCGGTCCCCGGTTACGCCGTCGACCGCATGTGCGCGGGCGCGATGACCGCCGTGACCACCTCGGCCAGCGGCATCGCCTTCGGCGCGTACGACGTGGTGATCGCGGGCGGCGTCGAGCACATGGGCCGTCACCCGATGGGCGAGGGCGTCGACCCGAACCCGCGCTTCCTGTCCGACCGGATCGTGGACACCTCCGCGCTGGTCATGGGCCAGACCGCGGAGAACCTGCACGACCGGTTCCCCGCCATCACCAAGGAGCGCGCGGACGCCTACGCCGCCGCGTCGCAGGCCAAGTACGCCGCGGCCCTGGAGGCGGGCAAGATCGGCCCCGAGTTCGTCACCGTGGCCACCCGCTCCGCCGAGAAGGGCTGGGGCCTGGCCACCGCCGACGAGCCCCCGCGCCCCGGCACCACCGTCGAGGACCTGGCGAAGCTGAAGACGCCGTTCCGCCCGCACGGCCGCGTCACCGCGGGCAACGCGGCGGGCCTGAACGACGGCGCGACCGGCTGCATCCTGGCCGAGGAGGAGACCGCTCGCGAGCTGGGTCTCCCCGTCGGGATGCGCCTGGTGGGCTACTCGTTCCTGGGCGTCGAGCCCGAGGTCATGGGCGTCGGCCCGGTGCCCGCGACGGAGAAGGCCCTCCAGCGCGCCGGTCTCACGATCGACGACATCGGCCTGTTCGAGATCAACGAGGCGTTCGCCGTGCAGGTCCTGGCGTTCCTCGACCACTTCGGCATCGCCGAGGACGATCCGCGGGTGAACCGGTGGGGTGGCGCCATCGCCACCGGTCACCCGCTGGCCTCCTCCGGCGTGCGCCTGATGACGCAGCTGTCGCGGCAGTTCGCCGAGCGTCCCGACGTGCGCTACGGCATCACCACCATGTGCATCGGCATCGGCATGGGCGGCACCGTGATCTGGGAGAACCCCAACTGGAACGGGGAGTCGAAGTGAGCACGTTCACCCCGCAGGACGCGAAGGCGCTGTTCCCGGACGAGGTCGTGACGCACGCCGTCACGCGCCTGGTCCGGGTTCCGGGCGTGCAGGGCCAGGTCGCGCTGATCACGATCGACAACGGGCTGGACCACACGCGGCCGTCGACGTTCGGCCCGCAGAGCCTGGTGAGCCTCGCGGCGGCGTTCGACGAGGCCGTCGCGGCGCAGCCCGCCGCCATCGCCGTCACCGGCAAGCCGTTCATCTTCGCCGTGGGCGCCGACCTGACCGCCGTGGAGGGAGCGTCCTCCCGCGACCAGGCGGTGCAGATCGGTCAGCTCGGCCACGACGTGTTCCGCAGGTTCACCGAGTCGACCGTCCCGACCTTCGCCTTCGTCAACGGCGCGGTCATGGGCGGGGGCCTGGAGCTGGCGCTGTCGTGCCACTACCGGACGCTGATCTCCAACGCGGCGGCCATCGCGCTGCCCGAGGTCTTCCTCGGCCTGTTCCCCGGCTGGGGCGGCACGCAGCTGCTGCCGAACCTGATCGGGCCGGACGACGCCGTCACGGTGATCTTCGAGAACGCGCTGAACCAGAACAAGATGCTCAAGCCCGCGCAGGCCGCGCAGCTGGGCGTCGTGGACGCGGTCTTCGACTCCGCGGACTACCTGGAGCAGTCGCTGGCGTGGCTGGCGCAGGTCCTGCGCGGCGAGGTCGTGCCCGCGCGCAAGGAGATCGACCGCGGCGAGGGCTGGGACGCCGCCGTGGCGCGCGCGAAGGCCATCGTGGACGGCCGCACGAAGGGCGCCGCTCCCGGCGCGCTCAAGGCGCTGGAGCTGCTGGAGCTGGCTCGGGAGAACGACCTCGACCGCGGGTACGCCGCCGAGACGCAGGCGCTGGCCGACGTCGTCATGAGCGACGAGCTGCGCGCCGGGCTGTACTCGTTCAACCTGGTGCAGAAGCGCGCCAAGCGGCCGGCCGGCGCGCCGGACAAGTCGCTGGCGCGCGAGGTCACCAAGGTCGGTGTCGTCGGCGCGGGCCTCATGGCCAGCCAGATGGCGCTGCTGTTCGTGCGCCGCCTGCACGTGCCCGTCGTGCTGACCGACGTGGACCAGTCCCGTGTGGACAAGGGCGTGGGCTACGTGCACGCCGAGATCGACAAGCTGCTGGGCAAGAAGCGCGTCTCGCCGGACGAGGCGAACCGGCTCAAGGCGCTGGTGTCCGGTTCGCTGGACAAGGCCGCCTTCGCCGACGCGGACTTCGTCATCGAGGCCGTGTTCGAGGACCTCGCGGTGAAGCAGCAGGTGTTCGCCGAGGTCGAGGAGCACGTCTCCCCCGAGGCGGTCCTCGCGACGAACACCTCGTCGCTGTCCATCACGGACATGGCGTCGAAGCTCGCGCACCCCGAGCGGGTCGTGGGCTTCCACTTCTTCAACCCGGTCGCGGTCATGCCGCTGCTGGAGATCGTGCGTGCCGAGCAGACCGACGACGCCACCCTCGCCACGGCGTTCGCGGTCGGCAAGCAGCTCAAGAAGTCCAGCGTGCTCGTCAAGGACGCGCCCGCGTTCGTCGTCAACCGCCTGCTGACCCGCTTCATGGGCGAGGTCGTCGCGGCGATCGACGAGGGCACGCCGTTCGAGGTGGCCGACCGGGCGACCGAGCCGCTGGGCCTGCCGATGAGCCCGCTGGTCCTGCTCCAGCTCGTCGGCTCGGCCGTCGCGCTGCACGTGGCGGAGACCGTGCACGGCGCG
Source organism: Umezawaea beigongshangensis (assembly GCF_016464305.1). Classification (GTDB taxonomy): domain Bacteria; phylum Actinomycetota; class Actinomycetes; order Mycobacteriales; family Pseudonocardiaceae; genus Umezawaea_A; species Umezawaea_A beigongshangensis. Next base: position 115,931 of record NZ_JAEIOJ010000014.1, read on the forward strand.
TTCCCCGACCGCTTCGGCGTGAGCGAGAACATGAAGCGCTTCGTCGAGGCCGGCAAGACCGCCGTGTGGCAGTGGGACGCGCAGGGCAGGCAGACCGTGGACCCCGAGGTCCAGGCCCTGTGGCAGTTCGGCGACACCGAGCTGACCGGCGAGCAGGTGCGCACGCGCGTGCTGGAGGCCGTGGCGCAGGAGATCCGGCTCATGCTGGACGAGGGCGTCGTGGCCGAGGCGCAGGACATCGACCTGTGCATGATCCTCGGCGCCGGGTGGCCGTTCTGGCTGGGCGGCATCACGCCGTACCTGGACCGGTCGGGCATCTCGGAGAGGGTCACGGGCAAGCGCTTCCTCGCGCCCGGCGTGGCCTCCGTTCCCGCCTGATCGTCGTCACCCACGAGGACCGTTCCCGCGCACCGCGGGGGCGGTCCTCGTGCCGTCACGGCCGTGGCGAGTGCGGAGCGTGGCGGCCGTGCGGCGAGCGAGTTGTGCGGTGTGCGCAGCAGGGTGATGCACCGTCGCGACGCGTGGCCGGACCGCATGGTCGTCGCATGAGACCTGGAGACAGCGGGACGCGCAGCACGCACCGCCGCCGCACGCGCCGACGGCGCGGACGCGGGCGGGTCGACGAGTTCGTCGACTACCTCGCCAAGGACGTGACCTGGCGGATCGACGTGCGGCAGCGGCTGGTGCGCAAGCTCGACGACCGCCTGCTGGACTCGCTCATCGGCTGCTGGCCGCTGGCGGACGCGGCACTGGAGCTGGACCTCGCCGTCGGGGAGGCGCTGACCGGCGGGACGACGGGTCGCCGGATCGCGAAGGCCGTCTACGAGCAGGTGCCCACGACGGGGACGGCGCGGCTGCGGCACACGGCGCGGACCCTGCGGGTCATCGGCGTGTACCTGTGCTCGATGTCGGGGCGCGACCTGTCGCAGTGCCCGTGCGTGCTGGCGCTGACCAGCGACGGCCGCAGCGTGGAGAAGGTCCTCGCCGGCGTGCTCGACGAGGCGGGCTTGTAGCTTCAGACGGCGATCACGGTGACCAGCCGGTCGAGGCCGGGGATCGCGCCCGCGGGCCCGGACGAGGGCCGTGAGGGTGCCGCAGAGCTTCGCCGCGGCCACGCCGAAGGGCAGCACCTCGAACTGCTCCAGCGCGGCGTAGCAGCGCTCGGTGCGGGCGTGGCGCTCCACGGGGTCGGCCACGTCGAGCCCGAAGGCGAGTTCGGCGACGGTGATCGCGCTGATCAGGGGTTCCGTCCGCGCGTGCGGGCCGAGGTCGAGGTGGTCCAGCGAGATGACGACGCCCGTGTCCAGCAGGACGCGGTCCGTCACGGACCGGTCAGCTCGTCGGACCCGAACACGTCGTCGGCCGCGCGGCGGTCGGCGGCCCAGCGCTGCTCGTCCACGGCCGGTAGCCGCCGGAAGGCGGTCCGGAGCTCCGCGAGGGTGCGGCGCGGTCGCTGCCGGAGCGGCAGGTGGGGGACGGGGTCGGCGACGGGGCGGCCGTTGCGGGTGACCGTGAAGGTCTCCCCCGCCTCGACGCGCCTCATAATCTCCGCGTTGTCGTTGCGGAGCTCTCGCTGCCCGATCGCCGTCACACCACCGCGGTACCGCGCCACACCCTCGAGTGCTACAGAAGTGCTACGGGGTGACGAGGATGCGCCGCACGGGTGCGGCCGCGGTCAGCCGGTAGCGGCCGGGGGCGATGGCGCGCGGAGCGCCGTCCATCTCGCCCACGACGTCCTCACCGGCCACGATCACGACCTCGGTGCTGGTGACGGGCTCCTCCGCGTCGACGACCACCAGCGCGCCCTCGGCGGTGGGCCGCACGAGCACGGTCACCGCTCCGGCCGGCTCGGCGTCGCCCGTGGCCCAGCGCAGGTCGCCGGTGAAGCGCAGCTCCCGCACGAGCACGTCGTTCAGGCCGTCCTCGGAGGTGATGACGAGGGCGTCCCGCTGAGCGGCGTCGTCGGTGACGGACACCACGGGCACGCCCCAGAAGGCGGCGCAGCGCTCGGCGGCGGCCGTGGTGGAGCCGCTGACGGACACCACGAGGTCCGCGGCGGGCAGCGCGGCGATCTCACCGGCGCGCGGCGCGGGAGCCAGGTCGAGGACGGAGCCGCCGTGCTCGCGGACGACCGCCGTGATGGCGTCGCGGGTGGCCCGGCTGGCCCGGTCGAAGCCCCGCAGGACGGCGACGTTGCCCGTGCCGGACAGCAGGTCCGCGTTCTCGACCAGCAGTGATGTGACGGCGTCGACCAGCTTCCGGTGGTCGCCGCGCAGTACCACTGCGGGGCCGGAGGAACGGGTGTGCCGGTGGGACAGCGTGCTGGTCAACGGGTTCTCGCTTTCTGTTCCTGTAGACCTGTACGTCTTACCCCGTCAGGAGCACCCGACCACGCCATTCTGATGTTGTTTCGCTCACTCTTCGGTGGGGCATGCACCGTTGGTGGGTGAGATCAGGATCGGAACGTCCGGCTGGGTGTACCCGGAGTGGCGCGGCGGCTTCTACCCGGCCGGGCTGCCGCAGCGGCTGGAACTGGAGCACCTCGCGGAGCGGGTGTCCTCCGTGGAGCTCAACGGCTCCTTCTACTCGCTGCGGAGTCCGGCGAACTACCGGTCGTGGGCGCGGCGCACCCCGCCGGGCTTCGTGCTGGCCGTCAAGGGGCACCGCGAGGTGACGCACGCCCGGCGGCTGCGCGGTGCGGACGCCGCGGTGACGGCGTTCTTCGAGTCCGGGGTGCTGGAGCTGGGCGCGAAGCTGGGACCGGTGCTGTGGCAGCTCCCGCCGTCGCTGCCCTTCGACGCCGCCCGGCTGGACGACTTCCTCGCGCTGCTGCCACCGCGCCCGGTCCGGCACGCCGTGGAGGCGCGGCACCCGAGCTTCGCCGACCCCGCGTTCCCCGCGCTGCTGCGGGAGCACGGCGTGGCGAACGTGATCTCCGACAGCGCCGGGACGTTCCCCTGCTTCGACGACGTGACGACGGACTTCGCCTACGTGCGGCTGCACGGTCACGAGGAGCTCTACGCCAGCGCCTACTCCGCCGCGCAGCTCGACGGGTGGGCCGTGCGGGCGCGGGACCTGGCCGAGGACGGCGACGTGTTCGTCTACTTCGACAACACGATGCGCGGCGCGGCCCCCGTGAACGCGATGGCGCTCGCGGAGCGGCTCAGCCGCTGACCGCCATCCCGAGGCGCTCCCGCTCCGCGGCGACGATGCGCTGCTCCAGCTGGGCCCGCGACGGCGCCGTGTCCAGCGCGCCCCGGTGGCCGTGCTTGGCGTCGCTCTCCCGCGCGTAGGAGTCGAACAGCAGCGACTTGTGCTCCAGGACCTCGCGCATCCGGGCGTCCACGCTGTCCTTCACCAGCAGGCGGTGCACGTGGACCTTGCGCACCTGCCCCATGCGGTGACAGCGGGCGACGGCCTGCTCCTCCGTGCTCGGCTTCCACTGCGGCTCGGTGATGATCACCACCGACGCGGCCTGGACGTTCAGGCCCACACCACCGGCCTCGATCTGGCTCACCAGCACCGCGTGCCCGCGCCGCGCGCTGAACTCGTCCACCACGCGCTGCCGCTCGATCGCGGGCACGGCGCCGGTGAGCGGTCCGCACGCGTCGTCGCCGACGAGGGTGTGCACGGTGTCCAGCACGTCGAGGAAGAACGAGAAGACGACGACCTTCCAGCCGTTCTCCCTCGACTCCTCGACGATCTCCAGCAGCCGCTCCAGCTTCGCCGAACCGGCGACCGTCCCCGGCGCGCAGGCGGCGCGGCGCATGGCCATGAGGTTCCCCTCGGCCACGGCGTTCTGGTAGGCGACGAAGTCCTCGTGCCCGAACTCGACCCAGTCCTCCACGGCGATCTGCTCGGGCAGCTCGGGCAGCACGTCCTCCTGGTTGCGCCGCAGGTACACCGGGGCCACGGCGCGGCGGAACGCCCGCGCGCCGGCCACGGCGTCGTCGGCGCGGGTGCGTGCGGCGATCTCCGGTTGCAGGTGGGACACGAGGTTGCGGAACTCCTCGACGCGGTTCTCCATCGGCGTGCCGGTGAGGAACAGCACCCGCTCGGCCCGCCGGGTGACCGCCTCCACCGCCCGCGACCGCTGCGACGCGGGGTTCTTCACGTAGTGCGCCTCGTCGACGACGACCATCGCGAGCCGGTGGCGTCGCGGCAGCACCAGCTTGGCCAGGGTGCCGAACGTCGTGACGCCCACTCCCCCGGCGTCGAGCCACTCGCGGACCGCCTCGTCGCGGCGGGCTCCGTGCAGGCGGTGCGCCGCGAGCGTGCTGTGCCTGCCGATCTCGTCGACCCAGTTCACCAGCACGCTCGCCGGGCACACGACGAGGAAGACGTGCCGTCCCCGCGCCGCGATGCTCGCGAGCGCGGCGATGGCCTCGATCGTCTTGCCCAGGCCCATCTCGTCACCGATGATCACCCGGCGGCGGGCGAGGGCGAAGCGCGCGCCGAACTCCTGGTAGCCGCGCAGCGAGACCGTCAACCGGCTCGTGTCGAGCGTGACGGCGTCGACCTGCCGCTCGACGTCGCTGGTCAGGAACCCCCGCGCGGCGTCGACGGCGCCGTCGGCGTCGCCCAGCTCGGCGAGCAGCGTGCTGTAGGACGCGGCGTCGCGCTCGTAGTCGTGCCACAGCTCGTCCTCGTCGACCGGGGCGGTCAACCGGGCCGCGGTGGCGCGCACCGAGCCCTCCTCCGCCAGCAGGCCCTCCAGCCGCTCCAGCGCGGCGAGCGCGCGCTCCCGCGTGCGCCTGCGGGTGAACAGCATCCGCAGCCGCCCGCCCGCGCGGTCCGCCTCGCGCGCCGCGGTCTCGACGTCCGCGATCCACCCGGTCATCGGCGCGGCGACGGGACCGAGGACGCGGTCGGCGCGGCGCAGCCGGAACAGGACGTCGAGCAGGGCGGTCTGAACGGGATCGCGGTGGTCGGGGTCGAGCCGGGCGCCGGCGTGCTCCCGGACGACGTCCTCGACGCGGCGTGCGGCCTCCAGCGCCTGCCGGGCGGTGCGCTGGCCGACGCCGGGAACGGCGTCCAGCTCGCTCCGCCGTGCGCGCAGGACGTCGGAGACCGTGCGGAACCCGGCGGAGGCGAGAGCGCCGGTGCGCAGGTTCGGCGAGACCTCGCGCAACGTGTCGACGGGGGTGGCGCGCAGGACGTTCGCCGTGAGGTCGCGGCCGAGGTCGTGGTGCCGCAGGACGGCGAGGCCGCGCAGCCGTTCCGGTTCGGCGAGCAGTGCCGCGGCCTGCTGCCGCAGTGCACCCGCGGTGGCGAGCACCGTCCGCGCGTGCCGCCCGATCTTCGAGGACTCGTCCACTCCGGCACCCTTCGTCGTGACGACGCACAGGGTGTCAGCTCGGCTCAGCCGCTGAGGCTGCGCCTCCTCCACTGCTCGATCTCGCCCTGCCGGCACACGAGCAGCACCTGCAGGCGCATCGCCCAGAACGTGTCCTCCACGCCCTCCAGGAGGCTGCGGTAGCACGGGAAGTCCGGCAGGCCGATGGCCACGCCGTCATCGGGAAAACGCTGTCTGAGCTGCAGCGCCTTGAGCAGTCCGCCCGCGAACCAGGTGCGGGCGTGCAGGGACGGTGGCACGGCGGCCGGCCCCGCCGGGTAGCCCTGCACCTCGACGTGCAGCCACTCCCCGCGTCGATGGGCTTCGACGTGGGTGTTGCGCTGGACCGACCACCCGGAGATCACCAGCCAACGCACCAGTGAAGCCTGGACGTCGAGCTCACCAGTCCTCATCCCTTGATCATGGCACCCGTTCGTCCCCCGCAGGACACGAGTTCTCCGGCGCGCGGAGAGCGGGGAGTGCGGGGAGCATGGCCTCGTGGGCGAGATCGGGGTCGGCACGTCGGGACGGGTGCACCCGCTGTGGCGCGGCACGTTCTGCCCGGCCGGGCTCGCTCGGCGACGGGAGTCGGAGCACCTGTCGCGGCGGCCGGACTCCGCCGAGGTCAGCGGGTCGTGCCACTCGTCGCAGCGGCCGTCGAGCTTCCGGACGTGGGTGGAGCAGACGCCCGACGACTTCGTGTTCGCGGTGGAGGGCGGCGGGTTCACCACCCGCGTGAAGCGGTTGCGCGACGTGCGGACCCCGCTGGCCGACTTCTTCGCGAGCGGGGTGCTGGCACCGGGCGGGAAGCTCGGACCGCTGCCGTGGCAGATCCCGCCGACGCCGACGTTCGACCGCGAGCTGCTGACGGCGTTCTCCGACCTGCTGCCGCGCACCGCGCTGGCGGCGGCGCTCGCGGAGCGGCTGCGGGATGGCTGAGTCCCAGCAGGGCCGGGCGGCCCGCCTGGAGCTGGAGCTCCAGCGCGACGGGCCGACGTGCGCGTGGTGCGCGCGCGAGTTCGGCTCGCACGTCGTGCCCACCACCGACCACCTGGTGCCGCGGGTGAAGGGCGGGCCGTCCAGGCTGGAGAACGAGGTGGCCGCGTGTCGCCGCTGCAACCGCGAGCGCGGCCACCGGTCGCCCGTGGACTGGCTGGAGGAGTGCGGACGGCGCGGCTGGACCCCGGACGCGGGCAGGGTGCTGCGGGTGCTCACGTCGCTGGAGGAGGTCGTCGCGGTGCACGGTGGACACCGCCGCGCCCGCCCCTACCTGGACAACCAGCTCAGACGCCTGCGAAAACACGATCAGGTGAGCGACTTCCAAGACGTCCACGAAACTGGGCCGAACGGGTGAGGCTGTGGCCCCATGACAACTCGAACCGTTCTGACCGCGGTGACCATCGTCCTCGGGAGCCTCACGACCAGCGGCACGGCGCTGGCCGCCGAACCGACGTGCGACCGCGGCGAGTTCTGCGCCTGGGAGGGCACCTCCTACACCGGGGCCGCCCGTCGCCTCGACCTGGAGTCGGCCAATCCCGGTGAGTGCATCCCGCTCCCGGAGAACCTGGTGGCCAGATCCTTCGCCAACCGCCTCCAGCGCACGGTGAGCGTGTACCAGGGCCAGACGTGCTCCACGGAAGCCGACTTCACGACCTATCCCGGCGGCGGGACCTACGTGCCGGAAGCGCCGTTCGTGGTGCGCGCGGTGCAGGTCTGGGAGTCCTGACGCAACGCGGGGGCGCGGCGACGCGCCCCCGCCCGATCGCCGACCGCACCGGTCCGTGCTCGGCCGTGCCCCTGTTCGGCCACCGCGACCGGTCGTCGGAGACGCCGATGCGGTCGACCGTCATTCCGGCAACTCCCGCCGGACCGGGCGAGCGGAGCCGCAGCGGACCTCTTCGACGACGTCTCCCGCTCGTCCACCTCCTGCGTCACGGGTTCCGATCCCTCCCGCGAGCGGCTGATCGTCCGACGAGCACGCCCGGTCCGCCGGAGATCGAGCTCATCCCCGCAACGGCTGGTAGGAGTCGTCCTGGACGAGGGTGCCCGCCTCGTCCCACCGCTGCGTGCGCAGGGGATCACCGTGCTCGTCCAGCAGGTCGTACTGGGCGAGCTGACCGTTCGAGTGCCACTCGCGCCACTCGCCGACCGCGTTGCCCTTCTCCGTGACACCCTCCGACTTCTTCGTGCCGTCCGGGTACCACTCCGCCTGCGGACCGTGTTCCACCCCGTGCGCGTAGGAGGTGAGACCGATGACGCGACCCTCCACATCGGTGTCCACCACCTCGCCGGTGAAGCGCTCCCCCTCGTGCAGCAACCACACACCGCGGTCGAGAACCGTGTCCACCCTGTTGACGCGCATCGCTCTCACCACTCCGCAAATCCGTGCAAGCTGTCGTCATAACGATAGTCACCAGGCGCGAACTGGAGACGTCCCGAGTAGCTGGGCACGCCGCGGAGCATCTGGTTGCAGTTGGCGCAGGCGGGCGCGGGGTCCAGCCTCCGCATGTGCTGACCGTCCGCCAGCCACCGAGGATCGAAGCGGAGCTCGTCGAGCACCTCGGGCGTGAGCGGCACGTCCGGGTTGCTCCGCTGCCGCGCCCACAGGAGTTCGTTCACCGCCTTGACCTCGGCGTGGCGCAGCGGCTTGTCGAAGTGCGCCTGACCGTCCAGAACCACGTCCTGATCCGGGTCGAACGGACTCCTGGCGAGCACGCCCGGCTCGGTCTCGACCGGATGCCGCCACTCGGCCATGCGCCGGTAGTTGTCCTGGAGCAGGGGATGCAGGTCCTGCGCCGGGAGCAGAGCGTTCGCCTTGCCGTTGACGCCCTCGGTGATCGTCCCGGTGCGCAGGTCGATCGCCACGGCCGACACCGGACCGTCCTTGCGTCCCATGCTCTGGGACATCAGGTCAGCGCGCTCTCGCGCCACCCGCTCGACGTACTCGCGAACCGGCACGTCGTCGACGTGCGTGATCAGGCCGTTCTCCACGGTGACGCGATCCGAGTCCGGGTCCAGTTGTTCGAGCAGTGCGCCGTGCTTCTTGTCCGCGGGTCCGGTCTGCGGGTGGGTCTCCGGCATTCCTGCGGGGTGCGGATCAGACGGTTCGGGCAGCGAGACGGGGTCTTCCACCCGTGACGTCGCGGACGGCATGTCCGGCGGTGGCGAGTCGGTGTCCGCCCGCTCTCGCCGGTCGGCGTCGTCCTGTCCGCGGTCGCGTGCGCCGTCGGGGTCGGTGCGGTCGGTGCGGTCGGTGTCGCGGGTGCCGGGGGCGTAGCCGTCGTCGCCGGCGGAGGTGCGGGTGCCGTCGGGGTGGTGGGTGTCCCACTGGCCGGTGGGTGGGATCTTGGGTCGGCGGGTGCCGTCGGGGCCGATCTCGGTGTCGGAGGAGTAGACCCTGCCTCGGGTGTCGGTCCAGGCTGGTTTGTCCGGAGCGACGACGGGGGCGTCGAGTTCGCGGGACAGGCGGCGGGCGAAGTCGGTGGAGCCGGCGTCGCAGCCGATCAGGCGCACCGGGCGCGAGCCGTCGTAGCCGGAGCGGCGCAGCAGTTCGGCGTACTGCTCCGGGGTGTGGTCACGGCCGCCGATGCGGGCGTGCCCGTCCGGGGTGACGTGCACGTCGGCGGTGAAGAACCGCGGGTCGTGGGGCACGCGGTGGGGCAGGTCGCCCATGTCGGAGTCGCCGCCGTGGTGCGACACGCCGGCCGGGGTGACCTCGGCGTGCCTGGCGTTGACCACGTCGGGGTGCAGCGGCGACCTGTCACCCGGCGTGCCGTCGCCCGGCGTGTTGTCGTGCTGCGTGTTGTCGTGCTGCTGACCGTCGTGCCGCGGGCCGCTGTCGGGGTGGCGGTCTGGCGTGTGCTGGCCGGGCGGGTCGGTGCGGGCCGGATCGCCGTGGTGGGGCGGGGTGTCGGCTCGGGCCGGGCCTGGTTGGCGCGTCGGGGCGTCGGGGCGCTGGTGCGGTGCTTGCGCGTCGGTGTGCGAGCCGCGCGGAGGTGCTGACTCCGGGCGGGTGTGCGGTGCCTGCGGGGCGTCCGGGCGACCGTAGGACTGGGGAGTCACGCCGTCCGGGCGGCCGTGCGACTGCGGGGGCACGCCAGGGCGCGTGTGCGGTGGGACCGGGCCGTACGGGGTCTGAGCGGGTGGTGTTGTTCTCTGGTGGGGAGTGGACGGCGCGTTGGGGCTGTGGGGCGCTTGCGGGTTGGGGCCGAAGCCGGGTTGCTGGCGCGGTGCGGGAGTGTGCGCAGCGCCGTGGCCCGTGGTGGGGCCGAAGTGCTGCGGCTGCTGGGTGTGCGGTGCGGCCGACTGGGGACGTGGCGCGCTGTCGGGACGTCCGCTGGGCGTGGTGTCGCCCCGCCCGCCCGGTGTGCTGTCGCCGGGGTGTCCGGAGGTGCCGGTCCAGCCCGACCTGTTCCCGCCTGGAGCACCGCTGCTGCCGCCACCGGGAGTGCTGCTGCCCGGAGTGCCACCGGTGGGTGCTCCGCCGGTCGGCGTGCCGCCGGTGGGCTGACCACCGTGGGTCTGGGGCGCGTTCGGGTGGGGCGCGCTCGTCTGGGGAGCGTTGCTGTGCGGGGTGCTCGTGAGGGTGTCGACGCGAGGCGGAGTGGCCGTGCCGGTCGACGCCGCGGCCGTGTCTCCTCGCGCCGGACCGGCCGACGGTGCGGACGAGGACGGCGAGGACGGCGAGGACGGCGAGGACGGCGAGGACGGCGAGCTTCCGCCGGGAGAGGACGCCGGTGCGGCCGCGGGAGTGCTCGTTCTCGGGGTCGACCCGCCGGGGTCGGAGCGGGGCGCGGGCGCTGGGCTGTTGTGCTGCGCGGGAGCGCTCTGCGACGGGGTCGGGTCGGTGTCGGGCTGCCGGGTGCGCGGCGCGGTGTCCGGGCCGCCGGTGTCGGTGCGCGGGCGGGTGCCCGGATCGGCCGCGGGCGCGCTCGCCGACGAGGACGTCGTCCCCGCCTCCGGCGACGACCCACCCGGTGAGGAATCCCCCGGAGAACGACCGCTCGACGGCGAACCAGCAGACGGCGAACCGGAAGACGGCGCACCCGGCGAGGGAGAGCTGTCCGGGGACGAACTGCTGGAGGAGGAACTGCTGGGAGAGGAGGAGCCGTCACCCGGCGAAGAGGACGGATCACCGGAGCCACTGCCGTCCGACCCGGAGCCACTGCCGTCCGAGCCGGAGCCGCCGCCGCGTCCAGAGGGCGCGTCCACCCCGCCGCCACCGCCGCCGCGCTGCACGAACCCGCCCGGCCTGACGTTCCTGGTCGAGATCACATCAAGGCCGGTCACCTT
>NZ_JAEIOJ010000015.1 GCF_016464305.1 Umezawaea beigongshangensis
ACGGACGGGCTGCTCGCGGCGCGGAGCCTCCGCGCGGGCCGGCTGCTCGCGCCGGACGGGGTCGGGACGCGCGGGCTCGCGACGGGGAGCCTCGGCGCGGGCGGGCTGCTCGCGGCGCGGAGCCTCCGCGCGGGCGGGCTGCTCGCGCCGGACGGGCTCCGGCTTGGCCGGCTCGCGCCGCACCTGCGGCTCGGCACGGCGCTGGGGCTCGTCGACGACCCGCTCGATCAGCTCGGTCCGGTCGTTCGCCGGCCTCTTCTCCGCGAGCTTCCGCTGCTCGGCGGCCTTGCGCTCCGCCGCCTTGCGCTCCGCCGCCTTGCGCTCGGCCGCCTTGGCGCTGGCCGGACCGGCCGTGATGATCCGCTTGTCGTCGGCCGGCGTCAGCCGGGACTGGTCGGACAGCGAGCGCATCCTGGTCGACTCGGCGCGCAGCGCGACGCGCTCGACGAGCACCTCGCCGCCGAGGAGCGCCTCCAGGTTCTCCCGCAGCGTGCGCAGCTCCGAGCGCAGCGCCTGGAGGTCGTCGCGCGACTCGTCCTGGATGCGCTGGCGGGTCTCGTTCTCGACCTCCAGCTCGAACTCGCGCCGGGCGGCGACCTCGCGCTCCAGCTCCAGCTCGTAGACGGACTGGAGATCGGCGACCTCGTCCTCCCGCTCCGCGACCTGCCGCCGGTAGCGCGCCGCCAGGAAGGCGCCCACGAGGGCGGCCCACAGGGCGGACACCACGGCGAGGCGCAAGAGCCTCGCGTCGTCGCTCAGGACGAGAACCGCCGCGGACACCAGGGCGAGCGCCAGTGCAGCCACCAGCAGCAGTCGTCCGGACCCACGGCCGTCGTCGTTCCGATCGTCGTCGGTCGACGTGCCACGGCCGCTCATGGCTGACACGGTACCTGGGAGTTATGCGACCGAGACCTCCGAGGACGTGTTCACCTCGTTTCGTGCGGATCGCGCGGAGTGCGGCAGCAGTGCTCCAGCCACAGCCCCGCGCCGATCAGCGCCAGTGCGCAGACCATCCCCACGACGGCGCTCACCAGGTCGTTCGACGCCGCGTCGAGGTCACCGGTCGAGGGCAGGACGTAGATCAGCACACCGGCCCACGCGCCGAGCATGACGGCGCCGAGCACGGACGAGGCCTTCGCCAGCGCCACCGCCCGCGCCGCCGTGATCGGGTCGACGGGCTCGCTGCCGGGCTTGCGCTGGATGCGGGCGCGCAGCACGAACGCCAGCACGAGGTCCACCAGCGCGATGACGAGCAGCGTGACGCCCGCGAGCCGGGGCAGCGGAGGCAGCGACCCGTACGCGACGCGCAGCAGCAGGTGCACGAGCAGTCCGGTGACGACCCCGGCGACGAGCAGGTCGCGGATCCTGGTGAACCTCACTCCCCCATCCTGCCCCACCGCCGGGAGCGGGCTCAGGCGCCGCGCAGGAACGCCGCGAACGCCTCCGCGCCGAACACCAGCACCGGGCCGTCCGGGTGCTTGGAATCGCGCACGGCGCAGAAATCACGCGAACGGCTCAGCTCGACGCATTCGTTGCCCGCGTTGCTGCGACTCGATCTGCGCCATTCGGCGGTCCGGAGTTCAGACTCGCAGTTCATCGGCCACCTCCACGATGTGCTTCACGGAAGCGTCCGCGTCGAGGGCGGCCTCCTGCAAGGCGTTGAAATTGACGACGTACGGCTCCCTGCCGTACCTGGTCTCCACGTATCGGCCGGAGTTCAGGTTCTCCAGGTACACGACGTCCTCGAACCGCTTGTCGGCGAAGGACAGGACGCTGAAGGAGGAACCCTGGGCCGCGTGCGCGCCGCAGGAGAACGGAACCACTTGAACCGTCACGTTCTCCCGGCCGGCGAGCGCCAGCAGGTGGTGCAACTGCTCCACCATCACGGCCGGTCCGCCGACCTCCTGGCGCAGCGTCCCCTCCGCGACGACGAACCGGGCCTCCAGGGGGTGGTCGACGTCGTCCAGCCGCTCCTGCCGCTTGAGCCGCACCCGCGCCTGCGCCTCGACCACCTCCTCCGGCTGGGGCGGCAACCACGCTCGGCCGAGCGCCAGCGCGTAGGCGCGGGTCTGCACCAGACCCGGCAGCACGTCCGACTTGTAGGCCCGGACCAGGCTCGCCTCCGACTCCAGCTCCACGTACTCGCGCACCGCCTCGAACAGCGCGTCCGCGGTCTCGTCCTCCCACCAGCCCGGCACGAGAGCGCGCTCCGCGGCGCGGTAGAGCAGGTCGCGATCGGGCTCCGGCACCCGGTACACCTCGCCCAGCGCCTTCACGTCCTCCGGGCGAATGGGGTGGTAGGCGTTTTCCAGCTTGCTCAGCTTGGCCTGGGAGAACCCCACCTCCCGCGACACCTCGGCCCCCGACTTGCCGGTTTCCCAGCGCCAGCTGGCCAAGCACCGCGCGACCAGCCGCTCCCGCACATTCGGTTTGTACGTCCCCATGCGAGGAGAATAATGGAAACCCCGTGCCACCGTTCGGGTCATCCTTCGGATGTATTAACGGTCACCAATCAATGGAATGGACAGGATGAGGTCATCCCGCCTACGCACTCCTGCGGTGTCCACTCCCACCAGCAGATCAGCGACACTTCCGCGTCCGGGCACTGCGGCATTCGGGTCAACGTCGTGCCAGGGAATCAGCACGGTTGCCCGATCGTGTGCACCCGGATGAGGCAAAATCAATTCCGGATCACTCGAAAGGATGCCGTCCACCGAGACGACGTCCACGTCGAGGGTCCGCGGTCCCCAGTGGCGCTCCCGGACCCGCCCGGCGCGGCGCTCCAGCTCCTGCCCGCGCCGCAGCCACCCCCGCGCGTCGACGTCCGGGGACGACACCACGAGCACCGCGTTGAGGAAGTCGTCCTGGTCCAGCACCCCCCAGGGGGCCGTCTCGTACACCGGCGACACGGCCACCGCCACGTCGGCGAAGCCCTCCACCGCCAGGCGCAGGAACCCGAGCCGGTCGCCGAGGTTCGAGCCGAGCGACAGGACGGCCCTGCTCACCGCCCGCGCACCTCGCGCCTGGACCGCCGGATCGTCACCGACACGTCGGCGAAGGTCAGCGGGATCGGCGCGGACGGCTTGTGCACCGTGACCTCGACGGCGTGCAGCCGCTCGTCGGTCAGCACCTCGTCCGCGATCAGGCCCGCGACCGTCTCGATCAGGTCGCGCGGCTCGCCCCCGACGATCGCGGCGACCCGCTCGGCGAGCTCGCCGTAGTGCAGGGTCTGCGCGAGGTCGTCGGTCTCCGCCGCCCCGGTGAGGTCCAGCCACGCCGTGACGTCCACCAGGAAGTCCTGGCCGTCGCGCTTCTCGTGGTCGAACACGCCGTGGTGCCCGCGGACCCGCAGCCCGGTGAGCGTGATGCGGTCGCTCATCGCGCGGCCCGCCACGCGCCGGCCACGGCCACCGCGTCCAGCGAACGGTCCACGTCGTGCACCCGCACGCCCCACGCGCCGTGGAACGCCGACAGCGCCGACACCGCCGCCGTGGCGTCCTCGCGGCCCGACGGCGGACGCGGCGTGCCGTCCCGACCGGCGAGCAGCGTGCCCAGGAAGCGTTTGCGCGACGCGCCGACCAGCACCGGGAACCCGAGGTCCACCAGCTCGTCCAGGCGGTGCAGCAGCTGCCAGTTGTGCTCGGCGCGCTTGGCGAACCCCAGACCGGGGTCGAGCACGACGTTCTCCTCGCGGACGCCGGCTGCCAGCGCCGCCTCGACCCTGGCCAGCAGTTCGTCGCGCACGTCGATCACGACGTCGTCGTAGTGCGCGAGCGAGTCCATCTCGGTGCTGTGCCCGCGCCAGTGCATGAGGACCCACGGCACTCCGGCCCCGGCGACGACCCCGGCCATGTCCGGGTCGGCCAGCCCGCCGGAGACGTCGTTGACGACGGTCGCGCCCGCCTCCAGGGCGGCGGCGGCCACCCGCGCGCGCATCGTGTCCACGCTGACCGGCACCCCCTCGGCGACCAGGGCGCGGACCACCGGGGCCACTCGCGCCGCCTCGACCTCGGGGGCGACCCGCTCGGCTCCCGGCCGGGTGGACTCGCCCCCCACGTCGACCAGGTCGGCGCCGCGCCGGTGCATCGCCACGCCGTGCGCCACGGCGTCGTCGAGGTCGAGGTAGCGACCGCCGTCGGAGAACGAGTCGGGGGTGACGTTGACGACGCCCACCACCGCGCAGCGACCCGGCTTCGGGAGCGTCACGACCGGCCCCTGATGAGGGCGATGGCCTCCGCCCGCGACGAGGCCGAGGTGCGCAGGACCCCGCGCACCGCGGAGGTCGTGGTGCGGGAACCGGGCTTGCGGACACCGCGCATCCCCATGCAGAGGTGCTCGGCCTCGACCACGACGATCACGCCGCGCGGTTCGAGCCTGCGCACCAGCGCGTCGGCGACCTGCGAGGTCAGCCGCTCCTGCACCTGGGGACGCTTGGAGTAGAGGTCGACGAGCCGGGCGAGCTTCGACAGCCCGGTCACGCGGCCCTGCTCGTTGGGGATGTAGCCGACGTGCGCCTCGCCGTGGAACGGGAGCAGGTGGTGCTCGCAGAAGCTGTACATCGGGATGTCGGTGACCAGGACGAGTTCCTCGTGGCTCTCGTCGAAGGTCTTCGCCAGCACGGTGTCGGCGTCGGTGTAGAGCCCGGCGAACAGCTCGCGGTAGGCCCGCGCCACCCTCGCGGGTGTGTCGCGCAGGCCCTCGCGATCGGGGTCCTCACCGCAGGCGAGCAGCAGTTCGCGGATGGCGGCCTCGGCGCGCGGGTGGTCGAAGGCCCTCCGCGCGGAGACGCCGGTCTCCCCATCGGGAAGACCGGCGTTCGCACCGCTGACGATCTCGGTCACCTGCGGTTGTCCGGATCGGTGTCGAACGAGCGCTGTGTCGCGTCGGTGTCGCTCGGCTCGTCCTTCTTCGGCTCCCAGGCGGGCGTCCACGGAGCCGGCTGGCTCGCGGGCGCCGTCGCCGGCGTCCACCCCGGAGGGGCGCCGTAGTTCGGCGGGCCCGACGGGTTGGCCGCCTTCGGCGTCGCGTACGGGTTCGGGTTCGCCGCGGGCGTCGACCCGTTGGGCGCGACGGGCACCGCACCGGCCGGTTCACCGGGGACGTCCTGCGCGCCGGGGAGGGTCGCGACCGGGATCGGCTCCTCCTCCTGACGCGGCTCCTCGGCCGGCGCGTCGGGCGGCCACGGCTCGCCGCGCTCCCTGGCCAGCTCGGCCGGGGTCTTGACCGGCGGCTTGTCCGAGGGCGTGCGGTCGCCGAAGTCGTTGAACTGGGTGATCCGGGGACGCTTCTCGACCCTGGCGAAGATCCGCTCCAGGTCCTTCTGGTGCAGCGTCTCCTTCTCGATCAGTTCGAGCGTGAGGTCGTCGAGGACGTCGCGGTAGGTGTTGAGCACCTCGTACGCCTCGGTGTGCGCGGCCTCGATGAGCTTGCGCACCTCCTCGTCGATCTCGTGCGCGACCTCCAGCGAGTAGTCCGCCTGCCGGCCGGCCGTGCGGCCGAGGAAGGGCTCACCCTGCTCCTGGCCGTACTTGACCGCGCCGAGCCGCGCGCTCATGCCGTACTCGGTGACCATCGCGCGGGCGATCTTCGTCGCCTGCTCGATGTCGTTGGACGCGCCGGTCGTGGGCTCGTGGAACACGAGCTCCTCGGCCGAGCGGCCGCCGAGGGCGAACACCAGCCGCGCGATCATCTCGGACCTGGTCATCAGGTCCTTGTCCTCCTCGGGGACGGACAGGGTGTGCCCACCCGTGCGCCCGCGGGCGAGGATCGTGACCTTGTAGACCGGGTCGATGTCCGGCATGGCCCACGCGGCCAGGGCGTGCCCGGCCTCGTGGTACGCGGTGATCTTCTTCTCCTTCTCGGAGATGATCCGGCTCTTGCGGGCCGGACCGCCGATCACCCGGTCCACCGACTCCTCCAGGGCGGCGCCGTCGATGACGGTGCCGTTGTGGCGGGCGGTGAGCAGCGCGGCCTCGTTGATGACGTTGGCGAGGTCGGCGCCGGAGAACCCGACGGTGCGCTTGGCCAGGCCGTCGAGGTCCGCCTCCGCGGCCAACGGCTTGCCCTTGGCGTGCACCCGGAGGATCTGCTTGCGGCCCTTCAGGTCCGGCGCGGACACCGGGATCTGCCGGTCGAAGCGACCGGGGCGCAGCAGAGCGGGGTCCAGGATGTCCGGCCGGTTGGTGGCCGCGATGAGGATGATCCCGCCGCGCGAGTCGAAGCCGTCCATCTCCACGAGGAGCTGGTTCAGCGTCTGCTCGCGCTCGTCGTGACCGCCGCCCATGCCGGCGCCGCGGTGGCGGCCGACGGCGTCGATCTCGTCGACGAAGATGATGCAGGGCGCGTTCTGCTTGGCCTGCTCGAACAGGTCGCGGACGCGCGAGGCGCCCACGCCGACGAACATCTCCACGAAGTCGGAGCCGGAGATCGAGTAGAACGGCACTCCGGCCTCACCGGCGACGGCGCGCGCGAGCAGCGTCTTGCCGGTTCCCGGCGGCCCGTAGAGCAGAACGCCCTTCGGGATCTTCGCGCCCAGCGCCTGGTAGCGGCCGGGGTTCTGGAGGAAGTCCTTGATCTCGTAGAGCTCCTCGACGGCCTCCTCCGCGCCCGCGACGTCGGCGAAGGTCGTCTTCGGCATGTCCTTGGAGAGCTGCTTGGCCTTGGACTTGCCGAAGTTCAGGACGCGGTTGCCGCCGCCCTGGGCGTTGTTCATCATCCACATGAGCAGCAGGAGCAGCAGGCCCAGGGGCACGAGGTAGAGCAGTATCTGCACCAGGAAGCTGTCCTGGCTGACCTTGGTCTCGACCGCCGGGTCGTTGCTCGCCTCGTCGAGGATGGTGAAGACCTCGTCCGTCGAGCTGGCCGGGTACTGGGCCATGAGCTGGGAGTGGCCGTCGAGGTTGACACCGTCGTTGAGAGTCAGCTTGATGCGCTGCTCTTTGTCCTCGATGGTGGCTTCCTTGACCTTGCCCTCCCTGATCTGCTCGAGCGCTTGGGAGGTCTTCACGGAGTGGTAGCCCCGTGTGTCGTCCAGGAGCACGGAGAACAAGTAGTAGATCAGAAACACCGCCACGATCCACAGCAGCGGGTTGCGAAGCAGGCGCTTGCGGTCCATTCACTTACGGCCGTGAGGCGGCCTCGACCCTCCCTGACTTGCATGTCGGGTGGTGGTCGACCCACCGCTCCCCGTTCACGGGCACACCCGTCGGACCAGCGTACCGCCCGGCGGCCGGACCCAACCGTTCACCGCGTGGACGATCGGACCGGGTGTCCGTCTGCACCCCACAACGGGCGGAACACGCCTCCGGTTCCCCCGCGTGACGGCCGACACCGGGCCGCCCGGCGCGGGGACGGGACGCGACGGCACCGCACGGCGGCACCGCAGCTCAGCGCGGGTGCGGGTGGGCCGTGACGAGACGGTTCGGGTGAACTTCCGGCGCGACGGTGCCACACTCATGAAGAATTTTCAGTTTTAGGGCGGTGACACGACCTGTCGGCCATGTGGAGTGACGCAGACCACTCTCCGTCGGTCCGCATGATCGCACGTGCGATTCTCTGCGCCTGACGCACGCCCGCCGCCGTCCGGAAGAGTGAATCATCGACTGAAGGTACTCACGGTATGTCACCTAGCCACCAGCCCACTGGATTCCTGAAACGCGTCGCCCTCCCCGTCGGGGCCCTGCTCGGAGTCGTGGCGGCCGCCGGCGTGACGGTGGTGGCGCTGCGCGCCACGACCGGTCCGGACTGCCGGGGGACGCTGCCGCTGAAGATCGCCGTGGCCCCCGCCGCCGAGGACGTGGTCCGCCGGGCCGCCGACGAGTACGAGGCGGCGCAACCGACCGTGGACGGCCGGTGCGTGCAGGTGCAGATCGAGGCGCGCAACGCGGCGGACGTCGCGGAGGACCTGCCGACCGCCCAGATCAACCCGCCGTCGCTGTGGGTGCCCGACTCCTCGATGTGGGCGTCGGAGGCGCAGCGCTCCGCCTCCGAGGTGGGCACCGACGCCCCCAAGCTGGAGGTCAAGGAGTCCCTGGCCACCTCCCCGCTGGTCATGGCCGGTTCCGAAGGGGCGATGACGGCGCTCGGCTGGCCCGTCACGACGGTGAGCTGGCAGAAGGTCGTCGACCCGTCGGTGTCCGTGACGCTGAGCGATCCGACGCTGGCCACCGAGGGACTCGCCACGCTCGCCGTGATCCGCGGGCTGCTCGGCAACCCCGACGGCACGCCGAAGCCCGAGCTGATCGGCGCGCTGTACCGGGTGGGCCGCACGGCGCTGCCGTCCGTGCGCGACGCGTTCAGCGAGGTCGAGCAGGGTGCGGAGAACGCCCCGGTGTTCACCACGACCGAGCAGTCCGTCATCGCCGCCAACCGCGAGTCCGGCACCCGCCGGGTCGTCGCCTCCTACGCGCAGGAGGGGACGATCAACTTCGACTACCCGCTCGTGCGCGTCGTCCGGCAGTCGGAGGCGCTGGGCACCGGCAGCGCCGCGGCGAGCTTCGAGGAGGCGCTGCGGTCGGCGCAGACCCGCCAGCGGTTCACCGACGCCGGGTTCCGCGACGCCGACGGCAACCCGCCGCAGAACATCGCGGAGGAGCACGACGGTGTCGGTGGCGGCCGGGTGACCGTGCTGCCGCAGCCCGAACCGGACCAGGTGTCGGAACTGCTGCGCACGTGGGGAGCCATCAGCCTCGACTCGCGGATGCTCGCCGTGCTCGACGTGTCCGGCTCGATGACCGACCCCATGCCCGACGGCGAGACCCGCATCGCGGTGGCCAGGGACGCCGCGCTGACCGCGCTCGCCCTGCTGCCCGACACCACGCAGATCGGCCTGTGGGTGTTCTCGACCGACAAGAACCCGCCGGACGACTGGCGCGAACTGGTGCCGCTCGGCCCGCTCGGCGAACCGCTCGGAGCCGTGACCAGGCGCAACGCGCTCCAGCAGGGTGCCGTGCAGCTCCCCGCCCTGGTCGGCGGCGGCACCGCGCTCAACGACACGGCGCTGGCGGCGTTCCGCTCGATGAAGACGGGCCACGACCCCACGAAGGTCAACTCCGTCGTGCTCATCACCGACGGCAAGAACGACGACGTCTCCAGCATCGACACGGCGACGCTGATCCGGACCCTCCGGAGCGAGTCCGACCCGGCCAAGCCCGTCCCGCTGATCATGGTGGGCCTGGGTCCGGAGGCCGACATGAGCGCGCTCCAGCAGATCGCCACCACGACGGGGGGCAAGGCCTACCAGGCCCTCGCCCCGGAGGACATCCAGACGGTCCTCCTGGACGCGATCGGCCAGCGCCGCTGCCGCCCGAACTGCTGATCTCGGCCGCTCCCGCGGAGACGGCGGTGGGGGTGCGCCGGGCGCACCCCCACGCGCCGGGCGGTGCTCGGCCTCCGGCCTAGCTGTAGACCTTCGGGTCCAGGGTGCCGATGTACGGGAGGTCGCGGTAGCGCTCGGCGTAGTCGAGGCCGTAGCCGACCACGAACTCGTTGGGGATGTCGAAGCCGACGTACTTGACCGGCACGTCGACCTTGATCGCGTCCGGCTTGCGCAGCAGCGTGCAGACGTTCAGCGAGCGGGGCTTGCGCGACGCGAGGTTCTTGAGCAGCCACGACAGCGTCAGGCCGGAGTCGATGATGTCCTCGACGATGATGACGTCGCGGTCGGCGATGTCCCGGTCGAGGTCCTTCAGGATGCGCACCACGCCGGACGACGAGGTGGACGAGCCGTAGGAGCTGACGGCCATGAACTCCAGCTGCACGGGAACGGGCAGCGCGCGGGCCAGGTCCGTCGTGAACATGACCGCACCCTTGAGCACGGTGATCAGGACGAGGTCGGAGCCCCCGTCCTCGGGGTGGTCGTCCGCGACCTGCTTCGCGAGTTCGGTGACCTTGTCGTTGATCTCCTGCTCGGTGATGAGCACGGAGGCGATGTCGCCGTCGTACACGGACGATCTCCTCTGTCATGACTGTGGTGGGTCGACACGAAGAGTGCCATGCGCACGCCGCGCCTCAAAGCCGCCGGGCAGCCGGACGGCCCCCTGACCGCGCCACTGCCCGACGAGCGCGTCCACGGCCCGGAGCTGCGGATCGGACAACTCGGGCACGCCGAGACCCAGCAGCCACGAGCGGATCACCCGTCGGCGCAGCGCGGCGGGCAGAGCCTCCAGCGCCCCGACGTCGTCCGGGCGGCCGGGAAAGGCGGCCGCGAGAGCGTCCAGGGCGTCGACGTCCTCCCGGAGCTGAGCCGCGGTGCGCGCCAGCGCGTCGGCGACACCACCCCGCAGCACGTCCTCCAGCAGCGGCAGGACCTCCGTGCGCAACCTCACCCTGGTGAACGACGGATCGGAGTTGTGCGGGTCGACCCACGGGCGCAGTCCGAGCGCGGCGCAGGCGGCCGTCGTCGTCGCGCGGGAGACGCCGAGCAGCGGACGGCCCCACGGCGGGTCGAGCGGACGCATGCCGGCGATGGAGCGGGGACCGGAGCCGCGGCCGAGGCCCAGCAGCACCGTCTCGGCCTGGTCGTCCCTGGTGTGCCCGAGCAGCACGAGCCCCTCCTCCGGCCGCAGCGCGGCGTAGCGGGCACGCCGGGCGGCCGCCTCCGGACCGCCGGGTCCCTCCACCCGCACCGCGAGCACGCTCGCCGTCAGGCCGAGGTCCTCGCACACGTCGGCGGCGCGGCGGGCCACCTCGGCGGAGCCGTCCTGGAGGCCGTGGTCGACGACCAGCGCCCGCACCCGCCGACCGGACCGGCGCGCGCAGTGCGCGGTGGCCGCGGCGAGCGCCAGGGAGTCCGCGCCTCCCGACACGGCGACGGAGAGCCGTCCGCGAGCCGGGTGCTCACCGGCGGCCGCGAGGAAGCGCCGCACAGCCGTGCGGACCTCGGAGACCGCCCGATCTGGCGGGCTCACGGTGCGACGCGACGCACCCAGGCGGCGGGATCGGCGATCTCCGCGCGGGTCGGCAGCGTCTCCGGGGACGTCCACACCGCGTTGAAGCCGTCCATGCCGACCGCCCCGACCACGTGATCGGTGAACGCGGCGCCCTCGGCGTACTGGCGGATCTTCGCCTCGACGCCGAGCAGCGTGCGCAGCACGCGGTCGAGCACACCGCCGCCCCTGCGGCGCGCGGTGAACCGGCTGCGGATGACGTCCACCGACGGCACCACGGACGGGCCCACGGCGTCCATCACGTGATCGGCGTGTCCCTCCAGCAGCGTCGACAGCGCGACGAGCCGGTCGAAGACGACCTTCTGCTCCGGCGTCTGGAGCAGCTCGACCAGGCCCACCGGTCCGTCGCCGCTCCGGGAGCGCCGACGCAGCTCGCGCACGACCTCGGGCACCCGCAGCAGCGAGCCGCCGCCGGAGGTGTCCATCGACGTGATCATCTCGGCGACCAGGGCCGCGAAGTGGTCGCGCAGCCACGGCACGGCGGTGAACTGGAGGCGGTGCGTGCACTCGTGCAGGCACACCCACGTGCTGAAGTCCTCGGCCGGGACGTTCAGCGCGCGCTGCGCCGCGACGATGTTCGGGGCGACGAGCAGCAGCCGCCCACCGGGCTCGTCGGGACGGCCGAAGGGGTCGTACTGACCGAGCACCCGCGCGCTGAGGAACGACAGGACCACACCGGCCTGCACGCCGGCGGTGCTGGCCAGGACACCGCCGAACCCGCCGGAGGCGCGGGGCGACCCGGTGCCGGTGAGCACGGCGATGCCCTCGACGGCGGCGCGCACCCACGCCGGGCGGTCGACCACCTCGCCGGGCAGCAGCGGCAGCCCGGCGCCCAGGCCGGTCACCTCGCGCACGTGCACCTCGGCCGTGGACGCCAGCTCGCGGAGCCTGCTCACCGCGACGTCGGCTTCGGCACGCGGGACCACCGGTCCCGGCCGGACCAGTCGGGCGGCCGTCGCGGCCGCCACCTCCCAGTCCACCGGTGTGGACCCCTCGCCCGGACGTGCTTCACGGGCCTGCGCAACCGTGTTCACGTCCTCAACCGTACTTGTGTCCCGGCGCGTCCGGCTCATCCGCAGCCGCAGGACCGGAGGGCGGTGGTCAGGCCGTCCAGGGCGAGGCGGACGTCGTCGTTCGCCTCGTTCCTGGTGTTGGACAGGAACGAGAACACCAGCAGCCTGCCGTCGCGGTCCACGACGACGCCCGACAGCGAGTTCACGTCGGTCAGCGAGCCCGTCTTCGCCCGCACCCAGCCCTTGCCGCCCGCGACCTCGGGCGCCCGGTAGCGACCGGCGAGCGTGCCGCTGCCTCCCGCGACGGGCAGTCCGGTCAGCAGGGGACGCAGCTTCACCACCTTGTCGTCGTCCGTCCTTGACGACGCGGCCATCGCCAGGACCTGCGTGAACGCCTCGGCCGGCACCTTGTTGGAGGCGGACAGCCCGCTGCCGTCGACGTTCTGCGGCATCGGCATGTCCTGGAAGGACCTCGCCAGCACGTCGCGCACGGCCTTCACGCCGCCCTCGAACGTCGGCTGACCGCCGGTCTCGATCGCGAGTTCCCTGGCGATGACCTCGCCCAGCACGTTGTCCGAGATCTGGAGCATGTTCTCCACGAGCGCGCTCAGCGGCACCGACTCGACCGAGCCGAGGACCTGCGCGTTCTCCGCGGCGCGACCGGCCTCGACCTGCGTGACGCCGAGGCGCGAGGCGAACTCGCCCGCGACGTCCGCCGCGGGGGTCTCGGTGCGCGGGTTCGTGTCGTTGGTGGGCACGCTGCGACCGCCGTCGAGCATCATCGGTTCGATCGGGGAGATCGAACCGAGGGCGATGTCGAGGTGCTCCCACGTCGGCTCCATGGACGGCCCGGAGTAGCGGCTCGCGTCGAAGAGGACCTTCGTGACCGAGCCGCCGGTGGCCGTCCTCACCTGTTCGACCAGGTCGTCCAGCGTCGCCGCGCCGGGGTAGACCGTCTCCTCGCCCTCGGGCAGCGACGACAGCGTGGGGTCACCACCACCGACCAGCACGACGGTGCCGGGGTCGGGACCGGCGACGACCTTCGTCGTGAGGGTGCTCGTGTGCTCCATCTCCAGCAGCGCGGCGGCCGCCGTGAACACCTTCAGGCTCGACGCGGGCGTCATCGGCGTCGTCTCGCCGTTCTTCCACAGCACGTCACCGGTGGCCGGGTCGACGACCTGGCCGCCGAGCGTGCCCAGGTTCTTGTTGCCGAGCGGCCCGGCCAGTGCGGCGGCCACGCCGGAAGCCGTCGCCGCGGGCGCGGAGGTGTCGACCGCCTGGACGGCGAGCTGCACGTCGGCGGGCGGCGCGGGCGCCCGCGTGGCGAGGTCGGAGTCGCCCGAGAACAGTCCGGAGTTCACCGCGAACACGACGCCGCCCGCGAGCGCGACCACGAGGACCAGCGCCACGGCGACGAGCACCGGCCTGCGGTTGCGGAGGTTCGTCCAGACCCTCGTGCTGCCCGTCGGCCCCGCGGCGGCGGGCTTCTCGACCGGCTTCTCGACCGGCTTCTCGACCGGCTTCTCGACCGGCTCGTCGGCGGGTGTCCGGCCGGGAGGCGGCGTCGGCCGGGTGTGGTCCTGCTCGGCGTCGACCCGCGGCAGGGGCCTCGGCTGCTGCTGGGGCTGAGCCGGTTGGGCACGCGGCGGGGAGGGCGGCACCGGGTGCTGCTGAGGCGGCGTGCGGACGGGCAACATCCGCATGGTCGGCTGATCGGACGGCGGGCGCTGCGACTGCTGCTGCGGTCGCTGCGGCTGGGCCGACTGCCCCGACCCGGCGGGTGGCGGCAGAGGACGGGACCGCTGCTGCTGGGGTGGCCGCTGCTGCCCGGACGGCTGCTCGGTCCGCGACTCGGTCGGCCGCCGGTCCTGCTTCTGCTGCTCGACCTGCGGCTTCGGCAGGTGCTGGGTCTGCTCGTCCCGCTGGGGTCGGGGCTGGGGCTTCTGCGGTGCCGGAGGACGGGGCACCTGCACCGTCTGCGACCCGCTACCGGCCTCACCGGAAGCGGCCTTCTCGCCGGCGGGCTGCTGAACGCCGCTCGCCTGCGAGGCGGGCTCGCCCGGCACCGGCTTCGGCGATGCGGGCTTGTCGGGAACGGGCTTGCGCAGGACGGCCGTCTCCGACCCGCTCTGCTGCACACCGGACTCCGCCGGACCGGACTCCTCGGCCGCGGGCTTCTCGGGAACCGGCTTGCGCAGAACGGCCGTCTCCGACCCGCTCTGCCGCACACCGGACTCCGCCGGACCGGACTCCTCCGCCGCGGACTTCTCCGCCGCGGGCTCAGCCCCGCTCTCGCCGGACGCGGGCGACTGCTGATCGGGCTTCCGCTGCGCAGGCTCGGCCTTCTCGGGTACCGGCTTCGGCAGGAGGGTCGTCTCCGCCCCCGACCGCTGCGCGCCGGACTTCTCCGAAGCGGGCTTCGGCAGGGCGACCGTCGCCGTCCCGGACTCCCGCGCACCGGACTTCGACGGCACGTTCTCGTCCGGCGCGGGCGACTGCTGAGCGGGCTTCCCGGTAGCGGGCTCGGGCTTCTCCGACTCGGGCTTCGGCGGACCGGTCCGTCCCGCCTCCGGCTTCCCGCCCCCGGACTCCGCCGCGTCGGACTTCTGCGTCTGAGACTTCTCCGTCTGGGACTTCTCCGTCTGGGACTTCTCGACGGGAGGCTTCACGGGGTCCGGCTTCGCGACGGCCGACTTCTGCGCGTCGGGCTTGCCCGCCTCGGACTTCTCGGCGGACTCCTGGACGGCTGGCTTCTCCGGACCGTCCTTCTGCGCGGTGTCCTTCTGCGCGGTGTCCTTCCCCGCCTGCGACCCCTCGGCCGCCTTCTCCGGTTCAACCTTCTCGGGAGCCGTCTTCTCGGCTACGACCTTGTCCGGCGCGACCTTCTGCGGAGCCACCTTCTCCGACGCGGCCTTCTCCGGAACCGCCTTCTCCGGCGCGGCCTTCTCCGGAACCGCCTTCTCCGACGCGGCCTTCTCCGGAACCGCCTTCTCCGGCGCGGCCTTCTCGGGAACCGGCTTCTCCGGAACCGCCTTCTCGGCCGCGGCCTTCTCCGGAACCGCCTTCTCGGGCGCGGCCTTGTCAGGCACCGTCTCTTCCCGAACGTCCTTCACCGGAGCGTCCTTCTCAGCGCTGGACTCCGGTCGAGCCTCTTCGGACACCGCCGGGGACTCCGGCCTCACGGGCGCGGACTCCTCCTCGCGCGCCTCGCCAGCAGGCGCGTCGTCGGCGGACGACTGTCCGGCCGATGTCCCTCCGACGGGTGAGCCACCGGTGGTCTCCTCGGCGTCGTCGTCATCGACTGGCCACGACGGCTCGTCCGGCACGCGGTCCTCCACAGATCATTACGGGCAATGTCACACCCTGCCCGGGCGGCGGCGATGAGTGTGGACGACGGGTCGTAGTCCACACTAGTGGCGTAACGGCGGAGGGTGCCGCACTCAAGCGCGCCCGCACGACGAGGCAGAGACGAGCGAGGACCGCAGTGGAGTTCGACGTCACCATCGAGATCCCCAAGGGTGTGCGCAACAAGTACGAGATGGACCACAAGACAGGGCGGATCCGGCTCGACCGGACCCTGTTCACGGCCACTCAGTACCCGGCGGACTACGGGTTCGTCGATGACACCCTGGGCGAGGACGGCGATCCGCTGGACGCTCTCGTGCTCGTCCAGGAGCCCACGTTCCCCGGCTGCCTGATCCGCGCCCGCGCGATCGGCATGTTCCGGATGACCGACGAGAAGGGCGGCGACGACAAGCTGCTCTGCGTCCCGGCGGAGGACCCGCGCTCGGAGCACCTGCGCGACATCCACCACCTGAGCGAGTTCTACCGCCTGGAGATCCAGCACTTCTTCGAGGTCTACAAGGACCTGGAGCCGGGCAAGAGCGTCGAGGGCGCGAGCTGGGTCGGCCGCGTCGAGGCC
Source organism: Umezawaea beigongshangensis (assembly GCF_016464305.1). GTDB lineage: Bacteria > Actinomycetota > Actinomycetes > Mycobacteriales > Pseudonocardiaceae > Umezawaea_A > Umezawaea_A beigongshangensis. The sequence goes on from NZ_JAEIOJ010000015.1 coordinate 15,882, forward strand.
GAGGCCGAGGTCGTGCGCTCCTACCAGCGTCTCAAGGACGCGATCGCGAACGGCGAGGACCACTGACCCGCTCCCGGGTGGTCGCCGGCGGCGACCACCCGGGACGTCAGCGGCCGACGGCGGCGCACCGCTCGTCGAGCCGGTCGTACAGCGCCCGGCGGGCCGTGGGTTCCTCCGGTCTGCCGCCCAGCGCGTTGATCTGATCGGTGACGCCGTGGGCGAAGCGGTAGGCCAGCACCTGAGCCGCCGTGTCCCGCCACTCCTCCAGGTCGTGACGCGGTTCGCCCGGCCCGAGGCGGTTCTCGAACCAGCGGGGCAGCCGCAGGTTCGCCACCAGCGCGTCGTCGAGGCGCTCGCGCAGGAGGGCGACGAGCTTCGTCCACGCCTGGTCGCCCTGCTCCGACTGCACCGAGATGTTGCGGTCGCGCTCCAGGGCGGCGGCGAGCCGCACGTGCGCCTGCTTCGACTCCTCGATCGCGCGCACCAGGTCCGGCCCCTCCGCCGCCCGCTTGCGCACGGCGGCCCAGGACCGTTCGGCACGACGCCAGCCGCGTCCGTCCGTCGCCTCCAGGAATCCCATGTCACGGGCGAGTTCGCGCATCCGCTCCACCCGCTCGAAGCACGCCCTCAGCCGCTGGTCGGCCTCGTCGGCGCTCGTCCGGAGCTGGTCGACGCCGGCCAGTTCCACCGGCAGGGCGTGCGCGAGCCGGATCGTCGGGTACAGCGGGCCGTGCTCGGCGGCGAGGGCGTCGAGGTCGGCCTGCGGGATCTCCGCGGCGAAGCGGTCGCGGCGCTCGTGGGCGCTGAGCCTGCCGTTGACGGAGTTCAGCAGCCCCGCCATCGCGTCGACCCTGCGGACCAGTCCGCCGAGGTCGCTCCTGATCGTGGCGAGCTGCTCGCTCAGGTCGTCCAGCGAGTGCTCCCCGAGCCGGGTCTCCAGCTCGCCCAGTCGCCGCAGCACGGCCTTGAACGACGTCCTGGTGTCGTTGCCGACGAGCGGGTCGACCTTGCGCTTCAGCTCGGGCACGACCTCGTCGAGCTTGGCCACGGCGGTGTCCGTGCGGGCGTGGGAGCGCTCCAGCTCGGTGACGTCCCTGGCGAGGCCCTTGACCACACCCTGCAACCTGATCAGCTCAACGTCCACCGGACGGCCCGTCCCACGCGACGTGACCACCGGCGAGCACCAGCGGCACGGCCGGTACCAGGGTCCACACCGGGAGCAGCCCGATCACCACGCACACGACGAGCGCGGTCGCGACCACGGCGACGGCCGCTCCCGCGCTGCGCTGGGGCGACCACGTGCTGCGCAGCGCTCTGCGGCGGATCGCGACGAGTTCGTCCACGGACGCCGCCATCTCGTCGACGAGCAGGGCGTAGCCGACGCTGTCCGGCCGCGCCGCGTCCAGCCGGTCCAGCGTGGCGTGCAGTCGCTTCTGGTGCTCCGTCAGGTCGTCTTCCAGGTGATCCACGGCAACTCCTGATCACGGGATTCGCCGCACACTAGCCAGGTGGGAGCGCGGGGTGGCCAGATCGCGCCAGGACATCACCGCGATGGAGCAGTCCGCGACGCGGTGAAGCCCGCCTCCCCACGAGCGCGGGAGGCGGGCTTCACGAGCGGGCGGTTCCCGGTCAGTGCAGTCCGGCCAGCGCGGACGCGGAGTTCTCGTCCTCGACGCGCTGGAGGCCCGACCTGTTCGACAGCGGAACCTCCTTGAGGAACCAGATCAGCGCGAAGCCGATCAGCGTCACCAGGCCGCCGACGAGGAAGACCACGTCGATCGCACTGGAGAAGCCGTCGAGGAACGGCCGGGCGAGCACCGGGTCGAGCCCTTCGAGGAACTCGGTGTTGTTCAGGTCGGCGCCCGTGCCGCCGTCCTGCATCGACTGCGCGAACGCCTGGTTCTCCGGCTCGGCGAGCGCCGCCTGGAAGGCCGGGTCGCCGAACGCGGTGCGCAGGCCGTCGCTGATCCTGTCGCCGACGACGCCGAACAGGATCGACAGGAACACCGCGGTGCCGACGGTGCCGCCGATCTGCCGGAAGAACGTCGCCGACGACGTCGCCACGCCCATGTCGCGCGGCTCGGCGTCGTTCTGGATGGCCACGAGCAGGGTCTGCATGCACAGACCGAGGCCCGCGCCCATGAAGAACATGATGCCGAGCGTCTCGGCGATCGGGGTGTCGGTGCCGATGGTGCTGAACGCGAACAGCGCGGTGGCCATCAGGCCGAACCCGATGATCGGGAAGATCTTGTAGCGACCGGTCTTCGCGGTCAGGCTGCCGCTGATCCCCGCGGCGGTCATGATGCCGAGCGTCATCGGCAGCAGCATCAGGCCCGCCTGGGTGGGCGAGGCGCCCTTGACGATCTGCAGGTACAGCGGGAGCGACATCATGCCGCCGAACATGCCGATGCCGAGCACGAAGTTGATCAGGTTGCCCAGCGCGAACGTCTGCTTGCGGAACAACCGCAGCGGCAGCAGCGCCTCGTCGCCCATGCGCCGCTCGACGAGGACGAACACCACCAGGCCGACCACGCCGAGCACGTACGTCGCGATGGCGGTGCCGGAGGCCCAGCCCCACTCGCGACCCTGCTCGGCCACGATCAGCAGCGGCACGACGCCCACGGTCAGCGCGAGCGCGCCGGGGTAGTCGACGCGGTGGTCGACGCGCTTGTGCGGGATGTTCAGGACCTTGGCGACCACGACGAGCGCGAACAGCGCGATCGGGACGTTGATCAGGAACACCCAGCGCCAGCCGTCGATGCCGAGGAACGTGTCCATGCCGGCGAACAGGCCGCCGACGACGGGACCGGCGACGCTGGCGACGCCGAACACCGCCATGAAGTAGCCGGCGTAGCGGCTGCGCTCACGCGGCGAGGTGATGTCGGCGAGGATCGCCATGGCCAGCGACATGAGGCCACCGGCGCCCAGGCCCTGCACCGCGCGGAACGCGGCCAGCTGGTACATGGAACCGGCGATGCCGGCCACCAGCGAGCCGAGCAGGAAGAGCGAGATTGCGGCCAGGTACACCGGCTTGCGGCCGTAGATGTCCGACAGCTTCCCGTACAGCGGCGTGGTGATCGTGGCGGTGATCAGGTAGGCCGTGGTGGCCCACGCCTGCACCGTCTGTCCCTGCAACTCGTCGGCGATGGTCTTCATCGCCGAGGCGACGATCATCTGGTCCAGCGCCGCGAGGAACATGCCCAGCAGGAGGCCGGACAGCACCGTCAGGATCTGGCGGTGGGTGAGCATCGCGGCAGCAGGTGGTGCCGCGTCCGGTCGGTCGACCGATTCTGACATTGCTTACTTCTCCCCTCCTGAGCGCGGCCCCGCTCCGCGCTCAGCGATGAAAACCGGAACAGCGCCCTCGAAGTCGTGCACGAAGCGTTCGAAGTGTTCGGTGAACACCTCCAGGTCCTCCGCGGACCAGTGAGCGAGCAGGCGGACCATGCCCTCGTTGCGCCACCGTCGGCGCTCGGCGAGCAGGCGCGTCCCGTCGTCGGTCACGGCGAGCACGCTCGCCCTGCCGTCGTCGGGGTCGGCCCTGCGTTCCACGAGCCCGTCCTTGACCAGCGCGGCGACCTGCCTGCTGACGGTGGACGGGTCGGAGAACACGGCCTCGGCGAGCGTGCTGGACCGCGACGGGCCCAGGGTCGCCAAGGTCGCCAGCAGGACGAACGACGCCTTGTCCATCCCGGTCCTGCTCATCTGCTGAGCGATGCAGGCGTGCATCTTGTTCAGCCGGACGATCGCCGTGCCGATCCGCTCGGCGAGCGCAGCGGTGCCGGCGTCGTCGTCGGCCGCCGTCTTCTCCGGCTTGGTCATCGCACTCCCCATTGCTTGCACCACCCAACTAGTTGTGCGATACAAGCATGCGCGCGTTCGGGTGATATCGGCAAATGAATTTCAGGTGACCCCGGTCGCACCACGAGCCGTGACGGGTCGATGACCAGCAGCGTTGCCCGATTCGCGAGGTCCGTCCACTCTCACCCGACAGAAGTTACCGACCGGTAGCATCTGGGCATGAGTCTGGACACGAACGGCATCGGCGAGACGATGAAGAAGAGCGTGCCGTGGGTGGGCACCAGCGGCGTGGAGTTCGCCGAGGTCTCCGCGGACCGCGTGGTCGCCACGCTGCCCGACGCCCCCGAGGTGCACAACCACGTCGGCGGTCCGCACGCCGCCATGATGTTCGGCGTGGGCGAGACGGCGTCCGGCGCGATCGTCGTGGCCGCGTTCGGAGAGCACCTCGGCAGGGCCGTGCCGCTCGTGGTGCGGGCGGAGATCGCCTACCGCAAGGTCGCGCACGGCCCGCTGCGCGCGGAGGCCGTGCTCGGCCGTCCCGTGAGCGAGGTCGTGGCCGAGCTCGACGCGGGCACCCGCCCGGAGTTCCCCGTGCGGGTGACCATCTCCAACGCCGAGGGCGTCACCACCGGCGAGATGACCGTCCTGTGGACGCTGCGCCCCCACCGCTGAACCGGGTCCGGAGTGGACACGACGTGAACTGCGCCGCCCGCGGACAGAAGATTCGCCATCTCGCGTAACGCGACGACCACCGTCGAGCGATGCTCCGTTCGTGAGCAGCACGGGGTTCCCCGGTGGATTGCGCATCTCCTGGGTGTTGATCGGCGTGTGCGGCGTGCTGCTGATCATCGGGATGGTGTCGGGCGGAGAACGCGGTGCGCCGCAACGGTTCTCCGCCCCCACCGGCAGCAGCGCGCCTCCCCCCGCGACGACTCCGCCCCCTGCGCCGACACCGGAACCGGCGAGGGTCCTCGTGGCCGAGGTCGTCGACGGCCGGACCGCGGTCGGCGAGGACGGCACGCGGTTCCGCATCGCCGGACTCGCCGCGCCCGGCCCGTGCTGGGCGGAGCAGGCGACGGCGTTCGCCCGGACCTCCCTGGTGGGCAAGGAGGTCCGCGTCGTGCCGGTCGACGGCGAGACCGCGCGCGTGCTGCTGATGGAGGGCATCGACTACGCCGTGCTCGCGGTCAGCCGGGGAGCGGGACGGGCCGGGTCCACCCCGGACATCGCGCTGACCGAGGCGCAGACCGTCGCCACGCAGGCGGAGCACGGCCTGTGGGGTGCCCCGTGCGGCGGCCGCGACGAGCTGCCACCACCCCCGCCACCCACCACTCCGCCGCCCACCACCACGCCACCCGTCACCACGCCGCCCGCCCCGGCTCCTCCGCCGACGCGGGCCGCCCCCCGGCCACCGGCCCGGCCGACCCCGCCCGCCGCCGTCCACTTCCGCAGCTGCCGCGAGGCGCGCGCCGCGGGGGTGACGCCGCTGCGGCGCGGCGACCCCGGCTACCGCCGCGGACTCGACCGCGACGGCGACGGGATCGCCTGCGAGTAGCGCACGCGCTCAGGAGCGGGTGAGGCGGTAGCGGCCGCTCGGAGCGTCGCGGGCGCCGTGGTGGAAGAGCACCAGCCCCTCCCGGACCCGCGGCGTGGCGCACCGCCTGCTCCAGTGACGCCTGCCCAGGTGACGGACGTAGAGGGCGAGCGGCATCGCCAGCAGGGTCAGGGCGATCGTGGTGAGCACGGGGCATCCCTCCTCACCCGAGCGACGATCCGTTCCCCCTCCGCTTACGCCGTGTATCGAAACGCCACTCCGATGGAGCAGCGCGGTGGTGATCAGCTCAGGATCTGGCGCGTGATCGTCTCGTCGGTGATGGCGGTGTCCTTCGCCAGCAGGAGCGCCTTGCTGAGGATCACCGCGAGCACCCGGTCGCCCTCGAACGGCAGGAACACGTCGCTGCCGAGAGCCGTGTCCCCCGCCTTCGGCACGATGCACAGGTACTGGTCGTTCGGCTCCATCAGGATGTTGCCCGACCCCAGGTGGATCTTGTAGGTGCGGAGCTGCCCCCGCACGCGCAGGAAGCGGCCCTCCAGCGAGGCGTGCCGACCCACGGCCAGGCGCGGCAGCAGTCGCTGGAGGATCTCCCTCCGGGTCTGCGCCGTGGCGTTCAGCTCGCCGAAGCTGTAGGAGGCCCAGTACTCCCGGAACCGGCCGCGCGGACCGCCGTCCTGCCACGTCGGGTCGTTGCCGACGCTGCCGACGCCCACGAACAGGTCGACGTCGCGCATGACCTCGCTCAGGACCAGCGGAGGGACCTGCTCCAGCGGCACCGGAGCGGTCGGCGCCTGGTCCTGCCGCACCCACTGCTCGTAGCCGCCACCGGTCGCGTGCGCGGAGTTCTCCGGCGCGGTCAGCGGGTAGAACCGCACCTGGTCGGTCACCACCCGCAGGTAGCTGCCGGACTCGGTGGTGTCCTCGCCGTACTCCTCGCCGATGCCCTCGATCCAGAACTCCGCGCGCAGCCCCCACCGGGTCAGCTCGCGGACGGCGGGCGGGTAGGAGTCGTCCACCATGAGCCGCAACCGGTTCTTCCAGCCGCGGGTGGCGGCCAGCGCGTGGAACTGGTGCTGCCGCAGGACGTGCGCGGCGAAGCGGTTGGAGTAGACGCGGGTGTTCTCCTCGGCCGCCGTCAGCAGGTACACCTCGCGGTGGGCCTGCTTGAACGGCTGCGTGACGCCGTGCGACTCCAGCCAGCCGCGCCAGGCGAGCACCTCCTCGACCGGGCGGCCCACCGGGTGCCACAGCTCCACCACGGCCTCGTCGCCCGGTGTCGGGACGGAGTCGTCGACGGTCCGCAGCTCGCCGTCGGCGAACGCGACCGGTGTGCCGTCGACGAGCCAGATCAGCCGCCGCGCCAGCGTGCCGACCAGCGGGTGGTCCAGGTAGCGGGCACGCCAGTCCGCCGCGCGCCAGGTGCGGGCCAGCAGGAACTGCCGGTCGATCCGCTCGGCCTGCGCGGTGAGCATCGTGCCGACGTCCTTGACGGCGGCCCTCAGCTCCTTCAGCGCCTCCGGGTGATCGCGCTTGACCGACGCGGGCGGGGCCTTCACCGCCTTCCCCGCGGCGTTGCGCCAGTTCAGCACCGCGTGCGAGCCGGTCACGACGAGTTCCACCTCGGCGTCGCCGAGCGTCTCGGCGCGGCGGCCCACCTCCGTCAGCCCGTACGCGGGCACCGCCAGCTCCTCGACCTCCTCGCGGCTCAGCCCGAGCGCCGCCGCACGCGCGTCGAGCGCGGCGTTGATCTCCTTCAGCGTGCCCTTGAAGGTGACGGCCGTCGCCAGGCGCGCGATCTGCGCGAGGGCCTCCTCGTGGTCGATCCGCGACAGCGCGTGGACGGCGGCGTTGGCGGTCTTGGGGTTGCGCGGGCCGACGCCGGGAACCTTCTTCAGCGCGACCTGCACGAGGCGGGCGAGCGCGCGGGCCGTCTCCGGTCGCGGCGGCGTGAACGCCAGTGTCCACAGCAGACCGCGCAGCGCGGTCGTGTTGTGCGGGTCGAACGTCTCGTCGCCGCCCGCCTGGTAACCGCGCAGGGGCAGCGTGCGCGGAGCGCCGACCTGCGCGACGAAGCCGAGCAGCCACTCGCGCGCCTCGTCCGGTCCCACGTCGTCGAGCAGCGCGCGGGCCCGCTTCTCCCACGCGGCGGACGGCTTGGCCGACGTGGCGGTGGCGGCGTGCTCCAGCAGCGGCAGCCACCGCTCGCCGGAGGCCGCCGCCGTGTCGGCCCACTGCTCACCGGGGTTCAGCGGCGGTTGCGGCAACGTCACCAGCACCTTCTTCAACTCCGCGTTCCCCCACGAGTAGGCGTGCAGCGTGCGGCGCGCGACCGCGATCACGTGGGCGCCGACCGGCTGCCCGGCGGACACGGCGAGCTCCAGCAGCGTCGAGATCAGCCGGACGTCCCCGAACCACCTCCGCGCCTGCTCCTCCAGGACGTCCCGCAGCGCGGCGGCGGTGAGCTCCTCGGGCTCGACCGACAGGAGCAGTTCGAGGACGGAACCCAGCCCGGCCTCACCGCCGCGGTGCGCCACGGCGAGCTGGACGAGTGCGGAGCGCTGCTCACCGGACAGCCCGCGCAGCACGCCCGTCGCGATCGTCCTGCGCTCGGCGCTCCTCGTCCGGGCCACCGCGAACAGCAGGTCCAGGACGCCGGCCGGGTCCCCGGACTCCGCGTACGCCTCCAGCGAGCGGCGCCACTGGCCGTGCTCGCCGGACATCAGCCGCCCACCAGAGGCACGAGCTTGAGGAACGTGACCTCGGTGTGCATCACGAGGTCGATCTCCTCGTCCAACTCCTCGACCTGCCGGTCGTCCACGAGCACCACGAAACCGTTGCGGGAGAACGCTTCCACGGCCTTGGCGAACTGGGCCTCGGCGTCGACCCGGTGGCCCCGCCGCACCCGGAAGCCGTTGAGGACGCGCTCGGCGTCGCCGGGCTGCACGAGGCCGTGGAAGAGCTCGGGCTCCTTCGCGTTGTACTCGGCGACCTCCTGGAAGACCCGCCTGCGGATCAGCTCGCGCAGGGGCAGGCGTTCCTCGAAGATCTCCAGCCCCCACGCCTCGCGGCGTTCCCCACCAGTCGTCTCGTCGACGAAGCTCACCAGTGCCATGCGGGTGAGACTAGGAGCGGGCACCGACAGTTCCCCCCGATCCGCTCAGCGCTCGCGGAACTCCCGCACCGCGCGGAGCAGGTCGCGAGGCGGGACCTCGTCGGGGTCCGCGGCCTCCAGCACGGCCTGGAACCGGTCGAGGACGACGGTGAGGTCCGCCAGCGGGCCGGGATGACCGTCCCAGAAGGAACCGGGCTGCCCCAGCACGGACTTCAGCAGGTCACCGGGGTAGAAGTGCCCGGCGGCCAGCGGGTCCTCCAGCAGCACCTCCAGCGCGAGCGGCACGAGCACGGACGGCGCGACCCGCTGGCCGAGGAGGATGCGGAGGTCCTCGACGCCCAGCTCCCCCACCGGTGTGCGCCGCAGCAGCAGGACGGTCCGGATCAGGTACGTCGCGTCGGCCGGCGGATCTCCCCAGCGGTCGCCCTCGATGTCCTCGACGCTGCGCCGGCGGTCGGTGGAGGTTGTCACGCGGTGATCGTCGCAGAGTCCGGAGAACGAGTCGGGCCCCTCCGGTGAACCGGAGGGGCCCGACGTCTCTGCCTGGAGCCGCCTGTCGGAATCGAACCGACGACCTGCTCATTACGAGTGAGCTGCTCTGGCCGACTGAGCTAAGGCGGCGAGACGAGACAACTATAGCCGAGGAATTCGGCGTCACCTCACAGGGGTCCGGTCGTTGAAGCAGCAGTGACCGCGGTCACCGCTCCCCACCGTCGAGGAGAACGACAGATGCGCAGACGCACTCCCGCCGCGACAGCCCTTCCCGCAGCCGCTGTGCTGGTGGCCCTGTGCACGCCGCTCGTGGCCGCGTCACCCGCGCTCGCGCAGCCGGTGACCACGCCGATCCCCGCACCGGCCGATCCGGGCCAGCCGCCGGTCTCGGCCCCCGGCGACGCGCGGCCGCTCGCCCACGCCATCGGCGACGCCGGCACCGGTCTCGGCGTCGTGCGGATCGCGCCGGACTCGGTGCAGACCTCCTCGATCCTGCCCGGCTTCGGCGAGGAGCTGCCGAAGCAGTCGGCCGCCGAGGTCGGCGTGGGCCTGGCCAGCGCGCAGGCCAACACCGAGGCCTTCCTGGCCCACGAGCGCGCCGTCGCGCAGGCGTCGCCGCTCGGCTTCGCCGTGCAGGGACGCGCGCCGCAGACGCCCGGCTCGCTGGTGCAGGCCGCGCTGCCGGACAACCCCGAGCCGCTGACCGGTGGCCTGACGCCGCCGCGGACGCCGCTGGACGTGCTGCTGAAGGTCGGCCTGCTCGAGGGCAGCGTGCAGGCCAGGTGGGACGAGCAGCTCGGCCCGTGCGTGGAGCCGCTGGCCGACGCGCGGACGTCCGTCGCGAGCCTGTCCGTGCTCAACGCCGTCCCCACGCTGCCCAGCGCGCTCGACCTGACCGGGATGCTCACCGACGACCCCCGGCTCGACCCGGCCACGAAGCAGGCGGTGATCGACGGCGTGAAGTCGCTGTCCGCGCCGCTGAGCCAGCTCGGCGGCCTGCTCTCGGGCACCAGCGACACCGGGCACACCGGCTCGCTGCTGAGCGTGCCGGAGACGTTCAGCGCGCGGTCCACCGTGCGCCTGGTCGAACTGCCCGGCTCGGCGAACAGGGCGGTGGAGTCCACGTCCACGCTCCAGGCCGCCGGCGTCCGGCTCCTCGCCGGGACGCCGCTGGAGGTCCGCGTCGACGTCGTCAGCCAGCCGACGCTGACGGCGCTGTCCACCGGTGACGAGGCGACCTCCACGATCACCTACACCGCCCCCGTGCTGCGCGTCAGCCAGGGCGGGCGGGAACTCGGCGTGCTGGACGCGGCACACCCGGAGTTCGACGTGCCGATCGCGATTCCGCTGCCCGGCACGCCGGGGCTGGAGGGGCTGCCGAAGCTGCCCATCGTGGGCGACCTGCTGCCCTCCGGCGCCGAGGTCCCCGCGACGCTGCCCACGCTCGACCTGGGCGTGCTGCGGTTGCAGATCGCACAGCTGAACGAGAAGCGCACGCCGATCGACGGACCGCTCGTCCAGGGCGGACCGCCGATCACCGGCTACATGCTCGGCGGCACCGCGCGGCTGCTCGACCTGCAACTGCTGCCCACGAACGCGCTGAGCCTGCCGAACCTGCCCTCCGCGCTGGCGCAGGTGTCGCTGGGCGAGCAGATCGTCCGCGCCGCCGCCCCGCGCGACGGGGTCGTGTGCGCGACGAGTCCCGCGCCGCAGCCGGGCGCCGGGGGCCCGGCACCGCAGGCGCCGGGCACGACACCGCCGCCGCTCGCGCACACGAACGCCGCGTACAAGTCGATCCCGCTGTTCTGGGCCGGCACGGCGATGCTGCTCGCGGGCGTGGTGATCGTGGCCGCGACGCCGGGGCGGCGCAGGCTGCTGGCCGTCGGAGGACCCGCCGGGGACGAGTCCACTCCGGACACCACGGCCGACGACACAGCGGCCGACGACACAGCGGCCGGAGACGCAGCGGCCAGGGACGCAGAGGCCGGAAACTCCGCAACCGGAGACGCAGCGGCCGGACGCTCCACACCGGACGCTCCGCGCCGGACGCCCCCCGCGAAGGGTGATTCCGCCGAGGAGTGAGAGGGCTCGGGCACCCCGGACTCCGCGTCCGGGGTGCCCGAGCGGTCCACTCGCGGCGCTCGAACGGGCGACTGGCGGATCAGCCGCGGTGCAGGACCGTCACCATGGCCTCCACGGCGATGCGCGGCTTGACGTTGGTGTCCAGCGCGTCGCGACAGGCCAGGACGGCCTCCAGGCGGCGCAGCGTCGACTCCGGGGTCCACGACGCCGCCGCCGTGCGGGAGTCGCTCGCGCGGTCCGGGTGGTTGAGGGTGGCCTCGGAGCCGGTCGCCGTCACGAGCACGTCGCGGTAGAACCCGGCGAGGTCGACCAGCGCCAGGTCGAGCGAGTCGCGCTGGGTGCGGGTGCTGCGGGACTTCTGCCGCTTCTCCAGGTCCTTGAGCGCGCCCTTGGCTCCCCGACCGGCCGACGCCGTGCCCTTGCCGGTGCCCCCCGCGCCCATCGCCGTCTCCAGCGCGCTGCGCTCGGCGTCGTTGCGGGCGTCGTTCGCGGCGCTCGCCTCGGCCTCCGCGGCCTGCACGAGCTGGTCCGCGCAGGTGAACACGTCAGACGGCCGCCGCAGCGCCAGCGGGATGCGCAGCACCGCCTCGCGGCGGAGGCGGGTCTGCTCGTCGGTCGCGAGGCTCTTCGCCCGCCCCACGTGCCCGCCGCAGACCGACGCCGCCCAGGCCGCGATCTCGGGGGGCACGCCGTCGCGGTGCTCCAGCACCTCGGCGATGGCCGACGCCCTCGGCGTGCCCAGGGACACCACCCGGCAGCGCGAGCGGATCGTCACGGACACGTCGTCGGGGTGGTCAGACGGCGCGCACAGCAGGAACACCGTGCGCTCCGGAGGCTCCTCGACGGCCTTGAGCAGCGCGTTCGCCGCGCCCTCTGTGAGTCGTTCGGCGTCGGCGATGATCACGATCTGCCAGCGGCCGGTCGTGGGCCGCCGCGCCGCGGTCTGCACGAGGGCGCGCATCTCCGCGACCGAGATCGACAACCCCTCCGGCACGACCACCCGCACGTCGGCGTGGGTGCCGGCGAGCGCCGTGCGGCACCCGGGACACGCCCCGCAGCCCGGCCGGTCGTCGGTCGCGGTGCACTGGAGAGCCGCGGCGAACGCCCTCGCGGCCTCCGAGCGACCCGACCCCGGCGGCCCGGTGAACAACCACGCGTGCGTCATCGCCCCCGGACGCGCCTCACCGCCCGCGATGATCGTCGCGGCGGCCTCGGCCGCGGTGGACAGCACCTCGACGGCGTCCGGCTGACCGACGACCCCGGCCCACGCACCCGACCTCACGCGTGCTCCACCGCGCTCGCCCCGGAGGACGCCCGCAGGGCCGCCGCGGGGTGGTGGGCGAGCGCGTCGCCCACGGCGTCGCGCACCCGCTGGGCCACCTCGTCGGGAGATCCGTCGGCGTCCACCACCACGTAGCGGTCGGGATCGGCCGCCGCCATGTCGCTCAGCAGGCTCTGCACGCGCCAATGGTGCTCGACGTTGTCGAAGGCGCGGCTACCGGGCCGGGCGTCGCCGATGAGACCGACGGCGTCCTCCACGTCCACACCGGCCAGTTCGCTGGGCATCGACCCCGGCGACCGGTCGAGCAGCACCGTCAGGTCGGGGCGCAGGCGGCCGGTGGCCCAGTTGACCAGGCCCTCCAGCTCGGCCGGCTCCAACCGGCCCGCCGCCGTGAAGTGGGCGAGCGGGCTGTCGACGTAGCGCTCCATGACGACCAGCCCACCGGCGTCCAGCGCGGGCCTGACCTGCTGCTCCACCACGTCGGCGCGCACGGCCGCCGCGACGAGCGCCTGCGCGCGCATCCCGGTCAGCTCGGCCGACGACAGGACGCTGCGCAGCCTGCGCTCGTCGAGTTCGGGATCGCTGGCCAGCACGACGTCACGGCCCTCGTCGCGCAGCGCCGCGGCGAGCCGCCTCGCCTGGACGCTGGTGTCCTCCCTGGTGTCGCCCTCGATGGCGATGAGCAGCCCGCTCGTCTTCGCCGGTCGTCCGCGCAGCGCGGCGAGCAGGTCGGACAGCAGGTTCTCGGTGCGCCGGTCGTCCATCTGCCGGTAGGCGATGAGGCCGACGACGGCGGCGATGACACCGGCGCCGAGCAGCACCGGGCGGGTGCCGTCGACCAGCATGGGATGGTGGAACACGGTGATCGTGCGAACCTGCACCAGGCTCACCAGCAGCGGTGTGACCAGCGACGACAGCGCCAGGATCACCTTCAGCAGGGTCTGCACCAGCGCGACGACACGACCGCGCATCGCGTCCTCGACCTCGGAACCGATGATCGTCAGCCCGGTCAGGAACGCGATGCCGGCACAGCCGCCGACGACCGCGACGGCGATCAGCGCCACCCACAGGTGCGGGGCGACGGCGACGATCACCAGGCTCAGTCCGGCGAGGACGATGGTCACGCCGAACAGCCGGTTGTAGGTGAGCCGGCGGGCCAGTCGCGGCGCGATGGCCATGCCGGTCGCGAGCCCCAGGAAGATCGCCACGAACAGCAGGCCGATGGTGCTCTTGCCGCCCAGCAGGCTCTGCGCGTAGGGGATGGCGGTGCCGATGACCGCACCCGCGGCGGTGAACGCGCCGATCATGCCGACGATCAGCCCGCGCACCAGCGGGGTGACGGCGGCGAAGCGGATGCCCTCGCCCATCATGCCGAAGAAACCGGGCGCGTCCTCGTCCCGCTGCTTCTTGCGCGCCACGGACGCCCGGCCGGACAGCTCGGGGATGCGGGTGGCCACGACGATCGCGGAGGACACGTAGAGCAGGCCGTTGATGGCGACCGCGATCTGCGCGATGAGGAACTCGACGTTGGTGCTCTGGACGTGGAAGTAGCCCGGAACGCCGAAGATCACGGAGTACAGCCCGGCGGCGCTGATGACGGAGATGCCGTAGGTCATCACCAGGCCGAGCTGGTTGGCCGACTCGACCTGGTCCGACCTGCGCAGCAGGTTGGGGACGGCGGAGTCCTTCGCCGGAATCCACACCATCGCGCAGCAGCCGACGAGGAAGTTCGCGATGAACAGCCACCACGCGGTGCCGATGAACGCGATGGAGAAGAAGAGCCCGCCGCGCAGCAGGTCGCAGACCACCATGATCTTGCGGCGGTCGAACCGGTCGGCGAGCACACCGCCCAGCGGCGCGAAGAGGATGCCCGGCAGCAGCTGGGTGAGCACCACGGCACTGAGCGCGAAGCTCTCGAACCGGTAACTCTCAGTGAGGCTGGAGACCAGGCCGGACAGTGCGAGGAACGACAGCCAGTCGCCCATGCTGCACAGGTACGTCACGCCCCACAGACGGCGGAACGCCCTGATGGCGAGGACACTGCGCAGGCGGCGGCCGGTGGACGCGCTCGACGTCGGCGCCCCCGTCCGGTTCGGCCCCGTGGTGACGGCGTCGTCCGTCGGTCGTCCGCCCAGAATCGTGTCCACCCCCTTCTGCTCACTCTCCGATCAGCGTAACCGGGGCGCGGAGCGGTGGTGGCCGGTTCGGGTCACCGGAGGATCTCGACCAGTTCGGCGATGGTGTCGTGGAAGACGCCGAACAGGACGGCGGCGAGGACGAGCAGGGCGAGGAGCCACCCGCCGGACCGGCTGGGCGGCTTCTCCTCGACGACGGAGGCGGCGGGGGCGACGACCTGCGGCTCCCGCTGGTGAGCGGGGCGGTGGCGAGCCCGCGCGGGACGGTGCACGAGGCCCGGAACGGCCTGCGGCGCGGGGAGGGTGATGACCGGGAGCACGACCGGGGCAGCGGGTTCGGGGGGCACGTCGGCCGTCACCAGCCCGGCGAGCGGATCGGGCCACAGGGGCAGCGGCGCTGGTGCGTGCGTACCGTCCGGGGTCCACGACTCACCGCTCCACCTCGCACGAGGCATCGGTGCCCACCTCCTCGCGCGCGCGGAACAACCCACCCCCCACCCTCACCGGGGGACGGCCCCGAGGCCAGTCTACCCAGCTCAGACGCCGTGGACGGGTGAAGCGCGCCGCCTGTGGACAACCGGCGGGCTGTGGACCGCTCCGCGCCCCCCGCCGGAACGCGGACGTTCCGGCGGGGGCGTGCGGAGAGCGGTCAGGACTTCGACTTGGCGGGCGTGCGCTTGCGCGGCGCGGCCTTCTTCTTCGGAGCCGGACCCTTCGCGCGCTTCTCCGCCAGCAGCTCGGAGGCGCGCTCGTCGGTCAGGCCCTCCACGCTGTCGCTCTTGCGCAGCGACGCGTTGACCTCGCCGTCGGTGACGTACGGCCCGAAGCGGCCGTCCTTGACCACCATCGGCTTGCCCGACACCGAGTCGTTGCCCATCTCCTTGAGCGGCGGCGCGGCGGCGGCCGACCGGCCGCGCTTCTTCGGCTCGGCGTAGATGGCGAGGGCCTCGTCGAGCGTGACCGTGAAGAGCTGCTCCTCGCCCGTCAGCGACCGCGAGTCGGTGCCCTTCTTCAGGTACGGCCCGTAGCGGCCGTTCTGCGCGGTGATCTCCGCGCCGGTCTCGGGGTCCTTGCCGACGATCCTGGGCAGGGACAGCAGCTTCAGCGCGTCGTCGAGGGTGACGGTGTCGAGCGACATCGACTTGAACAGCGAGCCGGTGCGCGGCTTGGCCGCCTTCTTGCCCTCGGCGGGCTCGGGCAGCACCTCGGTCACGTACGGGCCGAAGCGTCCCTCCTTCGCCACGATCTCGTGCCCGCTCACCGGGTCGGTGCCCAGCGAGCGCCCCTCCTGCGGCGTGGAGAACAGCTTCTCCGCGATGTCGGTGCTCAGCTCGTCGGGCGGCAGGTCGTCCGGCAGGTTCGCCCGCTGCGACGCGCCGTCGACCTCGCGCTCCAGGTACGGCCCGTAGCGGCCGACGCGGACCACGACGGTGCGGCCCTCGGCGTCGGCGAACAGCGGGATGGAGTTGACCTCGCGGGCGTCGATCTCCTCGACGCTCGATCCGACGAGCTTCTTCAGGCCGCCGGAGCGGCCGACGGAGCTCTCCGGGCCGACGCTGCCGCCGAAGTAGAAGCCCGACAGCCAGGTGGTGCGCTGCTGACGACCGGCGGCGATGCCGTCCAGCTCGTCCTCCAGCGCGGCGGTGAAGTCGTAGTCCACCAGGCGTCCGAAGTGCCGCTCCAGCAGGCCGACGACGGCGAAGGCGACCCACGAGGGGACCAGGGCGGAGCCCTTCTTCCACACGTAGCCGCGGTCCTGGACGGTGCTGATGATGGAGGCGTAGGTGGAGGGGCGGCCGATGCCCAGCTCCTCCATCGTCTTGATCAGGCTGGCCTCGGTGAAGCGCGGCGGCGGGCTCGTGGAGTGGCCGTCCGCGGACAGCTCTGCCGCGGTGACGGCCTGGTCCCGCACGAGCTGCGGCAGCCGCGACTCGGCGTCGTCCGACTCGCCGCCCGCTTCGGCGTCGACGGTCTCGACGTAGGCCTTGAGGAACCCGGCGAAGGTGATGGTGCGACCGGAGGCGGCGAACGTGCACTCCTGGCCGGTGGCCGCGGTGCCGACGACGCGGACGCTGGTGGTGTTGCCGCGCGCGTCGTTCATCTGCGACGCGATGGTGCGCTGCCAGATCAGCTCGTAGAGCTTGAACTCGTCGGAGTCCAGCTCGCGGGCGACCTCGCCGGGGGTGCGGAACACCTCTCCGGCGGGGCGGATCGCCTCGTGGGCCTCCTGCGCGTTCTTGACCTTGCGGGTGTACTGGCGCGGCTTGTCGGACACGTACTGCGCGCCGTACAGCTCGGTGGCCTGGGAGCGCGCGGCGGTGATCGCGGTCTCCGACAGCGTGGTGCTGTCGGTTCGCATGTAGGTGATGTAGCCGTTCTCGTAGAGCTTCTGCGCGGTCCGCATGGTGCGGTCGGCGGTGAAGCGCAGCTTGCGGCCCGCCTCCTGCTGGAGCGTGGAGGTCATGAACGGCGCGTACGGCTTGCGGCTGTACGGCTTCTCCTCGACGCTCGCGACGGACAGGCTCGTGTCGACGAGGCCGGTGGCGAGCTGACGCGCCTCGGGCTCGTCGAGCAGGCGCACGTCGACGCCGTCCTTGAGGCGGCCGTCGGAGCCGAAGTCGCGACCGCTGGCGAGGCGGGTGCCGTCGACGGCGACCAGCCGGGCGCCGAAGGTGCGCGGGGTGGCGTCGGGACCGGCGTCCATGGTCGCCGAGATGTCCCAGTAGGAGGCGGTCACGAACTTCATCCGCTCGCGCTCGCGCTCCACGACGATGCGCGTCGCCACCGACTGCACGCGGCCCGCCGAGAGCTTCGGCATGACCTTCTTCCACAGCACGGGGCTGACCTCGTAGCCGTAGAGGCGGTCGAGGATGCGGCGGGTCTCCTGCGCGTCGACCAGGTCCTGGTCGAGGTCGCGGGGGTTGGCCGCGGCGGCGAGGATCGCGGGCTCGGTGATCTCGTGGAAGACCATCCGGCGGACGGGGATCTTCGGCTTGAGCGTGTCGAGCAGGTGCCAGGCGATGGCCTCGCCCTCGCGGTCGCCGTCCGTCGCGAGGTAGAGCTCGTCGACGTCCTTGAGGGCTTCCTTGAGCTCGGTGACCGTGGACCTCTTGTCCGGGGTCACGACGTAGAGCGGCTCGAAGTCGTGGTCCACGTCGACGCCGAGCCTGGCCCACGGCTGGCCCTTGTACTTGGCGGGCACGTCCGCCGCGCCTCTCGGCAGGTCGCGGATGTGTCCCTTGGAGGATTCGACGACGAAGTTGCTGCCGAGGTAGGACGCGATCTTGCGCGCCTTCGCGGGCGACTCGACGATCACCAATCGGCGATTGCCGTCACCCGTCGCCCCGGAGCTCTTTCTCGTCCGTGTCGATCCAGCCACGCTGTCCCGCTCTCTTCCAACCCTGCGTCTCGACCCGCCAGTGTGCCTTGTCCGCGTCGCCGGACGGGTAGTCCATGACGAGACAGAGTGACACAACCGTCCAGGATCACCCGCTGGCAGGACCGGCTAGGCGGCCGGCCAGGTGCGTCCGCAGGCTCCGCTCGGAGCACTCCCGACCAGCTCAGCGAGCCTGGCGAGGCGGCGTCGGCCGGTGATGCGCAGCGCCGGTCCCCCGGTCGGGGCGATCACCGGCGCGACGGGGAGACCGGATGCGCCGAGGGCGTGTCCGAGGGGTTCGTGGGTTCCGGGGGCGGCCGGGTCGAGCGCCAGCAGGTAGCCGGTGGCGGTGTCGGTCCAGCGGCCGGCGGCGAGCGCCCACAGGCGCAGCACGGCGCCGTTCACCTCGAAACCGGGCGGCACGACCTTGGTGGTGCCGCGCAGCCAGGCCGCCGCCAGCGCGGCGAGGTCGGTGCGGAACGCGGTGCCGACGAGCGCCCCGTCCTCGGAGGAGGACAGGGCGGCGTCGACGCCGCGCTCGGCGAGGGCCGCGCCGAGGGCGACGGCACGCCACCGGTCCTCGACGGCGACCGAGACCTTGGCGGCCCTGCCGCGCGCGAAGCCGACGACCTGGCCGGACGCGCACAGCAGCCCGCCCAGGTCGGCCAGGTCCGGAGGTCGTGCCTCGGCCGAGTAGAAGGACAGCTGCCCCACGTCACCCAGGGTAGAACAGGTGTTCGACCTGTGTCACGGTTCGCCGGGGGTCACGCCCCGGCGAGGTCCTTCAGGGTGACGCACTGGGGTGAGGAGTCGAGCTGCGCGGCGATCTTCTGGTCGGTCAGCACGCTGGTGATGGCGGCCTGCACGGTGCTGAAGTCGGCCATCTGCGTCACGACGGTGAGCACCTTCGTCCCGAAGTCGGGGGCGGTCCCGTCGAGGGCGGCGACGCTGGTCGCGACCTGCTCGGCCTGCTGGGCGCCCGCGTCGTAGGCGGACAGGGCGCTGGCGTGCAGCTCCTGCATCTCCGGGCCGGGTGCGCCGAGGGTCTCCAGCCGGGACTTCGTGTCGCGCAGCGACGCCACGGTGGTGTCGGCGTAGGTGGTGAGGGACCGCGTGAGCGCCGCCGGGTCGGGGGTGGCGCTGCTCAGGCGGCCCTCCAGCTCCTTGCCGCCGGTGATGACGCTGACCATGCCGCCGCAGAACGCGTCGCTCCAGGCTGCGACGGCGGGGTCGGCCGGAGCGGCCGAGCCGGTCGAGGGCGTGGGGGTGGGCGACGCGCTGGGCGAGCCGCCGGCGGTGGGGGTGGGCGAACTTCCGCACGCGGTGAGCGCGAGTGCGGCGGCCGCGGTGAGCGCACCCGCTGCGGCGAGGCGTTGCCTCATCGAAGATCTCCAGTTCCGTCTGGTGCTGAGGGGAGGGGCCTACGACCGGACGGGGTTCCCCACCCCGGTCCGGTTACCACCCGGAAGAGTGAAATCAGGACGTGGGGGCAGCGCTGCCGGGCAGTTCGTCCAGCTTGGCCAGCTGTTGGCACTTCGGCGCCTTCTCGTAGGCGTCCTGGAGCTCGGGCACGGCCTGGACCTCCTTGAGCGGATCGGCCAGCTCCGTGAGCGCCGCGATGGCCTCCCCCGCGACCTGGAGCCCGCCGCTGGGGTCGTTCGCGTCGGCCTTCTCCACCGCCGTCCTGGCGTCGGCGAACGTGCCGGAGAGGCGGCTGAACGTGTCGGTGAGCTTCGCGACGACCTCGTCGCCGCCCGCGACCGGCGACGCGCCGACCTGCTTCAGCTGGTCGGCGGTGGTGGCGAACGCGTCGGACATCCGGCCCACGTAGGCGGCCATCTCGCTCTTGAGCTTCTCCGGGTCGGCGGCGTCGAGCTGCGGTGCCGTGGAGGACGCCCCGGCGAACGAGGTGACCGCCCCGCACACCCCGTCGACGTAGGCGACCGTCGCGCCGTCCGTGCTGGACGCGGTGGTGCTCGCCGGGGTGCCGCCACCGTCGGAACCGCTGCAGCCGGCCAGCGCGGCCGCGGCCAGCGCGGCCCCGGTGAGCGCGGCGAACGAACGCGAGCGCATGTCGTCTCCCTGCGGTCGGAGTCGCGGTTGTCGTGCCGTTGAAACTACCCGCCCCCGGACGCGCCGAGGGGGCGCTCCGCGGTGGGAACGCCCCCTCGGGTGGTGATCGGTGGATCAGACGGTGCCGCTGCTGGCCGCCTCCACCGGCGTGTCGGCGATCTTGGTGCTGCGGCGCTTCGACACGACGACCGCCGCGACGATGATCAGCGCGGCGAGCACCGCGATGCCCGTGCGCACGCCGGACGAGGCGTCGTCGCCCACGGAGAACAGCACGATCGCGGGCGCGATCAGCACCGACACCAGGTTCATCACCTTGATGAGCGGGTTGATCGCGGGACCGGCGGTGTCCTTGAACGGGTCGCCGACGGTGTCGCCGATGACCGTGGCGGCGTGCGCCTCGGAGCCCTTGCCGCCGTGGTGGCCGTCCTCGACGAGCTTCTTCGCGTTGTCCCAGGCGCCACCGGAGTTGGCCAGGAACACGGCCATGAGCGTGCCGGTCGCGATGGAGCCGGCCAGGAAGCCCGCGAGGGGACCGACGCCCAGGCCGAAGCCCACGGCGATCGGCGCCAGCACGGCGAGCAGGCCGGGGGTGGCCAGTTCGCGCAGCGAGTCCCTGGTGCAGATGTCGACGACGCGGCCGTACTCGGGCTTCACCGTGCCGTCCATGATGCCCGGGTTCTCCCGGAACTGCCGCCGCACCTCGAACACGATGGCGCCCGCGGCGCGGGTGACGGCGTTCACGGCGAGACCGGAGAACATGAACACGACCGCGGCGCCGATGATGAGCCCGACCAGGACGTTCGGGGCGAACGACACGAACTCGGAGTCGTCGAACGCGCCGCCGACCTCGGTCAGCGCCTGCGTGATGGCGTCCTTGTAGGAGCCGAACAGCGCGGTCGCGGCGAGCACCGCGGTGGCGATGGCGATGCCCTTGGTGATGGCCTTGGTGGTGTTGCCGACCGCGTCCAGCTCGGTGAGGATCTGCGCGGCCTCGCCGTCGACGTCGCCGGACATCTCCGCGATGCCCTGCGCGTTGTCGCTGACCGGCCCGAAGGTGTCCATCGCGACGATGACGCCGACGGTCGTCAGCAGGCCGCACCCGGCCAGGGCCACCGCGAACAGCGCGACGACGACCGAGCCGGACAGCAGGAACGCCCCGTACACGGCGGCGGCGATGACCAGTGCCGTGTAGACGGCCGACTCGAAGCCCAGCGAGATGCCGGACAGGATGACCGTGGCCGCGCCGGTCCTGGAGGTCTCGCCGACCTCCTTGACCGGCTTGTGCTCGGTGCCGGTGTAGTAGCCGGTGAGCTTGAGGATGACCGCGGCGAGCGCGATGCCGATGATCACGGCGACGGCGGCGACGAGCGCCGGGTTGCCGCTGGTGCCCCTGATCTCCTCCGACACGCCGTCGAGGTTCGCGAACGACGACGGCAGGTAGACGAACGCGGCCACCGTGCACAGCACGGCGGAG
This sequence comes from Umezawaea beigongshangensis, assembly GCF_016464305.1. Taxonomy (GTDB): domain Bacteria; phylum Actinomycetota; class Actinomycetes; order Mycobacteriales; family Pseudonocardiaceae; genus Umezawaea_A; species Umezawaea_A beigongshangensis. The sequence goes on from NZ_JAEIOJ010000015.1 coordinate 37,264, forward strand.
ACGATCGCGGAGACGTAGAAGGAGCGGTTGATGGCCGACAGGCCGCTCTCCCCCGCGCGCGCCCTGGTCGTGTAGACGCCGAGCACGGCGGTGAGCACGCCGATGGCGGGCACGATCAGCGGGAACAGCAGACCCTGCGTGCCGAACGCGGCGGTGCCCAGGATCAGCGACGCCACCAGGGTGACCGCGTAGGACTCGAACAGGTCCGCGGCCATGCCGGCGCAGTCGCCCACGTTGTCGCCGACGTTGTCGGCGATGGTGGCGGCGTTGCGCGGATCGTCCTCCGGGATGCCCTGCTCGACCTTGCCGACGAGGTCGGCGCCCACGTCGGCCGCCTTGGTGAAGATGCCGCCGCCGACGCGCATGAACATCGCGAGGAGCGCCGCGCCGAAGCCGAAGCCCTCCAGGACCCTCGGGGCCTGGCCCGCGTAGACCAGGACGACGACAGCGGCGCCGAACAGTCCGAGGCCGACGGTCATCATGCCGACCACGCCGCCGGTGCGGAAGGCGATGCGGGTGGCCTTCTCGCGGCCTCCGGCCTCCTTGGACGCGGCGGCGACGCGCACGTTCGCGCGGGTCGACAACCACATGCCGAGGTAGCCGATGCTCGCGGAGAAGAGGGCGCCGACGATGAAGAACAGCGAACGGCCGATCTTCTCGCCGAGGTCGTCCGCCGGGAGCAGGAACAGCAGCACGAACACGATCACGACGAAGATCGCGAGCGTTCGGAACTGGCGGTTGAGGTATGCCGCCGCACCCTCCTGGACGGCCTTGGCTATCTCCTGCATCTTCGGGGTGCCCTGGCCGGCGGCCAGCACCTCCCGGAGCAGGACGTAACCGATGACGAGGGCCGCGAGGGCGACAACGGCGACCACGGCGACGACACCGCGATCACCTCCGGAGAGCTCTAGACCCTCCGCGAGGAACTGCCGGGACATCCGTCCTCCTGGTGTGAACTCTGCCTGTTCGACCACGCCAGGAGCCGGCCAGCCGCGCGTCGGCCCCGACGCAACGTGACACACCCCTCATTCAGGTGCAATTGCGGGAGTCTATGGGTAAAGCGCTCAAGATCGTTGATCTGTCGCGATCCGTGCACACACCGTTATGCGAGCGTCCTCGCCGGTGCCGTGTGCAAAGCTGAAGTGCGTGGTGGACGAGGACGCGGCCGAGCGGGGCCGACGCCTGCTGGAGCGGGTGCTCGCCGGCGTGCCGGCGGGCGAGTCGCCCCTGACCCACGTCCGCGATCTCGCCGGGCGTGTCGCGCAGACCGCGCCGTGGCCCGAGTGGGCGTCGCCCGAGGTCGTGACCGCGTTGCGCGAGCACGGCGTGCCCGAGCCCTGGTCGCACCAGGTGCGGGCCGCCGACCTGGCGAACTCCGGGCGGCACGTCGTGCTGGCGACGGGCACCGCCTCGGGGAAGTCGCTGGCCTACCAGCTCCCGGTGCTGAGCCGCCTGCTCGACGAACCGCGCTCCACCGCCCTGTACCTGTCCCCCACCAAGGCGCTCGGCGCCGACCAGCTCCGCTCGATCCGCGAACTCGGCCTCGCCGGCGTGCGGGCCGCGTCGTTCGACGGCGACACGCCGACGGCCGAGCGCGACTGGGTGCGCGCCCACGCCAACTGGGTGTTCAGCAACCCCGACATGCTGCACCGCGGGGTGCTGCCCCAGCACTCGCGCTGGGCCGGGTTCTTCCGCCGCTTGTCCTTCGTGGTCGTCGACGAGTGCCACTCCTACCGGGGCGTGTTCGGCTCGCACGTGGCGCTGCTGCTGCGCCGCCTGCGCCGGGTGGCCCGCAAGTACGGAGCGGACCCGGTGTTCGTGCTGGCCTCGGCGACGGTGTCCGAACCGGCCGCGTCCGCCACCCGGCTGCTGGGCGCGGAGTGCGTGGCCGTCACCGAGGACACCTCACCGCGCGCGGCGCGGACCGTGGCGCTGTGGGAACCGCCGCTGCTGGACGAGGTCTCCGGGGAGAACGGCGCCCCGGTGCGCAGGTCGGCGGGCGCGGAGACCTCCCGCGTCCTGGCCGACCTGGTCGTCGAGGGTGCGCGGTCGCTCGCGTTCGTGCGCTCCCGGCGCGGAGCGGAGCTGACGGCGCTGGGCGCGCGCCGCATCCTGTCCGAAGTGGACGCCGATCTGGTCGAGCGGGTCGCCGCCTACCGCGCCGGGTACCTGCCGGAGGAGCGCCGCGCCCTGGAGAGGGCGCTGTCGACCGGTGACCTGCTCGGGGTGGCGACGACGAACGCCCTGGAACTGGGCGTGGACATCGCCGGGCTGGACGCCGTCGTGGTGGCCGGGTACCCGGGCACGCTGGCGTCGTTCTGGCAGCAGGCCGGGCGGGCCGGGCGTTCGGGCGACGGGGCGCTGGTGGTGTTCGTGGCGCGCGACGACCCGCTGGACACCTACCTCGTGCACAACCCGGCCGCCGTGCTGGACCGGCCGGTCGAGGCGACCGTGCTGGACCCGGCGAACCCGTACGTCCTCGGCCCGCAGCTGGCGTGCGCGGCGGCGGAGCTGCCGCTGACGCCCGACTGCCTGGCCGAGTTCGGCGGGGACGTGGCCCGCGCCGTGCTGGACGACCTGGTGGCGGAGAAGCTGCTGCGCAAGCGTCCGCAGGGCTGGTACTGGACGTCGCACGACCGGCCGCACGCCGGAGTCGACATCCGGGGGTCGGGTGGCGAGCAGATCGTGGTGGTGGAGGGCGACTCCGGCCGGATGCTGGGCACCGTCGACCCCGGCTCGGCGTGCTGGTCCGTCCACCCCGGAGCGGTGTACCTGCACCAGGGCAGGTCGTACGTGGTGGACGAGCTCGACCTGGACAGCGGACTGGCCGTGGTGCACGACGAGGATCCGGAGTGGACGACGACACCGCGCGACGTCATCGACATCGCGGTGGTGCGGACGCTGGAGAAGCGCGAGTTCGACGGCGTGTCGGTGTGTCTCGGCGAGGTCGAGGTGACCTCGCAGGTGGTGGGCTACCTGAGGAAGCTGCCGTCGGGCCGGGTGCTGGACCAGGTCGTCCTGGACCTTCCGGCGCAGACGCTGCTCACCAGGGCCGTCTGGTACACGGTGAGCGACGAGCTGCTGAGCGGCAGCGCGCCGGGGGGCGCCGGTCTGGATCCGGCGCGCGTCCCCGGCGCGCTGCACGCCGCCGAACACGCGGCGATCGGCCTGCTACCGCTCTTCGCGACCTGTGACCGGTGGGACATCGGCGGGGTATCGACCGCCCTGCATCCGAACACCGGGGAGGCGACGGTGTTCGTGCACGACGGTCATCCCGGGGGAGCCGGCTTTGCCGACCGCGGCTTTGCCGCTGTTGTCCCGTGGCTGGTCGCTACTCGGGAGGCGATCGCATCGTGTGCGTGCCCGGCTGGCTGCCCGTCCTGCGTTCAGTCGCCGAAGTGCGGGAACGGCAACGATCCGCTGGACAAGGCGGGTGGAAAGGCCGTGCTGGACGTCGTGCTGGGGGCTGTCGGAGCGGGTGGAACCGACGCCCAGCACGGCCTGGTCCTGAACTCTCAGACGGACTCGGCGGCGACGAGCCGCTGAGCACCGCTGAGCACCTGGTCGTGGACGGCCTCGACCAGTGCGTCCTGCACGACGTCCGACGCGGGAGCGTTCCAGCCGCAGATCTGTGGCTTCACGCGCCAGTGCGCGACACCGTGCTGGAAGGGAGTGGGGGGAAGCGCGATGTGGTCACCGGCCGCGAAGAGCCGGACGTCGTCCTGCGCGGCCAGCTCGGCCCGCAGTTCCCGGCCGGACGCCACGAGGAACATCCAGCGGCCGGACGGGGTGGCGATGATCGGCACCGGGATGCCGATGGTGCGCAGCGCGGTCGCGGCGCGGCGGCCGAGGTCGGCGCTCACCTCGATCGCGTCGACGACGCGGCCGGTGGCGAGCAGCAGGCCGTGGGTGTTGCCGGCCCACCAGGTGGCGACCTCCTCGGGCTTCGCGGTGCCGACCCGGTCCTGCCAGTCGGCGTGCACGGGAACCGGGATCTCGTCGGTACCGGTCGGAGCAGTTCCCGGCATCACGGGCCAGCCGCGCCAGGCGAGGCTCACAGCCTCTGCCCTGAGCTCGATGCGGAAGGCCCCGCGCCAACTGTCCGACCAATCCATGTCCTGTCGCCTCCTCGTCCGTTCGCCGCACCGCTGCGGTGCTGCCACTCCAACTAACGACATCGACGGGGGCTCGGGTAACCCCCGGTCGGCAACTGGTAGCTCTGGAACGGCGAACGAAGGTCGGGTGAACGAGCGGCAGAACGGTCGACTTCCGCTGACCGAACGGCCCATCCCACGAACAGGGGGGTTGTGAGTCCGCTCACCGTGTGACGACGACCGTTCGTCGCGTCGAGCGGATCTCACGCTTCAGCCGGGCCTGCACGCGCGTTCGCGTTGGTCGTGCCGACGCCCGCGAGAGGAGCGGACAGCGCGACCGTCACCTCCCGTCCGCTCACCGCGCAGGAGTCCAGCGCCGCCCCCGTCCGCTCCGCCACCCACCGCGCCCGGCGGCACGCCTCCTCCCCACCGCCGCCGGAGGCGAGGGCTCCCGCGGCGGCGAGCGCGGCCAGGTCGGCGGCTGCCGTCACCCGGTGCCGCAGCACGACCGCCTCCCCGACCCGCACGCCGAGCACCACGAGGGAGAACAGCACGGCGAGGACGGCGACGGCGAACACCGTCGCCGATCCGCGATCGTCCCGGATCACGGCGCAGCTCCCGGCTCCAGCACGGCGTGGGCGGTCGCGGCCGGGGCCACGCCGGGCAGGAGAGCGCTGACCGGCCCGGCGCTCACCCGCACCTCCACCTCGTCGCCGTGCACGTGCACGCGCAGCGCCGCGCCGGGCGCGATCCGCTCCACCACCGGTCCGGCGCGGCCCGCCTCGCCGCGGGCGACGAGGCGGGCGGCCTCGCGGGCCGCGTCGGTGCAGCGGAGCTGGTCGAGCACCGCGCCGAACCCGGACGCGGCGAGCGTGAAGAACAGCACGATGCCGCACACCGCGACGGCGGCCTCCACCGTCACCGCGCCGCGGTCGTCCCTCACGTCCGGACCGACAGCGCCCGCTGCACGAGGTCGGCGAGCGCCGACGCGACGGTGTCGCCGCTGAGCACCACGTACAGGGCGGTGGCGACGGCCGCGGCGGCGAGCGTGCCGATGGCGTACTCGGCCGTGCTCGTCCCGGTGTCGCGGGCGAGGACGAGCCTGGTCCTGCGGAACATGTCGATCTCCATTCGTTCGGGGGGTGACACCTGATCGGGTGTCACCAGGTGGTCGTGAAGCGCTCGGCGAGACCGAGGACGACCGGGACGACGCCGAGGCAGAGGAACGCGGGCAGGAAGCAGGCGGCGAGCGGCGCGGCGACGAGCACCCCGGCCCGCTGGGCGACCGCCTCGGCCCGGTCGTCCGCCTCCGCGCGCACCCGGACGGCCAGGTCGGCGGCGAACCCCGCCAGCGCGGTCCCCGACCTGGCGGTGCGCCGCGCTCCCCGCGCGAGCGGGGCCGTGGCCGGGTGCTCCAGCGCCGGCGCCCAGGCGGTCACCTGGTCCGAGCCGAGGGCCAGCAGGTCCCCGACGCGGCGCAGGACCGCTCCGGCGTCCGGCGGCAGGGCCGGCACGACCGCGCGCACCGCCGTGGCCACGGGGAGCCCGGCGCTCAGGCACGCGGCGAGCAGGTCCCACCCGCCGGCGAGGACGAGCGGTTCGTCGGTGCGCGGCGGCGCGCGGCACGGCGGGGGTGCCGGTGGCGGGGGACGCAGCCGCCCGAGGGGTGGGCGGGCGGCGGGCAGCAGCACCAGCGCGGCGGCGAGCAGGGCGAGGGTCACGACGGCACCGCCCGGTCGGTGAGCCGCGCGCTCCACAGCAGTCCGGCGCAGACGAGCAGCGCGCCGAGGACCAGGAGCACCTGTCCGGCGGTGGTGGAGGACAGGACCCGCAGCGGTGCGGCTCCGCCGATCTCGCCGAGGAGCACGCCGAGCGGCGGCAGCCCGGCGAGCACGGCGGCGCTGGCCCTCGGCCCGGCCATCCTGGCGTGGACCTGCGCCGCGAACGCGACGCGGCGGTCCAGGTCGTGACGGACCGCGTCGAGGACGTCGGCGAGCGGCACCCCGTGGTGGGCGGACAGCGTCCACGCCCGCGCGATCCCGCCGAGCGCGGTGTGCAGCGCGGGCCGCCGCGCGGCGAGGTCGGTGAGGGCCGCGTCGACCTCACCGCCCAGCTCGGCGGTGGAGGCGATCACGTCGAACACCTCACCGGCGGGGACCTGCGCGTCCTGTGCCGCACCGCGGGCCGCGGTCGCCGGGTGGGCGCCCACCCGGAGTTCGGCGACGAGCGCGCCCAGCCCGGCGGCGACGGCGGAGGTGGCGGTGAGCCGAGCCCGGTCGGCGGCCCGCCCGCGCCACCCGCGCCAGACGACGGTTCCGACCAGGGCTCCGGCGAGGCCGCCCGCCGGACCGAGCAGCAGTCCCGGCAGCAGCCCGGCGAGCGCCCCACCCGGTCTCGGCAGCCGGAACCGCCGCGGCGCCGTGCGCCGCTCGCCGCCGAGCAGCATCCGCACCCGGACCGGCGCGGGGGCGCGCGGCACGAGCAGCAGGGCCGCGGCCACCAGCGCCGACGCCGTCCCGGCCGTCACCGGGACACCTCCGCGCCGCGCTCGGCCAGCAGGCCCAGCAGGTCGGCCGACGCTTCCTGCCAGCCCGACCCCCGCCGCAGGGCGGGCGCCACCTCCAGCACGTCGCCGCGGCGGCGGACCACACCGATCTCGGCGAGTTCCCTGGTGCCTCCCGGTCCTCGTCGCACGTGCAGCACGACCTGGAGCGCGGCGGCGGCCTGGCTGTGCAGGGCCGCCCGGTCCAGACCGCCGAGCGCGGCCAGCGCCTCCAGCCGGGCGGGCACCTCGGCCGGCGAGTTGGCGTGCAGGGTGCCCGCGCCGCCGTCGTGGCCGGTGTTCAGGGCGGCGAGCAGCTCCACGACCTCGGCTCCGCGCACCTCTCCGACGACGATCCGGTCCGGGCGCATGCGCAGGGCCTGGCGCACCAGCTGCCGCAGGGTGATCTCGCCCGCGCCCTCCACGTTGGCCGGTCTGGCGAGCAGCCGGACGACCTGCGGGTGGTCCGGGTGCAGCTCACCGGCGTCCTCGACGCAGACGACGCGCTGGTCGTGCGGGACGCAGCCGAGCAGGCTCGCCAGCAGGGTCGTCTTGCCCGAACCCGTTCCGCCGACCACGAGGAACGCCAGCCGCGCGGTGACGATCGCCCGCAGCAGGGCGGCCGTGGCGCGGTCGAAGGTGCCGAGGTCGCGCAGCGCGTCGAGGTCGTGGGCCGCCGGGCGGAGCACGCGCAGCGACAGGCAGGTGCCGGTGGCCGACACGGGCGGCAGGACGGCGTGCACCCTGATCGCCGCGCCGGGCAGCCAGCCGTCGGCGCAGGGCGCGGCCTCGTCCAGCCGCCTGCCCGCCGCGACGGCGAGGCGCTGGGCGAGGCGGCGCACGGACGCCTCGTCCGGGAAGCGGACGCCGGTGCGGCGCAGGCCGTCGCGGCCGTCGACCCACACCTCGTCCGGCCCGGTGACGAGGACGTCGGTGGTGCCGGGGTCGCGCAGCAGGTCCTCCAGCGGTCCGGCGCCGACGAACTCCTGGCGCAGCACGCGCAGGGCGTGCAGGACGTCGGAGTCGCCGAGGACACCTCCGGCTTCGCGGCGCACCGCGTCGGCGACGACGGCCGGGGTGATCCGCTGCCCCCTGGTGGCGAGGCTGCGCCGCACCCGGTCGACGAGTTCGGGGGTGCTCACGACATCAGCTCCCTCAGCACGGCGACGGCCGCCGTGGCGAGCGGTCCGCCGGAGCGGTCGGGGAACGTGCCGCGGTCGAGCGCGGAGGCGAGGCCCGGTTCGGGCCGCATGGAGGTGAGCAGCGGCAGGCCGATCGCCGCTGCCACCTGCTCGGACCGCAGCCCTCCGGGGGACGGCCCGCGCACCAGCACCCGCGGCCGGGCTCCGCGCTCCGCCGCGCGGCGGGCGACGCGGGCGGCGGCGGCGCAGGCGCGCACCTCGGCCGGTACGACGAGGACGGACAGGTCGGCGCGGTCCAGCGCGGCGCACGCGGCGTCGGTGAGCTGGCGCGGCAGGTCGCACACGACGGTGTCACCGCCGCGCCTGCCCGCCTCGACGACGGCGGCCACGGCGTCGGGTTCGGGGCCCGGTCCGTCGCGGTCGCAGGACAGGACGGTCAGTCCGCCGGACCCGCCCGGCAGCGCCGAGCGCAGCGCGGACGCCGCGACGCGCCCGCCGGACAGGCGCAGTCCCGGCCAGCGCAGCCCGGTCTCGCCCTCGACGCCGAGCGCGAGGTCGAGTCCGCCGCCCAGGGGGTCGCAGTCGACGAGCAGGGCGCGTCCGCCGGAGCGCAGCACGGCACGGCCGACTGCGGCGGCGAGCACGGAGGCGCCGGCTCCACCGCGTCCGCCGAGCACCGCGAGCACCCGCCCCGCGGCTCCGCCGGGGTGTTCGAGCACGTCGGCGAACGCCTCGACCAGCCACTCCTCGGCGTCGGGCAGGTCGAGGACGCGTTCGGCTCCGAGCGCCACGGCGTGCTGCCAGACGTCGTCCTCCGGCGGACCGGTTCCCACGAGCAGGACTCCCGCGCGCCGGGGGAGCTCCGCCCCGGCGACCGCGGCGGCGGCCAGCGCGTCGAGCAGCACGAGCGGCGCCGTGCTCCACGCTCCGCGCAGTGCGGGCACGTCCGGCACGCGGTCCACGGCGCAGCCCGCGGCGGCGGCCAGCCGCAGGACGTCGTCCAGCAGCGCGTCGTCGTCGACCAGCGCCACCGGCCGGCGCGTCTCGTCGTCCACGGTGTTCTCCCTCGGCGTTCGGCACGCCCCGCCGGAGCAGCGCGGGGCCGTGACCACCGTGGAACCTCGTGACCAACACCACAAGCATTCATGATCGACATGTGGACAGATCGAGGGCTGTGGACAGCTCCGGCTCCCCCGCAGGGGGATCGCCGAAATCGTCGGACCCCCGCGAGAGGATGGGGGGTTGGGCGCTCGCACGGGCTCGCCGGGCGCGGAAGAGCCTCGGAAACGGGGTGCGGGAGCAGGGCTCGACCGACCCCGGACATGGGACGACCCCCGCCAGGGGGGAGGGACGGGGGTCGTCATCGGTTCAGTCCCGGGGGGTCGGACTGAACCCGTCCGGCGAACCGGACCCTCCTACTGTATCCCCCTCGGGCCACCCCGTGCGTCTCTTCACCGGAGAAGACCCCCAGCAGTCTCCGATCGGTCGCGGTCCGATCCCGTCCGGAGGAGACGCCCCGCCGCGTCCGCGGGCGGACCAGGGGCCAGCACGCGGACCGCGGGTGCGCACCTAAGCTTGCCGGGTGACCGATCCAGGCAGCGGCGAGCAGTCCGCGCAAGGCAGCCGAGTCGCCGCGTTCTTCGACCTGGACAAGACCGTCATCGCCAAGTCGAGCACGCTCGCGTTCAGCCGTCCCTTCTTCCGCGAGGGCCTCATCAACCGCCGCGCGGTGCTCAAGAGCGCCTACGCGCAGTTCGTGTTCATGCTGGCGGGCGCGGACGCCGACCAGATGGACCGGATGCGCGCGCACATCACCGCGCTGTGCGAGGGCTGGGACGTCGAGCAGGTTCGCGCGATCGTGGACGAGACGCTGCACGACATCGTGGACCCCCTGGTCTACAAGGAGGCCACCCAGCTGGTCGCCGACCACAAGGAGGAGGAGCACGACATCGTCGTGGTGTCCGCCTCCGGCGACGAGCTGGTGGCGCCGATCGCCAGCATGATCGGCGCCACGCACAGCGTCGGCACGCGGATGGCCGTGACGGAGGGCCGCTACTCGGGTGTCGTCGACTTCTACTGCTACGGCGAGAACAAGGCCGTGGCGGCGCGGGAGCTGGCGGCCGAGCACGGCTACGACCTGTCGCGGAGCTTCGCCTACTCCGACTCCGTGACGGACCTGCCGCTGCTGGAGCTGGTGGGTCACCCGACGGTGGTCAACCCGGACCGGGGACTGCGCAAGATCGCGGCGCAGCGCGGCTGGCCGGTGCTCACGTTCTCCGACCCGGTGCCGCTGCGGTCGCGCATCCCCACGCCGTCCGGGGCGACCGTCGCGGCGACCGCGATCGGTCTCGGCGCGGCGGCCGCGGCCGGTGCCGCCTGGTACGGCATCAGGCGCCGCCGCAGGAGCTGAACGCTCCCGTGCACGACCGCCGCCCGCTCGGCGGTACCGGAGGCGAAAACCCCTGGCAGACAGCACCAACCGCTACTCACCGTGCCTTGACCGGTGCACTCGTCCGAGACCTTGATGTGATGCGCGCCACGACGTACAAATGAGGTGCGGACTTCGGGTCGGCCAGGGACGGAGCGGAGGAGAAGCACCGTTCACCCCGACAGAGCTCCGTGCGCGGACGCCGAGCACCCACGCGCAGCACGCCGCGGGAGGCTTGGTCGTCTAGGGCCTGCGTACCGGGACGCCGGACGCCGAGGCCAGATCTGTACGACATGAGTTGCACGCCTGGTAACTCGGTCGTCCGCGCGAGGGCGGTGCCCCCGGGGTCACGATCCGCGGGGCACCGCCCCTTTTTCACGCCCCCAGACGGGGGGACTACGGCGCTCGCACCGGACAACAGGCGCTTCGCGGGGCAGAATGCCACTCAGCGCGACCCGTCGACCCGCCGGAGTCACGTGGGTGACGTGGGTGACGTGCGGGAAGTTCTTCCTGATCGTGAAAAGTTTTCACACTCGTCTGGGAGGCGCCGTGCCCCGGCTCAGCAGCCCGATCGCCGGCCCGCTGCTCGCGGCGGTCCTGACCACGGCCCTGGCGGTGACGCCGGGCAGCGCGGTGGCGGAGTCCGACGCGACGCCGACGCCCCTCGACGCGTCGGCCGCCGCGTCCCGCCTGCTGCGGCACATGTCCCTGGAGGACAAGGTCGGCCAGCTCTTCGTCACGTGGGTGCACGGGCAGTCCGCCGACGAGGTCCACCCCGGCAACCAGCGGGACTTCGGCGTGGACACGGCGGCCGACGTGGTGCGGAAGTTCCACCCCGGCGGGGTCGTCTACTTCAACAACGCCACGCGGGACAACATCGACACGCCGCGGCAGGTCGCCGCGCTGTCCAACGGGCTCCAGCGCGCCGCTCTGCGCAGCGGCAGCCACGTCCCGCTGACCGTCTCCACCGATCAGGAGATGGGGATCGTCACCCGCATCGGGCCGCCCGCGACGCAGTTCCCCGGCAACATGGCGCTCGGCGCGGGCCGGTCCACCGCCGACGCGCAGCGCGCCGCCGCCATCACGGGCCGCGAGCTGCGCGCGATGGGCGTCAACCAGGACTTCGCGCCGGACGCCGACGTGAACTCCAACCCCGGCAACCCGGTCATCGGGGTCCGCTCCTACTCCAGCGATCCCGCGCTGACCGCCGAGTTCGTCGCCGCGCAGGTGCGGGGCTACGAGACGGGCGTGCCGGCGCGGACCGTGTCGGCCACCGCGAAGCACTTCCCCGGTCACGGCGACACCGAGCAGGACAGCCACACCGAGCTGCCGCAGGTGGACCGCAGCGTCGAGCAGTGGAGGCAGACGGACGCCCCGCCGTTCCGCGCGGCCGTCGCCGCCGGCGTCGACTCGATCATGACCGCGCACATCCAGATGCCGCAGATCGACCCGTCCGGCGACCCGGCCACGCTGTCCCGGCCCGTCGTCACGGGCCTGCTGCGCGAGGAGCTGGGCTACGACGGCGTCGTCGTCACCGACGCGCTGGAGATGGAGGGCGTGCGGAAGCTGCACTCCGACGCGGAGATCCCGGTGCTGGCGCTGAAGGCCGGTGTCGACCAGCTCCTGATGCCGGTGGACCTGGAGCTGGCCATCACCAGCGTGGTGAACGCGGTGCGGGGCGGTGAGCTGACCGAGGAGCGCGTCGACGCGAGCGTGCTGCGCGTCCTGCGGATGAAGCTGCTGCGCGGTGTGCTGAGCACGCCGCTGGTGGACGAGGCCGCCGTCGACCGCGTCGTGGGCACGCCGGCGAACCTGGCCGCGGCGAAGGAGATCACGGACCGCACGGTGACGGTCGTGCGCAACGACTCCGGAACGGCCCCGTTCGCGACGAGGCCCGGCTCGGTGCTGGTCACCGGGTGGGGTGAGACGACCGGCGCGGCGCTGGCGGCGGAGCTGACCTCCGCCGGGTCCCCGGCCACCCGGCTGACGACGGGGACGGCCCCCACCGACGAGCAGATCGCGGCCGCCGCGGCGGCGGCCGGTCAGGTGGACGCGGTCGTCGTGCTCACCTCGAACCTGTACCGGCAGCCCGCGCAGCAGAAGCTGGTGGACGCGCTGGTCGCGTCGGGTGAGCGGGTCGTCGCGGTGGCCGTGCAGAACCCCTACGACGTGGCGCACACCTCGGCGCGGACCTGGCTCACGACCTGCTCCTACAGCCCGGTGGTCGTCGGTTCCCTGGTGGACGTGCTGTTCGGGGAGGTGACGCCCGCCGGGAAGCTGCCGGTGGACGTGCCCGGCCCGACCCCGTACCCCTTCGGTCACGGCCTGAGCTGGTGACGGGGATGAACCGCAGGCAGCTCCTGGCGGCGAGCGCCCTCGCGGCTCCGGCGGCGGCGCTGGGCGGGTCCGCCGGAGCCGACCCGCCGCGGCAGCGCGGTGTCGTCACCGGCGCCGAGTCGCTCGCCCGCGACGGCTGGCGCGCGCTGGCCGGACGCCGGACGGGCGTCGTCACCAACCAGACGGGCGTGCTGCGCGACCAGACGCACGTGGTGGACTCGATGGTCGCCGCCGGTGTGCCGCCGGTGGCGGTCTTCGGCCCCGAGCACGGTTTCCGCGGCACCGCGCAGGCCGGTGGTTCCGAACACGACCAGCCGGACCCGCGCACCGGCCTGCCGGTGTACGACGCCCACGGCCTCGGCGCGGCGGCGCTCGCCGAGCGGTTCACCAGGGCGGGCGTGGACACCGTGGTGTTCGACGTCGCCGACGTCGGCGCGCGGTTCTACACCTACGTCTGGACGCTCTACACCGCGATGCAGGCGGCGGCGCTGACCGGCGCGGCCGTGGTCGTGCTCGACCGGCCCAACCCGGTCGGCGGCGCGGCGCGCGGCCCGCAGCTGGACCCCGCGCACGCCACGGGCGTCGGCCGCAAGCCGATCGTGCAGCAGCACGGCATGACCGTCGGCGAGCTGGCGTCGCTGTTCGACGCCGAGTTCCTGCCCTCCGACGGCGGCCGGGTGGCGGAGCTGGACGTGGTGCCGGTGCGCGGCTGGCGGCGCGACCAGCTCGACACCGGCCTGCCGTGGGTGCCGCCGAGCCCGAACGTGCCCACCAGGGACACGGCGCTGGTCTACCCCGGAACTTGCCTGTTCGAGGGGCTGGTGTTCTCCGAGGGCCGGGGCACGACGCGGCCGTTCGAGACGATCGGCGCACCGGGGCTGGACTGGCGGTGGGCCGAGCGGCTCAACACCCTGGGCCTGGCGGGCGTGCGGTTCCGCGAGACGTACTTCAACCCCGTGTTCGGCAAGTTCGCCGGGCAGCAGTGCGGCGGGGTGGCCCTGCACCTGACCGACCCGGCGCGCTTCGACGCGATCCGCGCGACCGTCGCCATGATCGTCACCGCGCGAGCCCTGTACCCCGATCGGTTCGGCTGGCGGCCGGACAACTGGATCGACAAGCTCAGCGGCTCCGACCGGCTGCGCCACATGGTCGACGCGGGCGCCGGGACCGACGAGGTCGTCGGTGCGTGGAGCGGCGAGCTGGCCGCCTTCGAGAAGACCCGTCAGCCCCATCTGCGCTACCGGTGAGGACGCGATGCGAATCCCTGCACTCATCACCGCCGCCCTGACGGCGACCGCCCTGGTGTCGGCCGGGGCGTCGGCGGCCCCCGGCTCCGCTCCCGGCCGCTTCGACGCGCCGCACGCGGGGTTCGCCCCGGCGTGGACGACGGTGCGGACCGGCACGCCCGCGTCCGCCGGACTCGATCCCGGCCCGCTCGACGAGGCGCTGCGCCGCGTGCGCGCCTTCACCGAGCCGGACCCGGCCACCGGGCACCCGCTGTACGCGGGCTCGGTGACGCTGATGGCGCACGAGGGCGTCGTGGTGGGGCAGGAGGCGGCGGGCTGGGCCGTGCGCTATTCCGACGGCACCGCCGCGGAGCTGCCCGCCGACCGGCGGGTGCCGATGACGCAGGACACGATCTTCGACCTCGCGTCGATCTCGAAGCTGTTCACGTCGATCGCGGTCATGCAGCAGGTCGAGGCCGGGCGGGTGGACCTGGACGCCCCGGTGTCGCGGTACCTGCCGGAGTTCGGCGTCAACGGCAAGGACGCCATCACGGTGACGCAGCTGCTGACCCACACCTCGGGGCTGGAGCCGTTCCTGCCGCTGTGGAGCGACTGGCCGGACGTGCCGGCGCGCATCGCGGCGGTGATGGAGGTGGCCCCGCAGGCCACGCCCGGCACGACCTACGTGTACTCGGACCTGAACCTCATCACGCTGGGCGTGCTGGTGCAGCGGGTGAGCGGCTCCCCGCTGGACGTGCTGGTGCGCGACGGCATCACCGCCCCGCTGAACCTCACCGACACCGGCTACAACCCGCCCGTCGCGAAGCTCGACCGGATCGCCGCGACGGAGTTCCAGACGACGCCGGCCCGCGGGATGGTGCGCGGTCAGGTGCACGACGAGAACGCGTGGTCGCTCGGCGGTGTCGCCGGGCACGCCGGGGTGTTCTCCACGGCGCGCGACCTGGCCGTGCTGGGGCAGGCGGTGCTCAACGGCGGCAGCTACGCGGGGCGGCGCGTCCTGCGGCAGGAGTCGGTCGAGAAGATGCTGACCGACTACAACACCGCGTTCCCGCAGGACTCCCACGGCCTCGGCTTCGAGCTGGACCAGCGCTGGTACATGGGCGCGCTGGCGTCGCCGCGCTCGGCGGGGCACACCGGGTACACGGGGACGACGCTCGTGCTGGACCCGCTGTCGCGGTCGATCGCGGTCCTGCTGACCAACCGGGTGCACCCGAGCCGGACCTGGGGCTCGATCAACCCGGCGCGGCGCGCCGTGGCGGACGGGCTGGCGAGGTCCATGGCGGTGCGGGCGCGGCAGGGGCACGACGCGTGGACGCCGACCACGACCGGGGCGACGCTGACGACGCGGGAGCTGCACGGCTCCGGCCGGGTGTCGTTCGACGCGTTCGTCGACCTCGACGAGGGCGACGGCGTGGTGCTGGAGTCGAGCGCGGACGGCGCGGCGTGGACGCCGGTGCCGCTGAACGTCGACGGGCGCGAGGTGCTGGCGCTGTCCGGCGCCGGGACGCGCCGCTGGGTGCCGGTGACCGCGCGGGCACCGGCGGGTCAGCTGCGCTGGGTCTACACGCGGGGCGCCGGGTACGGCGGACGCGGCGTGTACCTCGACGGCATCCGCGTCGTCGGGGGGCGTGGTCTGCTGCTGGACGCGGAGCGCGAGCCGCAGGCTCTCACGGCCGTGGGATGGTCACCCGCACATCGGTGAGTGCATCGCTCCGCATTACCAGTAATGTCGTTGAAATATCCCCATTATGCGCGTTTTGTCCACGGCGTGTGATTGCATGGGCTCTTACGAGTGATAGTTACACACAATTGGGGTGAGTTACGCCCACTGTGCGTTGACCTTGAGCAGAACGGTTAGTAAGTTTCCGACGTGTCCAGCCGAACTGACGCCGATTACACGGACTCCAGTCCCCTGGTGAAGATCCGCTCGTTGCTGCCGGGGCTGGCCCGCGCCGAGCAGCGGGTCGCCAAGGTCGTCCTGGAGAACCCCGGCACCGTCGCCCGTCGCAGCATCACCGAGGTGGCCGAGGCCGCCGGTACCAGCGAGACCACGGTCACGCGGTTCTGCAAGGCCATCGGCGTCGGCGGGTACCCGGAGCTGCGCATCGCGCTGGCCGCCGACACCGCGCGCACCGCGGCCCGCGCCGACCACGACCTCGGTGGCGACATCGGGCCGGCCGACGACCTGGCCCAGGTCGTCGGCAAGGTCGCGTTCGCCGACGCGCGCGCCGTCGAGGAGACCGCGGAGCAGCTCGACGTCGCCACGCTCCAGGCCGTCGTCGACGCGGTCGCCGGAGCGCGCCGGGTCGACGTCTACGGCTTCGGCGCGAGCGCGTTCGTCGCGTTCGACCTCCAGCAGAAGCTGCACCGCATCGGGCGCACCTGCTTCGCGTGGAACGACACCCACATCGCGCTCACCTCCGCCGCGGTGCTCGGCGGGGACGACGTGGCCGTGGGCATCTCGCACACCGGCTCCACGGTGGAGACGGTGGAGGCGCTGCGGGTCGCGCGGGAGCACGGCGCGACGACCGCGGCGCTCACGAACTTCCCGCGCTCGCCGATCAGCGAGGTCTCCGACCACGTGCTGACCACGGCCGCGCGCGAGACCACGTTCCGCTCCGGGGCGATGGCCAGCAGAATCGCCCAGCTCACGGTGGTCGACTGCCTGTTCATCGGCGTCGCCCAGCGGCACGTGGAGAGCGCCAAGAGCGCGCTGGAGGCGACCTACGAGGCGGTGTCCGGCCACCGCCTCGGCGCGCGGCCGGACGGTCGCCGCCGGCCGAGGGAGAACGGCAGGTGAGCGCGCCGGGAGGTGGCGCCGTCGTCAGCGTCGAGTCGCCCACCGAGTCGCGCAACCCCCGCACCGTGGACATCGACCGCGTGTCGACGCTCGACGTGGTGCGGCTGATCAACGCCGAGGACGCCACGGTGCCCGCCGCGGTCGCCGCGGTGCTGCCCGAGCTGGCGACGGCGGTCGACCTGGCCGTGGACGTCGTCCGGGCCGGCGGCCGGGTGCACTACGTGGGCGCGGGGACGTCCGGCCGGCTCGCGACGCTCGACGCCGCCGAGCTCGTGCCCACGTTCAACACCCCGCCGGACTGGTTCGTCGCCCACCACGCGGGCGGCCAGGCGGCCCTGGTGCGGGCGATCGAGGACGTCGAGGACCAGGCGGGCGACGGCGAGGCCCAGATCCGCGAGCACGCCACGGCCGCCGACCTCGTGCTGGGCGTGACGGCGTCCGGGCGCACGCCGTTCGTGATGGGCGCGCTGCGCGCCGCGCACGAGATGGGCGCGCGCACGGTGCTCGTGTCGAACAACCCCGGAGCCCCGGTGCCGACCGGCGTCGACGTGGTGATCGCCCTGGACACCGGCCCCGAGGCCATCGCCGGGTCGACCAGGATGAAGGCGGGCAACTCGCAGAAGCTGGTGCTCACGTCGTTCTCCACGGCCGTGATGGTGCGGCTGGGGCGGACGTACTCGAACCTCATGGTGAGCGTCCGGGCGACCAACGCGAAGCTGCGCGGGCGCACCGTGCGCATCCTGCGCGAGGCGACCGGCCTGGACGAGCGGGACTGCACGGACGCGCTGGCCGAGGCCGGTGGCGACCTCAGGGTGGCGCTCGTGCACCTGCTGTCCGGCACGTCGGCGGCTCGCGCGGCGGAGGCGCTCGACGCCTCCGACGGCCACGTCCGGCACGCGCTGGCCGCGCTGGGAGCCTGAGGGGCGCTCACGCGGGCCGGACGGGCCGCCACGGGATCGGCGTGGACAGGACCATGGCGCTGGACGTCTCGCCGTGCGCGGCGAGACGGACCAGCAGCCGTTCCAGCTCGCCGATCGACGTCGTCACCACCTTCACCACCGAGCAGATGTCGCCGGTCAGCCGCACGACCTCGACCACCTCCGGGCAGTCGTCGAGCAGTTCGGGGTGCACGGTGATGCACCGCGGGCCGTAGCACTTCATCCGCACCAGGGCGACCACGCCGCGGCCGGCGGCGACCGGGTCCACGACCGCCCGGTACCCGGTGATCACGCCCGCGTGCTCCAGTCTGCGCACGCGCTGCGCCACCGTCGGCGGTGACACGTGCACCCGCCGCGCCAGCTCGTTGTAGGACAGTCGCGCGTCCTCCTGGAGCGCCTCCAGCAGGGCGCGGTCCACATCGTCCAGTTCGGTTCTCATGAATGCAAAGCCAAGCAGGAAAATCGCTGTCGATCAGGAGATTTCTCCGTCGATCACCCCTGTGTCACCCATTCAGATTCTCCTGCGGTCGTTCCAGGATGTGCGGCATGACCTGTCCCGGCACCTCCAGCGCGCCCAAGCTCGACTTCGGCGGCACCACGCCGTACGAGGACTACGTGCACGCCTCCGCGCTGCACACCCTCCAGCGGCAGTGGTCCGACGACCCGCGCGAGATGTCGTTCCTGATGATCACGCAGGTGATGGAGCTGTACTTCGGCCTGCTGGCGTTCGAGTGGCGGCAGACGCAGCGGGAGCTGCGGGCCGACGACCTGCGCGCCGCCGCGCGGACGCTGCGACGCAGCGAACTGCACCTCCAGGCCCTCGACGCGGCGTGGCGGCCGATCGCGCGGATGACGCCGCGGGAGTTCAACTCCTTCCGCGACGCGCTGGGCGAGGGTTCGGGCTTCCAGTCGGGGATGTACCGCGAGGTGGAGTTCCTGCTCGGGGAGAAGTCGGCGTCGATGCTGGTGCCGCACCGCGCGGTCCCGGCCGTGCACGCCGCGCTGGAGGTGTCGCTGCACTCGCGCAGCCTCTACGACGACGTGCTCGCCGCCCTGCTGCGCCGCGGCCACGCCGTGCCGGAGGAGGTGCTCGCGCGGGACCTGAGCAAGCCGTACGCGCCGGACGAGGGCGTCGAGCGGGTGTGGACGGAGATCTACCGGGGCGACGCGAGCGACGAACTGGAACTGGGCGAGGCGCTGACCGACGTCGCGGAGGAGTTCACCCGCTGGCGGCACGACCACCTGCTGGCGACGCGGCGCGCGATGGGCGCCAAGGCGGGCACCGGCGGTTCGGCCGGGGTGGCCTGGCTGGAGAAGCGGGCGCAGCGCTCGATCTTCCCCGAGCTCTGGACCGCGAGGAGTCACGTGTGATCGACTCGGGTGTGGCCGCTCCCGCTCCCGCAGACCTGGACGCCGACGACCCGCTGGCGCCCGTGCGCGAGCTGTTCGACCTGGACGACGACGTCGTCTACCTGGACGGCAACTCCCTCGGCGCACCGCCGCGCGCGGTGGCGGAGCGGATGCGGCACGTGGTGCGCGAGCAGTGGGGCCGCCGGTTGATCCGCGCCTGGTCGGAGGGCTGGTGGGACGCCCCGCTGCGGGTGGGCGACCGGATCGGCCGCCTCGTCGGAGCCGCGCCGGGCCAGGTCGTCGTGGGCGACTCGACGAGCGTGAACCTGTTCAAGGCCCTGGTCGGGGCGGTGCGCGCCAATCCGGGGCGCGACGAGATCGTGGTGGAAGCCTCGACGTTCCCCACCGACGGCTACATCGCGCGCTCGGTGGCCGAGCTGACCGGGCACGCGCTGCGCCCGGTGCCGCCCGACGAGCTGGCCGGGGCGCTGTCCGAGCGGACGGCGGTCGTGCTGCTCAACCACGTCGACTACCGGACGGGCCGCCTGCTGGACGCGGCGGCGCTGACCGAGCAGGTGCACGCGGCGGGCGCGCTGGTGGTCTGGGACCTCTGCCACAGCGCGGGCGTGCTGCCGGTCGAGCTGGACGCGCTGGGCGTGGACCTGGCCGTGGGCTGCACCTACAAGTTCCTCAACGGCGGGCCGGGAGCACCGGCGTTCCTGTACGTGCCGCACGCGGCGCAGGCGACGTTCTCGCAGCCGCTGACCGGCTGGGCGGGGCACCGCGAGCCGTTCGCGATGGAGGAGGGCTACGCGCCCGCCGGGGGTGTCGGGCGCGGCCGGGCGGGCACGCCCGACGTCCTGTCGATGCTCGCGCTGGACGCCGCCCTGGACGTGTGGGACGGCGTGGACCTGCGCGACGTGCGGGCCAAGGGGCTCGCGCTGACCGCGCTGTTCCGCGCGGCCGTGGAGGACCTGCCCGGCATCGGCGTGCTCACCCCGGCCGACGAGTGGCGCGGTCACCAGATCTCGCTGCGCCACGCGGACGCCCGCGCGGTGGTGGGCGAGCTGGTCGAGCGGAACGTGATCGGCGACCACCGGCCGCCGGACGTGCTGCGGTTCGGCTTCGCGCCGCTGTACGTGCGGTACGCCGACGCGCAGCGGGCGGCGGAGGTGCTGGCCGACGTCCTGCGGACCCGCTGACGTGTGAGCCGCGACACACCGTGCGATGTTCTGCTGCCCCCGCGGCGTCTTGAGGTCGACGACGACGCCGAGCAGGGGAGGACGACCGTGGGAACCCGCACCGGAGCCGTGGCGGCGGACGGCGCGTCCCCCGACGTCGACGTGGTGACGCCGGGCACCGCTGACGAGGTGACGCTGGACGAGTCGCGCCCGGAGCACGTCCACGTCGCCTCGCCCGGACTGCCCGCCGTCTCGGCGACGTTCGACCTGCCCTCCGACGCCGCGGACACGGCCGTGCGGGTGCCGTGGCCGAGCAGCGTCACCGGTCGGTCCGCACCGGCAGCGCGATGGGCGGCGTGAGCTGACAGCGTTGTCGTCCCGAAGGGCCTCCGCGCGGCTCCTCGGGACGGGAGCGGGCACCGGGCCGGGGGACAGTGGCCCGACACGAACCACGAGGGGGAAGGACGATCATGTCCGTCAGGACGAGGAACGCGGTGGCGCTGGTCGCGGCGTGGGCGGCGCTGACCGCGTGCACGTCGGTCTCCGGCGGTAGCCCGACCGCGCAGGACGAGCAGCCGGCCAGCCGCGACGGCGGATCGTCCTCGGCCACCGGCACGGCGTCCGCCGGTCCCGCCCCGTGCGGGTCCAAGCAGCTCGACGTGACGACGGCGGCGGTGCAGTCCCAGCAGATGGGCGTGGAGCTGTTCGAGATCCGCTTCACCGCGAAGGCGGGCGCGACCTGCACGCTCGTGGGCGCGCCGGACGACCTGATCTTCCAGAAGGGGACCTCCCCGCTCGGCGTCGACCAGGCCCCGGACGGGCCGGAGCCCGCGGAGAGCGTCGTGGTCACCGCGGACAGCCCGAAGGCGGTCTACGTGAGCGCGCCGTCGCCGGAGGAGGCCGGTGCGCAGGCATCTCGGGTCACGTTCACCCTGCCGGGCGGCAACGGCGACGCCGTCACCGTCGCCTGGCCGGGCGATGTCAACGGTCCCGTGCGCGCCTCCAGGGTGGGCGACGTCGTCGGCTGACCGGGTCCGCTCAGGACACGGCGGCGTCGGCGATGCTCGTCGCCTCGCGGGCCCCGGCGACCAGCGCCTCGCACACGAACACGATCCAGCGGGTCAGGCCCTCCGGTTCGCCGCTCGCGAAGGCCGCGGACGCCGCCTCGTACTCGGCGGCACGCCGCAGGCAGGCCACCTCCGGCACGCCGAGCCCCTTGGGGTCGGTGCCGCTGACGATCGAGGTGAGCCGGGCCGCGGCGCGGGCGACGACGCCGCCCGCCACGTCGAACGGCGCGAGGCCGAGCAGCTCGCCGTGCACCACCGCCACGAGCAGCGGACCGGGCACGCGGGTGCCACCGGTGACCAGACCGGCCAGCAGGTCGAGCCGCTGCGACACGCCGGGCGCGGTGCGCGGGCGGCCAAGGTCGCCGTCGGCGACGAGGTCGGCGGCGGCCAGCACGTGCAGCCGCGCCAGCGCCTGGAGGGGTGCTCGCTGCCAGGTGGAGGACAGCACGCCGAGCGACTCGGCGACGCGCAGCGACCCGGCGAGCACGGGGTCGGAGACCTCTCCGTGCTCGGGGATCTCCGTGCTCCCGCCCTCCAGCGCGGCGGACGCGCGGGCGGCGCGCACGGACGCCTCGGCCGCCGTGGTGGCCCAGCCCCGCAGGTTCTGGCGGTGCCGGTGCACCTGGAAGACGGCGTCCTTCGCCCCGTTCACGGCGTCGGCGACGCCGGGCAGGTCGAGCAGCGGTGCCAGCGGATCGGTCACGGCGGGGCACAGTACCCGCGTCCGAAGCGGCCTGCTGACATCGCCCGGACGTGGCCGTTCTCCGAGGGCCACCGACGGATCGGCGCCGGGCACGAGCGCACGGCCCCCGAACACCGCGGCCGAGCTGACGTCGCTCACCAGGGCGTTCGCCGTGCTGGGCGCGCACCGCGCCGGGTGGCGCACCGCGTCCGCGAGGACGGTTCGCTGCGCGACACCGTCGTCCCCTCCGGCACGGCGACCGAGCGGCCCGACGTGCGGGAACGGCTCGCGGCCCGGCTCGGGCGGCCCGCGCTCGCGTGAGCCGTGCCGCTGGTCGCAGTGCACGTGTCGTTCAGCCGCATCCCGGCCACGACCGGGTGGCACACGGCGGCGGAGCCGGGTTACACAGTTGTCCACGCGTTTCGGGTGAACGCGGGCAGCCGCTCAGATTGGTCTGAACCTTTCTGGTCCACTGCCCTGTCGGAGCGGGCTCCGTCGCACTACGTTCGTCACCGAGTCGCACGGACTGGCGAGCCATTCAGGAGGTCTGAGCACCATGACCCAGTCGCACGACCAGGGCGCCACCCTGGACAACCTGCTGAACGAGAGCAGGACGTTCCCGCCGAGCGAGGAGTTCGCCTCGCAGGCCAACGCGACCGCCGAGCTGTACGACCGGGCGAGCGCCGACCGGGAGGCGTTCTGGGCCGAGCAGGCCGACCGGCTGCACTGGGACACGCGGTGGAACCAGGTGCTCGACTGGTCGGACCCGCCGTTCGCGAAGTGGTTCGTCGGCGGCAAGCTCAACGTCGCCTACAACTGCGTCGACCGGCACGTCGAGTCCGGTCACGGCGACCAGGTCGCCGTCCACTGGGAGGGCGAGCCCGGCGACAGCCGCGCCATCACCTACGCCGAGCTCCAGCGCGAGGTGTCGAAGGCCGCCAACGCCCTGACGTCGCTGGGTCTGGAGGCCGGCGACCGCGTCGCGATCTACATGCCGATGATCCCCGAGGCGATCTTCTCGATCCTCGCCGTGGCACGGCTGGGCGCGACGCACTCCGTGGTCTTCGCCGGGTTCTCCGCCGAGGCGCTGCGCACCCGCATCGAGGACGCCTCCGCGAAGCTCGTGATCACCACCGACGGCCAGTACCGGCGCGGCAAGCCCGTCGGCATCAAGGGCGCCGTGGACGAGGCCGTCGCCAAGACGTCCAGCGTCACCAACGTGATCGTCGTGAAGCGCACCGAGTCCGACGTGGAGTGGACGCAGGGCCGCGACCTGTGGTGGCACGACGTGGTCGACGCCCAGTCCGACCAGCACACGCCCGAGGCGTTCGACTCCGAGCACCCGCTGTTCATCCTCTACACGTCGGGCACGACGGGGAAGCCCAAGGGCATCCTGCACACCTCGGGCGGCTACCTCACGCAGGCCGCGTACACGCACGACGTGGTGTTCGACCTCAAGCCCGACAGCGACGTGTACTGGTGCACCGCCGACATCGGCTGGGTCACCGGGCACAGCTACATCGTCTACGGGCCGCTGGCCAACCGCGTGACGCAGGTCGTCTACGAGGGCACTCCCAACACGCCGCACGAGGGCAGGCACTGGGAGATCGTCCAGAAGTACGGCGTGTCCATCTACTACACGGCGCCGACGCTGATCCGCACGTTCATGAAGTGGGGCGCGGACATCCCCGCGAGGTACGACCTGTCGTCGCTGCGCGTGCTGGGCAGCGTCGGCGAGCCGATCAACCCCGAGGCGTGGATCTGGTACCGCGAGCACGTCGGCGCGAGCCGCACGCCGATCGTGGACACGTGGTGGCAGACCGAGACCGGCGCCATCATGATCTCGCCGCTGCCCGGCGTGATCTCCGCGAAGCCCGGCTCGGCGCAGCGGCCGCTGCCCGGCATCAGCGCGAAGGTCGTGGACGAGCAGGGCGTCGAGGTCGCGCACGGCGGTGGCGGCTACCTCGTGCTCGACCAGCCGTGGCCGTCGATGCTGCGCGGCATCTGGGGCGACGAGGCGCGCTACCGCGACACCTACTGGTCGCGGTTCGGCGAGGAGGGCTTCTACTTCGCCGGTGACGGCGCCAAGTACGACTCGGACGGCGACGTCTGGCTGCTCGGCCGGGTGGACGACGTGATGAACGTGTCCGGGCACCGCATCTCGACCACCGAGGTCGAGTCGGCGCTCGTGTCGCACCCGACCGTGGCCGAGGCCGCCGTCGTCGGAGCGTCGGACCCGACCACGGGTCAGGGCATCGTCGCGTTCGTCATCCTGCGCGGCGGCGTCCCGCAGGACACGTCGTCCGGCGAGGAGGCGATCAAGGCGCTGCGCGAGCACGTGGCGAAGGAGATCGGCCCGATCGCGAAGCCCCGGCAGATCATGGTCGTGCCCGAGCTGCCGAAGACCCGCTCCGGCAAGATCATGCGCCGCCTGCTGCGCGACGTGGCGGAGAACCGCGAGGTCGGCGACGTCACGACGCTGGCGGACTCGTCGGTCATGGACCTGATCTCGACGGGTCTGAAGAAGGGGTCCGGCGAGGACTGATCCCGCTCCGCGAGAGGCGTCCCGGCCGTCGGGACGCCCCTCGCGGACGAGTGGGTTAGGGTTACCGGCAGGTGCGCCGGGAAGTCTGGTCGGCAGTTCTGTCGCCACACCCTGGAGCCGATGACGTGAACCGCCCTCAGCAGGTCGCCGCCGAGTTCGCCCGCTACCTGCGCACCGAGACCACCGGCGGGCTGATCCTGCTGGGCGCCACCGCCGTCGCCCTGCTGTGGGCGAACTCCCCGGCCGGCCCCCTCTACGAGGCGATCCGCGACTTCCACGTCGGCCCGGCGTCGCTGCACCTGGACCTGTCGATCGGCGACTGGGCCAAGGACGGCCTGCTCGCGATCTTCTTCTTCGTGGCCGGTCTGGAGCTCAAGCGCGAACTCATCCTGGGCGAGCTGTCCGACCTCCGAGCGGCGGCCCTCCCGGTGATCGCCGCGGTGGGCGGCATGGTCGTCCCGGCGCTGGTCGCGCTGGCCGTCGGCTGGGGCGAGCCCGGGATCGAACGGGCGTGGGCAATCCCCGTCGCCACGGACATCGCCTTCGCCCTCGGCGTCCTCGCGATCACCTCGTCCGGGCTGCCCAGCGGCCTGCGGGTGTTCCTGCTCAGCCTCGCCGTCGTCGACGACCTGGGCGCGATCCTCGTCATCGCGGTCCTGTTCACCTCGACGTTCGACCTGCTGGCCGCCGCCGGGGCGGTGCTGCTGCTCGTCCTCTACCGGTACCTCCAGCACAAGCGGGTGACGACTCCCCTGCTGTACGTGCCCATCGCCGTGGCCACCTGGGCGCTCGTGCACGCCGCCGGTGTGCACGCCACGATCGCCGGCGTGGCGCTGGCCCTGCTCACCCGCACCACGAAGGACCCCGGCGAGCACGAGTGCCCGGCCGTGCGCCTGGAGCACCGCCTCCAGCCCTGGTCCGCCGGGCTGGCCGTGCCGGTGTTCGCGCTGTTCGCGGCCGGGGTCCCGATCGGCGCGGAGGCCCTGCGCAGCACGTTCACCTCGCCCGTCCCGCTCGCCGTGCTGCTCGGTCTGGTCGTGGGCAAGGTCGTCGGCATCGTGGCGGCCTCCGCGCTGGCCGTCCTGCTCGGGCTCGCCGTGTGGCCGCGCGGCGCGGGACCGCGCGACGTCGTGGCGGTGGCGATGCTCGGCGGCGTCGGCTTCACCGTGAGCCTGCTCATCGCCGACCTCGCGCTCGACGGCGAGGCCGCCGAGCAGGCCAAGGCCGCCGTGCTCGTCGCCTCGCTCGTGGCCTCCCTCCTCGCCGCCGTCCTGCTGGTCCGGCGCAGCCGGGCGCACCAGCGCGCCGACGACGAGGACGACACGGACGCGTGATCCCCCGGTCGGAGCGCCCGGCCACCGTGCGCATGGCACGATGACCGGGTGACCAGCGCGAGGGAGAACGCAGTGGGCAACGGCCGCGACGGGTTGCCGCCGGTTCCGTCGATTCCGCTGACCGCGGAGGATCTGGAGCAGGTGGTGGGCGAGACGTCGATCGGCGGTCTCGTCCGCGACGCCACGGCGCACCTGTCCACCCTGGTCAGAGCAGAGGTGGAGCTCGCGAGGTCCGAGGTCGCCGCGGAGATCAAGAAGGGTGTGCGGGGCAGCGTCTACTTCATCGTCGCGCTGACGGTGCTGCTGTTCAGCCTGTTCTTCTTCTTCCTCGCCCTCGGGTTCCTGGGTTCGGACCTGGGGCTGCCCCTGTCGGCGTCCTTCGCCATCGTCTTCGTGCTGATGCTGCTGATCACCGCGGCGTTCGGCTTCCTGGGCTACAAGAAGGTGCGCAAGCTCAAGGCTCCGGAGAAGACCATCTCCTCGGCCAGGGACACCGTGGCCACCCTGCGGCACCGCGACGGCCGCTGAGCGTTCCGGTGCCGCCACCACCCGATCCGTCCGCAGTGCGGGTCAGCGGTCCCTGGACCCACCGCGACGTGTCGGCCAACGGCATCAGGCTGCACGTCGCCGAACTCGGCGAGGGACCGCTGGTCCTGATGCTGCACGGGTTTCCGCAGTTCTGGTGGTCCTGGCGGCACCAGCTCACGTCGCTGGCCGAGGCCGGGTACCGCGCCGTCGCGGTGGACCTGCGCGGGTACGGCGACTCCGACAAGCCCCCGCGCGGTTACGACGGCTTCACGCTCGCCGGTGACGTGGCCGGGCTGGTCAAGGCGCTCGGCGAGCGTCGCGCGCACCTCGTGGGTCACGCGTGGGGCGGGATGCTGGCGTGGACCGCCGCCGCGATGCACCCCCGCGTCGCGCACTCGGTGTCGGTGATCTCCGCGCCGCACCCGCTGGCGCTGCGCCGCGAGATCCGCCGCCACCCGCGCGGCCAGGGCCGCGCCGCGAGCCACGTCCTGCGCTTCCAGGCCCCGGTGTTCCCCGAGCGCTGGCTCACCGGTGACGGTGCCGCCGCCGTGTCCCGGCTGCTGCACGCCTGGTCCGGTCCCAAGTGGACGGTCGCACCGGAGTTCGACGAGGTCGTGCGGCTCAACCGGCAGGCGATGCTGGTGCCCGGCGTCGCCCACAGCTCCCTGGAGTACTACCGCTGGGCCGCGCGCTCGCAGCTGCGCGGTGACGGTCGGCGCTTCGCCGAGGCGATCGACCGGCGCGTGGAGGTGCCGGTGCTGCAGGTGCACGGCGCGATGGACCCGGTGATGCTGGAGTCGACGGCGCTGGCGTCGGCGTCCTGGCTCGGCCCGCGGTCGCACTACCGCTGCATCCCCGAGGTGGGCCACTTCCCCCACCAGGAGGCCCCGCACACGACGAGCAAGCTGCTGACGGACTTCCTCGCGCGCCTCTGATCGGCCCGAACGCTCCACTCGCGGTGCGCGAACGCTCAACTCGTGGTGCCCGAACGCTCAACTCGCGCAGTTCTGGGTCGAGGCTCGGCGGATCAGCTGGGGGGCGCGGGCCACCTCGTCGGCCACCTCCTGCGCCGTCAGCACGAAGCCCGTCTCCTGGTCGTCCACGGCCGCGCCGAACACCACGCCCATCACGCGGCCGTCCGGGTCCACCAGCGGGCCGCCGGAGTTGCCGCTGCGGACCTTGGCCCGCACGGTGTAGACGTCCCTGGTCACGGTCTGCGCATCGTAGATGTCGGGGCCGCGCAGCGGGATGCGCTCGCGCACCCTGGCCTCCGACGCCGTGTACGGCCCGTCGAGCGGGTAGCCGAGCACGATGCCGTCCTGCCCCTGCGCGATCTCGCCCTGGCGGAACTCCAGCGGCGTGGCCTGGAGGTCGGGCACGGCGAGGATCGCCAGGTCGGTCTGCGGGTCGTAGTTCACGACGGTCGCGTCGAACTGCCCGCGGCCCACCTCGACGGTGACCTCGCTGGTGCCCGCGACGACGTGGGCGTTCGTCATGACCCGCTCGGGGGCGATCACGAAGCCGGTGCCCTCCAGCGCGCGGGAGCACGACGGGGCCCGGCCGCGCACCTTGAGCACGCTGGGCCGCAGCTTCTGCACGACGGGGTTGGTGCCGAGCGTCGGGTCGGGCGGGCCGACGTCGTTGATCGGGGTGCGGTTGAACGGGTCGATCGCGGCCGGGAAGCCGGACACGTCGAGCAGGTTCTGCAGGTCGCCGGACAGCCGCTTCGCCGACTCCGGCATCGCGGCGTCCACCGCGTGCAGGATCGTCGACTCCTTGATGGCCTTGGTCAGGCCGGGCAGCCCCGCGACGGTCGTGAGCGGCAGCGCGATCATCCACGCCACGGCGAACACCACGACGCCCTGCACGATCGCGCCGAGCGCGTTGTCCAGCCCGCGCAGGGGTGTCGCGTTCACCCTGGACTTGATGGACCGGCCGACGTACACGCCGATCGTCTCGCCGAGCGCCACCAGCAGCACGAGGATGCCGACGGTGAAGACGACCTTGGTGACGACGTTGTCGAACTGGGTCACGACCAGCGGCGCGACCTGCGTTCCGAGCACGAGTCCGATCAGCACGCCGCCGAAGGCGGGCAGCGCGACGACCATGCCCTGCCTGGCGCCGGACACCGCGGCGAACGCGGCGAGCGCCAGCACGAGCAGGTCAACCCAGTTCACGCCGTTACCTCCGCCGAGTCGCTACGTAGCGCGCAACGCTAGTTCAAGGTCCCTGACGTCCGCGTGGTTCCACGGACGCTCCCAGCCTCCCAGGGTCAGCAGGCCGCTGAGCAGGCCGGCCGTGAATCCCCACACCAGCATCCCCGGTGCCGAGAACGCCGGCCCCTGGTAGCCGGAGGAGTGGCGCACGCGGAACCGGTTGGCCGGGTCCACGAGGTGCGAGATCGGGACGCGCGCGACCGCCGCCGTCTCACCGGGGTCGACCGGCGCGACCGGGCTCGGCCGGTCCCAGTGGGCGAGCACGGGCGTGACCAGGTAGCTCGACACCGGCACGTACAGGTCGGGCAGCAGGGCCACCGGCCGCACGCCCTCGCGCAGCACGCCGGTCTCCTCCAGCGCCTCGCGCAGCGCCGTGTCCACGGGTCCGTCGTCGGTCGGGTCGGCGCCGCCGCCGGGGAAGGCGACCTGGCCGGGGTGCGAGCCGAGCGAGTCGGCGCGGCGCAGCAGCAGCACGTCGGGGCCGTTCTCCCCCTCGCCGAACAGCACGAGCACCGCCGCGGGACGGGCGGTGCCCTCCGGTGGCGGCGAGATGCGGGTGAACGCGGTGGAGTCGATCGCGTCGACGGCCTCGACCAGACCGGACATCCACTCCGGCACCTCGGACGGGTCCACCAGCGGTCCTGGCCGCGTCATCCCTCCACCACCCCTCTGACCTGGTCGACGGTGGAGAACAGCACCGGGTCGGACACCTGCGAGAGCGTGCCGTCGGCGGCGAGCAGGTAGCTGACCGGCAGCGCCTCGGGAGATCCGAGCGCCTTGCGCACGACGTCCTCCCGGTCGAACAGCGACGGCATCCGCACTCCCAGCGAGGACAGCAGTTCGAGCCCGGCGCCCTCCTCCGACTGCACCTGCACCAGGAGTACGGGCCGCGAGCCGGGAAGGTTCGCGTAGCTGTCCAGCACCCGCAACTCCTTCGCGCACGGCTGGCACCAGCTCGCCCAGAAGTTCACCAGGACCGGACCCTCCGCCAGGAGGGCCGCGGGGTCGACGGGACCGCCGTCGCCGAGGCACGTGGCCCGCAGGCCCCGGAGCACCTCGGGTCCGGCGCCGGGCGTGCCGGGAGGACACGGCGGCAGCGCGGCCCTCGCCCGCATCGCCACGACGTCCTGGTCGGCGCGCGGGGACGGCACCGGCACCGCCGCCCTCTCCTCGTCCCGCGGCCACAGCGCGATCCCGCCCGCGACGACGAGCACGAGCACCACGACGAGCCAGCGGACGCGGGTGCTCACCCGCCGCTCCGGCCGAGCTTCTCCCCCGCTCGCACCCGCTCCGCGAGTGCGATCAGGTGCTCGGCCTCGTCGCCCTTGACGAGCTTCGCGGCCCGCACGGGATCGGTCTGCCCGATGCCGTAGGAGGGGCACTCGGGAGCCAGCAGGCACGCCCCGCACGCGGGGGTGCGGGAGTGGCAGACGCGGCGGCCGTGCCAGATCACCCGGTGGTTCAGCAGGTTCCAGTCCTTGCGCTCGATCAGCGGGCCGATCGCGTGCTCGACCTTGACCGGGTCCTCCTCCTGCGTCCAGCCCCAGCGCCGCACGAGGCGGCCGAAGTGCGTGTCGACGGTGATGCCGGGCACGCCGAAGGCGTCGCCGAGCACGACGTTCGCGGTCTTGCGGCCCACGCCGGGCAGGGTGACGAGGTCCTCCAGGCGGCCGGGCACCTCGCCGTGGAACCGCTCCACGAGCGCGGCGCCGAGGCCCAGCAGCGACGTGGTCTTGTTCCGGTAGAAGCCGGTCGGCCGGATCAGCTCCTCCAGCTCGGCCCGGTCGGCGCCGGCGTAGTCGGCGGCCGTGCGGTAGCGGGCGAACAGGGCGGGCGTGACCTCGTTGACGCGCTTGTCGGTGCACTGCGCGGAGAGCACGACGGCGACGATCAGCTCCAGCGGGGTGGTGAAGTCCAGTTCGCAGTGGGCGCCGGGATATCCCTCGGCGAGGACCCTGACCGTTCGGCGCGCGCGTCGAACCAGTCCGGCTCTCGTCTCCGTCTTCCCGGTGCGGACCTTCGGGTCCGCCGCTCCCGCCGCGGAGTCGGCCGGAGTGTGACGACGCGTGGCAGGGGGCACGGACCCAGGGTAGTCAACACGCCGGGCAGACCCCTCCCGTGCGTTCGGAAACACGATGCGCAAGGATCGGGGCCATCATGGAAGCCTGGTTCGTCATCGCCGTTCCGATCGTGATCATGTTCTTCGCGCTCTTCATGGAGCGCGTCGAAGCTCGGCTCAGGCACGTCGCCGTGCAGGAGGACGAGGTCGAGGAGTTCCTGGAGCAGGCCCGGCCGGACGAGGTCAGGGCGCTCTACGGACACGGCATCGGCCGAGCGCTGGAGCTGTTCCGTCTGCGCCGGCTCGGTGGCCGCGCGCGCAACCTCCGACAGAAGCGAACCCAGCGGTAGCCATCCCGACGCCACCGGCCCGCGCAGCAGTGCTCCGCGGGCCGTTCGCACGCCCTGACCACGGCCGAGATCGACCGGGGAGTAGGTTGATCGGCGAGCCGGTCAGCGATCCTCTGGACACCGAATAGACTGCTCACAGTGATCGGCGGCACGGCGCTCGTTCCGCCAGAAGGCGGAAGGCGTTGAGCCTGCCGCGTGTCGACAGGAGGAACCCAGGTGGACGAGACCCTGGCCCGCGCGGGCATCTTCCAGGGGGTTGAGCCGGCTGCGGCTGAGGCGCTGGCGCAGACCCTGGAGTCGGTCGAGTTCCCGCGTGGTCACGTGATCTTCGCGGAGGGCGAGCCGGGAGACCGGCTCTACATCATCCAGTCCGGCAAGGTGAAGATCGGCCGGAAGTCCCCGGACGGTCGCGAGAACCTGCTGGGCATCTTCGGGCCGTCGGACATGTTCGGCGAGCTGTCGATCTTCGACCCCGGCCCGCGGACGTCCACGGCCACCACGGTGACCGAGGTCCGTGCGGTGAGCATGGACCGACCGGCCCTGCGGCAGTGGATCACCAACCGGCCGGAGATCGCCGAGCAGCTGCTGCGCGCGCTGGCGCGTCGCCTGCGCCGGACGAACTCGATGCTGGCCGACCTGATCTTCACGGACGTGCCCGGCCGGGTCGCCAAGGCCCTGCTCCAGCTCGCCCAGCGCTTCGGCAGCCAGGAGGCCGGTCTGCTGCGGGTCACCCACGACCTGACGCAGGAGGAGATCGCCCAGTTCGTCGGCGCCTCGCGCGAGACCGTGAACAAGGCGCTCGCCGACTTCGCGCACCGCGGCTGGCTGCGCCTGGAGGGCAAGAGCGTGCTGATCCTGGACCCCGAGCGGCTGGCCCGCCGGGCGCGGTGACGCCCGCTCCACCGCGAGAAGCTCGACCCCGAAACGGCTGAGAACGACAGCAGAGGGCCGGGCGCCGCCCCCGACGCGGCGCTCCGGCCCTCTGCTGGTCGCGCGCCCCATCCCCCGACGGGACGCGCTTCCACTCATCCGGCGCAACCAGGCCCCGACCTTCGGCACCGGAAGGAGGTCGTTGTACCCGTTCCGGGCGAGCAGCAAACCGGAAGGGTGATCTTGCGAGGACTTGCCGGTGCGTTCCGGCAGGACAACCTTCGCACGAAACCACCCCCGCAACTCAACCCCCCTCACCTCCTACAACGCTCCTACCAGTC
The DNA here is from genome assembly GCF_016464305.1 of Umezawaea beigongshangensis. Classification (GTDB taxonomy): domain Bacteria; phylum Actinomycetota; class Actinomycetes; order Mycobacteriales; family Pseudonocardiaceae; genus Umezawaea_A; species Umezawaea_A beigongshangensis. The sequence continues at coordinate 69,315 of NZ_JAEIOJ010000015.1, forward strand.
CTTATGTCGACCGGTTTCACTCGGACATCCCAATGTCGTGACCCGATCGATACGCCTCGGGCGAAAGATCGGCCTGTGGTGGACCGCACCGGCAATTGACTGGTACGCACGTACCACTGTCGGGCACACTGGTACGCATGTCCCACTCCGCCCAGCTGTCCGACTACCGCACCGCCCTGACCACGCCCGGTGTCCGCGGCCCCGTCGTCGCGTCCCTGCTGGCTCGGCTGCCCATCGCGATGGTCGGTCTCTCGATGCTGTTCTACGTGCAGCGCGAGACCGGCTCGTTCGCCATCGCCAGCATGGTGTCGGCCGGTGCGCTCGCGGGCGTCGCGTTCGGGTCGGTGGCCCAGGGCAGGCTGATCGACCGGTTCGGCCCCAGCCGGCCGCTGATCTCGGCGATCTCGCTGTTCTCCGTCTTCGTGACCCTGTCGGTGCTGGCCGTGGAGGCCCACGCCGCCGCGCCGCTGCTGGTGGCGCTGTCCTTCGCCGTCGGCCTGACCGAGCCGATGGTGGGCTCCGCGTCCCGCGCCCTGTGGCAGCGCGTGCTGCCGCAGGGCCCCGTCCGCATCGCGGCCTACTCCTACGAGGCCATCAGCATGGAGGTCTTCTTCATCCTCGGTCCCGGCCTGTCCGGACTGCTGATCGCCGCGCCGTGGGCCGGCACGGGCGTGGTCGTGAGCGCCGTGCTGATGGTCGCCGGTGGCCTCTGGTTCGCCCTCACGCCCACCGTGCGCGCCTGGCGGACCGAACCGGACGCCGTGCGCGGCGCCCTGCTCGGCGCGCTCGCCAGCCCCGGCATGAGGACCGTCGCGCTCGCCGCCTTCGGCTTCGGCATCACGATCGGCTTCATCGAGGTCGCCGTCCCGGCCGTCGCGACGGCCACCGGCCGGCCGAGCCTGGGCGGTGTGCTGCTGAGCCTCTGGTCGATCAGCTCCGTGCTGTTCGGCGTGCTCTACGGGATGCGGCCGTGGCCGCGCCCGATGTACCTGCGGCTGCCGGTGCTGCTGATCGGCTTCGCACTGCTGTCGCTGCTGCTGGCGATCCCGACGACGCTGATCGGCCTGGGCGTGGCCCTGTTCGCCGTGGGCACGCTGATCACCCCGCAGTCGACGACGCACTCCACGGCGGTCGAGGCGGTGGCGCCGCACGGCACGGCCGCCGAGGCGTTCGGCTGGGTCGTCACGGCCGTGACGCTGGGACTGGGCCTGGGCCAACTGCTGTCCGGCCAGCTGGTCGAGCACGCCAGCACGAGCTGGGCCTTCCTGGCCGCCGGCGCGTCCGGCCTGATCGTCGGCCTGCTGGTGCTCGCCCTGCGCGGCACCGTCCGGCGCAGCGAGGAGAACCAGGTGCCCGAGGAGGCCACCCGCCTCCAGCTCGACCTGGCCGCCCGCTAACCCCGTCGCGGCGCACGCCTCCGGGACGGGGGCGACCTCCACGGCGGCGAACTCCACGGCGGTGTACGCGGCGGCCCGGAAGTGTCGGTGGTCACCGCTAGCGTCCGCGGCATGGATCTCACGGCCACCACGTCCGCACTCGCCGCAGCCGCGGGCGAGGTCGCGCGACTGCTTCCGAGCCGGGTGCTCGATCCGGTCCTCGCGGGTCTGCTGCTGCGCGCGGACGGCGGCGGGGTGGAGCTGTCGGGCAGCGACCGCGAGCACGGCGTGCGGCTGACCCGGCCCGCGACCACGCACACCGGCGGCGTCGCGCTGGTTCCGGCGAAGCCGCTGGCCGAGACGCTGCGCACGCTCGACGCGGCGCAGGTGCGGCTGGTCGTGGAGGGTTCCCGGCTGGCCGTGCGGACACCGACCGCGCGGTTCGCGCTGCCGCTGCTCGACGTCGGCGCGCACCCCGGCGTGCCCGCGCTGCCGCCGGTGTGCGGCCGCATCTCCGGCGCCGCGCTGGCGGCGGCCGTGCCACCGGTGGCGGGGGCGGCGTCGCGGGACGACGCGCTGCCGATCTTCACGGGCGTCCGCGTCCGCGCCGAGGGCGACCGCCTGCACCTGCTGGCCACCGACCGCTACCGGATGGCGTTCGCCTCGGCCCCCTGGCGGCCCGCCGCGGACGGCGCTCCGCTCGACGCGCTGGCTCCCGCGACGGTCCTCGCCGAGGTGGCGAAGCAGGCGGCGGGCAGCGACCTGGTGGCGCTGCACGCGGACACCGATCGGATCGGCCTGTCCTGGGCGGGCGACTCGATCACCACGGCACTACTGGCAGCGCCCTTCCCGGACGAGAGGGCGCGCAAGCTCATGGAGGCGGTCATCGACAGCACGGTCCTGGTGGACGCGGACGCACTGGCCGGGGCGGTGCGGCGGGCGACGCCGTACGCCGGTCCGCACGGTTCGGTGACGCTCCAGGTCGAGGACAGCGAACTGCGCGTGCGCGGCAACGACCCGCAGGCGGGCGAGTCCGAGGAGTTCGTGAAGGCGACGGTCGACGGCAACCGGCTGACCAAGACGTTCCAGGCGCGCTACCTGTCCGACGCGCTGAAGGCGTTCAGCGGCCGCGACGTGCAGCTGCGCATCCAGGACGGCATCCGCTCCACGGTCCTGACGTCCCGCGCGGGTGCCGACGGCGTGGAGCTGACGTACCTGGTGGTGCCGATGCGCACGAACGTCTGACCGCGGCCCGCGATCACGCGCCGGGGCGCCGGGCCAGGTGCGCGCCCAGCCCGGTCGAGCCCGGCGCCACGTCCGGCCGCAGCACGAGGTCGTCGCCGTAGTCCCCGCCGTTCTGCGTCCGGTACGGGATCGGCTCGGCCGTCGGCATCGCGCGCAGGCGCTCGCGCAGTTCCGCGGCCGCCCTCTCGCCCTCCTCGGCCGTGAACCGGTCGGCACCCGAGATCACCACCGGGGGAAGCACTTCCGCACCGGCGTAGAACAGCGTGCCGTGCTGCAACGGGAACAGCAGCTCGCCGACGGCTCCGTGAATGCCCCGCTCGCCGTAGGACCACGCCGGCCCGCCCGCCGTCACCACGACCAGGGCGCGCTTGCCCGCGAGGAACCCGTCCCCGTAACCGATCCACTCGCCGTCCGGGCCGCGCAGGCCGTACGCGTAGCCCTGGAGCCAGACCCGGTCGAACCAGCCCTTGAGGACGGCGGGCATCCCGAACCACCACAGCGGGAACTGGACGACGATCGCGTCCGCCCGGTCGATCTTCTCCTGCTCGGCCCGGACGTCGGCGCTCAGCGCACCGCTCTCGTGAGCCAGCTTCGCCGCGGCGGCGACCTGGAACCGCTGCGCCGGGTCGTGGGCGTAGCCCGCGGCGTCGACGACGGGGTTCCAGCCCATCGCCCAGAGGTCCGACACCTCGACCTCGTGGCCCTCGGCACGAAGCGCGCGCTGGCCCTCCGTCGCGAGAAAGCCGTTGAGGGAGCGGGGTTCGGGGTGGGCCAGGACCCAGAGAACGTTCACGGCACCGATCATGGGACGGCGGAACCGCCGCGGCGACTGGCCCGATGGCCAACATGTGCGAAGATCGGGCCATGGGCGTCTTCGCCGGTGACGGCCGCCACCGCGTGGCCGTCCTGGTGCGGGACGGGGTGCTGCCCTTCGAGCTCACCATCGTCCACCGGCTCTTCGGACAGGCCCGCACGGCCGCCGGTGCCGCGCTCTACGAGGTCGTGACCTGCGCGGTGGTGCCCGGCGCGATTCGCACGGACGCCGACTTCACCATCGCCGTCACCCGCGGTCCCGACGCGCTGGCCGAGGCGGACACCGTCGTCGTCCCCGGGTCGGAGGTCGACCAGGAGCCGCGGGACGAGTCCCTCGAACCGTCGCTCGCCGCCGCGCTGGCGCGAATCCGGCCGGGGGCGCGGATCGCCTCGATCTGCACCGGGTCGTTCGTGCTGGCCGCGGCGGGACTGCTCACCGGCCGGAGGGCGACCACGCACTGGCGGTCGTCCGCGCGGAACCGGGAGCGCTTCCCGGACGTCGTGTTCGACCTCGACGTCCTCTACACCGACGACGACGGCGTCCTCACCTCGGCCGGTGCGGCGGCGGGCATCGACCTGTGCCTGCACATGATCCGCACCGACCACGGGGCCGCCATCGCCAACGAGGTGGCCCGCGGCACCGTCGTTCCGCCGCACCGCGAGGGCGGGCAGGCCCAGTACGTCAAGCGGCCGATGCCCGATCCCGGCACCTCCTCGACCCTCCGGGCGCGGGAGTGGGCGCTGGCGAACCTGCACCGGCCCGTCACGCTGCGGGAGATGGCGGCGGAGGAGTCGACGAGCACGCGAACGTTCACCCGGCGCTTCCGCGACGAGATCGGCACCTCGCCGGGACGGTGGCTCGTCCGGCAGCGCGTGGAGCGGGCCTGCGCCCTCCTGGAGCGGACCGACCTGTCCGTCGACGAGATCGCCGGGGCGGCCGGGTTCGGCACCGCCGGATCGATGCGCCTGCACCTGCACGCCGAACTGGGGGTCTCGCCCAGCGCCTACCGCGCCACGTTCCGCGGGCGGTCCCGGACTCTGCCCGTCGGGGAAGGGTCCGCGAGCGGTTCGCCCCCACCCCGGCTCGGAAGCCCGAGCGCGGCTCCCGGCTCGTGAACACTCGGGACGCGACACTCCACCCGAGGGGAAACACCATGTCCAGGACGCACGTCAGCTCAGTGGTACCCGTGTCGGCCGAGGAGGTCTGGGACCTGCTCCGCGACTTCGGCGGACTGCCCGGCTGGCACCCGCTGGTGGCGGCCACCACGCTGGTCTCCGGTACGGCGACCGGGGTCGGCGCGATCCGGCGCGTGACGATGGGCGACGGGAGCGAGGTCGTCGAGCGGCTCGTCTCCCTGGACGACGCGAGCCGCACCGGGAGCTACGAACTGGTCGAGCACGCGTTCCCGGTGCGCCGCGCGGTGTGCGGGTTCCGCGTCGTGCCGGTGACCGACAGCGGTCACGCCTTCGTGGAGATGTGGGCGGACTCCGACCTCGACGCCGAGCACGAGGAGGAGGTGGGCGGCTTCGTCACCGCCCTGTTCACCGCCGCTCTCTCCGGTCTGCGCGACCGCGTTCCGGCCGCCGTCTGAGACGGGTCAGCGGGTCCGCACGAAGCGGGCCCAGGCGGACTCGGAGAACGCGAGCAGCCCCGCTGCCGGGTTCTTCGAGTCCCGCACGCCCACTCCGTCACGGGTGACCGCCACCTCGACGCAGGCATCGTTGTTGCCCTGACCGCTGCGGCTGCTCTTGCGCCACACCACATCCGCGAACTCCACTGTGGACACCTCTCACTCGCGCAGCAGACCCTCGATCAACGCGGTCGACTCCGCACGGGAGAGCGCTTCGGAGCAGAGCACGCCGAACTTGAGCGTAGCGGCGTTCACGTCCGCCGGGGCCTCGATGTGCACCGAGCCCGCGGCGTGCGCGACGTAGAGCATGTCGTCGTCGCCGGGTTCGGGAAACGACAGCACGATGAACCCGCCCTCCAGACCGCTGTGCGGCCTGCTCAGCGGGAGGACGCGCAGGTCGACGTCGGTCGCCGCCAGGTGTTCGAGCTGGGCGCGCATCACCTCGGGACCGCCGACCTGCCGTCGCAGGGCGGCCTCGTCCACCAGGGCGATCAGGTCCAGATCGGCGCCCAGCCTGCGCTGCCGGTGCAGGCGCACCACCACCTGCGTGTCCAGCTCCTCCGGCGTGCGCTCCAGCGAACCGCTGCTGAGCAGGGCGCGGACGTACGGCTCGGTCTGGAGCAGGCCGGGGACGGTGAGCCCGGCGAACTCCCGCACCAGGCACGCCTCCGTCTCCAGGTCGAGGTAGCCCATGTCCCGCACCCCGTGCGCCACCCACCAACCCGGTTTCAGGGAGCGGCGCACCTCGTCCACGAGACCCGCGTCGAACACGTCGTAGAGGTCCATCATCGAGCGCGCCAGGTGCACGTCGACCCTGGTCTCCCCCGCCTCCATCCGCTGGAGCGAGCTCCGCGTCTTGTCCAGCCGCGCGGCGGCGACGTCGAGGTTCATCCGGGCGGCCTCGCGCATCCCGCGCAGCCTCTTCCCGAGCTTGCGCCGCCGGAACGGCGGCCGTGTCTGAGCACCCACTCGGCCATGGTCCCGAGCGGGAATCCCGGACTGGGATTCCCATCACCCGCACGGTGGGTCCGGACGACGCGGACCGTGCTCGGGGAACCGGTGCGATGTCACCTGTCCGGGGTCAGCCGTTGCGGAGGTGCTCCAGCTGGGCGCGCACCGACCACTCGGCCGCCGGCCACAGCGACCGGTCGACGTCCCGGTAGACGACCTCCACGACCTCGCGGGCCGTCGGGTCGCCGCCCAGCGCCGCCACGGCGGCCCGCACCTGCTCCAGCCGCCGCTCGCGGTGGGCCAGGTACGCGCGGGCCGCCTCGCCCGCGTCCGGCAGCTCGGGGCCGTGACCGGGCAGGACCGCCGTGCCCGGCGGCAGGTCGGCCAGGACGCGCAGGGACTCCAGGTAGTCGCCCAGCCTGCCGTCCGGGTGCGCCACGATCGTCGTGCCGCGGCCCAGCACCGTGTCACCGGTCAGGACCGCGCCGTCCAGCACGAAGCACAGCGAGTCCGACGTGTGGCCCGGCGTCGCCAGCACCCGGATCTCCACGCCCGCGCGGGCGACGACGTCACCGCCGCTCAGTCCCTCCGACCCCAGGCGCAGCGCCGGGTCGAGCGCGCGCACCGGCGCACCCGTCAGCTCGGCGAACCTCGCCGCGCCCTCGGCGTGGTCCGGGTGACCGTGGGTCAGCAGGACCTCCTCCACCGGACCGACCGACGCCACCCGCGCGAGGTGCGCCTCGTCCAGCGGGCCGGGGTCGACGACCACGCACGAGGCGGAGTCCGGCGCGCGCAGGACCCAGGTGTTCGTGCCGTCCAGGGTCATGACGGACGGGTTGTCCGCGAGCAGCACGGACGCCGTCGGCGTCACCGCCCGCAGAACGCCGTAGGCGGGGTGCGAGGCGCGCTCGCCGATCGCGGGGACGCCGCTCATCGCGCGCTGTCCGTTCCGGCGCTGTGCACTCCGGCGCTGTCCGCTCCGGCGCTGTGCACTCCGGCGCTGTCCACTCCGGGCAGGACCACCCGCACCCGGTCGCCGTCGCGCACCAGCTTCGGCAGGATCTTCTGCACGTCCCGGTCGACGTCCATCACCGAGGCCACCGAGGGGTGCTCGGCCAGGTCGGCGAGCGTCACCAGGGTCGGCGGCATCAGCGCGCGCCGCCCCTCCCCGCCGTCGGCCAGCGCGTCGGCCGGGCGCTGCCACGCCGCGTCGGACGCCTCCGTGGTCACACCGTCGGCGATCTGCCCGACCGGCAGCGCCGCCGCGAAGAAGCGGGTGTCGTAGCGGCGCGGCTCCTCCTCCGGGGTGACCCAGTTCGCCCACGGCCGCAGCAGGTCGGCGCGCAGCACCAGCGAGTTCGCCGCGAGGAACTCCGCGAAGGACACCTCGCGCTCCACCAGCGCGCGCCGGGCGTCGGCGAAGGGCGTGGTGTCCGCGACGACCGACGTGGCGTCGGGTCCGGCGAGCAGCACGCCCGACTCCTCGAACGTCTCCCGCACGGCCGCGCACACCAGCGCGCGGGCCAGCTCCGGCGTGCAGTCGAAGGCGCGCGCCCACCAGTCCGCGCCGGGACCGGCCCACGCGACGGTCGCGTCCGCGTCGCGCTGGTCGACGCCCCCGCCGGGGAACACCGTCATCCCGGCCGCGAACGCCATCGCGGCGACCCGGCGCAGCAGGAAGACCTCCAGCCCCGCGGGGGTGTCGCGCAGCAGGGCCACGGTCGCCGCGTCCCTCGGCTCGACCGGCGTGGACGGTGGTTCGTCGGGGACGATCCCGGCCGGGAGGGTGAGGTCCGCTGGCACTTCGCGCATCCCGCGAGCCTACGGCCGCTCGGCGCGGGTTGGATGGGCCGCATGTCGGACGCGCCTCGCCCCCCGAAATCCGGTTGTCTCCTGAACGTCCTGCTGTTCGCCGCGGGCGGTTTCCTCGCCACCGTGCTCACGGTCGTGGCCGTGGTGGTGCTGTCGTGGCCGTCCAGCCGCGTCGTGCACGCGACACCGCCGGGAGAGGAGGGCTACGGGGTCTGGGTCAAGGAGACCACGCGGTTCGCCGACACCGTCCCGACCCACCAGCTCTGGATCGGGCGTGCCGAGGACCACGGCTTCGTGGTGGAGATCCCCGGCGGCTGGGGCACGCGACCGCGGTCCGAGTTCGTCGAGGGCGGCCTGCGGCTGTACTTCGACCGGGGGGCGGAGGTGTTCGTCCCCGAGTCGTCGTACCTCGGCGGACGCTGACGGGGGCAGGATGGGCACGTGGACGAACAACTGCGCGTAGGACTCGTCGGAGCAGGACCGTGGGCGGAGATGGTGCACGCGCCCGGAATCGCCGACCACCCCGGAACCGCCCTCTGCTCGGTGTGGGCCCGCAGGCCGGAGGCCGCGCACGCGCTCGCCGGCCGCTTCGACGCCGAGGTGGCCACCGACGTGGACCAGCTCCTGGAGTCGGTCGACGCGGTGGCCTTCGCCGTGCCCCCGGCGGTGCAGGCGGAGATCGCGGTCCGGGCGGCCCGCGCGGGCAAGCACCTCGTCCTGGAGAAGCCGATCGCCGCCACGCTGCGGGACGCGCAGGCGCTCGCCGACGCCGTGGGCGAGGCGGGGGTGGCGTCGCTGGTCGTGCTGACCCGGCGGTACGCGCCGGAGACGAAGGAGCTGCTGGCCCAGCTCCAGCGGACCGGCGGCTGGACCGGCGCCGACGCGCGCTGGCTGAACGGCGGCATCCTCTCCGGGCCGTTCGCCGACTCGCCGTGGCGGCACGACCGGGGCGCGCTGGACGACGTCGGCCCGCACGTGTTCGACCTGCTGGACGCCGCCCTCGGGCCGATCACCGGCGTGCTCGCGGCCAACCGGTCGGCCACCGGCCTGTGGCAGGTCCTCCTGGAGCACGAGTCGGGGGCGACGAGCACCGCGTCGCTGTCGCAGACGCTGCCGATCCAGCCGCCGATCGCCGAGCTGACGATCTACGGCGAGCACGGCGCGAGGTCGCTGCCCAGGGGCGGCACGTCCGCGCAGGACTGCTTCGCGGCGCTGCTGGACGACTTCGTGGCGATGGTGGGCAGCGGCACGACCGAGCACCCGCTCGACGTGCGCCGGGGCCTGCACCTCCAGCGCGTCACCGCGCTGGCGAGGGAGCGGGCCGGGCTGTGACGCGGCGAAGGCCCCCGCGAGCGCGGGGGCCTTCGACCGGTCAGGAGGTGGGGAACTTCGGGTGCGGGGTCCCGTTCACCAGTTCCGCGTTCGGCGGCCAGGAGCGGACCGCCGACCAGCGGCCCGTGTCCTCCGCCTTCGGCGGTTCGACCTGCTCGCGCTGCGCCAGCTCCTCGTGCAACTGCTGGAGCAGCGAGCGCTCGCGGTCGCTGAGGTTCGCGTCGACCGCGGACGGCAGCGGCAGCGAGGGCGGCCCGCCGTTCGGGTCGGCCAGCGCGGCCTGCAACGCGGCCAGCTCCTCCGGGCGCAGCTCGGTGGTCTCCTCGTTGCGGTTCTCCGGCGGGACGCCGGAACGGTCCGCCTCGACGTGCTCCACCACCGGGTACTCCACAGCGTGGTGATCCGCAGCGTGGTGATCAGCAGCGTGGTGGTCCGCAGCGGGCTCGGCGACCGCCACCTCGGCCTCCGGCTCGGCGACCGGCTGCTGGAGCTCGGCCTCCTCGTGCGCCGACTCGCGCGACGAGAGGCGCTTCACGGGCTTCGGCGGGTAGGGCTGAACGCTCTCGAACACCTCCGCGACCCGCGTGCGCCGCGTCGGTGGTTCGTGCGAGACGGAGCCGTGGTCGACGACCTCCGGCACCGGTGTCGGCTCGACCACCGGTGCCGCGTCCCGAGGCTCCTCGGACTTGTCGAACCACGCCGCCGCGTCCTCGACGGGCGCCTCGACGTGCCGCGACGGCGCCATCCGGTGGGGCTCGCCGAAGCGCACCTCGCGGGCCGCGGTCACAGCCGCCGCGTGGTACTCCGACAGCGGCGTCCCGACCCGCAGCACCTCGACGGAGGCGCGCACGCCGATGCGGCGCAGCACCGAGTCGATGCGGTGGGCCGTGGCCGCTGCGAAGCCCTGCGGCCCGACGTCGACCAGCACCACGCGCTGCGGCAGCGGGCCGGGGGTGGACCCGGCCGGGCTGGAGCGCCACACGCAGCGCACGCCCCGCACGTCCGGCAGCAGCGACACGGCCCGGCCGAGCACCTCGGACACGCCGTGGGTCGGGTCGGACTCCGCCGTGAAGCGGTGGCGCGGCGTCGGCAGCGGGTCGGCCAGGGACAGCCGGTCGGCCAGCCCCGGATCGGACCGCACCTCGTCCAGCAGCCAGGCGAGCTGGTGCTGCTCGTCCGGCGTCACCGCGATCCGGCCCGCGTGCAGCACGCCGACCAGCAGTTCCGCCGCCCGGTCCAGCTCTCCGACCGCGACCAGCTCACGGGCCTGGGACAGCGCGTCGTCGTCGACCCGCCCGGCCATCGCCAGAAGAAGATCGTGTAAGCGGACGGGCAGTCCCACACCGTCGTTCGCCACGTCAGGTCTCCTCTCGGCCCGCCGTGCAGCGACGAGCTCTAACTGGGCACCAGGTGTCCGTCGGCGTCAGCACCGGCGCAGACCAGTTCCGACGCCGCGAGCGCCGCCCGGTGGTAGGGCGGAAGGTCCATTCCCGGCGCCAGGACCTCGACGGCCGGGTCGTGCTCACCCAGCGCGCGCAGCACGCGCTGCAACTCGCCGGTCAACCGCGAGTGCCCGGACGACGCCGTGACCAGGATCATGCGCCTGGCCACCGCACCCCGACCGCTCTGCCGCCAGCACGAGCGGACCTCGCCCACCGCGTGGCGACCGCGCATGGTCGCCCCGAGCACCACGGTCGCGGAATCCCCCATCGACACCCGATCGGGTGATTCCGGGGAGAAGGTGTAGTCGTGATGCGGCAGTTCGTCCAGTCCTCGGACGGAACTCACCGCCGCGCGGTCCGCTCCGTGCTGGAGGACGGCCTCCGCGAGCAGCCGCTGCTCCAGATCGGTCAGCCCGATCCGGTCGTGCAGCAGCGCGCGCGGCAGAGCGCGCGCGAGCACCGGCTGCGCCTCGCCGGCGAGCCAGTCGCGGAAGCGCCACAGCACGTCGTCCGGCAGACGCCCGGCGAGCCTCAGCAGCAGCTCGTGGCACGCCCAGTCGGTGTCCGGCATCTCGGAAGCCACCCTTCGTCAGCCAGAGGTTCGCACAGACCGCCGACGCGGTTCAGGCGATCTCGACGGTCAGTTCCACCTCGACGGGAGCGCCCAGGGGCAGCTCCGCGACACCGACGGCGGACCGAGCGTGCTGGCCCGCCTCGCCGAACACCTCGCCGAACAGGTCGGAAGCGCCGTTGACGACCGCGGGCTGGCCGGTGAAGCCCTCCGCGGAGGCGACGAAGCCGACGACCTTCACCACGCGCACGATCGAGTCGACGCCCACCAGGGCGTGCACGGCCGCGAGCGCGTTGAGGGCGCAGGTGCGCGCGTGGGCCTTGGCCTCCTCCGGGCTGACCTCCCCGCCGACCTTGCCGGTCGCGGCGAGCGAACCGGACACGAACGGGAGCTGCCCCGACGTGAAGACGAGGTTCCCGCTGCGCACGGCCGGGACGTAGGCCGCGACGGGCGCGGCGACACCGGGCAGTTCGACGCCCAGTTCGGTCAGACGCTCGGTCCAGCTCACTGCTTCGGCCGCTTCAGGTAGGCGACGTGCTGCTCACCGGTCGGGTTCGGCAACACCGTGACCAGCTCCCAGCCGTCCGCTCCCCACTGGTCGAGGATCGCCTTCGTGGCGTGGATCAGCAGCGGGACGGTCGAGTACTCCCACTTCGTCATGCCGGGAGCCTAGCCGGATCGCCGCGGCGCGCAGACCCGGCCCGAGACCTCGCCAACCGCTACCGTGCTCGCATGGAGACCTGGCGGATCGTGGCCACCGGCCTCTTCGGCGCGGGAGGGCTGGTCATGACGCTCGTCGCGATGGCCCAGGTGCGCGATCGACGCCGCAGCACGCACGCCGAGGTCGTCCGGGCCGGACTGATCTCCCTGGGGATCGTCGCGGTGCTCGCCCTGCTGGTCGCGACGATCTTGCCCTCGGTCGCCGCGTGGGGCCTCGTGGCCGCCACGGCCTTCGCCGTGTTCTTCCTCACCATGATGGACTGAGCTCTTCTCTCCGCGCGTGCCCGCTCACAGCGGACATAGGCTGAACTGGTGATGTCCGAATCCGCCGGTTGGACAGAAGAGCTGACCCGTTCCCGTCTGCACGTGGTGACGGGCAAGGGCGGCACGGGGAAGACCACGGTGGCCGCCGCGCTCGCGCTGGCGCTGGCCACCGGCGGTCGTCGCGTGCTGCTGGTCGAGGTCGAGGGACGCCAGAGCATCGCCCAGCTCTTCGACCGCGCGCCGCTGCCCTACTCCGAGGAGCGCATCGCCTCCGCTCCCGGCGGCGGCGAGGTGCGCGCGCTGGCCGTGGACGCCGAGGCCGCGCTGCTGGAGTACCTGGCGATGTTCTACAACCTCGGCTTCGCCGGTCGGACGCTGCGCAAGGCGGGCGCGATCGAGTTCGCCACGACGCTGGCCCCCGGCCTGCGGGACGTGCTGCTCACCGGCAAGGTCAAGGAGTGCGTGCGCCGCACCCTGCCGACCGGGCGGCACGAGTACGACGCCGTCGTGCTCGACGCGCCGCCCACCGGACGGGTCGTGAAGTTCCTGGACGTCACCCGCGCCATGGCCGACCTGGCGAAGGTCGGCCCGATCAAGACGCAGAGCGACGGCGTGGTGACCCTGCTGCACTCCGGCGACACCGCCGTGCACATCGTGTCGCTGCTGGAGGAGATGCCGGTGCGGGAGACGCTCGACGCGGTGGCCGAGCTGGACGCCGCCGACCTGCGGCCGGGCGCGGTGCTCGTGAACCGGGTCCGCCCGCCGCGGCTGCCCGCGCACTCGGTGACCGCGGCGGCGGACGGCCACGTGGACGCCGACCGGGTGCGCGACGGCGTGCGGGCCGCCGGGCTGGACCTGAGCCCGGAGGACGTGGAGGGGCTCGTGGACGAGACCGTCGAGCACGCCATCCGGTTGCAGATGGAGCAGCGGGCGAAGGACAAGCTCGCGGAGGCCGACCTGCCGACGCTGGAGCTGCCGGAGCTGGCCGACGGCGTGGACGTCGGCGCGCTGTACGAACTGGCCGAGCTGCTCGTCGAACGGGGTGTGCGGTGAACACGACGAGACCCCCGCTGCTCGACGTCGACGCGCTGATCGACGACCCGGACACGCGCGTCCTGGTCTGCTGCGGCTCCGGCGGCGTGGGCAAGACGACGACCGCGGCGGCGCTGGGCCTGCGCGCCGCCGAGCGCGGCCGGCGCGTCGTGGTGCTCACGATCGACCCGGCGCGGCGGCTCGCGCAGTCGCTGGGCCTGCGAGAACTGGACAACCAGCCGCGCCCGGTGCAGGTCGACGGGTTCCAGCCCAAGGGCGAGCTGCACGCGATGATGCTGGACATGCGCCGCACGTTCGACGACATGGTGCTCGCGCACGCGGGCCGCGAACGCGCCGAGCAGATCCTGGCCAACCCCTTCTACCAGACGGTGTCCTCGTCGTTCTCCGGCACGCAGGAGTACATGGCGATGGAGAAGCTGGGACAGCTCGTCGCCGGCGGCGAGTGGGACCTGGTCGTCGTGGACACGCCGCCGAGCAGGTCGGCCCTGGACTTCCTGGACGCGCCGCAGCGGTTGTCGACGGTGCTCGACGGGCGCTTCATCCGGCTGCTGTCGGCACCGGCGCGCGCGGGCGGGCGGGGCATCCGCAAGATCGTCGGCACGGGCTTCAGCATGTTCACCAGGGCCGTGTCGACCATCGTCGGCGGTCAGCTGCTCCAGGACGCGTCGACGTTCGTGCAGGCGTTCGACAGCATGTTCGGCGGCTTCCGCGAGCGCGCGCAGAAGACCTACGACCTGCTGCGCTCCCCCGGCACGGGCTTCCTCGTGGTCGCCGCGGCCGAGCCCGACGCGCTGCGCGAGGCGAGCTTCTTCGTGGAGCGGCTGGGCGCGGAGAAGATGCCGCTGATCGGCCTCGTCGCCAACCGCACGCACCCGGTGCTGGCGGCACTGCCCGCGACACGGGCGCTCGCGGCGGCGGACGGCCTGGAACGCGCCGGGGAGGCGCCGCTGGCCACCGCGGTGCTGCGCCTGCACGCGGACAGGGCGGCGGTCGCCGACCGCGAGAAGAGACTGATCTCCCGCTTCACGCGCGCCCACCCCGGCGTCGCGCTGGTCGGCGTACCCGCCCTGCCCGCCGACGTCCACGACCTCGACGGACTGCGCGAGATCGGTCGTCGGCTGGCCGGTGAGTGATCACCGGCTCCGTTCGGTGGAGCTGACTAGCTGACCTTGACCTCGTCGTCGGTGAGGTGCTCGCGGCGAGCGGTCTCCAGCAGCTCGAACCAGGACGTCACGTCCGGTCGCCGCCGCAGCAGCGCGCGCCGCTCGCGCTCGGTCATTCCGCCCCAGACGCCGAACTCGATCCGGTTGTCCAGAGCCTCGGCAAGGCACTCCGTGCGTACCGGGCACCCCAGGCACACGAGTTTCGCCTTGCGCTGCTCCGCACCCCGGACGAAGAGCTGATCCGGCTCCTCGTCCCGGCACGAAGCGTTGATGCGCCAATCCCCCTGGTCCATGTCCCCCACTCCTCGGTGCTGTCCAAATTCCGAATCCGCCACACCCCTGCCGCGGATGCCGCTAGGCTCCCCACCAGGAGTGGTCTCGCCTGCGACTGCTGTCATTGGACGTTGACGGACTGTAGAGCCTTCCGGTTCCCACTCCAAGCCTGGTTTGCGCACCCGTTACCTGTCGTGAGTACAGCTACTCAACCGGCCCAGCGGGTGTTGCGGATCACCCTGGGCCGTTCGGGTGCCGCGTACGCTGACCCGCGTGCGCGTCCGAAACGGCCTGCTGAAACTGCTCGGCCTGTGCCTCCTGGCCGGGGTGCTCCTCGCCGGGATGCTGTATCCGGTGGTGGGGGCCCTGGGGGTCGTCTCCAACCGGGCCAGCGACACCGTCGACAGCATCTCCGCGGATCTGGTCACCACCGATCCGCCGGTGATCTCCACCGTCACCGACGCGAACGGGGAGCCGATCGCCCACCTCTACGACCAGTACCGCGTCATGACTCCGGCGGAGAAGATCTCGCCGACGATGAAGGCCGCGCTGATCTCCGTGGAGGACCGGCGCTTCTACGAGCACCGGGGAGTCGACTGGCGGGGCACGTTCCGCGCCGCGCTGACCAACCAGTTCAGCGGCAGCGTCTCGCAGGGCGCCTCGACGCTCACCCAGCAGTACGTCAAGAACTACCTGATGCACGTCGTGGCCCGCAACAACCGGGTCGAGCAGGAGAAGGCGCAGGAGCAGACGGTCGCCCGCAAGGCCCGCGAGGCGCGCATCTCCATCCAGCTCGAACGCGAGCTGAGCAAGGAGGAGATCCTCGCCGGCTACCTCAACGTCGTGCCGTTCGGCTCGACGATCTACGGGATCGCCGCGGCGGCGCAGGCGTACTTCGACACCACGCCGGACCAGCTCACGGTCGCGCAGTCGGCCGTGCTCGCGGGCATGGTCAACAGCCCGTCCGCGCTGAACCCGGAGGAGTTCCCGGACAAGGCGCTGCTGCGCCGCAACCAGGTCATCGACAAGATGGTCGAGAACGGCAAGCTGTCGCGGCAGGCGGGGGAGGCGGCGAAGCAGGAGCCGCTGGGCGTCGTGACGCCGGTCCGCACACCGCCCAGCGGTTGCGTGGGCGCCGGTCCGGAGAACGGCTTCTTCTGCTCCTACGTGGTGGACTACCTGTCGCGGGTGGGGTTCAGCGAGGAGCAGCTCAAGACCGGCGGCTACACGATCCGGACCACGCTGGACCGCGACATCACCCAGCAGGCCAAGCAGGCGGCCGAGGCGCAGGTCGCGAAGGACACCGACGGCATCGCCAACACGATGGCGATCGTGCGGCCGGGCAAGGAGCGCCACGAGGTCGTCGCCCTGGTCGCGAACCGGGACTACGGGCTCAAGAGCGAGGAGCACCAGACCCAGTACGACCTGCCCAGCGCCGTGGAGAACAAGTTCGGCGCCGGATCGGTCTACAAGGTGTTCACCGCCGCGGCGGCGATGGAGAAGGGCATGGGCATCGAGAACACGATGGCCACGCCGTCCACGTACACGTCGAAGGTCTTCAAGGGCGGCGGCACCAAGTGCCCGCCGACCGGTGAGCCCGACACCCGCTGGTACTGCCTCAGCAACGCCACCACCAACTACCCCGCGCAGATGACCCTCCAGACGGCGCTCGCGACCTCGCCGAACACCGGGTTCGTGATCCTGGAGGAGCAGCTCGGCATGGAACCCGTCGTGGACATGGCCAGCAGGCTCGGGATGCGCCAGACGATGAGCACGAACATCGCCGGGGTGCGGCCGGACTCCGCGGCGGAGAACAGCGCCCTGCGGATCTCGCAGTCGGAGTTCTACAAGTCCGGCGGCGGCAACGCGTCGTTCACCCTCGGCCCGGCGCCGACGAACACCCTGGAACTGGCCAACGTCGCCGCGACGATCATGAGCGGCGGCACGTGGTGCCCGCCGACGCCGCTGCTGGAGGTCACCGACCGGCACGGCGACCCGGTGAAGGTCGACGACGCGCCGTGCGAGCAGGCCGTCGCGGAGCAGCTCGCCAACACCCTCGCGGTCGGCATGAGCAAGGACGACCAGGGCAGCGGCACGGCGGCGGGGGCGGCGCGGCGGTTCGCCTGGACGCGGCCGATGCTCGGCAAGACCGGCACCACCGAGGACTACAAGTCCGCGGCGTTCATCGGCGCGACCCCGCAGCTCGCGGGCGCCGTGCAGACCTTCAACGACGGCACGGCCCCGCGCGGCATCTGCGCGAACGGCGCACCGCGACTGTGCGCCCAGGGCAACATCGCCGGTGGTGGCGTGCCGGCCCTCACGTGGTTCGACACGATGTCGAGAGTCCACAGAGGACTCCCCGTCGCGCCGCTGCCGCAGACCGAGACCCGCTACGTCAAGGGCGGGGAGCAGACGCGCATCCCGGACGTGGTCGGCAGGTCGGCCGGTGACGCGCAGCGGAAGCTGGAGGACGCCGGGTACCGGGTGTCCACCCAGAACATCAACTCGTCGCAGGCGAAGGGCACCGTGGTGAGCCAGACGCCGCGGGGCAACGCGTTGCGGGGCACCGTGATCACGCTGCTGGTGAGCACCGGCTACGTGCCACCGCCCGTCGCGACCGCGCCGCCGCCGGTGACGACGCAGTCGCCACCGGTCGAGCCGGAGCCCGGCGAGGACCCGCCCGGCCGGGAACCGGGCCTGACGCTGCCCGTCGAGCCGCCGGGCTGACCGGTCCCCTCCTCGGGTGCGGAGGGGACGGTCCGGCGTCGCGGGCTCAGCCCGCGAGCGCCGCCCGCACGGCGGCGGCGACCCGGCCGCCGTCGGCACGCCCGGCGACCTTCGCGTTGACCGACTTCATGACCTGGCCCATCTGGCGCTGTCCCGGCTGCTCGCCGAGCTGCGCGGCGACCTCGGCCACCGACGCCTCCACCAGCGAGGCCAGTTCCGCGTCGTCCAGCTGCGCGGGCAGGTAGTCCTCCAGCACCGCGGACTCGGCGCGCTCCAGCTCGGCCTGCTCGGTGCGCCCGGCGCCGGCGAACGCCTCCGCGGCCTCCTTGCGCTTCTTGACCTCGCGCGCGATGACCTTCAGGACCTCGTCGTCGGTGAGCTCGCGGGCGCTCTTGCCGGAGACCTCCTCGGTGGTCAGCGCGGCCAGCGTCATCCGCAGCGCACCGGCCCTCACGGTCTCCCGACCCTTGATCGCGGCCGTCAGGTCACTCTGCAGTCGCGTCTTCAGCTCCGCCATGAGGCGCAACGGTACCGGCACCGCGGGTCGGCCCCGACCGGATGAACGCCGTAGGGTTGGTGGCGTGAACACGCTCGGTCGCACCCTGCTCACCACGACCGCTCTCGGCGCCGCCACGATCGCCTACGCCGCCGGCATCGAACGCAGGCACTGGACACTGCGCACCGCGACGCTGCCGGTCCTCGCGCCCGGCTCGAAGCCGTTGACGGTGCTGCACCTGTCGGACCTGCACATGATGCCGGACCAGAGGTCGAAGCAGCGGTGGGTCGCCGCGCTCGACGAGCTGGAGCCCGACCTCGTCGTGAACACCGGCGACAACCTCGCGCACAAGCAGGCCGTGCCCGCCGTGCTGCGCGCGCTGGGCCCGCTGCTGGACCGTCCCGGCGTGTTCGTGTTCGGCAGCAACGACTACTACGCGCCGCGGCCGAAGAACCCGGCCCGCTACCTGCTGCCGTCGTCGAAGACGAAGCGCATCCACGGCATCCACCTGCCGTGGCGCGACCTGCGCGCCGGGATGGTGGAGCGCGGCTGGCTGGACCTGACCCACGTGCGCCGCACGTTCACCGTCGCCGGTCAGACGATCTTCGCGGCCGGCCTGGACGACCCGCACCTGAAGCGCGACCGCTACGAGGACATCGCCGGCGCCGTCGACCCGGAGGCGAACCTGCGACTGGGCGTGACCCACTCGCCGGAGCCCCGCGTGCTGGACCCGTTCGCCGCCGACGGCTACGACCTGGTGATGGCCGGGCACACGCACGGCGGACAGCTGCGCGTCCCCGGCTACGGCGCGATCGTGACGAACTGCGAACTGGACCGCTCCCGCGCCCGCGGCGCGTCCCGCTGGGGCACGCACACGTGGCTGCACGTGTCGGCGGGCCTCGGCACGTCGCCCTACGCGCCGGTGCGCTTCGCGTGCCCGCCCGAGGCGAGCCTGCTGACCCTGGTCCCGCGCACCGTCACCGCAGCTCAGAGCCGGGCGAACGAGCGGTGGGGTACCCGATTCGGAGCTGGCGCGGACGTCGGGTAGAGTTCACCTCGTTCCCAACCGGGGTGTGGCGCAGCTTGGTAGCGCGCTTCGTTCGGGACGAAGAGGTCGCAGGTTCAAATCCTGTCACCCCGACTGGTGGTGAATCAGCCCGGAGGCTCTCAGAGCCTCCGGGCTGTTCTGCTTTCCGGGATCATCGCGGCGCGGGAACGAACCGGCGACCGGCGCTGGCCATCGACGATCACAGCTTGGTGATGGGAATCACAACGGCTGGGACGTGGGCGTCGGAGGCGTTCGGCTGCCGGTCATCCCGGTGAGCGAAGGGCCCGTGCCGCTGCTACCGCTCTCGCAGCGCCCCCACCGCGAGATCACCACAGCCGTCGCCGAGCAGGTGCCGTCGCAGCCCGGTCCTCCGTGGACCGAACCGCTGGAGCACGCGCCTCGAAGACGGCTACTCCGTCACCGGTCTGCTCGACGTGCTCGACGAGTTCCCGAGGACTTCCCACCGCTCTCAGCCGCTCAGGCACCGCGCACTGCGCTTGCCGAAGGCCGCGCGGCGCGCACCGCTCAGCCCGTCGTGAGCATCCCCTCCGGCAGGCCCGGCACCTCGACCTCGATCCACGTCGGACGCCAGTCGCTCCGCTCGTGGAAGCGGCACAGCTCCGCGACGCCGCCGAGCCGGCCCAGCCACCCGGCGCGGGGCGGGCGTCCGTCGAAGCCGCTCTGCACGAACGTCAGCCGGGTCTTGCCGTCCGCGTCCGCCAGCTCCCGGGTGTCGACCAGGTTCTCCCACGACATCGACATCCGGCGGCCCGGTTCGAGGTCCACGATCTTCGCCGGGTTCTCGTCCAGGTCGAAGCCGCCCGTCGCGAACCGGCCGCCGACCTCCGGGTTCACCAGCGAGTCGTAGACCTCGGCGCGGCCCTCCAGGTGGTCGGCCGGGTTCGCGATCGACAGCGTCCAGAACGTGTGCAGCACGCCGCGGACGGTGCTCCCGGTCAGCGCCTCCCGCCAGTCGGGAGCCTCGGTCTGCGACGGGGACAGCACCGTCGACGTGGCGCTCTCCTCCTCCAGGGCGATCTCCACGACGGACTCGACGCCCTCGACCGTCCACGTGAAGCGCAGCGACGTGTCGTCGGCGTGCAGCAGGCGCTGGCGGGGTTCCCCGCCGCCGGGGGTGAAGCGGCCCCAGAACTCGTACCGGGTGGGCAGGTCCGCCTCGGCGTGCTCGGCGAACCAGGCGCGCAGGCGCGCTCGGATGTCGCCGGAGACCCCGATCGACGGCAGCTCGGGTGCCGCGCGGTCGAGTTCGACCAGGTCGAGCAGGTGGCCGAGGCTCGACTCGTCCCGCACGCCGCGCAGGCCGATCGTCCCGACGAGGGTTTGAGCAGTGCCTCCGCCTGCTCCACGGCTTCCACGTACAGGACGTCTCTCATCGCACAAGCAACTTTGTACGCACAAAAGCGTTGTGTCGATGAGGTGCGAACCGTCCGTCACGCATGGTGTTCACATGCAGGCCCTGTCCCACTCGTTAGAGTGAAAGCGGGGACTTTCATTGACTCTGGGTAACGGGTGGCGGGGGCGTCGCGACACACGGGCAGAACGCCGATCCCCAGGGGGAAGTCCTGATGAACGTGGTCTCCTCGGTCCACCCCGTCCCGAAGCGACGGCTGACCGCCGCGCTGTGGACGGTCGCGATCCTCGGCACGGCGGCACCGGTCGGCGCGCTGACCTCTCCGGGAATCGCCGTCGCCACGGCAGCCGGACTCGCCGTGCCGGCCCTCGTCGTCCGCTCGCTGATCCGCGCGGCGAACACCTGCGACACGATCCTCACCGAGGAGCTGGGGCCGCGCCGCGGCCGTCACCGGTCCGGGTAGGACGACCGGTCAGAACCGGGTCGCCTCCGACCAGCGCGCCAGCAGCGCCGCGTTCCCGGTGACCAGCGGTGCCGGTGCCCGGCCGTGCAGGAACAGGTACAACTCCACCGCGGACCCCCGCACCACCACGTCCGCCGCGCCCGCCCCCGGCGGCCTGGTCCACGTCCCGAACTCGACGGTCCACCGCGGACCGGTGTCCTCCCGCGGTTCCAGCACCCTCCCGGCGGCCTCCGCCGGTCGACCCGTCCGCGGAGCCCGCGGCAGGTCGTCCAGGAACTCCCCGATCCCGTCCCGCGCCACCTCCGCGTCGATCGGCGCGGCCAGTTCGTCCGTGCCCCGCAGCAGCCACGACGGCAGCTCGCCGTCGTCGGCGGGGACGAGGTGCTCGATCTCGGAGCGGGAATCCTCGCCGCGGCGCGGGGCCGGCGGTGGACAGCAGGTGGGCGAACTCCCGGACCTCCTCGTGCGGCACGACGACCACCGCAGGACAACGACCGGAAGGGGGACACCGAGATCCGGCCGTGCTGGGGCAGCATCGGGGGATGACCGATCAGCGGGTGCGGGCCGAACTGCGGCAGCGGGTCTACGGGACGAAGGACCTGGGCCAGCTCGACGTCTTCGGCGGCGGGTTCATCAACTTCGGCTACTGGCGCGACCTGCCGGTGGACGGCGAGATCAGCCTGGAGACGCGCGTCGCCAGCCAGCGCGCCCTGTACGGGCTGGTGCTGGACGAACTCGCCGTGGGCGGAGGAGACCGCGTCCTGGAGGTCGGCTGCGGGCACGGCGTGGGCACGCGGCTCGCGCTGGGCCGGGACGCGGCGCTCGTGCGGGGCGTCGACCTCGCGCCGGAGCAGGTGGAGCGGGCGCGGGCGGGCGGTGACCACGACCGGCTGGAGTTCCGGCAGGGCGACGCGGCGGCGCTCCCGTTCGCCGACGACGCGTTCGACGCGCTGCTGTCGGTCGAGGCGGCGCAGCACTTCGAGGACCCGCGCGGGTTCGCCGCCGAGGCGTTCCGGGTGCTCGCGCCGGGCGGTCGCCTCGCCCTCGCCGCGTTCCTCGCCCACGGCCCCGACCGCACGGCCGAGCTGAGCGGCCTGCTGCGGACCTACGCCGACGGCCTGGACCTCGCGCACGACGTGGACGCCGTGGCCGCGCACCTCGCCGACGCCGGGTTCGAGCGGGTCGCGGTGCGCTCCATCGGCGAGCACGTGTGGCCCGCGTTCGACCGGTGGCTGGAGCAGCTCGGCGACCGCGAACCGTGGGAGCGCAACTGGATCGCGGCGAACGAGCGGGGCCTGCTCGACTACCACCTGATCACCGCGAACGTGCCGGGTGAGGCAGGATCGCAGGAGTGACGACGCACCCCGCGGCCGAAGTGCCCGATCCGCTGTTCGACGACGCCGAGGCCGAGGCCAGGTGGCGCGCGAGGTTCACCGCGCCCCGCGTGACGCTGCCCGGCTGGGCCGAGGACGCGCCGGACCGCAACCTGTACCTGTCCAACTCCAGCGGCGTCTGGGAGATCTACGTCTGGGACCGCGCGACCGACGTCCACCGCAGGGTCACCGACCGGCCCAACGGCACGTCGCACGGCACGCTGAGCCCCGACGGCGAGACCGTCTGGTGGTTCGCCGACAACGACGGCGACGAGTTCGGCCTGTGGGTGGCCGAGCCGTTCGGCGGCGAGCCCGCCGACGCGGACGCCGCACCCGCCGCACCCGCCGTGCCGGGTGTGACGCCCGGCTACCCCGCCGGTCTGGAGATCGGCCGGGACGTCACCGCGGTCGGCGCGTCCACCGACGACGGCACGACGATCTGGCTGTCCCGCGCGGGCGGCGCGGCCGAGGTCGTGTACGCGAACGAGCACGACGGCGGCGTCGCGGCGCTGTCGAAGGACGAGACGCTGCTGGCCATCGCGCACTCCGAGCACGGCGACAACCGGCACGCGGCGCTGCGGGTGCTCGCCGCGAGCGCCGGCGCGCAGGGCTCGACCGTCGCGGAGAAGTGGGACGGCGAGGGCAGGGGGCTCGACGCGATCTCGTTCAGCCCGGTCCTCGGCGACAACCGCCTGCTGGTGCTGCACGAGCGGCGCGGTCGCGAGGAGCTGCTGATCTGGGACGTCGAGGCCGACACCGAGACCGAGATCCACCTCGACCTGCCCGGCGAGATCGTCGCCGACTGGTACCACGACGCGTCGGCGCTGCTGGTCGCGCACACGTTCGAGGCGCGCACCACGCTGCACCGCTACGACCTGGCCACCGGCGAGCTGACCACGCTCCCGGTGCCGCACGGCGTCGTCGGCGGCGCGGGTGTGCGCCCGGACGGCACGGTCGAGTACTCGTGGTCCTCCGGCGCGCTGCCGCCCGTGGTGCGCGCGCTGCACACCGACGGCACGGAGCGGGTGCTGCTGGCCCCGGAGGGCGACCCGGCTCCGCCGTCGACCGGCCTGACCGACGTGTTCGTCGACGGTCCGGGCGGGCGGGTGCACGCGCTGGTGGCCCGGCCGGCCGACGCGCCGGACGGTCCGCTGCCGACGGTGTTCAGCCTGCACGGCGGTCCGCACGCGGCCGACGAGGACCGCTTCTCCGCCTACCGCGCGGTGTGGCTGGACGCCGGGTTCGCGGTCGTGCACGTCAACTACCGCGGCTCCACGGGCTACGGCTCGGCGTGGCGGGACGCGATCGAGGGCAGGCCCGGCCTGACCGAGCTGGCCGACGTGGCCGCGGTGCACGACTGGGCGGTCCGCGAGGGGCTCGCCGACCCGGCGAGGTCCGTGGTCAACGGCGCGTCGTGGGGCGGGTACCTGAGCCTGCTGGCGCTCGGCACGCAGCCGGAGCGGTGGGCCGCGGGCATCGCCGGGGTGCCGGTGGCGGACTACCCGGCGGCCTACGAGGACGAGATGGAGCCGCTGCGGGCGTTCGACCGGGCGCTGTTCGGCGGCTCGCCGGAGGAGCTGCCCGAGCTGTACCGGGAGTGCTCGCCGCTGACCTACGTGGACGACGTGCGCGCGCCCGTGCTGGTGCTGGCCGGTGAGAACGACCCGCGCTGCCCGATCCGGCAGATCGACAACTACCTGGACCGGCTGGCCGCGCGCGGCGCCGCGTACGAGGTGTACCGCTACGACGCGGGCCACGGCTCGCTGGTCGTGGCGGAGACGATCCGGCAGACGGCGGCCGAGGTGTCCTTCGCGCTGCGCGCGCTCGACCGGCTCTGACCCGCGAACGCGCCGAGGGGCCCCCGCGGTTCGCGGGGGCCCCTCGGCGCGTCGATCAGCGGCTCACGCCTGCTGGGCCTGCCACATCCAGTGCGCTTCCTCGATCTTCGAGGTGATCTCGATGAGGAGGTCCTGGGTGACGGGGTCGGTCTTCTCGGTCGTCTCGATGCGCTCGCGCAGCCGACCGATCAGCGTGGCCAGGGTCGTCACGAGGGCGGGGACGACGTCGTCCTCCTTCAACCACTCCGACGGGAAGTCGGGCAGGCCGGAGGAGTCGGCGACGGTCCTGGCCTTGCCGTTGGGCGACACGCCCAGCGCGGACGCGCGCTCGGCCACGGAGTCGGTGTAGGTCCGCGCGGTGGTCACCAGCTCGTCGAGCTGGAGGTGCACGCTGCGGAAGTTCTTGCCGACCACGTTCCAGTGCGCCTGCTTCGCGGTCAGCGACAGGTCGATCAGGTCGACGAGGGTGCTCTGGAGCACCTCGCCGGTGGCCTTCTTCTCGGCGTCGGCGAGCGGGCTGGTGATCGGGGACTTGCTCATCTTCTCAGCGCCTCCTTCGGAGGGGTGCGACGTTCAGACGGCGGTGGTGACGGTCACGTCGATGTTGCCGCGGGTGGCCTTGGAGTAGGGACAGCCCTGGTGGGCCAGCTCCACGAGCTTCGTCGCGGTCTCCCGGTCCTGGCCGGGGAGCGTGGCGACGAGGTCCACCTGGAGCTTGTAGCCGCGGTCGCCGTCCGGTCCGAGACCGACCCTGGCGGTGATCTCCGCGGTCTCCACCTTGATCTTCAGGGCGGACGCGGCGGTCTTGAGCGCGCTCAGGAAGCAGGCCGCGTACCCGGCGGCGAAGAGCTGCTCGGGGTTCGTGGCGTCACCCCCCGGCCCACCGAGCTCCTTCGGAACCGTGAGCTGCTCGTCGAGCACGCCGTCCGACGAGCGGACCTCGCCCGAACGCCCCTCGCCGACTGCTGTCGCCTCTGCCGTGTACAGGACCTGCATCGTCAACGCTCTCCTCAAAACCGGGTCGGAGTACTCAGCGTGCTGTTCTGATCAACGTCGCGCACGCCGAGATCGAGCCCCGCTGGTGTGACAAGTCACCCCGCGGGGTGCGGATACCCCGATCGTGGTGGATCAACCGGTCTCAGACCGTGGCGCGGGACACCGCGAACTCCGCCACCTGGACCCCGATCACCCGCAGCGTCGCGGCGATCCTGTCGTCGGAGCACCCGCCGGAGGCGTCGAAGTCGACCTCGCCGGAGTTCACGGCCGCGCCGAGCGGGGTGGGCCAGCCGCGCAGCGCGTGGGTGACCGAGCGCAGCGCGCTCAGCGTGTTCACCGACGCCTGCCAGCCCTGCGCGGCGGCGACGCAGCCGACGGCCCGCCCGTCGAGGTAGGGCCGGACGTCGCCGCGCAGGTCCTCGATGTAGTCGAGCGCGTTCTTCACCAGCCCGGACACGGTGCCGTGGTAGCCGGGCGAGACCAGGACGACGCCGTCGGCCTCCCGCAGCGCCTCCACGAGCCGCACGGCGTTCTCGGGGCGTTCCCGCTGGGACGGGTCGTAGAACGGGAGCACGAGGTCGGGGCCCGTGATCTCGATCGTGCGCGCTCCCGCCTCCCGCGCTCCCGAGAGCGCGATGCGCAGCGCCCGCTCCGACTGCGAGTCGGGGCGGATGGAGCCGCCGATGCCCACCACGGTGACCGTCATGCTGGTCGATCCTTCCACTCGTGCGGGGAGTTCCGCCGGTCGAACTCCGCCGCGTGCGAACGTACGACCTCGACCTCGGTGCAGGTCCAGTCGCAGGGCGCTCGTCACACCCGCTACTGACGAGTAGCGTTCCGGGGCATGTCGAAGCTCGCCGACGCGTTGCCCCCCGGAGTGCTGGCCGGTGGCCTGCGGTTCGTCTTCGCCCTGCCCGCTCCGCTGCGCCGGTTGATCGCCGGTCGCCCGATCGTCCTGGACGGACAGCGGCTGCACCCCGACAGCCAGCTCCTGCTGCGGTTGCAGCAGCTCACCGGGGAGAACTGGAGCCACCGGTCCGCGGCGGCCAACCGCGCCGGGCTGATCCGCGCGACCGGTCTCATCGGCGGCCCGGTCCTGACCGGCGTCTCCGTGCGCTCGCTGGCGGCGCCCCGCGAGGGCGGGGAGGTCCCCGTCCGCCTGTACCGGCCGGACGGCCTGGCCGACGGCTCGCCGATGCTGGTCTTCCACCACGGCGGCGGCTGGGTCAGCGGTGATCTCGACACGCACGACAACCTGTGCCGCTTCCTCGCCGTGGAGGCGGGCGTGCGCGTGCTGTCGGTGGACTACCGGCTGGCCCCGGAGCACCCGTTCCCCGCCGCCGTCGACGACGCGTGGACCGCGTGGGAGTGGGCCGTCGAGCACGCCGCCGAGCTGGGGGCCGATCCGGCGCGGATCGCCCTGGGCGGCGACAGCGCGGGCGGCAACCTGTCCGCCGCCACCGCCCACCGCGCCGCGAGCGGGAACGGGCCCCGGCCGGTGTTCCTGCTGCTGTTCTACCCCGGCCTGGACGCGTCGCGCCGCCGCAGGTCGCGCGAGCTGTTCGGCAACGGCTTCTTCCTCACCGACGAGAAGATGGACTGGTTCATCGACCAGTACGCGCCCGATCGCGCCACGCGGCTGGACCCCCGGCTGTCCGTGCTGCTGGCCGACGACCTGAGCGGCCTGCCGCCCGCCTACGTCGCCACGGCCGGGTTCGACCCGCTGCGCGACGAGGGCGAGGCGTTCGCCGAGCGGCTCGCCGAGTCGGGCGTGCCCGTCGTGCTGCGGCGGCACGAGGGCCTCTTCCACGGCTTCGCCAACGCGTTCGGCGTGGGCACGGCGTTCCGGCTCGCCGTCGCCGAGGCCGTCGGAGCGCTGCGCACGGGACTGGCGCTGGCGAACTCGGCGACCGACGTCCCCGAACCGGCGTAGTCCTCCTCGGTCGAAGGGGAAGACATCCGGGTGCGAACGGGAGGACGTTTTGACTCCCCGCCGGGCGCGTTGGCAGCCTGCGTCGCACTACCGGGTGATTTCCGGTGCAGTCGGGGGATGAGGAGAGTGGACGCGTGATTTCTCGTCGATCGTTGTTCGTCGGTGCCGCGGCGGGTGCGGCCGGAGTCGCGGCGGCGGCCGTGGCCGGTCCCCGGATCTCCAGCGCGGCCGGTGGCCCCGCGGCGCCCGCCGCCCCGCAGACCCGCCGGATCACCGGAGCCTCCGCCGACGTGGCCCCCGGCTCGTCCGTGGTGTCCGCCGCGAACACCGACTACGTGAGCGTGCGCTCCGCCGGTGACGTGCCGCGGCGGGCCCGCCTCCGCGCCGCCGGTGGCGACTGGGGTCCGTGGCGCGACCTGCGGGGCTGCCCCGCGGGCGAGGAGCGCGGCCGGGCGGACGTGCTGGTGCGGGTGGCCGACGCCGACGAGCTGGAGGTGGAGCTGCCGGAGGGCGGCACGGCGACCCGCATCGACACCGTCGGCGGTGAGGTGATCGGCACGCGGGCCGCCGAGGCCGACAGCGCCACCATCGCGGGCCACGGCGTCGGCGCGAAGTACCTCAGCCGTGCCGCGTGGGGCGCCGACGAGTCGCTGCGCTTCGACGAGACCGGCGCGGAGCGCTACCCCACCGCGTTCTTCCCGGTGCAGACGCTGACCGTGCACCACACCGTCACCGACCTCGGCGACGACCCGATCGCGGCGATGCGCGCGATCTACTACACCCACACGATCACGCAGGACTTCGGCGACATCGGCTACCACCTGCTGATCGACCCGGCCGGGCGCGTCTACGAGGGCCGCTACTCCGGTGACGACGGACTGCCGGTGTTCGACCGCGACCTCCGGATGTCCAACGCGGCGCACGTCGGCGGCTACAACGCCGGCAACGTGGGCGTGGCGCTGCTCGGCGACCTCACCGACGCGGGTCCGACCGCGGCGGCCTCCCGTTCGCTGGTCGACGTGCTCGCGGTGCTGGCGAAGGTGTGCCGGATCGACCCGCTGTCGAAGGTCGACTACGTGAACCCGCTCAGCGGCGCGACCGCGACCGTGGACGCGATCTCCGGGCACCGCGACTGGATGGCCACCGAGTGCCCCGGCAACGCGTTCTACCCGGTGCTCGCCGACGTCCGCCGTCGTGTGGCGGCCCGGCTGCGCTGACTCCCGGACGAGGACCGGCCCGGCGCGCGGGAGGCGCACCGGGCCGGTCGGCTCGTGGTGGGGAGCGGTCGGACCACCTGCCGGAGGCGGCGGCGATCTCGTCCCCGGTCTCCTCGTCGACGGTGCGCCGGCACTCGAACACGCGCGGCGGCCGACGGCGCGGGGCCCGTCCCGCCGGAGCGGAACGGGCCCCGCTGGTCCTGCCGGGGGCTACGAGCGGGCCGCGAGGGCCTCGGCGATCTCGTAGGTGTTGAGGGCGGCGCCCTTGCGCAGGTTGTCACCGCACACGAAGAAGTCCAGCGTGTTCGGGAAGTCCAGCGCCTGGCGCACCCGGCCCACGTAGGTCGGGTCGCCGCCCACGACGTCGGCCGGGGTCGGGAACTCCCGCTTCTCCGGGTCGTCCTGGAGCACGATCGTCGGCTGCGCGGAGAACAGCTCGTGCGCCGCGGCGACCGTGACCTCGCGGGCGAACACGGCGTGCACCGCGAGGGAGTGCGTCGTCACGACCGGGACCCGGACGCAGGTCGCGGAGACCTTCAGGTCCGGGATGCCGAGGATCTTGCGGGACTCGTTGCGGACCTTCAGCTCCTCGCTGGTCCACCCGTCGTCCTTGAGCGACCCGGCCCACGGCACCACGTTCAGCGCGAGCGGCGCGGGGAACGGCGAGTCCGACACCGGCAGCCCGGCGGCGTCCAGCACCTCCCGCACGTCACCGGCGCGCACGCCGACCCGCTTGCCCGCGACGGCCTCGATCTCGGCCTGGAGCCGGTCGATCGCGGCCTGACCGCCGCCGGACGCCGCCTGGTAGGAGGCGACGACCAGCTCCTTCAGCTCGAACTCGCGGTGCAGTGCGCCGAGCGCGGCCATCATCGACAGCGTCGTGCAGTTGGGGTTCGCGATGATCCCCCTCGGCCGCTCGGCGATCTTGTCGGCGTTGACCTCGGGGACGACCAGGGGGACGTCGTCGTCCATGCGGAACGCGCCGGAGTTGTCGACCGCGACCGCGCCGCGCTCCACCGCGATCGGCGCCCACTCCGCGGACACCTCGTCGGGCACGTCGAACATGGCGACGTCCACGCCGTCGAACGCCTCGGGCGTCAGCTCGACGACCGTCAGCTCCTCGCCGCGCACGGTGATCTTCTTGCCCGCCGAGCGCGCGGACGCGATCAGCCGGATCTCGCCCCACGGGACGGACGGGCGGTCGCCGATGATGTCGATCATGACGGTGCCGACGGCACCGGTCGCGCCCACGAGCGCGAGCACGGGGCCGCTCATCGCCCGCTCCCCGCGTAGACCACGGCCGCCTCGTCGCCACCGAGGTCGAAGGCGTCGTGCAGCGCGCGCACGGCGTCGTCGAGCTGGGTGTCGCGGCAGATGACCGAGATGCGGATCTCCGAGGTGGAGATGATCTCGATGTTGACGCCGGCCGAGGCCAGGGCCTCGCAGAACGTCGCCGTCACGCCGGGGTGCGAGCGCATCCCCGCGCCGATCAGCGACACCTTGCCGACGTGCTCGTCGTAGACGACCTGCTCGAAGCCGATCTCGTCGCGCGACTTCTCCAGCACGGCGACGGCGCGCGGGCCGTCGTCCTTCGGCAGGGTGAACGTGATGTCGGTGCGGCCGTTCACGGCCTGCGAGACGTTCTGCACCACCATGTCGATGTCGAGCTCGGCCTCGGCCACGACCCGGAAGATCCGGGCCGCGATGCCGGGGTGGTCGGGCACGGCGGTGACGGTGATCTTGGCCTCGGACCGGTCGTGCGCGACGCCGGTGATCATCGCCTGTTCCACGGGAAGGTCCTCCACTGAGCCGGACACGATGGTCCCTGGCTTGTTGCTGAACGAGGAGCGGACGTGCACTGGCACGTCGTAGCGGCGCGCGTACTCGACGCAGCGCAGCATCAGCACCTTCGCGCCGCAGGCCGCCATCTCCAGCATCTCCTCGTAGGTGATGCGGTCGAGGCGCCTGGCGTTGGGCACGATGCGCGGGTCGGCGGTGAACACGCCGTCCACATCGGTGTAGATCTCGCAGACGTCGGCCTTCAGGGCGGCGGCGAGCGCGACGGCCGTGGTGTCCGAACCGCCGCGGCCCAGCGTCGTGATCTCCTTGCTGTCCTGGCTGACGCCCTGGAACCCGGCCACGATCGCGATGGCGCCCTTGGCCAGGGCGTCGGAGATCCGGCCCGGCGTCACGTCGACGATGCGCGCCTTGCCGTGCGCGGACGTCGTGATGACCCCGGCCTGCGAGCCGGTGTAGGAGCGGGCCTGCGCGCCGAGCGAGTGGATCGCCATGGCGAGCAGCGACATCGAGATGCGCTCACCGGCGGTGAGCAGCATGTCGAGTTCGCGCACCGGGGGCACGGGCGCCACCTGGTGGGCCAGGTCCAGCAGCTCGTCGGTGGAGTCGCCCATCGCCGACACGGCGACGACGACGTCGTTGCCCGCCTTGCGGGTCGCGACCACGCGCTCGGCCACCCGTTTGATCCGCTCGGCACTCTCGACCGAGGAACCGCCGTACTTCTGGACGACGAGCGCCACTGATCAGCCTCCTCACGCCCTGCGAAACCTGCTGCGGACAGCGTTGTCCCACGTCGGGGAGCACCCTACCGCCACCGACTCCGGGCAGCCGCGACTCGTGACGGGCACTACCCTCGTCCCGGCGAGCGGCTGCGGACGGTGGAGGAGTGGTGACGGCTACCGAGGTCCGGGGAGCTGCGGCGGACCCCGACGGAGAACCCGTGCGGGCGTCCACGCGGGACTCCTTGCGGGACAGCGCCTCGCGTCTGGCGACGCACCGCCTGACGTGCCTGCTGGCGCCCGCCCTGATCTACCTCGCGCTGCGCGAACTGGGTCTGCTGGTGCTCCAGCTGATGTCCGCCAGGTGGGACAAGCCCGTCACACGGGTTCTCACCCTCTGGGACGGACAGTGGTTCCTGGGCATCGCCGACGGCGGCTACGGCGGCACGTGGCCGTGGCTGTACGACGGGTTCGGCTCGCGCAGGCCGGAGACGCCGCTGGCGTTCTTCCCCGGCTACCCGGCGCTCGTGCGCTGGGTAGCCGGGCTGCCGTGGGTGGACCTGATCGGCGCCGCGTTCGCCGTGACGATCGTCAGCGGCGTGTTCTGCGCCTACGGGCTCGCCCGGCTCGGCCGGAGCGTGCGCGGCGGCTCGCCCCGCACCGGGCTCCTCCTGGTGGCCCTCTTCGCCGCCTCGCCGATGGCGGTCGTGCTCTCCATGACCTACTCCGAGGCCACGTTCTGCGCGCTCGCCGCGTGGGCGCTGGTGGGGGTGGTCGAGCGGCGCTGGGTCCTGGCCGGGCTGTGCTGCCTCGGAGCCGGGCTGGTGCGCCCCACGGCGGCGGCGCTGATCCTCGCCGTGGGGCTCGCCGCGCTGGTCGCGGTCGTGCGGCGGCGCGACGGGTGGCGGCCGTGGGCCGGAGCGGTGCTCGCCCCGCTGGGCCTGCTCGGCTACCTCGGGTACGTGGCGCTGCGCACCGGGCGGCTCGACGGCTGGTTCGCCGTGCAGTCGCAGGGCTGGAACTCGCGCTTCGACGGCGGCGCGGCCACCTGGCGGTTCGCCCTGTCGATCCTCGGCGACCCGCGCTCGGTCATGGAGCTGACGACGGTGTGGGTGCTCGGCGTCGCCCTCGCCCTGCTCGTCGTCGGCGTGCGGCAGCGGGTGGAGTGGCCGCTGACGGTGTTCGCCCTGGGCGTGCTGGTGATGGACCTGGGGTCGAACGGGCTGATGAACTCCAAGGCCAGGCTGCTGCTGCCCGCGTTCACGCTGCTGCTGCCGGTGGCGTTCGCGCTGGCCAGGCGCAGAACCGGCACCGCGGTGTGGCTGCTCGCCGGGCTCGCGCTGTTCAGCGCGTGGTTCGGCGCGTACACGATCACCGCCTGGCCCTACGCGATCTGAGGAGTCCCGTGAGCGACGTGCACCCCCTGATCGCCGGGCGCTGGAGCCCCCGCGCGTTCGACCCGGCGGCCGAGGTCTCCGACGAGCAGGTCAGGACGCTGCTGGAGGCGGCGCGCTGGGCGCCGTCGCACGGCAACACCCAGCCCGCGCGCTTCCTGCTGGGCCGGCGCGGCGACGACACGCACCGGCGGATCTTCGAGACGCTGCGCCGCGGCAACCGGACGTGGGCCGGTGCGGCGTCGCTGCTGCTGGTGGGCGCGGTCGTGACGACCGACGAGCGCGGCGAGATCCCCAACACCGAGTACGGACTGGGACTGGCCGTGCAGAACCTGGTGCTCCAGGCCGTGGACCTGGGCCTGATC
This sequence comes from Umezawaea beigongshangensis, assembly GCF_016464305.1. GTDB lineage: Bacteria > Actinomycetota > Actinomycetes > Mycobacteriales > Pseudonocardiaceae > Umezawaea_A > Umezawaea_A beigongshangensis. Next base: position 101,699 of record NZ_JAEIOJ010000015.1, read on the forward strand.
GCGCACCAGATGGGCGGGTTCGACCACGGGGCCCTGCACGCGGAGTTCGCGCTGCCCGCCGACGTCCGCCCGGTCGTGGTGGTCGCGGTGGGCGTGCACGGTTCCGGGGAGGGCCTGCCGGAGGACCTGCTGGCGAAGGACGCCAGGCCCCGCACCCGGCGCCCGCTGCGGGACCTGGTCTACGCGGGCACGTGGGGCGTCACCGCGCCCGGCGTGGAGTGACCGACCAGCGCGTACGGATGAGCTTCCGCGCGGGTTTCGAATTTTTCGTTACGCTGGACGCAGGACACACCGCCACGTCCCCGAGGAGGGCAGATGCCCACGGCCGCTCCAGGACTGGAAGAGCGCACGCTGCTACCGCCCGGCCCCGGCACACCGCTCCGGTCCGCTCTGGCCCACCTGCTGGACCGGCTTCCGCAGGAGCAGAAGGCCGCGCTGGTCGGCCCCGACGGCACCACGACCGACCTGCCCGACGAGGTCTACCGCGCGCTGCGCGAGGTCGTCGACGCACTGCTCAAGGGCAAGGCGATCACGATCGCACCGCACGACACCATGCTGACCACCCAGCAGGCCGCCGACATGCTGGGCATCTCCCGTCCCACCCTGGTGAAGCTCCTGGAAGACGGAGAGATCCCCTACCAGCAGCCCGGCCGTCACCGCCGGATCACCCTGGCCGACCTCGTGACGTACCGGCAGCGAGCTCGCGCACGTCGACGGCGAGCGCTGGAGGAGATGACGCGACAGGCCGACGAGGACGGTCTGTACGACGTCGGCACCGGTTTCGTCGAGACCCGGTGATGTCACTTTCCGTCACGGGTGGTGACAGAATGATCACGTGGCCTTCCCCGCCTTCTTGGACGCCAACGTCCTGGTTCCGATCCACCTGACGGACCTGCTGCTGCGATTGGCGGAGGCCGAGACCTACCGACCCCTGTGGTCGGAGCAGGTGCTGGAGGAGGTCGAGCGCAACCTGCCCGAGGTCGGCGTGCGACCGGACCGGGCGCGTCACCGGACGACGGTGATGCGCACCGAGTTCCCGGACGCCCTGGTCACCGACTACGAAGCTCTCACCGGTGCCATGACGAACGACCCCGGTGATCGTCACGTGCTCGCCGCGGCAGTGCGGGCCGGTGCCGAGATCGTCGTCACCGCCAACACCCGCCACTTCCCGGCCAGCGCGTGCGACCCGTACGACATCGGGGTGAAGACCCCCGACGAGTTCCTGCTCGACCAGTTCGACCTCTACCCGGAGCAGACGGTGCGCTGCCTGCGGGCTCTGATCGCCGGGCTGCGCAGGCCGCCCACGACGACCGAGCAGTTCCTGGCCCGGTTCACGAAGACCGTTCCCCGGTTCGTGGAAGAGATCGCCCGCTCGTGCCGCTGAGAGATCACTCGCCCGCGAGGCGTCCTCAGCCCGGACGGCGGATCAGGCGGAGCACCAGGCTGCGGGCGACCAGCCAGAACAGGGCCGCGATGCCGTGGTTGACGAGGACGTTCAACTTCGGGTCCTCGGGGGTGAACAGGTCCTTGAAGCCGAGCGCGAGGGGCTGGGCGAACTCCGCGGCGGTCCTGGTGATCCCGTTGTCCGGGTTCGCGCCGCCCACCGTGAGCAGGACGTGCAGCACCAGGACCACTGCGAAGGTCAAGCCGATCCAGCCGAGCACGCCGGCCACCACACCGACGAGCCGACTGCGAACCGAACCGCTCGTGCGAGATTCCGCCACGTGGCCGAGTCTCCCACGACTTACCCGTGAGTAGCCAGAGGGCCTAGCGGGACACCAGACGCGCCAGGAAGCCCGTCAGCACCAGCCAGAAGACGGCGGCGAGGCCGTAGTTGACGATGACGTCGAGGTTGTGGTTGCCCGTGCCGAAGAGTCCGGGGAAGAACAGCGCGAGGGGCTCGGCCAGCGACCGGATGAAGCCGAAGAACGCGTTGGACTGGTTCGCCCCCAGGATGATCATGAGGATGTAGATGACCTCGATCACCGCGAACACCGCGCCAACACCGGAAATCACCCGCGCGGCCGTACCACGGCCGCGGGTACGCCTCAGAGTGGTCATGGCGGATGAGTTGCACCGTGTCAAGATCAACAAACTCGATCGGGTGAAGTTCCACCATGTGGACGAGCGCTTGCGGTCCCGACGTGCAGTGCGGCTACCCTGAGCCCGTGCCACGCGGCCTCCTGCTTCGCTGCCGTGACGGGGTCTGACCAGACCGGCCCCCCGTCGCGGGAATCGAGCGTTGCCGCCGGTCGTCCTGACAGTGACAGACCGGCCAGCAGGAGAATCGACGCCATGACGACCAGCCCGGACGCCTACACCTCCGGTTCCAGCCGCATTCGGCCCCCCGCACGCCCCGCCCCGGCGGACCAGCCCGCCTGGAACACCCAGCGCGGCAGCTCCATGCCGTTCCACCGCTACCGCCCCTTCCACGAGCAGGTCGAGCGCGTCGACGTGCCCGACCGCACGTGGCCCGGCAAGCAGATCGACAAGGCCCCGCTGTGGTGCGCGGTGGACCTGCGCGACGGCAACCAGGCCCTGATCGACCCCATGTCGCCCGCCCGCAAGCGCAAGATGTTCGACCTGCTGGTGCGGATGGGCTTCAAGGAGATCGAGGTCGGCTTCCCGGCCGCGAGCCAGACCGACTACGACTTCGTGCGCGAGATCGTCGAGGACGGGGCGATCCCCGACGACGTCACGATCCAGGTGCTGACGCAGTGCCGCGCCGAGCTGATCGAGCGCACCTTCGAGTGCCTGCGCGGCGCCCCGCGCGCGATCGTGCACATCTACAACTCCACCTCGATCCTCCAGCGCAAGGTCGTGTTCAAGCAGGACCGCGAGGGGATCAAGAAGATCGCCACGGACGCGGCGGCGCTGACCGTGGAGCTGGCGGCCCGCCAGCCGGAGACCGACTTCCGGTTCGAGTACTCCCCCGAGTCCTACACCGGTACCGAGCTGTCGTTCGCCCTGGAGGTGTGCGACGCCGTCACCGAGATCTGGCAGCCCACGCCGGAGAAGCCCGCGATCATCAACCTGCCCGCGACGGTCGAGATGGCCACGCCGAACGTCTACGCAGACTCGATCGAGTGGATGAGCCGGAACCTGGCCCGCCGCGACTCGATCGTGCTGAGCCTGCACCCGCACAACGACCGGGGCACGGGCGTGGCGGCGGCCGAGCTGGGCTACCTGGCCGGGGCCGACCGCATCGAGGGCTGCCTGTTCGGCAACGGCGAGCGCACCGGCAACGTGTGCCTGGTGACGCTGGGCATGAACCTGTTCAGCCAGGGCGTCGACCCGCAGATCGACTTCTCCGACATCGACGAGATCCGCCGCACGGTCGAGTACTGCAACCAGCTGCCCGTGCCCGAGCGGCACCCCTACGGCGGTGACCTGGTCTTCACGGCCTTCTCCGGCAGCCACCAGGACGCGATCAAGAAGGGCTTCGAGGTCCTGGAGGAGGAGGCCAAGGAGGCCGGGCGGCACGTGGACGAGTTCCCGTGGGCGGTCCCCTACCTGCCGATCGACCCGAAGGACGTCGGCCGCAACTACGAGGCCGTCATCCGGGTCAACTCGCAGTCCGGCAAGGGCGGCGTGGCGTACCTGATGAAGAACGAGCACCACCTGGACCTGCCGCGCCGGCTCCAGGTCGAGTTCTCGCGGGTGATCCAGGAGGTCACCGACACGCACGGCGGCGAGATCGGCCCCAAGGACATGTGGGACGCGTTCTCCGGCGAGTACCTCGACCCGGCCGCGCCGGTGAAGCTGCTGCGGCACCGGCTGTCCAGCGACGGCACCGGTCGCGAGGAGATCGTCGCCGTGGCCGTCGTGGACGGTGACGAGCACGAGATCACCGGCACCGGCAACGGCCCGATCGCGGCGTTCGTCGACGCGCTCGCGACCGTGGGCTACGACGTGCGGGTCCTGGACTACGCCGAGCACGCGCTGTCCTCCGGCGACGACGCCCGCGCCGCGTCCTACCTGGAGTGCGCGGTCGCCGGCCGCGTCCTGTGGGGCGTGGGCATCGACAGCAGCACCGTCGCGGCCTCGCTGCGCGCCGTGGTGTCGGCCGTCAACCGCGCCCACCGCTGACGACGACGCGCGGCCGGGTCCACCCCGGACCCGGCCGCGCTCGCCGAACCGCGCCTGCCCGGCGAACCGGACCGAGGAGGTCAGCGCCGGACGGCGGGCACGCGGGCGCGCAGGGCGGCGCGCGCCCGGTCGTAGGCGGCGTGGTCGTCGTGCAGGACGGAGGCGGTGTTCGCGGCCTCCAGGAACGCGACGACCTCGAACGTGAGCTGCGCGGGGTCCTGCACGCCCGCCTCGGCGGCCGTCACCTCCAGCAGCGCGCCCCAGTCGATGCCAGCATCGGCCACCGCGTCGCGCACCCGGCCCGGCCGGGAGCCGAACTCGGCCTGCACCGCCTGGAAGAAGCAGCCGCCGGGGAAGACGCGCCGCCGCGAGTAGCTCAGCCAGCCCTCGCACAGCAGCCACAGCCGTTCCGCGCCGGGCGGCACCACCAGCGCCGGGCGCACGACCTCCTCCACGAAGATCGCCCGCGCCGCGCGGACCGTGGCCAGTTGCAGCTCCTCCTTCGAGCCGAAGTGGGCGAACAGGCCGCTCTTGCTGATGTCCAGTTCCGTGGCGAGCCGGCCGATCGACAGCCCCTCCAACCCGTCCACGGACGCGATCTCCGTCGCCCTCCGCAGGATGAGGCGACGCGTCTGCTCGCCGCGTTCGATCCGCCCGTCCGTCACGACCCCCACCGTAACGGCCGTCGACGCGGTTGCCATCCGGGTCGGTAGCACGACCGTTCGTGCGATCGGACGGGAGTGCGGTGGACCTGCTCGAACCGCGGCGGCGCGACCGACGACGCGGCCCACCGGTCGGTGGGCGACGACCCGGCAGGGGCGTTCGCGGCGGCCGTCGCGGCGGGGGCCGGGTGCCGCGTTCGGGCACCCGGCTCCGGTTCCGGGGGACGCCTCGCCCGCGGATCGCCTCGTGGCTTCTCGGGCCGCGTCCCGAACGCTCAACTCGTGGTGCTCGAACGCTCAACTCGTGGTGCCTGAACGCTCAACTCGTGGTGGGGCGGGTGGGGTGGCCCACCCGCCCCGCTCGTCACGGGTTCAGGACCTCCGTCACCGACTGCGGGCCGATCAGGGGGGTGTCCGGGGACACCTCGTCCTCCTCGACCAGGACGGCCTTCACGGCGTGCGGCTGGATCTCACCGGTGCGGATCTGCTCCGCCCAGTGGCACGCCACCTTGTGACCGGGCTCGATCTCGCGCAGCGCCGGGCGATCGGTGTCGCACTTCGTCTCCTGCTTCCACGGGCACCGGGTGTGGAACCGGCAGCCGGTCGGCGGGTTCGCCGGGGAGGGCAGGTCACCGGCGAGCAGGATCTGCTCGCGGCGGTCCTCCACCTCCGGGTCCGGCACCGGGATCGCGGACAGCAGGGCCCGCGTGTACGGGTGCAGCGGCTCGGCGTAGAGGTCGTCCGAGGTCGCCTCCTCCACGATCCCGCCCAGGTACATCACGCCCACCCGGTCGGAGATGTGCCGCACCACGGCGAGGTCGTGCGCGATCACCAGGTAGGTGAGGCCGAACTGCGCCTGGAGGTCCTCCAGGAGGTTCACGACCTGCGCCTGCACCGACACGTCCAGCGCGGACACCGGCTCGTCGGCGACGATCAGGTCCGGCTCCACGGCCAGCGCCCGCGCGATGCCGATGCGCTGCCGCTGCCCGCCGGAGAACTCGTGCGGGTACTTGCGCAGCGCGGACACCGGCAGGCCCACCGCGGCCAGGAGCTCCCGCAGCCGCTTGGCCGTGGACTCCTTGCCCTTGTCCAGACCGTGCGCGCGCAGCCCCTCCACCAGGATGGACTCCACGGACTGCCGCGGGTCCAGCGAGGACAGCGGGTCCTGGAAGATCATCTGGATGCGGCGGCGCATCGTGCGCAGCTTCTCGCCCTTGAGCTCCGACAGGTCGGTGCCGTCGAAGACGACCCGGCCGCCGGTGGGCTCGACCAGCCGCAGCATCCCGCGCCCCAGCGTGGACTTGCCGCAGCCCGACTCGCCCACGAGGCCGTAGGTCTCGCCGCGCCTGATCTCCAGGTCCACCCCGTCGACCGCGTAGACGTGACCGACCGTCCGGTCCACCACCACGCCCCGCTTGATCGGGAAGTGCACCTTGACGTCCTGCACGGACACCAGCACGTCGTCCGCCGTCTCCACCGCGTCAGCGGAGACCTCCTGCGCCGTGGTCACACCGACACCTCCTCGACCGCCGGGGTGCCGGGCCGCACCGGGTTGTGGCAGCGCAGCAGGCGCCCGCCGCCGATGTCCTCCTGGGGGGGAGTCACCTGCGTGCACACCTCCAGCGCGTTCGGGCAGCGCGGTGCGAACGCGCACCCGGTGTCCCACGGGATGTTGTCCGACACCGAACCGCGGATCGGGTTCAGCCGCTCGCCCCTGGCGCCGTCCAGCCGCGGGATCGACGCGAGCAGGCCGTGCGTGTACGGGTGGCGCGGCTGGGCGAACAGCTCGTGCCGCTCGGCCTTCTCCACCACGCGACCGGCGTAGAGCACGTTGACCTCGTCGCACAGCCCGGCGACCACGCCCAGGTCATGCGTGATCATGATCAGCGCCGTGCCGGAGTCGGTGACCAGCTCCTTGAGCAGCGCCAGGATCTGCGCCTGGATCGTCACGTCGAGCGCCGTGGTGGGCTCGTCGGCGATGAGCAGTCGCGGCTGGACGGCCAGGGCGATGGCGATCAGCGCGCGCTGGCGCATGCCGCCGGAGAGCTGGTGCGGGTACTCGGTCAGCCGCCGGGTCGGGTCGGGGATGCCGACCTTGTCCAGCAGCCCGGCCGCCTCGACCATCGCCTTCTTGCGGGCCATGCCGCGGTGCCGCTCCAGGACCTCGGTGACCTGGATGCCGATGGGGATGACCGGGTTCAGCGACGACAGCGGGTCCTGGAAGACCATGCCGAGGTCGCGCCCGCGACGGTCCCGCATCTGCCGGTCGGACAGCGTCAGCAGGTCGGTGCCCTCGTAGGACACCGTGCCGCCGACCCTGTTCCCGCGCTTGGGCAGCAGGCCCATGATCGCCAGCGACGTCACGGACTTGCCGCAGCCGGACTCGCCGACCAGGCCGACGGTCTGACCTGGGTCGACGTCGAAGCTCACGCCGTCCACGGCGTTGAAGGGCGCGGAGCCCTTGCGCTGGAACGTCACGGTGAGATCGCGTACTTCGAGCAGTGCCATGTCAGCTCACCGCCTGTTCTTCGGATCGAGGGACTCGCGCAGCGACTCGCCGAGCAGCGTGAAGCCCAGCGCCACGACGATGATCGCGGCGGCCGGGTAGAACGCCAGCTCCGGCTTCACGTCGAAGTAGGTCTGCGACTTGCTCAGCATGAGCCCCCACTCGGCCCGGTTCGGGTCGGGGTCGCCCAGGCCGAGGAACGACAGCGCGGCGGCGTCGATGATCGACGTCGCGAGCGTCAGCGTGGCCTGGACGATGACCGGGCCCAGCGAGTTCGGCAGCATGTGCCGGAACACGATGGTGCTCCGCTTCACGCCGAGCGCCGTCGCCGCGAGGACGTGGTCGCTGTGCCGCTGCGCGAGCATCGCGCCGCGCAGCAGGCGGGCGAAGATCGGCACGCTGACGATGGCGACCGCGATGATGACCGTCGTCTGGCTGCCGCGGCTGAACAGGGCCGCGATGGAGATCGCGAGCAGCAGGCTCGGCACGGACAGCAGGATGTCGGTGAAGCGCATCAGCGCCGTGTCGACCCAGCCGCCGAACGCGCCGGCGGCGACGCCGATCGTCATGCCGATGACCAGGCCCACGATCGTGGCTCCGACACCGACGACGAGCGACTGCTGCGACGCCACGAGCAGGCGGCTGAAGAAGTCGCGGCCCAGTTCGTCGCTGCCGAGCAGGAAGCCGGGCTGCGGACCGGGGACGAACCCGGCGCGCAGGTTCTCGACCAGCTCGGGGTAGCGGACGAACGGGTCCTTCGGCGCGAGGAACGGCGCGAAGATCGCCAGCAGCACGAAGGCGGCCACGAGCACGGCTCCGACGATGGCGACGGGGCTGCGCGACATCCGCCGGAACGCGTCCGCCGCGAGGCTGGTGCCCGCGGTCTCGGCGAGGTCGTCGACCTTCTTCTTGCGGTTCAGCAGAGTGGCCATCACGCACGCACCCTCGGGTCGATGAGCGCGTACGAGATGTCGACCAGCAGGTTGACGAGCACGTACACGGCCGCGCCGAGCAGGATCAGCGCCTGGAGTCTGGGGTAGTCGCGTCTTTCGATGCCCTGGGCCAGCAGGGAGCCGATCCCGCCCCAGACGAACACCTTCTCGGTGAGCACGGCGCCGCCGAGCAGCAGGCCGGTCTGGAGGCCGATGGTCGTGGACACCGGGAGCAGCGCGTTGCGCAGCACGTGCCTGCGCCGCACGACCTGGCCGGTCAGGCCCTTGGCGTTCGCGGTGCGCACGAAGTCCTCGTTGAGGACGTCGAGCACGGACGCGCGGGTGATGCGCACGATGATCGCGAGCGGGATCGTCGCGAGCGCGACGGCGGGCAGCACCAGGTGCCACAGCGCGTCGAGGGTCGCGTCGAACTCGCCGGTCAGCAGGCCGTCCAGCGTCGCGAAGCCGGTGACCCTGGTGGCGTCGATGTCGGCGCTCTGACGACTCGACGGGGCGAACCAGCCGAGGTTCTGCGCGAACACGATCTTCAGCAGGATGCCGAGGAAGAACACCGGCACGGCCACACCGACGAGGGTGCCGATGACGGTGAAGTTGTCCAGGAAGCGGCCCTTGTTGCTGGCGGCCAGGTAGCCGAGCGGGATGCCGAGCGCCACGGCGAAGAACAGGGCGGTGATGGACAGCTCGATCGTGGCGGGCAGCGCACGACCGATCTCGGTGAGCACGGACTCGCCGGAGATCAGCGAGTTGCCGAAGTCACCGGTGAGCACGCGGCCCAGGAACTTGAAGTACTGGAGGTACAGCGGCTGGTCGAGACCGAGCACCTTGTTCAGGGCCTCGATCTTCTCCGGCGTGGCCTTGTCCCCCAGCAGCGCGCCCGCCGGGCCACCGGGCAGCGAGCGCAGCCAGGCGAAGACCAGGACGGACAGGATCAGCAGTGTGGGAATCGCCTGCAGCAGGCGTCGGACGATGAATCGCAGCATGGTGGGAAGTCCTCGGGACAGCACGAGTGGTGGGGGGGGGGGGGGGGGGGGGCCCCCCCGGGGGGGGGGCCCCCCCCCCCCCCCGCCGCCGCGATGCTGCAGGGGCTCACCGCGCACTACCTGGTGAACTCGACCCACCGGGTCAACGTGGGCGACACC
>NZ_JAEIOJ010000016.1 GCF_016464305.1 Umezawaea beigongshangensis
AACGGCGCGGCGTCGTGCGGACCCGCCGCCGCCTCCGGGTGGTACTGCACGCTGAACGCCGGCACGTCGAGCAGCCGAAGACCCTCGATCGTGTCGTCGTTCGGGCAGTAGTGGCTCAGCACACCGCGGCCGAAGTCGGAGCCGAACTCCTCGCCCGGCTCGCCCCGCAGCGCGAACCCGTGGTTCTGCGAGGTGATGGCGACCCGGCCGGTGGCCGTGTCGATCACCGGGATGTTGATGCCGCGGTGGCCGTAGCGCATCTTGTAGGTCTCCAGACCCACCGCACGCCCCAGGACCTGGTTGCCGAAGCAGATCCCGAACAACGGCACCCGGCGCTCCAGCACCGCGCGGGTCAGCGCCACCGCGTGGTCCTGGGTCGCCGGATCTCCGGGACCGTTGGACAGGAACACCCCGTCCGGGTTCAACGCCACGATGTCGTCGATCGTGGAGGACAGCGGCAGCACGTGCACCTCGATGCCCCGCGCCGCCATCATCCGCGGAGTGTTGGACTTGATGCCCAGGTCCAACGCGGCCACGGTGAAGCGCCGCTCACCCACCGCGGGCACCACGTACGGCTGCGCCGTGGTCACCTCGCGAGCGAGGTCGGAACCCTTCATGCCGGGAGCGGTGCGGACTCGCTCCAGCATCTCCTCGGTGGTGCCCAGTGCGTCGCCGGAGAACACGCCTGCGCGCATCGCGCCGTGCTCGCGCAGGTGGCGGGTCAGCATGCGGGTGTCGATGCCGGAGATCCCGACGATCCCCTGCCGCTCCAGCTCCTCGTCCAGGCCACGCCGCGAGCGCCAGTTCGACGGCACCCGCGCCGGCTCGCGCACCACGTACCCGGCGACCCAGATGCGGCTCGACTCGTCGTCCTCGTCGTTCCACCCGGTGTTGCCGATCTGCGGCGCGGTCTGCACCACGATCTGCCGGTGGTAGGACGGATCGGTCAGGGTCTCCTGGTAGCCGGTCATGGCCGTGGAGAACACCACCTCGCCGAGGCGGACGCCGCGCGCGCCGTAGGCCTCGCCGCGGAACACCCGGCCGTCCTCGAGAACGGCGGTAGCGCCGACGGTGTTCGTGCGCATCGCAAATTACCCCGTTCCACAAAATCCGCGCGTGATTGTGACACCGGAGCACGGGGTTGTGATCCGGTGGAACGAAAGGCAGCGCGACCGACCCCGATGGCGGTTCGTTGCCCGAGAGAAGAGCAGGTGGAGATCCTGGTCGGAGAGAGTGCTCGAATGCACGAGAAGGGCATTCGACGCCTTTGCCAAAAGTGCAGCGACAGCGTTGTCCTGACGTTTTCGGCAGCGGTGCATCTGGCGTCTGTGCATCGCCGACGATACGCAGGTGAAACATCAACGCAATAGCGTAGTGGTCGGGTGGAATATTTTAGTCCGGTCTGGACGGTCGACTGGGCGTGGTTTCGCCCTGGGTTGGACTCCGCATCCGGGTGGCTCGAAGCAAGCCCCCGTGCGCACTCAGGGCAGCGGATGTGTCCTGTGGTCAGCGCTACGTGTCACAACGTGAGCCACGTTGCTCCGTTCGTGTTCACTTGCGCGACGCCCGTCTCGGCGCGCATGACCGCGCGGGGTGAAATGCGGTTTCAAGTGCAGTTTCAGTCGGCGTCGGTTCGTGTCCGGCGGGTGGTGTCGCCGAGCGCGTTCGACGGCGCGCGGAAGAACACGTCGAAAGCGAGGTCGGCAGCCCCCAGGAGGACCGGTTCGCTCAGTTCGCCGACGGTCAGCCGGGTGTCGTTCACCCTGGCGACGAGCGAATCGGCGAGCCTGCTCTCCAACTGTTCGCGCGCCAGTACCGCGAGTGCTTTGAGCGGGCCGGTGAGCACCACCACGTCCGGGTCCAGGACGTTCACCAGGCTGGCCGCGCCGATGCCGAGCCGTTCGGCCACGCGGCGCGCGGCCGCCAGCGGACCGGGCTCGCCACGAGCCGCCCGCCCGAGCACGGCCTGCACGAGCGCCGCGTCCCCGGTGTCGGTGACGCCCGCTTCCCGCAGCAGAGCCCGGCCATCGGCGAACAGTTCCAGGCAGCCGCGCTGACCACACGGGCACTGCGGGCCGCGATCGTCCACCACCAGGTGGCCGGCCTCCAGCGCGTGCCCGACCGCCGTCGGCCCGTCGGGCAGCAGCGCGCCGCCGATGCCGGTGTGCTCGCAGGTGAGCACGAGCACCGAACCCGCACCCCGCCCGGCACCCCGGCGCCGTTCCGCCAGCGCGGCCAGCGAGCACTCGTGGGCGACCGACGCCGACACGCCGGGTGGCAGCTGCCGTGCCAGCAGTTCCTCCGCCGGCACCGGCTCGGTCGTCCAGCCCAGGTGCAACGCCGAGCGCACCACCCCGTGACGCACCATCCCGCCGGTACCGACCGCGAGGCCTGCCCACGGCCCGCCGGCCTCGCGCGCTAGTTCCGCCGCACGCGCGGCCAGGGCCGTCAGGGTGCGTTCGGCGGGCGCGGCGCGGTCGACGGGGAGCGACGCCAGCTCGCCGACGAACTCCCCGCCCAGCCGCACCACCCGCAGCCGTGCCGTGCCGACGCCCACGTGTGCGGCGACGACGACCGGGCCGTCCGGGGCGGGCACCAGCAGGGGGGAGGGGCGCCCTCGACCGGCCGTGCCGGTCGGGGCGGCTTGCCGCACCACGATCAGGCGCAACTCCTCCAGGTCCGCGACGGCGTCACCGACCACGGACCGCGCCAGTCCGAGCGAGGTGGTCGCCTCCGCACGAGTCAGCGGACCGCGCAGGTGCAGCAACTCCAACAGGCGTCCCACGGCGGTCGGACGCCGAACGGGTCTATCCATCGGCGAGATGCTCCCACTACACTCGAATCAGCATTTTGTAACCGGGCCGAATAAAATCAGGCCCTGCGGTCACCCGCAAGGAGGAGCGAGATGGTGCGCACGTCCAGCGAGGCGATCGGCGACGCCCACGACGCCCGGATCGCGACCTTCAGCACCGGAATGCTGATCTTCGACCTCGACGGCACCCTCGTGGACACCGACCGGGTGATCGAGCGAAGCTGGTTGCGCTGGGCGGAGCTGGAGCAGCTCGACCCGGTCGCCGTGCTGCCCTCCGTCCACGGCAGGCCCGGCGACCAGGTGATGGTCGACCTGCGGCCGCACTTCCCCCCGCAGCTCGCGGCTGGCGACTACGCCGAACTCCGCCGCCAGCAGTCGGCCGAGACGAAGTTCGTCCGGGCGCTGCCGGGTGCGGAGGAACTGCTCGCCTGCTTGCCCGGCCACTCGTGGGCGGTAGTCGCGAGCTGCGACCGCGACCTGGCGCTGGCCCGGTTGCGCGGCGCGGGCCTGCCCGTGCCCCGAGTGCTGATCACCAGTGACGACGTGTCCGTGGGCAAGCCCGACCCCGAGTGCTACCTGGCCGCCGCGCGGGCACTGGACATGCACCCGGCCAGCTGCATCGTCGTCGAGGACGCCTCGCCCGGTGTGGCGGCGGCCCGCGCGGCGGGCATGTTCGTCATCGGTGTCGGGCGTCGCACCGCGTCGAGCGATCCGCGACCGCACTGGCACGTGGACAGCCTCATGCGGCTGAGCGTCGTGGCCGTTCCGGACGGCCTGCGGGGCTTCGTGCACGAACCGGTCAGCGACCGGTAGGGCGCCGGTGCTCAACGAGGAGATCACGCGGCCCTCCCGGACGCCGGGCGGGTTCACCACCGCGTCCGCCTTCCTGATGTTCGCCGCCCTCGGAGCGGTCACCGCGGCTCTGGGCGCGGCGGTCCCGGTGCTGCGGCAGGGGCTCGGGGGAGACTCGGCCGTCGCCCTGCTGGTCGGTATCTACAACTCCGGCGCGCTGGCCGCGACCCTGCTCGGCGGGGCCGCCCCGTACGCCACCCGCACCCGCGCGGGCGGGACGGTGCTGGTGGCGGCGGCGGTCGGCGGCCTGGTCGGAACGGCCCTCGCGCCGACCAGCACCTTGCTGCTGGCGTGCGCTGCCGTGGCCGGGTTCGGCTACGGCGGTCTCGTGCTGACGCTCAACACCGCGTTCTCCACCCGGTACGGGCAGCGCGGCGTGGTGATGGTCAACGCGCTCAACGCCGCGTTCGGCGTGGGTGCCGTCGCCGGTCCGCTGGCGGTCGGTTCGGCGCTCGGCCCGGCGACGGTCTTCCTGCTGCTGGCCGCGGTCGTCGCGGTCGCCGCAGGCGCCGCCGGCCTCGTCCCGACCGCACCGCCCCGCGGCGAGCCGGGCCCGAGCGCGGCTCCCGGTGAGCGAGCCACACCCGGCCAGCGCACGGTGGTGACGTTCGCGGTGCTCGGCTCCCTCTACGCGGGCCTGGAGACCAGCAGCGCCGCGTGGCTGTCCACGCACCTGGTCGCGCAGGAGTGGGACCCGACGGCCGCCGCGCAGCTGACCTCGCTGTTCTGGGTCGGCCTCGCGACAGGCAGGTTGGTGATCCCGCGCCTGGCCCGAGCCGCGCCCACCGCGCTCGTGGTCGGGTGCCTCGTCGGTGCAGCGGTCGCCCTGGCGCTCACCGCCTGGCCCGGCGGTGCACCCGTCGCGATCACCGTCGCCGGCTTCTGCCTGGCTCCGGTTCTGCCGACCGCCCTTGCTCACCTCGGCACCACCGGCCGTCCCCAGCGGGCGACCGCCGTCGTCCTCACCGCCTGCATGGTCGGCAACGCCACCGTGCCGCTGGTCGTCGGCCTCCTGATCACCCGTGCGGCCGTGCCGGTACCCCTGGTGCTGGCCGGTCTGGCGGTCTGTTGCACCGCCGTGGCCGTTGTGGCCCACCGCACCACCCGCACCGGGCACTGAGTCCGTAGCCGCGGGTCATCGCGTCGGCGTCCCCGCTCCCGCGCGGCGGTCGGGCCTGCTCGCCCGATCGCACCACGCGGATCGGGTCGAGGGCGGCGACGACGCGGGCGAGGCAGGTCTTGAGCAGCCCGACGTGGCGGCAGCGACGGACCCCGGTGACGGCGACCGCCTTGGTGGACGCGGCGCTCCTTGCGGGCAGGTGATCTGACGCCGGTCCCGGTCGGCGGAGAACGCGGCTGCTGTGACGACGACACGAGGAGATCGCACTGGACGCGGTCACGTCTTCCCGGTCACCCAGTGGGAAGACGACCTCATCCTCACCACGACCGAGGACGACGGTGCGACGTGGCTCGCCCCGCTGCCGGAAGGCTCCCCCACCTCCCGCCGGTGACCTTCGACATCAGCTCCGAGGGCATCCTCGCCTTGACGGTGTCCGTCAACTGGTCGCGGTGGCTGGACAAGGACACAGCCGAGCACGGGTTGGTGCAGTCGGCGCTGGACTCGCTGCTGGCCGACGACTGGCATCCCCGGTCCAGCGCCCGGTCCTTCCGCCTCTGAGCACCCTGCGGGCTCTGCTGCCCCGTGGACGATGCGGATCGCGCTGCCCGAACCGGCCGGATGAGACGGGCCGGTTCGGGCAGCGCGGAGAAGCGGCAGCAGGTGACCGGGAGAGCGGGGTGATCAGCGGCGTGAACCGTTGCGGCGGCGCCTGTTACCGTCGACTGGTGGGGGCTGACTTCATCGTGGAATCGACTGTTGTTCCCAGTGGAGCGGGTGACTTGCGTGCGGCCGTGCGCCGACCGAGGTCCGATCGCCTGGTTCCGGGCCTGGTGTTCGTGGACGGCAGCGGGTGCGGGGGCATCGAGGAGTGGGGCGGCTGGCCCGAGTGGATCAGTGAGTGCGGTGCAGCTGCACTGGTGCACGACAAGCCTGGTTGCGGGAAGTCGCCTGGGGACTGGCGGACGCAGTCCTTCGCCGATCGGGCGGGTGAGGCGTTGGCCGCGGTCGAGGTGCTGCGTGGGTGGCGCGGTGTCGATCGCCATCGGATCGGCCTGATCGGGTGGAGTCAGGGCGGCTGGGTGTCGCTGCTGGCGGCGAGAACGTCGCCGGAGGCGATCGACCGGGTCGTAACGATCAGCGGTCCCGGCGTGAGCATGGCCGAGCAGGAACGCATGCGCATCGACAGTTGGCTTCGTCGTGACGGGGTGGACGGCGAGGACCACGCTGAAGGCATGGCCTGGGTGGACGAGCAGGCCCGCAGGCTCCGCTCCGGTGAACCGGCCGACCAGGTGGTCGACGCTCGGCGGCAGTACGCCGACAGGCCCTGGTACGCCGTGGTGACCCAGGCCACTCCCACCCCGGCCACGGCGGAGTTCTTCGCACGCAGCATGGACGTCGATCCTGCGGAGCTGCTTCCCGCGTTGACCTGTCCCGTGCTCGCGTTGTTCGGCGGAGACGACGACTCGGTGCCCGTGTTCACCAGCGTGGCCAGAATTGCGGCGGCCCTGCCGGACGTCGGGCGGGACCGGCACGGAATCGCGGTGTTCCCCGGTGCCGATCACGGTCTGTTCACGGGTGACCCTCGCCCTGGAATCGCTCGGCGCGACCAACTCGCGGCAGGGTTCCTGCCCATGCTCACGGCCTTTCTCGAGCAGTAGGCACTGGCTGAACGAGCACGGGGAAAGAGCGAGGTTCGGGCGCAACACGTTCAGGCATGGCGGTCTGGAAACGGTGGAGTCGTTGCCAGCCGTGCAGTTCGCGCTCGACGGCCTGGCGGATGCCGGAGTGCGGGGTCGGCCCCTGGGTGATGATCATGTGTGGGTGGCTGGAGATCCCTGGTGGGCGTGACTTGTCGACGGCGGCCGGCGTTCGATGACCCGTGCCGTCGACGTGCGGGCGGCTGTGGGCCGCCCGCACCTCGACGAGTTCAGATCTTGCCGGTACCCGCACCCTGGGTTACCAGCGCTTTCACGTTCGCCGGCGTGTCCAGGGTGTAGGCGTAGTAGCCGCGCGGGTCCTCCACGCTGCCACCCACCACCGGTTTGCCGCTGTTGATGTAGACGTTGTCCCGCTCGACGATGCTGCCCTTCGGGCCCGCGTAGCTGTTCGTCATCGGCTCCTCGACGTTCTCGAAGTAGTTGCCCTCGACCCAGCAGCCGGACTTGTTCTGGCAGGCGACGCCCGTGTCGCTGTTGGCGACGTAGTAGTTGTTGAACACGTGCACCGGGTTGCCGAAGCGGGTGCGCGGGTTGCGCTGCGGCGTCCGGTCGAAGAAGTTGTGGTGGTAGGTCACCTTGAGGTATCCGGTGTCCTGCGCGGCGTTGCCGTCGTCGTGCCCGAGCAGCATGTTCTTGGTGTGGTGGTGGGTGTGGTTCCACGACACGGTCACGTAGCTGGACCCGCGCTTGATGTCGATCAGGCCGTCCTTGCCCGCGGACAGGTCGTTGTGGTCGATCCAGACGTGGTGGGAGAACATCTGCACGTTGATCGAGTCGTCGTTGGCGTTGCGGAACACCAGGTTGCGGATGATCACGTTGTGCACGGCGTTCGCCGGGGGCGTGGTCACCGAGCTGACCGGCAGGCCGATGTTCAGCCCGCCGCCGGTGATGCCGGAGTTCGCGCCGACACCGATGACCGTCTTGTCCGAGGAGACGTCGTACATGCCCGCTGCCAACGTGATCATGCCCTGCACGCGGACCACGCGCGGTCCGTTGGCCTTGATGGCGGCGGTGAAATCGGCCGCCGTGGAGACCGTGACCTCCGGTCCCCCTGCGCCGCCGGTGGTCCCGCTCTGGCCGAGCGCCGTCACCGAGGCGAACCCGATGGGCGCGGCCTCGGCGGCGGACGCGGGCGCGGTGATCACCGACGTGGCACCGCCGACGAGCACCACGGCGAGCGCGAGAGCGCTTGTCCTCCTCATGAAGTCCTCCGTTGGACTCGGCCGACGCCTGCGCCCGCGGTGACGAGCGCTGGTACGTCGGCGACGTTGTCGAGCGAGTAGGCGTAGTGGGTGCGGGGTTCGACGACGGTGCCGAGGGTCTGCGGAGTGCCGGAGCCGACGTAGACGTTGCCGCGCTCCACGACGCGGCCCGGTCCGCTCTTGTCGTAGCCGGACAGGACCGGGTGGGCGACGTTCTCGAAGTAGTTGGCCTCGACCAGCACCCCGGCGTCCTCCGTGGACGCGACGCCGTAGAGGGAGTTGCCGCGGTAGTAGTTGTTGTAGACGTGAACGGGCTCGCCGAACCGCACGCGCGGGTGCCGCTGGTCGGTGCGGTCGAAGAAGTTGTGGTGGTAGGTGACGCGCAGCTTGCCGCGGTCGGCGGTGTAGGTGTCGGAGTGGCCCAGCAGCGCGGCCTTGCTGTGGTCGTGGAAGTGGTTCCACGACACCGTGACGTAGTCGGACTGCCGTTTGACGTCGAGCAGGCCGTCGAAGCCGCGCGACAGGTCGCAGTGGTCGATCCACACGTGGTGCGCGGAGTTGGTGACGCTGATGGAGTCGTCCGAGGCGTCGGTGAAGCGCAGGTTGCGGATGATCACGTTGTTGCCGGGGCGAGTGGTAGAGCCCAGTTGCAGCCCGCCGCCGGTGATCTCGGCGGTGGAACCGATCCCGAAGATCGTCTTGTTCGCGACGACGGTCAGCACGTCGTCGACCTCGATGCGGCCGGACACCGAGATGACGCAGGGCTCCCTGCGCCCGACGTGGTCCCGCAGCGCCTCCGCGGTCGTCACCGTGACTGCTTGGCCGCCCGCGCCGCCGGTGGTCCCGTTCTGGCCCAGCGCGGTCACCCCCGCGAAGCCGTCGGCCACGGCGTCGGCGGCCGTGTCGGCCCACGCGGCGCGCGGCGCGGTGGCGGCGACGGTGGTCAGCGCCGCACCCGCGAGCAGCCGTCGTCGGTTGACGGGACTCATGGTGGTCCTCCGCGTCCTGTCAGATCCGGCCGACGCCGACGCCCGCCGGAACGGTGTCGGGCAGGCTGGCGGCGCTGTCGGGGGTGTAGGCGTAGTGGGTGCGCGGCTCCACCACGGTGCCGAGCGTCTCGGGGGTGCCGGAGCGGACGTAGACGTTGCCGCGCTCGACCACGCGCCCCGGCCCGCTCTCGTCGTAGCCGGAGCGGATCGGGTGGGGGACGTTCTCGAAGTAGTTGGCCTCGACCAGGACCCCCGCGTTCTCTGTCGACGCGACGCCGTAGACGGTGTTGTTGCGGAAGTAGTTGTTGTAGACGTGGATCGGCTCGCCGAAGCGGACCCTCGGGTGCCGTTGCGCGGTGCCGTCGAAGAAGTTGTGGTGGAACGTCACCCGGAGCTTGCCGGTGTCCTGGCCCGCATTGGAGTCGGAGTGACCCAGCAGCGCGGTCTTGCTGTGGTCGTGGAAGTGGTTCCACGAGACGGTGATGTGGTCCGCGCCGCGGACGATGTCGATCAGCCCGTCGGCGCCGCCGCTGAGGTCGCAGTGGTCGATCCAGACGTGGTGCGAGGACTGCTGGATGCTGATCGCGTCGTCGTCCGCGCCGGTGAACCGGAGGTTGCGGATGATCACGTTCTGCCTGCGGTACAGGTCGAGGCCGCCGCCGGTGATCTCGGCGGTCGACCCCAGCCCGATGATCGTCTTGTTCGACCGCACGCCCTGCTTGCTGCTGATCCGCATCACCCCGTCGACCTGGATGACGTACGGCTCGTTGCGGTCGCAGTAGTCCAGGAACGCGTCCGCGTCCCGCACCGTGACGACCGGGCCGCCCGCGCCGCCGGTGGTGCCGTTCTGGCCGAGCGAGTTCACCCCGGCGAAGCCGTCGGCGGTGGCGAGCGGGGCCGCCCACGCGGGCTTGGTGGTCGTGGCCAGCGCGGTCGCGGCGGCGCCCGCGAGGAGCGCCCGTCGGCTGATGCTGCTCATGTGCCCGTCCTCCTCAGACTCGGCCGACACCCGCACCGGCTGGCACGACGGTCGGGACCTCGACGGCCCGGTGCGGTGCGTAGGCGTAGTAGGTGCGCGGCTCGACGACGGTCCCGCGCACCTCGATCTCGTGGTTGCACTCGACGAGGACGTTGTCCCTGGCGACCATCCGGCCGAGGTCACCGCTGAAGTCGACCCGGCCGGGGTTGTTGACGCTGAAGAAGTAGTTGCCCTCCAGCACCACGCCCGCGTTCATCGCCGACGCGACGCCGTAGCTGTTGTCCCGGTAGTAGTTGTTGTAGACGTGCACCGACTCGCCGAAGCGGACTCGCGGGTTGCGCTGATCGGAACCGTCGAAGTAGTTGTGGTGGTAGGTCACCCTGAGGCGCCCTGCGTCCTGCGCCGAGTTGTCGTCGTCGTGCCCGAGCAACAACGTCTTGTCGTGGTCGTGGAACCTGTTCCAGGAAACGGTGATGAAATCGGACCCGCGTTTGACGTCGACGGCTCCGTCATCACCGTCGGAGAAGTCGTTGTGGTCGATCCAGATGTGGTGGCTGAACATCTGCACGTTGATCAGGTCGTCGGTGGCGCCGGTGATCGACAGGTTCCGGATGATCACGTTGTGCACCGCGTTCGCGGGCGGCGAGATCACGTCGTCGTCCACCGGGAGCCCGATGTTCAGCCCGCCGCCGACCAGTCGGGCGTCACCGCCGAGGCCGACGATCGTCTTGTCGGAAGCGACGTCGTGCATCCCGTCGCTGGTGCCGGTGGGCAGCGCGATCGTGCCGCGGACCTGCACCACCAGTGGTTCTGGTCGAGCGATGAAGTCCAGGAACTGCGCGGTCGTCGTCGCCGTGACCACCGCGCCCCCCGCCCCGCCGATGGTTCCGCCCTGCCCCAGCGCGGTCACGCCGGCGAACCCGTCGGCGGCGGGCCCGGCCGCCGTGGCGGGCGGTGCCCCGACCACGGCCACCACCACGGTCACCACCACCGCGACCCGTGCGAGGGCGCGTTCGTACCCGACGTGCGTCCGCATTTTGGTCGTCCTTTCGAGAATACGGCTCGCGTACGGCGGCGGCGTTGGGAAATCGCTTTCCTGATTCGGACCATAAGACTTGTGTTTCCGGTGTGTCAACGTCGCGTCACATATGAGAACCGGTTCACGTACGTGGTCTTGCCGGTTGCTTCTCGGCGGTGTTCGAATGGTCCTTCCGGTCGATTGATTCGAGGTTGTGGAGAATAGTGAGCCCTTTCCAGCCTCATCCGGCAGCGTGGTGGAGTGCGGGGACGGCTCGGGTCAGGTTGGTGATGCGGGTGGTGGAGCAGCGGAGTCTGCGTAGCAGCCGCCAGGTCTTCGTGATGGAGACCGCCCGTTCGCTGAGGGCGTGGATGCGGGCGTGGGAGCGGTTGACCGCCTGTTGGCCGGGTGAGAGGTTGTGTCACGTGCCGCGGTCAGGTCGTGGGCTGAACCGGGCAGTGCGGGCGAGGTTCACAGCAGACGCCCGGCGGGGTCGGTGATGACGTGGACGTTCGTGCCGTGTCGCTCGTGTCTTCCCGGAGTGGTAGGGGCGGTCGACGGCGATGCGGTCGATCTGGAGCAGGGTGCCGTCGAGGATGACGTGGGTCTTGCGGCTGGCGACTTTCACGGCTTCGGTCAGGTCCGGGGCCGGGTCGGCCAGGAGTTGGACGGCTCCGTGGGTGTAGCGGCGGACGGTGGCCGGGGGCGATGCCGATGCCGGCGGCGAGGCGGGTGCGGGTGTCGCCGCAGCGCAGGTGGGCCAGGACCAGCAGTGCCTGGCGTCCGGGGTCGAGCCCGCGCCACCTGCTGCCGATCCGGCGCCGATGCGCGGTCAGCTCCTGGGCGAGGACCTGAAGGTGCGCACTGGACAGGTCGATCGCGGACGGGCAGACAAGCACACGAAGCTCCTGGCGATGGCCTTGCTCTTGGTCGACAAGTCATCTACCAGGAGCTTCGCCACGTCTCCATCACGACCGCAGCCCACGCCACCAGATTGGAAAGGGCTCAGTGAGCCTTTTCCATCGTGACGTCGCAGGTCACGGCGCGGACTGAGCAGTGGGGAGCGGCGGGCGAGACTCCCGGTAAGACAGCAGTCGACCAAGATCCGATGCCCCAACCGGGAGCCTCGCCGTGCTGTCTTACCCTGCCGCGATTCCGCTGTCCAACCACACCCTCATCCGCCCGGGCGACCTGATCCGTGCGGAGCACGTGCGCCGTCGATCCCGTTGGCGGCGGCTCGATTCCGGCCGCCAGGCGCTGCTCGTTCTCGCCCACCTGCGCAGGCGGTGACACCTTTGCCCGACTCGCCGCCGGGTTCGGAGTCTCCTGCAGTACCGCCTGGCGCTACGTCCGCGAAGCGGTGGACCTTCTCGCCGCCCTGGCCGACGACGCCGCCGCCAACCACGATGAAAAAGGCTCACTGAGCGCGGCTCGCAGGAGTTGACCGCGACCGACGGGCACCCGTTCTGGATCGATGACCAGCGAAGTTGGGTCAACGCCGAAGACCTTGAGGTGGGTGACCGCCTGCGAACAGCGGACGGTTCTACTGCCCTCGTCTCCGACTCAGACGTTCGCAGTGAAGTTCTGAAGGTCTACAACCTCACGGTGGACGGTATCCGTACCTTCTATGCGGGTATTCCCAACGAGTCTTTTGGTTCACAATTGTGTTGAAGTTCCGAATTTGCTGTATCATTACACTAACCAAAAGGGGCGTGGTAAAATTCTCGAAAGTAACCAGCTTTACCCTTCATTAAAGTCTGGCAATCCAAAAGATGCGCGCTATGGAGACGGTCAATATCTCACCGACATCAAGCCTGGAGAAAAAACTTTGGGGCAGTTGTCGGCCGCTTTTCTGCGGATTCCGTGGGCGGGGGAGAAGTTTACGCACTCCATCGAGGTGGATGTTCGTGACCTTGATGTAGTGCAAGGCAGATTAGGAGTCTATGTCGTGTCGAACAGTAAGCCGCTCGACTTGGCAGGTAGGATACTGGGTTCCGGGAGGAACTGACATGATTTATGTGCGAGTTGAATGGTTGCGCGATTCGGCGGATGACCCAGTTCTGTATCTCAGTGAAATTGGGGAGGATCGGTATGAGGTAAGAAAAGTGCAGGTTTATGCGGATGGCACCGGGGAGTGGGCGGATCATGAACATGAAACTGACACGGTCGGCTTGTCGGAGATCGCCTTTTCTTCGTTGAAAGAAATTTCCGAGCAAGCTGAATTTCGCGCACAGGTCATAGATTTCGAGGAGTTCGAGCAGGTATGGAATGCTGTTCGCGTCGACGGGCGAATGCCGTGAAGTAGAAACCGGCGATATAAAAATATCAGTTGATACTTGATGACATAGGGGTTATTTCAGTCTGACATCTTACGCTTCATCTATTGAGTCGAAAGTGATCGACTTCCTGTAGGTTGATCACTCGTGATCGTGTGGGGTTCCAAAAGTCAGCCATGTGGCCTGACCTGCGATTAGGCGGCTGTGGGTTCGTACTCGTTGATGAGGCCGCCGAGGACGGGTCGGCGGCGTATCGCCGTGTAGCCCGGCTTTGCGGTCGGGTGGTCTGGTCGTGGTGGGGCGAGTTGTAGGGCTTGGTGTGGTCGTCGGTGGTTGTAGTGCTTCGCGTAGCGCTGCAGCACTGTCCGCAGGTGGTGTTCGTTGATGATGAGCAGTCGGTCGGTGGCTTCGCGTCGGACGGTGCCGACGAACCGTTAGGCGTGGGCGTTGGCTCGCGGGCACCGTGGTGGGATCTTCACGACCTGGATGCCTGCGCCGGAGAAGACCGCGTCGAACGAGACGGTGAACTCGCCAGCCCGGTCGCGGATGAGGAACCGGAAGCCGTCGGCCCGGTCATCGAGGTCCATCAACAGGTTGCGGGCTTGTTGGGTGGTCCACGCCCCGTCGGGGTTCGTGGTGGTGCCGAGGATGTGGACGTACCGGGTGGCGACCTCCATCACGAAGAACACGTAGACCCGCTTGAGGGTGACGGTGCAGTCGACGTGGAAGAAGTCGCAGGCCAATAAGCTGGCTGCCTGTGCACGCAGGAACCGCCGCCACGAGGTGTCGCTGTCGCGTCGGGGTGCGGGCGGTACCCGCAGGCGCTTCAGGACGCGGTGAATTGTTGACGCGGCTATGCGGTGTCCGAGCTTGAGCAGTTCGCCCTGGATCCGGCGGTAGCCCCAGCCCGTGTTCTCCCGGGCCATCCGTTCGATCATCGCCACGATGGTGTCGTCGATCGGTGGGCGTCCGATCCGGCTCGGGTAGGCCACTTCTTCGCGACCAGGCGCCGGTGCCATCGAAGGACGGTGGCTGGCGTCACCAATCGGTGCTCGCGCAGCAGCGGAGGGAGTCGGCGAACCAGTGCGGCGAGCACCGCTCGGTCGGCCCACTCCAGCCGCGGGCGGGGGTTGGTATGGCGCAGTACGGCGACTTCGTGCCGCAGCACCAGCAGCTCAGCGTCCTTGGCCGCTGATGACCGGCTGAGCAGAACCAAACAGCCGATCACCCGGACGAAGATCAGGTACAGCAGTCGTAGCGCCACGCCTCACGATCATGCTCCTACGGCACGTGATGCCCGATCGCCGCAGCTCAGCGTCTCAGTGCAGAGTTCTGGCACCCCACAGGCACCGGTACGTGCTGCGCGGGCTGTTGCTGTGCGGGTTGTGCGGGCGGCGGATGCAGGGGCAGTTCAGCGGGAAGGGCCTGTACTGCCGGTGCCGTTTCGCCCAGGAGTACGGGCTGGTCAACAAGGTCGAACACCCGCGCAACGTCTACCTGGCCGAGCGGGACCTGCTCGGTCCTCTGGACGACTGGCTGGCGCTGGTGTTCGCGCCGCACCGGTTGTCCGACACCGTGGACGCGCTCTACCGCTCGCAACCCGACCTGGAGGAAGATCCGGCGACGCTGGACGCGCGGCGGGTCGTGGCGGAGTGCGATCGGAAGCTGGAGCGGCACCGAGCGGCGTTGGAGGCCGGCACCGATCCGCGGTTGGTGGCGCGCTGGACCGCCGAGGTGTCGGCGCGGCGGGCGGAGGCGCTGTCGCGGTCGCGGGCCGCTGTCGGGCGGGAGCGGATGACCAGGGAGCAGATCGCGACGATGGTCGCGGCGCTGGGCGACGTGCGCCAGGTGCTCGGCAACGCCGATCCCGACGACGAGGCGGAGGTGTACCGGCAGTTGCGGTTGTCCGCGACGTACCACCCCGGAAAACGAACTGTGCGGGTCGAGACAAGTCTCGACCCGCACAGTTGGGGTTGTGGTGCGTGTCCGAGGGGCGACTTGCGCACTATCCACACGCCTCAGCCTGTGAACCATTTCCAACCTGGCGGTGGCGGGCTGGAGACATGACGAAGCTCCTGGTAGATGACTTCTCGACCAAGAGCAAGGCCATCACCAGCAGTTGCGTGTGCTTGTGTACCCATCCGCGATCGACCTGTCCAGTTCGCACCTGCAGTTCCTCGCCTGGGAACTGAGCCATTTTCATCGTGACGTAGCAGGTCACGGTGCAGGATGAGTAGCGGGAGCGCGGTGGGCGAGGTTCCAGGTAAGGCAGCAGTCGACCAGGATCCGATGCCTCGACCGGGAGCCTCGCCATGCTGTCACGCCCTGCCACGATTCCGCTGTCCAACCGCACCCTCGTCCGTGCAGAGCGGCGCGGTGGCGGCGGCTCGATCCCGGTCGTCAGGCGCTGCCCCTGCTCACGTACCTGCGCGACGGCGACACCCACAACCGCCTCGCCGTCGAGTTCGGCATCTCCTGCAGCACCGCTTGGCGCTATGTTCGTGAAGCGGTGGACCTGCTCGCCGTCCTAACCGATGATCTCCACGCATCTGGTGAACGCGCCGCGCGACTGGCCTACGCGATCCTGGACGGCACCCTGGTCTCGATCGACTGTATGACCGACCAGAAGCCGTACTACTCGGGTAAGCGCCATCGCCACGGCGTCAACGTCCAGGTTCTCGCCGCCCCAGCCGGTCGGCTGGGGCGCGCCTCGGCGGCACTGCCCGGCACCGTCCACGACTTGGTCTCGGCCCGCGTCCACGGCCTGGCCGACATGCTGACCGCCCACAGCGTCACCACGTTTGCCGACAACATGTACCAGGGTCGAGCAGCATGGTGAGCACCCTGTTTAAGCGCCACGCCACACGCCCCCACCTGTCACGCGGGCAGAAGACGGTCAACCGTGCCCACGCCCGCATCCATGCGCTCGGCGAACGCGCCGTCCCGCTGCTCAAGGGTTGGAATGTCCTGGCCAAGCTACGCTGCGGTCCGCGTCGAGCCACTGCGATCATCGCGGCCATCCTCGTTCTGCACCACACCGAGGCTCGCCGCCAACCACGATGAAGAGGGTTCATCACTTCGGAAGTGGCGATACCTCACTCGTAGCCGCGGCCGGACGGACGTCGTCCTCCACGGCGGAGGTCCTCGGAGCCGTGAACTCCGCGTGTCCGACGAGATGCCCGTACATCGCGCTCATAGCCGACCGTCCTACTCATCGACCCGACGCGCGGGTTCTGTGTCGGGTCAGTGAAAGACCTCGCAGTCCGCGTATGCTCGCTTCGGTCGATGCGAGGGGAAAAAAGTCATGCCGGATTCTGAGGTGAACGGGGCGCGGCTCTGTAAAAAAAGACTCGTCGAGGGTGCTCCGTCAAATCGTTCAGATGCAGAAACAGTGTTTTCAGCGGTTTTTGGAACGGTTCGCCGTGGGCTCGCGATCGCCCTGTTGGATCCAGGCAATCAGACTACGGTGAGTCCTGGTGCAACAAGGCTCCTGTGGCTTAAGCACATTGACCGATACGGGACGGTGGTCGAGCGAGACGATGGTCTGGACGTCTGGCGGCATGGAGTCAGGCAGAAGCACCTCCTGAAAGCGGGGGATGTTCTGTTATCCGAAGTCGTGACCGCGGACCGACCCAAGTGTGCTCTGGTGAGGGAAGAGGATCTGCCGGCGGCCGCAGTGGGCAGCATTCTCGTTCTTTCGCCTGTGCGGGCCGTTGCCACAGAGCACATGCAACTAATCTTGACGTTCTTACGTTCGCCTGCGGTGGGGAAGCTAGCGACAGGTGCAACCGGACGGCGTCGTCTGCATTCGGCAACTCTCGCATCTCTGAACCTGCCACAACCTGACGACGAACTCTCGGCAGCGCTGCACGACCTGGAATTGTCCCGAAGCAGGATGAAGACGTGGGCCGATGACGCGGCGTACCTCACCCGGACCGCTCTTGACGACGGTGTGATCAGCAGTAAGAAGCGGCAGTCGATCATTGATGCGGCCGCAGTGCTGCGTCTGCGATGCGAGGCGGCTGCCGCCGTGGATACCGCTAAGTGAACCGTCCACCGTTGTGGCCTGGTGCAGGCGGAGCAGCCGAGAAGATTGGCAGGCAAAGGGCTGCTCCGCCGATGTGATCGGTGGACGACTACCTACAAGGACGCCGGTCCGTTTCCGTCGGTCCGTGCCGAGAGATGAAGGCCGACCATTTCGTGCAGCTTCGCGCGGGTTTCGGGGTCGGTGGAGTAGAGCACCGTGCCCTTCATGCCGCGGGTGAGCAGGACCTTGTAGGTGTGGCGGACGAGGCGGTGGAAGTCCTCGGGCTGGGCGCGGGCCACGACGGTGTCCTTGCTGGCGGCGCGGGCGGAGGCCCAGCGGTCGCCGCGCCAGACCAGGTCGGGGCCGAGGATCACGCCGTTCCAGTCGTACTCGAAGCCCTGCGCGGTGTAGATGCAGCCGATCTGGCCGAATCCGGCGGGGTCGGTGGCCCACAGCTGCGAGGGCGGTGCGTGGCCCACGCCGCGGTCGCCCTTGACGTTCCACGGCCGCGCCCAGTCGCCGATGACCACGTCGTCGAGGAGTTCGCGTTCGGGGGTGGGGTCGCTCCACTTCCAGCAGAACCCGGCGGTCATGCGGGCGCTGAAGCCCTCGTCGAGCTTGCCGGCCAGGTGCTTCTCCAGCTCGGCTGGGGTGTCGGCGACGCGGACTTCGAAGCGGTCGTCGCCGGTCCAGGTGAACGGGGGCTGCTCGTGCAGGCCCAGCAGGCGCAGCACCCAGTCCTCGTAGCGGCGGCTGCCCCCGCAGCGGAACTGCCCGTCGAGTTCCACCACGCGCACGGGCAGCCCCTTGGCCTGCGCCGCCGCGGTGATCTCGGCGCGGCTGCCCATCTCGCCGGGGCGCACGACCTGCTTCTCGTCGAGCAGGAACACCGGGGTGCGCGCGGCGTCGATGAGCTCTGCGATCTGGGGTTGGGTGCTGCGCCGCGCGGCGGGGGTGTAGCGGTTGTTCGACGTCTCGCGCACGCGGTGCGCCTCGTCGCAGATCAGCACGTCCACGCCGTTGCGCTCGGCCTGGGTAAAGTTGTTGAAGTACTTGAACAGCGCCTGCACGCGCGAGTTGCGTCGGCCCGCGGTCTTGCGCAGGGTGGTGGTGAAGGACTTCGAGCCGGTGGCGTGCAGCGCGGTCCTGCCGGCCGCGGCCAGCTCGCCCAGCAGCGCCAGGGCGATGGCGCTCTTGCCCGAGCCGGGGCCGCCGAGCACCACGAGGACCTCCTTGAGGTCGCTGCGCCGCGCGCGGCGCACCGCCTCGAGGACCTCGTGGAAGGCCACGCGCTGCTCGTCGAGGAGCACGAACTGGTCGCGGTCGGCCAGCTCGCGCGCGGCCACGGCCAGCAGCTGCTTGCTCGGGCCGATCTCGGCGCCGAGGAACCGGTCGGCCGCGGCGGCGGCGCCGGCGGGGGACAGGCGCGCGCGCAGCAGCTGCAGCAGCGCGCCGCGGCTGGTCGCGGTGAACAGCCGCGCGTCGTGGTCGTGGGCCAGCAGCGCGGGCACCTGCTGGTCCTGGGCGTTGTGCAGGTAGGCCACACCGATCAGCGCGTCGTCCGCGGCGTCGGTGACGAAGTCGCGGATGTAGGCGCAGTACGCCGCGACCTGCTCGGCCGGGTGCAGGTGCCGCCCGCGCAGGCCGGGCACGGTGAACAGCACCGGCCGCCCACCACCCGGCACATCGGAGCCGGTGACGCCGCTGCCGTTGGCGGGGTCGGTGGTGGCGGGGTGGGCGGAGGTCCACTGCTTGAGCTCCACCACCACGTAGGACGGCAGCCCGGTGTCGGGGTGGGTGCCGGCCAGCACGACGTCGGCGCGCTTGCTGGTCAGCGGCAGCTGGTACTCCACCAGCAGCTCCACCTCGCCCAGACCGCCGTCGAGCAGGTCGTCCGTGAGCTGGGTGAGGCTGGCCCGCCAGGAGTTGCGCTCGCTCTGCGAGGGCGAGCGGCGGTGGACGAACTCGAACTGGCGGGCGAGGTCAGCGACGAGCCGGTCGGACCGGCTCCTGTCGGCGATCGATCGCGCCGACGCGCGCAGCAAGGACATGCTGGTACTCCTACGGTGGGGACTTCACCGCCGCGAGGCGGGCGTCCGGCGTGCCGTTACGGCGATCACACTAGCAGCAACGATCATGACGTCCCCGGCGCCCCGCGTGGCGGCGGGAACTCGCGGAAGGTGCCGCCGTCGCGGTGGATGATGCTCACCCCCTGCGCGTGCAGCACCCGCGCGATGCTCGGCGACGGCGCGGCGGGCAGGAGCACCGCCAGCGCGGCACCGGGCTTGATGTGGTGGCGGTAGTCCAGGAGCTGGCCGAGCGCCATGCGCACGTCCGGGCGCGTGTTCGACGCCTTGGCCTCGATGAGGGTGTTGGTCTGGGTGTCGAACAGGTCGCAGACCAGCCGCTCGCCGGAGGGCAGCCGCGCCTCGAGGCACTGCAGTTCCCGCCCCAGGAAGTCCTGGTAGCTCCGCACCAGCCGCGCCTCGGGGAAGGTGACCTCGCGCGGGCCCGAGGCGATGTTCGCGGTCGTGCGCTCGGGGACGCTGCCCACCGGACGCGCGATGACCACCGTGTCCGACGGCGCGGGCGGCGCCGTGGCACCCCTGCTCCCCGCCGTCTGCTGGAGCACCGCCCACTGCTGCGGGGTCAGCAGGATCGGATTGGCGTTTCTGGGCATGCGCACGATCAGCGCCCCGGCGAACACCGGGTCGGCCACCAGCGCCCGCTTGGTCAGCGGATCGTCGAACAGGAACCGGTCGAAACGCACGTCCACGACGTGGCCGCGCTCCGGCGGGTCGATCCAGTGCTCGTCGAACGCGGTGGCCTCGTAGGGGGTCGAGGTGATCGTGCCCAGCGCGTAGACACCGGCGGCCTCACCCGAGATCCACAGGGCCACGCGGTCACCGGGCCGCACCTCGCCCAAGCGCTTGGAGACGGTCAAGGAGCCAGCTGGCTCCTCGAGCCGCTCCCACCAGGTCCAGACGTCCCACTTGCGCGGATTGAGTTGCAGCACCCAGTGACGCGGCTCGGAGGCGTCGGTGATCGTGTCGAGGTCGGGCAGCAGGGCGTGCTTCGCCGCGGGGATCAGCGTGAGGCTGCGCAGCGGAACCCGCATGCCCACCGCGTCCAGCACCCGCGCTGCGGGAACGGGGGAGTCGAACTCGCGGACCTCGCCCAGGGCCATGACGTGCTCCCACGTCTGGCCGTCGGCGTCGGTACCCCACACCGACCTCGCGGCCGCGGCGTTGCGGAACAGGTGCACGACGGTGGCCTCGGCGATGAACGCCTTGTCCGCGTAGAACAGCACCCGGTCACCGACCCTGCGATCGCGCAGCGCCACCGCCTTGGCGTGACCCGGCGAGTCCGAGGGGGTAGAACCCCACAGCCGGGCCACGCCGTCGGGGTACAGCGCCTCGAGCGCGGCCAGGTCCTCGCCCAGCGCGTCGGCGTGCTCGGCCAGGCGCACGCCGCGGCGCACGGACCGCTCGAAGTTGACCGGGCCGTTGTGCGCGGGGCCGCCGCGCGGCTGCAGCACCAGCTGCCTGTCGTTCATGATCGGGCAGGATAGGGGCGGGCACCGACAACCGGGTCCGGGTCAGAAGCTGGCGGGGTGGACCAGACCGGTCAGGAACGCCTGCGTCTCCTCGTCGACCGAGTACAGCCGGCAGCCCAGGGTGCCGCGGGTGGCCAGCACCCAGTAGGTGTTCACCGCCCAGCGCAGGTAGCGATCGGGGTCGGCGTCGCCGGGGATGGAGCGGTCCTGGTTCTCCTGCGGCACGGCCACCCAGCGGTCACCGCGGCGCACGAGGTCGCGGCCGAACACGACGGCCGCGTAGTCGTACTCCAGGCCCTGCGCGGTGTAGATGCAGCCGATCTGGCGGTGCCCGCCCCGGTCCGTGGCCCAGAACTGGCTCCTGGGAACCGGGTTGTCGTGGTGCTGCATCTCCTTCGCGGCGTTCCACGGCCTGCTCCACGTGTGCTCGGCCCCGTCCGGGTCGGTCCAGGTGATCGAGACGTCCTCGGCGAGGGAGCCGTCGCGCTGTGGGGTGGTCCACGGCCAGCAGAACCCGGCCGCGATGCGGGCGGTGCGGCCGTGCCGGGTGTGCTGCTCGACCCACTCGCCCAGCGCCGCGGGGTCTGCTGCGACGGCGAGGTCGTACTCCGACGGCGTCCACGGCGTGGCGGTCGTGTGCCCGAAGAGCAGCTGCTCCAGCCAGGTCAGGTACCGCTGGGAGCCGCCGCAGCGGAACTGGCTGACCAGGTCGACCCGGGTGAACTCGGCACCCAGGCGCCGCGCTTCCTGCTGCAGCTCCTCGATCGTGTAGCCCTCCTCGGGGCGGATGATCTGCCGCTCGTCGAGGAACAGCACGCACACCTTCGTGCGCGCGAGCATGCGCTCGAGGTGGCGTGCGCTGTGCCGCAGCCGCTGCGCCTCGTCGACCAGCGGCACCACGGCCTTGCCCGCGTGCCGGTTGAAGCCGTCGACGTGCAGGAACAGCCCGTCGGCCGCGGGGATCGCCGCTGCGCGCTTGAGTTGCTGGTGCAACGTCCCCGACGGGGTCAGGTAGCACCCGAAGACCCCGTTTCCGATGCTCTTGCCGATGTCGGTGACCAGTCGTGCCGCGATCACCGTCTTGCCCGTGCCCGGGCCGCCGGACACGACGACGACGTGCTTGCCGTCCTTGCCGCGCGCCTCGCGCACCGTGTCCAGGACGTGCAGGTAAGCCCGCTGCTGGGCCCCGATCAAGCGGAAGACGGGATCGCTGGAGAGCATGTCGTCCAGACGTGACAGCAGCCCGCCCGACGGCCGGTGGCCAGCGGTGAGGAACCGACGCAGGTCCGCCTCGCCCGGCGGCCGGAGATCGTCGGCGGCGAACAGCGAAGCCAGGACCACCGGATCCGCGGCCGACACGATGTCATCACGCCCGATGAGCGACACGTCGCCACTGCCGGCCTTGCCGACGACCGCGGCCCGCAGGGTGTCCACCACGTCGCGTCCGGCGTTGTGCAGGTAGGCGACGGCGCGGGTGCGCAACCGCAGGTCCGGCTCGTCGACCCAGTCGTCGAAGTACGCCACGTACCCCGCCGCCTGCCGGCACGGGTGGGTGTAGTGCGTTCTGAGCACCGAGGTTGACACCGACGACGTCGAATCGATCGTCGTCCACTGCTTCAGCTCCACCACGACCGCGGTCACACCACCATCGCGACGAAGCCCCAGCAGCAGCGCGTCCACGCGCTGCCCGCTGCCCGGCAGCTCGTACTCCAGGAGCAGGTGCAGCTCGCCCAATCCCGCTCGCAGCAGCGCACGCATCAGCTCGGGCCAACTCTTCTTCCAACTGGCTTGTTCCGACTCGCCCGGTGCTCTGCCCTGCGATGTGGTGAAGCGCTTCCTGCAGCCGATGAGGAACTCCGTCGGTGCGGCGTTCAGCGCTGCGGCGACCTCTGCGACGGTTCCCCCGTGGACGAACATGGCCCACAGATACCAGAGGGCACCGACAGGAGTTGATCGGTCAGGACCACCAGTTCGATGTTCGAGGAAAGCAGCCGCCGTTCAGCAACTGCGTCCTCTGGGTCGCTACTCGTTGAGCACGACGAACCGGTGGGGTTCTGCCAGGACCGCTGCGGCGCCGTCCACATCGGCCAGGCGTGCGGCCAGCGTCGCTCTGGCCAACTCCGGGGGGAGGGCTTCGCTGAACTTCAGCCCGTCGAGGGCGCGGTCGTCGACCTCGGGCAGGCACAGCCGCTCACCGGCGTCGGCCAGGGCCGCGCGCCACATCTGCCGCGTCACATCGGTGCGAAGCCGGATCGACACGTCGTCGACGCGCTGCTTGGAGTCGGTCAGCTCCGCCAGCGTCGACGCCAGCGTCGCGTTGATCCGGTAGCCGGCCCACGTCCACCAGCGGACGTCGGCGCCGCCGCGGACCACGACCGTCCCGCCGGGATGCACGGTGCTGCCCGCGTCCTCGCGTTCCTCGGCCAGTGCGCGTTCGGCCCGCCGTGTCAGCTTCACCGGTGGGTCGCTGCCCAGCAGGACGTCGCGGACGGCACGACTCAGTTCCAAGGACGCGCCGCTCAGGCCGGGGGTGTGCCAGCGCGCCTTGCCGCCGCCGGTGGCCTCCTCCACGAAGCAGCGGCGGCGCTTCCAGTCGATCCAGCCGACCTTCCAGCTCCGCCCGCCCAGCAGCAGCAGACGGGGCCCCTCGACCTTCTCGGTCAGCAGCGCGGGGTCGGTACGTCCGATCTCGCGGCGCCCGTGCAGGACGGTGAACTGCGGCGGCGCGGTGAACACCGCCGTCATGTCCATGAAGTGCCTGCGCCCGAAGCGCTGTTCCGCGGCGGGTCCGATGAACAGCATGTCGCCGTCGCGGTCGAGGAAACCGTTGTCCACCAGGTGCCGCAGGATCGGCTCGGCACCGCGGTCGAACGGCGCCAGGCCGTTCCAGCCCTGCGCCCACAGCCGGTCGCCGACGCGGTTGTCCTGCAGCGCCAGCGCCAGCAGCTGCTGCGCGACGATGTGGCGTGGTTGTGGTGGCGCGGTGACCGGTTCGACGAAGCCCCTGCTCCACAGCAGGAGCAGCCCTGCGGCCCAGGCGACCTGGTCGCGCCGG
The DNA here is from genome assembly GCF_016464305.1 of Umezawaea beigongshangensis. Taxonomy (GTDB): domain Bacteria; phylum Actinomycetota; class Actinomycetes; order Mycobacteriales; family Pseudonocardiaceae; genus Umezawaea_A; species Umezawaea_A beigongshangensis. The sequence continues at coordinate 23,605 of NZ_JAEIOJ010000016.1, forward strand.
ATGGCCAGGAACAGGCAGTTGCGGGTCGTTCCGGCGCGGCGGCCGGTGCGGCCGAGTCGTTGCAGGAACGACGCCACCGAACCGGGGGCGTTGATCTGGATGACCCGGTCGAGGTCGCCCACATCGATGCCCAGTTCCAGCGTGCTGGTGGACACGATCACGCAGTCACGCGCTTCGGCGAAGGCCAGCTCTGCCCGTCGTCTCTCGTCCACCGACAGGGACGCGTGGGACAGGAACGTGGTGACGCCGCGGCTGCGCAGCGCCTCGCCGAGTTCTTCGACGAGCTGGCGGGAGTCGCAGAACACCAGCCGCTTCTCGCCCCGGTGCAGCGAGGAGATCACGGTCGCCGCGTTGGACACCGAGCCCACGTAGTCCAGTTCGATCTCACCGACCGAGGCCGGGTTCACCGCGGTGCTGGTCACGCCCGGTGCGATGACCCGAGCCGGCCGCGTTGCCCGCCCGGAGCCCTGCAACCAGTCCAGCAGGTCGTGGGGGTTGCCGACGGTCGCGGACAGTCCGACGCGCTGGATCTGCCGCCCGGTGACCCGCGTCAGGCGTTCCAGCAGTGCGAGCAGGTGCCAGCCCCGGTCGTCGCCGGCGAAGGCGTGCACCTCGTCCACCACGACCGCGCGGAGACCGGCGAAGAAGGCGCCGTGCTCGACCTTGACGCTGACGAGCATCGCCTCCAGCGACTCCGGCGTGGTCAGCAGGACGTCCGGCGGATCGAGGAGGATCTTCTGGCGGGTGGCCTGGGTCGTGTCGCCGTGCCACAGGCCGACCCGGCGGCCCAGCCAGGAGGCGTAGCCCTCCAGCCGGGGATGCAGGTTGTTCAGCAGTGCTTTGAGCGGGCACACGTAGATCACCGACAGGCCGGTCCACCTGTGCTGTTCCATCGCGCCGAGCAGTGGGAAGGCCGCGGCTTCGGTCTTGCCCCCGGCGGTGGGCGCCAGCAGGACGGCGTCGTCCCCGTCCACCAGCGGCCCCACCGCCTCGGCCTGCAGGGGCCGCAGCGACTGCCACCCGAGGGTGTTCACGATGTGGTGCACCAGCACCGGGTGCAGGCCGTCGAGACCGGTGGTCACGGCAGGTCCAGCTCGACGTCGTCGGCGGTGTTCGCTGCGGCGTTGCGCTCGACCTCGGTCAGTTCGGACTGCGTGAGCGTGAGCGCGTAGTGCTTGCGGGGATCGAAGTCGTCGTGCTCGTCCACCCGGTCGAGCACGTCGGCCACGAGCTTGCGCAGGAAGATCCTCGGCGCCACGCCGACTCGACCACCCAGGCTCCCGGTGACCGCGTCGGCGAGCTGGGCGACGTAGGAGTCGTCCACCGCCGAGGACACGCGGTCGGGGTTGCGCGCCACGCCCGCGTACAGGTCGCGGATCGACCGGCCCAGCTCACCGAGCTTGACCAGGTCGAAGCCCGGCAGCCGCAGCTGAACCGCTCGGGGGGAGTCGAAGCGCGGGTCGGTGGTGAAGTCCGTGGCCAGGCGCTGCGCCAGCGGTGGGAGCCGCTGCACGCCCTGCTGGCCGTCGAAGAACGCGGGCGTTCCGGTGATGACCAGGAACAGGCCGGGGAAGCGGCCCGCGTCGATCTCGTCCAGCAGTTGCCGCAGCGCGTTGAGGCCCTTCTCCCGCACGTCGCCACGCACCCGCTGCAGGGTCTCGATCTCGTCTAGCACCAGCAGCAGACCGGGGTGACCGCAGTCCCGCAGCACGGTCAGCAGCCCCTGCAGGAAGCCCAGCGCGGCGAAGTGGTCCAGGTCGCCGCGCACGCCCGCCGCCCGTCGCGCCGACGCCGCGACCGACTTCTGCCCGCCCAGCCACGCCAGCAGCGCCTCCGCCGTGGCGGCGTCGCTGGCGACTCTGGCCTGCCGGTAGCCGCGCAGGGCTGCGGCGAACGCGGGTGTCGTCCGCGCCACCTCGGCCAGCCGCTGCTCCAGCAGGACGTCCACCGCTTCCGACAACGCCTGCTCGTCGTCCTCGGCGACCTCGCCGCCGTCGAGGACCTCCTCCTCGAGGGTGTAGAACCACGAGTCGATGACCGGGCCCAGGGCGCTGGGCCGGTGGGTCGCGGTGCTCAGCCGCTCGGTCAACCGCCGGTACACCGTCTCCAGCCGGTGCAGCGGCGTCTCGGTCTCGGAGATCTGCACCTCGGCCGCGGCCAGCCCGGAGCGCTTGGCGCGCTCGGCCAGCCAGCGCGCGAAGAACGTCTTGCCCGACCCGTACTCGCCGCGCACCGCGTGGAAGGCCGCTCCGCCCTTGGCCACCGTGGCGATGTCCTCGTCCATCGCCACCACGAACCGGTCGAGCCCCACGGCGAACAGGTCCAGTCCGGCCTGCGGCACGGTGCCGCGTCGCAGCGCGGCGATCACCTCGCGGCGGCGGGCCTCGCTGACCGGGGAGGTCACGGCTTGCTCACCTCGAACTGCTCACGAAGGAGGTCGACGTCCAGCTTCAACGTCCGCCCACCGTCGATCGGGGTGAGCACCGGGTAGCCCTCGACGTTGAGCAGGCGCTGCAGGATGCTCACCAGGAACTCCGGATTGCGGCCGGCCCGGCCCGCGGCCGCCGCCACGGCGGTGAGCGAGCGGGTGCCGCCACCCTCGACCAGGACGTCGATGACCGCCGCCACCTGCGGCTTGTTCGGCCCCTTGGGGACGAACTGCTTCTGCGCGTCGTAGACCGGCCGCTCGACCACCTGCGCGCCCAGCGAGATGCTCGGCTCCGCGAACAGCGGTTCGCAGTTCTGCACGGCGACGGGCTTCGACTTTGGCTTCGTGCGGGACTGCGACACGGGAGCAGTCGTGTCCACCCGCCGTCCCCACCACGGCGGGGTCACCTCCTCCGGCGACAGCATCCGCCAGCCCGCGGGCAGTGCTTGGTCCGCGGCCGGCAGCAGCACCAGCACCGGAACCGTCATCTCCGCCAGCGCCGCACCACCGTGGTAGCCGGCCCGGCGCTGCAGGTAGCGGATGTCCTCCCGCCACGGAACGACGACCCGGCCGCCGCCCTCCAGCACACGCGGCCCGGCCAGTTCCACCTCGCCGTCGTCGGCCGTGCCGAGTCGCCAGCGCACCGACTCCACACCCTGCGCGCTGGTCGGGGCACGACCGTCGGTGGAGCGGTCCAGCACGTGGCCGTGGTCGGACACGAGCACCACGGGCCGCCCGTAGGCGCGCGCGGTGTCGAGGAGCTCTCGCAGATAGGTCACGTCGTCCAGGCGCCAGCCGGTCCGGTCGCCCTCCCGGCCGTGGTCGAGGGCGTCGTCGACGGTGTTGAGCACCACGCCGACCACCTCGTCCCCGGCCAACGCCGACACCAGTGCCTCCGACAGCCGCTGCCCGGCGTGCCCGCCGATCTCGCTCTTGTGCAGCAGCGCCGCCTGACGGTGGTGTCGGCGCCAGAACGCGGCGAACCCGTCGCGCTCGGCACCCTGCTTGCCCGCGGCGAGCGTCCCGGTGAGCAGGCTGGCACGGCTGATCGTGGTCACCGACGGGATCGCTGCGACCGCGCCGAGGCGCCCGCCGTGTTCCGGCGACGCCTCGTGCCAGCCCCGCTCGGCGAGCTGCTCGCCGAGTTCGACCGCGACTGCGCTGCTCATCCCGTCCAGCACGAGCACCAGCGGCGCATGATCCTCCACCAGTGGTGCGACGACGCGCTCCAGCACGTCCTCGACCAACAAGCACCCGGCGGGGTTGAGCGTGGACGCCGTCGTGGTCCACGCCGCCAGCCGCCGCGCGAACGCCTCGTCCAGCCGGTCCCGCTGTTCCCGGACCGCGTCGTGGACCTTCCGGTAGGTCTGCCCCAGCACGGGGTCGTGGATCTCGTCCCCCGCCCACAGCGCGGCGAGCGCCCGGTCCACCCAGCCCCACTCGCCGAGGTGGGCGCGGATCGCGCCGGCGACGGAGTCGACCTGCGGTTCGGGCTGCCCGAGCCAGCGGAGCAGCCGCACGGCCATCGACGCGGTCGACGTCTGCGCGGGGTACAGCTCCGCCAGCGCGTGCTCCTCCACCTCCCGCAGCGCCTTCTCGGCCGCGTCGTCGCGATGCCGGAACAAGGCGGTCCCCAACGTCCGCAAGCGCGAGCGGAAGCCGCTGCGCAGGTAGCGGTTCCCGGCGAGCGCCTCGGTCAGCTCCGCGGACTCGGCCAGCTCGTCGGCCCGCGTCACCACCTCCAGCACCCGCCGCCGCGCGGCTTCACCACCGGTGTGGACCTCGGTGAGCCAGCGGTCCAGCGTGCCCGCGACCGCGTCGACGAACGCGGGCAGCTGGTTGCCCTTCGGTCGCACACCCAGCAGCCCACCGAACGCGACGGCGATCTCACCGGTCACACCCTTGCCGATGGCTACTGAGCCGAGGACCCCCAACGCCATCGCGTCGTCCGCGCGTCCCGCCGAAGCGAGGTCCATCAGCACCGCGGCGGCGTCACCGACGTTCTCCTCCAGCCAGGACACCAGGCCCTTGCGTTCCGCCTCCGGCAGCGTGGCGAACCCCGCGGCGGCGGGCGTGCGGGACCAGGCGAGCAGGGCAGCGGCGTCGATGCCGCCCTCGGTCAGTTCGGCACCGCCCAGCCGTGCGCCGATCAGCGCCCGCACGGCGGCGTCCCTGGTCAGCACCGTTCCCGGACGACGCCAGCCGCCGGTGGGCTCGGCGTCGAGCAAAGCGTCCACCAGCCACGGCTCGTGGCGGATGCGCGGGTCCACGTCCTTCGCGCCGAACCGCTGCTTGACGATCTCCACCCGGTCGACCGTCTGCGTGGCCTTACCGACGGCGTGGGCCCGCAGGTCCCAGCCGAGCTGCCGGTCGTCCACCACGGTGGTGACCACCAGCACGCCGTCCTCACCAGTTGCACGGTGGGCCTGCCACGCCTCCACGATGCCGAGCACCGACGGCTGGTCGGTGACGGTGATCTGCAGGGACCGGTCGCCGACGGTGGTCTTGAACTCGGTCGGCGACGACCCGTCGAAGCGGCCGTGCACGAGCAGCAGCCGCCGACCGCGCGAATCGGGCAGGTGGGCCTGCAGCAGCGCCTCCACGATCCGCCGGTTCACCTGGGGGACAACGGCCATCAGGACCCGCTCTCCGGTTCGACCACGCGCAGCGTGATCTCGATCTCCGCGCTGGGGTGCTGGCGGGCGTAGCCGGAGACCTCGCGTCGCATCTCTGCGATCAGCCTGCCCAGCTCGGCCTCCACCGCGGTGGGCGCGACCCGACGGATAGCCCGTGACGGGCGTGTACCGGACGGGGGAGTGGGAGGCGGCATCGGGGAGAAACCCGTGCACATCGCATCAGAGTTGTCGTCGGTCCCCTCCTCACGGCCGTCGTAACCCGGTACAGGTGGGTTCCCGGTGTCCGTCAGGGTGATGTCATCGGCACCACCTGACGGCGGTACGCCCGGTGGCGTCGGAGCCGGAGGTGCAGGCAGCGGTGCCGTCCGCGCGGCCTCCTTCATCACCGCGACGGCCCGCGATTGGATCGACCCCAGCACCGGCACCAGGTCCCGCACGAGCTGGTCGGCCTCGGCGGCCTGCCGCACGTCGTCCACCAGACGCGACGCCATCTCACCCGCGCTGTCCGGGCGCCCGGCGAACTCGCGCGCGGAAGCCAGCAGCGACCAGTCCACCCCGTCCAACGCGGTCAGCACCTTCGGCGCGGAAGTCAGCGCGCGGCTCATCACCTGGTCGGTCGCCTGGTAGCTCACGCCCGCCAGGGCGCGAAGGGACTTCGTCGGCTCCTGCTCACCGGACAGGCGCGCCAGCACCTCCGCCGCGTCCCGTGCCGTTCTCGCGCGTCCCCGCGCGGGATTGATGCCCAGTTCCGCCGCGTGCGTCTGCAGCGACTTGTGCACACCACCGACCGCAGACTCCAGCGCGACGACCTTCTCCCGCACCTCACCAGCCAGCTTGGCAACGTTCCGGGCGAACCGCGCATCCGGCACGTGCACCCCGAACAGCACACCCGCCTTCTCCCGCGCCGCCGCGAACTCGTCGGGGGTCGGCAACTCCTGCGCCCGCAGGCTGAAGCCGGAGCCAACGCGTTCCAGCTCCGGCGGGGTGGTCGGGCCGCCGTTGTAGAGCCAGGCTCGGTCGGACAGCAGCGCGTAGGTGGCGATGACCAGGTTCGCGACCGGCTTCTCCATGCCGGTCCAGCCCATCGCGGCGATCCAGGACCGGATCTTCTCCACGTCGAAGTCACCGGTCACACCCTCGCGGGCGGCGTGCTGCTCGATCCGCTTGCGCCACTCCGTGGACAGGTTCAGCGGACCGTCGCTGACCTCGCCCAGCTCCAGCGGGTGCGCGATCTTCCGGACCAGCGCGAGGTCCTTGCGGTCCACCACGACACGCTGGTTGCCGCTCTCCTGCGCCTCGGTGACCCACTTCAGCACGGTCCGCAGCTCGCCCGTGGTCACCGGCTTGCGGCTGCGTGTCACGTCGAAGTCCGGGTGCTTCGGGTACAGCACGTCGAACGCGCTGTCGGCCAGCGCCAGCAGGTTGTACTCGAACGCCGCGCCGCCGTGCAGGCGCGGCTTGTGCGACGGCAGCAGTGACAGCACGTGCCCGTCCTCGCCGACCTCCGCGCCGATGGTGCCCTCGTCACCACCGGAGATGCCGTAGAGCTGCTGAAGGGCTGCCCTGAGCTGTGTGGTGAGGTTGTCCTTCTGCGCCTGCAACTGGTGCCGCACGCGAATCCGGTCGTCGGTGGACAGGTTCGCCGCGTGGTCGTCGAGGCGGTCTCGCTCCAGCAGATAGTTGATCTTCAGTAAACGGCCGAGCTGACCGGACTTCTGGCTGGACAGGAAGTGCGGCAACCACACCACGGTCGCCGCTTCCAGCCCTTCGCGCTTGAGCTTCTGCACCCGCCGCGCGTCGTCCACCGGGGGCGCCCCAGCCGCGTCGAACGGGTAGTCGAGCACGAACCGCACCCGGCCGTCGACGCTCGGCGTGAACTGCACGTCCGGCAGGTCGGACTGGTCGCGCACGTTGCCGAACACGAACTCCGCGACCCGCCGCGTGCCCCGCCACACGACCTCGCGCTCGGACACGAACTCCTGCGAGTCCTTCACCCCGAGTGCCTGCCACAGCTGGTCCTTAATCCACACCCGCCGCGCACCGAGGCTGTCCTGCTCACCGACCTTCTCCAGCAGCGGCTCGATGTCGAGATCGGACAGGTGCAGGCTGAACACCGGGTCCTCGTCGCCCTCGGAGCGCAGCTCGCCGAACTCAGCCTGCAACGCCCGCAGCCGCTGCACCACCACCGACGCCGGCGTGCCCACCCGCGACCGGATCGACCCGTGGTTCAACGCGGCCAGCCGCGCGCCGGTCAACCGGCTCAGCGCCGGCACGGCCGGCGCGAGCGAGGCCAGCAGCAGCGTCTTGACCAGCCGGTCGTCCTGCACGAACCGCGCGTCGCCCTCGCTGCCGTACTTCTCCAGCAGGTGCGCCCGGACCTTCGAGTGGAAGCGGTGGGCCGCGTCCGCCTCGCGCTTGAGCTTGTCGGTGAACGCCTCGCCCGTGCCGTCGGACAGCACGTCCCACAGGTCGCCCAGCGGAATCAGCTCACCCAGCTTCATGTCCGCGCGACGGCGGCGCAGCATCTCCTGCAGCAGCTTCAGGCCCGTGCGCTCCCGCTGCAACGCGCCCGACAGCGTCACCAGCACGTTGAGCAGCGCGGGGGACAGCGGGTAGACGTCGCGGAACTCCGCCCACGTCGCACCGGTCACGCCACCCGAGTCCAGCAGCACGTCCCGCGACAGCGCGTTGGCCGACTCGATCGTCGCGAACGCCTCATCAAGCGCCGCCCGTGCCTGCGCCGACACCGGCTTGAGAACACGCTCCTTGATGATCGCCGGAAGGTTGCGGTCCTCCAACTCCACCACGTCGAACCGGCCCGCGAGGTAGTTGACCTGCGCTTCGAGGTTCTTCATCTCCGCGCCGGTGACGTCCTCGCCGACCAGCTTCGACAGGTCGCGCTGGCGGGAGATGAACGACACGATCGGCAACACCCGGTCCGCGTCACCGGACTCGATCAGCTTCACCAGCTTGCTGACCTGGTTGTTGACGAACCTCTGGTCCTTCATGTTCGCCTGCAACCACAGGATCATCTCGTCCAGGAACAGGATGAGCCCGTCATAACCGAGGTCGCGCGCGTGCCGGCTGATCACCGCCAGCCCGTTCTCCAGCGGGATGAACGCCTGCTGATCACCGCTCGCGCCGCGCGTGTAGGAGGACATGGGGCCCGACAGCAGCGCCGACTCCAGCGCGCTGCGTAGCGTGTCGCCCTGCGGAGCGGCGAACGCCTGGTCCAGCTTCGCGGTCGTCCAGCTCGACACCGAGTCGATGGGGTCCAGGTCGTCCTCGTCGCCGGACTCCTGCGGTGTGCCGCTCTCCAGCCACTGCGCGAACTTGCTGTCGTCGGCCAGGAACTCCCGCTGCCGACGTGCGTCGGCCAGCATCGCGTCCGACCGGTACACCGCGGGCGTCGGGTTGTCCGGGTGCAGCTTCCGCGTGGTCGCTACGTACCCGCCGAGGATGGCCGAGTCGATGTCGGCGGCGCCCACCAGGTGGTAGGGCACCATCAGGAACTTCTTGCCGCCCAACCAGTCGTCGTTCTCGGCGATCACCGGCTGGAGGCCGGTCTTCTGGCGCGCGGACGGCTCGTTGTGGAGCACGGCGTGCAGGACGGTCAGGAAGTGGCTCTTACCGGAGCCGAACGACCCGTGCAGGTAGGCGGCGTGGGAGTTCCCGTCGCGCACCGCGGCCCGCACCACCGACAGGGCTTTGCGGAACGCCGCCTGGAGCTGGTCGGTCACCACGTACTCGGAGACCCTGGCGTCCGTCTCGGTGAACCCACCGGACAGTTCGACCTTGAAGTCGCCCGCGTGCACCGACTCGGGGATGTGGATGACGTCCCGCAGGTACATCTCTGCCGTGCTCACAGCTGATCAGTCCTTCTTCGCCGCGCGTCGTCCCCGCGTGGGCGCGGCAGGCCGCCACGCGCGCAGGTCGTCTTCGGTGAGCTGGTGCTTGGCCCGTTGCTCGGTCAGGTAGGCGTCGTAGTCGTCCGCGGGGACGCCGCCCCACTCGTCGTCGTACTCGCCGTGCCACTGCTTCACCCAGGGCAGCACTTCGAGCAGGCCGGCGAGCAGCGGCGTCAGCCGTTCCCGTGGCCAAGCGGACTGCTCGGTGCGGTCGTTGATCGTGTTGACCAGTGCTTGCGCCTGGTCTTTGTGGTCCCAGCCGGCCCAGCCGAGCAGGAGCGTCGGGTCCGCGTCGGGGCTCGCGTCCTGGTAGGAGATGAAGCGCTCCTTGGGGACGTCGAGCTTACCGCGCTGGGACCAGTAACTGGTCTTGCGAAAGTCGCCGCTGCCGTACTTCGGCGGGACAGGGATGTCCAGGCGCTTGCCGGTACGGTCCTCTTCGCGCTGAAGCTCCCAGACCTCTTCCCACTGCTCGCGCTTGCGCAGGCCGGAGTCCTTGTAGCGGAGGGCCGCGAGGTAGGAGACGTGCTGGTCGGCGATGACCTGTTCGAGGACCTGGGCCAGGGTGAGGTCACGCTTCTTCAGGTGGTCGGTGGCATAGAGCTGGGCGACGGAGTTCATGTCGGCGTCGTCGCGGAACTGGTCGGCGAGTTGGCTGACCGTGAGCGTGCGGGGGTGCTTCATGCCGTCGCGCAGGGCGAACCACAGTTCCGGCTTCTCGCAGCGGTCCAGCAGCCAGTTGCGCAAGGCTTCGGCTTCGCGCTTCTCCCAGGGGACGGTGGCCCAGCGGCGCTTGTACTCTGGGCGCTCGATGAGCGCGATGTCGGGCCGCTTCTCGATGATGTCAATGCGCGCTTGCACGATATCTTGGTACCACTGCGGCCAATGACTTGGAATTTCAGTGATCGGCGCCGACCCGTGTCGCGTGAACCATGCAGTCTCAGCTTTACCTGCTGCAACCCTGCGCGCCAACACGATCTCAAACGCTCGCTCGCCGAGTTGGATATCTGGTGTCGATTCCAGGGTTCTCACGATGAATTGCTCGACCGCACTGTCGCTCAGTAGGCCGTAGAAGTCATATATTTCCCAGTCCAATTCCTCTTGATAAGCAATCATCTGACAACGGAGTTTTTCTTGCTTGATCTGAGTTGTGGCCAATTCGTGTCGCGTCGGTGTGGTTACTTGCATCACTGCGGACGGCTCGCATTCCGAGAGGCTTTGCGCCAAGCTGTCCAGTTCGCGTCCGAGGGCTAGTGGTAGGACTGAAGGGAGTGGAAAATCTTTCAGTTTCGTGCCGGTGAACTCGTAAAATCTCTCCCATTCTTGGGACTTGAACCCCTCATTAACTCCTTGGCTGCCCTTGTCGTGGCTCACTTCCTTGAGCCAGAAACATGCCAATGAAGAATTTAGGGCAGCTGTTATTCCGAGATGGGCGTTTATGTTCTGATGGGAATTAAGCTTGATTACTGGAGCGCTGCGGTTAAATGCTTTTCCGCCGCGGTCGAGGGTAAAGTGGTTGTGAGTGGCAACGAAAGCGTATGTGATTGTGAGTGGTGTTCGCAACTTCTCGCGATATAGTTCGCCATATTCGTACCACTTCAGCGCTGGAATCTCTTCGATGTATGTGCCAAAACGCTTTCGTCGTTCCAAGATGCGTCTATTTCGCCAGGCGTGTCGCATGAAATTTGGAATGGCAGAACTTGGTTGCACATTCAAGTCGCTGTCGTAAGGCCACGCTGAAATCAAATTCGGCCTGAGTGTAAAGTCGCGCACGGTGTCGCCGGCGACCATCGGAAGTGCATGTTCCAGCTTTAGTCGATGAGCGGTCGATACATCGTGAACGAAGAAGGCGTCGTCTTCTGCTGTGATGGCGACGAACCCGCTTTGGGTTAGCAAAGTGCCTAGACGCCGAGTGGACGCAGAGTTAATCGCCTCAAAAAGTAGCCCAGCTCCGCCTCCGCTGACCGACCAAGGAAACTCTGAAAAGGCGCTACGATCAGCGTCCTCCGCCGATATCCACTCTGATTCGCTACCCGGCTTATTGACTTGCTTTAGTATCGCTGACCATACATGACCTTCGGCGGCAACCTCTGGAGGGCCGGGTTCTCCTTGGACTCCTAGCAGGGCACGAACGGGCTCGCTGCTGCGGCTCGTATGATTGCGCCCAATAAGGATGATTGTCGGAGTGCCGTGGCCAGGAACATAAGCTCCGGATGTGTCGATTACGTGGGTCAGGTGAATTGTTGGAAAGAATTTCTCAATCAGTTTCTTGCCGAATTCACGCTTCATGAATGAGTTTGCCGTAATCTGGCCTACATATCCGGCGCTTCGTTCCGAGCCGTGGGTGCGGAGCGCCAACTGGAATAGACGCTGCGTGAACGGGACCGAGAGTGCATACTTCCCCGAACAGGCGTTGTAGCCGTGGCGATAGTTTTCATTTTCCTGCTTGTCTTTTGGGGTGATATAGGGTGGATTTCCAACTACCACGTGGTAACTAGATGCTCCAAGCAGGTTGACCGAGCGATACCCGGCGACATCCTCGGTGCGGTAGGTGTACGCCTCGTCCGGTTCGAACAAGTCGCTCTGAATGCCCGGTGCTCCACGGCCGTGAATTAGAGAGTCGCCTACTGCGACATTGATGGGGAAGATTGACGCATTGTTCAACCGCGAATTGCCTGCTGCTTGTAGTGCGGCGACCAATAGGCGGAAGCGAGCGACGGAGGAGGCGAATGGATTCTTATCGCAGCCATGTACTGACTCAAGCGACCGGGAGATCAGCTCCCAGTCGCTTGCGCCAGGCTCAGCGGCACGCCACTTCGCGAGTAGTCGCTGGAAAATGCCCAGCAGGAAGTGGCCTGACCCGCAGGCGGGGTCAATAGTGCGCAGCCCCTTGAGGCCGAACTCCTCGACCGCTGGCTCGAGTGTCAAATCGAGTATGAATTCCTCTACGAATTCCGGCGTTTGGAGCAGCGCGTATGTCTTGCGCGCGTGCTCCGACAAGTCCTGGTAGAGGTCGCCGAGGAAACGGGTGTCCCAGTCGTCGTCGGTGAAGTCGTAGCGGATCTCGCCATCGTCGCCGCGTCGACGCCAGAAGTTCAGCAGTGCCGTGGCCTGCTCGAACGACGGCGTGATCTCCCACAGCGGGTTGTACCGCCGATCAAACAACCCCTCGACGGTCTTGTGCGAGGACGCCAGGTGGTCGAACGCCGTGACGATCCAGTCCCGGTCGTTCTTCTCCGGGTGCTCCTTGAAGAACGCCTCGTGCCGCTCCACCGCATCGGCCAGCCGATCGCCCGGCCCGGCGATGAACGGCCACTCGATCAGGCCGTTGTCCTCGCAGAATCGCACGAACACCGTGCCCAGCACCCACGCCACTGCGACCTGCGTGACGCGCTCGTCCCGCCACGCCCCATAGGTCGCCGCAGTGCGCTCGGCCTTGCGCGCCTCGTCGTACTCCGTCTTCAGCGCACTGGCGAACGGCTCCTCGTCACTGCGCTCCCGCAGGTCGTCCTCCAGCGCGCTGACCTGCTTGCGCAGGTCCTTCACCAGCTCGGCGTGGTCAAACCCGCGAGTCGTCAACGCTGCGCTCTCCTCCACAGACACACCCACCAACACTCAGGCCGCGCTACCGGCGTCGCCGCGCAACGCGGCCAGGAAGTTCTTCGACAGGGCCACCCGCTCGGACGCGTCCAGCACCTCGACCGTCCGCCCGTCCAACTGCACCGACTCGCGCTCCGACTCACCGGGGCACAGCAGCCAGAAGCCGCGCGGCGCGTCGGCCGGCCTGCGGGCGGCGTTCTGCACGCGCGTCAGCACCTCGTGCCCACCCTCGGTGAAGTACCGGGCCAGCAGCCCCGCGTCGTGCACGAACAGCACATCACCAGCCAACGACGGATCGAGCAGCCGCTCCTCGACGCGCGTCCACGCGGCCCGCACGTACGAGGCCAGCCCGCGAGGCATCTCACCCGACTCGGTGAACCGGGCATCGACACCGAGCACCTTGCGCCAGTCCTGCCCCCGTTCGGTGACCAACGCCCGGAACTCGGTCAGGAACGTCTGGTTCAGGTCGATCCGCCGCACCGGGTGGAGTCGGGCCAAAGCGTCGGCGGTGCCGGGCAACTGGGCACCGCGCAGCGTCAGGGCCAGGAACCCGCCGCGCTCGAACGCGGTCGCCAGCTTGCCCGCGATCACCGCGTGCGGGTCACGCGCGCCGACGGGCAGCGCGTGGGCGCTGATCGACGTGCCGGTGGACGACACCGCGCGCGGGTGCTCGGGCTGCGGTGGCTGGAAGCGGCGTTCGTCCAGGTTCCACTCCAGCGGGATACCGGCCTCGCGCAGCGCCTCCCCCATGCGCACGTGCGTCGGCTGGGTCCGCCACTCCAGCTCCGGGAATCGCGCACGGATCCGCTGGCACAGCTCTTTGACGGTGATGCCCGGCTCACGCCGCACGCCCGCGCCGGCCTGCGAGATCCGCAGCGCTCGCGCCAGGTCGAGGTCCCTCGGGTACAGCTCCAGGCGCGGTGAGTCGGCCGCACGCTGCGACACGGCCGCCGCCAGCTCGACCAGGCGCGTGTCCGCCAGCGGCGCCAAGCCCTCCGGAGCGGTGACGGCGCGCAGCTCGCGCAGCACGACACCGCGACCAGGCAGCGGGTCCTGCCCGACCAGGTCGTCAGCGTGCTTGCCCAGCGCCACCGCGTAGTCGGCCAGCTCGATGGCGCTGGGATCGTTCTGCCCGGCCAGCGACTCGCACGCGATCAGCACCCGTGCCCCGCGCCGCAGAATCAGCAGGCGAGGGCTCGCGTCAGGGTCGTTCGAGTGCAGGCCGGTCCACTCCTCGGCGTCCACCGCCGCCCGCACCACGGCGAGCGCCTTCGCCAGCGTCCGCTCGGGGGTGTCGTGCGCCGCGCCGTGCCGGACGCGCACCGCCTTCGCCAGCTCCCGCGCAGTCATCACCCGACCGGCGTCAGCGACGAGCTGCACCAGCTCATCACGCAGCTCCGCCACCCACGGCTGCTCGACCCACTGCTCGATGGCCGCCCGGTAGTGCCGGGACACCGTCGGCTGAGCGAGTCCGACGACGCGGGCGACCTCGGACTGCTTCGCCCACGGCTCGGGCACACCGCTCTCGTCGGGCAGCCCCAGCATCAGCCGGAGCACCTGTTCCTGCTTGGTCGCCCTACCGTCGGAACGGGGAGCCAACTGGTCGGCCATCTCGTCCACGCCGAGCTGGACCGCGGCCTCGCTCTCCTCCCGCTCGACGGGAGCAGCTTCGGCCGCGCCGCGCAGCCTCGCGGTCCACTGCTTGTGACGGCGGTTCAGCTCCTTGCGGATCACCCTGCCGGCGCCGCGGGCCTTGGCGATCTCGTAGAGCGGCACGTTGAGCAGCTCGCCGACCGTCGTCGCCCTGAACCCCTGCGCGACCGACACCGCGCGCGGTGACAGCCCGGCCGCATCGAGCAGAGTGTCCAGGCCGGCGGCCTCGGCGTGCTTCTCGCGGGCACCCTCCACGGTGGGCGAGTCCAGGCCCATGGTGGCGGGTGTGGTGGCCGGGCTCGTTGAGTCGGCCTGGGCGAACACCGCGCGCCAGGCGTCCTCCATCTGCCGCAGGGTGTCGAACCGCCGGTCGACGTCCTTGTGGAACGCACGCAGGAAGAACTCGGTGAGACCGTCCTGCAGGGCGGTCTCGAAGGAGGCCGCCGCCAGCGTCGGCGTCTCGTCGGACGCGGTGCGCGGGTCGGTGAGGCCGTCGCCCCACACCGGCTTGTCGCCCGACGCCATCTCGTGCAGCGTCACGGCTGCCGCGTAGCGCTCGGCGTGATCGTCGAACACGGGGCGGCGCGGCGTGTCCAGGAACGGGTCGAGGTAGCCCCGCGTGCCCGCCTTGACGTCCCGCTCGGACACGCCGTGCAGCGAGAAGTCGAACAGCATGAGCTGCCACGACCGGTCCTCGCGCCGGTACAGGGCGAGATTGTCGGGCTTGAGGTCACGGTGCCGAACACCCTTCGCGGCGAGCTGGTCCAGCGCCGTGAACAGGTCCTTCCCGAACCGCTCCAGCTCGTGGTAGGTCAGCCGACCCTCGGCGCGCAGGCGGGCACCGAGCGTGCGGGCGCCCGCGAAGTCCAGGTCGAGCACGGTCCGACCGCCGAGCACGCGCGGGCCGTCCAGCAGCTTCACCACGACACCACCGCCGACCAGACGCAGCGCCTCGGCCTCGGCGCGCAGCCGATCGGCCTTGGCCTCGTCCAGTGCGACCTTGAGCACCCGGCGCGCGACCGTCTCGGTGCCGTCGTCGTCCTCGTCGGTGCGGCGCACCAGCAGGGCGCGCGCCGTCGCGCCGGTGCCGAGCACCCGTTCGACCACCCACGGACCGTCGACCGGCTGTCCTGGAGTCGCGTCGAGCGGGTCGACCTCGACGGTGTGCGTCTCGGGCACGGCCGAGTCGCGCTCCACCCCGTCCAGCGCGGCGAGGAACGCCTCCGCCGAGTCGAGCCGGTCCGCCACGTCCGCCTGGGTGGCGCGGAAGACCAGCGAGTCCAGCACCTCGGACACGCTGTCGCTCACCGCGTACGGGTGCAGACCGCGCTCGCGGGTCAGCCGGTCCACCAGACCGCTGCGCTGCGTGGCGGGCGGCTGCCCGGTGATGATCAGGTAGGCCAGTGCACCCAGGCCGAACACGTCCAGGTCGACCGGGTCGGAGTACTGCTGGTCGAACTCGGGCGCGAGGTAGACACCGGCCGCGTCGGGCACGTGGCTACCCGGCATCGACGTCATGATCGAGGACATGCCGGTGGTGTCGAAATCTCGCGCCGCGCTCTGCCAGTCGATCACCCGCAGCACGGGGGAGGAGCCGTCCTCCTTCGCCGACACGTACACCGACCGAGCGGCCAGCGCCCGGTGGTAGAGCGAGCGGCTGTGCGCGTAGCGCAGGGCCTCGCCGAGCTGGCGGACCATGTCCAGGCGCGTCTCGGGGGTGAGCCGGTCTGCGTGCAGCGCGAGGTAGGAGTCCAGTCGCAGGTCCGTGCCGCGGTGCGCGAACCGGATCGCCGGGCCGCCCTGGTGTTCGCGGATCTCCATCGCTTGGGCGATGCCGCGGTGCGCGATGCCCTGCAGCACCTGGTACTCGCGTCGCGCGGCACGCTCGGCGGACTGCCGCTGGTCGTCGGTGGCCTGCGTCTGCGTGAGGTAGATGCGGACCCGGCCCTCCTCGCGGACCGGCTGCTCGCGCTTGGCGAGACGGTCCTCCCAGGTCGGGCCCGCGTCGAGGACTTCGGTGGTGAGTTTCCAGTCGTCGCCGAAGCGCAGGTGGGCGGTGGAGACCCGGATGCCGATCTTGTCCAGCAGCTTCGGCAGGATGTGGCGGGAGAACTCGGGCGTGAGCCGCTGCGACTCCCGCTGCGGCGGCCGCGACAACAGGTCGCGCCAGATCCACGGCAGGCCCTGCGAGGCGTCGTCACGGCCGTAGACGCGGACCCGCTGCACCTCGTCCAAACTTGACTCCAGGCCGGCCGCGGACAGGAACACCGCCGGCTCCACACGCGGCACCCGCTGGGTGATGTGCAGCTCCTTGGCCGCCCACTCCAAACGGGATTTCAGCTCTTTGGACTTGAGGTCCGTCAGGTGCAGCGGGTTGCGCAGCGTCCGGGGACGGGTGCGGCCCTCCTCGCGGAAGCTCCACGTGTCGCTGTTGTTGACCACCCGACCGGGGTGCGCCTTCAACTCCACCAGGTACAGGCCACCGGGTACGGCGATCAGCAGGTCGCACTCGTTGATCCGGCCAGACGCGGCGGTGAACGAGAAGGTCGCCCACGCCCGGTAGGGCTCGGCGTTCGGCATGAGGCGCTTGACGGCGTCGAGACCGTCCTGCTCCCACGGGTAGGGCGAGATGCGCTCCTGGAACCACCGCTGCACCGCTGGCGGAGGGCCGGGCTTCGGTGCAGATGGTCGCCCTGCTGCGGACAAGTCTCCCCCTGAGCGGTACACGTACGGGCTCACAATGCTACTGCGCCAGCAACTCCACCTTGCAGGAGCAGCTTGAACTGAGATCGCACCGGCAGTGGAAAACGCTACAGCTCTGTGTCGGAGTGACTTGTAGGTACCTGGGCGGCGCGACGACCACTGTTCACCGGCGTCGTCGCTGCTGCAGAAAGTCGTTGGCTCCTTCCAGTCCGCATCGGATCGCCTGAAGTTGCTTTCAGATTGCGACTCTTCGGATTGTTTAAACTGAATTGTTCGATCATCTGGACGAGGGGCAGTGGGCGTGCGGGGTCTGGAAATAGCCGCGGACGACGTGCAGCTGGCGCTGCAACGGGCACAGGAACGTCGTTTCTCATGCGCGAGCTGGTCGATATTGTGGACTCATGAGGTGTTGACGTTGCTCTTGAAATCCGCGTTGAGCAACCCGTCCAAGTTCAACTCCTGGCTGAGGTCGGCCACCATCGCGAACAACGTGCCTTTCATCCTCCGGGCTGACCGGCTCGGCCGGTCCTGGTCGCCGCCTTGGTCGCACCATCAGGCAGTCCTGACCGTCTTGCCGGTAGGTGCTACCAGTGCCGACCGACCACACGAAAAGCCGGACACCTCGGAAGCTAGCCGGTAGTCCTCGAACTGGCCGAACTTCAACGCCGCGACCAACCGCAACCACAGCCTCCCCCTCCGCAGGCGACAGGCCGGTGCGTGCCCTCGACCTCTACTGCGGGGAACCGGTCACTTTCGACCGCGCACCTGTCCTCGGCGGCTGGTCCAGCCTGAGCCGGGACAGCGGGGAGGACAGATGACGGGACAGACTCGCAGGTCTCGTCAACAGGGCAGATGCGTCATCCCCGGTGACCGGGACACGGGAGCGCGGCTGTCCCATCATCAAATCCTGCTCTCCTGGCTCCGCCAGCAGCCAGATGAGGAGAGGACGGGACGCCACATCGTCGGTCGTCGGTGATGCTCCCGTGCTCGCGCTCGTCATGCCGAGTCGAGAGCAGTGGCCGATGGTGATGGCCTGTGGTTGGCTCCTGCTGACCCTTCAGAGCAGTCGGTGCGACATCAAAAATTTCGTTATTAAGATCGACCGGTAGGGCAATACACTATCCTTTGGCTGTAATTCTTCCGGCCTTGAACTTAAAGGCAAGGAAGCGGCAATGTTTGAAGTAGTTTTGGTTTTTGCTAGGCGTGCAGTTCGCACTCGTAATTGTTTGCCCGATAAGTGAAGACCTTGCTGGACAGCTCGGCCGTGAGCGCTAGTTGATCTAGTTGGTGCATTTTACTTGCGTAGGCGGCTACGTCGTCTGAGGTGTCATGAAATACCGTCGCCATATCAGTTTCAATATAGGCTAGCGGCTTTATGGGGTCTGTGAAACTCATCAAGGTTCCGGGATCCTTGACGGCTGGCAGAGACCGTGCGGTCATGGGAATGAGTCGCGGTGTTTTACGTGTCCAACTGCACATCAACGTCAAGTGCAGCATCTGGTCTCGCATGACCTCGGGACCGGCTATCGAATTGTGCAAGGCTGCTTCGTGGATGTAGAGGGCCGTTGTCGGGCCGTCTGGGGCCCGTAGTGCCTCTTGGCGTGCCATGCGAGCAGCGACGGTGAGTCTGTTGCCGGTAAGAGCGTAGGCGTACTCCTCTGTCTGAGCCAGGCTTGGCACGACGAGCGGTTCGTAGGTGGTGATGGTGTGGGCCATCCGCTCGTGCAGAGTCAGCGCGACGAGCGTGTCTGGTTGACCGTTGTGGACACGCAAGAAGCTTCCGGTGTCCGACTCGGTGGCTATTGCGAGGATGCGGTCACGAGTGGGCTTGTCCGCGCCGCAGCACCCGAGCAGTGCGCCGATCTCCCACGGACTCGTGCCGCGGCTGCCCCCTTCGAGTTTGCTCAGCTTCGCTTGTGACCAGCCCAGAGACTCAGCCACTTGCTTCGAGGACAGTTTCATCCGATGACGGACGAGCCGCAGTTCTTCACCCAGTTCACGGCTCTGGGCGGTGCTCAGGCGCAGCAACGACGTACCGACGCGCAGTGATCTCATGACTCTCCTCGAGCGCAGCTGTGTGGTTCGACGAGCTGCAACGGATCGGTGAGCAGTGGGTCCGGCGGCACTTGAGGCGGCGCGAAGGCCAGCACCGCCGGACGGCCCGGCGGGTCTTGAGACCAGTGGTCCACACCGGGTTGAAATCAACTTTTCATCGGCGCATAGTCAGCGGAACGACTTGGAAGTGACCTGCTGCGACCTGGCTGATGGGGAGGCGCGGAGTGCGCACGTTCCGAACGCTGCTCGAGCGGAAGATCTGGGAACGGCGGATGACGCTGGAGGAGTTCACCGAGTACGCCGAGTTGTTCGCTCGTGAGCACGGTGAGGTCGGCACGCTCGGCGTTCGCCACCTGCAACGGCTGATCGCTGGTCGGAAGCCGTCTGGTGAGCCGCTGAGTCCGCTCAAACCAGTGACAGCGCGGCTGCTGGAGAGCATCTTCGGCATGACAGCGGAGGAGCTGCTTGCGCCACCCGGTGATGAGAACAGTCGTGCTCGGGCTGTTGAGAGTGGGCATGTGCGTGGTGAAGGGGATCTGGCGGGTGCACTCGACTGGCTGGACGTGCGAGCGGGCTGGAGTGCTGGCACTGCTCGTCGGGCGCTGTCGGCTTCACTGGCTGCGGCGAGCCCTGGTGCCGCTGCCGACCGGCGCGCTCGTCGGTCGCGCGCTGGTAGGAGTGCCGTTGTGCGGATGCTGCTCGACTACTACGGCGCGGGTGCCGGTGCAGGAGGCGCGTATGGGGGACGGTGGAACGGGGAAAAGATCACCACCAGCATCTTCACCCGATCGGAGTGGCTTGACCTTGCTGTCCCGCTCGGTGGTCATGATGATCGGTTGACGTTGGTGCCCGGTCGGCAGGACTTCGGCGGTGTGCTGAGCGACGTTGCTGCCAGTGCGGCCGTGGCCAAGCTGGCCGAGTCGGTCGCGCTCGGCGTACGGGTGACCAATCTGCCGCTCTACCGGCTGTTGCATGCTGACATCGGGTCAGCGGCGATCGGCGGGGAAGCTGGCCTGGTGCCCTTGATCGAGTACGCGCTGACGATGGACCTGCTCGAAGGCGAGCTGGCTGATGCTGTTGTGGGTGGCGGAGGTATGGCGCTTCGCGACGAGTTCCTGCCGGATCTCGCATCCGTGCTCGACCTGCGTGGACGTGTGTGCGCGGGTGGTGCTCTGGCGCTGTGCGCCATTGCTCGACCACAGGACGCGCTGCACGGGAAGCCCGATTTTGCGCTGCTCGTGCAGGAACGATCCGCACACGTGCTGAACGCGACTGGTCGGCTTGCCGTGATCCCGAAGGCTTTCCACCAGCCGTTGACCGACGTGCGAGCGGACGTGCGGGTCGGAGCGACCCTGCTGCGGGAACTCGAGGAGGAGTTGTTCGGGCGCGGAGAGGTCGACTCCGTGGTGGGGGAGATGCGCGCGGCTTCGCCCATGCATCCCGCGCGGTGGTCGGAACCGATGCGCTGGCTGTCAGAGGTACCTGGACGCCTGCGCGTCGAGTGCACGGGATTCGGGTTCAACCTCGTGAGCGGAAACTACGAGTTCGCCGGCCTGGTCGTCATCGAGGACGAGGAGTTCTGGCCCCGCTTCGGTGGGCACGTCGAAGCCAATTGGGAAGCGGCGGGGCTGCGTGTTTACTCGAGTCTTGACGGCGATGTGATCGGAGACTTGGTGACGCACGAGTCCTGGAGCAACGAGGGGTTGTTCGCGTTGCTCCAGGGACTTCGGCGTCTTGCGGAAATCGGGGATCGGCGGGTGAACCTGCCGACCTTTGAGCTGTCAGGTCTGTGACGGCCAGCGGACGGTGAGAACGGTGGAGTCTCCCAGCGCTTCCCACGAGTGGTCGACACCAGCACCCCACATGACGTAGTCACCGGGGCGCGTCATGGTGATGTTGCCTTCCGTGGTGTCGATGCGAAAGTTTCCCTGTACCAGGAAGACCAGAGTGGTTCGCTGGTCGTCGGAGGTCCACTCCACGCGCTTGTCGCCTGCCACGTGGTTGAACCACTTGACCTCGACGTCCTTCTGGGACCTGATGCCCAGGGCGGGGTCGATGAAGTGACCCACCAACCAGCCACGGGTGTCCGTCGCGTCTTCGTTGGCGTTCCCGGCTTGCCAGTTGACGGTCACTCTGTCTCCCATTCGATCGTCGGCAGGTTCACGCGGGTCCCGCCGATCGCTCGTAGTCGGCGAAGGCCCTGGAGCAGCGCGAACAGTCCCTCGTTGCTCCACGCTACATCGTTCACGAGTTCTTCTAGCAGTTCAGCGTCGAGGCTGGAGTACTGGCGAAGGTTGGACGATTCCCAATTCGCTCGGATCTGACCGCCGAATTCGATCCAGAACTGCTCGTCTTCGACGACGACGAGGCTGGCGAACTCGAAGTTGCCGCTCACCAGGTTGAGGCCGAATCCGGTGCACTCCGTGCGGAGACGACCGGGAGCGGCTGTGAGCCAGCGCATCGGTTCGGACAGGCGGCTCGGGTGCATCGGATCGGCGTGGCGCTGATCGCCCACCGTGTTGTCGATGTCCTCGCGGCCGAACAGCTCCTCTTCCATCTCCCGTCGGAGCGTCGCGCCCACCTGTGCGTCGGCGCGGTAGTCGGTCAGCGGTTGGTGGAAGCCCTTCGGGATGACGGCCAAGCGTCGCGCGGCGTTGATGACGTGGCCCGAGCGCTCCTGGACGAGCAGGAGGTAGTCGGCTTCGCCGCGGAACGGGTCGGCCGGTCGTGCGATGGCGGTCAGAGCGAGGGTGCCGCCTGCGCACATGCGGTCGGAGAGGTTCAGGACGGCAGCGACGTCGGGCAGGTAGGCATCGCGCAGGGGAAGGGAACCAGGGGTGATCGGCTGACCGGTGGTGAGCACGTCGACCAGCTCGCCTTCCAGCAGGTCCATCGTCACCGCGTACCCCACGAAGTCGGTCACTCCAACAGCGCCGGCGAGCCGCTGCTTCTGCACGTCCACGCCGATCATGCGGTAGAGCGGCATGTTGACCAGGCGGTTGCCGAGGGCCAGCGCTTCGGCCAACCGCTGTGCCGCGCGCCCAGCGCTCTCCTCGTCCATCGTCAGGTGATCTTCGGGGGTTGTGGCAGCCAGTGTGAGTCGGTCGTGTCCTGGAACCAGCAGGCAGTCGAGGTCGAGCCAGTCCGGGTGCGTGAGCACGGTCGTGGACGCTCGGGTCATCGTGCCGAAGCGGGCGGCGTAGCGGCCGTGGCCGGTGGTGCTCGTGCCGTAGTAGTCGGTGAGCGCTCGGACGGTGTCGCGCTGGTTCACCCGTGCTCGGTGCGCACCCCGGTCGTGGAGCGCCCGAACGTCGAGTCGGACCAGGCGAGTGGCTACCTCGCGGCGCGCGGTTCCTGGCTCCCAATGGGCGTGGCGGTCCAGCCAGTCCAGTGCGGCGACGATGTTCGGGTCCGAGCTGAGCCGCACCTCGGCGTCGATGGCCGCGTTGTCCGGCAGGTCGAGACGCGGTTCGCCGACCAGTTCGGAGAACCGAGCTTTGACCTCGGGCGCCGCTCTGGTGAACGCGGTGTCGAGGAGCTGTTGAACCTCCGTCTTCGGACGTGACTCGGGCTTCTGGTGCCACGACGTGACGGTTCGCGGTGCGACACCCAGGTACTCGGCGAAGCGCTCCTGGCTCATGCGCAGCGCTGCTTGAAGCGCGCACGCGGTTCGGCCGGTCCAGCCGTTCGCCGTGGTCATCTCGTCGCTACCCCCGAAGCGCGATGTGCGGTGAACCTGCGGTGTGCCTGCGGTGGTCGTTCGTGGGCTCCGGCGCTGATCCGCAGTGGAATTGGCGACATGGAAAACACACCGCTCCACCTGGGGAAACGCACCGGACTACCGGCGCTCGCGGACGTGCTCGACCACAGTCGAGAGGTCCGATTTCAGGTCGTCCAAGCGGGCGGTGATCTCGCTCAGGCGTTGCTCGACCGAGTCCAGCCGGGACCACAGGCTGTCGGTCGGGTCCGTCACCGGCTCATCGGCTTCCGGCGGCCGTCGCCCGTGCAGCACGGCGTCGAGGTGTTGCGGGTGCCAGCCGAGCGCGGTGGAGAGGGACTCCAGCGTTCGCGGACTGCGGCGGCGTTCCACCGTGTGGTGTTGCACCTCGCGGACGATCGCCTGGGAGACGTGCGAGCGTTCCGCGAGTTCCCGCTGACGCCAACCCAGCTCGTTCACGCGCTGGTTGATGGCTTTGGCGACTGCCGCCCAATCCTCCGACACGTATTCCTCCGCGCTCCGCCTCAGCGCTGAGATTAGCCGCCTTCTTCTGATTTGTGACGTGACACGGCGTGTTTTGCGCCGCGTGCAACCAAGCGCGCTCGCGCTAGCGCTGAAATCAGCATTGCAGTGTTGAAATCATTAATCACCTGTGACGAAGGGCTTTCTCATGCATACTGCTCTGCCCTCTTCCGGTTACACCGTTCGTCAGGCGGCTTGGGTGCTCGGGATCGAGCCGTCCACGATCCACCGCGCGATCCGGCTCGGCACGCTGCGCTTGGAGCGCCGACGCGGTCGGCTCGTGATCCCCGTGAGCCTGCTGGTGCGTCTGCTCGGCGATCCCTCCGGGGAGATGCCGTGAACCTCACCTCGATCGCTTGGGAGCTGGATCGACTCCGATGGGCGCCGACTGCGGTGCTCGACCAGGTCGTTGCACGCGACGGCCTGTGCATGTGGGTACTCGCCGACGAGCCCTCGTGGGCTGACGAGGACATGACCGATCGAGAGCTGGCCGCGCGGATGTGCGCGGGCTGTTCCGTGCGGGACGAGTGCCTGGAACTGGAGTTGCGCACCGCTGGGGACGACACCGTCGGCGTGTGGGGCGGGTTGTCCGCCGACGACCGGCGCGAGCTGCACCCGTACTGGTTGCGACGCGGTGATCGAGCTGAGAGGGGACCGCGTTCATGAACACCCTCAGCGTGACGCCCACTCAACTGCTGGCCGGGCTCGGTGTGGTCCTGGTGCTCCTGTTCGTCTGGCGATCCGGTGCTCGGCGAGCGAAGGCTGCGGCTAACGCGGCACGAACGAGCGCCCGGTTCGTATCGCTCGCCGGGCGGGTGCTGGTCAACGCTGCGTTGATCGTGCTCGTCCAGTGGGTGGTCATCAGCTACGGAAGGGACCTGTGGCTGACGCTGGCCGCGCTCGCCGTTCCCGCCCTGTTCGCCTCCTACACGCTGACGCGGGCGCTGACCGTCACCACCTACGAACCGTCACGTCGCCGGGGTGAGCGGCGATGAGCGAACCTCTTGAACGCGTGGCTCGTCAGGTGGACCGGCTCTGTTGGACCGGCATCCTGCTCGGACTGGCCTTCACGATGACCAACGTCCAGCAGTTCGCGGCGGCCGGTGCGCCCGCGTGGTCGCTGGTGTGGTGTGCGGCGTGGCTGCTCGACCCGATGGTGTCGCTCGTGCTGCTGGCCATCCTCCGGGCCGAGCAGGTGACGGCCCGGCACGGGGTGCGCATGGGTGGCTGGGTGCGCGCGGCGAAGTGGTTCACGCTCGCAGCCACCTACGTGATGAACACCTGGAGCGCGTTCGCGGTCGGTTCGGCTGCGTCGGTGGTGCTGCACTCGGTGCCGCCGTTGGTCGTGTTCGTGGCTGCGGAAGCGGTCACCGAACTGCGGGACAAGCTCGGCGCGGTGGTGACCGCCGCGCCGAGCGCTCCGACAGCTCCGGCTCCACGGACGTCGTTCGCGGACTACCTCGCAGCGGCGCAGGCCGCTCGAACACCCGAGGTGACGGTGACGCCGGCGTGGGTGCGGGAGGTCACCGGGTGTTCACGAGGGCTGTCCTCCCGGCTCGCGGCGGCGCTCACGAAGGACGGGAGCCGTTCATGAACGGCGACTTGGTGCCTGCGGAACGGGTGTTGGACGGTGAGCTGGTCGCGGAGCCGTCCACGCTGGCTCGGCGGTTGGAGAGCGGTTGGCGGCGTGCGCGTGCTGTCCCTCCCGCGTTGAAGTCGCGTCAGGCGCTCCGGCTGGCGGTGAAGGACGCGCTCGGCTGGTTCGTGCGGTCGCCGGGGAGGTTCCTCGGTGGAGTCGTTCGAGGCGGGGTGGTCGCTGCTCGGGCGTGGCGGCGGTGGGTGCGCGTGCGGGACTACCGGGAGGCTGCCGAGCAGTCCGAGAAGCTGGCGGACAAGTTCGTGGAGATCCGGGCGCTGACGCTGTTCCGGTGGAAGGTGACAGGTGCCGTGTTCGGCGGGGGCGCGGCAGTGCTGATGGTGCTGCACCTCCTGTACGGCTCGGTTGTCCTGTGGAGTGCGGTCGGTGCGGCATCGGTAGCGCTGGCGGTCACGGGGCGGCGGAAGGACGGCTCGCCGGGGCGGAAGGCGGTGCTCGCCGGTCCACGCACGCTGACATGGACGATGGATTCCCAAGTGCTGGTCGACGCCTTCCGGGACGCGAAGCTCGTCGGCAAGGACGAGACGCTGCGCCTGGTAGAGCGAGCGGCACGAGTCGGCGACGGCTGGGCGGTCACCGTCGACCTGCCTGCCACGCGCAAGGCGGCTGACGTGATCAAGAACCGGGACGCGCTCGCGTCGGCGCTTGCGGTGGACGAGGTTCAGCTCATCGTGGAGCGGGTCCGCGGTCGAGGCGGCCACGCCGGGCGGGTGTTCCTGTGGGTGGCGGATGAGGACCCGTACTCGGGTCCGCCGTTGCGGACACCGTTGCTGGACGTGGAGCAGTGGGACGCGTGGCGGCCGGTGCCGTTCGGGCGGGACGCGCGCAACCGCCGGATCGACCTGCCCCTGGTGTGGACGTCGTTGTTGGTCGGTGCGATTCCCAGGCAGGGCAAGACGTTCGCCACGCGGCTGGCCGTTGCTGGGCTGGTCTTGGACCCGTACACGCGGCTGTACGTGTTCGACGGGAAGGGCGGCAAGGACTGGGAGGCCGCCGAGCAGATCGCCCACCGGTACGTGTGCGGGGACGGGAACGAGCACGCGTACGCCGTGCGGGATCACCTCGTGGAGTTGGTGGCCGAGGTTCAGACCCGGTACGCGCGAATGGCCACCTTGGACGACGAGGTCTGTCCGGAGTCGAAGATCACGCCTGCCATCTCGCGGGACGCAGACCTCGGGATGCCCGTCACGGCCGTGGTGATCGACGAGGTTCAGGTGTTCCTGGAGAACCCGACGCGGGAGCAGGTCGGCGGCAAGAAGACGACGCTCGGCGCGTACGTCGCGGACCTGCTGACGTACCTCGTGCGGAAGGGGCCGGCGGCCGGGGTGGTGGTCGTTCTGGCGACTCAGCGGCCTGACTCGAACACCATCCCGTCCCGGCTCCGGGCGGTGCTCGGTTCGCGGTTCGCGTTGCGGGTGATGGACTGGCGGGACTCCAACATCGTGCTCGGCGAGCAGATGAACACCCGTGGCTACGACGCGTCGACGTTGCTGCCGAGTCACAAGGGAGTCGGCATCCTGCGGCCGGACGGGGAGACGGACGCGGGAGCGGACACGGTCGCCATGACCGTGCGGACGTACTACATGCCGAACGCCGAGTGGCGGGTGATCTGCGGGCGTGGCCGGGCGTTGCGGGAGGCTGCGCGGACGCTCGCCGGTCACGCGGTCGGTGACGACGCACCCCGGCCGGTCGACGCCGTGTCCGTGGTCAAGGCGCTCGTGAGCGGTACGGCTGACGGCTGGGTGAGTGAGCTGCCGGAGCCGTTGGCGGCGGTCGTGGACCACCTCGGTGAGGAGTTGGACGAGCGGGGGTTCGTGCCCACCGCCGAACTGGTCGAGGCGCTGGAGGTGGACACTGTCCGGTTCGCGCGGGAGATGGGTGAGCTGGGCTGCAAGCCGCTGCGCCAGTACGTACCGGACGGCGAGAGCACGCGGCGCGTGCGCGGCTACCTGACGGCGGACATCCGGGCGGCTGTCGAGCGAGTAGCGATTGATGAAATCGGCTCACAGGACCGTGATCAGGCATGATCACTGATGAGTGGATCGCAGTGCGATTGCCGAGCGAACTTCCGGTGCTCACGCCTAATACCAGCCGCATCCTGCTTGCCATACTGGTCGAACTGACCGAGCTGGAGGTCCTGGACGGACCTCCAGAAGGGGGTGACGATGACTGCTGAAATCAGCCAGAACTCGTGGGCGACGCTGGACGAGCTGCTGGGTGTGGAGGTGGCCGACACGGTCGAGGACGGCATCGGGCCGCTGGCGGCGTACGGCCGGTGTTCGACCGAGGACAACCAGGACCCGGAGACCTCGCGCGGATGGCAGTTCGGCAACGCGCGGAAGTTCGTGGAGCCCCTGGGTGGCCACGTGGTCGCGGAGTTCTTCGACGTGGGACAGTCGCGGTCGGTGCCGTGGGAGCGTCGGGAGGAGGCTTCTCGCCTGCTGGCGGCGTTGAAGAACCCGGATCGCGGGTGGAACGCGCTCGTGGTGGGAGAGGGCACGCGGTGCTGGTTCGGAAACCAGTTCTCGTTGATCGCACCCCGGTTCGCCGCCTACGGGGTCGATCTGTGGGTGCCTGAGCTGGGCGGGCGGTTCGACGCGCGGAACCCGTCGCACAAGATGCTGATGAGCGTGCTGGGCGGGATGAGCGAGTCCGAACGCCAGCACGTCCAGGCTCGGGTGCGCGCGGCGATGGACGCCCAGGTGGTCAACGAGGGGCGACACCAGGGAGGACGCGCACCCTACGGGTACGTGGTGGTCGATGGTGGTCCGCATCCGAATCCGAGGAAGGCGGCCGAGGGACACCGGCTTCGGAAGCTGGCGCTCGACGAGCCCTCCGTCGAGGTGGTGCGGCGGATCTTCGCCGAGTACCTGTCTGGGCAGAAGGGCGACCGGGCCATTGCCAACGTGCTGAATCGGGCGGGTGTCCCGTGCCCTTCGGCTCGGCGGCCGGAGCAGAACCGGCACCGGATCGCGGACGGCTGGCAGGGCAGCACGGTCCGGGCGATTCTGGAGAACCCCCGGTACACGGGGTTCGCGTTCTTCGGCCGCTGGGCTCGGCAGGAAACGCTGCTCGACCCCGACGACGTGGCCGCCGGTCACGTGGTCCGGTTCCGGCGCGCTGCGCCCGAGAAGGTGGTCCGCTCTCGTCAGCCCGCGCATCCGGCCGTGGTGACGGTCGAGGAGTTCGTGGAGGCTCAGTTGCTGCGACGCTCGCGCGCGGCTGGCGGGTTGGCCGCGAGCCGGAAGTTGGAGCGCGGCCCGAAGGCGACCAAGCGGCCGTACCCGCTTCGCGGACGTGTCCGCTGCGCGTACTGCTCGCGGCGAATGGAGGGAACGCCGCGCAAGACGCGCACCTACTACCGGTGCTCGGCGCGAACGCTGGTCCCCGGCTCCCCGGCTCCCCGGCTCTGAGCACTCACCCGAACAACGTCTACCTTCCCGAAGCGGCCGTGTTGGAGCCGCTGGGCAAGTGGCTGGGCGGGCTGTTCGCTCCAGAGAACCGCGACCGCACGGTTGTCGCGCTGGTCGCATCGCAGAAAAAGATCACTGCCACGTCCGCCGCGCACGATGTGGCGAAGAAGCGGTTGGAGGCGGCGGAAAGCAGGCTGAAGCGGCTTCAAGCCGCTATCGAGGCCGGGGTGGAACCAGCCGCGCTGGTCGAGGCGATCAACGAGGCCCAGGCTCAGCGGAGCGCCGCGAGGGCGGAGTTGAACGGGACGAGCACGCCGGACGGAATCACCGATGCCGAGGTCCACGCCATGCTCGACGCGCTCGGGGACGTGGGGAGCATCATCGGCCGTGGTGATCCGGCGAAGTTGGAAGACCTGTTCGCCGGACTCGGGCTGGAAATGCTCTACAACGCCGAAGGGCGGACGGTCGATGTGACCGTCCGCCCTGTCGGTAAGGTTAGTGCACGTGTCCGAGGGGGGACTTGAACCCCCACCCCCTTTCGGGGACTAGCACCTCAAGCTAGCGCGTCTGCCATTCCGCCACCCGGACTCGGCTCTCGCCGTGGTGTGGGCATAGATTACATGATCGTTCCCAGCGTCCCAAATCGAGGTCCTCCTGCCGCGTTCGCGCTGCTCGCGCGGTTGGAGGTGACGCCGGACCCGGCGGGGTGCGGCCGGTGCGGGGCTGCTGGTCGGTTGTGATGCGCCGCTCCTGTGCGGCCTGTGGGACGTGGAGGCCGGTCGGTGCTGGGGTGAGCTGCACATGTGTCTAGCTGCGAAAACTCAGCGTGGTCGTTTGAGTCAAGATGACGTGACTCAACTCACCCGTGTGGGTGCACTCTTGCTCGATTGGGTTGCTGATGGTTACGTTCCATCGCGCAGATCACGGTTCGGTCACCACTGAGACACGGGCGAGCTAGCCACGGTGACCGGGCTTTCTACGCGGGAGGCAGTTGTTGGCTCGGCACAAGAGGGCGCACGATCGGTCGGCGCTCGTGGTGGAACCGGTCTACGACAGCTCTCCCGGAGCGCACCGCGCTCCGCCTGAGCGGTCCCCCCTGGGGCACCGGGTGTCCGTGGTCGCCATGGCGCTCGGTGTGGTCACCGGTGCCAGCGGCGCCGCGGCCTACGCCGTCAGCGGAAGCACCTTCAAGCCCGTCGCGGGTGGAGCGGACTTCGGTGGGCTCCCCGATCCGCAGGCGACCTCCAGCAACGTCAAGATCGACACCGTCCACGCCGTCGACCTGGGCGGGGAGACCGTCCGGTTGCTGCGGGCGGAGCAGCTCGTGGCGATGGAGACCGTGACGAAGGCCGGGGACATCGCCCGGTCCGGCTACGAGGCGCGGCAGCAGGCGGCCGCCGAGCAGGCCGCGGCGGAAGCCGAGGCGGCGGCAGAGGCCCGCAAGTCGCCTCACCAGCGTCAGGTCGAGGCCTGGATCAAGGAGGCCATCGCCGCTCTCCAGGTCACGGGCACGCCGATCACCGAGGACAGCGTGGAGGCCATCTACCTGGTGATCGAGAAGGAGTCCACCGGCAATCCCAACGCCATCAACACGTGGGACTCCAACGCGATGCGCGGCACCCCCTCCAAGGGGCTCATGCAGGTCATCGACCCCACGTTCGAGGCGTACAAGCTGCCGGGCTACGACGACATCTTCCGGCCCGTCGACAACATCATCGCCGGCGTCCGCTACGTCTACGCCCGCTACGGCGGCTTCGACAACCACCCCGGCCTCGTCGGCATCTCCACCGGCACCGGGTACCAGGGGTACTGAGCAGGCCCTTCCCGACGATCTTCCACCGGCTCCTGGCGGTGGCTGATCCGCAGGTCCGGCGGTCGCGGTGGTAGGAAGTCCCCGTGACGAACTCAGGTGGCGGGCTGGAGCTCGCGCAGGACGAAGTGGTGATGCTCGCCAGCGAGCTGATCAGGATCGACACCACGAACACCGGTGACCCGACGACGGTGGTCGGGGAGCGCGAGGCCGCCGAGTGGGTCGCCGAGAAGCTCGCCGAGGTCGGGTACGAGACGACCTACGTGGAGTCCGGCGCCAGAGGGCGCGGCAACGTGATCGCCCGGCTGAGCGGCGCCGACCCGTCGCGGGGCGCGCTGCTCGTGCACGGGCACCTGGACGTCGTTCCGGCCGACCCGTCGGAGTGGTCGGTGCACCCCTTCTCCGGAGCCGTGCACGACGGCTACGTGTGGGGCCGCGGCGCGGTCGACATGAAGGACATGGTGGCGATGTCTCTGGCCGTCGCCCGGCGCTTCAAGCGGGACGGGATCGTCCCGCCGCGTGACATCGTGTTCGCGTTCCTCGCCGACGAGGAGGCGGGCGGCTTCTACGGCGCGAAGTGGCTCGTCGACAACCGGCCCGAGCTGTTCGAGGGCGTGACCGAAGCCATCAGCGAGGTGGGCGGCTTCTCCATCACCCTGAAGGACGACGTCCGCGCCTACCTCGTCGAGACGGCGGAGAAGGGCATCCGCTGGCTGACGCTGAGGGTGCGCGGCACGGCCGGGCACGGGTCCATGATCCACCGGGACAACGCCGTGGCGAAGCTCGCCGAGGCGGTCGCCAAGCTCGGTCAGCACCGCTTCCCGATCGTCATGAGGCCCTCGGTCCGCGAGTTCCTCGACGGCGTCACCGAGATCACCGGGCTCGACTTCCCCGACGACGACCTCGACGGCGCGGTGGGCAAGCTCGGCGCGCTGTCCCGGATGATCGGCGCGACGCTGCGCGACACCGCGAACCCGACGATGCTGTCGGCCGGCTACAAGGCCAACGTCATCCCCTCGGTGGCCGAGGCCACCGTGGACTGCCGCATCCTGCCGGGTCGCGAGGAGGCGTTCGACCGCGAGCTGGCCGAGCTGCTCGGGCCGGACGTCGAGCGCGAGTGGGTGGGCCTGCCGCCGGTGGAGACCACGTTCGACGGGGCCCTCGTGGACGCGATGACCGCGTCGATCACGGCCGAGGACCCCGGCGCCAAGGTGCTGCCGTACATGCTGTCGGGCGGCACGGACGCCAAGTCGTTCCAGCAGCTCGGCATCCGCAACTTCGGCTTCGCCCCGCTGAAGCTGCCCGCGGACCTGGACTTCTCCGGTCTGTTCCACGGTGTGGACGAGCGCGTGCCGGTGGACGCCCTCCGGTTCGGCGTCCGGGTCCTGGAGCGCTTCCTGCGCAACTCGTGAGCCGGGTCGGGGCGGTGAGGTCGCGCGCCGCCCCGACCGGTCGACCGTCGATCCGCGTGACCAGCGGAGGCGTCCCTCGTTGATCCGCCTGTGACGACCGTCGGGCGAGAGGTGACTGGCATGGGTGCCGAGCGGCTGCTGCTGGAGGACGGGACCGGGCTGAACCTGGTTCGCGCGGGCACACCCGAGGCGGGCCTGACCGTGGTCCTGGTCCACGGCTACGCGCTCGACCACCGCAGCTGGCACCGGGTGGTCGCCGAGCTGACGGCGAGCGGGCCGGTCCACGTCATCGCCTACGACCAGCGCGGTCACGGCGGCTCGGACCCGGCCACGGAGGAGACGGCGACCACCGATCAGCTCGCCGACGACCTCGGGGAGCTGATCGAGCGCGCCGCGCCGCAGGGACCAGTGGTCGTCGTCGGGCACTCGATGGGCGGCATGGTGGCGATGACGACGGCCGAGCGCAGGCCGATGCTGTTCCGCCAGCGGGTCGTGGGCACGGTGTTCCTCGCGACGGCGACCAACGGTCTCAGCGAGTCGTCGCTGGCCTGGCCGAAGTCCGTCGGCAAGCTCGTGCGCGAGCTGGAGCGGGCCTTCGGGCCGATCGTGCGGGCGGTGCGGGACAAGATCGAGCCCGCGAAGACGGCCGGCCTGCGGTGGTGGTTGTTCGGCGACGAACCGCGGCAGGAGGACGTGGACCTGACCGCCGAGATGGTGTGGTCGCACTGGCCGGAGACGGTGGCGCTGTTCCGCCCCGCCGTCGACCGCCACGACCGCGAGGCCGCGCTGACCGTGGCGGGGGAGCGCCCGGTGATCGCGGTGGTGGGCGACGAGGACCGGCTGTGTCCGGAGTCCAACGCCCGCGCTCTGGTCGCGGCGGTCGAGGACGGCGAGGTCGTGGTGCTCGACGACGCCGGGCACATGCTGCCGCTGGAGCGGCCCGCCGAGGTCGCCGCGCAGATCCTCCGGCTCGCTGCTGTGGCGGCCCGACGGGTGTGACACGCCCCCTGGCCGGGACCGGCGGGACGTCGAGGTCCGGCGGGTGTGCGGCGGGGTGGACCCGGCGCCCGGTCTGCGGTGTGCCCGGGCTGTTCGGCCCGGCGGCGCGGGTAGGACGACCCCGATCAGGTCCTGACAGCGGTCGTGGACGGAACTCCGCGAGTGCTCGGACCGTTCTGCGGAATGAGCGGTCCGGCGGGAGGCGCACGTCGGCTCGGTCGTCCACCGGACGCTCCGGGAGCAGCGCGGTGTGCGGTCGAGCGAGCCGGACCGGTGCATCGGGCCGAGGACCGGAGGACGGCGCTGCCCGGAGCGCTGCGTCGTGCGGGGAGCCCCGCGGCTGCTCTGCGCTGCTCGCCCCGTCGTCGCGCCGCGGAGGGGACGGCGTGACGACGGGGCGAGTGCCGCGGATCGAGCTGTGCCGGTCAGCGGTGAGCGGTGGTGCTCACGATCCCGGTGGTCCTGATCGGGACCGCTGCGGGACGTCGTCGTAGCGGGCGGTGATCACTTCGAGCATGTGCCCGTCCGGGCCGGAGAAGTACAGCCTCCGGCCCGTGCCGTCACCGTTGAAGACGCCGATCTCGTTCGGTCTGCGGCCTGGCGGATCGGCGGTGTAGGGCGTGCCCTCGGCGTCGAACCTGGACCTGATCCGGTCGAAGTGGTCGTCGTCGACGAGGAAGGCGTAGTGCTGCGGCTGGATCTCGACGGGCGGAGCGGCGAAGTTGACGACCACGTGGTCGTCGAGCTGAACCGACTGGAAGAAGCCGTTCTCCCAGGGCTCCCGCAGTTCGAGGAGATCCACGAGGTAGCGGGTCGCGGCGTCCCGGTCCGACACGGCGATGATGAGGTGGTGCAGAGCGGTCATGGGTGTTCCCGGTGTTGTGCCACCTCCATCACCACGACCTCGTCGCGGCCAGACGCGGTGGCACGTGCCGCGAATCGTAGGACCTCTCGTCGGCGAGGGCAAGACGCCCGACCGGACCGCACGACCTCGGCGGAACGCTTCGGCACGACCGTCGTGCAACCGTCCACTGTGGCCTCGACCGGCCGGGCGCCCCGTCCGGGAAGGCGGTGCGCGCGGCGACTCGTGAAGCCGGAACCGCCGACGAGCACGCCCTCCCTCCCCGCGGGCTCCGCAGCCGGACTCTCCGGCGCAGGAGCCGGTCGGGTGCGGGCTCCGCGTCGGGCATCGCCGCAGCGACCCGCTTCGCCGGGGCACCGACGTCCGGCGTCGCCCCGGCCATCTCGCGGCAGCGGCGGTGCGGTCCGTCGGAGTCGTGGACCAGCGGGGGTGTTCGTCCGGGACTCGGCGGGTTCAGCGGTGCGGACTCTCCCGGTGCCCGGAGACGATCAGGATCGCCGTCGGTCTCGGCAGCGCGTGCGACCGGTCGAGCGGCTCCCGCGTCCACGCGCGTCGCGGGCGGCGCGTTCACCGGGAACTCGTCGAAGGCTCGCGGACCGGGCTTCCCGCCCGGTCGCCGAAGTGGTCGGCCAGCTCCGCCAGCACGTTCCGGGAACGCTCCACGTCGAGGGCCGAACCCGCCACCGCGTCGAGGGCGGCGCGGTAGCGCGCGACGTGCTCGGCACTTTCGCAGTAGGCGTTGCCGACGAGCAGTTCCTGCACCACCACGGGACGGTCGTCGACGGTGTCGAACAGGGTGAAAGCGCCGAACACGCCACCGTGGAATCCGAATCGCGACGGAACCACGCGAACGGTCGCCGGGCTCAGGAGCAGGTGCATCATCTGGTCGTGCATCACCGCCCGACCGCCGATCACGCGGTGCAGCGCCTGTTCCTCGACGTAAAAGGTGGTTTTCACCCCCCGGAGTGAACTCTCGCGGTCGAGGTGCATTTCAACCGGTACATTTGAAGTGATTGCGTGGACGTAGTCGGGAGCGCGCAGCAGGGCGGGCACGAGCATGGTGTCGTAACCGGTGATCTCGGTCGCGCGGGCCCGTTCCACCAGGAGTCTCGGCAGCCGGTCGGCCGGTTCGGGCCCCAGGGGCTGCACCCACACGTCACCGGGGGAAGCCCTGCTCAGGGCCAGGAGACGCTTGAACTCCGCCCCCGTCACCCCGCACACCGCCAGGTGGGCCGCCACGTCGACGTCGGCGGTCCCGCGCTCGCCGTTCTCCAGCTTGCTCAGCCGCGCGGACGTCCAGCCCAGCAGTTCGCACAGCGCCACCCCGGACAATCCCGCCGCCCGGCGCTTGGCGCGCAGTTCGTCTCCCAGTTGGCGGCTGCGCGCCGTCGAGTCCCGTCGCATCCCCATGCTTCCTCCCCGTGGTCGTGGGACGACAGTATTGGCGGGGTCCGACAGAAAACGGTGACCGCCGATCCGATTCCCCCGAACGAATCACATTCGCGGAATGGACCGGCCAGTGGTCACGCTGTCTACTTGACGCATGGTGCTGGAATCGCTGCGGATGCTGGTCGATCGAGGATTCTTCTTCCAGGCCCTCCGCGACCACGAGGGAGAGATCGAGGTGGTCGTCGGCTCGTTCGGGTGGCACGGG
Source organism: Umezawaea beigongshangensis (assembly GCF_016464305.1). Classification (GTDB taxonomy): domain Bacteria; phylum Actinomycetota; class Actinomycetes; order Mycobacteriales; family Pseudonocardiaceae; genus Umezawaea_A; species Umezawaea_A beigongshangensis. Next base: position 58,635 of record NZ_JAEIOJ010000016.1, read on the forward strand.
TACTTCGACCGCATCCACCTGTGGAGCGAGCACGAGGCGTGCGCGGCCAGGGAGAAGGGAGTGCGCCACCCGAACGTGGGGAACGTGGTCTGGAGCCACGAGGGGATCGCGGCCGACACCGCGCTGGCCCTGCTCGAACTGCCCGCACCGGGGGAGCCCGGCGCCCCGACGGTGGCGCGAGCGGCACCGTCGGGGCTGTGGCTCCCGCCGGGTGCGTCGAGGCTGTCGTAGTGCCCGGCCTGCCGCGGTCGGCCGTGTACGTGCCGGGGGTGAACCTGTCCTTCATCTGGTCTCGGGGCGACGCCTTCCAGCGCGTCGTGCCGGGCAACTGGCGCGACAACGACGTCCTCGCGCTGCTCGACGCCGGCGCGGGTGAGCAGTTCGAGCGGTTCGCCACCTCCAAGAAGGGCTGGGTCGACAACGTCGACGTCTACCGGGAGATCAACGCGTGGCTGCGCGCCAGGGCTCCGGACTGGCTGAAGCGGAACGGTCTGGTGACACCGGAGTACCGCGCCCCGGTGCGGGGTTCGCCCCACGCGAACCCGTAACACGGGGAACGAGGCCGCCGTGCTGCCCGCCGGTCCCGCAACAGCGCGGAACCGCGGCGCCCCGGAGCGGCCCGGCGCTGCTGTCGCAGCAGTTCACCGCGGCTCCTCGGTCGCGCACGCCCGCCGATGCCCAGTTCGACGCGGCCCTGATGTACGGGTCGTTCGTGCAGGGGGCCGGTGAACCACCTGGTGCGCAACGAGTTCGGCACGCACGTCGTGTTCTTCCCCGGTCCGATCCGCGGGGAGTTCCACTTCTGGTCCGCCGAGGACGTCTCCGTGGTGGGCGAGTGACCCGCTCGCGGCGCGTCCGTCGATCGCATGGTGGTCGTCGACCGCAGGGGTGCGCTGCGTCCGGTGCTCGCATCCGTGCCCGAGCACCCGGAGGAGGTCGTGGACACCGAGGAGTTGTGCGGCCGGTTCGCCGACTGACTCGTCCTCGCGCACCAGGTGCGCGGCCGGGGTGAGGAGTTGCGGGCGCGCGACGCCCTGGCGCACGCCCTCCGGCACCTGCTGCGGATGGCGCGGGCGGCCGCGCGACGGGTTCCGCGATGCGGAGCCCGTTCCACCACAGCTGTAGTACCACGCCCGTGGTGCTCAACGGGATCGGCGAGACCGGTGCTCGTCGTGCGGCACCGGCCAGAGCTGAACGTCCTCCATCGTATACCGACCTCTTTGGGACACGGGAGTCCCAAAAATGTTCTTCTGTGTCCTATGGTGGGAGCATGAGCACTGACGAGGAGTCCGGAACTCGCAGCCGCACCCGTCGAGCCGTCCTCGCGGCGGCCGCGCAGACCCTGAGCCGCGACCGCTCGGCGACCCTGGCCGACATCGCCTACGCGGCGGACGTCAGCCGCAGCACCCTGCACCGCTACTTCTCCGACCGCGACGAGCTGGTGGCCGCGGTCGTGGAGGACTCGCTGCGGGTGCTGGAGGAGTCGGTGGCCGCGGCGGCGATCCACGAGGGTCCCGCGATCGAGGCGCTGCGCCGCCTGGTGACGGCGCTGGTCGACGTGGGCGACCGCCTGATGTTCCTGTTCGGCGATCCGCGGGTGCTGGACGGGGGCGGCGGAGCGGTCGACCCGCAGGAGTCGGTGGTCGACCTGGTCCGGCGCGGCCGGGCGGAGGGGGTGTTCGACCCCGAGCTCAGCCCCCGGTGGATCGAGCAGGTGCTCCACGCCCTGGTCTACACCGGGGTCACCGAGGCCGCGGAGGGCGCGCTGCCCCGGCACGGGGTCGCCGCGCTGGTGACGAGAACTCTCGAACACGGAATCGGAGGTGTGCGGTCGTGACGATCCTGGTGACCGGTGCGACGGGCTTCGTGGGACGTCACGTGGTGGCCCAGCTCGCCGAGGCGGGTGAGCGGGTGCGGGCGATGACCAGGACACCGTCGACCGCTCGGTTCGCCGCCGGTGTCGAGGTCGTCGCCGGCGATCTGGACGACCCGTCCTCGCTGGTGGACGCGGTGCGCGGAGTGGAGCGGATGTACCTGTTCCCGGTGGCGCGCACGGCGCGGGAGGTGGTCGAGCTGGCGGTCCGCGCCGGGGTGCGGCGGATCGTCGTGCTGTCCTCCGGCGCGGTCGAGGCCGGGCTCGACTCCGACTTCCACCTGCCGGTGGAACGGGCCGCGGAGGACTCCGGCGTGGAGTGGACCCACGTGCGGCCGGGGGAGTTCTGCTCCAACGTGCTGCACCTGTGGGGCCCGTCGGTGCGGGCGGAACGCGTGGTGCGCTATCCGCACGACGAGATCCCCAGCGTGCCGGTGCACGAGGCGGACGTCGCCGCGGTGGCGGTTGCCGCGTTGCTGGAGGACGGGCACGCGGGTGCGGCGTACTCCCTCACCGGACCGGAGGTCCTCACCACGGCGGACAAGGTCGCGGCGATCGGCGCCGCGCTGGGGGAGGAGGTGCGCCACGAGGAGGTGACGCGGGAGCGCGCGCTGGAACTGCTGAAGGCGCAGGGCGGCTGGGCCGCGGCCAACGCCGACTTCCTGCTCGGGTTCGAGCCCTACTCCGAGGCGCAGGAGGGGTTCACCGAGCAGGAGCTCGCCGAGATGTTCTCCTCGATCGCGCCGGTCCCCGGCGTGCAGCAGGTGACCGGACGCCCCGCCAGGACGTTCGCGCAGTGGGCGTGCGACCACGTGGAGGACTTCCGCTAGCCCTCCTCCGCGTCAGGTGATCGGCCCGGCCAGCGTCGCGGCGGTGCGCTTGCGGCGCAGCCAGATCTTGCGGGTGCCGTCACCGAAGAGCAGGGTGCGGCACAGCTCCCAGCCGGAGAGCTCCGCGTTGATGGCGAGCTGCTGGGTGGCCAGCCGCCGCGACACCCCCGGCGGGAAGCGCAGCGGCCGGTACTCCCATTCCCCGTCGCCGACTCCGTCGCTCATGGCTGCACCACCTGGATCCCTCCGCGGTCCGCCGATGCGATGAACACTCGTCCGGTGCCCGGATCGACCGCGATGGAATCGGGCTGGTGGACGGTGGCGAAACGGGCGCGCTCCTCGGGCTCGCCGCCCGCGACGTCGAGACCGACGACCTCGTTGGTCCCGGTGAGGGTGATCCAGGCGAGGTCGCGCTCGGGGTCGTAGGCGATGGCCCACGGGGTGCCGGGCACCGGGTAGCGCTGCCGCATGATCACCGGATCGGTGGAGAACACGAGCAGCTCGCCACCGCGGGCGTCGGTGACCAGGACGCGGTCGTAGCGGTCGGCGACGGCGTTGGCGGCTCCGTCACCGGCGCGCAGTCCCGCGCCGAGCGTGTCGGAGGCCGGGTCGAGGTCGAACAGGGCGCTGCGCAGGCGGTCCACGACCACGACGTGGTCGCCGGTGACGAGCAGCTGGTCGGGGCTCTGCAAGCCGCTGATGCTGCGCTGCACCTCGGTGCCGCCGGGGTCTCCGCCGCTCAGGACGGTGACCCGCCGGGTGTCGCGCTGGGCGAGCAGCGTGCGGTCGCCCACGGTCGTGGTGTCGGTGGGACCGTCGGCCACGGGCACGGCGGTGGCCTCACCGCCGGGCAGGGCGACGCGCACGATCTCGTCGGCGTCCGGGACGCTCGCGGTGAGCCGGCCGCCGGCGCCGGTCAGCCGCACCGCCGGACCGGGCAGCGGCGTGCTGCGCGGCGCGGCGGCGAGGTTGCCGGTGTCGTAGAGCAGCACCGACGGCGGTTCGGCGACGGCCACCGCGAGGGTGGCCGTCGAGGCGTCGAACGCGAGCGCGGTGACCACGCCGTCCAGCGGCAGCACCTCCCCGGCGGGGGCGGTGGTCTGCTCGGGGGAGGTGGCGGGCTTCGCGGCCTCCGGGTTCGCGGCGAGCTGGAGCGGATCGTCGGACCGCTCACCGGTGGAACAGCCGGCCACCAGCAGTGCGCTGGTGAACAGCACGGCGGCCTTGCGAAGCAACGTCGGTCCTCCTGCGCCTGCGCGGAACTGGACCACCAGCATCCCCGACGAGGGGCGGGCGGTCACGCACGGGGCGTGCCAGAAGTGGCGCGGAGCACCCGATCAGCCCAAACGGGTGACCTTTCCCGTGGTGAGCTCGTAGGTCGCGGCGACGACCTGCACGCCGTGCTCGGCGACCGCGCCGCTGATGATGTCGGAGCGCTCCTGCAGGATCGCGGCGGTGCGCCGGGCCTGCTCGGCGACGCAGGCGGCCAGGAACGCGGCCGCGTCCGGGTTGGCGGGAGTGGCGCGGACGGCCGGTTCGACGGAGCGCACCAGCGTGCTGATGTCGCCGCTGACGCTGCCCGTGCCGCGCACCACGTCGATCGTGGCGGACACCGCGCCGCACTTCTCGTGGCCGAGCACGACGATCAGCGGCACGGAGAGGTGCTCGACGGCGTACTCGATGCTGCCGACGACGCTGGTGTCGAGCACCTCACCGGCGGCGCGGATGACGAACAGGTCGCCCAGGCCCTCGTCGAAGACCAGTTCCGGCGCCACGCGCGAGTCGGCGCAGCCGAGCACGACGGCGAAGGGGTGCTGGCCGTCGACCAGGCTCTCGCGCCAGCGCAGGGACTCGTGCGGGTGACGCTGGTGGCCGGAGACGAAGCGCGCGTTGCCCTCGGCGAGCGTCCGCCACGCCTGCTCGGCCGTCAGCTCGGTGGCGCGGGGGTCGCGGGCTGACTCGGTGGAGGCCGATGCGACGGCACCGGTGCCGGCGATGGTGGCCGCGGCGCCGGCGGTGAGACCGAACAGGGAGCGTCGGGTGAGTGAGGCGGGGTCAGCATTGATCACCCGATCGAGCGTATTGACAAGTGGCGCGGAGTAGTAGGCGGAGTTTCCGGGCATAGAAGACGAACATCGCGAACACGGAGGTGTCGTGCCCCACACCTCCGTGGACGCCCGGTCAGAGCATGCGTCGCTCGGGGTAGCTCAGCTCGATCGCGCTCACGTCGTCCAGCGCCGCCCGGATGGCCGGGGGCAACGTCAGCTCCTCGGCCGCCAGCGACCCCGCGAGCTGCTGGGTGTCGCGCGCTCCGACCACCGGCGCGACCACTCCCGGACGGTCGCGCACCCACGCCAGCGCCACGCACAGCGGCGAGGTGCCGAGCCCGTCGGCGGCCGTCGCCACCGCCTGCACGATGCGCGCCGCACGTTCGGTGCGGTGCTGCTCGACGTACCCGGCCATGTGCGCGGACGCGCCGCGGGAGTCCGGCGGCGTGCCGTTGCGGTACTTGCCGGTCAGCACGCCCCGTCCCAGCGGGGCCCAGGGCAGCAGGCCGATCCCGTGGTGCGCCGCCGCGGGCACGACCTCCCGCTCCACCCCGCGCTCCAGCAGCGAGTACTCCACCTGCGCCGAGACGATGGGCGTGCGGCCGCGCTGCGCGGCCGCCGCCGTCGCGAGCTGCCAGCCCGCGTAGTTCGACACACCGGCGTAGCGCACCTTGCCGCTGCTCACGGCGCTGTCGATCGTCGCGAGGGTCTCCTCCAGCGGTGTGCTGGCGTCCCAGGCGTGCAGCTGCCACAGGTCGACGTGGTCCACGCCCAGGCGTCGCAGCGAGCCCTCCAGCGCGGCCAGCAGGGCGCCCCGCGACGCGCCGCCGCCGAACGGTCCGTCGTCGCGGCGCGCCACCGCCTTGGTCGCGATCACCACGTCGTCGCGGGGCACCAGGTCGCCGAGCAGCCCGCCGAGGATGCGCTCGCACTCGCCCTCGGCGTAGACGTCGGCGGTGTCGACGAGGGTGCCGCCCGCGTCGACGAAGGCCAGCAGCTGCGTGGCGGCCTCGTCGGCGTCCGTGTCGCTGCCCCACGACAGGGTTCCCAGAGCCATCCTGGATGCGCGAAGGCCGCTGCGGCCGAGCTGTCGGTGCTGCACGTGCGGGAGCCTAAATGCTCCTGCCCCGGTCGGCCTGACCATCGCGGATCTTCGGCGAGCCCGCCCTGGCGCGAGGTGTTACCCGCCGGTAGCGTGCGCGGAGTGCGACTGGGACTGAACCTCGGATACTGGGGCGCCGGCAACGACGCCGCCAACCTCGAACTCGCCAGGGAGGCCGACCGGCTCGGCTTCTCCGTGGTGTGGGCGGCGGAGGCCTACGGCTCCGACGCCGCGACCGTGCTGGCGTGGGTGGCGGCGCAGACCGAGCGCGTGGACGTCGGCAGCGCGATCTTCCAGATCCCCGCGCGGACACCGGCCATGGCCGCGATGACCGCCGCGACGCTGGACACGCTGTCGGGCGGGCGCTTCCGCATGGGCCTGGGCGTGTCCGGGCCGCAGGTGTCGGAGGGCTGGCACGGCGTGCGGTTCGACAAGCCGCTGTCGCGCACCCGCGAGTACGTCGACGTCGTCACGAAGGCGCTGCGCCGGGAGAGGCTGTCCTACCAGGGGCAGCACCACGTCCTGCCGCTGCCCGACGGCCCCGGCAAGGCGCTCACCCTGACCGTGCACCCGGTGCGCGAGCGCATCCCGATCTACCTGGCCGCCGTCGGCCCGAAGAACCTGGAGCTGGCCGGGGAGATCGCCGACGGCTGGCTGGGCGTCTTCTTCTCGCCCGAGCACTCCGCCGACTCGCTGGCCGCCGTCGCCGCCGGCCGGGCGAAGGCCGGCAGGACGATGGAGGGCTTCGACGTCGTGCCCACCGTGCCGCTGGTCGTCGGGGACGACTGGAGCACCGCGGCCGACTCCGTGCGCGGGTACGCCGCCCTCTACGTCGGTGGCATGGGCAGCCGCCAGAAGAACTTCTACAACGACCTGGCCGTGCGCATGGGCTTCGCCGCCGAGGCCGCCGAGGTGCAGGACAAGTTCCTCGCCCGCGACCACGCCGGGGCCATGGCGGCCCTGCCGGTGGAGTTCCTCGACGCCACGTCCCTGCTGGGCCCGAAACCGCGCATCGCCGAGAAGATGCAGGCACTGGCCGCGGCGGGGGTCACCACTCTCACGCTCTCACCGATGCTGCAAGATCTGGAGCAGGGTGTCGCGGCGCTTCGTACCGCGGCCGAGGCTCTGGATCTGGCAGGAGTGGGTAGTTGAGCTGGTTGCAGGCTCTGGTCCTCGGGATCGTCCAAGGACTGACGGAATTCCTGCCCGTGTCCTCATCCGCGCACGTGCGGATCACCTCGACGCTGTTCTTCGGCAACGACGCCGGAGCATCGTTCACGGCGGTGATCCAGCTCGGTACGGAACTGGCAGTGCTGATCTACTTCGCGAAGGACATCGGAAGGCTGCTGGCGGCCTGGTTCAGGGGGCTGTTCGACGCGGCGGCCCGCAAGAGCCAGGACTACAAGCTGGCCTGGTACGTCATCATCGGGTCCATCCCGATCAGTGTGCTCGGGTTCCTGCTCAAGGACGTCATCCGCACGTCCGCGCGCAACCTGTGGATCACCGCGATCATGCTGATCGTGTTCGGTCTGCTGATGGGACTGGCGGACCAGCTCGCCAAGCACGCGCGTGACCAGCTCACGCTGCGTGACGCGGTGGGCATGGGCCTGGCACAGGCGCTGGCGCTGATCCCCGGTGTGTCCCGCTCCGGCGGCACGCTCACCGCGGGTCTGTTCCTGGGCCTGAACCGGGAGGCCGCGGCGCGGTACTCCTTCCTGCTCGCCATTCCCGCCGTGTTCGGCGCGGGGATCTTCTCCATCCCCGACGTGCTCGACCGCGGCGGCGAGGGCGTGCAGGCGTCGATCCCGCAGATGATCGTCGCGACGGCCGTGGCGTTCGTCCTGGGTTACGTCACCATCAAGTGGCTGCTGCAGTACGTCTCCAAGCACAGCTACTCGGTGTTCGTCTGGTACCGGTTGCTGCTGGGCATCCTGCTGATCGGGATGCTGTCGATGAACCTGCTGCCGGCCACCTGAGCGGACGCGCGAGGCCACCGTCGCAGGGCACCCCGGTGCCCCGGCGGTGGCCTTCGTCGTTGCTCGCCTAGGGTGGCGTGGTGGCCACCGTCATCCTGTTGAGGCACGCTCGTTCCACCGCCAACGGCTCGGGGGTGCTGGCCGGGCGCTCCACCGGCGTCGGCCTCGACGACGCCGGACGCGCCCAGGCCACCGGCCTGGTCGAGCGCCTGAAGGGCGTTCCCGTCGACGCCGTGGTCCACTCGCCGTTGCAGCGCTGCCAGGAGACGCTCGCGCCGCTGCTGGCCGACCGCGGTCTCGTCCCCGTGGCCGAGCCCGCGCTCTCGGAGGTCGACTACGGCGCCTGGACCGGCCGTGCGCTCAAGGACCTGCTCGACGAGCCGCTGTGGAAGGTCGTCCAGCAGCACCCCTCGGCGGCGGTGTTCCCCGAGGGGGAGGGGCTGGCGACCGTGCAGGCCCGCGCGGTGGCCGCCGTCCGCGCGCACGACGCGCGCATCTCGGCGGAGTTCGGTCCCCGCGCGGTGTGGATCGCGTGCAGCCACGGCGACGTCATCAAGTCGGTGCTCGCCGACGCGCTGGGCGTGCACCTCGACGGGTTCCAGCGGATCGTGGTCGACCCCTGCTCGGTGTCGGTCGTGCAGTACACCGAGACCCGCCCCTTCGTGCTGCGCGTCAACGACAACGGCGGCGACCTGTCCGGAGTGGTCCCGCCGCCGGAGCACGCGCCCTCCTCGGACGCCGTCGTCGGCGGGAGCGCCGGCGCCGCCTGAGCGGTGGTGGGGGACCCGGACCGTGCAGGGTGGTCCGGGGCCTCCGGCCGTGGTGGCGATCAGGTGAATCGTATTCAGGGATGTTTCCTCGCCAGTAGCTTGTCCCAGTCCGTGGGAACCCTCCGCGGGCCGCGGGCACCCCTTTGCAAAGGTGTCTTGCACGCCGCTGAAATGCGGAGAAGCGGCTGGTGGGGGCGGTGGGGAACGCCTCGGCGGGCACCGGTGACGGTGGTGCGATCGGCGCAGTGCGCTGAGCCGATCGCACCACTCCGACCGACCGTGCTTCTGTTGAACGTCAACAACTCATCGTGCTCGTGAAGTAACACCGGGTGATCAAACCGTTCACGGTCCGGAGCTTCCGGACTCCGCCGGCCCCGGCGATCAGGCCGTGACCCCGGCCAGCAGGGCCGTCAGCCGGGGGAGACGACGCGTCGACTCGACCGGGTCCTCCAGCTCCCACGGCTCGTCGTGCGGCGACCGGGCCGGTACCGGCCGCCACCCGGCCGCCGCCAGCGCCTCCTCCAGGCTGCACCGCACACCCGTCACCCGTTCGTGGGCGGTCGCGGCGACGTGGTCGAGCGCCTCCCACTCCTGCCAGTCCTCGACGCGCCACGCGCTCACCGGCACCCGCGCGACCGCCCGCACGCACTCCAGCCCGGCCAGCTCGTCCGGATCGGCCACGACCCGCTCGAACACCTCGCGCCCCCGGCCCACCAGCCACGACCGGAAGTGCAGGAAGCCCTCGTCGGAGCACAGACCCCGCTGCAACAGGTTCGCCGCGCCCCACAGCAGCCAGGTGTCCGCGCGGCGGCGCACCTCCTGCAACCGCACCGCGAAACCGGTGATCTCCTCCGCCGGCAGCTCCACCAGCCGAGCCGTCAGCCACGCGGCTCGCGCGTCCTTCTCACCCGCGCTCGCCGAGCGCTCCACCAGGTCCCAGAAGCCGGTGAGATCCATGTCGCGCAGCCTAGAGCGACCCACCGACACATATTGAGAGGTCGTGGTGGACCGGGCCGCATAAACTGGAAGCAGTATGGACACCCCGCTCGCCGGACCGGCACTGGCCGACCTGCACACACGCCTGCCCGAGTTGACCCTGCGCGACCAGCGGCGGCTGCAACGCCGGCTCGACGGCGCGCGCAAGCTCCGCGACCCCGCGGCCAGAGCCTCCGCCGCCGCGGCCATCGCCGGTGAGATCGAGGAGGCCGAGCTGCGGGTGGCCCTGCGGCGCGAGGGCGTGCCGCCGATCGAGTACCCCGCCGAACTGCCGGTCAGCCAGAGCAAGGACGACATCGCCGCGCTCATCCGCGACCACCAGGTCGTGATCGTCGCCGGGGAGACCGGCTCGGGCAAGACCACCCAGCTGCCCAAGATCTGCCTGGAGCTGGGACGCGGGGTGCGCGGCCAGATCGGGCACACCCAGCCGCGGCGGCTGGCCGCCCGCACGGTCGCCGAGCGCGTCGCCGCCGAGCTGAAGGGCCCCCTGGGCGGCGTCGTGGGCTACAAGGTGCGCTTCACCGACCAGTCCGGCGACGACACCCTGGTCAAGCTCATGACCGACGGCATCCTGCTCGCCGAGATCCAGACCGACCGGATGCTCTCGCGCTACGACACGATCATCATCGACGAGGCCCACGAGCGCAGCCTCAACGTGGACTTCCTGCTGGGCTACCTCAAGCAGCTGCTGCCGCGCCGCCCCGACCTCAAGGTCGTCATCACCTCTGCCACGATCGACCCCGAGCGGTTCTCCCGCCACTTCGGCGACGCGCCGATCATCGAGGTCTCCGGTCGCACCTACCCCGTGGAGGTCCGCTACCGGCCCGTCGTGGACCTCGACGACCCCGGCACCGATCCCGACCGCGACCAGACGACGGCCATCGCCGACGCCGTCGCCGAGCTCCAGGCCGAGGGCCCCGGCGACGTGCTGGTGTTCCTCTCCGGCGAGCGGGAGATCCGCGACACCGCCGACGCGCTCAACCAGCTGGAGCTGCGCAACACCGAGATCCTGCCGCTGTACGCGCGGCTGTCGGTGGGGGAGCAGCACCGGGTGTTCCAGGCCCACACCGGGCGGCGCGTCGTGCTGGCCACCAACGTCGCCGAGACGTCGCTGACCGTGCCGGGCATCAAGTACGTCGTCGACCCCGGCAACGCCCGCATCTCCCGCTACAGCCACCGCCTCAAGGTGCAGCGCCTGCCGATCGAACCCGTCTCGCAGGCCTCGGCCAACCAGCGCAAGGGCCGCTGCGGCCGCGTGTCGGAGGGCATCTGCATCCGGCTGTACTCCGAGGACGACTTCGACTCCCGCCCCGAGTTCACCGACCCGGAGATCCTGCGCACCAACCTCGCGTCGGTCATCCTCCAGATGACCGCCATCGGTCTGGGCGACATCGCCGCGTTCCCGTTCATCGACGGCCCGGACGCGCGCAACATCAACGACGGCGTGCAGCTGCTGCACGAGCTCGGCGCGATCGACCCGGCGCAGGCCGACCCCCAGAAGCGCCTCACCCCGCTGGGGCGCAAGCTCGCCCAGCTCCCGGTGGACCCGAGGCTCGCGCGCATGGTCCTGGAGGCCGACCGCAACGGCTGCGTCCGCGAGGTGATGATCATCGCCGCGGCGCTGTCCATCCAGGACCCGCGCGAGCGGCCCAGCGACAAGCAGGAGGCCGCGACCCAGGCGCACGCCCGGTTCGTGGACCCCACCTCCGACTTCCTGTCCTACCTCAACCTGTGGAACCACGTCCGGAGCAAGCAGCGCGAGCTGTCGGGCAACCAGTTCCGCAAGCTGTGCCGCGCCGAGCACCTCAACTACCTGCGCGTGCGCGAGTGGCAGGACATCTACGCCCAGCTGCGCCAGGTCGCCAAGAACCTCGGCATGCACCTGAGCGACGAGCCGGCCGACCCGCAGCACATCCACCTGTCGCTGCTGTCCGGGCTCCTGTCGCACATCGGCGTCAAGGACGTCGTCAAGCGCGGTAAGGCCGACGCGCCGCGCCGCGCGATGACCGAGTACGTCGGTGCCCGCAACGCCAAGTTCGCGGTGTTCCCCGGCTCCGCGCTGTTCAAGAAGCCACCCCAGTGGGTGATGGCCGCGGAGCTGGTGGAGACCTCGCGGCTGTGGGGTCGCATCGTGGCGCGGATCGAACCCGAGTGGGCGGAGAAGCTCGCCGGGCACCTCGTCAAGCGCACCTACAGCGAACCGCACTGGGAGGCCCGCCGCGGTTCCGTCGTCGCCTCCGAGCGCGTCACCCTCTACGGCGTGCCGATCGTGACCGCCCGCAAGGTCCAGTACGGGCGCATCGACCCCGAGCTGTCGCGCGAGCTGTTCGTCCGGCACGCCCTCGTGGAGGGCGACTGGACGACGCACCACCGCTTCTACCACGCCAACCGGGCCCTGCTGGCCGAGGTGGAGGAGCTGGAGAACCGCGCGCGGCGGCGTGACATCGTCGTCGACGAGGAGACCCTGTTCGAGTTCTACGACCAGCGCGTCCCCGCCGACGTCGTCTCCGCCCGGCACTTCGACAACTGGTGGAAGAAGACCCGCCACGACCAGCCGGACCTGCTGAGCTTCACCCGCGAGATGCTGATCAACCCCCGCGCCGGGGTCAGCGAGAACGCCTACCCCGACTCCTGGACCTCCGGGGGCGTGGAGCTGCCGCTGAGCTACCACTTCGAACCCGGCTCCGGCGACGACGGCATCACCGTGGCGATGCCGCTGCCGGTGCTCGCCCAGATCGGCGACGAGGCGTTCGCCTGGCAGATCCCCGGCCTGCGCACCGAACTCGTCGTCTCCCTGATCCGCTCGCTGCCCAAACCGCTGCGCCGCAACTTCGTGCCCGTGCCCGACGTCGCGCGCGCCGTGCTGGAGCGGATCGCGCCGGACGAGGACTCGCTGCTCTCGGCGCTGGAACGCGAGCTGCGGTCCCTCACCGGTGTCGTCGTGCCGCGCGACGCGTGGCAGCTCGACCAGGTTCCCGAGCACCTCAAGCTCACCTTCGCCGTCGTCGACGACGAGAACAGGACGCTCGCCAGGGGCAAGGACCTCGGCGCGCTCAAGCAGCAGCTCAAGCAGGAGGTCAGGGCCACGCTGTCCGCGGCCTCCGCCGACGTCGAGCGCACCGGGATGCGCACCTGGGACCTCGGTGAACTGCCGCGCACGCTCGAACAGCAGCAGTCCGGGTTCACCGTCACCGTCCACCCCGCCCTGGTCGACGAGGGCGAGACGGTCGGTGTGCGGGTCATGGACACACCGGGACGTCAGCGCGGCGCGATGTGGCTGGGCACCCGGCGCCTGCTGCTGCTCAACACGCCGTCGCCGGTGAAGATGCTCCAGCGCGGCCTGAGCAACGCCGCGAAGCTCGCGCTGACCCGCAACCCGCACGGCGGCGTCGCCGCACTGCTCGCCGACTGCATCGCCGCGTCGGTGGACCAGTTGACGACCGAGGCCGGAGGCCCGGCGTGGGACGCGGCCGGGTTCGCCCGGCTGCTGGAGCACGTGCGGCGCAACCTCCAGGCCACCACGTTCGACGTCGTCGGGCGGGTGCAGCAGGTCCTGGAGGCCTCGCAGCAGGTCGAGCTGCGGCTGGCGGCCGTGCGCGGCCCGGTCTTCGAGGCGTCCCTCGACGACGCGCGCGCCCAGTTGCGCGGCCTGGTGCACGAGGGCTTCGTGACCGAGGCCGGTGCCGCCCGGCTGCCCGACGTCGTGCGGTACCTGCGGGGGATCGAACGGCGGCTGGAGAAGCTCACCGAGAACGTCGGCCGCGACCGCGAGTGGACGGAGCGCGTGCACGAGGTGCACGAGGAGTACCGCGCGCTGCGGGCGAGCTTCCCCGCCGACGAGCCGCACGAGAAGCTCGACGAGATCCGCTGGATGATCGAGGAGCTGCGCCTGAGCTACTTCGCCCAGACGATCGGCACCCGCTACTCGGTGTCGGACAAGCGGATCTACAAGGCCATGGACGCCCTCGCGCCCTGAGCGCGTCGGCGCCACCGGCGGAAAACGGCGGTGGGCCGGGAAGAACACCACGACCAGCTCGTGGCCGGACCCGGCAGCGACGTCGCCGACGGCGGAGCCGGTCACCGACCGGTGCGACGCGGAGAGCGAGAGCCCCCGCGACTTCTGATCCGCCGGTGCGGTGGACCTCACCGAGGCCCGCCGCGCCGGCGGATCAGGCCGGTGACATCGGGATCGCCACCACCGTCACGTTGTCGTGGCCGCCCCACTCCAGCGCCACCGCCACCAGCCGCTCCACCACGTCCTGCGGCGACGCGCCCGCCGGCACCACCGCCGCCACGTGCTCCGGCTCGGGCAGGTAGTTCCACAGCCCGTCGCTGCACAGCAGCAGCACACCCGGCTCGTCCGCGTCGTGCACCACGACCTGCGGCACCAGCAGCCCGGCGTCCGCACCCACCCACCGCGACAGCACGTGCCCGCGACTGTCGGTCTTGGCCTGCTCCTCGGTCAGCACACCGTCGGCGACCAGCTGCGCCGCCCACGTGTCGTCCTCGGTCAACCGCCGCGACCGCGCCCCCGCGACCCAGTACGCCCTGCTGTCGCCCAGCCACCCGATCGTCGCCCGCGCCTCGCGCACCACGGCCGAGACGAACGTGCACGACGGCGCCGACTGCTCGGTGTCCGGGTGCGACAGCCGCGACACCGCGTTGTAGGCGGCGGCCACCGCGTCGGTGGTGGCCCGCGCCGGATCGCTCTGCTCGACCAGCGCGTCGAACAGCACGGCCGCCGCCGTGTCCGCCGCCGCCTGCGACGCCCGCTCCGACCGGTCGGAGGACGCCACGCCGTCGCAGACCACGGCCGCCAGCCCCCGGTCCGCCGTGACGCCGAACGCCATCGAGTCCTCGTTGCGCTGCCGCACCCGGCCGCGGTCGCTGATCCCGCCCACGCCGGGCAGCGTCACCACCACCCGGTTGCGGTCCTCCGGACCGCCCACCGGCGTCCGCTCCACCCGCAGGTCGCGCCCGCACTCCTCGCAGAACCTGTCCTCGGCCGCCACCTCGGCGCCGCACCGCGCACAACTGCTCTCGCTCACACCACTGTCCTCGGTCGAATCGCGTTCGCGCGGTCCACCAGCGCGATCCTCTCCTCCGGGGTGTCGGCCAACCTGGCCAGCACCCGGTACGCCTTCTCCACGCCCAGCCGCAGCTCGCGCTCCTCGAACCCGCCGCCGAGCAGCCCCTCCGAGCTGCGGCCACCGGCGAGCACCCACTCCAGCGCCGAGAGCAGCACCTCGGTGGTCAGCCGCGCGCGCAGCTCCACGTCCACGTCCAGCCGCTCCAGTCTGGCACCGGCGGCCAGGAGGTCCCGCTCGGTCAGCGGTGTCTTCGGCATCGCCGCCGACTGCGCCCGCACCGCGGCGGTCTGCGCGGCCACGTGGTGGCTGGAGGTCTCCGGCACCGAGTCCAGCACCGCGACCGCCCGCGCCCGCGCGCCCTGCTGCATCAGCACCCTGGCCAGCCCGAACGCCGCGCTGACGTAGGCGTGGTCGGTGCGCCACACCAGCTCGTAGCGGTCCGCGGCGGCGATGTCGTCGTGCGTGGCCTCCGCGCACACCGCCAGGGCCAGCTTCGGCGCGGCCTCACCGGGCACCGCGTCGCACACCACGTCGAACGCCCGCCCCGCGTCGGCCGGTCGGCCCGCGGCGAGCTGGGTGAGTCCCCAGTACCAGTGCGGGCGCCAGTCGTCCGGCTCCACCAGCGGCGGCCCGCTGTCGGCGAACATGGCCGTCGCCGTCATCCGGTGCAGCTCCCGCAGCGCGGCCTCGGTCTCGCCCAGCTCGATCAGCGCGTGGGCCAGCCGGAACCGCACCTCCACCGTCGACTGCGGGGCGGCCCGCAGCGCGGAGACCACCTCCTGCGGCCGCGCCGAGGCCGCCGTGGCGAGGAACCCCGCCGCCGGGTCCTCGGTGTCGACCTGCGGCACCGGCAGGGCCTCGGCCACCGATCGGAACGTCATCGCCACCCGCGAGCGCGACCCCTCCACGCCGAAGGTGCGGCGCTCCGGCGTGAACTGCTTGGACAGGCCCGGCCGCGGCACGCCGTCGGACGCCGCCAGCACCTCCCGCAGCACCCCGGTCAGCTGCTCGGCCATCTCCTCCGCCGAGGAGAACCGCTGGTCCGGATCGGCGTGCGTGGCGCGCTTGAGGAAGCGGTGGTAGGAGTTGAAGCGCAGCAGCAGCGGCTGCTCCTCCGGGCCGGGCAGCCGGTCGCGGTAGGTGTGCCGGAAGTCGAACGGGAAGCTCATCACCGCCAGCGTCCGGCCGACCGTGTAGAGGTCGGAGGCCACCGACGCGCCGATGTGCCGCACCTCCGGCGCCTGGTAGCCGCCGGTGCCGAAGATCGCGCTGTGCCGGTCGTCGACGTGCCGCACCGCGCCGAGGTCGATCAGCTTGAGCTGCTCCTCGGTCTGGATGACGTTGTCGGGCTTGAAGTCGCAGTACAGCAGCCCCACTCCGTGCAGGTAGCCCAGGGCGGGCAGCACCTCCAGCACGTAGGCGATGGCCTGCGCCAGCGGCAGCGACTCGGTGCCCACACCGCCGCTGCGACGCTCCTTCAGCAGCTCCTTGAGCGAGCGGCCGCCGACGTACTCCATGACGATGTAGTCCGTCAGCTCACCGGTCTTGCGGTCCTCGTGCTGCACGAAGTTGTGGATCTTGACGATGTTGGGGTGCTCGACCTCGGCGAGGAACCGCCGCTCCGCCAGCGCCGCGCGCATCGCGTCGGCGTCCCCGGAGTCGAGCAGGCCCTTGAGCACCACCCACCGGTCGCTCACGGCGCGGTCCGAGGCCAGGTAGACCCAGCCCAGACCGCCGTGCGCCAGACAACCCAGCACCTCGTACTGGCCGCGCAGCACCTCGCCCGGCGCGAGCTTCGGCGTGAACGAGAAGGGGTGTCCGCAGGCGCGGCAGAAGCCCTCCAGCCGTCCCGGACGGCCGGCGCGGGCACGTCCCACCTCGCGGTGGCACCTGCTGCAGTAGCGGCGGCTCTCCGGCACCTCGGGGTTGTCCAGGACCGCGGTCTTCGGATCGCGGTAGGGAACCCTGGGCACGTCGACCAGGCCCGCGCCCAGCCGTCCGCGCGAGGACGTCCTCGTCGACGACCGGCGCGAGCGCCCCGATCCCGACCACGACCCCGCCTGGCTCGGCGTGGACGCGGAGTGCGGCGTCGACGGGGTCGAGTGGGCCAGCGCTGGCGGAGGGGTGGCCACGGTGTCCGGGCCGGGACCGGGGACCTGCGGAGCCGACCACCCCCGCTGCGCACCCCCGGCACCCTGGCTGGCCGAGTCGTGGGGCAGCGGCGCCGGCGGCTGCGGACGGCCGGGACGCGGGGGAGGGCCGTACTGCGGAGCCTGCAGCGGTGGAGTCTGCTGGACCGGACCCTGCTGCGTCGGACTGTGCTGCGCCGGACCCTGCTGCGCCGGGGCCTGTGGAGCGGAACTCTGGTGGGGCGAGCCCTGCTGGACCGGAGTCTGCTGCGCCGGAGTCTGCTGCGCCGGAGTCTGCTGCGCCGGACTCTGCTGGGTCGGACTCTGTTGCACCGGACTCCGGGGACCGGGGTTCTGCTGCACCGGGGGGCGCTGCTGCTGCTGGGGTGCGGGCCAGACGGGGTCCTGGTGGGCCGCGACGGGCACCGACCACGCGGACGTGTGCGGTCGCGCGGCGCCGCCGGGTTCCGGCGCGGCCGGAGGTTCGGGAGAGCGGGGCTGCGGGCCGCGCGGCACCCACCCCTGCTGCGGGGCGCTGGGGCGCAGGCCGCAGTCCTGGCAGACGCCGTCCCCGGCGATGCTGCCGCCGCAGCCCGGACGCGGGCACTTCGTCATCGCGGCCTCTCCTGTCTGCGCGTGCTGTCCCACCCCGTCAGTCCCGGTAGCGCGGCGCGGGTGGCGCGGGCGCCGGCCCGAGCGTGTTCAACCAGTCCTGGTACGCGCTCGCCCACGACCCGTCCCCGCGCATCCGGTTCAGCACGGCGTTGACGAACCGGACGAAGTCCTCGTTCCCCTTGGGGATGCCCACCCCGTAGGGCTCCGTGGTGAACCGGGCCCCGACGACCTCGGTGTACGGGTCCTGCGCGGCGAGACCCGCGAGGATCGTGTCGTCGGTGGAGATGGCGTCGACCTGTCCCTGCTGGAGCATGACCAGGCAGTCCGTCCAGTCCGGCACCGACACCGCCACCGGCTTCACCGGGTGGTTCGCCACCGCGGCCAGCGACGTCGACCCCTTCGTGGCGCACACCTTCTTCCCGCCCAGACCGTCCACGCCCGAGATGCCGGAGGTGCGGTTGACCAGCACGCGCTGCCCCGCCTCGTAGTACACCGACGAGAAGTTGATCTTCTCCAGCCGTTCGCAGGTGACGGTCATCGTGCGCACGACGAGGTCGACGTCGCCGCGCTCCAGCGCCGCGACGCGGTCCTCGGAGGTGAGCACCTTGTACTGGATCTTGTTCGGGTCGCCGAAGATCGCCTCGGCGATCTCGCGGGCCATCGCGACGTCGAAGCCCTCGATCTCCCCGGAGAACGGGTTGCGGAACCCCATCAGGTAGGTGTTCTGGTCGACCCCGGCGATCAACCGGCCCCGCGCCTGGATCTCCGCCATGGTCGACCCCGCCGGCATCTGCCCGGCCGCCGGGAGTCCACCCGGCCGCAGGCTGGCCGTGGGGTCGCACGACGGCGCGCTGCTGGCGCTGGAACTCGGCGCCGACGTCAGCTCCGAGGCCTCGGCGGGCATCGGAGCGCCCACCGAGCCCACCGGGACGGCCGAGGTGTTCGGCGCGGGGGAGCAGGCGGCGGCGAGCAGCGCGAACGCCGACACCCCCGCGCCCAGGACCCGGCTCCTCATCGGTACTCCTTGAGTCGCTGCCACATGCCCCAGCCCGCGGCCGCCGCGCCGAGCAGCGCCAGCAGCAGCGAGCCGGGCGCCAGACCGGTGAGCGCCCCGCGGGCCCCGGCCACCTCCTGCGCGAACGCCGCGCGGGCCTCGGAGATCGCTCGCACGAGGTCGGCGTCGAGCTGGTCGAACGCCGCGGCGGCGTTGCCCGGCTCCCCGCTCAGGGTCAGCGTCACGGCCCCGGTGTAGTCACCGGCGTCGTCGGCCTGCCGGATCTTCTCGTGCGCCTCGCGCCACGCGCGGTTGTTCTCCACCGCCGAGTTCACCGCGTCGCGCACGGACTGCGAGGTCGCCGCGGCGGCGGCCCGGCCCAGGAGGCCGTCCGAGCCGCTCTCGCCGCCCAGTTCGGTGGTCACCTCGTCGTAGTGCTGCTCGAACGACTGGCCGCTGCCGCGCGCCACCAGCGTCAGCGTCTCGTCACCGCGCGCGTTGAGCGTGGCCACGCGCGCGTCGACCAGCACGTCCACCTGGGCCGAGCCGTCGGTGCGGCTGTCGGCCACGCCGAGGACCACCACGGTGCTGGCGACGACGATCCACAGCAGCGACAGTCCGGCGGCGCCGCCCGCGACGGCCAGACCGAGGTTGAACGTGCGGTTGGTGCGGCGGCTGAGGAAGCGGCCCGCGACGACGATGCAGGCCAGTGTCAGCAGCCCGAACAGCACCTCCAGCACGGGCAGGCCGTCCGAGGCGTCCTGGTCGCGCACCACGTTCGCGTTCTCCGCGCGGTAGATCCGCTCGGCCGCGGGCAGCAGTTGCGCGCGCATCAGCTCCGACGCCTCGCGCAGGTAGGCGGCGCCCACCGGCGCGCCCTGCCGGTTGTTGGTGCGCGCCGTCTCGACCAGGCCGGTGTAGACGGGCAGCTGCACGGACAGCGTGTGCAGGGCCTCGGCGAGCTCCGGCGCCTGCGCGCCGCCGTCGGTGACGATCGCCAGCGCGCTCTGGGCCTGGGCGATGTCGGTCTGGTAGCGGCTGCGCAGCTCGGCGGGCTCGACGCCGCCGCCGAGGAAGGCGCTCGCGGCGGAGGCGTCCGCGTCGGACAGCGCTCGGTAGACCTCCTGCGCGGCGAACGCCAGCGGTTCGCTGCGCGTGGCGAGCTCCTCCAGGGAGTCGGCGCGGGTCTGCACGCTCCACGCGGAGATCACGCCGCCCAGGGTGCTGACGACGATCATCATGAGGGCGAGCAGGGTCAGGGTGCCGGGGGTGGTCCCGGCCAGCCGGGTGACTCCGCGAGGTGCGCGCGGTGGCGCGCTCACGCGATCTGGCGTGGTCGTCACGGTGGGTGTCCACCTATCTCGGACAGGTGAGGGACTGGGATCTGCTCGTGCGCGCGATCGCCTGCGCGACCTCCCGCGATGTCGCACCCTATCGGTTGAGCAAGATCGCTCCGACGGCCCGGTCGGACACGGTTCACGCGGACGAGGGCCGCGCGGCCACCTCCCGTGAGCACGGAGGATCGCCGCCGTGCTGTGCCCGGTCCGCGCGATAGCACGAGATGCTCACCCCGGCGGGTGGGTGAACGTCACCACACCGGGCGATGCCCGGTGTGTCGCGACCGGTGCCGGGCAGCCGGAACGGGTGCAACGCTGTTCGGCCTGCCGCTTCCACTCCCTCCACGACGAACGTCTCGTGGACGAGGACGGGGTCGATCGCGGCTCCCGCACGGCGTGCAGCAGGTGCGGCCACGTGGAACGCGAGGCGCTCGTCGTCGAGGTGTGCCGCCCGCGCGGCCTCGCCCAGCTCACCGGGCGACGCCACGCCGAGCGGCGCGAGGCGGGGGACCCCGAGCCGCTGCCACCCACCCCGGTGCCGGCCGTCGGCGGGCCGGGACAGGAGACGGTGGACCCGGACGCGCCCACCGAGCGCATCCCGGTCGTGCCGCCCGTCCCCGCCGCGACCGAGCAGCGGCCCACCGGCGAGCCGGAGCAGGCCCGCGCCGCGCCGCCCGGCCCGGTGCGCACCACCCAGCGGCTCCCGGTCGGGTGGTACGACACCGATCCCGCCGAGCAGTGAGCGGTCAGGAGTACACGCGCGCCAGCGCCGCGACCTCGCACGCGATCGACTCCCGCAGCTCGGCCGGCTCCAGCACCTCCACGTCGGCTCCCAGGCGCAGCAGCTCGCCGGTGGCGTGCGCGGTGGACTCCACCGGGATCACCACCCGCACCCAGCCCCCGGCGTCCGGGTCGGCCGCATCGCGCAGCGCGGCGCGCGCCACCGCGGGGGAGACGTTGTCCGGCAGCCGCCGCACACCGCGCGGCGACAACCTGATCACCGCCTCGCCGCGCCGGCGACCCGCCTCGAACTCCGCCAGCGCCGTGCGCCAGTGCGCGGCGAGGTCGAAGTCCGCCGGCCGGGTGAACCGCTCCCCGGTGGCGTCCAGTTCCAGCACCTGCGACACGCGGTAGGTCGACACGCGCTGCTCGCCCTCGGCCACCAGGTACCAGCGGCCGCCCTTGAGCACCAGGCCGTAGGGCCGCAGGTCGCGGCTGATCTCCCGGGGTTCCCGCCAGCGCCGGTAGCGCACCCGCAGCACGCGCTCGTTCCACACCGCGTCGGCCGCCGCCGCGAGGTGCGGCACGTCCTCGGTGTCGTGGTACCAGCCCGGCGCGTCCAGGTGGAACCGGCCGGACCCCCGTCCGGCCCGGTCGCGCAACTGCGGCGGCAGCGCCGCCAGCAGCTTGAGCTGCGCGGCCGCCACCACCGGCCCCAGCCCCAGCTCGGCGGCCGGGCCGGGCAGCCCGGCCAGGAACAGCGACTCAGCCTCGCGCTCGGTCAGGCCCGTCAGCCGCGTGCGGTAGCCCTCGACCAGCCGGTAGCCGCCGTCCGGCCCGGCGTCGCCGTAGAGCGGCACGCCCGCCGCGCTCAGCGACTCCGCGTCCCGGTAGATCGTGCGGACGGACACCTCCAGCTCCGCGGCCAGCTCGGCCGCGGTCATCCGGCCCCTGGTCTGCAGGAGCAGCAGCAGGGACACCAGTCGGCTCGCGCGCACGCCACGCAGTCTGCCGACCGACACTGACAGGAGGTGTCAGTGATCCACTTCTAGCGTCGGCGGCATGGCGTTCCACGAGAAGGACCTGCGAGTGCAACCCCCGGTGGTCGTCGGGGGACGGCACGTCAAGCGGTACGAGGTGTCGACCCCCGGCCTGAGCGTCGGCCCCGACCTGCGTGCGGCGGCCGTCGAGCACCTGCCGAAGCTCTACCCGGCGTTCGACGACCCGACGCCACCGGCGACGATCGCCGTGTTGCACCTGAGCGCGGCCGGCGCCTACCTGAACGCGTACAACTGGGTGTGGGACAACGTGCTGCACTGCCGCACCGCCGCGTCGGGCGACCAGCCGTTCCTGGGCAGCACCGGCGACCTCACCACGTTCAGCCCCATCACCAAGGACCTCGTCGGCTGCGTGTGGGAGCTGCCGCCGCTGGAGCACGAGCGCAGCGCGTGGGTGCGTCACGTGCTGGAGCCCGACCGGCCCGACCTGGCCGCCTACCTCGCCGACGTGCTGGCCGAAGGGCTGGTCGGACGGTGAGCTGGAACGGCGACGCGTCGTTCGCGGCGGGGAGGGTCGCTCTAGGCTGAACGGCGTGTCGGCCACCAGGTTGCTCGTCCTCGGGGTGGTGCGCGGCTACGGCCGAGCCCACGGGTACCTGATCGGCAACGACCTGCTCTCCTGGGGTGCGGAGGAGTGGGCCAACGTGAAGTGGGGCTCGATCTACCACGCGCTCAAGCAGCTCACGAAGTCCGGCTTCCTCACCGAGGAGTGGCAGAAGCCGGGCCGGACCGACTACGTGCTGACCGAGCGGGGCGAGGCGGAGTTCCGCCGCCTGCTCGGCGACGCGATCACCCGTCCCGAGCACCGCCCCGACCTGCTCGGCGCGGGACTCGCGCTGCTCCCCGCGCTGTCCCGCGACGAGGCGATCACGCTGCTGGAGGGCAGGCTGGCCGCGCTGGAGGCCGCCCGCGACGCCGCGCTCGCCGAGCGCCGCGTCCCCGGCAGGCCGGGACACGTGCAGGAGCTGTTCGGCCTGTGGGAGCACAACGCCGACAGCGGCATCGCGTGGACGCGCGGGCTCGTCGAGCGGCTGCGGGCGGGCGCGCACCCCATGGCGGGCGAGGCCGGTTCGCCCGGTCGCGCGGGCAGCTGGCAGGACCCCGAGTCGCGCGCTCGACGGTGACGCACCGTCAACTCCTGGCCCGGTGCCGTCGACGAGATCGAGGACGGGAACCGGACGGTGGAGTGGTCCGCCCACGACCTCGCCCGATCCTGCTGCTGCGCGATCTCGGGCTCGGCCTCGCGGCCGTCGCCGAGGTCCTGCGCGGGCAACGGCCCGCGACGCGATGAGGGTCTGCGCGCAGCGTCACCTCGACGACCGGGGCGCGTGTCAGAAGGCCGTGTCCGGCGTCCCCGCTCAGCACCACCGGGAACCACGCCGACCACGACCGCCACCGAACGGGACCTCCGGAACACGACCCGGCGCGGGTGCGAGCGGGGCTGCGGACCGCTCGCCACCAGGCCGCCGTTTGCGTTCCCCCTCCCTCCTCGGCCAGACTCCGCGTGCTCGAATTCAAGTTTGAGCACCGGGGACGCGGGGAGACTGGGGAAGTCGTGGCACGAGTTTCCGAGCAGGACGCGCGGCGGCTGGCCCGCTGCGAAGCGGTGTTCGAACCCGCAGATCCGCCCCGCACCGGACGGATCGCCTTCCACGGAGACCCGCCCGAGGCGGTGGGGGAACCGGGCCAGCTGACCGTCGCCGTGCCGGACGGGTTCAGCACCCGCGTCGTGGACGCCGTGCGCCTGCCGGTCACCGACGCCGTGCCGGTGCTCACCAGGGCGCGGCACGACGACGCGGCCCACCCGGCCACCGCCTTCTGGGGAGCGGCCGCCCTGGTCGCGCTCCAGCTCGTCGCCCGAGGCCGGGTCCTGCCCGGCGTGTCCGACGGCGGGTTCGACGCCTGGCGTGCCGGACCGCTCGACGCCGACGACGCCCGCCGCGTCCGCGACCTGGCCGACGCCATGCCGCCGCAGGCCCGAGCCGTGCCCGAACCCGGCCACGACCCCCTCGCGCTGCCCGACGCGCAGGTGCTGGTGCGCGGGTTCCTCGACGCCGTCGCCGACGGCCTGCCCCGCTCCACCGCCACCGTCCGAGCCACCGGCTCGACGGTCTTCGCCTCGCCGACACCGCAGCGCGTCCCGCACCTGCGGTCGTGGTCCGACGAGGTCTCCGCCGGACTGGACTCCGGCGTGCGGGTGTCGCTGCGGGTCGAGGTCTCCGGCGGGGACTTCGCCGCTGGCGCCTTCCGCGCCGTCGTGCAGGCGCACAGCCTGGCCGACCCCGCACTCGTCGTGGACGCGGGCGAGCTGTGGACCGGCGCCCCGCACGGCTTCGGCCCCCGCTCCCGTCTCGACACCACCCTCGCGCTGCGCCGCGCCGTGCGCGCGTGGCCGGTGCTCGGGCGGCTGCTGGAACAGGCCGTGCCCGACGCGCTGGTCCTCGGCGACGACGAGATCGGCGACCTGCTGGCCGCCGCTCCCCGGCTCACCGCCGGTGGCGTGGAGGTGCACTGGCCCCGCGACCTCGTCCGCGACCTGACCGCCCGCACCACCGTCGGCGGAGACGCCCCGCCCTCCGACCTGCCGAGTCTGCTCGGCGGGGACGCGCCGCTGTCCTTCGACTGGCAGCTCGCCCTCGGCGACGCGCCGCTGACCGGCGCGGAGATGGACCGGCTCGCCGAGGCGCACCGACCCGTCGTGCGGCTGCGGGACCAGTGGGTGCTCGTCGACCCCTCCCTCGCCCGCAGGGCGAGGGAGCGCGAACTCACGCCCCTGAGCCCGGTCGACGCCCTCGCCGCCGCCCTCACCGGCACCGCCGAGGTCGACGGGGAGCAGGTGCCCGTCACGCCGACGGCCTGGCTCGACGCGCTGCGCGAGCGGATCGCCGACCCCGACGCCGGTGGCGACCCGGTGCCGCAGCCCGCCGCCCTCACCGCCCAGCTGCGCGACTACCAGCTGCGCGGCCTGCGCTGGCTGGAGCGCACCACCTCCCTCGGCCTGGGCGGATGCCTGGCCGACGACATGGGCCTGGGCAAGACGATCACGCTGATCGCACTGCACCTGCACCGCCAGGAGCACCCCGCCACCACCGGCCCGACGCTGGTCGTGTGCCCGGCGTCGCTGCTGGGCAACTGGGAGCGCGAGATCGCCCGCTTCGCCCCCGGAACGCCGACCCGGCGCTTCCACGGCCTCGGCCGCACCCTCGACGGCGCCGACAGCGGGTTCGTGCTCACCACCTACGGCACCATGCGTCTGGACGCCGCCCGGCTGGCCGAGCACCCGTGGGCGCTGCTCGTCGCCGACGAGGCCCAGCACGTGAAGAACCCCGCGTCGAGCACCGCGAAGGCCCTGCGGCGCATCCCCGGCCGCGCCCGCGTCGCGCTGAGCGGCACCCCGGTGGAGAACAACCTGTCCGAGCTGTGGGCGATCCTCGACTGGACCACGCCCGGCCTGCTCGGCACGCTGCCCGCGTTCCGCTCCCGGTGGGCCAAGCCGGTGGAGGCCGACCAGGACGGCGAGACCGCCGCGCGGCTCGCCCGGCTGGTGACGCCGTTCCTGCTGCGCCGCCGCAAGTCCGACCCCGGCATCGCCCCCGAACTGCCGCCCAAGACCGAGACCGAGCGGCCCGTCGCGCTCACCCACGAGCAGGCCGCCCTCTACGAGGCCGTCGTGCGGGAGACGATGGAGCAGATCGCCTCCGCCTCCGGCGCGCAGCGGCGCGGCCTGGTGTGGAAGCTGCTCACCGCCCTCAAGCAGATCTGCAACCACCCCGAGCAGTACCTGCGCGGCGACCCGGACCGCCTGCACGGCCGGTCGGGCAAGCTGGAGCTGCTCGACGAGCTGGTGGACACGATCGTCGCGGAGGACGGCGCGGTGCTGGTGTTCACCCAGTACGTGGCGATGGCCAGGCTGCTGGAGCGCCACCTCACCGGTCGCGGTCACACCGTGCAGCTGCTGCACGGCGGGACACCCGTGCCGCGGCGCGAGGAGATGGTTCGCCGCTTCCAGGACGGGGCCGCGCCGATCTTCCTGCTCTCCCTCAAAGCGGCGGGCACGGGGCTCAACCTCACCCGCGCGGACCACGTCGTGCACTACGACCGCTGGTGGAACCCCGCGGTGGAGGAGCAGGCCACCGACCGCGCGTACCGCATCGGCCAGACCCGCCCGGTGCAGGTGCACAAGTTCGTCGCCGAGGGCACGGTCGAGGACTCCATCACGGCGATGCTGCGCGCCAAGCGCCACCTCGCCGACGCCGTCCTGTCCTCCGGGGAGCGCGCGCTGTCCGAGCTGTCGGACGCCGAACTGGCCGACCTGGTCCGGTTGAGGGGCGCGCGATGAGCGAGCGAGCACGCGGGTTCCCCGCGTTCGGTCCCGGCACCCGGCGCTCGGGGGGCTTCGCCCGGTCCTGGTGGGGCCGGGAGTGGATCAGAGCCGTCGAGGACGCCGCGCTGGACGCCCAGCAGCTGCGGCACGGACGCAAGTACGCCCGCACCGGCTACGTGGGTGCCATCACCGTCAGTCCCGGTCGTCTCGCCGCGTCCGTGCGCGACTACGAGGACGACACCGCCTACCGGACGGTGGTGACCCTCTCGCCGCTGTCCGACGCCGGGTGGGACCGCTTCCTCGACCAGGTCGCCACCAGGGCCGGGCACATCGCCGCGCTGCTGGACGGCGACGTGCCCCACGACCTGGTCTCCGCCGCCGCGGACGCGGGCGTGCGCCTGCTGCCCGAGATCGGCGACCTCGACCCCGACTGCACGTGCCCCGGCTGGGAGCTGCCGTGCAAGCACGCCGCCGCGCTGTCCTACCAGGTCGCGTGGCTGCTCGACGAGGACCCGTTCGTGCTGCTGCTCCTGCGCGGCCGCACCCGCGACGAGCTGCTGGACGAACTGCACGGCCGCGACGCTCCCGTCTCCGCCGCGCGGCCCGTGCCCGCGGCGGAGGCGTTCGCCGCGCCTCGAGCGGCCCTGCCCGATCCGCCACCACCGCCACCACCGCCGACAGAGCCGGCCGCGACACCGGCGGTGCCCCCGGCCGAGGGCGTCGACCCGGCGGTGCTGGAGGTCCTCGCCTCCCACGCGGCGCTGCGCGCCCGCGACCTGCTCACCGGCGAACCGGCCTCGACGACGTGGCAGGACACCGTGCGCCTGGCCGCGCTGCACCCGCGGGTGCTGGCGCGTCTGCCGGAGCTGGACCTGCCCGCGCGGGCCTGGACCTTCGGCGGCAGGGTGGCGCTGGACGTGCTGGAGACGTCGTGGACCCCGGCCAGGACCGAACTGGCCCGAGCCCGTGCCGCGCTCGCCGCGGGGTGGGACGGTGACGACGGGCCGGACTTCGACGTGCGGGGCAACCGGTGGACCGCGGCGGGCCACGGCGTGCAGCTGCGCCTGGGCCGCGACGGGCGCTGGTACCCCTACCGCGACCGCGACGGCACGTGGTGGCCCGTCGGCCCGCCCGCGCCCGACCCGGTCACCGCACTGGCCGACCTGCTCGCCTGACCACCCGGCAGCGGTCGCACGGTCGCACGGCGACAGGAGTCGTCGCGGCGCACCGGGGACACCGGGGTCTCGCGACGCATCCGAGGTGAGCAGACGTGAACGCGATCAGCGGGGCGGCCGTGGCCGCCGGAGTGGGGCTCGGTGCGAACCTCGCGCGCAAGCGCATCGCGGCCGAGGGCGGGGACGGCAGCAGGTGGCTCGCGGGGACCGTCACCAGGTCGTCCGCCGGGGTCGGGGCCCTGGCGACCTGCCGGGCCCCCTCGCCGAACTCGGTGACCGCGTGGAGGTCCGCATCCGTCCCGCCTCCGGGGACGAGGGCGCGGAACCGGCCGCGCGGCGACGGCGGGGTCCGGGCGGCCTCGCCGCCGCTGGCGCGTCCGGGCTCGGGCGGTGTGCGATGACCGAGGTCCGCACGGCCTCCGGTGTGCTGCGCGGTGAACCCCTGGCCGGGGGAGTGACGGTCTTCCGGGGCGTCCGCTACGCCGCGCCGCCCTTCGGCTCGTCGCGCTTCGAACCTCCCGTACCGCCCGCGCCGTGGCGGGGTGTGCGCGACCACGTGCGCTTCGGGCCGATCTCCCCGCAGTCGGCGCGCCTGCCCGGTGCGCCGACCTGGTCGCCGGGTGACGAGGACGTCCTCACGCTCACCGTGTGGGCTCCGCGTTCCGGCCACCCGCTGCCGGTGCTGTTCTGGGTGCACGGCGGCGCGTTCACCTTCGGCTCCTCCGCGCAGCCCGACTTCGACGGGGCCCACCTCGCCCGCAGCGGTCTGGTCGTGGTCACGGTCAACCACCGGCTCGGCTTCGAGGGCTTCGGTCACGTGCCGGGGCGCCCGGACAACCGCGGACTGCTGGATCTGGCCGCCGCGCTGGGATGGGTGCGCGACCACGTCGCCGCGTTCGGCGGTGATCCGGAGCGGGTGACGGCCGCCGGGCAGTCCTCGGGAGCCTCGGCGGTGCTGTGCCTCGCGGTGATGCCGGCCGGGCGCGGCCTGTTCCGGCGGATCGTCGCGCACAGTCCGGTGGAGGCGTTCTTCACCGTCGCCGAGGCCCGCTCGATCGCGGGTGAACTGGGCACGGGCACACCCGCCGAGCTGGTGGCCGCGTCCGATCGGCTCGTCGCCCGCTACCGCGCCGATCCGCGCGCCGGACGACCGCACCACGAGCAGGTGCTCCACGCGCCCGTCGTCGACGGCGACGTGCTGCCCGCGCCCGTGCTGGAGAGCCCGGTGCCGCAGGTGGAGCTGCTGCTGTGCAGCACGACCGAGGAGAGCCGGCTCTTCCACGCGGTCGGCTCGCTGCCCGCCGTCACCGAGCGGGAGGTGGCCGAGTACGCCGCCGTGCTGGGGCGCGACGTGCCGGTGCGCGACACGGTGCTGGAGTCCTACCTCGCACTGCACGACACCCGGTACGCCGGGTACGCCGACGCGCTCGCCCGCTGGCACGGCGGCGCGTTCGCCGCGCGGTTCGACCGGCGGCGCGGCGGAGCGGTCCGGGCCTGGCACTGCGCCGACGTGCCCTTCGCGTTCGGCAACCTCGACGCACCGGGAGCGGACTTCCTGATCGGCGGTCCGCCGGACCAGCGCGACCGCGAGCTCTCCGGCCGGATGCTCCGAGCCTGGCGCGACTTCGCCACCTCGGGTGTTCCGGGCTGGGCCGCCGGGAGCGACCACACGTGGGACGTCCGGCCCGGACGACGGTGACCGCATCACGAGACGGCAACGACGGGGTTGACGGCGTCGCGCCGCGGACATCCCCCGCGCATGAACGCGATCGCGAGGGTGGTGCGCCGGTTCGACCGACCGGTTGTGGCGCTGGCAGCCGTGTACCTGTTGGTCGCGGCGGTGAACGTGGTGCTCGCGGTGACGCAGACCGCGGTGTGGCAGGGGCTGCTCGGTGTGCTGCTGCTGTCCGCGGCCGTCGGGCTGATCGGGTACGAGATCAAGCGCCAGGCCGGGGCACGCTCCCGCACCGGGACCAGGCGTATCTGACCCGCTCGTCGATCCTCCTCCAGTCACGGGACGGTGACCGCCGTCACAGGAGCGGACGAGGATCGCTGTGCGCTACCGACCGATGGACGCCGAGCCGGACGAGCGCCGGTTCGGTCGCCACGTGCCCGACGACTGGCGGCACGTCGACGACTACCCGCTGACCGCGCTGCGGATGGCGGAACGCCCGGTGCGCACGCCCGTGGTGATCGGCGTGAACTGGTACGCGGAGATGGACGAGCGGATCGTCGACGAGCGCAGCGGGGAGACGTTCATCGCCCGCTCGGGCGCTGCGTCGCTGACGAGGATCAGGGGCGGGCACTGCGTGTGCCTGGAGCCGGGAGGCGAGCCCGACACCGCGGCGGAGCACGAGTTCTACGACCAGGGAGCCGAGGGCGCGTGCGTGGGGTTCGGCTGGTCGCGGTGCATGACGCTGCTCAACGGCGGCCGCTACGCCGCCCGCTGGCTGTGGGACCGCAGCAAGGAGCGCGACGAGTGGCCGCAGACCAACCCCGGTGACGACCAGGGCACGTCGGTGCGTGCCGCGGCCGAGGTGCTGATCTCCGCAGGTCACGTGCCGTGGGAGGACGTGCTGACCGGCGACGACCACGTCGCTCGCGCCGCGTACCGCGCCGACACCGCCCAGGGCATCAGCGCGTACCGCTGGGCGAGGTCGGTCGACGAGGTGCACGCCGTGCTCGACAACCCCGTCGCCGACCAGCTGGGCGCCGTTCCGATCCTCAACTCGTGGGGGCGGGAGTACCCCCACCGCGTGTGGCTGCCGGACGACGTGTTCGACCGGTTGATCGCGGAGGACGGGGAGGTGGCGGTGCCGACCGACCGGTGACGGTCGATCGGGTGCTGGCCGGTGACGGTCGATCGGGTGCTGGCCGGTGACGGTCGATCGGGTGCTGGCCGGTGACGGTCGATCGGGTGTCGATCGGGTGCCGACCGGTGATGGTCGGGGCGCTATTCCTTCCGCTGCAGCAGCGACGGGCCGATGATGCGGCGGACGATGCGCTTGGCGATGGGCTTCTTGCGCTGCGGCGCCGGGACCGCGGGCGCGACGGCGTCGCGGAAGTGGGGTGCGGGGTGCGGAGAAGCTGCTGCCTCCGGGATGGTGGTCGCGAACAGGTTCGGCTCACTGCCAGGCATCGAGGTCGACACGGGGTCGATCTTGCCAGTTCCCCGTGAGGTGTGGCGGGGTGGGTGTCTCCACGACCGGGTGACGCTGAACAACGCGTGGTCGCAGGTCGGTTCACTCGTCCGGGGTGGTCGGCCGACCGGTTGCCGACCGCGTCGCCGGGGAACTCGACGCGCAGCACCGCCTCCGGTCCGGGGGCGGCACCTCGCGCCGGCTCGCCCCGCGGCCGGGCGAGAAGCAGGCGCCCGCGCGTGGACCACGTCGACGGAGGCGTCCGGCGGCGGCAGGCGCTCGGCGAGCACCCGCGCCGCCGGCGTGCGCCGCCGGGCGTGGTCGAGCGGGTCGCGGTCGGACTCGGCACCGATCAGCCGTCCGGCCACCGGAACGGTCGTGGGGCGGGTCACCGAGCCACCGTCCCGGTGACCCGGTGGCTCATCCGACGAGCAGGACGACCTTGCCCCTGGCGTGGCCGGACTCGACCTGCTCGTGCACCTTCGCCGCGTCGGCCAGCGGCGCGGTCGAGGCGACGGCGATCGTGAGCCGGCCGGAGGCGGCCAGCCCCGCCAGTTCGGTCAGCAGCGCGACGTTCTCCTCCGGCGTGCCTCCGCCCGAGGAGAACGGGACGCCGAGCTCGGAGGCGGCGGGATCGGCGATGGTGACGATCCTGGACGTGCCGCCGCGCAGTTCGATCGAGTCGGGCAGCGCGCCCCGGCCCGCCACGTCGTAGACGGCGTCGACGCCGTTCGGCGCGATCTCGCGCACCCGCTCGACGAGGCCGTCGCCGTAGAGCAGGGGGGTGGCGCCGAGCGCGCGGAGGTGCTCGTGGTTGGCCTCGCTCGCGGTGCCGATCACCGTCGCGCCGCGGGCCACGGCGAGCTGGACGCCGATGGTGCCCACACCGCCCGCGGCCCCGTGCACCAGCAGCACGTCCCCCGCGGTGACGGCGAGCAGGTCCAGGGCCCGCTGCGACGTCTCACCCGCGACGGGCAGCGCCGCGGCCTCCTCCCAGCTCAGCTCGGCCGGCTTGCGCACGACGCGCGTGGCGAGCACCTGTTCGGCGTAGGCGCCGGTGTCGCTCCACCCGAAGACCTCGTCTCCGACCGCGAGTTCGGTGACGCCCTCGCCCAGCTCCTCGACCACACCGGCGAACTCCGCGCCGGGCGTCGACGGCAGCGGCGTGGGGAACACCTCCCGCATCGCCCCGGAGCGGACCTTGACGTCGAACGGGTTCGCACCCGCGGTGCGCACGCGGGCCCTGACCTGCCCCGGACCGGGTGACGGAACGTCGACCTCGGCCTCGTGCAGCACGTCGGGACCGCCGAACTCCTCGAAGATGATGGCCTTCACGTCGTCTCCTCCGTCGCGATCATCCGTGGCGTCTCGCCCAACTGAGCGGCGCGCGCACCTGTTCCGCGAAGCGGTGCGCTGTGACCTGGTTCACATCTCGTGGTCGGGAGGATCAGCGCTCACGGGCGTCGTAGGCGGCGCGCGCGGCGGTGACCTCGGCTGCGGACTCCTCGAACAGGTCGGCGAGGGCGCGCAGCTGCGTCGAGACGCGTGCGCCGAGCGGGGTGAGGGAGTACTCGACGTGCGCCGGGATGACCGTCACGACCTCGCGGGACACCATGCCGTCGCGCTCCAGGGTCTGCAGGGTCTGGGCGAGCATCTTCTCGCTCACGCCGTCGACGCGGCGGCGCAGCGCGTTGAAGCGGTGGTCGCCCTCGCCGAGTGCGAGCATCGCCAGTGTTCCCCACTTGCTCGCCACGTCCTCCATCGTGGCGCGCGACGGGCAGTCGCGGGCGAACACGTCGGCGACCAGCGCGTCGGACGGGGTGATCTGGCACGTCTCGGACATGCCCCCACGATACCGCAGCACCCGATGAATGGTGTGTACTGTGGAATAGTTAGTACATGCCAGATGTGGTCAAGGGAGAGACATGAGCACCTGCGCCGTCACCGGAGCCTCCGGTCACCTCGGTCGCCTCGTCGTCGAGGAACTGCTCGCCAGGGGCGTCGCGGCCGCCGACGTCGTGGCGATCGTCCGCACACCGGACAAGGTCGCCGATCTCGCCGAGCGGGGTGTCCGGGTCAGGACCGCCGACTACTCCAGCCCGGAGACGCTGTCCGCGGCCGTGCGCGGTGCGGACGTGCTGCTGCTGGTGTCCGGCAACGAGGTGGGACAGCGCGTTCCCCAGCACACCGCCGTCGTCGAGGCGGCGAAGGCCGAGGGGGTGGGGCGCGTCGTCTACACGAGCGTTCTCCGTGCGACGGAGACCGACCTGGCGCTGGCGCCCGAGCACGCGGCGACCGAGGAGGTGCTGCGGGCCTCCGGCGTCCCGTTCACCCTGCTGCGCAACGGCTGGTACACCGAGAACTACACGGATCGCCTGGAGCAGTACCTGGCCACCGGGGAGATCGTCGGCGCCGCGGGGACGGGGCGCATCGCCGCCGCGACCCGTCAGGACTACGCCGAGGCCGCCGTGGCGGTGCTCACCGGTGAGGGCCACGAGAACGCCGTCTACGAGCTGGGCGGCACGCCGTTCACCCTCGCCGACCTCGCCCGGGTGATCACCGAGGTCACCGGGACGGAGGTCGTGCACCGCGACCTGACCGCGGAGGACCTCACGCAGGAACTGGTGGCGGCCGGGCTCGACGAGGACACCGCCGGGTTCGTCGTCTCGCTGGACGTCAGCACCGCGGGCGGCGCGCTCGACACCGACAGCGACGACCTCGCCACGCTCATCGGCCGTCCTCCGACGTCGCTGGTCGACGCGGTCCGGGCCGCGCGCGCCTGAGACCGGCCTCGGGCCGTCGTGCTCCGCGACGGCCCCGAGCGGTTCAGGAGGAGCGCGGACGCGCGGGCAGGTGGTGCAGCGCCTCCACCAGCGGGGCCAGTTCTGCCTGCTCCGCCGCGTGGGCGAGCGTCGTCTCCAGGGTCGCGTCGTGCGTGGGGTGGGCCGCGCGCAGCAGTTGCTCGCCCAGCGGGGTCAGCTCCGTGTAGACGCCGCGCCGATCGTCGGCGCAGATGATCCGCGTGAGCAGCCCGCGGTCCTCCAGGCGGTTGACCAGGCGGGTGGTGGCGCTGCTCGACAGGGCGGTGGCGCGAGCCAGCTGCTGCATCCGCATGTGCCACCCGTCCTGGCGCGACAGCGCGTCGAGCACGGTGAACTCCACGACGGACAGCTCGTGTCCGGCCTGCAGGGCCTTCTCCAGCGCCGAGTCGATCAGGCCGTGCAGAGCGGCCAGCGTCCGCCAGCCCTCGGCGCGGATCTCGACGGCGTCGTCCGCGATACCCATCGGACCCTCTCCTCGGGATTCTCGGCCCATCTTAGCAGCTCACGCGCACAAAGAGCGTCTGCAACTACCTGGTGGGACGAGCGGTGCGGCGGACGGACGTTCTTGCGCGGGTCCGCCGCGATCACCGCGCGAGCGCCACCACCAGGCAGAGCAGAGCGCACACCGACACCACCGTGCGCACGGTGTTCCAGCGCACCCACCCGGACTCGAACGCCGCCCGCGCCGCCGTCGCGTCGGCCACCTCCGCCGCGTCCAGCCGGTTGTTCATCGGCACGTTCACGGCGACGGTGATGCCCGTCTCGACGACGAGCAGCACGAGCGCCACCGCGATCCACCTGGTCGCGGCCCAGTCGTCCGCGATCCCGTGCAGCACGGCGGCGAGCGCCGTCAGCAGGGGTGCGCCGAGGAAGCCGAGGAGGAACCGGCCGTTGAGGATCGCGACGTTCATCCGCTGCATCGCGACCACGAACGTCCGGTCGTCGGTCCGGGCCAGGCCGGGCATCACGGAGGTGCTGAAGGCGTGGAAGACGCCGGCGAGCACTCCGGTGGCGACCGTCGCGGCGATCAGCGCGCCCGTCGTCAGCACGTGTTCCGCCCGCGCCCCGCCCCGCGCGGCCGCGCGCGGCGGCTCGCTCGTGCGGATGTCGTGTCCTCGTTCACGGCACCAGTCAACCGGTGCCGGCGCGTCGCACCGTCGTCGGGGGTCAGCGACGGAGGCTGCCGGGCGGGGCGCCCCGGTCCAGCGAGCCCCAGTCGGGTGCGGCCTGCCGCCCGACGAGGTCCTCCGCCTCGCGCAGCGCGTCGTCGCCGATCTCGGCGATCGCCCTGCGGACCACCACCAGCGGCTCGTTGTCCGGTCCGCGCCCGCACTCCGCGCCGTCCAGGACCCACGGGTGGGTTCCGACCGCTCGCAGGTGCCCGTAGTCGAGCAGCTTGCGCGCGAGCCACAGGCGCGGAGACCGGTCGGCCCACCACGGCTCCACGGCCAGGGAGTTCGCCGACAGCCCCGTCAGCGGCACTCCGGTGAGGCTGTCCCCGCTCACGCTGCCCGCGTCGGCGAGCGGTCCGAGCGACCAGCGCACGTAGAGGGCCTCGGCCGGTCCGGCCGACGCCACCAGCAGGACGAGCGCGTCGAGGTCCTGGAGGACGGGGAGGTCGGTGGAGGACGGCTGCACGGGCATCGGGTGCCCCGTCCGAACCCGCTCATGCCGGCGCGTGCGCGTTCGGTCGCGCTCGTCGGACGTCCGACCGGGACCCGGTCGACTCGCCGGGCCGGCGGGACGAGAGGTCACCAGTGCGCGGGGCGGGT
Source organism: Umezawaea beigongshangensis (assembly GCF_016464305.1). Taxonomy (GTDB): domain Bacteria; phylum Actinomycetota; class Actinomycetes; order Mycobacteriales; family Pseudonocardiaceae; genus Umezawaea_A; species Umezawaea_A beigongshangensis. Next base: position 93,406 of record NZ_JAEIOJ010000016.1, read on the forward strand.
CAGCGACGGCGGCAGAGCGGTCTGGGCGTCGCCCCGCGCCGCGTCGAGCTGGGCCTGCACCAGGAAGAGGCTCTCCCGCAGGTCCGCGCCCGACAGGTCGGCGCTGCGCAGGTCCGCGCCGATGAGGTCGGCCGTCCGCAGGTCGGCACGCCGCAGGTCGGCGCCGATCAGGTACGCGCCCCGCAGGTTGGCGCCCCGCAGGTCGGCCCCCCGGAGCTTGGCGCCGATGAGGTCGGCCCCGCGGTGCTCCTTCCTGCGGCGACCGGCACCGGCGCGGACGAGTTCGCTCGTGCGCACCAGCAGGCCGTTGACCTCCTGCCGGTGCGCCGCCACGTCCAGCTCCAGCAGGGCGTCGGGGCCGAGTCCGGCGAGCCGCTCGGTCTCGTCGCGCGCCCGGCCGAGCTCGGCGCGCAGCGCCCTGGCGGGCGGCAGCGTCAGCGCCTCGGTGAGGTGGTGGAGCAGCTCGTGCAGCTGCCGCACGACCGGGAAGACCTCGAACATCTGCTTCGCGGTGTCCGGCGCCTGCCGCCAGCTCGTGCCGCCGAAGGTGATCTGCGAGACCTGCTGACCCGCGCCGAAGCAGTCGTACACGGTGCACCCGGCGAAGCCCCGCTGCCGCAGGCGGGTGTGGATGCCGCAGCGGAAGTCGTCCTGGAGGTTGGGGCAGGCGTGCCCCGCGCCCTTGTCGATCGCGAAGTCCGTCGACGCGGCGAAGGCCGGTGCGACGCAGCACAGGGCGAAGCACCGTTCGCAGTCGGCGCGCAGCTCGGGATGCCCCCGGTCGGCGGGGCGTTCGTGGTTCTCGGACAACGTGCTGCTCTCCCGTGCGCGGTGACCCGTGCTGCGACGGATGGTGTGAGCAGCACCTTCGGTGCGAAATCCTAGTCGACGCCCGACCTGCGGGTGTCCCTCGGTGCGGTCGCCGGACATCGCCGGTCCGAGGCGGACGGCGTGTCCAGGAGCTTCTCGCTCACCGTGGACCGCACCGATCCGACCGCGCCGATCCGGTTCTGGGCGGATGCGCTGGGGTGGGAGGTCGAGCGTCCGCCCCGGTCGGCGCGGGGCCGCACCCCGGAACCACCGCGGCGCAGCTCCGCGCGGACCGCCGCGGTGCCGTGGCACGGCGGCGGTCCGCGCTCGGGATCAGCGCACCAGCGCGAAGAACGCGCGCACGTCCGCGGTGAACAGGTCCGGCTCCTCCGCCGCCGCGAACGTGCCGCCCCGGTCGTGCTCGGTCCACCGCACGATCGCGCGGTGGTCCCGCTCGGCGAAGCGCCGGACCGGTCGCAGCACGTCGCGCGGGAACACCGCCACCCCGGTGGGCACGCTCGTGGGCCGCACCTCGGTCTCCAGGTCGGCCTGGTCGGGGTTGTCCGGCGTCTCCACGAACGAGCGGGCCGCCGAGCCCGCCGTCGCGGTCAGCCACCACAGGGTGACGTTCGCCAGGATGCGGTCCCGGGCGATCGCCTCCTCGGGGGAGTCCACGCAGTCCGTCCACTCCTTGAGGACGCTCATGGTCCAGCCGAGCAGACCGGCGGGGGAGTCGGTCAGCGCGTACGCCAGCGCGGCGGGCCTGCTCGACTGGATCAGCTTGAACCCGTACAGCTCGCGCTGGTAGTGCTCGCCGAACGCCAGCCGCTCGCGGTCGGCGTCGGACAGACCGTCGAACTCGCCCGGCGCACCCACCGGAAAGGTGATCATGCCGTTGGTGTGCACGCCGACGACCCGGTCCGGTGCGAGCACGCCGATCTCCCGGCTGATCCACGAGCCCCAGTCACCGCCCTGCGCGCCGAAGCGGTCGTAGCCGAGCCAGGTCATCAGCTCGATCCACGCCCGCGCCACGCGGGTGGACCCCCACCCGGTCTCGGTGGTGGGCCCGGACAGGCCGTAGCCGGGCAGCGACGGGACCACCAGGTGCAGCGCGGTCGCCGGGTCTCCGCCGTGAGCGCGCGGGTCGGTCAGCGGCCCGATGACGTCGAGGTACTCCAGGGGGGAGCTCGGCCAGCCGTGCGTGACGATCACCGGCAGCGCGTCCGGCTCGGGGGAGCGGACGTGCAGGAAGTGCACGTTCTGCCCGTCGATCTCGGTGGTGAACTGCGGGAACGCGTTCAGCTCCCGCTCCTGTGCCCGCCAGTCGAACGTGGTGCGCCAGTGCTCGGCGAGCGGCCGCACGCGGCTCACCGGCGCACCGTGGGACCAGCCGAGGCCGGGCACCTCGTCCGGCCAGCGGGTGCGGGCCAGCCGGTCCGCCAGGTCGTCCAGGTCGGCCTGCGGGAAGCCGACGTGAAAGGGCTCGATGCTGCTGTTCAACGCCACGTCCTAACTCCGTACGGTGTACCGTACGACCTACGGTACACGCTTCGCTAGGGTCGGGGACCTATGACGACGCAGTACGGCGGCAGCGGAGATCCGGCGCGCAGTCTCGCGCTGCTGTGGCGCACCGGGGAGAAGGCGAGCCGCAGGGGCAAGCCGGACCTGGGCGTGGACCGGATCGTCCGCGTCGCGGTCGAGGTCGCCGACGCCGAGGGACTGGCCGCGGTGTCGATGCGGCGCGTCGCCGAGCGGCTCGGCGTCGGGACCATGTCCCTCTACACCTACGTTCCCGGCAAGGCGGAGCTGGTCGACGTCATGGTGGACACCGTGACGGGTGAGCTGCCCACCTCGGGCGCGGTCGAGAGCGGGTGGCGCGCTGCGCTGGAACGCGTCGCCAGGGAGAACTTCGCGCTCCACCGGCGGCACCCGTGGCTGCTCCAGGTCGCGACCAGCCGACCCGTGCTGGGGCCGAACGTCACCGCGCGCTACGACCACGAGCTGCACGCCGTGGACGGCATCGGTCTCACCGACGTCGAGATGGACTCGGTGCTCGGCCTCGTCGCCGGACACGTCCAGGTCGCCGCGCGCCGTGCGCTGGACGAGGCGCACGCCGAGACGCTGACCGGCGTGTCCGACGAGCAGTGGTGGACGGCGCACGCGCCGCTGCTGTCCCGGATCATGGATCCGCAGCGCTTCCCGCTCGCCACCAGGGTGGGCACGGCGGCGGGCCAGGAGCACGGGTCGGCGCAGGACGCGACGCACGCGTTCGAGTTCGGCCTCCAGCGGGTGCTGGACGGCGTGGAGGTGCTGGTCGGATCACGGGCGTGACCCCGGTCCACGCTCCGCTCCCGACGAGGTGCGGCACGAGCGCGGCGATGTTCGAGGAGTCGCCGCCGCCGTGGTGGCGGCCATCCAGCGCCCGAGCCGTGCGGGGACGCCTGCGCGACCCGCGAGCCGTGGTGGACACGGCCCCGGCACGGGTGTGCTCGCTGCTGAGGGGCTGCTCGGTGTTCGTCGCCGCGCACTGCCGGGTGAACCGGCCGCGGTCGTGGTCGCCCCGGCTCACCCGTGGCAGCGCACCCGCCCGGTGCTCGGCGGCCACTGTGCGGCAGGCCGCGTCGGCGTCGGCGACGCGGCCGCGCCCCGGCGGTCACACGGTCGTGCGGTCACGCGGCAGTGCGGTCACGCGGTGTGCGTCAGCAGGGCCGCGACCAGCGGGCCGTGCACGGCACCGGACAGGGCGTGCCCCATGCCCGGCACCTCCAGCAGCCGTGCGCCGGGGATCAGGTCGGCGAGGTGGCGGCCGTGCGGTGGCGGGTTGATCGGGTCCAGCGGCGCCTGCACCACCAGGGTCGGTGTGCTCACCCCGGCCAGCTCGGCGGCCCGCGAGGTCGGCACCGGGGCGTCGTGGCCGTGGGCGCTCGGCTGCGACGTCGTCCCGGCGTGGGCGGTGGACCGCTGTTCCCAGAGTCGGAACTCCGCCTCGTCGAACGGCAGCGCGTCGCCCGCGAGCACCCGCAGTTCCGCGATCCTGCGGTCCAGCTCGTCCTCCGCTGACCGGGCCGGTGTCGCCCGGTCCGCCCACAGGTCGAGGATCTCCCGGCGCGGCGCGGGCAGCCCCGTGGGAGTGGGTTCGCCGGAGTGGGCGCACCGCGTGCTCTCGGCGAGGTCCACGTCCAGCGCCGCACCGGCCAGCAGGCTCAGGGTGAGCAGCCGGTCGGGGTGGTCCAGCGCGAGCACCTGGCCGATGGTGCAGCCCAGCGAGAACCCCACGACGTGGGCCCTGGGCGCACCCCACCCGTCCAGCACGGCGACGGCGTCGGCCGCGACCTCCTGCAACGAGCGGGGGGACCGCGCGCGGTCCTGCCACGTCGAGCGCCCGGTGTCGCGGTGGTCGTAGCGGATGACGTGCCGCCCGCTGTCGGCGAGCAGTTCGACGAACTCGTTCGGCCAGCCGAACGCCGAGGTGTTCGCGCCCGCGATCAGCAGCACGGTGGGGTCGGCGGCGTCGCCGAAGTCCTCGCTCCACAGCTTGATCCCGTTGGTGGCGATCAGGCGTTCTCCCACGGCGTCGAGACCTTCCCGTCGGTGCCCCTCGCCGAGCGCGCTCCGGAGCGGAACGCGGCGCGGAGGTCACCGCGAGCCTAGAACGCCGCGGCGAGCTGGGGCAGCCCGAACCAGGTGCGCAGGGCGTCCTCCAGACCCCCGGCGTCGGCACCGGCGAACGCCACGTGCCCGTAGGGGCGCACCAGGACCACGTCGGCGGACGGGGCGGCGTGGTCGCGGTGATCACGTCGACGCGGTCGGCCCAGCAGCCGGCGACCCCCGTCGGGTCGTCGCGTCCCGCGAGGTCCAGCACCTGCCCGGAGGTGGTGGTGACCTGCTCGTCGGTGGTACCGGGAAAGCCGGTGCCGCAGACCCCGCGGATCGTGCTGCGGCCACCGTCCGCGGCCGCGGGCGGATCAGGAGAGCAGGAAGCGGTCCAGCACCCTGGCGCCGAAGCGCAGGCCCTCCACCGGCACCCGCTCGTCCACGCCGTGCGCCATCGCCCGGTAGTCGAAGTCCTGCGGGATCGCCAGCGGCGCGAAGCCGTAGCAGGCGATGCCCAACCGGCTGAACGCCTTGGCGTCGGTGCCCCCGCCCATGCAGTAGGGCACCACCACGGCCTCGGGGTCCTCCGCGCGCAGGGCGTCGGCCATCGCGCTGAACCACGGCGAGTCGATCGGCGCCTGCACCGGCCGCGCGTCCTGGATGAACTCGCGGGTCACGTCGGGCCCGAGCAGGCCGTCGATCGTGGCCAGCAGCTCGTCCTCGGTGCCGGGCAGCGTGCGGACGTCCAGCTCGGCGGTCGCGCTGCCCGGCACGACGTTGACCTTGTACCCGGCGTCGAGCACCGTCGGGGTGGTGCTGTTGCGGACGGTGTTCTCCGCGAGCTTCGCGGCGGGACCGAAGCGGGCCAGGGTTCCGTCGACGTCGTCCAGGTCCACCCGCACGCCCAGCGCCTCGCCGGTCCGCTCGAGGAACGCCTCCACGGTCGGCGTCAGCCGCACGGGGTGGCGGTGCGCCGCGATCCGCGCCAGCGCGTTGACCAGCTTCGTCACCGCGTTGTCGTCGTTGCGGCGCGAACCGTGCCCCGCGCGTCCGGTGGCCGTGAGCCGCAGGTGCGACGTGCCGCGCTCGGCGGTGCCGACGGGGTAGAGGCGCGCGCCCAGCGCGTGGTGGGTGAACCCGCCCGACTCGCCGATGGCCGCGGCGCACCCGTCGAACAGCTCCGGGTGCCGCGCGACGAGCCAGTTCGCGCCGAACTCGCCGGTGGCCTCCTCGTCGGCGACGAACGCCAGCACGACGTCGCGCTTCGGCCGCGCGCCCCGCTTCGCCCAGCCCGCGAGGACCGACAGCGTCATGGCCGTCATGTCCTTCATGTCCGTGGAGCCCCGGCCCCACAGGAACCCGTCCTGCACCAGACCGGAGAACGGCGGCACCGACCACTCGGCCGGATCGGCGGGCACCACGTCCAGGTGGGCCTGCAGCAGCACCCCCGGCAGCGACGGGTCGGTGCCGGGTACGCGGGCCACCACGTTGCTCCGGCGCGGGGCGGACTCCAGCAGTTGCGCGGAGACGCCGCTGGACTCCAGGTGGGTCGCCACGAACTCGGCGGCCTCCCGCTCGCCCCTCGCCTCGCCGCGGCCGGAGTTGGTGGTGTCGAACCTGATCAGCTGTGCGCAGAGGTCGACGGCGTCCTCAGCCATAGATCCCTTCCACGGCGCCGGCCGCGACGGCCGTCACGATCTTGAACGCCTGCACGGCGTCGGTCATGGTGGCCGCGTCGAACCCGACACGGCGCACGTCCACGAGCTCCACCGTAGGCACGACGGCGGCCGCGTGCGCGAGGTGCGTGGCGTCGAACTCCACCTCGATCCGGTGCGCCGACACGACCGGCTCGACCCTTCCGGCGCCGGTCATCGCCCTGCTCGCGGCCTCGGCGATGCGGGCGGAGGTGATGGCGGGAGTGGCGCAGATCGCGGCGTAGCGGCTCACGCACTCCTTCACCGCCACCACCTCGGCCGCGGGGGCCCAGCTCCGCGCGTCCTCGCACGCGCGGTCGTCCCCGGTGACCAGCAGGACGGGCACGCCGTGCTCGGCGGCCAGCGCCGCGTTGAGGCGGCCCTCGCTCGCCGGCCGCCCGTCGAGCCACACGCCGGTGATCGAGTTCTCCAGGTAGGTGTGGGCGAGCACGCCCTCCTCGCCCGCGCCCGCGTGGTAGCCGAGGAACACCACGCCGTCCACGCCCGAGTCGACGCCCTGCATCATCGACAGCGGCTTGTGCCTGCCCGTCAGCATCGACGCGCGGTCGTCCAGCGCCTCCAGCAGGAGGTTGCGCTGCGAGGAGTGCGCCTCGTTCACCAGCACGCTCTCCGCGCCACCCGCGCACAGGCCCCCGACGCAGGCGTTGACGTCACCGGTGAACAGCGCGCGGAACCGCTGCCACTGCTCCGTGCCGGGAAGGACGTCCGCCGTCCAGGTGACCCCTGTTGCGCCTTCCATGTCAGCCGAGATCATGATCCGCACGCGGTGCACGTTACGGCCTCCGGCCGTTGAGGGGGGACTCGTTGACTCCGACATGGTCCCAGTGGTTACTTCTTGACACTTCGGAGCGGAGAGGGGTGGTCACCGTGCGTGCGCGACGGTGGAGCTTGGCGGCGGTCGTGGGCGTGCTGGGGGCGGTGGTGGCTCCGGCCGCGACAACACCGGTGGCGGCCGCCCAACCGGTGGGTCAGCAGGGGGTGACGCTGCGGGTCGCGCTGACGCGCCAGGTCGACTCGCTCAACCCCTTCCTCTCGATCACCCAGGTGGGGACCGAGGTCGGGCGTCTCATGTACGACTTCCTCACCGCCTACGACCCGAAGGACCAGCGCCCGGTCGAGGGCCTGGCGAACGGGTGGACGACCAGCGACGACGACCTGACCTGGACCTTCACCGTCCCCGAGGGCAAGAAGTGGTCCGACGGCGAGGAGATCACCGCCGAGGACGTCGCGTTCACCTACAACCTCATGCTGACGAACGAGGTGGCCCGCACCGCCAACGGCAACTTCGTCGCGAACTTCGAGTCGGTGACCGCGCCCGACCCGCGCACCCTGGTCGTGAGGACGAAGACGCCGCAGGCGACGATGCTCGCCCTGGACGTCCCGATCGTCCCGGAGCACGTGTGGGCCGGTGTCACCGACGTCGAGAACCACGCCAACGACCAGGCCCCGGTCGTGGGCAGCGGGCCGTTCCTGCTCGCGGAGCACCGGCCCAACGAGTTCATCAAGCTCACGGCCAACCCGAACTACTGGCGGGGCGCGCCGAAGATCTCCGAGCTGCACTTCGTCAGCTACAAGAACCTCGACGCCGCCGTGCAGGCCCTGGGCAAGGGCGAGGTCGACCTGATCAACCGCCTCGGACCCGCCCAGTACGACTCGTTGCGGGACGCGGACGACATCGGCCTGAACAAGGGGCGGGGAAGCCGCTTCAACGAGCTGGTGTTCAACTCCGGCGCCGCGACCAGCACCGGCGAGCCCATCGGCGACGGCCACCCCGCCCTCCAGGACGTGCGGGTGCGCCAGGCGCTGGCGAAGGCCGTCGACGTCGACACCATCGTGGAGCGGGTCAACGGCGGGTACGCGGAACCGGGCACCGGACTGATGCCGCCGTCCAACGCCAGGTTCCACTTCACGCCGGCCCGGCCCAGGACGTTCGACCTCGACGCGGCCAACGCCGACCTCGACGCCGCCGGGTACGCCAGGGGAGCGGACGGCATCCGCGTGGGACCCGACGGCAGGGCGCTGAACCTCCGGCTGGTCGGTCACGCCAACCGCGCCTACGACGAGCAGGCCGCCGAGTTCCTCAAGCGCTCGTTCGCCGACGTCGGCGTGGGCGTCGACGTGCAGCTCGTCGACGACAACCAGCTCAACGACACCTCGACGTCCGGCGCGTTCGACCTCCTGTTCTCCAGCTGGGGCACCAATCCCGACCCGGACTTCATCCTGTCCCTGCACACCTGCGCGCGGCGGCCCAACGCCGCGGGCACGGGCGGCACGACCGACACGTTCTTCTGCGACGAGACCTACGACCGGCTCTACGCCCAGCAGGCGACCGAGGTCGACCAGGACGCGCGCGCCGAGATCGTCAAGGAGATGCAGCAGCGGTTCTACGACCAGGTCCCCGCGGTGATCCTCGGCTACGACAACGTGCTGGAGGCCTACCGCGAGGACCGGTTCGCGAGCTTCCAGGTCCAGCCCGACCCCGGCGGCTCGATCATGGAGCAGAACGGTGTGTGGGGCTACTACGGGGCCACCCCCACCGACGCCGCGACGGCCCCGCGCGGCACCAGCACCGGCCTGGTGGTGGCCGTGGTCGCGGGTGTGGTGATCGTGCTCGCCGGTGGCGCGTGGCTGATCGGCCGGCGGCGCAGGGCGACCGCGGAGGACCGGGAGTGACCGACGCACTCGCTCCCGCGGCGGACGCGCACGAGACGGGACCGTCCCGCACGGGACGGTCCGGCGCGCACGCGACGCTGCGGCACGTCGCCGGTCGCGTCGGCGGCGCGCTGCTGAGCCTGCTGCTGGTCGTCGTGCTGGGGTTCCTGCTGTTCCGGGTCGTCCCCGGCGACCCGGTCGTGGCGATGACCAGGGGCCGGCCGATGAACGCCGAGCTCATCGCGGAGATGCGCGCCAGGTTCGGCCTGGACGACCCGCTGCCGGTGCAGTTCCTGGAGCACCTGGGACAGCTGGTGCGCGGTGACCTCGGGACGTCCTACTTCTACCGGCGTCCGGTCGCCGAGCTGATCGGCGAGCGGGTCGGGCCGACGCTGCTGCTCGCGGGCACCTCGACCGTGATCGCCGTCGCGCTGGGGCTCTGGCTGGGGGTGCGCAGCGCGTGGCGGCGGGCGAGCCGCTTCGACCAGATCTCCACCGGTGTGGCGCTCACGCTGTGGGCGATGCCGACGTTCTGGCTGGGGCTGCTGCTGCTCGTCGTCACCGGCGACCTGTTCCCCAGCGGAGGCATCCGCTCCTCCGGCACACCGCCGGGCCTGCTCCCGGAGATCCTCGACGTCGCCCACCACATGGTCCTGCCGTGCCTGACGATGATCGCCGTCGTCTACGCGCAGTACCTCCTGGTGATGCGCTCGTCGCTGCTGGAGGAGATGGGCGCGGACTACCTGATCACCGCGAAGGCCAAGGGGCTGCGCGACGACCAGGTGCGCCGCCGGCACGCCGTGCCCAACGCGCTGCTGCCCACCGTGACCCAGGTGTTCATGCACCTGGGCCTGGTGGTGTCCGGCGCGATCACCGTGGAGACGGTGTTCTCCTGGCCGGGGCTGGGCCTGCTGACCTACGAGGCCCTCAGCGGCCCCGACCTGCCGCTGTTGCAGGGCACGTTCGTCGTGCTCGCCGGAGCGGTGATCGTGATGAACCTGCTCGCCGACCTGCTGCTGCGGGTCCTCGACCCACGGGTGCGCGCCTCATGAGCGGTTCGAGCATCGTCTGGCGGCGCCGCCGCTCCGCCGCGGCCGGCGTGTGGCGGGAGTTCCGCGGCAACCGCGGCGGCCTGGTGGGGCTCGTCGTGCTCGGCGCGGTGGTGGTGCTGGCGCTGCTGGTCCCGCTGCTGACCGACGAGGCGGGCCTGGACGTGACCAGGGTCGACGCGCCGCTGTGGGCGCCACCGAGCGCGGAGCACTGGCTGGGCACCGACAACACCGGTCGCGACGTGCTGCTGCTGACCTGGTGGGGCACGCGGGTGTCGCTGGTGGTGGGCCTGGCGGCGACGGTGCTGTCCGTGGGCATCGGCTCGCTGATCGGCGTGCTCGCCGCGCACTTCGGCGGCTGGGCCTCGGCGACGCTGCTGCGCGTCACCGACTTCTTCCTGGTGCTGCCCTCGCTGGTGCTCGCCATCGCGCTGTCCACGGTGCTGCCCCGCGGGCTGGGCACGATCGTGCTGGCCATCGGCGTGACGTCGTGGCCGTCGACGGCGCTGCTGGTGCGGGCGCAGACGCTGACCATCGAGGGACGGCCGTTCATCGAGCGCGCCAGGGCTCTCGGCGGCGGCCACCGCCACGTCATCGGCCGGCACGTGCTGCCCGCGGTGCTGCCCCTGGTGTTCGTCAACACCACGCTCACCGTGGCCAGCGCGATCGTGGCGGAGTCGACCCTGTCGTTCCTCGGACTCGGAGACCCCACCCGCGTGTCGTGGGGGTCGATGCTGCACACGGCGACCGTGCAGGGCGCGGTGTCCAAGGGAGCCTGGTGGTTCCTGCTGCCACCGGGCCTGGGAGTGGTGGTCGTGGTGCTGGCGTTCACGTCGTGCGGCCGGGCGCTGGAGACGGTGCTCGACCCGAGGCTGAGGGGAGAGCGGTGAGCACCCGACGGGAGACCGAGGCGGGGCACGGGCACCTGCTGGAGCTGCGCGACCTGGGCGTGCGCTACCGCTCCGGCCGGGGCGACGTGCAGGCCGTGCGCGGGGTGAACCTGACCCTGGACGCCGGTCAGACCCTCGGCCTGGCCGGCGAGTCGGGCTGCGGCAAGTCCACCGTGGCCATGTCGGTGCTGCGGCTGCTGCCGCCCACCGCCGAGGTCACGGGGAAGGTCCTGCTGGAGGGCGAGGACGTCGCGGCGATGAGCTGGGGCAGGCTGCGCGCGGTGCGCTGGGCGCGGGGCTCGGTGGTGTTCCAGGGCGCCATGCACGCGCTCAACCCGGTGCGCCGCGTCGGCGAGCAGATCGCCGAGCCGATGCGCGTGCACGGCACCGACGGCAGCGTCGCCGACCTGCTCGCCCAGGTCGAGCTGCCGGTGAGCAGGGCGCGCGCCTACCCCCACGAGCTGTCCGGCGGGCAGAAGCAGCGGGTGATGATCGCGATGGCGCTGGCGTGCTCACCGCGGCTCGTCGTCGCCGACGAGCCCACCACCGCGCTGGACGTGATCGTGCAGAAGCAGGTGCTGGGCGTGCTGAACCAGCTCGTCACCGAGCGCGGCATCGGCCTGGTGATGATCAGTCACGACCTGTCCGTGCTCACCAGCACCTGCGACCGGCTCGCGGTCATGTACCGGGGCGAGGTCGTCGAGGAGGGACCGGCGCGCGAGGTCGTCGCCTCCCCGCGGCACGAGCACACCCGTGCGCTGGCCGCCGCGTTCCCCACCGTGGGCGATCCGGCGTTCCGCTACGCGAGCACCGGCGCCTCCGCGCTGACCGAGCCGCTGCTGCGCACCGAGGGACTGCGGGTGTCCTTCCGCGACCGCGGCGGCGAGCTCGTCCGCGCGGTCGACGGCGTGGACCTGGAGATCCGGCCGCGGGAGATCCTGGCGCTGGTCGGGCAGTCCGGCTCGGGCAAGACCACGCTGGCCCGCACGCTGCTGGGGTTGCAGAGGGCCGACTCGGGGCGGGTGCTGTTCGACGGTGCGCCGCTGCCGACGTCGTCCAGGGGGCTGCGGGAGTACCGCAGGCAGGTGCAGCTCGTGCTCCAGGACCCGACCAGCGCGCTGAACCCCCGGCACTCGGTGTACGAGGCGGTGGCCGAGGGGCTGCGCATCCACCACACGCCCGGCGACGAGGCCGCACTCGTCGCCGACGCGCTGTCGCGGGCGGAACTGCGACCGCCGGAGGAGTTCTCCGGCTCGCTGCCGCACGAGCTGTCCGGCGGGCAGCGGCAGCGCGTGGTCATCGCCGGAGCGCTGGCGCTGGGGCCGCGCCTGCTGGTGGCCGACGAGCCGGTGGCGTCGCTGGACGCGTCGGTGCGCGGGGAGATCCTGGCCCTGCTGCTGCGGCTGCGCGACGAACTGGACCTGGCGGCGCTGGTGATCACCCACGACCTGGGGCTGGCCTGGAACATCGCCGACCGGGTCGCGGTGATGTACCGCGGTTCGATCGTGGAGCAGGGGCCCGTGGAACAGGTGCTGCTCGCCCCGCGCCACGAGTACACCCGCGCACTGCTGTCGGCCGTTCCCACCACCTCCGGCGGCTCACCGGTCGAGGCGGGGGCGTGAACGGGTCCGTCGTCACCGAGCGCCCGTGGCCCTGGTGCGGCGGACGGCGAAGAGCGACCTCGCCGGCGAACGGGCCACGCTGCACGCCAGGGCGCTGGACGCGCGGTCGGCCGAGCCGCTCCTCGGGGACACGACGGCTCGACACGTGGACCCGCGAGTTCCTGGTCGAGCACCGGCGGTGCGTCGTGCTGCACCTCGGCTGCGGTCTGGACAGCCGGGCCCACCGCGTCGATCCGGGTCGCGGTGCGCGGTGGTTCGACGTCGACCACCCCGACGTGATCGCCCCGCGCGACCGGCTCCTGCCGCCGCGCGAGGGCTGCGAGTCCGTCGGCTCGTGCAGGCCGCGGGGGCGACGTTCCACCGGGGGATCGAAGGTGGCCCGGACCTGGAGTCGATCCACCCGCGCGTGCGTCGCGCGACGGCGCTGAGCGCCGTCGCGCGGACCGCGGTGTTCTACCGGCTGGACTTCTGAGCGGTCAGCCGCAGCAGCGCCAGCCGCACGCCCGGCTCCGGTTCGACGTGCCGGACGAGGACGAAGCCGAACCGCGCGTAGAGGGCGAGCGCGGGGAGGTTGGCCGCGCCCGTGCTGACCAGGACGTCCCGGCCCTCGTCCACGACGCGTTCCAGCAGGCGGGAGGCGAGTCCGCGGCGGAAGTGCGCCGGGTCCGCGCAGAGCCGTTCCACGTCGATCGTGCCGTCGCCGAGGTCGCTGCGAGCCAGGAACGCCGCCAGCCGCCCGTCGACGTGCGCGCCGAGCCACCGCACGGGCTGCGCGCGCATCTGCGCGAGGCTCTCGGACAGGGCGGGAACGGCCGTGGAGCCGATCAGCGCCGCCTCCACGGCGCAGGCGCGCAGCCCGATGGTGCGCACGGCGCTGGCGGTCGCGTCGTCGGACGGGTCCAGGTCGGTGATCACGTCAGTCCGACGGGCGGCGGGTGTCCGGCACGAGCGCGACCCTCGTGCGGTCGCGGCCGGTGTTCTTCGCCTGGTAGAGCGCCTCGTCGGCGGCCAGCAGCAGCGGGCTGAGCTCCTTGGCGGTCTCCGGGTACACCGCGGCTCCCACCGAGCAGGTCAGGCCCGCGATCGTCTGCGGGGAGCCGCTGCGGTCGACCACCCGGACGGTGAGGACGCTGATGGTGGCGCGGACGCGTTCGGCGGCCGCCTCTGCCGCACCGGTGTCCACCCCCGGCAGCAGCACGGCGAACTCCTCGCCGCCGAAGCGGCCCACCAGGTCGTGACCGCGCACGACCTGCCGCAGCGCGGTGGCGACGGCCTTGAGGACCTCGTCACCGGCGAGGTGGCCGTAGCGGTCGTTGATGTGCTTGAAGTGGTCCAGGTCGACCAGCAGGACACCCAGGCTGCTGGAGAGCCGGCGAGCCCGGTCCAGTTCGCGGACCGCCACGTCGTTCCAGAAGGTGGCGTCCACCAGGCCGGTCTTGCCGTCGGTCCGCGCGGCGGTGCGGAACTGCGGCAGCAGCAGGCCCAGGTGCAGGGCGAGCACGGTGACCAGCAGCAGCGGCATCGACCACGGCCGCTCCACCACGACGGTCGTCACGGCGTGGCCCAGTCCGATCGAGGCGGCGATGATCAGCTGGTCGGACGGGTGGCCCAGCGCGGTGCGGGCGGGCCGGTCGGGGTTGGTCACGACGATCGCGGTCACGATCAGCGCGTAGTTCACCAGGCGGTAGAGCAGCCCGGCCACCAGGACGGCCGCGAGCCCCAGCGGCCCGTCGACGACGGCGGCGTAGGGCTGACCGGCACCGGGGTAGAACGCCCCGAGCGCGAGGACAGCCGCGCCGCAGCCGAGGACGACCGTGCACGCCGAGTAGACCTTGCGGTAGACGACGGCGCGACCGCGGAACACCCGCCACCACTCGTGGCTGAAGCTGATCAGGATCAGCGCGGTGATCAGGGGGAGCGGCAGCAGCAGCACACCCGCGAAGAACCACACCGACTGCATGTGGGTGTAGGGGGTGCCGTCCGCGGCGATCTCCCGGATGCGCTCGATGCCGCGCGCCGCCTCCAGGTGGATCACGGCGGCGGTGCTGAGCAGGCCGAACCAGATCCACGATCGGGTGGTCACCTGATCGAGGTGTGTGGTGGTCGCGAGGACGACGAGGGTGGCGGCTTCGACGCCCAGGACGAGGGTTAACACCCAACGGGACAGGGACCACACTCGCCACCGGCGTGGGTCCATTCGATGCACGCCGTCACCCCCCAGGCCCTGTCCGGTGTCACCGACCCTAGCCAATCGATGACTCAGTGTCGCGGCTCCGGACGGGGGTCACACCCCACGTGAACCAGGAGCGAGTCATGATCAACCGCACCGAGTCCCCCCGCACCGGCCGCCCCAGCGAGTGGACCCGCACCTCCCGCCCGAGCGAGTGGACGCGTCGCTGACACCCGTCGGTCAGGTCGTCGGCCGCGGCCCCACCGCGCCGACCTCGCCGAGACCCTCCAGCTCGAAGATCTTCCAGTGGCGCAGCAGCGGCCACACCACGTCGTCGTGGTGG
>NZ_JAEIOJ010000017.1 GCF_016464305.1 Umezawaea beigongshangensis
GAGGTTTCATACAATTTACTGGCTATTCGGCACGCTGTTGAGTTCTCAAAGAACACGCGCACACCATCATCAACCGCAGCGAAACCGCGGGCAAATCCGGGGCTGTGTCGTACGTGAAGCATCTGATCTAACAGGTCATCCACTCTACCATCCGAGATGGGAGCTTGGTTCGTGACCCCCGCCACGCTCGTTCCGTGTCGCCTTCCGGCTCTCCGGCCCGTTCCGCGCTGGCAGAGAGAAAGTTACACGGCGACCAACGGGGAAGCAAATCGGGGGGTGCGTTCACTCGCCTCGCCCCGTTTCCGCTGGTCATCGTCCCGCGAACAGGTCACCGGACCGGCACGGGCGGGCCGTTCGGACGCACGGTGTGACCGGGACCACCCCGAACGAGTGCGGCGACGCAGGCGCTAGCCCTTCGCCGCCTTCTCGGCGGCCGCGAGCAGCACGCACACCGCGAGTCCGCGGGTCGCCCGCTCGACCTCCCCGATGGCCGGGAACGTCGGCGCGAGCCTGATGTTGCGGTCCCTCGGGTCGTCTCCGTGCGGGAACGTGGCGCCGGCGGGCGTCAGCGCGATGCCCGCCAGGGCGGCCAGCTCCACGACGCGGCGGGCACAGCCGTCCGGCACGTCGAGGCTGATGAAGTAGCCGCCGGTGGGCGCGGTCCAGGTGGCCACGTCCTTCCCGCCGAGCGTCTCCTCCAGCACCGAGAGCACGAGGTCGAACTTCGGCCGGATCACGTCGCGGTGGCGGCGCATGTGCGCGCGCACGCTGTCGGCGTCGGGGAGGAAGCGCAGGTGGCGCAGCTGGTTGAGCTTGTCCGGGCCGATGGTCCGCTTCTGCAGGAACGCCTGGAACCAGGCCACGTTCGCCGGGGACGCGCCGAAGAACGACACCCCGCCACCGGCGACGGTGATCTTCGAGGTCGAGCCGTACACGAGGGGGCGGTCCGGGTGGCCCGCCTCCGCGGCGAGGGTGAGCACGTCGGCGACGCGCACCTCGTCGTCGCCGAGGTGGTGGATCGCGTAGGCGTTGTCCCAGAAGAGGCGGAAGTCGGGTGCCGCGGTGGGCATGGAGGCCAGCTCGCGGACCGTCTCGTCGGAGTAGGTGGTGCCGGTGGGGTTGCTGTACGTCGGCACGCACCACATGCCCCTGATCGCCGGGTCGGCGGCGACGAGCGACTTCACCACGTCGAGGTCGGGGCCGTCGTCGGTCAGCGGCACGGGCACCATCTCGATGCCGTAGCGCTCGCAGATGCCGAAGTGCCGGTCGTAGCCGGGCACCGGGCAGAGGAACTTGACGACCGGCTCGTCCACCCAGCGCGGGCCGTCGGTGGTGCCCGTGAGCAGTGCGTTGACGATGCTGTCGTGCATCAGCTCCAGGCTGGAGTTGCCCATCGCGAGCAGTTGCGCGGCCGGGACGCCGAGCAGTTCGCTCCACACCGCGCGCAGCTCGGGCAGACCGACGAGACCGCCGTAGTTGCGGGCGTCGGTGCCGTCGGCGGCACGGAAGTCCTCCGACTGCGCGACGTCCAGCAGCGGCTTGGACAGGTCCAGCTGGGCGGACGAGGGCTTGCCGCGGGTCAGGTCGAGGGACAGCCCCTCGGCGACGAGTGCGGCGTGGTCCTCGCGGAGCTGATCCAGCTGGTTGGTGGCGTTCATCGGCCTGCGCTCTCCCTGTTCGACTGGGCTGTGAGCCTACGACCACGTCCTGCCTCGTCGTGCGGCCCGTCGGCCGTCCCATAGCGTGGCACCGGTGGACGTGATCGTGGTGGGCGGCGGGCCGGCGGGTCGTGCCCTGGTGAGGGCCTGCGCGGACGCGGGGCTGAGCACGACGCTGGTCGACCCGCACCCGGACCGGCGGTGGACCGCGACCTACGGGGCGTGGGCGGACGAGCTGCCCGCCGGTACGCCGGTGCTGGCGACGGCGACGGACGTGCGGGCCGTGGCGCTGCGGGAGCACCGGATCGACCGGCACTACGCGGTGCTGGACAACCTGCGGCTGCACGAGCTGCCGGGGTCGGTGACGGTGGTCGCGGGCAAGGCGGTGCGCACCGCGCACGGTCCGCACGGCAGCACCGTGGCGCTGGCGGACGGCACGCGGCTGGCCGCGTCGGTGGTGGTGAACGCCGGTGGCGCTCCCCCGCGGCGGCGCTGCGCCGAGCAGACGGCGTTCGGCACGGTGGTCAGCGCGGAGGACGCGCGGGCGGTGGTGGGTCCGGGCGAGGCGGTGCTGATGGACTGGCGGCAGCCACCGCACGCCGAGCAGCGGTGGCCGACGTTCCTCTACGCGATCCCGCTGGGCGACGACCGCGTGCTGCTGGAGGAGACCTCGCTGGCCAGGCGTCCCGGACTGCCGCTGCGGGAGTTGCAGCTGCGTCTGCGCTCCAGGCTGGCGGCTCTCGGCGTGCGTCCGACGTCGGCGCACGAGCTGGTGCGCTTCCCGGTGGACGTGCCGCGACCGCGCTCGGTGGCGTTCGGCGCGGCGGCGGCGCTGGTGCACCCGGCCACCGGGTACAGCGTGGCGACGTCGCTGCGGCTCGCGCCCGAGGTGGCGGCGGCGGTCGTCGACGCGCTGCCGCGCGGCGGGGAGGCGGTGCGCGCCGCGATCCGCGACGTGGTCTGGTCGCCGTCGGCGAAGCTGGTGCACCTGTGCCGCAGGCGTGGCCTGGAGGCGCTGCTCGCGTTCCCGCCGGAGCGGGTGCCGGAGTTCTTCGACTCGTTCTTCCGGATGCCGGCGCACCTGCAACGGGCGTACCTGTCGGGACGGGACGACGTGACCGGGGTGTACGCGGCGATGGGGGCGCTGTTCCTCGACTCGTCGTGGGGGATGCGCAGGCGTCTGGTGCTGCCCGTGCCGTCGCCGCGGTGAATGACGCCATCCGCGCGTCCGAATCAACCCTGTTGCCGCCTGTGTCCCGCTGTCATCACTCATAGCATTTGCACAGTCACCGGGTGCAGTGGGAGGCGGAGTGGGTGAGGCCCAGCTCAGCGGAGACCACCTCGCTCGGGTGCGGCGTGCCGGCTCGCGGGAGCTGCTGTCGGTCGGGGTGGAGGAGGAGTTCGTCCTGGTCGACGCGCGCACCGGGAGGGTCGCCACCCGTGCCGCGGAGGTGCTGGCGGACGCGGGTGAGCGCGACAGCGACCTCCAGGCGGAGATCGTGCGCTACCAGGTGGAGTCGGCGACCGGGGTGTGCCGCACGGCGGTGGAGGTGCGGGACCAGCTCGCGCGGGCCCGCACGGACCTGATCGACCTCGCGGCGCGGCACGGCGCGCGGCTCGTCGCGACCGGGACGCCGGTGCTGGGCGACTCGCTGCCGGTGCCGCTGACGCGTCGGCCGCGCTACCACCGGATGTCCGAGGAGTACGGCGCGCTGACGGACGACCTGGCGATCTGCGGCTGTCACGTCCACGTCGGGCTGCCGGACGACGAGGCGAAGGTCCTGGTGAGCAACCACCTGCGGCCGTGGTTGCCGACGCTGCTCGCGCTGAGCGCGAACTCCCCCTACTGGGACGAGCGGGACACCGGGTACGCGAGCTGGCGGTACGTGGTGTGGGGGCGGTGGCCGTCGGCGGGTCCGCCGCCGTGGCTGAGCTCCCCCGCCGAGTACCGCGCGCTGCGGGACGTGATCGTCGCGAGCGGGGCGGCGCTGGACCCGGCGATGCTGTACTGGGACGTGCGGCTGTCCGCGGCGCACCCGACGCTGGAGCTGCGGGTGTGCGACGTGGCGGCGACGGTCGACGAGGCCGCGCTGATCGCCGCCGTGGTGCGTGCCCTCGCCGCGACCGCCCTGACCTCGCCGCTGCCGGCGCCCGCCGTGCCGCAGCACCTGCTGAAGGTGGCGCTGTGGCGCGCGGCGCGCGACGGCCTGGAGGGGCTGGGCGTGGACCCGCTGTCGGGTGCGCTGGTGCCAGCCGCCGACCTGGTGGCGTCGCTGCTGACCGCGGTGCGGCCGGCGCTGGAGGCCGCGGGCGAGCACGAGCTGGTGAGCGACGGAGTGGACCGGCTGCTGCTGGACGGGTCGGGGGCGGCGCGGCAGCGCAGGGCGTTCTCCCGGCGCGGGCGGCTGGAGGACGTCGTGGGGATGCTGGTGGCGCAGACGAACCCGCTCTGATCCGGTACCGCGCCGTCGCGGAGAAGAACGCGCTGGGCGAATCAACCGGATCGACCAAGCCTCTCCGCGACGAGCACACCATTTAGCTAAAGATCGTCGCGGCCCGTGATTTCATCACACGATCGAGGGTTGTCTGCCCTCATGCGGATGCATCTTGTGACGCTGTTTTTCATCCCGCAACCTTGTCCGGTGTCGAGAATCTTCTCGACCTCGGCGAGGTGTTCGACGTGGAGGAAGAAATGGCGCAAGGTGTGAAGACCGTGGTCAAGATCCTGGCTCCGATCGCGCTGGAGGCTCTCGCGAAAGCCGCGGAAGCGCTGCTGGCCGGAGCGGTGTACCGGGAGCGCGCGACGAGGGTCCTGAGCGCGGCGGACGACGATCCCGGCGCGGTGATCAGCACAGACACCTGGACCTACTGCGAGACGAACTTCGCCACGCAGTACGGCTACTACTACGAGGGACTGCGTTCTCAGCCGACGACCGGTGACCTCCCGGTGGCCGCGGCCGAGGACATCATCGTGTGGGACAAGACCAACGGGATCTCCGACATCACGACGTACCTCCAGACGGTGTTCAAGGACTCCCTGGGACCGCAGGATTCCATCGAACTGTCCCAGAACCTCGGCACGCTGTTCGCCGACCGGTTCAAGGAGGAATCGCTGGACTGGACTCCCTTCAGCAAGCGGTACAACTTCCACGACGGATTGATCGTCGACTGCTACATGGTCACCGCGTCGGCGCACGACGTGCACGACGAACCGGCGGGAATCGCCAGCTACTGCTTCGTCGCCTACAACCACAAGGCGTGACGACCATGACCCTCCTCTACCGCGGAATCTTGCCCAACGCCGCCGGAGACGGTCCTCTCACCGGGGACGACAGCGGCGACAAGCTCGGTGTGCGCGACGCCGACGTGACCACCTACGACGAGCAGGGCGCGCCGTGGGTGAGCCCGACGAACGCGGGCAAGCCGCAGGGGATGTCGGTCTCCCCGGACAGCGGCTGCAACCTGCCGCGGTGGCGGAGACCCGCGGGCCAGCCGTGGAACGGGACGAACAAGAAGGTGCTGGTCTGGCAGCTGGACTCGGACGACCTCGTCCCGGCTCAGTTGTCCTACGTCGCCGACCCGGGCAACACCGGGCACGGGTTCATCTCCCCCGGTGTGGCGATGTCCCTGTCGGACTACCGTGATCTGGTGCACGCCACGGCGGCGTTGTGGACCACGGTCGACGCACCGCCGCAACCGTGTCCGTCGACGGGAGGCACCGTGAGCGCGAACGACGAGAGGGCGGCCCGGATCGACGCCGTGGCCGCTGGTGCCGCGGTGGACCGCCTGGTCGAGGAGCTGCTGGCGGCCAACGCCGCCGGTCTGAGCGGGGACGCCGTCGTCGCCGAGCTGGAGGCGGGCGTCGACCGGGCGGAGGACGCCGGTCAGGAGGACGGCGCGGAGGTGCTGCGCACGCTGCTCGACCGCGTCACCGGCTTCTGCGGCCCGCACGCGCGCATCGACCTGGAGTGAGCGGGGCCGGACGCGCGGGAGCCCGCGACACCGGTGGTGTCGCGGGCTCCCGAAGGCTCATCTCGCGGTCAGACGGTGAAGCCCAGCGCTCGGAGCTGCTCCCGGCCGTCGTCGGTGATCTTCTCGGGGCCCCACGGCGGCATCCACACCCAGTTGATGCGGAAGTCGTCCACCAGGCCCCCGCCGGGACCGCCGACGAGCGCGGCGCGCGTCTGGTCCTCGATGACGTCGGTCAGCGGGCACGCCGCCGAGGTCAGGGTCATGTCGATGAGCGCGGTGTTCTTCTCGTCCACGCGGATGTCGTACACGAGCCCCAGGTCGACGACGTTGATGCCCAGCTCGGGGTCGACCACGTCGCGCATGGCCTCCTCGAGGTCGTCGAGCGAGGCCACCTCGGCCTTGGGCGCGGGGGGCTCGGGCAGGCCCTCCACGCCTCGGATCACGTCCTCGGTCATGCCGTCTTCGCTCCCTCGGTCCGTGACACGGCGTCCTTGAACGCCATCCAGCCCAGCAGCGCGCACTTCACGCGCGCCGGGTACTTCGACACGCCCGCGAAGGCGATGCCGTCCTCCAGGACGTCCTCGTCCGGCTCGACGGTGCCGCGGCTCTGCATGAGCGCCACGAACGCGTCGAGCTTCTCCATCGCCTCGCCCACCGGCTTGCCGACGACGAGGTCGGTGAGCACGGACGTGGACGCCTGGCTGATGGAGCAGCCCTGGCCGTCGTAGGAGACGTCGGTGACGGTGTCGCCGTCGACCTTGACCCGCAACGTCACCTCGTCACCGCAGGTCGGGTTGACCTGGAACGACTCGGCGTCGAACGGGTCGCGCAGACCGCGGCCGTGCGGGTTCTTGTAGTGGTCCAGGATGATCTCCTGGTACATCTGCTGAAGCTGCATCGCTCATCCCACCCCGAAGAACCGCTGCGCCTCGCGGACACCGTCCAGCAGCGCGGCGACCTCGTCGAGATCGTTGTAGAGGTAGAAGCTCGCCCGCACGCTGGCGGGGACGCCGAGCCTGCGGTGCAGCGGCCACGCGCAGTGGTGGCCGACGCGGACGGCGATGCCGAGGCTGTCGAGCACCTGACCGGAGTCGTGCGGGTGCACGCCGTCGATGACGAACGACACCGCGCCGCCGCGGTCCACGACCTCGGTGGGGCCGACGATCCGCACGCCGGGGATCTCCGCCAGGCCGCGCAGGGCGGCCTCGGTGAGCACGTGCTCGTGCGCGGCGATGCGCTCGACGCCGATCGCGTTCAGGTAGTCCACGGCCGCGCCCAGGCCGACGGCCTGCGACGTCATCGGGACACCGGCCTCGAAGCGCATCGGCGGCGGTGCGAACGTCGAGGACGCCATGTGCACCATCTCGATCATCGAGCCGCCGGTGAGGAACGGCGGCAGCGCCTCCAGCAGCTCGCGGCGGCCGTAGAGGACGCCGATGCCCGACGGGGCGAGCATCTTGTGGCCGCTGAACACGGCGAAGTCCACGCCGAGGGCGTGCAGGTCGACCGGCGCGTGCGGGACCGACTGGCACGCGTCCAGCAGCGTCAGCGCGCCGACCTTCCTGGCGGCCTCGACGAGCACGCTCACCGGGTTGACCGTGCCGAGCACGTTCGACTGGTGGGTGAACGCCACGACCCGCGTGCGCTCGGTGATCAGCTCGTCGACGTTCGACAGGTCGAGCCTGCCGTCGTCGGTGACGCCGAACCAGCGCAGCGTGGCGCCCGTGCGCAGGCACAGCTGCTGCCACGGGACGAGGTTCGCGTGGTGCTCCATCTCGGTGACGACGATCTCGTCACCGGGGCCGAGCACGAACCGCGCGGCCTCGGGGCCGGCCGTCGCCGAGTTGCCCATCGCGTAGGCGACGAGGTTGACGCCCTCGGTGGCGTTCTTGGTGAACACCAGCTCGTCGGCGGACGCGCCGACGAAGTCGGCGATGCGGGACCGCGCGCCCTCGTAGGCGTCGGTCGCCTCCTCGGCGAGCTGGTGGGCCCCCCGGTGGACGGCCGCGTTCGCGGTCTCCAGGAACAGCCGCTCGGCGTCCAGCACCTGCCTCGGGCGTTGCGAGGTGGCGCCGGAGTCGAGGTAGACCAGCCGCTTGCCGTCGCGCACCGTGCGCCCCAGGATCGGGAAGTCCGCACGGAGCGCGGCGACGTCCAGCGGCGCAGCAGTCGTGGTCGTCACTGCTCGACGCCCCCTCTCAACAGTTCTGCTCAGTTCGGGTCCACCAGGTGCAACGTCAGCCGATGCTGGCGACTTCCTGCTTCCCGGTGTACTTCACGTAACCCTCGTTCTCCAGCACGTCGGCCAGCTCGGGGCCGCCGGACTCGACGACGCGACCGGCCGAGAACACGTGCACGAAGTCGGGCTTGATGTACTTGAGGATGCGCGTGTAGTGCGTGATCAGCATGACGCCGACCTCGCTCGACTCCTTGTAGCGGTTGACGCCCTCGGAGACCACGCGCAGCGCGTCGACGTCCAGACCGGAGTCGGTCTCGTCGAGGATCGCGATCTTCGGCGCCAGCAGCGACAGCTGGAGGATCTCGTGGCGCTTCTTCTCACCGCCGGAGAAGCCCTCGTTGACGCTGCGCTCGGCGAAGGCCGGGTCGATGTCCAGGTCGGACATCGCGCCCTTGACCTCCTTGACCCAGTGGCGCAGGTTCGGGGCCTCGCCGCGGACCGCGGTGGCGGCGGTGCGCAGGAAGTTCGACATGGAGACACCGGGGACCTCGACCGGGTACTGCATGGCGAGGAAGAGACCGGCGCGAGCGCGCTCGTCCACGCTCATCTCCAGGACGTCCTCGCCGTCCAGCGTCACCGAACCGGAGGTCACGTGGTACTTCGGGTGACCGGCGACGGCGTAGGACAGCGTGGACTTGCCGGAGCCGTTGGGGCCCATGATGGCGTGCGTCTCGCCCGACCGGATGGTCAGGTCGACGCCCTTGAGGATTTCCTTGGGACCGTCCTCGGTGGTGACCGAGACGTGCAGGTCCTTGATTTCCAGCGTGGCCATGACTGCTTGGTTCTCCTGTGGTGACGGCAGGTCAGTTGGTGGTGACGGCGACGTCGACGAAGACGTCACCGTCGCGCAGTTCGACGGCGAACACGTCGACCGGCTCGGTGGCCGGTGGCGACGACGGGGCTCCCGTGCGCAGGTCGAAGCAGGAACCGTGCAACCAGCACTCGATCCCCCGCTTCGACACGTCTCCCTCGCTGAGGGAGATCTCGGCGTGCGAGCACACGTCGCGCAACGCGTGCACCTGCTCGCCGTCGCGGACGAGCACGACCGGCGTGTCCTCCTCGCCGAGCTCGACGGCCAGCGGCTTGCGGTCGTCGAGCTCGGTGAGGGAACACGCGCGGGCCATGCTCACGCCCCGACCGCCTGCAGCTCGGCCTCGATCGCGGCCTCCAGACGCTCGCGCACCTCGGGAACCGTGATCTTCAGCAGGATCTCGTGGAAGAAACCGCGCACGACCAGCCGTCGCGCCTGGTCCTGGGGGATGCCCCTGGCCTGGAGGTAGAACAGCTGCTCGTCGTCGAACCGGCCCGTGGCGCTGGCGTGGCCCGCGCCCTCGATCTCGCCGGTCTCGATCTCCAGGTTCGGCACCGAGTCGGCGCGGGCGCCGTCGGTGAGGACCAGGTTGCGGTTCAGCTCGAATGTCTCGGTGCCCTCGGCGGCCGCGCGGATCAGCACGTCGCCGATCCAGACGGTACGGGCGTCCTGGCCCTGCAGCGCGCCCTTGTAGACGACGTTGCTGCGGCAGTTCGCCACCGCGTGGTCGATGAAGGGGCGGTGCTCCAGGTGCTGACCGGCGTCGGCGAAGTACAGGCCGAGCAGCTCGGCGTCGCCGCCGCGACCGGCGTAGGTCACCGTGGGGGTGAGGCGCACGACGTCGCCGCCGAGCGTGATCACGGTGTGCCGCAGGGTCGCGTCGCGGCCCAGCTTCGCGTGGTGCGAGGACACGTGCACGGCGTCGTCGGCCCAGTCCTGGACCGCGATGACCGTGAGGTGCGCGCCGTCGCCGACGACCAGCTCGACGTTGTCGGCGTACGCGCCGGAGCCGCGGTGGTCGAGGACGACGACGCCCTCGGCGAACGGCTTCGCGTGCACCTGGACGTGGCCGTAGGCGACCTTCCCGGCGCCGGCGCCGGTGACGGTGACGACGGTGGGGTCGACCTTCGCGTCGCCGGGCAGCGTCACGAGGGTGGCGTCGGTGAAGGAGCTCCACGCCTGGGCGGCGACGCGGTCACCGGGGGTGCCCGCCACGCCGAGGCGCTCGTCCCCGCGCCGCACGGTCTCGACCACGACGTTCTCCGGCGCGGTGACCTCGACGGTGGCGGTGCCCGTGGCCCCGGCACCGGAGTGCAGGCCCGCGAGCCGCTTCAGGGGGGTGAAGCGCCAGATCTCCTCGCGGCCGCCGGGCACCTCGAAGGCGTCGACGTCGAAGGAGGCGAAGTGGTCCGCCCGCGACGACACCGGGACGACCGCCCCGGCGCCGTGCGAGTGGTCGGACAGGCCGTGCTGGCCGTGCTTGTCAGTTGACACGCTCATGTCAGCCGACGGCCCCTTCCATCTGCAGCTCGATCAGGCGGTTCAGCTCGAGGGCGTACTCCATGGGGAGCTCGCGCGCGATGGGCTCGACGAACCCGCGCACGATCATCGCCATGGCCTCGTCCTCGTTGAGGCCGCGGGACATCAGGTAGAACAGCTGGTCCTCGGAGATCTTCGAGACCGTGGCCTCGTGCCCCATCGACACGTCGTCCTCGCGGACGTCGACGTAGGGGTAGGTGTCCGACCGGCTGATCGTGTCGACCAGCAGCGCGTCGCACTTCACCGTGGACTTCGAGTGGTGCGCGCGCTTGTTGACCTGGACCAGGCCGCGGTAGGACGTGCGGCCACCGCCGCGGGCCACCGACTTCGACACGATGGTCGAGGAGGTGTGCGGCGCCATGTGGACCATCTTCGCGCCCGCGTCCTGGTGCTGGCCCTCGCCCGCGAACGCGATCGAGAGGACCTCGCCCTTGGCGTGCTCGCCCATGAGGAACACGGCCGGGTACTTCATCGTCACCTTGGAGCCGATGTTGCCGTCGACCCACTCCATGGTCGCGCCCTCTTCGGCCTTGGCGCGCTTGGTGACCAGGTTGTAGACGTTGTTCGACCAGTTCTGGATCGTCGTGTAGCGGCAGCGGCCGCCCTTCTTCACGACGATCTCCACGACGGCCGAGTGCAGCGAGTCCGAGGAGTAGATCGGCGCCGTGCAGCCCTCGACGTAGTGCACGTAGGCACCCTCGTCGACGATGATCAGCGTGCGCTCGAACTGGCCCATGTTCTCGGTGTTGATCCGGAAGTAGGCCTGGAGCGGGATCTCCACGTGCACGCCCTTGGGCACGTAGATGAACGAGCCGCCGGACCACACCGCCGAGTTCAGGGCGGAGAACTTGTTGTCACCCGAGGGGATGACGGAGCCGAAGTACTCCCGGAACAGCTCCGGGTGCTCCTTCAGGCCGGTGTCGGTGTCCATGAAGATGACACCCTGCGCCTCGAGCTCCTCGTTGATCTGGTGGTAGACCACCTCGGACTCGTACTGCGCGGCGACACCGGCGACGAGGCGCTGCTTCTCCGCCTCGGGGATGCCCAGCCGGTCGTAGGTGTTCTTGATCTCCTCGGGCAGTTCTTCCCAGGTCGTCGCCTGCTTCTCGGTCGACCGGACGAAGTACTTGATCGAGTCGAAGTCGATCCCGGTGAGGTCTGCGCCCCAGTTCGGCATCGGCTTGCGCTCGAAGAGCTTCAGGCCCTTGAGGCGGTGCTCCAGCATCCACTCGGGCTCGCTCTTCTTCGTCGAGATGTCCCGAACGACGTCCTCGTTCAGACCTCGGCGAGCGCTCGCACCGGCCACGTCGGAGTCGGACCAGCCGAACTCGTAGTTGCCGATGCTGGCCAGGGTCTCCTCCTGGCTGAGCGGCTCAGACTGCGCCGTGGTGGGCGTGCGCTGCTCGGCAGCGGCAGTCATGCGGGCTCCCCTCCATCTGGGGTCTGGTGACCGGTGGCGCCGTCGTGCTCGGCGGCTCCACCGGCGGTGATCCGTGCGGTGTTCGGGATGTGCGTCGTGCACGCGGCGTCGCCGCGCGCGATGGTCGCCAAGCGCTGCACGTGCGTGCCGAGCAGGTCGGCGAAGATCGCCGTCTCGGCCTCGCACAGCTGCGGGAACTCGGCTGCCACGTGTGCGACCGGGCAGTGGTGCTGGCAGAGCTGCTCCCCGGCCCCGACGTGACGCGCCGACGCAGCGTAACCCTCCCTGGTCAGCGCGCTGGCGAGGGCCTTGGCCCCGTCGACGGGACCGGGCTGGGACACGATCGACGCCCGGTGCCGGTCGACGAGTGCGAGCACCCGCCTCTCGGCGAAGGCTCGTACCGCCTCTTCCCCGCCCTGTTCGGCGAGGAACCGGAGCGCGGCGACCGCGAGGTCGTCGTAGGCGTGCCCGAAGCGGGCCCGTCCCGACTCGGTGAGCAGGAACAGCTTCGCCGGACGTCCGCGGCCGCGCTGGCCGCTCCGGGGGGCGTTCCTGCTCGTGGCCTCGCCGTCCGCCACCAGCGCGTCGATGTGCCGGCGGACGGCGGTGGGACTGATCCCGAGCGCCTCCGCGACCTCGACGGCCGTGACGGGTCCCCGTTCCAGCAGCAGACGGGCGACGCCGTGCCGGGTCCGTCCGTCCGCGTGCAGCGTCACCGCGGCCGGGCCCGTGGGCTCGTCCGGGGTGTGCGCGTGCGGCGCGGCGGTCCCGACGTTTTTCACAACACCAGTGTTGCTTATTTGCTCTCGGGTGGCAAAGACGCGTGCCTCACGGGTGACGTGGCTCACCCGCGACGTGCCGCCGGGGGGTGCGGGCGTCGATCGCTACGCTGCGCACGTGGAGGCGGGCGGAGTGGGAGACGGTGATCCGGGAGACGGTGGCCTGAGGACGGCGGACCGCGACGGGGCGGGCGAGGCCGGACCGCTCAACGGCTCCGAGCGGCGCCAGCTCGACGTGGTGCGCCGCTGGGGCACGATGGGCGCGCTGCTGCTCGCCGTCGGGTCGCTGGGCGCCGGCGCCGCCCCCGTGTTCAGCCCGCTGCCCGGCACGCCGGTGCTCGGCCTGTTCGCGCGGATGCCGAGCGTGGCGATGGGCATCGCCTGGAGCGGCATCTTCATGATCGTCTCGGCCTGGCTGTGGCTCGGCCGGTTCACCCGTCCGGGACGGCCGCGGCTCGCGTCGCGCAGCCAGATGGACCGCACGCTGCTCATGTGGATCACCCCGCTGGTGTTCGTCCTGCCGATGTTCAGCCGGGACGTCTACAGCTACCTCGCCCAGAGCGAGATCGCCGCGCGCGGGCAGGACCCCTACGAGCTGGGCCCGGCGAACGCGCTGGGGGTGGACCACCCGCTCACCACGAACGTGCCCAACATCTGGCGCGAGACCCCGGCCCCCTACGGCCCGCTGTTCCTCGCCGCCGGCCGGATCATCGCGACGGTCTCGGGCAACCACGTCCTCACCGGCGTGTTCCTGCACCGGCTGCTGGCGCTGATCGGCCTGGCGCTGATCGTGTGGGCGCTGCCCAGGCTCGCGCGGCGCTTCGGCGTGCCGCCGGTGGGCGCGCTGTGGCTCGGCGCGGCGAACCCGCTGGTGCTGTTCCACGTGGTCATCGGCGTGCACAACGACGGCCTCGCGATCGGCCTGATGCTCGTCGGGATCGAGCTGGCGCTGCGCAGGGTGCCGGTGGTGAGGCGGGGCTCGGTCCCGCCGCCGCTGAGCCGCGACGAGATCGTGTGGATCGCCGTCGGCACGGCGGTGATCACGCTCGGCGCGGCGGTGAAGATCCCCGCCGCGCTCGCGCTCGGCTTCCTCGGCGTGATCGTCGCGCGACGGCTCGGCGGCGGCTTCGGGCACCTGGTGAAGGTCGCCCTGGTGATGCTGGTCGTGTCCGGCACGGTGCTGGTGGTCACCTGCGTCGGCACCGGCCTGGGCTTCGGCTGGACGTCGACGCTCAACACCGCCAGCACCGTCAAGAGCTGGATGTCGCCACCGACCGCGCTGGGCTTCCTCGCCGGTGGCACCGGCATCATGCTCGGCCTGGGCAACCACACCGAGTCCACCATCGCGATCACCCGCATCATCGGGCAGGGCGTGAGCGTGGTCCTCGTGGCGACGCTGCTGTGGAAGGCGTTCCGCGGCCGCATCAAGGCGCTGAACGGCCTCGGCGCGGGCATCGGCGCGGTGCTCGTCCTCGGTCCGGTGCTGCAACCCTGGTACGTGCTGTGGGCGGCGCTGCCGCTCGCGACCGCCGTGGTCGCCAAGCGCTTCCGCACCTTCGCCGCGGCGACCAGCGCCGTCATCGCCGTCATCCTGCCGCCCACCGGGTCGGCGTTCGACGGTCGCGCCTACACCGTGCCGCAGGCCGTGACGGGCGCGGTCGTGGCGTTCGCCGTGTGCCTGTTCCTCGCGCGCAAACCGCTCCAGCCGCTGTGGCGGCCGGACGTGCTCCCGCCTCAGCGCTGACACCTCTCGTACCGCTGGCCAAAGGTTGCGCCGAGGTGATCCTTTGCGGTGGAACAGCGGGCCAGAACCGTGGTGGACGGGCGGTGGGCCGCTAGCTTCGACCGGCATGAGGGAGCCGAAACGGCGCGTCACCACCGTGCAGAGCCGCGAGCTGGGCGAGGAGCTGCGCCGTGCCCGCGAACGCGCGCGGGTGGGCGGGAGCGCGGTGTGCGAGGAGCTGGAGTGGTCGCCCGCGAAGCTCTCCAAGCTCGAAGGCGGCTGGCGCGGCACCAGCGACGTCGAACTCGCCGTGCTGCTCGGAAGGCTGGGCTCCGACAAGGCCACGCGGGACCGCGTCCTGCGGCTGGCCCGCGAGCACGACACGGGGTACCTCGTCCGGCCGCACTTCGGGAAGCTGGCGGACTCGCTGCTGTGCCTGATCATCCACGAACGCGCGGCGCGGGCGATCAGCAGCTACGAGCCGATGATCGTTCCCGGACTGCTCCAGACCGAGGACTACGCCGCCGCGATGATCGGCAAGTTCGGCGAGGCCACTCAGGAGAACGTCGATCTCAAGGTCCGCGCCCGGATCGACCGACAGGAGATCCTGGCGAGCGAACGATCTCCCGTCACGGAGTTCTTCATCCACGAGACAGCGCTGCGCACCGCCGTCGGTGGAGCGAAGGTGATGCACGACCAGATGATGCGGCTCGCCTTCATGTGCGACTGGAGGCTGCTCACACCCCGCGTCATCCCGATGGCGGCAGGCAACCACCCCTACCTCATGCACTCCTCGGTGCTGATGGAGTTCGACTCGGTCAAGCCGGTCGCGTACTCCGAGACCGACACCGCGACGGTCTTTCTGGAGGACGACCACGCGGTCGACTTCTACCAGCGCAAGCAGTCGGTGCTGGCCGATCTGGCGTTGGACGCGGGACGATCGAGGTCGGTGTTCGCCCACTGGGCGGACGTCTACGACCGGCGAGGGGATTCCGATGACCAGGACGTGGCGCACCAGCAGCTACAGCGGGGGTGGTGACCAGAACTGCGTCGAGGTGGCGTTCGGGGGGCACGTCGGCGTGCGGGACTCCAAGAACCCCGTGCCCGAACTCGCCTTCACGCTCGAAGCTTGGCGTGGGTTCCTCCGCTGCTCACCGCGCGTGCCGCTGGTGGTGTCTGATCATCTACGCGCGACCACCGGCGAACCCGCAGGACCGGCGAGAGGACTCCGATGACCAGGGCGTGGCGCACCAGCAGCTACAGCGGGACCGGCCAGGAGAACTGCGTCGAGGTGGCGTTCGGGGGTGACGTCGGCGTGCGGGACTCCAAGAACCCCGTGGCCGACCTCGCCTTCTCCGCCGAGGCTTGGCTCGGGTTCCTGAACGCTCAACTCGGGGTGCCCGAACGCTCCACTCGGGGTGCCCGAACGCTCAACTCGCGTAACTGCGCGTGGGGGTCTCGCGACTGAACGGTACGGGCTGGGAGGATCGGGGCGTTCCGGGCGGGCCACGGGAGGTCGGGATGACGGAGGACGCGGCGTCCGCGGTGCCGGTGGAGGAGATCCGGTTCGCGGTGGTCCTCAACGGCGGGGTGAGTCTCGCCGTGTGGATGGGCGGCGTGGTGCTGGAGCTGGACCGGCTCACCCGCGCCGGATCGGACTACGAGCGGCTGCTGGCGATGGTGGGGTGCAGCGCCCGCGCGGACGTCATCACGGGCACCTCGGCGGGCGGGATCAACGGGGCCGCGCTCGCGCTGTCGCAGGTGAACCGCAGAGCCGATCTGTCGCGGCTGCGCGACCTGTGGGCCGAGCAGGGCAGGATGGAGCAGCTCCTGCGCACGCCGTTCCAGGGGCAGCCGGTGTCGCTGCTCAAGGGCGACGAGTTCTTCCTGCCCCGCCTCCAGGAGGCGCTGGAGCGGCTCACCACCGACTTCGAGCCGACGCTGCCGCACGAGCGGCCGATCGACCTGCGCATCACCACGACCCTGCTGTCCGGCGTGTCGGAGACGACCCACGACGACCTGGGCCAGGCGCTGGTGCAGTCCGCGCACCAGGGCAGCTTCTCCTTCCGCCGCGACGCCTACGACTGGTCCGCGCCGCCGAACGCCGACACCCGCGACGACTTCCGCCCCGAGACGCTCCCGCTGCGGGTGCGGCAGCTCGCGCTGGCCGCGCGCTCGTCGGCGTCGTTCCCGTTCGCGTTCGAGCCGTCGTTCGTGCCGGTGAACGGCCCGGCCGTCGCCGACCGGCCGGACATGGGCGACGTCGCGTCGTGGGCCGCCGAGGACGGCTCGGACCGCTCGCGGTTCGCGGTGGACGGCGGCGTGCTGGTCAACACCCCCACGCGGGAAGCGCTGGAGGCCGTGGACCGGATGCCCGCCGACGGGCCGGTGCGGCGGGTGATGCTGCTGGTGTTCCCGCACGCGCAGCGGGACGGCGCGCACGATCCGGCGCACCGGCACGACGACATGCCCAGCACGCTCGGCGCGGGCGGTGACCTGCTGGGCGCGCTGACGAGCCAGAGCAGCCGGACCTACGTGGAGCGGGTCGAGGAGCACAACCGGGTCGCGGCGGCGCGGCGCAGCGACCGCAACGCGCTGCTGGAGCGCCTCGCGCTGAAGGCGGGCACCGGGCACGAGCGGCCGATCACCGTGACGCGGGAGCTCTACACGCTGGCGCACACGCTCCACGACCACTACGAGGACGTGCGCATCCGGCAGGCGGCCCGCGACCTGACGATGCGGCAGTTCGACTCGGAGCGCGCCCGGCCGCAGGGGGCGAGCACCGCGGTGTGGTCGTTCGAGCGGGTGCGGGCGGCGGCCGAGGCGGCGCAGCGGGCCTGGTTGAAGGACCACGGCGTGCTGCCCTACGTTCCGGCGTCTCCGCCGCCGACCGCGTTCGGCGAGGGCTGGCCGTGGGGCGTGCTGATGGCCGAGCGGCTCGCCTCCGCGGTGCTGGACGTGCTCAAGCGCCTGGTGTGGGTGGTGCCCGACGGCGGCGGCGGTCCCGAGGGGCGGATCGCGGTGCTGCGCACCGAGCTGCACCGGGCGCGGGCCGAGCTGAAGAGGTTGCGCGAGAACCTCGAACACCTGTGGACGGCCGTCGAGCCGGGGGCGATGGACCAGGCGTACTGGACGCGGCGGCTCGCCGCCTACGCCGAGAACGTGATCGGTCCGGGCGACAACACCACCGGGCGGCAGGTGCGGCAGCAGGTCGACGAGGTGGCGCGCGTCTTGGCCGAGGCGCGGACGATCCTCGTCGGCCTGACCGACGACGAGCGGCTGAAACTGGGCGGGCTGCACTGCTGGAAGGTGCTGCTGAAGGAGGACCGGGTCGACGGGGAGACCGGCACCGACGGCGAGGTGTGGCTGTCGCGGGTGCTGGCGCTGGAGATCGCCGCGACGTGCCTGGCCGACGACTCGCACGACGGCTCCGACCAGCCGGTGGAGCTGGTGCAGGTCAGCCTCCAGACGCGCAACGCGTTCGCCGTGCACAGCCTGACCGCCGACGACAAGGCGGGCGGTGCGGCGCTGAGCCGGTTCTCCGGTTTCCTGAAGCGCTCCTGGCGCGTCAACGACTGGATCTGGGGTCGCCTGGACGGCGCGACGATGCTGTGCCGGGTGCTGTTCGACCCGCGGCGGTTGCGGCGGGTGGACCTCATGGCCGGTACCGGCGGCACCGCGCGGGAGAGGGCGTGCGCGCAGGTCGCCGCGCTGGTCGACGCGCTGTTCGGCGGTGTGGTGCCGGAGATCGCCGACCTGGTGGCCGCCGCGGAGGACGAGCTGACCTCGGTGCACGAGCGCGAGCCCGGCGCGACGGACCTGCCGCCCTCGCTGCGGGCGCTGTCCGACCTGGCCGCGTGGGGCCTGCACCTGCGGATCGCCGTCGAGGAGCTGCCGCGGCTGCGGCAGGCGATCCTCGCCGACCGCGTCGACGGCGCCGACCCGCGCTCGCGCGGTGAGCTGTTCCTCCAGGAGCACGAGCGGCTCCTGCACCGGCTGGAGTCCCCGCCGGACTTCGCGCGGGAGGGGCGTGCGGCCGCCGCGCTCGGCATGGACGCGCTGCGGGCGTTCGACCGCGCCGGGATCGGCCGGGAACCGCTGGGCCAGGAGGCGGGCAGCGATCAGCTGATCCGCACGGCGGCCACCGCGGCGGCGGTGGCC
This sequence comes from Umezawaea beigongshangensis, assembly GCF_016464305.1. Lineage (GTDB taxonomy): Bacteria > Actinomycetota > Actinomycetes > Mycobacteriales > Pseudonocardiaceae > Umezawaea_A > Umezawaea_A beigongshangensis. The sequence goes on from NZ_JAEIOJ010000017.1 coordinate 18,303, forward strand.
GTGACGGTCGCGGACAGCAGCCGCTCCGGTCTCGCGCCGTTGAAGCCGATCACCAGGGGCGTGCGCGGCGCGACCCTGCTGCCGTACTGGGTGATCACCGGGCTCACCAGGGGCGGCAAGCTCGCGCAGTTCCTCGGCCTGGGCGGGCTGGCCGCCGGTGGCGCTCTGCTGGTGGCGGCGGTGTTCGGGCTGCTGCCGAACTGGGCCACCGCTCCGGCGGCGTCGCTGGGCAGCGCCGCGCTGCTCGCCGCGTTCGGCTACGCGGCACTGCGCTCGGGCACGCTGCTGCACGGACTGGTGCTGCTGGCGCCGGTGATCCCGCTGGCGGTGCTGGCCTTCGACCGGGTGCGGACGGCGGCGGGCGACTCGTCGACGAGCGATCAGGTGATCACCGGCGCGGTCACCGTCGGCGGGGTGCTGTCCGTGGTGGCCGCGCTGCTGGTCATCGGCAGCCTGCCGTCCCCGGTGCGCACGCCGCTGGCCGTGCTGGCGGACCTGCGGTTGCGGCGGCGGCTGTTCGCCCGGTTGCGCCGCCGGTCCACGTGGGTGGCGGTGGTGGTGCTGGCCGTGCTCGCCGGTGCGGTGTGGGCGGTGCTGGCGCTGCGCCTGCACGACGTGCGGTGGCTGCGCGACGGCCTCGCGATCCTGGTGACGGTCGGCAGCGTGCTGTTCGGGTGGCGTGCCGCGCTGCGCGGCGGCCTGTCGTTGCAGCGCTGGCGGCGCGACGAGGACGGGTGGACGACCGAGCGGGCCGAGCCGCCGGAGGCCGCGACGGCGGGGTGGGCCGTGGTCTACGGCGTGGTGTTCCTGGTGATCGGCGCGGTGCTGGTGATCGTGCGCCCGGAGCAGGCGTGGGCGCTGACCGCGATGGGCACCGCGCTGGTGTTCGGTCTGGTGCTGCTGCTGGTGACGACCTGGCTGGTGCCCAGGCGCGGCCGGTCGCGGATCTCCGACGCGCTGGTGGAGCAGGCGATCTCGCCGGTCTACCCGGACCTCGCGCAGGTCGAGGTGGTGCTGCGGCAGCGGCTGGAGGGGCACGCGATGCTCTACCGCTACCTGGTGCGTCCGGTCGGCGACGACCGGACGCGTCCGCAGGACCTGGAGCTGAGCCGGGCCGGTCGGGTCGTCGCGAAGCGCATCCGGGAGAAGCTGACCGCGGGAGGGTGAGCCCACCCCCCGCGGTCCGCCGAGTTCCGGCCGTCGGCCGGGGTCAGGCGGCCAGCGCGGTCGCGGTGGTGCTGCGGCCGAGCGCGCCCGCGTAGAGCGACTCGAAGGTGTCCAGGGTCGCCGCGATGGTGTGACCGGCGATGATGTCGCTGCTCGCCGCGCCCATCCGCGCCCGCGCCGTCTCGTCCTGCGCCAGCGCCGACAGCCGCCGGGCGAGGGCGGTGACGTCACCGGGCGGGAACAGCCAGCCGTTGCGGCCCGGCTCGACCAGGTGCGGCAGGGCCATGGCGTCCGCCGCGATCACCGGCTTGCCCGCCGCCATCGCCTCCATCGTGGCCAGGCTCTGCAACTCCGCGACACCGGGCATGACGAACAGGTCGCACCGCGTGTAGGCGTCGAGCAGCTCCTCCTCGCCGACGAACCCGCGGAACCGCACGCGGTCGGCGACTCCCAGCTCGCGGGCCAGCAGTTCCCACTCGGCGCGGCACGACCCGTCGCCGACGATCTCCGCCCGCACGCCCCGCACCATCGCCAGCGCGCGCAGCAGCTCGTCGACGCGCTTCTCCTCGTCGAGCCGGCCCACGAACAGCGCCGTCGGCAGCGCCGGCGCCGAACCGCCCGAGCTGACGCGGTGCGTGCGGTAGCGGTCGACGTCGATGCCGCACGACACCGGCACCGCCGTGCCGGGGAACCCGCTGTCGTGCAGGAGCTGCACCGCCCGCGGCGTCGGCGCGGTCACCACCCGCGCCTGCCCGTAGACCCGGTTCAGGTCGCGCCACGCCAGCCGCGCGGCCGTGCTGCGCAACCACCGCGGCACGCGCACGTGCCCGAACAGGTTCTCCGGCATGAAGTGGTTGGTGGCCACGACGGGCACGCCGTCGGCGACCGCGTGCCGCAGCGCCACCCGGCCCACCAGGAAGTGCGCCTGCACGTGCACCAGGTCGGGACGCAGCTCGTCGAACAGCCGCCGCACCTCCGCGCTCGCCGTCCACGGTGGACAGATCCGGAACGTCGGGTGGAACGGCGTGCGGTAGGACCGCAGCCGGTGCACCGTCACCCCGTCCACGACGGTCGTCCGCTCCGCGCCGGGAGCCTGCGCGCAGACCACGTGCACGTCGTGCCCGCGCCCGGCGAGCCCGGCGGCGAGACGGTGCGCGAACCGCGCGGCGCCGTTGACGTCCGGGGGGAAGGTGTCGGCGGCGACGACGATCCGCAGGGCTCCGGTGGACGGGGTGGTGCGGTTCACGGGATTCTCCGATCCGGTGGTGAACGAACTGACGACGAGTGGTGCGAGCACCGCTGAACCGGTGGCCGCGACGACCGGGGTGGTGCCGTGCTGGCGGCGGGCCAGCGCGACGACGCCGGCGACGGCCGCGGCGGCGCAGGCGAGTTCGGCGGCGGCGGTCCACCCGCTGGTGCGCGAGGCCTCGCCGAGCAGCCCCGCCCCGATGCCGACCGCCACGAGCGGGTCGACGACCGTGAGGCAGGCGACGGCCAGGTGCGGCGGTCCGGCCGCGTAGGAGTGCTGGACGAACCAGCTCCCCACCGCCAGCGCGACCACGATCCCCGCCCCGGACAGCACGAGGTGCCACCCCGCGCGGCCCTGCTGGAAGTCCTGGGACACCGCGCGCATCAGCACCGAGACGTAGCCGTAGGCCACTCCCCCCGCCGCTGCGAACGCCAGCGCCCGCGTCCGCGCGCCGCGCGCCAGCGCGGCGAGCAGCCCGCACGCCGCGACGAGCCCGGCGACGATCAGCCCCGCCAGCAGCTCCGCGTCCGGCTCCACGGGCGTCGAGGTGGCGCTGCCCGCGGCGAACAGCACGAACCCGCCCACGCCCGCCGTGGTGACCACGACCGGCAGCAGGTCGCCGGAGCGCCCTCCCAGCAGCGCCGTCACCCCGATCGCCAGCACGCCCACCGGCTGCACGACGGTCAGCGGAGCCAGCCCCAGCGCCACCGCGTGCAGCCCGGACCCGACCACGAGCAGCACCACGCCGGCGAGCCAGCCGCGGTGGCGCAGCAGGACCCCGGGGCGGGGTGTGCCCGTCGAGCGCACCGCGTGGTGCTGCATCCGCGCGGCCAGCGCGAAGCACACCGCGCCCACCGCGGCCAGCGCGACGGCGACCCACGTCACGACGCGACCTCCGCCCGGTGCAGGTGCCGCGCCAGCACGAACAGCAGGACGTACAGGACCGCGAACAAAAGCCTTTCCGCGAATCCGAGCAGAACCGCTCCGCCGAACGGAAGAACGACCGACACGTGACTCAGCAGAAATGCCGCGCCGGTGACCGCGCTGGCGATCGACACGCGTCGCAGAGTGCGATCCGCGGCGAAGTGCCGCGACACCAGGAGACCGGCGGCGGGCAGGGCCGTGAACATGACCGCCCCCGCGTAGCGGTGCACCGCGCCCGACAGCGACGTCGGCGTGCCGGTCGGGTCCGTCGGGAAGATCGTCGCGACCACCAGGCCCGCCGACCACGCCCCCAGCAGCAGCGGCAGCGGGCCCCCGAACGCCGGTCCGGAGCGGCGCAGGCCGAGCAGCAGCAGCGCCGAACCGCCCGCGAGCGACAGCGCGGTGACGGCCAGCAGACCAGCCCCGCCCGCGACGAACACGTAGTCGCTGATGGTGCGGCTGACGGGATCGACCTCCCCCAGGGAGATCAGGTGCAGCAGGACGACGGGAACCAGCGACAGGACCAGGGCCGCGACGACGAACGGCGCGAGCACCGCCCGTCCCCCCAGCTCGCCCCCTCCAGCACGTGCGCTCGACCAACGCGGACTGATCAGCGACACCGGACCCCCCACGAGCGACAGCGGGGCGACGACCGGCAGGCCGACATCCCGCGCGACGAACTCCTGATCGCTGATGCTCCGACTGACGGGATCGATCTCCTCCGAGGAAAGCAGTCGGAGGTGAACCACCGGGAACAACAACGGGACCGGGCCAGCAACAACGGGCGGCACGAGGACTGCCCGGCCATTTCCCCCGATTTCGGTCACACAAAGATCGTCCCGCCGCGCGCGTGCGCCCAACAATCGGGAACTCCCCCCGGGCGACCCTGGTACTACCCCGAGACCGGTGGTGGGGCCACCCCCACCACCCGGCCCCCACCGCTCCTGGACGGCGAACACGGCCTAGGCTTTCCGGTCGTGAGCCCCAATCCCCCGAGTCCCGCCGTCGACGTGTCGGGACTGGTCAAGCGCTACGGCGCGACGGTGGCGGTGAACGGGCTCGACCTCGTGCAGCAGCGCGGCACCGTCCTCGCACTGCTCGGCCCCAACGGCGCGGGCAAGACCAGCACCGTGGAGATCTGCGAGGGCTTCCGCTCCGCCGACGCAGGAACGGTGCGCGTCCTCGGACTCGACCCCGCCACCGACGGCGACCGGCTCCGGCCCCGCGTCGGCGTCATGCCGCAGGGCGGCGGCGCCTACCCCGGTGTGCACGCCGCCGAGATGCTCGGCGTCGTCGCCTCCTGCGCCGCCGACCCGCACGACCCCGCGTGGCTGCTCGACGTCCTCGGCCTCACCTCCGCCGCCAGGACCCCCTACAAGCGGCTCTCCGGCGGCCAGCAGCAGCGGCTGTCGCTCGCCTGCGCCCTGGTCGGCCGCCCCGAACTCGTCTTCCTCGACGAACCCACCGCCGGGATGGACCCGCAGGCCCGCCGCCTCGTCTGGGACATCGTCCGCGCGCTGCGCGCCGACGGGGTGACCGTGCTGCTCACCACCCACCTCATGGACGAGGCCGAGGCGCTCGCCGACCACGTCGTCATCGTCGACGGGGGACGCGTCGTCGCCAGCGGCACCCCCCGCGAGCTGACCGCGGGCGACCCCGACGACCAGCAGCTCCGCTTCCGCGCCCGCCCCGGCCTGGACACCCGTCTGCTCACCTCGGCCCTGCCGGAGGGACTCGTCGTGCGGGAACCCTCCCCCGGCGGTTACCTGGTGCAGGGGCTCATCGACCCGCAGGTCGTGTCGACCGTGACGTCGTGGTGCGCCCAGCAGGGCGTGCTCGCGGAGGAGATGCAGGTGGCCAAGCGCAGCCTGGAAGACGTGTTCCTCGAACTCACGGGACGGGAACTGCGATGACGACGGGAGCCCCAGTGGCAGAGGCCGCCAGGTTCGCGCCGGGCACGTTCGCCCCCGCCCCCGGCCGGGGACGCCTCGGGCGGATGCTGCTCACCCAGGCCCGCACCGAGACCCTGCTGACCCTGCGCAACGGCGAGCAGCTCCTCGTGACGCTGATCATCCCGCTCGCGCTGCTCGTCGCGCTGTGCGTGATGCACGTCGTCCCGGTGCCCGAACCCCGCGCCGGATCGGCCACCGCCCGCGTCTTCGCGCTCGCCGTCCTCTCCTCGGCGTTCACCGGCCAGGCCATCGCCCTCGGCTTCGACCGGCGCTACGGCGTGCTCAAACGGCTCGCCGCGACCGCGCTCCCCCGCTGGCTCCTCGTCGCCGGACGGCTCACCGCCGCCCTCGCCGTCGTCGCCGTGCAGATCGTCGTCCTCTCCGTCGCCGCGATCCTCCTCGGCTGGGACGTGCCCCTCTCCGGCGTCCCGTGGACGCTGCTGCTCCTGCTGCTCGGCACCCTCAGCTTCGGCGCGCTCGGCGTCCTGCTCGGCGGGTCGCTGCGCGCGGAGATCGTGCTCGCCCTCGCCAACGTCGTCTGGTTCCTGCTGGTGATGATCGGCGGCGTCGCGCTCGGCGTGGACAGCCTGCCGTCGTGGCTCGCGACCGTCGTGAACCTGCTGCCCTCCGCCGCGCTCGCCGAGGGACTGCACTCCGCCGTGGTCGACGGCACAGCACCGGGCCCCGGCCCCGTGGTCGTGCTCCTCGTGTGGGGAGCGGCCGCAGCCGCCCTGGCCACGCGCACCACGCGCCTGTCCTGACCCGGCTCGCCCCCTCTCAGCGGCGGCGACCTACCATCGACGGGTGTCCGTTCCCCCCTGGCTGTCCACCCCCGTCCTCGCCCTGCAACGCGCGCTGGCGATCGCCGTCGTGGTCGCGCAGGGCGGCATCGCGGTCACCGGCTCCATCGTGCGCGTCACCGGCTCCGGCCTGGGCTGCCCCACGTGGCCGGAGTGCTTCGAGGGCAGCCTCACGCCGGTGGAGCACCCCGAGGTGGCGTCGCTGCACCAGTGGGTCGAGTTCGGCAACCGCACGCTGACCGGTGTCGTCGGCGTCCTCGCCGGACTGTGCGTCGTCGCCGCGCTGCTGCGCCTGCCGCGCCGCCGCCGCGTCGTCGTGCTGTCCCTGGTGCAGTTCGGCGGAGTGGTCCTGCAGGCCGTGATCGGCGGCATCACCGTTCTCACCGGACTGCTCTGGTGGACCGTGTCGGTGCACTTCCTGGTGTCGATGGGCCTGGTCTGGGCGGCCGTGCTGCTGGTCGCGTCCCTGCGCGAGGGCGACGGACCCGCCACGCCGGTCGTCCCCCGCCCCCTGCTCACCCTCCAGGTCGTCCAGGCCGCCGTCCTGGGCCTGCTGCTGCTCGCCGGAACGTTCGTCACCGCCGCCGGCCCGCACGCGGGCGACGCGGACACCCCGCGCCTGGACGCCCCCGTCGACAGCCTCGCCCAGGTCCACGCCGACCTGCTGTTCCTCTTCCTCGGGATGCTCACGGCCCTGGGCTTCGCCCTGCGCGCCACGACGTCCACCCCCGAGCTGTGGCGCAGCTACTGGATCCTGGTGGCCGTCGTCCTGGCCCAGGGAGCGCTGGGCGTGGTCCAGTACTGGACGGGCGTCCCCGAGGTCCTGGTCTCCCTGCACGTCCTGGGCGCCGGAGCCGTCGTGGTGGCGACCGCCGCCCTCTGGACGTCCTCCCGAACCCGCGAGTTGAGCGTTCAGGCACCCCGAGTGGAGCGTTCGGACACCACGAGTGGAGCGCTCACGCACTCCGCCTGATCACTTGGGCGGGTTCGGCCGCCGCTCCCACAATGGCGGAAGCTCGTCGGCGAGCCACGTGTAGAGCTGGTCCACGGTCCGCAGCCGGTGCGCGCGCTGCGGGTCGCCGCTCATCAACCGCATCCCCGACTCGGTCAGCGTCCGCACGCTCACCAGCGCGTCGAGCTTGCGCTGCACCAGGTCGGCCCACCGCTTCTCGTCCACGCGGTACTGGGCGGCCTGCCGACCTCGCCGCGTCCTCTTGGTGACCAGACCGGCGTTGACCAGGAACTTCAGGTTGGTGCTGATCGAGCCGCTGCTGGCCTCCAGCTCCTGCGACAGCTCGGCGGCCGTGCGTTCCGTCGGGTCGCACACCAGCAGGTAGCCGAGGATGCGCCCGCCGATGAGCGGAATCCCCTCCTCGGCGAAGTGCGCCGCGAAGCGCTCGACCCACGCGGACAAGCTGGTCTCACGACTCACGACGACCCCTTTTGTTCGGTCAACACTGAAAGAACAGTAGCTATACGGCCAAGCACTCACAAGATTCGCCGCGGCCCGTGACGACTCGCTGACCGGGGCACTCGTCACGGACTTCTGGTCCCCCACGTCCGCGGAGGAGGAGCTGAAGGAGGCCGCGACGCTCGTCCGCGCCGCGAAGGCCACCGCGCTGCGGCACGTGATCCGGCCGACGCCGGAGGACACCAGCGAGCGCCTGCCGCCGCACGACGTCCGCACGCCCGTCGCGCAGGGCCGCGTCACGGTGCCGCGCTTCGACGTCGAGACCTGCGAGCTGTGCCGCCGCGATGGCGTGCCGATGACGTTCTCGCGGACCACCTTCTGCGGGGAGAGCGCCTCACACGTGGTCCGCGAGCTGACCCCCGCGGCTCCAGACGTTCGACGCGTGGCTGCGCGACTCGAACGCTCCACTCGCGGTGCTCGAACGCTCCACTCGGGGTGCCTGAACGCTCCACTCGGGCGCTACAGGCGGCGGAGGCCCGCCAGGACGCGCTCCATCGTGGACATGTCGGGGGTTCCGTCCTCCTGGGGCGCGTTCTCGTGGACCACGATCAGCCCCTGCGCCGCCATGTCGCCCAGGAGGACGCGCGCCACCCCCAGCGGCAGCGACAGCAGGGAGGCCACCTCGGCCACCGAGCGGGGGTGGCGGCACAGCTCCACGACCTGGTGGTGGTCCGCCTGCACCAGGGCGCCGGGCCGGTAGCCCTCCTCCCTCGCCTGCACGAGGGTCTCGATCTCCAGCTGGAGGTCCGAGGTCGTGCGGCCGCCGGTCCAGGCGTAGGCCCGGACGGCGGCGGCCGCCTCGATCTCGGCGTCGGCGTCGGCCTGCTCCCACGCCTCGGCCGCCTCCCGCTCCTGCTGGTGGGCGCGCTCCTGCTCGACCGGAGCACGGGGCTCGTCACGCGGCTTGCGGCGCGCGCTGTCGAGCGTGAACCCGTTGAGCAGGTTGGCGAAGGTCTGCTCCGACGGCGCGGGCTCGTCCCGTCTTCTCCGGCCGTGTTCCGGCGGCCCCCCTGAGCTCATCGGTCACCTCACGCCAGAGGGTGGGCCATCTTGTGCTTCGTGCCGCGCAACTCGGCCCGGAGTTCGGGTGTGAGCATCTGGCCGACCTGGTCGACGAGCACGTTCATCTCGAACGCCACCTGGCCGACGTCGCAGTTCGGCGCGGCCAGCGTCGCGAGGCACGAGCCGTCTCGGATGGACGTGAGCAGCATGATCCCGCCCTCCATCTCCACGACGGTGCGCAGCACGGCGTCGCCGTCGAAGCACCTGGCCGCGCTGTCGGTCAGGCTGCTGACTCCCGCCGCGATGGCCGCGAGCTGCTGGGCCCTGTCGTCCGGCAACTGGTCCGAGGCCGTGAGCAGGAGTCCGTCGACCGAGATCACCACAGCGTGAGCAACTCCGGGAACGCGTTCGGTGAAGTTGGTGACCAACCAGCCGAACTGATCCACCTGCCGTGACTGGGGTGCGCTCATGAGCTCTCATCTCGATCGTCATCGGACTTCTGGACGCTGGGACGGGACGTTCCGGCCTGGAAGCTGGAGAGGAAGCCCCTGGTCCGCTCGGCGCTGCGGTGCACCGAACGGGTGTTCTCTGGCACGTTCTGAGCCGGTCGTTCAGCGAGGCTCGGCATCAGGTTGGACCGGGGCGTCCGCTTCGGCAACCCCGCCGGCGACGTGATCGGCGTCTCAACCGGCGGTTCGGGCACCACCGCGGAGTCCACCTCCCTGCTGTGACGCGGTGCCACGGAGGGCAGCAGCGGAGCCGCCAGCGGCTCCCGGCGGGGCTGGATCGCGGGCTGCCGCGGCGGCGCCGGAGGAGGCGGTGCCGCAGTCACGGGCGTGGTCACGACCGTCTTCTCGGCGCTGACCGGACGCTTCTGCTGGAACCAGCTCGACGGCAGGGCCGGCGCGGCCCTCACCGGGGCCGGCTCGGGCTCGGGCTCCGGCTCGGGCTCCGACTCCAGTTCGACGTCGCCGAACCACGACGAGGTCGCCGGCAGCTCGTCGTCCGCGAAGGTCTGGCCGCGGAAGGAGGACCAGCCGTCCTCGGACTCCACCGGCTCGGACTCCACCGACGCGGTCCCCACCGGCGCGGACCCGACCGACGCGGTCCCCACCGGTTCGGACCCCACCGGCTCGGACTCCGGCTGCCACTGCGAGACGGGCTCCGGCTCCGGCCTGCGGTGGCTCACCGGCTGACGCGCGACCTGCTGGCCGTTGAGCACGTGCTCGCCGTTGATCGGACGGTCGCCGTTCTGCGGCGACCGGGGCGCGGGCGCACCGGGCTCGGGCACGCCGGGTTCGGGCACGGCGCCCGGCGCCTTGCGCACCAGGTGACCGGGGACGCGGACCGTCGTGCGCAGGCCCTCGCGGTCGTCGCCCCCGCTGCTGAGCTGCACGACGATGCCGTGCCGGTCGGCGAGGCGCCCGACGACGAACAGACCCATCTGCCGGGAGACCGGGATCTCGACGTCGAAGGTCGCGGTGAGCTTGGCGTTGGCCTGGGCGAGTTCCTCGTCGGTCATGCCGATGCCCTGGTCGACCACCTCGACCATCACGCCGCCGCCGCGCAGCTCGCGGGCGGCCACGACGACCTTCGTGTGCGGCGGGGAGAACGCGGTGGCGTTGTCCAGCAGCTCCGCGACGAGGCGCACGAGGTCGCTGGCGGCGTAGCCGACCAGCTCCACCGGCGGCGTGGACTGCACGAGGACGCGCTGGTACTGCTCGATCTCCGAGGCTCCCGCGCGCAGCACGTCGGCCAGCGGGGCCGGCCGGTTGAAGCGCCGGGCGACCTCGGTGCCGGAGAGCACCATCAGGTTCTCGTTGTTGCGCCGCATGCGGGTCGCGAGGTGGTCGAGCTTGAAGAGGCTGGCCAGCTGCTCGGGGTCCTGCTGGTTGCGCTCCAGCTCCTCCATCAGCTTCAGCTGGCGCTCCACGAGCGTCTGGCTGCGGCGGGACATGTTCACGAAGATGTTGCGCATGTTGCCGCGCATCCCGGCCTGCTCGGAGGCGGAGCGGACGGCCTGGAGGTACACCGCGTCGAACGCCCTGGCGAGTTCGCCGAACTCCTCCCTGGTCTGCACCGGGACGGGTTCGAGGTCGATCTCGGGAGTGGTGTCGGCGCGGAAGCTCTGGACCATCTCCGGCAGCCGCCGGTCGGCGACGTCGAGCGCGGCGGTGCGCAGCGTGTTCAGCGACCGCAGGAGGTAGCGGCCGACGACGAAGCCGATGAGCACAGCGGAGAGCATCGACACGAGCAGCAGCACCGAGACGAGACCGGCCTTGTCGCTGGTGTCGCCCTGCAACCGGTTCGCGGTGGCGCTGAGCTCATCGGCGAATTGCACGCGGACCGACTCGACCAGGCGGTCGGTGGCGTTGGACATCGTCAGCCACTCCTCCGCCCCCATCGGCAGGGCGGTGTCCTCGCTGCCGGGCGTCAGGGCGAACCCGACCAGGCTCTGCCGGGCCGCCACCTGGACGCCGGTCACCCCCCGCTCCCAGCGGGTGCGCTGCTCGGGCGTGGCGATGGCCTGGAAGTCGCGCAGCTCGTCCTGGAGCCGGATGTCCGACTCCTCCAGGGCGCGCAGCTCCGCGCCGAGGAGCCTGCCGCGGGCGATGCCGGACAGGATCAGCGCCTCCTGCCGCGCGATCTGCTCGCGCGCCGCGTCGGCCTGGTGCAGCGCGTTCGCCGTGCCGGACAGCTCGGGCGTGCCGATCTGGCTGACGAGCGCCTGGTCGAAGTCCTGCAGGGCGTCGACCAGGGTGCTGTAGGCGGTCACGCCGGTGGCGACGTCGGTCTCGCCGCGCGCGATCTGGTCGCGCAGCGCGGGGAGTCCGCCGAGCTGCTCGTCGACGTCCAGGTAGCGGGAGGACGAGATGTCGCCCAGCCCCCTGGTGGCCTGCCGGATGCTCCTGACCTCGCTGACGGTGCCGTCGGTCTGGCGGATGAAGCTGCGGTACTCCGACGCGTCCGGACCTCTCCCGTCGACGCGGCGCGCGGCGACGGTGCGCTCCTCCTGGAGGTCGGTGACCAGGGGGGCGACGGTCTCGCGCAGCAGCACCAGCTGCTGCGTGCCGGCGTAGGAGTTGGCGCTCTCGACGTAGCTGCGGATCTGGAGCGCACCGGCGACGACGGCCACCAGGACCGGCACCGCGAGCACCGCGGCGAGCTTGACCGGCAGCCGCCAGTTGCGCCAGTCCGAGACGGAGCTCCAGACGAACCGGGCTCTGCCCGTGCTCGTGCGGTTGCTCGCACCCGAACCAGAAGTGGCGTGCCGTGAAAAAGCCACGCTGTGCTTACCTCCTGGGACCGCGAATGAACTTCGTCGAGCACGCCACGACACCCTCGCGATTTCTCGGGGGAGGGCGTCGCTGCGAGATCGTAAGGCAGAGAACCTGCCACTACAACGACCACCGGCGAAGAGCGCGAGATGTGACGCTGCGGAGTGCGTCGGTCACCGGACAGCGTTTATCCGATCGAGACGCCAACGACGCTTGGGCGGCGCACAGGCTGCGGTTATGCTCCGCACTCGGCTCCGCACCCGAGTGGGCTGCGCGCGGCAGCGTGCCGAGTCGAAATCTCTGGAGGGTTGATGACAAAGGCCGTGCCGCTACCGGTGGACCCTCGTGGTCCACTTCCGGCCAGGCAGGGGTTCGCCACATTCGACGAACCCGCGTCCCGCTTTCTGGTGGACGCGGAGGGAAATCCCGACTTCCCCGCGATCCAGCAGACCGAGGAGTTCAAGCTGCTCCGCCGGCGGGTGGTGCGCTTCGTCTTTCCGATGACCGCGCTGTTCCTCGTGTGGTACATGACCTACGTGCTGCTGTCGGCCTACGCCAAGGATTTCATGTCGCAGCGCGTGTTCGGAGTCGTCAACGTCGGACTGGTGCTCGGTCTGCTCCAGTTCGTGTCCACGGTGCTGATCATGCTCGGGTACTCCCGCTACGCCGCACGAGCACTGGACCCGCAGGTGGACGTGGTGCGCGAGCTCGCGGGCGCGGACGAGGAGCAGCGGTAGTCGTGGAGAGCATCGGCAACCAGGGCCTCAACCTGAGCATCTTCGCGGTCTTCGTGGCGGTCACCCTGTACGTGGTGTACCGGGTGAGCAACAGGAACGTCACGCAATCCGACTACTACACGGCGGGCAGCAGCTTCACCGGGCGTCAGAACGGCATGGCCCTGTCGGGCGACTTCCTCTCGGCCGCGTCGTTCTTGGGCATCACCGGCGGTATCGCGGTGAACGGGTACGACGGTTTTCTCTACTCCATCGGATGGGTCGTCGCCTGGCTGATCGGACTGCTGCTGATCGCGGAGGGCCTGCGCAACACCGGACGATTCACGGTCGGTGACGTGCTCGCGTTCCGGATGCGGCAGCGGCCCGTGCGCGCCGCGGCGGCCAACTCGACGCTGGTGATCTCCTTCTTCTACATGGTCGCGCAGATGGCCGGAGCCGGTGGGCTCGTGGCGCTGCTGCTCGACGTGCAGACCAAGGGCGGCCAGGCGGTCGTGATCACGGTCGTCGGCGTGATCATGGTGCTCTACGTGCTGTTCGGCGGCATGAAGGGCACCACGTGGGTGCAGATCATCAAGGCCGTGCTGCTCCTGCTGTGCGTCGTGCTGATGAGCATCTTCCTGCTGGGCAAGTTCGGGTTCAGCGTCTCGGCGCTGCTCGACAGCGGCTCGCAGAACAGCCCGCTGGGCGACGCGGTGCTCGACCCCGGGGCGAAGTACGGCCTCGACGAGACGTCCAAGCTGGACTTCGTGTCGCTGGCGCTGGCCCTCGTGCTGGGCATCGCGAGCCTGCCGCACGTGTTGATGCGCTTCTACACGGTGCCCAACGCGCGTGAAGCACGTCGCTCCGTGGTGTGGGCCACCTGGCTGATGGTCGCGTTCTACCTGTGCACGCTGGTGATCGGCTTCGGCGCGATGGCGCTGGTCGGCTCGCGCACCATCGCCCGCGCGCCCGGTGGCGAGAACTCCGCAGCGCCGCTGCTGGCGTTCGAGATCGGCGGCACGGTGCTGCTCGGCGTCGTCTGCGCGGTCGCCTTCTCCACCATCCTCGCGGTGGTCGCTGGACTGACGCTGACCGCGTCGGCGTCGTTCGCGCACGACGTCTACGCCAACGTGATCAAGCGCGGGAACGCCGATCCGCGCTCGGAGGTGCGGGTCGCCCGGCAGACCGCCGTCGTCATCGGCGTCCTGTCGATCGGCGGCGGCATCGCGGCGAACGGGCAGAACGTCGCCTCGCTGGTGGCGCTCGCGCTGGCGCTGGCCGCGTCGTCCAACCTGTCGACGATCCTGTACTCGCTGTTCTGGCGGCGCTTCAACACGCAGGGCACGCTGTGGGCGATCTACGGCGGCCTGGTCTCCTGCCTGGTGCTGATCATCTTCTCGCCGGTCGTGTCGGGCTCGCGGACGTCGATCTTCCCCGACGCGGACTTCCAGTGGTTCCCGCTGAACAACCCCGGCATCGTGTCGATCCCGCTGTCGTTCCTGCTCGGGTACGTCGGCACGCTCCTCGCCCGCGAGAAGGCCGACCCGGACAAGCAGGCCGAGATGGAGGTCCGGGCGCTGACGGGCCTGGGTTCCGGCCTGGCGCAGCACTGACGGCGACCGCGCCGGGGCGGGAACCCCCCTCCCCGGCGGCGGTCTAACGGCGGAGCGCGGCGCGGACGGCCGAGGCGAAGCGGCCGGGGGCGTCCCGGCCGGTCTGCCGGAAGCCGAGCGAGGGCTCTGCCAGCTCCAGCTCCAGCACGAGGGGGTGGCCGTCGTCGCCGGCGACGAGGTCGACGCGGGCGTAGAGCAGGTCCGCGCGCGTCAGCCCCAGCCGGTGCGCGGCCGAGTCCAGCGCGTCCTCGGCGAGACGCCGCCGCCCGGCGTCCGGAGCCGCTCCCGACAGCCGTTCCAGCACGTACAGCCCGGAGGCGTCGTGCCGGGCGTCCGGGGTGAGCATCGCGCCCTTGGTGAACGCGTGGGAGTAGACGCCGCCGAGGAACACCAGCGCGGTCTCGCCGTCCGCGTCGACGCGCTGCTGGTAGGGCTGCACCAGCGCCGTGAAGCCGCGCTCGTGCAGGTGCGCCAGGTGCGCCGCCGCCGCGTCGTGCTCGTCCGCGGCGAACCGCGCGGCGTCGCGCGAACCCGCGCCCACGGCGGGCTTCACGACGAACGGGCCCGACGGCCAGGACGCCGTCTCCCCCGGCCGCACCAGCGCGGTCGGCACGACCGGCACGCCGTCGGAGGCGAGGTCCGCCAGGTAGGACTTGTCGGTGCTCCACCGCACGGCGCGCGCCGGGTTGGCGAGGGCGGGCACGGAGTCGCACCAGGCGAGGAACTCGTCACGGCGCTCGACGTAGTCCCAGGGAGCGCGCAGCACCACGAGGTCGGCCGCGTCGCACGGGTCGCGGTCCCACACGAACCACCGCGCGGTCACACCGAGGTCGGCGAGCGCGGGCAGCAGGGCGTCGTCGTCGCCGTCGCCGGTCGGCTGCGCAGCGCAGGCGGCGAGGAGGACCTTCACCGCCGGGACGCGAGGGGGCCGGCCATCCTGCGCCGGTGCTCCGGGCCGATGGTGATCAGCTCGGAGGTCTCGCGGTCCCACTCGGCGAGCTCCAGTTCGGGCACGGCGGCGACGACGGCCTCGGCGGTGCCGGGGTCGGTGACGAACACGTCGCCCATCGCCCCGTCGGCGCCCACGAGCACGATCCGGGCACCGGCACGCCCCACGTTCTCCACCACGGCCCGGCCCGACTCGCCGTGCTCGGCCACGAAGCGCGAGGCGGCCTTCACGGCCTTCGCGGGAACTCGAACTTCCTTGTCCTCAGCCACGCCGACCACCATAGGCGGAACGGGTAGCTTTCGTTGACGTGACCGATGACACGACTGCGCCTGCCCTCGTCGGCGAGTTCCTGACCTGGTACTTCGACGCGCTCCCGGCCCGTGCCGCCGCCCTCGGATCGACCGGGCACGACTCCACGCTCGGCGACTTCAGCGCCTCCGGGTTCACCCGGTTCGAGCGCGACGCGGGGAGGTGGCTGGACCGGTTCGCCGCCGTCGACGCGCACGGCCTGCCGCTGGAGGACTCGGTGGACCGGGACCTGGTGCTCGCCGTGCTGCGGGGCGAACGGGCGCGGGCGTCGTGGCCGGACTGGCGGCGCGACCCGACGACCTACACCTCGACGATCCTCACCGCCCCTCTCGTGACGTTCCTGCACCGGCTGCGTCCGGAGCCCGAACTGGTGGACTCCGTCGTCGCCCGGCTGGCGGAGGTGCCCGCGGTGCTGGCCGCCGCGAAGGAGAACCTGGACCCGGACCTCGCCGCGCCGAAGATCGTGCGGCGCGGAGCGGAGCAGGCGAGGGCCGCGCGCGGCTACCTGACCGGCGCGCTGCCGCAGGAGGTGACCGACGACGCGCTGCGCGTCCGGCTGGCCGAGGCCGGTGAGGTGGCCGCGGCGGCGTTCGACGACTTCACGGCGTTCCTCGACGGGTTCGCCGAGCGGGCTCGCGGCGACTGGCGGATGGGCGAGGAGCTGTACTCCACGCTGCTGGTCGAGCACGAGGTGCTCGGCTACGGCGCGGGCGAGCTGCACGAGCGGGGCCGTGCGGCGTACGCCGAGCTGGAGGCCGAGATGCGCTCGCTGGCCGGGACGCACGACTGGCACTCGGTGATGCGCGAGTTGCAGGCCGACCACCCGCCGACCCTGGAGGCGATGCGCGCGGAGTACGAGGCGGAGACCGCGCGGGCGCGGGAGTTCCTGGTGGAGCACGACCTGGTGAGCTTCGCCGAGGGCGAGCGCTGCCTGGTCGTGCCCTCCCCGGTGTTCCAGCGGCCCGTGCTGTCGGTCGCGTCCTACCTGCAACCGGCGCCGCTGAGCGCGGGGCGCACCGGTCACTTCTTCGTGCCCCACACCCCGGAGCACTTCACCCCGGAGCAGGTGCGGCAGCGGCTGGCCACCAACTCCCGCAGCCAGCTCGCCACGATCGCCGTGCACGAGGCGTACCCCGGCCACCACTGGCACCTGTCGTGGCTCGCCGCGCAGGACCGCGTGGTGCGCAAGGTGTTCCGCACGCCGTACTTCTCCGAGGGCTGGGCGCTCTACGCGGAGAAGCTGCTGCGCGAGGAGGGCTACTTCACCGAGCGGGCGCAGGAGCTCGCGCACGTGGAGGCCAGGCTGTTCCGGGCGGCGCGGATGATCGTGGACACCGCCCTGCACTGCGGCGACATGACGCCGGAGCAGGCCGAGGAGTTCATGTCCACGAAGACCTCCCTCACGCCGGGCACCGCGGTGGGCGAGGTCACCCGGTACTGCGCGTGGCCGACGCAGGCCCCGTCGTACCTGACGGGCGCGCTGGAGATCGACCGCATCCGCGCGGACTACCTGGCCGCCGGACGTGGCACGCTGCGCGAGTTCCACGACGTGATCGCCGGATCGGGCGCGCTGCCGCTCGGTCTGGCCCGTCGCGTCGCGCTGGGCCGCTGAGGCGTCCCGGCGGGGACGACAACGGACGGAAGGACGGAAGATCCATGCCCGATGCTGTGCTCGTGCGCTCCACCGGTGGACCGGAGGTGCTCCAGATCGCGCGGGTCGACGCGCGCGAACCGGGGCGGGGCGAGGTGCTGGTCGACGTCGCCGCCAGCGGTGTGAACTACATCGACACCTACCAGCGCCAGGGCCTCTACCCGCGCGAACTCCCGTTCGTGCCCGGTCTGGAGGGCGCAGGGCGGATCAGCGCGCTCGGCGAGGGCGTGACGGACCTCGCGGTCGGCGACCGGGTCGCCTGGTCCGGCGTGCCGGGCGGGTACGCCCAGCAGGCCGTGGTCCCGGCGGTCGAGGCGGTGCGCGTCCCCGACGGGGTGGACGACGAGACCGCCGCCGCCGCGATGCTGCAGGGGCTCACCGCGCACTACCTGGTGAACTCGACCCACCGGGTCAACGTGGGCGACACCGTGCTGGTGCACGCCGCCGCGGGTGGGGTCGGGCTGCTGCTGGTGCAGTGGGCGAGGGCCAAGGGCGCGCGGGTGATCGGCACCGTGTCCACCGCCGAGAAGGAGGCGCTGGCCCGCGAGGCGGGCGCGGACGAGGTGATCCGCTACACCGAGGTCGACTTCGCGCCCGAGGTGCGGCGGCTCACCGGTGGCCGGGGCGTCGACGTGGTGTACGACGGGGTCGGCGCCGACACGTTCGACGGCAGCCTCGCCAGCGTGCGTCCGCGCGGCATCCTCGTGCTGTTCGGCGCGGCCAGCGGCCCGGTGCCGCCGTTCGACCCGCAACGGCTCAACGCCGCGGGATCGGTGTACCTGACCAGGCCCAGCACCGCGCCGTACACCGCCACCCGCGAGGAGCTGGAGTGGCGGGCGACCGAGCTGTTCGAGGCGATGGCCGACGGCACGCTGACCGTCCGGATCGGGGGCCGCTACCCGCTGGCCGAGGCCGGCCGGGCCCACGAGGACCTCCAGGCCCGGCGCACGACCGGCAAGCTCCTCCTGCTCCCCTGACCCCCCGGCGTGGCTTCCGCGGCCTGCCGCGGAAGCCACGCGGCGGAGTCACGCCGCGGGGGTGACCTTCACCGCGTCGATCACGAACACCAGGGTCTCGTTCGGCTTGATGCCGTTGCCGCCCTTGCCGTAGCCCTTCTGCGGCGGAACCACCAGCAGCCTGCGGCCACCCTCCTTCATGCCGACCAGGCCCTCGTTCCAGCCGTCGATCACGCCCGCCTGGCCGACGTTCTCCACGTCGAAGGTCTGGCCGCGGTCGAACGAGCCGTCCTTCTCGACGCCGTCGGAGAACGTGACGAGCTGGTAGTTCACCGTGGCCGTCGAGCCGGCGACGACCTCGGCCCCGGTTCCGGGGGTCAGGTCCTCGCTCACCAGTTCCGACGACGGAGCGCACTTCGGGACGGTGATCTTCGGCTTCTCGCCGAACGCGCCCTCGACCGCGAAGTCCGCCGCGGTGCACGCGGGCAGCGCGACCGCGGCGCTGGACGAGGTCGGGGCGGGTGCCGGGGAGGACGTCTCGGACTGGCTGCACGCGGTGGCGGCGAGACCGAGGGAGAGCAGGGAGACCAGAAGCGGAGTGCTGCGCATGACACACGACCCTAGGCGTTGGCGTCTCCCCGATGGCCGCCCACCCCCGAGGTGAATTTATCGCCAATTGGTCAAACTGTCGGTTCCCTATTTCCCGCATCTCCAGTACCGTGTTACTCCGCGCACTCGGGCGAGCACCAAGTGCATTCGCCCGTTCGAGTGCGGACCAAGGAGGTGACCCGTGTCGGCGGACGCCCGTGGCATCCGCACCAACCCGATCCAGGAGCTCTTCTGGACCCGAACAGGCTTGCTCCTGCTCATTCTCGTCGTCACCGCTGGAACGTGCTTGACGATTTCCAGCGGTATGGAATCCGGAACGCTCAAGAACGTTCTCGGCTCGGTGGGGACCGGAACGCTGATCTCCGCGGTCGTGAGCTTCTGGCAGACCATCATCACCAGTGCCGCCGCGCAGCGCGCGCTCGTGGCACCGGTCGTCGAGGAGAGCCGCAGAGCACTGCGGAACCTCAGCGCCGAGTACCGGGCGCTCGACCGCGAGTTCTTCCCCAGCGACGTGTTCGAGCCCACCGCCACACCGGACCCGGCGTTCAACCAGAAGCTGATGGCCGACCTGGAACGCACCCGGCTGTACTGCTTCCGAGGCTTCTCCGGCAGGTACGCGGCCTGCCGGATGCTGCTGGCGCACTCGGAGTGCGAGGTGAGGGTCGTGCTCGCCGACCCCCGCGACGACGAGGCGATCAGCGGACGCGCCCGCTACACGTTGCGCAACGAGGGCGTCGAGAGCAACTACGGCAGCGTCCAGGCCCGGCTCAAGGACGAGATCGGAATCGGACTCGTCGGGCTGTACCTGGCACGCGCGCGGTCCCGCCTGATCGACGTCACCGTCGTTCCCGATCCGCCGCTGGAGCGTCTGGAACTGTTCGACGACAGCTGCTGGCTGTCGCTCTACAGCAACACCAGCGCCGGAGTCGTCCGGCTCCACCCGCGCACGCTCCGCTTCACCGAGGGGTCCTTCGTCTACGGCGTGGAGCGGGCCGAGTTCCTTCGCATCAGCAGTTCTCGGTACGGCCAGCACTTCACCATCCACCCGAACACGAGTACCGACGACTTCTTCGCGCTGTACGAGAAGATCACCGGCTCCCCGCTCGACGAAAAAAGATTCCACACACTGGAGAACAAATTCCACACCTTCCGCCTGGAATTCTCCCGGGCCGCTCAGTTGAGGAGCTGATGAGTTGCAGATCGAGTTCACCGGGTTGCCGACCCTGAGCGAGCTCGCCGCGAGCGTCGGACACGTCCGGAAGCCGATCGCCGAGCACTGGTCGGAGGTGGACGTGCGGTTCCGGGACTGGGCGAGCAGGCCGGCGCTGCGCGTCGAACTGCGCACGTACCTGCGGGCGCTGTCGGTCGAGCAGGCCGCGCGGGTGCGCGAGCGGTCGCGCGAGACGACCACGCACTTCGCCTGGTGCCTGCGCGACGAGCCCGGAGAGGCGTTCACCTTCTGGCTGCACGAGTACAAACCGCAGCGCGACTGGAGACCCGGCTACGCCGACTCCGTGCACAACCACCGCTACCACTTCTCCACGACCATCGTCAGCGGTTCCTACCTGCACGAGCGGTTCGGCGTCCGGCTGGGCCCCGCGGGCAGGTCGGTGCTCTCGGCGCGGCTGGAGCGCGGTGCCGAGTGCCGCGCCGGCACCGCGGGTTCGCTGCTCGCGCACGAGTTCCACCGCATCCCGCGGGCCGCGGACGGCACCCTCACGTTCCTGGTGAAGTCCCGCGCGGTGATGCCCTGGAGCCTGTCGTTCGACCCCGGCACCGCGACCAGCCACCGGCACGTGCCGGTCGAGATGCGGCTGGAGGAACTGACGAACCAGCTCTGAAGCGGAGGTAGGACTCCGGCGCACGCGCCTAGCATCGCCCCACCCGAGTTGGGAGGGGTTTCTGATGCGTGTGCAGCAGAGGACCGTGTCCAGGACCGTCGTGGACGACGTGGAGGTGCGGGTGAGGCGGATGTGCCTGCGCCTGGCGGCCGATCTCCAGTTCCACGGCTGGCACCACGTCGAGTTCGTGCGCGACAACGCCGTGCGCTTCGCCCGCCGCAACGGCTCCGACGCCGCGGTGGTGGAGACCGCGGCGCTGGTGCACGACGTGAACTACGTCGTGCGCCGCAACTCGCTGCCGGTGGACGGCCGCGAGCTGAGGATGGACGTGCTGCGCCGAGCCGGTGTCGAACCGGCGACCGCGGAGTGGATCGACGAGATCGTGGAGGAGGCGGAGATGCGGACGCGCCACCGCGACATCTCCGCGGAGGCGCAGGCGCTGTCCGACGCCGACACGCTGTTCAAGGCGCTGCCGGTGACACCGGTGATGCTCGCTCCGCGCTACCTCGCCGAGAACGGCCTGAGCCTGCGCGAGCTCGCCACGAAGATCGTCGGCGAGCAGAGCGGGCCTCACGAGCAGGGCTTCTACTTCTACGACCCGGAGGCCGCCGCCACGTACTCGCGCTGGGCGACGGCCAACCTGGAGCTGTGGCGGTGCATCGTGGAGTCGCTGGACGACCCGACGGTGGAGAACCTGCTCAGCGTCCTGCCGGCCTGAGGCCGCGGGCACCGCGCGGGGACGGCTCGCGCCGCCCCGCGCGGGGACGTCAGAAGGGCCAGCCCAGGACCGGCCGGCCGACCACGGCGTCCACGGCGAGACCGACGAACACCAGCATCAGGTAGGTGTTCGACATGTGGAAGAACTTCATCGTGTTGGTCGAGCCGCCGCCGCGGACCACGCCGTGCAGGCGGTGGGCGAACACCGCGAACCACACGCCCGACAGCGCGGCGACCGCCACGTAGATCCAGCTCGTCACCGGGAACAGCAGGAGGCTGCACACCACGGTCACCCAGGAGTAGATGACGATCTGCCTGGTCACCTGCTGGGCGGTGGCGACCACGGGCAGCATCGGCACGCCGGCCGCCGCGTAGTCCTCCTTGAACTTCATCGCCAGCGCCCACGTGTGCGGCGGGGTCCAGAAGAAGATGACGCCGAACATGACCAGCGCGGGCCAGCTCACGGTGCCGGTGACGGCCGACCAGCCGATGACGACGGGCATGCAGCCCGCCATGCCGCCCCAGATGATGTTCTGCGAGGTCCGCCGCTTGAGGAACAGCGTGTAGACGAAGATGTAGAACAGGATCGTGGCCACGGCGAACACCGCGGACATCAGGTTCGTGGTGATCCACAGGAACGCGAACGACATGATGCCCAGCACCACGCCGAAGACCAGCGCGTTGCGCGGTGGCACGGTGTTGCGGGCCAGCGGGCGGGCCGAGGTCCGCTTCATCACCGAGTCGATGTCGGCGTCGATGTAGCAGTTGAGCGCGTTGGCGCTGCCCGCGGCGAGCGTGCCGCCGGTGAGCGTGCACGCGATCAGCCACAGCGGCGGCATGCCGCGGGCGGCCAGGAGCATCGCCGGGATGGTGGTGATGAGCAGCAGTTCGATGACCCGCGGCTTCGTCAGCGCCACGTACGCGCCGACGACCTGCCGGGGCGTGCGCGCCGGCGCCTCCACAACCGCACTCATCGCTGGGGAGCTCCTCGTCGCGTCGCTGGAGAGAATCGTCCGGAGCGTGTACTCCTCACCCGAACCGGGTACTGATGGTAATCGGGAGTCCGCAGCTCAGCCTCTCGGGGTACTGCTGTGACCTGCACGGCATTCCGCGCGAGCGGTGTGCCGACACGCACAGGCCGGCCGTCGCCCTGCGGATCACGTGGCGTGCGCCACGGGACTAGGCTGACTGGTGGACGAGGGAAAAACCGCGGGTCGGACCGGACGGCAGGCGTCGCAATCCACGGGTCATCGGTATCGATCGAGATGATGCGTGCGACACCACGGACTCCGGAGGCGGCCCGCCTACGTGAGAGTGGAGCTGTGTCCGTGTCCGTCACCGACGACATCACCCGGTTGACCGAGGCCCACCTGCCCGACGACTGGACCGAGCTCGACGAGCGCGCGGTCGACACCGCGCGCGTCCTCGCCGCTGACGCGGTGCAGAAGGTCGGCAACGGTCACCCCGGTACGGCGATGAGCCTGGCGCCCGTCGCCTACACCCTGTTCCAGCGCGTCATGCGGCACGACCCGGCGGACGCCGACTGGATCGGTCGCGACCGCTTCGTGCTGTCCGCCGGTCACTCCAGCCTGACGCTCTACATCCAGCTGTTCCTGTCCGGCTACGGCCTGGAGCTCGACGACCTCAAGGCGCTGCGGACCTGGGGGTCGCGCACGCCGGGTCACCCCGAGCACCGGCACACCCCCGGCGTCGAGATCACCACCGGCCCGCTGGGCCAGGGTCTCGCCTCCGCCGTGGGCATGGCCGCCGGAGCCCGCCGCGAGCGCGGCCTGTTCGACCCGGACGCGCCCGTCGGCGAGAGCCCCTTCGACCACGACATCTTCGTCATCGCCTCCGACGGCGACATCGAGGAGGGCGTGACGGCCGAGGCGTCGTCCTTCGCCGGGCACCAGAAGCTCGGCAACCTCACGGTGATCTACGACGACAACAAGATCTCGATCGAGGACGACACCGCGATCGCCCTCAGCGAGGACACCGCCAAGCGCTACGAGGCGTACGGCTGGCACGTGCAGGTCGTCGAGGGCGGCGAGAACGTCACGGGCGTCCTGGAGGCCCTGAAGGCCGCCAAGGCGGAGACCGAGCGTCCCTCGTTCGTCCTGCTGCGCACGATCATCGGCTACCCGGCGCCCACCAAGATGAACACGGGCAAGGCGCACGGCGCCGCGCTGGGCGAGGACGAGATCGCCGAGGTCAAGAAGGTCCTGGGCTTCGACCCGGAGCGGACCTTCCAGGTCGACGAGGACGTCCTCGCACACGCCCGCGAGGTGATCGGGCGCGGCGAGCGCGCGAAGGCCGAGTGGCAGAAGAAGTTCGACGCGTGGGTGCAGGCGAACCCGGAGCGCAAGGCGCTGCTGGACCGCATGAACAACCGCGAGCTGCCCGAGGGCTGGGTGGACGCGCTGCCGAAGTGGGACGTCGACCCCAAGGGCGTCGCGACCCGCAAGGCATCCGGTGAGGTGCTCAACGCGCTCGGCCCGATCCTGCCGGAGCTGTGGGGCGGTTCGGCCGACCTGGCCGAGAGCAACAACACGACGATCAAGGGCGCCGACTCGTTCGGCCCGTCCGACACCTCCACGAAGGAGTGGAGCGCGAACCCGTACGGGCGCACGCTGCACTTCGGCGTCCGCGAGCACGCGATGGGCTCGATCCTCAACGGCATCGCGCTGCACGGCCCCACCCGCCCCTACGGCGGCACGTTCCTGGTGTTCTCCGACTACATGCGCCCGGCGGTCCGCCTGGCCGCGCTGATGAAGTCCCCGGTCACCTACGTGTGGACCCACGACTCCATCGGCCTGGGCGAGGACGGCCCGACGCACCAGCCGGTCGAGCACCTCGCCGCGCTGCGCGCCATCCCCGGCCTGTCCGTGGTCCGTCCCGGCGACGCGAACGAGACCGCGGCCGCCTGGAAGGCGCGCATGGAGCGCCTGGAGGGCCCGATCGGCCTGGCGCTGACCCGGCAGAACCTCCCCGTCCTGGAGGGCACGTCCTACGAGGGCGTCGCGAAGGGCGGCTACGTGCTGGCCGACGCCGGCAACGGCGAGCCCGAGCTGGTGCTCGTCGCCACGGGCTCCGAGCTGCAGATCGCCGTCGAGGCGCGGAAGGTCCTGGAGGCCGAGGGCGTTGCAACCCGTGTGGTCTCCATGCCGTGCGTCGAGTGGTTCGACGAGCAGGACGAGGCGTACCGCCAGCAGGTGATCCCGCCTTCGGTGAAGGCGCGGGTCGCGGTGGAGGCGGGCATCGCCCAGCCGTGGCACCGCTTCGTCGGCGACGCCGGTGAGATCATCTCCATCGAGCACTTCGGCGCTTCCGCCGATTACCAGACGCTCTTCCGCGAGTTCGGCTTCACCACCGAGAACGTCGTCGCCGCGGCGCGGCGCTCCATCGCGCGAGCAGCCCAGAAGTAAGGGAGACGTACCTGTGACCTCCAAGTCCCCGCTGGCCGCGCTGAGCGAGGCCGGTGTCTCCATCTGGTTGGACGACCTGTCCCGCGAGCGGCTGAACAGCGGCAACCTCGCCTCGCTGATCGCCGACAAGAACGTGGTGGGCGTGACCACCAACCCGACGATCTTCGCGACCGCCCTGTCCAGGGGCGAGGCCTACGACCAGCAGGTCCGCGAGCTGGCCGAGCGCGGCGCCGACGTGCACGCCGCCGTCCGCGAGATCACGACCAGCGACGTGCGCCACGCGTGCGACCTGTTCCGCGACATCCACGACCGCACCAGCGGGGTGGACGGCCGCGTCTCGATCGAGGTCGACCCCAGGCTGGCCCGCGACGGCGAGAAGACCGCCGCCGAGGCGCTCGACCTGTGGAAGACCGTCGACCGTCCCAACGTGATGGTCAAGATCCCCGGCACCGTCGAGGGTCTGCCCGCCATCACCCGCACCCTCGCCGAGGGCGTCAGCGTGAACGTGACGCTGATCTTCTCCACCGACCGCTACCGCGACGTGATGGAGGCGTTCGTCGCGGGTCTGGAGCAGGCGAAGGCCAACGGCCACGACCTGTCCACGATCCACTCGGTGGCGTCGTTCTTCGTCTCCCGCGTCGACAGCGAGATCGACAAGCGGCTGGAGGCGATCGGCACCCCGGAGGCGGCCGAGCTGCGCGGCAAGGCCGCCATCGCCAACGCCGTGCTGGCGTACGCCGCCTACGAGGAGACCTTCACCGGCCCGCGCTGGGAGGCGCTGGTCGCCGACGGTGCTCGCGCGCAGCGTCCGCTGTGGGCCTCCACCGGCGTGAAGGACCCGAACTACTCCGACACCCGCTACGTCGACCAGCTCGTCGTGGACGGCGTGGTCAACACGATGCCGGAGAAGACCCTCGACGCGGTCGCCGACCACGGCGAGATCACCGGCGACACCGTCAGCGGCAGGGCCGAGGAGGCGCAGGGCGTCTTCGACGACCTGCTCGCCGCCGGTGTGGACCTCGACGACGTGTTCGCCGCGCTGGAGCACGAGGGCGTGGAGAAGTTCGAGAAGTCCTGGGCCGAGCTGCTGGAGACGGTCAAGGGCCAGCTCGACGATGCGAAGGGCCAGAACTGACGATGAGCGACGTGATCTCTGTCGAGATCGTGCGCACGCCGAACTCCGACCAGGTCGACACCGTGGTGTCCGGCCTGGTCGGGGACCGGGCGGCCAGCAGGCTGACCGCGGGGGACGCCACCCTGTGGGGTCCCGAGGCAGAACCCGAGGCGTCGATCCGCCTCGCGTGGACGCGACTGCACGAGACGTCCCGTCCCCTGGTGGACGAGATCACCGCGCTGCGCGGTGAGCTGCACGCCGAGGGCGTCGACCGCGTGGTGCTCGCGGGCATGGGCGGTTCGTCGCTCGCGCCCGAGGTGATCACCGCGACCGCGGGCGTGCCCCTGGTCGTGCTGGACACCACCGACCCCGCCCAGGTGGCCGACGCGCTCGCGGGCGACCTCGCGCGCACGGTGATCGTGGTGTCGTCGAAGTCCGGCGGCACCGTGGAGACCGACAGCCACCGCCGGATCTTCGAGAAGGCGTTCACCGACGCGGGCATCGACGCCGCGTCGCGGATCGTCGTCGTGACCGACCCCGGCTCCCCGCTGGAGGCGGCCTCGCGCGAGGCCGGCTACCGCAGGGTGTTCCTGGCCGACCCGAACGTGGGTGGCCGCTACTCCGCGCTCACCGCCTTCGGCCTCGTGCCGTCCGGGCTGGCCGGCGCGGACCTGACCGAACTGCTCGACGACGCGGCCGCGGCCGCCGAGCTCGTGTCGGTCGACTCGCCGGACAACCCGGCGATCGTGCTGGCCGCCGTGTTCGGCGCGGCGCACGCCCGCGGCGCCGAGAAGATCGTGCTGGCCGACAGCGGTTCGGGCATCACGGGCTTCCCCGACTGGGCCGAGCAGCTCATCGCCGAGTCGACCGGCAAGAACGGCACCGGCCTGCTGCCCGTGGCGGTCGAGGGTCCGGGTGCTCCCGGGTTCGTGGACGCCCGCGGCGACGCCACCACCGCCGCCATCGGCCCGGCCACGGGCGCCTCCGCGGTGGCCGTGGAGGGCAAGCTCGGCGCGCAGTTCCAGGTGTGGGAGTACGCGACCGCGCTGGTGGGCCGCGTGCTGGGCATCAACCCGTTCGACCAGCCGGACGTGGAGGCCGCGAAGAACGCCGCCCGCTCGCTGCTCGACGCGCCGTCGGCGGAGCCGGTCACCCCGGCGTTCACCGAGGGCCCGGTCGAGGTGTACCCCAGCGGCGACTGGCTGCCCGACGGCGTCACGACCGTGGCGGGCGCGCTGGCCGCGCTCGTCGCCGCCGCGCCGGAGTTCGGCTACCTGTCGGTGCAGGCCTACCTCGACCGGCTCGACGACGCCTCCGTGGCGCTGCTGCGGCCCGAGCTGGCCAAGCGCACGCACCTGCAGACCACCTACGGCTGGGGCCCGCGGTTCCTGCACTCGACCGGCCAGTACCACAAGGGCGGTCACCAGAACGGCGTGTTCTTGCAGCTCACCGGTGCGTCGGAGAACGACCTGGAGGTGCCGGGGCGTCCCTACTCGCTGTCGACGCTCCAGCTCGCGCAGGCGCTCGGCGACGGTCAGGTGCTCGGCGAGCGGGGTCGTCCCGTGCTGCGGCTGCACCTCACCGACCGGGTGGCCGGTCTCGCCCAGCTGGTCGAGGCGATTCAGGAGGACAACTGATGCCCCTGACGTTCTCCGCCGCCGAGGACTGGCGCAACCCCCTGCGCGACCCGCGCGACAAGCGCCTGCCGCGCATCGCGGGACCGTGCGGTCTGGTGATCTTCGGTGTGACGGGTGACCTGTCGCGCAAGAAGCTCATGCCGGCGATCTACGACCTCGCCAACCGCGGGCTGCTGCCGCCGGGCTTCGGGCTCGTCGGCTTCGCCCGCCGCGACTGGGCCGACCAGGACTTCATGGAGGTGGTGTACGAGGCGGTCAAGGAGCACGCCCGCACGCCGTTCCGGCAGTCCGTGTGGGACCGGCTCGCCGAGGGCATCCGCTTCGTGCAGGGCAGCTTCGACGACGACGCGGCGTTCGACTCGCTCGCCGAGACCGTCGCCGACCTGGACCGCGAGCGCGGCACGGGCGGCAACCACGCGTTCTACCTGTCGGTGCCGCCCAGCGCGTTCCCGACCGTGGTGAACCAGCTCAAGCGGTCCGGCCTGGCGACCCCTCCCGAGGACGTCCCCGGTCAGTGGCGCCGGGTCGTCATCGAGAAGCCGTTCGGCCACGACCTCGCCTCCGCCAAGGAGCTGAACAAGGTCGTCAACGACGTCTTCCCCGAGGAGTCGGTGTTCCGCATCGACCACTACCTCGGCAAGGAGACGGTCCAGAACATCCTGGCGCTGCGGTTCGCGAACCAGCTCTACGAGCCCATCTGGAACGCGAACTACGTCGACCACGTGCAGATCACCATGGCCGAGGACATCGGCCTGGGCGGTCGTGCCGGGTACTACGACGGCATCGGCGCCGCGCGCGACGTCATCCAGAACCACCTGCTCCAGCTGCTGGCGCTGATCGCGATGGAGGAGCCCGTCTCCTTCCGTCCGGCGGACCTGCGCGCGGAGAAGGTGAAGATCCTCTCGGCGACGCGGCCCACCGAGCCGTTCGAGGAGACCAGCTCGCGCGGTCAGTACTCGGGTGGCTGGCAGGGTGGCAAGAAGGTGCCCGGCCTGCTGGAGGAGGGCGGCTTCTCGCCCGACTCGAACACCGAGACGTTCGCCGCCATCACCGCCGAGGTGAACACGCGGCGCTGGGCGGGTGTGCCGTTCTACCTGCGCACCGGCAAGCGCCTGGGCCGCCGCGTCACCGAGGTGGCGGTGATCTTCAAGCGCGCGCCGCACCTGCCGTTCGACGACACCGCGACCGAGGAGCTCGGCCAGAACGCGCTCGTCGTGCGCGTGCAGCCGGACGAGGGCGTCACCATCAGGTTCGGGTCGAAGGTGCCCGGCAACACGATGGAGGTCCGGGACGTCACGATGGACTTCGGCTACGGCCACGCGTTCACCGAGTCGTCCCCCGAGGCGTACGAGCGTCTCCTGCTGGACGTGCTGCTCGGCGAGCCCTCGCTGTTCCCGAAGAACGACGAGGTCGAGCTGTCCTGGGAGATCCTCGACCCGGTGCTGGAGCAGTGGGGCAGGGGCGACGCCCCGCCGCTGGAGAAGTACAAGGCCGGTTCTTGGGGACCCGCGTCCTCCGCGGAGATGCTCGGCCGGACCGGCCGTCACTGGAGGCGACCGTGATCATCGATCTTCCTTCCACCACCACCTCGCGCATCAACAGCAAGCTGGTGCACCTGCGCGAGGAGGGCGGCGCGGTCACCCTGGGGCGCGTGCTGAACCTGGTCATCGTGACCGAGGACGGCGAGCGCACCGAGGAGGCCGTGGACGCGGCCAACGACGCCAGCCGCGAGCACCCCTGCCGGGTGATCGTGGTGGCCAGGGGCGCCCGCCAGGCCGCTCCCCGGCTCGACGCGCAGATCCGCGTCGGCGGTGACGCCGGCGCCAGCGAGGTCATCGTGCTGCGCATCTACGGCGAGCTGGCCGAGGAGGGCGCGAGCTGCGTCATCCCGCTGCTGCTGCCCGACACCCCCGTGGTGGCGTGGTGGCCGTTCGAGGCGCCGAAGGTGCCCGCCGAGGACCCGATCGGTCAGCTCGCGCAGCGCCGGATCACCGACGCCGCGTCCGAGCAGGACCCGATCAAGGCCCTGGAGCAGCGTCGTGCGGGCTACACGCCCGGTGACACCGACCTGGCGTGGACGCGGCTCACGACGTGGCGGGCCATGCTCGCCGCGGCGCTGGACCTGCCGCCCCACGAGCGGGTCACCGCGGCCAGGGTCACCGGTGCGGCGGACTCGCCGTCCACCGACCTGCTGGCCGCGTGGTTCGCCGCGTACCTCGACATCGAGGTCAGCAGGGCGACCGCCAAGTTCAGCCAGGGCATGGTGGACGTGCACCTGAGCCGTCCGTCCGGCCCGGTCGACCTGGCGCGTCCGGACGGCAAGGTCGGCACGCTGACCCAGCAGGGGCAGCCGCCGCGCCGGGTGGCGCTGCAACGCCGCGAGGTGCGGGACTGCCTGTCCGAGGAGCTGCGCAGGCTCGACCCGGACGAGGTCTACGAGGAGGCGCTGAAGGCCCTGGGCAAGATCGTCCGGGTCGACACCGCCTCCGCCGAGGCGCAGGAGCCGGCGGAGGCCGGGTCGTGACCGAGGCCCAGGTGGTCGTGCACCACGGCGGTGACGTGCTGGCCGCGGCCACCGCCGCACGGCTCGTGACCAGGATCGTCGACGCGCAGTCCGCTCGCGGGTGGGCGTCGGTGGTGCTGACCGGTGGCCGCACCGGCACGGCCGTGCTGGAGCAGTTGCGGGCCAGCCCGGCGCGGGACGCGATCGACTGGGGCCGGGTCGACCTGTACTGGGGCGACGAGCGCTTCCTCCCCGCGGGGGACCCGGAGCGCAACGAGACCCAGGCGCGGGCCGCGCTGCTGGACCACGTGCCGGTCGACCCGGCGCGGGTGCACGCGGTGGAGCCGTCCGACGGCAGGTTCGGCGACGACCCGGAGGCCGCGGCGGACGCCTACGCCGACGTGCTCGCCGCCGCCGCGCAGCCGGAGGACCACGGCGCCGTCCCGACGTTCGACGTGCTGATGCTGGGGGTGGGCGAGGAGGGGCACGTGGCCTCGATCTTCCCGTCCTCCCCCGCGGTGTACGAGCAGGAGCGGACGGTCGTGGCGGTGCGCAACTGCCCGAAGCCGCCGCCGACCAGGGTGAGCATGACCCTGCCGGCGATCCGGCGTGCCCGCGAGGTGTGGTTGATGACCACGGGTGAGGCCAAGGCCGCCGCGGTGGCCCTGGCGCTCACCGGAGCGGGCGAGGTCTCCCTGCCCGCGGCGGGCGCACGGGGTCTCCGCCGCTCGCTGTGGCTGCTGGACCGGGCCGCCGCGGCGAAGGTGCCCACGCTGTTCGCACCTCCCACGGCGTAGTCCGTCGTTCTGCCCGTCGAGGCCGTCTCCGCACCGCGGAGGCGGCCTCGACCGCGTCGAGGCCCGCTCGAACGCTCCACCCGCGGCATGTGCTCGCGCACATTTGTGCCGCGTTCTGGTTCGGAAGCGTCCCGTGGGCGGGTTCGCGGTGTCTCGACCAGTGACGGGGCACGTGAGGTGCGCCGGTGGGAGGGGCGGCCATGTCAACCGCGACATCTGCGAAGTACGGTGACGACCGGCGAGTGGCGGGGCGAGCTGGAGGTCCGAGCGAGGTGGTGGGCGGCCCGTCGAGCCTGTCCGCCGAACGCGTCGCCGCGGCCACCGGGCGGCGGTGGGCGAGGCTCGGGCGGTTCCGGCACGTGGCGGTGGACGTCGCGGCCATCGGCATCGCCGCGCTGGACGTGTGGCTGCGGGTGCTGACCGACGTCCCCGTGCAGCCCTACAACTGGGCGGTGTCGATCACCGCCGTCGTCGCGCTCGTGCTGCGGCGGCGCTTCCCGTTCGCGGTGCTGCTGCTGACCGTCCCCGGCTTCCTGCTGGGCTGGGCGCAGCTCGCGGCCATGATCGCGCTGGGCACGGTCGCGCGCAGGCAGCTCCTGGGCGTGCGGACCCTCGTCGGCGCCGCCCTGGTGTGGTTCTGCCGGTTCTTCCTGTGGCCGGTGGAGGAGTTCACCGCCCTGCCCTGGCAGGGACACCTGC
Source organism: Umezawaea beigongshangensis (assembly GCF_016464305.1). GTDB lineage: Bacteria > Actinomycetota > Actinomycetes > Mycobacteriales > Pseudonocardiaceae > Umezawaea_A > Umezawaea_A beigongshangensis. The sequence continues at coordinate 49,679 of NZ_JAEIOJ010000017.1, forward strand.
ACAACGCGATCTACGGGTGCATCGTGGCCGGGATGCCCGTGGCGATCGGCCTGCTCGCCGCGGTGCGCGAGCAGCTGTCGGCGCACATCGCCGAGCTGGCGGCCAGCCGCGAGCGGGAGCAGCGGCTCCAGGCGCACGCGGTCCGGGCCGACGAGCGCGCCCGCCTCGCCCGCGAGATGCACGACGTCGTGTCGCACCAGGTGAGCCTGATCGCCCTGCAGGCCGGGGCGCTGCGGTTCTCCACGACCGAGCCCGCGGCCAAGCAGGTGGCCGGCACGATCCGCACGCTGAGCACCCGCACGCTCGACGAGCTGCGCCAGCTCGTCAGCGTGCTGCGCACGACCGCGGGCGACGACTCGCCCCAGCCAGGCGTCGGGGAGCTGCCGCAGCTCGTCGCCGCCGCCGGACTGCCGGTGTCGCTGACCGTGCGGGGTCCACTGGGCGAACTGCCGGGCGCGATCTCCGGCGCCGCGTACCGCACCGTCCAGGAGGCTCTGACGAACATCCGCAAGCACGCCCCCGGCTCGGCGGTGGCGGTGCGGGTGGCCGTGGAGGAGGAGACGCTGCGGGTCGAGGTGCAGAACGGGGCTCCGGGCAGCGCGGTCTCCGCTCCGCTGCCCGGCGGCGGGCACGGCCTGGTGGGGCTGCGGGAGCGGGCCGCGCTGCTGGACGGCGCGTTCGAGGCGGGCCGCACCGAGGACGGGGGCTTCCTGGTGCGCGTGACGATCCCGCTGCCCGCCGCGGACCGCGGGCGCTGACCACCCCGGACGCACCGGAGGCCCGGTGCTCACCCCGAGGTGAGCGCCGGGCCTCCGGTCGTGCGAGGGTCCGCAGCTACGGCACCTCGCGCTGCCTGCGCAGCTTCGTCAGCGCTTCTTCGAGAATCGCCTCGCCGTCCGCGTCGGAGCGCCGCTCCTTCACGTAGGCCAGGTGCGTCTTGTACGGCTCGTTGCGCGGAGGCGCGGGCGGGGCCTGCTCGTCCCGTCCGGCGGGAAGCCCGCACCGCGGGCAGTCCCACATCTCCGGCAGCTCCGCCTCGACCGCGAAGGACGGGCGCGATTCGTGCCCGTTCGCGCACCAGTACGACACCCGACGCCGGGGCGCGGACTCGCCGCGCTCCGATTCGCCCATCGGGCCTGCGCCGACGCGGGTACCGCGAATCGCGTTACCACCAGCCATCGACCCCTACACCCCTCAAAGTGGTTGCCCCAAGCGATCGGCCGGCGGTCGCCCGCCGTCCGGCCACTTCTGCCTGTGCCAGATCGACCGGCCAGGGCCAACTGGGTCAGTTGACCTTGACCAGCAGCCCGATCCCCACGATGGCGATGATCCAGATCGCACCGACGAACAGCGTCAGGCGGTCCAGGTTCTTCTCCACGACGCTGGAACCGGACAGACTCGACTGCATACCGCCGCCGAACAGCGAGGACAAGCCGCCTCCCCGACCGCGGTGCAGCAGCACGAGCAGCACGAGCAGCAGGCTGGAGACGATCAACAGGATCTGCAGGAACAGGATCATTTCTTCCTCGCTGTCAGGCAGTCGACGCCACAGAGTACCGGTTCGGCTGCCGAACGTGGACCACGATGTGGGTAGTAGTTGGACGATCAGGGAAGGGGACCACCGGCGGCCAGCGCGCACAGCTTCGCGAACTCGGCCGCGTCGAGACTCGCGCCTCCGACGAGAGCGCCGTCCACGTCGGGCTGCGCCACCAGCTCGGCGACGTTGCCGGACTTGACCGACCCGCCGTAGAGCACGCGCACCGCCGAGGCGACGTCCTCGCCGTACTTCTCGGCGAGCGTGGCACGGATCGCCGCGCACACCTCCTGGGCGTCGGCCGCTCCGGCCACCCGGCCGGTGCCGATCGCCCAGACCGGCTCGTAGGCCACGACCACGTCGGCCACCCGCTCCGCCGTGAGGCCCTTGAGCCCCGCGACGAGCTGAGCGGTGACGTGGGCGACGTGCTCACCGGCCTCGCGGACGGCGAGCTGCTCCCCCACGCACAGGATCGGCCTGATCCCGTGCTTCAGGGCGGTGCGGACCTTGCGGTTCACGAGGGCGTCGTCCTCGTGGTGGTGCTCCCGCCGCTCCGAGTGCCCGACGACGACCCACGTGCAGCCCAGCTTCGCGAGCATCGGGCCCGACACCTCACCGGTGTGGGCGCCCGAGTCGTGCTGGGAGACGTCCTGCGCGCCGTAGGTGATCAGGAGCTTGTCGCCGTCGGTCAGCGTCTGCACGCTGCGGATGTCGGTGAACGGCGGCAGCACGGCCACGTCCACCTTCGCGAAGTACTTCTCCGGCAGCGAGAACGCGATCTTCTGGACGAGCGCGATGGCCTCGAAGTGGTTGAGGTTCATCTTCCAGTTGCCCGCGATCAGCGGCGTGCGCGCCGCCATCAGGGGGTCTCCAGGACCGCGACGCCGGGCAGCTCCTTGCCCTCCAGGTACTCCAGCGACGCGCCGCCGCCGGTGGAGATGTGGGAGAAGCCGTCCTCCGGCAGGCCGAGCGCCCGCACGGCCGCCGCCGAGTCGCCGCCGCCGACGACGGTGAACGCGTCGCTGGCCACGAGCGCCTCCGCCACGGCACGGGTGCCGCCGGCGAACGCCTCGAACTCGAACACGCCCATCGGGCCGTTCCAGAACACGGTCGCCGCGTCGGCGAGCTTGCTCGCGAACAGCTCCCTGGTCCTCGGGCCGATGTCCAGGCCCTCCCGGTCGGCCGGGATGGCCGTCGCGTCCACGACCTCGTGCTCGGCGTCGGCCGCGAAGCCGGTGGCCGCGAGGACGTCGACCGGGAGCACCAGCTCGACGCCGCGCTCCTGCGCCTCGGCGAGGAAGCCGCGGACCTGGTCCAGCTGGTCGGCCTGGAGCAGGGAGTTGCCGACCTCGTGGCCCTGGGCCTTGAGGAAGGTGTAGGCCATGCCGCCGCCGACGAGGAGCCGGTCGACCTTGCCGAGCAGGTTGGCGATGACACCGAGCTTGTCGGAGACCTTCGCCCCGCCCAGCACGACCACGTAGGGCCGCTGGAGGTCGTCGGTGAGCTTGCGGAGCACCTCGACCTCGGCGAGCACGAGGCCGCCCGCGTAGTGCGGGAGCTTCGTCGCGACGTCGTAGACCGAGGCCTGCGCGCGGTGCACGACGCCGAAGCCGTCGGAGACGAACGCGCCGTCCTCACCGGTCAGCGCGACCAGCTCGTCGGCCAGCGCCCCGCGCTGCGCGGCGTCCTTGCTCGTCTCGCGCGCGTCGAAGCGGATGTTCTCCAGCAGCGCCACGCCGCCGTCGGCCAGCCCCTCGACCACGGACTTCGCGGAGTCGCCCACCACGTCGGAGGCGAGCGCCACCTCCGTGCCGAGCAGCTCGCCGAGCCGCGCGGCGACCGGGGCGAGGGAGAACTTCGGGTCCGGCTCGCCCTTGGGGCGGCCGAGGTGCGCCACCACGATCACGCGGGCGCCCGCCTCCGCCAGGGCGGAGAGGGTGGGCACCGACGCGCGCACGCGGCCGTCGTCGGTGATGGTGTCGCCGTCGAGGGGGACGTTGAGGTCGGCGCGCACGAGCACGCGCCGACCGGACACGCCCTCGGCGAGGAGGTCGCTGAGAGTCTTCATCGAGTCCCTGATCCTCTGGGGTGTGCTCAGAGCTTGGAGGCGACGAGCGCGACGAGGTCCGCGAGGCGGTTGGAGTAGCCCCACTCGTTGTCGTACCAGCCGACGACCTTGACCTGGTTGCCGATGACCTTGGTCAGCGGCGCGTCGTAGATGCACGACGCCGGGTCGGTGACGATGTCGGACGACACGATCGGGTCGGTGTTGTAGCGCAGGTACTTCGCCAGCGGGCCGTCGGCGGCGGCCTTGTACGCGGCGTTGACCTCGTCCAGGGTGACGTCGCGACCGACGGTCACGGTCAGGTCGGTGGCCGAGCCGGTGGGCACGGGCACACGCAGCGCGTAGCCGTCGAGCTTGCCCTTGAGCTCGGGCAGCACCAGACCGATGGCCTTCGCCGCGCCGGTGCTGGTGGGCACGATGTTCAGGGCGGCGGCGCGGGCGCGGCGCAGGTCCTTGTGCGGCGCGTCCTGGAGGTTCTGGTCCTGGGTGTACGCGTGGATCGTGGTCATGAGACCGCGCTCGATGGTGAACGCGTCGTGCAGGACCTTCGCCAGCGGCGCGAGGCAGTTGGTGGTGCAGGAGGCGTTCGAGATCACCGTCTGCGAGCCGTCGTACTGGTCGTCGTTCGCGCCCAGGACCACGGTCAGGTCCTCGCCCTTGGCCGGCGCGGAGATGATGACCTTCTTGGCGCCGCCCTCGTCGACGTGCTTGCGCGCGGCGGTGGCGTCGGTGAAGAAGCCGGTCGACTCGACGACGACGTCGACGCCGAGGTCCTTCCACGGCAGCTTGCCGGGGTCGCGCTCGGCGAGCGCCTTGATGGTCGTGCCGTCGACCTCGATGCCCTCGTCGTTCACCCTGACCTCGGCGTCGAGACGGCCGAGGACGCTGTCGTACTTGAGCAGGTGGGCCATCGTGGCGACGTCACCGAGGTCGTTGAAGGCCACGATCTCGATGTCGTGCCCGCTGGCCTGAACGGCGCGCCAGAAGTTGCGGCCGATGCGACCGAAACCGTTGACACCTACGCGAACCGTCACGGTGCGTCTCCTCGATGCTCGACTGGCAGTGGCGCCAGGGCGTACGGATGGGGCCTGTAACACAACCGTAGCCACCCTATCCCCAGACCTGCCGTGCTGGTCACGTGGACCGATCAGAATTCTTGATCGAAAAAGAAGACGGCTCCCGGCCAGCCCTCTCACCACGGTCCGACACGGACGGGTGCATCTGTTCGGGAGGCCCGAACCGGACGTCGTGGGTGGATCGGGACGCGATCCCGCCAGCTGGGAGGACAAAAGGGTCCCGTCGGTCCGAAGGGGTGAACGCAAGATCGGGAGCGGGGGCGTGCACGCGGTAGCCTTCGACCGCGCGGATTCACCTACGGAGGGCAGAACCTCGCTTCGTGTTGCAGTGCCCATGGGGTCAAAGTGGGCACCTCTCGCATCCGCGCTCCTCGCCGAAGCCGGCTTCGATCTCGGACAGCGCACCGACCCCGCTCAACGCCGAGTCGCCGATCCGGCGAACGACGTCGAGTTCTTCTTCCTGCCGAACCGGGACATCGCCTGCTACGTCGCCCAGGGGGCCGTCGACCTGGGCATCACGGCGCGCGACCTCGCCCTGGACTCCGGTGAGCCGGTCCGGACGATCCAGGCGCTCGGGTTCGGCCACACCATGCTGCGCTACGCGGGCCCGGCCGACGCGGACTGGCAGGTGCGCGACCTGGCGGGCAAGCGCATCGCCACCACCTACCCGCGACTGGTCGCCGCGCACCTCGCGCAGCGCGGGATCACCGCCGACGTGATCATGATCAACGGCAAGGTCGAGGCCGCGGTCGTGCTCGGCGTCGCCGACGTCGTGGCCGACGGCGTCGTCACCGGCGACACCCTGCGCGCCCACGGTCTCACGCCGTTCGGCCCGCCGATCTGCACCTCGCAGGCCGTGCTGGTGGAACGGGCCGGAGCCGCCGCGTCACCGGCCCGCGAGCGCTTCACGAGAGCGCTGCTGGACGTGGTGTTCGCGCAGTGCGTCTCGACGCTGCTCTGCGACTGCCACCGCGACCTGCTGGAGGTGGCTCGCGAGGTGTGCGTCGGCATCGCCGCGCCGACCGTGGAACCGCTGGCCGACCCGGACTGGGTGGCCGTGCACACGACCGTGCCGCACCACGCGGCCGGCGTCCTCATGGGACAGCTCGCGTCCGCCGGAGCTCGTTCCGTGCGGCTCGCCCAGCTCGTCCACCGCTGCTGAGCGGTCGCCGGTGGGCGCGGGAGCGATCCCCGCGCCCACCGGCGGCACCGTCAGACCTCGGCCTCCAGCATCTCCGCGGTCACGGCCGACTCGGTGTCCGGCAGACCCAGCTCCTTGGCGCGCTTGTCCGCCATCGCGAGCAGCCGCCGGATGCGACCGGCGACCGCGTCCTTCGTCATCTGCGGGTCGGACAGCTGACCCAGCTCCTCCAGGGACGCCTGCCGGTGGGCGAGACGCAGGTGACCGGCGGCCGCCAGGTGGTCCGGCGCCTCCGGGCCGAGGATCTCCAGCGCGCGGGCCACGCGGGCCGCGGCCGCCACCGCAGCGCGCGCCGAGCGGCGCAGGTTCGCGTCGTCGAAGTTGGCGAGCCGGTTGGCCGTCGCCCGCACCTCGCGGCGCATCCGGCGCTCCTCCCACGCCATCACGCTGTCGTGCGCACCGAGCCGGGTCAGCATCGCGCCGATCGCGTCGCCGTCCCTTATCACCACGCGCTCCGCGCCGCGGACCTCGCGGGACTTCGACTGGATGCCCATCCGGCGCGCAGCGCCCACCAGGGCGAGCGCGGCCTCCGGACCGGGGCAGGTGACCTCCATCGACGACGAGCGGCCGGGCTCGGTCAGCGAGCCGTGCGCGAGGAACGCCCCGCGCCACGCCGCCTCGGCGTCGCACACCCCGCCCGACACGACGGGGGCCGGCAGGCCGCGCACGGGACGTCCCCGCGGGTCGAGCAGGCCGGTCTGCCTGGCCAGTCCCTCGCCGTCCTTGACCACGCGCACCACGTAGCGGATGCCCTTGCGCAGGCCGGAGGAGGAGATGGTGAACACCTCCGACTGGTGGCCGTACAGCTCGTGGACGTCCTTGCGCAGGCGGCGGGCGGCGAAGGCCATGTCCAGCTCCGCCTCCACCACCACGCGCCCGGCCACGATGTGCAGGCCACCGGCGAAGCGCAGCAGCGACGCCACCTCCGCACGCCGGCAGCAGGTCTTGGAGACGGCCAAGCGGCTCAGTTCGTCCTTGACCGCCGAGGTCATCGCCACGGGTCGCCTCCACTGCTGCTCGAACTCGTTCGGTGTGCCGGGTCCGCCGCCGGGCGGGACGCGGCGTCCAGCTCGGCGAGCGCGTGGCGGAAGCTCTCCGCCAGCGCCGCGGGATCGTGCCGGTCGGGTGCTCCGTCGGCCGCGATCCGCGACAGGTGCGGGGCGGCGCCCAGCGCCGCCGCCGCTCTGCGCAGCCGGTCCGGCACGGGCACCGAGTCGGTGTCCGCGATGATCGCGTCCACCTCCAGGCCCGGTGCGTGCTCGCAGAGTACGTCCAGGTGCCGTTCCGGCGAGAATCCGGCGGTCTCCCCCGGCTGCGGCACGAGGTTGAGCACGACGACCTTGCGCGCCCTCGTGGTGAGCAGCGCGTCGAGCAGCTCGGGCACCATCAGGTGCGGCAGCACGCTGGTGAACCACGAGCCGGGGCCGAGCAGCACGACGTCCGCGTCGCGCACCGCCCGCACCGCCTCCGCGCACGCCAGCGGGTGCGGTCCCGCGCCCTTGAGCCTGATCCGCCGCACCAACCCCGGCGTGGTGGCGATGGCCACCTGGCCGCGGATGCGGCGCACGGCGTCGATGTCGTCGTCCAGGCCCGTCACGTCGGCCTCGATGTCCAGCGGCTCGGTCGACATCGGCAGCACGCGGCCCCGCACGCCCAGCAGCCGGCACGCCTCGTCGAGGACGGCCACGGGGTCGCCGAGCTGCTCCAGCAGCCCGGCGAGCACGAGGTTGCCCACGGCGTGCCCGGCGAGCGCGCCCGTGCCGCCGAAGCGGTGCTGGAACAGCTCGGACCACAGCCGTCCGCCGTCGTCGTTCCCGGCGAGGGCGACCATGGCCTTGCGGAGGTCGCCCGGCGGGAGCAGGCCCAGTTCGCGACGCAGCCTGCCCGACGACCCCCCGTCGTCGGCCACGGTGACGACGGCGGTGACGTCGGGGGTCATCGTGCGCAGGGCCGACAGCGTGGCGTGCAGCCCGTGACCACCGCCGAGCGCGACCGCGCGCAGCGGAGCGGTCACTCCCGCCCCAGGTCGCGGTGGACGACCTTGACGGCCATGCCGTCCTCGGCGGCGAGGCGCGAGGCCAGCTCCTCGGAGATCGCGACGCTGCGGTGCTTGCCGCCCGTGCAGCCGACGGCGAGCGTCAGGTAGCGCTTGCCCTCGCGGCGGTAACCGGCGCCGATCAGCCGCAGCAGCTCGTGGTAGCGGTCGAGGAACTCGTCCGCCCCCTCCTGGGTGAGCACGTAGTTGCGCACGTCCGGCTCCAGACCCGTCTGCTCGCGCAGCTCGGGGATCCAGAACGGGTTCGGCAGGAAGCGGACGTCCATGACGAGGTCGGAGTCCATCGGCAGGCCGTACTTGTAGCCGAAGGACAGCACCGTGACGCGGGTGCGCGCCGCGGTCTCCGAGCCGAACGAGTCCTCGATCTTCGCGCGCAGCTGGTGCACCGACAGCGCGGAGGTGTCCAGGACCAGGTCGGCCTCCTCGCGCAGCGGCGTGAGCAGGACGCGCTCGGCGGCGATGCCGTCGGCCAACCGGCCGTCGCCCTGCATCGGGTGACCGCGGCGGACCGCCTCGAAGCGGCGGATCAGCACGTCGTCGGTGGCCTCCAGGAACAGCACGCGCGGCTTGTAGCTCCGCGCGTCCAGGTCCTTGATGATGGCCGCCAGGTCCTCGGTGAACGCGCGGCTGCGCACGTCCATGACGACCGCGACCCTGGTGATCGCGCCCCTGGCCTGGGCCCCCAGCTCCACCATGGTGGAGATCAGCTCGGGTGGCAGGTTGTCCACGACGAACCAGCCGAGGTCCTCCAGGCACTTGGCGGCCGTGCTGCGGCCCGCGCCGGACAGCCCGGTCACCACCGCGACCTCGATGCCGGACTTCTCGCCGGCGGGTGCACTCACGTTGTCTCCCCTTCGCTACTGGCCGTGCCGCTGGTCAGCGACGCGAGCACGGCTTCCGCGGTGCGCCGGCCCACGCCCGGCACCACGCTGATCTCCTCGACGGTCGCTTCGCGCAGCTTGCGCACCGACCCGAAGTGCTTGAGCAGGGCGGCCCTGCGGGTCTGTCCGAGTCCCGGCACGTCGTCGAGCGCCGAGGCCGTCATCCGCTTGGACCGCTTCTGCCTGTGGTAGGCGACGGCGAACCGGTGCGCCTCGTCGCGCACCCGTTGCAGCAGGTAGAGCGCCTCGCTGGTGCGGGGCAGGATCACCGGGTCCGGGTCGTGGGGCAGCCAGACCTCCTCCAGCCGCTTCGCGAGCCCCACCACCGCGACGTCGGTGACGCCCAGCTCGGCGAGGACGTCGGCCGCCGCGCTGGCCTGCGGCCCCGCGCCGTCGACGACCAGCAGGTTCGGCGGGTAGGCGAACTTGCGCGGCCGGCCGGTCTCCAGGTCGATGCCCGGCGGTGAGCCGGCGGGCGCGGCGCCGTCGGCGGTGGCGCCGACCGGAACGGCGTCGGGCACCACCTCGGCGGCGGCGTCCTTCGCCGTCTCCCGCAGGTAGGCCTGGAAGCGGCGGCGGACGACCTCGGCGATGGAGGCGACGTCGCCCTCCTGCGCCCCCTCGCGGATCGCGAACCGCCGGTACTCGGACTTGCGGGCCAGGCCGTCCTCGAACACCACGAGCGAGGCGACCACGTCGGTGCCCTGCACGTGGCTGATGTCGGTGCACTCGATGCGCAGCGGCGCGGTGTCCAGCTCCAGCGCCTCCTGGAGCTCCTGGAGCGCGGCGGAGCGCGCGGTGAGGTCACCGGCCCTGCGCAGCTTGTGCTGGGTGAACGCCTCGGCGGCGTTGCGCGCGACGGTCTCCATCAGCGCGCGCTTGTCGCCGCGCTGCGGGACGCGCAGCTGCACGCGGGAGCCCCGCAGGTCCGACAGCCACCCCTCCAGGACCGCGGCGTCCGCCGGCAGTTCGGGGACGAGCACCTCGCGCGGCACGAGCGTGGTCTCCACGCCGGGCACGTCGGCGCTCTCGGCCTGCAGACCGTAGAACTGGGTGACGAACTGGTCGACGAGCGTCGGGGTGTCGGCGTCCTCGACCCTGTCCACGACCCAGCCGCGCTGACCGCGCACGCGTCCGCCGCGCACGTGGAAGACCTGGACGGATGCCTCCAGCTCGTCCTGCGCGAAGGCGACCACGTCGGCGTCGGTGCCGTCGCCGAGGACGACGGCCTGCTTCTCCAGCGCGCGGCGCAGCGCCCCGAGGTCGTCGCGCAGCCGGGCCGCGCGCTCGAACTCCAGCTCCTCGGCGGCGGCGTTCATCTCCCGCTCCAGGCGCTTGACCATCGCGTCGGTGCGGCCGGCGAGGAAGTCGCAGAAGTCGCCGACGATCTCCCGGTGCTCCTCGGGGCTCACCCTGCCGACGCACGGCGCGGAGCACTTGTCGATGTAGCCGAGCAGGCACGGCCGCCCCATCTGGGCGTGCCGCTTGAACACCCCCGACGAGCAGGTGCGCGCGGGGAAGACCCGCAGCAGCAGGTCCAGGGTCTCGCGGATCGCCCAGGCGTGGGCGTAGGGGCCGAAGTAGCGGACCCCCCTGCGCCGCGGGCCCCGGTAGACGTGCAGCCGGGGGAACTCCTCGTTCAGCGTGACCGCGAGCACCGGGTAGGACTTGTCGTCGCGGTAGCGGACGTTGAACCGCGGGTCGAACTCCTTGATCCAGTTGTACTCCAGCTGGAGCGCCTCGACCTCGGTGCTCACCACGGTCCACTCGACGCTCGCCGCGGTCGTCACCATCTGCCGGGTGCGCGGGTGCAGCCCGGCGAGGTCGGCGAAGTAGGAGTTGAGCCTGCTGCGCAGGCTCTTGGCCTTGCCGACGTAGACGACCCCGCGGTTGGCGTCGCGGAACTTGTAGACACCGGGGGCGTCCGGGATCGTGCCGGGTGGGGGACGGTAGGTCGACGGGTCGGCCACGGCTCAAGCCTACGTGCGAGCACCGACACCCGATCGTGGAGCCCGACCCGCCGCCCCCGTCACCAGCCGTCAGGCGAGGACGACCTGGTCCCCGTCGACGGCCACGGGCACCTCGGTGAGGGGCTTCGTCGCCGGTCCCTTCTTCACGCCGCCGCTGGTGGCGTCGAACTGGCTGCCGTGCGCCGGGCAGCTGATGGTGCCGCCGGCGGGCTCGCCGACGAGCACGCCCTGGTGGGTGCAGCTGGCGTCGAACGCCTTGACCTCGGTGTCCGACACGCGGGTGACGACGAGCTTGTCGCCGCTGGGGCCGTCGACCACGACGCCACCGCCGACGGGGACGTCGGCCAGCGCGACCAGGCCGCTGGCCGCGCCCCCGCCGGTGGGAGCGGCGGCGCTGGTGCCGCCGGCGGCCGAGGTCCTCGCCGCGCCGGTGGAGCCGGAGTCACCGCAGGCGACGAGGAGACCGCCGGGGACCGCGACGGCCGCGGCGAGGCCGCACAGGACGGACCTGCGGTTGGGCTGGGTGGTGCTCTCGGTGGAAGTCAACCGAATCCTCCGCGGAGTGGTGGTGGGGTGTCCGAGTACACCGCCAACTACGCATCTCCGCACGATCCGGTTCACCCCAGGAGCACGTCCTGCCCCGACGTCGTGACGGGGACCTCGGCGAGCCCGCCGGTCGCGGGGCCGCGCCGCACCGCGCCGGTCGCCGGGTCGAAGGTGCTGCGGTGGGTCGGGCAGGTGATCACCCCGCCCGAGGGCGGCCCGACGAGCGTGTCCGCGTGGGGGCACGTCGGGTCGAAGGCGCGGACGACGTCCTCCTCGGGGCGCACGAGCAGCAGCTGGGCGTCGCCGGGCACGTCGACGAGCACGCCGCCGCCCACGGGCACGTCGGCCAGCCCGGCGAGCCGGTCCCCCGGCTTCGCGGTCCCCGTTCCCCCGGTCCGGCGCGGCGCCGCGGAGCCGCACGCCGCGAGCGACGACGTCAGGGCTCCGAGGGCCGCCGCGCACAGCGCCGTCCTGCGGGTGATGCCGTCCGGCACCTCGCACCTCCAGCGTGATCTCGCGTCCGGCGTCCCAGTGTGACGGGCGCGGCGGACGCGAGATCGCGCGGGGAGTGCGGCTCAGCGTTCCGTCGAGGCCGATCGGGCCAGCGCCAGGACCGCGGTGAACGGCGGGAACCAGTGCCTGCTGTGCGACGGCGGGTTCGCCCAGCGCAGCGAGCCGTAGCGGGTCATCGTCGGGGGCAGCGCGATGCGGTGCGGCGAGCGGACGAACTGCACCTCCGGCGGCGCCTTGAGGTGGGTGGGCAGCAGGGCCACGAGTTCGGCCAGGAAGATCCAGTGCTCGCGGGGACCGGGTATGACGGTGACCGGTCCGGCGAGCATTCTGGCCTTGAGGTCCGCGAGCACCCTGGAGCCGATCCGGGCGGGCATCGCGAGCGCGGTCGTGGCGGGGCCCAGCGGCAGGAAGACACCCTGCTCCGTCACCGAGACCTGCCAGCCGAGCAGGCGGTAGCCGGCCACGGCCTCGCCGATCGCCCGGTCGTTGGCACGCCGCGCGGGTGACTGGGGTGTCTCCGGCCTGGTGGCCACCGGGGCCGCCGACACCGCCGACGCAGCCCTCGCGCTGGTCGCCTTCGCTGTGGTCGAGGTGGTGATGCTCATGGACGGGTGTCCTCTCCAACCGGGTGGTCCGCGTGGGTGCTTCGGTCAGGTCCTCCACCGGGACGGGGTTCCGCCCTCTCCTGGTGACGTGTGCAGCCTGGAACCGGGTGACCTCCGACACCACACCTCGGGCGGGTGGCTCTCATGCACCTCGTGCATCGAGAGCATCCGTCGCACCGCCTCGGGGGCCCAGCCGTGACCCGAACAGGGGTTCATGCAGCAAATGCATGGACTGACGATCACGGCCCAGTACACTCGTCGGCACGCTCAGTGACGGGAGCGAGGCTGTGGAATTGAACGCTGATGAGAGCGGATTAGCGAGACCCAGTTCCAAGCGCGCGTGCCCGTGCGGAGCGCTGATCGCGGCGGACAACACCGATCGGCTCTGCCACCGGTGCAGGCGCAACGCGAGAGCGGACGTGTTCGGTCCGCCCGAGGTCCCGGACGAGTTCTGGGAGCACCCCGTGATGGCCGGCGCGCTCGCCGACCGGGACATGGGAGCGGTCCTCGCCGCCTACCGCCACCACCCGCTCCACGTCAGCAGGGTCACCCAGGACCGGATGGCGTCGTGGCTGGGGATCAGTCAGGCGCAGCTGTCGCGGTACGAGACCGGGGAGAACCCGATCGACCGCATGGACAAGCTGCGCCACTTCGCGCAGGTGCTCGGCATTCCCGGCGAGCGGCTGTGGTTCGACCGAGCGGGAACCCAGAGCCAGGCGGGCCCGGAGAACGGGGCACCGCCCGACGTGTTCGGCGCACCGTGGGACGCGTCGAGCATTGCACGTTCGGTCGAAGAGACGGCGAGGAGCGACTTGGCGATCAGCAGACGGGCGGCGCTCTCCGGAGCGGCCGCGGTGGCGGTGGGACCGGCCCTGGTCGAACCACTGCAGAGGTGGCTCCATCCGTTGCAGAGCGCGGTGCGGTGGTCCTCCAGCTCGGCGATCAGCGAGGAGGAGCTGGCAGCGTTGCAGGCCGTCGCGGACGGGTTGCGCGGATGGAGCGGTCGGGGCGGCTACGGACTGGCCCGCAAGGCGGTGCTCGGACAGCTGGACGAGCTCGCGGAGCGGTTGCAGCGCGCCCCCGGCGGACCGACGACGGAGCGGGCGTTCTTCATCGGCGCCGAGCTGTCGAAGGTCGCGGCGAGCATGTCGTTCGACGCCGGGCTGCACGACGCGGCCCAGCGCTACTACGTGCTCGCGATCAGGATGGCGAAGGCGGGGCGCAACGACCCGTTCGCGGCGCTGTGCCTGGCCGCGATGGCGAGGCAGATGTTCGACCTGGGCAGGCCGGAGGACGGGCTGGACCTGGTGCAACTCGGTCAGTACGGCACGAGGCGCACCGCCAGCCCCACCCTGCGGGCGCTGCTGCTGACCAGGGAGGCGTGGGCCTACGCGAAGATGGGTCAGGTCAGGGACTTCCAGAACGCGGTGGGCATGGCGCAGGACAGCTTCGCCCAGCGCGACGCCGAGTCCGAACCGCACTGGCTGCGCAGCTTCGACGAGGCCGAGCTGGAGGGCGTCGTCGGAGCACGGGTCCGCGATCTCGCGGTCCACGACCCGAGCGTGGCGCCGATGGCCGAGAAGCACATCCGCAGGGCGCTGGAGCTGCGCTCGCCGGAGCGGGTGCGCAACCGGACCTTCGACGTCATCGGCCTGGCCAGGACGAAGATGGTGGCTGGTGACCCCGAGGAGGCGTGCGGTTTGATCGACGACGTGCTGCCGACGGCGGCGAAGCTCTCGTCCGGGCGGGTGCTGCGCAAGCTCCAGGACTTCGCGAAGGAGTCGGAGCAGCACCGCCGGGTGCCGGCCGTGCGGGACGCCAGGGACGCGATCCGCGGCCTCCGGACGGCCTGATGCGGGTGGGGATCACCGGGCACGCCAACCTGGTGGCGGAGTGCCGTGACGACGTGCGCTCCGCCCTGGGTGGCGTGCTCGCCGCCGAACTGGCCGAGCGGGGCGGGTCGCTGGTGGGCGTGACCTGCCTCGCACCGGGGGCCGACCAGCTCTTCGCCGAGGCCGTCCTCGACCTGGGCGGCGCGGTCGAGGTCGTGCTGCCCGCCGGGGACTACCGCACGAAGCTGGCCCCCGACGACGTGCTCCGCTACGACGACCTGCTGCGGCGGGCCTCCGTGGTGAGCGTGCTGCCGTTCGAGATGTCGGGGCGGCGGGCCTACGCGGCCGCGAGCGAACGCGTGCTGGCCTCGGTGGAACTGCTGCTGGCCGTGTGGGACGGCCGGCCGCCGGACGGCCGGGGAGGCACGGCCGACGTCGTCGACCACGCGCGCGCGACCGGGGTGGAGGTCCGCGTGGTGTGGCCGGAGACCGCTCGCCGCGCCTGACCCCGGCGGGCGAGCAGCCCGGTCAGGGCTGCTGGGGCGCCGTGCCGTCCTGCTCCTCCTGCGCGGCGCGGTGCAGCGCCCGCAGCGCGCGCACGGCGGTCACGGCGTGCTCGCGGTCCACCGCCTGCACCGCCATCAGCGAGACGTACTCGTCCTCCGGCAGCTCCAGCCGGGCCCACGACGCCCCGTCGGGGAAGCTGACGTGCAGCACGTCGGCCCAGTCGAAGTGGTGCGAGGTGACGACGTTGCGCACGTCGACGCCGTGCTCGTCCGCGGTCACCCTGGGCCGGGCCAGGAGCAGCACGCCGCCCGCGAGCAGGAAGCCGAGGACCACCATGGCGACCTGGTCGGACGGCCGGAAGATCACGCCGGTGGGCGTGTCCCCGAGCAGGAGGCCGACCACGGTGAACACCGCGACCAGGCCGAGCGCGCACAGCCACGCGACAAGCCGGATCTTCTTGGGCCGCACGTCGACCCGCTGCTGCTGAGCCACTGTCGCGCTCACTCGTCTCCCCGCTCGGTCTGCCGGCGCAGGCCGCGCAGCACCAGTGCGGTGTCCAGCGCCGCCGCGCACGCCTCGAATCCCTTGTCCTCGGCCGAGCCGGGCAGCCCCGACCGGTCGAGCGCCTGCTGTTCGGTGTCGCACGTGAGCACACCGTTGCCCACGGGCGTCGCCTCGTCCAGCGACACCCTGGTGAGCCCGTCGGTCACCGCGTCGCACACGTACTCGAAGTGCGGGGTGCCGCCGCGGATCACCACGCCGAGCGCCACGACGGCGTCGTGGTCCCTCGCCAGCTGCTGCGCGACGACGGGCAGTTCGATCGCCCCGGCGACGCGCACCACCGTCGGGTGGGGAATCCCCGCCGCCGTCGCCGCCACCAGCGCGCGCTCCACCAGCGTGTCGGTGATCGTGCGGTGCCAGCGTGTCGCGACGACCGCGAGACGCAGTCCGGTGGCATCGGGAACGTCCGCCCCTGGTCGACCTCGGCCGCTCATGCCCTCTCCTCGGTGATCCGCGGGACGCCGACGGGGACGACGTCCCACCCGTCGTCCTCCGCCGTGGACGCGTCGACCACGGCGCCGCCCTGGCCCAGCGCCTCGTACTGTTCGAGCTGGTTCAGCTCGTGCCCCATCCGGTCGCGCTTGGTGCGCAGGTAGTGCAGGTTCTCCGGGTTGGGCGAGATCGGCAGCGGCACGCGGTCGATCACCCGCAGCCCGTAGCCCTCCAGGCCCACCCGCTTGGCGGGGTTGTTCGTCAGCAGCCGCATCGACCGGACGCCCAGGTCGCACAGGATCTGCGCGCCGGTGCCGTAGTCGCGGGCGTCGGCGGGCACCCCCAGCGCGAGGTTCGCGTCCACGGTGTCCGCGCCCGCGTCCTGGAGCTGGTAGGCCTGCAACTTGTGCATCAGGCCGATGCCGCGTCCCTCGTGCCCGCGCATGTAGAGCACGACACCGCGGCCCTGCGCGGCGACGGCCGCCAGCGCGGCGTCGAGCTGCGGGCCGCAGTCGCAGCGCAGCGAGCCGAAGATGTCGCCGGTGAGGCACTCGGAGTGCACCCGGACCAGCACGTCCTCGCCGTCGGCGAGGTCGCCGCAGACCATGGCGACGTGCTCGATGCCGTCGAGCACGCTGTCGTAGCCGATCGCGCGGAACGTGCCGTGAGCGGTGGGGATGCGGGCCTCGGCGGCCCTGACCACCTGGGTCTCGACGCGCTTGCGGTAGGCGATGAGGTCGGCGATGGTGATCAGGACGAGGTCGTGCTCCTGAGCGAAGACCTCCAGCTCGTCGCGCCGGGCCATGTCGCCCTCGTCCTTCTGGCTGACGATCTCGCACAGCACCCCGGCCGGGGCCAGACCCGCGAGGCGGGCCAGGTCGACGGCCGCCTCGGTGTGCCCGGCGCGGCGCAGCACGCCGCCCTCCTTGGCGCGCAGCGGCACGACGTGGCCGGGGCGGTTGAAGTCGCGGGGAGTGGACGCCGGGTCGGCGAGCAGCCGGATCGTGCGGGCGCGGTCGGCGGCGGAGATGCCGGTGCTGATGCCCTCGCGCGCGTCCACGGTCACCGTGTAGGCGGTGCCGCGCGCGTCCTGGTTCGTGTGGAACATCGGCGGCAGGTCCAGCCGGTCGCAGTCCCCCTCGGTGAGCGACACGCACACGTAGCCCGAGGTGTAGCGGACCATGAACGCCAGCAGTTCCGGGGTGGCCCGCTCGGCGGCGAAGATCAGATCGCCCTCGTTCTCGCGGTCCTCGTCGTCGACCACGACGACGGCCCGCCCCTCGGCGACGGCGGCGACGGCCCGATCGATCTGCTCGAAGTCGCTCATCGGCTCTCCTCGCCCCTCTCTCCCGCTGGCCGCGCCAGGTGCGGGGTGACCAGGCGCTCCACGTACTTCGCGAGCACGTCCACCTCCAGGTTGACGAGGTCGCCCGGCTTGCGCAGTCCGAGGGTGGTGAGGTCGAGCGTCGTCGGGACGAGGCTCACGGTGAACTCGTCCGGCCCGGCCGACACGACCGTCAGCGACACGCCGTCGACCGTGATCGACCCCTTCTCCACGACGTAGCGCGCCAGCGCGGGGGGCAGCGCGACCTGCACGACCTCCCAGTGCTCGGCCCTCTCCCGGCTCAGGACCGTGCCGGTGCCGTCGACGTGGCCCTGCACGATGTGCCCGCCCAGGCGCTGGCCGACGGCGGCGGCGCGCTCCAGGTTGACCCGGTCGCCCTCCGCGACCTTCGCCAGGCTGCTGCGCACCAGCGTCTCGCGCATGACGTCGGCGGTGAACACGCCGCCGGCGACGTCGACCACCGTCAAGCAGACGCCGTTGACGGCGATCGAGTCGCCGTGCTTCGCGTCGCTCGTGACGAGCGGCCCCGCGACGGCGATCCGCGCCGCGTCGGACAGGTCGGTGACCCCGACCACCCGTCCCAGTTCTTCGACGATCCCCGTGAACACCGAAATCCTCCTCACGCGCTTCTGGGCGTCGGCACCGCGGAGATCCGCACGTCCGATCCGCACATCGTGGCCTCTTCCACCGTCAACCTCACAGCGCCGGTGACGGTCGCCACGCCCGCGTCGCCCAGCGCCGCGGGCCCGGCGCCCAGCAGGGCCGGTGCGACGTAGGCGAGCACCCGGTCGACCCGGCCCGCGCGCACGAACGCGCCCGCGAGCGTCGGACCGCCCTCCAGCAGCACGTCGACGACGCCGCGACCGGCGAGTTCGGTGAGCACCTCGTCGGGGTCGTGCGTGCGCAGGCGCACGGTCTCGGCCTCGTCGTCGAACACCGCGGCCGTCGTCGGCAGGTCTCGCAACCCCACGACGACCCGCAACGGCTGGCGGGGCAGGAGTGTTCCCGTCGAGTCCCGCGCGGTGAGCCTCGGATCGTCGGCGACGACGGTCCCGGTGCCGGCGACGATCGCGTCCACGGTGGTCCGCAGGTCGTGCACCTGCGCCCGCGACGGCGGCGAGGAGATCCACCGGCTGGTGCCGTCGGCCGCCGCTGACCTGCCGTCCAGGGACGCGGCGTACTTCCAGGTCACGTGCGGTCGGCCGGTGGCGGCGAAGTGCAGCCACGCGCGCAGCGGCCCGCGGCGCACCTGGTCGGCCAGCACGCCGGAGACCACCTCGACGCCCGCGGCGCGCAGCACGTCCCCGCCCCCGGCGGCGACCGGGTTCGGGTCGGAGACCGCGTGCACGACGCGGACGACCCCGGCGGCGAGCAGCGCGCCGGTGCAGGGCGGCGTGCGCCCGCTGTGGGCGCAGGGTTCGAGCGTGACGACGGCGGTCCCGCCGCGCGCCCGTTCGCCGGCCTCGCGCAGGGCGACGACCTCGGCGTGCGGGCCGCCCGGCGGCTGCGTCGCGCCGACGCCCGCCACCCGCCCCCGCGCGTCGAGCACGACGCAGCCGACCGGCGGGTTGGGGCTGGTGGTGCCGGCGACGAGGGCACTGGCCTCGACGGCCCGCACCATCGCCGCCTCGAAGGGGGTCATCGCAGGTGGGTGGTGTGCGCGGACGCGAGCGCGCGCAGGGCCTCCACGGCGCGACCGGGGTCCTCGGCGTCGTAGACCGCCGAGCCCGCCACGAAGCAGTCCACGCCCGCCTCCGCGGCTTGCTCGATCGTGTCGGCGTTGATGCCGCCGTCGATCTCCAGGATCAGCTTCAGGTGACCGGTGTCGACCAGGCGGCGTGCCGCGCGGACCTTGTCCAGCACCTCGACCATGAACCTCTGCCCGCCGAAGCCGGGCTCGACCGACATCACCAGCAGCGTGTCGTAGTGCTTGAGGACCTCGACGTGCGGCTCCAGCGGTGTGCCCGGCTTGATCGACAGCCCGGCCAGCGCGCCCGCCGCGCGGAGGTCCTTCGCGATGGCGACGGGGTCCTCCGCGGCCTCGGCGTGCACCGTCACGTTGTGGGCCCCGGCCTCGGCGTAGCCCACGGCCCAGCGGTCGGGGTCGTCGATCATGAGGTGGCAGTCCAGCGGGATGTCGGTCGCCGCGCGCAGCGAGGTCACGACGGGCAGCCCGAGCGTCAGGTTCGGCACGAAGTGCGCGTCCATGACGTCGACGTGCAGCCAGTCGGAGCCGGCCACGGCGGCGGCCTCGTCGGCGAGCCTCGCGAAGTCGGCGGACAGGATGCTGGGGGCGATCATCGGCTGGTGGACCACAGCGGAGAAGTCTAGGTTCCGCCGACCGCGCGCACCGCCCCTCCCCTGGTCACCCGGACGGAGGTCGTGGAGTACGTCGCGGGTCAGGCGGTGGCACCGCCGTCGAGCACGAGGTCGTGGCCGACGGTGAACGAGGAGCTGTCCGACGCGAGCCACAGCACGGCGTCCGCCACCTCTTCGGTGGTCCCGATCCTGCCCAGCGGCACGTGGAGGGCCAGGCGCTCGTCGCGCTCGGCGTCGGTCTCGCCCGGCGCGCGCGACATCGAGGTGCCGGTGGCGCCGGGGCTGACGGAGTTGATCCGGACGCCGTCGCCGATGTGGTCGCGCGCCGCCGCACGGGTCAGGACGCTGACCGCCGCCTTGGAGGAGGCGTAGGCGGCCAGGCCGGGGCGCCGGCCGTGGAACCCGATGTTGGAGGCGACGTTGACGACGACGCCACCGCCGTGCTCGCGCATGTGGGCGATCTCGTACTTCATCGACAGCCAGGTGCCGGTGAGGTTGGTGCCGATCACCGACGCCCACACCTCCTCGTCGAGGTCGGCGACCGGACCCGGTCTGCCCAGGACGCCCGCGTTGTTGACCGCGACGTGCAGACCGCCGTACCGGCTCACCGCCGCGTCGACCGCGGCCGACACCTCGGCGGCGACGGACACGTCGGCGACCACGAAGCTCCCCGTCCCACCACCGGCCTCGATCTGCTCGACGGTCGCGGCGAGGCCGTCCTCACCGCGACCGGCCACGACCACCGCCGCGCCCGCACGGGCGAAGGCCAGTGCGACGGCCCGCCCGATGCCGGAACCGCCACCGGTGACCAGGACGACCTTGCCGGCGAACTCCGCGTTCATGACACTCCTCTTTGTGGTCCGATCGTTCTCATACGATGACAACAGAAGACTCCGCCCGGACGACGTCTAGTCGAGCAGCCGGAGCGCCTGCCGCGCGGCGTCCAGGAGACGGTCGGGCTCCGACGGCCCCTTGCCCAGCACGCGCAGCCCCTGCAGGACCGCGAGGAGCGTCCTGGCCAGCGCGCGCGGATCGCGGTCGGCCGGCAGCTCGCCCTGGGCCCTCGCGCGGGTCAGCGCGAGGGTCAGCGCGACCTCCAGCGTGTCCCAGCTCCGCCCGACCCGCTTGGCCACGGACTCGTCGCCGGGCAGCTCCACCGCCGCGTTGACGACCAGGCAGCCCCGGACGTCCTGGTCGGCGATGACGTCTCGGGTGTGGCGCAGCACCAGGTCGCGCACCGCGTCCAGCGGGGAACCCGGACGGGACAGCTCGTCCACGACCCGCGCGTCGGTGGTGCGCACGTAGTGGTCCAGCGCCCGGACGTACAGGTCGTGCTTGGCGCCGAAGGTCGCGTAGAGGCTCGCCTTGGCGATGCCCAGGTGCTGGACCAGGTCGCTGACCGACGTCGCCTCGTACCCCTGGCGCCAGAACAGGTCCACGGCCGCTCTCAGCGCCGTGTCGACGTCGAACTCCTTGGTCCGGGACACGGGGTGGACAGTAGAGATTTCAGAACGAACGGTCAAGATGGTCGAGCACGGCCTCCGGGCCGGACGCCTCCACGAGGTGCACGCCGGCGGAGCGCAGGGTCGCCAGGTGCCCGGCCCAGGCCGGGTGACGCCGCTGCGCCTCCCCGGCCCGGGGCTGCACGACCACCGGCACGTCCGGCATCCCCAGCGCCTCGCAGACGACCGTCAGCGCCTGGTTGTCCGCGAGCCCGAGGGCGAGCTTGGCCACGGAGTTGGCCGTGGCGGGCGCGAACACGAACACGTCCGGCACCGGGTGCGGCTTGGGCTCCGAGGGCAGCCTGGACGTCCAGCGCACCGGCAGGTCGGTGCACGCCCGCAGCGCGTCCAGCTCACCGGCGGCCTCCAGCCAGCGCGCCGCCGCGGGCGTCAGGGTGATCGCGAGCCGCCACCCGCGGGCGGCGGCGGGCTCGGCGAGCCCGCCGCGAAACCACCGCTCGACGCCGCCCGCGCCGGACGCGACCAGCCCGAGGACTCCCCCGCTCACACCGGGCGGCGCAGCAGCGCGCAGAACATCGCGTCGGTGCCGTGCAGGTGCGGCCACAGCTGCACGTGCGGTCCGTCACCGAGGTCCGGCACGCCGGGGAACAGCCCCCTGGTGTCCAGGCGCTCGGCACCGGTGCGCCGCGCCACGTCGCCGACGACGCCGATCGTCTCCGACAGGTGCGGCGAGCACACGACGTAGGCCACGACGCCGCCCGGACGCACCAGGCTCAGCGCCGAGGTGAGCAGCTCGCGCTGCAGGCGGGTCAGTCCGGCCACGTCCGACGGCTGCCGCCGCCAGCGCGCCTCCGGCCTGCGGCGCAGCGCGCCCAGACCGGTGCACGGCGCGTCGACCAGCACCCGGTCGAAGCCACCACCGGGGAGACCGGAGTCCCGGCCGTCGGCGACGTGCACCGTGACCGGCAGGCCCTTCGTGGCGTTGCGGACCAGGTCGGCGCGGTGCGGTGTCTTCTCCACGGCGTCGAGCGCGCCGCCCTCGATGGCGACGAGCGCGCCGAGCAGCGCGGCCTTGCCGCCGGGGCCGGCGCACAGGTCGAGCCAGCGCTCGTCGCTGCCCTCCAGCGGCGCGTTCGCCAGCGCCAGCGCGCACAGCTGGCTGCCCTCGTCCTGCACGGCGGCCAGCCGTTCCCGCAGCGGCTCCAGGTCGCCGGGGTCGCCGGTGCCCGCCTCCAGGTGCACCCCGTACGGCGAGTACGGGGCGACGTCGCCGCCGGTCATCGCGGCCAGCTCCTCGGCCGACACCTCACCGGGCCTGGCCACGAGGTGCACGGCCGGCCGCGCGTCGTCGGCGGTCAGCGCCCGGCGCAGCGGCTCGTCCCTGCTGCCCAGCGCCTCGGCGAACGCCTGCGCGATCCAGCGCGGGTGCGAGGTCGCCAGCGCGGAGTAGCCGATCGGGTCCACGTCGGGGTCCGGCGCGAGCTCGTCGACCCACGCCTGCTCGTCCTGCTCGGTCACCCGGCGCAGCACGGCGTTGACGAAACCGGCGGCCCCCGACCCGCGCTCGGCGCGGATCAGGTCCACCGTGGACGCGACGGCGGCGTGCGCGGGAATCCTGGTGCGCAGCAGCTGGTAAGCGCCCAGCCGGAGCGCGTCGAGCACCACGCCCTCCACGTCGGACAGCGGCCGGTCGGAGCAGGCGCCGAGCACGGCGTCGAGCAGGCCGACCGCGCGCGAGGTGCCGTAGCCCAGCTCGGTGGCCAGGGCGGCGTCCCGGCCGGTGATGCGGCGTTCCCGCAGCAGCTTCGGCAGCACGAGGTTCGCGTAGGAGTCGCGCTCCCTGACCGCGCGCAGCACGTCCAGGGCCGCGCGGCGGGCCGGGTCGTCGGCGGGAGGACGTTCCGGGCCGGTGCGGCGGCGCGGCGGGTGGGGCCTGCTCGGCCGCGAGGGCCGGGACGGGCGGGACGGCTGTCCGGTCACGAGATCTTCTCCCCAGCTCCGATGCGCGCGCCGCGAGCCCAGTCGACGGCGGCCATCCTCTTCTTGCCCTGTGCCTGCACCTCGCCGAGCGCCACCGGGACGGTGGCCGTGCCCACGAGGACCTGCTTGCGCCCCACCAGCACCTCGCCCGGTGGCAGGCGCTCCGCGTCCGGCGCCGGGACGACCGGCCCGAGCTTGAGCCGCTCGTCCCGGAACACCGCCCACGCGCCGGGCTCCGGCGTCGCGGAGCGCACCAGGCGGTCCACGACGTGGGCCGGCGCGGCGAAGTCGGCGCGGGTGTCCTCCACCGCGACCTTCGGCGCGTAGCTCACCCCGTCGCCCGGCTGCTCGACGGCGCGCAGGGTGCCGTCCTCGATGCCGTCGATCGTCGACTCCAGCAACCGCGCCCCGGAGATCGACAGCCGTTCCAGCAGCTCGCCGGACGTGTCGCGGTCGCGGACCTGCTCGGTCACGACGCCGAACACCGGACCGGCGTCGAGCGCCTTCACGATGCGGAACGTGGACGCGCCGGTGATGTCGTCGCCGTTGCGGACGGCGGCCTGCACGGGTGCCGCGCCGCGCCAGGCGGGCAGCAGCGAGAAGTGCAGGTTCACCCAGCCGTGGACCGGGATCGCGAGCGCCGACTCGGGCAGCAGCGCGCCGTAGGCGACGACCGGGCACGCGTCGGGCGCGATCTCGGTCAGGCGTGCCAGGAACTCGGGGTCGCCCGCCTTCGCGGGGGTGAGCACCTCGATGCCGAGCGAGTCGGCGAGCGCGCCCACCGGGGAGCGCTCGACCCGGCGACCGCGTCCCGCGGGGGCGTCGGGACGGGTGACGACGGCCGCGACCTCGTGCCGCGGGGAGTCGAGCAGGGCGCGCAGCGAGGGCAGCGCCACCTCTGGCGTGCCCGCGAAGACCAGTCGCATGTCAGTTCGCCTCGCCGAACAGCGGGTGGGGGCTCTGCTTGAGGACGGGGACCGCGCCGTCGAACCAGTCGGCCTCGCGGATCTCCCGCATGGCCCGCTTGCGGGTCTCCACGTCCAGCCGGTCGACGAACACCACGCCGTCGAGGTGGTCGGTCTCGTGCTGGACGCAGCGCGCCAGCAGGTCGCTGCCCTCGACCTCGACCGGCTCGCCGTGCATGTTCCAGCCCTTGGCGACCACGTGCAGGTGGCGGCGGCAGTCCCAGCGCAGGCCCGGAATCGACAGGCAGCCCTCCGGGCCGTCCTGGTACTCGTCGCCGACGACCTCGAAGGTCGGGTTGACGAGGTGACCCGCGAAGCCGTCGCAGTGGTAGGTGAACACCCGCAGGCCCACCCCCAGCTGCGGGGCCGCGATGCCCGCGCCACCGGCCTCCTGCATGGTGTCCCACAGGTCGCGGACCAGGTGGCGCAGTTCGGCGTCGAAGTCGGTGACCTCCGCGGCTCGCGTGCGCAGCACCGGGTCGCCGAACAGCCGGATGGGTTGGACCGTCACTCGCTCTCCTAGCACTGGGAAGACCTCCAGTCTAGGACCCCGCGAACGGTCAACTCGTGGGGTGGACCACCCTGGCGGCTCCGCCGCCGCGGCGGGTGGGTTCGGCCACCGCGGTCCAGCGGCCGTCCCGCTGGCGGTGCACGCCCGTCGCGGCGCCGAGTTCGGCGGTCGAGGTGAAGGTGTGGCCCAGGGATCGGAGGGCCTCGGCCTGCGGAGCGGTCAGGAAGGCCGCCTCGGCCTGGGTGTTCGCGGCGTTGCGCTGGGAGGCGCGCGGCGCGGCCACGGCCTCGGCCAGCGACAGGTCGCGGTCCAGCACACCGGTGAGCACCTGGAGCACGGTGGTGATGATGCTGGCCCCGCCCGGTGAGCCGACGGCGAGCACGGCCGCACCGCGGTCCAGCACGATCGTCGGCGCCATCGAGGAGCGCGGACGCTTGCCGGGGCCGGGCAGGTTCGGGTCCGGCACGCCCGGCGTCACGGGCGTGAACGAGAAGTCCGTCAGCTCGTTGTTGAGCAGGAAGCCCCGGCCCGGCACGACGATGCCGCTGCCGCCCTCCTGCTCGATGGTCAGCGTGTAGGCGACGACGTTGCCCCAGCGGTCCGCCGTCGTCAGGTGCGTCGTGTGCTCCCCCTCGTACGGCGTGGGCGCGGCGGCCCCGCCCGCGGCGCACGGCGCGGGACGGCGCGGGTCGCCCGGCGCGACCACGCCCGGCAGCGCGCGCTCCGCGGAGATCAGGCACGCGCGGCTGTCGGCGAAGCGCTGCGACAGCAGCTCGCGCACGGGCACGTCGGCGAACGCGGGATCGCCGACCCACCGGTTGCGGTCCGCGAACGACAACCGGCTCGCCTCCAGGAACCGGTGCAGGTACTGCGTCTGGTCCAGCCGCGCCACGTCGGCGGACTCCAGGACGTTCAGCGCCTCCCCCACGGTCGTGCCGCCCGACGACGGCGGCGCCACCCCGTACACGTCCAGGCCGCGGTAGCTCGTGCGGCTCGGCTCGCGCTCGGGCGCCGTGTAGGCGGCGAGGTCCGCGGTGGTCAGGTCCCCCGGCCGCACCACCCGCGTGGCCGCCGGGTCCACCGGCGGCGTCCGCACGGTCCGCACGACGTCGCGCCCGACGTCCCCGCGGTACAGCGCGTTCACGCCCCGGCGCCCCAGCTCGCGGTAGGTGTCGGCGAGGTCGGGGTTGCGGAAGCGGCTGCCGGGGACGGGCGGCCTCCCGTCCGGCAGGAACAGCGCGCGGCTGGCGGGGAAGTCGGCGAAGCGGGCGGCGTTGCCGGTCACCTGCTGGGCGAACGTCGCGTCCACGGTGACACCGCGCCGGGCGAGCTGCTCGGCCGGGGCGATCGCCTGTCGCAGCGACAGGGTGCCCCACCGGTCCAGCGCGCGCTGCCACGTCATCGGCGTGCCCGGCACGCCCACCGACAGCCCGCTGGTGACCACCTGGTCGAACGGGATCGTGGCGCCGTTCTCCACGAACAGCGTCTCCGTGGCCGACGCCGGAGCGGTCTCCCGTCCGTCCAGAGTGGACACGCGACCGGTGCGCGCGTCGTGGTGCACGAGGAATCCGCCGCCGCCGATCCCCGCCGAGAACGGGTCGGTCACGCCCAGCGCGGCGGCCGTCGCGACCGCCGCGTCGACGGCGTTGCCACCGCGGCGCAGCACGTCGACGCCGATCTGCGAGGCGTCCGGGTCGACGCTGGAGACCGCGCCTCCCCAGCCGGTGACCTCGGGGACGCGCGGAGGCGGGGCGGTGGCGGACGCCGCCGTCGGCGTCGCCAGCACGGAGGCGATCACGAGCGCGCTCACAGAGATCCGCAGCATCCACTCCTTCTACACCGCGCACCCGCTCCCGCGCCTCCGGCAGACGTGTGGCGTCAGAGCACTTCGAGGGGGTCGAGCTTCACCCGGACCGGATCGGGGTCCTTGCGAGCGCTGCGCACGCCCTGGGCCTCGGCGAGCCGCGCGGCCAGCTCGCGCCCCCCGGCGCGGTGGACCCGCACCAGCGCGCGCTCCCGCTCGCCCTCGCCGTCCGGGTCGCCCAGCGGGACCGGGCCGAGGATCTCGCCGCCCGGCGGCAGCCGCAGCTCGTCCAGCAGCGCGGCGACCGCCTCGGGCGTGCCGTCGACGGTGGCCATCCGCACCGCGGGCGGGAAGCCCAGTTCGGTGCGGGCGGCCAGTTCCTGCCGCGCGTGCCACACCGGGTCCCAGCGCACCAGCGCCTGCACGGGCGCGAGCGACGAGTCGGCGACGACCACCACCCGCCCGTTCGCGGGCCGCACCAGGGCGGCGGCGGCCATCCAGCAGCGCAGCGCCTCCTCGGCCGCGCGCAGGTCGGCGCGGCTGAGCAGCGCCCACCCGTCGAGCAGCAGCACGGCGCCGTACCCGCCCTCGGCTGGCGGTTCGGCGCCGGGCGTGGACACCACGAGCGCCGGCCTGCCCGGCACCGAGGCCAGCACCTCGTCACCGCCGGAGGTGCGCACCGGCACGCCGGGGAAGGCGCGGCCCAGCTCCTCCGCCGTGCGGCGAGCGCCGACCACGACCGCGCGCAGCTTGCGCGAGCCGCAGGCGGGGCAGCGGAACGCCGCCTCGGTGGCACCGCACCACCGGCAGTGCGGGGGACGCGGCACGCCGTCGTCCGCGCCGCCGGGCAGCGCCAGCGGCCCGGCGCAGCGGCGGCACCGGGCGTGCTGGCGGCACTGCCCGCAGGCGAGCACCGGCACGTACCCGCGGCGGGGCACCTGGATCAGCACGGGGGCGTCCTCGGCGAGCGACGCGCGGACGGCCTCGAACGCGATCGACGGCAGCCGGGCCGACCGCGCGGCGGGGTCGCGCGCCTCCTGCCAGTCGCCGTCGCCGATGGACACGACCCGCGGCGCCGTGGCGCGCAGCACCTCGCGCCCGGCGACGACGTCGTGCGCCCAGCCGCTGTCCACGAGCAGCTGCGCCTCCGCGGTGCGGGTGAACCCGCCGACGAGCAGCGCGGCGCCGGACAGGTGGGCGCGCTGCACCAGCACGTCCCGCACGTTCGGGTAGGGCGAGCGGGGTTCGGTGTGCGAGCTGTCGCCGTCGTCCCAGACGACGAG
The DNA here is from genome assembly GCF_016464305.1 of Umezawaea beigongshangensis. GTDB lineage: Bacteria > Actinomycetota > Actinomycetes > Mycobacteriales > Pseudonocardiaceae > Umezawaea_A > Umezawaea_A beigongshangensis. The sequence goes on from NZ_JAEIOJ010000017.1 coordinate 77,128, forward strand.
CAGACCGGGGTCGCGCACCGGCGCGAACGACGCCGCCCTGGTGCCGACGACCACCCGCGCCACGCCGCGCAGCACCGACAGCCAGCGCTCGTAGCGCTCGGCCGGACCGAGCCCCGCGGACAGCGCGACGACGCCGTCCCCCCCGAGCAGCGCCGCGCAGGCGTCGCGCACCCTGGTGACGTCGCGGTGGTCCGGGACGACGATCAGCACACCGCGCCCGGTGGAGGCGACCACGGCGGAGACCTCGGCGAGCCGGGCCGGCCAGTCCTCGGCGGGCAGCGCCTGCCACACCGCGTGAGCGGGACGCTCGGCCTTCACCGCGTCGAGGAAGGCGGTGCCGCGCGCGTAGCGGGACCACCCGGTCTCCGCCGGGGCGTCGGGCAGCGGCGCCGGTTCGGGCGAGGGCCGCGCCTCGGCGCGCGCGTGCCGGGGCGGGATCATCAGCCGCAGCACGTCGGTGAGCATCCCGGCGTAGCGGTCGGCGACGACGCGCGCCAGCTCGTGCAGCTCGGGCGGCAGGACACGCTCGGAGGACACGACCTTCTCCACGAAGGCCAGCTCCTTGCCGTAGTCGGTGCTCTCCGCCCGTTCCAGCAGGAGCCCGTCGACGAGCTTGCCGCGGAAGCGCACCCTGACCCGGCAGCCCGGCACGGCGGCGGTGTCCAGCTCGCTCGGCACGTGGTAGTCGAAGGGCCGGTCCAGGTGCGGCGGCAGCGCGACGTCGACCGCGATCCGCGCGACGGGCAGCGTCTGCGCCGGGGTGCGTTCCCCGCGCCTCGTGGTGGAGCCGCTCGTCATGTCCGCTGGTCTACCAGAGCGCACCGACACCCGTGCCGCTGCGGGGAAGGCGCGGGGCGCGCTCCCCCGGCAGCGGCACGGGTGATCGGGATCAGGCTCCGGCGACCGACCTCAGCGCGTCGGCGCGGTCGGTGCGCTCCCACGGCAGGTCGAGGTCCGTGCGGCCGAAGTGGCCGTAGGCCGCCGTCGGCGCGTAGATCGGGCGCAGCAGGTCCAGGTCGCGGATGATCGCGGCCGGACGCAGGTCGAACACCTCGGTGATCGCGGCCTGGATCTTCGACGGGTCCACCGTCTCGGTGCCGAAGGTCTCCACGAACAGGCCCACCGGCGCGGCCTTGCCGATCGCGTACGCCACCTGGACCTCGATGCGCGAGGCCAGCCCGGCCGCGACGGCGTTCTTGGCCACCCAGCGCATCGCGTAGGCCGCCGAGCGGTCCACCTTCGACGGGTCCTTGCCGGAGAACGCGCCACCGCCGTGCCGCGCCATGCCGCCGTAGGTGTCCACGATGATCTTGCGGCCGGTCAGGCCCGCGTCGCCCATCGGACCGCCGATGACGAACCGGCCGGTCGGGTTCACCAGCAGGCGCACGTCGGCCACGTCCAGGCCGAGATCGGCGATCTCCGGTCCGACGACCTGCTCGCGCACGTCCACGCCGAGCATCTTCTCCAGGTCGATGCCCTCGGCGTGCTGCGTGGACACCACGACCGTGTCCAGGCGCACCGGCTGGTCACCGGCGTACTCGATGGTGACCTGCGTCTTGCCGTCCGGGCGCAGGTACGGCAGCGAACCGTCCTTGCGCACAGCCGTGAGCCGCCGCGACAGGCGGTGCGCCAGCGCGATCGGCAGCGGCATCAGCTCCGGCGTGTCGGTGCAGGCGTAGCCGAACATCAGGCCCTGGTCGCCCGCGCCCTGGCGGTCGATCTCGTCGGCCGCGGTGTCGGTGCGCTCCTCGTAGGCGGTGTCCACGCCCTGCGCGATGTCGGGCGACTGCGATCCGATCGCCACGTTCACGCCGCAGGAGTGACCGTCGAACCCCTTGGCCGACGAGTCGTAGCCGATGCCCAGGATCACGTCGCGCACGATCTGCGGGATGTCCGCGTACGCCTCGGTGGTGACCTCGCCGGCGACGTGCACCTGACCGGTGGTCACCAGGGTCTCCACCGCGACCCGCGAGCGCGAGTCCTTGCTCAGCAGGGCGTCCAGGATGGAGTCGCTGATCGCGTCGCAGATCTTGTCGGGGTGTCCCTCGGTCACCGACTCGCTGGTGAACAGCCTGCTGTTCTGCTGGCTCACGGTGCTCCCTCGGAACGGTGGCGTTACGGCAACGAGGACGAGCTTACTGAGGATGTGCGGTCACTTCCCACGAACTGCTCACAATTTGCCGATGGCGTCCCACACAGCGGTCGCGAGTTGCGCCTTGCTGCCGTGGGGCACCGCGACCTCCCCGCCGTCGGCCGACAGCAGCCACCCCGCGTTGTCCTCGACCTCGAAGGCCCGTCCGTCGCCGACGGCGTTGACCACCAGCAGGTCGCAGCCCTTGCGCTTCAGCTTGGCCCTGCCGTGCTCCAGCACGCCGGTCTCCGCGTCACCGGTCTCCGCGGCGAAGCCGACGATCAGCTGGCCGTCGCGCCGCCGCGCCACCAGCTCGGCGAGCACGTCGGGATTGCGGGTGAGCGCCACCGGGTCCGGGTCGCGGTCACCCTTCTTGATCTTGTGTTCGGCCGTGGCCACCGGCCGGAAGTCGGCCACCGCGGCGGACATCACCACGACGCGGGCGTGCTCTGCGGCGGCGTGCACGGCGTCGCGCAGCTCCAGGGCCGTGCCGACGCGCACCAGGTCCACCCCGGCCGGGGTGGGCAGGTCGGCGGTGTGGGCGGCGACGAGCGTGACGTGAGCGCCGCGCTGCGCGGCGACCCCGGCCAGCGCCCAGCCCTGACGGCCGGAGGAGCGGTTGCCCAGGAAGCGCACGGGGTCCAGCGGCTCGCGGGTGCCCCCCGCGGAGATCACGACCGGCACGCCCTCCAGGTCGCGCGGCAGCGCGGCGCGGTCCGCCAGCAGCAGCCGGGCCAGGCCGACGATCTCCGACGGTTCGGGCAGCCGCCCTTTGCCGGTGTCCGCGCCGGTGAGCCTGCCGCTCGCGGGCTCGGCCACGACGACGCCGCGCCGGCGCAGCAGCGCCACGTTGTCCCGGGTGGCGGGGTGCTCCCACATCTCGGTGTGCATCGCCGGGACGAGCAGCACCGGGCAGCGCGCGGTCAGCAGCGTGTTGGTGAGCAGGTCGTCGGCGAGGCCGTGGGCGGCCTTCGCGATGAGGTTCGCGGTGGCGGGCGCGACGACGACCAGGTCGGCGCTCTGCCCCAGCCGCACGTGCGGCACCTCGGGCACGTCGGAGAACACGTCGGTGTGCACCGGCTGACCGGACAGCGCCTCGAACGTGGCTGCGCCGACGAACTTCAGCGCACCGTCCGTGGGGACCACGCGCACCTCGTGCCCGGACTCGGTCAGCCTCCGCAGCACCTCGCACGCCTTGTACGCCGCGATGCCCCCGCCGACTCCGAGGACGACTCGGGGTCGGGCGGGGGCACCGGTGTCGTGCTGCTGGGTCACTCGCCCTCGGTGTGCTCGAGGAGACCGGCGTGGATCTCGCGGAGCGCGATCGACAGCGGCTTCTCGCGGGGACCCGGCTCGACGAGCGGGCCGACGTACTCCAGCAGGCCCTCACCGAGCTGCGCGTAGTAGTCGTTGATCTGACGGGCGCGCTTGGCCGCGTAGATCACCAGGGCGTACTTGGACGATACCTGCTCCAGCAGGTCGTCGATCGGCGGGTTGGTGATGCCCTCCGGAGAGCCGGTCAGCTGGCCCAGCTCGGTGTGGGTGGTCACTCGGCAACGCTCCTGCGGTAGGTGTGTCTGGCGGGGTCGTTCCGTGCCGCTCGGCGACGTGGGGCGCGACCGCGTCCGCGGAGGAACGCGCTCACCGGCCGCCGGGCACCGGACCGACCACCAAGGTTAGCAAGTCGGCGGCGGCACTGCGCACGTCGGCGTTCACGACGACCTCGTCGAACTCCTCCTCGGCCGCCAGTTCCTCCCTGGCGATCTCCAGCCGGGCGGCCACGACGGCGGGGTCCTCGGTCCCCCGCCCGGTGAGCCGGCCGACCAGGTCCTCCCACGACGGCGGCGCCAGCATGACGAGCTGGGCCTCCGGCATGGCGAGCCTGACCTGCCTGGCTCCCTGCAACTCGATCTCCAGCAGGGCCGGGCGGCCCGCGGCGAGCGCGGCCTCGACGGGAGCGGCCGGGGTGCCGTAGCGGTTGCCCGCGAACTCCGCGTGCTCCAGCAGCGCGCCGTCCTCGACCATCCGCTGGAACGTTCGCCGGTCGACGAAGTGGTAGTGCACGCCGTCGACCTCGCCGGGCCGCGGCTCCCTGGTGGTCACCGAGACGCTGAAGTACACGTCGGGCTGCTGGGCGCGCAGCTCGGCCAGCACGCTGGACTTGCCGACCCCGGACGGGCCGGACAGAACGGTGAGACGGGGCCGGGCGCGAACGCCCGACCCCGCCGTGGTGCCACTGCTCACTCGCTGCTGAACTCGGTCAGCAGGGCCTTGCGCTGCCGGTCGCCCAGCCCGCGCAGCCGACGGCTCGGAGCGATCTCAAGACGCTCCATGATCTGCTGCGCACGAACCTTGCCGACGCCCGGAAGGGCCTCGAGCAGCGCGGACACCTTCATCTTGCCCAGGACCTCGTCGCTCTCGGCGGCCTTCAGCACGTCCGTCAGGGTCGTGCCGCCACGCTTGAGGCGCTCCTTGAGCTCAGCCCGAGCGCGACGAGCGGCAGCAGCCTTCTCCAGCGCTGCGGCCCGCTGCTCCTCGGTAAGCTGGGGAAGGGCCACGATTTCCTCCGTGGTGTGGGGTTTCTTCTGGATCGGTGCCGCGACCGTACCGACCGCGATTGCCTGGGTACAACGTGGGTCCGAGAAGTCCGCGGGACAGGAAATCCTCTCCTGACCTCGGGTTCGTCCCCACCCAGTCGAGTGGATGTTCCAGCGGCCGGTGGTGCGTGGCGGGTGGTAGTAGTACCAACCGCCGCCGAGGACCTGATCACCGCCACCGGTGACGCGGCGACCACACTGCGTGTGGTATGCCGCCGGTGACGCTCTCGCCCCTCGGTGACCGGGACCGTACCAGTCGTCGTTTGCCCTGGTGAGCAAGACCACACGCACATCACGTCGGCGGCACCGGTCGCGGAGCTCGGGAGAGCTCCGCGACCGGTGCCGCCGGGTCGAACTTCCGCCGCGCGTCCCCGTGCGGAACGGGGACGCGGGTCAGACCACCGCCAACTCGTCCCGCACGCGCAGCGCGGCGTCCCGCACGGCCGCGGCGTCCGGTCCGTGCCGCAGCACGTCGCGCGACGACGCGGGCAGGACGTGCCGCGCGCTGGCGCCGAAGACGGACCGCAGTTCGGCCGCTCCCGCTCCCTGCGCGCCGAACCCCGGTGCCAGGACGGGTCCGTTGAGCTCGGTGAGGTCCAGTCCCGTCTCCCCCACCGTCGCGCCCACGACGAGCCCGACACCGCCCAGCGGGACGGCGCCCCGGTTGGCCCCCGCAGCGCCGTCCACGATCGACTGGGCCACGCTGCGGCCCTGCGGGGTCACCGCGCGCTGCACGGCGGGCCCCTCGGGGTTGGAGGTGAGGGCGAGCACGAACACGCCGCGCCCGCTCGCCTCCGCCGCGTCCAGCGCGGGCCGCAGCGACTCGAAGCCGAGGTACGGCGACAGGGTCACCGCGTCGGCCGCGAGGGGCGACCCCTCGGTGAGGTACGCGGCGGCGTAGGCGGCCATCGTGGAGCCGATGTCGCCGCGCTTGACGTCGAGCAGCACGAGCGTGCCGGTCCCGCGCAGCTCGGCGATCACCCGCTCCAGCACGGCGACGCCGCCCGAGCCGTACGCCTCGAAGAACGCCGACTGGGGCTTCACCAGCGCCACCTGACCGGCCAGCGCCTCCACGCAGGTCAGCGCGAAGGTCTCCAGTCCCGAGGTGTTCCGGGGCAGACCCCAGGCGTCGAGCAGGCCGGGGTGCGGGTCGATGCCCACGCACAGCGGACCGAGGTCCGCCGTGGCGGCGGTCAGCCGCTGCCCGAAGCTCACCTGTCCCCACCCCGCAGCGCCGCCTGGAGCGCCTGCAGCGGCGTGACCCCGAGGTCTCCGCGGATCAGGGCCTCGATGCCGTGCACGGCGGCGGCGGCACCCTGGATGGTCGTCACGCACGGGATGTCGCGCGCCACGGCGGCCGTGCGGATCTCGTAGCCGTCGATCCTGGGGCCGCTGTTGCCGTACGGCGTGTTGATGATCATGTCGACACCACCGGCCAGGATGGTGTCCACGATCGTGCCCTCGCCCTCGAAGTGCTTGCGCACGACCGTGCAGGGCACGCCGTTGCGGCGCAGCACCTCGGCGGTGCCGGACGTGGCGAGCACCTCGAAGCCCAGGTCGGCGAGCCGCTTGATCGGGAAGATCATGGCGCGCTTGTCCCGGTTGGCGACCGACACGAACACCTTGCCCGAGGTGGGCAGGGAGCCGTAGGACGCCGTCTGCGACTTGGCGAAGGCCGTGCCGAACGAGGAGTCGATGCCCATCACCTCACCGGTGGACTTCATCTCGGGGCTGAGCAGGGAGTCGACGCCCTTGCCCTCCTTGGTGCGGAAGCGGTGGAAGGGCAGCACGGCCTCCTTCACCGCGACCGGGGCGTGCTCGGGCAGCTCCGCGCCGTCGCCGGTGGCGGGCAGCAGGCCCTCGGCGCGCAGCTCGGCGATGCTCGCGCCGAGCATGACCCGCGCCGCCGCCTTCGCCAGGGACACCGCGGTCGCCTTCGACACGAACGGCACGGTGCGCGAGGCGCGCGGGTTGGCCTCCAGGACGTAGAGCACGTCGTCCTTGAGCGCGTACTGCACGTTGAGCAGCCCGCGCACGCCGATGCC
>NZ_JAEIOJ010000018.1 GCF_016464305.1 Umezawaea beigongshangensis
GGAAGTTAAGCCCTCCTGCGCCGATGGTACTGCACTCGTGAGGGTGTGGGAGAGTAGGTCACCGCCGGACAATTTTTCCCTGAAAGGGCTTGTGATGGGGGCACACACGAGTGTGCTCTAATCACAAGCCCTTTCGGCGTGTCCATAGGAGGAATTAGGTGTCCAGGTTCGGGGAACGTCCCGGCGACCGTCAGCGTGGCCAGGGAGACCGACCGCGCCGTTCCGATGGTGGCCGAACTGAAGGCGAGCGCAAGCCCAGCAGCAGCAGTGGCTACCGCCGTGACGACCGTCCCGCGGGTGACCGCGGCGGCTACAAGCGTGACGACCGGCCGGCTGGTGACCGTGGCGGGTTCCGCCGCGACGACCGTCCCACGGGCGATCGTGGCGGCTACAAGCGTGATGATCGGCCCTCGGGTGACCGTGGTGGCTTCAAGCGTGACGACCGGCCCAGCGGTGATCGCGGCGGTTACCGCCGCGACGACCGTCCGTCCGGTGACCGTGGTGGCTACAAGCGTGACGACCGGCCTGCGGGAGACCGCGGCGGTTACCGTCGCGACGACCGTCCCTCGGGTGACCGTGGTGGTTTCAAGCGTGATGATCGGCCTTCGGGTGACCGTGGCGGGTTCCGCCGCGACGACCGTCCCTCGGGTGACCGTGGTGGCTTCAAGCGTGACGATCGCTCCAGCGGTGATCGCGGCGGTTACCGCCGTGACGACCGGCCTGCGGGAGACCGCGGCGGTTACCGTCGCGACGACCGTCCCTCGGGTGACCGTGGTGGTTTCAAGCGTGATGATCGGCCTTCGGGTGACCGTGGCGGGTTCCGCCGCGACGACCGCCCGTCCGGTGACCGTGGTGGCTTCAAGCGTGACGATCGCTCCAGCGGTGATCGCGGCGGTTACCGCCGCGACGACCGTCCGTCCGGTGACCGTGGCGGCTACAAGCGTGATGACCGGCCTTCGGGTGACCGTGGTGGCTACAAGCGTGACGACCGTCCCTCGGGTGATCGTGGTGGCTACCGCCGCGATGATCGCCCCACGGGTGATCGTGGTGGCTTCAAGCGTGACGATCGCTCCAGCGGTGACCGTGGCGGTTACAAGCGTGATGACCGGCCTTCGGGTGACCGTGGCGGTTACAAGCGTGACGACCGTCCCTCGGGTGACCGTGGTGGCTACCGTCGCGACGACCGTCCGTCCGCTGACCGTGGCGGCTACAAGCGCGACGATCGCCCCTCGGGCGGGTACCGGGGCCGTGACGACCGGTCCGGTGGCGACCGCGGCGGTTACCGCCGTGACGACCGCTCGTCGGCCGCTCCTGCGCGGGAGAACCGTCCCGCTGACGACAAGCGCGACGAGCGCAGCCGTCAGCGTGCCGCCCGCTTCCAGGGGCAGCAGACCGCGGTGGAGCCGGAGAACCCGACCGCTGCCGCCGTCGAGGCGGTCGAGGGTGTCGAGGCGACCAGGGACGAGGTGATCGCCGAGGTTGGTTCGCTCGCCGAGGAGGTCGTTCCCGGCACCGTGGACGCGGACGCCGACCGGGCCGCTGACGCCGAGCCGGTGACCGAGCCCGTCGTCGAGCCGGTGCGGGAGTCCGTCGAGCCCGCGTCGAGCGAGCCCGTCGCCGTGGAGCAGCCCCGCGAGGAGCGGGCTCCGCGCCGGGACGACCGTCGTGACGAGCGTCGTGACGACCGGGACGACTTCGTGCGCGTCCGGGCGCCGCGACTGCCGGACGAGGCGGACATCTCGCTGCTCGACCCCGACGTCAAGCAGGAGCTGCGCGGACTGCCCAAGGGACTCGCCGAGATCGTCGGCAAGCACCTGGCGGCCGCGGGTCTCCTCGTGGACGAGGACCCCGAGCTGGCGCTGGAGCACGCGCGCTTCGCCCGTGCCAAGGCGGCGCGGGTGGGTGTCATCCGCGAGGCGGCCGGTCTGACCGCGTACCACGCGGGTGAGTGGGCCGAGGCGCTGTCGGAGCTGCGTGCGGCACGCCGGATGTCCTCCGGTGGCGGGCACGTCGCGGTCATGGCCGACTGCGAGCGCGCGCTGGGCCGTCCCGAGCGGGCCATCGAGCTGGCTCGTGAGGCGCAGGGCAAGCCGCTGGCCGCGGACGAGGCGGTCGAGCTGCGGATCGTCGCGGCAGGCGCTCGCCGGGACATGGGTCAGCTGGACGCCGCGGTCGTCGCGCTCCAGGGCCCGGACCTGGACCCGGAGCGTCGCGACCCGTGGAGCGCCCGGCTGTTCTACGCCTACGCGGACAACCTGGCGGCTGCCGGTCGCACCGAGGACGCTGTGAAGTGGTTCCTCAACGCGGCCGAGGTCGACGACGAGGGCGAGACGGACGCGGCGGAGCGGGCGTTCGAGCTGACGGCCGAGCCCGGCCTGGTCGCGCCCGTGCAGGATGCCGAGGACGACGCCGCTGGCACCGACGGTGCCGGGAACGGCGAGCAGGAGAACGCAGGGGAGCCGGAGGCGAAGTGAGCGAGACGTTGCTGGCGCGGTACGACGCACTGCTGCTCGATCTCGACGGCACCGTCTACCGGGGGCACGACGCCGTTCCCGGCGCGCCCGAGGCCGTGGCCTCGGCGCGTCGGCACGGCACGGCGATCCGGTTCGTGACCAACAACGCCTCCCGCCCGCCCCAGCTGGTGGCCGACCACCTCGGCGAGATCGGCTTCACGGCCACCGCCGAGGAGGTCAGCACCAGTGCTCAGGCCGGTGCGGCCCTGGTGGCCGACCGGATTCCCGCGGGCTCGAAGGTCCTCGTCCTCGGCGCTGAGGCGCTCGCGGACGAGGTCCGCCTGCGGGGGCTGGAACCGGTGCGCGATCCCGAGGGGGTCTCGGCCGTGGTCCAGGGCTTCTCCCCGGACATCGGCTGGGCCCAGCTCGCCGACGCGTCCGTGGCGATCCGCGCCGGCGCGCTGTGGGTGGCGTGCAACGTCGACGCGACCCTGCCGACCGAGCGCGGTCTGCTGCCGGGCAACGGGTCGCTGGTGGCCGTGCTGCGGACCGCGAACGGGGTGGAGCCGCTCGTCGCGGGCAAGCCCGCCGCGCCGCTGCTGGCCGGGGCCGCCGAGTCGGTGGGCGCCGTGCGGCCGCTGGTCGTGGGCGATCGGCTCGACACGGACGTGCTGGGCGCGGTCAACGCGGGGATGGACTCGCTGCTCGTGCTCACGGGTGTGTCCACGCGCGCCGAGGCGCTGGCGCTGCCGGAGGGCCAGCGGCCCACCTACGTCGCCGACGACCTGTCCGCGCTGGTGCTGCCCGCGGACGGACTCCGGCCGCGCTGATCGGCTACTTTGGTCGGGTGCACCCGGACGTTCCTCTGCCCGGACCGCCACCGGACCCGGTGGACGGCATCGACCGCGCTCTGGCCGGTCTCGACGGGCTCGATCAGCTGGAGGTCGTGGACCACGTGGCGAGGTTCGACATCGCCCACGCGGCGCTGACCGACGCGCTGACGAGCATCGACAAGGTCTGATCCGGTGACACGCAGGGCTCGGCTCGACGCCGAACTGGTGCGCCGCGGTCTGGCGCGGTCGCGGGAGCACGCGAGTCAGCTGGTCGCAGACGGGCGGGTGACGGTGCGCGGCACCGTGGCCACGAAGCCCGCGACGGCCGTGGAGCTGGACTCGCCGGTGGTGGTGCGCGAGGACGTGGACGACCCGAACTGGGCGTCGCGGGGCGCGCACAAGCTCGTGGGTGCCCTGGAGGCGTTCGACGGGCTCGTGGTTCGGGGGCGCCGCTGTCTCGACGCGGGGGCGTCCACCGGTGGTTTCACCGACGTGCTGCTGCGCTCCGGCGCGGCGCAGGTGGTGGCCGCGGACGTGGGTCGCGGGCTGCTGGACTGGCGGCTGCGCACCGACGAGCGGGTGGTCGTGAAGGACAGGACCAACGTGCGGGCGCTGACGCCGCAGGACGTCGGCGGGCCCGTCGACCTGGTCGTCGCCGACCTGTCGTTCATCTCCCTGCGGATCGTGCTGCCCGCTCTGGCGAGCTGCCTGGCCGACGGCGGTGATCTCGTGCCGATGGTCAAGCCGCAGTTCGAGGTGGGCAAGGAGCGGCTGGGCTCCGGTGGTGTGGTGCGGGACCCCGCGCTGCGCGCGGAGGCCGTGCTGGAGGTCGTGGCCGCCGCGGCGGAACTGGGTCTGCGGTTGCACGGTGTGACCGCGAGTCCTCTGCCGGGGCCGTCCGGGAACGTCGAATTCTTCGTCTGGTTGCGCCGGGGTGTGCCCCTGGAGCAGGAATCCGCCGCCGAACTCGTGCGAACAGCGGTGAGCGAGGGACCCACATGACACTGCCCGACGAGGACCGCGAGGTCCTGCTGATCGTCCACACCGGACGCCGGAGCAACATCGACCTGGCGCAGATGGTGGCTGACACGTTCGCGCGGGGTGGTGTGCGGCTGCGGGTGCTGGAGGACGAGGCTCCCGAGCTGGACCCGTCCTGCTACACGCAGGTCGTCCCCGCCGACGACAAGGCGGCCGAGGGCACCGAGCTGGTGTTCGTCCTGGGCGGTGACGGCACGCTGCTGCGCGCGGCGGAGCTGGCGCGCCCGGCGGGGGTGCCGGTGCTGGGGGTGAACCTGGGCCGGGTGGGGTTCCTCGCGGAGGCGGACTCGCACGCGCTGCACGAGGCGGTGCAGGCGGCGATCAACCGGAAGTACCGCGTCGAGGAGCGGATGACGCTCGACGTGACGGCGACGCTGGGCGGGAGGGTCCTGGCCGACACGTGGGCCTTCAACGAGGCCAGTGTGGAGAAGAGCGCGCGGGAGCGCATCCTCGACGTGGTCGTGGAGGTCGACGGCCGCCCGGTGTCGGCGTTCGGCTGCGACGGCGTGCTGTGCGCGACGCCGACCGGGTCGACGGCGTACGCGTTCTCGGCGGGCGGGCCGGTGGTGTGGCCGGACGTGCAGGCGCTGCTGGTGGTGCCGAGCAACGCGCACGCGCTGTTCGCGCGTCCGCTGGTGGTGTCGCCGGTGTCGGTGGTGGCGCTGGAGGTCGATCCGAGCGGGCACCCGGCCGTGCTGTGCTGCGACGGCCGGCGGACGTTCCACCTGCCGCCGGGCAGCCGGATCGAGGTCGTGGGCGGAAAGGTGCCGGTCAAGCTGGTGCGGTTGCGCGAGGACCCGTTCACGGACCGGCTGGTGGAGAAGTTCACGCTGCCCGTGCAGGGCTGGCGGGGCCCCGCTCGGGAGTGACCTCGCGGGGCGGCGGAACCGCTCCGTTCGGACACGGTTCGCCGGTGCGTTCGGCCACTGAGCCGGAGCCCGTCTCCCCGATGTCGGCCGGGGCGACTAGGGTTCGCCCTGTGCTGGCCGAGATGCGCATTCAGGGCCTCGGCGTGATTGATGAGGCCACCCTCGAACTGGACCCGGGTTTCACCGTGGTGACGGGTGAGACCGGAGCGGGCAAGACCATGGTCGTGACCGGGCTGCACCTGCTCGGTGGCGGCCGAGCGGAGGCGTCGAGAGTACGGACCGGTGCCGATCGCGCGATCGTGGAGGGGAGGTTCCTCGCCCCCGCCGGGAGTCCGGCGGCGAAGGTCGCCGACGAGGTCGGTGGTGAGGCCGACGAGGACGGGACGCTGATCGCGGTCCGCACCGTGGGTGCCGACGGCAGGTCGCGCGCGCACCTCGGTGGACGTTCGGTTCCGGTGGGCGTGCTGTCCGAGCTGGCGGAGCAGCTGCTCGCGGTGCACGGGCAGAACGACCAGCTGCGGCTGATGCGCCCGTCCGAGCAGCGGGCCGTGCTGGACCGCTTCGCCGGGGACGAGGTCGCCGGGTCGTTGCGGGAGTACCAGCGCATCCGCGGGGAGTGGCTGCGGGTCGCGACGGAGCTGACGGAGCGCTCCGAGCGGTCGCGCGAGCTCGCTCGCGAGGCGGACCTGCTGCGGCACGGGCTGGCTGAGATCTCCGCGGTGGCGCCGAAGCCGGGCGAGGACGTCGAGCTGGTGGAGGAGGCGCGCAGGCTCGCCGACGCCGATCAGCTCCGCGAGGCGGCCACGGGCGCGCAGTACGCGGTGAGCGGTGCCCTCGACGGTGATCCGGACACGCCCGGTGCGCTGGGGCTGATCGGGGAGGCGCGGCGCAGGCTGGCGACGTCGGAGGACCCGGCGCTGCGGGAGCTGGAGCCGCGGCTGGTGGAGGCGGCGGCGCTGCTGGCGGACGTGGGCGCGGAGATCGGCGCCTACCTGGAGCGCTTGGAGGCCGATCCGGGCCGGTTGGAGCAGGTGCTGGCGCGGCAGGCCGAGCTGAAGCACCTGACCCGCAAGTACGCCGCGGACGTGGACGGCGTGATCGCGTGGGCGGAGCAGGCCGAGCAGCGCCTGTCGGGGCTGGACACGTCGGAGGAGGCGCTGTCGGCGCTGGCGGCGCGGCGCGACGAGCTGGCCGCGGAGCTGGCGGTGGTGGCGCAGCAGGTCACGGCGGCGCGGACGGCGGCGGCCCAGGAGCTGGGCAGGGCCGTGTCCGACGAGCTGGACGGGCTCGCGATGCCGCACGCCACCGTCGAGGTGTCGGTGCGGCCGCGGACGGCGGAGCAGGGCGACGCGCAGGCGCTGGAGGTGGGCCGGGTGCGGTTGCACGCCGGTGCCAGCGGTGTGGACGAGGTGGAGCTGCGGCTCGTCGCGCACCCCGGTGCTCCGGCGCTGCCGGTGCACAAGGGCGCGTCCGGTGGTGAGCTGTCGCGGGTGATGCTGGCGCTGGAGGTCGTGCTGTCGCACTCCGATCCGGTGCCGACGCTGGTGTTCGACGAGGTCGACGCCGGTGTGGGTGGCCGGGCGGCGGTGGAGGTGGGCCGCCGGTTGGCGCGGCTGGCGCGCAGCCACCAGGTCGTGGTGGTGACGCACCTGCCGCAGGTGGCGGCGTTCGCGGATCGGCACCTGGTGGTGGACAAGAGCGCTGACGGGGTGTTCACCCGCAGCGCGGTGCGCAGGCTCGACGAGTCGCAGCGCGTGGTGGAGCTGGCGCGGATGCTGGCGGGCATGGACTCGACGGACACGGGTCGTGCGCACGCGGAGGAGCTGCTGGCGGCGGCGAAGGCCGACAAGGAGAGCGCGCCGGTGGTGCGGCGCGGGGGGAAGAAGGGCTGAGCGGATCGGGTCTTCCGTGGGACGATCGTCCGGTGACCAGATCTGTGGACGCCGTCGAAGCCGACCACGGGCTGCCGCCCGCTCGCCCGTCTGCCGCGTTGACAGCCGGGCTGCTCGACGACGCGGTCGGCGGGTGACGGACCGGTGCGCCCGAACGGAGAGCCCGTCGATTCCGGTGCCGCTGCCGACGCCGACACCGGTGAGGTTCCGGTGTTCACCGTCGTGGGTGGTGGTTTCACCCGTTGGTGGAAGGTCGGGCTGCTGGCGCTGACCGCCGGTGCGGCGCTGGTGATCGGCGGGACGTCCGGCCGCCTGTGGTCGATCGTCAACGTGGCGGGCGAGGGCACGGTGGGCAGCAGCGACCAGGACTTCGAGGTGACCACGACGGGGTGGGCGGTGGTGCAGTCGGGGCCGATAGGTGGAGGCGGCACGTCCCGCTACGGCGCGCCCCTGCTCGTCGGTGGGGTGCTGATGATCGTGGCGGTGGTGTTCCTGCTGGTCGCGAGCCACGCCTCGGCCGGTGTGCTGGCGGCGGCGCGGGCGAGCGCGGCGGTGGCGGCGGCGTTCGTGGTGAGCGCCACCTGGGCGGTGTTCGCGAACTACGCGGCGATGCGGGGGCAGTTCTCCGGCGGGATGATCGCGATCGAGCTGGGCGGGGGTGCGCGGGCGCTGCTCGGCGGGTCCGCGCTGGCGGTGCTGGGCGCCGTGCTGGTGCTTCCGCGCCCGCTGACCGAGCGGAGGCTCGTCGCTCCGGCCGTGCACGTGCTCGACGATCCGGAGGAGCACGCGCGGCGCTACCCGTCGCTGTTCCCGGACGAGCCGGGGCGATCCGACGACAGGTGATCGTCTCGTCGGCCGGCACTCCCGAACGGTCGCTGTGCGTTCGTGCGGAGTGTCGTGGTGACCCGTTGGAACTGCGCGTTCGTGGACGGGTCGTGCAGCGGTTGCACCGAGAGCGTGTGCGATTAACCCACCACAGCAAGGGAATCAACTGCACGACCGGGCGAATTGGACGTCCACAGTGGAACTGACCGGTCGTTGACCTGGGTAGATCTTCTCTCGGCGTGGCGCGACGGTGAGGCGTCGTGGATTTGTCACCATCGGAGCCATGAAGCTCTCCGGGTTGATGCACCGCGCGAACCAGGAACTGCCCGGCGTCACCGGGATCGCCCGCGTCGACCGGCGCACGAGCGATCTGCTCCGCAGGCTGAGTCCCGGTGACGTCGCCGTCCTCGACCACCTCGACATCGACCGGCGCACCGCGGAGGCGCTGGTGGCCGCGGAGGTGGCCGGGGTCGTCAACGCCTCGCCGTCGATCTCCGGCCGCTTCCCGAACCTGGGGCCGGAGCTGCTGATCGAGGCGGGCGTGCCGCTGATCGACGGCATCGGCGCAGTCGCGCTGCGCCGGATCAAGGAGGGCACGAAGCTGCGGCTGCTCGACGGCGTCGTCCTCGCGGGGGGCCGCGAGCTGGCCAGGGGCGTCGAGCAGACCGCCGACTCGGTCGCCGAGGCGATGATCGAGGCGAAGGCCGGCATGGCGGCCCAGCTGGAGGCGTTCTCCGCCAACACCATCGAGTTCCTGCGGCGGGAGCGGTCGCTGATCCTCGACGGCGTGGGCGTGCCCGAGCTGTACGTGCCGATGAAGGACCGGCAGGTGCTGGTCGTCGCCGGTGGTCCGGGGCACGCGCCGGAGCTGCGCGCGCTGCGCCGGTACGTCCGCGAGCACCGGCCGGTGCTCGTCGGCGTCGAGGCGGGCGCCGACCTGCTGTTCGACGCGGGGCTCGTGCCGGACGTCGTCGTGGGCGACCCGGACGGCATCGGCACCGCGACCCTGAAGGCGGCCTCGGAGGTCGTCGTGCCCGCCCAGACCGACGGGCACGCGCCGGGGCTCGGCCGCATCCAGGACCTCGGCATCGGCGCGGTGACGTTCCCCGCGAGCGGCAACGCCGAGGACCTCGCGCTGCTGCTCGCGGAGGCGCACGGCGCGAGCCTCGTGGTGACCGTGGGGCTGCGGGCGGGACTGCGGGAGTTCCTCGACCGCGGCAACTGCGGTTCCACCCCCTCCACGTTCCTGACCAGGCTCAAGCTCGGCGGCAAGCTCGTCGACGGCGAGGCCGTCGCGACGCTGCACCGCGACCGCGTGTCCGCGGGCGTCCTCGCCCTGCTCGTGCTGGCCGCCGTGGTCGTGATGTTCGCGGCGCTCACCGTCTCCGGCGTCGGCCCCGCCTACGCGGACCTGGCCGCCGACAACTGGAACTCCCTGCTCGACCGGTTGAAGGAGCTGCAGTCGTGATCTCCCTGCGCTACCACCTCGTCTCCGTCGCGGCGGTCTTCCTGGCGCTGGCCGCGGGCGTCGTCCTGGGCTCCACGGCGATCAGCGGTCGTCTGCTGTCCGGGCTCAGCGAGGACAACACCTCGCTGGGCGAGGAGATCAGCGGGTTGCAGGCCGAGCGCGACGCGCTGGGCGCGAAGCTCGCCGAGGCAGACCTGTTCGCCACCTCCGTGGGACCGCTGGCGGTGCGGGGGCAGCTCACCGATCGCACGGTGGTCGTCGTGACGACCTCCGACGCCCGTCCCGGTGACCGCGACGCGCTCGCCGAGCTGCTGGAGTCCGCCGGCGCCACCGTCACCGGCGAGCTCCAGCTCACCGAGTCCTTCACCGACCCGGACGAGGCCGACCAGCTGCTGGACCTGGTGGCGCGGCTGCAACCGGCCGGCACCCGCCTGCCCACGGCCGCCGATCCCGGCACGCGCGCCGGCGGGCTGCTGGGGTCGCTGCTGCTGCTGAACGAGAAGTCGGAGCCGCAGGCGTCCGCCGACGAGACCGCCGCCGCGCTCAGCGGCCTGTCCAGCGCCGGGTTCGTCAAGCAGGGGCCCGGTCTGCGCCCGGCCCACCTCGCCGTGGTGCTCACCGGCGGCGCCGTGGCGGCGGACTCCGCGGCCGACCGGGCGGCCACGATCGCCCGGTTCGCCACGCAGCTCGACCGCTCGGGCGCGGGCGCGGTCCTCGCGGGCGGCGGCGGTTGCGCCGACGGCACCGGGGCGGTGGGCGCGGTGCGCGCCGACACGTCGGCCACGTCCGTGCTGTCCACGGTCGACAGCCTCGACACGCCGGCCGGGCGGATCGTCGTGGTGCTCGCGCTGCGGGAGCAGCTGGACGGCGGAGCTGGCCGCTACGGGGTCGCGGGCAACGCGGAGGCCGCGTCTCCGGGCGTCGCGAGCTGAGCGCTGCGCCGTACGGGTGACGGGCGGGCCGGGTCGTGGTGCGCTGGGTGACCGGGGACGTGTTAGCGTTGGGGCCCGTGGACAGGGAGGACGTCGAAGCCTCCCGGCAAATCTAGAACCAGCCTCGGCTGTGGACCACGGGAGCCTCGTTGGTGCTTCAAGCACGTACGACCAAGCACGTTTTCGTCACCGGGGGCGTCGCCTCCTCCCTCGGCAAGGGGCTCACCGCGTCCAGCCTCGGTCAGTTGCTGACCTCGCGCGGACTGCGGGTCACCATGCAGAAGCTCGACCCCTACCTGAACGTGGACCCCGGAACGATGAACCCGTTCCAGCACGGCGAGGTGTTCGTCACCGAGGACGGGGCCGAGACCGACCTGGACATCGGTCACTACGAGCGGTTCCTGGCTCGTGACCTGTCCGGCGAAGCCAACGTCACCACCGGTCAGGTGTACTCCGAGGTGATCGCCAAGGAGCGGCGGGGCGAGTACCTGGGCGACACCGTCCAGGTGATCCCGCACATCACCGACGAGATCAAGCGGCGCATCCGCGCGATGGCCGAACCCGACGCCGAGGGCCTCGTGCCCGACGTCGTGATCACCGAGGTCGGCGGGACCGTCGGCGACATCGAGTCGTTGCCGTTCCTGGAGGCCGCCCGCCAGGTGCGTCACGACGTGGGCCGCGACAACGTGTTCTTCCTGCACGTGTCGCTGGTGCCCTACCTCGCGCCGTCGGGTGAGCTGAAGACCAAGCCGACGCAGCACTCCGTCGCCGCGCTGCGCAACATCGGCATCCAGCCCGACGCCATCGTGTGCCGGGCGGACCGGGAGATCCCCGACGCGCTCAAGCGCAAGATCGCGCTGATGTGCGACGTGGACACCGACGCCGTCGTCGCGGCCGTCGACGCGCCGTCGATCTACGACATCCCGAAGGTCGTGCACGCCGAGGGCCTGGACGCCTACGTCGTGCGCCGTCTCGACCTGCCGTTCCGCGAGGTCGACTGGACGGTGTGGGGCGACCTGCTGGACCGGGTGCACAACCCGTCGGAGACCGTGCGCATCGGCCTGGTCGGCAAGTACGTCGACCTGCCCGACGCGTACCTGTCGGTCACCGAGGCGCTGCGCGCCGGCGGGTTCGCGCACCGGGCCAAGGTGCAGGTCGTGTGGGTGCCGTCGGACGACTGCCGCACGCCGAGCGGTGCGGCGCAGGCACTGGCGGGCCTGGACGGCGTGCTGATCCCCGGCGGGTTCGGCGTGCGCGGCATCGAGGGCAAGATCGACGCCATCACCCACGCCCGCACCAGGGGCGTCCCCGTGCTGGGGCTGTGCCTGGGGTTGCAGTGCGTGGTCATCGAGGCGGCGCGCAACCTCGCGGGGATCGCCGAGGCGAACTCGGCGGAGTTCGAGGAGACCACGCCGGAGCCGGTCATCAGCACGATGGCCGACCAGCAGGACGTGGTGGCCGGTGAGCGCGACATGGGCGGCACGATGCGGCTGGGCGCGTACCCGGCGAAGCTCCTGCCGGGGTCCGTCACCGCCGCCGCCTACGGCTCCACCGACGTCTCCGAGCGGCACCGGCACCGCTACGAGGTCAACAACGCCTACCGCGACCGCCTGTCCGCGGCCGGGCTGGTGTTCTCCGGCACCTCCCCGGACGGCCGCCTGGTCGAGTTCGTGGAGCTGCCCGCCGACGTGCACCCGTTCTTCGTGGCCACGCAGGCGCACCCGGAGCTCAAGAGCCGCCCGACGAAGCCGCACCCGCTGTTCGCGGCGTTCGTGCGGGCCGCGCTGGACTACCGGCTCGCCGAGCGCCTGCCCGTGGAGCTGCCGGAGAAGGCGGGGGTCGGCCAGTGAGCGCACCGGGGGCCAGGCACGAGTTCACGACCGTGTCCAGCACCGACGTCCACGTGGGTCGCGTCGTGGCGCTGCGGGTGGACGAGGTCGCCATGCCCGGTGGCGGCACCGCGAAGCGCGAGGTCGTCGAGCACCTGGGCGCGGTGGCCGTGGCGGCCGTGGACGAGCAGGACCGCGTCGTGCTGATCCACCAGTACCGGCACCCGCTGGGCAAGCGCATCCGGGAGCTGCCGGCCGGGCTGCTCGACGCCGAGGGGGAGAACCCCGTCGACGCCGCGCGCCGCGAACTGGCCGAGGAGGTCGGGCTGGCCGCGGCGGAGTGGTCGACGCTGGTCGACGTGGCCGCCTCGCCCGGGTTCACCGACGAGGTCGTGCGGGTGTTCCTGGCCCGCGGGCTGAGCGAGGTGGACCGCGAGGTCATGGGCGAGGAGGAGGCGGACCTGGAGGCCGAGCGCGTGCCCCTGGACCGCGCCGTGGACATGGCACTGGCCGGGGAGATCGTGAACGGCGCGGCCGTGGCCGGTCTCCTGGCCGCGCAGGCCGTGCTGGCCGGGCGCGCGCGGCCCCGGCCGGCCGACGCGCCCTTCACCGACCGGCCGACGCGCTTCGCGTCCCGCTAGGGAGCGCGCCGCTGGTCCTGGCGTTCGTGTCAGGACCAGCGGCGGAAGCCACCCTCGCTGTTGACGACCTGACCGGTGACCCACCGGCCCTCGTCCGACACCAGCCAGGCGATCAGCCGGGCCGGGTCGTCGGGCTGCCCCCACCGACCGCCGGGGAAGCGGCGAGCCACGCGGTGCAGGTCCTCCGGCGAGGCGTAGCCGGTGTCCACCGGGCCGGGGTTGACCGCGTTCACGGTGATGCCCCGGTCGGCGAGCGCGTCGGCGATCGTCGGCGTGATCGACGCCAGCGCGCCCTTGCTGGCCGCGTAGGCGATCTCGTCCACCATCGGCCCGAGGTCCTGACCGGAGGTCAGGAACACCACCCGGCCCCCGTCGCGGTCGTCGTGCTGCGCCGCGAACGCTTGCGCCAGCAGGATCGACGAGCGCGTGTTGACCGCGTGGTGGGCGTCCAGCATCGCCGCGTCGAGCGTGCCCAGCGGGCCGTCGCCGCCGCTGAGCGCGTGGTTGCACACCAGCGCGTCGACGTGGCCGAACCCGGACACCGCGGCGTCGACCAGGTGCTCGGGCGCTCCGGGAGCGGTCAGGTCGAGTCCCAGGTGCCGCACGCGGACGCCGACGGCGGTGAGATCGGCGGCGATGGCGTCGGGACCGTCCGGGTCGGCGCCCCACGGCTGCTCGCGGTCGTGCGGCACGTGGTGGTGCAGGAACAGGTCGGCGCCCAGTTCGGCGAGCCGCGTGGCGACGGCGTGGCCGATGCCGGCTCGCCTGCTCACGCCGGTGATCAGGGCGACGCGGCCCCGCAGCGAGGTCACGAGGTGCTCTCGGAGGACGGGGGGCCTGGACGGGTCGGCCCGTACGGTGGGGGAGGCTGTCGCGGGTGGATCACCAGGGGGAGGGTAGAGGAGATGGCGGGTGCCGGTGCTCGATCCGGACGATCGGCCGCGGGACCCCTCGCGGTCGCGCTCGGCGCGGTCGCGAGCGCGGGCGTGCTGCTGTTCGTCGACCCCTCGGAGCCGGGGTCGTGGCTGCCCCGCTGCCCGTTCCACGCGCTGACCGGACTGAACTGTCCCGGCTGCGGCGGCACGCGTATGGCGCACGCCCTGCTGCACGGCGACCTGGCCGCCGCGTTCGGGTTCAACGCCCTGCTGCTCGTGGTGGGCCTGCCGCTGCTGGCGTGGCTGTGGGTGCGGTGGTTGCGCGCGGCGCGGCGCGGCGAGCGGACACCGCAGGTGCCGCGGGCGGTCGTCGTCCCCGCGCTGGTGGTGGCGGTCGGCTGGACCGTGGTGCGCAACCTCGCCGGGTGGTGAGACCGGCGGTCAGTCGCGCAGCTTGCGGCCCTGCGCGTCCGTGCCGCCGTTGACCAGCAGGACGACCCCGTCGACCAGGGACCAGATCCCGAATCCGCCGCAGGTCACGAGTTGCAGGACGCCCAGGACCGTGTGGCCGGTGTAGAAGCGGCCGATGCCGAAGTAGCCGAGGAAGAGCTGGAGGATTCCCGCGACGATCTTCGACTTCTCCGACAGCGGCTGGCCGGTGAGCGGGTCCCGGCCCCACGGCGCACCGGGGTCGTACCCCACCGGCTGCGGCGGGCCGTACCGGGTGGTCGGGTAGCCGTGCGGGCCGCTGGGCGGCCCGACGTGCGGGGGAGGCGCGGGGAACGCGTGCGGGCCGGACGGCGGGCCGAACGTCGCGGTGGGCGGCATCGAGCCCAGCGGCGGCACGGGCGGCGCGAGGAACGCCGGGTGCGGCGCGGGCAGGTCGGCGAACAGCGCGCCCAGCTCGGGCAGCGTCTGACCGGCGGAGGCGCGGCCGACGCGCTCCTCGAACTCGTCGAGCGCGAGACGACCCGCCGCGTAGTGGTCGTTCAACGCGCGGATCGCGGACTCCCGCTCGGCGTCGCCGATGCGCATCGAGTTCGGGTCGAAGGGTGCTGACACCCGCTCACGGTAACGGATCGTCCCCGCTCAGCGGGGCGTTGTGACGGGAAACCGGCGCGCGCGACGACGTGCGCTGGACAGGTCTGGGGACATTTCGTGTCACTTCGTAACGGAGTTCCTGTCACAGCCGTCGTCGCACCGGTACGGTGTTTTCGTGCCGAACTTGGAGGAGCCGCAGAGATCGCACATCGAACTCGCCGGGGTCCTGCACGCGCTGAGCGACCCGACGAGGCTCAGGGTGGTGCGTCAGATCCAGGCGAACGGCGAACAGCTGTGCGGCGACTTCGCCGTCGGCGTCGCGAAGTCCACGCTGTCCCAGCACCTGAGGGTGCTGCGGGAGAACGGCATCACCAGGACGCGCTGCTGCGGGAACCAGCGGTGGGTGTCGCTGCGCCGCGAAGACCTGGACGAGCTGTTCCCCGGACTGCTCGACGTGGTGCTCACCGCCGTGTCCCGGCCCGGTGTGCCCGTCTGATCGGCGTGCGCGACGGATCGGCCGGCGTCCGCCCGGCGAGGCGCGTTGCCGCACCGCCGTCCTCGCCCTAGGCTGCGCCGGAGCGAGCGGACCGAGCGTCGAGAGGGTGCGGCAGGGGCCATGTCATCACCGGAGCACGTGCACGGCGGGGAGATGCGCACCCCACCGCCGACGCACCCCGGTGTGCCCCGCGCGTCGGTGGACCTGAGCCTCGCGCCCCACGCGGCCCCGGTGGACGAGGACGCCCACGAGCAGGCGGAGGGCGAGATCGGTCCCACCGGCCGGCCCCTGCGCCACGTCGACGACCCGCGGCCCGTCGTCCGGCACGGCCCGGCGCAGATCCTCGCGATCTGCAACCAGAAGGGCGGCGTCGGCAAGACCACGTCCACGATCAACCTGGGCGCCGCGCTCGCCGAGTACGGCCGCCGCGTGCTGCTGGTCGACTTCGACCCGCAGGGCGCCCTGTCCGTCGGCCTGGGCGTGCAGCCCCACCACCTGGACCAGACGATCTACAACGTGATCATGGAGCGCTCCGTCGGGGTGCAGGACGTGATCATGGACACCGGCGTGGAGGACATGCACCTCCTGCCCAGCAACATCGACCTGTCCGCCGCGGAGATCCAGCTGGTGTCCGAGGTCGGCCGCGAGCACACGCTGGTCCGCACCCTGCGCCCGGTGATCGACCTGTACGACTACGTGCTGGTCGACTGCCAGCCCTCGCTCGGCCTGCTCACGGTCAACGCGCTCGCCGCCGCCGACGGGGTGCTCATCCCGCTGGAGTGCGAGTTCTTCAGCCTGCGCGGTGTCGCGCTGCTGATAGACACCATCGAGAAGGTCAGGGAGCGGTTGAACCCCAAGCTGGAGATCACCGGCATCCTCGCCACCATGTACGACCCGCGCACGCTGCACTCGCGCGAGGTGATGGCGCGGGTGGTCGAGGCGTTCGGCGAGGTGGTGTTCGACACGGTGATCAACCGCACCGTCCGCTTCCCGGAGACCACGGTCGCCGGTGAGCCGATCACCAAGTGGGCGCCCCGCTCGGCCGGGGCGAAGGCGTACCGGGCGCTGGCCCGCGAGGTCCTGGCCCGCGAGGTGGCCGTCAGGTGACCCGCCGCGCCTCCCTCCCCGGCGCGTCCGAGCTGTTCCGCCCGACCGGTCTCGCACGCACCACCTCGCAGGAACCGCGCGAGGCCGCGCCCGAGCGCGGGGGCAGCGGGCGGCAGAAGCACGACACGAAGATCACCGTCTACGTGTCCGACGAGGAGCTGCTCGCCCTGGAGCGGGCCAGGCTGGAACTGCGCGCCGCGCACGGCCTGGTCGCCGACCGGGGCAGGGTGGTGCGCGAGGCCGTCGCCGTGCTGCTCGCCGACTTCGAGTCCCGCGGCGCGGACTCGCTCCTGGTGCGCGGGTTGCGCCAGGAGAACCAGCGGTGAGCGAACGACCAGGACCGGTGGCGCACGAGGTGGCCGAGGGCCGCTTCACCGTCAAGCTCACCAACTTCGAGGGTCCGTTCGACCTGCTGCTCCAGCTCATCTCGCAGCACACCCTGGACGTCACCGAGGTGGCGCTGCACACCGTCACCGACGACTTCATCGCCCACCTCAGGGGCAGGGGCGAGGCGTGGGACCTCGACGAGACCACCGAGTTCCTCGTCATCGCCGCGACCCTGCTGGACCTCAAGGCGGCACGGCTGCTGCCCGCGGGCGACGTGGAGGACGAGGAGGACCTGGCGCTGCTGGAAGCGCGGGACCTGCTGTTCGCGCGGCTGTTGCAGTACCGGGCGTACAAGCAGGTCGCCGCGCTGTTCGCCGAGCTGGAGCGCGGCGCGCTGCGCCGCTACCCCCGTTCGGTGGCGCTGGAGCAGCGCTTCGAGGGACTGCTGCCCGAGGTGATGCTGGGCGTCGGACCGGCGCAGTTCGCCGACGTCGCCGCCGCGGTGTTCCGCCCCAAGCCGCCGCCGTCGGTGTCGCTGTCGCACCTGCACGTCGCGCGGGTGTCCGTCCGCGAGCACGCCGCGCTGCTGCGCGTCCGGCTCGCCGAGGTCGGCGAGGCCACGTTCGCCGAGCTGACCGCGGACTGCGCCGAGACGCTGGAGGTCGTGGCCCGCTTCCTCGCGCTGCTGGAGCTGTACCGGGAGCAGGTGCTGGCGTTCGAGCAGCCGGACGCGCTGGAGGAGCTGCACGTCCGCTGGATCGGCGGAACGCTGGCGGAGGCACTCGCGCACGGCGGGCCGAGCCGGACCGACGAGGAGGAGGAGGAGTACGGGTGAGCGACTCCGAGACACCGGCCGAGCCCGCCGGGGTGATGTCCACCGAGAAGGACGACACCGAGAAGGACGACACCGAGAAGGACGACGCCGAGAAGGATGTCACCGGAGCGGGTGACGTCGGAGAGGATTCGGCGCTGCCCGACCTGGAGGACGACGCCGAGTTCGAGGGCGCCCTGGAGTCGGTGCTGCTGGTCGTCGACTCGCCCGCGTCGGAGGAACTGCTGTCCTCCGCGCTCGGTCAGCCGGTGAATCGCGTCACGGCGACCCTGCGGCGGATGGCGGACCGCTACACCGGGTCCGGCAGCGGCATCGACCTGCGCAGAGCGGGTGACGGCTGGCGGTTCTACACCCGCGACCGGTACGCGCCGTTCGTGGAGAAACTGCTGCTCGACGGCCAGCGGGCCAAGCTCACGCGCGCCGCGCTGGAGACCCTGGCGGTGATCGCCTACCGGCAACCGGTCACCAGGGCGAGGATCGCCGCGGTCCGCGGGGTGAACGTCGACGGGGTGATCCGGACCCTCGTGGCGCGCGGCCTGATCGGGGAGACGGGCACCGACGGCGAGACAGGTGGCATCCTCTACCGGACGACCGAATTGTTTCTGGAGCGGTTGGGGCTGTCCTCACTGGCGGACCTGCCCCCGATCGCTCCCCTGTTGCCCGAAGTGGATGCGATCGACGATGTCTGAACTCAGTTCCCCGGCCGAGGGTGTGCGGCTGCAGAAGGTGCTCGCGAAAGCGGGCATCGCTTCGCGGCGCGTGTCCGAGGAGCTGATCGACCAGGGGCGTGTGCAGGTCGACGGGAAGGTGGTGCGCGAGCAGGGCCGCCGCATCGACCCCGACAAGGCCGTGGTGCACGTCGACGGCGTGCGGGTGGTGCTGAACGACGAGGTCGTGACGATCGCCTTCAACAAGCCCAAGGGCGTGCTGTCGACGATGCACGACGAGACGCACCGCCCCTGCGTCGGCGACTACCTGCACCAGCGCAAGGAGCGGCTGTTCCACGTCGGGCGCCTCGACGCGGACACCGAGGGCCTGCTGCTGCTCAGCAACGACGGCGAGCTGGCGCACCGCCTGATGCACCCGTCCTACAACGTCAGCAAGACCTACCTGGCCGAGGTGCCGGGGCCGGTCGCGCGCGACGTGGGCAAGCGCCTGCGCTCGGGCATCGTCCTGGAGGACGGGCCGGTGAAGGTCGACTCGTTCAAGCTCGTCGACTCCATGCCGGGCAAGGCGCTCGTGGAACTCGTGCTGCACGAGGGCCGCAAGCACATCGTGCGTCGCCTGCTGGAGGAGGTCGGCTACCCGGTGCAGAGCCTGGTGCGCACGGCGATCGACCAGGTGTACCTCGGCAACCAGCGTCCCGGCTCGATGCGCGTCCTCAACCGGCAGGAGGTCGGCGCGCTCTACAAGGCCGTCGGCCTGTGAGTTCGCGCTGGTCAGCGCCCGAGCGGACAGCGGATTAACCGAGCGGCGATTGTAGTTCCCTCGGTACGCATTGTGTTGACGTCTTTTCCCCCTCTAGGGTGATGCCCGAAAGTCGGGTTTGATCAACTGGGAAGAGGCGTTGCGCGTGCGTGCGCTCACCCGAGGATTACTCGGAGTCGTTGCGTTCCTGGTCGTGTGGGAACTTTTCGGCCGATCTGGCCTGGTCAGCAGCGGTACGCTGCCACCTGCATCAACGGTGTTCGGCCGATTGGCCGAATTGTTGGCCACTGAAGCATTTGTTCGGGTCGTGATAGCCACGTTGTTGGCGCTGCTCATCGTGATCGCTCTGGCGGTGGGAATAGCGGTTCCGCTCGGACTGGTTCTCGGCAGCGTTCCCGCCGTGCGGCACGCCACCAGAGCGGTGATCGAGTTCCTCCGGCCCATCCCGTCCGTGGCGCTGATCCCGCTGGCGGTGGTGGTGCTCGGCATCGGGCCGGAGACCAAGATCACCCTCGCGGTGTACGCGGCGGTGTGGCCGCTGCTGTTCAACACGATCTACGCGCTCGACGAGCTGGACCCGCTGCTCGTCGAGACCGCGCGGGTGTTCGGCGCCGACCGCCTGCGCGTGCTGTTCTTCGTCGCGCTGCCGAGCGCGCTGCCGTTCGTGATCACCGGCGTCCGCCTCGCCGCCACGACCGGCCTGGTGGTGCTGATCAGCGTCGAACTGCTCGTCGGCGGCAGCGGCGGGATCGGCGAGTTCATCATGGTCGCCCGGTCCGGCGCGGGGCGGATGGACCTCGTGCTCGCCGGGACCGTCGTCGCCGGCGTCATCGGCTACCTGCTCAACGAGGCGTTCGAGCGCGCCCAGCGGCGCTGGGTCGGCTGGAGCTCGGTCACGGGGGAGGCGTCGTGAGCGGGTTCCTCCAGCGGTGGGGCGTGTTCGTCGTCCTGGTCGCGCTGTGGGAGGCGGCGGCGCGCTTCGCGGAGGACGCGTACTTCCCGCCGCCGTCGCGGATCGCGGAAGCGGCGGCCGAGCTGTGGTTCTCCGGCACGGCCGACACGCTGTTCCTCACCGACGTCGTGTTCGACCACGTGGTCCCCAGCGTCCAGCGGCTGCTGATCGGCTGGGTGATCGCCGGTGTCGTCGGCGTGGCGCTCGGGCTCGCCCTCGGCCGTTCGGAGCGGGCGATGCAGTACTGCGGGCCGCTGCTGACGTTCATGCGGTCCATCCCGCCACCGGCGCTCGTGCCGGTGTTCCTGCTGATCTTCACGCTGGGCACGCAGATGCAGCTCGCCACGATCGTCTTCGGCATCGTCTGGCCGATCCTGCTCAACACCGTCGACGGGGCGCGCTCGGTCGACCGGACCAAGGTCGAGACGTCCGCGGTCTTCCGCGTCCCCAGGACGCAGTGGATCTTCGGCGTCGTCCTCCCCGCGGCGGCGCCGAAGATCTTCGCCGGACTGCGGGTGAGCCTGTCGCTGTCGCTCGTGCTCATGGTGATCTCCGAGCTGGTCGGCACCGACAACGGCATCGGCGCGCAGATGCTGCTGGCCCAGCGCGAGTTCGAGTTCCCCGACATGTGGGCCGAGATCGTGCTGCTGGGCGTTCTGGGCTACGTGTTCAACACCGTCCTGCTGGCCGTCGAGCACCGCGCACTGGCGTGGCAGCCGAAGCAGGAGCACGCCCCCACCGGCACCACCACCACACCGGCCGCCGTCGCAACGGCAGGAGCGAAGTGATGACGACGATGCTCGAAGTGGCCGACCTCGGCCACACCTACCAGGCGAAGTCCGGGGCGCACACCGCCATCGACGGTCTGTCGTTCCGCGTGGACGCCGGCGAACTGGTCTGCGTCGTCGGCCCGTCCGGCTGCGGCAAGTCCACGCTGCTGCGCACCATCTCCGGCCTGATCCGTCCGACCAGGGGTGACGTCACCCTGCACGGTGACGCCGTGCGCGGCGTGCCGGAGGACCTCGCGGTCGTCTTCCAGGACTACAGCCGTTCGCTGTTCCCGTGGTTGTCGGTGCAGCGCAACGTCGAGTTCCCGCTCAAGCGCACCCTGAAGCGCGCCGAGCGCCGCGCCCGCGCGGCCGAGGCGCTGGATCAGGTCGGCCTGTCCGGCGCGGGCGGCAAGTACCCGTGGCAGCTCTCCGGCGGCATGCAGCAGCGCGTGGCCATCGCGAGGGCGCTGGCCTACCGGCCCGCCCTGCTGCTCATGGACGAGCCGTTCGCCTCCGTCGACGCGCAGACGCGCTTCGAGCTGGAGGACCTGCTGCTGAAGGTCAAGCGGGAGCACGACACCACCGTCGTCGTGGTCACGCACGACATCGACGAGAGCGTGTACCTGGGCGACCGCGTCCTGGTGCTGACGAAGTCACCGGCGTCCGTCGTGGCCGACCTGCCGGTGAACCTGCCCGCGGTGCGGGACCAGATCACGACGCGCGAGGCCGAGGAGTTCGTCGAGCTGCGCGCCGAGGTGGCGCGGCTGCTGAACGTGGGCAAGACGGAGGCGATCACCGCGAAGCGGAGGTCCGACGAGGCGCAGGCCGCGAAGTGGGTCGCCGCCGAGCGCGCCGCCAACCGGGAGAGGGCGGACCGGGAGGCCGTCGCCGACTGAGCGGGTCCGCCTGCTGAGCACGTCCTCGTGAGGGCCTGCCGCGCGTGCTGCGCGCGGCAGGCCCTCACGCGCGTTCTGGGGGCCGTGCGGGCCGTGGCGATCCGGTCCCGGCCGCGGCGGGCACGGCGGCCACGACCGTCCACTGTGTACGATTGTGCTCTTGCAGGTGGACGTCCGAGCAACGACCGTTGCAGGTGGACGGTCGGTGGCACGTGCTCGTGAACGGTGCGGACTGGCGGGGGCGAGCATTCTTCCGCGGTGGTGATCCGGTGCGTCGCGAGTGCGGAACGCGGAACTCGCGGAAACCGGAGCGGGTGTGCGCGCCGCGCCGACGCCGAATGGCGCGGGGTGGTGCCGGCCCGCGCCGGTCGGCACCGAATCCCGTGACGCGCGTCAGATCCCGCGCATTCCTAGACGCCCACGTAGTTCTGGGCGAAGGTCGAGCGGTAGGCCTTGGACTCCAGCAGGTGCTCCAGTCGTGACTGAGCCAGACGGGCGTGGAACGGCTCGGCCGACGTGTGGATCATTCCCGCCATCCAATGCGAGAACTCCTGCGCACGCCACACGCGACGCAGGCACACGTCGGAGTAGCTCTTCAACAGCGATTCGTCACCGCTTCCGTAGTGCAGGGCGAATGCGTCGCCCAGCACGGACGCGTCGTGCAGCGCGAGGTTCATCCCCTTTCCGCCCACCGGCGTGATGATGTGTGCGGCGTCGCCGAGCAGGAAGAGGCGACCGTGGTTCATCGGTTCGACGACGTGACTGCGCATGTCCAGAACGCGCTTTTCCACGATCTTTCCCTCGGTGAGCCGCCAATTCCCCTCGGCCAGCGCCATGCGCGTGTTCAGCTCCGACCACACGCGCTCGTCGCTCCAGTCGTCGGGCGACTCGTCCACCGGCACCTGGAGGTAGTAGCGGCTGACGGTGGCGCTGCGCAGCATGTGGCCGGCGAAGCCGCGTTCGTGCAGCGCGTAGATGACGCTCCTGGTCGACGGCGGCGCCTCGGCGAGGATGCTCAGCCAGCCGATCCCGTGGTGCAGCACCACGTTCGACACCGCTCCCTCGGGGACGCTGCGCCGCGAGACGCCGTGGAACCCGTCGCACCCGGCGACGAAGTCGCAGGTCAGGCTCTCGGCGGTACCGTCGGGGGAGGTCCAGGTGATAGAGGGCCGCTCGCTCGTCAGGTCGTGCAGCTCGGCGTCGGGCACCTCGAAACGCACGTCCCCGCCGCCCGCCAGGAACGCGCCGAGCAGGTCCTTCACCACCTCCTGCTGCGGGTAGATGTAGTGCGTGCGGCCCTCGTAGAGATCCGCGTAGTCCACTTGGAACGGTCGGCCGTTCACCCGGAACTCGCACGAACCGTGCCGGTCGGCCTCGGCCAGCAGGCGGTCCGCCAGGCCGTGACGCTTCAGCGCTTCGACCGACCGGTGTTCCAGAACTCCGGCGCGCGGTCTGGTCTCGATGTACTCCCGCGTACCCCGTTCCAGCACCACGCAGGGAATTCCCGCCTGCTGCAACAGGTTCGCGAGCAGCAGTCCGGAAGGTCCAGCGCCCACAATGCCAACTGCGGTGTTCACCCGTGTCCCCCTAGCTCTAGACAGCCTGTGCAATCATGCTCACCGAAGGTGATTCGTTCACACCTTCGAGTGTCGATCGACTGGGGTTTGCAGAACCACGTCAATCGCTCTGAGTGGATCTGCTGCTTCGTGCGATCGAGCATCCTGCCCCCTCACCGGCTCGAGCTCCAACAGGAGAGTGCCCCCATGGCTCCAAGATCCGGCCGCTCGGCGCGATCGTTCGCCACCCTGCGCGCGATCGTCGGCGGTCTGTCCGCCCTCACCCTGCTCGCCACGGTCTCCGGCTGCGGCATGCTCGGTGGTCCCTCGGCGGAAACCACCGCACCGGCCGAGAGCGGAAACGGTCAGGTCGAGAAGTCGAAGATCACGCTGGGCGTCATCCCCGTGATCGACACGGCTCCGGTCTACATCGCCCAGAAGAAGGGCTACTTCACGGAGGAGGGGCTGGAGGTCAACGTCACGAAGATCCAGGGCGGCGCCGCCGCGATCCCCGGCCTCAAGAACGGTGACCTGGACTTCTCCTTCGGCAACTTCGTGTCGTTCTTCGCCGCGCAGGCCAAGGGCGCGGTCAGCGACGCCGACGGCCTGAAGATCGTCTCGGACGGCTACCAGGCCAAGCCGGAGATGTTCCTGATCCTCGCGAAGGGCGACTCGAACATCAAGAGCGCCAAGGACCTGGCGGGCAAGACCGTCGCCATCAACACCTTCGCGAACATCGCCGAGCTGACCGCCAAGGCCACGCTGGAGACCAACGGCGTCGACCCGAAGTCGGTGACGTTCAAGGAGATCGCCTTCCCCGACATGCAGGCCGCGGTCAAGAACGGCCAGGTCGACGCCGCGTTCATGGTGGAGCCCTTCATCACCAAGGCCAGCCGCGAGGAGGGTCAGGTGACCGTGCTGGACGCCGCCTCCGGTCCCACCGACGGCATCCCGATCGCGGGTTACGCGGCCACCGGCAAGTTCGCCGCGGCCAACCCGAAGACCGTCGCCGCGTTCCAGCGCGCGATGGCCAAGGGCCAGAAGGACGCCGCCGACCGCCCCACGGTCGAGCCCCTGCTGGTGGAATACGCGGGAGTGGACAAGGAGACCGCGAGTCTCGTGCACTTCGGCGACTACCCGACCTCGCTGGACGCCACGCGTCTTCAGCGGGTCGCGGACCTGATGAAGACCTACGGGGCGCTGGAGAACGACCTCGACGTGAAGCCGATGCTGGTCGTGCCCTCGGGCAGCTGATCGGACCAGTTCCGCTGAGCCGTGGGGAGCACGTGGTGCGGATGCACGTGCTCCCCCTGCTCGTTTCCACATCGCGCAGCCCAGACGAAATGGCTCAGCAGCAACGTCGGCGATCGTTTGGTGGAAGACCGTTCGCTGCACGGTTCGACAAGTCCGGTGTTCCTGCTCCGAACGGCGGTATGACTTCGGCTTCTTTTCCTCGAAGATCCACCAGGTTTCTGCACAAATGTTGTTCCACTGGCCGGGGGGCTTGGGGAGTGTGTGACCGTGCGCGGTCAGGGTGACCACGCGTCCGGACCTGATCCGGACCGAGCTAGAAGCTACAACGATGCGGGCGAAGAGTCCGCCGCCCCTCCGTCTCCGTCCACAACGGACGATTCCGGTCGGCAGGTCTCCACGATCAGGGGGGTACGCCGGTGGCGGCTCCGGAACTGGCGACTCCGCAGCAAGCTCGCGGTGGTGCTGCTGGTTCCCGCGCTGAGCACGCTCGCGCTCGCGGGACTCCGCCTGGAGACGCAGCTCGACGACGTCGGCACGTTCGACCGCGTGCAGCGCGAGTTGCAGCTCAGCGCTCAGGCGGCGAAGGTCGAGGACGCGCTCCAGCTGGAGCGCAACGCCGCCGTGGCCTACGTGGCGGGGGGCAGGTCCAGCAACAGCGGTGAGCACGCCGCCAGGGTGGCGAAGTCCGACGCGGAGGTCGGGCGCTACCGCGAGGTCGCCGAGGTGCTCTCCGGCACCAACAGCGCTGTTCGGGAGTCCTACCGGAAGTCGTTGCAGTCGCTGGACGGCCTCACGTCGCTGCGCACCACGCTGCTGACGTCGAAGTACCCGTACCAGTCGGTCATCAGCGCCTACAACCAGGTCCTCGGCGTGCTCAGCCAGGTCCACCGCGCGACGGTCAGCAGCCTGAGCGACTCCGACATCACGCCGCTGGCGCTGTCGGCCCAGGCGCTCTACAGCGCCAAGGAGCAGATGGGCCAGCAGAACGCGATCCTGATCGGCGCGGCGAGGACGGGATCGTTCGCACCGGGACAGGCGGACGCGCTGCGCGCCGCACAGTCCCGTGTGGACGCCGCTCTCGTCGACTACGGCGACGTCACGAGTCAGGCGAACCGGCAGCTCTACCAGGACCGCGTGAGCGGCGGCTCGGTGGACGGCCGCAACGCGTTCATCACGCTGTCGCTGGTCCAGGACGCCGCCGGAGACGAGGTCGCCGCGAACGACACCGAGGTGATGCGGGTCGGCGAGGAGACCACGGGCCTGCTGCGCGGCGTGGCCGACGACGTCGAGCGCCAGGCGGACGCGGCCGCGGTCGCCGCGATCGACCAGGCCCGCACCGACGCCTGGCGCGACGCGGCGCTGGTCGCGCTCGCCCTGGTGCTCGCGTTCGGTCTCATGGCGGTCGTCGCCCGGTCGATGATCCTGCCGCTGCGGCTGCTGCGCCGCACGGCGCTCGACGTGGCCAGGGTCCACCTCCCGGAGGCGATCAAGCGGATCCGGACCCACCGCGACCCGAACCGCGCCGCGGAGGAGTCGGTGGTGCCGGTGCCGGTCGACACGACCGAGGAGTTCGGCCAGGTGGCGCGCGCGTTCGACGCCGTGCAGCGCGAGGCCGTGCGCCTCGCGGTCGAGCAGGTGGCGCTGCGCGCGAACGTCAACGACATGTTCATCAACCTGTCCCGCCGCAGCCAGGCCCTCGTCGAGCGCCAGATCACCGTGATCGACCGGCTGGAGCAGGACGAGCAGGACCCCGACCAGCTCGCGAGCCTGTTCGAGCTGGACCACCTCGCGACGCAGATGCGCCGCAACAGCGAGAACCTGCTGGTGCTCTCCGGCACCACGGTCACCCGCCGCGTCACCAGGCCGGTCCCGATCGCCGAGGTCCTCGGCGCCGCGGTGTCCGAAGTGGAGAAGTACGCGCGCGTGCAGATCGCGCCGGCACCGGAGCTCCAGGTCCAGGGACGCGTGGTCAACGACCTCGCGCACCTCATCGCCGAGCTGCTGGACAACGCCACGGCGTTCTCCAAGCCGACCACCAAGGTCACGGTGCGGGCCGTGGAGACCAGGCGCGGCGAGGTCTCCATCCGCATCCACGACCGCGGTGTCGGCATGCAGGAGTCCGACGTCGTCGAGGCGAACCACCGCCTCGCCGAGCCGCCCGAGGTCGACGTGTCCGTCGCGCGCGAGATGGGCCTGTACGTGGTCGGTCAGCTCGCGAAGCGGCACGACATCACGGTGTCGCTGAGCAACAACGACGACATAGAGGGTGGTGTCACCGCCCAGGTGGTGCTGCCGGCGGTGCTGCTGCACCGCGGCGCGGCTCCCCTCCCGGCCCCGGCTCGCGAGCAGCGCGCCTCCGAGCTCGCCCGGCGTCCGGCACCCGCCGAGGAGACCGGCGCCGGCGTGATCTCGGGTCTGCCCAAGTGGAACCCGGACAGCGCCGTGTCCTCCGGCACCTTCCCGCCGGTGTTCGGCACGGCGGAGGAGGACGGCGGATCGCACCACCTGGTCGAGGAGTCCGATCCCTCCGGGCTGTTCACGGCGCTGGAACCGGTGGAGTCCTCCCCGCTCCCGGTGCGCGGCGGAGCGCCCGACTACTCCTACCCGCCGGCCGAGGAGGTCGACCACTCCTACACGCCCGGTGGGCACACCGGCTCGATGGCGTCGCTGTCGAGCACGACCAGGCAGATCCCGCGCACCGAGGTCGTGCCCGAGCCCCGGCCGGACCCGGCCACCGAGCGGTTGCCGATCTACGAGGACGTGCTGTCCCGCTGGTTCCAGAGCGGCGCGGCCGGAGCCGGGGGGACCACGCCACCCGGCGCTCCCCAGCACGGAGCCCCGGTCGACGGCGCCGGTTCCGCACGGGCCGCGTCGAACGGTCACACCGGTCAGCACGCGGTGATCACCGAGCCCGTCGCCGACGCCCCCCGCGTGCCGCCGGTGCCGCGCTCCGTCGCGCCGCTGCCCGCGAAGCCACCGGCCGCGAAGCCGGTGGACACGCCCGCTCCCCGTCCCGCGGCGGGAGGTGCGGCGGACTGGAGCACCGCTGACTGGGGCACCGCTGACTGGGGCACCGCGGACGACGGCTGGAACGCCGCGGCCAAGGCGCTCAAGACCGAGACCGAGGACAAGACGACCGCGGGCCTGCCCAAGCGCACGCCCAAGGCCAGGCTGATCCCCGGCGCGCTGCCGTCGCCGTCCTCGACGTCGCCGTCCTCGACGTCATCGTCCTCCGCGGCCACGCCGTCCGGCGGAGTCGCGACCGCCACCGCACCCGTGGCCCCGATCGTGGCGCGCGGCCGGTCGGCCGACGCGCTGCGGCAGCGCTTCGCGACCTACCAGCGCGGTGTGCAGATGGGCCGCAGCTCGCTGGAGGACAGCGCGGCGGGCGACCTGCCGCTCTTCCCGGAGTCCCACCGTGAAACACAGAAGGAGCAGGGGTGACCACCGTGACGGGAGCGTCCGAGGAGCTGGAGAACTTCAGCTGGCTGGTCGATGACTTCGTCAGCCGGGTCGCGGGCGTCGCGCACGCGATCGTGGTGTCGGCGGACGGTCTGCTGCTGGCGGGTTCGGAGCGGTTGCCCATCGACCGCGCGGAGCAGCTCGCCGCGGTGGCGTCGGGTCTGGTGAGCCTGAACATCGGCGCCGCTCGCTGCTTCGAGGCCGGTGACGTCAAGCAGACCGTCGTCGAGATGGAGCGGGGCTACCTGTTCCTGATGTCGATCAGCGACGGCTCGTGCCTGGCGGTGCTCGCCGCGCCGAACTGCGACATCGGGCTCATCGGCTACGCGATGACCCGTCTCGTCGAGCGGGTCGGCATCCAGCTGACACCGGAGATCCGCGCCCAGCTGCACGTCTCGATGCGCGGCTGAGGCTGCCGGGACACTGAAGAGAAAGCAGACCTGCGATGAGCGATGGTGTTCCCGGCAGGCCGGGGTCACCCAGCGCCACCACGGCCGTCACGTCGACGAAGATCGTGGTGGCCGGTGGTTTCGGTGTCGGCAAGACGACCTTCGTCGGCTCGGTGTCGGAGATCGTCCCGCTGACGACCGAAGCCGTGATGACCGAGGCGAGCGCGGGGGTGGACGACCTGTCCGCGACGCCGAACAAGGTCACCACCACGGTGGCGATGGACTTCGGTCGCGTGTCGCTCGACCAGGACCTGATCCTGTACCTGTTCGGCACGCCGGGTCAGCACAGGTTCTGGTTCATGTGGGACGACCTGGTGCGCGGCGCGATCGGCGCCGTCGTGCTGGTCGACACGAGGAGGCTGGCCGACGCGTTCGCGTCGATCGACTTCTTCGAGGACAGGGAACTGCCCTACGTCGTCGGGGTGAACTGCTTCGACGGCCTGCTGCACCACCGGGTGGAGGACGTGCGGGAAGCGCTGACGATCGACGCGAAGGTGCCGATCGTGACCTGCGACGCGCGCAACCGGCAGTCCACCAAGCAGATCCTGATCACCCTCGTGGAACACGCGCTGCGTCAACCGACGTTAGTGTGACGGTTCTCGTCGACTCCTGACCGGAACCCACGACTCTTCGGGGGACTTTCAGGCGGAGTTCACCGCGCACCCGTTCGTCGCCGCGATGCTGAGAGGCACGGTCGGCGACGAACGGAGTGCACGGTGGAACGACGGAACTTCTTGCGCGTCGCGGTGGTCGGAGCAGCGGCCGCCGCGTTCGGCGGAGCCTCGTGGCGCGAGGCCCTCGCGGCGGGCGCACAGCCCGGTCCCAGCCCCTACGGCCCGCTCCAGCCGGTCGGCCCCAGCGGTCTGGCGCTGCCGTCCGGGTTCACCGGCCGCGTCGTGGCCCGCACCGGTCAGCGGGTCCCCGGCACCTCCTACACCTGGCACCCGGCGCCCGACGGCGGCGCGTGCTTCGCCGACGGCGACGGCTGGATCTACACGTCCAACAGCGAGGTCTCCAGCACCGGGGGAGCGGGCGCGATCCGCTTCGGCCCCGACGGAACGGTCGTGGACGCCTACCGCACCCTGTCGGGCACGAACGTCAACTGCGCGGGTGGTGCGACGCCGTGGAACACCTGGCTCTCGTGCGAGGAGGTCGACCGCGGACAGGTGTGGGAGACGGACCCGTGGGGGCGCACCGCGGCGGTCGCGCGGCCCGCGATGGGGCGGTTCAAGCACGAGGCGTGCGCGGCAGACCCGGACCGGGGAGTGCTCTACCTGACCGAGGACGTCCCCGACGGCTGCTTCTACCGCTTCCGCCCGACGACGTGGGGCGATCTCGGCAGCGGTGTGCTGGAGGTGCTGTGCGGATCGTCCTCGCAGACCTCGGGGGCCGTCACCTGGCAGCGCGTGCCCGACCCCGACGGCAGCCCCACCGCGACCCGCTCGCAGGTTCCGGCGGCCAAGCGCTTCAACGGCGGCGAGGGCTGCTACTACGCCGACGGGACCTGCTGGTTCACCACCAAGGGCGACAACCGGGTCTGGGCCTACGACGCGGCGTCGAGCACGATCGCCCTGACCTACGACGACTCGCTCGTCACCTCGGGGTCCGCGCCCCTGACGGGAGTGGACAACGTGACCCGCTCCTCCGGGGGCGACCTGTTCGTCGCCGAGGACGGCGGCAACATGGAGATCTGCCTCATCACACCGTCCGGTGTCGTGGCACCGTTCCTGCGGGTGCCGGGACAGAGCGGTTCGGAGATCACCGGACCGGCGTTCACCCCGGCCGGGGACCGCCTGTACTTCTCCTCGCAGCGGGGGACGACGGGGAGCAGCAGCGGCGGCATCACCTACGAGGTCTCCGGACCGTTTCGCCGCTGATTCACAATTGACCGCGGCAACGTTCGGACAATGGTCGCGTTGACGGTCCTCCGGAGTGCCGATACGTTGCGGAGAAGGCGGCCCCAAAACCCTGCACATGTCGGGGCCGTTCTTTTTCCCTGCAACGGTGAGGAGTTCATCGTGCTACTGCGCACAGCAAGGGCGTTCGTCGCCGCCTCCGTGGCGGCGCTCGCGCTGACGGGTCTGCACTCCGGCACGGCCACCGCCGCGCCGCAGCCGCAGGCCGCCGCGGCCAGGACCATCTACTACAACGCTTCCGGCGCCGCGGAGTTCAGGTCGGCGGTCGACCAGGGCGCGGCCATCTGGAACAGCAGGGTCACGACCGTCCGGTTCGTCGCCGGCAGCCCGGCGAACGTCACGATCGTCGCGGACGACGGCTGGCCGCGCGCCCAGACGACGAGTCTCGGCAACGGCCGCGTGTGGATGGGCCGGCAGGCCACGAACCAGGGTTACGCCCCGGTGCGGATCGCGTCGCACGAACTGGGCCACATCCTCGGCCTGCCCGACCGCAAGCCGGGCCCGTGCACCAGCCTCATGTCGGGCAGCAGCGCCGGGGTCGCGTGCACCAACCCCAATCCCAACGCCGCCGAGATCGCCGAGGTGAACGCGAACTTCGGCGGTGGCAGGACCGTTCTCGACTGGCAGCGGGAGTTCGTCGGCTGACAGCCGCGGTGGGGGGAGCTCCGCCCTCTCCCCGTCGCGCCGGACCAGCCGCGCACCACCGCGAGGCGGACCCCGCCAGCTCGTCCGGCCGGTTCTCGCGAACGGGCCGGGGAGAGCGGCAGCGCCCGTTCGCGAGAACACGAACCGCTCAGACGAGGAACCAGTCGGTCACGAACGTCGACGTTCCCGCGCAGCGCAACCGGACCGGTCCCGGCGGTGGCGTGCCCAGCACGAAGAACCCCAGTTCGTCCGCCTCCGTCTCCTCGGCGGAGCCGGTCGCGGTGAGCAGCCGCACGCGGGCCGGGGCGGGAGGCACGAGCTGCCCGGCGATCCCCGCCGCCGTCACCTCCACCTGCACCGACACCCCGTCGGCGTCGAACACCAGCTGCCGGGCGGCCAGCGCCGAGCGGGCCCGGCTCGCCAGCTCCGGGTCCAGCACCGAGTCGTAGCTCGTCAGCAGCAGCAGGTCCGCGTCGATCGTGCGCCACGCGAACGCCGCCCTGCCGGCCTCCAGGTACTCCGGGGGCACCGGACCGGGTCCGGTCACGGCGTCGCGCAGATCCTCCAGCAGCCGTTCATCGCTGTCCCACGCGTGAGGCACCGAGCACACCTCCTCCGGTCTCCGAGGCGTCGACGCACCGCATCACGGCCGGCGTCTTGCGCAGTTTGTCCAGGCAGCGGATGCGGGTCGGGCCGATGCTGCCGATCGGCACGCCGAGCTGTCCGCTGATCGAGGCGTAGCTCGCCGGCGGATCGGCCAGCAGCCGGGACAGCAGGGCCCTGCACTGCTCGGAGAGCTGCGCGAAGCCCTCCCGCAGCGCCTGGCCGCGCTCCGCCGCGACCATGTCCGCGTCCGGATCGTCGACCACGGCGGCCGGCGGCTGCTCGTCGGGGGCCAGCGGGTCGAACAGCAGCGTCCGCTGCTGCAACCGCAGCACCCGCAGGCACTCGTTGCGCGTCGTGGTGGTGATCCAGCCCGGCAGCGCGTCGGGGTCGCGCAGTCGCGAGATCTGCTCGACCAGCCGCAGCCACAGCGTCTGGTTGACGTCCGCGGCGTCCGCCGGTCTCAGCCGGTGCTTGTAGATCACCGACAGCACCAGCGGCGTGTAGCGCTCGACGATCTCGTTCCACGCCCCCTGATCGCCCTCCGAGGCCGCGGTGACGAGCGCGGCCGTCGGCAGTGCACGGGTCACGGCCTCTCCTCCCGTCCAGCAGAGCGGCCTCCGCCGGGCTGCCCCGCGGGGCTGATCGCGCAACGCGCCGAGGTTCCGTCACGCAGTACGGAGCGCGGCGGAGCGCTCCGGATACGTGACGGGTCCCTCGTGTCAGTCCACCAGGACACCGTAACCGGGGAAGAACTCGGAACCGAGGAGCAACTGGTCGCGAGCCTGCGTCGCCGACAGGCCCCCGGTCGTCATCAGCGCCGCGATCCGGCCGGCCACGTGCGGCGCGGCGAACGACGTGCCCAGCCAGTAGGCGTGCAGGTCGAACTGCTCGGGCGCCGGGTCGCCGGGGAGGAACCAGCGGCCCTTCAGGTAGGTGCTCGTGCGGTTGCCGACCGCGCACGCGTCGACCCAGTGCCCGTGGTTGCTGTAGCAGGCGGGGGTGAGGACGCCGTCGAGGTCGCGCGCCACCGCGGCGACCGCCACGACGCGGTCGAACGCCGCGGGCCAGTTCGGGCGGGTCGTGCCCTGGTTGGCCGCCGACGCCACCAGCACGACCTCCTCCGGCACCGCCGCGAGGGCCCGGCGCAGCGGCTCGGAGGCCACGTCGTCCTGGGTGAAGCAGCCCAGCGACATGTTCACCACCCGCACCTGCTCGTCGAACGAGCCGAGCGCCAGCACCAGGCCCTCCTCGTCGCCGATGCCGTTCGGGTCCAGCACCCTCTCCGGGTCGACGCGCACCGCCGGAGCGGCCTGGCGCACCACACCGGCGACGAACGTGCCGTGCCCGCCCTCCAGGGCGAACAGGTCCTCGGTGGAGTAGGCGGCGTCCACCTCGTCGGGGCGCGCGAGGTAGGAGGTGCCGATCCACACGGGGTGGTCGGTCGCGGCCGTGCCGGACATGCCGGTGTCGAGCACGGCCACCGCGACGCCCTCGCCGTCGCCCGCGTGCTCCGGGTCGGGATCGGCCAGCGGCGGGGCGGGGCGCGGCGGCTGGCCGGGGTTGCCGTGCATGTTGCCGCCGTTGCCGATCACCAGGTGGTGCGGCTGGACGTGCGGCACGCGCTCGCCCGGCCACGTCTCCGGGGAGCGGAGCAGCCGCACCACGGTCGGCACGTCGTCGGGGTTGCGCGGCAGCAGCAGGCGCGACACACCCGCGAACCCGCGCCCGCGTTCGACCGCGAAACCGTTCTGCCTCAACTTCTGAATCACCCGTTCGGTGTCTTGCTCGGTGACGAGCAATTGACCCGGCCTGAAGAGGAACTCCCGTCCTCGTTCGGCGTGCAGGCGAATGTTCTTGTCCCGTGCGAGGACCTCGCCAAAAGCTTTGAGGTAAAGCTCGGCGCGATCAGCGGATTTCGACACGACGACCCCACTGCGAGTTGAGGGTGTACGAGAGGTCGATCAACGAGCGCGAGCAAGCTACCACAGCGGCATCACCCGAATAGGTTGAATGTAAAATGCGCTGGTGGCGTCCGTTCCCGTCGTTTCCGCAGCAGCCGCGCTGGACGCCAGGCAGCGCGATCCGCGCGCCGCGGCCGAGGTGGGCCGACGGGCGCTGGTGCTCGCCCGCGCCCGCGGTGACGCGGAGGAGGCGTCCGCGGCGCAGCGGGCGATCGGTCTGTGCCTGCGCGAGATCCAGGACTTCGACGGCGCTCTGCGCCACCTGCGCCGCGCGGTGCGCACGGCCGAGCGGGCGGGATCGCGGCGGTACGCGGCGCTGGCGCGGATGAGCCTGGCGTTCGTGCTGTCCAACACCGGTCGGCACGGGGTGGCGCTGCGGGAGGTCAACGCCGCGGTGCCGGTGCTGCACGGGGTGGACGCGGGACACGCGCGGATGCAGCGCGGGGTGGTGCTGCACTACCTGTGCCGCTACGAGGAGGCGCTGCGCGAGTACAACCACGCCATCGAGGTGGTGCGGCGCTTCGGCGACCGCCTGGTGGAGGCCCGCGCGCTGAACAACCGCGGCCTGCTGCGCGCCTACTGCGGCGGGCTGCGCGCCGCCGACGACGACTTCGCCCGCGCCGCGGAGATCTACAGCGGTCTGGGGCTGGAGCTGGCCAGGGCCGACGTGGTGTGGAACGCGGGGATCTCCGCGACGCGCGCCGGTGACGTGCCGCGGGCGCTGACGCTGTTCGCCGAGGCGGACGAGGAGTACCGGCGGCTGGACGTGCCCCGCTCCGCGCTGCTGGTCAACCGGCTGGAGCTGCTGGTGTCGGTGCCGCTGCTGGAGGAGGCCGGAGCCGCGGTGCAGCGCGCGCTGGTCGACCTGCGCGGACCGGCCCAGGTCCTGGCCAGGTCCGAGGCGCTGTTCCACGGGGCCAGGGTGGCGCTGGCCGCGGGGGACCTGGACCTGGCGGCGAGCAGGGCGGCGCAGGCGCGGGGAGGGTTCCGCCGCGAGGGCCGCGGGGTGTGGGAGGCCAGCGCGCGGCACGTGGAGCTGCGGGCCGCCTACCTCAGCGGCCGGCGCGACACCCGGCTGTGCACCGCCCTGATCGGCGTGGCGGACCGGCTGGACGCGCTGGGCTGGCCGGTGCCCGCGCTGGAGGCGCGGGTGGACGCGGCGCTGGTCGCGGTGGCACTGGGGGCGACGCGGCGGGCCTCGCGGCAGCTGGAGACCGCCGCGCGCTTCCGGCGCGGCGGCCCGGCGGCGCAGCGGGCGACGGGCTGGTACGCCGAGGGGCTGCGGCGCGGGCTGGCCGGTGACGTGCGGGGGTCGCAGCGGGCGCTGCGCCGCGGCCTGCTGCTGCTCGACGAGCACCGGGCGTCGCTGGGCGCCTCCGAGCTGCGGGCGCTGTCCGGTGCGCACGGCAAGGCGCTGGCCGAGGAGGGGCTGCGGGCGGCGGTGACCGCCGGACGGCCGTCGGAGGTGCTGACCTGGGCGGAGAGCTGGCGGGCCGGGGCGCTGCGGATGACGCCCGTCCGTCCGCCGGAGGACCCGCGGCTGGCCGACGCGCTGGCCGAGCTGCGCGTGGTCGCCGCCGACCTGGAGGCCGCGCTGACGAGCGGTCGCGCCACCGGGAGCCTGCGGCAGCGGCAGCTGCGCCTGGAGCAGCGGGTGCGCGAGCTGACCCGCCGGGTCAGCGGCGGCGGGGGCGCGGTGAGCAGACCCCCCACCGTGCGGGCACTCGCCGAGCAGCTCGGCGACGACGCCCTGGTCGAGTTCGTCACCAGCGACGACGAGCTGCTCGCGGTGGTCGTGGTCGCGGGCCGGGCGACGCTGCACCGGCTCGGCGGGGTGGCGGGGCTGGACCGGGAGCTGCGGCTGCTGCGCTTCGCCGTGCAGCGGCTCGTCACGCTGCCGGACGACGTCCCCGGCCGCGCGTCCGTGCGGGCGAGCGCCGAGCACGCCGCCGCGTTGCTGGACGCCCGCCTGCTCGCGCCGCTGGCCCGGCGCGTCGGCGACCGGCCGCTGGTGGTCGTGCCGACGGCGGCGGTCAACGGGCTGCCCTGGTCGGTCCTGCCGTCGTGCCGCGGACGGCCGGTGTCGGTGGCCCCCTCGGCGACGGTGTGGCTGCGGGCGGAGCTGACCGACGAGCCGGAGACGGGACGGCCCGTGCTCGCGGCCGGTCCCCACCTGCCGGGCGCTCCCGCCGAGATCGCCGAGATCGCCGCGATCGGCGAGCGCGGGGCCGGGGCGCGCGTGCTGATCGGCGCGGACGCCACCGTCGACGCCGTCGCGTCCGCGCTGGACGGCGCGCCGCTGGCCCACGTGGCGGCGCACGGCTCGTTCCGCACCGACAACCCGCTGTTCTCCTCGCTGGAGCTGGCCGACGGCCCGCTGACCGTGCACGACCTGGAGCAGCGGG
Source organism: Umezawaea beigongshangensis (assembly GCF_016464305.1). Taxonomy (GTDB): domain Bacteria; phylum Actinomycetota; class Actinomycetes; order Mycobacteriales; family Pseudonocardiaceae; genus Umezawaea_A; species Umezawaea_A beigongshangensis. Next base: position 35,759 of record NZ_JAEIOJ010000018.1, read on the forward strand.
TGCGGACGCCCCCGTCGCGGGTCGTGCTGTCGGCGTGCGACACGGGCCTGTCGGCCGTGCGGCCCGGTGACGAGCTCATGGGGTTCACCGCGGCGCTGCTGGGACTCGGCACGCGGACGCTCGTCGCGCCCGTGCTGCCCGTGCCGACCGAGGTGACGACGCCGCTCGTCGTGGAGCTGCACCGCGGGCTCACCGCCGGGCTCGGCCCCGCGGCGGCGCTGGCCGCGGCGCAGCTCGTCCACTCGGCGGGGGGCGACGACGGCGCGTTCGCCGCCAGCGCGGGGTTCGTCTGCTTCGGAGCGGGCGGTCGGACGCGGGGCGGCGCCGGGCGGTAGACCGGGTCACCGGGTCCGGGCCGCGCCGTCCCCTGGAAGATCCGGTGCCGGGGTGACAGGGTGCGTGCATGGACACGGGATTCGCCGCGGAACTGCTGGCCGTCGCCCGCGAGGAGGCCCGTCGCGGTCTCGCCTCGGGCGGCGTCCCCGTCGGGGCCGCGCTGTTCTCCTCCGACGGGACGCTGCTGGGGCGGGGGCACAACCGGCGGGTGCAGGACGACGACGCGTCCACCCACGCCGAGACCGCGGCCTTCCGCGCCGCCGGTCGCAGGGCGACCTACCGCGACACGATCATGGTGACCACGCTGTCGCCGTGCTGGTACTGCTCCGGGCTCGTCCGCCAGTTCGGCATCCCGCAGGTGGTGATCGGGGAGGCCCGCACGTTCTCCGGCGGCCACGACTGGCTCGCCGAGCACGGCGTGGGCATCACGGTCCTCGACGACGACGAGTGCGTCGCCCTGATGACCGGCTTCGTCTCCGCGCACCCGGAGCTGTGGTTCGAGGACATCGGCCGGGACTGAGCGTTACCGGCCGTTACACCGCGCGGCCCCTCCGGACACGGAGCCGACACGAGCCGGGGCGAGGATCGCCGGGCATGGAGACCTGGTGCCTCGAAGGCGACGCGTTGGTGCTGCGCGAGGGTGTCGCGGCGGTGGAGGTTCCGGCGAGCTGGGCGGGCGAGGTGAGCCACCAGCTCACGTTCGCCGGTCCCCTCGGCCCGATCCTGGCCGTTCCCGGTGGTCGCACCCGCTGGCTGTTCCTCGCCACACCGGACGTCACGGCCGTGCCGGCCGTCCTGCCGCCCGACGTGCGGTGCTGGCAGGGGCCGCGGCGGGTTCCCGCGCCGTCGACCCGCTGGGTCGTGGCACCGGGCCCGCAGCACGAGCGTGCCGAGCGCGGCGCACTGCCCCTGGTCAGCGCGGTGCGCTGCGCCATCCGAACAGTGCGCCGGGCTCTCGTCTGACGCGAGGTCAGACGAAGCGCTCCACGGCCTCGGACGTGGAGCCGACGATGGTGAACACGGCGTCCAGGCCCGTGGCCTGGATCGGCCGCAGGGCCGCGCGGCTCCCGGCGACCAGCAGGAACTCGACGTCGTGCTCCTTCGCCCGCTGCTGGCCGACGACGAGCGCCTCCAGACCGGCCGAACCGAGGAAGCGGACGCCGCCGAGGTCGACGATCACGGCGCGGTTGGCGTCGACGAGGTGGGTCTCCAGCGGGCGCACGAGCTCGACGGCGCTGGTGGTGTCGAGTTCTCCGCTCACCTGCAACACCACGACGTCGCGTGCGACCCGGTCGACAAGCACCGTCGCCAGCGGTGGCTGGGGCTTGGTCGTGTCCGTTGCTGCGGGGTCGGGCACGGAATTTCTCCTCTCGGTCCGAGACGACCTTCTCGTCCTGGTGCACTGGTCACGGTAGTCGTGGATGCGCCCGCAGTGCGAGGCAAGGTCCGTCCAGCCGCGTTCTCCGGTCGTTCTCACCGTCCGGGAGACGCCGCGGTCGACGCCGTTTACCGCCGTGCGCGGTGGGAATCATCCCCTGATGAGGCTCAAGCGCAGCAACCTCTCCGGACCCGGCTGGCACCGTCGTCGCCGCGGGCGGGGCTTCAGCTACGCCGACGCCGACGGGGCGCCGCTGACCGACGCGGAGGTCCGCGAGCGGATCGACGCCCTCGCGATCCCGCCGGCCTGGCAGGACGTGTGGATCTGCCCGCAGCACAACGGGCACGTCCAGGCGGTAGGCACGGACAGCGCCGGCCGGCGCCAGTACCTCTACCACGAGCAGTGGCGGGTGCAGCGGGACCTGGAGAAGCACGACCGCGTGCTGGCCCTGGCACCGCTGCTGCCGGGCTTCCGCGAGGTCGTCGCGCACGACCTGGAGACCGGCGGGCTGACGTGCTCGCGGGTGCGGGCCGTGGCGCTGCGCCTGCTCGACCGCGGGGCGTTCCGCGTGGGCGGCGAGGAGTACGCCGAGGACAACGGCACGCACGGGGTGGCGACGATGCTGCGGGAGCACGCGTCCGTCCGGCGGGACGCGGTGGAGCTGGGCTACCCGGCCAAGGGCGGCGTCGAGCTGTCCCAGCAGATCACCGGTGACGCGCCGCTCGCCGCCGCGGTGCGCTCGCTGCTGCGCGCCCGCTCCGGCAGCGAGCGCCTGCTGGTGCACCGCACGCCGAACGGCTGGCACGAGGTCACCGCCGACGACGTGAACGAGCGCTTCAAGGAGCTGGTCGGCTCCGAGTTCAGCGTCAAGGACCTGCGCACCTGGCACGCCACCGTCGTCGCCGCCGTCGCGTTCGCCCGGACCGACGTGCCGTCCTCGCAGCGCGGGCTGCGGCGGGCGGAGGCCGAGGTGATGCGGGAGGTGTCCGAGCACCTCGGCAACACCCCGGCCGTGGCGCGCAGGTCGTACGTGGACCCCAGGGTGGTGCGGTCGTTCGAGGAGGGCACCACGATCCGCGCCGCGCTGCGCCGGGCGCGCGGCGGCGACGAGCGGCAGGTCGCCGAGCGGGCCGTGGTGCAGATGCTGCGCAGGGCCGGTTGACGCCCTCAGGACCGCAGCAGCGCCCCCACGTCCTCGCGCAGCGCGACCCTGCCGCCGGTGAGCACGATCTGCGCCCCGCACAGGGCGGCGGCGCGCGGGAGCGCCTCGTCCGCCCGCTCCGACGTCCCCGGCACCAGGCGGTCGCCGACCAGCGGCCCGGTGAGCAGCAGCGCCTCGACCCGGCCGCTCTCCAGGGCCGCCGCGACGTCGGCCACGCCGTGCGCCACCGGGGAGGACCCGTCGTGGAAGCGCCGCACGACCTCCAGCTCGGCGTCACCGCTCACCCCGCTGGCCAGCAGCGGGAACCCGTCGTGCCACTCCACGCCCACGCACAGCCCGCGGCAGTCCGGCGGCAGCCCGGTGCGCAGCTCGGAGCGCGCCGCCGGTGAGCCGGACAGCACGACGACCCGCGCGTCGACCCGCTCGACGAGCGCCACCACCTCGTCGGCGAGGTCGGTGAGGCTCGCGCGCCCACCGGCCAGGGCGCCCACCGTCCCGATCGCCACCGGTCGCCCGGACCGGTCCACGCCGCGCAGGTCGGCCCCGTCGGCGCCCAGGCGCACCACGAGGTGCGGCAGCAGCGGCTCGGCGAGCTCGGCCAGCGGCAGCAGGTAGGGCGACGAGGAGAAGCGGCCGATCGTCGTCCGGGGCCGCACCGGCAGGTCGTCGTCGAGCAGCACGCGGTCGTGCGCCACGACCAGCGCCCGGCCGGGAACGGTCGGCGGCGAGGGCCGCTCGGCGAGCCGCCGGTCCACCGCGCTCAGGCTGAGCGGCGGTGCGCCGCTCGCCTCCAACTGGTCTCGCAACGCCGTCCACCGCAGGTCCGCGGCCTGCTCCACGTCGAAGAAGACCGACACGAAGGGACCCTCGGCGGCGGCGAGCACGCGCAGTGCTCTCGTGTCCACGTGATCCTCCGAACCGGTGGTCTGCTCTGCACCAGAGCGGTACCCGGCGGACGGGTCCGCGACACCACGGACCGTCCGATCGATGATCTGGTCGAGACCAGCGGGGGAACGGGAGGAGAACGGTCGACGACCACGACGTGGAGGGACGCGGTGTCGCGGGAACTCGGCGGTGACGGCGTGCGGGGCCGGTCGTGCCGGAGACTCGCGTCGAGGAGCGGGTTCCGCGCCCGGCGGACCGGGACGAGGACTTCGAGCCGACGATCGTGCGCGCCGTCGACCGACGCGTCCGCCGAGCGCTACGGGGTGTGCCCGCACTGACGGCACCAGGTGCAGCTCTGCGCGATCGCGAAGAACCCCACACCGACCGCGAAGTGCAGCACCACGACGCCGGCGTTCGCGTTGAGGAAGTTCGTGCCGGGCTGCTCCAGACCGGAGGTCCCGGCCGCCGCGGCCGCCAGGTAGACGATCGAGAGCAGGGTGGACGCCGTGCGCTCCGTGCGCAGCCACGGCGCCGCGAGCACCGCGGCCACACCCGTCACCACGTGCAGCAGACCCTGAAGCGGGTTGGTCCGCAGGCCCAGCACGTGGGCGTCGGGCTGGCCGGTCGGCGCGTCCAGGCCGGTCGCCAGCAGATCAGCGGTTCCGAGCAGTGCCAGCAGAACGCCGAGCGCGACCGCCGTCCACTGGGGCCACAGCAGGGTTCTGGAGTTCCTCCGCGTGCGCGCCATGCTCCACCAGCCCTCGTCTGCGGGGATCGGCCAGTACCACCGCGCCGACGTCCGTGCGGGTCATTCGCTCACGAGCGTCCGCCGCAACTGCGACAGCGACTGCGCCAGCAGCCGCGAGACGTGCATCTGCGAGATCCCGACGCGCTGGGCGATCTCCGACTGCGTCAGGTTCCCGAAGAAGCGCAGCACCACGATGTCACGCTCCCGCCGCGGCAGCGAGCGGAGCATCGGCGACAGGGACTCGTGGTTCTCCACCCCCTCCAGCGCCGGGTCCTCCGCGCCGAGGGTCTCGGCGACCACCTCGTCGTCCTCTATGGACACCGGATCGTCGACGCCGCCCGCCCGCAGGCCGTCGAAGACGTCGTCGAGGCTCACCCGCAGGTGCCACGCGATCTCGCTCGGCGTCGGCGAGCGGCCCGTCTGCTGCGCCAGCTCCGAGGTGGCGGTCTCCACCGCCCGCGCCAGCTCCCGCAAGCGCCGCGGCACCCGCACCGAGCAGCACAGGTCGCGGAAGTAGCGGCGGATCTCGCCGGTGATCGTGGGGATGGCGAACGTCAGGAAGTCGGTGCCGCGCTCGACGTCGAAGCGGTCCACGGCGTGGATCAGGCCCACCACCGCGACCTGACGCAGGTCCTCCTGGTGCTCGCCGCGCTCGTCGAAGCGCCGCGCGAGCTGGTGGGCCACCGGGAGGTGGAGCGTCACGAGGTGGCGACGCAGCTCCGCGTGCCGCGCGCTCGCCGGGGGCGTCGCAGCCAGCTCTCGGAACACCGCTTCCACCAGGGCGTGGTCCGGAGCCGTCACGGCGCGGCCGTTCTGCGCCAGAGCTCCACGTGCAGCGGGTGCCCGGCGGCGCGCACCGGCTCGACCCAGCTCGTCGCGGTGGTGGTCATGGCCCGGACGAGCCGCCAGCCGAACGACCGCGGGTCCGGGACCCGGCTCGTCCGCGCGCTCACCTCCGCGCTGAAGTGCACTCCCCGCACGTCCGCCCAGCACCGGCACAGCAGATCCGCCCCCTCCACCGCCCTCTCCACGAGCAACGAGCACGCGCCGTCCACCGCGAGCGCCAGATCTGCCACGTCGTCGACGCCGAGGTCCGCCCTGCGGGCGACGACGGCGGTCACCCTCCTGATCAACCGGACGTGCGCGGGTGTGGCGCGCAGCCGGATCTCGATCCCGTCCGGGGGAACGACGTTCCGAGCGGTCCGGGCCAGGGGGGTGCCGGAGGTGGCTCGCGACGAGTGGGACACCACGATCCACGCCCCCTTCCCGCGCTGGTCCGGTGCTCTGCGGTTACCCGGTCGCACCGGATTCACACGCGGTCGGCCGTCTCTCGGGCGGCGTGCCGCTCCCACTGCGCCAGCACGTCCGCGGCCACGTCCTCCGCCCGCACGTCCGCCCCGGACGACGGGTCGCGGCCGGCCCCGCAGCACCGCGGTGCGCCGGTCGTCGGCGACCGGTTCTCCGAGCTGCTCCACCGTGTCGTCCACGGCCTCCGTGTGCCCGTCCCGACCGGTCCGAAACCCCCGCCGTCAGTCGTCGGCGGGATTGCGCTTCACACCGGTGCCGGGCTCGGCGGTGGTGTTCTCCTGGAGCACCGCGGCCGGTTCCTCCCAGCGCAGGTCGGCGAAGCTCGTGAACGTCGCGCCGCTGAGGTCGGCCTGCTGCGCGAAGCGGACCTCCAGCAGCGACACCCCGCCGCCGAACCGCGCGCCCGCCAGCGACACGCGTCCCAGGAACGCGGCGCCGGTGAACATCACCCGGCCGTCGAACCGGGTGCCGGCGAGCCGGGTGATGCCGTAGAAGGTGGCACGCCTGGCCAGCAGTCCGCCGACCCGCCTGCCCGCCAGGTCCAGGTACTCCAGGGACGCGCCGGTGAGGTCGAGGTCGTAGGACTCGCCGCCGTCCGCGCCCGCCGGGGGCAGCAGGTCCAGCAGGACCCGCTGGGCGGTGAGCCGCACCTGCCGCTCGCGGTCGGCGGCGGCCTTCTCCGGCGGCAGCGCACCGAGCGCCGGGGCGGCGAGGTCGGAGCGGTCCGGGTCGTGCGCCTCGTCGTAGGCGTGGTGGTGGAACGGGCGGCGCAGGTAGGCGCACAGCACGTCGACGACCGTCCGCGTGTAGGACGGGGTGCTGCGCGCCAGGCCGACCAGCGCGTGCATCGCACCCACCCGCACCTGGTCGGCGTCGTTGCCGAGCAGCTCGATCGCCCGCGCGAAGCGCTCGTGGGAGATCCGGTCGCCCTCGACCACCAGCCGCCGCTCCTCGACGTGCTGGCGGTCCTCCTCCACGCGCCGCCGCCGGTCGTTGAGCCACAGCCCGTACAGCGCGATCACCGCCGCGCCCGCGAGACCACCGGTCTTGATCGCCTCGGCGACGCCGGCGCGTTCGTCGGCCGCGAGCACCCACGCCCCGATGGCGGCGGTCGCGGCGACGGCGATCAGCAGGGTCGCGGACAGCAGGAGCGCCTGGCGGCGTCGTTCGGGGAGAGCCACCGGATCATCATCGCGGCACGCTCAGCGCGAGCGGGTCAGTTCCAGCAGATCGCCCGCGCTCAGCGCGTTGATCACCCGGTCCGCCCCGATGCCGCACTCCTCGGCGCGCGCGCACCCGGCGCGCAGCCAGTCGAGCTGGCCCGGCGCGTGCGCGTCGCTGTCGATCGCGAAGCGACACCCGGCCGCCGCGGCCAGCCGCAGCAGCCTGCGCGGCGGGTCCAGCCGCTCCGGCCGCGAGTTGATCTCCACCGCGACGCCGTTCTCCGCGCACGCGTCGAACACGGCCTTCGCGTCGAACCGCGACTCCGGACGGCCCTCGCCGGTGACGAGGCGGCCGGTGCAGTGGCCCAGGACGTCGACGTGCGGGTTGTCCACGGCCGTCAGCAGCCGCTCGGTCATCTCGGAGGCCTGCATCCGCAGCGCCGAGTGGACGCTCGCCACGACGACGTCCAGCCGGGAGAGGAGCTCGTCGGACTGGTCCAGCGCCCCGTCGTCCAGGACGTCGACCTCGACGCCGGTGAGGATCAGGAACGGGGCCAGCTCCACGTTCAGCTCGGCCACCACGTCGAGCTGGCGACGCAACCGGTCCGCGGACAGGCCGTTCGCCACGCGCAGCCGCGGCGAGTGGTCGGTGAGCGCGACGTGCTCGCGGCCCAGGTCCCGCGCCGCGAGGGCCATCTCCCGGATCGAGCTGCCGCCGTCGGACCAGTCCGAGTGGGTGTGGCAGTCGCCGCGCAGCGCGGCCAGCAGCTCGTCGCCGCCCCGCTCGACCGGCTCCGGGACGCGGCTGAGGTAGGCGAGTTCGCGGTCGGCGAGCGCGTCGGCGATCACCCCGGCCGTGGACCTCCCGATGCCGGGCAGCTCGGTCAGCGTGCCGCGCTCGGCGCGCAGCGCCAGCTCACCGGCCGGCAGCGCGGCGACGACCGCCGCAGCCCGGCGGAACGCGGCGACGCGGAACGTCGGGGCGCTCGCGCGTTCGAGCTGGAAGGCGACCTGGCGCAGCGCCCGCACGGCATCCACGTCCTCTGTGTACCCTCCCGCGACCGCTTCCGCAGCGTGCAGAACGACGCGGGTGAGCACGCCCGAGGAGGTGAAGGCCGTCGTCGCCGGGGTGTTCGACCGCGCGGCGGACGCCTGCGACCAGGTGGACGTCGACTTCTGCCGGCCGGTGGGCCCGGTGCCGACCACGACGGTCCGCTGCACGGCGGCCGAGCCGCTGCCCGCCTGAGCGACCGCGTGCGGTGCGACACTCGGGAGGACACCGACACCGGAGCCGGGAGGTCACCGTCATCGCCGACTCGCGCCCGCTCCTCGTCGGCCGGGAGCCGCAGCTCGCCCTCGTGCTGGACGCGGTCCGCCGGAGCGCCGCGCCCGGACTCGTCACCGCGGTGGTCACCGGCGAACCCGGCATCGGCAAGACCCGGCTGCTCGCCGAGGTGGCGCACCGGTTGCGCGCGTCGGGACACGCGGTGCTCACCGCCGAGGGGGACGCGGCCGCCCGGCACGTCCCGCACGCCGCCCTCGCGCAGGCGCTGCGCTCGGCCGTCCTCCCCGGTGCGCCGGAGCGGGCACGCCGCGCCGCGCTGGACGCCCTGGACCCCGCCGCCATGCCGGACGAACCGGGGGGTGCCCGGCTCGGCCGGGCCTGCGAGCGCGTCGCGGAACTGCTGATCCCGCTGGCGCCCGTCACCGTGCTCCTCGACGACCTCGACCACGTGGACGAGGAGTCCCTCACCCTGCTGTCCCTGGTGCTGCGCCGCGCGTCCGCCGCGCGCCTCGCGCTCGTGGTGGCCGGTCGCACCCACCCCGCCGAGCCGAACCCCGCCGCCGCGGCGCTGCTCGACCGGGCCGAGCAGCTCGGCGAGGTCGTGCGGGTGGAGCTTCCCCCGCTGTCGGCGCACGACGTCGGCCGCGTCGTGGAGTCCGTGCTCGCCGTGCCCCCGGACGACGGGCTGGTCCGCGAGGTGCACCGGCGTGCCGACGGCAACCCGTTCTTCGCCACCGAGATCGCCCGCTCGCTGCGGGAGCTGGACCTGCTCGCCCTCGACGGCGGGTGCGCCCGGCTGACCGTGCCGCCGAACCGCGTCCGGCTGACCCGCGCCGGCGCGCTGCTGCGCCGGGTCGCCCCGCTCGGCCGCGACGCGGGGACCGTCGCCCGCGCCGTGGCGGTCCTGCGCCGGGTGCGGCTCGACCAGATCGGCCTGCTCGCCGGGGTCGCCGGGCTGCCGGAGGAGACGGTCGTCGCGGCGTTCGACGACCTGCTGCGGGCCCGCGTCGTCGTGCGCGACGAGGAACGCGGCTACGGCTTCTCCCACGCCCTCGTCGGCGAGGCCCTCTACCAGGACGTGGGGCCGGCGCGGCGCAGGCGCCTGCACGGCCTCGTCGCCGCCCGGCTGCTCGACGACCGCGCGCGGGGGCTGCCGGTCGACCTGCCGGGGCTCGCGCGGCACGTCGCCGAGTCCGCCGTCCCCGGCGACGAGACCGCCGCGGAGGTGCTCGCCGAGGCGGCGCTGCTCGCCAGGACCAGCGCGCCGGAGACGGCGGTGGCGCTGTGCGAACGGGCGCTGGAGCTGCTGCCCCGCGAGCACGCCGCCCGCGGCGGGCTGCACGCGCTGCTGTGCCGCGTGCTGGCCGGCGCGTCCCGGCCGGCCGACGCCGTCGCGCCGGGGTACGCGGCGCTGGCGGGCCTGCCGCCCGGCCGCGAGCGCACCCGCGCGCTCGTCGCCCTGCTGTCGAGCCTGTTCTCCCTCGGCCGGATGACCGAGGCGCTGGCCGTCGCGGACCGGGAGATCGCCGCCGGGCCCGTGCCCGCCGCCGTGCGCGCGCAGCGCGCGATGCTGCTCACCCTCACCGGGCGGCACGACGAGGCCGTGCGGGAGATCGCCCGCACCGAGGCGGCGGCCAGGACCTCGGCGGCCGAGGGCGTCGTCGTGTTCGAGCAGCTCTCCGTGCTCAGCTCGGCCCTGGTGCGGCCGGACGACGTCGTCGGGTACGCCGACCGCGCCCTGCGCGCCGCGGAGGGCAACCCGGCGCTGGAGCTCCAGGCGCTCGCCGTGTGCTCGTCGGCCGCGGCGCTCGCGGGCCTCGTGCACGACTCGCGGTGGCGGCTGGCCGGCGCCGAGCGGCTGGTGGACGAGGTCGGCGACCACGTGTTCCGCGGCGAGCTCCAGACCACGCGGGTCGTCCTGGACTGGCTGGGCGGCCGGTGGGACTCCTCGATCGACCTGCTCGCCGGTGCCGTGGCCGACCTGGAGGCGCGGCAGGAGGTGATGCTGCTGGAGGCGTTGCGCGCGGTCGAGCTGGAGATCCGCACCTGGCGCGGTGAGCTGGACGTGGCGGCCCGCCTGGCCGCGCTGCCCGCGCCGACGAGCCCCAACGTGGTGAGCCTGCACGCGCTGGCGGTGGCCGGGCACCTGATGGCCCGCGGGGACACCGCGAGGGCCCGGCAGGTGATGGTCGACGGCCTCGGCGAACCCGCGATGGCCGCCTACAGCTGCATCCTGCTGGGCCGCCTCGTCGAGCTGGGCGTCCAGACGCACCAGCGGTCGCCCGCCGACCTGGACCTGCTGCGCGAGGTCTCCGCCCGGCGGGTGTCGCCGTGGTCGCGGACCACCCTGCACCGGGTGACCGGCCTGGCCACGGGTGACGTGGACGCCGTGCGGGAGGCGGTGGGCATCGCCGAGGAGGGCGGGCTGGTGTTCGAACGCGCCCGCGCCCAGCTCGTCCTGGGCGAGCTGGAACCGACCGCGACCGAGGCGCTGGGCGAGGCGTGCACGACGTTCCAGCAGGTCGGGGCGCACGCCCTGCGTCGCAGAGCGAGCAACCGGCTGCGCGCGCTGGGCGCCAGGGTCCCGCGCGGCGGGGCGCGGCGACGCGGTCTGCTGACCGACGCCGAGCAGCGGGTCGCCCGCCTGGTGCAGCAGGGGATGCGCAACCGCGACGTCGCCGCCGCGCTGCACTACAGCCCCCGCACCGTCGAGGTCTACCTGTCGCGGATCTACGGCAAGCTGCGCGTCTCCTCGCGCCTGGAGCTGGCCCGCGCCCTGGACGCCCTGGACCGCGCCTCCAGCGCGTGACCCCGGTGCCAGCGGGAGTGCACGCCGACGCGCTCGGCCGTCCCTCCGCGTGCGGGGGACCACCGGCGGAGCGCTGGCGCGTGCACCGGTTCGCGGCACCGTCGACGACAGGAAGAGGGGGAGACCACGACGAACACCGGAGAAGTCGTCGCCCGTCCGGGCGCTCGGCGCGCTGCGCGCACCGGCGTTCGCGCTGTCGGCCACCGCCCCGGCCACCGCGGTCACCCCCGGCGAGGTCGGTGCGCCGACGCTCCGCGACGGGATCTGCGAGGTGGGCGAGTTCTGCCCGTACCACGGGTCCGGTGCGACCGGGTCGACGGCGGACTTCGGCCGCTCGGCCCCGGACTGCGGCACCTCCCGGTGAACGGGGCGACCTGGCCCCCGGCGTGCCCCGGACCGGAACGCCGGCCCCGGCCGCCGGGCCGCACCGACCGGTGGGCGGACGGCACTAGTTGTCGTGGATTCCCCACTACCCCGCCGCGGCGGCACCGGGTTGTCTCGACCGGGCGGGAGGTGATCACGCGCTCGCGCGTCACCGGTACCCGCGCCACGTCAGGACCTCCACGAAGAGGAGTCGCCCAGTGCAGCCGGTGCCCACCCACCCCGAGTCCGTCCCGGCCACCGGGAGCGCGCACCGGGCCGACGCGCTGCGCGTCGTCGCCGACCTGCCGTTCCTCGTGGCCGGGCAGCACGGCGACCGGGTCGCCTGGCGCTACCGGCACGACGGCGAGTGGCGCGACCTGACCTTCGCGGGGGTCGCCGATCGGGTGCGGGCGCTCGCCGCCGGACTGGTGCGCTCCGGAGTGCGGGCGGGCGACCGGGTGTGCGTGCTGGCCGAGACGCGCCGGGAGTGGTCGCTGGTCGACCTCGCGATCCTGGTGGCCGGTGCCGTCGTGGTGCCCGTCTACCCGTCCAGCTCCCCGGACGAGTGCCGCTGGATCGTGGCCGACTCCGGCGCGGTGCTGGTCGTCTGCGAGGACGACGCGCAGGCGGCCAAGATCGAGTCGGTGGCGGCCGACCTGCCCGAGCTGCGCCGGATCGTCGTGATCGACGCGGGGGAGCGCGGCCTGACCACCGTGGCCGAGCTGGGCGAGCTGGGCCGCGCCGAGCCGGCCGACGCCGAGCTGTCGGCCCGTCGGGCCGCGGTGGGGCCGGACGACCCCACCACGATCGTCTACACCTCGGGCACGACCGGCCCGCCCAAGGGCTGCGTCCTCACCAGCACCAACTGGATCACGCTGTGCCGCCTCGTCGAGGAGCTGTCCTACACCGACTCCGACGACGTGGTGTACCTGTTCCTGCCGCTGGCGCACGTGTTCGCGCAGATCGTGCAGTTCTCCACGATGTTCGTGGGCGGGACGCTGGTCTTCGGCGACCCGAAGCGGGTCGTCCCCGACCTGGCCGAGGTGCGGCCCACCTACCTGCCGTCGGTGCCGCGGATCTTCGAGAAGATCTACACGCTGGCCGCCGGGCCCGTGCCCCCGGACGCGCTGGAGCGCGCCGTGCGCCTGGGACTGGAGGTGCGCCGCCGCGAGCGCGCCGCGGAGCCGGTGCCGCCGGAGCTCGCGGAGCAGTTCGCGCAGGTCGACCAGGCCCTCTTCAGCCGGGTGCGCGCCGTCTTCGGCGGACGCCTGCGCCGGGCGCTCTCGGGCGCCGCGCCGATCTCCACCGACGTGCTGGAGTTCTTCCACGCGGCCGGCGTGCCCGTGCTGGAGGGCTACGGCATGAGCGAGTCGACGGCCGTGGGCACGTTCAGCACCCTCGACCACTTCCGCATCGGCTCGGTCGGCACGTACGGCCGCGCCGGGCTGGAGGTCCGCGTCGCCGACGACGGCGAGATCCTGCTGCGCGGCCCGCACGTCTTCGCCGGGTACTGGCGCGACCCGGAGGCCACCGCGCAGGTGCTCGCCGACGGCTGGTTGCGCACCGGTGACCTCGGGACGGTGGACGAGGACGGCTTCGTCACGATCACCGGCCGCAAGAAGGACGTCATCATCACGGCGGGCGGCAAGAACATCGCGCCCGCCAACGTGGAGAACGCGCTGCGCCGGTCCCGCTGGATCTCCCACGCCGTCGTCTTCGGCGACCGCCGCCCCTACCTCGTCGCGCTGATCACCCTCGACGCCGAGGAGATCGTGCCGTGGGCGCGCGAGCGCGGACTGCCGGAGGACGTTCCCGCGCTGGCCGGTCACCCCGAGGTGCGGGCGCTGGTGCAGGGCGTCGTCGACGGGGCCAACGCGCACTTCGCGTCCGTGTCGCAGGTCAAGCGCTTCCACGTGCTGGACCGGGACCTGTCGCAGGCCGACGGCGAGCTGACGCCCACGTCGAAGGTCAAGCGCCGGGTCGTGCACACCGTGCACGAGAAGCTCTACGCCGACCTCTACTCCTGAGGCGGACGCGCGCTCACCAGGCCGACAGGAGGCTCCAGACGCTCGACTGCTGGTCGCGCGACAGCGGGGCGTGCGGCGGACGCACCGTGCGGTGGCACAGGCCCTGAGCGGTCAGGGCCTCCTTGACCACCGCCGCACCGGCCCGCGCGCGCAGCTCCTCGAAGGGGCGGACGACCTCCCACAGCCGCATCGCCTCCGGCAGGTCGCCCTTCACCAGGGCCGTCTGCACGGCCAGGGCGAGATCGGGCCGCACGGTGGCCAGCCCGGACGTGAAGCCGCGTGCGCCCACGGCGGCGTGCGCCGGGGCGGCCAGCTCGCCGCCGCCGGTGAGCCACACGAAGCGCTCCAGACCGGCGTCGCGGGCGAAGGACGCGAACCACACCGGGTCCGGCACCGAGCACACGGCGCCCACGACGTTGGGGCACCGCTCGCCCAGGCGGGCGAGCAGCGACCCGCTCAGCCGCTCGTCGGCCAGGTGCACCACCACGCCGATCTCGGGCACGGCCGAGGCGATGGCGGCGTGGTAGGCGATCCAGCCCGCGCCGGGTCCGGCGTGCGGCGCCGGGGGGTGCACGGACACCGCGTCCGCGCCCGCGTCCCGCGCGTGCCGGGCCGCCGCGGTCGCCGTCGACACGTCCCGGCCGACCCCGCAGAGCACGGCCGCGCGCGGGCCGGCCACCCGAGCGGCCACCTCCAGCACCCGTGCCGCCTCCCCGGCCGACAGCGCGTCGAACTCGCCCGCACGGCCGTTGACCTCGATCGCCGGGACACCGGCGAGGGTCAGTCGCTCCAGCAGCGCCGTGTGCGCGGCCTCGTCGACCCCTCCGTCGGAGGAGAAGGGGGTCACCGCGGTCGCGACGACTCCCGCCAGCCGCGCGGACAGCTCTTCGAACGCCATGAAGCGTCTCCTCGACGACTCGACCGGACCGGTGCCGCCGCCCATCGTCGACCACGCGATCACGACGGGCCAGACCGCGCCGGAGATCCGCTGAACCGGACGCGTCGCGCGTGCGTGTTCAGGGCATGACCGCCGCCGTGCGAAACCCCACACCGATCGGATGGCGCGCCGACATGCCGGACCAACGCGACGTCGACCTGCTCCTGGACCGCACGCTCAGCACCGTGCGGGGGGAGCGTGCGCGGTCGGACCGGCGGCGCGGGAGCGTCGTCGTGACCGGCGCGGTCGTGCTCTGCGCGAGCGCGCTGGTGAGCGGCGTGGCGCTCGGCAGGACCGCGGCGGCACCGCACGTCCCCCTGGTGCTGGAGGGCACGACCACCGGGGGAGTGCACGTGACCGCCGTCGTCACTCCGGCAGAGGGCTGGGTGCGCCTGGCCGCCACCGTCGACGGAGTGCCCGACGGGGAGAGGTGCCGGCTCGTCGTGACGACCAGGACCGGGCAGCGCCACGTGGCGGGCAACTGGGTGGCCTCGCCGGAGGGCGCTCGCGGCGACACGGCGCTCGCGGGCGCGGCGCTGGTCGACGTGGCCGACCTCGGCGCGGTGAGCGTGGTGACCGTGGACGGGCGGGTGCTCGTGAGCACGACCGGCTGAGCGCGGGTGCGCACGGGAACGCTCGGCTTCCCCTCCGGTCGCGCCGTCCGGGCTCTCCGGCGCGGCCTCTCCCCCCGAGCGGCTCGGGGACCAGGGCCGATCGCGCGCGGCGGCCGACGCCACCCGCTCCTGCGCGACGGGTTCCGCGGCGGGTGGTGGTTAGCTGTGCTCGTGCTGTTCCGCATGGTGCTCGCGCTCGCCGCGACAGCGGGGGTGTTGACCGGTTGCTCCTCGGTGGGCGACCGGTACGTGGACATCTCCGAGGTACCCGCGTCACCGCGCCCCGTCGCCTCGGCGAGCGGGGCGTCCACCGGGAGCTGGACCTCGCACTGCGGCCGCAACGAGGAGCGCCACCTCAACGCCGACAACCCCGTCATGTCACCGGGGATCGTCGGGGGCGCGCACCACGTGCACGAGTACGTGGGGAACACGTCCACCGACGCCAACTCCACCGAGCGGAGTCTCGCCGCCGCGTCCACCACGTGCGCGGACGACGACAGGTCGACCTACTACTGGCCCGTGCTGCGACTGCCGGACCGGCCGGGCCACGACGGGCACGCCGCGGGTGGCGGGGTGCACGGCAACACCGGCGAGATCCTGCCGCCGTCCCGGGTGACGGTGACGCTGCACGGCAGCCCGGTCGGACCCGTGCTGCCGCTGCCGCGCGGGCTGAAGCTCGTCACCGGCGACCCGATGGCCGTCACCAGGGGGTCGGCCGAGCACGTCCGGGCCGCGTGGAGCTGCTCCGGGTTCGAGGAGCGCCGCACGACGAGCTACCCGCGCTGTCCTGAGGGCGGCCTGGTGCTGCGCTCCTACGACTTCCCCAGCTGCTGGGACGGGCGCAACACCGACAGCGCGTCGCACCGCACGCACGTGGTCTTCCCCGACGGCGGCGGCACGTGTCCGCCGCGGACGTTCCCCGTGACGCGCCTGGAGGTCGTCGTGGCCTACGACGTCCCGCCCGGCGAGCGGTTCCTGATCGACAGCTTTCCCGAGGAGTTCCGCGACTCCTCGACCGATCACGCGCTCTTCGTGAACGTCATGCCGGACCAGCTCGCCGCCGAGGCGGCGCGGTGCGTCAACGAGGGGCGACGCTGCTCCTGAAAGTGGTGTGAACCACCTCGCGCCGCCGTCCGTGTGTGCGGTGAGAGGTCCGTGCAGGTCTGGGAGGAGTGGGTGGATGGCGGCACTGTGGTCCCGCAAACGGGAGGCCGCGGCCGACGAGGCGCTGATCCGATCGCTCTACGAGGAGCACGGTCGGGCTCTGCTCGCCTACGCGACGCGGCTCACCGGTGACCGGGCGGCTGCCGAGGACGTGGTCCAGGAGACCCTCGTCCGCGCGTGGCGACACCCCGACTCGCTGGTCAACGGCAAGGGCTCGGTGCGCGGTTGGCTGCTGACCGTGGCGCGCAACATCGTCACCGACCGGTACCGGGCGAAGGCGTCCCGGCCCCAGGAGGTGGCCGAATCTCCGGCGACTCCCCCCGTCCAGCGCGATCACGCCGAGTCGGTCGTCGACTCGGTCGTGGTGCTGGAGGCGCTCGACCAGCTCTCCTCCGATCACCGGGACGTCCTCGTGGAGATCTACTTCCGGGGACGCAGCGTGACGGAGGCGGCACAGGCGCTGGGGGTGCCACCGGGAACCGTCAAGTCCCGATCGCACTACGCCCTGCGGGCGTTGCGGGAGACGTTCTCCGGTCAGCACGTCGCGTTGAAGGGGGTGGCGGGATGACCGCGCAGCACGAACCGCAGCACCTGCTCGGGGCCTACGTGCTCGGCGCGCTCGACGAGCAGGAGGCGCGGGCCGTGGAGGAGTACCTGGCCACCAGCCCCGAAGCGCGCGCCGAGGTCGCGGAGCTGAGGGAGATGGAGGACTTCCTCGGCGAACTCCCGCCCGAGGCGATGCTGGACGGTCCCCCCGAGGGAGGCGACCTGCTGTTGCAGCGCACGCTGCGCCAGGTGCGCCAGGAGCGCGGCGGACAGGTCCGCCGCAGGCAGTTCGCCGCCGGAGCGGCGGCGGCCGTGATCACCGCGGCCGTGCTGGGCAGCGGTGTGGCCGTGGGGCGCAGCACCGCGCCGTCGCCGGTCGCGCAGCCGCCCGCGACGTCGCAGCCCGCACCACCGCCGGGGACGAAGATCGGCACGACGACCGATCCGAGCACCGGCACCAGGATGACGGTGCAGGTCCGACCGGCGGCCGGCTGGGTGCGCGTCAACGCGTCCGTGGCGGGGGTTCCCGCCGGGCAGAAGTGCAAGCTCGTCGTGGTGTCCCGCGACGGGAGCCGCGAGGAGGCCGGCAGCTGGCTGGTGTCCGCGGTCGGCGAGGCGGACGGGACGAACCTCGACGGTTCGGCCCTGATCGACCCGGCGGACGTCGTGGCGGTCGAGGTCGAGAACTTCGACGGCACGAGGTTCGCCAGCGTCCAGGTCTGACCGGCGGACCGGCGGGCTCCTCCCACGCGGGGGAGCCCGCCGGTTCGCGTTCGGGTGTTCCTCCGCTGCTCCGCACCCCGTGGTCCCGCCCGCGAGAGAGGCCCCGAACAGACCCCCCGAAAACTCCGGCAATGCGTTGAAAATGCTTTGACCGTCGATTCCTCCGTGCTGCACAGTTGTGTCAGAACAACGAGAGGGGGGAACGTCGTGAACATCGGCAGGAGGTCCGGGGGGACTTCGTGGAACGGCGATCCGTCGCGATCGAGAATCGCTGACGGAGAACACGTCCACCCGCGCTGACGCACATTGATTCGTCGATCGGCGATGGTGGTGTGAAACGGCGCCGTTCTTGTCGGGAATTCGGCGGAACGGTCCGTCGGGGGTGTGACGCGCACTCGTCTCCGGTGCGCGTCACCGCCCGGTCCTCACGGGGTGGGCCGGGCGACCCCCAGCACGTGCTCGGCGACTCGCCACCCAGGTGAACAGTGGTCCCCCCGGTGGTGGAACGGTGTTTGCGAGCGTGGTCACCCGGGTACTCGGCGTGGTGTCGCGGGCCCGGCTGGCGGGCTCGTGATTCCCACGGGAGGGCGTCATGAGCCACTCGACCGCCGGTCGTGTTCGTGTCCGAGTCGCCGGCCTCCAGCCCGCCCAGGTGCTGGCTGGACTGGCGGGCATCGCGTTCGTCGTGATCGGCGTCGCCGGTTTCGTGCGCACGGGATTCGGGGAGTTCACCGGCGAGCACCACGCGACACTGCTCGGATTCGCCATCAACCCGCTGCACAACGTGGTCCACCTCGCCCTCGGTGTGCTCGGTCTTCTGATGTCCACCGGATCCGGACTGGCGCGCACCTACGGCTGGATCTTGTTCCTGGGCTACGGCGCCGCGTTCGTGTGGGGGCTGATGCTCGACGGCATCATCTCCACCAATCCGGTGTCCGGTCTGGGCAATCCGCTGAACCTCAACTCCGCCGACACGTGGCTGCACCTCGGCTTCGCGGCGCTCGGCCTGCTGATCGCCGTGCTGCCCGCGCGCCGCAAGATCGTTCCGATCGACGCGCCCGCCGAGCCGGCCACCCGGACCGCTCCGGAGGAGACCGCGGACCGCACCGCCCCGCTGCACACCGGGGAGAACGCCCACCGCGACAGCTCGATCCGCGACGGTGCCACCCGCGAGGAGCCGCTCACCGAGCAGGTCCCCACCCACCGGAGCACCCGGCACCCCCACAACTCCTGATCCACCGGTCGAGCGTTCGGGACACGGCAGCGGTCCGGCCGTGTCCCGAACGCGTCTCGCGGTGCCCGGCCGCTCGACGCGCATCGCTGGCGCGGGAGGATCGCGAGGACTGGCATCCTGGGGCCGGTGTCGACCAACGAGATCCTGGACCGCCTCGCCGAACTGGCCGGTGGTGAGAACGCGGCCGTGGCGTGGGCCACCGGCCTGCTGGCCCTGCTCGGCGTGGTCGTGCACGGCGTCTGGCGGTACAGCCGCAACGTCGTCACCATCGCCCACGAGGGCGGGCACGCGCTGTTCGCCCTGCTGTCCGGACGGCGGCTGTCCGGCGTCCGCCTGCACTCCGACACCTCCGGCGTGACCGTGTCCGCCGGACGGCCCACCGGGCCGGGCATGGTGGTGACCGCGTTCGCCGGGTACGTCACGCCGTCGCTGCTGGGCCTGGGCGCGGCCGCGCTCGCGTCGAACGGGCAGGTGCGGCTGCTGCTCTGGATCAGCATCGGCTTCCTCGCCGCGATGCTCGTGGTGATCCGCAACGTCTTCGGCGTGATCTCCGTCGTCGCCACGGGCGCGATCGTGTTCGTCGTGTCGTTCTACGCCGACCCGCCGTGGCAGGCCGCCTTCGCCTCGCTGTTCAGCTGGTTCCTGCTCCTCGGCGGTGTGAAACCGGTCGGCGAGCTCCAGCGCAAGCGCCGCCGAGGACGCGCTCCCGACTCCGACGCGGACCAGCTCGCCCGGCTGACCCGCGTGCCCGGCCTGCTCTGGGTGGCGCTGTTCGGCGCGATCTCCCTGGGCGCCCTGTTCCTGGGCGGCGGTCTCCTGCTCTCCCGGTAGTCCGGTTGATCTTCGGCGCGGGTGGGTAGACGAGGCGCATGGTCATGAACGACATCCCCACGCCCGACAGCCCGCAGGACGCGGGAGGACCCGACTCCGTCGAGGACGACGCCTCGGCGCTCTCGGCCGCGGAGTTCGTCGACGAGGAGGTGCTGGGCGTCGACGACCCGGAGGACGTCATGGACCCGGCCGAGCACTGGTCGGCCGCCACCCGGTTCGGCACCACGGCGAACGAGCAGCGCACGGGGGAGACCCTGGACGACAAGCTGGCCGAGGAGGTGCCGGACGTCGTGCCGGAGGACTCCGCGCGCCCGCCGGTCGCGAGCACCCCGCTGGAGGAGCTGGACCAGACCGTGGACGAGCCGATCGACGACCCCTTGGACGACGTCGACCTCGATCCCGTCGTGGAGGACCGCCGGGCGTCGATCGAGTGATGGTTGTCAAGTCGGGGAGAAAACCGGTGGTGGTGAGGTTTGCTCCTCCGGAGGGTGCGGGTACGCCGTGATCAGAGGCAACCAGTCCTAGGAGATCACGATGACCAGCACCACCCGTCTCCCCAAGCCCGTGTCCGAGTCCTGGGACTGGCAGATGGACGGCCTGTGCCGAGGGCAGAACAGCGCCGTGTTCTTCCACCCGGACAACGAGCGCGGTTCCGCTCGCAGCGCCCGCGAGTCCAGGGCCAAGGAGATCTGCAACCACTGCCCGGTGCTCGCCCAGTGCCGTTCTCACGCGCTGGAGGCGCAGGAGCCCTACGGCGTCTGGGGAGGCATGGGCGAGGACGAGCGCCGTCGGCTCATCGCCTCGTCCCGGCGTCGCCTCAGGACGGTCACGACGATGCAGTGACCGCCCCGCGGCGAACGCCGGGACGGGCGTTCGTCACTCCTCCAGCACGTCTCGCAGCTGGCGCAGCGTCTTCGCGAGCAGTCGCGACACGTGCATCTGCGAGATACCGATCTTCTGCGCGATCTGCGTCTGCGTCATGTTCCCGAAGAACCGCATGACGACGATCTTGCGTTCTCTCTCCGGCAGCTGTTCCAGCAGCGGGTGCAACGCCTCCCGCTGCTCGATCATCTCCAGCTCCGGGTCCTCCTCGCCCAGCGTGCTGCCCAGCGAGATCGAGCTGTCCTCGTCGAGCAGCAGGTCGTCCAGCGACGAGCTGTGGTAGGCGTTGCCCGCCGCCAGTCCCTCGTGGACCTCCTCGCGGGTCAGCCCCAGGTGCTCGGCCAGCTCGCTGGGCGTCGGCGCCCGGCCGAGCTGCTGGGACAACCGCGACGACCCGCCGTTGATCGCCAGGTGCAGCTCCTTGAGCCGCCTGGGCATCCGCACCGACCAGCTGGAGTCGCGGAAGTACTTCCGCACCTCGCCCATGATCGTCGGCACGGCGAACGACAGGAAGTCGCTGCCCCGCTCCGGGTCGAAGCGGTCCACCGCGTTGATCAGGCCGACCGTGGCCACCTGGACCAGGTCGTCGTAGGGCTCGCCCCGGTGTCCGAACCGTCGTGCGATGTGCTTGGCGACCGGCAGGTGCTCGGTCACCAGACGATCGCGCAGCGGCTCCCTGGCACGGTCGCCCGCGTCGAACGTGGCGAGTTCCGCGAACAGCGGTGCCAGGTGGTCGTAGTCACCGTGCGAACCGGATCCGGTGGGCCGCTTGGCGCCCTCGTCCGATCCCGTCACTCATTCACCGTCCCCGCAGACCGCTTCACGAGGTCGATGTGGACCACGAACCGGTCGTCGTCCGGTGCCACCCAGGTGGACACCGAGTCCACCAGCGCCGACAGCACGCGCCAGCCGAAGCTGTCCCTGTCCGGCGGGGCGGACCCCTCCGACGTGGCCTTCGTGGAAACCTGCACCGCCCCGTCGACGACGACGAACTGGCAGCTCAGCACCGTCTCCGGCACCGCCATCTCGATCAGCGTGGAGCACGCCTCGTCGACGGCCAGCTTGAGGTCCTCGATGGAGTCCAGGTCGAAGTCCTGCCTCATCGCCATGTCCGCCGCGACCGCTCGCACGATCGACAGCTGCGTCGGATTCGCAGCCATGCGGAGCTCGACCCCCTGCAGCACGTTGCCTGACTCGCCGCTGTGCGGCTCAGCTTGCGACACGCTCACCTCGTAGTCCGTTCCTGTTGGGCCAGCTCTGACGCTAGCGGTACCCGGAATGATCGCTCCTCACACGTGTGACGAGGTCACCGGCGTGGGTGCCGGGAGGAGTCCGCCCTCGTGGAACACCGGCGGTCGTCTCCCCCGCGGGGAGAGGAGGGCCGTGACGGACGACGGGACGGGTGCGGACCGGGCCGAGGACGGCCGGGCACCGAGCGCGTCGCCGAACTCGCCGTCCAGCACGCCACGAGCGACCCCCGACCGGCCGTGCGCGGCGCTCGTGGAGGAACCGCGTGGGGTGGTGGTGCGGGGAGAGGTCCCGGCGCGCGACGGGCGGGCCGCGACCGTGTGCGCCGGACCGCCGACGTCCACGAGGTCCGACCCCGCGACCGGCGACGGCCCGGTGCCGCTACCGCTGAGCCGCGAGGGCCTCGTCCACGGTCGGGAAGACGCTGAAGACGTCGCCGAGACCCGTGGCGATCAGCGGCCGGGTGACCGCGCGGTCCTCCGCGACCACGGAGAACGCGGTGCCGCGGTGCTCGCTCTGCTGGAGCGCCTCGACGAGCACGGCCAGCCCGGCCGAGCCGAGGAACCTGACGCGGGTCATGTCGAGCACCAGCACGGTGCTGCCGTCGAGCTGCGCGCGGACGGCGGAACGGAGCTCCGGCGCGGACACCATGTCGATCTCACCACCGACCGACACCACCGAGACCCCGTCACCGCGGTCGTCCACGACGACGTCGATGGTCTGCTCGGCTCGTGCGTTCGCACCCACCGGGTCCACCTCGGCGGGGGTGGTGGCTCCGCTCGTCGACACGACGTCCGGATCCTGAACCGTCACGAGTTCTCCCTACTTCTCCGTGATGAAGCGTGAGGTGGGGAGCCCGACCTGTGCGGAACGGGCGTGACACGCCCGTGCAGCGGAACGCGACAACTCCTCGCGAGCCGGAACTCCCCGGCGCGGCTGTTGGCTCAACCGCTGCGGCGTCAACGGTACGGACGCGGTTGCGGGGCCACAAGCCGGACGGGCCGGTGGTGGCCGTCTCGTGACAGCACCGCGAGCGCGGCGGTGACCCGCGCCGCCGCCCGCCGTCGTGTCCGGCGGGGGGTCCGCGCCGGGAGGAGCCCGTCGCGCGCGGCGCCGCTCGCCGCCGGGAACGGTGCCACCACCTCCGCCGCCGAGCGCGCAGCATCCGGCCAGGCGACACCTCTGACCAGCCCTTTTCGCGAAGATGATCAGTCCGGGTGTAGTGCGTCACCCGATGTGCGGTGTTCGACGCACGGTGAGCGGTCGATCGCGGCGGGCTTTGTCACCCGTCCGGCGTTCATCCGGGGTCCACCTACGTGCCATCGGGCGACGGTAGCCACCCGATGGTCGAACGAGGGGCGGATCGAGGGGGTGTCCCAGCTCACCGTGGCGGAGAATTTCCCCCGGAGCACCGCCGCGGTCCGCGGCGACACCACGCGGAGGGATCGAACCGAGATGAGCGTCGACACCGAGACCGGGTACGAGATCGTGTCCCCGGCACCCGACGCGGCGCTGCCCACCGCGCCGTGCAGCGTCGTGTGGAGTCACGGTCACGCCTACGTCCTGGAGGGCTTCCGCGCCCGCTGGGTCGGCGTCGACGACCGCGGCCGTCCCCAGGCCTTCAGCGGTGCCGACCTCCAGCGCAGGGGCTGGACCCGCACCCGCTGCCGCTGAGCCCTACGATTCCCGCACCACACCAGTCGCGGGAGCCGGGGGCCGATGAACACGGAGCAGGGCGTCGAGGAGCCGGTGGACCGCTGGCTCACGGTGCCCAACGCGCTGAGCGTGCTGCGCCTGGCCGGTGTGCCCCTGTTCCTCTACCTGCTGCTCGGCCCGGAGGCCGACGGGTGGGCCGTGCTCGTGCTGGTCCTGGCCGGCTTCTCCGACTGGCTCGACGGCAAGCTCGCCCGCTGGCTGGACCAGACCAGCCGCCTCGGCGCGCTGCTCGACCCGGCCGCCGACCGCCTCTACATCTTCTCGACGCTGCTGGCCTTCGTCCTGCGCGACATCGTCCCCTGGTGGGTCGCCGCCGGGCTGATCGGCCGCGAACTGGTGGTCGGCGTGTTCCTCCTGCTGCTGCGCCGCGCCGGGTACGGGCCGTTCGAGGTCAACTACGTGGGCAAGGCCGCGACCTTCAACCTGCTGTACGCCTTCCCGCTGCTGCTGCTGGCGGGAGGCGACTCGACCGCGGCCGAGATCGCGCGGCCGATCGCCTACGCCTTCATGCTGTGGGGCGGGGCCCTCTACCTCTGGTCGGCCGCCCTGTACGTCTACCAGGGCGTCCGCGCCCTCGCGGAGGCGCGCGGAGGTGCTGGCCGGGAGGTGGCCGGTGCCTGAACGGACGACCCCGCGTGGGAAGATCACGGCAGCTGGCCACCGCTGCACGCTCGACCGATCCGGACGGGCGGGGAAGTCCACCATCGATCAAGGAGTGCGCTGAAGGTGATTCCCGAGGAGCTCAAGTACACCGAGGAGCACGAGTGGGTGCTGCGCACGGGCGACGACACGGTGCGCGTCGGCATCACCGACTACGCCCAGGAGCAGCTCGGTGACGTCGTCTTCGTCCAGCTCCCCGAGCTGGGGGAGAAGGTGACCGTCGGGCAGGTGCTCGGCGAGGTCGAGTCGACCAAGAGCGTGTCCGACATCTACGCCCCGCTCGTGGGCGAGGTGGTGGCGCGCAACGACTCCCTCGACCAGCAGCCCGAGCTGGTCAACTCGGACCCGTACGGCGAGGGCTGGATGGTGGAGCTCCGCCTGGCAGACCCCGCGGAGGTCGACGGACTGCTCGACGCGTCCGCGTACCAGGAGCTGGCGGCTCAGGCGTGACGACGATCTTCCGGCGACTCCTCGACCGACTGGGGAGCCGCTCCTCGGGTGCCGGTCCTGGCACGATAGGTTCTAGTGGTCTCGACGGTTCCAGCAGCAGGAGGAGAGCTCAGGTGAGCACGAACGACGGGCCAGGCGTTCCGCCGGAGCAGTCCCCGGAGCGGACCTCCGTTTTCCGGGCGGACTTCCTCGCAGAGGTCGAGGGCGCCGAGGCGCCCGCGCAGGAGCCGGCGGTCGCCGGTGTCGACGCACTGCCTGCCGGGTCCGCCCTGCTCGTGGTCAAGCGCGGCCCCAACGCGGGATCTCGTTTCCTGCTGGACCGCGACACCACCAGCGCCGGCCGCCACCCCGACAGCGACATCTTCCTCGACGACGTGACGGTCTCCCGTCGCCACGCGGAGTTCCGCCGCGAGGGCGGGGAGTTCGTGGTGATCGACGTCGGCAGCCTCAACGGCACCTACGTCAACCGCGAGCCCGTCGACCAGGCCGTGCTGGCCAACGGTGACGAGGTCCAGATCGGCAAGTTCCGCCTGGTGTTCCTCACCGGTCCGGGGGCCGGGGGTCAGGGACCCCGGTGACAGCGGCCGGGCGGCCACAGCGCGGGGGTCTGAGCATCGGGGCGGTGTTGTCGCAACTCCGTCCCGAGTTCCCCGACGTGACCATCTCCAAGATCCGCTTCCTCGAGTCGGAGGGGCTGGTTCGCCCGGCGCGCACGTCCTCGGGGTACCGGCAGTTCACCGCGGCCGACGTGGAGCGGCTCAGGTTCGTCCTGGCCGCCCAGCGCGACCGCTACCTGCCCCTGAAGGTCATCAAGGAGCAGTTGGACGCCGCCGAGCAGCAGGAGGACGTCCCGCGCGCGTCGCGTCCCCTCGTGGCGGTGGAGGACGAGCCGGTCCGGCCCTTCGCCGCCGCGGAGTTCGAGCCGGACAGCGTGCCGCGGCTGACGGCCGAGGAGCTCCTCTCCCGCTCCGGCATCGACCGGGCGGTGCTCGTGGACCTGGAGCAGTACGGTCTGATCAGGCCGGGTCCGGCCGGCTTCTACGACCCGGACGCCGTGGTCGTCGCGAGCACCGTACGGGCCATGACGGAGTACGGCATCGAGCCCCGGCACCTGCGGGCGTTCCGCGCGTCCGCCGACCGCGAGGTCGGTCTCCTGGAGCAGATCGTCACACCGATGTACCGGCAGCGCGGTTCCGACGCGCGCGGCCGGGCCGACGAGGCGGTGCGGGAACTGGCCGCGCTCTCCGTCACCTTGCACACACTGCTCGTCAAGGCAGGTCTGAGGAACGTGGCGGGCGGCTGAGTTCCGCGCAGGTGAAGCGGGGTGCGGCGGTGTCCGCATCGTGATGCGGAAGTTGTGCGCGGTTGCGCACTGAGCCCGCTTGGCGGGTAGCGTCGAAGCAGTAGGTGGGGGATCCTCGTGACAACGGGGACGCCAGCAACAGCAGTGCTGAGGGAGGCGAGACCCGATGAGCGAGATGCGCGTCGTGGGCGTGCGGGTGGAGTTGCCCGCGAACCAGCCGATCCTCCTTCTCCGCGAGACCGAGGGCGAGCGGTACCTGCCGATCTGGATCGGATCGGTGGAGGCCACCGCCATCGCACTGGAGCAGCAGGGTGTGCGTCCGGCACGCCCGCTGACCCACGACCTCCTCAAGGACGTCATCGGTTCGCTGGGGCGTCAGCTGGAGCAGGTGAGGATCACCGATCTCCAGGAGGGCACGTTCTTCGCCGAACTGGTCTTCGACGGCGACGTGCGGGTGTCCGCCCGGCCGAGCGACTCGGTCGCGCTGGCGCTGCGCGCCGGTGTGCCGATCCACGCCGAGGAGTCGGTCCTGGCCGAGGCCGGACTGATCATCCCGGACGAGCAGGAGGACGAGGTCGAGAAGTTCAGGGAGTTCCTGGACTCGGTGTCGCCGGAGGACTTCCGCGGCGCGGACACCTGAGCCGGACCCCCGAGCACCGGCCCGTTCCGGTACGACGTCCACGAGGCGCGCACGATCCCCAGGGGGCGTGCGCGCCTCGTGCGTTGTCGGACCGTGATCAACACGCCGTCGCCCTCCCCGATCGTGAGCCTCTTCCGAGCTACCCTCTGCACGGGACCGTTGGCTAAACACTCACTAAACGCCGCTCGTTCGAGTGAGCAGACGGCAAAGTCTCGACCTCGACCAGAGGTTGAGGAATTTCAGCTTCCGCGCGTCGCGTTGACCTGCCCGCACCCCGGTCTTACCGTCGGGTGCGAGCGGATCGCGACAGCGCGGGCGTCGCCACCGGCCGGTGACCCCGGCCGCGGGACGCCCGGCGGTGACCCGGACCGCGGAACCGTCGCGCAGCAGGTCTGCGCGATCGTCCCGCGCGGCGGCGTCACGTGGTCGCGGTGCGTACCGGCGGTCCCCGTGTGGACGCAGGGTGTGGTCGTCGGCCGGAAGGCCGGACGAGGGGAGGCAGTCGTGGTCGAGGAAGCGCCCGTGTGGGCCGGATCCGGAGAACAGGGCGAACTGTTCCCGGACTCCTCGCTACCGGACGAACTCGTCGGCTACCGGGGACCCGCCGCGTGCCAGATCTCCGGCATCACCTACCGGCAGCTCGACTACTGGGCGAGGACCGGGCTCGTCGCGCCCACGATAAGGAGCGCCCACGGCTCCGGCAGCCAGCGGTTGTACTCGTTCAAGGACGTCCTGGTGCTCAAGGTGGTCAAGCGGCTGCTGGACACCGGTGTCTCGTTGCAGAACATCAGGGTCGCCGTGGAGCACCTGCGCAGCCGCGGTGTGCAGGACCTGGCCAGGATCACGCTGTTCAGCGACGGCACGACCGTCTACGAGTGCACCTCGCCCGAGGAGGTCGTCGACCTGCTCCAGGGCGGCCAGGGCGTGTTCGGCATCGCCGTGAGCGGGGCGATGCGCGAGATCAGCGGCACGATCCACGAGTTCCCCGCCGAGCGGGCGGACGGCGCCGAGATCGCGCCGGCCACCGAGGACGAACTGGCCAGGCGCCGCCGCGAGCGAGCCATCGGCTGATCACCTCCCACTGAGACCCGCGTCGCGCCGTCGCGGGGGTGGCGGCCGGGTACGATTCGCGCGTGGTCGCTGAACCCGCGCGGGAGAGTCCGGGCTGATCACGAGTCCGGCACCGAAGGAGCAAGTCCTCCCCCGGAACCTCTCAGGTGCCAAGGACCGCGCGGGCGAGACACCTCTGGAAAGCGGAACGGGACGAGTCCCGGCCCCACCGACGGTGCAAGCCCGGTTCGTCACGGGTGAAGCTCTCAGGTGCCCGCCGTGCGGGTGTGGACAGAGCGGGGAGGGCAACGGCAGGAATCTGTCCGCAGCCCGAACCACCGGAGGCGCTTTCCATGACGCAGGACCGCATCCCCCTCGCCGCGCTGGAGCACGGCGCCCCGTTCGCCGACCGCCACGTCGGTCCCCGCCCCGCCGAACTGGCCCGCATCCTGGACGTCGTCGGCGTGGGATCGCTGGAGGAGCTGGCGCAGCGCGCGGTGCCCGACTCGATCCGCGAGCGCGAACTGGTGCTGGACCTGCCCGCTCCCGCCACCGAGACCGAGGCGCTCGCCGAGCTGCGGGCGCTGGCGTCCCGCAACCGGCCCATGACGCAGATGATCGGCCTCGGCTACTACGGCACGATCACGCCCGCGGTGATCCGGCGCAACGTCCTGGAGAGCCCCGCCTGGTACACGGCCTACACGCCGTACCAGCCGGAGATCTCCCAGGGGCGGCTGGAGGCGCTGCTCAACTTCCAGACCGTGATCGGCGACCTGACCGGCCTGCCGCTGGCCAACGCCTCCATGCTCGACGAGTCCACCGCCGCGGCCGAGGCCATGACGCTGGTCCGCCGCGCCGGTCGTTCGAAGTCCGCGAAGTTCGTCGTGGACGCCGACACGCTGCCGCAGACCCTCGCGGTGATCGAGACCAGGGCCGAGCCGCTGGGCATCGAGATCGTGGTGGCCGACCTGTCGCAGGGCATCGAGGGCCTCGGCCTCGGCGGCGACTTCTTCGGGGTCCTGCTGTCCTACCCCGGCGCCTCGGGCGTGGTCCGCGACCAGGAGGCGCTGATCGCGGAGATCCACGGCTGCGGCGCGCTGGCCGTCGTCGCCGCCGACCTGCTGTCGCTGGCGCTGCTGCGCCCGCCCGGCGAGGTCGGTGCGGACGTCGTCGTCGGCACCACCCAGCGCTTCGGCGTGCCCATCGGCTTCGGCGGCCCGCACGCGGGCTACATGGCCGTGCGCACCGGTCTGGAGCGCCAGCTTCCCGGCCGCCTGGTCGGCGTGAGCGTCGACGCCGACGGCAACCCGGCGTACCGCCTCGCCCTCCAGACCCGCGAGCAGCACATCCGCCGCGAGAAGGCCACGTCGAACATCTGCACCGCCCAGGTGCTGCTCGCCGTCATCGCCTCGATGTACGCCGTCTACCACGGCCCCGACGGCCTGCGCGCCATCGCGACCCGCGCGCACCGCATGGCCACCGTCCTCGCCGCCGGGTTGTGCGAGGGCGGCGTCGAGGTGGTGCACGGCGAGTTCTTCGACACCGTCCGGGCCGAGGTGCCCGGTCGCGCTGCGCAGGTCGTCGCCGCCGCGCGCGAGCTGGGTGTGAACCTGCGCCTGGTCGACGCCGACCACGTGGCCGTCGCCTGCGACGAGACCACGACCCGCGCGCACCTGACGGCCGTGTGGCAGGCGTTCGGCATCACCGGTGTCGACGTCGACGCGCTCGACGCCGACACCGCCGACGGCATTCCGGCGGAGCTGCGCCGCACGTCGGAGTACCTGACGCACCCCGTGTTCCACACCCACCGCTCGGAGACGGCGCTGCTGCGCTACCTGCGCGCGCTGTCGGACAAGGACGTCGCGCTCGACCGCAGCATGATCCCGCTGGGCTCCTGCACGATGAAGCTCAACGCGACGGCCGAGATGGAGCCGATCACCTGGCCCGAGTTCGCCGACCTGCACCCCTTCGCGCCCGCCGAGGACGCGGAGGGCCTGCTGTCCCTCGTCGGCGACCTGGAGCGCTGGCTCGCCGAGGTCACCGGCTACGACGCGGTCAGCGTCCAGCCGAACGCCGGCAGCCAGGGCGAGTTCGCCGGGCTGCTGGCCATCCGCGCCTACCACCGCGACCGCGGTGAGGCCGCCCGCGACGTCTGCCTGATCCCGTCCAGCGCGCACGGCACCAACGCCGCGAGCGCGGTCATGGCCGGGATGCGCGTGGTCGTCGTGAAGTGCGACGAGCACGGCAACATCGACCTGGCGCACCTGCGGGAGACCGTGGACGCCCACCGCGACGACCTCGCCGCGATCATGATCACCTACCCGTCCACGCACGGCGTCTACGAGGACACCGTGCGCGAGGTGTGCGCGCTGGTGCACGACGCCGGTGGTCAGGTCTACGTCGACGGCGCGAACCTCAACGCCCTCATCGGTCTCGCCCAGTACGGCAAGTTCGGTTCGGACGTCTCGCACCTGAACCTGCACAAGACGTTCTGCATCCCGCACGGCGGCGGTGGCCCCGGCGTCGGCCCGATCGGCGTGCGCTCGCACCTCGCGCCGTTCCTGCCGAACCACCCGCTCCAGCCCGCCGCGGGGCCGGCGACCGGTGTCGGCCCGATCAGCGGCGCTCCCTGGGGCAGCGCGTCGATCCTGCCGATCTCCTGGGCGTACGTGCGGATGATGGGCGCCGACGGCCTGCGCCGCGCGACGCTGACCGCCGTGGCCGCCGCGAACTACGTGGCCCGGCGCCTGGACGAGCACTACCCGGTCCTCTACACCGGCGAGGGCGGCTTCGTGGCCCACGAGTGCATCCTCGACCTGCGCCCGATCACGAAGGCGACCGGCGTGACCGTGGACGACGTGGCGAAGCGGCTGGCCGACTACGGCCTGCACGCGCCGACGATGTCGTTCCCCGTCGCGGGCACCCTCATGGTCGAGCCGACCGAGAGCGAGGACCTCGCCGAGCTGGACCGCTTCGTCGACGCGATGATCGCGATCAAGCACGAGATCGACCTGGTCGGCTCCGGCGAGTGGCCCGCCGACGACAACCCGCTGCGCAACGCCCCGCACACGGCGGCGTCGGTGGCGACGGAGTGGGACCACCCGTACAGCCGCGAGGTGGCGGTGTTCCCGGCGGGGCTGACCGCGCCGAAGATCTGGCCCCCGGTGCGGCGCATCGACGGCGTCAAGGGCGACCGCAACCTCGTGTGCAGCTGCCCGCCCATCACCGCCTACAGCTAGGTCCGCGCCAGGGGGGCGGGAGCACCACCGGTGCTCCCGCCCCCCTGTCACGTGCGGATCAGCTCGTCGGCGACCCACCGCGCCGCCGCCCGGTGCGGGTGCTGGTCCTCCCGGTGCCGGAAGCGGTGGTCAGCGACGCCGCAGCGCCGGATCGAGCAGCGCGGGCGGCGTGTCGTTCTTCTCGTGCGCGGCCAGGTCGACACCGGGGGCGACGATCGCGTCGATCGCGTCCAGCACGTCGGCGGACAGCACGGTGTCGGCGGCGGCGAGCTGCGAGCGCAGGTGGTCCAGCGTCCGGGGGCCGATGAGCGCGCTGGTGACGGCCGGGTGCGCGGTGACGAACCCGAGCGCGAGCTGGATCATGGTCAGCCCGGCCTCCGCGGCGACCTGCGCCAGCCGCTCGACGGCGTCGAGCTTGGCCCGGTTGGCGGGCAGCGAGGTGTCGAAGCGCTGCGGCATGAACGCCGAGCGGCTGGTCGTGATCTCCCGGCCCTCGCGGATCGCGCCCGACAGCCAGCCCGAGGCCAGCGGGCTCCACACCAGCACGCCCAGCTCGTACTGCTCGGCCACGGGCAGCACGTCGGCCTCGACCCCGCGTTGCAGGACCGAGTAGGCGGGCTGCTCGGTGACGTAGCGGCTCAGGTGGTGCTCGCGGGCGGCCCACTGGGCCTGCACGACGCGGTGCGCCGGGAAGGTCGACGAGCCGAAGTGGCGGATCTTCCCCGCGCGCTGGAGGTCGGTCAGCGCCGACAGCGTCTCCTCGTCGCCGGTGCTCGGGTCCCACCGGTGGACCTGGTACAGGTCGACGTGGTCGACGCCGAGGCGGCGCAGGCTGCCCTCCAGCGCGGTGATCAGCCAGCGGCGCGATCCGCCCCGGTGGTTGCGCTCGTCGCTCGCGGGCAGACCGGCCTTCGTGGCCAGCACGACGTCGTCGCGGCGACCGGCGACGGCCCTGCCGACCATCTCCTCCGACTCGCCGCCGCTGTAGACGTCGGCGGTGTCGACGAGGTTGATCCCGGCTTCGAGGGCGGCGTCGACCACGGCGGTGGCCTCGTCCAGGGTGGTGCGCCCGATCCTGCCGAAGTTCATCGCGCCGAGTGCGAGTGAGCTGACCTGCACACCGGTGCGGCCCAAGGTGCGGTACTGCACGATCGTGTTCCTCCGTCGTGGTGAGGCGCGGTGTGACCGTGCGGCCCCGCTCTGACGTCGCGGGACAACCGGAACCGTGCTCCGGAAACGATACGGAACAAGGTTCCGGTTGACAAGCCCGGTGGAGGAGGCGGTGCTGTCGAGCAGGTGCACCACCGCCCCGGGCCGTCCACCGCGTCGCAGGGCCGACCGTCCCGCGGCTGCTCGTCGCAACTCGTCACCCGGACGGTTCCGGTCGTGCGGGTGCTCGTGTCACGGAGCCGGCACCGGGTGTGCGCCAGCCCGTGCCGGGCAGCCGGGGACAATCGGGTCGTGCGCGCCGGTCGTCTGCTGTCCCTGCTGCTCCTGCTCCAGGCCAGGGGCCGGATGACCGCGCAGGAGATCGCCGACGAGCTGGAGGTGTCGGTCCGCACCGTCTACCGCGACGTCGAGGCGCTCGGCTCGGCCGGAGTGCCGGTGTACTCCGACCGCGGCCCGCACGGCGGCTACCGCCTGCTCGACGGCTACCGCACCCGGCTGACCGGGCTGACCCGCGAGGAGGCCGAGGCGCTGTTCCTGGCCGGGATGCCGG
Source organism: Umezawaea beigongshangensis (assembly GCF_016464305.1). GTDB lineage: Bacteria > Actinomycetota > Actinomycetes > Mycobacteriales > Pseudonocardiaceae > Umezawaea_A > Umezawaea_A beigongshangensis. Next base: position 68,180 of record NZ_JAEIOJ010000018.1, read on the forward strand.
GACCCGCCGCGGAACTGGGCCTGGGCACGGTCGTCGCCGCGGCGCAGCTCAAGGTCGTCGCGGCGCTGCCCCCGGAACTGAGGTCGCGCGCCGGGCGCGTCCAGGAGCGCTTCCACCTCGACGCGCCCGGCTGGTTCCGCGGCGAGGAGCGCACCCCGCACCTCGCCGCCGTCGCGGAGGCCGTGTGGCAGCAGCGCGCGCTGCGGGTGCGCTACCAGCGCTGGGGCAGCGCGGCGATCGAGGTGGAGCGGGTGGTGCACCCGCTCGGCCTCGTCCTCAAGGCCGGGACCTGGTACCTCGTGGCGTGCGCGGACGGGCCCGGCGTGCGCACCTACCGGGTGTCGCGCGTGCTGGAGCTGGAGGAGCTCGCCGAGACCTTCGAGCGACCGGCGGGCTTCGACCTGGCCGAGTTCTGGGCGGGGTGGTCGGAGCGGTTCGTCGACCGCCTGTACGGGGCGCGCGTCGTGGTGCGGCTGTCCGAGCGGGGAGTGCGCCGGGCGGCGTACCTGCTCAGCCCGCCCGCCGCCCGCGCGATCCGGGAGAGCGCCGCCCGGCCGGGCCCGGACGGCTGGACGGAGCTGGAGCTGCCCACCGAGGGGCTGGAGCACGCCGAGTCCGACCTGCTGCGCCTCGGCGGTGACGCCGAGGTGGTGGCCCCGGCGGAACTGCGCGACCGCGTGGTGGCCGCCCTCACCGCGCTGTGCGCCGTCTACCCCGAGGTGCGCCGCGGCGGGTGATCACCGAACGGGAGCCGTGGAGAGCAGCTCCGCGAGCGCCGGGTCGAGACCGCTGGCGTCGTCCACGACCGACAGCGTGCCACCGGTGCGCCCGGCGATCTCCGACAGCGGCAGCCGCTCCGGCTCCGACCCGATGGCGACGACGCTGATCGGCACGGGGTTCGCGCCGACCTGGAGCTGGTCCATCCGCGCGGTGAGCTGCTGGAAGTTCAGGCCGCCGTCGTTGGGGCCGTCGGTGATCACGACGATCCGATTCTGCTTGCCCTGCTGGAAGTCGCGCTGCGCCGACTCGTAGACGGCGACGAGGCTCGTGTAGAGCTGGGTCGCGCTGCGCGGCTCCAGCCGGGCGATGCCGTCGAGCAGGGCCTGCCGCTGCTCGGCCACGGGCTTCGTCGGCACGAGCTGGCGGTACGGCACGTCCCCGTCGAGCGCGCGGGAGAACTCCCACAGCCCGAGCGAGCCGGACACCGAGCGCTCGACCTGGCCGGACAGCGCCGTGCGCAGCCAGTCGACGCGCGTGCGACCGCCGCCGCCGTCCTCCTCCATCGAGCCGGACACGTCGACCAGGACGGTGACGACCTGGCCGCCGTCGGACGCGGTGGCCCAGGCCGCGGAGATCTGCTGGGTGGTGGTGGCGTCCGCGGCGACGAGGTTCTCCGTCGTGGCGGCCCACCGGACGCCGGGCGACGGGCTCGGCCGGACGGACGTCGCCCCGACCCGCAGCCCCGCCTCGGCGAGCACCGTCTGCTGGTCGTCCTCGGTGAGGAACTCCCGGAAGCTCTGCGCCGCGCGCTCCTGCGCCTCGCTGACGTCGTCACCGGCCAGGGGCACGAACGGGAAGTCGGCCACCGGCGTGGGACCGCCCGCGGCGACCCCGTGCAGCGGTTGCGCGGGCGCCGCGCCGCCGTCCGCGCCGACGTTGTGGCGGTACAGGTCGACCTCGAACACCGGCACCGCGCTGAACCCGGCCCCGTTCACGCTCGGGGCCTCGCTCATCCGGTCCAGCGCCTCCCAGGTGCTCTCCGGCGCGTTCGCCGGTTTGGTCGCGGCGAACCGGGCGAGGGTGTCCTTGACCGGCTGGAGCGCGAGCACGTCGGCGGTCACCGGGCCGCGGCCGTCGGGACTGGCCCCGGCCAGCGCGGACTGGACGGCCATGGCGGTGGCGGTGTTCGTCGTCGGGTCGGGCATGGCGACGGTGAGCGGGCCCCACTCCGGCTTGCCGTAGCGGGCCCACCCCGCGCTGTCGGAGGTGACCTCGGGCAGGTCGGTCCAGCGGAAGCTGCTGCCGCTCATCAGCGCCTGCGACGCCGCCTCGGGCAGCGCGAGCAGCACCGGGCTCGTGGCCACGGACTCGGGCACCGCGCCGATCAGGGCGTGGTTCTGCGCGGCGAGCCGGTCGGCCCACAGCGTCGAGTCGGGCAGCCACGCCTGAACGCGCTCGCCGAGGTCCGCGGTGTTCCAGTCCTGGGTCAGGCCCTCCAGCACCAGTTCCGAGTCCACGGCCTGCACCTCGACGCGGATGCAGTGGTCGTAGACGACCGGACGGGTCGCGCTCCACCGCTGGGCCACGTCGCGGACCGCGTCGCCGATGCTCGGGGTGACCGCGACGCGCAGGACGGCCTCGCCCTCGCTGCAGTCACCGGCCTGGGCGGCGGTCCGGCGTTCGAGCACCCCGCCCATCCACGTCCAGCTGAGCCAGCCCAGCACCACGAGGACGACCAGGCCGACCACGGCGACGGGCCAGCCGGCGATGCCACGCCGCACCCTCGTCCGCAGCGTGCGGTGTCGAGCCATCACTTCCCTCTCCCGGAACGACTCCTGGCGACTGGTGGTCCCGTCGCCGCCCCCGAGGCGGCGCTCACGCTAACAGGTGATCTCCGGGCCGGGTGTGAAGTCGCGGCGGCCCGACTCAGGTGGGAACCCGTCCCAGCAGCTCGTCGCACAGGTCGACCAGCCGCTGCCGCAGCGGAGCGCCCTCGGCGGCGAACTCCGCCTGCCGTCGCGCGTAGTCCGCGCGTCCCGCCGCGGTCTCGATCGGCACCGCCGGGTAGCCCAGCGCGGCCAGGTCGTACGGGCTGGCCCTCATGTCCAGCTCGCGGATGCGCACGGCCAGGTCGAAGCAGTCGGCCACCAGCTCGGACGGCGTCGCCGGGTCGAGCTTGTAGGCCCACTTGAACAGGTCCATGCCCGCGTGCAGGCAACCGGGCTGCTCCAGGTCGACCTGAGCCTCGCGGGTCGGTTGCAGCGCGTTGCGCGGCCGGGCCGGAGGGGTGAAGAAGCGGAACGCGTCGAAGTGCCCGCACTGCACCCGACTGGACTCCACCACCCGGTCGGTGCCGTCCGCGCCCAGGCGCAGCGGCCACGCGCCGTGCCTGACCTGCTCCGGCTCCTGCCGGTAGACCATCGCCCACTCGTGCAAGCCGAAGCAGTTCAGCCGCGGTGGGCGGGACGCCGTCGCGGTGAGCAGCGACCGGACGAACTCGGCCGTGCCGCGCCGGGCCGCCAGGAACGAGTCGAGGTCCAGGGTCACGCCGTCGGCGGTCTCCACGTGGTGCGGCCACGCCAGGTACTCCCGCGCCGCGTCGCCCGCCAGCACCACGCCGGGACCGGGGTGCCAGCGCTCCAGCCGCACGGGGCGGTGGGAGTAGTAGGTGAAGAGGAAGTCGAGGACCGGGTGCTTCTCCCGGCGCTGCCTGCGCTCCTGGTGGGGGCCGGTCCACCGGCGCACCCGCTCGACGTGCGCGCGACGGCGGTCCTGCCACTCCCGCTCGGCCAGCACCACCACGTCCACGGGTGTCCACGGTACGTCACCCGGATGCGCGGCCCCGCGCGCGTCCGGGCGCGAGAAGATCCGTGCCGATCGACGAAAGCGCTCGCCAGTAGCTCCGCGTGTTGGCACACTCGCTCACCGTGAACAGCGGGCGGGAAGACCGGGGCTGGGGACGTCTGCAGGCGGTAGCGGTGAGCGGTTCCTGCGGGGAGGGGCTGGTCGTCACGGCGGTGCCGCTGCTCGTCCTGGAGATCACCACCGATCCGCGGGACGTGTCGCTGGTGACCGTGGTGGGACAGCTGCCGTGGCTGCTGCTGTCGCTGGTGGCGGGGGCGCTGATCGACGCGGTGCCGCGCCGCGCGCTGCTGTCCGCCGCGTTCGCCGTGCAGGCCGTCACGGCGCTCGTGCTCGCCGCGGCTGCCGCCGGCGGGTGGCTCGGTCTGCCGCTGCTGCTCGCGGTGTCGTTCGTCGTGGTCGCCGCGCAGGTGGTGGTCGAGGGCGTGCGCGGCGCGATGGTGCCCGACGTCGTCGACTCCGACCGGCTCGACGCGGCGAACGCCCGGATGATGGTCATCGACCGGGGGGTCGTGCAGTTCACCGTCCCACCGGTCGCCGGGCTGCTCGTCGCGCTGTCGACGGGAGCTCCGGCGTGGATCGCGGCGTCGGCCGCGCTCGTCGCCCTCGCGCTGACCCGCGGCCTGCCCGTGCACGTGCCCGTCTCCCGCCGGCCGGGCCACCCGCTGCGCGGCATCACCGACGGCCTGCGGTTCCTCGTCGCCAGTCCCCTGCTGCGCGCCATCACGATCAAGGTCGCGATCGGCAGCCTGGCCTTCACCACCGGCTACGCCACGTTCGTCCTCTACGCCACGGAGGTGCTGCACGCGAACGCGGTCGGCTACGGCCTGCTGCTCGGCGCCTCGGCCCTCGGCTGGGTGCTGTCGTCGTTCCTCGTGGGCCGCCTGACCGCCCGCTTCGGCTACTCGGGCGCGATGCGGGGCGGAGCCGCGATCGCCGCGCTCTGCATGCTGGTGCTGTGGGTGGTGCCGCCGCGCTGGCCCCTCGTCGCCGCCGTCCTGGTGCTGTTCGCGGGCAGCACGCTGGCGTGGAACGTCGGCTCCCAGTCCAGTCGGCAGCGCTTCACCCCACCGGAGCTGCTCGGCCGCGTCCTCGCCGGTCACCGCGCCCTGACCTGGAGCTTCATGCCCGTCGGCGGCCTGCTCGGCGGGCTCGTGGCGACGCACTGGGGTCTGCGCTCGACGTGGCTGGTCGCGGCCGTCGTCGACGCCGCCGGTCTGCTGCTGGTGTGGCGGGCGCTGTCGGCCGAGGCGTTCGAGCGCGAGCGCACGGCCGTCGAACCCGCGTGACGCGCTGACTACTCTTCGGCGTGTGACGTACGACGACCAGGTGCTCGTGTTCGACGCCGACGACACCCTGTGGGAGAACAACGTGCGGTTCGAGCGGGTGGTGACCGCGTTCCTGGACTGGCTGGCACGCCCGACGCTGGACCGCGCCGAGGCCCGGACGATCTTCGACGACGTGCAGCGGGCGAACGCCGGGGTGCACGGCTACGGCACGAGGATGTTCCTGCGCAGCCTCGGCGACTGCTTCGAGCGGCTCGCCGAGCGCCCGGCCACCGACGCGGAGCGCCGCGAGATCGAGCAGCTCGCGTCCTCGCTCGCCGACCGGACCGTGGAGCTGGTGCCCGGTGTCGCGGAGACCCTCTCCGAGCTCGGCACCCGTCACGACCTGCTGCTGCTCACCAAGGGGGAGGAGCGGGAGCAGCGGGACAAGATCGACGCCTCGAACCTGGCGCACCACTTCCGCGCCGTGCACGTCGTGGCCGAGAAGGACCCGGACACCTACCGGTGGCTCGTGGAGCACCACTCGCTGACGCCGGAGTCGACGTGGATGATCGGCAACTCGCCCCGCTCCGACGTGCTGCCCGCGCGGGCGGCGGGGCTGAACGCCGTGTTCGTCCCGAACGAGAGCACGTGGGTGCTGGAGCACGGCGAACTGGACCCGACCGACGACCGCGTGCTGACCCTGCGCGCGTTCCCCGACCTCCTGGAGCACTTCTGATGCGCGCCCCCTCGGTGTCCTGCGTGTTCGTCTGCCACGACGGGGCCGGGCGGGTGCTGCTGGCCCGGCGCGGCGCGGGAGCCCGCGACGAGCCGGGCACCTGGGACACCGGGGCCGGGGCGCTGGAGTTCGGCGAGTCGTTCGCCGAGGCCGTGACCCGCGAGGTGGCGGAGGAGTACTCCGCCCGCGTGCTGGGCCTGGAGACGGTCGGGGTGCGCAACGTGCTGCGCGGCGACCCCGTCACCTCGCACTGGGTGGCCGTGGTGTTCGCCGTGCACGTCGACCCGGCCGAGGTGCGCATCGGCGAACCGCACAAGTTCGACGAGCTCGGCTGGTTCACCGCCGACGCGCTCCCGCGGCCGCTGCACTCCCAGCTGCCGGAGACCCTCGCCCTCTACGCCGCAAGGGGGGCGTGAGCGGTCGGCTCGCACCCCCCTCCCCAGAACGGGATCAGCTGTCGGGGGCCACGTGGGTCCCGTCCCGGACGATGCCCACGTACTCCTCGACCAGGTCCTCCAGCGCCACCACGCCCAGCATCCGCCCGTCCGGGCCGACGGCCCTGGCCAGGTGGCTCTGCGCCCGGCGCAGCGCGGCCAGCGCCTCGTCGAGCTTCGCGTCGGACGGCACCTCGGGTAGCCCGCGCACGCGGGAACGCGGCACCGGCGTGGACGGATCGCTGCTCGCCAGGTCCAGCACGTCCTTGACGTGCAGGTACCCCAGGACCCCGCCGCGCTCGGTGCGCACCGGGAAGCGCGAGTAGCCCGTCGCCGTCACGGCCGCCTCGACCTCGCCCACGGTCGGCGAGTCCGACACGGTGGTCAGCCGGTCCAGCGGCACCAGCACGTCGGCCACGGTCCGCTCGGCCGACGACAGCGTCTTCGCCAGCCGCCGGTGCTCGGAGTCCTCGATCAGGCCCTCCTGCTTGGACTCCGCGATCAGCAGCGACAGCTCGTCGGGCGTGTAGGCCGACTCGAGCTCGTCCTTCGGCTCGACCTTCATCAGCTTCAGCACGCCGTTGGAGGCGATGTTGAACATGCTGATGAACGGCTTGACGATCTTGATGAACCCGACGTGCACCGGAACCAGCCAGATGGCCAGCTTCTCCGGGTTCGCGATGGCCAGGTTCTTCGGCACCATCTCGCCGAGCAGGATGTGCGCCACGACCACGAACAGCATCGCGATGGTGAACGCGATCGGGTGCAGCACCACGGCGGGGATCGACAGCGGGTGCAGGGCGGTCTCGATGACGTGCGCCACCGCCGGTTCGCCGAGGCGGCCCAGCAGCAGCGACGAGATCGTGATGCCCAGCTGCGCGCCCGCCAGCATCAGCGAGACGTCGCGACTGGCCTTGATGACCACGGCGGCCCGGCTCACGCCGCGCTCCACCATCGCCTCCAGCCGGTCCCGGCGCGCGCTGATCAGCGCGAACTCGGCGCCGACGAAGAACGCGTTGCAGGCCAGCAGCACCACGGTCAGCAGGAGGGCGCTCACGTCGCTCACGCGCTCACCCCCGACGGCTCGCGGTCACCGGTCTGCGCGACGCGCAGCTCGGCGACCCGGTGGCGGTCCATCCGCATCACGGTGATCCGCCAGCTGTCCACCACGACCTCCTCGCCGACGACCGGTATGCGGCCCAGCCGGGCCAGCACGAGCCCGGCGAGGGTCTCGTAGTCGCCGTCGGGCATCCGGAAGCCGGTGGCCTCCGACACCTCGTCGTCGCGCAGCAGACCGGACACCATCCAGCTGTTGCGGCCCAGCGGCCGCACCGGCGCGGCCTCGCGGCGGTCGTGCTCGTCGCGCACGTCGCCGACGATCTCCTCCACGACGTCCTCCAGCGTGACCAGCCCCGCCGTGCCGCCGTACTCGTCCACGACCAGCGCGGCCTGGAGCCCGGAACCGCGCAGCCGGTCCAGCAGCGCGTCGCCCTCCAGCGTCTCCGGCACCGTCGGCACCGGCCTGGTCAGGGCGGACAGCCGGGTCGTGGCGCGCTGCGCGTGCTGCACGGCGAACGCCTGCTTCACGTGCACCATGCCGCGGACCTCGTCCAGGTCGCCGTCGTGCACCGGGAAGCGGGAGAAGCCGGTGTGGCGGGCCGCCTGGATGAGGTCGGGCACGCACGCGTCGGCGCGCAGCGCCTCCACCTGCACGCGCGGCGTCATCAGCTCGCCCGCGGTCCGGTCGCCGAAGCGCAGCGAGCGGCCCAGCAGCGTGGCGGTGCCCTCGTCGATCGTGCCGTGCTCGGCGCTGGAGCGCACCAGCGCGCCCAGCTCCTCCGGCGAGCGGGCCGAGGCCAGCTCGTCGGCGGGCTCCACGCCGAGCCTGCGCACCAGCCAGTTGGCCGACCCGTTCATCATGGTGATCAGCCAGCGGAACGCGTTCGAGAACGCCGCCTGCAACCCGGCGACCGCGCGGGCGGTCTCCAGCGGCTTCGCGATGGCGAGGTTCTTCGGCACCAGCTCGCCGAACACCATCGACAGGGTGGTGGCCAGCGCCAGCGCCACGGCCAGGGCCAGGGGGTCGGCCACGCCGATCGGGACGCCGATCGCGGTCAGGCCGGGCTGGAGCAGTTCGGCGATGGCGGGTTCGGCGATGAAACCCGTGATGAGGGTGGTGAAGGTGATCGCGAGCTGCGCCCCGGAGAGCTGGAACGACAGCGAGCGGTGAGCCTTCTGGACCGTCTTGGCCTTCGCGTCGCCCACCTGGGCGACGTGGGCGTCGACGGTGCTGCGTTCGAGGGCGGTCAGGGAGAACTCGGCGGCCACGGCGACGAAGGTGCCGAAGGTGAGAGCGACCACGGCGAGCAGACCGAGAACGCTGAGCAGGACGCCGGTCACCGATCACCTCGCGGGGTGGATCGGACCAGGTCGATGTGGCAGCCGGGGCTGAAGCCCGGCTCAGTACTGCAACCGGGTGACTGCGCGTCGCGCACGGAAGGGGTCACTCCTCGCTGAGGTGTCATGGACGTGGACGTCCATTTTAGAGTCAACGCACGTCGGGCGCGCGATGTTCCGGTCGGCGACGTGCCGGGGGCCGGGGGGGGGGGGGCCCGCCGGGGCGCGCCGACCCCCCCCCCCGGCCCCCCCCCCGGCCGGGCGCCCCCCGCGCCGCCCGGCCGG
>NZ_JAEIOJ010000019.1 GCF_016464305.1 Umezawaea beigongshangensis
CCGCTGCGCCGCACGATCCAGCGCGAGATCGAGGACCAGCTCTCGGAGAAGATCCTGTTCGGCGAGATCCAGGCCGGACGGTCCGTGCTGGTCGACACCGAGGGCGAGGGCGACGACGAGCGCTTCACGTTCCGCCTCGCTCACGTGCCCGCCCCGTGACGCCCGGCCGAGCGGGTGAGGGCCGACCGGGTGACACCGGACCGCAGATCGACCGCGCTCATTGTGCCGTCAACCGGGTAGCTAATACTTTTAATTAAAGTAAATTCCCGGTTGGGGTGGATGTGCGCCTCGAACTCACCGAACACCGCTGGCACGACCTGCGCACCGCGCTCGCCGCCGCGACCGAGCGGTTCGCCGACCTGCTGCTGTCCTGTCGCGATCCGGACCTGCCGGCGATCGGCCACTGGTCGGTCGCGGAGGTCGCCGCGCACGCCGCGATCGTCTCCCGGATGCAGGCGGGCTTCCTGCGCTCTCCGGCCGCGCCGCTGGGCGTGCCCGAGATCGACCGGCTCCTCGCGAGCGCGACGCTCGGCGACTTCGCCCGGCTCAACGACGCGGCGCTGCGCGCGTTCCCCGAGCGGTCTCCCGAGGTTCTCGCGCGCGACCTGCGCGAGGGGGTCGCCGACGTGGTGGAGCTCAGCGCCGACGCCGACCCCCACCGGTCCGCGCGCTGGCTGGGCGATTCCCGGATGCCGGTCGCCTCGCTGCTGGCCCACCAGCTCAACGAGATCCTGCTGCACGGCTGGGACATCGCCAGAGCCGTCTCGCTCCCGTGGCGCGTCCCGTCCGCCGAGGCCGCCCTCGCCTTCGAGGTGTTCCTGGTCCAGTTGCTCGGTGGCGAGCACACCGGCCACCTGTTCGGCGACGGTTCCGGGCGGGGTCGTCGCCTTCGCGTGGAGTTCCGCTCCGCGCACACCACCCCGGTCGTGCTGGTCAGCGGCGAGGGCCGCGTCGGTGCGGACCCGCCGGGAGGTGGCGCGGACGCTCGCGTCCGGTTCGAGCCGGGCGCGCTGATGCTGACCGTCTTCCGCCGCACTCCGCTCGCTCGCGCCGTCGCGACCGGCCGGATCGTCGCCACCGGTCCCCGCCCCTGGGTCGCCGTCTCCTACCTGCGGCGGATGCGCACCCCCTGAAGTCCGCCGTCCCACTTCCCCGTCCGCACCCCTCGGAGGTCCCCGCATGTCAGTACACGCATCGACACGCACCGCGGAGGTTCCCGTTCGGCCCCGCCGTCCCTGGCTGGTGGTCGGCCTGAGCGCGCTGGTCGGCTTCCTGCTCACCGTCGTGTGGTCGGCCCACTTCGTGGACTCCGTCATCGGAGGCACGGTCGCAGACGGGCTGCTCGGCCACGACGCCGACGCGACACCGATCGCCGGGGTCGGCGCGGGCGTCGTGTTCGCCTTCGTGTCCGGTCTGGCGGGCACGTTCACCGCCTGCAACATCGCCGCGTTCGGAGTGATGGCGCCCGTCGCGGGTCGCGAGGGCGGCACCTCGGACAGGGTGCTGGGAGTGCTGCGCCCGCTCGCCCGGCTCTCCGTCGGCATGATCGCGGTGTCCGCCGCCTACGGCGTCGTCGTCGCCCTCGTCGGCACCGGCATGCCGCAGTTCCAGACCGCCACCACCGACGGACTCGCGCCCCGTCTGGTGCAGGCCATGGTCGTCTACGGCGTGGTCGGCCTGGTCATGGTCTACCTCGGCCTGGCCGCGGCCGGCCTGGTGCCCGACCCGCTGGCGCGGCTCGCCCGCCGGTGGCCCGGCGCACCGATGGTGGTGCTGGGCGCGCTGATCGGCGCCTTCCTCATCGGCCGTCCGTTCCCGCTGTTCCGGGTGATGTTCCGGGACGCCGCCGAGAGCGGCAACGTCTTCTACGGAGCCGCGGCCTTCGCACTCCAGTCGGTGGGCAACATCCTCGTCATGGCCGTGCTGCTGCTGGTCGTGACCTGGTCGGCGGGTGCGCGGCTGGGGCGCTGGTTCGCCGCAGACCCGCGCCGCAGGGCCGTGCTGACCTCGGCCGCGTTCGTCGCGGCGGGTGTCTTCCTCGTCCTGTACTGGGACGTGCGCATCCTCGAACGCCGCGACCTCATCCCGTGGTACCCGGTCGCACCCTGGGTGTGAGCCTTGACTTTACTTAAAAAATATATAGTCTTATGTGTGTAGGCCGAGCGTGACCGCTCCGCGTGCCGTCCGGCATCAGCCCACTGGCGGTCCCAACTCGACAGACGCTGGAGGTGTCTGGAGTGAGTCTTTCCAAGGAGAACTACGAGTCTCTGAACCTGGAGCCCAAGCCGATCCGTCCGCACATCTTGGCCGCCGCGACGGTGGTCTTCGGCGACGACTACTACTCGGGCCGGAGGGAGACCATCAACCTCTCCGGGTTCGTGCAGCTGAACAAGTGGCCGATGCCCGGATTCGAGCACCGCGTGGACGAGAAGGGCTACGCCTCGTTCGACACGGAGCTCATCAGCGCCCCGGAAGTCGGCATCAAGGGGTACAGCTACGAGCTGGACGACCGCCTTCAGGTCTTGTCCAACCCGTTCCTGCCCAACTCCGGCCACGTCAAGCAGATCGTGCCGGGCAAGAACTTCCCCGCGGAGTTCTACATCCGTCGCTTCGGCATCCTGGAGACGAGCACGCTGCGCCTCGCGCACCGCAACGTCATCGACATCTACGGTGTCGTGGACAACGTGCCGCCCTTCAAGAAGCCGCTGACCGGTCCGTACCTGGGTCACCCGCGCGGCGACGGCCCGTTCGACGTCGTCCAGGCGCCGAACGTGGTGCGCGGTACCACGTTGCCCGAAGCGTGGTACCCGGCCAGTGACGAGAACGAGCCCCTCGGCATCACGCCGGAGGTCTTCTTCGCGCCCAGCGCCGGCCCGTGCATGTCGATGCTGGTCGACCCCTCGCTGATCATGCAGGTGACCCTGGAGGGTCAGCTCGAGGTCGAGGTCAACGGCAAGACCGTGAAGGTGGACCTGGCGGGCGACTACCGCAAGGCCGCCGGTGCGGAGATCCTGCTGTTCGGTCCGGACAAGCACGCCGACGGCCCCGGCGTGCTCGCGCAGCTCGCGCGCGTCGCGGTCTCCGGTCACTGCGCCGAGCTGGGTGGCAGGGTCATGCTGCGGGCGTCGTGGCCGCGCGTGTCGGGCGGCACGCTCGGCGAGGGCAACGAGGACAGCCTGAGCCGCGTCTCCTTCCCGAGCGACCTGCACATCGACACCAACTTCGAGCTGTGCACCCCGCACGGCACGCTCTACGCCGACAACTCCGTCCACGTCGCGGGCAAGCTGCGCGACGTGGAGGCGACCGGCACGGAGCTGAAGCTGGACGGCGCCGACTCGCCGCTGGTCACGACGGAGAACGAGGTGAAGGCCCGCCTGACCGGCGTCCGCCTGGCGATGCGCGACGCGCACGTGGGCGAGACCGCCGCCGTCAACATCTGATGCCGGTTGCCACCGACGCAGGTGTGGTTTAAGTTCCAATAGCAAGTTCCGGTGGGTGTCGCCCGTGCTTCCGGGTGGCACCCACCGGCGCGGCCGGCGACCCGAGGGGAGAGCGCCGCATGGACTCCCGACTCCTGGCCATGCACCAGGTGATGCTGGCGGACCACGTGCGCATCGACGCCTACGACCGAGCGCTGGCGCGTGCCGTCAGACCGGGTGACGTGATCGCGGACGTCGGCGCCGGGACGTTGGTGCTGTCCGTGCTCGCGCTCAAGCACGGCGCGTCCCACGTGTACGCGATCGAGGCCGACCCCGCGATGGCCCAGCTGGCTGAGCGCATCGCCGCCGACAACGACTTCCGGGACCGGATCACCGTGGTGCAGGGCGACGCGCGGGTGGCGCGCCTGCCGCGCGCGGTGGACGTCGTGGTCGCCGAGCTGATGGGCAACCTCGGTCCGGAGGAGGAGATGGTCGAGCTGGTCGCCGCCGTCGCCAAGCGCAACCTCGCCCCCGGTGGGCGCGTCGTGCCCCGTCGCCTCACCACTCACCTCACCGCGATCGGGTTCGACGGCGAGGGCTGGGGCGTGTGGCGGGAGGAGCACCTCGGCTACCGGCTCGACGCGGTGCGCGCCGCGGCACCGCCAGGACCCCAGCTGCACTTCTTCCAGCGCGATCCCGTGCTGCTCAGTGCGCACGTCCCGGTGGCGGTCAGCGAGATCGGCGTCAGCCGCGCCGGTCGGCCCGCGGCTCCCGGCCGCCTGCGCGTCGAGCGAGCGGGCGAGCTGCACGCCGTGATGGGCCACTTCTCCGCCGAGCTGGCAGACGGCGTGGTGCTGTCGAACTTCCCCTCCTACCCCGGCTGCAACTGGGCCGTGTGGACCTGGCCGATCAAGCACACGCCGGTGCTGCCGGGCGACGAGGTGCTCGCGGAGCTGGTCCCGCCGCTCTCCCGCGCCGCCGCGCGCGACGCGACGGAGTGGCGCCTGGACTGCGCCCTCTCCCGGCGAAGGAGCGCCTGATGCCCATGTCGCTGGGGACCGTCCGCGACATCCCGGTCCGCGCGCTGAAGCTGTGCGGCCTCACCTGGTCGGGCGAGTTCCTGTGGTTCTCCGAGGCCGTGTCGAGCCGGATCATGGCCCTCGACCCGGTCACGGGGAGCGTCGAGCGGCGCATCGCCTGCCCCGGCGTGCGCACCGACCTGACCACGCTGTCCGGCAACCTCGTGCAGGTGGTCGGCGACAACCGCGACCTGCGGGTGATCGACCCGGACAGCGGCGAGACGGTCGTGGAGATGGCCAACCCGCGGCCCGGTCACGTGCTGTGCGGGCTGGAGGCCACCCGCGACGGCATCTGGCTCGGCTACGAGGACCTGCGCGTGCTCGACCTGCGCAGCGCGGAGAACGGCGAGCTGCTGGACAGCATCCCGGTCACCCGGCCCATCGCGGGCCTGACCGTGTCCGACCGCTTCCTCGTCTACTCCGACCACCGGGCCGGCACGATCAACCTGGTCGACGTCGCCCTGCGGCGCCAGGTCGCCAGCTACGACGTGGCCGGCAACCCCACCGGGATCACCTGGGACGGTCGCCGGATCTGGTACTGCGACTACACCACGCTCCAACTGCGCGCGATCGAGGTGCCCGGCATCAGCGGAACCTGAACCCGGAGGGAGCCACCCGTGTCCGACCTCACCGCCGGTCCACCACCCCCGTCGCGCCGCGCGCTGGTCCAGCGCGTGGCGCGGGTGTGCGTGCTGCTGGTCGCCGTGCTGGTGCCCGCGCTCGTCTCGGCCCTGGTGCGTGGTGCGCGCTCCGGCCGCGACACCGGCCTGCGGCACCTCTACCGGCGCACCACGGTGCTGCTGATCCGCCTGGGGCCCACGTTCGTCAAGGCGGGGCAGGTGCTGGGCACGCGACGCGACGTGCTGCCGCCCGCGTTGTGCGACGAGCTGGGCGTGCTCCAGGACGACGTGCCGCCGATGAACCGCGCCCAGACCGACCGCGCACTGGCCGAGGCGTTCGGCGACGAGCTGGACGAGCTGTTCGCCGAGGTGGATCGCACCCCCGTGGCGAGCGGCAGCGTGGCCTGCGTCTACCGGGGGACGCTGCGCTCGGGTCGCACGGCGGCGCTCAAGCTGCGGCGACCGGGGGTGGAGCGGGTGATGGGACTCGACCTGCTGCTGATGCGGCGGGGCGCGGCCCTGGTCGCGAGGTTGCCGGTGTTCGCCGGGGTGCTGGTCACCGACGTGGTGGACCACGTGGCGGGGGCCGTGCTGGGCCAGCTCGACTTCGAGCGCGAGGCCGAGGCGCTGCGGCGGTTGCGGCGCAACCTGTCGGCGGTGCCGCGGGTGTGGGTGCCGCAGGTGTTCACCGAGGCGTCGCGGCCCCGGTGCATCGTCATGGAGTTCATCGACGGCCTGGCGACCGACACCGCCCAGCGGTGCTCGCCCGCCGCGCGCAAGCGCTTCGGCGTCTCCGGGCTCACCGCGATCTACCAGATGCTGTTCGTGGACGGGTTCGTGCACTGCGACCTGCACCCCGGCAACCTGTACTTCACCGCGTCGGCGCAGGTCGTGGTCCTCGACGCCGGCTTCAGCGTGCAGTTGACCGACCGGCTGCGCCGCCTGTTCGCCGAGTTCTTCATGAACATGGCCGTCGGCAGGGGGAAGCGCGCGGCCGAGATCGTGGTGGAGAGCTCCGCCGGGCTCGACGAGCGCGCGGACGTGACGGGTTTCCTGACCCGGATGGCCGACCTGGTCGAGCGCAGCCACGGCCTGCCCGCGAAGGAGTTCAGCCTGGTCGGCTTCGCCACCGAGATGTTCGACCTCCAGCGCAAGCACGGTGTGCACGCCGCGCCCGAACTCATCTTTCCGCTGCTGTCGCTACTGGTGATCGAAGGAACCATTCGGGAGCTCAACCCCGACGTCGACTTCCAGGAGGCGGCGAAGCCCGTGGTGGTGAAGGGGTTGTTCGGGACGACTACCACATCCGGCTGAGCGGCGGCTGTGGCAGATGTCCTAGTCGACAGCTATAGGATCGAGTAGTCTGTGCTGTCGGAAGGAGACGACCATGACGACCAAGCGGACCTACCAGCAGTACTGCGGTCTCGCGTCGGGCCTCGACGTGGTGGGCGAACGCTGGACCCTGCTGATCGTCCGCGAGTTGCTGATGGGCCCCGCCCGGTACAGCGACATGCTGGCGAACCTTCCGGGCCTCGGCACGAACCTGCTGGCCGAACGCCTGAAGTTCTTGGTGGAGCGCGGCGTGGTCGAGCAGGTCGACCTCCGCGGCACCGGCTCGCAGCTGGCCTACGCGCTGACCCCGGTCGGCGAGCGGCTCCGCCCGTTGATCCTGGGTCTGGCGCGCTGGGGCATGGAGTTCGTGGGCGACCTGCGCCCGGAGGACGCCGTCCGGCCGCACTGGGGCTTCCTGGCCGTCGAGTCCATGCTCGACCAGTCGAAGGTCTCCGACGTGGACGAGAACTACGAGTTCCGGGTGGACGACCAGGTCTTCCACGTCCAGGTCTCCGGTGGCCGGGCCCGCGCCGTGAAGGGCGCTGCGGTCGACCCCGCGATGGTCGCGAAGACCGACGCCGCCACGTTCGTGCAGGTCGGTGCGGGCCGCCTCACCCCGCTGCTGGCGATGGTGACCGGCAGACTGTCGTTGCAGGGCGACATGGAGGCCGTGGTGCGGTGCTGCGACCTGCTCGGCCTGGAAACGGGTGTGCCCGCCCGGCAGTCACCACCCGTCGCGGCCGTCTGACACCACCACTGGGAGGCGCTGCCCGGATGACCGGTCCTGTCGGTCTGTGGCCCGAATCCGCTGACGACGGCTACCGCGAGGCGCGCACCGAGCTGTGGCACGCCGAGCGGAACCTGCGCGACGCGCTGGAGGCGGTCGCGCGTGCCCGCCGCGCGCTACCGCCGGGCGCGCTGCTGGAGGACTACCCGCTCCGGGAGGGGCCCGACGACCCCGGCCTCGACGAGCCCGAGCGCGTCCTGGGGCTGGTCGACCTGTTCGGCGAGCACGACACCCTGGTCGTCTACCACCTGATGTTCGCTCCGGGCGCCCGCGAGGGCTGCCGGATGTGCTCGATGTGGGTGGACGGCCTGCACGGGGTGTCGCACCACCTGGCCCGGCACACCGCGTTCGCCGTGGTGGCGGAGGCGGGAGTGCCCGAACTGCGGGCGTGGGGTCGCCGGCGCGGCTGGGACGGGCTGCGGCTGGTGTCCGCCGGAGGGACGTCGTTCGGTCGCGATCTGGGCGCGGTCCACGAGGACGGTTCGCTGCGGCCCGGGCTGAGCGTGCTGCGCCGCGACGGGGACGGCGTGCGCCACTTCTACACCGCGTTCGCCGACTGGACCGGCGAGGACGGGGAACGCGGCATCGACCTGTACTCGCCGGTGTGGCAGGTGCTGGACCTGCTGCCGCAGGGGCGGGGCAGCTGGTACGCGGCCAACGACTACGCGGGCAGGCTGCGCGGCGACCGCCGCTGAGCGACGGGGTGCCGACCGAGGACGGGTGAGCCGCTCGGCGACTCCGGGTCCGTGCCGAACGGCTGTGTCGAACGGCCGCGCTGAACGGCTGTGGCGATCGGCCGCGCCGTGGTCTCGGCTCGATCCTCCCTGGTCGATCCGTGTTACTGTTTACTTGAAAAACAGGTTCCACCCTGAGGGGAATGGGGGGATCGTGGGGTGTGACGTCGACGCCGCGTCGGACTTCGCCGCTGTGGCTCGTTCCTACGTGGAAGGTCATCCGCTTCTCTCCGTCGCATCGCTCGACCACCTGTCGACCCTGCGACTCGACCTGGACGCGGAGTTCTGTCGCGAGATGGCCGAGCTGTTCGACCGGGCACCGCCGCTGGTCTGGGACGACGACACGGCAAGACGGTACGACTTGTTCAAGCGGGAGAACCTGGCGCAGTACCGGGCCATCCGTGCCGCGGGGCTCGACGTGCGGCCGTGGTCCGACGAGCGCGGGCCCTACAGCGGATCGCGCGACCTGGTGCGGCGCGTGCGCGAGACCGGCGTCCTGCACGTCTACCTGACCTCGGCCGGCCACGGCCCCGGCCCGGTCACCGGCTTCCACCCGCTGCGCGCCCCCTCCGGGGTGGTCGAGCACGGCGTGGAGCTGACCCACAACGACGTCTTCCGAGTGGTGCACGACGTCTTCGGCCACGTCATGCACGGCCACGCGTTCGGGCCGCGCGGCGAGTTCTGGGCCACGCGCACCCACCTGCCGATGTACCCCGAGGACGCCCACCCGGTGCTGCTGACCGAGCAGGTCGGGCAGATCTGCTGGTTCTTCTACGGTCCCCACCTGCGCGTGGCGGGCAGCCTGCCCGCCAGGGGCGAGCCGGGGTGGACCCCGCCCCACCTGCGGCCCTACGCCCAGCAGAAGGTCTTCCCGCTCGCCACCGACCACGTCCTGCGGTTCACGAGCCTGTTCACGGAGGAGAACGGATGACGCACACCGCGCACGAGGGCGTCGTCGACGCCCTGCCCGCCTCGGTGCGGGACGACTTCCCGATCTTCGCCACCCGTTCCGGCCCCTACCTCGACAACGCCGCCACCACGCACAAGCCGCGCGTCGTGCTCGACGCGGTGATCGACTACTACACCACGGCCAACAGCAACGTCGGCCGCGCCTACCACGAGCTGGGCCGCCTGTCCACGGACGTCTACGAGGAGGCACGCGCCTCCGTGCAGGAGGCGCTGGGCGCGCGTCACCCCGAAGAGGTGGTGTTCACCGCGGGCACCACCGACGCCGTCAACACCGTCGCCGACGGCATCGGTCGCCGTCTGCTCGGCCCCGGCCGGGCGGTGCTGGTGAGCGGCATGGAGCACAACTCGAACCTGCTGCCGTGGCGCAGGCTCGCGGAGGAGACCGGCGCCCGGCTGCTCGTCGCCCCCGTGGACGCGCGGGGCCGCGTCGACGTCGTGGCGTTCACCGCCCTGCTGGGGCCCGAGGTGCGGCTGGTCGCGATCTCCCACGTGTCGAACGTGCTCGGCACCGTCAACCCGGTCGCGGAGTTGATCGACGCCGCGCACCGGCACGGCGCGCTGGTCCTGGTGGACGGCGCGCAGGCCGTGCCCCACCGGGCCGTGGACGTGCGGGCGCTGGACGCGGACTTCTACTGCTTCTCCGCGCACAAGGTGTACGGCCCGATGGGCACCGGCGTGCTCTACGGCAAGCGCGAGCTGCTCGACGAGCTGCGTCCGCCCCGCGTCGGCGGCGGCACGGTCAAGGGCGTCCACGCCGCCCGACCGGTCCGCCACGTGCCGGTGCCCGCCAGGTTGGAGGCGGGCACGCCCAACGTCGCCGGCGCGGTCGGCCTGGCCGCGGCCCTGCGCTACCTCGACGGCCTGGGCCGGGAGGCCGTGCGCGCCCACGACGAGCACCTGGTCCGGTACGCGGTGCGGCGCCTGTCCGAGCGGCCGGGCGTGCGGGTGATCGGCGCGCCGGAGGACGAGCCGAGCGGCATCGTGTCCTTCGTGGTCGAGGGTGTCCACCCCTACGACGTCGGCGGACACCTGGACGCGCGCGGCATCGCGGTCCGCTGCGGGGTGCACTGCGCCAGCACGTTCCTGGACGACCTCGGCCTGCTCGGCACGGTGCGCGCGTCCTTCGCCGTCTACAACACCGAGAGCGACGTGGACGCCGTGGTCGAAGCGCTGGACACGGTGCGGCCCGACTTCTGGACCACCGACCACCCCACCACCCGCTTCCTGTGACCCGCGCCACGACCAGCACGAGGGGGAGCTCGATGTCGAAGGTGGACGACCGGGACCAGGTGCGCGCCGATCAGATCGCGACCTGGGACGCGGTCAGCGACGGCTGGCTGGCCTGGACCGCGGAGTTCGAGCGGGCCGCGGGCGCGGTGTCCGCGGAACTGGTGCGGTTGGCCGGGGTGCGCCCCGGCCAGTCCGTGCTCGACTACGGCACGGGGCTCGGCGAGCCCGCGTTCACCGTCGCCGACACGGTCGGCCCGACCGGCGAGGTGGTGGGCGTGGACCTGTCGCCGCGCATGGTCGCGCGAGCGCGCGAGCGCGCCGCGGGCCGCCGGGGCGTCCGGTTCCTGGTCGGCGGTCCGGAGGTCGTCCCCGGCGGGCACGACGCGGTGCTGAGCCGCTGGGTGCTGCCGCTGGCGGCGGACCGGGTGGGGTTGCTGCGGGCGCTGCGTGCGGCGCTGCGGCCCGGCGGCACCCTCGCCGCGGCCGTGTGGGGTCCTCCCGCGGAGGTGCCGATGATCGCCCTGGGCTTCCGGGTCCTGGCCGGGCTGCTGGAACTCCCCCCGCCCCCGCCCGGTCCGAGCCCGTTCGCGCTGGCCGACCCGACCGCGCTGCGGGACGAGGTCGCCGCCGCCGGGTTCCGGGAGGTCCTCGTGACCGAGGTGGTGGTGGACTTCCGGCTCGCCGCGCCGGACGCGTTCGCGGACTTCGCGCTCGACGTGCTGCCGCCCCGGCTGCACGGCGCGCTGCGCGAGCGGTACGGCGACGCGCACCACCCCGAGGTGCGCTCCGCGCTCGTCGGCGCGGTCGACGGGTTCCGCACCGACGACGGCGGGTTGAGCCTGCCGTCCCGGTGCCTGCTGGTCAGGGGCGTGGCATGAGGTTCGACACGCGGTTGGTGCACGTGGGGCAGGAGCCGCCGGCGGGCACCGGCGACCTGGTGCCGCCCCTGCACCTGGCCTCCACCTACGAGCGCGACGTGCAGGACCCGCTGCGGTGGTTCTACGCCCGTGGCGAGAACCCGACGCGCGAGGGCCTGGAGCGCTGCCTGGCGGCGCTGGAGGACGTGCGGTTCGCCTCGGTGTTCTCCTCGGGGCAGGCCGCGGGCGCGACAGCGCTGGCCGTGCTCGCCCGGCAGCGGGTGATCGTGTCCGACGACGTCTACGGCGGCACGCACTCGCTGATGGGCACGCTCGCCGACCGGGGCGTCGAGGTCCGGTACGAGGACCTGGCGGACCCGGAGGTCGTGGCCGCGGTGTTCGCCGACGACGCCGCGGCCGGCGCCCTGGTGTGGGTGGAGACGCCGACGAACCCGCTGCTCAAGGTCGTGGACCTGGCGGAGGTGAGCAGGCGCGCCCACGCGGTGGGCGCGGTCGTGCTGGTGGACAACACGCTGGCCGGTCCGGTGCTCCAGCAGCCGCTGCGCCACGGCGCGGACGTGACCCTCTACAGCACCACCAAGTCCGTCGCCGGGCACCTGGACGTGCTCGGCGGGGCGCTGGTGCACGATCGCGAGGACCTGCACGAGGCGTTCACGGCCCACCGCACGGCGGTCGGCAACGTGCCCGGCCCGTTCGACTGCTTCCTGGTGCACCGGGGCCTGAAGACGCTGTCGCTGCGGACCCGCTGCCAGGTCGCGACCACCGGACTGGTCGTGGAGGCGCTGTGCGGGTCGCCCGCCGTGTCGGAGGTGCGCTACCCGGGTCTGCCGGGGCACCCGGGGCACGCGGTCGCCGCCCGCCAGATGACGGGGTTCGGCTCGTTGGTCTCGTTCCGCTACCGCGGCGACGTGGACGCGCTGCTGCGCCGCACGCGGCTGTTCGCCAACGCCGTCAGCCTCGGCGGCGTCCGGTCGCTGGCCCAGTGCCCGGCCGCCACCACCCACCGCCCGGTGCCGCCGGAAGTGCGGGCGCGGCTGGGCATCACCGACGACCTGGTCCGCGTGTCGGTCGGCATCGAGGACCCCGAAGACCTGCTCGACGACCTCGAACGGGCGTTCCGCACCACCTGAGGACACACGCGGAGGAGTGACATGGCGGAGTTGACCCTGCTCGACGGCGGCGTCGCGACCGAGTTGCAGCGGCGCGGCGTCCCGGTGGCCGCGCCGTGGTGGACCACGCGGGCCGTGCTGACCGGCCAGAAGCGCGACGTGCTCCGGGCGGTGCACGAGGACCACGTGGCCGCGGGCGCCGAGGTGATCACCGCGAACACGTTCCGCTGCAACCTGCGGGCCCTGGAGCGCAACGGGCTGGAGGACGCGGGCCTGGCGTGGATGGTGCACGCGGCGGTGGGCGTCGCGACCGCGGTGCGGAACGCTTCGAGCGGCCGGGTGCGGGTGGCCGGGTCCGTCGCGCCGGTCGAGGACTGCTACCGGCCGGACCTCGTGCCGCCGGACGACGAGCTGCGCGCGGAGCACCGCTGGCTGGTCGTGGAGCTGGTGCGCGCCGGGGTGGACCTGGTGCTGGTGGAGACCATGAACTCCGTCCGCGAGGCGCGGATCGCGGTCGGGGAGGCGGTGACGGCCGGCGCGACGACGTGGGCCTCGTTCGTCTGCGGACCCGACGCGCGCCTGTTGTCCGGCGAGCCGCTGGCCGAGGCCGCGCGGGCGGTGACCGGCGAGGGCGCGGCGGCGGTGCTGGTCAACTGCACCCGGCCGGACGACGTCGAGGCGTGCCTGGCCGTGCTGGGCGAGGTCGCCGGGGTGCCGTTCGGCGCCTCCCCGAACGTCGAGGACCGCGCCGGCCTGCCGGACGGCGGCCACGTGGACCGGCACGTCCCCGCGGTCCTCGGACCGGCGCAGTTCGCGACGTCGGCCGCGCGGTGGCGGTCGGAGTTCGGCGCGTCCGTGCTCGGCGGGTGCTGCGGCACCACCCCCGAGCACCTCGCTGCCGCGGCGAAGGCGGTGTCCGCGGTACCCGCACCGTGATCACCGCCGTGCCGATCACCGCCGCGACTAGCATGAGCCACCCGGAAGGGTGGTGGGTCTGTGGTGTCGTCGAAACGCGACTACGGGCAGTTCTGCGGGCTGGCGGGCGCGCTGAACGTGATCGGCGAGCGCTGGACCCTGCTCGTGGTGCGCGAGCTGCTGATCGGCCCCACCCGCTTCACGGAGTTGATCGACAACCTGCCGGGCATCGGGCCGAACCTGCTGGCCGACCGCCTGCGCTCCCTGGTCGAGCAGGGCGTGGTGGAGCAGCAACCGGTGCCCGGCGACGGGCGGGCTCGCCAGTACGCGCTCACCGAGGTCGGGGCGCAGTTGGGCCCGCCGGTGCTGGCGCTGGCCAGGTGGGGTCTGCGGTTCCTCGACGAGACCGACTCGTCGAGCGCGACCCGCGCCAGGTGGGGCTTCCTGGCCGTGCAGGCGATGGTGCAGGAGGACCGCATCCCGGACGTGGACGAGGTCTACGAGTTCCGGGTGGCCGACCAGGTCTTCAGCATCGCGGTCGCCTCCGGTGCGGTGGCGTTCGGACGCGGTTCGGTGGCCGCGCCCGACCTCGCCGTCGAGTGCGACACCGACACGTTCGTCAAGATCGGCGCGCGGATGCTCTCGCCGCTCCAGGCCATCGCCACGGGCGCGGTGAAGATCTCCGGGTCCGAGGACGCCGTCAAGCGCTGCATCCGGATGCTCGACCTGTCCTGACACACCACGCACTCGCAATCTGTTTTGGTAGTAAAATGCGGACATGGCTGTGACGGGCGGGTGGGGTTCCGCGACGGTGGCGGCGGGGGAGCGCGCGGCTCCCGCGCGCTTGGCCCGCTCCGCGCTCGCCGTGCGCAGCGCCGCGGCCGCCGCCGAGGCGGACCGGTGGTTCGAGCAGCGGGTCCGGACCACCGAGCTGGACGTCCGGCACGTGCCCCTGCACGCGCTGCGGGACTGGCACGTCGACCCGCGCACCGGTGACCTCGGCCACGACAGCGGCCGGTTCTTCGCCGTTCGCGGCATCGACGTGACCGTCCCCGGTCACGAGGTGTCCCGCTGGAACCAGCCGATCATCCACCAGCCCGAGGTGGGTGTGCTCGGCATCCTGGTGCGCGAGTTCGACGGCGTGCTGCACCTGCTGATGCAGGCCAAGGTCGAACCGGGCAACGTCAACGGGGTTCAGCTCTCGCCGACCGTGCAGGCCACCCGCAGCAACTACACCGGCGTGCACCGCGGTCGCGCCGTGCCCTACCTGGGCCACTTCCTGGACGTGTCGCGGGAACGCGTGCTCGTGGACGTGCGGCACTCGGAACAGGGGGCGTGGTTCTACCGCAAGCGCAACCGCAACATCGTGGTCGAGGTGGACGAGGACCTGGAGGTGCTGGACGGGTTCCGCTGGTTCACCCTGGCCGAGGTGCACCGGATGCTCGCGCGCGACGACGTGGTCAACATGGACGCGCGCACCGTGCTGGCGTGCCTGCCGTTCGCGGGCGACGGCCTCGCCGCGGACCTGGGCGCGGGCGGCGGCGACTTCCGCTCCGCCCTGGTGCGTTCGTGCGAGCCGGGTGCCGGCAGCGCGCACACCACGGGTGAGCTGCTGCGCTGGATCAGCGAGCGTCGCACCCGGACCGACTTGCGCACGGCGGCGGTGCCGCTGGCGGAACTGCCGGACTGGCGGCGGTCGCGAGACTCCATCTCGCACCGCACCGGTGCGTTCTTCGACGTGATCGGGGTGGACGTGCGGGCTCCCGACCGCGAGGTCGCCAGGTGGTCGCAACCCATGATCCGGCCGTGCGGCACGGGGTTGACCGCGTTCGTGGTGACCCGCATCGGTGGCGTGCTCCACGCCCTGGTGCACGCCCGCGCCGAGGCGGGCTGCGTGGACGTGGTCGAGTTGGCGCCGACCGTGCAGTGCACCCCGGAGAACTACCGGCACCTCCCCGCGCGGGCTCGGCCGCGGCACCTGGACGCGGTGCTGGGCGCGCGGCCAGACCAGATCAGGTTCTCGGTCGTGCAGTCGGAGGAGGGTGGTCGGTTCTTCCGCGCCCGCACGCGGAACGTGGTGGTGGAGGTCGACTCGCCCGACGGAGCGGAGACCCCGGAGCACCGCTGGGTGGCCGTGCACCAGCTGGTGGACCTGCTGCGGCACAGCCA
The DNA here is from genome assembly GCF_016464305.1 of Umezawaea beigongshangensis. Taxonomy (GTDB): domain Bacteria; phylum Actinomycetota; class Actinomycetes; order Mycobacteriales; family Pseudonocardiaceae; genus Umezawaea_A; species Umezawaea_A beigongshangensis. Next base: position 15,242 of record NZ_JAEIOJ010000019.1, read on the forward strand.
CTACGTGAACGTCCAGGCCCGGAGTCTGGTGACCGGTCTGCACGCGCTGTGCGTGCCGCGAGACGCGGCGTGAGCGGCGTCGTGCGGGGGACGCGCGCCGAGGTCAGTCGGGCATCGTGTCGAGGTAGTGCTCCAGGTTGTCGAGTCGACCGGACCACAGCCTGCGGTAGGGCTCCAGCCAGCGGTCGAGCTCCATCAGCGGCCCGGGGCACAGTTCGTAGACGCGGCGCTGGGCGTCCTTGCGCGCGCGGACGATGCCCGCTTCGCGCAACACCTTGAGGTGCTTGGAGGTTCCGGGCTGGGAGATCCCCAGCTGCTCGACCAGCTCCCCGACCGGGCGAGGGCGTTCGAGCAGTAGCTCGACGATGCGCTGACGGGCCGGATCTGCCAGTACGGCGAACACGGCTGCCATGCCCTGAACAATACGTGCACTGTGTATGCCTTGCAAGTTATGGACGCTGTTCGGGACGCACGTCTCAGGCGACGCGCGTCACCGTTCCGCCGAGTGGGAACCGGCGCGGGGTCGCGGGCGGCGGGTTGCTCTGGTCGAGGTGCCTTAGCTAAGCTTTTTTAAAGCAAATGCTCGGCGAGCTGGGGAGACCTCATGAGTGGATCACCACCGTCCCGACCGTGGAGCACCAGGATGACGGCCGTCGCCGCCGTCCTCCTGGTCGTGGTGGGAGTGCTCACCACGGCCACCCCGTCGGGCCACGCCGAAGTCGTGGTGACGTCCTCCAGCGTCCTCGGCAGCGATGGCCGGACGTACCGGGCGACCAACCACCTCGTGCCGCTGCGCGACCGGAACAGCGCCAGGGAGTGGTTGCTCACCTGGGCCGGCGACGCGGACGGCGGCCAGGGCTCCGATCCCGACTTCCTCGCGGTCATCGACGCGACCAGGGGGTCGCGGACCTACGGCAAGGTCGTGAACACGGCGGTGCTCAGTCCCCAGGTCGGCAGCGAGCCGCACCACATGCAGTACGTCTGGCACGCGGGTGATCGCGTGTACGCGGGCGCCATGTTCACCGACACCACGTTCGTGCTCGACGTGTCGAAGCTGCCCGAGATCCGGCTCACCGGCATCAACCTCGGCGCCGACACCCCGTGCGCGTCCGTGCCCGACGCCTTCTGGGTGCTGCGCGACGGCACCGCCTACGGGTCGTACATGGGCGGTCCCGACGTCACCGGACCCTGCACCTACAGCAACGGCGAGACCCGCGTCGGCAACGGCTTCGCCGGTTCGCCGGGCGCGGTCGTGCGGATCGGCCAGGACGGCAGGACCCTCAGCGAGAGCCCGGCGTCCAGCCGGGAGGCGGAGATGCCCGAGCTGTGCGGCAACGTGCCGGCCCTGCCGAAGCCCAGTTGCGCCAACCCGCACGGAATCCAGGCGCGTGAGGACCTGAACCGACTGGTGGTGAGCGACTTCGCAGAGGTGCGCAACTACCTCGACCCCGACACCGTGCAGCTCGACCCCAAGCTGCTGCGCACCACCGTGCGCATCTTCGACATCACCGACCGGAACGCCCCCGAGCTGGTCTCCGTCAGCGCCCTGCCCGTCGGTCCGCGCCAGGACGAGGCGGTGTTCGAGGAGAACCAGATGGTCATGGAGACCACCGTGACCAACCGCAGGCACAACAAGGGGGCCTTCGCGGGGACGATGGCCGGCGGCGCGATCTACTACACGCCCGACATCACCGACCCCGCCCCGGAGTGGCGGCAGGTCTTCGACAACACCGCTGCCTACCGGCGGTTCGACCCGTCCGGCGTGCTCAGCGGCCAGCTCAGCGGCGGGAGCTGGCTCCAGACCAGCCCGGACGACCGGTACCTGTTCAACGCCGTCATGGGGTCCGACCCGCGCCTGACGCCCGAGCAGAACAGCGGCATGGTCTACGTGCTCGACATCCGCGAGCTGCTCGCTTCGGGCGAGGACCCGGACTGCCGCATCGACTCGCTCGACGAGGTCACCGGTGGCGGCGCAGAGCGGGACTGCCCGGCCGTCGTGGACGTCCTGCCGATCAAGGGCGGCGTGGGTGGTCCCGGGGGGCGCGTGGCGGTCGGTCCGCACTGGGGCGCGATGGACAACTTCGAGCGCGGCCACGACGGCCGCTACCGCGAGACCGGCGACGTCGAGCGCCTCGCCACGGCCAACTACTTCGTCGCGCAGACCGGCATCGACGGCGACCACCGGGTGTGCGTGGTCGACTTCGACGACCGGCGCGGTCGACTGGACCTGGACGAGTCGTTCCGGGACGAGAACGACCGGACGCCGTGCGTGAACTTCGACCGGCAGCGCTGGCCGCACGGCGAGCACGGGGGCGCGCGGCCGCACGGCGTGCTGTTCGCCGTCGCGGACGCCCACCTGCGGCGCTGACCACCCGGCAGGCCCGTACCCCGCTCCGGCTCGAGAGGACTCGACGATGTCCACCGCCAGGCGTGCCCTGACCCTGCTGATCGTCCTCCTGACCGGCACCGCGGTGGCCGTGACCGGCCCGTCGGCGGTGGGGCAGGCCACCACGACCACCTCGTCCGTGCGCGGCTCCGACGGGCGCCAGTACTCCGTCACCAACCACCTGACCGCCGAGGCGCGCGTGCGGGGCGAGCCGCGCCGCGAGTGGCTGCTGGTCTGGGCCGGCGCCGCCGACGCCACCGGTCCGGACTTCGTGGCCGTGCTCGACGCGACCGAGGGGTCCCGCACCCGGGGCGCGGTGGTGAACACCGCCACCGTCGACGGCCTGACCGGCAACGAGCCGCACCACGTGCAGTACCTGTGGCACAAGGGGCAGCGCGTGTACGCGGGCGGTCTGATGTCGGACACCGTGTTCGTGCTCGACGTGAGCCGACTGCCCGAGGTGCGGCTGGCGGGCGTCAACCTCCCCGCCGACACACCCTGCGGCTCGGTGCCCGACGCCTTCTGGGTGCTGCGCGACGGCACCGCCTACGGGTCGTACATGGGCGGCCCGAACGTGTCCGGACCGTGCACGTACAGCAACGGCGAGACCCGCGTCGGCAACGGCTTCGCCGGCTCGCCGGGCGAGGTCGTGCGCCTCGCGCCCGACGGTCGCACCCTGGCCGAGGCGCCCGCCGCCACCGCGGCGGGGGAGGACCCCGCGTCCTGCCTGAACGTGCCGGCCCTGCCGCTGGCCACGTGTGCCAATCCGCACGGCATCCAGGTCCGCGAGGACCTCGGCAGGATGGTGACCAGCGACTTCTTCGAGGTGCGGCACCTCATCGCGCCCAACGTGCCGCCGGGCGCGAACGTCGCCCGCGACACCGTGCGCATCTTCGACATCAGCGACCTCGACGCGCCCGAACTGCTGTCGGTGTCCAAGATGCCCGACGGCCCGCGCGTGGAAGCCGAGCCGGCGGAGGAGGAGCCGCGGCCGGTCATGGAGACCACCGTGACCAACCGGCCCGAGCACCGGGGCGCTTTCGCGAGCACGATGAACGGGGCGATCTACTACACCCCGGACATCACCGCCGCCGAACCGCGGTGGCGGCAGGTGTTCGACGACGCGGCGGCGTTCGGGGCGGTCTTCCCCCACGACCCGCCCCGCAGCGGCGGCAGCGCGGGCGCGTGGCTCCAGACCAGCCCGGACGACCGGTTCCTGTTCCACGTCGTGCTGCGCGGCGGGCCGGGGTCGGCGCACGCGGAGACCGGTCTGGTCTACGCCCTGGACATCCGGGAGCTGCTGCGTTCCGGCGGCGACCCGCAGTGCGCCGTGGACACCCTCGCGGAGGTCGCGGCGGGCGGCGCGGAACCGGACTGCCCCGCCCTGGCCGGCGTCGTCCCGGTCCAGGACCCGACCACCGGCGGCCCGCACTGGGGCGCGATGGACAACTTCGAGCTGGGTCGCGACGGCTACTACCACGAGACGGACCGCATCCGCCGCCTGGCGGTGTCGAACTACTTCGCCGCGCCCACCGGTCTCGACGGCGATCACCGGGTGTGTCTGGTGAACGTGGGCCCGCGCGGTGACCTGGCGCTCGACCGGACCTTCCGCGACCGGGGGCAGAGCCGGCCGTGCGTCGACTTCGACCGCACCCGCTGGCCCCACGGCGCCCGCGGCCCCGCCCGACCGCACGGCGTGCTGTTCGCGGTGGCGGACCGGGACGTGCGGTGATGTGGTTCGCCGTGGCCGGCGCCGCTCTCGGCCAGCACGGGCACGACGTGGCGCAGGTCGACGGGAGCGCCTGGGCCACCGCGGTCCGGGTGCCGGTGCTCGGCGCGCTGGTCGTGCTCGTCGGGACGGTGCTGCTGCGGTCCGTCGTGCCGTCCGGTCGGGTCGTCCGCGTGGTCGCGGCGGGTGGTGCGGTGGTCGTGGTGGCGGGCGAGGCGCTGCTGACCGCTGTCTCACCCCGGCCGCTGGACGGTGTCGGGGCGGTCGTCGTGCCGCTGGCGCTCGCGGTGGCCGCGGTGGTCGCGGTGGTCGCGGCGCCGCGCCGGCTGCGGACCGCCCCGCTGGTGGCGGGCTTCGCGACCGTCCTGGCCCTCGGGCAACTCGGCCGGGTCCCGGTGGCGACGGCGGGGGAGCGGGTGGCGCTCGTGCAGGCCGCCCTGCTCACCGGCGTCGCCGCGTTGGCGTGGTTCGCCGTCGCGCCGGTGCGACGCGCCCCGGCCGCGCACGCGGTGGCGGTGGCGGTGGCGCTGGCGGTGCTGGCCGGGACCGCGCAGCTGACGGCGGTGGAGCCCTGGCGGCCGGTGGCGGGCGTGCCGCAGGTGCGGGACGTCGCTCTGGGCGGTGCGGCGGGCCGGGTCCTCGTCGCGCCCCAGCGGCCCGGCTGGAACCTGGTCCAGGTCGCCGAGGCCGGAACGGAGGTCGGCGTCGACCCGGCACGGCTGGTCCCCGCGGCACCGAGACCGGGTGCGGGCGGTGCCTGGGCGCTGGTCGAGCTGCCCGAGGGGCGCAGCACCCTGTTGCTGCGGAGGGGAGGCGAGCTCTCCGCCGTGCCCGTGGACACGGGTACGACCGTCGGCCCCGACCTGACCTCGCCCGACGGTCCCGAGTGCGCCGGCGCGGCTGTCGGCGCGCTGGTGGCGGGGCGGGTGGCCTCGCTGGAGAGCTGCCCGGCCGACCACCTCGACCCGGCCGACGCCGACGCGCTGCGCGCGGTCGTGGCGTTCGTGGCCGGGCGGGGAAACCGGGGCGTCACGCTGGTCGCCGACGACTCGCCGCGCTCGGTGGCCGCCGCCGAGGTGGTGCTGGACGCCGCGCGCCTGCGCGGGACGGCTGTGACCCGGTGGCCGGCGTCCGAGCCCGCCTCCACCGGTCCCGTGCTGGTCGTCGCCGGCTGGGCGGGCGCGGAGCGGGCGCTGCGAGCGGTCGCGACGGGCGAGCTGCCCGGAGGGGGCAGCTACGTCGCCCCGTGGTTGCTCACCGCGCCGCTGCTGACCATCCCGGCGGGCCAGCTCGTCCCGCTGCGGACCGGCCCGCAGGAGCCCGAGCCGCTGCGGTACGTGGCCGCACTGCGGGCGGGCGCGCCCGACGCGACCGCCTCGGCCGCGGGCTACGCGGCGTGGCGGGGTGCGCCCGACGACCGGCCGGCGCGGCTGTACGCCGCCTCCTCGGTCACCGTGCAGCTCAGTACCACCGGCCACGCGCACGGCGGTGCGACGTGGTTCCCCGGCGGCGCGGTCACGCCGGTCTCGGGGCCGCTCGACGGGACGTGAGCGGGACCGGAGCAGGCGCCGGGTGCGGCGACCGCTCCGGTCCCACCGGACCCGCGGCCACGACGCCGGCCGGGGCACCCGGTCCGATCAGGACAGTTCCGCGCACACCCTGATCATCGCGTCCACGGCGTGGTCGAGCTCGTCCGCGGAGTTGTACAGGTGCGGCGCCAGGCGAACCGCGAACCGCTCGCCGTCGGCGTCGCGGACCGGGAAGAACGTGAAGCGCAGGTTCACCCCGTGCTGCTCCTCCATCCGGTTCTCGAACTCGAAGAACTTCGCCACGTCCGCGGCGTGCGCGGAGTCGGCGAACGGCTGGAACGCCACCATGCCGCTGTGCAGCCGTTCGTCGTCCAGCGGGCTGAACAGGGAGTCCCGGCCCCAGTGGTCCACGATGCGCTCCTTGAGGTACGAGCACAGCCCCCAGACGTACCGCTGGACGTTCGCGCGACCGATCCGCTCCCAGATCTCCGTCACCGCCTGCAGCGCGGGCCCGCGCGACAGGTCGGCCGACCCGGTCTTCTGCACGTAGGTGCCGATGTCGTAGGTCTGCTCACGGCCCGTGGTGCGCGGCGGCAGCTGGCCCTCGATCGGGTACCACAGGGTGATCACGGGCCAGAACTCCGGCAGCGGCAGGGGGTTGTGCTCGGGCAGCACCTTGTTGCGGGCGTAGAGGATGCCCGTGCCCATCGGGCCGCACTGGTACTTGGCACCGGACCCGCTGAGGAAGTCCACGCCCAACTCGTGCAGGTCGAAGTCGAACTGGCCGGGCAGGTGAGCGCCGTCCACCATGCTGATCAGACCGTGTTCGTGGGCCAGCTCGGCCAGCATCCGGGTGGGCATGGTGGTGCCGACGGTGAACGTGACGCCCGCCCACTGGAGCACCTTCGTGCGGGGCGTGATGGCGTCGGCGAACATCTGCACGATCTCCTCGGCCGACTGGTCGGGTCCGAGGCGGGGAGTGAGCTTCTTGACCACCACGCCGCGCCGGTTGTGCAGGATGTTCAGCGGAGCCTGAGCGGTGTAGCACTCGTGGGTGGTGGTGACGACCTCGTCACCCTCTCCCAGGTCCAGGCCGTTGAGGATGCGCGCGTTGCCGTCGGCCGCGCCCTGCACGATCGCCAGCTCGTCGGGGTCGCACCCGTAGCGGGCGGCGAGCGCGGCGCGCGCCTCGGCGAACGTGGTCGGCGGGTACGGGTCTCTGGGCCTGCGTGCGAAGTCGACGTCGGTAGCGCGCAGCAGGTCGAGCACGGGCCGGGGCACCGAGCCGATGGTGCCGACGTTGAGGTGGACCATCTCGGGGTCGATGGTGAACAGCGCTCGGACGCGTTCCCAGTTCGCCCGGTCCTCCAGCGGGCCCGACGGGATGCTCTCCAGCAGTGACGCGGGCAGGACGGTCTTCGTCGACTGCGCCACCGTGGTGGCGCGAGCCATCCGGACGACGGCCGACTCGGTGTCGTGCGCGGTGGTCTCCACGGGACTCCCCTCTCTTCGGCCGGGTCGCCCCGCCCAACATCCACTGTCACATGAGGTACTCAAAACGCCAAAAGTCCAGTATCTCCATGAAGTAACTTCACTATCATATAGCGCATTGGAGGGCGCTTCCACTACAGTCGGCCTCACGGGGCCAGGCTCCGCACTCTGATCGCCACGCGGCTGGAGGAGGTCGACAGAGGATGTCCAGCACACCCCGTTACGGCGGGACCTTGCGACTCGTGGGCCCCGGCGGGGTCGACCACATCGACACGGCGAGCGCCTACTACGCCACCTCGGCGCAGATCCTGCGCGCGCTGTCCAGGCAGCTCTTCGCCTACCCGGCGTCCGCCGACCTGTCCGACCCGGCGGCGGCGTTCACCCCGGTGCCGGACCTCGCCGCCGAGCTCCCGACCGAGGAGAACGGCGGGATCAGCGCCGACCGGAAGACCTACACCATCCGGCTGCGCAGCGGCGTCCGGTGGAACTCGACGCCACCGCGCGAGGTGACGTCGCACGACGTGGTCCGCGGCCTCAAGCGCCTGCCGAACCCGGTCGCGGGCGCCGGCGCGCTGCACTACTTCACCAGCACGATCGTCGGCTTCCGCGAGTACTGCGACGCCTACCGCGCCGCGTTCGCCGACCGCGAGCCGACCCCGGCGGCGATGGCCGAGTTCCAGAACACCCACGACATCGAGGGCCTGTCCGCGCCGGACGACAAGACGGTGGTGTTCCGGCTCAACGAACTCGCCAACGACTTCCTGAACATCCTGGCCACCGGGTTCACCACGCCCGCGCCCGCGGAGTACGACGCCCACGTGCCCGACAGCGTGGAGTTCCGCCGCAACACGCTCTCCTGCGCGCCCTACCGGCTCACCGAGTACGGCGACGACGGGCTGAAGATCGTCATGGAGCGCAACCCGCAGTGGGACAAGGACACCGACCCGATCCGCAACCAGTACGTCGACCGGATCGACATCACCGTGGGCAACGAACCGGTGGCCGTCACGCAGCAGAAGATGGACCGCGGCGAGATCGACCTCGCCTGGTCCTACACCGCCGTGTCGTGGGCACGTCCGAAGGCCGGGCAGGACGCCGCGCCGCGCAGCTACCCCGGTTTCGCGCTCAACCCGTACCTGGTGTTCAACCTGCGCAGCCCCAACCAGAACTCCGCGACGAGCAACCCGGACGTGCGCAAGGCCATCGCCTACGCGATCGACAAGGTGGCCATCGGCGAGCTGCTCGACGTCCTGGACGCGCCGAACACACCGCTGCACTCGGTCATCCCGGTCGGCAGCATCGGTCACCGCGACTTCAACCCCTACCCCACGCCCGGCGACCGCGGTGACAGCGCCAAGGCGCGGGAGCACCTGCTCGCCGCCGGCTACGGCGACGGGCTCACCCTCGTCGCCGCCGTGCGCGACATCGGCATCCACCGCAAGGTGATGGAGTCGGTGGCCTCCGACCTGGCCAAGATCGGCATCACGCTGGAGTGGCGGAAGTTCAGCCAGGCCCAGTACTACGGTTCGGCGCTGTCGGACGCGGAGGCGGGCCGTCGCGGCGACTGGGACATCGCCGAACCGGGCTTCACGCCCGACTGGTTCGGCAACAACGGTCGCGTGATCGTGCAGCCGCTGTTCCAGACCAACGACGCGCCGGGCACGACCAACTACGGTGGCTACAGCAGCCCCGTCGTGGACGCGCTGATCGAGCAGGCGCTCCAGGAGGCCGATCCGGTCAAGGTCGAGGAGTTGTGGCACCAGGTCGACGTCGAGGTGATGAAGGACCTGCCGATCGTGCCGATCCTCAACTTCGCCGCGATGACCTCGCGGTACCACGGCAAGCGCGTGCGCAACGCCGTGCACGTGCCGCAGATCGAGTTCTTCGACATGACCAACATCTGGCTGGACCCGCCGGAGGACTGAGGCCGGTCCGGACACCGCGGCGGTCGCGCCACCACCCGCTCCGACGACCGGTGGTGGCGCGACCGCCGCCCGGCGTGCTCCGGTGCCGGGCGGCGGTGCCGGTGGGAGACGTCCTCAGCGGGTCAGCTCCTCCAAGCGGGCGACCAGCTCCGCCGGACCCGGCAGGGACGCCAGTTCCCGCTGGACCGCGACGGTGTTGACGCGCAGCGACTCGTCGGTCAGCATCCGGTTCAGCACCTCGCCGTCGACGGCGGTCTCGTCGGTGACGATGCCGATGCCCGCCTTGCGCACCGCGGGCGCCAGCGTCTCGTTGCCGGGGTACAGCGGGTTCACGCCCACCACCTGGGGGAGCCCCGCGTCGACGGCGGCCATCGTGGTGGTGCCACCACCGTGGTGCACCACGCCGTCGCAGGTCCGGAACAACGCCTCCAGCGGCGTCCAGCCGACCGAGCGGACGTTGGCGGGCAGGTCGCCGAGCGGGGTCAGGTCGGTCTCCCCGAGTGCCAGCACGAACTCGGCGTCCACCGACGAGGAGGAGGCGAGCAGTCCCTTGAGCGGACCGAGGCCGTCGGTGCCGGGCCGGTTCGTGCCCAGGGTGATGGCGATCCGCGGCCGGTCTCCCCGCTCGGGCAGTCGGTCGCCGAGCACCGCGCCACCGGTGAACACCACGTCGCGCACGAACTCGCCCTCGGGCCGGTCGAACGGGAACATGCTCGGCGGCACGGTCTCCAGCACCAGCGCGGGCGGCACGAACCCCGGCACGCCGTACCGCTCGAACACGTCCGGGAGCAGGTCGGCGATGGCCCGGTGCAGGTTCCCGGTGCGCACGATGCCCAGGTTGCGCTGGACCGCGGGCACGCCGAGCTTGGCGGCCACGATCAGCCCGTACGCGGCCGTCTGCTCGTACACGACGAGGTCCGGACGCCACTGCTCGACCAGCGCGAAGGTGCGTTCGAAGAACGGCCGGTTCAGCTCGGCGGGCATCAGGGCGAACCGGGACGGGTCGTCGCCCAGGGTCTCGCTCCACCACATCCGGGCGAACTCGGGGTTGTCCTCCAGCGTCTTGTCGAATATCGCCATGCCGTCGAAGCCGGGAGCGGCGTCGACCACGTGCAGCCCCGACGCGACCGCCTGGTCGGTCTGCTCGGCGAACGTCACCAGCACCTCGTGGCCCGCGGCGCGCATCGCCCACGCCAGGGGGACCAGTGGGAACAGGTGGCTCACGCCGTCGGTCGAGCAGAACAGGACGCGCATGTGACCGGTCCTTTCCATGTGACGATCGGCCAGTTAGATTACTATTGGTTATTCAACCACACCGGAGGTGGTTCGTGATCAACGTCTTCCAGCCGTCGCTGGGTGAGGAGGAGCTCGACGCCGTGCGCGAGGTCTTCGCCACCGGGTGGGTCGGCAGGGGACGGCGGGTCGACGAGTTCGAGACCGCCTTCGCCGCTCACGTGGGGGTCGGGCGGGAGCACGTGACATCGGTGAACTCCTGCACCGAGGCCACCTTCATCGCGATGAGCCTCGCCGGGGTCGGCCCCGGCTCCGAGGTGGTGGTTCCGACCGTCAGCTTCGTCGGCGCGGCCAACGCCGTCGCCGCCCACGGTGCCCGGCCGGTGTTCTGCGACGTCGACCCGCGCACCCTCAACCCCACCGCCGCCGATGTCGAACGCGCGCTCACCCCCGCCACGCGGGCCGTGCTGGTGCTGCACTACGGCGGCTGCCCCGGCGAGGTCGCGGAGATCGCGCGACTGTGCGCGGAGCGCGGCGTGCTCCTGATCGAGGACGCCGCGAACGCCGTCGCGTCGGCGGTGGACGGGCGGGCCTGCGGCGTGTTCGGAGACTTCGGCGTGTGGAGCTTCGACCACGGCAAGATCGCCGTGGCCGTGGACGGCGGGATGCTCTACGCCCGCGACCCCGAGTCGGTGAGCCGCGCGGCCCGGCTCGCCTGCTTGGGCCTGGCCGAGTCCACCGGCCACCTGCGGGCCGCGCGGTCGGCTCGCAGGTGGTGGGAGATCGAGGTGTCGTCGTTCTCCCGCCGCTCGGTGATGAACGACGTGCTGGCCGCGATCGGGTCGGTGCAGCTGCGGCGGCTGCCCGGCTTCCTGGCCCGCCGCGCGGAGGTCGTGGCCCGCTACGACGCCGGGTTGGCTGGCGTGCCGGGCGTGCAGCGGCCGCCGCCGCTGCCTCGGGGGCACCGCACCTCCCACTACTTCTACTGGGTGCAGCTCGACCCCCGCGTCCGCGACGACGTGGCCGAGGACCTGTACCGCGCCGGTGTCTACACGACCTTCCGCTACCCGCCGCTGCACCACGTGCCGCTGTACGGGTCGGACGCGGTGCTGCCCGGCGCGGACCGCGCGGCGGCGCGGACGCTGAACCTCCCGCTGCACCAGTCCCTGTCCGACGACGACGTGGACCTGGTCGTGCGCGAGCTGAGGGCGAGCCTGGCCAGCCGCGCCGCGGCCGTGCTCACCCGGTGACCGGGTGTCCCGGCACGGCGGCGTCCGGCACGGCGCCGACGACGCCAGCGGCCCGCTCGACCGTGGTCGCGGTGACCGCGGAAGTGGGCCGGTCGTCGGGTCGAGCGCGATGAGCTGCTGGGCGCTCTCGCCGGGCCACCGCTCCTGTCCGGACGACGCATGCCGATACGCCACGTGAAGTTAAACCTTCTGAACCCGCGTACATACCTTGAACGTCACATAACCAATGAGCTATGTTCCCGTCGGTGACCGACGTGTTCCGGACAGTGGGGAGGTGGGACCCGTGACCGTGGTGGAACCGGCCATCGAGACCTCGGGCTTGGTCAAGGTCTTCGGGGAGACCAGAGCTGTGGACGGCGTGGACCTGGTGGTGCCCGCCGGCGGTGTGTACGGCTTCCTCGGGCCCAACGGCGCGGGCAAGACCACGACCATCCGGATGCTCGCGACGCTGGTCCGGCCCGACGCGGGAACCGCCCGCGTGCTGGGCCACGACCTGGTGCGCGAGCCCGACGAGATCCGCGCCCGGATGAGCCTGACCGGCCAGTACGCGTCGGTGGACGAGCAGTTGACCGGCGCCGAGAACCTGATCCTGCTCGGCAGGCTGCTCGGCTTCTCGAAGACGCAGGCCGCCGCGCGCGCCGACGAGCTGCTCGACGTCTTCGGGCTGACCGAGGCCGCGGGCAAGCAGGTCAAGGACTACTCGGGCGGCATGAGGCGGCGGCTCGACATCGCCGCCAGCGTCGTCGTGACGCCCGACCTGCTGTTCCTGGACGAGCCGACCACCGGGTTGGACCCGCGCGCGCGCAACCAGGTGTGGGACGTGATCCGCGCGCTCGTCGCGGCGGGCACGACGGTGCTGCTGACCACGCAGTACCTGGAGGAGGCCGATCGCCTCGCCGACCGCGTCGCGGTCATCGACCGCGGCCGGATCGTCGCCGAGGGCACGTCCGGTGATCTGAAGCGGTCCGTCGGCTCCGGGACGGTGCACGTCCGGCTCTCCGACCCGGAGCGGCGGCAGGAGGCCGAGCGCGTCCTGTCCGGGGTCATCGGCGGCGAGGTGAAGCCGGGCGCGGAGCCGAACGCCCTGTCCGTGGCGTCGTCCGACCTGGAGCGGGTCGGCTCGGCGCTGGTGGAGCTGAGCCGCGCCGGCATCGGCGTCACCGGCTACCGCCTGGACGAACCCAGTCTGGACGAGGTGTTCTTCGCGCTCACCGGGCATCCGGCGGACGTGGACGAGAAGGGTGAGGAGAGCGCGGCATGAGCACGACGACCCCCACGAGCGACGTCGCCCGGTCCGTCCCGGCGGCGCTGACCTCGCGCACCCGGCCCAAGCGGCCCGGACCGCTGGCGACGACGTGGACGTTCACCTGGCGGGCGATGCTGAAGATCAAGCACGACCCGGACCAGATCTACTCGTCGTTCATCCTCCCGATCATGTTCACCCTGGTGTTCACCTACCTCTTCGGCGGTGCGCTGGCCGGCTCCACGGGCGACTACCTCCAGTTCCTCATGCCGGGCATCCTGGTGATGACCGTCATCATGATCAACATGTACACGGGCATCTCGCTCAACACCGACATCACCAAGGGCATCTTCGACCGGTTCCGCAGCCTGTCGATCTGGCGTCCGGGCATCCTCGTGGGCGCGCTGCTCGGCGACGCCCTGCGCTACACGATCGCCCTGGTCGTGGTGACGGCCCTGGGCCTGCTGCTGGGCTTCCGGCCCGGCGGCGGTGTGCTCGGCGTGCTCGGCACGATCCTGTTCCTGCAGCTCTTCGCGTTCTGCCTCGGCTGGATGTGGAACGCGGCGGGCCTGGTGCTCAAATCGCCCGAGTCGGTGAACCAGCTCAGCTCCGTGGTGCTGTTCCCGCTGGTGTTCGCCAGCAACGTGTTCGTGCAACCGGAGACCATGCCGGGATGGCTGCAGGTGGTCGTCAACGTCAACCCGATCACCCACGCGGTGACCGCGGTGCGCGGCCTCACCGGCGGGACGTTGACCGGCGAGCAGCTCACCTGGGCGCTCGTCGCCTGCGGGGCGTTGCTGGTGGTCTTCGCTCCGCTGTCGATGTACCTGTTCCGGGCCAAGAGCTTGCGATGACCGGACAGTCGCGGGTGCTGGCGCTGCTCGACGGCACCCTGGCCGACCCCGGCGCACCGCTCGTCCGGGCGGGCGACCTCGGGCTGATGCGCGGCGACGGCGTGTTCGAGACCGTCCTGGTCGAGCACGCCGTCGCCAGGGAGTTGGACGCTCATCTCGACCGGCTGGCCCGCTCCGCCCGGTCGCTCGGCCTGCCGGAGCCCGACCCGGCCGCGTGGCGGCGCTGCGTCGCCGCGGCGGTGGCCGGGTGGGGCCGGGCCGACGAGCTGTCGCTCACGCTGGTCTACTCGCGGGGCACGGCGGCCGACGGCTCCGCCACCACGGGCTTCGCCTTCGGGCTGCCCGTGTCGCCCCGTCGCAGGCAGCTGCGGGAGACCGGGGTGTCGGCGCTGTCGCTCGACCGCGGTGTGCCCCTCGGCCCGGCGGACCACGCCCCGTGGCTGCTGCTCGGCGTGAAGTCGCTGTCCTACGCGGTGAACATGGCCGCCGTGCGGCACGTCGAGGAGCTCGGCGCCGACGACGCGATCTTCACCGCACCCGACGGCACCGTCCTCGAAGGACCGACGTCCTCCCTCGTCGTCGCGGCGGGTGGCACCCTGCGGACCACCTCGCCGAGCCTCGGCGTGCTGCCCGGCACCACGCAACGCGCCCTGTTCGAGGCGGCCGAGGCCGCCGGGTGGCGGGTGGAGGAGGGATCGATGGCGCTGGAGGACCTGTTCGCGGCGGACGGCGTGTTCCTCACCTCCGCGGGCCACAAGGTCACCAGGGTGCACACCCTCGACGGCCGGCCGCTGCGCGACTCCGCGCCACTCGCGGCCTCGCTGCTGCGGCTGCTGGACGACCGCTACCGGAAGCGGGCCCACCAGTCGCGGAACGAAGCCACCACGTAGTCGACCATCTCGGCGGTGATGCCGGGGTAGACGCCGATCCAGAAGCTCCGCTCGGTCACCACGTCCGAGTTGGTCAGCTCGCCCACCACGCGGAACGACCGCCCCGAGTACGCGGGCTGCCGGACCAGGTTGCCCGCGAACAGCATCCGGGTGGCGATGCGCCGCGACTCCAGGAACCGCACCAGGTCGTGCCTGCTGAACGGCGCGTCCGCGGTCAGCGTGACGGCGAACCCGAACCAGCTCGGCTCGCTGTCGGGCGTGGCCGAGGGCAGCAGCAGCCACGGCACGCCGTCCAGGCCCTCGCGCAGCCGACGCCAGTTCTCCCGCCGCGCCGCGGTGAACTCGCCGAGCCGGCCGAGCTGGTTGAGCGCGAGCGCGGCCTGCAGGTCGGTGCTCTTCAGGTTGTAGCCGACCTGCGAGAAGGTGTACTTGTGGTCGTAGCCCGGCGGCAGGTCGCCCAGCCGGAAGCCGAAGCGCCTGTGGCACGCGTCGTCCTCGCCCGGCTCGCACCAGCAGTCGCGGCCCCAGTCGCGCAGCGACTCCACGACCTGGGCCAGGACCAGGCTGTTCATCGTCACGCAGCCGCCCTCGCCCGCGGTGATGTGGTGCGCGGGGTAGAAGCTCGCGGTGCTGAGGTCGCCGAAGCCGCCGGTCGGCTTGCCCCGGTGGAGGGAGCCGAGCGCGTCGCAGTTGTCCTCCACCAGGTACAGCCCGTGCTCACGGGCGAGGTCCGCGACCTCCTCGACGGCGAACGGGTTGCCCAGGGTGTGCGCCACCACGATCGCCCTGGTGCGGGGCCCGATCGCCGCCGCCACCCGGTCGGGGGTGGTGTTGTAGGTGGCGAGGTCGACGTCGACGAAGACCGGCACCAGGCCGTTCTGCAGGATCGGGTTGACCGTGGTGGGGAAGCCGGCGGCGACCGTGATCACCTCGTCGCCGGGCCGCAGCGCGTCGTCCCCGAGACTCGGCGACGTCAGGGCGGTGACCGCGAGCAGGTTGGCCGAGGACCCCGAGTTGGTCAGGTGGGCCTTGCGGACGCCCAGTTCACGGGCGAAGGCCCGTTCGAACCGGCGGGTCGTGACACCCGCTGCGATCCTGAACTCCAGCGCGGCCTCGACCAGCGCGACGCGGTCCTCGGCGGTCAGCACCGCACCGGAGGTGAGCACGGGCGTGACACCGGGTCGGAACGTGCCGTCGGGCGCGATCTGCTTGTCGTAGTCGCGGACGAGTTCCAGGACGCGCTGTCTCGTCTCGGTGGACTCCTCGGTCATGCCGCCTCCCTCACCGTGTCCACGAGCTCCAAGCCGCGCAGCGTCGTGGCGAGGACGCCGGAGCCGACTCCGCCCTCGCGGACCGCCCGGACGAAACCCCCGATCGACTCCCGGAACTGGTCGGCCGCGGGCAGGCGCAGCTCGTCGGTCCGGTCGGGCCGCTCGACGCGAACGACCGGCCGTCGCTCCGGGGGCGGGGTGAACGCGTGGTCCAGGGCGATCCGCCCCGCGGTGCCCCACAGCTCGTAGTGGGAGCGGTAGTGGTGCTCGAAGCCGAACACCAGGTGCGCCGACACGCCGTCGCGGTCGCGCAGCAGCGCGTCGCCGACCACGTCGACGCCGAGTTCGGGGTCCCGGCGCAGCGCGGCGCCGACGACCTCCAGGCCGGAGCCCAGGTGTAGCAGTGCCGCGTGGATCGGGTAGTAGCCGACGTCCAGCAGCGCGCCGCCGCCGAGCGCGGCCCGGTACCGCACGTCGTCGCGCGGCATCGGCGGGACGGCCATCGCGGCGGTGAACACGCGCAGCCCGCCGATCGCGCCGTCCGCGACCAGCTCGCGCACGGCGTCGTGCTGGGGGTGGTGGACGAACATCCGGTTCTCGGCCGCGCACCGCCCCTCACGGGCTGCCAGGTCGAGCAGGGCCGCGGCCTCGGCGCACGTGGTCGCCAGCGGCTTCTCGACCAGCACGTGCTTGCCCGCCAGCACGGCTTCGGCGGCCCACTCGGCGTGCAGACCGGTGGGCACCGCCACGTACACCGCGTCCAGGTCGTCCCGTGCGAGCAGTTCCCGGTAACCCGTGACCGGGAGGCAGCCGAACTCCCGCGCGAACCGCTCGGCCCTGCCCGCGTCGCGGCTCGCCACCGCGACCACCCGGACGTCGGGAACGCGCACCGCCGCGGGCAGGAAGCGCCGCCACGCGACGCGGGCGCAACCGAGGACTCCGATTCGGATCGGACGGTCCGGGACTTCGGGCATCGACACCGCCTGGCATCTGGTGGTCGGGTAGCACGCAGGTCAGCATTTACTATATCTTATGTTAGCAGAATCGAGAGACCGGGGAGTGGCTCATGATCGACGCGGACACCGCTCGCGAGCAGCAACGCCAGGAGTGGGCCCTCTCCGCGCCGGGGTGGTCGCAGTTCCGCGACAACCTCTCCGCCGCGTCGGGGACGATGACCGGCCGGCTGCTCGACGCGGTGGCGCCGCGACCGGGTGACCGGGCTCTGGACCTGGCCTGCGGCATCGGCAACCCCACCGACGCGCTGGCCGCCGCCGTCGGCGCCGGGGGGAGCGTGCTGGGGCTGGACATCTCCCCGGAGATGATCGAGGGCGCGCGGTCGTGGGCGCGGGCGCACGGCGTGACCAACGCGGAGTTCCGCGTCGTGCCGGACGAGGGTCACCTCGGCCTGGCCCCGGAGGAGTTCGACGTCGCCGTGTGCCGTGTCGGCCTCCAGTACATGCCCGATCCCGGCGCGGCCCTGCGCGCGGTCCGCGAGGCGCTCGTACCGGGCGGTCGGATGGCGGCCACCACGCTCGGAGACCCGGGGCGCTGCATGGCGTTCCGCATCAGCTCGCAGGTGATCGCGCGGCACGTGCCGACGCCCGACGCCCCGCCGTCCGGACCCGGTCCGGTGTCGCTTTCGGACGCGGACCGGTTGAGGGAGTTGTTCGCCGCGGGCGGCTTCACCGACGTGGCGGTCGAGTCGTTCGAGACCGCGCTGATCGAGGTCGGTGACGCCGAGTCGTGCTGGCTCATGTTCGAACACACGATGGGACCGCTGATCGCGATGCTCGGAAGCATGTCGGCGGAGCGGGCGCGGGCGCTGCGCGAGGACGGCGTCGCCGCGCTGCGCGCGGAGTTCGGCGACGGGCCGGTGGTGCTCACCGGCGAGGCGCTGCTGGCGTCGGGGACGAGGCCGGAGTCCTGACCGCGACCCGATCGGTTCGTGCGCGCCGGTCCGGTGCGCCTCCGGTCAGCTCCGGAACCCGTTCGGGGTGCAGCGGCTCGGTGGGGGCGAGCGCGGGGGCCGGGCACCGTCGGCGAGGTCACCGCCGCGTGGCGACCAGCAGCCCGCGCCGGTTGGGCTCGCCGGGCAGGAAGCGCGCGTCGCACCCGGCCGCGCGGAACGCGGTCAGGTACTCGTCCAGGGTGAACAGCGACACGATCTCGTACTCGGTGAACTCGCGGATGCCCGACGGCTCCGCCACGACGATGCGGACCTCCATCCGGGTCGTGTCGCCGTCCCGCACCGACCGCGTGACCCGGGAGATCAGACGGTGCTCCTCGCGCACCAGGTGACCGTCCACGTAACCGTCGATGAACCGCTCCGGGAACCACCACGGCTCCGCCACCAGCACGCCCCCCGGCCGGAGGTGCGCCGCCATGCGGCGGACCGCCGCCTCCAGCTCCGCGGTGTCGGGCATGTAGCTCACGGCGAAGAACATGCACGTGACCGCGTCGAAGGTGCGACCGAGCTCGAACTCGCGCATGTCGCCCTGGTGCAGGGGCACGCCGGGCAGGCGGGCGGCGGCGCGGTCGAGCATCGGTCGCGACGCGTCGACCCCCGCGACGTCGGTGAAGTCCTCCCGGAACGCCTCCAGGTGCGCTCCTGTTCCGCACGCGACGTCGAGCAGCGAGATCGCGCGCGGGCACGCCTCGCGAATCAACCGGGTGACCAGCTGGGCCTCCGCGGCCCAGTTCTTGCCCCTGCTGACGAGGACGTCCTCGTAGACCTCGGCGTGTTGCTCGCTGTAACCGCGCATGGTGCTCCTCGGATTGCCGACCTCGGATATCCACTATAGACTTTTCCAGTAAAAAAGCCCTAGCTGTGGAGTGTGATCATGCGGGTGCTCTTCCTGTCGACACCGCAGGCCAAGGACCTCCTGCCGATGGTTCCGCTCGCATGGGCACTGCGCGCCAACGGGCACGACGTGCGGATCGCGACCTCGGGCCCCGCCCTCGCGGTGGCCGGCGGGCTCCCGGTGGTCGACTTCGGACCGGCCGACCCCGGCTCGGCGGAGGCCATGCCGGAACTCGCGCCGGGGCACCGCAAGATGGTGTGGTCGCGACTGCGCACCGTGGAGGAGGGCTGGCCGGTCCTGGGGTACGTCGCGAGCACGTTCGTCGACCCGATGTTGCGCGCCGCGCGGGAGTTCCGGCCCGACCTCGTCGTCCACTCGCAGTTGCAGGGCGCGGGACTGGTGACCGCTGCGGCGCTCGGGGTTCCGGCGGTCGAGCACGGGTTCGGCCTGCTGCGCACGGGGCGGTTCTACGACGAGTTGGCGGGGCTGGTGCCCGCCACCCTGGACCGGCTCGGGATGTCCGCCGGCGACCTGACCGCCGTGCCGCGGGCCGTCATCGACATCGCGCCGCCGTCGATGGTGGAGGCGCAGGAGGGCGCGTGGCCGATGCGCCACGTGCCCCACAACGGCGGGGGCGTCGTGCCCGAGGACCTGCGCACGCGCCCGGAGGGGCGGGCGAGGGTGGCGGTGACCCTGGGATCGATGGGGCTCATCGGGCCGGACGCGGACGCGGAGGCGTTCCTCGGGCGGTTCCTGCCGCTCCTGGGCGATCTGGCCCGCCGGTCGAGGGCGGAGTTCGTGCTGATCGGCATCGACCCCTGGCACCTGGACCCGACCGGGTCCGGGGGCGGCGTGCTGTCGGGAGGGGTCAGGTGCCTGAGCGGGTGGGTGCCCCTGCGCGAACTGCTCGACGGGTGCGCCGCCATCCTGCACCAGGGTGGCGCGGGCACCACGCTGAACGCGCTGGACGCCGGCCTTCCCCAGCTCGCGGTGCCCGCGGTGGCGCCGAACTTCATGCACTCCGTGCTGCTGCAGGACCGGGGGGTCGGCCGGTGGGTGACGCCGGACGAGTTGGACGGCGAGGCGATCGAGCGGCTGCTGTCCGACGAGGGTGCGCGCGCGGCGGCGCGGGAGGTGCGGGAGGAGATGGCGGGCATGCCAGCGCCGCTGTCGCTGGTCGAGCGCGTCGAAGCGCTGGCGCGGTGAACGCGCCGGGTCGTTCGGCGGAGCCCGCACCTGCATGCTGTTGAAGTTATATACTCATGCTGGTATGTTCGGGTGACCCCAGTTCTGCCCGATCGACACGTGAAGGAGAAGGTCCGGTGAAGGACGTTGCGCTGCTGACTGTCGACGGCCGGTCTCAACTGCGTATGGAGCGCCACCTCCGCCACCCGCCGGAGAAGGTCTGGAGCGCCTTGACCGACCCGGAGCACATCGGCAGGTGGTACCCCTTCCCGGCCGTCGAGCTGGACCTGAGGGAGGGGGGCAAGGTCGGCTTCGACGCCGGCGACGGCTCGACCTTCGAGGGCGTGATCACCGAGGTCGACCCGCCGAAGGTCTTCGCCTTCCGGGAGGAGGACGACCTCCTGCGCTTCGAGATCACGCCGGAGGAGGGCGGAACCCTGCTCGTCTTCTCCCACACCTTCGACGACCGCCCGGCGTCGGCGAGCAACGCCTCGGGGTGGACCGACTGCCTCGACGCCCTGGAGCAGGTCGTCGAGGGCCGGGACGACATCCGGGTCGACAACGACTCCGTCGCGCTG
Organism: Umezawaea beigongshangensis; assembly: GCF_016464305.1. Taxonomy (GTDB): domain Bacteria; phylum Actinomycetota; class Actinomycetes; order Mycobacteriales; family Pseudonocardiaceae; genus Umezawaea_A; species Umezawaea_A beigongshangensis. Next base: position 35,607 of record NZ_JAEIOJ010000019.1, read on the forward strand.
CACGAGCGGCTGGTCAAGGAGTTCGGTCTCGACCAGGGCTCCGCCGAGACCACCGCGGCCGGGTGGACCGTGCGCTACGAGCGCCAGCTGCGCGTGCCCGCCGACGAGGTCTGGGCCGAGCTCTCCGGCTCGGACGCGGTCAGCGTCGGTGGCGCGGTGCCGTCCGGGTTCGCGCACCCCGGCCTGTCCGCCACCGAGGTGACCGCCGTGACCGAGTCCGAGCGGGTCGAGTTCGAGTGGCTGAACGACGGCAAGCCCGCTGGCACCGTGCGCTACGAGTTCCAGCCGGGCAACGGCGGCGCGCGCATGACGGTCGTGCAGACCGGCGAGCCCGGCTCCGAGGTCCTGCGCGACCCGGCGCTGCGCGCGTGGCACGACCACGTCGAGGGCGTGGCCGACGAGCTGTTCAAGGCGCGCGCCTGAGGTTCCTCCGGCGCGGGGCGCACCGCCTCGCGCCGGGGGCCGCCTCGGGGACGCTCGACTTTCAGGGCACGAGGTCCGCGGGAACCAGGGGCTCGTCCAGCAACCTGCGGTAGCGCGTGGCCACCGACTGCTCCTCCGGGCGCGCGTCGAGCCAGGCGCGCACCCGTCGCGAGCCCTCGACGTAGGTGGTCGTGTAGGCCCGCCACAGCGGATCGGTCAGGAACCGCACCGCGTGTTCGGCCCGCCGCTCGTCCACGAGCATCCAGCGCCGGAGGTAGGTCACCACGTCCTCGGGGGCGGCCCCGCGGTCGTGCAGCAGGACGGCGGCGTCCTGCCGCGCGGCCATCAGCAGCGTGGTGCGGCTCAGCATGAGCTGTGACAGCTCGCCGTCCATCACGAGGCCAAGCTCCGCCAGCAGGTCCTGCGTCCACCGGCCCCAGTCCTGGCCGAGCACGGCGGGCAGGGCCGCTTCCGCGATGCCCTCCGCCATCAGGCACTGCGGTGTGTTGACCAGGGCGATGGTCTGCTCGCCGTGTCCCTGCTCGTGCACCAGCACCCGCTCCTTGCGGCAGTGCTCGGCGTGGTGCCCCGGGTACGCCTCGTGGGTCACCAGCAGCGGCAGGGCCGCCATGCGGTGCCGCACGTCCGCGTTGAGCGTGATGGTGGAGCGGAACCCGCCCCGGTAGCGGTTGAAGGCGTTCCACGGCCGGTCGGTGACCGCCTCGTACTCGACCGACTCGTCCTCGGGCAGGTCGAACAGCGCGCGGGCACGGGTGCGCAGCTCCTCCGAGACCGCCTGGGTCGCGCGCAGCAGGTCGCCGCGCGGGACGCGGTCGTGCTCCTGGAAGGCGGTGACGCGCTCGTGCAGCGGCGCGGAGCCGGGCAGGAGCGCGGAGATCTCGTCGTGGATCGCGGCGTAGACCTCGACGTCGGTCAGCTCGACGTCCACGTCGAAGTAGCACCGGACCTCCTCCAGGAACGGCACCTCGACGCCGGCGAGCCGGTCCGCCGCGCAGGCCAGCGCGCCGAGCTGGCCGTCGAGGAAGCGCCGCCGCGCCTCGGACAGGTCGCCGGAGGCGAGTTCCGCGCGCAGCGCCCGCGCGGACGCCGCGAGCACCGCCGGGTCGGCGAGCGGCTCGTCGTCCACCTGGCGGCTCAGTTCCGGGTCGCCGAACCAGCAGTCCACGAAGCCGTCGACGAGGCGGCCGAGCCGCAGCCCGAGCAGCAGGTAGTCCCGTACGAGCGATTCGCCCATCACACCTCCTATTAACTATCTGATAGTAAAGTACATGGCATGGGATACGGGAGGAAGCACGCCGAGCTGTACGACGTGGTGTTCGCGGACAGGGGCAAGGACTGGGCGGCCGAGGCGGCCGCGGTGACCGAAGAGGTGCGGCGCCGCAACCCCGGTGCGGCGTCTCTGCTGGACGTCGCGTGCGGCACCGGCGCGCACCTCGCGGCGTTCGCGGAGCACTTCGCGCACGTGGAGGGCGTCGAGCCCGCCGCGGCCATGCGGGAGGTGGCCGAGGAGCGGTTGCCCGGACTCGTCGTGCACCCGCACGACATGCGGGCGGTGTCGGCCGGTCGCGAGTTCGACGCCGTCACGTGCATGTTCTTCGCGATCACGTACATGCCGACGCCGGACGACCTGGCCACGGCGGTCGCGGCCATGGCGCGGCACCTCGCGCCGGGCGGCGTGCTGGTGGTGGAGCCCTGGTGGTTCGAGGACCGGTTCATCGACGGGTACGTGGGTGGCCACCTGGTCAAGCAGGAGGGGCGCGTGATCGCACGGCTCACCCGTTCGGTGCGCGAGGGCGACCGCGTCCGCATGACGATCCGGTTCGTCGTCGCCGACGCGAACGGCGTCGACGAGTTCACCGAGACCGAGGTGGTGTCCCTGTTCACCGAGGACGACTACCACCGGGCCTTCGCGCTGGCGGGCCTGGTCGGGGAGTACCTGGCGGGGTGGTGCGGTGGAACCGGGCTGTTCGTGGCGCAACGTCCGAGGTAACTTGAAAAACAAGTTGTTTTTGTGGACGTGAGGAGACGCGGTGAGCACCAGCGCCCCCCAGGGCACCACCGGCACGACGACCGGCACCCGCACCCTGACCTTCCTCGGTCCCGACGACCCCGACCACCTCGACCCGGACAGCGCACACCACGTCCGGCCCGGCCAGGTGCTGCGCGTGCTGTCGCGCACCCTGTTCGCCGTGCCCGTTGTCGAGGACGTGGCTGACCCGGACCGGGTCTTCGTGCCGGTCCCGGACGTCGCGGAGACCGTGCCGACGCAGGACAACGGTGGCCTCACCGCCGACCTGCTCACGTGCGTGGTGCGGCTGCGGCCCGGCGTGCGGTGGGACACCGAGCCGCCGCGCGAGGTCACCGCCCACGACTTCGTGCGCGGCCTGCGGCGGATGACCGACCCCGCGCACGCGGGCGACGTGGCCGGGTTCTTCGGCGACACCGTGCGCGAGGTCCGCGCAGAGGACGACCGCACCCTCGTGTTCCACCTGCGTCGACCCGCCAACGACCTGGTGAACCTGCTGTCCACCGGCTGCGCGACCGCGCTGCCCGAGCCGCACGAGGGCGAACGCGCCAACGGCCCGTACCGCGTCGCGTCCGCCTCGGCGGAGGAGGTGGTGCTGGAGCCCAACCCGGTGTGGGACCAGGACACGGACGCGGTTCGCCGGGTCGAAGCGGACCGGATCGTCGTGCGCCGGCACGGCACCGCCGCGGACAGCGACCCCGCGTGGCAGTTCGGCATCGTGTCGTGGGGGAGGGACGCGGCTCTGCCGTGCCCCGGCTACACCCTCAACCCCTACTTGGCGCTGAACCTGCGCAGCCCCAACCAGGACGGCGCGCTCGCGAGCCTGCGCGTGCGGCAGGCGATCGGGTACGCCGTGGACAAGGTGGCGGTCCGCGACGTCTTCGCCGCCCTTCCCGGCGTGACGGCCGTGACCGCGCACTCCGTGGTGCCGCCCGGCGCTCTCGGCCACTCGAAGTACGACCCGTACCCCACGCCCGGCGACCGCGGCGACCCCGGGAAGTCCCGTGCCCTGCTCGCCGACGCCGGCTTCGCCGACGGACTGCGTCTGGTGATGGCCGTGCGGGACTCCGAACTGCACAGGAACGTGTTCAGCGCCTTCGAATCCGCTCTGAGCCGAGCGGGGATCGAACTGGTGCCGAAGTTCGTCTCCACCGGCGAGTTCTACGCCGGCCTGATGTTCGACCGGGACGCGGGCGAGGCGGGGGAGTGGGACGTCGCCGCGCCCGGCTGGACCCCGGACTGGCACGGCAACAACAACCGCTCGGTGATGGTGCAGGTGCTGCGCGGCGCCGGCAACTACGGCGGGTACGACAACCCGCGACTGGACGTGCTCGTGGAGCGCGCCCTGGGGGCGGTGAGCCTGCCCAGGGCCGCCCTGCTGTGGCACCAGGCGAACATCATGGCCATGACCGACCTGCCGGTGATCCCGGTGGTGGCCATGGCGTGCCGCTGCTGCGCCGCGCGCACGGGCGCCGCGGGTCGCTGGCCCGAAAGGACCTGAAGCCGTCCGTGCCGGGTGCAGCACCGGGAGTCGGGCGGAGCGGACGGCTCGTGGTCGGCAGGCGCACCGCTGGCCCGCCGAGGTGTCGGCACATCGGCCACCGGTGCACGCACCATCAGCCCGAACGTCGCCTTCGGCTCTGGACGGTGTGAACAACTAACCCAGACCGTCGGTCAGGGCCTTCAGATCGGTGTCCCGACCGGCGACGTCCCCGGCGGTCACGGGGGTCACCCCGCCGGGGGACACGTCCGGTCGACCAGCCCAGTTCACGATCTCCAACTGCGGTGCGGGGCAGCCGTCCCTGTCGGATGTGGTTGATGCAGACCAGTCGAGACCGGCCCGGTGGAAGTGGGGTGCGATGACGAGCCGCTGGTCGGACAGCGCCGGCACCGGCCGTACGAGCAGTCGTCGGTGGCGTGAGCGCACGTGCCGGGGTTCCGGTCGGCGGCCTGCATCTCCCGGCTGGTGCTGACCGACACGTCCGAGGCGGCCTCGACCCGTGCCGCCCAGTCGGTCTGCGCCGTCATGACCGTCGCGTCCAGCACGTGGGCGACGTCCTCGCGGGTGCTCACCGGGTACCCGGACACCGGGTACCCGGACACCGGGTACCCGGTGTCCGGGTGGATTCAGTCGAGGGAGGAGATGGCCGCGCGCAGTTCGCCGAGTTTCAGGCGGAGCAGTGCGGTCAGTTCCTGGTCGCACGAGGGATCGACCCAGCACGCGTAGGCGTCGGTGAAGGCGAGGACGCCCAGCCAGGCGGCCAGCCCGGCCGCCGGTTCGGCGATGCCGCGCCGGCGCAGCGCCAGCGCCATGGCGTCGGCGAAGGAGTGGTGCTTGAGTGCCTCCCGCTCCCGCAGGTCGCTGTTGTTCTCGACGACGGCGCGCAGGACGGGGCCGATCGCGCGCAGCTCGGGGGTGAAGTTGCCCGCCGCCGCCTCCAGGCCGGCCGCGACAGCGGTCAGTGGCGTCGCCTCGTCGGGCGCGGCGTCGATCCCGCTGGCCAGCAGCTCGCACAGCACGTCCTGGCCGGCGAAGAGCACTTCCCTCTTGTCCGGGAAGTGCCTGAAGAAGGTGCTCTTGGTCAGGCCGGCCCGCTGGGCGATCTGCACGACGGTGGTGCTGTCGTAACCGTGCTCGTCGAACAGTTCCGCGGCGGCGCGTACAAGTCGTTCCCGCGCTCGCGGCTCCCAGCGGCTCATGCGCCCAGGATAGGCGATGGGACTTGGTCCCATCACTGTGCTACGTTGACGGGACCAAGTCCCATCACTGGAAAGAGCGACTCATGCGAATTCTCGTCACCGGCGCCTCCGGCTGGATCGGTTCCCCCGTCCTGCGCGAACTCCTCGCCGCCGGACACCAGGTCGTCGGCCTCGTCCGGTCGGACTCCTCAGCGCGTGCCGTAGCGGCGGCAGGGGGCGAACCGGTCCTCGGCGACGTGGCGGACCTCGACGCCGTGGCCGCACTGGCCCGCGGCGCCGACGGCGTCATCCACCTGGCCTTCGACCACGACTTCTCCCGGTTCGAACAGTCGGTGAAGGAGGAGGGGGAAGTGCTCGGGGCACTGGGGGCGGCGCTGACCGGTTCGGGAAAACCCCTGGTGGTGGCGTCGGGAACCCCGGCGGAACCGGGCGTCGTCGTCACCGAGCGCAGTGACTCCGCCGGGGACGGCCCCGCCGCGGTGCGCGGGGCGAACGCCCGCGCCGTACTCGACCTCGCCCAGCACGGCGTCCGGTCCTGCGTGGTGCGGCTGCCCCGGTCCGTGCACGGCGAGGGCGACGCCGGCTTCATCGCCCAGCTCGTCGCCATCGCGCGCAGGGACGGAGTGTGCGGTTACGTCGGCGACGGGTCGCAGCGCTGGCCCGCCGTGCACGTGCTCGACGCGGCCCGACTGTTCCGCGCCGGGCTGGAGGACGCCCCCGCCGGATCGGTCCTGCACGCGGTCGGCGACGAAGGCGTACCCGTCCTGGCAGTCGCCCGGGCCATCGGCAGGCACCTCGGTCTGCCCAGCGCGTCGCTGCCCGCCGAGACCCTCGGCTTTCTCGGCGGCCTCCTCGCCGTCGACCAGCCGGCGTCGAGCGCCTACACGCAGGAGCTGCTGGGCTGGTTCCCCCGCGAGCCCGGACTCCTGGCCGACCTGGAGGCCGGCCACTACTTCCGCTGACCGCCGCCGACAGCACCGATTTCCTTCTCACGCGCACGACCGGAACCGGCACGTGCGCCGACAGACGTGGAGCAACACTGGTGAACGAGTTCGTCACCGAAGATCCCGACGTGGTGATCGTGGGAGCAGGCCCGGTCGGTCTGATGCTGGCCGCCGAACTGCACCTGTCCGGCGTGCGGCCCCTGGTGGTCGACAGCGCGCACGAGCGCGCCAGGGAGCCCAAGGCGGGCGGCGTCGTGGGACAGGTCGTGAGGCTGCTCGACCACCGCGGCCTGTACCAGCGCATCACCGGCGACACCGAGCCTCCCCGGCCGCTGGAGGCGTACCTCTACGGCGGGCTGGCACTGCGCCTGCACGACTGGCCGGAGAACCAGTTGTACGGCTTCACCGTCCACCAGTGGGACCTGGAGACACGGCTGGAGGAGCGGGCGCTGGAGCTGGGCGCCGAGATCCGCCGCGGCAGCGAGCTGGTCGGTTTCGAGCAGGACGCGGACGGGGTGACGGTGCGGCTGACCACGGGCACGCTGCGCACCCGGTACCTGGTCGGGTGCGACGGCGCGCACAGCAGGGTCCGCAGGCAGGCGGGCATCGTCTTCCCGGGAACGAGCAGTCCGCACCCGCTCACCCACGCCGCGGACGCCGTGCTCTCCGACGAGCACCTGGCGGAGCTGACCGGCGACCACTCCACCCCCGTCGGCCTCACCTACCGGCGGACCGGGCACGGCGTGTTCGCCTGCGTCCCGGCCGGTCCCGGCACGCACCGGGTCGTGACGATGGAGTGGGGCAGGCAGGAGGAACACGAGCCCGTCACCTTCGACCAGGTCCGCTCGGCGGTGACCCGCGTGACCGGCAGAGAGGTGTCGATGCGCCCGCCGACCGGCACCGGCTCGCACCTGCTGCGACGCCGGACGGGTACCAGCTCGCGCCTGGCGGAGCACTACCGGCGGGGCCGGGTCTTCCTGGCGGGCGACGCGGCACACGCGCACTCCTCGGTCGGCGCACCGGGTCTCAACCTCGGCCTGCAGGACGCGGCCAACCTCGCCTGGAAGCTGGCCGCCGAGATCGACGGCTGGGCGCCGCCCGGCCTGCTGGACACCTACCACGCCGAACGCCACCTGGCCGGACGCAGGGTGATGAGCTCCAGCAGGGCGCAGTCGGCACTGCTGGCCCCCGGGGCCGACGTCACCGCACTGCGCGAAGTGCTCGGCGACCTGCTGGTGGACCCCTCGGTGGCCCGCCGGATCGCCGCGATGATGTCGGGCTCCGACGTCGTCTACCCGTCCGCTGCACCGGGCGGGCACCCGTCGACGGGCAGGTGGGTTGCCGACCTGCGGGTGAACGCCGACGGCGGCTCCGTGCGGCTGGCGGAGCGAGCGCGCCACGGCAGGCCGATGCTGCTGTGCCCGCCGGAGGCGGACACACTCGCGGACACGGCCTCGCCCTGGTCCGACCGGGTGGACCTGCTGACCGTCACCGCCGCACCAGGGGCCCCGCCACGCGAGACGGTCCTGGTCCGCCCTGACGGGTACGTGGCGTGGGCGGGCACCGACTCCGCCGGACTCACCGCGGCGCTGCGGACGTGGTTCGGCCCGCCGTCCCGGCACGTCTGACGATCACCGGTCACGACGCCGGGTGGGCGCACCCCGTCCGTCCGGCGTCGTGACCGGCCTCGGAAGACGCAGCACCAGAAGTCGGATCGAGCGGATGGTCGGTGGACGGCCGGGCCGCTCGGGGCGGGATCTGGCCGCGTGGCGGTGTGCGACCGGGTCGCGGTGCCACCGCGGCACCGTCTCCGGGCGGACCAGCAGCCGGCGAGCATCCTCGCGGGCCATCCCGAGCCCGTGTCGTCTCCCGTGAAGATCGAGGTGGACCGCGAGCAGACGACCTCGGGGGAGAACACGTTCGCGAGTTCGCCACCCGGATTCCCCACAACGACGACGTCTACCGATTCGGGACGCCGCAGACCGCCGTGACCAGGTCGCTGCTCGACCTGCGGCCGCGGCGGACCCACCTCGTCGGCGCGGATTCGGGCGACGCAGGTCCACGACGAGCCGTCACGACGGTCCACGACGAGCCGACGACTCCAGACGCTGGTCGGTGCGCCACACGTCGGCGAGGTTCCGGTCGAACATCGTCGCCATCGACACGAGCGCGGCGTCGAGGTCGACGTTCTCGGGATCGACGAGCGCCTGCAGGTGGATGCCCAGGAGCGCGCCGTTGAGCGCCACGGCGGCGGTGCGCTCCTGTTCGGCCGCCATCTCGGCGTTGACGCCGGTCGGGCGCTTGTGGCGCAACAACTCCTCGATCCCCTCGCGCCTGCGGGCGAAGAACTCGCGGTACTGCTCGCGCACGACGCCCCGGTCGCCGAGGGCCTCGACCAGGATCATGAACACCAGCGCGGAGTTGCCGCTGCGCAACAGCTCCGCGGTCTCGGAGAACACCTCGGTGATCGACGGGACGGACTGGTAGCGCTCGGCCGGCCAGATCCGGGCGACCACCCGTTCGACGACGGCCAGCACGAGGCCGTCCTTGTTCTTGAAGTGCCACGGGATCGAGCCGCGGCTGATCCCCGAGCGCTTCGCGATGTCCACGAAGGACGTGCGGTCGAACCCGCGCTCGGCGAAGAGCTCCTCGGCGGCGTCCAGGATGCGGCGGCGGCTCTCGTCACCGATCTCGTCGATCCGGCGCGGCGCGGGGGAGTTCACGGCGGTCATCGTAGATCGCCGGATCGCGCGATGTCGCGACGCACGTGCCGGGTGCTCGCGACCAGGACGAGACCCGCCAGCACCGAGGCCAGCGGCGCCGAGAAGGCGACGGCGGCCTGCTCGCCCCAGAAGCCCTCCGCCACACCGGTGAGCACCGCTCCGCCGAGCCCGCCCACCAGCCCCGTGTAGACGCTCATCAGCGCGAACGCCGTCGCGCGGAACTCCGTCGGTGTCACCGCGGCCACGACGAGGCTCAACGCGATGATTCCGGCGAACGTCATGCCCTGCGTGATCATCCCGATGACGGTGTACGTCACGACGTCCGGCGCGTAGGCCTGCAGCGCGAACCCCACGCCCAGCAGTGTCAGCGCGCCCGCCGCCAGGTGGACGCACGCCTGAGGGCTGCGCCGGAACAGCCGGTCGCTCAACGCCCCACCGAGGGCCGCGCCGATCAGCCCGCCCACCGCGGACACGGACATGATCACTCCCCGTGCGGCCGCGTCCTGTCCGAGCTGCTCCTCCAGGACGACGGTCAGGTAGACCGGCACCGTCGTCACGGACATGCCGAACACGCCGAGCGCGACCATCACCAGCACGAACGTGCGGATCTTCAGGAGTTTCCTGACGGCGTCGCGCGCCGACGTGGTCACGTGCGCGCGCCGTGGTTCGGGCAGGCGGAACGCGGCGAACGCGAGCAGCAGCGCGGGTATGGCGAGGAGGGCGAACGCCCACCGCCAGGGCTCGTTCTCCTCGGGGATCAGCGCCGCGAACGCCGCCGCCAGCAGCGGTCCGACGACGATGCCCAGCGACTGCCCGCCGCGGTGCAGGCCGAGCACCCGTCCGCGACCGGTCGGCGGGTAGGCGTCGACCAGCAGCGACGTCTGGATCGGTCCTTCGCTCGCCTTGCCGATCCCCACCGCGATGCGCAGGGCGGCAGCCTGCCAGAGGTTGTGGACCACGCCGAGCAGTCCGGCCGCCGCGGCCCAGACGAGCGTGACGACGCCCGCGATCGTCGTGCGGCGACGCCGGTCTCCCAGCAGTCCGAGCGGGAGTGCGGCGACCGCGACCATCAACCCGGCCAGCGCGCCGACGACGCCCACGGCGGCCGTGCTGATGCCCAGCGAGTCGCGGATCTCCGGGGAGAAGACCACGAACATCACTCCGTCGACGCTGTCGAGCACCTGCAGACCCGCGAACGTGGCCAGCGTGGCCCGGCCGCCGGTGGACAGGACCTGTTCGAGCGACATCGGGGGTCCGGTGTCGCCGGGGGAACCGCGCTCCAGGGACCGGATCGTGATCGAGAGGTCGTCTTCTGGCGTTGAACGCATGACGAGCAGCGTACTGTGTCAACCAGCATAGTGTCGTCAGCTCAACACAGAGAGGTTTCCATGCGGGACTGGAGCGGATCGGCGGCCTTCATCACGGGCGGTGCCAGGGGCATCGGCCTGGGCATCGCGCGAGCGTTCGCCGAGCGGGGCGTGCGGCTGGCGCTGGCCGACGTCGACGAGGCATCACTGGCGCGCAGCAAGGAAGAGCTGGCCCGGCTCACGGCCGTGGAGACGTACCGGCTGGACGTGCGCGACCGTGCCGCGTTCGCGGAAGCCGCGGACGCGGCGGAACGCTCGTTGGGCAGCATCGACCTGTTGTTCAACAATGCCGGCATCGTGCCGTACTCCGCCGTGCACGATCTGACCTACGACAAGTGGGACCTGGCTCTCGCGATCAACCTCACCGGCGTGGTCAACGGGATCCAGACGTTCCTGCCGCGAATGCTCGAACGCGAGGCGGGCTACGTCGTGAACACCGCGTCGGCCGCCGGGCTCGTCAGCGACTCGAACCTGCTGTACGCGACGGCCAAGTTCGCCGTGGTCGGCCTGTCGGAGTCGTTGCGGCTCAACGTGGCAGGTCACGGCATCGACGTCAGCGTCCTGTGCCCCGGTCCGGTCGACACCGGCATCGTCGCGAACACCAGGGCGTCGAACGCCGGGGTGGCTCTGCGGGACGACCTCGTGCCCGGCGTCGAGGCGTTCCTCAGGAGCGGACCCGGCATCGACGCCGTGGGGGAGATGGTGGTGGCTGGCATGGAGGAGCGCTCGCCGTGGATCTTCACGGGCGACGAAGCCCGGCCGCACGTGGAGAAGCGGATGGCGGCGCTGCTGGACGCCTTCTGACCGGACCGCACGGAGCCGGGGGCGCGGGCGACCCGGCAGTTCGGCGTTGGACGTAGTGGTACTCGCTGAGGACGCTGACCAGTCGCCGTCGTCGGCGGATGGCGGGGTGGGTGGCTGCTGCTCGGTCGGACAGGGCGGGGAACTCGCCGTCGCGGTCGCGGATCGGAAACCGCGCCGCGCGACCTGCGCCACCGGACGTTCGGCCTCGCGAGGCCGAACAACCGGCTGAGGTGGGTCGGCTTCGCGACCGTCCGGTGCGCCGCTTCGAGAACACCCCTGCGGACGAGCTGGTGGACGAGTTCCTGGACTTCCAGGCGATCGCTGATCTCCCGCAGGTTCACGCTGTCTCCTCGTGTTGTGCGCTGATGGTGTGCTCGGTGTGGCCCATCGTGGTGTCGCAGCCGGTCGAGGACGCGCGCCACGGTCCGGCGCCCGCGTGGCAGTGGGCGTCGGCGCCTTCCGCCGCGGTGAAGTTCTGCGGGTGCGCGGGAGCGGTGAGGTGGTCGTAGAGCGCCTGGGGCTGAGGCTTGGTCGCCCCGTCTCCCGCGAAGTCCACGTCGTCGTCCGCCGAGCAGACCAGCACCGGGCAACTGATGCGCTCGGCGACGCCGTCGCGCAGGTGGGAGTTCGAGTACTGGGCCAGGAACTCGCGCGAGGTGGCGGCACGGGTGACGTACCGGCCGTGGTCCAGCGCCCACCGCAGGGTGGGACTGCCCTTCGTGGTGCTGTCCAGCAGGTCGTCGAAGGCCGGGCCGTGATCGGCGTGCGCACGGCGTTCGACTGGCAAGTGGCTCGACGGCTGTTCGCTCCGGAGAACCGCGACCGCACGGTTGCCGCGCTGGTCGCGTCGCAGAAGAAGACCGCTGCCACGTCCGCCGCGCACGATGTGGCCAAGAAGCGACTGGAAGCGGCGGAAGGCAAGGTGAAGCGGCTTCGAGCCGCCATCGAGGCCGGGATAGAGCCTGCCGCGTTGGTCGAAGCGACCAACGCGGCCCAGGCTCAGCGGAGCGCCGCGAGAGCGGAGTTGAACGGGACGAGCACGCCGGACGGAATCACCGATGCCGAGGTCCACGCCGTGCTCGACGCGCTCGGGGACGTGGGGAGCGTCATCGGCCGTGGTGATCCGGTGAAGTTGGAAGACCTGTTCGCCGGACTCGGGCTGGGGATGCTCTACAACGCCGAAGGGCGGACGGTCGAAGTGACCGTCCGCCCTTCGGCGGGGTTAGTGCATGTGTCCGAGGCCCGACACGACCTGTACGCCCACGCCCTTCGGCAACACGCTGAACTGGATCTGCGCGTGTGATGCGGCCCCTCTCGCAGGGTTTACCTGCGCGGCCAGCGCGAGGTGAACCCTGGCGAGCTGGCGGTGTTGTGCTGCCAGTGCTGGCAGATCGCGCCCGCACTGTACGAGTGCAAGACACATTGGCGCGGCCCGGACAAGTGGCTGCGTCTACGCTCGCCGCACGACGTCGAGCAGGAGGTCTGGGCGCACGTGCCGGTGCCCTGTGCGATCCGGTCTCCGGTGCGCACCGTCGCTACCTCGGAGTTGCGTGCCTCGTGTCGCGGCGAAGATCGTTGTCGAGTGGCTGACGCTGAGACTTGCCCGTGAGCTGCGCGGCTGCGGCATCACTGTCAACGCCGTGGTACCCGAGCCGATCATTGGCGCTGGCACCTCGACCAATAAGGTCTGGCCGACGGTCTGCGCGCCCTGCACAGCTTCGTCCGCAGCCTGCACGACGGCCAAGACGGGGTGATCGACGGCCTGCCCTGCTTCAGCGCAGGTGTCCCACCGAAGCCTCGCCGAGACCGACTACTCGAAAGGCCACCCTGCGTACGAGCGAGCTTCGGTCTGCTCTGCGAGCGGATGCCGCTCAGTCGGTCATGATCGCTCCGAAGGACGTGCTCGACCCGCGCACTCGATCCAACGCGTTGTTCACGCGCTCGCGCAGAGCTGCTCGTTGACCAACCGCAGGAGTGCGGTGCTTCTCGAGCACACCGTGAGAAGATCTTCCAGGTTCACGACGAGGTACCCGCACCACAGCGACCCTCACGAGTCGAGCACGCGATTCGCTGATCTCCAGCGGTCGACGAGACGAGCGGAAGAAGGCCGGCCATCGTGCACTACGGACGTTCCGATGACGAGTGGGACAGGTTGGTGCAGGAGGGAAAGCAGTTCCTGGTCGAGCAGGCGGCTTTGCAACGCACCACCACGTACACGGAACTCAACGCCGTCCTCGTCAGGCGCACCGGCGTCAAGGGCTTTGACTTCGGCCTGCCGTCCGAGCGAGCCGCTCTCGGTGACCTGCTGGAGCGTGTCGTCGAGGATTGCTTCGCCGAGACCGGAGGACTGCTCATCAGCGCGCTCGTCCAGTACCTCGATGCGAACGATGCGGGTTCCGGCTTCTACGTCTTGGCTAGGTCCAAGGGATTTCCGGTACCCGCGAAGGCATCTGAGCGCCAACTGTTCTGGGCGGGCCACGTCGGCGCACTGCACAAGCACTACGTCCGTCCCGCGCGCAGGCTCCGCGCGGAGTGAGTTGCGCCCGTCACGGCAATCCCTACCGCAGCGACTGCTCCGCCCTCGTCCGAACAGCTCACATCGGCGACAGGGGTTCCGGGGCGCTGGCGGACAGTCATGTGACAGCAGTCCGCTGATATCGCGCTGTTTGGGAAAGCGGTTCGCTGGAACTGCTTCGAGTGACCACCGGGCCTGTGCGCGTGCTTGTACGCAACCACGAGGGGAAGCCGGTGACGACGTTGCGAACTCCTCAGCTTGACTCTGCCGGGAATTCTGATCGCTGTCGTGTCAGCTTGCGGCTCGTCAGGAAGGTGGGCGTGGGATGCCGTGCCGGTCGAAGTCGACGTTAATGTCGGCAGGACTTCGACGACTGAGCTGGTGGCCACGTCCGTGATCACGTCCTAGCTGTCGCTGGAGCAAGTTTGGGGTGCGTGAACGAGGAACCCCACCGGTGGGTGACCTGCCTTCAACGCGCGTGGCGGACCGTCAGTTCACATGGCGAGACGATCCGGTTGGCGGAGGGAGGAAGACCGCTGCTCTCGTGATCGTCGCGCCGGTACAGGCGTCCTGTGGGGCCCTGATGGCCAGCGGTTGCGGCAGCGAGCCTCCGCTGGTGCTGGTCGAGCATCAGAAGTATCGACAACTGATCAACCCCGGTGGCATGACATCGCAGAATCTTCGGCGTCTCGTGGGATCAGCTCTGATTTCGACGCTTCTCGTAGTTGTCGCTGATCTTTGGATTTTCCTATTTTATTCGTAAGTATTTCTACTGCAAATCTTGTGGTGGGATACCAATGATTGCAGCGTATTGAGACGGCTGTGTCACCGTCCGGTAACTGCTCCGGAAAATGAGAAAGACGTTACATCTTGACTGGTGATCGTGATCACAGTCATGTTGGCCCGAGAGAACCTTGCCTCGTGTTCCTGTTTTTTGGTATCGAGGGCGGTCTTGGGTTATTGGGAGTTGTTTTTTCTCGCGAAGTACAGGATCTTTGTCCCTGCGGTCGAGGGGACCGCCGGCTCCACGTGCAGAGTCCGGTGCACGTAATCGGGGGGAAGTTCGCTGTGGCTCGGAGCTCGTTTCGTGCTGCCCGTTTCCGTGTACCGGCCAGACGCCTGCGCGCTGTGCGGTCGAAGATCGTGCTGCTGGTGCTGGCGCTGCTGCTGGCGATGGCCGGCCCGCCCGCGTCGCAGTTGATGCCTCCGCTGTTCGACGGACTGGACGACCTGGTCGAGGCGATGGGTGAGGCGCCCGCACAGCGCTGGGGCTCCGCGACCGAGGCGGCGCGCGAAGCGCTCGCCGAACGCCCCATCGCCGAAGCGGGGGAGAACCGCGCTGCGGCCTCCGAGCAGTCGAAGTACCCGCCGGTGTCCTTCGGCGGCGAGGTGAAGCCGGCCGCCAACGAGGTGAGCACCTCCACCAGCGAGCCGCAGGTGCACGGCTACGACGCCGCCACCAGCCAGGAGCTCGCCGCAGAGCGCGGCGAGCACGAGCGCACCTACGCCAACGCCGACGGCTCCCGCACCACCGAGTTCACCTCGGAGCCGGTGAACCACCGCACGCCCGACGGGCGAATGGAGCCGATCGACACCACGGTCGTCCCGGCCGGTGACACCCCGGAGGACGGCTGGCGCAACGCGGCGGACGCGCTTGACCTGCGCTTCGCCCGCACCGCTGGGCCGCAGGACCTGGTCGAGGTCGCTCTCGACGCCGAGCACCGGCTGTCGTTCGGCCTCGCGGGCGCGAACGCCGTCACGGGCAGTCCCGAGGCCAGCAGCCTCACCTACCCCGGTGTGTTCACCGACGCCGACCTGCGGATCGACGTGCGGCCGGGTGCGATGAAGGAGACCCTGGTCCTGCGGTCGAGGTCGGCTCCGAGGTCGTGGACGTTCCCGCTGGAGTTGACCGGTCTCACGGCCGAGATCGTCGACGGCCGGGTGGCCCTGCGCGACTCCGCAGGGGTGGAGCGGGCGCAGTTCCCCCGCGGCTTCATGGTCGACTCGAAGGTCGACCCGCTCTCCGGTGAACCCGCCCGTTCTGAAGCGGTCACCTACTCCCTCGTCCAGCACGAGGGCGGGCCCGCGCTGCGAGTGGACGTCGACGCTGCCTGGCTCGACGACCCGGCCCGCCAGTACCCCGTCCTGGTCGATCCCACGATCGAGCCGCAGACCACCAACTCCAGCATGGTGACCCAGGACGGCTTCCGCGACACCTCCGGCATCGAGCTCAAGACCGGCCGTGTGGACGGCACGACGGCAGCCACCTACCTCAAGTTCGACGGTATCGAGAACAGGCTGCGCAACTACAAGATCTTCGCCGCGCACCTGGCACTGGCCAACATCCACTCCTACTCGTGCGCGCCGCGCCCGGTGACGGTTCACGCCGTCACCGCCGTGTGGGGCACCTCGGGCGGTTACCCCGGACCCGCCCACGGCGAAGCCCTGACACAGGCGTCCTTCGCGCACGGCCGCGAGGGCTGTCCCGCCGCGTGGGAGGTCATCAACCTCGGCACCGGCGGCCGCGACCTGGTCCAGCGGTGGGTCAAGGGCGAGCAGGCCAACCACGGCCTGACGGTGCGCGCACCGGTCGACGACGTGTACGCGTGGAAGAAGTTCGCCGGACACGCCACGGGAGAGGCCGCTCCCTCGCTGTACGTGACGCACTCGCCCTACGACGTGTCCTACGAGTTCCTCAACCCCACCCCCGACCCGCCGATCACCAGGGCCAGCGACGGCAAGGTCACGCTGTCGGTCACCAACAGGGGGTCGCAGGCGTGGACACCGCAGGACTTCGTGCTGGGCTACCGGGTCTTCACCGAGTCCGGCACGCGCGTGCAGGAGGTCGAGAACGCCGCCCAGCTGCCCGGTGACGTCCCCCGTGGTCAGAGCGCCGTGCTCTCACCGACGATCCAGCGGCTCGAACCGGGCAAGTACCTCGTCGACTTCAGCATCGTCCACAAGGGACGCAAGTGGTTGTCCGACGACATGCTCCCGGTCCTGCGCCTGGTCCTGGTGGTCTACGAGCAGCCGCCCAGGCTGGTCGACCAGTACCCGCCCAACGGCTACCCCTCACCGCTGCTCACGCCGTCGCTGTGGGCCAACGCGGTGATGATCGCCCCGCCGCCCGGTGCCGTGATGAGCTACGACTTCCAGGTGTGCGAGAAGGACGCGCTGGGAAACGACACCGCCTGCTTCAACTCCGGATACCAGCAGAACCCGACGTGGACCGTTCCCGCGGGCAAGCTGCGCTGGGACAAGACCTACTACTGGCGGGTCACCCCCTACAACGGCGCCGCCTACGGTGACCCCGGCCCGCAGAGCGCGCTGCTGACCGTGGTGCCGCAGCCGGAGATCACCTCGCACCTGTCGGTGGCCCCCTACAGCGGCATCAGCAAGGACTTTGACCCGCAGACGGGCAACTACTTCAGCAGCGCGGTCGACGCCTCGGTGGCCTCCGTCGGTCCCGAGCTGACCGTGAGCCGGACCTACAACAGCCTGGACCCGCGTCGCGGCAACGCCTTCGGCGCGGGGTGGTCGACCCGCTACGACATGTCCGTCCTGCCCGACGAGGACGGCTCGGGCAACGTGGTCGTCACCCATCCCGACGGCCAGCAGGCCAGGTTCGGGCGCAACCCCGACGGCACGTTCGCCCCGCCGGGGGGCCGCTACGCGGTGCTCAACCACGAGTCCGACAGCACGTGGCGGTTGCAGGACAAGACGGGGACGGTCTACTCCTTCACCGCCGCTGGTGCGTTGAGCCGCATCGCCGACGCCCACAACCGCGTGGTGACGCTGACCCGCTCGGGCGGCAAGCTCGCCGTCGTGCGCAGTGAGGCCAGCGGCCGGTCGCTGCGCTTCACCTGGAACGGCGCCCACGTCGCCGAGGTTTCCACCGACCCGGTCGACGGGGCCGCGCTGACGTGGAAGTACACCTACGACGGTGACCTGCTGACCTCGGTGTGCAACCCGAAGGGCGAGTGCACCCGCTACGGTCACACCGCCGGGTCGCACTACCGCAGCACGGTCCTCGACGCGAACCCCGCCTCCTACTGGCGCCTGGGAGAGCCGACCGGTGACGTGGCGGCCAGTCAGGTCGCGGCCCGCGTCGGAAAGGACAACGGCAAACACGCCGCCGTCCAGCTCGGTGTGCCCGGCCCGCTGTCCGGGACCGGCGTGACCGCGGCGCGCTTCAACGGCACGGACTCGGTGGTCACCCTGCCCGAGGGGACCGCGGTCAAGAGCCGCAACGCCGCGGTGGAGCTGTGGTTCCGCTCCGACCAGGGGGCAGGCCCGCTGTTCGCCCACCAGCGCAAGGCGCTGAGCGAGGACTCCAGCGCCGCCGCCGTCCCGGTGCTCTACATCGGCGTCGACGGTCTGCTGCGCGGCCAGTTCTGGCAGGGCGAGTCCAAGCCGATCACCAGCTCCGCCCCGGTCAACGACGGCGGCTGGCACCACGTCGTGCTCTCCGGCTCCACCAGTGTGCAGACCCTCTACCTCGACGGTGTGCAGGTCGGCACCCTTGACGGCACGATCACCGCCGAGGAGGTGCCGTTCACCCAGATCGGTGCCGCCTACGCGGCGGGGACCTGGCCGAGCTGGGGCACCACGCCGCGCTGGTTCTTCGACGGCGACATCGCCGAGGTCGCCGTCTACCACCACCCGGTCGGCCTGCCCGCGGCGCGCGAGCACCGTGCCGCGGCCGCCGCGGCCGACCAGCTCGGCGAGATCGTCCTGCCCTCGGGCCGCACCGCCGCGACGATGACCTACGACACCGTGCACGACCGGCTGGCAGAACTCGTCGACGGCAACGGCGGATCGTGGGCGATCGGCACCCCGAGCACCTCCGGCAACGAGACCGACCCCGTCGTCACGGTCACCGTCACCGACCCCGGCAACAGCCCGCACGACTACGACTACGACGCGGGCCGCGGCCGCATCCTGCGCTACGCCGCCCCCCTGGGCATCACAGCCAGGGAGGACGGCAACCAGCCACGCCCCTCGCAGACCACCACTCCCACCACACCGGCGTGCACCACGCAACCGACACCGCCCAGCGGCGGCCCGATCTTCTGCGGCGGCCCGATCACCAGCCCGCCGAACTGGGAGACCGGCCCCATCAAGGGCCAGGGCGTGCGCACGTTCACCTACGACGACAAGGGCTATCAGGACTCCGTCACCAACGAGGTGGGCGCGCAGATCCGCACCACCCACGACGACCGGGGCAACCCGACCTCGTCGACGACGTGCCGGGTCGAGGGCGAGCCCTGCCAGACCAGCTACACCCGCTACCACCTCAACCCGATCGACAAGCTCGACCCGGTCAACGACAAACCCACCGAGACGCGCGACGCGCGGTCGAGCAGCGGCGACGACCAGACCTACCGCACGACCTACACCTACTCCCGCAGGGGAGACGTCGAAAGCATCACCGCGCCAGGCGGTGCGCGCAGCACCATCACCCACACCACCGTCGCCACCCCCGCCTTCGGCGGCGGCAGCGCCCCCGCCGGTCTCACCGACACCACCACCGACGAACGCGGCCAGATCACCCGCTACTCCTACCGCTCCAACGGCGACCTCGCCGAGGTCGTCACACCGACCGGGCTGATCACCCGGTTCGTCTACGACGCGATCGGGCGCAAGACCGCTCAGACGCAGATCTCCGCCGACCACCCCGGCGGACTGACCACCACCTACGCCTTCGACACCGCCTCCCGTCCCGTCGCCGTCACCAGCCCGCCCAGCCGCAACACG
Source organism: Umezawaea beigongshangensis (assembly GCF_016464305.1). GTDB lineage: Bacteria > Actinomycetota > Actinomycetes > Mycobacteriales > Pseudonocardiaceae > Umezawaea_A > Umezawaea_A beigongshangensis. The sequence goes on from NZ_JAEIOJ010000019.1 coordinate 54,887, forward strand.
ATCACCGGCGTCGTGCACACCACCCGCACCGCCACCGAGTTCGACGCCGACGGCCTGCAGACCAAGATCGAGGTCTCCGACCTCACCGGCGGTGACGAGGCCCGCACGACGACCTACGTCCACGACGAGCACGGCAGGCCCACCAGGACCACCGACGCCGACGGCCGCGAGACCAGCCAGGGCTTCGACTCCTTCGGCAACACCACGTGGACGGTCGACGCCGCGGGCAACCGCACCGAGTTCTCCTACACCGCACGCAACCAGGTCGCCCGGATCACGCTGAAGAACTGGCGCGGCGACCAGGGGGCGCCGACCGGCGGCGACCTCGTGCTGCAGGAGAACGTCTACGACCACGCGGGTCGGCTGGTGCTGCGCAGCGACGCCATGGGACGCACCCGCTCCTACACCTACTACCGCGACGACCTGCTGCACCAGATCTTCGCCGAGAAGGTCCGCAATCCCCAAGACCTGGTAGCCGGTGTCCCCCAGCCCCGCACCCGGACGATCGAACTGGTCCGCAACGAGTACGACGCGGCGGGGAACCTGATCAGGCAGACCGGCGGCGGCGGTGACCTGGTCACCGAACAGGTCCTCGACGTCAACGGCAGGCCCTCCAGCACGGTGGTCGACCCCACCGGCATCGCCCGCCGCACCGACTACACCTACGACGCCGGCGGCAACGTCGTGCGGGAGGTGCGCTCGGGCAAGCCGTCCAACCTGCCGTTCTTCGCCAGCGCGTCGTCCACGGTCGTGGACTACGGCTACGACGCGCCCGGCCGCCAGATCAGCCAGAGCGTCCTGGTCGGCAACACCGCGCTGACCACGAGCCGCGGTTACGACCAGCGCAACCTGCTGGTCTCCCTCACCGACGCCCGCGGCACCACCGAGGGCGCGGACCCCGCAGGCCACACCACGAACTACACCTACGACGAGATGGGCCGCCAGGTCACCTCCATCGCGCCGCCGGTGGCTGTGGAGTCCGGGGCAGGCGAGGCGAGCACGACGCGGCCGACGACGGCCACCGGCTACAACGCCTTCGATCAGCCCACGCACGTGCGCGACGCCGACGAGCGGGTGACCAGCACCGACTACGACCGTCTCGGCCGCGCGGTGCGCACCACGCTGCCGGGCTACACCCCGCCGGGCGGCGGCACGCAGATCGTCCCGACGATCACCACCTCTTACGACGCCGCGGACAACGTGGCCGCCACCACCGACGGCCGCGGGCACACCACCCGCTACACCCACGACCAGTTCAACCGGGTGATCGAGAAGCACGACCCGGCCGCGGACGGGCAGCCCGGCGGCGTGTGGCGCTACAGCTACAGCCGCGAGGGCGAACTGTTGTCGCAGACCAGCCCGCTGGGCGCCCGCACCCAGGCCACCTACGACGACCTCGGCCGCCCCCTCACCAGCACGACCCTGGAGCGCGTCCCCGCACCGGCGGCACTCACCACGGTCTTCCTCCACGACGACAGCGGCAACCTGACCAGCACCACCTCGCCGACCGGTGAGATCAGCCAGCGGCGCTACGACACCGCCGGCCAGCTCATCACGGCCGTCGATCCCGCAGGCGTGGCCGTGCAGTACGGCTATGACCAGGTGGGGCGTCGCGCGACCACGAAGGACGCGCTCGGCCGGATCAACGCCACCCGCTACGACGACGCAGGCCGCGTCACGGCCCTGCTCGACCTCGGCCCGGACGGCTCGCTGCTGCGCAAGCGAGGCTTCGAGCACGACCCGGCGGGCAACACCGTGGCCGAGACCGACGCGCTCGGCCGCACCACCAGGTTCGAGCACGACGCGCTCAACCACCTGGTGCGCCAGGTCGAGCCGGTGTCGGACACCGAGACGATCACCACGTCGTTCGGCTACGACGCGGCGGGCAACCGCACCCGCTACACCGACGGCCGCGGCAACTCGACGTTCTACGGCTTCAACTCCCTGAACCTGCCGGAGTCCGTCGTGGAACCCTCCACGCAGGCGCACCCCGCGCTGTCGGACCGCACGTGGACCGTCGCCTACGACGCCTCGGCCAACCCGGTGAAGGCCACCGCCCCCGGCGGCGTGGTGCGCGACCGCACCTACGACCACCTCAACCGGCTCACCACCGAGACCGGCACCGGTGCCGAGGCGCCAACCGCGCAGAGCAGCAGCACCTACGACCTGGCCGGCCGCCTCACCTCGGTCAGCGCCCCCGGCGGCGTCAACACCTTCTCCTACGATGACCGCGACCAGCTGGTGTCCGCGCAGGGACCGTCCGGCTCGTCGAGCTTCGCCTACGACGGCAGCGGCAGGCTCACCGAACGCACCGACGCCTCCGGCACCTCCCGCTACACCTACAACAAGGGCCGGCTCGCGACCGTCGTGGACGGGATCACCGGTGGAACCCAGGTGATGGGCTACGACGTCACCGGCCAGATGAACTCCGTCCTGCTCGGGTCCGGGCACCGCCGCAACCTGACCTTCGACGACCTGGGGCGGCCGACCGCAGACGTCGTCACCAGCACCGGAGGAACCGTCGTAGCGGCGACGGAGTACGGCTACGACCTCACCGACAACGTCACCCGCAAGAAGACCACCGGCACTGCGGGCGCGTCGGACAACACCTACGGCTACGACCACGCTGGCCGCTTGACGTCGTGGACGGTCAACGGCAACACCACGAACTACACGTGGGACGCCTCGGGCAACCGCACCGGCGCGGGCTCCAAAACCTCCGTCTACGACGAGCGCAACAGACTTCAATCCGACGGTGACTTCACCTACACCCACACCGCCCGAGGCACGCTCACCAGCCGCACCAGCGCCGGTCTGACCGACGAGCTGACCTTCGACGCCTTCGACCGGCTCGTCGGCCAGGGGGAGACCACCTACCAGTACGATGCGCTGGGACGCGTCGTGGTGCGCAACGGCAAGTCCTTCTCCTACAGCGGAACCAGTCACGCGCTGGCCGGTGACGGTACGACCGTCTACAGCCGCGGCCCAGGCGAAGAACTGATCTCGCTGAAGGAGGGCCAGGACGCCCGCGTCGCCGTCGCCGACATGCACGGCGACCTCATCGGCTGGCTTGCCCCGCAGGATGGCGGCTCCAGCCTCGTGGACTCCGTGTCCTTCGACCCGTTCGGCAAGGTCCTCTCCACCAGCGGAGAGCAGCGCTCCGCGGGCTTTCAGGGCGCGTGGACCGACCCCGACACCGGCGACGTCGACATGGGTGCACGCTGGTACGACCCCGACACCGGCTCGTTCACCTCCCGCGACACCGTCCAGGCCGGTAGCGGCGACTCGATCCTGTTCAACCGCTACGGCTACGGCAACGGATCACCACTGCGCTACAACGACCCCGACGGCCACTGGGGCTTCGACTGGGTCGGCAACGCCATCGGCAGTGTCGTGAACAAGGCGAAGAGCGCGGCGTCCAGCGCAGCTGGCTACGTCTCGAAGAAGGTCAGCTCGGTCATCAACCTGGGCAAGAACGTGGCGAAGAAGGTCGTCAACTTCATCAAGGGCAAGGCGAGCCAGTTCGGAAACTGGGTCAAGAACACCTTCAACCAGGCCATCGGCTGGGCCAAGCAGAAGTTCTCCCAGTTCACCGCCTGGGCGGGCAAGGCTGTGGACCAGCTCAAGAACACCGCCGCGAACGCGATCGACCGCATCAAGGGCTCGCTGGGCAAGGCCGTCGACTGGGGCAAGCAGAAGATCGACAAGGTCATCGGCTCGATGCCCCAGGTCGCTGGATGGGTCGTGGACAACGTCCTGGCACCCATGAGCGACTTCAGCAACCAGTACATCCTCCAGCCCATCGCCAACTCGGTGAACTACGTCATGTCCGCGATTCCGACGATTCCGGCCCGGGTCCTCAGCGCCGTCAGCGACATGAGCCTGCAGGACGCGCAGCAGACCCTGGACATGGCGTGGGACGCCGCGGTGGCGGCGAGCCCGGCGCTCGGACAGATGGCATCCTTCGGCAAGGGCGCCGTCGAAGCCACCGGTCAACTGCTGCACTTCGCCTGGTCGACCTCCTCGGTTCGGGCGGTGATGGATCCCCTGGGTTTCTTGGGCACCGCTGGGAGCATCTTCACGGGCCTCGGCACAGCTGTGCAGAATCCGGTCGCATTCGGTAAGACGATGATCGACTGGGACATGTGGGCCACTGACCCGGCACGGGCACTGGGGCACCTCGTGCCCGACGCGCTGCTGGCCATTGGTACCGGAGGTTCCGGCGTCGTGGCCAAGCGCCTAGCCGTGAACGGTGGTAAGGCGCTGGCAGAGGGTGGGGTGAAAGCGGGCCTGAAGGACCTTTTTCCCGACTGCAACAGCTTCGTGCCCGCTGCACTGGTTCTCATGGCCGATGGTTCCCGTAAGGCGATTTCTGAGGTCGAGGTCGGTGAGTTGGTCGTGGCGACCGATCCGACTACTGGCACGACGGAGCACAGGGCTGTCACCGACGTCATCGTGGGGGAGGGCGAGAAGAACCTCGTCTCGCTGACCGTTACGACTCGGAGCGGCTCGGAGGAGCTCACCGCAACAGATGGGCACCCGTTCTGGGTCGACGAGCAGGGACGTTGGATTGACGCTGAGGATCTCAGGGCCGGTGACCGCTTGCGAACGGCAGACGGTTCACCTGCCGAGGTGTCGGGTACACGGTCATACACTCAGACTCGGCGGGTCTACAACATTACAGTCGACGGTGTTCACACCTTCCATGTTCTCGTGGGCTCCGTGTCGGTGTTGGTGCACAACTGCATTTCGTTTCCGATTTTCAGGACTCCAAAGGAAGTGAATCGTGATTATGAGTTGAAGCATGGCCCTAATGCTGCGGCTCATCAGCATGGCGATAGGAGGATTTATTTCGGAGAGGAGAGTGTTGCGCTCGAATATCAGAAGAGGGGGGATTTCGCGGGCGGAACCATTAGGTATGATATGCATCCCGACTTTATGCAAGAATTTTCTGATACCGCTTGGCGGTATGACTGGAATGGGCCGAATAACCTTGCCAGGATTGAGTTTGCGATCCCAGTGGAGAGGCTTTCGGACTTCAATCGTCTTACGTTGAATAGGATTTGGATCCCTGGGAGGTCGTAGTGAACGTAAAATTGCATGACGAAGTGGATGTCCGAGTGGTGGAAGTTATGTCATGGGGTGTCAACGTGGCGGTGATGCCTAATGTCTATGGATTCATAGACATTACAAAGCTTGCAACTTGGGTGTCATCGGGGGAGGTGCCGGAAGTAGGGGAAACTTTGAGCGCAGTTGTTCTGGATGACACTAGAAGCCCGATGAGGCTCAGTTCGCTTCCGGGCGACCGTGTTACTGCCGGCAGGTTGCGTGACCGACGTCGAAGTGAAAGTGGCGGTTAAAGTGGGGGTGTTGAATCTGTTCGATTTATTTGCTGCTACCGCTCGAAAATTCAGGCTAGTGATTATGGCGTTTGCGGCGCTTCTTTTGGTGGGGCAGGTGCAGGTAACTGCTGCACCTACCGCCGTCGCCGCTGATGACGTTCCTGTGACTCAGGCGGTGGAGTGCCGGTCGTCCGCGTCGATCTACGCGCGGGTCAACGGTGGTGACCTGCGGCTGTACCAGCACAACGATCCCGGTGCGGGTGCCTCGGAGTGGGGTGCTGTGAAATTGATCGAGCCGGGATGGGGTGGAGTCACCTTCGCCGGGCCGGGCAACGTCGTCTATAGCCTCGTTAGTGGTGAGTTGCGCAGGTTGCAGTACAACGGTAGCGGCTGGGATCAGGTCGGCGGGCAGAACTACGAAGTCGTCTACCCGATCGGCTTCGGCTGGGACGCGGCTCCTTACAACAACCGCATCTCCGCCGACTCGCGGGGCGATGTCTACCGCGTTGGCTCGGACGGTGTGCTGAAGTGGTTGCGCTGGGATCCGGTCGCCAAGACGACGGCCACGCGGGAGATCGAGTCGGGGTGGAACCGCTTCGATCTGGTCGTCGCGGCGGGTGATGGTGTTCTTTACGCCCGTGACCCGAGCCTCAACGGCGGGAACCTGTACCGGTTCCAGTACGACGTGTCCGGGCAGAGGTGGATCCAGCGCGACCTCTCCGTGGGGGTCGGCTGGAACTTGCACGCGGGGGTGTTCTCGCCCGGTGCGGACATCCTCTACGGCCACACCAAGGACCCTGGCGGCCACGGTCCGGGTGAGCTGTTCTGGTACCGCCACAACCAGAAGGGGTTCGAGATCGGCACCCGGACCTACCTGGGCTGGGGCTGGGGCAACGGCCGTGACTGGGACGTCACGGCCTCCACTGACACGTGCGTGCTCGTCCCGGCCAACGCCTCACCGGTCCGCTGCACCGCCACGGTGCCGATCGCCGCTCGCATAGGCGGTGGTGATGTGCGGCAGTACTTTCACGACGATCCGATCACGGGCAGTGCGAACTGGACTCCGGAGAAGCGCATCGCCGTGGGCTGGACCGGGCGGGTGCTGGCCGGGCCGGACGGCCTCGTCTACAACATCATGGGCAACGGCGAGTTGCGCAGGTTCCGCTGGAACGGCACCGCGTTCGACGTCGTGGACGGAGCCGAGTTCCAGACCATCGACACCGGTTGGATCGGCTATGAGGAGCTCTTCTTCCGCAACCGGGTCACGATCGACGCGGAGGGTGACTTCTACACCCTGCAGCACGACGAGAAGCTGCGCTGGAAGCGGTACAACACCACCACCAAGAAGTGGGACGTCCGGGTCATCGACACGGGCATGGGCAGGTTCGATCTGATCGTCGCCGCGGGCAAGGGCGTCATCTACGCTCGCGATCCCAGCGTCGACGGCGGACGGCTCTACCGCTTCCACTACGACGCCGCCTCCCAGCGCCTGACCCAGCGTGAGCAGTTCGTCAGCAGCGGGTGGAACAAGTACGGCGGGGTGTTCTCGCCCGGTGCGGACATCCTCTACAGCCGCACTGCGGGCGTCGGTGAGAACGGCAACACCGGTGAGCTGAACTGGATGCGCTTCGACCAGAACGGTCACACCACGGCGGGCCGCAAGTATCTGGGCTGGGGCTGGGGCAACGGCCCGGACTGGGACGTCAGCGCCGCCCCGAACACCTGCGAGCTGACGAACTCCACCACGCCGGTGCGGCCGGCGGTCGCCGCAACGTCCAACGGGCGGCAGAGCATCGTGCAGGTCACCGACGGCAGCATCGCGCACTCCTACGTCAACGCGGCGGGGGCGCTGGTGCACGGCAAGCAGCGCAGCGTGTCCGACATCCGGTCGGTCTCCTGGACCGTCGCGCCGGGCTATCAGTCCTTCACCGCAAGCCCGGCGAGCGTGGAGCTGTCCGACGGCAGGCTTCAGGTCCTCGCCCACGGCAGGGACAGCGAAATCCGCTCCGATCGCACCACGACCAAGGACGGGCCGTGGGCGGGTCTGGCCGCAGCGGGTGGGTTCACCGCCGCCGCGCCCGTGACGGTGAAAGATTCCGCCGGCAGGGCGGTGTCCTTCGCGGTGGACGGTGACGGCGTGCTGTGGTCGCGCACGCAGGACGGGACCGACAACGACCTGACGGCGTGGAAGCGGCTGGGCGGGCAGAACCTCGCCGCGCTGCCGCCCACCGTGGTGCGCGTCGGCGACGTGCTGCGGATCGTGGCGCTCGGCCGTGACGGAGTCCACCGCACGGCCAACTACACCGGAGGCGCCCTCGGGACCTGGACAGGGCTGGGTGGCGCGAACTGGGTCGGCGAGGCGTCGGTCGTGGCACTGGCCAGCGGCGCGCTGCAGGTGTTCGCGCGCGGCGCCGACAACCTGATCCACACCCAGGTCGAGGGTGCGGCCGGGTTCACCGGGTCCTGGACCGCACTGCCGGACATCATCGCCGGTGGAACGCCTTCGGCGCTGCTGACCCCGCAGGGGAACGTGGAAGTCGTGGTCCGCGACGCCAACGGACAGGTCCGCAGCTCGGGAACGGTGGCACCGGGAGCGACGGCGTTCCGCGACTGGTCGCTGGCCGGAACCGACGAGGCCGCCACCGACCTGGCCGTCCTCGCGATGAGCAACGGCACGTGGGTGCTCGTCTTCCGCGACTCAAAGGGGGTGAACTACCTCTACCAGGACATCTCGTCCCAGCAGCCGACCGCGACGCAGCGCAGCGCGGCCCCGACCGCGCCGGTCTTCGAACGCTACGTGCTCGACTGACCCCAGGGGAGAGGTGTGGGGGGGGGGGGGGGGGGGGGCGGGCGCCGCCCCCCCCCCCCCCCCCCGCCGCCGTGCTCAGCCCCAGGTGAGCGGATCGAGGTGGAGGTAGAAGCGCAGGCGGTCGGGGTCGAGGGCGGTGCC
>NZ_JAEIOJ010000001.1:0-332587 GCF_016464305.1 Umezawaea beigongshangensis
CCTCTTGACGAGGTTTCATACAATTTACTGGCTATTCGGCACGCTGTTGAGTTCTCAAAGAACACGCGCACACCATCATCAACCGCGGCGAAACCGCGGGCAAATCCGGGGCTGTGTCGTACATGAAGCTTTGTCGTGCAAGGCCACCCACTCTACCACCTACCGGCGGGAGCTTGGTCCGTGACCCCTGCCTCGCTCGTTCCGTCCCGCCTTCCGGCGTTCCGGCCCGTTCCGCGCTGGCAGAGAGAAAGTTACACGCCCTGGAACAGCGGGTCAAATCGGGGGCGCGCACGTGCCGACACGGAAGAAAACCGCAGGTCAACTGCCCCGTGTCGGACTCGCTCCCACGGTATCCCAGCACCCTGCGGCCGCCTAGTGTGACCGCAGTCACATCAAAAAGGTGAACGGGCCTCCGATCCGGCTGGATCGGAGGCCCGGCGCACGTGCAGGTGCAGGTCAGGGGTGCACCTGCACACCAGCGTTGTTCCGCTTCCCCCGGCGCAGGACGAGCCACCGGCCGTGCAGGAGGTCCGTCTCGGTGGGCGTCCACTCCTCGTCGGTCACCTTCGTGTTGTTCACGTAGGCACCGCCCTCCTTCACGGTCCGGCGCGCGGCACCCCTGCTGTCCACCAGGCCGGAGGTGACCAGGAGGTCGACGACCGTGGGTGCGTCCGCCAGCCTCGCGGTGCCGGTGGGCGCCTCGGCCATCGCCGCGTCGAGGGTCGAGGGGTCCAGCTCCCGCAGCTCTCCCCTGCCGAACAGGGCCTGGCTCGCGGCGATCACCTGCTCGGTCTGGTGCTCGCCGTGCACGAGGGTCGTCAGATCGGCGGCCAGGCGCTTCTGCGCGGTGCGCAGGTGCGGCCGCTCCGCCGTCTCCGCCTCCAGCTCGGCGATCTCCTCGCGGGGCAGGAACGTGAACATCCGCAGGTACCGCAGTGCGTCGTCGTCGCCGACGTTCACGAAGTACTGGTACCAGGCGTACGGGGAGGTCATCTCCGGGTCGAGCCAGACGTTGCCGCCGCCGGTGGACTTGCCGAACTTGCGGCCCTCGGAGTCCGTCACCAGGGGGACGGTCAGCGCGTGCACGTGCGCGCCGTCGACGCGCCGGTTGAGGTCGACGCCCGCGACGATGTTGCCCCACTGGTCGGCGCCGCCGATCTGCAGCGTGCAACCGTGCAGCCGGTGCAGCCGCACGTAGTCGTTGGCCTGGAGCAGCATGTAGCTGAACTCCGTGTACGACATGCCGTCGTTCTCCAGCCGGCGCTTCACCGTCTCGCGGGCGAGCATGACGTTGACGGAGAAGTGCTTGCCGACGTCGCGCAGGAACTCGGTGACCGGCATGTTCGCCGTCCAGTTCGCGTTGTTCTCCACCAGCGCGCCGGTCGGCGAGGAGTCGAAGTCGACGAACCGCTCCAGCTGGCCGCGGATGCGCTCGGTCCACTCGGCGACGGTGTCGGTGGAGTTCATGGTGCGCTCGCCGATGTCGCGCGGGTCGCCGATCTGCCCGGTGGCGCCGCCCGCGAGGACGATGGGCCGGTGCCCGGCCCGCTGGAAGCGGCGCAGGCCGAGCAGCGGGATGAGGTGGCCCGCGTGCAGGCTCGGGCCGGTCGGGTCGAAACCGGCGTAGAGGGTGAGCGGACCGGAGTCGAGGGCCTCGCGCAGGGCGTCGAGGTCGGTGGACTGCGCGATCAGGCCGCGCCAGGACAGCTCGTCGAGAATGTGCTCGCTCACCCCACGATTCTCCCCCACCTGCCCCGACGGATCTCCGCGGAGGTCTCAGCGGGTGGCGCGGGTGCCGCGGCGGTAGGTGCTGACGGCGGGCGAGCCGTCGATCCAGAAGCGCCAGGGCACGTCGACGGCCACGGCCACGCCGACCCTGGGACCGCTGCGCACGGCGGTCGCGGGCACCGGGTCACCGGCCAGCAGCCGCACGGACGCGGCCTGGGCGGTGAGATCGGTGCCGTTGTGCGCACGGTCCAGACCGAGCACGGTCGTGAGCCGGGCCGGGCCCTTGCCCAGTTCGGCGTCGCTGCGCGCCGCCGGTCGGCGCGCGCGGGCGAGCGCGGAACCGCTGATCACCTCTCCGGCGCGCAGCAGCACCGCGCCGGGGACGCCGTCGGTCAGGGACACCACGTTGGCGCAGAAGTGCATCCCGTAGACGAAGTAGACGTACAGGCGACCGGCCGGGCCGAACATGACGTCGTTGCGCGGGGTGCGCCCCCGGTAGCAGTGCGAGGCCGGGTCGTCGCCTCCCCGGTACGCCTCGACCTCGACGATCCGGACGGCGACCGTCCCCTCGGGACCGTCGCTCTCCAGGACGCACCCGAGCAGGAGCTTCGCGGCGTCGACGGGGTCGATCGCGAGCTCCTGCTCGGTGAGCTGGCGGCGTTGCGTCACACCGGCCGCACGGGGGTCCCGGCCCAGCCGCGCCCCTCGTCCGAGCGCGCGGTCAGGCGCAGGAGCTGCTCGGCGACGCGGTCGGGCGCCGTGCCTCCGTGGGCGTCGCGGGAGGCGATGGAGCCCTCGACGGTGAGCACGGACCGCACCTCGGGCGTGAGATGGGGGGAGATGTCGGCGAACTCGGCGTCGGTCAGCTCCTCCAGCCCGGCGCCGCGGGCCTCGGCGCGGCGGACGCACTCGCCGGCGGACTCGTGGGCCACCCGGAACGGCACGCCCTGGCGGACGAGCCACTCGGCGACGTCGGTCGCCAGGGTGTACCCGGCGGGGGCGAGCTCGGCCAGGCGGGTGGTGTCGAAGCGCAGCGTGCCGATCATCCCCGCGATGGCGGGGAGCAGGAGTTCGAGCTGTTCGACCGAGTCGAACAGCGGCTCCTTGTCCTCCTGGAGGTCGCGGTTGTAGGCCAGCGGCTGCGCCTTGAGCGTGGCCAGCAGGCCGGTCAGGTTGCCGATGAGGCGACCGGACTTGCCCCTGGTCAGCTCGGCGACGTCGGGGTTCTTCTTCTGCGGCATGATCGAGCTGCCGGTGGCCCAGGCGTCGTCGAGCACCGCGAAGCGGAACTCGGCCGTGGTCCAGATGATGATCTCCTCGGCGATGCGGGAGAGGTTCACGCCGAGCATCGCGAGGACGAAGGCGATCTCGGCGGCGAAGTCGCGCGACGCCGTGCCGTCGATGGAGTTCTCCACCGGGCCGTCGAAGCCGAGTTCGGCGGCGACGGCGGCGGGGTCGAGGCCCAGCGAGGACCCGGCGAGCGCGCCGGAGCCGTAGGGGGACACAGCGGTGCGCCGGTCCCAGTCCCGCAGCCGGTCCACGTCGCGCAGCAGAGCCTGGGCGTGCGCGGCGAGGTGGTGCGCGAGCAGCACCGGCTGCGCGGACTGGAGGTGGGTGCGGCCGGGCATGGTGGCCGCGGGGTGGTTCCGCGCCTGCGCGGCGAGGGCGTCCACGACGTCGAGCACGCCGTCCGCGACCCGGCGGGCCGCGTCGCGCAGCCACATGCGGAACAGGGTGGCCACCTGGTCGTTGCGGGAGCGGCCCGCGCGGAGCTTGCCGCCGAGGTCGGCGCCCGCGCGCTCGACGAGGCCGCGCTCCAGCGCCGTGTGCACGTCCTCGTCGGCGACGGTCGGGGTGAACTGGCCGGAGACCACGTCGGCCTCCAGCGCGTCGAGCGCCGCCAGCATCCCGTCCAGCTCCGCGGAGCTGAGCAGGCCCGCGCGGTGCAGCACGCGGGCGTGGGCGCGTGAACCCGCGATGTCGTAGCGGGCGAGCCGCCAGTCGAAGTGCGTCGACGCGGACAGTGCCGCCATCGCCTCGGCCGGACCGGATGCGAACCGGCCACCCCACAAGCTCACCGCTGACTCCCGTGCTCTCTCGTCGTCTCTCGCCGTCCCGGACGCGTTGCCCGGCGACGGTAGCCGGTCGGAGCCGCGCCGCCGCGCCGGGCGTGCTCCGACCGGCGGTCACTCCTGGTCGTCGTGCTGCTGTCCCTCGGCCAGGGAGGTGACCCGCTCGGCCAGTTCCGCGCCGGTGAGCGGCTCCCTGGCCACGGCGAGGACCGTGTCGTCCCCGGCGATGGTGCCCACGATCTCGGTGAGGGCGGCCCGGTCCAGCGCGCTGGCCAGGAACTGGGCCGCGCCGGGCGGGGTGCGCAGCACGGCGAGGTTGCCGGAGTGGTCCACGGAGACCAGCAGCTCGCCGAGCACGCGCGCCAGTCGCGACGTGCCGCCCTGGACACCGCGGACCGGGCTGCCGTCCTCGGGGATGACGTAGACCGGCGCACCGCCGTCGGGGCCGCGCAGCTTGACCGCACCCAGTTCGTCGAGGTCGCGGGACAGCGTGGCCTGGGTGACCTCGACGCCCTCGGCCGCCAGCGTCTTCGCGAGTTCGGACTGGCTGCGGAACGCGCGCTGCGACACCAGCTCGACGATCCGGCCCTGCCTGGCGGTGCGGGTCACGAGTTCTCCAGCAACCAGACCAGCAGCGCCTTCTGCGCGTGCAGCCGGTTCTCCGCCTCGTCCCACACTGCGCTGGACGGGCCGTCGAGGACCTCGTCGGTGATCTCCCAGCCGCGGTGCGCCGGCAGGCAGTGCAGCACGGTGCTGCGCACGCCGGTGGCGGCGAGGAGCTGCGCGTTGACCTGGTAGGGGCGGAACGGGCCGACGCGGTCCTTGCCGTCGTTCTCCTGCCCCATCGAGGTCCACGTGTCGGTGACCAGCACGTCGGCGCCGTCGACGGCGCGCTGCGGGTCGGTGATCAGCTCCACGGAGCCGCCCGTCTCGGCCGCGCGCTGCTTCGCCGCGTCGAGCACCCACGGCAGCGGCACGAAGCCCTCCGGGGCGGCGATGCGCACGTGCATCCCGGCCGTCGCGCCGCCGACCAGCAGCGAGTGGGACATGTTGTTCGCGCCGTCGCCCAGGTAGGTGATGGTGAGGCCGGGCAGCGCGCCGTGGCGCTTGCGCACGGTCTGCAGGTCGGCGAGCACCTGGCACGGGTGGAACTCGTCGGTGAGCGCGTTGACGACGGGGACGCGGGACACCGAGGCCATCGCGTCGACGCGCTTCTGCGCGAAGGTGCGCCACACGACGGCGTCGACGTAGCCGGAGAGCACGCGCGAGGTGTCCTCGATGGTCTCCTCGCGGCCGAGCTGCATCATGCGGCCGTCGATGATCACCGGGTTGCCGCCGAGCTGGGCGATGCCCACCTCGAACGACAGCCTGGTGCGGGTGGAGTTCTTCTCGAAGATCACCGCGACGGCCTTCGGCCCGGCGAGCGGCTTGGCCGTGAACCGGTCGGCCGCGTAGGTGTCGGCGAGGTCCAGGACGGCGAGCTGCTCCTCGGGGGTGAGGTCGTCGTCGCGCAGGAAGTGCCGGGGGCTCATGCGTCGTCTCCCAAGAGGGTCGGCAGGTCGGCGACGAACCGGTGGGCGTCGTCGGTGTCGAGCACCAGGGGCGGTGCGAGGCGGATGACGTCGGGCTGGACGGGGTTGACGAGGTAACCCGCGCGCTGGGCCGCGGCGGCGGTCCGCGCCGCGACGGGTTCGGTCAGGACCACGCCGAGCAGCAGGCCCGCGCCGCGCACGCCGGACACGAGCGGGTGACCGAGCTCCTCGACACCGGCGGTGATCTCCTTGCCGACGGCGGAGGCGTGGTCGATCAGGCCGTCCGCGGCGATGGTGGTGAGCACCGCGAGCGCGGCGGCGCAGCACACCGGGTTGCCGCCGAAGGTCGTGCCGTGCTGGCCGGGTTCGAAGAGCGTTCCGGCCGCGCCGAAGCCGATGCACGCGCCCAGCGGCAGTCCGCCGCCGAGGCCCTTGGCGAGGGTGACGACGTCGGGGACGATCCCGGCCTGCTGGAACGCGAACCAGGTGCCGGTGCGGCCGACGCCGGTCTGCACCTCGTCGAGGACGAGCAGCGCGCCGTGCTCGGCGGTGATGCGGCGGGCGGCCTGGAGGTATCCGGCCGGGGGCACGACGACGCCGTTCTCGCCCTGGATCGGCTCGACGACGAACGCGGCGGTGGTGTCGTCGATCGCGGCCTCCAGCGCGGCCACGTCCCCGAACGGGATGTGCGCGACACCGGGCACGAGCGGCTCGAACGGCGTCCGCTTCGCGGGCTGGCCGGTCAGCGACAGAGCGCCCATGGTGCGGCCGTGGAAGCCGCCGTGCGTGGCGACGACGCGCGTGCGGCCGGTGCGGCGGCTCAGCTTGAGCGCGGCCTCGTTGGCCTCGGCGCCGGAGTTGCAGAACAGCACCCGTCCGTCGTCGACACCGGCGAGGTCGAGCAGCCGTTCCGCCAGCTCCAGCGCGGGGCGGTTGGCGTAGAGGTTGGACGTGTGGCCGATCCGGCCGATCTGGTCGGTCACGGCCGCGACCACGGCGGGGTGCGCGTGACCGAGGGCGTTGACGGCGATGCCGGTGAGCAGGTCGAGGTAGCGGTTGCCGTCGGTGTCCCAGACGTGCGCGCCCTCACCGCGCTCCAGGGCGAGCCCCGGCGTGCCGTAGTTGTTCATCATGACCGCTTGCCAGCGGGACCGGTCGTTCACTTCTCCCCCTCCTCGGGCAGGACGAGAGTTCCCACCCCGCTGCTGGTGAAGACCTCCAGCAGCACCGCGTGCGGGAGGCGCCCGTCGATCACGTGCGCCTGCGGGACACCGCCGCGCACGGCCCTCAGGCACGCCTCCATCTTCGGGACCATGCCGCTCGCGAGCGTCGGCAGCATCGCCTCCAGCTCGTCCGCGCGCACCTCGTGCAGCAGCGACGAGGTGTCGGGCCAGTTCGCGTAGAGGCCCTCGACGTCGGTGAGCACGACGAGCTTGCGCGCGCCGAGCGCGGCGGCGAGCGCACCGGCCGCTGTGTCGGAGTTGACGTTGTGCACGACGCCGTCGGCGTCGGGCGCCACCGTCGAGACGATCGGGATGCGTCCGGCGCGCACGATGTCCAGGACGGGCTCCGGGTCGACGTCGACGATGTCGCCGACGAGGCCGACGTCCACCGGCTCGCCGTCCACGATCGCCGGT
The DNA here is from genome assembly GCF_016464305.1 of Umezawaea beigongshangensis. Classification (GTDB taxonomy): domain Bacteria; phylum Actinomycetota; class Actinomycetes; order Mycobacteriales; family Pseudonocardiaceae; genus Umezawaea_A; species Umezawaea_A beigongshangensis. Next base: position 6,970 of record NZ_JAEIOJ010000001.1, read on the forward strand.
CGGCGCTCGGCGGTCAGCAGGCGGGCGTCCTCGCCGGAGATGCCGACCGCGTACGGGCCGTGCTCGTTGACGAGGCCGACCAGCTCGCGGCCGACCTGGCCGGTGAGGACCATGCGGACGACGTCCATCGCCTCGGGCGTGGTGACGCGCAGGCCGCCCCGGAACTCGCTGTGGATGTCGAGCTTGTCGAGCATCGCGCCGATCTGCGGGCCGCCGCCGTGCACGACGACGGGGTGCAGTCCGGCGAGCCGCAGGAACACCATGTCCTGGGCGAAGGCCCGCTTCAGCTCGTCGTCGATCATCGCGTTGCCGCCGTACTTGACGACGACCAGCGCGCCGCGGAACCGCTGGAGCCACGGCAGCGCCTCGATCAGCACACCGGCCTTCGCCGCGGCCTCGTCCCTGCTCACGACGCCGGTCACGACGAGTACGCGCTGTTCTCGTGGACGTAGGCGTGCGAGAGGTCCGTGGTGAGCACGGTGGCCTCCGCGTCGCCGACGCCGAGGTCGACCACGATCAGCACGTCGCGACCGGACAGGTCGGCCTCGCCGCGGTCGGCCGCCTTCGCGCCGTTCGCGAACAGCGTGGCGCCGTTGATCGTGATGCCCAGCGCGTCGGGGTCGATCAGCGCGTCGGCGCGGCCGAGCGCCATCGCGATGCGGCCCCAGTTGGGGTCCGATCCGAACAGGGCGGTCTTGACCAGGTTGTCCTCGGCGATCGTCCGTCCGACCAGGACGGCCTCGGCCTCGGTGGCCGCGCCGCGCACGGTGATCGACACCTCCTTGGTGACGCCCTCGGCGTCGCCCTGGAGCTGTTTGACGAGGTCACCGGCCACCCGCGTGAGCAGAGCGGTGAAGTCCTCCTGGGACGGTGCCGTGCCGGACGCGCCGGAGGCGAGCACGAGGACGGTGTCGTTGGTGGACGTGCCGCCGTCGACGTCGAGCCGGTCGAACGTGCGCCCGGTGGCGTGGCGCAGCGCGGCGTCCAGCTCGGGGCCGTCGACCACGGCGTCGGTGGTGATGACCGACAGCATCGTGGCCAGGTTGGGCGCGAGCATCCCGGCGCCCTTGACGAACCCGCCCACGGACCAGCCGTCGGGGTGCGCGGCCCAGGACTGCTTGGGGTGCGAGTCGGTGGTCATCACGGCGGTGGCCGCGGCGAGGCCGCCCTCGTCGGTGCCGGCGAGGGCCTTCACCGCGCCGTCCACACCGGACAGGACGGCGTCCATCGGCAGGCGCTCGCCGATGAGGCCCGTCGAGCAGACCGCGACGTCGATCGCGCCGCACTCCAGCACCTCCGCGACCTTCTCCGCGGTGGCGTGGGTGTCCTGGAAGCCCTCGGGACCGGTGCAGGCGTTGGCGCCGCCGGAGTTGAGGACGACGGCGGTGAGCCGCTGCTGCGCGAGCACCTGCTGCGACCACAGCACCGGCGCGGCCTTGATCTTGTTGGTGGTGAAGACGCCGGCGGCGGCGTGCCGCGGTCCGTCGTTGACGACGAGCGCGAGGTCCAGCGCCCCCGACTCCTTGATGCCGGCGGCGACACCGGCGGCGCGGAAGCCCGCCGGTCCGGTCACGCCCCGGTCGCGGTGCACGCTCACGGTGCGACTCCCACTGCTGACAGGCCGGTGGTCTCCGGCAGACCGAGCGCGATGTTCATGCACTGCACGGCCGCGCCCGCCGTGCCCTTGGTCAGGTTGTCGACGGCGGCGACCACGACGAGGCGACCGGCGTCGGCGTCCACCGCCACCTGGAGCTGGACGGCGTTCGAGCCGAGCACCGCGCCCGTGGTGGGCCAGTGGCCCTCCGGCAGCAGGTGCACGAACGGCTCGTCGGCGAACGCCTTCTCGTAGGCGGCGCGGACGTCGTCGCCGGTCCCGGTGAGCGGAGCGCTGCACGTGGCGAGGATGCCGCGCGGCATGGGGGCGAGCACGGGCGTGAAGGAGACGCCGACGGGGACACCGGCCACCGCGCTCAGGTTCTGGGCGATCTCCGGGGTGTGCCGGTGCGTGCCGCCGACGCCGTAGGCGCTGACCGAGCCCATCACCTCGGAGCCGAGCAGGTGCGTCTTGGCGGACTTGCCGGCGCCGGACGTGCCGGACACCGCGACGATCACGACCTCGGGCTCCACCAGACCGGCGGCGACGGCCGGGGCGAGCGCCAGGGACGACACCGTGGGGTAGCAGCCGGGAACGGCCACGCGCGTCGTGCCGCGCAGCGCCTCCCGTCCGCCGGGGAGCTCGGGCAGGCCGTAGGGCCAGCTTCCCGCGTGCTCCCCGCCGTAGTAGCGCTGCCAGGCGGCGGCGTCGGTGAGGCGGTGGTCGGCGCCGCAGTCGATCACGAGGACCCCGTCGCCGAGCTGGGCGGCGAGCTCCGCGGAGCGACCGTGCGGCAGGGCCAGGAAGACGACGTCGTGGCCGGTCAGCTCGTCGACGGTCGTCTCGGCCAGCACCCGGTCCGCCAGCGGCAGCAGGTGCGGTTGGTGCGCCAGCAGCGGCGTTCCGGCGTTGCCGCCCGCCGTGAGGGCGCCGATCTCCACCTCCGGGTGACCGAGCAGCAGCCGGAGCAGCTCGCCCCCGGCGTACCCGCTCGCTCCCGCGACCGCGATCCGAACCGTCATGCGGATAATTATGCACTGCCCTGCAACTTGATCCAAACAGATTCCCGTCACACGGACGGCGTTCGCGCACACCGTCCACGCGCACCGCCCGCGCGACGGGAAGCGGTCAGCGCCGCTGCGCCAGGGTCACCCCGTCGCGGACCGGCAGCATCACCGAGCTGACCCGCTCGTCCGCGGTGATCGTGTCGTTCACCAGTCGCATCGCGACGTCCGCCTCGTGCTGGAAGCTCTCGTCGAGCACCCGGCCGGTGCGCAGCACGTTGTCCAGCACGATCAGCCCGCCCGGCCGCAGCCGCGTCACCAGCTCCTCGTAGTACCGCGGATAGCCCGCCTTGTCGGCGTCGACGAACGCGAAGTCCAGCACCGGATCGGCCGGCAGCGCGCGCAGCGTCTCCAGCGCCGGGGCGATCCGCAGCTCGACGCGGTCCTCCAGCCCGGCCCGCTTCCAGTAGCGCCGCGCCACCGACGTCCACTCGTCGCTCACGTCGCACGCCAGCAGGTGCCCGCCGGAGGACAGTCCCCTGGCGATGCAGATCGACGAGTACCCGGTGAACACGCCCACCTCGACGGCACGCCGCGCGCCGACCAGGCGCACCAGCATCGTCAGGAACTCGCCCTCGTCGTGGGACACCTGCATTCCGCTGGAGTCCGGGTACAGCCGGCTCGTCTCGGCGGCCAGTTCGCGCAGCAGGTCGTCGGCGGGGGTGCAGTGGGCGAGCAGGTACTCGCTCACCGCGGGATCGATGATGTCCATGCCGACAGCGTCGCGCACGGGGGCGCGACCCGGCGGAAGATCAGATGCGGGCCGCGCGACCGGAGTAGGTCAGGGGGAACACCAGGTCCGTGCACGCGGCGGGAACGTCGGTGGAGACCTCGACGACCATCGTCACCTCGACGGAGCCGTTCGGCGCGAGCAGCACCGGGTCGGTCATCGGCGTCACCGAGAGCACGCCCGAGGGGCACTCCGCGACGCGGTTGTGCGCCCCGTCCACCGGCTGCCCCGGCAGCGCCGACAGCGACTGCACGACGATGTCCACGCTGTTGGGGTTGCTCAGGCGCACGTGCCGCTGGCCCTGCGTGCCCGGACGCAGTTCCACCGGCTCGCCGGACACGTCGGTGATCTCGAACGGCCGGAGTTCCTCGACGCCCTGCTGGCCGTTGCTGATCGCGTAGGTGACGACCGGGTCCTCCGGCGCGGGCCAGGTCAGGTGCATGGTGGCGACGACAGCCGCACCGACGGCGAGGATGGCGGAAGCGACGATCGCCTCGCTGCGCGGTCCGAGGTTTCGCATGGTGCGGCTCCGCAAGCAGTTGCTCCAGGCGGTGGGTTCGCCGCTGGCTCCACGCCGGACCGGCGACCAGTCTCGCCCGGCGCTTCATCGCCTCGCCACGGCCCAGCGGGCCGTGCGATCAATCTTGGAGAAGCTTCAACCGAGACGCAAGCGCTTCACGGACGCCGACCGCCCCGGAAAACAAGGCCGTCAGACCTCTTGACAACCGGCTCCAGTCGATCACCAGCGCCGATGCGTTCCGGCACGTCGCAGACGCACGGACGGCACGCCACCCGATCGGGTGAAACAAATCCGGGGGCCCGCGCAGAAGCGCGGACCCCCGGAGCAGAAGTGCGGAAAACGTCAGGCGCGCAGTGCCGCGCCCGTCCGCTCGGCGGCCGCGGCCACCGCGGCATCGCGGGCGGCCGTCGCCTCCTCCAGCGTCAGCGTGCGGTCGGGAGCGCGGAAGCGCAGCGAGCACGCCAGGGACTTGCGCCCCTCCCCCACCTGCTCTCCCGTGAAGAGGTCGAACAGCCGGACCTCCTCCAGCAGGTCGCCGCCGCCCGAGGACAGCGCCTCGGACACCGCGGACGCCGCGACACCGGCGTCCACGACCAGCGCCACGTCCAGCAGCACCGGCGGGTACGCCGAGACGATCGGCGCGGGCCGGAGTTCCTTCAGCGGCAACGCGTCGAGGTCCAGCTCCATCGCCACGGTCCGCTTGGGCAGACCCAGCGCCTCCACGACCTTCGGGTGCAGCTCACCGGCGTGCCCCACGGGCCAGTCGCCCACGCGCAGCTGCGCGCAGCGGCCGGGGTGCCACGGGGCCAGGTCGGCGGCCTTCACCGTCAGCTCGACGCCGTAGGTCCGGCCGACGAGCCGGGCGGTCTCGACCGCGTCGGCCCAGTCTGCGGCACGCCCTCCTCCCCACCAGCCGGCGCGCTCGCGGTCGCCCGCGAGCACCACGGCCACGTGCAGCGGCTGCTGCGGCAGCGCGGCCTGCATCGTGGCGATCTCGGCGGCCGTCGGCGGCCGGTCCACGCCCAGCTCGGGCACCGGCACCTGCTGGGTGCGCGGCAGCGTCACCTGGCCCAGGTGGTACAGCGCGACGTCGCGCTGCCCGCGGGCCACGTTGCGCTGCAAGGCGTCCAGCAGACCCGGCAGCAGCGTCGTGGCCAGCGCGGGCCGGTCCGACTCCAGCGGGTTGAGCACCGTGACGGTGTTGCGGCGGACGTCGCCCTCGTCGAGCCCGAACGCGTCGAACACGCTCGGCGCGACGAACGGGAACGGCAGCACCTCGACGAACCCGGACTCGGCCAGCGCGCGCGACACCGCGCGGCGACGGCGCTGCTGCTCGGTCAGCCCGCGACCGGCGGGAGCGGGCGGCAGCGTGGACGGGATCGTCTCGAAGCCCTCCAGCCGCAGCACCTCCTCCACCAGGTCGGCCGGCTGCACCAGGTCGGCGCGCCACGTCGGCGGGACCGCCGTGACGATGGTCTGACCGTCGTCGGCGGTGCTCACCTCGACGCGGCAGCCGATCTGGCCGAGCCTGCGCGCCGTGACGCCCCGCGCGTAGCGGACTCCCGCGACGCGGTCGGGCAGGTCGATCGGCATGGACACCGGGACGGGCAGCCGGGGGCTGCCCACGTCGGTGCGGCCGGGCCGGATGCTGCCGTCGCCGTAGAGGTGCAGCAGCTTCGCCGCCACCTCCAGGGCGACCGGGGCGAGCGCCGGGTCGACGGTCCGCTCGAAGCGCTTGGCCGCCTCGCTGGGCAGCCTGTGCCGCCGCACGGTCCGCGCGACCGACGCCGGGTCCCACACGGCCGCCTCCAGCAGGATGTCGCTGCTGGTGCTCCGGACCTCGGTGCTCGCGCCGCCCATCACACCGGCGAGCGAGACGACACCGCTGTCGTCGGCGATCACGACGTCGTCGGCGTCCAGCGCCCGCACCGAGTCGTCCAGGGTCGTGAGCTTCTCCCCGGACGCGGCGCGGCGCACGACCAGCGCGCCCTGCACCGCCGACGCGTCGAACGCGTGCAGCGGCTGCCCCAGCTCCAGCATCACGTAGTTGGTGACGTCCACCGGCAGCGAGATGGAGCGGATGCCCGCGAGCATCAGCCTGCGGCGCATCCACCACGGCGTCGGGGCGGTCGGGTCCACACCGGTGACCCGGCGCGCGACGAACCGCGAGCACCCGGACTCGTCCTCGACGTGGACGGGCCAGACCTCGCCCTCGGCCTCGGGGATCTCCACGACGCCGGGGTCGCCGAACGGCACGTCGAACGCGCACGCCAGCTCGCGCTGGAGACCGCGCACGGAGAACGCGTACCCGCGGTCGGGCGTGGGCGTGACCTCCAGGACGGTGTCGTCCAGGCCGAGCAGCTCGACCGCGTCGTCACCGGGGCTCGCCGTGCCGCTGGGCAGCACGAGGATGCCCGCGTGCTCGTCGCCCAGGCCCAGCTCGCGAGCGGAGCAGATCATGCCCTCGCTGGTGCGGCCGTAGGTCTTGCGGGCGGAGATGGCGAACCCTCCGGGCAGCACGGCGCCGGGCAGCGACACCACGACCGTGTCGCCCTCGACGAAGTTCGTCGCGCCGCACACGACACCCTGGATCTTCGGCTCGCCGTCGTCGTCGGTGCCGACCTCGACCTTGCAGAACCGGATCGGCTTCTTGAACTCGGTGAGCTCCTCGATCTCGACGACGCGACCCGCCACCACCGGCCCCGTCACGGGACCGAGCGGGTGCACGTCGTCGACCTCGACACCGATGCGCACGAAGGCGTCGGCGAACTCCTCGGCAGTGGGCACCTGGTCGAACTCCAGGTGCTCGACCAGCCAGGTAACCGGAATGCGCACCGGTCAGGCCTCCGTTCCGAAGGGCAGGGTGAAGCGGACGTCGCCCTCGACCATGTCGCGCATGTCGGGCAGCCCGTTGCGGAACTGGAGCGTGCGCTCCAGCCCCATGCCGAAGGCGAAGCCCGAGTAGACGTCCGGGTCGACGCCGGTGGCGCGCAGGACGTTGGGGTTGACCATGCCGCAGCCGCCCCACTCCACCCAGCCCGCGCCGCCCCTCTTCTCCGGGAACCACACGTCGACCTCGGCCGACGGCTCGGTGAAGGGGAAGAAGTGCGGGCGCAGCCGGGTGCGGGAGTTCTCGCCGAACATGGCGCGGGCGAACGCGTCGAGCGTGCCCTTGAGGTGCGCCATGGTCAGGCCCTTGTCGACGGCGAGGCCCTCGACCTGGTGGAACACCGGCGTGTGCGTGGAGTCCAGCTCGTCGGTGCGGAACGTCCGGCCGGGGCACACCACGTACACGGGCAGGTCGCGCTCCAGCAGCGTGCGCGCCTGCACCGGGGAGGTGTGGGTGCGCAGCACCAGGCCGGAGTCGGCGGGCGCCACGTAGAACGTGTCGGACATCGTCCGCGCGGGGTGGTCCTTGCCGAAGTTCAGCGCGTCGAAGTTGAACCACTCGGTGTCGAGCTCGGGGCCCTCCGCCACCTCGTAGCCCATCGCGACGAACACGTCGGCGACGCGCTCGGCGAGGGTGGTGATGGGGTGGCGGGCACCGCGCGGCACCCGGTCCCACGGCAGGGTCACGTCGACGGCCTCGTCGCGCAGCACGCGCTCGTCCCGCTCGACCTTCAGCCGGGTCAGCCGCTCCTCGAACGCGGTCTTCACGGCGTTCTGGGCGACGTTCACCCGCTTGCCCGCCTCGGCCTTCGCCGCGGGCGGCAGCGCGCCGATCTCGCGGCGGGCCAGCAGGACGGGCGATCGGTCACCGAGGTGGGCGGGCTTGATCGCGGCGAGAGCGTCGAGGTCCGTCGCGGCGGCGAACGCCTCGGTGGCCTTCTGCACGGCCGCGTCGAGGGCCTCCGGCGCGAGCGCCGCGACCTCCTTGGGGTCGTACGGGTCGTTTGCTCCGGACATGGTTGGTGGACAGCTCCCGTTGGGTCCGTCGCGGACAGTCGGACGACTGCTGGCAATTCGTGGCGCACGGCTGTGCGGCTGCGCCGCCGCGAGCAGCGGCGCAGCAGGTAGATCCTAGGTGATCGGGCCGCGGCCGCCGTCGCCAGTTCCTCCGCGGGTGATTGTTTCCACTCGTCGGGGCGCGTCCGCCCGGTCCCCGGCCGCGAACCCCGTTCTCCCGCAAGGAGAAGGCCCGGCTCTCAGGTGGCGCGGGAGCGGTGGGCGCCGGCCGACGCGTAGAGGCACACCGCGGCGGCGGTGGCCAGGTTCAGGCTCTCGGCGCCGCCGTAGATCGGCACCTTGAGCGCCGTGTCGGTCCGGGCGAGCACCGCGTCGGACAGACCGTGCGCCTCGCTGCCGAACACCCACGCCGTCGGCCGGGCGAGGTCGCCGCGCAGACTGGCGGCGTCCAGGTCGTCGGTGGCGTGACCGTCGGCCGCGACGAGCCGCAGCCCGGCGGAACGGCAGGCGTCGAACACCTCGCCGACCTCGCGGGACCGCGCGATCGGCAGGTGGAACACGCTGCCGGTGGAGGCGCGGACGCACTTGCCGTTGTGCGGGTCGACGGTGTCACCGGCGAACAGCACGGCGTCGGCCCCCGCGGCGTCGGCCACGCGGGCGACCGTTCCGGCGTTGCCGGGGTCGGAGACGCCCACGAGCACCGCGACGAGCCGGGGTGTTCCGCGCAGCGCGTGCTCCAGCGGCACGTCGAGCAGGTCGCACACGGCGACGAGCCCCTGCGGCGTGACGGTCTCCGACAGCGAGGCCGCTGCCCTGTCGGTGACGGAGCTGACCCGCACGCCCGCGTCGACGGCGGCGGTGACGATGTCGGTGTTGCGCTCGGCCGCGGCCTCGGTGACGAAGAGCTCGTGCACCGCGCCACGTCCGCGCGCGGCCCAGGCGAGCGCCTCGCGGGCGGCCTGGGCTCCTTCGGCGAGGAACCGACCGTCCCGGTCACGACCGGGACGCCTGGTCAGCCGCCTCGCGGCGACGACCCTGGGCGTCCGTTCCGTGAACGGATCGACCCAGGGCCGTGGAGAGCGGGTACCGATGCTCAGGCCTTGTCCTCGGCCGGGGCGTTGACGTCCTCCGGCAGACCACCCCTGGCCAGCTCGACCAGCGCGGCGAACGTGGCGGGGTCGCTGACCGCGAGCTCCGACAGGATCTTGCGGTCGACCTCGACACCCGCGAGCCGCAGGCCCTGGATGAAGCGGTTGTAGGTCATGCCGTTCGCACGGGCGCCGGCGTTGATGCGCTGGATCCAGAGCTTGCGGAAGTCGCCCTTGCGCGCGCGGCGGTCGCGGTACGCGTAGTTGAGCGAGTGGAGCACCTGCTCCTTGGCCTTGCGGTACAGCCTCGAGCGCTGGCCGCGGTAACCGCTGGCCAGTTCAAGGGTGGTACGGCGCTTCTTCTGGGCGTTGACCGCCCTCTTGACGCGTGCCACGGGTCCGTCCTGTCGATCTCGTGGGGCTCGTGGCCCCGGTGTTCACGGGTGCGGAAAGGCCTAGCGGCCGAGCAGCTTCTTCAGCCGCGGGGCGTCGTTGTCCGACACCTGGACCGTGCCGGAGAGCCGACGGGTCAGCTTGCTGGACTTCTTCTCCAGGAGGTGGCGCTTGCCGGCCTTCTCGCGGAGCAGCTTGCCGGTGCCGGTGACCTTGAACCGCTTGGAGGTCCCGCTGTGCGTCTTGTTCTTGGGCATGTCCGTCCTCGTCTCGTGCTGCCGCGCTGTGGGCGCGCGGCATCCGTGGTCCTGCGGCCGGAGCCGAGGATCACTCCTCGACAGAACCCGTTTCCGCGTTCGTGTCCTCGGCGTCCGGGTTCTTGATCGGACGCGTCTTGGTGGTCTTGTGCGGCGCCAACACCATGATCATGTTGCGGCCGTCCTGCTTCGGGTTCGACTCGACGAAGCCCAGCTCGGCGACGTCCTCCGCCAGCCTCTGCAGCAACCGGTAACCGAGTTCGGGGCGCGACTGCTCTCGACCGCGGAACATGATGGTCACCTTGACCTTGTTCCCGTGCGAGAGGAAGCGGGCCACGTGGCCCTTCTTCGTCAGGTAGTCGTGCGGGTCGATCTTCGGCCGGAGCTTCTGCTCCTTGATGACCGTCAGCTGCTGGTTGCGGCGGGACTCACGGGCCTTCTGCGCGCTCTCGTACTTGAACTTGCCGTAGTCCATGAGCTTGCAGACGGGCGGCCGGGCCTGCGCGGCGACCTCGACGAGGTCGAGGTCCGCTTCCTGGGCGAGTCGGAGCGCGTCCTCGATGCGAACGATCCCGACCTGCTCGCCGTTCGGCCCGACCAGACGAACTTCGGGCACGCGGATGCGGTCGTTGATGCGCGGCTCGGTGCTGGCTGGAGCACCTCGGTTCGAGGGACTTGTCATTCACGTCCTTTGTGACTCGTCGTGCGCCAAAGACAAGAGCCCCACGCCAGTACTGGCATGGGGCCCGCTTCCGACCGATCCTCCCGGACACGTGCGTGCACGCGTCGTGCACGACGACACGAAGCCGTCGTGCTGGGACCGGACCCGGCTGCCCTGGTACAGCGGCTCGGGTGGGAGCGGGAGCTCCACTTGCCGCCCCCGCACGAACGAGGGCTGGTCGCGCAGAAGAGAGTACCAGATGCTGTTGTCAACCCCCGAACCGGCGGGCCGGACCGGGCGCTTGCGACAATGGGGAGGTGACAGACCAGCAGGAGACAGACGTCCGCGAGCTCGGCGAGGTGCCGAGCGTCGAGGTGATCAGCAGGGCCGCGGTGATGCTGATGTCCGCCGCCGCCGAGCGCCTCGGACTCGCCGACCCCGACCCCGACACCAGCCCCCGGCGCGACCTCGACGAGGCGCGCAGGCTCATCACCGCCCTCGCCGGTCTGGTGAGCGCGTCGGTGGAGTACCTCGGACCGCACGCCGGACCGCTGCGCGAGGGCCTCCAGTCGGTGCAGCGGGCGTTCCGCGAGGCGTCGGTGGTGCCCGACGAGCCCGGCGCGGGCCCCGGCGAGAAGTACACCGGCCCCGTCTACTAGCACCAGGGCCTCCGCCGAGCGCTCCTGTGCGAACCGGGGCGGGGCCGCAACGCGGAGGCGGGGGACTCCTGGTAGATCGGACGGTGTCCGTGCGCCGTTCCACCAGGAGTTCCGTCGTCGTCACGTCCACGCCCGCGAACGACCGCGCCACCACTCGGGACGAACACGTCCGCACCCGGAGCGATGATCCCTTCGCGGCATCGACCTGCCGGAGGACGTTCCCCGCGGCACGGAGTCGAGAGGTGCGGGCGCTAGATCGTGTCTCAGACGTGGCGCAGCCAGGTGTCGATGGCGGCGATGTCGCTGGTGGCCTGGTAGCGGACGGCGAGCTTGTCGTAGCGGGTGGCCGCTGCCCGATGCTGTTCGAACGGGTTGATGCCGCACTCGACCGCGTGGCGCTGCTCGTGGACCTCTCGGTCGATCGTGGGTGGCCGTCGAGCTGTGGAGCCCGTGGCCTCGCGGTGGGCGGCCCGGTCGCGGGGTTGCCTCGTCCGCCAGGACCCGGTCCGGCCGGGTCTTGGCGCGGCCGGGACCGAGCCGCAGATCCCCCTCTTCCGCGCACCGACGGTGTGCTGGTGCGCCCGCGTGATTGTGGAATCCACCGACACGTCCCACACGATCAGCCCTTCGCCGTCGGCGCGAGCCCGCACGGCGGTCAACACCCGCCGCCAGGTCCCGGCCCGCTGCCAGCGCCGGAACAACCCCGTAGACGCTCTTGCCAGAGCCCGCACTCGGGCGGAGCGCCGTCCCGCACCCGCCACCGGACGCCGTCGATCAACTGCCGCTTGCTCCACTTCGGGGACGTCCCGGTCTGACACCGACGGGCAACAGCGGCTGCACACGGCCCACCGCGCGTCGGTCAGGTCGAACCGCCTCGCTACCGCTATACCGGCCACGAGGTCTCCGGTACCGCGGTTCTGCTTGGTCGCCACACCACCTACCGGAGACCTCGCCACGTTCCGGCCACCGACACGCCGCCGATCACCTCACCTTTGAAACAAGCATTGGCCGCCGGTGGGCGACCGCCGGGTCACGGCGTGACCGGGAAGCGACAGCTCTCCCTGGTGAATCCTCACCCGCTCGGCGAACACGGGACAGCCCGCATCGATCAGCTTGCCCGCCAGGTCGGCACGGCCTTCTCTCCCGACCCAGTACAGGGTTTGTTCGCGCGTCACCAGTCGTACGAGGTGGGGCGCGCTGTCGTCCACCAGCACGAAGAACTCATCGGGCCGGTAGACCTCGTAGGGCGTTGAACCCGCGTCGCACCCTGCCGTTGAGAAACCTTTGTCGCAGGTCAAGATGAAGTCTGCGCGACAGGCCACGGCTGCGGCGTGCACATGCCGGTCGTCGCCGTCGACGCCGGGGAACGTGCCGTCGACGACGAAGTCCTCAACACGACCCCCTTCGAAGGTTGCCGCGATCCCATCCCGTATCGCGGTGATCTTCGCGCCGTTCCAGTCCGGATGCTTCCGACGCAGACGGTAGATCGTCTCGGCGAGCACGTCCTCGGTCCAGTAAACCGTGTAGACCTCTTCGGGTGAATTCAACTGCAGTAGCGCAAGCCAATCTCGCAAGGTGCGGGAGTACAGCACGTTCGCGTCGACGAACACTCTCGTTGAGGACACCGCAAAAGATTAGTGCCGCCCCGTTCCCCTCCTCGGAAATCGGGTCGAGACACGCCGTACGCCTTCTTCGACCCGAGAGCGCTGGTGATTCGACGATGAGGTGATCGCCGTCGAGACGAGACGTCGTCAGTCGTCTTCCACCGCCCGCAGTTCGTCGAACGCGGCCAACCGGCGTTGTCGGCGCACACGCCGTTCCTCCAGCACGTCGACCGTGCGCAAGCGGGTGTGCGAACCGACCTTGTGCGAGGGAAGCTCACCAGCGTCGATCTTGCGCATCAACGTGGGACGTGACACGCCGAGCAACTGGGCGGCGGCAGTGGTCGTCAACTCCTCCGGCATCGCACTGACCGTGACCGCGTGCCCCCGCGCCACCGCGTCGACGACCCTGGCGATGATCGCCGACAACTCGCCCGGCACCGGGACCGCCGAGCCGTCCTCGTCCGCCGCGACGGTGAATCGCGCACCACGAGGAGGAAGGCGGCTCATCAGCACTTGCGCCTGCTGCTTGTCGCGTTCGTCAGCCAGCAGAACGTCACGGTCAGTCGTAGACACCAGTGTCGACACCGTCACCACTCCTCGAAACACGTACAGTTGCAACCGACCACAGTTGCACTTGTAGGTGCAACACGATCCCATGCAATCACGCTCGTCGCGCGGACGCAACCTCGCGACGACCACGTCGCAGCACGGACGACGAGGGACTCGGGCACCGGTCCCGGCGCTCAAGCACGCAGTCCCGCGCGCGCCAGGGTGCGGGCGGCCAGGGCGGCGACGACCTCGGGGTCACCGCGCCGCCACGCCCCCGCCGGGTCGTCGCTGATCCGGGTGAGCTGTCGCAGCGGCAGCTCGGTCAGCGCCCGCAGGGCGAGCACGTCCAGCGCTCCCGCGTCGCGCAGCCGTGCCGCGGCGGCGGCCCCGCGGGCGAAGCGCAGCCGCAGCGGCAGCCAGACCAGGAGCAGGAACAGCACGGGCAGCACGACCAGGGCGACCGCGAGCCACTGGCCGATCTGCTCGACCAGTTCGATCTGCGAGCGGCCGGCGTCGACGAGGGTGGTGCCGGCGTTGGAGCCCTCGCCGAGCGCGCCGGAGACCGCGCCGCCGACGACGGGCACACCGCGCGCCTGGTCGGCGGCCCCGGCGAAGGAGTCGCGCATCCTGGTGCCCGCGTCGACCAGGCCGTTGCCGGGGGCGCGCAGCTCCAGCACGCCGTCGCGCACGCCGAGCGCGAGCCAGACCCAGAACACCACCCAGCCCACCGCGAGGACGTCGGCGACGAGCTGACGGGCGAACCGGGCCGGGTGGTCCGAGTACCACTTCATGATCTGCACGTTCCCATCCCGGTCGCACCGCGAAACCGCCCGAACGGCCCAGTGCCGCGGGCGGGGAGCACCGTCCCCGCCCGCGGGCGGGGCGTCAGTCCTCCAGAACGGCCAGCGCGTCGATCTCGATGAGCAGCCCGGCGGGCAGGCCCACGTAGACGGTGGTGCGCGCGGGAGCGGGGTCGGTGACGTACTGGTCGTACGCGGCGTTCAGCTCGGCGAAGTGCGCGGTGTCGGTCAGGTAGACCCGCAGCATCACGACGTCGTCGATGCTCGCGCCCCCCGCCTCCAGCACGGCGTTGAGGTTGCGCATCGTCTGGGCGAGCTGCTCGGTGACCGTGTCACCGACGATCTTCCCCGTGGCGGGGTCGAACGCGACCTGGCCCGCCACCTGGAGGACGTTGCCCTTGCGCACGCCCTGGGAGAACCTGGCGGGGGGCTGGGGCGCCGCGTTGGTCCGGATCTCAATCTTGGCCACGAGCTGGTGTCCTTCCTGGTTGTGCATCGGTCCACCCGCACTCCACCGACGCCGCTCGCGCGGTCGCCTGCAGGTCCGGGAGCAGTGCGAGCAGGCCGTCGAAGTCGAGCAGCACCTTCGGCACCGACGTCGACACGGCGGCCACGACCTCGCCACGCGCGCCGCGGATCGGCGCGGCGACGCAGTGGATGAAGTCCTCGTGCTCGGAGTTGTCGACGGCGTACCCGGCGGCGCGGACGCGTTCCAGCTCCGCGAGGTAGGACTCGGCGTCGGTGATCGTGTTCGCGGTGAGGGGCGGGAACTCCATGCCGTCCACGACCCGGCGCAGCTCGGTGTCGGGCAGGTCGGCGAGCAGGACCTTCGCCACGGCGGTGCAGTGCAGCGGCGCGCGGCGCCCGATGCGGGAGTACATGCGCATCGGGTGGGTGCTGTCGTACTTGTCGATGTAGATGACCTCGCCGTCCTCGTAGCTCGCGAGGTGCACGGTGTACCCGGTCCGCGCGTTGAACGCGCGCAGCGCCCGCTCCGCGCTGCGGCGCACGTCCCGTTCCTCCAGGGCGCGGTTGGCCAGGTCGAACATGGCGGTGCCGAGGCGGTAGTGGTGCACGCCCTCGCGCTGCACGAAGCGGTGGGACTCCAGGGTGCGCAGCAGGCGCAGGGCCGTGGACTTGTGGACCTCGACCACCCTGGACAGCTCGTCGAGGGTCTTGGGGCCGGTGGCGAGCTCGGCGACCAGCGTCAGTGCGCGGTCCAGGCTCTGGCTCATGCCGTCTCCTCGCTGGTCGGGACGCTCGACGCGGTCAGGCGGGCCGCCGACCAGGTGGCGGCGTCCGCGTGCAGCAGGTGCCGGGTGACGGCGGCGGGGAGCGGGTCGCCGACGTCCTCGGTGGTGAGCAGGGCGGCCGCGGCCTGGAGGTGCCCGGCGCGCAGCCGGGTGCGGGGCGGGAGGTCGGCGAGCGCGGCGGCGAGGTACCCGGCGGCGAAGGCGTCGCCCGCGCCGACGGGTTCGACGACGTCGACGTCCAGCGCGGGCTGACGGGTGAGTTCGCCGTCCTCGACGAGGACGGCCGAGTGCTCGGCCTGCTTGACGACGATGCTCGCCGGGCCGGGCAGCAGGTCGCGCAGCCGCTCGGGGTCGCCGGTGCCCCACACGGACTCGGCCTCGTCGGCTCCGGCGAGCACGACGTCGGCGGCGTCGGCGAGGTCGCGCAGCACCGACGGGTCGCGGTCGCGCCACAGGGCGGGCCGCCAGTTGAGGTCGAACGACACGAGGTGCTCGCGCGGGCGGCGCAGCAGCGCGCGCAGCAGCTCCAGGCACGAGTCGGACAGGGCGGCGGTGATGCCGCTGACGTGCACGAGGCCGACGCCGGTGAGGTCGAGGTCGTCGAGCAGGTCCGGGCCGAGGGCGGAGGCGGCCGATCCGGCGCGGTAGTACCGCACGGCGTCCGGCGCCTTGACGTAGAGGCCGGTGGGGCGGTCGGGGTCGCGGCGCACGGCGGAGACGTCGACGCCGCGGGCGCTCACGGCGTCCAGCACCGCGGAGCCGAAGGGGTCGTCGCCGACGGCGCCGACCCAGCGGCTGGGCACGCCGAGTCCGGCCAGGTGGCAGGCGACGTTGGACTCCGCGCCGCCCACGGCCCTGGTCCAGGTGCGGACCTCGTGCGCCGGTCCCGGCTCGGCCGGCACCAGCAGCGCCATGGTCTCGCCGAGGCAGACCACCGCGCTGCCCCGCGCCGATCCGACGTGTTCGAACCCCATGTACGCCTCCGCACTCCCTCCGGTGCCGATCACACCGCCGGCGAGGACCACGCGTCGGCGCGGTCGACGTCGTTGACGGCGGAGCAAGCGAATGCTACACAGCTCAGCAACACATCGCGCAATAGGCGTTGCACTGCTTGCAACGGGAGGTTCAACGTGGGCGCAGCCGTCATCGACCGCGACGCGGTCGCGGCGATCAGGGCCGAGCGGATCGACTGGCGCTTCAAGGCGCTGCCCGCCGGGACGTTCGGCAGCACGCTCGGCGAGGTCGCCGACGCCGGGCTGGACCTGTTCGGCGACGACTTCGCGGGGCCCCTCGTGGTGCTCGACGCGGAGGCGCTGGAGCACAACCTCACCACCATGGCCGCGTGGTGCGCCCGGCGCGGTGTCGCGCTGGCGCCGCACGGCAAGACGACGATGGCGCCGCAGCTGTTCGCGCGCCAGCTCGACCTCGGCGCGTGGGGCATCACCGCGGCCAACACCAGCCAGGTGCGCGTCTACCGGGCGTTCGGCGTGCGGCGGGTGCTGCTCGCCAACCAGCTCGTCGACCCGGCGGGCCTGCGCTGGCTCGCCGCCGAGCTGGACCGCGACCCCGGCTTCGAGTTCTCCTGCTGGGTGGACTCCACCGCCTCCGTGGCGCGGATGACCGAGGTGCTCGGCCAGCTCTCCCCCACCCGCCCGGTCGACGTGCACGTCGAGCTCGGCGCGCCCGGCGGCCGGACCGGCGCGCGGGACGCGGCGACCGCGCTCGCCGTGGCGGACGCCGTCCTGGCCAGCCCGGTGCTGCGGCTGACGGGCGTCGCCGGGTACGAGGGCGCGCTCGCCCACGACGCCTCGCCGCAGGCGCGGGCCGCCGTCGACGGCTACCTGGAGTCGCTGCGCGCGCTGGTCCGCGAGCTCGCCGGGCGCGGCGCGTTCGACGGCGTCGAGCAGGTCGTGGTCACGGCGGGCGGCAGCGCCTACTTCGACCAGGTGGCCACGGCGCTCACGACGCCGTGGCCGGACGGGCTGCCCGTGCTGCCGCTGCTGCGCAGCGGCGCGTACGTCACGCACGACGACGGGTTCTACCGCGGCATCTCCCCGTTCGGGCGCACCGACGGCGAGCAGCCGTTCCGGTCCGCGCTGCGGGCGTGGGCGCAGGTCACCTCGCACCCGCAGGAGGACCTCGCGCTGCTGACCATCGGCAAGCGCGACGCGTCCTTCGACGAGGGCCTGCCCGAGCCGCAGCTCCTGCGCACCCGCCACGGCGTCGTGTCGCCGCTGCGCGACGCGCGGATCAGCGCTCTCAACGACCAGCACGCGTTCCTGTCGCTGCCGCCGGGCGGCGGCGTGGAGGTCGGCGACTGGATCGGCCTCGGCCTGTCCCACCCGTGCACGGTGTTCGACAAGTGGCAGCTGCTGCCCGTCGTCTCCGGCACGCGCGTGGTCGACCTCGTCCGCACGTACTTCTAGGGAGGCGGCAGAAGTGGACATCGTCTACCGCGGCGCGCGCGTCGTCGACGGAACGGGTGCGCCGGGCTACCGGGCCGACGTCGGCGTGGCGGACGGTCGCGTCGCCGAGATCGGCGAGCACGTCACCGGCGGCCGGGTCGTGGACGCGGACGGCCTGGTGCTGGCGCCGGGCTTCATCGACATGCACTCGCACTCCGACCTGCAGGTCCTGGCCGCGCCGGACCACCTGGCGAAGGTCTCGCAGGGCGTGACCTGCGAGGTGCTCGGCCAGGACGGGCTGTCCTACGCGCCGGTCGACGACGCCGTGCTCGCGACCCTGCGCGGCCAGCTCGCGGGCTGGAACGACGACCCGGCCGGGTTCGACTGGAACTGGCGCTCGGTGGGCGAGTACCTCGACCGGCTCGACCGGGGCGTCGCGGTCAACGCCGCGTACCTGGTGCCGCAGGGCACGCTGCGGATGCTGTGCGTCGGCTGGGACGACCGTCCCGCCACGCCGCGCGAGGTCGACGCGATGAAGGAGGTGCTGGCGCGGTCGCTGCGGGAGGGCGCGGTCGGCCTGTCCTCCGGGCTCACCTACACGCCCGGCATGTACGCCGACACGGCCGAGCTCGTGGAGCTGTGCCGGGTCACCGGCGAGCTGGGCGGCTTCTACAGCCCGCACCACCGCAGCTACGGCGCGGGCGCGCTGGAGGCCTACGCGGAGATGGTGGAGGTGTCGCAGCGCTCGGGCTGCCCCCTGCACCTCGCGCACGCCACGATGAACTTCCCCGTCAACGAGGGCAGGGCCGGTGAGCTGCTCGCGCTGCTGGACCGCGCCATCGACGGCGGCGCCGACATCACCCTCGACACCTACCCCTACCTGCCCGGCGCGACCTACCTGTCCGCGCTGCTGCCGAGCTGGGCGGGCGAGGGCGGCCCGGACGCGACGATCGCCCGGCTGTCCGACCCGGACACCCGCGAGAAGATCCGCGCCGCGATCGAGGACACCGGTTCCGACGGCTGCCACGGCGTGCCGGTGGACTGGCGCTCCATCGAGATCAACGGCGTGCGGCTGCCCGAGCACGCGCACCTGGTGGGGCGCAGCGTGGCGGAGTCGGCGACCGCGGCCGGTCGACCGCCCGCCGAGCTGTACTTCGACGTGCTCGTCGCCGAGCGGCTCGGCACGTCGTGCCTGATGCACGTGGGCCACGAGGACAACGTGCGGGCGATCATGCGGCACCGCGCGCACACCGGCGGCAGCGACGGCCTGCTGGTGGGCGACCGGCCGCACCCCCGCGCGTGGGGCACGTTCCCCCGCTACCTCGGACGCTACGTGCGGGAACTGGGCGTGCTGGGCCTGGAGGAGTGCGTGTCGCACCTGACGGGCCGGGCCGCGCGGCGGCTGGGCCTGACCGACCGCGGCCTGGTGCGCGAGGGCTTCGCGGCGGACCTGGTGCTGTTCGACCCGGACACCGTGTCGGACACCGCCACCTTCGACGAGCCGAGGCAATCGGCCACCGGCATCCCCCACGTGGTGGTCAACGGGGTTCCGGTGATCGACGACGGCAGGCACACCGGTGCGCTGGCCGGGCATTCCATCCGAAACACGAGGAGTCGCGGGTGATCGACTGGTTGCAGCACTCGACCGGAGGGCTGCTGACGCTGTCCGCCGTCAGCATCGCCCTGCTGCTGTTGATGATCATCAAGTTCAAGGTCGAGCCGTTCATCGCGCTGCTGATCGCGGGCCTGCTGGTCGCGCTGGCGGCGGGCCTGCCCGTGGAGCAGATCGTCGGCTCCGCGCAGAAGAGCTCCGGCTCGCTGCTGGAGGGCGGCTTCGGCGGCATCCTCGGGCACATCGCCGCCATCATCGGCCTGGGCACGCTGCTCGGCGCCGTCCTGGAGGCATCCGGCGGCGCCGAGGTGCTCACCCGCACTCTGCTGCGGGCGTTCGGCGAGAAGCGAGCGCCGCTCGCGATGGGCCTGTCCGGCCTCATCTTCGGCGTCCCCGTCTTCTTCGACATCGGCATCTTCGTGCTGGCGCCGCTGGTGTACGTCGCGGCGAAGCAGTCCGGCCGCTCCATCGTGCTCTACGCGATGCCGCTGCTGGCGGGCCTGTCGGTGATGCACGCGTTCATGCCCCCGCACCCCGGTCCCGTCGCGGCGGCCGGTCTGCTGGGCGTGAGCCTCGGCTGGATCATCATCATGGGCCTGGCCTGCGCGATCCCGGCGTGGTTCGTCGGCGGTGTCCTGTACTCCACGTGGATCGGCAAGCGCATCGACGTGTCGGTGCCCGAGGAGATGCTCGCCGCGGCGCAGGTCGCGCGCGAGGGCGAGGAGCGCGGGGACGAGCCGCCGCTGTCGCTGGTGCTCGCCATCATCGGCATCCCGCTGGTGCTGATCCTCGCCGGCACGTTCGGCAGCATCCTGCTCCCCAAGGGCTCGACGGGCCTCGGCGTGACGACGTTCTTCGGCACCCCCGCGGTGGCGCTGACGATCGCGGTGCTGCTGGCGTTCTGGCTGCTGGGCACGCGGCGCGGCATGACCCGCGAGCAGATCACCGCCATGTCGGGGGCGTCGCTGCGTCCCGTGGCGATGATCCTGCTCGTCGTCGGCGCCGGCGGGTTCTTCGGCGCGGTGCTGTCGGCGACCGGCGTGGGCAAGGTGCTCGCGACGTCGCTGTCCGACGCCGGTCTCCCGGTGATCGCGCTGGCCTACGTCATCAGCTGCGGCCTGCGCATCGCGCAGGGCTCGGCGACGGTGGCGATCGTGACCACGACGGGCATCGTGGCCCCGGTGGTGGCGGACCTGGACTACTCGCAGCCGCAGCTCGCGCTGATCGTGATGTCCGTCGCGGCCGGTTCGATCATCGCCTCGCACGTCAACGACGGCGGGTTCTGGATCGTGTCGCGCTACTTCGGCCTGTCGGTCAAGGAGACGCTCCAGACGTGGACGGTGCTGGAGACGATCCTGTCGGTGGTCGGCTTCGCGATGGCCGTGCTGCTCAGCGTCCTGGTCTAGACGCCCGAGCACGACGACGCCCCGCCGCGGTCAGCGCGGCGGGGCGTCGTCGTCCCGTCAGACGCCCGCCTTCTCGCCCTCCGGGGTGGAGACGAACCACTTTCCGCCGACGCCCTGGCCCTTGGCGTCACCGCACAGCACGTCGTCGGCGAAGGTGTAGAGCGGCCAGCCCGCGAGCGTGACCTGCTTGGTGCCGTCCTGGCGCACCACGGTGCCCACGAGCGCCCGGTCGACGCCCTGCACCTGGACGTCGTCGGTCTCGGTCAGCAGCGGCGGCCACTTCACGGCGCACGCGTCGACGCAGGTGGACACCGACGGGTTCGCGGTGTCGTCGTCGAACCGGTACAGCGTCATGCCCTCGGCGTCGGTCGCGACGACGCCCAGGTCGCCCACGGTCGCCGTGGTCAGCTTCAGCGCGGTGTTCTGCACGGCCTTCTTGCCGTCCGGAGCGGCGGCGAACCACGTGCCGCCCACGCCCTGTCCCTTCGCGTCACCGGGGGCCTGGTCCTGCGCGAACGTGTAGAGCGGCCAGCCGCCGACGGTGACCTGCTTCGTGCCGTCGGGCCGGTCGAGCGTGGCCACGAGCGACTGGTCCACGCCCTGCACCCGCACGGGGTCGGCGGTGGCCAGCAGCGGCGGCCACTTCACCGCGCAGTCGCCGGCGCAGGTGGAGGTCGGCGGGTTGTTGGTGTCGGCGTCGAAGCGGTACAGCGTCAGCCCGGCCGGGTTCGTCAGCACCGTGCCCAGGCCGGGCACGACGGCCGTCTTCAGCTCGGGACCGGCCGCGGCGGCACCGCCGCCGGTGGCCTTCTTGCCCTCGGCGGTCGCGGCGAACCACGTGCCGCCGACGCCGTGGCCCTTCCACTCGCCGGGAGCGGTGTCACCCGTGAAGGAGTAGATGGGCCAGCCGGCGACCGTGAGCTGCTTCGTGCCGTCCTCGCGCGCCACCGTGCCCACGAGGGACTGCTCGACGCCCTGCAGCGAGACGTTCTCCGGGTCGACGATCACGGCGGGCCACTTCTCGGCGCACGCGTCGACGCAGGTGGACACGGACGGGTTCGCGGTGTCCTCGTCGAACCGGTACAGCGTGAAGCCCTCCGCGTCGGTCAGGACCTCGCCGAGAGGACCCACCTCGGCGGTCTGCAACGACACCAGTGCGGCTGCGGCAGCGGGGCCCGCCTCCTGCTGGAGAGCCGGCTGCGTGCCGCCGGTCGTGCCGCCGCCGCACGCGCTGAGCAGCGTGAGGCCGACGGCGGCGGTCGCGGCGAGTACCGCAACGCGCTTGCGGATCATGACGAACCTCCTCGGGGTTCGGCCGCGTGGTGTGCGTTGGCCGAAGATGCCCCTGACACGAGCCCCGCCGCGAGAAGGTTCAGCGGATCGCGGAAGTTCCGCGGATCGCCGGGCGCGGACGCCGCCGTCACGCCGTCACGACCGGTCGCGACACCGCGAAGCGCGTCGCCGAGGCGCTGGCCCCGGCCCTCGGCGAGTTCGACGAGGGCCGGGGCCGGCGACTCAGCCCGCCACGGCGGTGTCCTGCTCCCCCAGCACCTTGCGCAGGAACTGCCCCGTGTAGCTCTCCTCCACGGCGGCGACGTCCTCGGGCGTGCCCTCGGCGACGACCGTGCCACCGCCCGAGCCGCCCTCGGGGCCCATGTCCACGAGCCAGTCGGACGTCTTGATCACGTCGAGGTTGTGCTCGATGACGATGACGCTGTTGCCCTTGTCCACCAGGCCGTTGATCACGCCGAGGAGCTTGCGGATGTCCTCGAAGTGCAGGCCGGTGGTCGGCTCGTCCAGGATGTAGACGGTCTTGCCGGTCGAGCGCTTCTGCAGCTCGCTGGCGAGCTTCACGCGCTGCGCCTCACCGCCGGACAGCGTGGGCGCGGGCTGACCGAGCCGCACGTAGCCCAGGCCGACGTCGACGAGGGTCCGCAGGTGGCGGTGGATCGCGTTGATCGGCTGGAAGAACTCCGCGGCCTCCTCGATCGGCATGTCGAGGACCTCGGAGATCGTCCTGCCCTTGTAGTGGACCTCCAGGGTCTCCCGGTTGTACCGGGCGCCCTTGCAGACCTCGCACGGGACGTAGACGTCCGGCAGGAAGTTCATCTCGATCTTGATGGTGCCGTCGCCCGCGCACGCCTCGCAGCGGCCGCCCTTGACGTTGAACGAGAACCGGCCCGGCTGGTAGCCGCGCACCTTGGCCTCGGTGGTCGCCGCGAACAGCTTGCGGATGTGGTCGAACACGCCGGTGTAGGTCGCCGCGTTGGACCGCGGGGTGCGGCCGATCGGCGACTGGTCGACCTGCACGAGCTTGTCGACGTGGTCGAGGCCCTTGATGCGCGTGTGCCGGCCCGGCACCTGCCGCGCGCCGTTGAGCTTGTTCGCCAGCACCGTCGCGAGGATGTCGTTGACGAGCGTGGACTTGCCGGAGCCGGACACGCCGGTGACCGACACGAGGCAGCCCAGCGGGAACGACACGTCGATGCCGCGCAGGTTGTGCTCGCGCGCGCCGATGACGGCGAGCTGGCGCTTCTTGTCGATCGGGCGGCGGATCTCCGGCAGGGAGATCCGCGTGCGGCCCGACAGGTACGCGCCGGTCAGGGACTTCTCGTTGCTCAGCAGCTCCTTGTAGGTGCCGCTGTGCACGACCTGACCGCCGTGCTCGCCCGCGCCGGGGCCGACGTCGACCACCCAGTCCGACGTGCGGATGGTGTCCTCGTCGTGCTCGACGACGATCAGCGTGTTGCCGAGGTCGCGCAGCCGCGTCAGCGTGTCGATCAGGCGGTGGTTGTCGCGCTGGTGCAGGCCGATCGACGGCTCGTCCAGCACGTAGAGCACGCCCACGAGGCCGGAGCCGATCTGCGTGGCGAGCCGGATGCGCTGCGCCTCACCGCCCGACAGGGTGCCCGACGCGCGGTCCAGCGACAGGTAGTCCAGGCCCACGTCGAGCAGGAAGTGCAGCCGCGCCTGGATCTCCTTGAGCACGGCTCCGGCGATCATGGACTCGCGCTTGCCGAGCTTCAGCCCGTCGAGGAACTGCGAGCACTCGCGCACGCTCATCGCGCAGATCTCGGCGATGGAGCGGTCGCCGAGGTCGCCGTGGTGCAGGGTCACCGCGAGGATCTCGGGCTTGAGGCGCGTGCCCCGGCACGCGGGACAGGGCACCTCCCGCATGTAGCCCTCGTACTTCTCCCGCATGGTCTCGGACTCGGTCTGCTCCTGCCGCCGCTCCAGGAACGGGATGACGCCCTCGAAGTTGGCGTAGTAGGAGCGCTCGCGGCCGTAGCGGTTGCGGTAGCGGACGTGCACCTGCTCGTCGGTGCCGTGCAGCACGGCCTTCTGCACCTTCGCGGGCAGCCGGTGCCACGGCGTGTCCATCCGGAAGCCGACGGTCTCGCTGAGGGACTGGAGCAGCCGGGTGAAGTACTCGGCGGTCTGCCCGCCCGTCCACGGCGCGATGGCGCCCTCGCCCAGCGACAGCTCGTCGTCCGGGACGATCAGCTCCGGGTCGACCTCCTTGCGGACGCCGATGCCGGTGCACACGACGCACGCGCCGTAGGGCGAGTTGAAGGAGAAGGAGCGCGGCTCCAGGTCCTCGATCGCCAGGGGGTGGCCGTTGGGGCAGGCCAGGTTCTCGGAGAAGCCGCGCTCGCGGTGCGGGTCGTTCTCCTCCAGGTCGACGAACTCCAGCACCACGAGGCCGTCGGCCAGGCGCAGCGCGGTCTCCACCGAGTCGGTGAGCCGCTGCTTCGAGCTCGCCTTGACCGAGAGCCGGTCCACGACGACGGAGATCTGGTGCTTCTCCTGCTTCTTGAGCTTCGGCACCTCGCCCAGCGAGTGCACGACGCCGTCGACCTTGGCGCGCGAGTAGCCCTGCGCCTGGAGCGCGGAGAACAGGTCGACGTACTCGCCCTTGCGACCGCGGATCACCGGGGCGAGCACCTGGAACTTGGTGCCCTGCTCCATCGCGAGGACCTGGTCGACGATCTGCTGCGGGGTCTGCTTGCTGATCGCCTCGCCGCAGGTGGGGCAGTGCGCCTTGCCCGCACGCGCGTAGAGCAGCCGCAGGTAGTCGTAGACCTCGGTGATCGTGCCGACCGTCGAGCGCGGGTTGCGGCTGGTGCTCTTCTGGTCGATCGAGACGGCCGGGGAGAGGCCCTCGATGAAGTCGACGTCCGGCTTGTCCATCTGCCCCAGGAACTGCCGCGCGTAGGCGGACAACGACTCGACGTAGCGGCGCTGCCCCTCGGCGAAGATCGTGTCGAACGCGAGGCTGGACTTGCCCGAGCCGGACAGGCCCGTGAACACGACGAGGCTGTCCCTGGGCAGGTCGAGGTCGACGCCGCGCAGGTTGTGCTCACGAGCGCCGCGGACGACGAGACGGTCGGCCACTGGGTTCCCTTCGGGTGGTCTGTGGCGGCCCGGCGGGTCAGCTGCGACGCCGACGCACGACCGAACACACGTTCGAGCACCCTACTGGAGCAGTGCCCCCGGTGCACGGAGCACCGCTGGTTCGATCGGCCGGGAGGAGGGCCGCTCACCATGCTAGGGGCGACCACCGACAACAACGGCCCGTGCCCTCCCCGCATTCCCGGCGAGCACCGCACGAGGTGCGGATCACCCCTCCCGGCAGACCCCTCCGCACCAGTGGTGACGAGCCGGTGGGCGACACCGCGCCCTCCTCGCCGGAGTTCACTCGACCGAGTGGCAGCGAGCTTGTGCACCGCTCAGCCTCGAACGGGCTCTACCGGGCCGAGCGCTCCCGCTCCTAGGCTGGGTCTCCTCCACCACGACAAGCCTCCTAGCCGGGGAGAGGCGCACACATGAGCTCTGCCAGCGCGTCGTCGGTACCGTCGACGCAGACCACCGCTCCGGTCCCGTCCGCCTCGCTGCCGTCACCGCGCGAGGAGGCATCGGGGCTGGTCCCGGTCACCGAACTGCTGCACGGCGTCGCGCTCGCGACCGAGGTGGTCCAGGAGTCCGTCGAGGCGCTCGACGCGACGGCCGTGCGAGCACCGAGCCTGCTGCCCGGCTGGAGCAGGGCCCACGTCATCACCCACCTGGCGCGCAACGCCGACGCGCTGGTGAACCTGCTCACCTGGGCGAAGACCGGTGTCGAACACCCCGCCTACGCGAGCAGGGCCGATCGGGACGCCGACATCGAGGAGGGTGCCAACCGGCCGCTGCAACTGCTGCGCGCCGACCTGGACTCGGCGTGCCTGCGCTTCGCCGCGGCGGCCGAGGCGCTGACCCCGAGCGCGTGGAACGCGGAGATCTCACCACCGGCCGGGGCCTCGATCCCCGCGCACCGGGTGCCGTTCCTGCGGCTGCGCGAGCTGTGGTTCCACCTCGTCGACCTGAACGTCGGGACGGGCTTCGGCGATCTGCCGCCCGAGCGCCTGGAGGCGTTCGTCGACGACGCCGTGTGCGTGCTGCGCACCCACGACGACGC
Organism: Umezawaea beigongshangensis; assembly: GCF_016464305.1. Lineage (GTDB taxonomy): Bacteria > Actinomycetota > Actinomycetes > Mycobacteriales > Pseudonocardiaceae > Umezawaea_A > Umezawaea_A beigongshangensis. The sequence goes on from NZ_JAEIOJ010000001.1 coordinate 32,926, forward strand.
GCCGCCGCTGCGCCTGGTCGTGGAACTGCCGGACGGACGTCAGCGGACCTGGGAGGTGGCCGCCGGCGGCGCGAGCCCGGACGAGGTGCGCGGCTCGGCGGCGGACGTGCTGGCCTGGCTCACGGGCCGCCACGACGGCACCGGCCTGATCGGCACCACGCCGGAGCTGCCCGACTGGGCGTAGACCCACCGGACCGCGTGCAGGCGCAGGGCCAGCAGCAGGCGCACCAGGGCGGCGCCGCGCTCCGGCGCGGTCAGCCAGCGGTGGGCCGGACGCTCGACCAGCACGGTCAGCGCCCAGCCCAGCAGCACCGCGGAGCCGAGGAAGCCGGCCAGCCACGACCACGGGCCGAACCCCAGCCCGACCAGTCCGCGCACGACGACCGCGCCGATCTCCTGGTGCACCAGGTACACGCCGTAGGAGATGCCGGCGAGCCAGGACACGGGCCTGGCCAGGGGCCGCGGGAGCGTCCGGTCCGGTCCGGCCGCCGCCGCGATCACCACGAGCAGCAGCAGTCCGAAGCCGACCGCGGAGACGGGCTCGGCGGAGTGCGCGCCGTCCGCCACGACGACGGCGACGAGCAGCGCGGCGAGGTGGGCCGCCGACAGCCGGCGCACCGACCACAGCCAGATCGCGACACCGGCGGCGAACAGCTGGGCGCGGTGCACGCCGAAGCCGTAGAACGCGGCCTGCACGAGCCCCGGCCCGTCCGCGAACGACCGCACGACCAGCGGAGCCAGGACCAGCACCCACAGCAGCGCCCGCAGCCACGGGCCGCGCCCGGCCCGGCGGCCGAACAGCAGCGCGCCCGCCGTGAAGGCGAACACCTGCACCGGGATCGTCCAGTGGGCGAAGTCGACCTGCCGCACCCCCGGCACCCACTGCTGGAGCAGCAGCAGGTTGGCCACCACGTCACGGGGTTCCAGGTGGCTCCAGCCCGCGGGCGCGAACCAGCGCAGCACGAGGTAGGTGAGCACGACGGCGGCGGCGTAGGCGGGCAGCAGCCGGGCGAGCCGGTTGCGCAGGAACCGGCCGGGCTCCCCCTTGGCCAGGGAGGCGCAGGCGAAGAACGCGGAGACCACCATCAGCGTGCTCGCGCCCACGTAGAGGGGGAACTCGAAGGCCGGTGCGCCGAACTCGGGGTGCAGGGACGGGCCGGTGTGGGTCGCGTGCTGGAGCAGCACCACCAGGACGGCGAGCACTCTCAGGACGTCCCAGTCGATCCGGCGAGCGGTCCTCGAAGGGGCGGCGGACGGCTGCGGGGCGTTCGACACGGGTGAGCAGACCTGTTCGGCAGTGTGCGGCGTACGTCGGACGGGGGGCGAGAATGATCCCTCCGGCTGCTTGACAGTAGGCGGTCAACCTGTAGGGAGCCTGAAGGTGACCGGACGACTACGGTCGGCGGCGTGGACGTATCCCAGGACTACACAGGCCACGTCGAGCCGGGCGGACCGGCGACGCGCCGCGTGCTCGACGCGCTGACCATCACGAAGATCTCCGTGGGCCCCATGGACAACAACGCCTACCTGCTGGTGTGCCGCGCGACCGGCGAGGCGCTGCTGGTCGACGCGGCGGCCGATGCTGGACGACTGGCCGACCTCGTGAACTCCGACACCTCGTCGCCGCGGCTGCGCGCGGTGCTGACGACCCACCAGCACGCCGACCACTGGCAGGCGCTCGCCGAGGTGGCCGAGGCGAACGGCGCCCGCACGATCGCGCACGAGCTGGACGCGGGCCCGCTGCCGGTGCGCCCGGACCAGCACGTGTCGCACGGCGACACGATCCACGTGGGCGACGTGCCGCTGGAGATCGTCCACCTGCGCGGCCACACGCCGGGCTCGATCGCGGTCCTGCACCGCGACCCGGCGGGCCACCCGCACCTGTTCACGGGCGACTCGCTCTTCCCCGGCGGCCCCGGGCGGACGACGAGCCCGGAGGACTTCAAGAGCCTGATGGACGACTTGGAGACCCAGGTCTTCGGCGAGCTGCCCGACGACACCTGGTTCTACCCCGGCCACGGGGACGACTCCACGCTCGGAGCGGAGCGTCCCGAGCTCGGCGAGTGGCGGGAACGCGGTTGGTGATGCCGCGGATTCCGGACAGCCGCCGCGAGAGCGTTCGCGATCTTCTGCGAGCAGGGTTGATCAGTGCGGGTGACCGGTTGCGGTTCACCCGCCCCAGGGCACGCGAGGAACACGTCGCCACGGTGTCACCAGAAGGACGCATCGTCCTGACGGATGGCACGGAGTACGACACTCCGTCGGACGCCGCGAAGGCGGCCGGTGGAACCCCGGTCAACGGCTGGATCGCATGGCGCACCGACGCGAACCGGACCTTGGCGTCCCTGCGCAACCAGCTACGTGACGCCACGACCGGGACCGCCCCGCCGGACACGCCGCACGAGTACCTGAGCGAGGTCGGCGAACAGCTGAGAGCAGGCGAGGCCGTCTCGGTCACAGTCCGCGAACTGCTCAGGCACTGGAACGCCCGGAGCCGTGGTACTCGGATCACCAGACGTGTCGAGAAGGACCTCACGAGCCAAGGGCTGCAAACCTTCCCGCACTTCCGGGATGTCACACTCGATTCGCTGGTGCGGTTCTCGATGGTCGATGCCGAAGAGACCTCCGACCCGTCGGCCGATTCCGTGCTCGACGTGCACAGGTCGCCCACGTCGCCCGAACTCGAAGACGACACCGGGGACGACGATCCGCCACAGATCGGGCTGAAGGTCGGCAACCTGCCGTCCGCGCTCGGCGGGGTGACCGCGGTGACGCGGGAGAGCACCATCGAGCAGGCGATCACACTGATGCAGATCGACGATTTCTCCCAACTGGCCGTCCTGTCGCCCAACAAGCGCACACTGACTGGCGCGGTCACCTGGAAATCAATTGCCATCGCGCGGCACATCAATCCGGGCGCAACACTACTAGATTGCATCGCAGACGCTCAGGAGATCTCTTACGATCAGGACTTGGTGGACGTCCTCGGCGTCCTGCAGAGCGTGGGATTCGTCTTCGTCCGCAACGAGGTGAACGAAGTCAGCGGCATCGTGACGGCGGCCGACCTGGCGCACGCTTACGGCGACATGGCCACCCCGTTCTTCCTGATCGGAGAACTGGACCAACTGCTGCGCCACATCGTAGCCAGCCATATCCCGCTGTCGGACGTCGTGACGCTGTGCGATCCTTCCGGAGATCGTGACATCGCGTCGTTCGATCAACTGACCATGGGTGACTACGAACGCACCCTGCAGAACCCGGATGCGTGGAACCGACTGAGCACCAAGCTGGACCGGGTCCTCTTCTGTCAACGCCTGGAGTTGATACGAGATATCCGCAACGACATCACGCACTTCAATCCGGAAGACATCCCGCCGAACACGGTCGACATGCTGCGCAATCTCCTGCGCATGGTGAGGCTCAACCTGCCCGTTTGACCGATCGGATTCCCACACCGCTGCCGGTCGACCCGCTGGGTGAAGACCCACGGGTCGACCGGGTGGTCAACTGTCCGACCGCCACAGAGCAGAAACCGGAACGGCCCAGATCCGATCGCCCAGCGGGAGCACCTGCGGTCCGGCGTGGAGCACCAGACCCGTCGTGAACCGACTTCCCAGACGGTCCCTCAACATCATCAGGTGCCTGGCATGCCGAGCAGTCGGCGTGCTGGTCAGCTTGATCTCCAAGCCCGCCAGCTCACCGGACCTGCGGTCCTCCACGATGAGATCCACCTCAGCCCCATCACGGTCGCGGAAGTACGACAGGTCCACGCTCCGCTCGCTCCACGTGGCCTGCTTGAAGACCTCGGTGATCACAAACGTCTCGAACAGCGCACCTGCCGCGGTCCCATCGGCGGCCAGCGAGAACGCCTGCTCGCCGAGACCGCAGAGATCCGCCGCGAGACCTGTGTCCACGACCACCACCTTCGGGCGACGCTTCGCCCTGTTCGTGATGTTGGTCGACCACGCGGGCAGCAAGGTCACCAGATGGAGGGCCTCCAGCAGGGTCACGTAGTTCGACGCGGTCTCACGGCCGACCTCGGCGTCCCCGGCGACTCCCGCGACGACCAACTCCTGACCGGTGCGAGCGGCCAGCAGGCGCAGCAGCTTCCGCAGCTCGGCCTCCAACCGGACCTCGGCGATCGGGCGAAGCGCCTCCCTCGACACGACGTCGTGCACGTACGCCTCGAACCAGTTCCGGCGCTGACGTCCGGCAAGGCCCTCGGTGACGATCTCGGGGAACCCGCCCTCCAACAGCGTGCTGATCAACTCCGCACGCGGCAACGGCTCGAACCGGCCCGGCCACCGGGCCGGTTCGAACAGCAGGTCCAGGAAGGTTTCCCGCACTCCGAGCCGCTCCCCCATCGACAACGGCCAGAGCAGCAGCCTCCCGGCGCGGCCCGCCAAGGTCTCCGAGAGGCCCTTGTCCGCCAGGTAGTTGGTCGACCCGGTCAAGAGCAGTTGACCTCGCGCGCGGTCGCGGTCGGCCGCTTGCTTCACCGCAAGCAGGAAACCGCGTCCGGCACGCTGGAACTCGTCGACCGCCGCCGGCCGCGGCAAGGCGTCCACGAAACCGACCGGATCGTCGGCCGCACGGGCGAGCACGGCCTCGTCGTCGAAGCTGAACCACGCATGGCCAGGCAGGTCGAGCAACTCGCGCACCAGCGTCGTCTTCCCGGTCTGTCGCGCGCCGCCGAGCAGTACGACGCGGAACGAAGCCAGCAGCTCGGTCACCCTCGGAGCTGCGTTGCGCTGTACGAGAGCACTCACAGGACGAGAGTAACCGACAGAACGCGGTTGGCCCAGCCGACAGAACGCGTCAACTCCAGGCGACACTCTGCCGAACCGCTTGACTCGACAGCAGTGCCGCTGACCGACCGGAACGACCTGTTCACGGGCGACTCGCTCTTCCCCGGCGGCGTGGGCCGGACCACGTCGTCTGAGGACTTCCGGTCGCTGATCGACGACGTGCGGGAGCGGATCTTCGACGGGCTGCCGGACGACACGTGGTTCTACCCCGGCCACGGCGACGACTCGACGCTGGGCGAGCAGCGCCCGCACCTGGACGAGTGGCGCTCACGGGGCTGGTGAGCGGGACATCAGAACCGCTCGTCCCGTTCAGAAGAAGACGCAGAGCCGTACCAGCGGTCGCCATCACTCGATACGTTGACCTCATGGCGGACGGCCCCGTTGTCGAGATCTACACCGACGGTGCGTGCAGCGGCAACCCCGGACCGGGCGGATGGGGTGCGGTGTTGCGGTACGGCTCGCACGAACGTGAACTGCACGGCGGAGAGGCCGCCGCCACGACGAACAACCGCATGGAGCTGATGGCCGCCATCCGGGCGCTGGAAGCCCTGACCCGCCCCTCGGTCGTGCGGATCTGGACGGACAGCACCTACGTGAAGAACGGCGTCACGTCCTGGATGACCAGGTGGAGGACCAACGGCTGGCTGACCGGCGAGAAGAAGCCCGTGAAGAACACCGACCTGTGGCAGCGGCTGGACGAAGCGCTGAGGCCGCACCAGGTGGAGTGGCACTGGGTGAGGGGACACGCGGGTCATCCGGGCAACGAGCGCGCGGACCGGTTGGCGGCCAGGGGTGTGCGCGAGGCGTCGGGGCAGGACGTGGACACCACCGATCGCGTCTGGCTCGACGTCCCCCACTCGGACAAGGACGAGGCCAAGGCGCTGGGCGCCCGGTGGGACGCGGGGGCCAAGCGGTGGTACGCCTCGCGTGCCGGCGCGGACCGCGTGAAGCGGTGGGAGGCGCTGCCCGACGTGCCGGACCTGCTGCCCGGTGAGGACCGGACGTTCGGCTCGGGGCTGTTCGTGGACCTCGTGCCCGATTCGTGCTGGTTCACCAACGTCCGGTCCTGCGTGGACCAGCGCGACTGGGAACGCCTGCGGCGGATGGTCACCCGGCGTGCCGGGAACGTCTGCGAGGTCTGCGCGCGCCCGGAGGACCGCGAGGCCGCGAGGTGGCTGGAGGTGCACGAGCGCTGGACGTACGACGAGGCGCGGCGGATCCAGTCCTTGCGCCGCCTGATCTGCCTGTGCACCGACTGCCACCGCACCACCCACTTCGGCCTGGCACAGGTGCGCGGCTGGGCGGACGAGGCGTTCGCCCACCTCGTGGAGGTGACCGGGTGGTCCCCGCACCAGGCGGACCAGCACGTCAGCGAGGCGTTCGACCTGTGGGCACGACGGTCTCGCGTGACGTGGGCGCTGGACCTGGGCGTGCTGACCGGAGCCGGTGTGACGGTGACACCTCCACCGGCCGCCTCGGACAGGGCGCGCGTGGCGGCCGAGGGACTGCACGCCGAGCGGTGACTCCTCGGGAGGGCGGCTCGCCGAGTCCCGCACCCGGATAAGTTCATTCTTTCGTGGTGGTAAACGCCCGAGTCGACTGGGACACAATGGCCGCGTGGCTTCAGCAACCGAGCACAGGACCCGGCGCACGTCCTCTCAGCGCTACAAGTTCACTCTTGTGAGTGAAGGAATGCAGAGCAGGAACTGGCAATCCCTCGTCAGGGTCGTGGCACAACTGACCAGCAACTCGGCATCCGCGCTGAACGTGCCCGACTTCGCCGTGACCTTCGTCCTCACGGCCGACTTCGAGTCCTCCGTGCGGCGACGCACGGGAGAGGACGATCTCGTCGCCGAACGCGCGGGCGGCGTCCCCGCTCGCCGGACGATTCCCACCGAGGACGACCACGCGCGGTGCGACGTCGTCGTGGACACCTCGCTCGTGGGAGGCGGAGCGGACCCGGTCCACGTCATGTGGTCGATGGCCCACGAGATGTGCCACGTCCTGCTCGGCCGGATGCGTTCCGCGGTGCCCGGCGTCGCGCTGTCCCCCGGCCACGTCCCGTTCGACCGGGACGCGGGCGCGATCGCGCTGGACGCCTACGACGAGTACCGCTGCGACAACTTCGCGAACTGGGTGGTGTCGCACGGGGTCAGGCGGTCGCCCGGCGAGGCTCCGGCCTCGGGGTACGAGTTCGTCGGGGACACCTACGCGGACCTCCTGCGCGCGGCGCTGGACGAGCGCGCCCACACCGGCTGGGCCGACCTGGTGCACGCCTACCGCCAGCACGAGACGTCCCTCGGTCACCTGGTCCGCACGGTGCAGCGGGAGACGCGGGAGGCGCTGACGCTGGCCGCTCACGCGCACGCCGTGGCCGCCTCAGCGGGAGCCGGGTCGCCACTGGCCGGACTGCCGCACCGGGACGCCGAGCTCTACCTGCGACCGGCGTGGGACGAGATCGTCGAGCGGCTCTCCAGCACACCCCTGGTTCCCACTCTCGCCGAATTCTCCAGGAGCGACGCCCTGGTCTTCGCGGCCGGTTCCGCGGCGCTCCGCCAGCTCTGGGAGAGGCTGGGCATCTCCTCCCGGTGGACGAGCGAGGGAAAGGTCTACATCGCGGTCGACGAACCGATGTCCTGACAGCGGAGAACGTGGTTCACCCGGTTGTTGATCCGAACGGGTGAGGCGTTGTTCAAGATCGGGAGCGATTACCGTAACGTCGAGTGGTGCCACCCACGATCGTGGTGGAACCCTTCGGATGTCGACCATCGGGACGGTACGGGCCGGAATGCAACACCCGCACGAGGGCCGCACAGCTTTTGAACCGTTCGGCGACGGCCGGTGGCGATGTCCGATCACCGAACTCGTCACCGTCTCGACGCCCAAGCACGCACTCTGGCGCGTTTTCAGCAGAAGGTACAGATCGCCGCTGAACCCGCCGAGGAGGACCGGCGAGCGCACGGACGCGTGGTGCCGGTTCGACGTCGCCGGTCGCGCGACGCTCTACGGCGCGTCGTCGCAGCGGGGCGCCTACGTGGAGTCGCTGGCGTACGCGCAGGTCGAGCCCGGCTCGCTCCCGCTGGACGAGATCTTCCCCGACGTGGACGCCGACGACGACCCGGTGGCGGACGAGTGGAGGGCGCTGTTCCACATGGCGCCCCGTCAGGTGCCCGCCACGTGGCGGACGGACCGGCGGCTGGCGGAGGTGGTGCTGACGAACCACGACCACTACGTCGACCTGGCGTCCTCCGACACGCTGGGCGTCCTGCGGCGCTCCGCGCACGCGTGGGCGCCGAAGACCTACCGCGAGAACACCGGCAGGATCGATCTCGCCAGCATCACCGGCGGTGACCGCCCCTTCACCCACGCCGCGGCGGAGTGGCTCTCCCAGCAGGCACTCGCCGACGGGGTGCCCGCCCGCGGCGTGCGCTACCTGTCCAAGCACGGCGGGGACCTGCCGTGCTGGGCGGTGTGGATTCCGGTGCCGGTGGGACACGCCGTGGACGAGACGGTGGCGAACTACGCCTGGACGGCCCAGGAGACGCCCATCGACGACCGGGACGTGCACCTCCAGTGGGCGGCACGTCAGCTCGGCATCACCGTTCGCTGACGCCGCGGCACCGGGCGTCTCACCCGTGCCAGGCGCCGTCCACGAACGCCTCGGCGGCCTTCAGCGTCGGGCGGACGTCACCCGCGCGCAGCGCCATGACCGGCGGCACCTCGTCGAGGAGCGGGTTGGCCCCGATGAACCACGAGCGGACGACGTGGTCGGACTCCCCCCTCGTCAGGGTGAGCCACACGCGGTGCGCGGCCTGCAACCTGACCTGCGCCTCGTGCCCCGGTGTCGGACCGTCGGACTTGGCCCACCGGTAGGGGAGCTTCCTGTCGTTGACCCCGGCCAGGGTGGCGACGAGCGTGGCGCCGAGGTGCTCGTTGAGCTGGCGCACGATCTCGTGCACGTCCATCCGGACGGTGGCGACGTGGGTGTCGATCAGGACGTTCTCGACCATGTCGGACTCCAACCTCGCCGGACGCGACAGACTCGATGCTACCACCGCAGGACCGACGAGGAAACCACTGATTTACCACCAGTGTCCGGAGGGTCAGCAGCCGGAGGGGTCAGTGTCCGGCGAGCGGCGCCCCGGTCAACCTGTTGGCCAGGGTCGACAGGGTGTACGCGCCGATGCCGAGGACGACCTCCAGCGCGTTCTGCGGCGTGTGCCCGTGCGCCAGGAAGGCGGTCAGCGCCTCGTCGCGCACCTCCCCCGCCGTGGCGAGGACCTCCAGGACGAACGTCCGGACGGCCTCCAGCCGCGCGTCGGCCAGCGGGTCACCGGCACGCAGCGCCTCGACGGCACCGGCGTCCGCGCCGAGCGCCACGAGAACGGCGGTGTGCATCTCGACGCACACGTGACAGCCGTTGCGGGTCGCGATCGTCATGATCACGACCTCGCGCGCGACCGGGTCGAGCGTCGTGCGCCCGAAGAGGGCGCTGACCGCGAGGAAGCCCTCCAGCAGGTGCGGCGAGGAGGCCATCCGCGCGACCGCGGGCGGCAGGTGCCCGAGACGTCTGACGGTGGCCTCGACGAACGGGCGGGAGGGGGCGGGGGCGGACTCGACGGTGTGGTCGACGAACAGTGCGCTGAACATGGTGCGGCTTCTCCGGGGTTCGGTAAACTGGACAACGTGGTTGACCAAACCGTAAACCTGGTTGTCGAGTTGCGCAATGGCTGACGCGCCCGGCTTCGAACTGCCCCTGCTGCTGTTCGGGGGCTTTCGCGCGATCGTCGACCGGCTGCACGCCGAACTGGCCGAGCAGGGGCACCCCGACGTCCGCCCGGCGCACGGCTTCGCCCTGCAGGCGATCGGCCGCGACGGCTGCACCGCGAGCGAGCTGGGCCGACGGCTCGGGATCTCCAAGCAGGCCGCGGGCAAGACCTCGGACCGGCTGGAGGCGCTGGGGTACGTCGAGCGCGCCGACGACCCCGCCGACGGGCGGCGCAAGCTGCTCCGGCTCACCCCGCGCGGGATCGACGCGCTGACCCGCAGCGCGGCGATCTTCGACGACCTGCGCGCGCGGTGGGCGTCGGTCCTGGGCGAGCGGCGGCTGCGCGACCTGGAGGAGTCGCTCCGGACGGCGGTTCCCGCCGGAGCGGGCTTCCGGCTGGACGTGGCCGGCTGGTTCGGCGGCTGACCCGGCGGCGCGCGATCACCGGGTGCGCTCCAGCACCTCCTCCTGGGTCAGCGGGCTGGCCGGGTGGTGGCTCAGGCACAGCGGGGACCGCACCTTCTGGAAGGAGACGTCGTCCCCGGTGACGTAGAACTGCCCGGTGCCCAGCCGTCCCAGGTCCGGCAGCGAACTGCCCTTCGCGCGGGCCAGGTCCCTGGCCGCCTCCAGGTGGGCGGGCGAGTTGAGGCGGCCGAAGAACTGCGTGGTCGCGTTGCCGGCGATGCGGTTGTGCAGCGCCTTCGGGGCCTGTGTCGCGAGCACGAGGCCCAGACCGTACTTGCGGGCCTGGGAGGCCAGGCGGATGCTGCTCTCGGTGCTGGCCGACCTGCCGCTGGACGGCGCGAGGTCCTGCGCCTCGTCCATCACCAGCAGGCCGCCGAGCGGACGGTCACCGGCGGGGTTGCGCTTCACCCAGGCGAACAGCTCCATCTGCAACTGGTTGACGAAGCCCTGCTTCTCCTCCAGCGACGACAGCGCCTCCAGGTTGACGACGGACACCCGTGCCCGCCTGCCGGGCGCCGGTGTGAGCAGGACACCGGGGTCGACGGGGTGTCCCGTGCCGCCGAACAGCGGGTCGTTGACCATCGCGGCCCGCAGCGTCTCGGCGAGGCTCGGGGCGAGGTTCCGCGCGCTGGCCAGCTCGCTGACGCCCTCCGGCAGTTCGGCGAGCACGTCCACGAGCCCGGCGAGGCTCCGCCCGCCCGTCTTCGCGTAGTGCTTGAGCGCGTCCGTCAGCACCGCCCTGGCCCTGCTCGCCCTCTCGGTGGGGCCGTCGGCCCGCACCCTGGGAGCGAGCGTGGCGACGGCGGCCCTGACGGCGAACTCGAACTCGTCCGGGTCGTCGGCCATGCCCGCGAAGTCCGGCAGCGGCCGGAAGACCAGCGGTCGCCCGCTCGCGCGGCCCGGCGTCCAGATCACCACGTCGGTCTCGGCGAGGTACTCCCCCGCCTTGGCCGCGTCACCGTCCCGCCAGCCGCCGGGCGTCCGCGGCCACGCGTCGCCCAGACGTGCCAGGTCGTTGTTGGGGTCGAGCACGATCGACGACACGCCCAGCAGCGCGCACTCCTCGACCAGCCGCCGGATGAGCACGGTCTTGCCGGAACCCGATCCGGCGAAGATCACCACGTGCTTGCGCAGCGACTCCAGGGCGACGTGCAGCACGGTGTGGTCGGCGGTCACCTCGCCGACGGGCACCACGGGACCGGACCGCGGGGACGCCCCGCTCGACGCGAACCGCGGCGCGGCCGGGACGTCGGACGGTTCGGCCCGGTCCGGCACCTCCGGGTCGCGCACCTCCGGGTCGGGCACCACCGGGTCGCGCGCCTCCGGGTCGGGCACCTCCGGGTCGGGCGGGGCCGGGGAGTGCGGCAGGACCGTGCCGAGCAGCTCCGACCCGCTGGCCGGGCGCCGGGCGGTGAGCCAGTCGTGAAGGCCCGGCTCGCGCTCCTGGAGCATCTGCCGCAGGGCGCCGAACGTCCGCAGGTCGTCGTCGGTGATCGGCACCGACACGCCCCCGGCCGCCACGACCTCCGCGAGCACCTCCTGCGTCTGCTTGCCCTGCGACCACTCGGCGTTGCGCACCAGGACCAGGGTTCGACCGGCGCCCGCCGCGTTGCGCGCCTTGGTCAGCCGCGACAGCGCGGCCCTGGGCGCGGTGCTGCCGATGGCGCGGAAGCACCAGTGGTCCTCGTCCTCCAGCTCCTCGTCCACGGTCTGCCGCAGCCTGGCGTGCAGGGGCGGCTGCTTCGCCGTGGAGGGCGGGTCGACGGACCAGAACTGGTGCGCCGTCGCCCGTTCGGCGATCCAGGCCGTGAGCCCGGCGTGCAGCAGCGGGGGGACGACGCGGTCCTCCTGGTCGGGGTCGAGCGCGGCGGCGGGGTCGGCCGCGCGCGTCAGCTCGGCGAAGCGGGCGTCGAGGGGGGCGAGGTCCACCGCGGACGGCGGCGGCGGATCGGCGATCACCTCACCGGACCTGGAGACCTCCGCGAAGCTGACCAGCTCGCGCACCCGGCCGGTGGCGAGGCACGACTCCACGTGCGTGTCGATGCGGGTCAGCAACTGCCGCGGCGTGTACTCCGTGACGTCGGCGAAGGCCGACGGCGCGACGGGCCAGGTGGGGTACGGGGGCGTGAAGCCGACCCGCTCGAAGGTCTTGACGAACCTCGCCTCCACCAGCTCCCGGCCGATCGCCGCGTCCGGGATCCGGGACAGCGGAGGCGTCTCGCGGAACCTGTCCAGGACCGTGTTGACGGCCTTGCGCCGGATCAGCTCCCACGACTGGGGGATGCAGGCGAGCACGGTCAGCGTCCGGCGGGTGCCCTCCCGCAGCAGCATCAGGCCGTCGGTGAACTCCGCGATCTGCGCCTCGACGCCCTTCTCGTCCGCGACCCGGCCGATCTGCGTGGTGGACCTGTTGGACAGCGCGACGAGCGAGTCGATCTGGTCGACCGCGATCACGCTCGGCCCGGTCAGCGCGAGGAGCGTCGAGACCTCCTCCACGACCCGCCGGGGAGGTTGCGACCGGGACCGGAACCCCCACCTGGTCCGGTCCTCCGGCGACATCTCGTCGGAGGAGGTGAGGTAGTCGAAGCCGACCGCGCTCTTCCTCGGCTCGGACGACGCGATCAGGACGAGGGCCCGCACCGCGTCCTGGCACTCGCGCCCGGCCCGGCGGTCCAGTCGCACCACGGCGTCGACGAACACCGCCAGGTCCTCCGGCGACACCGGGACGTCACCGGCGACCGCTGCCTCCAGCGCCGTCGGCAGCCCCGCGGCCGACGACAGCCTGCGCAGGAACGTGACGAGCTGGCTCTCGCCGTCCTCGCCGTCCTGGTCGAGTCCCTTCCGCAGCGCCTCGGCCACGTTGGGCCAGAACCGGCCGCTGTCGCCGAGGTTGGTGAGGAAGAAGTAGCCGCCCTCGCGCTGCATCCGCTGGCGCACCCAGCCCAGCACGTGCGTCTTGCCGGCGCCGCTGCGCCCGTTCAGCACCACGCCGATCGGGCTCGGCCCGGAGCTGTTCCGCGCCTCCGTCAGCCCCTTGGAGATCATCCGCTGCGCCTCGGCGTGCAGCTCGGACACGTGGACCGGCGGGGCGTTCCACACGTGCTCCTTGGTCAGGGCGGATTCCAGGTGCAGCTCCGACAGTGCCCTGCGCTGCTCCTCGATCATGCTCGACCGATCGACAGGAGGTGGTTGGCCTCACCTCCGATGTGCACCGCGGCGTCGTGGTCGGCCGTCGTGAGAACGCGCTGGTTGGCCTCCGGGGCGATCGTCACGTCCGGTGCGCCGTCCATGCGGCGCAGCACGTCGTCCACCTCGGACCGCGGCACCTCGCCGAGCCGGGGGCGCAGCTCGGCGAGGCTCACCCAGTCCCGCGGCGCACCGGCGAGGTCCTCGTAGACGGCGCGGACGCGGGTCTCCAGGTCGGACCGGTCCGCGGTGGTGCCGTCCTCGTCGGACTCCGGAACGGGTCTGGAGTTCGGCACGCAGAGGTCGGCGAGGTCCAGCCGCTTGGCCTCCAGGAAGCGGTCGATCGTCCCGAGGAAGGAGTAGAGCGCCGCGCCGAAGGAACCCGCGCGGTCGGGCAGCTCGGCGGAGAGCTCCTCGCGGCACCGCGACCACCCGCGGTCGGTGAGCTCGTGGACGAACACCCGCCCGGCCTTGCGGCTCGTCACGAGCCCGAGGTCGTTGAGGCGCGTCCGGTCCTTGCCGGTGAGCGACAGCTTCCACCTCTCGTCCAGACGGGTGTTGGACACCTCGCGCGCCTCGTTCGCCAGGATGAACAACAGGTTCTTCTGCCTGGCGCTCAGCTTCTCGTCCGGCATGGTGCGGGTCCCTCCGGGGATCGTCTCGTGGATCAGTCGAGCACTTCCAGGCCGCCGGGATCGGCGGTCAGCTCCGTCTTCCGGCCGGTGCCGGTGACGGTGCCGCGCACGCGGACGCGGCGGCGGTCGCGGTGGGCGACGATGGCCTTCACGTAGGAGGAGAGTTCGAGCAGCCGGACCCAGGTGGTCCGGCCGCCGTCCCCCGGCACCACCTCGATGCGCCACCTGTCCTCGCGGGACGCGTCGTCCTGGAGGCTGCGCACCTCGCCGACGAGGACGGGAGCGCCGAGGCGGCGCCGGTGTTCCGCGGCGGCGCGCAGCACGGCACCGGCACCGCGCTCGAAGCCGAACGTGGAGGCGGGCACGTCCGACGGCAGGCTCCGCGCCCAGCGGAAGCCGATCTCGAACGGCGCGCGGCGGTCCTCGCCGCCCAGGTCGCCCAGCGACTCGCACAGGTCGGCGGAGACACCGGCGGCCACCACCTCGTCCACGGAGGACTCCTCGCCGTGCGCGGTCGCCCCGCTCAGCACGGCCACGGCGTCGTGCAGGCTCAGCGTCACGCGCCTGCCCAGCGGCAGCGCGCCGTCGTCCGGCGGCGGCTCGTCCACCGGGACGCGCACGGGCACGACGAAGCTGCCCGGCCGGGCGGTGCCGAGCTGCACCCGCGCGAGCAGCCGCTCGACGGCTCCCGCGTGCTCCTCGCCCACCGCCGCGCGCGCGGCGGCGCGCAGGGCTCCGCCGACTCCGGACAGCACGGACAGGCCGTCGCCCAGGGTGGTGAAGCCGGACGGCAGGTCGTCCGGGAACGTCCTGATCCACTGCGTGTCCACCAGGGGCGAGGAGATGTCGGTGACGACGTCCTGGCGCGAGCGCTGCTCCACGAGCGCGAGCACGTCGACGATCTCCCGCACCCGCAGTGCCCCGTCGCCCGTCCCGTCGCGGGCGGGGACCAGGACGTCGTGGCCGTCGGCGAGGGACCAGATCGAGGCGCCGCGCCACCGCTCCGGCCGGGGGGTCCAGCCGGTGTGCCGCAGGTAGTCGACGATGTTCTCGACGCCGAGGCCGGAGATCACACCGCGCTCCGCGCCGAGGGCTGGACAGAGCCCACGAGGTTCAGCAGGCTGCGGGTGGTCAGCACGTTCGCCTTCGGCACCAGAACGGAACGGCGGCGTCGCGGATCGGGATTCTCGATCGGCGATTCGTGGCGCAGCGAGCAGTAGAAGGCCAGGTGCCGCAGCAGCATTCCCTCGGTCCGGAAAGCGGCGCGAGCACTGTTGTCCGACGGCACGCGCACGAGGAACAGAAAACGCGGAACGGTGAAGTCGTCACCGGCGAGCCGGGTGAAGCGGACCTCGTCGAGACCGTCGAAGTGCCATTCCGCCGGGGACCGGGTGCGCGCGTTCTGCGGCCACGACCCCACCTGCGCCTCAAGGGCGGGCACGACGAGTCCGTTGGCGCGTCCGGGAAAGCGAAACCCCAGGTCGACGCCGTCGCGGTCCACGTCGTGAACGCGGACGAGCAGTCCAGCCGCCGATGCGAGAGCACGAACGTAGGCCTGCCCGAAGTCACCCCGATGATCACGGGCGTCCAGCACGCGTCCTCCCCCGGCTGCGGTCGGGACGAGCAGTGTTCCGGAGCCTACGCGGACGGGCGCGCGGATGTCAGCAAGGTCAACCCGAATGGACCACTGCACGCGCAATTACGCACGGATGCGGTTTTTTCGCCGAAAGGGCGCGCATTCCGGGAGACTTCTCCCGTGAAATGCGCGCCCGCTCGGAGTGTGCGCCCCGCAACCGCGGCGGTCGCCCGCCAGCTCACCGCCGAGCGCGCCCGCGGCCCGGCGAGACGCGCGTCGCGGGCGGGGGCTCAGCCGCCGAGGTGCGCGGCGAGCCGGGCCGGGAACTCGCGCTGGGCGGTGACCAGCTTCTCCGCCGCGGCGGACAGGCCGAACCAGGCGACCCGGTCCAGCTCGGGGAACTCCCGCAGCGCGCCGGACCCGCGCGGCCACTCCAGCTGGAACGTGCCCGGCACGACGTCGGCGGGGTCGAGGTCGCCCTCCAGCGCCCACACGACGACGGTCTTGCCGCCGGACTGGCGGACCTCGCCGAGCGGGATCAGCTCACCCGGCGGCACGGGCAGTCCCAGCTCCTCGGTGAACTCGCGCCGGGCCGCGACCTCCGGCGTCTCCTCCCCCTCGTGCTCCCCCTTCGGCACGGACCACGCGCCCGCGTCCTTGCGGGCCCAGAACGGCCCGCCCATGTGACCGAGGAGCACCTCGGTCGTCTCGCCCGTCCTGCGGAACAGCAGGATTCCCGCACTGCGCTTTCCCGGCACGCCGGAATCCTGCCGCACGACCGCCGGATCGGCGCGGTCGTGCGGCAGGGCGGCTCAGCCCCAGATCGCGTTCGCCCACTCCGGGTGGTCGACGAAGGGGTTGCGGTTGCCCTGGAGGCTGTCGTGGATCACCTGGTTGCGACGCTTCTCGAAGGCGTCCGGCGGGTCCTGGGCGTTCCACCGCATCAGCGCGGACCGCTTGCCGAGGTGGGGGTTGGAGCCGTTGCTGGTGCTGTCGTTCATCTCCAGGTCGGCGAACCCGTCGCCGCCCTCGTACCGCACGGCCATGTAGAAGATCATGCGGGCCACGTCGCCCTTGACGGCGTCGCGCGGCTCCCACGAGTCGGCGTCGGTGTAGTTGCCCGGCGCCTCGCTCGCGGCCGTGCCGCCGTCGTCGAAGTCCTTGTTGCCGCGCGCGCCGTTGACCGACACGTCCTCCGGGCGCAGGTGGTGCACGTCGGTGCCGGGTCCGGTGGCGGTGCCGAAGTCGCCGTGCGACTTCGCCCAGACGTGCTCGCGGTTCCAGTCGTCGGGGTCTCCGCCGTTGGTGGACTTGCTCTGCGACCGTCCCGAGTAGAGCAGGATCACGTTGGCGGAGTTGTTCGGGTCCTGGTCGGTCAGCTTCAGCGCGTCCCAGACCTGGTCGTAGGACAGCTTCCTCTGCACGCTGATGATGCCGTGCAGCGAGTCCTTCAGGGACTCGCCGGTCTTGCCGATCGCGGTGCGGTAGTAGGTGCTGTCGTGGTCACCGGCCGGGGGCGTCGTGGTGGTCGTCGGCGGACGGGTCGTGGTCGTGGGCCGGGTGCCCGACGCGAACGCGAAGGCCGTCGGCGAGGTGAGCCCGGCGTGCGAGAAGTACGCGGCGAGCTTGCCGGTGACGTCGACCTGGCGGCCCAGCAGACCGGGGTTGCTCTGGAGCCCCCACGCCGATCGGAACGACGCCGGGACCTGGACGTAGAGCATTGCGGACGTGCTGGTCTCGGTGGCCGTGTCGGCGAGGGCGACGGCGAAGTCGGAGGGGAAGTTCGACCGCACGACGGTGTTCGTGGCGGTGGGCTGCCCGACGACGTAGCCGCGGACGGTGACCGAGGCGCCGGTCTGCTGCGCGACGGCCTGCGCGACGGTGAGCGGTGCCGCGCCGCTGGCCGCGGTCGGCGCGTGCAGGGCGAGCGCCACCGTCAGGACGGCGAGCACCGCGGTCAGGAACTTCCAGCGTGTGGCGGGCGATGGCTGCACGGGCATTCCTCTTCCGGGTGGCGTCCGCTGCGGGCAGGGGTTCACAGTTGACGCAGCGTGATTACTTCTTCACGTTGAGGTGAAGAGTCTCACGGCTACCTCTCCACCGGGTGAACATCGGGAAGCCTCGTGCGGTAGACGCAGCGGCAGCGCGGAACGCGTCACCCGTTCCGCCGCTCCTCCCACCCGACCGGCCGCTGTCGCGGGGACGATCTCGCGCACGAGGATCGGACCACCCGCCTCCGGAGCGTGCAGTGCAGGACCTCCCGTCACACCGCTCGATCCTCACCTTCGACGTCGAGGGCTTCGGCGACCCGCACCGCGACGAGCGGGCGCGGGCCGCCGTCCGCACCGCCCTCTACCGGATCTTCGAGGAGTGCTTCGACGGCGCGGGAGTGCCGTGGCGGTCGTGCGTCCTGGAAGATCGCGGGGACGGCGCGATCCTGCTGATCCCGGCGGACGTGCCCGCGCTGCTGCTGCTCACGCCCCTGCTCGACCTGCTCGCGGCCGGGCTGCGCGAGCACAACCGGTCGGCGGCGCTCGCCGAGCGGTTCCGGGTGCGTCTCGCGCTGCACGCGGGCGACGTGGGCCACGACGGCCACGGCTTCACCGGCCAGGACCTGCTGCTCGCGTGCCGCCTCGTGGACGCGGCCCCGGTCCGGACGGCGCTGCTGCACGCCACCACGGACCTGGTGGTCGTGCTCTCCGACGAGGTGCACGCGCGGACCGTGCTGCGCGGCTACCGGGGCGTCGACGCGGCGCTGTTCCACCCCGTCGACATCCGGGTCAAGGCGACCCGCACGCACGGCTGGGTCCACCTGCCCGGCAGCAGCGCCGCGCCCGACACCGGGCCGGACGAGCCGGACGGGACGGCCCCGCACCAGCTGCCGGCACCGGGCGTGCTCGTCGGACGGGAGGCGCTGCTGCGGGAGCTGGACGGCCTGCGCGAGGGCGGCGCCGGCGTGATCGTGCTCGTCGGACCGCCCGGCGTGGGCAAGCGGACGCTCGCGCTGCACTGGGCGCACCGCGCGGCGGAGCGGTTCCGCGACGGCCAGCTGCACGCGGACCTCGGGGAGCCCGGCGCCGACGCGAGCGAGGTGCTGTGCCGCTTCCTGCGCGCGCTCGGGGTCGCGCCGAACCGCGTCCCGCTCGCCGTCGCCGAGCAGGCCGCGCTGTACCGCTCGCTCACCACCGGCCGGAACCTGCTGGTGGTGCTGGACGGGGCCACCTCGGCCGAGCAGGTGCGCCTGCTGGTGCCGTCCGGGCGGGACAGCGCGATCGTCGTGTCCGGCCCGGTGCGGCTGGGCGTGCTCGCCGCCGATGGGGCGAAGTTCGTGGAAGTGGAGCATCTGACGCAGACGGAGTCCCTCGCGCTGCTGCACCGTCTGGTCGGCGAGGCCCGGATCACGGCCGAGCCCGACCGGGCCGCGGAACTCGCCGACCTGTGCGGCGGACTGCCCATCGCGCTGTGCGTCGGTGGCGCGCGTCTCGCGTCACGTCCGCGCTGGACGGTGGAGAAGGCCGTCGCCGACCTGCTCGACGAGCGACAGCGGCTCGCCCACCTCTCCTACCGGGAGGAGCTCTCCGTGAAAGCCGTGTTCGACGTGTCCTACCGGTCCCTGTCCCCGCAGGCGGCCCGGCTCTACCGGCTGCTCGGCCTGCACCCCGGCCCCGACTTCCAGACCCACCTGGCGGCCGCTTCCCTGGGCGCGCGGACGTCCGAGGGCGAACGGCTGGTGGACGAGCTGATCGAGGCGAGCCTGCTGGAGGAGAGGGACGCCGACCACTACGGCTTCCACGACCTGGTCCGGCTGCACGCCCGCGAGCAGGCCGAGGTGTCCGAGACCCCGGACAGCAGACGGCTGGCGCTGCGGCGGATGCTCGACTGGTACCTCGACACCGCGACCAGGGCGAGCCGCGTCGCCACCCCGCACCGCGGCGAGCTGCGCCGCGCGATCGAGCACCTGCCCGTGGAGCCGCTGTCGTTCCGCTCCCACTCCGCCGCGCTGCGCTGGTTCGAGCGGGAGCGGGTGAACGTCCTGGCGGCGACGCGGTTCGCCGCGGGCCACGACTGGCCCGAGGTGGCCTGTCAGCTCGCCGACTCCATGTGGGGCCTGTTCCTCTACCGCAACCACTACCGCGACCAGCTGGAGTTCGACCTGCTGGCGGTGCGGGCCGCGCGCGACTGCGGTGACCACTTCGCCGAGGCGGAGGCCGAGGACAGGCTGGGACTGCTGCTGCACGCGCAGGGCCGCAACGACGAGGCCCTGCCGCACCTGGCGCGGGCCGCCGAGCTGTGGCGGGAACTGGGCGAGGAGCACCGCGTCGCCGGATCGCTGGAGCGCTTCGGCTTCGCCCACCTCGACCAGGGCGACGCCGTCCGCGCGCTGGAGCGGTTCGAACAGGCGCTGGCCGCCTACCGCGAGCTGGGACAGCACCGCAGCACGGGACTCGCGCTGATCAGCGTCGGCCGCGCCCTGAGCGCGGCCGGCCGCTCCGACGAGGCGCTGCCGCACCTGGCCGAGGCGCACGACGTCCTGTCGGCGCTGCCGGTGCCCGATCCGTACAACACGGCGCGCGCGCTGCTGCACCGGGCACGCGCCGAGACCGCCGTCGGCCGGTACGCCCCGGCGAGGGAGAAGCTGGCCGCGGTGCTGCGGGCCATGCGGGCGTCGGCCTCCCCGCTCGGGGAGTCCGACGCCCTGCGCGCGCTGGCCGACGTGCACCTGGCCACGGGTGACGTGGCCGGTGCCCGCCCGCTGTTCCAGCGGCACGTGGAGATCCTGGAGGAGCTGGGGAACTTCGGGGCCGCCAGGGCGCGGGAGGAGTTCCGCGCCCTGGACGGCTGATCCCCGCTACCTGCGGCCACCGAGCTTGCGGAGACCCGCCCCGCGCGCACCCGCGGTGCACTGCCGGGGCGAACCGTGCAGGAAGCGGTTGCGCGGGTCGAACACGTCCACCAGCCCGGGCGGGCCGCAGGGCTCCGGCTTCGGGGTGCTGGTCGGTTCCGGCAGCTCCAGCAACTGGTAGGCGGTCTGCTGGAGGATCGCCACGGACTTGCCCGGCACCGAGGACACCCGCTGCCGGGCCACGGCCTCCTGCTCCCGCTGGACGTCGCGGGCGGCGTCGAACTGCGGTCCCAGCGGCAGGTCGGGACGCCACAGCGGGCCGATCCCGGCCAGCTCGCTCATCACCGACTCCGGGTCGACCCGGTGCTGCCCGTCCGAGGTGAGCAGCACCGGCTTGCCGATCGCCGCCGCGTACAGGGCGATGCTCCCCGGGTCGCCCAGCACGACGTCAGCCGCGATCAGCAGTCCGGCCCACTCCGAGCGCGGGTCCTCCACGTCCATCCCGGCGGCCAGGGCGTCGTGCAGCCAGCTCAGCACCGCGCGCTCGCCGTGGTGGGCCCAGATCGCCGGGTGCAGGGTGAGCACCACCCGGTGGTCGGCCGGCAGGTCCTCCACGATCCGCCGCAGCGGAGCGCAGCCCCCGCCGAACAACGAGTGCGGTCCCCACGTGGAGGACAGCACGACGAGGGTCTGTCCCGAGCGGACCCGCAGGTCGCGGCGGAACACCTCCCGCTGCGACGCACTGGCCAGCAGGACGTCGTAGGCGGGGTCTCCGCCCTCGACGGCGTTCGGCGCGGCCTGCGGGCACTGCTGCTGGAGCCGCGCGAGCTGGTCGGTGTGCGACAGGACCAGGGCGTCCACGACGACCTCGCCCTCGTGGACCAGGGATCCCTCTTCGAGCCCGTAGGTGGCGAACCCGCGCCTGGTGGCGGCCGGGTACTGCTTGATGAAGGCGGCGCCGTGGCCGACGGCCATCCGGCGCCGGGCGGGCAGGTCCTCGATGCGGTGCAGCGCGGCGGCGACCACCAGGTCGGCGGACAGACGGGTCGCCTCCTCCCAGGGGACCACCTTCGCCCCCATCTGCGCGAGGGCCTCGTCGACACCGGCACCGAGCTCGTCGGGCACGCGGGTGAACAGGACCTCGATCCGCTCGTCCCGCTCCAGGAAGGTGACGATCGTCAGCAGGCGCGCAAGACTCGTGATCGTGTGCACTGCCACCAGAACTGTGCTCTGGGTGTCACGACTGCCGTAGGAGTCGGATGTGGGGGCCGTCCTCGATACGTGTTCGGTCGTCATGCTGATCCTCCCGTGAGGGGAGGCCGACGTGCCCCGCGTGATTCACCCGAAGGAACCTGGATGGGGGCAGCCACGACGCAGCGGGCGTCGTAGGCTGGGATGCGCGGCAGCGACTCCTCGCCTCAACTGCTGTGGGTCTGGGTGAGTTGCCTATCGGGCGGCTTCTGTTCGCGGCAGAAGCCGCCCGAACTCGGTCAGCGAGCCGTCACCTCCGTCACGCTCCCATCTGCTTCAACCGCTCGTCGATGACGCGCGGGGTCTCGGACGCGGGCAGCGCGATCTTCTCCAGCTGGAAGAAGTAGTTGACGTACTCCCTCGTCTCCTCCGAGCTGTTGGGGATCAGCGTGTCCTTGTAGGGCTGCTCCAGCAGGAGCGCGTAGTCGTCGAGCTCGTCGGACAGCTCGAAGATCTCGAACGAGGTCTTCATGCCGGGGTGGATGCCGGCCTTGAAGGGCATGATCTGGATCGAGAGGTGGGGCAGCTCGGCCAGTTCCTTGAGCCGCTCCAGCTGCTTGCGCAGCGTCTGCTCGTCGCCGATGACGCGGTGCAGCACCGACTCGTCGAGGATGAAGAACATCTCCGGTCCGTCCTCCGGCTGGAGCACGGTCTGGCGCTTGCGGCGGATCTCCAGGCCGCGCTTGATCGTCTCCTCGTCGGGAGCGCCCAGTCTGACCATCGGCAGCGAGTACTCCGGGATCTGGAGCAGGCCGTGGACGACCACGCTCTGGTACACCCGCAGGCGGATCGCCGACGCCTCCAGCCCGAGGAAGGTCGGGAAGTGCTGCGGCCCGTGGTCCTTGTACTCGTTCCACCAGGCCGCCTTCTTGCTGGCGCGGGCCATCTCGACGAAGTTGTCGACACGCTGCTTGTCCGCGATGCCGTAGTGCTGGAGCAGTGCTTTCAGGTCCGTGATCCCGACGCCGACCGTCCCGTTCTCGATGCGGATCAGCTTCGAGACCGACCACTCCAGCGCATCGGCGACATCGCGCTGCGTGAAGTCGGAGTCCTCCCGCGCGCGTCGCAGCTCGGTCAACAAGCGGCGCTGCTGGACGAGCGGGTTGTCAGTACCGGGCACGCTGCTCCTCGATTCGACCCTTGTCAGAACGCGACTGGCTTTCTGCCAGGTGGCATCACGGTAGCATTCGTTGTGATCGGAGTCACGCTGCAACTCGCTTTTCGCGTTGACTCTTTCAGCGGGGTGCGTCGTGCCACCGGCGCACCACCACGAGGAGGTGGCGCGAACGACAGAACGGGCCCGCCCGGAAGGGGCGGACCCGTGGCACGAAAGCGATCTTCTCAGCGGTTCCCGGCGATCGAGGACACGAACAGCGCCCACTGCGCGCCCGGGAAGCGCAGTCTCTGCTCGCGGTGCTTGGAGTCCCGCACGAGCACCCGCTCACCGGTCCGGGCGCACTCCACGCAGCTGCCGGTCGTGGAGCCGCTCCTGGACGCCTTCACCCAGCGCAGCCCGTCGGAGTCGACCTCGACCAGGTGCGCTTTCCCTCGTTCAGCCACGTGTTCCCCGATCTTCACGGTCCCCGGACCGTCCACGTCGACGTCGGCCCGCGAACCGCGCGCACCCGTGAACGGCGGGAGGCGGCGAACGGCCGTGGCCCGCCCCTCAGCCTAAGCCGCGGAAGTTGATGTCGGACACCGCCGACAGAGGTAGCCGACCGATAGGCAAAAAGGCGGAAAGTCACTGGTCAGAAAGTCGACGGACTCCCCGCACGACCACGCAGAACTCGGTGTCGCGACGACCGGACGTTCACTTCGGCCGCAACCTTTATGCCCTGAAAGGGTGAACATCGTTGCTCCGGCTAACGCCGAGGGGTGAATCTTCCATAGTCAGATCAGTCAACGGGCGACGGCGCCGACAAAATACGCAGAAATGCGGAAAAGTCGCTCGCCGCGCATCTCGCGCGGACGCTCCGCGCATCGGACGGGAGATCCACCATGAGCAGAGCCCTCTTCGGCGTGCGCGGAACCGGTCGGCTGGCGACCGCGGTGAGCGCGGGCGCGATGGCGCTGCTGACGCTCGGCGGCTCCGACGGCGGCGCCGCGCCGGCACCGTCCCGACACCTCCCGGAGTCGCCGCAGGGGGCCACGGCCCGGTGCAACGACGGCAACTACAGCTTCTCCGCCGACCGCGCGACCACCTGCACCGGACGCGGTGGCGTGGCGCGCTGGTACTGAGCGCGAGCGCGAACGGGGACCAGGCCGAGGCCCCGCGGGGCGTGGTGGCTCGGCCTGGTCGGCGGAGTCCGGACGGGGATCAGGCTCCGGCGGCGAGAACACGCGCGGCGGCGCGATCACGGCGCTCGACGAAACGGCTGGCCTGGGTGTCCAGCTTGGTCAGGAACTCGCCGAGCTCGCGACGCGCGGTCTCGCCGACCTCGCCGAGACCCTCCAGCTCGAAGATCTTCCAGTGGCGCAGCAGCGGCCACACCACGTCGTCGTGGTGGATGCGCAGGTCGTAGATGCCCGCCTTCGCCATCAGGGCCGCCTTGCGGGTGAAGCTGGGGATGATGCTGCCGGGCATCTCGAAGCCGATGACCTCGTCGGTGATCGCCCGCACCATCTCGTCGGGCGTGATCTCCAGGGCCGCCGTCACGAGGTTGCGGTAGAAGATCATGTGCAGGTTCTCGTCGGCGGCGATGCGGCCGAGGAGCTTGTCCGCGATCGTGTCCTGCGTGTAGCGGCCCGCGTTGCGGTGCGAGATGCGGGTCGCCAGCTCCTGGAACGACACGTAGGCGAAGACCTGGAGCATCGGCTTCTCCTCGGTGTCGTACCCGAGCTGCATGACCTGCATGCGCTGACGCTCCAGCTCGACGGGGTCGACGGCCCTGGTCACGACGAGGTAGTCGCGCAGGCAGATGCCGTGCCTGCCCTCCTCGGCGGTCCACTGGTGCACCCAGTTTCCCCAGGCGCCCTCGCGGCCGAACGTCCGGTGGATCTCGCGGTGGTAGCTCGGCAGGTTGTCCTCGGTCAGCAGGTTCACCTCCAGCGCGGTGCGCGCGATGGGCGTGAGCTTGGACTGCTCCTCCGACCAGTCCTCACCACCGAGGTCGGCGAAGTTGCGTCCCTCGCTCCAGGGCACGAACTCGTGGGGCATCCACTCCTTGGCGATGTTCAAGTGGCGGTTGAGGTTCTCCTCCACCGTCGATTCGAGTTCCAGAAGCAGTCGCGCGGTTGCGGACGTGGCCATGAGATTTCATCCTTCCGAGGGATCGGTCCCCCCTAACCTACGCGACCGTAACCTACGGAGGCGTAACCGTGGGATCGAGGTACGGTCGGGCCGGTCGGGCAAGACGTGAGGAGACAGCCGTGCACTACGACGTCACCGCCGTGCGAGCACACTTCCCGGCGCTCGACGAGGGCGCCGCCCACTTCGACGGCCCCGGTGGCTCCCAGGTCCCCGAGGAGGTTGCGGACGCCGTCGCGGGTGCCCTGCGCTCGGCCCTGTCAAACCGGGGCACGACGACGGCCGCTGAGCGCCGCGCCGACGGGATCGTGGTCGCGGCCCGCGAGGCGGCGGCCGACCTGCTGGGCGCCGACCCCCGCGGGATCGTGTTCGGGCGCAGCGCGACGCAACTCGTCCAGGACTTCGCCCGGACCCTCGCGAAGACCTGGGGTCCCGGCGACGAGGTGGTGGTCACCCGGCTGGACCACGACGCGAACATCCGCCCGTGGGTGCTGGCGGCGCAGGCCGCGGGCGCGACCGTCCGCTGGGCCGACTTCGACGCCGCCACGGGCGTGCTCGACGTCTCGCACGTGGCCGCGCAGCTCTCCGGCCGCACGCGGCTCGTCGCCGTGACGGGGGCGTCGAACCTGCTGGGCACGCGGCCCGACGTCGCGCAGATCGCGCGGGTCGTGCACGACGCGGGGGCGCTGCTGCACGTCGACGGCGTGCACCTGACGCCGCACGCGCACGTCGACGTCGCCGAGCTGGGCGCCGACCTGTTCGTCTGCTCCCCCTACAAGTTCCTCGGCCCCCACCTGGGCCTGACGGCGGCGGCGCCGGCGCTGCTGGAGACGCTGGAGCCGGACAAGCTGCTGCCGTCCACGAACGCGGTCCCGGAGCGGTTCGAGCTGGGCACGCTGCCCTACGAGCTGCTCGCGGGCACGACGGCGGCGGTGGACTTCCTCGCGGGGCTCGTGCCGGGCTCGGGATCGCGCCGGGAACGCCTGCGCACGTCGTTCGAGGCGCTCGACGAGCACGAGGCCGGTCTGCGCGACCGGCTGGAGGCGGGACTGCGCGCGATCGACGGCGTCGTCCTGCACGGAGCACCGGACCGGCCGCGCACGCCGACCGTGCTGTTCTCGGTGGACGGGGTCGCCCCGGACGAGGTGCGCCGCCAGCTCGCGCGGATCGGGGTGAACGCGCCCGCCGGGCACTTCTACGCCCTGGAGTGCTCCCGCTGGGCCGGGCTGGGCGACACGGGTGCGGTGCGCGCCGGGATCGCCCCTTACACGAACGAGTCCGACGTGGACCGTTTGCTGGACGGTGTGGCGCGCACGGCGCGTCCCTGACGAGAGGACTCCCATGTCGCGTGCGCTGGTGCTGGGTGGCGGTGGTCTGGCCGGGATCGCCTGGGAGATCGGGGTGCTGCGGGGCCTGCTCGACCACGGTGTCGACGTGACCGACGCCGAACTCGTGGTGGGCACGTCGGCGGGGTCCGTGGTGGGTGCGCTTCTCACGACGGGGGCCGACCTGGAGGAGCTCTACCAGGCGCAGCTCGAAGCGGGCTCCGGCGCCGAGCGGCCGGTGGACTTCGACGCCGAGCGGTTCGGCACGGCGGTGCTGGAGGCCATGGCCGGAGCGACGACGCCGCAGGAGGTGCGGGCGCGCATCGGGGCGATCGCCCTCGCGGCGGACACCGTGCCGGAGGCCGAGCGGCGCGACGTCATCGCGTCGCGGCTGCCGGTGCACGAGTGGCCGGAGCGGCGGCTGCTGGTGGTCGCGGTGAACGCGGTCACCGGCGAGTGGACCGCGTTCGACCGCGACTCCGGAGCGGGGCTGGTCGACGCCGTGGCGGCCAGTTGCGCCGTGCCCGGCGTGTGGCCGCCCATCACCATTGGGGACGACCGGTGGATCGACGGCGGCGTCCGCTCGATCACCAACGCCGATCTGGCCGGGGGCTGCGACGCGGTGGTGATCCTCGCGCCGATGGTGCCGCCGGAGGGCAACCCGTTCGGCGGTCCGGTGCAGGAGGCCGAGCGGCTGGCCGCCACGACGCAGGTGCGACTCTTCGCCGCCGACGAGCAGTCCGCGGCGGCGTTCGGGTCGAACCCGCTGGACCCGGCCACGCGGCCCGGCGCGGCGCGGGCCGGGCGGGCGCAGGCGGCTCTCGTCGCGGACGAGGTCCGGCTGCTCTGGGGCGGCTGAGGAGTGCGGCGGGAACCGGTCGGCCGGTTCCCGCCGACGCCGTCCCGCTGGCGGGCAGACGCTGTCCGGCACCGGGCGCGCACGACGTCACCTCCCCCGGACGTGCGACCATCGGACCGTGACCGATCGCGACCGCGACGCCGAGGGCCGAGCACGCAACTCCCGCCCGCGCGACGGCCTCGGCCGTCCGCTCCCGCACGGACTGCCCGGCGTGGAGCGCCAGCCGGAGGGCGTCGTGCGTCCACCGGCGGAGTCCCTGTCCGAGGCGCAGCGCCTGCTCGACGAGACGATGCCCTTCCACGCGCACGAGGTGCTGGAGGACGCCTGGAAGTCGGCCCCGGAGCCCGAGCGAGAGCTGTGGCGGGGGCTCGCCCAGCTCGCCGTGGGACTGACGCACGCGCTGCGCGGCAACAGCGCCGGAGCGACGGCGCTGCTGCGCCGGGGCGCGGCCAACGTCGAGCCCTTCGCCACCGACCCGCCGCACGGCGTGGACGTGGCGGGCCTGGTCGACTGGGCCCGCGAGACGGCGGAGAACACCGAGCGGAGCCGGGAGTTCACCCCCGCGCCTCCCCGGCTGACGCGCTGAACGTCCGGTCGGAGCAGTCGAGTTGCGCCGAACGCCCGCTTCGCGGTGCGCGGCCACGGGTAGTTCGTCACCAGGGTTCTTCCACCCGACGACGAAGGAGACTCCCGTGCTCGCACTGGTTGCCGCAGTGATCTTCGGCTTGGCGCTGTTGCTCGACCTGGCGAACGCGTCGCTGGGCAGCGTGCTCGACAACGGCACGCTCCTGCTCGCCGGTCTGCTCTGCCTCGCGCTGCACCTGGGCGGCGTCGGCGCGTCGCGCAGCGTCAACTGGCGCCGCCGCCGCTGACCCCGGCCGTGGACGACGAACCGCCCGCCCCGCGACAGCGGAGCGGGCGGAGTCGTCGGGGGGTGATCAGCGCGAGGGCAGGACGTCCCCGACCCTGCCGGACACGCGCTCAGCCGTGCTCGACACCTGGCGCGCTCCCCTGCGCGCCGCCCGCCTGGCCCGCCAGCCCAGCGACGGCTTGCCCGCCGTGTCGGCCGAGGCCACCAGCAGACCGCCCAGCAGGGACGTGTTCTTCAGGAAGTGCAGCCGGTCGGCCGAGCGCCGGGCCGGGTCGGCGTCGTGCTCCCAGAACGGGTGCGCCGCGATCGTCGTCGGGATCAGGCTGCCCGCGAGCAGCGCGGCCGACAGGCGGGGGAACTTGTTCAACGCCAGCATCGTCCCGGCGACCACCTTCACCGCGGCGTCGACCTTCACCAGCGTCGCCGCGTCGGTCGGCACGCCCTGCGGCAGCCGGTCGCGGGTGCGGGTGAGCACCGCGTCCACGACGGGCTGCGCCGCCTTGGCCCTGGCCTCCGGGTCGCGGAGGCCGTCCACGCCGTCCGAGATGAACGCCGCTGACAGCAGCGGCCTGGCCAGTCTCCGAAGGATCATCGAACGATCTCCTCACCACGGTCGAGAGTCGGGTCCGGGAGTACCCGGCCGCGCTCGTCCCCAACCCCGTCAGACGCGCGCGTCGGGCACGCAGTGCGTCATCTTCAGGCCCTCGACGTCGCGCGGCCCGTTGGAGCCGAGGTTCGCCAGACGCGCCCGGTCCCCGTCGGTCAGCGTCTGGCCGGCCAGCGGCTCCAGCCCGGCCACGTCCTGCGGCGCGATGCCCAGTCCCTCGCCGACGCGCAGGCCGAGGTCGTCCTCGACGAGGAGGAAGTGCCACACCATCCGCTCCTGGATCGGGCGCGGGCACTGCGACAGCAGGGTGGTGAAGTTCGCGACGAGGTCGTCGCGCTCCCAGTCCTCCATGAGCAGGTAGCGCTGCCCGGCCTGGGTGTAGTCGTCGGTGCGCGGGATGCGCTTGCGGGTCAGGCGACCGGCGATCTCCGGCCCCTGGTCGTCGTGCGTGGGGTACTCGGCCTCCCGCAGGCCGTCGATGATCGACGGCTCGTAGTTCACGTGCGGGTTCTCGCCCCCCGCGTCGGTGCGGTAGTCCATCTGCCCGTCGCGCTGGTTGGTGCGCACCCGCGTCTTCGCCTGGTTCACCGGCAGCTGGAGGTAGTTCGGCCCGACCCGGTAGCGCTGGGTGTCGCTGTAGGAGAACGTGCGGCCGACCAGCATCTTGTCGTCGGAGAAGTCGAGGCCGTCGACCAGGACGCCGGTGCCGAAGGCGATCTGCTCGTTCTCGGTGAAGAAGTCGCTCACGTTGCGGTCGAGCACCATGCGGCCCACCGGCTTCGCCGGGAACTCGTTCTCCGGCCACACCTTCGTGTCGTCCAGGGGGTCGAAGTCCAGCTCCGGGTGGTCGTCGTCGGACATCATCTGCACCAGCATCTCCCACTCGGGGAAGTCGCCGGCGTCGATGGCGTCCCGCAGGTCCTTCGTGGCGTGGCCGAGGTCCCGCGCCTGCACCTTCGCGGCGTCCTCCTCGGTCATGCTCCTCACGCCCTGCTTCGGCATCCAGTGGTACTTCACCAGGACGCTGTCGCCGTTCGCGTCGAGCCACTTGTAGGTGTTCACGCCGAAGCCCTGCATGTGCCGGTAGTCCGCCGGGATGCCCCGCGGGCTGAACAGGTTGACCAGCATGTGCATCGCCTCCGGCGTCTGCGACATGAAGTCGAAGATGCGCGCCGGTTCCTGGCGGAACGTCACCGGGTCCGGCTTCAGCGCGTGGATCACGTCCGGGAACTTGACCGCGTCGCGGATGAAGAACACCGCGAGGTTGTTGCCGACCACGTCCCAGTTGCCGTCCTCGGTGTAGAACTTCACCGCGAAGCCGCGCGGGTCGCGCGCCGCCTCCGAGGAGTCCCGGCCGCCGATGACGCTGGAGAAGCGGACGGCGACGTCGGTGCGCTTGCCCGGTTCGGCGAACAGCTTCGCGCGGGTGTACTTCGCGATCGGCTCGTCGCCCCACTTCCCGTAGGCCTCGAAGTACCCGAAGGACGTGGTGCCGCGCGCGTGCACCACCCGCTCCGGGATGCGCTCCCGGTCGAAGTGACTGATCTTCTCCAGGAACTGGTAGTTCTCCAGCGTCGCCGGGCCGCGGGCGCCGACCGTGCGCTGGTTCTGGTTGTCGTAGACGGGGTGCCCCTGCCGGTTCGTCAGGACCGGGCGGTCGTCCCCCGCCTCCGAGCCCTGGCTCGACACGTCGGTCATGGGTGAACCGGTCCTTCCTGGTGGCGGATGCGGGCCAGAACTGGGCCTACCCGCGCCTCCCCCGCCCACTCGCCACCAGCGGGTGAGGCGGTTCCCCTGATCGGTGGAGTTCACGGGTGCCGACCGTCACCGCGGGCACGGCTATGCTGCCCGCCGTGATCAGGGTGCTGCGCGACTTCTCCAGCGGTGTGGGTCTGCTCGGCCGCGGTTTCGGGCTGGTGTTCCGCACGCCGCGCCTGCTGCTGATCGGCGCGATCCCCGCACTGATCACGACGGCGCTGCTGATCGGCGGCGTCGTCGCGCTGGGCGTGTGGATCGAGGACCTCGTCGCGTGGGCCACGCCCTTCGCCGACGACTGGAACGAGACCGTCCGCACGGTCGCGCGCTTCGCCGCCGGAGCCTCGCTCGTCACGGCGTTCGTCGCGATCGGGCTGCTGCTGTTCACCGCGATCACGCTGATCGTCGGCGGTCCCTTCTACGAGCACATCGCCGAGCACGTCGAGGACGAGATGGGCGGCGTGCCGGAGGCCGAGCAGGTCACCTGGTGGCGCTCGGCGGTGGTGGGCGCGCGCGACGGCGCGCTGCTGATCTGCATCGCCGTGCTGTGCGCGGTCCCGCTGTTCCTCGCCGGGTTCGTCCCCGTGGTCGGGCAGACGGTGGTGCCGGTGCTGGCCGTGTGCGTCAACGCCGCCCTGCTCGGCGTCGAGCTGACCGGCATCCCCTTCACCCGCAGGGGGAAGTCCCTCGCCGTGCGCAGGCGGGCGCTGAGCCGGCGCAGGGCGCTGACGCTCGGTTTCGCCGTGCCCACCTACCTGCTGTGCCTGGTCCCGCTCGCGGCGCTGGTCGTGATGCCGGCCGCGATGGCGGGTGGCACCGTGCTCGCGCACCAGCTGCTCGCGCAGACGCCGGCCGTTCGGCCGGACGGCGCCCCGGTGCGCTGATCCGGCGTCCCGGCGCCGCGCGGTGGCGTCGTCCGCCACCGGCAGGACGACCGGACCCGTGGCCGGGGACGGGCACGGCCCCGCCGCGGCGAACCCGCGCGGCCGACGTGCGGCGCGGCCGACCCCCGCGCCCGGCGCGGGGAGAGCGGAGACCGCCGGGAGCGCGTGACGCCCCCGGCGGCCTCCGCGGTGGATCAGGAGTTGATCTGCGCCTGGAGCGTCGTGGCGTAGTTCGACACCCTGGAGTAGACGCCGGGGTAGCCGGCCGAGGCGCAGCCGTAGCCCCACGACGTGACACCGATGAGCTTGCCGCCGGCGACGAGCGGGCCGCCGGAGTCGCCCTGGCACGTGTCCACGCCGCCCGAGGAGTAGCCGGCGCAGACCATGTGCGTCGAGTAGTACTCGGAGCCGTAGGAGGACGTGCAGCTGGAGCTGCTGACCAGCGGCACGGTGGCGGAGAGCAGGTAGCGCGACGCCGAGCCGCCCGAGGACGTGGTGCCCCAGCCGAGGATGCGCGCGGTCGTGCCCGCCGCGTAGAGCGCCGAGTCGGCCGAGGTGGCGATCGGCAGGGTCGTGCGGTTGAGACTGGTGCTCAGCGTCAGCACCGACACGTCGGAGGTCATCGTGTTGGAGTTGTAGCTGGGGTGCACCCAGATCCGGCTGACCGTCGACACGGTGCCGGCGGTGGAGCTCTTGTCGTCGCGTCCGGAGACGACGCGCACGGCAGACGGGCTGTCGCCCACCGTGCAGTGCGCCGCGGTGACGACCTTGTTGGGCGCGACGAGCGTGCCTCCGCAGTACTGGGAGCCGCCCGAGGTCGCGAGGTAGACCACCCACGGGTAGGTGGTGGTGCTGACGCGGCTGCCGCCCACGATCTGCGTGCTGAGGTCCGGGTCGTCGGACACCGGGGGCGCGGCCGAGGCCGCGCTGACACCGGCGAGCGGCAGCAGCAGGGCCACCGCCGCGGCGCTCAACAACGACCGCAGGCGGTGCAGGGTTTCCGCCATGATCATCTCCTTGCTTCGGAATCCTCGTCGACCTCGCCGTTGAGGTTGTACACAGAGCAACAGAAGGGTCACTGAACGCGCAAGAGCCAGTGGGTGTGGGCCGAACGGCGGCACGCGATCACGCGTGGTTGACTCGCGCGCGGACACACCCGATCGAGGAGGACATTCCATGGCCCTGCAGAAGCCCGAGATCGACCGGCCCGACGGGCCTCCGCCCGCGGACCTGGTGATCGAGGACATCACCGTCGGCGACGGCCCGGTGGCCGAGGCGGGGCAGCTCGTCTCCGTGCACTACGTCGGCGTCTCCCACGCCACCGGCGAGGAGTTCGACGCGTCCTGGAACCGCGGGTCCACGTTCGACTTCCCGCTCGGCGGCGGTCGCGTCATCGCCGGGTGGGACCAGGGCGTGCAGGGGATGCGGGTCGGCGGCCGCCGCCGGCTCACCATCCCCCCGCACCTGGCCTACGGCGACCGCGGCGCGGGCGGCGTGATCAAGCCCGGTGCCACGCTCGTCTTCGTCGTCGACCTGGTCGGCGTCAGCTAGGACGCCCGCCCGCGCGGCCCGTCGACCTCGCACGGCGCCGCGCGGGTAGGTTGGCCGGTGATGAGCACCGACGACACCGACCACCGCGTCCTGCTGGCCGAACTGGCCGAGCAGGAGGAGCGGTTGCAGTTCACCGAGTTCGACAACGACACGGCGATCTACCTGGGTCTGCACCTGCTCACGGCGGCCCGCTCCCGCGGCCTGCCGCTGACGATCTCGGTCCGCCGCAACGGCCACCGCCTCTTCCACGCCTCGTTGCCGGGCACGTCGCCCGACAACGACGAGTGGATCGAGCGCAAGAGCCGCGTCGTGGACCGGTTCGGGCAGAGCTCGTTCCGGACGGGCACGCACTTCCGGGCGCGGGGCACGACGTTCGAGGAGTCCTCGCGGCTCGACCCGGACCGCTACGCCGCGCACGGCGGGGTGTTCCCGGTGATCGTCCGGGGCGTGGGCCCGATCGGCACGGTCGGCGTGTCCGGCCTGCCGCAGGCGGAGGACCACGCGTTCGTCGTGGAGCAGCTGGCGGAGTTCCTCTCCACGAGGAGCTGACCCGCGGCGCGCCTGCTCCGTTCGGAGCATTTGAGCCGGTCCCGGAACCCGCGGGCCCGGCGCTGCGTCATCCTTGACGAACAGCACGACAGAGCACCGATCGCAGGGGGAAGGACACCGGGGTGCCCGACGACATCGCTGGCTCCGAACGGATGCTCTCCCAGTGGCAGAGCAGCGTTCAGGAGCGCGCGAACCGCTACCAGGCGATGGCCACGCGCGTGCAGGGCATGTCCATCACCGAGACGTCGGCGGACCGGCTGGTGCAGCTCACGATCGGGTCCAACGGCATCCTGACGAACCTCACCATCGCCGAGGGCGCCCGCGAGAAGCGGATGGCCGAGCTGTCGCAGGAGATCATGCGCACGCTCCAGCGCGCGCAGTCCAAGATCCCCGAACTGCTCCAGCAGGCGATGGCCGAGACGATCGGCACGCAGGACGAGACCGCGAACGTGCTGTTCGACGAGGCCAAGAAGAACTTCCCGGCTCCTCCGCCGGAGGAGCCGCCGCCCGCGTACGGCACGGAGCTGCGCTTCGGCGTGGAGGACGACGCGCCGCCTCCGCCGCCTCCGCCGCGCACGGGCCCGCCCGCTCCGCCGCCTCCGCCGAGGCGCAGGCGAGATGACGACGACGACGACTTCGGCGGCGAGTCCGTCCTGACCTGAGCGGTCCGACAGAGCTGGGAAGGTGGTACCCGTGGCTGGTGGTTGGGAAGTCGTCGCGGACGAGCTGGACGGTCACGGCAAGCAGTTGCTGGACCTGTCCGACCGGTTGCAGACCGCCATCGACGCGGCCAAGCAGGTCAGCATGCCCACGGACGCCTACGGCATCCTCTGCCAGCCGTTCCGGCTGATGCTCGACCCGGTCGAGCAGTGGGGCCTGGACGCGCTGCAGGGCGCGGTCGACGCCGTGAGCGCGACCTCGGAGCAGGTGAAGACCACGGCCCAGGGCTACCACCGGCTCGACCAGGGCGGTGCGAACGTCGTTCGCTCCGTGTGACCTCGCGCGGCCGGGCGGTCGTTGCCGGTCAGCACCTCGTCCACCCGACGTGGTCGGACACGTGCGGATAAGATCAGCGCGTCGTTCTGGGGGGAATCGAAGGGGTGTTCCACGCATGAGCCAGCCACCGCCGCCGCCGCCACCACCGGCACCGACACCACCGACGCCGCTGAACGAGCAGGAGCAGCAGCAGCTCGTGCGCCAGATCGGTCGCGCGATGCTGAACGCGGTTCCGCCGGACTGGCAACGGGTGCACACCGAGTACCGGGCCGCCGGTCGGCACATCGAGGTCGACGTCGTCTTCTCCGGTCCGGACGGTCAGGCGCGTCCGGTGCGCCCGCCGCTGGACGTGGTGCAGATGCTCGGCCAGCTCCGTGCCGGGATGTACTCCCCCGACCGCGGCACGTGGCTGTCCGCCGTCTACGAGCTGGAGGCGCCGGCCACGTTCTCGGTGGACTTCAACGCCGAGGACGAGCCGCGCTGGCGCAACGCGCCGCCGCCCATCGGCTTCACCGACGAGCTGCGCACGTTCCCGCGCGCCGACGACCGCATCCCCGCCTGGTGGCGGCAGCGCATCGGACTCCCGCCCCTGCAACCGGTCGCCCAGACCGACACCCCGGCGAACGGCACGCCCGCCCCGCTGCGCACGGCGCGGGTGTACGACGGCAAGGACCCCGCCGGACGGCCGGTGGTGAACCGCCCGCCGCTCGACCCGCGGCTGCGCGAGGCCGTCGTGTCCTACCTGGAGGCCGCCCCGGTGGTGCTGGCCGCGCGCAACCTCGACCACGACGAGTTCGCGCCGGGGCAGCAGGACGTCCCGCTGAACTTCCGCACCGACGGCACGTGGATCTGGGCCGGGGCGGTGCCGCACTACCTGCGCAAGCACAACCTGCCGCCGGAGCCCGAGCTGATCGCCCACATCCAGGGCCGCGGCTTCCGGCTGCCCGAGGTCGACGAGGCGTCGCGCGACCTCGCGGTCGGCCTGATCACCGGCAGCCGGGGCACCGCGTAGCACGCGGGGGTGGCGCGGGAAGCCCGCGCCACCCCGTCCTCCCGTGCGGATCAGTCGACGCAGGACGTCTCGCCCGGCGGTTCCGCTGCCGACGGCTCACCGCCCGGTGCGGGCTCCAGGAAGTCCTGGACGTGGGCGCGGACCGCGGCGGGGTCGATCTCCAGCCCCTGACCGCCCCCCTGGAGCTCCGCGCCGTCGCCGACCGGGATCGTCGTCGTGCGGACGGGGGCCGCGGTCAGGCCCCGCAGCAGGTCGGCGGGGTTCCACCCCTCGTCGGTCCGCACGTTCTCGTGGACCGCGCTCAGCACGGCCGCCAGCTTCGCCGGATCGGTGAGCACCCCCGACGCGACCGCCGTGGTGGCGAGCGAGGTCAGGACCGCCTGGTGCCGCCGGACCCGGTCGAGGTCGCCGTTCGGCAGGCCGGACCGCTGGCGCAGGAAGGCCAGCACCTGCGGGCCGGTCAGCGTCTGCCGACCGGCGGGGAGGTCCACGCCGGAGTACCGGTCCGCCGCGCTCGCGTTCAGGCACACCTCGACGCCGCCGAACGCCGTGGCGAGCCGGCCGAACGCGACGACGTCCACCGAGGCGTGGTGGTCGATCTCGGTCCCGGTGAGCGTCTCGACCGTCTCCGCGAGGCTCCGCGCGCCCTCGGCGTCGGCGGCGTCCTCGGTCAGCCCCCGGCCCAGCGCCTCCTCGTGAGCCGTCGAGTAGACCGACCTCAGCGGGACGACGCCCCGGCCGGGCACCTCCACGGCGGAGTCGCGCGGCAGGGAGACGGCGCTCAGCGCGCCGTCGCCGCTCACGCGCGTCAGCACGATCGAGTCCGCGTTCGCCGTGTCGTCCAGGCCGATCAGCAGGACGTTCGACGCCGCCACCGGGACGGTCGCCACCGGAGCAGGTGGCGTGTCGCGGGCCTCGGTCAGCGGGACCGCCACGGCGAGCACGGCGACCGCCGCGGCCAGTCCGGTGGCGGCGATCAGCGGCGCGGCGCGGCGGCGCGGCCGGCGTCGGCGTTCGAGCTCCGCCAGGACCGCGCCGGGGTGGACCGACTCGGCCGCCTCCGCGGCCACCGCCTGCCGGATCAGGGTTTCGAGGTCGGAATCACTCATCGCAGGACCTTCCGGACGGACGGGGCCGCGCGGCGGGCACCCGTGGAGTCGGCCGCGCGCAACGTCGCCAGCGCGCGGGAGATGTGACTGCGCACGGTCACCTGAGCGCATCCGAGGACGGTGGCGATCTCGGCGTCCGACAGGTCCTCGTAGTAGCGCAGGACGACCGCAGCGCGCTGCTTGCGCGGCAGCACGGCGATCCTGGCGCGCATCGCGTCGCGCTCGGCGTGGGGCACGGCCGGATCGCCGACGACCGGCGCGACCGCGTCGAGCGCGCCGTGCGAGGCCACGACGTCGCGCGCGGCTCGGCGCCGCCGCCAGGACAGGTACTCGTTGGTGATCATGCGCCGGACGTAGAGGTGGGGTGCGTCCATCGCGCCGATGCGGTCCCAGCGGTGGTGCACGCGCAGCAGCACGTCCTGCACGACGTCCTGCGCCAGGTGGCGGTCGCACGTCAGCGCGGTGGCGTACCGCAGGAGCCGATCGAGTCGATCGGTGACGAACCGGTCGTAACCGTCTGACACCGTCGCTCCCTTCTACTGGTGGGGGACTGCGGACGGGAAACCCCCCGACCCCCTCCCGTTGTTGAGCGGACGGCGGAGTTCTCCTGTGACCTGACTCACAGCACGGTGCCGTCGAGCGGCGTGCGAGGCGGAGAACCGGTCGACGAGGTCGTCGTCGCGACGCGGGAAACGGGTCCGGACGCGGCACCGGCGAGGCCGAGCGGTGCGCGATCGGAGGTCTGCCGGTGTCGAGGCGGTGCCGGGAAGGACCACTCCCCTCACGTCGAATACGCATCGCACCACTATCGAGAGTGACAGTGCATCACGTAGCGTGGTGGCCCGTGCGCATTCAGTGGAAATGTGCGACGAATTTCCCCCAACGGGCGCACGAAAGCGCACGAACAGGATACGGTGTGCGCATGAGCCCCGCATGGGAGACGGTACTGGCGAAGGCCGGCCTTCAGGTCACGCCCGACGAGTTCCTCTCGCTCGTCGAGGACGCCGCACGCAGACTCGCTCCGCCGCACCCCGACCCGGTCGGGTACTTCTCCCCCGAGCAGCGGGAAGCGCTCACCGACGTCGGCCTCGACCTCGGTCCGGCCACGCGGTTCGACACCCGGCCCCGCGCCCGCTCCGTCGTGGCCATCGCCGTGCTGCGCGACTCCGCGCTGACCGTCGGCGAGGCCGCGCGCCGCCTGGGCGTCGACCCGAGTCGCATCCGGCACCGCCTCGGCGTCGGCAGGCTCGACGGCTGGAAGGACCGCGGCGGCTGGCGGCTGCCCGCGTGGCAGTTCGCGGGCGACGAGGTGCTGCCGGGGCTGGACGTCGTGCTCGCGGCCGTGCCCACCGATCAGCCGCCGCTGGTCGTGGCCCAGTTCATGACCACCCCGCAGGACGACCTGGACGTCGACGGGAAGGCGGCCAGTCCGCGCGACTGGCTGCTCGCGGGTGGATCGCCCGATCGCGTCGCCGCCCTCGCCGCCGTCGTCGGCACGCCCGCCTGAGCTACCGCGAGAAGGAGACGACCGGACCCGCATGTCTCGGCTTCCCCAGCCGCCCGCGCCCGCCGTCCTGCAAGCGCACCTGCGCCGCACGGAGGACGTGGTGGCGGTGCACCACGCCACCCGGCTCGTCCGGGTGTTCACCGCCAAGGGCGAGCACCCCCAGAACTGGAACTCGTTCCGCTACACCGGCCCCCTGCCGCACGCCCGGTTCGACACGCAGGCACCGCGTCCCGACGGGGTGCCCTTCGAGGACCGCGAGCAGGGCGTCCTGTACTTCGGGCTGTCCGTGCGCACCAGCATCGCCGAGGTGTTCCAGGCGACCTCCGTGGTCGACCGGCACACCCGCAGTCCGTTCGTCGTCGTGTTCCGGCCGCGCCGCACGCTGCGGCTGCTCGACCTGGCCGGGCTGTGGCCGACGCGGGTGGGCGCGTCGCAGGAGATGAGCAGCGGCCCCAAGCACCTCACCCAGGCGTGGGCACGGGCGATCCGCGCGGCGTACCCGGAGCTGGACGGCCTCTGGTACCGCTCGTCGATGGACTCCGGCAACCCCGCCGTCTGCCTGTGGGACCCGCCCGCCACGACGGGCCTCCCCGCCACACCCGACGTCCTGCTCCCCCTGGACCACCCCGGCCTGGACCTCCCCCTGGCGAGGGTCTGCGAGGACCTGAACTACACCCTCCTGGACTGACGACGCGCGAGTCGACCGTTCGGGCACGGCGACTCGCGCGTCAGCGGCGGGCCGTGGAGATCTGGCGGCCGCGCGGGGGTGAGAGGAAGCGGGCGTAGCGCACCTCGGGCAGTTGCTGGCCCTCCAGCTCGAAGCGGTCGACCACGCCGTCGTGGCGCCAGCCGTGCGCCTCGCAGAAGCCGCGCGACGACTCGTCGTCCTGGAGCACCCACAGCACGGCGTAGCGGAAGCCCTGGCCGACCAGGTGACGCAGGGCGTGCTCGTGCACCTCGTGCCCCGCGCCCGTGCCCTGGAACTCCGGGTCCGCGTAGATCGCCTCCAGCTCGCCGGTGCCGAGGTCGGGGTGGGCGTCGTCGGCCTCGCGCACCTCGTCGACCGCGCAGTACGCGCCGATGCGCCCCTCCTCGTCGACGGACACGAAGACACCGCTGGGCTCCGGCAGCACGAGCTTGCGCTGCCAGTTCGGCAGACGGCTCTCCGGGAGCATCCGGTCGAGCACCGCGTCGTCGACGATCCCGCGGTACGCGCGCTGCCACGACGCCACGTAGATCCGCGCGATCGCCGCCGCGTCATCCGGCCGGGCCGCCCGCACCGTCCATCGCATGGTGCGAGCGTCCCGCACTCGCCCGACCGTCCGCCAGGTTTTCAGGCAATCGGTCCGAGATGGCGAGCCCACCAGTCCAGCACCGCGTCGAAGCGCTGCTGCCGGTGCCGCGGCCGTCCGGAACGGGTCAGCTCGTGGCCCTCACCGGGGAAGAGCAGCAACTCGGCGGCCACGCCGTTGCGGCGCAGCGCCACGAACATCCGCTGCGCCTGCTCCAGCGGGCAGCGCCAGTCGTGCTCGGAGTGCACGACGGCGAACGGCACGGTGATCTTCTCGGCGTGGGTCAGCGGACTCATCGCGCGCTGGGCCTCCAGGTCGGGGCCGCAGTAGGCGTCGGCGAAGAACCAGCCGATGTCCGACGATCCGGCGAAGGAGTCCCACGCGTTCACGGCGCGCTCGCTCCACGCGGCGCGGAAGCGCTCGCCGTGGTGCGCGGCCAGCCAGCTCGTCATGAACCCGCCGTAGGAGCCGCCCATCACGCCGACGTCGTCGGCGTCGCACTCGGGCAGCTCCAGCGCGAGGTCCAGCACGGCGAGCACGTCGGTGACGTCGACCGTGCCGAACGCCTCGACGACGGCCTGGCCGTGGGCCTGCCCGTAGCCCGCCGAGCCGCGCGGGTTCGGCAGCACGACGGCGTAACCGGCGGAGGCGTAGACCTGGGCCTCGTCGAAGAAGCCCCAGCCGTGGTACATGAACGGGCCGCCGTGCACGGCGAGGACGACCGGGTGCGGCCCCTCGCCCTCGGGCAGCACGACCCAGCCGTGCACCGGGTAGCCGTCGGGGGCGGTGCCGGTCAGCTCGCGCACGGCGTGCAACCCGGTCTCGCGCAGGGGCGCGGCGAAGTCGGTGAGCCGGTCGCCGCCCACCAGCACGACCTCGCCCGGACTGTCCGGAGTGGACACCACGGCCACGGTCCGGTCGCCGTCGGCGGCGAACGCCCGCACCGACGCCCGCTCGCCCGCCAGCAGTTGCAGCGAGTCGAGCACGGCGGCGTCCGCTCCGACGGGGACGGCGCGCAGCTCCAGCGCGCCGCGGTTGCGCACGACGACGAGCACGCGGTCGCCGGTGACGACGGGAGCGCCGGAGAGCTTCTCGCAGTCGACGGTCTCGGTGTCGGTCAGCCTGGTGCCGGTGGCGGGGTCGCCCTGCGCGCGCAGCGGCGCGCTCCACAGGCCGCTGTTGCGGGCCACGCTGTGGATGCCGGTGAACTCGGCGCCGTAGTAGAAGATCGTGCCGTCGGCGGTGACCACGGGCAGCGCCGCGTCACCGGCGCTGCGGACCACCAGGCGCGGGGCGCCACCGGTGACCGGCACGGCGTACAGGTCGTCGTGCAGCGTCTCGGCGACGCCCAGGTCGCGCGGCGCGGCGAACACCACGAGCGCGGAGTCCGGGCTCCAGGCCGGGTCGGACGCGCTGAACGTGCCGTCGGTCAGTTCCACCGGCTCGGCGGCGGAGTCGAGCGCGTCCACGACGAACAGCCGCGAGCGGCGGTCGCCGAGGAAGCCGACGTCGTCGACGCGGTAGTCGAGCCTGGTGATGTGCCGCGGCGCCTCGGCCTCGGGACCGGGCGCGGTCTCGCCCTCGGCGGCGGGGGTGCCGTAGCGGCCGGGCTCGGGGACGCGCGCCGTGAACGCGATCCACCGCGAGTCGGGCGACCAGACCGGGGCGCCGGCGCCCAGCGGCAGGTCGGTGAGGGCGCGGGACTCGCCGCCGTCCGCGGGCATGACGTGCAGCTGCGGCCGGCGTCCGGCCGAGGCGCGCAGGAACGCGACCAGCCCGCCGTCCGGGGAGATGCGGGGCGCGGCGTCGTGGTCGCCGTGCGTCCAGGGGACCGGGTCGCCGCCGTCGAGCGGGACGCGGTGCAGGCCGCCCCGGTAGGTGTCGGAGTCCGGGTCCGGCCGATCGAGGTCGACCAGCAGGAGGTCGCCGCACAGGGTCGGGGTGCCGGGTGAGTTCATGAGCCGCACGTCAACAGGTCGCACGGACCAGGACGTTACCGCAATGTGGTTAGCAAGGCTTACGAGATCTTTTGACGATCACATAGATTCCAGCCATGACGCGAACCGTGTTCTCCGGCGGCAGGGTGTTCGACGGCAGCGGCTCCGAGGCCGCCGAGGCCGACGTGGTCGTGCAGGACGGCCGGATCGTCGACGTCGGCTCCGGCCTGGACGGCGACGAGCGGGTGGACGCGACCGGGCACACGGTGCTGCCCGGCCTGTTCGACTGCCACGTGCACGTGACGCTGAGCGGCGTGAACCCGCTGAGCATCCTGAACTCGCCGTTCTCGTTGCAGTTCTACGAGGCGGCCGAGAACCTGCGCACCACGCTGGCCTGCGGCATCACCTCCGTGCGCGACGCCAGCGGAGCCGACCTGGGCATCGCCGAGGCGCTGCGCCGGGGGATGATCCCCGGCCCGCGCACGCAGATCTCGATCTCCATGCTGTCGCAGACCGGTGGTCACGGCGACGACTGGATGTCCTGCGGCGCGGTCGTGCCGACGTTCCTGCCGCACCCCGGACGCCCCAGCTCCGTCGTGGACGGCCCCGACGAGGTGCGCCGCAAGGTCCGCGAACTGGTGCGCGACGGCGCCGACGTGATCAAGATGGCGACCACGGGCGGCGTGCTGTCGCCGCGCTCGGACCCGAAGCGCGCGCACTTCCGCGACGAGGAGATCGCCGTGGCCGTGCAGGAGGCCACCGCCGCCGGGATCGCCGTGATGGCCCACGCCCAGGGCACCGCCGGCATCCTCGCCGCGGTGCGCAACGGGGTCAGGTCGATCGAGCACGGCATCCACCTGACCGACGAGGCGATCGACCTGATGCTGGAGCGCGGCACGTGGCTGGTGCCGACGCTGCTCGCACCGCGCGACGCGATCGCCGCGGCGGACGCCGGGGTGCTCACCCCGGAGATGGCCGCCAAGGCGCGGGCCGGCCTGGAGAGCCACGTCGCGTCGATCACGGCCGCCGCCGCGGCCGGGGTGCGCATCGCGATGGGCACGGACTCGGGCGTCGGCCCGCACGGGCGGAACCTCGACGAGCTGTCGCTGATGGTGGAGTGCGGGATGAGCCCGGCGGCGGCGCTGCACGCGGCCACCGGGTCGGCGGCCGAGCTGCTGGGGGTCGGCGAGGAGCTGGGCGCGGTGGAGCCGGGCAAGCGCGCCGACCTCGTGCTCGTGGAGGGCGACGCGGCGGACCTGATCCGCTCCGGCGCCGGGGCGCTGCGCGGTGGCGTGCGCGGCGTGTGGCAGGACGGCGTGCGGGTGTCCTGACCCCGGACGCCGGAACGGCCCGCGGCGTCGTGCCGCGGGCCGTCCCGGTGCGTCGTGCGGGCGGTGTCAGGCCGACGGTGTCAGGCCGACGGGACGTGCTTGGCGGCCTCGGGGTGGCGCTTGACCTTGATCAGGCTGGCGACGGTCGTGATGATCAGGACGCCCACGATGACGCCGAGGGACAGCCCGATGCCGATGGTCGGCACGTGCAGCGGCTCACCGCCGTTGAGGAACGACAGCGAGTTGGTGTGCAGCGCCTCCAGGATCAGCTTCACGCCGATGAACCCGAGGATCACCGCCAGGCCGATCGACAGGTAGACGAGCTTCGTCAACAGGCCGCCCAGCAGGAAGTACAGCTGGCGCAGACCCATCAGCGCGAAGGCGTTGGCCGCGAAGACCAGGAACGGCTCCTTGGTCAGGCCGAAGATCGCCGGGATGGAGTCGAGCGCGAACAGCAGGTCGGTCGTGCCGATGGCGACCATCACGATGAACATCGGCGTGACGAAGCGCTTGCCGTTGATCTTGATGAACGACTTCTCGCCGTGGAACTCGTCGGTCACCGGGAAGATCCGGCGCACGACGCGCAGCATCGCGTTCTCCTTGAACTCCGCGTCCTCGTCCTCGCCCTTGGCGAGCTGGATGCCCGTGTAGATGAGGAACGCGCCGAAGATGTAGAAGACCCAGCTGAA
The DNA here is from genome assembly GCF_016464305.1 of Umezawaea beigongshangensis. Lineage (GTDB taxonomy): Bacteria > Actinomycetota > Actinomycetes > Mycobacteriales > Pseudonocardiaceae > Umezawaea_A > Umezawaea_A beigongshangensis. The sequence continues at coordinate 75,979 of NZ_JAEIOJ010000001.1, forward strand.
CTGCTCGATCACGGCCGCGCCGACGGCGATGAAGATGCCTCGCATGATCAGCGCGAGCACGATGCCGACCAGCAGCACGCGGTGCTGGTGGATGGCGGGCACCTTGAACGCCGACATGATGATCAAGAAGATGAAGAGGTTGTCGATGCTCAGCGAGTACTCGGTGATGTACCCGGCGAAGAACTCGGTCGCCGGTGTACCTCCGGCGAAGAACCAGAGTCCGAGCCCGAAGGCGACGGCGACCGCGACGTAGAAGGTGACCCAGCGACCGGCTTCTCCGATGCTCACCTCGTGCGGGTGGCGATCGACCACGAACAGGTCGATCGCGAGGAGAACCAGGAGGCCGCCGATCGTCGCGATCCACAGCCACAGGGGTACTGACATCAAAACCTCCGGTCACAGGCGCACGCCAATGCCCGGAGGTCTCCTCCGCCGGTTCTGCGATCCGAACCGACCGACGGCACCGGGATCCCGACACTGGGTTCCGTGCTGACGACACCGCCGCGAGGGAGTACTCCCCTCCTTGCTGATGTGCATTGTGACCCGCGGGCGGCGCGGAAAGCCAGCGGAGGTGACCAGACCCACCACGGAACCGGGCAACCCCGCACCCCGTCGCACGTCCGGCGGAGTCGGCGCCAGCTGAGAGGTCGGCCCCGTTCGCCCCGTCCTCCGCCGCGCGGCTCTCAGCGGACCTCGAATAGGGTCGGTGCGGTGAACCGCCTCTTCCGCACGCGCGGCAGGTGGTCCGTCTCCGCTGTGATCGTCGTACTCGCCCTGGTGGGTGGAGTCGTGCTCTGGTCGCGGTCCGGGGACGACCCACCGCCGGTGAGCACACGCGACGCCGTCATGGACGTGCCGGACGGCCCCGGGAGCTCGCAGACGATCCAGATCGACACGACGCTGTACCTGCCCCAGAAGACCCCCGCGCCAGCGGTCCTGCTGCCGCACGGGTTCGGCGGGAGCAAGCAGAGCGTCGCCACCCAGGCGACCGAACTCGCGCAGCGCGGCTTCGTCGTCCTGGCCTACTCGGCGCGCGGCTTCGGCCGCAGCACCGGCCAGATCGCGCTGAACTCCCTCGACTACGAGGTCCGCGACGCGCAGAAGCTGCTCGACTGGCTCGCCACCCGCGAGGAGGTCGTGACCGACGCGGCCGGTGACCCGCGGGTCGGCGTCACCGGCGGCTCCTACGGCGGCTCGCTGGCGCTGCTGCTGGCCGGAGTGGACCCCAGGGTCGACACGATCGTCCCCGTCATCACCTACAACGACCTGACGCAGGCGCTGCTGCCGAACTCGGCGAGCACCGACGAGGTGGCGCGGGAGACCGCGTCACCCGGTGCGTTCACCGCCGACGGCGTCTTCAAGCGGTCGTGGGCCGGCATCTTCTTCTCCGCCGGTCTCACCAGCGCGGACTCCGCCAGCCCCGGCCGCGAGGCGCGGGAGCCCGGCCAGGAGGACGACGACGCCTCCGGCGGCGGTGGCGACACCGGCGCGGGCACGCCCGGCCCCTCCACGCAGGGGCAGCCGGGTCGACCGGGCGGTGACCAGCAGCTCGACGCGTGCGGCCGGTTCCGCCCCGAGGTGTGCGCCGCCTACACGGAGGTCGCGACCACCGGCCGGATGAGCCCCGCGACGCTGGAGCTGCTGCGCCGCTCCTCCCCCGCGTCGGTGACCGACCGGATCACCCAGCCGACGATGCTGGTGCAGGGCGAGCAGGACACCCTGTTCGGACTCGACCAGGCCGACGCCAACGCCCGGCAGATCTCCGCGGCGGGCGCTCCGGTGAAGGTGGTCTGGTACGCGGGCGGCCACGACGGCGGCAGCCCCGGACCCGAGCTGCGCGGGACGATCGCCGACTGGATGGACTTCCACCTCGGGCGGAAGGGCGCCGACCCCGGCACGGGATTCGAGTACCAGGTGCAGGGCGCGTTCCGCAGCAGCGGCACGCCGTCGCTGCGCACGGTCAGCGCGTCCGGCTACCCCGGTGTCGGCGGAGCCGGCCCGGTCGAGCGGCGGGCGCTGCCGCTGACCGGTGACGAGCAGCTCGTGGTCAACCCGGCCGGGGGCAACCCGGCGGCGGTGAGCAACCTGCCCGGCCTGGGGGCCGCGCTGAGCGGGTCCAGTTCGCTGGCGAGCCGCCTCGCGGTCGACCTGCCCGGTCAGGCGGCGCAGTTCTCGACGCAGCCGCTGGACGGGCAGGTGCTGCTGGCCGGCGCGTCCACCGTGCGGCTGCGCGTGGCCGGCGTGCCCGGTCAGCCGGTGCCCGAGGACGGCGCCGTGCTGTTCGTGAAGCTCTACGACGTCGGCCCGGACGGGACGCGCACCCTGCCCGGCTCGGCCGTGGCCCCGGTGCGGATCGCCCTGCCCGCCGACGGCGGCGCCGCCGAGTTCGAGGTGACGCTGCCCGGCGCGGTGCGGCCGGTCGAGACGGGTCACCGGGTGCAGGTCGTCGTCGCGACGACGGACCAGGCGTACGCCAACGCGACCGAGCCGGCCGCCTACCGGGTGTCCCTCGCCGACGACGCGGCGCTCGACGTGCCCGTGGTTCCGGGGTCCAACACCTCCGAGGGCATCCCGCTGGGCGCCGTGTGGGGCATCGCCGTGGTGCTGCTGATCTCGGCGCTGGTGGCGGTCGTGGCGGTGTTCCGCCGCAGGCTCGCCTCGGACGTCGACCCGGAGCTGACCGGCGTGCCGCTGGTCATCGAGAACCTGAGCAAGTCCTACCCCGGCGGGCTGACCGCCGTGAAGGACCTGTCCTTCCGGGTGGAGCACGGCCAGGTGCTGGGCCTGCTCGGACCGAACGGCGCCGGCAAGACCACCACCCTGCGGATGCTGATGGGCCTGATCCACCCCAGCGAGGGACGGATCAGGGTGTTCGGCCACCGCATCACGCCGGGTGCGCCCGTGCTGTCGCGGATCGGGTCGTTCGTCGAGGGCGCCGGGTTCCTGCCGCACCTGTCCGGCGCGGAGAACCTGCGCCTGTACTGGGCGGCGACCGGTCGTCCCGCCGAGCAGTCCCACGTGGAGGAGGCGCTGGAGATCGCCGGGCTCGGCAGGGCGGTCGACCGGCGCGTGCGCACCTACAGCCAGGGCATGAGGCAGCGTCTCGCCATCGCGCAGGCGATGCTCGGCCTGCCGGACCTGCTCGTGCTCGACGAACCGGCCAACGGGCTCGACCCGCCCCAGATCCACCAGATGCGCGACGTGCTCAAGCGCTACGCGGCCGCCGGTCGCACGGTCGTGGTGTCCAGCCACCTCCTGGCGGAGGTCGAGCAGACGTGCAGTCACGTCGTCGTGATGCACCGGGGCCAGCTCGTGGCCGCCGGTGAGGTCGCCGACATCGCCGCGGGTGGCGGCGAGGCGACGTTCCGGGTGGACGACCCGGAGCGCGCGACCGAGGTCCTGCGCGGCCTGGAGGGCGTCACCGAGATCGGCGTCGACGGCGACCAGGCGTACGCGAGCCTGAACGGCGTGCCGCGAGCGGTCGCGCTGACCGCGCTCGTGCAGGCCGGGATCGCGGTGGACCAGGCCGGTCCGCGGCGCCGCCTGGAGGACGCGTTCCTCCAGCTCGTCGGAGAGGAGACGGCACGATGAGCAGGACCGACAGCGGCGGCGAGAACGGCGTGCACACCGACCCCACCGCCATCGCCGAACTCGCGCAGGCGGCGGCGCACCAGGTCACGGAGGTGGCACCGGACGGCTCGACGTCGTTCTACCGGGCACGCCGGACGCTGCCGCTGCGCGTGGAGCTGATCCGGCAGCTCAAGCGCAGGCGCACCCAGCTCGTGCTGGGGTTCCTGGTGCTGCTGCCGTTCGTCCTCGTGGTGGCGTTCCAGGTCGGCGAGGACAACGGCAACAACCGCTCCGGCGGGTTCGTCGACCTGGCCACGGCCAGCGGCGTGAACTTCGTGATCCTGACCCTGTTCGTCTCCAGCAGCTTCCTGCTGCCGATGATCGTGTCGCTGTTCTTCGGCGACACGATCGCGAGCGAGGCGTCGTGGTCGAGCCTGAAGTACCTGCTGGCCGCGCCGGTCCCCCGGCACCGGCTGCTGCGCCGCAAGGCGATCACCTCGGGCGTGCTGTCGGTGTTCGCGCTGGCGCTGCTGCCCGCGGTGGCGCTGCTCGCCGGGGTGGTCTGGTACGGAGCCGGTGAGGCGGTGAGCCCCACCGGCGAGGCCGCGCCGTTCGCCGACAGCGTGCTCGCGGTGGTGCTGACCGTGGGCTACCTCGCGGTCCAGCTGTTCTGGGTGGCGGGACTCGCGCTGTTCCTGTCCGTGTCGACCGACGCACCGCTGGGCGCGGTGGGCGGCGCGGTGCTGGCGTCGATCCTGTCGCAGATCCTCGACCAGATCACCGCGCTCGGGGACCTGCGGAACTACCTGCCGACGCACCAGGCCCTGGCGTGGGTGGACGTGTTCTCCACCGACGTGGACTGGTCGAACATGCTGTGGGGGACGTTCTCCTCGCTCGCCTACGGCGCGTTCTTCACGATGCTGGCCGCTCGCCGGTTCGCCACGAAGGACATCACCAGCTAGTCCGCGGGGCCGTCGCACCGCGAACCGGTGCGACGGCCCCGCGCTCAGCGGCCGGTGAAGGCGAAGCGCAAGAACCTCGGATAGGTGATCGAGTCGTAGGCGGTCGTCTCCCGCGCCGCGATCAGGTGCGCGGTGCGAGCGGCCTCGATCTCGCCGTGGCAGCGGCGCACGGCCCGGTCGTGCTCCACGCGGCGCTGCGCGGTGACGGCGTTCGCGGCGCGCACCTGGTCAGCGATGGCGACGAGGTCCGCGGTGAACCGCTCGTTGACCAGCGCCTTCTGCTGCATCGCGGACGCCTTCACCTGCTGCTCCAGCTCGTCGAGGTCGCGCACGCGCTGCGCGAAGCGGCTCTCGATGATGCGGCGCAGGCTGTCCGGCAGTCCGGTGGGCTGGGAGTTCCGCGCGATCCACTCCTGCTTCTGCCGCCAGTCCTCCAGGCGGCTCGCCTTGACCGCGCCGAACCCCGGCACCCGCACCGTCAGGCCGGACGGCAGCCGGAAGAACGGGTTCTTGTTCTGCGCCTGGCTGTTGGTGACGTAGTTGACGCCGGCGAAGTCCGCCGCGGTGGCGATCCCCGCCTCGCGCAGGTTCGCCACCAGCTTCCCGCCCAGGCCCTCCAGCCCGGCATCGGCGATCGACACCGTGGCCAGCCGCTGCCGCACGTGCTCGGCGCGCAGGTCCGCGAGCGCCTGGTCGAGCTCCCGCTTGCGCTCCGCGCCCATCCCGCCGCGCCTGCTCATGATGGACGCGAGCTGCCGCTGGGCCTCGGTGTCGATCGCGGCGGTCTCCTTGCGGTGCCGCTCCTGCAGGCCCGCCTTGAGGACCTTCTCCGAGGCGGCGCGCTGAGCCGCGGACTTCGCCAGCGCGTCGCCCTCCTCGGTGAGCACGGCGAGCCGCTGGTTGATGTCGAGCAGGCGCGCGTCCAGCTCGTCGAGCCGCGCGTACTCGCGGCGCTTGGCCCTGGTCTCCTGGCGGGCCCGGTACACGGCGAACGTCGAGGCGAACCACAGCAGCAGGCCGCACACGCCGGTGAGCGCCACGCCCGCCGGAGCCAGGACCGCGAGCAGGACCGTGCCCACCACGAGCAGCGGCGCGACCAGCGCGACGGCGGTCAGCGAGGAGTCCCGGCCGACGAACCGCGCCCTGGGCACCGGCTCGGTCGGCAGGACGTGGTCGGCCATCCACGGCGGCAGCGGCGCGGCGGGCTGCACCGGCCGGAAGGTCCCGCTCGACTGGGCTGTGGTGAACGTGATGGGGGTCAGCGGCGGCAGCGCGGTGACCGGTGCGCCCAGCATCCCCCGCACCCGCGCCACCAGCTCCCGCACCTCGGGCACCTGGTGGTCGAGCAGGATCGGGAAGCGGCTGGACCCGGCCGGGTCGGTGTAGTCCTCCTCGGCGAGCAGGAGGTACTCGCCGCCCTGCTGGTGCAGCTGCCCCCACAGCGCCGGGTCCGCGGCGACCGACACCAGCGACAGGTAGATCACCCAGGCGGAGAAGCGGTCCACGTCCGGGCGGAAGTCCACGTCGGAGCGCAGTGGCGACTGGTAGTTGCGGTGCCCCATCTCGGCGGCCTTCATGCCGTCGAGAGCGGGCACGTACATGCCGTCGTAGTCGACCAGCCGCAGCGAGCCGTCCGAGGCGACGAGCAGGTTGCCGTGCTGGAGGTCGCCGTGCGCGATGCCCGCGTCCGCCAGGTCCGCGACGAGCGCGGCGAACCGCTCGGCCAGCCCGACCAGCGCGCGCTGGTCGTGGACGTGCTGCTCGATCCAGCGGGTCAGGCCGGTGCCCTCGACCCAGTCCATCTTCAGCACCGGGTACCAGCGGCCCTCGACGAGCACGCCGCGCTGGAGGTACTCGAACCCGACCTTCCACCGCCCCTCGACCCGGTTGAGGTGGTCGCTGATCGCCCGGTAGCGCACGGTCTGGTCGGCGACCTCGCGGGTGAAGCACTTGATGGCGTGCCGCTTGCCCGCGGCCGTCGTCACCGAGAACACGCTCGCGAAGTTGCCGGAGATCGGCCGCGGACGCGCCAGCTTGTCCAGCTCGACCTTCGCGCCCTTCAGATCGGGCTCGGCGAAGCAGAGCCGGGTGTTCTGCAGCGCCTCCACGTAGGCCGCGCCGGAGGGGAACTGCACCACGGGTGCTGCCACTCGCCTACCCCAGGTCCACGTGCACGAGTGCCACGTCGTCGTTGCGCATGTCGCCGTTGCCGCGCTGCTTGGTCACCCAGTCGGCGAAGTCCTCGTCCGTGCCGGAGCAGGCCAGCTCCCGCAGCACGTCCCACGGTGCGCCGTCGCGCTCCTTCTCCGCCAGGAACCACGCGGCGAGCGCGTCCGTGGCGAGGAAGAACTGATCGCCCTCGCGGTAGGAGCCCTGGGTGAGGCGCACCCGCTCGGCGATCAGGTCCTCGTCGGTGTTGCGGCTGTTGAGCAGGTTGGGCGAGGTGCCGAACTCCTCGGCCGAGTCCAGCGGGAACGTCCGGCTCAGGGCTCCGTCGCGGACCTGGAACAGGCACGAGTCGCCCATCGCCGCGGCGTACCAGCGCTGCCCGTGGGTCCCGGCGAGCTGGAAGGCGAGCAGCGTGGCGTACGCGCCGCGGTCCAGGCCCGGCTGCTCGTACCAGCGGATCGGCCGGTCGTTCGCCTCCCGGTCGGCCACGTAGCCGGCGAGCCAGTCCTCCCACTCGTGCACCACACCCAGCACGGCCCGGCCGAACGTGCGGCGGTTGCGCAGGGTGTTGGGACGCGTCGCGGCGGCGTGCACGAAGGACTCGGCCAGCAGCCGCGCCCAGGGTCCTGCCAGCACGCTCTCCGAGGCGCCGTCGGCGATGGCGGCCAGCACCTGGCCCTCCACCTCCTCGTCGCGCGCGACGTCGGGCAGCACCGCGGACGCGTCCTCGGTCTCGTGGGGTCGTGAGCCGTCCTTCTGGACGCTCATCGTGGAGATGAAGGAGCGCATGCGGGTCAGCGGAGGTCCGTGGCCCTGGTGCCGATGTCCAGGAACTGCACGACGGAGGCGATGTCGGCGTTGTAGACGAACCCGCGGGTGACGTCGCTGATCTCGAAGCCCTGCTGCGAGGCGTAGGAGCGCATGTCCGGCGGGAGGGTGCTGGACATGCCGAACAGCGTGCGCGCGTAGGCGTCGGGCAGGTCCTCGTCAGACTCCGGGAACGTCACGGGGGTCGCCTCGCTGGCCGAGACGTGCAGGTTGAACAGCAGGGTGGCGCCGTCGGCGCTCGCGTGGGTCTGCACGTCCACCGCCGCGGTCGACGGGTCGCCGTCGGTGGACTCGCCGTCGGTCAGGTTCAGCACGATCGGCGGGAAGCAGCCGGGGTGGTCGGCGAGCCACTTGGCCACGAGCGTCTCGGCGTACTGGAGCGCGCGGACCATGGGCGTGCCGCCGTTGGCCACCGGCTCCATCCACACCGGGAAGCGGGTCGTGGTCTCCACGAGGCCACCGGCGCCGTCCGGCACCTTCTTCGGGCGCTCCTCGACGCGGGCGGGGTTGTCGGCGACCTGGCTCAGCGGCACGAGGTCGCGGCCCTCCAGGTCACCGCTGAAGGCGGAGCCGACGGACTGGCCGTAGCCGACCACGGCGACGTGGAAGTAGTCGCGGACGCCCTCCTCCTTCGCGCACTTGACCGACAGCTCCGTGAGCAGCCGGTTGATCGCGTCGGCGACGACGTCCGCCTTGCGCTGCGGGATCTCCCCGCCGATGGGGTCGTTCATCGACGCGGACTGGTCGACCAGGAACACGAAAGCGGTCGGGTTGGTCCGACTGATCTCGGCCGAATACGCCATGGTTCGTCGTCTCCTCACTCAGTCCGCACCCACGAAGGAGGCAGGGCGTCACCGTAGTGGGTGACAGAGTAGTCACGAACAGGTCTCGTCTGCGCTCGCCTCCCCCGTGTCGGTACTCCGTTCGCGCGGTGGCGGGCCCGGACGGGCGCACTGGCGCGCGGTGAGCACGCGAATCGTGCTGGACAGCGCCCCGCGGGACGAGGAAGGACTCCGCGGGGCGCTGACCCTCGCACCGGCCGGTGGACGCCCTCTCACCGGCCGGGTGGCCGTCACCCCCGCGCGCGGCGGGCCGGACGGGGAGGACCGGTCAGCCGACCCCGGCCGCGTCCATGCCGCGCAGCTCCTTCTTCAGGTCCTGGATCTCGTCGCGCAACCGACCGGCCAGCTCGAACTGCAGCTCGCGCGCCGCGTTCATCATCTGGTCGGTGAGCTGCTGCACCAGGTCGGCCAGCTCGGAGCGGGCCATCGTGCTGACGTCCTTGTCGACCAGGACGCCGGAGCTGCGGCCACCCGACCCCCCGGTCGGCTTCTTGCCGCGCGAGGCGTTGCGGCCGGAACCGCCGATCTCGACGGCCTCCTCCGCCTCGGAGTAGACCTGCTCCAGGATGTCGGTGATCTTCTTGCGCAGCGGCTGCGGGTCGAGGCCGCGCTCGGTGTTGTAGGCGACCTGCTTGACCCGCCTGCGGTTCGTCTCGTCGATGGCGTGCCGCATCGAGTCGGTGATCCGGTCGGCGTACATGTGCACCTCGCCGGACACGTTGCGCGCCGCGCGGCCGATGGTCTGGATGAGGCTCGTCCCGGACCGCAGGAAGCCCTCCTTGTCCGCGTCGAGGATCGCGACGAGCGACACCTCGGGCAGGTCCAGGCCCTCCCGCAGCAGGTTGATGCCGATCAGCACGTCGTACTCGCCCAGCCGGAGCTGCCGCAGCAGCTCGACCCGGCGCAGCGTGTCCACCTCGGAGTGCAGGTAGCGGACGCGGATGCCCAGTTCGAGCAGGTAGTCGGTGAGGTCCTCGGCCATCTTCTTGGTCAGCGTGGTGACCAGGACCCGCTCGTCGCGGTCGGCCCGCTCGCGGATCTCGCCCACCAGGTCGTCGATCTGCCCCTCGGTGGGCTTCACGACCACCTCGGGGTCGACCAGGCCGGTCGGGCGGATCACCTGCTCCACGAACTCCCCGCCGCTCTGCCCCATCTCGTAGGGGCCGGGCGTCGCCGACAGGTACACGGTCTGCCCGATGCGGTCGGCGAACTCCTCCCAGCGCAGCGGGCGGTTGTCCATCGCGCTGGGCAGCCGGAAGCCGTGCTCGACCAGGTTGCGCTTGCGGGAGGCGTCGCCCTCGTACATGCCGCCGATCTGCGGCACCGTCACGTGCGACTCGTCGATGACCAGCAGGAAGTCGTCGGGGAAGTAGTCGATCAGCGTCGCGGGCGCGGACCCGGCCGGACGCCCGTCGATGTGCCGCGAGTAGTTCTCGATGCCGGAGCAGAACCCGACCTGGCGCATCATCTCGATGTCGTAGGCGGTGCGCATCCGCAGCCGCTGCGCCTCCAGCAGCTTGCCCTGCCGCTCCATCGTCGCCAGCGTCTCCGCCAGCTCCGCCTCGATGGCGGCGATGGCGCGCTCCATGCGGTCCGGACCGGCGACGTAGTGCGTCGCCGGGAAGATCCGCAGTTCGTCGACCTCCTTGACGACGTCACCGGTCAGCGGGTGCAGGTAGTACAGCTTGTCGATCTCGTCGCCGAAGAACTCGACCCGGATCGCCAGCTCCTCGTACGCGGGGATGATCTCCACCGTGTCACCGCGCACGCGGAACGTGCCGCGGCTGAAGGAGATGTCGTTGCGGGTGTACTGCACGTCCACGAGGGCGCGCAGCAGCACGTCGCGCTCGACCTCGCCGCCCACGGCCAGCGGGATGGACCGGTCGAGGTAGGACTGCGGCGTGCCGAGGCCGTAGATGCACGACACCGAGGCGACCACGATGACGTCGCGCCTGGTCAGCAGGCTCATCGTCGCGGAGTGCCGCAGCCGCTCGACGTCCTCGTTGACCGAGGAGTCCTTCTCGATGTAGGTGTCGCTCTGCGGGATGTACGCCTCGGGCTGGTAGTAGTCGTAGTAGCTGACGAAGTACTCGACCGCGTTGTCCGGGAAGTACCCCTTCAGCTCGTTGGCCAGCTGCGCCGCGAGGGTCTTGTTCGGCGCCATGACCAGCGTGGGGCGCTGCACCTGCTCGACCAGCCAGGCCGTCGTGGCCGACTTGCCGGTGCCGGTGGCACCGAGCAGCACGACGTCCTTCTCGCCCGCGTTGACCCGCTTGGTGAGGTCGGCGATGGCCGCCGGCTGGTCACCCGCCGGCTGGTAGTCGCTGACCACGCGGAACCGCCCGTCGGTGCGGGGGACGTCGCCGACGGGACGGAACTCGGAGTGCGCCTTGACGGTGCTCTCCTCGTTCGGGAGTTCGGTTGCGAAAGCCACGTGACGACGGTACGCCCGGCCACCGACAACTTCCGATCTCCGCAGGTGGAGCGGTGTCGGTCAGCAGTCGCACCCGCAGCAGTCGCAGTTGCAGTCGCAGCTGCCGCAGTTGTCGCAGTCGTTGGCACGCCGCTTCCCGCTCCACGGGCCGGGGAACGGGTCGCGGCAGCAGTACTGGCACGTGCCGCACTGGTAGAGCACCGCCACACAGCCCGGCACCAGCGATCGGCTGGTCGGCGGGGTCGTGAGCTTCGGCCAGCACCACAGCCCGCTGCCGGGACCGGGGTCCTCGCGCTTCCCGCGCCGTCCTCCCGAGGTGGGCGGCGGCGGCGGTGGCGGCGGGACGTGCCCCGGCGCGGAGGCCGGCGGAACCGGTCCGGGCGCCAGCGGGGGCGAGGCGGGCGGGTACGTCCCCCGCTGCGGCTGCCAGCCGGGCGGCGTGCCCGGCTGGTGGGCGTGCGGTTCGCCGAACGCGCGGCGGATCGCCTCGTCCACCTCGTGCACGAGCAGCGCGTGCACGAGCCGCTGGTCGGTGAACTCCGCCTCGCGCAGCGCGAGCCGGATGCCGAGCGCGGCGTCCTCGCACAGCCGCCACACCTCGGCCCGGTCGGTGCCGGTGGCGGTGAGCGGGTTCCACGCGCCGGTGCGCAGGTCCTCCGCCCGGTCCTCCACGGCGTCCAGCAGGTGCGCCAGCCGGCCGAACATCCGGCCCACCTCGCGCAGCGGCGCGACGTTGCCCGGCCTGCCCGCGAGCACGGCGGAGAACGCCGCGGCCTCACCCGTCGCGGTCTCGGTCGGCTCGGTGACCGCCAGCACGGACGTGCCGGGGCCGGCCGCCCGCTCCAGCTCGGTCTGCCTGCCGACCGCGTCGAGCAGCACGGCCGTGTCGAAGCCGATCTCGGCGCCGATCCGCGTGCTCCGCTCGGCCCAGCGGCGGGCCACGCTCCGCCCGGCCGTCGCGACGGGCCGGTGGGCGAACGCGCCGTCGCCGTCGTCGGCGTGGTCGCGCACCTTCGCGGAGGCCAGCAGGAGCGAGGCCGTGGCGGCCAGCCTGGCGCCCGCGCCGTGCGCGACCTCGGCGGAGCGCAGGCCCCGCAGCGCGCACGGACCGGCGGAACGACGACCGGTGCCCGGCTCCGTCTGCGCCTCGACCAGCGCCGAGATCACCAGGCCGTCGTAGTTCGTCGCCAAGCGGGACAGGTGGCCGTGGTCGTCGCGCAGGGCGAGGCACAGACCGCAGAGGTGTGCCAGCCAGGTCTCCCGGAGTTCTGGACCGAGACGGTTGCGGCAGGGACGGATGATGCCGAACATGAGGTCGGATCCTACGTTCTGCCTCACCCGTTGGAGGGAACATTGGCCCACGGACAGCCGATCTCCGGGACCGCGCGGAATCGGCACGACGGCGGAACGCTCGCCCGCGCCGCCTCCACGGCGCCGCACGTCCACCCGCCGAAGATCGAGTACTTCGACGTCGACGCCAGGAGCAACACCGATCCCAAGGGGCACCTGCGGGGCGTCGAGGAGTTCCGCGTCGAACCGCACGGTCTCTACATGTCCCGTCCGGTGGCCGGTCATCCCCGGTTGTCGCACTTCGAGTCGTGGTTGCTGCCCGCCCAGGGGTTGCGGGTCACCCGCCAGTCGTGGCACCCCGGCCACGAGTGCGACTACGACCTCTACGTGGACGTCGTGGAGATCACCTCCAGCGGGTCGGTCTGGAAGACCGTTGACCTCTACCTGGACCTGCTCGTGCGCACCGGTCGCGGCGTCACCGTCCTGGACACCGACGAACTCCTCGCGGCGCTGGACGCCGGGCTGATCCAGCCGCACCGGGCGCAGTGGGCGCTGGAGACGACCTACCGGGCCGTCGCGGGCATCTCCGCCCACGGCTACGACGCGGTGCGCTGGCTGGCGGCGCACGGAAGCGTGACGACCTGGCGGCGACGCTGAGTCAACATCGCCCCCGAACGGGCGGTCACTGTTCGTGTGCTTCACCGGGTCGTGATCGGCAGAGGCACAACCCGTGATGTAACGAATCGACCCGAAGGGTTACTACACGAACACTTACGGCTACTGTCGCTTGCTGTGGGAGCGGTCATCACACCTCAGCTGGTAGACGTCGTCGACACCGTGAACGCTGTTCGCAGCTACTCGTCCGGTTCGTCGCGGCAGCTCTCCGTGTGCCAGGTCGAGCGGTGGGGCCTGCGGCTGGAGTGCCCGACGCCGGACGACCCGTTCTCGGAGTCGGAGGTGACCTGGCTGCTGCCCGACCTCGGGCTGCGCCTCACGCACCACCGGCCCCGTTCCCGGCACGCGCGCAGCGGCCCGAGCACGCTCACCGCCGTGCGCGTCGAGATCGGCGAGCACGGCTGGCAGACGACCGACCTGCTGCTCGGCCTCGCCGTGCCGGGCGGCACGACCGCGCGCATCGTCCGCTGCGAGGAGTTCGCCGCCGCCGTCGCGGGCCGCGTCCTGCTCCCCGACGACGCCGACCAGGCGCTCCGCACCGTGCACCGCACGCTGGAGGAGATCAGCCGCAACCGCCACGACCTGTCGGCCTGGCTGGGCCACCTGGGCATCTACGACTCCTGGCCCCCGCTCCACTGACCGCGAGTGGAGCGTTCCAGCACCGCGAGTGGAGCGTTGGGGCACCGCGAGCGCCTCACTCGCGCCCGGTGCGCCACGACCGCGCCCGCGGCACCGCCTCCTCGAACCACGGCCGCTTGGCGTCGACGTACCCGCCCGTGCCGCCGTCGGCCACGTGCTCGGTGGCCACCCGCAGCTTGAACTCCTCGTACTCCGCGCGCGCCTCGGCCTCGGCGCACAGCCAGTCGCGCAGCAGCAGCGCGGTGACCCACTCCGGCGACCCCTCCCGCCGCAGCAGCACGCGCGCGGGCCGACCGGGATCGGCGCTGTCGAACACGCCGTCCTCGCCGAAGAAGCCCGCACCGGCCAGTGCCCCGGCGTCGACCTCGGCGGAGAGCTGGAGATCGATCACGTCCTCCGCGGCGAGCCCCGGCACGGCGGTGGAACCGATGTGCTCGGCCCGGTGGCCGGTGGCGGTCGCGAGCCGCGCCACGATCCGGTCGGCCTGCGCCGGCCACGTCTCGTCGGACGGCACGACGCGCGGGTCCACCGGCCGGAACCCGCGACGCAGCCGCACGTTCGCCTCGTAGGGCACCAGCCGGTCCGCCCACAGCGCGTCCACGACGGCGTGCACCTCGTCCTGCGTGCCGGAGTTGTCGAGCCACACGTCCGCGACGGCACGCCGCTGGTCGTCGTCGGCCTGGGAGGCGATGCGGGCACGCGCGTCGGCCTCGGGCATCCCGCGCGACTCCACGAGCCTGCGCACCCGCTCCTCGAGTTCGGCGTGCACGATCAGCACCAGGTGGTAGGCCGGGGCGAGCCCGTTCTCCACGAGCAGCGGCACGTCGTGCACGACGACGGCCTCCGCCGGTGCGGCGGCCGTGATCTCGGCGGTGCGCGCGCCCACCCTCGGGTGGACGATCGCGTTGAGCGTCCGGCGTGCCTCGTCGTCGGTGAACACCCGCGCCGCCAGCGCCGCCCGGTTCAGCGCTCCGGAGGCGTCCAGGACCTCCTCGCCGAACGCCGCGACGATCTCGGCGAGCCCGTCCGTGCCCGGTCGCACGACCTCCCGCGCCAGCAGATCGGAGTCGACGATCACGGCTCCGTGCTCGGCGAGCCTCCTCGCCACGGTCGACTTGCCGGATCCGATTCCGCCGGACAGCCCCACGCGCACCATGTGGACCAGGGTATTCAGGGCGCGGGTGCCGTCATCGAGCGGGCGGCCAGATCCGCGAGCACGGCCTTGACCCTGTCGTCGGGAAGCGCGTCCGGCTTGGCGCGGACGACGAAGCTGGACCTGCCGATCGTGCCCGCGACGAACCGCTCCTCCTTCGTCACGACGTAGGACGCCTTCTGCTCGCCCACGTCGATCTGCTCGACGGTGGCGCCCTCCTGCTTCTCCGCGTCGACGCTCTCGGTGATCCGCTGCGTCGCCGACGCCTCGTCGGAGAAGTTGGACAACCCGATGATCACCGCGGCGTCGCCGACCTGCCGCCCCTCGGGGACGCCGTAGTAGCAGTCGAGCTTGGCGGTGCGGGCGACGGCGGGTTCGGGGACGCCGACGATCTCCACGGGCTTGGCGAGGTCCTTGCCGACGACCGCGGAGACGTCCTCGGCCGGTACGACCAGCTCGCAGTCGTCCGGGACGGGCCTGTCGGCCATGACGGACGTGGCCACCGCGGACGCCGGGGGCGCGATGACCGGGACGCTCGGCGGCGGCGCGGACTCGCGCGGCTCCTCGCTGCCGCACCCAGCGAGCACTCCGGCGCAGGTCACCAGGACCAGCGCCGCCACCGCACCACCGCGAACGACCCTCATAGAGATCCGAAAGTAGTCGCCCGGCGCCGACCCTGCCAGCAGGAGCGGTGAACTACCACTCGACCGATGTCGTCGCCGGACAACGGGAAGGCCCCGCACCACGGAGCGTGGTGCGGGGCCTTCGAGCGTGCGGAGCGGTGATCCCGAGGGATCAGGCGCCACCCGACAGCTTCTCGCGGAGCGCGGCGAGCTGCTCGTCGCTGGCCAGCGTGCCACCGCTCTGCGCGGGGGCACCGGTGCTGGACGCGGGAGCCGGAGCCTCGCCACCGGAGGAGTAGTTCGTCTCGCCCGCGGCCTCTTCCTCGGCGGCGGCGGCCTTGACGATCTGCTTCATGTGGGCCTCGTAGCGGGTGTGGGCCTCGGCGTACTGCCGCTCCCACTCCTCGCGCTGCTTCTCGAAGCCCTCCTGCCAGTCCTGGGTCTCCGGGTCGAAGCCCTCGGGGTAGATGTAGTTGCCCTCGGGGTCGTACTCGGCGGCCATGCCGTACTGGGTCGGGTCGAACTCGGAGTCCGGCGTGAAGCCCTCGTTGGCCTGCTTGAGGGACAGCGAGATCCGGCGGCGGTCCAGGTCGATGTCGATGACCTTGACCATGACGTCGTCGCCGACCTGCACGACCTGCTCCGGGATCTCGACGTGGCGCTCGGCCAGCTCGGAGATGTGGACCAGGCCCTCGATGCCCTCGTCCACGCGGACGAACGCACCGAACGGAACCAGCTTCGTGACCTTGCCCGGCACGATCTGACCGATCGCGTGGGTGCGGGCGAACTGACGCCACGGGTCTTCCTGGGTCGCCTTCAGCGACAGGGAGACGCGCTCGCGCTCCATGTCGACGTCCAGGACCTCGACCGTGACCTCCTGGCCGACCTCGACGACCTCGGACGGGTGGTCGATGTGCTTCCAGGACAGCTCGGAGACGTGCACCAGGCCGTCGACGCCACCCAGGTCCACGAAGGCACCGAAGTTGACGATGGAGGACACGACGCCCTTGCGGACCTGGCCCTTCTGCAGCTGGTTGAGGAACTCGCTGCGGACCTCGGACTGGGTCTGCTCCAGCCACGCGCGGCGCGACAGGACCACGTTGTTGCGGTTCTTGTCCAGCTCGATGATCTTGGCTTCGAGCTCGCGGCCCACGTAGGGCTGGAGGTCGCGCACGCGGCGCATCTCGACCAGGGAGGCGGGGAGGAAGCCGCGCAGGCCGATGTCCAGGATGAGACCACCCTTGACCACCTCGATGACCGTGCCCTTGACGGGCTCGTCCTTCTCCTTGAGCGCCTCGATGGTGCCCCAGGCGCGCTCGTACTGCGCGCGCTTCTTGGAGAGGATCAGCCGACCTTCCTTGTCCTCCTTCTGGAGGACCAGGGCCTCGACCTCGTCGCCGACGCTGACGACCTCGGCCGGGTCCACGTCGTGCTTGATCGACAGCTCGCGCGAGGGGATGACGCCCTCGGTCTTGTAGCCGATGTCGAGCAGGACCTCGTCCCGGTCGACCTTGACGATGGTTCCCTCGACGATATCGCCGTCGTTGAAGTACTTGATCGTCTTGTCGATAGCAGCGAGGAAGTCCTCCTCCGTCCCGATATCGTTGATGGCGACCTGCTTCGGCGCAGCGGCAACCGGGACAGTGGTGGTGTCGGTGGACATTAGGTAGGTGGCTCCGGTACGGATTGAGGTTTGATGGCCTGCGATGGTGTTCACACGCAGTGAGCACACCGTGCAACAGTGACCTGTGTTCCGGCATTCCTGGATCATGGGCAGGGCACACCCACTACGCGGGCGATATCGTACGTGCCTCGACGACCACCGGGCAAACCGGTCCCCTTGAAGGAGCAGTGTGTCCAACCAGCCGGGATCTTCCTCGACGGCCACCGCGGACCACCGGCACGCGAGCGCGGAGCTGGCGCTCGGCACCACGGGCATCGTCAAGCGCGACGCCGACGCCGCCGAGTCGCGGGCGGCGAGCCGGATCTGGTGGGACGCCGACGCCGACGACTACCTCTCCGAGCACGGTGACTTCCTGGGCGCGGCGGACTTCCGCTGGTGCCCGGAGGGCCTGCGCGAGGAGGAGGAGCGCCTGCTCGGCGACGTCGCGGGCAAGCGCGTGCTGGAGGTCGGCTGCGGCTCGGCCCCGTGCGCGCGGTGGTTGCGCGTCAACGGTGCGGAGCCGGTCGCGCTCGACATCTCCGCCGGGATGCTGCGGCACGCCGTCGCGGGCAACGCGAGCACCGGGATCTCCGTGCCGCTGGTGCAGGCGAGCGCGGACGAGCTGCCGTTCGGCGACGAGACCTTCGACGCGGCGTGCTCGGCGTTCGGCGCGGTGCCCTTCGTGGCCGACTCCGGCGCGGTGATGCGCGAGGTGGCCCGCGTGCTGCGGCCCGGTGCGCCGTGGGTGTTCGCCGTGACTCACCCGATCCGGTGGATCTTCCCGGACGATCCGGGACCGGCCGGGCTGACCGTCGTGAACTCCTACTTCGACCGCACGCCCTACGTGGAGGTCGACGACGCGGGGCGGGCGACCTACGTCGAGCACCACCGCACCACCGGTGACTTCGTGCGGCAGGTCGTGGCGGCGGGGATGGAGCTCGTCGACCTGATCGAGCCGGAGTGGCCGGAGGGCCACACGCGCGGCTGGGGCCAGTGGAGCCCGCTGCGCGGACGGCTGTTCCCCGGTACGGCGATCTTTTCCTGCCGCAAGCGCTGACCCGTACCGTGCTGTCCCGACGGGGACGGTCGGGGCGCGGAGGTCGGTACGGCGATGATGGTGGGGCGGGGCCTGGTCGAGGCGCAGTCCGCGCGGTTCGCCGCGCTCGACCCGCTGCTCCCGGCGTGTCCCGAGCCCCCGGACGGCGACGTGGTCACCGCCGCCGTGCCGGACGGCTCCAGGGTGGCCGGCGTGATCACCCACCACGTGCACCGGCCGGGCTCCGTGGTGCGGCTGTGGTCGGCCAGCGACGTGCGGGAGCTGCACCCGCTGCTCGGCGGCGCGGGACTGGTGGGGATGCACACGCTGCTGCGGGCGTGGCGGCACCGGCTGGACCGCGTCCCGCCGCCGGGGACGGACAGCGCGGCCGTGGTGACCTGGCCGAGCCGTGACGTCGAGGCGACGCGCGCGCTGCTGGACCACGGTCTGGTGCCGCTGTCGACGATCGCCGTGCGGCGCGGCGTCCCGCTCGTTCCCGAGCGGGCGCCCACGCTGACGATCCGCCGGGCCGGACCCGCCGACCTCGGCCCCGTGGTGGACCTGGCGCTGGCGGAGCTGCGGTACTCCTCGCTCGTCGGCGCGACGGTGCTGCGCCCGGACGCGGTGGAGCTGAAGCGGCGCACGCTGGGCGAGCGGCTGCGCGCGAACGCGCCGATCTGGCTGGCCGAGCGGGACGGCATCGCCGTGGCGCTGGCGGAGTGCGCGATCACCGACGCCGATCCGACGACCTGGGCCGGGTCGCGACTGCCGCGGGGCCGCTGGGGCTACCTGAACTGCGTGTCGGTGCTGCCGGGCGCGCGCGGGTCCGGCGTGGGGCAGCAGCTCGTGGCGCACGCCCACCGCGAGCTGCGCCGGATGGGCGCGACGGGCACGTACCTCTACTACAACCAGCCGAACCCGCTGTCCTCGGTGTTCTGGATCCGCCAGGGCTACCGGCCGCTGTGGACCGTCTGGGAGGTCCGGCCGGCGTCGGCCCTGCGCTGACCGGTTCGTCCGCTCTGCGAGGTCACGGGCTGCGGCACCTCGTCCACGGCGGCGACCCCGGCGGGGTGGGGCGCGACGTGGCCGTCCCGACCGGTCACCCGGCGCCGGGGCTCGCGTGCTCGACGCTCGCCGCGTACGAGCGGCGGGCGCGGACCCCGTCCCGGCTGAAGCCGGAACTCGTGCTGGCACCCGCTCGCCGCGCCCGGCACGCACCGCGGCGACCGAGCAGAAGCTGGTCGGCGAGCGCGGGACGGCTGCCCGCCGACGTCGAGGTGGGCACGGCGGCGGCGCTGTTCGGCACGCTGCTGGTGATCGCGCTGGACCGGCAGGTCCTCCAGCCGGAGCGCAGTCGCGCCGAGGTCCGCGAGTCGGTGCTGGTCCTGGTGCGGGGACTGCGCCCCGCCGCGGGGGAATGATCGGCGACAGGACGGCGTTCTATGCAAACGCATGAACTCGTCGCGCCACAGGAGGAGCTCAGATGACCACCCGCAGCCTCGCGGTGCTCTCCGCCGGACTGAGCGTCCCGTCGTCCACCCGCGTGCTGGCCGACCGGCTCGCCGCGGCGACCGCGCGCGCCCTGGCCGAGCGGGGAGTCGAGGTCGAGACGCACCACGTGGAGCTGCGCGAGCTCGCGCACGACGTGACCAACAGCGTGCTCACCGGTTTCCCGACCGGCGGGCTGCGCGAGGCCGTCAACCGCGTCGTGGGCGCGGACGGCCTGATCGCCGTCACCCCGATCTTCACCGCGTCCTACAGCGGCCTGTTCAAGTCCTTCGTCGACGTGCTGGAGCCCGGTGCGCTGACCGGCAAGCCCGTGCTGCTCGGAGCCACGGCCGGTTCGGCGCGGCACTCGCTGGCCGTCGACCACGCGATGCGGCCGCTGTTCGCCCACCTGCGCACGCTGACCGTGCCCACGGCCGTGTTCGCCGCCTCCGAGGACTGGGACAACAGCACCGACGAGCGGTCGCTGCTGCACCGGATCGACCGGGCCGCCGCCGAGTTCGCCGGTCTCCTGGACCGGTCCGCACCCGCGTCCGGCACCGGCGAGCTCGACGACTTCGTGCCGTTCGACCAGCTGATCGCACGCGGCTGACCGCGCGTCAGACCGACCCCTCACCCGCTCGCGCCGCCCGCAGCAGCGGACCGGCGAGCCAGGCGTCCACCTCGCGCTGACCGCGCAGCCGCACGACGGACAGACGCGGCCCGTGCTCACTCGCGAGCACGGCGGTGAGCTTGTCGGCCACCCGGCCGTGGGACTTCCACCCCCAGCGCAGCAGGTGCTCCGGGTCGGTGAACACGGTCAGCAGCGGCGGTTCGACGTTGCCGTTCCACAGCACGGTCCGCCGGAGCCGGCGGACGACGGTCCGCACGACGAGACGACGCATCGCCGTGCGGAAGGGGTGGTCGAGCCACACGATCGTGTCGGCGTGCTCCAGCAGCAGCGGGCGGGCCCGCGAGTACTGCCACTCGGTGATCCAGGCCGGGCGGCCGACGAGGACCGCGACGTCGTCGAGGAACTCGGGGCGCGGCACCCAGCCGGGGCCGTGGTACAGCGCGTCCATCTCCACGTGCGGCGAGCCGATCCGGCCCGCCAGGGCCTTCGCCAGCGTGGTCTTCCCCGCCCCGGTGCTGCCCGCGACCAGCACCCGCCGGGGCGGGTGGGGCAGCGGATCTGCGGGTCCGAGCAGCGGCACGCGGTCAGGCTACCGCCCGCTCGCGCGGCCCCTCCCGACGCGCGGGAGCATCCGGCCGCCGCAGAACAGGTGCGTCGCCGGCCTGCCGTTCCCGCCGCCGGCGAAGGGGCCGTGCGGGTGCGGTCGTGCGCCCGACGGCTCGTCCTGCTGCCCCGGCTCCGCCTCCCGGGCACCCCGAGCGCTCCGCTCGGGACGCGAAAGCTCAACTCGCGGTGCTCGAACGCTCAACTCGCGGGTCAGTGGGCTGCGGCGTCCCAGGAGCGGCCCACGCCGACCGAGACCGACAGGGGGACGGTGAGCGGGTAGGCGTGGCCCATGTGCTCGCGCACCA
Organism: Umezawaea beigongshangensis; assembly: GCF_016464305.1. Taxonomy (GTDB): domain Bacteria; phylum Actinomycetota; class Actinomycetes; order Mycobacteriales; family Pseudonocardiaceae; genus Umezawaea_A; species Umezawaea_A beigongshangensis. The sequence continues at coordinate 96,893 of NZ_JAEIOJ010000001.1, forward strand.
GCGCCTCCACCGTCTCGCGCTCGCCCTCCGCGACCTCCAGCACGAGTTCGTCGTGCACCTGGAGCAGCATCCGGCTGCGCAGGCCGGACTCCTCCAGCGCCGTGTAGACGTCGAGCATCGCGACCTTGATGATGTCCGCCGCGCTGCCCTGGATCGGCGCGTTGAGCGCCATGCGCTCGGCCATGTCGCGGCGCTGCCGGTTGTCGCTGTTGAGGTCCGGCAGGTAGCGGCGGCGGCCCAGGATCGTCTCGGTGTAGCCGACCTTGCGCGCCTCCTCCACGATCGAGTGAAGGTAGTCGCGCACGCCGCCGAAGCGGGAGAAGTACGCCTCCATCTGCTCGCGCGCCTCGGAGGCGGAGATCCGCAGCTGCTGCGCCAGGCCGTACTCCGACAGGCCGTAGGCCAGGCCGTAGGACATCGCCTTGACCCGGCGGCGCTGCTCCCCCGTCACCTCCGAGGTCGGCACCGCGAACGCTTGCGCCGCCACGTAGGTGTGCAGGTCCTCGCCGCTGCGGAACGCCTCGATCAGGCCCTCGTCACCGGACAGGTGCGCCATGATGCGCATCTCGATCTGGCTGTAGTCGGCCGTCATCAGCTCGCTGAAGCCGGAGCCGACGACGAACCCCTCGCGGATGCGGCGACCCTCCTCGGTGCGGATCGGGATGTTCTGCAGGTTGGGGTCCGTCGAGGACAGTCGCCCGGTCGCGGCGATCGTCTGGTGGAACGTCGTGTGGATGCGGCCGTCGTCGGCCACCGACTTGAGCAGGCCGTCCACCGTGGACTTCAACCTGGTGACGTCGCGGTGGGCCAGCAGGTGCTGCAGGAACGGGTGCTCGGTGTGCTCGAACAGGTTCTGCAACGCCTCGGCGTCGGTGGTGTAGCCGGTCTTGGTCTTCTTCGTCTTCGGCATGTTCAGCTCGTCGAACAGCACCACCTGGAGCTGCTTGGGCGAGCCGAGGTTGATCTCCTTGCCGATCACCGAGTAGGCGTCCTGCGCGGCCTGCTTCACCCCGGCGGCGAAGTGCGCCTCCAGCGCGGCCAGGTGCTCCGCGTCGATCGCGATGCCCACGTTCTCCAGGTCGGCGAGCACGCCGGCGAGCGGCAGCTCCAGCTCGGCCAGCAGGCGCGTGCCGTTGGTCCGCACCAGCTCCTCGTCCAGGGCGTCGGCCAGCTCGGCCACGGCGCGGGCGCGCACGATGGCGCCGGTGGCGGCCTTCCGCGACTCCTCGTCCTCGTCGGCGAGCAGCGAGAGCTGACCGGTGTCGGCCTCCTCCGCCCGCAGCTCGCGCGACAGGTGGCGCAGGGCGAGGTCGTCCAGCGCGAACGAGCGCTGGCCCGGCCGCACCAGGTAGGCGGCGAGCGCCGTGTCGCTGGTCAGCCCGTTCAGCACCCAGCCGCGCGCCCGCAGGCGGCGCAGGGGAAGTTTGAGCTCGTGCCCCGCCTTCGCGACCGAGGCGTCGGCGAGCCACGCCGCGAGCGCGCGCTCGTCGGCCTCGGACAGCTGCCGCACCTCGACGTAGCCGCCCTCGCCGGTGGACGCGGCCAGCGCGACGCCCTCCAGGTCGCCGCCCGACTCGCGGAACGCCAGGCCGACCCGGCCGCCGCGGGCGTGGGCCGCGAGCCAGGCCTCCAGCTCGCCCGCCGGGATCGCGCCGCCGGTGACCTCGAAGCCGTCCTCCGCCTCGGGCTCCGCGGTGGACAGCGTCGCGAACAGCCGGTCGCGCAGGACGCGGAACTCCAGCTCGTCGAACAGCCGGTGCACCGCGTCGCGGTCCCACGGCCGGACGTCCAGGTCGGCGGGACCGACGGGCAGGTCGACGTCCTTGATCAGCTCGGTGAGCTGCCGGTTGAGCAGGACGTGGGACAGGTTCGCCCGCAGCGCCTCGCCCGCCTTGCCCTTCACCTCGTCGGCCCGGTCCACCAGCGCGGCGAGCGAGCCGAACTGCTGGATCCACTTGGTGACGGTCTTCTCGCCGACGCCGGGGATCTTCGGCAGGTTGTCGGAGGGGTCGCCGCGCAGCGCGGCGAAGTCGGGGTACTGGGTCGGCGTGACGCCGTACTTCTCCAGCACGGACTCCGGGGTGAACCGGGCCATCTCCGACACGCCCTTGACCGGGTAGAGCACGGTGACGTGGTCGTTCACCAGTTGCAGGGCGTCGCGGTCGCCGGTGCAGATCGCCACCTCGAAGCCCTGCTCGACGGCCTGCGTGGTGAGCGTGGCGATGACGTCGTCGGCCTCGAAGTTGTCCTTCGTCAGCGACGGGATCGACAGCGTGCCCAGCACGTCCTTGATGAGGCTGACCTGCCCCTTGAACTCGTCCGGCGTCGCGCTGCGGTTCGCCTTGTACTCGGCGAACTGCTCGGTGCGGAACGTCGTGCGCGAGACGTCGAACGCCACCGCCACGTGGGTGGGCCGCTCGTCGCGCAGGAGGTTGATGAGCATCGAGGTGAAGCCGTAGACCGAGTTGGTGGTCTGGCCGGTGTTGGTCTGGAAGTTCTCCTTCGGCAGCGCGAAGAAGGCGCGGTAGGCCATCGAGTGGCCGTCGACGAGGAGCAGCTTCTGCCCGGCGCTGGCTGCGGAGGAGGTCACGGGGCGAGTCTAGGGTGGGCCACCGACAGCGCTGAACCGACCGGAGGTGCCGGTGACCGTCCCGAACCACACCGCGACCCGCTACGAGGCCGAGACGAACCCGGAGTTCGCGGCCGAGCAACTGGTCGACAAGCTCGGCATCGAGATCACCCGATCGGAGAACGGTCAGCTGGTCGGCACCATGCCCGTGGCGGGCAACCGCCAGCCCTACGGACTGCTGCACGGGGGCGCGAGCGCGGTGCTCGCGGAGACGCTCGGCTCGCTGGCCTCCTTCGAGGCGGCCGGTCCCGGCCGGATCGCGGTGGGGCTGGAGCTGTCGTGCACCCACCACCGGGCGGCGCGCTCCGGCCTGGTGACCGGTGTGGCGTCACCGCTGCACGTCGGCCGCTCCACGGCCACGTTCGAGATCGTGATCAGCGACGAGGAGGGCAAGCGGGTCTGCACGGCGCGGCTGACCTGCGTGCTGCGCGACACCCCGCCCGGCGGCTGATCCCCCCGGACGCACGAGGCCGCCGCACCCGATCGGGTGCGGCGGCCTCGTGCTCCGCGAACCGCTCAGCTCTCGCCGAGGTAGGCGTCGCGGACCCGCTGGTCGGCCAGCAGCTCGTGGCCGGGGCCCTGGAGCGTCGTGCGGCCCAGGTCGATCACGTACGCCTGGTCGGAGAGCGCGAGCGCCGCGAGGGCGTTCTGCTCGACGAGCAGGATCGTGGTGCCCTGCTCCTTGAGCTCCTTGATGGTGTCGAAGATCAGCTGGGTCATGATCGGCGACAGGCCCATCGAGGGCTCGTCGAGCATGAGCAGCCGGGGCTTCGACATCATCGCGCGGCCCATGGCGAGCATCTGCTGCTCACCACCGGAGAACAGACCCGCCTTGTTGTGCCTGCGCTCGCCGAGCACGGGGAACAGGTCGTACACGCGCTGCATGTCCTTCTCCACGCCGTCGTCCTTGCGGACGTAGGCGCCGAGCTGGAGGTTCTCCTCCACGGTCATCCGCGGGAACAGCCGCCGCCCCTCCGGGGAGTGGGCGACGCCGGCGCCGAGGATGGCGTGCGCGGGCTGCGCGTGGATCGGTTCGCCCTCCAGCAGGATCTCGCCGGAGGCGGGACGCAGCAGACCGGAGATGGTCCGCAGCGTCGTGGTCTTGCCCGCGCCGTTGCTGCCGATGAGGCTGACGATCTGACCGGCCTCGACGGTGAACGAGATGTCGCGGACGGCCTCGATCGCGCCGTAGGCGACGCTGAGGTTGCGGACCTCGAGCAGCGGACTCATGCCTGCCCCTCCTGCGCACCGCGGTGCTGCTGTTCCTCGACGACGCTCGCGACCTCGGCCTCGACCTCGTCCGGCGGCTTGCCGAGGTACGCCTCGACGACCCTGGGGTCGCCGCGCACCACGTCCGGCGTGCCCTCGACCAGCAGCTCGCCCTGCACGAGGACGGACACCTGGTCGCAGAGGCCGAAGATGAACTTGATGTCGTGCTCGATCACCACGACCGACACGCCCGTCTCGCGGATCGCGAAGATGAGCTGCCTGGCGGCCTCGGTCTCCTGCGGGTTCATGCCGGCGGTCGGCTCGTCCAGCAGCAGCACGGCCGGGTCGGTCGCCAGTGCCCTGGCGATCTCCAGGCGGCGCTGGTCGCCGTAGGGCAGGTTGCGCGCCAGCTCGTCCTCCAGCCCGGACAGGCCGACGAACTCCAGCAGCTCCCGCGAGCGCTCCTTGGCCGCGTTCTCGCCCTTGCGGTAGGCGGGACCGTGGAACAGGGAGGCCAGCGGACCCTGCTTCATCCGCACGTGCCGTCCCACCAGGACGTTCTCCAGCACGGTCATGCTGGGGAACAGCCGGATGTTCTGGAACGTGCGGGCGACGCCCGCGGTGGTGACCTTCGCCGGGTCGCCGGGCAGCGTCGTGCCCTTGAGCAGGACGCTGCCGGTGGTCGGCGTGTAGAGCCCGGTGAGGCAGTTGAAGAACGTCGTCTTGCCAGCCCCGTTGGGACCGATCAAGCCGAGGATCTTGCCCTCCTCCAGCTGCAACGAGACGTTCTTCAGGGCCTTCAGGCCGCCGAAGACCATCGAGACGTCGCGTGCTTCCAGCACTGGCGTGCTCACGCCTTGGCCTCCTTCACGGCTCCGGGAACCTCGTGCACCTCGTCGACCGGGGCGCCGCCGACGTCCTCGTCGGCCAGCTCGGCCCTGCGGTGCCGGTCGGGCACGAGGCCCTGCGGGCGGAACCGCATGATGAGCACGAGCGCGAGACCGAAGATCAGCAGGCGGTACTCGCTGAACTCGCGGAGCTTCTCCGGCAGCACGAACAGCAGCGACGCGCCGAGGACCGCTCCGGGGATCGAGCCCATGCCGCCGAGGATGACCGCGGCGAGCAGGGTGACCGACTCCAGGAACTTGAAGCTCTCGTAGGACACCGTGCCGTTCTTGTGCGCGAAGACCGCGCCCGCGAGGCCGGCCAGCATGGCGCCGACGAGGAACGCGAGGATCTTGGCCTGGCCGGTGCGGATGCCCATGGCGCGGGCCGCGTCCTCGTCCTCGCGGATGGCGATCCACGCGCGGCCGATGCGGCTGAACTTGAGGTTCGCGAACACCGTCATGACGAGGGCGACCAGCAGCACGATCAGGACGTAGTAGAGCACGCCCGCCGGGAGCTTGATCGACCCCAGGGTGAACGACTTGTTGAAATCGGCCCCGAACAGGCTCAGCGCCGGAATGCCGGGGATGGCGTTCGCGCCGTTGGTGAGCCCGCCGATGTTGTTCTGGGCGGAGCGGGTGAAGATCTCGCCGAACGCCAGCGTCACGATCGCGAGGTAGTCGCCGCGCACGCGCAGCGTCGGCGAGCCGACGATGGCGCCGAAGATGCCCGCGACGACCGCCGCGATCACCGCGGCGACCGGGAACGGCAGGTGCACGCCGAACGCGGCAGCGGCCGCGCCGGAGAAGTTCGCCGCGACGAGCGCGCCGATCCCCATGAACGCCACGTAGCCGAGGTCGAGCAGACCCGCCAGGCCGACCACGATGTTGAGGCCGATGGCGGTGGCGGCGTAGATGCCGATGTTCGCCGCGACGGTCATCCAGTACTCGGAACCGGCGTCGGTGAACGGCAGCAGCAGCGCGCAGAGCAGCAGCACGACCACGCTGAAGATCCGGTGCTTCTCCGACAGCTCGGAGACGAAGCGGATCGCTCCGGTCGCGCTGAGCGCGGCCATGGCACCGGCGGCGAAGCCGAGGAAGGCGAGGAACAGCGGACCCGCGTAGGGGTTCGCCGCACCGCCCTGACCACCCGCGGTGAGCACCAGCGAGACGCCCAGCAGCACCAGGACGAACACCACGACCAGCACCGCGTAGGCGGCGGCGGTCGGCAGCTTCAGCGTCCAGTGGGCCGGGGGCTCCACGCCGAGGGCGATCGCGCCGAGGATCACCGCGGCGCCACCGACCAGGCCGACGAGGGCGCCGAACGCGGTCGCGCCGTCAGCCGCGGTGATGGCGCCGAGGCCACCGCCCTCGATCGTGATGAACAGGCCGCTGATGACCGACACGAGCAGGCCGCCCCAGCCCAGGGCGCGCAGCACGCGCGCCCGGCTCGGCACGGGCGCGAACGAGGCGATCAGCACGAGCAGGCCGAGCAGCAGCAGGTGGAACCGGAAGCCGGTGACCGCGAAGGGCGCGTCGAAGAACTGGAGCGTCGCCTTGTCGGGGTACGGGCCCTCGTTGAGGACGAACGTCGCCCACGGCAGCAGCGCCGCGACGATCAGGAGCACACCGCCGACGAGTACCAGCGGCCGGGCGAACGGCCGGACGATGTTGGACACCTTGTTCACGCGCGCACCCTTTCCGGCTCGCCGAACAGGCCCTGGGGCCGGAACACCAGCACCAGGATGAGCACGACGAAGATCCAGACGTAGTCGTACTGGGTGCCGCCGGGCATGTACTGGCCACCGATGGTCTTGACCAGGCCGATGATGAAGGCGCCGATCACCGCACCGCGGATGCTGCCGACACCCCCGAGAACGGCCGCGGTGAACGCGAAGATGCCGGTCTGGAAGCCCATGTCGATGTTGACGTTGGTGATGTAGCTGCCGTAGAGCAGACCGGCCACGCCGGCCAGCGCCGCACCGAGCACGAAGGTCAAGACGATCACCCGGTCGGGGTTGACGCCCATCAGCTTGGCGGTGTCCGGGTCCTGCGCCGTGGCGCGCATCGCGCGGCCCATGCGGGAGCGGTTGATGTAGACCTGGAGCAGGACGGACAGGACGATCGACACCACGATGATCAGCACGCCGGACCACGGCACGCTGATCGGGCCGAGCGCCAGGTTGCCCTCGGCGAACACGCGCGGGAAGCGCAGCGCGGACGTCGCGTCGGGGTAGAACGTGCGCACGGCCTCCTGGAGCGCCACCGAGATGCCGAGCGCCGTGATCAGCGGGGCGAGGCGGGGCGCGTTGCGCAGGGGCCGGTAGGCGAAGCGCTCCATGATCAGCGCGATCACCACGGCGACGACCACGCCGCCGAGGAGCATGAGGGGCAGGCTGAGCACCCAGCTGTCCTTGATCCCCTGCGGGAGGAGCCAGGTGTAGGTCGCGAGCGAGCCGTACGCGCCGACCATGAAGATCTCACCGTGCGCGAAGTTGATCAGCTGGATGATGCCGTACACCATCGTGTAGCCGAGGGCGATCAGGGCGATCAACCCGCCCTGGACCACGCCGTTGGCCAGCTGTTGAAGCAGGATAGACACGACTACCTCCATAGGCGGCGGGGGCGAGCGATGCTCGCCCCCGCCGTGGTCTGACTAGTGCCCAGTAGTCGTGATCAGCCCGCGAACTCCCCGGTCTTCGCGTCCTTCCAGGCACCGGCGGTGACCTGGTAGACGGTCAGCACCTTGTTGGTGCTGTCGCCGAACTCGTCGAACGCGACGTCACCGGTGGCGCCGGAGGCGGAGTACTTGCCGACGGCCTCGATCAGCGCGTCGCGCTTGTCCTCGGACCACTCGCCGCCGTCACCGAGGGTGGTGGCGAGCGAGGCGATGATCGCGTTGGCCGCGTCGTAGGAGAACGCGCCGTACGCGCCGTAGGCGTCGCTGTACTTCTTGGCGCTGTACGCGTCGACGAACGTCTTGGCGCTCGGGAGCGACTCGGTCGGCGCGCCCACGGAGGTGGCGAGGTCGCCGTCCTTGCCGCCCAGCTCGATGAACTTGCCGTCGAAGATGCCGTCGCCGCCCATCAGCGGGATGTTGAGCTGGGCGTCCTTGAGCTGCTTGCTCAGCGGGCCGCCCTGCGGGTACTCACCGCCGTAGTACAGGGCCTCGGGGTTGGCGGCCTTGATCGTGGAGATGACACCGGCGAAGTCGGTGTCCTTCTCGCCGACCTTCTCCTGGGCCACGATCTCGCCGCCCTTGGCCTTCACGCGAGCCGCGAACTCGGTCGCCAGGCCCTCGCCGTAGGTCTTGCCGTCGGTGATGATGGCGATCTTCTTCTTGCCCGCGTCGTTGACCAGGTAGTCCGCGGCGAACGGGCCCTGGAGGTCGTCCGTGGTGCACACGCGGAAGTAGTTGGCGAAGGCGCGCGCCGGGGCGGTGGCGAAGTTCTCACCGCGGGTCAGCGACGGGTTCGTGTTCGCCGGGGAGACCTGGACGATCTTCTTCTCGAAGAGGATCGGCTGCACGGTCTGCGCCACGGACGAGTTCAGGGTGCCGATGACGCCGACGACGCTCGTGTCGGAGGCCAGCTTCGTGGCGGCCTGCGCGCCCTTGGCGGGGTTCGCCTCGTCGTCCTGCGTGTCGACGGCCAGCTTGTAGCCCTTGACGGTGCACTTCTCGTTGGCCTCGTCGACGGCCAGCTGGGCCGAGTTCTTGATGCCGAGGCCCAGGGCCGACAGGCCACCGGACTGCGGGGCGATGACGCCGACGGTCAGCGTGCCCTTCGACGTGTCGCAGCTGCCACCGGCAGTGCTGCCACCCTCGGTCTTGTTCGTGCTGCACGCGGCGACGAGCAGAACGCCGACCACGATCGCTGCGGACTTCACAGAGTGCTTGCGCACGTGAGTCCCCTCCTTGATCCCAGCTCCTCGCGGACGCGAGTTCGCCGCGTACCGCTCTTACACCCGTCTAGTGAGGGTTGGGGCGGAACGTAGGCGATGAAGAGGGGCGCAGTCATCACGACGATAGGGCTCGTGACCATAACGCAACTCGGCGTTATGGTTTTCTTGAGGATCGCTACGGACAGTCACAGGCGATCACTCGTGATTGTCGGCGGTCAATGCGCGGCGGATTAGCACACGCGGACGCGCCGTCTTGTTAACGAACATTAAGCACTGGTCACATCATCCCAGGACTGGAGGTGTGCTGAGTGCCGTCCGCGCTGTGAGGTGCATCGCCCGCGCACCCGGTTCGCGACCGTCCGCGGACGTGGCCCGACGGCGTGGACGGGGAGGTGGGGCGAGACGCGCCGCGCGCAGAGAGGCACGACGCGGACGGCGCAGACGGCGCGGACGGCGTCGCGCTCGTGGTCGGCCGCATCGGCGGCGAAGGGGCGCGCGGGGTGGGGAGGGCACCACCCGGTGCTCATCGGCCTCGGCCGGGCACCGGCGGGCGAGCACGTCGTGGAGGTGCGGAAGAGGGGCGCGCCCCGGCTCGTCGCGGCGCGGCCGGAGCTGCCGGCCGCGACGACCCGGAACGCGGGTGGATCAGCCGAAGTTCTCGATCACGGCTTCCGCGACGGCCTTCATGGTCGTGCGGCGGTCCATCGCGGTGCGCTGGACCCAGCGGAAGGCCTCCGGCTCGGACAGTCCCTGCTTGCTCATCAGCAGACCCTTGGCGCGCTCGACGACCTTGCGCGTCTCCAGCCGCTCGGTGAGACCGGCGACCTCGTTCTCCAGCGCCTGCAGCTCCGAGAAGCGGCTCATCGCCAGCTCGATGGCCGGGATCAGGTCGCGCTTCTGGAACGGCTTGACCAGGTACGCCATCGCGCCGGCGTCACGAGCCCGCTCCACCAGGTCGCGCTGGCTGAACGCGGTCAGGATCACGACCGGAGCGATGCGTCCGCCCGCGATCACCGACGCCGCCTCGATGCCGTCGACCTTGGGCATCTTGACGTCGAGGATCACGAGGTCCGGACGGAGTTCGGTGGCCAGCTTCACGGCCTCGTCGCCGTCTGCGGCCTCACCGGCCACCTGATAGCCCTCCTCGCGGAGCATCTCCACGAGGTCGAGGCGGATGAGCGCCTCGTCCTCGGCGACGAGCACGCGACGCTGGACGACCTGGGCCTCCGGCTGGGCCTCGGCAGCCTGTTGGGTCACCGGGGTTCTCCTGACGGGGATCTTGCGCCACGCCTGACACGGTCGCGTCAGGCCGAGAGCGCAGTCTACCTGCGTGAGCGGTGCTCACCATCCGTGTCCGCCGTGATGGTGAGCACGACTCACGACGCCGACGTCGCAGCGTCGAGCCCCGCGTCCGGAGTCACTCCCAGGGGGTGTACTCCCGCGGCCAGCGCAGGGCCGCCATCCGCTCGTCCAGCACCGGGTCCGGGGCCTGCACGGCTCGCAGGTGGACGGTCGTGGCCCCGTCGGACAGCGACACCACGTCCGGGCCGTCGACCGACCGGCCGAACCCCGGCAGCCCGAACACCGGGTGCAGGAGGCGGTCGGCGGTCCCGGCCGGGTCGTCGTCGCCGGGCCGGTCCAGCCACCACTGCCCGTCGGTGCCCCACACCCGCAGCCACGGGGCCGCCGCGAACAGGTGAACGCGGCGCAGCAGCGCGCTGCCCGCGTCCGCCGGGCCCGCCACCGCGCCGTGCTCGGCGAGGTGGGCGCGCTCGGCGGCCGTCAGCGCGGGGCCGGTGATCCGCTCGGTGGGCACCCCGCGGTGCTCCAGCAGCGCGCGCACGTACCTCTGCGCCGCCTCCCAGCCGGTCGCGTCCACCCCGGCCAGCACGACGGACGCGCCCGGTTCGTGGACGAGGAACAGCTCGGCGGAGCGGGGGTGCTGCCGGGAGCGCAGGCCGGGCAGTCCGAGGAGCTGTCCCGCCTCGGTCCGGGGCAGCAGCTCGTAGAGCAGCGGGCCGACGGCCAGCGGCGCCGGGTGCAGCCGCACCACGGGACCGTCGAGCTGGACCGCGGCCACGGCGTGCGCGGACCGGGTGATGCTCGCCGGTGGCCGCAGGTGCAGGTAGCCGGCCGAGTCGCTCACCGCCTGGAGCACGCGCGCCTCCAGCTCGCGCTGGGCGGTCGTGGTGGCCGCCGGCAGCAGCGCGTCGGCGATCCGGTCGGACACGGGCACGCCGTCGCGCAGCGCCGCGACCAGCGCGGCGCGGTCGTCGGCCGACAGGGAGGCCAGCGCGGCGCGCACCGCGGGGACGGCCTGGCTGGGGTTCTCGCCGGTGCGGGCACGGCGGAGGTCGACGAGCTGATCGGTCAGGGACGTTCGAGACACCGGTGTCCTCGTTCCCGCCGCCCGGCTCGGCGAAGGAGGACGCGCACGAGTGGCGTCGTCGTCGGAAGTTCGTCGTCGAGCAGGGGTGCCCCAACCCCTCGGCGGATCTGCCACTCGACCGCCGGGGAGTGGCTCCAGCCAGGCGTCTGCTCGCGCACGCCGTACCCCGATCCTAGCGGACTCCCGGTCTGCGGTGGCGCGTCGCGGTGCGGCACCCCACGCTTCCCCTGACACCGACCCGGGAGGAACCCGTGACGATCCGACCCCGCACCCCGGCACCGCTCGGCACCGCCGCCCTGCTCGGCGCGGTCCTGCTCACCGCACCGGGCACCGCGACGGCAGCCGACGTGGACTTCACGGGCGCCGTGGCGCTGAGCAACTGCTCCGGCGCCGTCGTGCGCGCCCCCGCGTCCGCGCCGTCCGATCCGGCGCTGGTGATGACCAACGGGCACTGCGTGCGGATGCTGGCGGCGGACGAGGTGCTGGTGGACCAGCACGCGTCGCGCACGTTCGCGCTGCTGAGCCCGAGCGGGAACGACGAGCTGGCGGTGCTGCGGGCGACGCGGCTGGAGTACGCCACGTCCACCGGCACCGACCTCGCGCTCTACCGCACCGACACGACGTACGCGCGGATCGAGGAGCTGGGCACGCGCGCGCTGCCGCTGTCGCGGACCCCGCCGCCCGTGGGCGCGGACGTGCGCGTCGTGTCCGGCTACTGGAAGCGCGTGTACTCCTGCTCGGTGGACGCCGTGGTGCACGAGCTGCGCGAGGGCGACTGGACGTGGCGCGACTCGATCCGCTACACGGAGTCGTGCGACACGATCGGCGGCACGTCGGGCTCACCGGTCGTGGACGCGGTCAGCGGCGAGGTGGTCGGCGTGAACAACACCACCAACGAGAACGGCGAGCGCTGCACGCAGGACAACCCGTGCGAGGTGGACGAGGCGGGGTCCGTCGTGGTGCGCGAGGGCGCCCGCTACGGCCAGCAGACGCACATGCTCGCCGCGTGCGTGGGCGGGGGCGGCCGGGTGGTGCTGACGCTGCCCGGCTGCGACCTCCCCCGCCCGGCGGAGGTCGCGGTCTCGTGAACCGCGACCTCCGCCGCCGCACGACCTAGGCTGGCGGGGTGAGCGCAGAAGCCGACACCGACACCGTCCGCCGCGTCCTCGCCGAGTGCGACACGTGGGCCGTCGTCGGGCTGGGGAACAACCCGGCCCGTGCCGCGCACGGCGTGGCGAGGTTCCTCCAGGAGCGCGGCAAGCGGATCGTGCCCGTCCACCCGAGCGCGGAGACCGTGCTCGGCCAGCGCGGCTACGCCTCCCTCGCCGACGTCCCGTTCCCGGTCGACTGCGTGGACGTGTTCCGCAACTCCGACGCGGCGGGGCAGTTCGCCGACGAGGCGGTGCGCATCGGCGCGCGGGCGGTGTGGTTCCAGCTCGGCGTGATCGACCACGAGGCGATGGCCCGTGCGCGAGCGGCCGGGCTGGACACCGTCATGGACCGCTGTCCCGCGATCGAGTGGCCGTCGCTGGGCCCGTCAGCTTGACGCCTCGGGCCGTTCCAGCGGCTTGCGGGCCGACTCGCGGTTCTTCGCGGGCTCGCGGCGCTGCTTGGCGTCGTCCACCTGCCTGATCAGCTCCTTGCGCACCTCGATGAGACCGCTGTCGAGGTCGTCGAGGGTGGAGGTCGCCACGAAGGGCGGCCAGCCGGAGAGCCTGGCCTCCAGGGTGATCTTCTGCTCCTTGCCGCCGCGCTCCTTCACCGAGATGCGCAGCTCCACCTGGTTGGGGTTCCACCCGGCCAGGTGCTTCGCCAGCGGCCCGAGCGTGCGCAGCACTCGCGGCTCGTCCGACTGGCTGAAGCCGGAGTCGAGGAGCAGGCGGTCTTCCAGGACACCAGCGGGGTCGGTCATGGGATTCCTCTCCGTCGGGGGTGTGGTTGTCACGCGGGTTGCCCGCCCGGGACCGGTTCCAATCCACCCGTCCGCTCAGCGGGTGATGTGCCAGAGGATCACGTTGTGCGCGTGGTGCGCCTTGTCGTGCCCGCGGAACTCCACCTCGTGCACGTGCGTGCCGCTGGTGATCGCGATGGAACTGGTGCTGAAGAAGCTGCCGCCGAAGCTCTTGTTCGACAGCACGGCCACGCTGCTGATCCGCTGGTAGGGCAGCGACACCAGCGCGACCTTCTTCCCGACGAACGACTTGTCCTGCACGACCACCCGCAGGTTCGTCAGCCCGAGGAAGCCCGTTCCCGCCCCGATCGCGTCGTAGACGGCGAGGATCTGCTCGCCGTCGAGCAGCCCGCTCGCGATCTGCTCGTACTGCTCCCGCTTGTCGAACACCGGCTTGTCGTTGGTCGTCACGTCTCCAGGGTGCCAGTGCAGGGTCGAGGAGTGGATTGCCCCGAACGGGGTAACCCCCCGGCACGACGGTGGCCGTCCCGGCCGCCCCTGGTCAGGAGGACGCAGCGATGGGTCTGGGTGACAAGTTCGACGGTCTCAAGGACAAGGCTCAGGACGCGGTGGGCCAGCACGGCGACAAGGTCGACCAGGGCGTCGACCGCGCCGGGCAGTTCGCCGACGAGCGGACCGGTGGGCAGCACACGTCTCAGATCGACCAGGGCGAGGACAAGGTCAAGGAGGGGCTGGACCGCTTCGGCGACCAGCGCTAGGACCCCGCAGGACGCCGCACGGGCGGCACGCGGCGCGTGACGTGCGCCGCGGGCCGCCCGTGGTGTGGCGGTCGAACCGGTCAGCTGTTCGAGTCGGCCGCCTCCGACGTGCTGGCGACGCGGTTGCCGCGGAAGCGCAGCACCAGCGTCCCCACCACGACGAGCAGCAGCAGACCGTAGGCGATGATCGCGAACGGGCTCGCGACCAGTGCGCCCAGGTCGCCCTGGCTGATCTGGAGCGTGCGCCGCAGCTGCTCCTCGGCCATCGGGCCGAGGATCAGGCCGACGACGGCCGGGGCGATCGGGTAGCCGTGCCGGCGCATGAAGAACCCGATGACGCCGATGATCAGCAGGATCACCAGGTCGTCCACGATGAAGTTCACCGCGTAGGTGCCCAGCGCGCCGAACAGCAGGATGCCCGCGTAGAGGTAGGGCCGCGGGATCTGCAGGACCTTCACCCAGATCTTCACCAGGGGGAGGTTCAGCACGAGCAGCATGACGTTGCCGATGTAGAGGCTCGCGATGAGCGCCCACACCAGCGCCGAGTTCTCGCCCTGGAACAGCATCGGGCCGGGGTTGATGCCGTAGCTCTGGAACGCCGCGATGATGATCGCCGCGGTCGCCGACGTGGGCAGGCCCAGCGTCAGCAGCGGCACCAGGACACCGGCCGCCGCCGCGTTGTTGGCGGCCTCCGGTCCGGCCACGCCCTCGATCGCGCCCTTGCCGAACTCCTCGGGCCGCTTGGAGAGCTTCTTCTCCGCCGCGTAGGACAGGAACGTCGAGACGTCCGCGCCGCCGGCGGGGATGGTGCCGATCGGGAAGCCGATGGCGGTACCGCGCAGCCAGGGCTTCCAGGAACGCTTCCAGAAGTCGGCGGTGTTCCACCTCCCGCCGACCGGGACGACGTGCACCGGCCCGTGCCGCAGCCGCGAGGCCACGTAGAACGCCTCGCCGATGGCGAAGACGCCGACCACGACGATCACCACGTCGATGCCGTCGCCCAGGGTCGCGGACCCGAAGGTGAAACGGGCCTGGCCGGTGAGCGTGTCGGTGCCGATGAGGCCGACGAACAGGCCCAGCGCGAGCGAGGCGAGCCCGCGGCTCATCGACGAGCCGAGCAGCGCGGCGACCGTGGTGAACGCGACGACCATGAGCGCGACGTAGTCGGCCGGTCCCAGCTTGACCGCGAGTTCCGCGATGGACGGTGCGAGCAGCGTGAGCAGGACCGTCGCGATCGTGCCCGCGACGAACGAGCCGATGGCCGCGGTGGCGAGCGCGGCGGCGCCGCGTCCCGCCCTGGCCATCTTGTTGCCCTCGACCGCCGTGATGATCGACGCGGACTCGCCGGGCGTGTTCAGCAGGATCGACGTGGTCGACCCGCCGTACATGCCGCCGTAGTAGATGCCCGCGAAGATGATCAGCGACGCCGTCGGTTCGAGCGAGAGCGTCAGCGGCAGCAGCAGCGCGACCGTCATCGCGGGGCCGATGCCCGGCAGGACACCGACCAGCGTGCCCAGCGTGACGCCGATGAACGCGTAGAGCAGGTACTCGGGTTGCGCCGCGGTGGCGAACCCGTCCAGGAGTGCGCCGAAGTTACCCATCGATCAACGGCACCCCCTCCAGGATCCCCGCCGGCAGGGACAGGCCGAGGCCCGCGCCGAAGGCGATCTGCACGACGACCGCGAGGACGACGCCCACCACCGCGGGCTTCCACCACGGGCGGGCGCCGAGGGACCACGCCGCCCCGGCGAAGAGGATCGCCGCGGCGATCATCCAGCCGAGCACGTCGAGCAGCAGGATGTGCGCCACGAGGAACACGACCAGCTTGAGCACGGTGAGCCAGTCCGTCTTCACGTTCGCGTCGACGTCCTCGCTCTCCTCCTCCTCGCCGAACCTGCCGCGCACGGTGGCGATCAGCACCGCCACGCCGGTCGCCACGAGCAGCGCGCCCACCGCGTAGGGGAACGCGCGGGGGCCGAGCGCGTTCGCCGAGTTGCGCACCGAGATGGTCCCGGTGTCGACGATCGTGAAGATCCCGAGCGCCACGACGAGCACGCCGAACACGTACTCGCCGATCTTCTTGGCCGCCCCCGGTCCGTCCGGGGGCGGTGTGTCCACTTCGGTTGCAGCGGGTGAAGAGGTCACGGCACCAGACCGATGTCCTGCAGAACGGGCTTGATGCGGCCGATCTCCATGGTCAGGAACGTCTGGAACTCGTGGCCGGTGAGGAAGGTGTCGTTCCAGCCCTTCTTCTCCAGCTCGGCCTTCCACGCGGGGCTGTCGTGCATCTCGGTCACGAGGGAGACGAGCTTGTCCTTGGCCTGCACGGAGATGCCGCCGGGGGCCACGACGCCGCGCCAGTTGGTCAGCTCGACGTTCATGTCGGACTGCTTCAGCGTGGGCACGTCGGGCAGCGCCGCGTTGCGCTGCGGGCCGGAGGTGGCCAGCGCGCGCAGCTTGCCGGCGAGGATCTGCTCCTTGTACTCGCCGATGCCGGAGATGCCGGCCTTGACCTGGCCGCCGAGCAGCGCCGCGAGGGACTCGCCGCCGCCGGAGAAGGGCACGTAGTTGAGCTTGTCGAACGCGATCTGCTTGTCCTGGAGCATCAGTCCGGCCAGGACGTGGTCGGTGCCGCCGGCGGAACCGCCGGTGATCGCGATCTCCTTGCCCTTCTCGTTCACCGCCGCCATCAGGTCCGAGACCGTCTGGTAGGGGGAGTCGGCGGGAACCACGACGACCTCGTCCTCGGCGGTGAGCCGGGCGATGGGCGTGGTGTCCTCGAGGCGCTTCTCCGAGGCGTTCGTCTCGACCGCACCGACCATGACCAGGCCGCTGATCATCAGGTAGGTCTCGGACTTCTCGTTGGCCAGCTTGGCCAGGCCGTTGGTGCCACCGGCACCACCCACGTTGCTGACCTGCACGTTGCTGACGATGTCAGCGCCCTGGATGGCGGCCTGCATCGAGCGGGCGGTCTGGTCCCAACCGCCTCCGGGGTCGGCCGGCGCCATGATCTCCAGCTTGTTGATCGACGTCGCCGACGACGACGAGCCGCCGCCGCAGCCTGCGAGCGCCACGCTCGCGGCCACGAGACCCGCCATCGCGACCACCGTTCCGCGACGCTGTCCGGCAACGGGACGCAGTCCGGTGGTGTTCCTTCTGAGCATCGAGCCCTCCGCGCTAGTTCGAAGCATCCGTGCCCCGATGGGCCGCAACCTAGGTCCGTCCACCCGAGCGATGAAGAGACTGGCCGTAAGGGTCGTATTGGTCGTTAAGGTCGTGAGACAGCTCACAGGCCGCACAGGACAGAATGTTGTCATGCGCAGAGCGGTTCCACTGGGTCTCTACCTGCTCGCCCTGCAGGTGGCGATCGTCCTGGCCACCACGGCGGCGGCCGGTCTGCTGGCCGCGAAGATCCAGCACGACCGCATCCGCGCGAACTACGCGTCGCAGATGCTGTCGGTGGCCGAGAGCGTGGCGAAGCTGCCGTCCGTCGTGGACGCGTTCTCCTCCCCCGAGCCGTCGGCGACGATCCAGCCGCTGGCCGAGCTGATCCGCAAGTCCTCCGGAGCCACCTACGTCGTGGTGACGGACACGAGCGGCGTCCGCTACGCCCACCCCGATCCGGCGCGCATCGGCGAGCTGGTGTCCACGGACCCGAGCCCGGCGCTGGCCGGCACCGTGTTCGTGGGCACCGAGACCGGCACCCTGGGCGTGTCGCTGCGGGCGAAGGTGCCGGTGCGCAGCGCGAGCGGGGAGATCATCGGCATGGCGTCGGTGGGCATCCTGGAGAGGGAGCTGGCCTCGGACCTGTCCGAGGACCTCCAGCAGCTCGTGGGGTGGCTCGGCGGCGCGGCGGTGCTGGGCGTGCTCGCGGCTGCGCTGGTGACGCGGACGGTGCGGCGGCGGATCTTCAAGCTGGAGCCGCGCGACATCGCGCACCTGCTGGAGACCCGCGACGCGATGCTGCACGGCATCCGCGAGGGCGTCGTCGCCGTGGACGACCGCGAGCGGCTGGCGCTGGTCAACGACGAGGCGATGCGCCTGCTCGACCTGCGCGTGGACCCCACGGGGATGCCCGCGGTGGAGGTGCTGGAGCAGGGCGGCCTGCTGGACCTGACCCGTGCGAAGGAGGACGTGTCCGACCAGCTGGTCCTCGCCGGTGAGCGCGTGCTGGTCGCGAACCGGATGACCGCCACGACGCAGGGCCGCCGGGTGGGCGTGGTGCTCACGCTGCGCGACCGGACCGAGCTGTACGACGCGTTGCGCGAGCTGGACGGGCAGCGCACCCTCACCGAGGTGCTGCGCGCGCAGGCCCACGAGTTCTCCAACCACCTGCACGTCATCGGCGGGCTGCTGGAGCTGGAGCGCCGCGAGGACGCCGTGCGCTACATCGAGCGCGTGGGCGGTGGCGGCGCGCTGACCTCGGCCGCCGTGGACGGCGCGATGGGCGATCCGGCGCTGGCCGCGCTGCTGCTGGCCAAGTCCAGCACGGCTCACGAGCGCGGGGTGCTGGTCCGGTTGGACCCCGACTTCGAGGTGGCCCAGGACGCGGGCGATGATGCCCTCACGGTGCTGGGCAACCTCGTCGACAACGCCGTCGACGCGGTGGGAGCGGGAGGAACGGTGCAGGTCCTGGTGCGGTCCGACGCGACCGGGGTGCGCATCGTCGTCTCCGACGACGGCCCAGGGGTCCCCGAGTCCGACCGCGGGAGGATCTTCGAGCTGGGCGTGACCTCGAAACCGCAGCGCAACGCCCACGGTCGTGGCATCGGCCTGGCCCTGGTGTCGCGCGTCGTCGGCCGTCGGCGCGGACGGGTCGAGATCGGCGACTCCTCCCTCGGCGGGGCCGCGTTCGACGTGTGGCTGCCCTCGGGAGCGGCGTCGTGACCTCGCCCGTGCGGACGATCGTGGTCGACGACGACTTCGCCGTCGCGGCCGTGCACCGGGGCTTCCTGGAGACGCTGCCGGAGTTCACCGTGGTCGCCGAGGCGCACCGCGGCCTGGACGCGCTGCGCGCCATCGAGGAGCTGCGGCCCGACCTGGTGCTGCTCGACATCCACCTGCCCGACATCTCCGGGCTGGAGGTGCTGGCCAGGCTGCGCGCGCGCAGCGGACCGCAGGTCGACGTCATCGCGATCACCGCGGCGCGCGAGGTGGAGACGGTGCGCCAGGCGATGTCGCGGGGCGTGGACCACTACCTGGTGAAGCCGTTCACGAAGGCCGCGTTCCTGGACCGGATGCGGATCTACTGGGCGCAGCGCAACGAGGTGCTGCGGTTCACGCGCGAGGACGACGCCGTGCTGGACCAGGAGGAGGTCGACCGCCTGCTGGCCGCGGGCCAGAGCCGCTCTCCCACCGCGACGCTGCCCAAAGGACTGTCGGCGGTGACGCTGCGCCTGGTGACCGACGCCCTGAAGGCCACGGACGGCGATCTGTCCGCGCAGGAGGTCGGCGACCGCGCCGGGCTGTCGCGGGTCAGCGCGCGCCGCTACCTGGAGCACCTCGTGGCCGTGGGCAAGGCCGAGGTCCTGCCGCGCTACGGCATGGCCAACCGGCCCTCCCACGGCTACCGCTGGCGCGGCTGCTGACCCTGCCGGGGGCAGCGTGCAGCGCGGATCCGGCGCGGACCCGCGACGCGCGCGACGTCAGCCGGCGTGGAACGGACGGTGGACGAATCCACCGGTCCGAGGACGACGGTGACGCGCGGCGAAGTGGTGTCCCTCGGCGCAGCCGATGAGCAAGCAGCCCGCGAGCAGGGGAAGCACCTCGCTGCCGGTCACGGCCAGCGAGGTCACCACCACCGCCCACACGAGGAGCCTCATGCTCTCCAGGTAAGCAGGATCACGTCGCGAACACATCGCATTTGTCCAAGTTTTGAGACAACGGGTCACGCGCCGGGCACGACGGCGTCCACCACGGTGCCCACCAGCGGCCACGCGCCGGGCACGAGCAGCACCCCCACGACCGTGAAGACGGGGAAGAGCAGCAGGTTCTCCACCGGACCGCCGGTGCGGAAGCGCAGCCACCTCGGCGGCCGCAGCTCGTACCACGTCTCCCCCGCGATCGGCAACGGGAACAGGAACGGACAGCCCGACATGGTGATCGAATCGCCGAGGTCGTGCACGACGCAGCCCACGGCCACCGCGACGCCCAGCTCTCCGGACAGCGCGCCGAACTGGTTCACCGCCGCGTCGAGGCCGTTCTGGTAGAGCCACAGCAGGATCGCCGCTCCGGCGACCAGACCGACCCAGTCCCCGAGCGCCGCCTCGGCCAGCAGCGCCGAGAACACCGCGACGCCGAACACCGCCCACCCGCCGCCGAGCTCCGTGACGCCGGCGACGAAGTAGCCCAGCAGCGCGGCGAACAGCACGGTGTGCGAGAGGTGCCGGTGCTCGCCGGTGACGGGCTCGTCGCGCGGCCCCTTCGTCACGGCGTAGACGTAGCGGGACGACTTGCGCAGCACGAACGACAGCGCCCCGGTCAGCGGTCCGAGGAACCGCGACGCGGTCGACGAGCGGTGGTCGAAGTCCGGCAGCAGGGCGAACCCCGCCGTCACCAGCCCGATCAGCACCGCGCCGGCCACGTCCCCGTGGCCCAGCAGCGGCGCGATCCCCATTCCCGCGCACCATCCGGTGAGCGCGTGCGTCCTCCCCATCACCCCCCGACTAGATCACAGGTGGATCAGCGGGCCGCGCACCCGGCACCTTCCCCGACAGCGTGAAGCTCGGCCACCCGATGGTGTGGGCCCCGCCGCGCGAACGCGGTCGCGGACCGCGGCGCGGTTACGTTGCTGACCGTCGTCCCCCGCCCGCCGCGAGGAGTTGTCAGTGATCACGCGCGAGCGCGTCGGCGCCGCGGTCGACTCGCCGCGGTTCCACCACGCGATCATCGGACTGATCGTCCTCAACGCCCTCACGCTCGGGCTGGAGACCTCGCAGCGCCTGCTGGAGGGCTACGGGCCGCTGCTGCGCGGCTTCGACCGGCTCGTGGTGGCGATCTTCGTCGTCGAACTGCTCGCCCGGTGCTACGCGCAGGGCCGCGCCTTCGTCCGCGATCCGTGGAACTGGTTCGACGTGGTCGTCGTGAGCATCGCGATCGTCCCCGCCACGGGGGCGTTCTCGGTGCTGCGGGCGCTGCGCGTCCTGCGGGCCCTGCGGCTGATCTCGATCGTGCCGAGCATGCGGCGCGTGGTGTCCGCGCTGCTGGCCGCGGTGCCCGGCATGCTGTCGATCGGCGCGCTGCTGGTGCTCGTGCTCTACGTGTCGGCCGTGATGGCGACGAAGCTGTTCAGCACCACCGCGCCCGAGCGGTTCGGCGACCTGAGCGACTCGCTGCTGACGCTGTTCAAGATCATGTCCGGTGAGGGCTGGTCCGACGTGTCCGACGAGGTGATGCGGACGCAGCCGTTCGCGCTGGTGTTCTTCGTCGTCTACATCGTCATCACCGCCTTCACCGTGCTCAACCTGTTCATCGCGGTGGCGGTCAGCGCGATGGAGTCGCAGGTGAGCGAGGAGCGGCGCGAGCAGAACTCCGAGGACGCGGCCGTGGCGCTGACGATCCTCGACGAGCTGCGCGCGCTGCGCGCCGAGGTGGACGCGCTCGGGGGCGAGCGTCCCGCGGTGCCCGACCAGCGCTGACGGGTTCCCCGCGCTTGACACGGGCGGCACGCGGAGGAGAAGCTCTCCCGGTTCCACTAGTTCAGTAGTTGAACGGTGATGAGAGCGGCGTGATCGAGTTCAGGATCGACCGGCGGTCCGGCGTGGCCACGTACGTGCAGATCGTGCAGCAGACCAAGCAGGCGCTGCGACTCGGCCTGCTCGGGCCGGGCGACCGGTTGCCGACGGCCAAGGAGGTCGTCACGGCCACCGCCATCAACCCGAACACGGTGCTCAAGGCGTACCGCGAGCTGGAGCGCGAGGGCCTGGTCGAACCCCGCCGCGGTCTCGGCACCTTCGTCTCGGCGTCGCTGGCCGCGCCCGCCGTTCCCGAGGACTCCCCGCTGCGCGCCGAGCTGAGCGACTGGATGCGCCGCGCCCGCGAGGCGGGTCTGGACCGGGAGGACGTGGACGCCGTGTTCACCTCGACCCGGTCCGAGCACTACGAGGCGTGACCGGGACCACCACCTCCTCCGGACGAGGGTGAGCCGCACCACCGCCTTGGACACTCTGTCCAACACTCAGACTCTTCGTCTACAGTTCGCGGTGTGACAGCGGACGCGATCCTCGACGCCCTGAAAGACGTGGTGCCCGGCCTCGCGGCGACCTTCGGCCGCTCCTGCGAGGTCGTGCTGCACGACTACCGGCGGCCGGAGCACTCGGTCGTCGCCGTGGCGGGCGACCTGACCGGACGCCACGTCGGCGGCGCGATGAGCGAGATCGGCTTGTCCGTCCTCGCTCGCGGGGACGACGCGGAGAACGAGCTGAACCACGTCACGCGCACCCCGTCCGGCCGCACGGTCAAGTCCTCCACCCTGCCCCTGCGCGACGAGCACGGCCACGTGTTCGGGGCGCTGTGCGTGAACCTGGACGTGACGGCCCTGCGCCAGGTGGGCGACCTGCTCGCCGACCTGGCGGGCGGGGAACCGGCCGCGGTCCCCACGACCACGTTCACCGACGACGTGGACGAGGTCGTCGACGCCGTCGTGCGGGCGGAGGAGCTGGCCCTGGCCAAACCGGTGGACGGCCTGAGCAGGCGCGAACGCCTGCCCCTGCTGCGGACGCTGGACCGGCGCGGCGTCTTCCGCGTGCGCGGGGCGGCACCCCGCGTGGCCGCGCGCCTGGGCATCTCCCGCGCCTCCCTGTACGCCGACCTGGCGCAGTGCCGCGGCGCCGACGACACACGGACCGAGGAACGGTGAACACACCCCACCTGCTGCTGGACCGGGCGGTGCTGGAACGCAACGTCGCACGTCTGCGCGCCCGGCTGGACGCGCTGGGCGCGCCCCTGCGCCCGCACGTGAAGACCGCCAAGTCCGTCGACGTGGCGAGGCTGCTGTTCGACGGCGGCACCGGTCCGATCACCGTGTCGACCCTGCGCGAGGCGGAGGCGTTCGCCGACGCGGGCTTCACCGACGTCCTGTACGCCGTGGGCATCGCACCGTCCAAGCTGGACCGCGTGGTCGCGCTGCGGCGGCGCGGCGTGGACCTCGTGGTGCTGCTGGACTCGGTGGAGCAGGCGGTCGCCGTCGCGGAGACCTCGGTCGCGGCCGGAGCGCCCCTCCCGGCGCTGATCGAGGTCGACTGCGACGGGCACCGCTCCGGCGTGCTGCCCGGCTCGCCGGACGTGATCGCCGTCGCCGACGCCCTGGTGCGCGGAGGGGCCGAGCTGCGGGGCGTGCTGGCCCACGCGGGCGAGTCCTACTTCCGCTACGACGCCGACTCCCTCGCCGCGGCGGCGGAGGCCGAGCGGGCCGCGGCCGTGCGCGTGGCGGAGGACCTGCGTGCCGCGGGCTTCGCGTGCCCGGTGGTGAGCGTCGGCTCCACGCCGACCGCTCACGCGGCCCGCGACCTGACCGGGGTGACCGAGGTGCGGGCGGGCAACTTCGTGTTCTTCGACCTGGTGATGGCCGGGATCGGGGTGTGCTCCGTCGACGACCTGGCCCTGTCGGTGGTCGTCACGGTGATCGGCCACCGCCCCGACAAGGGGTGGATCCTGACCGACGGCGGCTGGACGGCCACCTCTCGGGACCGCGGCACGGCGCGGCAGCCGGTGGACCAGGGCTACGGGCTCGTCGCCCGGCTCGACGGCGGCGTGTACCCCGACCTGCTCATGACGGACGCGAGCCAGGAGCACGGCGTCCTGTCGGTGCGCGCGGGCAGTGCCGCCCCGCTGCCGGACCTGCCCGTCGGAACGCGGCTGCGCGTCCTGCCCAACCACGCCTGCGCGACCGCGGCCCAGCACGAGTCGTACCGGGTCGTCGACGGCGAGGCGGTCACCACGTGGCCCCGCGTGAACGGCTGGTGAGGGCGTCGTGATCGTCGTCCAGGAGGAGGAGTCGGCCGCCCCGGTGACCGAGGAGCTGGCCTGCGAGGCCGCTCGGCTCGCCCTGCTGGCGGCCGTGGCCGAGGGCACGGACTCGTTCGCCCCGGTGATCGGCCACGGCTCGTCGCCCGACGACCGCTTCACGGTGAAGTCGGCGACGACGGCCGACACCGCGGGCGTCAAGATCGGCACGTACTGGCCGGGCAACAGCGACCTGCCCCGGCACAGCTCGCTGATCCTGCTGTTCGACCAGGCGATCGGCCGGGTCGGCGCGGTGATCGGGGCGGGCGGGGCGAGCAGGAGCTGCCACCGGACCTGCTGGCGACCGCGAGCCCGTTCTGCGACCTGCCCGCAGACCCGACCGGTTCGGAGGGGTCACGGTTCCCGGACCGCGGCGCGGCCGGGTTCCAGCACGCGGTCGAGGCGGACGGGGAGGACCCGGTGGCGGGTGCCCGTGGCGTGCCACACGGCGTTGGCGATCGCCGCCGCGGTGCCGGCCGTGCCGATCTCGCCCAGTCCGTTGAACCCCGACGGGTCCTGGGGCTCGTAGTCCGGCACGAAGTCGGCCTCGACGTCGGGCACGTCGGCGTGCGAGGCGATGTGGTAGCCCGCGAAGTCGCCGTTGACCAGCCTGCCGGTCCTGGCGTCCCGCACGCTCTCCTCGTGCAGGGCCATGGAGAGTCCCATGACCATCCCGCCGACCACCTGGCTGCGCGCCAGCAGCGGGTTGATCACCCGGCCCACGGCGAACAGGCCGAGCAGACGGCGCACCCGCACCTCGCCGGTCGCCGGGTCGACGGCGACCTCCGCGAAGACGGCGCTGAAGGTCTGCCGTTCCCCGCCCGGCCGGAAGTCGATCATCGTGGTGGTGTCCACCGTCGCGGTCACCGGCCCGGCCGGGTCGCCGGGGTTCTCCCGCAGCTTCTTGGCGGCCTCGGTGATGGCGAAGGACCAGGACGTCGTCCCGCGGGAACCGCCAGCGCCCCACGCAGCGCCGAGATCGCTGTCCCCGATCCTGATCCGGATCTTCTCCGTGCCGACCCCGAGCGAGTCGGCGGCGACCGCGGTCAGCGCGGTGCGGGCGCCCGTGCCGATGTCGCTCGCCCCGACCGACACCGTGAACGTCCCGTCCGTCTCCGCGGTGATCGAGGCCGTCGACGGGAACACCCCCGCGCCGAACGACGTGGTGGCCACGCCGCTGCCGATCAGCAGCGCGCCCTCGCGCCGGGAGCGGGGACGCCGGTCGCGCGCCGCCCAGCCGAACCGGCGCGCTCCCTCCCGCAGGCAGGCGACCAGGCGGCGGGTGCTGAAGGGCAGTCCCGAGACGGGCCCGACCGCGGGCTGGTTGCGCAGGCGCAGCTCCACGGGGTCCAGGTCCAGCCGCTCCGCCACCTCGTCGATCGCCGACTCCAGGGCGAACGAGCCGGGTGTCGCGCCCGGCCCGCGCATCGAGGCCGGTGGCAGGACGTCGAGGGGCACGGCGACGAGCTGCGTGCGGATCGCCGGAGCCGCGTACAGGACCTTGGTCTGCTCGGTGCAGGCCTCGATGTACTCGGCGAGCGGCGAGAGGGCGTAGGCGGCCCGGTGGCGCACGGCCCGCAGACGGCCGTCGGCATCGGCGCCGATGGTCAGCAGCTGGTCCGTGGGGGGCCGCGACGAGGTCGTCTCGAAGACCTGCGCCCTGGTCATGACGATCCGCACCGGACGTCCGAACCGCCGGCTGGCCAGCGACCCGAGGATCACCGGAGGACCGCAGGCGCCCTTGCCGCCGAACCCGCCGCCGACGTGCTCGGAGCGGACGTGCACCCGCTCCCGGTCGATGGACCACAGGGCGGCCAGCACCTCGGACACGCTGAACGCCCCCTGGTTGGAGTCCACGGCGTACAGGTCGCCGGAGTCCCACCACACGGTCGCGGCGTGCGGCTCCACGGCGCAGTGGCTCTCCTCCGGGGTGCGGTACCGCTCCTCGACCACGACGGCGGACGCGGCCAGTTCCGCGTCCAGGTCACCGGTGTCCGCCTCCGGGCCGAAGGCGGTCGACGCCGGACGCGCGGCGGGGTGCTCCAGACCGAGGTCCAGGTCGTGCGGCTCGGCGTCGCAGGTCACCCGCAGCGCCGCCGCAGCCGCTCTGGCCTGCTCGGGCGTTTCCGCCACCACCAGCGCGACCGGCCAGCCCGCGTACGGGATCACCTCGTGCTGCAGCAGTTGCAGGCTGCCGTCCGGGCCGAAGTAGTTGCCGGCCCCCTGGTCGAGCCGGGGTGCGTTGCGGTGGTCGAGCACGCCCAGCACGCCCGGCATGGCGAGCGCGGTCGAGGCGTCGACGTCACGCACCCGGCCGCGGGAGGTGGTGGCGGTCACCATCCAGCCGTGGGCCAGGTCCGGCAGCGGCACGTCCGCGGCGTAGCGGGCGGCGCCGGTGACCTTGAGCGGGCCCTCGATCCGGGGGCGTGACGCGCCGACGGCGCCGGGAGCGGGTTCTGGACTCATCGGTTCTCCTCCGTCGCAGCGAGTTCGGCGAGCACGGCCCGGATCAGGTTCCGCGCCAGCGGCACCTTGTACCCGTTGTCGGGCAACGGCTTCGCGTCGCTCAGCGCCTCGTCGGCGCAGGTGCGGAACCCGTCGGCGGTCGGGCGGGCGCCGCGGAGCACGGCCTCGGCGGAACCGGCCCGCCAGGGACGCGACGCCACGCCGCCCAGCGCGATGCGCACGTCGTGCACCACGCCGTCGCGGACGTCGAGCGCGGCGGCGACGGAGACGATCGCGAAGGCGTACGACGCGCGCTCGCGGACCTTGCGGTAGCGCGACCGCGGGCTCACCGCGGACCCCGGCAGCACGACGGCGGTGATCAGCGCGCCGGGCGGCAACGCGGTCTCCCGGTCCGGACGGTCGCCGACCGGCGGGTAGAACCGCGACAGCGGGATCTCGCCCGCGCCGTCGAGCGTCTGGTAGCGCACGACCGCGTCGAACGCGGCGAGCGCCACCGCCATGTCCGAGGGATGGGTGGCGACGCAGTGCTCGGAGTGACCGAGCACCGCGTGGTTGGGGTGGACTCCCCCGATCGCGGCGCACCCGCTGCCGGGAACCCGTTTGTTGCACGGCCGGGAGAGGTCGGCGAAGTAGCCGCAGCGGGTCCGCTGAAGCAGGTTGCCGCCGACCGTGGCCACGTTC
This sequence comes from Umezawaea beigongshangensis, assembly GCF_016464305.1. Taxonomy (GTDB): domain Bacteria; phylum Actinomycetota; class Actinomycetes; order Mycobacteriales; family Pseudonocardiaceae; genus Umezawaea_A; species Umezawaea_A beigongshangensis. The sequence goes on from NZ_JAEIOJ010000001.1 coordinate 123,726, forward strand.
CGCAGCTGGCCGGACGCGCCCGACAGGACGGCCAGGGCCAGCGCCGGGAACCGGCGGCGCACCTCGGGATGCGCGGCCACGTCGCTGTTCGTCGTGGTCGCACCGACGACCAGTCCGCCGTCCGGGGCGACCTGGACCCCGTCGAGCGGCAGCCGTCGCACGTCCACCAGCCGGGTCGGCTCCTCGACACCGCGCTTCATCAGGTCGACGAGGTTCGTGCCCCCGCCCAGGTACCGGGCGCCGGCGTCCTCGGCGACCGCGGTGAGCGCGTCGCTGACCCGCGCCGCGCGCCGGTAGGCGAACTCCCTCACGCCGCACCCCCCTGGCGAGCCGCGGTCTCCAGCACCGCGCGCACGATCGACGGGTACGCCCCGCAGCGGCACAGGTTGCCGCTCATCCGCTCGCGCACCTCGGTCTCGTCCAGCTCCGGTACCCGGTCCGGCGCGTCGCCTGCGGTGACGGCGCTGGGCCAGCCCGCCGCGTGCTCGGCGAGCATCCCCACCGCCGAGCAGATCTGCCCGGGGGTGCAGAAGCCGCACTGGAAGCCGTCCAGGCGCACGAACGCCTCCTGGATCGGCCGCAGCTCGCCCTCGGCGGCCAGTCCTTCGACGGTCGTGACCGCGGTGGCGTCGGCGGCGACCGCGAGGGTCAGGCAGGAGAGCACTCGCCGGTCGTCGCACAGCACCGTGCAGGCCCCGCACTGCCCGTGGTCGCACCCCTTCTTCGGCCCGGTGAGGCCGAGGTCCTCCCGCAACAGGTCGAGCAGCGTCCGGCGGTTGTCCACGGACAGCCGGTGGAACGCCTCGTTGACTCTCAGCGACACGTCGGTGCGCGTGTGATCGATCATCGCAGTCCTCGTTCTCGAACGGACGACGGTGCGTGCGGCCGCGCCGGTACGCGGGACCTCCGGCAGAGGTGGACGAGGGCCGGCGGCGGCGACATCGCTTGTCGTGGCCCGAGTCTCGGTGCCGCCGCGTCGATCCACATCGGTCATCCGACTCCGGGAACTCGGCGCCGGCGCCCCGCACGCCCGTTGGGTCGTTCGACGGATGCGCCGGCCACGAGCCGTGCTCCACCCTCGACGGCGTGGCACCACCAGGACGGGGACACCGCTCGGCGTCCCACCACCCGACGGCCGCGTGCGGAGGCGGAGGCGCGGGCCGGGGACCTCAGTGCGCGCCCCGCCCGTCGGCCGGCGACGACAGGGCGTCCCGGAGTCCGGCTCGGGACGTGACGCCCAGCTTGGGGAAGATCCGGTACAGGTGGGCGCCGACCGTCCGGTGGGACAGGTACAGGCGCTCGGCGATCTGCTTGTTGGTCATGCCGCTCGCCGCCAGGTGGGCGATCTCGTCCTCCTGGGCCGTCAGCGCGGGCGGACCACCTCGCCGCCCCGGCGACGGCCGGTGTCCGCAGGCGCGCAGTTCCCTCTCCGCCCGGAAGAGCCACGGTGCGGCCGTCATGGCGGCGAAGCCGTCGCGCGCGGCGAGGAGGTGCCGCTTGGCCCGCGCCGCCGACCCGGCCCGGCGCAGCTTCTCGCCGAGGGCCAGCCGCACCCGCGACCCGTCGAACAGCCACCGCCGCGCGTCGGCGCCGACCAGCGCGGCTTCCAGGCGGGACACCGGCTCGTCGCCGTCGAGGACGAGGGCCTCGGCGCCGGCCAGGAGCAGGGCCGTCCGGGACGACAACGCCCCCACGTCCGCGTCCCGCATCGCCCGGACGTGCGCCAGCGCCTCGGCCGTGCGCCCGGTCCGCACGGCGGCCTCGACCAGGTCGAACATGACCCACGTGCAGTGCGGGACGTGGGAGGCGAGAACGCCGGGCGGGCTCAGGGCGGCGGCGTGCCAGAAGGCGGCGTCGTGGTCGCCCCGCCCGGCGGCGGCGAGCGCCCGCGCGTGGTGCGCGAACAGCGCGGCGGCCGCCACACCGCGGGGCAGCGCCCAGTGCGTGATCTCGTCGGCGAGCGCGCACGCCTCGTCGAACCGCCCCCGGCCCGCGGCGAGGATCGCCCGGTTGTACCGGAAGCACCACGCGAAGAACGGGAAGCCGCTGGTGTCGCAGATCCGCCGTCCCTCGGCGGCGAGTTCCTCGGCCTCGTCCCACCGTCCCACCAGGAAGTCGTCGAGGCACAGGTGCATCAGCGCCCCGAGGTGCCGACCGGGTGCTCCGCCGTCCCTCCCGTGCCGGACCAGCCGCCAGGACGACTCGCGGCAGTCGCCGAGGCGGTCGAGGTACACCGCGGCGGTGCCGATCCGCACGACGCGGGCGGCGTCCGCGTCGGCGGTCAACGTCCGCAGGACCGCGTCGACCCGCGGCAGAGCGGCCTTCCCGTCGCGCACCGGATCGGCGACGCTGTCGCGCGCCAGCGCGAGCACGTCCGGCGGCTGCGGCCGGAGCCGCCGCAGGACCGAGAAGAACGGCTTCCAGTGCTCCGGCGTGCTCCCGTGCCAGCACAGCAGCAGCAGGGTGTGCACGGCCTCGACGAGCGCGGGATCGTCGGCCCCGTGGTCGTGGCCGCCGGTCTCGATGGCGCTGACCAGCAGCCGGTGCGCGGTGTTCAGCTCACCGTCCCCGTTGATCACGAGGAGGGCTGCCGCGCTGGCCGCGTACAGGGAGCCGGCGGAGTCCGGAGCCGCCCGGCGTGCGTCGGTCAGCAGGACCTCGGCGTCGGCGACAGCGCCGTTCGCCTCCGCGCCGACGTACGCGGCCTCGGCGAGCCGCCGTCCCCGGTCGGCGCTCGTCGTGCTCAGCTCGGCGGCGCGGACCAGGGCCGCGACCGCCGCGAACCCGTCACCCCGGAGCAGCACGCGGTGCGCCGCGTCCTCCAGGAGCCCCGCCACCGCCTCGTCCGGACCGGCGGCGGCCGCGGCGAGGTGCCACGCGCGGCGCTCCGGGTCCTCGACCAGGGCTCCGGCGAGGGCGAGGTGCGCGGTGCGGCGCTCCTCGTGCGTCGACATCGCCACGACCGCCGAGCGGATCAGCGGGTGCCGGAACGCGATCCGGGCCGTCGCGTCGTCCACGCGCACCAGCTGCGCCCGCTCGGCGGGAGCCAGGTCGGCCAGGCCGGGCCGGTCGGGCAGAGCGGCGCGGAGCACCCGGACGTCGCCGGCGCCCTCGAAGGTGGCGAGCAGCAGCACGTGCCGGGTCGCCTCGGGCAGTGCGGTGAGGCGTGCCGCGAAGATCGCTCGCAGACGATCGCTGAGGGGGACGACCTCGGGATGCGTGCCCGTGCGCTGAGCGGAACCCGGCAGCGTGGCCGGCAGCTCCACCAGCGCGAGGGGATTGCCCCGTGCGAGGTCGAGCAGGCGCCGCCGCACCCGCGCCGGCATCCGCGGGTGGCGCGTGTCGAGCAGCTGCCCGGCCGCCTCGTCGCCGAGCGGCTCGACGACGAGCTCGGACAGCCCCCGCAGGTCGAGGAAGCTCGCCGAGCCCGTTCTGGCCGACAGCAGCAGCCCGGCCCGGCGGCCCCCGAGTCTCCTGGCGACGAAGCCGAGGACGACGGCACTCGCGCGATCGATCCGGTGCACGTCGTCGACCACCAGGACGACCGGCGCGTCGGCCGCGAGCTCCCCGACGAGCAGCAGCGCGGCGTTGCAGACCAGGAGGACGTCCGCGGGCACGCCGGCACCGAAGCCGAGTGCCACCGACAGCGCCTCGCGCGGACCGGGCGGGAGGCGGTCGAGAGCCCCGCGCACGGGCAGCAGCAACTGGTTGAGACAGGAGTAGCCGACGTCGGCTTCGAACTCCGATCCGGACGCCCGCAGCGCGCGCATCCCGCCCGAGAGGGCGAGTTCCGCCGCGGCGGTCACGAGGGAGGACTTGCCGACTCCCGGTTCGCCCCGGATCAGCCGGACGCCGCCGCCCCGTCGCACACCGTCGAGGAACTCGGAGATCAGCGCCAGCTCGTCGCTGCGCCCGAACAGTTCGACACCGGCCACCCACCACCTCACGCGCCCGTCGTCGCTCCCCGGTCACCGGTGGACCGTGAGCCGTCTTCAAGTTCCTTCGTCCGGGCAGGCTATTGCGAGCAGCGCGCCGCGGGGCCGTCAGCGGGATCGGCGAGGAGGATCGAGCAAGAGATCGCGAGTTCTGATCAACCGTCGCCGGGCGCGACCGGCGCAGCACGCCGCTCTGCTCACCGATCAGCAGCCGCCGGACGAGCTCCCGTTCGACCAGGGGCGCCTCCGGGACGACCCGCGCGCGGTGGCGCTGCGTGAAGCGCTGTTCGCCCTGCGCCACACCCGCTCGCGGTGGACACCTGCGAGCCGTTCCCGTCCCCGCCCTCGCGGTCGACGGCTGCCGGGCGGCCGGGCCGGCGGTGGCGGCGAGATCCGGAGGTGACTCGTGCCACCTCCGCGAGCGGAGAGTCCGCGGAACACCCACGGCGGTGATCGAATACCTGTTCAGGCCCCGGAACCCTCGTCTTCTCCCGAAGCGGCGCGCGTGCCATCGTGCGGATCGGGCCCCCGCCCCGGCCTCCCGGTCGGCGTGCGGGGTCACGGCCGGAGGGCGCCGGTCGGGCGAGGACGCGGCACCTCGCGGGCAGCGGGAGTCGCACGGAGGAGACGGAGCGCGGCATGCAACGACGGGCGCTGCTGGGTCGTGAGACGGAGCGCGGCGCGCTGGCCGCCCTGGTCGAGCAGGCAGCCTCCGGGTCGGGTGGCGCGGTGGTCGTGCTCGGTGCCCCGGGGATCGGCAAGTCGGCGCTGGTCGCCGAGGCGGCGGCGCGCGCCGAGGGCCGCGGGATCCGGGTGATCACGGCGGTGGGGGTGGAGTCGGAGGAGGACGTGCCCTGCGCCGGTCTGCACCAGCTGGTCCACCAGCTGCGAGACGGGATCGACGGCCTGCCCGGACCACAACGCGCCGCGCTGCGCGCGGCCGTCGGGCTCGTCGACGAGGCCGTGCCCGGCCTCTACCTCGTCGGTCTGGCCGCGCTGACCCTGCTGTCGGACGCGGCGGTGAAGACGCCGCTGCTGGTGGTCGTCGAGGACGCCCACTGGATGGATCGGGCCAGCCTGGAGGTGCTGGGGTTCGTCGCGCGGCGGATCGAGTCCGACCCCCTCGCCCTGGTCGCCGTCACCCGCGGCCTCGACGACCGGCTCGGAAGTGCCGGGCTGCCCGTGCTGCGCCTGAACCCGCTGACGGACGCGGTGTCGGGCGAGCTGCTGGACGCGGTGGCTCCCGGCCTGGGGCAGCAGGTCAGGCGGCGACTGCTGGAGGAGGCGGCCGGGAACCCGCTGGCGCTGACCGAACTGCCGGTCGCGCTGCGGTCGGTCGGCGGGGCGTACGCGCTCACGCCGGGTCCGCTGCCGTTGACCGAGCGGCTGGAGCGGACCTTCACGGCACGGGTCTCCCGTCTTCCGGCCGACACCAGGGCGGTCCTCCTCCTCGCGGCCCTCAACGGTGACGGCACGGTGGACGAGTGCCTCGCCGCCGCTGCCCGGATGCTCGGGAGGGCGGTCGACGTCGCCGCCCTCGGCCCAGCGGTCGGCGCGGGGCTGGTGGAGGCGTGGGGGATGGTCTTCCGGCACCCGCTGGTCCGCTCGGCGATGCACCACGCCGCGACCGCCGCGGAACGGCAGGCCGCGCACGCCGCTCTCGCCGCCGAGCTCGAGGGGCAGCCCGACCGGCAGGCGTGGCACCGCGCCGCCGCCACCGCCGGTCCCGACGAGCAGGCGGCGCGGGACCTGGACTCCACCGCCGGCAGGGCCCTGCGGCGGGGCGGTGTCGCCGCGGCCCTGGGCGCGCTGCGGCGAGCGGCGGAGCTGACCGCCGACCCGTCCGCTCGCGCGGACCGGTTGCTGCGCGCGGCCGAGCTCGCCCTGGAGTCGGGGCAGTGCGACGTCGCGTCGCACCTGCTGGTCCGAGCGCGCTCGCTGGACCTCTCGGTCCGGGACCAGGGCCGTGCGGCCTGGGTCGGCATCGCCCTGGTCGAGGGTGCGCAGGGCGAGGGCACCGCGACCGCCGAGCTGGCCGAGCTGGCCGTGGAGATCGCCGCCGGCGGCGAGCCCGTGCTGGGGCTGCGCATGCTGTGGGGCGCGGTCCTGCACTGCTTCTGGGGAGAACCGGGACCGGCCGCCCGCCAGCGGGTCACCGACGCCGTCGGCCGGATGCCCGTGGACGCGGACAACGCCGACCTGGTGGCTCTGCGGGCGTACTGCACGCCGGTCGAGCGCGGGCGAGACGTCTTCGAGTCGCTGGCCGCCCAGCTGGAGCGCTCGTCCGAGGACGCCGAGGGGGACCAGCTCCTGGGCAGTGCCGCGGTGACGGCGGGTGCTCCCGCCCTGGCGGGTCGCCTGACAGCGAGGTCGCTGGACCCCCTGCGGACGCAGGGCCGGCTGTCGATGCTGGCCCGCGCCCTCTGCGTCCAGGCGGGCAGCGCCGCCCGGCTCGGTGACGTGCGCACTGGTCACCGAGCCGCCGAGGAGGCCGCCGAGCTGGCCCGCGCGACCGGCCAGCGTCTCGTGCACGCGATGGTGCACGCCATCCGCGCACAGCTCGCCGCCGTCTGCGGCGACCCGCTGGCGGAGGCGTGGGCAGCGGAGGCGGAGCGCACGGCCCTGCCAGGCGGCGCGCGCCCGGCGCTGGCCATCGTGCAGATGGCCCGCGGGCAGGCAGCCCTCTGCCAGGGGCGCTACGGCGACGCCTTCGGGCACCTGCACCGCGTCTTCGACCCGGCCGACCCCGCCTTCCACCCCTGGCTGCGCTTCTACGGGGTCTCCGAGCTGGTCGAGGCGGCCGTGCGCAGCGAGTCCGCGGAGGCGGCACGGGACGTCCTGGAGGAGTTGACCCCGCTCGGAGAGCTGACTCCGTCTCCGGCCCTGCTCTGCGGGCTGCGCCTCGCCCGCGCCCTGCTCAGCCCGTCGGACACCGCTGAGCCGCTCTACCGGGCGGCCCTCGACGCCGTTCCCGCCGACTGGCCGTTCGAGCGGGCGCGGGTGCACCTCGCCCTGGGCGAGTGGCTGCGGCGTCACCGGCGGCCCGCGGAGTCCCGCGTCGTCCTGCAGGCGGCGCGCGAGGTCTTCGACGCGCTCGGCGCATCGGCCTGGGCGGAGCGGGCACGCCAGGAGCTGCGCGCCGCGGGCACGTCCTCCCCCGGCCAGGACCCGGCCACCGTCGACCGGCTCACGTCCACCGAGCTGCACGTCGCCCAGCTCGCCGCGCAGGGGCTGACGAACCGGGAGATCGGCGAGCGGCTGTACGTCTCGCCCAGGACGGTGAGCACCCACCTCCAGCGGATGTTCCCCAAGCTGGGCGTGACGTCCCGCGGGGAGCTCGCGGCGGTGCTGCGCGGCACGATGACGTACGCCGAAGACGTCGTCTGACGGACGCGGCCGGTCCCCGTCGCTCCCTAGGTTCGTGCCGTGCCCGATCCGCGCACCGCGGACGGGCGGGAAGGACACCATGGGCACCATCACCGTCGGCACCGAGGGCTCGACCGGCGTCGAGCTCTACTACGAGGACCACGGCTCCGGCCAGCCGGTCGTCCTGATCCACGGCTACCCGCTGGACGGGCAGTCGTGGGAGAAGCAGACCATCGCGCTGGTCGAGGCCGGCTACCGCGTCATCACCTACGACCGCCGGGGCTTCGGCCGGTCGAGCAAGACCATGACGGGCTACGACTACGACACCTTCGCCGGTGATCTGGACAAGGTCCTGACCCAGCTCGACCTGCGTGACGTCGTCCTCGTCGGCTTCTCGATGGGCTCGGGCGAGGTCGCCCGCTACCTCGGCACCTACGGCTCGGAGCGAGTGGCGAAGGCGGCGTTCCTCGGCGCGCTCCAGCCGTTCCTGCTGCAGACGGAGGACAACCCCGCGGGCGTGCCGCAGTCGGTGTTCGACGGCATCGCCGAGCAGGCCGAGGCCGACCGCTACGCCTGGTACCAGAACTTCTTCGTCGACTTCTTCAACACCGACGAGACGCTCGGGTCCCGTCTCAGCGAGGCCGCGCTCCGGGCGAACTGGGCCACCGCCGTCGACTCGGCGCCCGTGGCGGCCTACGCCTGCGTTCCGGCGTGGCTGACGGACTTCCGAGCCGACGTGGAGCGCATCGACGTGCCGTCGCTGATCCTGCACGGCACCGCCGACCGCATCCTGCCGATCGACGCCACCGCCCGCGAGTTCCGCCGCCGCCTGCCCGAGGCGCGCTACGTCGAGATCGACGGTGCTCCGCACGGCCTGCTGCTCACCCACGCGGCCGAGGTCAACGCCGCCCTGATCGCCTTCCTCGCAGACTGAGAGCCTGACATCCACACGCTCACGCACCGCCTCACCGCACGCGTCACCGCTCTGCTGGCCGTGCTCGCCGCCGCCGCCGGGCTCGCCCTGTTCGGCACGTCGAACGCCGTGGCCGCCCACCCGTCGGGCGGGCAGAAGCCCACGATCGTCCTCGTCCACGGCGCCTTCGCGGACGGCTCCAGCTGGACCCCCGTCCTGGAGCGGTTGCAGCGGCGCGGCTACACCGCCGTCGCCGTGGCCAACCCCCTGCGCGGAGTCCGCTCCGACGCCGACGCCCTCGACGCGCGTCTCGCCACCATCGACGGACCCGTGGTGCTCGTCGGCCACTCCTACGGCGGTGCCGTCATCACCAACGCGAAGGCACGGTCGCCGAAGGTGAAGGCGCTGGTGTACGTCGCCGCCTTCGCCCCGGCCGAGGGCGAAGCCGCGGCACAACTCGCCGCGAAGTACCCCGGCAGCACGCTGGGCGAGACGCTGGCACCGGTTCCGCTGCCCGACGGCTCGGAGGACCTCTACATCAAGCCCTCGCTCTTCCGGCAGCAGTTCGCGGCCGACGTTCCGGCGCGACAGGCCGCCCTCATGGCGAGCACCCAGCGTCCCATCCGGAACGTCGCCCTGAACGAGGCGTCCGGCGAACCCGCCTGGGCGACCGTCCCCTCGTGGTTCCTGCTGGCCGGCGCCGACAAGAACATCCCCCTGCGGGCGCAGAAGTTCATGGCCGACCGGGCTGGTTCGCGCGCCACCGTGACCGTCGAGGGGGCGTCGCACGCCGTGGCGGTCTCGCGTCCGGACGCGGTCGTCACGCTCATCGGCCGCGCTGCGGGCTGACCCCTCCCCTCTCCCCCGGCCCCCGCGGACCACAGGTCGCGGGGGCCGGGGGTGCGCCCGCTTCGGCGGAGCCGCGGCTCTGACCTGGAGAGCACGTTGGCCGCCACGGAGCTGGACCTCACGGCCGGGGAGATCGAGTTCTCCGTCGGGCAGCCGACGGAGACGGCGGCGGCGGGGTGGGACCACCGCGCGCGGTGGCCGCATCCCGGCCCACGCGTGCGAGGGCGCGTCAGCGCGCCGGTGATCCGTCACCGGTGGTGCCCCCGGTGCGGCCCCACCGGAACCGGGGGCACCACCAGCCGCGACGATCGGTGCCGAAGTGTCGCTGGAGCACCGGCGTCACGAGCCGGAGTGCGATCCCGTGTCTCGACCACCAGAAGCAGGTCGATTCCCGATCCGGACTCGGCCGTCGTCTCCGCGCTCCAGGTCGTGCACCTCGGACGCTCCCACCGGCGGAGAACCACCGGCCCCGCGGTCCCCCGGCTGCGCGTGCAGCGAGACGCGGAACTCTCGTGGTGACATCCCCACAACGCGCCGAAACGCGGTGCTGAAAGCACTTTCGGACTGGTACCCGATGGCTCCTGCTATGACCGTGAGGGAGTCTTCGGTGCGCAGTGCGGCACGCGCGAGCTGCATTCTCCACTCGATGAGGTAGTCCAGGGGAGGTCTTCCCACCCTGTCTCTGAAGTTCGCGGCGAAAGCCGACCTCGACATCGTCGAGATCTTGGCGAGCTCGTCGAGCGTCCAGCGACGGCGCGGTTCGGCGTGCATAGCTCGCAGTGCTGCCCCGATTCCGTCGTCGACGACCGACGCGAGCCATCCCAGGGGCTCGCGGGACGAACCGGCGTGCGACCTCAGCATGTGCACCAGCAGAATTTGAGCCACGTGCTCGAGGACGAGAGACCTGCCCGCCTTGTGCGTCTCGATCTCGTGGACGAGGAGGGCCGCGATGTTCCAGAGCAGTCTTCCGTCAGCATCGTCCGCTGTGACGATCACAGCCGGGGGAAGCGATGAGAACAGGGTCGACGCATCGGAGCTCCGGAACTCGAAGTCGACGCTGCACGTGTACATGACGGAGCCGCGAGAGATCTCGTGAACACTCGCGGAGAGCTCCTCGCTGAGCAGCCCGTTCGAGTCGCGAGCTCGGGCCTCCTCGATCGAACTGCCGAGGCCGTAGGGGGGCGGATTTCCGAGAAGGTAGAAATCGCCCGTGCTCAGGAGAACGGGTTCCAGTCCGTCGACGCACAGCCAGCACTCGCCTTCCACCATCACGCCGAGCTTGATGTGCGGGAAGGGGGAGAACTGAGCTCCCCACGGCGCCGTCGCGTGGAGCGGGACGGGAGCGACGGTCCGGGGCCGCGCCAGCGCCAGGGCGACCCGGAAGGGGTCGTGCGCGTCGAGGGGGACCTCGGCGGTGGACGATCGATAAACATTCCTGGACTGCACGTTATGGACTGTACGCCCAGCGGTGGGAACGATGGGTGTTCGACGGCGGGAGTTGCCAGGCGTGCGAAGCCTGCTCACGCCGGATCGACACGAGGAGCAGCAGACGCATGCGGTACCGATTTCTCGGAAGCTCAGGGCTGCGAGTATCAGAACTGTCGCTGGGGACGGGTAATTTCGGCACGGGCTGGGGACACGGGGCGCGGGCGCCCGAGGCTCGGGCGATGTACGACACCTACAGAGAAGCGGGAGGAAACTTCATCGACACCGCCTCCAACTACCAGTCGGGGGATGCCGAGGAATACCTCTCGGACATCATCTCCTCGGATCGCGAGGAGGTGGTTCTGGCGACGAAGTACACCATGGGGACTTCGGCGAGCAGCGGCCTCCAGATGACCGGGAACAGTCGAAAGGCGATGGTCCAGTCCCTGGAGCAGAGTTTGCGTCGACTGGGCACCGACCGGGTGGACGTGTTCTGGGCCCACGTGGCCGACACGTCCACTCCCGTCGAGGAGATCGTGCGAGCCTTCGACGACCTGACGCGCGCCGGCAAGATCCTGTACGCCGGTCTCTGCAATTTCCCCGCATGGCGTGTGGCAACGGGAGTCACCCTGGCGCAGCAGCAGGGCTGGGCCCCTCTCGTGGCGATTCAGGTCGAGTACAGTCTCGTCGAGCGCAATGCCGAACGGGAGTTGGTGCCGATGGCAGAAGCCTTCGGCCTGGGCGTCCTCGGGTTCTCGCCTCTCGGCGGCGGTCTTCTGACGGGCAAGTACCGGCGGGGCGAAACGGGTCGCGCGCAGAGCTCGATCAGCCAGTTCCTCCACGGGGAGGACGACCCCGCCAAGGCGAGGGTTCTGGATGCCGTCGAGAGCGTCGCCGTGGACCTCGACACGACTCCGGAGCGGGTGGCGATCAGGTGGTCGATGTCGAAGGGGGTGATCCCCATCATGGGACCGAGGAGCGTGGACCAGCTCACGTCCTACCTCGCGGCCAGCGAGCTGGACGTCTCGACGCGTCAGCTCGAACAGCTGGACGAGGTGAGCGCGCCGCAGCTGGGGTACCCCCACAGGTTGTGGCCCGAGCACGAGCGGGTGGAGAAGAACCGGTTCACCCGGCCGTGAGAGGCATCCATCACTTCATCGGGAGGTCGACGTGAAAGCCGCACTCGGAGACCGGGTCATCGCGACCGCGGACGCTGAAGATCTCGTTCTGATCGAGGGGAACCGGTACTTCCCTCCGAGCTCTGTCGAGTGGTCGGTGCTGGAACCGAGCCCGACCGCGTACACGTGCCCCTGGAAGGGGCAGGCCGAGTACTACTCCCTCGTCGGCGGCCCGAAGGACGTCGCTTGGGCGTACACGGCACCCCGTGCGGACGCCGTCGAGCGGGTCGGCAGGGACTTCGCCGGGTTCGTCGCGTTCGATCGTGCCGTCGTCATCAGCGAGTAGTCCGCGGTCGTGGCGAGAGGGCCTCGCAGGCCGTGCGGGATCTGGGCCAGCGCCCGCACCCCGCACGGCCGGCATCGCCGGCCCCGTCAGAGCCGAAGTGGCACAACACCGTCTGCACGACACGAGGGGATCGACGCACGAGCGCTCCCCGGTCGTCGTCCACGCGGAACGCCTCCTCGGCCAGCCGGACCGCTTCCACCGATGTGGGCGGTCCGGCTGCGGCGAGTCCACTTCGGACGCGGGCGACCCGAACCGGACCGGAGCTGATCCGCTCCCGGCGGACGGCCGCGTTCCGCGTGCCGCTGGGGATCGGGCGGATCTGACGGACGGTGGACGCCGCCACGCCCCTGCAGACGAGCGGCTTACCGTCACAGCGGGCGCGGCAGCGGCGCAGCTCGGCGTGGAGGTCTTCGAAGGTCCGGGCGGCCAGCTCTGACGGCGATCCTGCCGACTGCCGGCGCGACCGTGCGCTCGGCGCAGCCGACGGAGGTCCTGCGGGTGCTGTTGCCGATCTCACTCGTGCGCAGCCACTCGTCGACGACGCGGGACCGCCGACTCCGCCGAGCGCCGCTCGTCGACCTGAGCCCGGAACTCGACGATTTTCTTCTCCGCCTTCTCCCACACGGCGTCGAGACGGATCAGCTCCGGTGGTCCTGATCCGGTTGTCGCCGCGGCCGAGCGGTGGTGCCCCCGGTCAGACTCGAACTGACACTGGACGGATTTTGAGTCCGCTGCCTCTGCCGATTGGGCTACGGGGGCCGGCGAGTGCTGACTCTACTGGATCAGACCCGGCCGGACGGCCCGCACCCGCGAACGTCCGACTCGCGGATCACGAGCGGACCAGACGGGCTATGGCCTCGCTCGCCTCCTGGATCTTCGCCTCCGCCACCGGGCCGCCCTCGGCGGCCGCCTGGGCGACGCAGTGCTTGAGGTGCTCGTCCAGCAGGCCCAGCGAGACGGCCTGGAGGGCCTTCGTCGCGGCGGCGATCTGGGTGAGCACGTCGATGCAGTACTCGTCGCCCTCGACCATGCGCTGAAGACCCCTGATCTGCCCCTCCACGCGGCGCAGTCGCTTCAGGTAGGCGTCCTTGTCGGCGGTGTACCCGTGCATCAGACCTGCCCTCCCTACCCCCGGCGGGTATCCGGTCCAGGATACGTGCGACTGGCCGATTGTGGCGCGTGACCGGCTTCACCACCCATTTTCCGCAGAGGACGACGGTCGCGAAAAGGCCACGAACGGGCGCTCTTGGCACATTCTGGTGAGAAAGGTTGGCTTCTGTTTGTCACAGTGCACTATGGTGAGCGCGAAGCGCGTCCACAGTTACTGTCGGGGGCAACGCGCTCTATGCGAGCACACACGGAGGAACTAGTGGCACAGCAGACGGTGGTTCAACTCATCGACGACCTCACCGGTGACCAGGCCGATGAGACGGTGACCTTCGCTCTCGACGGTGTCGAGTACTCCATCGACCTGTCGAAGGAGAATGCCGACAAGCTTCGCGACTCCCTGGCCGACTTCGTGGCGAAGGCGCGTCGCGCTGGTGGCCGCAAGCAGCGCAAGGGCACGGGCAAGAGCACCATCAAGGCCAGCGACAAGGCCCAGGCGCAGCAGATTCGCGACTGGGCGCGGGCGCAGGGCCACCAGATCTCCGACCGGGGCCGCATTCCGCAGGGTCTGGTCGTGCAGTTCCAGGAAGCGCACGCCTCCTGACCCGCGGCGTGTCTCGCTCGGTTTCTCGTGTCGCGGGGGCGCCCCTCGCCCCCGCGGCGCGAGAAGTCCGCGCCAGCACGGTACTCCCAGCTCAGCGGTCGGGAAAGGTCGCTCCGAGCAGACGCAGCGCCGCTGTCGCCTTGACGGCCGTCTCCTCGAATTCCTGTCCGGGATCGGACAGCGCGATGACCGCTCCGCCGACCCCGAAACTCACCTTGTCGCCGTCGACCACCAGGGTCCTGATGACGATGCTGAAGTCGGCCGCGCCGGACAGCGAGAAGTATCCCAGCGCCCCCGAGTAGACTCCTCTCGGACCGGCCTCCAGGTCGTCCAGGATCTGCATTGTTCGGATCTTGGGCGCTCCGGTCATGGAGCCGCCGGGGAATGCCGCTCGCACGCAGCGCACCGCCGACGCGTTCGGACGCAGGCGTGCCCGGACGGTGCTCACGAGCTGGTGCACGGTGGCGTAGCTCTCCACCTCGAACATTCGCGGGACCTCGACGGAGTCGATCTCAGCGCACGTTCCCAGGTCGTTGCGGACCAGATCGACGATCATCAGGTTCTCGGCCCGGTCCTTGACGCTCGACGCGAGATCGGCGCGCAGCGCGGCGTCCTGTTCGGGATTCTCACCGCGGGGCCTGGTGCCCTTGATGGGGCGTGATTCGGCCTCGCCGTCGGCGGTCACGCGCAGAAAACGCTCCGGTGACGCGCTGAGAACCCACAGGTCGGCGAAGCGCAGCAGGGCGGCGAACGGCGCGGGGCTCTCGCGGCGCAGGACCCGGTACGCCTCGCGGGGATCGAGGTCGCCGTCCCAGCTCACCGTGTTGGTGAGGCACACCTCGTAGGTCTCCCCCGCGGTGATGGCCTCCTGGCAGGCCGCGACGAGCTTCAGGTACTGCGCGCGCGAGTGGCGCGGCCGCGCGTCGCCCGGCACGCGCACCGGAGCGGCCACCGGCGGCGCGGAGCCGGTCAGGGCGCGCAGGACGCGTTCGGTCTCCTCCAGCCAGCCCGCCGCCGCGCCCTCCAGGGCCAGCAGGTGCACGCGCCGCAGGACGTGGTCGAAGACCACGGCGCGGTCGGCGAAGATCATCGCGGCGTCGGCGTGGTCGGCGCGGTGGGCGGCGTTCCCGCCGGTCTCGGCCTTCAGCTCGTAGCCGAGGTAGCCCACCCAGCCCAGGGCGAAGCCGAACGGCAGGCCGTGCGGCGACACGGCGTTGCGGGCCACGTCGGCGTCCAGCCAGTCGAAGAACGACTCGACGTGCTCCTGCTCGCCGGAGACGGTGAGCAGCTGCTCGGCGACGTCGTAGGTGGCCACGCGGGCGAGCGGCCCGGAGGCGTCGCCCAGGAACGAGAAGCGTCCGCCCCCGCCGCTGCTGTCGAGCCAGAACGCGTGCTCGGACCCGCCGTGCAGGGCGTCGAACGCGGCCTCCGGCGACGGGTGCGCGTCCAGGGTGCGCACGACGACGCGGTGCGCGGGCGCCGGGCGGGCCGGTGCGCTGCGGGGGACCTCCTCGCGGGCGGCGCGGCGCGGGGTGAGGCGGCGGAAGTTGGCGAGCAGGTCGTCGCCGTGGGCGGTGCGGACGGACTCGGGGTGGAACTGCACGCCCCACGCCGCCCGCCGGCGGTGCTGCACGGCCATGAGCACCCCGTCGTCGGCGACGGCGAGCGGTTCCAGCTCCGGCGGCAGGCCGGTGACGGCGAGCGAGTGGTAGCGCACGACCTCGAACGACGGGGGCAGGCCCGCGAAGAGGCCGGTGCCGGTGTGCCGCACGGACGAGGTCAGACCGTGGCGCGGCTCGGGAGCCGGGCCGACGACGGCCCCGTGCGCGAGGCACAGCGCCTGGTGGCCGAGGCACACGCCCAGCAGCGGGATCTCGGCGTGCGCGACGACGTCCCGGCAGATCCCGACGTCGGAGAGCCGGTGGGGCGTGCCGGGGCCGGGCGAGATCACGACGTTGTCGAACGCGTCGAGGTCGCCCGGTCTCCAGGCGGGGTCGTCGTTGCGGACCACGACGGGCTCGCGGCCGTTCACCCGCGCCAGCTGGTGGTACAGGTTGGCGGTGAACGAGTCGTGGTTGTCGAGGAGCAGCGTGCGCACGGTTCACCACCACGGGAAGGAGCGGAACGCGTGGACGTTACCTGGCGAAACGCACCGCACGGGCGTCCGTGGCACAGCTCTCAGCGAGTACGGTGGCGATCGATGAGCGCCGACGAGGAACCCGAGGACGACTTCTCGGACGATGATGACGAGTTCGACGAGGACGACTACGAGGAGGACGGTTCCGACCTCTTCGAGGTGACGCGTGAGCCGCGCACCATCTGCCAGCTCTGCGGCGGTGCGGGCTTCGTCGCGAGCCCGGTGATGGCGGTCGTCAGCGGGGCCCCGAGGACGATCGACAACGGCCGCCCGTGCCCGCACTGCGACGGCAACCGGACGTTCACCGGCCTGATCCCGCCGGTCTGACGCGCCCCAGCGGGACCGGACGAACCCCGGTCCCGCTGGTCCTGGCGGTGGGCGCGCGCCTACTCCACGACGTGGAAGCGTTCGTCCACGGTGAGGGCGGCGAGCTCCTCGACGGTCATGGGCAGCTCTCCCATCGCCGGTCGCCCGGAGTGCGGAAAGGCCAGGGACTGGATCACCTGGACGTAGGTGCCGTCCTCGTGCACGTGCACGGCGACCTGGTCGGCGGTCTCGGCGTCCTCGGCGTCCGCGGCGCCCTCGACGAGGACCACCTGCTCACCGTCCACGTCGATCGGGGTGCACTCGCCGTGCTCCGGCCGGGGGTGCGCCGACACCGCCTCGCAGGCGTCGGCCGGCACACCGGAACGGGCGGTCCGGACGAGGACCTCGACCAGGCCGACACCGGACTCGGCGACGCCGTCCGCGGCGACGGGGAGTTCGACGCTGTAGCTCCACAGCTCCCGGCCGTCCTCGACGGCGTCGTAGCTGGCCCCGGCCCGCAGGAGCGGGTCGCCCGAGAGCTCGTGGGTCCCGTCAGCCACGTCGACGCCCGCCGGGAGCATCGACGTGAGGACGTCGACGAGCTCCACGGCCCGGTCGGCGCGCGGTCCGCTCCTCGCGGTGGGGTCGGTCCGGCCGCTGGGCGGGGCGGAGGACTCGGCCGCGCCGGGAGGGCTGGTGGGGGCCGGGGTCTCCTGCACGGTCGACGTCGGCCGCGGTCCGGCTGCCGGTCCGACCCGCTGCCCGCCGCCGGACAGTCCCGGCAGGACCACCGCGCCGACGGCGATGATCACGACGGCGGCTCCCGCGCCGACCGCGCCGAAGGTCGCCCGCCTGCGCCGCCGTGCGGCTCGCGCCGCCTCCAGCACGGCGACCGGGTCCATGCTCGGGGGCGGGCCGCTCGCCACCACCACGTCCTCCAGGACGCGCTTGACCTCGTGTTCGTTCATCGGTTCCTCTCCGCGGACGAGATGGTCGGGGTGGCGTCGAGCAGGCGTCGCAGCGTCTGCAACCCCCGCGAGGCCTGGCTCTTCACCGTTCCTCGCGAACATCCGAGAAGCCGGGCGGTGTCCTCCACCGACTGGTCCTCCCAGTAGCGCAGGACGATCACGGCGCGCTGTCGCGGCGGCACCTTCTCCAGCGCCTCCAGCAGCACCATCCGTTCTTCCGCGTGGTGCCGCTGCTCGGACCGCACGTCGGTGGGGGAGTCGGTGACGCGCTCGTTGCGGAACCAGCCGCGGCGCAGGTCGGACACGAAGGTCCGCACGAGCGTCCGGCGGGTGTAGGCGTCGAGCGCCTCGTGGCGGGAGATCCGCCACCACACCCGGTACAGCTTGACGAAGGTCTGCTGCACCAGGTCTTCTGCGCGGTGCCAGTCGCCGCACAGCAGGTACGCCGTGTTGCGCATGGCGTCGGACCGGGCCGCGAAGTACTCGGCGAACGCGGCGTCCCGATCACTCATTCGTCCTCCCCGTTCTGCGTTGCGGGTTACTCACGCCGGCGAGCACCGCGCGGGTTGCACCGCGACGCGACGAATCCGTCCGGTGTGCTCCCCATCACCCGTCCCTCGTACATCGCACTCACCCGAACGAGGACAATGGGACGTACCGTCACGTTCTTCGGAGGCCCCGCTTGTTGTTCGCCCTGATCCTCGGCGTGCCCTGCGCGCTCGCCCACTACTACCTGTGGCGCAGACTGGTGCGGGACACCTCGCGTCCAGGCGGTCGTGGCCGCCTGTTCGGCACGGCGGCTCTCGTCGTCGCCTTCGCGGTGATGCTCGCCGCGCTCGTCCTCTCGCGGTCCGCCTCCCCGGAGGTCGCCCGGTTCGTGGCGTGGCCCGGGTACCTCTGGCTCGCGGCGATGTTCTACCTGACGCTGCTGCTCGGCGTGCTGGAGATCCCGCGGCTCGTGCTGAACCGCCGCGCCCGCGGCGCGGCCCCGGTGCGGGCCGGGGAACCGGTGGCCGTCGGGACGTCCGGGGCCGCGATCGCCGCGGAGGAGCCGGACCAGCGGACGCCGGAGGTTCCGCGGGAGCGCGACGCCGTCCGGATCGACACGGGTCGCCGCCTGTTCATCGCCCGCTCGCTGGCCGTCGCCGGTGGTGTCGCGGCCGGCTCGGTGGTCGGGTACGGCGCGACGCGGGCGCTCGGCACCCCGGACCTGAGGCGGGTGCCGGTCGTGCTGAACAAGCTCGACCCGTCGCTGTCGGGGTTCCGGGTGGCCGTGGTCAGCGACATCCACCTCGGCCCGCTGCTGGGCCGCTCGCACACCGAGCGCATCGTCCGGATGATCAACGAGCAGCAGCCGGACCTCGTCGCGATCGTCGGCGACCTGGTCGACGGCTCCGTGGACGAGCTGGGCGAGGCCGCCGCTCCGCTGCGCGACCTGGTGAGCCCGTACGGCAGCTTCTTCGTCACCGGCAACCACGAGTACTTCTCCGGCGCCGAGCCGTGGCTGTCCGAGCTGGAGCGCCTCGGCGTCAACCCGCTGCGCAACGAGCGCCTCGCGATCGAACGCGGTGGGGCCGGCTTCGACCTCGCCGGGATCAACGACGTGACCGGCCGCAACTACGACGACGCCCCCGACCTGGACCGCGCGCTGGACGGCCGGGACGACTCGCGGCCGGTCGTGCTCATGGCCCACCAGCCGGTGCAGGTCGCCGACGCCGCGCGGCGGGGCGTCGACCTCCAGCTGTCCGGGCACACCCACGGCGGGCAGATGTTCCCCTTCAGCCTGGCCGTGCCGGTGCAGCAGCCGGTCGTGGCGGGTCTCGCGACGGTGGACGGCACGCAGGTCTACGTGAGTCGCGGTGCGGGCTTCTGGGGACCGCCGGTGCGGGTGGGCGCGCCGCCGGACATCTCCGTGATCGAGCTGCGCTCCAGCTAGCCACGTCACAAAGTCGCTCCGGGATGCGGCTGTTCCTCCTCGGAGGACCTACAGTGGACGGCCGTGCCCGAGCGCGGGTGCGGAGGGAGATCCAGGAGCGGAATGACGGAGAGCTCTACCCCCTCGGGGATGTCGCCGGTGCCCGGTGGCGCCGGTGCCCGGCTGGAGACGCGACACGAACGCATCCGCCGCTTCCTGGACGAGGAGCGGCCCGCGACGCCGTGCCTCGTGGTCGACCTGGAGACGGTGCGGCAGCGGTTCGCGGCCGTCCGCGACGCGCTGCCGCGGGCCGGGATCTTCTACGCGGTGAAGGCGAACCCCGCTCCCGAGGTGATCGGGCTGCTGGTCGCGGAGGGCGCGAGCTTCGACGTCGCCAGCCCCGCCGAGATCGACCTGTGCCTGGCGCGGGGCGCCGCTCCCGAGACGATCTCCTACAGCAACCCGATCAAGAAGGCCGCCGACGTCGCCCACGCGTACGCGCGGGGCGTGCGGCTGTTCGTCTCCGACAGCGAGCAGGACGTGCGGGCCCTCGCCGAGCACGCGCCCGGCTCCTCGGTGCTGCTGCGCATCGTGGTCGACGCCGTCGGCTCGACCTACCCGTTCGGCAAGAAGTTCGGCTGCGCCCCCGACATGGCGACCGACCTGCTGCTCCTGGCCCACGAGCTGGGCCTGCGGGCGAGCGGCGTCGCCTTCCACGCCGGGTCCCAGCAGCTCTCGACGCGGGCGTGGGACGGCGGGATCGCGGACGCGGCCACCGTGTTCGGCAAGCTGCGCGCCGAGGGGGTCGAGCTCACGACGCTGAACCTCGGCGGCGGTCTGCCCGCCACCTACCGCGGCTCCGTCCCCCCGCCGCTGGCCGACTTCGCCGCCGGCATCACGGCGTCGGTGCGCGAGCACTTCGGCGACCGGACCCCGCGAGTCATGATCGAGCCCGGCCGCGCCGTCGTGGCCGAGGCCGGCGTCGTCCGCTCCGAGGTCGTGCTGGTGTCGCGCAAGTCCTACACCGACGACCGGCGCTGGGTGTTCCTCGACATCGGCCGCTACCAGGGGCTCGCCGAGACCGAGGGCGAGGCCATCGCCTACCCGCTGCTCACCTCTCGCGACGGCGGCGCGACGGGTCCGGTGGTGCTCGCCGGTCCCACCTGCGACGCCGACGACGTGATCTACCAGAACACCCGTTACGACCTGCCCCTGGACCTGCGGGCCGGTGACCACGTCGACCTGGTCAACGCCGGCGCCTACACCGCGAGCTACTCGTCCGTGGAGTTCAACGGATTCGGCCCGCTGGCCGTGCACTGCGTGCGGTGACCGCACACCCCCGAGTTCGTCCGCGTAGTTCCGCTGTTGATCGCGTTTGGAGTGATTGATGTCCGATGTTCCCTGTCAGGACGAGCCGGTCGGCTTGTTCGCGGGACAGCACGTGCTCGCCGAGCTGGAGGGCGTGAGCGCCGAACTGCTGGACGACGAGCAGTTCTTGCGCCACGCGCTCGGTGAAGCGCTGACGCAGGCCGACGCGACGGTGCTGGAGGTGATCTCCAAGCAGTTCGACCCGCAGGGGATCACCGTGCTGGCGCTGCTGTCGGAGTCGCACGCCTCGATCCACACCTATCCCGAGGTGGGTTCGCTGTTCGTCGACGTGTTCACCTGCGGTACCAGGGCCAAGCCCGCGCTGGCCGTGCAGCTGCTGGCCGACGCGCTGGGCGCGGTCTCGACACGGACGGACTCGATCGAACGGGGCCGGAGGGTTCCGGCCCTGGTGTACGACAAGGAGAAGACCGCGTGACCGCCATCAGCAGCACGATCCTGGAACCGCTCGGCGCCGGACTGCACCGGCTGTGGGAGCTGGAGGAGGTGCTGGTGGACACCCGGACCGACTTCCAGCACCTGGTGATCGCGAGGACCGCGCAGGGCGTGTCCCTGTTCTGCGACGACGACCGGCAGAGCACCGAGTTCAGCCAGCTCGTCTACCACGAGGCGCTCATGGTGCCCGCCCTGCTGCTGGCCGACCGGGTCGACCGGGTGCTGGTCGTCGGGTCCAGCGAGGGCGTCGTGTGCCAGATGGCCGTGGCCGCTGGCGCGACGGTCGTCGACCACGTCGACATCGACTCGCAGGCGGTGAAGCTGTGCGCCGAGCACCTGCCCTACGGCTACACGGCCGAGGAGCTGGCGCGGGCCGAGCGCGGCGAGGGCGCCGTGCGCGTGCACTACACGGACGGCTGGGAGTTCCTGCGCCGCGCCTCGGAGGGCACCGACCGCTACGACGTCGTGCTGATCGACCTGCCCGACGAGCGCGAGGAGGAGGCGCAGCACAACCGCCTCTACGGCACGGACTTCCTGCGGATGGCCCGCTCGGTGCTCTCGCCCGGCGGTGTCGTGGTCAACCAGGCCGGGTGCCAGACGATGTGGCGCAACGGCACGCTGATCCGCTCGTGGCAGCGGTTCAACGAGGTGTTCGACACCGTCGCCTACTACGGCTCGGACGAGCACGAGTGGGCCTACCTGTTCGGGCGTGCCGACGTCGTCGAGGACCCGACCGAGCTGATGGTGCGGCGACTGGAGACGTGCGGCTACCGGCCGCGGTCGATCGACGCGCTCGCGCTGCGCGGCAACTCGGTGGCCCCGCACGCGGTGCGCAACGCCTGATCGGATCGACCGTTCCGGGGGAGGTGCTCGTCACGAGTGCCTCCCCCGGTCGCGTTCACACCCCCAGCGCTCGCTTCAGGAAGTCCACCTGGAGCAGCAGGAGGTTCTCCGCCACCTGCTCCTGCGGGGTCATGTGCGTGACGCCGGACAGCGGCAGCACCGAGTGCGGGCGGCCCGCGGCGAGCAGCGCGGAGGACAGCCGCAGCGTGTGCGCGGCCACCACGTTGTCGTCGGCGAGGCCGTGCACGATCAGCAGGGGCCGCTCCAGCGAGCCCGCGTCCGCGATCAGCGAGTTCGCGTCGTACACGTCGGGCTGCTTCTCGGGGTGCCCGAGGTAGCGCTCGGTGTAGTGCGTGTCGTAGAGCCGCCAGTCCGTCACGGGAGCACCGGCGACGGCCGCGTGGAACACGTCCGGGCGGCGCAGCACCGCGAGCGCGGCCAGGTAGCCGCCGTAGGACCAGCCGCGGACGCCGACCCGGCTCAGGTCCAGGTCCGGCTCGGTCTCGGCGACCCCCCGGAGCGCGTCCACCTGGTCCTGGAGCGTCACGGTCAGGTCGAGGTGGATCTGCCGCTCCCACGCCGGACCGCGTCCCGGCGTGCCGCGACCGTCCACGACGAGGACCGCGAAGCCCTGGTCGGCCAGCCACTGCGAGGTCAGGTGGGCGCCGCGGGCGTGCAGCACGCGCTGGGCGTGCGGGCCGCCGTAGGGGTCGAGCAGCACCGGCAGCTGGCCGGAACCGGGCACGTGCCCGGTGGGCAGCAGCAGCGCGCAGCGCAGGTTGCGCTCCCCCACCGACAGCAGCCGCACGTTCGGCGTGATCACCGGCGTCTCGGCCCACGAGACGATCTCGGCGACCTCGTCGCCGTCGCGCGAGACGACGACCCGCTGGCCGAACCGGTCCAGCGTCGACGACGACAGCACGAGGACGTCGCCGCCGCGCACCGCGCCGTGCACGCCGTCCACCTCGGACAGCCGCTGGACCGAGCCGTCGGACAGGCGCACGCGGAAGACGTGGACCTGCGCGGGGTCCTCTTCGGACGCGGTGACGAGAGCGTCGGTCGACGTCACGTCGAGCAGCGAGCGGACCTGGAGCGACACCGGCGTCAGCGCCTGCCCGCCCACCAGCAGCCGGTACGCGCCCTCGCGCGGCGCGAGCAGGACGAGGCGGCCGTCGGGCGTGCGGTCCGGCGATCCGGCGGCGACCTCGACCCAGCGCTCGTCGGTCTCGTCGTGCAGCACCCGCGTCGCGCCGCTGTCCGGGTCCAGCGCGAGCACGCGCACCGTGCGCTGGTCGCGGGTCTGCACGGCGAGCAGCGGTGCGCCGGAGTCCGGCCAGCGCACGGAGTTGAGGTACGGGAACGCGGTGTGGTCCAGGTCCACGTCGGTCCGCGCGCCGTCCTCTCCGAACAGGGCGAGGGTTACGACGGCGTTGTCGGTTCCGGCGGCTGGGTAGGCGATCTCACCGGCCGGAGTGCCGGGGTTCGCCGGATCGGCGACGTACCAGCGCGCCACGGGACCGTTGTCCACGCGCGCGGCGAGCAGCGTCCGCCCGTCGGGGGACCACCAGTGGCCGCGGTAGCGGCTCATCTCCTCCGCGGCGATGAACTCGGCGAGCCCCCAGGTGATCTCGGGGCCGTCCGGCTCGGCCACGACGCGGTCCGCGCCCGTGTCCAGCTCCACGACGTGCAGCGCGCCGCCGGTGACGTAGGCGACGCGGGAGCCGGTCGGGTCCACCCTCGGGTCGACGACCGCGCCCGCCGCGGCCAGTTCGCGCACGGTGTCGCCCTCGACGACGAAGAGCTTGCCGGACAGGGCGAAGGAGACGACGTCGGCCTGCCGGTCGGCTGCGTAGCCGACGATGCCGGCCGCCTGCTCGCGGCTGCGCTCGCGGCGGGCCCGCTCCTCCGGCGGCAGGTCCTCCGGATCGGCGAGCAGCGCGGCGGGGTCGGCGAGCAGCGTCTCCTCGCCGGTGGCGGTGTCGAGCGCCCACAGCCCGTTGGCCCGCGCGCTCGGCGACGTGGCGCGCAGGAACAGCACGCGCGAGCCGTCCGGCGCGACCACGAAGGTGCGCGGAGCGCCGAGGGTGAACCGCTGGGTGCGCGCGTGCTGGCGCGGGAAGGAGATCTCGTTGCCCACGCCGGTCACCTTCGCAGATGACCGTGCGGGGTGCCACGGTCGGGTGGAGGTGAGCGGTGCCCCGTCACTCGGCGGAGTGACGCGGCACCGCCTCGTGCACGTCCCTTCTGAACCGCGGCGCTCCCGGGGCCGTAGGGCTGTGTGAGAGCGACCGACGGATGAGGAGGACATGAGTGTGATCCGCAAAAACCGCATCGCCGTCAGCGTGGCCGCAGGTCTGGCAGTCGTGCTGGGCCTGGGACTGTGGACCTCCTACGCGACCGGAGCGCAGAGCAACACCCCCGTGGCGCAGGTCCAGCCGGACAAGCTGCGGCAGCAGGCGCAGGCCGACGACGGCTACGGCACCGCCGCCGACCCGGACCAGGCCGGCGCGCAGGCGCCCGCCGCCACCACCACCGAGGCCCCCGCCGCGGCGCCGGTCAGCACGATCGCGCTCCAGGGCAAGACCGTGGACAAGATGGGCGAGGTCGTGCAGGACGGCGACGGCCGGACGCTGTACCGCTTCGACAAGGACGTCGCGAAGCCCGCGGCGAAGACCAACTGCGTGGACGCCTGCGCCACGACGTGGCCGCCGCTGCTGTCGCCGACGGTCCCGACCGACATCACCGGCGTCGACCCGGACCTGGTGGGTCTCGTCGAGCGTCCCGACGGCCAGACGCAGGTCACGATCGACGACTGGCCCGTCTACACCTACTCCAAGGACGACAAGCCCGGCGCGTGGAAGGGCCAGGGCGTCGGCGGCACCTGGTTCGTGATCCAGCCGGACGGCAAGCGCAACGTCGAGTGCCTGCCGGCGGGAGTGACGCCGCCGGTCGCGTGACCGTTCCCCCAGTTCGACGTGGTGCGACCCGGCCTCGGGGAAGGGGCCGGGTCTCGCCGCGTTCCGGTGGTCCCACCTCCCGCACCGCTCTCGCTCACGACGAAGGGGCCCTCCGCTCGGAGGGCCCCTTCGTCGTCGCGGCAGCGATCAGAGAGTGGGGTACAGCGGGTGCTTGGCCGCCAGCACCTCCACGCGGGAGCGCAGCTCGGCCAGGTCGGGCTCGGGCTGGAGCGCGGCGGCGATGACGTCGGCCACCTCGCTGAAGTCGGCCGCGCCGAAGCCGCGGGTCGCCAGCGCGGGCGTGCCGATCCGCAGACCCGAGGTCACCATCGGCGGGCGGGGGTCGTTGGGCACGGCGTTGCGGTTGACCGTGATGCCGACCTCGTGCAGCCGGTCCTCGGCCTGCTTGCCGTCGAGCTGGGAGTCCACCAGGTCCACCAGCACCAGGTGCACGTCCGTGCCGCCGGTCAGCACCTTCACCCCGGCGTCGGCGGCGTCCTGCGCGCTCAGCCGCTCGGCGAGGATGCGGGCGCCCTCCAGGGTCCGCCGCTGGCGGTCGGCGAACTCGGGGGTCGCGGCGTGCTTGAACGCCACGGCCTTGCCCGCGATCACGTGCTCCAGCGGACCGCCCTGCTGGCCGGGGAACACCGCGGAGTTGATCTTCTTCGCGATGTCGACCTCGTTGGACAGGATCACGCCGCCGCGCGGTCCGCCCAGCGTCTTGTGGGTGGTGGTGGTGGTGACGTGGGCGTGCGGCACGGGGCTCGGGTGCAGCCCGGCGGCCACGAGGCCCGCGAAGTGCGCCATGTCGACCATCAGGTACGCGCCCACCGAGTCGGCGATGCGGCGGAACTCGGCGAAGTCGAGCTGACGCGGGTAGGCCGACCACCCGGCGACGATCAGCTTCGGCCGGTGCTCGGTGGCGAGGCGCTCCACCTCCGCCATGTCGACCAGGCCGCCGGTCTCCGAGACGTGGTAGGGCACCACGTCGTAGAGCTTGCCGGAGAAGTTGATCCGCATGCCGTGGGTCAGGTGCCCGCCGTGCGCCAGGTCCAGGCCCAGGATCGTGTCGCCCGGCGTGAGCAGCGCGAACATCGCCGCCGCGTTGGCCTGCGCGCCCGAGTGCGGCTGCACGTTGGCGAACCCGGCGCCGAACAGCGCCTTCACCCGCTCGATGGCCAGGGACTCGATCACGTCGACGTGCTCGCAGCCGCCGTAGTAGCGGCGGCCGGGGTAGCCCTCGGCGTACTTGTTGGTCAGGACCGAACCCTGGGCCTGGAGGACCGACACCGGGGTGAAGTTCTCCGACGCGATCATCTCCAGCGTGCCCTGCTGCCGGGACAGCTCGGCGGCGACCGCCGACGCCACCTCGGGGTCGAACTCCGCGAGGGAGGTGTTGAACTGCTCGGACATGGTGGGGATCTCCTCGGAACGGATCAGTTGGCGCGCTTGTAGAACGGCAGTGGCACGACCTCGACGGGCTCGTGGCGGCCGCGGACGTCCACCGACAGCTTCGTGCCGGGCTCGACGTTCGCCGTCGTCACGTACGCCATCGCCACGGAGTGGCCCAGCGTGGGGGACAGCGCGCCGCTGGTGATCTCGCCGATCACCGCGCCGTCGGCGTCGAGCACCGGGTAGCCGTGCCGGGGAGCACGGCGGGAGGGGGTCGTCAGACCCACGAGGACGGAGTCGACGCCCGACTCGGCGATGGCGGCCAGCGCCGCGCGGCCCACGAAGTCCCCCGGCTTGTCCAGCTTCACCACGCGGCCCAGGTTGGCGCTGTAGGGCGAGCGCTGCGCGCTCAGCTCGTTGCCGTACAGCGGCATCCCGGCCTCCAGGCGCAGCGTGTCGCGGCACCCCAGCCCGGCCGGGCGCAGGCCGTGGGGCTGACCGGCCTCCAGCAGCCTCTGCCACACGGTCGGGGCGTCGGCCGGGGCGACGAACAGCTCGAAGCCGTCCTCTCCGGTGTAGCCGGTGCGCGCGAGCAGCACGTCCTTGCCGGCGACCTCGGTCGGGTAGGAGGCGTAGTACTTCACCGAGTCCAGGTCGGTGGGGGTGAGCCCGCCGAGGATCTCCGCGGACCGCGGCCCCTGCACGGCCAGCAGGGCGTGGTCCTGCGAGGCGTCGACCACGGTGGTGTCGAAGCCGTCGGCCCGGCTCACCAGCGCGTCGAGCACCACGGCGGCGTTGGAGGCGTTCGCGACGACCAGGTACTCCCGCTCGCCGGTGCGGTAGACGATCAGGTCGTCGATCACGCCGCCGTCCTCGCGGCAGATCATGGTGTAGCGGGCGCGACCGAGGCCGATCGCGGAGACGTGCCCCACGAGCGCGTGGTCGAGCGCGGCGGCGGCCTCGGGACCGCTCAGCAGGATTTCACCCATGTGTGTGAGGTCGAAGAGACCGGCGGCCGTGCGGACGGCGTGGTGCTCGGCCAGTTCGCTGTCGTACCTCAGGGGCATCCGCCAACCCGCGAAGTCGGTGAACGCGGCACCCAGGGCCTCGTGCTCGGCGTGCAACGGCGTGCGACGGCTGTCCATCAGGTTGTTCCTCCGTGGTGGGGGCGTGCCGGGGTGCCGGTCGTCGCCGGTGGGCGAGCGATCGGTCGGCGGTGCGAGCAGGACGGGACACGGTCCACGGGCAGACTCCTCCGGTGGGAGCGAGCCTCCCCCTCTGTCATGAGCCTGAGAGCTTCACCGCGCACGCGCGGTGTGCACCGTGGGCGAGGCGCACCGGGGCGCCTGCTTTTCAGAGCGGCCTTCGTCGGGCGGTGGCTGTGCCTGAGAGATTCCGGGGAGGGATTGCTCCTTCGGCGCCCCCGAGGGGGACTCTCCCGCGCGACGTCGACGGCCGTGTTCAGTTGACCGGACCGAACGCTATGCGGGCGCGCGCCGAGACGCAACGCCCGGACCCGCGCCGGCTCGGCACGTCGGCTCAGAGCGCGACGCCCTCTCGCGCGCGCTCGGCCACCTTGCGCTCGGCGACGAACGACAGGAACGGGATCGTCCCGGCGATCAGCACGAACACCGTGCCCTTGACCGACCAGCGGGCCTTGATCGCCAGGTCGACGGTCAGCACGAGGTAGACGGCGTAGAGGAAGCCGTGGACCGGGCCGACGACCCGCATCATCTCGTCGTGGCCGCCCGCGTACTTCACGACCATCGCCACCACCAGGACCAGCAGGAACACGCCCACCACGTAAGCCATGAACCGGAACCGGCCCAGTGCGCCCCTCATGGACAACCGCCCTCTCTCGAATCGATCAGCCCGCGCGGTCACGCGCGTTGAGCTCGGCGAGGTAGCGGTTGTAGGCCGCGTGCTCGTCGTCGGGGTCCTCGTCCTCGTGCGCGACGGGCACGTACCGCTGCCGCGCCTCGGCGGGGGGGTCGGCCGGTTCCGCCGGGTCGGTCCCGGCGCCCTCGGCCAGCTCGGCGGCGTGCTGGGCGTTCAAGCGGCGCAGGCGCCAGACCATGAACGCGGGGAAGAGGCCGAACAGCGGCCACTGGAGCACGTACCCGAGGTTCTGGAAGCTGCCGCTGGCCGAGGAGAAGCGCTCCCACTGCCACCAGGCGAGCGCGCAGCATCCCACCAGCGACACCACGCAGGCGAGGAACACCGCGAGTCGCTTCGGGGTGAGGAGACCGCGCACGGGGAAAACGCTAGCACCGGCGCCGGTGTGGTCCAGCACTCAGTGCGCGCGGCGGGCGCACGGGCCGGTGTCGGGCGCGGCGGGAGATCGGCAGGTCGTCGCGGGTGCGCCGCGGGCGACGAGCGCCGGCCCGCGATCGGGCGAGCCGCCGAGTCGCGTGCCGGGAGGTGTGGAGGCGGTGCTGCCGGAGGAGGCCGCCGGGGCGGCCCCGGACCGGGGGTGGGACCGGGAGGCCGGGTGGGAAGCGACCCGACCCCTCGTGACCGGGCTCCTCCCGCACGAGGAGCCCCGCCCGTCTGTCAGGCGACGCCGTCGCGGCGCTGCCGCTGGAGCCTCGCCACGCACCAGGCGGCCGCACTTCCCCGCCTGAGGTGCTGGAGAACCGTCATCGGGCCGAGCCGGCGACCCAGGTCGGCGGGCGAGAGCCCGGCGGCCCGGTAGTCGAGCGCGCGCTGGTCGAGGGGGCTGATCCCCGCGTCCCACCACTGCTCGGCCTCCGACACGTCCCCGACCAGCTGCCAGTAGCTGGCCGCCGCCGCCAGGAGGTCCTCCGGGACCTCCGGTGCACGCCTGCGCATCGCGGCCACGTAGCCGGGATCCGCGGACTCGACCCGCACCAGGCCGCGCGAACCGCTCCTCGCCGCTCGCTGCACGGGGATTCCCGGCGCCGACGGCGGTGCTTCCGCGAGCCACGCGTCCTTGATCCGGTTCACCTCCTGCATCTCGGCGTCTTCCGACCTCTCGGCCGCCCACTGCCTGAGCAGTGCGTCGACACCCGAGTCCTCGACCATTCTGCCTCCTCAATCGGTCGAAGATCAGCCAATGCAGCGCACCGTATTCGCGGCTAACGACAACCGCTAGACCCAGATCGGCCTCAACACCCGTTACCACGGTGTTATAGCCCGCAATCCACCCGTTGGATGCAACGAACCGGGGGGCATGTCACCCGCAGTAGTCACCTGTCCGGGGGACCTGCGGGAACCGAACGGGGTCTTCCGCGACGTCACACGGACGTGTCAGATCAGGCGAACAGACCCTTGACGAACGTGACGACGGCCTCCGCGCCCCGGCGCAGCCACGCGAGCACCCGCTGAACGACCTCGGCCGACTCGACCGGCTGGGTGATCAGGAAGAAGAGCACCAGCGCGGCCACCACGAGTCCCACGAGCTTCCTGGTGTGCACAGCTGCCTCTCCGTCCGCTGGCCGAACGCGCCGGTGGCGGTACCACCGCGTCAACGGTCATCGTCCACCATTCACCCGGCCGAACACCGGCGCACACGCCCGCGCGGCCCGTTCGCCCGTACGGCGGGTCGTTCGGCCGACGGAGAACGACGCAGGGGTGTCTCCACGTCGTCCTGATGTCACCCGAACGGACGCTCAAGGCGCATCGCGGCCAGGCCGATGTCATGAAAAGCAGGCTGGAGGCCCGCCCAGATCCTCCCCCGCTGAACATCGACGCTCGAACCTCGCTGAACCCCGGAGAGCCAGACGCTGACGCCGGCCACACCGTCACCCGGTCGCCACATGTCCGGACACGCTGTGTGAACGCTGTAGTTCACCTGCGTTCTATTTCCGCGCCTTCTTATTGGCGTCCGATCGTCACGCGACAACACCGGAACGACGCAGTTCGTCAATGTCCTCGTCCGTCATGCCCGTTTCGGCCAGAATCGTGTCCGTGTGGGACCCGTTCCCGGGCGGGGCGCTCGGGACGGCGGCGGGCGTGCGGTCGAACCGCGGCGCCGGCGCGGGCTGGGTCCGCCCGGCCACCTCGACGAACGTGCCGCGCGAGACGTTGTGCGGGTGAGCTGGGGCCTCGCCGGGGGTGAGCACGGGCACCAGGCACGCGTCCGTCCCCCCGGCGCGCTCGGCCCACTCCTCCCGCGTCCGGGAAGCCACGGTCGCCGCGATCAGCTCCCGCAGCTCCGGCCAGCGCGCGGGATCGTCGCGGTCGGGCACGTCGGCGTCGGCCAGTCCGAGCACGACGAGCAGCTCGGCGTAGAACTTGGGCTCCAGCGCGCCGATGCTGACGTAGCGGTCGTCGGCGGTGCGGTAGACGTCGTAGAACGGCGCCCCGCCGTCGAGCAGGTTGGTGCCGCGCTCCGGCCCCCACACCCCGGCCGAGCGCATCCCGTGCAGGAACGTCGTCAGCAGCGCGCTGCCGTCGACCATCGAGGCGTCCACGACCTGACCGCGACCGGAGCGCTCGCGCTCGTACAGCGCGGCGAGGACGCCCACCGCGAGCAGCAGGCCACCGCCGCCGAAGTCGCCGATCAGGTTGAGCGGCACGGTCGGCGGACTCCCGGCGCGGCCGATGGGGTCCAGCGCGCCGGAGAGCGCGATGTAGTTGATGTCGTGCCCGGCGCGGTCCGCCATCGGCCCGTCCTGGCCCCACCCGGTCATCCGGGCGTAGACCAGGCGCCGGTTGCGGGCGAGGCACTGCGCCGGGCCGAAGCCGAGCCGCTCGGTCACGCCGGGACGGAAGCCCTCCACGAGCACGTCGGCGCGCTCCACCAGCCGCAGCACCACCTCCGCGCCCCGCGGCGAGCGGACGTCGACGGCGATGGAGCGCCGGCCGCGACCGAGCACGTCACCGGGCACGTCACCGGGCACCGCGACGCCGCCGGGCCCGACCCGGTCGACCCGCACGACCTCCGCCCCGAGATCGGCCAGCACCATGCAGCCGAACGGCCCCGGCGCGAGGCCGGCGAGTTCGACGACCTTCAGACCCGCGAGCGGTCCCACGACTTCCCCTCCCCTGCGAACGCGCACTCCTGGAACGGCGGACCTACAGCGCGCGGGAGATGATCTCCTTCATGATCTCGTTCGTCCCGCCGTAGATCTTCTGCACGCGCGCGTCCGCCCACGCGCGCGCGATCGGGTACTCGTTCATGTAGCCGTAGCCGCCGAAGAGCTGCACGCACTCGTCGACCACCCGGCACAGGCGCTCGGTGGACCACCACTTGGCCATCGCCGCCGTCGGCACGTCCAGCTCGCCGCGCAGGTGGCGCTGCACGCAGTCGTCGACGAAGGCACGGGTCACCGCGGCCTCGGTGGCGCACTCGGCGAGGGTGAACCTGGTGTTCTGGAACGCGAAGACCGGCCGGCCGAACGCGGTGCGCTCCTTGACGTAGGCCAGCGTCATGTCGACCGCCGCCTCCAGCCCCGCGATCGCGGCGACCGCGATGATCAGCCGCTCCTGCGGGAGCTGCTGCACGAGCTGGACGAACCCCTGGCCCTCGACGCCGCCGAGCAGGTTCGCCACCGGAACGCGGACCCCGTCGAAGAACAGCTCGGCGGTGTCCTGCCCCTTCATCCCGACCTTGTCCAGCACGCGGCCGCGGCGGAAGCCGGGGGTGGTGGTCTCCACGACCAGCAGGGAGATGCCCGCCGCGCCCTGCTCGGGATCGGTCTTCACGACCACGACCACCAGGTCGGCGAGGCCGCCGTTGGTGATGAACGTCTTCGACCCGTCGATCACGTAGTCGTCGCCGTCGCGGACCGCCCTGGTCCGCACCCCCTGGAGGTCGGACCCGGCGCCGGGTTCGGACATGGCGACGGCGCCGACCAGCTCACCGCTGGCGAGCTTCGGCAGCCACGTCCGCTTCTGCTCCTCGGTGCCGTAGGCGAGCAGGTAGTGGGCGACGATGCCGTTGTGCACGCTGCCGCCCCACGAGCTGTCGCCCGCGCGGGCCTGCTCCTCCAGCAGCACGGCCTCGTGGGCGAACGTGCCGCCGCCACCGCCGTACTCCTCGGGGACGCTCAGGCACAGCAGGCCGACGTCGCCCGCCCTGTTCCACAGCTCCCGGTCGACGTGCTTCTGCTCGGCGAAGCGCTCCTGGTGCGGCACGACCTCCCTGGCGAAGAACGTGCGGGCCAGATCGCGCAGCTGGTCCAGGTCGTCGGTCATCCACGGCGAGCGGTGGGCGGGCACGGCGACCTCCTGCGAGCGGGACGGGCGTGAGCTGTCTGCGAAGGTAATCCGCCCCGCGCCGCTCAGCCATGACCGTCGCGCTGATGATCGCCCTCCGACACTGAGCGGAAGAGTCACCCCGGACGACCGCGCCGGTCATGGGCGTGACGGGGGCGCGTGCCTACCGTGGAGCACATGAGCGAAGCCTTGATCTTCGACGCGGTGCGCACACCGCGCGGCCGGGGGAAGCGCGGGTCGCTGCACAGCGTCAAGCCCGTGTCCCTCGCGTCCGGCGTGCTGCGCGCGCTCGCCCAGCGCAACGACCTGGACACCTCGGCGGTCGACGACGTCGTGTTCGGCGTCGTGTCCCCCGTCGGTGAGCAGGGCTCCGACATCGCCCGCACGGCCGTGCTGGCCGCCGGGTGGGACCTGCGTCCCGCCGGTGTGCAGCTCAACCGATTCTGCGCGTCCGGCCTGGAGTCGGTGAACATGGCGGCCGCGAAGGTGGCGTCCGGGTTCGAGGACCTCGTCGTGGCCGGTGGCGTGGAGTCCATGTCGCGGGTGCCGATGGGGTCGGACGGCGGCGCGTGGATGGCCGATCCGGAGACGAACACCGCGGTGAACTTCGTGCCGCAGGGGGTGAGCGCCGACCTGATCGCCACGCTGGAGGGCTTCAGCCGCGAGGACGTCGACGGCTACGCGCTGCGCTCGCAGCAGCGCGCGACGCTGGCCCGCGACAAGGGCCGCTTCGAGCGGTCGATCGTGCCGGTGGTCGACCAGAACGGGACGGTGCTGCTCGACCACGACGAGGCGATCCGCCCGGAGACGACCCTGGAGGGGCTGGGCGCGTTGAAGCCGAGCTTCCAGTTCCACGGCGACCTGGGCTACGACTCGGTGGCGATCGACCGCTACCCGTCGGTGGAGCGCATCCACCACGTGCACACACCGGGCAACTCGTCGCAGATCGTCGACGGCGCCGCCGCGATGCTGATCGGCAACGCCCGCGCGGGCCGCGACCTGGGCCTCACGCCGCGGGCGCGCGTCCTCGCCACGGCCGTCGTCGGCAGCGAGCCGACGATCATGCTCACCGGTCCCGCCCCGGCCACCCGCAAGGCTCTGGACCGCGCCGGGCTGTCGGTGGAGGACATCGACCTGTTCGAGATCAACGAGGCGTTCTCCGCCGTGGTGCTGAGGTTCCTGCGCGAGCTGGACCTGCCGGAGGACCGGGTCAACGTCAACGGCGGGGCCATCGCGCTGGGCCACCCGCTCGGCGCGACCGGCTGCATGATCCTGTCGACGCTGCTGGACGAGCTGGAGCGGCGGAACCTGCGGCGCGGGCTGGCCACGCTGTGCGTCGGCGGCGGCATGGGCATCGCGACGATCGTCGAGAGGATCTGAGGATGGCTGACGCGATCCGGTACGAGCGCGACGCCGACGGCGTCGTCGTGCTCACCCTGGACATGACGGGCTCGGCGAACGTGATGAACGCCGAGTACCACGAGGCGATGGGCGCGGCCGTCGCGCGCCTGGAGGCCGAGCGCGACGACATCACCGGTGTGGTGATCACGTCGGCCAAGAAGACGTTCTTCGCCGGCGGCGACCTGAACCTGCTGATCCGGGTCACACCCGAGAACGCGGCCGAGTCGCTGAGCTTCCTGGAGGAGGTCAAGACCCAGCTGCGCCGCCTGGAGAAGCTGGGCAGGCCCGTCGTGGCGGCGCTGAACGGCCACGCGCTGGGCGGCGGCCTGGAGATCGCGCTGGCGTGCCACCACCGCGTGGTGCTCGACGACCCCGGCATCTCGCTCGGCCTGCCCGAGGTGACGCTGGGTCTGCTGCCCGGCGGTGGCGGCGTGACGCGCCTGGTGCGGCTGCTGGGCGTGCAGGCCGCGCTCCCGCTGCTGGTGGAGGGCACGCGGTTGCGCCCGGCGCGGGCGTTGCGGGCCGGGATCGTGCACGAGCTGGCGTCGGACGCCGACGACCTGCTGGTCAGGGCGAAGGCGTGGATCGCGGCGAACCCCGAGCCGAAGCAGCCGTGGGACGTCCCCGGCCACACCGTGCCCGACGTGCGCCCCGGCGACCCGAACGTCTACGCGGTGCTGGCGGCCGCGCCCGCCGTGCTGCACAAGAAGACCCGTGGCGCGTTCCCCGCGCCGGAGAAGATCCTCGCGGCGGCCGTCGAGGGCGCGCTGGTGGACTTCGACACGGCGCTGCGGATCGAGGCCAGGTACTTCCTGGAGCTGGCGACCGGCCAGGTCGCCAAGAACATGATCAGCACGTTCTGGTTCCAGCTCAACGAGATCACCGCGGGCGGCTCGCGTCCGTCCGGTGTGGACGGCCGGCCGGTGACGAGGGTGGCGGTGCTCGGCGCGGGCATGATGGGCGCCGGGATCGCTCAGGTCAGCGCGGAGGCCGGGATCGACGTCGTGCTCAAGGACGTCTCCGCCGAGGCGGCCGAGCGGGGCAGGGCGGGAATCGCCGCGATCCTGGACGAGCGGGTGTCGAGGGGACGGCTGACGGCGGAGAAGCGCGACGCGGTCCTCGCCCGCATCTCCCCCACCGGCGAGGACGCCGACCTCGCGGGCAGCGACCTCGTGATCGAGGCCGTGTTCGAGAACCGCGAGCTGAAGAGCACCGTGCTCGCCGCGGCCGAGCGGCACGCGCTGGGCGACGCGGTGATCGCCTCCAACACCTCCACGCTGCCGATCACCGGTCTGGCCACCGCCGTGCCCGATCCGGGCCGCTTCATCGGGCTGCACTTCTTCTCCCCCGTGCACAAGATGCGGCTCGTGGAGATCATCCGCGGGGAGAAGACCTCCGACGAGACCCTGGCCAGGGCGTTCGACTACGTGCGGCGGATCGGCAAGACGCCCGTCGTCGTCAACGACAGCCGCGGCTTCTAC
Organism: Umezawaea beigongshangensis; assembly: GCF_016464305.1. Taxonomy (GTDB): domain Bacteria; phylum Actinomycetota; class Actinomycetes; order Mycobacteriales; family Pseudonocardiaceae; genus Umezawaea_A; species Umezawaea_A beigongshangensis. Next base: position 158,793 of record NZ_JAEIOJ010000001.1, read on the forward strand.
ACCTCGCGCACGTTCGGCACGTACGTGACCGAGGCCGTCACGATGCTCGCCGAGGGCGTGCACCCGGCCCTGATCGAGAACGTGGCGCGCAAGGCGGGCATGGCGGTCGGCCCGCTGGCGGTGTCCGACGAGGTGACGCTGACGCTCCAGCTGAAGATCCGGGAGCAGACCCTGGCCGACCTGGCCGAGGACCCCGGCGCCGCAGCGCTGAGCGAGAGCCCCGGTTTCCGGGTGATCGAGGAGCTGGTGGCGCTGGGCCGCACCGGCAGGTCCGGCGGCGCGGGGTTCTACGAGTACCCGGAGGGCGGCACGAAGCACCTCTGGCCCGAGCTGGTGACCCGCTGGACGAAGCCCGACGCGGGCGTGTCCGAGCAGGACGTGCGCGACCGGCTGCTGTTCGTGCAGTCGCTGGAGACGCTGCGCTGCCTGGACGAGAACGTGCTGACGTCGGTGAGCGACGCGAACGTCGGCAGCGTGCTCGGCTTCGGCTTCGCGCCGTGGACGGGTGGCACGGTGCAGTTCGTGAACTCCACGGGTCTGGCGGAGTTCGTGCAGCGGGCCGACTACCTGGCCGACACCTACGGCGAGCGCTTCCGCCCGCCGGCGTCGCTGCGGGAGCGGGCGGCGCGCGGCGAGCCGTTCTGATCGACGGCGCGCGGCTCCCCGGCACGTCCGGGGAGCCGCGCGCGTCAGCGACCGCACCCGGCGGTCGTCAGCGCGGGATCGGCTCCCTCCCGAGCGGCGATCAGCGAGGGCGGGAACTTCCGGTCGCCCGCCGACCGTGCGCGACCGCGTGTGGCGGCTGTGCGACGCCGCGCTGACGACCTCTCCCCGGCCCGGCGCGGTCGCTAGTCGCGCGCCGGGTGCGCGCGGTAGGCGCCGGGGCTGCTGCCCGTCCAGCGCTTGAACGCCCGGTGGAACGCGCTCGCCTCCGAGAAGCCCAGCCGCCTGGCCAGCTCCTCCACCGACTCGCCGCCGCGCACGAGGCTCGCCACCGCCTGGTCGCGCAGCAGCTGCTCGCGGACCTCGCGGAACGACGTGCCCTCCGCGGCCAGCTTGCGGCGCAGGGTCGGACCGCTCACGCCCACCCGCGACGCGACCGCGTCCAGCGACGGCAGGTCACCTCCGATGCCGTTGCCCAGGATGCGGCGCACCTGGCCGGACGTGTCCGCGCCGTGGTCGCGGCGGGACAGCAGTTCCGCCGGGGAGTTGCGCAGGAAGCGGCGCAGCGCGGGCTCGTCCTGCACGACCGGCAGCCGCAGGAACCGCGCGTCGAAGTGCAGCGCCGTCGCGGGCGCGTCGAAGCGCAGCGGGCAGCCGAAGATCAGGTGGTACTCGGCGCCGTGCGACGGCTCCGGGTAGGCCAGGTCGACGGCGCGCAGCGGGATGCGGCGGCCGACCAGCCAGCTGGAGAAGCGGTGCCACAGCACGAGCAGCGACTCGGCGAGGAACCGGTCCGGGTCGTCGAACGTCGTCGTGTCGATCTCGAAGCGCACCACGTCGTCGTGCTGGGCGAGCGTCAGGTTCAGCCCGGTGTCGAACAGCTCGTAGAACGCGAGCCCGCGGTGCAGCGCCGACGCCAGGTCGGCGCAGTGCACCGCCAGCAGGCACATCGTGGGGAACGTGCCGCGCTTGCTCGGCCTCGGGCCGAAGCCCATGAACTCGTCGTCCAGCAGGTCCCACAGCGCTTGCACGAGGCGCGTGTACTGCTCCGCGGTCACCCTGGCCCGCTCGTCGTCCAGCAGGCTCGCGCCGATCCCGGCCGCGTCGAGCGCGGGAGACACGTCGCGACCGGCCCGGCGGGCCGCGCTCAGCGCCGCCGTGACGTAGTGGCTCGCGATGGTCCTGGTGAACATCCCGTCCAGTGTCGCAGTCGGCACGGATCTTCCCGGCGGACGGTGGCGCGGCACACGACACGTGCCGCGCCACCGCCGCCGAAAGGCTCGGTCGAGCGAGCCAGCACCTCGTCGGTGGGGCATGAACCCGGCCACCGGCGAGGGGAGTCGGTGCCACCATCACAGGGGTTGCCCGTGTCGAGCGCGTGTCACGCACGTTGCGGTGCTGCTACGTCCAAGACCACGCGAGTGGATGAGCAGCGCGCTCGCGCCGCCCGCCGGCGGTGCGAGCGCAACAGGAGCGCGGGTGAACCGGAGCTGACGGTTCGTGGGCGTTCGTCCACGCGGACGAACGCCCGATAGGACGTTCGAGGCGTCGTGACGTTCACGGAACGGGGACGGCCGACAGCGGCCGAACACGGTTCGTCACCCGGTACTGTCTGCGACGATCGTCTTCTCCTGCCGGTCCGGACGGGGCCAGCGAACTTCGCGAGCACGTGGGAGGCAGGCTGTGCGGATGCTCTGGGCGACGTGCGGCGGTGCGGTGGCCGTGTCCGCGGTGGCGGGCGTGCTGATCGGCGTGCACGTCACCGCGCCGGCCGAGGACCGCCCGAGCGGCGGCGGACCGGCGGTGACCCAGGTGCGGTCGCGGACCTCGACGCCGCCCGTGACCTGGTCGATCACGCCGACCAGCGAGCCGAGCCCCGAGGCGGCCTCGCCCTCGGCGCGGGGGACGACCCGCAGCACGACGCAGGCCGCCCCGCCCCCTCCGGAGGAGGAGACGCAGGAGCCCCAGCTCCCCCCGGTGGTCCAGCAGCCGACGACGCAGGAGCCGTCGCCCACGACGACCACGACGAGGGGCTGGCCGTGCAGCCCGCTCAACCCGCTGCCACCGCCCTCCTGCACCGAGTGAGCGACCCCCGGCGCTGAGCCCTCCGCCCGAACGCTCCACTCGCGGGTTTTACGTTTGCGTGTCCCGGTGGCAACGTCGGGTCGGCAACCTGGGCGCATGGACCTTCCCACGTCGAAGACGGCCCCGGCCTGGCGGTTGCGCGTCGAGCTGGACGACAGCCCCGGCGCGCTGGCGCGGATCACCATCCGGCTGGCCGAGCGGGACTGCAACGTGCTCGCGCTGGCGGTGATCCCCGTGCCCGGCGGGGTGCTCGACGAACTGGTGGTGCGGGCCGCGCCCGACGTGCTGCCCGCCGACCTCGTGGAGGCGGTCCGCGCCGAGGGCGGGCGGTGCGCGGGCATCACCGCCGCCGACGTGCGCGACCTGGTGGACGCGCCCACGGCGGCGCTGCGCGCGGCGCGCGACGCTGCGCGCGACCCCGGCGCGGTCGTGGAGGCGCTGCGGGCCGTGCTCGCGGCGGACTCCGTCGAGGTGGCGCCCTCCGCCGAGGAGGAACCGGAGTCCGGTCACCGGGTGGTGCTGACGACCGGCGAGGGCGTGGTGCTCGTCGCCCGGCGCGGCTGGGCGCCGTTCACCGGGGTGGAGGTGGCCAGGGCGCGGGCACTGGTCGACCTGCTGGTCGACACCGGCGGCCCGGCCCGGTTGCCGGTGGCCGCGCTCAGCGACGACGGCGCGGCGCTGGTCCTGCGGCTCGGCCGTCCGGTGGACGAGGACGCCGTCGCCGACCTGCACGCCCGCTGCTCGATGCCCACGCTGTTCAGCCGCTACCACTCCGGGATGCGCTCGGTGCCGCGTCGCTGGCTGCACCGGCTGCTGAGCCCGCCGCGCGGCAGCACGCTGCTGGCGCAGTGCGCCGACCGGGTCGTGGGGATGGGGCAGCTCATCCGCACGGCCGAGCCCGGCTGCGCGGAGGTCTCGCTGCTGGTGGAGGACGCCTGGCAGCGGCGCGGAGTCGGCACCGCCCTGCTGGCGGCCCTGGCCGGCGCGGCGCGCGGCGCCGGGTACCGGGAGATGGTCGCCTGGTGCCTGCCCACCGAGTCCGGGCTCGTCCGCGCGGCGGCGCGCGTCGGCCTGCCGACGTCGCTGCGCCGCGAGGACGGTCTGCTCCGGGTCGGGATCACCCCGACGGCGGAACCGCTGCGCGTGCCCGTCCGCCGGCAGGACGCCGAGACAGCTCCGCTGAGCGACGTCCGGTGACACGCTGTCTCCGAGAGCGCTTCCAAGCCGGTGGTGCGGGGCTAAGCTGATCTGCGAACCGCGACGGCTAGGAGTGATGCGCGTGACCGCCCAACCTCAGCCATCCGCGCGTCCGACCCTGGAGGACGTCGCGGCCAGGGCGGGGGTCTCGCGCGCGACGGCCTCGCGGGTGCTCAACGCGTCACCTCGGGTCAGCCCCGAGGCGCTGGAGGCGGTGACGAACGCCGTGTCCGAGCTGGGCTACCAGCCCAACAGCGCGGCGCGGGCACTCGTGACCAGGCGCAGCGGAGCCGTCGCCGTCGTGTTCTCCGAGCCCGAGCCCAAGATCTTCGACGACCCGCACTTCGCCCGGCTGATCCGGGCGGCGGCCCGCGCGCTCTCCGAGCAGGACGCGCAGATGGTGCTGATGCTCGTGCACTCGCCGCAGGACCAGGAGCGGGCGCACCGGTTCCTCGCGGGCGGGCACGTCGACGGCGCGCTGCTGTTCGCCCCGCACCGCAACGACCGGCTGACCGGCGTGGTGCGCAAGCTGCACCTCCCGGTGGTCCTCGGTGGACGGCCGTGGGGTTCGCTGCGCGGGTTGCACCTGGTGGACAACGACAACGAGGGCGGCGGCTTCCAGGCCACCGAGCACCTGAAGTCGCTGGGGCGCAAGAGGATCGTGCACGTCAGCGGCCCGGCCGACGAGCTGTCGTCGACCGACCGGCTCGACGGGTGGCGCAGGTCCGTCGGCGCGGACGACGCCGCCGTCGAGCTGATGAGCGAGAGCGGTGGCTACACCCGGCAGGGTGGCCGGAACGCGATGCGCACGCTCCTGCGACGGGTGCCGGACCTGGACGCGGCGTTCGTCGGCAGCGACCTGATGGCCGAGGGCGCGCTGGCCGCGCTCCGGGAGGCCGGCAGGCGCGTGCCGCAGGACGTGGCCGTGGTCGGGTTCGACGACCACGTGACGATCGCCGCGCACACCGATCCCCCGCTGACGAGCATCCGGCAGGACATCGACTCCCAGGTCAGCCACATGGTGTCGCACCTGATCAGGCTGCTGCGCGACGAACCGGTGCGCGCCAAGCGCGAGGTGCTCCCCACGATCCTGGTCCGTCGCGAGTCCGCCTGACCCCGGTGTCCGACCCCAAGTGCCGGTCGGCCCGGCCCTCGCCCGGGCCGACCGGCACCTGTGAAGAGGGCCCGCGGCGCGGATCGTGACGCGCGGGCGGGCAGGAACACCCGTGAGCGGCCCGTCCACCCCCCGACGGAGGACGGGCCGCTCACGGCAGCCGGGTCGGCGGATCAGCCCTCGGCCATCCCCGCCACCACCGACGTGCGGGCCGCCCGCCGGGCCGGGAGGGCCGCGGCGAGCACCGCGGCGAGCACCGCGGCGACGAGCATGGTGCCGATCTGGCCGTAGGGCACCGCGAACGTCAGCGGGATGTTGTCGCTGGAGAGCGCCGTGGTGAGGACCCAGCTGAACCCGATGCCGAGCACCAGGCCCACCGCCGCGCCCATCAGGGCCATCAGGATCGACTCGACGACCAGCATCAGCCGCAGCTGTCCCCTGGTCAGTCCGAGCGCCCGCAGCAGCGCGGACTCCCTGGTGCGCTCCAGCACCGACAGCGACAGCGTGTTGGCGATGCCGAACAGCGCGATGAGCACGGCCAGTCCGATCAGCGCCCACATGAAGCCGAGCAACTGGTCGACCTGCTTGCTGAGCTGCGCCTTCGTCTCGGCGGCGCTGTCCAGCACGGCGATCGGCGACGGATCGGTCACCCGCTGCACCGCCGCCCGGCCCGCTGCGGCGTCCACCCCGTCGGCCAGCTTCACCATGACGCGCTCGTAGCCCCGCTCCAGCTCCGGCTTCAGCGCCCGTGCCGTCGGCAGCGCGACCAGGCCGTCGTAGAACGCCTCGCCCTCGTAGAACGCGACGACCGTCAGCGGCTTCGTCGGCGCCGGAGCGTCCGCGGCGTCGGCGCGGGAGGAGCCGCGCACCTCGTAGGTGTCACCGATCTTCAGGCCGGTGCGGCGGGCAGCGCTCTCGCTGAGGACGACCTCGTCGTCGGCCAGCGAGTCCAGCGTCCCGGCGACGATCGTCGGGTTGACCAGCCCGCCGATGGCGTCGCCCTCGACGGCGGTGACGTAGGCGAACTGCTCGTCCTGCAGCTCCACGGACAGGTACGCCGCGGCCGAGACCTCCTCGACCTCCGGGAGGTCGTCGAGCTGCGTCACCAGGTCCTGCGGCAGGACCTGGTCGTAGAGCGAGGACGTCACGTTGTAGTCGGCGGGGAACTCCGCGTCGACCTGGGCGTTGGCCGTCTCCTTGCCGCTGCTCGCGAGCACGGTCACCGTGCTGACGATCGTCACGCCGATCAGCAGCGCGGACGTCGTGGCCGCCGTGCGCCGCGGGTTGCGGCTCGCGTTGCCCGCGGCCAGCTCGGCCGGCACGCCCAGGAGCGCCCTGGGCACCACGCCCAGCACCCGGTTGATCGGACCCACCAGCAGCGGACCCAGCACCAGCACGCCGATCAGCACCAGCATGCAGCCGGCGCCGCTGATCAGCATCGCCTGCTCGCCCTTCTGACCGGTGCCCAGCACCGCCAGCGCTACGCCGCCCACCAGCAGGAGCAGTGCGAACGCCACCCGGAGCCGTCCGGTGCGCGCGACGTCGTCGTTGCTGTCGAGCTGCGAGCGCAGCGCCGCGATCGGCGGCACCCTGGTGGCCCTCAGCGCGGGCAGCACGGCCGCGACCAGGGTCACCAGCACGCCCACCGCGAACGCGGCGATCACGGTGACCGGTTCGACCGGGATGCGGACGTCGGCCTCGCCGCCCGTCGACCGCGCGAGGCCCCACTGGAGCGCGGCGGACACGCCGATGCCGCCGAACAGGCCCACCAGCGAGGCGAACAGGCCCATCGCGAGCGCCTCGGCGATCACGCTGCGGAACACCTGCCCGCGGCCCGCGCCGACGCAGCGCAGCAGCGCCAGCTCCCTGGTGCGCTGGGCGACCAGGATGGTGAACGTGTTGTAGATGACCATGGAGGACACGACGAGCGCGATGAACGCGAATCCCAGCAGGACCGTCGTGATGTCGCCGATGTTCTGCTCGACGAACGCGAGGTCCTGCTGCACGAGCGCGGCGCCGGTCTCGATCCGGTAGCCGCCCGAGCCGAGCGCGGAGGTGATCGCGGCGACCAGCGCCTCCTGACCGACGCTGCCGTCACCGGCGACGACGACGGAGTCGTACAGCACGCCCGGATCGAGCTGCTCCAGCGACTCGGGCAGGAGCACCACGTGGTCGCTGCCGGACAGGGACAGGAGGCTGGTGCCCTGCCGGTAGGTGCCGACCACGGTGAACGAGCGCTTCTCCTGCTGCTCGTTCAGCAGCTCGACCTGCCCGCCGATGCCGAGCTTCGACGTCGTGGCGGTGCGCTCGTCGACGGCGATCTCGTTCGCCGCCGTCGGGTAGCGGCCCTCGATGACGTCGAACTCGCGCAGCGACTCGGTCTTCGCCAGCGGAGCCACGACGGCGGGCCTGGCCTTGCCCTCGCCGCCCAGCAGGGCCACGTGGAGGTAGCCCCGCACGTCGGTGCCCGCCACCCCCTGCACGGTGCTGATCTGCTCGGCGACACCGCGGGGAATGCCCTCGGCGTCGCTGTTCTGGTGGTCGACGCCGACGCTGACGTCGACGCCGCGGGAGCTCTTCGAGAACTCGTCGGTGACGCTCTCGCGCAACCCGTCGCCCAGGACCATCGTGCCGGAGACGAACGCCACTCCGAGGGCGATGGCCACCGAGGACAGGACCAGCCGCGCTGTGCGGGCCCGCAGGCCCGCGAGGATCGTGCGCAGCATCAGGCACCCAGGTTCTTCAGCGCGGAGAGCACGGAGTCGGCGGTGGGGTTGTGGATCTCGCCGGCGAGGTGGCCGTCGGCGAGCAGGACCACGCGGTCGGCGTAGGACGCCGCGTTCGGGTCGTGCGTCACCATGATCACCGTCTGGCCGAGCTTGCGGACCGACATCCGCAGGAAGTCCAGCACCTCGGCGCCGGAGCGCGAGTCCAGGTTGCCGGTGGGCTCGTCGGCGAACACCACGTCGGGGCGCGACACCAGCGCGCGGGCGCACGCCACCCGCTGCTGCTGGCCGCCCGACAGCTCGGTGGGCTTGTGCCGCAACCGGTCCCGCAGACCCAGCACGTCGACGATCGTGTCGAACCACTCCTGGTCGGGCTTGCGGCCCGCCAGCTCCAGTCCCAGCAGGACGTTCTGCTGCGCGGTCAGCGTCGGCAGCAGGTTGAACGCCTGGAACACGAAGCCCACGCGGTCGCGCCGCAGCTTCGTCAGCTCCTTGTCGCTCAGCCCGGTGATCTCCTGAGATCCGATGTGGACGGTTCCGCTGTCCACGTCGTCGAGGCCCGCGAGGCAGTGCATGAGAGTGGACTTCCCCGAACCGGACGGACCCATGATCGCCGTGAACTTGCCCGCTTCGAAGCTCACGCTCACGCCGTCGAGCGCCCGCACCGCGGTGTCGCCCTTGCCGTAGACCTTCACGAGACTTCCTGCGGCCACGGCGGTCCGGGTGCCGATCGTCCCCGTCTCGGACACCACTGCTGACATCTTCGCCCCTGTTCTTCGTTCGTCCTGCTGTCCTCGACGAAGCTAGGGAGGGAAGGGGTGAGCGGGCATCAGCTCAGGAGCGGGGTCCGGTCTCCTCCTGCGGGATGACGGCGGGTCGTACCGGGGACGGAGCACAGCGCCGGGGCGCGGGCACCGGGCGGGCGCGCCGGCCCGGCCAGCGGACCCCTCACCCCCGGCCCGCGACCGGGGCCGGTCCCGTGCGCGCCCTGGCCGCGCGGGCCCTGACCTGGTCGGCCTCCGGGGCGTCCAGCTCGGTGAGCAGGGTCAGCGCGCGCTGCCAGTGGGCGGCGGCCCCCGGCTCGCCGGAGCGGTCGAGGACCACCGCGAGGCGGTCGTGCGCGAGCGCCTGGTGGTAGGGGCTCACGGCCTCGACGGCCAGGCCGAGCGCCGAGCGCGCCGACGACAGCGCCTGCTCGTGCTCCCCCAGCTCCAGCAGCGCGCCCGCCAGATCGGTGAGGCACGCCGACTCGCCACACAGCTCGCCCACCTCGTGGTACATCGGCAGCGCGGCCCGCAGCCAGCGGGCGGACTCGGCGGGCCGCCGCGTCGCGGTGTTCAGCAGCCCGAGGCTGTGGTGGGCGTTGGCCTCGGCCCAGCGCGCCCCTCCGGCGCGGCTGACCTCGATCGCCTCCCGGTAGTGCGACTCGGCCTCGACGGTCCGGCCGAGGTCCAGCACGGTGTTGCCGAGGGTGATCAGCGCGCGGGCGTGCCGGACCGCGTCGCCCAGCGACCGTCCCACCTCCAGCGCCTCGCGGTGCCGGGCGAGCGCCTCGTCGACCCGGCCGAACTGGAGCAGCACCACCCCGAGGTTGTAGAGCGTCACGAACCGCGCGTCGGGATCGGCCAGTTCCTCGGTGGCGCGCAGCGCGCTCTCCGTGGTGCGCAGCCACGTCTCCCGGTCGGTGCGCAGCCAGAAGAACCGGGACAGCGTGTAGGGCAGCTGCCAGGCGTGCACCCACCAGCGCGCCGACGCGGCGAGCTCGGCGGCGGCGACCAGGTTGGCCTGCTCCGCCTCCAGCCACGCCAGCGCGGCGTGCGCGTCGGGCAGCGGCGGCACCTCGGCGGGCACGTGCTCCGGGCTGATGGTGACGGTGCCGCGGCCGACGGGCAGCAGGCCGTCGGCCACGTCGGCGCAGTGCAGGTAGTAGTCGAGCATCCGGCCGGTGGCCGCGTGCCGCTCCCGCTCGTCCAGCTCGGCCGACAGCGCCCTGGTGTAGACGCGGACCAGGTCGTGCGCGGTGAAGCGGCCCGGCTCGACCGGGGTCAGCAGGTTCGCAGCGGCCAGCGAGTCCAGCCCGCGCTGCGCCTCGGCCAGGGGAACCCCGGCCGTGGCGGCGGCGGCGTGCGGGGTGATCTCGGGGCCGGGGTGCAGGCCGAGCAGCGCGAGCAACCGCGCCGGGAAGTCCTCCAGCGCCCGGCGCGAGGCGTCGAGAGCGGCGCGGACCGTGCTGTTCCCGTCCTCCAGCCCCAGCGCGGACAGGCGGCCGTGCTCGTCGCTCAGCTCCGCCGCGAGCTGGGCGACCCGCAGCGACGGGGCCACCGCGAGCCGGGCCGCCGCGATGCGCAGGGCCAGGGGCAGCCCGTCGCACAGCTCGGCGATCCGCCGCAGCGCGTCCGCGTCACCGTCCTCGGCCGGGCGGCCAGCCACCCGGGTCAGCACCTCCAGCGCGGCGTCGCACCCGAGCATGTCCAGCTCCACGACGCGCGCCTCGGCGTGCGCGACGAGACCGGTGAGCCGCCGCCTGCTGGTCACCACGACGCACGACGGCGATCCGGGCAGCAGCGGCACCAGCTCGGCGGAGCCGCGCGCGTTGTCCAGCAGCAGCAGCATCCTGCGGTCGGCCACGAGGGTGCGCAGCAGCGCCGAGCGCTCCTCCACCGACACCGGCGCGTCGGCGGCGGGCACTCCCAGCGCGCGCAGGAACCGGCCCAGCACCTCACCGGTGTCCAGCGGTTCCCGGTCGCGGTCGTAGCCGTGCAGGTCCACGTACAGCTGGCCACCGGGGAACTCCTCGCGCACCCGGTGCGCCCAGGCGAGGGCGAGCGCCGTCTTGCCCACCCCGGCCGCACCGGTCACTACGAGCACGGGACCGGGGTGGTCGGCGAGCAGCGCGTCCAGCCGAGCCAGCTCGTCGTCGCGGCCCACCAGCGCACCGGGCGCGCGCGGGAGCTGCGCGGGAACGGCGGACGGCCGCGGCGGCGGCGCCGGCGGCGCGCTCACCGGCGGCGCGGGGCGCTCCGGCTCGGGGTCCTCACCGGCGAGGACGGCCTGCTGCAACCGGCGCAGCTCCGGGCCCGGTTCGACGCCCAGCTCGTCGATCAGCACCCGCCGGGCCGTGCGGTAGGCGGCCAGCGCCTCCGCCTGCCTGCCCGCCTGGCACAGCGCGCGCATGAGCAGCCCGTGCCCGCGTTCCCGCAGGGGGTGCTCGGCGACCAGCCCGGCCAGTTCACCGGCCAGCTCCGCGCCGCGGCCGACGGTGATGGCCAGCTCCGCCCTGTCCTCCAGCACGGCCAGCCGCCGCTCGGTCAACCGCGCCCGCTCGACCTCGGCGAACAGTCCCGGCACGCCGCTCAGCGGCTCGGCGCGCCACAGGCCGAGCGCGGCGGCCAGCTCGTCGCACGCCGTGGCCGGGTCCCCGGCGGCGCGCAGCCGGTTGGCCGCCGACACCCGCTTCTCGAACACGTCCAGGTCCAGCGCGTCGCGGTCGACGCGCAGCAGGTAGCCGTCACCGACCGACGTCAGCAGCTGCGCCCGCGCCCGCCGTGCCCGGTCCGGCTCCAGCGCGCGGCGCAGCCCGGCCACGTAGGTCTGCACGAGGTTCACCGCGCTGCTGGGAACGGCGTCGCCCCACACGGCCTCGATGATCTGTCCCCGGCTGACCGGGGTGTTGCGGGCGAGCAGCAGCACGGCGAGCACCGCGCGCTGCTTGGCGGCGCCGAGCTCGACCTCCTCGCCGTCGCGCACCGCGCGGAGCAGGCCGAGAACCTCGAACCGCGGGGGTTCGGCGTCGTGCGCCACGGGCCCGTCCTTCGCCGGAGGGGGCACAACCGGACCGGTGCTCCACGGAGTGCCGCAGAGGGCTCCAGTGGGGCTCCAGTCGCGCTGTAGCCGGTTTCTTACGCTTAGCGTGTCCAACCAACCACACAGGGCGAGGAAAAACGAAACCCGGTGGGGTCGGTTGGGCCAGAGAGCGGACCACCCGCTGCTCTCCTCGATCGACGTGGGTCGGCCGGCGTGCAAGGGGCATCCAGCCCGCGGCGGCGGAACGCCGGCCGACCCTCGTCCCCTCCTCGAAGGGGGCCACCTGGAAACAGGTGGCCCCCTTCACCCGTCTCCCCCCGAGTTGAGCGTTCGGGCACGCCGAGTTGAGCGTTCGGGCGGGACCGGAGGCGGACGCACGTCTCCAACGCTCAACTCGCGGTGCTCGAACGCTCAACTCACCGTGCTGGAACGCTCAACTCGCGGTCAGGGGACCAGCTCCGGGGTGCGGTCGGGGGTGGGGGCGGACTTCTTGGCCCGGCGGCGCTTCACGAGCACCGCCACCACCGCGGCCAGCACCAGGGCCACGACCACCGCCGTGCTGGCCCGACCCAGGGTCTTCTCCACGTACTTGGCCGACGCGCCCGCGACCGCGCCGATGCCGATGTGCAGGGCCGCCCAGGCCGCCGCGCCCACGACCGAGGCGGGCAGGAAGCTGCGGTAGGGCAGGTTCGCGGCCCCGGCGGAGGCGGGCATCAGGGTGCGCACGACCGGCAGGAACCGCGCCACCAGCACGGCCCACCAGCCGCGGCGGCGCAGGAAGTCCCCCGCCCGGTCCCAGTGCTGCTGCCCGAGCTTGCGGACGACCCCGGTCTCCCGCATCCGATCGCCGTACCTGCGGCCGATCAGGTAGCCGATGCTGTCCCCGGCGACCGCGCACAGGGTCACCACGACCCACAGCACGACGAAGCGCGGCACCGTGGTGGCCGTCGTCGACGCGATGAGCAGTCCCGACTCGCCAGGAGCGAGGAACCCGACGCCGAGGGTGCACTCGGCGAGCACCAGCGCGCCCGTCGCGGCGACCACGGCGGGCTGCGGCAAGCCGGCGAGCCCGTTCAGGGCGTCGGTCAGCAGTCCCATGTCCTCAATCCCCCAGGAGGTGGAGCCCGACAAGAAGCGCGAGCATATCCAGCGCTCGCCGGGTCCATTCCACCGCGAGAGGGGGCACGTCCGCATCGGTCTGCGGTCAGACCTCCCGTACTACCGGAGGACTACGCGACCCCCGGGGGGAGCACGACGACGGTCAGGGTCGGTCGAACTCCCCGTCCTTGGCGGCACCGAGGAAGCGCTCCCACCCGGCGGAGGTGAAGCCGAGCGCACCGGCCGCGGCGTTCTTCGAGTCGCGCACGGCCGCCCAGGAGCCGCCGAGCGCGACCTCGACGCACTCCGGTCCACCGGCGGACGACCAACTGCTCTTGCGCCACACGGCGCCGGGGTGCTGCCGGGCAGGCTCGACTCTGTCCACTGTCCTTCTCAACTCCGCTCGGCTAGAGATCGCGGATCACACCGGTGATCAGCGCGTTCGAGGCGTCGGGATCGAACGCCGACACGACCAGACGGTCGAACATGGCCGCGTACCTCTGGACGTCGGTGGGTTGCTCCAAGTAGACGCCGCTTCTGGTGCTTTCGATGTATACCACGTCCGGATCGAGCTGCTCCGGAAAGCTCAAGATCACGAACGGCCCGTCCATGCCCGCGTGCCCGCCGGCGCTGAAGGGCACGATCTGGAGGTCCACGTTCGGCAGCGCGCCGACCTCCAGGAGCCTCGTCATCTGCTCCCGAGCGACCTCGGGACCGCCCACCAGCCGCCGCAGCGCGGCCTCGTCGACGACCGCGTGCAGCCGCAGCGGGTCGTCCTCCTGGAGCAGGGCCTGCCGCGCCCGGCGCAGCGTGACCCTGCGGTCGATCTCGGAGTCCCCCGCCTCCGGCAGGACCTCGCGGATCAGCGCCCTGGTGTAGGACTCGCACTGCAGCAGCCCCGGGATCATCAGCCCCTGGTAGGTGCGCAGGGACTCGGCGTCGGCCTCGAAGCCGACGTAGCGGCCGGGCACGATGTCGCCGTACTCGTCCCACCACGCCTTGCGCCTGGCCTCCCTGGCGAGCTGCACGAGCTCGTCCACGGTCGCCGGATCGGCACCGTAGGCGTCGAGCATGTCGCGGACGTCGCGCGGACTCACGCCGACGCGCCCGGTCTCGATCCGGCTGATCTTGGAGGCGGAGCACTCCAGTTTCTCGCCCACCTCCTCGATGGTCAGATCGGCTTCCTCGCGCAGTCGCCTCAGCTCGGAGAGGAGCCGGCGCTTGCGCAGGGTCGGACTGCTGCCGCGTGGCATGTCCATCCACCTCCAGGTACATCGAACAGTTTGTGAGCGAACGACGTCGGAGCAAAGAGACGTCATCCATTCGTGTACTGCAACTTGCAGATCGCCCGTTTGTGGTCGCAGAGTTCTCAGGTCACGTCGCGACGGACCGCGGCGAGTGGAAGACCCGGAGGGGACGCGGGATGAGCGGTACGGGAGAGCTTCGCGACCCGTGGCCGTTCATCACACCTCCGGGTGCCGACACCGGTCGTGCCGACGAGGAGCGATGACCCGATGGGCGTCACCGTGTTCAGCCAGCTCGACAAGTCGTTGAACGAGCACCTCTCCACGCTGGTGCGGCTCGCGGACCACGCGGACGACCAGGCCGCGGCGGAACTCGCGAGGGCGGAACTGCCTCGCGTGGTCGCCGTGGTCAAGGCGCTGCTCGACGAGCACCGGCCCGACGAGCGCGGGCGCTGCCCGACCTGCCGGACCCGGTGGTGGAGCAGGCGGCGGCCCTCCCCGTGCCGCGCCTACCTCGGTGCGCAGCTGTGCTTGACCGTCGTCGGGCAGGACGGCGGCAGGCACGGGCACCTGCGCAACGCGGGCTGATCCTCCCGGACGAGCGGGGCGACCCGCTCCCGCGGGCGTCGCGGGACACTCGACCGCGGTGCGCGACTCCGTTCCCGACGCGGAGCCGCCCACCGCGGTCGTCGTCCTCGGCGCGTCCCGCGACGCCGGCACCATGATCCACACTTCCGGTTGAACTTCCCCGGTGTGCCGCCGCTCGCCCCGCAGAATGGGGCTCGACGCGAGCGTTCACCGACGCGGCGGCGCTGACGCACCAGCGCCGGTCCACCAGTGCCGACACTGACCTGTGCCGACACGGAGGTGCCACGTGGCCACCCCCCAGCACCGTGCGGCGCCCGAGCCCTCCGCGCTCGCCGCCCCCCGGCCGCGCTCAGCGCTGCCCCCGTCCGGACGGCCCCTCTCCGGGCTCGCACGCGTCGACGCGCCGCCGTTAGCCGTTCGCTGACCACTCCCCTCCCGTCGCAGCACCACGCCCGCACGGCCCGCACCGGGCTGCGCGGCACCGCCGCACCGGCGAAAGGACCTCCTGTGAACCCACCACACCGGCCCCGGTCGCACGCGGGCGAGCACACCACCGCCGGACCTCCCGGCCGCCTGCGCCCGCTGCTGCACCACGACGTCCCGGCGTCGTTCGCGATCTTCCTGCTCGCCGTGCCCCTGTCGCTGGGCGTCGCCGCGGCCACCGGCGCCCCGCTGATCGCCGGGCTCGTCGCCACGGTCGCGGGCGGTCTCGTCGCGGGCGCGTTCGGCGGTGCCCCGTTGCAGGTCAGCGGTGCCGCCACCGGACTGACGGTGGTCTCGGCCGGACTGATCGCCCAGTACGGCTTCGCCGCCACCGCCATGATCACGCTCGCCGCCGGCGGCCTCCAGATCGTGCTGGGCCTGCTGCGCGCCGGGCGGCTCGCGCTGTCGCTGTCCCCCGCCGTGGTGCACGGCATGCTCGCCGGGATCGGGCTGAGCATCGCGATCGGCCAGCTCCTGGTCGTGCTGGGCGGGCACTCCACCGGATCGGTGCGCGCCGACCTGGCCGCGCTGTTCGCGGAGCTGGGGCGGTCCCACCTCGGCTCGGTGCTGGTGGGGTTCGTCGTCGTCGCCGTGATGCTGGTGTGGCCGACCGTGCCGCACGCTGAGTACGTGCCAGCGCCGCTGGCCGCCGTGCTGGCCGGCACCCTGCTGTCGACCACGCTGCACCTCGGGGTGACGACGGTGGACCTGCCGTCCGACCCGCTGTCCGGTCTCGTCCTGCCGGAGGTCCCGGACGGCACCGCGGGCGGTGTCCTGCTGGCCGTCGTGACCGTCGCGCTGGTCGCGAGCACGGAGTCGCTGCTGTCGGCCGTGGCCGTGGACCGGCTGCACGACGGCAGGCGCGCGGACCTCGACCGCGAGCTGGTGGCCCAGGGCGCGGCCAACGCCGTGTCCGGGGCGCTGGGCGGGCTGCCGATCAGCG
This sequence comes from Umezawaea beigongshangensis, assembly GCF_016464305.1. GTDB lineage: Bacteria > Actinomycetota > Actinomycetes > Mycobacteriales > Pseudonocardiaceae > Umezawaea_A > Umezawaea_A beigongshangensis. Next base: position 174,738 of record NZ_JAEIOJ010000001.1, read on the forward strand.
GCGGCGCCGTCCGCGGGTCGGCGAACGTCGCGGCCGGCGCCCGCACCCGCGCGTCGACCGTGCTGCACGGCCTGTGGGTCGCGGTGTTCGTGCTGACGCTCGCCCCGCTGCTGGAGCTGATCCCGCTCGCCGCTCTCGCGGGCGTGCTGCTCGTGGTGGGTCTGCGGCTGGTCGCCCCCGGCCGGATCAGGACGCTGTGGCGGCACGGGGAGCTCACCGTCTACGTCGTCACGGTGCTGGGCGTGCTGGTGCTCGGCCTGGTGGAGGGGGTGCTGATCGGTGTCGCGGTCGCGGTGCTGCGGTCGCTGTACCGGTTGGCGCACTGCTCGGTCCGGGTGCAGCAGGAGCACGACAGCTGGCACGTCGAGGTCCGCGGATCACTGGTGTTCCTCGGGGTGGGACGGCTGGTCAGAGGGCTGCGGCGGGTGCCGCTGGGGCGGCACGTGGTGCTGGAGCTGCACGTGGACTTCCTGGACCACGCGGCGTTCGAGGCGATCGACGACTGGCGCGCGGGCTACCAGCGACTGGGCGGGCACGTGGAGGTCGACGAGGTGCACGACACGTGGTTCAGCCGGGCCGTGCTGGGCACCCCGGCCCTGCGCAAGACCGAGCCGTCGCCGCTGCCCCGCTGGTTCGCGCCGTGGTCGCACTGGCAGAGCACGCGCGGCAGCGGCAGGACCGACGTGCGGCTGCCCGTCCAGCGCGACGCAGAGGTCGACCGGATGATCCTGGGGATGAGCGCGTTCGAGCGGCACTCGGCGCCGCTCGTGCGGCCGTTCCTCGCCGACCTCGCCGCGCACGGCCAGCGCCCCCGGCAGCTCTTCATCACCTGCGCCGACTCGCGGGTGGTGCCCAACCTGATCACCAGCAGCGGGCCGGGCGACCTGTTCTGCGTGCGCAACATCGGCAACCTCGTGCCGCGTCCGGACGGCGGCGGGCGCGCCGGGGTCGACCACTCGGTGGGGGCGGCGATCGAGTACGCCGTCGAGGTGCTCGGGGTGACCACGATCGTGGTCTGCGGGCACTCGGACTGCGGCGCGATGAAAGCGCTCGTCACCGGCTCGGCCCGGCGCGACTCCCACCTGCACTCGTGGCTCGCCCACGCCGAGCCGAGCCTGATCCGCTTCCACGAGCCGACCGCTCCGAGCTGCCAGGACCTGCCGGTGGCCGAGCGGCTGAGCGTGGCCAACGTGGCCCAGCAGCTGGAGAACCTGCTCGCTCACCCGTCGGTGCGGGAGGCGGTGAACGCGGGCGCGCTCACCCTGGTGGGCACGTACTTCGACATCTCCGCGACGCGCGTCTACCTGGTGGACCCCGACCGCAACGGGCTGGAGCCGGTCCGGGTCTGAGGATCACCCGTGCGCGCGGACCGCGTCGACGCGGTCCGCGCGCACGGGCCGCCGTTCCCGCGCCAGCACGGCCCAGCAGACCCCCGCGCCGATCAGCGCCGCGGCGGTGGCGGCGACCGCGCCGGGGCCCGGCAGCGCGCCGAACCCGTCGCCGAGGAGCAGCGGGCAGGTCACCAGCCCCAGCAGCCACGGGACGCCGAGCACCGGCGGCGCGAGGACGGCGGCGGCCCCCGCGGCGGCGAACGCGACGTGACCGGCGCCGTGGTCCAGCACCGTGCGGGCGCCGTCCGGGTAGCCGCCGGCGGTCACGACCAGCGCGGCGACCAGCGCCGCGCCGACGTGGCCGGTGATCGCGACGGTCACCGCGCGCCGCGAGCCCAGTGCGCGCTCCACCGCGCCCAGGCACCAGCCGATCCCTCCGGCGAGGGTGAGCAGCAGCGGCACCGGGCCTCCGGCGACGTCGACGAGGAACGCGCTGCCCACCAGTGCCGTCACCGGGTGGTCGGCGAGGTTGTGGGCGCTGGTGCTGAAGGAGACGTGCACCTGCTCGGCCACCTGCGCGCGGAACACGCGGTGCACGAGCAGGGCGGCGCCCACCAGGGCTGCGAGGTACCCGGCGGTCACGGGGGCGCGCCGGGCGCGGTCGCGGAGCGGTTGCATCACGGGAGCCGATGCTGGTGCGGATTCCGCTGCCGCGCCCGCTCCGGCGGCGGATTCACCCGCGACGTCCTCCCATCGGTCGACCACCGCTCACCGGGTGTGTCAACAGGACTTGCTCCAGCTGCACTCCAGGTCACCGGACCGTGCGTCGGCCTGCGGCCGCGGCGCGAGGACGACGCCGCCGAGCCCGGCCCGGTCGCTGGCGAGCCGGACGGCGATCGCGTCCTCCACGTCGTGCGGCGAGGAGGACACGAAGTTGTTCAGGATCAGGGCGAACACCAGGTGCCGGCCGTCCGCCGCGGTGACGTAGCCCGCCAGCGAGGTGACACCGGTGAGCGAGCCGGTCTTGGCGCGCACGTTGCCCGCGGCCGGGGTGTCGCGCATCCGGTTGCGCAGGGTGCCGCCCCTCGTCCGGTCGGGATCACCCGCGACGGGCAGGGCCTCGTACCAGGCGCCGAACCAGGGCTCGTCGCGCGCGCCGATCAGCAGCGAGGCGATCTGGTCGGGTGAGACGACGTCCATCCTGGACAGTCCGGAGCCGTCGACGAGCCGCAGCGCGGCGGGGTCGACGCCGAGACCGGGCAGCCCGGCCTGGAGCGCGGCCAGCCCGGCGCCCCACGTGCCCTCGCCCGACACGGCGCGTCCCGCGGCCTTGACCAGGATCTCCGAGTGCCCGTTGTTGCTGAACTTGAGCAGCGGCACCAGCAGTTCGCCCAGCGTCATCGACTCGCGGGAGGCGAGCGTCGTCGCGTCCGGCGGCGTGACCCCGCGGCGGACCTTCCCCAGGACGCGCACGCCGTTGTCCGCCAGGGCCCGCGCGAAGATCGAGGTGGCGAGACCGGTGGGGTCGGCGACCGCCGTGTACTGGGTGACGGGCTCGCTGCCGACGGCCAGGGAACCGCTGACCCTGATCGTGGTGGACGCGCGGTCGCGGTCGACGGAGACCGAGCCGCCGGACGCGGCGGTGGTGGCGGTGCTGACGATCCGCACGTGGTCGTTCGGCGGGTCGACCTCGACCCGCGCCGGCGCTCCCGGCGCGGCGCCGGGGAGCACCCGGACGATCACCGTCCCGGCGTCGTAGTCGGTGTCCGGCGAGACGGTGAGGGCGGAGATCTCCGCGTTGTAGTAGTAGGGCTCGTCGTCCCAGGCCCAGCCGGTGCCCAGGCGCACCGCGTCGAACCAGGTGTCGTCGGCGACCAGGTCCCCGGCCACCACCCGCACGCCGGAGGCGCGCACGCGGGCGGCGAGGTCGTGGTAGTCGGCGGCGAGCGGGGTGGGGTCACCGGTGCCGCGCAGGAGCAGGTCGCCGTTCACCAGGTGGCCGCGACGGGTGCCGGAGGCCAGCACGTCGGTGCGGAAGCGGTGGTCGGCTCCCAGCACCTCCAGCGCGGTGGCCGTGGTGATCAGCTTGGCGTTGGACGCCGGGACCAGCCGGTCGGCGCTCGACCTGGTGTAGAGCAGGTCGCCGGAGTCGGCGTCCCTGACCACCAGCCCCACGCTCGTGCCCACCAGGCGCGGATCGACGAGCAGGCGGTCGAGATCCGCTCCCAGCGGATCGGCGGTGTTCTGGGCCGCGGCTCCTCCACCGGGCAGGCCGAGGACGAGGACGACGAGGGCGATCAGTACCGGCCAGCGCTTCATGTGAACTTCTCCCACATCACTCGGCGTGCGCGAGAACTTCCCCCCTCAGCAGGAGGATTCTCGCGCACGCCGAGAGGGTGCGGGAGGTGGATCAGGCGTCGATCTGCGAGCGGTCACCACCCCACAGCGTGTGGAAGCTGCCCTCGCGGTCGGTGCGCCGGTAGGTGTGCGCGCCGAAGAAGTCGCGCAGGCCCTGGATCAGCGACGCGGGCAGGCGCTCGCTGCGCAGGCCGTCGTAGTACGCCAGCGCGGAGGAGAAGCCCGGCGTCGGCACGCCCGCCTCGACGGCCGCGACGACGACGCGCCGCCACGCCGCCTCCGCCTGCTGCACGGCGTCCCGGAAGTAGTCGTCCACCAGCAGCGACGCCAGGTCCGGGTTCGCGTCGTACGCCTCGCGGATGCGGTCGAGGAACTTGGCGCGGATGATGCAGCCGCCGCGCCAGATCGTGGCCATCGCGCCGAGGTCGACGTTCCAGCCGTACTGCTCGCTCGCGGCGCGCAGCTCGTCGAAGCCCTGCGCGTAGGCGACGACCTTGGAGGCGTAGAGCGCCTGGCGGACGTCCTCGACCAGCGAGTCGGAGACCCGGTCGGAGCTGAAGTCCGACACGGTGCCGTAGGCGGTGCGCACGGCGGCGCGCTGGTCGACGTGGCCGGACAGCGAGCGCGCGAAGACGGCCTCGGCGATGCCCGTGACGGGCACGCCCAGCTCCAGCGCCTCCTGCACGGTCCAGCGGCCGGTGCCCTTCTGCTCGGCCTCGTCGGCGATCAGGTCGACCAGCGGGACGCCGGACTCCGGGTCGACGTGACCCAGGACCTCGGCGGTGATCTCCACCAGGTAGGACTCCAGGTCGCCGGAGTTCCACTCGCGGAACACGTCGGCGATCTGCGCCGGGGTGCGTCCGCCGATCTTGCCCAGCAGGTCGTACGCCTCCGCGATGAGCTGCATGTCGGCGTACTCGATGCCGTTGTGGACCATCTTCACGAAGTGGCCGGCGCCGTCGGGTCCCACGTGGACGCAGCACGGCTGCCCGTCGACCTGCGCGGCGATCGACTCGAACACCGGGCCGACGTGGGAGTAGGACTCCTTCGAGCCGCCCGGCATGATGCTCGGGCCGTTGAGCGCGCCCTCCTCGCCGCCGGAGATGCCCGCGCCCACGAAGTGCAGCCCGGCCTCGCGCAGCGCGGCCTCGCGGCGGCGGGTGTCGGCGTAGTGGGCGTTGCCGCCGTCGATCACCATGTCGCCGGGTTCGAGCAGCCCGGTCAGCTCGTCGATCACCGCGTCGGTCGGAGCGCCCGCCTTCACCATGATGATGATCTGGCGGGGCGTCTCCAGGCTCTGGACGAGCTCCTGCATCGTCTCGGCCGGTACGAACTCGCCCTCGTGGCCGTGGTCGGCGACCAGGGCCCTGGTCTTGGCGCTGGAACGGTTGTGCACGGCGACGCGGTAGCCGTGCCGGGCCAGGTTGCGCGCCAGGTTGCTGCCCATGGTCGCGAGGCCCGTCACCGCGATCCTCGCCTTGCCCTCGGTTGTCATACGACCAGCCTGCCCTCAGCGGGGCGGCGACGCCACGGGACTCACGTCTCACTTCCCGGTCGAACCGCCTCCTCGGCGCGAGCGGCCAGCTCCGGCCGGGGACGCAGGACCGCCGCGCTCGCCGCCCCGACCACGCACAGCGCGATCGGCAGGACGAAGGCGACGTTGAGCGGCACGACGGTGGTGAGCGCGCCGATCACCGCGGGACCGGCCAGCAGGCCGAGGTACCCGAGCCCGACGACCCGCGCGAGGACCGCGCCGGACGCCCGCGCGTCGAGGTTGCCCGCCGCGGTGAAGAACTGCGGGACGCAGCCGGACAGCCCGACGCCGAACAGGGCCCACCCGGCGATGGCGAGCGCCGTCCACGGCGAGGCGGCGGCCGTGGCCAGGCCGAGCGCGGCGATCGCGGCACCCAGGCGGACGACGGCGACGGGACCGAACCGCGCCGTCACGGCGTCGGCGGTGAAGCGGCCGACGGTCATCGTGACGGAGAACGCGCCGAAGGCCAGCGCCGCCGTGCCCGCCGGTGCGCCGAGGACGTCCCGCAGGTGCAGCGCGGCCCAGTCGTTGGCGACGCCCTCGGCGAGCATCAGGGCGAACGCGAGCGCGCCCATCAGCCACACGAGCCGCGCGGGAGCCGTCGACCGGCGCGCGGGGGCGGTGTCCGCGGCGCGCTGCGGCGCGGAGGCGCCGGGCAGCAGGAAGGGACGGACGAGGAGCGCGGCGAGGACGCAGACCGCGGCGGCGGCCAGCAGCGACGTGGAGGCGGGCACGTCCAGGCCGAGCAGCACCGCACCGAGTCCGGCCGCCGCGGCTCCCCCGACGGAGAACATCGCGTGGAAGCCGGACATGATCGGCCGTCCGGCCGCCCGCTCCACCTCCACGGCGTGCGCGTTCATCGCCACGTCGACCGCACCGTTGCCCAGGCCGAACAGGGCCAGCGCGACGCCCAGCGTCCACACGCCGCCCGCCAGGCCCGGCCCGGCGAGCGACGCGCTGATCAGCACGGCCGCGGCCGGCACCACCACGCGGTGGCCGAACCGGTCGGCCAGCGGGCCGGTGATCTGCATGCCGGTGAACGCCGCGACGCCCATCACGAGCAGCAGCACGCCCAGGGTGCTGTGCGAGATCCCGGTGTCCTCCTCGATCACCGGGACGTGGACCACCCACATCCCCAGGGCGAACCCGTTGAGGGCGAAGACGGCCCTGGTGGCGGTGCGGGCGGGACGGAGTCGATCGGTCATCGGCGGATCTCCCGGTGCGGGCTCGGGGAACGGGATCAGGTGCGCGCGACGTGGACGAGCACGCCGCGGTCGGCGAGCTCCGCGCGCTGCGCCGCCGGCGCGGAGTCGTCGGTGATCACGGTGTCGGCGGCGTCGGCCGGGCAGACGTGGACGAGCGCGACGCGGTCCCACTTGGAGCCGTCGGCGAGCACCACCGAGCGGGCCGACACGGCGAGCGCCTGCTGCTTGATCTCCGCGTCGCGCAGGTCGAAGCTGGTCAGCCCGTCGGAGACGCTGAAGCCGCAGGGGCTGATCACCGCGACGTCGAAGCGCAGGGCGCGCAGCGAGGCCAGCGCCAGCGGCCCGACGAGCGCCAGTTCGTCCGGCCGGGGCTCGCCACCGGGCAGCAGCACGCGCACGGTCGCGTCGTCCAGGAGTTCGCGGGCCGCGTGCAGGGACAGCGGCAGCACGGTGACCGGGCGTCCGCGCAGGTGGCGGGCGACCTCGACGGCGGTGGTGCCGCTGTCGAGCACGACGGTCTCCCCGTCGGAGATCGCCGCCGCCGCGGCGGCGGCGATGGCCCGCTTGGCGTCGCTCGCCACCGCGGCGCGCGCGGCGAACGGCGGTTCGACGCCGGTGGGGGACACGGGCACCGCGCCGCCGTGCACCCGCCGCAGCACGCCCCTGGCGGCCAGCACGTCGAGGTCGCGGCGCACCGTCATCTCCGACGCGCCGGTGGCCGTCGCCAGGTCGGCCACCTCGACCCGGTGCCGGTCGGCCAACTGCTCGACGATGACCCGCTGTCGCTCGACGCTCCTCACCCGAAGGATGTTCGCACATCTGGTGTGCGTTCGAACACCGTTCTTGTGTGAACGATCGTGCGGGGTGGACGAACGGGAGGGCGGGCGTCCACCACCCGGTGGTGAGGAGAGCAGGCGCGCTCACCCCACACCGATGCACACACCGCGACAACGAGCCCGCACCGGTGACCGGGCCGTGTCGGTTCATCACCGGATCGAGCACCCCCACACGGCCGGTTCTCACGCCCGGTTACGGTCAGACCATGACGCCTGAGGAGTTCCGCCGTCTCGGGCACCTGGTCGTGGACTGGGTGGCCGACTACCGGGAGCGGATCGAGGAGTTCCCCGTCCTGTCGCAGGTGGAGCCCGGTCGGGTGCGGTCCCAGCTGCCCGCGCTGGCCGAGCGCGGCGACGGGTTCGAGGCGCTGCTCGCCGACCTGGACCGGACCGTCGTGCCCGGACTGACGCACTGGCAGCACCCGTCGTTCTTCGGCTACTTCCCGGCGAACTCCTCGCTGCCGTCCGTCCTCGGCGACCTGCTGTCCACCGGCCTGGGCGTGCAGGGGATGCTCTGGGCCACCTCGCCCGCCGCGACCGAGCTGGAGCAGCACCTGCTCGACCAGCTCGCCGACGCGATGGGGCTGCCCGCGGAGTTCCGTGGCGGGGGCGTCGTGCAGGACACCGCGTCCTCGGCCGCTCTCGTCGCCCTGCTCGCCGCGCTGCACCGCACCTCCGGCGGGAAGTGGCGGGAATCCGGTGTGGACGGCGACGAGCGCGTCTACGTGTCCTCGCAGACGCACTCGTCGCTCGCCAAGGCGGTGCGCATGGCCGGACTCGGCGAGGAGGCGCTGCGCTCGGTCGACGTCGTGCCCGGCACGCTCGCGATGTCCGCCGACGCGCTCGCCGAGCGGATCACGGCCGACCTCGCCGCCGGGCTCCGTCCGGTGCTGGTGTGCGCGACGATCGGCACCACGGGCACCGGCGCGGTGGACCCGGTGCGCCGCATCGCCGAGATCTGCGCCGCGCACGGGATCTGGCTGCACGTCGACGCCGCGTGGGCGGGGTCGGCGGCGCTGTGCCCCGAGTGGCGTCCGCTGTTCGACGGCGTGGAGCTGGCCGACTCCTACGGCAGCAACGCCCACAAGTGGCTGCTCACCGCGTTCGACTGCTGCCTGTTCTGGACCAGGCACGCCGACGTGCTCGTGGACGCCCTGTCGATCTTGCCGGAGTACCTGCGCAACGCCGCCAGCGAGTCGAACGCCGTCGTGGACTACCGCGACTGGCAGATTCCGCTGGGACGGCGGTTCCGGGCGCTCAAGCTGTGGTCGGTGCTGCGCTGGTACGGCCTGGAGGGCGTGCGCGAGCACCTGCGCGGCCACGTCGCGCTCGCCGAGCTGCTGGAGGGCTGGATCGCCGCGGACGACCGCTTCGAGCTGGCCGCCCCGCGCTCGCTCTCCCTGGTCTGCCTGCGGCTGCGCGCCGGTGACGAGGCCACCCGCGCCGCGATGGACGCGGTCAACGCGAGCGGGCGGGCGTTCGTCACGCACACCGTCGTCGACGGCCGCCTGGTGATCCGGGTCGCGATCGGCGCCGAGGGCACGCGGGAGGAGCACGTCCGCGCCCTGTGGGAGCAGCTCCGCTCCCTCGCGTCCTGACCGGACGCGCCCCTCAGCCGACGGCCCCGACGACCGGCAGTCCCGCGGGACGCCGCCCGGTCGCGGCGTGCACGGCGCCCGCGACGGCCGCGGCCGCGGGGGCGTAGGCCAGCTCGCCGACGCCTCCCGGATCGGCGGTCGAGGGCACGAGGACGACGTCGACCACCGGCGCGCGGTCGATGCGCAGCCACGGGTAGTCGCGGAAGCTCGACTGGACGACGGCGCCCTCGCGGACGGTGATCTGCGCGCCGAACGCCGTGGACACCGCGTCGGACACGGCGCCGTCGACCTGCGCACGCACCCCGGAGGGGTTGACCACCACGCCGACGTCGACCGCCACGACGACCCGCACGGCGCGCGGCTGCTCCCCGGAGCAGTCCACCTCGGCGACGACCGCGACCGCCGAGCCGTAGTCGTCCAGGCAGGCCGCTCCGGCCGCGTGCCCGGCCGGGAGCCGGCGTCCCCAGCCGAACTCGGCCGCGGCGGCGTCCAGGCAGGTCAGCAGCCTCGGCTTGCCGGTCAGCAGGTCGCGGCGCAGCGCCACCTGGTCCAGGCCGCCGTGCAGCGCGACGGCGGTCAGGAACATCTCCTCGGCCACGACGAGCTGTCCGGCGTAGACCGAGCGCCAGAACCCGGTGCGCAGCGGCGACGGGATCAGCCGCACGTCGACCGCGCCGGGCACGTCGTAGCCGAAGCGGTCGCCGAACGCGCGCACCAGCTCGGGCGTGCCGAACACCGGTGCGGTGGTCAGCGGCCACGTCGCGAGGGCGTGGTGCCGCCACACCGGCACGCCGCGCTCGTCGAGCACCGCGTGCAGCGTGTGCGAGGAAGCGGGCCGGAACGAGCCGTGCCGCATGTCGTCGTCGCGCGTCCACATCACCTTCACCGGCCGCCGCACCAGGGCGGAGAGCCGGACGGCCTCCTCGGTCACGTCGGTCTCGGCGCGTCGGCCGAAGCCGCCTCCGGCGAGCGGCACCGACACGGTGACCGCGGAGACGTCGACCCCGGCGAGCTCCGCCGCCTGCCGCCGGACGGCCTCCGGGCTCTGCGTGGCCGTCCACACCCGCACCGTGCCGTCGTCGGCGACGTGCGCGGTGGCGTTGACCGGCTCCATGCAGGCGTGGGCCAGCACGGGCATCCGGAAGCTCGCCGTGAACGGCGTCCCGGCGGGACCGTCCGGGGACGGCGGCACCGCCGCGTCGAGGTCCTCGAACCACCGCGCGCTGGAGGCGGCCGGTTCACCGCCGCTCCAGTCCACGACGAGGCGCTCGCGGCCGCGCAGGGCGGAGGCGGTGTCGTCGGCGAGCACGGCGACGCCGGAGGCCAGCGCCTCGACGCGGACGACGTGCGGCACGGCGAGAGCGGCCGTGTCGTCGATCGAGCGCGGCGCCGCGCCGAGCCACGGCGGCCGGGCGAGGACGGCCACGAGGCCGCCGGGCCGGGTGACGTCGAGGCCGTAGCGGGCGCGGCCGGTGAGCACGTCGGCGTTGTCCACGCGCCGCTGCGGCCGGCCGATGATCCGCCAGCGCTCCGGCGGCAGCAGGCTCACCTCCACCGCAGCCGGGTCGAGCGCGGCGGCGTCGGCGAGCAGCACCCCGTAGGGCAGGGGCTGCCGGCGCGGGTGGCGCACCCCTCCCCCTGCGGCGGTGCACTCGGCGTCGGGCACGCCCCAGCGCTGGGCGGCGGCGCGGACGAGCAGCGCGCGGCCGGTCGCGCCCGCCCGGCGCAGGGGTTCGAACAGCGTGCGGACCGACGAGGAGCCGCCGGTCGCCTGGTTGCCGTAGCGGGGGTCCGCGTCGGCGGTGCGGACCCGGACCACGTGCAGCGGCACGGCCAGCTCCTCGGCGACGAGCGAGGCCAGCGAGGTCCGCACGCCCTGCCCCAGCTCGGTCTTCGGCACGGTCACCTCGACCGAGCCGTCCCGCTCGACGCGCACGAAGGCGTTGGGCTCGAACGTCGCGCCGCCGGCCAGGGCCTCCGCCTCCGCGACCCCGACCGGCAGGACGCCGGTGGGCAGGCCGCCGGGAACGGCGACGAGGACCAGCGCGGCGCCACCGGCCGTGGCCAGGAAGCCGCGGCGGTTCGTCCTGGCGGTCACCGGTCGCGCTCCTCGCGCTGCAACCGGGCGGCCCGGTGCACGGCGGCCCTGATGCGGGAGTGGGTGCCGCAGCGGCACACGTTGTCGCGCAGCGCCTCGTCGACGTCCGCGTCGGTGGGCGCGGGCACGCGGCGCAGCAGGGCGACGGCGGACATCATCTGGCCGGCCTGGCAGTAGCCGCACTGGGGCACGTCCAGTTCGGCCCACGCGCGCTGCACCGGGTGCGAGCCGTCGCGCGACAGGCCCTCCACGGTGGTGATCTCCCGGTCGCCGATCTCGGTGACCGGCGTCGAGCACGGGCGGAACGCCCTGCCGTCCAGCAGGCTCGTGCACGCGCCGCAGGCACCGATCCCGCAGCCGTACTTGGGGCCGAGCACCCCGAGTCCGTCGCGCAGCGCCCACAGGGTCGGTGTCTCCCCCGGAGCGTCCACACGACGCACGTCGCCGTTGACGCGAATTCTCACTGCCCGACCTCCACGAAGGGGACGAGTGCAGCGGCGGACCTCCAGCTTCGTGAGGCGCGGGGGACGCGCGCAAGGGTCCGCCTCGTCTCGGTGGGGAAGTCGACCCGTCCGGACGCGGGGCGCTCCGCTCAGCGGATCACGCGGAGCAGGCCCTCCTGGACGACCGTGGCGACGAGGAGTCCGTCGCGGGTGAAGAAGCGGCCGGTGGCCAGGCCGCGGGCGTTGGACGCGCTGGGCGACTCGCAGTCGTAGAGGAACCACTCGTCGGCCCGGAACGGCCGGTGGAACCACATGGCGTGGTCCAGGCTCGCGCCCAGCACCTTGTCCGTGCCCCAGTACACGCCGTGTCTGGTCAGGACGGAGTCGAGCAGCGTCATGTCCGAGGCGTAGGCCAGCACGCACACGTTGAGCAGGTCGTCCTCCGGCAGCACGCCGTCGGCGCGCATCCACACCTGGCTGCGCGCCTCGCGGTGGCCGGAGTCGCGGGCCTGCCACGGCGGGGGCGTCACGTAGCGGATGTCGATGGGGCGCGGCTGACGCGCCAGGCCGATCTTCTCCAGGTAGCCCTTCGCGCTCTCCGCGTACGTCGGCAGCGACTCGGGGTCCGGCACCTGCGGCATCCCCTCGGCGTGGTCCAGGCCGGGCTCGTCGAGCTGGAAGGACGCCGACAGCGAGAAGATCGCCTTGCCGTGCTGCACGGCGACCACGCGGCGCGTCGTGAACGAGCGGCCGTCGCGGATGCGGTCGACCTCGTAGACGATCGGCACGCGCGGGTCACCGCCGCGGATGAAGTACGAGTGCAGGGAGTGCACCCGCCGGTCGGCGGGCACGGTCCGGCCCGCCGCGACCAGCGCCTGACCGGCGACCTGCCCGCCGAACACCCGCACCGGCGAGTCGGCCGGGCTCACACCGCGGAAGATGTTCTCCTCGATGCGCTCCAGGTCGAGCAGTGCCACGAGCCGGTCGAGCACCGGCTGCCCGTGCGGGGTGCCGTCGCTGTCCAGCGGCACGCCGTCGGCGCGGTCGTCGGAACCAGCGGTCCCGGCACGGGCAGCCTGTCTCACCTGAACTCCTGGGGGCGCGGCCCGCCGGACCGGCGGTGCGCCGAGCCGTCAGGCGTGGTCTTCCTCTCCGAGGCGGTGCACCCGGATGAGGTTGGTGGAACCGATGGTGCCGGGAGGCGAGCCTGCCACGATCACCACCAGATCGCCCGGCTGGTACCGCCCGATGGAGAGCATGGAGATGTCCACCTGGCGGACCATCTCGTCGGTCGAGTCCACCTTAGGCACGAGGAACGTCTCCGTGCCCCAGGTGAGAGAAAGCTGACTGCGGACCTCCTGCTCGGGCGTGAACGCCAGCAGCGGCAGGTGGGTGTGCAGGCGGGCGAGCCGCCGCACGGTGTCACCGGACTGGGTGAACGCCACGAGCGCCTTCGCGTTGAGGCGCTCGCCGATGTCGCGGGCCGCGTAGGAGATCACGCCCCGCTTGGTGCGCGGCACGTGCGTGAGCGGCGGCACCACGGTCGACTCGGTCTCGACGGCCACGATGATGCGGCTCATCGTCTCGACCGACTCGATGGCGTAGCGGCCGACGCTGGTCTCGCCGGAGAGCATCAGCGCGTCGGCGCCGTCGAGGACGGCGTTCGCGACGTCCGAGGTCTCGGCCCGCGTCGGGCGGGAGTTGACGATCATCGAGTCGAGCATCTGGGTGGCCACGATGACCGGCTTCGCGTTCTCGCGGGCGATCTGGATGGCGCGCTTCTGCACCAGCGGCACGTGCTCCAGCGGCAGCTCCACGCCCAGGTCGCCGCGGGCGACCATCACGCCGTCGAAGGCCAGGACGATCGCTTCGAGGTTGTCGACCGCCTCCGGCTTCTCGATCTTGGCGACCACCGGCAGGCGCCTGCTGCCCACGCGGTCCATCACCTGGTGCACCAGGTCGATGTCCGCCGGGGAGCGCACGAACGACAGGGCGATGAAGTCCACGCCGAGCCCGAGGGCGAACTCCAGGTCCTCGACGTCCTTCTCGGACATCGCGGGCACGGAGACGTCCATGCCGGGCAGCGAGAGGCCCTTGTTGTTGCTGACGGGGCCGCCCTCGGTGACCTCGCAGACCACGTCGGGCCCCTCGACGTCGGTGACGATCAGGCCCACCTTGCCGTCGTCGACCAGGAGGCGGTCGCCGACCTTGGCGTCCTTGGCCAGTTCCTTGTACGTGGTGGAGACCCGGTCGTGGGTGCCCTGCACGTCCTCGACGGTGATGCGCACGGTGTCACCGGTGCGCCACTCGACGGGACCCGCGGCGAAACGACCGAGCCGGATCTTGGGGCCCTGGAGGTCCGCCAGAATGCCCACAGCGCGGCCCGACTCGTCCGCGGCTGCGCGGACCAGGTCGTAGACCTGCTTGTGGTCTGCGTGGCTGCCGTGGCTGAAGTTCATCCTGGCCACGTCCATGCCCGCCGCCACGAGCTCGCGGAGCTTCTCCGGCGTGCTGGTGGCGGGGCCCAGGGTACAGACGATCTTCGCGCGTCGACTCACGTTTTCAGAGAGTAGACCCCCGAGCTTGAACGATCCCGAGCTACCGGTCGGTAAATTTCGCGCGACCTGGAGAATCGCTCTTGTGACCGCCAGAATCCTTCCGTTCGTGTTCGCCGTGTTGCTCAGCGTCATCGTGTTGTTCACCCCGGAGTCGGGTGTGCCCAGCTCGCCGCCGGGCACCGACAAGGTCGTGCACACGGTCCTGTTCGCCCTGCTCGCGGCGACCGCGCTGTGGGCGCGGGCCGGACTGCGCACGGTCGTGGTGGGCCTCGTGGCCTACGCGGCGCTGTCCGAGGTGCTCCAGCAGGTCATCACCCCGCTGCACCGCAGCGGGGACGTGGTCGACGCCCTGGTCGACGTCGTGGGCGTGGCGCTCGGTGTGTTCCTCTTCACCCGCGTGGGGGACGCGGTGCGGACACGCCGACGTGATCGGCGCACCAGTCGTTGAAGGTGCGGACCTGCCGCCACGCCCTGCGCACCCGATCCAGCGACTCGCGCTCGTGCAGGGCGTCGTCGGGCTCCCAGACGCGGGCGGCGTAGATCGTGCGGTGGCGCAGCAGGTCGATGCGCGGGTGGTCGAGGTCGAACCCGCGCGGCTTGCTCTTGAGCTGGTTCCCGAGCACCTCCCAGCCGCCCCCGGTGAGCTTCGCGAGGATCTTCCGCAGCTCCTCCCCGCGCCGCTCGTCGTCGACCGACGTGCGGTAGCGGGCGAGCTGGTCGGCCTCCATGTGGAACGAACCGCCGGCCACCCGCAACCCGTCGGAGCTGACCTCCACGTAGTACGCGCCACCGCCGCGGCCCAGCTCGACGACGGCGCCGCAGTGGGTCTTGTACGGGGTCTTGTCCTTGGCGAACCGCACGTCGCGGTAGGGCCGGAACACCTTGCCCTCGCCGAACTCGGGCTCCAGCTCGGCGAGCAGCGCCTCCATCGGCGCCCGCACGTCGCGCTGGTAGGTCTCGCGGTGGTCGTCCCAGTACGCCTTCGAGTTGTCGTCGTTCAAGCCGTCGTAGAAGTCCACGGCGTACTCGCCGAAGCCGCTGAAGGTCACGCCGAGGAGCTTAGGAGCCCGGCGCCGTCCACCGCAGACGGAGGCCCGCCCCACGACGCTGTGGGGCGGGCCTCCAGTTCGGGGACGGTCTACACGACCGCCAGCGGGAGCTGGTTCGGGATCACCGGCGACGGCAGGTCCGACGAGCCGGTGAGGAAGGCGTCCACGGCGTTGGCGACGGACCGGCCCTCCGCGATGGCCCACACGACGAGCGAGGCGCCGCGGTGGGCGTCACCGCACACGAACACGCCCGGCGAGGCCGTCTGCCAGTCCGAACCGCACGCGATGGTGCCGCGCCGGGTCAGCGGGACGCCCAGCCCGTCGAGCAGCGGCATCTCCTCGACGCCCTCGAAGCCGATCGCCAGCAGCACCAGGTCCGCGGGCAGCACCTCGACCTGCTCGGACATCGGCACGACCCGGCGCTGCCCGGTCTCCGCGTCCTTCTCCACGCGCACCTCGCGCAGCTCGATCGCCGTCACGCACCCCTCGTCGTCGCCGACGAAGCGCTCCACGGCGGCGGCGAAGCGGCGCTCGCCGCCCTCCTCGTGCGCCGCGTAGGTGCGCAGGATCCAGGGCCACACCGGCCACGGCGACCGCTCGTCGTCGCGCTGCGACGGCGGCTGCGGGTACTGGTCGAGCTGGAGCACGCTCGCCGCGCCCTGGCGGATCGCGGTGCCGTAGCAGTCGGCGCCGGTGTCACCGCCGCCGATGATCACCACGTGCTTGCCGGCGGCGTCGATCGGCGACGGTCCGTCGCCCTCGACGGCGCGGTTGGCCGGCACCAGGTGCTCCATCGCCAGGTGCACCCCGCCCAGCTCGCGGCCGGGCGTGCCGGTGTCGTCGCGGCCGCGCAGCGCGCCCACGGCGAGCACCACGGCGTCGAACTGCTCGCGCAGGTCCTCCACGGTGAGGTCCACGCCGACCTCGCAGCCGGTGACGAACCTCGTGCCCTCCTTGCGGAGCTGGGCGAGCCGCCGGTCGAGGACCTTCTTCTCCATCTTGAACTCGGGGATGCCGTAGCGCAGCAGTCCGCCGAGCCGGTCGTCGCGCTCGTACACGGTCACGTCGTGCCCGGCGCGGGTGAGCTGCTGGGCGGCGGCGAGACCGGCGGGGCCGGAGCCGACGACGGCCACGCGCTTGCCCGAGGACACCGTCGCCCTGGTGGGCTGGACGAACCCGCCCTCCCAGGACACGTCGGCGATGGTCTGCTCGACGCGCTTGATCGCGACCGCTCCCCCGGCGTCCGGGGTGATCGACAGCACGCACGCGGCCTCGCAGGGCGCGGGGCACAGCCGCCCGGTGAACTCCGGGAAGTTGTTGGTGGCGTGCAGCCGGTTGCTCGCGGACTCCCAGTCGCCCCGGCGGACCAGGTCGTTCCACTCCGGGATCAGGTTGCCCAGCGGGCACCCGGCCGACCCGGAGTGGCAGAACGGGATGCCGCAGTCCATGCAGCGGGTCGCCTGGGTGCGGACCCGCGCGTCGCGCGTCTCGGGGTCCAGATCGAGGTACACCTCGTTCCAGTCGCCGAGCCGCTCGTCCGCGGGACGCTTGGTCAGCTCCTCGCGCGTGTGCTTGAGAAAGCCCTGGGGGTCAGCCACGGGACGCCTCCATGATCGCCGTGTCCACGTCCCTGCCCTCGGCGCGTGCGAGCCTCATCGCTTCGAGCACGCGTTCGTAGTCGCGGGGCATGACCTTCGTGAAGGCCGCGGACCGTCGTGTCCAGTCTCCGAGCAGCGAGGCGGCGACGGCCGAGCCGGTCAGCTCGTGGTGCCGTTCGACGGTCTCGCGCAGCCAGCGCAGGTCCTCCGCGCCGGGCCGCTGCAACTCGACCATGTCCTTGTTGACCGAGACGGGGTCGAGGTCGAGCAGGTAGGCGATGCCACCGGACATGCCGGCCGCCAGGTTGCGGCCGGTCGGGCCGAGCACGACCGCGCGGCCGCCCGTCATGTACTCGAAGGCGTGGTCGCCCACTCCCTCGGCGACGGCGACGGCGCCGGAGTTGCGGACGCAGAACCGCTCGCCGACGCGGCCCCGCAGGAAGATCTCGCCGCCGGTCGCGCCGTAGCCGATCACGTTGCCCGCGATGACCTGCTGCTCGGCCGCGAACTTCGCCTCGGGGTGCGGGCGCACGACGATCCGGCCGCCGGACAGGCCCTTGCCGACGTAGTCGTTGGCGTCGCCCACCATCTCCAGCGTGACGCCGGTGGGCAGGAACGCGCCGAGGGACTGGCCGGCCGACCCGGTGAAGCGCACGTGGATCGTGTCGTCGGGCAGGCCGGTGCCGCCGAAGCGCCGGGTGACCTCGGCGCCGAGCAGCGTGCCGACGGTGCGGTTGACGTTGCGCAGCGGCAGTTCCAGGCGCACGGGGTGCGCGTCCTCCAGCGCGGCCTCCGCGAGCTGGATGAGCGTGCGGTCCAGCGCCAGCTCCAGGCCGTGGTCCTGATCGCGGACCTTGCGCCTGGCCGTGCGGTACCGGGTCTCCGGCACCTCGAAGACCGGCGTGAGGTCGAGACCGCTGGCCTTCCAGTGGTCCACGGCCGCACCGGTGTCGAGCAGCTCGGCGTGGCCCACGGCCTCGTCGACGGTGCGGAAGCCCAGCGCGGCCAGGTGCTCGCGCACCTCCTGCGCCACGAACTCGAAGAAGTTCACGACGTGGTCGGCCTGCCCGGTGTAGCGCTTGCGCAGCTCCGGGTTCTGGGTGGCGATGCCGACCGGGCAGGTGTCCAGGTGGCACACGCGCATCATCACGCAGCCCGCGACGATCAGCGGCGCGGTGGCGAAGCCGAACTCCTCGGCGCCCAGCAGAGCCGCGACCACGACGTCGCGACCGGTGCGCAGCGCGCCGTCGACCTGGACCGTGATGCGGTCGCGCAGGCCGTTGAGCAGCAGCGTCTGCTGCGTCTCGGCCAGGCCGACCTCCCACGGCGTGCCCGCGTGCTTGAGCGAGTTCAGCGGGGACGCGCCGGTGCCGCCGTCGTGGCCGGAGACCAGCACGACGTCCGCGTGGGCCTTCGCCACACCGGCGGCGACGGTGCCGACGCCGACCTCCGAGACGAGCTTCACGTGCACCCGCGCCTGCTCGTTCGCGTTCTTCAGGTCGTGGATGAGCTGCGCCAGGTCCTCGATGGAGTAGATGTCGTGGTGCGGCGGCGGCGAGATGAGGCCGACGCCCGGCGTCGAGTGCCGGGTGCGCGCGATCCACGGGTACACCTTGTAGCCGGGCAGCTGCCCGCCCTCGCCGGGCTTCGCGCCCTGCGCCATCTTGATCTGCACGTCCGTGGCGTTGACCAGGTACTCGCTGGTCACGCCGAAGCGGCCGGACGCGACCTGCTTCACCGCGGAGCGGCGCTCCGGGTCGTAGAGGCGGTCGGTGTCCTCGCCGCCCTCACCGCTGTTGGACCGGCCGCCGAGCCGGTTCATGGCGATGGCCAGCGTCTCGTGCGCCTCGGCGGAGATGGAGCCGTAGGACATGGCCCCGGTGTTGAAGCGCTTGACGATGGAGCTGACCGGCTCGACCTCGTCGATCGGCACCGGCTGGCGGTCCTGCGCGCGCAGCTGGAACAGGCCGCGCAGCGTGCCGCCCTGCCGGGCCAGCCGCTCGACCTCCTCGGTGTACTGGCGGTACACCTCCTGCTTGCGCGTCTTCGTCGCGTGCTGGAGCAGGAACACCGTCTCCGGCGTGAACAGGTGCAGCTCGCCCTCGCGGCGGTAGGAGTACTCGCCGCCGACCTCCAGCCGCCGGTGCACCCGGTCGGTCGGGTTGTCGGGGTAGGCGCGGCGGTGGCGCAGCGCCACCTCCTCGGCCAGCACGTCGAGCCCGACGCCGCCCAGCTTGGACGTGGTGCCGGTGAAGTACTCGGCGAGCAGGTCGCGGGAGAGCCCGACGGCCTCGAAGACCTGGGCGGCGGTGTAGGCGCCGACCGTGGAGATGCCCATCTTGGACATGATCTTCAGGACGCCCTTGACCAGCGCGGTCACGTACCGGCGCACCGCCGTGCGGGCGTCGATGCCGGTCACGGCGCCGGTGCTGATCAGGTCCTCGATGGTCTCGAAGGCCAGGTACGGGTTGACCGCGGCCGCGCCGTAGCTCAGCAGCGCCGCGATGTGGTGCACCTCGCGGGCGTCGCCGCTCTCCACGACGAGCGCGACGCGCAGCCGCTCCTTGGTGCGCACCAGGTGGTGGTGCACCGCGGAGACGAGCAGCAGCGACGGGATCGGCGCCATGCGGTGGTCGGAGTCGCGGTCGGACAGCACGAGCGTGCGCGCGCCGGCGGTGATGGCCTCGGAGGCCTCGCGGCGCACCCGCTCGATCGCCGCCGCCAGCGCCTCGCCGCCACCGTCCACCTCGTACAGTCCGGACAGGACGGTGCACGCGAAGCCCGGCAGGTCGCCGTCGTCGTTGACGTGGATGAGCTTGGCCAGCTCGTCGTTGTCGATGACCGGGTAGGACAGCTGGATGTGCCGGCAGGACGCGGGGCCGGGGTCGAGCAGGTTCTGCTCGGGGCCCATGACGCGCGACACCGACGTGACGATCTCCTCGCGGATCGCGTCCAGCGGCGGGTTCGTGACCTGCGCGAAGTTCTGCACGAAGTAGTCGTAGAGCAGCCGGGAGCGCTGCGAGAGCGCGGCGATCGGCGTGTCGGTGCCCATCGAGCCCAGCGGCTCCGCGCCGACGACCGACATGGGGCCGAGCAGGATGCGCAGCTCCTCCTCGGTGTAGCCGAAGGTGAGCTGGCGGCGCACCACGGACTCGTGGCTCTGCACCACGTGCTCGCGGTCGGCGAGGTCGTCGAGCTCCAGCAGACCGGCGTGCAGCCACTCCTCGTAGGGGTGCTCACCGGCCAGCCGGGACTTGACCTCCTCGTCGTCGACGATGCGGCCGCGGGCCGTGTCGACGAGGAACATGCGGCCGGGCTGGAGGCGGCCCTTGGCCACGACCTGGTCGGCGGGAACGTCGAGCACGCCGGTCTCGCTGGCCAGCACGACGCGGCCGTCCGCGGTCTGCCACCAGCGGGCCGGGCGCAGGCCGTTGCGGTCCAGGACCGCGCCGACGAGCGTGCCGTCGGTGAACGTGACGCAGGCGGGACCGTCCCACGGCTCCATGAGGCTCGCGTGGAAGCGGTAGAACGCGCGGCGCTTCGGGTCCATCGAGGCGTGGTTCTCCCACGCCTCGGGGATCATCATCATCACCGCGTGCGGCAGGCTGCGCCCGCCCAGGTGCAGCAGCTCCAGGACCTCGTCGAACGACGCCGAGTCGGAGCCGTCGGGGTCGCAGATCGGGAACAGCCGCGACAGGTCGCCGGGAACCGCCCCGGACGCCAGCAGCGCCTCGCGGGCGCGCATCCGGTTGCGGTTGCCGCGCACGGTGTTGATCTCGCCGTTGTGGGCGACGTAGCGGAACGGGTGCGCGAGCGGCCACGACGGGAAGGTGTTGGTGGAGAAGCGGGAGTGCACCAGGGCGATGGCCGTGGTGAGCCGCTCGTCGACCAGGTCGGGGAAGAACGCGGGGAGCTGCCCCGTCGTGAGCATCCCCTTGTAGACCAGGGTGCGGGAGGACAGCGACGGGAAGTAGGTGCCGCAGCCCGCCACGACGCTGTCGCGCTCGACGCGCTTGCGCAGGCAGAAGGTGAGCCGGTCCAGCTCGACCCCGGACGGACGGGCGCCACCGGCGTCCGGCGAGCCCGCGACGAACAGCATCGCGAAGTGCGGCACCACCGACAGCGCGGTGGGGCCCACGTCGGCCGCCTCCGGGTCGACGGGCACCTCGCGCCAGCCGAGGACCTCCAAGCCCTCCTCGGCGGCGACGCCCTCGGCCAGCCGCACGGCGTGCGCGCGCTGCTCGGGGTCCTGCGGCAGGAAGGCGATGCCGGCCGCGTAGGTGTGCAGGCCGTCCGCGTCGGACTCCGGCAGCGCGAAGTCGGTGACCGCGCGCAGCAGGGCGTCCGGGAGCTGGAGCAGGATGCCCGCTCCGTCACCGCTGGTGGGTTCCGCTCCGGCCGCGCCCCGGTGCTCCAGGTTGGCCAGTGCGGTCAGCGCATCGACGACGATGCGGTGGGAACGCCGACCCTCGATGTCGGCGACCATCGCCACACCGCAGGCATCGCGCTCCGCTGCCGGGTCGTACAGCCCCTGTGGGGCCGGGATGGCGGAGAAGATCACCGCGCAGACCTCCCTCGTCGTCCGTGAAGAACGATGTCCTCGTGCTCAGTGCTCGACTGACGGCTGCTGGGCACGGGACGACGGTGGCCCGCGTGTTGACGCGACTTTAACAGCCGCGAAACGAAGAGACACCCTCTGAGGGGTGATCTGTTTCATGAGGATGTAACGATTTCGGCGCTCGGAGCGACAGTGCGGCCAACACCCGAACTCCGACCGTCGACGAGCGTAACCGACGTGTTCCGGGACGATGCGGTGATGAGAGCTTGCCGACACCCGAACGAGTCAGCCTCTCCGAACGCCGTCGTCGCTGGTGAGCGCCTCGCTGATCAGGTTAGCAGTCGGTAACGACCTGGTAGCGTGCCCGACGCCGGACCGAGGTGTCCGGTGCCGCCGAGGCAGCGAAGCCGGTGCGACTCCGGCGCTGTGCCGCAACTGTGACGGGTCCGTGATCCGGCGGACCCGGTAGCCAGGACGCCTGCCGCGCGCGTGCCACGCCACCCGTCTCCGGAGCAGGGACGGGGCGTTCGCGGTCGTACGGCGCCGGAGCGTGCCGCACCTCGTCGGACGGCCCCGTGCCGCCACCGGGCCCGAGCCCACCAGAGGTGCCCCGTGCAGTCCGCACAGACCTGGTCCCGCAGGATCGCCGCCACCACCGCTCTCACCGCGCTCGTCCTGAGCGGGTGCGCCACCCGCGAGCAGGACGCGACGCCCGGCTCGGCGACCGGCGCCGCGCCCGCCTCGGCGTTCCCCGTCGAGCTGACCGCGCCCGGCGGCGAGCGGCTGGTGCTCGACCGGGCGCCGCAGCGCATCGTCTCCCTGGCACCGACCAGCACCGAGTCGCTGTTCGCGATCGGCGCCGGCGCGCAGGTCGTCGCGGTCGACGACCGGTCCACGTACCCGGAGAACGCGCCGCGCACCGACCTGTCCGGCTTCCAGCCCAACGTCGAGGCCGTCGCGGGCCACACCCCCGACCTGGTCGTCGCGTCCAACGACACCGAGGGACTCGTCGCGGGCCTGGCGAAGGTCGACGTGCCGGTCCTGCTGCTGCCCGCGGCCACCGACCTCGACGACGTGCACGAGCAGATCTCCCTGCTCGGCCGGGCGACCGGGCACACCGCGGAGGCCGACGACCTCGTCCGCACGATGCGCGCGGACGTGGAGAAGATCGTCGCCGACACCCCGCGGCCCGCCGAGCCGCTGAGCTACTACCACGAGCTGGACCCGAGCTTCTACACCGCGACCTCGGCGACCTTCATCGGCCGGGTCTACGGCCTGTTCGGCCTCACCAACGTCGCCGACGCCGCGTCGGTCACGGGCGACTACCCGCAGCTGTCGGCCGAGCAGGTCGTGCAGGCCGACCCCGATCTGATCTTCCTGGCCGACGTGGCGTGCTGCGGGCAGTCCGCCGAGACCGTCGCCCAGCGGCCCGGTTGGGCGAGCGTGACGGCCGTCCGCGAGGGCGGCGTCGTGGCGCTGGACGACGACGTCGCCTCCCGCTGGGGTCCGCGCGTCGTGGACCTGGTGCGGACCGTGGCCGACGCGGTCGCCGCGTCGGCCGCGAAGTAGGTGGCGACCACCCGGCTGCGGCCGGGTCACCTGCTGATCGCGCTGCTGGTGCTGCTGGCCGCCGTGCTCGCCTCCACCCTGCTGGGAGCCGTCGACCTCGGCCGGCAGCGGGTGCTCGCCGAGATCGGCGCGCAGCTCACCGGCGGCACGTCGCCGCTGACGGCGCGCGAGGCGGCGATCCTGTGGGAGCTGCGCGTGCCCCGGATCGTCCTGGGCGGCCTGGTCGGAGCCGCGCTGGCGGTGTCCGGCGCGGCGTTCCAGGGCGTGTTCCGCAACCCGCTCGCCGACCCCTACCTGCTGGGGGCCGCCGCCGGGGCCGGGCTCGGGGCGACGGTCGTCGTGGCCGTCGCCCCCGGCAGCACCGGCTCCGCGCTCGGCCCCCTGCCCGTCGCGGCGTTCCTCGGCGCGGCGGGCGGGGTGGCGCTCACGTCGCTGCTGGGCCGCTCCGCCGGGGCCGGAACGGCGACGCTGCTGCTCGCCGGGGTCGCCGTGGCCTCGTTCCTCACCGCCGTGCAGACCTTCGTGCTCCAGCTCAACGCCGAGACGCTGCGGCAGGTCTACACGTGGATGCTCGGCGGGTTCGGCACGTCGGGGTGGCGGCAGGTGCTCGTGGTGCTGCCGCACGTCGTGCTCGCCTCCGCGGTGCTGTGGCTGTGCGCGCGGCTGCTGGACGTGCTGGCGCTGGGCGACGACGAGGCGTCCTCGCTCGGCGTGCGTCCCGCGCGGGTGCGGCTGCTGGTGCTCGCCGCCGCCTCCCTGGCCACGGCCAGCGCGGTGTCGGTGAGCGGGCTGATCGGCTTCGTGGGGATCGTCGTGCCGCACGTCGTGCGGTTGCTGGCCGGGGCGAGCAACCGGGTCGTGGTGCCGCTGTCGCTGCTCGGCGGGGCGACGTTCCTGATCCTGGCCGACGTCGTGGCGCGCACCGCGTTCGCCCCGGCCGAGCTGCCGATCGGCGTGGTCACCGCGTTCACCGGAGCCCCGTTCTTCCTGCTGGTCCTGCGCGGCGCCGGGAGGCGGGCGTGAGGCTGGAGCTGACGTCGGTGAGCGCCGGGTACTCCGCCGTCCCCGCGGTGCGCGACGTGTCGGCGCGGGTCGGGTCCGGCAGCTGGCTCGCGGTGATCGGACCGAACGGCGCGGGCAAGTCCACGCTGCTCAAGGCCGTGGCCGGGCTCGTCCGGCACACCGGGGAGCTGACGCTGGACGGACACCCGGTGGCGGCGCTGGCGCACCGGGAGCGCGCGCGGGCGATCGGCTACGCGCCGCAGACCCCGCAGCTGCCCGACGGGCTGACCGTCACCGACTACGTCCTGCTGGGCCGCACACCGCACCTGCGTCCCCTGGCGCGGGAGGGCCGGGCCGACCTGGCCGTGGTGGCCGACGTGCTGGACCGGCTCGACCTCGCCGCCCTGGCCGGGCGGTCGCTGCGCACGCTGTCCGGCGGTGAGCGGCAGCGGGCGGTGCTGGCGCGGGTGCTCGCGCAGCAGGCGGGTCTGCTGCTGCTCGACGAACCGACGACCGGGCTCGACGTCGGGCACGCGCAGGCGCTGCTGGACCTGGTGGACCGGCTGCGGCGGGAGGACGGCACGACGGTCGTGAGCACCCTGCACGACCTGACGCTCGCCGGTCAGTACGCCGACCAGCTCCTGCTGCTGCACGACGGCGCGGTGGCGGCGCGGGGAACTCCCGCGCGCGTGCTCACCGAACCGCTGCTCTCCCGGCACTACGGCGCGCGGATCACCGTGCTGTCCACTGCGGACGGGTCACCCGTCGTCGCGCCCCGCCGGACGTGAGCACGCGCGGTCACCGCGCGGTTCACCTGGTCGTGGTGCGGTAGGACCCGCGTGCCCGCTGTCGCGCGCGGCGGCGCGGGAGCACCGTGGACGTCGTCCACACCGGAGCGACGAAGGAGCGCCGTGGCGACCGACTTCCAGCGCCGCAAGATCAGCGGGGTGTTCACGGCGATGGACGCCGACGGCGACGGTCTCCTCGACGAGGCGGACTTCCTCGCCCTGACGCGGCGGTGGACGGCGCTGCGCGGCTCGGCGCCCGGCTCCGCCGATCACACGAGGCTGACCACGATCATGATGGGCTGGTGGCTGACGCTGCTCGCCGCCTCGGACACCGACCGCGACGAGCGGGTGACCCTCGACGAGGTCCTGCTGGTGGTGGACCGGCTGGGCGAGGCGCTGGACGCCGTGCGCGAGACCGCCACCACGATGTTCGAGGCCGTCGACCACGACGGCGACGGGCTGATCTCGGCCGCGGAGTACCGCGTGCTCGTCGAGGCGTGGAACGGCCGGCCGACCGACACCGACGCGGTGTTCCCGCTGCTCGACCCGGACGGCGACGGGCACGTGTCCGAGGAGGAGTTCGTCGAGCTGTGGACGCAGTTCTGGGCCGGGGACGACCCGGCGGCCCCCGGCACGTGGGTCTTCGGTCGGTTCGAGCAGCCGGTGAGCGGGGTCTCGTGAGCGGTGGCGGGCGGCTCGCGCCGCCCGCCCGCGATCACTTCTCGCCGGTCCTCGTGCCGCCCGCGCCGCCAGCGCCGTCCGCAGCGTCCGCGGCCTCGCGCACCGCGGTGGACCCGGTGCCCGGCTCCGCCGCGCTCTCCCGGCCGGTGACGGTCTTCTCGGCACCGGACCCGGCGGACGCGTCGACGGCCTCGTGGTCCTCCTGCCGCGCGGCGACGATCGCGGCGACGTCCTCGCGCTCGCCCCGCTTCTTCGCGAGCACGAAGTAGACGACGGCGCCCAGGAAGACGACCACCGACACCAGCACGTTGATCCGCGTCCCGAACACCCGCGTCGCCTCGTCGGTGCGCATCAGCTCGATCCAGAAGCGCCCGGAGGTGTACCCGGCGACGTAGAGCGCGAACGCGCGGCCGTGGCCCAAGCGGAACCTGCGGTCCGCCCACACGACGAGCAGCGCGACGCCCAGGTTCCACAGCAGTTCGTAGAGGAACGTCGGGTGCACGACGTCCAGCGGCGTGTGGTCGAGCACCACGCCGGTCAGCTCGTCCGGCAGCCCCGTGTCGGGGTCGACGCGCTGGTAGATCTCCAGGCCCCACGGCAGCGTGGTGGTCGCGCCGTACAGCTCCTGGTTGAAGTAGTTGCCGACGCGGCCGATGGCCTGGGCGACGACGACGCCGGGCGCGATGGCGTCGGCCAGCGGGGGCAGCGGGATGCCGCGCCTGCGACAGGCGATCCACGCGCCGACGCCGCCGAGGGCGACGGCTCCCCAGATGCCGAGGCCGCCGTTCCAGATGTAGAGCGCCTCGACCGGGTTCTTGCCCTCGCCGAAGTACTTCTGCCAGTCCGTCGCCACGTGGTAGAGCCGGCCGCCGACCAGGCCGAACGGCACGGCGTACACGGCGACGTCGGTGATCGTGCCCGCCTCACCGCCGCGGGCGACCCAGCGCTTCTCGCCCCACCAGATCGCCACGACGATCCCGACGATGATGCACAGCGCGTAGGCGCGGAGGGGAATCGGCCCGAGTTCCCAGACGCCCTGATCGGGACTGGGGATGGTCGCCAGGTAGGCGTTGGACGCGAGGGTCGTCAACACGCCGCCCACCGTACTCGGACACCGGCGCGGTGGTGAGAGCCACCTGCGCCGAGTTCGGCCCGGCGCGGGCGGCCCGGCCGCGTGCGGGGTCAGGCGGGGGTGGCCGCCCTGCGGACGCCCTGCGCCAGGTCGCGGGTCAGGGCGCTCACCGCGTCCTCGCCCTCGCGCACGGCCGACACGAACGCCGAGCCCACGATCACGCCGTCGGCGAAGGCGGCCAGCTCGGCCGCCTGCTCGCCGGAGCGCACGCCCAGGCCCACCCCGATCGGCAGGTCCGTGTGCTCGCGCGTGCGCCTGACCAGCTCCGGAGCCGCGCTGGACACGACGTCGCGAGCGCCGGTGACGCCCATGACCGACGTGGCGTAGAGGAAGCCGCTGGACGCGGCGGACGTGGAGGCGATGCGGTCCTCGGTCGAGGACGGCGCCACCAGGAAGATCCGGTCGAGCGAGTGCCGCTCGGCCGCGGCGATCCAGTCCTCCGCCTCGTCGGGCACCAGGTCGGGGGTGATGAGGCCGAGGCCACCGGCGGCGGCGAGGTCGCGGGCGAAGGCGTCCACCCCGTAGCGCAGCACCGGGTTCCAGTACGACATCACGACCGCGCGGCCACCGGCCGACGCGACGGACTCCACGACGCCGAACAGGTCCCGCACCCGGAACCCGGCGCGCAGCGACTGCTCGGCGGCGAGCTGGATCGTGGGGCCGTCCATGACCGGGTCGGAGTACGGCAGGCCGACCTCGACCAGGTCGCACCCGGAGTCGACCATGCGGCGCAGCGTGTCCTGCGAGCCCTCGATCGTCGGGTACCCGGCGGGCAGGTAGCCGATGAGCGCGGCGCGTCCCTGCTCGCGGCACTCGGCGAACATCGGCGCGAGGCGGCTCATCGGGCTTCCTCCGGCTTGTTGAGGCCGAACCACTCGACGGCCGTGTCCATGTCCTTGTCGCCGCGCCCGGAGAGGTTGACCAGGATCAGCCCCTCCTCGCCCAGCTCGTGCCCGATCTTCAGCGCGCCCGCGAGGGCGTGGGCCGACTCGACGGCCGGGATGATGCCCTCGGTGCGCGACAGCAGCGCGAACGCGTCCATCGCCTCGGCGTCGGTGATGGGCCGGTACTCGGCGCGGCCGAGGTCCTTGAGGTGCGAGTGCTCCGGTCCGACGCCGGGGTAGTCCAGCCCGGCCGAGATGGAGTGCGCCTCGCTGATCTGGCCGTCCTCGTCCTGCAGGACGTAGGACATGGCGCCGTGCAGCGAACCGGGGGTGCCCGCGGTGAGCGTCGCGCCGTGCCGGCCGGAGTCCACGCCGTCGCCGCCGGGCTCCAGGCCCACGAGCCGCACGTCCGGGTCGTCGATGAAGCCGTGGAAGATGCCGATGGCGTTGGAGCCGCCGCCCACGCACGCCGCGACGACGTCGGGCAGCCGACCGGCCTTCTGGAGGATCTGCTCGCGCGCCTCGATGCCGATGATCCGGTGGAAGTCGCGCACGAGCACGGGGAACGGGTGAGGACCCGCGGCCGTGCCCAGCAGGTAGTGCGTGTCGTCGACGTTGGCGACCCAGTCGCGCAGCGCCTCGTTGATGGCGTCCTTGAGGGTCCGCGACCCCGTGCTCACCGGGATCACCTCGGCGCCGAGCAGCCGCATCCTGGCCACGTTGAGCGCCTGGCGCTGGGTGTCGACCTCGCCCATGTAGACGACGCAGTCGAGGTCGAGCAGGGCGCACGCGGTCGCCGTGGCCACGCCGTGCTGACCGGCTCCGGTCTCGGCGATCACGCGCTTCTTGCCCATGCGCTTGGTCAGCAGCGCCTGCCCCAGCACGTTGTTGATCTTGTGCGAACCGGTGTGGTTGAGGTCCTCCCGCTTGAGGAAGATCCGCGCGCCACCGGCGTGCTTCGCGAACTTCGGAGCCTCGGTGAGCAGCGACGGCCGGCCCGCGTAGTCGCGCAGCAGGCGGTCGAACTCACCGAGGAACTCCGGGTCGATCCGCGCCTTGTCGTACTCGGCGGCCAGTTCGTCCACGGCCGCGATGAGCGCCTCCGGCATGAACCGGCCTCCCCACGGCCCGAAGTGGCCCCTGGAGTCCGGGTCGTGCGGCGTGGGGGACAGCTGCCCGCCCGCGCCCTTGCCGGTGGAGGACATGCGCTTCTCCTAGTTCGTGTGCGTGTCTAGCGGCTCGGCCGGGGGCACGCCGGGTGCGATCCCGCCGTGACCAGCTTGTTGACCGCCACCTTGGGGTCGTCGCTGGTGACGAGCCCCTCGCCGACGAGCACGGCGTCCGCGCCCGCGCCCGCGTACGCCATGAGGTCGCCAGGACCCCGGACGCCGGACTCGGCGATCTTGATGGTCTCGAACGGCAACCCGGGGGCGATGCGACCGAAGACGTCCCGGTCCACCTCCAGGGTGTGCAGGTTGCGCGCGTTGACGCCGATCACGCTGGCTCCGGCCTCCAGGGCGCGGTCCGCCTCCTCGGCGGTGTGCACCTCGACCAGCGCCGTCATGCCCAGCGACTCCACGCGGTCCAGCAGCGACACCAGCGCGTTCTGCTCCAGCGCCGCCACGATCAGCAGCACCAGGTCCGCGCCGTGCAGCCGCGCCTCGTGCACCTGGTACGGGCTGACGACGAAGTCCTTGCGCAGCAGCGGGACCTTCACCCGCGCCCGCACGGCGTCGAAGTCCGCGAGCGAACCGCCGAAGCGGCGCTGCTCGGTGAGCACGCTGATGACGCGCGCTCCGCCGGCCTCGTAGGAGGCGGCGAGGTCCGCCGGCTCCGGGATGTCCGCGAGCTGCCCCCTCGAGGGGCTGCTGCGCTTGACCTCGGCGATGACGCCGACACCTGGTCCGCGGAGGACCGCCATCACGTCCCGCGGAGGCGCGACCTTCGTCGCCTCCTCCTTGACCACCTCGAAGGGCAGTGCCGCCTCACGCACGGCCAGGTCCTCGCGGACGCCGTCGAGGATGGATTCGAGAACGGTCACTCGAACACCTCGCCCGTAGCTCTGAAAGCAGTTCTCGGCACCGTCTGGTCGATTGGTTCGGTCGCAAGCTCCCGCACGTCACGCTCCCCTTCCCGCCGCAACGATGCTAACCCCGGAACGGATGCGGCCCGACCACCGGGGGCAGGTGTCCGCGCTGCTCCGCGGGGCTGTGCGGCGCCGGACGTGCGCCGACGTGCGCCGTCGCGTCCCCGGACGATCACGGCGGAGCAGCGCGGGTCAGCGCGGCGCGGCGTCCGGAGGGTTTCCCGTCGGGTCCTCGCCGCGCTCCAGGGCGTTCCACAGCTCGCGATCCGGGTCGGCGACCCGCTCGGCCGCTCCCGGTGCCCGGTGACCGCCCAGCCGGGGCATGACGGCGGAGCGCCACACCAGCACGACGCCACCGGCGAGCACGACCAGTCCCCCGGCGACGGCGAGCAGGCGCGGCGGGAGCGAACCCGTCGCGGTCGCGGCCAGCGCGCAGGCGAGGCCGCCGGCGAGCGCGACCAGCACGCCCAGCACGCGCCGGGCGACACCGCCCAGCGCCACGGCAGCGGCGATCGCGGCGACGGCCAGCACGGCCAGCGGGACGAGGGCGGGCACGACCTCACCGCCGGAACGGGTCACCTCGACGAGGCCGCCGCCCGCGCGGTCGCGCCGCTCGGCGACCCAGGTCAGCCCGGACGAGCCCCACAGCAGCAGCGCGCCGAGCACCAGCAGGAGCACCGCGGTCCACAGCGGACGGCGGCTCACCGGCCGCTCAGCCACGGTGGTCGCCCACCGCCGGAGCCATCGTCTGCGCCGTGGCGATGGCGGCGAGCACGGCACCGGCCTTGTTCAGCGTCTCGTCGTCCTCGGCCTCCGGGTCGGAGTCGGCCACGATGCCGCCACCGGCCTGCACGTAGGCCACGCCGTCGCGCATCAGCGCCGTGCGGATCGCGATGGCCGTGTCCGCGTCACCGGCGAAGTCCAGGTAGCCCACGACACCGCCGTACAGGCCGCGCCGGACGGGCTCCAGCTCCTCGATCAGCTCCATCGCGCGCGGCTTCGGCGCTCCGGACAGCGTGCCGGCCGGGAAGCAGGCCGCCACGGCGTCGTAGGCGGTGCGGCCCTCGGCCAGCTCACCGGTGACCGTGGACACGATGTGCATGACGTGGCTGTAGCGCTCGACCTTGAAGAAGTCCACGACGTGCACCGAGCCCGGCTTGCAGACCCGGCCCAGGTCGTTGCGGCCGAGGTCGACGAGCATGAGGTGCTCGGCGCGCTCCTTGGAGTCGGCCAGGAGGTCCTTCTCCAGCAGCGCGTCCTCCTCCGGGTCCTCCGCGCGCCACCGGGTCCCGGCGATGGGGTGCGTGGTGGCCTTGCCGTCGCGGACGGTGACCAGCGACTCGGGGCTGCTGCCGACGACGTCGAAGCCGTCCAGCCGCAGCAGGTACATGTAGGGGCTGGGGTTGGTGGCGCGCAGCACCCGGTAGACGTCGAGCGCGTCGGCGTCGGTGGTCATCTCGAACCGCTGCGACACGACGACCTGGAACGCCTCGCCGGCGCGGATGGCCGCCTTGGCCGCCTCGACGGCCGCGCCGTGCTCCGCGCGGCTGCGCCGCCGGGTGAACTCCGGCTTCGGACGGGAGAACAGGGCGGCGGTCGGCGGTGCCGGGGTGTGCAGCTCGACGGTCATCCGCTCCAGCCGCGCCACGGCGTCGTCGTAGGCCGCGTCGACCCGCTCGGTGGAGTTGTCCCAGTTCACGGCGTTGGCGATGAGCGTGACCGAGCCCTCGTGGTGGTCGAGCGCGGCGAGGTCGGTCGCGAGCAGCATGACCAGCTCGGGCAGCCGCAGGTCGTCCTCGGCGAGGGTCGGCAGCGTCTCCAGCCTGCGCACGGCGTCGTAGCCGATGTAGCCGACCATGCCGCCGGTCAGCGGGGGCATCCCCGGCAGCGGGTCGGTGCGCAGCGCCTCCAGGGTCTCGCGCAGCGCCACCATCGGGTCTCCCCCGGTGGGCAGGCCGACCGGGGGCGTGCCGGTCCAGTACGCCTCGCCGCCGGTGGCGGTGAGGGCAGCGGCGCTGCGGACGCCGATGAACGACCAGCGCGACCAGGAGCGGCCGTTCTCGGCCGACTCCAGCAGGAACGTGCCGGGCCGGTCGGCGGCGAGCTTGCGGTACAGGCCGACGGGGGTCTCCGCGTCGGCGAGCAGCTTGCGCACGACCGGGATCACCCTGCGCTGCTCCGCGAGGGCGTGGAACTCCTCGCGCGTGGGGCTGAACGACCCCAGACCGGACCTGCTGGCTGCACCCAAGACGCTGACCATGCGCGTCATTGTGCCGGGAGGAACTGGACCTCGACGATGCGGGGACTCCGCGTCACCCGATCTCAACGCGCGTTGAAAACCTTTCGGTCCGCACGCATGATGATGCCGTGACAGGAGCCGTCGAGCAAGGCGACCGCAAGCGGCGCGGCAGGCGCGCGGCCGGGCAGGACACCAGGGCCGCCCTGCTGACCGCCGCCCGCGCACTGTTCGTCGAGAGGGGTTACGAGGGGGCGACCGTGCGGGCCATCGCGGCGCGGGCCGGGGTGGACGCGGCGATGGTCAACCACTGGTTCGGCGGCAAGGAGGCGCTGTTCGGCGAGGCCGTGCTCCAGCTCCCGGTCGATCCGGCCGCCGTCGTCGAGCGCGTCCTCGACGGCCCGCCGGAGCGGATCGGGGAGCGGATCGTGCGCACCTTCCTCGGCGTGTGGGACGACAGCGGTGGCGGCGCGTTCGCCGCGCTGGTGCGCAGCGTCACCGCGCACGACGAGGTCGCGCGGGTGCTCCAGGAGTTCTTCCTGCACACGCTGTTCGCCCGCGTCTTGGCGTCGCTGGACGTCGACCAGGCCGACCTGCGGGCCACGCTGTGCGCGACGCAGGTGGTCGGCGTGGGGATGGTGCGCTACGTGCTGCGGTTCGAGCCCCTCGTCTCCGCCGAGGTGGACACGGTGGTCGCCGCCGTCGCGCCGACGCTCCAGCGCTACCTGCTGGGCGACATCAGCGCGGAGCCGGGCTGACCGGCTCCGCGGCGAGCAACACGTCGGCGTCGAAGCACGTGCGGTCGCCGGTGTGGCACGCGCCGCCCACCTGGTCCACGACGAGCAGCAGCGCGTCGCCGTCGCAGTCCAGCCGCACCTCGTGCACGTGCTGGGTGTGCCCGGACGTCGCGCCCTTGACCCACTGCTGCCCCCGGCTGCGGGAGAAGTACGTGGCCTCGCGGGTGGTGAGCGTGCGGTGCAGCGCGTCGTCGTCCATCCACGCGACCATCAGGACCTCGCCGGTGCCGCGCTGCTGCACCACGGCGCACACCAGGCCGTCCGGGGTGCGCTTGAGCCGCGAGGCGATGGTCTGGTCGAGCTGGGTCACTCCCGGCCTCCGAGGTGAGCGCGCGCGGGCGCGAGGTTGAGCAGGACGACGCCGTAGACGTGCGCGGCGCACAGCACGCCGGAGACCAGCCGGACCCACCAGGGCGCGGCGGCGAGCACGATCAGCAGGTGCAGCAGCGCCAGCACCGC
The DNA here is from genome assembly GCF_016464305.1 of Umezawaea beigongshangensis. GTDB lineage: Bacteria > Actinomycetota > Actinomycetes > Mycobacteriales > Pseudonocardiaceae > Umezawaea_A > Umezawaea_A beigongshangensis. Next base: position 207,538 of record NZ_JAEIOJ010000001.1, read on the forward strand.
GAACAGCACGACGCCGGTGACGCGGGCGGGCCGGAACCCGGCGAGCAGGCCGCCCGCGACGAGCAGCTCCAGCACCAGCGCGCCCAGCGGCAGGGTGAGGAACCCGGCGTCGCCGTCCGCGTACCAGCGCAGGAGCGCGGTGAGCACGAACAGCGCGCCGCCACCGGCCGCCACGAGGGCGGACACGACCACCTCGGGCGGTGCGGAGGAGTCGCCGGTGAGGCGGCGCGGCGAGGGCGTCACCGGATCTCCACCCCCGCCGCGCGCAGCTCGTCCTTGACCTCGCCGATGCGGAGCTGGCCGAAGTGGAAGACGCTCGCCGCGAGCACCGCGTCCGCGCCGGCGGCCACCGCGGGCGGGAAGTGCTCGGTCGCGCCCGCTCCGCCGCTGGCGATGAGCGGCACGTCCACGACCGCGCGCACGCGCGTGATCAGGTCCAGGTCGAACCCGGTCCTGGTGCCGTCGGCGTCCATCGAGTTGAGCAGGATCTCGCCCACGCCCAGCTCCTGACCGCGCGCGGCCCACTCGACGGCGTCGATGCCGGTGCCGGTGCGGCCGCCGTGGGTGGTGACCTCGAAGCCGGACGGCGTGGGCCGGCCGCCCGCCGGGACGCGCCGGGCGTCGACCGACAGCACGATGCACTGCGCGCCGAAGCGCTGGGAGCACTCGCCGAGCAGTTCGGGCCGCGCGATGGCCGCGGTGTTGACGCCGACCTTGTCCGCGCCCGCGCGCAGCAGCCGGTTCACGTCGTCGGTGCTGCGCACGCCGCCGCCGACGGTGAGCGGGATGAAGACCTGCTCGGCGGTGCGCCGCACGACGTCGAACGTCGTCTCGCGGTCGGAGGAGGACGCCGTGACGTCCAGGAAGGTCAGCTCGTCCGCGCCCTCGGCGTCGTAGGCCCTGGCCAGCTCGACGGGGTCGCCTGCGTCGACGAGGTTGGTGAAGTTGACGCCCTTCACCACCCTGCCGCGGTCGACGTCCAGACAGGGGATCACGCGCACGGCCACCGACATGCGGAAGAGCCTACGGGAGCGGTCCTGGCTAACGTCGTGGTGTGAACGACGACATCGCCCGCCTCGGCGAGAGCAAGTACCTGCTGGTGACGACCTTCCGCGCGGACGGCACGCCGAAGCCGACCCCGGTCTGGGTGGCGCACGACGGAACGGACCTGCTGGTGTGGACGGTCACCGACTCCTGGAAGGTCAAGCGCATCCGGCGCAACCCGGCCGTGGAGGTCGCGCCGTGCACCGTCCGGGGCGAGCCGCTGGGCGCGTCCGTTCCCGGAACGGCCCGCGTCCTGGACGCCGACGGCAGCGAGCGGGCGCGGCGGGCCGTCGCGCGGAAGTACGGCGTGGTGGGCCGCGTGACCGTGTTCGTCAGCAGGCTCCGGCGCGGCCGCGACGGCACGATCGGCATTGCGATCACACCGTCAACCACCGGTTGACGATGTCCGACGCGTCAACCTAGAGTTGACGGATGACCACGTCCCCGGTTCAGCTGACCGATCTCGTCGTCGCGGTCGCCACCCGGCACCCCGGCGGTGATCCCCTGGAACGCCTCACCGCCGCCGTGGGCCTGAGCGAGGAGCTGGACGAGCTGGGCGACCACCTCATCGGCCACTTCGTGGACGAGGCGCGGCGCGGCGGCGCGTCGTGGACCGACATCGGCGCGTCGATCGGCGTGAGCAAGCAGGCGGCGCAGAAGCGGTTCGTGCCCCGCGAGTCGCCCGAGACGCAGGTCCTGTCCGGACCGTCGTTCGACCGGTTCACCGAGCGGGCGCGGCGGGTCGTCGCGCTGGCCAGGCACCACGCGCGGTTCAGCGAGCGCATCGGCACCGAGCACCTCGTGCTGGGGATGCTCGACGAGAGCGGGGGCCAGGCGGCGAAGACCATCGCGGCCCTGGAGGCGGCGGAGGGCACGACCCGGCTGGTCGTGATCGACCAGCTCGACCGGACGAGCCACGTGCCCGCGGAGAAGCAGCCCTACACCTCGCACTGCAAGAAGGCGCTCGAACTGGCCGTGCGCGAGGCGCTGCGGCTGGGACACGGCTTCGTCGGCACCGAGCACGTCCTGCTCGGCGTGCTGGCCGAGGGTGCCGGTGCGGGCGCGCGAGCGCTGACCCGCACCGGCATCACCCACGAGAACGCCGAGGCGCACGTCGTGGCGGCGATCGAACGGGCGATGCTCAGCGCACCGCGCTGAGCGCCTCGGGCAGTGTGAACGCGCCGGCGTAGAGGGCCTTGCCGACGATGGCGCCCTCGACCCCGTCGCGGGACAGCGCGGCGAGCACCAGCAGGTCGTCCACGCTGGACACACCGCCGGACGCGATGACCGGGGCGTCGGTGCGGGCGCAGACCTCGCGCAGCAGCTGCACGTTCGGGCCCTGGAGCGTGCCGTCCTTGCTCACGTCGGTCACCACGTAGCGGCTGCAGCCGTCGCGGTCGAGCCGGTCGAGCACCTCCCAAAGGTCGCCGCCGTCCTGCGTCCAGCCGCGCGCGGCCAGCCGGTGGCCCTTGTCCGTGATCCGCACGTCCAGGCCCACCGCGACCTTGTCACCGTGCTCGGCGACGACCTTGGCGCACCACGCCGGGTCCTCCAGCGCGGCGGTGCCCAGGTTGACCCTGGCGCACCCGGTGGCGAGAGCGGCGTCGAGGGAGGCGTCGTCGCGGATGCCTCCGGACAGCTCCACCAGCACGTCCAGCTCGCCGACGACGCGTTCGAGCAGTTCGCGGTTGGAACCGCGGCCGAAGGCGGCGTCGAGGTCCACGAGGTGGACCCACTCGGCGCCGTCGTTCTGCCAGGCGAGCGCGGCGTCCAGCGGATCGCCGTAGGAGGTCTCGGTGCCGGCCTCGCCCTGAACCAGGCGAACGGCCTTGCCGTCGGCGACGTCGACGGCCGGGAGCAGCGTGAAGGTCACCGGTCCAGCCTAGTTGCCCGGTTCCCGGCCGGACACTCGGGAGGTCAGAGGGTGTCCAGCCAGTTGCGCAGGAGGGTCGCTCCGGCGTCGCCCGACTTCTCCGGGTGGAACTGGGTCGCCGAGAGGGGGCCGTTCTCCACGGCGGCCACGAACTCGCCCCCGTGCTCGGCCCACGTCACCAGGGGCGGACGGATGCGGTCGGACGGCTCCAGCTCCCACTTCTGCACGCCGTAGGAGTGCACGAAGTAGAACCGGATGTCGGCGTCCAGCCCGGCGAACAGCCGGGTGCCCTCGGGAGCGCGCACGGTGTTCCAGCCCATGTGCGGCACGACGTCGGCCTGCAACCGCTCCACGGTGCCCGGCCACTCGCCGCAGCCCTCGGTGAGCTGGCCGTGCTCGATGCCGCGGTCGAACAGGATCTGCATCCCGACGCAGATGCCCAGCACGGGCCGCCCGCCGGCGAGCCTGCGGCCGATGATCCGGCCGCCCCGCACCGCGTTCAGGCCCTCCATGCAGGCCGCGTAGGCGCCGACGCCGGGCACGACCAGGCCGTCCGCCTCCATCGCGGCGCGGTGGTCCGACGTGACCTCGACGTCTGCGCCGACGCGCTGGAGGGCGCGTTCGGCCGAGCGGAGGTTGCCGGAGCCGTAGTCGAGCACGACGATGCGGGACATGGTTCCAGGTTAGGCGATGGGTCAGGCCAGCGGAGGATCGTGGGGCGCCGTGCCCTGTGTCACGGGGATCACCGGCAGCACGGTGTTGATCGGCAGGTCGGCCGTTCCCGGCAGCCCGGTGATCCACGTGTCGGCCCTGCCCTCGTCGACCAGGCCCACGACCTGCGCCAGGTCGGGACGGCCGACGGCGCGCAGCACGGCGGCCAGGCCCTCCGGCCCGCCGGCGGTCGCGGCGGGCGCGTCGCCGCCCAGCACCTCGCCCGGCGTCGCGGTGAGCCGCACGCCGTGCCGGGAGGGGAACCACCGCACGAGCGAGCGGGCGGCCCGGAGCGGACCCACGGCGCAGCTCAGCGGCTCCTCGTCCTCCAGCGAGCAGGCGACGGCGGCCACCGCGTTCCAGCGCAGCAGCAGCGCCCGGCCGGCCACCTCGCGGCAGCGCGCGGCATGACGCACCTGGACACCGAACCCGGCGATCGGCGGCAGCGCCACCGTGCCGGAGGCGACCGGGACCAGCACCGCGGGCCCGGCTGTGGCCCGGTGCAGGGCGAGCTGGAGCTCGGCCGCGGGAGCGGGTGTCCAGATGACGGTTCTCGGCACGCTCACGGGTAGATCATCCCCCCTGCGCCGGAGCGGGTTCGCCGGGCGGGTGGCGAGTGGGCGGAGACGTCCCGTGTGGACCGTCGGAGGACCTGGCGTCCGGGTGATCCGACAACTTCGACCTTGCTCGAAGTAACGACCTAGGATGCACTGGTGAGCAGGTTGCCGGAGAGCTTGACCATCGGACAGGTCGCCGAACGCAGTGGGGTTCCGCACACCGCCCTGCGGTTCTACGAGGACCGGGGCCTCATCACCTCCGAACGCACCGGCGGCAACCAGCGCCGCTACGCGCGCTCGGTGCTGCGCCGCCTCGCCTTCATCCGCACCGCGCAGCGCGTCGGCCTGAGCCTGGAGAAGGTGCGCGACGCCCTCGGCACCCTGCCCGACGGACGCACGCCCACCAAGGCGGACTGGAGCAGGCTGTCGCAGGAGTGGCAGGTCGAGCTGGACGCGCGGATCGACGCGTTGCAGCGGCTGCGCGACCGGCTGAGCTCGTGCGTCGGCTGCGGCTGTCTGTCGCTGCGCAGCTGCTTACTCCAGAACGCCGACGACCAGCAGGCCGTCGACGGGCCGGGGGCGCCGAGGCTCAAGCCCGCCCTGGAGGGCGGCACCTGAGCGACTCGGCGGCAGCACGGCCACCGGGAGTGCTGCCACCGCGGACCGCGGCCCGACGCTCGCCGGGGCGGGCCGGTGGGGGTCAGACCAGCCAGAGGACGGCGCCGCCGATCGCGAGGACCGCGAAGACCCCCAGGACGACGGCCACGACCTTCGCGGTCCGCCACGTCGTCCACACGCCGCCGAGCAGGAACCCGGCCAGGGCCAGCAGCCCGAGACCCACGACCTCCTCCGGCACTACAGCACGCCCTTGGTCGACGGCACGCCACCGACGCGCGGGTCCGGCTCCACCGCGGCGCGCAGCGCGCGGGCGACGGCCTTGAACTGGGCCTCGGTGATGTGGTGCGGGTCGCGCCCGTACTCCACCCGCACGTGCAGCGCGATCTGCGCGTGGAAGGCCAGCGAGTCGAACACGTGCCGGTTGAGGACGAACGGGTAGTTCCCGCCGATGGTGAAGGCGTTGAACTGCTCCGGCTCGCCGGTGTGCACGCAGAACGGGCGGCCGGACACGTCCACGGCGGCGTGCGCCAGCGTCTCGTCCATCGGGATCCACGCGTCGCCGAAGCGGCGGATGCCCCGCTTGTCGCCGAGCGCCTCGCGCAGCGCCTGGCCCAGCACGATCGCCGTGTCCTCGACGGTGTGGTGCGCGTCGATCTCGACGTCGCCGGTCGAGCGCACGGTCAGGTCCAGCGACCCGTGCACCCCCAGCGCCGTGAGCACGTGGTCGTAGAACGGCACTCCCGTGCTGATGTCCACCACACCGGTCCCGTCGAGGTCGACCTCGACGTGCACCGACGACTCCCTGGTGGTCCGCTCCACCTTGCCGACACGACTCACCGACTCACCTCCTTGCCTGCCGCGAGGAACGCGTCGTTCTCCTCGGGCGTTCCGATGGTCACCCTCAGGTGCCCGGTGATCCCCACGTCCCGGACGAGCACACCGCGCTCCAGGTACTCGCGCCACGTCGCGCGCGTGTCGGGGAACCAGCCGAACAGGACGAAGTTGGCGTTGCTCGGCACCACGGCGAAGCCGTCGGCCGTCAGGGCGGCGACCACCCGGTCGCGCTCCGCGGCGAGCTTCGCCACCGACCCGAGGGTCTCCCCCGCGTGCCGCAGGGCCGCGCGGGCGGCGGCCTGGGTGAGCGCGGACAGGTGGTAGGGCAGGCGCACGAGCAGCAGCGCGTCGACCACGGCGGGCGCGGCGGCGAGGTAGCCCAGCCGTCCACCGGCGAAGGCGAACGCCTTGCTCATGGTGCGGCTGACGATCAGCTTCTCCGGGAACTCGGCGAGCAGCGACACCGCGCTCGGCCGGTCGGAGAACTCGGCGTACGCCTCGTCCACCACGACGATCCCCGGCGCCGCCGCGATCAGCTCGCGCAGCTCCTCGGTCGGCACGCTCTGGCCGGTGGGGTTGTTGGGGCTCGTCACGAACACCACGTCGGGGCGACGCTCGGCGACGACGAGAGCGGCCTTCGCCGTGTCCAGGGAGAAGTCCGCGCGCCGCGGCGCGGGCACCCAGTCGGTGCGGGTGCCCGCCGCGATGATCGGGTGCATCGAGTACGACGGCTCGAAGCCCAGCGCGGTGCGGCCGGGACCGCCGAACGCCTGGAGGACCTGCTGGAGGATCTCGTTGGAGCCGTTGGCGGCCCACAGGTTCCGCTCGGTGAGCGGCACGCCGGTCGCGTCGCCCAGGTAGGCCGCGAGGTCCGACCGCAGCGCCGCGGCGTCGCGGTCGGGGTAGCGGTGCAGCTCGCCCGCGACCTCCTGCACGGCCCGCACCACGTCGGCCACCAGTTCCGGGGTCGGCGGGTACGGGTTCTCGTTGGTGTTGAGCCGGACCGGCACGTCCAGCTGCGGTGCGCCGTAGGGCGTGCGGCCCCGCAGGTCCTCGCGCAGCGGCAGGTCGCTCAGCTCGACGCGCTCGCCGATCGGGTTCACGCGGTCGCCTCCCGGAAGCGCGCCGTCACGGCCTGGCCGTGCGCGGGCAGGTCCTCGGCGTCGGCCAGCGCGACGACCTTGTCGGCCACCTCGCGCAGCGCGTCGGCGGAGTAGTCCACGACGTGGATGCCGCGCAGGAAGGTCTGCACGGACAGTCCGGAGGAGTGCCGCGCGCAGCCGCCGGTGGGCAGCACGTGGTTGGACCCGGCGCAGTAGTCGCCCAGCGACACCGGGGAGTGCGCGCCGACGAAGATCGCCCCGGCGGCGCGGACGCGGGCGGCGACGGCGCTCGCGTCCGCCGTCTGGATCTCCAGGTGCTCCGCGGCGTAGGCGTCGACGACCTTCAGGCCGGTGTCCAGGTCGGAGACCAGCACGGTCCCGGACTGCGGGCCGCTCAGGGCCGTGCGGATGCGCTCGACGTGCTTGGTGGCCGCGACCAGCCGGACCAGCTCCACGTCGACGGCGTCGGCCAGCTCCTCGGAGGTGGTGACCAGCACGCTGGCCGCGAGCGGGTCGTGCTCGGCCTGGCTGATCAGGTCGGCGGCCACGTGCACGGGGTCGGCCGTGGCGTCGGCGAGGACCGCGATCTCGGTGGGCCCGGCCTCGGAGTCGATGCCGATCAGACCGCGCAGCAGGCGCTTGGCGGCGGTGACGTAGATGTTGCCCGGCCCGGTCACCAGGTCGACGGGCGCCAGTTCCGCGCCGTCGACGTCGGTGCCGCCGTGGGCGAGCAGCGCGACGGCCTGCGCCCCGCCGACGGCCCACACCTCGGTCACGCCGAGCAGCTCGGCCGCGGCGAGGATCGTCGGGTGCGGCAGGCCGTCGAAGTCGGCCTGCGGCGGTGAGCACACGACCAGCGACTCGACGCCCGCGGTCTGGGCGGGCACCACGTTCATGATCACGCTCGACGGGTAGACCGCGAGGCCGCCCGGCGCGTAGAGGCCGACGCGGGCCACCGGCACCCAGCGCTCGGTGACCGTGCCGCCGGGCACGACCTGCGTCGTGGTGTCGGTGCGGCGCTGGTCGGCGTGCACCAGGCGGGTGCGGGAGATCGTCTCCTCCAGCGCGGCGCGCACGACCGGGTCCAGCTCGGCCAGGGCGCGGGTCAGCTCGGCGGCGGGGACGCGCACGGACGCCGGGCGGACGCCGTCGAAGCGCTCGGTGAACTCCAGGACGGCGTCGACGCCGCGCTCGGCGACCGCCTCCACCATCGGGCGGACCCGGTGCAGCACCGCGTCCACGTCCACCTCTGCACGCGGGAGCACCGCGCGGAGTTGAGCCGGGGAGGGAACACGACCTCGCAGGTCGGTGCGGCTGAGCATGGACGTCCTCGGTGTGGGAGTCGGCGTGTCGCGGACCCGTCAAGGGTAAGGCGTGCGGCTCGCCGGTCCCCGGTCGCGGTGCGTGCGACCGGTCACCGTCCGCTCAGCGGACACCCGTGCCCATCTGTCAACTGTCACTCTCCGCTCACGGGCGATTGCAGACCAACGGCGGTGGCCCGTGCCCGGCGCGTCGCGCGACGCTGCGACGGCACTGCTCCGTCACACCCCTGCACCTGATGGAGGCGTCATGCACCTCTCCCTACGCGCCCTCGTGGCCGCCGCGCTCGGAGCGAGCCTCGTGCTCTCCGCGCCGGTCACCTCGTCGGCGTCGCACCGGCCCGTCTCGACGAACTCCCCCGACCGGGTCGTGTACGAGATCGCGACCCCCGGCGCGGAGGACCGCAGCGCGGTCGCCGCGACCGGCGTCGACGTGCTCGGCGCGAAGGACGGCACCACGACCGTCGTCGCCGAGCGGTCGCAGGTGAAGGCCCTGGAGGCGACCGGGCTGGAGCTGACCCCGCTGGGCGACGCCGACGCGCAGCTCGCGGCGCTGGGGAGGGTCGACTTCGCGCCGAACGGCGACGCGACCACCCTGGACTTCCCGTCGGGCTACGCCGGGTACCACAACTTCGCCGAGATGACCGCCGAGCTGCGGCAGACGGTGACCGACCACCCGAACCTGGCCAGGCTCACCAGCATCGGCAAGTCGTACCAGAACCGCGACCTCTGGATGATCAAGATCAGCAACGCCCCGGCGACCGACCAGGCCAAGCCCGAGGTGCTGTTCACCTGCAACCAGCACGCGCGCGAACACCTGACCGTGGAGATGTGCCTGCGCATCGTGCAGCGCTTCACCGACGGCTACGCGACGAACGCCGCCGTCAAGAACCTGGTCGACACCCGCGAGATCTTCGTGGTGCCGAGCGTGAACCCCGACGGCGCGGAGTACGACATCGCGACCGGCAGCTTCCGCGGGTGGCGCAAGAACGTCCAGCCCAACAGCACCGCCACCGGGACCGACCCCAACCGCAACTGGGGCTACCGGTGGGGCTGCTGCGGCGGGTCCAGCAGCAGCGGCAGCAGCGACACCTACCGCGGCACGGCGGCGTTCTCCGCGCCCGAGACCGCGCGGCTGCGCGACCACGTCAACTCCCGCGTGGTGGGCGGCGTGCAGCAGATCACGACGCACATCGACTTCCACACGTACTCCGAGCTGATCCTGTGGCCCTTCGGCTACACCTACGACGACACCGCCACCGGGCTGAACGCCGACCAGGCCAACGCGTTCGCGACGCTGGGCAGGCAGATGGCCGGCAGCAACGGCTACACCCCGCAGCAGTCGTCCGACCTCTACATCACCGACGGCGGCATCAACGACTGGATGTGGGGCGTGCACAAGATCTGGAGCTACACCTTCGAGATGTACCCCGCGTCGGGTTCGGGCCTCAACGGCTTCTACCCGCGCGACACGGTGATCGCCGCGCAGACCGCGCGCAACGACGGCGCCGTGGACCTGCTGCTCACCTACTCCGACTGCGTTCCGCGCATCATCGGCAAGACCTGCTGACGACCGTGCCGGAAGCGGCCGGACCGCCCCGGCCGCTCACGGCCGGGGCAGTCCGGCGACCAGCTCCACCGCGCGGTCGACCTGTTCGGGCGAGACGAAGCAGTGCGGCGAGGCGCGCACGACGGCGTCCAGGCCGCGGCGGGTCATGTCGAGCAGCGTCGAGGAGGCCCGGCTGACCGCGACCGTCACGTCCCGCTCCGCCAGCCGGTCGCGCACCTCGTCCGCAGCCACCCCGTCCACGGTGAACGTGACGATCCCCGACCGCCGTTCCCCCTGGTCGCGCACGGTGACGCCGGGCACGGCGGCGAGTCCGCCGCGCAACCGCTCCGCCCGGTCGGCGACCTCGGCCGCCACCGCGTCCACTCCGAGGCCCAGCAGGTAGCGGACGGCCGTGACGAGCCCGAGCCGGTCGGCGACACCGCACTCCCACAGCTCGAACACCCGCGCGTCCTCGCGCAGCGCGAACTCGCCGGGTCCGGTCCACGACCCGCTGTGCAGGTCGACCAGCCGGGGCCGCAGCCGGTGGGCGATCTCCCGGCGCACCACCAGGACGCCCGTGCCGCGCGGTCCGCGCAGCCACTTGCGCCCGGTGCAGGAGATCAGGTCGGCGCCCAGCTCGTCCGCGCGCACGGAGAGCTGGCCGACGGACTGGCAGGCGTCGAGCAGCAGCAGCGCTCCGACGGCGTGCGCGGCGTCGGCGACCTCGCGCACCGGGTTGACCAGGCCGCCGTTGGTGGGCGCGTGCACCAGCGACACGAGCTTCACCCGCTCGTCGAGCAGGTCGCGCAGCGCGGCCACGTCGACCTGTCCGGCCGCGTCGGAGGGGATCACCTCCACGAGGGCCCCGCACTCCCGCGCCCGGCGCAGCAGCGGGACGGCGTTGCCCGCGTACTCGACCTCGGTCACCAGGACGCGGTCACCGGCGGCCAGCGGGACGGCGTCGAGCGCGGCGAGCCACGACCGGGTGGCGCTGTCGGTGAACGCGATCTCGTCGGAGCGGCAGCCCAGCAGCTCGGCGAGCACGGAGTACCCGTCCGCCAGCTCGTCGGCGCGCTCGGCGGCGGCGGCGTACCCGCCCACCTCGGCCTCGCGCCGCAGGTGGGCGATCACCGCGTCGAGCACGGGCCGCGGCGGGAGCGAGGACCCCGCGCTGTCGAGGAAGATCCGTCCGGCGCTCGCCGGGGTGTCGCGCCGGACGGACTCGAGGTCGAACATCTAGCAGTGCTGCTGCGACGGCGGCTTCTCGGCGGAGAAGGACACGTCGGTGATGGTGAAGGTCCTGGTGAAGTAGTTCCACCCGTGGCTGAAGCACGACTCGTACTCGCGCACCGAACCGTCGGCCAGAGTTTCGCCGTATTCGACGAGCGCGTAGCGACTCGTTCCGTTGTAGACCCGGAACGCGGCCGCGCTGCCGGACCAGTCGGTGTCGGTGTTCACCGTCGGAACCGCCGATTCGTTTCCGGGGTTGACCCAGACGGACCAGGTGCAGAAGCGGTCTTCTTCACAGTTCGGAGGAACAGCGGCCGAAGCGCTGGGCGTGAAGGCGGCGAAACCGGCGACGACTGCCAGCAGAACAGAAACAGCACGCGACTTCGAACGCATTCAGATTCCTCCTGGTACGGGGATTCGAACGTTCGGACGCTATCACGAAGCGCACAGTCGGTACAGGTTTCAACTATCTGGTGGCCACACGGGCCAGAACGAGCGGAACGGGCACCTCCCGCTCGACGGGTCGCGCTCGGCGGACCGGCCCTCCGGAGCTTCCCGGTGAGTCGACAGAAGACCGGAACGGGCTCGCTCGGGTGAACCCGATCTCGACGGCCGCAGCGCGCCGGTCCCTCCTCGGGGAGGAGTCGCGACGCTCCCCGGGGTCGTGCTGCGCGGCGTCCAGCCCGATCGCTCCGCCTCATGGCGGACGACGGACACCACTACCGCTCGATCGGCTGGAACCAACTGCTCGTGGTGGCCCCCAACGGCGACACGAGGTCCTTCATCTGCGTGCGGTCCATCGCGGACAAGGACGGTCTCAACTTCTTCCGCTTGCGGGTGGGCGCGAACGAGTGCGTGACCCGTCGCCAGCAGAAGTAGGTTCGGGTGGAGGTTCGCAGCATCGCGGTCGAAGGCGTCGGCGGCACCCGCAGCGACAAGTCCGTGCTGTGGCGCGACGACGGGAGGCTGGAGGTTCTCGTGCACTTCGCTTCACCGGTCGCCCGCGGCAACGAGTTCCAGGTGCTGGTGGAGATCGACTGACCGGGGAAGTGCCGCGCACCGGTGCGGGACCGGGAACCGCTGGAGTTCTGCATGCGGGTGCACACGACGATGGACGTCCACTACGCCGTGCTCCTGTCGGCGGGAGAGGCCGTCCACTGGGACCCCATCGGATTCTCACCGGCGTCGGACCTGCGAGTCTCCTCGTTCACCCACGACTCCGAGCACGTGGCCGTCGTGCTCACCGGTGAGCAGGTGCTGCGACGCGACAGGACAGGACTGCGACTCGACCTGCGACCTCGGGACACCCGCACCAGGCGGAACGGGCGTCCCGACGATCGAGCAGTGGCGGAGCGCTACTTGTCAGAACTGACGTCGTCGCCGCCGCCGAACATGTCGTGAAACAGCATCTTCATCCTTCAGGTCGTCCCCCGACCGCTCGGACCGCAGTATTCGATCCACTGTGGACTGGCAGGTCAGAGCGGTTCACCGCTCGGAGTGACGGCTCGATCCCCTACTTCGGCGTCCAGGTCTCCAGGTTCCACCACGGGCCCCAGGTCAGGGCGCTGGTGGAGTCGCCGTCGACCACGTCGGTGTACCCCGTCCAGTTGTCGCGCAGGACGTAGGTGTGGTCGACCCACGCCAGGTAGACGGAGCCGGGCGCGGCGGTCCAGGCGCGCTGGAGCTGACGGTAGGCCACGGCCCGCTGACCGGGGTCGAGCAGCGTGCGCCCGGCGTCCAGAGCCGCGTCCACGGCGGGGTCGGCGTACGCGCCGGGGTTGTCGAAGCCGGTCGGCGAGGACGTGGAGCGCAGCGTGCGGTACGTGGCGAGGTCGGGGTCGAACGGGTTGCCGACGTGGTGCAGCACCGCGTCCTGGCGCAGGCGGGGCACGACGGCCTCCGCGCTGAGGCCCGCCAGCTGCACGTCGATCCCCACGGCGCGGGCGTCCGCGGCGAACGCGGTCGCCAGGTCGACGTCCACGGCGTCGCCGAGCTGGTACATCAGCGTGAAGCGGGCCGGGACGCCGTCCCTGACCCGGACGCCGTCCGCGCCGGGCACCCAGCCGCCCTCGTCGAGCAGGCGCTTCGCCGCGTCGGCGTCGCGGGCGAACCCGGCGCCGGGTTCGGCGAACTCGGGCAGCACGGGCGGCAGCGGGGTGCCCGACGCGGTGCCGCGTCCCGCGAGCAGCGCCTTCACCACGTTGTCCCGGTCGACGGCGACGTTGAGCGCGCCGCGCACGGCGGCGTTGCCGGTGACGGGCCCGCCGCTGGGCAGCGCCACGACGCGGGCGTCGGCGGCGCGGTGGGAGACGACCCGCATCCCGCCGACGTCGGAGAAGGACGAGACCAGCCGCGGCGGCAGCGCCGCGCCGTCGAACTCCCCCGCCTGCATCCGCTGCGCCCTGGTGTTGTCGTCGGGGACGAACACGACGGTGACCCTGGTGATCCGCGGGGCCGGGCCGGCGTGCTCCGGGTTGGCCTCCAGGACCAGCCGGTCGCCCCTGCGCCACTCCGCGAGCCGGTAGGGGCCGGTGCCCACCGGCGCGGTGCCGACCGCCGCGGAGGCCAGCGGCGCACCGGGGACGATCGCCTCGCTGGGCAGCACGCCCAGCACCAGCAGGTGCGGGAACGCCGGTTGCGGCCGGTCCAGGACGAACCGGACCGTCGTGGCGTCGACCTGCTCCACGGCGGTGAGCGCGCCGAACGACGCCCGCACGGTGGACCCGGCGGCCGGGTCGAGCAGCGCGCGGTAGGTCGCCACGACGTCCTCCGGCCCGAACGCCGTGCCGTCGCTGAACCGCACGTCCTGCCGCAGCGGCACCGTCCACGCGCGCCCGTCGGCGGACGGCACGGGCAGGTCGGCGGCCAGGTCGGGCTCCAGCGCGCGGTCGGCCCGGTGGGCCACCAGCCCGTCGTGGACCTTGGACGCGCCGAGCGAGCCGAAGCCCAGCAGCGGGTTCAGCGTCGCGGGTTCGCGCTGGTCGGCCAGCACGATGGAGCTGTCGTCGACCGTGCCCTCCGCGCTCGGTGTCGTCGTGTCCGTGCACGCGGTCGCGACGGCAGCGGTGCAGAGCAGGACGACCGGGAACGGGAAGCGCACGGTTCTCGACCCTAGCCGCTGGGCCGGAAGACGTCAGCCGATCGGGTCCGGCAGGGGCGTGACCCGGTACTCGCAGTCGAGGACGTCGCCGGTGGCGGGGTCGCGCAGCTCGACCCGCCAGGTCGCGGCGAACTGGTTCACGCCCTCGCGCATCGGGATCGTGCCGGACAGCAGCACGGTGCCCGCGCGCAGCAGGCCCCGCTCGCGCAGCAGGTCGAGCCAGTGGGAGGGCGTCAGCAGCTCGGCGAGGGTGCCGGACTGGATGCGCTCGCCGTCGGCCCACGCCGTCAGCTCGATCGCGTCGAGCCGGTCGGCGACGTCGACGAGCCGCCACGCGCGGCGGCCCAGCACGTCGGGTCCGGCCTGCTTGCTCCACGCCACGCCGTGCACCTCCAGCGCGCGGTCGGTGTGGTCGCAGGCGACGGTGAGCAGCACGTCGCGCTCGTCGTCCCCGGTGACGACGAGCGCCCACTCGGCCTCGCCGGAGGTGCGGCCGTGCTGGACGGGCACCTCGGAGGTCTGCATCGCGAGGTAGGGGGCGACCGGGTAGAGGGCGGGGGTCTCGCCGGGCGCGGGCACGCCGAGTTCGGCGAGCTCGCGGACGTGCGCGGCCACGTCCTCCTGGCTGCGACCGGCGTAGCCGCCGTTGAGCAGGGCGATCACCTCGACCTCCGCCGACTCGCCGCCGGGGAGGTCGAAACTCAGAACTGACATGCCGGCTCCTTGCGCATACGACCTGTATACAGGCAGCATCACAGGCGGTTCGCAGGAGGACAAGCCGCTGACGCGAGGTGTGACGAGATGCCCGACACGACGACCGACGAGGTGCGGAGGCCGGCGCTCGTCCGCGCCTTCGCCGCCTCCCTGTCCGGGACCGCCCTGGAGTGGTACGACTTCGCCATCTACAACGTGGCCGCCGCCGTGGTGCTCGGCCCGCTGTTCTTCCCCAGCGCCGATCCGCTCACCGGCACGCTGAGCGCGTTCTCCACCTACGCCGTCGGCTACCTGTCGCGCCCGCTCGGCGGGTTCTTCTTCGGCCGCCTCGGCGACGTGCTCGGCCGCAAGAAGATCCTCGTCATCACGCTGCTGATCACCGGCATCGCGACGCTGCTGATCGGCCTGCTGCCCACCAACGCCGCGATCGGCGGCACGGCGGGCGTGCTGCTCGTGGTCCTGCGCTTCGCCCAGGGCGTCGGCCTCGGCGGCGAGTGGGGCGGCGCGGTGCTGCTGTCCAGCGAGTACGGCGACCCCCGCAAGCGCGGGTTCTGGGCGTCGGCCGCCCAGATCGGCCCGCCCGCGGGCAACCTGATGGCCAACGGCGTGCTCGCGCTGCTCGGCGTGGCGCTGACCGAGGAGCAGTTCTTCTCCTGGGGCTGGCGCGTGGCGTTCCTGCTGTCCGCCGTGCTCGTCGCGTTCGGCCTGTGGATCAGGGTGAAGCTGGAGGAGACGCCGGTGTTCACGGCGATCCGGGAGCGCGGCGAACGCCCGAGCGCCCCGATCCGCGAGGTGGTGCGCACCGAGACGCGACCGCTGATCGCCGCGATCCTGTGCCGGGTCGGCCCCGACGTGCTCTACGCGCTGTTCACGGTGTTCGTGCTGACCTACATCACCACGCAGCTCGGCCTGCCGCGCAACGCCGGGCTGACCGCCGTGCTCGTCGCGTCGGCGTGCCAGCTCGTGCTGATGCCGCTGGCGGGCGCGCTGTCCGACCGGTTCAACCGGCGCCGTCTCTACGCGGTGGCGGCGGTCGGCGGCGCGGTGTGGCCGTTCCTGTTCTTCCCGCTGATCGGGTCCGGCTCGCGGGTGCTGCTGGTCCTGGGCGTCGTCGTGGGGCTCGCGTTCCACGCCTTCATGTACGGCCCGCAGGCGGCGTTCATCTCCGAGCAGTTCAGCCCGCGCCTGCGCTACACGGGCAGCTCGCTGGCCTACACCCTGGCCGGGATCGTCGGCGGCGCGGTCGCCCCGCTGATGTTCACGGTGCTGCTCGCCGGGTTCGGCACGTGGCTCGTGATCGCCGCCTACGTGGCGGTGGCCTGCGCGGTCACCCTCGCCGGGCTGTACCTCGGCCGCGACCCGCGTCCCGAGGACGACGAGGAGCTGGCGGCGCTCGCCGGTGCCTGAGTCAGGCGGCGAGCAGCACCCGCAGCGTCGCCTCCAGGTGGGCCGAGACGGCCTTCGCCGTCGCCTCGACGTCTCCCGCGTCGAGCGCGGCCACGATGGCGTCGTGCTCGCGCAGCACGGCGTCCTGCCGTCCGGCGGAGCGGAACAGCGCGACCACGCCGACCCGGACCTGCCTGGCGCGCAGCCCCTCGTACATCTTCGTCAGCATCTCGTTGCCGGTGGCGGCGACGAGGGCGGCGTGGAAGCGCCGGTCGACGTCGATGAACTCGCGGGCGTCCTGCGCGCCGCGCAGCTCCCGCTGCCGCCGCACCGCGGCGCGCATCTCGGCGATCGGCGCGGTGCCCGCGGCCAGCACGCGCTCGGCGGCGTGGCGCTCGACCATGCCGCGCAGCTCCATCAGCTCGGCCACCTGCCGGCCGGAGACGGGAGCGACGTAGGCGCCCTTCTGGGGCACGAGCTGCACGAGGTCCTCGGCGGCCAGCAGCAGCAGCGCCTCGCGGATCGGGGTGCGGGACACGCCGACCCGGTCGGCGACGTCCTGTTCGCTCACGAACCGGCCCTGCATCTCCGGGTCGGAGAGCACGGTGTCCTTGAGGAACTCGTAGGCGCGTTCACGACCGGACGTCACCGTCCACCCCCCTGCACACTGCCTGTATACCAATCGTAACAGCGACGACGAGGAGACGACGCCGTGCGCATCGCCCTGTGCCAGACGAACTCGACCACCGACCCGCTGGCGAACCTGGAGCTCGTGCGCGACGGCGTGCGCGCCGCCGCGGCGCGGGGGGCGCGGGTCGTGCTGTTCCCCGAGGCGATGATGTGCCGCTTCGGGGTGTCGCTCGCGCCGGTCGCCGAACCGCTGGACGGGCCGTGGGCGACCGCGGTGCGCGACGTCGCCGTGGAGCACGGCGTGGTCGTCGTGGCCGGGATGTTCACGCCGGCCCCGGACGGGCGCGTGACGAACACGCTGCTGGCCACCGGAGCGGAGTTCCACGTGGGCTACGACAAGATCCACCTGTTCGACGCGTTCGGCTTCGCCGAGTCCGACACCGTCGCACCCGGTTCCGAGGTGGTCGTGGTGGAGGTCGACGGCATCGGCCTGGGCCTGGCCACCTGCTACGACGTCCGCTTCCCCGAGCTGTTCCGCGCGCTGGCCGACCGGGGCGCGAGCGCGGTCCTGCTCGGCGCGTCGTGGGGCGCGGGTCCCGGCAAGAAGGAGCAGTGGGAGCTGCTGGTGCGGGCGCGGGCGGTGGACTCCACGACCTGGGTCGTCGCGTGTGGACAGTCCGATCCGGGCGAGACGTCCGGCACCGCGCCCACCGGCATCGGCTTCAGCGCGGCGGCCACACCGCTCGGCGCGGTCGCCGCGCAACTGGACGCGGAGCCCGGCCTGCTCGTGGTCGACGTGGACACCGACGCCGTCGAGCGGGCCCGCGCGACGATCCCGGTCCTGGCCAACCGGCGCCTCTGACGTCCGCGGGCGCCGGCCCCGCCCGGCGACCGGTGCGCGAGCGGCCAGCGGGCCGCTCGCGCACCGGCTCAGCGCAGGTCCAGCCCCAGGTCCAGGGCGGGGGCCGAGTGGGTCAGGCCGCCCACCGCCAGGTAGCGCACGCCCGTCTCGGCGTAGGCCCGCGCCACGGGCAGGGTCAGGCCGCCGGACGCCTCCAGCGGCACACCGCCCGCGCGGCGCACGGCCTCCGCGCACTGCTCCGGGGTGAAGTTGTCCAGCAGCACCAGTTCCGCGCCCTCGGCGACGGCCTCGTCCAACTGGTCCAGACCGTCGACCTCCACCTCGCACGGCAGGTGCGGGGCGTGCGCGCGGACGGCGGCCATCGCGGCCCGCACCGACCCGGCGGCGAGCACGTGGTTGTCCTTGATCAGCACGGCGTCGCCGAGGCCCATCCGGTGGTTCGCGCCACCGCCGCAGCGCACGGCGTACTTCTCCAGCAGCCGCAGGCCCGGCAGCGTCTTGCGGGAGTCGCGCACCTGCGCCCCGGTCCCGGCGATCGCCTCGACCCACGCGGAGGTGGCCGTGGCCACGCCGGACAGGTGGCACACGAGGTTCAGCGCCGTGCGCTCGGCGGTGAGCAGCCCGCGCACCGGGCCGCGCAGCACCAGCGCGGGTTCACCGGGCACGGCCCTCTCGCCGTCGCGGCGCTCGGACAGCACCTCGTACTCCCCGCCCAGCACGGCGTCGAACACCGCGCGGGCCGCGGGGAGACCCGCGAGGACGCCGGACGCGCGCGGGGTGATCTCCGCGACCGCGACGGCGTCGGCGGGCACGGTGGCCGCGGTGGTGGCGTCGGGCCCGTACCGCAGGTCCTCGGCCAGCGCCAGGTCCACGACCCGCCGCACGTCGTCCAGATCGAGGTCGAAGCCGAGTGTCACGCCGCACCTCGCACGAGAACGGGATCGGCCAGCACGGGCTGGCCGGTCGGGGTGAGCCGGACGACCTGGCTGCGCTGCCAGCGCGCGTCGTCGCGGTCGGTGAAGTCGGTGCGCACGTGGCAGCCGCGGGACTCGGTGCGCTCCGCCGCCGCCGCGATCAGCGCGCGGGCGGCCAGGGTGAGCGCGGCGTCCTCGACGAGCGCACGGGTGCGGAGCACGCGGTTCGTCGTGGACAGGTCGAGGACCGAGCCGACGACGGCGAGGCCCTCGGCGTCGCGGCCGATGGCGGCGTAGCGGCTCATGACGCGCTGGAGCAGGTCGCGGTCGGCCACGGGCGCGGTGGGCAGGCCCGGCACGAGGGCGGCGCGCGGCTCGGCCAGCAGCCCGAGCGCGAGGTCGGCGGCGACCGCCTCCGCGGTGCGCGCGCCGACCACCAGCCCCTCCAGGAGACTGTTGGACGCCAGGCGGTTCGCGCCGTGCAACCCGGTGCGCGCCACCTCGCCCGCCGCGTAGAGACCGGTCACGCCGGTGCGTCCGTCCACGGTGGACACCACACCGCCGCAGGCGAAGTGCGCGGCCGGTGCGACCGGGATCGCGTCGACGGCGGGGTCGACGCCCGCCGCGAGGCACGCCGCGCTCACCGTGGGGAAGCGGGCGCGGAAGTGCTCCGCGTCCAGCCCGGTGGCGTCGAGGAACACGTGGTCGTCGACCCCTCCGCGCTCCAGCGCCAGGTGCCGGGTGATCGCCGCGGCCACGACGTCGCGCGGCGCCAGGTCCTCCAGCGGGTGCACCCCGCGCATGACGCGCTCGCCGGTGGCGTCGACCAGGACGGCGCCCTCGCCGCGCACGGCCTCGGTGATCAGCGGGCAGCGCCCGCGCGCGCCGCGACCGGTGTACAGGACGGTGGGGTGGAACTGCACGAACTCCACGTCGGCGGCGACCGCTCCGGCGCGCAGGGCCAGCGCCAGCCCGTCCCCGGTGGCGACCTCGGGGTTGGAGGTGGCCCGGTAGAGCTGGCCGAGCCCGCCGCTGGCCAGCAGCACGGCCGGGGCGCCCAGCACACCGGGCACGCCAGCGCCGTCCAGCACGAGCAGCCCGCACACCGCGCCGAGCGGGGTGCGCAGCGCGTCGACGGCGACGTGGTCCTCCAGCACGGGGATGCGACCGTCGCGGGTGGCGGCGAGCAGGGCGCGCTCCACCTCGGCGCCGGTGGCGTCGCCTCCGGCGTGCACGACGCGGAACGTGCTGTGCCCGCCCTCCCTGGTGCGCGCCAGACGGCCGTCCTCGGCGGTGTCGAACACCGCGCCGCGCGCGAGGAGCCGCGACACCGCGTCCGGGCCGTCGGCGACGATCGCACTCACGGCGTCGGCCTCGCACAGTCCAGCTCCGGCGACGAGGGTGTCGGCGACGTGCCGGGACACGGTGTCGCCCGGCTCGTGCTCACCGGGCAGGACGACGGCGACACCGCCCTGCGCCCAGCGCGTGTTGCCGTCCGCTCCCGACGCCTTCGTGACGACGAGGACCCGCAGGCCGAGTTCGCGGGCGCGCAGCGCCGCCGTCAGCCCGGCGACGCCCGTCCCGACCACCACGAGGTCGGCTCTCGCCTCCCACTCGGGGTTCACTCGGCACCGCCGGGCTTGCCGATCTCGATCATCCGCTGCACGGCGCCGCGCGCCCGCGCCGCGGTCTCCGGGTCGACGTGGACCTCGTCGAGGCCGTCGCGCAGGCAGCGCAGCAGCGCGGCCGGGGTGATCATCTTCATGTACCGGCACGACGCCCGGTCGTTCACCGCGCGGAAGTCGATCTCGGGCGCGGCCCTGCGGAGCTGGTGCAGCATCCCGATCTCGGTGGCGACGAGGACGGTCGTGGCCCTCGTGTCGCGGGCGGCGGTGATCATGTCACCGGTGGAGAGGATCTTCACCTGGTCCGCCGGGACGGTGCCCTCGCCCGCGAGGTAGAGCGCGGAGGTCGCGCAGCCGCACTCGGGGTGGATGAACAGGTCGGCGCCGGGGTTGTCCGCGGCGCGCTGCGCCAGCTCGGGGCCGTTGATGCCCGCGTGCACGTGGCACTCCCCCGCCCACACGTGCACGTTCTCCCGCCCGGTCTCGCGCTTCACGTGCGCGCCGAGGAACTGGTCGGGCAGGAAGAGGACCTCGCGGTCGGCCGGGATCGAGGCGACGACGTCGACGGCGTTGGAGGAGGTGCAGCAGATGTCGGTCTCCGCCTTGACCTCCGCCGTCGTGTTCACGTAGGACACGACGACCGCGCCGGGGTGCTCCGCCTTCCACGCGCGCAGCTCCGCGCCGGTGATCGAGTCGGCCAGGGAGCAGCCCGCGCGCTCGTCGGGGATGAGCACGGTCTTCTGCGGCGCCAGGATCTTCGCGGTCTCCGCCATGAAGTGCACGCCGCAGAACACGATCGTCGAGGCGTCGCTCGCCGCGGCGATCCGGCTCAGCGCCAGCGAGTCCCCGGTGTGGTGCGCGATGTCCTGGATCTCGGGGACCTGGTAGTTGTGCGCGAGGATCACGGCGTCGCGCTCCTCGGCCAGCCGGAGGACCTCGTCGCGCCACGCGGCGTCCGGCGCCACACCGTCGTACGCCCCGTCCGAGATCCGCTCCACGAATGCGGTAGCGACCATGAGGTCTTCCTCCAGATCTCCGAAACAGGTTTTCGCCTATAGGTCGAAAACAGGGTGGATAGTATCAGCCGATGGGGCTGGCGGGGAACGAGGTACTGGCGGCGGTGCTCCAGGTGAGATCCGGATCACTGCGCGTGCTGCTGTGGCAGCGCGCTCGGGAACCGCACGCTCACCGGTGGTCGCTGCCGGGCGGCGGCCTGGGCTCGCGCGAGGACGTGCAGGAGTCGATCCGGCGTCAGCTCGCGGAGAAGGTCGACGTGCGGCAGCTCTCCCACGTCGAGCAGCTGTCGGTCTTCAGCGCGCCGGACCGGGTGCCGGGACAGCGCGTGGTCGCCACGGCGTTCCTCGGCCTCGTGCCCTCCGACGTCGATCCCGAGGTCCCCGCCGACACGGCCTGGCACGCGGTCGACTCGTTGCCCGACACCGCCTTCGACCACGAGGCCATCGTGCGGCGGGCGCGCGACCGGCTGGCCGCCAAGCTGTCGTACACGAACCTCGGCTTCGCCCTCGCGCCACCGCACTTCACCATCTCCGCGCTGCGCGAGCTGTACTCCGCGGCGCTGGGGTACCGGGTGTCCGCGACGAACCTGCAACGGGTCCTGTCGCGCCGCGGCCTGCTGGAACCGACCGGCGACACCGCGCCCCCCGGCCCCTCCGGCGGGCGTCCGGCGGCCCTGTTCCGTTTCAGCGCAAGAGGAATCCTGGTGACCGACCCGTTCGCCGTGCTCAAACCCCCCGGCGGCGGCCGACCAGCAGGGGTCGGCTCCACGCCGTAACGTGTTCGCCGTGGCCGAGACGCTCCCCCTGTTCCCCCTGGGCACGGTACTGCTGCCCGGAGCGTCGTTGCCCCTGCACGTGTTCGAGCCGCGCTACCGGCAGCTGACGGTCGACCTGGTCACCGGGGCGCTGCCGGACCGCTGCTTCGGCGTGGTGTCCATCAAGCAGGGCTGGGCGCCGGGCGACGACGACGTCGACTCCCTCCACCAGGTCGGTTGCTCCGCGCTGCTGCGCGAGGCCAGACGCCTGCCCGACGGGCGGTTCGACGTCGTCACCAGGGGCGAACGGCGCTTCCGGCTGCTGGAGGTGGACGACACCAGCGCGCCGTACCTCGTCGGCTCGGTGGAGTGGCTGCCGGACAGCACCCTCCCCCCGCGGGCGGTCGAGGTGATGCCGTCGCTGGCCGACGCCGCGCGCGCGGCCCACCGCCGCTACTGCGGCGCGGCCTGGCAGCGCGAGGACTGGTCGTCGCCCCCGGACGAGACGACGCTGGAAGAGCTGTCCTACGTGCTGGCGAGCGACTGCCTGCTGTCCCTGGAAGACCGTCAGCGGCTGCTGGAGGACACCTCCCCCGCCCGCCGGCTGCGCGAGGTGCGCCGGATGCTGAACCGCGAGGCGGGCATCCTCACCTCGCTGCGCGCCGTGCCCGCGCCGCTGTCGGAGTACGGGTACACCCCCCACCAGAACTAGACCGGCGCACGTCGCGAGGCCCGTCCCCGAATCCGGGGGCGGGCCTCGCGGCGTTGCTCCGGCCGGGGGAACCAGGAGATCGCCCTCTTGAAGGATTGTTCAACAATCCTCTACGGTGACGCACGACACAGTTCCCGCCACCCACACTGCGAGGTGCGACGTGAGCACCACACCGGCCACACCCGTTCCAGCGGTTCCGGACACCGGTCCGCTCGCCTGGTTCCGCGCGCTGGGCCGCGACGGACGACGCGCCTTCGTCGGCGCGTTCGGCGGCTACGGGCTCGACTCCTACGACTACCAGGTGCTCCCGCTCGGCCTGGTCGCGATCACGGCGTACTTCGGCATCACCACGGCCCAGGCCGGACTGCTCGCCACGACCACGCTGGTGGTGTCCGCGCTGGGCGGCGCCATCGCCGGAGTGCTGTCCGACCGGATCGGCCGGGTGCGCACGCTCCTCCTCACGGTCATCACCTACGCGGTGTTCACCGTGCTGTGCGGCTTCGCCACGAGCTACGAGACGCTGCTGGTGTTCCGGGCGCTCCAGGGCCTGGGCTTCGGCGGCGAGTGGGCGGCGGGCGCGGTCCTCGTCGCCGAGTACTGCGCGCCCCGCCACCGGGGCAGGACGCTGGCGTTCGTGCAGAGCGCGTGGGCCGTGGGCTGGGCGCTGTCGGTGCTCGTCTCGACCGCCGTGTTCGCGTTCGTGCCGCAGGACCTGGCGTGGCGGGTGCTGTTCTGGACCGGGGCGCTGCCCGCGGTGCTGATCCTCTACGTCCGGCGGGCCGTGCGGGACGCCCCGCACGCCGCCGAGCAGCGCGCGAACAGCGAGCGGCGCGGGTCGTTCGGCGCGATCTTCCGCGGCGGGCTGGGCCGCACCACGTTCTTCGCCGCCCTGCTCGCGACGGGCGTGCAGGGCGGCTACTACTCGCTGTTCACCTGGGTGCCGACCTACCTCAAGACCGAGCGCGGACTGACCGTCGTCGGCACCGGCGGGTACCTGACCCTCCTGATCTCCGGTGCGTTCGCGGGGTACGTCACCGGAGGCCACGTCACCGACCGGCTGGGGCGCAAGAAGACGTTCGCGCTGTTCTCCGTCCTGTCCGCGGCGCTGGTCGTGATCTACACGCAGGTCCCGGCCGGCGCGAACACCGCCGTGCTGTTCCTCGGCTTCCCGCTCGGGTTCTGCTCCTCCGCGATCTTCAGCGGGTTCGGCTCGTTCCTGGCCGAGCTGTACCCCGCCGACCTGCGCGGCACCGGCCAGGGCTTCACCTACAACTTCGGTCGCGGGGTGGGGGCGCTGTTCCCCGCCGCCGTCGGGTTCGCCGCCACGAGCTGGGGCGTCGGTGGCGCGATGGTGTTCGCGGCGCTCGCCTACGGCATCGCCGTGGTGTCGCTGACCGGACTTCCCGAGACCCTCGGCGAGGAGCTGCCGTGACGACCGTCCACGATCCGGCCGCGCCGGCGGCGTCCCGGCCGCCGTTCGCGACCACCCGCGCGCCGGGTCACGTGGTCGTCTCCGACGTCCCGGACGCCACCTGCCGCATCGACCGGGAAAGGGACTTTTCCGGCTGCACCGGTCTCCCGCGGGCCGGTGCGGCCTGGCTAGGCTCCCGTCGCATGGAACGCGACGACGCAGCCCTCACCGGCCAGGGCATCGACCTCGACCGGCCCAACCCCGCCCGGATGTACGACTACTACCTCGGCGGTGCGCACAACTTCGCGCCCGACCGCGCCCTCGCGGAGCAGGCCCTCTCGGTGATGCCGTGGATGCGGGAGGCCGTGCGGGCCAACCGCGCGTTCCTCGGCAGAGCCGTGCGGTACTGCTTCGACCAGGGCATCCGCCAGTTCCTCGACCTCGGCTCCGGCATCCCCACCGTCGGCAACGTGCACGAGATCGCGCAGACCCTCGACCCGCGCTCCCGCGTGGCCTACGTCGACAACGAGGCCGTCGCCGTCGCGCACAGCACGCAGATCCTGCGCGACAACCCCAACGCCAGCATCACCAGGGCCGACCTGACCGACTCGGCGACCGTGCTGTCCGCGCCGACGGTCACCGAGCTGATCGACTTCTCGCAGCCGGTCGCCGTGCTCGCCGTGGCCGTGCTGCACTTCCTGCCCGACGAGCGCGACCCGGCCTCGGTGGTCCAGGCCTACCGGGCGGCGATGGCGCCGGGCAGCTACGTCGTGCTCTCGCACGTCACCTCCGACCACGACCCGGAGGAGGCGGCGAACGCGAAGAACGTCTACCAGCGCTCGGCGAACCCGGTCCACACCCGCACCCACGCCGAGATCACCGCGCTGCTGCGCGGTTTCGACCTCGTCGAGCCCGGTCTCGTGGACGCCACCCGGTGGCGCCCGGACGAGTCGGCGGAGTTCGGCGAGAACATCGAGCACGCCGGTTTCTACGCCGCCGTGGGCAAGATCGGCTAACCCAGCCGCCTGCCGAGGTCGTCGAGACCGTTCCACGCCGCGCTGCACCCGTAGGCCAGCGCGGCGCCGAGCGGCCACCCCAGCACGGCCCACCACGTCTCCAGCTCGGGCGCCTGCACGATCACGTCGCCCACCCGCGCGGACTCCGGCAGCACGTGGGCGGAGGCGGCCAGGCCGAGCCCGACCCGCTGGGCCAGCAGGGCGGCGGCCAGCGACCCGAGGACCGCGGCCAGCACGACCACCGGGCCGCGGCGCTCGCGCAGCATCCACACCGCGACACCGGTGACGACACCGGCGGCCAGCCCCAGCAGCAGGAAGATCATCAGCGCGTCGAGCCGGTGGTAGCTCTCCCCCAGCACGGGCCGCGCGTCACCGCTCTCGACGACCACGGCGGTGCGCACGGGGGCCAGCGCCGCCCACAACCAGCCCACCGGCAGGCCCAGCACCGCCACGGTGCTCAGCACGTACACGGCGGGCAGCAGGTCCCGCCGCACGACGACGCGCGGGCGCGGGCGGGGGAAGTGCTCCACGAACACGGGGGCCGGGACGGCCGCGTCCTCGGTCACCGGAGCCACCCGTTCCACGGGCACCTCCACCGGTTGCTCCGCCACCCGACCTCCTCCACCCGTCGACGGGACGCACAGTACCGCTCACGGTGCCCGGACCTCCGGAGCCGGTGTCCGCGCCCGACATCCGCTCCCCGCCCGGTGTTCACCGGGATCTCCCACCGGGGCAACCGGGGAGAACTAGACAGTGCCGATGAGCGGAACCTCCTCCGGCGACCTCGGTCGTCGTCGTTTCCTCGGCGCCGTCTCCGCGGTCGCGAGCGCCGCCGCGCTGGCGCAGCTGCCCGTCGGCCGGGCCGAGGCCACCACGAGACCGGGCGGCGGCGAGTACCCCTTCCGGCTCGGCGTCGCGAGCGGCGACCCGACCTCGTCGGGCGTCGTGCTGTGGACCAGGCTCGTGCCGGACCCGTTCGCGCCCGGTGGCGGGATGCAGCCGCGCAAGGTGCCCGTGGAGTGGCAGATCGCCCGTGACGAGCGGTTCCGCCGGATCGTGGCCGCCGGATCGGCGTGGGCGCTGCCCGAACTGGCCCACTCGGTGCACGTCGAGGTGAACGGCCTCGCCCCGGACCAGGAGTGGTTCTACCGCTTCCGCTACCGCCAGGACGTCTCCCCCGTCGGCCGCACCAGGACCGCGCCCCGGCCCGGCGCCCGCGGCGGGTCGCTGGCCTTCGCGTTCGCCTCCTGCCAGGACTGGGCCAGCGGGTACTACCCGTCCTACCGGCACATGGCGCAGGAAGACCTGGACCTCGTGCTGCACCTGGGCGACTACGTCTACGAGGGCGCGATCCCCGCCGACGGCGGCTTCCGCGGCGTCACCACGCCGGACGTGCTGCGGACCGCGCCGCTGGACCTGGAGCGCTGGCGGATGCAGTACGCCCTCTACAAGAGCGATCCGGAGCTCCAGCTCGCGCACGCGCGCTTCCCCTGGATGGTCACCTGGGACGACCACGAGGTGCGCAACGACTACGCGGGCACCCGGCAGGAGGACGCCGGGGACATCGGCGAACTGCGCGCCGCCGCCTACCGGGCCTGGTACGAGCACCAGCCCGTGCGGCCACCGGCGGGACCGGGCCGCGCCGGCGGGCCGCGGGTGTACCGGCGGCTGGAGTGGGGCCGCCTCGCGCAGCTCGACCTCCTCGACGGCAGGCAGTACCGCAGCGTGCCGCCGTGCGGCTGGGGCGAGGCCGACGCCTGCCCCGCCGCGTACGCGCCCGACGTGACCATGCTGGGCTTCGAGCAGGAGAAGTGGCTGTACTCGGGCTTCGCCGCCTCCTCCGCGACGTGGAACGTCCTGGGCAGCAACGTGATGCTCTCCCGGCTCGACCACGACGGTCCCGACGGGCAGCGGCTGTGGCACGACGCGTGGGACGGCTACCCCGCCGCGCGCAAGCGCCTCACCGACGCGTGGCAGCGGCACGGCGTCCGCAACCCGGTGGTCGTCACCGGTGACTGGCACTCCACGTTCGTCAACGACGTGCACGGCGACTTCGACGCGCCGTCCTCACCCGTCGTGGCGACCGAGTTCGTCGGCACGTCGATCTCCTCCAACGGCGACCGCTCGGTCTACGGCCCGTACTACGGTCCGATGATCGAGCACAACCCGCACATCACGTTCTTCGACGGCGACCGCCGCGGCTACGTCCGCTGCCAGGTCGACGAGGCGCGCTTCCGGACCGAACTGCGGATGGTGAGCACCGTCAGCCGCGCCGACGCCCCCGAGTCGACCCTCGCGTCCTTCGTCGTGGAGCAGGGCCGCCCCGGAGCCCAGCGGGCCTGAGCGGAAGCGCGGCGGGGGTGCTCCCCCCGCCGCGCCCCTAGGTGGAGCTGATCTCGCCGTGACGGCTGCACCGCGCGGTCCAGCCCGCCGGGGTCACCTGGACCACCATGCGGCGCGCGCACTGCGCGCAGAACCGCGGCGGGTCGATCAGCTGGAGGCGGCGGGCGCACGCGGTGTGGTCCGCGGCGTCCGTCTCCCGGCCGCAGAACGAGCAGAAGGCGTTCACGGTGGCGGTTCCTAGAGGGTCTGGCTCAGGGCCTTGATCGGCATCTTCAGGTCGTCGAGCATCTCCAGGTCCTGCGCCGCGGGACGGCCCAGGTTGGTGAGGTAGTTGCCGACGATGATCGCGTTGATGCCGCCGAGCATCCCCTGCTTCGCCC
The DNA here is from genome assembly GCF_016464305.1 of Umezawaea beigongshangensis. GTDB lineage: Bacteria > Actinomycetota > Actinomycetes > Mycobacteriales > Pseudonocardiaceae > Umezawaea_A > Umezawaea_A beigongshangensis. Next base: position 235,240 of record NZ_JAEIOJ010000001.1, read on the forward strand.
CCAGGTCGCCGAACGTCAGCTCCCGGCCGCCCGCGAAGCGCAGGATCGTGCGGGGCAGCGCCAGCCGGAACGCCCCGACCGCGCGCAGCGCGTCCGGTCCCTCCACGACGGGGTAGTTCTCGTACGGCGTTCCGGGGTTGGGGATGAGGAAGTTCATCGGCACCTCGTCGGGCGACAGCGACGCGAGCTGCACCGCGAACTCGGCGCGCTGCTCCAGCGTCTCGCCCATGCCGATGATGCCGCCGCAGCAGACCTCCATGCCCGCGTCGCGCACCATCCGCAGCGTGTCCCAGCGCTCCTCCCAGGAGTGCGTGGTGACGACCTGCGGGAAGTGCGACCGCGCGGTCTCCAGGTTGTGGTTGTAGCGGTGCACGCCCATCTCGACCAGCTCGTCGACCTGCGCCTGCGTGAGCATGCCCAGCGAGCAGGCGATCTGGATGTCGTTGCCGTCCGCGCGGATGGCCGCGATGCCCTCGCGCACCTGCGACAGCAGCCGCGCGTCCGGCCCGCGCACCGCGGCGACGATGCAGAACTCCGTCGCGCCGGTCTCGGCGGTCTGCCGGGCGGCGCGCACCAGGCCGGGGACGTCCAGCCACGCCGACCGCACGGGCGAGGGGAACTGCCCGGACTGCGAGCAGAAGTGGCAGTCCTCGGGGCAGCCGCCGGTCTTGAGGCTCACGATGCCCTCGACCTCGACCTCGGGGCCGCACCAGCGCATCCGCACCTCGTGGGCCAGCGCGAGGAGGTCGGAGACGCGCTCGTCGGGGAGCTGGAGCACCCGGAGCACCTGCTCCTCGGTCAGTCCCTCGCCGCGCTCCAGGACCTGTTCCCGTGCCACCTCCAGCACGTCCTCCAGCACGTCACCGTCGGTATGCCGGTCGGTCCGTTCGGGCGCTGCGGTCAACGTCGTCTCCTTCGACTCCGGCTGCTGCTCGTCCGGGGGCAAGTCTGCCTCACCACCGGCGCGGCGGAAGACGAGAAATGTCACTGGATCGTCGCGAGCCCCGGTCAGCAGGCGTGCTGCGCCGCGAACGTCTCGGGGTCGAACGTGCCGCCGAACCACGGCGAGAGCGACTCGCGGGCCACGGCGGCGAAGTCGGCGGACGGCAGCGTCCCGGCCCCGCTCGGCAGGACGCCCAGCAGCGGTGCGCCAGCGGCTTCCGGCAGGTCGGCGAGGTTGCAGCGGGCCGCCAGGTCGGGATGCTCCGGCCAGCTGCCCACGACCACGCCCACGGTCTCCAGCCCGCGACGCAGGACGGCCTCCGCGGTCAGCGCGGTCGCGTTGAGGGTGCCGAGCCCGGCCTGCGCGACGATCAGCACGGGCGCGTTCACCGCCCAGGCCACGTCGGCGATGGTCGAGCCGGCGTCGTCGAAGCGCACCAGCAGCCCTCCGGCGCCCTCCACCAGGACCAGGTCGTGCGTCTCGTCCAGGAGCACGACCTCGGCGGCGATCTGGGCGGGGCTGAGCACCGGCAGCCCGGCGCGGCGCGCGGCGGTCGCGGGGGCCAGCGGGTCGGGGTAGCGGACCAGCTCGCGCGCGGTGACGTCCCCGGCGAGCCGCACCACCTCGTCCACGTCGCCCGGCTCTCCCGGCAGCAACCCCGTCTGCGCCGGTTTGAGCACGGCGACGCGACTGCCCCGCGCCGCGGCGACGGCGGCCAGCGCCGCCGTGACGACGGTCTTGCCGACCTCGGTGCCGGTACCGGTGATCACGAGAACGCCCACGACCGACGAGCGTACGGCGACACGCAGCGTGGCCGACGGCAGCTATCGTCACCGGCATGGGTGAGCAGGACATCATCGTCTACGGGGCCGACTGGTGCGGCGACTGCCGCCGCGCGAAGGCGTGGCTGCGCGAGCACTCCGTCCCCTTCACGGACGTGGACGTGGAGCACGACGACGCGGCGCGCGACCGGGCGGTCGAGCTGGCCGACGGCCGCAAGAACATCCCCGTCGTGGTGCTGTCGGACGCGGTGGTCCCCGGCGGGGCCGTGCTGGTGGAGCCGACGAACGTGCAGCTCGCGGAGCTGATCGGGCCCAGGTGATCAAGACCGGATGATCGGGCCCGGATGATCGGACCCGGCTGATCAGGACCGGCTGATCACCCGGCAGCGGCGGCGGCCACCACACCGGCGGTGACGGCGGCGACGTCGGCGTCGGTGCTGACGAACGGCGGCATCGTGTAGACGAGGTCGCGGAACGGCCGCAGCCACACCCCGGCCTCGACCGCGGCGGCCGTCGCGGCGGCCACGTCGACCTCGTGGTCGAGCTGCACCACGCCGATCGCGCCGAGGACGCGCACGTCGGCCACGCCGGGCAGGTCGGCGGCGGCCGCCAGCCCGGCGCGCAGCCCGGACTCGACGCGCCGCACCTCGGCGCGCCAGTCCTGGCCCAGCAGCAGGTCGATCGAGGCGTTCGCGACGGCCGAGGCGAGCGGGTTGCCCATGAACGTGGGCCCGTGCGCGAGGACGGGCACCTCGCCCCGGCTGATGCCGTCGGCGACCTCGGCCGTGCACAGCGCGGCTGCCATCGTGAGGTACCCGCCGGTCATGGCCTTGCCGAGACACATCACGTCCGGGCTGATCCCGGCGTGGTCAGCGGCGAACAGCTCGCCGGTGCGGCCGAAACCGGTGGCGATCTCGTCGAAGATCAGCAGCACGTCGTGCGCCAGGGTCAGCTCGCGCAGCACGTGCAGGTAGCGCGGGTCGTGGAAGCGCATCCCGCCCGCGCCCTGCACGACGGGCTCCACGATCACCGCCGCCAGCTCGTCGGCGTGCTGTTCGACCAGGTCGGCCAGGTGCTGCACGTGGGCGGTGTCCAGCTCGGCCGGGGGCGCGTCGGCGAACACCTGCTCGGGCAGGACGCCCCGCCACAGCGAGTGCATCCCGCCCTCGGGGTCGCACACGGACATCGGCTGGAACGTGTCGCCGTGGTAGCCGCCGCGCCACGTCAGCAGGCGCCGCTTTCCCGGCTTGCCGCGCGAGCGCTGGTACTGCAGGCACATCTTGACCGCGACCTCGACGGACACCGAGCCCGAGTCGCACAGGAACACGTGCCGCAGCGGCTCCGGCGTGATCTCGACCAGCCTGGACGCCAGCCGCACGGCCGGTTCGTGGGTGAGGCCGCCGAACATGACGTGGCTCATCCGGCCGAGCTGGGCGGTGACCGCCGCGTCCAGCGCGGGGTGCCGGTAGCCGTGGATCGCGGCCCACCAGGAGGACATGCCGTCGACCAGCTCGCGGCCGTCGTCCAGGCGCAGCCGCACGCCGCGCGCGGACTCCACGACGAGCGGGCTCGCCGTGCCGGGCATCGGCCCGTAGGGGTGCCAGACGTGCGCCCGGTCCAGCGCGAGCAGTGCGTCGTGATCCACGCGCGCCACTGTAGGCCGGACCCGGCGGGGCCCGGCCCACGGCGTGCGTCAGGACAGGCGGACCGGGAGGGTGTGCAGCCCGCGGATCAGGGTGCTCTCCCGCCAGCGCAGGGTCTCCGGCTCGGCGGCCAGCGCCAGGTCGGGGAAGCGCTTCAGCAGCGTGCCGACCGCGATCTCCCCCTCCAGCCGGGCCAGCGGGGCGCCCAGGCAGAAGTGGATGCCGTGGCCGAAGGCGACGTGGCCGCCCGGCTGCCTGGTGATGTCCAGCCGGTCGGGGTCGGCGAAGCGCGCCGCGTCGCGGTTGGCGCCCATCAGCGACACCACCACGATCTCACCGGCGGGGATCAGCACACCGCCCAGCTCGACGTCCTCGGTGGTGTAGCGCAGCGTCGCCTGGTTCAGCGGCCCCTCGTAGCGCAGGAACTCCTCGATCGCGTTGTGCAGCAGGCCGGGGTCCTCGCGCAGCAGACGCAGCTGGTCGGGGTTGCGCAGCAGCGCGAGCACGCCGTTGCCGATCAGGTTGACCGTCGTCTCGTGCCCGGCGACGAGCAGCAGGAACGCCATGGAGATGAGCTCGGTGCGGTCGAGGTTGTCGCCGTCGTCCTCGGCGTGGATCAGCGCCGAGAGCATGTCCTCACCGGGGTTCGCGCGCTTGTGCTCCACCAGGTCCGCGAGGTACACCGCCATGGCCTGCGACGCAGCTCCGGCCTCCTCCGCGGTGCTGGAGCTGGACAGCAGCGTGTTGGACCACGTGCGGAACTCGTCGCGCTGGTCCAGCGGCACGTCCAGCAGCTCGCAGATGACCGTGATGGGCAGCGGGAACGCCAGCGCGTCCAGCAGGTCCACCTCGTCCCGTTCCGCGACGGAGTCGAGCAGCTCCTCGGTGATCTGCTGGATGCGCGGGCGCATCAGCTCGACCCGGCGCGAGGTGAACGCCTTGGTGACCAGCTTGCGCAGCCGGGTGTGCTGGGGCGGGTCGCTGTTGAGCATGTGGGCCGACAGCGACTGGTCGAAGTCGCGCTGTTCCGCGCCGGGCGGGGAGTGCCGCTCGAACAGCTCCGCCGCCTCGGGCTTCTGCATGTCCTTGCCGAAGCGCGGGTCGGCCAGCGCCGTGCGGGCCTCGTCGTACCGGGTGACGAGCCAGGCCCTCAGCCCGCGCGGCAGCACCACCTCGGACACCGGCGCCTGCTCCCGCAACCGGTCGTGCACCGGGTACGGGTCCTTCAGGTACTCCAGGTCGAGACTCTCCACCCGAGCGGACGGTGCCCCCATGGGCGGTTCCTCCTCGCACGTTGTTCGGTTAACCCTGTTAACCGAACAACGGCCACGCCTGCGCGATGGTCCCCGGAAGCAGCGATCGCCACCCGATCGGAGCATCCGGACGGGGCGGACTACCCCAGGCAACCGGGACCGAGGAGCGCCTTCAGATCGCCCATGAGCGACGGCGACGGACTGACCCGCAGCGCGTCGTCCAGCTTCAGCGCGATCTTGCGGTTGCCGTTGACGAGGTTCAGGTGGACCTCGGTCGTGCCGGGGTGCGCCGCGAGCACCTCCTTGAGGGAGGTGACGATCTTCGGCGTGCACTTCGCGCCGAACATCTTCAGCTTCAGCGCCGCCGCGCCGATCTCGCTCAGGTCCGGCACCACGAGGTCGTTCGCGATGAGCGAGATGCGGTCGTCGCGCTTGGCGACCCGTGCCTTGACCAGCACGATCGCGTCCTCGATGACCGACATGCCGTGCACCACGAAGCTCTTCGGGAAGAACAGCACCTCGATGCCGCCGGCCAGGTCCTCCAGCATCGCCGAGGCCCAGGGCTCGCCGTTCTTGTTCACCCGCCGGGTGACCGTCGCGAGGATGCCGCCCAGGGTGATCTGCGTGCCGTCCGGCACGTCGCCCTCCAGGATGCGGGCGATCGTCGTGTCGGAGTAGGACTCCAGCACGTGCTCCACACCGTTGAGCGGGTGCCCGGAGACGTAGAGGCCCAGCATCTCCCGCTCCAGCGCGAGCTGGTGCTTGGGCTCCCAGAACTCCTGGGGGATCTTCACGTCGAACGCGCCGGAGGTGTCCTCGGCGCCGTCGCCGCCGCCGAACAGGTCGAACTGCCCGCGCGCCTCGGCCTTCTTCGTGTCCATGATCGCGTCGACGGCCTCGACGTGGATCATGTGCAGGCCCTTGCGCGGGTGGCCCAGCGAGTCGAACGCCCCCGCCTTGATCAGGGACTCGACCACCTTCTTGTTGCACGCCTGGACGTCGATCTTGCGCAGGAAGTCGGAGAAGTCGGCGAACTTCCCCTTCTCCTTGCGCGCCCGGATGATCGAGTCCACGACGTTCGCGCCGACGTTGCGGATCGCGCCCAGGCCGAAGCGGATGTCCTGCCCGATGGCGGCGAACTCGCGCTCCGACTCGTTGACGTCCGGCGGGAGCACCGTGATGCCCATGCGGCGGCACTCGGCCAGGTAGATGGCCGACTTGTCCTTGTTGTCGGAGTTCGTCGTGAGCAGCGCGGCCATGAACTCGGCCGGGTGGTTCGCCTTGAGGTAGGCCGTCCAGTAGGAGACCAGGCCGTACGCGGCGGAGTGCGCCTTGTTGAACGCGTAGTCCGCGAACGGGACGAGGATGTCCCACAGCGTCTTGACGGCGTCCGGCGGGAAGCCGTTGGCCTTCATGCCCGCCGCGAAGCCCTCGTACTCCTTGTCGAGGATCTCCTTCTTCTTCTTGCCCATCGCGCGCCGCAGCAGGTCCGCCTGGCCCAGCGTGTACCCGGCGAGCTTCTGCGCGATCGCCATGACCTGCTCCTGGTACACGATCAACCCGTAGGTCGTGCCCAGGATGTCCTCCAGCGCGTCCGCGAGCGCCGGGTGGATCGGGGTGATCTCCTGCTGCTTGTTCTTGCGCAGCGCGTAGTTCGTGTGCGAGTTCGCGCCCATCGGGCCCGGCCGGTACAGCGCGCCGACCGCCGAGATGTCCTCGAAGTTGTCGGGGCGCATCAGGCGCAGCAGGTCCCGCATGGGACCGCCGTCCAGCTGGAACACGCCCAGGGTCTCGCCCTTGGACAGCAGGGCGTAGGTCTTCTTGTCGGTCAGCTCCAGCGTGTCGAGGTCGACCGGGTCCTTGCCGTTGAGCACGATGTTGCGCAGCGTGTCGTCGATCGTGGTCAGGTTGCTCAGGCCCAGGAAGTCCATCTTCAGCAGGCCGAGCGTCTCGCACGTCGGGTAGTCGAACTGCGTGATGATCGACCCGTCCTGCGGGCGCATCCAGACCGGGATGTGGTCCATCAGCGGCTCCGCGGACATGATGACCGCGCAGGCGTGCACACCGGCGTTGCGGATCAGGCCCTCCAGGCCGCGCCCGGTGTCGATGATCTCCTTGACCTGCGGGTCGCTGTCGTAGAGCGCCCTGACCTCCGCCGCCTCCGAGTAGCGCTTGTGGGCCGGGTCGAACACCCCGGACAGCGGGATGTCCTTGCCCATCACGGCGGGCGGCATGGCCTTGGAGATCCGGTCGGCCACGGCGTAGCCGGGCTGGCCGTAGAGCACGCGGGCCGAGTCCTTGATCGCGGCCTTGGCCTTGATGGTGCCGAACGTGATGACCTGGGCGACCTTGTCGGAGCCCCACTTGTCGGTCACGTACCGGATGACGTCGCCGCGCCTGCGCTCGTCGAAGTCGATGTCGATGTCGGGCGGGCTGACGCGGTCGGGGTTCAGGAACCGCTCGAAGATCAGGCCGTGGGCCAGCGGGTCGAGGTCGGTGATGCCCATCGCGTAGGCGATCAGCGCGCCCGCGGCCGACCCGCGGCCGGGACCGACCCGGATGCCGTTGGCCTTCGCCCAGTTGATGAAGTCCGCGACCACCAGGAAGTACGACGGGAAGCCCATCTGGAGGATGACGCCGATCTCGAACTCGACCTGCTGGCGGTGCACCTCGTCCACGCCGCCGGGGAAGCGGCGCTTCATGCCCTCCCAGACCTGCTCGCGGAAGTAGTCGTTCTCCGTCTTGCCGTCCGGGATCGGGTAGCGCGGCATGAGGTTCTGGAACGCGAACATGCCGCTCGTGTCGACCTTCTCGGCGACCAGCAGCGTGTTGCGGCACCCCTCCTGCCAGGGGTCGGACGAGTCGACCGCGCGCATCTCCTCCGGCGACTTCAGGTAGTAGCCCGCGCCGTCGAACTTGAAGCGGCCGGGGTCCTGGAGGGTCTTGCCGGTCTGCACGCACAGCAGCGCGTCGTGCGCCTCCCGGTCCTCCTTGTAGGTGTAGTGCGAGTCGTTGGTCACCACGAACGGGATCTGGAGCTTCTTCGAGATGTCGACGAGGCCGTCGCGCACCCGCCGCTCGATCTCGATGCCGTGGTCCATCAGCTCGACGAAGAAGTTGTCCGCGCCGTAGATGTCCCGCCACTTCGCCGCGGCCTCCAGCGCGAGCTGGTCGTGCCCCAGGCGCAGGCGGGTCTGCACCTCGCCGGACGGGCAGCCCGTGGTCGCCATGAGGCCCTTGGAGTGCTCCGCGAGCAGCTCGGCGTCCATCCGGGCCCACTTGCCGAGCTGGCCCTCCGTGGACGCGCGGCTGGCGACCTTCATCAGGTTGTGCAGGCCGTCCACGTCGCGCGCCCAGATCGTCTGGTGGGTGTAGGCGCCGCTACCGGACACGTCGTCGGACTTCTGCCCCGGGTCGCCCCACAGCACGCGCTTCTTGTTGAACCGGGACTCCGGCGCGACGTACGCCTCGATGCCCACGACGGGCTTGATCCCGGCGGCCGTGGCCTGGCGGAAGAAGTCGTACGCCCCGTACATGTTGCCGTGGTCGGTGATCGCGGCGGCGGGCATCCCCAGCCGCTCGCACTCCGCGAACATGTCCTTGAGCTTCGCCGCGCCGTCGAGCATCGAGTACTCGGTGTGCACGTGAAGGTGAACGAACGAGTCGGACACCCGTGCCTCCCACAAGATCGAAGAAGGCGGGAGAACCCCCGCTCGGACTCGGAGAACCCTATCCCTCCGTCACCTCTTCGGCCCAGTCGCCCCACCGGGTGTCGGCCGACACGCCGGGGCGCGGTGATCCTTCCGACGGCCAGCCGCCGACGCGGTCGTCGGACCCGACCGGTAGCGTGCGGAGCGTGGTGGCTCCGGATCCCGTCGACGCCCGTCTTCTCGCCATGATCGCGGAGATGGGCCGTGCGGCCGTGCACGAGGTGGCCGCCCGGCTGGGCATGGACCCCCGCGAGGCGGCCTCCCGGCTGATCACGCTGTCCGGCAGCGGCCTGCCCCTGCTGGTGGGCGTGGAGTGCGACCCCAACGGCATCCGCAAGGCCCTGTCCAACAGCATGGCCTGGGGGAACTACGCGGGCCCGCCCGCGCAGAACACGCCGTCGGGCAACTACGCCGTCCGGCCGCCGACCGGCCAGCACCCCGTGCAGGGCGGGATGCCGTCCGGACCGCACCCGGCGCGTCCCGCGCCGCAGCAGTACCAGCAGCAGCCGCCCAGCACGCCGTTCCCGGTCCAGCAGCCCCCGACCGGCGAGCAGCCCGTCAGCACCTGGGGGCCGCCGCAGAGCGCCGGGTGGGCGCGCGGCGACACGCCCGTGTTCGGCGGCACGCAGGTACCGGCCGGCCAGCGGCGCGGCAGGGTCGGCACGGCGCTGGAGACCGAGGGCCTGGAGGGCGCGCGGTTCTCCATCCAGCTCGTCGAGGTCGTCGACCCGGCGGACTTCCTGTTCACCGCGGCCGGGTACAAGCTGGCCGACGGCGAGCGGGCCGTGGTCGTGCACACCGAGCTGAGCAACCGCGGCCAGGTGGCGTTCCACTCGCTGCCCGACATGTACCTCGTGCTGGTGACGAACACCGGCGAGACGGTCGCCAAGGCGCCCGTGTCGCTGTCGTCCCGTCCCCCGTACAAGATCGGCGTGCAGCCGGGCGAGACCGCGGGCGGGCACACGGTCTACGTGCTGCCGGAGAGCACCGACGTGGTCGCCGTGCGGTGGAGCGCCCGGCCGGAGCCGGACGCCCACAGCCTCCTGTGGTCGGTCGAGGACTGAGGTCCGCTCAGCCCTCGGCGCGCAGCCCCTCCAGCGCCCGAGCCAGGTCGTCGGGGTACTCGCTGGTGAACTCCACCCACTGACCGTCGGCCGGGTGGTGGAAGCCCAGCCTGCGGGCGTGCAGCCACTGCCGGGTGACGCCGAGGCGCTTGGCCAGCACCGGGTCGGCGCCGTAGGTCAGGTCGCCCACGCACGGGTGGTGCAGCGCGGAGAAGTGCACGCGGATCTGGTGCGTGCGGCCGGTCTCGAGGTGCACGTCCAGCAGGGACGCCGAGCGGAACGCCTCGGTCACCTCGTAGTGGGTGATGCTGGGCTTGCCGCTCGCCATCACCGCGAACCTGTAGTCGTGCTTGGGGTGCCGGTCGATCGGTGCGTCGATCGTGCCCCTGATCGGGTCCGGGTGGCCCTGCACCAGCGCGTGGTACAGCTTGTCGACCGTGCGCTCCTTGAAGGCGTGCTTGAGCGCGGAGTAGGCGCTCTCGCTCTTCGCGACGACCATCACGCCCGTCGTGCCCACGTCGAGGCGGTGCACGACGCCCTGCCGCTCCTCGGCGCCGGAGGTGGCGACCCGGTGACCGGCGGCGACGAGCCCGCCGACGACGGTGGGACCGGTCCAGCCGGGGCTGGGGTGCACGGCGACGCCCACGGGCTTGTCGACCACGATGATGTCGTCGTCCTCGTGCAGCACGACCAGGCCCTCGACGGCGACGGCCTGCACCCGGACGGGCTGCGGCGGCGCGGGGATCGTGACCTCCAGCGTGGAGCCGGCGATCAGGCGGTCGGACTTGCCCGCCGGGCGTCCGTCGAGCAGCACATCACCCGATTCGGTGAGGGTCGCCACGATCGTGCGGGACAGCCCGAGCAGCTTGGACAGGCCCGCGTCGACGCGCATCCCGTCGAGACCGTCGGGCACTGGCAGCGTTCGGTATCCGCTCACGCGGTCTTCTCCTCGTCAGCGGTCTTCTTCGGGCCCACCGTGCCGTCGTAGTCGCGCTGGAGCAGCGCGAGGAGCACGATGATGCCGCCGCCGACGCAGATCGCGGAGTCGGCGACGTTGAACACCGGGAACACCCGGCCGTAGGGGTCGAGCACCGAGAAGAAGTCGACCACGCCGCCGCGCATGACACCGGGGGCCCGGAAGATCCGGTCCACCAGGTTGCCCAGTGCGCCGCCCAGCACCAGCCCGAGGCCGAACGCCCAGCCGGCGGACCGCAGCTTGCGCGCGATCCACACGATGAAGACGACCACGCCCATCGCCACGGTGGCCAGCGCCACGGTCATGCCCTCGGCGAGCCCGAACGCGGCGCCCGTGTTGCGGATGAGCGGCAGGTAGAGCAGCCCGCCGAACAGCTCGACCGGCTCGCGGTTCTCCAACGTCGCCACCGCGATCACCTTCGTGACCAGGTCGACGGCGAACACGAAGGCCGCCACGAGCGCCAGCAGCAGCACCCGCCGCTTCGGCGGGACGGCCGGCTCCGGCTCCGCGGGCCCGCTCGACGCCGGGACGCTCCCGCCGGGTTCTGCGGCGGGGTCGGCGGCCCGGTCGGCCGGGTCCGGATCGGTGTTGGGCTCGGTGCTCACACCCCCATTGTCCAGCACGGCCTCAGGACAGGAACGGCGGCGGGGTGCGGGGATCGTTCTCGGGCTCCCAGCGACCGTCGACCTGGACGTAGTTCCACCGGGGCCCGTCCAGCACGAGGCTGCGCAGCGCCGCGACCAGCCGGTCCACGTGCTCGACCGTGCTGCCCAGGCCGAGGCTCGCCCGCAGCGCCCGCTGCTCGTGGCCGCCGACGCGGTCCAGCAGCCTGCCCACGGCCACGTGCGCGCAGAACGCGCCGTCGCGCAGGCCGATGCCGTGCTCGGCGGACAGCGCCGCGGCGAGGTACCCGGCGTCGTGACCGCCGACGGTGAAGCTGACGACGCCCACCCGGTCGCGGTCGCCGTCGAAGAGGGTCAGCTCCCGCAGTCCCGGCACGGTCGCGAGTCCGGAGCGCAGCCGCTCCAGCAGCACGCGCTCGTGCTCGACGGTCTGCTCCCAGTGCCGCGACAGCACGTCGCAGGCCACGGCGAGCGCGTGCACGCCCACGACGTTCGGCGACCCCGCCTCGTGCCGCTCCGGCACGGCGGACCAGGAGACGCCGAGGTGGTCGCCGTGATCGGTGACCCTGCGGGTCGCGCCGCCGCCGGCCAGGTAGGGCTCGGCGGCCTGCAACCAGTCCGACCGCCCGACGAGCACACCGGACCCGAACGGGGCGTAGATCTTGTGGCCCGACAGCACCGTGTAGTCGACGTCCAGCTCCCGCACGTCGACCGGACGGTGCGGCGCGAGCTGAGCGGCGTCCAGCACGACGCGGGCACCGTGGGCGCGGGCGACCCGCGCCAGCTCCGCGACCGGCCACAGCTCACCGGTCACGTTGGACGCGCCGGTGAGCACGACCAGGCGCGGGCCCTCCGGACAGCGGCCCAGCGCCTCGGCCAGCGCGGGCGCGGCGGCGTCGGCCGAGCGGGGCGCCGCGATCCGCTGCACGTTCGGGCCGCGCCACGGCAGCAGGGCGGCGTGGTGCTCGGTGTCGAACAGCACGACGGCCGCGTGCCGGGGCAGGCTGCGGGCCAGCAGGTTCAGCGCGTCGGTGGTGTTGCGGGTGAACACCACCGCGTCGCCGTCCCGCGCGTTCAGGAAGCGCCGCACCGAGGCCCGCGCCTGCTCGTGGACGCGGGTGGAGACCTTCGAGGCGAACCCCGCGCCGCGGTGCACGCTGGCGTACCAGGGCAGCAGCTCGTCCACGGCGTCGCGGACCTGCTCCAGGCACGGCGCGCTGGCCGCGTGGTCGAGGTTGGCGTAGCCGACCCGCTCACCGGTGACCAGCGGCACCCGCAGGTCGGCCCCGACCACGGCGGGCACGGCGGGCACGGCGGTGCGCGGCTGGGGAACGGGGTGGGAGTGAGCGAGCGTCATGCCGGTGCCCTCCGGGACAGGGGCCCGCAGGCCCGCGCTTGCCCGACGCACCTCGCGCCGGACCAGGTCCTCACCGAGGGCACCCCACCGCGGTAGGAGGGTTGCCGGCCAGCAAGCTCGGGCTTGACGCTGGCACTCATGACCTGGCGACGACGTTAGCGGAAGCGCCAGCCGAGGTCGACCTCGGCTCACATCGTGAGACCACCCGCACGAGTTGAGCGTTCCAGCACCACGAGTGGAGCGTTCCAGCACCACGAGTTGAGCGTTCGAGCACCACGAGTGGAGCGTTCGCGGTGCTCGGGCCGAGCGCCGCTACCCGTTGACGCCCTTCCAGCGGGCGAAGCGGCCCGCGCGGTCCACGGCCCGGATGCGCTGCTCGGCCGACGCCCTGGCGGCGTCGGTGACGACGACCAGGAGCTGGTCGCGCTCCTGGAGCCGGGTGGTGGGCTGCGGGGTGAACGGCACGTCGGCGCGGACCACGAGGCTGACGACCGCGCCGGGCGGCAGGCGCAGCTCCGACAGGTACACGCCGTGCAGCTGGGACCCGTGCCGGATGCGCACCTGGAGCAGCGCGGCGCCCAGTTCGTCGAGCGGGGCGGCGTCGACCTCCAGCTCGCGGGGCTCGCTGCTCGCCGTGAGCCCCAGCAGCCGCGCGAGGACCGGCAGCGTCCCGCCCTGCAACAGGGTGAACACCACGACCAGCACGAACACCGCGTCCACCAGCCGCTGCGCGCCGGGCACGCCCTGGATGACGGGGATGAGCGCGAACACCACCGGCACCGCGCCGCGCAACCCCGACCAGGACAGGAACACCTGCTCGCGCCACGGCACCCGGAACGGCAGCGCGGCGATCAGCACCGACAACGGCCTGGCCACGAGCAGCAGCACCGCACCGGCGACGAGCGCGGGCACCACCACGTCGAGCAGTCGGGGCGGCGAGGCGTACAGGCCCAGCAGCACGAACAGTCCGATCTGGGCGAGCCAGCCCAGCCCCTCGGCGAAGGACAGCGTGTCCGAGCGGTGCGGCAGACGCGCGTTGCCCAGCAGCAGAGCCGCCGTGTAGACGGCGAGGAAGCCGGACGCGTGGGCGAGGTCGCCGACGGTGTAGGCCAGCACGCACACCGCCACCGACGCCAGCGGGTAGAGGCCGGTCGCCGGCAGCGCCGCGCGCCGCAGTCCCCACGCGCCCAGCCGCCCCAGCGCCACGCCCACCACCGCGCCGGCGGCGAGCTCGTAGACCATCAGCAGCGGCGCGGTCCAGGTGACGGGATCGGTGGACGCGAGCAGCACCACGGCGATGTAGACCGGGGCGTCGTTGATGCCGGACTCCAGCTCCAGCGCACCGGTCAGCCGCTTGTTCACACCGATCGCGCGCAGGACGCTGAACACGGCGGCCGCGTCGGTGGAGGACAGCACAGCGCCCCACAGCAGCGCCATCCGCCAGTCCAGGTCCAGCAGGAGGTGCAGCGCGGCGGCGGTGACCGCGACGCTCACCGCGACGGACACTGTGGACAGTGCGATGCCCAGCCGCAGCACGGGCCGCACGTCGGACCACCGCGTGGTGAGCCCGCCCTCGGTGAGGATCAGCACGAGCGCCACCGTGCCGAGCGACCGGGTCAGGTCGGCGTCGTCGAAGTCGATGCCGAGGACGGACTCCCCGAGCAGCACGCCGATGCCGAGGTAGAGCAGCAGCGACGGCAGCCCCAGCCGGGTCGAGACGCGCACCGCGAACACGGACACCAGCAGCACCACCGCGCCGATCCCGAGAACGGTCGTGACGTCCGCCATCCGACCTCCTCGCTGAACGCTCCGCCGCGGTCATTGTCCCCGCCGTGTGCGAAGTGGACCAACCCGCGCCGCGCCGCGAGGGCCGTTCCGTGGGCCTCGTCACCGGAGCACGACCTGCGCGCGACCGCCGGAGGGGGACTGGGACACTCGTCAACTCCCCGCGCGGGGGTCTTCCCGGCCCCCGCTGGCGAACGGTTCAGGAAGGGGACGAACGAGATGGTGACCCACCCGTGCGGCCGGTCGTGATCTTGTCGCCACGACCGGACGACGAAACGGCGTTCGCCGCGTTCTACGACCGCGAACGCCTGCTGCTCGCGCGCTTCGCCGCGCTGATGTCACCGCACGCCGACCACGCCGCCGCCGTGCACGACGCCTTCACCCGCACGTGGCTGCACTGGCCGGACATCGATCCGACGCGGCGCAGGACGCGGCTCTACGACGAGGTCCGGACCCTGCTCGCCGAGCGGACGCCCACCGGCTCCGCCCTGCCGGAGCGCGACGACGAGGACGAGCCCGCCGAGACGCTCGCCGCGCTCAGCGCCCTGCCCGAGGAGCTGCGCGCCGCGCTGGTGCTGCGGACGTGGGACCTCGACGACGCCGCGATCGCCACCCTTCTGGGCTGCGAACCCGACGCGGTTCGCGACCGGCTGGTGCTCGCGTCGTCGATGATGAGGGAGTTGCTCGGCACGGAGGGAGACGACGGGTGAGCACGAGCGCGGTGTCCGAGGAGGACGACCTGGCCAGGCGGCTGGGCGATCTGCGCGACGCGCTGATCGAGGCCATCCCCGCCGACGGGGCTTCCGACGAGCTGGGGGCCGCGGCGATCGTGGCGCAGCGTCCCACCGGCGAGGCCCCCGCACCGGCGTCGTGGCGGGAGCTGGAGGGCTACGACCGGCACGCCCGGTGCCTCGTCGCCGCCCGCGAGGGTGATCGGGCCGCGCTCGACGCGCTCGTCGCGGAACTGACACCGCTGGTGTGGAACGTCGCGCGCGGCAACGGGCTGGACGTGCCCGCCGCGGAGGACGTGGTGCAGAACGTGTGGCTCGCGCTGCTGCGGCACCTGCACCGGCTGGCCGAGCCGCGCGCGCTGGTCGGCTGGCTGGTCGTGACGGCGCGGCGCGAGTCGCACCGCTCGTGGCGCGACTCGCGCGGCACCGCCCCGCTGCTCGACGACACCGCGGAGCAGCTGCCGAGCGAGATGTGGCTGCCGGAGGTCGAGACGCTGCGCGACGACCGCGACCGGCGGCTGTGGCGTGCCTACGGACGGCTGTCCCGGCGCTGCCAGGAGCTGCTGCGGCTGACGGTGCTCGCCGGGCGCGCGGAGTACCGGGCGGTGGCCGAGGCGCTGTCGATGCCGCGCGGCAGCATCGGGCCGACTCGGGGGCGCTGCCTGTCGGCGTTGCGGGTGGAGCTGGAGCGCGAGGGCGGGGCGTGAGGGCTGGACACGGGGGGTGGGCGTCCGCGGTGCGCAGTGCGTGGACGTCGATCGCCGTGTCCCCGGCCGCTCCTCCGGAGACGGCGGTTCGGGTGCTCTGATCCGGTCGTCTCCCGTCTCGCCGGACCACCTGCGGAGCGTGTGGTCCGGCGAGACGGCGCACGACCGGCGCACCCCCACGTGCTGCCGGGGCGCGCCGGTCGGTCTGATCGCTCCGTCAGCTGTTCGGCGACGGCGTGAGCGACCGGCGCGGCCCCACTTCGCGCCCACCTGCCGGGGGCGCGCCGGTCGTCCGGCTCACGCCCTTTCCACCAGCACCCGCACCTTCGCCCCGTCGCCCACGACGCCGTCCGAGCCCGTGCCGTCGCCGACCTCGGCGTGGGTCACCTCGTCCGCCAGGGTCTCCCCGGCCACGAAGTTCTCGAAGGTCCTCACCGCCTCCGCCACCTCGGCCGGGAGCTGGAGGGTCAGCGCGATGCGGTCGGAGACGTCCAGACCCGCGTCCTTGCGGGCCTGCTGCACCACTCGGACGAGGTCGCGCGCGACGCCCTCCGCCGCCAGCTCCGGCGTCACCGCCGTGTCCAGGACCACCAACCCGCCGCCGCCCGGCAGGGCGGCCGTCGCGGCCGGGTCCGTCGCCACGAGGCGCTGCTCGTACTCGCCGGGGAGGAGCTCGACGCCCGCCGCCTCGACCGCGCCCGACTCGGTGGTCCTCCACTCGCCGGCCTTGACGGCCCTGATCACCGTCTGCACCTCGCGGCCGATGCGCGGACCGGCGGCGCGGGCGTTCACGACGAGCTGGAAGTGCCCGTGCGCGTCCACGTCGGTGGTCAGCTCGACGTCCTTGACGTTGACCTCGTCGCGCAGGATGCCGGTGAACTCGGCGACGGCGTCGGCGTTCTCGGCGGCGATGACGAGCTTGGCCAGCGGCAGCCGCACGCGCAGCTTGTTCGCCTTGCGCAGCGACAGCGCGGTGGACGCCACCTGACGCACCGTGTCCATCGCCGTCACCAGCGCGTCGTCGGCGGGCAGGTCCTCGACGGACGGGAAGTCCGTCAGGTGCACCGAGCGACCGCCGGTCAGCCCGCGCCACACGACCTCGGTGGTCAGCGGCAGCAGCGGGGCCGCGACCCTGCTGACGACCTCCAGCACGGTGTGCAGCGTGTCGACGGCGTCGGCGTCACCCGCCCAGAACCGGTCGCGCGAGCGGCGCACGTACCAGTTGGTCAGCACCTCCAGGTACTCGCGGATGCTCGCGCACGCGCCGGCGATGTCGTAGGTGTCCAGCGCGGTCGTCGTGACGCGCACCAGGTCGTGCGTCTTCGCCAGCACGTACCGGTCGAGCACGTGCTGCGAGTCCGTGCGCCAGGTGCCCTCGCGACCGGCGGCGTTCGAGTAGAGCGCGAGGAAGTACCAGGAGTTCCACAGCGGCAGGACGGCCTGGCGCACCGCGTCGCGGATGCCGCGCTCGGTGACCACCAGGTCACCGCCGCGCAGGATCGGCGACGACATGAGGAACCACCGCATGGCGTCGGAGCCGTCGCGGTCGAACACCTCGTTGACGTCGGGGTAGTTCTTCAGCGACTTGGACATCTTGGCGCCGTCGTCGCCCAGCACGATGCCGTGCGCCGACACCGTGCGGAACGCCGGCCGGTCGAACAGCGCCGTGGCCAGCACGTGCAGGGTGTAGAACCAGCCGCGGGTCTGGCCGTTGTACTCGACGATGTAGTCGCCGGGGTAGTGGTCCTCGAACCAGTCGGCGTTCTCGAACGGGTAGTGCACCTGCGCGAACGGCATGGAGCCCGACTCGAACCAGCAGTCGAGCACCTCGGGGACGCGGCGCATCGTCGAACGACCGGTCGGGTCGTCCGGGTTGGGCCTGGTCAGCTCGTCCACGTGCGGCCGGTGCAGATCGGCCGGGCGCACGCCGAAGTCGCGCTCCAGCTCGTCGAGCGAGCCGTAGACGTCCACCCGCGGGTACGCCGGGTCGTCGGAGGTCCACACCGGGATCGGCGAGCCCCAGTAGCGGTTGCGGGAGATGGACCAGTCGCGCGCGTTCTCCAGCCACTTGCCGAACTGGCCGTCGCGGATGTGCTCCGGCACCCAGTCGATCTGCTGGTTGAGCTCCACCATGCGGTCGCGGAACTTCGTGACCGCCACGAACCACGACGACACCGCGCGCTGGATCAGCGGGTTGGCGCAGCGCCAGCAGTGCGGGTACGGGTGGTCGTAGGTCTCGTGGCGCAGCAGCAGACCGCGCTCCCGCAGGTCCCGCGCGATGGCCCTGTTGGCCTCGAACACGTGCACGCCCTCGTAGGGCGGCACCTCGCCGGTGAACTCGCCGCGCGAGTTCACCGGCACGACGACCTCGATGCCCGCGGCGTCGGTGACGGCCTTGTCCTCCTCGCCGAAGGCCGGGGCGATGTGCACGATGCCCGTGCCGTCCTCGGTGGTGACGTAGTCCGCGGCGAGGATCTGGTGCGCGTTCTCCCGGCCGACGAAGAAGTCGAACGGCGGCGTGTACTTCCGGCCCAGCAGGTCGGAGCCCGTGCAGCGCGCGACGACGTGGTCGGCGGCGTCCTCGCCCAGCTCGCGGGCGTAGTGGCCCAGGCGGGCCTCGGCCAGCAGGTAGCGCTCCCCCTCGTGCTCCACGGTCACGTAGTCCACGTCCGGGTGCACGGCGGCGGCGAGGTTGCTGGGCAGCGTCCACGGCGTCGTCGTCCAGATCAGCGCCAGCTCGCCGGTCTCCAGGCGCAGGCCGACGGTCACCGCGGGGTCCTGCCGCTCGCGGTAGACGTCGTCCATCTTCGTCTCGGTGTTCGACAGCGGCGTCTCGCAGCGCCAGCAGTACCAGAGCACCCGGAAGCCCTCGTAGATCAGACCCTTCTCGTGCAGGGTCTTGAAGGCCCACATGACGCTTTCCATGTAGTCCAGGTCGAGGGTCTTGTAGTCGTCGTCGAAGTCGACCCACCGCGCCTGGCGCGTGACGTAGTCGCGCCACTGGTCGGTGTAGCGCAGCACCGACGTGCGGCAGGCCTCGTTGAACGCCTCGATGCCCAGGGCGTCGATCTCGCTCTTGTGGGTGATGCCGAGCTGCTTCTCCGCCTCGACCTCGGCGGGCAGGCCGTGGGTGTCCCAGCCGAAGCGGCGCTCCACGTGCTTGCCGCGCATGGTCTGGTAGCGCGGGACGAGGTCCTTGACGTAGCCGGTGAGCAGGTGCCCGTAGTGCGGGAGGCCGTTGGCGAACGGCGGGCCGTCGTAGAAGACGAACTCGTTGGCTCCGTCGGCGCCGGCGGGGCGGTTCTCGACGCTGGCCTGGAACGTCCCGTCGGACTTCCAGAAGTCGAGGACACCCTCTTCCAGCTCCGGGAAGGACGGCTGGGCCGGCACAGCGCTGTTCCGCACTGCGTCCTGATCGCCAGCCTTGGGGTAGGCCATCTCACTGCTCCTCGCGGTTCGTCCTGCTCGCACGGGTGCACGCACCCACACGGGGACGACGCGCCCGCTTCGGGCACACCGCGGTACCACCCCGTTTGCCGCCGCTGGTGGAGCTGCGACGACCTCTCGTGACGGCTGTGACGGGCCGCTCCCGTCCGGTTCTACTGAGGCCGCGAGGCCCGTTCTTCCGGAGGCTCCCCGGTGATGGCCGGATCAACGCCCTGCTGGCACCAGGGTAACGCCTCGGGGCAAACCGGTTGCCCGGAGGACTTCCCCCCGTGACGGCACGGCCGAGCACCGGAAGGGTGGGCTCCGCGCCCGGACCCGCCGGGCGAGAGATGAGGAGATGAGCATGGAGCACCGCCTCGCACTCGCCGCGCTCGCCGCGGCGGTGTCAGCACTCGTCCTCGCACCTTCCGCGTCCGCCGACGACGCGCTGCGGACGCTGACCTTCACCGCCGAGAACGGCGCCGTCCCGGTCAGCGGACAGTCCGCCGACTGGGCGTCACCCGATCAGGAGGTCTTCGTCCAGGAGCTGCGCACCGGTGTGCTGCGGATCGACGCCACGAGCGACGGCGGGGACGGCTTCGCCCTCGAGGTGGCGGCGCCCGGCGGGGCGCGGCTGAGCGAGGGCACCTACTCGGGGGTGCGGCAGTTCCCCACGGCCACCGCTCCCGGTCTGCGGGTGATCTCCCACGGGAGGACCTGCGCGGACCCGCGCGGTTCGTTCACCGTGTCGGGGATGCGCCGCGGCACCACCGGCACCCTCCACGGGGTGACCGTGACGCTGGAGCACCGCTGCGGCAGCGACACCGCTCCCGCCCTGCGCGCCACGGTCTTCCTGGACACCTGGATCTGACCGCTGGACGACACGACGAGGCCCACCCCGCCGGGTTCGCGGGGTGGGCCTCGTCGTGTCGTCAGGTGCGGGCCGCCCGGTGGCGGGCCGCCAGGGTCTCGTCCGGACGGCAGCCGGCGCACGGGGTGAACCCGAGCTGCCGGGCCTCCGACACGGGGAGCCCCAGCGTCGGCCGCGCGTCCAGCCAGGTGCAGGTGCCGAGGTGGTAGCGGGGCCGCTCGTCGAGCACCCTGACCTCGTCGGTCAGGTCGGTCACCGTCAGCAGGTCGGCCGCGTCGGTGTCCTCCTCGGCGGGTTCTTCCGCCGAAGGGGTGACACGGGACACGACCGAGTGCGCAACAGCACCCTCGGCGACGGCCTCGTGATCATCACCGCTAACCTGATCTTCATCGGGTCGACGAGGTGGACCACCGGCGCCGGCGGCCCGCCCGCGATCCCCCGTGCTCGACCGGCGGCGGAACCACCAGTCGAGCGCCAGGACCGCGGCGGCAGCGGCGCTCGCCCCCACCGACGACCACGCCCACGTGGGGTCGGCCGTGGTCAGCGCGGGGACGAGCAGCCCGAGAGCCGCCAGCACCAGCAGAAGAACGATGTGCAGCACGTCACGCACCCCAACCGGAGCTACCGGCCACGCACGTCAGCGACGAACCGTCGATCAGCCGGCCTCGGCGCGAGCGCCGAAGCTGTACCCACCGGTCTGCTGCCCCGCACGACTGCCGTCGGACGGTGCGGCCGGAGCGCGGTCCTGCAGATCGCGCAGGGACGACTCCAGCATGGTCTTGAGACGCGTGCGGTACTCCCGCTCGAACGTCTGGAGCTTGTCGATCTGCTTCTCCAGCGCGTTCTTCTCCTGCGTGATGCTGCCCATGATCTCGGCGTGCTTGCGCTGGGCGTCGCGGTCGAGCGCACTGGCCTTCTCGCGGGCCTGGCGCTCCAGCGTCTCCGACCTCGTGCGCGCGTCGTTCAACATGGTCTCGGCACGCGTGCGCGCCTCGTTCACCATGGTGTCCGTCTTGGCACGGGCCTCGGACAGCAACTGCTCGGACTTCGTCCTGGCCTCCGACAGCATGCCGTCGGCCTCGGCCTTGGCCTCACCGGTGAGCCGGTCGGCCATCTCCTGGGCGAGACCCAGGACCTTGGCCGCCTGCACGTGGTGGTCGCCACCACCACCGGGCGTCGTCTGCTCCATGACCGACGGCGGGGGCACCGGCGCGAGGCGACGGGGCTCCTCGACACGGCTGGGGCCGACGGGGCCGGACGCGGCCTTCGCGCGGGCGTCGTCGAGGTCGGCACGCGCGGTCTCGACCTGCTGGTCGAGCTGCTCGACCTGCTGGCGCAGGTCGTTGTTCTCCTCGATCAGGCGGGCGAGTTCGCCCTCAACCAGGTCGAGGAACGCGTCCACCTCGTCCTCGTTGTAGCCCCGCTTGCCAATCGGCGGCTTGCTGAACGCGACGTTGTGCACGTCCGCGGGGGTCAACGGCATCAGATCACCTCACGCACTCCTGGGGCTGTGGTCATCCCGGTTCCCCGTCACCTGGGATCCGCTACTTGCATCAAAATGATAACGAGCAGCCACAGCACGATAATGGACAGGTCCAGTCCGACGCCCCCGATGCGCACCGTCGGTATCAACCGGCGAAGCAGACGGATGGGGGGATCGGTCACTGTGTAGACGGTCTCCAGCGTCACTGCAACCCCACCGGCCGGCCGCCACTCCCTGGCGAACGTCCGAACGAGTTCCACGACGACACGCGCCGTGAGCAGCAGGGAGAAGGAGAAGATCAGGTAGTAGACGATCAACAGGAGGGGCTCCACGACTCAACTCTGCCACTTCTCAGCTGTGGTTGAGGAACCCGCCCTCGGCGAGCCTCCGGCGGTCCTCCGCCGTCACGTCGATGTTGGGAGGTGAGAGAAGGAACACCTTGTTCGTCACCTTGTCGATGGACCCGCGCAGCGCGAAGGCCAGCCCGGCCGCGAAGTCCACGAGCCGCTTGGCGTCCGCGTCCTCCATCTCGGTCAGGTTCATGATCACCGGCGTGCCGTCGCGGTAGTGCTCTCCGATCGTCCGCGCCTCGTTGTAGCTGCGCGGGTTGAGCGTGGTGATCCGGCCCAGCGAGTGCCCGGCCGGCTCCTGAGCCGGGCGAGGCCTGCTGACCGGCTCGCGCTGCGGCTCGACGGCCAGCGCCCCGTGCACCGGGGCCTCCGGGGTCCAGCTGCGACGTGCGCGGGTGCGCGCGTCGGGCTCGTACTCGTCGGACTCGTCCAGCTCCGTCCGGTACTCGGAGCGGCCACCGGCGAACAGCTTGCGCCGCCCACCCCGCTCCGGGTACGGCTCGTAGTCGTCCGCCTCCGCCGCGTACTCACCGCGGTAGTCGGGGTGGTACCGGCCGCGCTCGTCGTCGTACGCGGGGTCGTCGGCGTACTCGGCGGGAACCATCCCGAAGTAGGCCTTCAGCTTGTGGAACCCACTCATGCCCAGCCCTCCTCCGGTTCCCCACCTGCGGGGATGGCGCGAACGATCCCCACTGCGTCGACAGCTACGGCAAGGCTAGTGGCCTGCCACCCAGCAGTGCAGTTCCGACACGCACGCACGTGCTTCCGTGCGCGATCGCATCTTCCAGGTCGCCGCTCATCCCCGCTGACAGTTCAACGGCAGTGGGATGATCATCACGCACACGGGTTACCGCAGTCAGCAGTGCGGCAAACGCGCTGGCAGGGGGCATTTCCCTGGGAGCGACAGCCATCACACCCCGAAGGACAAGTTCACCCGATCCAGCTACAAAATCCGCCAGTTCGGACAACGCCGGAAGGGGGCACCCCCCGCGTGCGGGGTCCCCGTCGACGCTCGCCTGGAGGAGAACGGGCAACGGATCGACCCGCGCGCCCCCGGCGCGCGCGGCCGCGACGGCCTTCGCCAGCGCCGCGGCCAGCCGCGGGGAGTCGACCGAGTCCACCGAGTCCGCCCAGCGGACGACCGAGCGGGCCTTGTTCCGCTGGAGGTGACCGACCATGTGCCACGTCGCGGCCGCGTCCGGGCGCAGCCGCGCGAACTCGGCCGCCTTGGGTCCCGCCTCCTGGTCGCGGTTCTCCGCGAACTCCGTCAGCCCCAGGTCGGACAGCAGCGCCACGTCGGAGGCGGGGAAGGTCTTGGTCACCGCGAGCAGGGACACCTCGTCCGGTGAGCGTCCCGCCGCGGCGCACGCGGCGGCGATCCGCTCGCGCAGCCCGGCCAGCGCGGCGGCCAGCTCCTCGACCCGGCTCACGCGTCGACCCACACGACGGAGGCCAGTCGTCCGGTCGTGCCCTCCCGGCGGTGGCTGAACAGCGAGCGCTCCTCCACCGTGCAGCGCGGGTCGATCCCGATCTTGCCGACCCCGGCGTCCGCGAGCTGCGCCCACAACCCGGCGCGCAGGTCCAGGGCCGGCTTGCCCGCGCGACTGGTGGCGGCGCTGCCGGGCAGGTGCGCCTCCACGTCGGCGCGCATGGCGGCGGGCACCTCGTAGCACTTCCCGCACACCGACGGCCCGAGGAGCACCTCGATCCGGTCGAGCCGGGCACCGGCGCCGACCATCGCGCGCAGCGCGGCGGGCACCACGCCCACCCGCGCGCCGACCCGCCCGGCGTGCACCGCGCCCACGACGCCCGCGGCGGCGTCGCCCAGCAGCACCGGCACGCAGTCGGCCGTGAGCACCACCAGCGCCAGCCCGGGCTCCGCGGTGACCAGGGCGTCGGTGGCCTCGACGGGCCCGTCCTGGGGGCCGTCGACGACGCCGACGGTCCGGCCGTGCACCTGCTCCATCCACACCAGGCGGTCCGGGGACAGGCCGATCCCGGCGGCGAGGCGCTCGCGGTTGGCCGCGACGGCACGCGGGTCGTCGCCGACGTGGTCGCCGAGGTTGAAGGACTCGTGGGGCGGGGAGGACACCCCGCCCTCGCGGGTGGTCACCACTCGCCGGACGCGCACAGCCAGATCGCTCACGCCGCCAGTTCTACACGGCGTTCCAGCACCGCGTGCGGGTGAGCCACCCACCGCGAACACGCGTGCGGCCCCTCCGGCCGAGCCGGAGGGGCCGCACGACGCGCGTCGGACGTGATCAGCGCCGCATGAACGGCGGAACGTCGACCTCGTCGTCGGGGTCGTCGTCAGCCGGAACGGCCCTGCCGCTGGTCGGCAGGGTGCCGCTCGCGCTGGCCAGACCGCTCTGGTGCAGCGGACGGGTCACGCTCGGCGGCGGCGGGTAGCCGTTGCCCTGCTGGTGCAGCGGCTGCGGCGGCACGGTCGTCGCCGGACGCGGAGGCGCCTGCTCCACCGGAGCCTGGACCGGGGCCGGCACGGGGGGAGCCTCCACGACCTGCGGCTGCTGCTGCGGAGGAGGCGGCGCGACCTGGCCCGCCTGACCGGACGCCGTGGTGCCGCGGTTCGGGCTCTGCAGCGCCTGCGGCTCCAGCTTCTTGTGCGTCGGACCGCCGCTGTCGAAGCCGGCGGCGATGACCGTGACCCTGACCTCGTCGCCGAGGGAGTCGTCGATCACCGTTCCGAAGATGATGTTCGCGTCGGGGTGTGCCGCTTCCTGGACCAGCGACGCCGACTCGTTGATCTCGAACAGCCCCAGGTCGGAACCGCCCGCGATCGACAGCAGCACGCCGTGGGCGCCCTCCATGGACGCCTCCAGCAGGGGCGAGTTGATCGCCTTCTGCGCGGCCTGCACCGCTCTGCCCTCACCGCGTGCCGAGCCGATGCCCATGAGGGCGCTGCCCGCACCGGACATGACGCTCTTCACGTCGGCGAAGTCCAGGTTGATCAGACCCGGCGTGGTGATGAGGTCCGTGATGCCCTGGACACCGGACAGCAGCACCTCGTCCGCGGAGCGGAACGCGTCCATCAGGCTGACCCCGATGTCGCCGAGCTGGAGCAGCCGGTCGTTCGGGATCACGATGAGCGTGTCGCACTCGTTGCGCAGCTCCTGGATGCCGTCCTCGGCCTGCTTGGCGCGGCGCTTGCCCTCGAAGGAGAAGGGCCGCGTGACCACACCGATGGTCAGCGCGCCGAGCTTGCGGGCGATGGAGGCGATCACCGGAGCGCCGCCGGTACCCGTGCCGCCGCCCTCGCCGGCGGTCACGAACACCATGTCGGCGCCCTTGAGGACTTCTTCGATCTCTTCGCGGTGGTCCTCGGCGGCCTTGTGCCCCACCTCGGGGTTCGCGCCGGCGCCGAGGCCGCGGGTGAGCTCTCGGCCGATGTCGAGCTTGACGTCGGCATCGGACATCAACAGTGCCTGGGCATCGGTGTTGACCGCGATGAACTCGACGCCCTTGAGCCCGACCTCGATCATGCGGTTGACGGCGTTGACGCCGCCTCCACCGATACCGACGACCTTTATCACCGCGAGATAGTTGTGCGGGGGCGTCATCGGATCCGCCTTCCTGATCGTGGCTCGTGCTGTGGTGCTGGGTGGGCTTCCGGATCGGGCAGCGAGGACCCCGCCGAGGGTCCCACCCGGATTGAAACCCTCAACCAGAGGTTCAGAGTTATGTCAACCCCGTCTGTTGGTGGAGGACGGTATGCACCGTCCTCTGGTTGGTCCAGTTGCCACGCCGCGTGTCGCCGCACTATCAGCACGGCGTGCGACCACCACTCTCCGGTCGCGCCGTCCAGCAGTTCGCGCACGACGTCCAGGCGCCCCGCGTGCCGTGCGGTCTCCTCGACCACGTGCAGCAGCACCCGGCGCACCGATGGCGTGCGGTCGCCGCGGAACCCGACCTCGTGGTCGAGGTCCGGCCCGGTGACGATCTCACGACCCACCGCGCACTGCGCAGCGTAGTCGGCCAGCAGATCGGCGATCTTCTCGCCGTCCTCGATCCACCGGTCCGCGTCCGGATCTTCCTCCGAACGGGGCACTGCGTCGGTGCGACCGTCGAGCACGCCGCCGAACCGGTGGTTCTCCACCCGGCGCGGTCGCTCGACGACGCCCGCAGCCGTGAGCAGCGGAGACGGCAGCAGCGACCGGGTGGCCGACGCCGTGGGCGGGCCCGCGCACCTCAGCTCGACCGTGCCGCGGTGGTGGTCCGGGGAAGCTCTGGAGCGGGGTGCGCCCGGCACCGGTGCGCGGAGACCGGTCCTGTGGTCAGCAGCGGTCGCGCGGGTGGTCTGGACGGTCCACCGGCGGAGCACGCGCGGTCTTCGCTCAGGACACGGTGGGCAGCTGGGGACTGGAGACGTCGAAGACCTTGCCCTCGCGGGTCAGCAGGACCATCAGCACCGCCCCCTTGCGCGGGGTCTCCGTCAGGTCGCCCCAGCGGACCTCGCGGCCCAGGGCGAGGGTCAGCCGGACGTCCCCGCCGGTCTTCGCGGTGGCGGAGATCACCTCCGGCCGCAGCTGCTCCGGCAGACCGGTCAGCACGCCGACCACCGCGACGGTGGCCGGGTCGTCCTGACCGGGGTTCTCCAGCACCAGCTCCGGCATCCCGGCCGGAGCCTCGGCCAGCACGGCGTAGTCCTTGCCGGTCACGTCGACCAGGTGCGCCCCGTCCGCGGCCCTCACGTACCCCACGGGCGTCCGCTCGGTCACCTGGAGCAGCACCGAGCCGGGGAACGACCGCTGCACCTCCACGGAGCTGACCCGCGGCAGTTCGCGCACCCGCGCGGCGACGCCCTCGACGTCGAGCCGCACCAGGGGCGTGCCCCGCTCGATCGCGGCGACCTCGCGGACCTCGTCGGCGGACAGCTCCTCCACGCCGCTGACGTCCACCGAGCGCACCCCGATCATCGGGGTGAACCACACGCAGCAGAACAGCCCGACGACGGTCAGCAGCGACAGCAGGGCGACGGCCCGCCTGCGCAGGATGACCGGGTCGAGCTTGCGGCGCTTCGGACGACGCGCCGGACGGCGAGCACGGGCCCGGTCCGCGGCCGGGCCGCGCGCCGGACGCGACCCCCGCCCGCGGACCGGGGTGCTCACGATTCCCGCTGCTGCAACGCGGTGACGATCTCGGGGCCGAGCATCGTCACGTCACCGGCGCCCATGGTCAGCACCAGGTCGCCGGAACGCGCGAGACCGGCCACGAGCTCCGGCACGCGGTCGAACGACGACTCGCGGTGGACCCGCTCGGGCGGCAGGGGCACGGCCTCGGCGACGAGCTCGCCGGTGACGCCGGGCTCCGGGTCCTCGCGCGCGCCGTAGACGTCCAGCACCACGACCTCGTCGGCCAGGCCCAGCGCCGCGCCGAACTCCGTCGCGAAGATCCGGGTGCGGGAGTACAGGTGCGGCTGGAACACCACGATCAGCCTGCCCTCCCCCGCCACCGGACGCGCCGCGCGGAGCTGCGCGTCGACCTCGGTGGGGTGGTGGGCGTAGTCGTCGTAGACGCGCACGCCGTCGGCGCGGCCCCGGAACTCGAACCGCCTGCGCACACCGCCGAACGCGGCCAGGCCCTCCAGCAGCCCGGCGCGGTCGGCGCCCAGCTCCAGCCCGGCCAGCAGCGCCGCGACGGCGTTGCCCGCCATGTGCTCGCCGGGGACCGCGACGCGGACCTCGATCTTCTCCACCTCGCCGTGCTCGTCGGTCAGCTCGACGCTCGCCAGGCCGCCGCCGTCGTCGGGCCGGTGCTCCAGCAGGCGGGCCGCGCCGGGCCCGCTCGCGGTGCGGCCGTAGGGACGGACGCGCACGCCGCGCTCCGCCGCGCGCCGCGCGAGCGCGGCGGCACCGGGGTCGTCGACGCAGGCGATCAGCACGCCGCCGGGCTCGACGCGCTCCACGAAGCTGTCGAACACCGCGACGTACGCCTCGACCGTGCCGTGGTGGTCGAGGTGGTCGGCCTCGACGTTGGTGACCACGGCGATCGACGGGCTGAAGAACAGGAACGAGCCGTCGCTCTCGTCGGCCTCGGCCACGAACACGCCGCCGGAGCCCTGGTGGGCGTTGGCTCCGGACTCGTTGAGGTCGCCGCCGATGGCGAACGACGGGTCCACGCGGCAGTGCTGGAGCGCGACGGTGAGCATCGACGTGGTCGACGTCTTGCCGTGCGTCCCGGCCACGCAGGCCACCCGGTGGCCGTCCATCAGCGCGGCGAGCGCCTCGGCCCGGCGCAGCACGACGATCCCGCGGCGCCTGGCCTCGGCCAGCTCCGGGTTCTCCTCGCGGATCGCCGTCGACACCACGACGGCCGTGGGGCCGCCGTCGACCTGGTCGAGGTTGGCGCCGTCGTGGCCCACGGCGACGTGCGCGCCCTGCGCCCGCAGCGCGAGGACCGTGCGCGAGTCCTTCGCGTCGGACCCGGACACCGCACCGCCGCGGGCGAGCAGGATGCGGGCGATGCCGCTCATGCCCGCCCCGCCGATGCCCACCAGGTGGACCCTGTCCAGAACACCGCTCACTTGCGGATCACCTCCAGCACCATCTGAGCGAGGATCTCGTCGGCCTCGCGGTGGCCCGAGCTCTGCGTGGCCCTGCTCATGGACTGCAACCGCGCGCGGTCCGCGACCAGCGGCACGACCTCGCTGATCACCCGCTGCGTCGTGAGGTGCTCGTCCAGGATCATCAGCCCACCACCGGCGGAGACCACGGGAGCCGCGTTGTGCGCCTGCTCGCCGTTGCCGATGGGCAGCGGGACGAACACGGCGGGCAGGCCCACCGCGGACACCTCGGCCACCGTCATCGCGCCCGAGCGGCACAGCACCGCGTCGGCGGCGGCGTAGGCGAGGTCCATCCGCTCCAGGTAGGGCACCGGCACGTAGGCGGGCGCTCCCGGCACGGACTGCACGGCCAGCGTGTTCTTGGGCCCGTGGGCGTGCAGCACGCCCACACCGGCCTGCGCGAACGCGCTCGCGGCCCCGGACACGGCGTTGTTGATGGACCGCGCGCCCTGCGAGCCGCCGAAGACCAGCAGCGTGGGGGCGTCGGGGTGCAGCCCGAAGTGCGCGCGGGCCTGCGCGCGCAGCGCGGCGCGGTTCAGCGTCGTGATGGAGTGGCGCAGCGGGATGCCGATGATCTGCGCGTCCGGCAGGCCCGAGTCGGGCACGGCCGCGGCGACGCGCTCGGCGAACTTCGCCCCCACCTTGTTGGCCAGACCCGCCTTGGCGTTGGCCTCGTGCACGACGATCGGCACCCGGCCGCGGGCGGCGAGGTAGGCCGGGAGGGCGACGTAGCCGCCGAAGCCGACGACCACGTCGGCGTGCACCCGGTCGAGCACCTCCCTGGTCCGCTTGACCGACTCGCGCACCTTCAGCGGCAGCTTCAGCAGGTCCGGGGTGGGCTTGCGCGGCATGGGCACCGGCGGGATCAGTTCGAGCTGGTAGCCGCGAGCGGGCACCAGCGTGGTCTCCAGGCCCCGCTGGGTCCCGAGCGCCACCACGCGCGCGTCGGGTCGCAGCCGCATCACGGCGTCCGCGAGGGCGAGGGCCGGCTCGATGTGTCCCGCGGTGCCGCCTCCGGCGACGACCACGCACGGTCCGCTCTGCTGGATGGCACGGTCCTGCCCGGTCACCCGGGTCCTCCTTCTATCGGTGAACTTCTGCTGACGAGCACTCCGGCCCGCTACCGCCCGTCACGGGTTCGTCGTGCGCGGGCGGACCGGTCCTGTGCTGCTCTGCGGGATTCGCGGCGACGGTACTCCGACGGCGGAGCGGAGCGACCGGCCACACGGCGTTCTTCGCCCTGGGGGGCGGTGCCGCGACCGGCCGCGCCCCGTCCGGTGGACGGGGTGCGCTTGGCCGGCGCGCGCGGCGGGGCGGACGGGCGACCGGCCCGGCGCCTGGCCGGTGGCCGGTACGCCACCGGCGCGGGCAGCCGCAGCAGGCCGCCGACCCGGCCGGGGCCGATGGAGCGCAGCGCGGCGACGGCGTCCGGCTCGTGCCGGGCGCAGTTCGCGAGGATGCCGAACACGATCATGGTGGTGACGACGGACGTGCCGCCGGAGGAGATCATCGGCAGGGTGATGCCGGTGACGGGCAGCAGCTCCACGACGTAGCCGATGTTGATGGCGGCCTGCGCGACGATCCAGACCGTCAGCGTCGCGGCGACCATGCGGATCCACGGGTCGGTGTTGCGCGCGGCGATCCGCAGGCCGACGAACGCGAGCAGCCCGAACAGGCCGAGCACGACGCCGCAGCCGATGAAGCCCAGCTCCTCGCCGACGACGGCGAAGATGAAGTCGCTGTGCACGTTGGGCAGGTAGTCCCACTTGGAGCTGGCCTGCCCGAGCCCCTTGCCGAAGATGCCGCCCTCGGCGAGGGCGAACCGCGCCTGGCGGATCTGCATCCCGTCGCCGTTCGGGTCGAGGTCGGGGTCGAGGAACACCGCCACGCGGTCGAGCCGGTACGGGGCGGTGACGGCGAGGATCGTGGCCCCGGCCACCGCGCCGACGAGGATCAGGGCGAAGATCCGCATCGGCGCGCCGACGAACCACAGCATGCTGAGCAGGACGACGCCGAGGGTGATCGTGCCGCCCAGGTCGGGTTGGAGCATGACGAGCGCGAACAGGCCCAGCGCCACGGGCACGACCGGTACGAGCAGGTGCCGGTACTGGTCGAGCAGGGCGCGCTTGGTCACCAGCACGTGCGCTCCCCACAGCGCGAGCGCGAGCTTCGCGGGCTCGATGGGCTGGAACGACAGCGGGCCGACGGTGAACCAGCCCTGCGCGCCGCCGGCGGTGGTGCCGATCGGGGTGAGCACCAGCACCAGCAGCAGCACGGAGACCAGCATCGCCGGGGCGCTGAACTCGCGGAACTTGCGCAGCGGCAGGCGCAGCACGATCCAGAAGGCCACCGCGCCGAGCACGACGAAGATCAGCTGCTTCTGGAAGACCGAGTAGGCGGACTTCTCCTGACCGACCTCGCCCGCCGCCGAGGCGGAGAGCACCATCACCAGGCCGATCGCCGTGAGCAGGCCGAAGACGGCGAGGACGAGGTGGAAGTCCGCCAGCGGGCGGGAGAGCCAGGCGGTCAGCGAACCGCGCGTCACCACGACCCTCCTGCCCTTCGCGCGCCGCTCCCGGCGCGGGCGGTCCACCACCGTCACGTGTCCGCCCGATCCGCTCCGAGCAGGTCCCGCACCGCCTCCGCGAACGCGCGGCCCCGGTGGGCGTAGTCGCTGAACATGTCCATCGACGCGGCGGCGGGTGCGAGCAGCACCGCATCGCCCGATCGCGCCATCGCGCCCGCCGCGCGCACAGCTGCCGTCATGGCTGCATCGTCTCCCGCGTCAACCACTCGAACGGGGACATCCGGCGCGTGTCGCGCGAGCGCTGCGGCGATCACGTCCCGATCGCGGCCGAAGAGCACCACGCCGCGCAGCCGGTGCGCCACCTCGGCCACCAGCTCGTCGACCGACGCGCCCTTGAGCAGGCCGCCCGCGAGCCACACCGCGGAGTCGTGGGCGCGCAGCGAGGCCGCAGCGGCGTGCGGGTTGGTGGCCTTGGAGTCGTCGATCCAGCGCACGCCGCCGGACTCCGCGACCACGACCGAGCGGTGCGCGCCCGGCACGAACGTCTCCAGCCCCTCGCGGACGGCGCTCGCGGACACGCCGCGAGCGCGGGCGAGCGCCGCAGCGGCGAGCGCGTCGGCGATGCCGGTCGGGCCGCCGGGACGGACCCGGTCGGCCTCGATCAGCACCTCGCCGTCCGCACCGCCGAACGCGCGGTCCAGCAGCACCCCGCCGGACACGCCGAGCTGTCCCCGCGCCGGCTCGCCGAGGGTGAAGCTCACCCGCAGCGGCGCCCGCGCACCGGCCAGCAGCTCCGCGACGAGGTCGTCGTCGGCGTTGCCGATCGCCACGTCGCCGTCGAGCACCTGCGCCTTGGCCTGCGCGTACGCCTTCATGCCGCCGTGCCAGTCGAGGTGGTCCTCGGCCAGGTTCAGCAGCGCACCGGCGCGCGGACGCACCGACGGCGCCCAGTGCAGCTGGAAGCTGGACAGCTCGACGGCCAGCACCCGGTGCCCGGCCAGCAGCGCGTCGACCACGGGCAGACCCACGTTGCCGCACGCCACGGCGGAGGCGCCGGCCGCGCGCAGGATCGACTCCAGCATCCCCACGGTGGTGGTCTTGCCGTTGGTGCCGGTGACGGCGAGCCACTCCGGCGGGTCGGCCAGCTCGGCGCTCAGGCGCCAGGCGAGCTCGACGTCCCCGATCACCTCGACGCCCGCCGCGGCGGAGGCGGCGAGCAGCGGGTTGTCCGGACGCCAGCCGGGGCTGGTGACGACGAGGTCGGTACCGGCCGGGGGCTCGGCGAGCCCCGGCGCGAGCCGGACCTCGCCGAGCCGCGACTCCAGCTCGCGCAACCGCTCAGCCGACCCGTCGGTGACCGTGACCAGGGCACCGGCGGCCAGCAGCGCTTCCGCCGCCGACCCGCCGGTGACCCCGGCGCCGGCCACCAGCACGTGGCGGCCGGCGAGGTGCGTCTGCCCGCTCATCGTCAGGACCCGGCCGCGTCGAGCCACTCGCTGTAGAACAGGCCGAGACCGAACATGCAGCAGATCCCGGCGAGCAGCCAGAACCGGATGATGACCGTGGTCTCCGCCCACCCGGACAGCTCGAAGTGGTGGTGGAACGGCGCCATGCGGAACATGCGGCGGCGAGAGGTGCGGAACACCGCGACCTGGAGGACCACCGACAGCGCCTCGACGACGAACAGACCGCCGATGACGACCATCAGCAGCTCGGTGCGGGTGGTGATGGCCAGACCGGCCACCAGACCGCCGAGCGCCAGCGAGCCGGTGTCGCCCATGAAGATCTTCGCGGGCGCGGCGTTCCACCACAGGAAGCCGATGCAGCCCGCCATCGCCGCGGCGGCGATCACCGCCAGGTCCAGCGGGTCGCGCACGTCGTAGCACCCGGCGCTGATGTTGGTCTCGCAGTTCCAGCGGAACTGCCAGAACGAGATCACCACGTAGGTGCCGAACACCATCGCCGACGAACCGCCGGCGAGACCGTCCAGGCCGTCGGTCAGGTTCACCGCGTTGGACCAGGCGCTGACGGCGGCGTAGCAGAACACCACGAAGCCGACGACGCCGAAGGACACCACGGCGATGTCGCGGATGAACGACAGGTTCACCGACGCCGGGGTGAGGCCCCGCTCGTTCGGGAAGCGCATCACCAGGACCGCGAAGACGATCGTCGCGATGAACTGGCCGACGAGCTTGGCCGTCTTGTTCAGGCCCAGGTTGCGCTGCTTGCGGATCTTGATGAAGTCGTCGAGGAAGCCGACCACGCCGAGCGAGGTGGTCAGCAGCAGCACCAGCAGGCCCGACGCGGTGGGCGTCTGCTCCGACGCCGAGGCCGACATCGAGTTCACCAGGTGCGTGACGAGGTAGCCCGCCCACATCGCGACCAGGATGGCGACGCCGCCCATGGTCGGCGTGCCGCGCTTGGTCTTGTGGCTCTGCGGGCCCTCCTCGCGGATCTCCTGGCCGAAGCCCTGCCTGGAGAAGATCTTGATCAGATAGGGGGTGAACATGATCGACACGACCAGCGCGACGGCGGCCGCGATCAGGATGCTCTTCACGCGTCACCCTCCAGCAGGGCGTCGGCGACGCGCCACAGCGCGGCGAACTTCGACGCCTTCACCAGCACCACGTCATCTCCCCGCAGCTCCTCGCGCAGCAGCGCGATCGCCGCATCGACGTCCGGCACCAGCACCGACTCCTCTCCCCACGAGCCCTCCAGGCTCGCTCCCTGGTGCATCGGCCTCGCCTGCTCGCCGACCACAACCAAACGACTGATGTCCAAGCGGACCGCCAAGCGCCCGACCTCGTCGTGCGCGGCGACGCTGTCGTCCCCCAGCTCGCCCATCGGCCCCAGCACCGCCCACGCGCGCCTGCGCGGGTTCCCGGCACGGGCCATGGTGGCGAGCGTCTTCAGCGCGGCGTTCATCGACTCCGGGTTCGCGTTGAAGGAGTCGTTGACCACCGTCACGCCGTCGGCGCGCGTGGTGACCTCCATGCGGCGCTCGGAGCGGCGCTGCGCCCGCGAGAGCCACTCCGCGACCTGCTCCGGGGTCGCGCCGACCTCCAGCGCGACCGCGGCGGCGGACAGGGCGTTGCCCACGTGGTGCGCACCGTGCAGACCCAGCGCGACCTGCGCGCTGCCCGACGGCGTGACGAGGGTGAAGTGCGCCCTCGCCTGCTCGTCCAGCCGCACGTCCTCCGCGCGCACCTGCGCCGACGCCGACTGACCCACCAGCACGACGCGGGCGCGGGTGCGCGACGCCATCGCGGCGACGAGGGCGTCGTCGGCGTTGAGCACGGCGACACCGCCCTCGTCGGCGCTGGGCAGCTCCTCGACCAGCTCGCCCTTGGTCAGGGCGACCGCCTCGCGCGAGCCGAACTCGCCGAGGTGGGCGCTGCCGACGTTCAGCACCACGCCGATGCGCGGCGGAGCCGTGCGGCACAGCGCGGCGATGTGGCCGGGACCGCGCGCGGACAGCTCCAGCACGAGGTGCCGGGTGTCGGCACCGGCGCGCAGCGCCGTCCACGGGTGGCCGAGCTCGCTGTTGAACGAGCCGGGCGGCGCCACCGTCTGCCCGAGCTGCTCCAGCAGCTGGGCGACGAGGTCCTTGGTCGAGGTCTTGCCCGAGGAACCGGTGATGCCGACGACCGTCAGGTTCCCCGAGGTGGAGAGCTCGTCGACGACGTGCCGGGCGAGCGAGGCCAGCGCGGCCAGCACCGCCGCCCCGGAGCCGTCGCGGTCGCCGAGCAGCGCGACGGACCTGGTGTGCGCCTGCGACACCGGCGGGACGATCACGGCGGGACCGTCCACCTCGCGCGCGGCGAGGACGCCGACGGCGCCGGCCGCGACGGCCGCCGCGGCGAAGTCGTGCCCGTCGACGCGCTCACCGGGGAGCGCGACGAACAGGCCGCCCCCGGTGACCTTCCTGGTGTCGAACTCGACGGAGCCGGTGACCACCGGCGTGCCGTCGGTCGCGTGCAGCCTGCCGCCGACGATCTCTGCGATCTCGGCGAGCGTCAGGGCGATCACCTGGTGGCCGCCTTGATCGCGGCGGACAGCTCGTCGCTGTCGGAGAACGGGTGAATCACTCCTGCGACCTCCTGGCCGGTTTCGTGTCCCTTGCCCGCGACGACGACGACGTCGCCCGGTTGCGCCTGCGCCACGGCGTGGCGGATCGCGCGACCCCTGTCCCCGATCTCGACGACCTCGCCGCGCTCGTCGTCCGGCACCGCGAGGGCGCCGGCGAGCATCGCGGCGCGGATCGCCGCCGGGTCCTCGCTGCGGGGGTTGTCGTCGGTGACGACCAGCAGGTCGCTGCGACGGGTCGCCTCCTCGCCCATGAGCGGGCGCTTGCCGGTGTCGCGGTCGCCACCGCAGCCGAGGACCACGATCACCCGGCCCTCGCTGCGCGCGCGGACGGCGTCCAGCGCGAGCGCCACGGCGGCGGGCTTGTGCGAGTAGTCGACGACGGCGGTGAAGTCCTGACCCTCGTCCACGCGCTGCATCCGGCCGGGCACCTGCACCGCGGCGAGGCCCTCGGTGATCGCCTCCGGCGCGACGCCGCGGGTGTGCAGCGCGCCGATCGCGAGCAGCGCGTTGGCGACGTTGAACGAGCCGGGCAGGCTGATCCGCACCGGCAGCCGCAGGCCGTCCGGCCCGTGCGCGGTGAAGGTCTGCTCGCCCGTCGCGGACACCGTCGCGCCGGTGGCCCTCCACGTGGCGTCGCCGGTGGTCGAGACGGTGGTGGTGCCCGGCTTCACCAGGCGGCGGCCCCACTCGCCGTCGACGCAGACGACCTCCGTGCGCGCGCGCCCGTCGAACAGCGCGGCCTTCGCCCGGAAGTAGTCCTCCATCGTCGGGTGGAAGTCGAGGTGGTCCTGGGAGAGGTTGGTGAACGCGGCGAGCGCGAACTCCACCGCGCCGACGCGGCCCAGTTCCAGCGCGTGGCTGGAGACCTCCATCACGACGTCGGTGACGCCGCGCTCCGCCATGACGGCGAGCAGGGCCTGGAGGTCGGGCGCCTCCGGCGTGGTGAACGCGCTGTCGAGGCGCTCGCCGGCGATCCGGGTCTCCACCGTGCCGATCAGGCCGGTCCGCCGGCCAGCGGCGCGCAGGGCGGACTCGATCATGTAGCTGGTGGTGGTCTTGCCGGACGTGCCGGTGACGCCCCACACGCCGACCGCGGCGGAGGGGTTCCCGTGGACGCGGGACGCGAGCGCGCCCAGCACCCGGCGGGGGTCGTCGTGGACGAGGACGGGCACGTCGGTGTCGAGCAGGGACGGGGACCGGGCGCCCGCTGGGTCGGTGAGGACGGCGACGGCACCTGACTCCAGTGCGGCGTCGACGAACTCGACGCCGTGCACCCGTGCTCCCGGCAGCGCGGCGAACAGGTCGCCGGCCACGACGTGCTGGGCGCGCAGGGTCACCCCGGTCACCGCCACGTGGGCGTGACCGGGTGCGGTCAGGTGCGCGTCGACCAGCGAGGCGAGCTCGGCAACGGCAACGGGCTTGGTGTGGGAAGGGCGAGGCGGGGCGGTCGCGACCTTGCCCTCTAGCTTGGCAGGCACGCGCGGAAGGCTACCGGCGCACGCAGAGTGCCCGGAGGTCGCGTGGCCCTTTTCCCCATGATCAGCGGAGATCGCCTTCTCCTTCCCGCGGAACGGGCGTTCGAGCACGGTGAGTGGGGCGTGCGAGCACCACGGACTCCACAGTGGATTCTCCGTGCGACGCACGCCACTCGCGCACGTGCGTTTCCGTGCGCGCCAACGTTTGCGCGCCCGCGCGTCACCCGGTTCAGCGGGTGAGCGTGACCACCGGCGACTGCTCGGCCGACATCGGGATCTGGTAGCGCTGCGTCAGGTAGGACGCGATGTCGTGGAACAGCGGGGCGGCCGATCCGCTGTACGGCGTGCCGGTCGGCGCGTCGAGCATGATCGCGACCACGAAGCGCGGATCGTCCGCCGGGAGGATGCCCGCGAACGTGATCCAGTACTCGGAGTTGCTGTAGCAGGCGCAGGTCTCGTCGATCTGCTGCGCCGTACCGGTCTTGCCCGCGATCTGGTAGCCGGGCAGCGCGGCGGCCTTGCCGGTGCCGGACTGGCCCGGCGCGTCCTGCACCACGGCGCGGAACACGTCCCGCACCGTGGCGGCCGTCTCCGGGCTGACCACCCGCACGCCGTCCGGGCGCTTCGCCTCCGTGCGGGTGCCGTCGTCGTCGATCTGCGCGCGGACGACGCGCGGCGGGACGCGCTCGCCGTCGTTGGCGATGGCCTGGTAGATCCCGGCCATCTGGAGCAGGGTCATGCTCAGCCCCTGGCCGATGGGCAGGTTGCCGAACGTGCTGCCGGACCACTGGTTGCGCGGCGGGACGTAGCCGGACTCCTCGCCCGGCAGCCCGGAGTCGCCGCGCACGCCGAGACCGAACTTCGTCAGCAGGTCGGCGTAGGCGTCCTCGCCGACCTTCTCCGCCGCCATCAGCGTGCCGACGTTGGAGGACTTGGCGAAGACACCGGTGAACGTCATCGTCGTCGTGTCGTGCGGCCACGCGTCGCGCACGACCCGGTCGGCGACCTGCGTGCTGCCGGGGACCTGGAGTTCCGTCTCGGGCTCGTAGTAGCCGTGCTCGATCGCGGCGGCCGCCGTGATGATCTTGTTCACCGATCCGGGCTCGAACACGTCCGTCACGGCCGCGTTGCGCAGGTCCTCCGGCTTCGCGGAGCCGATGTCGGTCGGGTCGTACACCCTGTCGTTGACCATCGCGACGATCTCGCCGGTGGAGCTGTCCAGCACGACGGCCGACCCGCTCTTCGCACCGCTCTTGGCCGTGTAGTCGGTGATCATCTTCTGGAGCTCGTGCTGCGTGTCGACGTCGATGGTCAGCTCGATGCTCTTGCCCGGCACCGCGGCGGCGACCTCCCGCTCCCGGCCGGGACCGGGGATGACGACGTCGTCGCCCTGCACGGTGTCGACGATCTTCTTGCCCGAGCGTCCGGCGAGGACGTTGTTCTCCGAGTTCTCCAGCCCGGTCAGCCCGCCGATCGACGCGGGCGTCTGGTCCTCGCGCCAGTTCGCCGCGCCGATGATGTTCGACGCGAGCGGGCCGTTGGGGTAGACCCGGACGGCCCGGTACTCGGAGATGACCTCGGGGAACTCCTCGACGATCGCCGCGGCCTTCGCCGGGTCGACGTCGTCGACGACCTTCACGTACGACGTGTCCCGCGAGATCGTGTCGAGGATCGTCCGCTCGTCGGTCCTCTGCCCGCGCACCTCGTCGCCGAGGGTCTGGTGCACGAAGGCCGCCAGCTCCTCCAGGTGGTCCTCGTAGCTGCCGATGTTCGGTTCGGCGGCGAGTCGCGTCGCCCAGTCCTGGGCGGCCTTCTGCGGCAGCACGGCCAGCGAGCGCGCCTCGACGCTGAACGCGAGCTGGTTGCCGTTGCGGTCCAGGATCGCGCCGCGCTCCGCGGGGATCTCCACCGGCGTGGCGCGCTGCTGCTCGGCCTGGCGCGACAGGGCCTCCGCCTGGAAGCCCTGCACCTGCACGAGCTTGCCGCCGGCCAGGACGAGCGCGCCGATCAGCAGCACCCGCCCGACGAGCAGGCGGAGACGGTTGTTCGCACCGCGCCGCTTCGCCGCCGGACGCCCCCGCTGCACGGACAACGGGCGGCGGGACGACGGGCGGCCACCGCGGCTCGACCCCGCCATCACCGCTCTCCTGGCACCGACTGCTGCTGGTCCGCGGACCCACCGGCCTGCCGCTGGGCGTCCTGCTGGTCCTGGTCGCGCTGCGCCGGGGAGGCGGAGGGCGGCGGCGGAGCGGCGGGTGCCGGCGTGCCGAACTCCTCCACCGAACCGTCCGGGTTCTGCTTGAGCCGAGCCGGGTCGTCCGGCTGGACCATGCCCAGCCGCTCGGCCTGCTCGCCCAGCATCGTGGGCGACTCCATGTACGCCACGTCCTGCTTCAGCTGCTCGACCCGCCGGGCCAGCTCCGTGGCCTGGGCGCGCGCCTTCTCCAGCTCGTAGGAGTCGGTGGCGGCCGACGTGGACAGCCACATGATGCTGGCCAGGCCCACGCCGAGCACGGCCATGACCATGACGACGAACGGCGCCCTGGACGCGGTCGACGGCTGACGCGCCGGAGCGCGGTTGCCGCGCAGGTCCTGCGCGCGCTGCGCCCTGCGGGCGTGGGCGCGCTCCGCCGCGGCCGACCTGGTGCGCGGCGCACCGGTGGCGCGTGAGGTGCCCTCGGGGACGGCCTTGAGCGAACGCTCCCTGGACGAGGACCTCCTGGCGGGGGTGGACGACGGATCGCCCACGCGTGCGGGTGCCGTCATGACGCCTCCCCGATCCTCTCCGCCGCCCGCAGCCGCACCGGAGCGGCTCGCGGGTTCTCCTCGATCTCCTGCTCGTTCGCCACCTCCGCGCCCCTGGTGACGAGCTTCAACTCCGGGCCGTGCCCCGGCAGCTCCACCGGCAGGCCCTGCGGTGTCCTCGACGTGGCCAGCTCGACGAGCGCGCGCTTGACCATGCGGTCCTCCAGCGACTGGTAGGACTCCACGACGATCCGGCCGCCCATCGCCAGACTCGCGATGGCGGCGGGCAGCGCCAGCCGCAGCGACTCCAGTTCGGCGTTGACCTCGATGCGCAGAGCCTGGAAGGTGCGCTTGGCGGGATGACCGCCGGTGCGCCTGGTCGCGGCGGGGACCGTGGAGTACAGCAGCTCGACGAGACGGCCGCTGTTCGTGAAGGGCTCCCGTTCGCGCTCCCGCACGACGGCTCCGGCGATCTTCTTCGCGAACCGCTCCTCGCCGTAGTCGCG
Source organism: Umezawaea beigongshangensis (assembly GCF_016464305.1). Lineage (GTDB taxonomy): Bacteria > Actinomycetota > Actinomycetes > Mycobacteriales > Pseudonocardiaceae > Umezawaea_A > Umezawaea_A beigongshangensis. The sequence goes on from NZ_JAEIOJ010000001.1 coordinate 274,866, forward strand.
CAGCACGCGCGCGAGGTCGCCGACGGAGTAGGAGTTGAGCACGTCGGCGGCCGTGGGACCGGTGCCGACGCTCATCCGCATGTCCAGCGGGGAGTCCCGCGAGTAGGCGAAGCCGCGCTCCTCGGCGTCGAGTTGCAGGGACGAGACGCCCAGGTCCATCAGGACGCCGTCGACCCGCTTCAGACCGAGTCCGGCCAGCGCGTCGCGGATGCGGTCGTAGGTGACGTTGACGAGCTTCACCCGGTCGCCGAAGGGCGCGAGCCGCTCACCGGCGAGCGCGATGGCCTGCGGGTCGCGGTCGAGACCGACGACCGTCAGCTCGGGGTGGGCCTTCAGCAGCGCCTCGGAGTGACCACCGAGACCGAGGGTGGTGTCGACGAGGACGGCCGGACGGCCGGTGAGCGCGGGAGCGAACAGGCCGAGGACGCGGTCGAGCAGCACCGGTACGTGCCGCGGTCGTTCCGCCATGACGGCCCCTCACTCTCTCGCACTCACCACCTCTCCCACGTCGGAACACCACCGGTGCACAGGCGCCCGGACCCCGTCCGGGGTCGGATGTCGTCAGGTCCCCGCCCGCCCGTCGGACCTGGCGCCGGGGAAGGTGCGCCAGGGCCGATAGCCGAGCGGACCGAGGCCTCACGGCACCCGAGTCGCGCTGCGTGGTCGCGGCCGATCTCTCTAGAAGACTCCCGGCAGGACCTCCTCAGCCGCCTCGGCATAGCTCTCCTCGTGCTCGTCGAGGTAGCGCTGCCACGCCTGGGCGTCCCAGATCTCCAACCGGCTGATCGCACCGATGACCACGCAGTCCTTGACCAGGCCCGCGTAGCGCCGCAACTCCGGCGCGACCGTGACGCGGCCCTGTCCGTCCGGACGCTGCTCGTCGGTGCCCGCGAACAGGTACCGCTGGTAGGCGCGAACGGCCTCGTTCGTGAACGGAGCCTCCGCGACCTTCCGCGCCATCTGCTCGAACTCGGCTCGCGGGAACACGTAGAGGCAGTGGTCCTGGCCCTTGGTGACCATGAGACCCCCCGCCAGCGCGTCCCGGAACTTCGCAGGCAGCGTGATGCGGCCCTTGTCGTCCAGCTTGGGGTGGTGCGTACCGAGGAACATCGGCTCCCACCTCCCCACCGACCCTTGGGGACCGGTAGTGGAGCCCCCGTCTGCCCCACCGGCCGCCACAGTACCCCACTTTTCTCCACAGTCAACGCTGAAACGGCTGTTTTCTTGATGCCTACTGCGGCATATTTGCTGTTCAGAGGCCCTCTCGTAACACGGTTGCGTGGTGGGGGAAGAACGACGTCCGCACCGTCCCGAGTGAGCCTGACAGGCCCGAACGTCACTCGGACGGAGTAGTAAAAACATGAAAAAACGGGCACGTGAGCGCCGTGGTGGGGGATCGTGGGACGACGCGGGCGGAGCGTCCGCCGAGCACGCCCGTGGAACGTGAAGACGAGAGCGTGTTCAATCGAGGGGTGGGCACTTCGCCCCGGTTTGACACACTGGGTGACACGCTCGCCTCCTCCGGCGTCGACCGGGGCGCGGCGGGTCCGCGAGCGCTGCGCCGCCGATGCGAGCGCCGCCCGCGCGGTCGCCGAGAACACCAGGAGGTCGAGTGACGCCGAGTACCCAGCCAGCCGCGCTGCCCGACCAGACCCACGGCGCGGGCCGCGCCCCCGAGCCCCAGCGCGCGGACGACTCGCTGGCCGAGCTGCACTCGGTCGCCGGGCGCATCGCCGCCAACGTGGAGCGCGTCCTCGTCGGCAAGCCGGAGGTCGTGCGGATCGCGCTCGTCACCCTGCTGGCCGAGGGACACCTGCTGGTCGAGGACGTGCCCGGTGTCGGCAAGACGTCGCTGGCCAAGGCGCTGGCCCGCTCCATCGACTGCACGGTGAGCCGCCTTCAGTTCACCCCGGACCTGCTGCCCAGCGACATCACCGGCGTGTCGATCTACAACCGGCAGGACAACGACTTCGAGTTCCGCCCCGGCCCGGTGTTCGCGAACATCGTGATCGGCGACGAGATCAACCGCGCCTCCCCCAAGACGCAGTCCGCGCTCCTGGAGTGCATGGAGGAGCACCAGGTCACCGTCGACGGCAACACCTACCCGCTCGGTTCGCCGTTCATGGTCGTCGCCACCCAGAACCCGGTGGAGATGGAGGGCACCTACGCGCTGCCCGAGGCGCAGCGCGACCGCTTCACCGCCCGCGTGTCCATCGGCTACCCCGACCCGCAGGCCGAGCTGGCGATGGTCGACGAGCACGCGGGCACCAACCCGCTCGACGACCTGCGGCCGGTCTCCGACGCGGCGCAGGTGCTGCGGCTCGTGCAGGCCGTGCGCCGGGTGCACCTGTCTCCCGAGGTGCGTCGCTACGCCGTCGAGCTGGTCAGCGCCACGCGGCGCCTGCCGGAGCTGCGGCTCGGCGCGTCGCCCCGGTCGACGCTGCACCTCGTGCGCGCCGCACGGGCCCAGGCCGCCCTGGCCGGACGCGACTTCGTCGTGCCGGACGACGTGCACGCCATCGCCGTGCCGGTGCTCGCCCACCGCCTCGTGCTCAGCGCGGAGGCCCAGGCCGCGCGCCGCACGGCCGCCGACCTGGTGCGGGCGCTGCTCCAGCGCGTGCCGGTCCCGCAGCCGACGGCGGACCCGACCGGCCAGCGCGCGCCGCACAACGGTCAGCAGCCGGTGCCGCAGCCGAACGGCCAGCACCCCGTCAACCAGCAGTACCGCACCAACGGGACGAACCGCTGACATGCGCACAGCCCTGTCCGGCCTGACCACCAGGGGGCGGTGCCTGCTGGCGGCCGGGTTCGCCGCCGGGCTGTGCGCCCTCGTGCTGAACGAGCGCGACCTGCTGCGGGTGGCGGCGTTCGTCGTCGCCCTGCCCCTGCTCGCCGCGCTGCTCGCCACGCGCGCCAGGGTGGGACTGCACGCCGCGCGCTTCCTGCACCCCGGCCGGGTGCCCGTGGGCGCGGCGGCCGAGGTGCGCCTCGACCTGCACAGCACGGGGCGGCTGCCCACCGGCGGTCTGCTGCTGGAGGACGGCGTGCCCCACTCGCTGGGCAGCCGTCCGCGCTTCGTCGTGGAACGGCTGCCCCGCACGAGCACCACGGCGCTGCGCTACCCGCTCAAGCCCGTCCTGCGCGGCGTCCAGCAGGTGGGCCCCCTGATGGCGAGGATCACCGACCCGTTCGGGCTCGCCGAGTTCGACCGCGAGCTGGCCGGGCGCAGCCGCCTCGTCGTCGTGCCGCGGGTGGTGCCGCTGTCCGGCCTGCCCAGCGGCTCGGGCATGGGCGCGGGCGACGACGGCTCGATCCGGCTGCGCGCCGGGCAGGGCGAGGACGACGCCGTGGTGCGGCAGTACCGGCACGGCGACGACCTGCGCAAGGTGCACTGGCGCTCCACGGCGCGGCGCGACGAGCTGATGGTGCGCGTCGAGGAGCGGCCGTGGCGCGGCGGCACGACCGTGCTGCTCGACCGCAGGCAGAGCGCGCACCGGGGCAGCGGACCGACGTCCAGCCTGGAGTACGCGGTCTCCCTGGCCGCCAGCGCGTGCCTGCACCTGCACCGCTTCGGCCACCAGGTCCGCCTGGTCGCCGAGGACGGCGCGGTGCTCGCCGGCGGGAGCGCCGACGGCGGCCACAGCGACACCGTGGTGCTCGACGCGCTGGCCGCGCTGACCCCGTCGCACCGCCGCGAGCTCGCCGGGGGCACCGACCCCGGCGCCGGGCAGGAGGTCGTGGCCGTGCTCGGCGGCTCCTCGGCCGAGGACGCCGCCGAGCTGGTCCGGTTCCGGCCGCGCGGGATGCGCAGCCTGGCCGTGCTGCTCGACGTGCGCGCCTGGGCCGGTGGCACGGCCGAGTCGCAGGGCGACCGGGCGCCGGACCCCGCTGACGCGCGGCGGCTGCTGACCGCGGCGGGCTGGGGCGTGGTCGTGGCCACGCCCTCGACCCCGATGAACCAGATCTGGCAGGAGCTCTGCCACAGCGCCGGCAACCGCGGGCCCGTGGTGCGCACGGAGGTGGGCTGACCGGTGACCGCGAGACCTCCCGCTCCTCCGCGCGACAGCGCCTGGTCCGGTTCCCCGACACCGTGGGTCGCCGCCCTGGCGGTGGTGTGCTCGGCGACGGCGCTGTCCGGGGTGATCTCCGGGCTCGTGTGGCTGGTGCACGTGACGGTCGCGGTGGCGGTGATCACCGCCACCGGCGTCGGCGTGCGCGCGACCCGGCTCCCCCTGTTCGTCGTGCCGATCGCGCAGCTCCTCGCGCTGGCGTGCCTGCTGGTCACGATCTTCACCAGGAGCGGCGTCCTGCTGGTCCTGCCCGGCCCGCGGGCGGTGGACGACCTGCTCGCGCTGCTGGGCGACTCGATCACCGAGGTGCAGTCGGGCGTGCCCCCGGTCGCGAGCACCCCGGCGATGACGTGCCTGATCCTCGTCGCGATCGGCCTGGTCGCCGTCCTGGTCGACAACCTCGCCGTGAGCACGGCCGCGCCCGCCGCGTCCGGCCTGGTGCTGCTGTGCGTGTTCGCGGTGCCCGCCTCGCTGGCCGAGGAGATGCTGCCGGTCTGGACGTTCGTGCTCGGCGCGGCGGCGTTCGCGCTGCTGCTGGCCGTGGACGGGCAGCACCGGCACCGGGCGTGGCGCGGCCGGGGCGGCGGCGTGTCCACCGGTTCCGGCCCGGCGGCGACCTCCGTCGCGGCCGTGGCCGTGGTGATCGCGCTGCTCGCGGGCGCGAGCCTGACCTTCGTCGGCACGGTCGGGCGGCTGCCCGGCGCCGACAACGGCATCGGGGTGGGCAACGGCGGCATGGGCATCAAGCCGATGACCAAGCTGCGCGGCCTCCTCGACCAGGGCGAGAACGCGGAGCTGTTCCACGTGCGGGGTCTGGAGGACCCCACGTACATGCGGGTCAGCACGCTGCGCGAGTACGTGCCCGGCGAGGGCTGGATCGTCGGCCCGCTGTCGGCCGACAGCGTTCCCGCCGGTGGTGACCTGCCGCTCCAGGCCGGTGACCCCGGCGGTGGTGAGGTCACCCGCGTCGACATCGACCCGATCGGCTGGCTGGACAACTGGCTGCCCACCTACGGGCGGCCCCGGCGGGCCGAGAACCTCGACGAGAACTGGCGGTTCGACCCGTCGCGCGGCGTGGTCTTCAGCGAGCGCGCCCGCAGGGCCGAGGCGTTCAGCATCGAGACGGTGCTGGAGCAGCCCAGCGCCGACGAGCTGCGCGCCGCCAACGGCACGGCCGACGTGGAGCGCGGGTACTCCGAGGTCGACGGCGTGGACGACCGGATCGTCGAGCTGGCCAGGAACCTCACCCGCGACGCGGGCAACCAGTTCGACCGGGCCGCGGCGCTGAGCGACTTCTTCACCGACCCGGTCAACGGCTTCACCTACAGCACCGAGACGAGCGCCCCGGTCACCTCGGACGCGCTGACGGACTTCGTCCTCGACGGCAGGACCGGCTTCTGCGAGCAGTACGCCTCCGCGATGGCCGTGATGGCCCGCGTGGTCGGCCTGCCCTCGCGGGTCGCGGTGGGCTTCACCTCCGGGTACCCCTCGGCGGACTACCGGACGATCACCAACCAGGACGCCCACGCGTGGGTCGAGGTCCACTTCCCCGGCCACGGCTGGACCGTGTTCGACCCGACGCCCCTGGGCGACGGGCGCGGTGTGACCCCGCCGTACATGCGGACCGGCCCGGTGGAGGAGGACGAGGCGCCGACCGGCTCCAGCGCCCCGACGACGACCGCAGCGCCCGGCGGGGGCAGCTCCGCCGCCCCGACCACGTCGGCGCGGGCGCAGGACGCGCCGCGGGCCGAGCAGGACGAGGGCGTGCCGCCGGTTCACGTGTGGGTGCTGGCGGTGACCGGCGCGCTGGCGCTGATCGGCACCGTGCTGCTCCTGCTCGCGTCCCGCTCCGGCGCGTCCTCGCCGCTGCGGCGGCGCTGGGTCCGGCCGCTGCTCACCGGCGTCGTGGCGGTGCTGTGGATCGTGTTCGCGGCGAGCCTCGTGGGCCTGGTGTCGTGGTGGCTGGCCGTACCGCTGGTGCTCCTGGTGCTGGCCGCCGCCCCGGCCGCCCTGCGGACGCTGCGGCGGCGCGAGCGGCTGCACGCCGTGGCCGCGCTGGGGCCGACGGCGGCGGACGCGGCGTGGCAGGAGCTGGTGGCGGAGTCCGTGGACCGCGGCACCCGGATCGCCAGGACCGAGACGGTGCGCTCGGCGGCGCGGCGGCTGGTCCGCGAGCACAACCTGGACGAGCGGGGCCGCGACGGCCTGCGGTCGGTCGTGGGCGCGGTGGAGCAGTCCTGGTACAGCGCTCGCCCCGGCACCGACCCGGCGCTGCCGGCCGCGGTGGACGAGGTGCGGCAGAGCATGGCGCGCAACGCGCCGCTGGCGCTGCGGGCGAAGGTGCTGCCCCGGTCGGTGCTCCAGCCCGCAGAACCCGAACGGTTCTCGGACTGACACCGCGCGAACACGAACGGTCCGCCTGCGAGCAGGCGGACCGTGTTCGTGTTCTCCCGTGGTGCCGGGCTGCTGCTACTCGTCCTCGAAGCGGCGGCGGAACCGCTCCTCCATGCGCTGGGAGAAGGAGCTCCGCGTTCGACCGGGCCGCCCGCCTCCCCCGTCCTCCGCAGGCTCCTCGGCCTGATCACCGCGACGCATCGTCGTCAGGGTGAGCAGAGCGCCGAGGAACATGAACAGGAAGCCGACGATGCTCACCACGGGAATCCCGGCGAGCTTCGGCAGCATCACACCAGTGACGAGCAGAGCGACACCCAGCACGAACAACGCGATGCCCTGGATGCGCCGCCTCCGGGACGGCCGGCGCAACTTGGCGCCGCGCACGGTGGATGCGAACTTCGGGTCCTCGGCGTAGAGCGCGCGCTCGATCTGGTCGAGCAGTCGCTGCTCGTGCTCGGAGAGTGGCATGGCTCCTCCTCCGGCACAGTCGCGGGCGCCGGGTGTTCACGGTTGCCGCCGGTCCCGGCGGATGTCCCACCCAGGGGGCATCACAACCAGGATACGATCCGCGCGGCTCGGCGACTACCCGGTCCGCCCTGTGAAGCGGTTGGTTCTGTCACCATCATCCTCATGGGGCAGCCGTCAGGCCACCGTGAGGTCCCGCGAACACCGTGTGCAACCTCCCCCGACGCGGGCCGGCGCGCTCGCGCCCCCGATGACGCGAGCGGACCGGCCAGGTGGTCCGCGGTGGAGACGATCAGAGGCGCACCAGCTTGTTCCTGCGCGCCGCCGGTCCGAGTTCGGCGGAGGAGGCGCGCTCCGGCATCCCGGCGATGTCGGCGTCCTCGTCGTCGAAGACGCTCTCGGCCCGCTGGAGCAGGTGGCGGCGCGCTGTTCGGACGTCGCGCCAGGAGTCCGCGACCGCCACGAGGCTCGCGGACAGCACGAGCGCCGTGGCCACCGCGAGCACTCCTCCGATCCGGAGCTGGGTCACCACGGCGATCGTGGCCCAGGCCTGCACGGTCGTGAAGACGATCGTCACGGCGACCCGCTCCGTGTAGCGGCGCTGCGCGCGGACGAGTTCGGAGCGGCTGTCGCTGTACCGGGTTCGGCGGTTGGTCATGTCGGGTGACTCCTCGGCTGCTCAGCGGCGACCGCCCCGCTCGCACGAGGGAATCGCCCGGACCTGGAAGGGACGCGGTTCAGGTCTACCGAGACGCGCGGCGCGGGTCTGCGTCACCTGACGCAGAACCGGAAACCGCGCGCGACGTTCATCCGTACGCCCGGTCCTGGCAGGTCACGAGCCCGCGAGCACCCGCAGGCGGTCGGGGCGCAGGACGGTGATCCGCCGGCGGCCGGTCCGCACGACGCCCTGCTCCCGCAGATCGCGCAGCACCCGCACCAGCGACTCCCGCGACGTGCCGGCGATGCCGGCCAGTTCCTCCTGGCTCAGCGCGATCGTGGCGATCAGGTCGCCGGAGGACCCCGTGCCGCGCGGGGAGGCCACGTCGACCAGCGCCGCGGCGACGCGCTGCGTGGCGGTGCCGCTGATCCGCTGCCGCTGCCGGTCCAGCTCGCGCTGGCGCGAGATCACCACGTGCAGGACGGCCCACGCGACGTGGGGGTGCTCCCGGCACAGCGCGGCGAACGCCGACGCGGGCAGCACCAGCGCGCCCACCTCGTCCACGGCGTGCAGCGTCGCCATCCTGGGCCCGCCGTCGACCGCGGACAGCTCGCCGAGGATCTCCCCCGGCCCGCGCACGGCGAGCACGGTGCTGCGGCCGGCCGAGGAAGCGCTGGTGACCACGATCCGTCCCCGGTGCACGACGAACACCCGCTGGGAGAACTCCCCCTCGGTGCAGATGACCGCCCCGGCCCGGTAGGCCCGCAGGACGCCCTGCCGCAGCAGCGCGGCGCGGTCCGCGGGCCCGAGCAGGCCCCAGAACGTGTCCGGCTCCACCGCGTGCGGCTCCCGCTGTTCGTCCACGACCACCGCCCCGGGGAGCTCCTCGTCCCAGGTTGCCCTGCCGCGGGCGAAACCGCAGTGCTCCGGACGGGGGGTGGATGCCGCCGTCAGGGGTGATCTGGTCGCGGTGCGGGTTCGCCCGAGCGCTCCGGGGCGGCGGACAGCAGCGACGCGGGTCGCACCGCCGCCGAACCGAACTTCGAGCGCGCCTGGTCCGCCGCCTGCTCCGCCTCGCGCCACCCGCGCTCGGGAGCGTCGAACATCAGCTGCTCACCGGTGTCGTCACCGGCCACGAGCTGCTCGACGCGCACGCCGATCAGCCGCACCGCGCCGGGCGGCACGTGCTCGTCGAGCAGGGTGCACGCCGTGCCGAAGACCTCGCGGGTCACGTCCGTCGCGACGGGCAGCGTGCGGGAGCGGGTGATCGTCGTGAAGTCGGCGAAGCGCACCTTGATCGACACCGTGCGCCCGCGCAGCCCCCTGGCCCGCAGCGTCCCGGCCGACCGCTCGGACAGCCGCAGCAGCTCGCGCCGCAGCACGCCCCGGTCGTGGTGGTCGGTCTCGAACGTCTCCTCCGCGCCGACGGACTTCTCCCGCGACTCCGGCTCCACCCGCCGGTCGTCGCGCCCGCGGGACAGCGCGTGCAGGTGCTCGGCCTGCGCGACGCCGAGCACCCGGCGCAGTCGCGGCAGCGGGGTCGCGGCGATGTCGGCGACCGTGTCCAGGCCGATCCGTTCGAGCTGCTCGGCGGTGCGCTTGCCGACGCCCCAGAGCGCGGACACCGGCAGCGGGTGCAGGAACGCCGTGACCTCGGCGCGCGGGACGACCATCATGCCGTCGGGCTTGCACATGCCGGACGCGAGCTTCGCGAGGAACTTCGTCGGACCGACGCCCACGGAGCAGGTGATGCCGTGCTCGGCCTCGACGCGGGCGCGGATCTGCGCGCCGATCGCGGCCGGTGTGGTGCGCAGCCGGCGCAGCGACCCGCTCACGTCGACGAACGCCTCGTCCAGGCTCAGCGGCTCCACCAGCGGCGAGATGTCGCGGAAGATCTCCATGACCCCGCGGGAGATCTCCTGGTAGAGCCCGAACGAGGGCGGCAGGAACACGGCGTGCGGCGCGAGTCTGCGGGCGTGGGCGGTCGGCATCGCCGAGCGCACCCCGAACGTGCGGGCGAGGTAGTTGGCCGAGCAGACGACGCCGCGGTGGCCGACGCCGCCCACGACCACCGGGACCTCCCGCAGCTCCGGCCGCTCGCGGATCTCCACCGACGCGTAGAAGGCGTCCATGTCGACGTGCAGCACCGGACAGCCGGTGTCGTCCGGCCACCGGCCGTCGACCGCGCGGAACCGGTCGGCGAGCCCGCGCGGCAGCCCGGCACTGCGTCCCACGAGCCACCCCCCACCCCGAACTGGTGTTCGACGCGGCGAGTCTAGCCAGCGGCACCGACGGTGTCCGCGAGGCGGAGCATCACGACCGGGAGCCGCCGGGACCGAGCACGGTCCGCAGCTTGGCCAGCGCGCGGTGCTGGGCGACCCGCACCGCTCCCGGCGTCGACCCGACCGCGGCGGCCGTCTCCTCGGCGGAGAGCCCCACGACGACCCGCAGCACGACGATCTCCCGCTGCTTGTCCGGCAGCACCCGCAGCAGCTTGGCCATCTGCTCGGACAGCTCGCCCTGCACGGCGCGCTGCTCGGGACCCGCGTCGACCTCGGGCCCGTCGGGCACCTCGGCCACCGGCTCGGAGCGGTTGCGCGCGGCCGAGCGGTGCGCGTCGGCGACCTTGTGCGCCGCGATGCCGTAGACGAACGCGAGGAACGGCCGTCCCTGGTCGCGGTAGCTCGGCAGCGCCGTCAGCACCGCCAGGCACACCTCCTGGGCGACGTCGTCCGCCGAGGCGAACGACCGCTCCTGGCTGCCGACCCGCGCGCGGCAGTAGCGCACCACGAGCGGCCGGATCGAGCCCAGCAGCCGTTCGACCGCGGCGCGGTCCCCCGCGGCGGCGGCCACGATCTGCGCGTCGGCGTCGGCCCGCGCGGACAGCACGGGCAGCGGCGGCGCGTCCACGGTGGGCTCCTCCGGCTCGGCCGCGGGCGGAGTCGCCCCCGCGACCAGCGCGGCCAGCGCGGGCCCGTCGGCGCGGCCGGCGAGACTCACCACGGCCTCCTCCCCCAGCGAGGACCCCTCCACGGTCGTCGCCGCGTCGGCGATCCTGCGGTGCCGCTCCGGTGACACGTCGATCGACGCCATCACCACTCCCCCTCCTGCTCGGAGACCTCGCGGGCCGTGGCGCGCGCTCGGCGAACGCGCGCCTCGACGGCGCGGGGCGTGATCCTCATGATCTCCGCGATCTCCGCGTGCGTGTAGTTCTGGTCGACGAGGAACATGACGGCGCTGGCGTTCTCCCCCAGCCGACGGAAGATCGAGTCCACCGCGGCCCGCGCGACGACCAGGCGCTCGGGGGACGCCGTCGTCTCCCGGAGCGACTCCTCCGGCCAGGAGTCCAGCAGCGGAACGTGCTGCCAGGTGCGTCTGCTCGTCTGCCACCGACGATAGGCGTTGGGGAAGACCAGCACGCAGGCGTTGAGGAAGTAGCTCCGCAGCGAGGCGCCGCCGTCGGGACGCCACCCCCCGCGCACCAGCCCCTCGCGCCGGAACAGCTCGAAACCCTCGCGCACGACGTCGCTGGCCAGCTCCTCGGCGTCGGCCGGGGGCAGCCGCTCGGCGTTCACGGGTCTGCCCCGCCTGGTGCACCTGCCGAAGATGGCCTCCGAGCGGACCAGCGCTGTAACGCTGGAGAGGCCGTATCCGAGTAACCGTTGTACGAAGAACTCCCACGCCGGGCCGGTGAACCCCCGTTCCCGGAAGTACTGGCAGAGCACGGCGTCGACGCGCAGCCGCTCGGGACCGGCGTCCGGGCAGCGCGAATCGAAGTAGCGCGCCACGTCGGCGACACCGAGCGGTGGGCGGGCGGTTAAGAGCGGATCGTCGGACCCGGGTTCCGCAGGCTCCTCCGGGAAGCCGTTCATGCACAATTCCTGACGTCGGCGGCTGATCGACCTTCCGATCAGGCATAGGTGATCGCGCGACGCCGACCCCACACGACGCCCGCAACTGTTCGCGAGCGCAAATCCTGGACGGCCGGCGGAACCGCGTCAAGGCATTCGTGCGGAGATCAACCCGGTCGGCGGGCCAGAACGTGCAGTCGCGCGGCGACGTCGCGCAGCGGCGAGCGGGTCGCGGCGGCCAGTTCCAGCTCCGCCAGCGCGTCGGCCGCCCCGACGCTGGACTCCAGCACCGAGCCCGGCACCAGGTCCGACACGACCCCGTGGCCCTGGAGCAGCTCGACCTCCAGACCGGCGGTCACCACCAGCGACTCCAGCCCCGCGACGTCGAAGCGGCGGCGCAGCGGGTCGCGCGTCCCGGCGAGCTGGCCCGCGTCGTCGTCGAGCAGGCGGCGCGCGTCGACGAGCTTGCCCGCGACGGCCCGGTGCAGCACCGCGGCGAACCGGTTGGCGACGAGGACCGACACGGCCCCGCCCGGCGCCGCGGCGGCGGCGAGCGCGGCGAGCGCGTTCTCGGCGTCGTCCACGACCTCCAGCAGCCCGTGCCCGAGCACCAGGTCGGCCTCGCCCTCGCGCACGAGGTCCAGCAGCGCGTCCGTGTCGCCCTGCACGGCCGTGACCAGGTGCGGGACACCCGCGTCGGCGGCCCGGCGGTGCAGCGTCGCCAGGGCGTTGGGGCTCGGTTCGACGACGGTGACCAGGCAGCCGGCCACGGCCAGCGGCACGGCCCAGACGCCGCTGCCGCCGCCCACGTCGAGCACTCTGGGCATCTCGGTGCCACGCCGACGGCCTGCGGCGGCCAGCTCGGCGTCGAGCACCCTCTGTACGGCGTCCGGTCGCATACCACCAGAGACTAGAGACCGTAGGCTGCACGACGTGCATACGGTCGCGGTGCTCAGCCTCAAGGGTGGCGTTGGGAAGACGACGGTGGCGCTCGGTCTCGCATCGGCCGCGCTCCGTCGTGGAGTGCGGACTCTGGTCGTGGACCTCGATCCGCAGTGCAACGCCACCTCCACCCTCGAACCCGGAGACACCTCGGCGAGCGTTCACGACGTGCTCCAGGACCCGACGCCGGAGACGCTGCGGGCCGCCATCGCGCCCAGCGCGTGGGGCGACGGGGTGGACGTGCTGGTCGGCTCGGAGGACGCGGAGGCGCTCAACCACCCCGATCCGAACGAGTCGAGACTGCGCAGGCTGCGCGAGGCGCTGCGGATCGCGCGGGACCTGGACGACGACCTGCCGTACCAGCTCGTGCTGCTGGACTGCCCGCCGTCGCTGGGGCAGCTGACCCGCTCGGCGCTGGTGGCGGCGGACCGCGCTCTGCTGGTGACGGAGCCCACGATGTTCGCCGTCGCCGGTGTGCAGCGCGCGTTCGAGGCCGTGCAGAACGAGCGGGACAACAACCCGGACCTCCAGCCGCTGGGCGTGGTCGTCAACCGCGTCCGCCCGCGCTCGCACGAGCACCAGTTCCGCATCGAGGAGCTGCGCGACATCTTCGGCCCGCTGGTGATGCCGGTGGCGCTGCCGGACCGGCTGGCCGTGCAGCAGGCGCAGGGCGCGTGCATGCCGATCCACGAGTGGGGGACGCCCGGCGCGCGCGAGGTCGCGCTGGCGTTCAACCTGGTCCTGGCGCGGGTGCTGAGGGTGAGCCGCAGCAGGCGCAGGCCGGTGCACCAGGAGTTCGACGAGCAGGAGCTGGACGAGGCCGTGAGCGCCGAGTAGAGCTCGAAGGCCCGGCTCGCGGTGTCTGCACGGTCGACTCGCGATGGTGGGAGCGGCCGGGTCGGAGCGACCGGGCCGCCGTCTCCGAAGGAGCGGCAGTGCCAGAGGGCGACACCGTCTTCCTCGCCGGCAAGCGGATGCAGGACGCGCTGGCCGGTGGGACCCTGCTGCGCGGGGAGCTGCGGCACCCCGCGCTCGCGACGGTCGACCTGGCCGGGCGGGAGGTGCTGGCCGTGCGCACGGTCGGCAAGCACATGTTCACCCGCTTCTCCGGGGACCTGAGCCTGCACAGCCACTTCCGGATGGACGGCGCGTGGCACCTGTACCGGCCAGGTGAGAAGTGGCGGCGGCCGGGACACCAGGTCCGCGCGGTGCTGGCCGTCCCGGACCGGGTGGCGGTGGGCTTCGCGCTGCACGACCTGGAGCTGCTGCCCACGGACGAGGAGTCGCGGCTGGTCGGGCACCTGGGACCGGACCTGCTGGACGAGGGGTGGGACCAGGTGCACGAGGACGAGGCGGTGCGCCGGTTCGCCGCCGATCCGGACCGGGAGCTGGGCGTCGTGCTGCTGGACCAGCGGGTGGTGGCCGGTGTCGGCAACCTCTACAAGGCCGAGGTGTGCTTCCTGCTGGGCGCGTCGCCGTGGTCGCCGGTGTCGGCGGTGGACGCGCGGGCCGCGGTGCGGCTGTCGCGGAAGCTGCTGCTGGTCAACGCGTGGCGGCCGGAGCAGACGACGACCGGGGACCTGGCGCGCGGACGGCACCACTGGGTGTTCGAGCGCACCGGCAAGCCGTGCCGCCGCTGCGGGACGCGCGTGCGGGCGGGTTCGCAGGGCTCCGGCGTGCAGGAGCGGGTGGCCTACTGGTGCCCGAGGTGCCAGCCGGGCCTCACGTAGTCTCTGGGCCGTCGTCGACGCACGAGCACGGGAGTCCCGGTGGTCTACAAGCAGGTGGTCCGCAGGGCCCTGTTCCAGCTCCACGGCGGTGACGCCGAGCGGGTCCACGAGACGACCCTGTCGACCCTGTCGGCGCTGTGCTCGGTCCGGCCGCTGACCCGGCTGAGCACCGCGGTGCGCTCCCCCGCGCTCGAACGCACGGTGTTCGGCGTGCGGTTCCCGAACCCGGTCGGGCTCGCCGCCGGACTCGACAAGAACGGCCGCGCGCTGCCCGCGTGGCCCGCGCTGGGCTTCGGCTTCGTCGAGGTCGGCACGGTGACCCGGCACCCGCAGCCGGGCAACCCGGCGCCGCGGCTGTTCCGCCTGCGCGACAGCGAGGCGATCATCAACCGGATGGGCTTCAACAACGACGGGGCGCAGGCGCTGGCCGCGCGGCTGGACGCGCTGGGCCCGCTGCCCGTGCCGCTGGGCATCAGCCTGGGCAAGTCGAAGGTCACCCCGGTCGAGGAGGCGGTGGAGGACTACCGCACCTCGCTGCGGGCGCTGCACCGGCACGGCGACTACTTCGCGATCAACATCAGCTCCCCGAACACGCCCGGCCTGCGGCAGCTTCAGGACCGCACCGCGCTGACCGAGCTGCTGGGCGAGCTGACGGCCACCGCGACGGAACTGGCGCACGGCGGGCCGCGCAAGCCGATCCTGGTCAAGATCGCGCCCGACCTGACCGACCAGGCCGTCGCCGAACTGCTCCAGGTGTGCGCCGACCACGGGGTGAGCGGCCTGATCGCGACGAACACCACGCTGTCGCGCGACGGCCTGGCCCCGGCGGACCGGCACCTGGCCGGTGAGGCGGGCGGGCTGAGCGGCCGGCCGCTGGCCGCGCGGGCGCTGGAGGTCGTGTCGTTCGTCGGCCGGGAGACCGGCGGGACGCTGCCGATCATCGGCGTCGGCGGCATCTCCGGCCCGGACGACGCCCGGCGGATGCTGGACGCGGGAGCGAGCCTGGTGCAGCTCTACACCGGTTTCATCTACGAGGGACCCGGTCTGGTGCGGCGCATCAACCGCGCCCTGGGCTAGGAACGAGCGGCCCGCAGCCAGCGCATGATCGGGTGCAGGACCACGACGAGCAGCGAGCCCCACACGAGGCCGCCCATCTGCATCCCGCCCGCGGTCACCGTGAGGTCGCCCACCCCGGCGACGAGCGCGGCCCCGCCGACCATGGCGTTGGTGGGGTTGGTGAGGTCGACGCCGTTGTCCGTCCAGATGCGCACGCCGATCAGCCCGATCAGGCCGTAGAGGACGAGCGCGGCACCGCCGAGCACACCGGGGGGAACCGTGGCGAGCAGCGCGGAGAACTTGGGGGAGAACGAGAGCAGCACCGCGCCGACCGCCGTGACCGCGTAGGCGGCGGTGGAGTAGACCTTGGTGACCGCCATGACGCCGATGTTCTCGGAGCGGGTCGTGGTGCCCGTGCCGCCGCCGAGGCCCGCGAGCGCCGTGGACAGGCCGTTGGCGATGATCGAGTCGCCCACGCTGCCGTCCAGGTCGCGGCCGGTCTGCGCGGCGACGGCCTTCACGTGGCCGACGCTCTCCGCGACCAGGACGATCACGACGGGCAGCACGAGCAGCGCCACGCTGGGGCGCAGCTCCGGGCCGTGGAACTCGGGCAGACCGATCCAGGCCGCGGCGGACAGCTCGCGCAGCCGGTCGGGGTCGAGCGCTCCGGTGGCCGCGGCGGCGCCCCAGCCGATCAGCACGGCCAGCAGCACGGAGAACCGGAACACCGGGCCGGAGCCGAGGACCCCGCCGAGCAGGACGAGGCCGGTCGTGGCGGCGGCCAGCAGCGGCTGCTCGGCGAACGAGTCGGTGGCGGTGTGCGAGAGGTTCAGGCCGATGAGGACGACCACGGCGCCGGTGACGACCGGCGGCATGACCGGTTCCAGCAGCCGCGGGCCCAGCGCCTTCACGGCGATGCCCACGACGACCACCAGCAGGCCCGCGGTGAGCACCCCGCCCAGCTGGGCCGCCGTGCCCTGCTCGCGGGCCGCGGCCAGCGGCGCGACGAACGCGAACGACGAACCGAGGTAGCTGGGCACGCGGTTGCGCGTGACGAGCAGGAAGAGCAGGGTGCCGAGCCCGGAGAACAGCAGGGTGGTGCTGATGGGCAGTCCGGTGGCCGCCGGGACGACGACCGTCGCGCCGAACATCGCGACGAGGTGCTGCACTCCGATGCCGACGGTGAGCGGCCAGCTCAGCCGCTCCTGCACGGCGACGGCATCGGTGCCGGTGACCCGGCCGTCGCCGTGCACGGTCCACAGCGCCACGCAGTGTCCTCCCACGGGTGCGACCGGATCAGTCCCGGTCTGACCAGGCGATCCTGCCACGGCGGGTAGTGGGCACGGCTATATAACGGTCTGATAATCACACGTTCGTATCAAGCGTTCCAGCTTTGAGTGCCAGTACGGCCCCGTGCGATCACTCGGAGTGAGACTCTGGTCGGTCAGGGCCTGATGTCGCGCAGCGCCGACGCCAGCCCGGCCAGGTGGTCCGTCGCCTCGACGAGCACCCGGCGGGGGTCGGACGCGGTGCTGGCGGCCAGCGTGCGACCGGCCGCGCCCACGAGACCGCAGTAGCCGTCCACGGCCTCGTCGAGCTGACGGCGCAGCTGCCGCACGCCCTCGACGAGCTGGGCGCGCTCCAGCGGTGGCGCGGTGTCCCGCGCCCGCTCCACGGCCTGGAGCTGGGTGGAGACCACGCGGATCGCCCGCACCGCCTCCGCCGCGGTCGCCCCGGCCTGCTCCACGGACTCGGTGGGCACCGAGGTCATCGTGGCGGAGTCGAGGTGGGCCAGCAGCTCGGCCAGCGTCTCCTCCGCCTCGGCGAGGCGTTCCATCGGCTGCCGCGCGGCCGAGGACCGTGCGGGCAGCGGCGCCCGCCGGACGGTGGCCGTCAGCTCCAGCCTGCCGCGCGCCGCGGTGATCTCCCGCGCCTTGGCCCGGTTGCGGTGCAGCAGGACGCCGGTGCCCGCGACGCCGGCCCCGCCCACCACCGCCAGCGCGGGGGTCCCCACCACCACGCCGAGCGCGACCGCGCCGGTGAAGAGGACGAGGAAGATCAGCCACAGCGTGAGCGTGCTGTTGACCCGCTGCTGCCTGCGGTCGAGCTTCGCCACCGGGTCGGTCCACGCGGCCATCCGCTGCCGGACCTGGTCGGCGACGGGGCCCCGCATCTGGCCGACGACGATCTTCGCGATCTCGTCACCGGTCTTCTTGGGGGACCCCATCGTCGACTCCTCGCTCACGGTCGTCGTCAGCCCTGGCTCGCGGGCGGGTTCTGCTGGGTCTGCTGCGCCTGCTGCACGCGCTGCTGGATCTCGCTCTGGATGCTGGCGCTCGGAGTGGCGGACGCGGTCTGCCCGGAGGTGACCTCACCGGCCACGGAGCCGCCCTTCATCGAGGCGCGGATCTGCTCCAGCCGCGACGAGCCCGCCATCTGGGTCGTGGACTGCTGGACCTCCAGCATCCGGCCCTGGACGGAGTTCTGCGCCAACTCCGCGGACCCGAGAGCCGTGGTGTAGCGCTTCTCGATCTTGTCGCGGACCTCGTCGAGGGACGGCGTGTTGCCGGGGGCGGCAAGCTCCGTCATGGAGCGCAGCGACGAGGAGACCTGCTCCTGCATCTTGGCCTGCTCCAGCTGGCTGAGCAGCTTCGTGCGCTCGGCGAGCTTCTGCTGCAGGACCATCGCGTTGCGCTCGACGGCCTGCTTGGCCTGGCCGGCGGCCTGGAGCGACTGGTCGTGCAGCGTCTTGAGGTCCTCGATGCCCTGCTCGGCGGTGACGAGCTGGGTCGCGAAGGAGGTCGCGGCGTTCTCGAACTCCTGCGCCTTCTGCTCGTCGCCCTTCGCCCTGGCCTCGTCGGCCAGCACGAGCGCCTGGCGCGCGGACGCCTGGAGCTTCTCGACCTCACCGAGCTGGCGGTTGAGCTTCATCTCCAGCTGACGCTGGTTGCCGATGACCGCAGCGGCCTGCTGCGACAGCGCCTGGTGCTGGCGCTGCGCCTCCTCGATGGCCTGCTGGATCTGCACCTTGGGGTCGGCGTGCTCGTCGATCTTCGACGAGAACGACGCCATGAAGTACTTCCACGCCTTCACGAAAGGGTTGGCCATCTGCAGTGCCTGCCTTCTCCGTACTTCCTGGTGTGCGCCCGTGGTCACGCGTGCTCGCCTCGCCGCGACCAGAAAACGACCCGGTACCGGTGTTGGTTCCATCGTGTCAGTTGCAACGCCGTGCTTCCACCGACCCGGGGACATCTCCGGGTTGTCCCGGAGATCACCCCGACCTCCGTCGACCGCCCCGCTGGGCCGCTGAGGCGGCAGCGCTGTCGTTCTCGTTCAATCCTGCCCGTTCGACGGGTCGCCCACGTCACGACCCCCGAACTGATTCACCAAAGCGTTAAGCGGCACCCGGACAGCACGACGCCGAGCAGGGGCGCTGGCCCCGGCTCGGCGTGGGTGAACAGGTCTCAGGCGGCCACCACGGCACCGCGCGGCCGGGACAGCGACGACTGCGTGATCGACGAGGACAGCCGGTGGGTGAGCACCGGCTGCAACCGCAGGTCGGACAGGTCGTCCCCCACCACGGAGGGCAGCAGGCGGCCACCCTCCAGCGCGGGCCGGCGGCCCGTGCTCGCCCCGGGTTCGACCCCGGCCGGCTCCGGCGTGAGCTCGGCCGGACTGGTCACGGGCTGCAACGCGCCGATGTCGGACGCGACGCGGTGCAGCAGTTCGGACAGGGGCAGTTCCAGCGCCTCGCAGATCGCCGCGAGCAGCTCGCTGGACGCCTCCTTGCGACCACGCTCCACCTCGGAGAGGTAGCCGAGGCTGACACGGGCGGTCCTGGAGACCTCGCGCAGCGTGCGGCGTTGGGTGGTGCGGGCATGACGAAGCCGATCACCGATCGCTTCGCGCAGCAGCACGGACATCGCGCGCCTCCTTCCGGCCGGCCGTGCCCCCACGTTACCGATCCACCACGACTGCGGGGAGCGACTTGAGAACACGTCCGCCAAGGGCGAACGAGCGGGAGCGGCCGATTGTTCCCCGGCCCGTCGCCCCGCCGTCACCCGCGTTCGTCGTCCAGCAGGGCCGAGAGCAGCGACAACGCCGCGGCGACCGCCGCGGAGCGCACGGCGTGCCGATCTCCCGGCGCGGTGATCGTCCGCACCTCGGACGCACCGGTCCGCGACACGCCGACGTGCACCGTTCCCGGCGCGACACCGTCCTGGGGGGCGGGTCCGGCCACGCCGGTGAGACCGACGCCCCACGTCGCGCCGCACCGCGTCCGGGCTCCGTCGGCGAGCCGCGCGGCCACCAGCGGGTGCACCGCGCCGTGCTCGGCGAGCAGGTCGGCGTCGACCCCGGCGAGGGAGTGCTTCAGCTCCGTGGCGTAGACGACGAGCCCGCCGCGCACCACGGCGCTGGAGCCGGGCACGCAGGTCAGCACGGCCGCGACCAGCCCGGCGGTGAGCGACTCGGCCGTGGCGACCGTCTCACCGCGGGCCCGCAGCGCGGCCACGACGCGCGCCGGGTCCACGCCGACGGCGGTGAGCAGCGGATCGGCGGTCACGACGCCTCCGAGGCGGTCTCCGGCGCCGTCTCGGAGGCAGCGGCCTCGGCCGCGGTGGCGGGCGCACCGGCCACCGCGCGGCGGCCGCGGGCGCGCAGCCGCAGCGCCCTGATCACGTAGTCCACGCCGGTGACGACGGTCAGCAGCAGGGCGACGCCCATGACGAACCAGCTCAGCGGATCGACCACCACGGGCAGCGGCAGCAGGTAGAGGCCGATGGCGAGCACCTGGGCCATCGTCTTGGCCTTGCCGCCCCGGCTCGCCGGGATCACGCCGTGCCGGATGACCCAGAAGCGCAGCAGCGTCACACCGACCTCGCGCACGGCGATGACGATCGTCACCCACCACGGCAGCTCGCCCAGCAGGCTCAGCCCCACCAGGGCCGCGCCGGTGAGCGCCTTGTCCGCGATGGGGTCGGCGATCTTGCCGAAGTCGGTGATCAGCCCGTGCTTGCGGGCGAGGTTGCCGTCGACGTGGTCGGTGAACGACGCGACCGCGAACACCACGAAGGCGGTCAGCCGCCAGCGCAGGTCGGTGCCGTCGCCCGTGAACAGCGCGAACAGGAACACCGGTACGAGCACGAGCCGGGACACCGTCAGCACGTTGGCGATGTTGAGCAGCGGCACGGCGTCGAGCGGCGGGTCCGCCGGCGCGTTCCCGGAGCCGCCGCCCGCGGTGCTCACGCCGGACCGCCCCTCGGCAGCACCTCGATCGCGCTCACGACCAGGTCCACGCCCTCCGACGCGTCGACCCGGCAGCGCACCAGGTCACCGACCGCCAGCTCGCTCACCGCCAGCGCGTCGCCGTCGACGACCACGCACTCGCCGTCGACCTCGGGAGCCTGGTGGGCGGCGCGGCCGACGCAGTCGGACTCCTCGTCCTCGACGTGCTCGACCAGCACCACGACCTCGTCGCCGACGCGGTCCTCCGCGCGCTGCGAGGTCAGCTCCTCCACCAGGGCGGACAGCCGGGCGACGCGCTCGGCGACCACGTCGGCGTCGAGCTTGTCCGGCAGGTCCTCGGCCTCGGTGCCGTCCTCGTCGGAGTAGCCGAAGACGCCCACGGCGTCCAGCCGCGCCTCGGTGAGGAAGCGCTCCAGCTCCGCCACGTCGGCCTCGGTCTCGCCGGGGAAGCCCACGATGACGTTGCTGCGGATGCCCGCCTGCGGCGCCAGCGAGCGGATCTGCTCGATCAGGCCCAGGAACGACTCGGTGGAGCCGAAGCGGCGCATCCGGCGCAGCACGGCCTCGCTGGAGTGCTGGAACGACATGTCGAAGTACTGGGCGACGCCGGGCGTGGTCGCGATGGCGCGGACCAGGCCGGGCTTCGTCTCTGCGGGCTGGAGGTAGGACACCCGGACGCGGTCGATCCCCGGCACCGCGGCCAGGCGCGGCAGCAGCAGGTCCAGCGCGCTGCCACCACCCAGCTCGCGCGGCAGGTCCTTGCCGTAGGAGGTGGAGTTCTCCGAGACGAGGAACAGCTCGCGGACACCGCGCTCGGCGAGCCAGGCCGCCTCGGCCACGACCTCGTCGGGGTGCCGGGAGACGAACGCGCCGCGGAAGGACGGGATGGCGCAGAACGAGCAGCGCCGGTCGCAGCCGGAGGCGATCTTCAGCGCGGCCACCGGCGAGGAGTCCAGCCGGGTGCGCATGACCCGCGGGCCCCAGCCGTGGCCGGGCACCTGCACGTCCTGCGCGGCGGCGGGACGGTGCACGGGCGTCAGCGGCAGCAGCGTGCGGCGGTCGACGGGCTTGTGGGACTCGACCGTCCGGCCCGCCACGACGTCGTCCAGGCGCTGCGCCAGTTCGGGGTAGTGGTCGAAGCCGAGCACGGCGTGGGCCTCGGGCAGGCTGTCGGCCAGCTCGGTGCCGTAGCGCTCCGCCATGCAGCCGACGGCGACGACCTTCGCGCCGCTGTCGGAGGCGCTCAGCAGCGTGTCGACGGAGTCCTTCTTGGCGGACTCGACGAATCCGCAGGTGTTGACGACGACCACGTCGGCCTCGGCGCCGGTGGTGCCATCGGCGTCGACCAGCTCCCACCCGCCCGCGGTGAGCCGACCGGCCAGCTCCTCGGAGTCGACCTCGTTGCGGGCGCAGCCCAGGGTGAGCAGCGCCACGCGCCGCGACGTGCTGTCGGGAGTGGTGGGAGAAGACACGGTGCTCAGGGTAACCGGCGCCGCCCCGGGCTCCGGCACTCAGCGGTGCAGCACGGCCTCGCCGGCGTGCGGAGCGCTCCTCCTCCGGTCGTGGCGCACGCCTCCGCGCGGTGGACGGCCGGCCGCCGGGCCGCTGAACGGCGGACTAGGTTGTGCACCGTGAACGACCCGATCGTCGTGCGGCGTGCCCGCACCACCGACGTGCGCGCGATGAAGGCGGTGATCGACCAGTACGTGGGCGAGGTGCTGCTGGCGAAGCCGCTGGTCACCCTCTACGAGGACGTCCAGGAGTTCTGGATCGCCGAGTCCGGCGGGGAGCTGCTGGGCTGCGGCGCGCTGCACGTGCTGTGGGAGGACCTGGCCGAGATCCGCACGGTCGCGGTGTCGCCGCGGGCGCTGGGTCGGGGCGTGGGCTTCCGGCTCGTGGACAAGCTGATCGAGGTGGCGCGCGAGCTGGAGCTGTCCCGGATCTTCGTGCTGACGTTCGAGACGTCCTTCTTCGCCAAGCACGGGTTCGTGGAGATCGACGGCACGCCGGTGTCGCCGGAGGTCTACGAGGAGATCCGCCGCTCCGCCGACGAGGGCGTGGCCGAGTTCCTCGACCTGCCCTACGTGAAGCCCAACACGCTCGGCAACACGCGAATGCTGCTCGAACTCTGACTGTGCGAGTCCTGACTCGCACAGTCTTGACCGCACGAGTCCGCGGCGAGAGGATGTGCGGGGTGGGGCTCACCATCGACGAACTCGCGGCCCGCGTCGGCCTGCCCAGCAGCACCATCCGGATGTACCGGACGAAGGGGCTGCTGCACGCGCCGCAGCGGCAGGGCCGCGTCGCCCGCTACGACGAGTCGCACGTCGAGCGGATCACCCTCGTGCAGCGGTTGCAGGCGCGCGGGTTCTCGCTGCCCGCGATCACCGAGCTGATCGCCGCGCGGGAGAAGGGCGCGAGCGTCGCCGCCGTGCTCGGCGTCGGCGACGAGGAGGGCCCCGACGACTGGGTCCACGTGCGGCTGCGCGACATCACCCGGCTCGTGCCCATCGGCGACGTGCGCCCCGGCGTGCTGCGGCGCGCGGTGCAGGTGGGACTGCTGCGCTGGCGGCGCGGCCGTCCCCAGGCGCGGCGCTGGGCGCTGGAGAGCGGCCACCGGCTGTCCGGGCTGGGCGTGCAGTCCGAGGACGTGCTCGCCACGTTCGCCCGGCTGCGCACGGCCACCGACGGGATCGCCGCGGACTTCGTGGACATCTTCGAGAAGCGGCTGTGGCCCCAGCTCGCCGAGCAGAGCACCGACGTCGACCAGCTCGACCGGGTGCGCGTGCTGCTGGTGGAGCTGACCTACACGGCCGAGACGGTGGTGGTCGGCACCCTGCGCGAGTCGATCAGGGACGCGGCGGAGGAGTTCGCCCGCCGCAACGGCCTGCTGCCGAACGCCGACTTCCAGCCCCCGTGGGCCGAGGGCCCGCTGCCGGTGATCGCCGAGCGGCTGACCGAGACGGCGGAGGAGCACGAGGACCCGGACATCGAGGGCTTCCTCGCGCGGGGAAACGACGACCCCGCTGGGTAGCGGGGAATTCACCCGGCCGTCGTCACATCCGGTACTACCGCGTCACTCCGGACCCTCGCTAGAAACACGTGTTGACCTTCACCGTCACCACGCCGAGGAGTCTCCAGTGCCGAATCGTCTGCGCCGCGCGGTCCGCGGCAGCCTCTCCGGCCTCGCCGCGTCGGTCGCCCTGGTGCTCAGCGCGAGCACGGCGTCGGCCGCCGATCCCGCGGCGATCACCGACGAGTACCTCTTCACCACCACGCTGACGGAGTTCACCGCGCTGCGCGCGCAGCGGCCGCACGCGGAGACGCTCGACTGGAGCTCCGACGGCTGCACCTACTCGCCGGACAGCCCGCTGGGGTACCAGTTCCAGCCCGCCTGCCACCGGCACGACTTCGGCTACCGCAACTACCGGCGGCAGAACAGGATGACCGAGCCCGCCCGGCTGACCATCGACGACCAGTTCAGGAGGGACCTGCACCAGCTGTGCGCCGGCCGGGTGGTGTGCATCGCCACCGCCGAGCTCTACTACGCCGCCGTGCGCGAGTTCGGCGACGACGTGGGCGGCACGGCCGCCGCCGTCGACGCGGCGGACGTCGCGAACGCGTCCTGACGGGACGCGCCGCGGGACCGTCTCGTGGAACTTCGACTCCCCGAGACGGTCTCGCGGCGACCTACTCCTCGTCGTCCCCGGCACCGCCGCGGATCAGGTGGATCACCGAGTCCAGCTCCTCGGGCTTGATCAGCACCTCGCGTGCCTTCGAGCCCTCCGACGGGCCGACGACACCGCGGGTCTCCAGCAGGTCCATCAGGCGGCCCGCCTTGGCGAAGCCCACGCGCAGCTTGCGCTGGAGCATCGACGTCGAGCCGAACTGGGACGTGACGATCAGCTCCGCCGCCTGGATCAGCACCTCCAGGTCGTCGCCGATGTCGGCGTCGATCTCCTTCTTCTCCCCGGCCTTGGCCGCGGTCACCCCGTCGGTGTACTCGGGCTGCGCCTGGTTCTTGACGAAGTCGACGATCTGCGAGATCTCCTCGTCGCCCACGAACGCGCCCTGCACGCGGACCGGCTTGCCCGCCCCCATCGGCAGGTACAGCGCGTCGCCCATGCCGATGAGCTTCTCGGCGCCGGGCTGGTCGAGGATGACCCGCGAGTCCGTCAGCGACGACGTGGCGAACGCCAGCCGCGACGGCACGTTGGTCTTGATCAGGCCGGTGACGACGTCCACCGAGGGGCGCTGGGTGGCCAGCACGAGGTGGATGCCCGCGGCTCGCGCCTTCTGGGTGATGCGCACGATGGCGTCCTCGACGTCGCGCGGCGCGGTCATCATCAGGTCGGCCAGCTCGTCGACGATCGCCATGATGTACGGGTACGGGCGGTACTCCCGCTCGCTGCCGGGAGGCGCGGCGATCTCGCCGGACTTGACCTTGCGGTTGAAGTCGTCGATGTGGCGCACCCGGTTGACCTGCATGTCCTGGTAGCGCTGCTCCATCTCCTCCACCAGCCACGCCAGCGCCGCCGCCGCCTTCTTGGGCTGGGTGATGATGGGCGTGATCAGGTGCGGGATGCCCTCGTAGGGCGTCAGCTCGACCATCTTCGGGTCGATCAGGATCATCCGGACCTCGTCCGGCGTGGCGCGGGCGAGCAGCGAGACGAGCATCGAGTTCACGAAGCTCGACTTTCCGGAGCCCGTGGACCCGGCGACGAGCAGGTGCGGCATCTTCGTCAGGTTCGCCGTGACGAAGTGGCCCTCGATGTCCTTGCCCAGGCCGATCACCATCGGGTGAGCGTCGGCGACCGTGGTCGGCGAGCGCAGCACGTCGCCGAGGCGCACCATCTCGCGGTCGCTGTTGGGCACCTCGATGCCCACGGCGGACTTGCCGGGGATCGGCGCGAGGAGCCGCACGTTGTCGGTGGCGACGGCGTAGGCGATGTTCTTGGTCAGCGCGGTGATCTTCTCGACCTTCACGCCGGGGCCCAGTTCGACCTCGTAGCGGGTGACCGTGGGACCGCGGGTGAACCCGGTGACCTGCGCGTCGATGGAGAACTGGTCGAGGACCCCGGTGATCGCCTCGATCATGTGGTCGTTGGCCTTGCTGCGGGTCTTCGGCGCGTCGCCGTCCTTCAGGACGCCCGGCGGCGGGAGCTGGTAGTCGCCCTCCACCGCGCGCACGACCAGCGGCTGCTCGCTCGGCCGCTCCGCCGGGGGCGTGGCCCTCGGCTTCGGCCGCGGCTTCGGCAGCGGCCGCGTGGGCGCGGGGGCCTGCGGCTCCTCCTCGGCGTCCAGCGGCAGCTCCGGCTGCGCGTCGGCGCTCGCGGTCTGCCGGCGGCGGGACGGGCGGCGCAGCGCGGGCGGCGCGGGCGCGGGCTCGTCGTCGTGCTCGTCGTACTCGTCGTCGAAGTCCGACTCGGCGCCGAAGCCGTCCAGATCGTCGCCGGTGCGGTTGACCAGCGCGGCCAACCGGTCCGGGATGCGGCGGAAGGGCGTCGCGGTGAACACCAGCAGGCCGTAGAGCCCGATGAGCACCAGCAGCGGCCCGGCGACCCACGCCGTGAGGCCCTGGGCGAGGAAGCCGCCCGCGAGGTAGCCGACGGCGCCGCCGGCGTCGCGGCGGGCGACGGGATCGGTGGGCAGGCCGCCGATGAGGTGGAACATGCCGAGCACGCCCAGCGTCATGAGCAGGCCGCCGATCACCAGGCGGGGACGCGACTCGGGGTCGGGCTCGGTGCGCATGAGGACGATGCCGACGACGACCAGCACGACCGGCAGGAACACAGCGGTCGTGCCGACGCTGCTGCGCAGGGCCACGTCGAAGAACGCGCCGACGGGACCGCCCGCGCGCCACCACACCCCGGCCGCGCTGATCCCGCCGAGGGCGATGAGCAGCAGTCCGAGGCCGTCGCGGCGGTGCTCGGGGTCGAGGTCCCTGGTGCGGCCGACTGCCCTGGTCATGCCGCCGACACCTCTGGCGACCAGGTTCCAGCCCGCCGTCACGCCGCCGCCCGACCGCTTCCTCGCCGCCGGGCGCCGCGCGGGCGCCCTCTTCGCCGGGGCCGCTTTCGCGCTGCCCGACCGCGCTCGGGATGTGCTGGAGCGCGGCTTCGACCCGCTCTTCGCGCGCGCCGTGCCTCTCCCGGATGTTCCAGTCCGCCCGGCCATGCCCTATACCGTATTCCCTTTCGTCACACCAGTCACACTGGTCGCACAACTCCGCGACTGGACGACGTCCCCGAGCGGTCGTGGGGAGAGCGCGTGCCATGCTCCGCCCCATGGTTGCTCGGAACGCCCGCTCACACACCCCGACACGCCGTGCTGGACGCGTCTCGTCCGCACCGGCGATCTGGCAGCTGATGGTGGCGCTCAATCGAGGTTTCGTCGCCCTGACCGGACGGCTGGAGGTGACCGGGGACGTTCCGGACGACCTGCGCGGCACGCCGCTGCTGCTCGCGTCCAACCACATCAGCAACCTGGACCCGATGACGCTGGTCGCCGCGAGCCGCCGCATCGACCTGGCGCCGCGGTTCGTGCTGGCAGGAGGGCTGCTCGGCGTGCCGGTGGTGGGGTGGGTGCTGCGCAGGAGCGGGCACCTCGGCGTGGACCGGGAGAGCGGCAACGCCGCCGCCGCGATGGCCGACATCGTCGCGGCGCTGCGCGCCGGCGTGCCCATCGTGATCTACCCCGAGGGCAAGATCAGCCTCGATCCCGGCCTGTGGCCGGAGCGCGGCAAGACGGGGCTCGCGCGCATCGCGCTCGGCTCGGGCGCGCGGGTCGTGCCGGTGAGCCAGTGGGGCGCGCACGAGGCGTGCTACTGGGGAAACCTGAAGGTGTCGGGGTGGCAGGATCTGCTGCCCTACCTGACCTCGTGGCTGCGGTCGGTGCGGCGGCGGCCGGCGCTGAGGGTCCACTTCGGCGCTCCCGTGGACCTCTCCGACCTGAGCGAGGGCCGTCCCGGTGATGCCCGGCGCGCGCACGAGCGGATCATGCGGGCGATCGCGGACGGCCTGGCCCCGCTGCGCGCGGACGAGCCGGACCTGCCCGCGTTCCACGACCCGACCAGGCCCACCACGGGCAGCAGCCCGTGGAGGCCGACCGCCTGAGACCGGCGGGTCGCGGGTGCGATCACCCGCGACCCGCTCGTCCTCAGGCGTCCACGAGGTCGGGCTCCGGCGTCGCCGGGGTGCCGCGCTTCGCGGCTCGGCGGCGCGCGATGCGCTCCTTCGTGTTCTCGACCACCGTGTAGAGCGTCGGCACGAGCACCAGGGTCAGCAGCGTCGAGCTGATCAGGCCGCCGATCACGACGATCGCGAGCGGCTGCGAGATGAACCCGCCGCTGCCGGTGACGCCCAGCGCCATCGGCACCAGCGCGAAGATCGTCGCCGCCGCCGTCATGAGGATCGGGCGCAGCCTGCGCCGCCCGCCCTCGACCACGGCCTCGATGATCCCCGCGCCCTGCGCCCGGTACTGGTTGATCAGGTCCATCAGCACGATCGCGTTCGTCACGACGATGCCCACGAGCATCAGCACGCCGATCAGCGCCGGGACGCCGAGCGGGGTGCCGGAGACGAGCAGCAGCACGATCGCGCCGGTCGCCGCGAACGGGATCGACACGAGCAGGATCAGCGGCTGGATCAGGCTGCGGAACGTCACGACCATGATCGTGAACACCAGCGCGACGGCCACGAGCAGCGCGAGTCCCAGGTCGCCGAAGGCGTCCTGCTGGTCGGCGCTGACGCCGCCGATGGAGAACGTCGCCCCCTCGGGCAGCTCGACGGCGTCGAGCCGCTGCTGGAGGTCGGCGGTGACGGCGCCGATGTTCTGCTCGGTCGCGGTGGCCGAGACCGTGGCGCTGCGCTCGCCGTCGACCCGCTTGATCTGCACGGGACCCGCGACCTCGGTCACGTCGGCCACCTCGCCCAGCCGCACGATGCCCGCCGCGGTGGGCAGCGGCAGGTTCCGCACCTCGTCGAGCGTCGCGGGCGCGGCGCCGCTGCGCAGCACGACGTCCAGCTGCTCGCCGTCCACGGACAGCTGCGTCACGGGTGCGCCGCGGAACGCCTGTGCGACGACCTGCCCGGCGGTGGTGTCGGTGAGCCCGGCCCGCGCGGCGGCCTCGCGCTTCAGGGCGATCTGCACGCGCGGGGTGCTCTCGGCGAGGTCGCTGGTCACGTCGGTGAGCCCCGGCGTGTCCTGCACGGCGGCGCGCACCGCCTCGGACGCGGTCCGCAGCACCTCGGCGTCCGTCGCCTGCACGGCGACCTCGACGGAGGTCGCGTTGAACCCGCCGCCGCCACCGGCGCCGACGGTGATGTCCCCGTCGAGCCCCTCGGTGCGGGTGCGCAGCTCCTGCTCGACGGCGGCCGTGTCGCTGTCCTCGGCCAGGGTGATCGAGAACGACGCGGTGCCGGTGTCACCGCCTCCGGCGAACGCGGCGAACCCGCCGCCGCCGGAGCCGATGGTGACCTGGTGGGTCTCGACGGCGTCGACGTCGGCGAGCACCTCCTCGACCCGCTTCGCCGCGGCGTCGGTGGCCGCCAGGCCGGTGCCCGGCGGCAGCTCCTGCCGGATGCTCAGGGTGTTCTGGCCGGAGGAGTCGATGAAGTTGGTCTCCAGGCGCGGGACGAGCGCGAGCGTGCCGCCGAAGAGGAGCACGGCGACGAGCACCGTGGCCCACCTGCGGGTGGTCGCGAACCGCAGCACCGGCAGGTAGGCGCGCTGGAGGAAGCTGCGGCGCTCCTGCTCCACGACCTCCTCCTCCGAGGTCTCCCCCGCCGACGGGCGCAGGAACCAGTACGCGAGCACCGGGATGACCGTGAGCGAGACGAGCAGCGAGGCCAGCAGCGCGACGGTGACGGTGATCGCGAACGCGGAGAACAGCTCGCCGACCATGCCGCCGGTCAGCGCGATGGGCAGGAACACCGCGACGGTGGTGAGCGTGGACGCGGTCACCGCGCCCGCCACCTCCTTCACGCCGTCGAGGACGGCCCGCTGCTTGTCCTCCCCGTAGCCGAGGTGCCGCTTGATGTTCTCCAGCACCACGATCGAGTCGTCGACCACCCGGCCGATGGCGATGGTGAGACCGCCCAGCGTGAGGATGTTCAGCGACAGGCCGCCCGCCCACAGGGCGATGAGCGCGATCACCACGGACAGCGGGATCGACACCGCGGTGACGAGCGTGGAGCGCACCGAGAACAGGAAGACCAGGATCACCAGCACCGCGAACGCGAGCCCGAGCGCGCCCTCCGTGGTGAGGCCCTCGATGGACTTCTCCACGAACGGGGCCTGGTCGAACACGACGGTGAGCGCGCCGCCGCCGCCCAGCGCGGTGGTGAGCGACGGCAGCAGCTCGCGCACCCGGTGCGACACGTCGACGGCGTTGCCGTCCGGCGTCAGGGTCAGCGAGACGCCGAGGCTGTCCTGGCCGTTGGTGCGGGTGATGGAGGTGGCGTCGGTGGCCACCTGCTCGACGGTCGCCACGTCGCCGAGGCGCACCAGCTGCGCGCCCGGCAGGTACAGGCCGCGCACCTCGTCGACGGAGGTCAGCTTCTGGCCGACCTGGACGTTGAGGCTCTGCTCGCCGTCGGTGAGCGACCCGGCGGGGATCGACACGCCGTTGGACCTCAGCACGTCGGCGACGGCCGTGGGCTGCACGCGGGCGGCGGCGAGCGCGGCGCCGTTCGGCGTGACGACGACCCGGTCGGCGCGGGCGCCGGTGACGGTGGCCTCGCGCACGCCGGTGATCGCCTGGAGCTCCGGCAGCACCGAGCGCCGCAGGTCGTCGGCGAGCTGACGCTGGTCGGCGTCGGAGCTGACCGCGAGGACCACGGCGGGCAGGTTGGCCGTGCTGCCCGCGACGACCGTGGGCTCGACGTCCTCCGGCAGCTGGGAGCTGATCCGGTTGATCGCCTGCTGCAGGTCGCTCACCGCGTCGCCGACCGGCGTGCCGTACTCGAACTCGACCTGCACGGTGGCCGAGCCGTCGCGCGAGGTGGAGGTGACGGCGTCCACGCCGTCGACCGCGCGCACGGCGCTCTCGATCGGCTCGGCGACCTGGTCCTCGACCAGTTCCGGGGTCGCGCCGAGGTAGGGCGCCACCACGACCGCGGCGGGGAACTCCAGCGACGGCAGGAGCTCCTGCTTGAGGGAGGGGATGGCGAAGATCCCGAAGATCGTGGCGGTGATCGCCACCAGCGCCACGAGGGCGCGGTTCGCGAGGCTGACTCTGGCCAGCGAGGTCATGGCGGCTCCGTGGAAAAATGATTAGCCCGAGGCAGACATTTAGCGTCAGGCGAAACATTAGCCCATCTGCGCGAGGCTGTTACCGTCACCCGGTGCTTGACGGGGAGAAGGACGAGCTGATCGCCCGCGTGCTGACCGCGCAGTACCGGTTGGAGCGACTGGTCGCCTCGTCGCACGCGAACCCGCTGCTCTCGCTGCACCTGACGATGCAGCAGCTCAAGGTGCTGGTGATCCTCTTCCGCGAGGACGCGTGCTCCAGCCAGGACCTCACCCGCGCGCTCGGGGTCAGCTCGGCGACCGTCACGGGCATCGTGGACCGGCTCGCGGCGCAGGACCTGGTGGCCAGGAGGGAGGACCCGCACGACCGGCGGGTGCGCCTGGTCGAGCCGACCGAGGCGGGACGCGCGCTCGTCCGCACGTTGCAGGAGCAGGGTTCGCAGCACATGCGCGCCCTGCTGGCGCGGCTGACCGACGACGAGCTGCGCGACCTGGAGCGCATCGTGAACCGGCTGCACGAGGTGGCCCAGCAGGACGGGTGACCCGGCGGCGGGGCTGATGCCGCCACCGGGTCCCGAGAGGTCAGACGGGGATGATCGTGGGCACGATCATCGGGCGGCGGCGGTAGGTGTCGGCCACCCAGCGTCCCACGATGCGGCGCACGGACTGCGCGATGCGGTGCGGGTCGGTCACACCCTCGATCTCGGTGCGCGACAGCTCCATCTCGACCAGCGAGACGGCCTGGTCCAGCGCCTTCGGGTCGTCGGAGAACCCGCGGCCGGACACCGTGGGCGGAGCCACCGCGCGACCGGTCTTGGAGTCGATGGCCACCGTGATCGCGATGAACCCGCCCTCGCTCAGCACGAGCCGGTCCGACAGCGTCGACTCGTTGACGTCGCCCACCGACAGGCCGTCCACGTAGACGTAGCCCACCTCGACCCGGCCGCTGATGGAGGCCTTGCCGTCGACGAGGTCCACGACGACGCCGTCCTCGGCGATCACCACGTGGTCCGGCGAGACGCCGGTCTTCACGGCCAGCGCCGCGTTGGCCCGCAGGTGCCGCCACTCGCCGTGCACCGGCATGACGTTGCTCGGGCGGACCGCGTTGAACAGGAACAGCAGCTCACCGGCCGGCGCGTGCCCGGACACGTGCACCTTGGCGTTGCCCTGGTGCACGACGTTGGCGCCGAGCTGGACCAGGCCGTTGATGATGCCGAAC
This sequence comes from Umezawaea beigongshangensis, assembly GCF_016464305.1. Taxonomy (GTDB): domain Bacteria; phylum Actinomycetota; class Actinomycetes; order Mycobacteriales; family Pseudonocardiaceae; genus Umezawaea_A; species Umezawaea_A beigongshangensis. Next base: position 306,749 of record NZ_JAEIOJ010000001.1, read on the forward strand.
ACGGCGGTCTCGTTGCCGGGGATCATCGAGCTGGCCAGGATGACGGTGTCGCCGGGGCGGATGGAGATCTGCCGGTGCTCACCGCGCGCCATCCGCGACAGCGCCGACATCGGCTCGCCCTGCGACCCGGTCGACACGAACATCACCTGGTCGTCGGGCATCTGCATGGCCGCGTCGAGGTCCACGAACAGGCCGTTCGGCACCTGCAGGAAGCCCAGGTCGACGGCGATGCCCATGTTGCGCACCATCGACCGGCCGACCAGCGCGACCCTGCGGCCGTGCTTCACCGCCACGTCGAGCACCTGCTGCACGCGGTGCACGTGGCTCGCGAAGCAGGCCACGATCACCCGCTGCGTCGCCTCGCGGACCACGTTGTCGAGCACCGGGCCGATCTCGCGCTCGGAGATCACGAACCCGGGGACCTCGGCGTTGGTGGAGTCGACCAGGAACAGGTCGACTCCCTCGTCGCCGAGGCGGGAGAACCCGGCCAGGTCGGTCAGCCTGCCGTCCAGCGGGAGCTGGTCCAGCTTGATGTCGCCGGTGTGCAGCACCACTCCGGCCGCCGTGCGGATGGCCACGGCCAGCGCGTCCGGGATGGAGTGGTTGACGGCGAAGAACTCCAGGTCGAACGGGCCGGCGGGGTGGTGCTGCCCCTCCGCGACCTCGATCAGCTTCGGGTTCTGCCGGTGCTCCTTGCACTTCGCGGCGAGCAGCGCCAGCGTGAACCGCGAGCCGATCACCGGCACGTCGGGCCGCTGCTTGAGCAGGAACGGCACCGCGCCGATGTGGTCCTCGTGACCGTGCGTCAGGACGACGGCCTCGATGTCGTCGAGCCGGTTCTCGATCGCGCGGAAGTCCGGCAGGATCAGGTCGACGCCGGGCTGCGCGTCCTCGGGGAAGAGCACCCCGCAGTCGACGACGAGCAGCCGCCCCGCGTGTTCGAAGACGGTCATGTTCCGGCCGATCTCGCCGATGCCGCCGAGCGCCACGATGCGCAGGGCGCCCTCGGCCAGAGGGCCGGGTGCCGTGTTGGACTTGGTCATGCCTGCACCCCCAGGGCCACGCCACCCGCGGCCAGGTCGGCGGCGACGCCGTCGACCTCCTCGGGGGTGGCTGGCACGTGCGGCAGCCTCGGGTCTCCCACGTCGATCCCGCGCAGTCGCAGCGCGGCCTTCGCGTAGGTCACTCCGGGCAGCCGGTTGAACGGTTGCAACAGGGGCAGGACGCCCTCGTTGATCTGACGTGCGCGCACGACGTCACCCGACTCGTGCGCGTCGAGCATGGAGAGCAGCCGGTCGGCCGCGAGGTGGCTGATCACGCTGACGACACCGACCGCGCCGACGGACAGCCACGGGAGGTTCAGCGGATCGTCGCCGGAGTAGTAGGCCAGATCGGTGGCCGAGATGACCCGCGCACCCGCGTGCAGGTCCGCCTTGGCGTCCTTCACGGCGACGATGCGCGGGTGCTCCGCGAGCTGCTTGAGCGTGTCGACCTCGATCGGGACGACGCTGCGGGGCGGGATGTCGTAGAGCATGACGGGCAGCGCGGTGGCGTCCGCGACGGCGGTGAAGTGCGCCAGCAGGCCGCGCTGCGTGGGCCGCGAGTAGTACGGCGTCACGACCAGCGTGCCGTGCGCACCGGCCTTCTCGGCCTGCTGCGCGAGGTGCACGCTGTGCGCCGTGTCGTAGGTGCCCACGCCGCTCACGATCGTGGCGTCGGCGCCGACGGCCTCGACGACGGCGCGGATCAGGTCCGCCTTCTCCGCGTCGCTGGTCGTCGGGCTCTCGCCGGTGGTGCCGTTGACCACGAGCCCGTCGTTGCCCAGCTCCACGAGGTGTTTCGCGAGCTGCTGCGCCGTGTCCAGGTCCACGCCGCCGTGGGCGTCGAACGGGGTGACCATGGCGGTGAGCACGCGGCCGAAGGGTCGGCCGGGTGAGGCGGTGGGACATCCGGTCATGGGCGAAACGCTACCGCGTGGCGGTCGGCGAGCAGCGACTACGTGGTCCTGTCGAGCGATCGGACGGCCGCGACCGCCTCCGGATCACCCTCGAACTCCACCCGCACGGCGTCCCGCCCGGAGCAGAACAGCACCAGTTCGCCGACCGGCCCGGTGATCGTCACCGGCGACGGCGCGTCCTTCGCGACGAGCACCCGGCCGTCCGGGCGGCGCAGCAGCACGCCGTGCGCGCTGGTGCGGAACCGCATCCGCGAGGTCTGCTTGAGCGTGGCCCACAGCGGGGCGTCGCGCCGCTCGTCGGCGGGCCGCGGCTCCCAGCCCTCGACGGCCCGGCGCACGTCCTCGTGGTGGATGAAGTACTCCCCCGCGTTCAGCAGCTCGCCGACCTTCGGCAGCGCGAACGGCGTCCAGCGGGGCGGCCCGCCGCGCACCAGGTTCACCAGTTCGGGCCACGGCTTCGCGGCGTAGGAGTCCTGCACGCGCTGCGTCCGCGCCGCCAGCGCGGGAGCCACGATCCCCAGCACGGCGTCGGGGCGCCGCTCCCGCAGCACCAGGTGCGCCGCGAGGTCCTTCGCGCGCCATCCGGAGCACAGGGTGGGCGCCTCGGGCCCGACCTCGGTGAGCAGGTCCGACAACAGCCGCCGTTCGTCGTCCGCGAGTCCCATGGCGCACACGCTACGCCGTGATCACTTGCCGGTGTCGGCGACCAGCGCGTCCATCTCGGCGTGATCGGTCCGCCACAGCACGCAGTAGACGTCGCGCTCGCCGTCGGACGCGGAGTAGTCGGTCTTCCACTCCGCCTGCGACGGCACCACGGCGGCGTACCGGAAGACCTCGTCCTTGTTCTCGACCGGCACGACGCCCGAGGTGAAGTACATCGTGCAGAGGTTCTCGGCGTAGGAGGCGAGGCGCTGCGCGCCGGGGTGGGGCACCGTGGCCGCGGAGCCGAACGGCGTCGCGTCGGCGAACACCTCGATCCGGTGGGGGTCGGTGCAGGTGGCGGAGCTGATCCGCACGGTGTCGCCGAGGAAGTCGTCGCCGCAGGACCTCGCGCTGAGCGTGAACTCGGGCAGCGTCCCGCCGGTGCCGTAGGTGACGGTGGGCTGCATCGCCTCGGGCGGTCCCGGCGGGCCGAAGAACAGCCGGTCGACGTAGATCCCGGCGGCGAACAGCAGGACGGCGGCGAACGCGGCGGCGGCGATCAGGAGGTTGCGCCGCCACGCCGGCCGGACGCCGGGCGGCGTGTACGTCACGGTGGCCGGTGTCCCGTTCGGCGGCGTGCCCGCGTTCGCGTGCTGGAGCAGCGAGCGGGCCTGCGCGCCGGACAGCCGCACCGCGGGGTCGGTCACGAGCAGACCGCTGATGACGGCGGCGAGCACGCCCTGCGCCCTGGTCAGCCGGGGTGTCTCGTTCATGATCGCGTGCAGGGTCGACGCCGTGGAGGAGCGCTCGTAGGGGTTGTACCCCTCGACGGCGAAGCAGAGGGTCGCGCCCAGTGCCCACAGGTCGGACGCGGGACCGGCCGCGTGCCCCTGGATGCGCTCGGGCGACAGGTAGGCCGGTGAGCCGATCAGGCTGCCGCTGGTGGTCAGCCGCGGGTCGTCCACGGCCTGCGCGATGCCGAAGTCGGTGAGCTTGACCCGGCCGTCCGGGCGCACCATGAGGTTGCCGGGCTTGACGTCGCGGTGCACGATGCCCGCCGCGTGCGCGGCCTCCAGCGCCGACAGCACCTGCTCCGCGACGGCGGCCACCCGCTCCTGGGGCATCGGCCCCCGCTGGGCGACGATCGCCGACAGCGTCGCGGCCTCGACCAGCTCCATCACGATGTAGGTGAGGCCGTGCTCGGCGACCACGTCGAACACCGTGACCACGGCGGGGTCGTTGAGGCGCCCCGCCGTGCGGGCCTCGCGCAGCACCCGCTCCTCCAGCACGCGCCGCTCCTCCGGCGGGACGCCGTCGGGCAGGTGCAGCTCCTTGATGGCGACGTGGCGACCGATCACGTCGTCCTGCGCGCGCCACACGACGCCCATACCACCGCGCCCCAGTTCGGCGAGCAGGGTGTACCTGCCCGCGATGACGCGCGGCTGCACGACGCCTTGCGGTCCACTCACCGTCGTCACTCCCCAAGCGGTCGGGCCAGAGCCGGAACGCTACGTCAGACCCGGCGAACGGCCCAACGGTTTCGTCGAATCGAGATGTCGCGGCTCACCCGGCCGCCGGGGCGGTGAGCGGGGCGCCGTCGGCGCGGGCGAGGACGCACAGGACCTCCTTGGCGCCCACGGTCTCGCCGTCGCGGTGGTTCCACTCGGCCTCCGACGGGACGAGGCCGGTGAAGGTCAGCGCGTCGCGGCCCTCCTGCGCCACGCGCAGGGTCCTGGCGTGCAGGTCGCAGTAGTGCAGGGCGTAGTCGCGGAACCACTGCTCACCGGGGTAGGGCACGTCGACGCCCTTGCTGGCGAGGTCGTAGAACGGGGTCTCGGCGGCGTAGCGCTCGATCTGGTGCGGCACGGTGCACTCGACGTTCTGCAACCAGTCGAACGCGACGCCCTCCACGAGCGGTTCCTTGCCGCAGCCCGGCTCCCCCATCGCCCAGACCGGGATCTGCCCCTGCCGGCCGAAGGTCATGGCGGTGACGTCCAGCTCGGTCACCGGGGCCGCGACCTGCTGCTCACCGGTGGCGGCGACCTCGGGCGCGGTGACCCGGCCGGTGGCGAACCCGGCGGCGAGCAGGGCGAGCACGGCCACGACCGCGGCGACGACGAGCGGCGCCTTCGCGCGGCCGGACCGCTGCCGCTGCGGCGGCGGGGCGGAGGAGACGGCGACCGGACCGGTCCCGCTCCCGCCGAGCAGCGCGGCGGCCTGGGTGGCGGTGAGCCTGGCGCGCGGGTCGGAGGCGAGCAGGCCGGAGATGGCGGCGGCCAGCGATCCCTGCGCGCGGTGCAGCTGCGGCGTCTCGTTCATGATCGCGTGCAGGGTGGAGGCGGTGGACGTGCGCTGGAACGGCGCCACGCCCTCCACGGCGTAGGCGAGGGTCGCGCCGAAGGCCCACAGGTCGGAGGCGGGCGTCGCGGGCTCACCGCGCACCCGTTCGGGCGACAGGTAGGCCGGTGAGCCGACGATGGCGCCGTTCACGGTCAGCCCCGGGTCGTCCACGGCCTGCGCGATGCCGAAGTCGGTGAGCTTCACCTGGCCGTCCATGCCGACCATGATGTTGCCGGGCTTCACGTCGCGGTGCACGATCCCGGCCATGTGCGCGGCGTGCAGCGCGGACAGGACGCGCAGCCCGATGCCCACGACGTGCTCCGGCGGCATGGGTCCGCGGGCTCGGACCAGGGTGTCGAGGTTCTGCGCCTCGACCAGCTCCATGACGATGTAGGTGAGCCCGCCCTCGACGACCACGTCGTGCACGGTCACCACACCGGGGTCGCTGAGCGCCCCGGCCGTGCGGGCCTCGCGCAGCACCCGCCGCTGGAGGACCTGGCGCTCCTCGGGCGGCACGCCCTCGGGCAGGTGCAGCTCCTTGACGGCGACCTTGCGGCCGATGACGTTGTCCTGGGCGCGCCAGACGATTCCCATGGACCCGCGGCCCAGTTCCGCGAGCAGCGCGTACCGGTTGCCGATCATCCGCGGCGCCGCCGCGCCGCCCAGTGGTCCGCTCACGACGTCGATCACTCCAGAGCTCGAACGGGCAGGGTGTTCGGAGGGCCGACGTTACCCAGCGGCGAACGCGCCGGTGAGGTCCCCCTCGTCCGCGCGCCACAGCACGCAGACCACGACCTGCGATCCGCGGCTGTCGGCGTCGGCGAACGTCCACTCGGTGCGCGAGGGCACGAGCGCGCCGAACGCGAGGTCCGGGCCGCCCTCGGGGCGGCGCACGCGCGGCGAGTCGAACTGCTGGGCGCAGTGGACGGCGCCGTGGTCGCGCAGCCACTCGTCGCCGGGGTACTCCGCGTTCCGGCCGAGGTCGCCGAAGGGCGCCTGCACGGCGTACACCTCGATGCGGTGCGGCTCGGCGCACGAGACGTTCTCCGAGCGCAGCACCGGGTCGCCCTCGGCGAGCCGCTCGACGCCGCAGCCGTCGCCGCCCAGCTCGAACGCCGGGACCTGGCCGCCCCGCCCGAACGTCAGGACGGTCGGCTTCCCGCTCTCCCCCGCGGACACCGGGGAGACCGCCAGCAGCAGCGGATCGGGCGCGAGGACCGTGCGACCGGCCAGCACGCCTCCGGCGAGCCCGCCGAGCGCGGCCAGCACCGCCAGCAGCCCGGCGACGGGCCTGCGCGGCCGTCGCCGCGACCGCGCCGTCTCCGCCCGGTCGGCGTCCTGCCCCGCGACGACGCCGCGGAGCAGTTCCCGCGCCCCCTCCGCGGTGAGCCGCAGGTGCGTCTCCGGCGTGAGCAGGCCGGTGATCAGGGTGGCGAGCACGCCGCTGGCCCTGGTGAGCCGAGGGGTCTCGGTGGTGATCGCGAACAGGGTCGAGGCCGTGGAGGTGCGCGCGAACGGCGCGACGCCCTCGACCGCGCACGCGAGCGTCGCGCCGAGCGACCACAGGTCGGAGGCGGGGGTGGCGTCCCAGCCGCGGACGCGCTCCGGCGCCATGTAGGCGGGTGATCCGACCACCGTGCCGCGCAGGGTGTGGCTCGGGTCGTCGACCGCCTGCGCGATGCCGAAGTCGGTGAGCTTCACCCGGCCGTCCGCGTGGACCATGAGGTTCGCGGGCTTCACGTCGCGGTGCACGACGCCCGCCGCGTGCGCGGCCTCCAGCGCCGACAGCGCCTGCACGGCGATCGACATCACCTCGGCGGCCGGCAGCGGTCCTCGCTCGGCCACCAGGTCCGCGAGCGTGGGCGCTTCGACGACCTCCATGACGATGAACGCGGAGTCTCCGTCGGGCACCACGTCGTGCACGGCCACCACGCCGGGGTGGTTGAGCCTGCCCGCGGTGCGCGCCTCGCGCAGCACGCGGCCGTGGACGTGCTCGCGCTCGCCGGTGTCGAGCGGGAGGCGGAGCTCCTTGACGGCCACGCCGCGGCCGAGGAGCAGGTCGTGCCCCCGCCAGACGACACCCGCGGCTCCGCGGCCGAGTTCGGCGGTCAGGGCGTACCTGCTGCCGATGACGCGCAGCGCGTCGCTGCCCGGCCCGTTCACGGTGCCCACCTCCTCGCGCGTGGAGCGACGTGGTGCGGCGATCCGGGTGCGCGCTGTGGACAGGACTCCGCTGCGCGGCTGGATCTCCGGTTCGTCACACCACTCGCACGTGCGCGAGCGGAAAACGGTTCAGTTCTCCTCGGGTTCCGGCACCTCGTGTCCGGCGGCGCGCAGCGCGAGCACCGCGCGCCGCAGGTCGGCGCCCTTCACGAGCAGGTGGTCGGTGTCGTAGGTGGACATCGCGAACAGGCTCACCCCGGCGGCGGCGAGCTCGCCCGAGAGGGCGGCCATGATGCCGGTGAGGGTGAACTCCAGCGGACCGCGCACGGTCAGCAGGCGCCACCCCACCTGGGCGGTCTCCACGTCCGGAGCGTTCGCGGCCGGGCACACGACGGACAGCTCGTCGGGCGTGCGCGTCACCGACACCAGGCCGGGCAGGTCGAGCAGGCCGGGCGGCAGCGGGGCGTCGGCGGCCAGCCTGGCCACCGCGTACTCGCCGGGCCTGACGTCGACGACCAGTCGCTTCATCCTCGTCAGCCCTCGGTGACCATCGGGCTGGAGGCGATCTCGGTGCCGTCGGGCAGGGCGGAGATCGAGAAGTCGGCGAAGACGTTCGGAGCGGCCTTCTGGAGCTGGCGCAGGCACTGCACGGCCAGCTCGCGGATCTCCACGTCGGCGTGCTCGGTGGCGCGCATGGCCACGAAGTGCCGCCACGCGCGGTAGTTGCCGGACACGACGATGCGCGTCTCGGTGGCGTTGGGCAGCACGGCGCGCGCGGCCTGGCGGGCCTGCTTGCGGCGCAGCGTGGCGCTGGAGACGTCGGAGAACTTCTCCTCCAGCCCCTTCAGCAGGTCGTTGTAGGCGGCGACGCTGGCCTCGGCGGCGGCCAGGAAGCGCGCGTGCAGCTCGGGGTCGTTCGCGATGACGTCCGGCTCGACCATGGCGGCCTCGCGCTCGGGCACGTAGCGCTGCGAGAGCTGCGAGTAGGAGAAGTGCCGGTGGCGGATCAGCTCGTGGGTGAGCGAGCGGGAGATGCCGGTGATGTAGAAGCTCACCGAGCCGTGCTCCAGCACGGAGAGGTGACCGACCTCGATGATGTGCTGGATGTAGCCCGCGTTGGTGGCGGTGGCCGGGTTCGGCTTCGTCCACGACTGGTAGCAGGCGCGGCCCGCGAACTCGGCGAGCGCCTCGCCGCCGTCGGTGTCGGTGGACCACGGCACGTCCGCCGGAGGGAAGAACTCCGTCTTCGCGATCAACTGCACCTTCGGCGAAACCGTCTCGGTCACGACGGACCCTCTCTTCACTGCTCGGACGACGTGGCGAGCCTAGACCACACGGCCGTGACATCACTGCGACCTTGACGTGACACCACATGTGACGTCATAGTGGCGTCATGGATCTCTCGCCGTACATCGCAGCACTGCGCGAGGACCTCGCGACCGCCGCTTCCGCCGGGGACGACCAGACCCGGCGCACGGCTGCCGTGCTGTCCGCCGCGATCGAGCCCGCCGCGCGGCTCGCCCTCATGAACGCCCTCTCCGACCTGGCGGCCCAGGTCACGGCCTCGCTGGACGACCACGTCGTCGAGGTGCGGCTGGACGGGCGGGACGTGCAGGTCGTCGTGACCGGCACCTCCGGCCACGACGACGCGCCGCCGCGGGCGGCCACGCCTCCGCCGCCGCCCTTCGGCGCGGGTGACGCCACCGGTGACATCAGCCGCATCACGCTGCGCCTGTTCGACGAGCTCAAGTCGAAGGCCGAGCGGGCGGCGCAGACGCAGGGCGTCTCGCTCAACACGTTCGTGTCACAGGCGGTGCAGGGCGCCCTGTCGGGCTCCGGCCGCAGGGGGTGGGACGACGGGGACCGGGGACACCACGCCGACGGCCGGGGCTCCTCCCGGGTCCGCGGCTGGGTCCAGGGCTGACGGCGGGGGAAGGAAGCAGATGACCGAGCAGCAGCACGAGCAGGAACAGGAGCCGGGCCTCGTCCGGCGACAGAGCTTCGAGGTGGACGGCGCGATCGAGGTCGACGTGGCGATCCTCGGTGGCCGGGTGGCGGTCCACCTGGTCGACGAGCCGGGGGTGCACGTCGAACTGCGGCACGACCCGGCCGCGGGCGGGTCGTGGACCGACGGTCTCAACGGGCTGCTGGGCTGGGTGAACGACCAGTTCGGCGGTGGCCAGCAGCAGACCGGGCCGGCCGAGGCGGTGCGCGACGCCCGCGTCGAGCTGTCCGGCCAGCGGCTGCGGGTGCAGTCCTCGCAGGCGCTGCCGCTGCGCGCCGTGCCGCTCGCGGTGACCGTGCGCGCCCGCTCCGGCAGCCACGTCACGGTGCGCACGGGTTCGGCGGACGTCGTGGTCACCGGATCGGCGGGCAGGCTCGACGTCACCACCGGCACCGGTGAGGTGACGGCGGACCGCGCCGACGCGGCGGCCCGGGTGAACTCGGGGTCCGGCGCGGTGCGCCTGGGCCCGATGCCCGCCGGGGTGCGCGTGAAGACCGGCAGCGGTGACGTCGAGGTGTCCTCGATCGGCGGCAACTCGGTGCTCACGACCGGGACCGGCGACGTCTGGCTCGGCGCGGTGCAGGGCGACGTGCAGGCCCGATCGGGCGGTGGCGACCTGACCGTCGCCGACGCGGTGGCCGGCACGGTGCAGATCGTCACCGGTTCCGGTGAGATCCGCGTCGGCGTGCGCACGGGTGTCGTCGCCAGGGTCGACCTGTCGTCCGGGTCGGGCCAGGCGCGCAGCGAGCTGGAGGTGTCCAGCCGTCCGCCCGAGGGCGAGACCCCGCTGGTCGTCACCGGCCGCACCGGCAGCGGTGACGCCCTCGTCACGACGTCGGTGAGCTGACCCCTCCCACCACGGCGCCCAGCGCGGGGGCGAGATCCCCGCGCTGGGCGACCACCACGTCGTCCAGGCCCAGCCACTCGGCCGCGTGCCGCAGCTCCGCCGCGAGTTCGACGGCGACGCGTCCGTGGTCGCTCCCCGGCTCGGCGAAGGCGCTCTGCACGCGCAGCACCCGCGCGGCCCGGTCGGCCTTGAGGTCGACCCGGCCGACGAGGTCGCCGTCGAGCAGGAACGGGAACACGTAGTAGCCGTGCACGCGCTTCGGCTCCGGCACGTAGATCTCGATGCGGTAGTGGAAGCCGAAGATCCGCTCGGTGCGGGCGCGCTCCCAGATCAGCGGGTCGAACGGGCACAGCAGGGCCCGCCCGGTGACCGCGCGCGGCACCCGCGCCGCGGTGTGCCGGTATGCGGGCGCCGACCAGCCCCGCACCTGCACCGGCTCCAGCACGCCCTCCTCGACCAGCGCCCCGATCGCGGGGCGCGTGACCGCGCGGCCGAGCCGGTAGTAGTCGGCGAGGTCGGCCTCCGTCGCCACGCCGTGCGCGGTCGCCGCCCGGCGGATCAGCTCGCGCGCGCCCTCCTCCGCGTCGACCCGGCGGGACAGCACCTCGGGCGGCAGCACCCGCTCCACGAGGTCGTACTGCCGCTCGAACCCCCTGCGGGTGCCCGTCGTGAGGACGCCGACGGCGAACAGGTGCTCGCACAGCCGCTTGACCAGCGACCAGTCCCACCACGGCCCCGCGCGCCGCGGCCCGTCGCCGACGAGCGCCCGCTCCAGCGCCCCGGCGCCGATCGGGCCCAGCTCCTTCACCGCGGCGAGGATGTCCTCCACGAGCTGAGGCGCGCCCTCGGCGGTGCGCGGGTCGTGCGCCCAGCGCAGCTTCTTCGCCCCGGAGTGCAGCAGCGGCCAGTCCTCCACCGGGATCAGGCTCGCCTCGTGCGCCCACGTCTCCACCAGCAACCGCGGTCGCCGCTTGTCGTGCGACCACGCGGCGGCGTCGAGCAGCTCGGGGGCGTAGGACCCGAGACGGCTGAACACGGGCGCGTAGTGCGCGCGCACGGCGACGTTGACGGAGTCGAGCTGGAGCAGCTGGGTGCGCGCCAGCACCCGTTGCAGGTGCCGCCGGGTCGGTTCGGCCGCCGGACGCGGATCAGCGAACCCCTGCGCCGCCAGTGCGATCCGTCGGGCGACCGCCGCGCTCATCGTCTGCACGGTCGACGATGCTTCCACGAGCCCCCGACAGTTCCAGCGCGGCGTCAGCCGCGCACCGGCTCCGGTTCCGCCACGACGCGGGGACGGCGTTCGGCGCGCACGACGAGGACCACGGCGATCAGCACGAGCACACCGCCCGCGAACTGGACCACGCCGAAGCGCTCGTGCGCCAGCGCGACGCCGAGCAGCACCGCGATCACCGGGTTGACGTAGGCGTAGGTCGCCACGGTCGACACCGGCAGCTTCCCCATCACGAACACGTACGAGCTGAACGCGAGCAGCGAGCCGAACACCACCAGGTAGCTCCAGGCCAGCCAGGACGACGTCGTGACCTCTGCGAGGTCGACCCGCTCCCCGGTGAGCAGCGAGCCGACCAGCAGCGCGGCCCCACCGGCGATCATCTCCAGCGCGGACAGCGCGAACGGGTTGGCGGGCACGGGGAGCTTCGTCCCGGCGAACGTGCCGACGGCCCAGCTCAGCGCGGCGAGCAGCACCAGCCACGGCCCCCACCACGCCGTGCCGTGCGTGCCGCCCTCGTTCCCGCCGAGCAGGAGCAGCAGCGCGAGACCGGCGAACCCGACGGCCACGCCGAGGAACGTCACGGTCGGCGGCCGTTCACCGCTGAGCGTGCGCAGCAGCACCACGTACAGCGGCACGGACGCGATCAGCAGCGCGGCGAGCGCGGAGGGCACGTGCTGCTCGGCCACGCTGACCAGGCCGTTCCCGCCCGCGGGCAGCAGCACCCCCAGCAGCGCCGCCGTGCCGAGCTGGGCGCGGGTCACCCGCAGCGCGCGCCACCCCGCCACGAGCCCGACCACCAGCGCCAGCACGAGCCCGGCGACCAGGAAGCGCGCCCCGGCGGACAGCAGCGGGGGCATCGACTCGATGGTGAAGCGGATTCCCAGGTAGGTCGATCCCCACACGACGTACACGACCCCGAGGGCCAGCCATCTGCTCACACCCCCACGCTGCCAGATCCCTCCCCGCGAGTTGAGCGTTCGAGCACCACGAGTTGAGCGTTCGGGCACCGCGAGTTGAGCGTTCGGGCACCACGAGTCGGACGGGGAGAAGACGATCACCCGCAGGGGTGGCCCACGAGCGTCCCGGAGGGACGACTAGGTTGCCGCACATGGCCGATGCAGAGGTGCGCCCCGCACGACCGTCGGACGTCGCCGAGATCGCGCGCATCCAGCGCGACACGTGGCGCGTCGCCTACGCCGAGATCCTTCCCCCCGAGGTGGTTGAGGGGCTGGACAACGAGGGCGCGTGGCGCGCGGCCGTCGCCGACGACCGCGTGCTCGTCGCCACGGAGGGCGGTGTCGTCGTCGGGTTCTGCCAGGCCGGGCCCGCGCCGGAGCCGGAGGTCGCGAACGCCGACGGCTCGCTGCCCGCCGACGCGGCCACGACGGCACTGGTCGGCACGCTGCTCGTGGAGCCCCGCTGGGGACGGCGCGGGCACGCCGGACGCCTGCTCGCCGCCGCCGCGCACGTGCTGCGCAACGCGGGCGCCACCCGTGGCATCGCGTGGGTTCCGCAGGCCGACCGGGCGTCGACCAGCTTCTACGAGCACGCCGGCTGGCTGCCCGACGGAACGGTCCGCACGCTCGACGCGGCCGGGCGCCCCCTCCGGGAGATCAGGGTTTCCGGGGGGCTGTCCCTACTCCTGGAACCGTGACCGGCTTGTTACCCTCGCCGAGTCCTCGACGCCCGGGAGGCACTGTTTGCTCGTCTGGTTGGGTCTGGCCTTCGGCATCGCGGCAGGTTCCGCTCTGGTTCCGCTCATCAGCGTCGAGCTCTTCGTGATCGGCCTGGTGAGCCAGCAGCCGCACATCTCGTGCTGGTGGCTCGGCGGCGCCGTCGCTCTCGGCCAGGTCGGCGGGAAGCTCGTGTACTTCCTCGCGGCGCGCGGGTCGTTGCACCTGCCGTCGTTCCTCAAGCGGCGCGAACGGCCGGTGCGCGAGCTGTCACCGCGACGTGCCCGCTGGGCCGCGCGGCTGGAGGTGGTGCGCGAGCGCTGCCACGAGCACCCGCACTGGATGTTCGGCACGCACGCCGTGGCGTCCGTGGTGGGGATGCCGCCGTTCATGTTCACGACCGTCCTCGCGGGTCTGGCCGGCATGTCCGTCCGCACCTACGTGGCCACCGGTGTGCTGGGCCGCTTCGCCCGCTACACCGCGCTCGCCGCCTCGCCCGCCGCGATGGTCGGTCTCCTCCACTGATCATCAGTACCGCTGGCCAAAGAGCGCACTCGAAGGTCTCCTCGGGGTGAAAGAGGCCCCGACCTGCGGAGTTCGACACCGGAGGGGCGCTAACTTGTCCGGCCATGAGGGAGTCGAAGCCGCGGATCACCACGGCGCACAGCCGGGAGCTGGGCGAGGAGCTGCGCCGGGCGCGCAAGCGGGCCGAACGCACCGGCGTGGACGTGTGCGAGGAACTGGAGTGGTCCCCCGCCAAGCTCTCCAAGCTGGAGCAGGGCTGGCGCCGCACCAGTGACGTCGAGATCGCGCTCCTGCTCGGACGCTGCGGCACCGACCGCGCCACCCGCGACCGCATCTTCCGCCTGGCCGCCGAGCACGACACGGGTTATCTGGTGCGCCCGCACGACCAGCAGGTGCCCGACACGTTGCTGTGCTTGACCATCCACGAGCGGGCCGCGCAGAGCCTGTGCAAGTACGAGCCGATGATGATCCCCGGACTCCTCCAGACCGAGGACTACGCGCGGGCGATGATGAGCTCCTACGTCACCGAGCACGACGGCTCCATCGAACCGTTCGTGCTCGCCCGCATGGAGCGACAGGAGGTGCTGGGCCAGCGGAAGCACACGTTCTTCGTGCACGAAGCGGCGCTGCGCGGAGTGGTCGGCGATCGGAGGATCATGCGCGACCAGCTGCTCCACGTCACGCTGATGTGCTCCTGGGAGGGGATCACGATCCGGATCGTGCCGTTCGCGGCGGGCAACCACCTGTCGGTGCAAACCGCTCACGCGCTCATGACCTTTTCGGCCACCACCAGTCCGGTCGCCTACGTGGAGACCGATGCCGCCACGCTCTTCCTGGACGACGACGCAGCGATCGGCACGTACCTGCGCAAGCAGACGACTCTCGCCGAACTCGCGCTCGGTCCGGACGAATCCCGGTCGGTGCTCGCCCGCTGGGCCGACACCTACGACCGGTGAGGACCCACCCGCGATGCTCGAACGCTCAACTCACCCTGCTCGAACGCTCAACTCAGCCTGCCTGAACGCTCAACTCGCGGACGTGAGAAGTCAGGGGTGGAGGTCTATCGCCTTGCGCATCGTTTCCCTGGCCCTCGTGCGGTCGCCGGCCAGGTCGTAGGCGTGGGCCAGGCGGTACCAGGCGCGCCAGTCCTCGGGGGAGGCCTCGACCTCGGCCCTGCGCTCCTCGAACCACTCGTCGGCCGCCTCGCGGTCGACGCGGCCGGACGGGCGGCGCGGGAGGCCGGACGTGTCGGGCAGACCGCCCTCGGCGTCCAGCTCCCGCGCCATCCGCTCGGTCCGCATGCCGAACTGCACGTTCGTCCAGACCACCCACACGCCGATGAGCGGCAGGATCAGCACGCCCACGCCGAGCGCGACGCCCACCGGGTCACCCGTGCCGAGCAGGGCGAACGCCCGGCCCGCGAGCAGCACGAAGTAGACCACCAGCGCGGCGATCAGGACGAAGGCGACGGTGCGGCTCCTCACAGGTCGAGGTACCCGTCGAGGCCGACCGTCAGGCCGGGGTGGGAGAAGACGCCGCGGATCGCGAGCAGGACACCCGGCATGAACGACGTCCGGTCCAGCGAGTCGTGCCGGATCGTCAGCGTCTCGCCCTCGGTGCCGAACACGACCTCCTGGTGCGCCACGAGACCGGCCACCCGCAGCGAGTGCACCCGCACGTCGCCCACGAGGGTGCCGCGCGCACCGGCCGCCTCCTGCGTCGTCGCGTCCGGCATCGGCGGCATCCCGGCGGCCCTGCGCGCCTGCGAGACGAGCCGCGCGGTGTGCGCGGCGGTGCCCGACGGCGCGTCGAGCTTGCGCGGGTGGTGCAGCTCCACGACCTCGACCGACTCGTAGTACTTGGCGGCCACCTCGGCGAACCGCATGGACAGCACCGCGCCGATCGCGAAGTTCGGCGCGACGAGCACGCCCACCCGCGGCGCCGACTCCAGCCACTGCGCGACGGTCGCGAGACGCTCCGCGTCGAAACCGGAGGTGCCGACGACGCAGTGCACGCCCCGCTCCACGCAGAACCGGACGTTCTCCATCACGACGTCGGGGTTGGTGAAGTCGACGACGACCTCGGCCCGCGCGTCGGTGAGGACGGACAGCGGCTCCCCCGCGCCGACCGTCGCGACGACCGTCGCGTCCTCGGACGCCTCGACGGCCCGGACGACCTCGGCGCCCATCCGTCCGCGGGCGCCGATCACCCCGACCCTGGTGAGGCGGGAATCGGGCTCGGTCATGCGATCACCTCGTGAACCTGTGCCGGCAAGTCGTCGGCGGAAGCGTAGGGCCCGACCACGGCGGCGGAGACGGGACGTCGGAGCAGTTCGCGCGCGAGCGCGGCGACCTCCTCGACGGTGACCGCGTCGATGCGCGCCAGCGTCTGCTCGACGCTGAGGTGGTCGCCGTAGTTCAGCTCGCTCTTGCCGATGCGCGACATGCGCGAGCTGGTGTCCTCCAGGCCCAGCACGAGGGTGCCCCGCAACTGGCCCTTGTTGCGCGCCAGCTCGGCGTCGGTGATGCCGTCGGCGGCCACCTCCTCCAGCACGGAGGAGATCACCCCGGCGACGTCGCCGAGCCGGTCGGGCTGACAGCCCGCGTAGATCGACAGGCTGCCGGTGTCGGCGTACAGGCCGACCGACGAGTACACCTGGTACGCCAGGCCGCGCCGCTCCCTGACCTCCTGGAACAGCCGCGAGCTCATGCCTCCGCCGAGAGCGGCGTTGAGCACGTTGAACGCGAACCGCCGTTCGTCGTGGCGGTCCAGGCCGCGCACGCCCAGCATGAGGTGCGCCTGCTCGGTGTCGTCGGTGTGCAGCACGAGCTTGCGGGCCGACGCGATGCGGGCACGGCCCGCGCGCGGCGCGACCGGGCTGCCCTCCCGCGACAGCCGGTCGCCGATCGCCTTGCGCGCGAGGCGCATGACGGTGGCGTGCTCGACGTTGCCCGCGACGGCCAGGATCATCCGCGGCAGCGTGTAGCGGCGCTTGTAGAAGCCGTACAGCGCGTCGCGGCTCATGTCCTCGATGGACTGCTCGGTGCCCAGCACCGGACGTCCGAGGGCGTGGTCGCCCAGGAGCGCCTCGGTGAACGCGTCGTGCAGCAGGTCCTCGGGATCGTCGTCGCGCATGGCGATCTCCTCCAGGACCACGCCGCGCTCGGTCTCGAAGTCCTTCTCCTCGCACAGCGCGTCGAACACGACGTCGCACACGAGGTCCAGCCCCAGCGCCAGGTCCTCGTCGAGGACGTGGGCGTAGTAGCAGGTGTGCTCCTTCGAGGTGAACGCGTTCAGCTCGCCCCCGACGGCGTCGATCTCCTCGGCGATCTCGGCGGCGCTGCGCTTCGCGGTCCCCTTGAACAGCAGGTGCTCCAGGAAGTGCGCCGCGCCGGCGACCTCGGGGCGCTCGTCGCGCGACCCGATCTGCACCCACAGCCCCACCGACGCCGACCGCGCGCCGGGGATCTGCTCGGTGACGACGCGCAGCCCCGACGGCAGCACGCTGCGCCGCACGACGCCTCCCGGCCCCTGCTCCAGGACCCTGGTGCTGCCGGGCTTCTGGAAGTGTCCCAACGTCGTCGATCCCGTCCTACGCGGACGGCCGCGGGTGCTCGAAGCACCCGCGGCCGTCACGTCGTGACTCGTGCTCACTGTGCAGGAGCCGCCTCGGCGTCGGCCGGGACGTCCGTCGCGGGCGTGCTCGCCGCGTCGGTGTCCTCCTCGACGAGGACCAGGCTGATCTTGCCGCGCTGGTCGATGTCGGCGATCTCCACGCGGAGCTTGTCGCCGACCTTGACGACGTCCTCCACCTTGTTGATGCGCTTGCCGCTGCCCAGCTTCGAGATGTGGACGAGACCGTCCTTGCCCGGCAGCAGGGAGACGAACGCGCCGAACGCCGCGGTCTTGACCACGGTGCCCAGGAAGCGCTCGCCGACCTTCGGCAGCTGCGGGTTGGCGATGGCGTTGATCATGTCGATCGCCGCCTCGGCCGACGGGCCGTCCGCCGCACCGACGTAGATCGTGCCGTCGTCCTCGATGGAGATGTCGGCGCCGGTCTGCTCGGTGATCGAGTTGATCATCTTGCCCTTCGGGCCGATGACCTCGCCGATCTTGTCGGTCGGGATCTTGACCGACGTGACGCGCGGCGAGAACGGGCTCATCTCGTCCGGGCTGTCGATGGCCTCGGCCATGACCTCCAGGATGGTCAGGCGCGCGTCGCGGGCCTGACCCAGCGCCCGGCCGAGCACCTCGGACGGGATGCCGTCGAGCTTGGTGTCGAGCTGGAGCGCGGTCACGAACTCCTTCGTGCCGGCGACCTTGAAGTCCATGTCGCCGAACGCGTCCTCGGCACCGAGGATGTCGGTCAGCGCGACGTACTCCGTCTTGCCGTCGACCTCGTCGGAGACCAGGCCCATCGCGATGCCCGAGACCGGCGCCTTCAGCGGCACACCGGCGTTGAGCAGCGACAGCGTGGAGGCGCAGACCGAACCCATCGACGTGGAGCCGTTGGAGCTCAGCGCCTCGGAGACCTGGCGGATCGCGTAGGGGAACTCGTCGCGCTTGGGCAGCACGGGCACGAGCGCCCGCTCGGCCAGCGCGCCGTGACCGATCTCGCGGCGCTTCGGCGACCCCACCCGGCCGGTCTCACCGGTGGAGTAGGGCGGGAAGTTGTAGTGGTGCAGGTAGCGCTTGTGCGTCTCGGGGGACAGCGAGTCGATCTGCTGCTCCATGCGCAGCATGTTCAGCGTGGTGACACCCAGGATCTGGGTCTCGCCGCGCTCGAACAGCGCCGAGCCGTGCGTCCTCGGGATGACCGCGACCTCGGCGCCCAGCGACCGGATGTCGGTCAGGCCGCGGCCGTCGATGCGGACCTTGTCGCGCAGGATGCGCTGGCGGACCAGCTTCTTGTTCAGCGAGCGGAACGCCGCGCCGATCTCCTTCTCGCGGCCCTCGAACTGCTCCGCGAGCTTCTCCAGCGTCGACGCCTTGATCTCGTCGAGCGCGCCCTCGCGCTCCTGCTTGCCCGAGATGGTCAGCGCCTGCGCCAGCTCACCGGAGGCGGCCTGCTCGACGGCGGCGAACACGTCGTCGGCGTAGGCCGGGTAGACGGGGAACTCGCCGGTCGGCTTCGCGGCGACCTCGGCCAGCTTGGCCTGGGCGTCGCACAGCACCTTGATGAACGGCTTCGCGGCCTCCAGACCGGCGGCCACGACCTCCTCGGTGGGAGCGGTCGCGCCCTCGGCGACGAGGTCGATCACGCGCTCGGTGGCCTCGGCCTCGACCATCATGATCGCGACGTCGTCACCCACCACGCGGCCGGCGACGACCATGTCGAACACGGCCTTCTCCAGCTGCTCGTGGGTCGGGAACGCGACCCACTGGCCCTCGATCAGGGCCACGCGCACGCCGCCGATCGGGCCGGAGAAGGGCAGGCCCGCGAGCTGCGTGGACGCGGACGCGGCGTTGATCGCCACGACGTCGTACAGGTCCTGCGGGTTGAGGCTCATCACCGTGATGACGACCTGGATCTCGTTGCGGAGGCCGTCCACGAAGGACGGGCGCAGCGGGCGGTCGATCAGGCGGCAGGTGAGGATCGCGTCGGTCGACGGGCGGCCCTCGCGGCGGAAGAACGAGCCGGGGATGCGGCCGGCGGCGTACATCCGCTCCTCGACGTCCACGGTGAGCGGGAAGAAGTCGAAGTGCTCCTTCGGGTGCTTCGACGCCGTGGTCGCCGACAGCAGCATGGTGTCGTCGTCCAGGTAGGCGACGACGCTTCCGGCCGCCTGACGGGCCAGGCGGCCCGTCTCGAACCGGATGGTGCGCGAGCCGAACGCGCCGTTGTCGATAACGGCGGTCGCCTCGTGGATGTCGGTGTCCGTCATGTAGTAGACCTCTCGTCGTTTGCGGGCGCAGCGCACACGGGCGCGGGGATCGCTGTTCGGACGAGGCCGGTCTTCGATCGAAGTCCCCTGGATTCCCGGCGGGCCCTGCGGGCTCTGCGCCGAACCAGGGAACCACTACCGAGGACCGGCGAACTGTCGTCCCCGTGAGCGGCGTGCTGCCCCTGTTGGTACTTCTCTTCCCGACCAGGTCCGGTTCTACACCGGTTCCCGGTTGTACGCCGAAGGGGAGTGACCCGCTGGTCACTCCCCTTCGGGACGTCTCACCTGCGCAGGCCGAGCCGCTGGATCAGCGAGCGGTAGCGCTGGATGTCCACCTTGGTCAGGTAGTTGAGCAGACGGCGGCGACGGCCGACCATCAGCAGCAGACCCCGACGGGAGTGGTGGTCGTGCTTGTGCGTCTTCAGGTGCTCCGTCAGGTCGGCGATGCGCTTGCTCAGCAGCGCGACCTGCGCCTCGGTGGAACCGGTGTCCGAGTCGTGGACGCCGTACTCCGTGAGGATCGACTTCTTCTGCTCAGTGGTCAGAGCCACCTGGTGATCTCCTCGGTTGTCAGGTCCGTGCGGCCCCGCGCGGATGCGTCGCGGGGTGAGACGGTGCTGGCCGCCACGGACCGCAGCCAGACCCGGTAGACGAGGTTACCAGGGATCGTGCCCGAGCTCGTCCCGGCCGCTCTCCGGCGGGGCCAGCGGTACCGCCGCGACCTGCGTGTACTCGTGTCCGCCCCGCTCCGCGTCGCTGCGCACCAGCACGACCTCCCGCGCGGTCCAGCCGGTGGCGGCGGGCGGCTGTGCCACGACGTGCGGCGGGGTGCGGCCCCGCCACCGGGCCACGGTGAGGTGCGGGTGCCAGCGGTCCGGGTCGGCTCCGGCGGCGAGCGCGACGGCGCGCAGCGCGTCGAGGTCACCGCCCACGCCCGCCCACAGCACCCCGGAGCCGAACGTGCCGAGCGCGCCCAGCTCCAGGCGCGGGGCCGGCAGGTGGGCGACGCGCTCCAGGCCGTCGATCCGCGCGTCGGTGTCGGCGTCGTCGCCGTGGAAGGCGAGCGTGACGTGCCACTGAGCGGGGGAGGTCCACCGCAGACCGGGGTGCGCGGCGCGGGCTCCGGCGAGCGCGGCGTCCAGCGCGCGCCGCACGTGCGGCGGCGGGACGAGCGCCGTGAACAGCCGGGTCAGCTCACTCGTCCTTCGCGGCGCGGAGCAGTGCGGCGCCCAGGAACGGGAAGACGTCGCCGAGGGCGTTCGCGGCGTTGCGCAGCTCCCTGGGGTCGGACAGCCTGCGCAGCAGCTCCACGAGGCTCGTCACGTCCTCCGCGTGGGTCGGGACGACCTCCCGGCTCACCGTCGGCTTCGACTGGCGCACGTCCTCCAGGGCCGCGCGCAGCGCCTCGGGCTTGCGCGCCCTGACCTCGGGGATGAGGACCTTGCGCTCCAGCATCATCATCCGCGCCAGCACGGCCGGGTTGCCGATCTTGGCGCGGCGTCCGCTCATCACCTGGCTCAGCATGGGCGCGCTGATGCCGAGCACCTCGGCCAGCTGCGCCTGCGACACGTCGAACGCCACCACCAGATCGCGCACCCGGTCCCCCAGGGGCTCGCCGTACCACTCCCGCTGAAGGGCGAGATTGCGCTGGACGATCTTGTGGTCCTCCACCTTCGCCTCTCCGATCGACACGCTCACTCCGTTTCACCGCATCGTGCCAGCACCACATCTCAACCACGTGGGAAAGAGCCGAACGGTTCACCACCGGGCAGACCATCCCGCCGAAACGGGCATTCCGGCCGCTCACACGTCGGCGAGCAGCTCCCTGGTGCGTGCGACGTCCAGGTCCATCTGCGCGACGAGCGCCTCGACCGAGTCGTACTTCTCCATGCCGCGCAGCCGCACCACGAAGTCCAGAGCGACGCGCTGGCCGTAGAAGTCCTCGTCGACGTCGAGCACGAACGCCTCGACGCGGCGCTCCCTGCCGGAGAAGGTCGGGTTGGTGCCGACGGAGACCGCGGCGCGCAGCCGCCGTTCCTCACCACCGGCGGAGTGGGTGAACCAGCAGGCGTAGACGCCGTCGGCCGGCACGGCCGCGAACCGGGTCGTGGAGAGGTTCGCCGTCGGGTAGCCGAGGTCCTTGCCCCGGCCGTCGCCCCGCACGACGATGCCCTCCAGGCGGTGCGGCCGGCCCAGCGCGGCCGCCGCGGCGGCGACGTCACCGGCGTCGACGCACGCGCGGATGTAGGTGGAGGAGAAGGTCACCTCCCCATCCTGCGCCTCTCCGGAGTCGGGAAGGTGAACGGTGACCAGATCCGCGCCCTCCGCCACGAATCCGAACCGCTGTCCGAGGCGGCGCAGCAGGTCGACGTTGCCCGCCGCGCGGTGGCCGAAGGTGAAGTTCTCACCCACGACGACCGCCGCGACGTGCAGCCGGTCGACCAGGAACTCGTGCACGAACTCGTCGGGGGGCATCCGCGACAGCTCGACGGTGAAGGGCATGACGCAGAACACGTCCGCGCCGAGCCCCTCGACCAGTTCGGCGCGCTGCCGCAGGGTCGTGAGCTGAGCCGGATGGCTGCCGGGCCGGACGACCTCGGAGGGGTGCGGGTCGAACGTCATGACGACGCTCGGCACTCCGCGCTGCGCGGCGAGCTTCACCGCGCGGTCGATGAGCGCCTGGTGCCCGCGGTGCACCCCGTCGAACACGCCGATGGTCACGACGCAGCGACCCCAGCCGCCGGGAAGATGATCGAGTCCTCGCCACCGTTGCACGCGATCAGCCTACGACTCGCCCCCGCGGCCACGGGGCGGGACGGGTCACTCCGCCGGCGACAGCACGACCAGCGCCCTGGCGACGGGGCCCTCGTCCCTGGCCAGCGCGACCACGTGACCGTCCGGTCCGAACACGCCGTAGGCGCCGTCGAAGCCGCCGGCCGCCAGTCGCTGCCCGTGGGACAGGGCGAGGACCTCGCGCGGGTCGATCTCGCGGCGCGGGAACGCGGTGGCCACGGCGGCGTCGAGGTTCAGCGACAGGCCGGGCTCGGCCTCCAGCTGCTCCAGCGTGCGGGCGACGCGCAGGTCGAACGGGCCGACGCGGGTGCGGCGCAGCGCGCCGAGGTGGCCGCCGACGCCGAGGTCGGCGCCCAGGTCGCGGGCCAGGGCGCGCACGTAGGTGCCGGAGGAGCACTCCACCATCACGTCCAGCTCGACGCCACCGTCCTCGCGGCGCAGCTGGAGCAGGTCGAAGCGGTGCACCGTCACCGGACGGGCCGGGATCTCGACCTGCTCGCCGTCGCGCACCCGCTTGTAGGCGCGCTTGCCGTCGATCTTCACGGCGCTGACGGCGCTGGGCACCTGCTGGATCGGGCCGGTGAGCGTCGCGATCCCGGCGCGCACGGCCTCGTCGGAGACGCCGGAGGAGTCGGCGGTGGAGAGCACCTCGCCCTCGGCGTCGTCGGTGGTGGTCGACGAGCCGAGGCGGATGGTCGCGAGGTACGCCTTGCTGTCCAGGGCCAGGTGGCCGAGCAGCTTCGTCGCCCGCTCCACTCCCAGCACGAGGACGCCGGTGGCCATCGGGTCGAGCGTCCCGGCGTGCCCGACCTTGCGGGTGCCGAGGATGCGGCGGACCCGCGCGACGACGTCGTGGGAGGTCATGCCGTCCGGCTTGTCGACGACGACGAGGCCGGGAGGGACGACGGGGCGCTGAGCACGGGCTGAAGCGGGCACGACCGCACATCCTAGGCGGACGCCGGCTCCAGCTCGGCCGCGTCCCACCGGCGCTGCCGGATCCGGACCGGGACCTCCTCGCCGCGGGCCTCCGCGGCGAACACCTCGGCCCGCGCGCGCCGCCACCACGCGGTGGTGCGCCACGTGCCGAGCAGCAGCACGACGGCCACCGGCAGCAGGCCGATCCGGTAGGCCTGCGCGCGCGGCAGGCCGTCGGCCAGGTCGAGCAGCACGCCCACGGCCAGCGCGGTGAACGTGACCGCGAGGAAGCCCCCGACGTTGACCACGCCGGTCGCGGTGCTGACCCGGTGCATCGGGTTGTAGTCGCGGGCCAGCGCGAACGCGACGCCGGAGATCGGGCCGCCCAGGGCGAGCAGGAAGAACACGACGGCGATCACCGGCAGCGGGACGCGGCCGCCGGGCCAGCCCAGCAGCACGGTCCAGAGCACGACGGCGAGCGCGAGGTAGCCGATGGTGATCGGCATCCGGGCCGCGGGAAGCCGGGAGATGACCGCTCCGAACAGCGGGCCGCCGACGATCGCGGACACCACGAGCAGGCTCAGCACCGAACTGGCCGCGGTGGCGCTCAGCCCCTGCCCCTGCACCAGGTACGGGTAGCCCCACAGCATCCCGAGGACGGCGGGCGTGGACATCGTGGAGAAGTGGGCCCAGAAGCCGAGGCGGGTGCCGGGCACGCGCCACGCGGTCCGCACCCTGCGGGCGAGCGTGCGCAGCGGGACCGGTTCGACGACCGGGACCGGTGCGCCGGAGGGCACGTCGCGCACCCCCAGGACGACCGCGGCGGAGAACACCGCGGTGGCGACACCGGCGATCAGGAACGTCCACGTCCAGCCCGCGCTGTGCAGCAGCAGCGTCAGCGGCACGGTGGACACGAGGTTGCCCGCCGCGCCGAGCGCCGCCGTCAGGGTCATGATGACCGGGAAGCGGCGGGGCGGGAAGTGCGCCGCGGCCAGGCGCAGGACGCTCACGAAGGTCATGGCGTCGCCGACGCCGAGCACGACGCGGGCGGTGACGCCCAGCGCGTAGGAGTCGGCGAGGGCGAACAGCGTCTGCCCCGCGCCCATGAACAGCGCCGCCGCGGTGAGCACGCGGCGGGGGCCGAAGCGGTCGACCAGCAGCCCGGTGGGGATCTGCATGAGGGCGTAGACGCCGACCTGGAGCACGGTGAACGTGCTCAGCGCGGCGGGTCCGAGCCCGAACCGCTCACCGGCCTGCAGACCGGCCACGCCGAGCGTGGTGCGGTGGAAGACGGCGGCGACGTAGACGAGCACTGCGGTGGTCCAGATCAGCCACGCCTGCCCGGTGGCACGATCGACCGGCACGGGTGTTCCCTCCTCGGGGTCCGGGCGCGGGCGTCGTCGGCCGCTGGGTGTGTTCCTCACCCGGTACATCGCGTCGCGCCCCCGGCGGGTGACGCTCCGGCGACGTGGGTCTGGTCACGAGCGCACGGCGCCCACGACGGCCCAGCGGCCCGTGCGGGTCCGCGCGAGCACGGCGACCAGCCTCAGGAGCATGAACAGCGACAGGCCCGTCCAGATTCCGGTCAGGCCCCAGCCGAACGCCAGCGACGCCCAGATCAGCGGCAGGAACCCCGCGGCGGCGGAGACGAGGGTGGCGGTGCGCAGGAACGCCGCGTCGCCCGCGCCGAGCAGCACGCCGTCCAGCGCGAACACCACCCCGGCGACCGGCTGGAGCGCCACGAAGAACCACCAGGCGTGCGGCACCTCGGCCAGCACCGCCGGATCGGTGGTGAACACGCGCGGCAGCACCCCGGACAGGGCGGCGAACAGCACGCCGAGAGCGGTGCCGAACACCAAGCCGTAGCGGGTGATCTGCCACGCGAAGCGCCGCGCCCGCTCCTGCCGCGCGGCGCCGAGGGCAGCGCCGACGATGGCCTGGGCGGCGATGGCGAGCGAGTCGAGCACCAGCGCGAGGAACGACCACAGCTGGAGCACGATCTGGTGCGCTCCCACGGCGGCGATGGACGTGCGCGCCGCGACCGAGGCCGCGGACAGGAAGCACGCCTGGAAGGCGAGGCTGCGCAGCACGAGGTCGCGGCCCACGCCGAGCTGGACGCGCATCAGGGCGGGCTCCGGCCGCAGCGGCACCCGCTCGACGGCGAGCGCGCGGAAGAACAACCCGGCCGACACCACCTGCGCGACGACGTTGGCGACGGCCGAGCCCTCCAGGCCCAGGCCGGCCGGGTAGACGAGCACCGGGCACAGGACGGCGGACAGGCCGTTGCCGAACAGCACGTACCGCAGCGGGCGCGCGGTGTCCTGCACACCGCGCATCCAGCCGTTCCCGGCCATCGTGACCAGCACGAACGGCGCGCCGAACAGGGCGATCCGCAGCCAGGACACCGCCGTGGCGGCCACCTCGCCGTTCCCGGCCAGCGCCCGCGCGACGGGCCAGGCGACGAGCTGGCCGACGAGCACGATCAGCAGACCGGCGGCCAGCGCCAGCCAGGTCGCCTGCACGCCCTCGGCGACCGCGGCGGAGCGGCGACCGGCGCCGTGCAGCCGGGCGGCGCGGGCCGTCGTGCCGTAGGACAGGAACGTGAGCTGGGACGACACCTGGGTGAGCAGCACCCCGCCGAGCGCGAGCCCGGCCAGCGGCAGCGCGCCGAGGTGTCCCACGACGGCGGTGTCCACCAGCACGTAGAGCGGTTCGGCCGCCAGCACCCCGAGCGCGGGCACCGCCAGGGAGACGACCCGTCGCGCGGGCACCCGGTCGTCCACCACGGCACCCCCGAAAGCGTTGAAACGAAGTCAGTCGTTACACCCTAGCTCCGGGGAAGGCCGCGCGGGAGGGCCGGGTG
>NZ_JAEIOJ010000001.1:332684-986907 GCF_016464305.1 Umezawaea beigongshangensis
GTCCGGGTTCGGCCGTGCGGGAACCGCTACCCGCGGGAGTCCTCGCGGACGTCCGCCGAGTCCTCGGCGTCGTCCTCGTCCTCGTCGTCCTCGCGCGGAGCCCGGTACGGGTCCGGGTCACCGGCCGGCTCGGCGCCGTGCGCGATGCGGGCCACCTCGGCGTCGGCCTCGCGGGCCTTCGCCAGCAGCTCCTCCATGCGCCGGGCCTCGTCGGGCACGGTGTCGGTGACGAACGTCAGCGTCGGCGTGAACCGCACACCGGTCTGCGCGCCGACCGTGCTGCGCAGCACGCCCTTGGCGCTCTCCAGCGCCGCGGCCGCACCCGCGAAGTCCGGTTCGACGTCGATCTTCGCGCCGAGCACGGTGTAGTACACGGTCGCGTCGTGCAGGTCACCGGTCACCCTGGTGTCGGTGATGGTGACGAAGTTGAGCCTCGGGTCCTTGACCTCGTGTTCGATCGCGGAAGCGACGATCTGCGAGATCCGCTTGGCGAGCTTGCGCGCGCGGGCCTGGTCGACCACGACGCCCTCCTAGTGTCGATGTCGAGCTATTCGTCCTCTGGTCCCAGCAGGCGGTGCCTGGCCGAGAGCAGTTCCAACTCGGGGCGACCGACCACCAGCCGTTCGGCGGCGTCCATCACCTCTCGGACGTGCGTCGCGTCCGGCGCGACCACCGCCACCCCGATGAGCGCGCGGCGGTGCAGGTCGAGATGACCCGCCTCGGCCGCGGAGACCTCGAACTTGCGGCGGAGCTCGGCCACGACGGGCCTCACCACCGACCGCTTCTCCTTCAGGGAGTGGACGTCGCCGAGCAGCACGTCCAGCTCCAGGGCACCTACGTACACAGGCATCACCGTGGAACGAGCGTTGTGGTGGTCACCCCGGTGACACCGGGGTGCACGACGAGTTCGGGGCCGCCACGAGGACGGCCCCGAACTCAACTTCCCGCCGAGATCAGCCGCGCGGCTTCTCGCGCATCTCGAAGGTCTCGATGACGTCCTCGACCTTGAGATCGCTGTAGTTGCCGAGCGTCAGACCGCACTCGAAGCCCTCGCGGACCTCGGTGGCGTCGTCCTTGAACCTCTTCAGCGAGCTGATCGGGAGGTTCTCCGCGACGACCTTGCCGTCGCGGATCAGGCGAGCACGCGCGTTGCGGCGGATCTCGCCGGACAGGACCATGCAACCCGCGATCGTGCCGACCTTGGAGGACTTGAACACGTCGCGGATCTCCGCGCGGCCCAGCTGAACCTCTTCGTACTCCGGCTTGAGCATGCCCTTCAGGGCCTGCTCGATCTCGTCGATCGCCTGGTAGATGACCGTGTAGTACCGGACGTCGATGCCCTCGCGGTTGGCCAGCTCGGTGGCCTTGCCCTCCGCGCGGACGTTGAAGCCGAGCACGATCACGTTGTCCGCGATGGCGAGGTTGATGTCGCCCTCGGTGATGCCACCGACGCCCCGGTGGATGACCCGCAGCTCGACGTCGTCGCCGACCTCGATCTTCATGAGCGCGTCCTCGAGTGCCTCGACGGTACCCGAGTTGTCGCCCTTGATGATCAGGTTGAGCTGGCTGGTCTCCTTCAGAGCCGCGTCCAGGTCCTCCAGGCTGACCCGCTTGCGCTTCGACGCGTTCATGGCGTTGCGGTTGCGGGCCTGGCGGCGCTCGGCGATCTGCCTGGCCACCCGGTCCTCGTCCACGACCAGGAACGTGTCACCGGCACCCGGCACCGACGTCAGACCGATGACCTGCACCGGCCGCGACGGGGTCGCCTCGATGACGTCGTCGCCGTGCTCGTCCACCATGCGGCGCACGCGGCCGTAGGCGGCACCGGCGACGATCGAGTCGCCGACCCGGAGCGTTCCGCGCTGGACGAGGACCGTGGCGACCGGACCGCGACCGCGGTCCAGGTGAGCCTCGATCGCGACGCCCTGCGCCTCCATCTCCGGGTTCGCCCGCAGGTCGAGGGACGCGTCGGCCGTCAGCAGGATCGCTTCCAGCAGACCGTCGATGTTGATGCCCTGCTTGGCGGAGATGTCGACGAACATCGTGTCGCCGCCGTACTCCTCGGCGACCAGGTTGTACTCGGTGAGCTGCTGGCGGATCTTGGCGGGGTTGGCCCCCTCCTTGTCGATCTTGTTCACCGCGACCACGATCGGCGCACCGGCCGCCTGGGCGTGGTTGATCGCCTCCACCGTCTGCGGCATGACGCCGTCGTCGGCCGCCACCACGATCACCGCGATGTCGGTCGAGTTCGCACCGCGAGCACGCATGGCGGTGAACGCCTCGTGACCGGGGGTGTCGATGAAGGTGATGAGCCGCTCGTTGCCCTCGAGCTCGGTCCGCACCTGGTAGGCACCGATGTGCTGGGTGATGCCACCGGCCTCGCCCTCGGCGACCTTCGCCTTGCGGATCGTGTCGAGCAGGCGCGTCTTTCCGTGGTCGACGTGACCCATGACGGTGACGACCGGCGGACGGATCTGGAGGTCGTCCTCGCCACCGGCGTCGTCGCCGTAGGTGATGTCGAACGTCCCGAGCAGCTCGCGGTCCTCCTCCTCGGGGGACACGACCTGCACGTTGTAGTTCATCTCCGAGCCGAGCAGCTCGAGGACCTCGTCCGAGACCGACTGGGTCGCGGTGACCATCTCACCGAGGTGGAACAGCACCTGGACCAGCGACGCCGGGTTGGCGTTGATCTTGTCCGCGAAGTCGGTCAGCGAGGCACCGCGCGGCAGGCGGATCGTCTCGCCGCTGCCCTTGGGCAGGCGGACGCCACCGACCGAGGGCGCCTGCATGTTGTCCATGTACTCCTGGCGCTTCTGCCGCTTGGACTTGCGTCCACGACGCGCCGGACCACCCGGACGACCGAAGGCACCAGCCGTGCCACCGCGACCGGCACCGCCGCCGCCACCGGGACGACCGCGGAAACCGCCGCCACCGGCGGGAGCGCCACCGCCGCCACCGGGACGGAAGCCACCGCCACCGCCACCGCCGCCACCGGCACCACCGGGACGGAAGCCACCGCCACCGCCGCCACCGGCACCACCGGGACGGAAGCCACCGCCACCGCCGCCACCGGGACGACCAGCGCCGCCACCGGCACCACCGGGACGACCAGCGCCGCCACCGGGGCCGGGACGACCGCCACCGCCGCCGGGACGAGGACCGGCCGGGCGGCCGGGCATCATGCCGGGGTTCGGGCGAGGAGGCATGCTGCCGGGGTTCGGGCGCGGACCACCGGAACCGGCGGAACCGCCGGGACGGGGACCGGCCGGACGGCTGTCACCGGGCTTGGGCGCGTTGCCGCGCTCGCCCTGGTTGCCGCCGGGGGCACCACCGGGAGCGCCACCGGGACCGGGGCGCGGACCGGACGGACGCGGGGCGGGAGCGCCGCCGCCGACACCGAACGGGTTGTTGCCGGGACGCGGGGCGCGGGGGCCCTGCGGCTTCGGCGACTGCGGCTTCGGCGGGACCACGGAGGGACCCTGCTGAGCCGGCTGGGTGTTCTGCGCCGCCGGGGCCTGCGGCTGGGGAGCGCGCGGACCCGGACGGGGACCTGCGGGCCTCGACGCCTGCGGGGCCCTGGGGGCCGCAGCGGCCGGAGCCTGCTGCTGCGGCTGCGCGGCGGGAGCCGCCGGAGCCTGGGCAGCGGGTGCGGGGGCGGCGGGAGCCGCCGGAGCCTGAGCCGCGGGTGCGGCGGGCTGCGGGGCGGGAGCCGTCTCCTGCTTGGGCGCGGGCGGCTTGGGGGCCGCCGGACGCGGGCCGGGCATCGGGCCGGGACGGCCGGGCACGGGGCCAGGCCTGCCCGGAGCGGCGGGCCTGTTCTCCTGCGGCCTGTTCTCCGGGGAACCACCGGACTGCTGCGCCGGGGCGGCCGGCTTCGGCGGACCCGGACGGGCGCCGCCCGGCTTCGGCTTGGACTCGTTCTTGGTGTACGCGTCCCTCAACCGGCGGGCCACGGGGGCCTCGACGGTCGACGACGCCGACTTCACGTACTCGCCCTGGTCGGCGAGCTTCGTGAGCACTTCCTTGCTCGTGACTCCGAGCTCCTTCGCGAGCTCGTGCACGCGGGCCTTGCCTGCCACTGCTCTCCTCATCGGGTGATGAGGCCGGCGGGCAAGTCCCGTCGACCTCGTCCTAACGTCGCGCGTTCATGGCTTCAGCTTCACGGCTGACTCATGACGGGTCGACCTGCTTCCTTGATTCCTGCTGGCCGCGGGGCGTTCCTGCGACCGGGCTCTCGTGAGCGAACTGCTCGAAGTGGCGCACCACGGCGGACACGTCGAGCGTCGTCGGAGCGCGAAGCGCCCTCGGCAACGCCCGACGCCGCTCGGCGCTGCGCAGGCAGTCCGGGTCGAGGTGCAACCACGCACCCCGTCCCGGCAACCTGCGCCGTGCGTCGGGGACGGCCGTCCCGTTCAGCACCACCACGCGCAGCAGCTCGGAGGGCAACGCCCGAGCGCGGCATCCTATGCACGTACGAACTGGGCCGTCGTGCGCGAGAACCGATCCCCGACGTTGAACCACTGAGTAGTCTATCTCCTGATCCTCAATCAGCCGAACCGGATGTCGCCGCACCCGCTGGAGCGGCCCCTCCGGCCTCGGCGTCGCTGCGGATGTCGATGCGCCATCCGGTCAGCCGAGCGGCCAGTCGGGCGTTCTGCCCCTCCTTGCCGATCGCCAGCGACAGCTGGAAGTCGGGCACCACGACACGGGCCGTCTTGGCCCGCTCGTCGAGCACCCTCACGGACACGACCTTCGCAGGCGAGAGGGCGTTCCCGACGAACGTGGCCGGGTCGTCGGAGTGGTCGATGATGTCGATCTTCTCACCGGCCAGCTCGCTCATGACGTTGCGCACGCGGGCTCCCATCGGCCCGATGCACGCGCCCTTGGCGTTCACCCCCGGCACGGTCGACTTGACCGCGATCTTCGAACGGTGACCTGCCTCACGTGCCACCGCGGGGATCTCCACGGTGCCGTCCGCGATCTCCGGGACCTCCAGCGCGAAGAGCCTGCGCACGAGGTTCGGGTGCGTCCGGGACAGGGTGATCTGCGGACCGCGCGCGCCGCGGGAGACCCCGACGACGTAGCACTTCACGCGCTCGCCGTGCACGTAGGTCTCGCCGGGCACCTGCTCGGCCGGGGGCAGCACGCCCTCGGTGTCGCCGACCTGCACCACGACCATGCCGCGGGCGTTGGCCCGCGCGTCGCGCTGCACGACACCGGCGATGATCTCGCCCTCCTTGGCCGAGAACTCGCCGAAGGTGCGCTCGTGCTCGGCGTCGCGCAGCCGCTGGAGGATGACCTGGCGGGCCGTCGTGGCGGCGATGCGCCCGAAGCCCTCCGGCGTGTCGTCCCACTCGTCGGCCACGCTGCCGTCCGGTCCGAGCTCCTGCGCCAGGACGCGCACGGAGCCGGACTTGCGGTCGATCTCGACCCGCGAGTGCGGGAAGTGTCCCTCTGTGTGCTTGTACGCCGTGAGCAGCGCGGTTTCAATCGCGTCGAGCACGGTCTCGAAGGGGATGTCCTTGTCCCGCTCGATCGCCCGAAGCGCGGCGATGTCGACGTTCACCTCGACCCCTCCTCCGTTCCCTCTCCAGTGCCCTGCTCCAGCAGGGCGAGCTCGTCCGCGGACGGCTGCTTGAACTCGATCTCCACGACGGCGCGCTCGACGTCGCCGTACTCGATCCGGCGCAGCTCTCCCTTGACGAGGAGCACGACACCGGTCTCGTCGGCCTGCCCGACGCGGCCGAAGAACTCGACCGCGTCCGGCTGCTTGACCTTGACGAGGCGCTGCCTGGCGCGCCGCCAGTGCCTCGGCCTGGTCAGCGGCCGGTCCGCCCCCGGCGAGGTGACCTCCAGCGTGTAGGGGCCGGCCAGGAGGTGCTCGTTGGCGTCGAGCGCGGCGGACACCGCGCGACTGGCCACGGCCACCTCGTCCAGGCCGATGCCGTCCTCGCCGTCGACGACCACCTTCACCAGCCGGCGACGCCCAGCCTGATGCACGTCGAGCAGTTCGAGGTCGAGGCCGATGGCCCCGACCGCCTCCTGCACGACGGGTTCTAGCTGCGCGGCAAGCTCTCCGCGCGGCGGGCTGGACACGTAGTCACTCCCCTGGTCCTCGGGTGCAGTCCACATCCGTTCTCGGGCACGAGAACCCCGGCCGACGCTGCACTCGCCGGTCGTGGTCGCCCAGAGTATCTCGTTCGCGGGGCGCTCACCGCCGCCGCCGACCGCGGCGGGCCGATCCGGCGGCCTCGGACCGCCTGGCAGGATGACACGCCGTGATCCCCTCTTCCCGTGGTCCGCAGCTCAGCCGTCGTGGCGTGCTGCTCGCCGCCGCGGCCGGGCCCCTCGTGGTGGCGTGCACCACGAAGGAGACCTCGCCGCCGGAGCCCGACCCGCTGGCCGAGCTGGCGGAGCAGGCCCGCGTCGACGCCGCGCTCGCGGCCGCCGTCGCCGCGTCGTTCCCCGGTCTGGGCGCCGACGTCGTCGCGGCCAACCGCGGTGAGCACGCGCAGCGGCTGGCCGCCGAGGTCGAGCGGGCGCGGACCACCCCGTCGTCCGCGGCGCGGTCGCCGTCCGGGGCTCCGTCCTCGCAGCCGGTCGCGCCCCCGGCCGACGCCGGCTCGGCGGTGGCGCTGCTCGCCGACGCGCTGGCCGCGGCGCAGCGGCGCGGCACCGAACTCCTGCCCGACCTGCCCACCCACCGGTCCGGCCTGGTCGGCGCGGTCGTCGCCGGGTGCGCCTGCCTCGCGGAGGTACTCGCGTGACGCTCTCCCCCGAAGCAGTGGCCGCCACGCAGACGGCCCTGGCGGCCGAGCACGCTGCCGTCTGGACCTACGGCCTGGTCAGCGCCTTCGTCAGCGACGCCGACGCGACGACGCGGGGCGCGAACGCGCACCGGGCGCGTCGCGACACCACCGCGCGGCTGCTGCGCGACGCGGGCGCCGAGCCGCAGCCGCCCGCGGCCGCCTACCTGCCGCCGGAGCCGGTGACCGACGCGGCGTCGTCGATCGCCGCTCTCGTCGCGGTCGAGGCCGACGCGTGCCGGGCGTGGCACGGGGTCCTGGAGCGCACCGACGACACCGACCTGCGCCGCTCGGCGCTCGACGCGCTGACCGAGTCGGCCGTGCGGGCGACCCGGTGGCGCAAGACCGGCGGCATCACGCCGGTGGCGGTGGCGCTGCCCGGCACGTCCTGACGCGCTACTCCGCCTTCATCTCGGCGGTGAGCCGGAAGGCGTCGTTGCTGATGCGCTTCATCAGGGCGTTGTGGGTCGGCTCGTCGGGGACGTGCTGCACGGCGTCCGACTCGATGATCACGACCTCGCGGTCGACCTGCTGCGAGGCGTAGCCGCCGTTGCCGAGCGTCGTCAGGCCCGGCACCGACGCGACCCCCTGCTTGATCAGGTCGTTGACGTTGCCGGTGTCGTCCTGGGTGGTGAGGTTCTTCAGCCCCACGGCGTCCTCGACGGTCTTCATCTTCACGATCGAGATCGACGTGTAGACCTTGCGGCCGTCGTCGGTGGTGGTCGTGTAGAGCGCGCGGATCAGCTCCTCGCAGGGCTTGGCGCGCAGGTACTCCTGGGTCTTGGTGTAGGCGTTGGCGGCGCAGTCGGTGTCGTGCCGCGGCTCCGGCACGGAGGCGGACACCGCGAACTCGAACTCGCCCTCGGGGACGGTCTTCTGCGGCGTGCTCAGGTCCTGCGGCGTGGTGGTCGGCTTGAGGGCCAGGTACAGCAGCCCGGAGAGCACCGCCACGCCGAGCAGGCCGATCCCCTTGACGACCAGGCCGCGCCTGCCGCCACCCGGCCGCTGGTCCTGCTGCGGCGGTGGCGGTGGCGGGTACTGCTGCTGTCCCCAGCCGTACTGCGGCTGGCCGGGAGCGGGCGAGAACTGCCCGATGTCGACCGGCGGCATATGCGCGGTGCTGGACGGGCCCGCCGGGACGCGGGGAATCCGCTGCGTCACCTCTTCGGGCGACTCGTGGGGAACCGACACGGCACTCACGGTAACGGACGCTCCTCAGCGGAGCGCTTCGAGCACCAGGTCCACGTCCTCGTCGGTGTTGTAGAGGTGGAAGGCGAGGCGGGTCCGCCCGGCGCGCTGGCTGCTGACCACGCCAGCGGCGGCCAGTCGTCCGGCCCGCTCACCGAGGTCGAGCGACACGATCGCGGACCCCGCCGGCGGCAGGCCGAGGCCGGTCAGGACGGCGTCGGCCAGCCGGACGCAGTGGTCGCGCACCCCCGCGAGGTCCAGCGACGCGAGCCAGTTCAGCGAGTGGGCCGCGCCCACCTGCGAGAACCACACCGGGGAGGTGTCGAACCGCCGCGCGTTCCCGGCGAGCCGCAGCGGCAGGCCGTAGACCGACGACCAGACGTCCTGCCCGGCGTACCAGTTCGCGGTCTGCGGGACGGTCGTCTCCAGCACCTCGGGACGGCACGCCATCCAGGCCGCGCCGCGGGGAGCGAGGAGCCACTTGTACCCGGCGGCCACCACCCAGTGGGCCCAGTCCAGCGCGAGCGGCGTCCAGCCGGCCGCCTGGGTCGCGTCGAGCAGGACCCGCGCCCCGGCGGCGGAGGCGGCGTCCCGCAGCGCGTCGAGGTCGGCGATCCGGCCGTCGGCGGACTGCACGACGCTGGTGACCACGAGGTCGTGCCCCTCGACCCGCGAGGGCAGCTCGGTCAGCTCCACCTCGGTGACGGTCACGCCGCGGTGGGCCTGCGCGGCGAACGGGAACGTCGCGCTGGTGAACTCGCGCGCCGGGACGAGCACGCGGGTGCCGTCCGGGACGCTCGCGGCGACGAGGCCGACGAACTGGGCGGCCGTGGAGCCCTGGGCGACCGCGTCGGCGGGCACGCCGACGAGCCGGGCGAAGGCCGCGCGGGCCGTGGCCACGTGCTCGTCGAAGTCGCCGGGCCGGTCGGTGCCGGCGGCCCAGCGCTGCACGCTGTCGCGGACCGCCGCGGCCGCCGCGGCGGGAGGAACGCCGATGCTGGCGGTGTTGAGGTAGCCGGTGGGGACGTCGAACCGCTGACCGAGGTGTTCGCGCACCCGTCGATCACACAGTGCCGACCCCCTCCCCGTCCACCCTCTTCCGGCGGACGTAGACCTGCTTGCGCACGCGGGCCACGACGGAGCCGTCCTCGGCGAGCACGTCCGTGTCGAACCACACCAGCGCCTTGTCGCCCCCGGCGGTGCGCTCGCGGATGTCGGCGAGGTGCTCGTCGGTGAGCCGGAACTCGGCGGTGACGGTGCCGCGGCCGGGCCGCACGAACTCGATCTCGGCGGCGCGGTCCCACACGAGGTGCCCGCGGCCGACGTTCCGCAGCACCAGCAGCATCCAGAACGGGTCGGTCATCGCGAACAGCGATCCGCCGAAGTGGGTGCCGACGTAGTTGCGGTTCCACGGCCGCAGCCGCAGGCGCACGCGGGCGAAGCGGTGGTCGTCGGACATCTCCAGCACGCGGATCCCGGCGAACAGGAACGGCGGCCACAGGTTCATCAGCAGGCGGAGGCGCGAGGCGGACACGTCCAGCAGTGTCGCAAGAGGGGCTACTGGCGAGTAACTCCGCGTGGTCACCACCACACCGCGCCGCGCGCCTACCGTGGACGGGTGCTCACCGAAGAGATCGAGATCCGCACCGGCTCCACCGAGGTCGTCCACGACCTGACCGGCGACTGCGCCCGCTTCCTCGACGCCGTCGACGGCGACGGGCTGCTCAACGTCTGGGTGCCGCACGCCACCGCCGGGATCGCCGTGCTGGAGACCGGCGCGGGCAGCGACGACGACCTGCTCGCCGCGCTGCGCGACCTGCTGCCCGCCGACGGCCGGTGGCGCCACCGGCACGGCACGCCGGGCCACGGCCGCGACCACGTGCTGCCCGCCCTGGTCCCGCCGTACGCGACGATCCCCGTGCTCGGCGGCGTCCTCGCGCTGGGCACGTGGCAGTCGGTCTGCCTGGTGGACACCAACGTCGACAACCCGGTCCGCCGGGTCCGGCTGAGCTTCCTGCCCGGATAGAAGATCGAGGTCACGGCCCTGCCGACGGTGCCACGCGGTACGGTTGCGCCGGAACTCGACCGGGTGGTGGACACCGCGGCGGGCCGTCCCAGGAGTGACCCCAGGAGTGGCGTTGTCCTACCCGTCTCAGTACCAGGGCTTCGGGATGTACCAAGCCCCCCAGCAGAAGCCCCCGCGCGGCAGACGTCCGCTCTGGCTCGCCCTCGGCGTGATCGGCCTGGTCGTGCTCGTCGTCGGCGGTGTCGTGGCGGCCGTGCTGATCTCGCGCGGCGACGCGGAGGCGGGCGGCGCGCCGTCGCCCACCCCGGCCTCGACGTCGAACGCCGATCCGGCCGAGGACTGGCAGGAGATCCGCGGCGACAGCAGCAAGATCGTCTACGAGGTGCCGCCCACCTGGATCTCCCAGTCCGGCACGGTCTCGGCGAGCCAGGTCGAACTGGGCGAGCTGATGAAGACCGGCACGTTCGAGTGCCGGGGCGAGAAGCTCGTGCAGGCGTACGCCGGGTCCGGCACCAGCACGACGGCCGACCCGAAGGCCGTGGCCGTGGCGGTGGCGACCTCGATCGCCGTGGACTCCTACTCGGTGGACGGCAACCGCCCGTCCGCCGGGCAGCCGAAGATCAGCACGATCACCCGCGACGGCGTCACCGGCGTGCGGGCCGACGTCGAGGTGACGCCGACCGCCGTGAGCGCCTGCCACCCGCCGAAGGGCCTCGTCACGGTCGTCGCGCTGCCGCACGCCTCCGGCACGGCCGTCGTGACCCTCAACGTCGCGCAGGGCGGACCGCACTCGGCGGACGGCCCCACCGACGACGAGGCGGAGCGCATCCTCGACAGCGTGCGGCTCGCGTGAGCGCGCGGCGGTCCCGCACGCTCGTGCTGTGGGACGTCGACCTCACGCTCGTGGACCTGCGGGGCGTCGGCGGCACCTGGTACCGGGAGGCGCTGAGCACCGTCACCGGGGTCGACCTGGTGCACACCCCGTCGTTCGCGGGCCGCACCGAGCGGGCCATCACGACGGACCTGCTCACGACGCACGGCGTCGCCGTGACCGACGAGACGATCACGGCGATGCACGAGGCGCTGGCCGAGGTGGCGCTGCGGGAGCACGGCGGGCTCGCCGAGCACGGGCGCGCGCTGCCCGGTTCGGCGGAGGTGCTGGCGGCGCTGGCCGCGCAGGACGGCGTCGTGCAGAGCGTCGTCACCGGCAACCTCGTGGAGATCGCGCGGTACAAGCTGGCGGCCTTCGGCCTGGACCGCCACGTCGACCTCACCATCGGCGGCTACGGCGTGCTGTCCGAGCACCGTCCCGACCTGGTCACCGAGGCGGTCCGCCTCGCCGCGGCCAAGCACGGCGAACGCTTCCCGCCGGACTCGGTGGTCGTCGTGGGCGACACCCCGCACGACGTCGCGGCGGCCCTGCACCACGGCGCGGTCGCGGTGGGCGTGGCGACCGGCCGCAGCTCGACCGGCGAACTGCGCGAGGCGGGCGCGCACGTGGTGCTGGAGGACCTGTCCGACACCGCGGCGGTGGTGGACGCGCTCCTCGCGGCGCGCTAACCCAGCACCGCTTCGAGGTACTGGAGGTCGCCGGGCCGCCGGGCGGCCAGGTGCACCCACGACGTGCCGCCCCGCTCGCCCGCCAACGCCAGCAGGTGCTCACCGGCGTAGAGCCGGGAGCCCGCGGTGGGGCCGGGCAGCGGCAGCGGGCGCAGCGGGTCGAGCAGCAGGTCCCGGCGGCCGGGCGACAGGTCGTCGGCGTACGCGCGGTACCGCGCGCCGACGACCGCCTCGTGCACGAGCAGCGACACCAGGAACTCCGCCAGCGGCGCTCCCGTGCGGTGCCACGGCTCACCCCGCAGGGCGGTCCGCCGGCGCACCAGGCCGTCCGGGCCCGCGCCCCACTCGTAGAGGCCGCGGCGCTCGACCCAGAACACGAGCACGCCGTCGTCCGCGCGGACGTCCCTCGGGGCGAGCAGCCCGTCGTGCGCCACCGAGTGCCGCGACAGGGCCTCGTGCAGGTCCAGCAGCGCACCGGGCAGCGCGGCGGCGGGTCGCGCCCCCGCCAGGTCCGGTTCGCCGTACCACCACCGGAGGAACCCCGGCACGGTCCACGCACCGATCATCGCGGCAGCCTCCCACGGCGCGCGGACGGCCACCGGGCTCGGCGGCCGTCGCGCGGGTTCGGGCGGACGTCAGGAGCGGACCACGCCCAGCAGGTGCGGCACCACGTCGGCGACCGCGATCTCCTCGCGGTCGCCGGAACGGCGGTCCTTCACCTCGACCGTGCCGTCGGCCAGGCCGCGGCCCACGACCAGGATCGTCGGCACGCCGACCAGCTCGGCGTCCTTGAACTTCACGCCGGGGCTGGCCCTGCGGTCGTCCAGCAGGACCCGCAGACCGGCCTCGTGCAGCTCGGCGGCGATCTTCTCGCCACCGGCGAGCAGCGCGTCGTCCTTGCCCGCGACGACCACGTGCACGTCGGCGGGGGCCACGTTGCGGGGCCAGATCAGGCCGCGGTCGTCGTGGCTCTGCTCCGCGATGACCGCGACGAGCCGGGACACGCCGATGCCGTAGGAGCCCATCGTGATGCGCACCGGCCTGCTGTCCGGGCCGAGGGCGTCGAGGGAGAACGCGTCGGCGTACTTGCGGCCGAGCTGGAAGATGTGGCCGATCTCGATGCCGCGCGCCGCGACCAGCGTGCCGCGGCCGTCGGGCGACGGGTCGCCCTCGCGGACCTCGGCGACGTCGATGACGCCGTCCGGGGTGAAGTCGCGGCCCGCGACGAGGTCGACCACGTGGTGCTCGGCCTCGTCCGCGCCGGTCACCCAGGCCGTGCCCCGCACCACGCGGGGGTCGACGAGGTAGCGCACGCCGTTGGCCAGCAGCGCGCCCGGTCCGATGTAGCCCTTGACCAGGAAGGCGTTGCGGGCGAAGTCGGTCTCGGTCAGCAGCTCGACCTCGGCGGGCTCGACGGCCGCCTCCAGCCGCTTGAAGTCCACCTCGCGGTCGCCGGGCAGGCCGACGGCCAGCAGCGTCCACTCCTTCTCGCCGGGCTCGCGGGTCTTCACCAGGACGTTCTTCAGCGTGTCCGCGGCGGTGAAGGTGCGGCCCAGCCCGGCGGCGTTGAGGAAGTCCACGAGCGTCTCGATCGTGGGGGTGCCCGGCGTGCGGTGGACCTGCGCCTCCGGCTTGTCCTCGATCGACTGCTCCGGCGGCGCGATCGTCGTCACGGCCTCGACGTTCGCGGCGTAGTCGGACTCCGTGCTGCGCACGAACGTGTCCTCACCGGTCTCGGCGACCGCGAGGAACTCCTCCGACGCCGACCCGCCCATCGCGCCGGAGGTGGCGGAGACGATGACGTACTCCAGCCCGAGCCGGTCGAAGATGCGGACGTAGGCGTCGCGGTGGTCCTGGTAGGACTTGGCCAGGCCCTCGTCGGTCAGGTCGAAGGAGTACGAGTCCTTCATGACGAACTCGCGGCCGCGCAGGATGCCGGCGCGGGGACGCGCCTCGTCCCGGTACTTCGTCTGGACCTGGTACAGCGTGACCGGGTAGTCCTTGTACGAGCTGTACTCGCCCTTCACGGTGAGGGCGAACAGCTCCTCGTGGGTCGGGCCGAGGAGGTAGTCGGCGCCGCGGCGGTCCTTGAGCCGGAACAGGTTGGGGCCGTACTCGGTCCACCTGTTCGTCGCCTCGTAGGGCTCCTTCGGCAGCAGCGCGGGGAACTGGATCTCCTGCGCGCCGAACGCGTCCATCTCCTCGCGCACGACCCGCTCGACGTTCCGCAGCACCCGCAGACCGAGCGGCAGCCAGGAGTACCCGCCCGGCGCGACGCGGCGGACGTAGCCGGCGCGGACCAGCAGCTTGTGGCTGGGCACTTCGGCGTCGGCCGGATCCTCGCGCAAGGTGCGCAGGAACAGCGACGACATCCTGGTGATCACGGTGAGTGCTCCTCGTGGCGAAAGGCACGGGTTGTCCGAGCGTGCGAGCAGCGTAGTGAACGGCGTCCTCGCAGTTCCACCTGGTGGCGGTTCGGCCGGGGCCGTCGCGGCACGTCACCGCACGGGCAGCGAGTGCGTCACCCAGCGGGTGTCGACGGTGAACCCGGCGCGCTCGTAGACACCGAGCGCGCCGGTGGGGTTGGTGGCGTCCACCCCCAGGCCCGCGCTGCGGAAGCCGCGGGCGAAGGCGTCGGTCATCGCGCGGTTCAGCAGCGCGGAGGCGACGCCCCTGCCCCGGTGCGCGCGCAGGGTGCCCACGTCGGCGATCCACAGCTCGCGCACGCCCCTGGCGATCGTGTCGGCCTCGAAGTGCCTGCTCAGCACGAAGCCGACGACCGCGCCAGCGGCGTCGAGCGCCAGCGGGGACAGGTCCGGTTCGAACGACGCCCCGCCGGTGTAGTGCTGCGCCCAGCCCACGGGTGTCGCGTCGGCGGTGCCCCAGTGGTCGGCGAACGCGGCGTTGCGCACCAGCCGCACCTCCTCGTCGCGGTCGCGGGAGTACGGCACGAACCGGTACCCGTCCGGTTCCGCCACCGGCGCCGGCGGGTGCGGCAGGCCGGTGCGCATGTCGAAGAACCAGCGCTGCGGCGTGAACCCCGCGCGGCGCACGAGCGCGATCGCGTCCTCGCGGTGCTCGGCCGCCGTCACGTCCAACACCAGCGGCATGTCGCCGTGCAGGCGTCCGTGCAGCAGCGCGGCGCTCCGCACGAGCCGGTCCAGGAGGGCGGTGCCCATCCCGGCGCGGCGGTGGCGGGGGTGGACCGCACCCCGCAGCCACACCCGGTGCTCGACCGTCGCGGCCCGGCGGGTGCGCACGATCCCGAACGCGACGAGCAGGTCCCCGTCCCACACGCCGACCGTGCCGTCGGCGAGGTCCAGCTCGGGGTCGGTGAGCAGGTCGGCGACGTCGTCGGCCGAGTGGTGCTCCCCGGTGCGGTCCACCGCCTCCACCGCGGCCATCAGCGCCGTGAGCGCGGGGACGTCGGCCGGGGACAGGGCTCGCCGGGTCAGCTCCACCACGGAGAAGCTACGCGCACGCCGGCCACCGCTCGACCGGATTTCGGGGCGCTGAAATACCCTGAGCAGGTGCTGGTGCTGCTTCCCCCGTCGGAGACCAAGGCCACCGGCGGCACGGGTGCGCCGCTGGACGTCGACGCCCTGTCGTTCCCCGAGCTGACCCCCGTGCGGGAGAAGCTGCTGGCCGCTCTGGTCGAGCTGGCCGCCGACGTCCCGGCGAGCCTGCGGGCGCTGGAGCTGTCGCAGCGGCAGGCCGCCGAGGTGACCCGCAACGCCGAGCTGCGCTCCTCCCCCACGACGCCCGCGCTCGCCCGCTACACCGGCGTCCTCTACGACGCGCTGGACGTGCGGACGCTGACCCGCGCGCAGCGGGCGCGCGCCGAGCGGAGCCTCGCGGTGGCCTCGGCGCTGTTCGGCGTCGTGCGCGGCGGCGACCCGATCCCGGCGTACCGGCTCTCCGGCGGCAGCGCCGTTCCCGCGATCGGCCCGCTGGGCACGCTGTGGCGGCCCGCGCTGGAACCGGTGCTCACCGGCCTGGACGAGCTGGTGGTGGACCTGCGCTCCGGCGCGTACTCGGCGCTGGCGCGGGTGCCGTCGGCCGTCGTGGTGCGGGTGGTCTCGGAGGACGGCTCGGGGCGGCGCAAGGCCGTGAGCCACTTCAACAAGGCGCACAAGGGCCTGCTGGCCCGCGCGGTGGCGGCCTCCCGCGCCGAGCCGTCGGACGTCGCCGGGCTGGTGCGGCTCGCCTCGCGGGCGGGCCTGCGGCTGGAGCCGACCGGGGAGCGTTCGCTCGACCTGGTGACGCACGCCTGAAAACCGGTTGCGCGCCCGTGCGGCGTGCGCCACTCTCGTGCTCGTCGCAGACGCAGCCGGTGCGTGACGCCGGTGGATCGGAGGAGGTGCCCGATGTCCACAGCTGTCCGGGACGTGGCGCCGACCCGTCCACCCGCTCCGCGCGGCTGATCGCACCACCGATCCCAGCACGCCGATCACCGGCGTCCCCGCGCGGGCGGCTCACCTCATCGTTCGAGGAGAACCACCAGTGCGCGAGCACGAGGACCACATCGAGCACGACGACGTCCACGACCGGCGCGGCGGACGAGCCGCGCGCCGCGGGCGCCGGGAGCACGACGACCTGGAGCCGACCCGGCGCGGGCGGCTCACCCACGAGGAGCGGGCACGGCTGGCCCGCGTGCGCGAGGACTCGCTCAGCGAGGCCGACGTCCCGCCGGACGGCGACCGCTGGTCGACGTGGGGCGACGCCGACCACGGCCCCGCGCCGCGCCCGGCGTGGCTCGTCACCGACCTGGCCGCGGTCGACCACGAGCTGGGCGTCCTGAAGACCGGCAAGGAGGCCGACGTCCACCTGCTCCGGCGGGCGATGCCGGGCACCGACCGGTCCTGCCTGCTGGCGGCGAAGCGCTACCGCAGCGGCGACCACCGGCTGTTCCACCGGGACGCCGGGTACCTGGAGGGGCGGCGGATGCGGCGGTCCCGCGAGATGCGGGCGATGTCCACCCGCAGCTCGTTCGGCCGCAACCTCATCGCCGAGCAGTGGGCGGTGGCCGAGTTCGCGGCGCTGAGCAGGCTGTGGCTGCTGGGCGCACCCGTCCCCTACCCCGTGCAGCGCGCGGGCACGGAGCTGCTGCTGGAGTTCGTCGGCGACGACGACGGCACGGCCGCGCCGAGGCTCGCGCAACTGCGTCCGGAGCGCGACGAGCTGGCCGGGCTGTGGTGTCAGCTCGTGGACGCGCTGACGGTCCTCGCGGGAGCGGGGCTGGTCCACGGCGACCTGTCGGCGTTCAACCTCATGGTCCACGAGGGGCGCCTCGTCCTGATCGACCTGCCCCAGGTGGTGGACCTCGTGGCGAACCCGCGCGGCCCCGAGTTCCTGGAGCGGGACGTGCGGAACGCGGCGGCGTGGTTCACCTCCCGCGGGCTGCCCGCCGACGAGGCGGACCCGCTGGAGGTCACCCGGCTGCTGCTGGACTCTGCCGGTCTGAGCTGAGCACCGGCCAGAGCACCTCGAAGAGCTGGTCGACGCGATCGGCGGGCATCGGCTCGCCGGTCGCGAACCAGTGGTAGACCAGCGGGCCGACCACGAGGTCGCGCACGACGTCGGCGTGGAGGTCGGTCCGCAGCTCGCCGCCCGCCACGCCCCGCTCGACGATCTCGTCGATCTGGGCGTGGCGGGTGGCGATGAACCGCTCGTAGAGCTGGTCCCCCAGCTCCGGGTCGCGCCGGGCCTCCGCGGTGACCGCGAGCACCGCCCAGCCGAGCGAGGAGCCCACCAGCCCGGTGACCACGAGCTCGACGAACTCGCGCAGGTCCTCGCGCGCGCTGCCGGTCCTCGGCAGCGGTGGTGGCACCGCCGCCTGGAGCAGGACCTGCGTCACCAGGTGCACCTTGGACGGGAAGCGCCGGTACACCGTCGGTCTGCTCACGCCGGCGCGCGCGGCGACGGCGTCGACGGTGAGAGCGTCGAAGCCGACCTCGGCCAGCAGTTCCATCGTCGCCGCCGCGAGCGCTCGATCGACCTCAGCGCTGCGGGGACGTCCTCTTGCGCCACTCGTGCTCATCTACTCGTATTCCGTTACAGAATGTAATGTTGCGTTGCGGTTTCCGTAGTCGACTCGGAAGCTACCTGGGCTTCAGCTCCGCAGTGGGCCGGTTGCCGGTGCTCGGCGTGGCGGATGGCCCCACGACGTTCCACCTGATGACACACTCCGCTGTGCGCTAGAACACGCCACGCACCGGCAAAGCGCCACACGGATGCCACGACCAGGTGAAACTTCACCGATCCGGGCGTCCGGCGCGGCGCGTTGAAGCGGTTCGACGGCGCTGCGACGGTTCCGTTCGTCGTTCGACGGCGTGATCGGCTAAGCTTTCTCCTGCACCACGAAATCGGCGTACACCTGAGTTCGTACGCCCTCAGACCACCTCGGGTCGGTCATCGACGGTGCTCCCAACCACAATCGGCGCGTCCAGCGCCGGGCTCGTCCTTGCGATCGGCGCCGCGACCCGCTTGATTCACTGCGGAGCATCCCCGAGACGTGCCGTGTCCCGGAGGTTTGTTTTGCCACCCACGTCCTACGGCCACACCGAGCGTTCCTCGCAGTTCCGCAAGCCGCGCAACCGCCGCTCAGGCCAGGGCAACGGCCGTTCTCAGTTCTCCGAGTCGGCCCCTTCCACCGTCGCCGACCACGTCGAGAGCACGATGCCGGAAGGTCCTCTCCCCTCGTTCGCCGAGCTGGGGCTCGCCGACGAACTGGTCCGCGCGCTCACCGCCGCGGGCATCGACGCGCCGTTCCCCATCCAGGCCGCCACGCTGCCCGACGCCCTCGCGGGCCGGGACGTCCTCGGCCGGGGCCAGACCGGCTCGGGCAAGACGCTGGCGTTCGGTCTCGCGCTGCTGTCCCGCCTCGCGGGTGGCAGGGCCAAGCCGCTCACGCCGCGCGCGCTCATCCTCGTTCCCACCCGCGAGCTGGCGATGCAGGTGGAGACGGCGCTCAACCCGTACGCCCGCGCGCTCGGCCTGTGGTGCCGCACGGTCGTCGGCGGCACGTCGTTCCCGCGTCAGATCGACGCGCTGCGCCGTGGCGTCGACCTGCTGATCGCCACCCCCGGTCGCCTGTCGGACCACGTCCGCCAGGGCACCTGCGACCTGTCCGAGGTCATGTTCACCGCCCTGGACGAGGCCGACCAGATGGCGGACATGGGCTTCATGCCCCAGGTCCGCGCCATCCTCGACCTCACCCCCCAGGACGGGCAGCGCCTGCTGTTCTCCGCGACGCTCGACGGCGACGTGGACAAGCTGGTGCGCCAGTACCTGCACAACCCGGTGACCCACTCGGTCGCGCCGCCCACCGGCAGCGTCACCACCATGGAGCACCACCTGCTGC
Source organism: Umezawaea beigongshangensis (assembly GCF_016464305.1). GTDB lineage: Bacteria > Actinomycetota > Actinomycetes > Mycobacteriales > Pseudonocardiaceae > Umezawaea_A > Umezawaea_A beigongshangensis. The sequence continues at coordinate 351,628 of NZ_JAEIOJ010000001.1, forward strand.
TGGTCTCCGCCGAGGACAAGCAGAACGTCATCACCGAGGTCGCCGCCCGCGACGGCCGCACGATCATGTTCGTGCGGACGAAGCACCACGTGGACCGTCTCGCCAAGAAGCTCCGCTCGGTCGGTGTCGCCGCCGGCGCGCTGCACGGCGGCAAGGCGCAGAGCGCTCGCACCAGGGTGCTCGGCGAGTTCCGCGACGGGACGACCCCCGTGCTGATCGCCACCGACGTCGCCGCTCGCGGCATCCACGTCGACGACGTCAGCCTCGTGGTCCACGTCGACCCGCCCGCGGACTCGAAGGACTACCTGCACCGGGCCGGTCGCACCGCCCGCGCCGGCCAGGCCGGTGTGGTCGTCACGATGGTCACGCACGACCAGCGCCGTTCCGTGCAGGGCCTCACCGCCCGCGCGGGCATCAAGCCCGAGTCGACCAGGGTCCGCCCCGGCGACGTGGACCTGATCCGCATCACCGGCGCCCGCATCCCCAGCGGCGAGCCGCTGGCGGAGCCGGAGATCTCCGTGCGCGCCCCGCGCCGCGGTGCTCCCCGCCGCGCCTTCGGCGCCGGTGGCACCGGTGCCGTTCGCTCCGAGTTCCGCGGTGGCCGCGGTCGCGGTGGCGAACGCTCCGAGGGCGGTCGCACCGGCTTCGGCCGGCCCGAGCGCACCGCGTCCGCCGGTGGGCGTCCGCGCCGCCCGGCCGCGCAGTACTGATCCGCTGATCACGCGAAGGCCCCCTCCGTCCGCGGAGGGGGCCTTCGCGCTGTGCGGGATCGGCGCTGTGCGGGATCGGCGCTGGGCGGGATCGGCGCTGGGCGGGATCAGCGTGGTGCGAGACCGGCCACCGGGCCGACGACGATGATCGCGGGCGGGCGGATGCCCTCGGCCACCACGTCCGCGCCCAGCGAGTCCAGAGTGGACCGCAGCACCCGCTCGGTGCGCGTGCTGCCCTCCTGCACGACGGTGACGGGAGTGTCGGCGGGCCGTCCGCCGTCGATCAGGGCGGTCGCGAACGCCCCGGCCCGCTCCACCGCCATCATCAGCACGATCGTGCCGCGCAGCGCGGCGAGCGCGGGCCAGTCCACCATGGACCGCTCGTCGTCGGGGGCCACGTGGCCGGAGACCACCACGACCTCGTGGGCCACGCCGCGGTGCGTCACGGGGACACCGGCCAGGGCGGGCACGCCGAACGCGCTCGTGACGCCCGGCACGACGGTGACCGGGACGCCGGCCTCCGCGCACGCCAGCAGCTCCTCGAAGCCGCGGCCGAACACGTACGGGTCGCCGCCCTTCAGGCGCACGACGAACTTCCCCCGCCTGGCGTGCTCGATCAGGGAGGCGTTGATGAAGTCCTGGGTCGCCGCGCGCCCGTAGGGGATCTTCGCCGCGTCGATCACCTCGACGTGCGGGGCCAGTTCGTCGAGCAGGTCGCGCGGGCCGAGCCGGTCGGCCACCACGACGTCGGCGCGCGACAGCAGCCTGCGCCCGCGCACCGTGATCAGGTCGGGGTCGCCGGGGCCCCCGCCGACGAGCGCCACCCCGGACGGCTTCTCGTGGTGGTCGGCGACCGCGCCCTCGTGCAGCGCGCTCAGCAGCCCGTCGCGCACGGCGGCGGAACGGCGGTGCTCGCCACCGGCCAGCACGCCCACGAGGAGACCGTCGTGCTCGCCGACGGCGGGGGTGACGGCCGTGCCCTCGACGGCGACGTCCGCGCGCACGCAGAACACCCGGCGGCTCTCCGCGTCGGCGGCGATCCGCGCGTTCACGGCGGTGTCGGACGTGCACGCCAGGACGTACCACGCGCCGTCCAGGTCGTCCGACGCGTAGGAGCGCTCCCACCAGGTGATCTCACCGCTGTCGGCCATGCCCTGCACGGCGGGCGTCACCTCGGGCGACACCACGTCGACGACGGCGCCCGAGGCGACCAGGCGGGGCAGGCGGCGCTGGGCGACGGTACCTCCACCGACCACGACGACGCGCCGTCCGGCGAGGTCGAGGCCGACGAGGTAGTGCTGTTCGGCGTGCATGGGTAGAAGCATCCACACCAGCGCACCCGTGTCCACGCCCGGGGCGTTCCGCGTGACGATCGCCACGCGTCAGGCGACGCCGGGGACCTCCACCAGTTCCACCCGCAGCCCACCGGCGTCCAGGACCGCTCCCGCGCCGGCCGAGACGAGCGCCACCGCCGCACCGGCGGAGGCCAGGCGCACCGCCGTGCCGGCGTCGCCCGCGGTGATCCGGGTGCCGGGGCGCAGCAGGTGCCGCACCTGCTCCACGCACTCCGGCACGCCCACGACCGTCGACGCGCGGCGCAGCTCCGCCTCGGCGCGCGGGGTCCGCAGGTCGGCCGCGCCGGGGCCCAGGCCGATGACGGCGAGCCGTCCGCGCGGCAGGATGCGGGCGGCGGCCACGGTGACCCGGTCGCCGGTGACCTTCTCCACCGCCATCTCCACCCGCGCGCCGGAGGCCAGCGCCATCGCGCCGTGCAGCGCGGCGGCCTCGGCGACGCTCGCCGTGCCCACCTCGGCCAGCACGGCGCTGCTCGGGTTGGGGACGTCGACGACGGCCAGCGAGGCGGCGGGGTAGGTCAGCAGCGGCGCGGTCGTGTCGTCGTGCCAGAAGCCCCAGTCCTCGACCGCCTCGACGATGCCGCGCTCACCGGCCTTGTTCTCGCTGGTCGCGAACGCCCGGACGGCCCGCAGGTCGAGACCGCCGCGCAGCTCCAGCTCGGACAGGGCGGACGCGACGGCCGTCGTCGTGACGCCGCGCGAGGAGCCCAGGCCCACGACGAGGGTGCGCGGCACGAGCCGCACCCTGTCCTCCCGGTGGGGCCCCTCCGGCCTGCGGTCGTCCACGACGACCGTCCACACCCCGCGGGCGTGCGCGCCGTCCGCGGCGAGCACGACGTTGTCCGGCAGCGCGGGAAGCGGGAAGTTCAGCGGGTTGGCCAGCACCACCGGTTCCCCGCTCGCGAGCGCCGCGCCGCAGCCCTCGACGTCGCCGTCGACGCTGGCGTCGAGGAGTTCCACGAGGTCGTCCAGCGGGGTGCGCTCGACACCCCTGGTCACGACGGGCACGCTGCCGCGCAGCTCGGCGATCCGGTCGGTGAGCGCGCCGCCGTCGCCGACCAGCGCCACGGCGAACGCGCCGGCGTCGTCCACGCAGATCACCGCGGGGTCGGACTGCCGGTCCCGCAGCAGCGGCGCGACGAGCCGCACGGCGGCCTCGGTCGGCAGGAACAGCACGGCCGCGCCGAGCTGCGGCCAGAGCCGGTGCAGCGCCGGGCGCACCGGGCCGTCCGGAACCACCACGTCGGGGCCGAGGAACGCGGCGAGGTCGGCCGCGGCGCGGCGGCCCGCCTCGGTGGCCGCGAAGAGACCGATCACCGCTTCCTCCCGACGAGCACCAGCGCGGGACGGACGGGGGCGAACCCGACGCCGCCCCCCGGCAGGTCCTCCAGGGGCGCGGCGGTGAGCTGCACGCCGCTCACGTCGTACCCGGCGTCGCGCAGCGCGTCCCGCACCGGGCCGACCTCGTCGAGCGCGTGCGGGGCCACGACGATCCGGCGCGCGCCCGACGTCGCGCAGGCGCGCACCACGGCCGGGCCGCCGGCGCCGACGAACACCGCGTCCGGGCGGGGCAGCCGTCCGACGGCGTCCCGCGGGTCGGACTCCTCGACCCGCACGTCCACGCCGTGCGCGGCGGCGTTGGCGACGATCCGCACGCCCTGCACCGGGTCGGACTCGACGGCGACGACCGCCGCGCCGAGCCGGGCGCACTCGACGCCGATCTCCCCTGAGCCCGCTCCGACGTCCCACACGAGCGTCCCCGGCCGGGGTTCGAGCCGCGCGAGCACGACGGCCCGCAGCTCGGCGGAGCGGACGCCGTCGCGAGAGGCGAACTCGCTCTCCGGCAGCGCCCACCCGTCCACGAGCTCCCCACCGGCCAGCCAGACGTCCTTCGGCGCGGCGTTCGCGTCGGCCAGGCACACCACCACGTTCGAGTCGTACCAGTGCCGCACGACCGCGTCGGCGGGGTCCACCGCGGACACCCGCTGCGCCGGGCCACCGGGGTCCTCCACGACGACGAGCACCCGCCGCCAGCCGTCCAGGCCGCGCCCGAGCTCCGCCGGTCCGGCGCCGGGCGTCGTGAGCACGACGACGGCGGGCCGCGCGCGGCACACGTTCAGCGCCTGGCCGAGCGACCCGGCGCGCGCGGTGCTGACCACCGCGACGTCGTCCCAGGAGCGCCCGGCGGCGGCCACGGCGTGCTGCACGACCGACAGCGACGGCAGCACGGCGACGCGCAGCCCGCGTTCCCGCAGGGGCGTGACGACGCCGAAGCAGCCGGGGTCGCCGGAGGTGAGCACGACGGCCGGGCCGTCGGCGTCGGTGTGCGCGGCGAGAGCGTCGGCCGCGGGTCCGAACGGGTGCAGGTCGAGGGTCCTGGCGTCGCGCGGGGCGTACGCGGCGAGGTGCTCGCGCGAGCCGACGACGAGTCGGGCACCGGTCAGCGCGGCCTGGCCGCCGGGCGGCAGTCCGCGCGCGTCGACACCGATCACCGTGACGGTCATGGGGTGCAGTCCACCACTCAGCCGGTGCGCTTGGCCTTGCGGGTCCGGCCCGTGCCGGAGGGCTTCTTCGCCCCACCGGTGCTGGCCTGCACGGACGGGGTGCGCTTGCTCGCGGCGACGACGCGGCGGGGCTTCTGGGCCTGCTCGCCGTCACCCGCGGGGGCGTCGGCCTTCGCGCGGTTGCGGCGCGCGGTCTCCTGCCAGTCGTGCACGGCCGACCACGCGGCGGCGGCCGTGCCGGACTCGGCGGGCGGGGTCGCGCCGAGGGGAACGTCGGCGGTGACGGTGGCGGTGACGGTGGCGGTGACGGCCTCCGCGGCCGCCGGGACCTCGGGCTCCGCGCCCGGCTCCCCGGCGGTCTCCGTGCGCGCGGCGCCCCTGGCCAGCCCGGCGCGGCGCGACCACCGGGTCGGCTTCGCGCGCCGCGCGGACTCGGCGTCCTCGCCCTCGGACCGGCGGAAGCGCGGGCGGCCCGCGCCGCCGCGCAGCTCGGCGCCCACCAGGAACAGCGCGGCGCGGTAGAGCTTGTGCTCCTTGACGCTGTTCTCCAGCTCGCCCAGCGTCGTGTGCACGACGGTCTCCTCGGCGGTGGTCACCTTCACCACGACCACGACCGGGGTGTCCTCCGGGTAGCCGCCCGCGCGCAGCCGCTCGGCCAGCTGGCCGGCGCGCGCCGCGGACAGGTGCACGGCCATCGCGCCACCGGGACCGGCGAGGTCGGCGATCCGGTCGGCCGCCTCCGGCCCGGCGACGACGACCGACGCGCTCAGCTCGCGGCCGATCGCGGCGGTGGCCGCGGCGAACTGCGGCACGCCGGGGACGATCTCGACCTCCAGGCCGAGGCGCTGGCAGACGTCGTGCTGCTCCTGCACGCCGCCCCACAGCGTCGGGTCGCCGGAGTACAGCCGCACGACCCTCGACCGGCTGGCCGCGGCCCTGCGGTAGACCTCCACGACCTCGTCCGCCGACACGCGGGAGAAGTCGACCAGCTCGGCGCCCGCCGCGGCGTGCTCGCGAACGCACTCCTGGTCGACCGCGCCCGGTGCCCACAGCACGACGTCCGCCTCCGCGATGCGCCGGGCGGCGCGCAGCGTCAGCAGGTCGGCGGCGCCGGGGCCAGCCCCGACGAAGGAGACACGGCCAGTCGTCACAACTGCTCCCCACGAGATGATCTGCGACACGAGCGGGCGAGAGCTGTCAGCGACCTCGCGCAGGCGACGACCGTACCGTCCTGTCCCGACTCACGAGCGAGCAGCCTCGCGGCGTGCGGGGGCCGCGCCGCACGCCCGGACGAACCGCATCACCGACTCGGGTGACGCCGCCGGATGCGTGTGCAGGTAGGAGGCGTGGACGCCGCCGACGACGAAACCCTCGGCCACCGCACGCCGGTCGTGTCCCCGCCAGCGCCACGCGGGCGGCTCCCCGGTCCCCGGCGTCAGCACCGTGCGGTGGAACTCGTGGCCGGTGAGCCGGGTGCCGGCCGCGTGCAGCACGGAGTCCTCCGTCGCCAGCGCGTCGCGGTAGCCCAGCACGAGCCGGGGCGACATGGCCGCGTCGGCGTCGAGCACCCCGCACATGGGCAGGCCGTCGAGCTGCCGCGCCAGGTACAGCAGCCCACCGCACTCGGCGTGCACGGGCCCGCCGGAGCGGGCGAAGGCGGCGACGTCGGCGCGCAGCGACTCGTTGGCGGACAGCGCGTCGGCGTGCTGCTCGGGGAACCCGCCGGGCAGCACGAGGCCCGCCGTCCCCCCTGGCAGCGCCTCGTCGCGCAGCGGGTCGACGACGGCGACGTCCGCCCCGGCGGCGCGCAGCAGCTCCACGTGCTCGGCGTAGCCGAAGGTGAACGCCGCTCCCCCGGCGACGGCGATCACCGGGGTGCCCGGCGCGCGGCGCACCTCCTGCTCGGGGTTCCACGCCGGGACGGCGAGCGGGGGCGCGGTGGCGGCCAGGCGGCGCACCGCGTCGAGGTCGACGTGCGCGGCGACGGACGCGGCGACCGCGTCGACGGCGGCGCGGGCGGCCGGACCGTGCTCGGCGGCGGTGACCAGCCCGAGGTGCCGGGAGGGCAGCGCGAACGCGGGGTCGCGCGGCAGGACGCCCACGACCTCCAGGCCCACCTCGGCGCACGCCTGCCGCAGCACCTGCTCGTGCCGCGGCGAGCCGACCTGGTTGAGCACCACCGCGCCGATCCGCACGCTCGGGTCGTAGCCGCGGAAGCCGTGCAGCAGCGCCGCGAGGCTGCGGCTCTGCCCGCGGGCGTCCACGACGAACAGCACGGGCGCGCTGAGCAGCTTCGCGACGTGCGCGGTGGAGCCGACGCCCTCGGTGTCCACCCGGCCGTCGAACAGGCCCATGACGCCCTCGACCACGGCGACGTCGCAGCCGCGGGCCCCGGCGGCGAACAGCGACGCGACGCGCTGCTCGCCCACCATGACCGGGTCGAGGTTGCGGCCCGGCCGCCCGGCGGCGAGGCCGTGGTAGCCGGGGTCGATGTAGTCGGGACCGACCTTGAACGGCGCGACGCGGTCGCCGGCGGCGCGCAGTGCGGCCATCAGCCCGGTGGCGACGGTGGTCTTGCCGCTGCCCGACGCGGGTGCGGCGACCACCAGCCGGTTCACCACTCGATCCCCCGCTGGCCCTTCTGCCCGGCGTCCATGGGGTGCTTGACCTTCGTCATCTCCACGACCAGGTCGGCGGCGTCGACCAGCGCCTGCGGGGCGTACCGGCCGGTGATCACGACGTGCTGGTGGCCGGGGCGGTCGCGCAGCACCGACACCACCTCGTCGACGTCGATCCAGCCCCAGTGCAGCGGGTAGGTGAACTCGTCCAGCACGTACAGGCCGTGCCGCGCCTCGCCGATGCGCCGCGCGATCTCGCGCCAGCCCTCCAGCGCGGCGGCGGCGTGGTCGTCCTCGGTGCCCTGCTTGCGGCTCCAGGACCACCCCTCGCCCATCTTGTGCCACTCCACCGGGCCGCCCTCGCCGGTCTCCTCGTGCACCCGGCCGAGCGCGCGGAACGCCGACTCCTCGCCGACCTTCCACTTGGCGGACTTGACGAACTGGAACACCCCGATGTCCCAGCCCTGGTTCCAGCCGCGCAGCGCGAGGCCGAACGCGGCGGTGGACTTGCCCTTCATCTCACCGGTGTGCAGCACCACCAGCGGCCGGTTGCGGCGCTGGCGGGTGGTCATGCCGTCGGCGGGCACGACGGTCGGCTGTCCCTGTGGCACGACGACTCCTAGGCTGCTCGGGCGGCGCGGACGACTCCGGCCACCTGGTCGGCTGACAGCTCCTCCAGCCGCAGGCACGCGGCGTTCATCGTGACGGCGAGCCGCGCCGCGAGCCCCAGCCGCACGTGGCCGGACTCGCAGTCGACGACCACCGCCGCCACGCCGTCGGCGGCCAGCAGCGCGGCGGCGCGGGTGGCGTCTCCGCCCGGATCGCCCCCGGCTCCGGTGGCCGTGGCGCGACCGTCGGTGAGCAGCACCAGCAGCGGGCGGCGGCGCGGGTCGCGCACGCGCTCGACCTCCAGCACCCGGCGGGCGCGCAGCAGGCCGTCGGCGAGCGGGGTGCGCCCACCGGTGCGCAGGTCGCGCAGCCGTGCGGCGGCGGCGTCGACCGAGGTGGTCGGCGGCAGCGCGAGGTCGGCCTCCCGGCCGCGGAAGGTGACGACGCCGACCTTGTCGCGGCGCTGGTAGGCGTCGCGCAGCAGGGAGATCACCGCACCGGTGACGGCGGAGGTGCGCTGCCGGGCGGCCATCGAGCCGGAGGCGTCGACCACGAACAGGACGAGGTTGCCCTCCTTGCCCTCGCGCACCGACCGGCGCAGGTCGCCGCCGCGCAGCACGAGCCCGGGACCGCTGCGCCCGCGCGCGGCCTGGTGCGGAGCCGCCGCGGCCAGCGTGCCCACGAGGTGCAGCCCCGAACCGTCCACGTCGGACGGCCGGACGACCCGTCCGGAGCGCGTCCTGGCGCGGGAGCGGCGACCCGGTGCGCCCTCGCCGACGCCGGGGACCTGGAGCAGCCTGGCGCGGAACGCCGGTGCCGGTGCGACCGGGGGACGCGGTGCCGCGCCGTTGCCGCCGGTGTCCGGGGTGGACGGTCCGGCCGACTGCTCCGGCCGCTGTCCGTCGTCGGGTCCTGGTCCGTCCTGGCCCCCGCCGTCAGGACCGTCGGGGCCGCCGTCAGGACCGTCGGGACCGTCGGGACCACCACCGGGGCCGGGATCGTCGTCCGGGTCCTCGTCGGAACCGGTGTCGGCGTGCTCGGCCGCCCGACGCATCGCGTCGTCGAGCTGCTGCTCCTCCATCCCCGGCTCGTCGAAGGGGTCGCGGCGACGGCGGTGCGGCAGCGCGAGGCGCACGGCGGCCTCGACGTCGGCCTCCTCGACGCGCCCGGCGCCGCGCCACGCCGCGTGCGCGGTCGCGGTGCGGGCCACGACCAGGTCGGCGCGCATCCCGTCGACCTCGAACGCCGCGCAGACCGCGGCGATGCGGCGCAGTTCCGAGTCGGGCAGCTCGACGTCCGGCAGCACCGCGCGGGCGCGCACGACGCGCTCGGCGAGGTCGGCGTCGGCGGACTTCCAGCGGGCGGCGAAGCCCTCGGGGTCGGCCTCGTGGGCGAGCCTGCGGCGGATCACCTCGGCGCGGGTGGGCACGTCGCGCGAGGCGCGGACGGCGACGGTGAGGCCGAACCGGTCGAGGAGCTGCGGGCGCAGCTCGCCCTCCTCCGGGTTCATGGTGCCGACCAGCAGGAACGACGCGGCGTGCGAGACGGACACGCCCTCCCGCTCGACGTGCGCGCGGCCCATGGCCGCGGCGTCGAGGAGCAGGTCGACCAGGTGGTCGTGCAGGAGGTTGACCTCGTCGACGTAGAGCACGCCGCGGTGCGCGGCGGCGAGCAGGCCCGGCTGGTAGGCCCGGACGCCCTCGGTGAGAGCGCGCTCCAGGTCCAGCGAGCCGACGAGCCGGTCCTCGGTGGCGCCGACGGGCAGCTCCACCAGTCGCGCGGGCCTGCGCTCGGGCTCGCTCGGCGGGTGCGGGCCGTCGGGGCAGGCGGTGTCGACGCGGGGGTCGCAGCCGAAGCGGCAGCCCGGCACGACGTCCAGCTCGGGGAGCAGGGCGGCCAGGGCGCGCACGATCGTCGACTTGGCGGTCCCCTTCTCACCCCTGACGAGGACTCCGCCGATGCCGGGGTGCACCGCGTTGAGCAGCAGTGCCAGCCTCAGGTCGTCGTGGCCGACGACGGCGGAGAAGGGAAAGCGCGAGGTCATGCGGGAGTTCCTTCCTCGGGTGTCCACGCCCGGGTCCGGTCACGAGGGGACGAGTTCCTGACTCCCGGACTCGCGCCCGGTCACAGTGGCGGGACCGCGCCGGACTCGCACCGGCTTCCTCGCACACCCCTCACAGCTCACGCATCGTCGCACCTGCGGGTGCGGTGACCAAGCCGCGAGCGAGAGCGATCACACCGGGGCGGCGAACTCGGCGAACGCGGCGGTGGCCTCGTCGGCCGTCCGCTCCAGCGCGGGCCGCTGCGCCGCCGCGTGCCGAACAGCCGCACCCCGGCCGACTCCTCCAGCTCCCGGCCCGGCCCCCGACGCCGCAGACGTCGCCCGGTTCACCGGTGAGCAGGTGGGCGAGCTGCGCGCGGGTGGTCGGCCGCCCGGTCCCGGACAGCCGCCTCACCGGACCACGACCCGGCGCAGGCCGGGGTCGGCGGCGGACACGAAGAGGTGGACGGGGGTGCGCACGCGCCGACCGCATCCGGCCGGTGCGAGACTGCCCCGGTGAGCGTGACCACAGCTGACTCGGTGTTCGACTGGATCGACGAGCGCGCGCAGGCCCGCGCCAAGGCCGGGCTGGCGCGCAGACTGCGACCCCGCCGGGCCGACTCGACCGACCTCGACCTGGCCAGCAACGACTACCTGGGCCTCGCCCGCGACAAGCGGGTGACCGGTGCCGCGGCGGCCGCCGCGCTGCGCTGGGGCGCGGGCTCCACCGGGTCGCGGCTGGTCACCGGCAGCACCGAGCTGCACCAGGAGCTGGAGTACGAGCTGGCGAACTTCTGCGGCGCTCCGGCCGCGCTGGTGTTCTCCTCCGGCTACGCGGCCAACCTCGGCGCGCTCACCGCCCTGTCCGGTCCCGGCACGGCGATCGTCGCCGACCAGCACATCCACGCCTCGCTGATCGACGGCTGCAAGCTGTCGAAGGCCGACGTCGCCGTCGCCGGGCACTGCGACCCCGAGCAGGTGGAGAAGGCGCTGGCCACGCGGGGCGAGCGCCGCGCGCTGGTCGTCACCGACTCGGTGTTCTCGGTGGACGGCGACCTCGCGCCGCTGTCCGTGCTCGCCGAGCTGACGGCGAAGCACGGCTCGGCGCTCGTCGTGGACGACGCGCACGGCCTCGGCGTCGTGGGGCCGGCCGGCCGGGGCGCGGTCGCCGGGGCGGGGCTGGCGAAGGCGCCGCACGTGGTGACCACGCTGACCCTGTCCAAGTCGCTGGGCGCTCAGGGCGGCGCCGTCCTCGGTCCCGGCCGGGTGATCCGCCACCTGGTCGACACCGCCCGCAGCTTCATCTTCGACACCGGTCTCGCGCCCGCCAGCGCCGCCGCCGCGCTGGCCGCGCTGCGCGTCCTGCGCGAGGAGCCGGAGCGCCCGGCGCGCGCGCTGGCCGTGGCCGCCGGCCTGGCCGCCCGGCTGCGCGAGGCGGGACTGCGGACCAGCGAGCCGACCGCGGCCGTCGTGTCGGTGCGGGCTCCGTCGCCGGAGGCCGCCGTGGCGTGGGCCGAGTCGTGCCGCGCCGCCGGTGTCGTCGTCGGCTGCTTCCGGCCGCCGTCCGTGCCGGACCAGGTCTCCCGGCTGCGGCTGACCGCGCGGGCCGACCTCACCGACGCCGACCTGGACCGGGTCGTGACCGTGATCAGGGAGTGCGCGCCCGCCGGCGCATCCTGACGTGCGGGATGCCGTCCTCCAGGAACTGCTCGCCCTCGGGGACGAAGCCGAACGAGCCGTAGAAGTCGGCGACGTAGGTCTGCGCGTCCAGCACGCAGTCCGCGTCGCCGACCTCGGCCAGCGCCGCCTCCATCAGCCGTCGGCTGAACCCGCGTCCGCGCGCGGTCCTGGCGGTGACGACCCGGCCGATGCGGAAGGTCCCGCCGGGCTCCTCCAGCAGTCTCAGGTACGCCGAGGGCTCGGCCGACCCGTCCTCCTCCAGCCAGAGGTGCCGGGTGGTGGGCTCCAGGTCGCGCCCGTCCAGCTCGGGGTAGGGGCAGTTCTGCTCGACGACGAAGACGTCACCCCGCAGCCGCAGCACCGCGTAGAGCTGCGGGACCGTCAGGTCGGCCGACCACTGACGGCGCAGGGTCGCGGGAAATGGTTGTGTGCGCACAGACCGTTGATACCACCGACGGTCAGAGACCCAGCCACCGCCGGTAGGAGGCCAGGCGCGTGTAGACGCCGGGTTCACCCGCACGTGCGCAGCCGGTGCCCCAGGACACGACGCCCGCGAGACGGCCGCCGACGACCAGCGGGCCCCCGGAGTCGCCCTCGCAGGCGTCCCGGCCGCCCTCGGGGTACCCGGCGCAGGTCATGCCGTCCGCGCGGTAGGAGCTGATCTCGGCGCGGCACTCGTCGTCGCCCAGGACGGGCACCACGACCTCGCGCAGGACGGGCGACGGCGGCGTCCCCTCCGCCGTGCGTCCCCAGCCGAGCACCGAGGCGGGCGTGCCGGGCGCGTAGCTGGCGGTGTCGCCCTCCTCGACCAGCGGGACCGGCCGGGCGGCCACCGGCCTGGCCAGGACGAGGACGGCCACGTCGTCTCCGGAGATCGCCTCCCGGAAGCCGGGGTGGACCCGCACGGCGCTGACCGGCACGGACTCCCCGGAGTCGCCGCGCAGGTCGGTGCGTCCCACGACCACCCGCATCCGCGCGAGCGGACGCGCCTCGGCCGTGCCCACCGGGGTGCGCTCCCGCGTGCAGTGCGCGGCCGTGACGACGCGGTCCGGCGCGACGAGCGCGCCGCCGCAGAAGAGCTGTCCGGAGGGGGTCGTCAGCGCGACCGTCCAGGGGTGGTCGGCGGTGTCGGCCGGTCGGCCGCCGACGATCGCCCGCGCGGGTGCCGACACCCCGGCCACGGCGGCGGTGAGAGCGAGGACGAGGAGCACACGACTGGTCCGCACGGAGCACGACCTCCAACGTCGAACGACGGAGCGCTACAAACCGTAGCTCACCGTGACCGAACCGAACACATCGCCAGTTGCGAGTGACAAAGACGGCACATCTTCCTGTTAGCATCCCGATGTACCGAAAAATTGACGGTCAGTGGCACAGATCACCGTTGTCTGTCCGGCCGTTGTGTCGTAGTGGAGCGTTTCTCGTGCACCTGGACCTCACCCAGTTCCCGGCCTTCCTGCTCGCGTGCGCGGTCGTGGTCCTCACCCCCGGCGTCGACGCGTTCCTGCTGCTGCGCACCTCGATGCGCTCGGGCACGCGCGCCGGCCTGCTGACCCTCGCCGGCATCCACACGGCGAGCGCGGTCCAGGTCGGCCTCGTCATCTCCGGTCTGGGCGTCGTCCTGGCCAGCTACCCCGCGGTGCTCGTCGCGCTGCGCTGGATCGGCGCGGCGTACCTGCTGCACCTCGCCGTGTCGATCGCGCGCAGCCTGCTGACCCGGCGCACCGGCGTCGTCGAGCCGGAACCGGTCGCGTCCCGCGACCGCCCGTTCCGCCGCGGGTTCCTGACCAACATCACCAACCCGAAGATGCTGCTGTTCTCCCTGGCGTTCCTGCCCCAGTTCATCGGTTCCGGCAGCCCCGCCGCGCAGCTCACCGCGCTCGCCGCGGTGTTCCTGGGGCTCGCCGCGATCTGGGAGCTGATGATCGTGCTGGCCGCGAGCAGGGTCGCCGGACGCCTGCGCCGCCCCGGCGTGACGACCGCGCTCGACGCCGTCTGCGCGACGGTCTTCCTCGGGATGAGCGTCGGCCTGGTCGTGTAGGACCGCCGCTCAGAGCGAGGTCGCGGGCGGGTGGTGCAACGCCACCTGCTCGCGCACGGCCGGCTCGTAGGTGCGCACCCGCGCGTACACGCCGGGTCTGCCCGGCCGCCCGCAGCCCTCGCCCCACGACGTCACGCCGACGAGCTTCCCCCCGGCGACCAGCGGCCCGCCCGAGTCGCCCTGGCAGGTGTCCACGCCGCCGTCCGGCTCACCGGCGCACACCATCGCGAGCGGGTCGAACTGCGGGTACGCGCCGGCGCACGTGGCGTCCGAGGTCAGCGGGAGGACGACGCCGAGCAGCCGGCGGGACGGGCTGCCCTGCTCGCTCACCCTGCCCCACCCGTACGCCTCGGCCGGGACGCCCTCCTCGTACAGCGCGGCGTCGTCCGGCCCGGCCAGCGGCAGCGGCGTCAGCTCCGTCTCCCGCCCGAGCGTGAGCAGGGCGACGTCGTCACCGCGGTCGGCCGACACGAAGCCGGGGTGGACCCAGATGCGGGTGACCTCCAGCACGGCGCCCTGCTGGCTCTGCTTGTCCTCGCGCCCCGCCACGACGCGCAGCGAGCCGGGACGCTGCCCGGCCGCGCAGTGCGCCGCGGTCAGCACCTCGTCCGGCGCGATCAGCGTGCCGCCGCAGAACTGGAAGCCGCCCGCGTCGACCAGGTAGACCACCCACGGGTGGGTGGCGATGCTCGCCGGCGCACCGCCGACGATCGCGACGTCCGCCGCTGCCGTCCCGGTGATCGCCCCCGCGATCGTCGCTGCGGCCGCGACCAGCGATCCCACCCGTGCAGCGAGCCCTCGTGCCCCGTCCCCCACGCGTCCTCCTCGTGCTGTGATCGGTTCACCCCACAACACACCACCCGGAGGTGCGTTGGGCAGGACAGTCGTACGGATTAACCCGAAGGGCTTACCCCCACCCGTGGGCCGGTCGTCCTCGCGGCACCGGGCCGGAGCCGGGGAGGCGCCGCGGCACTCGACGGCGTCGATCGTCGGACCGGGCACGAACGACGTACGTCCCTCCCGGTCCGGCGCGATCGGCGTGCAGACTGTGGCCGTGACGGCAGACCTGCTCGGCGACGGCTTCGAGATCCGCGTCCTCCCGCTGGGGGACGGCGTGGACAACGACCTGGTGGCCTCCCTCGTGCGCTTCCGGGCGCAGGACCCGGCGCGCGGCGCCGTGCTGTACGTGCACGGGTTCTCCGACTACTTCTTCCAGCGGCACGTGGCCGTGCACTTCGCGGAGCGCGGGTACGACTTCTACGCGATCGACCTCCGCGGCTACGGACGCTCGCTGCGGCCGAGCCGGGCGCCGAACTACGTGGCCGCGATGTCGGAGCACTTCGAGGAGCTGGACGCGGCCGTCGAGCTGATCCGCACCGACGGCCACCGGGGCCTGGTCGTGGTGGGACACTCGACCGGCGGGCTGATCACGACGCTGTGGGCGCACGAGCGGCGGGCCGACCCGCCCCTGGACGCGCTGGTGCTCAACAGTCCGTGGTTCGACCTGGCCGAGCCCTGGCTGACCCGCGTCGTCGGCACCCCGCTGATCGACGTGGTGGGTCGCTTCGCGCCCCGGCTGGTGCTGCGCGAGGGCCTCGGCGGGGTGTACGGGCACAGCATCCACCGCGATCACCACGGGGAGTGGGACTACGACCCCCGCTGGAAGCCGGTCACGGGGTTCCCGGTGCTCGCCGGGTGGCTGCGCGCGGTGCGCCGCGGGCACGCGGCCCTGCACCGCGGCCTGGACGTGCCGGTGCCGGTCCTGGTGCTGCACTCCGGCCGCAGCCACCTGCGCGCGAAGCGGTGGACCGAGGAGGCCATGACCGCGGACACCGTCCTCGACGTCGGGCAGATCGCGCGGTGGGCGCCGAAGGTCGGTCGCGACGTGGACGTCGTGCGGGTCGAGGGCGGCCTGCACGACCTCTTCCTGTCCGCGGCGCCGGTGCGGGACAGGGCCTTCGCGGTCGTGGACGACTGGCTCGCCGGGCACCGGCGCGACTGAGCACCGGCGCGGACCGTCCTGTTCGGACGGCCCGCGTCCGCGCTACCCGGCGAACACCCCCGCCGCGGCGGCGGCGAGCGCGGCGTCGACGGCGCGGTGGGCCACCGCCTCGTCGACGGGCTCGCGGGTGATGAACACCCGCAGGAACACCGGCGCGCAGGTGGCCCGCAGCACCTCGACGGGATCGGTCCCGGCGGGCAGCTCCCCCCGCTCGACCGCGCGCCGCACCACGACCGCGGCCCGCCCGAGCCGGTCGGCGTAGAAGGTGCGCAGGGCCTCGACCGTGTCCGCCGAGCGCATCGCGCCGACGACGACGGCCTCGGGGATCGCCCGCAGCTCCGGATCGGCGAAGGTGCGCACCAGCTCCAGCGCGATGGCCTCCAGGTCGCCGCGCAACGACCCCGTGTCGGGCACCGCCCACCGGGCCAGCGTCGGTTCCAGCGCCTCGACGATCAGCGCCTGCACGGTGCCCCACCTGCGGTAGAGGGTGGTCTTGTGCACCGAGGCGCGCAGGGCGACGTTCTCCATCGTCACCCCGGTGAAGCCCTTGTCGATCAGCTCCTCCAGCGCGGCCTCCAGTGCGGACCGGCGCACCCGTTCGGTGCGACCGCCGGGTCTCGACGCGCTCAAGAGCAACTCTCCGTTGCGTTAGTGGGACGTCTCTGCCAGGATCAGCCTAGTGCAACTGGAGTTGCACTCCGAGGGGGTGTTCGTGGAGGGCAGGATCGCGGAGTTCGCGGCGGAGGCCGCGCACGACGCGCCGGGGGCGACGCGGCGGTTGCACGCGGACCTGGTGGCGTCGGGCGGCCCGCTCGTGGAGCGGGTGGAGGGCGACGAGCGGGTGCGGGTGACGTTCGTCTGGATCGGCCCGCAGACCGACGTGTCGGTCCGCGCGCAGGTGTTCGACGACCCCCTCGCGCTCTCCCACCCGATGCGGCGGGTGGAGGGCACGGACGTGTGGTGGCGGCAGGCACTCGTGGCCCCGGCCGTGGTCACGACCTACCAGTACCTGGTGGACGACCCGTTCCGCGGCGTCGATCCCACCGATCTGGCCGCGGTCGGCGCGGTGCTGGGCGCGCTGCGGGAGCGCTCGTTCGCCGATCCGGTCAACCCGCGGTCGCTGTTCCCGCAGACGGCCGTGATCGCCGGGGAGACGACGGCCGGTTCCCGGCACCGCGAGTCGGTGCTGCGGCTGCCCGGCGCGGAGCCGGAACCCTGGTTCGACACCGTGCCCGAGCGGCGGGGCACGCTGACCGAGCACCGCCTGCGCGACCGGACGATCGAGGTGTGGAGCCCTCCCGGCGCGCACGGCGCGCTGCCGCTGGTGGTGCTGCTCGACGGCGAGTGCTGGCCGCTGGTGGCGGAACTGGACGGAGCGCTGGACGCCCTGGTGGGCTCGGGCGAGCTGGCCCCGGCGCTGGTGGCGTTCGTGCACAACACCGGGGGGATGGCGGCCCGGACGGCCGAGCTGTCCTGCGACGACTCCTTCGCCGCGTTCCTGGCGCACGAGTGCGTGCCGTTCCTGCGCGCGCGCCACGACACGACGCCGGACCGCGTGGTGATCGGCGGCGACAGTCTCGCCGGCCTGGCGGCCGCGCACGCCGCGCTGAACCACCCCGAGGTCTTCGGCGCCGTGCTGTCCTGCTCGGGTTCCTTCTGGTGGGGCTACCGCGCGGACGACTCCGGCTGGGGCCGCGACGGCGAACCGGAGTGGCTCACCAGGCAGATCGCGGCGCGGCCACCGCGCGACGTCGAGTTCTGGGCGTCGGTCGGCTCCCTGGAGACCGGAGCGAGCCCCCTGTCGCCCGGCGTGGACCAGCGAGCGGCGAACCGGCACCTGCGGGACGTGCTGCGAGCCGGCGGGTGCGCCGTCACCCTCGTCGAGGAACCGGGCGGCCACGACTTCGCCACCTTCCGGCGCAGCGCCGTGCGCGGCCTGCGCGCCCTTCTCCCCCCCGACCCGGAGGTCCGGCCGTGCCGGTAGCGCCCGATCCGAACCAGCTGCACCCCCTGCCCGACCACCCCAGGGTGGTGCTGCTCAAATCCCTGGTCCGCTCGGACAAGATCGTGGTGGGCGACTACACCTACTACGACGACCCGCAGGACGCGACGGCGTTCGAGCACCGCAACGTCCTCTACTCCTACGGCGAGGAGAAGCTCGTCATCGGCGCGTACTGCGCCCTGGCGGCCGGCACGACGTTCGTGATGTCCGGCGGGAACCACTCGACCAGCGGTCCGTCGACGTTCCCGTTCACGATCTTCGGCGGTGAGTGGGCGGAGCGGACGGTGGACATCGCGCTGGACATCCCGAGCCGCGGGGACACCGTGGTGGGCAACGACGTGTGGTTCGGCCACCGCAGTCTGGTGATGCCGGGCGTGCGCATCGGCGACGGCGCGATCGTCGCGACGGGCGCGGTGGTGACCGCGGACGTCCCGCCCTACGCGGTCGTCGGCGGCAACCCCGCCCGCCCGCTGAAGCAGCGCTACCCCGACGAGGACGTGCGCCGCCTCCTGCGCGCCGCGTGGTGGCACTGGCCGCCCGAACTGGTGACCGAGCACGTCCGCACGATCATGGCGGGCACCCCGGAGGAGGTGGAGCGGATCGCGGAGGCGAACGGTCTGCTGACCGGCTGATCACCGCGGTGCGACGGTCCACTCGCCGCTGGACGTGACCTGCACCAGCGCCGGTCCGGCGAGCGGAACGGTTCCCTCGTAGCCACCGATGTGGTTGACCGCCAGGTCGAGGGTGCTGGCGCTGAGGGACACGACGTGCACGGCGAAGTTGCTCTCACCGGTGTTGGTGATCCGCGCCTTCCGCGACGAGGTGGTCAGCAGCACCACGGAGTCACCTCGTCCGGCCGCGACGCCGCTCGTGGTCTCGGCCAGGTCGAGACCACCGATGGTCACCGTCCACGCCCCGGTGGCCTGGACGGTGAGGGTGCTGGTGCGGCTGCCGTCCCGGACGTCCATCCACATCCGACCGGAGTAGGGACCGATCTCGTTCACGAGCAGGGAGTCGAATCCGTCCGACTTCAGCACGGTGTTGCCCCGGCACGCGGGGCACTCGAACTCGACGATCTTGATTCCGGCCGGTCGGCCCACGTCGATCACGTCGTCACCGATTCCGGTGTGGACCGAGGGCGGGGGCGGAGGCGTCGTGGTGGTCGGCCTGGTGGTCGTCGGTCTGGCGGTCGTGGTCCGAGCAGTGGTGACGGTCGTGCGAACGGCCCCGGCCGTCGTCGTCGCACCGGCGCCTCTCGCATCGACGTCGTCCTTCCCCGCTCCGGCGACCCCCGCGAGTCCGAGGAGCACGACGACGACACCCGCGGCGATCCAGAGCCACGCCGGACGGAGCTTCCCCGGTGGGACGTACGGCGTCGAGCGCCCGTCCTGCGCGGGACGCGGTCCCGAAGGAGGTGGCACGGGCGCGGACGAAGGCTGGTTCACGGGCTTTCCCCCAGTGGCCGAGGCTGTTGCCCGGTGGTTCGCACAACGACGACGCCGCGTTATGGGCAAGCCCGATCTACCACTCGGAAGAGTTGTTCTTCTCCAGCGGAGCAACGCCGGAGCGCGATCGTGCGATCGGGAGCGCGACCACGAGGAGCCCGGACGGCTACACCTTGCGGCCGACTCCGGCGTAGGCGCTGATGGGCGGTTCGTCGGAGTCCGGCCGCCACTCCGACAGCGGCACCACACCCGGCGGCACCAGGTCCAGCCCGGTGAAGAGCTCGGCGATCTCGGCCCTGCTCCGCATGACGAGGGGGCTGTCGGTCCGCTGGTAGATCTGCTGGACCGCCTCCGCGTCGGGCACCTCGTCCACCGCGATGCCCTCCAGGCTGCCGTGGGAGATCACCAGGTGGCTGCCGGGCACGACCGCGGACAGGTAGGAGTCGACCAGGTCCCGGGGCGCGTCGGAATCGGCCACGAAGTGCAGCACGGCGACGAGCAGCACCCCGACGGGCTGCGAGAGGTCGAGCAGTTCGCGCACCTCGGGGTCGGCCAGGACGGTGTCGGGCGAGCGCAGGTCCCCCTGCACGGCGACCGTCCGCGGCTCGTCGGCGAGCAGCGCCGTGCTGTGCGCGACGGCGACGGGCTCGACGTCGACGTAGGCGACCCGGCACGCGGGGTTCACGGCCCTGGCGACCTCGTGGACGCTGCCCACGGTCGGGATGCCGGAACCCAGGTCGAGGAACTGCTCGACGCCCTGCTCGGCGAGGTGGTGGACGGCTCGGCGCAGGAACGACCGGTTCGCGCGGGCGGCGGCGGCCATGCCGGGGTAGATCCGCGCCACGGCGTCCGCGGCGCGGCGGTCCACCTCGAAGTTGTGCGAGCCGCCGAGGTAGTGGTCGTACATGCGCGCGACGCTCGGCCGATCCAGGTCGATCGACGACGGCGCCCACTCCGGTCGCTCCACCACGTGCCCCCCACCTCCGCCGACCACCGGACGACGAGCATCCTCTCGTCGCGCCCGACCAGCGGGCACCGCCAGAAGTACCAGCACCCCGGCTCGCCGGCACCGCCGGGACCGTCCGGCGCCCTCGTCCCGGTGCCGTCACGCGCGCGCCCCGCACCGGTTCCACCGGGTCCTCCCGCGCCGCCGCGGCCCGGTGGGGCGGTGCTCGCTCAGAGCGAACGCGCGGGGGAAACAAACCCCCGCTGAACTTGGTTGAGCCGTACAGACTCAACTGTGGAGGGTGATCTGATGGGCGAGACGTTGGCTCTGCCGGTCCTGCCGCTGGACGACGTCGTCGTCCTGCCCGGCATGGTGGTGCCGGTCCGGCTCTCCGGTGCGGACGCCAGCGCCGAGGCGCGCGCGGCCGTCGAGGCGGCCAGGGCCGGTGCCGACGGCGACGAGGCTCGGGTCCTGCTGGTCCCGAGACTCGACAGCAAGTACGCGGCGGTCGGCACGCTGGCCGTGATCGAGCAGGTCGGGCGGTTGCAGGGCGGCGAGCGCGCGGCCGTGCTGCGCGGTGTGTCCAGGGTGCGCATCGGCACCGGGACGACCGGCCCCGGCGCGGCGCTGTGGGTGGAGGCGACCCTCGCCCACGAGTCGCCGGAGACGGCGCAGACGGCGGAACTGGCACGCGAGTACCGCTCGCTGGTCACGACGATCCTCCAGCAGCGCGGTGCGTGGCAGGTCGTGGACTCGGTGCAGCAGGTGGACACGGCGTCCGCGCTGGCCGACCTCGCCGGGTACGCCTCGTACCTGACGGACGAGCAGAAGGTCTGGCTGCTGGAGACCAGCGACGTCGACGAGCGGCTGCGCAAGCTGCTCGACTGGGGTCGCGAGCACCTGGCCGAGCTGGACGTGGCCGAGACGATCCGCAAGGACGTCCAGGAGGGCATGGAGAAGCAGCAGCGGGAGTTCCTGCTGCGCCAGCAGCTCGCGGCCGTCCGCAAGGAGCTGGCCGAGCTGGACGGCAAGCCCGCGACCGAGGAGCAGGACTACCGGGCTCGCGTCGAGGACGCCGACCTGCCCGAGCACGTGCGCCGCGCCGCGCTGTCCGAAGTGGACAAGCTGGAGCGCACGTCCGAGCAGTCGCCCGAGGTGAGCTGGATCCGCACCTGGCTCGACACGGTGCTGGAACTGCCCTGGAACAGCAGGACCGAGGACACCTACGACATCGCGGGCGCCCGCGCCGTCCTGGACGCCGACCACGCGGGCCTGGACGACGTGAAGGAGCGCATCACCGAGTACCTGGCCGTGCGGCGCAGGCGCGCCGACCGCGGCACGGGCGTCGTGGGCGGTCGCCGCAGCGGCGCGGTGCTGGCCCTGGTGGGCCCGCCCGGAGTGGGCAAGACGTCGCTGGGCGAGTCCGTGGCCCGTGCGATGGGCCGCGACTTCGTGCGGGTGGCGCTCGGCGGTGTGCGGGACGAGGCCGAGATCCGCGGCCACCGGCGCACCTACGTGGGCGCGCTGCCCGGCCGCATCGTGCGCGCCGTCACCGAGGCGGGGTCGATGAACCCGGTCGTGCTGCTCGACGAGATCGACAAGGTCGGCTCCGACTACCGCGGCGACCCGACCGCCGCGCTGCTGGAGGTGCTGGACCCGGCGCAGAACCACACGTTCCGCGACCACTACCTGGAGGTCGACCTCGACCTGTCGGACGTGGTGTTCCTGGCCACGGCGAACGTCCTGGAGTCGATCCCGGCGCCGCTGCTGGACCGCATGGAGCTGGTGCGGCTCGACGGCTACACCGAGGACGAGAAGGTGACGATCGCCCGCGACCACCTGCTGCCGCGGCAGATCGAGCGGGCCGGGCTGACCCCGGACGACGTGTCGATCACCGAGGACGCGCTGCGCTCGCTCGCGGCCGAGCACACCCGCGAGGCGGGGGTGCGGCAGCTGGAGCGCGGTCTGGCACGGGTGCTGCGCAAGGTGACGACGAAGCTGGCGCTGGAGCAGGTCCCCACGCCGGTCGCGATCGACGCCGCGGGCCTGCGCGGGTACCTGGGCAGCCCCAGGTTCACCCCGGAGACGGCGGAGCGGACGGCGGTTCCCGGTGTGGCGACGGGTCTCGCGGTGACCGGCGCCGGTGGTGAGGTGCTCTTCGTGGAGGCGTCGCTGGCGGCGAGGGACACCGGGCCCTCCGGCGTCACGCTGACCGGGCAGCTCGGCGAGGTGATGAAGGAGTCGGCGCAGATCGCCCTGTCCTACCTGCGTTCCCACGACGGCGAACTGGGCTTCGGCGTCGGTGAGCTGGCGGAGCGCGGGGTGCACGTCCACGTCCCCGCCGGCGCGGTGCCGAAGGACGGGCCGAGCGCGGGCGTGACGATGACGACGGCGCTGGCGTCGCTGCTGTCGGGCCGTCCGGTGCGGTCGGACGTGGCGATGACCGGTGAGGTGTCGCTGACCGGACGGGTCCTGCCGATCGGCGGTGTGAAGCAGAAGCTGCTGGCCGCCCACCGCGCCGGGATCACGACGGTGCTGCTGCCGCAGCGCAACGAGCCGGACCTGGAGGACGTGCCGGAGTCGGTGCGCGAGGCGCTGACCGTGCACCTGGTGTCCGACGTGCGCGAGGTGCTGGGACACGCGCTGGAGGCCGCTCCGGCGATGGTCTCCGCGGCCTGACGCGACAGCGGTGGTCGGAGGGGAGTCCCGGCGCGGGGCTCCCCCCTCCGACCACCGCTGTCGCGAACGGGAGCCGGGCCGCCCGTCCTCACCCGGAACCTGCGCCCCCTCCGGTGCGGGGCTAGGGTCGTGGCCGTCCCGCGAGATCACCCGTGGAGGGATCATGAGCCTCGAACGACCCGTCGCTCCCGACCCGTACTCGCTGCTGCCGTCCGTGCCCTCGTTCGCGCTGACGTCGACCGACGTCCGCGACGGCGGACAGCTGGGGCGGGCGCAGGTCTTCGAGGGCGGGAACACCTCTCCGCAGCTGAGCTGGGAGGGCTTCCCCGAGGGGACGAAGAGCTTCGTCGTCACCTGCTACGACCCGGACGCCCCGACGCCGTCCGGCTTCTGGCACTGGGTCGCGGTGAACCTGCCCGTCGGCACCACCGAGCTGCCCGCCGGTGCGGGTGCGGGCGACGAGTCCCTGCCGGGCGCGGCCTTCCACGTGCGCAACGACTACGGCACCCGCGCGTTCGGCGGTGCCGCGCCGCCGCCCGGCGACCACCCGCACCGCTACTACTTCGCGGTGCACGCCGTGGACGTGGAGGCGCTGGACGTGGACGGCGACGCCTCGCCCGCCGTGGTGAGCTTCACCCTCGCCTTCCACACGCTCGCCCGCGCGCTGCTGGTCGGCACCCACGCGCGCTGAAACCACCCGCGAGAACGGGAATTGCGACGCCGTTCCGCCCGTTGGTCGAGGAGAGGACTCTCAACCGACAGGCGGGACGGCACCGTGGGCAAGCACTTCGACCTCGTGATCATCGGCACCGGTTCGGGGAACTCGATCCTCGACGAGCGGTTCGCCGGGTGGAAGGTCGCGATGGTGGAGAAGGGCGTCTTCGGCGGCACCTGCCTCAACGTCGGGTGCATCCCGACGAAGATGTTCGTGCACGCGGCCGACCTCGCGTCCACGCCCGCCGCGAGCGCGCGGCTCGGCGTCGACTCCCACCTCGACGGGGTGCGCTGGACGGACGTGCGGGACCGGATCTTCGGCCGCATCGACCCGATCGCCGAGGGCGGGCGCCGCTGGCGTGCCGAGGAGAACGCGAACGTGACGGTCTACGAGGGCACGGCGCGGTTCACCGGCCCCAAGACCCTGGACACGGGCACCGGCGAGACCATCACCGCCGACCGGTTCGTG
This sequence comes from Umezawaea beigongshangensis, assembly GCF_016464305.1. Classification (GTDB taxonomy): domain Bacteria; phylum Actinomycetota; class Actinomycetes; order Mycobacteriales; family Pseudonocardiaceae; genus Umezawaea_A; species Umezawaea_A beigongshangensis. The sequence continues at coordinate 375,443 of NZ_JAEIOJ010000001.1, forward strand.
CTGGCCGCGGGCAGCCGCCCGATCGCGCCGGACGTCGCGGACCTGGAGACGGTCGACCACCACACCAGCGACACGATCATGCGGCTCGACGAGCTGCCGAAGCGTCTGCTGATCCTGGGCAGCGGGTTCGTCGCGACCGAGTTCGCGCACGTGTTCTCGTCGTTCGGCGTGGCCGTCACGGTGATCGCGCGCTCGGACCTGCTCCTGCGCTCCGAGGACCGCGAGATCGCCGAGCGCTTCACCTCGATCGCCTCGGGCAAGTGGGACGTGCGGTTGCGCCGCAAGGCGGTGCGCGCCGAGCGCGTCGACGGCGTGGTGCGGCTGCACCTGGAGGGCCCGGACGGCGCGGAGGTCGTGGAGGGCGACGAGCTGCTCGTGGCCGTGGGCCGCCGCCCCAACACGGACCTGCTCGACGCCGCGGCGGCGGGCCTCGACGTCCACCCCGACGGCCGGATCGTCGTCGACGAGCACCAGCGGACGTCCGTGGAGGGCGTCTACGCCCTGGGCGACATCAGCTCCGAGCACCAGCTCAAGCACGTGGCCAACCACGAGGCGAAGGTCGTGCAGCACAACCTGCTGCACCCGGACGAGCCGATCGCCTCGGACCACCGCTTCGTGCCGTCGGCCGTGTTCTCCTCGCCGCAGATCGCCTCCGTCGGGCTCACCGAGGAGCAGGCGGTCGAGCGGGGCGTGCGGTTCGTGTCGGCGAGCCAGGCGTACGCGTCGATCGCCTACGGCTGGGCGATGGAGGACACGACGGGCTTCGCGAAGCTGCTCGCCGACCCGGAGACGGGTCAGCTGATCGGGGCGCACGTCATCGGCCCGCAGGCGCCGACGGTGATCCAGCCGGTGGTGCAGGCGATGAGCTTCGGCCTGGACGCCCGCTCGATGGCGAGGGGCCAGTACTGGATCCACCCGGCCATGCCGGAGCTGATCGAGAACGCCCTGCTGAACCTCCCCCTCGACTGAGGGGCGCACACGACGGCGGCCGTCGCCCGGAGGGGCGGCGGCCGCCGTCGCATGCGGTCAGACGGTGCGGGGGCGGGAGGCGATCACACCGAGCCCGGTCAGCGCGAGCACGACCACCAGCAGCAGGAGCACGGACACGGTCCACGCTCCGGTGGCGTCGCGCAGCAGGCCGAAGGTGAACGGGCCGATCGCGGAGATCAGGTAGCCGACGCTCTGCGCCATCGCGGACAGCCGTGCGGTGTCCGCGCCGGAGACCGTGCGCAGCGAGATGATGACCAGGGCCAGCGGGAACATGCCCAGGCCGATGCCGACGAGCACGACCCAGAGGCCGGGGGCGGCGGCGGGGGCGAGCGCCAGTCCCGTCACACCGGCGGCGGTCAGCGAGCCGAGGGCGAGCACCAGGCCGGTCTGGCTGCTCCAGCGGGTCGCCAGCGGCGGCACGATCAGGCTGACCGGGACGCCCAGCACCATCGTGACCGCGAGGAGCAGTCCGGCGGTGGTGCGGTCGACCCCGGCGTCGCCGAGGATCTGCGGCAGCCAGCTCATGACGGTGTAGGCGAGCAGGGACTGCAGGCCGAAGAACACGGTGATGACCCAGGCGAGCCGGCTGCGCAGCATCGAGCGGCGGGGCTCGGCGCGGGTGCCGGGGACGGTGCGGGTGCCGACGCCGTGACGGGCCGCGCCGATCCAGACCAGCAGCGCGGCGAGCGACAGCAGCGCCCACGCGCCCACGGCTGCGCGCCACGAGCCGAAGAACGCCTCCAGCGGCGGGGTGAACGCGGCGCCGAGCGCGCCACCGGCGGCCAGGGCCGCGGTGTAGACGCCGGTGATCAGTCCGACCCTGCCGGGGAAGGAGTCCTTCACCACGACGGGGATCAGCACGTTGCAGACGGCGATCCCGGCGCAGGCGACGAACGTGCCGCCGAGGACGGCGGCCGGGCCGTCCAGCACCCGGAGCACGAGGCCGAGGGTGAGCACGGCGAGCGATCCGCCGACCGCGCGGGCCATGCCGAAGCGTCGTCCGAGCCACGGCGAGGCGAACGCGGCGAGGCCGAAGCACAGGGACGGCACGGCGGTGACGGCGCTGGTCCACGCGGCGGAGACGCCGAGGGAGGAGCGCACGTCGCCGAGGACGGAGGCGAGCCCGGTGACGGCGGGCCGCAGGTTCGTCGCGGCGAGGGCGACACCGATCGCGAGGAGGGTGCTGCCCACGAGGGCGGCGTGCCGACTGCGGAAGACCGGCTGAACGGCGCCCTCGTTCTGGAGCGCTTCGGCGGCGAACCCGTGCTCCGAACCCGTCACCGTCGCCACGCGATCGGTGGCAGGCTGAGCGGTCGACGGTGTCGGATTCGGTTCTGTCCGCTGGATCATCACCGGGCTACTGTCGCAGACATAGGATGTTCGGATGAAGGGATGCCGCTGTGCCGTTGGCCACTACTCGGCGCGCAGGGCTGGTCGACCAGGTGATCGAGCAGATGCGAGCCGCGATCACGGGCGGTGAGTGGCCGGTGGGACAGCGCATCCCACCGGAGCCGGAACTGGTCACCGCGCTCGGCGTGGGTCGTAACACCGTGCGCGAGGCCGTCCGCGCGCTCTCGCACGCGGGCCTGCTGGAGGTCCGTCAGGGCGACGGCACCTTCGTGCGCGCCACCAGCGAGATCTCCGGCGCGGTCAGGCGGATGTGCGGCACCGAGCTGCGCGACGTGCTCCAGGTCCGCCGCACGCTGGAGGTCGAGGGCGCCCGGCTCGCCGCCCAGCACCGCACCGACGACGACCTCGCCCGGCTGGGCGCGCTGCTCACCGCCCGCGACTCCGCGCTCGACGACGAGCGCTGGGACGACCTGGTCGAGCACGACACGGCGTTCCACGTGCTGCTCGTGCAGTGCTCGCACAACGCGCTGCTGGCGGAGCTGTACCAGGGCCTCACCGAGGCGGTGCGGGCCAGCATCACCGCCACCGTCGAGACCACCAACGCCGCCCACCACGTGTCCCACACCCCGCTGCTGGACGCGGTGCGCGACCGCGACGCGGAGCGGGCCGCCGTGGAGGCGGGCGGCTTCCTGGAGGAACTGCTGGAACGGCACTCCGAGCGGGGCTGACCGCCCGCACCGAGCGGACAGCGGTCAGGAGGCGACCGCGGTCCCCCCTACGCTCGTGCGGTGACGACGCAGGTGCTGACCACGCGGGTGCTCAACCGGACGCTGCTGCGGCGGCAACTGCTGCTGGAGCGCCGGGACGTGCCGGTCGGTGACGCCGTGGAGCTGCTCGTCGGGCTCCAGGCGCAGACGACGAACTCGCCGTACCTGGCGCTGTGGTCGCGGCTGCGCGACTTCGCCCCCGACGCGCTGAGCGAGCTGCTCCTGAACCGCACGGCGGTGCGCACCCACCTGATGCGCGGCACGCTGCACCTCGTCTCGGCGGCGGACCTGGCACGTCTGCGGCCGGTGCTGCAACCCGTGCTCACGGCCGCGCTGCGCGCGGTGCACGCCCGCGGGTTCCCGGACGTCGACCTCGACGAGTACGTGGCCGCCGCGCGCGAGCTGGCGACCACCGGCGGCCGGACCGCCGCCGAGTTCGGCGAGCACGCGCACGCCCGGTGGCCCGGCCACGACGCGCGCCGCCTGAGCACCGCGCTCCCCTTCGCCGTTCCGCTCGTGCAGACCCCGCCGCGCGGCGTGTGGGGTCGCGGCGGGCGGGTGGCGTGGACCCCCGCGGCGCACTGGCTCGGGACCGACGTCCCGGACGAGGGCGACACCGGGGCGGTGATCTCGCGCTACCTGGCGGTGTTCGGCCCCGCGACGGTCGCGGACGTCGGGCGGTGGTCGCGGCTGACCGGACTGCGCGAGCACGTCGAGGAGATGAGGCCCGCCCTGCGCGTCTTCCGGGACGAGCGGGGCCGCGAGCTGCTCGACGTGCCCGACGGGCCGATCGAGGACGCCGACGCGCCCGCCCCGCCGCGCTTCCTGCCGGAGTTCGACAACGTGCTGCTCTCGCACGCCGACCGCACCCGGATCGTGTCCGACGAGCACCGCGCGATCTGGGGAGCGGGCAAGAACGGGCTGTTCCCCGCGTCGTTCCTCGTCGACGGGTTCCTGCGCGGCGCGTGGCGGGTGGAGCGGGACCGGGACGTCGCGACGCTGGTGCTCACGCCGTGGAGCGCGCTGTCCGCGCCGCACGAGGCGGCGCTGCGCGAGGAGGGCGCGCGGCTGCTGCGCTTCACGGCGCCGGACGCGGAGCACGCGATGCGCGTCACGCCGTGTCCCTGATGTCCCAGCAGGAGCGCAGCGCGCCCAGCACGGCCGTGATCGCCGGGCGGCGGCTCGCGCGGGAGCGCCAGATCGCGAACACCCGGCGGGTCGGCGTGGGACGCAGCGGCACGACCCGCACGCTCGGCGGCAGCGCACCGCGCCCGAGCCGGGGCAGCAGGCCGACGCCGACGCCGCGCGCCAGCAGCGCGAGCTGCGTCTGGTACTCGCCCACCCGGTGGGCGAGGTCGGGTTCGACGCCCACCTCGCGGAAGGTGTTCATCAGCCAGCTGTGGCAGACCGTGCCGGGCGGCTGGCACACCCAGCGCTCGCCCGCGAGGTCGGTGGGTGTGAGTTCGGCGCGGTCGGCCAGCCGGTGCGTCACCGGCAGCACCAGTTCGGCGACGTCCTCACCGATCTCGCGCCGGCACAGCGACTCCGGCGCGGCCAGCGGCGCGTTGTGCCAGTCGTGCACGACCGCCAGGTCCAGCTCTCCCCTGGCCACCGCCTCGATCGCCTCCGGCGGGTCGATCTCGACCGTGCGCAGGTCCAGCGCGGGGTGACCGGTGGCCAGTTCCACGAGCACGCTGGGCAGCAGGCCGCGCGCCGCCGTGGCGAAGGCGCCGATGGACAGCTCCCCCACGGCCGCGCCGCGCTGCTCCTCCAGGGTGACCTCCGCCTCCTCCACGAGGGCCAGCACCTCACCGGCGGTGCGCGCGAGCTGGAACGCCGCGTCGGTCAGGGCCACGCCTCGGCCGCGCCGCTCCAGCAGGGTCGTGCGGGTCTCCCGCTCCAGCTTGGCGATCTGCTGCGACACGGCGGAGGGGGTGAACCCGAGTGCCGACGCCGCCGCGCCGACCGATCCGTGCGACGCGACCGCGTGCAGCGCGCGCAACCTGCCGAGATCAAGCATGAAGCGATCCTAAACCCGACGGTGAAGAACCTTTCACTGGTGCTAAACGATTCCACTTCGCAGACTCCTCTCGTGAAACCTCGTCACGCCGCCCTCGCGGTCGCCGTCGCCGCCGTGTGGGGCGTTGCCTTCGTCATGATCGAAGTGGGTCTGCGCAGCTTCCCGCCCCTGCTGTTCTCCTGCCTGCGCTTCGCCGTCGCCGCCGTGCCCGCGCTGCTGTTCCTCGGCGGTCCCCGCGTCGCCTGGCGCTGGGTGTTCGCCGTCGGGCTGGTGCTGGGCGTGGCCAAGTTCGGCCTGGAGTTCACCAGCATGAGCACCGGGATGCCCGCCGGGCTGTCGTCGCTGGTGCTCCAGTGCCAGGTGATCTTCACCGTGCTGATCGCGACCGTCGTGCTGCGGGAACGCCCCCGCCCCGCCCAGGTCGGCGGCATCGCCGTCGCCGCGGTGGGCATCGCGCTCATCGCCGTGGACCACGGCCTGCACGGGCCGTTCACCGCGTTCGGCCTGATGATCGCCGCAGGAGCCTGCTGGGGGCTCTCCAACGTCATCACCCGGTACGCGAGCCCGCCGGACGCGTTGCGGTTCGTGGTGTGGGTCAGCGCTGTCGCGGTGCTGCCGCTGCTCGCGCTCTCGCTCCTGGTCGAGGGGCCCGGCGCGATCGTCGTGGCGCTGAGCTCGCTGAGCTGGACCGGCGCGTCGGCCGTGGCCTACGTCGCGTGGGGCGCGACGCTGTTCGGGTTCGGCGCGTGGGGGTTCCTGCTGCGCACCTACGACACGGGCACGGTCGCGCCGTTCTCCCTGCTGGTGCCGGTGACCGGGATGCTGTCGGCGTGGCTGGTGCTCGGCGAGGCGCTGACCCCGCTGCGCTGCGCCGCCGGTGCGCTGATCGTCGCGGGCACGGCGGCGACGGTCCTCACACCGCGGGCGGCGCACCGGGTGGCAGCACCCGCAGCCCCCGAGGCGCACCCCGTTCCAGCAGCCTGAGCAGTGCGCCCGTGTCCAGGTGCTCGGCCACCAGGTCGCCGAGCAGGTCGAGCTGCGCGGCGCGGGCCGCGGCGAAGCTGACGTCCCCGGCGGGGCGGAAGCCGTCGCGCCCGGCGCGCAGCGCGGCCCAGCGCAGGAACTCCGCGCGGAAGCCGTCGTTCTCCAGCACGCCGTGCCAGTGCGTGCCGGCCACGTGGTCGGTCAGCGCGCCCTCGCCGCCGCCCTCCGCCAGCGTCAGCAGGGGCGCGAGCCCGTCGTCGCGGCGCACCACGCGCCCGTGGTGGATCTCGTAGCCGGTGACGGGCTCGCCGAAGCCGGTGCCGGTCGGGTGGTGCAGCACCTTGTCCGGCTCGAACCGCACGTCCACGCCCAGCAGCCCCAGGCCCCTCACCTCGCCCGCGCGGGACTCGACCGCGTCGTCGATCCGCTCGCCGAGCATCTGGAAACCGCCGCACACCCCGAGCACCGGCAGCCCGCGCGCGACGTGCGCCACGACCGCGTCGGCCAGGCCGGTGGACCGCAGCCACGCCAGGTCCTCGACGGTGGCCTTGGAACCGGGCAGCACCACCAGGTCGGCGTCGGCCAGCCGCGACGGTTCGGTCACGAACCGCACCGACACGCCCGGCTCGCAGGCCAGCGCCTCCACGTCGGTGGCGTTGGAGATGCGCGGCAGCCGCACCACGGCCACCCGCAGCCACTGCTCGCCCACCGGGGGCAGCGGACGCCCGACGACGCCGTCCGCGGTGTAGGACAGCGAGTCCTCCGCGTCGAGCCACAGCTCCTCCCGCCACGGCAGCACGCCGTGCACCGGACGGCCGGTGAGCGCCTCGATCTGCCGCAGTCCCGGCGCGAGCAGGGCGGGGTCACCGCGGAACTTGTTGATCACGAAACCGCAGATCAGGGCCTGGTCGGCGGCGTCGAGCAGCGCCAGCGTGCCGAACAGGTGCGCGAACACGCCACCCCGGTCGATGTCGCCGACGACGATCACCGGCAGCCCGGCCGCCACGGCGAGGCCCATGTTCGCGATGTCGTTCGCGCGCAGGTTGATCTCGGCCGGCGACCCGGCCCCCTCGCAGATCACGACCTCGTGGTCCGCGCGCAGGTCGTCCAGGGTCGTGAGGACCGTGCGGAACAGCTCGGCCTTGCGCTCCCGGTAGGACAGCGCCGACACCTCGCCGATCGCGCGCCCCAGCACGACGACCTGCGAACTGCGGTCACCACCCGGCTTGAGCAGCACGGGGTTGAACCGGACGCTCGGCTCCAGGCCGCACGCCGCGGCCTGCACCGCCTGAGCGCGGCCGATCTCCCCGCCGTCGTGCGTCACGACCGAGTTGTTGGACATGTTCTGCGCCTTGAAGGGCGCGACCCGGACCCCCCTGCGCGCCAGCCAGCGGCAGATGCCGGCCACCAGGACGCTCTTGCCCGCGTCCGAGGTGGTTCCGGCGACCAGCAGTGCTCCGCCCACGACCGAAGTCCTCCTCCCGCCCGCTCCCGGCTGCCATCATCCAGGTCATGTCCGTCTCACCCCCCACCGCCGTCCTCGTGCACAGCCCGTTCCTCGGCCCGGCCAGTCTGCGGCCGCTGGCCGACGCGCTCGGCGCGCGCGGCTGCCCGGCGCTGCTGCTGGACCTGCGGGTGACGGTCAACGCGGCGCCGGTCACCCAGCGGCTCATCGGCGTGTTCGCCGACGCCGTGGAGGACTCGCTCGTGCAGGGGCCGCTGGTGCTCGTCGGCCACAGCGGCGCGGGGCCGCTGCTGCCGGGGCTCGCCGACAGCCTGGAGCGGGACGTCACCGGCCTGGTCCTGCTCGACTCCGTGCTGCCCACGCCCGGCCGCGCCTGGCGCGACACGGCGCCCCCGGAGCTGACGGCGCACCTGAGGAAGATCTCCGGCGACGGGAGGCTGCCGCGCTGGGACCGCTGGTTCGACACCGACCCGATGGCCGAACTGGTGGCCGACGCCGCGCTGCGCGAGCAGATCGTCGACGAGGCTCCCGAGGTGCCGCTCGCGTTCCTCAAGGAGGCGCGTCCGTCGGCGGCCTGGTCGGGGCACAGCGGGTACGTCCAGCTCAGCGACCACTACAGCGCTGACGCCGACGAGGCCGAGCGCGCGGGGTACCGCGTGGAGCGCCTCGCGGGCGACCACCTGTGGCCGGCCACCCACCCGGCCGAGGTCGCGGACGCGCTGCTGCGCGTGCTCCCGGCCGGGTGAGCGGGGTCGTCAGCAGACGGTGAGGACCTCCGCGCCGGTGTCGGTCACCACGAGGGTGTGCTCGAACTGTGCGGTCCACTTCTTGTCCTTGGTGGTGACGGTCCACCCGTCGTCCCAGATGTCGTGCTCGATCGTGCCGAGGGTGATCATCGGCTCGATCGTGAAGGTCATGCCGGGCTCGATGACGGTGGGGACGCTCGGCTCGTCGTAGTGCAGCACCACGAGGCCGCTGTGGAACGTGCGGCCGATGCCGTGACCGGTGAAGTCCCGGACCACGCCGTAGCCGAAGCGGTTGGCGTACGCCTCGATGACCCGGCCGACCACGTTGAGCTGGCGGCCCGGCTTCACCGCCTTGATGGCGCGCATCGTCGCCTCGTGCGTGCGCTCGACCAGCAGCCGGTTCTCCTCGCTCACGTTCCCCGCGAGGAACGTGGCGTTGGTGTCGCCGTGCACACCGCCGACGTAGGCGGTGACGTCGATGTTGACGATGTCGCCGTCCTGCACCACCGTCGAGTCGGGGATGCCGTGGCAGATGACCTCGTTGAGCGAGGTGCAGCACGACTTGGGGAAGTTCCGGTAGCCCAGCGTCGACGGGTACGCGCCGTTGTCGCAGAGGAACTCGTGCGCCACCGCGTCGATCTCGTCGGTGGTCACGCCCGGCGCGACGACCTTGCCGGCCTCCTGGAGGGCCTGCGCGGCGAGGCGTCCCGCGACGCGCATCGCCTCGATCACCTCGGGCGGCTGCACCCACGGGTCGGTGCTGCGCTGCGGCGCGGGCCGGTCGACGTACTCGGGCCGGGTGATGGTGGACGGCACGGGACGGCGGGACGAGATCTGGCCTGGTTGCAGAGCAGCACGAACGGACATGCCCCCCAGGTTACGGCGCGCTCCCGACGCCCCGGCGACGCGGGGCGCGCCTCACCCGGCGGCGCGGAGGAACCGTCCGGTGGCCTCCACCGCGGGCACGGAGGTGTTGCCGCTCAGCACCAGCGTCGCGAACGCCAGGTCGCCCCGGTAGCCGACGAACCAGCCGTGGGAGTTCACACCGTCGCCGAACTGGGCCGTGCCGGTCTTGCCCCGCACGTCCCCGAGGTCCTTGAGGCTCGCCGCGGTGCCCGTCTCGACGACCTCCCGCATCATCGCCCGCACCGGGTCGAGCACCTCGGGGGCGACGGCGGCGGGCGCACCGGACGCCGACGTCGTCTCCCTGCCGCGCAGCAGCGCGGGCGTCGGCACGGTGCCGCGCGCGACCGACGCGGCCACCAGCGCCATGCCGAACGGGCTGGCCAGCACCTTGCCCTGCCCGATGCCGTCCTCCGCGCGCTCCACCACGTCCTCGGCCGGCGGCACGGAACCGGTGATGGTGGTGATGCCCTGCACGTCGAAGTCCGCGCCCAGCCCGAGCTTCGCGGAGGTCGCGGTCAGCGCGTCGGCGGGCAGCGCGGCCGCGAGCTCGGAGAACGTGGTGTTGCAGGAGAACGCGAACGCGCTGTGCAGCGGGATCGTGCCCTTGTCGAACTCGCGGTCGTTGGGCACGATCCGGCGGCCGTCGATCGTGGTCTTGGCGGGGCACCCGACCGGGGCGTCCGCCGTGGTGGTGCCGTTCTCCAGGGCCGACGCCGCCGTGACGATCTTGAACGTCGAGCCGGGCGGGAACTGCCCGGACAGCGAGATCGGGCCCTGCTCGTCGGCCGCCGCGTTCTGCGCCACGGCCAGCACGTCACCGGTCGAGGGCTGGAGCGCCACCAGCACCGCCGCCTCCCGCACCGGCTCCAGGGCGTCCTCCGCGGCGGTCTGCACCGCGCGGCTCAGGCTGACGTCGACGGCCTCGGCGGGCTTCGGCTGCTCCGCGTGCAGCTCCTCGACCTCGGCCCCGGCCACGTTGAGCGTGGTCACCCGGAAGCCCGACTCGCCCGCGAGGTCCTTCTCGACGAACGTGCGGATCGCCGGGAGCACCTGCGAACCGAAGCCGCGCGAGGGCGGCAGCAGGTTCGTCTGCCCGGTGAAGCTCACGCCGGGCAGCTCGTAGATCTTCGGCTTCACCGACTGGTAGTCGGCGTCGCGCAGCGCCGCGACCTGGTAGACCTGCCCCTCGGGCACGGCCTGCGCGCCCTCGGTGATCGACTGCTCGGTGATCCCGTCGTCCAGCGGGTGCAGCGCCTCCGCCAGGGTCTTCGCCACGGCGGCGAGGTCTCCGGCGTCCTTGCGGTTCAGCACGATCGACACGACCTGCTCCGGCGCCAGCAGCGGCGAGCCGTCGCGGTCGAGCACCGGCGCGGGCTGCGGCGTGATGGCGGCCAGCGCGATCGTCTGCTGCTCCGACAGCTTCGGGTGCACCACCGTGGGCGCCCAGTGCACGCGCCAGTCGTCTCCCTCGCGGCGCAGTTCCAGCGACGTCCGGTAGCTCCAGCTGCGGCCCTCGCCCAGGTCCCAGGTCAGCGTGGCGGTCGCGTCGGCCGTCGCCGCGTCGCCCGAGGCGTCGCGCACCTGGTCGACCGTCGTGGTGAGGCCCTGCGCGTCGAGCGCGGTGCGGACCTCGTCGAGCAGGGTCCTGGCGCTCGCCGCGTCGTCGGTGAGGTCGGCCGCGCCCTGCGTGTCACCGCTCGCGAGCCGTGCCAGGAAGTCGTTCGTCACCTCGGGCGGTCCCGGCCGGGACTCGAACAACCCGCAGCCGCTGATCGGGGCGACGAGCGTGAGTGCGCACAGCGCGCTGAGCAGCCTGCGAGATCCGGAGTTCGTCCGCACGGCGGCAGTATGCCCGTAGTGCCCCGCGGGCCGCCGCGGAGTCCGGCGATCCCGTCAGAACAGGACGGTGGCGTACTGCCCCACCTGCTCGAACCCGACGCGGCGGTACGCCGCGCGAGCGGCGGAGTTGAAGCTGTTGACGTACAGGCTCGCCGCGCGGCCGAAGCCCCTGATCAGGTGGTCCGCGACGGCGGCGGTGCCGGCCGTGCCGAAGCCGCGGCCACGGCGGTCCGGCCGCACCCACACGCCCTGGATCTGTCCGACCTTGCCCGAGAGGGCACCGATCTCGGCCTTGAAGACCACCTCGCCGCCCTCGAAGCGGGCGAACGCGCGGCCGCCGGCGACGAGTTCCGCGACGCGGGCGCGGTAGCTCGCGCCACCGTCCTCCGCGCAGGGGTCCACGCCGACCTCCTCGACGAACATGGAGATCGCCGCGGGCAGGTAGCGCTCCAGCTCGTCGGGCCGCACCGGGCGCACCAGCGGGTCCGGCGGCACGTCGGGGCCGCGGAACATCGCCATCAGCGGCTGGTCCTCGCGAACCTCGCGCGCCGGGCCCCAGTCCGGTCGCAACTCCTGCCACAGACCCATGACCTGCTCGGCGGGACCGACCAGCGAGGAGCACACGCGCCCGCGCCGGCGGGCCCGGTCGGCGAAGCTGCGCAGGGCAGCGGCGTTGCCGCGCAGCGGCACGAGGTTCGGGCCCGAGTAGCACAGGCCGTCGACCCTGCTGCCCCGCAGGGAGCGGTGGTCGACGGCCCACACCTCACCGCCGAGCCGCCAGGGGTCGAGCCCGGCGACCTCGACGCGGGCCGCGACCATGCAGGAGGCCACGGGGTCGCTGTTGAGCACCCCGATGACCTCCGGGAGGTCGCGTTCGTCGAGCAGTCGCGCACCGGCCAGCCTCAGCACGTGCTAAGCGTGCCAGACGAGGAACAGCCGGTGCACGACAACACCCTCCCGGCTCAACCGACGGTGACGACCGGTGCGGCGGCCGACGCGTCGTCGGGGACCTCCATGCTCTCGGCGATGCGCATGGCCTCTTCGATCAGGGTTTCCACGATCTGGTGCTCGGGCACGGTCTTGACGACCTCGCCCTTGACGAAGATCTGGCCCTTGCCGTTGCCCGAGGCCACGCCCAGGTCGGCCTCGCGGGCCTCACCGGGACCGTTGACCACGCACCCCATCACCGCCACCCGCAGCGGCACCTCCAGGCCCTCCAGACCCGCGGTGACCTGCTCGGCCAGCGTGTACACGTCGACCTGCGCCCGGCCGCACGACGGGCACGAGACGATCTCCAGCTTGCGCGGGCGCAGGTTCAGCGACTGCAGGATCTGCACCCCGACCTTGATCTCCTCCACCGGAGGAGCCGACAGCGACACCCGGATCGTGTCCCCGATGCCCTGCCGCAGCAGCGCCCCGAACGCCACCGCCGACTTGATCGTGCCCTGAAACGCCGGACCCGCCTCGGTCACACCCAGGTGCAGCGGGTAGTCGCACTGCTCGGCCAGGATCTCGTAGGCCCGCACCATCACGACGGGGTCGTTGTGCTTGACCGAGATCTTCAAGTCGTGGAAGTCGTGCTCGGCGAACAACCCCGCCTCCCACAACGCCGACTCCGCCAGCGCCTCCGGCGTGGCCTTGCCGTACTTCTTGAGCAACCGCGGGTCCAGCGACCCGGCGTTGACCCCGATCCGGATCGGCGTGCCGCGGTCCTTCGCCGCCGCCGCGATCTCCTTGACCTTGTCGTCGAACTTGCGGATGTTGCCGGGGTTCACCCGCACCGCCGCGCACCCGGCGTCGATCGCCGCGAACACGTACTTCGGCTGGAAGTGGATGTCGGCGATCACCGGGATCTGCGACTTGCGCGCGATCGCCGGCAACGCGTCCGCGTCGTCCTGCGAGGGACACGCCACCCGCACGATGTCGCACCCCGACGCCGTCAACTCCGCGATCTGCTGCAACGTCGCGTTCACGTCCGAGGTCAGCGTCGTGGTCATCGACTGCACCGACACCGGGAACTCGCTGCCCACTCCCACCTTCCCCACCATCAGCTGCCGCGTCTTGCGACGCTCGCCGAGCACCGGAGGCGGCAACGCCGGCATACCGAGCATCACGCCGTCAGTCATGGGTGGTGAACCTTCCTCGTAGAACCGCCGGGAGCGTCACTGGCCCAGCCGGATCGGGTTGACGATGTCCGCGGTCACGGTGAGGAGCGTGATCGCTCCACCGATGAAGATCACGACGTAGGTCAGCGGGAGCAGTTTGAGGTAGTTCACCGGTGCTCCCGCCGGCTTACCGCGGAGCTTCCTGATCCAGTCTCGCACCCGCTCGTACAGGTTGACGGCGATGTGACCACCGTCAAGCGGGAGCAGCGGCAGGAGGTTGAACACACCCACGAAGAAGTTCAGCCCGGCGAGCATGAGGAGGAAGACCTCCCACAGGCCGCGCTCGGCGGCGTCACCGCCGATGATGCTCGCGCCGACGACGCTGACCGGCGTCTCGGCGTCGCGCTCGGCGCCGCCGATGGCGCGGACGACGGCCGGGATCTTCTCCGGGAACTTCATCAGGCCGTGCCAGGTGTTGACGAACATGTCGCCGGTGAACCCGGTGGCCCCGACGAACGCGGTGAGCGGGTCGTACTCGAAGTTCGTGGTGAACGTGAGGCCGATGACGCCGATCTCGCGGACCTCGGTCCCGCCGCCGGTCGTGGAGACCTCCCGGCGGACCTTGGTGACGTCGACGGGGACGACGCGGGTCTCGCCGTCGCGGACGATCGTGAAGTCCGTCGGACCGTCGAGGTCGCGGGTCTTCGCGATCACGTCGGCGTTGGTGGGCGTGGAGACGCCGCCGACGGCGACGATCTCGTCACCGGCCAGCAGCCCCGCGGTCCTGGCCGGAGCCGGGTCGTCCGGGCGGCACGTCGGCCGCGACGGGTCGCTGCCCGCCGTCGAGTCCTGCACGCACTGCGCGACGTCCTCGACGACCGGGGTGCCCTTGAGGTTGGGCAGGCCCATCGTCGCGGCCATCACGTAGAGCACGATGAAACCGACGATGAAGTGGGTGATGGAGCCCGCGGACAGCACCACGACGCGCTTCCAGGTGCGCTGGTTGTAGAAGGCGCGCTTCTGGTCGTCGGGGTGCACCTCCTCCAGGGCCGTCATTCCGGTGATCTCGCAGAAACCACCGGCGGGAATCGCCTTGAGGCCGTACTCGGTCTCGCCGCGGCGGAAGGAGAACAGCTTGGGCCCGAACCCGATGAAGTACCGGGTGACCTTCATGCCGAACGCCTTGGCGGTCAGCAGGTGACCGAACTCGTGCAGTGCGATGGACACCGCGATGCCCAGCGCGAAGAGCACGACTCCGAAGACGAAGACCACTGTCAGTTCCTCCCAGATCCCGCCGGAGTGGCGATGAGTTCACGTGCTCGCGCACGTGCCCAGTCCTCGGCGGCGAGGACCTCGGCGACGTCGGAGGGCTCGGCCCGCCACTCGTCCGCCTCGTCCACGACCCGCGTGATGGTGTCGACGATCGAGGTGAACGACGTGCCTCCGGTGAGGAACACCGCGACCGCCTCCTCGTTGGCCGCGTTGTAGACCGCCGGGAGGCAACCGCCGCCGACGCCCGCCCGCCTGGCGAGTTCGACCGCGGGGAACGTCTCGTTGTCCAGCGGTTCGAACGTCCACGCGGTGGGCTCTTCGAAAGTACACGCGGGCGCGGCGCCGGGGAGGCGCTCCGGCCAGGTCAGGCCCAGCGCCAGGGGCAGTCGCATGTCCGGTGGGCTGGCCTGCGCCAGCGTCGACCCGTCCGTGAATGCCACCATCGAGTGAACGATGGACTGGGGGTGCACGACGACCTGGATGCGGTCGTAGGGGACGCCGAACAGCAGGTGCGCCTCGATCAGCTCCAGACCCTTGTTGACCAGGCTGGCGGAGTTGATCGTGATGACGGGCCCCATCGACCACGTGGGGTGGGCGAGGGCGTCGCGCGCGGTGATCCCGGCCAGCTCGGCGCGGGTGCGCCCGCGGAACGGGCCTCCGGAGGCGGTGAGGACCAGCCTCGCCACCTCGTCCGCCCGCCCGCCGCGCAGGCACTGCATCAGCGCGGAGTGCTCCGAGTCGACCGACACGATCTGACCGGGCTTCGCGGCGCGCTGCACCAGCGGCCCGCCGGCGATCAGCGACTCCTTGTTCGCCAGGGCGAGGGTCGAGCCGGTGGCCAGCGCGTGCAGCGTCGGCTCCAGCCCCCGCGAGCCGGTGACGCCGTTGAGGATCACGTCGGCGGGCGTCGAGTCGATGAGGTCGACCACGGCGGTCGGCCCGGCCAGCACCCGCGGCAGGCGGAACGCGCCGCGCTCGAAGTCCCTCTTCTGCGCCTCGGTGTAGAGGGCGAGGGTGACGTCCTCGACGGCGGTGGCCCTGGCCACGGCGACGGCGGGGACGTCGAACTCCAGCGCCTGCGCCGCCAGCAGCGCCGGGTCGGACCCGCCCGCGGCGAGACCGGCGACGGTGAACCGGTCCCGGTTGGCGCGGACGACGTCGAGCGCCTGGGTGCCGACCGAGCCGGTGGAGCCCAGGACGAGCACGGAGCGTCGCTCGCCCGCGTTCGGAGGGCTGACCTGCGGCGACGGTGTTGTCATAACTTCGGAGGTCTCCATCACGAACCATTGTCCCGGACGGACGCCGCCGAGCGTCCGGTCGGTGTCCGGATAACGGAACAGTAACGCAGGCGTGAGGTCATCTCGCTCTGGGCACTCCATCCCCGAGCAGTGCACGAAGTCACCGCGGAACCTCCGGGTGACGTTCTGGAAGGAGAGCCCCCGTGGGCATCTTGGGTTGGATTGTCCTGGGTCTTATCGCCGGTGCGATCGCCAAGGCCATCATGCCTGGCAAGGACCCCGGCGGCATCATCATCACGATGCTCCTCGGCATCGTCGGCGCGGTCATCGGCGGATTCGTCGGTCGCGCGATCTTCGGCACCGATCTGGGCACCTTCTTCGACCTCCGCACGTGGCTGCTGGCCATTCTCGGCGCGCTGATCGTGCTCGGCATCTACCGCCTCGTGACGGGCAACAGGGCACGCGCCCACTAGCCGCGTCCCCCACGAACCGAAGGCCCCGCCGATCCCCCCTCGGCGGGGTCTTCTCCGTCTCCGGGCCGTCGGCTCAGTTCGCGAGACCGGCGTCCCTGGCCAGCAGCGCCGCCTGGACCCGGTTGGTCAGGCCCAGCTTGGCCAGCAACCGGCTCACGTACGTCTTCACCGTCGCCTCGCTCATGTGCAGGCGGTGACCCACGTCGGCGTTGGACATGCCCAGCCCCAGCAGCGCCAGCACCTCGACCTCGCGGTCGGTCAGCCCCTTGACCTGCCGCATCGCCTCCTGGCGCTTCGGCTGCCCGCCCTGCGCGACCATGCCCACGACCCGGCTGGTGACCATCGGCGACAGGTACGCCTCGCCCACGTGCACCGCGCGCACGGCGCGCAGCAGCTCCTCGGGCGCGGAGTCCTTGAGCAGGAACCCGGCGGCGCCGTCGGACAGCGCCCGCACGATGTTGTCGTCCTCGCCGAACGTCGTCAGCACCACGACCCGCACGGCCGGAGCGACCACCTTCAGCTCCCGCGCGGCGGCCAGGCCGTCCGTCCTCGGCATCCGGATGTCGAGGACGGCCACGTCCACCCGACGCTCCAGGGCGATCCGCACGGCCTCGCGCCCGTCACCGGCCTCACCGACGACCTCGATGTCGTCCGCCGTGCCCAGGATGGCCTTGATACCCGCTCTCATCAGTGGTTCGTCGTCGGCGATCAGGACCCGGATCACGTTCGTTCACGCCTTCCGCAGATGGGTGTTCTTCTCGACCAGCTCGCCGTTCGCGAAGCAGAACCGGACGATCTTGTCACCCGGCGTGGTGTACGCCTGGTCGTCGGCCACGCGGTACACGCACCTCGCCCCCTCCGGCTCGGGCGCGGCATCGAGCGACAGGTCCCCGCCCAGCGGCGGCTCCTCGCCCGCCGGGAGACGGGCGAGGACCGCGGACTCGTCCTCGCCGATCCGCGCCGAGTCGAACACCTCCGGGGTGACCACGGCGGTGTAGTTCTGCGTCCCGACCCAGGTGAAGCCCCCGACGACGGCGAGCATCACGCTCCCGGCGGCGGCGATCGACCCCACTCCCGCCCACTTGCGGATGCTGGTCGGCTTCGCGCCGTCGCCGAGCGGGCGACCCGCGTCGTCGACGTCGTCGGCGTCGGCGAGCGCCGTCGCGTCGGTGTCCTCGTAGGGCAGGACGGCGGCGACCCGGAACCCGCCCGACGGCAGGGCTCCGACGTGCAGCATCCCGCCCGCGAGGCGCACCCGCTCCCCCAGTCCGATCAGGCCCACACCGGGATCGCCGGTCTGCCTGGCGCGACCGGCCGCGGCGTGGGCGGGGTTGTTGCGGACCTCCACGACCAGGGCGTCCGGCTCGTACTTCACGCTCACCCGCACGCTCGCGCCCGGCGCGTGCTTGGTCGCGTTCGTCAGCCCCTCCTGGGCGACCCGGTAGGCGGCGTGGCTGACCCGCACGGGCAGGACGCGCGGCTGGCCACCGCGCACGAGGCTCACCCCGACACCGGCCGTGCGAGCGCCCTCCACCAGGTCCTCGACGGCCTCGACCGTGCGCCTCGCCGGCTCGTCCTCGGGCTCCTCGTCGCGCCGCAGCACACCGAGCACGCCCCGCAGCTCGTCCATGGCAGTGAGCGCCGCGCCGCGCAGCACCTGCACGGCCTCCCGGTGCTTGTCGTCGAGCTCGGGGTCGAGCGCGAGCGCGCCCGCATGCACGGAGATGAGGCTGAGCCGGTGGCCGAGGCTGTCGTGCATGTCGCGGGCTATGCGGTTGCGCTCGCGCAACCGCACCTGCCGCGACAGCATGGCGCGCTCCAGCCGCATCCCCTGCTCCCGCTCCTGCACCGCCGCCACGAGCGTCGCGCGCTGCGCCGCGTACCGCCCGACCAGGAACGGGATGGCGACGGCCAGCCCGAACACCGCCACCATGAGGAACGATCCGAAGAAACCGGTGATCCCGGTCACCGCTCTCTGCCACGCGAGCATGTGCAGAGCGAGCGCGAGCACCGCCGTGATCAGCGCGCGCTGCCAGGACACGATGCGGTACCCGGCGGCGTAGCTGAGCGCGATCAGCAGCGCGACGCCGACGTGCTCGGACGACATGATGACGTAGCCCGCGGCCAGGACCGCGATGGCGGGGAACACGAGTCGCAGCAGGTAGAGGCCCACGAGGAGCGCGCCGAGGCCCACCACCAGGGGTCCGTTGGCCGGGTTCTCGGCCAGCCAGCCGGGCCGGACGTCGAACAGGACGATCACCAGGACCGCGAGGAGTTCGCGGCCGACGCGCCACGGCGTCACCGCGGCGAGCCGGGCCCGGTGCTCGGCGAAGAACGCCGCCGCCGCGGCCGGCAGCCCGGCGAGGTCCGGTACGAAGCGCTGCACGGCAGGGGTCACCGCTCCACGCTAGAAGACTCCCGACCACCGGCACTGCACCTGTTGGTCGTCGGTCCCGGCGACGAAAGTCGACCGCTCACCCTCCGGTCGATCGGGTCGGCGCGCGTGTGCGACGATTGGCGGGAAAACCGGGTCTACCAGGAAGGTCGTGGGCGGAAGTGGCCTCTTCGAAGCTGGACAAGCGTGCGAACGACCACAGTCCGGCCATCGTCGACCCCCACGACGAGCCGTCGGCGGAGTGGGGCTGGCACGGCAGTTTCCCGGTCGGGATGAAGATCGCCGGCTGGCTGTCCACCGCGTTCGTCCTCATCATGCTGATCGGCAACCACGAGGGCTTCACCGAGGACATCTGGCTCGTCGCCTTCGGCGTGGCCATGGCCGCGGGGCTGATCTACCACCAGGTGCGCAGCAAGACCTCCTGGCGCCGCTGAGTCCGACGCCGCCGCACCGTCGTCGGCGGTGCGGCGTCACGGCGCGACGCGGACGGACCGCTCCGCGAGCAGACCTCCGACGTCCGCCGCGAAGGCGAGGTTCGCCGAGCGCGCCGCGGCCAGGAGTCCAGCGCGTTCGATCGTGTGCGCCTCCGCGGCCCGGACCGCGGCGCGCACGACGTCCGGCAGTCTCGTCCGCACGTCCTCGGCGGAGACGATCGGCACCGGAAGCGGCAGCTGGCGGAACTTCGTGGAGAACTCGGCGAACACCGCGACCGGGACCTGGGCCAGTTGAGCCCAGTACGCGCCGTGGTAGGAGTTCGTCAGCAGCACTCCCGCTCCCCCGATGAACCGCACGGCCGCGCGTGCGTCGCCCGCCGCGGGCACGTCGGCGGGGTCGATGCGGTGGGGCGTGTCCCGCGCGATGACGTGGTGCTCGGGCGAGGTCGCGTTCGTGAGCACCGGCATCGTCCCGCCGAAGGTGTGCAGCGGGTCCTTGTGCGAGTAGAGGCGGACCTCGCCGGTTCGCGGTACCACCTCGTCGAACGCGGGGTGCAGAGCGCTCACGCAGGGAACCCACCGGTACCCGTCGGGAGCGTGTTCGCGCACGTCGCAGTCGCGCACGCCGACGAGGTCGAAGTGCTCCTGGTCGAGCACCGGCGGGTAGTCGAAGGCGGAGCGGGGCAGCTGGTCGAACTCGTCGGCCGCGGACGCGTAGATCCCCCGGCCGAAGTGGGTGTTGCGCCCGCCGCCCCACCAGACGAGCAACCGGGGACGCCGGGAGGCGATCCACCGGAGGTTCTCCTGGAACCCGCTGAACCCGAGACCACCGCCGCCCACGACCACCACCGCGCCGTCGAGGTCCCCCGCCCGCTCGGCGATGCCGGGACCGCCGATGTCGACGACCTCGCCGGAGGCCAGCCAGGGCAGCCCCAGTTCGGCGGCGTACCGGAGGGGGGCCGAGGCGGTGTCGCCCACCTGCTGGGGATCGGCGCGGAAGACGGCGACCACGCGCACGTCCGCACCGGACTCGTCCACCAGTCTCGACATCACCGCGCCTGTCTAGCACGACGCCGTGGCGACGCGTCCCCCGCGGACGCGCCGCCACCGCTGGCGGGATCAGACCGTCAGGACGATCTTGCCCCTGGTGCGGCCGGTCTCGCCCAGCTCGTGCGCCTTTCCGGCGTCCTCCAGGGGCAGCGTCGTCTGCACCTCGACCCGCAGCTGTCCGCGTTCGACGAGCGCGGCCAGCTCGCGCAGGCCGGCCTGGTCGGGCTCGACGAGGAACGGCGTCACCCGCAGCCCCCGCTTCGCGGCCACCTCGACCAGCTCTCCGGCCGTGCCGCTGGGCACTGCCACCAGCAGGCCGCTGGACCGCAGCACGTCCAGCGAGCGGACGCCGTTCTCCCCGCCCACGAGGTCGAGCACGACGTCCACGTCGGACACCTCGTCCTCGAACCGCGTGCTGCGGTGGTCGATCACCTCGTCGGCGCCGAGGCCGCGCACGAAGTCGTGCTTGGCGGCGCTGGCGGTGCCGATCACGTGCGCGCCGCGCGCCTTCGCGATCTGCACGGCGAGGTGGCCCACCCCGCCCGCGGCGGCGTGCACCAGCACGCGCTGCCCGGCCCGCACGTCGGCGGTGTCCACGAGCGCCTGCCAGGCGGTGAGCCCGGCCAGCGGCAGCGCGGCGGCGGCGACGTGGTCGAGCGCGGCGGGCTTGAGGGCGAAGTGCCGCGAGGGAGCGGTGACGAACTCCGCGTAGGCGGACGCCGCGCGGGGGAACCACGGCATCCCGAACACCTCGTCGCCCGGCTTCAGGGTCGTGACGCCGAACCCGGCCTCCTCGACGACACCGGACACGTCCCAGCCGACGGTGAACGGCGGTTCGCCGAGCACCCCGGCCATGCCGCCCCCGGTGCGGGTCTTCCAGTCGACGGGGTTGATCCCGGCGGCGCGCACCCGGACCAGGACCTCCGTGGGCAACGGCCGCGGCCTCTCGACCTCTCGGACCTCCAGCACTTCCGGGCCGCCGAACCGGTCCTGAACGATCGCACGCACCTGATCTCCCCTCTCTCGGAACTTCCTCCACAATCCTCGGAGACCAGGTCACATCTCGCAATCAGGCACTTAAAACTGCACTAGGTACCTGTAGGGTACTAGCCGTGACCTGCACAGATGCCGACGAAGCGCACGACGTCTACCTGAAGCAGTGCCCCTGCCGGGGCGTTCTGGACATGCTCGCCAACAAGTGGACCGCGCTGGCCGTGGGCGAGATGGAGTCCGGCCCCAAGCGCTTCGGCGAGCTGCGCCGCAAGCTGGAGGGCATCAGCCAGAAGATGCTCACCCAGACGCTGCGCACCCTGGAGCGCGACGGACTGGTGGCCCGCACCGTGTACCCCACGGTGCCGCTGCGGGTGGAGTACGCGCTGACCGATCTCGGCCGCAGCGTGACGGAGCCCCTGCGCGCGCTGCGCACGTGGTCGGTGGCCAACATCCGCAGCATCGAGGCGGCCAGGACCGACTACGACGAGAACGCCACCCGCGAGCCGTCCCCCGTCTGACGACCTCCCCGGCCGGTGGCCGGACGACTCGACACGGGGAGACCGCTCGTCCAGCGGCCTCCCCGTCCGGTCAGACCTCTTCGGCGGCGAGCTGGCCGCAGGCGGCGGCGATCTCCTGGCCGCGGGTGTCGCGCACGGTGCACGCCACCCCGGCCTCGTTGACGCGCCGCACGAACTCGCGCTCGACCGGCTTCGGCGAGGCGTCCCACTTGCTGCCCGGCGTCGGGTTCAGCGGGATGACGTTGACGTGCACGAGCTGTCCGAGGTGACGACGCAGCAGCTTGCCGAGCAGGTCGGCACGCCACGGCTGGTCGTTGATGTCGCGGATCAGCGCGTACTCGATCGAGACGCGGCGGCCGGTCCGGTCCGCGTAGCCCCTGGCGGCTTCGAGGACCTCGGCGACCTTCCACTTCGTGTTCACCGGGACGAGCGTGTCGCGCAGCTCGTCGTCCGGCGTGTGCAGCGACACCGCGAGGCGGACCTGGAGGTTCTCCTCGGTGATCTTGCGGATCGCCGGGACCAGGCCGACCGTGGACACCGTGACCGAGCGCTGCGAGATGCCCAGTCCGTCCGGCGCGGGATCGCAGATGCGGTGCACGGCCTCGATGACCCGCTTGTAGTTCGCCAGCGGCTCGCCCATGCCCATGAACACGATGTTGGACAGTCGGCCGGGGCCGCCGGGCAGCTCGCCGTCGCGCATCGACGCGGCGGCCAGCCTGACCTGGTCGACGATCTCCGCCGTGGACAGGTTGCGCTGCAACCCGCCCTGACCGGTGGCGCAGAACGGGCACGCCATCCCGCAGCCCGCCTGGCTGGAGATGCAGACCGTCGCGCGGTCGGGGTAGCGCATCAGCACGCTCTCCACGAGCGTGCCGTCGTGCGCGCGCAGCAGGGTCTTCTGGGTGGTGCCCTCGTCCGCGGTGACCTTGCGGACCTCGGTGAACAGCGGGGGCATGAGGTCGGCCACGAGCCGGTCCCGCGAGGCGGCGGGGATGTCGGTCATGGCGGCGGCGTCGGCGGTGAGCCGACCGAAGTAGTGGTTCGACAGCTGCGCGGCGCGGAACGGCTTCTCGCCGAGCGCGGCCACGGCCTCGCGGCGCTGCTCGGCGGTGAGGTCGGCCAGGTGGCGCGGCGGAAGCCCGCGCTTGGGCGCGTCGAAGACGAGGGGGAGGGCAGTCATAGCACCTTCCAGTGTCCCACGAGTCGAGCAGTGCTCCGTGCGAGCTATCACCGTTGCATCGCGATAGCTTCCGATATATCGTTAACTCGTCGCCGAACGACAGTCGTCCGGCGAGGGACACGAGGAGACACCGGATGAGGAATCGATTCGGCCGAGAGCGCGGGTTCGACGGACCCCCGAGGCCTCCCTTCGGCGGCGGATTTCCGGGCGGCTTCCCCGGCGGCGGCCCCTTCGGAAGCGGCGATCCGCGCGGCGGCTTCGGCTTTCCGGGGCGGGGCGGCCCGCACGAGCGGCACGGCCACGGCAGGGGCCGGGGTCGTCAGCGGCGCGGCAACATCCGCGCGGCGGCGCTGCTGCTGCTGGCGGAGCGCCCGATGCACGGCTACGAGATGATCCAGGAGATCGGTCAGCGCTCGGACGGCCTGTGGCGGCCCAGCCCCGGCTCGATCTACCCGACGCTGCAACTGCTGGCGGACGAGGGCCTGGTCACCTCGGTGGAGGAGGCGGGCGGCAAGAAGCTCTTCTCGCTCACCGACGCGGGCCGGGCCGAGCTGGAGAAGCTCGACCCGACACCGCCGTGGGCGCAGGTGACCGGCGAGGCCGACCCGGTGGAGCTGAAGCTGCGCGACGCGACGGGCCAGCTCTTCGTCGCGCTGCGGCAGATGGGCGAGGTCGGCACGCCCGACCAGAAGGCCAGGACGGTCGACTCCCTGAACGAGGCTCGCCGGCAGGTCTACGCGATCCTGGGCGAACTCGCCCCGAACGTCGAGGACGGCGACGACACCGACCCCGACGAGGGGTGATCTACCAGCGGTCGTGCACGTGCGGGCGGACCAGCTCGTCGTACACGGCCCGCACCTCGGCGTGGACCTCGTCGGAGAGCGGGGCCAGGTCGGCGGCGGCCGCGTTGCCCCGTGCCTGCTCGGGGTTGCGGGCGCCGGGGATGACCACCGACACCTGCGGCTGGTCGGCGATCCAGCGCAGCGCGAACTGGGCCATCGTCGCCCCGGCGGGCACGAGCGGGCGCAGCCGGTCGACGGCCTTCAGCCCCACCTCGTAGGGCACGCCGGAGAAGGTCTCGCCCACGTCGAACGCGTCGCCGTTGCGGTTGTAGTTGCGGTGGTCGTCGGCGCCGAACGTGGTCTCCGCCGAGTACTTGCCGCTGAGCAGCCCGGACGCCAGCGGCACCCGCGCGATGATCGCCACGCCAGCCTCGGCGGCCCGCGGGAGCACCTGCTCCAGCGGCTTGAGGCGCATCGCGTTCAGGATGATCTGCACGCTCGCCACGTTCGGCCGGGCGATGGCCCGCAGTGCCTCGTCCACGGTCTCGACGCTCACGCCGTAGGCGGCGATCCGCTCGTCGGCCACCATCTCGTCGAGCGCGTCGAACACCTCGTCGCGGTCGTAGACCGGCGTGGGCGGGCAGTGCAGCTGCACGAGGTCGAGGGTGTCCACGCCGAGGTTCGCCCGCGAGCGGTCGTTCCACGCCAGGAAGTTCTCGCGGGAGTAGTTCTCCGGGACCTGGTCGACGCGGCGGCCCATCTTGGTGGCGACGGTGATCCCGTCGCCGCGCTCCCGGAGGAACGTCCCGATCAGGGTCTCGCTGCGACCGTCCCCGTAGACGTCGGCGGTGTCGAAGAACGTCACCCCGGCGTCCGCGGCGGCGTTCAGGACGGCGAGGGCGTCGGACTCCTCGACCTGCCCCCAGTCGGCTCCGAGCTGCCAGCAACCCAGGCCGACGACGCCGACCTCACGACCGAGCCGTTGTGCGATTCGCTTGTCCACGCACGTCATCCTATGCGCGGTGGACCGTCCGCACCGACCGGTGCGCTGTCCGACGAGCTCGGCGATCACCCCGCCCACCGCCGCCACAGCTGCTCTCCTGATCCGTCGCCGTCGTTCAGCCTGCGGTCGTAGTGGTCCGCCAGCCTGGCGAACTCCGCCCGAGACTCCCCCTCGTCCCTGGCGAGGTGGTCCAGCTTGTCGATCATGTGCTCGTACACGGACACCTGCCCCACGTTCTCCAGGAACAGGCTCGCCACCTCACCTTCGACGTAGACGACCGGTGCGGCCTTCGGCAGACACATCAACACGTACTGCGAGCGCAGGAGAGCCCTCGCTCCCGCTGAAGCAGGCACGATCCGCAGCTCGATGTTCGGCCACGAGCTCATCAGGGCCAGCCGCAACATCTGATCCCGCATGACACGGGTGTCGCCCGCCTCCAGGTGCAGAGCCGTCTCGTGGACGAAGAACGACAACCGCGGCCCGCGGTACTGGAGCAGCAGCTTCTGACGGTTCAGCCGGATCTGCACGAACGGTTCGGCTTCCTCGGCGGTGCAACCGTCCGCCTCCATGATGATCGCCCGCGCGTACCCCTCGTCCTGGAGCAGACCGGGCACGATCATCGTCTGGTAGCTGATGAGGTGCTCCGCCATGTTCTCGTGCAGGATCAGAGCGCGCAGTTCGTCGGACACGTGCGAGCGGTGGGAGCGGACCAGGTAGCCGGTGTCCCGTCGGGTGGCGAGGTCCTGGACGTGGTCGGCGAGCTCGCGCTCCGCGCCGCAGTGGCCCAGGTACAGCATGAGGTCCTGCACGGTGGTGCCCCGGCGGCCGACCTCGATGTTGGACAACATGCTGGGCGAGTTGCCCAGCCGTTCGGCCATGTCCGTCAGCGTCATCTCCGCGCGCTGCCGCGCGGCCCGCAGCAGATCGCCGATCTCCCTGTTGCGCGCCGTGCTGTGCGGCCGAACTTGCGTCATGGCACGGAAAGTAGCCGCCCGCGAGGGGTCTTCCCGCCTCCGGCGCGTCACTTCCACTCGAAGAGGGTCCGCACCGGCCAGCGGTCAAAACGGCGTGAATGCTCAACTCGCAATGCCCGAATGCTCAACTCGCAGTGCCTGAATGCTCAACTCGCGGGTCGGGGGAGGATCAGGGACGTCGGCTTGGAGCGGGTGTGGACGCGGTAGGCGACCTCGAACTCGGTGCCGGTGACCTCCGCCGTCGCGCGGGCCGCCACCTCGGCGGAGAACTCTATGCGCAGCACGGCCTCCAGGTCGGCCCTGGTCCGGAAGCGCCAGGTCGTGCGGACCCGCCTGGTGCTGAAACCGTTGCCGGAGAAGAAGTCCTGCACCTTCGCCGGGTCGTAGCCCGGCTCGTCCGCGCACAACCACGGGCCGTACGGAGGTGCGGCGCCGTCGAGGTCGACGATCGCCAGCACGCCGCCCGGCCGCAGCACCCGGTCGGCCTCGCGCATCCCCGGCTCGCAGCCCGGACCGAAGAAGTACGCGGTCCGCGCGTGCACCAGGTCGGCGCTCGCGTCGGGCAGCGGGAGGCGCTGCGCCGGTCCTTCGAGCACGCGCACGCCGTCGAGCCGGCGCGTGCGCTGCCTGGCCCTGCCGACCAGCGGGGTGTACGGCTCGACGCCCACGACCGTGCGCGCGTCGCGGGCGAAGACCACCAGGTGGAACCCGTCGCCGCACCCGACGTCCACGACGTCGCGACCGGTCCAGTCGGCCTCGTCGCGCAGCGCGGCCCAGATCGCGCCGTCCGCGTCCTGCGCGCGGTTCTCGACGTCGTAGATCTCCGGCCAGTGCCAGATGTTGGGGCTCGGGACGACCTCGGACGGGCGGACCGCCTCCAGCGCTGCTCGAACGAATGCCTTCACCGAACGAGCGTAGAACGCGCTGGACCCCGCGCGTAGCGTGAAGACGTCACCACGGCCCCGCAGGAGGCGGCCTTGACGCTCTCACCGAATCCGCCCGCGCCGGCGGACCTGCTCCCCGGCGGTCCCTGCTGGCTCGAACTGCCGGTCACCGACCCGCGCTCGGCCCGGGACTTCTACGCCGGTCTGTTCGGCTGGACCTACGAGCTCGACCGGGGCCACCCGGTGGCGCTGGTCGACGGGGTGCCCGTCGCGGGGCTGCCGCCGACCGACCGGTTCACCCCGTGGACGCTGTACCTGCTGTCCCCGCACGTGCGCGCCACGGCGGAACGCGCCTACGCGCTGGGCGGCGCCGTGCTGCGCAACCCGGCGGGGAAGCCCGACCGGACGCGGAGCACGCTGATCCGCGACCCCACCGGCGGTGTCGTGGGGTTCCGGCACGTCCCGCCGGACTGGCGCTTCGGCACGGGCGGGCACGGCGCGTTCGCCTGGGCCGAGCTGAACACCCGCCGCCCGTCGACGGCGGACGTGTTCTTCCAGGAGCTGTGCCACTTCGATGTCACCCAGATCGGCGACGGGCACCGGGTCGACTACACGCTGTGGTCCGTGCGCGGCCGGAGCGTGCTCGGCCGGCAGCGCATGGGGCGCGCGTTCGAGCCGACCGCTCCCCCGCACTGGATGGTCTACTTCACGGCCTCGCCCGAGGTCGGGACGGACTCCGTCGCCGACCAGGTGCTCCGGCTCGGCGGGCGCGTCTGCGTCGAGCCGTACGACTCGCCCCAGGGGCGCGTCACGGTCGTCGAGGACACGTCCGGCGCGACGTTCTCGGTGATCGACCCGTCCCGCGCGCTCGTGCTGTCGGAGGACGAGACCGGCGCGGGCAACGACGACCCCTACGACGACTGATCCGGCGCTGTCGGTCCCCCCGGGCGACGCAGCCCGCGCCGGACGCCGTACTTCGCCGTCGATCCCGTCGAGGGCACCGACGCGGCCGCGCGCGGGGCCGCCGAGCCGGGCGGTGAGGTCATCACCGACCCGGCCGGCTCGCCGTGGGGCCGGATCTCCGTCGTGGCGGACCACGAGGGGACGGTCCTCCGTCCGACCGACCCGGCCAGGACCGTCTGACCGGCTCTACGCTGGAGACGATGACCTCCACGATCACGTCCTCCACCGGGACGCTGCTCGCCGGGCGGCTGCGCGAGACCCGCGCACGCGCCTTCGCCGGACGCTCCGGCGAGCTGGCGGTGTTCCGCGCCGCGCTGCGCGGCGACCCCGGATCGTCTCCCGTGCTGTTCGTGCACGGCCCCGGCGGGATCGGCAAGTCGACGCTGCTGCGGCGCTTCGCCGACGAGGCCGAGGCGGCGGGACGGACCGTGACGCACATCTGCGCCCGGTCGACTCCGGCGACGCCTGCGGCCTTCGAGGCCGCCGCCGCGCCGGTGCTCGCCGACGAGACCCCGGTCCTGCTGATCGACGCGTTCGAGCGGTGCCGGGGACTGGAGCTGTGGCTGCGCCGCCGGCTGCTGCCGCGGCTGCCCGACCGCGCGGTGGTCGTGGTGGCGGACCTGGAGCCGCCGTCGCTGGAGTGGCGGACCGATCCCGGCTGGGAGGACGCGCTGGGCGTGATCGCCCTGCGCAACCTCTCCCCCGAGGAGGCCTCGGCGCTGCTCACGTCCCGCGGGGTCGACCCGGCCCGGCACGACGAGCTGCTGCGGTTCGCGGGCGGGCACCCGCTCGCCCTGCGGCTGGCCGCCGAGACCACGTCGGACGCCGGACCCGGCCCGGCGCCCGCGCGGGACGTCGTGACGACGCTGCTGGAGCGGCTCGTGGGCGACGTGCCGAGCCAGGCGCACCGCAGGGCGCTGGAGGTGTGCGCGCACAGCCTGGTCACGACCGAGCTGCTGCTGCGGGCGGTGCTGCCCGACGACGACGCGGCCGAGCTGTTCGCGTGGCTGCGGCGGCTGCCGTTCGTGGAGTCCGGCGCGCGCGGGGTGTTTCCGCACGACGTCGTCCGCGACGCGCTGGAGGCCGATCTCCGCTGGCGCGACATGGCGAGCTGGGAGGAGGTGCACCGGCGCATCCGCGAACACCTGATCGGGCGTTGCCTGCAGGCGCCGGAGCCGGAGGCGCTCGCCCTCCTGAGCGAGACCACGTACCTGCACCGCTACGGCGGTGTCACGCACGACTACTTCTCGTTCCGCGAGGACGGCGCGACGTTCGAGGACGTCCTGCGGCCGGAGGACCACGGAGCCGTGCTGCGGCTCGCGGCGGGAACCTGCGACCTCGCACTCGTGGCGCACTGGCTGGACCGGTGGCCGGAGGCGTTCCGCGTCCACCGGTCGTCGGGCACGGGCGAACCGGTCGCGTTCATGACGTGGCTGCTCGACGAGGAGCCGGACGCCGCGGACCTGGCCGCGGACCCGGTGCTGGCCGCGGCCTGGGCCTACGCCCGCGCGTCGACCCCGCCTCGGCCGGGCGAGCGTCTCGGACTGATGCGGTTCCTGGTGTGTCCGGACGGCGACGTGCGTCCCTCACCGGTGCTGGACCGGATGCTGTGGCGGATCGCCGCCTGCTGGATGCGGACCGACCGGCTCGCCTGGAGCGTGATGGCGACCCCGCACCCGCGGTTCTGGGAGCGGCTCATGATCTACCTGGACCACCCGCCGCTGCCGGAGACCGCTGCGGCGGGAGAACACGCGCAAACGCTGTACGTGCACGACTGGCGAACCTCGCCGTTGCGGGTCTGGCTCACCAACGCCGCGGTGGAGGAGGTGTACGGGCCGGGTGCGCGGCCTCCCGCGACACCCGAACTGGCCGTGCTGTCCCGCGCCGAGTTCGACGAGGCGGTGCGCGACGCGCTGCGCTGCGCCGACGACCCGGTCCGGCTCGCGCGGAACCCGCTGAGCCGCAGCAACCTGGTCGCGGCGCACGACACGACGCTGCGCCGGGTGCTGGTCGAGACCGTGAACGCGCTTCGCGTCGGACGGCACCACGTGGCCGTCTCGGCCACCTACCTCGGCGGGCCCACCACGCAGGAGGCGTGCGCGCAACGACTCCGCCTGCCGCTGGGCACCTACCGCCGCCACCTCACGCGGGGCGTCGCCGCGCTGTGCGACGCCCTGTGGGAGCGGGAGGTGCTGCGCTGAGCGGAGTCGCTACGCGGGGACGAAGAGCTGGAGCAGCAGCCACCCCACCGCGGCGGAGGGCAGCAGCGAGTCCATCCGGTCCATGAGGCCGCCGTGTCCCGGCAGCAGCGTGCCCATGTCCTTGATGCCCAGGTCGCGCTTGATCAGCGACTCGACCAGGTCACCGGCCGTGGAGGTGACGACGAGGGCGGCGCCGAACAGGACGCCCTGCCACCACAGGCCGTCGACGAAGAACGTGAGCGACAGCGCGCCGCCCACCGTGCCCGCGATCATCGACCCGGCGAAGCCCTCCCAGGACTTCTTGGGGCTGATCTTCGGGGCCATCGGGTGCTTGCCGAGGAGCACACCGGCGATGTAGCCGCCGGTGTCGGAGAGCACGACGCCGAGGACGAAGCACACCACCCGGAACGCGCCGTCCTCCGGCACGACGAGCATCGCCGCGAACGACGCCAGCAGCGGCACGTACGCGACGGCGAACACCGAGGCCGTCACGTCGCGCAGGTAGCCGTCGGAGCCCTCGCGGAACCGCCAGAACAGGCACGCCAGCATCGTCACCACGAACGCGGACAGCGCACCGGCTCGCCCGAACGGCCAGGACAGCCAGACCACCGCCTGACCGCCCACCAGCACCGGCACGAGCGCCACCCGGACGCCGCCGCTGTTCTTGAGCGCACCGGCCAGCTCCACGGTGGCCACCGCGACGGCGGCGGCCACGACCAGGACGAACGCCTGGCGCACGAAGACCAGCGACGCGATGACGACCAGCGCCAGACCGACGCCCACCCCGATGGCGGCGCGCAGGTCGCGCCCCGCCCTGGACGGCTTGGCGCCCGCGTCGCCGCTTGACGACACGGGCGCGTCCTGCTGACCGCCGCCTGACACCTGTGCTCCTGTCACGACCGTTCACCAGCCGACCAAATCGTGCGACCGGCGCCGCGGCCGTTCGACAGCAGTGGGACCATCAGACTTCGAGGAGCTCGACTTCCTTGTGCTTCACGAGTTCGTCGACCTGCCCGACGTACTTGTGGGTGAGGCTCTCCAACTCCTTCTCCGCGCGAGCACCCTCGTCCTCGCCGACCTCGCCGTCCTTGACCAGGCGGTCGAGCTCTTCCTTCGCCTTGCGGCGGATGTTGCGCATGGTGACGCGGGAGTCCTCGCCCTTGGCCTTGGCGACCTTCACCATCTCCCGGCGGCGCTCCTCGGAGAGCTGCGGGATGGAGATGCGGATGATGGTGCCGTCGTTGCTCGGGTTGACCCCGAGGTCCGAGTCGCGGATGGCCCTCTCCACGGCGTTGAGCTGGCTGGTGTCGTAGGGCTTGACCACCGCCATGCGCGCCTCGGGGATGCTGACGCTGGCGAGCTGGTTCAGCGGTGTCGGGGAACCGTAGTAGTCCACGACGATGCGGGAGAACATGGAGGGATTCGCCCGGCCGGTGCGCACCGACGCGAGGTCCTCCTTCGCAACCGACACCGCTTTTTCCATCTTCTCCTCGGCGTCGAGGAGGGTCTCGTCGATCACGGCTACTCCTTGGTGTGCGAGCCGGGCAGGTGCTGCGCGACGTGCAGCCGGACTGATCCCAGCAGGTCTAGAAGGACGGGCGACCACCGGGGGTGCTCACCAGGGTTCCGATCTTCTCACCACGCACCGCTCGCGCGATGTTCCCCTCGGTGAGCAGGTTGAACACCATGATGGGCATGTTGTTGTCCATGCAGAGGCTGAACGCGGTCGCGTCGGCGACGTTCAGGCCGCGTTCGAGCACCTCGCGGTGGGTGATGCCGTCGAACATCAGGGCGTCGGGATCGATCCTGGGGTCGGCGGTGTAGATGCCGTCGACGGCCTTCGCCATGAGGACGATCTCGCAGCCGATCTCCAGGGCGCGCTGCGCGGCCGTGGTGTCGGTGGAGAAGTAGGGCATCCCCGCTCCGCCGCCGAAGATCACGACGCGGCCCTTCTCCAGGTGCCGCATGGCCCGGCGCGGGATGTAGGACTCCGCGACCTGGCCCATGGTGATGGCGGTCTGCACGCGCGTGTCGATGCCGTGCTCGCGTTCCAGGAAGTCCTGGAGCGCGAGGCAGTTCATGACCGTGCCGAGCATCCCCATGTAGTCGGCGCGGGAGCGGTCCATCCCGCGCTGCTGGAGCTCCGCGCCGCGGAAGAAGTTGCCACCACCGATGACGACGGCGACCTGCGCGCCCGTTCGCACGACCTCGGCGATCTGCCTGGCGACGGTCTGCACCACGTCCGGATCGACGCCGACGCCACCACCGCCGAACATCTCGCCGCCCAGCTTCAGCATCACACGGCGATAACCGTGCACCTGCTCCTCACCCACGGATCCTCCTAGCGGCTTCGTCCAAGTCCGGACACGGAAAGGGCGGGGTTGCCGTCTCGTCGCAACCCCGCCCTCACGCGGATCAGCTCTGGCCGACCTCGAAGCGGGCGAAGCGGGTGACCACGACCCCGGCCTCGTCCAGCACGGCCTTGACC
The DNA here is from genome assembly GCF_016464305.1 of Umezawaea beigongshangensis. Classification (GTDB taxonomy): domain Bacteria; phylum Actinomycetota; class Actinomycetes; order Mycobacteriales; family Pseudonocardiaceae; genus Umezawaea_A; species Umezawaea_A beigongshangensis. The sequence continues at coordinate 407,463 of NZ_JAEIOJ010000001.1, forward strand.
GTCTTCTTCGACTCCGTCACCGACGGCTGCTCCAGGAGCACGACGTCCTTGAAGAAGCCGTTGACGCGACCGTCGACGATCTTGGGCAGCGCCTGCTCGGGCTTGCCCTCCTCGCGAGCGGTCTCCTCGGCGATCCGGCGCTCGTTCGCGACCAGGTCGGCGGGCACCTCGTCACGGGTGACGTACTTCGGGCGCATCGCGGCGATCTGCATCGCGGCGCCGCGCGCGGCCTCGGTGCTGTCACCGGTGTACTCGACCAGCACGCCGACGGCGGGCGGCAGGTCGGCGGCACGGCGGTGCAGGTAGGTGGAGACGGTGCCGTCGAAGACGGCGACCTTCGCGACCTCGAGCTTCTCGCCGATCTTCGCGGAGAACTCCTGGACGACGGCGTCGACGGTCTTGCCGTCGAGGTCGGCGGCCTTGAGGGCCTCGGCGTCGGCGGACTTGGTGGCCTTGGCGACGGCGACGATCCGGCTCGCGAGGTCCTGGAAGTCGGAGTTCTTCGCGACGAAGTCCGTCTCGCAGCGCAGCTCGACCATCACACCGTCCTCGGCGACCACGAGGCCGTTGGAGGTGGTGCGCTCGGCGCGCTTGCCGACGTCCTTCGCACCCTTGATGCGGAGGATCTCGACGGCCTTGTCGAAGTCGCCGTCGGCCTCGTCCAGGGCCTTCTTGCAGTCCATCATGCCAGCGGCGGTGAGCTCGCGGAGCCGCTTGACGTCGGCCGCGGTGTAGTTCGCCATCGTGCGTTTTCCGTTCCTTCTGCGGTGTACGCGCTGACGCGCACCGCGCCCACCGTCGTGGTGGGCGCGGCGCGCGGTGGATCAGGACTGGGCGGGCTGCTCTGCCGGAGCGTCAGCAGCGGGAGCCTCGGTCGCGGGAGCCTCGGCGGCGGGCGCCTCGGCGACCGGAGCCTCGGCGGCGGCAGGGGCCTCGGGGGCCTTCTCCGCCTCGGGAGCCGCGCTGGTCAGCAGCTCCTTCTCCCACTCGGCCAGCGGCTCGTCCACACCGGTCTCGGGCTTGTCGGCGCCGGTGCGAGCACCGGAGCGCGACATGAGACCGGCGGCGGCGGCCTCGGCCACCACCTTGGTCAGCAGCGCGGCGGAGCGGATCGCGTCGTCGTTGCCCGGAATCGGGTAGTCGACCTCGTCCGGGTCGCAGTTGGTGTCGAGGACCGCGACGATCGGGATGTTCAGCTTGCGAGCCTCACCGACGGCGATGTGCTCCTTCTTGGTGTCGACGATCCACACCGCGGAGGGAACCCTGGCCATGTCGCGGATGCCGCCGAGCGTGCGCTCCAGCTTGTCCTTCTCGCGGTTCATCATCAGGATTTCCTTCTTGGTGAAACCCTGGAAACCGCCGGTCTGCTCCATCGACTCCAGCTCCTTGAGCCGCTGGAGGCGCTTGTGCACCGTGGTGAAGTTGGTGAGCATGCCGCCCAGCCACCGCTGGTTCACGAAGGGCATGCCGACGCGGAGCGCCTCGTTGGCGATGGCCTCCTGCGCCTGCTTCTTGGTGCCGATGAAGAGGATCGACCCGCCGTGCGCGACCGTCTCGCGGACGAACTCGTACGCCCGGTCGATGTAGGTCAGCGTCTGCTGGAGGTCGATGATGTAGATGCCGTTGCGCTCGGTGAGGATGTAGCGCTTCATCTTCGGGTTCCAGCGACGGGTCTGGTGCCCGAAGTGCACGCCGCTGTCGAGCAGCTGCTTCATGGTGACGACGGCCATGGCCTGTATCGCACCTTCTCCATCTGGCGAACCGGTTCCACCGGTTCGCGGTATCGGTTGACGCGGGTGATCGGTGATCCCCCGCCCTGGTGCCCCGCCGGTGTCCGGACCCTCCGGGAGAAGTGGATTCCACCCTCGGGACCGCCGGACGCCGCGACTCGACCACGCCGAAGAAGCTGATCGGATCTGCAATGGCACGCGAAGTCGCCCCGTGCGCACACGGGCCGCACGAAGAGTGTACGCCGAAGAGGACCAGCGGGCTGAACCGGTACCCGAGTTGTCCACAGCCCTCGAACTGTCCACAGTTCCGGGCCCGGCACTGGCCCCGGCCGGGACGCTCGGCCAGCGTGAGGACATGCGAAGAGCCCTGGTCGCGCTGGTCTGCCTGCTGCTGCTCGCGCCGGCCGGAACGGCGCGGGCCGCCGGGCGGTTCGGCTGGCCGCTCGCTCCACCGCACCCGGTGCTGCGGCCGTTCTCCGCCCCGGCCACCCCGTACGGCCCCGGCCATCGCGGCGTGGACCTCGGCGGCGCGGTCGGCGAGCCGGTGCTCGCCGCGGCCGACGGCGTCGTGCGCTTCGCCGGGACGGTCGTGGACCGGCCGCTGGTGTCGCTCGACCACGGCCGCGGGCTGCGCACCACCTACGAGCCGGTGACCCCGCGGGTCACCACCGGTCAGCGGGTGCGGCGCGGCGACGTGCTCGGCCTGCTGCGGCCGGGGCACCCGGGGTGCGTCGTCGCGGGCTCGGCGGACCGGGCGTGCCTGCACTGGGGAGCGCTGCGGGGCGGGGAGCACGTCGATCCGCTGGGGCTGGTGGCGCCGGGGCGGGTGCGGCTGCTCCCGCTGACGCTCACGTCTCGGCCTGCTCGCTGAGCTTCGTGCGCAGCCGCAGGACGGCCCTGGTGTGCAACTGGCAGACGCGGGACTCGGTCACGCCGAGGACCTTGCCGATCTCGGCCAGGGTCAGGTTCTCGAAGTAGTAGAGGGTCACCACGACGCGGTCGCGCTCGGCGAGCTGGGCGATGGCGTCGGCGAGCTGCCTGCGGCTGTCGAGGTCGACCATCATGGCGACCGGGTCCTCCGCGCCCTCGTCGGGCAGCGACTCGGCCAGCGACGCGCCGCCGCGACCGGCGGCGATCAGCTCGTCCAGGGCGACGACGCTGGTGAGCTGGAGCTGGGCGTACAGCTCGCGCAGCTCCGCCAGGCCGATCTTCAGCTCGACGGCGATCTCCCGGTCGGTCGGTGTGCGCTGCAACCGCGCGCCCAGCCGCTCCAGCGCCTGCTGCACGTCGCGGGCCCGGCTGCGCACCGAGCGGGGCACCCAGTCCTGGGAGCGCAGGTCGTCGAGGATCGCGCCGCGGATGCGCTGCATCGCGTAGGTCTCGAACTTCAGGCCGCGCTCGGGCTCGAACTTCTCGATGGCGTCGACGAGGCCGAAGATGCCCGACTGGATCAGGTCGGCCACGTCGACGTGCGCGGGCAGACCCGTGCCGACGCGGCCCGCGACGTACTTGACCAGCGGGGCGTAGTGCAGCACGAGGCGGTCGCGGAGGTTCTGCTCGCGGGAGCGGCCGTACTTGCGCCACAGCGCGACGATGCCCGCCTCGACGTCGTCCGCGTAGTCGGAGGGGTGCGCGGCGCGGAGGACACCGCCCCTCAGGGCCTCGGCGACGAGGGCCACGTGCCCGTTCGAGCCGTCCACCGGTTCGACGTGGTGACCGTTCGTCCCCGTCGGCCGGGAGGTTTCGGTCGCCGTGCGCGAACCTCCCCGCGAGCCTTCAGGAGCGGGGGTTGGTTCGGTCATGGATCGCCTTCAGCCGTTCGACGGTTGGGTGTGTCTGGAACTGAGTGGTTGCGAGCGTAGCGTGACCAAGCTGTTCGTGGACGGCGTGCAGGTTCGCTCCCCCTTCCGACTGGCGTGTCGCCGCCGAGCGGCGAGGTGCACGCGGTCCGGCGCCAGCGGCGCCGGGTGCATCACCCACTACATCGCGCGAGAGCCGGTGAGCGGTACGCGGAATCGGCCGATCGGACGCCACCGCCCGGCGCGGTGTACCTGCAACACCATCTGCTACCTGCGCCTTCCGCTCCGGATCGAATCCGTTCCGCACCGCGTTCGCGGCCGGGTCGCACGGCCGGACGGCGGGTGCGGAGCACCTCTCGCCCGGCGCGCGGACCACCGGCGAGAGGCGGTCCGCGCCGTTCGTCTCCTTCGCGCCGATCGCCTCCGGACCACGTTCCCCAGCAAGCCGAACTCCGATCGCGCACCGCAACTCCACCACGGAGCGGTCACGCAGCGCAACCGGTTGTCCGTTCACGACTGCGGAACCGCCAGCTCGCGGCACCACGTCGGCCTGTCCGGAACAGGCCAGCGCGGAGGGGTTGCGGGCGGTCGCGCGGGCCACGTGCGCGACGCGCGCACCCGCCGGTGGTCCGAGGACGTCACCTCCGCCCGGTCGTCCCGACGCGGACCCACCCGGTCTCGGTGCGCGCCGCGTGACCGCTGAGCTCGAACTCCGGCAGCAGGGCGCGCACCCGGTCGAGCGGCACCCCCGACTCCACCGAGATCGCCTGCGGACTCCGGCCCAGCGCCGGTGACAGCGCGTCGTGCACCCGCATCGCCTCGCCGTCGGGCGAGCCGAACTCACGAGCGCTCCGGGGTGGTGGCTCCACCAGGTCGTCGCCGATGCGGCCGACGGACTCCACGACCTCCTCGACGCTGCTCACGGCCACCGCCTCACCGGAGCGCAGCAGCTCACCGCAGCCCACCGACGTGGCGGAGGTGATCGGCCCCGGCACGGCCATGAGCACCCGACCCAGCGCGGTGGTGGACGCGGCGGTGTTCTTCGCGCCGCTGCGCCGGCCCGCCTCCACCACGACCGTGCCCAGCGCCAGCGCGGCGATCAGCCGGTTGCGGGTCAGGAAGCGGTGCCGGGCGGGCGAGGTGCCCGGCGGGTACTCGCTGACGACCAGCCCGCGCTCGGGGATGCGGGCGAGCAGCGCCTGGTGACCGGCCGGGTAGGCCACGTCCACCCCGCACGCCAGGACCGCGAGGGTGCGCCCGCCCGCCGCCAGCGCGCCCCGGTGCGCGGCCCCGTCGACGCCGTGGGCGGCCCCGGAGACCACCACGAGTCCCGCCGCGGCCAGACCGTGGCCGAACTCGGCGGCGACGTGCTGGCCGTAGCCGCTCGCGGCGCGCGAGCCGACGACGGCGACCGCCCGCTCCGCCAGCTCGGCGCACGCCGCCGCTCCCCGCACCCACAGCGCGAGCGGCTCGCCGCCGCAGCGCAACCGCTGCCGTCCGGCCACCGCGAGAGCGGTGAACGGCCAGGCGGGCCACTCCTCGTCCTCCGGCACGACCAGGCGGCCACCGGCCTCGGCGACCCGGCGCAGGTCCTCCTCGGCACGGTCCTCGGCGCACCGCGCCGCCGTCTGGACCTGCACCGACACCGGAACGTCGCCGCGCCGCACCCGCCGGGCCGCCTCCACCGGCCCGAGCAGGTCGATCAGGGCTCCCAGCGCGAGCGCGGGCGGTTCGGCCACCCGCGACAGGTAGGCGCGCGCCAACCGGACCTCCTCGTCGGCCGCTCCCTCCGCGCTCACGCCGACCTCCTCTCGCGGAACTCCAGCGCGGCGGCCACGTGGTCGGCGGACGGCCGGTCCCGACCGGCGAGGTCGGCCAGTGTCCAGGCGACCCGCAGACAGCGGTCGGCGCCGCGACCGGTGAGCGCCCCGCTGGCCAGGGCGCGGTCCAGCAGGGCGGTGTCCGCGCGGGGCAGCGCGAACTCCCGGCGCAGCACCGGGCCGGGGACCTCGGCGTTCGTCCGCCACGAGAAGCCCCGGTCGCCCCAGCGCCGCGCGGCCCGCGCGCGGGCGGCCAGCACCCGGTCGCGCACGAGCACCGTGGGCTCCGGCTCGGCGACCTCCGGGCCCGTCATGGCGGTCAGCGGTCGCATCCGGACCCTCAGGTCGACCCGGTCGAGCAGCGGCCCCGACAACTTGGCCAGGTAGCGGCGGCGCGCGGTCGGGCGGCAGCAGCAGTCGACGTCCTTCGGCGGCGCGCAGGGGCAGGGGTTGGTGGCCAGCACGAGCTGGCACCGGGCGGGGTAGCGGACCACGCCGTCGCGGCGGGCGAGCTGGATCTCCCCGTCCTCCAGCGCGGTCCGCAGGGCGTCGAGGTTCGACTGGCCGAACTCGCACACCTCGTCCAGGAACAGCACGCCCCGGTGCGCGCGGCTGATCGCGCCCGGTTTCGCCAGCCCCGCGCCACCGCCGACCAGCGCGGCCATCGACGTCGAGTGGTGCAGCGTCACGAACGGCGGCGCGGCCACGAGCGGCGCTCCGGCGGTCAGCAGGCCCGCCACCGAGTGCACTGCGGTCACCGACAGCGCCTCCTCCACCGACAGCGGCGGCAGGAGCCCGATCAGGCGCCGCGCGAGCATCGTCTTGCCGGTGCCCGGCGGGCCGACCAGCAGCAGGTGGTGCGCACCGGCCGCGGCGACCTCCAGCGCCCAGCGCGCCTCCGGCTGACCCACCACGTCACCGAGGTCCTCCACCGGTGGCGGCACGGGGTCCTCGTGCTCCGGCGGCGGCACCAGCACGGCGTCGTCGCCCCGCAACCACGCCACGACGTCGCCCAGGGTGTGCGCCCCCAGCAGCTCGACGCCCTCCACGAGCGCCGCCTCGGCCAGCGCCTCCACCGGCACGACCGCCCGGCGCAGCCCGGCTCGGCGGGCCGCGAGCAGCGCGGGCAGCACCCCGCGCACCGGCCGCACCCGCCCGTCGAGGGCCAGCTCCCCCAGCAGCACCGTCCCGCCGAGCCGGTCGGTCACCACCGCCTTCGCCGCCACCAGCACGGCGCACGCCAGCGCCAGGTCGTAGCCCGACCCGCCCTTGGGCAGTGTCGCGGGCGACAGGCCGAGCGTGACCCGTTGCGAGGGCCAGTCGAAACCGCTGTTGCGGACCGCGGACTTCACCCGGTCCTTCGACTCGTGCAGGGCCGCGTCGGGCAGACCGAGCAGCTGCGTCCTGACCGTGCCGGGCCCGATGTCGGCCTCGATCTCCACCGCGAGCCCGTCGACCCCGAACAGGGCGACCGACCACGCGCGTCCCAGCGCCATCACACGTTCCGCAGGTGGTGCAGGCGGACCGGCCCGTCCTGCGGCCAGAGCAGCGAGATCACGTCGCAGCGGATCTCGCACCACCCCACGCGGTGCGCGGCGAGCCAGCGCAGCGCGAGCCTGCGGACGCGCGCCAGCTTCTCCGGGGTCACCGCCTCCACCGGATCGTCGTGCGAGAGCCCCGAGCGGGTCTTCACCTCGCACACCACGAGCCTGCGGCCGTCGGTCGCGACGACGTCCAGCTCCCCCTCGCGGCACCGCCAGTTCCGCGACAGCACCACCAGGCCCTGCTCCTGGAGGAACCGGCAGGCCACGTCCTCGCCGCGTCTGCCGAGGTCCCTGCTCGCGGCGGAACGCCGTGCCGCGTCCGCACCGGTCACCACTGCCGTCATGCTCGCCTCCCCAGCTGGTCGTCTGCCACGACCGTGCCGGGCTCGCGAAGCCGCTACCAGTGGGTTCCGCTGATCTGTGGACAACTCGCGGGCTGTGGACGGATCGCTCCGGAACGGGGCGCGCGCGTCGAGTCCTGTCGGTGCCCCGTGCTGGGGGAGCCAGGAGTGCCCGGAAGCGCACGGAGGCCACCACCGCGACAGCGCGTGTCGCGGTGGTGGCCTCCGCCCCTCAGCAGGCCGGTGTCAGCCCTTGAACGGGCCTTCCTCGGGCAGCCGCAACTCCGGCTTGTCCAGTTCTTCGACGTTGACGTCCTTGAAGGTGATCACCCGGACGTTCTTGACGAACCGTGCCGGGCGGTACATGTCCCACACCCACGCGTCGGACATCCGCACCTCGAAGTAGACCTCGCCGTCGGCGTTGCGGACCTGCACGTCGACCGAATTGGCCAGGTAGAAACGCCGCTCGGTCTCCACGACGAACGAGAACTGACCCACTATGTCGCGGTACTCCTTGTACAGCGACAGTTCCATCTCGGTCTCGTACTTCTCGAGATCCTCTGCACTCATCACGCCTCCGCGCGGGTCATCGAATCCGCGCCCCTCCTCGTCGCGAGCCTGGTCACCCGGATCACCGGGTCGCTCCATTCTGGACCACGGCGGCCGCCGCCGTGCTCCTCGCCACCCGATGTGGCGGAGCCAGGTCGTGGGCCACCGCGGCCGCTGTCACGTTCGCATACGACCACCGGTGCTGCTCAGTCGGGCCGTGCTCCGTCAGCGCGGCGCCGTGCTCGGCGGTGCTGTACCCCTTGTGCACGTCGAACCCGTAGCGCGGGAACTCGCGGTGCAGATCCTCCATGACGCGGTCGCGCGTGACCTTGGCCAGCACCGATGCCGCCGCGACGCACGCCGCGACCCGGTCGCCCTTGACCACCGGCATGCTCGGCGCGGTCAGGCCGGGCACCCGGAAACCGTCGGTCAGCACGTAGCCGGGGTGCTCGGGCAGCCGCGCCACCGCGCGACGCATGCCCTCGATGTTGGCGACGTGCACCCCGATCAGGTCGATCTCGGCGGCCGGGATCACCACGACGGAGTACTGGGCCGCCCGCGCCCGCACGAGGTCGAACATGCGCTCGCGCGCCGCCGCCGTCATCAGCTTCGAGTCCGTGAGCCCCTCGAACCGGGCGGCGTCGCCCGGCCTGAGCACGCACGCGGCGACCACGAGCGGACCGGCGCACGCGCCGCGTCCCGCCTCGTCCACGCCCGCCACCGGTCCCAGGCCCCTGCGGTCGAGCGCGGCCTGCAACGCCCAGATGCCCGACGCGCCCCGGACGATCGCCCTGGGCGGCTTCACCAGCGTCACCCTTCACCTCGTCGTTCGTCGTCCCGGCGGAACAGCCCGCGCGGCAGCAGCCGCCCGGCCCGCTTGCCGAGCCACAGCAGCGGCCACGCCGCCGCGGCACCGGCACCGGCCGGCAGCCCGTGCTGCCACGTCGGTGCGCCGAGAGCCGCGACCTGCGGATCGTCGTCCCCGACACCCTGCCAGCGCGACGGGGGCAGCACGATCATCCGCGCCTTGCCCACGACGTTGTCCACCGGGACCAGTCCGGCCTCGCGCCCGCCGCCCTGACAGCGGGAGTCGCACGAGTCGTTGCGGTTGTCGCCCAGCACGAACAGCTGGCCCTCGGGGATCGTCAGCGGCGCGAAGGACTCCTGCACGGTGCTGCGGCCCGGCTCCCAGTAGATGTAGGCCGACTCGTCGATCGGCACACCGTCGACCAGCACGCGGTTCCTGTCGTCGCAGCACTGCACGGTCTGCCCGCCGACCGCGATCACCCGTTTGACGAAGTCCTCCTCGTTCGTCGCGGGCAGGCCCACGAGCGAACCGAGGTTCTGCACCGTCCGCGCGACGGCGTTGCCGGGCGGCTCGGCGGCGAAGTCCTGGTTCTGCCAGCTCGTCGGGCCGTGGAAGACCACCACGTCGCCGGGGCTCGGGTCGGTGAAGTCGTAGGTCAGCTTGTCGACGAGCACGCGGTCGCCGTAGCAGCCGGCGCAGCCGTGCAACGTCTGCTCCATCGACGGCGACGGGATCATGTAGACCCGGCCGACGAAGCTCTGGATCAGCACCGCCAGGCCGAAGGCCACGACGACGAGGACCGGCAGTTCCTTCCAGAACGACGGCGTGCGCACCTTGCGGTGCAGCCCGGTCTGCTCGGCGTCGTCGGCCTTGCGTCTTCCACCCGATCGGGCGGAGTTCTGGTCGAGCCGGTCCACCCGGTGCGAGCCGCGCACCCGCGCGGGCCTGACGTCGCTCACCGCGCCTGGCCGCTCGTCCCGCTCCGGTTCGGCGGGCTCGTAGGACTCCAGCGGGTCGACGTGCGACGGCTCGAACGGCGCCACGAACTCGGGGACCGGGGCGTCCGCGGGCAGCAGCCTCCTGGGACGCGAGCGGGGTGGCGGAGGAGGCGGGACGCGCGGAAGCTGCGTCGTCTCCTCGGCGGGAGCCACCGGCGGCAGGCCGGACGACGTCGGCGGGCGCGACGCGGGGAACGCCGGTGGCCGCACGCCCGGCGAGGTGGGGGGACGTGACAGCGAACCGGGAGGCGGCTGCACGGGCGGCAGACCGGGCGACGTGGGCGGACGCACCGGAGAGCCGGGAGTCACCGGTCGCACGCCGGGCGAGGTCGGCGGACGCGACAGCGAACCGGGAGCCACCGGCGGCACACCCGGCGAGGTGGGGGGACGCGACAGCGAACCGGGAGGCGGCTGCACGGGCGGCAGACCGGGCGAGGTCGGCGGACGCACCGGAGCGGGAGGCAGCTGGCGCTGCGGCGGCACCGGACGCATCCCCGGCGACGTGGGGGCGCGCGGCGGCAGCGGACGCTGCGGCGGCACCGGCCTCACACCGGGAGAGGTGGAGTTGCGCGACGGCAGCGGGCGCTGCGGCTGGATCCAGCCGGTGACCTCCTCCGGCGACTCCACGGGCACCGGAGGCTCACGGCGGACGGGGTCGTGCGACGGCACGCCGCGTCTCACCGGATCGGGCGACGCCGGAGGAGTGAAGCCGCGCGGCGGTGCACCACGTGGAGGAGCCGCGCGGGGCGGCTCCACCGGCGACCGGCGCTCGGAGAACGGCTCCGCGGGCGGCTGGCGCACGGCGAACGGCTCGACGGGAGACGGCTCGACGGGGGACGCGGGCTGCCGGAAGGACTCCGCAGGGGCGCGCCGCTCGCCGAACGGCGAGCGCTCGCGAGGCGGCTCCGTGAACCCGTGGCGCTCGCGGGGCGGCTCGGTGAACGCCCGGCGCTCGCGGGGCGGCTCAGCGGGTGACGAGCGCTCGCGGGACGGCGGCGCGTCCTGCGGAGGCGGCTCCCACACCAGCTCGCGGCGGGCGTGCTCCTGGACGGGCGGAACCTGCCGCTGGGCCGCGGCCCGGCGGGGCGGCACCGGCCCGTGGGGCGGTGGCCCCACCGGTCTCATCCCCGGCGAGGTCGGATCGCGCGGCACCCAGCCGGAACCGTCGGTGTCCGCCGGTCGGCGCGGTGGCAGCGCCCGCTTCCCGCGCGCCCCGCGAGGACGTTCGGGCTCCTGGCCCGAGGGGCCACGGGTCGGGGCGACGTCTACCACTCGATCAGCGTACCCACCGGACGTGTGTGGCCCGGGTCAGTCGGAGTCCCGGAACCGCGATCGGAGCTTGCGTCCCAGCCACAGCAGCGGGACCGCGCCGATCACGCCGGCACCCATCGGCACCGCCTGCTGCCAGGCCGGAGCGCCCAGCGCGATGCTCTGCGGGTCGTGGTCCCCGATGCCCTGCCAGCGGGTCGGCGGGAGCACGATGACCCGCGCCTTGCCGATCACGTTGTCCACCGGAACGGTGCCGGCCTCGCCACCACCGCTCTGGCAGCGCGAGTCGCACGAGTTGGTCCGGTTGTCGCCCATGACCCACAGGCTGCCCTCGGGCACCCTCACCGGCTCGAACGGCTCCTGGTCAGCGGGACCGGTGCCCTCGTACCAGTAGACGTAGGGCTCGTCGAGGGGCTTGCCGTCGACCACGACCCGGTGCTGCTCGTCGCAGCACTGCACGGTCTGTCCGCCCACGGCGACGACGCGCTTGACGAAGTCCCGCTCGTCCGGCGGCGCGAGGCCGATCACCGAGAGCACGGACTGCAGGCCGCGCACGACGGGGTTCTCCGACCGGTTGGAGCGGAACTCGTTCTGCCCCCACGAGTCCGGACCGCGGAACACGACGACGTCACCCGGCTCGACGTCGGAGAACTCGTAGGTCACCTTGTCGACCAGGACGCGGTCGTTCGTGCAGCCGGGGCACCCGTGGAGGGTCTGCTCCATCGACTGCGACGGGATCACGTAGACCCGCGCCAGGAACGTCTGGATCAGGAAGGTGAGCACCAGCGCCGTGGCGGCGAGGATCACGAGCTCGCGCCAGAGCGGGGTCTTCTTCTTCGGCTTGCGCCGAAACCCCCGAAGGGCGTCGTCGTCGGACGTCTCTTCGGGGGTGTCGACTGCGCCGATCGGACGATCGGAATCGTCCGCGTCAGCGTCGGAGCGCACTGGGTCTGCCACGCAGGCAGATTACCGGTTACGAACGCGAATCGGTCAGCTGACCGGCCGCGCGTCGCGCTTCTCCTTGATCTTCGCGGCCTTGCCGCGCAGCTCACGCAGGTAGTAGAGCTTGGCGCGGCGAACGGCGCCGCGCGTGGCGACCTCGATCTGGGCGATGTTGGGCGAGTGCACCGGGAAGGTGCGCTCGACGCCGACGCCGAAGGAGACCTTGCGCACGGTGAAGGTCTCGCGAATGCCGCCGCCCTGGCGGCGGATCACGACGCCCTGGAACACCTGGACCCGCTCGCGCGAGCCCTCGATGACCCGGACGTGCACCTTCAGCGTGTCGCCCGGCCGGAAGCTCGGGATGTCGGAGCGCAGCGACTGGGCGTCAAGAGCGTCCAGGGTGTTCATGGTCCGTCCTCGTCCTCACGTTTATTGCGTACTCCCCCAGAGCGCGCCAGACGTCGTGGCTCAGTTCTTCAGTGCGTCACCGTGGGGGCGGGCTTGCGGCGCACGCCGGAAACTGGAGAGACCGGGTGCAGCAACCTGTCCAGTGTGCCAGACGGAACGGCACGGCACGAAATCGCCCTATCCCGCCGAGTCGCGCAGGCGCTCCAGCAGAGCCCGGTCGTGCTTGTCGAAAGCGTTGTCCGGCAACGCTTCCAGCAGTTCCGGCCGACGTTGCAGAGTCCGCTCCAGCGAGCGGTCCCGGCGCCACCGTTCGATGAGCTTGTGGTTGCCCGAGCGCAGCACGTCGGGCACCGCCCGGTCTCGCCAGACCTCGGGCCTGGTGTAGCTCGGCCCCTCCAGGAGGCCGTCGGAGAAGGAGTCCTGCGCCGCCGACGCGGGGTTGCCGAGCACACCGGGCAGCAGGCGCACGACGGCCTCGACCACCACCAGCACCGCCACCTCGCCGCCCACGAGGACGTAGTCCCCGATGGACACCTCGTCGACCCGCGTCCGCGTGGCCGCGTCGTCGACGACGCGCTGGTCGATGCCCTCGTAGCGGCCGCACGCGAACACCAGGCGCGGCTCGGCCGCGTACTCGTGGGCGAGCGCCTGGGTGAAGGGACGGCCGGCCGGGGTGGGCACGACGAGCCGGGGCGGGGGATCTCCCGCGCAGACGTCGTCCAGCGCGGCACCCCACACGTCGGGCTTCATCACCATGCCGGGACCGCCGCCGTAGGGGCTGTCGTCCACGGCCTTGTGGACGTCGTGCGTCCAGTCCCGCAGGTCGTGCACGTCGACGCTGATCAGACCGCGGTCGACGGCCTTGCCGAGCAGCGCGGCCCGCAGCGGGGCCAGGTACTCGGGGAAGATCGTGACGACGTCAATCCGCATCGAGCAGCCCCTCCGGGGGGTCCAGCACGACGCGCCCGCCCGCGACGTCGACGGTGGGGACGATCTGGCGCACGAAGGGCACCAGCAGCTCGGTGCCGTCGCCGCGGCGGATCACGAGCAGCTCACCACCGGCGCCGTGCGCGACCTCCAGCACGGTGCCGACCTCGGTGCCGTCCAGCAGCACCGCGGCGAGCCCTTCGAGCTGGTGGTCGTAGAACTCGTCCGGGTCGGTGGTGGGCGGCAGGTCGTCCGTGCTGCCCAGCAGCACGGTGCCGCGCAGCGACTCGGCGACGTCTCTGGTCAGGACCTCGGCGAACCTCACGAGGAGCCGCCCGGAGTGAGCCCGGGCGGCTGCCACCGTGAGATCGCGGGACGTGCCGTCGCGCAGCTTGGCAGCCACCACGGCTCCCACCGCGAACCGCGTCTCCGGCGAATCGGTGCGCACGTCGACGGCGAGTTCGCCGCTGATCCCGTGCGCCTTGGCCACGCGGCCGACGACGACGTCCATGCCCTCTTCTGCTTCTTCGTTCAGCGGTCGGTGTCGACCACGTCGACCCGCACACCGCGACCGCCGATACCGGCCATCACGGTGCGCAGAGCGGTCGCGGTACGGCCACCGCGGCCGATCACCTTGCCGAGGTCGTCCGGGTGGACGTGCACTTCGAGAGTGCGACCGCGACGGGTGGTGACCAGGGTCACCCGGACGTCGTCCGGGTTGTCGACGATGCCGCGAACGAGGTGTTCGAGGGCGTCGGCCAACAAACTCACGCCTCGTCCTTGACGGCGTCGGCGGCGGGCTCGGCGTCGGCCGCGCCCTTCTTGGCGGACTTCTTCTTCGGAGTGGTGGCCTCGGCCATCGGCTCCGAACCGGCGGCGGCGAGCGCGGCGGCGAAGAGCTCGGCCTTGTCGGGCTTCGGCTCCTTGCGCTTCAGCGTGCCCTCGGTGCCCGGCAGGCCCTTGAACTTCTGCCAGTCACCGGTGATCTCCAGCAGACGCTGGACGGACTCGGTCGCCTGGGCGCCGACGCCCAGCCAGTACTGCGCCCGCTCGGAGTCGACGTCGATCATCGACGGCTCCTCCTTGGGGTGGTACTTGCCGATCGTCTCGATCGCCTTGCCGTTGCGGCGGGTGCGGGCGTCGGCGACGACGATCCGGTAGTACGGCTGACGGATCTTGCCAAGCCGCTGCAGCTTGATCTTGACGGCCACGGGTACGGGTACTCCTCAAGCTCTCGTGTGCACAGGTGCGGACGGTCGCAACCCCAGTGGGGCACAAGGTCGCGACAGCCCAAAGGTCATGGCGCCACGGCGCGGTGAGAGGGTCCGGCCCCGGCGAACAACGGTCAATTGTGCCAGACGCGCGGCCGGGTCTCCGAATCGGAGGTGCTCTCAGGCCGTGAACGGGGCGATCGGCACCTCGGCGGAGGTCAGCGCGGCCCGCACGGCACGGGCGTGGGCGACCGCTCCGGGGGTGTCCCCGTGCAGGCACAGCGACTCCGCGGAGGTCCTCAGCACGGTCCCGTCGACGGCCACCAGCTCCCCCGCCGTCGCGAGTCGCACGGCGCGCTCCACGACGGCGCCGGTGGACGTCAGCAGCGCGTCCGGCCGCCCGCGCGGCACCAGCGTGCCCTCCGGCGTGTAGCCGCGGTCGGCGAACGCCTCGGCCACCGGCCGCAGTCCGGCGCGCTCGGCCTCGGCCAGCAGCAGGGAGCCGGGCAGGCCCAGCACGGGAAGCCCGCCCCCGAAGGCCAGCACCCCGGCCACGACGGCCCGCGCCTGCGCCTCGTGGTGGACCACGGCGTTGTAGAGGGCCCCGTGCGGCTTGACGTAGCCGACGCGGGTCCCCGCGGCTCTGGCGCACGCCTCCAGCGCCCCGATCTGGTAGAGCACCTCGTCGGCCAGCTCGCCGGGATCGGCGTCGACGAACCGGCGGCCGAAGCCCGCGAGGTCGCGGTAGGACACCTGCGCGCCCACGACCACCCCCCGGCTCGCCGCCGCCGCGCACACCCTGCGCATCGTGGACGGGTCGCCGGCGTGGAAGCCGCACGCGACGTTGGCGCTCGTCACGACGTCGAGCAGGGCGTCGTCGTCCCCGAGGACCCACACGCCGAAGCCCTCGCCGAGGTCGCTGTTGAGGTCGATGCCGGTGGTGCTCACGCGGGCATCACCCCGAGCGAGACGAGCAGCATCGTGAGAGCGGGCAGGAAGTTGTTGACCACGTGGGCGACGACGCTCGCGGCGAGGCGCCGGGTGATCAGCCGCGCGATGCCGATGGGGATGCCGATGACGATGAGCAGCGACGTGCGCAGCGGCTCCAGGTGGCTCGCCGCGAAGATCAGCGTGGTGAGGACGAACGCGGCCCACCGGCTCCAGTTCTGCCGCTCGATCGCGCCCCACAGCAGCCCGCGGTAGATGATCTCCTCGCAGACGGGGCCGACGAAGCACACGTAGAGGAACATGATCACCGCCGCGGACACCGGGAACGCCGCGCCGTCGACGAGTTCGCCGATGGCGGAGGTCGCGTTCTCCGAGCCGACGGCCCTGGACCAGATCATCGCGGCGACGATGGTCAGCACCAGCCCGAGCAGGCCGAGCTTGAGGCCGGTCTTCACGTCCTCCCGGTTCCAGTCGAGTCTCAGGTCGACCAGCGGGCCGTTGCCGCGCACGACCGTGATGACGACCGCCACCAGGGCGGCGAGCACCGTGGGCACGACGGAACCGATCAGGACGAGATCGACGGAGCTGGTCAGCACGGTGCCGGACGTGCGGGCGATGGCGCTGATGAAGACCGCGGACAGGACGAAGACGGCCTCGACGAGCAGGAAGGCCCCGAAGCCCCAGCGCTGCCCGCCCGGCACCCGTTCCGCACTCATCCCCACGGCTCTGACGCTGGCCAGCAGGCCCTTGCTCCGCTCCGGCTGGTCGGGTTCGTTCACACGGGTGAGCGTATCCAGGCCGGGAGCGGAGCGCGGGCGGTGCCGGGTCGGGTCAGCCGTGCACGCGACCGCGCAGCATCACCAGGCGGGGGTGGCGCAGGACCTCCAGGTCCTCGCGCGGGTCCTCGTCGTAGACCACGACGTCGGCCGCCGCGCCCTCGGTGAGGCTCGGGTACCCGAGCCAGTCGCGGGCGGCCCAGGACGCGGCGCCGATCGCCCGCTCCGCGCTCATGCCCACGCGGTGCAGGGCGACGATCTCGTCGACGATCCGGCCGTGCTCGATGCCGCCGCCCGCGTCGGTGCCCGCGTAGACGGGCACGCCGGCCTCGATCGCGGCGCCGATGCGCTGCGCGCTGGTGGAGTGCAGGGCGCGGACGTGCCGGGCGTAGTCCGGGTACTTCGTGGCCGCGTTCGCGAAGCCGGGGAAGTTCTCCACGTTGATCAGGGTCGGCACGAGCGCCGTCCCCGCCGCCGCCATCTTCTCGATCGTGTCGTCGGTGAGGCCCGTGCCGTGCTCGACGCAGTCGATGCCCGCGGCCAGCAGGCCGGGCAGGGCGTCCTCGCCGAAGACGTGGGCGGTCACCCGCGCGCCCGCGGCGTGGGCCACCCGGATGGC
This sequence comes from Umezawaea beigongshangensis, assembly GCF_016464305.1. Classification (GTDB taxonomy): domain Bacteria; phylum Actinomycetota; class Actinomycetes; order Mycobacteriales; family Pseudonocardiaceae; genus Umezawaea_A; species Umezawaea_A beigongshangensis. The sequence continues at coordinate 424,152 of NZ_JAEIOJ010000001.1, forward strand.
CTCGGCGAGCACGTCGTCCGACCACAGCGGGGCGAGGTCGCCCACGCCGCGGTCGATCCAGTCCCCGACGAGCTTGACCCAGCCGTCGCCGTTCGCGACCTGCTCGGCCACGACCGACGGCAGGTCGTTCTCGTCCTGGATCTCCACGCCCAGGTACGGGATGTAGCGCTTGGGGCGTGCCACGTGCCTGCCCGCGCGGACGATGCGGGGCAGGTCGAGGCGCTCCTGGAGCGGCCTGGTGTCCAGCGGCGAGCCGCAGTCGCGCAGCAGCAGCGCCCCGGAGTCGCGGTCGGCGACGGCCTGGGCCTCCGCCTCGGCGAGGTCCACCGCGCCCCTCGGGCCGAGCCCGACGTGGCAGTGCGCGTCGACCAGGCCGGGCAGCAGGTAGCCGCCGTCGACGATCGTCCGCGCACCCGGCACCGGCCGGGTGCGGACGCGGCCGTTGACGACCCACAGGTCGCGGACCTCGTCACCGGAGGGGTCCTCCCCGGTCAGGACGACGCCGCGCAGGTGCAGACCGCTCACGTCAGTTCTTGCCGAACTTCAGCTTGGACGGGTCGAAGCCGGGGGGCAGCTCGTTCATGCCGCCGGTGAGACCGGGGGGCAGCTGGCCCGCGCCGCCGGGGGGCAGGCCGGGCATGCCGCCGGGCATCCCACCGGGGAACATGCCGGGCATCCCGCCGCGGATCTTCGGCTGGGTGGGACCGCGCCCCTTGCCCTTCTTCCCCTTCTTGCCCTTGGCCTTGCGGCTGTTCTTGCCGCCGCCGCCGGGCAGGCCGAAGCGGCCCGCCATCTGCGACATCATCTTGCGCGCTTCGAAGAAGCGGTTCACCAGGTCGTTGACGTCGCTGACCCGCACCCCCGAGCCGTTGGCGATGCGCAGCCGCCGGGACGCGTTGATGATCTTCGGGTCGTCCCGCTCCGCGGGGGTCATGCCGCGGATGATCGCCTGCACGCGGTCGAGGTGCTTCTCGTCGACCGCCGCGAGCTGGTCCTTCATCTGCCCCGCGCCGGGCAGCATCCCCAGCAGGTTGGCGATCGGGCCCATCTTGCGGATGGCGAGCATCTGCTCCAGGAAGTCCTCCAGCGTGAGCTGGCCGGAGCCCAGCTTCGCGGCGGCGGCCTCCGCCTGGTCCTGGTCGAACGCCTGCTCGGCCTGCTCGATCAGGGTGAGGACGTCGCCCATGCCGAGGATGCGGCTGGCCATGCGGTCCGGGTGGAAGACGTCGAAGTCCTCCAGCTTCTCGCCGTTGGAGGCGAACAGGATCGGCTGGCCGGTGACCTCGCGGACGCTCAGCGCGGCACCACCGCGGGCGTCGCCGTCGAGCTTGGTGAGCACGACACCGGTGAAGCCGACGCCGTCGCGGAACGCCTCGGCGGTGTTCACCGCGTCCTGGCCGATCATCGCGTCGAGGACGAAGAGCACCTCGTCGGGCTGCACGGCGTCCCTGATGTCGGCCGCCTGCCGCATCATCTCCTCGTCCACGCCGAGGCGGCCCGCGGTGTCGACCACGACGACGTCGTGCTGCGAGCGGCGGGCCTCCTCGATGCCGCGCCGGGCCACGTCGACCGGGTCGCCCACGCCGTTGCCGGGCTCGGGGGCGAACACCGGGACACCGGCCCGCTCTCCGACGACCTGGAGCTGGGTGACCGCGTTGGGGCGCTGCAGGTCGCACGCGACGAGCACCGGCGTGTGGCCCTGCGTGCGCAGCCAGTGCGCGAGCTTGCCGGCCAGGGTCGTCTTGCCCGCGCCCTGGAGACCGGCGAGCATGATCACGGTCGGCGGGTTCTTCGCCAGGTTCAGCCGGCGCGTCTCACCGCCCAGGATGGCGACGAGCTCCTCGTCGACGATCTTGATGACCTGCTGGGCCGGGTTCAGGGCCTGGGAGACCTCCGCGCCCTTGGAGCGCTCCTTGACGCTCGCGATGAACGTGCGCACCACGGGCAGCGCGACGTCCGCCTCCAGCAGCGCGACGCGGATCTCGCGCGCCGTGGCGTCGATGTCGGCCTCGGACAGCCGCCCCTTGCCGCGCAGGTTCTGCAGGACGGAGGTGAGCCGGTCGGAAAGGGTGTTGAACACAGGCGCCGCCAGACCTCGCACGTCGTGGACCAATGAGCAACGTTCAGCGTAACCGGTCCCGCCGGGGCGGTGTCACGGACAGTCGCAGCCCGTCGGCGACACCGGCGCGGGTGAGCCGCGTCGTGGTGCTCCAACCGCGGGGCCCCCAGCCCGCCGCGAAGCGGTCTCGCAGGTCCAGCGAGCGGCGCACGTGCCGCTGGAACGAGCGGGAGCGGATCATCCGGCCGCGGGTCACCTGGCCGCTCAGCGCCTCCTCGGGGGTGGCGTCGAGCCACAGGAAGTGCCGCTGCCGCCCGCTGAGCGCGCCCACCGCGACGAGCCAGGCCCTCGTGGTGGGGCGCGTGGACGGTTCGTGCACGACGAGCAGGCCGGGGGCGGTGATCGCCCGGAGCACGACGCGCAGCCGGTGCAGCAGGTGCACGAGCGGCCGGAAGCACCGGTAGGGCAGCGCGGCGGGCAGCAGGGCGCGCAGCCGCTCGCGGACCTGGTCGGAGTCGAGGACCGTCACGGGTGAACCGGGAACGTCGAGGTGCCGCAGGAGGGTGGTCTTGCCCGCACCGGGCAGCCCCGCCAGCACGACGAACGAGCGCGGGCGAACGGGAACGTCGGTCATCCAGGTCCTCGTCGCCGTCGGGGGGTTCATGCAATCACAACGTACGAGGGTTCCGACGTGTCCGCTCCGGGTGTCCGGGGCCGGTCCAACCCCTCAGTGAACCGGCCCCGGACCTTCTCGGCGTGCCGGTCGCGGATCCACCCCCGAGCTCCTGCCGTCAGCCCCCCGGCCCCCCGGAAACGGCCCCCCGGCCCGGTGCTTCTCCCGCCCCGCCACGGGGAACAGCCTCTCGCGCCGACCAGCGCCGAAGGAGCGTGAGCACCCCCGAACGGCCTTGCGCAGTACTACGCAGCGCGGTGACGTCGAAGTCCCGAGCATCCGGCCGGGGCGCCCCTCCTCCCGCGCGCGGGAGGAGGGGGTGTGCGGGGACTCACGCCGCGGCGGCGAGGACGGTCCGTTCGACCGTGCGGCGCAGGGCCGCGTCCAGTCCCGCGGCGACCGTGACGCTGAACGAGTCGACCACGGTGCCGCCGAGGGTCGCCACCCGCGCCCACCGCACGTCGGCCCCGCACTCCTCCAGCGCACCGGCCACCCGGTGCAGCAGGCCGATGCGGTCCGCCGCGCGCAGTTCCAGCACGACGGCGCCGCTCGCCTCGTCGTCGAACCACAGCACCCGCGGCGGTGGCGGGTCCTGCGGCGGGCCTCCGTAGTCGCGCTCCTTCGCGGCGAGCTTCTCCTCCAGCGACAGCGTTCCGTCGACGACCCTGGTGAACTGCTCGCGCAGCAGCGCGACGTCGGGCATCGACCCGAACCTCGGGGACACCGTGAACACGCCGACCGCCACGCCCTCGTGGGTGAGCATGGTCGCCGCGTGCACCTCCAGCGAGTTCAGCGCGAGCACGCCGGCCGCCTTGGACAGCACACCGGGCGCGTCCACCGCCACGACCGTGACGGTCGCCGCGTGGCCTCCCCCGACGAGGAGGACGTCGGGCCTGCGGCAGGAGCGGACCCTCGCCGCCAGCTCGCGCTGCCGCTCGTCGAGCGGTTCCGGCACGGGCAGCGGATCACCGGCCATGACCGCGCGGCAGCGCCGCACCAGGTCGGCCACCAGCGACGCCTTCCAGCCCGACCAGGTGCCGGGCCCGGTGGCGAGCGCGTCGGCCTCAGCCAGGGCGTGCAGCAGTTCCAGCAGCACCGGATCGCCGCCGAGCGTCTCCACGACGCGGCGCACCGTGGCGTCGTCCTCGACGTCGCGCCGGGTCGCCGTGTGCGGCAGCAGCAGGTGGTGGCGCACCAGCGCGGACAGCACCAGCACGTCCTGCGGCCACAGACCGAGCCGCTCGCCGATCTGCGTCGCCAGCGCGGCGCCCACCTCGGAGTGGTCGGCCTGGCGGCCCTTGCCGATGTCGTGGATCAGCGCGCCCAGCAGCAGCAGGTCCGGCCGGGACACGCCGGTGACCAGGCGCGCGGCGTTGGCCGTGGCCTGCACGAGGTGCCGGTCGACGGTCCAGGTGTGGGCGGCGTCGCGCGGCGGCAGGTCGCGCACGGCGCCCCACTCGGGGAACAGCCGTCCCCACAGGCCGGTGCGGTCCAGCGCCTCGACGACGTCGACGAGGCCCGATCCGCTGCCCAGCAGCGCGAGCAGCTCCTCGCGGGCCTCGCGCGGCCACGGCTGGCGCAGCTCGGGAGCGGTGTCGGCGAGCCGCGACAGCGTGCCGGCGGCGATGGGGTGCTTGCTGCGCGCGGCGGCCGTGGCGACCCGCAGCAGCAGCGCCGGATCGCGCGACGGCGAGGCGTCGCGGGCGAGGGCCACCTCCGAGCCGTGCAGCACCACGCCCTCGTCGAGCGGCCGGCGGGCCGGTGCGCGTCGCAGCGGTGAGCGGGCGAACACGCCGAGACCGCGTCTGGGCACGGCGGCCCGCGCGGCCCGCACGGCCACGTCGGAGGCGTAGACGACGGTGCGCGCGGCCGAGGACATGGCCCTGGCCAGCGCGAAGCGGTCGGCGAGACCGAGCGCCGCCGCCACCTCGTCGCCGTCCTGCGCCCGCAGCACGTCGCGCGGGCGGCCGGCGGCGCGGCGCAGTTCGGTGCGCACGTCCAGCAGGAGCTTGCGGGCCTCGTTCACCTCGGCCGACGGGCGGTCGACGAGCTGGGCCGCGGACAGGGCGTCGAGGATCGTGATGTCGCGCAGGCCGCCGCGTCCGTGCTTGAGGTCGGGCTCGACGCGGTGGGCGATCTCGCCGCTGCGGGCCCAGCGGCGCCGGGACGACTCGGTCAGCTCGTCGATCCGGGTGCGGACGCCGGAGCGCCATGCCTGCTTCGCGCTCTCGGCGAGCCGCTGGGAGACCTCGGGGTCACCGGCGACGTGCCGGGCGTCGAGCAGGCCGAGCGCGGTGCGCAGGTCTCCGGAGGCCACGCGCAGCGCCTCGCCGACGGTGCGCACCGAGTGGTCGAGGCCGATGCCGGAGTTCCACAGCGGGTACCACAGGCGCTCGGCGACCTCCTCGACCTGCTTGTGCCCGCTGTGCACGAGCACCAGGTCCAGGTCGGAGTAGGGCACCAGCTCGCGCCGTCCGAGGCCGCCGACCGCGACCAGGGCGAGCCCGCTGCCGGGACCGCCGACGCCGGACGTGCCGGCGTGGGCGGTCAGCCAGAACTCGTGCAGGTCCACCAGCGCTTCGCGCAGCAGCTCCGCTGCCAGCCGGCGGCGACCCGGTGCGAGCAGGCGGTCGCGTGCTCGCACCAGGTCGTCAGCGGTGACGACGGCCGCTCCGGGGTCGGTCTCCGGTCCAGAGACGCTGTCCATGCCGCCGTCCTCCCCGATCCCTCTCGCCCGCGGGGTTCGCCGGGGCGTCGTTCGTCGGCCCCGGTCAGAGGGCGTCGGTGCCGCGCTCTCCGGTCCGGACCCGGATCACCGTGTCGACCGGGGTGACCCAGACCTTCCCGTCGCCGATCTTGCCGGTGCGGGCCGCCTCGACGACCGCGTCCAGGACCTTCTCCACGGCGGCGTCGTCGATCAGGACCTCGATGCGCAGCTTCGGCACGAAGTCCACGGCGTACTCGGCACCGCGGTAGACCTCGGTGTGGCCCTTCTGGCGGCCGTAGCCCTGGACCTCGCTGACGGTCATGCCGAGCACACCGAGCTGTTCCAGTGCCGTCTTCACGTCGTCGAGCGTGAAGGGCTTGATGATGGCGGTGACGAGCTTCACGACTTGCTCCCCTCGAGAACGGCGCTGGCGCCGTCGGCGACACTGCCCTTGCTGCTGGAGCCCCGCGCGCCGGAGAAGCCGCCGAAGTCGTAGGCGGTCTCCGCGTGCTCGGACTCGTCGATGCCCACGGACTCGGCCTCCGCGCCCAGGCGGAACCCGATGGTCTTCTTGATCGCGAAGCCGATGGCGAAGCTCAGCACGAACGAGTAGGCCAGCACGGCGACCGCGCCCACGGCCTGCCGCCAGAGCTGGTCCACTCCGCCGCCGTAGAACAGGCCGTCGACACCGGCCGGAGCCTCTGCGCTGGCGAAGAAGCCGATCAGGAGCGTGCCGGAGAGACCACCGACCAGGTGGACGCCGACGACGTCGAGCGAGTCGTCGTAGCCGAAGCGGTACTTCAGGCTGACCGCGAGCGCGCACAGGGCGCCGGTGACGACCCCGATGGCGATGGCGCCGAGCGGGGTGACCGACGAGCAGGCGGGGGTGATCGCGACCAGACCGGCGACGACGCCCGAGGCCGCGCCCAGGGTGGTGGCGTGGCCGTCGCGGATGCGCTCCACGAGCAGCCAGGCGAGCATGGCGGCGCAGGTGGCGACGGTGGTGTTGATGAAGGTGACACCGGCGGTGGCGTTCGCGCCCAGCGCGGAACCGGCGTTGAAGCCGTACCAGCCGAACCACAGCAGACCGGCGCCCAGCACGACCAGGGGCAGGCTGTGCGGCTTCATGCGGTCCTTGGGCCAGCCGGCGCGCTTGCCGAGGACCAGGGCCAGGGCCAGGGCCGCGGCACCGGCGTTGATGTGGACCGCGGTGCCACCGGCGAAGTCGATCGCGGCGAGGTCGTTGGCGATCCAGCCGCCGGGGTCGACCACGTTGCCGTCCGCGTCCTTGCCGTCGAAGTCGAAGACCCAGTGCGCGACGGGGAAGTAGACGACCAGGGCCCAGATCCCGGCGAACAGCAGCCACGGGCCGAAGCGCGCGCGGTCGGCGATGGCGCCGGAGATCAGCGCGACGGTGATGATCGCGAACATCGCCTGGAAGGAGACGAAGACCGTCGTCGGGATCGTGCCGAACGCGGACTCGGGGTCCAGGAGCCCGGCGAGGCCGAAGAACTCGAAGGGCTTGCCGAGCAGACCGCCGCCCACGTCGGCGCCGAAGGCCGTCGAGTAGCCCACGAGCACCCACAGCACCCCGACGACGCCCATCGCGCCGAGGCTCATCATCATCATGTTGAGCACGCCCTTGGAACGGACCATGCCGCCGTAGAAGAAGGCGAGTCCTGGCGTCATCAACAGAACGAGTGCGGCACTGGCCAGCACCCAGGCGGTGTCCCCTGTGTCCACGTCGACCTCCACTGCGCGTCGGTTGCAGGGAGCATCGAGACGTCCTGTTTCACCCGGCTTCGCGCCAGGTTTCGCGGAGGTGAACTGTCCCGCCTCCGCTGTTACAGGAAGATGTCGTCCTCTTCTCGTCCGGACGCCGTCCTGCTCGCACCGTCCGGGCACGACGTTCTTCCGGTGACCACCCGTGTCCGCTCCTGCGCCCGTACGAGTGGCTTCCGCACGCACGAGCGGCCCGCGACGCGGGTGCGTCGCGGGCCGCCGTGGTGCGGTCGACGGCCGGGGTCAGGCGGTCCAGCCGGGGATCGACGGGGACGGGCCGTTCGGGAGGACGTCCGGACGGGCGGAGCGGGACCGCGGCTGCGGTGCGGGCTCGACGGCGGCGCAGCGCGTGCCGTCCGCGGGCGCGCGCAGGCCGATCAGGTAGCCGTCCACGGCGCCGCGGGTGCACTCGCTGCGGTCGTAGACGCCGTGGCCCCAGCCCTCGTAGGTGAGCAGGGTCGTGGCCCGCCCGGCCTGCCGGTGGGCGTTGACGGCCCACTCGTAGGCGGTCGCCGGGTCGTACAGCGCGTTGAGCATCAGGATCTTCGGAGCGCCGGAGATCCGCAGCCGGTGCTGCGGGTTGGTGGCGTCGCCGAGCCCGATGCACGAGGTCACCGCGCGGTGGCCGAGCGCCGAGGTGCGCATGTGCGGCGCGTTGCGCTGCTCGCTCTCGTGCAGCCGGACGTACTCGCGGTAGTCGCGGACGCGCACCTGCCAGTCCTGGCAGAACACGGCCGGGAACGGGTTCTGCGCCGTCTCCGGCTCCTCGGCGAAGGCCGTGAAGGCCGACGCGTCGGTGGCCGTGCCCGCGTCCAGCTCGGCCACGAGTTCGGCCAGCTCCTTCCAGGCCGGACCGTAGAAGTAGCTGTTCGCCGCGCTGCTGATGTCCTGCGCGGTCAGCTTCTCGCCGGGAGCGCCGGGAACCTCGACCTCACCGCGGTCGGCCTTCTCCAGCAGGCCGTCCCACACCTTCGCCACGTCCTGCCCGTGCAGCGCGCAGCTCTCGGTGCGGTCGCACCACCTCACCCACTCGTTCCACGAGCTCTCGGCCGTGCGGGCCTCGGAGTCCACGAACTGCCGGGTGTTCAGGCTGTGGTCCATGTTGCTGTCGATCACCATGGCCCGGATGCGGTCCGGGTGCTCCTCGGCGTACTGCTGGCCGATGAGCGTGCCGTAGGAGAGGCCGTAGTAGCTGATCTTCTTCTCGCCGAGCGAGCGCCGGATCGCCTCCACGTCCTCCACGACCGACAGCGTCGACACGTGGTCGTACAGCGGACCGGTCTGCTCCCGGCAGTCCCGCTGGAGTTCCCGGTTGTAGTCGGCGAGCTGGGCGAACTCGGCCTCGTTCGCCGGGTAGTGGCTCGGCTGGCGCAGCAGCACGTCCAGCGAGCAGCGGACCCCGTTGCTGCGGGCGACACCGCGCGGGTCGAAGCCGACGACGTCGAACTTCGCCAGGACCTCCGGGCTGAAGTAGGTGTCGGCGCCCAGCGCGAAGTCCACTCCCGAGCCGCCGGGACCACCGGGGTTGACGAGCATGACGCCGACGCGCTGCGCCGGGTCGGTCGCCCCGCGCCGCGCCACGGCCAGGTCGAACGTCTCCCCCCGCGGCTTCGACCAGTCGACGGGAACCGCGAGCGTGCCGCACTCGACGGTCGGGACCTCCTCGCACGGGCCCCACGTGATCTGCGGCGGCTGGTAGCCGCCTGCGGCGCTCGCGGCGTCCGCCGGTGCGGCGCTCGCACCGGTGACCCCGGCGCTGGCCACGAGAGCCGTACCGGCCAGCGCTGCCCCCAGCGCCCTGATGATCCGATGCACAGGTTCCTCCCTGGTTCCTGTTCGGAAACGGATCGCGGGAGCCTCTGACACACCCTGACGGGTGCAACGTACGAACACCCCTGCACACCCCCGCGACAGTGCGTCGAGGTTTGCAGCACGAACAGGGCACAACAACCAACCAAGGTATGAAAGGGGTATCAACCTGTGGTGGGTTGCCAACTCACAGTCACTTCTGAGTGGCGGCGATCCCCTCGGGCGGGAGGCTCGCGAGTCCGGCGCGACCGCCCGGCGGCAGCACCACGTCGTCGCCGAGGACCTCCACGCGCGCCGCGTCGTGCCGGTGTCGTGCGGACCCACGAGGACCACGCGGCCGTCGCGCACGCCCACCGCGCGGGCGACCTCACCCTCGGGAGTGAGCACCCGGCGGGCCGTGAACACCAGGTCCGGCCTCACGGGTCCACGCCACGCGACGGGGCCCGCTCCCGCGAGCCCCCCCAGGACCTCAGACGTCGAGCCGGATGGGTCCTCCCACCTCCGCCAGCGCCGCGCCCATCGCCGCGACGAGGTCGAACGGCGTGCCGCGCACCTCGGCACGGGCGACCGCGAGGTTCACCACGTGCCGCTCGGGGTCGAGCCAGCCGGGGTGGCGGTCGCGGGCCAGCGCGGCCAGCTCCGGCAGCTCCTCCGGTCCGTCCGCGACCTCGAGCAACCAGCGCAGGTACCCCTGCACGCGGCCGATCAGGCCCTCCTCCACCGCGCTCACCGGGCCGTGTCCCGGCACCAGGGTCGCGGCGCCGAACCCGGCGAGCCAGTCCAGCGCCGCCGCCCAGCCGGTGACCGAGCCGGAGAACGCCAGCGGGCACACGCCGTCGAACAGCAGGTCGCCGGTGAACAGGACGCCGTCGTCCGGCACCCAGACCACGAGGTCTCCGTCGGTGTGCGCGGTGCCGGGCACGGGCAGCACGTGCGCCTCGATCCCGCCGAGGTCCAGGCGCAGCGGCTCGACCACGGGCGTCGTGGACTCCGGCGGCGTGACGTCGCCCCAGGTCGAGCACTCGAACACACCGGGGTAGAGGTGCGGGCCCGCCGCGACGACGGCGCCCGCCGAGGGCGAGGCCAGCACCTCGCCGCCGCGCTCGGCGACCTGACGAGCGCCGTTGGCGTGGTCACCGTGGGCGTGGGTGAGGACGGCGCGCAGCGACCCCCCGTCCGGGATCACCGCGGCCACGGCGTCCAGCAGCTCGCGACTGCGCTCCTCGGTGGCGAACGTGTCCACCAGCAGCACCCCGTCGCGGCCGGACACCCAGCCGGCGTTGTTGCGGAACCAGCCGCCGGGCAGCTGGAGGACGGCGGACGTGCTGGAGCTCAAGATCTGCACTGCGCTCATGCGCACGACGCTCTCACACGCGCCGCCGCAGCGGGCGGGAGGCGAGGAACAGCAGTGCGGATGCGCCGGAAGTGGTGACCGCGAGTGCGGGGGGCTCGCCGGTGCGGGCTGGTCGGGGGAGAACGGCTGCCACCGTGTTCTCGGCCGCGAGGCCGGTTCCGCGCTGGGGACGTGGGCACCCCGTGCCTGGTCTGGACGCGTGCGACACCGCTCCCGCCGACGCACTGCGGCCGCTGCTGATCCGGTGCCTCGCGGTGCCGCGCCGGGCCGGAGCACAGCCGGACGCCGGGCTCGCCCGGTGCTCGCTGCCCGAGCTCTGGGGGACGGTCAGCCCCGGCGCATCGCCGTCCGCTGCGCCCGCCAGCTGTGGAACAGGTCGCCCTCCTCGTACCAGTCGACGACGGTGGGCCGCTCCGCCGTCTCCATGAACTGCACCAGCACCGCCCGGAACGTCGTCAGCGGAAGTCCCGTCCCCGGCGGGAAGTCGGTGAACCTCTCGTCCACGAACGGCGCGTCCGGATCGCCCTTCGGCCAGCCGGCGAAGCTGTTGTCCACGTAGTTCACGTACCCCCACCCGCCGCGCACCGCGAGCACCACGTTGTGGTCGGGCTCGCCGTCACGGTCCAGCGGCCGGGCGAAGTGGTCGAGGGTGCCGTCGTTGCACTCCGGGCGGGCCAGCGCGGCGACGAGGGTGTCGACGTCCGCAGCGCAGGCGACCACCTGGAAGTGGTTCACCGCCCCCTCCAGGTCCGGCAGTCCGGTCCAGAGCCCGGCGCGCATCGTCATGGGGCAACTCTGCGCCGTGCACCGCGTGCAATTCACCGTCCGGGCAAGGAGACCACCCGATCTAGTGGCTACCCGTCACGCCCGGCGAACGCGCGGAGCCGATCGGGGGAGAGACCGGCGATCTTCTGCCCCTCGGCCGGGCGAGAGCGCCGCAGTCGGCCGCTCGCAGGGACGAGGCGGACAGCGCCTGCGCCGTCGCGAGTTCGTCGAGGACGCTCCCCGCCGTTCGTTCCGCGCAGGCGCGCAGCCGCGCGTCGGCCTCCGCACGCCGGTTCCAGCGACCGAGGTCTGCACGACGTGCCCGGCGACGTCGCACGCGCCGTGCGCGAGGTGCTGCTGAGCCGCGCCGAGACCGCAGCCCGCCGTGCAGTCGCAGGTGCCGAAGCTCAGTCGGCGCAGGCCGAGCCGGGACTGCGGCGGCGGGCACGTGCGCGTCGCGCACCGCGGCACCCCGAGTCGAGCGCTCGCGCGCCGAACGGTCGAATCGGGGTGCCTGAACGGGTGACTCGCGATCAGCCCAGGAGGGCGTCCACGAAGGCGCCGGGCTCGAACGGGGCCAGGTGGTCCGCACCCTCGCCCAGACCCACGAGCTTGACCGGCACGCCCAGCTCGCGCTGGACCTGGAACACGATGCCGCCCTTGGCGGTGCCGTCCAGCTTCGTCAGCACGATGCCGGTGATGTCGACGACCTCGGCGAACACCCGCGCCTGCGTCAGGCCGTTCTGGCCGGTGGTCGCGTCCAGCACCAGCAGCACCTCGTCCACCGGCGCCTGCTTCTCCACGACCCGCTTGACCTTGCCCAGCTCGTCCATCAGGCCGGTCTTGGTGTGCAGGCGGCCCGCGGTGTCGATCAGGACGGTGTCCACTCCGCGCTCCACGCCCCGCTTCACCGCGTCGAAGGCGACGGCGGCCGGGTCGGACCTCTCCGCCCCGCGCACGGTCTCCGCGCCGACCCGCGAGCCCCACGTCTGGAGCTGGTCGGCCGCGGCGGCGCGGAACGTGTCCGCGGCGCCCAGCAGGACCGTGCGGCCGTCGGCCACCAGCACGCGGGCGAGCTTGCCGGTCGTGGTGGTCTTGCCGACGCCGTTGACGCCGACGACGAGCACGACGGCGGGCTTGCCACCGCCCGCCGGGTCGCCGTGCGGCAGGGCGTGCACCGCGCGGTCGAGGTCGGGGCGCAGCGCGTTCACCAGCACCTCGCGCAGCACCGTCCGCGCCTGCTCCGCCGTGCGCACGCCGCGCGTCGTGATCTCGGCGCGCAGCGCGGTGACGATCTCGGTCGTGGTGGCCGCGCCCAGGTCGGCCACGAGCAGCGTGTCCTCGACGTCGGTCCAGGAGTCCTCGTCCAGGTCACCGGCGCCGAGCAGGCCGAGCAGGCCGCGGCCGAACGTCGACTGGGAGCGGGAGAGCTTGCCGCGCAGGCGCTCCAGGCGGCCCGAGGTGGGCTCGATCTCGTCCAGCTCGACCGGCTGCGCCGCGGCGGGCACGGGCTCGGTGACGGGTTCGGCGCGCTGCGCGGGAACGGGTTCGGTGATCGGCTCGGTCCGCTGCACGGGCACCGGCTCGGTGACGGGGTCGGCCGGTGCGCCCGCCGCGTCGGGGAGCGTCACGTCGACGAAGCCCCGGCGCACGGAGTCGCGCGGCACGGACGCGTCGTCGCCCACACCGGGCTGACCGTCCACCTCGGTCCGCTCGCCCACCGGGTGCTCGGTCGCCGCGGCGGGCACGGACCCCCCGCCGGGGGCGAGGTCGATGCCACCACCCGCCCGGTAGCGGTTCTTCTTGTCCTCCACGCCGGGCGCGGGTTCCCGGTCGGTCAGGCTGATCCGCCTCCGGCGGGTCAGCACGACACCGGTGACCACCGCGACCACCAGCACGGCGACGACGGCTACGACGATCCAGATCAGCGACTCGGTCGACACGGCCTCATCCTCCCATCCGCTCCACGACGGCGCGCGAGGCCGCGCGTGGACCCTCCACCAGGCGTTGCTCTTTCCGGCGAACGTCCCACCCGAAGCCCTTGCGCCCGGTCCGTCCGTGGAATAGACCACACCACGTGCGCACGACCAGGGTGATCGGTCTGGTCTCCGGCACTTCGGTGGACGGCATCGACGTGGCGGTCGCCGACCTGCGCCTGGACGACGGGGTGGTCGAGCTGACCCCGGTGTCGACGACCGTGGTCCCCTACGCCGACGAGCTGCGCGCCGACCTCCTCTCCGCGCTGCCGCCCGCGGCCAGCTCGGCGGAGCAGATGTGCCGCCTCGACACGCTGGTGGGCCGGGCCTTCGCGGACGCGGCCGCGTCCGCCGGGCCGGCCGACCTCGTCGCCTCCCTCGGCCAGACCGTCCACCACTGGGTCGAGGGCGGGCGCTGCCTCGGCACGCTCCAGCTCGGACGCTCGGCGTGGATCGCCGAGGCGACCGGCCTGCCCGTCGTGGCGGACCTGCGGGTGCGCGACGTCGCCGCCGGAGGCCACGGCGCGCCGCTCGTCAGCACCCTGGACTCGCTGTGGCTGGGCGAGCTCGCGGCGTCCACCGGCGCACCGGTCGCGGCCCTGAACATCGGCGGGATCGCGAACATCACCGTCGTCGCGCCGGGCGAGCGGCCGCTCGCCCTGGACACCGGTCCGGGCAACGCGCTGCTCGACGCCGCGGTCCGCACGCTCACCGGCGGCGCCCGGAGCAGGGACACCGACGGAGAGATGGCGCTGCGCGGCACACCCCGCGCCGACGTGCTCGACGTGCTGCTCGCCGACCCGTACTACGCCGCGCCGCCGCCGAAGTCGACCGGCGTGGAGCACTTCAACGGCGAGTACCTGCTGCGCGTCACGGAGGGGCTGCCGGTCCTGCGGGCCGAGGACTTCCTGGCGTCGCTGGTGGAGCTGACCGCCGTGACGATCGCCGACGCGTGCCGCGCGCACGGCGTCGCGACCGTCGTCGGGTCGGGCGGCGGGATGCGCAACCCCGTGCTCGTCGCCGCGCTCGCCCGGCGCCTGGGCGAGGTGGAGCTGCGCGGCAGCGACGAGCTGGGCCTGCCGTCCGACGGCAAGGAGGCCGTGCTCACCGCCCTGCTCGGATTCCTGACCTGGCACGGGGTTCCGGGCAACGTCCCGAGCGCGACCGGCGCCTCCGGCCCCAGGACGCTCGGCAGCATCACCCAGGGCGCGAGCCCGCTGCGACTGCCGCCGCCGGCGGAGAGCCCCGTCACCGGGCTGAGGATCCGCACCACCGCAGGAGGTCCACGTGCGCGCTCTTGACCTCGTCGTCATCGCCGTCTTCCTGATCGGAATGCCTCTGCTGGGCGTGCTGCTCGGTGGGAAGCAGAGGTCCGCCAACGACTACTTCGTCAGCGACAGCAAGATCCCCTGGTGGGTCGTGTGCCTGTCGGTGGTGTCCGCCGAGACGTCCACGCTCACCGTGCTGAGCGTGCCGACGATCGCCTACCTCGCGACACCGGCGGCGGGCGGCATGACCTACCTGACGCTCGCGACGGGCTACGTCGTGGGCCGGATCGTCGTGTCGTTCGTGCTGCTGCCCAAGTACGTGGCGGGCGATCTCGTCACCGCCTACGCGTTCCTGGGCCAGCGCTACGGCGACGGGCTGCGCGCCACCGCCTCGTCGACCTTCCTGATCACCCGGCTGCTGGCCGACGGGCTGCGGCTGTTCGCCACGGCCATCCCCGTCAAGGTCGTGCTCGCCAGCTACGGCCTGACCACGTCCTACTGGACGATCGTGGCGGTGCTCGGGCTCGCGATGGTGCTCTACAGCTTCTTCGGCGGCGTGCGCGCGATCGTGTGGGTCGACGCGATCCAGATGCTCTGGTACGTCCTCGGCGGTGTCGCCGTCGTGTGGGTGCTCGCCGGGCGGCTCCCCGACGGGTGGCTGGGCCAGGCGTTCGACGCCAACAAGTTCCAGCTCTGGGACTTCAGCTCCAGCCCCCTGACCGGCGCCTACCCGTTCGTCGCCGCGTTCTTCGGCGGCGCGCTGCTGTCCATGGCGTCGCACGGCGCCGATCAGCTCGTCGTGCAGCGCCTCATGGCCACCAACGACGTGCGGGCGAGCCAGAAGGCGCTGATCGCCAGCGGCTTCGTGGTGTTCCTCCAGTTCGCCTTCTTCCTGCTCATCGGCGTGATGATGTGGGTGTTCTACGAGGGGCTCGACCCGGTGAGGGAACTGGGGCTGGGCAACAAGGACGAGCTGTTCGCGAACTTCATCGTGACGGAGATGCCGAGCGGCCTGTCCGGTTTCGTCATCGCCGGCATCCTGGCCGCCGCGCTGTCCTCGTCGCTCGGCGCGCTCGCGTCCTCGACCGTGACCGACGTCTACGAGCGCGTCCGCCGCCAGCCGCTGACCGACACCGAGCGCCTGAAGCAGGGCCGGATCTGGACGGTGGTCTGGGCCGGGCTGCTGATCGTCTGCGCCGGACTCTTCGCCTCCTCCAACAGGAGCACCGCCGACCCGATCGTCGTGCAGGCGCTCGGCATCGCCGGGTACACCTACGGCGCGCTGCTCGGCGCGTTCCTGCTGGGACTGATGATCAAGCGCACGAACCAGACCGACGCGGTCGTGGCGTTCGCGGTCACCGTGGTGGTCGTGGCGTTCGTGATCCTCGCGGTGAAGTTCGTCGGACCGGCGCAGTCGGTGACGATCCGGTTCGGCCCGGCCGACGCCGCCGCGGAGATCCGCTCCCTGACCGGGTGGTGGAACACCCCGCTCGGCGTGGCCGTCACGCTGCTCGTGGGCGGCCTGATGTCGTTGCGCCACGGGCCTCGCCGGGACGAGCCCGCGGTGGAGGAGGCGACGGCGGCGTAGCTCACGCGGCCGGGCGGGTCCGGTAGGCGACCAGCTCTTCCCGGAGCTCGAAGCCGAGCCGGTCGAACGTGCGGCGGGAGTCGTTGCCCGCCAGCACGGCCGCGACCACCCGCGGTCGCGCGCCGCGGGCGGCGGCCAGCTCCCAGACCAGCTCGGTGATCAGCGCCGCGCCGACGCCCCTGCCCCGCAGCGCGGGCTCGACCGCGACGAAGTCGACGTGGTGCTCCTGCGGCCGCGCGGTGCCCGCCGCGTAGCCGAGGACGTCGTCGCCGTCCATCGCGACGACCACCGTGTGCCCCCGCGCCCGCTCCACAAGCTGCCGCCCGGACGGGTGGGCGCCGGGGAAGCACCGCTCGTGCAGCACCGCCACGGCCTCGTGCACCGCCGGATCGGTGGGCAGGGAGCGCATCTGGCGCGCGGGCCCGGTGCGCGGGCACCCCGCCTCGCGCAGCAGGAGGGAGCGCAGCGCGTCCCCGTCCGCGACGAGGACGCCGCTGGCCCGGTCCGCGGCGAACCCGTGCCGCCGCGCGAACGCGGCGAGCCTGCGGTGCTCGGTGCGGCCGCACAGCTCGCGGTCGGCGACGACGCGCAGGCGCGGCAGTCCGACGGCCGCGGCGTGCAGCGCGTCCGCGGTCTGGTCCCAGATGCGGCTGCCAGCGGGGTGGTTGAGGGGGACGTCGACGAAGGGCCCGTGCAGCCGCGCGCGCCGCGGCGCGACGTCGACGCCGAGCACGCCGCACAGCCGGCCGGTCTCGTCCACCGCGACGACGGAGGACGCAGCCCAGCTCGGCTCGAACCCGGCCAGATCGGCCGTCAGCTCGGACGGGGTCTCGCCGAGGTACCCGATGTGGTGCGCCGGGTCGGCCTGCAAGCGCGCCAGCAGCGCGATCACGGCGCCGAGGTCGGCCTGCTCGGCGCAACGGATGTCGTACATGAGCGCATGGTCGCCCGCGCGTCGCCGCGACGCGACGGAGTTTTTTCTCCTGCCGAGCGCGACGGCCGCCCCACCCGTCGTGACCGGTACCGGAAGCGGAGCGGGAACGTGTTCCGCGGCACTCCGGACCGGCCGCCATCCCCCTAGGGTCGGATCCATGACACGCGTGGACGAGATCATCGACATCCCGTTCGACGACGCCTTCCGGTTCGACCCCTCCCCCACGTGGGAGCGGTTGCGCGACACCCGCCCGGTGGCGAGGGTGCGCACCCTCGCCGGCGCGGTGGTCTGGCTGGTCACCCGCTACGACGACGTCCAGTTCGTGCTGACCGATCAGCGGTTCTCCCGCGCCGCGACCGTCGCACCGGACGCGCCGCGCGTCGCGGTGTCCCGGCCGCTGCCCGGCACCCTCCCGACCACCGACCCGCCCGAGCACACCAGGTTGCGCCGCCTGGTCTCGACGGCGTTCGCGCACCGCGCCGTCGAGCGGGTCCGCCCGTGGATCGGCGACCTGGCCCGCCGGCTCGCCGCCGACGTGGAGGCCGCCGGGACGGGGGCCGACCTGCGGCAGCTCTTCGCGCTGCCGCTGCCCGTGCAGGTCATCTGCCAGCTCCTCGGCGTCCCCTACGCCGACCGCGACCGCTTCCGCGCGTGGACCGAGCTGGCCTACAGCATGTCGGTGGAGGAGGAGCCGCGGGTCGAGGCGGCGATGGCGAGCCTGACGGACTACGTGGCGGGCCTGGTGGCCGCCAGGTCCGCGAGCGCCGGGGAGCCGCGGGACCTGCTGGACGAGCTGGTGCGCGGCACCGACGAGGGCTCGCTCAGCGGGCCGGAGCTGGTCGGCTTCGCCCTCAACCTGCTCGTCGCGGGGCACGAGACGTCGGCCAACCAGATCGGCAGCTTCGTCGCCTCGCTGCTGCGCGACCCGGCCCACTGGGACCACCTCGTCGAGAATCCCGGTCTCGTGCCGTCCGCCGTGGAGGAACTGCTGCGGTTCAACCGCCTCAGCGAGGTCGGTCAGCTGCGGGTCGCGACGGTCGACGTGGAGGTGGCGGGCACCACGATCCGCGCGGGAGAGGGTGTGATGGCGGCCATCGGCTCCGCCAACCGCGACCCGCGCGCCTTCACCGATCCCGACGCGCTGGACCTGGCGCGCACTCCGAACCGGCACCTGGCACTGGGGGCCGGGCCGCACTTCTGCCTCGGCGCGCAGCTCGCCCGCATCGAGTTGCAGGAGTCGTTGCTGGCCCTGCTCGACCGGTTCCCCCAGCTGCGGCTGGCGGTCCCGGCGGAGGCCCTGCCGTGGCGAAGAGTGCTGGTGAGCGGCTTGGCGGAGCTGCCGGTCGAGTGGAGTTGACCACCGGTGGGGACACCGCCGATCCGGGTGCATGTGAGGCGTGCGGCCTTGCAGGCGGACTTCCGGTGGTGGACCCTGCAGAGGTGAGTGAGGAAACGATCCAACTCGAACTCAGCGAATCCGGGGTGGCGGTAGACCTTCCCTTGCCGGCCAACCAGCGCGATCAGGTGCAGGGAGTCCCGTACCGGCCGGTCGAGTTCCGCGACGACGACCTGCCCTCGGCCCTGGAACGCGCGGCGTCCTGGTTGCGGCAGACGCAGGACTGGCTCGGCGAGCCGGTCGACGTGATCGCCGTGCACCTGGACTACGACGATCGCAAGGGTTCCCCCTACTACGACCTCAAGCTGCTCTGCAACGAGGAGGACCTGGCCGGTGTGCCCAGGGCCATCCGACATCGAGAGGGCAGCGATACCGGTCAGTAGGGCCTTCGGGCTACCGTTCGGTCATGGCAGATCGTGTGTACCCCCCGGTTGTCGCCGCGGCCAAGACCATGTTCCGGCTCCTCGACCTGAGGATCACCATGGACGGCACGCACAACGTCCCCCGTGAGGGGGGCGCTGTGCTGGCGAGCAACCACATCAGCTACCTGGACTTCATCTTCGCCGGTTTCGGCGCCCAGCCGTCGAAGCGGCTGGTGAGGTTCATGGCCAAGCACGAGGTGTTCGAGAACCGCATCTCGGGACCGCTGATGCGGGGGATGCACCACATCCCGGTGGACAGGAACGCGGGCAGCGCCTCCTACAAGGAGGCGCTGCGCGCACTCCGCTCCGGTGAGGTCGTCGGGATCTTCCCCGAGGCCACCATCAGCAGCTCCTTCACCGTCAAGGAGCTCAAGAGCGGCGCGAACCGCCTGGCCACGGCGGCGAACGTGCCGCTGATCCCGGTCGCGCTGTGGGGCACCCAGCGCCTGTGGACGAAGGGCCGCCCGAAGACCCTCACGAAGAGGCACCTCCCGGTGACGATCCTGGTCGGCGAGCCCCTGCACCCGCAGCGCGGCGACGACCAGGAGGCGGTCAACGCCGAGCTGCACCGGCGCATGTCCGCGCTGCTGGACCGGGCGCAGCGCGAGTACCCGGAGACCCCCGCCGAGGACGAGCGGTGGTGGCAGCCAGCGCACCTGGGCGGCACCGCGCCGACCCCCGGGGAAGCGGCGGCGCTGGACACCCGTCCGATCCGCGAGACCTGATTCTTCGGCACGGCACCCCCCACGTGTGTCACACTGGTCGCGAGGCAGCCGCATCGGCTGCCCGCGCCGGTGCCACTGAGTCAGTGGCCGCGCACATTCCGTCGATGATCCGCGCCGAGCAGGTGCGAAGTCGGCAAGGAAGGTCACATCATCAGCTCACAGACGACAAGCCCCGTGTCCTGGTCGCACGACAGCCTGTTCCACCCGCCGCTGCCGGTGGACGGGTCCCCGACCGAGACGACGGCCACGATCCCGGTCGTGCCCGTGGCCCGTCCGCAGTACCAGAACCTCTTCCAGCAGCCGCCCGCCGTCGAGGGGGCCGACGACGAGTCGGACCTGCTGCCCGACTTCTTCGAGCACAGCGCTCCGCCGGTCCAGCAGCGCAGGCCGCGTCAGCCCTCACACCGCCGGAGCGGTGGCGTCAACCGCGGACGCTGAGTCCGCCACGGGCACGGACGCCGGCTCCGGCGTTCCGGCCCTCTCGCCACGTCCTCGCATGCGCTGCGAGATGACCTGGCTGATGCCGTCACCCCGCATGCTCACGCCGTAGAGGGCGTCGGCGATCTCCATGGTCGGCTTCTGGTGGGTGATGATCAGCAGCTGGGAGTGGTCGCGCAGCTGCTGGAACAGGCCGATCAGCCGGTGCAGGTTGGTGTCGTCCAGCGCGGCCTCGACCTCGTCCATCACGTAGAACGGCGAGGGGCGCGCGCGGAAGATCGCGACGAGCATCGCCACCGCCGCCAGCGACTTCTCGCCGCCGGACAGCAGGGACAGGCGCTTGACCTTCTTGCCGGGAGGTCGCGCCTCCATCTCGATGCCGGTGGTCAGCATGTCGTCGGGCTCGGTCAGCACGAGCCTGCCCTCACCGCCGGGGAACAGCGTCGAGAACACGATCTCGAACTCCCGCGCCACGTCCGCGTAGGCCGCCGTGAAGACCTCCAGGATCTTGTCGTCGACCTCCTTGACGACGATCAGCAGGTCGCGCCGCGTCGCCTTGACGTCCTCCAGCTGGTTGGACAAGAACTTGTAGCGCTCCTCCAGCGCGGCGAACTCCTCCAGCGCGAGCGGGTTGACCTTGCCCAGCAGCGACAGGTCGCGCTCGGCGCGCTTGGCGCGGCGGGTCTGCGTGTCGCGGTCGAACGGCATCGGCTGCGGTGTCGAGACCTGCTCTCCGCGCTCCTTCGCCGCCTCGTACTCGGCCACCTCGGTCTGGCTCGGCGGGATCGGCACGTCCGGGCCGTACTCGGCGACCAGGTCGTCCAGGCCGATGCCGAAGTCCTCGGCGATCTTCACCTCCAGCTGCTCGATGCGCAGCCGCTGCTCCGCGCGCAGCACCTCGTCCCGGTGCACGGCGTCGGTGAGCTTCTCCAGCTCGCCGCTCATCTCGCGCACGACCGTGCGGACCTGCGCGAGCAGCGTCTCGTGCTGGGTGCGCCGCTCCTGGGCCACGTCGCGCTCGCGGGCGGCGCGGCGCAGGGACTCCTCGATGCGGGTCAGCGCCAGTTCGCCGCCGCGCACCACGGCGTCCGCCACCGCGGCGCCCCTGGCGCGGGCGGCACGGGCGCGCTGGGCGCGGTCGCGCGCCTCGCGTTCGGCGCGGGCGGCCCGGCGCAGGCCGTCCGCCCTGCCCTGCAACGCCCTGGCGCGCTCCTCCGCGGTGCGCAGGGCGAGCCGCGCGTCCATCTCGTCCTGGCGGGCCGTGGCCAGCTCGGCGGCGGTCTCGTCGCGCTGCGTCGTGTCCGGTTCGTCGTCCAGGGGCTGCTCCTGCGCGACGAGCAGGCGCTCCTCCAGCTCGGCGAGCGTGCGCAGGGCCTGCTCGCGGGCCTGCTCGACCGTGGCGCGCTGGCCGCGGACGCGCTCGACCTCCGCCTCGGCCGACCGCACGGCCTGCGCGAGCCGGGACAACCGCTCCGACGAGCGGGCGCGACGGACCCTCGCCTCGTTCAGCGCCTCCTTGAGGGAGCCGACCTCGGTGCGCCTGGCCTGCTGCTCGGCCCGTGCGCCCTCCAGGGCCGCGGTGGAGTGCTCCAGGGCGCGCTCGGCGGCGGCGAGCTTCTCCGCGGCCTCGTCCACGGCTGCCCGGACCTCGATGACGCTCTGGTCGCGGCCCGACCCGCCGGTGGCCCAGTCCGCGCCGAGGACGTCGCCCTCGCGGGTCACCGCCCGCACGGCGGGGTCCGCGGCCACGAGGGAGCGCGCGGCGGCGAGGTCGTCCACGACGGCGAGCCGGTCGAGCGCGCGGTCCAGGGCCGGGCGCAGCGCGTCGGGTGACCGCACGAGGTCGGCCGCCCAGCGCGCGCCGCCGGGCAGCGGCGGCCACGCGGAGCGGTCGGTCGTGGCGGGTGCGCCGCCGACGAGGACACCGGCACGCCCGGCGGCGCCCTCCTTGAGCAGCTCCAGCGCCGTGACGGCGTCGTCCCCGCCCGCGACGGCGACCGCGTCGGCGATCGGCCCCAGCGCGGCGGCGAGCGCCACCTCGGCGCCGGTCTCCACGGTCAGCAGGGCCGCGACCGCGCCGAGCAACCCCGGCAGCCCGGTTCCGGCGGCCAGCAGCGCGCCCGCGCCGTCCTTGCGGGTCAGTCCCAGCGACAGGGCGTCCACGCGGGCCCGCCACGAGGCGATGTCGCGCTCGGCGGCGCGCTCGGCGCGGACGAGCTCCTCGACGCGGCCCTTGGCGGCGTCGTTGGCCTGCACGGCCTGCCGGTGCCGCTCGTCGAGACCGGCGTCGCCCTCGTCCTCCGTCCCGGTCGCCGCCTCCTGCTCGGCCTGCTCGCGGCGCACCTCCTCGGCGCGCTCGGCCGCCTCGGCGATCGTCACCGACAGCCGTTCGATCTCCTCCGAGGTGGCGCTGGTCTTGCTGCGCAGCGCCTCGACCTGACCGGACAGCCGGGCCAGGCCCTCGCGCTGGTCGGCGATGGCGCGCACGGCGGCCAGGTGCGCCCGCTCGGCGGCCGACACCGCGCGCTCCAGCTCGGAGCGGACCTCGACGGCCTCGGCCAGTCCGACGCGCGCCTCGGTCACGCCCTCCGCCAGCTCCAGCTCCAGCGCGGCGGTCTGCTCGGCCTCGGCCTCCAGCTCGTCGGGATCACGTCCACCGCGCGGGGCCTCCACGTCGGCCGACAGGTGCCTGGCGCGTTCCACGGCGAGGCGCACGGTGCCGCGCAGACGCTCCTCCAGCGCCGACAGCCGGTACCAGGTGTCCTGGGCGCGCGACAGCGCCGGGGCGTCGGCCGCGACCAGCTCCTCCAGCTCGTTCTGCTGGTACTGCGCCGTTTGCAGCGCCTGCTCCACCTCGGCGCGGCGGGCGCGGGCGGTGGCCTCGTCGGCCTCCTCGCGAGCCAGCTCCGTGCGGCGGGTCACCAGGTCGTCGGCCAGCAGGCGCATCCGCGCGTCCCGCAGCTCCGACTGCACGGCCTGGGCGCGGCGGGCGATCTCGGCCTGCTTTCCCAGCGGCTTGAGCTGGCGGCGCAGTTCGGCGGTGAGGTCGGTCAGGCGGGTGAGGTTGGCCTGCATCGCCTCCAGCTTCCGCAGCGCCTTCTCCTTGCGCTTGCGGTGCTTGAGGACACCGGCGGCCTCCTCGACGAACGCGCGCCGTTCCTCCGGTTTGGACTCCAGGATGGACGCGAGCTGGCCCTGACCGACGATCACGTGCATCTCGCGGCCGATGCCGGAGTCCGACAGCAGCTCCTGGACGTCCATCAAGCGGCACGAGCTGCCGTTGATCTCGTACTCGGTGGCGCCCTCGCGGAACATCCGCCGGGTGATCGAGACCTCGGTGTAGTCGATCGGCAGCGCGCCGTCGGTGTTGTCGATGGTCAGGGTCACCTCGGCGCGGCCCAGCGGCGCGCGGCCGGAGGTGCCCGCGAAGATGACGTCCTCCATCTTGCCGCCGCGCAGGTCCTTGGCGCCCTGCGTGCCCATGACCCACTTGAGGGCGTCGAGGACGTTGGACTTGCCCGAACCGTTCGGGCCGACCACGCAGGTGATGCCGGGCTCGAAGCGCAGCGTCGTGGCCGAGGCGAAGGACTTGAAGCCCTTCAGCGTCAGGCTCTTGAGGTGCACGTCGCGCTGCCCTCTCCACGGCGACCGGGGACGGTGGTCGGCCGAGGGTATACCGGTCAGCCCGGACGCAGTGTGACCAGCACCTCCGAGTCGGCGACGACCTCCAGGTGGGCGATCCTCCCCACCGGGAACGAGGTCGCGCCGGGGATGCGCTCGCCCCCGGTGGAGGCGCTGCCCCACCAGCCGCCGATCTCGCTGCGGCCGTTCTCGTCGTGCACGACGAGCTTGCAGCGCGCGCCGGGCGGCACGTTGCCCAGCTCCAGCTCCACCTCGGTGCCCCACGGCCGGTCGCGCAGGGCGGCCGTCGCCGAGGTTCCGGTGCCGTGGTCGGTCGCGGCCCAGGTCACCGCAGCGGCCCGTTCGCCGGTGCTGGCCGGTGGCGCGGACGTGGTCAGCTCCGGAGCCGCCGGAGCCCGCTGCCGGTCCAGCAGCTGCGGCAGCAGGCCCGCGAGCACGAGCAGCGCGCCGATGGCGAGACCGGCGGCGGCGAACAGCCAGCGCTTGCCGCGGCGGTCGTGACGATCACCGACGTCGTGGCGATCACGGAGGTCGACGAGGTCACCGGGGTCTCCGCGCTCGCGCCGCTTCCGGCGCGGGCGCTCGGGAGCGGCGATGGTGATCAGCGGCGGCAGGTCGAGGGGCTCGGGTGCGGGCAGGTCGTCCAGCGTGAGCTGGCCGAGCAGGCCGGGCAGCGGCGCCAGGCGGACCATCTCGTCGCGGCACCGCGCGCAGTCGGACACGTGCCGCTCGAACTCCGAGCGCTCCGCCGGGTCGAGCGAGCCGAGCAGGTAGGCGCCGAGCGCCACGGTGCGCGCGCAGCTCACGGCTCCGTCACCCCCCGCTCCTCCAGCGCGTTGCGCAGGGCGCGCAGGGCGTAGAACGCCCGCGACTTGACCGTGCCCCGCGGGATGCCGAGCGACGCGGCGGCCTCGGCCACCGTGTGCCGGCGGTAGTACAGCTCCACGACGACGTCGCGGTGGTCCGCGGTGAGGGCGCGCAACGCCTCCGCGATCTGCCAGGTCTGCAGTACGTGCTCCACCTCGTCGCCGACAGCGGGCAGGTCGTTCGGTTCGATCGGCACCTCCACCGCCCTGGCTCCCCGCCGGCGGTAACCGGAGATGACGAGGTTGCGGGCGACGGTGTGCAGCCAGGGACCGGCCTCCTCGGGGGTCAGCTCGCCGGAGTGCCGCCAGGCCCGCAGCAGCGTTTCCTGCACCACGTCCTCCGCCTGCTGGTGGTCCCCGCCGACCAGGCGCAGGACGTAGTTGTGCAGCGGGCCGCTCCACCGACCGTAGAGCTGCCTGACGACGTCCTCACCGGGGTCCACTCCCTGTACTACGCCGAAGCGGGCCGAGACGTTCAGCACCAGCGGCAACGTCCCCCTAACGCTCCACGAAACCCGCCGTTCCGCCCCTCGGCTCCGACCAGCGTTCCACCACCGTGTCCACCCGGCCGGGTGTTTCACCTGATCGGAGGGCGGCGAGGAGCGCTCGGCACGCCTCGTCGGACCCCTCCGCGACGACCTCGA
Source organism: Umezawaea beigongshangensis (assembly GCF_016464305.1). Classification (GTDB taxonomy): domain Bacteria; phylum Actinomycetota; class Actinomycetes; order Mycobacteriales; family Pseudonocardiaceae; genus Umezawaea_A; species Umezawaea_A beigongshangensis. Next base: position 449,200 of record NZ_JAEIOJ010000001.1, read on the forward strand.
CCCGGCCGTCGCGCAGGTTGGCCGCGCTTCCGGTGAGACCGAGCGCCAGCGCGCGGCTCCTGGTCCACCAGCGGAACCCGACACCCTGCACGTGACCCCGCACCCACGCCGTCATGCGGACGGGGGTCTGCGGGTCGTTCTGAGCGGCACACACAGCGGAAATGATCCCTCGGGGGTGGAATCGGTCCCCGGCAACCCCTGATCACGTCACCCGTTGGTGGTACGGTGCGCCACCGTGAGTGCCCATCGCAGTAACCGAGGCGCCGTCGTCGGAGGCTTGTTGAGCCTGTTGATCGGCGCGGTCGGCGCGAGCGGAGCGGCCTTCGCCAGCATCGGCGTCGAGGGTGGCGCGTCCGCGGCGGAACAGCCCGTCGGCTTCCTCGGGCTCGACTCCGCCGGCAGCGTGAGCGGGCGGGAGCGGGGCGGGAACGGGGACGCCTCGTCGCCGGACGTCACCAGCGCACCTCCGCAGACGTCCTCCGCAGCCCCCACGACCACCACCGCGACCAGCACGACCACCACCACCACCGAGACGACGACCACGACCACCGAGACCACGTCGTCGACGACCGCTCCCCCTCCCGAGCCGCCGAGGACGACCACGACGAAGGCGGCACCTCCGCCGGCGTCGGCCGACGAGGAGGACCTGGTCGTCGCGATCGTCAACGCGAAGCGGGCCGAGGCGGGCTGCGCCGCGCTGAAGATCGACGACCGCGTCACCACCGCGGCCCAGAAGCACAGCTCCGACATGGCCGCGCGCAACTACTTCTCGCACACCACCCCCGAGGGCGTCGACTTCGGGACGCGGATGAAGGCGGCGGGCTACCCCAGCCCCGGTGGCGAGAACATCGCCGCGGGCCAGAGGACCCCCGAGCAGGTCATGGAGTCCTGGATGAACTCCCCCGGCCACCGCCGCAACATCCTGGACTGCTCGTTCGCGACGATCGGCGTCGGACTCGACACCAACGGCTGGTACTGGACCCAGAACTTCGGCCGCTAGGAAATACCCCCGCGAGGAGACGGTGTGAACGACGGGCCGCACGACGCCCAGCAGGACCCCACGCGCTTCGACGTCCTCCCGACCGGCGCCGACGACGGTGTCGAGCACGACGGCGCCGGGCACGACGGTGTCGAGTACGACGCTCCGCAGCACCGGCGGCCGCCGCTGCGCGCCGCGCCGCAGGTGGTGCTCGCGGCGGCCGGTGTCGTGGTCGCGACGCTGTTCGCGGCCGTGGCGACCATCGTCTCCGGCAGCGCGGACGAGGACGGGCCGGTGCGCCAGCCGACGCCGCGCGAGGACGTGGTCGCCCGCAGCACCCTCGGCAGCTCCGCGCCCCGCGAGACCAGCGGCACGCAGGTCTCCACGACCGAGGCTCCCCCGTCGAGCACGGTGCTCACGGACACCAGCACCGTGCCGTCGCGCGCCCCGCGCTACACGACGGTGACGCGGGCCGACGGCACCACGACCACGGTCGAGGACACCACGGTCCCCGTCGACGACGACACGCCCCCGCCCCCCGGTCCCGGCACGAACCCCGGCACGAACCCCGGTGCCGATCCGGGCACGAACCCCGGCGGCGGTGGCACCGCGGTCGTCCCGCCGGAGACGACGGACACCAGCGTCCCCACGAACACCACGACGCCGGAGACCACCACACCGGAGACCACCCAGCCCAGCACCAGCACCTGACGGCCGCTCGCACCGGAGGGCCGCTCCCGCCACGTCGTTCGTGGCGGGAGCGGCCCTCCGGCGCGAGGAGGACCAACGAGCGGGGAACGCCGAGGTCACTGCACACCACACGAAGGTGTGATGACGCGGCCAGCGGCTGCGGACGACACGGCCGAGTGCCGATAACTCGAACGCAATTCCACCCCGATCGGGTCCCCTCAGGGAGATGGTGTGTTCGAGGAAGCTCCACAGGAGAGGCCGAAGCGGCGGACGCGCTCGGTGGTCCTGCTGTCCTTCGGCGGCGTCGTCGTGGCCACGCTGTTCGCGACGTTCGCCTCCATGCTCGCCGCGGAGAACGAGCGCGCCACGGAACCCCAGAAGAAGCAGCCCGAGGCCGGCCAGGAGTCACCTCCCCGCACCGAGACCTCCCTGGTGATCTCGCCGGACGGCACGACGTCCACCGTCGTGCTGACGGTCTCCACGTCCCCGCGCGACCGGTCGGTGCCGGTGTCCGGTGACCAGCCGCCGCGGGCGGGGGACGGGCCGTCCGACGGCGAGCACCAGCACCAGCAGCACGAGCACGAGGACGAGCAGCAGGAGCAGCACGAGCAGCGGCCGCAGGAGCAGGCCGAGGAGGAGCGCCCCGCGCCCCCCGTCACGGCGGTCCCCAGCTCACCGCCGTCGACGGCGACGACGTCCCAGCTCCCGTCGACCTCCCCGGTGGCAGAACCGACCACCACGACGCTCCCGCCCGCCCAGACCACCACGAGTTGATCGTTCAGGCACCACGGGTGGAGCGTTCCAGCACTCCGAGCGGACCGTTCGGAACGCGGACGTCGCGGCCGTGGAACGCGGCGACGCCCCGAACGCTCCACTCGCGGTGCTGGAACGCTCCACTCGCGGTGCTGGAACGCTCCACTCGCGGTGCTGGAACGCTCCACTCGCGGTGCTGGAACGCTCACCTCGCGCGGTCAGAGCTCGAAGCGGTAGCCCATGCCCGGTTCCGTCAGCAGGTGGCGGGGCCGGGAGGGCTCCGGTTCCAGCTTGCGGCGCAGCTGCGCCAGGTAGACCCGCAGGTAGTGCGTCTCCCTGGCGTAGGACGGCCCCCACACCTCCAGCAGCAGCTGCTTCTGCGCGACGAGCCGTCCCCGGTTGCGGACGAGGATCTCCAGCAGGCCCCACTCGGTGGGCGTGAGGTGCACCTCGGCGCCGTCGCGGCGCACCTTCTTCGCGGCCAGGTCCACGGAGAACGAGGCCGTGGTGACCACCGCCTCCTCGCCGTCCGGGGCTGCGGTGGCCGAGCGGCGCACGGCGGCGCGCAACCGGGCCAGCAGTTCGTCCATCCCGAACGGTTTCGTCACGTAGTCGTCCGCGCCGGCGTCGAGCGCCTCGACCTTGTCCGACGAGCCGACCCTGGCCGACAGCACGATGATCGGCACGCTGCTCCAGCCGCGCAGACCGGCGATGACCTCGGTGCCGTCGATGTCGGGCAGGCCCAGGTCGAGCACCACGACGTCCGGCCTGTCCTCGGCCGCCCGCGCCAGCGCGGTGGCCCCGTCGTGCGCGATCAGCACGTCGTAGCCGCGCGCGGTGAGGTTGATGCGCAGCGCGCGGACGATCTGCGGTTCGTCGTCGACGACCAGCACCGTGGTCATGCCGTGCCCTCCTCGTGCGCGGGCAGCGAGATGACGACGGTCAGGCCACCGCCGGGGGTGTCCTCGGCGCGGATGCTGCCGCCCATCGCCTCGGTGAAGCCCTTGGCCACGCTGAGACCGAGGCCGGTGCCGGGAGTGGCGTCCCGGTCGCCCAACCGCTGGAACGGCGCGAACACCTCGTCGGCCGCCCCGCGCGGCAGGCCGCGGCCCCGGTCCACGACGCGCAGCTCCACGAGGTCGGCGTGCGCGCTCGCCCGGACCGCCACGGCGGGTTCGCCGTCGTCCCGGCGCGGGTGCGCGCGGCCGTGCCGCAGCGCGTTGTCCACGACGTTCGCCACGACCCGCTCCAGCAGGCCCACGTCCGCCCGCACGGGCGCGAGGCGCTCGTCGACGTCGACCACGACCTCGTCGCGGTCGTCCACCCCGGACAGGGCGCGGGCCACGACCTCGTCGTAGCCGACCGCGCGGAACAGCGGGTGGACGGCGCCGGTGGCGAGCCGGGAGGAGTCGAGCAGGTTGTCCACCAGCCCGGCGAGCCGGTCCGCGGACTCCTCCACGGTCGCGAGGAGCTCGCCGGTGTCCTCCGGCGACAGCGTCAGCTCCGGGTCGCGCAGGCTGCTCGCGGCGGCCTTGATCGACGTCAGGGGCGTGCGCAGGTCGTGTCCCACGGCGGACAGCAGGGCGGTGCGCAGCTCGGTGGTCTCCGCACGGGCCTGCGCGGCACGGGTCTGCTCGGTCAGCCGCTGCTGGCGCAGCGCGAGCAGCGCCTGCCCGGCCGCCGCCTCCAGGACGCGCCGGTCGGACGCGGGCAGCGACCGGCCCCGCAGGGCCAGGTGCACGTCCGCGGTCACCGGCACGTCCACGTCGGCGTCGTCCGGCTCGTCGCACGGGGCCGGGCCGACGCACGCCACGCGCGTCCACCGGCCGCCGGTGTTCTCCAGCAGTGCCACCGAGTCGAGGCCGAAGTTCTCCCGCACCTTCTCCAGCAGCCGGGCCAGCGGGTGCGGGTGGGTGAGGACGGTGCGCGCGTAGGACGCGAGGAGCGTGGCCTCGGTGCGGGCCAGCGCCGCCTGCTCGGCGCGGCGCGCGGCCCGGTCGACCACCAGCGCGACGGTCACCGCCACGACGAGCATCGCGACGAGCGTGACCAGGTCCTGCTGGGTGTCGACGGCGAAGGTGAACAGCGGCGCGGTGAAGAAGAAGTTCAGCAGCAGGGCGGAGAGGACGGCCGCGCACAGCGCCGGGCCGAGGCCGCCGACGAGCGCGACGAGGATCGTGGCGAGGAAGTGGTCGAGGACGTCGGTGGACAGGAGCAGGTCGTCGTGGAACACCAGTCCCGCGGTGGTGGCCGCGACGGGGGCGAGCACGGCGAGCAGCCACCCGAGAGCGCGCCGGGACGGCGACAGCGCGCTGCGGACCCGCCGACCGCGCCTGCCGCCCGCGGAGTGCTGGTGCGTCACCGCGTGCACGTCGATGGAGCCGGACCGCTGCACGACGGTCGCCCCGATGCCCTCGTCGAACAGCCTGGCCAGCCGGGAGCGCCGCGACGTGCCGATCACGAGCTGGGTGGCGTTGACGCCGCGGGCGAACTCCAGCAGCGCCGTGGGCACGTCGTCGCCCACGACGGTGTGGAACGTGGCTCCCACGTCGTCGCTGAGCCTGCGGTACCGCGCGACGGCGTCCGGCGGGGCGCCGGCGAGACCGTCGCCGCGCAGCACGTGCAGCACCATCAGCTCCGCCCCGGCCCTGGTGGCGATGCGGCGCGCCCGGCGGATCAGCGTCTCGCTCTCGCCGCCGCCGGTGATGGCCGCCACGACGCGTTCGCGGGCCTCCCAGGTGTCGGTGATCCGCTGCTCGGCCCGGTAGCGCTGCAGCGCCACGTCCACCTGGTCGGCGACCCACAGCAGCGCCAGCTCGCGCAGCGCGGTCAGGTTGCCCACCCTGAAGTAGTTGCCGAGCGCGGCGTCGATCTTGTGCGCGGGGTGCACGTTGCCGTGGGCGAGACGGCGGCGCAGCGCCTCGGGGGTCAGGTCCACCAGTTCGACCTGCTCGGCGCGGCGCACCACCTCGTCGGGCACGGTCTCCCGCTGCGGCACGCCCGTGATGCGCCGCACGACGTCGTTGAGGCTCTCCAGGTGCTGCACGTTGAGGGTGGACAGCACGTCGACGCCCGCGTCGAGGAGCTCCTCCACGTCCTGCCACCGCTTGGCGTTGCGCGAGCCGGGAGCGTTGGTGTGGGCGAGCTCGTCCACGACGGCCACCTCGGGGCGGCGGGCCAGCAGCGCGTCGAGGTCCATCTCGGTGAGGTCGAGCCCGCGGTGCCGCTCGACCCGGCGCGGCACCTCGTCGAGCCCGGCGAGGAGCTCGGCGGTCCTGGGCCTGCCGTGGGTCTCCACGAGCCCGACGACGACGTCGGTGCCGCGCTCGCGGCGGCGGTGCGCCTCGCCGAGCATCGCGAAGGTCTTGCCCACGCCGGGAGCGGCGCCCAGGTAGATGCGCAGCTCCCCCCGGCGCGGTGTCGTCGGTGTCCCGTCCACGCGATCAGTCTGCTCCCCGGACGGCGCGCTGGCCGGTGCTCGCGCGGTGTGCTGGGTGATCGGTCCGCGCCCCGTGGCGGTCACCGGGGGAAGAATGCGCCGACACGTCGGCCGATCGGGTGACACTGACGGAGTTTTGACGCTTCTGATCTCGGCTTTTACGCGATCCTGAGACGGGAGGTGACGACGGTCTCCCCAGTGGTCCTGTCGGGTGACGACCGCACGGGCGCGCGGCGGCGGGCCGCGGGTGCGCCCGGTTGGACACCGCAGGTGCGGGGATGCCAGTGTCGCGTCCGGATCGGACGGACGAGCAGGGCGACGGGGTGTGCCATGACGGCGATCGTGACCAGCCAGGAAGCACTTCAGCTCGTGGTGTCGGTGCACCGGCTGGTGCGCGGCCTCCGCCAGTCGGTCACCGCGCCGCGGCTCCAGCCCACGCAGCTCCTGGTGCTCTCCGAGCTGCACCAGCACGGACCGATGCGCATCGGTGAGATCGCGGTGCGCGCGCTGTGCTCCCAGCCGACGGCGACGACCGTGGTCACGGGTCTGGAGGCGGTGGGGTTCGTCAGCCGCGAGCCCGATCCGGCGGACGGGCGAGCGACGATCGTCGCGATCACCGAGCAGGGCCGGGAGACGATCATCTCGGTCGCGCACGGCGAGGCGGAACTGCTGTCGGTGCGGATGGCCGACCTGTCGGCCGAGGAGCTGGCCGTGCTGCGCGCCGCCTCACCCGTCCTGCGTCGCCTGGCCGAGCCGACTCCGCGCTGAACGAGAACACGCCGAACGAGAACACACCGGACGAGAACGCGCCGAGCCACCGCACCCCCCGGTGCGGCGGCTCGGCGTCGTCGAGCGCGGGTGGACCGGACTCCCCCCGACGGAGCCCGCTCCACCCGGCTCACCCGGTCGTCACCGGGGCGCTCGGCGGAGTCGACGCCGAGGACAGGGCCGACGGCTCCGACTGCGGTGCGGTGGTCGTCGGCAGGGTGGTCGTCGGCACGGACGTCGTCGGGACGGTGGTCGTGGGCGCCGAGGAGGAGCTGCGGTACGGCCGCTCCGTCGGGATCGCCACGGCGAACGGCACGCCGTCGAGCACCCGGCACCCCTGCGGCCCGCCGTAGTCGACCCTGGGCTTCGGGTAGCGGTTGTCCTGGTCGCTGTAGCCCGCGCAGTCGTAGTGCGCGGAGTCCAGCGGACGCCCGTCCTGGTCGTAGAGGTACACGCCGGTGAGCGCGTTGCCCTCCGCGTCGAACACGTAGACGTTCTCCGGCAGCGACGGCTGCTGAGGCACGTGGGACACCCCGTAGGAGCTGGGGTTCGAGCTGACGCCGAGGACCACCACGCCGAGGCCGAGCAGGACCGTGCCGACCGCCAACCCGTTGGCGGGCAGGCCGATGAACAGCCAGCGGCGGTCGCGCTGCGAGCGGGAACCGGCGAGGAACGACAGCACGGCCAGCACCACGAGGAACAGCACCAGCTCGTGGTAGCGGCCGATGAGGAACGGCGACATCAGCACCAGCAGCGACCGGGCCACCCACCAGCCCGGTTGCAGCGTCTTCAGGTACGTCAGCAGCTTGCCGAGGCCGTCGTCCCGCCGCGCCCGCTCCAGCGCGTCGAACAGCGACCGCGCCTCGGGCAGCTCGGCGATCCTGGCCACGCTGACGAGCCCCCCGAAGACCGCCGCGGCCAGCGCCGCGACGCCCAGCAAGGTGAAGAACAGCGGCACGAAGCCGTCCCGGCCACCGGCCACGACGACCGTCGCGACCGTGCCCAGCGCGAGGCCCCAGAAGGCCAGCCGGTCGATCAGCCGGTACCGCGGGGCGGCGGGGGTCGACGCGGCGGCAGGTGCGGGGTACCCGGCGGCGGCGCGCAACTCCTGCGCGTACGCCTCGGGGCTGCCCAGCCGCCGCACGAGCGCGTCGGAGGAGAACTCCTCCCCCAGCTCGTCGGCGATCTCCACGACGTGCGTCTCCGCGTCGTCCAGCACGTCGGCGACCTCGGCGGCCGGCAGATCCGACAGCGCGGCGCGCATCCGCTCCAGGTACGCCTGCACCTCGGTGCGGGTGTGCGTGCTCATGCGACCTCCCCCAGCATCTGGTCCATCGTCTTCGCGAACACCTGCCAGGTCTTCCCCGACTCGGCCAGGCGTTCGCGTCCCGGCTCGTTCAGGCTGTAGTACTTGCGATGGGGTCCCTCCTCGCTCGGGACCACGTACGAGGTGAGCAGCCCGGCGTTGTAGAGCCGGCGCAGCGTCCCGTACACCGAGGCGTCGCCCACCTCGTCCAGACCCGCGCTCCGCAGCCTGCGGAGCACGTCGTAGCCGTACCCGTCGTCCTTGCGCAGCACCGCGAGGACCGCCAGGTCCAGCACCCCCTTCAGCAATTGACTCGTGTCCATCTGCGTCTCCCCCGGTGGTGTGCGTGGAAGACTACTACGGATAGCGCAGTACTGTCGACAGCGGAGTTCTTCGCGGTGGACCGAGCAGCTGGAACGAGGTGCGACCGGAGTCAGGGCCGCTTCTGGCACCTCGGGCAGGAGTACGAGGAACGGTTCATGAAGGACTCGCGGACGACCGGCGTGCCGCAGCGCGGACACGGCTCGCCCTCCTGCCCGTAGGCGTTGAGCGAACGGTCGAAGTAGCCGGACTGGCCGTTGACGTTGACGTAGAGCGCGTCGAACGACGTGCCGCCCTGGGCCAGCGCCTCGCGCATCACGTCGGTGGCGTGGCCGAGCAGGGCGAGCCCCTGCGCGCGGGTGATCCCGGCGGTGGGCCGCTCGCCGTGCAGCTTCGCCCGCCACAGCGCCTCGTCGGCGTAGATGTTGCCCACCCCGGAGACCAGCGTCTGGTCCAGCAGCGCCCTCTTGACGCCGGTGCGCCTGGCCCGCAGCGCCCGCACGGCCGCCTCCGCGTCGAACCGGGGGTCCATCGGGTCGCGGGCGATGTGCGCGACGGGAACGGGCAGACGCGCGCCGTCGACGACCACCACGTCGGTCAGGGCGAGGCCGCCGAACGTGCGCTGGTCGACGAAGCGCAGCTCGGGTCCGTCGTCGGCGAAGCGGACGCGCACCCGCAGGTGCTTCTCGTCCGGCGCGTCGGCGGGCTGGACGAGCATCTGCCCGCTCATGCCCAGGTGGGCGAGCAGCGCCTCACCGGCGTCGGCGCCGACGTACTCGCCGGACGTCGCCGCCGGACCCGTCAGCTCGATCCACAGGTACTTGCCGCGCCGGTGCGCGGCGACGGTCTTCTGCCCGGCCAGGCGGGCGGCGAAGTCGTCGGGGCCGGGCACGTGGCGGCGGACCGCGCGCGGGTGCAGGACCTCGACCTCGGAGATCACCCTGCCGGACACGTGGGCGTCGAGGCCGCGGCGCACGACCTCCACCTCGGGAAGTTCAGGCACGCGCCCATTGTCCCGCACGTGCGACCCGCGGTGCGCGGCGGTGGGCACGGCGAAACGCCCCGTCGTGCCGCGAGGGCACGTTCGGGGCGTTCGGCCGATCAGAAGAGGATCAGGCCTCCGCGCTGGCGGCCTCGACCTCGCGAGCCGCCTCGATCTCCTGCATCGCGTCGTACGCGGCGGACTGCGGCTTGGAGGGCTTGAGCAGCCAGACACCCGCGCGGCTGGTGTCCCGCACGAGGACCAGCCCCTGGATGCCGCCGCTGTGGCAGGCGGTCACCGGGCGAGCGGTGCGCGTGGAGCGAACACGACGGTTCGTCCTGCTGGTCGTGGCATACATCGGCGTTCAGTCTTCCTCGGTGTGTGAGGTGTCGGGTGTCGCCGAGCCCAGGGCGCGGCCGTCGGACGTCGAGCCGTTCTCGGCCTCGACGCGCTCGAACAGCACGCGGTACGCGGCTTCCGCTGCCTTCTGCTCGGCTTCCTTCTTGGTGCGCCCGTCGCCGGCCCCGTAGGAGTTGCCGCCGACCACGACGGTGGCGGTGAACTCCTTGCGGTGGTCGGGGCCCTGGTCGTCGACCCGGTACTCGGGCACGCCCAGACCCGCCGAGGCGGTGAGCTCTTGCAGGCTGGTCTTCCAGTCGAGGCCCGCGCCGCGAAGAGGCGCTTCCACCAGGAGCGGGTCGAACAGCTTGTGCACCAGTGCACGCGCGGTGTCTATGCCGAACTGCAGGTAGACCGCGCCGATGACGGCTTCGAGGCCGTCGGCGAGAATGCTCGCCTTGTCCCTGCCACCGGTCAGCTCTTCACCGCGACCGAGCAGCAGGTGTCCGCCCAGCCCGTCTTCCCCGAGTCCGCGAGCGACTCCGGCGAGCGCGTGCATGTTGACCACGCTGGCCCTGAGCTTCGCGAGCTGCCCCTCGGGCAGGTCGGGATGGGTGCGGTAGAGGTGATCGGTGACCACGAGTCCGAGCACGGCGTCCCCGAGGAACTCGAGACGCTCGTTCGGTGGCAGGCCACCGTTCTCGTACGCGTAAGACCTGTGTGTCAGAGCAAGCACGAGGAGCTCGGCGTCCAGGTGGACGCCGAGCGCTTCGAGCAACGGGCCGCGGTCAGCGGACTGACCGCGCGACGACCTACCCCCCACGATTCGCCAATTCCTCGGCCGGAGGAGATCAGGCCGGCTGGACGACCTGGCGGCCGGCGTACTGACCGCAGGCCGGGCAGGCGATGTGCTGCGGCTTCGGCTGACGGCACGCCTTGTTCTGGCACGCCACCAGGTGCACGGCAGCGGTCTTCCACTGGGCGCGGCGCGAGCGCGTGTTCGAGCGCGACATCTTCCGCTTCGGGACGGCCACGACTAGTTCTCCTCCGAGTTATCACGATCAGCACCGAACCGCTTCTGCAACGCGGCCCAGCGAGGATCCATCGTCTCATGCCCGTGGTCGGGCCCGAGCTCCGCCAGCTTGCCGCCGCACTCCGAGCACAACCCTCGGCAGTCCGGAGAGCACAGCGGCACCTGCGGCAGTGCGAGCACGATCGCGTCCCGCACCACAGGTTCGAGGTCGATCAGGTCGTCGATCAGACGGCTGACCTCGTCTTCGTCGGTCGTGGCGTCCGTGGCGCTGTGCGGGTACGCGTACAGCTCCATCAGGTCCACCTCGACCTCACTGGACAGCGACTCCAGGCAGCGCGAGCACTCGCCCACGACCACGGTCCGCGCGGTCCCGGAGGCGAGAACACCCTCCACGACCGATTCCAGCAGCAGGTCCAGTTCGACCTCGCCACCGTCCGGCACCGCGATCACGCCCTCCAGGCCCATACCCGAAGCGGGTACCTCCCGGTGGTAGGAGCGGCTGGAGCCAGCTCGACGACCGATGTCCCTGGTGTCGAAGACCCAGGGCCCGGCTGCTGTGGGACGCGCGGCGGCGTGACGGTGCTCAGTCATGATGTGGTGGTGCTGGTGGGGGACCTACCACGACCAGCCGCTCCAGGGTACGGGACGACGGGTCGGATGGTGAAATCGGCAGGTGACCCGGTATCGAGGTCACCTAGTCGTGGTAGTCGAAGGGCGCCGACACCCCGGCGACGGCGGGCCCCCGCAGGTGCGACCGGCCCTTGCCGACGCTGCGCAGGGTGTGGGCGAGGAGGTCCTCGAAGTCGGCCAGCTTCGCGTCCACGTAGGCGTCGCACTCGTTGCGCAGCCGCAGCGCCTCGGCCTCCGCCTCCTCGCGCACGCGCGCGGACTCGGCGTGGGCGGCCTGCACGACCTCGGTCTGGTCGACCAGGCGCGTCTGCTCGGCGCGGCCCTCCTCGACGGCGCGCTCGTAGTTGGCGCGACCGGCCTGGACCATGCGCTCGGCCTCCGAGTGGGCGCGGCCGACCAGGTCCTCGTACTCCTGCCGGCCGGAGGCGACGGCGCGTTCCGCCTGGTCCTGCGCCTCGGCGACCATGCGCTCGGCGCGCGCCCTCGCCTCGGACAGCATCCGCTCGGCCTCGGCCTGCGCCTCGGCGAGCATCCGGTCGGCGTCGGCGCGGGCCTTGCCGACGCCCGTCTCCGCCTCGTGCTGCGCCTTGCCGACCAGCTCGTCGCGGTGGTCGAGCACGTCCTGCGCGTCGTCCAGCTCGGTCGGGATGGAGTCCCGGACGTCGTCGAGCAGTTCCAGCACGTCACCACGGGGAACGACGCATCCCGACGTCATGGGGACCCCGCGGGCCTCCTCGACGATGGTGACGAGCTCGTCGAGGGCCTCGAACACGCGGTACACGTCACACTCCTCGCACGGCCGGCCAGAACCTGTCGGCCAAGTCTGCCCTGCCGGGCCCGTCCGTGCGGGGAGGACACGACGGTGTGTCCGGTTCCTCACCGAAGCCGCTCCCAGGCGACCCGTACCGGGGCAGAACGCGACGCGGAGACCGTCGAACGGGCGACAGGACGACCACGCGGAGTTCACCACCGGGCGGACGCGGCGGGACGACGTGCCTCCGATCGTGCGAATGCTCGCCGACGGCCGCGGGAGCGGCCGGGCGAGCCGGGTCAGCGCTTCTCGCCGAGGCGCTGCACCAGGCGCTGCTCGATGCTCGCCGGCAGCAGGGTGGAGACGTCGCCCCCGTAGGTGGCGACCTCCTTCACCAGGGAGCTGGCGAGGTAGCTGTAGATCGGGTTGGTGGGCATGAACAGCGTGTCGACCCCCGACAGCTGGTGGTTCATCTGCGCCATCTGCAACTCGTAGTCGTAGTCGCTGACCGCGCGCAGGCCCTTCACGATCGCCCGGACGTCGTGCTCGCGGCAGTAGTCCACGAGCAGTCCGTGCCAGGAGTCGATCCGCACGTTGGGCCACTGCGCGGTGACCTCGCGCAGCATCTCCATGCGCTCCTCGACCGAGAAGAGGGTCTTCTTGTTCTTGTTGATGAGGACGGCGACGACCACCTCGTCGAACAGCGAAGACGCTCTCTCGACGATGTCGAGGTGCCCGTTGGTCACCGGGTCGTAGGAGCCGGGGTACACGGCACGCGTCATGGTTTCGGACGGTAGCACCAGACCGGACGACCCCCGCCGACGTCGTGGTCCGTGTCACCCGTCCGCAGCGCGGTGCACGGCCCAGTGCAGGGCCGTGTCGCCGTAACGCTTGGTGCGCAACGGTTCCAACGGACTGGGCCACTCGGGCTCGGGCCCCCGCGCCGCGCGCTCCACGACGACGACCGTGCCCGGCGCGGTCCAGCCGTGACCGACGAGGTCCACCAGCACCCCGGCCAGGTCGGCGTCGGTGACCGCGTAGGGCGGGTCGGCGAAGACCACGTCGCACGGCGCGGCCGCGCTGGTCGCGACGGCCGACTCGGCCGAACGGGCGAGCACCTCGGCACCCGGCAGGCCGAGGTCGCGGGCGTTGCCGCGCAGCACGTCGGCGGCTCGCCGGTCGGACTCGACGAACACGGCGTGCGCCGCCCCCCTGGACAGCGCCTCGAACCCCAGCGCGCCGGACCCGGCGTAGAGGTCGAGCACGCGGGCGCCCTCGAGGTCGACGGTGTTCTCCAGGGAGCTGAACAACGCCTCCCGCACCCGGTCGGAGGTCGGCCGCGTGCCGCGGGGTGGCACCCGCAGCCGCCGCCCGCCGGCACTCCCGGCCACGATGCGCGTCACGGCCCCAGTCTCCCACCCCGCGAGCTGACCGTCGCAGCACCACGAGTCGGACGTCCGAGCACCCCGGTCGGGATCAGCCGAGGGCCTGCCACCAGCCGTCGACCTCCGGCGGGTCGTCCACGTCGATCCGCTGTCCCGGCCTGGGCACGGCCAGCGCCACGTCCTTGGCCTTCGTCTCGGCCCACACCCGGTCGACGGGTTCGGACCAGTCGTGCAGCGCGAGCGAGAACGTGGCCCAGTGCACGGGGATCATCAGCCCGCCGCGCACGTCGACGTGCGCCTGCACGCCGTCCTCCGGCGTCATGTGGATGTCGGGCCAGCCGTCGCCGTACGCGCCGATCTGCACGAGCGAGGCGTCGAACGGCCCGTGCTTCTCGCCGATCTCGCGGTAGCCGTCGAAGTAACCGGTGTCGCCGCTGTAGTAGACGCGGCGGGTCGGTCCGGCGACGACCCACGACGCCCACAGCGTGGTGTCGCGGGTGAACAGCCTGCCGGAGAAGTGCTGGGCGGCCGTCGCGGTGAGCTTCAGATCGCCCACCTCGGCCGTCTCGTCCCAGTCCAGCTCGACGATCCGGTCGGCCGGCACCTCCCACCGCTCCAGGTGCGCCCCGATGCCCAGCGGCACGACGAACGGCGCGCTCTGCGTGCGGGTGAGCGCGCGCACGGTGGGCAGGTCGAGGTGGTCGTAGTGGTCGTGCGAGATGACGATCGCGGTCAGCGCCGGGAGCTGGTCCAGCGTGTGCGGCACCGGGTGCAGGCGCCGCGGCCCGACCAGGGCGGACGGTGAGCAGCGGTCGCTCCACACCGGGTCGAACAGCACGGCCGAGCCCTCGATCTCCACGAGCGCCGAGGCGTGGCCGTACCAGGTGATGTGCAGTCCGCCGGTCACCGGTGGCCGCGCGGCCACGAGCGGAACCGCTCCGGACGGCTTGCGCCGGTCGCCGTCGCGCAGGAAGTCGCGCAGCACGCCGCCGCTGTTGCTGGGGGTCAGCGTGCTGGTGACGGCCCTGTTGTGGAACACGCCGTCGCGGAACTGCGGCGAGCGCTTCATCTTCGCCGGGTCCGGTGTGCCACCGATCGCAGCCGGCACGTCCTTGAGCGCCCACGCGGCCGCGGTGGCCGCGAGTCCCGCGGTGAGCAGTTTGCCGATCACGGAACCTCCCCTCTGTCGTCCTGGCAGAGCAACGCGCGGGGGGACGCGGGCGTTCCCGCGCCGGGCCACCGTCACAGCGCACCATCACAGCGCACTGACACAGCAGCCCGGCGCGGCGCTCGTTCACTCCAGGACGACGAGCAGGTCCCCGCCCTCCACCTGCTGCACGCCGCCGATCGCGAGACGGGCGACGACACCGGCGACGGGAGCGGTGATGGCCGCCTCCATCTTCATGGCCTCGATGGTGGCGACGGTCTGCCCGGCGTCGACGCTGTCGCCCTCGGCGACCGACGGCGTGACGACCCCGGCGAACGGCGCGGCCACGTGGTTGGGGTTGCCGTGCTCGGCCTTCTCCGCGACCGGCAGGTCGGACGCGACGGACCGGTCGCGCACCTGGATGGGCCGGAGCTGACCGTTGAGGGTGGCCATGACGGTGCGCATCCCGCGCTCGTCGGCCTCTCCGATCGCCTCCAGGCCGATGAGCAGCCGCACACCGGGCTCCAGGTCCACCTGGTACTCCTCCCCCGGCCGCAGGCCGTAGAAGAAGTCCTTGCTGCGCAACACGCTGGTGTCGCCGTAGGCCTCGCGGTGGGCCAGGTACTCCTTGGTGGGAGCGGGGAACAGCAGGCGGTTCAGCGTGGCCCTGCGGTTCTCCGCGAGGCCGCGCAGGTCCTCCTCGCCCAGCTCCTCCACGCCGCGGGGAGCGCTGCGGCCCGCGAGCGCCTTGGTGCGGAACGGCTCCGGCCAGCCGCCGGGCGGGTCGCCCAGCTCACCGTGCAGGAAGCCGATCACGGACGCGGGGATGTCGTACTTGCCGGGGTCGGCCTCGAAGTCCTCCGGGGCGACGCCCGCGCCGACGAGGTGCAGCGCGAGGTCGCCGACGACCTTGGACGACGGCGTGACCTTCACCAGGTGGCCGAGCATCCGGTCGGCGGCGGCGTACATCGCCTCGACGGCCTCGAACTTCTGGCCGAGTCCCAGCGCGACGGCCTGGGTGCGCAGGTTGGAGAGCTGGCCGCCGGGGATCTCGTGGCGGTACACGCGGCCGGTCGGCGAGGGCAGACCGGACTCGAAGGGCGCGTACACGCGGCGCGCGGCCTCCCAGTAGGGCTCCAGGTCGCACACGGCCGTGAGGTCGAGCCCGGTGGCGTGCTCGGTGTGGTCGGTGGCGGCGACGATCGAGGACAGCGCGGGCTGCGACGTCGTTCCGGCCATCGACGCCGCCGCGCCGTCGACCGCGTCCACACCGGCCGCGATCGCGGCGAGGTAGGTCGCGAGCTGACCGCCGGGGGTGTCGTGGGTGTGCAGGTGGACGGGGAGGTCGAACTCCTTGCGCAGCGCGGTGACCAGGCGGGTCGCCGCCGGTGCGCGGAGCAGTCCGGCCATGTCCTTGATCGCGAGGACGTGGGCTCCGGCGGCGACGATCTGCTCGGCGAGCCCGAGGTAGTAGTCGAGCGTGTAGAGCCGCTCGTCGGGGCTGGACAGGTCCGAGGTGTAGCAGAGCGCCACCTCGGCGACGGCCGTCCCGGTCTCGCGCACGGCCTCGATCGCCGGACGCATCTGCTCGACGTCGTTCAGCGCGTCGAAGATGCGGAAGACGTCGACGCCGGTCTTCGTCGCCTCCTGGACGAACGCGGTCGTCACGGCCTCCGGGTACGGCGTGTACCCGACGGTGTTGCGACCGCGCAGCAGCATCTGGAGCGCGATGTTCGGCACGGCCTCGCGCAGCGCGGCCAGCCGCTCCCACGGGTCCTCGGCGAGGAACCGCAGCGCCACGTCGTAGGTCGCGCCGCCCCAGCACTCCAGGGACAGCAGCTGGGGGGTCAGCCGGGCGACGTGCGGGGCGACCGCGAGGAGGTCCTTGGTGCGGACCCTGGTGGCGAGCAGGGACTGGTGGGCGTCGCGGAAGGTCGTGTCGGTGACGCCGACGGCCCGGCTCTCCCGCATCCAGCGGGCGAAGCCCTCCGGACCGAGCTCCAGCAGCCGCTGACGCGAGCCGGGCGCGGGCTCGGCCTTCAGGTCGGCGGCGGGCAGCTTGTCGCGGGGGTCCACGATGGACGGCCGCTCGCCGTGGGGCCGGTTGACGGTGACGTCGGCCAGGTAGGTCAGCAGGCGCGTGCCGCGGTCGGCGGAGTGCCTGGCGGTCAGCAGGTGCGGACGCTGCTCGATGAACGAGGTGGTGACCCGGCCCTCGTAGAAGTCGGGGTCGTCGAGCACGGCCTGAAGGAACGGGATGTTGGTGGAGACGCCGCGGATGCGGAACTCCGCCACGGCCCGGCGCGAGCGGGCGACGGCGGCGGCGAACGTGCGGCCGCGACAGGTGAGCTTCACCAGCATCGAGTCGAAGTGCCCGCCGATCGCGGTGCCCGCGCCGGTGGTGCCGCCGTCGAGGCGGATGCCGGAACCGCCGGGCGAGCGGTAGGCGCTGATCATCCCGGTGTCGGGGCGGAACCCGTTGGCCGGGTCCTCGGTGGTGATGCGGCACTGGAGGGCGGCGCCGCGCAGCTGCACGGAGTCCTGGCTCAGACCCAGGTCGGCGAGGGTCTCACCGCTGGCGATGCGCATCTGGGACTGCACGAGGTCGACGTCGGTCACCTCCTCGGTGACCGTGTGCTCGACCTGGATGCGCGGGTTCATCTCGATGAAGACGTAGTTCCCGGCGCGGTCGAGCAGGAACTCGACGGTGCCGGCGTTGCGGTAGCCGATGTGGCGGGCGAAGCGCACCGCGTCGGCGCACATCCGCTCGCGCAGCTCGGGATCGAGGTTCGGGGCCGGGGCGATCTCGATGACCTTCTGGTGCCGCCGCTGCACGGAGCAGTCGCGCTCGAACAGGTGGATCACGTCGCCCGCGCCGTCGGCGAGGATCTGCACCTCGATGTGGCGCGGCTCGACGACGGCCTGCTCCAGGAACACCGTGGGGTCGCCGAAGGCCGACTCGGCCTCGCGCATGGCCGCTTCGAGCGCCTCGCGCAGCGCGGCGGGCTCCGCGACGCGGCGCATCCCGCGGCCACCACCACCGGCGACGGCTTTCACGAAGACGGGGAAGGTCATGTCCTGCGACGACGCCAGCAGCGCGTCGACGTCGGCTGACGGCTCCGACGAGCTGAGCACGGGCAGTCCGGCCTCGCGGGCCGCGGCGATGGCGCGGGCCTTGTTGCCGGTCAGCTCCAGCACCTCGGCGGTCGGGCCGACGAAGGTGATGCCCGCCTCGGCGCAGGCCGTGGCGAGGTCGGGGTTCTCCGACAGGAAGCCGTAACCGGGGTAGACGGCGTCGGCACCGGCCCTGCGCGCGGCGGCGATGATCTCCTCGACCGTCAGGTAGGCCCGGACGGGGTGACCGGGCTCGCCGATCTCGTACGACTCGTCCGCCTTCAGGCGGTGCAGGGAGTTGCGGTCCTCGTGCGGGAAGACCGCGACGGTTCCCGCGCCGAGCTCGTAGGCGGCGCGGAACGCCCTGATCGCGATCTCGCCACGATTGGCGACAAGAACCTTTCGGAACATCTGTCGTTCCCTCCCGGTAGCTCGGCGGTCCGAGTGGCACGCTACCGCGCTCGTTCCGGCAGGCGGGAGATCTGTCTCACGTGACGGACGTCATCTCGATCGACGTCCGACGCGGTTCAGCCGATCGCCTCACCGGCGTGTGAGCTGGGCGCACGGTGCAGCAGTCTGCCCGAGGCATGCCCCGTGCGCAGCCCCCGACGGAGGTGTGCGGTTAGCGCTGGATCACGCGCCCCTTGATCACCCGAACGCGGTGCCGCCTGGCGGGGAATGAGAGATCTCGACCGATTCGCACATTTCGACGTGTGACGAAGGGTGCTCGTATTCGGTTCGACCGCTCCTGATGTCGATCTTCACGTCGCGCAACCCGCGTACCTGCGGCGTTGCCGCGCGACACCTGTGACGGAGAACACAGGAGAGGTGTCCGGGCCGTCGCCGTGGTGCGCGGTGCCGCACCGGGGCGGCAGCCTTCACCGGATGGTGTGCAGGACTCCCGGAATTTCTCGGTAGGGTTGGGAATATGGCCGGGGCTGACGCGAACGGGCACTCCGGTGCCCGAACTCCGCACTTTGACGTTGTTCTGCGCGGGTACAACCAGCGCCAGGTGAACGAGAGAGTCACCAGGCTGGAGTTCGACCTGAAGAACGCGAGTCGGAGTCGCGATGCGGCGGCCGCCCAGGCCGCCGAGCTGACCAAGATCCTCTCCAGCACGCGCGCCGAGCTGGACAAGGTCAAGGGGCAGCTGAGCAGCATCGCCAACAGCCCGGTCAACGCCTCCAACGTCACCGAGCGCGTCCGCGTGATGATGGGCCTCGCCGAGGAGGAGATCGCGGAGATCCGCAAGACCGCGATGGACCAGGCGAACGCCACGATGGGCGAGGCCGAGCGGCACGCCGCCGAGCAGAAGGCGCTGCACCAGCGGTTGCTCGGTGAGACCGAGGAGCGCCGCAAGCAGCTGGAGGCCCAGTTCAGCGGTCGTCAGGCCGACCTGGAGAAGCAGTACGAGCAGCGCCGCGCCGAACTGGAGACCGAGCACCAGGAGCTGCGCGCCAAGCTGACCGCCGAGCACGAGGCCCTGGTGGCCGAGGCGCGTGCGGAGAAGGAGCGGACGACCGCCGAGTTCGAGGCGAGGACCACCGAGCTGGAGGAGCGCCGCAGCCAGCTGGAGAAGAAGTACTCCACGTACCACGACGAGCTGGACAAGGAGTACGACCAGCTCAAGACGACGCTGACGAAGGAGCACCAGCTCCTCGTCGCGGAGGCGCGCGCCAAGGCCGACACGATCGTCGCCGAGGCCGAGGAGCGCCGCACGACCGTGCTCGCCGAGCTGGACGGCACGCTGTCCTCCCGCACGGCCGAGACCGAGAAGCTGATCGCCGAGCTGGAGTCCGACGCGCTGACGAAGGCCGAGCAGCTCACGGCGGAGGCCGCCGAGAAGGCGGCGACGCTGCTGAGGGAGGCGACCGAGGACGCCGCCCGCCGCACCGCGGAGGCCGACGAGCGCACGGCGGCCATGCTGGCGACGCACCGGGCGCTCGCCGAGCAGTTCACCGCGGCGCAGGCGGCCGTGCAGGCCGCGGTGAGCAGCCTCGCGCCGGTGCCCGGCGGGGCCGCGGAGGCCACCACGAAGGTTCCCGAGGCGCAGGCCCCCGAGGTGCGGACTCCAGAGGTGCGGACTCCAGAGGCGCAGGCCCCCGAGGCGCAGGCTCCGGTCGCGCAGGCTCCCGCGGCGCAGACTCCGGTCGCGCAGACTCCCGCGGCACAGGCCCCGGTCGCGAAGGCCGCCGGGGTGAGGGCCGCGGGCGTCAGGGCCGCGGAGCCCAAGCCGGAGAGCACCGGCGTCGAGCGGCCGGTCGGCGTCGCGGACGAGAAGACCAAGCGGATTCCCAGGGCGGGCGGACGCCGCTGATCCGGCGGCGCGACCAGCTCGGCGACCGGGTTCGGGGTGCGCACGGGGGCCACACCGGTCCCCGTGCCACCACACCCCGACAGGTCCGCTCGACCGTGTGATCTCTACGCCTTCTCCAGGTACTCCGCGCGGTCGTCGGTGAGCAGGCCCGAGACCATCCCGGCGAGGCCGGGGTGACGCACCAGGTCCGGATCGTCGTCCACGAACCGCTGCGCCTCGGCGCGCGCCTCGTCGATGAGGTCCTCGTCGCGCAGCAGCGACAGCATCTTCAGCCCGGACCGCTTCCCGGACTGGGCCGCGCCGAGGATGTCGCCCTCGCGCCGCAGCTCCAGGTCGAGCTGAGCCAGCTCGAACCCGTCCAGGGTGGACTCCACGGCCCGCAGCCGCTGCATCGTCGGCGTGGCCTCCGGCATCTCGGTCACCAGCAGGCACAGGCCCGGCGCGCTGCCGCGCCCCACCCTGCCGCGGAGCTGGTGCAGCTGGCTCACGCCGAACCGGTCGGCGTCCATGATCACCATGACCGTGGCGTTGGGCACGTTCACGCCGACCTCGACGACGGTCGTGGCCACGACGACCTGGATCTCGCCCGAGGCGAAGGCCCGCATCACGGCGTCCTTCTCCTCCGGCGGGAGCTTGCCGTGCAGCACCTCCACGCGCAGGCCGTGCAGCGCGCCCTCCCTGAGCCGCGCTGCCACGTCGGTCACCGCCAGCGGAGCGCGGCGCTCGCCCCCGCCGCCGTCCTCGGCCGGTGGCTCGTCCAGCTCCGGGTCACCGCCGTCGTCCTCGGCCGAGCCGTCGCCGATGCGCGGGCACACCACGTACGCCTGGTGGCCCTTCGCGACCTCCTCGACGATGCGCTGCCACGCCCGGCCGAGCCAGGCGGGCTTCTCCGCCACGGGCACCACCGACGTGCTGATGGGCGAGCGACCCCGCGGCAGCTCGCGCAGCGCGGAGACCTCCAGGTCGCCGTAGACGGTCATGGCGACCGTGCGCGGGATGGGCGTGGCGGTCATGACGAGCACGTGCGGGTTCGTCTCCCCCGCACGCGTGCGCAGGGCGTCGCGCTGCTCGACGCCGAAGCGGTGCTGCTCGTCGACCACGACGAGGCCCAGTTCGGCGAAGACGACCCCGTCCTGGATCAGGGCGTGCGTGCCGACGACGATCCCGGCCTCGCCGGAGACGATCTCCAGCAGCGCCCTCTTGCGCTGCGCGGCGTTCATCGATCCGGTCAGCAGCGTCACGCGGGTCGCCTGCTCGGCCCCGCCCAGCTCACCGGCCATCGCGAGGTCGCCGAGCGACTCGCGCAGCGACCTGGCGTGCTGCGCGGCGAGGACCTCGGTGGGCGCGAGCATCGCGGCCTGCTTGCCCGCGTCGACCACCTGGAGCATCGCCCGCAGCGCCACGAGCGTCTTGCCGGAGCCCACCTCGCCCTGGAGCAGGCGGTTCATCGGCTGGGTGCCCGACAGGTCCCGCGCGACCTGCTCGCCGACCTCCCGCTGACCGGCCGTCAGCTCGAAGGGGAGCCGCTGGTCGAACGCCTCCCGGACGCCGTCCGGACGCGGCGGGCACGCCGGGGCGGGGCGGGCGGCGGCGGACGTGCGGCGCTGGGCGAGGGCGAGCTGCACCGCGAGCGCCTCGTCCCACTTGAGCCGCTGCTGCGCCACGGTGACCTCGGCCCAGCCGCGCGGCCGGTGCACGTCGCGCAGCGCCTGCTCCAGCGGCACCAGCCCGTGCCGCTCGCGCAGCTCGCGCGGCAGCGGGTCGGCCTCGTCCGGCACGCCGTCCCACACGTCGAGGAGCTGCTTGACGCAGTTGGCGACGTTCCAGCTCTGGATGCCCTTGGCCGCCGGATAGACCGGGATGAAGCCGCCCGCGAAGTCCTCCACGGCCGACTCGTCGTCGGCGCCGTCCAGCAGCTCGTACTCGGGGTGGGCGAGTTGCAGGACGTTGCGGAACTTGCCGACCTTGCCCGCGAACAGCGCCTGCCTGCCCGGCAGCAGCTCCTTCGCCGCCTTGTTGGCGGGACCGCTGAAGAAGACGCAGTTCAGCGTGCTGGTGCCGTCGGTGAGGACGGCCTCCAGCATGCTGCCGCGGCGCGTGCGCATCTGGCGCTTGTTCGCCGACTTCACCCGCGCCTGCACCGTGACGTACTCGTCGAGCTCCAGGCTCGCGATGTCGGTCAGCTTGCCGCGCTCGTCGTAGCGGCGCGGGTAGTGGCGCAGCAGGTCGCCGACGGTGAGCACGCCGAGGCCCGCCTCCAGCGCGTCGGCGCTCTTGGCGCCCAGCAGCGGGGCCAGCTTGTCGTCGAAGGTCGTCATCGCGCTCCATTCAACCGCAGGCGTCCGACAGACCCGCCGAAGCGCGTCACTCCACGCCGAGCAGGAGCAGCGAGTCCGGCTGGCCGCCGACGTAGGCGGTCAGCTCGACCTCGGGGTGCTCGGTGCGCAGGTGGGCCTCCAGGGCGTCGGCCAGCCCCGCGGGCGCACCGGCCCCGACGAGGGCGGTGACCAGCTCTCCGCCGCCGCTCAGCATCCGGTCGGCGAACCGGCGCACCAGCTCCGTGACGACGTCGTCGGTGGCCGGTCCGGGCTGCACGAGCACGACCTCGCCGTCCAGCATCCCCAGCACGTCGCCGGGCGCGCAGCGGCCCACCCAGGTGATGGCGTCCCGATCGGAGACGGCGACCTCGCCGCGCCGGGTCGCCGCGGCGGCCTCCGCCATCGCCACCACGTCGTCACCCGCCCTGCGGCCCGGATCGTGCACGGCGAGCGCGGACAGGGCCTGCACCGGGGACGCGGTGGGCACGACGACGACGTCCTGGCCCGCCTGCACCGCCTGGCCCACCGCCTCGTCCAGGACGGGACGCAGGTCGGGGTCGCCCGGCAGCACGGTGACGTGCCGGGCGCGGGTGCCCGCGACCACGGCCAGCAGGTCGGCCGCCGCGACGCCGGACGTGGTGGACAGGTCGAACACGGTCGCGCCCTCCGCGCCGAACAGACCGGCCGTGCCGGCGCCGCTGACCAGCACGACGACCGCGCGGTCCCGCACGAACCGGGGCGCCTGCGCGGTGATCTGGTCGGCGAAGCGCGACACGGTGATGCGGTGCGGACGCCCGGCCACGACACCCGACTCGATCGCGGCGCCCACGTCGTTGCAGTGCACGTGGACGGTCCACAGGTCCGCGCCGTCGCCGACGACCGACACGCAGTCGCCCAGCGCGCCGAGCGCGGTGCGCAGCGCCTCCGCCTCCGGCTCGCCGCAGCCGTCGAGCAGGTACATGACCTCGTACTCGAACTCGCCGGACCCGGACTCGCGGGCGGTGGTCAGTGCCTCGGGCGTCCTGGCGAGCAGGACCGGTGTCGCCGCCCCGGTCACCTCGTCGCCGGTGACGACGGCCACGAGCGCGTCCAGCAGCACGAGCAGGCCGCGCCCGCCCGCGTCGACCACACCGGCCCTGGCGAGGACGGCGAGCTGGCTGGGCGTGTCGGCCAGCGCGACGGCACCGGCCCTGGCCGCCGCCGTGGTGACCGCGTCGAGGTCGTCGCAGTCGCAGTCGCGCGCCGCCTCCGCCGCGGCGTGCAGCACCGACAGCACGGTGCCCGCGACGGGACGCGACACGGCGGCCGTGGCCAGCTCGTCCGCGCGCTGCAACGCGCCGCGCACGGCGGCCCCGCCGACCGTGGAGGCCCCGGCGACGGCCTCGGCGAGCCCGCGCAGCACCTGGGACAGGATCACCCCGGAGTTGCCGCGCGCCCCGGCCAGCGCTCCCCTGGCCAGCTCCGCCAGCGACGTCCCCACCGCGACCCGCGCCTGTTCCGGCGCGCGCAGCAGGGCGTCCAGGGCGGAGCGCATGGTGTGCAGCAGGTTGGTGCCCGTGTCCCCGTCCGGCACGGGGAAGACGTTCATCCTGTCGATGGCCTCGCGGTGGGCGTCCAGCGACCGGACGCAGGCGTCGGCCCAGCGACGCACCGCCGTGGCATCCAGAGCGTCCACCCGACGTCCTCCCGTGCTCGTGCTGCGGCGAGGGTAACGGGGCCGGTTTGGTCCGCGTGCCGCCGACCGGTTACCCTGACTGGGTTGCCATGCCCGGCTGAGGCTTGTGCACGCTTGCGCGCCCGCCGGGGCGTGAGACCCGCTTTCGCAACCCTGAAGGAGTGGCTGACGTGGCTGCCGTGTGCGACGTCTGTGGCAAGGGGCCGGGCTTCGGTCATTCGGTCTCGCACTCTCACCGGAAGACCAACCGCCGGTGGAACCCGAACATCCAGTCCGTGCGTGCGAAGGTTTCGTCCTCGCAGCGCCAGCGGCTGAACGTGTGCACCTCCTGCATCAAGGCAGGCAAGGTCGTGCGCGGCTGATACACCGCCGCAGAACGTCAGAGGGGCCCGGACGGACTTTCCGTCCGGGCCCCTCTGCTCGTGGCGGTGGCACTCCCCCGTCCTCGCACCGTCCGGCCCCTTCAGGCCCGGCACGGGAGGTGCGGCCGAACCGGCGTGCCCGCACGGGTCGTCCTCCTCGCGCCGCCGGCGCGTTCCTCCTGCGGCGACGCCGATCGCGGCCAGCGACGGCGCGGCACCCGTCGGCGAACTGACCGGTTCCCACCCGGCGCGCCCCCTCCGATCAGGGGAGCTGCCAGTTCACCGGCTTCGCGCCCTGCTTCTCCAGCAGCTCGTTCGCCCGGCTGAACGGGCGGGAGCCGAAGAAGCCCGCGTGCGCCGACAGCGGACTCGGGTGCGCGGACTCGACGCAGGGGAAGGGTTCCAGCAGCGGGCGCAGGTTGCGGGCGTTGCGACCCCACAGGATCGCCACGAGGGGCTCCTCGCGGGCGGCGAGCGCCTTGATGGCCTGCTCGGTGACCTGCTCCCAGCCCTTGCCCTGGTGGGCGTTGGACTTGCCGGGCTGCACGGTGAGCGCCCTGTTGAGCAGCAGCACGCCCTGCTCGGTCCACGGCGTGAGGTCGCCGTTGGACGGCTTCGGCAGGCCGAGGTCCTCCTCGTACTCCTTGTAGATGTTGACCAGGCTCTTGGGGATCGGCCGCACGTCGGGCGCGACGGAGAAGCTCAGACCGACGGCGTGTCCCGGCGTGGGGTACGGGTCCTGGCCGACGATCAGCACCTTGACCTCGTGGAAGGGCTGCTTGAACGCGCGCAGCACGTTCTCCCCCGCCGGCAGGTAGGTGCGTCCGGCGGCGACCTCCTGGCGGAGGAACTCCCCCATGGCGGTGATGCGGTCGGCAACGGGGGCGAGCGCCTCGGCCCAGCCGGGCTCGACGATCTCGTTCAACGGACGTCCGGTCACGGCGGACAAGGCTACTCCCGGTCGATCCGGCGAAGATCCCTGCGGTACGTGGCGGCGGCGGCGACGTACTTCTCCACGATGTAGCGCCACGCCCCCTCGGGGACGACGTGGCCCTCGCGGATCTTCGCGGGCACGCCCAGCGCCATCGACCGGGCCGGGACGCGTCCGTCGAAGGACACCACGGCGCCCGCGCCGACGATGGAACCCGCTTCGACCACGGCTCCGTTGAGCACCACCGAGCCCGACGCGATCAGGCAGTCGTCGCCGATCGTCGCGCCCTCGACGTGCGCGTTGTGACCGATCACGCACTCGCGGCCGATGATCGCCGGGTGGAACTCGGTGCAGTGCACGACGGTGCCGTCCTGCACGCTGGTGCGCTCCCCGACCTCGATCCGCCCGTAGTCGCCGCGCAGCACGGCCCCCGGCCACACCGAGGCGTGCGCGGCGATCCGCACGTCGCCGATCACGGTGGCGTCGGGGTGGACGTAGGCGTCCGGGTGGATCTGCGGTTCCTGCTCGCCCAGCGCGTAGATCGCCACGCCCGTCCTCCTCGATCGCGGAAGGCCCAGTCTGCAACACGGGTCGGCGGGACAGCACCTCCGTCCGCGGCGGACCGCCGGCGGGCGGGCGGTGCTAGCTCGGCAGGGACTTCGCGAAGCAGACGCTCTCCGGGTGGTCCCGGTAGACGCCGAAGTTGCGGATCTGCTCGTAGCCGCTGGAGCGGTAGAGGGAGATGGCCTCGGGCTGGCGGATGCCGGTCTCCAGCACGAGACGGCGGCGACCGGCCAGTCGGGCGGCGTGCTCCAGTTCGGCGAGGACCTGCCGGGCGAGTCCCCTGCCCCGCGCGGACGAGGAGACGTACATGCGCTTGATCTCGGCGTCGCCCGGCTCGTGATCGGGCGCGGGACCGTCCTGGGCGCGCCAGCCGCCGCAGGCCACGGGCACGCCGTCGAGGTAGCCCACGACGAAGTGGCCGAGCGGGGGCGCGAACTCGGCCGGATCGACCGGCGTGACGTCCTGCTCCCCGTAGCGCTCGACGTAGACCTGCTGCACCTCGTCGATCAGCTTCATCGCGTCTGGATGATCATACGCGATCGTGCATAGTTCCATGCGTCGATTCTACGTCCGCCAGTGCTCCCAACCTGAAGGCTTTTCGTAGGTCCTGCCGTCGACCGTCACACCCGAACCGCGGCGCACGCTGCCGATCGTCTGCCAGTCCTCCGGGACCGCAGCGGGATCGGGGAACGTCGCCGCCAGCGCGTGGTCCTCCCCGCCCGTCAGCGCCCAGTGCCGCGAGTCGGCGCCCAGCGCGGAGGCCACGTCCACCAGTCGCGGGTGGACCTGGAGCAGTTCGGTGCGGATGTCGATGGCGACCCCCGACGCGGTGGCGACGTGTCCCAGGTCGGCGAGCAGACCGTCCGAGGTGTCCACCATCGCGGTCGCTCCCGCCGCCGCGGCCTGCGGTCCCGCCGGGTAGGGCGGCTCGGGCGAGCGCTGCGCGCCCACGACCGCCACCGGCGAGCGGAACCCCCGGCCCAGCACGGCCAGCCCCGCCGCCGCCCAGCCGAGCTTCCCGCACACGGCGACGACGTCGCCCACCCGCGCGCCGGACCGGGTGACCGGCTCGACGCCACCCAGGTCGCCGAGCGCCGTGATCGAGATCACCAGCGTCGCGGACGTCACCATGTCGCCCCCGACCACGCCCGCTCCGGCGACGCGGGCCTCGCGCCACAGCCCCGCCGTGACGCCCTCTACCAGCTCGGCCGGTGTGTCGGGCGGACACGCGATGCCCACGAGCAGGGCCGTGGGCCGCGCCCCCATCGCGGCGATGTCGGCCAGGTTCACCGCCGCCGCCTTGCGCCCGACCTGCTCGGGGGAGGACCAGTCCAGCCGGAAGTGCACGTTCTCGACCAGCACGTCGGTGGAGGCCACGACCCGACCGTCGGGTGCGGCGATCACGGCGGCGTCGTCGCCGGGGCCGAGCAGGGTGGTGGGCGGCTGCACCCTCCCAGAAGTCACCCTGCGGATGAGACCGAACTCACCCACCTCAGCGACCGTGTCCGCGTTCTGCGGCGCGTCCGGGCGCACGATTGCCTCCCACTCTGAGCATTCGGAACCCCGGCTGGGGTACGTTGCCGCTGACGTTCCTACCCCGACCCAGCCCGTCGCGACGAAGGGGCACGCCGTGGTGCACGCATACATCCTCATCCAGACCGAGGTCGGCAAGGCCGCGGCCGTCGCGGCGGAGATCTCCGGCATCGCCGGTGTCGCCACCGCCGAGGACGTGACGGGTCCGTACGACGTGATCGTCCGCGCTGACGCGGACACCGTCGACCAGCTCGGACAGCTCGTGGTCGCCCGCATCCAGAACGTCGAGGGCATCACCAGGACCCTGACCTGCCCGGTGGTCCACCTCTGACCCCGTGCTGTCATAGCGGGGTGTCAGCAGACGAGGCCCCCGGCGCACGCCGGCCAGGAGACGACGCGGACGACGCCGTGATCGACAGCACCGCCCCGGAGAAAACCGCGCCGGAGAAGACCGCGCCGGAGAACATCGCCCCGGAGAAGACCGTGCCGGAGAAGACCGCGCCGGACGACGCGGCGGCTCCGCCGGACGAGCGGAGCCCGGTGGAGGCCGAGCACGTCTCGCTGCTGCCGAAGCCGCTGCTGGCCGTGGCGATCGGACTTCCGGTGCTGCTCGTGGCCGGTGTCGCCGCGGTGGGCCTGGTGCTCGGCGCGAGCGGCACGTCCGACCCCGCCGCGCCGTCGGCCGACCGCGCGGGGCCGCTGGGCCTGGTGGCCGTGCCCGCCCCCGCCGCCGGGTCCTCGGAGTGCGCGGACCTCGTGAGCACGCTGCCCGTGTCGCTGCTGTCCGACGAGGTCGTGCTGGAGCGGCGGGAGATCGCCGAGCCGGCGCCCGCGGGGGCGGTCGCGTGGGGCAGCGCCGAGCGCGACCCCGTGGTGCTGCGGTGCGGCCTCGACCGGCCCGGTGAGCTGACGCCGACCTCGGCCCTGCGGGTCGTGTCCGACGTGCAGTGGTTGCAGGTCGAGGGCGAGGGCGCGTCCACCTGGTACGCCGTGGACCGCGCGGTCTACGTGGCGCTGACCGTGCCGGACGACGCGGGGACCGGTCCGCTCCAGGACGTCTCCACAGCACTGCGCGACCGCCTGGCCGCCCGGCCGGTCGACACCGGCGGGAGCTGAGGAGGAGCGTTCCCGCGGGAACGCTCCCCCGCTCGGTCAGCGCAGTCCGGTGCCGCGGGCGACAGCCGTGTCGACGAGCGTGCTGATCAGCTCCGGGTAGTCCACGCCCGTCTCCGCCCACATCCGGGGGAACATGGAGATCGGCGTGAAGCCGGGCATCGTGTTGATCTCGTTGACGACCAGCTCACCGCCGTCGCCGACGAAGAAGTCCACCCTGGACAGGCCCTGGCAGTCCAGGGCGCGGAAGGCGGTCACGGCCATCGCGCGCAGCTCGGCGGACAGGTCGTCGTCCAGCTTCGCCGGGATGTCGAACTCGCACACGTCGTCGACGTACTTGGCGTCGAAGTCGTACCACTCGACGCCGTCGCCGACGAGGCGCAGCTCGGCGGGCAGCGACGACTCCACGCGGCCGTCGGGGAACTCCAGCACGCCGCACTCGATCTCGCGGCCCGACACGGCGCTCTCGACGATGACCTTGGGGTCGGTGCGGCGGGCGAGGTCGATCGCCTCGTCCAGCTCGGCCCAGTCGGTGACCCGGCTGATGCCCACGGAGGACCCGGCGCGCGCCGGCTTGACGAACACGGGCAGACCGAGGCGCTCCCGCTCGTCGGCGCTCAGCGTCTCCTGGTCGCGCCGCAGCACGGCGTACGTGCCGACGGGCAGCCCGGCCGCGGCGAGGAGGGTCTTGGTGAAGACCTTGTCCATCGCGACGGCGCTGGCGAGCACACCGGGACCGACGTAGGGCAGGTCGGCGAGTTCGAGCAGGCCCTGCACGGTGCCGTCCTCGCCCCACGCGCCGTGCAGCACCGGGAACACCACGTCCACGCCGTCGAGGGCCTCACCGGGCTGCACCGGCACCAGCGCGGTCTCCCCGGCGGGCACCAGCGCGGCGACGGTGGGCATGTTGCCGTCGCGGATCTCCAGCGAGTGCGCCGTCTCGCTGCCGCCGACCACCCACGCCCCCTGCTGGGTGATGCCGACCGGGACGACCTCGAAGCGGTCGCGGTCGATGTGGGACAGCACGCTCCCGGCGGACACGCAGGACACCGTGTGCTCGGTGCTGCGTCCGCCGAAGACGACGGCGACCCTGGTCTTGCGCTGCGTCATGGGGTCAACCTACCCGGATGGCTCAACCGCACCGACCCGGTCACCGGGCGGGGTGACGAGGACGTCACCTGCGCCGATCACCGGTCCCCTCCGGAGATCGTCCGGTCCCGGGTGGACAGCAGCGACACGAGCACGGGCAGGGCGGCCACGAGCTGCTCGCGGGAGCACGCGCCGTACCCGATGGCGGCACCGTGCACGACCGGGCGTCCCGCGTGGTGCCGTCCCAGGCCGTCCAGCCGCAGGCCGCGCTGCTCGGCGGCGGCCAGCAGCTCCCGCTCGGCCCGGTCGGACGCCAGGCGGACCACGACGTGCGCGCCCGCGTCGTCGCCCACGACCTCGATCCCGGCCTCGCCCAGCGCGTCCACCAGCAGGGCCCGCCGCTCGGACAGCTCGCGCCGCAGCCGCCGCAGGTGCCGTCCCAGGTCGCCGTGCCGGGCCAGCTCCACGAGCACGCGCTGCCCCGCGGGGGCCGGGCTCGTCCCGGTGCGGTCGCGGTGCGCCAGCACCTGCGCGGCGACGGCCTCCGGGGCGACCATCCAGCCCGCGCCGAGCGTCGGCGTGAGGATCTTGCTGGTGGTGCCGAGGTGCACCACCACGTCCGGGGCGAGCGCGGCGAGCAGCGGCAGCGGCGCCACGTCGTAGCGCAGCTCGCCGTCGTAGTCGTCCTCCACCACGAGCCACCCGTCGCGACGGGCCCGCTCCACCAGCGCCACGCGGCGACCGGCGGACATGCGCCCGCCCAGCGGGTACTGGTGCGCCGGTGAGCAGTAGACGGCCCGGACACCGGCGGGGACGCCCTCCACGAGCAGCCCCTCCTCGTCCACGGGCGCGGGCAGCACGCGCAGGCCGGCCCCGCGCAGCGCCCACACCGCGCGCTGGTAGCCGGGCTCCTCCACGGCGACCGCGTCACCGGGCCGGAACACGGCCGCGGCGAGTTCGGTGAGCGCGGCGGTCGTGCCTCCGGTGGCGAGCACCAGCTCCTCGCTCGGCCCGCTCTGCACGGCGAGGCCGCGGTGACTCCGCACGGCCAGACCGCGGTGGCGCAGCAGGTGCTCGGCCACGACCGACAGGTACTCGGGCAGTCCGGCGCGCTGCGGCCGGAACAGCGGCGCCGCGTCGGCCGCGGCGCGCCACGCCCGCCGCCACGCGGCCCGGTCCAGCCCGTCGGCCCACGGCGCACCGGGCGCGAGGTCCACCACCTCGGTGCTGCTGGGCGCGGGCGCGGCCTTGCGCGAACGCTTGCGCAGCGCGCCGGGCGGGGTGGTGGTGACGTAGGTCCCGGAGCCGTGCCGCCCGGCGATCCAGCCCTCGGCGTGCAGCTGCTCGTAGGCGGCGGCGGTGACCGTCCTGCTCACGCCCAGCCGGGTGGCCAGGGCGCGCGTGGACGGCAGCCGGTCGCCGCTGCGCAGCCTGCCCTCGGCGGCGGCGGTGCGCAGGGCGTCGGCGAGCTGCACGGCGAGCGGTTCGGCCGACGTGCGGTCCAGGGTCACCGGCAGTGCGGTCTCCGCCATGAAAGTGGCCTTTCAGAAAACTTGCAAACTGGAGCTTTCAGGATGCCACTTCAGCGTCGACAGTGGGCACATGACGCTCTCACCCACTCCCCGCAGCACCGTCCGGCGCGGCAAGGCGCGGGTCGAGACCGACCGCGCCGTGCTGCACGAGATCCTCGACGCCGGTCTGGTCTGCCACCTCGCCGTCGTCGTCGACGGCACGCCCGTGGTGCTGCCGACCGGCTACGGGCGCGACGGCGACGTGCTCTACCTGCACGGTTCCACAGGAGCGCGCACGATGCGCGAGGCGAGCGCCGGAGCGCCGGTGTGCGTGGCCGTGACGCACGTCGACGGCGTCGTCTACGCCCGGTCGTCGTTCCACCACTCGATGAACTACCGCTCGGCCGTGGTGCACGGCGTCGCGGTCCCGGCCGCCGACCCCGAGCACGCGCTGCGGGTGCTCACCGAGCACCTCGCGCCCGGCTCGTGGGACCACGCCCGCCGCCCCGCGCCGCGCGAGCTGGCCGCGACGGCCGTGCTGGCCCTGGACCTGACCGAGGCGTCGGTGAAGGTGCGGACCGGCCCGCCCGGCGACGACGAGGCCGACGTCGAGGCGAACACGGCGTGGGCCGGGGTGCTGCCGCTGCGCGCGGTGTGGGGCGAGCCGCTGCCGGCGTCGGACCTCGCGGTGCCCCCGCACGTGCTCAGCCGAGCGCGGTAGGCCCGTCCACGGGGTCGAAGCGGTAGGGGGTGGTGGCGCGCGGCCCGTGCCGGTAGACGTGCACCGTCACCGCCGGGTCCGGCCCGTCGTTGCGGACCCGGTGCACGTACCCCGGCCCGAACACCCTGGACTGACCGGCGTGCAGGTGGTGGACGACCTGCACCGCTCCTCGCGCCACGGTCTCCGACAGCGCGCCGCGGACGAGGGTGAACGCGCCGGAGGCGGGGCCGTGGTCGTGCAGGTCGGTGTGCTGGCCCGGCAGCCAGCTCATCAGCCAGACCTCCTGCTCGGGGGTCCGCTCGACGAGCGCCGCGAAGCGGGTGTCGGGGTCGTAGCGCAGCAGGTGGCGCCAGCGCTCGCGATCCGCGGCGACCTCCAGCGCGATGCGCACGGGGTGCAGGGCGGCACGGGATTCGGGCAGGGCGACGGTGTTCTCCGGCACGGCGAACATGGGAGTCGTGTTCCTTCACGGGTGAACGAGCGGACACCGGTTCACGGGGAACCGGCCGGACGCGAGACGATCACCGAGAAGGACAGAGCGCGCTGGCGACCAGGCCGAGGTCGATGTGACCCCGCCCGTCGATCATGGCGCGAAACAGCACTCCACGAGGGTTCCAGCGCTCACCACACCGGTCAACCCGGTCCCACCAGGTGGACCCGATCGGGTTCAGGACGGGGCCGTGTCAGGACAGAGCCGTGTCAGGACGGAGCCGTGTCAGGACAGAGCGGTGAGCACGTCCGCCACCAGGTCGTCGGTGTCCTCGCACCCCGCCGACAGGCGGACCAGGCCCTCCGGCACCGGGTCGCCCCACTGGGCGCGGCGGTCCAGGTTGCTGTGCAGACCGCCGAAGCTGGTGCTCGCGTTGATCAGGCGGCTGCGCGCCAGGAACCGCTCCACCTCGGGCAGCCCGGCCAGCTGGAACGTCAGCACCCCGCCGAAGCGGCGCATCTGCCTGGCCGCCAGTTCGTGCGCCGGGTCGTCGGCCGCGCCCGGCCAGCGCAGCCCCGTCACGGCCGGGTGGTCGCGCAGGGCGGCGTGCAGGGCGGCGGCGTTGGCCGCCTGCCGCGCGAGCCGCAGGTCGAGCGTGCCCAGCCCGCGGTGCGCGAGCCAGGTCTCGAACGGGCCGGGGATGGCGCCGCTCACCGTCCGCGCCGAGCGCAGCCGCTCGGCCAGGTCCGGATCGGACACCGTCACGTGCCCGAGCAGCACGTCGCTGTGCCCGGCCACCGCCTTGGTGTCGCTGGCCACGACGACGTCGGCGCCCAGCGCGAGCGGGCGCTGCCCCAGCGGGGTCGCGGTGGTGTTGTCCACCGCCAGCAGCGCGCCCGCCGCGTGCGCGGCCTCCGCGAGCCCGGCGATGTCGCACACGTCCAGACCGGGGTTGGACGGCGACTCCAGCAGCACCAGCCGCACACCGGTGAGGTCGGGCCACGGCCCGGCGGTCGGTGTCTCCCGCACGTCCAGCCGCAGCGGCGCCAGCTCCTGCGCCACGTACTTGCGGGTGAGGAAGTAGCCGTCGGACGGCAGCACGACCGCGTCACCGGCGTCGAGGACCGACCGCAGCAGGGTGGAGATCGCCGACATGCCGGACGGGAACAGCACGCACTCCCCGCCGTCCAGCTCGCCCAGCGCCGTCTCCAGCGCGCGCCAGGTCGGGTTGCCCGACCGGCCGTAGGTGTCGTCGCCGCCCAGGTGGAACGCCGAGGCGAACACCGGGCTCGACATGAACGGCCCGCCGCCGACGCGCTCCGGCTCACCGCCGTGCACGCACCGCGTCCCGTCGCCCCACCCCGTGTCCGTCGTCACTGCCGTTCCGCCTTCCGCTCACGACCGATGAGCGCCGCTCCCAGCGCCCTCGGGTCCAGTCCGTCGTGGCACACGCCGTGCACACCGTCGGTGATGGGCATCTCCACGTCCAGCCGCCGCGCCAGCTCGCGGATCGACGAGCACGACTTCACCCCCTCGGCGACCTGCCCGTGCGCGGCCTCCTGCGCCTGCGCGAGGGTCTCGCCGCGGCCGAGCCGCTCGCCGAAGGACCTGTTCCGCGACAGCGGCGACGCGCACGTCGCCACCAGGTCGCCCAGTCCGGCGAGACCGGCGAACGTCAGCGGGTCCGCGCCCAGCGCGGCCCCCAGCCGGGCCGTCTCGGCCAGGCCGCGGGTGATGATCGAGGCCATCGTGTTGTCGCCGAACCCCAGCCCCGCCGCCATGCCGCAGGCGAGCGCGATCACGTTCTTGCACGCGCCGCCGAGCTCGCAGCCGACGACGTCGGTGTTGGTGTAGGGGCGGAAGTAGCCGTTGGAGCAGGCGCGCTGGAGGTCCACGGCGCGGTCGTGGTCGGTGCACGCGATGACCGTGGCCGTGGGCTGCTCCGCGGCGATCTCCTTGGCCAGGTTCGGTCCGGACACGACGGCCACCTGCGACTGCGGCACGCCCGCGACCTCGCCGATCACCTCGCTCATCCGCTTGAGCGTGCCCAGCTCCACCCCCTTGGCGAGACTCACCAGCGTCGCCCCGGAGGGCAGCAGCGGTCGCCACGCCGACAGGTTGGCGCGCAGGGTCTGGCTCGGCACGGCCAGCACGACGGCGTCCGCGCCGCGCAGCGCCAGCCCCGCGTCGGAGGTCGCGCCGAGGTTGTCCGGCAGCACCACGCCGGGCAGGTAGCCGGTGTTGATCCGCTCGCGGGTGATCGAGTCCGCGATCTCGTCGCGCCGCGCCCACAGCACGACGTCGGTGCCGGAGTCGGCGAGGACCTTCGCGAAGGCGGTGCCCCAGGACCCCGCCCCGAGGACGGCCACGCGTCGCACGGCCATCAGTCGCTCGTCCCGGTCGGACCGGAGCGGGGGAACCCGTCCGGCGGTTCCTGCCCGCGCACCTCGGCCAGCAGCGTCGTCACCCGGTTCATCAGCAGGTCGGTCACCTCGTGCAGCAGGTCGGCGTCGGCGGTCCTGCCGCGGTGCGCCGACAGGTCGACGGGTTCGCCCACGACCGTCACCACGGTCTTGCGCGGCAGCGGGCGGAACCTCTTGCGGTAGTGGTCGTACACGTCGAGCGTGCCCCAGCGGGCGACCGGGATCACCGGCACGTCGTGGGCCAGCGCGAGCCGCGCCGCGCCCGTGCGGGACGGTCCCGGCCAGCCGTCGGGGTCGCGGGTGATCGTGCCCTCCGGGTAGATCACGACGACCTCGCCGCCGGCCAGCGACGCGTGGGCCGCCCGCAGGCTCTCGCCCGCGTCGGCCGTGCCCCGGTAGACCGGGATCTGCCGGCAGGCCCGCAGCAGCGCGCCCGCCACCGGGATCTTCCACAGGCCGTGCTTGCCCATGAAGTGCGGCACGCGGCCGTGGCCGTGGACGAGGAGTGCGTCGTAGAACGGGTCGAGGTGGGAGACGTGGTTGAGCACGAGCAGCGCTCCGCCCCGCGCGGGGACGCGGTGGGCGTGGTGCTCGCGACGCCGGGCCAGCGCGGCCGTGAGCACGTGGCAGGCCACCGCGACGAACCCGACCCAGAAGCCGCCCCTCTCGCGTTCCACCCGATCCCCCGCTCGTCGTCGCCCGCTCGCCGGTGGAGTCTTCACCGGTGGCCCCGGCCAGGTCCAGCCGAGATCGGGGAGTATGGCGTCCGTGCGTTCAGACGTGGATCTGGTGGTGCCGGTCAAGACACTGGACCGGGCGAAGTCGCGACTGCTCGGCGCGGCGGACCGCGGCGCGGGCGACCCCGTCGCGCACGCGACCCTCGCGCTGGCCCTCGCGCTGGACACGATCGGGGCCGCCGTGCGCGCCACCCGCGTGCGGTCGGTGATCACCGTCACGTCCGACCCGATCGTGAGAGCCGAGCTCGCCGCGCTGGGCGTCGAGACGGTCGAGGACCCCGTTCCGTCCGGGCTGAACGAGGCGCTGCGGCACGGCGCCGCGGTGCTGCGCGCCCGCGACCCCGGCTCGGTCGTCGGCGCGCTCCAGGCCGACCTGCCCGCGCTGCGCCCCGCCGAGCTGGACGACGCCGTCGCGCGCGCCGGTGGCCGCAGGGCGTTCTGCCCGGACCGGCAGGGCACGGGCACGGTGCTGCTGCTCTCGGCGCGCGGCGGGGACCTCGATCCGCGCTTCGGCGTCGGCTCGGCCGCGGCGCACGGCGCGGACGCGCACCTGCTCGCGGGGCACTGGCCGTCGCTGCGGACCGACGTGGACACCGCGGCCGACCTCGACGCGGCCGGCGCGCTGGGCCTGGGCCCCCGCACCTCCGCGCTGTGCGCCGCGGCCTGCGCGCGGCGCTGAGTACGGTGTGACCGTGCCAGAGCGGACAGTGCCGGAGCAGACCGTCCCCGAGCAGACCGTCCCCGAGCAGACCGTCCCCGAGCAGACCGTGCCGGAGCGGACCGTGCCGGCCACCGTCAGCGCCTTCCACCCCGACGGTTCCGCGGTCGTGCTGCGGGACGACGGGCTGCTGGTGGACGTCGACGCCGCCGCGGTGCGCCTCGGCGGCTGGCGCTTCCTGCGTCCCGGCCAGCGGGTCCGGCTCCTCGGCGAGCCGGGAGAACCGGTCCGGAAGGTGGCTCCGCCCTGCTGAGAGGGTGTAGTTCATCTCCCCGTCGTCCCAGTTCGGCGCGATTCAGCGCATCGTGGGCGACAATGGCCGGGTGAGCACGGAGAACAACGACGAGCAGGGGACTCCTCCCGCGAGGGTCCGTCGAACGAGGACCTCCACCGCCGCGGCAGGGAGCCGACGGGCACCCCGCGCGGCGTCCCGTCGCAGTTCCAACCCGAAGCCCGAACCGGAGCCCGGGCAGACCGAGTCGCACCGGTCGATCCCGGCCGCTCCCCCGGCGGTGACGGTCGAGCACGATCCCACCGCCGACCTGCCCGACGACCGGTACTTCAACCGGGAGCTGTCCTGGTTGGACTTCAACGCCAGGGTGCTCGCGCTCGCCGAGGACTCCTCCCAGCCGCTGCTGGAGCGGGCGAAGTTCCTGGCGATCTTCGCGTCGAACCTCGACGAGTTCTACATGGTCAGGGTCGCCGGGCTGAAGCGCCGCGACGAGACCGGTCTGTCCGTGCGCAGCGCGGACGGGCTCACGCCGCGCGAGCAGCTCGCCAACATCGCCAAGCGCACCCAGGAACTCGTCGAGCAGCACGCGCGCACGTTCCTGGAACAGATCCGCCCCGGTCTGGAGGAGCACCGGATCAGCCTCGTGACGTGGGCCGATCTCACCGACTTCGACCGCGCGCGGCTGTCCACCTACTTCACCGCCCAGGTCTTCCCGGTGCTCACGCCGCTGGCGGTCGACCCCGCGCACCCGTTCCCCTACATCTCCGGGCTGTCGCTGAACCTCGCCGTCACCGTGCGCGACCCCGAGGGCGGCCGCGAGCGCTTCGCGCGCCTGAAGGTGCCGGACAACGTGCCGCGCCTGGTGCGGGTGGAGGCCGACCGCGCCAGCGGCTCCGCGACGTTCCTGCCGCTGGAGGAGCTGATCGCCGCGCACCTGAGCCACCTGTTCGCCGGCATGGAGATCCTGGAGTGCCACGCCTTCCGGGTCACCCGCAACGCCGACCTGGAGGTCGAGGAGGACCGCGACGAGGACCTCCTCAAGGCCCTCGAACGCGAACTGGCCCGCCGCCGCTTCGGTCCGCCGGTGCGGCTGGAGGTGGCCGACGACATGACCGAGCACATGCTGGAACTGCTGCTGCGGGAGATGGAGGTCGACCCGCACGACGTGGTCCAGGTGCCCGGTCTGCTCGACCTGTCGTGCCTGTGGCAGCTCTACGGCATCGACCGCAAGCAGCTCAAGGACCAGCCGTTCGTCCCGGCGACGCACCCGGCGTTCGGGGAGCGGGAGACGCCCAAGAGCATCTTCGCGACGCTGCGCGAGGGCGACGTGCTGGTGCACCACCCCTACCACTCGTTCTCCACGAGCGTGCAGCGCTTCATCGAGCAGGCCGCCGCGGACCCGAACGTGCTGGCGATCAAGCAGACGCTCTACCGCACCTCCGGCGACTCCCCCATCGTCGACGCCCTGATCGACGCCGCCGAGGCGGGCAAGCAGGTCGTGGCTCTGGTGGAGATCAAGGCGCGCTTCGACGAGCAGGCCAACATCACCTGGGCCCGCACGCTGGAGAAGGCCGGCGTGCACGTCGTCTACGGGCTGGTGGGCCTCAAGACGCACTGCAAGACCTCGCTGGTGGTGCGGCAGGAGGGCTCGACCATCCGCCGCTACTGCCACATCGGCACCGGCAACTACAACCCGAAGACGGCCCGGCTGTACGAGGACATCGGCATCCTGACCGCGGAGCCGGCGATCGGCGCCGACCTGACGGACCTGTTCAACGTCCTCACCGGCTACGCGCGCCAGGACGACTACCGCAGCCTCCTCGTCGCCCCGCACGGCGTGCGCCGCGGCATCGTGGAGCGCATCGAGCGGGAGATCGAGCACGCCCGCGCCGGCCGCCCCGCCGGTGTGCGGATCAAGGTGAACTCGCTCGTCGACGAGCAGGTGATCGACTCGCTGTACCGGGCGTCGCAGGCCGGTGTGCCGGTGCACGTCGTGGTCCGCGGCGTGTGCACGCTCAAGCCCGGCATCCCCGGTCTGAGCGACAACGTCCACGTGCGCTCGGTCCTCGGCCGGTTCCTGGAGCACTCGCGGGTGTTCCACTTCGTCGGCTCCGGCGAGCACTGGATCGGCAGCGCGGACATGATGCACCGCAACCTCGACCGCCGGGTGGAGGTCCAGCTCAGGGTGACCGATCCGAAGCTCACCACGCGGCTGGACGAGATGTTCGACTCCGCGCTGGAGCCGTCCACGCGCTGCTGGGTGCTGCGCACGGACGGCGAGTGGGAGCCGTCGCCGTCCAACGGCGCCAGGGTCAGGGATCACCAGGTCGCGCTGCTGCGCAAGTACGGCGCTTCGGGCTGAGGGAACAGTGGGCCACGAGGAACGGGACGTGATCCGGGCGTCCGGTGGGGTGCTGTGGCGCGAGCGCGCCGCGGGCGGGATCGAGACGGCCCTGGTGCACCGGCCGCGCTACGACGACTGGTCGCTGCCCAAGGGCAAGCTCGACACCGGGGAGACCGCACCGGCGGCCGCGGTGCGCGAGATCGCCGAGGAGACGGGTTTCCACGCCGTTCTCGGCCGGTACCTCCAGCGCGTCGACTACTTCGTGCGCGGGGTGCCCAAGGTCGTGGACTACTGGTCGGCGCGGGCGTGCTCCGGCGCGTTCGCGGCGAACGACGAGGTGGACCAACTGCGCTGGCTGTCGCCGGAGGAGGCCTTCCCGCTGCTGAGCCACTCGCACGACCGCGAGGTGCTGGCGGCGTTCACGGCGCTCCCGGCCGACCTCGCGACGGTGCTGCTGGTGCGGCACGCCAAGGCGGGCAAGCGGGAGAACTGGCACGGCGACGACGACCTGCGCCCGCTCAGCTCCGCCGGGTGGCGACAGGCCGAGGCGGTGCGGGAACTGCTGCCGCTGTTCGGCGTGACCCGTGTGCACGCCGCGCCGCGGCTGCGCTGCGTGCAGACCGTGCGGGGCGCCGCGGACGACCTGGGCGTGCCCGTGCTGCGCGAACCGCGCCTCTCCGAGGAGGGTTACTGGCCGGATCCGGACGCGGGTCTGGTGCGATTCCTGGAGATCGTGCGCGGCGGCGGCGTTTCCACCGTGTCGAGTCAGGGCGGGGTGATTCCCGCTCTGGTGGGATCGCTGGCGGACATGAGCGGACTGCGGACGGGCGAGGTGCACTCGAAGAAGGGCAGCGCGTGGGTGCTGTCGTTCACCCGTCCTTCCGCGCCCTGGTCCACTTCGGATTCCGCGTCGACGTGGCCGAAGCTGGTGGCCGCGCACTACCTGGCGAGCCCGCTGCCCGCCCCGGTACCCCGCTGAGGGCCTTTCACACTCTCAGCGGGCAATTCGACGGCGAATTCGCGGCATCCCCGAGCGCATCGCGCGCGCCGGGCGAGAGCACGACGGGTGGGACGCGTCACCTCTCCCGGCGTGCGCCGGGAATTCGCCGTCCGCGGCGGCGGGCGAGCGGTGGTCGGTTTCCCCTTCAGACGTGAAACGCCCGCTGTGCCGGAACGCGTCCGTTCCGGTACAGCGGGCGCAGTTGCGCTTCAGCGAGCTGAAGCGGCGGTTCACTTCTTCTTGGCCGCAGCCGTCCTCCGTGCCGCGGGCTTCGCAGCCGCGGTCGTGGTGGAGGCGGCCTTCGCCGCCGCCGGCTTGGCCGCCGCCGAAGCGGTCGCCTTCGCCGTGGACGCGCGCTTGGCGGCCGGCTTCGCAGCCGGGGTCGCCTTCGCGGCCGGGGTCGCCTTCGCGGCGGGCTTGGCGGCGGTGGTCTTCGCCGCGGTCGCCTTGGTGGCGGTCGCCTTCGTCGCCGTCGCCGTCGACGCCTTGGCCGCCGGCTTGGCCGCCGCTGCCGCGGTGGTCTTGCGGGCCGGAGCCTTGGTGGCGGCAGCGGCCGTCGTGCGCGCGGTGGTGCTGCGCGCAGTGGTCGCACGCGTGCCGGCGGCACGCGTGGTGGTGGTGCTGCGAGCGGCCGGAGCCTTGGTCGCGGCGGCCGGCTTGGCCGCCGCGGCCGCACGAGCGGACGCGGCCGGCTTGGCGGCGGCCACCCTCGGCAGCTTCTTGGCACCGCTGACGACGTCCTTGAACGTCGAACCGGCGCGGAAGGCGGGCACGTTGGTCTTCTTGACCTTCACGGTCTCACCGGTGCGCGGGTTGCGCGCGGTGCGAGCCGCGCGGGCGCGCTTCTCGAAGACGCCGAAGCCCGTGATGTTGACCTTCTCGCCCTTGTGGACGCTGCGGACGATGACGTCGACGAGACCGTCGACCGCCACTGCCGCGTTCTTCTTGTCGCCAAGGCGCTCGGCGAGCGCCTCGATGAGCTGGGCCTTGTTCACCGTCAGTCCCTCCCAGGACGCTCACGGCCCTAGTCGGGCCGACTGCACGCCACGGTAAGCCCATGTGAAGGGAAATTCCAATCGCCACGCCAGATTTTTCGTTGGGGTGTGGGCAATTGTGCCCCGTCGAGGGACTGAATCGGCTGGAAGGGGGCCGGGTGATGGGTCCGGTGGCCTTGCGGATTCCCCCTGCGAGAAGGGGAATCCGCTGGCCCCCGATCAGCTCGCCGGAACCGGATCGGTGGTCGGCAGCCAGCTCTTCCGCCGCGACTCGAACTCGCCGATCTCGTCGGCGTGGCGCAGCGTCAGCGCGATGTCGTCGAGCCCTTCCAGCAGGCGCCAGCGGGTGTAGTCGTCGATCTCGAAGGGGGCGGTGAACTCCTTGGCGCGAACCGTCTTCGCCGCCAGGTCGACCGCGACCTCCGTGCCCGGCTCGTTCTCCAGCAGCTTCCAGAGCAATTCGACGTCCGACTGCGACAGCTGGGCGGCGAGCAGACCCTGCTTACCGGAGTTCCCCCGGAAGATGTCCGCGAATCGGGACGAGAGGACCACCCGGAAGCCGTAGTCCATCAGCGCCCAGACGGCGTGCTCGCGAGACGAGCCGGTGCCGAAGTCGGGTCCCGCGACGAGCACGCTGCCCGCCCGGAAGGGCTCCTGGTTGAGCACGAACTGCTCGTCGTTGCGCCACGCGGCGAACAGGCCGTCCTCGAACCCCGAGCGGGTGACCCGCTTGAGGTAGACGGCCGGGATGATCTGGTCGGTGTCCACGTTGGACCGCCGCAGCGGCACCCCGACACCGGTGTGGGTGGTGAAGGCATCCATGTCTGCTGGTCCTCTCAGGCGTGAGCGCTGATCAGGTCTTCGGGCGAGGAGAGCGTGCCGCGCACGGCCGTGGCCGCGGCGACGAGCGGGGACACCAGGTGGGTCCGGCCGCCCTTGCCCTGCCTGCCCTCGAAGTTGCGGTTCGAGGTCGAGGCGCTGCGCTCCCCCGGCGCGAGCTGGTCGGGGTTCATGCCCAGGCACATCGAGCACCCCGCCTGCCGCCACTCGGCGCCGGCGGCGAGGAACACCTCGTGCAGCCCCTCCGACTCGGCCTGCGCGCGCACGCGCATCGAACCGGGCACCACGAGCATCCGCACGCCGCTGGCCACCCGCTGGCCCCTGAGCACGTCCGCGGCGGCCCTGAGGTCCTCGATGCGGCCGTTGGTGCAGGACCCCAGGAACACCGTGTCGACGCGGATGTCGCGCAGCGGCGTGCCCGGCTCCAGCCCCATGTAGGCCAGCGCCTTCTCCGCGGCCACCCGCTCGTTGTCGTCGCCGATCGCCTCCGGGTCGGGGACGGACGCGCTCAGCGGCAGGCCCTGTCCCGGGTTCGTCCCCCACGTGACGAACGGCGTCAGCTCGTCGGCGTCGACGAACACCTCCGCGTCGAACACGGCGTCGTCGTCGGTGCGCAGCGTCTTCCAGTGCTCCACGGCAGCGTCCCAGTCGGCACCGGTGGGCGCGTGCGGGCGGCCCTTCACGTACTCGAAGGTCGTCTCGTCCGGCGCGATCATCCCGGCGCGGGCGCCCGCCTCGATCGACATGTTGCAGATCGTCATGCGCGCTTCCATCGACAGCCCGGCCAGCGCCGTGCCCCGGTACTCCAGGACGTAGCCCTGGCCGCCGCCGGTGCCGATCTTCGCGATGACGGCGAGGATCACGTCCTTCGCGGTGACACCGGGACGCAGCGTGCCGTCGATGGTGATGGCCATCGTCTTGAACGGGCGCAGCGGCAGCGTCTGCGTCGCCATGACGTGCTCGACCTCGGAGGTGCCGATGCCGAAGGCGAGGGCGCCGAACGCGCCGTGCGTGGACGTGTGGCTGTCGCCGCACACCACGGTCATGCCCGGCTGGGTGAGGCCGAGCTGGGGACCGACGACGTGCACGATGCCCTGCTCCACGTCGCCCATCGGGTGCAGCCGCACGCCGAACTCGGCGCAGTTGCGGCGCAGCGTGTCGACCTGGGTGCGCGACACCGGGTCGGCGATCGGCAGGTCGATGCCGATCGTCGGCACGTTGTGGTCCTCGGTCGCGATCGTCAGGTCGGGACGGCGGAGCGCGCGGCCCGCGAGCCGGAGCCCGTCGAACGCCTGCGGGCTGGTGACCTCGTGGAGCAGGTGGAGGTCGATGTAGAGCAGGTCGGGCTCAGCGCCACTGCCGTGACGCACGACGTGCGCCTCCCACACCTTCTCCGCGAGCGTGCGGCTCATCGCTTCTCCCC
This sequence comes from Umezawaea beigongshangensis, assembly GCF_016464305.1. GTDB lineage: Bacteria > Actinomycetota > Actinomycetes > Mycobacteriales > Pseudonocardiaceae > Umezawaea_A > Umezawaea_A beigongshangensis. Next base: position 492,113 of record NZ_JAEIOJ010000001.1, read on the forward strand.
GTTCGGGTTTCGATCTCGTTCGTCTGCGGGAGCGGGCTCTCCGGGAACCGGGCCCCCGATACGTCTGGACTTCCCAGATAGCGGGAAGTTAGTATCGCGCTGTGGGACAGCATAGCGGGATCGGCGTCCTGGACAAGGCTGTGGCCGTGTTGAACGCCGTCGCGAAGGATCCGTGCGGGCTCGCGGAGTTGTGCAACCGGACCGGTCTGCCGAGGGCGACCGCGCACCGGTTGGCCGTGGGCCTGGAAGTGCACCGGTTGCTGCGACGGGGTTCGGACGGGCGCTGGCGTCCAGGTGCGGCACTGGCGGAGTTGGCCGGCGGGGCGACGGACCCGCTGCTGGACGCGGCGTCGTCCGTGCTGCCGCGGCTCCGCGACATCACGGGCGAGAGCGTGCAGCTCTACCGGCGGGACGGGATCCAGCGGATCTGCGTGTCCTCGGCCGAGCCGCCGAGCGGTCTGCGGGACACCGTGCCGATCGGGGCGCGCTTGCCGATGACGGCGGGTTCGGGGGCGAAGGTGCTGGCGGCGTGGGCCGACCCCGCGACGCAGCGCTCGGTCCTGACGGAGGCGGTCTACGGCGAGCGGACGCTGCTGGAGGTGCGCCGCCGGGGCTGGGCCCAGAGCGTCGCCGAGCGCGAGCCGGGAGTGGCGAGCGTCTCGGCCCCGGTGCGGGACAGCACGGGCACCGTGGTGGCGGCGATCAGCGTCTCGGGCCCCGTGGACCGCATGGGCAGACGTCCGGGGGCGAGATGGGCGGCCGACCTGCTGGCCGCAGCAGAAGCCCTCCAATCCCGCCTCTAGCAAAAGCAGAAGCCCGACGAAGGCCACAGGACAAAGTCCTGTGGCCTTCGCAACATTCACGGCAAGCCGCCCCGCCAAACCCCAAACCCCACCACTCAGCACCCAAAGCCCCACCACCGGTACGCGAACCGCCAACTCCCGGCACCAGAACCACCACCTCGCGACGCAAAGGCAAGCGGCGATGCCGAACGAGCAGCGATGCCGAAGGCGAGCCCACCGGGGGGGTGCAGGGGGGCGGAGCCCCTCCTGCCTGGGGGTTCGGGGGCTCGGCCCCCGATGTGACATGCGAAAGAGCCGCGACTCGCAGTGCGAGTCACGGCTCTTCCAGCTCTGTAGCCCCGATGGGATTCGAACCCACGCTACCGCCTTGAGAGGGCGGCGTCCTAGGCCGCTAGACGACGGGGCCCTAGGTACTACCTCTGTCTTCAGTTTTTCTTGCCCCGGTAGCTTACCATACTGCTTTTTCTACCGTTGCAGCTGGGGTACCAGGACTCGAACCTAGACTAACTGAACCAGAATCAGTCGTGCTGCCAATTACACCATACCCCATCGGCTTTCCCGATCAGCGTCCGGGTCTTGCTTCCGGGGCCGCTCGTTCCTGCCGAGATAAATACTAGACCACAGACCCCGCAGAAGTGAAATCGGCCCCCACCGACGTGCATCGCACGAGGTGAGAGCCGGTTCGGGTCGGTCAGGCGGTGGCGCCGGACAGCTCGCAGACGAGGAGCTCGGGGAGCTCCGAGAGGCTGCTGATGGTCGTCACGCCCCACGGCGTCGTCCCCTCGCACGGTCCGTGCCGGTTCAGCCACACCCCGCGCATCCCGGCGTCGCGTGCGCCGATGGCGTCGGCGTGCAGCCGGTCACCCACGTGGACGACGTCGTGGGGCGAGACGCCGAGTCCGACGCAGGCCGTGTGAAAGATCACCCTGTCGGGCTTGGCGCAGCCGACCTCGCCGGCGATCAGCACGCTGTCGAAGTACTGGGACAGGCCCAGCGCGGCGATCTTCACGCGCTGGTGGCGGCCGGAGGCGTTGCTCACGGCGGCGACGGGCAGGCCGCTGGCGCGCAGCCACTCCAGGCAGGGGACGACGTCGGGGAAGAGACGCCACCCCCTGGCCAGCACCTCCTGGCGGTGGCACTCCCGACGCGTCGCCTCGTCCAGGTCGAGGTCCTCGCCCAGCGCGGCGAAGAACGCGCGCGTGCGGATGTTGCGCATGGACTCGTACTGGAGCTCACCGGCGAGGAGGCGGTCGCAGTGCTCGTCGGTGATGCGCTGCCACAACGACCAGGCGTCGGCGTTACCGACCATCGAGGCCAACGCGGCCCGCGAGGAGGTGCTGTAGTCGACGAGCGTGTCGTCGACGTCCAAGCACACCGCGCGGATGTCGCCGGTTTTCTTCCGAACGTCTGTCGGGGACGCAGTTGTCACCCCGTGAGGCTAGGCGCGTTCACCCTCCTGCCGATTCGGCCGAGGAGGTGATTCCTCCGGGCACTTGCACGGTCAAGTCACCGCTCACGTGCCCGGAGGTGCGATCACGCGTCGCCGAGAGCGCGCCGCAAACGCCCGATCGAGCGAGCCCGTCCGAGGAGTTCCATGGACTCGTACAGCGGCGGGGAGACGGTGCGGCCGGTCACGGCGACCCGCACGGGGGCGAACGCCTTCCTCGGCTTCAGGCCGAGACCGTCCACAAGAGACGTCTTCAGGGCCTCCTCGACGCTCGCGGTCGTCCAGTCCGGCAGGGACTCCAGCGCGTCGATCGCGGCGCGCAGCACCGGTCGCGCGTCGTCACCGAGCGCCTTCGCGGCGGAGTCGGGCTCCGGCGCGAACTCCTCCTCGGTGGCGAAGAGGAAGCGCAGCATCCCGGACGCCTCGGACAGCACGACCAGCCGCTCCTGCACCAGCGGTGCGACGGCGCGGAGCTGGGCGACCTGCTCGGGAGCGGGGTCCGCGGACAGCACGCCGTCGTCCACCAGGTGCGGGACGACCCTGCCGACGAAGTCGTCGACGGGGAGTGCGCGCAGGTGGACGGCGTTGATCGCCTCGGCCTTCTTGAGGTCGAAGCGGGCCGGGTTGGCGCTCACCCGGTCGATGTCGAACGCGGCGACCAGCTCGTCGACGCTGAAGATGTCGCGGTCCTCCGCGATGGACCAGCCGAGCAGCGCGAGGTAGTTCAGCAGGCCCTCCGGCAGGAAGCCCCGGTCCCGGTACAGGAACAGGTTCGACTGCGGGTCCCGCTTGGACAGCTTCTTGTTGCCCTCGCCCGTGACGTAGGGCAGGTGCCCGAACTGCGGCGTGAACGTGGTGACGCCGATGCGCTGGAGCGCGCCGTAGAGCGCGAGCTGCCGCGGGGTGGAGGGCAGGAGGTCCTCGCCGCGCAGGACGTGCGTGATGCCCATGAGGGCGTCGTCCACGGGGTTGGTGAACGGGTAGAGCGGAACGCCGTTGGCGCGCACCAGCACCGGGTCGGGGGTGCTGCCGGCCTTGAAGGAGATCTCGCCGCGGACGAGGTCGTGCCACACCAGGTCGGTGTCGGGCACCCGCAGGCGCAGCACGGGCTCGCGGCCCTCCGCGCGGAACGCGGCGCGCTGCTCGTCGGTGAGGTCGCGGTCGGCGTTGTCGTAGCCGAGCTTGGGGTCCTGCCCGGCGGCGCGGCGGCGGGCCTCGACCTCCTCGTTGGTGGAGAAGGACTCGTAGAGCTCACCCGCCTCGAACAGGCGGCGCGCGATGTCGGCGTAGACCTCGTGGCGCTGGCTCTGCCGGTACGGCTCGTGGGGGCCGCCGATCTCGGGGCCCTCGTCCCAGTCCAGGCCGAGCCACCGCATCGCGTCGAGCAGGGAGAGGTACGACTCCTCGGAGTCGCGGGCCGCGTCGGTGTCCTCGATGCGGAAGACGACCTTGCCACCGTGGTGGCGGGCGAAGGCCCAGTTGAACAGTGCGGTGCGGATGAGCCCGACGTGGGGCGTTCCGGTCGGCGACGGCGAGAAGCGGACGCGGACCTCGGAAGGTGCGGATGCAGTGGTCATGGCCCCGTCAGGATATCGGCCGCGCTCCCCCTTGACCCGCCAGCCACCTCGGAGGATGCTCGAGTTATTCAACCGCTGTTGAAAAGGGGAACGGCGATGGAGAGGACGACGTGCGTCGTGGCCGGCGGAGGACCGGCCGGGATGGTGCTGGGACTGCTGCTCGCGCGGGCGGGTGTGCGGGTGACCGTGCTGGAGAAGCACGGCGACTTCCTGCGGGACTTCCGCGGGGACACCGTGCACTCGTCGACGCTGACGCTGCTCGACGAGCTGGGGCTCGGTCCCGCGTTCGAGCGGGTGCCCCACCAGCTGGTCGAACGGATGCAGGTGATGGTCGGCGAGGGGCTGGCCACGATCGCCGACCTGACGCGGCTGCCCGGTCCGCACAAGCACATCGCGCTCGTGCCGCAGTGGGACTTCCTCGACCTGCTGGCCGAGGCGGCGGGGGCGGAGCCCACCTTCGAGCTGCGGATGAACACGCGGGTGACGGACCTGCTGACCGAGGGGGGCCGGGTCAGCGGCGTCGCCTTCCGCACGGCGGACGGGTCCACCGGCGAGATCGCGGCCGACCTGGTGGTCGCGGCCGACGGCCGGCACTCGTCGGTGCGCGCGCGCAGCGGCCTGACGGCGCGGTCCTTCGGCGCCCCGATGGACGTGTGGTGGTTCCGCGTGCCGCGCGATCCCGGCGAACCGGCGGGCGGTCTGGCTCGCTTCGGCGCCGGGCAGGCCGCGGTGCTGCTCAACCGCGGCGACCACTTCCAGGTGGCGTTCCTGATCCGCAAGGGCAGCGACGCGCTGCTGCGGGCCGAGGGCGTGGAGTCGTTCCGGCGCAGGGTCGTCGCGCTGGTGCCGTGGCTGGCGGACCGGATGGACACCGTCGAGTCGCTCGACGACGTGAAGCTGCTGGACGTGAAGCTCGACCGGCTGCGGCGCTGGCACACTGCCGGGCTGCTGTGCATCGGGGACGCCGCGCACGCGATGTCGCCGATCGGCGGCGTCGGCATCAACCTGGCCGTGCAGGACGCCGTGGGGGCGGCCACCCTGCTCGCCGCACCGCTGCTGCGGGGCCGGGTCTCCACGGCGGAGCTGGCGCGCGTGCAGCGCAGGCGGTGGCTGGCCACGGCCGTGACGCAGGGCCTGCAACGGCTGATCCAGAACGCGTTCCTGCGCGGGACCGTGGAGGGCACGCGCACGCCGGAGCCCGGTCTGCCGAAGCCGCTCGCGCTGATCCAGCGGTTCCCGGCGTTGCAGGTGGTCCCGGCCTACCTGGTGTCGATCGGGCTGCGGCCGGAGCACGCCCCGGTGTTCGCCCGCCGGAGCCCCGCTCCGGTGCCACGCGGACCGGAGAGGAGCACCGGCGGGCGGCCGGAGCGCGGCTAGCGGTCGACGACCCGGTTGGTGAGGGTGCCGAGGCCCTCGACGGTCACCGAGACCGTCTGGCCCGCCGTCATCGGGCCGACCCCGGCGGGGGTGCCGGTGAGGATCACGTCGAGCGGGCGCAGGGTCATCACGGCCGAGATGTAGGCGATCAACTCACCGACGTCGTGCAGCAGCAGCGACGTGCGGGAGTCCTGCTTCACCTCGCCGTCCAGCTCGGTGCGGATGGCGACGTCCGACGGGTCGAACTCCGTCTCGATCCACGGGCCGAGCGGGCAGAACGTGTCGTGCCCCTTCGCCCTGGTCCACTGGCCGTCGGCCTTCTGCTGGTCGCGGGCCGTGACGTCGTTGGCGATCGTGTAGCCCAGGATCGACGAGCGGGCGCGGTCGGCCGGGATGTCCCGGCCCCCGACGCCGACGACCACGGCCAGTTCGCCCTCGAAGTCCACGCGCCCGGAGCCGGCCGGCAGCTTGATCTCCGCGTTCGGCCCGATCACCGCCGTGTTGGGCTTGAGGAACATGATCGGGTTCTCGGGGACCTCGCTCCCCATCTCCCGAGCGTGGTCGGCGTAGTTCTTGCCGATGCAGACGATCTTCGGCGGCAGGAACGGGGTGAGCAGGCGGACGTCGGCCAGCGGCCACTTCCGGCCGGTGAAGGTCGGATCGGTCCACGGCGTCGTGCTCGGGTCGTCGGCGATCTCCACGGCCAGGAGGTCGTCGCCCTCCCCGTGCACGGCGGCGAACGCGACACCTTCTGGATGAGCGATACGGGCAATGCGCACGTCGTTCACCCTAGCCCGCTCGCGCGGAACCGGTGGACCTCCCTCACACCGCGGGGGTCCGCTCCCGCACCGCCTTGTGCACCAGCGCGTCGCGCAGGGCGAGCCAGCTCGCCTCGACGATGTTGGCGTGCACGCCCACGGTGGTCCACTCGCGCTCGCCGTCGGTGGACTCGACCAGCACGCGCGTCACCGCGTCGGTGCCGGGCCGGTCGGTGAGGATGCGCACCTTGTAGTCCGCCAGCTCCACCGCGCCGAGCCACCCGACGTGCGGCAGCAGCGCCGTGCGCAGCGCGGCGTCCAGCGCGTGCACGGGGCCGTTGCCCTCGGCGGTGGCGATCACCCGCTGCCCGCCGACGTGCACCTTCACCGTGGCCTCGCTGACCAGGTCGGCCCCGTCGGAGCGGTGGTCGAGCAGGACGCGGTAGGACTCCAGCTCGAACGGCGGCTCACCCAGCTCCCCCAGTTCGTCGAGCATCAGCAGTTCCAGCGACGCGTCGGCCGCCTCGAAGGACCAGCCGCGCGCCTCCAGCTCCTTGACCCGGCGCACGGCACCGCCGAGCGCGTCGGGCCGCCCGGCCAGGTCGATGCCGAACTCGCGTCCCTTGAGTTCGAGGCTCGCCCGGCCGGCCATCTCGGTGACCAGCACCCTCATGCCGTTGCCGACGGTCTCCGGGTCGATGTGGTTGTAGAGCTCCGGGTCCACCTTGATCGCGCTCGCGTGCAGCCCCGCCTTGTGGGCGAAGGCCGACGTCCCGACGTAGGCCTGGTGGGTGTCGGGAGCGATGTTCGCGATCTCGGCCAGCGCGTGGGAGACACGGGTGAGCTCGGCGACGCCGCCCTGCGGCAGCACCGGCATCCCGAGCTTGGTCACCAGGTTCCCCACCACGGCGAACAGGTCGGCGTTGCCCGCCCGCTCGCCGTAGCCGTTGGCGGTGCACTGCACGTGCGTCGCCCCGGCCTGCACGGCGGCCAGGGTGTTGGCGACCGCGCAGCCGGTGTCGTCCTGGCAGTGGATGCCGACCCGGAACCCGGTTCGGGTCACGACCTCGGCCACCGTGTCCGCGAGTCCCAGCGGCAGCTGCCCGCCGTTGGTGTCGCACAGCACCACGACGTCGGCCCCACCGTCCACAGCGGACTCCAGCACGCCCAGCGCGCAGTCGGGGTCGAAGGCGTAGCCGTCGAAGAAGTGCTCCGCGTCCACGAACACCCTGCGTCCCTCGCCGACGAGGAAGGCCACGGTGTCGCGCACCATCGCCCGGTTCTCCGCCTGGTCGGTGCGCAGGGCGAGTTCGACGTGCCGCCGGTCGGACTTCGCCACCAGCGTCACGACCGGCGCCTGCGAGTCCAGCAACGCCCTGACCTGCGGGTCGTCCTGCACCTTCAGGCCCACGCGGCGGGTGGCGCCGAACGCGACGAGCGACGCGTGCCGCAGCTGGAGGTCACCGGCGGCGGCCCTGGCGAAGAACTCGGTGTCCTTCGGCAGCGCCCCCGGCCAGCCGCCCTCGACGAACCCGACGCCGAGCGCGTCGAGGTGGCGGGCCACGGCGAGCTTGTCGGTCACGGAGTAGGAGATGCCCTCCCGCTGGGCACCGTCGCGCAGGGTCGTGTCGTAGACGTGGAACGAGTCGCCGAGCGGGAGGCTGGTCACGGTGTTCTCCTCGGAGGAGGGCGGGAGAAGAAGGGGGAGAAAACAAAAGACCCCCCGCGGGGTGCGGGAGGTCAGCGCGCCGGGGGCTCGTGGAGCACTACCCGGCGCGCTCGGAAATGATCGTGGAGAGCTGAACGGCCACGGTCGGATGGTGCCACAGGACCGGGTCGCGTACCAGCCTCCGGTCGATCCGTCCCGCCATGTGGGCGCGTCAGCCGTCGGAGCGGGCCGGGGAGTCGTGCAGCACGCACTCGGCGCAGTAGTCGCCGCCGGCCCGCCACCACTGGCAGCAGGTGCGCCGCCGCGCCGTCCAGTCGTCGCCGGTGCCGCGCAGCGACAGCAGACCGGCCCGCCCGGTGGCGTCGCGCAGCGCGCGGGCGGTCCCGAGCAGATCACCGGGCGCCCCGGCCGACGCGAGCCGCGCGGCCACCGCGCCGATCAGCCCCACGGGGTTGCCCCACAGCTCGGCGGCGTCGGCGCGCGGCCCGCCGATCGCCGCGAGCCCGCGGGCGAGCGGCGCGAAGAACGCCTCGGTCTCCCGCCACCACAGCGCGGACCGGTCGCCGTCGCCACCGTCGTCCACGGGATCGCCGAACCGCAGACCGGCCAGCCGCCCGCCCTCCCCCAGCACCGCGCCCGCGGAGGAGAGCGCGGGCAGCGGAAGTCCGAAGTGGATCTCCGGCACGGTGGCGCAGCACCCGAGCCAGCCCGCGCGGAACGCGATCAGCACGATCCCGGCGCGGCGGTGGGCGAACCCCCCGCGCCGCTGCCACTCCTGCGCGCAGCGCCGCAGGTGCTCCGCGTCCGGATCGCAGAACTCCGCCCACGGCACGACCGGACCGTCCGCCCGGCGCGGCAGGACCTCGTCGCAGCGAGCGGGCCAGGTCACGGGATCGCCGCCAGGAACTCGGCGAACGCCCGGATCGCGGCGGGGTTGCGCGGGCTCTCGACCAGCGCGGCGTACGGCAGGACGAAGAACCGCCGCTCCCGGATCGCCGTGACGTCCGCGATGGCCGGGTGGGACAGCAGGAACTCGCGCTTCGCGTCGGCGGTCGCCGCGTCCCCGTCGTCGTAGTCGTTGATCAGCACGACGTCCGGGTCGCGGTCGACGACGCTCTCCCAGCCCGCGGTGGTCCAGCTGTCGTCCAGGTCGTCGAAGACGTTGCGCCCGCCCGCGCGCGACACGATCTCCTGCGGCGCGGCGTTGGCGCCGGAGGTGAAGGGCTGGTCGATGCCGCTGTCGTAGAGGAACACGTCCGGCGCTGGTCTGCCCTCCATCAGCTCCTCCGCCTCGGCGACCTCCCGCTGGTACCGGGCGACGAGCGCCTCGGCCCGCTCGGGCACGCCGAAGATCTGCCCGAGGTTGCGCAGGTCCGTGTAGAGCGCCTCCAGCGGCGGCATGATGCCGCGCTGCGTGCCGGTGCCGTTGCGGCAGGACTCTGTGAGCAGGTACGTCGGCACCCCCAGGTCGGCGAGCGCGTCCGGCGTGAACCCCGTGCTCTCGGAGAAGCCGTAGTTCCACCCGGCGAACACCAGGTCGGCGTTCGCGCCCTGCACGACCTCGGCGGAGATCTTCGTGGCGATCTTCGGCCGGGCGGCGAACTCCGCCTTCCACGGCGAGGACTCCAGGTCGCTGGCGTGCCCGGTGCCGACGACGTACCCGGCCACCCGGTCGGCGAGGCCCAGCGCGAAGACGATCTCGGTGATGCCGGTGTCGTTGGTGACGATCCGCTCGGGCACCCGGTCGTAGGTGACCCGCTGCCCGCAGTTGGTGATCGTGACCGCGCCACCTCCGGCGTCCTCCTGCGCGATCGTGGCGCCGCACGCGGTGCTCAGCAGCACCGCGGCGAGGGCGAGCGCGAGCGTCCTACCGGCCACGGGGTTCCTCCAGGTGGTCGAACAGCAGTTGCGGAACCCCGCTGACGGGGTGGGCCACGACGTGCGCGCGGACGCCGAAGACGTCGCGCACGAGATCGGGGGTCAGCACCTCGGCGGGCGACCCGTCGGCGACGACCCGGCCGCCGGACAGGACCACGACGCGGTCGCAGTACGACGCGGCGAGGTTGAGGTCGTGCAGGGCCGTGAGCACGGTCAGCCCGAGACCGCGGACCAGCGCGAGCACGTCGAGCTGGTGCTTCACGTCGAGGTGGTTCGTCGGCTCGTCCAGCACCAGCACCTCCGGCTGCTGCGCGAGGGCGCGGGCGATGAGGACCCGCTGCCGCTCACCACCGGACAGCGTGAGGAAGCTGCGCGCGGCGAGGTGGCCGACCCCCAGCCGCTCCAGCGCCTCCCGGCACACGACGCGGTCGTGCTCGTCGTCGCGCTGGAACGTGGTCTTGTGCGGCAGGCGTCCCATCGCGACGACCTCGTCCACGGTGAAGTCGAACTCGACGTGACCGTCCTGGGTCAGCGCGGCCATCGCCCGCGCGCTCTCCGTCCTGGGCACGGCGCGCAGCTCGCGGTCGTCGAGCAGCACGAGACCCGCCGTGGGCGCGAGGGCGCGGTAGACGCAGCGCAACGTCGTGGACTTGCCGCTGCCGTTGGGGCCCACGACGCCCACGACCTCGCCGTGCCCCGCGGTGAAGCCGACGCCGGAGACGATCTGGCCGACCGCGACGTCCTCCAGTCGAACTCGCACCTAGCGCCCCCCGAAGACGTAGCCGCGCCGCCGCACGAGCAGCACGAAGCACGGCACGCCCAGCGCGGCCGTGATGACGCCGAGCGGGAGTTCCTGCGGGGCCGCGAACAGCCGCGCCGCCACGTCGACCCACACCAGGAACACCGCCCCGGCCAGCGGTGCGACGAGCAGCACCCGGCGGTGGTCCGAGCCGACGACGAGCCGCACGACGTGCGGGAGCATCAGCCCGACGAACCCCACCGCGCCGCTGACGGCCACCACGACGCCGGTCATGGCGGCCGTGACGACGAACAGCCGCCGCCGCAACGCCTCCGGGTCGAGCCCGAGCGTCGTGGCCGTCTCGTCGCCCATCGACAGCGCGTTGAGCGGTCGCGCGCAGGTCAGCAGGTAGCCGCAACCACCGGCGACGACCGCGGTCGCGATCGGCAGGTGGGTCCAGGTGACGCCGCCGAGGCTGCCGAGCAGCCAGAACAGCGCCGAGCGGGCGGCCTCGCCGTTGGGGGCGCGGAACACCAGCAGCGTGGTGATCGCGGAGAAGCCGTAGGCCATGGCCGTGCCGGTGAGCACGAGCCGCAGCGGGGAGAGGCCCTGCGCGGTGCGGGCGGTGACGTAGACCAGGGCCGTCGCGCCGAGCGCGGAGAGGAACGCGGCCGTGGACAGCGCGTAGATCCCGAGCGAGGCGAACACGCCGAACGCGGCGACGGCCGTGGCCCCGACCGACGCGCCGGAGGAGATGCCCAGGACGAACGGGTCGGCGAGCGCGTTGCGGACCATCGCCTGCACCACGACGCCGACCGCGCTGAGGCCCGCTCCCACCACGGCGGCCAGCAGCACGCGCGGCAGCCGGATGTCCCAGACGATGCGGTACTGCCCGACCTCGGCGGGTTCGATCTGCGCGCCGGTGACGGCGGCGTGCAGCAGTCGCAGCACCTGCCCCGGCGGCACGGAGACCGGCCCGAGCGCGACCCCGCAGACCACGGACGCGGCGAGCACGGCGAGCAGGGCGACGAGCAGCGGTCCGAGCCGCGACCGCGCGGCGGGTGCTGGTGGTGCGGACGGTCTGACGGACACCGTGGCCCTTTCGACCGGGCCTTCGAGGTGTCCCGCGCACGCCGCCAGGACCCCGTCCCCGCGGACCACGGCAGGAGTGGAGGTTCACGAACCGCCGCTCGCGGGTGATCGGGCTCGTCTGCTGCTGGAGCAGACCCACCGTTGCGGGTCAGCGCCGGATTTCGACCGGCTTCCCCCACGTGCGACGTTCCGATGCTGGTGTGCCGCGCCCGTCCGTGTCAACACCGCGTGGTCCGGGCCACTGCGCGCGCACGCGAGAGCGGCCCCCGGCACACGTGCCGGGGGCCGCTCTGCGACGTGCTGGAGCCGGTCAGGCCCCCGTGCGGACGTTCGACGAGACCAGGGCCGCCAGGCGGTCGCCGATCGCGTAGGTGGCTCCCGGCGACTGGTGGTCGCGGGTCGCCAGGTCGAACGCCACGGACGCCTCGATGCGGCGAGCCGCCTCGCTCTCGCCGAGGTGGTCGAGCATCAGCGCCACGGACAGGACCGCGGCCGTGGGGTCGGCGATGCCCTGACCCGCGATGTCCGGCGCGCTGCCGTGCACCGGCTCGAACATGCTCGGGTTGCGCCGGGTCACGTCGAGGTTGCCGCTGGCGGCCAGACCGATGCCGCCGGTCACCGCGGCGGCGAGGTCGGTGAGGATGTCGCCGAACAGGTTGTCGGTGACGATCACGTCGTAGCGAGCGGGATCGGTCACCAGGTGGATCGTCGCCGCGTCGACGTGCTGGTAGGCCACCGTCACGTCGGGGTGCTGCAAGGACACCTCCTCCACCACGCGCGACCACAGCGAGCCGGCGTGGGTGAGGACGTTGGTCTTGTGCACGAGGGTCAGGTGGCGGCGCGGACGGTTGGCGGCGCGGGTGAACGCGTCCCGCACCACCCGCTCGACGCCGAACGAGGTGTTGATGCTGACCTCGGTGGCGATCTCGTGCGGGGTGTCCTTGCGCAGCAGGCCGCCGTTGCCCGCGTACAGGCCCTCGGTCCCCTCGCGCACGACCACCATGTCGATCTCGGGCGGGTCGGCGATTGGGCTCTTCACACCGGGGTACAGCCTGGCCGGGCGGAGGTTGACGTGGTGGTCGAGTTCGAAGCGCAGCCGCAGCAGCAGGCCGCGCTCCAGGATTCCGCTCGGCACCGACGGGTCACCCACCGCGCCGAGCAGGATGGCGTCGTGCTGGCGGAGTTCGCCCAGCACCGACTCCGGCAACAACTCTCCCGTGGCGTGCCAGCGCGCCGCGCCGAGGTCATAGCGGGTGATCTCCGCTGCTGGAACGACCTCGCCGAGCACCTTGAGTGCCTCGGCGACGACCTCGGGCCCGATCCCGTCTCCTGGGATCACCGCGAGCCGCATCCACACACCTCCCGCGTATCGGTCCCACGAAACGGGACGTCTTCCTGGCGAAAGGTTACCGTCCTGAGCACGTTCCACCGCATCCCGGACACGCTTTCGGGGTGATGTGTCCCGTACTGCGGGACACCCGTTCGGTCCACACGGCACTTTCGTGGTCACCCGGAGGAGACACTAGGCGGACAGAACCCGGACCGGCGGGGCAAATGCCTGTCGATACGGGTCCGGCGGCCGCGATCAGGACGCGCGGCCGTCGCCTCCACCGCGCACCCGCACGACGCGCGCGCTCCCACCGGCGGCGTCGTGCGGGTCGAGCACGAGCAGCGAGTCGGTCCCGTCCTCGCGAGCGCCGCGGCGTCGCGCCGGGAGTCCGGCCGCCGGTCGCCCGTGGTGCCGGCGTTGACGTGCGGGACCGTGTCGACGCCAGGGTCGTGCCGGGTGCCCCGGAGCTCCAGCACGCTCACCGGCGAGCGGTACGCCCCCGAGTCCGAGCCCGGCCCGGCAGCGGCAGGACGCGGTGGGGGGAACTGGCGCGGCACGTCGCACTGGAGCGTCCGGAGGGTGGAGCGGCCGTCTCGACGGTGCCGGGGACGCGCCGCACGCGCGCCAGCACCTGGTCGCCCGGCGCCGCCGGTGCGTCGATCCGGCCGCTGGCGACGCGGTCGGAGCGACGATCGGGCCGGTACCGGTCGAGGTGGACCGCACGCCGGTGGGCGAGGACGCCGCCGGCGTTCCACTGAGGACGGAGCGGTCGTTGCCGCTGCCGACCCGCGCGGAGGAGATCGCGTCACCGGGCGCGGCGACGCCCGGCCCGGCGTTCTCCTCCCCGGTGTGCGCGCCGACGGCGGTGCCGCGCCCACCGCGGCACCCGGTCGACCTCGTGGCTGGAACCCGATCCGCGAGGAGAGCTGTCGTCAACCCGTTCGCCGATCGGTCAACTCGGCCAGTGGACGTCCACCCCGTCCGGTTTCGCGACCTTCCTCTCCCGGGTGGAGAGCCACCACGCCGCGACGAACATCAGGCCGGTGAGCACGCAGAGGTAGGGCACGCCCGTGGTGTTGAGGAGACCGCCGCCCAGGACGCCCACCAACTGCCACACCGCGCCGAACACGCCCAGCCAGACGAGGCCGCGCCACCCGTCGGTCCTGCCCACGACGAGGGCGGCGACGACGGACAGTCCGATCTGGACGATCCACCCGTACTGGAACCAGCTGTCGGGAAAGACGTTCCACCACGTCCGATCCGCGGAGTAGCCGAAGCGGTCGATCATGTCGACCTGCTCCTCGCGGAAGGTGAGGAAGAACGGGTCGCGGATGTCGGAGGGCCACCACGGGAGGAGGAGCAGCATCGTGATCGTGAGGGCCGCGGAGACCCAGGCGAGCGTGCGAGCGGCGACGTCGCCGTTCTCGGCCACCCAGGAACGGGCAGCTGGTCCGGTGTTCATGAGGGTGAATCTTGAAGGTTCACCCGTCCGAGAAGGTGGTCCGGCTCACAGCTCCACCCGATCGGCCCAACGATTCGTGGCACGTGCGAACGGGGCCGCCGTCGCGAGTGCGACGGCGGCCCCGTGAACGGTGGTCCGGACTACTCGAAGTTCACCGCGCGCACCGTGCGGGCGCCGACCGACGCGCCGATCGGGTCGAGCACGGCGGTGTCGACGGGACGGTCCACGCGCAGCAGCATGAAGGCGTCGGCGCCGTCCTTCGTCTGGCTGATCTGCGCGGCCTCGACGTTGACCCCGGCCTCGCCGAGCAGCGTGCCGACGGTGCCCATGACGCCGGGACGGTCCGAGTACTCCAGCAGCAGCACGTTGCCCTCGGCGCGCAGGTCGAAGCTCCGGCCGTTCACGCCGACGAGCTTCTCGACCTGGTCCAGGCCGCTCAGCGTGCCCGACACGGTGATCACCGAGCCGTCGGCCTGCACGGCCCGCACGGTGACGAGGCTGCGGTGGTTGGCGCTCTCCGTCTCCTTCACGGTGTCGACGGCGACACCCAGGTCGGCGGCGAGGTTCGGCGCGTTGACGAACGTCACCTGGCTCTCCACCACACCGGAGAACACCCCGCGCAGCGCGGCCAGCGGCAGCACCGAGACGTCCTCGTTGGACAGTTCGCCGCGCACCTCCAGCGTCACCGACGTGGGCGCCTTCGACGACAGGGCGGCCACGACCGTGCCGAGCTTCTGCACCAGCGACAGGTACGGGCGGACCTCCTCGCCGACGACACCGCCGCCCTGCACGTTGACGGCGTCCGGCACGAACTCGCCGCGCAGCGCCAGCAGCACCGAGCGCGCCACGTCGGTGCCCGCGCGGTCCTGGGCCTCCGAGGTGGAGGCGCCCAGGTGCGGGGTGACCACGACGCCGGGCACGCCGAACAGCGGGCTGGAGGTGGTGGGCTCGGTGACGAACACGTCGATGCCCGCGCCGCCGACCTGGCCGCTGCGGACGGCCTCGGCGAGCGCGGCCTCGTCGATCAGGCCGCCGCGGGCGGCGTTGACGACGATGATGCCGCGCTTGGCCTTCGCCAGCTGCTCGGCGCCGATGAGACCCTTGGTCTCCGGCGTCTTCGGCAGGTGGATGGAGACGAAGTCGGCGCGCTCCAGCAGCTCGTCCAGGCTCACCAGCTCGATGCCGAGCTGGGCGGCGCGGGCCGGGGCGACGTAGGGGTCGTACGCGATGAGCGTGACCCCGAACGCGGCGAGGCGGGCGGCGAACAGCTGGCCGATCTTGCCGAGGCCGACGACGCCGACGGTCTTGCCGAGCACCTCGACGCCGTTGAAGGAGCTGCGCTTCCACTCGCCGGACTGGAGGCTCGCGTTGGCGGCGGGCACCTGGCGGGCGACCGACAGCAGCAGCGCGACGGCGTGCTCGGCGGCGGAGACGATGTTCGAGGTCGGCGCGTTGACGACCATGACGCCGCGCTGGGTGGCCGCGGGGACCTCGACGTTGTCCAGGCCCACCCCCGCCCTGGCGACGACCTTGAGCCGGGTGGTGGCGCCGAGGACCTCGGCGTCGACCTTGGTGGCGGAGCGGACGAGCAGCGCGTCCGCCTCGGCGACGGCCTCCAGCAGGGCGGGGCGATCGGTGCCGTCGACGTGGCGCACCTCGACCTCGTCGCCGAAGACGTCGAGCACGGACGGTGCGAGCTTTTCGGCGATCAGGACGACGGGTCGACTCGTGTTGCTCACGGACGTGGCTCCCAGAGATCAGGTCGGAGGTGGGAGCGCGGGCCACAACGGTCGGACGTCGCAGTCGAAACCCGCGCCGACCGGCCACGACAATGTGTCCGGACTGTTAACGAGTCTAGTCAGCGGACCAGCGGGAGTCCCGCACGGGTAGCCGAGCCCACCAGGTGGGACGGCGAGCAGGACACCCGAGCACAAACCCGACCAAGCCCGCCCACAGCTCAACTCGGGGTGCCTGGACGCTCAGCTCAAGGTGCCTGAACGCTCAACTCAGCGCGCCGGAGGCGCGGCAATCCGGCGCAGCGCTCACCACGGCTCGTCGAACTCGCCGTCCTTCGCCCCCGCGATGAAGGCGTCCCACTCGGCCGGGGTGAAGACCAGGACCGGACCGTCGGGGTGGGCGCTGTTGCGCATCGCCACGTAGGTCACGCCGTCGGTGTGCTCGACGAACGCGATCTCCACGTGCTCCCCGTCCGGGTCGCCCTCGTCGCTGCGCAGCCAGTCCGCCTCGCGCAGGTCGAGCTTGCCGCGCACGTGAGCCTTGTCGTCGTAGATCGGCGCGCTCTCCGTCATGCCCCCAGGTATACCGGAGCCCGTGGCGCTGCACGCCACGGGCTCCGTCTTCGCGCTGAGACCGACAGCCGCAGGTCAGGCGGTCTCGGTGATCGGGCGGTCGACCCAGGACATCAGGCCGCGCAGCTTCTTGCCGACCTCCTCGATCGGGTGCTGTTCGCCCTCGGCCTGGAGCTTCTTGTAGTTGGCCCGGCCGTTCTCGTCCTCGGCGACCCACTCGTTCGCGAAGGTGCCGTCCTGGATCTCGCCCAGGATCTTGCGCATCTCCTCCTTGACCGACGCGGTGATGACGCGCGGGCCGCGGGTGAGGTCGCCGTACTCGGCGGTGTCGGAGATGGAGTAGCGCATCCGGGCGATGCCGCCCTCGTACATGAGGTCCACGATGAGCTTGAGCTCGTGCAGCACCTCGAAGTAGGCGATCTCCGGGGCGTAACCGGCCTCGGTCAGCACCTCGAAACCGGTCTGCACCAGCGCGCTCGCGCCACCGCAGAGGACGGCCTGCTCACCGAACAGGTCGGTCTCGGTCTCCTCCTTGAAGGTGGTCTTGATGACGCCGGCGCGGGTGCCGCCGATGCCCTTGGCGTAGGACAGGGCGAGCGCCTGCGCGTTGCCGGTGGCGTCCTGCTCGATCGCGATGAGCGCGGGCACGCCCTTGCCGTCGACGAACTGGCGGCGCACGAGGTGGCCGGGGCCCTTGGGGGCGACCATGGCGACGTCGACGTTCGACGGCACCTGGATGAGGCCGTAGCGGATGTTGAAGCCGTGGCCGAAGAAGATCGCGTCGCCGTCCTTCAGGTTCGGCGCGATGTCCTGGGCGTAGATGTGCCGCTGCGCGGTGTCCGGCGCCAGGATCATGATCAGGTCGGCCTCGGCCGCCGCCTCGGCGGGGGTCAGCACGCGCAGGCCCTCGTCCTCGGCCTTGGCGCGGGACTTCGAGGTCTCCGGCAGACCGATGCGGACGTCCGCACCGGAGTCGCGCAGGCTCAGCGCGTGGGCGTGGCCCTGGCTGCCGTAACCGATGACGGCGACCTTGCGACCCTGGACGATGCTCAGATCGGCATCGTCGTCGTAGAAGATCTCGACGCTCATGGTGCTGGGCACTTCCTTCCGCAACAGTGGAAAAAATCTTGGGTGTTCAACGCACCGCGGTGGCGGTGATGGAGCGAGCGCCACGACCGATGGCGACCATGCCCGACTGGACGATCTCGCGGAGGCCGTAGGGCTCCAGCATGCGCAGGAGCGCGTCGAGCTTCTCAGACGTGCCGGTGGCCTCGACGGTGACCGCCTCGGGCGAGACGTCGACGACCTTGGCGCGGAAGAGCTGCACGGTTTCCAGGACCTGGCTGCGCACGGTCGCGTCGGCGCGGACCTTGACGAGCAGGAGCTGCCGCTGCACGGAGGCCGGGGTCTCCAGCTCGACGATCTTGATGACGTTGATGAGCTTGTTGAGCTGCTTGGTCACCTGCTCCAGCGGCAGCTCCTCGACGGACACGACGATCGTCATGCGCGAGACGTCGGGGTTCTCGGTGCGACCCACGGCGAGGGACTCGATGTTGAAGCCGCGCCGGGAGAACAGGCCCGCGACGCGCGCGAGGACACCGGGCTTGTCCTCCACCAGGACGCTCAGGGTGTGCCGGGTCATCAGACGTCGTCCTCGTCGAACAGGGGGCGGATGCCCCGCGCTGCCATGATCTCGCTGTTGCCGGTGCCCGCCGCGACCATCGGCCACACCTGGGCGTCCTTGCCGACGACGAAGTCGATGACGACCGGGCGGTCGTCGATCTCCATCGCCTGCCGGATCACGTCGTCCACGGTGTCGCGGGACTCGGCGCGCAGACCGGCGCAGCCCATGGCCTCGCCGAGCAGCTTGAAGTCCGGGATGCGGTGCTTGTGCGTGCCCAGGTCGGTCTGCGAGTAGCGGCCGTCGTAGAACAGGTTCTGCCACTGGCGGACCATGCCCAGGTTGCCGTTGTTGATGACGGCGACCTTGATGGGCAGTCCCTCGATGGCGCAGGTGGCGAGCTCCTGGTTGGTCATCTGGAAGCAGCCGTCGCCGTCGATGGCCCACACCTGCTTGTCGGGCGCGCCGGCCTTGGCGCCCATCGCGGCGGGCACAGCGAAGCCCATCGTGCCGAGTCCGCCGGAGTTGATCCACGACCGCGGGTTCTCGTACTTGATGAACTGCGCCGCCCACATCTGGTGCTGCCCCACGCCCGCCGTGTAGAGCGCGTCCGGCCCGACGAGCTGACCGATGCGCTCGATGACGAACTGCGGTGACAGCGTGCCGTCGGCGGGCCAGTCGTAGCCCAGCGGGAACGTCTCGCGCAGCGAGTTCAGCTGCTCCCACCACGGCGTCAGGTCGACCGGCTTGGCCGCGCCCTCCCGCTCGGCGCGGATCGCGTCGATCAGCTCGGTGATGATCTCCTTGCAGTCGCCCACGATCGGCACGTCGGCGCGGCGGTTCTTGGAGATCTCCGCCGGGTCGATGTCGGCGTGGACGACCTTCGCGTCCGGCGCGAACGACGACAGCTGACCGGTGACCCGGTCGTCGAAGCGGGCGCCGAGCGCGACGAGCAGGTCGGCCTGCTGCATCGCGGCGACCGCGCCGACGCTGCCGTGCATCCCCGGCATGCCCATGTGCTGCGGGTGGGAGTCGGGGAAGGCGCCCTTGGCCATCAGCGTGGTGACCACGGGGATGCCGGTCTCCTCGGCCAGGCGCAGCAGCTCGGCCGACGCGCCGGCCTTGATGACGCCGCCACCGACGTAGAGCACGGGCTTGCGCGACGCGGCGACGAGCTTCGCCGCCTCGCGGACCTGCTTGCCGTGCGGGCGCGTCGTCGGGCGGTAGCCCGGCAGGCGCATCTCCGGCGGCCAGGAGAAGGAGGTTATCTCCTGGAGGACGTCCTTGGGGATGTCCACCAGCACCGGGCCGGGTCGGCCCGTCGACGCCAGGTGGAACGCCTCGGCGATGGCCCGCGGGATCTCCGCCGGGTCGGTGACGAGGACGTTGTGCTTGGTGATCGGCATGGTGATGCCGCAGATGTCGGCTTCCTGGAACGCGTCGGTCCCGATCAGCGGCCGGCTCTGCTGGCCGGTGATCGCGACGACGGGCACGGAGTCCATGTTCGCGTCGGCCAGCGGGGTCACGAGGTTCGTGGCACCGGGACCCGAGGTCGCCATGCAGACGCCGACCCTGCCGGTGGCCTGCGCGTAGCCGGTCGCGGCGTGACCCGCGCCCTGCTCGTGGCGCACCAGGACGTGTCGCACCTTCGTGGAGTCCAGCAGCGGGTCGTAGGCCGGGAGGATGGTGCCGCCGGGGATGCCGAACACGACCTCGCAGCCGACGGCTTCGAGCGAGCGGACGAGCGACTGGGCGCCGGTCACCCGGATCGGAGCTCCGGTCGGCGGGGTCGGTTTGGGCCGCGGTCCAGGACGGGGCGACGAGGACTCGCCGGGAGCCTGTCGCGAGGGTGCGCTGGTCATCTGTTTGCCTCGTGGTTCGGATTGCTCTGGTCCGGGCACGAAAAAACCCTCGCCAACCCGGTGTGCGGGTCGTACGAGGGTCGCGCGTCGACGCAGCTCGGTCTGCCTAGGCGTCGACGCGCCTGGGAAGTACGAGAACGAGCGTGCGCTGCATGGGATGGACGGTAAACGTCCAGAACCGCCAGCGTCAACTCTGCGGGACACCGATCCCGCCATCTGGACACCGGACCAGGGACGACACCCGGTGACACCACCCGGCCGATTGAACACCGCGCGGCGCGGAGTGGGACGATGAGGACGTGTCAGAGGGACAGCCGCGACAGGCGAGGATCATCTTCCGCATTCCGGCGACCGCGCTGCTCGCGGCCGGTCTGGTGATCGTCTGCGCCACTCCCCTGGCGTTCGCGGTGCCCGGTCTGCAAGCCCTCTACCTCCTGCCGATCGGCTTCGCGGTGTGGGTCGTGCGCAACCGCACGGTGGCGGACGGGGAGCGGCTCGTGGCGCGGTCCACGTTCAGCAGCCGGACCGTCCGGTGGGACGACGTGAAGGCGATCAAGCTCTCCGACCGCTGGCTCGGCGCGGTGCTGGCCGACGACTCCGTGGTGACGCTGCCCGCCGTGCGCACGGGGCACCTCGCCGCGCTGGAGGCCGTCTCCGGTGGCCGGGTGACCGACCCCGCCACCGCGCTGGCGCGGGCGAGGGCTGCGGAGGACGACGAGACCGAGGCCGACGGGGCCGGGCCTGACGAGGACAGGACCGACGAGGCGGCGGAACCGGACTCCGGCGAGGACGGGACCGGCGGGGCGAGCGCGGACCACCGCTGACCCTCCGGCGGCACGCCCTCGTTCGTGTTACTCCCCGCGCTCACGGACGGCGAGCGTAGAATGCGCTGCGTGACGTCGCACACGCCTGTTCGCACCCGTGACTGGGCTCCTCTCACGAGCCTGCTGCTCTCCCTCGCCGGGCTCGCGGTGTCGATCTACCTCACGATCGCGCACTACGCCGCCTCCGACCTGCTCGTGTGCGCCGAGAACAGCGTCGTGGACTGCCACGGCGTCACCAGCAGCGAGCAGTCGGAGCTGTTCGGCGTGCCGGTCGCCGTGCTGGGCGCGGCGTTCTTCGCGTTCCTCGTCCTGCTGACGACGCCGCGGGCGTGGCGAAGCACTCATCCGGCCGTGGGCCGGATCCGCCTGGGCAGCACCGCGGTGGGCGTCCTCTTCGTGGTCTACCTGGTGGCGGCCGAGTTCGTGCTCATCGGGAAGATCTGCCTGTGGTGCACCGCGGTGCACGTGATCACCCTCGCACTGGCCGCCGTGCTGCTGGTCGTGGCCCTGCGTCGCCCGGAAGCGGAGTAATCTCTCCTCACCGCCCTCGACGTCCGGCGCCCACGAGGCGCCGTCGCACTTCCGCGCTGCCCCCGTAGCGGGCGGCGAACACCCTCTTGCAGATGGGGGAGCCGTGCCTCAGCTCCGTTCTCGTACGACCACCCACGGACGCAACGCCGCCGGCGCCAGGTCGCTCTGGCGTGCGACCGGCATGACCGACAGCGACTTCGGCAAGCCGATCATCGCGATCGCGAACTCCTACACGCAGTTCGTGCCCGGCCACGTCCACCTCCGCGACCTCGGCGACGTCGTGGCCGACGCGATCCGCGAGGCGGGCGGCGTGCCGCGCGAGTTCCACACCATCGCGGTGGACGACGGCATCGCCATGGGCCACAGCGGGATGCTCTACTCGCTGCCCTCCCGCGAGATCATCGCCGACTCGGTCGAGTACATGGTCAACGCGCACCAGGCCGACGCGATCGTGTGCATCTCCAACTGCGACAAGATCACGCCGGGCATGCTGAACGCGGCGATGCGCCTGAACGTCCCCGTGGTGTTCGTCTCCGGTGGTCCCATGGAGGCCGGCAAGGCCGTGGTCGTCGACGGTGTCGCGATCCCCTCGTCCGACCTGATCACCACGATCTCCGCGTCGGCGAACTCGGCCGTCGACGACAGCGCCCTGGACGCCGTCGAGCGGTCCGCGTGCCCCACCTGCGGCTCCTGCTCCGGCATGTTCACCGCGAACTCGATGAACTGCCTCACCGAGGCGCTCGGTCTCTCGCTGCCGGGCAACGGCTCCACCCTGGCCACGCACGCGGCGCGCAAGGCGCTGTTCCAGGACGCGGGCCGCACGATCGTCGAGCTGTGCCGCCGCTGGTACGAGCAGGACGACGAGTCCGCGCTGCCGCGCTCGATCGCCAACCGCGCCGCGTTCGAGAACGCGATGGCGCTGGACATGGCGATGGGCGGCTCCACCAACACCGTGCTGCACGTCCTCGCCGCCGCGCAGGAGGGTGAGATCGACTTCACGCTCCAGGACATCGACGACATCAGCCGCCGCGTCCCGTGCCTGTCGAAGGTCTCGCCGAACTCCGACTACCACATGGAGGACGTGCACCGGGCCGGTGGAATCCCCGCGCTGCTCGGCGAGCTGGACCGCGGCGGGATGCTCAACCGCGACGTCCACTCCGTGCACAGCCCGTCGCTGGCCGAGTGGCTGGCCGAGTGGGACGTGCGCGGCGGGTCCGCGTCCGAGCGGGCCGTGCAGCTGTTCCACGCCGCGCCCGGCGGTGTGCGCACCACGCAGGCGTTCTCCACGGAGAACCGGTGGTCCTCGCTGGACACCGACGCGGCGGGCGGCTGCATCCGCGACGTCGAGCACGCCTACACCGCGGACGGTGGCCTGGCGGTGCTGCGCGGCAACCTCGCCGAGCGCGGCGCCGTGATCAAGGCGGCGGGCATCGACGAGGAGCTGTGGCACTTCGAGGGCCCCGCGCGGGTCGTGGAGAGCCAGGAGGAGGCCGTCTCGGTCATCCTGAAGAAGGAGATCCAGCCGGGTGACGTGCTGGTCGTGCGCTACGAGGGCCCGTCCGGCGGTCCCGGCATGCAGGAGATGCTGCACCCGACGGCGTTCCTGAAGGGCTCCGGCCTCGGCAAGAAGTGCGCGCTGATCACCGACGGCCGGTTCTCCGGCGGCTCGTCCGGCCTGTCCATCGGTCACGTCTCGCCGGAGGCGGCCGGCGGCGGCCTGATCGGGCTGGTGGAGGACGGCGACCGCATCCTGATCGACGTGCACGAGCGCAGGCTGGAGCTGCTGGTCGACGACGAGGTGCTGGCCGACCGGCGGGCGAAGATGGAGTCCAGCGAGCGTCCGTGGCAGCCGAAGGACCGGGTGCGCCCGGTGACCGGCGCGCTGCGCGCCTACGCCCGGATGGCCACCGACGCCAGCACGGGCGCCGTGCGCGACCCCTCCCGCTAGGCCCCGCGACGCGACGAGGCCCCCGTCACCGGATCAGGTGGCGGGGGCCTCGTCGCGCGGGGTCAGCGGAGAACGAAGTACGTGGCGGCGGCCGCGCCGCCCGCCACGACCAGGCAGACGACGCCACTGAGCAGCGGGCGGCGGAACCAGCCGCGGTTGCGGTCGAGCGCCACGCGGCCCGGCCCGGCGAACAGCAGCGCGAACGCCATCGTCGCCAGCATGACCTCCAGCTCGACGCCGTCGGGCGCGAAGAACCCCTCGCGCCAGCGCAGGGCCAGCACGTTCGCCATGACGGCGAGCAGGCCGGCCGCCGCGAGCGGCGTGAACAGGCCCAGCACCAGCAGGCCGCCGCCCGCCATCTCGGTGACGCCGGTGACCCACGCCAGGACGCGGGACTCGCGGAAGCCCAGGCCGTCCAGGTAGCGGGCGAACCCGTCGATGCCGGGACCGCCCAGGAGGCCGAAGACCTTCATCGAGCCGTGCGCGAGGAACGTGCCGCCGAGGACCAGGCGCAGGACGAGCAGCCCCAGGTCGGGCCCCGCGGTCCAGCGGAACGGGGCGCGCTCCTCCTCGTCCTCGTCGTCCTCGAACGCCCCCCGCGGCTCCTCCAGCGCCGTCGCCGGTGTGTAGCCGGAGTTGTCGAAGGACCTGGTGTCCGGGTCGTAGCTCTGCGGGCGGAACGTGTCGGACGCGTCGTCGAAGTGGTGCACTCCTCCGCCGTCTCCACCCGTGCCGCTCGACGCGTAGAACCCGTCGTCGGAGAAGCCGCTCGAACGGGACGAGCGATCGTCGGAAGTAGCCACGATCCCGCACGGTAGGAGATGCGGATGGTGATGGCGATCATCCACCCGGACCCACCGGTTCAGTCGAACGGCCGATTGCGCTGGCGCGGATCAGTAGTCGCCGCGCACCAGGTTCTCCGGCTCCAGACCTGCCGCGAAGCGCGTCAGCTCCGAGACCACGACCGCGTAGGCGCGCTGATCGCTGCCGCGGCAGCTCCCCGCGACGTGGGGCGTGAGCAGCAGGCCGGGCACGTTCCACAGCGGGTGGTCGTCCGGCAGCGGCTCCGGCTCGGTGACGTCCAGGGCCGCGCGGAGCCTGCCGGAGGACAGCTCGGCCACGAGGGCGTCGGTGTCGACGACGGGACCGCGCGCGGCGTTGACCAGGACCGCACCGTCGGGCATCCGCGCCAGGAACTCCGCGTCGACGAGACCGGTGGTCTCGTCGGTCAGCGGGACCACGACCAGCACGGCGTCGTGGTCGCCGAGCAGGCCGGGCAGCTCGTCCATGCCGTGCACGCCGTCGCGGGCGGTGCGGCCGACCATCGTGACGGTGGCGTCGAACGGCTCGATCCTGCGGCGGAACTGCCGGCCCAGGTCGCCGGCGCCGACGACGAGGACGCGCTTGTCCTGGAGGGTGTCGGTGTAGTGGTAGTCCCAGCGGCGCTCCCGGCGGGCGCGCTCGAAGCCCGGCAGCTCGCGGTAGATCGACAGCAGGGCCGCGACGGCCCACTCGGCGGTGCTGCCGCCGTGCGCGCCGCGGCAGGTGGACAGCAGCACTCCGTCCGGCACCTGGCCGATGAAGCGCTCCGCCCCGGCGCTGAGGAGCTGCACGAGGCGCAGGCGGGGCAGCTGGGCCAGCACCGCGCCGAGGTCGGGGCCCTGGAGGAAGCGGGGAACGAGCACCTCGGCGTCGGCGGCCTCGGGCGGCAGGGGTTCGCCCGGCTGGTAGCGGACCGGCCGGAGACCGTCCACCTCGGACAGCGCCTTCACACCGAATTCATCGGGAACGAGCACGGTGAGCGTCACGCCTGCACGTTACGGCAGACTGCGGCAGATGCAGGAGCACGACGTCGCATCCGCCGACGGCACGCTGATCAGGGTGTGGCGCACCCGACACTCCGGACCCCCGGTACTGCTGTGCCCCGGTCTGGGCACGGTGCCGGAGTCGTGGCCCGCGCTGCTGCTCCCGACCAGCGGGGTCACCGTCCACAGCTGGTACGACCGCGGCACGATGGGGTCGCAGCGCCCGGCCGACCCGACGCGCATCGGGGTGGCCGACAGCGTCGCCGACGCGCTCGCCGTGCTGGACGACGCCGGCGTGCGCCGCTGCGTCGTCGTGGGCTGGTCGATGGGCGTGACGGTCGCCGCCGAGCTGGCGCTGCGCCACCCAGAACGGGTCTCCGGACTGATGCTGATCGGCGGAGCGCCGGGTGACGCGCTGGCCGCCGTGCTGGGCCTGCCGGGTGTGCCGGAGGAGCTGCGACGGCTGATCGGCGTCGGCGGGGCCCACGCCCTGCGCGCCGCGGGACCGCTGCTGAACGGGGTGCTGTCCCGCGTTCCGGTGAACGACGTGACGACGTTCCTGCTGCGGCACAGCGGTCTGGTGCTGCCGTCGAGCGCGCCCGACGCGGTGGCGGCGGCGATCTCGCGGTTCCTCACGCACGACTGGAGCTGGTACTTCACCCTCGCGCTGGCCCTGGGCCGCTGGCCGGCGCAGGACCTGTCCGGCCTGACGTGCCCGGTGACGGTGATCGCCGGGCGGTTCGACGTCCTGGCCTCGGCCGGGAGCGTGGCCAGGTCGATCGGCGTGCTGCCGCAGGCGCGGTTCCGCAGGCTCGCCGCGGGCCACCTCCTGCCGCTGGAGGCGCCGGACGTGGTCGTGGAGGAGCTGGCGCTGCTCCAGGAGCGGGTCGACGCGGTGGAGCGCGTGCTCACCGGCGCCGAACCCGTGCCGCGGCGCACCCGGACCGCGCCGGTGCGGCGGGCGCTCACCTCGCGTTCACGACACCACGCCTAGCCTGGACACGTGTCGTCTTCCGGTCGAACCGTCCGCGCGCTGCTCGTGGGCTCCGCCGCCGGTCTGCTGGTGACGGGCTGCGCGAGCTTCCCCGACCCGCCCGCGCCGTCGAGCTGGAGCGCCCAGGTGCAGCTGACCCCGCAGGCGGGCCCCGAGCCCGAGCTGCCGGGCGAGGTGGCGCCGGGCCCCGGCGGGAACCAGCAGCCGGGACAGACCCAGACCTCCGTGCCGCCGCCGCAGGGGTGCAAGGACTTCGACCCGGCCGTGGTGGGCACGTGCCTGAACCCGGTGTCCGGGGTGGCGCTGATGGACGTGAACCAGTCCACCGGCGCGGTCACGGCGCTGGCCACCGAGCGGACCACGGGCCGCCTGGTGCAGGTCACCAAGGACGTGGAGCCGGTCGTGATCAGCACGCTGGAGGTCGACGCGTCCTCCGACGGCGGCCTCACCGGGCTGACGCTGTCGCCGACCTACGCCGAGGACCGGCTGATCTACGTGTACCTGACGACGGCCGCGGACAACCGCGTGGTGCGCCTGACCCCTGGCGACACGCCGAAGCCGATCCTCACCGGCATCCCGAAGGGCGCGACGGGCAACCGGGGCGCGCTGGCCCACGACGGCGAGGGCGCGCTGCTCGTCGCGACCGGTGACGCGGGGAACCCCGCCGCCGCGGCCGACCCGAACTCGCTGGCGGGCAAGGTGCTGCGCATCGACGGTTCCGGTGCCCCGGCCCGCGGCAACCCCACCGAGGGCTCCCGCGTGCTGACCGGCGGGCTGCGCTCCCCCGGCGGGCTGTGCGTGGCGGCGGACGGCTCCACGACGTGGGTGACCGACGCGGGCGCGAGCGGGGACCTCCTGCACCGCGTCGTGCCGGGCGAGCCGCTGGGCACCCCGGCGTGGACGTGGTCGGAGCGGCCCGGCGTCGGCGGGTGCGCGTCGCTGTCCGACGTGGTCTGGGTCGCCACCAGCACCCTGCCGGGCTCTCTGTCGATCCCGGTGAACCCCGACGGCAGCTTCAGCGGCAAGCCCGAGCAGCAGCCCGCGGAGGAGGCCGAGTTCGGCCTGCTCGGCCCGCTGGTGGCCCTGGACGACCGCACCGCGCTGGTCGGCACCGTCAACAAGCAGGGCAACGGCGAGCCGGTGTCCAGCGACGACCGCGTGGCGATCGTCGTCCGCCAGGGCGGCGGCCAGAACTCCAAGGACTAGGTGGCGCTTCCGCCCGCCCGGAAGCGCGACCTACCCCACTCCCAGGCAGACGAACGGGCGGCGCAGCGGGTCGGCGGCCACGGCGTCGGCCAGCGCCACCGCCGGTGACGCTCCCCCGGCGAGGGCGCGGTGGTAGTCGTTCATGGCCTCCGCCGACGGCTCGTCGCCCACCCTGCTGGTGGCCGCCACGACCGTCCTGGCTCCCCCGGCGAGCAGGGCCCCGGCGAAGCCGAGGACCTCGTCTCCGGGGCGGATGCGGTGCAGCGCCAGCTCGCACGCGGCGAGGACCACCTGTTCGGGCGGCCTGCTCATCCGGCCCATCTCGTGCGCGAACAGCGCGCCGTCGACCAGTTCGAGCCGGGAGAACAGCGCGTTCTCCGGCTCGTGCTCGCCGTGCGCGGCGATGTGGGCGAGCGCGGCCCCGTCCATCGCGGCGAGGACCGCGCCGACCTCGGCGTCGGCACCGCTGAGCAGCCGTGCGCTGGTGTGGTGGGCGGCGAGCCCGGCGATCTCCGCCTCGGCCTCCTGGAGACCGGGACCGCTGATGAGGACGACGCGCTTCGAGCGCACCGGATCGCGCTGCGCCGAGGAGAGCCACGCCGTCGCGGACGGGACGACGACCGACGGCCGACTCCGCAGCGACGGCAGGACGCCCCACGGCACGGCGTGCAGGTCGCCGGTGGGCACGATCACCACGTCCCGGTCGCCGATCAGCGGTCTGATCGGGCGCAGGAGCTGGTCGTCGAGGTGCCGGGCCTCCCGGTTCGCCGAGCGGGCGATGACCCGCGACAGCGAGCGGTCCATCCGGTCGGGAGCGAGCGCGTTCACGTCGGCGTGCAGGCGGCGGGCGTGCTCGGCGGCCGCGATCGCCGATCCCAGCCGCACCAGGTGCACCCGCCCGCCGACGAGGACCACGGCGGCCAGCACGTCGCCCGACGCCACGAAGTCGATCATCGCGCGGTCGCCGAGAGCCGCGGTGACCTCGGCGGCGGTGGCCACCGGACGCGGTCTGCCCCAGCGCTGCGCGTGCCAGCCCAGCCGCACCGCCTCGCGCTGGGCGGTCCGCAGCCGGGCCTCCAGTTCCGTGGTCGGGACGCCGTCGAGCGTCGCGAGCTGCACGGACCGCGCGAGCGAGCGCACCTCGGCGACCCGCTCGGCCAGCCGGGGATCGGCGCTGCCGACCGGCTCGTAGCGGTAGCTCTGCGCGCGGGTCCGCTCCAGCCACCGGAACAACCGCTCGGCCTTCCCCGACGAGCCCGGCCCGTCGAGCACCAGGCGCACCGCCAGCTCGCCGAGCTCCTGCCCGTGCACGGCGGTGCCGGACACCAGTTCCAGGCCGCCCATGCGGTCGCGGATGCGGTCGAGCTCGTCGAAACCGGCGCGGGCCTGCGCCAGGGCGGAGCGCCGGTCGCCGCGTGCGACGGCCAGCTCGGCCCGGCACAGCCTGCGCAGCATCCGGTGGTCCACCGGCGTCAGCAGGCCCGGCCTCGGCACGGTGCGCAGCAGCGCGTCGGCGATCTCGTGCTCCCTGCGGCGCAGTTCCAGCCGGACGGCGAGCAGCCGCGCGAACGCCGCCTCGTCGGGCAGCCGCAGCGCCGCCAGTTCGTCGGCGAGCCGCAGCGCGCGCGTCGGCATCGGCGCGGGGACGCGCGCCGCGCCGAGCACCCGCACCACGTCGATCCGCAGGAGGACCAGGGACGCCACGACGGCCCACGCGTCGCTGCGGCGGCGGCGCATCCTGCGGCGCGCGGACACCGCCGTGCGCCGGGCGAGTCCGAGGTCGCCGTCGAGCACGGCCGCGACGGCGCGGAGCAGCTCGGCCTCGGCGAGGTCCTGCGTGACGGCCTGGCCGCGCAGCTCGGGCAGCACGTCGTCGAGGTGCCGCGCGGCCTCGTCGGACAGCCCGGCCACGAGGACGGCCTCGGCCTGGTCGATGCGCAGCCGCGACAGGGCGCCCGAGCCGAGCGCGCGGTAGCCCCGCTCGGCCGCCTCGTAGTGCCGCAGCGCACCCGGCACGTCCCCGAGGCGACGTGCGAGGTAGCCGGAGACGTGCTGTGCGAACGCGAGCTGGAACGGCAGGTCGTTGGCGGTGGCGAGGTCTCCCGCCCGGCGCAGGTCGCGCAGCGCCGGTGCGCGCAGCCCCAGGTCGGTGTGCGCGACCGCGCGGCCCATGAGCGACTTCACCAGCGACTCGGTGAGCAGGGCTGGATCGTCCGCCCCCGTTCGCAGGCCGTGCAGCTTGTGCTCGATGGCGGAGTCGAGCAGGGCGATGCCGTCGCCGCTGCGCCCCGCGCGCATCAGCAGCACGCCGTGGTTGTGGTCGACGAAGCCGGACAGCACGGCCCGCGCCGGTCCCGGCGGGAGCGTGGCGGCCTCCCGGCGCGCGTGGTCGAGCCCGTCCAGGCCGTCGAGGACGCTGCCGGTCTCGGCGACGGAGAACGCGAGGCTCACCAGGAGGCGGACGCGGGTGCGCGCCCGGTCGACCGACACCGGCGCGTCCGCCGGGCGGGCCTGGTCGAGCAGGGCGAGGGCACGCCGCATCAGGCGCACCGCCTCCGACTGCCGGGCGCGGGCCGCGGACTGCAACGCCCTGTCGTGCAGTCCGCGCACCCGTTCCAGGAGTCGTCGCTCCGCGGCGGCCGACTTCGCGGTCTCCTGGTGCATCGCGTCACCCACCGATCGGGCGAGTCCTTCCGGTGCGGCCTGTCCGGACGGAGCGCCCCGGTCCCGGCGTCACCGGGTGGGGGCGGTCCCCTCGGCGCCGCCCTCGTCGTCCTGCTGCACGGGCCCGCCGGTTCCGTCCTGCTGGACCGGACCGTCACCGCCGAGCACGTTCAGCGGCGGGTTCCCGTCCTGCTGGACCGGACCGTCACCACCGAACAGCGTCAGCGGACCGTTCCCGTCCTGTTGAACCGGACCGTCACCGCCGAGCAGCGTCAGCGGCGGGTTCCCGTCCTGCTGCACCGGACCGTCGCCGCCGTTCACCTGCGACGCGGAAACGGTGCCGTCCTGCTGCACCGGGCCGTCGGTGCCGACCTCGTCCGGATCTCCGAACGTGGTCACGTGCCCGTCCTGCTTCGTACCGGCCATCGCTGACCTTCCCCCCTTCGGTGCGCGAACCGCGGTCCGCCGCACCGCTCGACTTCTCCCTCTCCCGTGGAACGCGCGCTCTACCACCGCGCGCACCGGTGCCGCCCCCCGGCGGCATCTGGCGTCCCCAGAATGGCATAACCACTCAGAGGAACGGGGGCAGGAATTTCCAACCACTCGAACGTATGAAGATCACGTAACTACAGCGGCGGTGTGACGATCCGAACACGGATCGTCACACCGCCGCTGATGCGAACGAGTGGCGCTCAGGAGCAGCGGGAGATCACCAGCTCGCGCACGCGCTTCGCGTCGGCCTGTCCCTTCGTGGCCTTCATGACCGCGCCCACGATGGCTCCGGCGGCGGCGACCTTGCCGTCGCGGATCTTGGCGGCGACGTCGGGCTGGGCCGCGAGGGCCTCGTCCACGGCCGCCTCCAGCGCGGAGTCGTCGGAGACGACCTTCAACCCGCGCGCCTCCACGACCGCGTCGGGCTCGCCCTCGCCCGCGAGAACGCCGTTGACGACCTCGCGCGCCAGCTTGTTCGTCAGCGCGCCCTCGTTGACCAGCACGATCACCCGCGCCACCTGGGCGGGCGCGATCGGCAGCTCGGCCAGCTCGACACCGCGCGAGTTGGCCTGCTGCGTCAGGTAGGACACCCACCACGACCGCGCCTCGGCCGGCGTCGCGCCCGCGTCGACCGTCGCGGCGACGAGGCCCACCGCACCCGCGTTGACCAGGTCGCGCATCTCCGCGTCGGTGAGGCTCCACTCGGCCTGGATGCGCGCGCGGCGCTCTCCGGGCGGCTCGGGCAGCGTGCCGCGCAGCTCCTCCACCCACTCGCGGGAGGGGGCGACCGGCACCAGGTCGGGCTCCGGGAAGTACCGGTAGTCCTCCGAGGTCTCCTTGCGGCGACCCGCCCGGGTCGTGCCGCTGGCCTCCTCGAAGTGCCGGGTCTCCTGCACGATCTCGCCGCCCTCGACGAGCACCGCGCCCTGGCGGCACATCTCGAAGCGGACGGCCCGCTCGACGCTGCGCAGCGAGTTCACGTTCTTGGTCTCGGTGCGCGTGCCCAGCTCGCTCGCGCCCTTCGGCATGAGCGAGACGTTCGCGTCGCAGCGCAGCGACCCCTGGTCCATGCGCACGTCCGACACGTCCAGCGCGCGCAGCAGCTCGCGCAGGGTGCTCACGTACGCGCGGGCCACCTCGGGGGCGCGGGCGCCGGTGCCGCTGATCGTCTTCGTGACGATCTCGATCAGCGGCACGCCGGCGCGGTTGTAGTCGAGCAGGGAGTGCTCCGCGCCGTGGATGCGACCCGTCGCGCCGCCGACGTGCAGCGACTTGCCGGTGTCCTCCTCCATGTGCGCGCGCTCGATCTCCACGCGCACGACCTCGCCGTCGTCCAGCGTCACGTCCAGGTAGCCGTTGAACGCGATCGGCTCGTCGTACTGCGACGTCTGGAAGTTCTTCGGCTGGTCGGGGTAGAAGTAGTTCTTCCGCGCGAACCGGCACCACTCGGCGATCTCGCAGTTCAGCGCGAGGCCGATGCGGATGGCCGACTCGATCGCCTTGCCGTTGACGACCGGCAGCGATCCGGGCAGGCCGAGGCACGTCGGGCACACGTTGGTGTTCGGCTCACCGCCGAAGACGTTGGCGCAGGAGCAGAACATCTTCGTGTTGGTGTGCAGCTCGACGTGCACCTCCAGCCCGAGGACCGGGTCGAACCGGGCCACGACGTCGTCGTAGTCCATGATCTCCGCCACCGCGGTCACCTGATGCCGTCCTTCCGCGCCTCGCGCACGGTCAGCGCGATCCCGGTGACGGCCAGCAGGAAACCCGCCAGTGCGTTGACCAGCGCGAGCTTGTCCTTGTCGCCGCGGGCCGCGCGCAGCGTGGAGACCGCGCTCACCGTCGACACGACCGGACCGACGAGACCGAGCAGACCCTTGGACTTCTTCATCGAGCAGCTCCTGACAACTCGGGCACGCTCAGGATGGGGGCCCCACCCAGAGCGGCGTCGCGGGCGACCTCGTAGGCGGCGGCCACCCGGTACATCCGGTGGTCCTGGAGCGCCGGAGCCATGATCTGCAGACCCACCGGCAGACCGTCCTCGTCGGACTGTCCACAGGGGACGCTCATGGCGGCGTTGCCCGCGAGGTTGGACGGGATGGTGCACAGATCGGCCTTGTACATGGCCATCGGGTCGCCGACGCGATCACCGATCTTGAACGCGGTGGTGGGCGTCGTCGGCGAGATCAGGACGTCGACGGTGGCGAACGCGGCGTCGAAGTCGCGCGCGATGAGCGTGCGGACCTTCTGCGCCGAGCCGTAGTACGCGTCGTAGTAGCCCGAGGACAGCGCGTACGTGCCGAGCATGATCCGCCGCTTCACCTCGGGACCGAAGCCCTTCTCGCGGGTCAGCGACATCACCTCCTCGGCGCTGTGCGTGCCGTCGTCGCCGACGCGGATGCCGTAGCGCATGGCGTCGAAGCGGGCGAGGTTCGACGACGCCTCGCTCGGCGCGATCAGGTAGTACGCGGGCAGGGCGTAGTCGAAGCTCGGGCAGGACACCTCGACGACCTCGGCGCCGAGCGAGCGCAGCTGCTCCACCGCGTTCTGGAACGAGCGCAGCACACCCGGCTGGTAGCCCTCGCCGCCGAACTGGGCGACGACGCCGACGCGCACACCGCTCAGGTCGCCGGAGGCGCCCTCGCGGGCCGCGGCGAGCACCGGCGGGACGGGGGCGTCGATCGACGTGGAGTCGAGCGGGTCGTGCCCGGCGATGACCTCGTGCAGCAGTGCCGCGTCGAGGACGGTGCGCGCGCACGGACCGGCCTGGTCCAGCGAGGACGAGAACGCCACGAGCCCGTAGCGGGACACGCTGCCGTAGGTGGGCTTCACGCCGACCGTGCCGGTGACGGCGCCGGGCTGGCGGATGGAGCCGCCGGTGTCGGTGCCGATCGCCAGCGGGGCCTCGAACGCGGCCAGCGCGGCGGAGGAACCGCCGCCGGAGCCGCCGGGGACGCGGTCGAGGTCCCACGGGTTGCGGGTGGGTCCGTACGCCGAGTTCTCGGTGGAGGAGCCCATCGCGAACTCGTCCATGTTGGTCTTGCCGAGGATGACGACGCCGGCCTCGCGCAGGCGGCGGGTCACCGTCGCGTCGTACGGCGGGAGCCAGCCCTCCAGCATCCTGGAGCCGACCGTGGTGGGGACGCCGCGCGTGGTCAGGACGTCCTTCAGCGCGAGCGGGACGCCCGCGAGCGGGGAGGCGACCGGCCGGCCGGCCGCGACGTCCTCGTCGACCGCGCGGGCCGCGGCGAGCGCGCCCTCGGTGTCGACGTGCAGGAACGCGTGCACGGCCCCGTCGACCTCGGCGATGCGGTCCAGGTGGGCCTGCGCGACCTCCACCGCCGTCACCTCGCCGGAGTGGATCTGCGCGGCGAGTTCGGCCGCGGTCTTGCGGATCAGTTCGGTCATGAGTCCGCCTCCGCGGAGATGAGCACGTCGACGGTCATGCTTCCTCGCCCAGGATGCGGGGCACGCGGAAACGGCCTTCCTCGGCGGCGGGGGCGCTGGCGAGCGCCTGCTGCTGACCGAGACCGGGACGCACGACGTCCTCGCGGAACACGTTGGTCAGCGGAACGGCGTGCGACGTCGGCGGGATGTCGGCTGCGGCGACGTCACCGACGGTGGCCACCGATTGCAGGATGACGTCGAGCTGGCCTGCGAACAGGTCGAGTTCGTCGTCGGTGACGGCGAGTCTCGCCAGACGCGCCAGGTGCGCGACCTCGTCGCGGGAGATGCTGGGCACTCCTTCAACCCCCGTGGTGCGCTGCGAGTGCGCAACGCTGTCGAGTTGGGTTTTTGGACGTCGAGAGTCTATGGCCGGGTCAGCGGGCTTCTCGACCGGGTTGTGGCAGCGTGGTCACCGGGTCGCGGCGCGCTGGAACGCACCCGATCCGATTTTACCGGCGCGCAACGCGGATGGAGGGTCGGAAAGCGATCCTGCGTCTGCGAGAATCATGCGCCGGCAACGGCGTGGAGCGCCACGGGTGCGGAGTCCTGCGCTTCTCGCACCGGTTGACCGGCGCGGGCGGCGAGGTTCCGCGCACTAACCAGGAGGCGTTCACCTTGTCCTTCCTGATCCGGGTCCAGCTCCCGGACCGTCCCGGCACCCTCGGCGCGGTCGCATCAGCGCTCGGCGAGATCGGGGCAGACATACTCAGCGTGGACGTGGTGGAGCGGAGCTCCGGCCTGGCGATCGACGACCTCGTGGTCGAGCTGCCCGGCGGCAGGCTGCCCGACGTGCTCATCACCGCGGCCGAGTCCATCGAGGGCGTGGAGGTCGACGCCGTCCGCCCGTACGCGGGCGTGCTGGACACGCACCGCGAGCTGGAACTCGTCGAGGAGATCGCCGAGGAGCCCAAGAAGGGGCTCGCGGTGTTCACCGAGGGCGTGCCGAAGATCATCCGCGCGGGGTGGGCCGTCGTCGTGGGCCCGCACGCCGGCGGCGTGCGCCGGCTGGCGTCCAGCAGCGCCGCGCCCGAGACGCGCATGGACGACCCGCCGTGGTTCCCGCTGGAGCGGGCGACCGTGCTGGACGGCGAGGACGCGTGGGTGCCGGAGACGTGGCAGGAGCTCGGCACGGAGCTGGCCGCGACGCCGCTGGGCAAGCCGGACCGCGTGCTGCTGGTGGGGCGCCCCGGCGGACCCATGTTCCGCGCGGCGGAGGTGGCCCGCCTCGCCCACCTGGCCGGCATCGTGTCCGTCGTCCTGCCGGACTGAGCCCCGCGTCCGGGGGCGCGAACGCTCCACTCGCAGTGCTCGAACGCTCCACTCGCGGTGCTCGAACGCTCAACTCGGGGCTTGGGCTCGGCGGAGGCGCTGGGCGGCGGTGATCAGGGCGGCGTTGTCCGGGGCGGCGTTGCCGTTCGGCAGGCGCAGGGTGTCCTCCAGGCCCACCCTGGTGTCCAGCTCCAGGCGGGCGGCGTGGATCAGCACGGGCCAGGTGCCGCCCTCCTCGCCGTGCAGCAGGACGGGCAGGCCGATCGGTTCCAGCAGGCGCAGCAGCGCCTCCGCCTCGGCGACGACGGCGGACGCGTCGGGGCCGGTGGTCTGCACCTCGGCGAGCACCCGCACCGCGCCCTCGGGTGGTCCGGTGTCGGCGAGCCGCCGAGCGGCGTCCCGGTGGAACACCCCCAGCTCCACGCCCACCCCGGCCTGCCGCGCGGCCGCGCACACGTCGAGCCAGCCGTCCTCGTGGACGTTGACCGACGCCACGTCGGGCCGCCCGGACGCGAGCCCGGCCCACCCGGCGACCAGCTCGGCCCGCCGCTCGGGGTCGGTCACGATCCACGCGCCGGTGGTCACGCCGATCTCCACGCCGGGCACGGCGGCCCGCACGGTCGCCACCGTCGTCGCCACCTCGGGCCCGGCCAGCACCTCCAGCCCGAGGACGTCGCGGGCGTGCAGGTGCAGCGACACCACGCCCAGTCCGGCCGCCACGACCGCGTCGGCGGCGACCTGCTCCGGGGTCACCGGCAGCGCCGGGTGACAGCCGACCGGTCGGGCACCGTTCAGACACGCCTGCAACATCGCCCCAGACAACCACGGAGCCGGGGCGCGGCGCCCGGCGGCGAGGCCCGAACAGCACGATCGGCGGAGCGGACGGCCCCGTGCGGACCTCACACGGCAGCGGTCGGCTCCCCCGTCGTCGCCACCCGCGCCGCCGCCTCCGGGCCGCTCTCCAGCAGCACGCGGAACCCGGCCTCGTCCAGCACCGGCACCTTGAGCTGCACCGCCTTGTCGTACTTGGAGCCCGGCGCGTCGCCGACGACGACGAACGACGTCTTCTTCGACACCGACCCCACCGCCTTGCCGCCCCTGGCCAGCACCTCCTCCTTCGCCGAGTCGCGGGAGAAGCCCTCCAGGGAACCCGTGACGACGATCGACAGGCCCTCCAGGTTCCGGGGGACGCCGGCGTCGCGCTCGTCCTCGGTGCGCACACCGGCGGCGGCCCAGCGGCGCACGACCTCCTGACGCCACCGCGTCCCGGCCCACTCGCGCACGGCGGTCGCGATGGTCGGGCCGACGCCCTCGGCGGACGCCAGCTCCTCCTCAGCGGCCTCGCGGATGCGCTCCAGCGAGCCGAACTCGCGCGCCAGCGCGCGGGCGGCGGTCGGGCCGACGTGCCGGATGGACAGGGCCACCAGCACCCGCCACAGCGGGCGTCGCTTCACCGTCTCCAGGTTGTCGAGCAGCTTCGCGCCGTTGGCCGACAGCTCGCCCTTCACCGTGCGGAACAGCTCGACCGTCAGCAGCTTCTCCGCGTCGAGGTCGAACAGGTCGCCCTCGTCGGTGTACACGCCGGACTCGACCAGCGCCGCCGCCGCCTCGTACCCGAGGACCTCGACGTCGAGCGCCGAGCGACCGGCGAGGTGCGCGAGGCGCTCGCGGAGCTGGCCGGGGCACCCCTGCGCGTTGGGGCAGCGGATGTCGACGTCGCCCTCCTTCGCCGGGCGCAGCCGGTGGCCGCACTCCGGGCACACCAGCGGCATCACGAACTCGCGCGCGTCGTCGGGGCGCACGTCGACCACCGGGCCGAGCACCTCGGGGATCACGTCGCCCGCCTTGCGGACGACGATGCGGTCGCCGATCCGCACGCCCTTGCGCACGACCTCCCTCGCGTTGTGCAGGGTGGCGCGGGAGACGGTGGACCCGGCGACCTTCACCGGCTCCATCACGGCGTACGGCGTGACGCGACCGGTGCGGCCGACCTGGACCTTGATGTCCAGCAGCGTCGTCATCGCCTCCTCCGGCGCGTACTTGTACGCGACGGCCCAGCGCGGGGCGCGGGAGGTCGTGCCGAGACGGCGTTGCAGCGGCACCTCGTCCACCTTGACCACGACGCCGTCGATCTCGTGCTCGGCGTCGTGGCGGTGCGCACCCCAGTGCTCGACGTGCTCGCCGATCTCGGCGAACGTCGACAGCACCGCGGTGTGCGAGGACACCGGCAGGCCCCAGGCCCGCAGCGCCTCGTAGGACTGGGACTGCCGCGCGGGCTCGAAGCCCTCGCGCGCGCCGATCCCGTGGCAGATCAGGCGCAGCGCACGGCCCGCGGTGACGCGCGGGTCCTTCTGCCGCAGCGATCCGGCCGCGGTGTTGCGCGGGTTCGCGAACGGCGGCTTGCCCGCCTCGACCAGGGCGGCGTTCAGCTCGGTGAAGTCCTCGACGGTCAGGAACACCTCGCCGCGCACCTCGACCAGCGCGGGCACCGGGTACTCGTCGGTGCCGGTGAGCCGCTCCGGCACCTCGCGCACGGTGCGGACGTTCAGCGTCACGTCCTCGCCGGTGCGGCCGTCGCCCCTGGTGAGGGCGCGGACCAGGCGTCCGTTCTCGTACAGCAGGTTGACCGCCAGGCCGTCGATCTTCAGCTCGCACAGGTAGTGCGCGGAGCTCCCGACCTCCTTCTCCACCCGGTCGAACCACGCGCGCAGCCCCTCGGCGTCGAACGCGTTGTCGAGGCTGAGCATCCGCTCCAGGTGGTCCACGGCGGTGAACTCGGTGGAGAAGGTGCCGCCGACGCGCTGCGTCGGGGAGTCGGGGGTCACCAGGCCGGGGTGCTCGTCCTCCAGGCCCTGGAGCTCGCCGAGCAGGGCGTCGAACTCGCCGTCGGTGATGGTGGGCGCGTCGCGCACGTAGTACTGGAACTGGTGGCCGCGGACCTCGTCCGCGAGCGCCGCGTGACGCTCGCGGACGGCCGCCGGGACGTCCTCGACGCCCTGCACCCGCACTGCCGGTTCCTCGAAGCTGCTCACCCGCGCAGAGTATCCAGCCCCACCGACGGTTTCGCGTGGTCAGCCGTGTTCTTCACCCGGCGCGGGCTCGTCGGGCACACCGGCGAGACCGCGGACGAGCGCGCGCAGTTCCAGCAGCCCGATGGTGCCCGCCGGTTCGTTCTCCGCCGTCTCCACGCGACGCAGCCGTTCCCCGGCGAGCCGCTCGCCGAGGGTGGCGTCCAGCGGCAGGAACGTCATGGTGCGCCGGGTCGCCTCGTCCAGCGCGGCCAGCGCGGGGTGGTGCACGGCGACGTCGACCACGCCCTCGGCCTCGTCGACCTGGGCCACGACCCGGACGTCGGCGAGCGCGACGCGGTGCGGGCCGATGTTCACGGTCACGCCGGTCGGGTCGGGCACCGGCGGCACGGAGTCGTGGTACTCCCAGATCATGTCGGCCGGCGGGGCGGCCGCCTTCCACGCGTCGGTCCACCGCCGCAGCCGCGGGTCCTCCTGGCCGCTGAGGACCAGCGCGTAGAGCGCGAGCTGGCCGCGCTCCAGGGAGAAGTGCAGGTCCGGGTGGACGTCGGCGACGAGTTCGCACAGCTCGTTCTCCACCCGGTGCGGCTGGCCGTCGCCGATGGCGGCGCTCACCACGGGCAGCAGGTCGTGCCAGCGCCGCCAGAACCGCTCGGCGGCCTCCTGCGGGCTGGGCAGGTGCACGGCCTCGGCGGGGACGTCGTCGCGACGACGGCGGAACCAGCTCATGCCCGGCATTCTGCCGCGTCGCCGGTGGGTCGGCGTCACCACTTCTCGGGCGGCTCCGCGAACACCCCGGCCAGGTCGCGGGTCAGCGACAGCGCCCGGCGCACCCAGGACGGGTGCGCGCCGGCCAGGCCGCAGGTCGGCGTCGGCACGGCCAGCTCCCCCAGCACCGACCGGGGGAACCCGAGCCGGTCGGCCAGGTCCAGCGCGGGCTTCGCCAGCGAGCGCAGCTCGACGGGGACGCCGGGATCGGTGCTCGGCACGAGCCCCAGCAGCAGCGTCGTGCCCGCCTGCCACGCCTCGCCCAGCGCGTCCCAGGTGGCCGTGGGCGCACCGGCGAGCAGCGTCGCGTCGATCGCGACGGCGGCGGCTCCGGCGTCGCGCAGCAGCGTCACCGGCGGGCGCGGGGCGCACACGTGCACGACGGCGCCGTCCCCCGCCGCGGCGAGGACGGTCGCGAGCGCGTCGCGGGCCTCCGGGTCGTGCACGGGGGCGACGGTGCCGAGCTTCGACGGCGTGGGCAGCAGACCGGCGAGCACGGCCGGCAGGGTGGGTTCGTCGAGCTGGACCACGACGCGGGCGCCGGTGCGCTTGGCCACCTCGTCGACGTGCAGGGACAGCCCCTCGGCCAGCGACGCGGTGAACTCGCGCAGTGCGCCGGGGTCGGTGAGCACGCGGTGCCCGCGCGCCAGCTCGATCCCGGCGGTCAGCGTCCACGGTCCGGCGAGCTGCACCTTCACCACGCCGGGGCGCGCACCGGTCCGCTCCAGAGCCTCCTCGAACGCGTCGAGGTCGCGGCGCAGCAGGTCGACGGCCCTGCGGTGGTCGCGGCCGGGGCGCGCGGTGACCCGGTAGCCCGAGGGGACGACCTCGATCGCCAGGTCGACGAGGAGACCGGCCGTGCGGCCGATGATCTCGGCGCCCACCCCCCGCGCGGGCAGTTCGGGCAGGTGGGGCAGGCCGGGCAGCTCGCCGACGACGACGCGCGCCGCCTCGTCGGGGTCCGTGCCGGGCAGGGAGCCGATGCCGGTGGCGGTACCGGCGGTCCAGGGCGATGCGTCCACGGCGACCAGTCTGTCAGCAGTGGCGGGCGGCGGACCGGACGCGGTCGGCGGGGCGGCACTGTTGACGAAATGGTCTGGACCACCTAACCTCAACCGCCCGGCGTTCCCCGCGCGGAGGACGCCTCCCGATCGCGGTGTGGGGGTACGGCGCGCCCCGTGCCCCCACACCGTCCCGCCGGCGGTGGACGGCACGCGCCGCCCACCGCGCCGACGAGGTCAGCAGCTGCCGCAGCAGCCGCAACCGGGTCCGGTGCACGAGCTGCAACAAGAACATCCGCCCACGACGACCTCCTGTGGTCGAGAACTCGACGATCGGACCGTAGGTCGAGCGGACCTCGTCGAGACACCACCGCCGGAGTGACGGGCTGACACGAACGGGTTCACCGTCGGCGCAGGCCCGCGATCTGGAGCACCACGATCCCGACGACCGCCGCCGCCTGGACGAGGACCACGACCTGTCCCAGCACCGTGATCGGGAACCACCCGGCGAGGGCCGTGAGCGCGCTGTCCACCACCCACAGCAGGTTGCCGATCACCACCACCCGCACCAGCGGGCGGCTGATGCGGGGTCGCGTGCCGATCACGTACACGGCGATCCCGTACACCACGAGGAACGCGCCGACGCCGAGCAGCAGGCCGCGCGGCAGGCCGAGGTCGAGCAGGGGTCCGACGAGCAGGGCCAGGACGCCGAGGCCGCCGGAGGCGATGCCGTCGAGCGTGCAGGCGAAGCGGAGGAGGCGGTCGTCGCGGACTTCAACGGTTGTCGTCATGGCGCCGACGATGGCCCGGCGAGCACTGCCAGATCGACGTCGTGCACTGCCAACAGCTGCCGGTTCTCAGCCCTCGACCTGCGTGGACGTCCCCCGCAGGTCGGCCGCGACCAGCCGGGCGGCGGCGTTCTGCCAGTTGTGCAGCGTCCGCTCGGGCACCTGGGTGACGAACCACGCCAGCGCCCGCTTCGACTCGGCGTCGAGCCCCTCCCGCTTCGTCCTGCGGCTGTAGGGGCGGATGCCGGCGACGTAGTAGAAGTGCAGGGCGTTGTAGTGGCGCCACTCGTCGCTCGTGCCGAAGTCGCCGTCGCGCGGCTTCAGCCGGGCGATGGCCTCCGCCAGCAGCCGCTTCAGCTCGGCGGCCCGCTCCAGCGGCTGGTCCGGCGCTCCGCGCGCGGCGAGCCCGGCGTCGATCACCGGCAGGTTCGTCAGCGGACTCGACACCAGCTTCGCCAGGTCGCCGTAGTGGCTCAGCGCCCGCCGGGTCAGCCGCGCGAACTCCGCCTCGTCCAGCTCCGCGAGCGGACGGCCCGGATCGCGCCGCGGCAGCGCGTCGGCGACCTCGCGCAGCTGCGCCCGCTCCGGCGCCAGGCCGGGCAGCACCAGGCGGTCGGCCGCGGCGGCGAGCGGGTTCGCCAGCACCTGCACGGCGACGGCGGCGCCCACCACGCCGAACAGCAGCGGCTCCAGCGGCGCGTCGCCG
The DNA here is from genome assembly GCF_016464305.1 of Umezawaea beigongshangensis. Taxonomy (GTDB): domain Bacteria; phylum Actinomycetota; class Actinomycetes; order Mycobacteriales; family Pseudonocardiaceae; genus Umezawaea_A; species Umezawaea_A beigongshangensis. The sequence goes on from NZ_JAEIOJ010000001.1 coordinate 533,509, forward strand.
AGCAGCAGCGCCACCACGACCTGGCCCCCGAACAGCACGGCCGCCGCCACCGAGACGACCAGCGACCGCAGGAGGTCCCCGCGCAGCGCCTCGCCCTCGTCGAACGCGTCGGTGGCGGCGACGACGCCGCCGAGCAGCAGCAGGTCCACGCCGATCGCGGGCAGCAGCAGCCCCGGCGGCAGCACGTGCAGGCCCAGCAGCACCAGCGCCGCGCCGAGACCGAACACCAGCGTCGCCGCGGCCAGGAGCACGCGGTGCGCCGTGCCCGCGCTGCGCGCCACCAGCAGCACCAGCGCCACCGCCAGCGGCAGCAGCACCAGCGGCGCGGTGACCGGCACGAACACCACCAGCAGCGCCAGCGGCGCGACGCCGTGCCGCCACCACGCGTCCAGCCGCTGGCCCAGCGGGGCGGGCAGCAGCAGCACGACCACGCCGGTCCAGGCGAGCGCGGGCACGCACAGCAGCGCGATCGGCGCGGACGCCGCGGCGTCCAGGGCGAGCGCGACGGCGTAGCCCAGCAGCCCGGCTCCCGCACGGTGCAGCAACGGCTTGCGCGGGTCCCGCGCCACGAGGTAGAGCCCGAGCCACCACGCCAGGGCGAACCCGGCCACCGACACCCCCAGCACGGGCCGACACTACAACGGGTGATGGCAGGGGTTGCGTTCGTTGAGAGCATGTCGGTCATGCCTGTGGAGGTGACGCTGCGACGAGCAGCCGAGGAAGTGACTCGGGGCGATCTGGCCAGCGTGCTGCGAGCGCGGCAGCGGCTGAGCGGTCTCGTCGGCACGTATCCGGGCGAACTGGAGATCCGCGCGCGCCTGGCGCACGTCTACCGCGTGCTCGGCGACTCGGCGCAGGCCGGTCGCTGGAGCTACCTCGCCGAGGTCCGCGACCCCGTCGAGGTGGCGGCGTTCGAGCGCGCCTACCGCGACCCGGTGCGCCGCCTGGTGGCGCTGGCGTGGAGCGGCGACCCCGCCTCGGCCGGCACGGACGCGGCGCGGGCACGGCTGATCGCGCTGCACGACCAGGCGAGCGAGCACCTGCGGCGCGAGGTGCGGCACACCCCGCCGGAGCGCAGGTCGTGGCCGGTGGCGCTGGGGCTCCTGCTGCTGGGCGCGCTGTTCCTGGTGTGCTTCGCGATCGGTCTGGTGACGCTGGTGACGTCCCTGCCCCGGTGGTTCACGGGTTAGGGAAGCTGGAGGCATGACCGACGTCGCAGCAGCCGCAGCCCGGATCGCCCCGCACGCGCGGCGCACACCGCTCCTGCGCACCGAACTGGACGGCCGCCCCCTCGTCCTGAAGCTCGAACACCTCCAGCTCACCGGGTCGTTCAAGATCCGCGGCGCGCTGAACACCCTGCTCTCCGGGGCGCTGCCGGACCTCGTCGTGACCGCGTCCGGCGGCAACCACGGCCTGGGCGTCGCCACGGCCGCGCGGCTGCTGGGCGTGCCGTCCGTGGTGTACGTGCCGACCTCGGCCCCCGCGGGCAAGGTGCGCCGCATCGAGGCCACGGGCGCGAAGCTGATCCGGCACGGCGCGAGCTACGCGGAGGCGGCGCTGGCCGCCCGCGAGGCGGCCAGGGCGCCCGGAGCGTCCTACGTGGAGGCGTACGACTCGCCCGTGGTGATCGCGGGCCAGGGCACCGTGGCGGCCGAGGTCGTGGCGGACGCGCCGGACGTGGACGCCGTCGCGGTCGCCGTCGGCGGTGGCGGGCTGGCCGCGGGCACCGCGCTCGCGGCGGACGGCCGCACGACGGTCGCCGTGGAGCCGGAGCACTGCCGCGCCCTGCACGACGCGCTGGAGGCCGGGCGGCCGGTGGACTCGGCGGTGGACTCCGTCGCGGCGTCGGCGCTCGGCGCGACCCGCGTCGGCGAGGTGCCGTTCGGCGTCCTCTCGACGCGTCCCGTGCGGTCGGTGCTGGTGAGCGACGCGGAACTGCTGGCGGCGCGGGACCGGCTGTGGGACGAGTTCCGGCTCGCCGTGGAACCGGCGGCTGCCGTCCCGTTCGCCGCGTGGCTGGCCGGGCGCGTGCCGGGCGAGCTGCCGTGCGTGGTCCTGTGCGGCGCGAACACCGACTGGCTGCCCGACCGCTGAGGTCAGGCGGTGCCGGTGATCGTGGCGCTCGCCAGGACCAGGTCTCCCCGCTCGGCGTCCGGGCGGTACAGGGCCACGGCCTGACCGGGCGCCACGCCGCGCAGGGCCTCGCGCAGGTGGACGCGGACCTCGTCGCCCACCAGCTCCGCCACGGCGGGCGCGGTGCCGCCGTGCGCGCGGACCTGGGCCACGCACTCCACCGGGCCGTCGCCCAGCGGCACGCCCGACGGCCACGCGGGCGTCGTCGCGACGATCTCGGACACGGCGAGCTGCTCCGCCGCGCCGACGCGCACCGTGCCGGACACCGGCTCCAGGGACAGCACGTAGCGCGGCCGTCCGTCCGGCGCGGGGGCGTCGATGCCGAGGCCCTTGCGCTGGCCGACGGTGAAGCCGTGCACGCCGGTGTGGCGGCCCAGGACCGCGCCGGTGCTGTCGTCGACCAGCAGGCCGGGCTGCTCGCCCAGCCGGTCGCCGAGGAACTTCTGCGTGTCGCCGTCGGGGATGAAGCAGATGTCGTGGCTGTCGGGCTTCTCCGCCACGCCGAGACCGCGCGCGGCGGCCTCCTCGCGCACGGACGCCTTGGTCGAGCCGCCCAGCGGGAACATCGCGCGGGACAGCTGCTCGGCGGTGAGCGAGGCGAGCACGTAGGACTGGTCCTTGCCGTCGTCGGCGCTGCGCCGCAGCTCGACGCGACCGTCCACCGTGGACAGCCGGGCGTAGTGGCCGGTGCACACGGCGTCGAAGCCGAGCGCGACGGCCTTGTCCAGCAGCGCCTCGAACTTGATGCGCTCGTTGCAGCGCAGGCACGGGTTGGGGGTGCGGCCCGCGGCGTACTCGGCGACGAAGTCCTCGACGACGTCCTCGGTGAACCGCTCCGCGAAGTCCCACACGTAGAACGGGATTCCCATCAGGTCGGCCGCGCGCCGGGCGTCGTGGGCGTCCTCGACCGTGCAGCAGCCGCGCGCTCCGGTGCGGAGCGTGCCGGGCTTGGCCGACAGCGCCAGGTGCACGCCGGTCACGTCGTGCCCGGCGTCGACCGCGCGCGCCGCCGCCACGGCGGAGTCCACACCGCCGCTCATCGCAGCCAGTACCCGCATCGCCTCAGACCTCCGTCTCGAAGCTCAGGCTCGTCCTGCCCGAGCGCCGCATCCCCGCCAGCCCCGCCGTGCGGGCGCGCTCCACCACCGGGCCGATCGCCCCGGCGAGGTCGAGCACGTCCTGCCGGGTCGAGGTGTGGCCGAGGGAGAAGCGCAACGAGCCCCGCGCGAGCGCCGGTTCCACGCCCATCGCCAGCAGCACGTGGCTCGGCTGGGCCACACCGGCCGTGCACGCCGAGCCGGTGGAGCACTCGATGCCCCTGGCGTCGAGCAGCATGAGCAGGCTGTCGCCCTCGCAGCCGGGGAACGTCAGGTGGGCGTTGCCCGGCAGCCGCCGCTCGGGGTCGCCGTTGAGGACCGCGTCGGGCACGACGGCCCGCACCGAGCCGATCAGCTCGTCGCGCAGGGCCGCCAGCTCGACGGCGCGCACCGGCTGCTCCACCACGGCCGTCCGCACGGCGGCGGCGAGACCGACGACCGCGGGAACGTCGAGGGTGCCGGAGCGCACGTCGCGCTCCTGACCACCGCCGTGCAGCAGCGGCGTGGCCGGGACGTCGCGGGCGAGCAGCAGCACGCCCACGCCGTAGGGGCCGCCGACCTTGTGCCCGGTCAGGGTCAGCCCGCTCGCGCCGGAGGCGGCGAAGCCGACCGGCACCGCGCCGACCGCCTGCACGGCGTCGGTGTGGAACGGAATGCCGTGCTCGGCGGCGACGGCGGCCAGGTCGGCGACCGGGTTGACCGTCCCGACCTCGTTGTTCGCCCACATCGCGGTGACGAGGGCCACGCTGCCGGGGTCGCGCTCGACGGCCTCGCGCAGCGCGTCGGGGTGCACGCGGCCGTGGTGGTCGGTCTCCAGCCAGGTGACCTCGGCGCCGTCCTGGTCGGCGAGCCACTGCACGGCGTCCAGGACGGCGTGGTGCTCGACGGCGGAGGCGAGGACGCGGCGGCGGCGCGGGTCGGCCTGCCTGCGCGCCCAGAACACGCCCTTGACGGCCAGGTTGTCGCTCTCCGTGCCGCCGCCGGTGAAGACGACCTCGGAGGGCCTCGCGCCCAGGGCGTCGGCGATGTCCTCGCGCGCCTCCTCCACGGCGCGGCGGGCCCGCCTGCCGGAGGTGTGCAGCGAGGAGGCGTTGCCCAGGGTGGACAGCGCCTCCGTCATCGCCGCCACCGCCTGCGGCAGCATCGGCGTCGTGGCCGCGTGATCGAGGTAGGTCATAGGAGTCCCCAGCCTAACGTCATCGCGGGCGGCACCTGCTGCCGGTGAGCACCGCGCCGACCAGGGCCACGGCCGCCATGAGCAGGTCGAGCACGACGACGCCCGTCGTGGGCGCCCGCGTGGACGAGAGGCTCGTCACGAGCACGCCGCCGAGGCCGACCAGCAGCGCGGTGCCGAGCATGTCGCTGATCTGGAGGGCCGAGGAGTTGAAGCCCCGGTCGGCCTCGGTGGACGCGGCCAGGGTGAGCACGCTCAGGCTGGACATCGCCATGCCCATGCCCGCCCCGGCGAACGCCCACAGCGGGGCCGTGGCCCAGGCGGGTCCCCAGGTCGGGGCGATGAACGTCACGCCGGTGATGCCCACCGCGGTCAGCAGGAACCCGCGGCGGACCAGCGTCTCGCGCGGGATGCCGGGGCGCCGCGACTGCCACATCGACCCGCCGGCCCAGCCGAGCGCGGACAGCGTCAGCGGCAGTCCGGCGGCCAGCGGCGAGTAGCCGTGCACGGCGGTCAGGGTGAGCGGGACGAACGCCTCGACGGTGAAGAACGTGCCGGCGAGCAGGCCGCGCGCGAGGATCGTCACGGGCAGGCCGCGCCGGGCGCGCAGCGTGCCCGGCGGCAGCAGCAGGCGCAGCGCGGGCACCAGCACGACCAGGCCGACCACGCCCAGCACGAGGTTCGGCCCCGAGGGGTGCTGGGCGGCCCAGCTGATCGCGGCGACGCCCGCTCCCCCGGCGAGGGCGGCCAGCGGCAGGCCGCGCCGGGCGGGCGCGCCGCCACCGGTGTGCGCCGGCAGGGCGCGCAGCACCGGCACGAGGCACAGCACGCCGAGGACGACGAGCGGCGCGATGGCCAGGAACACCAGGCGCCAGGACAGGTGCTCGGTGAACCAGCCCGCGAGGGCGGGCCCGACCAGCGAGGGCACGACCCACGCGGCCGACAGCGCCCCGAACACGGCCGGCCGGTCCCGCTCGGGGTAGACCAGGCCGATGAGCACGTAGATCGCGACGACCTGCGTGCCGCTGCCGAGGCCCTGCAGGACGCGGCCCAGCAGCAGCACCGCCATCGAGTCCGCGGTGCCCGCGACGAGCAGTCCGGCCAGGAACAGCAGCGGGCCGAGGAGCAGCGACGGGCGCGGGCCGCGCAGGTCGCACAGGCGGCCGGACAGGACCGTGGCCACCACACCGGCTGACAGGTGCGCCACGAAGGGCCACGCGTACAGCTCGGCGGCGCCGAGGTCGGCCACGAGACTCGGCATCGCCGTCCCGACACCCATCGCCTCGAAGGCCACGAGGGTGACGAGGAGGAGCACCCCGATCGTCGGCCCCCTCCGGTCGGAGGCCCAGAGAACACTGCGCCGGGTGGTCGGGAGATCCGTCAGCGATGACACGGAGTCATCGTCCAACCTCGACCCCCGTCGAGGTCAAGCGGTGCGCCGGTGTGCTCGCACACGCCGAGGTGATCCGCTCGGCCTCGCGCTGCGCCAGCGCGGCGAGCGTGCGCCGGTCGGTGGCGCGGCCGGGCGCGATCTCGTCCAGGACGTGCACCTCGACGACGAGCCCGCGGGCGCGCAGGACGCGACGCAGGGAGTCGACCAGGGTGTCCGCCCCGACGAACGCGGGCAGCGTCGTGGACGAGCCGTCGGCCAGGACGTAGCGCAGGACGACGGGCCGCACGGGCACGCCCGCGTCGAGCGCGGCCTGGAACAGCGCGGGCCGGTAGCGGCCGGAGGCGAGACCGCACCACGTGGTCCCCTCGGCGTGGACGCCGACCGCCGCGCCGTCGCGCAGCACGCCGGTCAGCTCCGCCACGGTGCCCGGCAGCAGCGACAGGCGCTCCCGGTCGAGGTAGACCGTGCGGGCCGCCGTGGCGACGGGGCCGAGCAGCGGCCAGTCGCGGATGTCTCGCTTGGCGACCAGCCTGATCGGCTGCACGGCGTCGATCGCCAGTTCGTCCAGCCAGGACACGTGGTTGCTGACGACGAGGACACCGCGTCCGGCCGTGCCCTGGAAGCGGGCGGGGCCGTGCACCCTCAGCCGCACGCCGAACGCGCGCAGCAGCGCGCGGAACCAGCCGCGCACCAGCGCCTCGCGGGAACGGCCGCGCAGCAGGGCGATCCCGAGCAGGACGCCGACGCCCGCGAGGAGCACCGTCAGCGCGAGGAGGGTGCGCAGCGCCGCCAGCGGAGCGGACGCGCGCGGCCCGGACGTGTCGACGCAGCCGGTGCCGCACGGCGACTGCGGCATCCACGCGTGCGCGCTCACGCCGCTTCCCCGAGGAAGTGCCGCAGGTAGCGCTGGTCCATGAGCGCGGGGCGCATCAGGATCAGCAGGTCGGCCACGTCGAAGTCCGGGTCGTGCGCGGGCGGGCCGCACACCTGCGCGCCGAGGCGCAGGTAGCCCTTGAGCAGCGGGGGCACCGCGGTCCGGGCCGGCCGGGCGGTGGAGCTGTGGTCCCACGGGAGGTGCGGCCGGACGTGGTGCTCGGCGGGCGCGTGGTGCTTCGCGCGCACGAGGTCCCAGACCCCGGCGGCGAGGGCGCCACCGTCCGCGAGGGGCACGGAGGCACAGCCCATCAGCCAGGTGTGGCCGGACAGCAGCACGTACCGGACGATCCCGGCCCACACGAGTCCGACGACGGCGCCGTTGCGGTGGTCGGGGTGGACGCAGGAGCGGCCGGTCTCGACCAGCGAGGAGCGGATCGGGTCGAGGGCGGACAGGTCGAACTCGGTCTCGGCGTAGTAGCCGCCCGCCTCCCGCGCGCGGTCGGGCGGCAGCATCCGGTAGCTGCCGACGATCTCTCCCGTCCGGTCCTCGCGGACGAGGAGGTGGTCGCAGAACTCGTCGAAGCGGTCGACGTCGAGTCCGGGCGCGGTGGACTGGAGGGTGGCGCCCATCTCCTGCGCGAAGACCCGGTGGCGCAGGCGCTGGGAGGCGACGACCTCCTCGCCCTCCCTGGCGACGAGAAGCGAGTAGCGCGGTGCGGCGTCGAGGACGTCCACGCCACCGCGAGCGGTGCTGATGAGCAGGTCGGGCTGCGTCATGCCTCAAGGTCTACGCGGGCGATCGCAACGCGCGGCAGGTCGAGCCGATGACGCGTCGGGGGTTGCTGGATGAAGCCGAGGTGCTCGATCTCCGCGCAGAGCGGCGGGGGCGTCCCGTGTCCGGAACGCCCCCGCCGCGTGCACGTGCTCAGCCCTTGCGCTTGCCGACTTCCTCGGTGAGCTGCGGGGCCACCGCGAACAGGTCGCCCACGACGCCGAAGTCGGCGATCTCGAAGATCGGCGCCTCCGGGTCCTTGTTCACCGCGACGATCGTCTTCGACGTCTGCATGCCGGCGCGGTGCTGGATCGCGCCGGAGATGCCCAGCGCGATGTAGAGCTGCGGGGACACCGTCTTGCCGGTCTGCCCGACCTGGAACTGGTTCGGGTAGTAGCCGGAGTCGACGGCGGCGCGAGAGGCGCCGACAGCGGCGCCCAGGCTGTCCGCGAGCTTCTCCACCACGTCGAACTTCTCGGCGCTGCCGACACCGCGGCCACCGGAGACGACGACCTTCGCCTCGGTCAGCTCGGGACGGTCGCCACCCGCGGCGGTCTCGCGACCGGTGATCCGGGTGGCCTTGGCGGCGTCGGTGGCGGGCAGGTCGACGGTCTCGTCGGACGCGGCGCCGGCCGACTCCTCCGGCTCGATCGAGCCGGGCCGGACGGTGATGATCGGCGTGCCGGTGGCCACCTTGGCCTTGACCGCGTACGCGCCGCCGAACACGGACTGGGTGCCGACGCCGTCGGCGTCGACGTCCACGACCTCCGCGAGCAGGCCGGAGCCGGTGCGGATGGCGAGGCGACCAGCGGCCTCCTTGCCGTCCACGCTGGCGGCCAGCAGCACCGCGGCGGGCCGGACCTTCTCGACGAGCAGCGCGAGCGCGTCGACCTGCGGGGTCACCAGGAGGGTGTCGGCGTCGCCGGACTCGGCGGCGTAGACCTTCGTGGCGCCGTAGCGGGCCAGCGCGTCCTTCGCCGTGGCGGCGGTGCCGGGAGCGCCGACCACCACGGCCGACGGCTCGCCGATGCGCCGCGCGGCGGTCAGCAGCTCGAACGTGACCTTCTTGACGTCGCCGTCGACGTGATCGACGAGGACCAGGACCTCGGACATGCGGTTCTTCCTCCTCGTCTCAGATGAGCTTCTGGCCGACCAGGAACTCGGCGACCTTCGTGCCACCGGTCCCGTCGTCCTCGACGCGCTGACCGGCGGTCCGCGGCGGCTTGGGAGCCGCCTCCAGGACCGTGGTCGTGGCGTTGGCGAGGCCGACCTCGCTCGCGTCGATGCCCGCGTCGGCGATCGTCAGCGTGCTGACGGGCTTCTTCTTGGCGGCCATGATGCCCTTGAAGGACGGGTACCGCGGCTCGTTGATCTTCTCGTTGACGCTGACCACGGCCGGGAGGCTCGCCTCCAGGTTCGCGATGCCCGTGTCGGTCTCGCGCTCGGCGCGGACGGTCGTGCCGTCCACCTCCAGCTTGCGGACCTGGGTGAGCTGCGCCCAGCCGAGGATCTCGGCGATCATGGCGGGCACGGCGCCCGCGCGGCCGTCGGTGGACTCGTTGCCCGCGATCACGAGCTCGGCGCCCTCGACGGTGCCGACCAGCGTGGCGAGCACCTTGGCGGTCTGCACCGCGCAGGAGCCGTGCAGCGCCGGGTCGGACAGGTGGACGGCCTTGTCGGCGCCCATGGACAGCGCCTTGCGGATCGCGTCGGTCGCGCGGTCGGGCCCCATGGTGATCACGGTGACCTCACCGCCCTGCGCTTCCTTGATCAGCAGCGCTTCTTCCACGGCGCGCTCGTTGATCTCGTCGAGCACGGCGTCCGCGGAATCGCGGTCGAGGGTGTGGTCGGCGTCGGTGAGCTTGCGCTCGGACCAGGTGTCAGGCACCTGCTTGACCAGGACGACAATGTTCATAGGTCCTCTTCGACCTCCTGCGGACGGGCGGCGACGCGACGGAGCGGCCATGTCGAGGACACCCCGGCCGCCGGATGTTCGTGACCCTGCCACGTCGTCGCCGCAGTGGCGTGGCGGGGTCGGCCACGTCCATGTTACCGGCCAGTAGTAGCGCGGCAAGCACGGGCGAGCGCACGGAGCGCGTGATGGTGCTCACCGTGCGGCGCACGACGCGCGTCCTGGCCGGACCGCGGCCCGGCGACGGCTAGGGTCCCCGCGCATGTACCGGCGAGTGGCAGTCGTGACGGACTCGACGGCGTGCCTGCCGTCGCAGCTCGCGAACCAGCTCGACATCGAGGTCGTGCCGATCCAGGTCCAGATCGGACGGCGCAGGGACGACGAGGTGCGCATCCCCGCCCCCGAGGTGGTCTCCGCGATGCGCGACCACCAGGACGTGAGCACGTCGGCCCCGGACCCCGGCACGTTCCACCGCCGGTACGCCGAGCTGGAGGGGCGGGGCGTGCAGGCCGTGGTGTCGCTGCACCTGTCCGCGAGGCAGTCCGCGACCTTCGAGTTCGCCTGCCGCGCGGCGGGGCACGTGAACGTCCCCGTGCACGTGATCGACACCAGGACCACCGGGATGAGCCTGGGCTACGCCGTCGTGGAGGCGGCCAGGGCGGCGCAGGCCGGTGGTGACGTCTCCCGCGTGCTGGCCGCGGCTCAGCACCGGCTGCACCGCAGCACCGAGCTGATCTACGTCGACACGCTGGAGTTCCTGCGCAGGGGCGGCCGGATCGGCACCGCGGCGGCCGTGATCGGCACCGCGCTGTCGCTCAAACCGCTGCTCACGATGACCGACGGGCAGATCGCGCCCCTCGACCGCGTCATCGGCGCCGACCGGGCGATGCGCAAGATGACGGAACTGGCGGTCGGCCGCGCCGGGACGGAGCAGGTGGACGTCGCGGTGGAGCACTTCGGCGCGGCGGAGAAGGCGGACGAGCTCATGCGCCTGCTGCGCAACCGCATCCCCGGCATGAGGCAGTTCGTGGTCACCGAGGTCAGCTCCGCCATCGGCGCGCACGTGGGCCCCGGCGCGGTGGGCATCACCGTGTCCCCCCTCTAGCAGGTCGTTCCGGCAGGGGGCCGTTCCGGCAGGAACCACCGGCGAGGTTTGCGCGTTGTCCTGTTCGGGTATCTGAAAAGGGACGAACCCGACGACGCTGGAGGGCTCATGGCCTCGCTGTTCAGCAAGATCACGAACTTCACGCGCAGCCCGCAGGGACGTCGCGTCACCGAGCAGGTGAAGCAGATGGCCAGGGACCCGCGCAAGCGCCAGCAGGCGCAGGAGATGATGCGCAAGTTCAAGAAGCGCTGACGTCCTAGCGCTTCTTCCGGTGGCGCGGAGCCTCGACCGTGTCGAGGCGCCGCCGCCCGAAGTCGCTCACGTCCGCCTCGTTCAGCGAGTCGTCCGCCGCCGCAGTCGGCAGCACCAGACGCAGCTGAGCCGGGGCGGACGTCGTGCTGTCCGGGCCGGGGTCGAGAGCGGGGATCACGCCCACGACGGGGTTGCGGTGCACGCCGCCCCCGGCGGGCCCGCCCGGCCGCCGCGGCTCGATCACCGCCTCCTGCTGCGGTACCGGGACGTCGACGGGCTCCACGACCACGGCGCTCCCGCGCGAGAGCGGCACGTCGGTCCGCGAGTGCGTCACCACCATCGTCAGCAGCACTCCCACCAGGAACGACAGCACGCACAGCGCGAACACCGCGAGGACGACCGTCACCACGTGGCGCTCCTCCGGATCAGGACACCGGCCCGCGGACCGGTCGTCGGACGGAGGACCCGCGCGGGGTCCGCGACACCACCGGCACCCCGGCTCACCTGAGGGCCTCCTCCACGCGCTGCGCGACCGGTGTGCCGTCGCGACCGGTGCTCTGCTCGGGCACGACGACCCGCACGCGCTCGGCCGCGTCGCCGAGCACGGCCCTGGCGGAGGCGAACTCCGCGGCGACCCGCTCGCGCAGCTCGACGATCTCCTCGCAGCGCTGACGCACCTCCTCGATGCGGCGCTGCATCTCGCGGCAGACCACGTGGACGAGGAACTCCGCACGCGTCCTCGTGAGCGCCTCCTGCTCGGCGAGGTGCCGCGCCACCTCGGCCCGGCGGCTGCTCGTCGCCAGGTCGAAGTCCCGCTGGGCCGCGGCGATCCGCTCCCGCGAGTCGGCGCGCGCGCGTTCGCACTCCTCGGCGGTGTCGCTCAGCAGCCGCTCCGCGTCGGCCCGCAGCTGCTCCTCCTGCTCCAGGCGGTGCTCCTCCAGCCAGATCTCGCGCTCGTCGAGCAGGGCGGCCCGGCGCGCGCACGCGGCGTGCAGCGCGGCGACCTCCTCCTCGGCCTCGCGGCGCAGGGCGGCCAGCTCGACGGCGGTGCGCTGCCGCAGCGCCTGCACCTCCTGCTCCGCGCGCAGGCGCAGATCGGCCGACTCGTCCTCGGCGAGCAGCAGCATCCGGTGCAGCCGCTCGGTGGCTCCGGAGGTGGTGCCCGGCGACATCTCCAGCCGCTCGATGCGCGCGCGGGCGTCCTCCAGGTCTCTCCTGGTCATCTCCAGCAGCTTGCGCAGGTCCGCGGCCTGGGCCAGCGCCTCCGCGCGGTCGGCGCTCGTGAACCTCAGCTGCTCTTCCAGGTGCTCGACGTGGTCGAGGACCTGACGGCGGTGAAAACCGCGGTAGGCCACGTCGAAGCCCGCGTGCAGCGGGACCACCTGCTGCTCTTCAGCGCCCACGCCGACCACCTGTTCGCCTCGGAAAAGATGTCGGCCGACCCTAACCGCACACCCCGGCGCCAAGCAGCGGAGAAAACGGGGTTTCAGCACGTCGGAGGCAGGAGCCGACACGCCCGTTTCCAGGCGAAACAACACCGATCACGGGGCGGAGGAGATCAACAGCGCACCACCCGATCGTGTGGACGCGCACTCTTTTCACGATTGCCGGAAGAATTCCGAAAATTGTTCGGATACATCGTCCTGAACGCCGCGGGCCCGTTTCCCGGCGGCGGTTCCCACCGCGGAGGCGTCCCGTCTCCCACCAGCCCGCCGACGGTGCCGGGGGCGGACCCGACGCCTCCTCGACCTTCCCGAGCGGCTCTGCGGACACCAGAATGCTACCGACGAGTAACACTCAACTACCCTGTGCGGGTGATGGTCGAGCCGCTGCCCCTGACCGGTGAGCGCACGGTGCCGGGGATTCCCGAGGAGAACTACTGGTTCCGCCGCCACGAAGCGGCGTACCTGGACCTGCTCGACCTCTGCACGGACGCCGTCGTGCTGGAGGCCGGCTGCGGGGAGGGCTACGGCGCCGCGCTCGTCGGACGCCGGGCCGCTCGCGTCCTCGCCCTCGACTACGACGAGGCGACCACCGCCCACGTCGGACGGGCCCACCCGGGCCTCGCCGTGCTGCGCGGCAACCTCGCCTCGCTGCCGCTGCGCGACGGCGCGGTGGACGTCGTGGTCAACCTCCAGGTCATCGAGCACCTGTGGGACCAGGAGGGCTTCCTCGCCGAGTGCGTGCGGGTGCTGCGGCCCGGTGGGACCCTGATCGTCACCACGCCCAACCGCATCACCTTCTCCCCCGGCCGCGACACGCCGCTCAACCCGTTCCACACCCGCGAGCTGGCCCCGGCCGAGCTCGACGGGCTGCTGCGCGACGCCGGGCTGCGGGTGCGGCGGCTCGCCGGGCTGCGGCACGGGCCGCGTCTGCGCGAGCTGGACACGCGGTTCGGCGGGTCGATCATCGACGCGCAGGTGGAGGTCGTCGTCTCCGGCGACGGGCACTGGCCGGACGACCTGCTCGACGCGGTCACCTCGGTCACCAGCGACGACTTCGAGATCACCCCCGACGACCTGGACGCGAGCCTGGACCTGATCGCCGTCGCGGTGCGCCCGTGAGCGGCGAGGGCACCTTCTGCCTGGTGCTGCACAGCCACCTGCCCTGGCTCGCCCACCACGGCGCGTGGCCGGTCGGCGAGGAGTGGCTCTACCAGGCGTGGGCGCACTCCTACCTGCCCGTGGTGGACCTGCTGGAGCGCTTCGCCGCCGAGGGGCGGCGCGACGTGCTCACGCTGGGCGTCACGCCGGTGCTCGCGGCGCAGCTGGACGACCCGTACTCGCTGCGCGGCGTGCACGACTGGCTGGGCGACTGGCAGGTGCGGGCGCAGTACGCGGGCACCCGCTGGGCCGAGAAGGACCTCTCCTCCTACGAGCACCGCAACGCCGCGCGAGCGCTGGAGCTGTTCGAGACGCGCTGGCGGCACGGCTTCTCCCCGCTGCTGCGGCGACTCGTGGACTCGTCGGTGGTCGAACTGCTCGGCGGTCCGGCGACGCACCCGTTCCAGCCGCTGCTGGACCAGCGGGTGCGCGGGTTCGCGCTGCGCACCGGCCTCGCCGACACCGCGCTGCGGGTCGGGTCGGCCCCGGAGGGCATCTGGGCGCCGGAGTGCGGCTACGCGCCGGGCCTGGAGCGCGACTACGCGGCGGCGGGCGTGCGGCGCTTCCTCGTGGACGGTCCCGCGCTGCGCGGCGACACGGCGAGCGCGCGGCCGGTCGGCGACTCGGACGTCCTGTGCTTCGGCCGCGACCTGGAGGTGTCCTACCGGGTGTGGTCCCCGAAGGACGGTTACCCCGGTGACGCCGCGTACCGCGACTTCCACACCCACGACCACCCCACGGGCCTCAAACCGTCGCGGGTGACCGGCAAGCAGGTCGCGCCGCAGGACAAGCGGCCCTACGAACCGGCGCTGGCCGCCGAGGCGGTGCGACGGCACGCCGCGGACTTCGTCGGCGTCGTGGTGCGACGGCTGCGGGCGCTGCGCGAGCGCGACGGCAGGCCCGGCCTGGTCGTCGCCGCCTACGACACCGAGCTGTACGGGCACTGGTGGCACGAGGGCCCGGCGTGGCTGGAGGCGGTGCTGCGCGCCCTGCCGGAGGCGGGCGTGCGGGTGACGACGCTGCGCGGGGCGGTGGAGGCCGGGCACGTCGGCGCTCCGGTGCAGCTGCCCGCGTCGTCGTGGGGCAGCGGCAAGGACTGGCGCGTGTGGGACGGCGAGCAGGTCGCCGACGTCGTGCACGCCAACGCCGCCCTGCAGCGGGACCTGCTGGCCCTGGAGCGGCCCCGGTCCGGATCGCGGGACCCGGTGCTGGACCAGTGCGTGCGGGAGGCGCTGCTCGCGCTGTCCAGCGACTGGGCGTTCATGGTCACCAAGGACTCCGCCGCGGACTACGCCCGCCACCGGGCGAAGACGCACGGCGAGCGGTTCGCCGAACTGGCCTCGCTGATCCGCTCGGGGCGGGCCGGGGCCGGACCGCGCCGAGCCGCCGAGCTGCGGGCCGACGACGGCCCGTTCGGGCACCTGGACGCCAGGGATCTCGTGTCGTGACGACGAGAAGACGGGGATGCGCCGTGCGCGTGCTGATGCTGTCCTGGGAGTACCCGCCGGTGGTGGTCGGCGGTCTGGGCCGTCACGTGCACGCGCTGGCCGCCCAGCTCGCCGCGCAGGGGCACGAGGTGGTCGTGCTGTGCCGCCAGCCCTCGGGCAGCGACGCCTCGACCCACCCGACGAGCGAGGAGGTGACCGGGGGTGTGCGGCTGGTCCGCGTCGCCGAGGACCCGGCGCACCTGGTGTTCGAGCGCGACCTGGTGGCGTGGACCCTCGCGCTGGGGCACGCGATGGTCCGCGAGGGGCTGCGGCTGCTGCGGGACTGGCGGCCGGACGTCGTGCACGCCCACGACTGGCTCGTCGCGCACGCCTCCATCGCGCTGGCCGAGGCCGCGGGCGCACCGCTCGTGGCGACCGTGCACGCCACGGAGGCCGGACGGCACAGCGGGTGGCTGTCGCAGACGCTGAACCAGCAAGTTCACTCGGTGGAGTGGTGGCTGGCGAACCGGGCCGACGCGCTCATCACGTGCTCCTCGGCGATGCGCGCCGAGGTGGCGCACCTGTTCGAGGTGGACCCCGGCACGGTGACCGTGCTGCACAACGGGATCGAGCCGCGCCGCTGGCGGGTGCGCCGGGCCGAGGTGGCGGCGGCGCGCGAGCGCTTCAGCCCGGACGGGGCTCCCCTGCTGCTGTTCTTCGGGCGGCTGGAGTGGGAGAAGGGCGTGCAGGACCTCGTGGCGGCCCTGCCGCGCGTCCGCCGCCACCACCCCGGCACGCGCCTCGTCGTGGCCGGTGGCGGGAGCCACGCCGGGTGGCTCGTCGAGCAGGCCCGCAAGCACCGGGTGCTGCGGGCCGTGGACTTCGCCGGTCACCTGCCGGACGGCGAGCTGGCCGCCGCGCTGACCGCGGCCGACGCCGTGGTGCTGCCCAGCAGGTACGAGCCGTTCGGGATCGTCGCGCTGGAGGCCGCCGCCGCGGGCACGCCGCTGGTGGCGTCCACGGCGGGCGGGCTGGGCGAGGTCGTGCTGGACGGCGAGACGGGGCTGTCGTTCGCGCCGGGGGACTCGGCGGGGCTGGCCCGCGCGGTGCGCGCCGTGCTGGACGACCGCCCGGCGGCGGCGCGGCGGGCCAGGGCGGCCAGGGCCAGGCTGGCGACGGACTTCGACTGGGCGAGGATCGCGGCCGGCACCGCGGAGGTCTACGCGCGCACCGCGCCCCGCGAGCGCCCGCCCCTGCCCCGCCCGAAGATCCCGACCGGCAACGTGTTCAGCTGATCCGGTCCAGCAGCGTCAGCCCCAGCCGGGTGAGGGAGTGCACGACGCTGCCGCCGCACCGCGCGGACCTGATCAGCCCCGCATCGCGCAGCACGCACGTGTGGCGGCTGATCGACGCCGGTGAGGTGCCCACGCGACGCGCCAGCTCCGTCGTGGTGCCCGGTGCGCGCACCGCGAGCAGCGTGGCGGTGCGGGTCGGGCCGATGAGCGCCTGGAGGGGGCGGTGGTCCCCCGGCGTGAGCCGCGACCAGCGGTCCTCGTCGCAGATCGGGTAGACCAGCACGGGCTTGCGCCGCGGGTCGGCCAGCGTCACCGGGTTGCCCCGGCAGAAGTACGACGGCACGAGCACGACGCCGCGCCCGGCGAGGTGCAGGTCGCGGTCCTCGCAGTAGTCGACCTCCAGCACCGGCGGTGTCCACCGGGCGCGCGGGCGCAGTCCGTCGAGCAGCCCCGGCACGCCGCCGGAGAGCAGGTCGCGGGCACGCCGGGCGCGGTCGGCCGCCACGCTCTGCGCGACGAGGTCCCGGCACGGGGCGATGGCCAGCTCGTCGTGCTCGCGCAGGGCGTCGACCAGCCGGGCGAGCGCGCCGCGCTCGCCGCGTACGAGCGGCGCGACGAACCTCGGCAGGGGCGCGAGGGCGTCCAGCCGCCGCAGCTCGGCGACGAGCCGGCGGCTGGGCGTGCCCGCGACGGCCTCCAGCCCGGCGGCCAGCCCGTCCGCGGCCTCGTGCGGGGTGAGGAAGTCCGGGAAGTACCGCGCGCGGGGCGCGAGGGCGCTCAGCAGCCGCGCACCGGCCGACCCGCGCACGCCGTCGCGCACGGCCCGCACCCAGGGCAGGTACCCCGGTGGCCGATCGCGCTCGCGCAGCCTGATGACGCTCAGCACGACCTCCCACAGCGGATCTGGCGCCCCCGCCACCGTCGTGCGCACGAGGTCCTCGTGCGTGAAGTGGATTCGAAGCACGGTCCCCTCCCTCCCCCGACCGGTACGTCGCCCGCCGTGACCAGGACGTTTCCACTCGTGCGGAAAGGCGTCGCGAGCCGTGCGAGCACGGCGGCAGGCTGGAGCGCGTCAGAAGGAACCGACTGACGAGGGGGACACGATGAGGACGACGATCCAGCGAGCGGCGGGGGCCGTGGCGGTCGGCGCGGCGGCGGTGGTGCTCGTGGCGACACCGGCGAACGCGGCGCCGAAGGGGGACGGGCAGCTCGGCGTGGCGCACGCGCCGTGCGGCACCAGCGGGCCGAACCTGGACCCGACGATCACCACCGGCGCGACCGCCGGGTCGCGGCTGCGCACCGGCTCGGCCACGAACTGCACGGCGGTCGGGACGAACCAGCCGAGCCACCGGCTCGACTACTACTGCTACACGCGGGGCAACGACGGGGCGACCTGGACGTACCTGCACAACCTCACCACGGGCGTCCGGGGCTGGACCCGCGACGACCTGCTGCCCGGCAACGGGAGCTCCTACCACTGCGGTTTCTGACCCGGCCGCGGAGCACCACCGGTGACCGGCGCCGCGTCCGCCACGGCGGGCGCGGCGCCGCGCGTCACGCCCCCAGGGAGCGCTTCAGCGCCTCGTCGGCCTTGCGGGCCATGTCCGCCACGGCGGCGCGGCGCGCGGCGTCGGCCTCGTAGTCGGCGCGGCGGTCGCGCACGACGCGCGCCGGCGCTCCCACGGCGATGGCGAAGTCCGGCACGTCACCGCGCACCACGGCGTGCGCGCCGAGCACGCAGCCCCGACCCACGCGGGTGCCGCGCAGCACCGTCACCTTCGCGCCGAGCCAGCAGTCCGGCCCGATGCGCACCGGCGACTTCACGATGCCCTGGTCCTTGATGGGCAGGGTGATGTCGGCGGTCACGTGGTCGAAGTCGCAGACGTACACCCAGTCGGCGACGAGGGTGGCCGCGCCGATCTCGACGTCGAGGTAGCAGTTGACCGTGTTGTCCTTGCCGAACACGACCTTGTCCCCGATGCGCAGCGAACCCTCGTGGCAGCGGATGGCGTTGCCGTCGCCGATGTGGACCCAGCGGCCGATCTCCAGCCGCCCGTAGCCGGGACGGCAGTGCACGTCGACGCGGCGGCCGAGGAACACCATGCCGCGCAGCACGACGTGCGGGTTCGCCAGCCGGAACCGCAGCAGCCGCCAGTACCGCACCAGGTACCAGGGCGTGTACGCGCGGTGCCGCAGCACCCAGCGCAGCGACGCGAGGGTGAGGAACCTGGCCTGCGCGGGATCGCGTCGGGACCGGCGCCACGAGCGCACCCTCTCCGACACCGGAGCGCCCCACATACTGGTCATGGACCCGGACCGTAGTCGAGAGCCGCGCCGGTGCGGCAAGATGGGGCCACGTGAGCACTCCGCTGATCGTCGACACGGACCCCGGCGTGGACGACGCCTTCGCACTCGCCCTCGCCGCCGCGAGCCCCGAGGTGGACCTGATCGGCGTGACGACGGTCTTCGGGAACGTCCCGCTGGCGCGGACCACGGACAACGCCCTGCGCCTGCTCTCGCTGTTCGGGCGCGACGACGTGCCGGTGGCCGCCGGGGCCGACCGGCCGCTGGTGCACCCGTTGCAGTGGCCGGCGCACGCGCACGGCTCCGACGGCCTGTCCGGGCAGGCGGACACGCTGCCCCCGCCGGGCCGCGACGTCGACGGCCGGGACGCCGTGACGCTGCTCGTCGACCTGCTGACGGCCGCGCCGGCCCCGGTGACGATCGTCGCGGTCGGCCCGCTGACCAACGTGGCGCTGCTGCTCGCGGCCCACCCCCGCCTGCGGAGCCGGATCGCCCGGCTGGTGGTCATGGGCGGCGGCATCGCGGGCGGCAACGCCACCCCCTCGGCGGAGTTCAACATCGCCAGCGACCCCGAGGCGGCGCGGCGCGTGCTGGTCGAGGAGGACCTGCCCACGGTGCTGGTGCCGCTGGACCTCACGATGCGCTGCGCCGTCGACACCACCTGGCTGGGCGAGCTGGCGGCGTCCGGCCCCGTCGGGCGCACCCTCGTCGGGCTCACGCCGACCTACCGGGCCTACTACCAGCGGTCGCTGGGCTTCGACGGCCTGGTGATGCACGACGCCGTGGCCGTGGCCGAGGCCGTGCGGCCGGGCGTGCTCACCCCGGCCCGCTACCCGCTCGACGTCGACTGCACGTTCGGTCCCGGCCGGGGCGCGGTGGTCCCGGACCGGCGGCCCCGCTCGGTCAGCGAGGAGTTCGGCGTCGACCAGGACCGGGCGGTGGACTTCGCCGTGGACACCGACCTCGACGGCCTGCGCTCCTTCGTGCTGGAGCGGCTGAAGACCCTCTGACCCCCGGCGGGACGATCAGTCCGCTGTCCGGCTCCGCACGAACCCGTGGCTCCGCTCCACCTTCGCCACGTGCAGCGTGTAGCTCTGGTACCACTCGTCCCGCCCGCGCCGCTGCGCCGCGCGGTGCTCGGCGTCGCTCCGCCACCGCGCGAGGGCCTCGGCGTCGCGGAAGTAGCCGACGGTGATGCTCAGCCCGCCGGGGGTCTGCGCGTGGTCCATCCCCAGGAACCCGGGGACGTCCTTCACCAGTTCCTCCAGGCGCGCGCTGGTCTCGCCGTAGCCGTCCTGCTCCCCGGTCCGCACCGAGGTGAAGACGACCGCGTAGTACGGAGGTTCGCACGCCTCCACGGGCGTTGCGGGGTAATCGCTCACGGCGCCACCGTAGGACGGAGCGGCCCCGGCGGTCCAGCGTCTTCCCTAGGTCCGCTCGGCCCGGCACAGCAGGGCGACGGGACGCGACCCGATCCGGGTCAGCACGACGGTGGCCTCCTGCGACCCGGCGAGTTTCAGCCTGCGGCGCAGCGTGTTCGGGTCCACGTCCAGGCCGCGCACGAGGATCTCCAGGCGGCCCACGTCGTGCGCGCGCAGCCGGGCGCGCAGCGCCTTCTCGGTGTACGGGCCGTGCTCGACCACCCGGAACGCCCGCACGCCGGGCGGCGGGGTGTCGCCGCTGAGGTGGGCGATCCGCTCGTCGAGCTGCCACAGGCCGTGCCGCGCGGCGTAGTGCCTGACCAGGCCAGCGCGCACCACCGCGCCGTCCGGGTCCACGATCCACCCGCCGGGCGGGGCCACCGGGCAGTCGTCCGGTTCGGCGTCGGTGATCGTCTGGTCGGGGCGGTCGTGCCGCAGCACGGTCGCGCGGCGCGTCACGCCGGGCGTGGCCAGACCGCGGGTCCACAGGCACGCCTCGCGCACCTGGCCGTCCAGCGACACCAGCTCGACCTCGTCAGCCCACGGCGCGACCGCGAAGTCGATGCCGGGCGCGCACTTCACGGCGAGGTCGACGTGCGCGTGCGCCGCGGCCAGCTCGTCCAGCGGGGGCGCGAAGTCCGAGGGCCGCCAGGTGCGCCGCCCGCCGGAGTCGCGCCGCGCCGGGTCGGCCACGACGGTCCCGGCGCGGGACACGGGCCGCAGCGCGTCGGCGCGCACCAGCAGCGGGTCCACCCCCGCGATCCGGGCGTTGTGCCGGGCCATCGCCAGGCGCACCGGGTCGAGGTCGGAGCCGACGACCGGCGAGGCCACCCCGGCCAGCACCGCGAGGTCGGCGCCGATGGAGCAGGTGACGTCGTGCACGGCACGCCCGGCCAGCCGCCGGGCCCGGTGCCGTGCGACGGGGGTGGCGGTGGCCTGCTGGAGCGCGTCGTCGGTGAACAGCCACTCCGCCGAGCCGTCCAGCTTGGACTCCGCGCGCCGCCGCAGCAGCACCGTCTCCAGCACGGCGGCGGCGCGGTCACCGGCGACGCGCCGGGCCGCCGCGACGTCGGCGAGGTGCGTGGCCGGCGTCAGCGGCAGGCGCGCGACCTCGGCGAGAGCGGCGCGCCCGGCGTCCGACGCCAGGTGCGCCACGTCGTCGAGCGTGAAGGAGTAGCCCACCTCTACAGCGGCTTGCGGCCGGTCACCGACACGTTGTAGAAGAGTTCGCGGGGCAGCACCTTCGCCAGGACGTTCTCGTCCACCCAGGACAGCCGCTGCCAGGAGCGGTAGGCGAACATCGCCCAGCCGAAGCCCAGCTTCTCGCGCGGCACCGCGGCCTCGAACGTCCGCACGGGCCAGCCGAACAGCGCCGCCGACAGCTCCTCGGTGACGGCCCGCACCTCGACCGCGCCCGCCCCGCGCGCGGTGCGCTCCAGGTCGCCGGGGTCGAAGGTGTGCAGGTCGACCACGGCCTCCAGCGCCGCGGCGCGGGAGGACTCGTCCAGCTCCTCCTGGGGACGCCGCCACGAGTTCAGCGCCGGCACCCTCGTCACGGTGGTGGTGAGCCACCAGGTGAGCTGGCCGAGCTTGCGGGCGTAGGTGTTGCCGATGTTCGTGGGGTCGCCCGCGAACACGAACTTCCCGCCCGGCTTCAGGACGCGCAGCACCTCGCGCATCGCCGTGGCCACGTCGGGGATGTGGTGCAGCACGGCGTGCCCGACGACCAGGTCGAACGTGTCGTCGTCGTAGGGGATCGTCTCGGCGTCGGCCACCCGGCCGTCCACCGGCAGGCCCAGGTTCTCCGCGTTGCGCAGCGCCACCTGCACCATGCCGGGCGACAGGTCGGTGACCGAGCCCTTCTCGACCACGCTGGCCTGCATCAGGTTGAGCAGGAAGAACCCGGTGCCGCTGCCCAGCTCCAGCGCGTGCGCGTAGGGGCCGGTGTCACCGGCGGCGGCGCGGAACCGGTCGCGCGCGTAGGTGGTGCAGCGCTCGTCGTAGGAGATGGACCACTTCTCGTCGTAGGTCCCGGCCTCCCAGTCGTGGTACAGCACGTTGGCGAGCTTCGGGTCGCGCCAGGCGGCCTCCATCTCGGCCTCGGTGGCGTGCGGGTTGGGCTGCGGGTCGTCCACCACGGGATCACTTGCCACTGAACCGGGCCTTTCCGGGACCGTTCTCGATGAACGAGGACATGCCGATCGCCCTGTCCTCGGTGGCGAACAGCGCGGCGAACAGGTGGCTCTCCAGCTTCAGCCCGCTGGCGAGGTCGTTGTCGAGGCCGCCGTCGATCGCGGCCTTCGCCGCGGCCAGCGCCAGCGCGGGCCCGTTCACGAACTGCCCGGCCCACCGGCGCGCGGCGGCGAGGACGTCGTCGGGCGCGACGACCTCGTCGACCATGCCCAGCGCCAGCGCCTCCTCGGCGCCGACGAAGCGGCCGGTGTAGATCAGGTCCTTGGCCCGGCTCTGGCCGATCAGCCGCGCCAGGCGCTGGGTGCCGCCCGCGCCGGGGATGATGCCCAGCAGGATCTCGGGCTGGCCGACCTTGGCGTTGTCGCCGGCGATGCGCCGGTCGGCGGCGAGCGCGAGCTCGAAGCCGCCGCCCAGGGCGTAGCCGGTGATCGCCGCGACGACGGGCTTGGGGATCTCGGCGACGGCGCTGATCGACGACGACAGCCCGGCGGCGCGCGCGGTCATCTCCGCGTGCGACATCCGGGCGAACTCCTTGACGTCGGCGCCGGCGGCGAAGACCTTCTCGCCGCCGAAGACGATCACGGCGCGCACGTCGGGGCGCTCGGCGGCCTCGACCGCGGCCCGCCGGATCTCCTCCTGGACCTGCTTGTCGAGCGCGTTCATCGGGGGACGGTCCAACCGGATGGTCCCGACACCACCGTCCACTTCCAGCCTGACGAACTCAGCCACAGGTCCTCCTCGACCGCACGGGGGCTACCTCGACGGCACGTTACCGCCTGGTAGCGGGCTCACCCGGACCGACGCCTGGCGAAGTAGCGGTCACCGGCCCGCTGGAGTTCCAGCGGCTGCGCGAACGTGCGGGACAGGTTCTCCTCGGTGAGCACGTCGTCGAGCAGGCCCTGCGCCACGACGCCGCCCTCGCGCAGCATCAGCACGTGGGTGAAACCGGGCGGGATCTCCTCCACGTGGTGCGTGACCAGCACCATCGCCGGGGCGTCCGGGTCGAGCGCGAGCTCCGACAGGCGCGCGACGAGGTCCTCGCGGCCACCCAGGTCGAGCCCGGCGGCCGGTTCGTCGAGCAGCAGCACTTCGGGGTCGGTCATCAGCGCGCGGGCGATGAGGGTGCGCTTGCGCTCGCCCTCGGACAGCGTGCCGTAGGTGCGGTCGGACAGGTGCGAGATGCCCAGGGTGCCGAGCAGCTCCACGGCACGCCCGGTGTCGAGCGAGTCGTAGGTCTCCCGCCAGCGGCCCAGCACGCCGTACCCGGCGCTCACCACGACGTCGACGACCTTCTCGTCGGCGGGGACGCGCCCGTTGAGGGCCGCGGAGCACAGGCCGATGCGCAACTTCAGCTCGGAGGTGTCGGTGCGGCCGATCCGCTCGCCGAGCAGGTGGACGATTCCCCCGCTCGGGTGCAGTTCGGCGCTCGCGAGCCGCAGCAGCGTGGTCTTCCCGGCGCCGTTCGGGCCGAGCACCACCCAGCGCTCGTCCAGCTCGACGCTCCAGTCCACACCGCTGACCAGCGTGTTCTTGCCCCGCCGGACGGACACGCCCGCCATGTGCACGACCAGATCGGTCACATCGACGTCGGTCTCATCGGCTGTCCTCACCGCGCCCTGCCTCGCCCCGTGGTCGCTCACCGGGCCATTCTTTCCGACGGGTCCCGGCGACGCCTCCGCCGGGGTGCCGTCGCGCCCGGCGGCCGGTGATCCCTGCAAGGATCGGGGCATGGCCACCCGACCAGCGTCCGACACCCTCGTACTCGCCGGCCGACCCTTCCCGCTCGGCGCACACCCCGAGGCCGGTGGCGTCAGATTCGCCGTCACCTCGGCCGTGGCCGACGCCGTCGAGGTGTGCCTGATCGGCGAAGACGGCGCAGAACGCCGCATCGAGCTGACCGAGCGCACCTTCGGCGTGTGGCACGGCCTGGTACCGGGAGCGACTCCCGGCCAGCGCTACGGCTACCGCGTGCACGGCCCCTACGACCCGTCCCGCGGCCTGCGCTGCAACCCGAACAAGCTCCTCGTGGACCCCTACGCGACGAGGATCACCGGCAGCCTGACCGACCTCGACGCCGCTCTCGGCTACGTCGGCGACCCGATGCACGGCCCGGCGTCGGTGGTGGACTCCCTGGGCAGCGTCCCGCTGTCCGTCGTCAGCTCGCCCGGCGGGCCCGACACCGGCATCAAGCCGGAGGTGCCGTTCGAGGAGGCGGTGATCTACGAGCTGCACGTCAAGGGGTTCACCCGGCTCCACCCGGAGGTGCCCCCGCACCTGCGCGGCACCTACCTCGGCATCGCGCACCCCGCGGCGATCGAGCACCTCGTGCGGCTCGGCGTGACCAGCGTGGAGCTGCTGCCGGTGCACGCGTTCGCCGACGAGCCGTCCCTGGTGCGGGCCGGCCGGCACAACTACTGGGGCTACTCCCCGCTGGGCTACTTCGCGCCGCACGCGGCCTACGCGAGCGAGCCGGGGCGGGAGATCGAGGAGTTCCGCACGATGGTGGCCGCGCTGCACGCGGCGAACATCGAGGTGATCCTCGACGTGGTGTTCAACCACACCTGCGAGGGCGGGCCGGAGGGCCCGACCCTGAGCTTCCGCGGGTTCGACGCCCCGAGCTACTACCTGCACGCCGCGGGCGGCAGCACCGTCGACATCACCGGCTGCGGCAACACCCTGGAGGCCGGGTCGCCGACGGTCGTGCGGCTGGTGACGGACTCGCTGCGCTACTGGACGACCGAGCTGGGCGTCGACGGCTTCCGCTTCGACCTCGCCAGCACGCTGGGACGCCCCGGCGGCGGGTTCTTCGACCGGAACTCCGCGATGCTGACGGCGATCACCACCGATCCGGTGCTGGCGCGCTGCAAGCTGATCGCGGAGCCGTGGGACGCCACCGGCGACGGCTACCGGGTGGGCGACTTCGGCGCGCAGTGGGCCGAGTGGAACGGCCGCTACCGCGACACCGTGCGCGACTTCTGGCGCGGTCAGACCGGGGTGCGCGACCTGGCCTACCGGCTGTCCGGCTCCTCGGACCTCTACGCCGACGACCTGCGCCGCCCGTGGCAGTCGATCAACTTCATCACCGCGCACGACGGCTTCACGCTGCGGGACATGGTGTCCTACAACGACAAGCACAACGAGGCCAACGGCGAGGACAACCGCGACGGCACGAACGACAACCGGTCGTGGAACCACGGTGTCGAGGGCGACACGACCGACACCGAGGTGCTGACGCTGCGCGCCCGGCAGGCCCGCAACCTGCTCGCGACGCTGCTGCTGTCCACCGGCACGCCGATGCTGACGGCGGGCGACGAGATCTGGCGCACCCAGAACGGCAACAACAACGCCTACTGCCTCGACGACGAGACGGCGTGGGTCAACTGGGCGTCGTCGGCGGACGCGGAGTCCATGCTGGCCTTCGCGCGCCGCGCCGTGCACCTGCGGGCGAACAGCCCGGCGCTGCGGCAGCCGGAGTTCTTCGACGGCCGCACCACGCCCAGCGGCGATCCCGACCTGATCTGGTTCCGCCCGGACGGGGAGGAGATGGCGGAGACCGACTGGTTCGACGAGGGCCGCCGCACGCTGGGCATGTGGATCGACGGGTCGAACAGCCAGTCCCGCACGCGCGACGGCGAGCTGATCAGCGACCACTCGTGGCTGCTCCTGCTGCACGCGGACGGCCGGCCCACGGAGGTCGTGCTGCCCGGTCCTGAGTACGGCGCGACGTTCGAGCCGATGCTGGACACCACCACGGCCGACGGCACGCCCGCGCTGCCGGGTCCGCTGGTGGCGGGGACGTCGCTGACGCTCGCCCCGCGCTCCCTGCTCCTGCTGAAGGCGCCGCGCTGACCGCGCCGCCGCACGGGGCCCGCGTCCCGTTCCGAGTCGTGGGACGAGATGCGGACCCCGTGCGGCGCGTGCCACGCTGAGCGGCGTGCACCTCTCGCTGCTCGCCTGGCGCGACCGCACGGTCGACCTGCTCCTGGTCGCCTCGTGCGCATGTCGCCCGACGCGGCGCGGCCGGTAGCGGGACGCACGTCCCGCACACCGCTGCCCCTCGGCGACGACACCCGAGAGGTGCTTCTCCCCGCGTCGCGTCACTCCGCTGCCCACGCACCCCGCACCCCGCAGCCAGCAGGAGCAGACACGTGACCTCGACGATCTCCGACTCCGACGTCCACCCGGCCGTCGACTCCCCCCGCCTCCGCGACCTGATCCGCCCCGGCCGCGAGCTGTGGACCCCGGACCAGCTGCGCGAGCTGACCTCCACCGTCGCGAGCGAGTCCGCCGCCGCGCTGGCGGGCGTGCTGCGGTACGTGCCCGAGCAGCGCTGGTGGACGCGCCTCGGCCTCACCACCGGCGTGGAGCTGTGGCTGCTGTCGTGGCTGCCCGGCCAGGGCACCGAGCCGCACGACCACGGCGGCGCGGCGGGCTCGTTCACCGTGCTGACCGGTGAACTGCACGAGGAGCACCGCTACCCCGGCGGTCCGATCCGGACGGCCACCCGGACCGCGGGAACCGCGCTGGGCTTCGGCTCGGGCCGCGCTCACCTGCTGCGGAACGTGAGTTCGGCCGGTGCCGCCACCGTGCACGCCTACTCGCCGCCGCTCGTGCCCACGCGCGAGTACGCGAGCCTGGCCGACATCCCCCCGGTGATCCCGCGACTGTCCGCCCGGCGACTGCCGCTGGCGACGCTGAGGCGACTGGCCGATCTGGAGGGTCCGTGAGCGAGATCGACGACTTCCTGGAGCAGGCGCGCGCGGAGATCGAGCGCGTCGATCCGCGGGAGGCCGACCGGCTGCGCCGCGAGGGCGCGCTGATCGTCGACATCCGTCCGCTGCACGACCGGGTCGCCGAGGGCGAGATCCCCGGCTCGGTGCCGGTGGAGCGGATCGTCCTGGAGTGGCGGCTCGCGCCGGGCAGCGACCACCGGCTGCCGGGCGTGACCGAGGACACCCGCGTGGTCGTGCTGTGCAACGAGGGCTACTCGTCGAGCCTCGCGGCGCGGGACCTGCGCCGCCTGGGGCTGCGCCACGCCAGCGACCTCGTCGGCGGCTTCCGCGCGTGGGCGCGGGAGGGTCTTCCGGTGCGCGAGGGCGGCACCCCCGCCGTCACCTGAGCCGGGTGGCCGTCCGGACCCGCGGACGGCCACCCGGTCGCTCAGCCGGCCGCTCAGCCGGCGAGCACCACGCGGCCCAGCTCGGCCCTGGAGGCCAGCAGGTCGTGCCGCGGCAGCACGCGCACCGTGTAGCCGAGCGCCCCCGCGTGCGGCAGCGGCACCTCGACCTCGTAGTTGCCGTTGCCCGCGTAGCGCATCGTCCGGGGCACGAGGTCGTACAGCTCGTCGGAGTCGCCCACGCGGCCGAACACCACCTGCACGTCGACCTCCGACGGCTCCAGACCCGCCAGCTCCACCAGGGCGCGCACCCGTGCGGGTGCGCCCAGCAGCGGCGTGGACGTCGCCGTCAGGTCCAGGTCGGACTCCAGGACGCGCACGCGCGTCCAGCTCGCCCGCAGCCGGTGCCGGTAGTCCGCGACCTCCTTGGCGCCGCGGAACCCGTCGCGCACGACCGACTCCGCGGACGCGGCGGCTGGCGCGTAGAGGCTCTCCACGTACTCGCGGACCATCCGCGAGGCCTGCACGGCCGGGCCGAGCGAGGCGAGCGTGTGCCGCACCATCGACATCCACCGCGCGGGCACGCCGTCGGCGTCGCGGTCGTAGAACAGCGGGGCCACCTGCTGTCCCAGCAGCTCGTAGAGGGCCGTGGCCTCCAGGTCGTCGCGGCGGTGCGGGTCGGTGACGCCGTCGGCGGTGGGGATGGCCCAGCCGTTGCTGCCGTCGTACAGCTCGTCCCACCAGCCGTCGCGGATCGACAGGTTGAGGCCGCCGTTGAGCGCCGACTTCATGCCCGACGTGCCGCACGCCTCCAGCGGCCGCATGGGGTTGTTCAGCCACACGTCGCAGCCCCAGTACAGGTAGCGGGCCATCGACATGTCGTAGTCGGGCAGGAACACGATCCGGTGCCGCACGCCCGCGTCGTCGGCGTAGCGCACGATCTGCTGGATCAGCGCCTTGCCGCCGTCGTCGGCCGGGTGCGACTTGCCCGCCACGACGAGCTGGACGGGCCGCTCGGGGTGCAGCAGCAGGGCGCGCAGCCGCTCCGGGTCGCGCAGCATCAGCGTGAGCCGCTTGTAGGTCGGCACGCGGCGGGCGAAGCCGACGGTCAGCACGTCGGGGTCGAACACCGAGTCGGTCCAGCCCAGCTCCAGCGCCGACGCACCGCGCTGCAACCACGACGCGCGGACCCGGCGGCGCACCTCGTCGACGAGGCGTCCGCGCAGGGTGCAGCGCAGGTCCCACAGGCCCTGGTCGGTGACCGGCTCGAAGCCGAGCGGGCCCGAGCCCGGATCGCCGTCGGAGTCGCCGAGCAGCCGCGACATCTCCGTGGCCGCCCAGGTCGGCCCGTGCACGCCGTTGGTGACCGAGCGGATGGGGACCTCGGTGACGTCGAAACCGGGCCACAGGCCGCGGAACATCTCGCGGCTGACCTCGCCGTGCAGCTTGGACACGCCGTTGGCCCGCTGCGCGAGCCGCAGGCCCATGTGGGCCATGTTGAACAGGCCGGGGTTGTCCTCCGCGCCGAGCGCGAGCACCCGCTGGGTGCTGACGCCGGGCAGCAGCGTCTCCGAGCCGAAGTAGTGCTGGACCAGGTCCACCGGGAAGCGGTCGATGCCGGCCGGGACGGGCGTGTGGGTGGTGAACACGGTGCCCGCGCGGACCGCGGCGAGCGCCTGGTCGAAGTCCAGGCCCTCGGAGGTCACCAGCTCGCGGATGCGCTCCAGGCCGAGGAACCCCGCGTGACCCTCGTTGGTGTGGAACACCTCGGGCTGGGGGGTGCCGGTCAGCTCGCAGTAGGTGCGCACGGCCCGCACCCCGCCGACTCCCGCGAGGATCTCCTGGCGGATGCGGTGGTCCTGGTCGCCGCCGTAGAGGCGGTCGGTGACCCCGCGCAGGTCCTCGTCGTTCTCCTCGACGTCGGAGTCGAGCAGCAGCAGCGGGATGCGGCCGACCCGCGCCTTCCAGATCTTGGCCCGCAGCACGCGGTCGCCCGGCATGGCGACGTGCACGAGCAGCGGCGCCCCGGACGGCTCGGTGAGCAGCTCCAGCGGCAGGCCGCGCGGGTCGAGGACGGGGTAGTGCTCGATCTGCCAGCCGTCCAGCGACAGCGACTGGCGGAAGTAGCCGGAGTGGTACAGGAGGCCGACGGCGATCAGCGGCACGCCCGAGTCGGAGGCGGCCTTGAGGTGGTCGCCCGCCAGGACTCCCAGGCCGCCCGAGTAGTTGGGCAGCGCCTCGGTGACGCCGAACTCCATCGAGAAGTAGGCGATCGACCGCGGGAAGACGGGACCGGGCGAACCGTGGTCGCGGCGCTGGGACGTCTCCTCCTGGCGTCGCTGGTACCACCGGGGACCGGTGGTGTAGCGCTCCAGGTCGTCGGCCAGCGCGCGACAGCGGGTGAGGAACTGCTCGTCGGAGGCCAGGAGCTCCAGTCGCTCGGGGGCGACCTCGGAGAGCAGCCGGAGCGGATCGCCACCAGTGTCGTTCCACACGGTCGGGTCGACCGACGCGAACAGGTCCTGCGTGGGCGGGTGCCACGTCCAGCGCAGGTTGGTGGCGAGCACGCCGAGGGAGGCCAGGGGCTCCGGCAGGCTGGCTCGGACGGTGAACCGGCGAAGTGCTCGCATGGCGGTGGACCCTATCCCCCGGCCGCGTCGATCAACAGGATCTCCGGCCCGGCGGTCGCGACGCCGTCGAACTGTCCAGAACGGCGGAACGACTCGTCCGGAACGGGCGTTTCCGGACAAGTCCACCCGAACGAGACCATCGTGCGCGGAGCGGAGGCGAAGGTTGTTCAGAACCACTCGGAGCGCGCAGTCCGGCGACACACGGGCGACACCTCGGTTACCTCTCGGTGACCACTCTGGACACCGCGTCCCACTGGGCAGACAGTTGACACTCGGAAGTGTGCGAACGCCCCGGTACGGGTAAGCCTCGTCGGAGAGTCCCGGTGGCAGGCGCCGTGATCGAACCGGGCAGACTGAGAGGGGCCGCGGCTGTGCCGCGCTACACAAGGGCGAGAGGGGCGCTGCCCATGACCGGTCGGCTCGGCATCGACGACGTGACCCCGGCGGTGAGCTGCGGGCTCCACCCCGCGAAGGCGGTGGTCGGCGAACACGTTCCGGTGACCGCCACCGTGTGGCGGGAGGGGCACGACGTGGTCTCGGCGACGGTGTCCTGGCGCGGCCCCGGCGACCGGGTCGCCCGGCAGACCAGGATGGTGGAGCAGGGCGACGGCCTCGACCACTTCGCCGCCGTGATCGTCCCGGACACCGAGGGCGCCTGGACCTACCGCGTCGACGCCTGGAGCGACCCGTGGGCCACTTGGCTGCACACCGTCGAGGTGAAGATCGCCGCTGGTCAGGGTGCCGGTGAGCTCGCCAACGACCTGGAGTCCGGCGCGCTGCTGCTGGACCGGGTGTCGCGGCGGCCCGACCGGAGGCGCGACCGGGTGCTGCTGGCCGGCGCCGGCGCCGCCCTGCGCGACCTCGGCCGCTCGGTGGCCGAGCGCGTCGCCCCCGCGCTGTCCACCGAGGTGCAGCGGATCATGCACGAGCACCCGGTGCGCGAACTGGTCACCAAGGGCCGGCCGCTGAAGCTGTGGGTCGACCGCACCCGCGCCGCCTTCGGCTCCTGGTACGAGTTCTTCCCCCGCTCCACGGGCGGCGTGGACGAGACCGGCCGCCCGGTGCACGGCACGTTCACCACGTCCGCGCAGGCGCTGGACCGCGTGGCGCGGATGGGCTTCGACGTCGTCTACCTGCCGCCGATCCACCCCATCGGCCGGGTGAACCGCAAGGGCCCCAACAACTCCCTCGTCGCCGAGGAGCACGACGTCGGCTCGCCGTGGGCCATCGGCGCCGACGAGGGCGGGCACGACGCGATCCACCCGGAGCTGGGCACCCTGGAGGACTTCGACGCGTTCGTGGCGCGCGCGGAGGAACTGGGCATGGAGGTCGCGCTCGACCTCGCGCTCCAGGCCGCGCCGGACCACCCGTGGGTCCTCAAGCACCCCGAGTTCTTCACCACGCGCCCCGACGGGTCGATCGCCTACGCGGAGAACCCGCCGAAGAAGTACCAGGACATCTACCCGATCAACTTCGACAACGATCCGCAGGGCATCTACACCGAGGTGCTGCGCGTCGTGACGCACTGGGTCGAGCACGGGGTGCGGATCTTCCGGGTGGACAACCCGCACACCAAGCCACCGGACTTCTGGGCCTGGCTGATCAAGACGGTCAAGGACGCGCACCCCGACGTGCTGTTCCTGGCCGAGGCGTTCACCCGGCCCGCGCGGCTGTGGGGCCTGGCGAAGCTGGGCTTCACCCAGAGCTACACCTACTTCACCTGGCGCACGAGCAAGGAGGAGTTGACCGAGTTCGGCGTCGACCTGGTCGAGCACTGGGACGAGGGCAGGCCGAACCTGTTCGTCAACACCCCCGACATCCTGCACGAGTCGCTCCAGCGGGGCGGCCCCGGCATGTTCGCCCTGCGCGCCGCGCTCGCGGCGACGCTCGCGCCGACCTGGGGCGTGTACTCCGGGTACGAGCTGTTCGAGCACGAGGCCGTCCGCGAGGGCAGCGAGGAGTACCTGAACTCCGAGAAGTACGAGCTGCGCCCGCGCGACTTCGAGGCCGCGCTGGCCGAGGGCAGATCGCTGGAGCCGTGGCTCACGAAGCTCAACGCCGCACGCCGCGCGCACCCCGCGCTCCAGCAGATGCGGACGCTGCGCTTCCACCACGTGGACAACGACGCGCTGCTCGCCTACTCCAAGCAGGACCCGGCGACCGGCGACACGGTCGTGGTCGTCGTGACCCTCGATCCGCAGAACTCCCAGGAGGGAACCGTCTGGCTCGATCTGCCCGCGCTCGGCTTCGAGTGGCACGAGCGGCTGATCGCGCACGACGAGGTCACCGGTGAGACCTGGGACTGGGGCCAGGCCAACTACGTGCGTCTGGACCCGCTCCGCGCGGTCGCGCACGTCGTGGGCGTGCAGCGCAGGCTGAGCAGCTAGTCGGCGCGAGTCGGTCACCCGCTGCAGGACAGGCCCCGCGCGCCACGAGGCGCGCAGGGGACGATCGAACGTACCCCCGATGAGGTGGGACGAGGTGGAGCTCATGGACGAAGATCCCCGACCCGACGCAGCCCTCGGCCTGGACGGCGTGCCGCACACAGGTGAGTCGATCACCGCGGACGGCATGCTGGTCGAACCGCAGGCGGAGGACTTCCGCTCCGCCCAGCAGGCCCCGAGCAACCCCGAGTGGTTCAAGGGCGCCGTGTTCTACGAGGTGCTGGTCCGCGCGTTCAGCGACTCCAACGGCGACGGCACCGGCGACCTGCGCGGTCTGGCCAGCAGACTGGACTACCTGGAGTGGCTGGGCGTCGACTGCCTCTGGCTGCCGCCGTTCTACGCCTCTCCGCTGCGCGACGGCGGCTACGACATCAGCGACTTCCGCGCCGTGCTGCCGGAGTTCGGCTCGGTCGAGGACTTCGTCTACCTGCTCGACGAGGCGCACCGCCGCGGCATCCGCGTGATCACCGACCTGGTGCTCAACCACACCTCCGACGCCCACCCGTGGTTCCAGCAGTCCCGCACCGAGCCCGACGGCCCGTACGGCAACTACTACGTGTGGAGCGACGACGACTCCGGCTACCCCGACGCGCGGATCATCTTCGTCGACACCGAGACGTCGAACTGGACCTACGACCCGGTGCGCGGGCAGTTCTACTGGCACCGCTTCTTCTCCCACCAGCCGGACCTGAACTTCGAGAACCCGGACGTCCAGGAGGCGATGCTCGACACGCTGCGGTTCTGGCTGGACCTCGGCATCGACGGCTTCCGGCTCGACGCGGTGCCCTACCTGTTCGAGCAGGAGGGCACCAACTGCGAGAACCTGCCGCGGACCCACGAGTTCCTGAAGCGCTGCCGCAAGGTCATCGACGACGAGTACCCCGGCCGGGTCCTGCTGGCCGAGGCGAACCAGTGGCCCTCCGACGTGGTGGAGTACTTCGGCGACCCCGCCGAGGGCGGCGACGAGTGCCACATGGCGTTCCACTTCCCGCTGATGCCGCGCATCTTCATGGCGGTGCGCCGCGAGTCGCGCTTCCCCATCTCCGAGATCCTCGCCCAGACCCCGAAGATCCCCGACGGCGCCCAGTGGGGCATCTTCCTGCGCAACCACGACGAGCTGACCCTGGAGATGGTCAGCGACGAAGAGCGCGACTACATGTACGCGGAGTACGCCAAGGACCCGCGGATGAAGGCCAACATCGGCATCCGCCGACGACTGGCGCCCCTGCTGGAGAACGATCGCAACCAGCAGGAGCTGTTCACCGCGATGCTGCTGTCGCTGCCCGGCTCCCCCGTCCTGTACTACGGCGACGAGATCGGCATGGGCGACAACATCTGGCTCGGCGACCGCGACGCCGTGCGCACCCCGATGCAGTGGACGCCCGACCGCAACGCCGGGTTCTCCGGCTGCGACCCGGGCCGCATCTACCTGCCGGTGATCATGGACCCGATCTACGGCTACCAGGCGATCAACGTCGAGGCGCAGCTCAACAACGCCTCGTCGCTGCTGAACTGGACCCGGCACATGATCGAGGTCCGCAAGCAGCACCACGCCTTCGCCGAGGGCGAGTTCATCGAGCTGGGCGGCTCCAACCCCAGCGTGCTGGCCTACAAGCGCCGCTGGATCCGGCCGAACGGCCAGCAGGACGTCGTGCTGTGCGTGAACAACCTGTCCCGCTTCCCGCAGCCGGTGGAGCTGGACCTGTCCGAGCACCGCGGGAGCACGCCGGTGGAACTCACCGGTGGCGTGCGCTTTCCCGAGATCGGTGAGCTGTCGTACCTGCTGACGCTGCCGGGCCACGGCTTCTACTGGTTCCAGCTGGTCGAGCCGGGCGACGACGAAACGAGGTGAGTTCCGTGACCGATCCCCACGAGCTGGTCGGCGAACTGGTCGCCGAACTGCCCGAGTGGCTGCCGTCGCAGCGGTGGTTCGCGGGCAAGGACCGTCCCGTCACCGCGGTGCGCGCCCTGAGCACGACAGAGCTGTGCGACGGTGATCCCGCGCTGCTGCACGCGATCGTCGAGGTCGAGCAGGGCGACCGGCGCGAGCCCTACCAGCTGCTCATCGGCAGCGGCGGCCACCTCCCCGAGCAGGCCGGCGCGAGCTGGATCGGCACCGGCGGAGGCAAGGCCTGCTACGAGGCGACCCACGACCCCGACCTGACCGGGCACCTGCTGGACCTGATGGCGCGCGGCGAGCGGGTCGGCTCGCTGAGCTTCGAGCACGAGCCCGGCGTCGAGCTGACCGAGGGGCTGCGCGCCCGCCCGATCACCTCCGAGCAGAGCAACACGTCGCTGGTCTACGGCAGCCAGTACATCCTGAAGCTGTTCCGCAAGCTCAGCACCGGCCCCAACCCGGACCTGGTGCTGCACCGGGCGCTGCGGGAGGTGGGCTGCGAGCACATCGCGCAGCCGCTGGGCTCCATCACCGGCGAGCTGAACGGCGAGCCGGTGACGATCGGGCTGCTCCAGCAGTTCATGTCCGACGCCGTGGACGGCTGGGCGATGGCCACGACGAGCGTGCGCGACCTCATGGCCGATCCCGAGCTGCGGCCCGAGGAGCTGGGCGGCGACTTCGCGGGCGAGGCGCGGCGCCTCGGGCAGGCCGTGGCGCACGTCCACGCCGACCTCCAGCGCGCCCTCGGCCAGCAGGAGGCGGACACCGCGGAGTTCGACCGCACCGTCAGCGCCATGCTGACGCGGCTCGACACCGTCGCGCGGGACGTGCCGGAGCTGGCGGAGCACGCTCCGGCGCTGCGCCGGGCCTTCGAGCAGATCCACGACTCGACCGCGCCGGTGTTCATGCAGCACGT
Source organism: Umezawaea beigongshangensis (assembly GCF_016464305.1). Classification (GTDB taxonomy): domain Bacteria; phylum Actinomycetota; class Actinomycetes; order Mycobacteriales; family Pseudonocardiaceae; genus Umezawaea_A; species Umezawaea_A beigongshangensis. The sequence continues at coordinate 568,469 of NZ_JAEIOJ010000001.1, forward strand.
CCACGGCGACCTGCACCTCGGACAGGTGCTGCGGACCGTCAGCGGCTGGCTGCTGATCGACTTCGAGGGCGAGCCCGCCGCGCCGGCGGCCGAGCGCGCCGCGCTGCGCTCGCCGCTGCGCGACGTGGCCGGGATGCTCCGGTCCTTCGACTACGCGGCGCACCAGATGCTCATCGGGCACCCGGAGGACGCGAAGCTCGCCGAGCGGGCCCTGGAGTGGGCGCAGCGCAACCGCGCCGCGTTCTGCGAGGGCTACGCGGAGGCCGCGGCCGACTCGATCGGCGACCCTCGCGGACACGGCGAGCTGCTGCGGGCCTTCGAGCTGGACAAGGCGGTCTACGAGGTCGCCTACGAGCACGCGAACCGGCCGGAGTGGGCGGCGGTCCCGCTGTCGTCCATCGCCAGGATCACCACAGGAGGCGAGTAACCCGTGAACGCTGTCCCAGCCGAGGTTCCCGACGCGGCGCCGTCGCCGCAGGACGTCGACCGGCTGCTGGCGGGGTCCCACCACGACCCGCACTCCGTCCTCGGCGTGCACCACGTCGGCGACGGCGTGGTCGCGAGGGCGCTGCGGCCGGGCGCCAGCTCCGTGACGGTGGTGGCGGGCGATCTGCGCTGCGAGTTGAAGCGCGTCGTGGACGGGCTGTTCGCGGGCGTGCTGCCGGAGCACCCCGGCGACTACCGGCTGGAGGTCGACTACGACGGTCACGTGGTGACCACCGACGACGCGTACCGGTGGCTGCCGACCGTGGGCGAGCTGGACCTGCACCTGATCGGCGAGGGCCGCCACGAGCGGCTGTGGGACGTCCTGGGCGCGCACCCGCGCAGCTTCGACACCCCCGGCGGCACCGTGGACGGCGTGTCGTTCGCCGTGTGGGCGCCCACCGCGCGCGGTGTGCGGGTGATCGGCGACTTCGACGGGTGGGACGGGCGCGCGAACCCCATGCGGTCGCTGGGCTCGTCGGGCGTGTGGGAGGTGTTCCTGCCGGACGTGCGGGTGGGCACGCACTACAAGTTCCGCATCCTCGGCTCGGACGGCGCGTGGCACGAGAAGGCCGACCCGATGGCGTTCGCCACGGAGCACCCCCCGGCGACGGCGTCGGTCGTGACGCGGTCGGAGCACGTCTGGGACGACGCGGAGTGGGAGGCCAGGCGCGAGGCCACGAACTGGACGAACGCGCCGATGAGCGTCTACGAGGTGCACCTCGGTTCGTGGCGACCCGGCCTCGACTACCGGGAGCTGGCCGAGCAGCTCGCCGACTACGTGGAGGAGACGGGCTTCACGCACGTGGAGCTGCTGCCGGTCTCCGAGCACCCGTTCGGCGGGTCGTGGGGCTACCAGGTCACCTCCTACTACGCGCCGACGTCGCGCTTCGGCACCCCGGACGACTTCCGGTACTTCGTCGACCGGCTGCACCAGCGCGGCATCGGCGTGATCGTGGACTGGGTGCCGGCGCACTTCCCGCGCGACAGCTGGGCGCTGGCCCGCTTCGACGGCACGCCGCTGTACGAGCACGCCGACCCCCGCCGCGGCGAGCAGCCCGACTGGGGCACGCTGGTGTTCGACTTCGGTCGCAACGAGGTGCGCAACTTCCTCGTGGCCAACGCGCTGTTCTGGATCGAGGAGTTCCACCTCGACGGGCTGCGCGTGGACGCGGTGGCGTCGATGCTGTACCTGGACTACTCCCGCGAGGAGGGCCAGTGGCTGCCGAACCAGTACGGCGGCCGGGAGAACCTGGACGCCGTGCGGTTCCTCCAGGAGCTGAACGCGACCGTCTACAAGCGCCACCCCGGCGTCGTGATGATCGCCGAGGAGTCGACGGCGTGGCCGGGCGTGAGCCGCCCGACGCACCTGGGCGGGCTGGGCTTCGGGTTCAAGTGGAACATGGGCTGGATGCACGACACGCTGCACTACCTGAGCCGCGAGCCCGTGCACCGCTCCTTCCACCACAACGAGATGACCTTCTCGCTGGTCTACGCGTGGAGCGAGAACTTCGTGCTGCCGCTGTCGCACGACGAGGTCGTGCACGGCAAGGGCTCGCTGTGGCAGCGGATGCCGGGCGACGACTGGAACAAGGCCGCCGGGCTGCGCACGCTGCTGGCGTTCATGTGGGCCCACCCCGGCAAGCAGCTGCTGTTCATGGGCGGTGAGTTCGGCCAGGAGCAGGAGTGGTCGGAGTCGCGGTCGCTGGACTGGCACCTGCTGGACCAGCCGCTGCACCGCGGTGTGCTGACCCTGCTGAGCGATCTGAACCGGGTCTACAAGAACGCCCCCGCGCTCTACAGCGCGGACAGCAGGCCCGAGGGCTTCCGGTGGATCGACGCGAACGACTCGGGCGGCAACGTGCTGAGCTTCCTGCGCATCGGCGAGGACGGCTCGCAGCTCGCGTGCGTCGCGAACTTCTCCGGCAGCCCGCACCACGACTACCGGGTGGGTCTGCCGTCGGCGGGCCGGTGGCGCGAGGTCGTCAACACCGACGCCGCCGTCTACGGCGGTTCCGGCGTGGGCAACATGGGCGTGATCGAGGCGGAGAACCACCCGTGGCACGGCCTGCCCGGCTCGGCGGTGCTGCAACTACCGCCCAACGGCGTCCTCTGGCTGGCCCCCGAGGTCTGACGGGCTCCGGTGGGCGGGCTCCGGCCCGCCCACCGGGCGGTCAGTCGTGCTGGGCCGGTGGGTCCACGGCCCACTGCACGAGCGTCCACAGCCGCTCGGCCATCTCCCGCGGCGAGCACGCCTCCGCCGCGTCCCGCACGACCCAGCTGATCATGTAGACGACACCGCCGCCGGACATGAAGTCCGCGAGGTCGCGCACCGGCGGCCTGGTGCGCCCCTCGGGGTGGGGCGTGCTCTGCATCATGTGCTCGGCGTAGCCCGCGAAGGCGCGGTACATCTGCCCGACCAGCGTGAGCGCCGGGCTGCCGGTGAACAGCCTGCGGTAGAAGACGTCGTGCTCGCGCAGGTGCTCGGCGAGCCGCACCAGCCCCGGCGGCACCTCGTCCTGGCCGAAGCTGGGGAACGGGTCCGACGTGAGGGCGAGGACGCCGCTCAGGCGCGTCACCGCGGCCTCGGTCAGGATCGCGTCGCGGTCCGTGTAGTGCAGGTAGACGGCCTGCCGGCTGAGCTGCGCCTCCTTCGCGATGTCCGTGAAGGAGATCTGGTCCAGCCCCCGCTCGTCCACGAGCCGCACGGCCGCGTTCAGCACCGCCGCTCTCGATCTCCGCACCCGCGGGTCCAGCTCCGTCACGACCCCCACCCCTCGCTCGGTGGGCCGACTTTACAGACGGCCAGTACTTGACACGTGTCAACGACTGGTCGAAGGTCGTCGTGTGAGGGCGCGAGGGGTGGAGGAGCAGCTCACCGGGGAGGTCGTCGCGGAGAAGGTGTGCGTCGTCACGGCCGGCGGTCTCGTGCGCGGCACGCGCGACGGGGACGTGATCACCTGGCGGGGCGTGCCGTACGCGGAACCACCGGTGGGACCGCTGCGGTTCCGCGCCCCGGTGAACCGCAGGCCGTGGACCGGGGTGCTCGACGCGCGCGACCGCGACGCCGACGACTGCCTGACCGTGGACGTGGTGACCCCGGCCGACCAGGACGCCGACCAGCGCCCGGTCGTCGTGTCGCTCGACGGCGCCGGCGCCGACCTGGTCCACCCCGGCGGGATCGTCCACGTGTCCGTCAGCTCCCGCTCCGGTCCGCTGGGGTTCCTGGACCTGTCGCGCTTCTCCACGCCCGAACGGCCGTTCCAGAGCAACGTGGGCGTGCGCGACCAGGTGGCGGCCCTGCGGTGGGTGCAGCGCAACATCGCGACCTTCGGCGGCGACCCGGACAACGTGACGGTGTTCGGGGTCTCCACCGGCGCGGACGCCGTGACGACCCTGCTGGCCGCGCCGTCCGCGCGCGGCCTGTTCACCGGAGCGGTCGTGCAGAGCGCGTCGGTGACGCCCACCCCCGACTCCGACACGGCGGCCGAGCAGGCGCGGGAGTTCCTGCGCGCCCTCGACGTGTCCCCTGGCGACGCCGCGGAGGTGCTGCCCGAGGTGAGCGCGGAGCGCCTGGCCGAGGTGTCGACGGCGGTCGGCCCGTTCGCGCCCGTGGTGGACGGCGACGTCCTGCCCCGTCATCCCGTGGACGCCTGTCGCGACGGCACCGCGAACCCCGTGCCGCTGATCATCGGCTCCGACGCGGCCTGCCACCGGCAGAGCGCGGCGCTGGCGCGGGCCCACTCGCGGCACGCCGCCACCTACAGCTACCACTACGACTTCCGGTCGCCCCTGCTGCGCATGTTCGGTCTCCGGCAGGACCTGGCGGACCGGATGCGGGCGCACTGGCTGTCGTTCACCCGCAGGCGCGCGCCGCTGGAGACGTGGCCGGTGTACTCGGAGACGTCCCGGCGGGTCCTGGTGTTCGACAAGACGGACCGCGTGGAGCTCGACGTCCGCTGACCTCTCCCCCTTCTCGCCCTCCGGTCCGAAACCAGCCGTCCGATCTCCGAACCCGGCATGATGGAGCGATGCAGCACGTGCCGCGACGCCTCGTGAGGACAGTCCTGCTCGTCGTGGTCGCCGTGCTGGCGGCCGGGTGCACCCGGGCCGTCGCGGGACGACCCGTGGCCGGTTCGGTGGTCCGCACCGAGGGCGCGGACACCGGAGCCGTCAACGGCAGCGACGGCGGTGAGGTGGACCAGCTCGCGGCGACCGCCGTGCAGGACGTGGAGGCGTTCTGGGCGCAGGAGTTCCCGTCGACGTTCGGCGAGCCGTGGGAACCGCTGAGGGGCGGCTACTACTCCGTCGACACCTCCGACGAGAGCGCGAAGCCGCCGCCCTGCGTGGAGAAGGCGTCCGACGTGGAGGGCAACGCGTTCTACTGCCCGACCGCCGACGCCATCGCGTGGGACCGGACGGCGCTGCTGCCGGTGCTGAGGGACCGCTTCGGCGACGCGGCCGTGGTGGTCGTGCTGGCGCACGAGATGGGCCACGCCGTGCAGCGCCGCACCGGCATCACGCCCGAGGTGGAGCAGCAGCGGCCGGAGCAGTACCCCACGATCCTCACCGAGGCGATGGCCGACTGCTACGCGGGCGCGTTCGTCCGCTGGGTGGACGAGGGCCGGTCCGAGCACCTGGAGATCGGCGCCGACGCGCTGGACTCGGCGCTGGGCGCGCTGATCACCTTCCGCGACCCGGTGGGCACCTCGCCCGCCGACACCCAGGCGCACGGCAGCGCGTTCGACCGGGTGTCGGCGTTCCAGGACGGCTACGAGCGGGAGGCGCGGTTCTGCTCGGAGATGTCGGTCGACAACCGGGTCTTCACCCAGCGCAGCTTCACCAGCAGCGACGACCGGGCACGGGGCGGCAACCTGCCCTTCGACGACATGCTGAACGAGATCACCCCCGACCTGAACACCTACTTCGCGAACCTGGTGGGGCAGCGCGGCAGGACGTGGCAGCAGCCCACGTCCACCCCGACGCGCCAGGAGCCCGACTGCTCGGGCGACCAGGGGCCGGTGGCGTGGTGCCCGGACGGCGCGGAGATCGAGGTGGACGTCGCGGAGGAGCTGCCGGAGCTGCACGAGGAGCTGGGCGACTACGCGACCGGCACGCTGCTGGCGAGCCGCTACGGCCTGGCCGCGCTGTCGGCGCTGGGCGAGCCGGTCGAGGGCGAGGACGCGGGCCAGGAGGCGCTGTGCCTGGCCGGCGCCTACACCTCCGAGGTGTTCACCCGCACGTCGCAGGGGTTCGGCCTGTCCCCCGGCGACCTGGACGAGGCCGTGCAGGTGCTGCTGAACCACGACTACGCGGCTCGCGACGCGGCGGGCGAGACGTCGCTGGAGCGGGGCTTCGAGCGGGTCGCGGTGTTCCGCGCCGGCGTGTTCGAAGGGCTCGAATCCTGTGGCCGGGAGTGACCGACCTCGTCACTCCTCCTCGGCTGTCACCTGATCGGATATAGGCTGCGGCGAAGCCAGATCGCTGACTCGGGACGGTGCTTGGAACATGCTGGGGCGTGCAACTCGAACCAGGCGGTCGGCCGCGGTGCTCGCGACGGTCGCCGTCGCGGCACTGCTGGCGGGGTGCTCTCAGGTCGTTCCGGGGACGGCGAGCAGCGAGCGACCCGATCCCACGAAGGTCTCCGGCCTGGACATCACCACCGGGGAGAGCGGCGCCAAGCCCGGTGCGCCCGACGCCGACCTGCGGGTGGAGAACGGCGACGGCGGCGAGATGGACCGGCTGGCCATCAACGCGCTGGCCGACGTGCAGAAGTACTGGGCGGAGCAGTTCCCCGAGCAGTTCGACGGCGCGGTCTTCGAGCCGGTGAAGCGGCTGGTGTCCTACGACTCCGGCGGCCGGGGCGTGCAGCTGTGCCGCACGAACACCGCGGGGCTGGTCAACGCGTTCTACTGCTCCCTGGACGACACGATCGCCTGGGACCGCGGCGAGCTGCTGCCCATGCTGAACGACTCGTTCGGCCCGATGGCGGTGGTGACGGTGCTGGCGCACGAGATGGGCCACGCCGTGCAGTTCAAGCTGGGCAGCAAGAGCGGCATCGACCAGGCGACTCCGACGATCATCAAGGAGCAGCAGGCCGACTGCTACGCGGGCAACTTCTTCCGCTGGGTCGCCGAGAACAAGTCGGAGCACTTCCAGATCTCCACCGGCCCCGGCCTGAACAAGATCATGGCGACGCTGTTCTTCATCCGCGACTCCGCGGGCACGAGCTTCGAGAAGGACGGCGCGCACGGCAACGCGTTCGACCGCGTGTCGGCGTTCCAGTTCGGCTTCGCGAGCGGCCCGAAGCGGTGCGCGCAGATCGACGAGGCCGAGATCCAGGAGCGGATCACGCAGAAGTCGTTCGACTCGAACGACCAGGACTCCGGCCTCGGCAAGGGCAACATCAGGGTCGACGACCGGGCCAACCTGGACAGCCTGGAGAGCAGCCTGCGCGACGCCTTCAAGCAGACCGGCGCCACGCCGCCCGCGATCCAGGAGACCCCGGCGGACTGCACCGACGCGGAGACGACGAGCCCGGCGTCCTACTGCCCGGCGACGAACCAGATCTCGCTGAACATGAAGGACCTGGTCGCGATCGGCACCCCGGCGCGCAAGGGCCAGTCCGGCGGCATCGGCGACTTCGCGGCGTTCGCCGAGATCGCGTCCCGCTACGCGCTGTCGGTGCAGAAGGCCAGCGGCTACTCGCTCGACGGACCGGCCACGGGACAGCGCACGGCGTGCCTGACCGGCGCGTGGGCCGGGACGACCGTGGAGGGGGGAGGCTCGCTGAAGCTGTCGCCCGGCGACCTCGACGAGGCCGTGGCGGAGCTGCTGGCCGAGGACAGCCTGATCGCGGCGGACGTGAACGGCGAGGTCGTGCCCTCGGGCTTCGCCCGCGTGGAGGCCTTCCGCGACGGCTTCTTCGACGGAGACTCGGGCATCTGCACCCGCAAGTACCGCTAGCCCGACCCGAGTTGAGCGTTGGAGCACCACGAGTTGAGCGTTGGAGCACCACGAGTTGAGCGTTGGAGCACCACGAGTTGAGCGTTCGTGCTTCGAGCCGGGCCCGAGTGCTCAACTCGTGGTGCCCGAGTGCTCAACTCGTGGTGCCTGAACGCTCAACTCGTGGTCAGTAGAGGGCGCTGGCCAGGTTGCGGCGGGCCGTGGAGACCCTCGGGTCGTCCGAGGGGAACAGCTCGAACAGGCCCACCAGGTGTTCGCGGACCCGGTTGCGGTCGTCGCCGAACACGCGGCGGACCGTGTCGACCAGGCGGGCGAACGCGGCCTCGGCGTCACCGGCGGCCACCAGGGCGTCGGCGGCGGCGAGCTGGGCGTCGAGATCGTCCGGCGCGGCGTCCGCGCGACTCACGGCGTCGCCGTCGACCGACTCGGCGCGGGCGGTGAAGCGCACCTGCGCCAGCGCCGCCTTCGCCTCCTCGTTGTTCGGCTCGGACACGAGGATCTGCGCGTAGGCGGCCTCGGCCGCGGCGTAGTCCCCGGCCTCGAAGGCCTCCTCCGCGGCGGTGAACCGGGGGTCCTCCGGCTCCTCCACGGGCTCGGCGGAACCGGCGTTCGCCTCGGCGGCGCGGATGCCGGGCAGGCGGTCGCGCAACGCGTCGAGCAGTCGCGCCACCCACTGCTGGAGCTCGGGGTCGGGCAGCGGACCGGCGAAGGCGTCGATCGGCTGGCCACCGGCGACGGCGACGACGGTCGGCACGGACTGCACGCCGAACGCCTGCCCGATGCGGGGGTTCTGGTCGAGGTCCACGTTCGCGAGGAGCCACGCACCGCCACCGGCGGCGGCGAGGCGCTCCAGCGACGTGGTGAGGACCTGCGACTCGGGGCTCCAGGTCGCCGTGAGGTTCACGACCACCGGCACCTGGAGGGACTGCTCGACGACGGACTGGAACGTCTGCTCGCTGACCTCGACGATCCACGGGCTGCTGTCGCCGGCCGCACCGGCGCCGGGAGCGGGTGCTCCCGGCGCGGCGGCCTGAGCGGTCGGCCTCTGGCGCACCGCGTCGGCCCTGGCCTTCAGCGCTCCGAGATCGACCGCGCCCGACAGCGCGGCGGACAGTGCGGCGGTCTTGCGTGGGTCTGGCCTCGTCACGTCTTCCATCCTGGCACGGTCAGTCGGCGCCCATCTCACGGACCGGGTCGAGCGCCATCGGATTGACCTTCAGGGCGTCGTTCTGCCGGGCGATGCGCAGGGTGAGCGGCGTGAGCAGGACGCGCAGCCGCTCGGTGTGCCGCGCGCCGAGGCTGGTCCACGGCTGCTCGGCGACCTCGTCGGTGCGCCGCTCGACGTCGGCCCGCAGGGCGGCGCCGGCGCTGGTGAGACCGCCGTAGAACAGGCCGCGGTCGGCGAGCGCGTGCCGGGCGCGCTGCCAGCTCGCCTCCGGCCAGCCGCGGGCCCCGCGCAGGTACTCGGCGTCCAGCCCGGTGTCCGCGCCGAACAGCACCAGCGCCTCGCACGGCCCGATCCCGGCGGCCACGAGCGCGGCGACGTGCCCGTCCCCGCGCGCTTCACGCAGCACCGTGCACGCCTGCCACAGCACGAGGTGCGGTTCCTCCGGCCACGGCAGCGCCCGGTTGGCCGCGGCGAGCGGGCGACCGGCGGTGCAGGTCACCTCCGCGGCCTCGCGCGCCAGCGCGGCCGCCTCGGCGACCTCGGGGCCGGTCACGTCGTCGCCGAGCATCCGGCGCAGGGCCGCGTCGGCTCCGGCGAGCCTGGCCTCCAGGTACCGCTGCGGGGACGCGGTCGCCCACACGGCGGGCACCGCGCGGGCGACCTTCGCCGGGTGGAACGTGTAGAACAGCGCCGTCACCAGCTCCGGCGACGCCGCGCCCAGCGGCGCGGCGCGCGTGCCGAAGTAGCCCGCCCAGCCCCCGCGGGAGCCCGTGGCGGCGTTGGCCGCGAGCGACTCGGGCGTGAAGTACGTGACGTCGTGGTAGGTCTCAAACCGCACCCACATCCGCCGCGCGAGCACGTCAGAACCTCGCGGGTTCGGTGTAGACGCCCCACTCCGCCCTCAGCACGTCGCAGATCTCGCCGAGCGTCGCCTCCGCGCGCGCGGCCCGCAGCATGGGCTCGACGAGGTTGCCGTCGCCGCGGGCGATCTCCGCCATCTCGGCGAGCGCCGCGTCCACGGCGGCCTGGTCGCGGTGGGCGCGTCGCTGCGCCAGCACGCGGTTCTGCTCGCGCTCGACCTCGTGGCTGACGCGGAGGATCTCCAGGTCGTCGGAGACGGACTCGGTGTGGCAGTTGACGCCGACCATCTTCTTCTCGCCCTTCTCCAGGGCGATCTGGTGGGTGAACGCGGAGTCGGCGGTCTCACCGGTGAACCAGCCGTCCTCGATGCCGCGCAGGATGCCCGAGGTCATCTCGCCGATCGGGTGCTGCCCCGACGGCACGGCGGCGGCTGCCATCTCCTTGATCCGGTCGAAGATCTTCTCCGCCTCGGCCTCGATCCGGTCGGTCAGCGCCTCGACGTACCAGGAGCCGCCGAGCGGGTCGGCGACGTTGGCGACGCCGGTCTCCTCCACGATCACCTGCTGGGTGCGCAGCGCGATCTGCGCGGCCTTCTCCCCCGGCAGCGCGAGCACCTCGTCCAGGGCGTTGGTGTGCAGCGAGTTCGTCCCGCCGAGCACCGCCGCCAGCGCCTCGATCGCGGTGCGCACGATGTTGTTCTCCGGCTGCTGCGCGGTGAGCGACACCCCGGCGGTCTGCGTGTGGAACCGCAGCTGCTGCGCCTTGGCGGTGGTCGCGCCGTAGACGTCGCGCATCCAGCGCGCCCAGATCCGCCGGGCGGCGCGGAACTTCGCGATCTCCTCGAAGAAGTCGACGTGCGCGTCGAAGAAGAAGCTCAGGCCGGGGGCGAACGTCTCCACGTCGAGCCCGCGGGACAGGCCCAGCTCGACGTAGCCGAACCCGTCGGCGAGGGTGAACGCCAGCTCCTGCGCGGCCGTCGACCCGGCCTCCCTGATGTGGTAGCCCGACACGGACAGCGGCTTGTAGGCCGGGATGTGCCGCGCGCAGTGCTCCATCAGGTCGCCGATGAGCCGCAGGTGCGGCTCCGGCGCGAACAGCCACTCCTTCTGGGCGATGTACTCCTTGAAGATGTCGGTCTGGAGCGTGCCGTTGAGCTTGCCGACGTCGGCGCCCTGGCGCTCCGCCGCGACGAGGTACATGACGAAGATCGGCACGGCGGGACCGGAGATGGTCATCGACGTGGTGACCTCCTCCAGCGGGATGTCGCGGAACAGCACGTCCACGTCGGCGGCGGAGTCGATCGCCACGCCGCAGTGGCCCACCTCGCCGAGCGAGCGCGGGTCGTCGGAGTCGCGGCCCATCAGGGTGGGCATGTCGAAGGCCACGGACAGGCCCCCGCCGCCGCGCGACAGGATCATCTTGTAGCGCTCGTTGGTCTGCTCGGCGTTGCCGAAGCCGGCGAACTGCCGGATCGTCCACGCCCTGCCGCGGTAGCCGGTGGGGTGCAGGCCGCGGGTGAAGGGGTACTCGCCGGGCCAGCCGATGCGTTCGAAGCCCTCGACGGTCTCGCCGGGACGGGGACCGTAGACGGGGTCGACCTCGACACCGGACAGCGTCGTGAAGTCGGCGTCGCGGACGCGCCCTGCCTCCTCGGCCTTCGCGTAGGCGGCTCGCCACCGCTCGCGCCCGGCCTCCACGTCGGCGTACCTGTCGTCGTATCCCGGTGCGGGCACGGCTGCCCTCCCTCGTCGTCGCTGAGGCTCGTCGTCGTCGAGGAAATAGTAGGACTTCCGACTATCGGCCGCCACAGTGGCCCCGGACACACGAACGGCCCGCGACGCACGGGGCGTCGCGGGCCGCTGGGACGTGCGTCACGGGGCGAGGTGGGCCTCCACCCTGGCCACCTTCTCGGTCAACTGGTCCACGTGGCCGGGGCGGATGTCGGCCTTCAGGACGAGGCTCACCCGCGGCGCGGTGGCCTGCACGACCTCCGTCGCCCGCTTCACGACGGCCATCACCTCGTCCCACTCGCCCTCGACCAGGGTGAACATGGCGTTGGTCTCGTTGGGCAACCCCGACTCCCGCACCACCCGCACCGCCGCCGCGACCGCTTCCGCGACGCTGTCGGACTCCCCGCCGAGCGGGCTGACGCTGAACGCGACGAGCACTGCCACCTCCACGACCGTTCGACTTCGCCTGCCGTTGTCCATCATGCGCCGTACCCACTGGTAGCTTCGACGGCCATGACCTCCCGGCCCCTGCCGTTCGACCCGATCGCCCGCGCGGCCGAGCTGTGGGAGAAGCGCATCGGCCCGTCGACCTCGATGGCGGCCGTCACGAGCGTCATGCGCGTGCAGCAGATCATCCAGTCCGCGGTGGACGCCTCGCTCAAACCGCACGGCCTCACCTTCGCCCGCTTCGAGGCGCTGGTGCTCCTCACGTTCTCCCGCGCGGGCAGCCTGCCGATGCGCGTCATGGGCGAGCGGTTGCAGCTGCACCCGACGAGCGTCACGAACATCGTCGACCGGCTGGAGGGCGACGGCCTGGTGCGCCGCGTCCCGCACCCGACGGACCGCCGCACCACGCTGGTGGAGATCACCGACGCGGGCCGGGCGCGTCGCGAGGCGGCGACCGAGGCCGTGACGGGCGTCGACTTCGGGCTCTCGGGCCTGACCGAGCGGCAGACCGAGCAGCTCACCGACCTGCTGTCCAAGGTGCGCCGCGCCGCGGGCGACTTCGACGAGTAGCGCGCGAACCGCTCGCGCGCCGGCGGATTCGCGCGGCGCCCCGCCCCGGTGCGCGGGGCGGGGCGACGGCTCAGTTCTCGGCGGTCCGAGCGCCGGAGGGCAGGCGGCCGGTGCGCGACGCCCAGCGCTCGAACACGATCGTGCCGAACGGCGGGATGCTCGCCACCAGCGCGAGGACCGTCGTGCGGACGTCCCAGCGCAGCGGGCCGTGCGCCAGCAGCGCCACGAGCACGTACGCCACGAAGACCGCTCCGTGCACCGGGCCGAACACCTTGACGCCGATCTCGTTCTCGACCACCACGTACTTGAAGAACATGCCGATCAGCAGACCGGCCCACGACACCGCCTCGGCGAGCGCGAGCAGGCGGAAGCGTCCGGCGGGGCTGGCGAGCACGGGGCTCTCCCTTCACTGGGGGCGATTCGTCCCATTGTGGAGAGTGAGAGCGCTCACCGCCCCACCGGGTCAGTCCTCCCAGCGGAAGACGCGCGTCGCCACCAGACCCACGACGAGCGTGAAGCCGATCAGCACCGCGGAGGGCACCGCCAGCGCCTCGATCCCCTTGCCGCGCACCAGGACGTCGACCATGCCGTCGTTCATGTGCCGCAGCGGGAAGACCAGCGACACGGTCTGCAACCAGTCCGGCGCCTGCTCCACCGGGAAGAAGGTGCCGCCGAGGAACGACATCGGCAGCACGACGGCGTTCGCCGCGCCGCTGGCCGCCTCCTCGGTGCGGCAGAACGCGCCCACGAGCATCCCCACGGAGAAGAACGCGAGCGTGCCGAGGACCAGCAGCGGGATCGCGAGGTACCACTGCCCGGAGAGCGTCAGGCCGAACACCGGCAGCACGGCGACGGCCACGAACACGACGCCCTGGAGCAGGGCCGTGCCGATGCTGACCAGCACGCGCGAGACGAGCACGGTGCCGACGCCCACCGGCGCGAGCCGGATGCGCCGCAGCACCTGCTTCTTGCGCCACGACACCAGCGTCAGCGCCGCGCCGAACACCGCGGAGATCGACACGCCCCAGGACAGGATGCCCGGCGTGAGGTACTGGATCGGCTTGAGGGAGACGTCCTCGACCGGCCGCTGGTCCAGCACGAACGTGCGCGGCTGTCCCGTGGCGGCGAGGTTGGCCTCGTTCACCACGCCGGACACGATGCCGGTGACGACGCCGGCCGCGGCCCGGTCGCTCGCGGCGAACCGCAGCCGCACGTCGTCGCCGTCCTGCGCGACGACGGCGGGCAGGTCCCCGTCGACGACCTGCCGCACCGCGGTGTCCAGGTCGTCGAAGCGCTGGAGCTCCAGCGCTTCGCCCGCGCCGAGCGCCGCGATCACCGGGCCGTCGCCGACCACGCCGATCTTCGTCCTCTCCCCGCCGCTGCCGCCGAGCAGCAGGCCGAAGATCACCAGGAACATCAGCGGGAACACGAACATGAAGAAGAGGGACGTCCTGTCCCGGTAGAAGCCCTTGATCATGGCGATCGACAGGCTCGTGAACGCGGTCACGCCCGGTACTCCCGTCCGGTCAGGTCGAGGAAGACGTCCTCCAGCGTGGCGGTGCGCACCTGGAGGCCGTCGAGCGCGCCGCGCTCGGCCAGCGCGGAGAGCACCGGCGCGGGGGTGCGGGTGGACAGCGACAGCGCGACCTCGCTCTCGACGACGTCGTCCACGCCGGCCAGTGCCCTCGCCTCCGCGATCGGCAGCGCGCCGCGTTGCAGCAGCACGGTCGTGGGCGCGTCGAGCCCGCGCACGAGCGCCGCGGGCGAGTCCATCGCGAGCACCCGGCCGCGGTCCACGATCGCCACCCGGTCGCAGAGGATCTCCGCCTCGTCCAGGTGGTGCGTCGTGAGCACGACGGTCTTGCCGCGCTGCTGGATGGCGCGCAGCACGTCCCACAGGTTGCGACGCGCCTGCGGGTCCAGCGCGGCGGTCGGCTCGTCGAGGAACACCACGTCCGGGTCGTGCACGAGTGCGCACGCGATCGACAGGCGCTGGCGCTGACCGCCGGACAGCTCGTTCTCCTGCACGTCCGCCTTGTCGGTGAGCCCGACCAGCTCCAGCATGTCCGCGACGACCGCCTCGCCCACGCCGTAGAGCGAGCCGAACGTCCCGAGCTGCTCCTTCGCGGTGAGCCTCTCGAAGAACGACGACGCCTGGAGCTGCACGCCGATGCGCGGCAGCAGCGCGGAGTTGCGCGGCCACGGGTCCTGCCCCAGCAGCCGCACGAAGCCGGAGTCGGCCTGGCGCAGCCCCTCGACGATCTCCAGGACGGTGGTCTTCCCCGCCCCGTTCGGTCCCAGGATGCCGAAGAACTCGCCCTCGGCGACGGTGAACGACACACCGTCCACGGCGACGAGGTCGCCGTAGCTCTTGCGGACGTCCTGCACGACGACGGCAGGACCCCGTTCCCCCTCGGTCATGGGTGGACGGTAGAACGCCGCGTCCGGCGGTGTCGGCGCTTCGCCGCACGTCGATGCGAAAGTCGCGGCCGATCGCGACTTTCGCCTCACCTCCGGTCGCGGTGCGGGTGCGGCTCGTCCCGGTCCGCGCACGGCGAGGGCGGGACGCTGTCCGGCGAGGTGCCCCACGCGACGCGCTCCGGGTCGGTGGTGAGCGAGAAGTCCAGCACGGTCCCGCGCCGCACCCGCTCCAGGTCGACCCACACGGCGTCGCTCGCCCGGCCGTCCACCCGCAGCGCGGCCACGTGCTGGAGCACCGACGGGTCGGCGCCGGGCGCCCTGATCTCCAGGTCGCGTCCGCCGTGCTGGTGCACGACGGCACGGCGGAAGCGCGGCGCGTGGAGCACGAACTGACCGGTGCCGTTGACCACGGGGTAGAGCCCCAGCGCGCTGAAGACGTACCACGCGGACATCTGCCCGAGGTCGTCGTTGCCGGTGACCCCGTCGGGGGCGTTGACGAACAGCGTCTGCGCCGCCCGCACGACCTGCGAGGTCTTCCACGGCTGGCCGGTCAGCGCGTACGTCCACGGCACGTGCAGGTCCGGTTCGTTGTTCGGGTTGTAGCGGAACTGGTCGTAGTAGTCGTAGGGCCCCACGACCCACTTCTCGCGCGCGGTC
Source organism: Umezawaea beigongshangensis (assembly GCF_016464305.1). GTDB lineage: Bacteria > Actinomycetota > Actinomycetes > Mycobacteriales > Pseudonocardiaceae > Umezawaea_A > Umezawaea_A beigongshangensis. Next base: position 583,772 of record NZ_JAEIOJ010000001.1, read on the forward strand.
GCCGCCGGGTCGGCCACCAGGTCGGCGTGGGCGAAGAAGTCGTCCAGCCGGGCGTGCACGGCGTCCGCGCCGCCCATCTGCCGCACGAGCCCCGGCACGTCGTGCTGGACGAGCCACTGGTACTGCCACGCCGTCCCCTCGTGGAAGCCGTCCTGGCCCTGCGGGGAGAACGGCTCCAGCCACTCGCCGCCCGCGCGCTTCGGGCGGGGGAAGCCGGTGAAGCCCCGGTCGGTGACGGTCGGGTCCCACAGCAGCCGGTGGTTGCGCCCCCGCTCGCGCAGCGCGTCGGCGTCGGCGTCCTTCCCCAGCGCCCGCGCCATGATCGACAGCGAGCAGTCGGCCAGCGCGTACTCCAGGGTGGCCGACGCGCCGTGCCGCGGGTCGGCGTCCTGACCCTTGATCGGGAAGTCCTCGTCGTACTGGACGAAGCCGTGCTCCAGGTAGTTCGGGTTGCCGGAGCGCCCGGCGAACGGCGAGTCGGCCGGCGGCACGCCGTTCACGTTCCGCGCCAGCGCCTCGTACGCCTCCTCCTCCAGCCCGGCCAGCGCGCCGAAGCGCCACAGGTCGACCAGGAACGGCGTGACCGGGTCGCCGGTCATGGTGTTGGTCTCCTGGTTGGCGTAGGCCCAGCGCGGCAGCCAGCCGCCCTGCTCGCCGATCGCCAGCACGGACCGCGCGACGTCGCGCGCCCGGTCGGGCCGCAGCAGCGCCAGGAGCTGGTTCTGCGCGCGGTAGGTGTCCCACAGCGAGAAGTACTCGTAGTAGGTCCAGCCGTCGGCCAGGTGGACCCGGCCGTCGAACCCGCGGTAGCGGCCGTCCGCGTCGCTGCCGGTGAGCGGCTGGAGCAGCACGTGGTAGAGCGCGGTGCAGAAGACGGTGCGGTCGTCGGCGTCCTCGGTCTCGATCTCGACGCTCGACAGCTCGCGCCGCCAGGCGTCCTGCGCGGCCCGCTTCAGCTCGTCGAACGACCTGCCCCGCACCTCGGCGAGGTTGCGGTCCGCGCCCTCGGCGTCGACCTGGGACAGCGCGGTGGCCGAGGTGACCGGCGGACCGTCGGGGAAGACGACCCACGCGCCGCGCAGTCCCCCGCCCCCGGCCGACTCGCGCGAGCCCGGCGCGCCGCCCTCCGGCGACCACGTGCCGAAGCTCGTGAACGGCCGATCGAACCGCGTGGTGAACCACGTCGTGTAGGGCTTGCCGCCGCAGAACGCCTGTGCCGTCACGGTCCCGGCGATCGTGCGGTCGTCCACGACGCGGACGCCGCTCGCGCTCACCGGCTCCCGGTCGTTGGCCTGGCCGACGTTGACGAACACGTTGCCGCCACCGGCGTCGAAGGTGAACCGCTCCACGCCGACCCTGGTGGTGGCGGTGCTCTCGACGGTGATGCCGCCGTAGCCGGTGAGCCGCACGCGGTAGTGGCCGGGCTCGCCCACCTCGCCGTCGTGCGTGTACGGCGAGCCGTAGCGGCGGTGGTCGAACGCCGCGGGGTCCGCCGGGTCGAACGCGCCGCCCGGCCCGACGTCGCCGGTGGTGGGCAGCACCGGGACGAGGCCGCCCTGCTCCCAGCAGCCCGCGCCGGACAGGAAGAAGTGGCCGAAGCCGCGGATCAGCGGGTCGTCGTGGTGGTAGCCCGCGTAGTGCGAGCCGACGGGGCTGGACTGCGCCTTGCCGAAGGGCATCGACGCGCCGGGGAAGGTGTTCCCCTCCTCGCGGGTGCCGATGAACGTGTTCACCGACCTGATCGGGTCCGCCGGTGGAGTGGCCCCGGCGGCGGGCGTCAGCGCGTTCACGCCTCCATCATCGCCGCGACGGCCGCGAACGACAGGACGAGTCTCGCGCGGCTCACGCGGAGAGTCCCACCCGGAGAGGCTCACGCGGAGAGGACGTGGAACGCGGCGCCGGGGAGAGGCCACCGGCCACCACGGCCGACGCGGTGCGAGCCGTCCCGAACCGCCTCGCTGCTCCGTCCGCGCGCGTCGCCTCCCGCACGGCGTCGCGCGGACGTCCGAGAAGGTCTGACAACGCTGACAGGAACCGGACAGGTCCTCCCGCGGTGCTCGGAGCACCGCCGGGAGTGCTCGTGCCGCGTCACGACCCCGACCTGGTGTTCTCCGGTTCCGCACGCCCGAACCGCTCCGGGAACGGGAAGATTCCCCCACTGGTACATCCGGGGCACGTCCTCGCTTGACCGGTTCGGAAGCGTTGACAGGCACCGCGGAGTGCGTGTCCAATTCACCGACCATGACAACGTTGTCCGCCACCGGTGCGACATCCGGCCACCCGTCAGGCGCCCGCAAGGTGCGCCGGGCGACCATGAACGACGTGGCGCGGCTGGCCGGCGTGAGCATCAAGACGGTGTCCCGCGTCGTGAACGACGAGCCCGGTGTCCACCCGGCCACCGCGGAGCGGGTCCTCGCCGCCATCGACCAGCTCGGCTTCCGCCGCAACCTCAGCGCGCGCAACCTGCGCCGCGGCTCGTCCACCGGGACCATCGGTCTCGTCCTGGAGGACGTGGGCAACCCCTTCTACTCGGGGGTCACCCGCGCCGTGGAGGAGATCTCCAGGGTGCGCGGCAGACAGGTCATCACCGGCTCCTCCGACGAGGACCCCGGCCGCGAGCGCGAACTCGCGCTGGAGTTCTGCTCGCGCCGCGTCGACGGCCTGCTGATCGTCCCGGCCGGGTTGCAGCACGGCTACCTCGTCCCGGAGATGCGCGCCGGAACCCCCGTGGTGTTCCTCGACCGCCCCGCCGGTGACGTCGTCGCCGACACGGTGCTGGTGGACAACATCGGCGGCACCGTCGAGGCCGTCGCGCACCTCGTGGCCCAGGGCCACCGGCGGATCGCCTTCCTGGGCGACTCCCCCGACATCTTCACGGCCAACGAGCGGTTGCGCGGCTACCGCGAGGGCTGCGCCCGCTCGGGGATCGGCTACCACGAGGACCTGGTCGCGATGGGCCCGCACGACCAGGGGAGCGTGGGCCGCGCGCTGCACCGGCTCACCACCGGGCGCGACCCGGCGACGGCCGTGGTGACCGGCAACAACCGGATCACCGTGCACGCCCTGCGGTCCCTGTCCTCCTGGTCGGCCCGGCCCGCGCTCGTGGGCTTCGACGACTTCGAGCTCGCCGACCTGCTCTCCCCGCCGGTGACCGTGATCGCGCACGACGCGAGCGCGCTCGGCAAGGCCGCCGCAGACCTGCTGTTCGCCCGGTTGGACGGCGACAGCTCGCCACCGCGCCGAGTCGTGCTCCCGGTGCGGTTGGTACCACGTGGATCAGGGGAGGTTCGTGCGTGAGTCCTGGTGACATCCGGCCCGTCGAGTTGCCGGCCAACCAGCCGAAGCAGTTCTACCGGGGCGGTGCCTCGATCGCCGAGCTGCGCGGCCGGTCCGCCGCCGCGGACTTCGGGCCGGAGGACTGGGTGGCGTCGACGACGACGCTGTTCGGTCGCGAGGACGCGGGGCTGAGCACGCTGCCCGACGGGAGGCCGCTCCGCGACGCCGTGGCCGCCGACCCGGTGAGCTGGCTGGGAGCCGGGCACGTCGAGGTCTTCGGCGCGGACACCGCCCTGCTGGTGAAGCTGCTCGACGCGGGGCAGCGGCTGCCCGTGCACGTCCACCCGTCGAACGAGTTCGCCGAGACCCACCTGGGGTGCCGGCACGGCAAGACCGAGTCGTGGATCGTCGTCGGCACCACCGGTGACGAACCGCTGGTGTACGCGGGCTTCCGCGAGAACGTGGACGCGGAGACCGTGGCCCGCTGGGTGTCCGAACAGGACTCGGCGGCGATGCTGGAGTCGCTCAACCCGCTGCGCGTCGAGCCCGGCGACACGGTGTTCGTCCCGGCCGGGCTGCCGCACGCCATCGGCGAGGGCGTCTTCATCGTGGAGCTCCAGCAGCCGACCGACTTCTCCGTGACGCTGGAGTGGGACGGCTTCCTGCCGAACGCCGACTCGGGTCACCTCGGTCTCGGCTACGACAAGGCGCTCGCCTGCGTCGACCGCTCCGGCCGGGCGGGCGACCTGGAGTCGCTGGTGACGCGCACCGCCGGGTCGGCCACCGGCGTGGTGAACCTGTTCTCCGCACAGGCCGACCCGTTCTTCCGCGCCGACCGGCTGCACGTGTCCGGCTCGCTGGAACTCGACGCGTCCTTCGCCGTGCTGGTGGTGCTGGAGGGTTCCGGCACCGTCGGCGGGCTGGACGTGCGCCGGGGCAGCACCGTCGTGGTCCCGCACGCCGCGGGCGACCTGGTCGTGGAGGGCGAGCTCGTCGCGATCCGCTGCAGGCCGCCGCTGTCGCCAGCTCCCCGGAGGTGAGCCGTGTCCCCCGCCCGCGCCGGTGAGGTCGTGTCGCTGATCGGCGACGGCGGGACGGGCGGGTCGACGCCGGTGACGTGCCCGTCCGGCGTGGTCGCTCGCCACCGGCGGTCCCGCTGAGCGCGGCCGTGGGCGGCGGATCGGCCGCCCACGGCCGCGCTACGGCGTCAGGTACTTCGCGGCGACCTTCTGGTACTCGTCGTCGATGTCCTCGTCGAGCACCGCGACGAAGCTCCACGGGATGTCGTGCACGTGGTCGCGCATCCCCCGCAGGTGCGCCTTCGCGCGCGGCCCGTCGTCGGCGAGGGCGAACGCGGCGGCGAACAGGTTGTGCGCCTGGAGCGTGCGGGGGTGGGGGCGCGGGTCGCGGGTCCAGAGGTCCGACGCGGCGGCCAGTTCGGCGCGCACCCGCCGGAAGTACGTGGTCTTCAGCCTCGCGGCGGCGAAGGCGCTGCGGTCCTCCACCGCCACGCTCATCCGCTCCAGGTACACCTCGAAGTGCGCGAGGGCGAGCATCGCGACCAGCGGGTCACCCGGTTCGGCCTTGTCCACGCAGCCCTGCGCGAACGCCATCATCTCCTCGTGGGAGCCGCCCCACTTCGGCGCGAGGATCTGCAACCGCACCCAGTGCGCCGGGTACAGCGTCGAGCAGCGGGAGATGATCTCCCGCCACACCTCGTCCTTCTGCTCACGGCTGACCTGCAACCCCATTCCGGCGGTCTGCAGCTGCGACCACGGGACGGCGTCGCCCGGCAGCAGCCGCGCGGCCCGGTGCAGGGGTTCCACCGCCTTGCGCAACGTGGAGAAGAAGACCTTGAACCGGTCCTCGCCGACCGCCTTGGCCGACCCGGTGCCGCGCACGGCCCACGCCTCGCCGATGTAGGCCGACCCGGCCAGCAGCCACAGGTCGGGGTCGTCGTGCTTCTGGGCCGTGTCCAGGATCTCGTCGGCGTGGCCCACGGCCTCGTCGCGGAGGACCTCCAGGCGGAGCTGGCGCAGTTCGGGCTGGTCGCGCGTCTCGGCGAGGACGGTCGTCGCCGCCTTCAGGTGACCGTCGGCCAGCTCCTCGACCGCCGCGTCCAGGACCACGTCCTCGTACGTGTGATCACGCACGATCTCGCGCGGCTCGGGCGCGGGCTTCTTCCTCCGGAAAATCCCCACCCGACCGACACTACTTACCGGTCGGGGCGCTGCCCACGTGAGCGGTCGCGGAGCACGGTCGCCGGAGCGGTCAGAGGCGGCGCGTCCGGTTCTGCCTGCGGCGGGCCGCGTAGACACCGGCCTCGGTGCGGCGGTCGAAGCCGAGCTTGTGCAGCAGCGAGGAGACGTAGTTCTTGACGGTCTTCTCCGCGAGGTAGAGGCGCTGGGCGATCTGCCGGTTCGTCATGCCCTCGGCGATCAGGTCGAGGATGCGGCGCTCCTGGGGGCTCAGCGAGGCGTAGCGGGGGTCCTCCTCGGGGCCGCCGCGCAGTCGTTGCAGGACGGTCGCGGTCACGTCGGCGTGCAGCAGCGACCCGCCGGAGGCCAGGGTGCGCACGGCGGCGACGAGGTCGTTGCCGGAGACCTGCTTGAGCATGTACCCGGCCGCGCCGGCCATGATCGCCCCGAACAGCGCCTCGTCGTCGGAGTACGACGTCAGCATCAGGCAGGCGGGCGGGGGCTGGAGCATCGAGCGGATCTCCCGGCAGACCACGACGCCGTCGCCGTCCGGCAGACGCACGTCGATGATCGCCACGTCCGGTCTCAGCTCCCTCGCGAGCGTCGTCGCCGCCTGTGCGGAGTCGGCCTCGCCCACCACGTCGATGTCCGCCTCGACGGCCAGCAGCTGCTGCAGACCGCGCCGGACGATCTCGTGGTCGTCGACGAGCAGCACCGAAATCGTCATCGCCTCTCCCGTGTCTCCGCGGCTCCGGACAGCGGAACCGACCAGTTCACCGCGACTCCCCCGGCAGGCCGCGACTCGATCGAGCAGGCGCCGCTCCAGCGGACGGCGCGGGCGGCCATGTTGCTCAGGCCCCCGCTGTGGTCGGACGGCGCGTCCGGGAGCCCGCGCCCGTCGTCCTGGACCACGAGCCGCAGCACCGTCCCGGCGCGGTCCACGGCCACCTGCACGTCGACCTGGGCCGCCCCGGCGTGCCGCGCGACGTTGGCCAGCGCCTCGCGCAGCGTCGCCAGCAGGTCGGGCCGCACCACGTCGGGCACGAGCGAGTCGAGCGGGCCGTCCATCGCCACGGTGGGCTCGAAGCCGAGCAGCGCGGTGGACTCCTGCACCGCGCGCAGCAGCTGACCGCGCAGGCTCACGACCGACGCGGGCGGCTCGTGCAGGGAGAAGATGGTGCGCCTGATCTCCCTGATCGTGCGGTCGACCTCCTCGACGAACCCGGTGAGCCGTTCGAGGACGACGGGCCGCTCGGCCAGCCCGTTGAGGCCCTGAAGACCCAGGCCGAGGCCGAACAACCGCTGGATGACGAGGTCGTGCAGGTCGCGGCCGATCCGGTCGCGGTCCTCCAGCACGGCGAGCCGCTCGCTGTCCTCCTGCGCCCTGGTGAACTCCAGGACCAGCGCGGCCTGCCCGGCGAACGCCCCGACGAGCTCCAGCTCCACGTCGCCGAACGCCGGGGCGCCCCGCTCGCGGGCGACGACGAGCACCCCCAGCACGCGGTCTCCCGCGGCGAGCGGGACGAACAGCATCGCGCCGAGCTTGGCGACGTCGTCGGCGATGGCGGCGTCCAGCCCGGCGGGCTGCGGGTCCGGCAGCACGTCCAGTCCCTCCAGCACCTGGGGACGGCCCGTGGTGAACACCCCCCACGACCTGGTGCTCGACCGCGACACCACGACGCCCTCCGCGGCGGCTCCGGCCCCGCCGTCGACCACCTCCAGCACCAGGTCGCCGTTGTCGTCGGGCAGGACGACGGCGGCGACGAGCGCCCCGGCCGCGAGCCGGGCGCGGCTGGCGACGAGGGTGAGCGCGGCGTGGCCCGAGGTCCCCGTGAGCAGTGCACCGGTGACCTCGTTGGACGCGCGCTGCCACACCTCGCGCTGCTGCGTCCGCTCGTAGAGGCGGGCGTTCTCCACGGCGTTGCCCGCGGCGGCGGCCAGCGCCAGGACGATCTCCTCGTCCACCACGTCGAACCCGCCACCACCGGCCTTGCCGGTCAGCTTCAGCGTCCCGAACAGCTCCCCGCGGACGTGGACGGGCACGGTGAGCACGGCGGGGAGCTGGCCGGGACGCTCGCCCGCGCTGGTGCGGCGGACGCCCTCCTCGACCACCTCCAGCCGGTCGGCGGGCTGCGTGGTGACGGTCAGCGTGCCGCGGGTGGCGCCGGTGAGGTCGCAGGCGAAGTCGACCGCGCGGCGCAGCACCTCCTCGGTGGACAGCTCGCCCGCGAGGGAGACGACGGCACCCAGCAGCCGGTGCAGCAGGTCCTGACCGACGCGCACCTCGGTGGTGCGGTCGGCGAGCTGCCGCAGGAGGGTGTCGAGCCGGACCCGGTGAACGTCACGCCCCGCGCTCGGCACCTCCTGGTGGCCAGGGTGCTGGTCGGTCAACGTCCACTCACCTCTCGACGAGCGCCTGCTGCGCGCGCCGAGGGTAACTCCTCTCAGTAGTCACCGGGGCAGATTTCCCGCTACTGGAGCAGCAAAAAATTACTCTGGGTGGCGTATTCAGGGTGCTGGTCGCGGGATGCGCCGCCCGCTGACCAGCTCCAGAGCGATCACGATGTAGTGGTGAGGACGGTCCGGGAAGCGCACGGGGAGGTTCAGCTCGTCCAGCGCGCTCAGCACCCGCGCGTCGCCCGCCTCGGTGGCGTGGCCGACGACGGTGACCGTCCACCCCTCGCGGAGGTCACCGTCGACGTCGTCGACCTCGAACGCCACGACGGCGCCGCGCACCGCCGCCGCCGCGCCGCCCTCCGGCGCGCGGACCACCACCGCGCCGTCGTGCACCGCGAAGGCCACGGGCAGCACGGCGGGCAGTGCTCGATCGGTGTAGACGAGCCGACCGATGCGCTTCGACTCCAGGAGTCGGAGGCACTCGGTCCGCACCAGCACTTCCAGCCCTGCGGAGTCGAACATGTCACCTCGATCCGGAAGGGGCGGCAGCACACGGTCCACCAGCCGGTCCGGTGCGGCCCAGAGCCACAAGGCCCCCTTCGGCCCGGCGGAGCCGATGACGGGCACAACGACCCCGATCATCCCTGCCGGACGACCCTGCCGGACGACCGCGGCGCGGACGTCACCTGCTGCGGTGACGAGCGTCGTCCGTCGGCGGGTCAGCGGAGACCGACGGTGAACCCCTCGTCCTGCACGCCGCGGTACAGGCGCGGGGCGAACTGGAGCATCGCGCGCTCGATCACCGGAACGAGGTTCGCCGCGTCACCCAGCGGGAGGCGGTAGCCGTTGCGCACGGTGTGCTGCTCCCACAGGTGCTCCATGTGCGGGTGGCGCGGCCGGAACGAGCCGGGGTCGGCGGGGAAGAGGTCCAGCCGCACCATCGTCCTGCGGACGAGCGCGTCGGACAGCTGCACGACCCGCTCGCGGGTGCGGGAGAGCGACACGGCGCCCAGCTCCTGCCACGGCACGGCCCAGCCGACGCCCCGCGGGTCGTCCCAGCGGACGCCCTGCGGCTCGAAGACCAGCGTGCGGGGACGGGAGACCCGCTTCCAGTTCACGACGCCCAGCACGGCGACGCCGGTGAACAGCAGACCGATCACCAGGAAGATCAGGCCGCCGACGACCTGGCCGTCCACGAGCGCGCTCACGGCCCCGACCAGCGACAGCACGCCCAGCACACCGGCGACCCCGCCTCCGAGCAGCACGCGCCGGGTGTCCCTGGCGCCGATGTCGATCACGACCGGGGGTGGACCTTGGTGGGGGTGCACGTCCGGCAGGCTACCGCCGCACGACGTCCTGGACGAGGTGCTCGGCCGCGGCGAACGGGTCGATCTCACCGGCGGCGACCCGCTTCGCGAGCTGCTCCAGGACCGTGCCGCCGGTCGGGTCGCCGAAGCGGGAGCGCAGCCGGGCCAGCGCGATGGCCTGGATCTCGCTGCTCGCCCTGCGGGTGCGGCGCCGCTCCAGCTCACCGTGCGCGGTCGTCCAGGCGTGGTGCGCGTCGAGGGCCTCCACGACGTCCTCGACGCCCTCGCCGCGCGCGGCGACCGTCTTCACGATCGGCGTCCGCCACGCCGGGCCCTCGCGGTCCCGGCGGCCCAGGGAGATCATGTGCTTGAGGTCGCGCACGGTGGCGTCCGCGCCGTCGCGGTCGGCCTTGTTGACCACGAACACGTCGGCGATCTCCAGGATGCCGGCCTTGGCCGCCTGGATGCCGTCGCCCATGCCGGGCGCGAGCAGCACGAGCGTCGTGTCCGCGAGGGAGATCACCTCGACCTCCGACTGGCCGACGCCGACGGTCTCCACGAGCACGACGTCGAACCCGGCGGCGTCGAGGACCCGCAGCGCCTGCGGCGTCGCCCACGCCAGGCCGCCCAGGTGCCCCCTGGTCGCCATGGAGCGGATGAACACGCCGGGGTCGGTCGCGTGCTCCTGCATCCGGACGCGGTCGCCGAGCAGCGCGCCGCCGGAGAACGGCGACGACGGGTCGACCGCCAGCACGCCCACCCGCTGTCCCCGCGCGCGGAACGCCGCGACCAGCGCCGCCGTCGAGGTGGACTTGCCCACACCGGGCGAGCCGGTCAGCCCGATCACCCTGGCGCGGCCGGTGTGGGGGGCGAGCGCCGCGGCCACCTCGGGCAGCCGGGGGCTCGCGTCCTCCACGAGGGAGATGAGCCGGGCGACCGCGCGCGGCTGTCCCTCGCGCGCGCGGTCGACCAGGTCCTTCACGTCCGAGGTGCGTGCCACACCTCAGACCTTAGGCACGCGCACGATCAGGGCGTCGCCCTGGCCGCCGCCACCGCACAGCGCGACCGCGGCGACACCGCCGCCGCGGCGTCGCAGCTCCAGCGCGGCGTGCAGCGCGACGCGGGCGCCGGACATGCCGATCGGGTGGCCCAGCGCGATGGCGCCGCCGTTGACGTTGACCCGGTCCTCGTCGAGGCCGAGCAGCCGGGTGGAGACGACGCCGACGGCGGCGAACGCCTCGTTGATCTCGACCAGGTCGAGGTCGGCGGGCTCGACGCCCTCCTTGGCGCAGGCCACCCGGATGGCGTTGGCCGGCTGCTCGTGCAGGCTCGCGTCCGGCCCGGCGACGACGCCGTGGGCGCCGATCTCGGCGATCCAGGTCAGGCCCAGCTCCTCGGCCTTGGCCCGGCTCATGACGACGACGGCCGCGGCCCCGTCGGAGATCTGCGAGGCCGACCCGGCGGTGATGGTGCCGTCCGCGGCGAACGCGGGGCGCAGCTTCCCGAGGCTCTCGGTCGTCGTCTCGGGACGCACGCCCTCGTCGGTGGCGAACTCGACCGGCTCTCCCCCGCGCTGCGGGATGCTCACCGGCGCGATCTCCTCGGCGAAGACGCCCCTGGCCGCCGCGGCGGCGGCGCGCTGGTGCGACCGCGCGGAGAACGCGTCCTGCTCCTCGCGGGTCACACCGTGCCGGGAGTTGTGCTTCTCGGTCGAAACACCCATCGCGACCTGGTCGAACGCGCAGAACAGGCCGTCGTGGGCCATGTGGTCGACCACGGTGACGTCGCCGTACTTGTACCCGGCGCGCGACTTCGGCAGCAGGTGCGGCGCCTGCGTCATCGACTCCTGGCCACCGGCCACCACGACGTCGAACTCGCCGGCGCGGATGAGCTGGTCGGCGAGCGCGATGGCGTCGAGACCGGACAGGCAGACCTTGTTGATCGTCAGCGCCGGGACGCTCATCGGGATTCCGGCGGCGACGGCCGCCTGCCGGGCCGGGATCTGGCCCGCGCCCGCGGTCAGGACCTGGCCCATGATCACGTACTGCACCTGCTCGGGCGCGACGCCCGCCCGCTCCAGCGCCGCCCGGATCGCGACGCCGCCCAGCTGGGCACCGGAGAAGTCCTTGAGGGAGCCGAGCAAGCGGCCCATCGGGGTACGGGCACCGGCGACGATGACGGAACCGGACACAGCGGCCTCCACGGTGCTAGCGGTTGTTAACTTCGCACGATACCGGCGGCTACCGATTGGTAACGCTGTGAGGCGCGGCACAGCGCCACCTGCACCGATTCGGCAAATACCCTCGGGCTCATGGACGAACTGCGCGGTATCGCCACGGCCGTCGACCACGTCGGCGTCGCCGTCCCCGACCTGGACGTCGCCATCGCGTTCTACCGGGACACCTTCGGTCTGGTGGTGGCCCACGAGGAGGTCAACGAGGAGCAGGGCGTGCGGGAGGCCATGCTGCGCGCCCCCGGCGACGACGGCACGGGAACGGCCGTGCAGCTGCTCGCGCCGCTGTCGGAGACCTCGACGATCGCCAAGTTCATCGACCGCTCCGGCCCCGGACTCCAGCAGCTCGCCTACCGCGTGTCCGATGTGGACGCGGCGGCCGAGGCGCTGCGGGCGCGGGGGTTGCGGCTGCTCTACGACGAGGCCCGCCGCGGCACCTCCGGCAGCCGGGTGAACTTCGTCCACCCGAAGGACGCCGGAGGCGTCCTGGTCGAGCTGGTCGAGCCCGCGCGGACGTCCTGACCCCTGGCTGGTCGGAGGCCGCGGGCACCGGTCCGCGGCACCCTCCCGCTCGCCGGACGGGGGCACGCGACCCGCCCCAGTGCGCTCGCTCACACATCGCCAACTGGATCGTTTACTCGTCGGTAACCTCCTGCCACCTGCGAGGACGGGACTTTCTCCCGTCCCGAACGACCTACCCCCCAGTGGAGGGAACGCCGTGCAGAAGATCCTCGACGCCATCGCGGCCGACGAACCGGACGCCCTCGCCACGCTCCCCCTCCCCGAGAGCTACCGGGGTGTGACCGTGCACGCCGACGAGACGGAGATGTTCGCCGGGCGGACCACCGCGGAGAAGGACCCGCGCGAGTCCCTGCACCTGGACGAGGTCGCCACGCCCGAGGTGGGCCCCGGCGAGGCGCTGGTGGCCGTGATGGCGAGCGCCATCAACTACAACACCGTCTGGACGTCGATCTTCGAGCCGATGTCCACGTTCGGCTTCCTCGAGCGGTACGCCAAGAGCTCGCCGCTGGCTCAGAAGCACGACCTGCCGTACCACGTCGTGGGCTCCGACCTGGCCGGGGTCGTCCTGCGCACGGGGCCCGGCGTCACCGCGTGGAAGCCGGGCGACCGGGTCGTGGCGCACTGCCTCGACGTGCGGCTGGAGCACCACGCCGGGCACGACGACACGATGCTCGACCCCGAGCAGCGCATCTGGGGCTTCGAGACGAACTTCGGCGGTCTCGCCGAGCTCGCCCTGGTCAAGGCCAACCAGCTGATGCCCAAGCCGGAGCACCTGACCTGGGAGGAGGCCGCCTCGCCCGGCCTGGTCAACTCCACCGCCTACCGCCAGCTCGTCTCCCCCCGCGGCGCCGCGATGAAGCAGGGCGACACCGTGCTGATCTGGGGCGCGTCCGGCGGCCTCGGCTCCTGCGCGACCCAGTTCGCGCTCAACGGGGGCGCGACGCCGGTGTGCGTCGTGTCCAGTCCGCAGAAGGCGGAGCTGGCCCGCAGGATGGGCGCCGAGCTGATCATCGACCGCAGCGCGGAGGGCTACCGGTTCTGGAAGGACGAGAACACCCAGGACCCGACGGAGTGGAAGCGCTTCGGCGCGAAGATCCGCGAACTGACCGGGGGCGACGATCCGGACATCGTGTTCGAGCACCCCGGCCGGGAGACCTTCGGCGCCAGCGTGTTCGTGGCCAAGCGCGGTGGAACGATCGTGACCTGCGCCTCCACCAGCGGGTTCAACCACCAGTACGACAACCGCTACCTGTGGATGAACCTCAAGAGGATCATCGGCTCGCACTTCGCCAACTACCGCGAGGCGTGGGAGGCGAACCGCTTGATCGCCAAGGGAAAGATCCATCCGACGGTGTCCAAGGTGTACTCACTGGAGGACACCGGACAGGCCGCCCACGACGTGCACCGCAACGCCCACCAGGGCAAGGTGGGTGTGCTCTGCCTCGCACCCGCGGAGGGCCTGGGCGTGCGCGACACCGAGCTGCGGGAGCGTCATCTCGGTGCCATCAACCGGTTTCGGGGCGTGTGAAACGGCTGTCTGCAAGAAGAACCACCGTGTCGGGCGGTCGGCAGGTGTCTGCCGCCCGACACGAACGGGTAGCGTGAGGGCATGGGCCTCGCCGACGACCGTGACCTCGTACCGCTGGGATCCGGCTTCGACATCGTGAAGCGCGGGTACGACCGCGCTCAGGTGGAGGACCACCTGGAGCGGCTCGACTCGGACCTCCGGCTGCTCGCGGCCGACCGCGACGCGGCCGTGTCGCAGACCAACGACCTGGCCCGCCAGCTCGAAGCCGCGCGCTCCGAGATGACGGAGCTGCGCACGTCGGTCGACCGGCTGTCGCTGCCGCCCACGACCCTGGAGGGGCTCAGCGAGCGCCTGCAGCGGATGCTGCGCCTCGCCCAGGACGAGGCCAACGAGATCAAGGCGCGCGCCGAGGCCGAGGGCGGGCACATCCGCACGAAGGCCGAGAACGAGGCCAGCGCGCTGCGTGCCCGCTACGAGAAGCTGCTCGCCGAGCTGGACCACCGGCGCGGCGAGATGGAGGCCGAGCACCGGGGCGTGCTGGAGAAGGCGCGCAGCGAGGCCGCGGAGATCGTCGGCGCGTCCCGCACGGCGGCGGAGACCCTGGAGCGGGAGTCCGAGCAGCGGCGGACCACCGTCGAGGAGGACTTCGAGATCGCCATGGCCGCGCGCCGGGGCGAGGCGATGCGCACGCTGGCCCAGCAGGAGGCGGCGAGCAAGGCCGAGGCCGAGCGCAGGCTGCGCGAGGCGACCGACGAGGCGGCCCGCGTCCGCGCGCAGATCGCGCAGGAGCAGACCGCCAGCAAGGCCGAGGCCGAGCGGCTGGTCCGGGACGCGACGCAGGAGGCGTCGCGCATCCGCACCGAGGTCACCCAGGAGCAGACCGCGAGCAGGGCCGAGGCGGAACGCCTGGTCAGGGAGGCCACCGAGGAGGCCAACCGCAGGCGGCACGACTCGATCACCGAGGCCACGGCGCGCGTGCAGGAGGCGACCGACGAGGCGCACCGCCGCGTGCGGGAGGCCACGGAGGAGTCGAACCGGCGGATCACGCAGGCCACCCAGCGCGTGGACGCGCTGCGGAACCTGCGCAACCGGCTCTCCCAGCAGCTGCACGCCGTGCGCAGCGCGTTGCAGGAGGTCACACCACTGCTCGACCCGCTGGACCTGGAGCGCGAGTCGGCCGTCGCGGTGGCCGACGCACCCCCCGTCCAGAAGGCCGGTCCGCAGCGGTCCGAGGCCGACAGGACCGGCGCGCCCGAGCCCGTGGCGGCGACCGGGCCCACGGCCGCGGTGCCCGCCGAGCAGCAGCCGCAGCCCTCCGTCGACGGCCCCACCCAGAAGATCCAGCGCCCGCAGGCCGTCAAGCCCTGACCGGCGGGCCGTCAGCCCGGCCAGGTCACCGGCAGCGGCACGGGCACCTCGGGGGCCACCGCCGAGACGACCGCGTCGAGCACCTCCTCGGCCCGGCCCACGAACAGGTGCCCGGCGCCCGCGAACTCCACGATCCGCGCGGTCGGCAGGTCGGCGAAGCGCTCGCGCGCCTCGTCGGGACGCAGGTGGTCGTCCAGCTCCGGCACCAGGCACACGACGGGTTTGCCCGCCCGCGCCCAGGCCGCCCGGTGCTCACCGCCGCTCCAGCGCAGCGGCGGTGAGACGAGCACCGCGCCCCGCACCAGCGGGTCGCAGCCGTGCACCAGGGCCAGGTCGGTGCCGAAGGACCAGCCCAGCAGCCACACGTCGGGCAGGTCGTGGAACTCGGCGAACTCCAGCGCGGCGGCCACGTCGTGCCGCTCGCCGTTCCCCCGGTCGAACGCGCCCCCGCTGCGGCCGGTGCCGCGCGTGTTGAAGCGCAGCACCGCGAGACCGGCGAGCGCGGGCAGCCGGGCCGCGGCCTTGCGGTGCAGGTGGGAGTCCATCGTGCCGCCGTGCGTGGGCAGCGGGTGCAGGCAGATCAGCGTCGCTCGCGGCGCCCGGTCGACCGGCAGCGCCAGCTCGCCCTCCAGCACCAGTCCGTCCGCGGTCGTCAGCTCGACGGCGTCGCGCCGCGCGGGGAGCACGGTGTTGGGTCCGATCCTGTTCGCGAGCACCCCGCGATGGTAGGCACGGCGGTGTGATCGCCGAACTCGTGCTCGTGCCGCACGACCTGCTCGACGCTCACCGCGGGAGCGTGGTCGTCGTCGGCACCCGCGGCACGTGCCCGTGCGGGCCGGGCCGGGACGTGCCCCCCGCCGGTGGTCCACCGGGTCCGCACGACGCCCAACTGCTCGACGCTCAGCGGCCACCGCCGAGGTCAGAAGCGCCTGCGGGTCGGGCGGCGGTTGCCCCGCGCGTTCCAGCAGCCCTGGTGCCAGTGGCGGCGGTCCTCCACCGAGCCGTGCTCCGCCGCCGGCCAGGCCACCACGTGCGGCGTGCCGGGCCTGATCTCGTGGTCGCAGCCGGGACAGCGGTAGGACTTGGTGGTCTGCGCGCCGGGCACGGTGCGCACCGTCCACTCGCCGTCGGGGGCGGACTCGGTGCGGGCCCAGCCCGCGCCGCCCCCGAGGGAACGCGGCTCGTCAGAACCCGGCGCGGGACGTCGGGGATGGTTGCGGCGCGGCACGGGGGACCACAGTATCCGGAGTGCGCGCCCGCATCCCCTACGGTCGTGGGATGAGCAGTTCATCGGCGGACGTCCGAACGCGCGCGCGGATCGCCGTGACGCTGGTGCTGATCGCCGAGGTGCTGGCCATGGTCCTGCCCGCCGTCGACGGCACGTTCCCCGACCTCGGCGGGGAGACCGGGCGCGGCAACGCGCTGCGCTGGGAGCGCGAGGGCGTCGTGGTGGCCTCCAGCTCGGTGCTGCTGGTCGTCACGGCCGCGACGCTGCTGCCGCTGTGGCTGCGGCCGCGGTCGTCGAGCTGGCTGTTCCTGTTCGTCGGCACGCACGCGGCGGTGGTGGGACTCGGCTGGGCGCACCGGCTGCCGGTGCTGGCGGGCGTCGCCGCGGTGTCCGCCGTCCTGGTGACCACCCTGCACCTGATCGCGGTCGACCGGGGATGATGGGCGGGTGCCCACCTACGAGTACCGCTGCCGGTCCTGCGGGTCGACCTTCGACGTCAACCGGCCCATGAGCGCGTCGTCCGACCCCGCGCAGTGCCCCGAGGGCCACGACGACACGGTGAAGCTGCTGTCGATGGCCGGACTGGGCGGCAGCGGGAGCGCCGGAGCCCCCGCCGGTGGTGGCGGAGGCTGCTGCGGCGGAGGCTGCTGCGGTTAGGCCGGTTCCTTCGACAGGAGGACCTCGGCGGCCTTGCGGCCCTGCTCGCAGATGCCGCCGTACTTGTTCGAGCCGTCGATGGCGATGATGCCCAGCCCGCCGCCCGCGTACTCCAGGACGAGCACGCAGGAGGGCTGCACGTCCGGGTCCTCGCTGCGGTCGAGGTAGAAGACGGTGCGGCCGCCCACGTCGTAGGTGGCCGTCTGCTCGTCCAGGGTCAGCGCCTTGCCCTCGCGGAAGCGCAGCGAGATGCCGACCTCCTGCACCGCGCTCTCCTTGAGCTGGGTCTGCCAGCTGCACGACTGCTCGTACTCGGTGTCGTACCCCGTCTTCGTGGGCGGCGCGGACTTGTCCGCCACCTCGTAGGGCAGGTCCTTCCAGGACAGCAGCTCGCACAGGTCGAACGACGCCGGTTCCGGCGCGCTGGAGGAGTTCGGCGTCGACCTGCTGGTCGACGGCGCGGGGGTGTCGGTCTCGAAGGGCGGCACCACGTCGCCGGGAATCCCGGCCACGGGCGTGCCCTGGATCGAGTACGCGCACCCGGACGAGAGGCAGAGGACCGCCACCACCAGTGAGATCACCGCACGCCGCATGGCACCAGCTTCGCAAACGCCGGTGCCACGCGTGACGGCGGGGAGCGCGATCAGGTGTGGTCCCGGAAACCCTTGCCGGTCTTGCGGCCCAGGCGGCCCGCCGTGACCAGGTGCTCCAGCAGGGGCGCGGGGGCGAAACCGGCCTCGCGGAACTCCCGGTAGAGCGTGCGCTCGATGGCCAGCGACACGTCCAGCCCCACGACGTCGAGCAGCTCGAACGGGCCCATCGGCAGGCCGCAGCCGATCTTCATGGCGGTGTCGATGTCGTCGGCCTCCGCGTAGTGGGCCTCCAGCATCTTCACCGCGTCGTTGAGGTACGGGAACAGCAGCGCGTTCACGACGAACCCGGCGCGGTCGCCGCAGTGCACCGGCCGCTTGCCCAGGTCGAGGCAGACCTGCCGGGCGGTGGCGACGACGACCGGGTCCGTGGTGATGGTCCCGACGACCTCGACCAGCTTCATGACCTGCGCGGGGTTGAAGAAGTGCAGGCCCACGACGTCGGCCGGCCGCGAGGTCGCGGCGGCGCACTCCACGACCGGCAGGGACGAGGTGGTGGTCGCGAGGACGGCGCCGGGCTTGCAGACCTCGTCCAGCGCCGCGAACACGGCCCTCTTGACCGCCAGGTCCTCGGCGACCGCCTCGACCACGAGGTCGCAGTCGGCCAGCTCCTCGAAGTCCACCGCGAGCGCGATGCGCGCGAGCACGGCGTCGCGGTCGACCCCGGCCAGCCTGCCGCGGCTCACGGCGCGGTCGAGGGACGCGCGGAGGCGGCCCTGGGCCGCCTCCGCCCGGTCGAGGGCGCGGGCGCGCAGCACCACGTCGTAACCGCTCCTGGCGAACACCTCGGTGATGCCGGTGGCCATCGTCCCGGTGCCGATCACCCCGACGCGCCGCACCCGGCGGACCGCCGCGGCGTCCCGCGTCGCGGCGGGCGTCCGCGCGTCGGGCACGACGGTGTGCGAGTGGGGCGCGTCGTAGGTGTAGAAGCCGCGCCCGGTCTTGCGGCCCAGCAGGCCCGCCGTGATCATCTGCTTGAGCAGCGGAGCCGGGGCGTGCAGCCGGTCGCGGGACTGGTGGTACATCGTGTCGAGGATCTCGTGGGCGGTGTCCAGGCCGATGAGGTCCAGCAGGGCCAGCGGGCCCATCGGGTAGCCGCAGCCGTGCCGCATGGCCGCGTCGAGGTCCTCGCGGGTCGCGTAGCGGGACTCGAACATCCGCACGGCGTGGTTGAGGTAGCCGAACAGCAGCGCGTTGGCGATGAACCCGGCGCGGTCGCCGATCACGACGGGCGTCTTGCCGATGCGCTCGGCGAACGCCACGACGTCGGTGACCACCTCGGGCTCGGTGACGACGGTCCGCACCACCTCGACGAGCTTCTGCACCGGCGCGGGGTTGAAGAAGTGCAGGCCGACGACCTTGCCCGGCCGGCTGGTGTGCACGCCGATCTCGGTGATGGACAGCGACGAGGTGTTGGACGCGAGGACGGTGCCGGGACCGACGACGCGGTCGATCTCCGCGAACACCTCGGCCTTCAGCTCGACGCGCTCGGGCACGGCCTCGATCACCAGGTCGCACCCGGCGAGGTCGGCGAACGACGTGGTGAGGGTGATCCGCTCGAACAGCTCCGCGCGGGCGGCGCCGTCGAGCTTGCTGCGGGCGACGGCGCGGTCCGTGGAGCGCTCCAGGTGCTCGCGGGCACGGCTCAGCGCGTCGGAGTCCACGTCCACCGCCACCACGGGAAGGCCCTCGCGCGCCAGCACCTCCACGATCCCGGCCCCCATGGTGCCGAGCCCGACCACGCCGACCGTGCCGAACGAGTGCGCCACTGCACTACCTCCCACGTCACCGGGTGCTACCAGCGGGTAACTTGTGGCGACTATCCCACGAACCCGGCGTGGCGAGCCCGTGAGCTGCACCATCGGGATCGAGCAAGGGATCGGTCCAGCGACCGGACGGCCTACTCCTCGAAGTTGCGCTCCGCCAGCCCCCGCACGCGCCTGATCGCCTCCTCCGCCTGCGGCCCGCTCGCGGTCACGGCGACCCGCGCGCCCCTCCCGGCACCGAGTCCCATCAGGGCCAGCACGCTCGCCGCGTCGGCCTGGTGGCCGCCGTACCGGACGACCACGCGCGCGTCCAGCTCCGCCACCGTGCGGGCGAGCAGCGCGGCGGGACGCGCGTGCAGCCCCACCTCGTTGGTCAGCAGGACCTCCGCGCTGGTCGGACCGCCCGCGACGGCGGGCTGCTCGCGCGGCGGTTCGGCGGGAACGGCGGTGGGCCCCGCCGCGGCGGCCGACCGGGCGGCCTCGGCGACCGTCGCCAGGCCCGCGCCGCTCTGAGCGGCGACGGCCGCGGCGACCGCGCCCTCCACCAGCGGCGCGTCGACCACGAGCACGGCGTCCGGGTCCGCCGCGGTCTCGGCCGCCAGCTCCGCGGCCATCCCGGCGCTGCCCAGGTCGTAGAGGACGGCGGCTCCGGCGCCCGAGTCCGCCGCGCTCAGGGCGCGCGACACGGCGTCGGGGTCGGTGCCGATGCCTCCGTCTGCCGTGCCGCCCACCGGCAGCACGGCGACCTGCGGAGCCATCTGCGCGGCGACCTCGACGACACCGGCGGCGAGCTGACGGCTGTGCGACACGACGACGAGGCCGACCCTCGCGGAGGCGGTCACCCGGCGCTCCCCGCCGCGTGGTCGGCGAACGCCCGCAGCAGCAGCGACGCCGACCGGGCACCGGGGTCGAGGTGCCCCGCGCTGCGCTCGCCGAGGTAGGACGCCCTGCCCTTGCGGGCGACCAGCGGCACCGTCGACTCGGCGCCCTCCGCGGCGGCGTCGGCGGCGGCCCGCAGCACCCCGGCGACGTCGGCGCCGCCACCCGCGGCCGACTCGGCCGCGGCGACGGCCGGTGCCAGCGCGTCCACCACCGTCTTGTCCCCGAGCTGGGCCCCGCCCCGCGCCACGACGCCGTCCAGCGCGGCGCGCAGCGCCGCGGCGACCGTCGCGGCGTCCAGCTCCTCCGCGGCGCCGACGGCGCGCGCCGCGCGCAGGAACCCCGTGCCGTAGAGCGGACCGGCGGCGCCGCCGACCGTGGAGATCAGCGTCTTCGCCACCACCTCGAGCACGCCGCCGGGCGACGACGGCACGCCGGCGTCCAGCGCGGCCACCACGGCGGCGAACCCGCGCCCGAGGTTCTCGCCGTGGTCGGCGTCGCCGATCGGCCGGTCGAGGTTCACCAGCTCGTCGCGGTGCCGCCGCACGACCCCGGCCGCCGCCCGCACCGCGTCGGCCACGTCCTTCTCCGCGCACCCCACGTCAGATCCCCCACCGCAGCGCCGCCGTGCTGACCGGCGCGTCCCACAGCTCCACCAGCTCGTCGTCGAGCTTCAGCAGCGTCAGGCTCATGCCCTGCATCTCCAGACTCGTGACGTACGGACCGACCAGCCGCCGCTCCACGCGCACCCCGCGCTCGGCGAGCAACCGCTCGGCGACGCCGTGCGCGACGTACAGCTCGATCAGCGGCGTGCCGCCCGTGGAGTTGGTGAACAGCAGCACCCGGTCGCCCTCCCCGAGGGGCATGTCCTCCAGGATCGGGTCGAGCAGGTGGCGCACGGCGTCGTCGGCCGTGCCCACCGGCACCCGCCGACGCCCCGGCTCGCCGTGGATGCCGATGCCGACCTCCATCTCGTCCTCGCCGAGGGCGAAGGTCGGCTCGCCGACGTGGGGCACCGTGCAGGAGGTGAGCGCGAGCCCCATGGAGCGCACCCGGTCGAGCACCCGGTGGGCGAGCTCCTCGCAGGTCTCCAGGCTCGCGCCGCGCTCGGCGGCCGCGCCGACGATCTTCTCCAGCAGCACGGTGCCGCCCACACCGCGGCGACCGGCCGTGTGGAGGGAGTCCCGCACCGCCACGTCGTCGCCGATCACCACCGTGCGCACCTCGACGCCGTCCGCGGCGGCCAGCTCCGCCGCCGTCTCGAAGTTGAGCACGTCGCCGGTGTAGTTCTTCACGATCAGCAGGGTGCCGACGCCGCCGTCGGTCAGCGACACGGCGGCGGCCACCTGGTCGGGCGTGGGCGAGGTGAACACCGCGCCGGGGCAGGCGGCGTCGAGCATCCCGTGACCGACGAACCCGCCGTGCAGCGGCTCGTGGCCGGAGCCGCCGCCGGAGACGATCGCCACCTTGCGGGGCACGGGGGCCTCGGCGCGCACGATCACGGCCGGGTCCTCCCGCACCCGCAGGAGGTCCGGGTGCGCGAGCGCCATCCCCCGCAGGGCGTCGAGCACCACGGTCCCCGGATCGTTGATGATCTTCTTCATCGGGCCTCCGATCGTCGCTGATCGGGTTCTTCCTACTCCTCCGGCCCGACGGCGGGAACGGCACGAGCACCCGACGTCGTCACCGGTCGCACGACCGGGTCGGGTTCCACGGCGCGACGACGCGACAGCGGTGACCCTCCGCAGCAGAACACCGGGAAGGAGCACCGCGCCGGGCACCGAATCACTCCGCGGTGGACGGCACCTCGCTCGATCGGGCCAAGTCCTCAGCGACCGTGCAGCAGCCGCACGAGGCGCACGACGTGCCGCAGGGTGCGGCTGCCCCTGTCGTAGCTGGACGGGTTGAGCGGGGCCCCGAAGCGCTTGCGCGCGACCGACTGCGGCGCGGCGAACTCCCGCAGGCCGTCCTCGCCGTGGACGCGGCCGAAGCCCGAGTCCCCCGAACCGCCGAAGGGCAGCGAGGGGATTCCGGCGAAGGCGAGCACGGAGTTGACCGACACCATGCCGGCGCGCATCTTCCCGGCCAGTTCGTCACCGCGCGAGCGGGAGAACACCGCGGCCCCGAGGGCGTAGCGGCTCGCGTTCGCCCGGCGCACGCCCTCGTCGGCGTCGGCGACCCGGTTGATCACCAGTACCGGGCCGAACGTCTCGTCGGCGACCGCGGCCGAGTCCTCCGGCACGTCGAGGAGCACCACGGGCTCGACGAACGGGGGCCGCACCGACTCCACGCCGCCCACGACGGCCCGCCCGCCCCGCTCCAGGGCGTCGCGCACGTGCGAGCGGACGATCTCGACCTGCGAGGGCATGGTGATCGGCCCCAGGTCGGCGTCGGGATCGCCGCCCGGCCGCAGCCGGGCCGCGCGGGCGGTCACCAGCGCGGTGAACTCGTCGGCGACGGCGTCGGCCACGTAGACCCGCTCCACCCCGGCGCAGGTCTGGCCCGCGTTGGTGAACCCGCCGAACACGACGGCCTCGGCCGCCGCCCTCAGGTCGGCGTCCTCCGCGATCACCACGGCGTCCTTGCCACCGCACTCCACCAGCACGGGGGTGAGCGTCTCGGCGCAGGCCGCCATGACGCGCCGGCCCGTCGCCGTGGAGCCGGTGAACGCGAGCTTGTCCACGCCGGAGCGGCACAGGGCGGCACCCGTCTCGCCGAACCCGGTGACGACCTGGAACACCGGCCGCCCCGGCACGACCTCGGCGAACGTGTCGGCGAGGAAGCGGCCGACGCCCGGCGTGTACTCGCTGGGCTTGAACACCACCGCGTTGCCAGCGGCGAGGGCGTGGGTGATGGAGCCCATCGGGGTGAAGGCCGGGTAGTTCCACGGCCCGATCACGCCGACCACGCCGTACGGCTTGTACTCGACCGTGGCCGAGTGGTTGGCCAGGAGAACGCCGGTCGCCACCCGGCGCTTGCCGAGCACGCGCCCGGCGTTGCGGGTCGCCCAGTGCAGGTGGTCGATCAGCAGCACCAGTTCGATGCGGGCGTCGTCGGCCGACTTGCCCGTCTCGGCGCTGATCAGCGCGAGCAGCTCGTCGAGGCGGGCCAGCAGGAGCTTCCGCCACGCGGTGAGCAGCGGGGTGCGCCCGGCGAAGCCGAGGTCGCGCCACCAGGCGGCGGCGGGCCGGGCCGCGCGGACGGCCTCGGCCACGTCGTCGGCCGAGTGCACCGGGTGGTGGGCGAGCACCTCGCCGGTGCGCGGGTCCAGCGAGGCGAACTGCTCCTCGCCAGCTGCGTGAGCGGTCCGGTCGTCGACCGGAACCGCCTGCGGACCGTCGGGGGCGGTCTGCGTCATCGACCCTCCAGGTGCTCACCGCGAACTGCGTATTACCCGACAGTAACGGGTAGCCGCCCGCGCGTCAGCCCCCGCGGTTCAGGGCTTGGGGATCTTCGGCAGCAGCGCCTTGGCGAACGCCTGCGCCCTGGCGCACCGGTCGAACTGCGACTCCTTCGGGCCCGAGGACTTGACCTCGACGAGCTCGCCCTCGGTCCCACCCGACTCGCGCTGGAGCCAGAACACCTCGCAGCTCGGGAACGCGCCGTCGTCGGGGAGCTGGAACGCCGGCGTGCCGTTCAGGTCGACCGGCTGCTGCCCCGGCTCGAAGGCGTTGCCGTCCGGCACGAACGTGGTGCGGAAGTTGACCGAGATCTCGGCGGTGCGCGAGATCCACGAGCAGTTGTGCAGCCCGTAGGGGTAGGTCTTGGGGGCGTCGCCCGCCGCCTCCGCGACCACGCCCTGCTCGGGCAGCGCGCACGGGTCGAGCGAGACCAGCGAGCCCTTGGCGGGAGTGATCTTCTCGGCGCCGTCGGCGATCTGCCGCACGACCGACTCGGCGACCGCGCGGCCGGGCACGCACGGATCGCCCTCCTTGTAGCCGATCTGCACGGTGATCCCGAGTCCCGGCTCGTCCTGCGTGATGACGTGGACGAAGCACGCGGTGTCGTCGAGCGTCTGCTCCACGCTGGGCAGCCCGCCGATCTTGCGGTCCGCCTTCTCGACCTCGCTCGTCATCGTCTCGCCGAGCTTGATGCTGATGCTCAGGTCCTCGCCCTGCTTGTCCACCATGTAGTTGGCGCACTCGCTGAAGCTCGACGGGGTCGTGTCGGCCGGGCGGCCCAGCGAGCGCAGCACCTCGTTGTCGAACAGCGCGCACGGGTCGAGCAGGCGCAGCTGGTCGGGGGCGAACGCGGGGTCGGCCCGGCCGGCGCCCCGGTTGCCGCCGCTGGTCGGCGTGCCGGACCCGGTGACGTTCTCCGCGACGGGGACGGTGCTGCGCGGGTAGGTCTTCTTCGCGAGGTCGGGACCGGTCGCGCACCCGCTCAGGACGGTGAGCGCGCAGACGACGGCGGCGACCGCGGTGGCGCGGTGGTGGGGACGGGTCACGGAGTGCACGGTAGCGACCGTCACGCGTGGACGTGAGAGGAACTGCCGAAAGCGAAATGCCTGGTCACACGTAGCGTGGCTGAGGTCACGCAGAGGTTCGGGAACGATACAGAAGATCGACGCGCTGCACTGGGTGCAAGGACATCACCGCTGAGAGGAAAGATCTGTTGACGATGCAGGACGGCCGTCCCCGCACCACCGTGCGCCGCAACCGCTCCGTCCAGGCCGACCGGCTCGGCCGCGCGATCCGCTGGATCGACGACTGGACCGTCGAGGCGTTCAACCCGGTCTACCCGCGCTCGCGCGTGGTGCGCGCACGCGGGTAGACCGAGCACCGGGAGATCAGTGGCCGGTGGCGTCGGAGTCGACGTCGCTGGCCTTCGTGCCGTCCGGGGGCACGACGACCGGTCGCAGCTTCGCCCACACGGCGAACAGCGCCGAGAGCAGCGCCATGCCGATGCCGGACCACAGGTTGATGTTCATGTCGCCGGCCTTCGCCAGCTCCGTCTCGTCGGTGAACCAGGCCCCGACGACGACGAGCACGACGCCGTAGACCGCGAACAGCATCGCGATGACGAGACGCAGGTCGAACAGACCCGCGGAGTGTGACTTCTGCTCGGACACGACGACTCCCTCAGCCGAAGACGATGTTGAGGACGACGGTCAGCACGAGCACGCCACCGCCGAGGAGGGCGGGCGAGCGGTACCAGCCCGCGTCGTCGCCCGTGGTGGAGTGCTGCCGGTCGGCCTTCGGAGTGAGGCTGTAGACCAGACCGCCGAGCCGCTCCTCGGGCACCGGCTTGGTGAACAGCGTGACCACGACGCTCACCAGGATGTCGACCACGAACGCCACACCGGCACCGACGAAGCTGGCGCCCTGGCCCGGCAGGTCGATCACACCGACCTCGGCGAGCAGGAAGATCGCGACGGCGCCGAACGTTCCGGCGACCAGACCGGCCCAGCCCGCGGCGGCGGACATCCTCTTCCAGAACATGCCGAGGATGAAGGTGGCGAACAGCGGCGCGTTGAAGAACGAGAACAGCGCCTGGATGTAGTCCATGATGTTGCCGTAGCCCGACGCGATGAACGCCGTGCCGATGGCGATCACGGTGCCGCCGACGGTGGCCAGCCGGCCCACCCGCAGGTAGTACTCGTCCGGCTTGTCCTTCTTGACGTAGTCCTGCCACAGGTCGTAGGTGAAGACCGTGTTGAAGGAGCTGACGTTCGCGGCGACACCGGCCATGAACGAGGCCAGCAGACCCGTGATGGCGATGCCGAGCATGCCGTTGGGCAGCAGTTCGCGCATGAGCAGCGGCAGGGCGTCGTTGTACTCGACGCCTCCGCCGGTCGCACCGGCCTTGAGCTCCTGCATCTGCGGCACGACCACCGCGGCGATCATGCCGGGCACGATGATGACGGCCGGGATGAGGGCCTTGGGGTACGCGCCGATGATCGGCGTGCGCCGCGCGGCGGACATGCTCTTGGCCGACAGCGCGCGCTGCACCTCGGCGAAGTTCGTCGTCCAGTAGCCGAAGGACAGCACGAAGCCCAGGCCGAACACGATGCCGATGACCGACAGCACCGGGTTCTGGATGCCGGTCAGCTCCGTGGCCGGGTAGGCGGAGAGCTGATCGGCGCCGCCGGGACCAGCGGTGATCTTCTCCTTGAGGCCGTCCCAGCCGCCGACCTTGCTGAGACCGGCGATCGTGAGCGGCAGCAGGGCCGCGACGATCACGAAGAACTGCAGCACCTCGTTGTAGATCGCGGCCGACAGGCCGCCGAGGGTGGTGTAGGCGAGCACGATGACGGCCGCGATCACGATCGACAGCGGGATCGGCCAGCCGAGCAGCAGGTTGAGCAGCAGCGCGAGGGCGTAGAGGTTGACGCCCGCGATGAGCACCTGGGCCGCGGCGAAGCTCAGCGCGTTGACCAGGTGCGCTCCCGTGCCGAAGCGCCGTCGCAGGAACTCCGGGACGCTGCGCACCTTGGAGCCGTAGTAGAACGGCATCATGACCAGGCCGAGGAAGACCATGGCCGGGATCGCGCCGATCCAGTAGTAGTGCACGGTCGGCAGGCCGTACTGAGCGCCGTTGGCCGCCATGCCCAGCAGCTCGATGGCGCCGAGGTTCGCCGAGATGAACGCGAGTCCGGTCACCCAGGCGGGGAGCGACCGGCCGGATAGCAGGAAGTCGAGACTGGTGGACACGGAGCGGCGGGCGAGCACGCCGATCCCGAGCACCACGACGAAGTAGATGACGAGCAACGCGTAGTCCAGCGGAGTCGCGTCCAGGCGAAGATCCGCGTCGGCCAGCACCGTCACCGGCCCACCTCCAAGTCCAACATTCCCCAACAAGAAGCCGCACGAACGACCAGCAATCGAACGTTACCGCACAGTAGAGCGAGTGCTGCGATCGGACCGTAGTCTCCTGATCACGGAACCGCAGATCATCGATCACTCCACCGGGGATGGACCGCGCCGCGGCAGGGGCCGACTTCCCCGCGTCCGGATCGGCGAAACCACACCGGCGCCGATCCGTGCCGACGGTCACCGGACCGGGTGCCGACCGATCGGTGCGCGGGCGCGCGGCAGCCGCTCGGCGGGGTGGGGATCACCGGCCGACCGGTGGTGCGGCGCGGACGCCGTCGACGGCGCTCGCGCCTCAGAACAGGCGCAGGTCGTCGCTCTCGATGCCGCGCAGCTCGTCGTAGTCGAGCACCACGCAGCGGATGCCCCGGTCCTCGGCGAGCGTCCGCGCCTGCGGCTTGATCTGCTGCGCGGCGAAGATCCCCCGCACGGGGGCGAGCAGCGGATCGCGGTTCAGCAGCTCCAGGTAGCGGGTGAGCTGCTCCACGCCGTCGATCTCGCCGCGCCGCTTGATCTCCACCGCCACCGACTTCCCGTCGGCGTCGCGGCACATCAGGTCGACCGGGCCGATCGGCGTGGGGAACTCCCGGCGCACCAGGCTCCAGCCCTCGCCCAGCGTGGTCACGTGCTCGGCGAGCAGCTTCTGCAGGTGCGCCTCGACGCCGTCCTTGACCAGACCCGGCTCGGCGCCCAGCTCGTGCTTCGAGTCGTGCAGCACCTCGTCCAGGGTGATGACGAGCTTCTCCCCCGCCTTGTTCTGCACGGTCCACAGACCGGGGTCCTCGATGAGCCAGCACGGCGGGCTCATCCAGTTCAGGGGCTTGTAGGCGCGGTCGTCGGAGTGCACCGAGAGCGAGCCGTCGGCCTTGATCAGCAGGAGCCGCTGGGCCATCGGCAGGTGGGCGGTGAGGCGGCCGACGTAGTCGACCTGGCAACGAGCGATGACGAGGCGCACCGCGACAGGCTACGGGGTCCGGTCACGCACCGGACGGGTGCCGTCGCCCGCCGTGTCGTCCCTCCCGCGCACGCTGCTGCCGGCCGCGTCGTGCTCGTCACCGCCTCGGTGGCGCTGACCGTCCTCCGCGGACGGGCGCGCGTCCTCGCGGTCACGGCTCGCGGGTTCCGCGCGACGGGCTCGTGCCGCCGCCGGGCGCCGGCCCGCGCCCGTCACGTGGCTCGCGTCCGGTCTCCGGACCGCTCTGGGACCGATCGTCTACTTCGGATACGGTCGTCGGCGATCTGCCCCGTCCCCGGAGGGATGACGATGGAAGCGCTCGGCTCGCGCGAGGTGTACGCGAACGCGTGGATGACCGTGCGGGAGGACCGCATCCGCAGGACGGACGGGACCACCGGCGTCTACGGCGTGATCGACAAGCCCGACTACGCGCTGGTGGTCCCCCTCGACGGCGAACGGGTCCACCTGGTCGAGCAGCACCGCTACCCGCTGGGGATGCGGCGCTGGGAGTTCCCGCAGGGCACCGCGCCCGACCGGGCCGACTCCGACCCGCTGGAGCTGGCCGCGCGCGAACTGCGCGAGGAGACGGGCCTGCGCGCCGGGCGGATGGTGGAGCTGGGCACGCTGGACGTGGCCCCCGGCATGTCCAGTCAGCGCGGCCGGGTGTTCCTCGCGACGGACCTCGTCGAGGGCGAGCCGGAGCGCGAGGCCGAGGAGCAGGACATGCGCACCGCCTGGTTCGCGCGCGGCGAGTTCGAGGCCATGATCGCGCGCGGGGAGATCACCGACGCGCAGACGGTGGCCGCCTACACGCTGCTCCTGCTGCACGAGCACGCCCAGCCGCCCACCTGAGTCGGCGCGGCCGGCTCAGACCGGCGACGCCACCGCCGCGGGGTGCTCCGGCACGCGGAACGTGCGCCGGTAGGCGTCGGGGGTGACGCCCAGCTCGGCGCGCAGCCTGCGTCGCAGGTTGGCCGGTGTGCCCAGGCCCGACCTCTCGGCCACCCGGTGCACCGGCAGGTCGGTGGTCTCCAGCAGCCGCTGGGCCAGGCGCACCCGCTGCACCCGCAGCCAGCGCCCCGGCGTGCTGCCGGTGGCGGCGAGGAACGCGCGGTGGAACGTCCGCTCGCTCAGCCCGGAGTGCCCGGCCAGGTCGTCGACGCCGATCGGCTCGGCCAGCCGCGGCACCGCCCAGTCGACGGTGGCGGCGACGCCGGGCCGGTCGGGACGCGCCGGGACGGGCGCCTCGACGTACTGGCGCTGGCCGCCCTCGCGCGCGGGCGGCATCACCAGGCGGCGGGCCAGCGCGGCGGCCACGTCCGCCCCGAGGGCGCGGCGCACGAGGTGCAGGCACAGGTCGGCCCCGCCCAGCACACCGGCCGACGTGTGCACGGACCCGTCGGAGGTGAACAGCACGTCGGGACGCACCAGGGCCGCCGGTGCGGTGGCGCGCAGCGCGTCGAGCAGCCGCCAGTGCGTCGTCGCCGCCCGTCCGTCGAGCAGTCCGGCCGCGGCGAGGACGAACGCCCCCGAGCACAGGGCGGCGACCGTCGCGCCCGCCGCGTGGGCGGAGCGCAGCGCGCGGACCGCGCCGGGCGGCACGGGGGCGTGCGGGTCGGCACGGCCCGGCACGACGACCAGGTCGCACCCGGCCAGCCCGGACAGGCCGTGCGTGGCGGGCAGCGAGCCGACCGGGTGCAGCGGCAGCGAGCGGCGACCGGCGGAGCAGAGCCGCAGCTCGAAGGGACCGATTCCCGCGTCCGCGCGGTCCACGCCCCACACCTCGCTCGCCACGGCGACGTCGAAGGTGCGGGTTCCCGGCAGGATCAGAACGCCCACGGTGCGCATGGCAGAAAAGTACTCCAGCGCGCAGCTCCTGCCACTGTCGCGCACCCCGGCCCCGCGACGATCCTCGACGTCATGACAACGGCTCTGATCCTCATCGACGTGCAGCGCGGCTTCGACGACGCGGACTTCTGGGGACCGCGCGACAACCCCGGCGCGGAGGCGAACATCGCCGCCCTGCTCGACGGGTGGGCGTCCGCGGGTCTGCCGCTGGTGCTGGTGCGGCACGACTCGGTGCACCCCGGCTCTCCCCTGGCCGCGGGCACGCCCGGCAACGCCTTCAAGCCCGAGCTCGACGGGGCGCGACCCGACCTGGTGTTCGCGAAGAACGTGAACTCGGCGTTCCACGGGGAGGTGGACCTGCACGCGTGGCTGGGCCGGCGCGGCATCGCGGACCTGGTCGTCGCGGGAGTCCAGACGAACCACTGCGTCGAGACCACGGCGCGGGTCGGCGGCAACCTGGGGTACCGCGTCCGCGTCCCGCTGGACGCCACGTTCACCTTCGACCTGGCGGGTCCGGACGGCGTGGCGCTGACCGCGGCCGAGCTGAGCAGGGCGACGGCGGTGAACCTGCACGGCGGCGGCTTCGCGGAGGTCACCACGACGAGGGCCGTGCTCGCGGCGCCGTGAGCCCTCCCCGCGCGGGCCACCGGGGGGAGGTGGCCCGCGCGGGGGTCAGGACCCGGCGGGCAGGCCGTGCGCCTCGCGGACGACGCTCACGATCTCGTCCATGATCTCGGTCAGCTCGTAGTCCTTCGGCGTGAACACCCGCGCCACACCGCGTCCGCGCAGCACGGCCGCGTCCTGCGGCGGCACGATGCCGCCCACGACGACCGGCACCTCCCCCGCGCCCTGCGCGCGCAGGCCCTCCACGACCGCGGGCACGACCTCCAGGTGCGATCCCGACAGGATCGACAGCCCCACGACGTGCACGTCCTCCTGCACGGCCGCCGAGACGATCTGCGCCGGGGTCAGCCGGATGCCCTGGTAGACGACCTCGAAGCCCACGTCCCTGGCGCGCACGGCGACCTGCTCGGCGCCGTTGGAGTGCCCGTCCAGACCGGGCTTGCCGACCAGGATGCGCAGCCGCTCGCCGATCTCCTCGCCGGTGGCGCGGACCCGCTCCCGCACGCGGGTGATCTCCGTTCCGGCCTCGCCCGACGCGGACGCGGCGGACACGCCGGTCGGGGCGCGGTACTCGCCGAACGTCTCGCGCAGCGCGGAAGCCCACTCGCCGGTCGTCGCCCCGGCGCGCGCGCACGCGATGGTCGCCTCGACGAGGTTCGCGTCGGTCTTCGCCGCCGCGCGCAGTCCGTCCAGCGCGGTGTCCACAGCGGACTGGTCGCGGTTCTCCCGCCACGCCCGCAACGCCCGCACGGCCTCGGCCTCCACCGCCGGGTCGACGGTCTCGATCGACGCGGCCCCCTCGACCTGCAACGGGCTGGGTTCGGTGGTGGCGAAGCGGTTCACGCCCACCACGACGTCCTCTCCGGACTCGACGCGCCTGCGCCGCTCGGCGAGCGAGGACACCAGCTGCGACTTCATGTAGCCGCTCTCCACGGCCGCGACCGCACCGCCCACCGCCTGCACGCGGTCGATCTCGGCACGCGCCCCCGACACGATCTCGTCCACCTTGGACTCGACCACGCGGGACCCGGTGAAGAGGTCCTCGTACTCCAGCAGGTCCGTCTCGTGGGCGAGTACCTGCTGCATCCGCAGGGCCCACTGCTGGTCCCACGGCCGGGGCAGGCCGAGCGCCTCGTTCCACGCCGGGAGCTGGATCGCGCGGGCGCGGGCGTCGCGCGACAGGGTGACGGCGAGCATCTCCAGCACGATGCGCTGGACGTTGTTCTCCGGCTGCGCCTCGGTGAGACCGAGCGAGTTGACCTGCACGCCGTAGCGGAACCGCCGCTGCTTCGGGTCGGTGATGCCGTAGCGGTCGCGGGTGATCTCGTCCCACAGCTCGGTGAACGCGCGCATCTTGCACATCTCCTCGACGAAGCGCACGCCGGCGTTGACGAAGAAGGAGATGCGCCCGACCACGTCGCCGAACCGCTCCGGCGGCACCTGCCCGGAGTCGCGCACCGCGTCGAGCACCGCGATGGCGGTGCACATCGCGTAGGCGACCTCCTGCGCCGGCGTCGCGCCGACCTCCTGGAGGTGGTAGCTGCAGATGTTGATCGGGTTCCACCTCGGCACCGCGGAGACGGTCCACGCCACGAGGTCGGTGATCAGCCGCAGGCTCGGTCCCGGCGGGAACACGTAGGTGCCCCGCGACAGGTACTCCTTGACGATGTCGTTCTGCGTCGTGCCGGTGAGCGACGCGCGCACCTGCTCCGCGTCGATCCCGGCCTCGGCGCCCTGCTCCTCGGCGACGCAGACGTACAGCGCGAGCAGCCACATGGCGGTCGCGTTGATGGTCATGGAGGTGTTGGCCCCGGTGAGCGGGATGTCGGCGAAGAGCTGCCGCACGTCGCCGATGTGGCTGACGGGCACGCCCACCTTGCCGACCTCGCCCCCGGCCAGCTCGTGGTCCGGGTCGTAGCCGGTCTGGGTGGGGAGGTCGAACGCGACCGACAGGCCGGTCTGCCCCTTGGCGAGGTTCCTGCGGTAGAGGGCGTTGGACGCGGCGGCAGAGGAGTGGCCCGCGTACGTGCGCATGACCCAGGGGCGGTCGCGCTCCTGGTCGGCCGGGTACGGCACGGAAACCTCCCGAGGGCCGGGGTTCACGACGGTGTGCCCGTAGCGTACTGGCGAGTAACCTCACCGCCACGTGCCGTTGCTCACTGAATCGTGACAAGGTCACCGAGCGTCCGCTGGCCGTCGAGCGCACCATGAACGGGTGACGCTCCTGCTGGTCCTGCCCCTGTTCCTCGCGCTCGGTCTGCTCGCGCTGCTGCTGCGCTGGGCCTTCGGCGACGACCGCAGACCCGTCCCCGACTTCTCCGGCGGCGACCTCGGACTGCTCCAGGAGGTCGCGGTGGCGCCGGACGCGCTGGCGCACGCGCTGACCGGGCGGCTGCGCCGGGCGGGCATCAGGGCGACCACGGCGACCGGACCGGACACCGCGTCCCGCCGGGTGCTGGTGTTCCCCTCCGACGTGCCCGACGCCCGCCTGGTGCTGCGCGACCTCTGAGGAGCTCTCAGTCGCTGATGCGGTCGACCTCGGCGCCGAGCTTGCGCAGGTTCTCCACGAAGCCGGGGTAGCCGCGCTCCACGTGGAAGATCTCCCACACCTCGGTGACGCCGTCCGCGCACAGCCCGGCGAGCACGAGACCCGCGCCGGCGCGGATGTCGGAGGCCCACACGGGCGCGCTGGACAGCCGCTCGATGCCGCGCACGACCGCGTGGTGGCCGTCGGTGCGGGCGTCCGCGCCCAGGCGCTGCATCTCCTCGATGAAGCGGAACCGCGCCTCGAACAGGTTCTCGGTGATCATCGACGTGCCCTCGGAGACCGTGGACAGCGCGATGGCGAACGGCTGGAGGTCGGTGGCGAAACCGGGGTAGGGCAGCGTCACGAAGTCCACCGAGCGCGGGCGGCCCTCCATCACGACGCGGAAGCCCTCGTCCTCGCCGCCCTCGAACGTGGTGACCTGCGCGCCGGCCATCCGCAGCTTCTCCAGCACCAGGTCCAGGTGGTGCGGGTTCACCCCGCGCACCCGGATGTCGCCGCGCGTCATGGCGGCGGCGAACGCCCAGGTGGCGCCGACGATGCGGTCGCCGACGACCCGGTGCTGCGTGGGCCGCAGCGACTGCACGCCCTGCACGGTGAGCGTGGACGTGCCAGCGCCCTCGATCTTCGCGCCCATCTCCTGGAGCATCACGCAGATGTCGATGATCTCCGGCTCGCGGGCGGCGTTGTCGATGATCGTGGTGCCCTCGGCCAGCACGGCGGCCATCAGGATGTTCTCCGTGGCGCCGACGCTGGGGAAGTCCAGCCAGATCTGCGCGCCGTGCAGCCCCTCGGCCTCGGCGACGACGCAGCCGTGCTCGATCTCGCTGTGCGCGCCGAGCTTGCGCAGGCCGTTCTGGTGCATGTCCAGCGGCCGGGAGCCGATCGCGTCACCTCCGGGCAGCGCCACGACGGCGCGCTTGCAGCGGCCGACCAGCGGTCCCAGGACGCACACGGAGGCGCGGAGCTTGCCCATCGCCTCGGAGTCCGCGCGGTGGTTCAGCTCGGCCGGGGTCGTGATCGTGGCGACGTCGCCCTCGATCGTCACCTCGCAGCCGAGGCTGCGCAGCACGTCCGCCATCAGGGGGACGTCCAGGATCTCCGGGCAGTTGGTGATGGTCGTGGTGCCCTCGGCCAGCAGTGCCGCCGCCATCAGCTTGAGCACGCTGTTCTTGGCGCCGACGACGTCGACCTCGCCGACCAGTCGTGCCCCGCCCTGAACCCGGAAGTGCTCACTCACCACGCAACTCCTAGCGCTCTGCCCCTGAGGGGCAATCCTACGGACGTACTGGATCGAGTCCGATACCGGCGGTCCGGACCCGCTCTAGAGTGCGGGTATGGCCGTACACCTCACCAAGATCTACACCCGGGTCGGCGACGACGGCACCACGGGCCTGGGCGACTTCTCCCGCGTCCCCAAGACCGATCCGCGCATCACCGCCTACGCCGACGTGGACGAGACGAACGCGGCGCTCGGCGTGGCGCTCGCCCTGGGGCAGCTCGCCGACGACGTCCGCGAGGTCGTGCGGAAGGTGCAGAACGACCTGTTCGACGTCGGCGCCGACCTCTGCACGCCGATCGTGCCGAACCCCGAGCACCCGCCGCTGCGCGTGACGCAGGGCTACGTCGACCGGCTGGAGCGCTGGTGCGACGAGTACAACGCGCGCACCCTCGCGCTGGACTCGTTCGTCCTCAACGGCGGCACGCCCGGCGCGGCCCTGCTGCACCAGGCCCGCACGATCGCCCGCCGCGCCGAGCGCGGCACGTGGGCGCTGCTGGAGGTCGACGCGGAACGCACGAACGCGCTCACCGCGAAGTACCTCAACCGGCTGTCGGACCTGCTGTTCGTCCTCGCCAGGGTGGCGAACCCCGACGGCGACGTCCTGTGGAAGCCCGGCGCGAACGCCTGACCCGCGCCCGCCGGGACCGCGAGCGGTCCCGGCGGCGTCAGGAGGCGTAGGGGATGCTGCGGCCCGGCGGGGCCGACTCCAGCCACGACAGGAACCCGGTCAGCGCGTCGGGCCCCATCGCGATCTCCACGTCGCCCGTGGCCGCCCGGCAGCGCAGCACCACGGACCCCGCGGGGACCGTGTACGCCTCGGGGCCGGTCGGCTCGCGCCGGTCGGCGATCTCCAGGCCGTCGCGCGAGATGATCTGGTCGGGCCCCGAGCCCAGGCTCAGCACGCGGTACCAGGCGAACTCGTCACCGTGGTAGCGGCCAACGCCGAGGTGCCAGCCGCGACCGGCCGGGGCGTTCAGCTTCACGCGCAGCGCGACGTGGATGCCGCCCATGCGCAGCAGCCGCAGCCGCCGCCAGGCGAAGCTCGCGATGACGACCGCCAGGGCGAACAGGACCACCCCGACGACTTCGGCGATCCCCACGGCTCTGCCCGCTCGTCCGCGTCCGACCTCAGACCGGCTGTCCCGCGGCCTTCAGCCGCGCCTGTGCCCGTTCGCGGTCGGCGACGTTGTCGCTCTGCAACCCCTGGCGGGCCTGCTCGACGTCGATCTCCTCGCCGAGCTCGGCGTCCTCCGCGAGGATGCTGACGCCCTCGCCGGTCACCGACAGGAAGCCGCCGTGCACCGCGGCGGTCACGAGCTCGCCGTCGGCCTGGCGGATCCGCACGACCCCACCCTCGACCAGCTCACCGAGCATCGGCTCGTGGCCGGGCAGGATGCCGATCTCGCCCTCGGTCGTCTGAGCCACCACCGACGTGGCCGACCCGGACCACAGGCGGCGTTCCACGGCGACCAACTGGACGGTCATCTCGGCCACGCGCATCTCCTTCACGTCGACTGGCGTCGTGAACCAGTCTAAACGGTCCCGCCGCGGGTCCGCCGCTGGCCTCGGTAGGGGGACGGCGCGATGTCCGTCCGCACGGTGATCCACCTGGTCTCGGTGAACGCCTCGACGTTGGCCGCCGCACCGCCGGAGCGCGCGCCGGTGCCCGAGGCGCGCACTCCGCCGAACGGGGCGTGCGCCTCGTCGTTCACCGTCTGGTCGTTGACGTGCGCGATGCCCGTGGGGATGCGCTCGGCCAGCGCGAGACCCCGCGCGGAGTCGCCGGTGAGGATGCCCAGCGACAGGCCGTACTCGCTCGCGGCGGCCAGCTCCACCGCCTCGTCGAGCGAGGAGAACGGCGTGACCGGGGCGACCGGGCCGAAGATCTCCCGCTGGAACGCCGGCACGTCCGGCCGCACGTCGCCGAGCACCGTGGGCCGGTAGAACAGGCCCTCGTAGCTGCCACCGGCGACGACCGAGGCCCCGGCCGCCGCGCTCGACGTGACGATCTCGTGGATCTCGTCCCGCTGACCGGCGTCGATGATCGGGCCCAGGTCGACCTCCGCGGTCGCCGGGTCGCCCACCCGCAGCGCGTCCGCCCGCGCGCCCAGCAGCTCCGCGTACTCGCGCGCCACGGACTCGTGCACCAGGTGCCGCCCGCTGGTCATGCAGATCTGGCCCTGGTGGAAGAACGACCCGAACGCGCCGACCGACGCCGCCCGCTCCAGGTCGGCGTCCTCCAGCACGATCAGCGCCGAGTTGCCGCCCAGCTCCAGGTGCGCGCGCGTGAGGTGCCGCCCGGCCAGCTCGCCCACCCGCCGGCCCACCCGCGTGGAGCCGGTGAACGAGACGACGCGCACGTGCGGATCGGTCACCACCGCCTCGCCCGTCCGCGCGCCGCCCGGCAGGACGTGCAGCACCCCCGCCGGGAGACCGGCCTCCTCGAACACCCGCGCCAGCGCCACACCACCGGACACGGCCGTGCGCGGGTCGGGCTTGAGGAGCACGGCGTTGCCCAGCGCGAGCGCGGGGGCCACGGACCGGATCGACAGGACCAGCGGGGCGTTGAACGGCGCGATCACGCCCACCACACCGGCCGGGACGCGCCGCGTCATGCTCAGCCGGGGCTGCTCGCTGGGCAGCAGCTCGCCGAGCGGGTGCGAGGGCAGCGCCGCGGCCTCGTAGCACTCCTGCTGCGCCACGTGCAGCTCGAAGCCCACCTTCCCCGGCACCGCGCCCGACTCGCGGGCCAGCCAGCCGCCCAGCTCCCCGGCGTGCTCGCGCCACAGGTCGCCCGCGCGGCGCAGAACCGCGGCACGCCGCTGGAACGGCACCGCCGCCCAGTCGCGCTGGGCCTCCGCCGCCGCGGCGGCGGAGGCCGCCACGTCGGCGGCGCCGGCGACACCGCTGCGGCCGATCTCCGCCCCCGTGGCGGGCTCCACCACGGGAGCGGTCCCCCCGGAGGAGGTCCGCCAGGTGCCGGTGAAGATCCGTCCGCGCCAGAGCTGCTCGGGCAGCAGGGTCACGGTGTTCACCCCCGGGACTCGGGAACGGCGGCGGCGGGGGTGGCGTCCCGGTTCGTGGCCGCGGCACCGACGGCCGCGACGGCGACCGCTCCGAGCGCGGCCACGAGCCCGAAGGCGTAGAAGCCCCAGGGGTGGGCGATCCCGGCGGTCAGCAGCGCGCCGCCCAGCAGCGGGCCGCAGATGGCGCCGACGCGTCCCACCCCCGCCGTCCAGCCGAGGCCGGTGGCCCGGTTGGAGTCGAGGTGTGCCCGCCCCACGTAGGCGTAGACGAGCACCTGCGAGCTGAACACGAAGCAGCCCGTGACCAGCACCGCCAGGTACACGCCGATGCCGGGAAGCTTGATGCTGAGCAGGCTCAGGAACACCGCGGAGGCGGTGAACCAGGCGGTGGTGGACCGGCGCACGCCGAACCGGTCGGCCACCGCACCCGCCACGAGCAGGCCGATGACGGCCCCGACGTTGAGCGTGAGCAGCAGGCCCAGCGCGGCGCCCAGCGGGTACCCGGCCGCGCGCATGATCTGCGGCAGCCACGTGTTGAGCCCGTAGACCAGCAGCAGGCCCATGAACGAGGCGACCCAGAACGCGATCGTCGGGCGCGCGAAACCCGGCTGGAACAGCGAGCGGACCACCGCGCCGGTGTCCCCGAGCGAGGGCCGGTCGCCGCCGCGGCGGAAGGACCCCGTCTCCGGCAGGTGCCGCAGCATCAGCGGGACCAGCACGAGCGCCGGAGCCGCGCCGATCAGGAACAGCGCCCGCCAGCCCAGCGACGGGACGACGACGATGCCGAGCAGCGCGGTCGTGACGGCGCCCACGTGGTAGCCCGTCATGATCGTCGTGGTGGCCGTGCCCCGCCGGTCCGCGCGGGCGAACTCGGTGACCAGCGCGATGCCCGTGGGCAGGCAGCCGCCCAGGCCGAGCCCGGCGAGGAACCGCAGCAGGCCGAACGCGAAGATCGACGGCGCGACCGCGCACAGGGCCGTGAACAGCGAGAAGCTCGCCACCGCGAAGATCAGCGCTCTGCGCCGGCCCACGACGTCGGTCACGGTTCCGATCGCGAGCGCGCCGAGCATCATGCCGACGAGACCGGCCGTGGAGACCACGGACGCGCTCGCCGGGGTGATGCCCCACTCGTGCCGGTCCAGCAGGACGGGCAGCACCGTGCCGAGCACGACCAGGTCGAAGCCGTCGAGCAGCACGGCGGTCCAGCACAGGGGCAGCGCCCAGCGCGCGGACGTGTCCGGAGTGGACATCCGTTCCTCCACCTCGTCGCAGAAGACGGTCGTTCGATCAGAGGGGCAGGCCGACGTAGTTCTCTGCCAGGCTCGTCGCGGCCGCCGTCGAGGTGGCCGTGTAGCGCAGCTGCGAGAGCTGCAACCGGTGCTGGAAGTCGTCCACGCCCGGCTGCCGGTGCAGCATCGTGGTCATCAGGTAGGAGAAGTGCTCGGCACGCCACACGCGCTGCAAGCACGTGTCCGAGTAGGACTCGACCAGCGCCTCGTCACCCCTCTTCAGCAGCGCGCTGAGCGCTCGGGAGAGGACGCGCACGTCGGCGACGGCGAGGTTCATGCCCTTCGCGCCGGTCGGCGGCACGATGTGCGCGGCGTCGCCCGCGAGGAACAGCCTGCCGTGGCGCATCGGTTCCGTGACGAAGCTGCGCATCGGCGTGATGCCCTTCTCCACGATCGGCCCCTCGCGCAGCGCGAAGCCTCCGTCGACGGCCAGGCGCAGGTCCAGCTCCTCCCAGATCCGCTCGTCCGGCCACAGCGAGACGTCCTCGGCCGGGTCGACCTGGAGGTAGAGCCGGGTCACCTCGGGCGAGCGCATGCTGTGCAGCGCGAAGCCCCGCTCGTGGTTGGCGTAGATCAGCTCCTCGTGCGAGGGCGGCGTCTTCGCCAGCACGCCCAGCCAGGCGAACGGGTAGACGTGCTCGATGGTGCGCAGCGCACCCGCGGGGATCGAGGCGCGGCTCACGCCGTGGAAGCCGTCGCAGCCCGCGATCACGTCGCAGACCAGCTCCCGCTGCTCCCCGGAGGCGTCGACGTAGGTGATGCGGGGCCGGTCGCCGTCGACGTCGTGCAGCGCCACGTCGGCGACCCCGAACTCGACGCCGCCCCCGGCGGCCAGCCGTGCGGCGACGAGGTCCTTCACGACCTCCTGCTGCCCGTAGACGGTGATGGAGCGCCCGGTCAGCTCGGTCAGCGGGATGCGGTGGTCCTCCCGGTCGAACCGCAGCGAGAAGCCGTGGTGCGGCAGTCCCTCGCGGTCGAGGCGCTCGGCCAGGCCCACCTCGCGCAGCAGGTCGACCGTCGGCTGCTCGCACACGCCGGCCCTCACCCGTCGCTCGACGTGGGAGCGGTCGCGCGTCTCCAGGACGACCGCGTCGATCCCCTCCAGGTGGAGCAGGTGGGAGAGCAACAGACCAGCCGGACCCGCACCGAGGATGCCTACCTGCGCACGCACGCTTCCGCCTTCCCGAGTGGACCATCCGTGAGGGCGACAGCCTGCAAGGCCCCGCCCCGCTGCTCCAGACGAGTTTCCGTTGAACGGAACAGCTTTGCCGGGCATCCTGGGGCGATGCCCTCGATGGGGACCTCAGAACCGCGTTCGATCACGGGCCGTGTCTTCACGCTGCTCGGCGTGTTCAGCGAGTCGAGGCCCACGGCGACCCTGTCCGAGCTCAGCCGCAGCGCCGGGCTGCCGCTCAGCACGACGCACCGGCTGGTCGGGGAGCTGATCCACTGGGGAGCCCTGGAGCGCGACCCCGGCGGCGGTTACCACATCGGCCTGCGGCTGTGGGAGCTCGGCGCGCTGTCCCCCGGCAGCTTCGGCCTGCGCGAGGCGGCCATGCCCTTCCTGGAGGACCTCTACGAGGTCACCCACGAGAACGTGCAGCTGGCCGTCCGCGACGGCCTGGAGGCCGTCTACGTGGAGCGCATCTCCGCGCACCACGCGGTCAACGTCGTGACGAGACCCGGCACGCGCCTGCCCCTGCACGCCACCGGTGTGGGACTGGTGATGCTCGCGAACGCCTCCCGCGCCGTGCAGGAGCACGCGCTGGCCACTCCGCTGCGCCGCTTCACCAGCAGGACCATCTCCACCCCCGCCGGGCTGCGCCGCGTGCTGGCCGCCGTGCGCCGCGACGGGTACGTCGTCAGCGTCGGCCAGATCGAACTCATCACCCAGTCGGTCGCCGCGCCCGTGCACGGCCAGGACGGCGAGGTCGCGGCCGGGCTGTCGGTCGTCGTCCCGGTCGACGCGGACGTCCGGCTGCTCGTCCCGGCCGTGCGCGCGGCGGCGCGGGGGATCTCCCGCGCGCTCGGCGCTCCGCGCTGCGTGCGCTGACACCGCCGCCGGCACGACGAAGGGCCGGGACCCCCTCTCGGGAGTCCCGGCCCTCTGCTCGCTCGCGCGGGTCAGCTCACTTGGACTGGAGCTTCTTCGCGTTGGCCTCGACGTCGTCCAGACCGCCGCAGCTGAAGAACGCCTGCTCGGGGTAGTGGTCGAACTCGCCCTTGCAGACGCGGTCGAACGCCTCGATGGTGTCCTTGATCGGCACGAAGGACCCCGGCTGGCCGGTGAACTTCTCGGCCACGATGAAGTTCTGGCCGAGGAAGCGCTCCAGACGGCGGGCGCGGCCGACGATGACCTTGTCCTCCTCGGAGAGCTCGTCCATGCCGAGGATGGCGATGATGTCCTGCAGCTCCTTGTACTTCTGCAGGATCCGCTTGACCTCCTGCGCCACCCGGTAGTGCTCCTCGCCCACGACGCCGGGCTCGAGGATGCGGGAGGAGGACGCCAGCGGGTCCACCGCCGGGTAGATGCCCTTCTGGGAGATCGGACGGGAGAGCTCCGTCGTCGCGTCCAGGTGGGCGAACGTCGTCGCCGGGGCGGGGTCGGTGTAGTCGTCCGCGGGCACGTAGATCGCCTGCAGCGAGGTGATCGACCGGCCTCGGGTCGACGTGATCCGCTCCTGCAGCTCACCCATCTCGTCGGCCAGCGTCGGCTGGTAGCCCACGGCCGACGGCATGCGACCCAGCAGGGTCGACACCTCGGAACCGGCCTGGGTGAACCGGAAGATGTTGTCGATGAACAGCAGCACGTCCTGGTTCTGCACGTCGCGGAAGTACTCCGCCATCGTCAGAGCGGACAGGGCGACGCGCATGCGGGTGCCCGGCGGCTCGTCCATCTGACCGAACACCAGGGCGGTGTCGCCGAGAACACCCATCTCCTCCATCTCCAGGAGGAGGTCGGTGCCCTCACGGGTGCGCTCACCGACGCCGGCGAACACCGACGTGCCGGAGAACTCACGCGCGATACGCGTGATCATCTCCTGGATGAGCACGGTCTTGCCGACACCCGCGCCGCCGAACAGGCCGATCTTGCCGCCCTTGACGTACGGGGTCAGCAGGTCGATGACCTTGATGCCGGTCTCGAGGATCTCGGTCTTGCCCTCGAGCTGGTCGAAGGCCGGCGGGTTGCGGTGGATGCCCCACTGCTCGCCGTCGCGGCCGAGACCGGGGCTGTCCAGGCAGTCGCCCAGGGCGTTGAACACGTGCCCCTTGACGACGTCGCCGACCGGCACCGAGATGGCGCGGCCGGTGTCGGTGACCGTGGTGCCGCGCACGAGGCCGTCGGTCGGCTGCATCGAGATGCAGCGGACCAGGTTGTCGCCGAGGTGCTGGGCGACCTCCAGCGTCAGCGTCTTGGCGACCGCCGAGTAGGCGATCTCCGCGTGCAGGGCGTTGAACAGCTCGGGAACCGCCCCGCGCGGGAACTCCACGTCGACGACGGCACCGATCACCCGGACCACACGGCCGGTGCGGGTGGTGGTGGCAGTAGCAGTAGCAGTCATGTCATTCATCACTTCCTGCGCCACCGGTAAGCGCGGAAGCGCCACCGACGATCTCGCTGATCTCCTGGGTGATCTGGGCCTGACGGGCCGCGTTCATCTGCCTGCTGAGCGTCCGGACCAGCTCGCTGGCGTTGTCCGTCGCGGCCTGCATCGCGGTCCGCCGGGCGGCGGACTCCGACGCGGCCGCCTCCAGCAGCGCGGAGAACAACCGCGTGTTGACGTACTTCGGCAGCAGCGCGCCCAGCAGGGTCTCCGCGTCCGGCTCGAACTCGTAGCCGGGAACGACGCCCTCGGGCCGCTGGTCGTACTCGACGCCCAGCGGCGCGATGCGCTTGGCGACCGGGTTCTGGCTCAGCATGGACTTGAACTCGGTGTAGACGACGTGGATCTCGTCGACGCCGAGCACGCCGTCCGCGCCGGGAGCGTCGCCCTCGTCGTCGCTCCCGGCCAGGAACGCCCGGACGAGCGCGTTGCCCGCCTCGACGGCGTCCCGGTAGTTCGGCGCCTGGGAGAACCCGGTCCACTCACCGGCGAGCTCCCGCTGGCGGAACCGGAAGTAGCCCACGGCCTTGCGGCCCGCGGCGAAGAGCACCGGCTCCTTGCCCTCGGAACGCAGGAGGGCGATGAGCTCCTCCGCGGCCTTGAGCACGTTGGAGTTGTAGGCCCCGCACATGCCCTTGTCGCTGGTGACGACGAGGACGGCGGCGCGCTTCGGCTCCTTGCGCGCCTCCAGCAGGGGGTGGTCGAGGTTGGACGACGCCGTGGCCAGCGCGGAGAGCACGTTCGTGATCTCCTCGGCGTAGGGGCGCGAAGCCCCCACCCTGGCCTGCGCCCTGGCGAGGCGTGACGTGGCGATGAGCTCGTACGCCTTGGTGATCTTCCCGGTCGAGGTGACCGAGCGGATCCGTTGACGCAACTCGCGAATCTGGGCCATCGGCTACGTCACTTCTCGTCCGGAGCGGGCCGGTTGAGCTTCACCGACTCCTGTCCGACCTCGTCGGCGTTCATCGGCTCGGCCGAGACCTCGCTGATCGGCCCGGACGCGCCCGACGCGGTGAACTGCTTCTTGAACTCCGCGGCCGCGTCGACGATCCGGCGCTCGGCGTCCTCGGACAGCACCTTGGACTGCACGATGCCCTGGAGCACGTCGCCGTGGTTGCGGCGCATGCTGTCCTTGAACTCCGCCAGGAAGCGGCGCACGTCGCCGACGGGGACGTCGTCGAGGTGGCCCTTGGTGCCGAGGTAGATCTCGACGATCTGCTCCTCGACCGGCACCGGGGAGTACTGGGCCTGCTTGAGCAGCTCCACCAGACGGGCACCGCGGTCGAGCTGCGCGCGGGACGCGGCGTCGAGGTCCGAGGCGAAGGCGGAGAACGCCTCCAGCTCGCGGAACTGCGACAGGTCCAGGCGCAGCGAGCCCGCGACCGTCTTCATCGCCTTGATCTGCGCGGCACCACCGACGCGGGACACCGAGATGCCCACGTTGATGGCCGGGCGGACACCGGCGTTGAACAGGTCCGACTCCAGGAAGACCTGGCCGTCGGTGATGGAGATGACGTTGGTCGGGATGTACGCCGAGACGTCGTTCGCCTTGGTCTCGATGATCGGCAGACCCGTCATCGAACCGGCGCCCAGCTCGTCGGACAGCTTCGCGCAACGCTCCAGCAGGCGCGAGTGCAAGTAGAAGACGTCGCCGGGGTAGGCCTCGCGGCCCGGCGGACGACGCAGCAGCAGCGAGATCGCGCGGTACGCCTCGGCCTGCTTGGTCAGGTCGTCGAAGATGATCAGGACGTGCTTGCCCTGGTACATCCAGTGCTGGCCGATGGCCGAGCCCGTGTAGGGCGCGAGCCACTTGAAGCCGGCCGGGTCGGACGCGGGGGCGGCGACGATGGTGGTGTACTCCATCGCGCCCGCCTCCTCCAGCGCCGTCTTGACACCGGCGATGGTGGAGCCCTTCTGGCCGATGGCGACGTAGACGCAGCGCACCTGCTGCGTGGGGTCGCCCGACTCCCAGGCCTTCTTCTGGTTGATGATCGTGTCGATGCAGACCGCGGTCTTGCCGGTCTTGCGGTCGCCGATGATCAGCTGACGCTGACCGCGACCGATCGGGGTCATCGCGTCGATGGCCTTGATGCCGGTCTGCATCGGCTCCGACACCGGCTGGCGCTCCAGCACGGAGGCGGCCTGCAGCTCCAGGGCGCGGTTGTCGTCGGCGACGATGTCACCGAGACCGTCGATGGGCTGGCCCAGCGGGTTCACCACGCGGCCGAGGAAGCCGTCGCCGACGGGCACGGACAGCACCTGCCCGGTCCGCTTGACCTCCTGGCCCTCCTCGATCTTGTCGAAGTCACCCAGGACGACCGCACCGATCTGGCGGGCTTCCAGGTTCAGGGCGACGCCGAGAACACCACCGGAGAACTCGAGCAGCTCGTTGGTCATCGTCCCCGGCAGGCCCTCGACGATGGCGATGCCGTCGTAGGTCTCGGCGACGACACCGACCTCTTCTCGGGAGATGTCCGAGGAGTAGCTCGAGACGTACTTCTCGATCGCACTGCGGATCTCGTCCGACGAGATCGTCAGCTCCGCCATGTCGTTCCTGCTCTCACTTCGTTCATGGGAAAGGGGCTCGGGTGAAGCCGCGGTTCCGGGTTCGGTCAGCCGGCGAGATCGCGGCGAAGGGCCGCCAGCCGACCAGCGGTGCTTCCGTCGATGACCTCGTCGCCGACCTTGATCAGCACACCACCGGTGAGCGACGGGTCGACCTCGACGTGCAGTGCGATCGGGCGGGAGTAGATCCTGGTCAGCGCGGCGAGCAGGCGGTCCTGCTGCTGCGCGGTCAGCTCCACGGCACAACGCACGTGCGCCACCGAACGTTCCCGCCGCTTGGCGGCGAGAGCGGA
Source organism: Umezawaea beigongshangensis (assembly GCF_016464305.1). Lineage (GTDB taxonomy): Bacteria > Actinomycetota > Actinomycetes > Mycobacteriales > Pseudonocardiaceae > Umezawaea_A > Umezawaea_A beigongshangensis. Next base: position 628,625 of record NZ_JAEIOJ010000001.1, read on the forward strand.
GAGCTCGGTGAGGCCCGCGACGACGCGCTGACCGCGCGGCGTCCGCACGAGCTGGCGGACCAGCAGTGCGGTGACGGGCTCGACCTTGCCGCCGACCAGGTCGTCGACCAGTGCCAGCTTCGAGTCGACCGGGCTGGCGGGATCGGTCAGCGCCCGGTCCAGGTCGGCGTTGCCCTCCACGATGCGGCCGAGCCGGAACAGCTCGTCCTCCACCGCGTCGAGGCGTCCGTCGCGCTCGGCCTGGGCCAGCAGCGCCGACCGGCCGAGCGACTCGATGCCGTCGACCAGCTCGCGCGGGCTCGACCACTTCGAGGTCACGACCTCGACCAGGACCTGGATCGTGGCCTCGCCGACCTGACCGGCCAGCAGACCGCGCACGAGCTGCTCGCGCACGGCGGGCTCGGACGACGAGTCGCCGAGCGCCCTGCGCAGCTGCGTCTGGGCCGTGAGCAGGTCGACCACGGCGAAGAGCTCTCCGCCGAGCGTGGTCAGCGCGTTGTTGCCGACGGTGCCGACCGGAACGGCCGTGCTGCTCGTCGTGGTCCTCGTACCGTCCACGAGCTCCAGCAGCCGCAGTTCAGCGGCTGCCAGAGCGTCGCGACTCGCTGCGTGCAGCGTCATGGGCTTCCTCTACTTGCCCGCTGGCGCCGAGACGGCGTCCAGCTCGTCGAGGAAGCGGTCCACGGTGCCGCGGCGGCGGGTGTCGTCCTCCAGGGACTCCCCCACCACCTTGCTCGCCAGGTCGATGGCGACGCGACCGAGGTCGGCGCGGAGTTCCGCGACGATCTGGGCGCGCTGCGCGTCGAGCTGGTGCTGGCCCTGCGCGACGATCCGCGCGGACTCGGCCTGGGCCTGCTCGCGCATCTCCTCGACGATGGCCAGCCCTTCGGCCCTGGCGTCGTCGCGGATGCGAGCGGCTTCGGCGCGAGCCTCGGCCAGCTGCTCCTTGTACTCCTCGAGCTTCTGATTGGCCTCGGCCTGAGCGGCCTCCGCCTTGGCGATACCGCCCTCGATCTTCTCGGTGCGCTCGGCGAGCACCTTCTGGAAGAGCGGTAGCACCTTCTTCCAGAAGACGAAGCCGATGATCGCCAAGCAGACCGCGGACCAGACGATGTCGTAGACAGCCGGGATGAGCGGGTTCGCCGCGCCTTCCTCAGCCGCCAGGATCAGCCCGGGGGTCATGGTGGTCACCGCCTTGTCTGGTGTGTCTCGACCGTCAGCTGGTGAAGAGGAAGCCGGCGACGAGGCCGAGCAGGGCCAGCGCCTCGGTGAACGCGATACCCAGGATCATGGTCGTGCGCAGCTGGCCGGAGAGCTCCGGCTGGCGGGCCATGGCCTCGACGGTCTTACCGGAGACGATGCCGACACCGATGCCGGGGCCGATCGCGGCGAGGCCGTAACCGATGGCGTTGACGTTGCCTGCCACCTCAGCAAGGATCATTTTCGTTCGTTCCCTTTCCGGTTGGCCTGTTCCGGGTGCTCCCGGAGCAGGTCGTCCCAAAACTTCTGGGTCTCAGTGCTCCGCGTGGAGCGCGCCGTCGATGTAGATGGCGGTGAGCAGCGTGAAGATGTAGGCCTGGAGGAACTGCACCAGCAGCTCGAAGAGGGTGAAGGCGAAGCCCATCGCGAGCGACACGGCCCCCACCGGGGCGAGCAGCAGGTTTCCGGCCTGGAACATCAGGAACCACGCCGCGCTGAAGAACAGCACCAGCGTCATGTGGCCGGCGAGCATGTTGGCCATCAGACGCACGGTGAGAGTCAACGGCCGCAGCAGGAACGTCGACAGGAACTCGATCGGGGTCACCAGCACGTAGAGCGGCTTCGGGACACCCGGCGGGAAGAGGTTCGACTTCAGGTACGGGCCGAGGCCCTGGGCCTTGATGCCCGCGTAGTTGAAGACGACGTAGGAGAGGAGCGCCAGGACCAGCGGGACGCCGATCTTCGCGCTGCTGGGCATGTTCAGCAGCGGGATGACGCCCGACAGGTTCATCGCCCAGATCATGAAGAAGAACGTCGTCAGCAGCGGCAGGAACCGACGGCCCTGCTCCTTGCCGAGGATGTCCTCCGCGATGTGGATGCGCACGAAGTCGAGGGCGTACTCGCCCAGGTTCTGCACGCCGCGCGGGACCAGCTTCGGTCGGCGCATGGCGACGAGGAAGAAGGCCACGAGCACGATCGTCATCAGGAACCGGATCAGCATGATCCGGTCGATCTGGAACGGCGTGCCCTCGAACAGCAGGGCAGAGGGGAAGAACTCGACGATCGAGGGCTTGTGGAACTCCCCGCCCTCGGCCAGCACCAAGGTGTTCAGCGTGCTCTCCCTGCAGTCGCGTCCGAACACTGCCTCAGTCCCGGACGTGGCGTACATAGACGATGTAGAAACTCGCGACGAAACCCACCGACAGCCCTATCGGAGTCCAGATGCGGCCGTCGGTGGCCATGTCCACGAGGTAGCCGACCGCGCCCCAGAGGATGGGGCCCGCGAGCAGCGTGCTGACGATCGACCAGCCATCCGCTTCACCCTTTAGGGGTGGTTTGTCTGACTTGTCACTCATCTATGCGCACCCTACCAACCGTGTTGCCCGCACCTGTGCACGGGGGCTAACCAACACTGCTCTGACCAGTGCTGGAACTCGGGTCGGGGTCGACGTACAGCATCTTCGCACGGAGCACCACCCTCGTCTCAGCGGCCAGGACCACCACGATGGCGAGCATCGCGACGACCCCGAAAACAGGTTTGGAGTAGAACGTCAAGTCCTTCATCAGGGCGAGAACCACGATGATCACGATCACCTTGAGCAACCACGAGCCCATGATCGCGGCGCCCGTGACCGTCGGCGCGGCCTTGGCCGTGAGCAGCACGGACACCAGTGTGATCAGCAGGAAGCTGCCCGCGATGGCGCCCCCGATCAGCGCGCCCCACAGTCCCGGCGGGCCCACGACGAACCAGCCCACGACGGCCGCGACCACCACCAGCGGGACGAGGACGAACAGGGACTGGCGCAACGCCTTCCGCGTGACCGCCGCGGCGTCGAGGGTTCGAGTCACGCCCTCATTGTCGCTGCCGCCCACCTGGGAGAACCCACCGGGTGGCAGCAGACGGCAGCCGGAGGCAGCACCCGCCGGACCGAGTTCATCCGCTGTTCACCGAAACGGGACCATCCCTCGACCGAGTGAACCGTTCGAGCACCTGCGGCCTACCGGCGCACCTCGCGCAGCCGGGGGATGGCGGACACGAACAGCGCCAGGAGCAGTCCGAGGCCGAAGCACCACGCCACCACGACCACGTCGAACAGGGTGAGCGCCACCGCGCCGAACGCCAGCACGCCCGCCCACAGGTAGATGAGCAGCGCGGCCCTGCGCTGCGAGTGACCGATCTCCAGCAGCCGGTGGTGCAGGTGCATCTTGTCGGGCGAGAACGGGCTCTCCCCGCGCCTGGTCCGGCGCACCACGGCGAGCATCAGGTCCAGCAGCGGCACGAACAGCACCGCGGCGACCACGAGCAGCGGCGACAGCAGGCCCAGCACGTCGCGAGCGCCGAAGTTGGTGTAGTTCAGCTTGCCCGAGGCCGACGTCGTGGACGCGGCGAGCATGAGGCCGATCAGCATCGAGCCGGAGTCGCCCATGAAGATGCGCGCCGGGTTGAAGTTGTGCGGCAGGAAGCCCAGGCAGGCGCCCGCGAGCGCGGCGGCGATGAGCGCGGGCGGGTAGGCGCCGACGTCGCCCTCGTTCTGCGCCAGCAGCCCCACGGAGAACACGCAGGTGGCCGCGGCGGCGATGAGGCCGACGCCCGCGGCGAGCCCGTCCAGGCCGTCCACGAAGTTCATCGCGTTGATCATCGTGACGCACAGCAGGACGCTCAGCAGCGCGCCCTGGTTCTGGTCCAGGGACAGCACCGAGCCCGTTCCGGCGCCCTGGTCGCCCCACGGCACCCAGAACATCATCCACTGCAGGCCGAACAGCACGAGCAGTCCGGCCGCGGTGACCTGGCCGGCCAGCTTCGTGAGCGAGTCCAGCTCGAACCGGTCGTCGAGGATTCCCACCAGCACGATGACGCCGCCGGCGATCATCACCGCCGTGGGGTCGTCGGAGAAGTCGAACGCGCGGCGCAGCACGGGCAGCTGGTGCGCGAGCAGCATGCCGCCGAGGACGCCGCCGTAGATGGCGAGACCGCCCATCCGGGGCATGGGCTTGACGTGCACGTCGCGCTGCCGGGGGTAGGCGACCGCGCCGATGCGGAAGGCGAGCAGGCGGACCAGACCGGTGAGGAGGAACGTGATCACGGCCGCCACGAGGCAGACGAGGAGGTACTCCCTGACCGGGAGGACGGCAGATGATGCAGGCAGCTGGCCCACGGCTGGAACGCTAACCCCTCGGGTAGGCCGGATGAGCGGCAACGGGTTCGGACGGGGCGGCGGACGGGTGCTCGTCCGCGGGAGCGGTGCGGGTGACGCCGGTGTGCCCGGTCAACGCTACCGCTCCCGCGATGATCCACCGCGCTCGCGACCCGCTGCCGCTGTGATCCACTAGCCGGCGAGTTCCACGTCGACGCCGAGGACCTCGGAGACCTCGGAGAGCGGCACCGCGCCCTCGCGCAGCACCACCGCGTCGGGGCCGGTGAGGTCGACGATCGTCGAGGGGACGTTCTCCCCCGACGGGCCGCCGTCGAGGTACACGGGCACGGCGTCGCCGAGCTGGCCGCGCGCCTCCTCGGCCGTGGCCGCCGGGGGCAACCCGGTCTTGTTCGCGCTGGACACGGCCATCGGGCCGACGTCGCGGAGCAGTTCGAGGGCGACGGGGTGCAGGGGCATCCGCAGCATCACGGTGCCCCTGGTGCGGCCGAGGTCCCAGGCCAGCGACGGGGCGTGCGGCAGGACGAGCGACAGGCCACCGGGCCAGAACGCCTCGACGAGGGCTCGCGCCTGGCGCGGCACCGACAGGACCAGGCCGTCGACGGTCGTCCACGACCCGACGAGGACGGGAACGGGCATGTCCGGGCCGCGTCCCTTGGTCGCCAGGAGGGAACGGACGGCGGCGGCGTCGAAGGCGTCGCACCCCAGGCCGTAGACGGTGTCGGTCGGCAGGACGACGAGGCGTCCGGAGCGGACCGCGCCGGCGGCGGCGGCGAGCCCGGCCGTGCGGTTGTTCGGCTGGCTGCAGTCGTAGACCGTGCTCACCCCGGTGATCCTGGCACAGGGCGTCGTCCGGGGCTCCCGGGGGCGTCCGGAGGGCGTCGGCCCGGAGCGCGGCTCAGCGACCCGGCCGCGACACCAGCGGCGCGACGGCGGTGGCGCGCACGCGCCACCGCTGCTGGCGTGCCGCGACCACCATCAGGAACAGCAGGACCGTCCCGGCCGCGCACCCGAGCGCGATCCACCCCGGTTCGCCCCGGAGGCCGCCCAGGACGACCGGCAGCGCTCCCAGGGCCGTCGCGGCCACGCCGAAGGCGGCGGCAGGCCCTCGGCGGGTCCACTCCCACCGCAGGCCGGCGGCGGCCTCGTCGCGCAGTTCGGCCGCGAACGCGGTGATCTCCGGATCGGGCACACCGAGCGAGAGGAGGTCGTCGGCCAGCTCGGCGCAGACGGCGAGCTGACGCGGGGTGACGATCACGAGTTCCCCCGTCCTCGTCTCACTGCGCACCTCGGCGGAGCGAGCGACGAGGGCCAGTGCCAGGTGACGGCGCAGCGACGGCCGGTCGTCGGCGGCGACGAGACGTCGCAGCTCCGCCGCGCCCGTCTCGGCGTCGCCGGTCAGCGCTGCGCGCAGCGAGCCCCGAGCCGCTTCGAGCAGTTCCTCCTCGCCGGCTTCCGCGTCAACCGCAAAAAGCGCTTCGGCCGATCTCCCCAACCACGCGTCAACGCTTTGTCCGTCCTTCGACCAATTGACAGTCATCTGTCCCTCCGGGCTTCGCCGGGTTTTGACACCTGCGCTCTTCTCGTGGATTACTGTGCCATTCCGAGGAGGTACTGCGCATGTCGTCGCCCCGAAATCCGCACGCGAGCGGAGGACAACTCAGCTCGCGGGCACTGGGCTCGTCGATCGCCGCGGCGTACCTCGTCCTGTCCGCGGCGGCCGGCATGCTGCTCCTCACGACGAGCGTGGACGCCCCGAGCGGTGCGCCACCGGCCGGGAGCGGTGCGGAGCCGCCGACCACGGCCCTCCTCAGGCCGGTGACCACGACGTCCTCGCCCGCGACTGCGGCAGCGGGGTCCACCGGGTTCACCTCCACCAACGGTCCGAACGGACTGAGCCTCGTGCTGCCGTCGGGGTGGACGACGACTCGGGGAGCGGTCCGCACGACGTTCGTGGCCACCGATCCGGCCGTGCCCGAACGGGAGATCAGGTTCGGAGGAGCCCCGCCGGAAGGCGCCCCGGCTCTGTTGGCGCGAATCGAGGACGCCCATGCCGGGCACAGCGCGAACAGTTCCGGCTACGAACTCGCGACTCTTCGCGAAACTTATTTCCACGGAACACCCGCAGTCGAGTGGGAGTACCGGTTCTCGTCGTCCAGCGGTCCGCGGCGGGTCATCGCGCTGTACTGGGTGAGAAGCGGAATCGAATACATCGTCTACGCGTCGAGCACTCCTCAGGACTGGCCGGAGATGCGGGACGTCTTCGACGTCGTGACAGCTCACGCCACACCGTGACCGAGCGGGAGCAGCAGAGATCATGACCGAACCTCGCACGACGCGCCCGCGACCGCACGCTCCGGTGCAGCGGGACGAGACGACCCGGTACCTGTGCGCGGCCGCGCACTCCGACCCCGACTTCGCCGACGCCCTGGTCCGCGAGTACCTCAGCGAACCGACGAGGGCGATCACGCCGTCACCGGGGGTGGACCTCGGTGCGGTGCTCCGCGAAGCCGTGGCCGCCCGGATCAGGCGCAGGTCGGTCGACGCGGTCGTGGTGGTGCTGTTCGCCGCGTTCGCGTGGGCCTCTCCGCCGTTCGCCGTTCTGTGGTTCGCAGTGGCCCTGGTGGTCGGCGCGGCGCAGTTGTCGGAGCGCGCCGCCGAGCGGGCGCCGAGCGGCAACGCGGTCGTGGTCCGGGGTGTCGTCCTGCTGGTGCTGCTGGTGGTGGTGCTCACCGTCGTGCTGCCGCTGCTGTTCCAGGCGCTCGGTCCGGACGCGAGCGACCTGGTGTACGACCCCCGCACGGGGCGGGTGGTCGACGGTCCCGTGCTCGACACCGCGGCGATCGTCGCGACCGTCCTGTTCCTGGCGGTCGCCGGTGTGGTGCTGGCCGACCGTCTCGTCGTGTGGAACCTGGCGACGAGGAGCTTCAGCAGGGGGAACTTCACGCATCTGCCGGGAGAGGACCTGTGGCAGGGCGAGTGGTGGGTGCGCCGACTCGGGCACGGCCGGTACCGCGACGAGCTGGCGCACCACCCGGCGGGTGGCAGCACGTCGTCCGACACCGCGCGTCGTGGACCCGTGGCCCTCGTCGTGCACCGGGGTTTTCACCCGTTCGTCGGCGCCGGTCCGATCTACCAGCCGTGGTCGCTCGCCTTCCCGCTCGATCCGTCCGGTGAACGGGCGAGTCGCCGCGACGTGCGGGGCTTCGCGGTCGACGAGCTCTACGACGCGCTGGAGGACGACCTGCGAGGGCTGCGGAACCGCTCCTCGCTGTCACCGGGCAACCGCTTCGGCGAGCTGACGGTGTTCGAGCGCGTCGTCGTCCCGGCGCACGCCCTCGTCGAACGCATCGACGATCCGGCGACGGTCCACGTGCTGCCCGACACGCAGCGCAGGCCGCGCGCGGCCGTCGAGCGGGACAGGGCCGGTGAACTGCTGGAGCAGCCGCTGGAGTGGATGCGCTACTTCCGCTGCTTCCAGGTCGAGACGTGGGACCGCAACCTCGTGATCTCGGTGTACCTGCACCTCGGGGTCGACGCGGGCACGCTCTACGTGGAGTGGACGCCGTGCGTGCTGCTGCCCCTGAAGCGCCGATACCAGCAGATCGACCAGCAGCCGTCCGGCGCCCTGCGCCCCGTCGCGGACGGGCTCGCCGACCTGCTCCAGGTGCCCGTCTCCCTGGTCGAGCGCGTGGTCTCGGCCTTCGCGCGGATCACACCACTGCCGCAGCGGCCCGGCGTGCTGCTGCCCGCCAAGTACGGAGCACTCCGCAGCGTGCGCGAGATGGCCTCCGACGACGACGTGGAGAACTACTTCCAGCGAACCGACCTGGAGCGCTACGTGAAGGTGCTGGAGACGCGGGTGCTGCGGGCCACCGGTCGCTTCCTGGAGGAGCACGGCATCTCCGTCACCGAGTTCATGTCCCAGGCGCAGCAGGTCGTCAGCAAGAACATCCACATCGAGGGCCCCGTCACCGGAAACGTGTTCATGGGCGACGAGAACCGCGTCGGCCCGGTCGGCCGGGCCACGAGCAGGAAGAAGAGGTGAGCACGTGAACCGCGGAGGACGAGCCGAACCGGGCATCTCGATCGGCGGGGGTGTCGTCGGCAACACCTTCATCGGCGACGGGAACCGGGTGGGTGACGTGACGGCCGGTGGTGCGCCGCCCGACCGGCAGGAGGTGCTGGACCTCGTCGCAGCACTGCGCACGGAGATCGCGGCCAAGGCCCCTGCCACGCCAGGACAGGACTCCGCGCTGGAGGTCGTGGACGACCTGGCCGAGGAGATGCGCGCGGACGAGCCCTCCGGTGAGGTCGCGGATCACCTGATGGGCAAGTTGACGAAGAAGCTGGTGGGCGCGCTCGCCGTCAGCACGAACGTGGCCGAACTGGCGGAGAAGATCGCCTCGGTGATCCGGGGCTGACGAGCTGGACGCTCGGCTCACCGTGCCCGAACGCTCAACTCGTCGTGCCCGAACGCTCAACTCGGGGTGCCTGAACGCTCAACTCGCGGCGGGCCGTCGCGTAGCGGGGGCGGTTCGCCAGGTCCTCGTGGTCCCGCACGTCCTCGTAGGCGCCGCTCGCGCGCAGGAGAGCCGGGACGGACTCGCCCTGGGTGTCGTCGTGCTCCACGGCCAGGTGGCCCCCCTGGCGCAGGAGGCGGGCCGCCAGGGCGACCACGTGGCGGATCACGTCCAGGCCGTCCGGGCCGCCGAAGACGGCCGCGCGGGGGTCGTGGTCGGCCACCTCGGGCTGCACGGGGGTGCTGTCGGGCACGTAGGGCGGATTGCACACCACCAGGTCGACGGCGCCGTCCAGCTCGGTCAGCAGCGCCGGGTCGGTGACGTCGCCCCGGTGCAGCCGGACGGGGGTGTCGCCGTGGCCGGCGCGGGACTCGGCGTTGCGGCGGGCCCAGGACAGCGCGGCGTCGTCGCGCTCCACGGCGTGCACGACGGCGTCGGGCCGGGCGTTGGCCAGGGTCAGCGCCAGCACGCCCGAGCCGGTGCACAGGTCCACGACCACCGGGGCGCGCACGCCCCTCAGCCGCGCCAGGCCCCACTCCGCCAGCAGCTCGGTCTCCGGGCGCGGGACGAACACGCCGGGCCCCACGGCCACGGTGATCGCGCCCATCGGGGCCCAGCCCAGGATGTGCTGGAGCGGGACGCGCCCGGCGCGCTGGCGCACCAGGTCGCGCAGCCGCTCGGCTCCGGACTCGTCGATGCCCGGAACGAGCGGCAACCGGCCGCGCTGCACGCCCAGCACGTGGGCGGCGAGCAGTTCGGCGTCGGCGCGCGGGCTGTCCACGCCGGCCTCGGCGAGCAGGCGCTCCGCTTCGAGGACGGCCGGGCGCAGCGGCTGTCGGATCATCCCCGGATGGTACGAGCCGCGTCCCGGTGCCGGAACGCGGCTCGTCCGCTCGACTACAGGTTGATCATGTGACCCGCGAGGCCGTGCACGGCCTCCTTGACGGCCTCGCCCAGCGTGGGGTGCGCGTGGATGTTGCGCGCGACCTCGTGGGCGGTCAGGTCCCACTGCTGAGCCAGCGTCAGCTCGGGCAGCAGCTCGGTCACGTCGGGACCGATCAGGTGCCCGCCCAGCAGCTCGCCGTGGGTGTTGTCGCTGATCAGCTTCACGAAACCGGTCGTGTCGCCGATGCCGGGGGCCTTGCCGTTCGCGGTGAAGGGGAACTTCGCGACCTTCACGTCGTAGCCCTCCTCGCGCGCCTGCGCCTCGGTGAGGCCGAAGCTCGCGATCTGCGGCTGGCAGAACGTGGCGCGCGGGACCATCCGGAAGTCGATCTCCACGGTCTCCGCGTCGCCGATCGTCTCGGCCGCGACGACGCCCATCTGCTCGGCGGCGTGCGCGAGCATCAGCTTCGCGGTGACGTCGCCGATGGCGAAGATGTGCGGCACGCTCGTGCGGAACCGGGAGTCGACGTCGATCGCGCCGCGCTCGGTCAGCTTCACGCCGGTGTTCTCCAGGCCGTAGCCCTCGACGCGCGGCTGGAAGCCGATGGCCTGCATGACCTTGTCGGTCTCGATGACCTCCTGCTTCCCGTCCTTGGAGACGGTGACCCGCACCTTGTCGCCGGAGTCGTCGATCGACTCGACGCGGGTGGAGGTGCGGATGTCGATGCCGAGCCGCTTGTAGCGCTTGGCCAGCTCGGTGGACACCTCGACGTCCTCCAGCGGCACCGGCCGGTCGAGGAACTCGACGATGGTGACCTTCACGCCGTAGTTGTGCAGCACGTAGGCGAACTCGACGCCGATCGCGCCCGCACCGGCGATGACGATGCTCTCGGGGAGGTCCTCGGTGAGGATCTGCTCCTCGTAGGTCACGACCCGGTCGGACAGCGACGTGCCGGGCAGCAGCCTCGTGGTCGAGCCCGCGGCGATGATCGCGTGGTCGAACGTCACCGTCTCGGTGCCGCCGTCGTTCAGGGCGACCTCCATCGTGCGGTCGTCGGTGAACGTGCCGCGCCCCTGCAGCTCGGTGATCTTGTTCTTCTTCATCAGGAAGTGCACGCCCTTGACGCGCCCGTCCGCGACCTTGCGGCTGCGCTGCACGGCGGCGGCGAAGTTGAACGTGACCGTTCCCTCGACCTCGATGCCGAAGGTCTTCTGCTCGTGCGTGAACAGGTGCGCCAGCTCGGCGTTGCGCAGCAGGGCCTTCGACGGGATGCAGCCCACGTTCAGGCAGACCCCGCCCCAGTACTTCTCCTCGACGACGGCGACCTTCAGACCGAGCTGGGCCGACCGGATCGCGGCGACGTACCCGCCCGGTCCCGCACCCAGGACCACGACGTCAAAGTGTGTGCTCATGCATCAAGACTATGCCGCGAGCTCCGCGGAGAAGAACCGGACGATCCTCTGCCAGGCGTCGGCCTGAGCTGCGGCGTTGGCCGCGGGAGTGCCACCGGTGAAGAAGGTCACGCCGGGACCGGGGATCTCGACCTCGGTGGTCGGCCGGAACGGCGGGCCGGCGATCAGGTGACCTGCGCCGGGATAGCTGACGTGCTCGTGCCGGTGGGGGTGGTCGTGCTCGGCGAGCCTGCGCTCGGCGACCCTGCTCAGCTCCGCGCTCGGCCACGACGCGTCCTGCTCGCCGGAGATCAGCAGCACCGCGCCGTTGATCCGCTCCACCGGGATCTCCACGTCCTCCGGCACGCCGTCGGACAGGTCGAACGCGAGGCCCAGCGGGATCGGATCGCCCTGCACGACACCGTGCCGCAGCTCCTCCGGCACCGAGTAGGGCAGGTACGGCAGCGCCTCGCCGCCGTGGGTCCAGGACGCGGACTCGGTGGACAGGATGCTCAGCAGGGTGGCACCGGCCGGGATGCCCTGCGTGACGACACCGCTGCCGACCACGCTCGCCACCGCCGTGACCTGCGGGTACGTCGCGGCGATCAGCAGGGCGGCCTCGCCGCCGCGCGATCCGCCGAGGACGCCGACCGACGTGCACCGCTCGTCCAGGAGGTCCACGGCGTCGCCGAAGTACTCCAGCGGAACGTCCACGAGGTGCTCCGGCAGGCCCTTGGTGCCGAAGTAGGCCAGTGCCAGGACGGTGAAGCCGTGCCCGGCCAGCAGGGCGGCGTCCAGCTCGTGCAGCCCGCCCTCCGACCCGCCGAGCAGCAGCACGCCGGGTCGCGGACCGCCCTTGCGCGGGGAGAACAGCGTGCCGACCAGACCGTTCTCCCGGATCTTCGTGCGCTGCACGTTCTCCGGCAGGCGCAGCCGATCGACCACGGTCTCGGCCACGGTCTTGCCGTCGACCTCACCGGTGATGGTGGTCACGACCGGTGGGAGCTTGCCCTTGCGGCCACCGGAGTCGCCCGCGCGGCCCGACGGGACCATCGACCAGAACAGACCGCTCGCGTCGACGCCCGACCAGCTCCCGCGCACCGGAGCGTGCCGGGTGAGGTCGACCACACCGCGCTCGTCGGAGCGGAAGACGCCCTCGGAGAGCAGGCTCCGGCCGAACGCGTCGTCCGCGGTCGCCCGGACGACCACGGCCGCGTCCGGCGGCAGGCCGGTGAGCCGGACGTCCAGCGTCCGGTCCAGAGGGGCGTTCCGCGGTGCAACCAGGATCTCAGCCACTGCGAACTCCCCCTGACGTGATCACTGCCCGGCCAGACGCTCCGCCCGATCCGCCTCGGCCAGCGCGTCCAGCACGCCGTCCAGGTCTCCGTCGAGCACGGCATCGAGGTTATGCGCTTTGTACCCCACCCGGTGGTCGGAGATGCGGCTCTCGGGGAAGTTGTAGGTCCGGACGCGCTCGGAGCGGTCCACGGTGCGGATCTGGCTGCGCCGGGCGGCCGACGCCTCCTGCTGCGCCTCCTCCTCGGCCAGCGCCGTCAGCCGGGACTTCAGCACGACCATCGCGCGCGCCTTGTTCTGCAACTGGCTGCGCTCGTTCTGGCACGACACGACGATGCCGCTGGGCAGGTGGGTGATGCGCACGGCCGAGTCGGTCGTGTTGACGCTCTGCCCGCCCTTGCCCGACGAGCGGAACACGTCGACGCGCAGGTCGTTCTCGTCGATCTCGACCTCGACGTCCTCGGCCTCCGGGAAGACCAGGACACCGGCGGCGGAGGTGTGGATGCGGCCCTGCGACTCGGTGACGGGCACGCGCTGCACGCGGTGCACACCGCCCTCGAACTTCATCCGCGCCCACACGCCGTCCGGCTCGTCGCCGCGCCCCTTGATGGACACCGTGACGTCCTTGAACCCGCCCAGGTCGGAGTCGGTGCCGTCGAGCACCTCGGCCCGCCAGCCGCGGCGCTCGGCGTAGCGCAGGTACATGCGCAGCAGGTCGCCCGCGAACAGCGCGGACTCCTCGCCGCCCTCACCGGACTTGATCTCCAGCACGACGTCGGCGGAGTCGTGCGGGTCGCGCGGCAGCAGCAGCTCGTCGAGCTTCGTCCGCAGCACGGGCAGCCGCACGGCCAGCTCCTCGGCCTCGCGCGCGAACGCCTCGTCCTCCCGCGCCAGCTCGCGCGCGGCCCCGAGGTCCTCCTCGGCCTGCTCGATCTCCCGCACGGTCTTCACCACCGGCGTCAGCTCGGCGTAGCGCTTGCCCAGCTTGCGGGCACCGACCTGGTCGGCGTGCACGGAGGGGTCGGAGAGCCGGCGCTCCAGCTCCGCGTGCTCCTGCAGCAGGGCGTCCAACGGCTTGCTCACGGTCTCTCCGGTGCTCGATCGGTGACGGGAGTCGGTGCGCACACGACAACGGCGCCCGACCGAGCACGGGGGCTCGGGCGGACGCCGTGGGCGACGCTAGTTCACTTGTTGCGCTTGCCGTAGCGAGCCTCGAAGCGGGCCACGCGGCCACCGGTGTCGAGGATCCGCTGCTTGCCCGTGTAGAACGGGTGGCAGTTGGAGCACATCTCGACGCGGATGGCACCGGACTTGGTGCTGCGCGTGGTGAACGCGTTGCCGCAGCTGCAGGTGACCTCGGCGGTCGCGTACTCGGGGTGGATGCCAGTCTTCAACGTCTTGTCCCTCTCGACTGTGTGGCCGCCGGATCCCCGCTGGTCCGCGAGGTGAACCGGAGCCGGACTCGACTAGTCAGTCTGCCAGATGCCCTGACCTCCCCCTCAACACGGTGACCGCTCGGAACATTCCGGGTGACAGCGGTCACGTGCAACCGTGCCGCTCGTCGTCGACCGCTGGCCGTTCGGCGCTGTATTCACCCGTTCGGCAACTTCAGCCTGAATGGTTGACCCCCGGTCTGCACACTGTCCGGGTGCTGTGCGTTGCAGGGCGACCGCTGAGGCCCACCACCTGGCTGGGCGTGCCGTTCCTGTTCGTCGGCGCCGTGCTGGGCCTCACGGGGCTCGCCGGCCTGCTGATCGGCGTGTCCGACTCGCAGATCGCGCTCTCCACCCCCGTCTTCGGCGCCGCCACGGCCGTCACCGCCGCGGCGGGCGCGACGGTGTGCTGGTCGTCGTCGCGACAGCGCCGGTGGCTGCGCTGGCCCTACCCCGCCGCCGTCCTGGCCGTCGGCGTCCTCGCGGGCGGGGTCGAGGTGCCCGTCCTCGCGGTCGTCGCGCTCGGGCTCCCCGCGACCGGGTGGCTCGTCCGCCAGTACGTCGTGGAACGGCGGCGCACCGAGGAACTAGCGGCGGCCGGTCACCGCGACCTCGACTTCACCTCCACGAGCTGCTGACCAGCGCGAACCGCGAAGAACGACGAGCGCGAGAGGCCCCCGCTCCGAAGTCGGAGCGGGGGCCTCTCGCGCGGGTGCCGACGACTCAGTCGTTGTCGGAACCCGGGGTGGTCTTCGCGACCTGCATCAGGAACTCGATGTTGGTCCGGCTCTTGCGGAGCCGGTCCAGCAGCAGGTCGATGGCCTGCTGGCTGTCGAGCGCGTGCAGCACGCGGCGGAGCTTGTGCATGACCGCCAGCTCGTCGGGCGACAGGAGCAGCTCCTCCTTGCGGGTGCCGGACGGGTCGACGTCCACCGCGGGGAAGGTGCGCTTGTCGGCGATCTTGCGGTCGAGCTTGAGCTCGGCGTTGCCGGTGCCCTTGAACTCCTCGAAGATCACCGTGTCCATCGTCGAACCGGTCTCCACCAGCGCCGTGGCGAAGATGGTCAGCGATCCACCGTTCTCGATGTTGCGCGCGGCACCCAGGAAGCGCTTCGGCGGGTACAGCGCCGTCGAGTCGACACCACCGGACAGGATGCGGCCCGACGCGGGCGCGGCCAGGTTGTAGGCACGCCCCAGCCGGGTGATCGAGTCGAGCAGCACGACCACGTCGTGACCCATCTCGACCAGGCGCTTGGCCCGCTCGATGGACAGTTCGGCCACAGTGGTGTGGTCGCCCGGCGGACGGTCGAAGGTCGAGGCGATGACCTCTCCCTTCACCGAGCGCTGCATGTCGGTGACCTCTTCCGGCCGCTCGTCGACCAGCACGACCATGAGGTGGCACTCGGGGTTGTTCGTCGTGATCGCGTTCGCGATCGACTGCAGCACCGAGGTCTTGCCGGCCTTCGGGGGCGACACGATGAGCGCGCGCTGCCCCTTGCCGATCGGCATCACCAGGTCGATGACGCGCGTGGTGAGGATGTGCGACTCGGTCTCCAGGCGCAGACGCTCGTTCGGGTAGAGCGGCGTCAGCTTGGTGAACTCGGGCCGGTTGCGCACCTCGTCGGGCGCGAGCCCGTTGATGCTGTCCACCCTGACCAGCGGGTTGAACTTCTGCCGCTGCTGCTCGCCGTCGCGCGGCTGGCGCACGGCGCCCGAGATGGCGTCACCGCGGCGCAGGCCGTACTTGCGGACCAGCGACAACGACACGTAGACGTCGTTCGGACCGGCGAGGTAGCCGGACGTGCGGACGAACGCGTAGTTCTCCAGGACGTCCAGGATGCCCGCGACGGGCAGCAGGACGTCGTCGTCCCGCACCTCGGTGTCGGGGTTGACCACACCGCCCTCACCGCGGCCACCGCGGCGGCGGCGGTCCCGGAAGCGGCGACCGCGACGGCCACCGGCCTCGTCGTCGTCGTCCTCGACCGGGGCGTTCTGCCGGTCGTTCTGGCGGTCGTTCTGACGACCGCGACCCTGACCGCGCTCGCTCCGGTCACCGCGCTCGCCCCGGTCACCGCGCTCGCCCCGGTCACCGCGCTCGCCCCGGTTGCCGCGCTCCTGGCGCTCGCCGCGCTCCTGCTGGCGGTCGCCCTGGGCACGCTCGCCCTGCTGACGGTCGCCCTGCTGACGGTCGCCCTGGGCACGCTCGCCCTGGGGACGCTCGGCCTGCTGGCGGTCCTGCTGGGGACGCTCGGCGGTCTGGGTGTCACCACCGGCCTCGGGACTGCCCGCGGCACGGCTGGAAGAACGGCGACGCCGGCTGTTGCGGCGGCCACCCTCCTCCTCGGTGCCGGTCGAGCGGTCGCCGGACTCGGCGGGACGCTCCGCCACGTCGAGCTGCTGCTGCGCCGGCTTCTCGGCCGGGGCCTCGGCGGACGCGGCAGGCTTCTCGGCGGCCTTGCGCGCGGCGGGAGCGGGCTGCTCGGTCTTGGCGACCGGCGGCGTCGCGGCAGTGCCCCGACCGGAGGTACCGCCCTGCCGCTCCTTGATCGCGGCGATCAGATCGCCCTTGCGCATGCCCGCGTTGACGGTGATGCCGAGTTGGCCGGCGAGCTCGCGCAGTTCGGCGAGCACCATGCCGGACAGGCCCGCGCGCTTGCGCGGGGAGCTGCCGTTGGAAGGGGTGGACAGAGCGGTCTCCTCAGCTCCGGAACTGGCAGCGGCATCGGGAGCGGAGACGATGTCGCCGCTCAGCAGATCGGTGTTGCTCACACATGTCCTTCCTGACCGGGCCTCGCCTCCTACGCGGCCCAGCGGACCTGCTGGCCGACGGAATGCGGACCAGCAGTTCGTCCGGTGAAGGCGGCCCTCGCCGACGGCGCTGGTAGCGCTGGGGCGGCGGGTACCACCGGCACGGGACTTCTCAGATCACACGGCGATCGGGTGCCTCTCAGCCCTGACCCCGCCCTCGCGGCACGGGGTCCACTGACTGAAGGAATGCGACCCGGAACGAGTGTCCGGGCGCGGCACCGGCGCCCGTGCGCGCGGTGACTGATCGCCCCCGAGGGTAGACGCCGCTTCCTCCAGGTGCAACAACCGGGTGCCAGCGCGTCGCGCTTCTCACGGCGAGCCGCCTCGCCCCGGCGTTCCGGTCCGCTCTCCCGGAGCGTGCGGGGAGAGGTCCGCGCAGGCCGAACGGGCGAGTCGCGCTCACCCGAGCGGACGCACCCGCACGCCCTCGACGTCGACCGGCACGGACCGCACCTCGAACTCGCTCAGGTCGAGTCCGGGGGGCAGCTCCCCGCCGCGCGGGAGGGCCAGCACGGTGGGCCCGGCGCCCGAGACCGCCGCCGGCACCCCGGCCGCCCTCAGCTCCTCGACCACCCGGACGGTGGCGGGCCACGCGGGTTCCCGGTAGTGCTGGTGCAACCGGTCCTCGGTGGCCGCCAGCAGGTGCGAGGGGTCGCGGGTCAGCGCGTGCACGGCCAGCGCCGCGCGCCCGGCGGCGAAGGCCGCGTCGGCGTGCGGGACGGTCGGCGGGAGAAGTCCGCGAGTGGTCTTCGTCGACGACTCGTGCGTCGGGACCAGCACGACGGGCCGCAGGTCGGGGTGGGGGTCGAGCCGGACGGCGTGGTGGTCCGCCCCGTCCGACCAGGCCACCACGAGCCCGCCCAGCAGACTGGCCGCCGCGTTGTCGGCGTGCCCCTCGAACTCGGCCGCGAGCTGGAGCGCCGCCGCTCCCGGCTCGACGCCCGCGAGGGCGTGCGCGGCGACCACGCCCGCCACCGCGGCGGCGGCGGAGGACCCGAGGCCGCGCGAGTGCGGTATGGCGTTGCGGCACTCCAGCGACAGACCGGGCACGGAGAGGTCCAGTCGCGCGCACGCCGCGCGGAACGCCCGCACGACGAGGTGGCTCTCGTCCGTCGGCACGTCCCGCGCGCCCTCGCCCTCCACGTGCACGCGCAGGCCGTGGCCGACCAGGCGCACGTCGACGACGTCGTGCACGGCCAGCGCCATGCCGAGGGCGTCGAACCCGGAGCCGAGGTTCGCCGTGGAGGCGGGGACGGTGACTCTGACGCCGTTCATGTCTCGTTCCAGCTCAACGGGTTCGCGACCGATCGGTCACGACAGGTCCAGCGCCGCGGCCACCGCGGTCGGGTCCACCGGCACCGGGGCGAACTCCGGCACCTCCAGCAGGGCGGTGTCCGGGTCCTTCAGGCCGTGGCCGGTGACCGTGCACACGACCGTCGAGCCCTTCGGCAGGCGTCCGTCGGCCGCCGTGGCCAGCAGACCGGCGACGCTCGTCGCGGAGGCGGGCTCCACGAAGATCCCCTCGCGGGAGGCGAGCAGCCGGTACGCCTCCAGGATCTTCTCGTCGGTCACGCTCTCGAACAGGCCGCCCGACTCCTGCTGCGCCGTCACGGCGCCGGTCCAGGAGGCGGGGCTGCCGACGCGGATGGCCGTGGCGATCGTCTCCGGCTCCGAGACCGGACGGCCCAGCACCAGCGGCGCCGCGCCCGCGGCCTGGAAGCCGAACATGCGCGGCGCCGCGTCCACGAGGCCGTCGGCGGCGTAGTCGGAGTAACCGCGCCAGTACGCGGTGATGTTGCCCGCGTTGCCCACGGGCAGGCAGTGCACGTCGGGCGCGCGGCCCAGCACGTCGCAGATCTCCCACGCGGCCGTCTTCTGGCCGATCAGCCGCACCGGGTTGACCGAGTTCACCAGGGTCACCGGGTACTCGGCCGAGGTCTTGCGGGCCAGTTCGAGGCAGTCGTCGAAGTTGCCGTCGATCTGGAGGATCTTCGCGCCGTGCGACACGGCCTGCGCGAGCTTGCCCAGGGCGATCTTGCCGCGCGGCACGAGCACCGCGGCGGTCAGACCGGCCTTGGCGGCGTAGGCGGCGGCGGAGGCCGAGGTGTTGCCGGTGGAGGCGCAGATCACCGCCTGGATGCCGCTGGCCAGCGCGTGGGTCATGGCCACGGTCATACCGCGGTCCTTGAACGAGCCGGTGGGGTTCGCGCCCTCCACCTTCACGTACACCCGGCACCCGGTCAGCTCGGACAGGTGCTCCGCCTCGACCAGCGGGGTCCCGCCCTCGTGCAGGGTCACGACGCGCGCGCCGTCCGGCAGGGGGATGCGGTCCGCGTAGGCGTGCACGATCCCGGGCCAGCCCGGCCGGACACCAGCCTGGATGGTCATTGTTCCTCACCTTCGACGCGCATCACGCTCACGACCTCCCGCACCACGGGCAGGCCACCGATCTTGTCCACCGTGGACCGCAGTGCCGCCTCCGGGGCGGCGTGGGTGACGATCACCAGGCTGGCGTCGTCCACCCGGCCCTGCTGGCGGACCGCGGCGATGCTCACGTCGTGCTCGGCGAACACGGCCGCGACCTGGGCGAGGACGCCCGCGCGGTCGGCCACGTCGAGGCTGAGGTGGTAGCGGGTGGGGGTCTGGCCCATCGGCCGGACCGGCAGCGCGGCGTAGGCGGACTCGCGCGGGCCGCGCCCGCTGACGACCCGGTTGCGCGCCACGGCGACGAGGTCGCCCAGGACGGCGCTCGCGGTGGGAGCGCCACCGGCGCCCTGGCCGTAGAACATCATCTCGCCCGCGGCGTCGGCCTCCACGAACACGGCGTTGAACGCGCCGCCCACACCCGCGAGGGGGTGGCTGCGCGGGATCATCGCCGGGTGCACCCGCACGGCGACGGACTCGGTGGTCGAGCCGTCCTGCGCGGTGTCGGTGACGCGCTCGCAGATCGCGAGGAGCTTGACCGTGCGGCCCAGCCCCTTCGCGGCGGCGATGTCGGCCGCGCTGACCGCCGAGATGCCCTCGCGGTGCACGTCGGAGGCGGTGACCCTGGTGTGGAACGCGAGCGAGGCCAGGATCGCGGCCTTGGACGCGGCGTCGTACCCGTCGACGTCCGCCGTCGGGTCCGCCTCGGCGTAGCCCAGCCTGCTGGCCTCCTCCAGGGTCTCGGAGTACCCGGCCCCGGTGGAGTCCATCGCGGAGAGGATGAAGTTCGTGGTGCCGTTGACGATGCCCATCACCCTGGTGATGCGGTCACCGGCGAGGGACTCGCGCAGCGGGCGCAGCAGCGGGATCGCGCCCGCCACCGCCGCCTCGAAGTACAGGTCGGCCCCGGAGGCGTCGGCCGCCTCGGACAGCTCGGCGGAGTGCTCCGCGAGCAGCGCCTTGTTCGCCGTGACGACGGACTTGCCGGCGCGCAGCGCCCGCAGCAGCAGCGTCCTGGCGGGCTCGATGCCGCCGATGACCTCCACGACCACGTCCACGTCGGAGTCGACCAGGGCGACGGCGTCGGTGGTGAGCAGCTCCTCGGGCACCTCGCGGTGCTTGTTCGGCCTGCGCACGGCGATGCCGGTCAGCTCCACGGGCGCTCCCACACGCGCCGTCAGGTCACCGGCCTGGTCGGTCAGCAGCCGGACGACCTCCGTGCCGACCGTGCCGCAGCCCAGCAGCGCGACCTTGATCGGTTCGTCTCCCGACACCCTCACACCTCCAGGCGGAACAGGTCGTCCTCGGTCTCCCGGCGCAGCACCAGCCGCGCCCGGCCCTCCTCCACGGCGACCATCGCGGGTCGCAGGAGGCGGTTGTAGCTGCTGGCCATCGAGTAGCAGTAGGCGCCGGTGGCGGCCACGGCGAGCAGGTCGCCCGGCGCGAGGTCGCCCGGCAGCCAGCAGTCGCGCACGACCACGTCACCGGACTCGCAGTGCTTGCCGACGACGCGGGACAGCGCCGCACCGGCGTCGGGCTCCGCCCCGCGCGAGACGACCCGGCAGTCGTAGACCGCGTCGTAGAGGGCGGTGCGGATGTTGTCGCTCATGCCGCCGTCGACGCTCACGTAGCGGCGGCTCGCCCCCGCGTCGAGCTGCACGTCCTTGATCGTGCCGACCTCGTAGAGCGTCACCGTGCTGGGCCCCACGATGGCGCGGCCCGGCTCGACGGCGATCTTCGGCAGGGGCAGTCCCTGCTGCTCGCACTCCTTCCGCACGATGTCGTGCAGCTGCCGCGCCAGCTCGGCGGGCGGCGGCGGGTCGTCGTCCGGCGTGTAGGCGATGCCCAGACCACCGCCGAGGTCGACGGTCGTCAGCGACTCCAGCTTCTCGGCGCCGTGCTCCTCGCGCAGGTCGGCGAGCAGCTGGATCACGCGGCGCGCGGCGATCTCGAAGCCGCTGGCGTCGAAGATCTGCGAGCCGATGTGGCTGTGCAGGCCGATCAGCCGCAGCCCGTCGGCCTTGATCACCCGGCGGGCGGCCTCGACCGCGCCGCCCGCGGACAGCGAGAAGCCGAACTTCTGGTCCTCGTGGGCGGTCGCGATGAACTCGTGCGTGTGCGCCTCGACACCGACGGTCACCCGGATCATCACCGGCTGCACGACACCGCGGTCGCGGGCGATCTGGTCGAGCCGGGCGATCTCGTAGAACGAGTCGAGCACCACGGCCCCGATCCCCGCCTCGACGGCGGCGACCAGCTCCGGCACGGACTTGTTGTTGCCGTGCAGCGCGATCCGCTCGGCCGGGAAGTCGGCGCGCAGCGCCACGGCCAGCTCGCCGCCGCTGCACACGTCGAGGCTCAGCCCCTCCTCCGCGACCCAGCGCGCGACCGTCGTCGACAGGAACGCCTTGGACGCGTAGTGCACGAGAGTCGGGTCGCCGAACGCCTCGGCGTGGTCGCGGCAGCGGGAGCGGAAGTCGGCCTCGTCCATCACGAACAGCGGCGTGCCGTACTCCTCCGCGAGGCCGCGCACGTCCACGCCCGCGATGCGCACGGCGCCGTCGTCACCGCGCTCGGCGCCGCGCGGCCACACGTTCGGGTGCAGCGCGTCGATCTCGTCCGGCCCGACGGGCCGGTTGCCCGCGGTGCTGCCGGGGAGCAGGACGTCGGCGTGGCGGGGACCCGCGGGGTGCGCCCTCATCACATGCGCTCCGGTGCGCTCACGCCCAGCACCGCCAGGCCGTTGGCGAAGACCTGCCTGGTGGCCGCGCACAGCTGGAGCCGCGCCCGGTGCAGCGGGGTCGTCTCCTCGTCGCCGCGCGGCAGCACCCGGCACGCCTCGTAGAAGCGGTGGTAGTCACCGGCGAGCTGCTCCAGGTAGCGGGCCACCCGGTGCGGTTCGCGCAGCTCGGCGGCAGCGCCGACGACGCGCGGGAACTCGCCGATGGTGCGGATCAGGTCGCCCTCCCGGTCGTGCGCGAGCAGGCTCAGGTCGGCCTCGGCCGGGTCGCCGGGGGCGAGGCCCAGGTCGGCGGCGTTGCGCAGCAGCGATGCGAGCCGCGAGTGCGCGTACTGCACGTAGAAGACCGGGTTGTCGTTGGTGTGCTTGCGCAGCAGGTCCAGGTCCAGGTCCAGGGACGAGTCGACCGAGGAGCGGGTCATCGAGTAGCGGGCGGCGTCCACGCCGACCGCGCCGACCAGGTCCTCCATCGTGATGACGGTCCCGGCGCGCTTGCTCATCCGCACCGGCTTGCCCTCGCTGACGAGGTTCACCATCTGCCCGATGAGCACCTCGACGGCGGCCGGGTCGTCGCCCAGCGCCGCCGCGGCGGCCTTGAGGCGGCCGATGTAGCCGTGGTGGTCGGCGCCGAGCATGTAGATGCACAGGTCGAAGCCGCGGGACCGCTTGTCCTTGAGGTAGGCGATGTCACCGGCGATGTAGGCGGGGTCGCCGTCGCTCTTGATGACGACGCGGTCCTTGTCGTCGCCGAACTCGGTGGAGCGCAGCCACCACGCGCCGTTCTCGAAGTAGAGCGCGCCGGAGGTCTTGAGCGCCTCGACGGCTTCGCCCACGGCGCCGCTGCGGTGCAGCGAGTCCTCGTGGAAGAACACGTCGAAGTCGGTGCCGAACTCGTGCAGGCTCTGCTTGATCTCGGTGAACATCAGGGTGACGCCGACGCGCCGGAACGCCTCGTGCCGCTCCTGCTCGGGCAGCGACAGCACGCTCGGCTCCTGCCGGAGGACCTCGGCGGCGATGTCGTTGACGTAGGCGCCCGCGTAGCCGTCCTCGGGGGCGGACTCGCCCAGGGCGGCGGCGATCAGCGACCGCACGAAGCGGTCGATCTGGGCGCCGGCGTCGTTGAAGTAGTACTCGCGGGTCACGTCGGCGCCGCGGGCGGACAGCACGCGGCCCAGCGCGTCGCCCACGGCGGCCCAGCGGGCTCCGCCGAGGTGGATGGGGCCGGTCGGGTTCGCCGAGACGAACTCCAGGTTGATCCGGGTGCCGGCCAGCTCCTCGCCGCGGCCGTAGCCGTCGGCGGCGCGCAGCGCCTCCAGGACGATCCCGCCCTGCGCGTCGGCGGCCAGGCGCAGGTTGAGGAACCCGGGACCGGCGACCTCGGCGGAGGCGATGGCGTCCTGTCCGGCGAGCGCCTCGGCGAGCCACGACGCGAGGTCGCGGGGCACCACGCCGATCTTCTTCGCGGTCTGGAGGGCCACGTTGGTGGCGTAGTCGCCGTGCTCCGGGTTGCGGGGACGCTCGATGGTCACCGCGGGAGGAAGAGCGGCGGTGTCGAGGCCGCGGCCGGCGAGCACGTCCACGGCCGTGGTCCGAACGAGTTCAGCGAGCGCAGCGGGGGTCACCCCGGAAAGTCTAGGGAAGTGTTCGCGCTGGTCTCGACCGGGTTGCGGCAGTCCCGCACGGTGGGACGACGCGGTCCTCCGGCGGTGGCGGCCGCCACACGGCAATTGTGAACGCCTCTCGGGTCCCGCGTCGTGCTGACGGTGACCAGACACCGGTTCCCTACACTGGCGAGGAGCAGTCGTCCGGATGCGGTGGACGGAAGAGAACGAGACCTGAGGCGGACATGACCAGCGGCAAGAAGACGAAGGCGGCGCGCAACAGCGTGCAGGCCGCGCGATCCTCGGTGGTCGCGAGCAGGCCCAAGCCCTGGGGAACCATCATCGCCGTGATCGCGGTGGTGGCGCTGGCCGGTGGCGTGTTCGGGTACGCGTACATGAAGATCTCCGACCAGAACGCGCGCGAGGCCGCCCTCGCGAGGTGGAACCCGTCGGAGAGCAACCAGGACCCGTCGGACCAGATCCAGGGCGTCGTGAAGAAGACCTACGACGCGGGCAAGCACGTGACGGCCGACCAGCGCGTCGCCTACGACCAGTCGCCCCCCTTCGGCGGGCCGCACGACGGCGTGTGGGCCGACTGCACCGGTGTCGTCTACGACACGGCCGTGCGCACCGAGAACATGGTCCACGGCATGGAGCACGGCGCCGTGTGGATCGCCTACGACCCGGACCGGGTGACCGGTGACGCGCTGGAGAAGCTGAAGGCGAAGGCCGACGGCCAGCAGTTCACGATGCTGTCGCCCTACCCCGGCCTGGACAAGCCCGTCTCGGTGCAGTCCTGGGGCCACCAGCTCAAGGTGGACAGCGCCGACGACGAGCGGATCGACCAGTTCGTCCAGTCGCTGCGCCGCAACCAGTACACCTACCCCGAGGTCGGCGCGACCTGCGACGCGACCGGCAGCACGTTCGACGTGAGCAACCCGCCGCCGTTCGTCGCCGAGGCCCCCGGCCCCGACGCCGTGCCGATGGACGGTGGCCAGGCCGCGACCGACGAGGCCGTGCCGAGCGCGGCCCCGTCCACGACGCCCAGCGGGAGCTGACACCCGTGATCGACACCGAGCAGGAGCACGAGGCGCCCGCGGTCGACGACGAGACCGGGCGGGGCACCGCGGCCCGCACCTTCGTCATCACGGCGGCCGTGCTCGCGGTGCTCCTGCTCGGTGCCGCCGTGGGGCTGCTGGTCAAGCTCCCCGGCTCCGACTCCTCCGCTCCCGTCCCGGCCGCCGACTCGGTGGACGTCGGGTTCGCCCAGGACATGTCCACGCACCACCTCCAGGGGGTGCAGATGGCCAACATCGCGCGCGACCAGAGCAGCGACCTCGCGGTCCGCCAGCTCGCGTTCGACATCGCCAGCACGCAGCTGGAGCAGGTCGGCCGCATGAAGGGCTGGCTGAGCATGTGGGCTCAGCCCGAGCAGTCCCCCACCGGCGAGCACATGGCGTGGATGTCGAACGACGCCGCGCACGCCCACGGGGCGACGACCGCCGCGACCGGGTCGTCCCCGATGCCGGGCATGGCCACCGCCGACGAGCTGGCGAAGCTGCGCGGCCTGTCCGGCACCGAGTTCGACGTCTACTTCCTCCAGCTCATGCTCCGCCACCACGAGGGCGGCTCCTCGATGGCCGCCCACGCCGCCGACCACGCCGCCGAGCCCGTGCTGCGCAACCTCGCCGACAACATGCTGAAGTCCCAGGCCAGCGAGTCGGAGTACATGAAGTCCCTGCTGACCGAACGCAACGCCCAACCCCTGTGACCGCGAGTTGAGCGTTCGGGCACCGCGAGTTGAGCGGTGGAGCACCGCGAGTTGAGCGTTCGCGCTCACCCGCACGGGGCTACCCGCCGGTAGGGCCAACCACATCGGCGCGGAGGACGCCGGTCTGAAGATCGCCCGCGAGTGGTCGGCGGCCCGCGTCCAGCGGGGCCGGCCCGTCGGCGAGCACGAGGCCGTGGCCGGGAAGATCGCGTTCGTCGCGGCCACCGCGTTCGCGCTGGAGGCGGTGCTCGACCTGTCCGGCGAACTCGCCGACGCGGGCAGCCACGACATCCGCATCGAGGCCGCCCTGGCCAAGCTCCACGCCTTCGAGACGGCCCGGCTCGTGGCCGACGACCTGGTGCAGATCCGCGGCGGGCGCGGGTACGAGACCGCGGACTCGCTCGCCGCGCGGGGAGCGGGGCGTCCCGGCCGAGCAGGTGCTGCGCGACCTGCGGATCAACCGGATCTTCGAGGGCTCCTCGGAGATCGTGCACCTGCTGATCGCGCGCGAGGCGGTGGACGCGCACCTGTCCGTGGCGGGCGACGTCATCGACCCCGAGGCCGGTCCGAAGCGCAGGGCGAGGGCGGCGGCCCGCGCGGGCGGCTTCTACGCCACGTGGTTCCCCGGCCTGGTCGTCGGACGGGGCCGGGTGCCGAAGGACGTACGCGGAGTTCGGCGACCTCGCCATCGCGGACTCGGCGCACCGGGAGTTCACCGCGGACGACGTGCTCCGCACCACTCCTCGCTGGTCAGGGGTGTGCCGCGGCCGGAGTGCGGGCCGTGCACGGGGCGGGCGGTGGGCGCGGTGCCCGCCCCGTGCGATCGGTGGGGAGCAGCGTTCCCCGCAGCTCCCCACCGGTCTTCCCGACTCCAGTTACACCCTCCAGGGGGAGGTGTGGTAACGCTAAGCCACAGTAGTAATCTTGCATCTAGGACGAACGGGTGAATAAGCCCGCAGGTACGACTCGACTACTCTCAGGAGGTGGTCGGGTCGGGCCGGTCGAAGACCAGTTCGCGAGCCGTGCGCAGCCCCGTGGCCACGGCTCCGCCGAGCACTGCACCGTCCCCCAGCTCCCCCGCCACGATCCGCGGCGCGAACGGCGTGATGCGCCGCAGCGCGGCCTCCAGCGGTGGCAGCAGCAGCGCGGTGTTGCTGCCGATCCCGCCGCCCAGCACGACCAGTTCGGGATCGATCACCGCCGTGACCGAGGCGACGGCGAACGCCAGCCGCCTGGCCTCCAGCTCCACCACGCCCAGCGCCCGCCGGTCACCACCGCGCGCGAGGGCGAACACCTCGCGCGCGGTCCGCACCCCCGTCAGGCCGCTCTCCCGCGCCGTCGCCACGACGGAGTGCGCCGCCACCACCTCCTCGACGCGCCCCCTCCCGTCGCCGTCGGAGTTCGGGTCGGGGTCAGCGAACGGCAGGTAGCCGATCTCCCCGGCGGCGCCGTGCGCTCCCCGGAACAGCTCGCCGCCCAGCACGATCCCCATGCCGACACCCGTGCCCACGGTGACGCACACGAACACGTCGACGCCCCGCGCCGCGCCGCGCTCGTGCTCGCCGACGGCCGCGAGGTTGGCGTCGTTCTCCACGACGAGACCGGGCCCGAGCGAGGACTCCAGGTCGTCCAGCAGACCGCTGCGCTCCCAGCCGGGCAGGTTCGGCGCGTGGTGCAGCGCGCGCTCGCCGGGATCGGGCACGCCCGGACTGCCGACGACCTTGACCAGCACGTCGGCGAGGTCGAGCCCCGCGTCGGACACCGTGCGCAGCGCGAGTTCGCTCACCGTCCGCACGAGCGCTCCGGCCGAGCGGCAGCGGTTGCGCTCGTCGGCCCTGGCCACGACGGCGCCGGCGAGGTCGGCGACGGCGGCGCGGATGCGCTGGCGGCCGATGTCGACGCCCAGCACGTACCCGGCGCCGGGGTCGGGCTCGTAGACGACCGCGGACCGGCCGGGTCCCGTCGAGGTCCGCCCGATCGGGCGGACGAGACCGCGGCGCTCCAGGTCGACCAGCGCCTGGCCCACGGTCGGCTTGGACAGGCCGGTGTCCCGCGCGATCTGCGGACGGGTCGCCTCCCCCTGCGCGCGCAGCCGTTCGAGGACCGCGCGCTGGTTGAGCACCCGCATGCCCGCGGGGGTCCCCGCTCGCGGAGATCGGCCCTCTGTCACGGATCACGAGTCTAGATCGGTGAAGGGCTCCAGCGGTCGGAGCAGTGGACGGACAGGGATGCGGACAAGATGTGCCCGACCTCTTGACAACGATGTCAGCGAGTCGTTTCGCTGCGTGGCGGACCGCTTCTTCTCCGGAGCGGCCGAGCTATGAGCGGAAGGCGTGCGCAATGGGGCACATGCGGGCGAGACGATCGAGATCAGCCCTCGTGACGACATCGATCACCGCGGTGGTGATGGCGAGCGTGGCGGGCTACGGTACGGCCGCAGCCGCACCTGGAGAAGCCGCCGTGAGCGAACAGGTCTTCGCGTCGTCCTTCGAGGACGGACAGCCTCAGCCGAACTGGAACAGCACCGTCGAGACCGACGCCGCCGGCACGCCCAGGGCGTCCGGCGTCAACGGCGCGGACTCGACGAGCATCCCCGGCAACGTGACCGACCGGGTCGCCGAGGTCACCGCCAACTCCGAGAACGGACCCGGCGAGGTCAAGGAGAACCTCGTCGACGGCAGCGTCAACTCGAAGTGGCTCACGTTCACCAGCACCGGCTGGGTGCGGTTCCGGCTCACCGAGCCGACGGCCGTGAAGCGCTACGCGCTCACCTCGGCCAACGACGCCGCCGAGCGCGACCCGAAGAACTGGACGCTCCAGGGCTCCGCCGACGGGCAGGACTGGACGACGCTGGACACCCGCACGAACGAGACGTTCCCGGAGCGGTTCCAGACCAGGACGTTCGAGCTGGCCAACACGACGGCCTACCAGCACTACCGCTTGGACGTCACGGCCAACCGCAGCGGCACCATCGTGCAGCTGGCCGAGGTGCAGTTCTCCGACGGCTCCAGCACGCCTCCCCCGGAGAACATGCGCACGGCCGTGGGCCGCGGCCCCGGCGGCGGCTACAACGCCAAGTCCGGCGCGGGCTTCACCGGCGTCAAGGCGCTGCGCTACCAGGGCACGCACACCGTCGACGGCCGGGCGTACTCCTACAACAAGGTCCTCGACGTCGACGTGCCCGTCACGGCGACCACCGAGCTGTCCTACCTGATCTTCCCGGACTTCGTCACCGACCAGCTCGACTACCCGAGCACGTGGGCGTCGGTGGACCTGGCGTTCTCCGACGGCACCTACCTCAGCGACCTGGGCGCGCGCGACCAGCACGGCTTCGTGCTCTCGCCGAAGGGCCAGGGCGAGTCGAAGGCGCTCTACACCGACCAGTGGAACAAGCTGTCCTCGGTCATCGGCTCGGTCGCCGCCGGCAAGACGATCGACCGCGTCCTGGTGGCCTACGACAACCCCACCGGTCCCTCGGGCTTCGGCGGCTGGATCGACGACGTCGAGATCAGGTCTGCGCCGCAGACGGTCGAGCGGGCACGCCCGTCCGACTGGGTGCTCACCACGCGCGGCACGAACTCCACCGGCTCCTTCTCGCGGGGCAACAACTTCCCGGCGACGGCGGTGCCGCACGGCTTCAACTTCTGGTCCCCCATGACCAACGCGGGGTCGCGGAGCTGGCTCTACGACTACGCGAAGGCCAACAACGCGCAGAACCTGCCCACGATGCAGGCGTTCACCGCGAGCCACGAGCCGAGCCCCTGGATGGGTGACCGCCAGACGTTCCAGGTGATGCCGACGACCGGTGCGCCCACGGCCGACCGCTCGGCGCGCGCGCTGCCGTTCCGGCACTCCGACGAGATCGCGCAGGCGCACTACTACGGCGTGACGTTCACCAACGGCATGAAGACCGAGATCGCGCCGACCGACCACGCGGCGATGTTCCGCTTCACGTTCACCGAGGGGCGGTCGAACCTCGTGTTCGACAACGTCACCAACGAGGGCGGTCTGACGCTCGACCCGGCCACCGGGGTGGTGACCGGCTTCTCCGACGTCAAGAGCGGCCTGTCCACCGGCGCGACCCGGCTGTTCGTCCACGGCGTGGTGGACCAGCCGGTGACCGGCAGCGGCAAGCTCACCGGCGCCGGGCGCGACGACGTGGCCGGGTACTTCCAGTTCGACACGTCGGCCTCGAAGACGGTGACGATGCGCATCGCCACGTCGCTGATCAGCGTGGACCAGGCCCGCAAGAACCTGGACCTGGAGATCGCGGCGTCCGACACGTTCGACGCGGTGCGCGAGCGCGCGCAGTCGGCGTGGGACGACGTGCTGGACGTGATCGAGGTCGAGGGCGCGAGCGAGGACCAGCTCACGACGCTGTACTCCAACCTCTACCGCCTGTACCTGTACCCGAACTCGGGCTTCGAGAACACCGGCACGAAGGACGCGCCGAGGGCGCAGTACGCCAGCCCGGTGTCCGCGGGCACCGGCCAGACGACCCCGACGCAGACCGGCGCGAAGATCATCGACGGCGAGATCTACGTCAACAACGGGTTCTGGGACACCTACCGCACGACGTGGCCCGCCTACAGCCTCTTCACGCCCACGCGGGCGGGGAAGATGGCCGACGGGTTCGTGCAGCAGTACCGCGACGGCGGCTGGGTGTCGCGGTGGTCCTCCCCCGGCTACGCGAACCTCATGACGGGCACCAGCTCGGACGTGGCGTTCGCCGACGCGTACCTCAAGGGCGTGGAGAACTTCGACGTGCGGGCCGCCTACGACGCGGCGTTGAAGAACGCCTCGGTGACGCCGCCGAACGCGAACGTGGGCCGCAAGGGCCTCGACTCGTCGATCTTCCTCGGCTACACCCCCACCACGACCGGTGAGGGCATGTCCTGGGCCATCGAGGGCTACGTCAACGACTACGGCATCGCGAACATGTCGAAGACGCTGTACGACCGGGCCGCGCAGGACGACCCGCGCCGCCAGGAGTACCTGGAGAACCACGAGTACTTCACCAACCGCGCGCAGAACTACGTGAACGTGTTCGACGAGCGGGTGGGCTTCTTCCAGGGCCGCAACGCCGACGGCTCGTGGCGCGTGGACCCCGCGGAGTACAACCCGCAGGAGTGGGGCCACGACTACACCGAGACGAACGCGTGGAACATGGCGTTCACGGTGCCGCACGACGGCCAGGGCCTCGCGAACCTCCACGGCGGCAAGGAGGGGCTCGGGAAGAAGCTCGACGAGTTCTTCGCCACCCCCGAGACCGCGAAGTTCCCCGGCTCCTACGGCGGCACGATCCACGAGATGATCGAGGCGCGCGACGTGCGGATGGGCCAGTACGCCCACTCCAACCAGCCGTCGCACCACATCCCCTACATGTACGACTACGCGGGGCAGCCGTGGAAGACGCAGGAGAAGGTCCGCGAGGTGATGTCGCGGCTGTACCTGGGCAGCGAGATCGGCCAGGGCTACGCCGGTGACGAGGACAACGGCGAGCTGTCGGCGTGGTGGCTGTTCAGCGCGCTGGGCTTCTACCCGCTCCAGATGGGCAACCCGACCTACGCCGTGGGGTCGCCGCTGTTCACGAAGGCCACGCTGAACCTGGAGAACGGCCAGAAGCTGGTCGTGAACGCGCCGAAGAACAGCGCGACCAACGTCTACGTGCAGGGCCTGAAGGTCGACGGCGAGGCCTACGACAAGACGTTCCTGCCGCACGACCTGATCGCCGACGGCGGCACGCTCGACTTCGACATGGGCCCGAACCCGTCGAAGTGGGGCACCGGCGCCGACGCCGCGCCGCCGTCGATCACGAAGGGCGACGAGGTGCCGCGCCCGCTGCGCGACATCGCCACCGCCGGCAACACGACCGCGTCGGGCGGCCTCCCCGCGCTCGTGGACGACACCTCGCAGACGCAGGCGGCGCTCGGCGCGCAGCCGTGGGTGCAGGTGAGCCTGCCGGACGCGAAGGAGCGGGCCGAGTTCTACACGATCACCTCGGGCAAGGCCGCCGGTGATCCGAAGGACTGGGTGCTGAAGGGCTCCTACGACGGCACGACGTGGACGACGCTGGACCAGCGGTCGGGCGAGACCTTCGCCTGGCGGCAGCACACCAGGGCGTTCAAGATCGACGCTCCCGGCCACTACCGGAACTACCGTCTGGAGGTCGCCGGCGGGACGGACACGACCGTGTCCGAGTTCGAGCTGCTGGCCAAGCCGCTGCCCGCGTGCACGACGACGGTGACGGGCACCCGGAACGGGCCGCTGCGGGTCGACTCCGGCGTGGTGTGCCTGGACGGCGCGTCGGTCTCCGGTCCGGTGACCGTGTCGAGGGGTGCGTCGCTGTACGCCTTCGGCGGCGAGATCCGCGGCCCGGTGACGGCGGCCGACGCGAAGGCGGTCGTGCTGGTCGGCACGAAGGTGTCCGGCCCGGTGAGCATCACCGGCACGACCGGCGAGGTGAGCGTGGAGACGGCGACCGTGTCGGGTCCGCTGCGAGTGGTGGACAACAGGGCCGGCGCGGTCGTCGCGGCCACCGCCGTCAGCGGTCCGCTGTCCTGCACGGGCAACGAGCCGAAGCCGGTGAACAACGGCCTCGCGAACGACGTGAAGGGCCCGAAGGGCGGTCAGTGCCGGGAGTTGTGATCCCGGCGTGAACGAACGGGCCCGCGGCGACCTGCCGCGGGCCCGTTCCGCGTCTCGGGGCTGCTCAGGAGACGAGCAGGTGGGCGTCGTGCTGGGCCACCACGCGCCGCCACAGCCGGTCCCGGTTCACCGGCGACACGTCGCGCAGCGGCAGCCCGAACACGTCGGCGAGCGCGGTGTACCAGTCGCCGGGCGTCTCCAGGACCGTGCGGGACGACGAGCGCAGCCGGGACAGCACCAGGCCCCGCATCTGGTCGACGTCGCCCGCGCGCAGGCGGTGCACGACGCACACCCCCGTGAACACCGAGTCCGGCGACGTGGACAGCTCGCGGTGCTTGGCGAGGAAGTCGTCGGTGGTCACCGGCTCGGGGGCGAAGTCGAGCGCGGGGAACGAGCCGCGCACGTCGTGCACGAACCGCCAGCCGCCGCGCGCCACGGGCGAGCGCTCCATCCGGTAGGTGAAGGGGCCCTCCCGGTGCTCGCCGGTCCGCAGCGGCAGCGGCACGCGCGGGCCGTCGCCCAGGCCGACGTCGGCGTACCAGCCCTCCCCGTCGTCGCCCGGCACGCCCGTCACGGTCAGGGCGGCGTGGTTGCGGTTGATGCCGGGTTCGTCTCCGTCGGCGTGGACACCGGCGCGGTGCAGGTGGACCCGGTAGCCGAGGGCGCGCAGCAGGGCGGCGAACGCGCTGTTCAGGTGGAAGCAGTAGCCGCCCCGCCGCCGCCGCACGATCCGCTCCACCGCGGCGGCCGGGCCGATCGACGTGGGCCGTTCGAGCAGGACGTCCAGGTTCTCGTAGGGCACCGTCTCGACGAACGCGGTGTGCAGGCGGCGCAGCGCCTCGACGCCGGGCGCCTCGGCGTCGCGCAGGTGCAGGCGAGCGAGGAACGCGGGAACGTCGAGGGCTCCGGTCACCAGGACATCTCACCGCAGCGGGAGGCCGATTCACCAGGTTCCACCTGGAGTGTCGCGTGCTCGATGCGGTACCGCTCCGAGAGGAGGCGCTGGGCCGACCGCAGCACCTCGGCCGGGTCCGCGTCGCGGATCGTGGTGAGGTGCGCGGAGGCGACCTCCATGCCGGAGGTGAGCGTCCAGACGTGCAGGTCGTGGGCCTCGGCGACGCCCGGCAGGCAGCCGAGGGCGTGCTGCATCTCACCGACGTCGATGCGCTCCGGCGCGTGCTGGAACAGGATGCGCAGGGACCGGCGCGCGAGCTGGAACGTGCGGGGCAGCACGAACAGGCCGATGGCGACGCCGACGACGGGGTCGGCGTGGCGCCAGCCGAGCGTCAGCGTGAGCAGGCCGCTGATCAGCACGCCGATCGAGCCGATCAGGTCGGCCAGCACCTCCAGGTGCGCGCCGCGCAGGGTGATGCTCTCCTTCGCGCCCTCGCGCAGCAGGAAGAACGCCACCACGTTCGCGCCGAGGCCCAGCACCGCCGCGAGGAGCACCGGCAGGCCGGGCACCGAAGGCGGGTCGGAGAAGCGCCCCACAGCCTCCGAGACGACGTACCCGGCGACGCCGAAGAGCAGGACGGCGTTGGCGAGTGCGGCGAGCACCTCGGCCCGGTAGAGCCCGAACGTGCGGTTGGGCCCCGTTCCGGCGCGGCGGGCGACGACGACGGCCGCGAGCGCCATGCCGAGCCCGAGGACGTCGGTGAGCATGTGCGCCGCGTCCGACAGCAGCGCCAGCGACGACGTCGCGAGCCCCACCCCGAACTCGACGGCCATGAAGACCGCGCCGATGCCGAAGGCGATCCACAGGCGCCCGACGTACCGCGCGGACGCGCTCGTCGCCCGGTCCGGCGAGACGCCGTGGCCGTGTCCGTGACCCATGACTCCTATGTATAGCGATTCGTGCATGTGTTGAACAGTCAGCCCGGCACCCGAATCCGGCCCAGTTTCCCGACCAGCGAGGGAGCGACCCGGTTGAGCACCCGGACGAGCTTGGCCTCGGCGGTGACCGGCACGATCAGCCGCCCCGCGCGCACCGCGGCCACGACCTCCCGCGCCACCTTCTCCGGTCCGAACGACCGCAGCCGGTACCACCGCGTCATGGAGGCCCGCTGCCTCTCCTGCTCCCGCGCGTCGAGCCCGGCGAACGTGGCGACACGGGTGATGTTCGTGTGCACGACGCCGGGACAGACGACGGTGACCCCCACCCCGGTCTTCTTCAGCTCGATGTCGAGGCTCTGCCCGAGGGAGAGCACGGCGGCCTTGGTGGCCGAGTAGGCGGGCAGCGCGGCCGTGGGGAAGTACCCGGCGAGCGAGGACGTGACGACCAGCCGCCCGCCCTCCCCCCGGTTCACCAGGTGCGGCGCGAACGCCCGCAGCGTGTGCACGACACCCCACAGGTTGACGTCGACCACCCGCCGCCAGTCCTCCTCACCGGTGTCGAGGAAGGGCCCGGCGACCGCGATCCCGGCGTTGGCCATGACGACGTCCGGCACCCCGTGCTCGTCGACGATCTTCTCGGCGAGCCGCCCCACGGCCGCCGCGTCGGTGACGTCCACCTGGTGGGCGTGCCCACCGGTCGCCGCGGCCGTGCGCGCGGCCGCCTCCCCGTCGACGTCGACGGAGACGACCTCGGCCCCCTCCGCGGCGAACGCCTCGGCCGTGGCCCTCCCGATGCCGCTCCCGGCCCCGGTGACGACCACGAGCTCCCGCCGCGACGGCCGCCGCTCCGCGAACTCCGCGATCATGCGGGCGACGTGCTCCGGGTG
This sequence comes from Umezawaea beigongshangensis, assembly GCF_016464305.1. Classification (GTDB taxonomy): domain Bacteria; phylum Actinomycetota; class Actinomycetes; order Mycobacteriales; family Pseudonocardiaceae; genus Umezawaea_A; species Umezawaea_A beigongshangensis. The sequence goes on from NZ_JAEIOJ010000001.1 coordinate 663,218, forward strand.
CGTGCGCGGCGCCCAGTGCCCGGCGAACAGGGGCCGCCGGGTGAGGTTCTCCGCCCAGGGCTCGGCCGCGGCGAGGTGCTGCGCCGTGACGTACGGGTCGTGCTGGAGAGCGATCTGCTGGACGGGGACCGCGACCTTCCGCGGCTGCGGTGCGTGCCCGACGTTGGCCCGGTAGAGCTCCAGCCCGTTGACCGCGTTCCGCCGGGAGGCGTGGAACGCGCGCAGCACCGCAGGCGTGCTCCACAGCAGCTCGGGGATCTTGGGGACCTTGAAGCAAGCGATGTACCAGGAGGGCGCCAGCAGCCGGAGCACCCGCCAGGGCGCGTGCCGGTTGCGCCCCACCCAGTCGGCGAGATGACCGAGGTCCGGCCCGGAGATGCTGGTGAAGGTGGCGAACAGCTCGGGGTGGAGCGAGGCCGCGCGCCAGCTCTGGACGGAGCCCCAGTCGTGCCCGACGAGGTGCACCCGCTCCTCGCCGGTGCTCCGGGCGACGGCCGCGATGTCCGCGGCGAGCAGGTCGAGTCCGTACCCGTCGGTCGGCTCGTCGGACCCCCCGTGCCCCCGGACGTCGAACCGCACGACGCGGAACCGCGAGCTGAGCTCGTCGGCCACCCCGTCCCAGACGCCGGAGTCGTCCGGGTAGCCGTGGACGAGCAGAACGGCGGGAGCGTCGGGATCTCCCTGCTCGATCACCCGAAGCCGCAGGTCAGAGCCCTGGACAAACCGCACGCGCACCGGATCCATACCGTCGGAGGGTAGGGGGTGCGGGGCGTCTCCGACAGTGCGCTAAGCTTCTGTCCGTAGCTGCGGCCCCCGTAGCTCAGGGGATAGAGCACCGCCCTCCGGAGGCGGGAGCGCAGGTTCGAATCCTGCCGGGGGCACATCGTTCCACCAGCACGAAAAGGCCCTTGACCAGCGCTAAGCCGGTCAAGGGCCTTACTCGTCTGTCCGGCCGTGTCCGGTCAGGACCGGCCGTCTACGGGTGTCTGTGCCAAATACGTGCCAAAGTTCTAGCCGCCCGGTCGGTGCCCCAGAGCAGCCTCAACACGCTGCCGGACCGCCGCAGCCTCCCCGTCCAGGCACTTGACGTAGATCTTGAGCAGCACCTCCACCGAGTGCCCCGCCCACTCCGCCACCGTCACTGCGGGCACTCCCCCGTTGAGCCACGTCGACACCGCCGCGTGCCGCAGGTCGTACGGCGTGCCCGCCAGCGGCGTGGCGACCACCTCCGGCGTGAACACCTCGGTGCGGGCGCGCTGCCAGGCCCGGACGATGGTGAGCTTCGGCAGTTCCTGGCCGTTGCGCTCGCCGGTGAACAGCCGACCGTCCGCCGCCGTGCCGAACTGCCGGATGTGGGAGTGCAGCAGGGCGGTCAATTCCGGTGGGCACGGCACCGTGCGGCTCTCGCCACGTGCGCGCTGCTTGAGCTGTCGCCGGTCACGGTTGGCCCCGCTGTCGGTCCACTCCTTTCCCGCGTGCGGCTCGGCCGTGTCGATGGTCAGTTCTCCCCACCCGTCGGCCGGTAGCGACAGGTTGTGCTTGGCCAGCGCTACGGCTTCCTCTGGCCGCATGGCCGCGAAGTAGAGGCACCCGAAGAACGCCACCAGGCGCGGCCCGCTGCGCTGCTGGGTGCCGACAGCGGCCAGCAGCGTCCGGGCCTGTACCGGGTTGGCCACCGACCGCCGGTCCACCGCGTGCACCGTTCGCGGAGCCGTCCACTTCAGCGCCGGGATCGGGTTCTTGGTGAGCAACTTCCTTTCAACGGCGTACTCCACGGTGGTGGACAGGATCTTGCGGCGTCGGTTGACCACGCTGGGCGCGTAGGGCTTGCCGTCGAGTCGGACGGTGAGGGCGTCGAGCACCGGGCGGAGCACTTCAGGATCGGCCAGGGCTGACACCGGGCGGGTGTTCCGCTCGATCCAGCGCAGCGCACCCGCGATGTCGTCCGGCTTGTCCTGGTCGCGGCGACTGGTGTTGAACGCCCACCGGCCCAGCGCGGCCCGGATGAGCTTGTCGTCCGGCTTGCCCTTGGTGGTGGTGAACAACGCCGTCGTCACAGTGGTGAGCGCTTCCGCATTCGTGCGCCTGGTCGTGGCTGCGGCTCGGGACCACTTCATGTCCACGAACGCGCACGCCAGTTGGAACCACGACATGGTCTGTTCCTCGCGCCGCATCGACACCGGCCGACCGGTGTCGATACGGAACGCCTCACCGCGTCGCGACGCCGAGACCAGCTCCGATCGGAAGCTGTCGGCCAGAGCCGCGGTGCGGAAGCCTTCCCGGTGGAGTTTGCCCGCGACTTTCCAGCGCACGTAGTGGGTGGTGGTTTTCTTGCCCTGGTAGGTCTCGGTCTTGTAGATGCGGACGTCGTAGGTGGTGCTCATCAGGCCGCGACCTCCAAGGCGTCGTACCAGGACTCGATGTCGGCGCGGTCGATGCGCAGTTCGCCGTTCGGCAACTTGCGGCAGCGCGGAGCGCGGCCCTTGGCCTTCCAGTCGTAGAAGGTGGATCGGGAGATGCCCATCTCCGCGCAGAACTGGGCGACGGTGAGCCGTTCACGTGGTGCCCGCATCGGCGGTGGCCCTTTCGTACGTGGTGCGGACAGGCGGGACAGGACGTACAGCACCTGTCCCGCCTGCTTTGTGCTGGTCAGGCGGGATTGCGAGACAGGTGGGACAGGTGGGACAGGTCCTGGTCGGGAAGCCGTCCCACCCGGTCACAGGAGAGGCGCGAAGTAGCGGCTCGTGGCGTCCTTGGTGAGCTGCCCGGCGTCGTGCATCCGGGCGCACGTCTTCCGCACGTTCCCGGCGTCCAGGCCGGTCCCGGTGGCGATCTGTGCGGGTGTACTGCCGCTGTTCTCGCGCAGGTAGCGCAGGATCACGGCGCGGGTGTCGCCGATGGTGTGGTCGATGGCGGGACCGTCGAGCATGGTCCACGAACCGTTGTCTGGGTTGAAGCTCAGTGCGTGGTCGGCTTCCTCCACGTCGCGGCCGGTGATGTGCAGGACACCATCGGCGTTGTTGCGTCCGCGTTCGAGCACCAGCACGGCGTCTGCCGCGCCCGCGATGCCGTTAGTTCCCGACACGGTGGCCAGGAAGTCCTCGTGCGTGGCCTTGCGGACGTGGTGGACGAGCACGACCGACACCCCGAAGTGGTCCGCAACGCGCTTGGCACGGCCAACCGCGAGGTAATCCGCGTCGTACTGCTGGACGTTGCCGGGTTCGGTTCCGCGCACCTTGGCGAACACGTCGATGACCACCAGGCGCGCGGCCGGGTTGCCGCGCAGCCATCCGGCGATGGCCTTGTCACCGCCCTGCGGCAGCGGCGGGCACTGGGTGGCCAGGGTGAGCAGGTGCGGCGCGGGCTGGTCGCCGAGCATCTTGCCCATGCGGGTCTTGAGCCGCCGCGCGGTGTCCTCCAACGCCAGGTACAGCACCGGGGCGGCCGGGCCGGTGTCGATGCTGCCGAACGCGGGCTGACCGGACGCGATGGACAGACCCAACCCGAGCGACATCCACGACTTGCCGACCTTGGGTGGTCCCGCCAACAGGGTCACGCCTTCACAAAGCACGCCGGGCACGGCCCACTTCGGGTCCGGGAAGTCGGCGGCCATGAGCTTGTCGGCGGTCCAGGCGTCGGCGAACGGGTCGGGTTCGACCGGCAGTGCAGTGGTCATAGCGGTGGTCGCTCCCTCGTAGTCAGACATGTGGTTCACGCGGCCACTCGGCGTGGTCGACGGGCACCGTCACGCAGACCGCTGCTGACGGTCTGCTCGGCGGTGTGGTGGGTGTAGGCGTTGACAGCGATGTGGCCAGCGGCGGCGCGCATGAGCACGTTGCGGACTTCGTCGTCGGTGAGTGCTCCACCGGCGACGAGTTGTCCGAGGGCTTGAGCGGCGCAGTAGAGGGCGAAGTTGCGTTGTCCCGAGGTCGCCCCCTCCACACGGGCAACTTCGGCGTCGATGGCGGCTCGCAGGTACCGGCCGCGCCGGTCGGTAGCTGGCACTCGCAACCGGATCGGCTGGGCCGGTGGCGGGGGCAGCGGCGCGGGCCGCAGCAGTTCACCGAGCCACGTCGGCAAGGGCGCCGGTGGTGCGTCGTGCACCAGCTGGTAGCCGCGGCCGTCCACGGTGGAACCGGGTGCGACGACGTAGCCGCCGTGCGCGCGGCTGTCGATGAGCCGTCCGGCTTTCCCGGCGGTGTTGCGGTACTCCACCCCGGCGGGGGCGGTGAAGTACAGGTGCCGGCCACCCGAAGTGGTGGACACCGTGCGGGTGTCGTCGGGCAACTCCTGGTCGGCGTCGTCGGCCAGGAGCGCCAGCACCTCCAGGCCGTGCCGGAAACCGTCCGGGTTGGGCTTGTCGGGCTTGGCCACGTCGAGGTCCACCACGACCAGTCCGGCCGGGCCGGTGGCAAGGCCGATGTTGTAGGCGGGGCCGTGGTTCCAGCAGCGGCGGATGCGGTCGGAGTCGGTGGTGGCGCGCTGCTCCCAGTCGCGCACGGCGGGCCGCTTGCCGCCGGGCACGAGGGGGAAGACCGGCCAGCCACGGGCGGCGGTGTCCAGCGCGGCCGACAACAGCGGGTTGTGAGGTGGCACGTTCGTCTCCTTCGGACGGTGGTTGGTTCGGTGGGTCAGCGGCGCTTGTCGTGGGTCCATCCGGCGTGGCGCATGCACGTGGGGCACATGGGCGCGTTGCGGGGTGCGCCGGTGTCGACGCGGGTGCCGCACAGGGCACGGGGTTGTCGCTGAGTCCGAGTTGGTGGGCGAGGGCGCGCAGATCACTGACGATGTGCATGACCGTGCTCATGACGACACCTTTCGATCACTTTCAGTGACGACATGTGGGTGTGCGCGGTCGGCACGCGGACCGGCGGACAAGGCCGCGCGCTGTCGCGCCAAGGGGATGAGGGGACGAACCGCGCGGGGGAACCACGAGTGCGGTTCCGGGGCGTTCTCGCTGGTCCGCACGCCCCTTAGACGATCTTCCCCTTATGGGGTTTTGGCTGTTGGGGCCAGGGGAAGCGGTCAGGGGACGGAGTTGGGGATACTTCCCCCGGTTCGGCGTGCTTCCCCTGCTGCTTCCCCTGGCTCACCACGGGGGTTCGGCGGTCGTCGCCGAGGACTTCGCACTACTCGGCGGTGTCGTCCGCCGCGTCGTCGTCACGGCGAGTGATTGCGTCGGTGATGTCGTCGGCACGGACGACGCTGTCGCCCTGGTACTTGCGCGGGGGCACGTCGTGGCGGTCCAGCACGGCGCGCAGGTCCTTGAACGACCAGTCGCCGTAGTGGTCGGGGTCGTGCTCGATGAGCCGCGACAGCACCACCGCCGAGCGGAGCCGCATTTCGCTGCCCAGCACGCGGGCGATGTCGGCCAACGTGTCCACCGCCGGGGCGTCGTCCTCGGCCGGGGCGGAGACGTGACCGGCGCGCAGGGCGACGGCGCGTTCCATGACCGCGGTGACCTCATCGGTGGTCAGGTAGTGGCTGCGCAGCAGGCCGGGCTTGGCCATGATGCCGCGCACCATCGCGGTGCCGATGTCGCCGGGGCCTTCGGTGGTCTTGGGCTCCAGCGACACCGCCGAGATGCCCTGCTTGTAGCTGCCGGTGCCGAGCACCGCGTCGTTGGACTGCTGGTCACCGATGGCGAAGCACGCCTTGCAGGACACCACGGCCATGACCTTGCGGGGCAGCGACGCGGTGGACGGTTCCGGGGTGGCGAAGACCAGCACGATGCCGTACTTGCGGGCGGCGCTGATCAGCTTCACGGTCACGTCGGCTGCCTCCTCCCCGTGCTCGTTGTCCATGAACAGCGCCTGGCACTCGTCGATCACCACGACGCGCGGGCGCAGCCGGGCGTCCTTCTCGGCGAGCTTGCGCGTCACCGCTCGCGCTCCGTGCTGCTGCAACGCCTTGCCCCTGGTCTCCAGGTCGCGGTACAGCTCGCGCAGGGTGTCCATGCACGCGGTGACGGTCTCGCGGTCCGCGCCGGTGCGCAGGGTCCGCAGACGGTTGCGCATGGGGTCGTAGTCGGCGTTGGTGGCCAGCACGAACACGTCGGCGTCCACCAACGGGTCCAGCAGCGCGCCGGTGAGCATGGTGATGATCAGCGTGGACTTGCCGCTGCCCATCATCCCGGCGATGGCGTAGTTCTTCTCCGAGAGCTGCCCGGTGACGCGCTCCCCTCGGATGTTGACCCCGAGAGGCACCCCGGCGAAGAAGTCCACGGTGCCGGACTCCAGCAGCGGCCACGGTTCCACCGGCCCGGACAACGCGCCCTGGTCAGCCACCCACAGGTCCAGCACGCCCGGCTGGTCCTTCGGCTCCGACGGCCACACCTCCACCGGCAGGCGCACCAGGTTGTGGGCGAAGACGGTCTTGCGCTTGACGATCTCCTCCACCGGCACGCCCTTGGGCATGACCAACTGCATCCGCCAGCCCTTGCCGTCCCGGTGCGGCGGCTGCACCCACGTCGGCGTGATGCTGCGTCCCCACCCCTCCTTGAACGCCTGCTTGAGCGCGGGCAGGCCGGACAGGTGCCGCAGCGCGGAGAGCACTGCGGACTCGTCCGGGATGATGTCGCGCCCGTCAGCCGGGCGCGTCTGCTCCTCACCGGCCCACATCGGCAACGTGCCGCGCGAGCGGCCCACCGGGATGGTGCGTGCCGCCCACACCACCGCGCCGGAAGTGGCCCATGCCCACCAGTACGCCCCCACCGGGGACACCTCGACCACGGTGGTCCAGAAGCCGACGATGTCGTGCCATCGATCGGTCAGCGAGCCCGCGCCGACGACGGCCTGAGCGGCGGCGTAGCCCAGCAGCAGCACGTGGCCCGATGCCAGGAGCACCACCGCGCCACCGGACCACCGCAGCACCTCCAACCGGCGCTCACGGCCACGCTGTGCCTGCCCGGAGCGGCGCTGCTCCAACGCCTGCTCCAGCTCCCGCAGCACGCGGAAGTCGTCGGAGTCCTTGGCGTTCACGCGCAGGGTGGTGATGGCCTGCTCAAGGTCGGTGTGGTGGCGGCGGGCGCGACGCTCGGCGCGCAGGGCGCGGGAGCCGGCCACGGCGTAGCCGACGTTGCGCACCACCGCCCGACCGGTGCGGCGGGTGACCTCGTGGGTGGCGCCGGTCTTGACGACCCGCACCACCGCACCGGCCGCCGCCCGTGCCCGCTCGGCCGCCATGCGGCGGTCCAGCTCGGCGGACTCCTGCTCGGTCAGCACCTCGCCGACCACGGTCGCGTCCGGCTCCAGCTCGGTCCCTGGCGCGGTCGGGGCGTCGGTGCGGCGTACCGGCAGCGGCAGCACCTTGGCGTGCTCCTGGCCGTCGTTGTCGTGCTCGTGTGCGGTGGTCATGCCATCACCTCCTGGCGGGTGCCGCCCTCGTCATCGGGGCCGTTGTCGTGGGTGGGGAACAGAGCGCGGTGCACGGCGGCGGCGTGCTCGGAGCGGCAGCGCAGGAACTTGCGCACCTGGGTCTGTGAGGGGTGCTTCGGGAGGGCCTGGCGGTCGATCGCGGCGCGCACGCGGGCGGTGTAGCGCGCGATCTTGTCCGCGTCGGGCGCGGGCACCGTTTCCGCATTTCCCGCACTGTGCGCGGTCTGCGCGGTGAAGGTCGCGGGCGAGGTCTCCACGGGGTCCGTGGTGATCATGGCGGCGTCGGTGCGCGGGGCGGGCAGCGCGGCGCGGTAGGCGTCGATCTCGGCCACCAGGTCGGCGGCGGCGTCGTCCCACCCATCGGTGACCGGCAACCCGGCGACCGTGGTGGGCATCAGCCGCACACGGCCGGTCCAACCGCGGCGCAGCTCCACCAGACCGGGCCGGTGCACCAGCGTGGCGGTGCCGTCCGCAGCCAACTCGGCGACGGCGTGGCGCAGGGCGGTGCGGCGCACCATCTCCACCCGGCGGGCGGCCAGGCGGTGAAGCCGGGAGGCGGCGCGCTGCTCACGGGTCGGGCGCGGCTTGGCGGGGGCGGCGGTGACCATCTGGTGCACCACCACGCCACCGACCGCGACCAGCGCCATGACGATGCCATCCACCGCTCCGCCACCGGGGTGGGTCAGGCCGTGCAGGAACGCCAACGTCCCGGACACCCCGGCGAACACCCACACCCCGAGCGTGAGCCGCCCGGTCGGGCGACCGGCACGCAACGCGGCGGCACGGGCGAACGCGAACGCCCACATCGCGGCTTCGGAGAACAGCGGCATCGTCCAGCCCGGTGCGCCGTACAGGTCGTGGCCGAACCCGGCGATCGCCGACCAGGCGAGCACCGCCGGCACCAGCACCACCGGCAGGAACAACAGGTCGATGGTGTGCGCGGACACCCACGAGGTCACCGCGGCACGAGCGGCGGCACGGCGAGCGCGGGCGGCGTCGGCGCGCTCCTGGCGCAGCTTCGCGGCGGCGGCCTGGTCGGCGCGCTCCCGCTCGGCGCGGGCCTCCGCGTCGGCGCGGCGCTGCTCGAACAGCATGGCCTGGTCGGCCCGGCGCTGCTCGGCGGCAGCGGCCTTGTCGGCGCGGCGGTTCTCGGCGAACGTGCTCATCGGGACACCTCCTGTCGGCGCAGGTACAGCGGGGAACGAGACGGGCCGCGATCGGTGCGGCGCAGACGGCGCAGCAGCACCGCCAGGACCAGGGCCGGCACTCCGACCACGACCACCACGGCGGTCGGGTCTTCGGCCTGGGTGATGACCAGCCACTGAGCCAGGCCGATCAGACCGGCGGTGGCCAGCAGCTTCCACAGCACGACCACGGCGGCCAGGGCCAGCGCGACCAGGAGCAGCAGTAAGGGCGGCGGGATGCTCACCGACGGTGTCCTTCCCGGTCGTCGCCCTCACGCACCACGCGGGGCAGGTGGACGTGCCGGTGTTCCAGCTCGACCGTCACGCCCTCGGCGGCCAGCAGTCCGGCCAGCACTTCGGCTAGGGCCACCGAGCGGTGCCGCCCGCCGGCACAGCCGAACGCAATCGTCATGGGCTTGCGGGTGACGCGGGCGACGTCGACGGCCTGCGACACGATGTCCAGCAGCGTTGCCGCGCCCGGCGTGGACAGCACCACCTGGCGCACCGCGACGTCACGGCCGTCCTGGTCGAGCAGACCGGCGCCCTTCATGCGGGCGGGGTCGCGCAGCAGCTGCCGCACGTCGATCACCAGCTCGGCCTCCGGTGGGGCGTCGTGCAGGTAGCCGAACGACACGATTCGAATCGGCGGGGTGCTCATCGCGTACCCCCGGCGGGGCGCAGCACGCGACCGGACGCGGTCAGGTCTTCCCAGGTTCGACCACGCTGGGACGGCGGGGCCGAACCGTCAGCGGTGGCGACCGGGGTCACCAGACCGTAGGGGTTGGGCTGGTAGAAGGTGTCACCGGTGCGTTCGTCCACGAGGTCGCACCGGTGGGCGTTGTCCGACATGCTTGGTTCTCCTCACCCGCCTCATGGGGGCGGTGTGGATGGGGCCGGACCGGCGGCGGCTTCTTGGCGGGAGTAGGCCGCCGGTCCGGGCGAAGTCAGTACGTGGGGTGCACCGCGCGGTCAGCGTGGCGGCGATCCGGGTGAAGCAGGCCGGACGCAGTGACGGCCAGGTGCCGGAGGTAGTTCGGGGTGGCGGTTTCGTCGCCGGTCTCCCGGCTCCACGTCAGGTCTGCCGCGGCCAGGGCGGCGGTCAGGTCCTCCGGCACCGGAAAAGCGGCTCGAACCTCACGGTCGACCAACTCCCGCACCACGGCGATCAGCGCGGCGAAGTCCACGCGCAGACGCCCGTCACCGACGACCAGGAACCGACCTGCCTGGTGGCCAAGGTCGTTCTGCGTCAACGCCATCACGCCACCCGCCCCGCGCCCGACGTGACCACGGCGGCCCGGCGGGCAGCGTTGCGACGCGCCTTGCGCCCCTTACCCTTCGAGCGGCCGAACACCGGTGCGGGCAACACGTTCGACACGACCACCGGCCTTGCCAGCTCCTCCAGCTCGGCGGCGGCCTGCTCCACCGTGACGCCGTACTTCGGGGTGATCCCCTTGAGCGCCCGCTCCACGATGCGCCGGTTACGACGCTCCCGCGCCGACCCGTCCAACAGCGCCGACGACGGCTTAGCAGCAGCCGCGATCTCCACCGACACCTGAACGTCCAACAGCCGCTCCACTGCAGCAGAGGTCAAACCGTCTGGGTAGTAGCTCGTGGTGTCCATCTCTAAGCCTCCTCCTGGCTCCCCTGGCTAGTCAGGTGAGCCGATGTCTGAAGCTTGGCGGACATGGCTAGTCATGTCAAGCGGATGTATCCAGAAAGTACGTCTTGGCTAGTCAGGCGCTATGCTTACGTCATGAGCGACGGCCTGGAGTACCTGGACGACCTTGATCCGGACGACCCACGTACCGAGTCGCAGCAGATCGCGAACAAGCTGCGGGCCGCGATCCTGACGAAGAAGCTCCAGCCCGGCGACAAGCTGCCCTCGCAGCCCGCCCTGGCGAGCCGGTTCGGTGTCGCCAGGGAGACGGTCAAGACAGCGCTACGGCTCCTGGCGGCCGAACACCTGATCGTCAGCCGTCAGGGCAGTGGCACGTTTGTGCGGGCTCAAACGGAGCGCCCCGTAGGACTCCGCCCGCACGTCGAAGCGGCGTTCGAGCGAACCCACGTCTCGATCGACTTCGCAGGCTTCGGAAGCGAAACACTCCGCAACACGCTGTCGGAAGTGCTCGACAAGGTGCGCGCCGGACGACTCACGCCCGAAAGCGTCGTCATCCGCATCATGGTGTCCGACATGACCGTACCGATGGCACTTCCATGCAGGGCAGACACCGCAGCCGATGACCCAGCGGTGCGGATGCGGCAAAAGCGCATCAGCGAACGATCAATCGACGCAATCGTTGACGACGTGCAAGAACTCACCGACCTGGGTCTAATCAAGTCTGGCAGTGTTCAGGTCCGGGTCCACGGCATCCCGCCAGTACTTAAGCTCTACATCCTCAACAATGAAGACGCTTTCTTCGGATTCTACCCAGTCGTTGAGCATGACGTGACGATCAAGGGCGAACCGATCTCAATCTACGACCCGATGGGCAAGGATGCCACTCTCTTCCAGTACTCGGTAAGCGAGAGCGACGACACCTCAACCGCGGCTGAATACGTCCGCCAGGCACGCACTTGGTTCGACTCGATCTGGAACACGATCGCCCGGGAGTACGCCCATGACTGAGACACACAGCGCGATCCTCGATAAGGCAAAGGCTGTCTTCTTCGACTTTGATGGGCCGATATGCAGCGTCTTTGCGGGCCACGCAGCTGACGGAATTGCATCCGACTTGATCGCAATCTTGCGACAACACGAGACGGTCTTTAGACCTGCAATAAACGATGAGACGGACCCTATGGATGTGCTCCGCTGGACCGGGGCTCACAAACAAGACTCGCTGCTTGATATCGAAGACTACCTTGTAGAAGCAGAAATCAAGGCAGTCGAATCGGCAGAGCCGACCCCGTTTGCTGTCCAGGTCATGCGTCACATCGTTGAGAGCGGTCGGCCTGTGGCAGTGGTTAGCAACAATTCGACAGCAGCCATCCACCGGTATCTGGTTAGGCATAACCTAGACAACATCGTCTCTTTTATATCTGGCCGCGTCCATGCCGATCCGGCTTCAATGAAACCGAACCCACTTTCCCTGACACTAGCCGCCGATCAGCTTGGTGTAAGTATTACCGACACTGTACTCATTGGTGATACTGCTACCGATATCGAGGCAAGTCACGCAGCGGGAGCCAAATCTATCGGATACGCAAACAAGCCCGGAAAACGCGAAACACTATCACGAGCTGGAGCTCATGCAATCATCGAGAGCATGACAGCCTTGCTCTGAGCGAACTACACTCCACTCTTCCATGGGCAAGTTAATCGATCCGCTTATTCATTCCCGAGCAAACTGCGCCGTTACACCGATAACCGAAGGTAGCAGATGATTGTAATCGATGCCAACGAACTGCGAGCCATTCCCAATGCGAACGACCGACGATGGCTCCTGCTTAGAGAATTGGCGCGAGAATCAGGTAACGTAATAGCCGTTCCAGATTTCACCTTCGAAGAATTTCGCGCAGGCCTTATGTCAGACATCAAGGATGCATGGCACAAGAGTGTCGAAGCGAACAGAAAACTCTCAAAGTACAGCGAATCCGCCAAGACACGCCCGCACGTAGAGAACCCCGAGCGCCCGAGCGAAACCGCCAATCGGCTAACCTCCGCTTTTCAGAGCGACATAACAGTACTGTCCACAGACGCCTCTATGCACACAGAAGGAATTTCGCGCGAAATATGGCGAAAACTGCCCGCTTCTACTTCATGGACGAAGTCGGGCTACGGGGCTCGCGACGTAATCCTATGGCTGGCGGCCAAGGACGCCTGCAGAACGAATCCCGGTAAGCTTTACTTTGTATCCAATGATGCAGCCGCATTTGGAGATAAAGAACTCCATCCCGAGCTGCGCATGGAACTTACGGAGGATCTCGGGGACCGCATCAACGACTTTATCTACTGCCGGAATGTCGGCACTCTACTAGAGCTAATTGCAGAAAAAACAGAACAAGAAGTCGGCTATCTATCGGTCGACCTGCTCGGAACTAATGATATTTTGACCTCAGCAGTTGGCCATGCATGCAAGAATACAGTTAGCAGGATGCAAAGTAACCTGGTAGGCGATTTGACTGCCGGTCTACGTATGTATCGAATGGAAACCTCCAAAAGCTTGGAACTTCTGTCTATTGATAAGGTTTCGACATACCGAATTGGTGGACGCGCATGGCTTGTAGTTGCAATGACATGGAATCTCACTGCTGCAGTACAACAAGTCTCAGCACTTACGTTCGATGAATCCGAAGACCCAGGATTGCTCGAATGGCCTATGGAGACAAAGCAGAAGCTCCACGTTACCGCCATGGTCGGGGTCCAGGATGGCAACCCTCCTGAAATCCTTACCGTAGATCTGCTTTCGGTTACTCTACCCTCAGGTCAGTAACAGGGAGCAGCAAGAGTGTCGCCCATCCGTCCTGAAGGGCGCGCCCCAAAAGTTACCGGCCTACGCGCCTCACCTCCAACCTGTCCCACCTGTCCCACCTGTCTCTCTTATGTCTCTGACCTGCTAATAGTTGATGAGACAGTACCCAGGAGAGCTGTCCCAGTGGTCTCTCTGGGCCGAGCAACCATCTTCCCCAAGGTGGCGACAATTACTCCCTACTGCGCAGTCCAACGGCCAGCCGGTTCTCCGATAGATCGACTCGATTTCCAAGCGAGGAAGTCAACTCCCACGATCGGGTGGATTATTCAAGATCATATCTCTATCGTTGATAGAATGTTATACATCATCCATCCAACAAAGGATGAAGACATGACCGAGGCAATCAACTTTCGAGAACTGCCCCACATTGATGATGTCGACAATCTGTCGTTGCAGGATGCGGACTGCCTTGCCGAGGTCGCAGCAGTTCTGAAACGGCATGGCGCATCTCAACGCTTTGGCGTCACCCTCTTGCACTCCCATTTTCCAATGGAGAATGACGAGGTGCTACTAGAGCATGTTGATGAAGAAAACCGAGTTCTCACGCATCGTGTCGTGACCCGAAGCGAGCTAGACGATGCGGAGACCATCGAAACAGCATGGCGACTGGATAGTATACCGACAGATGCAGCCCAATGGAGTGAAGAAACCATCGAGAATATGGGGAAAGTTTACTGCCGAAACGTTTGCGTCCCTGCCGAAGGCGGACACAAAGCGAAACACAAGCGTATCACTAACTAGCTGGACACCAAATTGACAGTGAATGGTCCCGTCGGACCGCGTGACGGCAAGGCCCCCGCACAGGGGTCCCGCAACCAACCACACTGCTCTTCGAGGGAGGCTGCAACAGCCTGGGATCGGGTGTACTGGTGTCCATCGACCTTCTCGCTTGCCTGGAGACCCTACTGGCTTGACGACAGCCGACTTCCATGCCGGGAAAACGAGTACACCATGTCGATCTCCGTACAGGGCCGTAAGCGCAACGCTGAGACGGCCGTAGAGCAGTGCACGGGCTACGAGTGACTGGAAGTGTCGCCCCGCAGAGGACAGCAGCGATGCCCAGGCCTCACCCCTGCTGCCCCTCCTGTTACAGCCGCTTGCGCTTGCTGGATCGACTCAAACGGCCAGCACGACGTCGACCTGCGCCAAATACGGGCCAAAGTTACTCTCACGCACAAGATCATTTTGCTGTTTACGCTGGTAGAACGCTCGGCGCGGCCGGTGACCGCACCGCCCTCCGGAGGCGGGAGCGCAGGTTCGAATCCTGCCGGGGGCACCATCCGGGAGAAGGGCCAGGAACGAGTTCCTGGCCCTTCTCCCGTTCTCGGACGTCGCCGGTCGCTGCGATCGTCTTCGCCGCCGGCACGTCCTTCGCACCGGCCGGTTCGTCCTCCACCCGCTGTTCGCGTTCCTGGCGCACCTGCCCCGTCGACAGCCCGTGCGACCAGCTCAGACCTCCGGGGTGACTGTCTCGGGGGGCGTCCCTCTCGCCCGACGACCGGTGAGCGACGTCCACGACGAGGTGCTGCGGCGGAATCCCGGCGAGGACGAGTTCCACCAAGCCGTGCGGGAGGTCCCGGACAGTCTCGGCCCGGTGGTCGCCGAGCACCCGGAGTACGCCGACGCGGCGCTGTTCCGCCGGTCGGGCGAGCCCGAACGGCAGAGCATCTTCCGGATTTCCCCCGGTGGACGACTCCGGAGCCGGGCAGATCAACCGCGGATTTCGGGTCGAGTTCGACTCGGCGCTCGGCCCCCACCGGAGTGGCCTGCGGTTTCACCCGATCGCGAACCTGGAATCGTGAAGTTCCCCGGTTTCCAGCAGATCGTCGAGAACTCGCTCACCGGAATGCCCATCGGTGGCGGCAGGGGCGGCTCGGACTTCGACCCCGGGTGCCGGTCCGACGGTGAGGTCACGCGCTTCTGCCAGACCCTCACGACGGAGTCGTCCGGGCACATCGGCGAGCACACCGGCGTGCCCGCGCGGGTGTGCACCGAGGCCACCGGCCACGGCACCGCGTTCTTCGTCGAGGAGGTGCTCAAGGTCGGCGGCGACTCGTCCGACGGCGAGAAGGTGGTGATCTCGGGCTCCGGGAACGTCGCCGTGCACGCCGCGGAGAAGGTCGCGCGGCTCGGTGACACGGTGATCACCTGCTCGGCTGCCCCGCGCGACGCAGAACGAGCTGAACGGGCGCGACGCCGTCACGCTCATGAGGAACGGGGGCGGGATCGTCGCCGAGGGCGCCACCGCGCCGTGCCCCCGGACGCCGTCCGCCTGTTCGCAGGACGGGTTCCGCGACTCGTGGAGCTTCGACCGCACCGAACGGCGGCTCGCGGACGTCGTGCACGGCATCCACGACCGCTGCCCGGAGGCGGCGGACCTGCACGGCGGGCCCGGCGACCACCTGACCGGAGCGACGTCGCCGGTTTCAGCCGGGTCGCCGACGCGATGCCCGCCCGTGGCGTGATCTGAGACGCCGGACCACGCCGAGGGCGTGGTCCGAACATCCGCGGAACAACGGTGGAACACTCCAGAACAACAGCTTGCCCCGATTGTCCGAACGAGGCCGTGTGCATCGTCCGAACCCAGCTCTTCGTTACGGCAAGAATCTTTCTTGACGCGACCTCGCGACTACTGCCAAGGTCTTTCCTCGTGCGGTTCTACCGCGCCAAATCCGTTGTGTGCAGTGGGGGAAGAGGGATTTTCGTGAAGAAGCAGTTCACTCGTCTCGCCGTCGTGGCGGCGGTCGGTTTTCTCGCGGCGAGCGGTGCGTTCTCGGCGTCGGCCAGCGCGGGGGCCCCGACGACCGGCACCGTCGACGACCCGAGGCTGTCCACCGTCGGTGAGGTTCTGGCGAAGACGGCGAAGGCCGAGCCGGGCGCGGAGTCGCAGCAGCGGTCCGCGGACGTCGAGGCGTCGGCGGCCATCACCATCATGCTGCAGAACGTCAACAGCGGGCGGTGCTTCGACGTCGTCAACGGCAGCACCGCCAACGGCACCGACGTCCAGCAGTACGAGTGCGCCGAAGTGCGTCAGCAGCACCTCACCCTGCTGACCCCGGAGCTGGAGTGGACGAGCATCCAGTTCAAGCACTCCGGCAAGTGCCTCGACGTGCGTGGCGCCGGTTTGAGCAACGGCACGCAGCTCCAGCAGTGGGACTGCGCGTCCGGCATCGCGGCCCAGCAGTTCGCGTTCTTCGAGCAGTCCAACGGCGCCCTCGCCCTGGTGTCCAGGACCGCGTGGGAGGGCAACGCCTTCCACACGAAGTGCGTCGACGTGCGCGGTGCCGGGATCGAGAACGGCGCGAAGATCCAGCAGTGGGGCTGCGGGACCACTCGTGACGACAACGAGGACGTCGTCGCCGCGCAGCAGTTCAACGCCTTCAGCGTCTGACGCTGACAGCACGAAGCCCCCGGCCCTCTTCGGGTCGGGGGCTTCGTCGTGCCGTCAGCGGCAGATGCAGGCGCGGGACAGCGCCGACGAGGTCGTGGCGGCGCAGAAGCGCCTGCCCAGGTCGTCGTGGTCGTCCAGCGGGTGGGGGCAGGCGGGGCACTCGCCGCTGCTCCTCGTGGGGGGCGCGAGATCGGTCGTGCTGCGCTCGGGTGCGGTCATCTCACCGGTTCCAACTCGTGTGGTGCAACGTGGTCGACCGGGGCTCGGGTGGTGCGCGTGAGGCGCGAATCCTGCGATCGTGCCGGAGGTGTCCGGCCCCCCGACGCTACGCCTGTCCGGCGCGGCGGGCTCGGTGGCGGTGCCTGACCGGATGCGGCCACCCCGGGCGTTGCCGGGGTCTCCCGGCCGCGGTAGAAACGACCGGCGCCGCCACGCAACGAGACATCCCCTCGTTCGTTGGAGGCTGGACAGATGCCCCTGAACCGCCGAAGGTTCGCCCGGATCGCCGCCGCGCCCGTGGCCGCGACACTGCTCGGTGTCCGTCCCGGAGCCGCCCTCGCGGCCCCGGACGTGCGCGCCGACACGATCAGCGCGATGAGACGCGCCGCCGTGCACATGGACGAACACGTGTCCTACCGCGGTGGCTACGTGTGGAACTACCTCCCGGACCTCTCCACCACGTGGGGGGAGATGGAGGCCAAGCGCACGATGTGCTGGATCCAGCCGCCGGGCACGCCGTCGGTGGGGCACAGCCTGCTCGACGCGTACCACGCCACCGGTGACGAGGCGTTCTACCGCGCCGCCGTGCGCACCGGGCTGGCACTGGTGCGGGCGCAGCTCCCGGTGGGCGGCTGGAACTACGTCCACGACTTCGCCGGGCGGGCGTCCCTGCTCGACTGGTACGAGCGGATCGGCGCGAACGGCTGGCGGCTGGAGGAGTTCCAGCACCACTACGGCAACGCGACGTTCGACGACGCGGGCACCTCGTCGGCGGCGCAGTTCCTGCTGCGGCTGCTCCTGGAGCGCGGTGACCAGCGGTTCCGGGGTCCGGTGGACCGCGCCGTCCGGTTCGTGCTCTCGGCGCAGTTCTCCGGCGGTGTCGCCGACGGCGGCTGGCCGCAGCGGTTCCCGTCGTTCGCCGGGTCGGTGAGCGAGACGCACTGGCCGGACGTGCTGCCGTCGTGGCTGCCGCCGGACGTCGCGCACGGCATGGAGGACGGCGAGTACACGCAGCACGTCACGTTCAACGACGACGTCCTCGGGGAGAACATCAAGTTCCTCCTGATGTGCGTCTCCGGGCTGGGCCGCCGCGACCTGCTGCGCCCGGTCGTCCGCGCCATGCGGTGCCTGCGCCGGATGCAGCAGCCGGGACCGCAGGCGGGCTGGGGCTTGCAGCACCTGTCGCGCGCGGCGGGCGGGCGGCCCGCCGGGGCACCGGCCGGCGCCCGCTCCTACGAGCCGCGGGCGCTCGCGACGCACACCACGCAGACCAACGTGCGGCAGCTGTTCCACTACTTCCGGCTGACCGGCGACCGCGCGTACCTGAGCCGGGTGCCGGAGGCCATCGCCTGGCTGGAGAGCTGCCCGCTGACCGCTCAGCAGATCGCGGAGAACCCGCTGCTGGCCGGGCGCACGCACCCGACGTTCGTCGAGCTGGGCACGAACCGTCCGCGCTTCGTGCACCGCTTCGGCTCCAACGTCAACAACGGCGCCTACTACTTCGACCACGACCACCGGGCCACGCTGAGCCACTACTCCGCGGGGCGGCCGATCGACGTCGCCGGTCTGCGAGCCACCTACGAGCAGCTCAGCGCGCTGACACCGGCCGAGGTCGCCGACCTGAAGGCCCGTTCGCCGCTGTACCGCGGCGAGGAGATCCCGCTGCCGCGCTACTTCTCGATCCGCGACCTGGAGCTGACCGACCTGTTCCGCGACGCGCCGTTCCCGCTGCCCGCGGTGACCGACGCCGAGGCGGCGGCGCTGGTCGCCGACCTGGGCACGAAGGACCACTGGCTCACGCCGGCCGACGCCGTCACCAACCCCTACCTCGGCCCCGGTCCGGCCACCCCGTACGACGGGAGGGCGTACGCGAGCAAGCACGTCGGCGACGTGTACGACACCTCCCCCCACGACCCGCGCACGCCTCCGGAGGAGCCGCCGTACGTGCCGCGCGACCGTCCGCTGGTGATCAGTTCGTCGGTCTTCGTGGCGAACCTCGGGAAGCTCGTCGCCCACGTGTCGCGATGAACCTCACGTGTTAGACGGGACGCCGCACGGGTAGCCGCACGGCGGCGGCGTTCGCCGGAGCACTCCGGGACGCGTCGCCGTCGTGCGCACCCGCGGGCGTCTTTCGCGAGGAGGATCGAGTGACAGAACCGGGCGACACCCCCGACGCACCCCGGGACACCGGGCTGCCGGACGCGGTCGAGCGCGACCCGGCCGCCCTCAACGCCGCGGAGGACCTCGACGAGGACCGCATGAGGATGGACCCGCTGGAAGCGGGCATGGACCCGCCGGAGCACTGGACCGGCGTGACCAAGTACGGCATGACTCCGCACGAGGAGGCAACCCCCCGGCCGCTGACCGACCGGCTGGCCGAGGAGGTCCCGGACGTCGGCCTCGAACCGCCGGTGTCGGCCGGTGAGGGCGGTCCGGACGAGCGGGACGCGCTGGACGACGAGAACGCGCCGCCCGCGGACGGGGTGGAGGAGGTCCTCGACGAGAACCTCACCCTCGGGATCGCGAGCACGTTCGACCAGGAGGTCGCGCGGGAGGCGATGGAGCGCGGTCAGCTCTCCGACGAGGCGGGCGGGTCCGTCCCGTCGGCCGTCCGGCAGCCCGGCTCGGCGTGACGCTCCCCCGTCACCCCGACGGGACAGCGCGACGCACGCGCCGCGGACGGGTCCCCGTCGCGGCGCGGCGAACGGACCGGCCCCCTACTTCCGACTGAGCCACTCGGCGGCGGCGACCACCAGGTTGACCACGCCGTCGCGGATCGTCGGGTCGAGCACGGGCGCGAAGCGCGTGTTGTGGTTGGACGCCACCCCGGCGGGCAGGACGCCGTCGTCGAGCCGCTCCAGGTCCTCCGGCGAGAACAGCGCGTGATCGGCGCCGCCGACGAACCAGTACACCGACGGGCACCCCGCCTCGGTGCCGAACAGGCCGAAGTCCTCGCTGCCCGCGAGGGGGAACCGCATCGGCCGCAGGACGCGCCCGTGCTCGCGCAGCGCGGTGACGACGCGCTCGGTCGCCCCGGTGTCGTTCACGGTGAGCGGGAAGGCGTTGAGCGGCACGATCTCCGGTTCCCGTTCCGCGCCGGACGCCCGCGCCTCGGCCAGCACGACGCGGCGCACGGCGTCGAGGACGCGCTGCCGCACGAGCGGGTCGAAGCTGCGCACGTTCACCTTCAGCTCGGCCTCGTCCGGGATGACGTTCGCGGCCTCGCCCGCGTGCAGGGAACCCACGGTGACGACGGCCTGCTCGTGCGCGCCGACCTCGCGGGACACGACGGTCTGCAGACGCAGCACGACGGACGCGGCCATCACGATCGGGTCGATCGTGCGCTCGGGCGTGGACCCGTGCCCGGCCCTGCCGAACAGCCGCACGGTGAACGTGTCGGCCGCGGCCATCATCGTGCCGGGCCGGACGGTGACGACCCCGGCCGGCAGAGGCCCGACGTGCTGCCCCAGGCACACGTCGGGGCGGGGGAAGCGGTCCAGGAACCCGTCGTCGAGCATCCAGCGCGCACCCGCGCCGATCTCCTCGGCGGGCTGGAGCACGATCAGCAGCGTCCCGCTCCAGGCGTCGCGGTGCCGCGCGAGCAGGTCGGCCGCGCCGAGCGCGCAGGTGATGTGCACGTCGTGGCCGCAGGCGTGCATGACGCCGTTGGTGGAGGCGTGCGGCAGACCGGTGTCCTCGCGCAGCGGCAGGCCGTCCATGTCGGCGCGCAGCAGCACCACGGGCCCGTCCCCGTTGCGCAGCACCCCGACGACGCCGGTGCGGCCGACGTTCTCGGTGACCTCGTAGCCCCGCTCGCGCAGCCCGGCGGCGGCGAGCGCGGCCGTGCGGTGCTCCTGCCCGCTCAGCTCGGGGTTGGCGTGCAGGTCGCGGTAGGTGTCGTGCAACTGGGGCAGCAGGTCGTCGAGCCCGTCCAGCAGCGACGTCATGTCTCACTCCTCCGGTCGTCGTCCTCGTCGCAGATCATGCCCGCGGGACAGGCCGTCCACCTCGCGGTGCGTCGGCACGCCGGCGGGCAGCGGGGTGTCGTCGCGCACCGCGAGCGCCGCCGCGGTCGTGGCGCGCAGGGCGGCGCGGAACAGCAGCGAGCCGGTGCTGATCCGCCGCACGCCCAGCGCGGCCAGGCGAGCGACGGTGGTGCGGCCGGGCAGGTGCAGCAGGTTCACCGGGACGGGCACGGCGGCGACCACGGCGCGCACGTCGCCCGGTTCGGCGAGACCGGGCACGAACACGCCGTCCGCGCCCGCCCCGGCGTAGGCCGCGACCCGGCGCACCGCTTCCGCGGTGGACGCGCCCCGGTCGCCCCAGTGGGTGTCGGTGCGGGCGTTGACGAAGAGTTCCGGCGCGCGGCGCTTCACCGCGCGGATCAGGTCGCACTGCGCGTCGACGCCGGCCAGGACGCCGCCGGGACGGCCGTCCTCCAGGTTGATCCCGGCCACGCCGAGGCCGGCCAGTTCGGCGGCCAGGGCGGCGACCTCGTGCGGGTCGTCGCCGAACCCGGCCTCGACGTCGACGCTGATCGGCACCGGCAGCCGCACCAGCCGGGCCGCCAGGGCGAGGGTCTCCGCGCGGGCCAGGCCCTCGGCGTCGGGCAGGCCGGAGGCGGCGGCGACGCCCAGGCTCGTCGTGCCGACCGCGGGGAAGCCCGCCGCCACGAGCGCGGCGGCGGAGGAGAAGTCCCAGGCGTTCGGCAGCAGCAGCGGCTCGGGGCCGTCGTGCAGGTCGTGGAACGTCACGACGTCCTCCCCAGCAGTCCCGCGGTGATGGCGAGGGCGTGCGCGCGGCCGGGGCACTCGTGCGCTCCCGCGCCGAACGGCAGCCCGGCGAGGTCGATCAGGTCGGTGCCGCGCCGGGTGTGCCGGACGGGCGGGTCGTGCGCCAGCGCCGCCTCGATCGACCCGGCGGCGCGCGCGGAGCGGACCAGTGCCGCCGTGGCGTCGCACGCCTGCACGAGCAGGCCGAGCAGGGCGGCCGCACGCTCGTCGGCCACTCCCCCGCAGGCGGCGACGAGGCGGTCCACCGCGGCGTCGGCCTCGGCGGTGATCGTGGTGTGCGGGTGGTAGGACGCGGCGACGGCGGCGACGTCCTCGGGGTCCGCGGACACCCCGAGCGCCGTCGCCAGCGCGCTCACCGGGTGGCCGCCCTCGCGGCGCGCGGTGCGGCGCAGCGCTTCCGGGTCGATCCGGGCGAGCAGGCCGACGGCGAGCGCGCGCCGCCGGACGTGGTCGTCGCCGTCGCTGAAGCGCGCCACGTGCGAGCGCAGCCACGCGACGCCGCGCGTGGCGTGCGGGACGGGGGGAACGGGCCGGTCGAGTGGGGTCACGCCGTCGATGCTGGACCCCGCACCCTTCGGCCGCGGCCGAAACGTCGTCGTGGGACTCTCCCGGCGTGAGAGGGGACGCGCTCGCCGAACTGGCCGCTCTGCTGGCCGACCGCACGCGCGCCGAGATCTGCCTGGCGCTGCTCGACGGCCGGGCCTGGACGCCGGGCGAGCTGGCCGCGCACGCGCGCGTCGCGCCGTCCACGGTCAGCGAGCACCTGAACCGCCTGGTCGCGGGCGGTCTGCTGGTGCGCCGCACCCAGGGGCGGCACCGCTACGCGCAGTTCGCGTCGCCCGGGGCGGCACAGCTCGTGGAGGACCTCGCCGCGCACGCCGACCCGGCGGCCGAGCGGCCGAGCACCCTGCGCGCGGCGACCGCCGCCACGGCGCTGGCCCGCGGCCGGACCTGCTACGACCACCTGGCCGGACGGCTGGGCGTGGGCCTCGCGGACGCGCTGATCGCGCGCGGCCTGCTCGACGACACGGCCGGGTTCGCCCTCACCCCGGCCGGAACGGCGTGGTTCGCGCAGGAGCTGGCCTTCGCTCCCGGCCCGTCGCGGCGTCCGGTCGCGCGGGCGTGCCTGGACTGGACGGAACGGCGCTCCCACCTGGCGGGGCAGGCGGGAGCGCACCTCCGGACGTGCTTCGCCGAGCGGGGCTGGATCACGGGCAGCGGCACGGGCCGCGCGGTGCGGGTGACCCCGCAGGGCCGCGCGGCCCTGTGCGACCTGCTGTCCGCGACCTGGTGAGTCAGACCGGGACGCCCGCCTGGACCACCCGGCGGAGGCGACGCGGGTCGGCCAGGACGCCGATGTCCTCCAACGGGTCGCCGTCCAGGACCAGCAGGTCGGCGTGCGCCCCCGGCTCCAGCGTGCCGATCTCGCCGGTCAGGCCTAGCAGCTCGGCCGCGTTCACCGTCGCCGCCCGGATCACGTCGATCGCGTCCTGCACCTCGCGGCGCAGCCGGAACTCGTGGCTCTGGTGGCGGTGCATCCCGCCGAGCAGGTCGCTGCCGTAGGCGAGCTTCACGCCGCCGCGCGCGGCCCGCTCCAGGCCCTCCAGACCGGCCGTGAGGACGTCGTCGACCTTGCGCCAGCTCCCCTCGGGCAGCCCGAAGTCGCGGCCCTCCTCCTTGAGCGCCCAGTACGTCACCAGCGTCGGCACCAGGAACGCGTCGTGCGCGAGGAACAGCTCCACGCTGCTGTCGTCGAGCAGGTTGCCGTGCTCGATCGACCGGACCCCCGCCTCCAGCGCGCGGTTGATGGCCCGCGCCGTGTAGGCGTGGGCGGCGGCGTAGCGGTTGGCGGCCTCCGTCTCCTGCACGATCGCCCGCAGCTCGTCCACCGAGTACTGCGTGGAGTCGATCCGGTCGGTCGGCGAGCTGACGCCGCCACCGGCCATGATCTTGATGTGGTGCGCGCCCTTGCGCAGCTCGTCGCGGGCCGCCGCGCGCACCGCGTCCACCCCGTCGGCGACGCGGCCGAGCCCGGCGCAGCACCGGTGGTCCTCCAGCGCGTTCGCCCCGGGTCCGCGCACGTCGCCGTGTCCGCCGGTCTGGCTCAGGCCCTTGCCGCAGAACAGCAGGCGCGGACCCCGGATGAGGCCCTCCGCCTGCGCGTCGGCCAGGCCGTGATCGGCCCCGGAGGCGTCGCGGACGGTCGTGAAGCCGCGGTCGAGCATCTGCCCCATCGTGCGGGCGCTGTGCGCGGCGACGTAGGACGGCGCGAACCGGGTGAGCGCGGCGAGGTCGGCGGTGGCCGCGGTGACGTGCACGTGCGCGTCGACCAGACCGGGCACCACGACCGCGCCGGCCACGTCGAGCACGCGGGCGTCCGGCGCGGACAGGCCGGGACCGGCCTCGACCACCCGGCCGTCCTCGCAGCGCAGGTCGCCCTCGGAGTAGTCGCCGCTGACGGGGTCGAGGACGCGCGCGTTGCGCACCAGCAGGCTCATGCCCGGCTCCCCTCGACGACCTCGCGCAGCGCGGGGGCGGCGAGCGGCGCGAGGCGCTGCACGGCCGCGACCGAGTCCTCGTCGTAGCTGCCCTCGGCGTCCAGGACGTTGAGCACGCCGAGCACCTCCCCGTCCTCGTCGAGCACCGGCACGTTGACGATCGAGGAGCAGCCGAGGCTCTCGATCAGCTCGTGGTCGGCGAAGATCTCCCGCACGGCGGCGGCGTCGGGACCGAAGTACGGCTCCTTCGCCTCGATGCAGCGGTTCAGCCACGCGGCGGCGACCTCGACGGTCTTCTCCCCGCCCACCGGGTACTCCTGCGGATGGCTGCTGTGCACGCGGCGCAGCGCGCGGCGCTGCGGAATCCAGGCGAGCACGGTGAACAACCGCACGCCCGTGGTCTCGCGGACCCGCTCCTCCAGCTCGGACAACGCGATCACCTCGCCATCTCCTTCGCGGTGTCGGCGGGGTCGCCCCGCTCGGTCAGGTCTTCCAGGGAACGCCCGGCCGTCGACAGGCCGAACACCACCACGCACACCACGCCGACCGTGAGCACCGCCGTGGTCAGGCCGAACACGCCCGCGAAGCCCAGGCTCGCGGCGGACAGGCCGATGATCGTGGGGGCGAGGATGCTGCCGACGCGCCCGAACGCGCTGGACAGGCCGGTTCCGCTGGCGCGGATCCAGGTCGGGAACACCTCGGGGGTGTAGGAGTAGACGCCCGCGTAGGTGCCGTTGAGGAAGAACGACAGCACCGCGCCCGCGATCGTGATGGTCAGCGGGGTGTCCATCTGGGACAGCCAGAACGCGCTGACCGCCGAGCCGGCCAGGTAGATCGCGATGGTGTTCTTGCGGTCCAGCCGCTCGCTGAGCCAGGCGGCGGAGAAGTAGCCGGGGATCTGCGCCAGGTAGATGATGATCGAGAACTCGAAGCTCTTCGTCACGGTGATGCCGCGCTGCACCAGCAGCGTGGGAATCCAGGAGAAGAAGCCGTAGTAGGAGAACGTGATGACGAACCACACCAGCCAGATCACGGCGGTGCGCTTGGCCATCGCCGGGCTCCACAGGAACTTCAGCGCGCTGACCAGCGTGACCTTCGGCGTCTCCACGACGGGCTGCGCGGCGGTCCGCGGCACCGGCGGCAGCGGCTCGCCGGTGGCCTTCTCCACGCGTCGCTCCAGGTCGGAGACGACCTTCTCGGCCTCGTCGAGGCGACCGTTCTGCACGAGGAAGCGCGGCGACTCCGGCAGCGACCGCCGCCACCACAGCAGCATCACGATCGGCAGCGCGGTGATGAGCTGCGCGATGCGCCAGCCGTCCTCGGAGATCGGCACGACGAACCGGCCGATGAGCGCGGCCATGACGAACCCGAACGAGAAGAACCCGGCCAGCGCGCCCACGAACCAGCCGCGGCGCTTGGCCGGGACGAACTCCGACAGGAACGGCGCGATGATCGCGCTCTCCGCGCCCGCTCCGGCTCCGGCGAGCACGCGGGCGCCCAGGAAGACCTCGTAGGTCGGCGAGAACGCGGCGATCACCGAGAACACGGCGTAGAAGGCCAGCGCGTACATCATGACCTTCTTGCGGCCGATGCGGTCGCCGAGCAGGCCCGCGGTGGCCGCGCCGAACAGGAAGCCGAACGGAGTCGCGGACCCGATCAGCCCGAGGTGGGCGTTGTCGAGTCCCCAGACCTGCTGCGCGCTGGGCAGCAGGAAGGCGACGACGGCGGAGTCCATGCCGTCGAAGGTGTAGCCGAGCCCGCCGATGAGCAGCAGGCCGTAGTGCGGACGACTCAGCGGGAGTCTGTCCAGTCGGGCCAACAGGGTCATGGCACACCTTCCCGTGTCTCTGACCAGCGCGGTTGATGACGGGCAACGTATAGTGCAGATTCACAGATCCGCAAGAGTCTTTGCATTTCTGTCGCGCAACGACCGCGTACCGTGTCTCCTTCGACCACTCCGGGAGGATGCGACGTGACGGACCGTGCTGCCGCCGACGGCTTCGAGGACTGGCTGCGCGACCGGGTGCCCGAACGTGGACTGCGCCCCAAGGCCGCCGCCGTGCTGGAGGTGCTGCTGACCCAGCCGCGCCGGGCGTCGTTCGGCTCCACGGTCGAGCTGGCGCAGCTCGCGGGCGTGAACATCGCGACGGTGACCCGCACGGCGCAAGCCCTGGGCTTCGCGGGCTGGCCCGCGTTGCAGCAGGAACTGCGTGCCCGCTACCTGTCCTCGCTGAGCGCGCCGCAGGTGGCGGCCGAGCACCACGGCGTCGGCTCACCGGGCGCGGCCTCGCTGCGCCGCGACCTGGACAGCCTCGCCGTGCTGAACCGCCGCTTCGACGAGAGCGTGGTGGCGACCATCGCACACGCAGTCGCGGAGGCGCGGCGCACCATCGTGATCGCCGACGGCAGCTACGCGGCGGTGGGCATCGCGCTGGCCCACAACGCCAGGCTGGCCGGTTACGACGTGCTGGCCGTGACGGCGGGCGACGCGGAGCTGGCGAACGCCGTGGCGAGCCTGGACTCGCGCGACGTGCTGATCGCGATCAGCTTCTGGCGGCTGTACGAGAGCACGGTCCTGGCCGCGAACGAGGCCCGCTCACGTGGCGCGAGGGTGTTCGCGGTGACCGACGCGGCGAGCCCGGCCCTGGCGGGCGCGGCGGAGGAGATCGTGCTGGTCCCGGCGGAGGGCGTCGCGTTCTTCCCGTCCCTCACGGCCGGAATGGCCGTGGCCCAAGCGGTGGTGGCCCAACTGGCGACCGTGGACCCGGCCCGGACAGCGGCGTCGATCGAAGCGGCGGAAGCGATGTGGTCGAAGTTCGGCCTCCTGCACCGGAGGCCGACGCAGGGGACGTGAGCGAGGTCGGGCAAAGGCATCCTGAAACGCCGGTATGCTCGGTATAGGTGCAGGTCAAGAAGTGTCTTCCCCGCGCGAGCGGGGGTGTTCCCTCCCTCCGGGACAGGCCACCGCCGACGACGTGGTCTTCCCCGCGCGAGCGGGGGTGTTCCGTCCTGCATCGTCGCCCTGCTCAAAAACCAAGCGTCTTCCCCGCGCGAGCGGGGGTGTTCCGTCCGCGTAGCCGTTGGCCTTGAGCCACGCGCGGTCTTCCCCGCGCGAGCGGGGGTGTTCCGGGTACGAGCCAGGACTCTCCGACATCCTCGACGTCTTCCCCGCGCGAGCGGGGGTGTTCCCACCCGGCCGCTGTGCGTGCGGGAGCTGCCCGAGTCTTCCCCGCGCGAGCGGGGGTGTTCCCACGCGTAACGTTCCTCTTGTCAGCAACACGCAGTCTTCCCCGCGCGAGCGGGGGTGTTCCCGCCGCCGCCACCGTGTGCCCGTCCACGATGTGGTCTTCCCCGCGCGAGCGGGGGTGTTCCTGGTTAGCGTTCATCGGCACCGCCGTTCACGCGGTCTTCCCCGCGCGAGCGGGGGTGTTCCCAGCTCGCGCTCGTCGGCGCAGACCGGCCAGGTGTCTTCCCCGCGCGAGCGGGGGTGTTCCCACCGTGTCCGTCTACCTGGACAAGCTCCGCGAGTCTTCCCCGCGCGAGCAGGGGTGTTCCCCTACGGACTCAAAATCCGTCCAGTGTGCGTTCGTCTTCCCCGCGCGAACGGGGTGGTTCGCCGCCATCGAGGAGGGCCGGAGCCCGGCCTCAATGGCGGCGCCCTGGTAGACAGCTCCTATCTTCTGCTGCTGGTCCGGGGGCCCGGCCTCACTTCAGGTGCCGGGCGAAGAACCGGTTCACCTCGTCCCCCTCGAACTGCGGGACGCCGGTGTGCCCGCCCGTGTTGGCGTGCAACGTCTTCTCCTCGGAGCCGAAGGCGTCGAACAGGTCCAGGGCCAACTGCCGGTCGTTTCCTTCGTCGTCCCACTGAAGCAGGACCAGCAGCGGAATGGCGACCTGCCGGGCCTCCTCGAACATGGTGCGGGGCACGAAACTCCCGGCGAACAGGAGGGCGGCCGAGATACGTGGCTCGACCACCGCCAGCCGAAGACCGATGGCGATCACTCCTCCTGCGTAACCGACCTGCCCGCCGATCTCGGGCAGCGGAAGGAGGGCGTTCAGGAGGGCCTGCCACTCCGGGACCGCCTTCTCGACCAGCGGGAGAACGAGTCGGTCGACGATGTCGTCGTCTACCGGCTCACCAGCCTCCAGCGCCCGGTGCAGGTCGACGCGAGCCTCCTCGGCGACAGCGGAACGGGGCCGGTCACCGCCCCCGGGAAGTTCGATGGTGGCCGCTGCGAAGCCGTCCGCTACGGAGTGCCGGGCCCGAGCTGCCAGCCGGGGGTACATCCTGTGCAGTCCGCCGGGGTGGCCGAGCAGGATCAACGGGACGGGTGCGGATGCAGATTCAGGCGTCCACAAAATGCCGGGAATCTCACCGAGGGTGAATTCGCGTTCGAGGACACCGTCATCGAGACGCTGTTCGGAAGTGAATCGCATGGTCGTGCCTTTCGGGAGTGCTCGTGAACGGCGCTCCCGGACGACCTATCGCCCGACCATGACCCCTGAGAGGAGCACCCATGTCGATACGTTCACGGGTACCACCTCCTCGATCTCTCGCACGGCCGCCGGGAAAGTAGCAGTGGTCGCCGTGGTCCACCAACAGGTTTTAGCGGAGGCTCCGAGGCTGGCGGGCGCACGGCGGAGGCGATGTGGTCGAAGTTGGGCCTCCTGCACCGGCGGCCCACGCAGGGGGCGTGAGCGAGAGGCTCTGGACGCCGGGGGCCGTCCGGGGCAGGGTCCAGCTCGGAGAGGGTCAGAATCCCTGGCCGCGCTGCTGGTTCCGGTTCGAGTTGACCGCCCACACGATGAGCCACACGATGCCCCACCACCCGCAGGAGAAGATGGTCAGAATCAGGTGCAGCACGTGGTTGGTGACGACCCTCCCCTGCATTCCGACCACGTTGACCTGGGTGAACTGCTGCGGTGGCGGGTAGCCGTACGGCGAGGGCTGCGGATATGGCGACTGCTGGACGTACGGCGGCGGCTGGACGTAGGGCTGTTGCTGGACGTAGGGCTGCGGCGGTGCTTGGTAGGGCTGCACCGGGTACGCCCCCGACTGCGGCCCGGACGGGTACTGCCACTCACTGGTCGGTTGCTGGTTAGCGGGAGGCTGCTGGGGGTACGGGCTCGACACGCGGTGCTCCTAGAGGCAAGAGGCGGCACTGCTGCATGTCGTTTCCCGCACGCTGATCGTTTCCGTCACGCTGAATTCGACGAAACCTCGCGCCTGGGCCGGGGGGTGAGGAATCGGATCCACGCGATGGCGGGGAAGTTCAGAGTCGGTCCAGCGGTGTTCTTCGAGTCGCGTACCAGGAGACGGGCGTTCGACCAGGCCAACTCGACGCAGTTGGTGCCCTCGCCCCCGCTGTAGCTGCTCTTACGCCACCTCGTGTCCTCCAGCATCGCGATCCTCCCGCAGTCGGTCGTACCTGTCCGCCCACTGGACGAACACCGACTGGGATTCTTCCCTACCGAGGGCGAGTCGAGCGAGTACGGCGAGGCTCTGTTCGTACGCCCGAGTGGCCTCCGGCGTTTCCAGGAACAGCGACACAGGACCCGTTTCGGCGTAGGTGACCGCTGGGTGCTCCAGGTAGGACATGTGGGCGAAGGAAGCCCACAAGACCGGGTCGTTGCCCGCCGAGAACGGAACGACCCGCAGTCTCAGCCGTGCCGAGTTGCTGCTCATGGCCAGACTGACCATCTGCTCGTACATCACCTGCGGCCCGCCTACCGGGCACCGCAGGGCCGCTTCGTGGATGAAGAACTCGGAGTCCGGACCGCTCGGACCGTGCAGGATCGTCTGCCTGTCCATGCGGAGCTGAACGCTCGATTCTCTGGCGTGCGGCCCGTGCACGGCTCGCGCGTACTCGCGGGTCTGCAACAGGCCCGGCACGACCATCGGCTCGTAACTGCGGATCGCGTCCGCCGTGCGTTCGTGCAGGATCAGGCAGCGCAGGCTGTCCGGCATACCCACGGCGTGCGGGCGCACCACGCAGCCGCGCTCCTGCTCGGCGGCCAGGGCCGCGATGCGCTGGAACGTGGCGTCGTCCACGCCGCAGTGGCCGGTCATCCGGCCGATGTCGAAGTCACCGGTGCGGCGCGTGCCGTGCTCCAGCTTGGAGATCTTCGCCTCGGACCAGCCGAGCACCTCCGCCATCGACGTCGCGGTGATGCCCGCGTCGCGCCGGGCGCGGGCCAGCGCGTCTCCGAGTTCTCGGCTCAGGGCCGTCGACGTCCTTCGTTGCACCCCACCACGGTACGACCCCCGAGCAGCCCCTTCCAGGATGCCGCTCGATCTCCACCCGATCGAAAATTTTGGCCAGTGGTACAGAAACGAGTACGGGTGAGGTCCGTCCACAGAGTACGTCCACTGTGGATGTAGTGGTGATCGGCGGACTTCGGTCACCGCGCGGTGTGGACCGCCCCGCACGGCACCGGGCGCAGGACCGGGCGGTACGTCCGACCGACGTGACGTGCGGGCTCTTCGCGTCCGGCGACGACGAGGAGTTCGTCCCGCACGCGCCGGGCGTCGCGGTCGACCACGCCCACGTGTCCGGCCAGGTGGGGGCGGGACCGGCGCGAGTGGTTGCGCTCCAGGCCGTAGACGACGAGGGCGACGAGGAGGAGGGGAAGAAGCGCTGCTGAGGTCATGGCAGTAAGTGTGCGCTCGTACAATTAGCGCCACGAGTGGCAGTTCTGTCGTTGTGCATCCAAATCCTGCCAGCTACGCTGCGGGCATGTTGCAGACGATCGCCGTGGTCCTGATCGACGGCATGGCGCCGTTCGAGTTCGGGGTGGTGTGCGAGATCTTCGGCATCGACCGCACCGAGGAGGGCGTGCCCGCGTTCGACTTCCGCGTGTGCGGCGAACGCGCCGGTGAACCGCTCCGGGCGAACGTCGGGGTGCAGGTGACGCCGCAGCACGGGCTGGACGCGCTGGTCGACGCCGACCTGGTGGCACTGCCCGCCGCGACCATCCGCGAGGACTACCCGCTGGCCGTGCTGGAGGCCGTGCGCGCCGCCCACGCGCGAGGCGCGACGCTGCTCACCGTGTGCAGCGGCGCGTTCCTGCTCGGAGCCGCCGGGCTGCTCGACGGCAGGCGCTGCACCACCCACTGGCGGCACGCCGACCACCTCGCGCGCCGCTTCCCCTCCGTCGTGGTCGACCCGGACGTGCTGTTCGTGGACGACGGCGACATCATCACCAGCGCGGGCACCGCGGCGGGCATCGACGCGTGCCTGCACCTCGTGCGCCGCGAACTGGGCAGTGCGGTGGCCAACGCGATCGCCCGGCGCATGGTCGTGCCGCCGCAGCGCGACGGCGGCCAGCGGCAGTACGTGCAGATGCCGGTGCCGGAGTGCAGGGCCGACGGGCTCGACCCCGTGCTGACCTGGATGCTCGACAACCTCGCCGAGGAGCACAGCGTCGCGAGTCTCGCCGCGCGCGCCCAGATGTCGGAGCGCACGTTCGCCCGCCGGTTCGTCGCCGAGACCGGCACGACCCCGCACCGGTGGCTGTCCACGCAGCGCGTGCTGCACGCGCGACGGCTGCTGGAGGAGACGCAGCTCGGGCTGGAGACCGTCGCCCGCCAGTGCGGTTTCGGCACGTCCGCCCTGCTGCGCCACCACTTCCACCGGGTCGTGGGCGTGGCCCCCAACGACTACCGCCGCACCTTCTCCTCCGTGTCCTGACGGGTCGTCAGAAGGCCGCCAGCGCACCCCGTTCCAGGTCCAGCAGGTGACGCTTGCGCTCCAGGCCGCCGCCGTAGCCGGTCAGGCTTCCGGTGGAACCGACGACCCGGTGGCACGGCACGACGATGCCGATCGGGTTGCGACCGTTGGCCAGGCCGACCGCGCGCGACGCCGCGGGGCTGCCGACGCGGTCGGCGAGCTGCCCGTAGGTGATCGTCGTGCCGTGCGGGATGTCCTGGAGAGCGCGCCAGACCCGCTGCTGGAACGGGGTGCCCACGAAGTGCAGGGGCAGGTCGAACCTCGTGAGCGCGCCGTCGAAGTAGGCGCGGAGCTGCCGCCGCGTCTCGTCGAACACCGGCGCGTCGTCGCGTTCGCCGAACGACTCCTGCGGCGGCCGGTGCCGCTGCTGCTCCATGTACAGCCCCGACAACGCGTCGTCGACGGCGACCAGGGTGAGCGTCCCGACGGGACTGTCCACCTCGGTGTGCGTGATCATCACTTCACCTCTCTGCTGGCAGGAAGTTGACGGGGTGGTCGCCGGTGGCCCACAGGTACTGCACGGCGTAGGCCCGCCACGGCTGCCACACGCGGGCGTGGGCGGTGAGCGCGGCGGGGGTGCTGGGCAGGCCGAGAGCGCGCGCCGCGACCTTGACGCCCAGGTCACCGGGGATGAACGCGTCCGGGTCGCCGAGCGCGCGCATGGCGATCGACTCCACCGTCCACGGCCCGAAACCGGGCAGTTCGCGGAGGCGCTCGCGCGCCTCCCGCCAGTCGCTGCCGACCCCGAGGTCGATCTTGCCGACCGCCAGCGCCGCCACCAGCGACGTGAGGGTCGTGCGGCGGGCGCGGGGCAGGGCGAGCGACTCGGGGTCCAGTTCGGCGAGCGCGGCGGCGTCCGGGAACAGGTGCGTCAGGCCTCCGGCCGGGTCGTCGACCGGGCACCCGTGGGCCAGCACGAGCCGCGCGGCGTGCGTGCGCGCGGCGGCCGTCGACACCTGCTGGCCGAGCACGGCCCGCACGGCGAACTCCTCGCCGTCCACGGTCCGCGGCACCCGTCGGCCCGGCGCGGCCCGCACGACCGGGGCCAGCCGCGGGTCCTCGCACAGCTGTGCGTCGACCGCCACGGGGTCGGCGTCGAGGTCGAGCGTCCAGCGGCAGCGGCTGATGGCGATGGACAGGTCGCGCAGGTCGGTCAGCGTCAGGCGGCAGGCGATGTGGTCCGGTCGTGGACTCAGCGCCACGACGGCGTGGCCGTGCGGCAGGCGCAGGGTCCGGCGGTACGCGCCGTCGCGCCACTCCTCCACCCCCGGCACGCCGGTCGCGGCGAGGTGGCCGAAGAGGTTGTCCGGGCACAGCGGCGCGCGGAACGGCAGCCGCAGCGACAGCGTTCCCGGCGCGGCCGGCGCGTCTCCGGCGCGGCGGCGCAGCTCGGTCGGCGACAGCGCGAAGACCTCCCGCACGGTGTCGTTGAACTGCCGGATGCTGGAGAACCCGGCCGCCGTCGCCACGTCGGTCATGCCAAGCGAGCTGGTCTCGATCAGCAGCCGGGCCGTCTGCGCCCGTTGCGCACGGGCGATGGCGAGCGGCCCGGCCCCGATCTCGGCCCGGAGCTGCCGCTCGATCTGCCGCGTGCTGTACCCGAGCTTCGCGGCCAGTCCCGGCACCCCGTCGCGGTCCACGACCCCGTCGGCGATGAGCCGCACGGCCCGCGCCACGAGGTCGGCCCGCTCGTTCCACTGCGGCGAGCCGGGGCTCGCGTCGGGCCGACAGCGCTTGCAGGCCCGGAACCCGGCCTGCTGCGCGGCCGCGGCGCTGGGGTGGAAGGTCATGTTCTCGACCTTGGGCGGCACGACCGGGCAGCTCGGGCGGCAGTAGATCCCGGTGCTGGTCACGCCCGTGAAGAACCACCCGTCGAACCGGGCGTCCTTGGACTGCACGGCTCGCACGCAACGTTCGACATCGGTGTGCACGCGGTCCAGCATGCTGCTCGTGGGGCGGTGACGCTGGCGGAAATCCGACGTGGGGTTCGGGCGGGCCGGAGCGTGGCGATCAGACGACCCTTCGACGTTCACCTCGCGAGAGCGGGGGGAACGGCCGAGTCGTCACACGGGCGTCGTCAATCGTCAACTTGTCCGTTCTCCCGCGTCCATCCGGCCACAACGGCCGCACGTGGACTTCCCGTGGCCGTGTAGAGCTCGACGAGGCGGCCCGCGCAGGCCGTCAGGAGTTCCACATCGCTCGCACTTCGGGCGACATCCGCCAGTGCTTCGAGAGCCTGCGCCTCTTTGACGGGCTGGTGACGCCGACGCGCGACCGCCACCGCTGACACGAGCACGTCTTGCGCCTCGGGAAGCCTGCCCATCACCTGGTAGGCACGACCCCGTACGACGTCGACCTTCGCCGCCGACATCTCGTCACCGAGACCCTGCAACTGCCGCAGAGCCTCTTCCAGGACGACAGCGGCACCGACCGGATCACCGCCGCGGAGCAGGACGTCGCCGAGGTGGTAACCCTGCAGGGCGATTCCCCGCTCGTCCCCGATGGTCTCGTTCGCAGCGAGAGACGCTCTGAAGTGGTCGGCCGCCTCGGAGTAGCGGTGCTCGTCCCGTCTGAGCACGCCGAGCGACTCCAGGACCACCGCTTCCGCACGCGGTTCTCCCGATTCCACCGCCAGACGTCGAGCCGCTTCCAGTTCCCGGTCAGCCCGATCGAACTCACCCGTCTCGATGTGAGCACGTGCCAACTGGTTCCGCATGCGCGCTTCGGCCACGAGCGATCCTTCACGCAGTGCCGACTCGACGCCCATCCGGTGGGAGCTCTTCCAGTCCTGGTAGTGCTTGTGGCCGTGGTAGAACGGCCAGAGGGCCTCGCACAAGCGCAGGACCAGGTCGTGCCACTCGCGACGGAACGCTTCCTCCACGACCGCCAGCAGGTTCTGCTTCTCCGATCCCAGCCAGTCCGCGGCCTCCGCAGGAGAGAACGTCGGCGAGTCCACTCCTGCGTACTGTCCGTACAACCTCCACCGAGCAGGACCGGCGACGGCGTGGTCGGCGGACGAGGCTGCGGCCAGGTACCAGTGCGAGATCCTTCGCACGACGTCATCGCGGACAGCGGCTACCTCGTCCTGCTCGGCACGACGTCGAGCGTGCAACCGCACGAGGTCGTGGAAGCGAAAACGCTCCTGGCCCACCTCTCCCACGAGGTTGGCTTCAACGAGTTGTTCCAGCACTTCTTCCGCATCGTCGACCGGGACGTCCATCGCGATCGCGGCGACAGGAGCGCTGAAGAACGGACCGGGATGCAGACCGAGGCGCCGGTAGAGCTGGCGCACCAGCGGGGGCAACTGCTCCACCACGGCGTCGAACACCGGTTCCACGGCGATGCGCTCTCCCATCGACAGTCGACCGAGCCTGCGTTCCTCATCCGCCAGGTGCTCGACGAGCCTGCTCGGCGACCAGCGTGGCCGCTGTGCCAAGCGCGCCCCGACCACTCGCAGCGCCACCGGCAGGCCACCACACAGCCGGACGAGGTCCTCCGCCTCCTGGGACCCCGCCCTCAACCGGCCTTCGGGAAGCATCCGCGCGACGAGCGCTGAACTCTCGGAATCGTCGAGCGGTCGCAGGTGCAGCAGGTGCGCACCCTCGTAGACCAGACCGCTCAACCTGCGGCGGCTCGTGACCAGGACGACGCTGCCCGGCGAGCCCGGCAGGAGCGGTGCGACCTGCTCTTCGCCGTCCACGTCGTCGAGCACGACCAGCACGGGAGCGTCCGCTGTCCTCGTCCGGAACATGGCGGACCGCTCAGCGGGTTCGGACGGAACGTACTCCTTGTGAACTCCCAGAGCTCGCAGGAAGCCCGCCGCCACTTCATCGACCGACGTCCTGCCGCGGAACCTCGGGTCACCGATGTCCGCGTAGAACTGCCCACCGGTGAAACGCCCGCGGTTGGCGTACGCCCACCGCAGGACGACCGCTGATTTGCCCACACCGCTCATCCCGCTGACGACCACCACGAGAGGAGGGGCGTCCGCCTCGACCGCCGACGTGAGGCGGTCGAGCGCGCCGAGCGCGTCGACCCTGTTCACAAACTGCCCCGGCGGGGGAGGCAACTGCTTCGGCTGGTGGAACGCGCCTGGTGAGCAGGGGTGAGACCCGGTCATCACGATCGTGTCGACCGAACCGACCTGCAGCACCTGGCCGTTCACGGTTCCGTGCACCTGGTTGATCGTGGACGGCCCATCGTGCGCGGGAGCGCCCGGATCACGACGAGCAGCGGCACCGGGATCGCTCCGCCGGTCCAGCTCCATTCGCCCACCCCCTGGCGACTCGTCGAGTCGCTAGCAGAACCCCGACACTCCCAGGTTGATCATCTTGCAGCAAGGCAGCAGACGAGCGGTCTTCTCAGCACCAGTTCACCCGGGTGAACGAGAGCGGACATGTCTCCTCGACTCGCGAAACGTCCACGTGAGGACGACTGGCAACCGGGTGTCACCACCGTGCACGTGAACTCACACGGAACCACTACTCCATTCGAGTGACCTCAGTGGTCTAGACCTTGACCTGCATGAGGTCTGGACCACATGTTTCTCCCAACCTCGCTGTCCCTGTCACGCGAAGGAGCAAGATGCGCAAGATCAGATGGCACGTCGCGACACTGTTCGCGGCTGTCACGGCCCTGGGAATGGGCCTGGTCGTCGCCGCACCCGCCAGCGGCGCCGGCGGTGTCGGCGCCGCGTTCACCAAGTCCTCCGACTGGGGAACCGGTTACGAGGGCAAGTACGTCATCACGAACAACTCCACGAGCCCCCTGACCTCGTGGACCGTCGAGTTCGACCTCCCCGCCAACCACAAGATCAGTTCTACGTGGGACGGCGTCCAGAGCACCAGCGGTCAGCACGTGACCGTGAAGAACACGTGGAACGGCACCGTCGCGGCCGGTGGCACGGTGAGCTTCGGCTTCAACGTCGCCTACTCCGGCGCCTACTCCGCGCCGAGCGGCTGCAAGGTCAACGGCGGTTCGTGCGACGGCGGCGCGCTGCCGACGACCACGACCAAGCCCACGACGACCACGACCACCACGACGCCGCCCACCACCAACCCTCCCGGTGGCAACGGCAAGATCAACCTGGGCTACTTCGCCCAGTGGGGCATCTACTCCAAGAACTACCAGGTCAAGAACATCGTCACGAGCGGTTCCGCCTCGAAGCTGACGCACATCAACTACGCGTTCGGCAACGTGCAGAACGGCCAGTGCACCATCGGTGACTCCTTCGCCGACTACGAGAAGACCTTCGACGCCGCCACCAGCGTCGACGGCGTGGCCGACACGTGGGACCAGCCGCTCAAGGGCAACTTCAACCAGCTGCGCAAGCTGAAGAAGATCAACCCGAACATCAAGATCCTGTTCTCCTTCGGCGGCTGGACCTGGTCCGGCGGCTTCGGCCAGGCGGCGCAGAACGCGGCCGCGTTCGCCGACTCCTGCTACAAGCTGGTCGAGGACCCGCGCTGGGCGGACGTCTTCGACGGCATCGACATCGACTGGGAGTACCCGAACGCCTGCGGCCTGAGCTGCGACACCTCGGGCTTCAGCTCGTTCAAGACGCTGTCGCAGGCGCTGCGCGCCCGCTTCGGCAACGACTACCTCGTCACCGCGGCCATCACGGCCGACGGCAGCAACGGCGGCAAGATCGACGCGGCCGACTACGGCGGCGCGGCGCAGTACCTCAACTGGTACAACGTCATGACCTACGACTACTTCGGCGGTTTCAGCCCGCAGGGCCCGACGGCCCCGCACTCGCCGCTGACGTCCTACAACGGCATCCCGGCCGCCGGCTTCAACTCCGACGCCGCGATCCAGAAGCTCAAGAGCAAGGGCGTGCCGGCGAGCAAGCTCCTGCTGGGCATCGGCTTCTACGGCCGCGGCTGGACCGGCGTCACGCAGGACGCCCCCGGCGGCACCGCCACCGGCCCGGCGCCCGGCAGCTCGGAGGCGGGCATCGAGGACTACAAGGTCCTCAAGAACACCTGCCCCGCCACCGGCACGATCGCCGGCACGGCCTACGCCAAGTGCGGCAACAACTGGTGGAGCTACGACACCCCCGCCACCATCGGCGGCAAGATGTCCTACACCAAGACGCAGGGCCTGGGAGGCGCGTTCTTCTGGGAGCTGTCCGGTGACACCACCGACGGCGAGCTGATCACGGCCATCAGCAACGGCCTGAAGTAACCAGCAGCACGACCACGAGTGCCCCCTTCCGGGACCGGGAGGGGGCACTCGTGCGTCGTGAACGCTCACCTCGTGCGTCGTGAACGCTCACCTCGTGCGTCGTGAACGCTCAACTGGGCGTGCTCGAACGCTCAACTCGGCGGGTCAGGACGTCAGGCGGTGGGACAGGGCCGTGTGGCGGCGGCCCGCTCCCACCGTGCGGACGGCCTGGCCTATCGCGCGCTGGGAGCCGACCAGGACCACCAGCTTCTTCGCCCTGGTCACGGCCGTGTAGAGCAGGTTGCGCTGGAGCATCATCCACGCGCTGGTGGTGATCGGGAGGACCACGCACGGGTACTCGCTGCCCTGGGAGCGGTGGATGGTCATGGCGTAGGCGTGGGTCAGCTCGTCCAGCTCGCCGAACTCGTAGTCGACCTCCTCGTCCTCGTCCGTGCGGACGGTGAGCTTCTGCTCGTCCGGGTCGAGGCCGACGACGACGCCGAGGGTGCCGTTGAAGACGCCGTTGGCGCCCTTGTCGTAGTTGTTGCGCATCTGGGTGACCTTGTCGCCCAGCCGGAACACCCGGCCGCCGAAGCGCCGCTCCGGCAGGTCGGGGCGCGGCGGTGTGAGCGCCTCCTGCAACAGCGAGTTCAGCGCTCCCGCCCCGGCCGGGCCGCGGTGCATCGGGGCGAGGACCTGCACGTCGCGGCGCGGGTCCAGGCCGAACCTGCGGGGGATGCGGTTCGCGACCACGTCGACCGTGGTGGTGGCGGCGTCCTCGGCCTCCTCCACGGAGAACAGGAAGAAGTCCGGCAGGCCCTTGACCTGCGGGTAGTCCCCGGAGTTGATGCGGTGGGCGTTGGTCACGACGCCGGACTGCTGGGCCTGCCGGAAGATGTGGGTCAGCCGCACGCTCGGGACCGGGCTGCCGGTCGCCAGCACGTCGCGCAGCACCTCGCCCGCGCCGACGGACGGCAACTGGTCGACGTCGCCGACGAGCAGCAGGTGCGCGCCGGGCGCGACGGCCTTGACCAGCTTGTTGGCGAGCAGCAGGTCCAGCATGGACGCCTCGTCGACCACGACGAGGTCGGCGTCCAGCGGCCGGTCGCGGTCGAACGCGGCGTCACCGCCGGGCTTGAGCTCCAGCAGGCGGTGCACGGTCTTCGCCTCGTGGCCGGTCAGCTCGGTGAGGCGCTTCGCGGCACGCCCGGTGGGCGCGGCCAGCACGACCTTCGCGCCCTTGGCGGTGGCGAGCGCGACGACGGAGCGGACGGTGAAGCTCTTGCCGCACCCCGGACCGCCGGTGAGCACGGCGACCTTCTCGGTCAGCGCGAGCCGCACGGCGTCGCGCTGGCTGGGCGCCAGCTCGGCCGGTTGCCGCTTCGCGAGCCAGCCGAACGCGCGGTCCCAGTCGACCGCGCCGAACGCGGGCATCCGGTCCTCGCGCCCGCGCAGCAGCCGGACGAGCTGCCCGGCGAGGGAGACCTCGGCGCGGTGGAACGGCACGAGGTAGATCGCGCCGATCTTCTCGCCGTCGTCGCCGGGCAGGTCCTCGCGGACGACGCCCTCCTCGGTGACGAGCTCGGCGAGGCAGTCGATGACCAGGCCGGTGTCGACCTGGAGGATCTTGATGGCGTCGGCGATCAGCTCCTGCTCCGGCAGGTAGCAGTTGCCGTTGCCGGTGGCCTCGGACAGCGTGAACTGCAGGCCCGCCTTCACCCGCTGGGGGCTGTCGTGCGGGATGCCCACGGCCTTCGCGATCACGTCGGCGGTGCGGAACCCGATGCCCCACACGTCGGCCGCCAGCCGGTACGGCTCGTGCCGCACCACGTCGATCGACCGGTCGCCGTACTGCTTGTAGATGCGCACGGCCAGCGAGGTGGACACCCCGACGCCCTGGAGGAAGACCATCACCTCCTTGATCGCCTTCTGCTCCTCCCACGCGTCGGCGATGAGCTTGGTGCGCTTCGGGCCGAGGCCCGGCACCTCGACCAGCCGCTTCGGCTCGGTCTCGATGACGTCCAGCGAGTCGACGCCGAAGTGCTCCACGATGCGGTCGGCGATGCGCGGCCCGATGCCCTTGACCAGGCCGGAGCCGAGGTAGCGGCGGATGCCCTGGATCGTCGCGGGCAGCACGGTCGTGTAGTCGTCGACGTGGAACTGCTTGCCGTACTGGGGGTGCGAGCCCCACCGGCCGCGCATCCGCAGGCTCTCGCCGGGCTGCGCGCCCAGCAGCGCTCCGACGACGGTGACCAGGTCGCCCGCCCCGCGCCCGGTGTCGACCTTGGCGACGGTGTAGCCGGTCTCCTCGTTGGCGAAGGTGATGCGCTCCAGCACCGCGTCCAGCACGGCGCCGCCGCCCACCTGACCGTTCACGCCTCCGAGTATCCCCGTCGCGCGCGGGACGTCTGCACGGGACGTTCACAACTTCTCGATCTCCTCTGCACGGGCCGCGCCTACAGTCGGCCGCATGACCGGGGGACAGCAGCGGCGGGTGCTCGTCGTCGAGGACGATCCGACGATCGCCGAGTCCGTCGCCGCGAGGTTGCGGGCCGAGGGGTTCGCCGTGGACCTGGCGCACGACGGGCCCGGCGCGGTGGCGGCGGCGGCCGAGATCGAGCCGGACCTGCTGGTGCTGGACGTGATGCTGCCGGGCTTCGACGGCCTGGAGGTGTGCCGCCGCGTGCAGCAGCGCCGGCCGGTCCCGGTGCTGATGCTCTCCGCCCGCGACGAGGAGACGGACCTGCTGGTGGGGCTGGCCGTGGGCGCGGACGACTACCTGACGAAGCCGTTCTCGCCGCGCGAGCTGGTGGCGCGGGTGCACGCCCTGCT
Source organism: Umezawaea beigongshangensis (assembly GCF_016464305.1). Taxonomy (GTDB): domain Bacteria; phylum Actinomycetota; class Actinomycetes; order Mycobacteriales; family Pseudonocardiaceae; genus Umezawaea_A; species Umezawaea_A beigongshangensis. The sequence goes on from NZ_JAEIOJ010000001.1 coordinate 703,878, forward strand.
GAGACGGGTGGACCGGGAGCGGCAGAGCACCGAGCGGCGCATCGCGCTGGGCGATCTGGAGATCGACCTCGTGGAGCGGCGGGTGCGCCGCGGCGACGAGCTGGCGCACCTGACGCCGACGGAGTACGAACTGCTGGTGCACCTCGCGGAGCGGCCGCGGGCCGTGCTGCCGCGCGAGCGGTTGCTGAGCGACGTGTGGGGCTGGCAGGACACCGCGAGCGCCCGCACGGTCGACAGCCACGTGAAGGCGCTGCGCCGCAAGCTGGGCGCGGACCTGATCCGCACGGTGCACGGGGTCGGCTACGCGCTGGAGGTGCCGAGGTGACCTGGCTGGGCGCACCTCCCCGGCCGCTCGACCCGGTGCGGTCGATCAAGGTCAAGCTCGGCGCGGTGCTCGTGCTGTCGTGGGCCACGGCGTTCGCGGTGTTCTGGTGGAACATCGGCTGGCTGCCACCCACGACGACGGCGACGGCGCTGCTGCTGGCCCTGCTGACGACGCAGGTGTTCGCGCACGGCATGACCCGTCCGCTGCGGGAGATGACGGCGGCGGCGCGGGCGATGGCGCGCGGCGACTACACGCTGCGGGTGCGGGCGACGGCGCGGGACGAGGTCGGGCAGCTCGCGGAGGCGTTCAACCAGATGGCGGCCGACCTGGCGGCGTCGGACCAGCAGCGGCGGGACCTCATCGCGAACGTGTCGCACGAGCTGCGCACACCCATCTCGGGCCTGCGGGCGGTGCTGGAGAACGTCGTGGACGGGGTGGAGCAGCCGGACGCGGCGACCATGCGGACCGCGCTGGCGCAGACCGAGCGGCTGGGCCGCCTGGTGACCGAGCTGCTGGACCTGTCCCGGATCGACGCGGGCGCGCTCGTGCTGGAGCGCGACGAGGTCGGGCTGGGGCCGCTGCTCGCGGACGTGGTCGCCGAGGCGGAGGTGGCGTCGGCGGCGCAGCGGCGCGACGTGCGCTTCACCGTCGACGTGCGCCCGCCGGACGCGACGGTCGTGGCCGACGGCGAGCGGCTGCACCAGGTCGTGGTGAACCTGGTGGACAACGCGGTGCGGCACGGTCCGCGCGGCGGCGAGGTGCGCGTGCTGGCCCGCACCGGGCCGGACGGCACCACGATCGAGGTGCGCGACGAGGGCCCCGGCATCCCCCGCGAGGACCGCGACCGCATCTTCGACCGCTTCGCGCGCGGCGAGCGCGCGGGCGACGGCGGCACGGGGCTCGGCCTGGCCATCGCGCGCTGGGTGGTGGACCTGCACGGCGGCGCGATCACCGTCGTCGACCCGGAACCACCCGCGGCCACGGGCAGTCGCATCCGCGTCACCCTGCCCTGATCCCACCTCCGGACCACCCCGCGCGCCACCCGGTCGCGGGGCGATGACGCACACCCGAGGAGCACCGTGCCCGACGAGGTCAGATCCCGCCGTCCCGCTCCGGACACCGCAGCCCTGCCACCGCCGCGCCGGAAGAGGGCCGCGAACCGGCCGGAGCCCCCTCCCGTCGCGGAGCCCCCTCCCGTCGCGGAGGCTGCGATCACCGCGCCGGTCCGGACCGAGCCCGCGCCGGTCGCTCCGCGCGACGTGCTCGTGGCGACGGGCGTCACCGGGATCGGCGGGGCGGTGTTCGTGCCGCTGAGCGGTCCGGGGGTCGGCTGGTTCGCGGCGGCGGTGATCGCGGTGGTCGCGGTGGCGGTCGTCGTCCACCGGTCCGCCGAGCGCCTGCCGCGCGCGTCGGCGGCGTGGGCGGTGCTCGCGCTGGCGCTGCTGGGGACGGCCGCGCTGCGCGCCGCGGAGTGGCTGTTCGTGCTGTGCCTGCTCGGGGCGTGCGCGGCGGCGTCGCTCGCCGTGTCGCGGTGGTGGTCGGTGCTGGCCCTGCCGCGCAACGTGCTGGCCTCCCCGCCTTGGATCGGTCGCGCGCTGGCGCGCCTGCCCCTCGGTTCGCCGGCGCGGCTGGGCGTGCCGGTCGTGGCGAGCGCGCTGCTGCTGGCGGTGTTCACCCCGCTGCTGGCGTCGGCGGACGCCGCGTTCGCCGACGCGCTGTCCGCCCTCGTGCCGGACCTGGACAGCGGGACGGTCGTCCGCTGGGTCGTCCTGTTCGTCCTGTCTGCGCCGATCACGGCCGGTGCCTGCCGCGAGGTGCTGCTCCGCAGGTCACCGCCCCCGCGGCCGGCTCCAGCGAGGTCGGCGCGGCGCGTGGAGTGGGTCGCTCCGATCTTCGTGCTGGTGCTGCTGTTCGCCGCGTTCGTCGGCGTGCGGCTCGTGACCCTGTTCGGCGGCAGCGAGCACGTCGTGCGCACCGAGGGCCTGACCTACGCCGGGTACGCCCGCAGCGGGTTCTGGCAGCTCCTCGTGGTGTCGGTGCTGACGCTGGGCGTCGTCGGCGTGGTGCTGCGGACCGCGCGGCGCGACACCCCGGCCGACCGGACGTGGCTGCGGGCGCTGATCGGCGCGCTGACCGTGCTGTCGCTGGTGATCGTGGCCTCCGCGCTGAGCCGGATGGTGACCTACCAGCAGGCGTACGGGTTCACGGTGCTGCGGCTGCTCGTCACGGCGTGCGAGCTGTGGCTGGGACTGCTCTACGCGATGGTGCTGGTGGCGTGCGCGCGGCTGCGCGCGGGGTGGCTGCCGCGCGCGGGCCTGGTGACCGGGCTGGGCGCGCTGCTGGTGCTGTCGCTGGCGGACCCCGAGCGGATCGTCACCGAGCAGAACGTGGCGCGCTGGCGGCACACCGGGCAGATCGACGTGCGCTACCTGGGGGAACTGTCCACCGACGTCGTGCCCGCCCTCGACGGGCTGCCGGAGCAGGAGCGGCTGTGCCTGCTGTCGCGGGTGGTGATCGGCGTGCACACCCCGGAGTGGCGGGCGTGGAACGCCAGCACGGCGCACGCCCTGCGCGCCGCGGCGGTGGCACCCGAGGTCGCCTCGCTCTCCTGCGTCGAGGCGCACGGCTACTGACGCGACGCCTGTGAGAGCAGCCACTGCGTCCGCCAGGGGCATTACGGCACTGTAACGTTGCAGGTCCACGATCTGACGATCGTGAGCGTGGATGCGATCACCCGGCGGTTTCCGGGTGCGGGCAACGGCGGTCGAACGGGCATCCACACCTGGCGAGAGGTGAGATGTGCTGCTGCGCGTGGATCGTTCGTGACCGCTGTTCACGAGGCGGTGCGGGCGGTGTTCCCCGTCCGGCCCGCCCCTGCGGAACGCACCCTGCTGGACGTCCTGGACGACACGGCGCACCACTTCCCGAACGCGCTGGCCCTCGACGACGGGGTGACGCCGCTGACCTACCGCGCGCTGCTGCGCGAGGTCGACGGGCTGCGCCGGTCGCTCGCCGCGCTCGGCGTCGGCGTCGGTGACCGGGTCGGTGTGCGCGCCCCGTCCGGGACCGCCGACCTGTACGTGAGCGTGCTCGGCGTGCTGGCGGCCGGTGCCGCGTACGTGCCCGTCGACGCCGACGACCCCGACGAGCGCGCCGACCTGGTGTTCACCGAGGCCGACGTGTGCGCCGTCGTCGGAGCGGGCCGCGAGATCGTCCTCCGCGGCACCCCCGCCGGCACCCCCGGCGAGCCCGGCCCGGACGACGACGCCTGGATCATCTTCACCTCCGGTTCCACCGGCAGGCCGAAGGGCGTGGCGGTGTCGCACCGGTCTGCGGCGGCGTTCGTGGACGCCGAGGCGGCCCTGTTCCTGGCCGAGGAGCCCATCGGCACCGAGGACCGGGTGCTGGCCGGGCTGTCCGTGGCGTTCGACGCCTCCTGCGAGGAGATGTGGCTCGCGTGGCGGCACGGCGCGTGCCTGGTGCCCGCGCCGCGCTCCCTGGTGCGCACCGGCGCCGACCTGGGGCCGTGGCTGGTGGAGCAGGAGGTCACCGTCGTGTCAACGGTGCCGACGCTCGCCGCGCTGTGGCCGGCCGACTCGCTGCACGACGTGCGGCTGCTGATCTTCGGCGGCGAGGCGTGCCCGCCGGAGCTGGCCGAGCGGCTGGCGATCGACGGCCGCGAGGTGTGGAACACCTACGGCCCCACCGAGGCCACGGTCGTGGCGTGCGCGGCGCGGCTGACCGGCGAGGGCCCCGTGCGGATCGGGCTGGCGCTGGACGGCTGGGAGCTGGCCGTCGTGGACACCGCGGGCGAGGTCGTGCCGATGGGCGGGACCGGCGAGCTGGTGATCGGCGGCGTGGGCCTGGCCCGCTACCTCGACCCGGCCAAGGACGCCGAGAAGTTCGCTCCCCTGCCGTCGCTGGGCTGGGAGCGCGCCTACCGCAGCGGTGACCTCGTGCGGGCCGAGCCGGAGGGGCTGCTGTTCCTCGGCCGGGCCGACGAGCAGATCAAGCTGGGCGGACGGCGGATCGAGCTGGGCGAGGTGGACGCGGCGCTGCAGGCGCTGCCCGGCGTCGCCGGTGCCGCCGCCGCCGTGCGCACGACCAGGGGCGGCAACCAGGTCCTCGTGGGCTACGTCGCGGTCGCCGGGGACGAGCCGTTCGACCAGGCGGAGGCCGTGGCCCGGCTGCGGTCGGCGCTGCCCGCCCCTCTCGTGCCGCTGATCGCCGTCGTGGACACGCTGCCCACCCGCACCTCCGGCAAGGTCGACCGGCACGCGCTGCCGTGGCCGCTGCCCTCCCTGGACACCTCGTCCGCGCCCGAGTTCGAGGGCACCGAGGCGTGGCTCGCCGCCCGGTGGGCCGACGTGCTGGGCACTCCCCCGGCCGACCGCGAGGCCGACTTCTTCGCCAGCGGCGGCGGCAGTCTGGCCGCTGCGCAGCTCGTCTCGCTGATCCGCGCCCGCTGCCCCGGCGTGGGCGTCGGCGACGTCTACCAGTACTCGACGCTGCGGGCGCAGGCCGCGCGCGTCGACGAGTTCGACCGCACGTCCGACGCGGTGCGCGTCGTGGAGCCGACGCCGCGCCGCGCCGCGGTGGTGCAGACGCTGCTGACGATCCCGCTGCTGACCGTCGTGGGGCTGCGCTGGAGCGTGCTCGCCGCCGCGGCGGGCAACGTCCTCGCGCTCACCGGCACGCACCCGTGGGCGCCGACCGCGTCGTGGTGGTGGATCGCCGCCGGGTGGCTCCTGCTGTTCAGCCCGCCGGGACGGATCGCGCTGGCCGCGGGCGGGGCGCGCGTGCTGCTGCGCGGCCTGCGTCCCGGCACGTACCCGCGCGGCGGGAGCACGCACCTGCGGCTGTGGGCGGCGGAGCGGCTGGCCGAGCACAGCGGCGCGACGAACCTGACCGGCTACTGGGTGACGGCCTACGCGCGAGCGCTCGGCGCGAAGATCGGCGACGGCGCGGACCTGCACTCGCTGCCCCCGGTGACCGGGATGCTCAAGCTGGGCAAGAACTGCGCGGTCGAGCCGGAGGTCGACCTGTCCGGGCACTGGCTCGACGGCGACGAGCTGCACGTCGACCGCATCCGGATCGGCGCCGGCGCGGTCGTCGGGGCGCGCAGCACGCTGCTGCCCGGCGCGTGGATCGGCAAGCGCGCCGAGATCGCGCCCGGTTCGGCCGTGACCGGCTCGGTGCCGACGCGCCAGCGGTGGTCCGGCGTGCCGGCGGCCCGCGACGGGAAGGCGGGGCGGCGCTGGCCGTCGGCCCGCCCGCCGCGCGTCCGCCGCTGGACGTTCGTCTACGGCCTCACGTCGTTCGCGCTCGGCCTGCTGCCCGTCGTGGCCGTCGTGCCCGCGCTGCTCGTCGTCGCCGCGTTCACCAGCGGCAGCACCACCCTCGGCGCGGCGCTGGGCGGTGCGCTGCTCGCCGCGCCGCTGGCCGCGCTCGCCCGGCTCGTCACGCACGCGCTGCTCGTGCTGGTGTCCGTGCGTGCGCTGGCCGCGGGCCTGCGCGAGGGCCACCACCCCGTGCACAGCCGCGTGGCGTGGCAGGCGTGGACGACCGAGCGGCTGATGGACTCCGCGCGCACCGACCTGTTCCCGCTGTACGCGAGCCTGGCGACGCCGGTGTGGCTGCGCGCGCTGGGCATGAAGGTGGGTCGCCGGGTCGAGGCGTCCACGGTCCTCGCGCTGCCGTCGATGACCACGGTCGCCGACGGCGCGTTCCTGGCCGACGACACGCTGATCGCCTCCTACGAGCTGGGCGGCGGATGGCTGCGCATCGCGGCGGCGAGCATCGGCAAGCGCGCGTTCCTCGGCAACTCCGGCATGGCGTCGGCCGGTCGTTCGGTGCCGAACCGGGGCCTCGTGGGCGTGCTGTCCATGGCGCCCAGGCGGGCCAAGGCGGGCAGCTCCTACCTGGGGATGCCGCCGATGAAGCTGCCGCGCTCCGCGGAGAGCGGCGACCTGAGCCGCACGTTCGACCCGCCGACGCGCCTCGTCGTGGCGCGGGCGCTGGTCGAGCTGTGCCGGATCGTGCCGGTGGTGGTGTCGACCGCGCTGGCCGTCGGCGTGGTGGCCGCGCTCCTCGCGCTGGGCCCGGTGGCCGGGACGCTGCTCAGCGGCGTGGTGCTGCTGGCGACCGGCGTGCTGGCCTGCGGGATCTCCGCCGCGGCGAAGTGGCTGCTGGTGGGCCGGTTCCGCGCGGTGGAGCACCCGCTGTGGAGCTCGTTCGTGTGGCGCAACGAGCTCGCGGACACGTTCGTCGAGGTGCTGGCCGTGCCGTGGCTCGTCAGCTCGCTCGGCGGCACTCCGCTGATGAACCTGTGGCTGCGGTCGCTGGGCGCGCGGATCGGCCGCGGCGTGTGGTGCGAGACGTACTGGCTGCCCGAGGCGGACCTCGTGCGGCTCGGTGACGGGTCGACCGTGAACCGGGGGTGTGTGGTACAAACCCACCTCTTCCACGATCGGATCATGCGCATGGACCGCGTCACCCTCTCGTCCGGTGCCACGCTGGGCCCGCACGGCATCGTGCTGCTCGGCGCGACCCTCGGCGAGGCCGCCACCGTCGGCCCCGCGTCGCTGGTGATGCGCGGCGAGGACGTCCCGGCCGGCACGCGCTGGCTGGGCAACCCCATCTCGGCCTGGAACCGCACCGGGTGAAGGACTCCTACCTCCCCCAGCACGGCAGCACCGGGTACCGCGTGACGCACTACGACCTCGACCTGGAGCACCGGCCCTCGTCGGGGCGGCTCTCCGGCCGGGCGACGCTGTCGGCCGTGGCCGGTGAGACGCTCAAGAGCGTCGTGCTGGACCTGGGCGTGTTCCGGGTGGACCGGGTGCTCGTCGACGGTCGCGCGGCGCGCTGGACCCACGGGGACGGCTCGCTGCGCGTGCGCCCGGGAAAGCCGCTCGCCGCGGGTGCCGTGTTCACCGTCGAGGTCCGCTACTCGGGCGTGCCGCGGCCGGTCCGCGGCATCTGGGGCGACCTGGGCTGGGACCAGCTCACCGACGGCGTGATCGTGGCGAGCCAGCCCCTCGGGGCGCCGTCGTGGTTCCCGTGCAACGACCGGGTGAGCGACAAGGCGAGCTACACCATCACGGTGACCGCGCCGTCGTCCTACGCGGTGCTGGCCAACGGGTCCCTCGTGGACAGGCGCGTCGGCGGGAGCGCGACGCGGTGGGTCTACGAGCAGCGCGAGCCGATGGCGACCTACCTGGCGACCGTGCAGATCGGCCGGTACGAGCTGGTGCCGCTCCCGGCGGGGCAGGCCGTGGCCGCGCCGGCGCGGCTGGCGGCGCACGCGGCCCACGACTTCGCCCGGCAGCCCGCGATGACGGCGCTGTTCGTCGAGCTGTTCGGCCCGTACCCGTTCGCCGAGTACGCGGTGGTCGTCACCGACGACGAGCTGGAGGTGCCCGTCGAGGCGCAGGGGCTGTCGGTGTTCGGCGCGAACCACGTGGACGGACGGCGCGGCTCGGAGCACCTCGTGGCGCACGAGCTGGCGCACCAGTGGTTCGGCAACAGCGTCGGTCTGGCGGACTGGCGGCACATCTGGCTCAACGAGGGCTTCGCCACCTACGCCGAGTGGCTGTGGCACGAGTTCGCCGACCGGGTGCCGGCCGGGGTGTCGGCGGCCCGTGCGCACGCCGCGCTGTCCCGGCTGCCTCAGGACCTCGTCGTGGCCGATCCCGGCGTGCGGCGGCTGTTCGACGACCGCGTGTACCAGCGGGGCGCGCTGGCGCTGCACGCCGTGCGCACGACGGTCGGCGACGAGGCGTTCTTCGTGGTGCTGCGGGAGTGGACGGAGAAGTACCGGCACGGCACGGCGACGACGCTCGACTTCGCCGCGGTGGCGCAGTGGCACGGCGTCGTTCCGCTGGACGGCGTGTTCCGGGACTGGCTGTTCTCGGCCGCGCTGCCCCCGCTGACGTCCTGAACGCTCCACTCGCGGTGCTCGAACGCTCCACTCGTGGTGCTCGAACGCTCCACTCGCGGGTCAGGGGGTCAGGGCTTGGCCCGCTCTGCGGGCCGCCGCTCGCACCTCGGCCCACTCCGGGGTCGTGGCCAGGGCCTCGTCGGTCCACAGGGCGGGGTCGGGGTCCAGGGCCGACAGGAGGTCGTCCAGGGCGCTCAGGGCCGTCAGGGCAGCGGGGGACATCACGATCCGCTCGTCCGGCGAGGTCACGGGGCGGAACGCCGCGTCGAACGCCAGGGCGAGCTCGTCGAGGTGCACGCCGTTGCGGCGCAGGTGGGTGATCTGGACGTGAGCGGGTGACGCCAGCAGTTCGACGGAGTGGCGCAGCTCCGCCAGCCACCACCGTCCGCCGTCATCGGCGAAGGTCATGAACGACATTCTGCTCTCCCGCTGCGGGGTGAACTCCACCACCGGCGGGTCACGTGTCCCCGAACGTGTGAGCGGGTAGTGACGGAAAGAACGCTTCCGAGCACGAGGAGGATCGTGGTTCCCCGCAGCGGGTCGGACTTGACCTACCTGGCAGGCGCTGTGCTGACGTCCGCGCTGGTCGCGCTGCTGATCGTCGCACTGCTGCACCGCGTCGTCCGCAAGCTGGGCAGACGTTCCGCGATGATGGCCGAGCTGTCCGTCCAGGCCCACCGGCCGACGCAGGTCCTGGCCGTCCTGCTCTCGGTCGACGTCGCCCTCCAGCTCGGCACGCGCGGGGTGAGCTGGCGCGGTCCCGTGCTGCACGTGCTGGGCATAGCGCTCATCGCGGCCGGCGCGTGGCTGCTGGTGTCGCTGCTGACGGTGATCGAGGACGCGGCGCTGTCCCGGGTGCGGGTCGACGTGTCCGACAACCGTCACGCGCGCCGCGTGCACACGCAGATCACGCTGGTCAGGCGGATCACGGTGGTCGTCGTGTCGATACTGGCCTTCGGCGCTGCGCTCATGACCTTCCCCGGCGCTCGCGCGGCCGGCACGTCCGTGCTCGCCTCGGCCGGTGTCATCGGCGCCATCGCCGCCCTGGCCGCGCAGTCGCTGCTGGGCAACGTCTTCGCGGGCCTCCAGATCGCCTTCAGCGACGCCGTCCGGCTCGACGACGTGGTGGTCGTGGAGGGCCAGTGGGGCCGGGTCGAGGACATCACCCTCACCTACGTCGTCGTGCACCTGTGGGACGACCGCAGGCTGATCCTGCCCACCTCCTACTTCATGTCCAAGCCGTTCGAGAACTGGACGCGGACCCAGTCGGCGCTGCTCGGGACCGTGGAGCTGGACCTGGACTGGACCGTTCCGGTGGAGCCGATGCGCCAGGAGCTGCGGCGCGCGCTGGAGAGCACGGACCTGTGGGACGAACGGGTGTGCGTGCTCCAGGTGACCGACGCGGTGGACTCGTTCGTGCGGGTGCGCGCCCTGGTCAGCGCCGCCGACGCCGGGCAGCTGTGGGACCTGCGGTGCCTGGTGCGCGAGCACCTCGCGGGGTGGCTGCGCGAGCGCCACCCCGAGGCGCTGCCGCGCGTCCGGGTCACCGACACACCGCACACCACCCGCCGGGCCGCCCGTCCGGCGATCACCAGCACCGAGCACCACGACGACGCGCGGGTGTTCGGCGAGAGCGAGGACGGCCAGGAGCGCGTGCAGAACTTCAGCGGGCCCGCGCGGGACTGAGCGTGCAACCGCGACGCCGTCGGGTCCGTCCTGGCAGCGGAGGACGGGAGGAACCGCGGTGAGAAGATCTGGTGCGGGCGCGCTGGTCTGCGCCCTGGTGCTGGCGGGCTGCGGATCGCCGCAGGAGGTGCCGCTCACGGCGCCGGCGTCGTCGTACGAGGCGCCGGTGTCGTCCGCGCCATCCCCGGCGCCCGCGACGACACCGGGATCGGGGGACGTGGTGAGCAAGCTCGGCGAACGCGGTGCGGTCCTGCTGGAGCGGGCGCGGGCGGACGGCGCGACCGAGGTGGTGCTGATGATCTCCACCACGCGGGGTGCGGCGGAGGGGACCGCGAGCGCCGTGCGCGACCTGGGCGGCGAGGTGCAGTCGTCCGACGTGCCGCTGGACTTCCTCCGGGCGTCGGTGCCGACCGACCGGGTGGAGGCGGTGACGGCGCTGCCGGAGGTCTCGAAGGTGGACCTGGAGGAGCCCGCGACCAACTGGGACCCGACCCCGTAGAACGCGCCGGAGGGCGTGAGCGACGGGATCGCTCACGCCCTCCGGCGGGTCGGGACCGCGGGACTCAGCCGGTGATCGACTCCACGATCACGGCACCGCGGCCGATGACCGCGCTGTCGACCGTCTTGACCAGCAGCTCACCGCGCAGCACGCGGCCCGCGCCGGGCGAGGCGCTCGGCGTGATCGTCGCGGACGCGGTCCACGTCGCGCCGTTCTGGCGTTCGGCGTTCGCGTCGGCCACGGTGAGCGTGCCCAGCGTGTCCGACGTGAAGAGGTCCACGTAGTCGTACTCCGTGGTGCCGGCCGGAACGGCGTACCCGTCGACCACGACCTTCCAGGGGCCACCCGCCGGAGCGGACACCGTGACCGACTCCTCCGAGTCGCCGTCGGCCGACGAGCCGGCCAGCGCGCAGGTGCCCGTCGAGCAGTCGTAGACCGACAGGTCGAGGTCGGCGGAGACGTCGGCCGGGTTGCCGATGGTGGCCGTCAGCGTCGTGGCGCCCGCGGGGACGGTCACGTCGTAGCTCTGCTGGCCACCGTCGGCGATGCTCGGCCGCGCCACCTTCGCGCTGCCCAGCGCACCGGCCGCGAGCGCACCGGTGAACGTGCCGAGCGAGTTGGTCACCGAGTACTGGCGGGTCAGCGCCGCACCGGTCTGGCCGGACGGGACGACGTCCGGGTTCGGGCTGATCGTCGCGCCGAGCACGGAGGCCGTCACCGAGTACGGAGCGCTCAGCACGTCGGAGGTGCGACGGGCCTCGACCACGATCTCCCACACGCCCGGCAGCGGGTTGCTGGTGGTGCGGCTCGTGGCCGTGCCGTTGCCGCAGCTGGCGCCCGCGTCCGGGTTGTAGCAGGAGATGGTGTCGGCCGGGAGGCCGTACGGGTCGAAGCGCAGGAACCGGACCTGGCCCTTGCCCTTCTCGGCGCCACCGGCGACCATGTCGACCTTCAGCGCGGTGGTGCCCTGCGGCACCCGCACGAACAGGCTGGTCGACTGGCTGCGCTCGATCGTGCCGGTCTTGGTGACCGCGTACTTGCCCGCGGCGGTGAAGTCCTGCGCCGCGAACACGGCGTTGAGCGTGCGCAGGTCGACGCCCCTGGTGCGCGGGTTGTCCAGGGTCAGCACCGCGGAGTGCACGCCCTCGGACCTCGGGTTGACCTTGACCTCCAGCGCGACCGGCCGGTTCAGCGGCAGCGTCACCGAGGAGGCCGACCGGAAGGTGCCGTCGTTGCCGGTCCAGTTGACCCGGTAGGTCTGGTCGCGGTCCGAGCCGGTGGTGCGGGTGAGGGTGTAGGTGCGGGTGTACTCGCGACCCACCACGGCGCCTTCGCGATCGTGGATGCCGACGCCGGTGTTGGGCGTGCCCAGCAGCGGGGACAGCGCCGTGCTGACCGGCACCGAGGCCGAGACGGCGTCGGTGGCGAGGTCGCTGCCGAGCAGCAGCTTCGCCGCCGCCGGGACGTCGAACAGGCCGTTGCCCTGCTCGTAGGCGCCGAGCGTGGAGACCCAGTCGGCACCGGTGTAGATCGCGTTACGCAGGGCGGCCACGTTCGGGCGCTCGCCGCCGTGCTTCGCCTTGTACGCGCTCACCAGCAGCGCCGCGGCACCGGTCGCCTGCGGGGCGGCCATCGACGTGCCGTTGAGCTGGGCGTAGCCCGGCGGCAGGTCGTAGGTGCCGGGCACCGGACCGCCCGGCTGCCAGCGCGGGACGGAGGAGACCGCCGAGCCGGGGGCGACGATGTTGGGCTTGAAGCCGCCGTCCTCGGCCGGGCCGCGCGAGGAGAAGCCGTGCAGGCTCTCCTTCTGCTTGACCTCGGAGCCGTAGTTGGACAGCCAGGTCTCCCTGGTGATGTAGGAGCCGACGCTGACCGCGTTGGTGACGACCGACGGGTCGCCCACGGTGTTCGCGCCCGCGCCGCTGTTGCCCGCGGAGATGAAGAGCTGGACGTTGTACTCGGCGATGACGCGGTTGTAGATCTCCGCGCGCGCGTTGTTGCCGTCGTTGAGCGGCGGCAGGCCGCCGATGGAGATGTTGACGACGTCGGCGCCGTTGCGGGCGGCGTAGACGACGCCGTCGATCAGGCCGCTGGAGGTGCACGACGGGGTCGATAGGCACGCCTTGACGGCCAGCAGCTTCGCGCCGGGGGCCGCGCCGGAGACCGCGCCGCCGAAGAGCTGGTTGCCGGAGGTGATGCCCGCCACGTGGGTGCCGTGGGCCGTGCCGGAGATGCCCAGGCCGACGTGGGCGGTGCCGCCGTTGTCGTAGATCGAGCGGTCGGTCTGCACGACGAACGCCATGCGCTCGGCCACCGGGGTGGCCGGGTCGTCGGTGCCGAAGAAGCCGACGTCCTGCTTCACCTTGTAGTCGATCATCGACTTCTCGTCGGTGAGGTCGCCGTCCTGGTCGAGGTCGACGCGGACGTCCTTGGTGTTGACGTCCTGGAGCACCGCGAAGGTGTCGGTGCGGTCGCCGTCCCGGTTGATGTCGCCGCCGGTCTCGCTGTTGGCGAGGTTCAGGTCGCCCGCGGTCTCGCGGAACAGGCCGATGGTGAAGTCACCGGTGGCGGGAGCCTTGTACTGCACGCCGCCGTGGGAGAACGTGCCGCGCCGCCTGGCGGGGTCCATCGCGACCCAGGTGCCGTCGCCGGAGTTCACCGCGTTGGCGTTGTACCAGTCGACGATCTTGCGCTCGCCGGTCGAGGTCTTCGCCAGCGCCGGGTGGTCCAGGTCGATGCCCGAGTCGACGATCGCGATGGTCGTGCCGCGGCCGTCGTGCTTCGGGTTCTTCTTGGTGAACTCCGCCGCGCCGGTGTCGCGGACCGGCATGTAGGGGTTGTCGCGCGGCGTCCTCGCCGTGGGGGCGGGCTGCGGGAGCGGGGTGCCGACGCCCTCGGGCCGCGGGTCGTCGAGGTCGATCAGGCCGTCGACGTCGACCACGTTCACCGAGCCGAGCTTCGCCGCCTTCTCCGCGTTGACGCGCGGGAGGGTAACCTTGACGTAGCCGATCTCGGCGTCGGTCTTCTCGACCACGGCGCCGAGCGAGCGCAGCTCGTCGGCCGCGGCGTCCGTCTCCCCCTGCTCGGCGGCGACGAGGAGGGTGACGTTCTGCTGTCCGTTGCGCTCGGCGTCCGCGAGGAGGTCGCGGTCGCGCTTGTCGAGCTGCTTCTCGGCGTCGGGCGTGGAGGGCTGAGCTTCCTGCGCGACGGCCGGGGTGGCGGCGAAGCCGAAACCGGAGGTGCCCAGCACCGCGGCCAGCAGGGCCGCGCTGGTGCGGTGTCTCCACCGAGTTCTCGTGTTGGTCACGGCGCAAACCCTTCGTGGGGAAAGAATGCCCGAAGCACATCTCTCCACGAGGGCCGCGACAATAGTGCGTTCAGCCCATCCTGCACGTCCACATTGGACTGTCCGGAGGCTTGCGCGAACGCGCGAAGCGGTGTCCGCACCACTCGCCGGGGTGTGGACACCTCCACCGCCCACCAGTCAAGGGCCGTCCGGCGGGAATGTCAACACCGTCAACGGTGAAAGCGCAGGTCACGCCGACACGTGCACCGCGGTGACATCTGCCGCCACCGGTGTCGTCGCGGGGCGCGGAGACCTCGGCGCACGGCCGCGCGGGACGACCCGTCGGCACCGGTCCGGCGGCACCGGTCCGGCGGCACCGGTCCGTCGGCACCGCGACGCGCTGGCCCGCGCCGGGGCGGCCGGTGCTCGACCCGGCAGGCACGAAGACGGAGGCGTGTGTCGACCACGTCACAGTGCCGTAGCCCCTGACCTGGGAACACCCTCTGTTCACCGCACGTTCTACCAGGTGTCGGCAGCAGAGCGGCACGCGACGTCGGCGTCACCGGACACCCCCCTCGTCCGCCGTGGCGCCGGACCCCGAGACGCCAGCTGTGCGCCTGCACCGATCGCCGTCGGCCGGACGGAATCCCCCCTCTCCGACACCGGCCGGCGGCCCCGCACCTCCGAGAAATGAAATGTTTTCAAGTCTCGTGCCCGCCGGTGATCGGGTCCTAGACTCGTGCGATGGAACACGACGCGGACGTCATCGTCGTCGGAGCGGGACTCGCGGGGCTGGTCGCGACCGCGGAGCTCGCCGACGCGGGACGCAGGGTGGTCCTGGTCGACCAGGAGCCCGAGGCGTCGCTGGGCGGCCAGGCGTTCTGGTCCTTCGGCGGCCTCTTCCTCGTGAACTCCCCCGAGCAGCGCAGGCTGCGCGTGCGCGACTCCCGCGACCTCGCCCTCCAGGACTGGTCGGCCGCCGCCGGGTTCGACCGCGACAGCGACCACTGGCCGCGCCGGTGGGCCGAGGCGTACGTCGACTTCGCCGCCGGGGAGAAGCGCGCGTGGCTGCACGCGATGGGGATGCGCTGGTTCCCGCTCGTGCAGTGGGCCGAGCGCGGCGGCGGCCTGTCCAGCGGCCACGGCAACTCCGTGCCGCGCTTCCACATCACCTGGGGCACCGGCCCCGGCGTCGTCGCGCCCTTCGAGCGGCGCGTCCGCGAGGCCGTGGCCAAGGGGCTCGTCGAGCTGCGGTTCCGGCACCGCGTCACCGCCCTGAGCAGCACCGGGGGTGTCGTGGACGGCATCACCGGCGAGGTGCTGGAACCCAGCGACGCCGTGCGCGGCGCGAAGAGCTCCCGCACCGTGGTCGGCGACTTCGCGCTGCGCGCGCAGGCCGTCGTGGTCACCTCCGGCGGCATCGGCGGCAACCACGACCTCGTGCGCGAGAACTGGCCCGCCCGCATGGGCACCCCGCCCGAGCGGATGCTCTCCGGCGTGCCGGACCACGTGGACGGGCACCTGCTGGGGGCGGTGACGGCCGCCGGTGGCGAGATGATCAACGCCGACCGCATGTGGCACTACCCCGAGGGCATCGCCAACCACGACCCGATCTGGAGCAGGCACGGCATCCGCATCCTGCCCGGACCGTCGCCGCTGTGGCTCGACGCCACGGGCCAGCGGCTGCCGGTGCCGCTGTTCCCCGGCTTCGACGCGCTCGGCGCGCTGGAGCACATCGTGCGCGGCGGGCACCAGCACTCCTGGTTCCTGCTCAACCAGCGGATCATCGGCAAGGAGTTCGCGCTGTCGGGCTCCGAGCAGAACCCCGACCTGACCGGCAAGGACGTCCGCGCGGTGCTCCAGCGCGCGCTGCCGGGCGCGGTCACCCCGGTGGAGCGGTTCGCGAAGCTCTCCGACGAGTTCGTCCACGCCGACGACGTGCGCACCCTCGCCCACCGGATGAACGCCCTGGTGGGCGGTGACCCGCTGATCGACCCGGACGCGCTGGAGCGGCTGGTCGTGGAGCGCGACCGGCAGGTGCGCAGCGGTCTCGGCAAGGACGCGCAGATCAACGCCGTCCTGGCGGCCCGCCGCTTCACGACCGACCGGCTGATCCGCGCGGTCGAGCCGCACCCGCTGCTCGACCCGAAGGCCGGTCCGCTGATCGCCGTGCGGCTGTCCGTGCTGACCCGCAAGAGCCTCGGCGGCCTGCACACCGACCTGTCGGCCCGCGTGCTGCGCGCCGACGGGACGCCGCTGCCCGGCGTGTACGCGGCGGGCGAGGCGTCCGGCTTCGGCGGCGGCGGCGTGCACGGCTACCGCTCGCTGGAGGGCACCTTCCTGGGCGGCTGCATCTTCAGCGGCCGGGTGGCCGGTCGGGCTGCTGCCGCCGCCGTCTCCTGACGCGCGTGTTCTGACGCGGGCTACGCCGTGAGGCTGTGCAGGCGCTGCGGGGTGTCGACCCCGGAGGCCGACAGCTTCGCGCGCAGCTCGTCCGCGTCGGGCAGGCCCAGGTCGGCGTAGCGCTGCAGCGCCGCGAGCCAGTGCGGCGCGGCCTCCTCGACCGTGCCGAGCTGCTCCAGGACATCGCCGACGGCGCGGTGGCACAGCGCCTCCTGGTACCGGTCCCCCAGCCGCTGGGCCAGGAGCAGGCCGTTGCGGTAGGACTCCAGCGCCTCGTCCAGCTCGCCGAGCTGCTGGAGCGCCGTGCCGACGGTGTGCAGCGTGCCGATGTGCGCCTTCGACGGGGCCACGGCGGTGAACAGCCGCAGCGCCTCCTTGGCGTAGCGCAGCGCGCCCTCCGGGTCCTCCTTGCCCAGCAGCACGTTGGCCAGGTTGTTCAGCACGTTCGCCTGCGAGCGCGGGTCGCCGACCTCGCGGGCGACCTCCAGCGCCTCGGCCAGCCGCGCCTCGGCCTCGTCGAGCTGGCCGTCGGCCATGAGGCAGTAGCCGAGGTTGGCGAGCGCCGCGAACTCCAGGTGCCGGTCGCCGCGCGCCAGCTCGACGGCGAGGGCGCACTGCTCGATGGCCTCGTCCACGTGACCGATCTCGGCGAGCGTGGAGCCCAGGCGCATCAGCAGCGTCGCCTGCGAGTGCTCGTCGCCCAGCGCGCGGGCCGCCGTGAGGCCGACCCGGCACACGGCGAGCCGGTTCGCGCGGTTGCCGCGGCGGAAGTGGAACGCGTCCAGGCACAGCGCGAGCTGCCAGGTGCGGCGGTACTCCTCGCGGGTGACGGCCAGCTCCAGCGCCATGCCGAGGTTGGCCTCCTCCCGCGTGAACCACTCCAGCGCGGCGGAGTGCGAGGACAGCTCCGGGAACGTCGTGGGCGGGTGCTCGGGGGTCTCGAACGGCCGCACGTGGTCGGACAGGTGGGTCCGCGCCGCGTCGGCCACGCGCAGGTAGTAGTCGAGCAACCTCGCCGTGCCGACGGCGTTGTCCTCCCCGGACTCCGTGTCGGCGAGCTGCCGGGTGTAGAGGCGCACGAGGTCGTGGCGGGTGTAGCGGTCGGGGCTGGACTCGTGCAGCAGGTGGGCGCCCGCGAGGGTCTGGAGGTGGGCGCGCGCGGTCACCAGGTCCACGTCGGACAGCGCGGCGGCGGCGTGGCCGTCGAGGTCGGTGCCGGGGTGCAGGCCGAGGCGGCGGAACAGCCGAGCGGCGCCGTCGGGGAGCTGCCGGTAGCTCAGGGCCAGCGCGGCGCGCACGGCGCGGCCACCCTCGGGCAGCGACAGCGCGCACAGCCTGCTCTGCTCGTCGGCCAGCTCCTCCACCAGCGAGCGGACCGGCCAGTGCGGCCGGAATGCCAGCCGCGCGGCGGCGATGCGCAGCGCGAGCGGCAGCCGGTCGCACAGCTCGACCAGTTCCTCGACCGCGGCCGGGTCCTCCTCCAGGCGGTGCCGGCCGAGCACCCCGGCGAGCAGGGCCGTCGCGCCCTGCGCGTCGAGGGTGTCCACGGCCACGGACGACGCGCCCTCGGTGACGACGAGGTCGTCCAGCCGGTGGCGGCTGGTCACCAGGACCAGGCTGTGCGCCGACCCCGGCAGCAGCGGTCTGACCTGCTCCGCCGAGCGGGCGTTGTCGAGCACGACGAGGACGCGGCGACCGGCGAGCAGCGAGCGGTACTGCGCGGCCTGCTCGTCGACCTCCACCGGGATCTGCGCGTCGGGCACGCCGAGCGCGCGCAGGAAGCCGGTGAGCGCGGCGCGGGAGCCGACGGGCTCGGTCTCGTCGAAGCCGCGCAGGTTCACGAAGAGCTGGCCGTCGGGGTAGGACTCGGCCATCCGGTGCGCGTGGTGCAGGGCCAGGGCGGTCTTGCCGACGCCCGCCGGTCCGACGAGCAGTCCGATGCTGGCCCCGTCCTCGTCCAGGGCCCGCTCCAGCTCCCACAGCTCACCGGTGCGGCCGACGAAGCCGCGGTGCTCGCGCGGCAACTGCGCCGGGACCGGCACGGACGGCGCCGCGACCCGCTCCGGCAGCGGCTCCACCACAGGTCCGGGAGCGCTCTCACCCGCGAGCACGGCCTGGTAGGCGTTGCTCAGGTCGGGTCCGGGGTCCACCCCCAGCTCCTCGGCGAGCCGCACGCGGGTGCGGTGGAACAGGTCGAGCGCCTCGGCCTGCCGACCCGTCCAGTGCAGGGCGAGGACGAGCTGCGCCACCAGCGACTCGCGCAGCGGCTGCTCGTCCAGCGCCTGCTGGAGACGCGGCACGGCCTCGCGCACCCGGTCCAGCCGGAACAGCCGCGAGGCCAGCTCCTGCACGGCGACGAGGCGGATCTCGTCCAGCCTGGTGACGACGGCCTCGCGGAACTGGTCGCCGGGCACGTCGGCGAGCGCGGGACCGCGCCACAGCCGCAGCGCCTCGGCCAGCAGCTCGGCGGACGGCTCGTCCGGCTGGTCGCGTGCCGCCAGCACGAGGTCCTCGAAGTGGAAGACGTCCACCAGCGAGCGGTTGCCGGCGAGCATGTAGCCGGGAGCGCGGGTGATCAGCTCGACGCCGGGACCGAGCACCTTGCGCAGCTGCGCCACGTGCCCCTGGAGCGCGGCCTTGGCCTGCGGGGGCGGCGCACCGTCCCAGACCAGGGACATCAGGCGGTCGCCGGAGACCACGCGGTTCAGCTCCAGGGCCAGCACGGCGAGCACCGTGCGCCGCTTGGTGGCACCCAGCCGAATCGTCTCTCCACCCGACGAGACCAGCTCCACCGGTCCAAGCAGGTGAACCCGCATGAATCGACCCCTCGTCACCCGACGAACGCACTCCCGTGCCCCGCAAGTCTGGCACAGGCGTTCTCGCGCCCACGGCCGGGACGAGACGCATTGGCACCGCGTTGGCCGGGCGTTGGCGGCGGGGTGGACGATTGCACAAGTAAAGAGCCGACCCGTCCAGCCGGAACCCACCCCCGGGTGGCCAGCCCCAGGGAATACCGATGTACGTCGAACAGGTCGAACAGCCAGGAACGCCGGAGAACGGCAAGCGTCCGATCGTCATCAGCGTGAACGGCAAGCCGGTTCCGCCGCTGGGTCTCGGCGTCGGCAACGGCACCGTGTCCCTGGAGCCCGGCAGCGGCGAGAAGCTGCGCGCCATGCTCCAGGAGCAGATGGACAAGGTGGACGCGTGGCTCAGCGGCTCCGGTCACCTGGTCCGTCAGCCCCCGCTCGGCACCAACGAGGTGGCCTGGGCGATGTCGACCAAGTTCGAGTCGCGGGCCGAGGGCGAGCCCAACTCGTTCGTGAGCGTCGTCAGCTCCTACCGCACCGTGCTCCAGCAGACCTACGACTCCGTCGTGGGCGCGATCGAGAACTACCAGCGCCTGGACGAGACGCACCGCGAGTCCCTGCGCAGGAGCGGCAAGCAGTAGCGCACGATCCGTCATCGACAAGCACGACCGAACCAGCGAGAGGCGAGTAGGGGTCATGGCAGAAGAACCCGACGTCGTTGAGATCATGCCGGCACCGGGGAACGAGGGTGTGGACCCGCTGCTGACCACCCAGCTCGCCATGCTGGACGCCGGTCTCAACCAGCCCAAGGACATCGTTCTCACGGGTGAGCAGAACTGGGCCGCCCGGTCGCACCGCGAGCTGTACGACACGGTGCACTGGAACAACGACCCCGGCACCAGCGGTCAGATCGGCATGGACTGGACGACGTTCAGCGACGATCTGCACGAGACCGCCAAGACGTTCACCGACGGCGTCAAGGCGAGCGAGGCGGCCTGGACCGGCGCCGGTGGCGACAGCGCCCGCCTGGCGATGAACGTGCTGTCCGCGTGGGTGCTGACCACGTCGGTCACCGCGTGGAAGGTCGGCTCCAAGGTCCAGGAGCAGAGCTCCGTCATGGAGGCGGCGCGGGCGAACATGCCAGCGCCGGTCGAGTTCAACTACGACGCGGCCTCCGGCCAGCTCAGCAAGCCCGGTCTGGCCTCGTTCCAGGCGTCCACCGAGGACGTCAAGGCCCTCTCCGACGGCTCGCGCGCCGCTCACGAGCAGGCCGTCGCCGTCATGAAGGCGATGGAGGACCAGTCCAAGCAGATCGACCAGGACACGCCGCAGTTCCTCGCGCCCTTCAACCCGGTCACCGGGAAGCTGGAGGTGCCGCAGACCGTCGTGATGCACGCCAGCGGCAGCGGTGGCGGCGGCGTCGAGCCGCTGCTGGCGCGCTCGGAGGCCCTGCCGGGCACGCCGGTCTCCGCGGTCGAGGGCGGCAGCGCGCTGCAGCCCTTCAGCAGCGCGACCGCGATGCAGGCCGAGGCTCCCGGCTCGCCGGTCCTCAGCGACGGCGGTGTGATCGGCGGCGGCGGCGAGTACGGCTCCGGCGGCGGCCCCGGCAGCGGTGGGTACGGCGGCGGCACCATCGGCTCGGGTGGCGGCACCGTCGGCTCGGGCTACGACTCCGGCACGACCGGCACGTCCGGCACCGGCGTGCTCACCCCGCCGCAGACCAGCGGCGGCGCGCCGATCACGACGACCCCCGGCTCCCCGGTCGGCGGCGGTTACGGCGGCGGCAGCGGCAGCGGCTCGGGTTCCTTCCCCGGAGGCTTCGGCGGAGTGCCCTCCCTCGGCGTTCCCGGCTCGACGAACGGCCGCTCCAACGGCGACACGCACACGTCGGCCGGTGGCACGCGCCAGCCCTCGATCGGGCTGCCCGACGTGGACGGCGCGGCGTCCGGCGGCGGTGGCACCGGCGGCAGCATCGGCGGCGGTTCGGGCTTCGTCCTCCCGCCGGTCGCCTCCGGCGGTGGCGCCAACAAGGGCACCGGCGGCACGACCGGCGGTGCGACCGGCGGCTCCGGGACGGGTTCGGGCTCCGGCTCGGGCTCCGGGTCCGGCTTCACCCCGCCCGGCGTGCCCAAGCCCGGCGGCTTCGGCGCCGACGACGCGCACAACCCCAATCGCACGCGGCTGCCCAACGTGCCCCTCCCCGGTGTGGGCGGCGCGGGCGGGTACGGCGCCGGCAGCGGTGGCGGCTACGGCGGCGGGGCCGGTGGCTTCGGCGGCGGTGCCGGCTCCGGCGGCTTCGGTTCCGGCTCCGGCGGCTTCGGCGCCGGCTCGGGCTCCGGCGGCTTCGGCGGCGGTGCCGGTGGCGGTTCCGCCTTCGGTGGCGGTTCCGGCAGCGGCGCCGGTGGCGGTCTCGGTGGTGGCCTCGGCGGCGGTGCCGCCGGCACGGGCGGCGGCACGGGCGGTTCGGGCGGTTCGACCGCGAACGGCGGTTCGAGCGGTGTGGCGGGTCAGCGCGCGACGGACCCCCACGCCTTCGGTCCCGGCGGTGGTCCCGCGAACGGCAAGGGCGCTCCCGGTGCCGGCGGCGCCCCGATGGGCGGCATGCCGCCGACCGCGGGCCAGAACGGCGAGGAGGACAAGGAGCACAAGACGGCCTCCTACGTCATCGGCGACAAGGTCTTCGAGGTGCCGGGCGAGAACCTGCCCCCGTCGGTGATCGGCGGGGCCAAGCCCAAGAAGAAGGCCGCGGACGAGTCGTGATCACGCCGGACTTCCTGCTCACCCCGCAGCAGCTCGACGTGCTGTGGTCGGACCTCGGCCTGCACCACCTGCCCTACCCGCTGGACGTTCCCAGCGTGGGCAGGACGCGCGAGGAGCGGCTGCGCATCCGGGAAGAGGTCTACGCGGAGCTCCAGCGCAACGACCTGGCCCACAACGGGCGGATGGACGCTGAGCTGGAGGGCCTGCTGCGGCTGCTGGACGACCACGCGGTGTCCGTGGACGCGGTGGCGCACGTGCAGCGGTCGATCAGGGCGCTGGCGGCGTCGGACGGCAAGCGCGCCGTCCTCGCCGTCGTCGACGACGGCAAGGTGGGACTGCTGGAGATCCGGCCCACCTCGCTCGCCTGGTCGATCACGCAGGTGCTGCCGGACGGCAACGCGGGTCCGGGGCACTCGATCTCGATGCGCGCGGAGACCCTCGAGAAGGCCGTGGAGTTCCAGAAGAACCCCCCGGAGGCCGACGAGGACGACCCGTGGGGCGACGACGAGATGGACGAGCGCGAGGCGCTGATGAAGGCCGGGTTGTCCTCCGACGACGCGACGTTCGTCAGCGAGCTGGCGACCGGTCGCGTCGCGGGCGGCCAGTTCGGCGTCTCCCGCGGTGGGGGCGGCGGTGTGCGCAGTGAGCGCGCCAAGGTCCTCATCACCTGGTTCGACACGAGCCAGGGGCGCTACATCATGGTCAACGACGGCGAGTGGCTGAGCCTGGCCCCGACCGACAACGACCGCATCGCGAACCGGATCGGCACCCTGCTGGAGGCCGTTCCCGCCTGATCGGCCCTCGTCGTCCGCGCCCCGGTCGTTCCCGGCCACCGGGCGGATCGGTCCACACCGGACCGTCGCGCGTTCTGGTGATCGGCCGCGACGGCGGTCGCCCGGTCCCCGACGCGCGGTCGCCCGTCTCGGAGGGCCGGGCGTCGGGCAGCGGCGCGGCGGGCAGCGCCGGCATCGGCTCCTCGATCCCGGCCGACCGGCCGGAGCGGATCGCCTCGCGGCTCGCGGCGCGACGGCGGGGCGTGTGCGGCGCCTCCCCCGCGCCGCACACGGTCCGCTCAGGCCAGGGCCGCCACCGGCGCCAGCCGCGCGGCGCGGGAGGCCGGGTAGGCACCCGCGACCGCCCCCACCAGCACGGCCAGGCCGATCCCCCCGGCCAGCGTCTGCACCGGGAACACCGCCGGCCAGCCCCGGCTCAGCGCGTAGCCCGTCGTGACGAGGACACCGGCGAGCACCCCGCACAGCCCGCCGAGGCCCGACAGCAGCACGGACTCCGCCAGGAACTGCCCGCGCACCTGCCGCCGCGTCGCCCCGAGCGCGCGGCGCAGACCGATCTCGCGGCGGCGCTCCAGCACGGAGATCACCATGGTGTTGGCCACGCCGACCCCGCCCACGAGCAGCGCGACCGCGCCCAGGCCGAGGAACAGCGCGCTGTTCGCGCTCTCGGTGATCTCCTGCGCCTTCAGCGCCTCGGACGGGCGCACCACCTCGACCTCGCCGGGGTTCGCCGGGTTGAGGGTCCGCGCGAGCACCCCGCGCACCTCCTCCACCGAGTCCTCCCGCGCCCGCAGGTACACCGTGGACGGGTGCCCGTCGAAGCCCAGGTGCTCCTTCGCCGAGTCCCACCCGACGAGCGCCGAACGCTCGACCTCCGGCGCGAGCGGCATCGGCCCGAGCACACCGACCACCGTGAACCGGGTGTCGCCGATCAGCACCTGGCGGGTGGTGCCCGGCTCGACGCGGTCGACGCCCAGCCTGGCCGCGGCCACCGAGCCCAGCACGACCACGGGATGGGCACCCGCGTCGCCGAGGAACGTCCCGCTGCGCACCTCGCCGCCCAGGACGCCGAGCAGGTCCGGCGTGGCCGCGTACGCGGCGAGCCCGGACGTCTCGGACCTCGGCACGAGGTCCGAGCGGCGCACCGGCTGTCCCGTGCTGCCCACCGCCGTGCTCGCGGTCACCGGGGCGATGCGCTTCGACATCGGCACGGCCGTGTCCGGCAGCACGGACGGTGCGCCGGTGAGCGTCTTGCCCGGCCCCGCGGTGAGCAGGTTGGTGCCCAGCGCGGCGAGCCGGTCGTGCAGCGCCCGCGCGCTCGACGCCGGGACGGCCAGCACGGCGACCATCGCGGTGATCCCGATCGCGATGCCCAGCGCGGACAGCGCGACCCTCGCGGGCCTGGTGCGCAGGCCGTGCGCGCCGAGGGCGAGCACGTCGGCCGCGGCGAGGCGGCCCGGTCGCGGCAGCGGCGTCACACGACCACCCCCGCGGTCGTGCGTCCGGTGTCCAGCCGCACCTCGCCGTCGAGCAGCTCCACCCGGCGCGGCAGCCCGGCCGCGATCTCGCGGTCGTGGGTGATGAGCACGACGGACGTGCCGTCCGCGGTCAGCTCCCCGAGCAGCCGCAGCACCGACGCGCCGTTCTCGCTGTCCAGCGCGCCGGTCGGCTCGTCGGCGAGCAGCAGCGCCGGTCGGTTGACCACGGCCCGCGCGATGGCGACCCGCTGGCGCTCACCCCCGGACAGCTCGCCGGGCCGGTGGTGCACCCGGTGCCCGAGCCCGACCCGCTCCAGGGCCGCGAGCGCCCGCGCGCGGCGCTGGCGGCGCGGCACACCGGCGTAGAGCAGGCCGGTCACCACGTTGTCCACGGCGCTCTGCCCCTCGTCGAGGAAGAACTGCTGGAACACGAAGCCGATCCAGCGCGAGCGCAGCGCCGACAGCGCCCGGTCGGACAGGAGCGCCACGTCGTGCCCGCGCACCTCGACGCGGCCGGTGGTCGGCCGGTCGAGCGTCCCCACGAGGTTCAGCAGCGTGGACTTGCCCGAGCCGGACGGGCCCACGACGCCGACGACCTCGCCCTCGTCCACGGTCAGCGACACGTCGCGCAGCGCCCGCACGTTCCCCGGATGGGTGCGCGACACCCCGATCACCGCCACCACGGGAGCGGTCACGAGGTCGTCACCACCCGCTGGCCCTCGCGGACGCCGTCGCCGGAGACCTCGACCCGGCCGCCGCTGAACACGCCGGTCGTCACGGCGGTGAGGGTGCGCTCGCCGCCGTCGCCGACGACCTCCACCCCGTAGCCGCCCTCGGCCAGCGCCAGCAGCGCCCCGACCGGCACCGCGAGCACGTTCTCGTGCTGCTCCCTGGTGAGGGTCACCTCGGCGGGGGCCGAGTCGAAGGGACCGGCCGCCGCCGGGTCGTCCAGGACGACCTCCACGGCGACGGTCGCCCGCCCGCTCTCCGACAGCTCCGCCACGGTGCTCACCGAGCGCACCGTGCCCGTGGTCGGCGTCCCCCCGACCACCGTCACCGACGCGCTCGCGCCGACCTGCGCGAGCTTCTGCTTCGTCGCGTCCAGCTTCACGGTCACGACCCGGTCGGTGCTGCTGAGCCGCAGCAGCTCGCCCGCGGCCGGAGCGCCCGGCCTCGCCAGGACCGAGACGACCCGGACCGGCGTGGGCTCCACCACCACGTCGGCGGGCTCGACCGCGCCGGTCCGCTCCAGTCCCAGCGACTTCTGCCACGCGCTCACGGCCGTGGCCGTGTACCCGGTGAACACGTCGTCCGGCTCACCGAACCCGGAGTGGCCCAGCGCGGCGAGGTTCTCCTCCAGCACCCGCACGTCCGGGCCGCGCTCCACCCCCCAGAACAGCTTCCGGTAGAGCGGCACGCCGCCGAGCAGCAGCGGCACCGGCTTCGCGTCGACCCGGTAGAGCACCTGGCCGCGGTCGACGACCGCGCCCTGCGCGGGCAGCTCGGTGACGACGCCCGGCTTCGCACCGGCCAGCGCGTGCTCCGGTCCGTGCCCGAGGGTGCCGGTCTCCGTCTCCTCCTCCCGCAGCGTCGTGCGCTCCACGAGCGCGGTCTCCACCTGCGGCGACGCCTCCGCCTCCTGCTCCTGGCCGCCCGCCGTCCTGCTGCCCGCGACCGCCGTCGCCACGCCGAGCGCGACGACGACCACCGCCGCTCCGATCAGCACTCCCGTGCGCCGCGCGGTCACTTCGCCGGAGCCGGAACCGCCGGGACGGCCGCGCCCTCGCCGTCGCTGCACTTCTCCAGCACGCGCGTCAGCTCCTCCTCCGGCACGCCGGCGGTGTCCATCTGCCCCGGCTGGCCGGTGTCGGGGTTCGGGTCCTGCGCGTCGATCCCGTTCTCCCGCAGGCACTTGGCCATCTCGCGCATCCGGTCGAGCTGCTCGGCGCTCGGCTTGCGCAGCTCACCGCCGTTGGGCAGCAGCGGCCGGCACTCCTCGTCGGCCTTCCGCATGCCCTCGTCGTTCTCGGGGGGCGCCGCCGCCACGGCCACGCCGTCCTCGCCCCGCGGGTCCGGCACGTCCACGCCGTTGTCCCTCATGCACTTCGCCCACTCGCGCATCTTGTCCCCGTCCGACTTCTCGTCCCCCTTCCCGGCGGCCTGCTCCGCGCTCCCCGGCGAGTTCAGCGAGGCCACGCCGCCACCGCCGTCGTCACCCCCGCACGCCGTGAGCAGCAGCGCGGCCGCTCCGACCACCGCGGCGAACTGGTGTCGCACCCTCATGTCCACTCCTTCGTCGTGTGCACCGGTGGCGGGTCCGGACCGCCCCGACCCGGCCGGACCCGCTCGGTGCACAGGTCTACGCAGCAGGCGGTTCGGAGCCGTTAAGCGAAGTCGCTTATCCGGCGCTTATGCCCGCTCCTGGAGACTCGCGCCGACACCGATCTGGAGGCTTCGCGTGCGCGTGCTGGTCGTCGAGGACGAGAGACTGCTGGCGGACGCCGTCGCGGAGGGGCTGCGGCGGTTCTCCGCCGCCGTGGACGTCTGCTACGACGGCGGCGCGGCGATGGAGCGGATCGGCGTGCACGACTACGACGTGGTGGTGCTCGACCGGGACCTGCCCGCCGTGCACGGCGACGTCGTGTGCCGGTCGCTGGTGGACGCGGGCGGCACGACGCGGGTGCTGATGCTCACCGCGGCCGGGGAGGTGGGCGACCGGGTGCACGGACTGGGGCTCGGGGCCGACGACTACCTCACCAAGCCGTTCGCGTTCGCCGAACTGGTGGCGCGGGTGCAGGCGCTGGCCAGGCGCGCGGCTCCCGCGCTGCCGCCGGTGCTGGAGCGGGCGGGGGTGGTGCTGGACGTGGCGCGGCACCAGGTGTCGCGCGACGGGCGGTTCCTGGCGCTGTCGCCGAAGGAGTTCGCGGTGCTGCGGGTGTTCATGGGCGCGCGGGGCGCGGTGGTCAGCGCCGAGGAGCTGCTGGAGAAGGCGTGGGACGAGCACGCCGATCCGTTCACCAACGCCGTCCGGGTCGCCGTGATGACGTTGCGGCGCAAGCTCGGCCCGCCACCGCTGATCGAGACCGTGCCCGGCGCGGGATACCGTTTCGCGACATGAAGCGGATTCGGCTGTCGGTCCGCACGCGGCTCACCGCGCTGTACGGCGGGGCGTTCCTCGTCGCCGGAGCGGTGCTGCTCGGCGTGGAGTACGTGCTGGTCCAGCAGGCGCTACCGGACTCGGACACCTTCGTGGTGGCCGCCGTGCGGGCGATCCCGCCCGCCGGGCCGACGCCACCGCAGCCCTCCGGGGTCGCCGCACGGCCCGCCGTCGTCCCCGCGGAGGAGCTGTCCGGCGGGACGACGGCCACCGAGGTGGCGCGGACGCTGGAGCTCTCCCTCGACGACTACCGGTCGTCCGCGCTGTCCACGCTGCTCACCCAGTCCGCCGTGGCGCTGGTCGTCACCGCCGGACTGGCGGTCCTGCTGGGCTGGCTGCTCGCGAGCCGCGTGCTGCGGCCCCTGAACGAGATCACCGCGACGGCCCGCAAGCTGGGCGCGGAGGACCTGGACCGGCGGATCGGCATGTCCGGGCCGCACGACGAGCTGCGGGAGCTGGCCGACACCTTCGACGGGATGCTCGACCGGCTCGCCGCGGCGTTCGACAGCCAGCGCCGGTTCGTCGCCAACGCCTCGCACGAGCTGCGCACCCCGCTGGCGGTGCAGCGCACCCTGGTGGAGGTGGCGATGGCCGATCCGGCGGCGCGGCCCGAGCTGCGCAGGCTCGGCGAGCACCTGCTGCACACCAACGAGCGCAGCGAGCGGATGATCGAGGGCCTGCTGGTGCTGGCCCGCAGCGACCGCGGGCTCGCGTCCACCGGTGACGTCCGGCTGGACGAGGTGGTCGAGCGGGTGGTGCGGGCCACGGCGGCGCGCGCGGCGCGGCAGGACGTGACCGTGCTGAGCCGCACGCGCGAGCGCACCGTGCGGGGCGACGCGGAGCTGCTGGAGCGGCTGGTGGTGAACCTGCTGCACAACGCGGTCGACCACAACGCGCCGGGCGGCCGGGTGGAGGTCGAGATCGGCGACGATCCGGCGCTGGTGGTGCGCAACTCCGGTCCGGACGTGCCCGCCGACGTCGTGGACTCGCTGTTCGAGCCGTTCCGCCGGCACGGCGGGGAACGCACGGGCGACTCGCGCAACGCCGGGCTGGGTCTGTCCATCGTGGACTCGATCGTCCGCGCGCACGGCGGCTCGGTGCGCGCGGAACCCCGCGAGGAGGGCGGACTCGTCGTCAGCGTGTCGCTGGGCGATCCCCGGCGTCCGTGACCGGGACCGTCGTGCTCCTGTCCGAGGTCGGCAGGCCGGCGGAGGCCAGCAGGGCCAGCTTGTCCGCGTCGCTGGAACCGGCGTCCGGGTGGTACACGACGAGCATCAGGCCCTCGGTGCCGCCGATGGCGAGCCGTTCCCGGTTGAGGGTCAGTTCGCCGACCTGCGGGTGGTTCATCCGGATCGGCGTCCCGCTCTGCCCGCGGACCTCGTGGCGGGCCCAGAGCTGGCGGAAGTGAGCACTCGCCAGTGAGAGCTCGCCGGTGAGCTCGATGAAGCGGGGGTCGTCGATGTCGTTGCCCATCGACTGCCGCAGGTTCGCGATGAAGCACTCCGAGACGCTCTTCCACGTCGGGTGCAGGGCCTGCTCGGCCGGGTCCAGGAACATGTCCTTGAGCTGGTTCCCACCAGGGGCGAGGCGCGGGGAGAGCGCTCTGGCGAGACCGTTCGAGGCCAGGACGTCGAAGTACCGCCCCTCGATGAAGGCGGGCTGGACGAGGGAGTCGAGGAGCTTGAGCGCGCCGGGCGGCGGGACCTCCTTGCGCGGTCGGCGCTTGCGCTGCCGGGGTGCCTGCGAGGCCAGGGCCAGCAGGTGGGCGAGGTGCGCGTCGTCGAGGTGCAGCACGCGAGCGATCGATTCGAGCACCTGCGGGGACGGGTGGCGGTCGCGCCCCCGCTCCAGCCGCAGGTAGTAGTCGGCGCTGATGCCCGCGAGCATGGCGACCTCCTCGCGCCGCAGTCCGGGCACGCGGCGCACGCCGATGTCGGGGATGCCCGCCTGCGCGGGCGTCACCAGTTCTCGCCGAGCACGCAGGTACGCACCGAGGGCGTTCGTCGTCTGGCTCACGAGACCAGCCTAGGACGCCGCGGGGCGAACAGAGGGGGTCCTGCCGCCCCCCGGGCTGAAGAGGGCTCTGGGTGAGGTGCGCGGTCGCGCATAGCGTGATCGGCGGTCCGCTCGGACCGCGTATCTCACGAGGAGAGGCATGACCGTCACACTGATCACCGGTGCCAACAAGGGCATCGGTCGCGAAACGGCCCGGCAGCTCCTGGAACTGGGGCACGTCGTCTACGTGGGTGCGCGCGACGTCGAACGCGGCGAGAAGGCCGCGGCCGCGCTCGGCGCACGGTTCGTGCAGCTCGACGTGACCGACGACGACTCGGTGAACAGCGCGCTGGCGACGATCGACGCGGCCGAGGGCAAGCTCGACGTCCTGGTGCACAACGCGGGCGTCCTCGGGAACGAGGGCCTCGACGGTCCCTCGGCGCTGCGGGTGTTCGACGTCAACGCGGTGGGGATCGTGCGCGTCAACGAGGCGGCGCTCCCCCTGCTGCGCAGGTCCGCGAACCCCACCGTGGTCACGGTGTCCAGCAGCATGGGGTCGTTCTGGGCGGTGACCAACCCCGACCGGCCGGAGTTCTCCATGCCGCTCGCGCTCTACGCCGCGTCCAAGGCGGCGGCGACCATGCTCACGGTCCAGTACGCCAAGGCCCACCCCGACATCAGGTTCAACGCGATCGAGCCCGGAACCACCGCCACCGACATGACCGCGGCCTTCGGGATCGGCAGGCCGGTGGAGGAGAGCGCCGGGGTCGTCGTGAAGCTGGCGACCCTCGACGCGGACGGCCCCACCGGGACGTTGCGGGACGAGTCCGGGGAGCTGGGCTGGTGAGCACGCCGGACCGATCGGACGATCTGCGCGAGTTCTACCTGCGCTACATCGCGGCGCTCAACGCCCACGAGTTCGACGGCATGGACGAGTTCATCGCCGACCGGACCACGCTGAACGGCGAACCGGCCACCCGCGACGACCTCCTCGCGGTGCAGAGGGCCGACGTGGACGCGGTCCCGGACCTCCACTGGGAGATCCAGGAGATGCTCTTCCACGGCGACCGGCTGGCTGTGCGCCTGATCAACACGGGCACCCCGGTGGAGGAGTGGCTCGGCGAGGCTCCCACCGGCGCCTCGTTCGAGATCGTCGAGCACGCGATCTACCAGGTCCGCGACGGGCGGTTCGTGCACATGACGGCCCTGCACGACGCCGCGGAACTGCGTCGGCAGCTGGCCGGTTGACGTCCGCGCGCGACGGACCGGGGATCGGCGGACCGGGGATCGGCCGCTGTTCGAGGGCCTCGCCGAACCGCGGGTGGTCGCGGTCCCCACCACGACCACCCGCGGCGGGCCTCACGCCCAGTCGGGTCTCAGCGGCACGTGCGCGTCGGTGCCGTCGAGCTTCACGCCGAGCACCTGGTGCAGCTGGATGCTGTTGCGGTCGAAGCCCAGCCGCGACGCGGCCAGGTACAGCCGCCACACCCTGGCCCTGCCCTCCCCGACCTCGCGGACCGCCTCGTCCCAGTGCTCGTCGAGGTTGCGGCACCAGGCGGCGAGCGTCATCGCGTAGTGCTCGCGCAGGTTCTCCTCGTGCCGGATCTCGAACCCGCTGTCGTTCATCACCGACACGAGGTGGCCGGGACCGACCAGCTCGCCGTCGGGGAAGACGTAGCGGTTGATGAAGCTGCCGCTGCGGGCGGGCTGCCGGTTGTCGGGACGGGTGATGCAGTGGTTCAGCATCCGCCCGCCCGGCTTGAGCTTGCGCTGCACGAAGCCGAAGTACCCCGGCAGCTTCGCCTTGCCGATGTGCTCGGCCAGGCCGATGGCGCTGACGGCGTCGAACCCGGTCTCCCGGACGTCGCGGTAGTCCAGGTGCCGCACCTCCGCGAGCTCGGACAGCCCGGCCTCCACGATCGCCTTCTGCGCCCACTCGGCCTGGTTGCGCGACAGCGTCACGCCGATCGCGCGCACGCCGTAGTGCTTCGCGGCGTGCATCACCATCCCGCCCCAGCCGCAGCCGAGGTCGAGCAGTCTCATGCCCTCCTTCAGGCCGAGTTTGCGCGCCACCAGGTCGTGCTTGGTGAACTGCGCCTCCTCCAGCGAGGACGTCGCCTCCGGGTAGACCGCGCAGGTGTAGGCCATCGACGGGCCGAGCACCCGTTCGTAGAAGGCGTTGGACACGTCGTAGTGGTGGGCGATGGCCTCGGAGTCGCGGGTCTTCGAGTGCCGGATGCCGCGCAGCCGCCGCTCCTGCGGCGGCGGTTCCACCCGGTTGTTCAGGAACGTGCGCCCGAGCGTGGCGAGGAGTTCGAGCCTCGGCACGAGCGGGATCGAGCGCAGGCTCAGCTCGGAGAGCCTGCTCAGCGCCTTGTGCACGTCGCCGGTGATCTCCAGGTTCCCCGTCACGTAGGCGCGGGCGAGGCCGAGCTCGCCCGGCGCGGAGGCGAGGTACGACAACGCCTCCGGAGTGCGGATCTCGATGCTCACCTCGGCCTCGGCCGGACCCGCCTTGCTGCCGTCGTAGGCGCGGAACCGCACGTCGGGACTCGCTCCGACCGCTCGTTGGAACACGGTGGCCAAACGCATGACACGTCTCCCCTCAACGGCCCCGTACGCACTTCGCGTACAGGTCCGGAAGCCTGTTCCCCTGATCGAACTCCTGCTTGAGCGCCCGGTATCCGGCGCCGTTGTAGTGCTGCCAGAACTCGGTCTCCTCGTAGTAGGAGTCCGAGTAGAGGGACTTGTGCCCGCCGAGAGCGGCGACCTCGTTCTCGATCAGGCGGTTGCGGTCGCCCATCCGCTCCCCCGGCCTCAGCGACACGGTGGACCAGAAGCCGACGTTGACGTACAGCTCGTCCGGGTCCATCGGGTACAGCGGCCAGCCGGCGGGATCGCGCAACCGCACCGGGCAGAGCCAGATCGGCGCGATGCCGACCTCGCGGTGGAAGAAGTCGAGGAACCGCGGCAGGGCGGCCACCGGGATCTCGACGTCCTGGATCACCGGTTCCTGCACGGCCTTCGACAGCCTGGCGCTGACGCCGAAGCGCCGGTCCAGCGCCACGATGCGCCGGTAGACGTCCGAGCGCAGGTAGCGCTTGGGCCACAGCCTGCGCGCCACCGGGTGCTGCGCGCCGAAGGCCCGCGAGCACCAGAACCAGTCGGTGTCCCAGCGCCACAGGTAGTCCCGCACGCTCAGGAAGTCGGTGCGCGACCGCTGGATCGAGCGGTAGAAGACCCGGTTGCCGGTGTAGTCCGACCGCCAGGGCGCGACGTCGGTGAAGCTGCCGAGCGTCAGGTAGCTCTCGTCGCGCGAGAACACCGTGCCGTCGACGAAGTCCACCGGTGTGCCGCGGTGCGCGCGCTCGGCGCACACCGCGGCGATCGTCTCGGCGCACTCGGCGGCGTCGCGGAACGGCACGTGCCGGAGCTGCACGTACGGGCGCACGGGCTCCAGCTCGATCTCCAGCCGCAGCGCGTAGCCCAGGGTGCCGTAGGAGTTGGGGAACCCGCGGAACAGCGGGTCCCGCGGTCGCGCGGTGACGACCTCGCCGTCGCCGGTGAGGACGTCCAGCTCGTTCACCGACTCGTGCGGCAGGCCGTTGCGGAAGGAACTGGACTCGATGCCCAGGCCGGCGACGGCGCCGCCCAGCGTGATCGTCTTGAGCTGCGGCACGACCAGCGGCATCAACCCGTGCGGGAGGGTCGCGTCGACGAGGTCCTCGTAGGTGGTCATGCCCTGCACCTGCGCGGTGCGCGCGTCCCGGTCGACCGAGAGGACCCGGTTGAAGCGGCCCACGTCGAGGCCGCCGGGCTGGTCGCCGCGGAATCGGAAGAGGTTGGAGGTGGCCTTCTTGAGCCGCACCGGCTGGCCCGCCGGTATCGCGGCGTACTGCTTGCTCAGCTCGCTGACCGCTGCGGAGTGCGCACCGGTCGGAGCTGCCGGACGAGGGTGGCTGCTCACTCCCCGACGCTATTCCTCGCCCATCGGCTTGGCACCCGGAATTCGGGGTTGCTTTCGGACCCGTACGGACGATCCGGTCGTGACGCCGAAGATTGTTACCCGCCAGTAGATGCGGCGTCGCGCCGGTCGGCGAGCGCGGCCCGGCGCACCGCCGAAGCGCTGGAGCGCCCTGGCGGCAACGGTTGCGCGGAGGACTCCGGGATGTCCCGGTCGTGCCGGGAGGCACTCCGTCGCACGGGCTGGACCTGCGGGCGATCGTGGGAGCGCGGCCTGCCGACCCCGACGAGCGCGGGGTCGCGGAGGTGGACGACGGGGTTCGAGACCGACGAACACCGGCAGGCCCCGCGTCGGCCGCTACGCGGACTTCGCTCCTCGTCCCGCGTGCCCGCGCTGGGCCGACGACCGCCGTTCGCGCGACGCGCGCAGGTATCCCACGACCAGCGACTCCAGGTCGGGTTCGGTGCTGACCCAGCCCGCCGGTGCCGGTCCGGCTCCGCGCAGCAGCAGGGTCGACTGGCGTCCGGAGCGGGTCGCGCCGATCAGCTTCCCCTCCACGCCGGCCTCGTCCGCGGCCGGGCCGACCAGCACGCGGTGCTCCGCGAGGACTCCCTCGACGTCGCCGTCGACCTGGACCCGGCCCTCGTCGATCAACAGGACGTGGTCGCACACCTCACGCAGGTCGCTGAGCAGGTGCGAGGACATCACCACCGTGGTCCCGCGGTCGGCGACCTCGGTCATGACGATCCGCAGCACCTCGTCGCGGGCCAGCGGGTCGAGGTCGGACAGCGGTTCGTCCAGCAGCAGCAGCCGGGGGAGCCGTCCCAGCGCCACCGCGATGGCCACCTGGGTCAGGGCGCCCGCGGACAGGGCGCCGATCTTCGCGTCGTGGTCCACGCCCGCCAGCAGACCGAGCACCTCGTGCACCCGGTCGGTGGACCAGCGGTCGTTCATGGCCGCGCAGGCGCGCACCAGTTCGCGCACCGTGAGGTCGCGGTAGAGCGAACGGTTCTGCGCCAGGAACGAGACGTCCGGGTGGGTGCGGCCCCGCAGCGGGGTGCCGAAGGCGCTCAGCTCACCGGTCGTCGGGCGGACGAGGCCAGCGGCCATGCGCAGCAGCGTGCTCTTGCCCGCGCCGTTCGGGCCGACCAGGGCGACGACCTTCCCCTCGGGGATGGTGAAGCTGCAGTCGCGGACCGCCCAGCGGGTGCGGTACCGCTTGCCGACGGCGGTCGCGGTCAGAGGTGTCACGATCGTTCCTCCGGTGGGGGGTAGTGCTCGTCGCGGACCGCGAAGTACAGGGCGTCGACGTCTTCGACGACGAGGCCCCTCTCCCTGGCGCGGCCCAGCCAGCCCGCCAGTTCCCGCCGCAGCGGCGCGTCGCCGCCGGTGGTGGCCTCGGAGGACAGCGACCTGGTCACGAAGGTGCCCAGCCCGCGACGGGCCTCCACCAGTCCTGCCCGTTCCAGTTCGCGGTACGCCTTGAGCACGGTGTTGGGGTTGACGGCGATCGCCTCCACCACCTCCCGCGCCGAGGGCAGCCGGTCGCCGGCGGTCAGCAGTCCCAGACGCATGGCCTGTTCGACCTGCTGGACGATCTGCACGTAGGTGGAGACCCCGGACCGCCGGTCGATCCGGAACTCGATCACACCGGTCAGCATAGGTGCTCCCGCAGCTCGGGGGCTCCACGACGCTCAGCTCTGACGTCGCAGCACCAGGGCGGTGCCCACCAGCAGCAGGACGGCGAGCCCGCCGAAGATCGCCGCGTCGACCAGGTGCACCTGCCAGGCCAGGCTCTCCGGGACGAAGTCCGCGTACGTCGTGGCGAGACCGGACTCCGGCAAGCACGCCAGGTACTCCTCCTGCGACTTCGCCGTCCCCGCCTCGGTCACCGACCGCTTGCAGGCCAGGTTCAGGGCGTCGGCGCGGTCGTCGGGAACCACTCGTCCGGAGGTGTCGAGCCAGCCCCTCCCGGTCACCAGGCTGCCGTCCTGGTACACCTTCAGGTCCTCGCCGAGCGCGGCCTCCACGCGCTGGGGGGGAACCAGGTGGCCCACCAGGTCGGACAGGGCGAAGCGCGCGACGGTGAACACGCCGAGCCCCGCGGTCATCGCCACCAGGGTGCGGCGGGACACCGCGCCGACGAAGGTGCCGAGCGCGAAGGCGAACACCGCGTAGGCGACGGGCGAGACGTGCTCGACGCCGAAGTTGAGGAAGTGGAACGAACCGCTGTTGCGCGGCCCCAGCACCCCGGCGGCGGACAACCACCAGGAGACCAGGTGCTGCAGCGCGATCAGCACGACCACCGCGGGCACCAGCGCGACGACCAGCTTGCTGACCATCCACCGGGTACGGCTCACCGACTGGGTGAAGGCCAGCACGTGGGTGCCCTGCTCCAGTTCCCTGGCGAACAGGGGTGCGCCGAGGAAGACGCCGATCAGGGCGGGCAGGAGGAGGATCGCGGCCTGCCCCAGGTGGAGCGGGTTCGTCCACGCCGCCCGGAAGCGGTCCGCCGCATCGGCGTCCGCGCACTCCGGGCCCGTCTGCGCCACGCATCCGGTGAGCTGCAACGACTCGATGGCACCGATCATGTTCGACCGCAGGAGGACGACGGCGGCCGCACCGACGAGCAGCACGCCGAGCAGGGTGATCAGTTGCGCGCGCTGGCGCCGCCAGGAGACCCAGATCATGCCGCTTCCTCCTGTGCCGCTGCTTCGCGCATCCGGTTCAGGGCCAGTTGCCCCAGCGAGGTGCCGCGGGCGCTGAGCTGGTCCACGTCCCCGGCCAGCAGGACCCGTCCGCCGTGGAGCAGGACCAGGTGGTCGCACACGCCTTCCAGCTCCGCCAGCACGTGCGAGGACAGCAGCACGGTGATGCCCTGCTCCCTCGCCTCGGCGAGCAGCGTGCGCAGCACGGTCTCGCGGGCCAGCGGGTCCAGGTCGGCCAACGGCTCGTCGAGCAGCAGAAGGCTCGGGCGCTTGCCCAGTGCCAGCGCCAGCGCGACGCGGGTGCGCTGCCCGCCGGACAGGGTGCCCACCTTCGCGCTCAGCGGCACCGCCGCCTGCTCGACCAGGTGCTCGGCGTAGCCCTGGTCCCAGGTCGGGTTGGTCCGCGCCCCGAGCATCAGCGTCTCGGTCACGGTGAACTGCGGGTACAGCGGCTTCTGCTGGGCCAGGTAGGCCACCTCGGGGTGCAGCCCCTTGCCCGTCGGGCGGTCGCCGAAGACGGTGATCCCACCGGTCGTCGGACGCAGCAACCCGGTGATCAGCCCCATCAGCGTGCTCTTGCCCGCGCCGTTCGGGCCGACGAGGGCCACGATCCGGCGCTGCGGGATCACCAGGGACGTCTCCCGCAACGCCCATCCCCTGCGGTACCTCTTGCCCACACCGTCAGCGATGACCGGAAGTGCCTGGTGGGGTTGCCTTCGCGAGTTCATGGCCGTCTCCTCTCAGTCGTCGGCGGCCACGAAGGTAACACCTTTCACTAGTGAAATAGTGGACTGGGTGATTCGCGCCTCGCGGAGGCAACCCGTCGACGAGATGCGCACACGGCCGCGCCGGCGCTCGCTCAGGAGGTCGGGACGTGCGACCACCGCACCTCGGTGATCCGGCCCGAGCCGTCGAAGGTGAGGTCGAAGCCCTCCTCGCGGTCGGAGGCCGAGCGGTCGGCCACGGCCTCGACGAACTCCCGCGGCGTGCTCGACCCGCCCGCGACGGTGAGCACGCGCGCGTCCCCCGTCATCTGCGCGCTGCACCGGGGAACGTCCAGCGGTTCGGTCTCGAAGCCCTCACCGAGCGGCCTCTTCTCCGCGGCCTGGAGGACCAGCGTCACCGTCGTGCCGTTCTCGAGGCCCGTCACCTGCGCGAACCGCTTCTCCGACCTCCAGTCGCACTCCCGCGTCTCGGAGGTCGTCGACTTCGTCGTGGTCTTCGGGGCGCCCTTCTTCGCGTCCCCGGTGACCGCCGGACCCGACCCGGACGAGCGCTTCGCCGAGCCGCACCCGACGGTGACGAGGGCGACCGCGCTCAGGACGACGGCCAGGACGGTGCGAGCGGAGCGGTTCATCAACGGACGTCTCCTCGTCGAGCATCGGTGCTGTCTCGGAGGAGGACGCCCGGCGAGGCCTCCGGTGGCCGGGTCTGCCCCGGATCACCCGGATCTCTGCCCGTCAGCGCCTCACAGCCCCAGGTCGCGGGCGATCAGCATCCGCTGGACCTCCGACGTGCCCTCGCCGATCTCCAGGATCTTGGCGTCCCGGTAGAAGCGCCCGACCGGGAACTCGTTCATGAACCCGTAGCCGCCGAAGACCTGCGTGGCGTCCCGCGCGTTGTCCATCGCCGCCTCCGAGGACACGAGCTTGGCGATGGCGGCCTCGCGCTTGAACGGCTCGCCGCGCAGCATCTTCGCGGCGGCGGCGTAGTAGGCCAGGCGCGCGGTGTGCGTGCGGACCTCCATGTCGGCGATCTTGAACTGGATCGCCTGGTAGGAGCCGATCGGGTGCCCGAACGCCTCGCGCTCGCCGGCGTAGCGCAGGCACTCGTCCACGCACCCCTGCGCGAGCCCGACCGACAGCGCGGCGATGGCGACGCGGCCCTCGTCCAGCGTCTGGAGGAACTGCGCGTACCCGCGTCCGCGCTCGCCGAGCAGGTTCTCCTCCGGCACCCGGCAGTCGTCGAGGGACAGCTCGTGCGTGTCGGAGCAGTTCCAGCCGACCTTCGAGTACTTCGGCGACACCGAGAAGCCTGGGGTGCCGGACGGCACGAGGATCGTGGAGATCTCCTTCTTGCCGTTCTCCCGCGTGCCGGTGACGGCGGCGACCGTCACGAACCGGGTGATCGAGGTCCCGGAGTTGGTGATGAACGCCTTGGTGCCGTTGAGCACCCACTGCCCGTCCTCCAGCCGCGCGGTGGTGCGCAGGGCTCCCGCGTCCGTGCCGCCGCCGGGTTCGGTCAGGCCGAACGCGCCGAGCGCCTCACCCGCGCACAGCGACGGCAGCCAGCGCTCCCGCTGCTCCCGCGTGCCGAACCGGAACAGGGGCATCGCGCCGAGGGAGACCGCGGCCTCCAGCGTGATGGCCACGGACGAGTCGACCCTGGCCAGCTCCTCCAGGGCGAGGCAGAGGGCGAAGTACGTGCCGCCCATGCCGCCGTGCTCCTCGGGGAACGGGAGCCCGAACAGACCCGTGCGGCCCATCTTGGCGACGATCTCGTACGGGAACTCCTCGCGCTGGTAGAGGTCGCCGATGACGGGCGCGACCTCGTCGCGGGCGAACTCCCGCACGGTCTTGCGCAGTGCTTCGTGGTCCTCGTCGAGGCGGAAGTCCAACATCGGTCACTCCTGGTGGGGGACGACGACGGCGAGCGGCTGGCCGAGTGCGACCTGCTGCCCGGGGTGCGCGTGCAGTTCGGTGAGCACTCCGTCGATGGGGGCGACGACCGAGTGCTCCATCTTCATGGCCTCGACCACGAGCAGCGGCTGCCCCGCGGTGACGGTGTCGCCGCGGGCGGCGCGCACGAGCAGGACGGTGCCGGGCATGGGGCTGACCAGCGGGCCGCCGGTGGCTCCGGCGCCGGCCGATCCGGCCGAGGCGAGCAGCGGGCTCTCCACGAGCGGCCACGAGCGGCCGTCCGCGCCGAGCCACAGGACGTCGCCGTCGCGGGCGACGGCGTAGCGCCGGCCGCCCACGACCAGTTGCCCGTCGACGGTGGAGACCCGCGTGCGGACCGGGGTCGCCGCGCCCACGGCCACCTCGGCGTTCTCGGCACGCCCGCGCACCCTGACCTCGACGGCCCCGCGACCGGGGGCGTCGATGCGCCAGACCGTCCAGGCGTGCTCGCCGAGCCGCCACCCGCCGGGCGCGTCCCACGGATCGCTCCCGGCGACACCCTCCTGCGCCAGCAACCGCTCCAGCCCGGCGGCGGCGAGCACCTCGTCGGGCACGTCGACCTCGACGAGCGAGTCCAGCTTCCGCTCCACCAGCCCGGTGTCGAGGTTCCCGGCCCGCACGTCCGGGTCGGCCAGCAGCGCGCGCAGGAAGGGGATGTTGGTGGGAACGCCGAGGACGACCGCGCGGCCGAGCGCGGCGTTCAGCTTCCGCAGCGCGTCGGCGCGGGTGCGGCCGTGCGCGACGTACTTGGCGAGCATCGGGTCGTAGTCGCTGCCGACCCGCGTGCCGGTGAGCAGCGACGAGTCGATCCGGACGAGGTCGTCGGGCTCGTGCAGGGCGAGCACGCGCCCGCCCGTGGGCAGGAACCCGCGCGCCGGGTCCTCGGCGTAGACGCGGGCCTCGACGGCGTGCCCGGTGATCCGCACGTCCTCCTGCGCGAGGTCCAGCGGCTCGCCAGCGGCGACGCGCAGCTGCCACTCCACCAGGTCGATCCCGGTGACGAGCTCGGTCACCGGGTGCTCGACCTGGAGCCGGGTGTTCATCTCCAGGAAGAAGAACTCGTCGGGCGCGTCGGCGGAGACGATGAACTCGACCGTTCCCGCGCCCCGGTAGTCGACGGCCCGCGCCGCCTCGACGGCCGCGCGGCCCATCCGCTCGCGGGCGGCGGCGTCCAGCAGCGGCGACGGCGACTCCTCCACGATCTTCTGGTGGCGGCGCTGGAGACTGCACTCGCGCTCGCCCAGGTGCAGGACGTGGCCGTGCGCGTCGGCGAGGACCTGGATCTCGACGTGCCGGGGCCGGGAGACGAACCGCTCCACGAGCAGGGTGTCGTCGCCGAACGACCCGCGCGCCTCGCGCCGGGCCGAGGCGATGGCCTCGCGCAGCCCCTCCGGCCCGGACACCGTCCTCATGCCCTTGCCGCCGCCACCGGCGGAGGGCTTCAGCAGCACCGGGTAGCCGATCTCCGCCACGGCCGCGACGAGGTCGTCGTCGGACATGCCCGGCTCGGTGCGGCCCGGCACCACCGGCACACCGGCCGCCGCGACGGCGAGCTTGGCGCGGATCTTGTCGCCCATCGCGTCGATGGCGTCGGGGGTGGGGCCGACGAACACCAGCCCTGCCTTCTCGCACGCCCGCGCGAAGTCGGCGTTCTCGGCGAGGAAGCCGTAGCCGGGGTGCACGGCCTGCGCGCCGGTGGCCAGGGCGGCCTCGACGATCCGCTCGGCGCTCAGGTAGCTCTCGCGCGCGGCCGCGGGACCGATGCGCACGGCGACGTCGGCCTCCCGCACGTGCCGCGCGTCGGCGTCGGCGTCGCTGTGCACGGCGACGGAGCGGACGCCCAGCGAGCGCAGTGCCCGCACGACGCGGACCGCGATCTCACCGCGGTTGGCCACGAGAACGCTGTCGAACATGCCGCTCACATCCGGAAGACGCCGAAACCGGCTGGTTGCAGCGGCGCGTTGGCCGCGGTGGACAGGGCCAGCCCGAGGACGGTGCGGGTGTCGAGGGGGTCGATCACACCGTCGTCCCACAGCCGGGCGGTCGAGTAGTAGGGGTTGCCCTGCTCCTCGTACTGCTGGCGGACGGGCGCCTTGAACGCCTCCTCGTCCTCGGCCGACCACTCGTCGCCGAGCTGGTCGCGCCGCACGGTGGCCAGCACGGACGCCGCCTGCTCACCGCCCATGACGGAGATGCGGGCGTTCGGCCACATCCACAGGAAGCGGGGCGAGTAGGCCCGGCCGCACATCGAGTAGTTGCCCGCGCCGAAGGAACCGCCGATCACGACGGTGAACTTGGGCACGCGGGCGCACGCCACTGCGGTGACCATCTTCGCGCCGTGCTTGGCGATGCCCGCCGCCTCGTACTCGCGGCCGACCATGAAACCGCTGATGTTCTGCAGGAACAGCAGCGGGATGCCGCGCTGGTCGCAGAGCTGGACGAAGTGCGCGCCCTTCAGGGCTGACTCGCCGAACAGGACGCCGTTGTTGGCGACGATCCCGACCGGGTGACCGTGGACGCGGGCGAACCCGGTGACCAGCGTCGTCCCGTACTCGCTCTTGAACTCGGCGAACCGGCTGCCGTCGACGAGGCGGGCGATCACCTCGCGCACGTCGTAGGGGGTGCGGCTGTCGGTGGGGACGACGCCGTACAGCTCGGCGGGGTCGGCCACCGGCTCCTCGGGCGGCTCGACCGCCCAGGGCCGCTGCGCGCGCGGACCGAGGGTGCTGACGATGCTGCGCACGATGCGCAGGGCGTGCGGGTCGTCGTCCGCGAGGTGGTCGGTGACGCCGGAGGTGCGCGAGTGCAGCAGTCCGCCGCCCAGCTCCTCGGCGGTGACGACCTCGCCGGTCGCGGCCTTCACCAGCGGCGGGCCGCCCAGGAAGATCGTGCCCTGGTCGCGGACGATCACGGCCTCGTCGCTCATCGCGGGCACGTAGGCGCCGCCCGCCGTGCACGAGCCGAGGACGGCGGCGATCTGCGGAACGCCCCGCGCGGACATCGTGGCCTGGTTGAAGAAGATCCGGCCGAAGTGGTCGCGGTCGGGGAACACCTCGTCCTGGCGGGGCAGGAACGCGCCGCCGGAGTCGACCAGGTAGACGCACGGGAGGTGGTTGTGCAGCGCGACCTCCTGGGCGCGCAGGTGCTTCTTGACCGTCATCGGGTAGTAGGTGCCGCCCTTGACGGTGGCGTCGTTGGCGACGACCACGCACTCGCGGCCGGAGATCCGGCCGACACCGGTGATGACGCCGGCGGCGGGCGCCTGGCCGCCGTAGAGGCCGTCGGCGGCCAGCGGGGACAGCTCCAGGAACGG
Source organism: Umezawaea beigongshangensis (assembly GCF_016464305.1). Taxonomy (GTDB): domain Bacteria; phylum Actinomycetota; class Actinomycetes; order Mycobacteriales; family Pseudonocardiaceae; genus Umezawaea_A; species Umezawaea_A beigongshangensis. Next base: position 745,670 of record NZ_JAEIOJ010000001.1, read on the forward strand.
CGAGCCGGGGTCCACGAGCGAGTCGACGCGGTCGCGGGGCAGCAGCTTGCCCCGGTCCACGTGCCGCTGCCTGGCCCTCTCGGGTCCGCCTCGCGCGGCGGTGGCGAGCTTCGCGCGCAGCTCGTCGGCCAGCGCGGCGTGCTCCTCGCTGTAGCGCTGGAACGCCTCGCTCGACGGGTCGGCGGCGCTGCGCAGGACTGGCGCGTCCATGTGCTCCTCGCGGGTGAAGTTAGCGTTCGTTAACTCCGTTGCCGTGATGTTAGTCGACGTTAACACATCCGTCCACGACGAGGGCCGGGCCGGACGCGCGGTCCGGCCCGGCCCTCACCCGTTCGAGCGATCAGCCCGCCGCGGCCGCGAACAGCGGGAGGTATCCGTTCGCCTGACCCGCCCTGTTCGGGTGGTAGGACTCCTCCACCGGCCAGCTCAGGCTGTTGAGCCACCAGCTCGGCGAGCAGATCTCGTGGCCGGTGAACGCGGTGCGCACGTCCTGGAACGTGAACGACCGCGCGGCCGCCCGCTGGGCGACGACCTGCGCCAGCACGTCGGCGGAGGAGTTGATGGCCGACCGCTTGGTGTTGCTCATCCCCACGGCGCACGAACCGGGCACCTGGTACATCCGCGGATAGCCGAGCACGACGACCTTCGCCGAGGGGGCACGGCCCCTGATGGTCGAGTAGACGTCGTCCAGCAGCGCCGGGAGCGTGTTCTGCGCGTAGGACTTGGCGGTGTTCGTCCGGTTGACGCAGTCCTGGTCCGTGCCCAGGGTGCAGGTGGTGATGACGTCGACGAAGCCGGCGTCGTTCCCGCCGATCGAGATGCTGACGAGCGTGGTCGAGGCGGACAGGGCGCCCACCTGGTTGGCGAGCACGTCACCGGTCCGCGCGCCGGAGCAGGCGACGAAGGCGAACGAGGCCGGGGCGCGGGACGCCGCCCAGAGGGCGGGATAGGCGTGGGAGCTGCGCTTGCAGTTCCCGCTCGACGGGTCGTAGCTGCCGGTGCCGACTCCCGAGGAGTAGGAATCGCCCAGGGCGACGTAGTGGGTCGCGGCGGGTGCCGCCGCGGCGGCGGGCGCTGACGCGAAGACCGCCGCCACGGCCAGGACCGCGGCGGCGAGAGGAGGAACGAGGCGCATCGAGGGCTCCCGAGGGGGTGACGCGGGGGGTGTGACGCAGGGCACTTCCCGTGTTACCAGGCGGTGAGCCCTTTCCGGAACAGATGCGTGAAGAGTTAACGACTTGGCGTAGAAAACCGACGAGAACTGCCGTCCACCAGCGGATCAACGCTCGTCGACGCACGGGTGAACGAAAGTTAGTGGGCGCTAACACGACGCGTCTACGATGGGCGCCGTGCCCCCACCAGGAGACGCCAGACCGACCCGTCGCGACCAGATCCTGACCGCGGCAGCCGAACTCTTCGCCAGGCACGGCTTCCACGGCGTCGGGATCGACGACATCGGCGCGGCCGTCGGGATCTCCGGCCCCGCGCTGTACCGGCACTTCCGCAGCAAGGACGCCATGCTCGGCGAGATGCTGACCTCGATCAGCGAACGCCTGCTCGACGGCGGCCAGAGCCGCGTGGAGGCGTCGCCCGACCCGGCGCAGGCGCTGCGCGCCCTCGTGCACTGGCACGTCGAGTTCGCCCTCGACGATCCCGCGCTGATCACCGTGCAGGCCCGCAACCTGGCGAACCTGACCGACCCGGACCGCAGGCGCGTGCGCGCGCTGCAACGCCGCTACGTCGAGGTCTGGGTCGAGACGATCCGCAAGACCGTGTCCGGCGTGGACGAGCCGACCGCGCGCGCCGCCGCGCACGCCGTGTTCGGGCTCATCAACTCCACCCCGCACAGCTCGCACCTCGACCGCGCCCAGATGGCCGAACTGCTGGGCCGGATGGCGCTGGCCGCCCTCACGACCGCCGGCGTGCTGGAGGACGAGCTGACGCCGGTGTCCGGCCGCTGACCCACCCGCCCCACCAGCGGGACTGGCGGGCTGCCGACACCCTTCCGTAACCTGGCTCACCAATGAGCCAAGCGCGAGTGAATACCCGCGTCATCGTCCGGTCACACCCGATGTGGCCGGGAACACGTCTGCTCCACCGGCTGCCGACCTGGTCGAGGGTCGTCCTGGTGGCTCTCGCGGTGTTCGTGTGCGGTGTCGTCGCATCCCGTCCGGCCGGCGCGACCGACGAGCAGGTGCTCGGCGGCGACGTCGCCGCCGCGTCCCGCGCGGTGGACGCCCTCGCCCTGCCGAGCGCCGACCACGACCCGCGTGCGGAGTTCCCGCACGACTTCGCGGCCGTGCAGAACACGACACCGGAACCGGTCGTGGCGCCGGACGGGACGCTGCGCGCCGTGCACGTGGGGGGCGGCTGCTCCGGACCCGCCGGGGACACCGAGTGGGACTTCGGCACGGCCTGCCGCGCGCACGACCTCGGCTACGACCTGCTGCGCTACGCGGAGAGCAAGGGCCAGCCGCTCGGTCCCGACGCGCGCCGCAAGCTCGACGCGCGGCTGTCCACCGACATGCACGCGCAGTGCGAGGCCAACCCGCGGGGCTCCGGCGTGCGCTGCCACGCCGTCGCGCAGCTCTACTCCGCCGGACTCGGCTTCAACTCGTGGCGGCAGCGCTGGGGCCCGCCGGGGCACGAACCGGTGCTCGCCTGGGGCTTCGGCATCGCCGTCGTGGTGTTCCTGCTGGTGGCGCGGCTGCCCGGCGCGCGCCGCCGCGAGCCCGATCCGGCCCCGGCGCAGAGCGCGGCCTTCACGCCGCGGCCCGCGGTGCAGGACCGCTTCGCCACGTTCCTGCGGCTGGGCAGCCTCGCGCTCGTCGTGCTCGGCCAGTCGCTGCTGACCGTCCTGTACTGGGGCGGGATCAGCGCGAACTGGCTGTGGCTGCTGACCTGGGTGCTCCAGGCGGTGCCGGTGTTCTTCTTCGCGGGCGGGCACGCGAACCTGCTGGCCTGGCAGGCCGTGCGGGACGACCAGGGCGGCTACGGCCGGTACCTCGCCGGCCGCATCTCCTGGCTGATGCGTCCGATGCTCGCGTTCGTGCTGGCCTGGCTCGTTCTGCCGCTGCCGCTGCAACTGCTCGACGCGCCGCAGGTGCGGGTGGACGCGTTCAGCCGCATGATCGCCTACCCGCTGTGGTTCCTGTCGCTCTACCTCGTCGGGGTCGCCCTCACCCCGCTCGCGGCGTGGCTGCACGGACGGGTGCGGCTGGTCACGCCCCTGGCGCTGCTCGCGGCGATGGTCGTCGCCGACACGGCGCGGGCGTGGCTGCACTGGCGCACGGGCGGTTACCTGAACCTCCTGCTGGGCGCGCTGTTCCTCCAGCAGATCGGGTTCTTCTACGCCGACGGCAGCCTGCTGCGGGTGTCCCGGCGCGCGCTGGTCGCGCTCGCCGCGCTGACCCCGCCCGCGCTGGGCGTGCTGATCGCGTTCGGCGGCTACCCGCGCACGATGATGACCACCCCCGGCGAGGCGCTGTCCAACGTCAGCCCGCCCACGATCTGCCTGCTCGTGCTGGGTCTCGGCCAGATCTGCCTGGTGGTCGCGCAGCGCGACCGCGTGTCGGCGTGGCTGCACGGGCACCGGCCGTGGAGCGTCGTCGCGTTCACCCGCTCCGCGCCGATGACCGTCTACCTCGGCTACCTCACGGTCCTGGCGGCCGTCGTGGGGCTGCTCGGGGTGCTCGACGGGCCCGCCCCCGCCGCGCTGACCGTCGCCGAGTGGCTGTCCCGGCCGCGCTGGATCACCGGCCTCGTCGTGCTGCTCGTGCCGCTGCTGCTGTTCTTCCACCGCTTCGAGCGGCACGCCCACCACTTCCCCGGCACGCGCTCCCGCGTGGAGGAGTCCCACCGCGGCAGGCTGGCCGCCGTCCTGGGCGTGCTGTTCGGCGCGCTGGGGCTGCTGGGGTTCGTCACGACGGGCTTCTCCGGGGGCAGCGGGACGCTCGTGGTGCTGCCGGTGGACACCCTCCAGAACCTGATCCACCTGCTGCTCGGCTGGTACCTCGTGCACAGCGCCCGCGCGGGCACCTGCCACGCGCGACTGCCGTGGATGCTCACCGCGGTCGCCTGCGTGCCGCCGCTGCTGTCGCCGGAGTCGAACGCGGCCTGCCTGCTGCTGCACGGCGCCGTGATCGTGGTGGCGCTGGCGGCCGCCGTCCCGCGCGGGGCGACCGGGATGAGCAGCGTCACGCCTTCGTGATGATCCACGAGGTCACGCGTCCGTGATCGCGACGCGCCCCCCGCTCGGCGTTGCGACGTGCGAGAGTCAACCGGTAGGCAGAGTTCTGTACGCCCGGACCTCCTGGTGGAAGATGAGCTGATGCACCCGCAGCAAGATCCAGACCGCTGGTCGCGCCTGACGGCGGTGGCCGGCGAGGCGCTGGCCGCGGCCAGCGCCGGCGAGGACGCTGTCGCGGTCGATCTCGTGACGGGGTACCTCAGCGGCTCCCCCGAGGGCGACGAGGAGATCAGCGAGCTGGTGCTCCTGCTGTTCGCGGAGTGCAGCGGCATGGTGTCCGAGCTCGGCTCCGGCGGGGCCACACCGGTGAAGATGCAGGTGTTCGACGAGGACGGCCAGGAGGTGCCGATCGACGACGCCGACCCGCCGGTGCGGACCGCGATCCGCACCCTGCTGGCCGAGGTGCACGGCGATCAGGAGGCCGCAGCCGAGCAGATCGAGATCGCCCTGGCCAACGGCGCTCCGCAGGAGCTGGCCACGGTGGTGCTCCAGGCGCTGCGCTGGACGCTCAAGCTGGCGGTGGAGTGCCGCACGAGGGACCTGCCGGTGCCGCCCTGGATCGCGACGTCGCTGGAGGAGTGACCTCCGCTCGGCCCAGCAGCTCCCGCACCAGCGCGCCCACCTGGCCGGTCTCGATCAGGAACGCGTCGTGCCCGTACGGCGAGGTGACCACCCGCAGGTCGTCGGCGCCCGGCACGCCCGCCGCCAGTTCGGCCTGCTGGGCGAGCGGGTACAGGCGGTCGGTGTCCACCCCGGCCACGACGGTCCGCGCGGTGACCCGGCGCAGTGCCGCAGCCACGCCGCCCCGCCCGCGGCCCACGTCGTGGCCGTTCATCGCCTCGGTGAGCACGACGTAGCTGCCCGCGTCGAAGCGCCGCACGAGCTTCTCGGCGTGGTGGTCCAGGTAGGACTCGACGGCGTACCGGCCGTCCCCCTGCGGCGCCCGGCCGAAGCGGGACGCCAGCTCCGCCTCGGTGCGGTAGCTGATGTGCGCGATGCGGCGGGCGATGCCGAGTCCGGCGATGGGCGCCTCGCCGGTGTCGTGGTAGTCGCCGCCGTGCCAGTGCGGGTCGGCGCGGATCGCGTGCAGCTGCGGTGACGCCAGGGCGATCTGCTCGGCGGACGACGCGGCCGGTGCGGCGAGCAGCAGCAGCGACGCCACCCGTTCGGGGCTGCTCACGGCCCACTCGACGGCTCTCATGCCGCCCATCGAGCCGCCCAGGACCGCGGCCCACCGCTCGACGCCGAGCACGTCGGCGAGCAGCACCTCGGCCGCGACCTGGTCGCGCACGGTCAGCGCGGGGAAGCGCGAGCCCCACGGACGCCCGTCCGGCGCGACCGAGGACGGCCCGGTGCTGCCCCGGCAACCGCCCAGGACGTTCGGCGCGACGAGGAACCACCGCCGCGTGTCGAGCGGGCGGCCGGGCCCGGTGAGGGCGTCCCACCAGCCCGCCGTGGGGTGACCGGGCCCGGCGGGCCCCGCCACGTGGCTGTCCCCGGTGAGGGCGTGCTCGACCAGCACGGCGTTGTCCCGCGCCGCGTTCAGCTCGCCCCACGTCTCGTAGGCCAGCGCCGCGCCGGGCAGTTCGGCGCCGCTCTCCAGCCGCAGCGGGGCGGCGTGCCGCACCCACTTCCTCCGGCCGGCGGGGTCACCCGCACGCCACCCGCGGGTGACGTGCGGGACGGCCTCGGCCACTACAGCGCGGACTTGGCCGCGCGGAAACCCGCCTCCAGGTCGGCGAGGAGGTCGTCGACGCCCTCCAGCCCCACCGACAGCCGCACGAGACCGGGCGCGACGCCGGAGGTGAGCTGCTGTTCGGGGTCGAGCTGGCTGTGCGTGGTGCTGGCCGGGTGCACGATCAGGCTGCGCACGTCGCCGATGTTCACGAGCTGGCTGAACAGCTCGGTGCCGTCGACGAACGCGCGGCCCGCCTCGACACCGCCGCGCAGCTCGAACGACACGATGGACCCGGCGCCCTTCGGCAGGTACTTCTGCGCGTTGGCGTACCAGGGGCTCGACGGCAGACCCGCGTAGTGCACGCGCTCCACCTCGTCGCGCCGCTCCAGCCACTCGGCGATCGCCTGCGCGTTGGCGACGTGCCGCTCGATGCGCAGCGACAGCGTCTCGACGCCCTGGATGATCAGGAAGCTGTTCAGCGGGGCGATGGCCGCGCCGGTGTCGCGCAGCAGCTGCACCCGCAGCTTCGCCGCGAACGCGCCGTGGCCGAGCGCCGGCCAGTACCGCAGGCCGTTGTAGCTCGGGTCGGGCTCGGTGAAGTCGGGGAACTTCCCGTTGCCGAAGTCGAACGTGCCGCCGTCGACCACGACACCGGCGATCGTCGTGCCGTGGCCGCCGAGGTACTTGGTGGCCGAGTGGATCACCACGTCGGCGCCGTGCTCGATCGGTCGCAGCAGGTAGGGCGTGGGCACGGTGTTGTCGACCACCAGCGGCACACCGGCCTCGTGGGCGATCTCCGCGACGGCGGCCAGGTCCAGCACGTGGCTGCGCGGGTTGGCCAGCGTCTCGCCGAACAGCAGCTTGGTGTTCGGGCGGATCGCGGCGCGCCAGGCCTCCAGGTCGTCGGGGTCGTCGACGAACGTCACCTCGATGCCGAGCTTGGGCAGCGTGTGGTGGAACAGGTTGTAGGTGCCGCCGTAGAGGGACGCGCTGGAGACGAAGTGGTCACCCGATCGGACGAGATTCAGCACGGCCGCGGTCGTGGCCGCCGAGCCCGAGGCGAACGCGACGGCGGCGACACCGCCCTCCAGCGCGGCGACGCGCTGCTCCAGGACGTCCTGCGTCGGGTTGTTGATGCGGGTGTAGATGTTGCCCGGCTCGGCGAGGCTGAACAGGTCGGCGCCGTGCTGGGTGTCCCGGAAGACGTAGGACGTCGTCTGGTAGATCGGGGTGGCGCGGGCCCCGGACGCGGTGTCCGGGCTGGCGCCCGCGTGGATCTGCTTGGTGTCGAAGGACCAGGCCGAGGTGTCGGCGACGTCGTCGGGCACGGGTGAACTCCTGTCGGATCGAGACCGTGCGGGCACCGCGTCTCAGCGGCGGGCCCGCGGGAGGTGGGATCGGCCGAGACCCGGACGGGCCGTCGTCGTCACGAGCCCGTGATCGACGTGTCGGCGCACCACCAGCGCAATCACGTGTCCGAAAGTAGCCGCGAGCACCCGGTGCGCAACAGCACGTCCATCGGGTGAGACGCATATCGTGGCGGGCATGAGCACTGCACGAACCGCGCTGGTCGGCTACGGCCTCGGCGGAGCCGCCTTCCACGCCCCCTTCCTCGACGCGACCCCCGGCTTGACCCTCGGCGCCGTGGTGACGAGCGATCCCGAGCGGCGTGCCGCGGTGCTCCAGCGCTATCCCGGCGCGGAGGTGCTGTCCTCCGCCGACGAGGTGTGGCGGCGCGCGGACGAGTTCGACCTCGTGGTGATCACGACCCCGAACAGGTTCCACGGCGAGCACGCCCGCACGGCGCTGGAGCACGGCCTGCCCGCCGTCGTGGACAAGCCGTTCGCGAGCACGGCGGCGCAGGCGCGCGAGCTGGCCGCGCTGGCGGCCGAGCGGGAGCTGCCGCTGATCCCGTTCCACAACCGGCGCTGGGACGGGGACTTCCGCACGGTGCAGCGGCTGATCACCGACGGCGCGCTGGGTCTGGTGCACCGGTTCGAGTCGCGGTTCGAGCGGTGGCGGCCGGAGACGAAGCAGGGCTGGAAGGAGTCCGGCGACCCCGCCGACCTGGGCAGCATCGTCTACGACCTGGGCGCGCACCTGGTCGACCAGGCCGTCGCGCTGTTCGGGCGGCCGACGTCGGTGTACGCGGAGATCGCGACGCTGCGGGACGGCGCGGTGGCGCCCGACGACGCGTTCCTCTCCCTCACCCACGCCGGCGGCGAGCACTCGCAGCTGTGGATGAGCGCGCTGGCCGCCGACCTCGGCCCGCGCTTCCGGGTGCTGGGCAACCGCGGGTCGTACGTGAAGCACGGCATGGACCCGCAGGAGGAGGCGCTGAAGGCCGGGGCGACGCCGGGCGGCGCGGGGTGGGGCGTGGAGCCCGAGTCGGCGTGGGGCGTGCTGGGCTCGCCCGGCGCCACGGCGCGGGAGAGCACCGATCCGGGTGCCTACCAGGACTTCTACGCCGGGGTCGTCGAGGCGCTGGCCGGGGGGACGCCGCCGGTGGACGTCCTGGACGCGGCGGCGGGGCTCGACGTGATCGAGGCGGCGGCGCGGTCGGCGCAGACCCGTCAGGTCGTCGCGCTGACCTGACCGCCGCGCAGCATCGGCGGGTGGAGCTGCGCCGCGGAGCCGCGGCGGTAGAGCTGAGCGGGCCTGCCGCCGTCGCGCGTCGTCGTCTCCCCCGTCGGCTCCAGCAGGCCGGGCACCCCGGTGACCTTGCGGTGGAAGTTCCGCGGGTCCAGCGACACGTCCCAGACGACCTCGTAGACGTGGCGCAGGTCGGAGACGGTGAACACGGTGTCGCAGAACGCCGTGGCGGCCGGGGTGTGCTCCAGCTTCGCGCGGGCGCGCTCCACCGCGTCGCTCAGGACGCGGTGGTGGTCGAAGGCCAGCTCGGCGGGTGAGCGCAGCAGCGCGTCCACCGGCGCCCACCCGGCTTCGGCGGCGTCCGTGCCCGCCCTCGGCACCGGCAGGTCCGGCGCGAGCGCGAGGTAGGCGACGGTGACGACCCGCATCCGCGGGTCGCGGTCCGGGTCGCCGTAGGTGGCGAGCTGCTCCAGGTGGACCTGCTCCGCGCTCAGCCCCGTCTCCTCGCGCAGCTCCCGCGCGGCGGCGGCGTCGAGGCTCTCGTCGGCGTGCACGAAACCACCCGGCAGCGCCCTGGCCCCCCGGTGGGGTTCTTCGCCGCGCCGCACCACGAGCACGGTGAGCCGCTCCTCCCGCACGGTCAGGACGGCGAGGTCGACCGTCACGGCGAACGGCGGGAAGTCCTCTGGCCGGTAGTCGTTCACGGCTCCACCGTACCCCTTAATCGTCGTCTTGACGAGAACCCGTCCCGGTGCTTATCGTCATCGCGACGACAACGAGGAGGACATCATGGCCGACATCGGCGGCTACCCCGGTCTGCGGCACCTGCGCGGCGCTCCGACGGTCCACGTGCGGCACGTGCGCGGCGGCCGGGTGGTGCACGACGGGACGGGCCTGTCGTTCTGGTTCCGGCCGCGCACCGCGGTCCTGTCGGAGATCCCGGTCGACGACCGCGAGCTGCCGATGCTCTTCCACGCCCGCACGGCCGACTTCCAGGACGTGACGGTGCAGATGACCGTCACCCACCGGGTGACCGACCCCGGCGTGGCGGCTCAGCGCCTCGACTTCTCGATCGACCCCGACCGGGGCACGTGGCGCGGCGACCCGCTCTCGCAGGTCGCCGGGCTGCTCACCGAGAGCACCCAGCAGCACGCGCTGGAGGTGCTGGCCCGCTCGACGCTGTCGGCCGCGCTGGTCGACGGCGTGGGCGCGGTGCGCGACGCGGTGACCAGCGGTCTGCGCGGCGACGCGCGCCTCGCGGAGACCGGGCTCGCGGTGGTGGACGTGCGCGTCGTGGCGATCCGGCCGGAGCCCGACGTGGAGAAGGCGCTGCGCACGACCGCGCGGGAGCAGGTGCAGCAGGAGGCGGACCGGGCGACCTACGAGCGCAGGGCGCGGGCCGTGCAGCGGGAGCGCGCCATCGGCGAGAACGAGTTGCAGAACCAGATCGAGCTGGCCAAGCAGGAGGAGCAGCTCGTCGTGCAGCGCGGCGCGAACGCGCGGCGCAAGGCGGAGGAGGCCGCCGCGGCCGACCGGATCGAGGCGCAGGCGCAGGCCGACCGCGAGCAGCGGATGAACGCGGTGCGAGCGGAGGGCGTGCGCACGCTCGGCGAGGCCGAGGCCGCCGCGGAGGCCGCCCGCGTCCTCGCGTACCGCGACCTGCCCGAGGGGGTGCTGCTGGGCCTCGCGGCCAAGGAGCTGGCCGCGAACGTGCCGCAGATCAACAGCCTGGTGCTCTCCCCCGACCTGCTGACCCCGCTGCTCGCGAAGCTGGGCGCCACCGGGGAGCGGGCGTGACGTCGTCACCGCGGGTCGTGCTGGTGCACCGCCGCACCGAGCTGGAGGAGCTGCTGGCCCGCCACGGCACGCGCGGGCAGGTCGAGTTCTTCCTGCGCACCCGCGGCCTGGACCTCGCGGAGATCGTCCGCCGCGACGAGCTGGCGCGCGCCGCGCTCGCCGCGGTGTCCCGCGCGCTGCCGCTGGACTGGCGGCGGGGCAGCGTCGAGCGCGGCGACCTGGCGCGGTTCCTGTTCGCGCCGGAGGACGTGGTGGTCGTCGTGGGCCAGGACGGCCTGGTGGCCAACGCGGCCAAGTACCTCGACGGCCAGCCCGTCGTCGGCGTGAACCCGGAGCCCGCGCGGAACTCCGGCGTGCTCGTCCACCACTCCCCGCAGCGGGCCGGGAAGCTCGTGCTCGCGGCGGTCGAGGGGTCCGCCGCGGTCGAGGAGCGGACGATGGTCGAGGCGGTCGCCGACGACGGCCAGCGCCTGCTGGCGCTGAACGAGGTCTACGTCGGCCACGCGAGCCACCAGACCGCGCGCTACCGGATCACCGCGCAGGACGGCGAGACCGAGCGGCAGGCGTCGTCGGGGGTGCTGGTCGGCACGGGCACCGGCGCCACCGGCTGGTGCCGGTCGGTGTGGCGGGACCGGGGCAGCGCTCTCGCGCTGCCCGCGCCGGGCGAGGCACGCCTGGTGTGGTTCGTCCGCGAGGCGTGGCCCTCGCCGACCACCGGGGTGAGCCGCACGCAGGGCGAGCTGACGACGTCGACGCTCGGCCTGGAGATCGAGTCGGACGGGCTGGTCGTGTTCGGCGACGGGGTGGAGGCGGACGCCCTGCGGCTCGACTGGGGTCAGCGCGTGACGGTCGGTCTGGCCGGCCGCACGCTTCGACTGGTCCGTTGAGGTTCTCGTCGCCCGGCTCTCCCGTCGTCCGAGATGCCTTCACCAGAGTCGAGGAGCGCGCGCAGGTCCGGGTGGCCGGGGCGTGGCCGTCGAGCGGCACCCGAGCACCTCGGTCCACCCGAGAGCCACCGGTCAGACCCTCCTCACGACGGAGCTGCTGCGCCGGGCACGGGAGCTCGGCCCGCTCGCGCACCACGTGGGCACGATCTCCGGGGCCGGCCCGGCCGGACCGGCGGCGGGGCTGGACCCGGTGTCAGCTCGGTGCCGGCTCGTCCACCTCGCCGTCGACCCGCGTGCGCCGCAGCGTCTCGCCGATCACCAGCAGGCAGACCCCGCTGATCGCGGCGGTTCCGACGAGGTAGGCCGAGATCGGCCAGGTGGCGCGGTCGGCGGTGGCGCCCAGCAGCGCGGCGGCGGCCACGGGCGACAGGCCTCCGCCGAGCACGGCCCCGAGCTGGTAGCTCAGCGACACCCCGCTGTAGCGCACGCGCGCGGAGAACAGCTCGGCGTAGTACGCGGGCATGGGGCCGAAGATCGCCGCCGACCCGCCGTAGCCGAGCAGCATCGCGAGCACGACGAGTGCGGGTGAGCCCGAGCGCAGGAGCCAGAACAGCGGGAACGCGAACACCGCGAGGAACGCGGCGCCGCCGAGCATGACGGGCAGCCGCCCGATCCGGTCGGACAGCCGCGCGAAGACCAGGATCGTGAGGACCTGGACGAACGCTCCGAGCAGCACGGAGGTCAGCAGCAGCGACTGCGGCAGCCCCAGCTCCCGGCGGCCGTAGGACACCGCGAACGTGGCGAGCACGAAGATGAACGCGGTGAAGCCGAGGTTCACGCCCGCGCCCAGCAGCACGGTGCGCCACGACCGCCGCAGCACCTCCGCGACGGGCAGGCGCACCGTGGCGCCGTGCTCGCGGGTCCGCCGGAACTCCGGGCTCTCCTCCACCGACAGCCGCACGTACAGCCCGATGCCGACGAGGACGAGGCTGAACAGGAACGGCAGCCGCCAGCCCCAGTCGAGGAACGCGTCGCCGGAGATGCCGGTGGCCGCGGCCATCGCGGCGTTGGCCAGCAGCAGTCCCAGCGGCGAGCCGAGGAACGTCCAGCTCCCGTACCAGCCCGCGCGGCCGGGCGGTGCGTGCTCGACGGCCATCAGCGTCGCGCCGCCCTGCTCACCGCCGAGGAAGAAGCCCTGCACGACGCGCAGCGTCACGAGCAGCACGGGAGCGAGGACTCCGGCGGTGGAGTACGTGGGCAGCACCCCGATCAGCGCGGTGCACACGCCGGTCACCGACAGCGTGAGCACGAGCATCGAGCGGCGCCCCACGCGGTCGCCGAAGTGACCGATCACGACGCCGCCCAGCGGCCTGGCGAGGAACCCCGCGCCGAAGGTGGCCAGCGAGAGCAGCACGGCCACCCGCGGATCGGCGGACGGGAAGAACAGCTCGTCGAACACCAGCGCGGCGGCCGTGCCGTAGAGCAGGAAGTCGTACAACTCCACCGCGTTGCCGGCCGAACTCGCCAGTGCCACCCGCCGCACGGAACTCATCGCCCCAGACTGCGCGGACGATCTCCACCAGAACAGGGCCGACCCGGTGAACCCCTCCACCGACCGCTCCGTCACACGATCCGGTGTTACCGCCGAGTTGACGGTTGAGACGGCTCCAGGTGCGTCCACTGTGGGCGCATGGCACGAACTCGGCTCCTCGCCACATCAGTCCTCACCTGTCTCGCCGTGGTGGCACCGCTCCCCGCCGCGGCGGCGGCGTCGTCGGCGTCGGCGCCGCCCCTCTTCCTCTCCGCTCTGGTGCTGTCGGCGCAGGACGAGGTCGGCGGCCTGCGCACGACGGAACTGCGCTGCGAGCCCACCGGGGGCAGGCACCCGCACGCCGAGCTGGCGTGCGCCGACCTGGTCACCGCCCGCGGGGACTTCGCCGCCCTGCCCGGTGATCCGGCGCTGGAGTTCTGCACGATGGAGCTCCGTCCGGTGACGGTGTCCGCGCACGGCACCTGGCGGGGCGTGCCGGTCACCCACTCGAAGACCTACTCGAACCCCTGCCTCTCCCGGCGCGCGACGGGCCCGGTCTTCACCTTCTGACCCCCGGCTGTCGACACCACCGGGTTCGTGGTGCGAACCCGGTGGTGTCGCAAGCAGGTCGAGGGCACCGATGACGACCGCGTCATCGCTCTGCAGGACGCGGGGTTCACGCTCCAGCGGATCGGTGAGGTGCTCGACGACGAGTTCGGCGTCGAGGACTGCGCGGCATGCTGCGACCGCGTCGAGCGGAGCTGGCGGCGTCGGACGCGGACCGCCTCACCCGCGTCGAGGCGAGACTCCACACGATCGGGAGCGAGGGTCTCGTGTCCACGGACGACGTGGTCCTCACGCGTGTCCCCGCGGTCCGCGTGGCCGAGCTGACGGGTGTCGCCGCCGGTTTCGAGTGGACCTGACCGGGTGACGGGTGGCTGCCGGTGGCGCACCACCGGCAGCCACCCGGGGCGCTCAGCACTCGATGACGTTCACGGCCAGGCCGCCGCGCGCCGTCTCCTTGTACTTCACCTTCATGTCCTTGCCGGTCTCGCGCATCGTCTTGATGACCTTGTCCAGGGACACGAAGTGCGAACCGTCGCCGCGCAGCGCCATGCGGGCCGCCGTGATCGCCTTGATCGACGCCAGGGCGTTGCGCTCGATGCACGGGATCTGCACCAGGCCGCCGATCGGGTCGCAGGTCAGGCCCAGGTTGTGCTCCATCGCGATCTCGGCGGCGTTCTCCACCTGCTCCGGCGTGCCGCCCATGACCTCGGCCAGGCCGCCCGCCGCCATGCTGCACGCCGAGCCCACCTCGCCCTGGCAGCCCACCTCGGCGCCGGAGATCGACGCGTTCTCCTTGAACAGCACGCCGATCGCGCCCGCCGTGAGGAGGAACCGCACGACGCCGTCGTCCGACGCGCCCGGCACGAACCTCGTGTAGTAGTGCAGGACCGCCGGGACGATGCCCGCCGCGCCGTTGGTGGGAGCCGTCACGACCCGGCCGCCCGCGGCGTTCTCCTCGTTCACCGCCAGGGCGAACAGGGTCACCCAGTCCATCACGCGCAGCGGGTCGGTGGCGTAGTGCTCACCCGCCAGCCCGGCGCGCATCTCGGCGGCACGGCGGCGCACCTTCAGGCCGCCGGGCAGGACGCCCTGCTCGGTGCAGCCGCGCTCCACGCAGTCCTGCATGACCCGCCAGACGTGCAGCAGGCCCGAGCGGATCTCCTGCTCCGAGCGCCACGCGCTCTCGTTGGCGAGCATCAGGCCGCTGATCGGCAGGCCCGTCTCGCGGGTGCGGGCGAGGAGCTCGTCACCGGTGCGGAACGGGTGCGCGAGCGGGGTCGAGTCCGGCTTGATGCGGTCCGACCCGCTGGCGTTCTCGTCCACGACGAAACCACCGCCCACCGAGTAGTACACGGCGTGGTCGAGCTGCTCGTCCGACGGGGAGAACGCGGCGAAGCTCATGCCGTTGGGGTGCAGCGGCAGGGACTTGCGCCGGTGCATCACGAGGTGCCGGTCGGCGTCGAACACGATCTCGTGCGTGCCGCCCAGCCGCAGCCTGCGACCGGCCCTGATCTGCTCGACGCGGTCCGCGCAGGCCACCGGGTCGACCAGCTCGGGCAGCTCGCCCTCCAGCCCGAGCAGCACGGCCTTGGGGCTGCCGTGCCCGTGTCCGGTCGCGCCCAGCGAGCCGAACAGCTCGACGTGCACGCGGGCCGCGGAGTCGAGCAGCCCGCGCTCGCGGAGCCGGTCGACGAACATGGCCGCGGCGCGCATGGGACCGACGGTGTGCGAACTGGACGGTCCGATGCCGACGGAGAACAGGTCGAAGACGCTGATCGCCACGACGTCCTCAGTCCGTGATCAGTTCCGCGTACTTGGCGGCGGTCAGCAGCCCGTCCGCGTTCTGCACGGCGACCTTGAACAGCCACCCCGCGGCGTACGGGTCGGTGTTGACGAGGGCCGGGTCGTCGGCGGCGGCCTGGTTGACCTCGACGACCTCGCCGCTGACCGGCGCGTACAGGTCGCTCACCGACTTGGTCGACTCCAGCTCGCCGCACACCTGGCCGGAGGTCACCCGCTCGCCCACCTCGGGCAGCTGCACGAAGACGATGTCGCCCAGGGACTCGGCGGCGTAGGCGGTGATGCCGACGGAGACCGGCTCCTGCGTGCCCGGCGTCCAGTCGACCCACTCGTGTTCCGGGGTGTAGAGGAGGTTCTCGGGAAGGTCCACGGCAGCACTCCACGGGGGTCTGGGCCGGCACGCGCCGACCGCTCGGTGGGACTCCCCCTCTGTCCTGGGACCTGAGAGCTTCACCGCGCGAACGCGGCTTGCACCGTGGGTGCACGCGTGGAGCGCGCTTTCCAGAGTCGCCTCGCCCGAGCGGTTCCTGCTGCCTGAGAGTGTGCGGGGTACTTGCTCCTTCGGCGCCCTGGAAACGCCCAGGGTCTCTCCCGCTCGGGTTGTGGCGTCGCACGCGACGCCTCGGCCGGTCTTCAGTTGGGCGAACGAGGTGAAAGCTATGTGCCGCTCCCACCCCTGTCAACGCGGTGCGCGACGGCGCGGCCCGGACGCGCGTGATCCGCGTCTCCCGCTGTTCGGGCAGCACTACGCGACCGGGGTCCCCTAGTGGCGTCCGCACGATGACACCGGGTCCGCGATGGCGCACCTTGGTGATCAGTACCACCGCTGACCTCGCAGTTCGTAAGGAGCCGACCGTGCGGATCGCCGTACCCCGCGAGATCAAGAACCACGAGTACCGCGTCGCGCTCACGCCCGCCGGCGCTCACGAACTGACGAGTCGCGGCCACCAGGTGTTCGTCGAGGCCGGGGCCGGTGTCGGCTCGGCGGTCACCGACGACGAGTACACCGCGGCCGGGGCCAAGGTGCTGCCCTCGGCCGACGACGTGTGGGCCGAGGGCGAACTGGTCCTCAAGGTGAAGGAGCCCGTCGCCGAGGAGTACCCGCGACTGCGCTCCGGGCAGGTGCTGTTCACCTACCTGCACCTCGCCGCCGACACGCCCCTGACCAGCGCGCTGGTGTCCGCGGGCACCACGGCCATCGCCTACGAGACGGTGCAGACCGCGAACGGCGCGCTGCCGCTGCTCGCGCCGATGTCCGAGGTGGCCGGCCGGCTCGCCCCGCAGGTCGGCGCGTTCGCCCTGATGAAGCCCTCCGGCGGGCGCGGTGTGCTGCCCGGCGGCGTGCCCGGCGTGCACCCGGCGCGGGTCGTCGTGATCGGCGGCGGTGTCGCGGGGATGAACGCGGCCACCATGGCGCTCGGCACGGGCGCCGACGTGGAGATCCTCGACACCAACGTCGACCGGCTGCGTCAGCTCGACGCCCAGTTCGGCGGCCGGCTGCGCACGCTCGCCTCCAGCCGCTTCGCCGTCGAGCAGGCCGTGCGCGAGGCCGACCTCGTCATCGGCGCGGTGCTGGTGCCCGGCGCGAAGGCCCCGAAGCTCGTCAGCAACGAACTGGTGGCGCAGATGAAGCCGGGCGCCGTGCTCGTCGACATCGCGATCGACCAGGGCGGCTGCTTCGCGGACTCCCGCCCCACGACGCACGACGACCCGACCTACCGGGTCCACGACGCGGTGTTCTACTGCGTGGCCAACATGCCGGGCGCCGTGCCGCGCACGTCGACCTACGCGCTGACCAACGTGACGCTGCCCCACGCGGTGGCGCTGGCCGACCGGGGCTGGGAGGCGGCGCTGCGGGCCGACCGCGCGCTCGCGCTGGGCCTGAACACCCACGACGGCCAGCTGACGAACCTGCCCGTCGCCGAGGCGACCGGCCTGGCGCACACGCCGCTGGAGCAGGTGCTCTGAGGTCAGGGGGTCGCGGCGGGGCCGGGCACGCGCCCGGTCCCGCTGGCGATCCCGGCCACGACGCACGCCACGCCGTAGTCGAACTGCGTGTCGGTCGACCACAGGGTCGCGTCGCGCAGCTGGTCGGCGAAGTGCGGGAAGGACTCCTCCACCAGGCCCACGACGCGCGGCACCCACTCCTGCTTCAGCTCCTGCGCGTGGGTCTCCAGCACGGCGACGCGCTCGAACCACTTCAGCTCGGCGACGACGAACCCGACGGCGTAGCTGGTCAGGGTGCTGGCCGCGCGGCCGGCCTCGGCGACCGACATGCCGTCGGCGCGCAGCGCGGCGAGCAGGGACTCCGTCAGCGCGAGCGCCCTCGGCCCGATGTTGGGGTACCGGCCCTGGAGCGCGGCCAGCCAGGGGTGCCGCCGGAACAGCGCACGCGTCCCGGCCAGCAGCGCGGGCACCGTTTCCCGCCACGGCACGCCGGCCGGCACGGGGGCCACCTCGCCGTGGACGGCGTCGAGCGCCAGCTCCAGCAGCGCGTCCTTCGTCGGCACGTGCCAGTACAGCGACATCGGGGCCACGCCGAGCTGCGCGGCGAGCTTGCGCATCGACAGCGCGCCCAGGCCGTGACCGTCGAGGACCTCGACGGCGGCGCTCACCACGAGGTCGCGGCTGAGCCCGGCCGGCTGGTTCCCCGCGCCCGACCGCGGCGGGGCGAGCCACACGCTGCGCAGCAGGGGGTCGTGCCGTGCCTCGGCCACACCGCCTCCGGATCAGCGTGCCAGGAGACGGTCCTGGGGGGTTGCGGAAGATGTAGAAGGGCGACCCGCTCAACCAGCCTGGGGGTCACTGGGAGCGGGCCGCCACCACAAGCTTAGACAACATCGGCCCCGGATGCCCACAGGGCCCGCCGATTGGGACCGGAAAATTCTGTGCGCATCAGACCACTCCTCGTGTTCGAGCCTCAGGCGAACGAGTGAATTCCGCACCCGACCGGTACGCCGGGGAGGCCCGGTGGCCGATGACTCCTGTGCAAGTGGCGTCCCCGAGCAGCGAAAAGATCATCGGTGGTGGATGGACAGCCGCGTGCCGCGCCGCGGACACGCAGGAGGAACGGAGATCACATGGCTGAACCACAGGGCTGGATCGACTGCCACGACCCGTTCGGCAGGGACCGGTCGATGACGGTTCTGGTGGAGCAGGACCGCGTTCTGCTGGTGTCCCCGCCCGGTCAGGCGGCGGTGATGTCGCCCACCCAGACCCGGCGGCTGCACAGCCTGCTGGACCGGGCGGCGGCGAACTCCGGGCAGGACCAGCGACCGGCGACGACGTGACGACCGTGGACGAGACCCTGCGCAACGCCGTGCTGGAGCGGCTCACCGACCTCGACGAAGCCGCGGAGAAGGGCGAGGCGGCGACACTCGTCCCGCTGGCCCGCGCGGAGATCCACCGGCTCGCCGACGGCTGGCGCCTGCTGCTCACCGTGCACCAGCCCGACGACGACGGCCGGTGCAGGGCGTGCCCCGGCTGGCTGCGCCGCAGGCGCTGGCCCTGCCAGGTGTGGGGCATGGCCCACCAGCACCTCGTCGGCGACGGCACCCCGCACCGCGAGCGCCGCCGTCCGCTGCGCGACGCCCTGCGCAGGGACCGGTCGCCCGCCGGGGAGGTCGTGCCGGAACTCGTCGCCCCGCCGGAGGTCCCCGTCGTGCCGGACGAGGTCGACACACCCCCGCTGGGCACGCCGGTGATCGCCGCCCCCGAGGTCGAACCGCCCCCCGACGTCCCGGAGGAGTCCCCCGCCGAGGTCACCGTGGAGATCCCCGTCGTGCCCGCCGAGCAGGCGGCGGGAGCGCACCGGGCGCCGGTGCGGAGCCGTCCCCGTCACGCACTGCCGGACTGATCGAGTGCGCGGAACGCCGTAGGGCAGGATGGCGTCACGAGGCGATCTCGAACGCGCGAAGCGGTCCTTCACCCGACGGGCCCGGGCGAGAATCGCCCGGATCACAGCCCGCAACGGGGGAGGGACGCGTGCACGACGGCAGTGGCCGCATCGTGGTGGAGCAGCTGACCAAGCAGTTCGGTCAGATCACCGCGGTGCAGAACCTGAGCTTCACCGTGGAACCGGGATCTGTCACCGGCTTCCTCGGTCCCAACGGCGCGGGCAAGACGACGACGCTGCGCATGCTGCTCGGCCTGGTGACGCCCACCTCGGGCCGGGGCCTGATCAACGGCACCACGTTCCAGCAGCTCGGCAACCCCGGCAGGGTCGTGGGCGCGGTGCTGGAGGCGCAGGGCTTCCACCCCAAGCGCACCGCCCGCAACCACCTGCGGGTCTACGCGTCGGCGATCGGCGTCCCGGACCAGCGGGCGGACCAGGTCCTGGACCTGGTCGGCCTCGGCGCGGCCGGTGACCGCAGGGCCGGCGGCTTCTCGCTGGGCATGAAGCAGCGCCTGGCGCTCGCGACGGCCCTGCTGGGCGATCCGCAGATCCTGGTGCTCGACGAGCCCGCGAACGGCCTGGACCCGGAGGGCATCGCCTGGCTGCGGACGTTCCTGCAGTCCTTCGCCCGCAGCGGCCGCACGGTGCTGATCTCCAGTCACCTGCTGGCCGAGGTCGAGCAGACCGTGGACCAGGTGGTGATCGTCAGCCGCGGGCAGACGATGTACTACGGCGCGTTGGACCAGCTCCGCAAGTCGCAGCAGAGCCGCGTGCTGGTGCAGCCGTCGGACGGCGCCGCGCTGGTCGCGGCGCTGCGCGAGGACGGCGTCACGGCCGTGGAGCAGTTGCAGGACGGCAGGCTCGCGGTCACCGGCGTGGACTCCAAGCAGGTCGCGGACGTGGCGCTCAAGGCGAGCGTGTCGATCTACGGCATCCAGGAGGAGAAGGTCGACCTGGAGCGGCTGTTCTTCCAGCTCACCAGCGGTCAGTACGCGGCACCGGGCGTGCAGCAGTACGGCCAGCAGCCGCCGCCGCAGCCGTACCAGCAGCAGTACGCGCCACCGCAGCAGACCGGCTACCACGTTCCGCCGCCGCAGCAGAGCGGCTACTACGCTCCGCCCAGCGGCGGGGTGCCGCAGCCGTACCAGCAGCAGCCGCAGCAGCCGTACCAGCAGCAGCAGCCGCCGCAGCCGTACCAGCAGCCGTCGCCCTACCAGCAGCACCAGGGCTACCAGCAGCAGCCGTACCAGCAGAGCGGGTACCAGCCGCCGCAGACGCCTCCGGCGGGTCAGGACCCGTACCAGGGGCAGCAGGACCAGGGCTACCAGCAGCCGGGGCAGGACCAGCGGGGACAGTCGGGACAGGGGGACAACGCGTGATCGGCCAGCTGCTGAAGTCGGAGTTCCGCAAGACGACGACCACCGGTCTCTGGTGGGGTCTGCTGATCCCGACCGTGCTGCTCGCCCTCGGCTGGGGCCTCGCCACCGGCGCCATCGGCAGCAGCTTCATCGAACTGGTGAGCCAGTCCGACGTGCAGGACTTCAGCGACCTGCTCGGCGTCTCCCCCGACCAGTGGCAGGTGTCGCTGTTCGGGATCGCCCGCAGCATCAACGTCGCCACGATCTTCCCGATGATCTTCGGCGGCCTGGCGATCTCCAACGAGATCAACCGCAGGACGATCACGACGACGTTCCTCACCGCGCCCAACCGCGTGATGTCGATGACGGCCAAGATGCTCGTCTACATCGCCTGGGGCGCGCTGTACGGCCTCGCGATCGTGGTGTCCGTGGCCATCGGCGTCGTCCTGACCTCGGACTCCGGCCAGCTCCCCGACGCGGCCGGCTGGTTCGCGCTCGCCGGGGCCGGGGTCCTGTCGTCGATCCTGATGACGATGTTCGGCGTCGGCGTCGGCGCGCTGATGGGCAGCGTCGTGGGCACGACCGTGGTGCTGCTCCTCTACATGCTGCTCGTCGAGAACGGGCTCAGCCTGGTGCTCGCCTCGAACGACCTGTCGAGCCTGATCGGCTTCCTGCCCAACGGGTCGGTGAACGGCATCGCCGGGTCGATCGCCGTCGACCTGTTCGTGGACACCGCGGGTGTCGTGCCGGACGAGCTGCTCGCCGCGCTGCGCATCGTGGCGGGCGCGGGCGGCGCGTTCGACTGGTACCTGAGCGCGCTGATCTTCCTGGTGTGGACGGCGCTGTTCTTCCTGGGCGGCTGGGCCGTGACCCAGCGCAAGGACGTCACCTGATCCGTCTGAACCGCTCTCGCGAGGGCCGCCGCCGGACGTCCGGCGGCGGCCCTCGCGTCGTCCGGGGCGTCGCACGACCGAGCTGAGAACGTCGGTGGTCCGGCGTAATTTGAGCTGGTGAGCACAGCACCCGTCACGGAGTCCGACGCGCCCGGCTGGATCCGTCGCCTCTCCGCCGCCTGCTGGCGGCACCGTTCGCTCGTGGTGCTGTCGGTGGTGGCCGCGGTCCTCGGCGTGGGCCTCCAGGCGGTCGCCCCGCTGCTGGTCAAGGTCGCGGTCGACGACGCGGTGGCCGGGGAGACGTCGCGGCTGATCGCGCTCGCGGCCGGTCTGGCGGCGCTGGAGCTGCTGTCCTTCGGCGCGGGCTTCCTGCGCCGCTACCTCGGCGGCAGGCTCGCCCTCGACGTGCAGCACGACCTGCGGCGCGGTGTGTTCGCCGCCGTGCAGCGGCTGGACGGCCCCAAGCAGGACGTGCTGCGCACCGGCCAGGTCGTGTCGCGGTCGATCACCGACCTCCAGCTCGTGCAGAGCCTGCTGTCCATGACGCCGCTCGCGATCGGCACCGTCGTGTTCGCGGTGGCCTCGATCGCCGCGATGGTGTGGCTGTCGCCGCTGCTCACGGTCGTCGCGCTGGTCGTCGCGCCCGCCGTGGGCGTGATCGCCGCGCGCAGCCGCCTCACCCTGTTCCCCGCCGCGTGGTCGGCCCAGCAGCGCGCCGCCGACCTCGCCCAGCACGTCGAGGAGAACGTCACCGGCGTCCGGGTCGTCAAGGGCTTCGGCCAGGAGGGCCGCGAGGTCACCCGGCTGGAGGACGAGGCGCGCAGCCTGTTCGCCGAGCGGATGCGCGCCGCGCGGCTCACCGCCAGGCCGACCGCGACGCTCACCGCGCTGCCCGCGATCGGCCAGGTCGCCGTGCTCGCGCTCGGCGGCTGGATGGCGCTGCGCGGGCAGGTCAGCCTCGGCACGTTCCTCGCGTTCGCGACCTACGTGGCCGGCCTGGTGGGTCCGGCCCGGCTGCTGTCCAGCCTGATGGTGAGCGCGCAGCTCGCGCGGGCCGGGGTGGAGCGGGTGCACGAGCTGATCGACTCCCAGCCCGACGTGGCCGACGCGCCGGACGCGGTGGACGTCCCCGCCGGTCCGGTGAGCGTCGAGCTGTCCGGGGTGAGCTTCGGCTACACCCGCAGCGACCCGGTCCTGCGCGACGTGACGCTGCGGGTGGACCCCGGCGAGACCCTGGCCCTGGTCGGCACGGCCGGGTCGGGCAAGTCGACGGTGTCGCTGCTGCTCCCCCGGTTCTACGACGTGCACTCCGGCGCGCTGCGCGTCGGCGGCGTCGACGTGCGCGAGCTGCGCCTGGCGTCGCTGCGCGGCGCGGTCGGCGTGGTGTTCGAGGAGGCGTTCCTGTTCTCCGACACCGTCCGCGCCAACATCGCCTACGGCAGGCCCGACGCCACCGACGAGGAGGTCCGCGCCGCCGCGCGGGCCGCGGAGGCGCACGAGTTCGTCGAGGCGCTGCCGGCGGGCTACGACACCCTCGTGGGCGAGCGCGGGCTGACCCTGTCCGGTGGGCAGCGGCAGCGCGTGGCGCTGGCCAGGGCGCTGCTGTCCGACCCGCGCGTGCTGGTGCTGGACGACGCGACCTCGGCCGTGGACAACACCACCGAGGCGGCGATCCACCGCACCCTGGCCTCGGTCACGGCCGGGCGGACCACGCTGATGATCGCCCACCGCCGCTCGTCGCTGGCACTGGCCGACCGGATCGCCGTGCTCGACGCGGGCCGGGTCGTGGACGTCGGCACGCACGCCGAGCTGCAGGCCCGCTGCGCCCTGTTCCGGGAGCTGCTGGCCGGGCCGGGCGAGGCCATCGAGGAGCCGCGTCCCGCGGAGGCGGAGGACCCGGCACGGCTGTGGCCCGACCTCGACCCCGAGCAGGAGCTGATCGAGCGCGCCGCGAACCGGTCGGCGAGCGCGGGCGGGCGGGCGTCCCGCGCCGGCGGTCGGGTGCAGGGCGGTGGCGGCAGCGCGGCGCTGACGGGCGGGCCGCCGACGCCCGAGCTGCTCGCGCAGGTCCGCGCGCTGCCCGAGGCGCACGAGGTGCCCGACACCGGCGGGGAGGACCCCACCGCGCCCGACCCCGGCTTCCGGCTGCGGCGGCTGCTGCGGCCCGTGCTCGGCGCGATGCTGCTGGTGGGCCTGCTCGTGGTGCTCGACTCGGCCGTGACGATCGCGCTGCCGTCGCTGATCCGCAGCGGTGTCGACGACGGCGTGGTGGGCGGCTCGGCGGACGCGCTGTGGCGGGTGGCGGCGCTCGGCGCGGTGCTGGTGGCGCTGGGCTGGCTGGTCACCGGCACGACGACGCTGCTCACCGCGCGCGTCGGCGAGCGGTCGCTCTACCTGCTGCGGGTCCGCAGCTTCGCCCACCTCCAGCGGCTCGGGCTCGACTACTACGAGCGCGAGATGGCCGGCCGGATCATGACCAGGATGACGACGGACGTGGACGCCCTGTCGACGTTCCTCCAGACGGGCCTGGTCACGGCCGCGGTGAGCCTGCTGACCGTCGTGGGCATCGCGCTGGCGCTGATCGTCACCGACCCGTCGCTGGCGCTGGTGGCGCTCGCCGTGCTGCCCGTGCTGCTGGTGGCCACGGTGATCTTCCAGCGCCTGTCGTCGCGGGCGTACGCCGAGGCGCGGGAGCGGGTCAGCGCCGTCAACGCCGACCTCCAGGAGAACGTGTCGGGGCTGCGGGTGGCGCAGGCCCACACCAGGGAGGGGCACTCGGCGCAGGCGTTCGCCGAGCGCAGCGACGCCTACCGGCGGTCGCGGATGCGGGCGCAGCGCTACATCGCCACCTACTTCCCGTTCGTCACCATGCTCTCCGGGCTCGCGCAGGTCGCGGTGCTGGCCGTGGGCGCGCACCGGGTCGCGACGGGCGACCTCACGCCGGGCGTGCTGCTCGCGTTCCTGCTGTACCTGGGACTGTTCTTCTCGCCCATCCAGCAGCTCTCCGGCGTGTTCGACGGCTACCAGCAGGCGCGGGTGGGGCTGCGGCGGATCGGCGACCTGCTGCGCACCCCCTCGTCGGTGCCCCCGGCGCCGGACCCGGTGCCCCTGACGGGCCGGCTGCGCGGCGAGGTGGAGCTGCGCGACGTCACGTTCCGCTATCCCGGCACCGATCGGCCCGCCCTCGACCGGGTGTCGTTGCGCGTGGCGCCCGGCGAGACGGTGGCACTCGTCGGAGCGACCGGCGCGGGCAAGTCGACCCTCGTGAAGCTCGTCGCCCGCTTCTACGACGTGACCGGCGGGCAGGTGCTCGTCGACGGTGTGGACGTCCGCTCCTACGACCTCCCCACCTACCGGCAGCGCCTCGGCGTCGTGCCGCAGGAGGCGCACCTGTTCGGCGGCGACGTCGCGGAGAACGTCGCCTACGGCCGCCCGGACGCGAGCCGCGCGGAGATCGAGGCGGCCGTGCGGGCGGTGGGCGCCATGCCCGTGGTCGCCGCGCTGCCGGCGGGGTTCCGCCAGCAGGTCGGCGAGCGCGGCCAGGGCCTCTCCGCAGGTCAGCGTCAGCTCGTGGCGCTGGCGCGGGCGGAGCTGGTCGACCCGGACGTGCTGCTGCTGGACGAGGCGACGGCCGCGCTGGACCCCGCCACCGAGTCCGCCGTGCTCGCCGCGAGCGATCACCTGGCGGGCAGCCGCACGACGTTCGTGGTCGCGCACCGGCTCGCCACGGCGGCCCGCGCGGACCGCGTCGTGGTCGTGGAGGACGGTCGGATCGTCGAGCAGGGACCGCACGCCGAGCTGCTGCGCGCGGGCGGCGCGTACGCCCGGCTGTGGAAGCACGGGACGCTCGGGGAGGCCGCCGCCTGACGCGTTCGCGACGTCGAACGTCAAGCAATGCTCAACTGGTCCTGACACGACGTGTCATCGTGATCGATCCTGTGACGGAGCACTCGTTGCCGTGCGACTCCTCCGTGTGAAGTGCTGCTCCGAGGGGACTAGCCTTGCAGCGAGCCAACACAACTAGCGAGATGGATAGAGGCGAGCGCCAGCCGTGTCCAGCAGCAGTCCTGCGTCACAGTTCGGCCCCAACGAGTGGCTGGTCGAGGAGATGTACGAGCAGTTCCTCGCCGACCCGTCGTCCGTAGACCCGGCGTGGCACGACTTCTTCGCCGACTACAAGCCGGCGCAGCGATCGTCCGGGAACGGGGCTTCCGCCCCGGCCGCGACCGCCGCCGCCGCGACGACCTCCGCGGGCCAGTCATCGGACGACAACGGTTCGGCGACCTCCACGAAGACCACGACGGCCGAGAAGCCGCCCGCACCGAAGCAGGCGCCCGCGCCGGCACCGGTCGCGAAGCCCGCCGCGAAGCCCGCCGCGAAGCCCGCTCCCCAGCAGGCCGCCAAGGCAGCGCCCGTCAAGCCGGCCGCCGGTGCGGAGCGCAAGCAGCTCCGGGGCGCGGCCGCGGCCATCGCGAAGAACATGGAGCTCTCGCTCACGGTCCCGACCGCGACGAGCGTGCGCGCCGTGCCCGCGAAGCTGCTCGCCGACAACCGGATCGTGATCAACAACCACCTGAAGCGGACCAGGGGCGGGAAGGTCTCCTTCACCCACCTGATCGGCTACGCGGTGGTGCGCGCGCTCCAGGCGTACCCGAACATGAACCGGCACTACGCCGAGATCGACGGGAAGCCGCACGTCGTCACGCCCGAGCACGTCAACTTCGGCCTGGCGATCGACCTGCCCGGCAAGGACGGCTCGCGCTCGCTCGTCGTGGCGTCGGTCAAGGGCTGCGAGAACATGACGTTCACGCAGTTCTGGCAGGCCTACGAGGACCTGATCCGCAAGGCCCGCAGCGGCGCGCTGACCGCGGAGGACTTCTCCGGCACCACGATCTCGCTGACCAACCCCGGCACGATCGGCACGAACCACTCCGTGCCGAGGCTGACCGCGGGTCAGGGCACGATCGTGGGCGTCGGCGCGATGGAGTACCCCGCGCACTTCCAGGGGACCAGCGAGCAGGCCCTCACCGACATGGGCGTCAGCAAGATCATCACGCTGACCTCGACGTACGACCACCGCATCATCCAGGGTGCGGAGTCGGGCGAGTTCCTCAAGCGCGTCCACCAGCTCATGCTGGGCGAGGACGGCTTCTACGACGACATCTTCACGTCGCTGCGGCTGCCCTACGAGCCCATCCGCTGGGTCGCCGACATCGCCGAGGGCGCCGTCGACAAGGCCGCGCGCGTCATCGAGCTGATCGACGCCTACCGCACCCGCGGCCACCTGATGGCCGACACGGACCCGCTGAACTACCGCCAGCGCAAGCACCAGGACCTCGACGTCCTCTCGCACGGCCTGACGCTGTGGGACCTGGACCGGGAGTTCCCCGTCGGCGGCTTCGCCGCCGAGGACAAGATGACGCTGCGCGACATCCTCGGGGTGCTGCGCAACTCCTACTGCCGCACGGTCGGCGTCGAGTACATGCACATCCTGGAGCCGGAGGAGCGCCTCTGGATCCAGGAGCGCGTCGAGGTGCCGCACGAGAAGCCCCCGGCCACCGTGCAGAAGTACATCCTCTCCAAGCTCAACGCGGCCGAGGCGTTCGAGACGTTCCTGCAGACCAAGTACGTCGGGCAGAAGCGGTTCTCGCTGGAGGGCGGCGAGACCGTCATCCCGCTGCTGGACGCGGTGCTGGACAAGGCGGCCGAGCACGAGCTGGACGAGGTCGTCATCGGCATGCCGCACCGCGGCCGGCTGAACGTGCTCGCCAACATCGTCGGCAAGCCCATCTCGCAGATCTTCCGCGAGTTCGAGGGCAACCTCGACCCCGGTCAGGCGCACGGCTCCGGCGACGTGAAGTACCACCTCGGCGCCGAGGGCAAGTACTTCCGCATGTTCGGCGACGGTGAGACCAAGGTGTCGCTGACCGCGAACCCGTCCCACCTCGAAGCCGTCGACCCGGTCCTCGAGGGCATCGTCCGCGCCAAGCAGGACATCCTCGACAAGGGCGGCGAGGGCTTCTCCGTGCTGCCCGTCGCGATGCACGGCGACGCCGCGTTCGCCGGTCAGGGCGTGGTCGCCGAGACGCTGAACCTGGCGCTCGTCCGCGGCTACCGCACCGGCGGCACCGTGCACGTCGTGGTCAACAACCAGGTCGGCTTCACCACCGCCCCGGAGAACTCGCGCTCGTCGAAGTACTCCACCGACGTCGCGAAGATGATCGGTGCGCCGGTGTTCCACGTGAACGGCGACGACCCCGAGGCGTGCTACTGGGTCGCGAAGCTGGCCGTGGACTACCGGCAGGCGTTCAACAAGGACGTCGTGATCGACATGGTCTGCTACCGCCGCCGCGGTCACAACGAGGGCGACGACCCCTCGATGACGCAGCCCGCGATGTACGACGTGATCGACACCAAGCGCAGCGTCCGCAAGACCTACACCGAGTCGCTGATCGGCCGCGGCGACATCTCCGTCGAAGAGGCGGAGAAGGCTCTGCAGGACTTCTCCAGCCAGCTGGAGCACGTCTTCAACGAGGTGCGCGAGCTGGAGAAGCACCCCGCGAAGGCGAGCCCCTCGGTGGAGGCCGAGCAGCAGGTGCCCGCCAAGCTGCCGACCGGCGTGAGCCGCGAGGTGCTGGAGCGCATCGCCGACGCGCACGTCAACCTGCCGGAGGGCTTCACGCCGCACCCGCGCGTCAAGCCGGTGCTGGAGCGGCGCGCGAAGATGGCGCGCGAGGGCGGCATCGACTGGGCGTTCGCCGAGCTGCTCGCGTTCGGCTCGCTCACCGACGAGGGCCGGCTGGTCCGCCTGGCCGGTCAGGACTCGCGGCGCGGCACGTTCACGCAGCGCCACGCCGTGCTGATCGACCGCAAGACCGGTGCCGAGTACACGCCGATCCAGAACCTGTCCGACGACCAGGGCAAGTTCATGGTCTACGACTCGGTGCTGTCGGAGTTCGCGGCGCTGGGCTTCGAGTACGGCTACTCCGTGGCGAACCCGGACGCGCTCGTCCTCTGGGAGGCGCAGTTCGGCGACTTCGTCAACGGCGCGCAGCCCGTCATCGACGAGTTCATCTCGTCCGGCGAGGCGAAGTGGGGCCAGGTCTCCGACGTCGTGCTGCTGCTGCCGCACGGCCACGAGGGCCAGGGCCCGGACCACACGTCGGGTCGCATCGAGCGGTTCCTCCAGCTGTGCGCGGAGGGCTCGATGACGATCGCCGTGCCGTCGACCCCGGCGAACTACTTCCACCTGCTGCGCCGCCACGCCCTCGACGGCGTGAACCGGCCGCTGGTGGTCTTCACGCCGAAGTCGATGCTGCGCCTCAAGGCCGCCACCAGCCCGGTGGAGGACTTCACCGAGGAGCGGTTCAAGTCGGTCATCGACGACCCGAGCGGTGTCGACAAGTCGGCCGTGGAGAAGATCCTGCTGTGCAGCGGCAAGATCTACTACGAGCTGGCGGCCGAGCAGGCCAAGCGCGGCAAGAGCGACACGGCGGTCGTGCGCGTCGAGCAGCTCTACCCGGTGCCGAAGCGCAAGCTGCGCGAGGCCGTGGAGAGCTACCCGAACGCGACCGAGATCCGCTGGGTCCAGGAGGAGCCCGCCAACCAGGGCGCGTGGCCGTTCTACGGTCTGCACCTGAACGAGCTCCTGCCCGGCTACTCGATCCGCCGCGTGTCGCGCCGTCCGATGGCCGCGCCGTCGGCCGGGTCGTCGAAGGTGCACGAGGTCGAGCAGCGCGAGATCATCACCACCGCGTTCGAGTAGGTCCTCAGCAGCAGCACGAGCCGCCGGACCTCCCCGAGGTCCGGCGGCTCGTCCGTTTCTCCCGAGAGGTCAGCATGTACTTCACCGATCGCGGCATCGAGGAGCTGGAGCAGCGCCGGGGCGAGGAGGAGGTCACCCTCGCCTGGCTGGCCGACAAGCTCCGCTCGTTCGTCGACGCCAACCCCGAGTTCGAGACCCCGGTCGAACGGCTGGCCACCTACCTGGCTCGCGACGACGAGGACGACGAGTAGTCCCCGTCGTCGCGAGCGGCCCGCACCCGGACTACCAGGCGTAGGCCTCGGGGGCGGGCTTGCTGCCGTTCGGGCCGGGGGCCGGGAACAGCTCGTCCAGCCTCGCCAGCACCTCGGCGTCGAGCGTCAGCTCCGCCGCGCGCAGCGAGCCGTCGAGCTGGGCCGCGGTGCGCGGGCCGATGATCGGGGCGGTCACGCCGTCCTGGTGCAGCAGCCACGCCAGGCCGACGTTCGCCGGGTCCTCGCCGAGGTCGGCGCACAGCTTCTCGTACGCCTCGATCGCGTCGCGGTGCTTCTCCAGCAGGGCCGCCGAGCGCTCGTTCGCGCTGCGCGACGCGCCGCCCTCCCGCTGCTTGCGCAGCACGCCGCCGAGCAGGCCGCCCTGCAACGGCGACCACGGGATGACGCCCAGGCCGTAGTGCTTCGCGGCGGGCAGCACCTCCAGCTCGACCCAGCGCGTCATCAGGTTGTAGATCGACTGCTCGCTGACGAGGCCGACGAAGTGCCGGTTCCGCGCCGCCTCCTGGGCCTGCGCGATGTGCCAGCCTGCGAAGTTCGACGAGCCGAAGTAGATCACCTTGCCCTGCTGCCGCAGGACGCTGAACGCCTCCCAGATCTCGTCCCACGGCGTGTCCCGGTCGACGTGGTGCATCTGGTAGAGGTCGATGTGGTCGGTCTGCAGCCGCGTGAGGGACGCCTCGGCCG
Organism: Umezawaea beigongshangensis; assembly: GCF_016464305.1. Taxonomy (GTDB): domain Bacteria; phylum Actinomycetota; class Actinomycetes; order Mycobacteriales; family Pseudonocardiaceae; genus Umezawaea_A; species Umezawaea_A beigongshangensis. Next base: position 775,638 of record NZ_JAEIOJ010000001.1, read on the forward strand.
CGCGGCGGATGTTCAGCGCGGACAGCTTCTCGTCGTTGGGCCAGTCGCCCATGCTGCCGTACAGCTTGGTCGCGACGACCGTCTTCTCCCGGCGGCCCCCGCCGGAGGCGAACCATCGGCCGATGATCTGCTCGGTGACCCCCTCCCCCTTCTGCCAGCCGTAGACGTTCGCGGTGTCGAAGAAGTTGATGCCGTGCTCGTGGGCGCGGTCCATGATCGCGTGGCTGTCGGCCTCCGACGTCTCGGGACCGAAGTTCATCGTGCCGAGGCACAGGCTGGAGACGGACAACCCCGTCCGTCCGAGATTCGTGTACTCCATGCCCTCCAGCCTGCCCCCGTCGGCCCGAACCCACCACGTGAAGCTGCTCCAGGTCAGTGGACGCGGACGCCGCGGCGGAAGACCGCGCGGGTCAGGGGCACGCCGGGGCGGTAGGCCAGGTGGGTGGCCGAGGGCGCGTCCAGGACGTGCAGGTCCGCGCGGGCGCCGGGCCGGATCACGCCCACGTCGTCGCGGCGCAGCGCGAGCGCGCCGCCCAGCGTGGCCGCGCGCACGGCCTCCGGCACGGACATCCCCATCTGGAGCACGGCGGTGGCCACGACGAACGCCATCGACGACGTGTAGGACGAGCCGGGGTTGCAGTTGCTGGCCAGGGCGACGGTGACGCCCGCGTCGAGCAGGCGGCGGGCGTCCGGCAGCGGCTGGCGGGTCGACAGGTCGCACGCCGGGAGCAGGGTGGCCACGGTCCGCGAACCGGCCAGGGCGTCCACGTCGGCGGACGTGAGGTGGGTGCAGTGGTCGACGCTCGCCGCGCCCTCGGCGACCGCCAGCCGCACACCAGGGCCGGGGCCGAGCTGGTTTCCGTGCACGCGCAGGCCCAGGCCCTTCGCGGCGGCGGCGCGCAGCACCGCCCGCGACTGCTCCTCGTCGAAGGCGCCGGTCTCGCAGAACACGTCGGCCCAGCGCACGTGAGGTGCGACCGCGTCGAGCATCTCCCCGCGGACCAGGTCGACGTAGGCGTCCGGGTCGGTGCCGGGCGGCACGAGGTGGGCGCCGAGGAACGTCACCTCGTCGGCGACCCGAGCGGCGATGCGCGCCGAGCGGACCTCGTCGGCGGTGGTGAGGCCGTAGCCGGTCTTCGTCTCCAGGCACGTGGTGCCCTGCCGCGCGGCCTCGTCGGCGTGCCGGCGCAGCCCGGCGGCCAGCTCGTCGTCGGTGGCGGCCCTGGTCGCTTCGACGGTCACGGCGATGCCGCCCGCCTCGTACGGCCGTCCGGCCGTCCTGGCGGTGAACTCGGCCGTGCGGTCACCGGCGAACACCAGGTGGGTGTGGCTGTCGACCCAGCCGGGCAGCACGGCGCGGCCCTCGACGTCGACGCGGGTGTCGGCGGGCGGGGCGGCGGACGCGGGGCCCGCCCAGGCGACGTGCTCGCCGTCCAGCACCACGGCCGCGTCGGCCAGCGCGGGTCCGCTGTTGGTGGTCAGCTCGGCGATGCCGGTGATCAGCGTGCTCACGTCCACAGCTCCTCGATCGCGCGGGCCAGCAGGGGTCCGGGGTCGCCCAGCGTCGCGTGCGCGCCGCCGGACGCGATCACCCGGCCGCCGGTGACCACGGTGTCCACGTCGGCGGCCGTCGCGGTGAGGACCACCTGCTCGGGCAGCGACCCGGCGGTGCGGGCGGTGTCCAGGCGGACCGACACGAGGTCGCACGGGACGCCGGGGGCGATGCGGCCCGCGTCCCAGCCGAGGCAGGCGTGCCGGGTGAGCGCGGCCACCAGCTCCGCCGGGGCGAACCGGCCGCGACGCCCGGTGCGGAGGCGTTCGCCGTGCTCCAGGGCGCGGGCCTCCAGCAGGGGATCGGCCACCGCGTGCTGGTCGCTGCCCAGCGACAGCGGGCTGCCCGCGTCGGCGAGTTCGCGTGCCGGGCCGATGCCGTCGGCGAGGTCGGCCTCCGTGGTGGGGCAGAAGCAGACTCCGGTGCGGGTGGAGCCGAGCAGCGCGACGTCCCGCGCGGTCAGGTGGGTGGCGTGCACGGCGGTCGTGCGCGGGCCGAGCGCGCCCGCGGACTCCAGCAGTTCGGTGGGCGTGCGGCCGTACGCGGCACGGCAGGCCTCGTTCTCCGCGGGCTGCTCGGACAGGTGGACGTGCAGCGGACGCGCCGGGAACGCCGCCGCGACCTCCGCGAGCGCCGGGCGCGGCACGGCCCGCACCGAGTGGATCGCGGCGCCGACGCGGAAGCCGGGGCCGTCGCGGAGTTCGGCGACGCGCTGCGCCCACGCCTGCGCCGTGCCGTCGGAGAAGCGCTCCTGCACCGGCGACAGCGGTTCGTCGACGCCCCCGGCGAGGTAGCAGGTGTCGAGCAGGGTCAGCCGGACGCCCGCCTCGGCCGCCGCCTCGCGCAGGGCCTCGCCCATCTCGTTGGAGCGGTCGTGCAGGTAGTGGAACTCGCCGACGCAGGACACCCCGGCGACGGCCATCTCGGCGTACGCGGCCCGCGCGAGCCGCAGGTACGACTCGGGCGTCAGCCGGTCGGCCAGCGCGTACATCGCGGTGCGCCACGTCCAGAACGTGCCGCCGTCGCCGTGGGTGCGACCGCGCAGCGCCCGGTGGAAGGCGTGCGAGTGGGCGTTGGCGAACCCGGGCAGCACCAGGCCCGGCAGTCGCACGGCGTCCGGCGGGCGGACCCCGGCGCGCTCCACCGCCGTGATCACCCCGTCCGCCGCGCGCACCAGGACGCCGGACGCGACGCCGTCCGGCAGCCAGGCCCGCTCGCACCAGTACGCCGTCATCCCGCCAGGTGCTCCAGCGCGGTGGCGAGCGCCGCCACCCCGGCCTCGCAGTCGTCGGGCTCGGCGAACTCGGCCGGGGCGTGGCTGATCCCGGTGGGGTTGCGGACGAACAGCATCGCCGCGGGCACGTGCGCGGCGAGCACGCCCGCGTCGTGCCCGGCTCCGGTGGGCAGCGCGGGCACGCCGCCCAGCACCGCCGCCAGCTCGTCGCGCAGGCCGGGGTCGAAGTGGACGGTGTCGCCGTAGGACTCCTCGGTCACCGCGACCTCGCAGCCCTCGTCGGCCGCCGCGGCCCGCGCAGCGGCGGTGATCTCGTCCACGACGGCGCGGGTGCGCGGCGTGTCGGCCGCGCGGGCGTCGAGCCACACGTCCACCGACGAGGCGATGACGTTGGTGCCGCCGGGCGTGGGCACGATGCGGCCCACGGTGGCGCGGGCGCCGTCGCGGGCGGCCCGGCGCGCGGCCAGGACCAGCGCGGACGCCGGGACCATCGGGTCGCGCCGGTCCTCGACGGGGGTCGCGCCCGCGTGGTTGCCCTCGCCGGTGAACGTGAAGCGCCACCGGCCGTGGGCCAGGATCGAGCTGGCCACGCCCACCGGCACGGTCAGGCCGCGGCCCTGCTCCACGTGCAGCTCGACGAAGACGCCGACGGACGACAGGTCGGCCGGGCCGAGCCGCGCGGGGTCCAGCCCGGCCGCCGCGACGGCCTCGGCGAGGCTCGTGCCGCCGGGGTCGCGCAGGGCGCGGGCCGCGTCCGGGCTCAGCGAGCCGGTCGACAGCCGCGAGCCGAGGCAGGGCACGCCGAACCGGCCGCCCTCCTCCTCGGCGAACACGGCGATCGCGAACGGCCTGCGGGGCGTGAACCCCCGGTCGCGCAGCAGGTCGACGGCCCCGAGGGCGGACACCACGCCGAGCGGGCCGTCGAACGCGCCGCCACCGGGCACGGAGTCCAGGTGGCTGCCGGTGACCACGGCGTCCCGGCCGGGCGAACCCCACCAGGCCCACAGGGTGCCGTTGTGGTCGGTGGTCACGTCGAGCCCGCGCCGGGCGGCCTCCGCGCCGAACCACTCGCGCAGCTCCAGCTCGGCGGGGTCGAAGCCGTGCCGGGAGTAGCCGCCGCGCCGCCGGTCCGCGCCCACGGAGGCGATGTCGGCGAGCAGCCCCGTCGCGCTACTCACCGGAGGCCATCGGAACGTGCACGCCGCGCTCGTCCGCGACCTCGCGCGCCCGCCGGTAGCCCGCGTCGACGTGCCGCAGGACGCCCGTGCCGGGGTCGTTGGTGAGAACGCGCTCGATCTTGCGCGCCGCCAGTTCGGTGCCGTCGGCGACGGTCACCTGACCGGCGTGGATCGAACGGCCGATGCCGACGCCGCCGCCGTGGTGGATCGACACCCACGTGGCGCCGGACGCCGTGTTGACCAGTGCGTTGAGCAGCGGCCAGTCCGCGACGGCGTCCGAGCCGTCCGCCATCGCCTCGGTCTCGCGGTAGGGCGAGGCCACGGAGCCGCAGTCGAGGTGGTCGCGGCCGATGACGATCGGCGCGGACAGCTCGCCCGAGGCGACCATCTCGTTGAACCTCAGGCCCGCGAGGTGCCGCTCGCCGTAGCCGAGCCAGCAGATCCGCGCGGGCAGGCCCTGGAACTCCACCCGCTCGCGGGCCATCGTGATCCAGCGGCGCAGCCGCTCGTCGTCCGGGAACAGCTCCAGGACCGCCCGGTCGGTCGCGGCGATGTCGGCGGGGTCGCCGGACAGCGCGGCCCAGCGGAACGGCCCCCTGCCCTCGCAGAACAGCGGCCGGATGTAGGCGGGGACGAAGCCGGGGAAGTCGAACGCGCGGGCGTACCCGCCGAGCTGGGCCTCGCCGCGGATCGAGTTGCCGTAGTCGAACACCTCGGCGCCCCGGTCACCGAAACCGACCATCGCCTCCACGTGCCGCGCCATCGACTCGCGGGCGCGCTCGGTGAACTCCTCCGGCTTGCTCGCCGCGTAGTCGGCCCAGTCCTCCAGCGCCACGCCGACCGGCAGGTAGGCCAGCGGGTCGTGGGCGGAGGTCTGGTCGGTCACCACGTCCACCGCGACACCGCGCGCCAGCAGTTCCGGCAGCACCTCGGCGGCGTTGCCGACCACGCCGACCGACAGCGCCCGGCCCTCCGCCCTCGCTGCCTCCACGCGGCGGACCGCGTCGTCCAGGTCGTCGGCGACCTCGTCGAGGTAGCGGGTCTCCACGCGGCGGCGGGCACGCTCCGGGTCGGCCTCGACCACGAGGGCCACCCCCTCGTTCATGGTGACCGCGAGCGGTTGCGCGCCGCCCATGCCGCCGAGTCCGGCGGTCACGGTGAGCGTGCCGCGCAGGGTGCCGCCGAAGCGCTTGTCCGCCACGGCCGCGAACGTCTCGTAGGTGCCCTGGAGGATGCCCTGGGTGCCGATGTAGATCCACGACCCGGCGGTCATCTGGCCGTACATGGTGAGCCCGGCGGCCTCCAGGCGGCGGAACTCCGGCCAGTTCGCCCAGTCCGGCACGAGGTTGGAGTTCGCGATCAGCACGCGCGGCGCCCACTCGTGGGTCCGCAGCACGCCCACGGGACGCCCGGACTGCACGAGCAGCGTCTCGTCGTCGGCGAGGTCCGTCAGCTCGCGGCTGATGGCGTGGAAGCTCGGCCAGTCGCGGGCCGCCCTGCCGGTGCCGCCGTAGACGACGAGGTCCTCCGGGCGCTCGGCCACGTCGGGGTCGAGGTTGTTGTGCAGCATCCGCAGCGCGGCCTCGGTGGACCAGCTCCTGGCGGTGAGCGTCGCGCCGCGCGCCGCCCGGACCGGGGTGGCGCGGACCGGGGTGTCGCGGGCGGGGGTGTCGCTGCCTGTCATCGGGTGGCCTCCAGGATCGCTCCGGTGCGGACGAGTTTCTCGGCCGCCGCGATCTCCGGCGCGAGGTGGCGGTCTGGGCCCGGTCCGGCGACGTGCTCGCGCAGCAGCGCGACGACGGCCGCCGTGGCGGGGGCGGGCTTCAGCGGCGCGCGCAGGTCGAGCGCGCGGGCCGCGGTGAGCAGCTCGATCGACAGCACGGTCCGCAGGCCGTCGACGGACCTGCGCAGCTTGCGCGCGGCCGACCAGCCCATCGACACGTGGTCCTCCTGCATGGCCGAGCTGGGGATCGAGTCCACCGACGCGGGCACGGCCAGCCGCTTCAGCTCGGAGACGATCGCGGCCTGCGTGTACTGGGCGATCATGTGGCCGGAGTCCACGCCGGGGTCGTGCGCGAGGAACGGCGGCAGCCCGTGCGACCGCGCCACGTCGAGCATCCGGTCGGTGCGCCGCTCGGCCATGCTCGCCACGTCGGCGACCGGGATCGCCAGGAAGTCCAGCACGTGGGCCAGCGGCGCGCCGTGGAAGTTGCCGTTGGACTCCACGCGGCCGTCCGCCAGCACCACCGGGTTGTCCACGGCGGACGCCAGCTCGCGGTCCGCGACGGTCTCGGCGTGGGCGACGGTGTCGCGGGCCGCGCCGTGCACCTGCGGCGAGCAGCGCAGCGAGTAGGCGTCCTGCACGCGCGTGCAGTCGGGGCCGCGGTGGCTGGCCACGATCTCCGAGCCGGCCAGCAGCGCCGTCATGCGGGCCGCCGACACGGCCTGGCCGGGGTGCGGGCGCAGTGCCTGGAGATCGGCCGCGAACACCCGGTCGGTGCCGAGCAGCGCCTCCACGCTCATCGCCGCGGTGAGGTCGGCGAGGTCGAGCAGCTCCCGCAGGTCGGTGATGGCCAGCAGCAGCATCCCGAGCATGCCGTCGGTGCCGTTGATCAGCGCCAGCCCCTCCTTCTCGGCGAGCTGGACCGGTTCGATCCCCGCCGCGGCCAGCGCCTCGGCCGCGGGGAGGAGATCGCCGCCGGCGTCGCGCACCATCCCCTCGCCGATCAGCGCGAGGGCGGCGGCGGACAGCGGCGCGAGGTCGCCGGAGCAGCCCAGCGACCCGTGCTCGTGGACGACGGGCGTGATGCCCGCGTTGAGCACCGCCGCCATCGTCTCCACCGTGGACGGGCGGACCCCGGTGTGGCCGGTGGCGAGGGTGCGCAGGCGCAGCAGCACCAGGGCGCGCACGACCTCGCGCTCCACCTCGGGACCGGCGCCGGCGGCGTGCGAGCGGACGAGGGAGCGCTGGAGCGCGGCCCTGCGGTCCGGCGGGATGTGCCGCACCGCGAGCGCGCCGAACCCGGTCGACACGCCGTAGGTGGGCCGCTCCTCGGTGGCGAGCCGCTCGACGTGGGCGCGGGCCGCGGCGACCGCCTCGCGCGCGGCGGCGGTGATCTCGACCTTCGCGCCGTGGCGGGCGACGGCGTGCACGTCCTCGCGGGTCAGGGGCTTCTGGCCCAGTTCCACCGGTTGTCGCATGGGCCCATCTCAACGCCTGCGCGGCCTCCCGGCGACCCCGCGGAGGGCGACACCGTCTGGTATCCCAGACGGGCCGCGCCGGCGGCGGAGCGGTCCGGCGATCGGCCGGTGGCGGAGAAATTCCGCGTCGCGCAGATTTGTCGATGTTCGTCGAAGAACATGAACTGATCTCGCAACGGACATCTCGCTAACCCGTTCGGGTAAACATCACGACCGCCGTCGGACCAGATTCACCGGTTCGCTTGACGCGACAGCGCAGGAGCGCAAACATCAACACGGTCCACCGATTCGACCTCTTCGAACTCTTTGGCCGCGGTGGACACGGGGGAACGGCTCGCAAATCGGCTACCGCACCGTTCTGGCGCTGGGTACCGGTGTTCTTGGGTGACGCTCGCCCATTTCCAGCAGTGCACCGCGTCGAGGAACGTGGAGACGGAATGCCAGTGACACCCAGTTATCCGGGCGTGTACGTAGAAGAATTGCCCAGCAGTGTTCGCACCATCACCACCGTCTCGACCTCGGTCACCGCCTTCGTCGGACACACGGCGAAGGGGCCGGTGGACCAGGCCGTCACGATCACCAGCTTCGCCGACTTCGAGCGGCGGTTCGGCGGCCTCTCCGCCGGGAGCCCGCTCGGCCACTCGGTCCAGCAGTTCTTCCTCAACGGCGGCACGATCGCCGTCGTCGTGCGCGTCGTGGCGGGAGCGGTCGCCGCCTCGGTGCAGCTGAAGAACTCCTCCTCCGACCAGCAGAACCCGCCGGCGGCCGTGCTCGCGGTCAGCGCCAGGGAGCCCGGCGCCTGGGGCAACGGGCTGCGGGTCGCGGTCGACCACGCGACACCGACGCCCGACCGCACGTTCGCCCTGGAGGTCTTCGCCACCGGCGGACAGCCCCGCGAGCGCTTCACCGACCTGTCGATGGACCCCGCCGACCCGCGCTACGTCGTCGACGTCGTGAACTCCGGGTCGTCGCTGGTGAGCGTGGTCCACGTGGACCCGTCGAAGAAGAACCGGCCAGAGCCCACCGGCACCCTCTCCTCCGCGTTCGACGCCGACCTCCCGGAGGTCGAGGGCGTGCTGAAGGTGGGGTTCGCCGGGGACGACGCCGAGCACGAGATCGACGTGCCCGCGACGAAGGCGGGCTCGCTGGCGCAGCTCGCGCTGCTGGTGGAGAACGCGGTGCGGGCCGTGCCCGACCCGCCGGGCTCCCGCGCGTTCAGCTCCACGCGCGTCCGGGTCGCCGGGAAGCGCCTGCAGGTGGTCTCCGGCGCGGAGGACCCCGGCCGCGTCCTCGTGCTGGGCGGTCCGGTGGGCACCGCCCTGGGCTTCGGCGCCTCCTCCAACGTCACGGCCTACGCCCTCGGCGCGACCGAGGACTCCGGGTCGCAGGGCGCTGGCCAGGCCGGGGCGGACGGCACCGCGCCGGGCCCCGTCGACCTCATCGGCAACGAGGTCCGCAAGACCGGGCTGAACGCGCTGCGCGCCGTCGAGGACGTCAACCTGCTGGTCCTGCCCGAGGTCTGCGCCTTCCCCGACGACGAGAACCTGGACAAGGCGGTCGCGGTGCTGGCCGCCGCGACCAGGCTGTGCCAGGACAAGCGGATGTTCCTGATCGTGGACAGCCCCGCCTCCTGGACCACGATCGACGACGCCAGGGGCGAGCTGGCGAAGCTGGAGTCGATCCGCAGCAGCCACTCCGCGCTGTACTTCCCGCACCAGGAGCTGTTCGACCCGGTCAGCGGCCGGTTGCGGGCGTTCCCGCCGTCCGGCGCGGTCGCCGGGATCATGGCGCGCACCGACAGCGAGCGCGGGGTGTGGAAGGCGCCGGCCGGCACCGAGTCCCGGCTGAGCGGCACGCGGGCGCTGACCGTGCCGATGACCGACCCGGAGAACGGCCTGCTCAACCCGCTCGGCGTGAACTGCCTGCGCTCGTTCCCGGTGATCGGCCCGGTCGTGTGGGGCGCGCGCACGCTGGAGGGCGCCGACGCGCTGGCCTCGCAGTGGAAGTACGTGCCGGTGCGCCGGCTGGCCCTGATGATCGAGGAGAGCCTGTACCGCGGGACGAAGTGGGTGGTCTTCGAGCCCAACGACGAGCCGCTGTGGGCGCAGATCCGGCTCAACGTGGGCGCGTTCATGCACTCGTTGTTCGAGCGAGGCGCATTCCAGGGCGTCTCGTCGCGCGACGCCTACTTCGTGAAGTGCGACAAGGACACCACCACGCAGAACGACGTCAACAGCGGCGTCGTGAACGTTCTCGTGGGATTCGCTCCGCTGAAACCCGCAGAATTCGTGATCATCAAGATCGAACAACTCGCCGGGCAGATCGAGGTGTGAGGAATTCATGGCCGAGTTCACCGTGAACCCGCAGCGGTTCGATCCGTACAAGAACTTCAAGTTCCTGGTCCTGTGGGACGGCCGGACCGTCGCGGGGGTGTCCAAGATAAGTCCGCTGAAGCGGACGACCGAGGTCGTGAAGCACCGCGACGGCGGCGCGGCCAGTTCTCCGCGCAAGTCGGCGGGCCGCACCGAGTTCGAGGCGATCACCCTGGAGCGGGGCGTCACGCACGACCCGGAGTTCGACCGGTGGGCCAACAAGGTCTGGACGGTCGGGCAGGGCAGGGGCTCCGAGTCGTCGCTGCGCGACTTCCGCAAGGACGTCGTGATCCAGGTCCTCAACGAGGCCGGGCAGGTCGCCGTCGCCTACAAGGTCTACCGGGCGTGGGTCGCCGAGTACCAGATCCTCGGCGAGCTGGACGCGAACGCCAACGCCGTCGCGATCCAGAGCCTGAAGCTGGAGAACGAGGGCTGGGAGCGGGACTACGAGGTCGCCGAGCCCGAAGAGCCGTCCATCCAGTACCCGGCGTGACGATGCGGTCGGCGACCGAGTTGCTGGCCACCTGGGAGTCGGGCCTCGCGGCCGGAGCCGTGCACCGCGCCGTGCTGCTGCACGCCCTCGTCCGCGGCGGCACGACCGGTGAACTGCTCGACGTCCCCGTGGGCCGGCGCGACCGGGACCTGTTCGCGCTGCGCCGGGCGCTGTTCGGCGAGCGGCTCACCGGCCGGGTGACGTGCCCGCACTGCGAGACCGAGCAGGAGTTCGACTTCGACGTGACCGCCGTGCTGCGCGGCGGTGAGGACGGCGGGAGCGGGGAGGTGGCCGTGGACGTGCGGGGGTGGAGCGTCCGACTGCGCCTGCCGACCTCCGCCGACCTGCTCGCGGTCGCGTCGGCGGGACCGGAGGGGGCCAAGCGGGCGCTGCTCGCGCGGTGCGTGGTCTCCGCGCGGCGGCGGGGCGTGGACGTGCCCGGCGACCGGCTGCCGCCGGAGGTGCTGGCGGGGGTCGCGCGGAGCGCGGCCGACGCGGACCCGGCCTCGGACGTCTGCCTGACGATGCCGTGCGTGGAGTGCGGGCGTCCCACCAGGGCGGTCGTGGACATCCCCTCGTTCCTGTGGGCGGAACTGGACGCGTGGGCACGCCGGACGCTGCTCGACGTGCACCTGCTGGCGTCCTCCTACGGCTGGAGCGAGCCGGACGTGCTCGCGCTGAGCCCCACGCGCCGCCGGCACTACCTGGAACTGGTGGGGCATGGCTGACTTCGGCACGGCTGACTTCTTCGACCGGTTGCTGGCGCGGAGCGTGCCCGGCTGCCCCGCGCCCGCCGGTGAGTCGGCCGTCGTGCCGCGGCTGCCGCAGCTGTTCGAGCACCACCGGGCGGACGCCGAGCAGGACGAGCTCACCACCGTCGAGACCGGTCCCGCGGCGCGGCCGTCGCCGGTGCCCGTCCCCGACCACCGGGCTCCGGCCACCCCGGTGACCGGCGAGGCACCGGACGTCGCCGACCCCGGTCCCCCCGGGGTCACGAGGCACGAGGTGCACACGGTCGAGCGGGACGCGGCCCCGGCCCTCGCACCCCGCGCGACGCCGCCCGCCCCGACCGCCCCGCGCGCGCCGGACCGGCCCGCGCGACCGGGTGAGCGGTCCACCACGAGGGTCGAGGTGCACGAGCGGGAGCGGGTGGCCGAACTGGTGCCGCACGACAGCGCACCCGCGCGCGTTCCCGGCGCCTCCCCCGCTCCCGCCGAACCGCGCCGCGCCTCCGCGGCCACCGCGCGCCGCGCGGCGCAGGCCCCGCCGGAGCACGTCGTGCAGGTCACCATCGGCCGCGTCGAGGTCGTGGCGCAGCGGCCGGAGCGCGACCCCTCCCCCCGGCCGAGGCCGTCGCGACCCGAACCGGCGCTCGACCTGGAGCGCTACCTGGCCCGCGAGGACGGTCGCCGATGAGCAACTTCCTCGCCGTGGCCACGGTCACCGAAGCGCTGCGCGCGGTCGTCGGCCGTGCGGTCGCCGACGTCCAGCTCGGCACGAACGTCGTGACCGGCAAGCCTCCGTCGGACCCGCCGCAGCAGGACCCCACCGTCACGATCTTCCTGTACCAGGTGGTGCCCAACGCGGCGCTGCGCAACCGGGACGCGGTCACCAGGGGCCCGGACGGCACCGTGCTCAAGACGCCGCAGCTCGCCCTCGACCTGCACTACCTGATCAGCTTCTACGGCAACGAGACCGAGCTGGTGCCGCAGCGGCTGCTCGGCGCGACCACCAGGACCCTGCACGAGGAGCCGACGCTGTCGCGGGCGGACGTCGAGGCCGCCGCCGCGCGGCAGCACCTGCTCGGCTCCGACCTGGCGGCCTCGCCGCAGGCCGTGCGGTTCACCCCGCTGTCGCTGGACCTCGACGACCTGTCGAAGCTGTGGTCGACGATGGTGCAGACCCCCTACGCGCTGTCGGTGGTCTACCAGGCGACGGCCGTGCTGCTCGACGGCAAGTCCGTTCCCGCGACCGGCACACCGGTGCTGCGGCGCCGGATCGCGGTCGAGGCGTCCACCCGGCCCGTCGTCGAGTCGGTGCTCTCGCTCGCGGCGGACGCCGAGCCCGGCACCGCGCCCGACGACGGCCCGATCACCTCCGACCGGCGGCTCGCGGTGCTCGGTTCCGACCTGGGACGGCGAGGGCTCAGCGCGGTCGTCGGCGGCGTCCCGGCCGACGTGCTGCGCGCGCGGGACGACCTGGTCGTGCTCGCGCAGCCGCCGGGCCTGCCGCCGGGCACGCACCCGGTGCAGCTGCGCTACGACGTGCGGTTCGGCGATCCCGCCGCGGACCGGCCGTGGCTGGAGTCCAACACCGCGCCGTACGTGCGGCGGCCGGGGGTGGTGGCCGCGACCCGGACCGGTTCCGACGTGCTGGTCCGGCTGGACGTCCCCGCCGGGGTGGACCAGCGGGTGGAGCTGCTGCTCGACGAGCGCGCACCGGCCGGCACGCCGCGCGGCTTCCGGTTCACCGCGCCGTTCCCGCTCGCGGCGGGACCGGAGCCGGTGGAGGAGTTCACCGTGCCGACGGCCGGGGTGCTGGCCGGGACCTACCTGGTGCGGGTGCGGGTCGACGGTGCCGAGAGCCCGCTGCACGTCGAGGACGGCGCGTTCAGCGGTCCGGCGATCGACTTCGACTGAGAGCTGATCGGGGGGAGGGAAGCGGTGGGACGACGGGGGTTGTCCGACGTGGACGTGCACCAGCGCGCCCTCGCCTCGGCGACGCGTGCCGTGCTGGCGCGGCTCGACGCCCACGCGGGCGTCGTGGACGCTCCCGTCGTGCCGGAGGAGCGCGGCGACGAGGTGTCGGCGCTCGACGCGCTGTGCGCGTGCTTCGGCCTGACCCCGTTCGAGCGGTCGGTGCTCGTGCTGACCGCGGCGGCCGAGACCGACGCGAGCACCGCCGCGCGCTGCGCCGCCGCCAGCGGTGACCCGCACCGCGACCACCCCACGTTCTCGCTGGCGCTGGCCGCACTGGAGAACCCGCACTGGAGCGCGCTGACACCCGTGGCGCCGCTGCGCCGCTGGCAGCTGATCGAGGTCGAGCGGGGAGCCGCGCTCACCACCTCGCCGCTGCGCATCGACGAGCGCGTGCTGCACTACCTCGCCGGGGTGCCGCACCTGGACGTCCGGCTGCGCGGGATGCTCACCGGTCTCGACGCGCCCACCGGCCTGCCCGCCTCCCAGCGCGACGCCGCGCGGGAGATCAGCGCGGTGTGGGAGGAGCGGGAGCAGGCGTGCGTGCAGCTCTGCGGAGCCGACCAGCAGACCCGCTGGGAGGTGGCCGCGGAAGCCGCCCGGCTGGCGGACGCGTCGCTGCACGCGGTGACGGCGGAGGACCTGCCGTCCGCCCCGGTGGAGCGCGAGGCGCTGGCGCGGCTGTGGGAGCGCGAAGCGCTGCTGCTGCCCGGCGCGCTGCTGCTGGAGGTCGGGGAGCCGACGCCGCAGCGGCTCGCCGCCGTGCGGTCGTTCGTCGGTGATCTGGGCGTTCCCGTCGTGGTGTCCTCGGCCGACCCGGTGGAGACGGGGATCGGGGCCTGGCCGCGCGTGACGCTGTCCCGGCCGACGCAGGCCGAGCAGCGCGCGCTGTGGACGACCGTGCTCGGCGACGACGCCGACGACCGCGAACTGGCCGACGTGGTCGAGCAGTTCTCCCTGCCCGCGCACGTGATCCGCCGGGCTGGCGCGTCGGCCCGCGCGCAGGGTGCGGGTGGCGCGTGGCGGGCGGGGCTCGCACACGCGCGGATCGCGCTCGACGAGCTGGGTCACCGCGTCGAGCCGCGCGCCACCGAGCGGGACCTGGTGCTGCCGAGCGCGCAGCACACCGTGCTGGACGAGATCGTCGCGCACGTCCGGCAGCGCGCGGTGGTCTACCAGGACTGGGGCTTCGACTCCGTGCTGCGGCGCGGCCTGGGCGTGACGGCGCTGTTCGCCGGCGGCAGCGGCACGGGGAAGACGCTGGCCGCCGAGGTGCTGGCCGGTCGGCTCGGCCTGGACCTGTTCGTGATCGACCTGTCCCAGGTGATCAGCAAGTACATCGGCGAGACGGAGAAGAACCTCCGGCGGGTGTTCGACGCGGCGGAGGGCGGCGGCGCGCTGCTGCTGTTCGACGAGGCCGACGCGCTGTTCGGCAAGCGCAGCGAGATCAAGGACAGCCACGACCGCTACGCCAACATCGAGGTCAGCTACCTGCTGATGCGGATGGAGGCCTACCGGGGCCTCGCGATCCTCACCACCAACATGAAGAAGGCCCTGGACACGGCGTTCCTGCGACGCATCCGGTTCGTCGTGGACTTCCCGTTCCCCGGTCCGGCCGAGCGCGCCGAGATCTGGCGGCGGGTGATCCCCGCGCGAACCCCCGTCGACGACCTGGACCCCGAGCGGCTGGCGCAGCTCACCGTGGCGGGCGGCAGCATCCGCAACGTGGCGCTGTCGGCCGCGTTCCTCGCCGCGGAGGAGGGCGTGCCGCTGGCGATGCGGCACGTGCTGGCGTCCTCGCGCACCGAGTACCTGAAGCTGGAGCGCTCCCTCACCTCGTCGGAGGTGGCGGGATGGGTGTGAACCGCGTCGAGGTGCACGTCGACGAGCTGGTCCTCACCGGCTTCGGCCGGGTGGACGGGGACCTGGTGGTGCGGGCGTTCCAGCGGGAGCTGACCCGCCTGCTGGACGGCGACGAGACCTCCGTCGCCCGCGTCTGCGCCGATGTCGTGGACGACCTGCCCGCTCTGCCCCGCACGGGATCGGCGCGGCAGCTGGGGCGCGCGCTCGCCCGGTCCGTCCACACCGGACTGAAGCGGGGCACGCGGTGACGCGGGCGCTGTCGCGGGCGAAGGCGCAGAAGCCCTCCGGCGAGCAGAAGACGCCGGAGCGACCACGTCCGGCCGCCCGTGCGCCCCGCGAGCTGCGGGAGGTCCTGGCGTCCCCCGGCCACCCCGTCGACCCGGGTGTGCGGCGCGAGCTGGAGAGCAGGCTGGGCCACGACTTCAGCCGCGTGCGGGTGCACCACGACCAGGACTCGGCCGCGATGACCGCCCTGCTCGGCGCGGACGCCGTGACGGTGGGGCAGGACATCTTCTTCGCCCGCGACACCTTCCGCCCGGAGACCACCGACGGGCGGCGGCTGCTGGTGCACGAGCTGCTGCACACCGTGCAGGCCCCGGTCGCGTTCGGCGCGCTGCGAGCGGGACGCGACAGCGGCGCGGTGAGCCTGCCGCAGGAGCCCGTGGAGCAGGAGGCGGAGCGGATCGCTCGCTCCGAACGGCCCGAGCAGCCCGTCGAGCGGGCCCGGGCGGGCGCGTCGTGGCTGCGCTACGCCACCGTCGACGCCGACCGGATGCGCACCGAGCAGCTCGACCCGGCGGCGCTGGTCGACCGGCTGGTGGCCGGTGTGCTGCGCAGCCTGCGCGGTGACCCGGAGGACGTGTCCGGGCGGGTGCGGGGGCAGCTGAGCCGGTTCACGCCGGAGCTGCGCGAGACGGTGCTGATCCGGCTGGAGACGCGGCTGCCGTCGTCGGAGTACGCGCGCGTGCTGGAGATCCTGGTGGAGGCCGACCGCGAGGCGGCCGGCGGCCCGGTGGACACGCCGGGCGTTCCGGAGCCCGTCGGCGAGGAGGAACCCGCGCCGGAGCAGGAGCCCGGCGAGCAGGAGCCGCCGTCGGAGCAGGAGCCGGACGAGGAACCCGCCGAGCAGGAACCCGGCACAGAGGAACCCGGCACCGAGGAACCCGGTGCCGGGGAGACGCCGGAGGAGGAGCCCCAGCAGGAGCCGTCTCCGGAGGAGGCCGAGGAGAAGCCGGAGGAGGCCGAGGCCGAAGAACCGGAGGAGGACGAGAAGGAGAAGGAGGACGGCGAGGAGAAGGGCGAGGAGGACGAGGCCGCGGAGGAGGCCGGGGCAGAAGCCGCTCAGCAGCCGCTCGCGCGGGCGCCGGGAGCGCCGGGAGCACCGCCTGCCGCCGGTGGGGCTCCGGCCGCGGGTGCCACGCCCGCCACCGGCGGCGCGGGGGTCGCGGAGCCGACACCCGCCGGTCCCGAGCAGGTGGAACAGGCCGAACGCGCGCCGGAGAGCCCACTGGCCCAGCACGGTCTGCTCGACCGGGACGACCGCGAGGACACCGAGCCGGAGCAGGAGCAGCCGATCGGTCTGGAGCCCGGCGCCGACGCCGAGGTGGACGTTCCCGAACCCGAGGAACGCGCCCCGGAGGAGGAGGGGCGGCCGGAACGCCCGCCGCTGACGCCCGCGGACTTCCTGCCCAGCACCGACCTGGACGTGTCGAACGTTCCCACGGCCGATCAGCTGACGCTGCCCAGCAGCGGTGCGCCGCCGAGCCCGCCGAGCGCGCCGAGCTTCCCCGCTCCCCCGCCGACCAGGGCCGAGCAGGAGGAGACGGAGGAGGCCGAGCCCGCCGACGCCGCCCCCGAACCCGTCGCTCCCGCCACCCCGGTGGAGGAGGAGGTGCCCGCCGAGCAGCCGCTGGCCGCCGAGGTCGGCCCGGAGCCGGGGGCCGAGTCCGCGGCACCCGTCGCGGAGCCCGTCGGCGCGGACCCCGTCGACACCCGCGCGCCCGGTGCCGTCACCGCTCCGGAGCCGGTGTCGCCGGAGACGGCGTCCCCCGGACCGACGACCGGGGGGCTGATGCCCGCGGGCGGACTCCCCGGTGCCGGCGCGCCCGCCGGTGATCCGGCCGGCGCTGGGCCGGAGGCCGCGCCCGAGCAGGTGGAGAACGGTCCGGCCCCCGCTCCGGAGGCGTCGCTGGAACCCGGCGGTGGCGGCTGCGGCGGCCCGCCCGCCCCGACCGCCGGTGAGGGCGCCGGTGGCGCCGGGTGCGGTGCTGGTGGCGGCGGTGGCGCCGGTGCTCCGGCCGCGGCGGCCGAACCGCAGGTCGCGCCGCCCGACGTGTCGTCCCAGCCGCCCGAGGCCGCGCTGGCCACCGTGTCGACGTTGCCGCCGGACCGGATGCAGACCTCGCTGGCGGGCGTGGACGCCGCGGTGAGCCGCGACGTCGGTGAGCAGCAGTCGGCCCTGGCCGCCGCGCCGCCCACGACGGAGCGTCCGTCGGGCGCCCCGCAGACGCTGTCCGGTCCCCCGCGGGCCGCGCCACCCGGTGACGCGCAGAAGATCACCCTGGAGAGGACCGCCGCCGAGAGCGCCGAGCGGCAGGAGCGGGCCCAGGCGGAGCGGATCGAGGGCCAGAACCGGGCCAACGCCGCGCCGCGCCCCCACGTCGCCGGAGACGCGCAGGGCAACCTCTCCCCCGACGAGATCGAGAACGTGCAGCAGGCCGTGGCGAACGTGCCGACCACGGACCCCGCGCTGAACACGACGGTCGGCCCCGCGCCCGAGGTGGAACTGGCCGGGGAGACCGATCCCGTGCGCACCGACCAGCAGGCCGGTGAGTTGCAGCAGGCCACCGGCACGATGCACGAGACCGGCGTGCAGGAGGCGGCCAAGCCGCTCGGCGAGGACCAGATCTTCCCGGACGTGCCCGCCGAGACGCTGACCGCGCAGGTGCCGGGAGGCGAGGGCGGTGGCGGCGCGACCGCCGGTCCGCTGCCCGGCGCGGGAGGCCCCGGCGGGGCCGACGCCGGGGTGGCGGTCGTGGCGCAGCAGGAGCGCGGCCCGCAGATCCAGGCGGGCGTCGAGCAGGGCGGCACGCAGATGGGCGTCGAGCGGCAGACGCAGCAGCAGGGCGCCGAACAGGCCAACGCGCAGCACGACGCCGAGGTCGCGGCGACCGTCCAGGAGAACGCCGCCGCGCAGACCGCCGAGCGCGGCAAGGTCGCCGCCGACGTCGCCGCGAAGCGCGAGGAGTGGCGGACCGAGCAGAACACGAAGGTCGAGGAGAGCAACGCCGAGGCCGGGGCGGAGCACGAGAAGGCACGGACCGGCATCAGCGACGAGAAGACCGAGACCGACCGCGAGGTCGAGCAGCAGAAGCAGGAGGACGACGACAGGATCGTCCGCGAGCGCCGAGCCGCGGAGGAGAAGGCGCGCGAGGAGAAGGAGGCCAAGCAGCGCGAGTCCGAGAGCGGTGGCTTCTTCAGCTGGATCGCCTCGAAGGTCACCAGCTTCTTCAACGCCCTGCTGGACGCGATCACCGACATCTTCAACGCCGCCGTGGCGCTGGTGAACGACATCGTCCGGGGCTTCGCGTCGATCGTCACGGGCCTGATCGACCTGGCGCGCGACGCGATCGTCGGCCTGATCGACGCGCTGGCGAACGTGCTGCTGGCGCTGTGCGACGTCCTCGCGGTGTTCTTCCCCGAACTGGCCGCGCGGATGCGCGAGGCCATCGAGACCACCCGCGACGCGGCCATCGCCGCCGTGAACGAGCTGGCAGACGAGCTCAAGGCGGGCGTCGAGTTCCTGCTCAACAAGCTGGCCGAGGCGCTGACCGGGCTGCTGCGCCTGCTGGAGGCCGGGCTCAAGGCCGCCGTCGAGGTGGTGCGCGGCGCCGTCAACGCGGCGATCGAGTTCGCGAAGGCCGCGATCCAGATGCTCGGCGAGTTCGCGGCGATCGTCGCCGACATCGCCTCGATGGGCGTCGGAGCGTGGCTGGGCAGGCTGGGCAGCTCGGCGAAGGAGGGCATCCAGAACCACCTGTGGGGCGCGATCAAGACCGCGGTGAGGCAGTGGTTCGACGAGAAGGTGGAGGCCGTCGTCGGGCTCGGCAAGACCGTGATCGACGTGCTGGTCAAGGGCTGCATCTCGATGGCCCAGATCGGCAAGATGGTGTGGGACTCCGTCGTCGCCGCCCTGCCGACGATCATCGTGGCGGTCGTCGTCGAGCGGGTCGTGTCGCTGATCGTCCCGGCGGCGGGCGCGGTCCTGGCGGTCGTGCAGGGTCTGATGGCCGCGTGGGGCTCGGTCAGCAAGATCCTCGGCGCGATCAGCGCGTTCATCGCGTTCGCCAGGGCCGTGAAGGCGGGTCCGGCCGCGTGCCTGTTCGCCGCCGCCGTGGCGGCCGGGGTCGTGGCGCTGCTGGAGTTCATCACGAACTTCCTGATGGCGAAGCTGGCGATGGCGGCCAAGGGCGTCGGCAGGGCGCTGAAGGGCATGGCCGCGAAGATCAAGAACGGCCTGGCGCGAGCGGGCAGGGGCGTGCGCCGGGGCGCGGGCAACGCCGTGAACGCCGCTCGCCGGGGCCTGCGCGGAGCGAGCCGGGCCCTGCGCCCACCGGGAGGCCGCCCCGGTCCGCGCCGCCGCCCCGGTGGCCCGGTGGCCGGAACGAGGGGCCGTCCCAGCACCCCCGACCGCCGCGCTCCCGACCGCCGCACCCCGTCGCAGCGCGCCGCCGACCGCCGCACGGCTCCGCGCGGGCCGGATCGCCCGTCCCCCCTGAACCGAGCCCGCACCGCCGTCCGCGACGGGGTGCGACGCGTGGCGACGACCCTGCGCAGGGTCGGCAAGCGGATCGCGAACAGCGGGCTGGGCAGGTCGCTGCGCAACACGGCGAAGAAGCTGCGCGACAGGTACCAGCGCGCCCGCGACCGCTGGAGGGCCAAGCAGCGGCAACGGGCGGAGAACCGCCGCCGCCGGGACGAGGAGCGCAACTCCCCGGAGTCGAAGCAGCGCCGCCTGGACCTGATCGTGGCGAAGATCAAGCCGAAGGTTCAGCGGCTGCTCTCCCGCGGTACCGGAAGCCGGATCCACACCGCAGCGCTCGCTGCTTGGCGGCTGTTCTACCGACTCTCCCGGCTGGTGCGGACAAGCGGCACGAGCTTCGGCGACCGCGCGCAACTCAATCCCGAGAAGCTCGTCGTCAACGGCGTCTCGCTGGACTCCGA
The DNA here is from genome assembly GCF_016464305.1 of Umezawaea beigongshangensis. Classification (GTDB taxonomy): domain Bacteria; phylum Actinomycetota; class Actinomycetes; order Mycobacteriales; family Pseudonocardiaceae; genus Umezawaea_A; species Umezawaea_A beigongshangensis. The sequence continues at coordinate 795,450 of NZ_JAEIOJ010000001.1, forward strand.
ACCGCTGCTGAAGTTCATCCGGGACGTGGAGAAGGACATTCTCGCTCAGCGCGACGCCAGGATTCAGGGACAGCAGCTCGCCACCACTCAGACGGCCACCGGTGCCACACAGACCACGATTCCCGCGAACGAGGACATCGCGACAGCGGGAGGTCTGCTCACACCACAGCTCGGAAAGCCGTTCCAGCGCAACGTCATCAACCTGGAAGGTGCGGGCGGCGGCCAGGTCTCGTCCCGGATGCTCAGCTCCTACGGCCAGCCGGGTGGCTTCTTCCTGGAGAAGATGAACAACGCGGGCCTCACCGGCGAAGGAGGCCGCTACTCGGACTCGGAACGGAGGATCCTGGGATCAGGCACCATGACGCAGACGTCCAGGGCTCTCGCGGTCTTCCAGCAGTCCAGAGCGACCAACTTCGGCGCGGACCCCGGCGAGATCGCGCTCCTCGGCATGCTGGCCCACGACACGGAGCCGCGACGCAATCCAGGAACCAGGGTCTTCTCGATACTGATCTCCGACCTCTACGCGGAGGTGCCCGGTCAGGGGAACCGGAAGCTTCAGACGCAGAAGTTCCTCCGAGCGTTCCGGATGCACCCCATGGCACCCGAGGGCTCGTCGAGCGCCGCCACCGTGCTGAACAAGTTCCTGGCGAAGCGACCGGGGGCGCTGGACGCGGCGGTCGAGAGACGGGTGCAGGCCCTGCGCCGGAACGGCGCTCCCCCGGAACTGCTCGTCGGAAACCTGCGGGACCTGCCCCAGTGGCAGAGGCGCGTTCACATGGTCCGGAGCGCGAACAAGGACGTCGAGCAGGCCACGAAGAGGATCGAACGCGCCCGCGGCAGCGCCGACCCGACCGTGCAGCGGGCCGCGCAGGCACAGCTCCGCGCGGCGCAGTCCCGACTGGCCAAGTGGAACACCCGCGAGTTTCGGTCGCTCCAGCTGTTGCAGAAGCAGCAGGACGCGCAGAACCTCGCCAATCGAGAGGTCAGAACGCTGCAAGCGTGGTTCAACACAGTCACCCCCATCGACAGCGACTCACAAGGAAATGCCGAGAAAACGCTGAACGAACTCAAGAGAAGAATAGTGGAACGCATGCAATCAGAATTCCCCTGGTGGACGCCGAACGTAAGGTTCAAATCGTGAAAGCGATCCAAAGAAAAGACGGTCATCGCTCGCGGCGCTACCTCTTCCGGAACTGGACCTCCCTGTCCGAGGTTCGCTCCATCGCACGAGCGAGCGCCTGGGACGAGGTGGGCGTCACGCCGGACGTGCCCGGAGATTCGGCCGAGGACCTCGTCGCGGTGTGGGAGCTGCTGCCCGGACTGCGTGCGACCTACACCAGAGAATCCGCGTTGAGCGCCGCTCACGTCGTCATCACCAGCAAGGTGGCACCGGAGGAGATCGACAGCGCGGTCGCTCTGTTCGAGGCGCATCCAGGAGTTCTGACGTTCGAAGATCTCATCCAGCAGGCCACCAGCACCCGCGATCCGGAATCGGAGGCGGAGGCGGTGGCGAGAGCAGGACTCGGCGCTCCCCTGGTCGCTGACGCTCGTTTCACCGACACCATTCAGAACGCCAGCGCCTCACCGCACACGAGAGTGCGGGAGGGTGCGCTGTGGGCCATGGCGTACACGGAGTGGATCGACTTCAGCGGCACCCTCGAACAGATCGCCCGATCGGATCCCGACGAGTTCCTCCGCGACTTCGCCACACGGGTGCTCCGCGTCTTCGAACACCTCGGTCTGGAGTCGACGTGACCCGGCTCACCGACGTACCTCGCCCCGTGCGGTCCGGGCTCGTCGTCGTCGACCCCGAGCGGGGGACGCCGCAGCGGATCATCGTCATGCAGTTCAACCCCGACTCGCTGGAGCGCAGCCTCGCTCCGCTCGCCTCGGGGGCCGAGCAGGGTGACCGGACCGAGGCGTTGCGGCTCAAGGGACCGGCGATCGAGACGTGGAAGTTCGCGGCCGAGCTCGACGCCACCGACCAGCCCGACGTGCCCTCGCCGTTCGGCGTCCACCCGCAGCTCGCGACGCTGGAGATGCTGGTGCACCCCTCCAGCGGGCAGTTGCGGGCCAACGAGCGGCTCGCCGCGCTGGGCACGCTGGAGATCACGCCGATCGAGACCCCGCTGACGCTGTTCGTCTGGGGCGCCAAGCGGGTCATGCCCGTGCGGCTGACCGAGCTGTCGATCGTCGAGGAGGCGTTCGACGCCGACCTCAACCCCTACCGGGCGACGGTGAACCTCGGGCTGCGCGTGCTGTCCGTCAACGACCTGCCCGCGGGCCACCGGGGCGCCGAGCTGTACCTGGCGCACCTGGCGCAGAAGGAGCGGTTCGCCGGCTCCGTCGCGGTGTCCCGGCTGGAAGCGCTCGGGCTGCGTTCCCTCTGACCACAGGAGATCCGATGACGACCCCCGAACTGCCCGCACCCGCCTCCTACCCGCGCACGAGCCGGTACCACGGCGTGGAGACGGCGGTGCACGTGACGCCGGACGGTCGCCGGATCCCCCACCTGCGCCGCCGCCCGCTGCCCCCGCCCGAGTCCTTCACGGCCATCGGCGAGCACGTGGTCAGCGAGGGCGACCGGGTCGACCTGCTCGCGGACCGCTACCTCGGCGACGCGGGGGCGTGGTGGCGCGTCGCCGACGCGAACCCGGTGCTCGACCCGGCCGAGCTGACCGCCACGCCCGGCCGCGTCGTGCGGATCACGCTGCCCGCCGGCGTTCCCGGACCGGCGCGGGGGTAGCCGGTGGCCGACATCGCACCCGTCCACCTGACGCTGCTCATGGGGCCCCGCATCCCGGTGCCCGTGCCGCGGCAGGTCACCGACGCCCTGCTGTCCGCCCAGGTGACGATCACGGCGGGCCAGCGCAGCGGGTTCCAGCTCTCCTTCGACCTGTCGAAGAAGGGACTGATCCACAACACGCTGCTGCCCGCGGGGTTCTTCGACCCGGAGATCCGGGTGGTCCTGTCGGTCACGGTGCGCGGCACGCCGACGGTGCTGATGGACGGCGTCTGCATCCGGCAGGAGGTGGGCATCAGCAACGAGCCCGGCCAGTCGACGCTGACGGTCACCGGCGAGGACCTGACGGTCCTCATGGACCTGGAGGAGAAGCCGGAGATCCCGTTCCCGGCGATGTCGCCGGCGGCGCGGGTGGCCGCGATCGTCGCCCAGTACGCGACGTGGGGCATCACGCCGCTGGTGATCCCGGAGCTGTTCCCGCAGACGCCGATGCCGACGCAGCGCGTCGACTTCCAGCAGGGCACCGACCTGGCCTACGTCACGGAGCTGGCGAAGGCCAACGGTTACGTGTTCTACCTCGATCCCGGCCCGGTGCCGGGGATCAGCCGCGCCTACTTCGGCCCCGAGGTGCGGCTCGGCGTGCCGCAGCCGGCGCTGACGGTCAACTCCGACGCGGCGTCGAACGTGGACCAGATGACGTTCAGCTTCGACGGGACGGCGCGCGAGCAGCCCGTGGCGGTGGTGCAGATCCCCGCGACGAAGGTCTCGACGGTGCTGCCGGTGCCCGAGGTGAGCGTGCTGCGACCGCCGCTGGCGGCGCGACCGGCGCCCGCGCTGAAGAAGAAGGTCGTCGCGGGCACGGCGAAGAAGGACGCGCCGCAGGCGCTCGCCGAGACGCTGGCGAAGGCGGCGGAGTCGGCGGACGCCGTGTCGGGCTCCGGTCAGCTCGACGTCGTCCGCTACGGGCACGTGCTGCGCGCGCGCGAGCTGGTGGGCGTGCGAGGGGCCGGGATCACCTACGACGGCCTGTACTTCGTCAAGAGCGTCACCCACAACCTCCAGCGGGGCGGCTACACGCAGAACTTCACCCTCGCCAGGGAGGGCCTGATCGCCCTGCAACCGAACGTCGTCCCGTGAGGTGGCCACGATGAGCTCCGAAGCAGACCGCTACCTCGGCAAGTACCGCGGGACGGTCGTGACCAACGTCGACCCGATGGGCATCGGACGCATCCAGGCGCAGGTGCCGGACGTGTTCGGCAGCACGCCGTCCACGTGGGCGATGCCGTGCCTGCCGGTCGCGGGACCGCAGATGGGCCAGTACGTCGTGCCGCCGGTCGGCGCGGGCGTGTGGGTGGAGTTCGAGCAGGGGGACAAGAACTTCCCGATCTGGAGCGGCTGCTGGTACGGCTCGCGCGCCGAGGTGCCGCCCGCCGCGTTCACCGGCCCTCCCGCCTCGCCGAACATCGTCGTGCAGACCACCGGGCAGCACTCGATCGTGCTGTCGGACCTGCCGGGCGCGGGCATCGTCCTGCGGGCCGCGGGCGGCGCGACGATCACGATCGGCGACGCCGGAATCGTCATCAGCAACGGCCAGGGGGCGTCGATCGCGCTGACCGGGGCGACCGTCCAGATCAACCAGAACGCGCTGACCATCACCTGAAGGGGGAACGCACGATGGCTGGATTCCTGTTGCACGTCAACGCGACCGTGTCCTGTCCGCACGGGGGCCGGGCCACGGCGTCGCCCTCGCAGCAGCGGGCGCTGGGAAGCGGTCAGCCCGTCTCGGTGCTCCCGGACGTCTGGACGGTCACCGGCTGCGCCTTCACCGTCGGCGGGAAGCCGCAGCCGTGCGTGACGGTGCGCTGGACGTCGGCGGCGGCGCGGGTGCGGGCCGGTGGGCAGCCGGTGCTGACGCAGGGCTCCACGGGGCTGTGCCAGAGCGCCGAGCAGGCCCCGCAGGGCCCCGCGCTGGTGGTCGTGCTCCAGGAGAGGGCGGCGGGGTCGTGACCGGGCGCACGGACATCGCGTTCCCCTTCCGGGTGGACGGGCGCGGGCGCACCGCGGACACCGGCTACGACGAGCACGTCCGCGACATGATCGAGCAGCTCCTGTTCACCAGTCCGGGCGAGCGGGTGATGCGGCCGGACTTCGGCTGCGGCCTGCTGGACCTCGTCTTCTCGCCCAACAGCCCCGAGTTCGCCGCCGCGCTCCAGCTGTCGATCCAGGCGAGCCTGCAGCGCTGGCTCAGCGACGTGATCGACGTGGAGGCGCTGGAGGTCGTCAGCGAGGACAGCGAGCTGCGCGTGCGCCTCGTCTACGTGGTCCGGCCCACCGGGACCCGGCGGACCGACGTGTTCGAGAGGGGGGCCGGAGCATGACCAGCAGCACCGGCAGCACCGGCAGCGCCGCCGTGTCGTGCCGCGCCGACGGGCGCAGGGCGAAGGTGCGGGAGCGGCGCCGCAACGGCGTCGACGGCGTGGAGGTGTCCGACGACGGCCTGACGCTGACCGTGACGTTCCTCGGCCGGGCGCCCGCCGACCTCGCGCCGGAGAACGTGCGGATCGACGGCGGGCGCAGGATTCGCGACGTCCGGGCGGTGGAGGTGCGGGTCGAGTCGTCGGAGGACGCCGAGCTGGACGACCGCGCGCACGTCGTCCTGAACAGGGTCGGCGACCACTCGGCCTACTCGCTGTCGGTGGTGCGGCCCGATGCGCGCGGCCGTCCGGGCACCGAGCCGTACGCGGACTTCGACCCGCGCTACGCGAGCGCGGAGTTCGCCTTCCACCAGTCGTGCCCGAGCGAGGTCGACTGCGCGCGGCACGACGAGTGCCCGCCGCGGCGGGAACCGCCGCCGGTGATCGACTACCTGGCGCGGGACGACCTCTCCCTGCGCCGCCTGCTGCTGGACCGCCTGACGCTGACGACCCCCCGGTGGGTGGAGCGGCACGTGCCGGACCTCGGCGTCACGCTGGTGGAACTGCTCGCGCACGCCGGCGACCAGCTCGGGTACCAGCAGGACGCGGTGGCCGCCGAGGCGTACCTGGACACCGCGCGCCGCCGGGTGTCGGTGCGCCGGCACGCGCGGCTGGTCGACTACGCGATGCACGACGGCTGCAACGCCCGCGCGGTCGTCGTGCTGGACGTGGACCGGCCGGTGGAGCTGGAACCGGGCGAGCACCGCTTCGCCGCGATCGACCTGCACCGGGTCGACCCGCTGCGCCGCCCCGCGCTCGGCCCGGTGATCACCGAGGAGGAGCTGGACGACCTGCCGCCGGAGACGGCGTGCGAGGTGTTCGAGCCGCTGGGGACCGCGGGAGCGACGCTGCACCCGGCGCACGGCGAGATCCGCTTCTGGACGTGGGGCGACCGGGAGTGCTGCCTGCCGCTGGGCGCGACGGCCGCGACCCTGCGCGACGAGTGGCTCTGGCACGGTGACGAGCAGGGCGGTGACGAGCACGGCGGCGACGAGCACGGCGGCGACGAGCACGGCGGCGAGCAGGGCGGCGAGCAGGGCGAGGAGCGCGGCGGCAACCACGGGCCGCGCGAGCGGGCGCTGCACCTGCGTCCGGGCGACCTGCTGGTGATCGAGGAGGTCGTCGGCCCGAGGACGGGCGCGGCGGCCGACGCCGATCCCGCGCACCGGGCGGTGGTGCGGCTGCTGACGGTGACGCCCGACGTCGACGACCTCTACGACCAGCCGGTCGTCGGGGTGACGTGGGCGGTGGAGGACGCGCTGGAGTTCAGCGCGTGCCTGTCCTCGCGCGGCGGCCAGGACTGCTGCCCGCTGGAGGACGTCACCGTCGCCAGGGGCAACGCGGTCCTGGTCGACCACGGCCGCGGCGGCTTCTCCGAGCTGATCCGGGTCCCCCCGGCGGGTGTCGTCCCGGCCGACTGCGCGCCGCCGGAGTTCGGCTGCTCCGGCGGGGGCGCGGACGATCCGGGGGCCGCGCTGATCGGCGCGCTGCTGACCCGCACCGGGGACCGGGCACCGCTCGGCGTGGCCGACGTGCGCGCGCTGTCCGACGTGCTGGGCGAGGCCGCGACGACCCGTGCGGGCATCGTCGTCGACCTCGACGCGGGCGAGGAGCGCGTGCTCCCCGACACCGCGGGCGAGCAGCACGCCGCGCTGCGGACCCTGCTGGCGCGGGTGAGCTACCCGTCGGCGCCGCGGCGGTTCCGGCCGCTGCTGCAGGGGGTCCCGGTGACCCAGCGGGCGCCGTTCCCGGCGCCGCGGGTGGTCGCGGCCGGACAGGCCGGTGTCCTCGCGACGATCCCCGGCCGGGTCGAGGCCCGGCTGACGGAGCTGTGGCGGCGCGTGCGCGGCGGCGGACGGCTGACCAGAGCCCACCTGGACGAGCTGGAGGTGCTGTTCGGCGAGCGGGTGCTGACGGCCCTGCACGTCACCGAGCGGTCCGCGCGGGCGCTGCGGGAGCTGCTGTCGCGGCACGACGAACTGCTCGCCGGGAAGACGCGCCGCCTGGACGTGCTGCGCGAGCGCGCGCTGGCCGGCGGGGTGCTCGACGAGGGCGTCGTCTGGGAGCTGGCGCAGACCTGGGGCGGCGGCTACGCCGAGGGGCTCGCGCCGGACGACCCCGCGCTCACCGGCTCGGCGCGCTCGGCGCTCACCTCCGACCCCCGCGCGGCCCTGCCGTCGGTCGTGCTGTCCGAGCGGGGCACCGACGGCCCGGTGTGGACGCCGCGCCGGGACCTGCTGGACAGCGGGCCGCGCGACCTCCACGTGGTCGGGGAGCTGGACGACGACGCGGTCGCCGCCGGTCGGCTGGCGCTGCGCTTCGGCGACGGCGAGCGCGGCGCCGCCCCGCCGGCCGGCCGGGTGCTGGTGGCGTCCTACCGGGTGGGCGGCGGGACGGCGGGCAACGTCGGCGCGGAGGCCGTCGGCCACCTCGTCGTGCGCGGCGGCGACCTCGCCGGGGTGCTCGGGCTGCGCAACCCGCTCGCCGCCGTCGGCGGCACCGACCCGGAGCCGGTGAGCGAGGTCCGCTCGCTCGCCCCGCTGGCGCTGCGCCGGACGCTGCTGCGCGCGGTCACCGCCGCGGACTACGCCGAGCTCGCGAGCGCCGTGCCGGGCGTGCAGCGGGCCGCGGCGGAGCTGCGGTGGACGGGCGCCGGCCGCGAGGTCCGGGTCGTGGTCGACCCGGTCGGCCGCGGCGAGGCGGGGACGGAGCTGCTCGACGCGGTCGCCGCCGCGCTGCGGCCGGTGCGCCGCATCGGCCACCAGGTGGTCGTCGGCCCGGCCGTGCTGGTCCCGCTGGACGTGGAGATCGCGGTCCGCGTGGCGGCCGGCCACCAGCGCGGGCACGTGCTGACGGCGCTGTCCCGCGCGCTGCGCGCGGTCTTCGACCCGGACGCGCTGAGCTTCGGCGAACCGGTGCGGACGAGCCGCCTGGTCGCCGTCGCGGCGGCCGTCCCCGGCGTGGTGACCGCGCACGTCGTGCGGTTGCGGCGCCTGTTCGGCCAGGACCGCGGCGAACTGGCCGCGGGTCTGCTCACCACCGGCCCGCTGGAGATCGCGCAGCTGGACGACGACCCGGACCTGCCGGAGAACGGCCGGTTGACCCTCACCGCAGGAGGTGGACGTTGAGCACCTGCGACCGCTCGGACTGCTGCACCGGCATCTCGGTGCGCACGCCGGTGACCGCGACCAACCCGCCCGGCCTGGACGCGGTGGCGCACCGGGTGGGCGAGCACGCGGACTTCTTCGCCACGATGCTGGCGAGGCTGTCCAGCCCGGCGCACCCCGCGCTCGCCGGACTGACCGCGCGCACCACCGACGACCCGGCGATCGGACTGCTGGACGCCGCCGCGGTGCTGGCCGACCTGCTCACCTTCTACACCGAGCGGATCGCGGCCGAGGGCTACCTGCGGACCGCGACCGAGGAGCGGTCGCTGGTGCTGCTCGGACGGCTCGTGGGGCACCAGCCGCGACCGGGGGTGTCGGCGGGCACCTTCCTCTCCTACCTGCTGGACGAGGCCGCGCAGCGGGAGGGCGAGCCCCCGGTGGTGGTCCCGCGCGGCGCGCGGGCGCAGAGCGTGCCGGGGCCCGGTGAGGACCCGCAGTCGTTCGAGACCTCCGAGGACCTGGTGGCGCGCTCGTCGTGGAACGACCTGGCGGTGCGCACCAGGCGCCCCTACCAGCTCACGATCGACGACCTCGACGAGCGGGAGTCCGTCGTGGTCGCCGGGGTCACCACGAACCTGAAGCCGGGCGACCGGCTGCTGTACGTGTTCGGGACCGAGCGGGACAGGCAGCGGTTGCAGATCGTGTCCTCGGTGGAGCTGGACCGGCCGGCCGACGTGACGGTGATCGGCAAGCCCCCGGCCGCGCTGCCCGACCTGGAGGAGCTGCGCCAGGAGCTGCGCGACCTGCTGGACCCGATCCTCGCCGACGATCCGGCCGACGAGGACGACGCCGTGATCGGGCGCAGCGTCATCCTGCGCCGGTTCGTCGCCGACGTGCTCGTGCCGCTGCGCGCGGACGTCGGCGACGACACCCCGGAGAACCCCGGCACGCTGCTCACGCCCACGGCCTGCGCGGCGCGGCTGACCGAGGTGCTGGAGCGGCTGGCCGAGGTGCTGGAGCTGGCCACGCGCTACGCGAACGTGCGCGCCTGGCTGGAACGGCTGCGGTCCGCGCTGGCGGCGCTGCGGCAGCAGGCGGGCAAGCTCGAACCGCCTCAGCCGCAGGAGGAGAGCGCCGGGCTGTTCCACTCCCTCGGCCTGGACGTGGTGAGCCCGCCCGGCGAACAGCCCCGGCCGCCGAACCCGGCCGTGCTGGGGCTCGGGGTGCTGCTGGGCGCGCTGCGCACGCCCCCGGCCCGTCAGCCGTCGAGCGCGCGGCAGCTGCGGCGCGATCCGGCCGCGCTGTTCGCCTCCGGGTCCGACCTGGGGGTGCAGGTGCTGGCCGCGCTCGATCCGCGCGTGCGCGACGCGCTCTACCCGGCGTGGCGGCGGATCGACCTCACTGCGCCGCTGGCGGTGCAGGAGCTGCTGGCGATGCGCGCGGTGGCCACCCCGTTCGGGGCCACTGCCCCGCTGCGGGCGGTCCCGACGACCGGTGGCGGCGTGCGGCAGGAGGAGTGGCAGCTGGAGGCGCCGCAACTGCTCGGCCTGAAGGTGTTCTACGACGTGGCCACCCCCGATCCGGACCCGGACCCCGACCCGGACGTGGAGGCCGAACCGGCCGTGCGCGGCACCCCCTCCTCGGCCGAGCTGGTGTTCGAGCTGGACGCGAACGCGTGGCGCGAGACCCTGGACCTGTCCGAGGACGACCGGATCGACTTCGGGCCCGGCGCGGTGCGGCACACCACCGCCGAGTCCGGCACGGTGACCTTCGCCTTCGAGGAGCACCTGCCGGTGCACTCGGTCTCGCTGTCCGCGGTCGCCACGGCCGACGCGGCGGTGACGGTCGCCTTCCCCGGCGGGTGGTCCCCGCCGATCGCCGGGATCTCGCTGCCGCCGAACACGGTCAGGGTGACCGGCGCGACCGACCCGGTGACCGGCCGCAGCACGCAGATCGTGGCGCGGCGGGTCGTCCCGGTCACCCCGGACGACCTGCCGTTCGTGGAGGTCGTCTACACCTCCAGCGCGCGCATCCCGGCCAACGTGCTCACCCTCGACGCGGTGTACGACGGCGTGGGCGTGGGCGGCTGGGTCGTCGTGGAGCGTCCCCGCAAGCGGCAGTCGCTGCCGGGGGACGACGGGCTGGCGCTGGTCACCGCGCGGGTCGGCGGCGTGCGCACGGTGGCCAAGCAGGCGTTCGGGATCAGCGGGAAGGTCACCGAGCTGGTGCTGGACCGCCCGTGGCTCGACGGCGGCGACACCAGGCTCTCGCAGATCAGGGACACGACGATCTACCTGCGCGGCGATCCGCTGCGGCTGGCCGACGAGCCGGTGCTCGACGACGTGGCCGGCGGCGAGATCGAGCTGGCCGAGCTGCACGACGGGCTCGCGCCGGGGCGCTGGATCGTCGTGTCGGGCGAGCGCACCGACCTGCCCGGCAGCCCGGCCGGAGTCCTCGGCACGGAGCTGGCCATGATCGCCGGGGTCGAGCAGGACCTGGACGCGAGGACACCGGGCGACACCGTGCACACCACGATCGCGCTCGCCGCGCCGCTGGCCCACCGCTACCGGCGCGACACCGTGCGGATCAGGGGCAACGTCGTGCGGGCCACGCACGGCGCGAGCCGCGACGAGCCGATCGGCAGCGGCGACGCGAGCGTGCCGAACCAGCGGTTCTCGCTGCGCCAGGGCCCGCTGACCTGGCTGGCGGCCGACAACCCGCTGGGTGCGGAGAGCACCCTGGAGATCCGGGTGGACGGTGTGCGCTGGCACGAGGTGGACAGCTTCGCCGGGCGCGGCCCGGACGAGCGGGTGCACGTCGTGGAGACCGACGAGCGGGGTGTCGTGTCGGTCCGCTTCGGCGACGGCGTGCGGGGCGCGCGGCTGCCCACGGGCGTGGAGAACGTGCGCGCCCGCTACCGGGTCGGACTGGGCGCGGTGGGCAACGTCGGCGCGGGCCGGATCACCCAGCTCACCACCCGTCCGCTCGGCGTGTCCGGCGTGGACAACCCGCTGCGGGCGACGGGCGGCGCGGACCCGGACGACGCGGGGCAGCTGCGGCGCAACATCCCGCTCCGCGTCACGGCGTTCGACCGGCTGGTCTCGGTGTCCGACCACGAGGACTTCGCCCGCGCCAGGGCCGGGATCGGGCGGGCGAGCGCGCGGCGGCTGTTCGACGGTTCGCGGGAGATCGTGCACGTCACCCTCGCCGGTGTGGACGACGTCCCGCTGGAGGACGACTCGGACGTGGTGACCGCGCTGCGCGCCGCCCTCGCCGCGCACGGCGACACCGGGCTGCCGGTCGTCGTCGCCGTGCGGGAGCCGGTGCTGCTGGTGGTGTCGGCGAACGTCCGGGTGCTCCCCGACCACACCTGGGAGGTCGTGGAACCGGCGGTGCGGGCCGCGCTGCTGGCCCGGCTCGGCTTCCGCAACAGGGAGCTGGGGCAGCCCGCCCACCTGTCGGAGGTGCTGGCCACCGCCCAGGCCGTGCCGGGCGTCGACCACGTCGACGTGGACGTCTTCGCCGGGGTGCCCGGCGGCATCACCCCCGTCGAACTGGACCGGCTCGCCGACCGGCTGGCCGCGCCGAACCCGGTCGTGCCGGCCCGCCCGGCGGTGTTCGAGGTGCGGGAGCACGTCGTCACGGGGGCCGGGGGGCAGACGCTCACGGCGGTGGCCGCCGAGAACGGCATCACCGTCGCGCAGCTCCTGCGGCTCAACCCGGACATCACCGACGCGAGCCGGTTGCCGAGCGGCCGGCGGGTCGTCGTGTTCCGCGGTGTGCGGCCCGCCCAGCTGGCGATGCTCTTCCCGGCGGTGCCGGACACGTTGATCCTCAGGGAGGTCAGGCCGTGAGCGGACGACCGGACAGGCTGTTCGAACTGCTGCCGCAGTTCCACCGCAGGCGCGACGCCGAGACCTCGGGAGCGCTGCGGGCGCTGCTCGCGCTGATCGACGAGCAGCTGGAACTCGTGCGCTCCGACGTGGACCAGCTCTACGACGACTGGTTCGTCGAGACCTGCGCGCCGTGGGCGGTGCCCTACATCGGCGACCTGGTCGGCTACCGGGCGCTGCGCGGTCACGAGGAGGCCGTGGCGCGCGGCGGGCGGGCGGCGGCCGCGCTGGCCGAACGGCTCGCGCCCAGGGCGGACGTCGCGGCGACCGTCACCAACCGGCGGCGCAAGGGCACGCTGCCGCTGCTGGAGAACATCGCGCGCACCGTCGCCGACTGGCCGGCGCGCGCGGTGGAGTTCGGGCCGCTGCTGGCGGCGCACCAGCCCGTGCGGCTGTACCCCGCGGACGCCGCCACCGCGGCCCGGCGGGTCGCGGGCGCGGCGGCGCGGACGGTGGACGTGCGGCGCGGCGCGGAACTGGACCTGCTGGGCACACCGTTCGACGGGGTCGCACACCTGCCCTCCGCACCCCGGATCAGCTCGGCGCGCACCCGCGGCAGGCACTCGCTCCCGGCGGCGGGAGTGTTCGTGTGGCGGCTGAAGCCGTACTCGATCACCCGCGCGCCCGCCTACTGCATCGACCGGGCCCGCAACCTGTTCACCTTCTCCATCCTGGGCAACGACGTGCCCCTGGTGACGAGGCCGGTCGCCGAGCCGTCGCCCGACCACCTCGCGACCCCGGCGAACGTGCCGGGGTTCATCGGGCGCCGCGAGCTCGCCGGTCAGCTCGCCGACCACTACGGCCCCGGCAAGAGCTTCGAGATCTGGCGGGACGGCGAGGACCGGCCGGTTCCGCTCTCCGACCTCGTCGTGGCCGACCTGTCGCAGTGGTCCTACCGGCCGCAGCGCAGGCAGGTCGCCGTGGACCCGGTGCTGGGACGGCTGGCGTTCGGAGCGCGCTCCGCGCCCAGGCGGGGCGTGTGGGTGAGCTACCACCACGCGTTCGGCGACGACACCGGCGGGGGCGAGTACCCGCGCGTCGACCGGGACGCGCCCGGAAGGCGGGTGTACCGGGTGGGGCCGGGGCAGCCGTTCAGCGGGATCGTCGAGGCGTACCAGCGGTGGCGCGCGGACAAGGACGCGGGCGAGGCGGGACCGGACGCCGTCGTGGAGATCACGCACAGCGGCGCGTACCAGGAGCAGATCGAGTTCGTCCTCGACCACGGCGACCGGCTGGAGGTGCGGGCGGCGGAGGGCGCCAGGCCGGTGATCCGGCTGCTCGACTACTACAGCAACCGTCCCGACGCGCTGATCGTGCGGGGCTGCCCGCCGGAGGACGACGAGCCGGGGTGCGGTGGGCCGCGGCCGCCCCGGCTGGTGCTGGACGGCCTGCTGATCACCGGGCGGGGCGTGCACGTGAGCGGACCCGTCGGCGAGGTCGTCGTCCGGCACTGCACCCTCGTGCCCGGCTGGACGCTCGAACCCGACTGCCGCCCGGCGCAGCCGGAGGAGCCCAGCCTGACGCTGGAGAACACCGGGGTGTGCCTCCAGGTCGAGCGCAGCGTCCTCGGCACGATCCTGGTGATCGCCGACGAGGTGAGCGCCGATCCGCTGTCGATCCACGTCTCCGACAGCGTGCTCGACGCCACCGGCAACGACCTGGAAGCGCTGTCGGCTCCCGAGTGCCGGCACGCGCACGCCGTGCTGTCGATCAGGCGCAGCACGGTGTTCGGCGAGGTGCACGCGCACGCCGTGCGCCTCGGCGAGAACAGCGTCTTCACCGGCCGGATGCACGTGGCCAGGCGCGGCACCGGGTGCCTGCGCTTCTGCTCCGTGCCACCCGGTTCCCGCACGCCGCGCCGCTACCGGTGCCAGCCGGACGGGGTGTTCGCCGCGCTGCGCGACCTCGCGGAGAGCGGCGACCTCGACCCGGCCGACCTGCCCGCCCTGCGCGACGCCGAGGAGCGGAGGGTGCGCCCGCGGTTCACCAGCACCCGCTACGGCACGCCGGGGTACGCGCAGCTGTCCGAGCGCTGCGCGCCCGAGATCGGCCGCGGCGCCGAGGACGGCTCGGAGCTCGGCGCGTTCCACGACCTGTTCGGGCCCCAGCGGGAGGACAACCTGCGGGCCCGGCTGGAGGAGTTCCTACCCGCCGGCACGGATGCCGGAATCGTCTACGTCACGTGAGGAGTGAGGACGAATGCAGGCCGATCTCTCGCGCCTGGTCTTCCGGCCGGAGAACAGGTTCTCGGCGGTGCTGGCCCAGCAGGGCCGGGTGCAGCTGGACGCCGACGCCAACGAGCAGGTGCTCATCGCGCTGCACCGGGACCGCACCACCGTCGTCGACCTCGTCGGCGGGCACGGCGGTCCCGCCGGCGCTACGGGTTTCGGCATCGCCCACACGCCCAAGGGCAGGGCGCCCGCCGACCTGACCATCTCGCCGGGCCGGTACTACGTCGACGGCATCCTCGTCGACGCCGGTGTGCCGCGACCGGGCACACCGGTCCCGGAGGAGACCGACGCCGACGAGCCCGCGGCCGAGCCGTCCGGCTGGACCTACTGGAACCAGCCGGACGCGCACCGCGACCCCGAGTTCGGCGACGAGGAGCACCACCTGCCCGACGTGCCGTTCCTGGTCCGCCTCGCGGTGACCGAGCGGCTGGTCACGCACGTGCAGGACCCGTCGATCAGGGAGACGGCGCTCGGCTCGTCCCTGCCGGACACCACGGCCCGCGTCAAGGTCACCTGGCAGGTGCTGCCCCTGGTCCTGGAGGTCGGACCGCGCGCCGGGCGCGACGCCGTGCTGGCGGCGTTCGACGAGTGGGTCGCCGCCTCGGCGTCCACGGCGCGGATGGCGGCGCGCACCGAGCGGCCGTCCAGGGTGGAGGACGACCCGTGCGTCACCGCGCCGGACTCCCGCTACCGGGGGCCGGAGAACCAGCTCTACCGGGTGGAGGTGCACCGCGGGGGCACGGTGGGCGACCGGGCCGACAGGCCCACCCTCAAGTGGTCCAGGGAGAACGCCTCGGTGGTGTTCGGCGTGGCGTCGGTCGAGGGAGCCGTGGTGACGCTCGCCGACCGGGGGCGCGACGGCAAGCTGGACCTCGACGTGGGCGACTGGGTCGAGGTGCTCGACGACGCGGCGCTGGCGCGCGGGAGCACGGCGCCGCTGGTGCAGGTCGTCGACGTCGACAGCGGCGGCCTGCTGGTGGAGCTGTCCGCCGAGCCGGAGAACGGCGGCGGCCCGCACCCGTTCCTGCGGCGCTGGGACCACCGGGCGCCCACCGGACGCGGGGCGCGCAAGCTCGTCGGGGGCGCGCTCCAGCTCACCGAGGGCGGCTGGCTGGACCTGGAGGACGGCGTGCAGGTGTGGTTCGCGGAGGGCGGTGACTACCGCGCGGGCGACCACTGGCTGCTGCCCGCGCGCACGCTCACCGGTGACGTGGAGTGGCCGCGCGACGCACGGGGACGGCCGCTGCTGCGGTCGCCGCACGGCGTCGTGCACCACCACGCGCCGCTGGCGTGGGTGACGGCGTCGGGCGTGCAGGACCTGCGCAACGCGTTCGCACCGCTGGCGACACCGCTGACGTGACGCGGTCGCGGGTCCGGGCCGTGTCGCCCGGACCCGCGACCAGGGCCAGCGGGACGTCCACCGAGCTGATTCCGCTCACCCTGCTCGAACGCCCACCTCACCCTGCCCGAACGCTCAACTCGCTGTGCTCGAACGCTCAACTCGCCGTGCGGCCGCCTATGCGGGCCGTCAGTTCGGCCGCTTCGCTGCGGACCTGCTCGGCCAGGTCGGGCCAGGTCTGGCCGCACTCCTCGTCGCACACGTGCCGGAAGGTCACGGTGACGGCGGCGGTGGGCCTGCCGCCGTGGTCGAAGACCGGGGCGGCCACGGAGGCGAACCCGGCCGTGACGTGACCGTCCTCCACGGCCCAGCCGCGCCGCCGCTCGGCGGCCAGCACCCGGCGCAGGGCCGGCAGGTCCCGCGGGCCGCGTCCGGTGCGGTTCACGAACGCGGCGGCCGACGGCAGCAGCGCCCGCACCTGGGCCGCCGGGAGCCGGGCGAGCACGGCGCGGCCCGACGCGGTGAGGTGCGCCGGGAGCCGCACCCCCACGTCCGACACGAGCGACTGCGGCTGCCGCGGCTGCTCCCGCACCAGGTAGAGCGCCTCCGGGCCGTGCAGCACGCCGAGGTGCGCGGTGTGCCCGACCCGGTCCACGAGACGGCGCAGCAGCGGCCGGGCGAGCCGTTCGAGCGGGTCGTGCCGCAGGTAGGCCGATCCCAGCTCGAACGCCGCCACCCCGAGCCCGTAGCGGCGCTCCTCGGGGTAGCGGGTGGCGAACCCGGCGTCCGCCAGCTCCGTCAGCAGGTGGTACGTCGTGGAGCGCGGGAGGTCGAGCTCGCGCGCCACCGTCGCCGCCGACACCGGCCCCGGCCTGCTGGCCAGCAACCGCAGCACGGCGAGCCCCCGCCGCAGGGCGGGGATGCGCGAGCTGTGCCGGATCGCCGCTCCTTCGTCGCGGCGGTTCGGGCGCTCCGCGCCGGTCATCTCCACCTGCTCGCGCACCGGCCGCACGGGCTCCGCCCGCGCTCACCGGCCGCTGCGCGAGTCGCCCCCTCCAGCACCACGAGATCGCCTTTCAGGCACCGCGAGTCGAGCGTTCGAGCACCGCGAGTTGAGCTTTCCGGCACGGCCGTCGAGCGTCCGCCGGTCAGATGCCGTTCTGCTGCAGGAAGTTCGCGGCCACGTCCGCCGGGGTCTCCTTGTCCACGTCCACCCGCTTCACCAGCTCGGCCAGGTTCTCCGTCGTCAGCGCGGCGGAGACCTCGTTCAGCGCCGCCCTGCCCCGGTCGTTCACGGCGGCGTCGCGCACCAGCGGCACGACGTTCTGCGCCGGGTACATGTTCTTCGGGTCCGCCAGCTGGACGAAGTCGTTCGCGGCGATGTCGGCCGACGTGGTGAACAGGTTCGCCACCTGCGACTCACCGTTCTTCAGCGCGTCCACGGTGATCGGGCCACCGGCGTCGGTCGCCTTGAACTCCTTGAACGTGCAGCCGTAGAGCTCGGCGAGCTCGTCCTTCCAGCGGGTCTCCCACTCGCCCGCCGCGCCGATGACGAACTCGCCGCACCTCGGGGCGAGGTCCTCGATGGACGCGATGCCCGTCGCCGCGGTCTCCCGCGTCACGACCAGCACGTCCTTGTCCTCCGCCTCGGCCTTGTCCAGCACGGTCAGGCCGTCCGGGGTCTTCTCCCCCAGCGCCGCGTACACCTCCTCGGAGGTGGTCAGCTCGTTCGCCTTGTCGAAGAACGTCAGCAGGTTGCCGCTGTACTCCGGCACGACGCCCAGCGAGCCGTCCTGCAACGCCGTGACGACCACCTCGCGGGCACCGATGTTCTGCTTCGTCGTCGCGTCGAGCCCGGCGTTGCGCAGGGCTCCCGCGTAGATCTCCGCGAGGATCTTGTTCTCGGAGAAGTCGGCCGAGCCGACGACGATCTGCCCACCGCCCGACCCCGAGTCCTCACCGCCGCCCAGGCTGTCGCTGGAACCACATGCGGACAACAGCAGTGCCGCCGCCGAGACGACCACGGCCAACGTGCGCTTCATGCCCTGCTTCCTCCTGAGTCGGGCTGGCCGGCCGTGGCCACCAGCTTCTGCGGGGAGGAGTCGTCCACCCCGCGTCGAACCCTCCTGCGCGCCGCGGACGCCGGCGCGAGCCGCAGACCGCGCGGCACCACCAGGCGCTGCACCACGGACAGCAGCAGGTCCAGCAGCACCGCGAGCAGCGCCACGAACAGCGCGCCGCCGACGAGCTGGCCGTAGTCGAGCACCCGCAGCCCGTCGAGCAGCGGCCTGCCCAGGCCGCCGAGGCCCACGTAGGCCGCGACCGACGCCGTGGCGACGACCTGGAGCATCGCGTTGCGCACGCCGCCCATGAGCAGCGGCAGCGCGTTGGGCAGTTCGACCTGCCACAGCCGCTGCGCGTCGGTCATGCCCATGCCGCTGGCCGCGTCGACCACACCGCGGTCGACGTCCTGCACACCCGCGTAGGTGCCGGCGAGGATCGGCGGGACCGCCAGCACCACCAGGCCGATCAGCACGGGCACCGTGCCGCCACCGGCCACCAGGTACAGCACGGTCACCAGCCCCAGCGTCGGCAGCGCGCGGATCGCGTTGCCACCGCCGACGAGCACGACGCCGCCGCGTCCCGTGTGCCCCACGTACAGGCCCAGCGGCACGGCGATCAGCGCCGCGAACGCGGTCGCGGCCAGGCAGTACAGCAGGTGCTGCCCGACCCGCGCGGGGATGCCGCCCGCGCCGCTCCAGTTCTCGGGGTCGGACAACCAGACCCAGACGTCGACGAAGATCACGCGACCGACACCCCCTGCGCGCGCGTCCACGGGGTGAGCGCCCGGCGCAGGGCGACCAGCAGCAGGTCGACGACCAGCGCGAGCGCGAGCGTCAGCACGATGCCCACCAGGATCGGGGCGAGGTAGCGGCGGGAGAAGCCGTCGGTGAACAGCACGCCCAGACCGCCGCTGCCGATGATGGCGCCCACGCTGACCAGGCTGATGTTGCTGACCGAGCCGACCCGCACGCCCGCCGCGAGCACGGGCACCGCCAGCGGCAGCTCCACGGTCAGGAAGCGCGGCAGCGGGCGGTAGCCCATCGCGGTCGCGGCGGCCACCACGTGGTCGGGCACGGCGTCCAGCGCCTCGGCCACCGGCCGGATCAGCAGCGCCGTCGTGTAGACCGTCAACGCGATGATCACGTTGCCCGGCCAGAGGATCTGCGTGCCCGCGACCGCGGGGATGATCACGAACAGCGCCAGCGACGGCACCGTGTAGACGACGTTCGCCACGCCGATCAGGGCGCCGCGCAGCGGCCGGTAGCGGTGGCAGGCCCAGCCCAGCGGGACGGCCAGCAGCACCGCGAACACGATGGGCAGCAGCGACAGGTACACGTGCTCCACCAGGTGGTCCGCGATCTGCGCCCTGGTGCCCGCGTTGCCGAGGTACTTGCCGAGATCGGCGAACATCAGCCGCGCTCCGCTCGCTCGCGGTCGATCACGTCGAGCACCTGCGCGCCGCGCAGCACACCCGCGTAGCGGCCGGTGGGCTCCACGACGACGCCCAGCCCCGACGGCGACGACAGCGCCGAGTCGAGCGCGCCGCGCACCGCCGTGCCGCGCTCGTACAGGGAACCGCCCGGCACGAGGAGGTCCTCGGTCAGCGGTCCGTCCGCGGAGGTCCCCGGCGGCAGCCAGCCGCGCGGACGCTCGTCGGCGTCCAGCGCGAGCAACCACTCCCGCGACGGCGACACGGGCTCGCCCAGCCGCGTCGTCGCGCCGCCGCGCACCTCGATGCCCGCCGGGTCCACGAAGGACAGACCGCGGTACCCCCGGTCCTTGCCCACGAAGCTCGCCACGAAGTCGTCCGCCGGTCGCGCCAGCAGCTCGGCGGGCCGGTCGTACTGGGCGAGGACGCCGCCCTGGCGGAACACGGCGACCTTCTCGCCGATGCGCACGGCCTCGTCGATGTCGTGGGTGACGAACACGACGGTCTTGCCCAGCTCGGCGTGCAGCCGCAGCAGCTCGTCCTGGAGGCCCTCGCGCACCACCGGGTCCACGGCGCTGAACGGCTCGTCCATCAGCAGCACCGGCGGGTCGGCGGCCAGCGCCCGCGCCACGCCCACCCGCTGCTGCTGCCCGCCCGAGAGCTGCACGGGGTAGCGGCGGCCCATGTCGCCGTCGAGGCCCACCAGTTCCAGCAGCTCCGCGGCGCGGGCGCGCGCGTCCCGCTTGGACCAGCCCGACAGCAGCGGCACCGTGGCGACGTTGTCCAGCACCGTGCGGTGCGGGAACAGCCCGGCCTGCTGGATGACGTAGCCGATGCCCCGGCGCAGGCGCGGCGGGTCGACCTGGAGCACGTCGCGCCCGTCGACCAGCACCGTGCCCGACGTCGGGTCGAGCATCCGGTTGATCATCCGCAGCGACGTGGTCTTGCCGCACCCCGACGGGCCGACGAACACCGTGATGGTGCCCGCTTCCACCACGAGGTCGAGGTCGTCGACGGCCACCGTGCCGTCGTCGAACCGCTTGGACACGGCCCGGAACTCGATCACCCTGCACTCCCCCCGGTCACGGCGTCGCCCGGAAGCGCTGGTCGGACGACGTGGAAAGACCCGGATCACGACCCTAGTCCGTTCGACTGACGACGGCACGGCGTTCCACCGGGTGGGCACGCCGTACGCTGCTCCGCTTGTGGCAGGGATTGAGCCGATCGACCGGGTACGCGCACTGCTGGACGAGCGCGGGGTGCACGCGCGCAAGCTGCGCGGTGTCCTGACGCTCCTGAGGGACGACTGGCACACGCTCGCCGAGCTGGTGAGACTGCCCGCGGTGCCGCGCCGGACCGTGCAGGAGCTGCTCGCCGCGGCCGAGGACGACCTGGAGCTGCGCGACGGGCGCTACCGCGTCAGGCCGGAGCGGGTCGACGCCTGGTCGCGGGCGTTCCCCGCCGGTCACGACGTCGCCGACCCGCTCGACGCGCTGGTGTCGCGGCACACCGACCAGCTGCGGTCGATCCTCGCCGACATCGACGCCGTGCCGTCGCCGGTGGCCGCGCTGGACCACGTGCAGGCCACGGCGGAGACGGCGCTCAAGCGCGCCCTGTGGCTCGACAGCACCTACGACCTGACCGGGCGGCGGCTGCTGTGCCTGGGCGACCACGACCTGACCTCGCTGGCGGTCTGCGCGGTGAACGACGACGTCGAGGTGACGGTCGTCGACGTGGACGAGCGGCTGCTGGAGTTCGTCGACACCAGGGCGCGGGCCCGCGGCTGGAAGGTCCGCTGCCTGCACGCCGACTTCCGCTTCGGGCTGCCGCCGACGCTGCTGGAGTCCGCCGACCTGGTGTTCAGCGACCCGCCCTACACGCCGGAGGGCATGGCGCTGTTCGCCGCGCGGGCGATCGAGACGCTCGCCGACCCCGCGCGCGGACGCGTCCTGCTGGCGTACGGGTTCAGCGACCGCACACCCGCGCTGGGGCTGAAGGTGCAGCAGGAGCTGCAACGGCTCGGCCTGGTGTTCGAGGCGGTCCTGCCCGCGTTCCACCGCTTCGACGGCGCGCAGGCCATCGGCAGCGCCGCCGACCTCTACGTGTGCCGCCCCACGACGCGCAGGCCGCCCGCCGTGCCGAGGACCGCGATCTACACCCACGGTCCCCAGTCGGTCGAGTCGTCCGGGCCGTCGGCCGAGGTGCTGGACCGGCTGTCGCAGCTGGCGCCGCGCCCCGAGTCCTCCCCTCCGCCGAAGCCGCGCGCGCCCGGCTGGGCCGAGCCGGTGGGCCGGGGTGCCGCGTCGCTCGCGATGGAGCTGAGCGCCGACCCCGGCCCGTGGCTGCTGCGCTCGGTGCTGGCGTGCGTGCCGGGCCGGATGGCGGCGCTGGTGCCGAACAACCACCCCGCCGTGTCCAGCCAGCGCGGGCAGCAGGAGCTGGCCTCCCTGGTGGACAGCCGCTTCCGGCTGCGGTTCCTGCGCAGCACCCCGGACGACAAGCACGCCGTGGTCGTCGCGGACCAGGTGCCGGC
Source organism: Umezawaea beigongshangensis (assembly GCF_016464305.1). Lineage (GTDB taxonomy): Bacteria > Actinomycetota > Actinomycetes > Mycobacteriales > Pseudonocardiaceae > Umezawaea_A > Umezawaea_A beigongshangensis. The sequence goes on from NZ_JAEIOJ010000001.1 coordinate 817,263, forward strand.
CGGTGACCTCGACGCGGGCGGGCTCGTCGTGCGGGAGGTGCTGCTGCGGGCGCACGGCAAGCTCGGCAACACGTGGCGCGAGGCGCTGATCACGGCGTCGCGCGGGGCGCTGACCAAGCGGGAGGCGCGGGAGCGCGTGGAGCGGTTCGCGCCCGACGAGGACGACCTGGCGGTGCGCCTGATCGACCTGCCGCGGCACCGGATCGCGGCGCTGCTGCCCGCCGTGGCGGCCAGCGCGGGGGTCAGCGCGTGACGGCCACCAGGGCCAGGTTCACCGACGAACCGTGGACGAAGCCAGGGGCGGTCGGCTGATCGGGCCGCCACTGCGAGGTGAACACCACACCGGGCTCGACGACGTCCAGGCCGTCCACGAACGCGGTCACCTCCTCGCGGCTGCGGACGGTGCCCGCCGTGGTCATCCTGCGGCTGATCTCGACCGCGGCGCGGACGTCCCCCGGCACCTCGGGGTCGAGCGTGGCGTGCGAGATCACGACGACGCTGCCCGGCGCGAGCGCGGCGACGTAGCGGCGGACCACACCGGCGGGGTCCAGCTCGTCGGGCACGAAGTGCAGCGCCGCTGCGAACAGCACGGCCCGCCGCAGGAACGACCGGTTGAGCCGCGCGGCGTCGCGCACCCACGGCATCGTGACGAGCATCTGCTCGACCAGCTCGCGGTCGGCGGCGAAGTTGCACGCCCCGTCGAGCAGGTAGTCGTACACCCTCGCCGGGCTCGGCCTGGTCAGGTCGATCTCGCGGGGCACCCAGCGCGCGTCCGACACCGGCACCACCCCTTCTCCGATCACCCCGCTCGGGGGACGTGCAGCGGTCCCAGTGCCAGGACCGCGCGGAACTCCTTGGCCGGCACGGGCCGGGAGAACAACCAGCCCTGGTAGGCGTCGACACCGACACCGCGCAGGACGTGGAACTGCGTCGCGGTCTCCACGCCCTCCGCGACGCACTTGCGGCCCATCGCCCGCGCGAGGTCCACCACGGCCCGCGCCACGGCGAAGTCCGACGAGTCGGTGCCGACACCGGCGACGAACCGGCGGTCGACCTTGATGATCTGCGCCGGGAGGTCCTTGAGCCTGGCCAGCGACGAGTAGCCGGTGCCGAAGTCGTCCACGGCGAACCGCACGCCCCGGTCCACCAGCTCCTTCATCGCCTGCCGGGTCCGCGACGGCAGTTCCGCGAACGCCGTCTCCACCAGCTCCAGCACCACGCGGTCCCACGGGATGCCGGCCTCCGCGACGGCGTCGGCGACGATGTCGCCGAACTCCGGGTCGCCCGGCACCAGGCCGGACAGGTTCACCGCGACCGACACCGAGCGCCCGTCGGGCGCGGGCCACGTCGCGGCCTCCTTCAGCGCCGTGCGCAGCACCCAGCGGTCCAGGTCCCGCATCAGGTCGCCCTGCTCGGCCACCGGCAGGAACACGTCCGGCGGCAGCAGCCCGCGGTCCGGGTGCGGCCAGCGCACGAGCGCCTCCGCCGTGAGGACGGCACCGTCCACCCCCACCACGGGCTGGTAGTGCAGCGTGAGGCCGTCGCCCGCCAGCGCGTCGCGCAGCTGGCCCTCCAGGTGCACCTGGCGGTCGGCCGAGGCGATCAGCGCCGCGCTGGCCAGCGACACCCGGCCCGCTCCGGCGCGCTTGGCCTCGAACATCGCGGCGTCGGCGAAGCGCAGCAGGTCGGGCCCCGTGGGCCGCGACCCGTTGGGCACGGCCGCGCCGATCGAGGCGGACACCCGCACGAGCTGACCGTGCACGGGCACGGCGGTGCGCAGCAGACCCGCGACCCGCGTGGCCAGCGCGTTGACGCCGCCGACCTCCTCGATGTCGCGGCAGATGATCACGTACTCGTCACCGGACAGCCGCGCCGCCGTGCAGCCGGCGGGCAGACCGCCCTCCAACCGCCGCGCCAGCGCCACCAGCAGCTCGTCACCGGCGTCGTGGCCCAGCGAGTCGTTGACCCGCTTGAAGTTGTCGATGTCGCAGAACAGTACGGCGACCCTGCTCGCGTCCGGCCCGGCGAGCAGCTCGCTCAGCAGCTCCTTGACCAGCGCGCGGTTGGGCAGCCCGGTCAGCTCGTCGTGCGTGGCCTGGTGCCGCAGCGCCTCCGCGGTGCGCCGCCGCTCGGTGATGTCGGAGAACACGACCAGCCAGAACCGGCGGCCGTCGTCCTGCACGGACAGCGCGATGTGCAGCTCGCAGTACACCCGCTCGCCGTCGGCGCGGTGCAGGACGCGTTGCGACACCTTGTAGGAGCGCTCGGCCTCGAAGTCCATCCCCGCGACGGACCGCAGCCGCTCCTCGGTGTCGTCCGGGTGCGTCATCTCCGCCGCCGTCGTGCCGCGCAGCTGCTCCAGCTCCGTGCCGAGCAGGTCGCAGAGCGCGTCGTTGGCGTCGACGAGTCGCTCGCTCTCGTCGAACAGGCCGATGCCCACCGGCGTGATCGACACCAGGTCGGCGAACCGCTGGCTGGAGCGCTGCATCCGCGTCTCGGCGGTGCGCTGCTCGGTGACGTCCTGGGCCGTGCCGACCGCGCAGGGCAGGCCGTCGACCCCCTCCATCAGCATCCCGTGGCAGCGGAACACCCGCACCTGGCCGCCCCGGCCCACCATCCGGTGCTCCAGCTGCACGGGGCCGTTGCCCGCCACGAGCTGCTGCCACAGGTCGTCGACCCACCCGCGGTCCTCGGGGTGCACCAGGTCCAGGTACGTCTCGTAGCGGGTGGCGCTGCCGAGCGGCACGCCGAACAGGTCGTGCAGCATGTCCGACCACACCGTGGTGCCGGTCTGCAGGTTCCACTCCCAGGTGCCGAGCTTCGCCGCGCGCTGCGCGTCGGCGAGCCTGCGCCGGTCCTCGCGGAGCTGCCGCTCCAGCGCCCTGGCCTCGGTCACGTCCTGGATGGTGCCGTGCAGCCGCTGGAGGTTCCCGGAGCCGTCGAGCTCGGCGCGCGCCCTGGAGACGTAGACGTGGTCGCCGGCCTCGTTGCGGATCTCGACCTCGATCGGCCCCTCGTCCCGCGCGTGCAGCAGCCTGCGCCGCATGTCCTCCAGGAGCGGCCGGTCCTGCGGGTGCACGCCGAAGAGCAGGTTGTCGTCGGGTTCGCAGCCGATCTCGGCGTACATCTCCAGCAGCACCTCGCTGCGGTGCACCACCCGCGTGGAGAACTCGTAGGCCCAGCTGCCGATGCGGGCTATGCGCTGCGCCTCCAGCAACCGCCGCCGCTCCACGGCCAGGTCGCGGTCCGCCCGCCACTGGTCGGTGTTGTCCCTGATGTAGCCGGTGATCAGCTCGGCGCGGCCGTCCGGCGCGAGCTTCGCCTCCGCCACGCCCCGGATCCAGCGCAGCTCGCCGTCCGGCCGGACGATCCGGTACTCGATGTCGATGGGGTCGCCGGACGGCTGGTGCTTCGACCAGTACTCGGCGACCACGTCGTAGTCGTCGGGGTGCACGACGTCGAGGACGGCCTGCGCGCCCGGCACGACCGACCCCGGCTCCAGCCCGAGCAGCCGGTAGTGCGACTCGGACCAGACCGTGACCCCGGTGTCGGGGTCGAACTCCCACGACCCGATGCCCGCGACGCGCTGGACGGCGCGCAGCCTGCGCTGCTCGTCGCGCAGCGCGTCGGCGGAGGCGGCGAGGTCGGAGACGTCGACGAGGAGCACGGCGTGCAGGTCGGTGCCCGGCACGGGTTGGCGCACGACCCGCACGGGCAGGTCGGCGCCGACCCGTCTGCGCAGCCGCAGGTCGGCCGGGTCGCCGACGAGCAGCTCTCCGAGCGGACGGCCGACCAGGTCGGAGGGCGAGGAGGCACCGGCGAGCTCGGCGGCCGGGGCGCTGGCCCGCACCACGACCCCCGTGCCGTCGCACACCAGGGAGGGCGGCTCGGACAGCGGAAGACCGTCGAGGGTGACGGGAGGCCGCGGCACCGGTCGGCGCAGCACACCGGGAGCGCGGTCCACCCGTTCGGTCACGCCTCCACCCCTCCCGGCAGCAGCGGCGCAGGGGCGACGGGCTCGGCAGCCCTGGCGGTGCACCCGATTGCGGCAAACACGCGACCTCTTCGCGGGTGTGTCACCCACGGAGAGGGACGGTAGCGCTTCGGAGCGTCATCGCCCACCCCTGCACGGCTTAACGAACTACCACGAACGTGAGCACTAATCCATGCACGCCGTGGATGCCGCCGAACTTGTGCACCTGTGGTCGGAGTCTCCCCACCCCGATGGGGTCAGGCTACTCCGTCGGCCCTGGCAGCGGCCGCGACGGCCGCCGCCACCTCCGGCCCCACCCTCGGGTCGAGCGCGCTGGGCACGATCCGGTCGGCGGCCAGGTCGTCGGAGGCGACCGCGGCGATGGCCCCGGCCGCCGCGAGCTTCATGTTCTCGGTGATCCGCGTGGCGCCCGCGTCGAGCGCGCCGCGGAAGATGCCGGGGAACGCGAGCACGTTGTTGATCTGGTTGGGGAAGTCGCTGCGGCCCGTGGCCACGACCGCCGCGTGCCTGGCCGCCACCTCCGGGTGCACCTCGGGGTCGGGGTTGGACAGGGCGAAGACCACCGATCCGGGCGCCATCGAGGCGATCAGCTCCTCCGGGACCGTGGAGGAGGAGACGCCCACGAACACGTCGGCGCCGCGCAGGGCCTCCGCGATGCCCCCGCGCAGCCCGCTGGCGTTGGTGATCGCCGCCAGTTCGGCCTTCACCGGGTTCAGGCCGTCGCGCCCGGCGTGCACGACGCCGCGCGAGTCGACCAGCGTCACCTCGCCGATCCCGGCCGCGACGAGGATCTTCGCGCAGGCCACGCCCGCCGCACCCGCGCCGGAGACGACGACCCGCTGGTCGGCGACGTCCTTGCCGAGCACGGCGTTCGCGCCGCGCAGCGCGGCGAGCACCACGACGGCGGTGCCGTGCTGGTCGTCGTGCATGACCGGGCAGTCCAGGGCCTCGATCAGCCGGGCCTCCAGCTCGAAGCAGCGCGGCGCGGAGACGTCCTCCAGGTTCACCGCCCCGAAGGACGGCCGCAGCCGCACCAGCGTCTCGACGATCTCGTCCACGTCGGTGGTGTCGAGCACCAGCGGGATCGAGTCGAGGCCGCCGAAGGTCTTGAACAGCGCGGCCTTGCCCTCCATGACCGGAAGCGACGCGCGCGGGCCGATGTCGCCGAGGCCGAGCACCGCGGTGCCGTCGCTGACCACGGCGACCAGCCGGTGCGCCCACGTGTACCTGGCCGCCAGCGACGCGTCGTCGGCGATGGCCCTGCTCACCCTGGCCACGCCCGGCGTGTAGGCGATGGACAGCGCCCTGGGGTCGGCGAGCGACGCGGTCGCGCCGATGGCGAGCTTGCCGCCCTCGTGCGCGGAGAAGATCTCCTCGTCGGTGAGCCGGGCGGGTGCGGTGTTGCTCAATGCGGTGTTGCCCGGTGTCGTACCACTCGGTGTTGTGTCGCTCGGTGTGGTCACGGCGTCCCTCCTGCGGGTGTCGTGCGGTGCGGAAGCGGCCTTTCGGCACACCGCCCCCGACGTGGTCACGCGGGATCGACGGGGCCTGGAAACGGGAGCGCCGCCCTGCCGGGTTTCGGCTGGAGCGGCGTTCCGGCGCTGCGATGTCCCCGAGTGTGGCACTCCGTCCCGGACGTGTCTGCGGCGGGGATCACAGTTCTTCCGCAGGTCAGAGGCGGTTTCGCAAGACGTCCGTCCGGTTTGGTCGAACCGGCCGGTCGGTTTTCCCAGGCAGGCGGACACACGATCGTTCAAGATCGGAGGCCCACTACGCTTCCCGCCATGCAGGCACGCGAGATGAAAGTTCCCGGCGTCTTCGAGTTCGTCCCGCGCACCTTCCCGGACGACCGGGGGATGTTCGCGGCGCCGTTCCAGGAGGCCGTGTTCGTCGAGGCCGTCGGACATCCGCTCCACGTCGCCCAGACGAACCACAGCGTGTCCCGCCGGGGCACGATCCGCGGCCTGCACTTCGCCGACGTGCCTCCCGGCCAGGCGAAGTACGTGCACGTGGCGCGCGGCCTGCTCCTCGACGTGGTCGTGGACCTCCGGGTGGGCTCGCCGACCTTCGGCCGGTGGGACGCCGTGATCGTCGACGCGAAGCTCGGCAACGCGATCTACGTGCCCGAGGGCGTCGGTCACGCGGCGATGGCCCTGGAGGACGACACGACGATGCACTACCTGTGCTCGAAGGGCTTCAACCCGAAGGCGGAGCACGGCATCACCCCGACGGACCCGGCACTGGGCCTGCCGTGGCCGGACGACATCGCGCCGGTGCTGTCGGAGAAGGACGCGACGGCCCCCACCCTGGCCGAGGCGCTGGAGGCGGGCCTGCTGCCCCGGTACGACGCCTGCACCGCCTGGTACGCGCAACTGCGGGGCGAGTGACGCTCACCGGGGCAGCCCCGCAGAGCCCGCCACCCGCCCACGACGAGGTGGAGCATCAGCGGAGCCGGCGCGGACGCGGCCAGACCCGCCAGCGGACGACGCCGAGCACCTCGGCGGGCCCCAGCTCGCGGGAGTCCGTGGAACCGAACGGGTTGTCCCCCTCCACGTGCCACCCGTCCCCGTCGGGCCGGACCGCGCGCTTGACCGACAGCTGTCCGGGTCGCGCGGCCCACCGCACCAGCACCACGTCGCCCCCGCCGACCGGCGCGTCCCAGCGCACCAGCACGACGTCCCCGGACCGCAGCGCGGGCACCATGGACGGTCCGACGACCCTCACCAGCCGCAGCGCGTCGCCCTCCACCGGTGCCAACGATCACCTCCGACTGCCTGGTACACGGGTCGGGAGTAGGGTTTCACGACGTCGGAGCATCCACTGTCAGGGAGGCAAGATGCGACTTCTGTCGCGCATCCGAGGACTCCACCGCCCGCTTCTGGAGGCGACCGCGCACTGCGATCTCCCGTGCGGCGTCTACGACCCGGCTCAGGCCCGGATCGAGGCGGAGTCGGTGAAGGCGATCCAGGAGAAGTACCAGGGCAACGAGGACCCGGAGTTCCGGACCCGCGCCATCCTGATCAAGGAGCAGCGCAGCGAGCTGGTCAAGCACCACCTGTGGGTGCTGTGGACCGACTACTTCAAGCCCCCGCACTTCGAGAAGTACCCGGAGCTGCACGACCTGTTCAACCGGGCCACGAAGGCCGCGGGCGCCAGCGGCGCCAAGGGCTCCATGGACCCGGCCAAGGGCCAGGAGCTCCTCGACCTGATCGCCCAGATCGACAAGATCTTCTGGGAGACCAAGTCGGCCTGACGTAGGGCCACCAAAACGACGCTGACCGGCGAGAACACCTCTCGTGGGTCAGCGTCGTTTTGTGTCTTCTGGTGACCTCTCACGGCCCACAGGCGGCCCAGATTGGAGGGCAAGCCTGTGGGCTGGTCGATGCCGGCACGGCGTCGAGCTGTCCACAGGCGCGGCAGCCGAGCGCCATGACCAGCTCGATCAAGTTGACCACGCTCGCGCTCGTAGCAATCTGACCACCAGCTGAAATATGCACTAAAAATTACCCACATTCAAATAAACAATACAGCGGTTAACCAAGGTGGAGGTTGACCTATGTCGAAAATAAAAATTTTCCCGACGCTCGACAAGAAGTGAGCGTCAAAATTTAGACGATATCCGACAAAATATCGTGATTTATATAAACAATTTTAACATATTAAGCAAGGGTGAGTCTTCACCCTGCAGAGATGGCGATGAGATATCATGTCACTTATGTCTGGCCCTGAAAACACTTGGACCGTGGTTGACCTGTTCTCCGGAGCAGGTGGAGCCAGTGCCGGTTTCCACGATCATCCACGGTTTTCTGTGGTGGCTGCAGCTGACGCTCAGATGGGCAAACCCAGCAGCCAACCAGGCGCATTGGGATGCAACGAAACCTACACCCGCAACATCGGAATTCGCCCACTGGAAGTTGACCTAGGATCAGTCGCAGGACCTGAACTAAAAGATATTCTTCAGCTTCCAGAAAATCCGTCTGTTCTGATTGCATGCCCTCCGTGTACAGGATTTTCTAGAATGCACTCCGGCAACCACCTCGTAGATGATCCACGTAATAGCCTTGTAAGCCACGTGGCCGATTTTGTAGCAGCCCTATCACCTTCTATTCTTTTTATGGAAAACGCCCGAGAGCTGATTATGGGACGTTTTTCTAACCACTTCAGCGCCCTCAGAGAGCAGCTTGAAGAACAAGGCTATGAAGTGTACGGCGATATTCACTTCCTCACACGCTTTGGGCTCCCCCAGATGCGGGAGCGCGCCCTGGTTCTAGCAGTTAAAAAGCCACTAAAGCTACGAACATTGGGTGACCTATGGCAGGGTTACGGTATCGATGAAAAGTCGACCTACGTTAGACGTGCAATTTGGTCGCTACCAACAATTCCTGCAGGCAAAGTACATGAGAGTGACGCTATGCATGTATCGCCAAGCTTTTCACAACCGACTTCATTGCGTCGTTTGCAGGCTACACCTCACGACGGAGGCTCATGGAGAGACTTGGTTCGATCCCCTGAAGGATCGGCACTCATGACACCAGTCATGCGACAGTCTGCTGCTAAGGGAAAGTTCGGCAGTTTTCCAGATGTATACGGTCGAATGTGGTGGGATCGCCCCGCTCCAACTATTAAACGCGAATGCAGTCACGTCGGAAATGGGCGGTATTCCCACCCGGAACAAGATCGACTCTGTACCGTTCGAGAAATGGGGCTACTCCAAGGCTTTCCTTCCTCCTATCAGTTTCTTGGCACGTTGAGTAACAAGTACCGCCATATTGGCGATGCAGTACCACCGTTGATTTCTCGCCAGATCGCGAGTGTCTGTGAATGGATTCTTACGGGCACCCGCCCCGACCTTGCAGAGGCAGTACTCCCGGAAACCAGCTTGAGCCCAAGCGATATTGTTCGCTCAGATTTCCCAGTGCTGAATCCCGACACGTTGTTCTAAGTAATGGTTACAGACTGAGCAGCTTTCCACTACGGAGTGTAGCCATGGCAAGCTGGCTCGATGCATCTAGATCTAGGTACACCCAATTGGCCTAATCTGACGAACGAAAGCGCAGAGGCAGATTGGCTCGCTGACCGCGATCGAAAAGCGAGCTATGTTTTACAACTTTCAACCAAAGTGCTTCACACAGCGCAGACTTTGCACGAATCTAACGCGCTTTTTTCCCCAAACGGAAAAATTCTTTCAACGCATCCATTTTCAATCGATTGGTACATCAGTCTAGCTGGTATTTCACTCAAGACGCTCAGTAACCTTAAGGAAGGGCCAGAAAACTACGGATTGACAAGAAGAATTCGAGGCATTCGAGACAAACTGGTCGACGCAAAGCCAGTATCTGATGCGAATCTTCAAGGCGCAGTCCACTGGCTTACCGATCAAATTAACTCTGTTTGGCCTTCCGAAGATCGGCAACAAAGCAAAGCAATTGTCATGGTTAGCGCCATCCTGGGCGGGCGCGCAATTGGACACGGACAAAATGTTGGAGGAAATGAAGCGGTTGATGTACTCAAGGCGGCAATTATTGACTTTGGTCAACGTCATTCAATCCTCGTTGAGAGCTTAAGCAATGGACAATGGGAGCGGCATTCCGCGGAAAACCCCGCTCTACTCTCACAGTCAATTAGCTTGAAGAATAATCTCGTATGTGAATTTTTCATCGGCGGAGATACTCCTGATGTAAAATTTACAAATAGGCACACAGGTCGCGTTTTGGCCGTTGGTGAAGTCAAAGGCAGGAAGGACAAGTCAAACATCTGGGAAAGTTGGATGCCGCAAGTTGCGGATCACATGAATACTTGGTCCACTGAATACCAGCAGAGTGCACGCCTTTTTTTTGGCACTCTGATTACCCCTCAAATGATCAATGGCGAATCGGCGCGCGGATCCGGACGTAGAGGGTTTCAATATCTCCATGAAGATGGCCAGCTAAATGGAGTATACAATCTAACGAAGATTACAGGAGGAGACGGCGATTCAATAGCGAATTTCGACGCGCTTATTACCCGACTTATAAGCCAGTAATAATCCATACATAGCTAGAGCTGCCGCAAAATACAGCTACAGCAACGTGGACTGCAGTTTTAATTAACACTGCATCGGCAATAGATTCATAAAATGGTAACGATTTAGATATGATCATTAGTAGAAGCAGTGGAAATCCTTTGTGGGCGCGCCATTAAGATAGGAGCATCCGATTGCCATGGCCCGCTTCGGGGGACGTTGGCCGTTCCTCGCCGACGACGGGTCGATGCCCTTCCTCACGCGGTACGCCTGCGGGCCGCTAGGCCCGCTTAGGCGTACCGCACTACAGGGGCATCGGTCCTTCGGCGTCGGCTTGGATACCAACGGCCAGCGGCCCCCGGAGGGGGCCGCCTTGATGAAGAAAAGAAACTCTGAACACCGCAGCTACCACGCTACCCCAGTTACGAGATCAACCGGCTGGTGTACCCGGCCTCCACGAGGCGTGCATACGCGGCCTGGACGTCGGCAGGAACTTCTTGCGGGATCGCGTAGCCGTACTCTGCGAACAGCCCCATGCGCTGCGTGTCGCCCACCATCATGCTGATCACAAAGTCGACGTCACCGATCCCAGCCACGTACTCTTCGATCGGCGGGCGGTGCGAGGTGCAGGTGATGTCCAGCTCTGGCCACATCTTCTTGCACGTCGCATAGGCCCGGCGCTCCTGGTACGGCCGAGACACCAACACCGCTGACTCCAGCCGCAAGCCCTTGTCGCGCAACAGCTTCATTGTGAACTCGAAGTTCTGTGCGGTGTTGGTCGCCTCGGTCTCGACGAGGATCGCCTCGTCGGGCACGCCGTGCTCCAGGGCGTGTTCGCGGTAGTGCACCGCCTCGCCCCTCGGGAAGCGCTCCACGGTCGTGGGGGCGTTGGCTCCGGTGAACACCAGCAGCGGAACCGTCTCAGCTTCGTACAGCTCCACCGCCCGCACGGCCACGCCCAGGTCGTGACTGCCGAGACCGATCGCGGCGTCGGCGGGCCGGACCTGGTGCTTCATGTCGTGGTAGTCCCAGAGGGTCAGCACGTCGGTTCGGTGCTGCTCGGGGATGACGGTGGGGGTCACGGCGGCCGGCCTTTCTTCGGCGGTCAGTCGGGGATCGGGAAGCTGTAGGACCACTCGAAGCGGCTGGCCGCGTGGATGCCCCGCGCCAGCTCGATCGGCACGTCGTCCTTGGTGAAGGTGCGTCGGGTCAGGACCATGACCGGTTCGCCCGCGGGGAGGTTCAGCGTCTCGATCTCGTCGGGGGTCGGCATCCGGGCGTGGACGCTCTCGGTCATGTGGTCGGGCTCGAAGCCCTGCAACGTCAGCACGGCGAATCCGCCACCGCGCGTGGCCGGTCCCGGTTTCGGGTCGACCAGCGGGGTGCCCTCGACGTGCTCGGGGTTGTAGTAGCTCGTCAGGGTGTGGGTCGGGGTGTCGCCGTCCTTGACCAGCCTGGCGCGCTCGTAGACCTTGGCGCCCTCCTCCAGGCCCAGCGCCTCCGCGATGGACTTGTCGGCCTGGATCGTGCGGACGGTGTTGGTCTGGTCGGTCGGCTTCCACTCGCGTCCCGATGCCTCGCGGTCCGCGGCGAACGCGACCAGACCGCCGAACTTCCACTTGCTCTTGGCGTACCGCTCGACACCCAACCGCTTCATGCTCGGCCTCGGCCGCACCACCGTTCCACGTCGGCGCACCGGGTCCACAAGCCCCTCGGCCTCCAGGACGGCGATGGCCTTGCGCACAGTGTTGATGTTGACCCCGTGGGTGGCCGCGATCTCGTCCTGCTTGGGCAGCGTGGTCCCAGGCGGGTAGTCGCCGCGCTCGATGCCCTCGCGCAGCAGGGTCGCCAGCTCGCGGTATCCGGTGGTCACATCAGCTCCTCAGCCAGAGGGATAACCCTAGCTCTACCTCGTCGGACCTGAACCAAATGATCGATAGAGCTAGCTCTATTGACAGTCGACCGGCAGGCGTGTTCTATAGAGATAGCTCTAACGGACACCACTCCAGGAGGACCCCGTGGCTCTGAACAACCTGCCGATCCTGTTCGACGGCTTCCGCCTCATGGTCACCGAGCCGGTCGCGGTGAAGATGCGCGAGGACAACGGCCAGCTCGTCCCGGTCACCAACCGCGCCGGTGAGGAGCAGTTCTCCATCGTGCTGTTCGCCAAGCCCAAGGCTCGCCCCGGTGAGCGCGCCGGCAAGGGCGAAGAGATCAAGGTGACGCTCCCGTTCGCCCCGGCGGAGGAGTTCGAGGAGGGCGAGTACGTCGAGCTGATCAATCCGACCGTGTCCTACTACGAGATCGAGGACCGGTCCACGGGCCGCAAGAACTCCGGTCTGGCGTTCAAGGCCGAGACGGTCAAGCGCTTCGTGCGCGAACAGCGCGCCGCCTGACCCCGCACCAGCTCGGTTGCCCTGCCCGGTAGGCCGGTCGCCCGTTTCGAGTCGGGCCAGAGGCACAGCGATCCCGTTCCGTCCGAGGTTGGTCGGCTGCCCGTTCACGACGGGCCGGAACGTGCGGTCTCGCTCTTTGACGAATTCCACAGTGGATAGACCCATGCCTGAATCCGGCGCGTTCACCTCGCGCCGAGACGTTCGGCGGCACCAGGTCTCACCTGGTCGTGGCCCTGGTGCCCGCCGTGCGTCTCGCACCACGGAGACCGCAGCACCCCGTCCAGCACCATCACGGAGAGGACGTGACCTGTGCAGGTACAGGCACTCAACAAACGCGCTCAAGAGCGCTACGACAACTTCGTCTCAGCGATGGACCTCGTGGCCGAGCAGTTCGACCCGCTGTCCGCGCTGATCAAGAAGATGCAGGAGGGAAAGGCACCGCCCGGTGCGTTTCGCATCACGTCGCCCGAGCAGCTCCGCAAGCTGCACACCGACGCGCTCAAGGCGCTGACCGAGCTTCGTGAGCAGGCCAAGAAGTACGAGGCCGAGTTGAAGTCCCGCGACTGGAGGGTCTGACGACCATGTCTCACCAGCTCAGCAACGCCCTGGACGACCTCGACAAGGCCATGACGCAGCTCCGGCACGCCGTCAAGGGCATCCCGGTTCGTCGTGAGGGCTTCAAGGACCACCACGACACCTTCGCCCGTGCTGCTGCCCGACTGCGCACGGAGATGAACTACTCGCGCTCCCAGCTCGACCCCGACGCCGCACGACGGCGGAAGAAGCGCGACCGCAACCACTGACCGCACCTGCACGGCAACGGCCGACCGTTCCCCCGCACGGGAGTGGTCGGCCGTTGCCGTACCCGGCGAGAGGAACCACCCGATGTTCTCCCACGCTCACGGCAAGTCCCGACGCTCCCCCGGCGCGGAGTTCCGCGCGGTGGCCTGGCTGGTGCGTCACCCCGGCTCCGTGGCCGCACCGGCGGCTGTGGCGGCCTCGATCACCGAACTCGGTCTGACCGGCACCGGCTCGGTCCTCGGTGGCGCGGCGCTGGGCGTCGGAGCGTGGTACCGGGCGCACCCCGACACCTTCGACACCGTGGCCGCTCCCGTGCTGCGGGCCTGGCGTCGGCGCTGGGCCGGTGCCTACACCGGTCGCCGCTGGGCCGACCTCATGGCGGCGTGCGAGCTGACCAGGGTCCACCACCGCACCGGTCGCACGCTGGTCCCCCGCGTCGTCCGGGTCCGCTCCTGGTCGCCGTCGATCGACACCGTGCGGGTCAAGCTCGTCCCCGGTCAGTCACCGCGGGCCTTCATCGCCGAAGCGGAGGAGATCGCCTCGACGCTCAAGGCCGAGCGGGTCGCGGTCGAGCGGGGCAAGCCCGGTGAGGTCGTGCTGATCGTCCAGCGCGACGAGCCCTTCACCTACCTCGTCCCCGCCCCGGAGCTGCCTGCCGACGTCGCCGACGTCGACCTCACCTCGCTTTACATGGGTGAGGACGAGTTCGGCCGGGAGTTCCGCGAGCCGCTGATCGGGTCGCACTACCTGCGAGCCGGAGCGACCGGCTCGGGCAAGAACTCCCTCCCCGCGATCAAGCTGCGCGAGGTCGCCCCGTTGATCCGCGCGGGTCTCGTCCGGCCGTGGGTGTGCGACCCGAAGATGCTGGAGTGGATTGCGCTCAAGCCCATGCTCGACGGCCGGTACGCCGCGACTCCGGAGGACTGCGCCGAGCTGGTCGACGCCTACGTGGCGAACATGGAGCGCAAGCAGAAGCGGATGCAGCGCGCCGGGCTGCGGTCGGTCCCGGTCTCCGAGGACTATCCGCTGGACTGGCTGATCTGTGACGAGATCGGCTCGCTGCTGGCCTACCGGAGCGACTACGCCAACCACCTCACCGGCCAGCTCTCGCTGATCACCTCGCTGGGGCGCTCCACCCACGACGTCGTGGAAGCCCTGGTGCAAGAGCCGTCCAAGGACGTCGTGCCGATCCGGGACCTCATTCCCCGGCGGCTGTGCCTGCGCGTCACCAGCGAGCGCCACCCGGACATGGTCCTGGGTGACGGTGCCCGCGAGAAGGGCGCGATCGCCGATGAGATCCCCGACTCCGAGGACACCGCCGGTATCGGCTTCTCCGTCTCCCCGCGCACCCGTGCGCCTCGCCGCATCCGCGCGGCCTTCACCCCCGACGGCGGCCTCACCGAGCTGGTCGAGTTCGTCACTGGACGCGGCCTGCGCGCCGTGAGCTGACCGTCCCCTTCCACATCACACAGGAGGGCTTTCCCATGCCTGCCAACGAATTTCGTTCGCTCGACCGCATCCTTCGCACCGTGCGAGGGCACATGCGCACCCGCTCCCTGCCCCGCCCGGATCGTCTGGTCGTCTCCACGCGGTCCCGGTCGCTGCACGCCGAGTTCACCTCCGGCACCGCGCCCGACCGGCTCGCCGCCGTACTGCTGTGGTCGGCCACCCTCGACGGGCTGTCGCTGGCCTGGACCCACCGATCCGGCGGTGTGCTCGCCCTGGCCGCCACCGGACGCACCGCCTCCGGCCTGTCCCTGGGCCTGGCCGCGTCCGGCCCCGTGGTCGAACTGGCCGGGCGTGTGCTCGACCTCTGGCCGCACCGCCTGGCCGAACTCGCCGGTGTGTTCGCGCTGGCCGAGCACCACACCGAGATCGTCACCTACGACGAGGTCGCCCACGTCGTCACCGCCGCCCGCGCCACCGCCTCGGCGCTGGAGGTGGCGGCATGAGCAACCCGTCCGAACCGGGCTACCGGGTGCTCATGGCGCTGCTGTTCGGGCTGTCCGGGCAGCCTCCGGCCTGGCGTGCTGACGCCGCGTGCGCCGACACCGATCCGGAACTGTTCTTCGACTCCCAGCACACCGCCGACGCGCTCGCGGTGTGCGCCGGATGCCCGGTGCTCGACCTGTGCCGGGCCGACCACACCACCTGGGAGTCGGCGACCCGATCGCGGCGCTTCTACGCCTCCGGCGTCGTCGGCGGCACCACAGCCAGCTCCCGCAACCAGACCTACTACCCCCGCAAGCAGTCCCGAGAGGACGTGGCCTGATGAAGACGATCGTGACCCTGCCCGTCAACCGTCGCAGCATCTCCACCGCCGTCAAGGCCGTCCCCGTCACCCTCGCTGGGATCGCGGTGATGTGGTTCGCCTTCGGCATCGCCGGGGCCGTGGTGCTGACCCTGGTCCTGTTCTTCCTCGGCCGCCTGCTGCTGCGCGCCGCCCGTTCCGAGTAGTCCCTTCCCGACAGAAAGGAGGTGCCCGGTGTTCGGCAAAGCCAAGCGGCACAACGACTCCAGCACCGCAGAGACGCGGCGGGTGCGTGGACTGCGCGCCCAGCTCCACGAAGCACACGACGTGCACCGCCTGGCCGCCGATCCCCTCCTCGGCGCGGTGCGGGCCGACCGGTTCCGCGTCTCGGTCACCCGCTCCATGTGGTTCTTCCTCGCCATCGGGCTCGGGTTCACCACCACCGGCGTTCACGACTTCCTCGCCGGGCACCTCACCGCGGCTGACCCGATGTGGTGGGGTGCCTGGCTGGTCGAACCGGCCTTGGCGGGCATCCTGATCACGCTGCTGCGCTGGGAAGCCGAGATGCTGTCCAAGGGCCTGGCCGTCGACCACCAGGCCGTCACCCGGCTCAAGCGCGTGCTCCTCGGCGCGACCCTGGTGACCAACGTGTGGTCCTCCCTGCGCCCGGCCTCCGGGTCGGTCGACGCCGGGATGGTGTTCCTCCACGTCGTCATCCCCGTCGTGGTCTACCTGCTGGCGGAGGTCATGCCGGTGATCCAGCAGCGGTGCAACACCGCCCGCGAACTCGCCCTGGCCTCCACGCCTCACCCGGCCGTCGAGCCGGTGCCCGACGAGCCAGCTCCAGCCGTTGAGCCGGTATCGGCCGTACCTGCTCCGGCTCCCGCTGACGTGGTGCCCATACCCCGGCCCGGTCCGCGGCTGCCTCGGCACCTGCTCGCCCAGCTCGACGCCAAGACCGCCGAGACCGGACGGCCGCTGACCGCCGAGGAGGTGCGCGACGTGCTCAACGTCCCCGCCGACTACGCCGCCCGCATCGCCACCCAGCTCGCCGCCTGACACCCACTCACCACGCGGGGCGCGACCCACCACCGGGTCGCGCCCCGCCGTCATGCTCGGAAGGAGACCGCAACCGTGGTGCTCACCCTCGAAGACCGCATCTCGGACCGGCTGCGCGCCCCCGACTACCACGACTGGCGGGACAAGGTCGTCGCCACCAACGGCTGTGCCGTCCCGATCCGCCTGGAAGGCGCGTGGCAGGTGCAGGAGGCCACCAGCGGCCGTGTGCTCGCCCACCACGGCGGCGAGATCATGGTTCCGTGCGGCAACCGCCGGGCCACCGTGTGTCCGTCCTGCTCCGACCGCTACGCCGCCGACGCCTTCCACCTCATGCAGGCCGGGCTCGCCGGGGGCACCAAGGGCGTCCCCGAGAGCGTCGCCGAGAAGCCCCGCGGCTTCGCCACCCTCACCGCCCCGTCCTTCGGACCCGTCCACAACCGGCCCACCACCAGGGCGGGCAAGCCCCGGCCGTGCACCGGGTGCGGGGAGCGGCACCACCCCGACGACCCCCGCATCGGCGGCGCGGTCGACCCCGACGCCTACGACTACACCGGCTCGGTCCTATGGCAGGCCCACGCCGGAGCGCTGTGGCACCGCTTCGTCACCACCCTCAAGCGGCTGCTCGCCCAAGCCGGTGGCCTCAACCAGCGGGAGTTCAAGGACGCCGCCCGGCTGTCCTACGCCAAGGTCGCCGAGTACCAGCGACGCGGCATGGTCCACTTCCACGCCGTCATCCGCGTCGACGGCCCCGGTGGCCCCGGTGACCCCACCCCGGCGTGGGTGACCACCGACCTGCTCGACCACTGCATCACCACCGCCGCTCGGGCGGTCAAGGTCGGCACCCACCGGCCCGACGGCACCCCGCTGGAACTGCGGTGGGGCGCACAGGTCGACTTCCGGCCCATCCGCCCCACACAGGCCCACGACGTCGAGGACGACGACGGCGCGATCAGCGAACACCGTCTGGCCGCCTACGTCGCCAAGTACGCCACCAAGACCACCGGCAAGACGGACGGCGCCGACCGCCCGATCCGCTCTCAGCTCTGCATCGACCACGCACCGGTCTCCGACCACCACCGCCGCATGATCCAAACAGCCTGGGACCTCGGTGATCTGGCCGAGTACGACGACCTGAACCTCAAGAAGTGGGCGCACATGCTCGGCTTCCGCGGCCACTTCCTCACCAAGTCCAAGCACTACTCGACCACCTTCGGAGCCATCCGCGGCGACCGGCGCGAGTACCGCGCGGCCGAGACCTTCGACCGTCTCGGCATCGACCCCGAATCCGTCCTGGTCGTCAACGACTGGCGCTACACCGGCACCGGCTACGCCAGCGACGCCGAACGCGAGCTGGCCGGTGCGATCGCTGAACGGGTCCGCGACAGCCGACGCCGCAAGTACGAGCAGGAGAGGCAGGCGGCATGAGCAAGCTCTGGAGCATCGAGGACCTGGCCGACTACCTCGGCGTGCCCGTTCCGACCATCTACGGGTGGCGGACCAAGAAGTACGGTCCCCCGGCCCGGCGCGTCGGCAAGCACCTCCGCTGGGTGCCCGAGGACGTCAAGAACTGGCTCGACTCGCTCGGTCCGGAGGCGGCCTGATGGGGCACGTCCAGGACCGCTGGTTCACGTCCGTTCCGGACCCGGACCAGCCCTCCAAGCGCAAGCGGGTGCCCACCGCCCGGCACGGCGTCGGAAAGCGGTACAAGGCGCGGATCACCGGCCCGGACGGCAACGAGGTGTCCGAGAGCTTCGCGGACGGCCAGTACAAGGCGGCGAAGCAGTGGGTAGCTGACCGCGAGGTCAAGCTCGCGCTCGGGACCTACGTCGACACCAAGGCCGGCCGCGTCCGGCTGGAGACCTTCGGCACGCGCTGGATCGCCGACCTCGACGTGGACGAGCTGTCACGCGAGAACCTGGAGCGGCGGTTCCGCAGGCGGATCTTCCCCGCGCTCGGCCGGATGGAGCTGGGGGCGGTGAAGCCCTCCACGATCCGCGCGTGGGACGCCGAGCTGCGGCGCGAGGGCCTGTCGGACCGGTACCGGCACACCCTGTTCGGGAACCTCTCCGCGCTGTTCACCGCTGCCGTGGACGACGGGCTGATCGTCAAGAACCCGCTCGGCGGGAAGTCGGTGAAGAAACCCAAACCGGTGAAGAAGAAGATCGTCCCCTGGCCGGAGGAACGGGTCTGGGCGGTTCAAGCGGCGCTGGTCGAGCGCTTCCGGGTGCTCGTCGACCTGGGCGCTGGTCTCGGCCTGCGTCAGGGTGAGTGCTTCGCCCTGGCCGTCGACGACGTCGACTTCGAGAAGGGCACGGTGCGGGTGTGCCGTCAGGTCAAGACCGTGCGCAGTCGACCGGTGTTCGCCCTGCCGAAGTACGACAAGGTCCGTGAGGTGCCGCTCTCGGCCCCCGTGACGCGGGCTCTGCGGGTACACATGGCCCGGTTCCCACCGGTCAAGATCACTCTCCCGTGGAACGTGCCGAGCGGGACGCCGACCACGGCCGTGCTCATCGTCACGTCGGTGCGCGGGCTGGCGATCGCGGCGAACGATTTCAACCGGAACTACTGGAAGAAGGCGCTCGAAGCCGCGGGCGTGCCGCACGACCGGTACGAGAACGGGATGCACGACCTCCGGCACTTCTTCGCCTCGCTGCTGCTCGACCAGGGCGAGTCGATCAAGGCGGTGGCCGAGTGGCTGGGGCACACCGACCCCTCGTTCACGCTCTCGACGTACACACACCTGATGCCCAGCAGCGACGAGCGCACCAAGAGCGTGATCGACGGTGTGTACGCCCGACGGCCCGGATCGGGAGCGGACGGCCCGGCAACGGCCCGCGACACGTCCGAGAGCGAGTGAGCGCAGGTCAGCGCTGCGTTCGGGCGAGATCGACAAGATCTTCTGGGAGACCAAGCAGGGCTGAGCACGACGCCCCTGTAACGGCGCCGACCGGCGAGATCACCTCTCGCGGGTCGGCGTCGTCGTGCGTCGCCACCGGGGGTGCGCGGTGCTCCCGCCTCCCTCGGACGGTCCACTCGCGGTGCTCGAACGGTCGACCCGGCGGGGCGAAGGTGACGTTCGACGCGCTTCGGAAACCGAGCGGTCCAACTACGCTGTCGTCGTGGACGCAACCCCCAAGCCCGCGGTGTACCTCCTGCGACACGGGCAGACCGCGTGGTCGGAGAGCGGCAAGCACACGAGCACGTCCGACATCCCGCTGACCGCGGCGGGTGAGCAGCAGGCCCGGCGTGCCGGAGCGGTGCTCGCCCGGTTGCGCGGCACGGACGCGCATCCGGCGCTCGTGCTCACGAGCCCCCGCAAGCGCGCACTGCGCACGGCGGAGCTGGCCGGGCTGCTCGTCGACGAGACGACCGAGGCCCTGGCCGAGTGGAACTACGGCGACTACGAGGGCATCACGACCCCCGAGATCCGCGAGACGGTGCCGGGCTGGACCGTGTGGTCCCACCCGACGCCGGGCGGCGAGACCTCCGAGGACATCACCGAGCGGGCCGAGAAGGTCCTGGCCCGCGTCCGCGGTCTGCTGCCCGGTGGTGACGTGGTGCTCGTGGGCCACGGTCACTTCAGCCGCGTGCTGACGGCGAGCTGGCTCGGCCTGCCGGTGAACGACGGCATCCACTTCGGACTCGACCCGGCCGGGATCACCGTGCTGGGCGAGGAGCACGGCAACCCGCAGATCCGGCGGCTCAACGTGCCGCCGTGGGAATTCGACTAGGAGAACCGCGTTGCCGGACATCCGCGTTCGCCGCGTCCGCGAGTCCGATGTGGACTCCGTGGTCGGCCTAGCGCACGAACTCGCCCTCTACGAGAAGGCGCCCGACGAGTGCCACCTCACGTCCGAGCAGCTGCACCGAGCGCTGTTCGGGCCGTCACCCGCGCTGTTCGGCCACGTGGCCGAGGTGGACGGGGTGGTCGTCGGCTCCGCTCTGTGGTTCCTGAGCTTCTCCACGTGGCGCGGTGAGCACGGCGTCTACCTGGAGGACCTGTACGTCCAGCCGTCCCAGCGGGGCACCGGCCTGGGCCGCGCGCTGCTCGCGGCGCTCGCGCGGGAGTGCGTGGAGCGGGGCTACCAGCGGCTGGAGTGGTCGGTGCTGAACTGGAACACCCCGGCCATCGGCTTCTACGAGGCGCTCGGCGCGCGGCGGCAGGACGAGTGGTCGGTCTTCCGCCTCACCGACGACGGGCTGGCGGAGCTGGGCGAGCGCGGCTGAGGTCGGCCGCCGGGGCGGCGGAGCGGTGCTACTCGTGCGGGACGCGGCCCACGGCGCCCCAGCTCACGGACTCGGCGGCCGGACTGCCCGACACCTCGCCGTCGCCGCGCCACTGCGAGACGACGACGAGACCGGGTTCGAGGAGTTCGAGCCCGTCGAACAGGCTCGCCACCTGGTCCTTGGACCGGACGGTGATGGGCGTGCCGCGCTGCGCGGCCAGCTCGACCATCGCGCTCGCCAGTGCCGGTTCGGCGTCGGCGGTGAAGTGCGAGACGGCGATCAGGCTGCCGGGGGCGACGGCCTCGCGGTAGCCGGCGACGACGGCGGCGGCCTCGTCGGCGCCGGTGAGGAACGGCAGGATGCCGAACATCAGGAGCGCGACGGGCTCGTCGAGGTCGATCAGGGAGCGGACCTCGGGCGAGCCGAGGACCGCCGCGTGGTCGCGCACGTCGGCGTGGACGATGGCGGCGCGGGGGTTGCCCTTGAGCATGGCCCGGCTGTGCGCCACGGTCACCGCCTCGTCGTCGACGTAGACGACGCGGGCCGCCGGTTCGGCGAGCTGGGCGACCTCGTGGACGTTCCCCGCGGTGGGGATGCCGGAGCCGAGGTCGAGGAACTGGCGGACTCCGGAGGCGACGCAGAGGCGGACGACGCGGCGCAGGAAGGAACGGCTGCTGCGGCAGATCTCGTCAGCGGGGAGCACCTTGATGTGCTCCTCGGCGAGTGCGCGGTCCACCGCGAAGTTGTGCGCGCCACCGAGCAGGTAGTCGTAGAGGCGAGCGCTGTTGGGGCGCTCGACGTCACCGTTCTTCGGCACCCGCGTGGGCCGGTCCTGCACTGCGCACCTCACCCTGCCGCGGCTCTCGGAGCGGCGCGAACGCACCTGAACGGTAGCTAACTACTCCGTTCGTGTCTATCTCCGAAATTACATTACGCAGGGTCACATGCAGTGGGAACCCGATCGAGAGAACGGGTCACGTTCCCTCGATCGGGTGGTCTGTTGCAGGTCGGCTCAGGGAGAGCTTCGGCTCACACGCCGGCGAGCGAGCTGATCCAGCTGCGGTAGCGGGTGACGTTCGTGTAGTACGAGCGCGTCGAGCGGTCGCTCGTGGAGGCCACGCCGACCTGGTAGTAGCGGCCGTCGACCGGGCTCGTCGCGAACATCGGGCCACCGGAGTCGCCACCGGCGGCGATGCCGTTGACGCGCTGGACGCCGATCGCGGCCCCACCGCGGTAGTCGGTGGCGTTGACCGAGGTGACCCTCGTGTCCGCGACCTTCAGGTAGCGCGACTGGCAGTTGATCTCGGGCTGGTTGGTGCAGGTGGCGCCCCAGCCGTAGAGCTGCACGATCTGCTGCGTGGCGACGGCCGAGCCGACGCCGAGCGGCGCGTAGGTCGTCGACACCGCGCGGTCGATCCGCGCGAGCGCGAGGTCGGCCGTCGGGTGCTGGGTGATGCTGGTCGCGGTGACCAGCGTGCCCGCCGTCTGGTCCAGGCTGCCGACCCGGAACGTGTAGGTGCCCGCGCTCGCCACGCAGTGCTGGGCGGTGAGGATCCACTGCGGGGCGATGATCGTCGCCGTGCAGTTCTGCTGGCCGTTGCGGAACAGGCGCGCGGCCCAGGGGGCGTTGGAGGCGTTGCCGCCGCCGATGATGAACGGCGCCACCTCGGCGTCGTTCGACGGAGGGGCGGCGGCGGCCGCCGGAGCGAGGGCGAGGGTTGTCAGCGCCGCGAGAGCGGCACCGGCGATCGCGGTCAGGGCGCGATGGAGTCGCATGAACGGTCACCTCGTACGA
Source organism: Umezawaea beigongshangensis (assembly GCF_016464305.1). Lineage (GTDB taxonomy): Bacteria > Actinomycetota > Actinomycetes > Mycobacteriales > Pseudonocardiaceae > Umezawaea_A > Umezawaea_A beigongshangensis. Next base: position 839,787 of record NZ_JAEIOJ010000001.1, read on the forward strand.
GTGCAGGGAGTGGTGGTTCCACCACCCACAGCTTCACCCCGCGGAGTGAGGACGACCACCCGCCGTTCGTAGGCGATCGGTCGGACGCCGAACGCCCTACCCGAGCGCGCCGGTGTCCTCGTCGTCGTCCGGGCCCAGCGCCCACTCCCGCGCGGGAGCCGTGAACAGCAGCGCGACCACGACCGCGCAGTAGACGCCGAGCAGCGAACCGGCGAGCTGCTGCCCCGACGGCCCGTAGGCGTACCAGGCGACACCGAGCAGGAGCAGCTGCACGACGATCGCCGGGGTCCTGGCCCACGTCCGGCCGATCACGAGCGCGACGCCCGCCGCGGCCACGCCTCCGCACAGGACCGTGAAGTACCCGGCCTCACCGAGGACCCGGCCCGGTGACTCGACGCCGAACGCCCGCACGACGAGCGCCACGGCGAAGCCGAGACCGGCCAGGCCCTGGAGCGCGGTCATCACCCCGGCGAGCCGGACGGCGGACGGAACCCCGCTGTGCTGTGCCACCTCGAAAACCGGCCTCTCCCCGCTCACCGTGAGTACCCGTCACGGATCGTAGGCCACCCGGACGGCCGTTCCCTCCCGCGTCGGGAGGAGAGAGGATCAAGGAGTCTTCGGCGAGCCGGCGGTCGTGCTGGGGTGCACTTGCAGGAGACGCCCGAGGTCCGGACGGAAGGAGACGTGCCCCACTTCCGAGGTGTGCTCGGCCACCAATCGGGTGAACGCCGATCCGTGCGTTGTCACGGGCTGTCCTACCCTGCAGGAGTGCGTGCCCTTCTGGTGGTGAACCCGCAGGCGACGACGACCACACCCGCCGGTCGTGACGTGCTCGCGCACGCCCTGGCCAGCGAGGTGAAGCTGGACGTCGTCGAGACCGACTACCGGGGACACGCGGCGGACGCCGCGGCGCTGGCGGCCGTCGAGGGCTACGACATGGTCGTGGCGCACGGCGGCGACGGCACCGTGAACGAGGTCGTCAACGGCCTGCTCCGCCACGGCACCGGCCCGGACGTGCCGATGCTGGGCGTCGTGCCCGGCGGTTCGGCGAACGTCTTCGCCGGCGCGCTGGGCCTGCCGCGCGACCCGGTCGAGGCGACCGGGCGGCTCCTGAAGGCGATCGAGCGCGGCACCAGCCGCCGGGTGGGCCTGGGCCGCGTCTCCTCGGCGCTGAGCCCCGAACCGCCCAGGGTCCCGCCGAACTCCGACCGCTGGTTCACGTTCAACTCCGGCGTGGGCTGGGACGCCGACGTCGTCGCCTCCGTCGAGCGGCAGCGGGCACGGGGGCGCGAGGCGAGTCCCGCGCTCTACACCAGGACCGCCGTGGCCAGCTACGTCGCCCAGTTGCGCCGCTGTCCCGACCTGACCGTGCAGATCCCCGGTGAGGACCCCGTCGAGGGCGTGCGACTGGCCTTCGTGTCCAACACGGACCCGTGGACGTACCTCGGGAACAAGGCGATCCGGCTCAATCCGAGCAGCGGTTTCGACGGCGGACTCGGGTTGTTTGCCCTCCAGGACCTCGGGGTACCCACGGTGCTCCGGTACGTGGCGCACCTGCTCCTGCGCGACGGGAACCCGAAGGGCGGGAACCTGTTGCGCCGGGACGACGTCGACTACGTCAGGGTGACCAGCGCGGAACCGGTGAACCTGCAGGTCGACGGGGACCTGCTGGGTGAGCGCACCGAGGTCGAGTTCACCTCGGTGCCGGGTGCGATGACCGTCGTGGTGTGACCACGACCGTGTGACCGGGGCGTGACCGCTCCGCTACCGATCTGCGATCCGCGCAGGTCCGGCGGTGTCGCGGGGTGGTTGCGCGGGTGAACGCTGTCGATCTTTCGGGTGAGTTCACTCACCGGGTCAGTGCTAAGCCCTTGACATCCCCGTAGTTCGTGAAAGCATTCACAAGCACCCCAAAACAACCGCTGACGATCGGCGTGCTCATGAGCGCGCCTAGCTGAGGAGTTCTGAACAATGGACTGGCGCCACCGCGCGATCTGCCGCGACGAGGACCCCGAGCTGTTCTTCCCCGTGGGAAACAGCGGTCCGGCGATCCTGCAGATCACCGAGGCGAAGACCGTCTGCCGTCGCTGCCCGGTCGTCTCCGACTGCCTCGCGTGGGCACTGGAGAGCGGCCAGGACGCTGGCGTGTGGGGCGGCATGAGCGAGGACGAGCGCCGCGCTCTGAAGCGCCGCAACGCCCGCACGCGGGCCCGGAGCAACGCCTGAGCCGACGGCCAGGCACCACCGCTGGACGAACGAAGAGCCCGACACCGTGCCAGGTGTCGGGCTCTTCGATTTGCACACCCTCCCGCATGACCACGCGACGCCGCTGAGGCGGGCCGTCACGTGTGCACCACACCAGTTTAACGCCGACCCCTCAGCGGCACGCGCAGGACCGCCTCTGTACCGGTTCGCTCCCTCCTCCGCAAGCTCAGCGAGCCGCGGAGTTCGGACTCCACCAGGGTCCTGACGATCTGCAGACCCAGCCGGTCGGTGCGCTCCAGCGAGAACCCCGGCGGCAGGCCGCGCCCGTCGTCGGAGATCACCACGTCGAGCCACTTGGCCGACCGCTCCGCCTGCACCACGACCTCTCCGCGCTGGCCCGGCGCGTACGCGTGCTCGTAGGCGTTCTGCACCAGTTCCGTCAGCACCATCACCAGCGGGGTGGCCAGTTCCGCGGGCACCACGCCGAACAGGCCCTCGCGGCGGACCACGACCTGCGTCTCCGTGGTGGCGACGTCGCTCATCATCGGGATGACCCGGTCCACCACGTCGTCCAGGTCGACGCGCTCGTCCACCGACATCGACAGCGTCTCGTGCACCAGCGCGATCGAGGTGACCCGGCGGACCGACTCGGTCAGCGCCTCGCGCGCCTCCTCGCTGCTGGTGCGGCGCGACTGCAACCGCAGCAGCGCGGCCACGGTCTGCAGGTTGTTCTTCACCCGGTGGTGGATCTCGCGGATCGTGGCGTCCTTCGACATCAGCGCCCGGTCCCGGCGGCGGACCTCGGTGACGTCGCGGCACAGCACGATCGCGCCGGCCGCACTCCCCCTCGGCCGCAGCGGCAGCGCGCGGAACAGCACGGACGCCCCGCGCCGCGACTCCGCCTCCATCCGCATGCTCGGCCTGCCGTCGAGCGCGGACCGGATGCGCTGGGCCACCTCCGTGGCGTCGAACGGGTCGCCGATCAGCGACCGGGTCAGCGGCGCCAGGTGCACGCCCACCAGGTCGGACGCGTGGCCCATGCGGTGGTAGGCGGACAGGGCGTTCGGGCTGGCGAAGACCACGGCTCCCGCGGCGTCGAGCCGGATCAGGCCGTCACCGACGCGGGGACTCGTGTGCACGTCCGGGGACGGCTCCGCGGTCGGGAACGTGCCGTCGGCGATCATCTGGCACAGGTCGGCCGCACTGCCCAGGTAGGAGATCTCCAGCGGGCTCGGCACGCGCGGCACGGCCAGGTTCGTGTCCCGGCTGAGCACCGCGACGACCTGACCGCTCAGCCGCACCGGGATGGTCTCCCGCCGGACCGGCACGCCGAGGTGCCACAGCGGGTCCTCCTCGCGGCAGATCCGCGAGTCGATCGCGGCGCGGCGCAGCTGCGGGTGCTCGTCCACGGCGACGGTGCTGCCGACGACGTCCTCCGGGTGGGCGGTCGGCGCCGTGGTCGGCCTGGCCTGCGCGACGCACAGGAACGTCCCGTCCTCCAGCGGCACCCACAGGAGGAAGTCCGCGAACGACAGGTCCGACAGCAGCTGCCACTCGGCGACCACCAGTTGCAGGTGGTCGACGACGGCGCCGGACAGTCCGGTGTGCTCGGCGAGGAGGTCGGTGAGGGTGGACACGCGTCCGATCCAACCACGCGCCACCCCCGCACCGCCCCCTCGGCGACCGGGAACGACCTCGTGGGAAACTGGTGCGAAGCACTCTGTCAAGTACGAGGAGACACCCATGTCGAAGCGTGCCCGCAAGCGCCGCGACCGCAAGAAGGGCGGCGCCAACCACGGGAAGCGCCCCAACGCCTGATTCGTGGTTCGCGGAAGGGCCCCGGTGACGTGTTCGTCACCGGGGCCCTTCTCGTGCGGTGCTCGTGCTCAGCGCTCGCTGATCTCGACCGTCGTGCTGCGGACCTCGACGGTCGCGCCGCCGCTCTGCTGGTCGACCTCGACGAGGGTCTCCTGGATGCACGCCCGGAGGCGCTCCTTGAGGGTGTCCGGAGCCTGCTCGCCACCGCACTTGCGGGCCAGCAGCGCCTTGAGGTGCTCTTCGAGCCCGTACTCCTCCAGGCAGGGGTGGCACTCCTCCAGGTGGGTCTTGAGGAGGGCGCGGCGTTCGGAGTCGCACTCGCGGTCCAGGTAGAGCCAGACCTCGGCGAGGACCTCGGTGCAGTCCGTGTCGTGGTGGTCGCCGCAGCTCATCGTCCCGTCACCGCCGCCCGCTCGGTCCCGCCGGTCGTGACGTTCTTGGCCGCGGAGCCGCGCAGGAAGCCGCGCTCGCGCGCCGTGTCCGAGAGCTGGTCGCGCAGCTGACGCCGTCCGCGGTGCAGCCTGGACATCACGGTGCCGATCGGAGTGCCCATGATGTCAGCGATCTCCTTGTAGGCGAAGCCCTCGACGTCCGCGAGGTAGACCGCGATGCGGAACTCCTCGGGCAGGCGCTGGAGCGCCTCCTTGACGTCGTTGTCCGGAAGCCGGTCCATCGCCTCGACCTCGGCGGAGCGCAGGCCCCTGGAGGTGTGGCTCTCCGCCTGGGCGAGCTGCCAGTCGGTGATCTCCTCGGTGGGCTGCTGGAGCGGCTGGCGCTGCTTCTTCCGGTAGCCGTTGATGTAGGTGTTCGTGAGGATGCGGTACAGCCACGCCTTGAGGTTCGTGCCCGCGGAGAAGGAGTTGAACGCCGCGTACGCCTTGAGGTAGGTCTCCTGGACCAGGTCCTCCGCGTCGGCGGGGTTGCGGGTCATCCGCAGGGCGGCCGAGTAGAGCTGGTCGAGCATCGGCATGGCGTCGCGCTCGAACCGGGCGGCGCGCTCGGCCGGTGTCTCGTCCGTGGGGCTCTCCTGCGTTCGCGTGGCGGGCACCGCGCTCCCTTCCCGCCTGCGCGATGGCACGACGGATGCGTTCCTGAACGCGTCCGAGGATACGCGGCGGACGCGGGCGCGGCCCGATGCCGGGTCGCGCACAGGTCGCGCGCCTGCCTGCTGCTCCATCAACTCAGTCACCACGTCTGTTCAGAACACCACCGCACCCGGCGGAATTCCCCCCGCTATCGTGCGTGATCATGGCTGGACGTGGAACTCCCGCGACGGCGCTGCTGGAGAAGCAGCGCGTGCCGCACACCCTCCACTCGTACGACCACGACCCCCGGCACGAGTCCTACGGGCTCGAGGCGGCGCAGGCGCTGGGCGTCGAACCGGGCCGCGTGTTCAAGACACTGGTGACCGAAGTGGACGGCGCGCTGGTCGTCGGCGTGGTGCCGGTCACCGGCCAGCTCGACCTGAAGGCGCTCGCCGCGGCGGCGGGCGGCAAGAAGGCGAAGCTGGCCGAGGTGGCCGCCGCGGAGCGCGCGACGGGGTACGTGGCGGGCGGCATCTCCCCGCTGGGGCAGCGCAAGCGGTTGCCGGTCGTGCTCGACGCGTCCGCGCGGGACTTCGCCACCGTGTTCTGCAGCGCGGGACGCCGCGGCCTGGAGGTGGAGCTGGCGCCGTCCGACCTGGCCCGGCTGACCGGCGCGGTGGTGGCCCCGATCAGCGCGTGAGCGTCCCGCTCAGTCCAGGGGGCGCAGGACGCGGTCGAGCCACTCGCCGACGGCGCGGCCCACCGCGTCCACGTCGGCCTTGAGGCCGTGGTCACCCGGCACCAGCACGACCTCGCGGTGGTGTGCCGCGCCGGGTCGGCCGAACGGGTCGCGCTCGCCCTGCACGACCAGCACCGGGACCTCGACGCCGGCCAGCTCGCCGGTCCTGGTCTTCTCCGGCTTGCCCGGCGGGTGCACCGGGAACGCCAGGCACAGCACCGCCACCGCCTGCCCCGTGCCGGCCGTGCGGCAGGCCACCCGCGCGCCGGAGGATCGTCCGCCGAACACCAGCGGCAGGTTGTCGAACCAGCGCTGCCCCAGGTCGTCGGCCACGGCGAGCCACGCCGCGTCGAGCTGCGCCGCCGGAGCGGGCGCCCGCCGCCCCGCCACGCGGTAGGGCTGCTCGACCAGCGCCACGTGCACCCCGACTGCGGTGGCGGCGCGGCACGCGGCCACCAGGTCGGGCGAGGAGACGCCGCCGCCCGCGCCGTGGCCGAGCAGCAGCGCGGCGCGCGGTTCCGTCGAGCAGTGCAGCTCGGCGCGCGCCGGGCCGTGCGGCGTCTCGACCGCGATGCTCGTCACGTCAGCTCGAAGAGGGTGGGCTCGGGCTGCTGGGCGGGGGTCAGGTCGATCCGGCGCATCAGCTCGGGTCCGTTGTTGCGCACGCTGTTCACGGCCGTCGACACCGGCCGCAGCTCCAGCCCGTCCACCAGGTCCGGGTCGGGCGCGAGGAGCGCCCGCGGGTCGGTGTCGTCCGGGTCGAGCCAGGAGCCCCAGCGCTCGCGGGGCAGCAGCAGCGGCATCCGGTGGTGCACCTGCGTCATCTCGCCGACGGCGTCGGTCGTGAGGACCGCGCAGGTGATGAGCGGGACGCGGCCCAGCTCCTCGTCGTCGCGCCACCACACCGACCAGATCCCGGCCATCGCCAGCACCGAGCCGTCCTGCGGGGTGATGAAGTACGGCTGCTTGCGGCCCGCGCCCGGCTGCCACTCGTACCAGCCGTCCGCCGGGACGATGCAGCGGCGGTGCGCGGCGGAGTCGCGGTAGGAGGGCTTGTCCAGCACGGTCTCCGACCTGGCGTTGATCATCTTCGCGCCGCCGGAGGCGTCCGCGGACCAGTGCGGGACGAGTCCCCACCGCATCACCCGGACGCTGCGCTCCGTCGTGGCCGCGTCGACGCCGCCGTCGGCGTCGCGCGGGTGCCGTGCCACGACGGCGGCGACCGCCTTCGTGGGCGCGACGTTGTGGTCCGGGCCAGGGGCGTCCTCACCCGTGGCGTCCACCGCGTCGAACTCCGCCGCGAGCAGAGCCGGGTCCCTGGTGGAGGCGTACCTGCCGCACAACCCGATCACCTCCGAGCTGGTTCTCCAGGTCATCGTCACACGTCGGCACGGGCGGTGCGAGCCCGTGTCGGCGAGGTGCGGGATCATCGACGCATGAGCGAGCAGTGGCCTGCGCCCGTGTCGACCGGTCCCGTCCACGCGACGGTACCCGTGCCCGGATCGAAGTCGATCACCAACCGCGCCCTGGTGCTGGCCGCGCTGGCCGACGGGCGGTCCGTGCTGCACGCGCCGCTGCGCAGCCGCGACACCCTGCTGATGGCACGGGCGCTGCGCTCGCTGGGCGCGGACGTCGTGGACGGCGACGACGGCTCGTGGCTGGTGCGGCCGAGCGCGCTGCGCGGCCCGGCCCGGATCGACTGCGGTCTGGCCGGGACGGTGATGCGGTTCCTGCCGCCCGCCGCGGCACTCGCGACGGGCGAGATCGAGTTCGACGGCGACCCGCACGCGCGGCTGCGTCCGATGAGCACCGTCCTGAACGCCCTGCGCGCGCTCGGCGCGGACGTCACCGGTGACGCGCTGCCGTTCGTCGTGCGCGGCAACGGCGGGCTGCGCGGCGGGGAGGTCGTCGTCGACGCCTCCGGCTCGTCGCAGTTCGTCTCCGGGCTGCTGCTGTCCGGCGCGCACTTCGAGGACGGCGTGACCGTGCTGCACGACGGGAAGCCCGTGCCGTCGCTGCCGCACATCGACATGACCGTCGAGGTGCTGCGCTCCGCCGGGGTCGTCGTGGACGACTCCGAGCCGAACCGCTGGCGGGTGGAGCCCGGTCCGATCCGCGGCCGCGAGTGGTACGTCGAGCCGGACCTGTCCAACGCGACGGTGTTCCTCGCGGCCGCCGCGGTGACCGGTGGCGAGGTGGTCGTGCCCGGCTGGCCGGAGCGGACCACGCAGGCCGGTGACGCGGTGCGCGACGTGCTGTCCCGGATGGGCTGCGGGGTCGAGCTGACTGCGGAGGGCCTGCGCGTGCGCGGCCCGGAGGAGCTGTCCGGGCTGGACGTGGACCTGCACGACGAGAGCGAGCTGACGCCGACCGTCGCCGCACTGGCCGCACTGGCCGCCGGGCCGACGCGCATCCGCGGCGTCGCGCACATCCGCGGGCACGAGACGGACCGGATCGCCGCCCTCGTCACGGAGATCAACCGGCTGGGCGGCGCGGCGACGGAGACCGAGGACGGCCTGGTCGTCGAACCGAGGCCGATGCACGGCGGGGTCTGGCGCTCCTACGCCGATCACCGCATGGCGACGGCGGGGGCGATCGTGGGTCTGGTCGTGCCGGAGGTCGAGGTGGACGACATCGGAAGCACCGCCAAGACGATGCCGGACTTCCCGGCCATGTGGACGCGCATGCTCGGGGCGAGGTGACGTGAGCAAGCGGGACTGGCGCAAGCTGGACGAGTCCGACGTGCGGGTGCGCCCCGGCAAGGGCACCCGGCCGCGCAGCAAGCGGCGACCCGAGCACGCCGACGCCGAGGTGGCCATGGTCGTGGGGGTGGACCGCGGCCGGTGGCGGTGCGCGATGGGCGGCGACCCGAACCGCGTCGTGACGGCCATGCGCGCCAGGGAGCTGGGGCGCACACCGATCGTCGTGGGCGACCAGGTCGGCCTGGTGGGCGACACCTCCGAGCAGCCGGACGCGCTGGCGCGGATCGTCCGGGTCGGCGACCGGGCGAGCGTGCTGCGCCGCACGGCCGACGACACCGACCCGTTCGAGCGGGTCGTGGTCGCCAACGCGCAGCAGCTGATCATCGTCACGGCGCTGGCCGAGCCGGAGCCGCGCACCGGCTTCATCGACCGCTGCCTGGTCGCCGCCTACGCGGGCGGCCTGGTTCCGGTGCTCTGCCTGACCAAGTCGGACCTCGCCAGCCCGGACGAGCTGCTCGCCGCGTACGCCGAGCTGGACCTGCCGGTCGTGGTGACGCGCTCCGACGAGGACCCCGAGGCGCTGCGCGAGCGGATGGCGGGACGGCTGTCGGCGCTGATCGGCCACTCCGGAGTCGGCAAGTCGACACTGGTGAACAAGCTCGTGCCCCACGCCAACCGCGCGGTCGGCGTCGTCAGCGGCGTCGGCAAGGGGCGGCACACGTCCACCCAGACCGTCGCGCTGCCGCTGCCCGAGGGCGGCTGGGCCGTCGACACCCCCGGCATCCGCTCCTTCGGCCTCGCCCACATCACCCCGGACGACATCGTCGCCGCGTTCCCGGACATGAAGGAGGCCGTCGAGGAGTGCCCGCCGGGCTGCGGCCACCTGGGCGCACCCGAGGACCCCGACTGCGTGCTCGACGACCTCGTGTCCTCCGGCGCGGCCACCACCGGGCGGCTGGAGTCCCTGCGACGCCTGCTGTCCTCGCGCAGCGGCCTGGAGGAGCACTCCGACTGACCTACCGCACCCGCACCCGCACCGCGAGTTGAGCGTTCGGGCATCCCGAGTTGAGCGTCCGGGCACGCCGAGTTGAGCGTCCGGGCGTCCAGGTTCTGACTCCCGTCGGCGGGTGCGGGAGTTCGACCACGCCCCGGAAGCGGTAGTAGGGTCCGGCCCCATGGCGCAGGTGACCGGCATCGGCGGTGTCTTCCTCCGCTCCAGGGACCCCGCCAGGCTCGCCGGGTGGTACCGGGACAACCTCGGTGTTCCCATGAACGACCACGGGACCGTGACGTTCCACTGGGACGAGCACTCCACGGTCGACAACCCCGGCACCACCACGCTCGCGCTGTTCGCCGACAACACCGAGTACTTCGGCGAGCCCGGTCAGCGCACGATGATCAACTTCAGGGTCGACGACCTGCACGTGCTGCTGGCGAAGCTCAGGGCCCGCAACGTCGAGGTGCTCCCGCAGACCGAGGACTCCGAGTTCGGCCGGTTCGGCTGGTGCGTCGACCCCGAGGGCAACCGCGTCGAGCTGTGGGAACCGGCCGACGGCATGTGACCGCCCGGCGCTACATCAGCTCCAGCAGGAACGGCAGCTCCTGCGCCGCGTACCAGGCCAGCTCGTGGTCCTCGGCGCTGCCGATGACGAACTCCGCGTCCGGGTCGCCCAGGTCGGCGGCGTCCACCACGTCCACCGCCTCGCGCACGGCGGACTCGGCGTCGGCCGTGTCCAGGTGCACCGCGGCCACCTGCTTGATCGTGATCGGGCCCGGCACCTTCACCACCGCGAAGTCCAGGTCCGGCCGCAGCTTCACCTCGTCCACGTCGGCCGAGATCACGGCACGGCGCGGCGGCGCCTTCTCGTCGGCCCCGATCAGCCGCAGCGACGCGCGCGACGCCTCGATCATCGCCGCGTACTCCAGCTCCTCGGCGTCCCCCGCGGCGTACGACTCGCGCAGCGCGGGCGTCAGCGCGAACGCCGTGCCCCCCACGGGGCGCAGCTCGCCGGTGTCGTTGAGCTCGCCCAGCATGGCCACGGTCGCCGGAACGTAGATCCTCACTCCGACACCGTCCCCATCAGTTCTTCCACCGATTCCTCCACCATCGCCGCGAGGACGTCCACATCGGACATCGCGTCGCGGTCGGCGTTGAGCCCGAAGTACACGCCGCCGTCGTAGGACGTCACACCGATCGACAGCGCCTGGTTCTTGGCCAGCGGTACCACGGGAAAGATCTCCGTCATCTTCGCGCCCGCCGCGTACAGCGGGATCTGCGGTCCCGGCACGTTCGTCACGACCACGTTGAACAACCGCCGCGAGAACGAACTGGCCGCGCGAGCGCCCAGCGCGTGCAGCGTCGGCGGGGCGAAGCCCGACACCCTCAGCAGCGCGTCGGCGGCCACGGACTGCCCCGACTCCTGGTGCGCGCGCATCGCGTGGCCCACGTGCTGCAACCGCACCACCGGGTTCGGCTCGCCCACCGGCAGGTCGACCAGGTGGGCGGACACCCGGTTGCCGGTCGAGGAGCCGTCGCCGCGGACCGACAGGGGAGCCATCGCCCGCATCGTCGTCTGCGCGGTCACCACCTCCCCGCGCGACAGGAGCCAGTTCCGCAGGGCGCCGGAGAGCGCCGCCAGGACCACGTCGTTGACGGTACCCCCGTGCACGCGCCTGATGGCGCGGAAGTCGTCCAGCCTGGTCCTGGCCACCGCGAACCGCCGCTGCGGCGAGATCCGCACGTTCAGGGGACTGCCCGGCGCGGGAGTCGCGGCCGTGCGGACCGCCGCCAGCAGACCGCCGAACGCGCCCGCGACCTTCTGCACCGTGGCCATCGTGTCCAGCGCCGCCGAACGCACGTTCTCCACCAGTTCGCCGGGCCGCTGCACGACCTCGGCCACCGCCTCGGCGACCAGTTGCAGCCCGCTCGGCTGCGGCTGCGGCATCCACAGGTTGTCCAGCCGCTCCGCGGGCGTCGGCGACACGTCCAGCATCACCTGGCCGATCTCGATCGCGCCGACGCCGTCGACCACCGCCTGGTGCGTCTTGGTGATCACCGCCGTGCGGTTCCGCGCCAGCCCCTCGACCAGGTAGATCTCCCACAGCGGCCGCGAGTGGTCGAGCGGACGCGACATCAGCCGCGCCGTCAGCTCGTGCAGCTGCTCGTCCGTGCCCGGCCTGGGCAGCGCGGAGCGGCGCACGTGGTAGGTGACGTCGAAGTCCGGGTCGTCCACCCACACCGGGCGGGCCAGCCTGCCCGGCACGTTCACGACCTTCTGCCGGTAGCGCGGCACCAGCGACAGCCGCTGCTCGATCAGCTCGACCAGCCGGTCGTAGTCGAAGCCCGTCCGCGGCCGTCGGAACACCGCCACCCCGCCGACGTGCATCGGGGTCGTGGAGTCCTCCAGGTACAGGAACGAGGCGTCCAGCGCTGACAGGCGGTCGGGCATGGGGTTGATAGTAGGTCCGCGCCGAACTGCCGCGCCGTCGGTGCGACGATTCGGCCCCGTCCCGCACCGGACGCGCGAGTCGCCCGTTCGAGCACCGCGAGCGGGACGTTCAGGACGTGTAGCGGCTCACCAGGGTCAGCACCGCCTCCCGCTCCTCCTCCGTCCTCGCGTGGCGGGACAGGCGGATCTCGGCGGCCTCGGCCACCGCCTCCCGCACCGAGTGGTCCGCCTCCCGCAGGAACGACCCCACCAGGCGCCAGCGCGCGGCGCTGCGGACCGGGCGCAGCCGGGACACGGCCATCGCCAGCCAGCTCAGCGCCACGTCCACGCGCCGGTCACCGCGCACCGCGAACGCCCAGTCGATCACCACCGGGCCGTCCGGACCCATCACGACGTTGCCGGGGTGCAGGTCCAGGTGCAGCAGCCCGTCGCCCGCCGCGCCCGGCAGGAAGTCCGGCACCGGAACCTCGTCGAGCCAGCGGTGCACCCGCGCCAGCTCGCGCCCCAGCGCGGCGGCCCGCCAGGGACGGGCGTCCAGCTCCTCGGACATCCGCGGGCCGGGCACGTACTCCATGACCAGTTCGGGGCCGTCGACCTCGGCCACCCGCGGCACGGGCACCCGGTGGTGGCGCAGGTAGCTCATCAGCCGCGCCTCCTTCTCCAGGCTCCGGCCCGCTCGATCACGCTTGACCAGCAGCCCGTCGGGCCGGAGGAAGACGTCGGCCTCCTGTCCCGCGGCCAGCAGCTCACGGCGCGCAACGCTGCGCTCACCCGAGGTCATGTGACGATCATCATGATTGACAGCAGAAGCGCAAGCCCCCATTCGGGCTGATCGTGTCGTGGGACGCTTGCACCGTGGACATCTCGCCCAAGGACAAGTTCGTGACCGTCTACGGCCGCAAGCCGGTGCTCGAAGCGCTCGACGACCCCCGGCTCGACGTGGACAAGGTCCTGCTCGCGGAGGGTGCGCGCGGAGCGGCGGCACGGGAGATCCTCGACGCGGCTGCGCGGCGCGGCGTGCGGGTGCAGCGGGCCTCGGCGCAGCGCGTGAAGGTGCTCGCCGGCAACGGCCGACACGACCAGGGCGTGCTCGCCGACGTCGTGGCGCCGGGAATGCTGCCGCTGAACGCCGCCCTGACCGGCCCGACACCGCCGCGCGGGGTGCTGCTGCTCGACGGCATCACGACACCGGCCAACGTCGGCATGATCCTGCGGACGGCCACCGCCGCCGGGATGGAGGGCATCATCGTGCCCCGCAAGGGCGTCGCGTCGATCGACCCGCTCGTGGTCAAGGCGTCGGCCGGTGTCGCCTTCCGGGCGCCCGTGCTGCGCTGCCACACCGCCGGTGAGGCGGCGGCCGAGCTGCGCGCCGCCGGGTACCCGCTGTTCGCGCTCGACGCGAGCGCCCGGCAGTCGATCTACACGGCCGACCTGCCGGAGCGGGCCGCGTTCGTGCTCGGCAGCGAGACCGGGGGCATCACCGATCCGGTGCGCGAGCACGTCAGCGACTGGCTGTCGATCCCCATGTCGGCGGGCGTGGAGTCGCTCAACGTCGCCAGCGCCGCCGCCGTCCTGTGCTTCGAGGTGGTCCGGCGGCGCACGACCGGGTGAACTAGCCCGTCAGCGGGATCTCCAGCAGGGCCTCCAGCTCCCCGAGGGTGTCGCGGACCGACGTGTGGTGCACTCCGACCATGCCGCACGCGGCCGCGCCCCGGACGTTGATCGCCAGGTCGTCGACGAAGACGCACTCCCCCGGCTCCAGGCCGAGCTTCTCCGCGGTGAGCAGGTAGATCCGCTCGTCCGGCTTGCCGAAGCCCGTCTCCCCCGAGGTGACGACGACGTCGAACAGGTCGTCCCACTCCGTCGGCGGAGTCCACAGCCCGTCGGCGTTGGACAGCAGGGCCGTGCGCAGTCCGTGCCGCCTCGCCTCCCGCAGCACGCCGACGAGAGGCGGCTCGGACACCGCCTCGTCACCGTGATCGGTGAGCACACCGCCGAAGTCGACCACCAGCCCTCGAAGCACAGCAGCAACCTACGGCAGTCACCTGATCAGGTGGTCCGTGTCCGGATTCAGCACGCCGGTCCCTCGTTCTTCCATGCCATCCGAACTCGTCCGGCTGCGGCCGCTCGCCCACTACGAGCCGCCGACGGGCACCGTGCCCCGGCAGGTGCCGTCCGGTGTCCGCGAGCCCGTCCGGACCGGTCTTCCGGCCGACGACCCGCTGCCGCGGCCGGACGTCGACCCCGCGCGGCTGGTGGCGGTGGTGCTGGAGGCGCTCGACGGCCGCAGACCGGTGGCCCAGCTCCGCGGACTGCTCAGCGACGACGTCCTGCTGTGGGTGCGGGCGCGGGCGCGGCGGAGCGACGTGCCGTCGCGGCTGCGCACGGTGCGCGTCGGCAGGCCGGGACCGGACGCCGTGGAGCTGTGCGGCACCGCGAGCTGCGGGGACCGCGTGCGGGCGCTGGTGGCCCGGCTGGAGCGCCGGGACGACCGCTGGCGGTGCACGGTGTTCGCGTTGCTGCCGTGAGCCGGGGTCGGCCCCGGACGCGGCCGGGCCCGCCGCACGTGGTGCGGCGGGCCCGGTTGCTCAACTCGCGGTGGCTGAACGCTCAACTCGTAGTGCCTGAACGCTCAACTCGTGGGTCAGCGGCGGGGCTGCTTCTTCTGCTGGGCCCGCTGCTGGGCGCGGCGCTCCTTGCGGGTGCCGCTCTGGTCGTCGGTGGCCTCCGCGCGGGTCTCCTGGCCGCCGTCCTCGGCCGGGCCGCTGTAGGTCAGGCGGGACCTGCCCTGCTCGCCGAGGCCCTTGCCGCGCAGCGCGGGCGGGATCGCCGCGCCCGACGCGAGCTGCGCCAGCGCCGGACCCGCCGGTGCCGCGGGCTTCTGCTGACCGGCCTGGGCCGCCTGCGCCGCGGCACGTGCCCGCGCCCGGCTGCCCGCACCCGCCGCGGCAGCGGGTTGCTGCTGCTGGGGCTGCTGCTGACGCTGGGGCTGCGGCTGCTGCGGACCGCGACCGCCGAGCGCCTGGGGCGCGACGGGCCGCTGGGCCACGCCGTTGCCACCGGTGGTCGTGACCGACACGGGCACGTCCGGCTGCTGCGCCTCCGGCTGAGCCGCCTCGACCTGGACGTTGAACAGGAAGCCGACCGTCTCCTCCCGGAGCGCGTCGAGCATCGCGTTGAACATCTCGAAGCCCTCGCGCTGGTACTCGATCAGCGGGTCGCGCTGGGCCATCGCGCGCAGGCCGATGCCCTCCTTGAGGTAGTCCATCTCGTAGAGGTGCTCGCGCCACTTGCGGTCCAGCACGGACAGCAGCACGCGGCGCTCCAGCTCGCGCATCGCGCCCGGCCCCACGCGCGAGTCGATGTCCGCCTCGCGGGCCTCGTAGGCGTTGCGCGCGTCCTCCAGGAGCATCTCCTTGAGCGACTCGCGGGACAGGTCCTCGTCGCCGTCGACGAGCTCCTTCCAGTCCAGCGACACCGGGTAGAGGGTCTTGAGCGCGGTCCAGAGCTGCTCGAAGTCCCAGTCCTCGGCGTAGCCGTCGGCGGTCGCGCCGTCGACGTAGGCGCCCACGACGCTGGTGAGCATGTGCTCGACCTGCTCGCGCAGGTCCTCACCCGCGAGCACGCGGTGGCGCTCCAGGTAGATGACCTTGCGCTGCTCGTTCATGACCTCGTCGTACTTGAGGACGTTCTTGCGGATCTCGAAGTTCTGCTGCTCGACCTGCGTCTGCGCGCTGCGGATGGCGCGGGTGACCATCTTGTGCTCGATCGGCACGTCGTCCGGCACCTTGAGCCGCGTCATGACCGACTCGACCATCGTCGCGTTGAACCGTCGCATCAGCTCGTCCTTGAGCGACAGGTAGAACCGCGTCTGGCCGGGGTCGCCCTGACGGCCGGAACGGCCGCGCAGCTGGTTGTCGATGCGGCGGGACTCGTGCCGCTCGGTGCCCAGCACGTAGAGGCCGCCGGCCTCGCGGACCGCCTCGGCCTCGCCCTTGACCGCCGCGCTGACCTCCTGGATCTTGCTCGTCCACGCGGCCTCGTACTCCTCCGGCGTCTCCACCGGGTCGAGGCCCTGCTCGCGCAGCTCGTGGTCGGCGATGATGTCGGGGTTGCCGCCCAGCACGATGTCGGTACCGCGACCGGCCATGTTCGTCGCGACGGTGACCGCGCCCGCGCGGCCCGCCTTCGCGATGATCAGCGCCTCGCGGTCGTGGTGCTTGGCGTTCAGCACCTCGTGCGGGATGCCCTTGCGCACCAGCAGCTTCGACAGGTACTCGGAGCGCTCGACCGACGTCGTGCCGATCAGGACCGGCTGGCCGTTCTCGTGGCGCTCGGCGATGTCCTCGGCGACCGCCTCGAACTTGGCCTCCTCGGTCTTGTAGACCAGGTCGGCCTCGTCCTTGCGCTGCGCCGGGCGGTTCGTCGGGATGGGCACCACGCCCAGCTTGTAGGTCTGGTGGAACTCGGCCGCCTCGGTCTCGGCGGTACCGGTCATGCCGCCGAGCTTCTCGTAGAGCCGGAAGTAGTTCTGGAGGGTGATCGTGGCGAGGGTCTGGTTCTCCGCCTTGATCTCCACACCCTCCTTGGCCTCGATGGCCTGGTGCATGCCCTCGTTGTAGCGACGCCCGGCCAGCACGCGACCGGTGAACTCGTCGACGATCATCACCTCACCGTTGCGGACGATGTAGTCCTTGTCCTTGGTGAAGAGCTCCTTGGCCTTCAGGGCGTTGTTGAGGTAGCCCACGAGCGGCGTGTTGGCCGCCTCGTACAGGTTGTCGATGCCGAGCTGGTCCTCGATGAAGGCGACACCGGACTCCGAGACGCCGACGGTGCGCTTGCGCTCGTCGACCTCGTAGTGGACGTCCTTCTTCAGCAGCGGCGACATGCGCGCGAACTCGAGGTACCAGCGCGAGGACTGGTCGGCCGGGCCGGAGATGATCAGCGGCGTGCGGGCCTCGTCGATCAGGATGGAGTCGACCTCGTCGACGATCGCGAAGAAGTGGCCGCGCTGGACGCACTCCTCCAGGCTCCAGGCCATGTTGTCGCGCAGGTAGTCGAAGCCGAACTCGTTGTTCGTGCCGTAGGTGATGTCGGCGTTGTAGGCCTTGCGGCGCTGGTCCGGCGTCATCTCCGACAGGATCGCGCCGACCTCCAGCCCCAGGAAGCGGTGGATGCGGCCCATCCACTCCGAGTCGCGCTTGGCCAGGTAGTCGTTGGTCGTGACGATGTGGACGCCCTTGCCCGCGATGGCGTTGAGGTACGCGGGCAGGGTCGACGTCAGGGTCTTGCCCTCACCGGTGCGCATCTCGGAGATCTGCCCGAGGTGCAGGGCGGCACCACCCATCAGCTGCACGTCGAAGGGCCGCTGGCCCAGCGTGCGCTTCGCGCCCTCGCGCGCGACGGCGAACGCCTCCGGCAGCAGCTCGTCGAGGCTCTCGCCGTCGGCGTGCCGCTTGCGGAACTCGTCCGTCTTCGCGCGGAGTTCCGCGTCCGACAGGTCGACCACCTCGTCTTCGAGGTCGTTGATGTGCGCTGCGATGTTGCGCAGGCGCTTGAGCATCTTGCCCTCGCCAGCGCGGAGCAGTCGGGACAGCACCATCCGGGTCGACCTCATCACCTAATAGCGGAGCGTCCCCTGCGGGACGCCTTACAACCGGCCCGGAACCTCGTCGGCTCCGGGCCCGCTCCGTCATCGTAGAGAAATGACGGAACTGTGTGTACGGACACAGGCACTAACGCGTGACCGGTGTTCGCAGTTCCCCCCACCGGGTGCGGCACGCGCGCGCGACCCCCGCACGGGTCAGGTGCGGGGGCCGTGGGAGCGCACTCGGGCGACGGGTCAGGCGAGCCTGATCACGCCGTAGTCGAATCCCTTCCGGCGGTACACGACGCTGGGACGTCCGGAGTCCGCGTCTGCGAAGAGGTAGAAGTCGTGGCCGACCAGCTCCATCTCGTAGAGGGCCTGGTCGACGGTCATGGGCTTGGCCGTGTGCTCCTTGTCACGGACGATGCGGCCGGGGAGATCGTCCTCGACCTCCCAGCGCTGTTCCGGCAGGTCTCCGGAGCCGCGGGAGTCCGCTTCCTCCAGTCCGACCGCCTCCAGCACCGCGACCCGCTGGCCTCCGGCCGAACCGTTCGACGCCGACGTGTCGACGACGTCCGCGAGGCCGCTGGTCGCCTCGGCGACCGACGCCGGGGCACGGCGTCCGTGGTGCACGCGCCGCCGGTCGTGCGACCGGCGGAGTCTGCTCTCCAACTTGGCGACCGCCACGTCGAGCGCGGCGTAGAAGTCTCCTGCGCAGGCTTCGGATCGGACCACGGGTCCACGTCCGACGCCGGTGATCTCGACCTTCTGGCAGCTCTTGGACTGCCTGGGGTTCGGTTCGTGGAAGAGCTCCACGTCGAACCGCACGATCTTGCGGTCGTACCGCTCGAGCCTGGCCAGCTTCTCGGCGACGTGAACCCTGTAGTGCTCGGGCACTTCGACGTTGCGGCCCTTGACGACGATGTCCATACACGACCTCCCTCGCGTTGCTGCGAGCTGTGGCTTGGATCGCTGGTGCACCGGAAGCGCGATCTCGCTGTCGCGGTCTGTCGCCGAGGATCGTTCCTCAGCGATCTTCCGGCGCCAGAGGCATGGGCTGTTCGCCTCCTCCCCGCGGACCGGGAACGCTGGTAGCGGTGCACGTTAGCTCGGTATTCGTCCCGGCGACAGCCCCCGAGCCGGGGGATCTGGGGAAAATTCCGACGGCTACGGAGAGCGATCGAAGGACGTGCGTGGCCGAGCACGGAACGTGATTCCCGGTCCCGCACCCGCAGAGCGCCTCACCCGGAGGGTTCAGCGCCGCGGGTCCGTCCGCACGCAACCGAGCTGCGCCGATCGGCCTCCGATCACGCGTCATGCCCGACCAACGGGTGGGGCGTCCGCGTGGTTCCCGGCCCCGTCGGTCCAGCACGACCCGGACGCGAGGAGGGTGCCCGCTCTCGGCCGAGTCGAACTTCTGCCGGCCGAACTCGTCCGTCTCGTCGGCCGCGCGCGGGTCCGGTCGAGAACACCCGCCCCAGCTCACTCCCCCGGGACGTCGACCGCGGTGCCGTACCGGACGAAGGTGCCGAACACCGGGTCGAGGACCACGATTTCACCCCTTCGTGACTCGGCCCCCGCGAAACCGGGACGAGCCCACCAGGAGAAGACCGACCAGACCGACGGCCGCAGCCGGGCCGAAGCCCACCAGCCGGACGCACAACGCGGGCCAACGACTCGCTTCAGCCCTCCCGCCGTGGAGGACGAGGCCGCGCCCGAGCCCGGCCCCGCGCCTGCGGGTGATCACTTGCCGAGAGGGGTGACGGGCCGCCGCGCACGGGGGAACCGGCCGCCGTGAGGGTGAGAACGCCGTCGACCCGCAGGCCGGCGGCGCGCAGCGCCCGCGCGCACTCCCCCGCGGTCGCCCCGGTGGTGACGACGTCGTCGAGCAGCACGACGGGCGTGCCGGGCGGTGGCAGGCGCTCGCCGCGCACCAGGACGCGCCCGGCCAGGTTCTCCCGGCGCGCGGTGGCGTCCAGGCCCACGGAGTCGGCGACGCCGGGCGCGAGCCGCAGCGCGGGCACGACGACGGCGCGGGCGGGCCCCAGCGCCCGCGCGGCGTGCCGGGCGAGCCGCAGCACGTGCTCCCCGCCCCGCCTGCGGGCCGCGGCACGGCGCGAGGGGACCGGGACGAGCCACCACCGGCCGTCCGGCGCGGGGTCGGCCACGAGCGGCAGGGCGCGGCCCAGCGCGGCGCCCAGCGGCGGCCCGAGGTCGCGGCGGCCCCGCTCCTTGAACGCGATCACCAGATCGCGCGCGACGCCGCGGTGCGCGCTCAGCGCGTGCACCGCCGCGTCCGCGGACGCTCTCCCCGCGGCCACCGGCAGGCCGAACACGGCCAGGCAGCGGTCGCACACCGCCGCTCCGGCGGTGCCGCACGCCGCGCAGCGCGCGGGGAGGAGCAGATCGGTCAGCGCACCCAGGACACCCACGGGACCACCGTGCCGGTGACCACCGACAGAACCGGGGTGCTCAGCCGGGGTAGAACACGATCGAGCGAGGCTCGGGGTTGAACGCCACACCCCGCCAGACCTCGCCGACGTCGCTGGCCGTCCACAGCCCGCTCTGGTCGGACACCACGACCGGGCGGTTCTGCTCCGCCGCCACCGAGACGACCGGCAGGGTCAGGTTCGACGTGCCGTAGCGCTCCATCTTCAGCCCGTCGACGTACACCTTGGAGATCGCCTGCGACCCCTGCGTGGTCGTCGCGACCAGCACGTCCTGCGACAGCCAGTCCGCGGACTGCACGTTGTTGCCGAGCGCGGCGGGCTGGAGCTGCATGGCCACCCGGATCGTCACCGAGTCCGCGTCGCGCACCACGGCGCCGACGAACAGCTTGTTCGCGACGACCGCGGCCACCCGCGTGCCGTCCCGCGACAGCCGCAGCTCGCTGATCGAGCCGAGCTGGGTGAGCGCGGAGGCGTTGACCGCACCCGCGCGCCAGCCGTTCGTCCCGCGCACGACCCGCACGACGTTGGTCCCGTCCGCGACGGTCCACACCTCGTCGCTGGGCTGGTCCTGCGCGCCGCTGAGCAGCCACGTCGGCCTGGTCAGGGCCTTCGCGGGCAGCTCGACCAGCGGCAGCTCCTGGCCCAGCTCGCCGACCCGCAGCCGCGCCGCGCCGTCGTCCGGCTCGCTCACCACGGCGATGCCCCTGCCGTCGAGGGACTGCGCCGCGCTCTGCACGTCGTACGCTCCGGTGCCGGCCGAACCGCCGACGGGCGCCCCGTCGGAGAGCGACACGAGCCGCCCGTCGGTCACGACCATGCCGTGCAGGTCGGCGTCGGGCCTGGCCAGCGACTCGCCGGTCTGCACGTCCGACTGCCGCCAGTCCACCTGCTCGGACAGGATCGGCACGCCCTCCACCAGCACGCGCACCCGGCTGCTGGACACACCGGCGAACGACTTCACCAGCTGCGCCACGATGTGCTTGCGGGCCTGCGGTGTCAGGTCGCCGACCTCGGCGAGGTCGACCTCCAGGGCGCCGTCGTCGGCCTCCTGCACGTTCTTGCGCAGCACCGCGCTCGGGCTGAGCGCGCTGGAGACCGCGCCCCGCATGCTGTCCGACGGCCCCCGCACCAGCAGGTCCATCACCCGCTGCGGGATCTCCGTGACGAGGGTGCTCTCCACGTAGCGCGCGTCGGGCACCAGGACGGTGAAGTCCGGGTTGTAGAAGTGCAGCGTGACGCGCTGGTAGAACTTGTTGAAGCCCGCCGTCGTCATGTAGACGCCGTTGGGCGGCTCCGAGATGCGCCACTGGCCGTCGGGCTGCTTCTCCACCCGCACGCTCGTGTTCAGGTCGTTGACCTCGGTCACGAACGCCTTGTCCGGCCTGGTCAGCCGACCCACCCTGCGGCCCTGGAGCTGGATCGTCTGCGCCGATCCCGCGTCCGCCCCGGTCGACTGCGGCGTCGGCACGGTGCTGAAGACCTGCTCGATGATCGTCGGCGGGACCTTCACGTCCCAGCGCCTCTGCGCGTCCTCGGTGAGGTACGCCTTGGCCTCGGCGAAGTCCCCGTTGGGGTTGGCCGAGGCGTCGACGAAGTCGCGGACGAGCATCAGCGGGTCGTCGTCGTTGTCCGGCGCGGGCGCGGTGACCGCTCCCTGCCTGGGCGACGAGGCGTTGATCGGCTTCGGCTGGGTCTGCGTGGGGATCGCCGCGCACCCGGCGATCGGCAGCAGCGCCACGACCAGCGCCAGCAGGCGCGCACGGGTCGTCATCGGACCTCCTCGCGCTCTCCCTCGACGGGTTCGGCCGGCTGCCAGGTGATCTCCTCCGGCCGCAGCTCCACCTCGTCGGGCTCCGGTTCCCCGGCCGCGGCGTCCGCCCCGGCCTCCGCCGGCCGCTGGAGGTCGGGCGGCTCCAGCGGCAGCGGGCTGCCGGTCAGCTCGTGGCCGTGCTTGCAGGGCAGCGTCAGGCGGAACGCCGCGCCCCGGCCGCGCTCGCCCCACGCCTCCAGCCACCCGCCGTGCAGCCGCGCGTCCTCCAGGCTGATCGACAGGCCGAGACCGGTGCCGCCGGTGCGGCGGTTGCGCGACGGGTCGGCGCGCCAGAAGCGGTTGAACACCAGGTCGGCCTCACCGGGCCGCATGCCGACGCCGTGGTCGCGCACGACGACGGCGACCGCGTGGTGGTCGCTGCGCAGGGTCAGCTCGACGGGCAGGCCCTCGCCGTGGTCGATGGCGTTGGCCAGCAGGTTGCGCAGGACGCGCTCGACCCGCCGCGCGTCGACCTCGGCCAGCACCTCGTGGTCGGGCAGGCCCATCACGACGGTCGTGCCGGTGCCGTTGGCGATGGCCCGCACGGAGTCGTGCGCCCGCCGGGCCAGCACCCGCACGTCCACGGTCTCCGCGGCCAGCTCCTCCACGCCCGCGTCGAGCCTGCTGATCTCCAGCAGGTCGCCGAGCAGCGACTCGAACCGGTCGAGCTCGTCGACCAGGAGCTCGGTGGAGCGGGCGAGACCGCTGGGGAACTGCTCGCGGGAGGCGTGCAGCACGTCGGCCGCCATGCGCACGGTGGTCAGGGGTGTGCGCAGCTCGTGGGAGACGTCGGAGGTGAAGCGCCGCTGGAGCTGGCCGAACTCCTCCAGCTGGTGGATCTGCTCCTGGATGCTCTCGGCCATCTCGTTGTAGGACTCGGCCAGTCGCGCCACGTCGTCCTCGCCGACCACCGGCATCCGCTCGTCGAGGCTGCCGTCGGCGAAGCGCTCGGCGACCTCGGCGGCCTGGCGCACCGGGCGCACGACCTGCCGGGTGACCAGGTTCGCGATCATGGCCAGCAGCACGAGCAGCACGACGCCGCCGACGACGAGGGTGCTCTGCACGACCTCGGAGGTGCGCTGCTCGCTGGTGAGCGGGAACAGCAGGTAGAGCTGCATCGCGCGGGCCGAGGTGTTCACCGGTGCGCCGTAGACGAGCAGGGTCGTGGTGCCCGTCTCGCGCTGCACGGTGTGGATCTGGGTGGCCGAGCCGCCGGACTCGACGAGCTGGCGCAGTTCGGCGGGCACGTCGGGGAAGGGGCCGACCGCGGGGACCAGGCCGCCGGACTCGACGCCGCCGCCGTCCGCCAGCACGGGCTCGAACGCGCCCGCGCCCGCCGTCGTGGCGTCCTGGCCCGATCCGGCGCTGGTCAGCTTGTTGACGGCGCTGACGAACCGGGTCTTCACGCTGTCCGGTCCGGGGTTCAGACCGGACAGGTCCGGCTGCACGGCGAGCGCGCTGGTGTTGCCCTGGCGGATCACCGCCGCGGTCTTCGTCTCCAGCAGCTGGTCGGTGATCTGCACCTGGAGCACCATCCCCAGCACGAACACCACGGCCGAGGAGAGCGCGAGCGTGCTGACCACGACGCGGAGCTGCAGCGAGCGGCGCCAGAGTCCGCCGAAGGCCAGCCAGTGCCCGTGCGCCTGATCGGCCGCGCGCTGCGCGAGGCGCAGAGCGCGACGGCCGATCCGGGTGGTCCTCATCGCCCGCCTGTCACGGCGGACCCGCCTTGTAGCCGACGCCGCGGACGGTCAGCACGACCTCGGGGTGCTCCGGGTCGCGCTCGACCTTGGAGCGCAGGCGCTGGACGTGCACGTTCACCAGCCTGGTGTCGGCGGCGTGCCGGTAGCCCCACACCTGTTCGAGCAGCACCTCCCTGGTGAACACCTGGCGCGGCTTGCGCGCCAGGGCGACGAGGAGGTCGAACTCCAGCGGGGTGAGCTGGATGGGCTTGCCCTCGCGCAGCACCTCGTGACCGGGGACGTCGATCGTCAGGTCGCCGATGGCGAGCACCTCGGCGGGCTCGGCCTCGGTGCGCCGCAGACGGGCCCGGATGCGGGCCACCAGCTCCTTCGGCTTGAACGGCTTGACCACGTAGTCGTCGGCGCCGGACTCCAGCCCGAGCACGATGTCCACCGTGTCGCTCTTCGCCGTGAGCATCACGATCGGCACCCCGGACTCGGAGCGGATCGCCTTGCAGACGTCGATGCCGTTCATGCCGGGCAGCATGAGGTCCAGCAGGACCAGGTCGGGCTTCAGCTCCCGCAGGGCGGGCAGGGCACGGGCACCGTCGGCGACCACCGCGGTGTCGAAGCCCTCACCCCGCAGCACGATGGTCAGCATCTCCGCCAGAGCGGGGTCGTCGTCCACCACCAGCACACGTGCCTTCATGCCCGACATCGTCGCACTGCCCGCCGCGCGCACCTGCACCGCCCGGTGATCATCGCTGCTGGTCGTCGCACGGGTCCGGTCAGTAACCGGCCACTGCCGCCGTTCCACCTGGGCACACCTCGCACCGTTCGCACCAACGCCGAAGTCCTGTTCTGCGACTATTACGCAACAAAGTCACAGTTCGTTACGGACAGTCGCCCACTCGGAGACAAAACCCACCCGAACGGACTAATCGGACCGTGACATCTGGGCGTCGACCAACCAGATGCGCGCGTCGCCCACCCTGCGCGGGTCGGTGATGCCGGGCGCCGGGCGGCCGGACGCCGCGGCCAGCGCGCTCTCGTCCGCGACCTCGGGCACCCAGCCGTGCCCGGTGAGCCAGGTGTCCGGGTCGTCGACGTGCGAGTACCACTCGGCGTCGAGCTTCGAGAACTGCCGGTGCACCTCCCGCATCTGCGGCAGCCGCCGGAACGCACCGTTGACGTGCTCGACGGCGAGGCGGCTGCCGGGCGCGGACAGCAGGCCGATCCGGTCGAGCAGCCCGGCGGCCTCGTCCGGGCGCAGGAACATCAGCACGCCCTCCACCAGCCACGCCGTGCTGCGGCGGGGGTCGAACCCGGCGGCGAGCAGCGCGTCCGGCCAGCGTCCGCGCAGATCGGCCGGCACCACGACGCGGTGGCACGCCGGGACCGCGCTCGCCAGCACCGCGTCCTTGAAGTCGATGAGCTCGGGCAGGTCGACCTCGAAGACGGTGGTGCCTCCCGGCCAGGGCAACCGGTGCGCCCTGGCGTCCAGGCCGACCGCCACGAGCACCACCTGCGCGCAGCCGAGGGCGGTGGCGCGCAGCAGCACGTCGTCGAAGAAGCGGGTGCGCAGCACGAAGTGCTCCCCGGCCAGGCCGCAGACGCCGGACAGGTCGGCGACGCCGCCCGCGGCCTCCACCAGCTCGCCGGCGAACGGGTCGGCGAACAGCCGGTCGGGCCGCTCGTGCTCGGCGGCCCTGGCCGCGGCGGTCAGCACGGCGGTGCGCGACACGCCCCGCGGCGCGCGGGTCCGCGTCGTCATCACGTGACCAGCGAGGCGGCGAGCGCGTCGAGGTCCACCGCGGAGGCGCCGTCGAGCACCCGCCAGGGCGCGAGCCACCCGGCCGCGGCGAGGTCGTCGTAGACGAAGGCGCACCGCTGCTGGAGCCCCGCGTCGGACTCGTAGGCGTCCCGGTCGCGGCCGGCGTCGACCTCCTCGCGCCTGGCTGCGCGGTCGGCCGCGACCTCGGTGGGAACCCTGAGCAGCAGGTGCAGGTCGGGGACGGGCAGCCCGAAGCGCTCGATCTCCAGCTCGCGCACCCACGCCACGAACTCGCCGCTCGCGCTCTGGTGCAGCCGCGCGGCGCCGTAGGCGGCGTTGGAGGCCACGTACCGGTCCAACAGCACGACGTCGAACTTCTCCAGGTCGGTGCGGATCTGCTCCGCCGCGTCGCGCCGGTCCAGCGCGTAGAGGACGGACATGCCGTGCACCGAGTCGGTCAGGTCGCCGAGCCGTCCGTGCAGCGCCTCGCGGACGAGGTCGGCGTGCACGTCCCGCCCGTAGCGGGGGAACGCCCCGCTCACCACCTCGGCACCGCGCGCCACGAGCGCGTCGGTCAGCGCCGCCGCGAGCGTGCGCTTGCCCGCACCGTCCAGTCCCTCGACCACCACCAGCTTTCCCACGGGAACAACACTAGGCGGAGGCCCTGAGTGGCCGCCGGACACCCGACCGGGCGCATCACCTGACCCACACGGGTGACGGGACATCTTCCGGACGGTGATATGAGTGACTACTGTGAATCTTCACTCGGGGGTGTGAACGCCGATGCTCGGAAGGTGGTGCCGCGGTTGAGCGGTGATCTGCCGGCTCCACTCGCGGAGACGCTGCGCTACGGCCCCTTCCACCGCGCCCTGCGCGACGCCATCGCCCACCGCGGCGTGTCGCTGGCCCGGCTGCGCGCCGAGCTGGAGCGCCGGGGCGTTCAGGTCGGACAGTCCACGCTCAGCTACTGGCAGCGTGGACTGCGTCACCCGGAAGTGCCGCGCGCGATGGGCACCGTGCAGGCGCTGGAGGACGTGCTCGGGTTGCCGCAGGGATCGCTGGTCTCCCTGATCGGGCCGCGCCGGGCCCAGCCGGTGCCGGCCGTGTTCGCCGAGTTCACCCCGCTGCTCGCGGAGTTCGAGTCGATCGGCGAGAGCGGTCGCGCCAACGCCGACCTGGACGTGCTCGCCGTGCACGACACCGTGGTCGTCGGCGCGATGCGGGAGCGCCGGGTGATCACGACCCGGCTCGTCCTGCGGGCGCTGAGATCGGGGCCCGACCGGTACCTGGCGGTGCACCAGGGCGACGAGGGCAGTGCCATCGGCAACACCGTGGTGCGCCCGGCGGAGGGGTGCCGGCAGGGGCGGGTGCGCCGGGAGGGCGCGTCGCGCGGGCTGGCCGTGGAGCTGCTGTTCGACCGCAGGCTCGCGAGCGGCGAGGAGCACGTCCTGAGCTTCACCGTCGTGGACGACCCCGGCGGTCCCACGGCCGGTCACCTGCGGACCTTCCGCGAGCCGTGCCCCAGCTACCTGGCGCAGCTCGCCTTCCACCGGCGGGCGCTCCCGGCGAGGTGCACCAAGCAGTTCCTGACGGCTCCCGGCGCGACGCCGGTCGAGGTCGAGGAGCTGGTGTGCGGCCTCGGCGGTGTGGCCAGCGCCTACTTCACCGAGGTGGGACCGGGGTCGGCCGGCATCGGCGTCGAGTGGAGCTGAGCGCGGGGCGCGTCCGCCGGACCTCCTCCGGCGGACGCGCCCCGCGGCGATCTCAGTAGCGGTAGTGCTCGGGCTTGTACGGGCCCTCGACGTCGACGTCGATGTACTCGGCCTGCTCCTTGGTCAGCTTGGTGAGCTGACCGCCCAGCGCCTCCAGGTGGATGCGCGCGACCTTCTCGTCGAGCACCTTGGGCAGGCGGTAGACCTCGTTGTCGTACTCCTCGAACTTGGTGAACAGCTCGACCTGGGCGATCACCTGGTTGGAGAAGGAGTTCGACATCACGAAGCTCGGGTGACCGGTGGCGTTGCCCAGGTTCAGCAGGCGGCCCTCGGACAGCACGATGATCGAGTGGCCGTCGGGGAAGACCCACTCGTCGACCTGCGGCTTGATGTTGATCCTGTGGATGCCGGGGTAGCGGGCCAGCCCGGCCATGTCCAGCTCGTTGTCGAAGTGGCCGATGTTGCCCAGGATCGCCTGGTGCTTCATCTGCGCCATGTGCTGCGCGGTCACGACGTCCTTGTTGCCCGTCGTGGTGATGACCAGGTCGGCCCGGCCCAGCACGTCCTCCAGCCGCTGCACGTCGTAGCCGTCCATCGCCGCCTGGAGCGCGCAGATCGGGTCGATCTCGGTGATGATCACCCGAGCGCCCTGGCCGCGCAGCGACTCCGCCGCGCCCTTGCCGACGTCGCCGTAGCCGCACACCACGGCGACCTTGCCGCCGATCAGCACGTCGGTGCCGCGGTTGATGCCGTCGATCAGCGAGTGTCGGATGCCGTAGCGGTTGTCGAACTTCGACTTCGTCACCGCGTCGTTGACGTTGATCGCCGGGAACAGCAGGTCACCGGCGGCGGCGAGCTGGTACAGCCGCATGACGCCCGTGGTGGTCTCCTCGGTCACGCCGCGGATGCCCTCGGCGATCTTGGTCCACTTGCCGCTGTCCGCGGCCAGCGACTCCTTCAGCAGCCCCAGGAAGACCTTCCACTCGTCGGAGTCGTCCTCCTCCGCCGGAGGCACGACACCGGCCTGCTCGTACTGGCGGCCCCTGTGCACGAGCATGGTGGCGTCACCGCCGTCGTCCAGGATCATGTTCGGGCCCTGGCCGTCGGGCCAGGTCAGCATCTGCTCGGCGGTCCACCAGTACTCCTCCAGCGTCTCGCCCTTCCAGGCGAACACCGGAACGCCCTGCGGCTCCTCCTCGGTGCCGTGCGGGCCGAGGACCACGGCGGCGGCCGCGTGGTCCTGGGTGGAGAAGATGTTGCACGAGGCCCACCGGACCTCGGCGCCGAGCGAGACCAGCGTCTCGATGAGCACGGCCGTCTGCACGGTCATGTGCAGGGAGCCGGACACGCGGGCACCCCGCAGCGGGTAGACCTCGGCGTACTCCCGACGCAGAGCCATCAGGCCGGGCATCTCGTGCTCGGCGAGACGGATCTCCTTGCGGCCGAACTCGGCCAGGGAAAGGTCGGCCACAGCAAAGTCGATGCCGTTGCGGGATTGCAGCCTCTGGGCTGTCATCGCGAGTTCCTCCACGCGTTCGGTCTGGGTGCCGATCTGACAGTACCGCCCGCCACGCCGGTCTCCCGGATAGCGCGAAAGTACGCACAGATGAACCAAGATGGCCTCTCGACCTGGTACGACGGTCGAGACTCGACCGAGCAGTCGTGGTAGGGAGGCCCCCGGTGCTGATCCCCGGTCCGGACACCCGCGTCGTCGAACTGAGGGTGCACGGCGTGCAGGGCACGACCCCGGAATCGCTGGTGGACGCGGTCGCGGCAGTGGACGTGGCCGGAGACGGCACCGGCCGCGTCGTCCGACCGGCCGACCGGCTGCGTCGCCCCGCGCCGGGCCCGGTGCTCCAGGTGGAGGGACGGCCGGTGCCCCGCACGGTGGAGGGCTACCTGTGGGGCGGCATGACCTCCGGCGGACTGGCGAAGGCCACGTGGGCGCTGCTGTTCCCCTTCTGCGTCGCCAACGTCGCGCACTGGATGCTGCCGCCGGTCCGCGAGGGCAGCACGGCCGGTCGGCTGCTCGGCGTCGCGCTGCGGTCGCTGCTGCGGCTCGCCGCGCTGCTGCTGACGGTGCTGCTCGTCGTGCAGGTGGCGGTCGTGAGCCTGGACCTGCTGGCGGTGCAGTGCCTCGCGCCCGGCTCGGCCTGCCTGGACGAGGTGCCCGACCGGGTGCGCGACCTGCCGTGGTTCCGCTCGGCGACCGGGCTGCTGCCGGTGGCGCTCGCGGTGTTCGTGCTGTGGCGCGTGTCGATGGTCACGTGGCGCGTGGAGAGCGCGCACACCGCGGAGCAGGTGGAACGCGCGGAGGGCTCCGGGAGCGCACGGGCGGACCAGCCGGCGGGTGGGCTGTCCGGGCTGCCCGGCGCGCACGTGGCGACCGACCCGGACACCCCGGCGCTGCGCGCGCTGCACGCCGTGGCCGGGCTCGCGGCGGTGTCGCTGTTCGCCCTGGGCGGACCGCTCGGCCCGGCGGAGCCGGGAGTCGCGGCGACCGGCGCGTGGTTCGCCGCCCTCGCACTGGGAATCGCCTGCGCCCTGGGCGTGCTGCTGCTGGACGACCCCACGGGCGCGCGGTCCACCGGCGGCGGCCGGGTGCTGCGGGCCGTGCTGGCCCGCGCGCCGCGCCGGGTGCTGCTGGCGATCGGCGCTGCGCTGCTGCTGGTCACCACCGGCGTGCTGCGCCGCGTCCCCGACACCCTGCCCGGCGTGGACGCCGGGGTGCAGCTGATCGCCGCGCTGCTCGGTCTGGTCGTCGTGGCGCTGGCCGTGCTGCTGATCCCGGCCGCGCTGCTGGCCCGGCGCACGTGGACGTCCGTGCCGCGCGAGCTGCGGCCGTGGGCCGGGGGCTGGATGGCGGCGCCGGTGCTCGTGGTGGCCGTGCTGCTCGGCGGCGGGTTCGGCGCGGGAATCGGCCTGACCGCGCAGAAGTCGCTCGGGCACGACCTCGTCCTGCCGCGCGGCTACGACCGGGTGACGCTGCTGTGGGGCGCGGCCGGGGTGCTCGGTCTGCTGGCCGTCGTCGCGGTGGCCTCCACGACGGGGTTCGTGCGCTGGACGTCGCTGCGGCGCACGGAGTGGGCGCGCGAGGCCGCGCTGCTGCACACCGGCCGCCCGCGCGACCGGGCCCGCGCGACGCGCGCCTGGTGGTGGGCCAGGTGGGAGCGCAACCACACGCAGCACGTCCTGATCATCGTCGCCGCGGTCCTCGCGTCGGGCACGGCGCTGGCCGTCGTGCTGCGCACGAGTGACGTGGAACCGGCGTCGTGGACCCGTCCGCTGTCCGGGCTGGGCGTGCTCGTCCTCGGTCTGCTCGCCGTGGGCCTGGTGCGGCTGGTCCACCTCGCCGCGAAGCAGCCGGAGTCCGGCCGGCGGCTGGGGGTCCTCGCGGACATCGCGTCGTTCTGGCCGCGCGAGGCGCACCCGATCGTGCCGCCGTGCTACGCGTTGAAGGTCGTGCCGGAGCTGGTGGCGCGGGTGCGGGAGCACCTGCGCGACCCCGGCGTGCGGGTCGTGCTGACCGGGCACAGCCAGGGCAGCCTGCTCGCGGCGGTCGCGGTGGCCCGCCTGCTGGAGGAGCTTCCCGAGCAGGACCGGGCGCGCGTCGGCCTGCTGACGGCCGGGTCGCAGCTCCAGTGGGCCTACCCGCGCGCGTTCCCGGCCGTGGTCCCGCACGGCTCGCTGGCGGTCCTGTCCGGCGGGCTCGGCGGACGGTGGCGCGCGCTGTGCCGGGGCACGGACCCGCTGGGCGGCGCGGTGACCACGTGGGGCAGGCAGGTCTACGACGGGGCGCTGCTCGGCGTGGGCTTCCGCGCCGACGGCACCGAGGGCGCGCTGCCCGCAGCGCTGCCGGGGCCGACCGGCGCGCTGGTCCTCGGCGGTGACCACTGGTTGCCGGACCCGCAGCGCGGCCCGTTCCCCGGCCGCCGCTGGGCCTCCGGCGTGAACGCCCACACCGAGTACACCTCCGACCCCGAGTGGGACCGCGCCGTGGCGATGGCCGCCGGGCTGATCTCCGCGGAGCCGCCGCGCCCCGCGGTTCCGGGGCTGCCGCTCCTGCGCTCGCCGTTCTCCCGCTTCCCCGCTCCCGGCCCGACCTAGGTCAGCCCGCGCAGCAGGGCCGTCGCCGCGGCGGTGCGCCCCGCCTCCGCGAGCAGACCGGCCGGGGCCAGGACGTGGTCGCGGTCGACCAGGACCGACGCCGAGCGCAGGACCGGGCGCAGCACGGGATCGGCGCGCAGCACGCGCTCCACGGGCTCGGACGACGGCGCGTGCCGGAAGACGCCGCCCGACAGCACCAGCAGCCCCGCTCCCCGCGGTCCGAGGCGGCCGTCGACCAGGCGCAGGTGCCGCCGCACGGCCAGCACCGTCGCGAGACCGGCCAGCCGCAGGTCCACGGCGCGCTCCGCCTCGTCACCGGGCACCCGGTCCACCCGCGCCGCGCGGGCGAGGGCCGCCGCCTCCAGCCGCCGCGCCTCCTCCGGTTCCACGAGCCGCTCGGCGAGCGCCTCCGCGACCACGCCCGGCGCCGAGGCGCGCATCCCCAGGTCGCCCTCGACCGTGCGCCGGTCCGGGGGCAGCGCGACGGTGCGCTCCACGTCGTCGTCCACCCCGGACACCGCCGAGTACACGTCGGTGGTCGCGCCGCCGACGTCCACCACGAGCACCGCCTCCCCGCCGCCCAGCGCGGCGAACCGGGACACCCCGGCGAGCACGGCGTCCGGCGTCACCGCCCGCACGAGCCGGCGGAAGCGGGGGCCGCGCGAGAGGCCCTTGCCGCCGATGACGTGCCGCAGGAACGCCGAGCGGATCGCGGCCCTGGCCGGACCGGGCGCCAGCTCCCCCACGTCGGGCAGCACGTTGTCGCACGGCACCACCACGCGGCCGGTCGACCGCAGCAGCTCCAGCGCCTCCGCGCGCGCCGCGGTGTTGCCGGCCAGCACGACCGGGCACGCCAGCCGGTTCACGGCGAGCCGGCGCGCGTTGTGCAGCAGGACCGAGGCGTCACCGCCGTCCGTGCCGCCGACGAGCAGCACCAGGTCGGGCGCGCGGGCGCGCAGCTCGCGCAGCCCGGCGCCGGACAGCGGCCCGCTCGACACGTGGACGACCCGCGCCCCGGCCGACAGCGCGACCCGGTGCCCGGCCTCGGCGCTGACCAGCCGCTCCTGACCCACGACGGCCAGCCGCAGCCCGCCACCGGCGGAGGAGCAGAGGAGGACCTCGTCGCCCGCGTGCGTCACCGCGTCGATCCCGCGCAGCACCTCGGGCGGGGTGGTGGGGTGCTGCGCCGTGCCCAGCAGCTCGCCGTCGGGCGCGACGCGCACGGCCTTCGTCCACGTCGAGCCGACGTCGACGCACGTGATCACCCGGTCCACGCGTCCCCCAGCACGAAGGTCGTCACACGGGAAAGCCACCCGTGACACGGTCCCCGGAGATCCTCGTGGAGGGCACGCGACCGACCCGGCCCTCCCCCCGGGACGAGCACCTCAGCTCTCGCGATCGGCCGCGGTCCGCGCGCCGAGGACGGAGTGCCTGCGGCCGTAGACGAAGTACACGACCACACCGAGCGCCATCCACGCGAGGAAGCGGACCCAGGTGAGCGCGGTCAGGTTCAGCATCAGCCACAGGCAGGCCAGGATCGCGAGGACCGGCACGAACGGCACCCACGGCACGCGGAAGCCGCGCTCCAGGTCCGGCCGCGTCCGGCGCAGCACCAGCACACCGCCGGAGACCAGCACGAACGCGAACAGCGTGCCGACGTTGACCATCTCCTCCAGCTTGCCGGCCGGGAAGAAGCCCGCGGCGACGGCCACCAGGACGCCGATGACCAGCGTGACGCGCGTGGGCGTGCCGTGCGTGCCGGTCTTCGCCAGCGCGCGGGGCAGCAGGCCGTCGCGGGACATGGCGAACATGACGCGGGTCTGGCCCAGCATCAGGACCATCACGACGGTGGTCAGACCGGCGAGCGCGCCCACCGAGATGACCGCGGCGGCCCAGTCCACGCCGTTGGCGGCGAACGCGGTGGCCAGCGTGGCCTTCGTGCCGTCCCGCGTCGCCAGGGTCTCGTAGGGGACCATGCCGGTCAGCACCAGCGACACCGCGACGTACAGGACGGTGACGATCGCGAGCGATCCGAGGATGCCGCGCGGCACGGCCCGCTGCGGGTCGCGGGTCTCCTCCGCGGTGGTGGCGACGACGTCGAAGCCGATGAACGCGAAGAACACCAGCGACGCGGCGGCCAGCAGGCCGAGGACGCCGAACGAGCTGGACTCGGCCCCGGTCATCAGCGAGAACAGCGACTGCTCCAGGCCGCCGGACCCGACACCGGCCGAGCCGCCGTCCTGCGCGGGCGGGATGTAGGGGCTGTAGTTCTCGACCTTGACGTAGGTGATGCCCAGCACGATCACGAGCAGCACGACGCCGACCTTGATCCCGGTGATCACCGCGCTGACCCGCGACGACAGCTTGGTGCCCACGACGAGCAGCACCGTCAGCGCGGCGACCAGCAGCAGCGAGCCCCAGTCGACGTCGATCCCCGCCACGGACGCGGTGGTCCTGACGTCGACCCCGACGAGGCCGAGCACCTCGGCGAGGTAGAGCGACCAGCCCTTGGACACCGCCGCGGCGCCGACCGCGAACTCCAGCACCAGGTCCCAGCCGATGATCCACGCCGCGAACTCGCCGAAGGTGGCGTAGGAGAACGTGTAGGCGCTGCCCGCGACGGGCACGGTCGAGGCGAACTCCGCGTAGCACAGGGCCGCGAGGGCGCAGGCGAAGGCGGCGAGCACGAAGGCGAGCGACACCGAGGGCCCGGCGAGGTTGCCCGCGGTGCTGGCGGTGAGGGTGAAGATCCCCGCGCCGATCACGACCGCCACGCCGAAGACCGTGAGGTCCCAGGCCGTCAGGTCCTTGCGCAGCTTGGTGTCCGGCTCGTCGGTGTCCGCTATGGACTGCTCGATCGACTTCGTGCGCCACAGCCCGTTCCGCGCCACGGTGTTCCCTCCTCGTGCTGAGCTGGTGTCCGGCCCACCACCCTAGGGGGTCACCGCTGGTGAGACGTGTTCTTGTCCTGTTGTGTCGATGACACCGAAGAGGTCTGGACCATACGCTCGATCTCCGCCGCCGATCTCGTCCTCGACCCGAGGGAGACCGTCGTGACCCCTGCACGCGCCCGTCTCACCACCCTGCTCGGCACCGCCCTCCTCTCCGCCTCCCTGCTGTCCGCCACACCCGCCGCCGCCGACACCACGGGCTTCGACACCACCGCCTCCGACACCACCGCTTCGACCAGCGCCGGCCTGGCGCGGATGCTCGCCCAGCAACCCCTGGTCCGGGCGGCCGACGTGATCCAGGCCGAGGTCCTGCGCGGTGACGCGGCGGGCTTCGCCGGAATCGTCCTGCGGGACCACCACGTGCAGCTGTGGTGGAAGGGCGAGGTCCCGAAGGCGATCACCGCCGCGGTGGGCGACGCCACGCGCCACGCACCCGTGCGCGTCGAGGCGGCGGCGCACTCCAACACCGAACTGCGCGCCGCCGCGGCGGTGCTCGACGCGAAGCGGGGTCCCGGCTCACCCGTGCACGCCGTGAAGGTCCCCGCCGACGGCAGCGGCCTCGTCCTGGCCGCGCACCCCGGCCGGGACGCGCGCTCGTTCACGGCGGCGGCCGACGTCGACGTGCCGATCACGACCGTGCACGAGCAGCCGCTGACCGACGTGTCGCGGCAGAACGACGCCCCGCCGTGGAAGGGCGGGGCGACGATCGTGCTCGGCAACGCGGCGTGCACGTCCGGCGTCGCGGTGCGCAACGGCGCGGGCGCCCGCTTCCTGCTCACCGCCGGGCACTGCGGCAACCCCGGCACGCGGGTGACCGACCCCACCGGCGAGTTCATCGGCACCGCGGGCGCCAAGCACGCCGACCACGACATCATGCTGATCCCCACCGGGAACGTGGTGAACCAGCAGTACGTGGGCGGCGGCGACAGCAGCGCCACCGAGGTCGTGCGCGGCTGGGGCGACGTCTACACCGGCGAGTACCTGTGCCAGTCGGGCGTGACCAGCGCGCGGGAGACCGGCAACCCGGTCTGCGACATCAAGGTGCTGTTCTTCTACTCCGACCGGGAGGACCTGGTGGAGGGCGAGCAGATGGGCGGGCGGCCCGCGGCCAGGCCCGGTGACAGCGGCGGCCCGGTGTACGGCCCGTCGTCGGCGGGCGGCGTGATCGCGAAGGGCACCGTGACCCGCACGGCCGGCGCCCGCATCGGGTTCCAGGACTTCCGCACGGCGAACCGGGACTTCGGCGTCCACATCGCCTGACGAACGCGAGCGGGGCCGCCGCGGTCGAACCGCGGCGGCCCCGTGTGCGTCGTGCGGCGCTACTCCACCGTGCTGCGGTCCAGGTCCGGCTCCAGGTAGATCAGGCGCGCGGCCGGGACCTTGTTGCGCACCCGGTGCTCGGCGTCGTCGATCGCCTGCGCGACCTCCACCACCGGGAGGCCCGGAGCGAGGGCGATCTTGGCCGCGACGAGCAGCTCGTCGGGACCGATGTACTGCGTGCGGATGTGGATGACGCGCTGCACCTTGCCCGCGGCCAGCTCGTCGACGATCACGTCCAGCTCGGCCGGGCTCGCGCCCTCGCCGATGAGCAGGCTCTTCATCTCGATGATCAGCACGATCGCGATGACGCCCAGCAGCAAGCCGATGGAGATGGTGCCCAGCGCGTCGAACACCGGGTCGCCGGTGACCGTGGCCAGGCCGACGCCGATGAGCGCGAGGACCAGACCGATCAGCGCGCCCGCGTCCTCCAGCAGCACCACCGGCAGCTCCGGCGTCTTGGACTGCCGGATGAACTGCCACCAGGTGGCGTTGCCCTTGACCGCCTTCGACTCGACGATGGCGGTGCGGAAGCTGTAGGTCTCCAGGCCGATCGCGACGACGAGGATCACCACGGCGACCATCGGCGAGCTGAGCGCCTCCGGGTGCTGGAGCTTGTGGATGCCCTCGTAGAGCGCGAAGACCGAGCCGAGGCTGAACAGCATCAGCGCCACGACGAACGAGTAGAAGTAGCGGTCGCGGCCGAAGCCGAACGGGTGGTTCTGCGTGGCCTTGCGCTGCGACGTCTTCTGCCCGAGCAGCAGCAGGCCCTGGTTCGACGTGTCGGCCACCGAGTGCACCGACTCCGCGAGCATCGACGACGAGCCGGTGATGAGGAATCCGACGAACTTCGCCACCGCGATGCCCGCGTTGGCAAACAACGCGGCGATGATCGCCTTGGTACCGCCCCCTGCTGACACGTGTGCTCCTCGATCGAGACGTCCGGTATGCCGGGGTAGACCCTAGGCGCTGACCGGTCCGCCCGTACCCGCGGTGGCCCTGAACAGCTGCGCCGGGGTGTCGCCGGCCGCGGTGACGACCACGGCGGGGTCGGTCGCCGCCAGCCACACCGAGCCGCCGCGCCCCAGGTCGAGCCGGTCGCCCAGCTCGCCGGTCAGCCGGACCTCGCCGTGCGTGCAGAGCAGGATCTGCGGGCCGTCGTGCTCCACCCGCACCTCCGCTCCGGGCGCGAGGTCGATCCGGGAGAGCTCGAACTCGCGCGCGTCCGTGGGGTACACCGCCAGGCCGGGCGCGACCTCCTCGCCGCGCAGCACCGGCATGTCACCGGAGGAGAAGTCCAGCACCCGCATCAGCTCGGGCACGTCGACGTGCTTCGGGGTGAGCCCGCAGCGCAGCACGTTGTCGGAGTTGGCGAGGATCTCCACGCCGGTGCCCCGCAGGTAGGCGTGCAGGTTGCCCGCGGGCAGGTAGATCGCCTCGCCGGGCTGGAGCACGAGCCGGTTGAGCAGCAGCGCGGCCAGCACCCCCGCGTCACCGGGGTACGCCTCGCCCAGCTCCAGGACGGTGCGGCACTCCAGGTCGAACTCGCCGTGGTCCTTCACGTGCAGCACGCACGCGTCGAGCACCTGCGGCAGCAGCGCGTCCAGCGCCTGCTGCGGCAGCGTGATCAGCGTCGTGAACAGCGCGCGCAGTCCGGCGGAGTCCGGCTGCGCCGCCAGCAGTCCCGTGTAGGGGGCGAAGTCGGGGGCCTCCAGGGACTGGAGCAGCGCGACCGTGCGCCGCGGGTCGCGGAACCCGGCGAGCGCGTGGAACTCCGTCAGCGCGCAGAGCAGCTCGGGCTTGGGCGAGGCGTCCTTGTAGTTGCGCGTCCGCGCGTCCAGCGGAACCCCGGCCGCCTCCTCGGCGGCGAACCCCTCCGCGGCCTGCTGGGCGGACGGGTGCGCCTGCAGGCTCAGCGCCTCCTCAGCGGCCAGCACCTTCAGCAGGAACGGCAGGCGGTTGCCCCAGCGCTGAACAGCCGCGGCCCCGAGCTGACCGGCGGGATCGGCGACCAGCACGTCGAGCAGCGAGCGCTCCCGGCCGTCGGGACCGACGACGCGCGACGGGTCGCCCGGATGGGCTCCCATCCACAGCTCGGCCTGCGGGTGGGGTGCGGGCACCTCCTTCCCGAGCAGCTCGGCGATCGCCGTGCGCGAACCCCACGCGTACGACCGGACCGCGTTGTGCAGCAGTTCCACTTCGACGTCACTCCCTCATCGGCGTCAGACCGCCGGCGCGTAGAGCCCTGGACCGCCGACCGTGCCGGTGGCCAGTCCCAGGTACAGCGAGGCCAGCTCGAACCGCAGCGCCAGCAGCGCGGCGCCCACGGCGTCTCCTCCGACGGCCTCCTCCACGGGCTCCAGCAGATCGGCGCCGGACAGCGTCTCCTCGGCGACGCGGCGCAGCGCAGCCGTCTCCGGGGACTGCCGCACGGAGAGCAGGAACACCCTCAGCAGTCCGGCCCGCTGGTCCTCCGGGTCGGCGAAGATGTCGACCGCCGCGCTGCCCCCGACCGCGGTGCGGTGCAGCACCCGCCTGGTCAGCGCCTGCGGGTAGGACGCGACGTCGGAGACCACACCGGCGTGCGCGGCGAGGACGAACGCCCCGTGCGCGCCCACCGCCGTGGCGACGTCGTCCAGCCCCCACAGCAGGGGCGTGCGGTCCACCAGGCGCAGCGCCAGCGACTTCGCCGGGTTCACGAACGACTCGTGCTGCGGGTGGTCGCGCTCGGCCTCCCGGTCCAGCTCGTCGGCGACGGCGGCCACGTTCCCCCGCACCAGGCCGAGCGCGTTCAGCACGACCAGCCACGACGCGAACGCGCGGGCGAAGCCGAACCCGGTCGGCACCGGCACCCTGGCGGGCACGAGCACCGCGCGCCCGGCGGCGGACGCCGCCACGGGGCCCTCGCCCGGCGCGGACACCAGTACGCGGGCGCCGCGACGGCCCGCCAGGTCGATCGACTCGGCCAGCACGTCGTCGCCGGGGTCCTCCGTGTGCGCGAGCACCACGTCGAGCGCGCCCACCCAGGTGGGCACCGAGTCGGAGGTGACCACCGGGACCGGGCACGACGGGCCGAGCATGGCCGTCACGAGACCGGCGACCGAGCGCGCCACGCCGGGACGGGTGACGAGCACCAGCGCCCTGGGGCGTTCGGCGAAGACCCGCGGCACGTCGGCCTCGGTGGCCGCCTCAGTGGCGGCCCGCACCTGCGCGCCCGCCATCGCGGCGGCGCGCAGCCATCCCCCGGTGTCGGCGTCGGCGAGCCGGGACTGGTCGTCGAGCAGACTGTCGTCGAACTCCACGCGTCACCCCGCCGAATCCCCGGAGGGCGCGACCGCTTCGTCGAGCAGCAGCACCGGGATGCCGTCGCGGACCGGGAACGACCGGCCGCAGGAGGTGCAGGTCAGGAAGTCCGCTTCCGGGTCGTCGGGGGTGCCGACGCTCAGCGGAGCGTGCTCGGGGCACGGGCAGGCCAGGATGTCGAGCAGTTGCGCGTCGAGCTGCACGGCCACGGTCATCTCCTCGCTGGTGTCGGGTGGGTGGAGCGGGATCAGGCCCGGACCACGGCGAGCACCTCGTCGCGCAGCGCGGCGACGGCGTCGGCGTCGGCCGCTTCCACGTTGAGGCGCAGCAGCGGTTCGGTGTTGGAGGCGCGCAGGTTGAACCACGAGCCGTCGGGCAGCGACACGGTCAGGCCGTCCACCTCGTCCAGGGCGACGCCCTCGCGAGCGCCGTAGAGCGCCGTGATCTCGGCGACCTTCGCGGCCTGGTCGGTCACCGTCGAGTTGATCTCACCGGAGGCCGAGTAGCGCTCGTACGCGCTGGTCAGCTCGGACAGCGGGCCCTGCTGCTCGCCGAGCGCGGCCAGCACGTGCAGTGCGGCCAGCATCCCGGTGTCGGCACGCCAGAAGTCGCGGAAGTAGTAGTGCGCGGAGTGCTCGCCGCCGAAGATCGCGCCGGTGCGGGCCATCTCCTCCTTGATGAAGGAGTGGCCCACGCGGGTGCGCACCGCCGTGCCGCCGTGCTCCGCGACGATCTCGGGCACGGCGCGCGAGGTGATCAGGTTGTGGATGATCGTGCCGCCGGGGTTCTTCGCCAGCTCGCGCGCCGCCACGAGCGCGGTGATGGCGCTGGGCGAGACCGGCTCGCCGCGCTCGTCCACCACGAAGCAGCGGTCCGCGTCGCCGTCGAAGGCGAGGCCGACGTCCGCGCCGACCTCGCGCACCTTCGCCCGGAGGTCGACCAGGTTGGCCGGGTCCAGCGGGTTCGCCTCGTGGTTGGGGAAGTTCCCGTCCAGCTCGAAGTACATCGGGACGACCTCGAACGGCAGCCCGTCGAACACCTCGGGCACGGTGTGGCCGCCCATGCCGTTGCCCGCGTCGACGGCGACCGTCAGCGGCCTGCTGCCGGACAGGTCGACGAGCTGGCGGAGGTACGCGGCGTACTCGGCGAGCATGTCGCGGGTGGTCACCGAGCCCGGCTCCACGCCGGTGGCGTCGGGCACGCCCTCCTCGACGTCGCGGCGGATCTGGGCGAGGCCCGAGTCCTGCCCGACGGGGGCGGCGCCCGCGCGGCACAGCTTGATGCCGTTGTACTTCGCCGGGTTGTGGCTCGCGGTGAACATCGCGCCGGGCAGGTCGAGCCGGCCGGAGGCGAAGTAGAGCATGTCGGTGCTGGCCAGGCCGATGCTGATGACGTCGACGCCCTGGGCGGTGACGCCGCGCGCGAACGCGTCGGACAGCTCGGGGGACGAGTCGCGCATGTCGTGGCCGATCACCACGGCGGGGCCGCCGACGAGACGGGCGAACGCCGCACCCAGATCGCGCACGACGTCGACGTCGAGCTGCTCACCCACGACTCCGCGGATGTCGTATGCCTTGACGAAGCCGGACAGGTCGCGCACGCACTTCTCCCGGGGTCGGACCACGTTCTCGCTCTTGACGACGGTGCAGTCCAGAAGCCTACCGGCGCGCTCGCCGCGGCCGCGTGCGGTCGCCTCAGTCGTCGCGGGGGTCGGGCAGAACACGCAGGTGGCCCCGTCTGCCGCTGCCCGCGGGCAGTTCGGGCTCGATGGACCGGTCCGCCCGGCCCGCCTCCCGCACCGCCTCCGCCAGAGCGGTCAGGTCGTCCACGGTCGGCTCCGGCGCGACGAACTCGCCCTGGTGTCGGACGACCTCCCAGCCGCGGGGCGCGGTGAGCCGCATCGCGTGCTCCTCGCACAGGTCGTAGCTGTGCGGTTCGGAGTAGGTGGCGAGCGGCCCCACGACCGCGGTCGAGTCCGCGTAGGCGTAGGTGAGCGTCGCGACAGCCGGGTTGGCGCACCCGGTTCGCGAGCACCGTCTCACGCTCCGCACGGCGGGGACGATAGCGCGTCCGCCCACCTGCGTGTCGTAGGCACGCGGACGACACACGACCGAGCTATTAGGCTCATGCCCGTGGTGATGGCCAGAGGCTCGCGCAGAGAGGGACTTTCGCGACGGCGCAATCGCGACCGGCACGGTCGTGGCCTGCGAGGACCCCTGTACCCGGCTACCCTGCCGGCGGCGCGCAGCCGTGCCGAGAGGTTCGACGCGCTGGTGATCGAAGCGCTCGAACCGATCGAGGCGAGGTGGCGGACCGAGCTGACCCAGCTCGACGTGGCCGTCGACGACGTGCCCGACGTGCAGGGCACCGAGGAGGACGTCGTCGAGGACGGCAACGTGCCCCTCGCCCGGCTCGTCCCGGCGACGGTCGACCGCCAGGGCCTGCCCACGCGAGCGCGCATCGTGCTGTACCGCCGTCCCCTGGAAGCGCGCGCGAAGGACGGCGCCGACCTGTCGGACCTGGTCCACGACGTCCTGGTGGAACAGGTGGCGAACTACCTGGGCCTGGACCCGGACGTGGTGGACGGCGAGTAGGCCGTCCGAGCACCGCGAGTTGAGCGTTCAGGCACCGCGAGTTGAGCGTTCGAGCACCGCGAGGTGAGCGTTCGCGACACCCGCCCGTCCCCCGATGCTCAACTCGCGCTGCCTGAACGCTCACCTCGTGGTGCCTGAACGCTCAACTCGCGCGGGCGGCGGGTCGGGACCGCCGTCAGGACGGTGAACAGGGTCGCGGCGGCCTGGGCCAGCAGGAGCAGGTCGCGCAGGGTCGTCGAGTGCTCCACCCGCACGTCCGACGCGGTGGCGGGCAGCGGGACGCCGACCTGGTGGCCCCAGGCGCGGGCGATCGGCACGGGGCGGCCGTCGACGGTGGCGGTCCAGCCCGGCTCGTCCTCGGCCGCCAGCACCAGCAGCCTCCCGTCCGGGCCGTCGGAGACGCGCACGGCCAGCTCCGGCGGCGCGGCCTCCGCGGGCGCGATGCCGGGGGCGCCCAGCTCCCCCGCCGGTTCTCCTCCGCCGCGCGCCCGCCGCGCCATCTCCGGCGACAGCAGCACGACGGTGCCCGTCGCGAGCTGCACCCGCAGCACGGGCCGCCCGTCGGACGTCGGCGGCGTCTCCGCGACCAGCTCGCCGGCCGCGGTGGTCAGCCGGTCGGCGGCGGCGGCGTCGGGCAGCACCACGAACGCCACACCGGCCGCCGCGGCCCGCGCCAGCGCCATGCGGGCCCGCTCGGCCGAGTCGCCGGTGAGGGCGTCGGCCCAGTCCGCCAGCCGCGCGGGCGTCGACGGGGTCGGCACGAGGTCGTCGTCGGCGAAGGCGGGCATCCGGCCGGTCGTCTGCCGGGTCGGCTCGCCGTGCGCGCCGACGACCAGCACGGCGCGTCCGGTCTCGGCGACCTCGCGCTCCAGCGTCGCCGGCAGGCGCGGCCCGCCGCCCGCGCGCAGCGGGCCCTCCCGCAGCCCCAGCGCGCCCCCGACCGCCAGCGCGGTCACGGCGAGCACCCCGGCCACCGACACGGCCCGGCGCAGCGGCGGGTGCGCGGCGCGGCCGGGCGGGACGTCGCGGCGGCACGCCGCGAGCACCACCCACAGCAGGCCCCACCCGGCCACGACGAGCGGCGCTCCCGGCCAGCCGTGCTCGGCCGGGCCACCGGCGGCGGGCGTCACGGGCACGGCGAGCAGCAGCGCGAGGCCCGCCACGCCCAGCGCGACGACCGCCGCCCCGCCGAGCATCGCGCGGTCCGGCCGCAGCACCAGCGCGCCCAGCGCGGCCAGCACGACGAGCGCCCCGACCAGCGGCAGCGCTCCCGGCCCGCCGGGGCGCAGGGCGAGCAGGTCCGTCACGGCGACCGCCTGCCCCGGCACCCGCGCGCCCACGCCGTGCAGCACCACCGACGGGTCGGCCAGCACCGCCGCAGGCCACGGCAGCAGCAGGCCCAGCGGCAGCAGCACCACGGCGAACAGCGCGGCGACGCGGCGGCGGCCGTCGCCGCGGGCGCCCGGCACCGCGACGAACCCGGCCAGCGCCCCGAGCACCGCCAGGCCGTGCAGCAGGGGGGAGAACGCGCCCAGCAGGGCGACGCCGAGGGACGTGCCGGACGCGACGGGCAACCAGGACGCGCCGCGCGCCGGGCGCAGCACCGCGACGACACCGGCGAAGACGAGCGGGGTCAGGACGTGCGCGACGACCACGTCCGGCCTGCCCTGGCTCACGGCCGACGTGGCGGCGGGCAGCAGGCCGTAGGCGGCGGCCACGACGGCGCGCACCGAGCGGCGCACCCGCAGGCCGCGACTGGCCGCGTAGGCGGCCAGCGCCGCCAGGGGCGCGTCGCCGATCATCAGCAGCGCCACCGCGGCCTGCGGTCCGCCGAGCAGCGCGCCGAGCGCGCCCACGACGGCCAGCGCGGCGGGGGCCTGCGCCGCGGTGCCGCCGCCGACCGGGTGCCACGACGCGAGGTACTCCGACCAGGTCCCCGCGAGGTCTCGCACGGGCAGCAGCCGGCCGCCCGCGAGGTCGAGGCCGAGCCGCCCGCCGTTGGCAGCCAGCGCGAACGCCGTCAGTGCCAGCACCAGCAGCAGCGGCGGCGCGAGCAGCAGGGAGCGCAGCACGCGGGCCCGGTCCACCTCGACGAACACGATCGACCGGTCCGGCGCGGGCGGCCCGCCGCGCGGAACCGGCGAGGGCCGGGGCACGGGGCTGGGGCGCAGCGACGGCGCGAGCACGGCGTCGGCGGTCACCGGCACGACCGACGGCGGGCGGCGCAGCCCGGCCGTGGCCCGCACCCGTCCCGGCAGGGCGCCCGCGGGCAGCGCCTGCGGCCCGACCGCGCGGCGCCCGGAGGTGCGCGGGGGCAGCCATCCGCTCGGCCGGTGCTCCCGTTCGGGGAGCCGGCCGAGCGCGGCGTCGGCCTCGACGCGCCGGCGGATCAGGAACGACGCCACCGCCCGCACGGCGTTGCGCAGCCGGGTGAGCCTGCTGGTGAACAGGCCGCGCACCGGACCGGCGGCGGGGCGCTCGCGCCGCCCGGCCAGCAGGCGTGCCCGGCCGCTGAGCAGGTGGCGCAGGGCGCTCACCTCGGCTGCCGCGTCGGACGGCCTGCGCAGCAGCAGGAAGCCCAGCGCCCGCAGCAGCAGGAGCAGGGCGAGCCGGGGCAGGCC
This sequence comes from Umezawaea beigongshangensis, assembly GCF_016464305.1. GTDB lineage: Bacteria > Actinomycetota > Actinomycetes > Mycobacteriales > Pseudonocardiaceae > Umezawaea_A > Umezawaea_A beigongshangensis. The sequence continues at coordinate 883,633 of NZ_JAEIOJ010000001.1, forward strand.
GATCAGGAACGAGGGGGTGGAGGTGTTCACCAGGAACGTGCGCGTCCCGTGGGCGCGGTCCACTCCCCGCCGCGCCGGTCCGGGCCGTGCGGCGACCGCGTCCGGTTCGCGCTCGCCGCGGGTGAGGGCGCGGGCGTGCCGCATCCGGGCGGCGGGCACGCACAGCACGACGTGACCGGCGCGGTTGACCCGCCAGCCGAGGTCGAGGTCGTCGTGCAGCAGCGGCAGGAGGCGGTCGTAGCCGCCGACCTCGTCCCACACCTCCCGCCGGATCAGCGTCCCGGCGGAGGACACGGCGAGCACCTCGGTGCTCTGCTCGAAGGAGCGGGCGGCCTCGGGGTCGCCCGCGGCGATGCCGGTCTGCCGGTGGCCGGACGCGTCCGCGGACACCCCGGCCTCCACGACCAGCCGCGGGTCGGCCCAGTCCAGGGACAGCGGTCCCAGCACGGCGGCCGACGGCGACACCTCGGCCGCCGTGAGCAGGCTCGCCAGGCAGTCCGGCTCGGGCGCGGCGTCGTCGTGCAGCACCCAGATCCACCTGCCGGGGTCGCCCCAGCGCCGCACCGCGTGCTCGACCGCGGCGTGCACCGCGGCGCCGAACCCGGTGTCGCGCGCCAGCGTCAGCACGCCGTCGAGGACCCGCTCGTCCCCGGTGGAGGCGTTCGCCAGCAGCGCGGCCGTGCGGTCGGCCGACCCGGTGTCGACCGCGATCACGTGCCGCGGTCGCGGGTGCTGGCGGCGCAGCGCGGACAGCGCCGTGCCGAGCCACCGGTCGCCGTCGTGGCAGACCAGGACCGCGAGCACCGGCGCCGTCGTCAGCCGCGGAGGGGCGCTGCCCGTCAAGTGCCGCTCCCAGAAATCGAGCCTTCGTCATGTCGAACGTGTTCGCCGACACGTTATGACGGATGAACGGCTCGTTTTGCGGTCGTCACTCGAACTTGATCAAATCCGTCTCCCACCGACGGGTCGATCTCGTCACACCGCGCGTTTCTTGAGCTTCCTCCGCTCGCGCTCGGACAGTCCGCCCCAGATGCCGAAGCGCTCGTCGTGCGCGAGGGCGTACTCCAGGCACTCGGAACGCACCTCGCAGCCCAGGCAGATGCGCTTGGCCTCCCTGGTCGACCCCCCCTTCTCGGGGAAGAACGCCTCGGGGTCGGTCTGCGCGCACAGGGCGCGCTCCTGCCAGTCCTGTTCGTCGGTCGCGTCGAACAGGTCGGAGAACAATCCCGACTCCCGGGTCGAACTCTCCCCCGGTTCCACAGCGCGACCCCCGTCGATTTCCTGCATCCGTCCGCCTCCTCGCCTTCCGCTCTCCCCGGTTGGCGGACACCACGCGCCGTTCCCACAACGACGAATGACACCGATGTGATTACACCTGCGTCACAGCAGGGGGTCAAGCGGAGTCCACACGTCGGGGGATATTCGCGCGAACGGCCGCGAACAGCTTGACCGACGGCACGGAGGGTGAGTACACGCGAGGGCGTCCGGGGCACGGGTTCCCGGACGGTCTACGGGCCGCTTTCCGGACACGCCACACTGGAGGGGTGAAGCGATCAGCGGTGCGACCCAGTCCACTGTTCCTCGGCCTGCTCGCGGTGACCGCGGCGGGCGCCGCCCTGACCCTGCTGGAGTCCGGGGCCGCCCGGATCGGCGGCACGGTCCTGTTCGTGCTGGGCGGCTGGGCGACGTCCCTGTGCCTGCACGAGTTCGGCCACGCCTACGTCGCGTTCCGCGGCGGTGATCACTCCGTCGTGCACAAGGGCTACCTCAGCCTGGACATCCGCCGCTACACCGATCCGGTGCTGAGCATCGTGCTGCCGCTGGTCCTGCTGGCCTTCGGCGGCATCCCGCTGCCCGGCGGCGCGGTGTGGATCAACCACCACGCGCTGCGCGACAAGCGGGTCGAGTCGATGGTCTCGCTCGCCGGGCCGCTGACCAACCTCGCGCTCGGCGGGCTGCTGATCGGCGCGGTCGTCCTGTTCTCGCCGACCGGCGCGCTCGCGCACGCGCTGTCCTACCTGGCGATGGTGCAGATCATCGCGTTCGTCCTGAACGTCCTGCCGGTGCCCGGCCTGGACGGGTGGGGCGCGATCGAGCCGTGGACCTCGCCACAGGCGCAGGCGTTCGGCGCGAAGGCCCGGCCGTGGGCGCCGCTCGTCCTGTTCGCCGTCCTGATCGGCCTGCCGTCGGTCGGCTCGCTGTTCTTCGACCTGGCGTTCTCGGTGTTCGAGCTGCTGGGCGGCGACCGGTACGCGGCGGCGCTCGGACAGAGCAACTTCCTGTTCTGGCGCTGACGACGTGAGCTTCACCCGCCCGTGCGAGGATCACGATCCGTGAAGGTCGTCGTACTGGTGGGTGGAGTCGGCGGGGCGCGGTTCCTGCTGGGTGTCAAGGCTGCGCTGGGGCTGCCCCCGGTGGGTGCCGGGGAGTCCGAGCACGAGGTCACCGCGGTGGTGAACACCGGTGACGACGTGTGGATGCACGGGTTGCGCATCTGCCCGGACCTGGACACCTGCACGTACACCCTGGGGGGTGGGATCGACTCCGAGCGCGGCTGGGGCCGCGCGGACGAGAGCTGGAAGGTCAAGGAGGAACTGGCCGCCTACGGCGCCGACCCGACGTGGTTCGGGCTGGGCGACCGGGACGTGGCCACGCACCTGGTGCGGACCAGGATGCTCAACGCCGGGTACCCGCTCTCGGCGGTCACCGAGGCCCTGTGCGCCCGCTGGAAGCCCGGCGTGCGGCTGCTGCCCATGTCGGACGACCGCGTGGAGACCCACGTCGTGATCGACGACCCGGAGACCGGCGAGCCGAGGGCGATCCACTTCCAGGAGTGGTGGGTGCGCCACCGCGCCGAGATCCCGGCCAGGTCGTTCGCCTCCGTCGGTGCCGACGAGGCGACGGCGGGACCCGGTGTGCTGGAGGCCGTCGCCGGGGCGGACGCCGTGCTCGTCGCGCCGTCCAACCCGGTCGTGAGCATCGGCACGATCCTCGCCGTGCCCGGCGTCGCCGACGCGCTGCGCAAGACCTCCGCCGGTGTCGTCGGCGTGTCCCCGATCATCGGCGGCAGGCCGCTGCGCGGGATGGCCGACGCCTGCCTGAGCGCCATCGGGGTGGAGAGCACCGCCGACGCCGTGGGCCGCCACTACGGCTCGCGGCAGTGCTCCGACGACGGCCTGCTCGACGGCTGGCTCGTGCACAGCGGCGAGACCGGTGACGTGCCCAACGTCGCCGTGCGCGCCGTGCCGCTGCTGATGACCGACGTGCCGGCCACCGCCGCGATGGCGCGCGCCGCGCTCGAACTCGCGGGAGCTCCCGTTGGCTGACCACGCCGCGCCGGGGCGGATCGAACTGCTGCCGGTCCGGGGACTGCCCGAGTTCCGGCCCGGTGACGACCTCGCGGGAGCCGTCGCGGCCGCGGCCCCGTGGCTGCGCGACGGCGACGTCCTCGTCGTGACCAGCAAGGTGCTCTCCAAGGTGGAGGGACGGCTCGTCGCCGTGCCCGACGACCCGGAGCAGCGCGACGCGATCCGCCGCCGGTGGGTCGAGGAGGAGGCCGTCCGCGTGCTGGCCCGCAGGGGCCGCACGCTCATCACGCAGAACGGGCTGGGCGTCGTGCAGGCCGCCTCCGGGGTGGACGCCTCCAACGTCGACCGCGGCGAGATCGCCCTGCTGCCCGAGCGGCCCGACGCCTCGGCCGCCGCGCTGCGCGACGCCCTGCGCGACCTGCTCGGCGTGACGGTGGCCGTGGTCGTCACCGACACGATGGGACGGGCGTGGCGGGTCGGCCAGACCGACGTGGCCATCGGCTCGGCCGGGCTGTCCGTGCTGCACCGCTACTCCGGTCAGGTCGACCGGCAGGGCAACGAACTGCTGGTGACCGAGGTCGCCGTCGCGGACGAGATCGCGGGCGCGGCCGACCTGGTGAAGGGCAAGCTCGGCGCGACGCCCGCTGCGGTGCTGCGCGGGCTGCCGGTGACCGACGACGGCTCCACCGCGCGCGACCTCGCCCGGCCCGTCGAGGAGGACCTGTTCAGCCTCGGCACGGCGGAGGCCACCGCGCGCGGTCGCGCGGAGGCCGTGCTGCTGCGCCGGTCGGTGCGGACGTTCACCGGTGAGCCGGTCGACGCGGACGCGCTGCGCCGCGCCGTCGGGGCCGCGCTGACCGCGCCCGCGCCGCACCACACCCGTCCCGTGCGCTTCGTCCACGTGCGCGACCGCGAGCGCCGCGCGCGGCTGCTGACGGCGATGCGCGAGGCGTGGCGGGCCGACCTGCGCGCCGACGGGCTGCCGGAGGAGCGCGTGGAGCGGCGGGTGCGCCGGGGCGACCTGCTGTGGGGTGCCACGGAGCTGGTGCTGCCGTTCCTCGTCCGCGAGGGCGCGCACAGCTACCCCGACGCGCGCCGCTCCGAGGCCGAGAAGACGATGTTCACCGTCGCCGGAGGGGCCGCCGTGCAGGGCCTGCTGGTGGCGCTCGCCGCCGAGGGCCTGGCCTCGTGCTGGGTGTCGTCGACGATCTTCTGCGCCGGCGTCGTGCGCGAGGTGCTCGACCTGCCGCAGGAGTGGGAGCCGCTCGGCGCCGTCGCCGTCGGCCACCCGGAGGAGCCGCTCGCGCCGCGACCGCCGCGCGATCCCGACGAAGGACTGGTCGAACTGTGAGCCTGCACGCCGACACCGTCTCGGTGCTGAGCGGCTGGAACCCCGGCGAGCCGGGGCAGGAGGCGCTGCGCCACGCGTACCTGGGGTTCCTGGCTGCGCGCGAGGACGGGTGCCTGCGCTCCTGCGAGCCCGGTCACGTCACGGCGTCCGCCGTGGTGCTGGACGCCGCGGCGGAGCACGTGCTGCTGACGCTGCACCCGCGCGTGGGCCGCTGGCTCCAGCTCGGCGGGCACTGCGAGCCGGACGACGAGACGCTGCTCGGCGCGGCGCTGCGGGAGGCCACCGAGGAGTCCGGGATCACCGGGCTGCGCATCGAGCCGCGGCCGATCCACCTGGAGGTGCACCCCATCACGTGCTCGCTGGGCAAGCCGACCAGGCACTTCGACGTGCGGTTCCTGGTGCGCGCCCCGGTGGGCGCGCGCCCCGTGCGCAGCGCCGAGTCCGACGACCTGCAGTGGTGGCCGCTCGACTCGCTGCCGTCGAACGTCGACGACCTCGTCCCGATGATCGAGGCGGCCCTCGCCCGGTTGCGCTGACCGTCGGGGTCAGACGGCCCGGTGGTCGCGGACGGCGGTCCGCGGGCCGAAGCGCGGACGGCGGAAGCCGGAGGCCCGCACGTAGCGCACGGCCCGGTGCCGCTGCGGGGCGTACGGGGCGAGGACCTCCAGCATCCCGTCGTCGTCCAGCGGACGGCCGGCCAGTGCCCAGCCCACCACGGTGGACAGGTGGAAGTCGCCGACGCTGACCGCGTCCGGGTCGCCCCAGGCCCGCTGCGCCACCTCGGCCGCCGTCCAGGCGCCGACACCGGGCACGAGCCGCAGCAGCCGCCGTCCCTCCTCGCCGCCCAGCACGGCGGCGCGCTCCAGCCGGTGCGCCACCCGCGCGCAGGCGACGAGCGTGCGGCGGCGCGTGGCGTCCACCCCGGCCAGGTGCCACTCCCAGTCGGTGACGCGCAGCAGCGCGTGCGGCGTGGGCGGCACGCGCATCCCCTCCGGGGCCGGTCCGGGGGCCGGAGCGCCGAAGCGGCGGCACAGCTCGCGCCACGACCGGTGCGCCTCCACGACGGTGACCCTCTGCTCCAGGACCGCGGGCACCAGCGCGTCCCACACCCGCCCGGTCGCGCCGAGCCGCAGTCCCGGCGCGCGCCGGTGGGTGGCGCGCACCAGCGGGTGGTGGTGGGGTTCGAAGTCGCCGAACGCCGTGTCGGACGCGCCCAGCAGCGCGGGCAGGCCGTCGAGCAACCAGTCCGCGCCGTCGCCCCACGCCCGCGCGCGCACGTCGCCGGAGCCGTCCCGGCGGACGTGCGCGGTGCCGCTCCCGGCGGGCGTGGTGGCGGTCAGCCAGAGCCCGCCGGAGTGGTCGGCGCGGAAGGTCGGATCGGCCGCGCCGCGGCACAGGGGGTCGAGCACGGCCGCCACGTCGAGCGCGTGCGGAGGGCGCCAGGAACGGCACGAGCGGCTTTCCGTCACCGGCAGACCGTACGACACCGCTCGGCTACAGTGGCCCGAATCCGGTTGCGGAAGAGTCGAGGGACGGTTCTCGTTGTCACACGAAAACTTGCACGTCGTTGTTCCCGCAGGCGGTAGCGGTACACGACTGTGGCCGTTGTCACGCGCCAGCAATCCGAAGTTCCTGCACCCGTTGACGGGCACGCGGAATTCACTTCTGGAAGCGACGTTCGCACGACTGGAACCGCTCGCGACCGCTGATCGGGTGTACGTCGTGACCGGTTCGGCGCACTCGGCGGGAGTGGCCCGCCAGCTTCCGTCCCTGCCGGTGGAGAACATTCTCGTCGAGCCGTCGGCGCGGGATTCCTGCCCGGCCATCGCGCTGGCCGCGGCCGTCATCGCCCAGCGGGACCCGGACGCGATCATGGCCTCCTTCGCGGCCGACCACCTGATCCGCGACACGGCGGTCTTCGACCGCGTGGTGGGCAAGGCCGTGGAGGGCGCCGAGCAGGGCTACCTGATGACGATCGGGATCACCCCGACCAGGCCGGAGACCGGCTACGGCTACCTGCGGTGCAGCGAGCCGGTGGAGAACGACCGGTTGCAGCGGGTCCTGGAGTTCAAGGAGAAGCCCTCCCTCGACGTCGCCACCAGGTACGTCGACTCCGGGAAGTACCTCTGGAACGCCAGCATGTTCGTGTGGCGGGTGAGCCGCTTCCTCGACGAGCTCACCGCCCGCCGCCCGGACGTCGCCGGGCCCGTGCTGGAGATCGCGGCGAGCTGGGACACCGAGGACCGCGACGAGGTCCTGCAGCGGCTGTGGCCGACCATCCCGAAGGTCGCCGTCGAGTACGCGGTCATGGAGCCCGCCGCGGAGGACGGCCTGGTCGCGACCGTGCCGGGCGACTTCGGCTGGAGCGACATCGGCGACTTCGAGACGCTGGCGGAGGTCCTCGGCACCGAGGTGACCGATTCGGTGATCTCCATCGCCGTGGCCGGTGGCACGGAGGCCGGGGACGACCGGCAGATCGTCTCGGTCGACAGCTCGGACGTCGTCGTGCTGCCCAGCCGGGGCAGGGCGGTGGCCCTCGTCGGCGTCAAGGACCTGATCGTCGTCGACACCGAGGACGCCGTGCTCGTGTGCAAGCGGGACCGGGTGCAGGACATCAAGAAGGTCATCAGCGGACTGCGCGAGAACAACGCCGAGCGGTTCATCTGACGGGTGATCCGCACGGCGGAACGACCACCGCCGAAATCGGGTGGAATCGCGAACGCGAATCGTCGTACCGATTCCTCGGCACCCGGCGGACGAACGCTCGGTCCACCGGTGGTGATCACGTGATCACCACCGCGCTCAGGGTGTCCGGCCCATTGCGCAGCGCGGTGGTCCAGTTCGTGAAAGCACCTCGCGAACTGCCGCGCGGAGCGGGCCGGGGCGGGTGCGGCCGGGCAACCGCGGCCGGGGCGTTCGGCCACCGCGCCGATGCCGGAGGGACACGAGATCACCCGGTCCTCTTACCGGAGGCTGCCGTGGGTAATACTCTTGCGGAGGAGCACCACGTCAGCAGGAGTCGACCGGCACGTCCGGTGTCGCGCCCGCTGGCGGGCGACGTAGCAACGCCGGCCCCTCAGCCGGCCTCAGGGAACGCAGGAGAGATCCGCATGGACCCCCGCGACCGGGCCGACGCAGTACTCGCCCGTGCCCGAGCACGCGGCCTGCACGTCGTCACGCCGGACAACATGACCTCGCCGATGGACTCGTCCGCGACGCAGCAGATCCCCAGGTCCGTCGTGGCCGCGGTGGACCCGCGCGGCCTCGACCCGGACTCCACGATGGTCCTGTCGGCGCGGACCGCGGCCGGGCAGCCCCCGCAGGCGGCCCCGGCCCCCCAGCAGCCGGGCCAGCAGCAGCCGGGCCAGCAGCAGGCCGGTCAGCAGCAGCCGGGTCAACCGCAGCCCGTCAGGGCGCAGGCGCCCCAGCAGCAGCCGGGTCAGCCGCAGAAGCCCGCCGCGCCCCAGCGCAAGGAGCAGCCGGTGCAGGGGCTCGTGCCGACCGTGCAGCAGACCGACACCGGCCGGCCGAGCCTGTCGCAGCGGTTGAACGGGAGCGCGGAGCCGAACCGGCAGAACACGCTGTCCCAGCGCCTCAGCGGCGACGTGTGAGCAGCTTCAGCCGCAGGCCGAGTCCGACGCGCAGTGCGAGCAGCAGCGGGGCCCACTGCGGCCCGCGGTGGCGGTCGGCGAGGTAGCGGTAGGCGCTGCTGTGGTGCGCGGCGAGCATCCTGGCCGACGAGCGGCCGGTGGAGTGACCGCCGATGTGCACGACCTCCGCGCCCGGCACGAACACGTTGAGCCAGCCCGCCCTGCCGAGCCGGTCGCCCAGGTCGACGTCCTCGAAGTACATGAAGTAGCGCGAGTCGAAGCCGTCGACCGAGTCGAACGCCTCGCGGCGCAGCAGCAGGCACGAGCCGGACAGCCAGCCGGCGGCGCGCTCGGCGACGACGGCCTTCTCCTGCCGGTACTCCCTGGTCCACGGGTTCGCGGGCCACACCTTCGCGAACACGCCGTGGCCGATGCCGCGGCCCAGCGACGGCAGCAGCCGCGCCGACGGGTACACCTCGCCGTTCGGCTCCCTGATCAGCGGCCCGAACGCGCCCCCGCGGGGCCAGCGCCCGGCGGCCTCCAGCAGGGCGTCCAGCGAGCCGGGTCCCCACTCCAGGTCCGGGTTGGCCACCACGACCCAGCCGACGTCCGGTGGCAGGTCGGCGACGCCGCGGTTCGCCGCGCCGCCGTAGCCGAGGTTCTCCCCGGTCGGCAGGAACACCACGTCCTCGCGCTCGGCCGCGGCCCTCTCCGGGACGCCGTCGGTGGAGCCGTTGTCCGCCAGCACCACCCGCACCGGCCTGCTCGTGGCCTTGGCCAGCGTCTCCAGGAAGAGGTCGAGCGTCTCACCGGGCGAGTAGGTCACGGTCACGACCGCGAGGTCGTCGCCGTAGCGCTTCGGTTCCGTCACGGTGGCACATTGTGCACGCTCGGGCGTGGCCGTGGTGCACGTGGTGATCGACCGCGACCGGCCGTCGCGCTCAGCGCCGGCGGGCCTGCCGGGTCACGGCGCGCGCGTAGGCCAGGCGGTGCTCCTGAGCGCTCGTCGCCCAGGAGAACTCCTTGGCGCGGGCCTCCGCGGCGGTGGCGAGGGCCGTCCGCCGGGCGGGGTCGTCCAGCAGGTCGGTCAGCGCCGCGGCGATGTCACCCGCGCCCACCCCGCAGTACGCCACGGCGTCCCCGCCGACCTCGGGCAGGCTCAGGCGGCGGGTGGTGAGCACGCTGGCGCCGCACGCCATCGCCTCCAGCACCGGCAGGCCGAAGCCCTCGCCGAGACTGGGGTAGGCCACCAGCTCGGCACCGCCGAGGAACCCCGCGAGCTGGTCGAACGGCACGTAACCGGCGCGCAGGACGCGGATGCGGTGCGGGACGGCGTCGAGCGCGTGCTCGACCTGACCGTCCCAGCCGGGCTGCCCGGCGAGGACGAGCGCGGGCGCGTCGGCCCTGCCGCGGCACGCCTGCGCGAAACCGCGGATCAGCGCGGGCACGTTCTTGCGGGGCTCCAGCGCGCCGAGGAACGCCACGTACGGCGTGCGGCCGAGCCCGAGCGTGCGGCGGACCTCGGCGACCTCCTCCGCCGTCGGCGGGTGGAAGCGGTCGGTGTCCACGCCGTGCTGGGCGATGTGCAGCGCGCGCGGGTCGGCCCGCGCGACGCGCGCGAGCTCGCCGGCGGTCGCGCGGCTGGGCACGACGCACAGCGCGGCCCTGGCCAGCGACGCGCGGGTCCACGCGCGGAAGAAGCGGGCCTTCACCGAGGAGTGCAGGACCGGGTCGGTGAAGAACGTGGCGTCGTGCAGGGTGACGACCGTCGGGACCGGCGAGGCCAGCGGCATCGTGTAGTGCGGCGAGTGCAGCACGTCCACGCCGAGCCTGCGCACGATGCGCGGCAGCGTCGTCTGCTCCCAGCTGAGCCGCGCGGTGCGGGTGGCGACCGAGTCCGAGGCGACGAGCACCCGCGAGTTCGGCGCGATCCTCGTGTAGAGGTCGGCGTCCCTGGACTGGCAGACGACCGCGATCCGGGCGCCGTCCGCGTCCAGCGCACCGACCAGGGAGTCGACGTACCTGCCGACCCCGCCACGATCGGTGGGTACCGCGGTGGCGTCGATCAGCACGCTCGGTTCGACGGAGGGCACGGGGACAGAGGGTACTGCGGCGGAGACGCGATCTGGCCCGGATCGGCGGACGCGGCTGTCTACCGGATCACACCCGCGTGCAGGTCCCACACCCGTGCCGCGGCATCCGCCCAGCTGAACTCCGCCGCCCTGCGCCGCCCCGCCGCGACCGCCCGCGCGGCCCGCTCGGGGTCCGCCAGCAGACCGCGCAGCCCGGCCGCCAGCGCGGCGGCGTCCCCGCGCGGCACGACCACCCCGGCGCCCCCGGCGACCTCGGTCAGCGCGGGAGCGTCGGAGTGCACGACCGGCACGCCCGCGGCCATCGCCTCCAGCACGGGCAGCCCGAAGCCCTCGGCGAGGCTGGGCGCGGCGAGCACCGTCGCGCGGTGCAGGACGGTCGCCAGCTCGGCGTCGTCCAGCCGCCCCAGCAGGCGCAGCCGCTCCGGGGGCAGTCCGTGCTCGGCGGCGACGGCCCGCAGGTCGACCCCGCCCCACCCGGCCGGGCCCACGACCACGAGCGGCTCGGTCAGCTCCGCCATCGCGCGCACCAGCACGTCCAGGCCCTTGCGGGGTTCGACGGTGCCGATCGCGAGCACGTACCGGTCGGGCAGGCCGGGCACGTCGGCGCGGTCCCCGGCCAGCGCGGCCGACGGCCCGTGCCCGACGACGTGCAGCCCGGCCGGGCCCGGCGCGTGCAGCAGCAGCTCCCGCGCGACGGCCGCGGTGGGCACGACGACCGCGTTCGCGGCGCGCACGGCCCGGCCGATCGCCCTGCGGTGCCAGGCGACGCCGCGCGGCGTGAGGGTCTCCGGGTGCGTCCACGGCACGGTGTCGTGGACCGTCACGACCAGGGTGCGCCCGCGCTTCGCCGGTGGGGCCAGCGGTGTCGGGGCGTGCACCGAGTCGCCGCCCGGCCACAGCGGCACCCCGTGGTCCCAGGCGGCGATCAGGGCGCGGCGCGGCAGCGGCAGCACGCGCGGTCCCTCGACACCGGGTATCCGCGCGGCGTCGAGGTCGGCGTGCCTGCTCACGACGCCGGTGACGGTCCAGCCCGGCGGCGCGCACCCGGCGAGCGCCGCCGCCAGCTCGGCCGTGTAGCGGCCCGTGCCTCCCGGCACGGGGGCGAGCAACTGCTCGGTCAGCACTGCGAGCTCCGGCACGTGCCGTACCGTCTCACGCCGTGTCGATCGTCAGCACGGTGGTGGTCGTGACGTGGCGCGGGCGCGAGCACGTGACGGCCTGCCTGGACGCCCTCGCCGCCCAGCGGCGACCGCACGAGGTGATCGTCCTGGACAACGCCTCGGACGACGGCACCGCCGAGCTGATCGCCGCGCACCCCGGCACGCCGCGCGTGCTGCGGCTGCCGCGCAACGCCGGGTACGCGGGCGGGCTGGCCGCGGCGCTGCCCCTGGTGCGCACCCCGTACGTGGCGTGGCTCAACGACGACGCGGTGCCGGAGCCGGACTGGCTCGGCGCGCTGGAGGACGCCCTCGACGGCGACCCCGGCGCGGCGGCGGCCACCTCGTCGGTGCTGCTGACCGACGGCTCGACGCAGTCCGTCGGCGTCGCGCTGACGGCGGACGGGCACGGCGTGGACCTGCTGGTCGCGGGCCGCGACGTCTTCGGCTTCTGCGGCGGGGCCGCGCTCGTGCGGACCGCGGAGCTGGCGGCGGCCGGCGGCGTGCCGTCGGGGTTCTTCTGCTACTACGAGGACACCGACACGGCGTGGCGGCTGCGGCTGGCCGGGCACCGGGTGATCTCGGTCGGCCCGGCGCGGGTGCGGCACCGGCACGGCGCCAGCACGCGGCCCGGTTCGGCGCCGTTCCACCTCTGGAACGAGCGGAACCGGCTGCTGATGCTGCTGCGCTGCGCGCCGGTGACCGTGACGCTGGCCCAGCTCGCGCGGTTCGCGCTGATCACCGCGGCGCTGCCGGTGCGGCGGCTGCGCGGCGCCGCGGTGCCCGACGCGGCCAACTTCCGGCTCGGCCTGCGGCTGCGGGTGCTCGCCGAGGTCGGGCTGCGCTCCCCCGCCGCGGTGGCGCAGCGCTGGGTGATCGGCCGCCGCTCGACCGTGTCACGCGGTGCGGTGTGGCGCGCGTGGGCCGGTCGCCGGTGACCGGGAGCGCGCCCCGGCCCGCACTGCTCCGACCGGCCCCGGCACGGCCGCCGGGTGGCGTTCACCACTCGATCCGTCCGCACGCCAGATCCGGTCCCCACAGCGGAGAGTGATGGTGCAGGGTTAACCCCAACCCTGTGATCGACGTCCGAGGAGAGATTCCGAGTGCGGGAACCCGCTGCGCAGCCCCTGGTGTCGGTCGTCGTGGTGAACTACCGCGGGGCCGAGGACACGGTGACGTGCCTGCGCTCCCTCACCGAGGAGCTGGCCTACCCGGCCGACCGCCTCCAGCTGATCTGCGTGGAGAACGGCTCCGGCGACGGCAGCGCCGAGCGGATCCGCCGCGCCGTTCCCGGTGTGCTCGTGGTCGAGTCCGCGGTCAACCTGGGCTTCGCCGGGGGCTGCAACCTGGGGGCCGAGCACGCGGACGGCACCGTGCTCGCGTTCCTCAACAACGACGCCCGCGCGCATCCCGACTGGGTCTCCTCCGCCGTGCGGGTGCTGCGCGAGGACCCCACGGTCGGCGCGGTGGCGAGCAAGGTCCTCGACTGGGACGGCGAGAACGTCGACTTCGTCGACGCGGGCCTGACCTGGTTCGGCATGGGCTACAAGCGGCACGCGGGGTCCCCCGACGACGGCAGCCACGAGGCGCCGCGCGACGTGCTGTTCGCCACCGGATCGGCGATGTTCGTGCGCGCCTCCCTGTACCGCGAGCTGGGCGGCTTCGACGAGCGCTTCTTCATGTTCTACGAGGACGTCGACCTGGGCTGGCGGCTGAACCTGCGCGGCTGGCGCGTCCGCTACGAGCCGACGTCGCTGACCCACCACCGCCACCACGCGTCGATGACGTCCGTGCACTCCAGCCGCGAGCTGTACCTGCTGGAGCGCAACGCCCTCGCCGCGCTCTACAAGAACCTCTCCGACGAGACGCTGGCGAAGGTGCTGCCCGCCGCGCTGGCGCTGGCCGTGCGCCGAGCCACCGCGCGCGGGGAGATCGACCCCACCCAGCTGGAGATCACCCGCCGGCCCGCCGACCCGGCGGAGGACGACGCTCCGGTGCCCGTGCCGCGCGACGCGCTCGCCGGGTTCCTCGCCATCGACCAGTTCGTCGAGCTGCTGCCCTCGCTGGCCGCGTCCCGCGCACGCGAGCAGGCCGCGCGGCTGCGCACCGACACCGACCTCGTCCCGCTGATGCGCAAGGCGATGGAGCCCGCCTACCCGCTCCCGCGCTACCTCGCGGCGCACGACGTGCTGGTGGACGTGTTCGGCCTCCAGGAGGCGTTCGGACGGCCGCGCCGCATCCTGGTCGTCACCGGCGACGCGATCTCCGAGCGCATGGCGGGCCCGGCGATCCGCGCGTGGCACACCGCCGAGGTGCTGTCGGTGGAGCACGACGTGCGGCTCGTCACGACGAACCCGCTGTGCGCGCCGCCCGCGTCGTCGTTCCCGGTGGAGCGCGCGAAGGCCCGCGACCTGACGCCGCACGTGGCCTGGGCCGACGTGGTCGTGCTCCAGGGCCACGGGCTGGAGCTGATGCCGGAGCTGAAGCAGCGCACGTCCACCAAGATCGTGGTCTGCGACGTGTACGACCCGATGCACCTGGAACTGCTGGAACAGGGCAAGGACGCCACCGACGAGCAGCGCGGGCTGGACCTGGAGGGCGTCACGCGCGTCCTCAACACCCAGCTGCGCCGCGGTGACTTCTTCCTGTGCGCCTCGGAGCGGCAGCGGCACTTCTGGCTCGGCCACCTCGCGTCGCTGGGCCGCCTCACCCCGGCCCTCTACGACGACGACCCGACGGTCCGCTCGCTGCTCGCCGTCGTGCCGTTCGGCCTGCCCGGCGCACCGGCGCAGCGCACCGCGCCCGCGATCAAGGACGTGGTGCCGGGCATCTCGGCGAGCGACAAGGTCGTGCTGTGGGCCGGTGGCGTCTACAGCTGGTTCGACCCGCTGACGCTGGTGCGCGCCGTGGGGAAGCTGGCCACGCGGCGGCCCGAGGTGAAGCTGTTCTTCCTGGGGATGAAGCACCCCAACCCCGAGGTGCCCGACATGGACGTCGCCGGGCGGACCAGGGTTCTCGCCGAGCAGCTCGACCTGGTCGGGCGCAACGTCTTCTTCAACGAGACGTGGGTGCCCTACCGGCAGCGGCAGAACTGGCTGCTGGACGCCGACTGCGGCGTCACCACGCACTTCGACCACGCCGAGACGACGTTCGCGTTCCGCACGCGGGTGCTGGACTACCTGTGGGCCGGGCTGCCGATCGTCACCACCGACGGCGACTCGTTCGCCGACCTGGTGGAGCGGGAGCGCCTCGGCGTCGTCGTGCCGCCGGAGGACCCCGACGCGCTGGCCGAGGCGATGGAGCGCGTGCTGTACGACGAGGAGTTCGCGCGCGGGTGCCGCGAGCGGATCGCGCGCGTCCGCGAGCGCTTCACCTGGGAGACGGTCCTCGCGCCGCTGGTGGAGTTCTGCCGCAACCCGCGCCCGGCGGCCGACCGGCTGCCCGGTTCCGCGCCGCTGGTGGGCAACGCGCCGCTGTCCTCGCGCGACAAGATCCAGCGCGACCTCAACCTGGTCAGGGAGTACCTGGACGCGGGCGGCCCGACCGAGCTGGCCAAGCGCGCCACGGGCCGGTTGCGCCGGATCGCGTCCACGACGCTGCGCGGAGGTGCGAATGGCCAGTCGTGACAAGCCGCTGCGGGTGCTGCTCGACGGCACCCCGCTGCTCGGGCACCGCACCGGCATCGGCCGGTACACCGCCGCGCTGGCCGAGGAGCTGGCGTCGATGCCCGACGCGGTCGAGGTGCGCGCGGTCGCGTTCACCCTGCGGGGCTGGCGCGCGCTGCGCACGGTGCTGCCGCACGACGTGCAGGCGCTGGGCCTGCCCGTGTCGGCGCGGCTGCTGCGGCAGTTCTGGCTGCGCGGCCCGTTCCCACCGGTCGAGCTGCTGGCCGGGTTCACCGACGTCATGCACGCCACGAACTTCGTCCTGCCGCCGTCGGTGCGCGCCGGTGGCGTGGTCACCATCCACGACCTGGACTTCCTGAACGCCCCGCACGAGCTGCCGCAGTCGGACCGCAGGCTCCCGGAGCTGGTCCGGCGCTCCGCGCAGCGAGCGGACGTCGTCTGCACGCCCACGCGGGCCGTGGCGGAGACCGTGCAGGAGCGCTTCGGCGTCCCGCGGGACCGGATCGTCGTGACACCGCTGGGCGTCGACCCGGCGTGGTTCGCGGCGCGGCCACCGCAGGAGGAGCTGCGCGCGCGACTGCACCTGCCGCAGGACTACCTGCTGTTCGTCGGCGCGATGGGCCCGCGCAAGGGCGTGGGGACGCTGCTGGCGGCGCACGAGCAGAACCCGGACCTGCCGCCGCTGGTCCTGGCCGGCCCCGGCACCCGGAGCACGGGCGACCGCGTGATCCGCACCGGCTACCTGTCGGAGCCGGACCTGCGCAGCGTGGTGGCGGGCGCGTCCGCCCTGGTGCTGCCGTCCCGCGACGAGGGCTTCGGCCTGCCCGTGCTGGAGGCGCTGGCCTGCAACGTGCCCGTGGTGTGCAGCGACGTGCCCGCCCTGCGCGAGGTGGCCGGTGGCCACGCCGAGCACGTCCCGGTGGGCGACGTGGAAGCGCTGGGCCGAGCTCTGACCCGGACGGTGGCCACGCCGCCGTCCCCGGTGGCCCAGGCGGCCCGCCGCACCCACGCGGCGGGCTTCACCTGGCGCCGCACGGCGGAGTTGACGGTGCAGGCGTACGAGAGGGCTCACGCCTGACCGCGCGTCGCGCGTCCGAGCACGGCGAGTCGGGCTCTCGGGTCAGCTTCTCCGCGTCGTCTCGTGGGAGGGACGCTTGATGACGCTCCAGGACACCTGCCTGGAACCGCTGATCACAGCGGCGCAGTGGAGGAACCGCCGACGCTCCCGGTCGGCGTTCGTCGCATCGGGGTTGCGCCCGTTGTCGGACATGACGTGCAGGTTCTCGCACCCGGCACCGCACCTGCCAGACTTCTCACCCCATCGGCCCAGTCGCGACCACGTCGTGTGACCACGCGCCTGCGCACCGAGTCCTCGCGAGACGATGCCGAGGACGCCTCGGCGACGTCGCGGTGCAGCGCATCGCCTACGCTGCGAACGCGTGGACCTCTTCACCGCCGGAACCCTCGTCGTCGATCAGCCCTGGTCCGCGGGAAACCTCCTCCTGCGGACGCGCTACCACGTCGACGTCTACGACACGCGTGACGGTCACCTGGCCTCGGTCGACGAGCGGAGCGCCCCCCGGCTCACCCGGCCGGTGCGGCTGACGCAGCTGTCCGGCAGCACCCCGTTCCGGCTGAGCGTGCGGCGGCCGGACGGCGCGACGCTGCTGACCGTCGACAAGGGCTTCTCGCTGCTGCACCCGCGCGTCCGGGTCACCGGCGCGGACGGCCGCGTGCTGGGCTCGGTCGAGCGGGCGAACCGCAAGCACTACCCGATCACCGACCACACCGGCGCACCGCTGGGCGCGTTCGACTTCCCCTCCGGCCGGTTCACGGCGGCCGACGGCACCGAGGCGGGCGTGCTGGAGCGCCGCGCCGTCGCTCATCGCGCCGGTGAGCGGGTGGGGCGCGACGTGCTGCACGTGCGCCCCGGCGTCGCGGGCCCCCTGCGCGCGCTGGTGCTCGCGACGGTGCTGGCGCTGGACGTGGTGCGCGGCAACGGGACCGCGCGCAACAGCGCGATCACCTGGAACTGACCCGGAACACCTCTCCGTGCGCGGCGAACGAGGCCGACAGCGCCTCGCGCCACGGCCGCAGCGGGGTGAGCCCCGCCTCCTCCCAGGACTTCCCGGACAGCACCGAGTACGCCGGGCGCGGCGCGGGACGCGGGAACGCGTCGGAGGAGCACGGGTCCACCCGCGCCGGGTCCGCGCCCAGCTCCTCGAACACCGCCCGCGCGAAGCCGTGCCACGTCGTCTCGCCGGAGCCCGTGGCGTGCAGGACCCGATGCAGCGGCTCGCGGCCCGACGTGACGAGGTCGGCGAGCTCCAGCAGTCCGGAGGCGAGGTCGCGCGACCACGTCGGAGCACCGCGCTGGTCGTCCACGACGGACAGCCTCGGGCGCTCGTTCTCCAGGCGTGCCACGGTCTTCACGAAGTTCTGCCCCGCCGCGCCGTACAGCCAGGCGGTGCGCACGACCCACGCGCGCTCCCACCCGGCCAGCACGCTCCGCTCCCCGGCGAGCTTGCTGCGGCCGTAGGCGGAGCGCGGACCGGTCTCGTCGGACGGCTCGTAGGGCCGCGTCGCGTCGCCGGGGAACACGTAGTCGGTGGAGACGTGGATCAGCGGCACGTCCTCGCGGGCGCACGCCGCGGCGAGCAGCGCCGGCCCCTCCGCGTTGATCTGGAACGCCCGCCGCTCCTCCGTCTCGGCCACGTCGACGGCGGTGTGCGCGGCGGCGTTGACCACCACCGGCCGCAGTCCCGCGTCGCGCGCGGCGGCGGCGAAGGCGGCGACGCCCTCGTCCACGCTCGTCCGGTCGGTGACGTCCAGCTCCGCCGAGGACCGCGCGTCGACCAGGCCGTCGCCGGGCGCGAGCGCCACGAGGTCGTGCCCGAGCTGACCGTGCCCGCCCGGCACCAGCACCGCGATCGGCACCGCGCTCAGCTCCCGGCCAGCGCGGCGCGCTGCTTCAGCGGCTCCCACCACGCCCGGTTGTCGCGGTACCACGCGACGGTCGACGCGAGCCCGTCCTCGAAGCTCACCCGCGGCGCGTACCCCAGCTCCGCGCCGATCTTGGTGATGTCGACGGAGTAGCGGCGGTCGTGACCCTTGCGGTCGGCGACCGGCTCGACCGACGACCAGTCGGCCCCCACGGCCTCCAGCAGCCGCTCGGTGAGCTCGCGGTTGGTCAGCTCGGTGCCACCGCCGATGTTGTAGACCTCGCCGGGACGGCCGCCCTCCACGACGAGCTGGATGCCGCGGCAGTGGTCGTCCACGTGCAACCAGTCGCGGACGTTGAGCCCGTCGCCGTAGAGCGGGACCTTCTTGCCGTCGAGCAGGTTCGTGATGAAGAGCGGGAAGACCTTCTCCGGGAACTGGTACGGACCGTAGTTGTTCGAGCACCGGGTGATGCAGGCGGGAAGTCCGTGCGTGCGGTGGAAGGCGCGGACCAGCAGGTCGGAGGACGCCTTGGACGCCGAGTACGGCGAGTTGGGCTCCAGCGGGTGGTCCTCGCGCCAGGAGCCCTCGTCGACGGAGCCGTAGACCTCGTCGGTGGAGACGTGCACGAACTTCGCCACGGACGCCTCCAGCGCGCCCTGCAGCAGGGTCTGCGTGCCCAGCACGTTCGTCAGCACGAAGTCCGCCGAGCCGCTGATCGACCGGTCCACGTGGGACTCCGCGGCGAAGTGGACGACCACGTCCGTACCGGCCATCAGCTCCGCGACCAGCGACGCGTCGCAGACGTCCCCCCGGACGAACCGCAGCCGCCGGCTGTCCGCGACGGGGGCGAGGTTGGCCTCGTTGCCCGCGTAGGTCAGCTTGTCGAGGACGACCACCTCGGCGTCGCCGAAGGCCGGATGCGCACCCGACAGCACCCCGCGCACGTAGTGCGAGCCGATGAATCCGGCCCCACCCGTCACCAGCACCCGCATTTCCGCTCCTCCCGTTGCCCGCCGAGGCAGTCTTTCACGGGTTGGTGCGCGCAACCCACGAAGTCGTTACAGCGTCTCCCGTATAAGAAGAAGTGTGAGCGCGCACGTCGGGTGCGATCCGCACACACCCCGCAGTCACGCGCGCACTGGGAGGAACCGGAGTGGACGGCAGTCCGCCATTCGCGGTAGGGGGGATCGACCACTCGGCCCCCGGACCGCGGCAGCGCTCGACGGCCCTGCGAGCACTCGTCGCCGCCGTGCGCACGTTCGTCGCGCTGCTGTCGGCCGCAGTGATCGGAGTCACCTGGTACGGGTGGGCGTTCCTCCGCGACCTCAACGAGGGCGTGACGACGACGGACGTGATCTCGTCGTCCATCGCGGCCGAAGCGGGCCGCAAGCCGCTCGACGGCGCCGTGGACATCCTCCTCGTCGGCATGGACAGCCGACTCGACGCGCAGGGCAACCCGCTGTCGCAGGAGGCCCTGGACATGCTCAAGGGCGGCATCCCCGACGGTGAGATGAACACCGACACGATGATCCTCGTCCACATCCCCGTGGACGGGACGCGCGCCGTCGCCATCTCCTTTCCGCGCGACTCCTACGTCGAGCTCGCGGACGACTTCGGGATGCAGCGGCTCAACGCGGCGTTCGCCTCGCAGCGCAACACCACGGCCGGGCAACTGGTCGAGCAGGGCGAGACCGACCAGAAGAAGATCGACGCGGAGGCGGCGGCGGCCGGCCGCAAGACGCTCATCAAGACCATCGAGAACCTCGCGGGCGGCTCGGTCTCCATCGACCGCTACGCGGAGGTGAACCTCGCGAGCTTCTACGAGGTCACCAAGGCCATCGGCGGCGTCGACGTGTGCCTGAACGCCGACACGCAGGACTCCGACTCGGGCGCCGACTTCCGGCAGGGCGTGCAGACCATCAGCGGCGCGCAGGCGCTGTCGTTCGTGCGGCAGCGCAAGAACCTGCCCAACGGCGACCTCGACCGGATCGTGCGGCAGCAGACGTTCATCGGCGCGCTCGCCCAGAAGGTCCTCTCCAGCGGCACGCTGACCGACACCGACAAGCTCTCCGACCTCGTGACCGCGGTCAAGAAGTCGGTGATCCTCAGCCAGGGCTGGGACGTCGCCACCTTCGCCGAGCAGATGTCCGGACTCGTCGGCGGCAACATCCAGTTCAGGACCATCCCGATCGTCGGCGACCTGTCGGTTCCGGGCGTGGGCGACGTGCTGGAGGTCGACCCCGCCGCGGTGAAGCAGTTCATCACCGACCTGGCGGGCGAGGAGAAGGAGGAAGAGGAGGAGGACGTCGTGCCGTCGAGCACGACCGCCGCGGACAACGCGAACGTGACGGTGTCGGTCGTGAACGCCTCCGACACCGGCGGACTCGCCGGGACCGTCCTCGGCGTGCTGGGGCAGAAGGGCTTCGCCGAGGGCGTCAAGGACAGCGGCGCGATCCAGCCGGCGACCGCCGTGCTGCACTCCCCCGGCGGCGAGGCCGACGCGAAGAAGGTCGTGCTGGCGCTGGGCGGCGGCGTGCTCACCGACGTCGACGGCTCGCTCAACCCCGGCGAGGTCGTCGTGCGGCTCGGCACCGACTACGCCGGTCCCGGCTCCGAGTCCTTCGAGGCCCCCGACCCCGGGGGCGCTCCGGCCGGCAGCGCCGGGGTGAGCACCTCGCCCTCCACCTCCTCGACCCCTCCGCTGACCGCGAGCGGTCCGGTCTGCGTGAACTGACCCACGTCCGGCCCTCCGGCTGCCGCGAACCCGCCGGGTACCGCTCACCAGCCGGTTAGCCTGGAGGAACGACGTCGGGGGGAGGACGCGGTGGCCGCGTCGCGCGCCAGGAGAGCAGCTCTGACCAGCGGCAGGGTGGTGGTGGCCCTGCTGTCCGCCGCGGTCCTCACCGGCACCGCGTACGGCTGGGCCACGCTCCAGCGCGTCGACCGGAGCGTGAACAAGACCGACGTGCTGGTGCAGCCCGGCGACCCGCTGGAGGAAGAGCTGCCCCCGGCGCCGCCCGCCGACGACGGCGCCACCGACGTCCTGCTCGTGGGCAGCGACAGCCGCACCGACGCGCAGGGCGCCGCGCTGCCGGACGAGGTGCTGCGCCAGCTGCGCACCGAGGCGGCGGAGGGCCTGAACACCGACACGATCGTCCTGGTGCGCATCCCGCACGACGGTGGCCGGGCGTACGCGGTCTCCGTCCCGCGCGACACCTACGTGCCCATCCCCGGCCTGCCCGACGACAAGATCAACGGCGCGTACGGGCTCACCAAGTCCGCGACGTGGCAGCAGCTGCGCGACGAGGGCGTCACCGACACCGCCGAGCGGGAGAGGCGGTCCGACCAGGCGGGCCGCCGGGTGCTCGTGCAGGTCGTGCAGGACCTCACCGGTGTGCGGGTGGACCACTACGCCGAGGTCAACCTCTACGGCTTCTACCTGCTGACGCAGGTCGTGGGCGGGGTCGAGGTGTGCCTGAACCGCGCCACCAGCGACCCCGACTCCGGCGCGAACTTCGCCGCGGGAGTGCAGCGCGTGTCCGGCGGCGACGCGCTGGCGTTCGTGCGGCAGCGCAAGAACCTGCCCGACGGCGACCTGTCGCGCATCGCCCGGCAGCAGGCGTTCATGTCGGCGGCCGTGTCGCAGCTGTTCTCGGCGGGCACCCTGGTGGACCAGGACAGGCTGAACGGTCTGCTGGAGGCCGTGAACAGGTCGGTCGTGGTCGACGAGACGCTGAACACGACCGTGCTGCTCCAGCAGGTCCAGGGTCTCGCCGGCGGGAACGTCGAGTTCGCGACGATCCCGGTCGTGAACGTCAACGCCACCAGCGAGCGCGGTCAGAGCATCGTCCAGGTCGACCGGGAGCAGGTCCGCGCGTTCGTGGCGCAACTGCTGCGAACGACCGCGCCCGCGACCCCCGGCCCGACTCAGCGCTTCGGAAGTGGCAAGGTGGTCGCACTGGACGGTGCTCGATCCGTGGCCGTCCAGCAGCAAGCTGTGCGTTGCGTCGACTAGGAGTGGGACTGCCGTGAGCGTCACCGAAACCCTGTTCCGGCCACTGCTGGCCGCCGGCCCCGGGCAGCCGCTGATCACGCACTACGACGACGCGGCCGGCACCAGGGTCGAGCTGTCGCGGGCGACGATCGCGAACTGGGCGGCGAAGACCGCCAACTGGCTGCGGGACGAGCACGACGTGGAGCCCGGCGACCGGGTCGCCGTGCTGATGCCCGCGCACTGGCAGACCGCCGGCGTGCTGCTCGGAGCGTGGTGGTGCGGCGCGACCGTCACCGACGACCCGGCGGGCGCGAAGGTCGCCGTGGTGGCGCCGGGCACCGCGGCCGCCGGTGCGGGCGCGGTGGCCGTGGCGTCGCTGCACGCGATGGGCCTCGGCCTGGGCGAGCGGCGTCCGGAGGGGACGGTCGACTACCTCGACGAGGTGCGTCTGCACGGCGACGACTTCACGCCGTACTCGCCGGTTCCCGGTGACGCCCCCGCGCTGGGCAGGTCCACCGTGGACGAACTGGTGGCCGAGGCGCGCAGCCGCGCCGAGATCCTGGAGATGGGACCGGACTCGCGAGTGCTGTCCACCGTGGAGTGGACGCTGCCGGACGGGCTGCTGAACGGCTGGCTCGCGGTCCTCGCGGCCGGTGCGTCGCTGGTGCAGTGCAGCAACGTGGACGCGGCCGCGCTGCCGGCCCGCCGGGAGAGCGAGAGGACCACGCTCGACCTCGGCGGACCGGCCTAGGCGTCGCTACGCGGCGACCGGCTCCCGCTCCGCCGTGCGACGGCCGAGCAGGAGTCGGTCGACCGAGTACGCGCCACCGTTGAAGCCCAGCGCCAGCGCCGCCACGGCGAGCACGAGCACGAACTCGTAGCCGCCCTGGCCGAGCAGGCCGTTGGGCAGGTGGACGAGCACGAGCGCCCCGACCATGTTGAGCGCGAGCAGGGAGCCGACGACGGGCAGCGCGACCCCGGCGATCAGCATCGCGCCGCCGACCAGCTCGACGATCGCCGCGAACCACGCCGAGAGGGTCGGCAGCGGCACGCCCATCTGCCCGAACGCCGCGACGGTTCCCCCCATCCCCCACTCGGTGAACTTCTGCCACCCGTGGGCGATGAAGACGACCCCGACGCCGATGCGCCCGACGAGCGCGGCCAGGTCTCGAACCCGCTGCATGTGAACTCCCCGATCGGTTGATTCAACTTTCAACATAACCGTATGAGAGTTCAAGCAGCTTCCGCTACCCGCCGCCCCGCCGAACAGCAGATCGACAGCAGATCGACAGCACCGCGAGCGGCGCGCCGGCCACGACAGGACGCGGCTGGCGATCAACGGCGTGTTCGGTTCTCAAGATCACGGCCCGGAGGCGGCCCGATCAGGGAGATCAGGGGCCTCCAGACCGTGGTGAAGATCGTTGATCTAGCCCTTGAGCAGGGCGCGGGACATCACGACGCGCTGGATCTGGTTGGTGCCCTCGTAGATCTGGGTGATCTTGGCGTCGCGCATCATGCGCTCCACCGGGAAGTCGCGGGTGTAGCCGGCGCCGCCGAACAGCTGGACCGCGTCCGTCGTCACCTCCATCGCCACGTCCGACGCGAAGCACTTCGCCGCCGCCGTGATGAAGCCGATGTTCGGCTCGCCGCGCTCCGCCTTCGCTGCCGCCACGTAGACCATCTGGCGCGCGGCCTCGATCTTCATCGCCATGTCGGCCAGCATGAACTGCACGCCCTGGAACTCGGCGATCGCCTTGCCGAACTGCTTGCGGTCCTTCACGTAGGCGGTCGCCGCCTCCAGCGCGCCCTGCGCGATGCCCACGGCCTGCGCGCCGATGGTCGGGCGCGTGTGGTCCAGGGTCTTCAGCGCCGTCTTCAGGCCGGTGCCGGGCTCGCCGATGACGCGGTCGGCCGGGATCGTGCAGTTCTCGAAGTGGATCTCGCGGGTGGGCGAGCCCTTGATGCCCAGCTTGCGCTCCTTGGGCCCGACCGAGAAGCCGGGGTCGTCGCGGTGCACGACGAACGCCGAGATGCCCTGGGACTTCTTCGGCGCGTCCGGATCGGTCACGGCCATCACGGTGTACCAGGTGGACTCACCGGCGTTGGTGATCCACGCCTTGGTGCCGTTGAGCACCCAGTGATCGCCGTCGAGCCGGGCGCGCGTGCGCATCGACGCGGTGTCCGAACCCGCCTCGCGCTCGGACAGCGCGTAGGACGCCATCGCCTCACCGGACGCGATGGACGGCAGGACGAGCTTCTTCAGCTCCTCCGACGCGGACAGGACGATCGGCATCGTGCCGAGCTTGTTCACGGCCGGGATCAGCGACGACGACGCGCAGACCCGCGCGACCTCCTCGATCACGATGCACGTGGCGATGGAGTCGGCGCCCTGGCCGTCGTAGGCGTCGGGGACGTGCACGGCGTTGAAACCCGACTTCACCAGGGCTGCCAGGGCCTCCGCGGGGAAGCGCTCCTGCTCGTCGACGTCGGCCGCGTGCGGCGCGATCTCCTTCTCGGCGAGTGCGCGGACGGCCTCGCGCAGCCCCTCGTGCTCCTCGGCGAGCTGGTAGACACCGAAGCTCGGGTTCACCGTGTTACCTCCCAGTAGCGCGTGTGCGACCGATGTTAGCCCGCGTTCACATCCTGCGCCGCTGTGCCCTTCGTCGCAGCCCCCGAACACGTGAAGACGCACGTGAGGGCCACCCCGAGCGGGGTGGCCCTCACGTGGACGAGCGGACGGTCAGAGGGAGCGCTGGAGCGCGGCGTCCTTCTCCAGCACCAGCTTCTCCAGGTCCTCCTGGAAGGTCGCCACGCGCTCCTGGAGGGCGGGGTCCGCCGCGGCGAGCATCCGCACGGCCAGCAGGCCCGCGTTGCGCGCGCCGCCGACGGACACCGTCGCGACCGGCACACCGGCGGGCATCTGCACGATCGACAGCAGCGAGTCCAGGCCGTCGAGGTACTTCAGCGGCACGGGGACGCCGATCACCGGCAGCACCGTGGCGGAGGCGACCATGCCGGGCAGGTGCGCGGCTCCGCCCGCCCCGGCGATGATCACGCGCAGTCCGCGGGACGCGGCCGTGCGCGCGTAGTCGATCATCCGCTGCGGTGTGCGGTGCGCCGACACCACGCTCACCTCGTGCTCCACGTCGAACTCGGCGAGCGCCTCGGCGGCGGCCTTCATCACCGGCCAGTCCGAGTCGCTTCCCATGATCACGCCGACCTGCGTCACTTCGCCGTTCCTCCGTGGATGTCGTACCCGTCGCGCCACCGTCCCGCGGAGAGCCAGTGCGCCGCGAGCTGCGCCCGCTGCCGCACCTCGTCCATCCGCTCTCCGAGGAAGGTGACGTGGCCGATCTTGCGTCCCGGCCGCTCCGCCTTGCCGTACAGGTGCACGTGGGCGTCGGGGAACCGGGCGTACAGGTGGTGCAGCCGCTCGTCGGGGCCCATCTCGGGCGCGTCGTCCGCGCCGAGCACGTTGGCCATCACGACGGCGGGGGCGACGGGCTCGGTCGTGCCGAGCGGGTAGTCGAGCACGGCCCGCAGGTGCTGCTCGAACTGCGAGGTGCCCGCGCCCTCGATCGTCCAGTGGCCGGAGTTGTGCGGGCGCATGGCCAGCTCGTTGACGACCAGGCCGCGGAACGGCCCCACGTCCGCCGACTCGTCGTCCACCTCGAACAGCTCCACGGCGAGCACGCCCACGACGCCGAGTTCGCGGGCGACGCGCAGCGCCAGTTCCTGGGCGGCCTCGGCGCGCTCGGCCGGCACGTCCGGCGCCGGGGCCAGCACCTCGACGCAGATGCCCTCGGCCTGCACGGTCTGCACCAGCGGCCACGCCGCGCCCTGCCCGAACGGCGAGCGGGCGACCAGCGCGGCCAGCTCGCGGCGCATCGGGACGCACTGCTCGACCATGAGCGGCGTGCCGGCGGCCAGCAGCTCGGGGACGACGCGCCGCGCGCTCTCCGGCGCGTCGAGCATCCAGACGCCGCGACCGTCGTAGCCGCCGCGCACCGCCTTGAGCACGCACGGCCAGCCGTGCTCGGCGCCGAAGGCGAGCACGTCGTCGACCTCGGTGACCTCGGTGAACGGCGGCACCGGCAGGCCCAGCTCGGCGAGCTTGCGGCGCATCACGAGCTTGTCCTGGGCGTGCAGCAGGGCGTCGGGGCCGGGGTGCACCGCGACGCCGTCGGCGACGAGCGCGCGCAGGTGCTCGTTCGGAACGTGCTCGTGGTCGAAGGTGACGACCTCGCAGCCCGCGGCGAAGGCGCGCAGCGCGTCGAGGTCGGTGTGCGCGCCGAGCACGACGTCGCGGGCGACGAGGGCGGCGGGGTCGGAGTCGGATGCGGCGAGCACGCGCAGCGACTGACCCAGCGGAACAGCAGCTTGGTGGGTCATGCGGGCGAGCTGGCCGCCGCCGATCATGCCGACGACGGGAAGGCCGGTACGGGGGTCCACGGTCCGGTCACTCTACCTGCAACAACAGCGGCTCCCGACACCGCGTGGCCCGTTCAGACCCGATCGCTGCGCCGCATCCACCACCAGGTGAGGGCGAACAGCGCGGCGGTCAGCGCGAGGAACAGCCCGAACTCGGCGAACTGGAACGCGGTGCGCCGCACGAGGGGCTGGTACTCGATCACGGTCCAGACGATGCCGTGGTCGTCGAGGCACCGCGCGTACCCGCCGGAGTCGGAGTAGGTCTCCGAGTAGCACACCCGCGGCACCTCGACGTCGACCTTCGCGGCGTCGGCGTGGCCGTAGCCCACCATCAGGTCGTTCGCGTTGGTCGCGTAGAAGCGGGAGTCCTCGTGGACCGGCTCGTACACGCGCAGCGGCGTCCACCAGGAGGGGCGGACGAAGAGCACCACGCCCACGCGGACGACGCCGTAGAGGACGAACGTGACGGCGACCGCCACCATCGAGCGGCGGGTCACGGCGCTGACCGCGAGGCCGAGCGCGAAGCCGAACACCGCGTAGACGGGTTGCAGCAGCGGCGAGTTCTCGAACCCGTCCGGGTCGAACAGCCCGACGGTCGAGGGGTAGGTGCTCAGTTCGTTGACGTGCGCCACCAGGGCCGAGGACACGCACCCCAGCGCGAGGCCGAGCGACGCGAGGACGACGCAGAGCAGGGCCGCCTTGCCGAAGACCCAGCGCCACATCGGCAGGTCCTGGCTCCAGACCAGCAGGTTGGTGCGCTGCTCGTACTCGCGCGCGAGCAGGGGCGCTCCCCAGAACACGCCGACGAGCAGGCCGAGCACCCAGGGCAGCGAGAGCAGCGCGTTGGGCCACAGCAGCACCGTCCACGGCTGTTGCAGCAGCTCCGGCGCGCGGCGCAGCAGCACGGCGGAGACGGCCATCGCGCCCATCAGCCCGGCCGCGCCGAACGCGGTCAGCGAGATGGTCCAGCGGTGCTGCCGCCAGGTCAGCCACAGCAGGTCGCTCCACGTCACGCGGGGCCGCACCGGTGCGTCGAGCCGGAAGTCGGTGGTCACGCTCATCCGAGCGCCCCCCTCCGCGTCGCGGCCAGGTTCGCGAGGACGAAGTCCTCCAGCATCACCGGCCTGGTGATCCACGGTGCGGTGAGCACCGGAGCCCCGGAGGCCCCCGCGGGCATCCGCAGCAGGAAGCTGGACTGGTGGGGCCGGTGCCTCGCCTCGACGACCGTGCCCTCGCACGGCGGCTTCTCCGCGCGCGGGCCGACGACGTGGACGTGCCCGGCAAGCAGGTCGTCGAGGTCGCCGCCGACGAGGAGCCTGCCGTGGGCGAGCAGCAGCAGGTGGTCGGCGACGCCGCTCAGCTCGGCGACGACGTGGGTGGACAGCAGCACCGTCATACCGCTCTCCCCGACCTCGACGAGCAGTTCGCTCATCACCTCGCGGCGGGCGAGCGGGTCGAGGTTCGCGAGCGGCTCGTCCAGCATCAGCACGTCCGGCCGGGAGCCGACGGCGAGCGCGAACGACACCTGCGCCTGCTGGCCGCCGGAGAGCTTGCCGCACGACCGGTCCAGCGGGATCTCGAAGCGCTCCAGCCAGCGGCGCGCGCGCTGCTGGTCCCAGCGACGGTTCAGGTGCTGGCCCAGGAGCAGCATCTCCGCGGGGGTGAAGTGCTTGTAGACGGGCTTCTCCTGCGGCACGAAGGCCACCCGGCCGCCGGGGTCGCCCGGCGCGACGTCCGCGCCGACCCCCACCGACCCCTCGGTGGGGGTGAGCAGTCCGGCGAGGACGCTGAGCAGGGTCGTCTTGCCGGCGCCGTTGGCGCCGACGAGCGCGGCGACCCGGCCGGCGGGCAGCTCGAAGGTGCAGTCCCGCAGTGCCCAGTTCCCGCCGCGCGAGAACGGTCTGCCGCGGTAGCGCTTGCCGAGGGCGGTCGCGCGCACCGCGATCTCCTCGGTCGTGCCGCGATCCGCGTCGAACTCCGCAGCGGTCGTGGAACGGATCACCTGACCGCCACCCCCTCACCCTCGGACAGCACCGAACTCACCAGCGCGTCGACGTCCTCGTCCTCCAGGCCGGCGGCGCGGGCCTCGGCGACCCACTCGGCCAGCCGTGCCCGCAGGCGGCCCATGACGACCGGATCGGCCGTGCCCAGCGCGCGCTTGACGAACGTACCCGCGCCCTGCCTGGCTTCCAGCAGCCCGGCAAGTTCCAGTTCCCGATATGCCTTGAGGACCGTGTTGGCGTTGACGCCGCTGGTCGCGACCACCTCGCGCACGGCGGGCAGCCGATCTCCCGGCAGGAGCCAGCCGAGCCGCAGCGCCTCCCTGACCTGCCGCACCAGCTGGAGGTAGGCCGGGAGACCGCTGGCCCTGTCGATCCGGAACTCGACCACGCCGCCTCCAATTGTGCTAGTCGACTAAGTCACTAGTTGACTAGCCAACAGCATCGGTGTCAAGTTGACGCCGCTCGTGGCGGGGGCAGCACGGGGGCCGTCCCCGCATCGCCGGTCCGGCCGGTCTCAGCGGACGTGCGCCGCCAGCAGTTCGCGCGCCTCGTCGTAGGTGCCGGGCAGCCGCTCCAGCCGCACGACGGGCCTGCCGACGAGCCGCAGGTGCGGGTCCACGGCCAGCCGCTGCCCCACGAGCCGCCCCAGCGCTCCCGCCCTGCGCTCCAGGGCGTCGTCGCGATCGGCCAGCACGACCGCCGTCGTCCGGCTCAGCGCCGCGATCGTCTCACCGCGGTCGAAGACCGACCGCAGCACGTCCGCGAGCAGCGTCAGCGCCACCACTCCGGACCAGCCGGTCGTGCGGGCCACGTCCAGCCGCACGATCACCAGCGCCCGGTCGGCCGCCTCCTCCGCCCGGTACACCTCGCCGAGCCTCGTGCGCAGGTAACCGGCGGTGGGCAGGCCGGTCAGCGGGTCCACCGACTCGACGGCCGAGGCGCGTCCCGCGACCACGTCGGCCCAGCCCAGGGCGATGGCCCGCAGCATCGGCGCCGGGGTCGCGTCCACGTCGGCCAGCACCGGTGCGGCCGATCCGACGGGCTCGCGGAGCACGGCGTGCAGCGCGGCCAGGTCCAGCAGCGTCTCGCCCAGGCCGCACCCGCAGCGGGCGCGCGCCCCGCCCAGCGCGGTCAGCGCGGCGCCCGCATCGCCCCGGCCGAGCACGGCGGCGCACACGGTGTCGACCTCGGGCAGCGCCCAGTCGTCCGCGAAGGCCCACCCGGCGGCGGTCGTGGCGCTGCGCCACCGCGCCCTCAGGGCGTGCACGTCGACTGCACCCACCGGTGTCCTCCTCACGGGTGAACTCACCTCAGCGTGACGACGAAGGTCCGGAAGCGTGACGTGACATCGGTGCAATCCGGTCGGGGGACTCGACGTGACCGGGGAAGTCGGGTGAGCGAGACTGGAATCGACGGAGGGAGAGCGTTGGCGACCGTTCCTGCTGACGTCCGGGGGCCGAGCGACGCGGAACTGATCAGATCGGTGCGCGCGGGCGCCGTCGAGGCGTACGGCCAGCTCTACGAGCGCCACGTCACGGCAGCGCACAACCTCGCCCGGCAGCTGGCCAGGTCGTCCGCGGAGGCCGACGACCTGGTGTCGGAGGCGTTCGCCAAGGTCCTGAACACCCTGCGCGCGGGACGCGGTCCCGACTCGGCGTTCCGCGCCTACCTCCTCACCGCGCTGCGGCACACCGCCTACGACAAGACCCGCAAGGACCGCAGGGTCGAGCTCGCCGACGACGTGAGCACCGTGAGCGGTGTCGCGGCCGAGGCCGTCAGCGTCCCGTTCCGCGACACGGCGGTGGCCGGCCTGGAGCGGTCGATGGCCGCCGAGGCGTTCAGCAGGTTGCCCGAGCGCTGGCAGACCGTGCTGTGGCACACCGAGATCGAGGGCCAGTCGCCCACCGAGGTCGGGCCGATCCTGGGACTGACCGCGAACGGCGTGTCTGCCCTG
This sequence comes from Umezawaea beigongshangensis, assembly GCF_016464305.1. Lineage (GTDB taxonomy): Bacteria > Actinomycetota > Actinomycetes > Mycobacteriales > Pseudonocardiaceae > Umezawaea_A > Umezawaea_A beigongshangensis. Next base: position 914,083 of record NZ_JAEIOJ010000001.1, read on the forward strand.
GCCTACCGCGCCCGCGAGGGCCTGCGCCAGGCCTACCTCCAGGTCCACCTCGCCGGGACGTCGGAGGACCGCTGCCGCGCGACCGTGGAGCGGCTCGGCGCGTGGACCAGGTCCGGACTGTCCACGCGGGAGACCGCGCAGGTCGAGTCGCACCTGGACGTGTGCGAGCGCTGCCGGGCGCTGGCCGCCGAACTGGCGGACGTGAACGGGTCGCTGCGCGCCGTCGTCGCCCCGCTCGTGCTGGGCTCCGTCGCCACGACCGGCTACCTGGCCGCGGCGGGCGGCGGGACGGCCGGAACCGCCACCGCGGCGGGAACGGGTGGCGCGGCCGGCGCCACCGGGGCCTCGAGTTCGCTGCCGCGCCACCTCACGGGGCTGATCGCCTCCGCGGCGGCCGTGGTCGTGGCCGTCGCCGTCGCGCTCACCTCGGGCGGCGGGCGGGAAGTTCCGGCCCTGCGGGTCGCGCCGTCGCAGGTGACGAGCCAGCAGCAGGAGCCGTCCGCGCTCCCGCCCGCACCGTCCTCGCCACCGCCCGCACCCCGGACCGAACCGCCACCACCAGAACAGCCGCCACCACCGCCACCAGAACCGGAGCCGCGATCGAACCCGGAGTCCGAACCGGAACCGCGGCCCGCACCGGCCCCCGCCCCGGAGCCCGTTGCCGAACCACCGGCCGAGCAGCCCGCTCCGGCCGCGCTGGTGCCCACCGTGCCCAGCGGGTTCGCCCTCACCCCCGGCGCGGAGCCCGAGGCGATGTCGATCACCGTCCGCAACAGCGGGGGCACGACCTCCGAGCCCCCGGTGGCGACGCTGGCCCTGCCGCCGGGCGTGCGCTCGGCCGGTCCGGCCGCGTCGTCCACCGGGCGGTGGCGCACGTCGCTCCCCGGTGCGGCCGAGTCGTCGGCCTGCCCCGCGGGCACCGGCACGGTCCGCTGCGAGACGAGCGCGGGGCTGCCGCCGGGCGGCACGGCGACGTTCGTGTTCCGGCTCGCGGCGGACGCCGGCGCCGGGCCCGGCGTGATCACCGGCACCGTGACGGCCGGGGTCTCGCTGAGCGTCGACGTCCGGGTGGACGTCGAGGTCAGGGCCGGACCGGACGACCTGTCGCTCACCGCGCGGCGCTGGGACCAGGTGTTCTGGAACCCGCGGGTGGACATCCGCGCGACCCACCTCGGCGGGCTGCCGCGCCGCCTGGACCTCGTCGTCGAGGCGAGCGGGGGCGTCGTCCTGCTGGCCCCGCACGCCCGGTGCGACTCGGACCACCACCGCACCGCGCGCTGCTCGGCCGACCTGGCCCCCGGCGACGAGTACCGGGTGTCGGTGTGGGCGCTGCGGCACCACCACCACGGCGACGCGTCGCTCACCGTGACCGCGACCCTCGGCACCGCGACCAGGAGCGTCGTGGTGCCGCTGTCGCCCGCGCCGGACGAGGCGCCGGGGCGACCGGACACCGGCGAGGTCGCGCCTCCCGGTCCGGAACCGGTGGACCCCCCGGTCACCGCGCCGCTCCCCCCGGCACCCACCGCACCCGCGCCTCCCACCAGCACGAACCCGCCGACGGCCGGACCGCCCGCCACCACCACACCGCCGCCACCACCACCGTCGCCGTCGCCGCTGCCGCCGCCGAGCACGGCACCGGAACCCCCGGCCACCACGGCGCCGCCGACCACCACGGCACCGGCCGCCGACCGGTCGTGCGCGCGGCTGCCCGGCCCGCTCGGGTGGCTGCTGCCGGGACCGTGCGGACCACCGTCCTGAACCTCGTGACAGCGGGTGGTCGATCATCCGTACACTGCCCCGGTGCTGCCTGCCGTACGACGCGCGCTCGCGAGGTTCCCCGAACCGGTCCGCTTCCTGCTGAACAAGCACCGCGAGCTGATCAGGTTCGCGGTCGTGGGCGGCACGACGTTCGTGATCGACAACGGCATCTGGTACGTCCTCAAGCTGACCGTCCTGGAGTCCAAGCCGGTCACGGCCAAGGCGGTCGCGGTGATCGTCGCCGTGATCGCCTCGTACGTGCTCAGCCGGGAGTGGTCCTTCCACACCCGCGGCGGGCGCGAGCGGCACCACGAGGCCGCGCTGTTCTTCGCGGTCAGCGGGATCTCCGTGGGCCTGAACCTGCTGCCGCTGTGGATCTCCCGCTACGCGCTGGGCCTGGAGCAGCCGAGCGTCACCGCGCTCACCGAGCACGTCGCCGACTTCGTCAGCGGCTCGATCGTCGGCATGCTCGTGGCCACGGCGTTCAAGTACTGGGCGATGCGCAGGTGGGTCTTCCCCGAGGCGGGTGCCCGGCCCGAGAGCGGGCCGCGCACCCTGCGCACCGCGACCGCGCGGGAGCGGCGCGACGTCGCCTGACCGACCGACCGCCGCGCGGCACTTCCGTAGACTGCGCTGGTGTCCGTACTCGAAACGTGGGCAGGCCGCTTTCCCGAGCCGTTCCGGTCTCTGGCGCTGAAGCACCGCGAGCTGCTCAAGTTCGCCGTCGTGGGCGGGATCTGCTTCGTCATCGACACCGCGATCTTCCTCGTGCTGAAGTCCACGGTCCTGGCCGAGAAGCCCGTCACCGCGAAGATCGTCGCGACGCTCGTCGCCACGATCGCCTCGTACGTGCTGAACCGCGAGTGGTCCTTCCGCACGCGCGGCGGCCGGGAGCGCCACCACGAGGCGGCGCTGTTCTTCCTGGTCAACGGCATCGGCATCGTGCTCAACTCGCTGCCGCTGTGGGCCTCGCGCTACGTCCTGGGCCTGGAGCAGCCGCGCGTCACGGCGCTCACCGAGCACGTCGCCGACTTCCTCAGCGCCCAGATCGTCGGCACGCTCGTCGCGATGGTCTTCCGCTGGTACGGCTACAAGAAGTGGGTGTTCCCGGACGCCGGCGCCAGGGTGCGCCGAGGCTCGGCCTGAGCGGCGCCCCTCACCTCGGCTTGCCGGCCGAGCGCCACGGGATGCCGACCACGTCCTCCGCCTTCGGGACCGGCAGGAACACCGCGAAGGTCGCCGGGCGGGCCGTGGACAGCTCCAGCCTGCCGCCGTCGGCGTCGACCAGGGCACGCGCCAGCGCCAGGCCGACACCGGTGGAGCCGCCGCCGGAGACCCCGCGCTCGAAGACGTGTCCGGCCAGCTCGTCCGGCACGCCCGCGCCGCTGTCGCTGACCTCCACGACGACCGTGCCCTCGTCGCTGCGCGCCGTCACGACCACCTGGCCCTCGCCGTGCCGCAGCGCGTTGTCCAGCAGCACCCCGATGGCCTCGCGCAGCCGTCCCGGCGTGGCCCGTGCCAGCAGTCCCTCCGGCACCCGCACCTTGAGCGCCCTGCCCTCGGCGCGGATCGGGTCGCGCCACTCGTCGGCGATCCGGGTCAGCTCGCCGCGCAGGTCCAGCGGTTCCGCGCTGTCGGCGCGGGCGGCGCGGGCCGCCGCGAGCAGCTCGTCCAGCACGCCCGCCAGCCGCTCGGCCTGCTCCAGCGCCGCACCGGCCTCGGCCGCCGTGTCGGGCTCGGGGTGCTCCGCGAGCGACTCCAGCCGCAGTTGCAGGGCCGTGAGCCTGCTGCGCAGCTGGTGGGACACGTCTCCGACGAGGTCGCGCTCGCGCTGCACCAGCAGGGCGAGCGCACCGGCCGAGGTGTCCAGCGCCTCGGACACCCGGTCCAGCTCCGGCACGCCGTGGCGGCGGTCGTCGGAGCGGAAGTCACCGGCGCCCAGCCGGGCCGCGCGGGCGGCCACGTGCCGCAGCGGTTTGGCGAGCTGCCTGGCCGTCACCGTGGCGACGACCGTGCCGATGCCGACCGACAGCACCACCAGCAGCACCACGAGTCCGGTGACCTGGGCCTGCGTGGTGCGCATGGGCGCCGCCGGGACCTCCAGCCGCACCGCGCCCTGCTGCGCCGTGGGCACCTCGGCCGCCAGCACCTCCTCCTTCAGCGCGGTGCCCAGCTCCAGCACACCGGCCGACTCCGTCCGCACCAGGAGGTGACCGCCGTCGGGCACGGCCACCGCCACGACGCTCAGGTCGACGGGACGGCCGTCGGCGATCTGGTCGTCCAGGGTCGCGGCGATGCCCTGCGCGCGGCTCGCGAGATCGCCCTGCGCGCCGTCCTCGACCAGCCGCAGCGCCGTGTAGCCGAGCGGGATGCCGAGGGCGAAGCCGGTCACCGCGACGGCCAGCAGGATCGCCCGGAGGATGCGTCGGCGCACGTCTACTCCGCGTTGAAGCGGAAGCCGACGCCCCGCACGGTGGCGATGCGCTTCTCGACCGAGCGCAGCGTGCCGTCGCCGAGCTTCCGGCGCAGCCACGACATGTGCATGTCGAGGGTCTTGCTGCTCTTCAGCTCGGGGTCGTTCCAGACCTCGGAGAGGATCTCGTCGCGGTTCACGACCTGGCCCGCCTTGGAGATCAGCACGCGCAGCAGCTCGAACTCCTTGTTCGCGAGCTGCACCTCGCGGCCGTCCACGGTCACCCGGCGGGCGGCGAGGTCCACGCGCACCCCGTTGACCTCCAGGGTGCCCGGCGCGCGGCGGCGCAGCAGCGCCCGGATGCGGGCCATCAGCTCGGCGAGCCGGAACGGCTTGGCCACGTAGTCGTCGGCGCCCGCGTCGAGCCCCACGACGAAGTCGACCTCGTCGGCGCGCGCGGTGAGCATCAGCACCGGGATGCCGCGCCCGCCCGCGCGGAGCCTGCGGCACACCTCCAGCCCGTCCATGCCGGGCAGACCGAGGTCCAGCACGAGGAGGTCGACGCCTCCCGCCACCGCGACGTCCAGCGCGCTGAGGCCGTCTCCCACGACGTGCACGGCGTAGCCCTCGCGCTGGAGCGCTCGGGAGAGGGGTTCGGCGATCGTCGGGTCGTCTTCGGCCAGCAGCACCACGCTCACGAAGTCCAGCGTAGGCGTGGGACCATCCGGACCGTGTCAACCCGTGCAGCAGACCTGGAACTCGCGATCAGGCTGGCCGACGCCGCCGACGCGATCACCACCGCGCGGTTCCGCGCGCGCGACCTCGTGGTGGAGCGCAAACCCGACCGCACACCGGTCACCGACGCGGACGTCGCCGTGGAGGACGCGGTGCGCGCCCTGCTGGCGAACGACCGGCCGGACGACGCCGTCGCCGGTGAGGAGCGCGGCGGTGCGGTCGGCGCGGGGCGGGCCTGGGTGCTCGACCCCATCGACGGCACCAAGAACTTCCTCCGGGGCTTGCCCGTGTGGGCGACGCTGATCGCTCTCGTGGAGGACGGCGTGCCGGTGGTGGGCGTCGTGAGCGCGCCCGCGCTGGGACGGCGCTGGTGGGCGTCGAGCGGCTCCGGCGCGTTCACCCTCGACGCGGCGGGCGAGCGGCGGATCTCCACGTCCGGCGTGACGGACCTGTCCGACGCCTACCTGTCGACCACGCACCTGAGCTCGTGGGTGGAGCACCACTCCCGCGAGGCGTACCTGCGGCTCGCGGACGCCGTGTGGGAGAACCGGGCGTTCGGCGACTTCTGGCAGCACTGCCTGGTCGCCGAGGGCGCGATCGACCTCGCGGCCGAGGCGGTCGTGAACCCGTGGGACGTGGCGCCGTTCCAGGTCCTCGTCACCGAGGCCGGGGGAACGTTCACCGACCTGACCGGCGTGGCCGCCTTCGACCGGGGAAGCGTGCTGACGTCCAACGGGCACCTGCACGCCGCCGCGCTGGAGCTGCTGGGGAGGTGACTCAGCCGGTGGCGACCGGCAGCACGCCCACCGCGCCCCGGACCACCTGGGCCCAGGTGAGACGGCCGAACAGGTAGTGGCACGCGACGTGCTCGCTGGTGAAGCGGGCCCAGTCGTAGCGGTTGCCCTGCTCGCGCCAGAACACCTCCCAGCCGATGGTCCCGTCCTCGGCGGCGTGGTCGTCGCGCAGCAGGCACCACGCGTTGTCGGCCTCGGCCCCCACGGACACCACCTGCGCGGGCACGCCCACGGCCGTCAGCCAGTCGAGGATGGTCTCGGCGTTCACGGGCGCTGCTCCCTGTCGATCGCGTTCGCCGTGCCGGTGACGTCGGCGAGGTGCCCCAGGGCCACCAGTTCGGCGACCGGGTGCGTCGTGCGGTACCGGACGCCGCCACCGGCCTGGCCGAACCACGCGGCGGACAGCGTGCGCCAGACCGGCAGCGGCCGCAGCACGCGGTAGCGGCGGTAGCCGGAGTCCAGCGCGGCGGGCGGCAGGGCGCGCAGCCCGAACGGCGTCCCCGCCTCCGACAGCACCCGGCCCTCCGGGGTGCCGAAGCGGTCCAGCTCGGCGCCCGGCGCCACGACCTCCGGCTCGCCCTCGTCGTACCCGCCCTCGGGGAACAGCTCCCCCGGCGGCCAGGCGTACTCGGGCGGCTCGGCGCGGACGAGGAACCGGCGGTCCCAGTCGCGCTCGTGCTCCCCGGCCTGCGGGTCGTAGCCCTCGGTCAGCGCCAGGACGACGGGGTGGTGGGCGGGCAGCCCCTCCCCCGGCACGACCGGGTCGCGCGGCCGCACCGGGGCCGCGACGAGGTCGGCGCGCGGGTGGTCCAGCGGGGCGAACCGCAGACCGGCTGCGAAGTCGAACTCCTCGCGCGGCGGCGGGAGCTGACGGGCCGGGCGGTGCGAGGGCACCGGCATCCGGCCGATGGGGAACAGGTGCACCAGGAACAGCGCGACCTCGCCGGTCAGCGGCGCGGCCGGGCGCACGGGCTGGGTGGTCGACGGCTCCGGCGCGGCGGCGCTCACCGGCGCGGCGAGCACCGACGACGCCTGCCCGGTCCGCTGCGGGCCGCGGTGGTCGGCGTCCGGCTGCGTCCGCATCCCGACGACCACCACGGCCGCCGCCGCGGCGGCGTCGGCCGCCTTCGACCTGGCGTCGCCCTTCCCGGCGGACTGCTGCTGGGCCGGAGCGCCCGGCTGCGCCCGCTCGCTCCGCTGCGACTCGGGGGTCCGCTGCGGTTCGACGCTCCGCTGCTGGGGCCCCTGGTGCTGCGCCACGCCTCCGGCGGCGGGTCCGCCGCTGGCCGCCCCCGCGAGCGGGACACCGGTCTGCGGAAGCCCCGGCGCGGGCGCCGGTGGCGCGGCGGGCGGCACCGCGGACGGCGGGACGACCGGCGGCTGCGCGGGGGCCTGGACGGGCGCGGCGGGCAGGTCGGCGGGACGGACTCCGGACACGAGCGACTGGTTGGTGGCCCCCTCGTGCCGCGGCGGCCCGGCGAACCCCTGGTCGGCGGGCGGCGGCAGGGGGGACGCGGGCGTCTGGACCGGGACGCCGGTCAGCGGCGTGACCGCGTCGTGCCCGGCGTCGAGCGCGGGACCCGCGACTCCCGGCACGACCTGGCCGGCGGTGCCGGCGGCGGGCTCCACGACGGACTCCACGACGGGCTCCACCACGGGAGCCACGACGGCGTCGACGGTGTGCTGGACCACCTCGCCGGTCGTTCCCACGACCGGGGCCACGACGGGCGCGACGGTGTCCACGACGGGCGCGGCGGTGTCCACAACGGTGTCCGAGGCGGTGCGCACGACCTCGTCGACCACCCCGCCGACCGTCCCGACGACGGGTGCAACGGTGCCCGCGGCGGTCTCCACGACGGTCTCCACGACCTCGCCGACCACCCCGACCACGGGCACGACGGTGTGCACGGCACCGGTCACGACGGGCGCGACCGCGTCGGCGGTGTTCGTCGCGGTGGTCAGGACGGGGTCCAGCAGGCCCGGCAGCAGCCCGCCGCCGTGCGCGCCGGGATCGGCGTCGACCGGCGGTCGCGCCGCGGCGACGTCCACCCCGCTGTCCAGGCGCACGGCTCCGGCGAGCGTGCCGGTCAGGTCGGCTACGGTGGCCGCCGCGCCGCGCACGGCCGTGTCCAGGCCGAGCAGCGCGGTCGGGTGCCCCGCGGCGGCGGCCGTCCCAGCGGCGTCGGCGTTCTTGGCGAGGTCGACCAGCTCGCGGACGATCCCGACCTTCGCCGCGCCGATCCGGTCGGCGGCGTGCTCCAGCCGGTCGGCGGCGGCGGCGCAGCCGCGCACGGCCTCCGCGAGGTCGCCGTCCGGGGCCACGACGGCGTTCCAGTTCCTCCTGGCCGCGTCACCGGCCTCGCCGGTGAACGACGCGAGGACCTCACCGGCCGAGCCGTCGGACTCCGCGGCGAGCCGCGAGATCCGGTTCCCGGCCTCGCGCCAGGCGGTCGCCGACGCGCGCATCCCGTCCTCGTCGGCCTCCGGCCACGCCACACCCGCTCGCGCCGCGACGTCGGCCAGCTCGACCGGCAGTTCGATGCCCATGCCGGTCCTCAGCTCTCGGTCGACGGGATCGCGGTGGCCCGCAGCTGCGCGGCCTCTCCGGAGTCCACCCCCCGGTAGCCCGCCGCGGCCTGCCCGAAGCGCGTGCCGACCCCGCCGAGCCGCCCCGGCAGCCCGCCGACGCGGTCGAGCGCGTCCGAGGCGTGCCGCACGTGGCTCTCCGCGAAGCTCGTGCCGACGGCGTCGGTGCCCCAGCAGGCGCCGTGCTCGTCGAGCGCCTGCCGCAGGTCGCTCGCGATCCGACCGGCCGCCTCGGCGAACCCGGAGAACGTGGTGGCTCCGCTGTCGAGCCGGTCGAGGTCCGCCTCGAAGCCCCTGCCGGTGCTCATCGACCCCTCCTCTGCGTGGTCTCGGAGTCGAGCCAGCTCTCCCGCTGCTCGTAGTCCTCGTCCTCCTCGCGCGGGACGGAGCCGTGCAGCGGCGCGGTGCCGAGCGGGGTGATCTCCTCCGGCCGCAGGTCGGCCGTGCCCCGCAGCAGCGCCTCCGGGTCCGTGCCGGATGGCAGGACGGGCGCCAGGACGCGGTGAGCGCTGTCGGCCGCGCGCGCCGCCGCGAGCTCCGCGGTGCGCAGCACGAGGTCGGCCAGCTGCTGCGGGCGGTGGCGCTGGTAGGCGTCGTCGCTCAGGACCAGCGCCGTCAGCGTGCCGTGCGACCCGACGGTCGCGGTGACCGCGCCGTCGGGGCTCGTCGCCGATCCGGACGCGGCGGCCAGGTCGCGCTGCACCGACGCGAGCTGCTCCCGGCTGCGGCGGTAGTCCGCGAGCAGCTCTTCCACCTGGTCGTGGTGATCGGTCGTCACGGTCACCTCCGGTCTCCCGTCGCCGGGCACGGTGTCGGTCGGGCGTTGGACGCCTCGGCGCACCGCCCGGTTCCCACGACTTCGCGGTGTCAGCCCGTCAGGGCCCGCACCACGCTGGACGAGCTGGGGCGGCCGAGCCGCTCGGCCATCCAGGCGCTCGTCCTGGCCAGCCGGTCGAGGTCGACGCCGTGCCGCACGCCCAGTCCGTCGAGCATCCACACGAGGTCCTCGGTGGCGAGGTTGCCGGTCGCGGACCCCGCGAACGGGCAGCCGCCGATCCCACCGGCCGACGAGTCGACCACGCGCACACCCGCCCGGAGCGCCGTGAGCGTGTTGGCCAGCGCCTGGCCGTAGGTGTCGTGGAAGTGCACCGCCACCTGGTCCGGGCTCACCCCCGCCGCCCACAGGTCGCGCAGCAGCAGCGTCACCTGGCCCGGCGTGGCCACGCCGATCGTGTCACCGAGGGAGATCTGCGAGCAGCCCATCTCCAGGAGCCTCGTCGCGGCGGCGATCACCTGCGGGCGCGGCACAGCGCCCTCCCACTGGTCGCCGAAGCACATGGAGAGGTAGCCGCGCACGGCCAGGCCCTCCGTGCGGGCCCTGGTCACGACGGGGTCGAACATGACGAACTGCTCGTCCAGCGAGCGGTTGAGGTTGCGCCGCGCGAACGTCTCCGTGGCGCTGGCGAAGATCGCCACGTGCTCGACGCCCGCGGCCAGCGCGCGGTCGAGGCCGCGCTCGTTCGGCACGAGCACCGGGTAGACCACGCCGGGACGCCGGGGCAGCCGGGCGAGCAGCTCGTCGGCGTCGGCGAGCTGCGGAACCCACTTCGGGTGCACGAAGCTGGTGGCCTCCAGGATCGTCAGCCCCGCGTCGGCGAGCCGGTCGAGGAGTTCGAGCTTGACCTCCACCGGCACGACGGACGACTCGTTCTGCAACCCGTCCCGCGCCCCCACCTCCCAGATCACGACGGACTCGGGCAGCCCCGACCCCGCGTCGTCCGGAACGACCTCGGGCAGTCCCGCCTCGCGCGCGCCCACCGGTCAGCGCCCCTGGAGGTGGAAGTCGTCGTCCGGGTTGTCGTTGACCTCCCGGTAGAGCAGCGAGTGCACGCGCTCCACCTGCGGGATGTCGTCGAACTCCAGCGGCTCGTCCGAGGCGGACTCGATGATCAGCGTGCCGCAGCCGACGACCCGGTCCACGATGCCGTGCTCGAAGCGGACGCTGTTGATCCGCGACAGCGGGATGTCCAGGCCGGTCCGCTTGATCACGCCCTCGCGGGCCATGACGCGGTCGCTGGTGACGATGAAGTGCGTGGTGCGCCAGCGGACCAGCGGCGCCAGGGTCAGCCAGCTCACCAGCAGGACGCCGACGACGGCGAGCGCGATCCAGGCGATCGGGGCCCAGGACTGGTCGCCGACGATCGAGGCCAGGAACACCCCGACCCCCACCACGACCAGGAAGGACACGATCGGCAGCAGCAGCATCTTCCAGTGCGGGTGCTTGTGGATCACCACGTGCTCGCTGGGACTGAGCAGGTCGTCGGGATAGGCCACGTGGTCCTCCGAGTCGCGCAGCACCGTGCTGGGGTCCGATCACCGTACCCGTGCGGGGCGCGCGAGAAGGCCAGGTCGCCGCGCCGCGCCGCGCACGTCTCAGGCGGAGCGCACGTGCACGACGTCGCCCGCCGACACCGGGTGGTGCGCGCCGTCGTCGGTCCGCACCACGAGCGTGCCGTCGATCCCCAGGTGCGCGCCGGTACCGACCAGCGGCGGACGCCCGGTCAGCTCGACGCGAACGCGGCTGCCGATCGTGGCGCAGCGGGTGAGGTACTCCTCGTGCAGGCCGGTGACGTGCGGGTCGCCGCCCGCGTCGCGCCAGGCGCGCTCGACGTCGGCGAGTTCGAGCAGCAGCCGCGCCGCCAGCTCGGTGCGGTCCAGCACGGTCGCGCCCGCGTCGGCCAGCGAGGTCGGCAGCAGGCCGCCCGGCGCCGGCTGCACGCCGTCCGGCAGCGGGGCGACGTTGAGGCCCGTCCCCAGGACGACGGCGTCGCCGACGACCTCGGCGAGGACACCGGCGCCCTTGCCCCGGCCGGGGCCGAGCAGGAGGTCGTTGGGCCACTTGAGCACGGCCTCGACGCCCACCGAGTCGGCCAGTCGGGCCAGGGCGATCCCGGCGAGCAGCGTCAGCCAGGACAGCCGGTCCGCCGGGACACCGGCCGGGCGGAGCAGCACGCTGACGTAGAGGCCGCTGCCGGGCGGTGAGACCCAGCCGCGCCCGCGCCGACCGCGGCCGGCGGTCTGCTCGTCGGCGACGAGGACCGTGCGGTCGGCGGCTCCCGCGGTCGCCGCGGCGGTCAGGTCGGCGTTGGTGGACGCCGTGCTCGCCACGACCTCCAGCGCGTCGTAGGGCCCGGCGGGGGCGACGAGCCTCTCCCGCAGCGCGGCCGCGTCGATCTCGCTCACCGCCCCAGGGTAGTGGTGGTACCCGCACCCCCGCGCGGTCGGAGCGGGACTCGAAGGGGTGCGGGTCCGCGGACCAGCCTGCAACCTCCAGCGCGGTGGAGGTCAACCCGGTCACAGTGACGTGTACCACCGGTGTCGGCTCGCTATGGTGCCCGGTCATGAGCAGTGCGACCGCGCCGACCGGCGACGAGCCCGACCTCCGCACCACGGCGGGCAAGCTCGCCGACCTGCACCGGCGCAACGACGAGGCCGTCCACGCCGGGTCGGCCCGGATGGTGGAGAAGCAGCACGCCAGGGGCAAGAGGACCGCGCGCGAGCGGATCGAGCTGCTGCTCGACCCCGGCTCCTTCGTGGAGCTGGACGAACTGGCGCGGCACCGCTCGACGAACTTCGGCCAGGAGCGCAACCGGCCCTACGGCGACGGCGTCGTGACCGGCTACGGCACCGTGGACGGTCGGCCGATCTGCGTGTTCAGCCAGGACGTGACGGTCTTCGGCGGCTCGCTCGGCGAGGTCTACGGCGAGAAGATCGTCAAGGTCATGGACCTGGCCATCAAGACGGGTCGCCCGATCGTGGGAATCAACGAGGGCGGTGGCGCCCGCATCCAGGAGGGCGTCGTCTCGCTCGGCCTGTACGGCGAGATCTTCCGCCGCAACGTGCGGGCGTCGGGCGTGATCCCGCAGATCTCGCTGATCATGGGCGCGAACGCGGGCGGCCACGTGTACTCGCCCGCGCTGACCGACTTCGTGGTGATGGTCGACCAGACCTCCCACATGTTCATCACCGGCCCGGACGTGATCAAGACCGTGACGGGCGAGGACGTCGGCTTCGAGGAGCTGGGCGGCGGTCGCACGCACAACACGAAGTCCGGCAACGCGCACTACCTCGGCAGCGACGAGGAGGACGCCGTCTCCTACGTGAAGGAGCTGCTGTCCCACCTCCCGGCCAACAACCTGTCCACGCCGCCGGTGTTCGACGCGCCGGAGCGGGGCGGGTCGGTCGAGGACTCGGTGACCGACCTCGACCGCGAGCTGGACACGCTGGTCCCCGACTCGGCGAACCAGCCGTACGACATGCACGAGGTGCTGACCCGCGTGCTCGACGACGGCGAGTTCCTGGAGGTCCAGGAGCTGTTCGCGCCGAACATCCTCGTCGGCTTCGGCCGGGTGGACGGGCACTCCGTGGGCGTCGTGGCGAACCAGCCGACGCAGTTCGCCGGGTGCCTCGACATCGACGCCAGCGAGAAGGCCGCCCGGTTCGTGCGGACCTGCGACGCGTTCAACCTGCCGGTGCTGACGTTCGTGGACGTGCCCGGCTTCCTGCCGGGCACCGACCAGGAGTGGAACGGCATCATCCGCCGCGGCGCGAAGCTGATCTACGCCTACGCCGAGGCGACCGTCCCGCTGGTCACGGTGATCACCCGCAAGGCGTACGGCGGCGCGTACGACGTGATGGGGTCCAAGCACCTCGGCGCGGACATCAACCTGGCGTGGCCGACGGCCCAGATCGCCGTCATGGGCGCGCAGGGCGCGGCGAACATCGTGCACCGCAAGACGCTGGCGACCGCGGCCGGTTCGGGCGAGGACGTGGACGCGCTGCGCTCCCGGCTCCAGCAGGAGTACGAGGAGGCGCTGTGCAACCCGTACGTGGCCGCCGAGCGCGGCTACGTCGACTCGGTGATCCCGCCGTCGTACACCAGGACGTACGTGGCGCGGTCGCTGGCGGTGCTGCGCGACAAGCGCGAGCAGCTGCCGCCCAAGAAGCACGGGAACATCCCGCTGTGAGCGCGGGTCCCCCGCTGCGGGTGGTGCGCGGCACGCCGGACGACGCGGAGCTGGCCGCGCTGACGGTCGTCGTGGCCGCGCTGGCGTCGGCGCCCCCGGAGAAGCCGGTCGACGCGCCGCGCTCGGCGTGGAGCGACCCCGGCCGCCGGATGCGCACGCCCCCGCGGCCCGGTCCCGGCGCCTGGCGGGCCTCCGCCCTGCCGTCGTGACGTCCGCTCGCCGCCTCAGCAGTCCACGCGACGGCTGCTGACCTCGGCGTTGCCGCGGACCATCACCTCGCGGCAGCGCTGCCCGTCCCCCTGCACGCGGAACCTGATCCGCATCAGGACGCTCCCGTCGGTGCTGCCCGCATCGCGCACGTCGGCCGACAGCACCTCGACCTCGCCGGTGACGCCCAGCGCCTCCGGCACCTCCGCGAGGCCGGCCGCCGTGCGCGCGGTCGACTCGACGGCGGCCATGAGCCGGTCCTCCGCCTCGTCGGCCGCGCTCGCGATCGGCCAGAACGCCAGGCCGTAGCCGACCGGGTCGGTGGCGGCCACCCGCGCCGTGACGAACGCGCAGCCCAGGACGGCGGCCGACGCCGCGAGGACGGCCGGCCAGCGCCGCCGCGCTCGCCCGCTCCGCGGTTCCGCGGTGATCAGTGCCCTGCGCTCCACGTCCTCGATGGTCGGTCGCGCGGCGCGCGCGGACATCGGTAGTTCTACGCGACCGGCGCTCCGACGGTCTGCCAGACTCGGCCGCGTGCGCCTCGTCCTCGCCTCCGCGTCCCCCGCCCGGCTGTCCGTCCTGCGTGCCGCGGGCGTCGAACCCGTCGTGCGGATCTCCGGCGTCGACGAGGACGCGGTAGCCGCCGCGCTGGTCGACCCGACGCCCGGCGACCTGGTGACGGCGCTGGCCGTGGCCAAGGCGGAGGCCGTGCTGGACGCCGTCGCCGCCGAGCACCCCGACTCGGTGATCGTCGGCTGCGACTCGATGCTCGCCATCGGCGGCGAGGTCGTGGGCAAGCCGCACACCCCGGAGGCGGCGCGGGAGCGCTGGCGGCGCATGGCGGGCCGCAGCGGCACCCTGCTCACCGGTCACGCCGTGCTGCGGCTGACCGGCGGCGAGGTCGTGGCGCGGGCCTCGGGCAGCGAGCCGACCACGGTCCGGTTCGGCAGCCCGACCGAGGAGGAGGTCGAGGCCTACGTCGCCACGGGTGAGCCGCTGGCCGTCGCCGGGGGCTTCACGCTGGACGGCCTGGGCGGCTGGTTCGTCGACGGAATCGACGGCGATCCCTCCAGCGTGATCGGCATCAGCCTGCCCCTGACGCGGAAGCTGCTGCAGGTCGTCGGCCTGGGAGTTCCCACCTTCTGGTAGCCGTTGTCACACTTCGCCCACCGGGGGAAGATTCACCTCCCGCGGGTCGTTCCCGCAGGAGATGAACACGACTTCGGGGGTGGGGGCGTTGCTGCTGACACGCCGTCTCCACATCGACCTGGGACGACGCACGAGTGCGAGCTGTCGGGGCTGAGGACGACCTCAGTCCCCGTTTCCGCTCACACGCAGGAGAAGTCGTGTCGTTCGTCCGCACCTACACCAAGCCGAAGGTCTTCGGCACCGCGGTGGTGGCCGCACTCGTCCTCGGCGCCCTGGCGGGCCACCTCGCCAAGCGGACCGAACAGCAGTGGCTCATCACCACCCTGGAGAAGCTCGGTGACGTCTTCACCAGCTTGCTCCAGTTCACCGTCATCCCGCTCGTGTTCACCGCGATCGTCGTGGGCATCACGAGCCTGCGCCACCTCGGCGGAGCCCGCACCGCGGCCCGGCTCGGCGGCAAGACCCTCCTGTGGTTCGCCACGACGTCGCTGATCGCCGTCCTCATCGGCATCGGCGTCGCCTCGATCGTGAAGCCCGGTGACGGCGTGCGCGTCACCCCGTCCGAGGCCGCCGTCGAGAAGCTCGCCGCGCGCGACCAGGGCTCGTGGCAGGCGCTGCTCGACGGCCTGATCCCGACCAACCTGTTCAGCGCGTTCAGCGAGGGCGAGATCCTCCAGGTCGTCTTCATCGCCCTGCTCATCGGCCTGGCCGCCTACGCCCTCGGCGAGAAGGCCACCCCGTTCGTCGCCCTCACCCGGTCGGCGTTCGACCTGATCCAGAAGGTCGTCAGCTGGATCGTGCTGCTCGCGCCGCTCGGCGTGTTCGGCCTGATCGGCACCGCGTTCGCCACCTACGGCAACGACTTCGTGCGCCCGCTGTTCTCGCTGATCGCGAGCGTCTACGCCGGTGCCCTGCTCGTGCTGTTCGTCGTCTACCCGGTGCTGCTGCGCTTCGTCGGCAAGGTCAGCCCGGTGGTGTTCTTCCGCAAGGCGTGGACGGCGATCCAGTTCGCGTTCGTGTCCCGCTCCTCCGGCGCGACGCTGCCGCTGAGCCGCCAGACCGCCGTGAACCTGGGCGTCGACCCCGGCTACGCGAGCTTCGCCGTGCCGCTGGGCACGACCACCAAGATGGACGGCTGCGCCGCGGTCTACCCCGCCGTCGCCACGATCTTCATCGCGAACCTCTTCGGCATCGACCTCGGCGTGTGGCAGTACGTGGGCATCGTCGCGGTCTCCGTGTTCGGCGCGCTCGCCACGGCGGGCACCACGGGCTGGTTCACGATGCTGACCCTCACGCTGTCCGTCGTCGGCCTCCCGCCCGAGGTCATCGCGACCGGCGTCGCCGTGGTCTACGCCATCGACCCGATCCTCGACATGGTGCGCACGGCCACCAACGTCGCGGGCCAGATCACCGTCCCGGTGCTCGTGGCGCGCGGTGAGGGCCTGCTGGACGACGAGGTGCTCAACACGCCGAGCGCCCCGCCGCTGCTGGAGGGCGACACCGACCGGCCCGTGACGCGGGACCGCGAGGTCGTCCCCGCCTGACCGAGCTGTGACGAGGGCCACCTCGGCGTCGTGATCGACGCCGAGGTGGCCCTCGTCGTACCGGCGTCGTGGAGTGAGCTTGCTCTCGATCCCCGACCAGCGGACTTGTCACTAAACTCGCTCCCCAAGCTCACCCCACAGCGTTGTCAGGGTCGCTCAGGAGGTAGGACGTCGTGTCGCTGCGCAAGGTCCTCGTCGCCAACCGCGGCGAGATCGCCGTCCGGATCGTCCGCGCCTGCCGAGACGCGGGGCTGGCCAGCGTCGCCGTCTACGCCGACCCGGACCGGGACGCGCCCTTCGTGCGGCTCGCCGACGAGGCGTTCGCCCTCGGGGGCTCCACGGCGGCCGAGAGCTACCTGTCGGTGGACAAGCTGCTCGACGTCGCGGACCGCTCCGGCGCCGACTCCGTGCACCCCGGCTACGGCTTCCTCTCCGAGAACGCCGAGTTCGCGCAGGCCGTGATCGACGCGGGGCTCACCTGGATCGGCCCGTCGCCGCAGGCCATCCGCGACCTCGGCGACAAGGTCACCGCCCGGCACATCGCGACGCGGGCGGGCGCTCCGCTGGTCCCCGGCACGAAGGACCCGGTGTCCGGGCCGGACGAGATCGTCGCGTTCGCCCGGGAGCACGGCCTGCCCGTGGCCATCAAGGCCGCGTTCGGCGGCGGTGGCCGCGGCCTCAAGGTCGCCCGCACGGAGGAGGAGATCCCCGAGCTGTTCGACAGCGCCGTCCGCGAGGCCGTCGCCGCCTTCGGCCGCGGCGAGTGCTTCGTCGAGCGCTACCTGGACAAGCCGCGGCACGTCGAGGCGCAGGTCCTCGCCGACCAGCACGGCAACGTGATCGTCGTCGGCACCCGCGACTGCTCGTTGCAGCGCCGCCACCAGAAGCTCGTCGAGGAGGCGCCGGCGCCGTTCCTGTCCGAGGAGCAGCGGGCCGCCGTCCACACCTCGGCCCGCGCCATCTGCCGCGAGGCCGGGTACCACGGCGCCGGGACCGTCGAGTACCTCGTCGCCGCCGACGGCACGATCTCGTTCCTGGAGGTCAACACGCGCCTGCAGGTCGAGCACCCGGTCAGCGAGGAGACCACCGGCCTCGACCTGGTGCGCGAGCAGTTCCGCATCGCCGCCGGGGAGGAGCTGCGCTTCGACGCCGACCCCGCGCCCCGCGCCCACTCCATCGAGTTCCGGATCAACGGCGAGGACGCGGGCCGCAACTTCCTGCCCGCCCCCGGCACCGTCACGACGTTCACCGCGCCCGCCGGTCCCGGCGTGCGGGTGGACGCGGGCGTCGAGTCCGGCAGCGTCGTCGGCGGCCAGTTCGACTCCCTGCTCGCCAAGCTGATCGTCACCGGCGAGGACCGCGCGCAGGCGCTGGAGCGGGCCCGCCGCGCCCTGGACGAGATGGTCGTCGAGGGCATGGCCACCGTGCTGCCGTTCCACCGCGCGATCGTGCGCGACCCCGCGTTCGTGGCCGAGAAGCCCGAGGGCTTCACCGTGCACACCCGGTGGATCGAGACCGAGTTCGACAACACGATCGAGCCGTTCACCGGCGGCGCGGAGACGCCGCCGGACGAGGAGCGGCAGACCGTCGTGGTCGAGGTCGGCGGACGCCGCCTGGAGGTGTCGCTGCCCGGTGACCTGGCCGTCACCGGTGGCGGCGGTGGTGCCGCGAGGGCCGCGGTGAAGCCCAAGCGCGCCAGGAGCGGCGGGGGTGGCGCCGCCGCCTCCGGCGACGCCGTGACCGCGCCCATGCAGGGCACCGTCGTCAAGGTCGTGGTCGAGGACGGCCAGACGGTCCGGGCGGGCGACCTCGTGGTCGTGCTGGAGGCCATGAAGATGGAGAACCCGGTGACCGCGCACAAGTCCGGCACGGTGACCGGCCTGACCGCCGCGCCCGGCACCTCGGTCACGCAGGGCTCGGTGCTGTGCGAGTTGAAGGACTGATCAGCGCCGTAGCATGGGGACGTGAACGAGCACCCGTCGCCGGACCTGCGGATCGGCGACACCGAGCGGCACGAGGCGATCGAGGCGCTGGGCGAGCACGTGGGCGCCGGGCGGCTCACCGTGGACGAGTACGGCGAGCGCTCCGCGATGGTGACCACCGCCAAGACGCGGCGCGACCTGATCGCCCTGTTCGTCGACCTGCCCGACCCGCGTCCGTCGTTCGCGGTCGCCGTGCCGCCGCCGCCGTCGTCCGCCGTCCCCGTGACGCGGCCGTCGCCGCGCGCGTGGCTGTCGCCCGCGCTCGTCCCGGTCGTCGGCGCGCTGGTCGTGGCCCTGTACCTGCTGGTCAAGAACCCGCTGGTGCTGCTGCTCGTCCCGGCGGCCGTCCTGCTGCTCTCCTCCGCGCGCGGCCGACGCCGATGAGCGCCACCGTGCTGCTGGTGCTGCCCGATCGCGGCGACGCCGAGCGCATCGCCGACGACCTGGCCGCGCAGGGCTGGCGACCGGCCCTCGTGCACCGCGACGTGCTCGCCGGCGAGGACGACCTGGAGGACGCCGACTGGGTGGTCGAGCTGACCACCGCGCCGGACGGGCGTCCCGCGAACAGCCGCCGCGACCTGCTGGACGACCTGGCCGAGCGGCACGACGGCTTCACCGGGGACCACGACCGCTGACCGTCGCGGACCGCCCGGGGAGACGCGCCTCACGTCGCCGGGTCGGGTGAGCCGCACCGCGTACTAGGGTTCGGCCCGTGGAGCCCGTCGAGATCAACGCCGGTGAGGTCTACCTGCGCGCTCTGCGCGACGACGACCGCGTCGACGACACCACGGCGCTGGTCGCTGCGGGAATCGCGCCGGACCGCGGCTCGGCTCGCGCGCACGTGCGCCGCCGCGCCGAGCAGTGGCTCGCCGGCCGGTGCTGCTCGTGGGCGGTGTGCGAGGTCCTGACGGGCGACGTCCTGGGCGAGGTCGCGCTGGACGACCTGAACCGCGACCGGGCCAGCGCCACCTACTGGACGTTCCCCGGCCTGCCGGACGGCGACGCGGTCGCCGTCGTGGCGCTCGGTGCCGCGGTCCGGTTCGGGTTCCACGGCCTCGGTCTCCAGCAGGTCGTCCTGCGGCACGCCGAGGACGACCCGTCGGCCGCGGTCGTGGCGGACAAGTCCGGGTTCACGCAGCGCGACCGCTACACGTGGGTCCGCTACGTCACCGACTCCGAGCCCGAGTCGCTACGGTAGGCGGCTGTGCGGAGCAACGGTCTGCTGATCGCGCTGCCGGCCCTGGCGCTGGTGGCGTGCACGTCGACGTCACCGCTGAGCGCGGCGGAGCAGGGCGAGAGCGACTCCCCCGCCGTCACGACCACGACCACCCCGTCCCTGCCGCCGCGGCCGGCCGAGGTGCTGCTGACCGACGTCGACCCGTGCGCGGTGCTGAGCGAGTCGCAGCGCGCGCAGCTGAGCCTGGACGGCACGCCGTCGCCGTACGTCGACGAGGGGCTGGGCAACGCGAGGGCGTGCACGATGCGCAGCAGGACCAGCGGCAACGTCGTGCGGCTCGCGCTGATCACCGTGCAGGGCGTCGAGGTGTGGCTCGACGAGAACGCCCAGGTCGAGGCGACGCCGACGACCGTGGCCGGCTACCCGGCGCTGACCGTGCGCACGCCGGGCCTGGACGACGTGTGCAACGTCGAGGTGGACGTCGCCGAGGGGCAGTTCCTGGACGTCATGTTCCGCGACGGCGGGAACGCCACGCCCGCCCAGCAGGACACGCTGTGCCTGGGAGCGCAGCGCAGCGCCGAGGCCGCGATGACCGGGCTGCTCGCCGTTCGCTGACCCACTCGGGGGATGTCACTCGATACCCTCCCGGTTGTCACACCCGGTGGTTAGAGTGTCTCCAGGTCGGACGACACACGCGGGAGGTCGATCATGCCGTTCGAGGACGCGCCCGGTGGCGCGCTCGGGGCGAATCCCGGTACGTCGCCCGGTGAGCAGGCCCTGAGCGTCTCCCCCGAGGCGATCCCGGACCTCCGCAGGGCGTTCTCCACCGCGCTGGGCAAGCTGGACGAGCAGATCGAGCTGGCCATCACGGGCGTGCGGATCAGGCCGTGGGCGGGCGATCCGGTGAGCGAGGAGGCCGCCGACAAGTTCAACGAGCGTTCGTTCGAGGAGGAGGACTCCGCCCTGAACGCGCTCCAGAGCTACCAGCAGCAGCTCAAGACCGCGATGGACAACCTCGACCGGGTCGAGCGGGAGTACCGGGCCATGGACGAGCACGGCTCCGTGTTGATGAACCAGCAAGGCGGCTGCTGAGCAGTCCGCGCGGCAACTGGCGAGGAGATGCGTGATGGCCGAGGGGCACCGCTGGAGCGGGTACAGCCACGAGGAGTTGTACACGAAGCTGCACTCCGGCCCGGGGCCGCGTGCCTCGCACACCTCCGTCGAGCGGTGGGAGGGTGTGGCGACCGCTCTGGAGGAGATCGACGCCGAGCTGCACAGGGGCGTGGGCGACTCGGGCGCGGTCTGGGAGGGCCGGGGTTCCGACCAGGCGCGGAGCCGCCTGACGCCGCTGGCCGCGTGGGCCGAGGACGCCAGGACCGGTGCGGACGTCATGCGGATCTCCGCCGAGCTCCAGGCCGACTTCGTCGGTCGTGCCCGCGCCGACATGCCGCCGCCGGTGAAGGTCACCGCCGAGGACCCCGGCACGCTGCTGACGGGCCTCACGCACCTCGTGGGCGGGCAGACCGACTACGAGGTGCAGGAGAAGGCGTCCAACGCCGCCGAGGAGCGGGCGCGCGAGGTCATGGCGACCTACGCGTCGAGCACCTCCACCAACACGGCCACGCTGGGGCAGTTCCACCAGCCGCCGCAGCTCGTGATCAACTCCAGCGGCCCGACGCGCTTCGACGGCGTGCCCGGTGGGGCCGTGATGCCGGGGTACGGCTGGGGTGGCGGCCCCGGCAGGCCCCCTGCCTCCGGTTCCGGGCGCCCGTCGACCAGGGGTCGCGGCGCGGCCGTCCCGCCTCCGCGCGGCACCCGGCCCGCGCCGCCGAGCACGACGACCACCGTCGGCGGCGGTAGCGGCGGTAGCGGCGGCAACGGCGGTGGCGGTG
This sequence comes from Umezawaea beigongshangensis, assembly GCF_016464305.1. Lineage (GTDB taxonomy): Bacteria > Actinomycetota > Actinomycetes > Mycobacteriales > Pseudonocardiaceae > Umezawaea_A > Umezawaea_A beigongshangensis. The sequence goes on from NZ_JAEIOJ010000001.1 coordinate 935,347, forward strand.
GCAACGGTGGCGGTGGCAACGGCGGCGGCGGCGCGGGTACGAACACGTCGTCGGCCGCGCCCACGAGGGCGGCGACCGGGGTGGGCACGCCCACCAGCACGGCGGTCGTCGCGGGCAGCAGCGGGACCAGCGGTCCGACCGGTGGCACCGCGACGGGCCTGATCGGCGCCGGTGGTGACCAGGAGCAGCGCAAGAAGAGCGAGAGCAGGCAGAGCGCGGGCGAGACGGCGGTGAGCTCGGCGCAGCCCGGTGCCGTCGCGCCGACGGCCGTGCCGACGGGGATGACCCACGGGCACGCCGCCGGCGCCGGCTCGTTCGCGGGCGGCGCCACGATCGGCGGCGGTGACGACGAGACCGTGCACCGTCCCAAGACGGTTCCGCAGCAGGGGCAGCAGTCGTTCGACCCGTTCGGCGCTCTCGGCCGGCGCGGGGAGGACGAGGAGGACGTCCTGCACGACGCGGCCGACTACCTGCGGGAGAGCGACGACGTCTACGGCGTGAGCGGGACGGTCGCGCCGGCCGTGATCGGGGAGAGCACGACCAGCTGATGACGGTGATCGGGCTGGACCTCGGTGAGAACGACGTGCGCGAGCCGCTGGTCGTCTCGGCGCTGGAGTTCGACGTGCTCTGGGAGCACCTGCGGCTGGAGTCGCTGCCGCTGGTGCTGAAGGTGCCGTCGCCGGGCAGGACGACGGACGAGCGGGCGCGGATCGTGCGGGGCGTCTGGGACGAGCTGGAACGTCGCGGGCTGGGCGGGCCGCGCTCGCTGGACCCGCAGCTGGAGGACCTGCTGACCCTGCTGAACCGCCCCGTGCACGAGGTGGACGGCCGGGTGTGGCTGGGCCGCCGGGTGCGCGTGCTGGCGGCCTCCACGACCTCCTCCGCCGCACTGGCGGTGCTGGACGGCGACCGCCTGACGCTGCGCCCGGCGTCGGTCGACGGGCTGCCGCGCGAGGCGTTGTCCGTGCTCCCGCAGGCCCCGGCGGGTCCCGGCCACTCGGTGACCCTGCCGAGCGCCGACCTGGACGCCGCGGCGCGGAGCGCGTCGTCGCCGCAGGGGCTGGAGGCCGCGCTGCGCGAGCGCGGGACGCGTGCGGAGGACGCGAAGGTCCTCACCGAGATGTTCACCGACGCCGGTCACCGCGGCCAGTTCGGCGCGGCCGCCCGCGACAGGTTCGGCAAGCGCTTGCGCCCGGACCGCGTGGTGAGCTTCTTCGACACCCCGCGAGGCCGCTACCTCCAGATGCGCCGAGCCGCGGAGGGCCAGCAGCCCTGGAGCACCGTCTCCCCGGTGGACCACCGCCGCCTGGTCCAGCACCTGACCGAACTCCTCCAGGACGCCAGGACGAGCGCAATCCGCTGACCGCGAGTTGAGCACTCAAGCACGACGAGTTGAGCACTCAGGCACAGCGAGTTGAGCTTTCGAGCATGGGACCTTCCACGTTCGGGTGAAGCACGTCCGGATCTGGCGAGTGCGCGCCTCGTGTTCACATGATCCGAATTCCAGCAGGACTGCACGGGGCCCACCACAGGGCCGATCTCGAAGCCCACCTCGGGCGCGGCCAGTTGCGCACCGCTGTCGCCGAGGGACGGCTCGTGCGGTGGTCGAGGTTCGTGCTCGTAGAACGGCACCACCTGCTCAACCCGCTCACTCGCGCGGCGGCCACGTTGCTGACGGCGGGCGACGAGGCCGTGCTCTCCGGTCACACCGCCGCGCACCTGCACGGCTGCACGGCGGCCGACACGACGACCGTGCACGTCACCCTGCCCCACCGGCAGAGACTGCGGATGCCGTCGGGCGTGACCGTGCGTCACGTCCACCTCGACGAGGCCGATGTCGTGCACCGTCAGGGTCTGCGCTGCCTCGCACTCGACACGACGATCGCGGAACTGCTCTGCCTGGCCGACCGGCGCACGGCCCTGGCGTGCGCGGATCAGGCGCTGGCGCTGCACGCTCCCGGCGAACGCGCGGCGTTCAAGGCGGACGTGGAGGTGCAGGTGCGGGAACGCCTCGACCCGCGCGGGCGTCGACGTGGGCTGTTCCTGCTGGACGTGACCACGGGTCTGCCGGAGTCACCGCCGGAGAGCTGGCTGCTGCTCCTGCTGGTGGACGAGGGCCTGCCGGTGCCCGAACCGCAGTACCCGGTGCGCGACATCACCGGCCGGGAGATCTACCGGCTGGACTTCGCGTGGCCCGAACTGCGAGTGGCGCTGGAGTACGACGGGTACGCCGCTCACGCCGAACGAGGGACCGCCGACGCGGCGCGTGACGTTGATCTCGCACGGCGCGGCTGGACCGTCATTCGAGCGGACGTGAGCGACCTTCGCAACCCTCAGCGGTTGCTGGCCCGCCTGAAGAAGGAACTCGGTGTGTCCGAACGCTCAACTCACCATGCCTGAACGCTCAACGCGGCGTGCTTGAACGCTCAACTCGGGGGATTCAGGAGCCTATGCCTCGGCAGGGGCGGGTGCGCAGGTCCGACACGTAGTCGTCGGGGGCGCCCGCCGCTTCCGCGGCGTCGGCGACCACGCCGATGTAGCGGGCGCTGGGCAGGCCGCCCTCGTAGGCGTCGAGGACGTACAGCCAGGCGACCACGGAGCCCTCCAGGGTCTGCACGCGCAGGCGGATCTTCTTGTAGAGGCCGAGCGCACCCTCCCAGCGGTCCAGGCGCGACTCGTCGCGCGGACTGACGTCGTAGAGCACGGCGAAGGTCTGGGCGTCGGGGTCCTCGACGATGGTGGCGAGCGCGCCCTCCCAGCCGAGGTCCTCGCCACCGAACGTCAGACGCCAACCGGCGAGCCAACCGGTCCCCGCCATGGGGGAGTACGGGGCTCGCTCCATCATCTGGTTCGGATCCATGTTCGACCCGTACGCGGCGTAGAGCGGCACGACGACAGAGTAGCGACCCCGCGATCACCTTCATGAACCGAAGACCGCTCGACACGGCACTACACCCGACCGCGTACCGTTGTCACCGGCTGAACACGCACGTCGAGGAGGACTGATCGTGACCCGCATCGTCATCATGGGCGGTGGACCCGCAGGTTACGAGGCAGCTCTGGTGGCCGCCCAGCACGGGGCCGACGTGACCGTCGTCGAGAGCGACGGCGTCGGCGGAGCCTGCGTCCTCTACGACTGCGTCCCCTCGAAGACCTTCATCGCCTCCGCCGGTGGTCGCTCCGCCTTCCGCAACGCCGGTGAGCTGGGCATCCAGACCGAGTCCGAGGCCGCTGTCGACCTGCCCGTGGTCCACGGCCGGGTCAAGGGCCTCGCGCTCGCGCAGTCCGCCGACATCCGCGCCCGCTTGCAGCGCGAGGGCGTCCGGATCATCACCGGCCGGGCGAAGTTCTGCGACGACACGCGCGGCCTCGCCCAGCACCGGGTGGTCGTCGAGCGCGGCAGCGGCTCCGCGGAGGACACCGAGGTGCTGACCGCCGACGTCGTGCTCATCGCGACCGGCGCCACGCCGCGCGTCCTGCCGGGCGCCGAGCCCGACGGCGAGCGCGTGCTGAACTGGCGGCAGCTCTACGACCTGCCCGAACTGCCCGAGCACCTGGCCGTCGTCGGCTCCGGTGTGACGGGCGTGGAGTTCGCCTCGGCGTACACCGAGATGGGCGTCAAGGTCACCATGGTCTCCAGCCGGGACCGCGTCCTGCCGCACGAGGACGCGGACGCCGCGGCCGTGCTGGAGGACGTGTTCGCCGAGAGCGGCACCGCCGTGGTCAAGCACGCCCGCGCGGACAAGGTGGAGAACGTCGGCCACGGCGTGCAGATCCACCTGGAGGACGGCAGGGTCATCGAGGCCAGCCACGCGCTGATGACCGTCGGCTCGGTGCCCAACACCGCCGACATCGGCCTGGAGAAGATCGGCATCGAACTGGGCCGCGGCGGCTACATCCCGGTGGACCGGGTGTCCCGCACGAACGTGTCCGGCGTCTACGCCGCGGGTGACTGCACGGGCGTGCTGCTGCTCGCGTCGGTGGCCGCCATGCAGGGCCGCATCGCGATGTGGCACGCGCTGGGCGAGGGCGTCAGCCCGATCAAGCTCAAGACGGTCGCCGCGAACGTCTTCACCAACCCCGAGATCGCGACCGTGGGCATCAGCCAGCAGGCGATCGACTCGGGGCAGGTCCCCGCGCGCACGATCATGCTGCCGCTGGCGACGAACCCGCGGGCCAAGATGGAGGGCCTGCGCCGCGGCTTCGTGAAGCTGTTCTGCCGTCCCGCCACGGGTGTCGTGATCGGCGGTGTCGTGGTGGCGCCGAACGCCAGCGAGCTGATCCTGCCGATCGCGCTGGCCGTGCAGAACCAGCTCACCGTCGAGGACCTGGCGACGACGTTCTCCGTCTACCCCTCGCTGTCGGGCTCGATCACGGAGTCCGGCCGCCAGCTCATGCGGCACGACGACCTGGACTGAGACCGCGAACGGCGGCACCACCCAACGGGTGGTGCCGCCGTCGTCCGGCGCGTCAGGCGGTCGCGCCGCCACCGGTCTCGGGTGCGCCCTTCGGCTTCACCGGGACCTGCGCCTTCACCGGAGCCGGGGCCGGGACCTGCGCGCTCGGCGCGGGATCCTCGCCGCTCGGGAGCACGGTGAGTCCCCCGATTCCGGTCCAGCCGGAGTCCGGGCACGACCCGATCACGTCGTACTGCCCCGGCGTGGTCGTCTGGCGGACCTCCCCGGCGAACTCGCCGTCAAAGGTGAGCTGGCGGAGCGGTACCAGAGCATCGCTCCGCGGCCACGACGCGGTGTCGTCCGCGTCCAGGGGGACCGCGCAGGTCACCTTGACGTGGATCTGCTCCCCCACCCGGCCGACGGCCGGGTAGACGGTGATCGTGTTGGCTCCCAGAGGCGCGGAGCTGGGCGTGGCCGAGCCGCTGGGCGTGGTGCCGCTGCTGGGCTCGGCGCTGCTGGGCTCGGCGCTGGTCGGCTGGGCGCCGGTCGGCTGGGCCGCCAGCGCCGCCGCCGGAGCGGCCACCAGGGCCGCGGCGGCCAACAGGGCTGCGAGCAGGTTCTTGCGGTTCACGACGGGTCTCCCCCCTCAGATCATCGTGCCGAACACGATGACGTTGTCCAGGTAGCTGCCCGCGGCGTGGTCGAACACCCCGCCGCAGGTGATGAGCCGGATCTCCGGCCCGGTGGTGTCGCCGTACACGTCCTCGGTGGGGAACTCGGCCTTGGGCACGCGGCGCACCTCGCGCACCGCGAACCCCACCGTCGTCCCGTTCACCGCGGACACCTCCACGCGATCCCCCTCGCGGAGTTCGTGCAGGCGGTGGAAGATCCCCGGCTGGTCGTTCCCGTCGACGTGACCGAGGACGATCGCCGGGCCGGTGGCGCCGGGAGCCGGAGCCCCGCGGAACCACCCGGCCTGCAGGGGCTGCTCGACCGGGGGAACCTGGACCGTCTGGTCCGGGTTCAGGCCGAGCGGGACGAGGGACGACCGCACGTCCAGGCTCGGGATGCGCAGCTCGGCCGGTTCAGCGGCGACGGACGTGGTTCCCGCCGCCGTGCCGGTGGACGCCGCGGGCGGCGCACCCCCGGTGGCCGAGCAGCCGGTGAGCACGACCGCCAGGAGCAGCAGCGCCACGAGCGCCACCCGCTTCCCGGTGGCCGCCGAAGCGGTGCCGATCGAAGGCAGCACGAAGTTCAGCACGGTCGTTCCCCCTGGTGAGACCGCGGTCCTCGACGGGAGCGCGGCAGTTCGGCCCGTCCCCCCGACGGGCCCGGTTCCTCACCGGTGCCGCTGAGCGGCGCGTCCGGCTCGGAACTCGTAGGAGAAGACGGCTGCGCGGGGTCCTGGTTGCGAGCACGCCGGGCGTTCACTCGAACGGGCCAAGAACTGTCCTGGAAACGCCGCACGGGCGGTCCGCGACGCGTGTCGCGGACCGCCCGTGCGGTGAGAGTTCGAACTCAGTCGTCGTCCTCGACCCAGTCGAAGGTCTTCGTGACGGCCTTCTTCCAGCTCCGGTACTGCTTGGCGCGGGTGTCCTCGTCCATCGACGGGTCCCACTGCTTGTCCTGCGCCCAGTTCTGCCGGATGTCGTCCTCGCTCTCCCAGAAGCCGACGGCGAGGCCGGCGGTGTAGGCGGCGCCGAGCGCGGTGGTCTCCGCGACCACCGGCCGGATCACCGACACGCCGAGGATGTCGGCCTGGAACTGCATCAGCAGCTCGTTGACGACCATGCCGCCGTCCACCTTGAGCGACTTCAGCGGCACGCCGGAGTCGGCGTTCATGGCCTCGATGACCTCGCGGGACTGGAAGGCCGTGGCCTCCAGCACCGCGCGGGCCAGGTGCCCCTTGTTCACGAAGCGGGTGAGGCCGACGATCGCGCCGCGCGCGTCGGAGCGCCAGTACGGCGCGAAGAGGCCGGAGAACGCGGGCACGAAGTACGCGCCGCCGTTGTCGTCGACCGTGCGCGCGTGCTGCTCGATCTCGGCGGCGGAGCCGATCATGCCGAGGTTGTCGCGCAGCCACTGCACGAGCGAGCCGGTCACGGCGACGGAGCCCTCCAGGGCGTACACCGTGTCGTTGTCGCCGATCTTGTAGCAGACGGTGGTGAGCAGGCCGTTCTCGCTCATCACCTTCTCCGTGCCCGTGTTGAGCAGCACGAAGTTGCCGGTGCCGTAGGTGTTCTTCGCCTCGCCGGGCGACAGGCACGCCTGGCCGAACGTGGCGGCCTGCTGGTCGCCGAGGATGCCCGCGATGGGCAGGCCGGCGAGCGCGCCGCGCTCCCTGACCTGGCCGTAGACCTCGGAGGACGACTTGATCTCGGGCAGCATCGACACCGGGATCTTCATGTCCGCCGCGATGCCCTCGTCCCACGACAGGGTGTCGAGGTCCATGAGCAGGGTGCGGGAGGCGTTGGTGGGGTCGGTCACGTGCAGACCGCCGTTCACCCCGCCGGTCATGTTCCACAGCACCCAGGTGTCCATGTTGCCGAACAGCAGGTCACCGGCCTCGGCCTTCTCCCGCGCGCCCTCGACGTTGTCGAGGATCCAGCGGACCTTCGGGCCGGAGAAGTAGGTGGCCAGCGGCAGACCGGTCTTGTCGCGGTAGCGCTCCTGCCCGCCGCCGAGCGCGGCCAGCTCGGTGCAGATCCGGTCGGTGCGGGTGTCCTGCCACACGATCGCGTTGTAGACGGGCCGCCCGGTGGTGCGGTCCCACACGACGGCCGTCTCGCGCTGGTTGGTGATGCCGACTGCCACGACGTCGGCGGTGGTCAGATCGGCCTTGGCGAGCGCGCCCGCCGCCACCTGCCGGGTGTTGGTCCAGATCTCCAGCGGGTCGTGCTCGACCCATCCCGCCCTGGGGAAGATCTGCTCGTGCTCCTTCTGGTCGACCGAGACGACGTGCCCCGAGTGGTCGAAGATCATGCAGCGCGTCGACGTCGTGCCCTGGTCGATGGCGGCCACGTACTGGGTCATGCGGAGTTCCCTTCGGATGTGGAGGCGATCAGACCGGGAGGACCAGGTAGAGCAGCGCGGCCAGGGTCGCGCCGACGAACGGGCCGACGACCGGGATCCAGGAGTAGCCCCAGTCGGCCCGGCCCTTGTTCCGGATGGGCATGAGGAACGCGTACGCGATGCGGGGCCCGAGGTCGCGGGCCGGGTTGATGGCGTAGCCGGTGGGGCCACCGAGCGAGGTGCCGATCACCAGCACGACGAACGCGACACCCGCGTAGCCGAGGGCGGAGTTGCCGAACTGCGGCACGCCGTCGTCGCCCACCTGCGCGGCCGGGCTGAGCAGGACCCACGTGACGAGGACGAACGTGCCGATGATCTCGGTCACCAGGTTCCACGGCACGCTGCGGATGTTGGGAGCGGTGGAGAAGATGCCGAGGGTGTTCTGCGGCTCGTCGTGCGCGTCGAACTGGAGCTTGTAGGTGGCCCAGGTCAGCATCGCGCCGATGATCGCGCCGAGCAGCTGACCGGCGACGTAGACCGGGACGTCGCCCCACGGGGTCTTGTCCGCGACGGCCAGGCCCACGGTGAGCGCCGGGTTGAGGTGCGCGCCGCTCTGGGCGGACACGCTGGCGCCGGTGAAGACCGCGAAGGCCCAGCCGATGTTGATGAACAGCGCCCCACCACCGTTGCCGTTGGTGTTGCGCAGCACGTGGTTCGCGACCACACCGGTGCCCAGCAGGATCAGCACCGCTGTCCCGATGGTCTCCCAGACGAAGATAGAGCCCGCGCTCATTCGCCACCTCCTCGCCTTGCGGCAGCAGAAGACAGAGGTGGCGCACTCGTCCGGGTTCGGCCGCGCTGCCCACCCCACAATTGCCCGGACGCTACTTCCACATCCGATCCGTTGTCTACGGTGGGTGCACATTTTTGACCCGATGTTGGTCCTTTCGCTGCTGGTCAAGACACGACTGGGCGTTGGAGCGCGTCAACGGGTGACGGCCAGTGCACAAGAGTCGGTACCTGCGGGTAACGTGGTCGGGGACCAGAGAAGACCAGCGCAGGGAGGCTCTCCGTGGCCACGCGCAAGCCCCGAGAAGCAGCGCAACTCGACTCCGAGCCGATCGTGGCTCCGACGGGCCGGATGGGCCCCGCCGAACGAGAGCAGGCGTGGCAGCGCCTGGGCTCCGAGACGTTCGACGTGCTCGTCGTCGGCGGTGGCGTCGTCGGTGTCGGCGCGGCGCTCGACGCGGCCACCCGCGGCCTGAAGGTCGCCCTCGTCGAGGCCCGCGACCTCGCCTCCGGCACGTCCAGCCGGTCCAGCAAGCTCTTCCACGGCGGTCTGCGCTACCTGGAGCAGCTGGAGTTCGGTCTCGTCCGCGAGGCCCTGCGGGAGCGCGAGCTGATGCTCAACCGCATCGCGCCGCACCTCGTGAAGCCCGTCAGCTTCCTGTACCCGCTGACCCACCGCGCGTGGGAGCGTCCGTACACCGCGGCAGGCCTGTTCCTCTACGACACCATGGGCGGGGCGCGGTCCGTGCCCGGCCAGAAGCACCTCACCCGCGCGGGCGCGCTGCGGCTCGTCCCCGCGCTCAAGCGCGACGCGCTGATCGGCGGCATCCGCTACTTCGACGCGCAGGCCGACGACGCCCGTCACACGATGATGGTCGGCCGCACCGCGGCCCACTACGGCGCCGTCGTCCGCACGTCCACGCAGGTCGTGGGCTTCCTGCGGGAGGCGGACCGGGTGTCGGGCGCGCGGGTGCGCGACGTCGAGGACGGCCGCGAGACCGACGTGCAGGCGCACGCCGTGATCAACGCCACCGGCGTGTGGACCGACGAGTTGCAGCGCCTGTCCGGCAGCCGCGGCCGGTTCCGCGTCCGGGCCAGCAAGGGCGTGCACATCGTCGTCGCGCGCGACCGCATCGTGTCCGAGTCCGGCATGATCCTGCGCACCGCGAAGTCCGTGCTGTTCGTCATCCCGTGGCGCAACCACTGGATCGTGGGCACGACCGACACGGACTGGAACCTCGACCTCGCGCACCCCGCCGCGACGAAGAAGGACATCGACTACATCCTCGAACAGGTCAACTCCGTGCTGGCGACTCCGCTGACGCACGACGACATCGAGGGCGTCTACGCCGGTCTGCGTCCGCTGCTCGCCGGTGAGAACGAGTCGACGTCGAAGCTGTCCCGCGAGCACGCCGTGGCCAGGGTGTCCCCCGGTCTGGTGGCCATCGCGGGCGGCAAGTACACGACCTACCGGGTGATGGGCGCGGACGCGGTGGACGCCGCCGCCGTGGACGTCCCCGGCCGCATCCAGCCGTCGATCACCGACAAGGTCCCGCTGGTCGGGGCCGACGGCTACCACGCGCTGGTGAACCAGGCCGACCAGCTCGCCGGCCAGCACGGCCTGCACCCCTACCGGGTGCGGCACCTGCTGGACCGCTACGGCTCGCTGGTGCACGAGGTGCTGGCGCTGGCCGCGGACGACGCCGAGCTGCTCAAGCCCATCCCCGGAGCGCCCGACTACCTCCAGGTGGAGGCCGTGTACGCGGCCAGCCACGAGGGCGCGCTGCACCTGGAGGACGTGCTCACCCGCCGCACCCGCATCTCCATCGAGTACCCGCACCGCGGGGTGGAGTGCGCCGAGGCCGTCGCGCGGCTGGTCGGCGACGTGCACGGGTGGGACGAGGAGCGGCGCAGGCACGAGGTCGAGGTCTACACGGCCCGCGTGGAGGCCGAGCGCGCCTCGCAGACGGAGCCGGACGACGAGGCCGCCGACGCGATCCGCGCCGCGGCCCCGGAGGCCCGCCCCGACCTGAGCGAGCCGGTGGTCTAGGACCCGCACGACGCGAACGGCCCCGCGGGACTTCCCGCGGGGCCGTTCGCGCACCGCTCAGGCCAGGGCGGCCAGCGCCGTGTGGACCATCACGCGGATGCCCACGGCCAGGGCGCGCTCGTCCAGGTCGAACGTGGGCTGGTGCAGGTCGCGCTGCTTCTCCACGCCGTCCCACACGCCCAGGCGCGCGAACGAGCCGGGCACCTGCTCCAGGTACCAGCCGAAGTCCTCACCGCCGGAGGACTGCTCGGTGCCCGCGAGGGCGTCCTCGCCCAGCGCGGCCTCGACGCCCGCGCGCAGCAGGAACGTCGAGTCGCGGTCGTTGACCACCGGCGGCACGCCGCGGCGGTGCAGCAGGTCGAAGCCGACGCCCGTGGGGGCGAGCAGCGCGGCGATCAGGTCCTTCACCAGCGGTTCCAGCTCGGCCCAGATCGACCGGTCGCCGGTGCGCAGCGTTCCGCGCAGCACGCCGTCCTGCGGCACCGCGTTCGGCGCCTCGCCCGCGTGCACCGCGCCCCACACCAGGACGGTGCCGGAGCGCGGGTCGACGCGGCGGGACAGCAGCGTCGGCAGGCCGGTGATGACCGTGCCGAGCGCGTGCACGAGGTCGGCGGTCAGGTGCGGGCGCGAGGTGTGGCCGCCCGGCGAGCTCAGCCGCAGCTCCAGCATGTCGCTGGCCGAGGTGATGGCCCCGATGCGGCTGCCGATCCGGCCGACCTCCAGGCGCGGGTCGCAGTGCAGGCCGAAGATCCGCTCCACGCCGTCGAGGCCACCGGCCGCGAGCACGTCGAGCGCACCGCCGGGCATGACCTCCTCGGCGTGCTGGAACACCAGCCGCACGCGGCCCGGCAGCGCCGTCGCCGACGCCAGGGCCAGCGCGGCGCCCAGCAGCACGGTGGTGTGGGCGTCGTGCCCGCAGGCGTGCGAGGCGCCCTCCACCGTGGAGGAGAACGGCAGGCCGGTGTTCTCGGTGAGCGGCAGCGCGTCCATGTCGGCGCGCAGCGCCACGCAGCGCGGGCCGCTGCCCACGTCGCACACGAGGCCGGTCCCGCCGGGCAGGACGCGGGGCTTCAACCCGGCCGACCGCAGCAGGTTGCCGATCAGCTCGGTCGTCTTGTGCTCGTCGCGGGACAGCTCCGGGTTGGCGTGCAGGTGCCGCCGCCAGGCGACGACCTCGGACGCGTTGGCGGACAGCCAGCCGTCGAGCCACTGGGGTCCGCGCCCGGCGCCGATGTCGTCCACGGGGGACATGCTGACCCCGCGATCGGTCAACAGCACGTCCGATGCCCCCTTCGCTGACGTCACCCGCCCGTCGGGAAGATCCCGTCGAGAGTCGACCACGGTCACGCCGCACCCCCGCGGGTGGCGGCGGCGGTCAGCAACCTGCCGCGCTGCTCGTCGTCGGTGGCGGCGCTGATCGTCGTCCAGGCCATCGCGAGCGCTCCTTCGAGCACCGCGCGGTCTGCCGACGCCGACGCACAGGCTGTCGCGAACTCGATTTGGTGGTTCACCGCGTCTCCGCAGTCGATTGCGATTGTCGGGTGGATTGCGGGCAGCACGCGGGTGACGTTGCCCATGTCGGTGCTGCCGATCTTCTCGCCGCGCTCTGCGGCGCGGCTGAGCGGAGCCCTGCCCAGGTCGGTGACCGCGCGCCGGTAGGCGTCGGCGAGCCACTCGTCGGGGGTCAGCTCCGCGTAGACCGGCGAGACCTGCACGACCTCGTGGGTGCAGCCGGTGGCGAGGGCTCCGGCGGTGAAGCAGTTCTGGACGCGGGCTTCCAGCCGGCGCAGGGAGTCCGCGTCGTCGGCCCTCAGGTCGAACATCGCCGACGTGCGGGCCGGGACCACGTTGGGCACCGTCCCGCCCCTGGTGACGATGCCGCTGACCATCTGGCCGGGTTCGAGGTGCTGGCGCAGCAGACCGATCGCGACCTGGGCGACGGTGATCGCGTCACCCGCGTTGACGCCCAGGTGGGGCGCCGCGGCGGCGTGCGAGGGCTTGCCCGTGTAGTGCACCTCGACGTCGGTGATGGCCAGCGACCGCGCGGCGCACGCCTCGTACGGAGCGGGGTGGACCATCATCGCCAGGGCGACGTCGTCGAACACGCCGCGCTCCAGCAGGAGGACCTTGCCGCCGCCGACCTCCTCGGCCGGGGTGCCGATGACCCGGACGGTGATGCCGAGCGCGTCGGCCACGTCGCGCAGCGCCAGCGCCGCTCCCGCCGAGGCCGCCGCGATGACGTTGTGGCCGCAGGCGTGCCCCACCTCGGGCAGGGCGTCGTACTCGGCGCACAGCCCGAGCACGAGGTCGCCGGAGCCGTAGGTCGCGGTGAACGCCGTGTCCAGGTCCGCCACGCCGCGCTCGACCTCGAAGCCCTCGCCCTCCAGCAGACCGGCCACCTTCTCGGCGCTGCGGTGCTCCTGGAAGGCCAGTTCGGGCTCGGCGTGGATGCTGCGGGAGAGGGACACCAGCGCATCGGCGTACCGCTCGACGGCCGAGCGAGTACTGGTGGTGAAGTCGGTGCCCATGTGAATCCATCCTGCATCACGCCCCGGTGCTGCCCGGCGCGGTTCGGCGAACAACCGGCCACCGGTCGCGGCGCTGCGCCGAACGGTGGGGAGATGTTCGGCCGAACCGATCATCCCCGCGGAGGTCGGTTCGATTATCGGATGCCGGACGTCAATTCCCAAATCGTGGACCGTGCACGTGTCCTCGCACGTCACGGCCACGTGACGATCGCGGTCAGCCCTTCTTCGCAGCGCGCCACTTCGTGTAGCGGCGGCGGTTGCGCAGGTAGACCAGGCCGAACAGGACCACGGCGATGGCCGCGATCCACACCTTGTTCTTGGTCTCCTGGCTCATCGGGGCACCGGGCTGCTCGGAGTCGATCCGGGGCCCCTCGCCCGCGGGGGCGGTCGTGTCGGTCGGCTGCGCGACCACCGCGGTGATCGCCGCGCGCGCGGGGGCGGCGTCAGCTGGGCCGATCACCACGAACGCGCTCACCAGCACGAACAGGCCAGCCACGAACATCCCGGACACCCATCGCCGCATGGGCCCCAGGGTAGCCACAGCGCAGGCCGAGTACCACCGTCGACGGACGCTCGGTGCGGGGAGCGCCGGCTACCGGTCGGGAGACCGGAAGGTGTCGATGATGCGTTCGGCGGCGAGCGTCGCGGTCAGCTCGCCCTCGCGCACCGCGCGCTCCAGGCCGGGCGCGACCGCCCGCACGCCGGGGTGCTCGCGCAGGCTCGCCACGAGCTGCTCGCGCACGGTCGCCCAGGTCCAGTCGACCTGCTGGCGGCGGCGGCGCTCCTGGAACTGTCCGGCGGCCTCCAGCGCCGCGCGGTGCTCCAGCACGCGCTGCCACAGCTCGGGCAGGCCGTCGCCGGACAGCCCGCTGCACGTCAGGACGGGCGGGTGCCACGCGGCGTCGGGCTGGCGCAGCAGCCGCAGCGCCCCGGCCAGCTCGCGGGCCGCCGCGCGGGCGTCCTGCTCGTGCGGGCCGTCCGCCTTGTTCACGGCGATCACGTCGGCGAGCTCCAGCACGCCCCGCTTGATGCCCTGGAGGGCGTCGCCGGTGCGGGCGAGGGTGAGGAACAGCGAGCAGTCGGTCATGTTCGCCACGGCCACCTCGGACTGGCCGACGCCGACCGTCTCGACCAGCACCACGTCGTAGCCCGCCGCCTCGACCAGCACGATCGTCTCGCGGGTCGCCCGCGCCACGCCGCCGAGCGTTCCCGAGGTGGGCGAGGGGCGGATGAACGCGGCCGGGTCGACCGCGAGCCGCGCCATGCGGGTCTTGTCGCCGAGGATGCTGCCGCCGGTCCGGGTGGACGACGGGTCCACGGCCAGCACGGCCACCCGGTGCCCGTCCGCGGTCAGCGTCGTGCCGAGCGCGTCGACGAACGTCGACTTGCCCACGCCCGGCACTCCGGTGACGCCCACCCGGTGCGCGCCGCCGGAGTGCGGCAGCAGCTCCACGAGCAGCTCCTGCGCCAGCGCGCGGTGGTCGGCGCGGGTGGACTCCACGAGGGTGATGGCGCGCGCGAGCACGCCCCGGTCACCGGCGAGCACGCCCCGCGCGTACTCGCCGACGTCGATCGGCTTCGCCACGGGCCGCTACCTGGCGTGCCCGAGTTGAGCGGACAACCTGTCCAGCAGGTCCCCCGCCGCGTCGGCGACGACGGTGCCCGGCGGGAAGATCGCCGCGGCCCCGGCCTCGCGCAGCGCCTCGAAGTCCTGCGGCGGCACGACGCCGCCGACCACGATCATGATGTCGTCGCGGCCCAGCTCGGCCAGCTCGTCGCGCAGCGCGGGCACCAGCGTGAGGTGCCCGGCGGCCAGCGAGGACACGCCGACGACGTGCACGTCGGCCTCCACCGCCTGCCGGGCGACCTCGCCGGGCGTGGAGAACAGCGGGCCCACGTCGACGTCGAAGCCGAGGTCGGCGAACGCGGTCGCGATGACCTTCTGCCCGCGGTCGTGGCCGTCCTGGCCCATCTTGGCGACGAGGATGCGCGGGCGGCGCCCCTCGGCCTCGGTGAAGGTCTCGACCACCTGACGGGTGCGGTCGACGTTCGCCACGGTTCCGGCCTCCTCGCGGTACACGCCCGAGATGGTGCGGATCTGCGCGGAGTGGCGGCCCCACACCCGGCCCAGCGCCTCGGAGATCTCCCCGACGGTGGCCTTGTGGCGCGCGGCGTCGACCGCCAGCTCCAGGAGGTTGCCGCCGGAGTCGGCGGCGCGGGTCAGGGCGTGCAGCGCGGCCTCCACGGCCGGCTGGTCGCGCTCGGCGCGCAGCCTCCGCAGCTTGTCGAGCTGCTGCGCCCGCACACCGGCGTTGTCGACCTTGAGCACGTCGATCTGCTCGTCGGTGTCGACCCGGTACTTGTTCACGCCGATCACGGGCTGGCGGCCGGAGTCGATGCGCGCCTGGGTGCGCGCGGCGGCCCCCTCGATGCGCAGCTTGGGGAGACCGGCGTCGATGGCCGCCGCCATGCCGCCGGCCGCCTCGACCTCGGTGATGTGTCCCCACGCGGTGCGCGCGAGGTCGTGGGTGAGCCGCTCCACGAACGCCGAGCCGCCCCACGGGTCGATGACGCGGGTCGTGCCGGACTCCTGCTGGAGCAGCAGCTGGGTGTTGCGGGCGATGCGGGCGGAGAAGTCCGTCGGCAGCGCGAGCGCCTCGTCCAGCGCGTTGGTGTGCAGCGACTGGGTGTGGCCCTGGGTCGCGGCCATCGCCTCGACGCACGTCCGGGGGACGTTGGTGAACACGTCCTGCGCGGTGAGCGACCAGCCCGAGGTCTGGCAGTGCGTGCGCAGGCTGAGGGACTTGGGGTCGCGCGGCCCGAAGCCCTTCACGAGCTTGGCCCACAGCAGGCGGGCGGCCCGCAGCTTCGCGACCTCCGTGAAGAAGTTCATGCCCACGGCCCAGAAGAACGACAGCCGCGGCGCGAACGCGTCCACGTCCAGCCCGGCCTCGCGGCCCGCGCGCAGGTACTCCACGCCGTCGGCGAGGGTGTAGGCGAGCTCCAGGTCGGCCGTGGCCCCGGCCTCCTGCATGTGGTAGCCGGAGATCGAGATGGAGTTGAACTTCGGCATCCGCCGCGAGGTGAAGGCGAAGATGTCGGAGATGATCCGCATCGACGGCTTCGGGGGGTAGATGTAGGTGTTGCGGACCATGAACTCCTTGAGGATGTCGTTCTGGATGGTCCCGGCGAGCTTCTCCGGCGCGACGCCCTGCTCCTCGGCGGCCACGACGTAGAGCGCCAGCACCGGCAGGACGGCACCGTTCATGGTCATCGACACGCTCATCCGGTCCAGCGGGATGCCGTCGAAGAGCTGCCGCATGTCGTAGATCGAGTCGATCGCGACGCCCGCCATGCCGACGTCACCGGCGACGCGCGGGTGGTCGGAGTCGTAGCCGCGGTGCGTGGCGAGGTCGAACGCGACCGACAGGCCCTTCTGCCCCGCCGCGAGGTTGCGGCGGTAGAAGGCGTTGGACTCCTCCGCCGTGGAGAACCCGGCGTACTGGCGGATCGTCCACGGCTGGTTGACGTACATCGTCGGGTAGGGGCCGCGCAGGAACGGCGCGATGCCGGGGTAGGTGTCGAGGAAGTCCAGCCCCGCGGTGTCCTCGGGCCCGTAGACGGGCTTGAGGACGATGCCCTCCGGCGTCTCCCGGCTCAGCGCGTCGGCGTCCTCGCCGGTGGCCTCGCGCAGCGCGGCCCGCCACGCCCGCGCGTCGCCCGGCTCCAGCTCCCCGATGCCGATGTCGGCGAAGTTCGGGATCGTCACGTCACCCAACCCCCAGTGCGTCGTAGGTGTGGCCGAGGACCTCCAGCGCGGGGCACCCGGTGAAGACGAACTCGTCGACGCCCGTCCGCTCCGGCGACGGCTTCCCGGCGAGCAGCACCCGCCGCGCCCCGGCCTCGCGCAGCGCGGCGGCGACCGGCGCGGCCAGCTCGGCGTAGCTCGACTCGCTGCCGCACAGGCAGGCCACCGTCGTCCCGGAGGCGCGGAAGCGCTCGACGACGGCGTTCACCGAGTCGGTGGGGCCCGCGTCGGGCGTGGCGATGCCGCCGGCCTGGAAGAGGTTCGCGGCGAACGAGGCGCGGGCGGTGTGCGCGGCGACCGGGCCGAGCGTCGCGAGGAACACCGCCGGACGGCTGCCGGTGGCGGCGAGCACCGCGTCGGAGCGGTCCCGCAGGGCCTCGTAGGGCGCGGCGTGGCGGACGCGCGGCAGGCCGCCGCCGGGTTCCACGGGGGCCGGGGGCCGCACGACCGGCTTCTCCTCCAGGTGGGGGAACTCGCTGACGCCGGTGATCGCGTCGGTGCGGTCGGCCAGGTTCGCGGCCCGCGCCTCGCGCGTGACGGCGAGCCGGTCGGCGACGAGCCCGGAGGCCAGCGCGTCGGGCAGGCCGCCGGCGGCCTCGATCTCCTGGAACCACGCCCACGCGGCGCGCGCGAGGTCCTCGGTGAGCCGCTCCACGTACCAGGAGCCGCCCGCCGGGTCGATCACCCCGGCGAGGTGCGACTCCTCCAGCAGCACGGACTGGGTGTTGCGGGCGACGCGCCGGGAGAAGGCGTCGGGCAGGCCGATGGCCGCGTCGAACGGCTGCACGGTGACGGCGTCGGCGCCGCCCAGACCGGCGCCGAAGCAGGCGATGGTGGTGCGCAGGACGTTCACCCACGGATCGCGCCTGGTCATCATCGCCGAGGAGGTCACGGCGTGCTGCGCCTGCGCGCGGGCCGGGACCGGCGCGCCGCAGACCTCGGCGACCCGCGCCCACAGGCGGCGGGCCGCGCGGAACTTGGCGATCGTGAGGAACTGGTCGGCGGTCGCGGCGAGGCGGAACTCCAGCACGCCGCACGCCCGGTCCACGGACAGGCCCGCGTCGGTCAGCGCCCGCAGGTAGGTGACGCCCGCGGCGAGCGACGCGCCCAGCTCCTGCGCGTCGGAACCGCCCGCGTCGTGGTGCGGCAGCGCGTCCACCACGATCGTGCGCAGGTGCGGGAAGCGGCGCAGCGCCCGCACGGTCAGGTCGGCCGCCTCGGCGACGTCCGGCGCGCTCCCGGTGCGGGCCAGCACGCCGAGCGGGTCGGCGCCGAGGTTGCCGCGCACCTCGCCCGGCAGCAGCGGCCGGTCGTCGAACACGGCCAGCAGCGCGTCCGCCGCCGAGGAGAACTCCGCGCCCGCGTCGAGGACGACCGGAGCCAGGTCGAGGTGGACGCCGGCGAGCACGTCGTCCAGGGCCGCCGCGGGGAGCGCGCCCGTGCCGACGCGCAGCCACAGCGAGCTGCCCCCGTTCTCCAGGTCGTCCAGCACCGCCCGCCCCGCGGCGGCCGGGTCGGGGTCGGCGTGCCGCTGCCGGACGTCCCAGCCGCCGGCGGCCGAGCCCTGCGGGCGGCTGCCGCGCAGGAACGGCGGGAGACCGGGGAAACCGGCGGGGACGTCGGGCGCGTCCTGCGCGGTGTAGAGCGGCTGGACGGTGATGCCGTCGTAGGTCGTGCTGACCAGCGAGCCGGGATCGGCTCCCGACCTGCTGAGCACGCCCTCGACCAGCTCGCGCCACCGCTCTCGTGACGGGGTCGGGAATTCGGCTGCCAGCGCCAGCTCGCCAGACGGCTCCATCATGCTCCGCAGTGTTACCCACTAGTAGTAGAACGGCCATGTGAGTTCCGCCGCCGTGATCGGTGCAGAAAGTCTTCCACGGCCGTCACCGGTCGAGCGGCCGCGCGGCCGAACCTCGCGGAAGTGCGGATGCCGGATCTCGCGCGGTGCAGAATGTCACCGTGAGCAGCGAGCAGCACGAGCGCCTGATCGCGGAGCGGTACCGCCTGCGGCACGTGCTCGGCCGCGGCGCCATGGGCACCGTGTGGTCGGCCTTCGACGAGGAGCTGCGCCGTCCCGTCGCGGTCAAGGAGATCCTGCGGCCGGTGGGCATGGGGGACGCCGAGGCCACCACGCTGCGCGAACGCACCCTGCGGGAGGCGCGCGCGGTCGCCGCGCTGTCGCACCAGAACCTCGTCACGGTCTACGACGTCGTGCGCATGGACGGCGAGCCGTACCTCGTGATGGAGCTCGTGCCGTCGGAGAGCCTGAGCGAGTACACGAAGAAGCGGGGACCGCTGACCGTCGCGCAGACCGCCGCGGTGGCCGACGCGGTGGCGGCGGCGCTCCAGGCCGCGCACCGGGCCGGGATCACGCACCGCGACGTGAAGCCGGGCAACGTGCTCATCGGCGAGGACGGACAGATCAAGCTCACCGACTTCGGCATCGCCCGCAACGTCTCGGAGAGCACCCTCACCAGCCGCGGCATCATGCTCGGCACCCCGGCCTACATCGCCCCGGAGGTCGCCACCGGGGCCGAGCTCACCACCGCCGTCGACCTGTGGGGTCTCGGCGCGACGCTGTTCGACGCCGTCGAGGGCCACCCCCCGTTCGACGGGGAGAACGTGCTGCGCACGCTCAACCAGGTGGTGAACGACGAGGTGCCCGAGCCGCAGAGCGCCGGTGACCTGGCGCCGGTCATCTCCGGCCTGATGGTCAGGGACGTCGAGCGGCGGATGTCGCTGGGCGAGGTGCGGCGGCGGGTCCACCCGCTGCTGCCCGGACCGGGCACCGTCGCCTTCGGGGTGCAGAGCGACGCGCGGACCGTCACCTCACCCGTGGTGGCGCGCTCGAAGCCGTCGACGCCGATCCTGCCGCCCAAGCCCGTGATCGCTCCGGAGACCCCGCTGGCGGCCGATCCCGGACCGCTGCCGTTCTTCCTGTCGTCCACCCCGGCCGAGGAGCCCGACGCGCCGGGGCCGGGCGAGGGCGAGGACGAGGAGGAGACCGGGGCCGAGCCGGAGGAGCGGCCCTCGTCCGTCCCGTCGGCGCCCTGGCCGCCGTCCGGGCGGTCCTCCTCCGGTTCCGCCGCGGTCGCGCCGCCCCCCGCGCCGCCGCCGAGGTGGGCCGTTCCGATGGGGCCGCTCCCGGTCGGCACCGGACCGGTGCGCCGCGCGCTTCCCCGGTTGCGCGACCGGGTCACCGCGGGCACGGTGCTGCTGCTGGTCTCCTCGGTGCTGCTGTTCGTGATCTTCAGCGGTGTCGGGTTCGTGCTCACCGTGGCCGCAGCGGGCCGCCCGATCCTGCCGCCGGGCCCGGAGACGACCGTGGTCCAGCAGAGCGAGGACGTCGTGGCGGAACTGGAGAGGCGCAAGGCCGACGCGAGCACCGGGGAGAACCCCGGCGCGGGCGCGTTCTCGCTGGAGGTCGGCCGGAGCTGGACGATGTTCGTGGAGCAGCGCGTCGAGACCCCGCGGAGCACCGTGGTGCGCTTCGTCTCCCCCACCGGCAAGCTGGAGGTGAGCGTCGAGCGCTTCCCCGACCACTACCCGAAGCGCACGATCGGCGACTACCGGGACCTCGTGCTCCAGCGCTGGCCGGAGGACCAGATCATCGTGACGCCCGCGTACGGGGAGCCGGTCAGGACCGACCCCGCCGCGCCGGAGGGCATGGTGCGGTTCGACTACCGGACCACCGAGTACGGCGGGGCGGAGCAGTCGCCCGCGAGCGACCTGCGGCGGACGCGCTTCTCCCAGCTCGTGCCCACGAGCGACAACGCGCTGTGGGTCATGGAGCTGACCGCCCCGATGGAGCAGCACGACGACGCCGACGAGCTGTTCAACCGGATCGCGCCGACGTTCGTCGTCGGGGGTTAGCGGTTACGCTCCCGCGGTGACCGGTATCCAGGACGCAACCACCACCGCCACTCCCGAGCAGCTCGCCCAGCGGGCGGCCGGGGAGATCAGTGCCCGCACGGGTGTCGCTCAGCACGACGTCGCCGTCGTCCTCGGCTCCGGCTGGCGTCCGGCTGCCGACCTGATCGGCACGCCGGTCGCCGAGGTGCCGATGGCCGACCTGACCGGGTTCACCCCGCCGAGCGCCGTCGGGCACGGCGGCACCATCCGCTCGGTGCCGGTGGGCGACAAGAACGTGCTCGTGCTGCTCGGCCGCACCCACGGCTACGAGGGCCACGGCATCGAGAACGTCGTGCACAACGTGCGCACCGCCGCCGCGGCCGGCGTCCGCACGGTCGTGCTGACCAACGCCGCCGGCGGGCTGCGCGAGGGCATGACCGTCGGCCAGCCCGTGCTGATCAGCGACCACCTGAACCTGACGGCGAGGTCCCCGCTGGTGGGGGCGCGGTTCGTGGACCTGACCGACCTGTACTCGCCGCGGCTGCGCGCCGTCGCGCGGGAGATCGACCCGTCGCTGGAGGAGGGCGTGTACGCCGGCCTGCCCGGCCCGCACTTCGAGACCCCGGCGGAGATCAGGATGCTGCGCACCCTGGGCGCCGACCTGGTGGGCATGTCGACGGTCGCCGAGGCCATCGCGGCGCGGGCCGAGGGCGTGGAGGTGTTCGGCCTGTCCCTGGTGACGAACCTCGCCGCGGGCATCACCGGCGAGCCGCTGAACCACCACGAGGTGCTGGAGGCCGGCGCCGCCGCGGCGAGCCGCATGGGCGCGCTGCTGCGCGAGCTGGTGACCAGGGCATGAGTCTCACCCCCGCGCTGCGCGACGCCGCGTTCCGCTGGATCGCCGACGACCCCGACACCGACTCCCGCGCCGAGCTCCAGGGCGTGCTGGCGCGGGCGATGGGCGGCGACGCCGCGGCGGCCGACGACCTGGCCGACCGGATGGCGGGTCCGCTGACCTTCGGCACGGCCGGGTTGCGCGGTCCCGTGCGGGCCGGTTCCAACGGCGTGAACGTCGCGGTCGTCGTGCGCACCACGGCCGGGCTGGCCGGGTGGCTGCGCGCGCGGGGGCACACCGGTCTCGTGTTCGTGGGCCGCGACGCCCGGCACGGCTCGGAGGCGTTCTGCTCCGCCGCGGCCGGGGTGCTGGCGGCGGCCGGGTTCGAGGTGCGCGTGCTGCCGGAGCCGCTGCCCACGCCGGTGCTGGCGTTCCTGGTCCGCGCGCACGGCGCGGTGGCGGGCGTGCAGATCACCGCGTCGCACAACCCGCCGGCCGACAACGGCTACAAGCTGTACCTCGCGGGCGGCTCGCAGATCGTGCCGCCCGACGACCGGGAGATCGAGGCCGCCGTCGCCGCCGTCACCTCCGCGGTGTCCGTGCCGCGCTCGCGGGACTGGGCGACGGTGGACCCGGCGGACGTCGACGCCTACTCGGCGCACGTGTCGGCGCTGCCCCGCGGCACCGCGCGCGATCTGCGGGTGGCGCTCACGCCGATGCACGGCGTGGGCGGGCGGACGGCGGTGGAGGTGCTGCGCCGCGCCGGGTTCACCGACGTGCGGGTGGTGCGCTCGCAGGCCGTGCCCGACCCGGACTTCCCGACGGTGGTGTTCCCGAACCCCGAGGAGCCCGGCGCGGCGGACGCGCTGCTGGCGCTGGCCGCCGAGAGCGACGCCGACCTGGCGGTCGCGCTGGACCCCGACGCCGACCGGTGCGCGCTGGGCGTGCGGGAGCGCGACGGGTCGTGGCGGATGCTGCGCGGCGACGAGACGGGCGTGCTGCTCGGCTCGCTCGTGCTCTCCACGCTCGACCGGACGGCGCACCCCGACCCGCTGGTGGCCACGACGATCGTGTCGTCGTCGCTGCTCGGCTCGATCGCGAAGGCGCACGACGTGCGCTGCGCCGAGACGCTGACCGGCTTCAAGTGGCTGGTGCGCGCGGGCGACGGGGAGGGCACCGGCCTGGTCTACGCCTACGAGGAGGCGCTCGGGCACTGCGTCGACCCCGATTCGGTGCGCGACAAGGACGGCATCTCGGCCGCCGTCGTGGCCTGCGACCTGGCGGCGACGCTGAAGGCGGCCGGGGAGACGCTGCTCGACGCGCTGGACCGGCTGGCCGCGGAGCACGGTGTGCACCTGACCGATCAGGTGGCGCTGCGGTTCGACGACCTGAGCCGCATCGGCGCGCTGATGGCGCGGTTGCGGGCCGACCCGCCGCCCGAGCTGGCCGGGATCGCCGTGACGGCGGAGGACCTGCTGCCGGAGGCCGACGTGCTGCGGCTGACCGGCGCCGGGGTGCGGGTGGTCGTGCGGCCGTCCGGCACCGAGCCGAAGCTCAAGGCGTACCTGGAGGTCGTGGAACCCGCTGGAACCGACCTCGCGGCGGCCCGCGAGGGGGCCGCCGCGAGACTGGCGGACGTGCGCACGGCCGTCGAGGCCCTGCTCACCGACTAGGCCGGCTCAGGCGGCGCTGCTGACGGCGATGACGAGGCAGAGGATCGCCACCACCAGCGCCCCACCGGCCACCATCCACGGCCGGGACGACGGCGGCTCCACGGGGGTGCGACTCTCCTCGGTGATCGCGGCGACGGCTCCCCGGCCGAACGCCCAGCTGATCGCGCTGAGCCCCACCCCCGCGGCGAGCACCATCGTGTTGACGTCCCAGGGGCTGTGGTCGAAGGTCGGCCACACCGCCACGACGACGAGCGGCAGGCCGATCAGGCCGAGGCCGGTGGACACGGCGGCGCCGACGGTGATGCGCCTGCGTCGACTGCCGGACAGCACGCTGGATGTGATGTTCATGGCTCCCGCCATAGTGCCGATGACCCTCTTTCGATGAAGAAGACGCGCGGGAGCCGGACCGGTTCCCGCGTCGACGCTCCTCATCGTCCCCCACGCGCCGTCGGCGGTGACGCGAGCGTGCTCAGCGGCCGAGGAGCTTCATCGCCTCCTCGGGGTACCGCTCGCCCGCCACCGCGTCGGCCGGGACGGCGGCCTCGATCGCGGCCAGGTCGTCCTCACCGAGCACGAGCGACTCGGCGGCGACGTTCTCCTCCAGGTACTTGCGCCGCTTCGTGCCGGGGATCGGCACGACGTCCTCGCCGCGGTGCTGCACCCACGCCAGGGCGATCTGGCCGGGCGTCACGTCGTGCCGGGCCGCCACGGCGCGCAGCGCCTCGACCACCGCGAGGTTGCGCTCCAGGTTGCCCTCGGCGAAGCGGGGGTTGCCCGCCGCGCGGAAGTCGCCGCTGCCGAAGTCGTCGCGGGAGGTGAACCGGCCGGTGAGGAAGCCCCGGCCGAGCGGCGAGTACGCCACGACGCCGATGCCCAGCTCGCGGCACACCGGCACCGTCGCGTCCTCGATGTCGCGCGACCACAGCGACCACTCCGTCTGCACGGCCGCGATCGGGTGCACGGCGTGCGCGCGCCGGATCGTGTCCGCACCGGCCTCGGACAGGCCCAGGTGGCGGACCTTGCCCTGCCGCACCAGCTCGGCCATCGCGCCGATGGTCTCCTCGATCGGCACGTCCGGGTCGACCCGGTGCTGGTAGTAGAGGTCGACGTGATCGACGCCGAGCCGCCGCAGCGACGCGTCGGCGGCCTGCCGCACGTACTCGGCGTCGCCCCGCACGCCCCTCGTCCGCGGGTCGTCCGAGCGGACCACGCCGAACTTCGTGGCCAGCACCACGGCGTCGCGCCGGTCGGCGATCGCCCGGCCGACCAGCTCCTCGTTGGCGCCGCGCCCGTACATGTCGGCGGTGTCCAGCAGCGTCACGCCCAGTTCCAGGGCGCGGTGGACCACGGCGATCGACTCGGCGTCGTCGGCCTGGCCGTAGAACTCGCTCATGCCCATGCAGCCGAGTCCCTGAGCGCTGACCTCCAGAGCTCCCAGCGTGCGCGTCTTCATGCGGTTCTCCCCTCCGCGGCAGAGGCGTCGCGTTCGATCTGCGAGTAGTTGTCGATCTTGTGGTCGAGGACGTCGAGGCTCGACCGCAGCTCCGCGATGCGGGCCCGCACGGATGCGCGGTGCTCGACGAGGATCTGCTTGCACAGCGCGGGCCCGGCCACGCCGGAGCGCCGCGCCCTCGCGTACTGGCGCATCATGCGGATCGGCATGCCGGTGGTGCGCAGCTTCGTGAGGAAGCCCAGCCGGGCCAGGTCCTCGTCGGAGTACGTGCGCCGCCCGCCGGAGTCGCGCGCCGGCGGGTCGACCAGCCCGATCCGTTCGTAGTAGCGCAGGGTGTCGATCGACAACCCGCTGCGCTCCGCTGCCTGGGCGATCGAATGTGTCACCCCACGACCGTAGGAGCTGGAGTGCGCTCCAGGTCAACCGCCGGGAGTCAATCCTTCGGAATCGCCCACGCCTCCAGGCGCCCGGCCGTGTCATGGACGTCGACCTGCTCGCGGCCGAGCGCGCGGACCAGCTCCAGCGCGGCGTCCTCGTCCGCTTCCACCCACCAGCCGTTGATGTCGCACAGCGTCACCGCCGCGACCCAGCCCAGCCGCCAGTTTCCCTCGAAGAGGGGCCGCGTCCGCACGATGGAGTCCAGCAGCGCCGCGGCCTTCAGCCACAGCGTGTCGTAGGCCTCGACGCCGAGGACGGTGGCGCGCGGCCGGTGCGCCGCCGAGTCGAGCAGGCCCGCGTCGCGCACGACGAGATCTCCGCCGGTCACCGCTGTGGCCAGCACGAGCAGGTCACCGGCGTCCAGGTAGTTGATCACCGTTCAAGTGGAGCACAGAGGTCTGACACGTCTCAGGCCGAGCCCATGCGGTCCAGCAGGCTCCGGTACCTGGGCATGACGCGGGTCAGGGCCTCGCCGAGCTGCTCTTCCTTCTGCAACCTGGCCCACCGTTCGGCGAGCGCGAGCCGGACGACCTCCTGCTTCGAGCGTCCTTCCGCCGCGGCCAGTTCGGCCAGCCGTTCGTTCTCCTCGTCGTTCAACCGGAGAGTCATCGCCACCGGAGGACGGTACCAAGCTGGTACCAGCGTCGCCAGACCTCTTGTCAGAACACCGTTTCGATATGCTGCGGAGGTGCCCCGCCCCAAGGTCCACGACGACGCGCTGCGCGCGCGGCTGCTCGACCGAGCGGGAGAGATCCTCTCCACGACGGGGCCGGACGGCCTGAGCCTGCGCGCGCTCGCGGCCGACGTGCGGACGTCGACGACCGCGGTGTACTCGCTGTTCGGCGGCAAGCCCGGCCTGCTCCGGGCGGTGTACGACGAGGCGTTCCGCCGCTTCGGCGAGCGCCTGTCGACCGCGGGCACGAGCGACGACCCGGCCGAGGACCTCGTGCGGCTCGGTCTGCGCTACCGGGACAGCGCGCTCGCCGACCCGCAGTTCTACCGGGTGATGTTCAGCGGGGCGTCGGGCGTCGAGCCCGGCGAGGAGAGCAGGCGGGCGTCCGCGCGGACGTTCTCCCCGGCGCTGGACATCGCCCGCCGCGGCGTCGAGACCGGGGTGTTCGGGAACGACTCGCCGGAGCAGATCGCGCTGGCCTCGTGGGGGATCGCGCACGGGCTGGTCGCCCTGGAGCTGCGGGGCGACCTGCCGGTCGACGTGCCGGTGGCGCAGGTGTACGAGCGGTCGCTGCGCGCCCTGGTCGACGGCTGGCGCCGCTGAGCCGCGCGGCGGGGTCCGGGGTGCGGACCCCGCCCGCGTGCGGTCAGACGGCTCCGTACTGGCGGTCGCCCGCGTCGCCCAGGCCGGGCACGATGAAGCCCGAGTCGTTCAGGCGCTCGTCGACGCTGGCCGTGACCAGGCGCACGGGCAGGCCCGTCGCCTCCAGGTGCGCGATGCCCTCCGGCGCGGCGAGCGCGCACACCGCCGTCACGTCGGTCGCGCCGCGGCCGGTGAGCAGCTTGATCGTGAACTCCATCGAGCCGCCGGTGGCGAGCATCGGGTCGAGCACGAGCACCGGGCGGTCGGACAGGTCGTCGGGCAGCGACTCCATGTACGGCGTCGGCCGGAGCGTCTCCTCGTCGCGCGCCAGGCCTACGAAGCCCATCTGCGCGTCGGGGATGAGCCGGTGCGCCTGGTCGGCCATGCCGAGTCCGGCGCGCAGCACGGGCACCAGCAGCGGCGGCTTGGCCAGCCGGAACCCGTCGGTGCGGGCGACGGGGGTGTGCACGCGCTCGACGGCCACCGGGGCGTCGCGCATCGCCTCGTACACGAGCATCACGGTCAGCTCGTGCAGAGCGGCGCGGAAGGCGGCGCTGTCGGTGCGGGCGTCGCGCATGGTGGTGAGCCGCGCCCTGGCGAGCGGGTGATCGACAACGAGCACGTCCATGGCCGAACAGTATCCCCATTCGCCCCCGCGACCTGGACGGAGTTCCTAGACTCGACGGGGTGAACGACGACGTGGTCCCCGCCGATCCGAACCGGATGCGCGCCTCCGACGCCGACCGCGAGGTGGTCGCCGCGGTGCTGCACCGGGCCGCGGCCGAGGGCCGGCTGGACCTCAACGAGCTGGACGAGCGGCTGGCGGTCCTCTACGCGGCGAAGACCTACGGCGAACTGGTTCCGATCACCTCCGACCTGGTGCTCCCGGCGACGGCGGGCGTCCCGGCGGCGGCTCCGGCGAGCGACCGGATCGGCGGCGTGCCGGGGCCGAGCGTGTCGCTGGCGTTCATGTCGGGCGTCGACCGCAAGAACAACTGGGTCGTGCCCGCCCAGCACACGGCCGTCGCCGTCATGGGCGGCGTGAAGCTGGACCTGACGAAGGCGCGGTTCGCCGAGGCCGAGACGACCATCACGGTGTTCACCTTCTGGGGCGGCATCGAGATCCTGGTTCCCGACGACATCACCGTCCAGGTGAGCGGTCTCGGGCTGCTGGGCGGTTTCGAGGACCGGACCAGCGGAAACGCCCTGCCCGGAGCGCCGGTCGTGAAGATCACCGGTCTCGCGATCATGGCGGGCGTCGAGGTGAGGCACCCGAAGCGCAAGAAGCTGAAGCGGGCCGACGCCGACGACTGATCGTCTAGGAGTCGCCGGGCCGCGCGCCTAGACTCCGGAGCATGGTTGCTCCGTCGACACCGTCGTCGGCCGAGGCGCCGGGTACGCCCGCGCCCGGCCCACCGCCTCCGGCGCTCGCCGACGCCGTCCGGGACGACGCGTCGCTCCGCCGGTTCCTGCACGGCCTGCCCGGCGTCGACCAGGTGGGCGTCGAGGGCCGTTCCGCCGCGCTGGCCACCCGGAGCATCAAGAGGGCCAGCAAGATGTGGGCGATCGACACCGCGATCAGCATGGTCGACCTGACCACGCTGGAAGGCGCCGACACGCCGGGCAAGGTGCGCACGCTCGCCGCGAAGGCCCGCCGCCCCGACCCCGACCAGCCGGACGTGCCGCGGGTCGCGGCCGTGTGCGTCTACCCGGACGTGGTGGCCGCGGCCGTCGACGGGCTCGCCGGGACGGGCGTCGGCGTCGCCAGCGTCGCCACGGCGTTCCCCTCCGGCCGCTCCAGCCTCCAGGTGAAGCTCGCCGACACCCGCTACGCGGTCGAGGCCGGCGCCACCGAGATCGACATGGTGATCGACCGGGGCGCGTTCCTGACCGGCCGCTACGGCCAGGTGTTCGACGAGATCGTGCAGATCAAGCACGCCTGCGGGGACGCGCACCTCAAGGTCATCCTGGAGACCGGTGAGCTGGCGACCTACGACAACGTGCGCCGCGCCTCGTGGCTCGCGCTGCTGGCCGGTGGCGACTTCGTCAAGACCTCGACCGGCAAGGTGTCGCCCGCGGCGACCCTGCCGGTGACCCAGGTGATGCTCCAGGCGGTGCGCGACTGGCGCGACCTGACGGGCGAGCTGCGCGGCGTGAAGCCCGCCGGTGGCATCCGCACGACGAAGGACGCCGTCAAGCACCTCGTGGCGGTGCACGAGGTGGCCGGTCCGGAGTGGCTGACCCCGCGCCTGTTCCGGTTCGGGGCGTCCTCGCTGCTCAACGACCTGCTGATGCAGCGTCGAACCCAGCTGACGGGCCACTACAGCGGCCCCGACTACGTGACGGTGGACTGAGATGACCGACCACACCGTGTGGGACTACGCCCCCGCACCGGAATCGCGGGACCTGGCGAACCTCAAGCCCGCGTACCGGATGTTCGTCGACGGCGAGTTCGTCGAGGGCACCGGCGAACCGCTGAAGTCGATCAACCCCGGCACCGAGGAGGTGCTGGCCGAGGTCAGCACCGCCGGGCCGTCCGACGTGGACGCCGCCGTGCGGGCCGCGCGCCGCGCCCACGAGGGCCCGTGGGGCTCGATGCGCGGTTCGGAGCGGGCGAAGTACGTCTACCGGATCGCGCGGCTGATCCAGGAGCGCGGCCGCGAGCTGGCCGTGCTGGAGAGCCTGGACAACGGCAAGCCGATCCGCGAGTCGCGCGACGTCGACGTGCCGACCGCCGCCGCGCACTTCTTCTACCACGCGGGCTGGGCGGACAAGCTCTCGCACGCGGGCTTCGGACCGGACCCGAGGCCGCTGGGCGTGGCCGGTCAGGTCGTCCCGTGGAACTTCCCGCTGCTGATGGCGGCGTGGAAGATCGCGCCCGCACTCGCGACCGGCAACACCGTGGTGCTCAAGCCCGCGGAGACGACGCCGCTGTCGGCGCTCGTGCTGGCCGAGATCGTCGCGCAGGCCGAGCTGCCGCCCGGCGTGGTCAACGTCCTGCCGGGCGCGGGCGACGTGGGCGCGGCGCTGGTCGGCCACGCGGGCGTGGACAAGGTCGCGTTCACCGGTTCCACCGAGGTCGGCAAGCTCATCCAGGGGCAGCTCGCGGGGACCCGCAAGAAGCTGACGCTGGAGCTGGGCGGCAAGGCCGCGAACGTCGTGTTCGACGACGCTCCGCTGGACCAGGCCGTCGAGGGCATCGTCAACGGCATCTTCTTCAACCAGGGCCACGTGTGCTGCGCCGGGTCCCGGCTGCTGGTGCAGGAGTCCGTCGCCGAGGAGCTGCTGGAGAAGCTGCGCAGGCGGGTGTCCACGCTGCGCGTCGGCGACCCGCTGGACAAGAACACCGACGTCGGCGCGATCAACTCCCGCGAGCAGCTCGACAAGATCCGCGAGCTGAGCGCGGCGGGCGAGGCGGAGGGCGCCGAGCGCTGGACGAGCGCCTGCGCGCTGCCCGACCGCGGGTTCTACTTCGCGCCCACGATCTTCTCCGACGTGCACCAGTCGATGCGGATCGCCCGCGAGGAGATCTTCGGCCCGGTGCTGTCGGTGCTGACGTTCCGCACGCCCGACGAGGCCGTGGCCAAGGCCAACAACACGCCCTACGGGCTGTCGGCGGGGATCTGGACGGAGAAGGGCTCCCGCATCCTGTGGATGGCGCAGCGGATGCGCGCCGGTGTGGTGTGGGCCAACACCTTCAACCGCTTCGACCCCTCCGCCCCCTTCGGCGGCTACCAGGAGTCCGGTTTCGGCCGCGAGGGCGGCCGCGCCGGACTGGAGGCGTACCTCGATGTCTGAGCACCGCGTTGCCGTCGCCAAGACGTACAAGCTGTACGTGGGCGGCGCGTTCCCCCGCTCCGAGTCCGGCCGCAGCTACCCCGTGACCGACCACGCCGGCGCGTTCCTGGCCAACGCCGCGCAGGCGTCCCGCAAGGACGCCCGCGACGCCGTGGTGGCCGCGCGCAAGGCGTTCCCCGGCTGGTCGGCGGCCACCGCGTACAACCGCGGCCAGGTGCTGTACCGGGTGGCCGAGGTCCTGGAGGGCCGCCGCGAGCAGTTCGTCTCCGAGGTCCGCGCCGCCGAGGGCGCGGGTGCCGACGAGGCGGGGGCGCTCGTGGACGCCGCGATCGACCGCTGGGTCTGGTACGCCGGGTGGACGGACAAGATCGCCGCGGTGCTGGGGTCGTCGAACCCGGTGGCCGGACCCTACTTCTCGTTCTCCACGCCGGAGCCGACGGGCGTGGTCGCCGTGCTGGCGCCGCAGGACTCCTCGCTGCTGGGCCTGGTGAGCGTCGTCGCGCCGGTGATCGTCAGCGGCAACACCGCCGTGGTCGTCACCAGCGAGGAGCGGCCGCTGCCCGCGATCACGCTGTCCGAGGTGCTCGCCACGTCCGACCTCCCCGGCGGTGTGGTGAACCTGCTGACCGGGCGGACGGCGGAGCTCGCGCCGTGGCTCGCGTCGCACGCCGACGTGAACGCCCTCGACCTCACCGGTGCGCCGGAGGAGGCGCGGACCGACCTGGAGCGCGCGGCGGCGGGCACCGTGAAGCGGGTGCTGCGCTCGCCGGTGACGCCGGAGGACTGGACGCGGGAGCCGGGCACCGCGCGGCTGCGCGCGCACCTGGAGATGAAGACGGTCTGGCACCCGACGGGGGTGTGATCCGCCGGTGGGGTGGGTGCCGCTCTCCCCGGGAGAGCGGCACCCTGGTTCGGGCCGGTCCTCCTCACGAGCATGGTGGACGTGAACCCCAACCGAGCAGAGATCGACGACCGGACCGATCGCAAGACGGTGCTCGTCACCGGAGCCAGCAGCGGGATCGGTGAGGCCGTCGCCGCCCGCCTGGTCCACGAAGGACACCACGTGGTCGCGGGCGCGCGCAGGGCGGACCGCCTGCGGGCGCTCGCCGGACGCACGGCGGAGGCCGCCTCCCGGTCGGGCGGCAGCTTCCACGCCGTGCAGCTCGACGTGACCGACCGGGAGGACGTCGCCGCCTTCGTCGCGGAAGCCCGCGATCGGACCGGACGCGTCGACGTCTTCGTCAACAACGCCGGCGTGATGCCCCTCTCGCGGCTCGACTCGCTGCTGGTCGACGAGTGGGACCGGATGATCGACGTGAACGTGCGCGGCCTGCTGCACGGGATCGCCGCGACCCTGCCGCACTTCACGGCGCAGGGGTCGGGTCACTTCATCACCGTCGCGAGCATCGGCGCCCGCGAGGTCGTGCCGACCAGCGCCGTCTACTCCGGCACGAAGTTCGCCGCCAGGGCGATCACCGAGGGGTTGCGCCAGGAGGCCGACCCCTCGATCCGGGTCACGACCATCTCCCCCGGAGTGGTCGCCTCGGAACTGGCGGACTCGATCACGGACAGCGGGGCGGCCGAGATGATGCGGACCTACCGGACGCACGCGATCCAGCCGGACGCCATCGCCGGCGCCGTGTCCTACGCCATCGGCCAGCCGGCCGACGTCGACGTCAACGAGATCATCGTGCGCCCGGCCCGGCAGCGCTGACCGGCGCACCGCACCCCGGTCTCACCCTCGTCGCCTCGATCGACCTCGCCGCGCTGCCCGCGGACGCGACGGACCTGCCGCTGCCCCGCGACAGGCGCCTGCTGTTCTTCGCCGACGCGTTCGAGGCGGTCGACGGCGACTCCGCGAGCGCGGTCGTCCACGTCCCGGCCGACGCCGAGGTCGTGCCGGTCCCGCGCGGCGACGAGCCGGGGAGCACGGCGCCGCACCTCGTGCGGTCCACGTCGCCGCCCGACCACGGCGACACGAGCACCGGGCACCCGCACGGCCGGGAGCTGGGCGAGGTGTGGTGGAACACCGGCGGCCGGGCGCTTCGACCGGGTCGTGGGCACCGGGGACCCGGTCGGCTGACGGCGGCCGGACCGCTGGCCGGCGGTCGTGGCGGGCGGCCCGCGCGGTGTTCCGCGCGAGCCGCCCGCTCCGCGGCGGCCACTCCCCGGAGCGGCCGCGAGTCCGGACCCGCACCGCGGCGGCCCGGCCGCCGGAGACACCCCTCGCGATCTCCAGCGGGCCGGGGCCCGGTGCCGGTGTCGACCGTGCCCGAACGCAGGGCCTCCGCGCGTCGGCCGAGCAGTCCGCTCCCCGGCCGCGGCATCGGCCGGACGGACGAGGTGAACGCGAGCCGCACGGCCGAGCCGGAACGGTGCCCGGTGGTCCTAGCGTGTCCGCCGTGGACGGTCTCGGTGCGGAACTGCGAACCCTGCTGCGCGTGCGGTGGCCCCTGGCGGCCCTCCTGTTCTCAGCGCTGGCCGCGGAAGCCCTGCTCCTCTACGGGGGGCACCGGGCGCAGGACATGCTGGGCTGGTCCGCCACGTGGTGGCTGTGCCTGGCGGCCTTCCTGGTGCTGCGGTGGCCGCGAGCCGCGGTGGCGCTGGCGGTGCTGTCCTTCGCGGTCTCGACGCCCGCGTTCCGCCTGAGCAGCGCCCCGGTGCCGACGATCGGCGCGCTGACCCCGGCCGAGGCCGTCGCGATGGTCGTGCTGGTCGTGGTGCTGGTGCGCGACCTGCGGGGGACGCGCCTGCTGACGAGCCTGGCGACGCTGCTCGCCGCGAGCGCCGTGGCGGCGCTGCTGCGCGTCTCCGGCCACCTGTTCGACCGGTCCGTCTCGACGAACGCCGTGATCGCGACCACGCTGATCACCGCCGCGATCGGCGTCGGCCTGTACCTGCGGTCTCCGCAGGCGGCCCCGGTCCCGATCGCGACCCCGCCGACCGGCCGGCCCGACGGACCGCGGACGCTGCTGCGCAGCCAGTGGCCGATCGCCGCAGGGCTGGCGCTGCTGCTGGCGGTGGAGCTGGTGGCGATCACCGGTGGCCGCCACTGGTACCCGACCGGGATGCTGCTGACGTGGGCGGCGGCCTGGCCCGTCTGCGTCGCGGCCGTCGTGGCCTCGCTGTACCCGCGCGCGGCGGTCGTCGTGACCCTCTCCTCGGTGGCCCTGTCGTCGTGGATCGCCCACGACCGGGGGCTGGCCCTGATGACGGCGTTCAGCCCGCTGAGCCCCTCGGAGACCGCCGCGTTCTTCGTGACGGCCTCGGTGCTGGCCCGGTACCGCACGTCGGCCCGGCTCGTGTCCGACCTGGCGCTGCTGATCACCGCGGGCCTGGTCGCCGCCCTGCTGCGGGGCCCGTTCAACGACTACGACGTGCTGTACTTCCGGGACGTCGCACCCACCGGGATGCTGCTCGCGCTGGCCATCGGCTCCGGGCTCTACCTGCGGGACCGCGACACCGACCGGGCCCGGTCGGTGTCGACGGCCGTGTCCGGCGCGCAGCGCGAGGAGCGGATCGCGCTGGCCCGCGAGCTGCACGACGTGGTGGCCCACCACGTCACCGGCATCGTCGTGCAGGCCCAGGCCGCGATGACCGTGGCGGAGCGGGACCCGCTGGCGGCGCACCGGCTGCTGCCCGGCATCACCCGCAGCGGCACCGAGGCGCTGGCGGCGATGCGCGGCCTCGTCGGCACGCTGCGCGAGGGCGACACCACGGAGGACGCTGCCCTGTCCTCCACCGCGGACCTCGGCGCCGACGTGCTGTCCGTCGTCGAGCGCGCCCGCGAGCTGGGCACGCCCGTGAAGCTGCGGATCGAGCTGCCGCGCGCCGTGCCGCCCGAGGTGTCGCGCTCGGTGCTGCGGCTGCTCCAGGAGGCGCTCACCAACGTCCAGCGGCACGCCGACTCCCCCTCCGAGATCGACGTGCAGCTCTCCAGCGCCGGTCCGGCGCTGCGACTCCTGGTGCGCGACGACGGCCGCGGCTCACCGGTCGCGCCGCTGGGCGGCGCGGGTGGCTACGGTCTCATCGGCATGCGCGAACGCGTGGAGCTGCTCGGCGGTCTGTTCTCGGCGGGCCCGGTGAGCGGAGAGGGCGGCGAGCGCGGCTGGCGGGTGCTGGCCGAGCTGCCGCTGGAGAGGGATGCGCGGTGACGATCAGAGTCCTGATCGCCGACGACCAGGAGATGGTGCGGGTCGGTTTCCGGATGATCCTGGAGAACGAGCCGGACGTCGAGGTCGTCGCCGACGTGGCCGACGGCGTGGCCGCCCTGACCAGGGCGCGCGAGCTGCGGCCGGACGTGTGCCTGCTGGACGTCAGGATGCCCGGCGCGGACGGCCTGGAGGTCACCAGGCGCCTGGCCGGGCCCGGTGCGGTCGATCCGATCAAGGTCGTGGTGGTGACGACGTTCGACCTGGACGAGTACGTGCACACGGCGCTGGAGAACGGCGCGAGCGGGTTCCTGCTCAAGGACGCTGGCCCGGCGCTGCTGATCGAGGCGGTGCGGGCGGCGGCGCGCGGTGACGCGCTGATCTCCCCGCAGGTCACCGTGCGGATGCTGCGGCACTTCACCAGGCCGGCGAGCCGGCCGTCCGCGCTGCCGGCGCAGACGCTCACCCAGCGCGAGCTGGACGTGGTGCGCGAGGTCGCGCGCGGCCTGACGAACGCGGAGATCGCCGCCGCCCTGTACCTGTCGCTGTCGACGGTGAAGACCCACCTGGCGTCGGTGCAGAACAAGCTGGAGGTGCGCAACCGCGTGGAGATCGCGTCCTGGGCCTGGCGGGCGGGCCTGCTGACGACCTGACGCCGGATCAGGCCGGACGCCAGTCCAGCCGCCCCTCCGCGGTGACGGCGGGCACGCAGTGCCCGACCGGGCTGCCGTTCTCCAGCGACGTCGCCACCTGGTCCAGCATCTCGTCGATGCTCGTCCACTCGGGCTTGTCCATCTCGCGCCGCTCGCGGTCCCACTCCACGACGCAGCCGTGCAGGACCCCCGGCCGCAGGTCGACCGCCAGCGCGTCCCCGCAGCCGTCGAACGCGAACGGCAGCCACAGCGGGTGGAAGCCCGTCGTGGGCGCCCCGGCCGACGAGTCGAGCTGCCCGGTCCCGGTGGGCCAGAAGCGGCGCTTCAGCTCCCAGGACTGCAACGCCGCGACCGGACCCAGCGGCGTGTAGAACGGCGGCAGGACCTCCGCGAACGCCAGGTGCTCCGTGCCGCCGTACACCGTCCACCAGTCGCGCAGGTCCCCCGGCGGGGTCAGCCCGGTCTTCTGCGCCAGCGTCTGCACCGCGGTCTGCCCGGTCGGGCGTCTCAGCACCGCCCCCGTCGCGGGTGCGTGTTGCGTCAACCACCTGACGACCCGGTCCCAGTGCTCAACGACGCCCACGCCCACATGATCGAGTGCCCGGAGCGGACGAGGTACCGCTCATCGGGCAGGATCGTCCGAACCGGAGCGGAACCACCTGCTCGGACCATCTGAATGGTGGAAGATCGCCCGGAGCGGAACGGGGAGGCTCGGGCGACCGTCCGAGTTCGGGGAGGAACGACCATGGGTGGAAGCGGATTCGGCGTCGACACCGCGGTGCTCAGCACCTACGGCTCGACGGCAGCCGGACTGGCGGGGGAGGTCGGCGAGGTGGGCACCAGCACGCTGTCCGGGGTGGACGCGCTCGGCGCGCAGGCGTTCAGCGCGCTCGGCGCTGAGGTCGGCCTGACCGCGGCGTTCCAGCGCGCGGCACGCGCCCAGCTGGCCGGGGTGGCCGCCGCGGCGAGCGGCCTCGCCGGACTCGGCGGTGCCGTGACGAGCGCGGGCGCCGACTACACGGCGCGCGACGAGAGCAGCCGGGACGCCCTGCGGCGGTCCCGCGCGTGAGCGGCGACGTCGGCGGCTTCCTCGGCGCGCTCGTGCGCCCGATGCGCGAGCACCTGGCCGAACTGGACGGTGACACGGGTGGCGCGACGACCGCGGCCGACGCGTTCGGCCGGGCGGGCGGGGCGCTGACCGAGATCGCCGGGCGGCACACCACCGCGGCCGGGACGGCCCTGGACACCTGGTACGGCGACCGGTCGGCCGCGTTCGGGTCGAGGGTGGGCACGTTCTCCGGCGCGGTGACGACGCTGGCCGCCAACTGCACGACGGCGCAGGACGTGGCCGCGTCCGCCGTCGCGGCCGTGCGGGCCGGGCGCACGGCGATCGAGAACCTGATCGACGAGTTCGTGGCCTGGGCCGAGCCGGTCCTGGCCGCCGCGCTGGGCGTGTCGCTGATCAGCGGGCCCGGCGCGGCGCTGATCGCGGCGGCGAGCGCGAGCGCCGAGGCCGACGAGTACTCCGGCAGGACCGCGGCCGAGGTGCAGCGGGTGCGCGAGGAGCTGACCGCGCTGGTGGCCCGGCTCGACGGGATGCCCGCGGTGGACACGGCGGCGCTGGCCGCGCTCGGCGAGCCGCTGGGCGCGGCGTCGTCCGGCGACCTGGCGACGTCCGGCACGACCACCCCGTCGCAGGGCAGGGGTTCCGCCGAGGGCACGAGCGGCGGCACCGGCTCGGGCAGCGGCTCCGGCGACAGCGGCTCGGGCGGCGGAGGTGGCGGTGGCGGCGGTGGCGGCGGAGGTGGCGGCGGCGGTTCGGGCGGCGGCGGCGGCGCCTCCGGTCCCCGGTTGCCGGTCGCGATCCCGCCGCAGCCGGGCGAGGGCGTCGGTGTGAACCTGCCGGACGGCAGCTCGGCCGAGGCGCCGAACGAGACCGCGGCGCAGGCCGTGCGCAACGCGCTGTCCGCGCTCGGCACCCCCTACGTGTGGGGCGCGGCCAACCCGCCCTCCGGCACGGACTGCAGCGGGCTCACCTCGTGGGCCTACGCCGGTGCCGGCTTCGACGTGCCGCGCCCGGCCTCGTCCCAGGCGATGGGCGCGTCCGTGCCGCCGGGCCAGCTTCTGCCGGGCGACCTGGTGGTGTGGGACGGGCACGTGGCGATGGTCGTCGGCAACGGGCAGATGGTCGAGGCCGGTGATCCCGTGCAGGTCAATCCGGTCAGGACGGACAACGTCGGCATGGGGTTCATGGGCTTCTACCGGCCCACCGGCTGATCAGCGCGGGGCGAGGGCGATCAGGCCGACACCGGCCAGGCACACCAGCGCGCCGGTCACGTCCCAGCGGTCGGGGCGGAACCCGTCGACCACCACGGCCCAGCAGAGCGACCCGGCGACGAACACCCCGCCGTACGCGGCGAGGACGCGGCCGAAGTTCGGGTCGGGCTGGAGCGTCGCGACGAAGCCGTACAGGCCGAGCGCGACGACCCCGGCCACGGCCCACGGCCAGCCGCGGTGCTCGCGCACGCCCTGCCAGACCAGCCAGGCGCCGCCGATCTCCAGCAGAGCGGCGAGCAGGAGGAGCAGCGTCCAGCGCAGTGCGAGCACGGGGCCAACGTAACCGTGCGGTCTGCGGCAGACTGTCACCGGAGGGGGTGCCGGGTGAGCGAGTTGGACGACGACATCCGCCGCGCGGGCGAACGCGTGGCCGACACCGAGCGCAGGGTGTCCGAGCAGATCGCGCGCACCGGGCCGGTGCTCGGCCGGGCGTCCTCTCCGGACGGCGCCGTCTCCGTGGTCACCGCGCCGGGCGCGGCGCCGCAGCGCGTGCTGCTGAGCCGGGAGGCGCTGAGCCGGGGACCCGACGCGCTGGCGGCGGAGATCGTGCGCGTCGCCGGGCTGGCGGCGCGGGACGCGAGCGCGCGGATGCACCGCTCGCTGGAGCGCGTGGTCGACCCGGAGCACCTGGCCCGGCTGGGCTTCCCGCCGGGCGATCCGCGCGACGACGAGCCGCACGGCTCGTTCCTGCGGGGTCCGCGATGAGCGAGCAGGAGCGCGTCGAGCAGCGCCGCCGGGCGACGGCCGGGCTGAGCGAGGCGCTGGCCGCGACCACCGGCACGGCCGAGCACCAGACCGGGCTCGCGGTGGCGACGACGACCGCCACCGGCGTGCTCACCGCGCTGCGCCTGCACCCGGCGGCGCTCGCGCGGGGACCGGAGGCCGTGGGCCGCATCGTGGAGGAGACCGCGCGCCGGGCGACGGAGTTCGCCGTGCAGCGCGCCTACAACACGATCGCCAAGACGCTCGGCGACGGCGTGACGCTCGCCGTGGAGAACCTGGTGGGCTCCACCCCGGCGCGCGCGGCGGGCTGGGACACGGTCCGCACGGTCCTGCCCGACGGCAGCCCGTTCACCCCTCCCCCACCGGCCGAACCGCCGGCTGAGGTGGCGCCGCCCCCGCAGCCGGCCCCGCAGCAGCGGCCCGAGCCCGTGCGGCGCAGGCCCGCTCCGCCGCCCGACGACGACGAGGACGCGTTCTTCGCCGATCCCTTCCGGGCGCAGAAGTACCGGTGATCGCCCCGGACCGGTGAACCCGTAGGCTTTCCCCGCGCTGCGCGCCACGCGCCGCGCACCAGTGCACGGCGTGACCGGGAGGTCAGATGGCGCAGGACATCGTCCCGATCGAGCTCGGGCTGACGCAGGGTGACGTGGTCACGCTGTGGGCTCCTCGCTGGCGGGAAGAGGGCGAGGAGTGGGAGGCGTTCCTCGGGCACGAGGACGACCTCTACGTCTTCCCGGACGCCGCGGTGCTGGCCGCGTTCGTGCGCAAGGCCGAGGAGCACGACCTCGCCGACCACCCGGCGTGGCACGTCGTGCCCGGCCTGTCGGTGGCCGACCTGTCCCCGGACGACAACCACCAGTTCGACCTGGTGGGCGTGCCCGAGCTGGTGGCGGACGAGCCCGACACCTGGGTGATCGGCGAGCTGGCCGACGTGATCGCGATCGTGCGGTCCCTGGCCGACGTGTGCGACCTGGAGAAGGTGCACGAGGTCCTCGACTCCGCGGCGGGCTTCGCGCTGCTGCCGCAGGGGACGCTGCCGTTCACCGGCCGCGAGGGCGTGGCCCTGTGGACCGAGCTGGCCGAGGTCGTCGCCGAGAAGTGGGACGAGGTGCTCGACGCGATCGACGGCGTCGTGGCCACCCCCGAGGTCGACGCGAAGGAGCTGGAGACCGCTTCCGAGGAGCTGGCCGTGCTCCAGGACGCCGTCGCCGCCGAGGACGACCTCGACGACGAGGACGTGGACGAGGACGACGAGACCGAGCAGGCGGCGGCCCCCACCGGCTTCTGGGCCGAGGCCGGCATCGACCCCATCAAGATCATCACGACCGAGGGCGACCACTACACGCTGCGCTGCTACCTGGACGACAAGCCGATCTTCCTGGGCTCCAGGGGCAAGATCGACGCGTTCAGCTCGCCGCGCGCGCTGGCCCGCTTCCTCGTCGACGCCGAGGAGAACAACGACCTCGCGGACGTGTCGACCTGGCAGGACGTCGTCGTGCGGGCCACCGGCGGCGACCTGGAGATCGACGTGGACGAGGACAACGTCTACGTCCTCACCGGCCTGGCCGACGACATCCACGACGGCCCGGACGCGGTCGACCCCCACCAGCTCGAACTGGCGGTGGAACTGCTGGAGGACGCGGCGGACTGGGCCGACGACGACAGCGTGCGCGAAGCGCTGAGCACGTCGGAGAGCCTGGGCTGGCTGGTCTCGTTCGTGCTCCGCCCCGACCCGACCCGCCTGGCCCCGAGCGCGCCCTACGAGGCCGAGGTCCAGAAGTGGCGCGATCTGGTCGCCGCCTTCGAGGACCGCTTGAAGACCCACTAGCCCCACCACGCGAGCGGCCCGGGACCACCTGGTCCCGGGCCGTCGTCGCGCGTGGAGCGTTCAGGACATCAGTGCCGCGTACCCCGGCTTGACCAGGGTGTTGATGATCTCCAGGCGCTCGTCGAAGCCCAGGAACGCCGACTTCATCGCGTTCACGGTGAACCACTGGAGGTCCGCCCAGTCGTAGCCGAAGGTCTCCACCAGCGCGGTGAACTCGCTGGACATCGAGCACTGGCTCATCAGGCGGTTGTCGGTGTTGATCGTGACCCGGAACCGCAGCGCGGCGAGCAGGCCGATCGGGTGCTCGGCCAGCGACGGCGCCGCCCCGGTCTGGAGGTTCGACGTCGGACACATCTCCAGCGGGATGCGCCGGTCGCGCACGTAGCTCGCGAGCCGTCCGAGACGCACGGAGCCGTCCTCGGCCACCGTGATGTCGTCGACGATCCGCACGCCGTGCCCGAGCCGCTCGGCGCCGCAGTGCTGGATGGCCTCCCAGATCGACGGGAGTCCGAACGCCTCACCGGCGTGGATCGTGAAGTGCGCGTTCTGCTGGCGCAGGTACTCGAAGGTGTCCAGGCCCCTCGTGGGGGGGAAACCGGCCTCGGGGCCCGCGATGTCGAAGCCGACGACGCCCGCGTCGCGGTAGCGGACCGCGAGTTCGGCGATGCGCAGCCAGCCCTCGTTCTGCCGCATCGCGCACAGCAGCGTGCCGACGCGGACGACGCGCCCGGTCTCCGCGACGCGCCGCTCGCCCAGCCGGAAGCCCTCCTGCACGGCCTCGACGATCTGCTCCGGGGAGAGCCCGCGCGCGGTGAACAGCTCGGGGGCGTAGCGGATCTCGGCGTAGACGACGCCGTCGTCGGCCAGGTCCTGCACGGCCTCCGCGGCGACGCGCACCAGGGCGGCCTCGTCCTGCATGACGCCGCACGTGTGGGCGAAGCCCTCCAGGTAGCGGACCAGCGAGCCCGAGTCGGCGTTGTCGCGGAACCAGTCGCCGAGTTCCACCGCGTCGGTGGTCGGCAGTCCCGCGTACCCGGACGCCTCTGCCAGGTCGATCACCGTCTGTGGACGGAGACCACCGTCGAGGTGGTCGTGCAGCAGCACCTTGGGCGCGCTGCGGATGGCCTCCGGTGCAATCGGGGTGGACATGCGCCCACGCTATACCTGGCGACACGCCGTTCCCCGGTCTCTCCGGACGATCACGAGTGGCTGTGCATCGACACGCGCGGCAGCACTCGTCCCCGGAACCACTCCGGCGTGTGCACACCTACTCGTTGTCCAGTCGTGATAAGCAACTTTGCGCGACCGAGATCACGTCTTGAGTCACTCACTCGGAGGATGATCTCGTGCAACAGGTGCGCACTGCTCCGCATTCGTCGTGGTGACCGCCCGCACCGTGCAACCCGAACGGAGCAGTGACGCGCCCTCGCGCGGCGGTGTGCGGTGGGGGGAGGTTCTGCTGCCGACCCCGACGTGGCTAGGCTCCCCCGAAGTCTCCCCCTCCCCAGGACGAAGGCCCAGCCGTGAACGAGAGCATCAACCCAGCAGCGCCGTCCTTCGACCGGATGCGCAACATGCTGACGCGCGCCGCCGAGATCCGTGAGAGCGAACAGCAGCAGATCTTCGACGCACTGGACGAGATCCACGCTCGGATGTCCCCGCTCGAGTCGCTGGGGTCCGTTCGCAAGCGCCTGTCCGAGCTGCCCGACCGCAACGAGGTCGCGGTGCTCGCGGAGCGGCTGGACGAGGCTCTCGCCAAGCTGGAGGCCCAGGACGCCTCCGTGCAGGGGATCAGCCGGGCCGTCGACAGCATCGTCGACAAGCTCGCCACGCCGTTCGCCCAGCTCGACGGCCGTCTCGACGGCGTCGCCGGGCGCTTCGAGGGCGTCGCCGGTCGCATGGACGGCCTGGAGGACAAGCTCGCCCACATCCACAAGCGCATCGACGACCTCGACCAGCACCTGGACAAGCAGGACGGCAAGGTCGAGCAGCTCCCCGGCGCCGTCACCGGCCCGCTGCGCGAGCGCATCGAGGCCCTGGAGGCCTCGCTGCGCGGCCGTCTCGACGAGGTGGACGAGGGCGTGCACGAGCACCTCGACGGCACCCGCGAGGCGCTGCACAAGTCGGTCGAGGACTCGGCGCTCGCACTGCACGGGCGCCTGGACGAGACCCGCGACAACCTCAACTCCACCCGCGAGTCCCTCAGCTCCTCGCTGTCGGACACCCGCGTGGCCGTCGGCGGCAAGCTGGACGAGGCCCGCGAGGCGCTGCACGCGGCGCTGGAGGAGACCCGCGACCAGGTCGACGCGACCGACCGCCTGGAGGCGCTCGCGCAGCGCCTGGAGCAGGTCACCTCGCGCCTGGACACGATGACGACCCGCCTGGACACCGTGGAGGACGACTTCACGGCTCGCCTCGGCGAGCTGACCGGCGTGGTGGAGAAGGGCCTGACCAAGGTCGAGGGCACCGTCTCCGCCCGTCCCGACTCGGACTCGCTGGCGTCGATGGTGCGCCGCAGCAACCAGGAGTCGGAGCAGCGCATCGGCGGCCAGCTGGACGAGGCCATGGCCACGTTCGCCGAGCTGATCCTCGGTGGCGGCTCGTCGACCCCGCCCCCGCCGCCCACCGCGCTGCCCCGCCCGCAGCGCCGCACGCGCAAGAACGGCCCGAAGTCCGCGGACAACCGCACCGTGGACGACGACGAACTGGCCGCCGAGGGCGCCTGATCCCCCACGAGAACGGCGGCGCGGCTCCTCGCGAGCCGTGCCGCCGTTCTGCGTTCGTCGAGCGGCGGCTCAGCCGCGGAGCGTGTCGAGCACGAGGACGCGCGACCGCGGCGGCTCGTCGCCGACCGCGTAGCCGCCCTCCAGCGCCTCCAGGGCGCCCGGCACCGCGTCGGGGGTGTCGGTGCGCAGCTCCAGCAGGGGCTGACCGGCCTGGACCCGCTCGCCCGGCTTGGCCAGGCACAGCACGCCCGCGCCCGCCTGCACCGGGTCCTCCTTGCGGGCGCGTCCGGCGCCCAGCCGCCACGCGGCGACCCCGACGGCGTAGGCGTCCAGCGAGGTGAGCACCCCGTCGGCCGGGGCCGGCACGACGTGCCGGTGCGCTGCCACGGGCAGCGGGGCCTCCGGGTCGCCGCCCTGCGCGCGGATCATCCTGGCCCACGTCTCGTAGGCCTCGCCGGAGGCCAGCACGGCCGCCGGATCGGCCGAGATCCCGGCCAGCGACAGCATCTCGGCCGCCAGCGCCACCGTCAGCTCCACGACGTCGGCCGGACCGCCGCCGCGCAGCACGTCGACGGACTCGGCGACCTCCACAGCGTTGCCCACGGCACGCCCCAGCGGCACCGACATGTCCGTCAGCAGCGCGCTGGTCCGCACGCCGTGCTCCACGCCGATCGACACCAGCGCCTCGGCGAGCCGCCGCGCGTCCGGCAGCGACTTCATGAACGCGCCCGAGCCGACCTTCACGTCCAGCACCAGCGACTCGGCGCCCTCGGCGATCTTCTTGCTCATGATCGAGCTGGCGATCAGCGGCACCGACTCGACGGTGCCGGTGACGTCGCGCAGCGCGTAGAGCTTCCGGTCGGCCGGGGCCAGGCCCTCGGTCGCCGCGCACACCACCGCGCCGACCTCGCCGAGCTGGGCGGTGATCTCGGCGGTGGTCAGCCGGGCACGCCAGCCGGGGACGGACTCCAGCTTGTCGAGCGTGCCGCCGGTGTGACCGAGCCCGCGCCCGGACAGCTGCGGCACGGCGGCGCCGCAGGCGGCCACCAGCGGGGCCAGCGGCAGGGTGATCTTGTCGCCGACGCCGCCGGTGGAGTGCTTGTCCACGGTCGGGCGGTCCACGTGCAGGTCCAGCCGCTCGCCGGAGAGCACCATCGCCCGCGTCCAGCGCGCGGTCTCGGCGGCGTCCATCCCGTTGAGGAAGATCGCCATCGCGAGCGCGGACATCTGCTCGTCGGCGACGGTCCCGCGGGTGTAGGCGTCGATCACCCAGTCGATCTGGGCGTCGGTGAGCCGCTGCCCGTCGCGCTTGGCCCTGATGACGTCCACGGCCGAGAAGTGCGTGCTCACGGCAGGTCCTCCGGTCCGAACGCGTCGGGCAGCACCCGCGACATGGGCACCACGCCGCGCGGCGTGTCCACGAGGCAGTCGCCGCCGCCCAGCTCGAAGAGCAGCTGGCGGCAACGTCCGCACGGCATGAGCAGCTCGCCGGTACCGCTGCGGCACGCGACGGCGACGAAGCGCCCGCCGCCGGTCAGCCGCAGCTGACCGGCCATCGTGCACTCGGCGCACAGCCCCACGCCGTAGGCGGCGTTCTCCACGTTGCAGCCGACGACGATCCGGCCGTCGTCGCACAGGGCGGCCGAGCCGACCCGCAACCCCGAGTAGGGGCAGTACGCGTCCTGCGCGGCGAGCACCGCCCGCTGCCTCAGCTCGTCCCAGTCCACGTCGACGGGAGTCGTCACGGTCAGTCCCCCTGCCCTCGGCGGTAGATCACGCCGTCGGCCGCCGGCGCGCGCAGCCGCTGCGAGGCGACGGCGAGCACGACCAGCGTCACCAGGTGCGGCGCGTAGGCGGTCAGCTCGCTGGGCAGCTCGTCCAGGCTGAAGTAGACGAAGTACAGGATCGCGGCGCCCACGATCGCGAAGGCCGCCGAGAACCACTTCTTGCGGACGAGCTGGACCACGACGATCACGGCCAGCAGGAGCACCGCGCCGTAGAACAGGGCCAGGACGGTCTTGCCGCCGCTGCGCAGCTGGAGGCCGTCGACGTAGCCGAACAGCGCCGCGCCGCCCAGCAGGCCGCCGGGCCGCCAGTTGCCGAAGATCATCGCGGCGAGGCCGATGTAGCCGCGACCGCCGGTCTGGCCCTCCAGGTAGCCGGGCTGGCCGGGGTTGAGGACCAGCGCCGCGCCGCCGATGCCGGCGAGCGCGCCCGAGATGATCACGGCCGTGTACTTGTAGAGGTAGACGTTGACGCCGAGCGACTCCGCCGCCACCGGGTTCTCGCCGCACGAGCGCAGCCGCAGGCCGAAGCGC
Source organism: Umezawaea beigongshangensis (assembly GCF_016464305.1). GTDB lineage: Bacteria > Actinomycetota > Actinomycetes > Mycobacteriales > Pseudonocardiaceae > Umezawaea_A > Umezawaea_A beigongshangensis. The sequence continues at coordinate 980,031 of NZ_JAEIOJ010000001.1, forward strand.
GTGCGCCACAGCACGAGGAACGTGGCGGGCACGAGCACGATCGCGATCATCGTCAGCGGGGAGACGCCGGTGGTGATGCCGCGCAGGATTCCGGCGACGTCGGAGATGCCGACGCGCTGCTGCGCCTCCAGGTCACCGAGCCAGTCGGACAGCCCGGCCGCCGAGTAGGTGTCGAACTTCGGCACCGCCGGCGACTCGCGCGGGTTGTTCGACAGCGGGTAGAAGATCAGCGTCGACAGGTACTTGGTCAGACCGGCGCCGAGCAGGTTGATCGCCACGCCGGAGACGATGTGGTTCACGCCGAACGTGACGGTCGCGATGGCGTGCAGCAGGCCGCCCAGCGCGCCGAACACGGCGGCGGACACGAGCGCGGCCCACGGGCCCCACTGGTACCCGGCCCACGCCGCGCCCCACGTGCCCATGATCATCATGCCTTCGAGGCCGATGTTGACCACGCCGGCGCGCTCGGCCCACAGGCCGCCGAGACCGGCGAGCAGGATCGGCAGGGCCAGCCGCAGCGCGGTCTGCCAGGTGCCGGTGGACGTGAGCTGCGGGAACCCCGTCAGGTACGACGTCGTGGACAGGAGCACGATCGCCCCGGCCACGCCGATCATCGCGGTGGACCAGCCCGGCAGCTTCCGCTTGCGCTTGGCGGGCGGCACCGTCAGCGGCGCGGTGGAGGGGTTGGTGGAGGTGGTGCTCACGCTGCGCCTCCCACGGGCTCGGCGGTGCCGGTCTGGCGACCGACCCTGCGCTGCTCGGCAGCGAGCTCGACCCGGCGGACCACCTCGTAGGCGACCACGACGGACAGCACGATCGCACCCTGCATGATCGTCACGATCTCCCTCGGCACTCCCACGTTGTCCAGCGCGAGTCCCGACTTGTCCAGGAACGCCCACAGCAGCGCGCCGAGCGCGATGCCGCCGGGGTGGTTGCGGCCCAGCAGCGCGATGGCGATGCCGGAGAAGCCGATGCCACCGGGGAAGTTCAGGTTGTAGGTGTGGTCACGGCCCAGGATCTCGGGCATGGCCACCAGACCGGCGATGGCGCCGGAGAGCAGCATCGCGATCAGCACCATCTTCTTGGCGCTGATGCCACCGGCCGCGGCGGCCGTCGAGGACTCGCCGGAGGCGCGCAGCTCGAAGCCGAACCGGGTCCGGTTCATCATGATCCAGTAGCCGACGCCGAGCAGCGCGGCCAGCAGGACCAGGCCGAACACCGTGCCGCTGCTGCCGAACGAGATGCCGGGCACCCAGCCGGTCGACGGGATCTCGGGAGTGCGGATGTTGTTGCCGCGCAGCTCGCCGAACACGTCGGCGCGGATCAGGTAGGCCGCGAGCCCCAGCGCGATGCCGTTCATCATGATCGTCGAGATGACCTCGTTGACGCCGCGGGTCACCTTGAGGATCGCGGGCACCGCGGCCCACAGCGCACCGGCCACGGCCGCGACCACGAGGATCGCCAGCGCGTGGAGGCCGGGCGGCAGGGTCACGGAGCCGCCGAAGACGGCCGCGGTCACGGCGGCCACCCGGTACTGGCCCTCGACGCCGATGTTGAACAGGTTCATCTGGAACCCGATCGCCACCGCGAGCGCCGCGATGTAGTAGATGCCGGTGCTGTTGACGACGTCGACGAGCGTCGTGCCCTCGCCGACCTGCGTCAGCATGGCGCCGAACGCCGTGAGCGGGTTCGCGCCGGAGATGACCAGCGCGATCCCGCACAGGAGTGCGGAGAACACGATCGCCAGCGCTGGCGGCAGCAGCTTGCCGCGCAGGGTTCCCATCAGTGCTCGTCCTCCTCGCCCGCGGCGACCTCGTCGTCCGCCGGGGTCGTGCGTCCCTCCGCGGTGGCACCCGCGGCGCCCGCGCCGGTCATGGCGCTGCCCAGGTCCTCGGGGGTGACGGTGCTCGGGTCGGCGTCCGCGACCAGCCGGCCGCGGAACATGACCCTGATGTTGTCGGACAGGCCGATCAGCTCGTCCAGGTCGGCCGAGATCAGCAGGACGGCCAGGCCGCGCGCGCGGGCCCGCTTGATCTCGTCCCAGATGAGGGCCTGCGCGCCGACGTCCACACCGCGCGTGGGGTGGGACGCGATGAGCAGCACCGGCTTCCCGGACAGCTCGCGGCCCACGACCAGCTTCTGCTGGTTGCCGCCCGACAGCGCGGCGGCCGGCACGTCGATGCCGGGCGTGCGGACGTCGAACTCCTCGACGATGCGCGCCGTGTCGGCCTTCGCGCCGTCCAGGTCGAGCCACGCGCCCTTCGACGCGGGCCTGCGCGTCTGGTGCCCCAGGATGCGGTTGAACCACAGCGGCTGGCTGAGCAGCAGGCCGTGGCGGTGGCGGTCCTCGGGGACGTAGCCGATGCCCGCTTCGCGGCGGGCCAGCGTGCCGAGCTTCGTGACGTCGCGCTCGGTGCCGTCGGCGCCGCTGAGCAGCACCCGCCCGCGTCCGGCGCGTCGCATCCCCATGATCGTCTCGACCAGCTCGGTCTGGCCGTTGCCCTCGACACCGGCGATGCCGACGACCTCACCGGCGCGGACCACGAGGTCGATGCGGTCGAGCACCGGCCGGTCACCGGCCTCCGCGTACAGCGCGACGTCGTCCAGTCGCAGCACCGTGCGGTCGGTGACGGTCGACTCCCTGGTCTCCGGGCTGGGCAGCTCGCTGCCGACCATCATCTCCGCGAGCTGGCGGCTGCTGACGGTCTTCGGGTCGGCCGTGCCGACCGTGGTGCCGCGGCGGATGATCGTGACCGAGTCGGCGATGGCGCGGACCTCGTCGAGCTTGTGGGAGATGAACAGGAAGGTGAAGCCCCGCTCCTGCATCCCGCGCAGGGTCGTGAACAGCTCCTCGACCTCCTGCGGCACGAGCACCGCGGTCGGCTCGTCGAGGATGATGACGCGCGCGCCGCGGTAGAGGACCTTGAGGATCTCCACGCGCTGCCGGTCGGCGACGCCCAAGCGCTCGACCAGCACCGACGGGTCGACCGCGAGGCCGGTGGCCTCGGCCAGCTCCTGGATGCGCCTGCGCGCCCTCCCGCCGATGCCGTGCAGCGACTCGGCGCCGAGCACGACGTTCTCCTGCACGGTCAGGTTGTCGGCGAGCATGAAGTGCTGGTGGACCATCCCGATCCCGGCCCTGATCGCGTCGGCCGGTGTGCGGAAGCGGTGCTGCTCACCCGCGACGGAGATGGTGCCCTCGTCGGGCTGCTGCATCCCGTAGAGGATCTTCATCAGCGTGGACTTGCCGGCGCCGTTCTCACCGCACAGGGCGTGCACTTCGCCGGTCCGGACGCTCAGGTGGACGTCGCTGTTGGCGACCACACCGGGGAAGCGCTTGGTGATTCCCGCCAGCTCGACGGCCGGTGGACCGTCCGGCCCACGGGTGGCCGCCGGAGCACCGGCGGAGGTGGAACTGCTCATCGTGGAGGCTCCCTGTAGTACGCGCTGAGCCCTGCGAGTGTCTCCTCGCAGGGCCCAGCGCGCTGGCAGAGCGGGTCGGTCAGGGGGTGGCCGAGACCGTGATCTCGCCGGAGATGATCTGGGCCTTGTAGCCCTCCAGCACGGTCTTCAGCTTGTCGTCGATCTTGCCACCGGAGGTGGAGTAGCCGACGCCGTCCACCTTCAGGTCGAAGACGGCGGGCAGGCTGGAGAGGTTGTTCGCGGCGACGGCCTCGATGTAGTCGAACACCGCGACGTCGACGCGCTTGAGCATGGAGGAGACGATGACGTCCTTCTCGTTGGACACCGTCTCCTGGTTGTACTGGTCGGAGTCGACGCCGATGGCCTTCACGTCGGCCTCCTTGGCCGCCGAGAAGACGCCCTTGCCGGACGCGCCGGCCGCGTGGTAGAGCACGTCGGCGCCGCTGTCGATCTGGCCCTTCGCGGCCTCCTGGCCCTTCGCGGGGTCCTGGAAGCCGGAGAAGTCACCGGCGGGCGTGAGGTACTTGTCCTCGATCTGGATCTCCGGGGCCGCCTTCTTCGCGCCCTGGTCGAAGCCCGCCTGGAACTTGCCGATCAGCGGGGTCTCGACGCCGCCGATGAAGCCGACGTGGCAGCTCTTGCTCTGGTAGGCGGCGATGACACCGGCCAGGAACGAGCCCTGCTCCTCGGCGAAGACCAGCGGGGTCACGTTGGGCGCACCCTCGACGGTCGCGTCGACGATGCCGAACTTCGTGTCGGGGAACTCCGGCGCGATGACCTTGAAGGACTCGGCGTAGGCGAACCCGACACCGATGATCGGGCTGAAGCCCTCGCCCGCGAGCTGGCGCAGACGGGTCTGCTTGGCGTCCTCGGCCTCGTTGGGGGCCGCGGTGAGCTCCTTGACGTTCTCCTTCTTCACGCCGAGCTCGGCGACGGCCTTGTCCAGGCCCGCGGCGGCGGAGTCGTTGAAGGAGGCGTCCCCGCGACCGCCGATGTCGTAGGCGAGCCCGACCTTCAGCGCGCTGCCGTCCACCTTCGCGGAGGCATCGTCGCTGCTGGACGTGGCGGGGGCGGCGGGCGGAGCCGCGGCCAGGGTGCAGCCATCACCGGCGGTGTTGCCCGACCCGGCGTTGCTGGAACCGCCGGTGTCCTTGGCGCACGCTGCCATCGACAGAACGCTGGTCAGCGCGATCGCTGACACCGCGATGCCACGCATTCGACGACGCACGGCTCGTCTCCTCCCTGCTCACGTGGAGCAGCACCTGCCCGACCTCGCCGTCGGGGTTTCCGAGTGACGGACCGTACCCCCTGGTAATGACGCGCAAGGGTCGTAGAGCCCGCCGTGACCTAATCGTTGGTGCGAACGGGTCACACCGCCACTCGACGTGACCCGTCGATCTCGGGGAGTGGCCTTTGAACCGCCCGGCGCTCCCGCACGTCTTCACAGGTGGGAGGCCAAGACCAACGGCGGGGTCTTGGCCTCCCTCCACGTCTGCCCGTTCGTCCTCGCTCCACCGTTGGAGGGGCGTTGGCACGGCGTTGGTGTTGTTTGATGGACTGAGGGTTGCACCAGTGGAACCAGTGATCAGGAGGACCCGTGGTCGACCCCGCCGTGGATCCCCACAAGTGGCTCGAAGACTACGAGTCGCAGCTCGCCGAGCTGCAGAAGAAGAACGAGACGCTCCAGAAGGACCTCGCCGAGGCGAACGTCACCCTCGCCAGCAGCGACGGTTCCGTGACGGTCAGCGTCGGCCCCAACGGTGGCCTGACGGACCTCAAGCTCAGCACGAAGGCCGTCGACCTCGGCTCGGCGAAGCTCACCGCCCTGATCCTGCAGACCATGCGCAAGGCCCAGCACCAGGTGTCCCAGAAGGTCGTGGCAGCCTTCACCCCGATGGGTGAAGGCAAGGAGACGATGGAGATGCTCATGGACTCCGTCGCGCCCGACCCGGACCTGGAGCTGGAAGAGGAGATCGAGGACCCCTACGCGATCGAGGACGAGGACCCCGAGATCGTGCGCAAGCGCCGCGCCCAGACGGTCGCGGCGGCACGGCGGTCGCGCGCCGCCGCACCGGACGACGAGGACGAGGAGCCGTGGTGACCACCCGCCACTCCGCCGTCCAGGACAGGAAGCGAGCACAGCGATGACCGCGCCACAGGAAGCTCCGATCGCCGACAGCCCGGCGGGCTTCGAGCCGATCACCGAGGACAACCAGCTCGCGGGCTCCGGCTTCATCGAGGCGTTCGGCGAGCTGGCCTCGATGGACGCCTCGGACGCGCTGGGCGTGGCCTTCAACGTCATCGGCGCCGCGTCGGCCGCCGTGATGTTCGCCGTCGACCCGCTGGGATCGCTCTTCGCCGCGGGCGTCGGCTGGTTGATGGAGCACGTCAGCTTCTTGCGCGACGCCCTCAACCAGCTCATGGGCGACCCGGACGCGATCCAGGCGAACCAGAAGGAGGGCACGGACCTCGCCGTGGAGATGCGGCAGCTCGCCGAGGACCACCGCAAGGCCATGGTCAACCCCGAGGGCTGGAACGGCGAGTCCGCCGAGGCGTTCTCCGCCCGCATGGAGATGATGGGCGAGGAGCTGGACATGCTCGCCGCCTCCGTGGAGACCAAGGCGAAGATCATCGCCATGGGCGGCACGGTGGTGATCGTCCTGCGCGACATCGTCCGCGACCTCATCGCCCAGCTCATCGGTTCGCTGATCGCCTACGCGCTGATCGCGCTCGCCATGATGGTCCCGACCTTCGGCGCGTCCATCCCCGCGTTCATCACCGCCGCCACCGCCAAGGCCATCACGCTGGGCGTGAACATCGCCTCCCGCATCGCCCGGATGCTCAAGGGCCTGGCGAAGATGATGGGTCGCACCGACGACATCGACCTCGCCACCAAGCGGATCGGCAAGGGCTGGGAGGGCTTCGAGGGCGTCGCCGACGCGGGCGAGATCTCCTACGAGGTCTACAAGGCCCAGCGCGACGTCGAGGACAAGACCAACGAGGTCAAGGGCCAGGACGGCGCGAAGTACGACCCGAACCGCCTCGACCAGGCGCGCGACAAGGACGCGAACTTCGACATCAAGGACGACGGTTTCAAGGACGTCTACCTCGGCGGCTTCGGCGAGGACAAGCCCCAGACCGGCGGCGGCGACAAGCCGAACGTGCACGTCTGATCCAGCACCACCCCCTGCGGAGTTAGCAACAGATGCCCCCCAAGTCACACGGACCGACATCACCGTCGCCGTCTCCCGGTTCCGGGACCGGCGGCGGTGGTGGTGATCCGTACGGCCTGGGCAACTCTCCGCAGGGGTACAGCTACGACGCGGGTGAGGCGCGCGCCCGCAAGGCCGGTGATCTGGAGGCGCGGTTCGCGGCTCTGTCGCAGCGGGCGAAGACTCCGACCGATCTGGGTGGTTTCGGTCCGCTGGGTGCGGGTGCGATGGGCGGGAAGATC
>NZ_JAEIOJ010000020.1 GCF_016464305.1 Umezawaea beigongshangensis
ACGTCGGTGTCGTTCGACCTGTCGGTGTTCGAGATCTTCGCCCCGCTGTCGGTGGGTGGGACGGTGGTGCTGGCTCCGGACAACGTGCTGGACGTGATCGAGCACCCGGAGCGGTACCGGGACGTGACGCTGGTGAACACCGTGCCCTCGGCGGCGCGGGAGTTGCTGGCTGCTGATGCGGTGCCGCCGCTGGCGCGCACGATCAACCTGGCCGGTGAGCCTTTGTCGCCGGAGCTGGTGCGCGCGCTGTACGCGCACCCGGTCGTCGACGTGGTGAACAACCTGTACGGACCCAGCGAGGACACCACCTACTCCACCCACGCCGTCACCGATCCGGCGCACGACCGGACCCCGATCGGTGTGCCGGTGGACGGTACGAGCGCGTACGTGCTGGACGCGAGTCTGAGGCCGGTTCCGCTGGGTGTGGTGGGGGAGTTGTACCTGTCGGGTGCGGGGATCACGCGTGGTTATCACGCGCGACCGGGTCTGACGGCGGAGCGGTATCTGCCTGATCCGTTCGGTGGTGGGCGGATGTACCGCACGGGTGATCTGGTGCGGTGGCGCACGGACGGGATGCTGGACTACCTGGGTCGTGCCGACGACCAGGTCAAGATCCGCGGTCACCGCATCGAACTCGGTGAGATCGACACCGTTCTCCGGGCGCATCCCGACGTCGCCGACGCCGTGGTCGTGGCCCACCAGCACCCGTCCGGCACCGCTCAGCTCGTCGCCCACGTCGTCCCCGCCGCAGACGAGGTCGACCACACCACGCTGACCGAACACCTGCGAGCCGTGCTGCCCGCGCACTTCGTGCCGGCCGCGTACGTCACGCTGCCCGAACTGCCCCTGCTGCCCAACGGCAAGATCGACCGCGCGTCGTTGCCCGCGCCCGCTCAGGAATCCCGCCGCACCGGACGTCCCCCTCGGACGGACACGGAACGGTTCGTCGCGGACGTCTGGCGCGAGGTGCTCGGCGTGACCGACATCGGTGCCGACGACGACTTCTTCGACCTCGGCGGCCACTCGCTGCTCGCGACTCGCGTGATCAGCAGGCTCTCCGCCCACACGAACGTCGACCTTCCGCTGCGGTTGGTCTTCGACCACCCGACGGTCGCCGAGCTGGCCGCCCAGCTCCCCGACCGGTCACCGGCGGCCGCGCCGACCACCATCCCCCGCGTGTCCCGCGTCCTCGGACGGGTGAGCGACGCGTGACCAGCGGTCAGACCGCCAACTCCGGCCCCCTCCACAACACGGGAGAGATGTTATGACACAGGTGAAAGAGGTCTCTGCCGAGCCGGTGAAGCGCCCCGACGAGGCGCAGGAACCCGGTGCCCGGCCCGTGCAGTTCACCGCCGACCCGAGCCTGCCGGGATTCGCCGGCTTCCTGATCGGCTCGATCTCGCTGGCGCTCTACCTGGTGGACTACAGCGTCGCGGCCAACTCCCTCGTCGCCTCCCTGCCGATCATGGTCTTCAGCAGCAGCATTCTGCTGCTGATGGCCGCGAGGTGGTCGATGCGGCTCGGTGACGGGGTCTTCGCGGCGATCTACGGCCTGTTCGGCACCTTCTGGCTCAGCTTCGCCGTGCTCAGCGTGACCCTGAACAACAACCTGCTCGGCGAGTTCGAGAACATCGAGCAGCGGGCGGCCACCGCGAACTTCGTCGTCGTGTGGGCGATTGTGATCATTCTGCTGACGGTCACCACGCTGCACCTGCCCGCGGTGTTCACCCTGCTGTTCGTGATCGTCGACGTCACCCTGCTGTCCCTGTTCGGGTCGATCAACCAGGCGATCGAGCGAACGATCAACAACCCGACGCAGCCGGGCGACCCGTGGCTGATCTACGTGGGCATGGTCAGCATGTTGCTGTTCATCCTGGTCGGCATGTACATCTTCGCCAGCGCGATGAACGCCGCGACGGGGGGCAAACGCCTTCCGCTGGGCCGTCCGCTGCGCAAGCGGCGTTGAGTCGGGACGATCATGGTGGACTACCTGCCCAGGGTTGCGACCGTTCCCTTCCGCCTCGGTCGGCCGGAGGACCTTCCGCGCACGGCCGAGGGCCTCGCGGCTCACCGCGACCGGGCCCGGCTCGCCGTCGCCCGCATCGCCGACCCGCGCGCACGGACCGACCTGCACGCCCTGCTGGCCGCCGCTGTGGAGACCAGGACCGCGCTCGGCGAGCTTCCCGGCAGACGGATCCACGACGATCGCGCCGAGTCGGAGGCCAACCGCGACAACGACGTCGCGTTCGGCATCCACCGCGTCGAAGGCCCGCCGCTGCCGCTGCTGGTCGACGCGGCGATCGCCGCGCTGATCGGCGTGCTGGAACCGGCGGTCGTCCGCGGCAGCGGGCTCGACGAGCGGGCCTGGACCGATCTGGTGCGCGGCGTCGACCACCTGCTCGACTGGTGCGCCGATCCGTACGCGTCACCGAGGTCGCGTCCCGTGCCCGTGGCTGCCGAGCGCGGGACGCCCGCGACGGACGACGCCCTGCGCAACTGGGTCCGCGGTCACCACCTGTTCATGGTGCTGGCCCAGGGGTGCGCGATGGCGTGCGCGTGCCTGGTCGACCAGGCCGCACGCGACGACGCCGAGGGCGCCGCGGTGTCGGCAGGGGTCGCCACGGCGCTGATGTGGGCATCGAGGGGTGCGCTGCGGTACGCCGGCGACGCGGCGCAGCAGGAGTACAACGCCGAGATCCGTCCGACGCTGATGCCGCCGATCGCACCACCGAAGATGAGCGGCCTGCGCTGGCGCGACCACGAGGCGCTCGTGCGCGCCCTCTCGGGCTCCACCGCGGCCTGGGCCTGGCTGGCAGACCGGGACGAAGCACCACTCGTCGCGTTCCGCACCGCGCTGGGCGAGACCTACGACGCCCACCGCGGAGTGTGCGAGCACTTCGTCGGCGGCCGGTCGCCCAGCCTGCTGGCGAACGCCGATTCGTCGCGATCGGCGGTCGGCGTGCTGTCGCAGTTCCGCCGGATCCGCCTCGCTCACCTGCCGGAGACCCCGGCGACCGAAGTCCGCGGAGGAGATCGATGATCCACAGCCTGGTGCTCGACGACGAGATCCAGCAGTACGTGCACGACGTGTCCCTCCGGGAGGACGACCTCGCACGGGAACTGCGACTGATCACGCTGGAACTCTCCGAACACACGATGCTGGTCCCACCGGAGCAGGGGCAGCTGCTGGGTTTCCTCGTCGGGTTGCTGTCCGCCACCACCGTGGTCGAGGTCGGCGTGTTCACCGGCTACAGCACGCTGGCCATGGCCCGCGCACTACCCCCCGGTGGTCGTGTCATCGCCTGCGACGTCAGCGAGGAGTGGACCGACATCGGCCGTTCGTTCTGGGAGCGGGCAGGCGTCGCCGACCGCATCCAGCTCGAACTCCGTCCCGCTGTCGAGACCCTGGACGCACTTCTGGACAGCGGCGCCGCGGGCACCGTCGACCTCGCCTTCGTCGATGCCGACAAGGAGAGCTACTCCGTCTACTTCGAGCGGTGCCTGGAACTGCTCAGGCCCGGCGGACTGATGGTGCTGGACAACGTGCTCTGGTCCGGGAAGGTGGCGCGATCGGACGAGAGCGACCCGGAGACGGATTCGTTGCGAGCGCTGAACTCCGCTCTGCGCAACGACAAGAGGGTCGAACTGAGCACGCTGCCCGTCTTCGACGGGATCACGCTGGCGTACAAGCGCGCCGACCGCTGAACGAAAACCGCAACGCACACATGAGGAGAACCAAGGTCATGACGTCGACACTCGGTAGCAAAGGTGCCACGTCCACGCCGCAGGAGCTGGACATGTCCGGCCTGTCGTGGATCCTCTTCGGGCACGCGGCGTTCCAGTACCTCAACGCCGCCTGCGAGTTGGAGCTGTTCGAACTGCTGGCGAAGCACGGTTCGCTGACCAAGCGGGAGATCCAGGAGAAGCTCGAACTGGAGGACCGCGCGACGGACGTCCTGCTGCTGGGCACCACGGCACTGGGGCTCACCGTGCAGCGCGACGGCAACTACTCCGTGGCGGAGGTCATCGCCGACCTGCAGCGGGGCAGCGACTGGCAGCGCATCAAGGACACGGTCGCCTTCGAGCAGTACGTCGTCTACGAGGGTCAGCTCGACTTCACCGAGTCGCTGCGCACCAACTCGAACGTCGGCCTGCGCCGCGTGCGGGGCACCGGCCGCGACCTGTACCACCGCCTGAGCGAGAACCCCCAGCTCGAGTCGGTGTTCTACCGGTACATGCGGTCGTGGTCCGAGCTCGCCAACGTGCACCTGGTCGAGCAGCTCGACCTGTCCGGCTCGAAGAAGCTGCTCGACTGCGGCGGCGGCGACGCCGTGAACTCGATCGCGCTCGCGGAGGCCAACCCGCACCTGTCGGCCGCGGTCTTCGAGATCCCGGCGACCGAGGCCATCGCGCAGAAGAAGATCGCCGAAGCCGGGCTGTCCGACCGCGTCTCGGTGATCGCGGGCGACATGTTCGCCGACCCGTTCCCGAGCGGGTTCGACACCATCATGTTCGCCCACCAGCTGGTCATCTGGACGCTGGAGGAGAACACCTTCCTGCTGCGCAAGGCGTACGAGGCGCTTCCGGAGGGCGGGCGACTGGTCATCTTCAACTCCATGTCGAACGACGAGGGCGACGGTCCGGTGGTGGCCGCGCTCGACAGCGTCTACTTCGCCGCGCTGCCCGCCAAGGGCGGTATGATCTATTCGTGGCAGCAGCACGAGAACTGCCTCCGTGAAGCCGGTTTCCAGGAATTCCAGCGAGTGGCCTGCCCCGGGTGGACCCCCCACGGCATCCTCATCGCGACGAAGTAACCGGTACGAATGCCGCGCGGGCGGCACGACCACTTCGGTGGTCGTGCCGCCCGCGCGGCGTCGGAAGCTGTCCCCCGGCCTCTGATCAGGCGTTATCGACTGTTTCGCCCTCCGTCGAACCGCGTCGCAGCAGCAGTGTCACCGCGGCCGTGGCCAGCACGGTGACGGCCAAACAGACGACACTGATGACGAACAAGCCGTGAGTGAACGCCGCGCGGGCGACGTCGAAGGCGGCAGAGCCCAGGTGGCCGGGCAATCGGCTGGCCTCGTCCGCCGCAGAACCGATCGTGTCCAGAAATGCTGGCACCGAATTCTCCGGAAGTCCGTCGGGGAGGTTTCCGGAGACCTGGCCGTGGTAGACGGAGGTGCCGATGCTCCCGAGAACGGCGATACCCGTGCCGAGGCCGACCTCGTGAGTGGTCTCGGAAATCGCGGAAACGGCGCCCGCTTGTGCGGGTGGTGCGGACGAGATCATCATGTCGGTGCCGAGCGCGACGGTCGGAGCCACTCCGAAATTCAGCAGGCCCAGTGCCACCACTGCCACGACCACCCCGTTGTCGGAATTGATCTGGATCAGCACGCCGAAGCCGACGACGGCGATCACGAGTCCCGTGGTCATCACCGCCGCAGGACGCATCCGCTTGAGCAGCAGCGGTGCGAGCAGCGACCCCGCCACCCCTCCGACGCTCGCGGGCAACGAGCACAGGCCCGTGGCGAAGGGGGACAGCCCCACGACCATCTGCAAGTACTGCGCCACGAAGAGCTGCGATCCCGCCATCGTGAAGAGGGCGAGACCCATGGCGCCCAGCGGAACGGAGAAGGTGCGTTCGCGGAACAGCCGGAGGTCGATCAGCGGACTGTCGATCCGCCGCTGGCGGAGCACGAAGGCGACCCCCAGCGCGAGACCGAGCGCGAGTGCCGGCACGGCCAGCGGTCCGGTGTTCGCGCCTGCGAGCTTCTTGACGCCGTAGACCGAGGTCAGCAGGCCGACGATCAGCAGCGCGACGCTCGTGACGTCGATGCGGCCGGGCTCGGGGTTCCGGTACTCCGGCAGGAGCACGGGACCGAGGACCAGCAGCAGGACCATGGCGGGCACGCCGAGCAGGAACACCGAACCCCACCAGAAGTTCTCCAGCATCACGCCACCGACCAGCGGGCCGATGATCCCGCCCGCCAGGAAACAGGCGATCCAGACGCTGAACGCGACCGAGCGCTGCCGCGGATCGGTGAACATGTTCTGGATCAGCGACATCGACGACGGCATCAACGTCGCGCCGGCGACACCCAGCAGAACACGGCTGACGATCAGCATCTCGGCGCTGACCGAGAATGCGGTGAGAAGGGACGCGACACCGAATCCCGCAGCGCCGATCAGCAACAGGCGACGACGCCCGATCCGGTCACTCAGCGTGCCCGCGACGATCAGCAGGCTGGCGATCATGAAACTGTAGACGTCGACGATCCACAGCAGCTGCGTGCCGCTGGGATTGAGGCTGGCGCTCAACTGAGGAATTGCAAGATACAGCACCGTGCTGTCGAGCGTGATGAGCAGAGCTGGTAGTGCGAGTGCGCCGAGAGCGAACCACTCGCGCTTCCCCGCACGTTGCGCGAGCGGGGCGGAGGATTTGGTCGTCATGAGTTCGAGTCCCGCCGGGTCCCGGTGGACGGGATGTCGCGCGAGTGCCTCCTGAGACTTGACCCGTGCTGTGCGGTCATGTGATCATCCTTTGCGGTGTTCGTGTGGTCACGGTCTACGCCGAGTGCTGGGGGGTGCGGAGTCGGATGACTTCGGCCGTGGTGGAAAGTGATGTGCCAGATATACGTCGGAGCCGTGCGGCGGGACAACGTCCCAAGTGCGATGTGATACCGACGTAAGAGCGGCTGCCGTGAAGCCGCTGCCGGATTCATCTGTGCACTCGGACGCATTGGCCTCGTGCCAAGTCCGACGTCGTGGTACAAGCTCCTGCTGGACAGACGTCCTAACATCGGTAATGAGGAGTGACATATGGCTGACCTGAGCCGCCGGAGATTATTCACCCGTGCTGCGGCGGTCGGGGCCGGGGTGGTGTCGACGGGAGCACTCGTCGGAACCGCGCCCGCCGTCGCGGACCGGGGGACGCGCGGGGGGAGCCCGCCGCCGTTCAACCCCGTCACCGTGCAGCCGGGAGACACCCGCTACGAGAGCTTCCTGCGCGCGCACAACACGCGGTTCGCCGGACAGCCGGACCGGGTGACCATCGCGGGTTCTCCGAACGACGTCGCCGAAGCGCTCGGCAGGGCCGTCGGAGCGAACAGGCGGGTCGCCATCCGATCCGGTGGCCACTGCCTGGAGAACTTCACGACGACTCCCGACATCAAGGAGATCATCGAGCTCTCGCAGCTCAAGGACGTCTACTTCGACGAGGAGCGGAAGGCCTTCGCGTTCGAACCCGGCGCGATGGTGGCGTCGACGCAGGGGACGCTCTTCAAGGGCTGGGGTGTGCAGATCCCCTCGGCGGGCTGCTCGGAGGTGTGCCTCGGCGGGCACATCCTCGGTGGCGGCTACAACTTCTACTCGCGCATCCACGGGATCGCCGTCGACCACCTGTACGCCGTCGAGGTCGTCGTGGTGGGTGCGGACGGGCAGCCTCGCACCATCGTGGCGACGAGGGAGGCCAACGACCCCAACCGCGACCTGTGGTGGGCGCACACGGGTGGTGGCGGCGGGAACTTCGGTGTCGTCACGAAGTACTGGCTCCGCACGCCGGGAGTGGACTCCACCGATCCCAGCCGCCTGCTGCCCCGTGCCGACAACCAGCGGATCCGGACCATGGCGTGGCCGTGGGAGTCCATGTCGCAGCAGGACTTCACCACTCTGGTGCGCCAGTACTGCCAGTGGTTCGAGCGCAACAGCGCCCCCGGAGCGCAGGGGGTCCAGGTCTGGGCGTCGTTCTCCCTGTCGCACAAGTCGGCGGGGGTGATCTCCCTGATGGCGGGCGTCGGCAAGTCGGTCGAAGGCGGCGAGGCCCTGCTCGACGGCCTGTTCTCCGCCATGACCAGCGGCGTTCGCGTCCAGCCCTCGGCGGACTCCAAGTACGACCTGCCGTGGCTCGACCGGGACAACTGGTACTGGGGCGCACCCGGTCGTCAGAAGGACAAGACCGCGGACCTGCGGAAGAGCTACACCGACGAGCAGCTCGGGACGATCTACCGCCACCTGTCCGACGAGAACTTCTCCGACCCCGGCGCACAGGTGAACATCGCGGCCATCGGCGGGAAGATCAACTCCGTGCCGAAGAACGCGACGGCCTCGGTGCACCGGGACTCGATCCTGCGCGTCTACTTCACCCCCGGCGTCTGGCGGGACCCGGCGGCGGACGACACGTACATGTCGTGGGTGCGCAACCTCTACCGGGACATCTACCGCAACACCGGTGGCGTTCCCGTGCACAACGACATCAACGCGGGCGCGTACATCAACTACGCGGACAACGACCTCGCCGACCCGGCGTGGAACACCTCCGGCACGCCGTGGCACGCGCTGTACTACGGGGAGAACTACGCCCGCCTGCAGCAGGTCAAGAAGCGCTACGACCCGCGTTCGGTGTTCCGCCACGCTCTGTCCGTCAAGCCGGCCTGATGTGAAGCAGCGGTCGTGCGATAGCGCCCGCCGATCGGAAGACGAGTCGTAGGGACGTTCGAGGGGCCGCGGCCCCGACCTCACCGGTCGGGGCCGCGGCCCCTCGGCCGTCGTGGCCGAGCCAGGTGCCCGCGGTCGGCCAGCAGGTTGCCGGCCAGCGCGAACCGCACCAGCTCTTCCGGCTGGTAGGTGCGGAACCGGGTGTCCACCCACTCCTCGCCCGTCGAGGGGAGCCCCGGCACGACCGTGCCGTCGGGGGCGGAGTCGCCGGTGTGGTCGAACACCCCGCTGGTGTGCTGCAACAACATCCGCACCGTGATCCGCGGATCCAGCGCGAACCGCGGCAGGCGGCGGGCCACCGTGCTGTGCAGCCCGATCCTCCCCCGGCCACCAGTTGCAGCACCGCGGTCGCGACGAAGGTCTTGGTGTTGCTGCCGATCCGGAACCGCCCGTTCGTCGGCGGCGTCGCGGTCCCGCCCAGCTCGCGCACCCCGGCGCTGCCGACCCGCTCACCCCGCTGGTCCTGCACGCGCAACCGCATCCCGGCGAAACCGATGTCCACGAACGCCTGGACCGCCTCCTGCACTCCGGGCGGTTCCGTCCCGCAGCGGCGCCCGGCGCGGCCCCGCTGGCCGCACCGGGGGGCGACGACTCCCGCCAGCAGCGCGACCGCCAGCGCCGCGACCCCCGCTCGCCGCAGGGCCCGCGGCGTCCGCACCCTCTTCTGGAACCCTGCGACCGGCTGCGTGAGCCGAGCCGTCGAGGTGATGTCGTTCGTCATGCGGCCAGCCTCCAGCCCGCCCTCGGGGCGGGGTCGACCGCTGTCGCGCCGGTGTTCGCCCGGCCGCCGGATCGAGCTACAGCGCGAGCATCGCCGCGGCGACCTCGTCGGCGGCCGTGTCGGGGATCGCGGCAGCGGCCCGTTCGAGCACCAGCAGCCGGGCGCCGGGGATCTCGCGTGCGAGCGCCTCGCCGTTGCCGACCGGGAAGAACAGGTCGCGGCGACCGTGCACCACGAGCGTCGGGATCGCGAGTCCGGGCAGGCGCTCGCGCCAGCGCGGCGCGCAGTCGAGCCTGGAGAACACCATGCCCATCTGGTTGGCCGTTGCGACCGCCGGCCCGGTGCCCGGCGTGCGGTCGAAGACGCGCTCGGCGGTCGTGCGTGCCGCGGCCGGGTCGTCGCCGAGGACCTCCGCTCCGGCGGCGGCGAACTCCGCCACGGCGGCGCGGTCGGACCAGTCGGGCATCGGGAGCGCGAACAACCGCCCCATCGTCGCCGCGTCGTGGTCGGGCAGGTCGTCGTCGGCCGGGCCCGGAGCGACGGGCCGCGTCCCGGCGAGCGTGAGTGCGGAGAAGGCGTCCGGGTGGTCGAGCGCGGCGACCTGGGCGACCATCCCGCCGACGCCGATGCCCGCCAGGTGCGCCGGTCGGTCGTCGAGTCCGCGGGCGAGCGCGGCGGCGTCGGCGGCGAGATCGCGCAGCGTGTACGCCGGCGCCTCGGGGTCCAGGGTCGTCGACGCGCCGGAGTCGCGCAGGTCGTAGCGCACGACACGACGCCCGCCGCGCGCGAGCGCCGCGCAGAGCGCGTCGGGCCAGGAGAGCATGGTCGTGCCGCCCACCAGCAGCACCAGCGGCGCCGCCGCATCGCCGAACTGCTCGATCCCGAGCGTGACACCGTCGGGCGTGCGGAACGTCGAGCGCATCATCGGCCTCCAGAACGGTTTGCGTGCGAGCGGCACACGCTACGCGCGGCACGTCGGTCCGCTCGGGCGGCCGGTCGTCGCCGATCGAGACGCGTCCCGTTCCACACAACGGCGGATCACCGCCCCGGACCACACGTCCTCACGTGATCCCCGGCAGGTGGTGGCTCCGGCACGGACACGCGCCGGTGAAGTGCAGGGCACTGGAACAGCCCGGTCGCTCCAGCGGTGCGGCGGTGGTGCTCACCAAGCGCAGGCCGGTCGTGCGGGCAGCGGTCCGCGGGGCGAGCAGGACCGGGGTGTGACCGAGGACGAGGACGTGCCCCTCGGGGCGACCAGGCGTGCCAGCGCGGTGAAGAGCGGTCCCGCCGTCGCGCGGGGGACCACCTCGGCGTTGAGGAAGCGCACCACGAGCAGGTCGACGCTGCCCGGTGGAAGCGGCGGGTGGGCGGCGTCGGCGACCACGACGTTCGCCGAGCGCGCGGCGGCGCGGCGGACCGTCGCGGGGGACAGGTCCGCGCCGAGGCACCGGGCTCGCGGCACCGCGTCGGCCGGGGAGCTCAGGAACGTCCCCGTGGAGCACGCCGGGTCGAACACCAGCGGTGCAGGAGGAAGTGCTGGACGAGGCTCGTCGGGCAGCTCTCGTGCCGGACGAGGCCGCACCACGACGTGCCGCGACGGGGACGAGGCGCGTCAGGTGGAGACGCGCGAGCTCTCCAGGACGCGCATGAACGCGCGCGACCAGAGGGGGAGGTCCGGCCAGCCGCGGCAGGACACCATCGCTCCGTCGACCACGTCGGGCTCGTCCACGAACGTCGCGCCGGCCAGCTCGACGTCCGCCCTCAGCGGCGGGTAGGCGGCCGTGGTCCGGCCCCGCAGGAGCCCGAGGGCGGCGGGGACCTGCGGGCCGTGGCAGATCGTGCCGACCGGGAGCCCGTGGTCGAAGAAGTGGCGGACGACGCGATCCACGTCGGGGCTGGTGCGGATGTACTCCGGTGCCCGCCCGCCGGGGATCACCAGCCCGTCGTACTCCTCCGGGGCGACGTCGCCGAACGCGAGGTCCACGGGCAGCAGGTGGCCGGGTTTCTCGGTGTAGGCGTCACAACCGGGCTCGAAGTCGTGGACCACCAGCTTGACCGCGCGTGTGGTGGGAGCGGCCACGACCGCCTCGTGTCCGCCTTCGCGCAGACGGAAGATCGGATACATCGAGTCGAGTTCCTCGGCGGCGTCGGCCGTCAGGATCAGCACTCGGGCCATGCTCGCTCCTCAGTCCCGCTTCGATCGGCCGTGTCGGCGCTCTTGCGGCAGGCAGCACGAGATCGTCGAGCGGATGGTCGTCGAACCGGTCGGGCCGCTGACGAGCGTAGGACGCTCGGGTCGCCACCACAATCGGCCGGTCAGGTGCCCAGGTGATTCGCACGTGGATGGTGAGGACGGCGAGCTTCCCGTCTCGTCCGAACACGGGAGACGGGAGGGTCGGGACGCGGGCCGGTTGCGGACCGTGTTCCGCGACCGGCCCCCGCGGTCAGGAGACCGCGGCAGCGGCGTCCCCGACGTCGACGCCGAGCTGGGCCAGTTGCCCGAGCTGGTCGTACTGCACCCACTCCTCCAGGAGCCGACCGTCCTCGTGGTAGCGGAAGATGTTGATCAGGTCGTAGCTGAAGGGCTGTCCCGTCGGCTCCAGGGGGCCCAGCGCCGTGCCGTCGAACGTGCGCGCGAAGACACCCGCGAACCGCGTGCGTGACGAGAGGTGAGGACCGCCGTCGTCGATGATGGCCTGCCGTTCCACGCTGAAGTCGTCGAACGCTCGCCGCGCCGACGCGAAGTAGGCCCACAGCTGTTCGCGGTTCAGTTCGGCGCCCCCCGGGCCGTGGAAGCGGAAGTCCGGGTGGAAGAAGGCGTCGAGCGCCGCCGCGTTCTCCCGGGCGATGCCGTCCTGACCGACCCGGATGAGCGCGCGAGCACGTTCGGTGAGGCCGGGGTCGTCCACCCGCAGGTCGTCGTCGGTGCTGCTGCCGGTCGTGGCGCTCGCGCCCTCCCGACCCCGCTCGTCGTGCCCCGACCGGCTGGACGTGGCGCCCGCCGCGAGGGGGTCGACCGAGCCGCCGCAGGCGGAGATCGCCCCCAGTGCACCGGTCAGAGTAATGGCGAGCAGCGTTCGTCCTGGTCGAAGAACCATCGAGAAACCTCCAGCTGGCGGATGGTCCACACGCGGCGACACCTGGTTCGCGGTGCGTGCGGTCGGCTGTTGCCGTGGTGGGCCGTGACGGCACCACCACGACGATCGCCCACCGCAGGTATGCGCACAAGCGAGGACTGAGCACAGCAGATGTGCGTCGACCTCATACGTGCGGACGGAGTCGACCTCTTCGACGTGCTCATGGCACGTACCGCTCTCATGCGGACGAGACACAGCGGACTACTCTGCGCTCATGGCCGAGTTCACGCTGGTGGGTCTGCGAGTGATGGTGGAAGTGGCACGCACCGGCTCCTTCAGCGCAGCCGCGGAGTCGCTCGGCTACACGCAGTCGGCCGTCTCGCGGCAGGTGGCGGCGACCGAGAGAACGGCGTCCGTGCCGCTGTTCGAGCGGCACGCGCGCGGAGTCCGTCCCACGGCCGCGGGCGAGGCGCTGGTGCGCCACGCGGCCCGCGTCCTCGACGCCCTCTCCGCGGCCGGGCAGGAACTCGCGGGGATGCGCGACCAGCTCGCGGGCCGACTCGGGGTGGGTGGCTTCCCGACTGCCATGGCCGTCCTCGTGCCGCGCGCGGTCGCGCAGCTCCAGGTCGAGCATCCCGGCATCGACGTCCGGCTGACCGAGGCGCCCACCCCCGCTCTGCTCACAGCTGTCCGGCGAGGTCGTCTGCAGGTCGCGGTCGTGGCAGTCGGCGCGGGGCTGCCCGACTACGACCTCACCGACCTGGAACTGCACGTGCTGGTCGGCGGCCCCGGCGCGGGGGTGGCGGTGTGCGAGAGCAGTCCGTTGGCGAGCAGCGCCCGCTTGACCCCCGAGGATCTGCGGGAACAGACGTGGATCGCCGGGCCGCAGTCCACCGATCGTCCGGAGTTCGACGCGTGGCCGGGGCTGACCGCACCCCGCATCGCGCACCGGGCGAAGGACTGGCCGACCCGCCTCGGGCTCGTCGCCGCCGGGATCGGCATCGCACTCGTTCCGGGAATCGCCGCCGGTGCCGTCCCCCGTGGCGTGCGGTGGGTGCCCGTGACCAGGGAGGGAGAGCTGGGACGCCACCTCTGCGTGGCGACGCGAGGGCGGCCGACCCCCGCGGCGGAGGCGATGACCGGTGCGATCCGTCGTCAGCTGCCCCGGATCACCGAGCCGTGGGACCACGGCCGTCCGCGCGTCGAGTCGTCGTGAGGTCGTAGCGACCGCGAACCGGCCCGGCGGTTCGGGCCGAACCCGATGATGTCGATCGCGCGCAGGACGCGGTGGCGGCTTTCCTCGTTGACCGGTGTGACGGGTGACGCGGTGACTTCCCCGGGGACTCCGGTCAGCGGTCGAAGACGAGCAGCTTGCCGCGTCCGTGACGACCACGCGTCGCGGCACCTTCTGCCGCGCGACCGCGACGGCACGGGCGATCGGACGTTCATACTGTTCGAGGAGGGTGCCACCGCGGCACCGGCAGAACGAGACGTGCGGGGGAGACCGAGGTGACCGTGCTGCCCGACTCGGTGCGCGAACGGACCGCAGAACCCGAGGCGGCCGCGCGGCTGTTCAAGGCGCTGGGTGATCCGATCCGGGTGCGGCTGCTCACGCTGGTGCGCAACGCCAGGGCCGACGAGGTGTGCTTCTGCGACCTGGCGGAGGAGTTCGACATGCCGCAGTCCTCGCTCAGCCACCACCTCAAGATCCTGGTCAACGCGGGTGTGCTGCGGCGGGAGCGACGCGGCACGTGGAGCTGGTACAGCGCCGACCACGCCGTCCTGAGCGTGCTGGGACAGCTGCTGCGCCCCGGTGGGCCGCTGCGCGCCGACCTGGACGAGGAGGCCGACGGCGCGTCCGCCCGGTGCTGCGGCTGACCCGCTCCCGGTGCGGCCCGGTGGTGTCGCGCTGACGTGGGGGCCCGCCGGGCGGGTGTGCCGGAGAACCGGGCCGGACCGCGCCGTCGTATCAGTGAGCGGTGATGTATGTTCTGCATTGATGATGTTCGATGCAGAGGTTCTGCGGGTGCTGGCCGATCCGCTGCGCGCCCGGATCGTGGAGCTGCTGGCGGTCGAGGCGCTGTGCACCTGTCACCTGGTCGAGGAGACCGGTGCCCGGCAGAGCAACGTGTCCAACCACCTGCGGCTGCTGCGCGAGGCCGGGCTCGTGGACAGCGAGTCGCACGGACGTTTCACCTACTACCGGCTTCGACCCGATGTTCTGGACGGTCTCGCGCGCGGCATCGCCGCGGTGGCCGAGCAGGCGCGCACCACCACCGAGATCAGGAGACCGTGTTGAGCACGAGCACCACGAACGCGAGCGCGCCACCGGCCGAGACGCCGGTGTTGCGCCGGTTGTCGTTCCTGGACCGGTTCCTGCCGGTGTGGATCGGCGTGGCGATGCTGGCCGGACTGCTGCTGGGCCGCGTCGTGCCGGGGCTGCAGGGCGTGCTGGACGCGGTGAAGATCGGCGGGGTGTCGCTGCCGATCGCGCTGGGCCTGCTGCTGATGATGTACCCGGTGCTGGCGAAGGTCCGCTACGACGAACTGGGCACGGTGACCCGCGACCGGCGCACGATGGCGCTGTCGCTGGTGCTGAACTGGGTGCTGGGCCCGGCGCTGATGTTCGCGCTGGCCTGGATCTTCCTGGCCGACCTGCCCGAGTACCGCACGGGGCTGATCATCGTCGGCCTCGCCCGCTGCATCGCCATGGTCATCATCTGGAACGACCTGGCCTGCGGCGACCGCGAGGCCGCCGCCGTGCTCGTGGCGCTGAACTCCGTGTTCCAGGTCGTGATGTTCGGTGTGCTGGGCTGGTTCTACCTCGACCTGCTGCCCGGCTGGCTGGGCCTGGACACCGCCTCGATCGACTTCTCCCCCCGGGAGATCGCCCTGAGCGTGGTCGTCTTCCTCGGCGTGCCGCTGGCCGCCGGATACCTGTCGCGGAAGCTGGGGGAGCGGGCGCGCGGCCGGGAGTGGTACGAGTCGCGCTTCCTGCCGAAGATCGGCCCGGTCGCCCTGTACGGGCTGCTGTTCACCATCGTCGTCCTGTTCGCCCTGCAGGGCGAGACCATCACCTCCAAGCCGCTGGACGTCGTCCGCATCGCGCTGCCGCTGCTGGTCTACTTCGCGGTGATGTGGGCCGGGTCCTACGCCCTGGGCAAGGCCGCCGGGCTGTCCTACGAGCGCACCACGACACTGGCGTTCACCGCGGCGGGCAACAACTTCGAACTCGCCATCGCCGTGGCGATCGGCGTGTTCGGCGTGACCTCCGGGCAGGCCCTGGCCGGGGTGGTGGGCCCGCTGATCGAGGTGCCGGTGCTCGTCGGTCTGGTCTACGTCAGCCTGTGGCTGCGCCGCCGCTGGACCGCTCGCGTGGAGAGCTGACGTGCCCGCGGCGCGGGTGGTGGTCGTCGGCGGAGGCCAGGCCGGTCTGGCCGCCGGCTACCACCTGCGCCGCGCGGGTCTGGAGTTCGTCGTGCTCGACGCCCAGACCGGGCCAGGAGGGGCGTGGCGGCACGGCTGGGACTCGCTGCGCCTGTTCTCCCCGGCCCGTCACAGCTCGCTGCCCGGCTGGCCCATGCCCGCCGCTCCCGGCGGCGGCTACCCCGGCACGGCGCACGTGGTGGACTACCTGACGCGCTACGAGCAGCGCTACGACCTGCCCGTGCGGCGCGGGGTGCGCGTGCGGGCCGTGCGCCGCCACGGGTCCGGGTTCCGCGTCGAGACGGACTCCGGCGACTGGACCGCCGAGCACGTGATCAGCGCGACCGGCACGTGGTGGCGGCCCTTCCTGCCCGCCGTCCCCGGCCGCGCGCCGTTCACCGGACGTCAGCTGCACGCCGCCGACTACCGCGATCCGCGGGAGTTCCGCGGTCAGCGCGTGGTCGTGGTGGGCGGCGGCAACTCCGGCGCGCAGATCGCCGCGGACCTCGCCTCGACGACCCGGCTGACGTGGGTCACCCGCCGGCCACCGCGGTTCCTGCCCGACGACGTCGACGGCCGCGTCCTGTTCGACGTGGCCACCCGCCGCCGCGCCACGGCCGGTACCGCCGACGACGACGGCGGGATCGCCGCGCTGGGCGACGTCGTGGTGCTCCCGCCGGTCCGGGCGGCCCGCGACGCCGGCCTGCTCACCGCGCACCCGATGTTCCACCGCCTCGGCGAGCACGGCCCCGTCTGGGCGGACGGAACCGCGCAGCGGGCCGACGCGGTCATCTGGTGCACGGGGTTCCGTCCCGCGCTGGGCCACCTCGCCCCGCTGCGGCTGCGCGCGGGCGACGGCACCGTCCGCACGGCGGGGACCCGCGCGCTGGCCGAACCCCGCCTGCACCTGCTCGGCTACGGCGACTGGACGGGCCCCGCCTCCGCGACGCTGATCGGCGTCGGCCGGACCGCCAGGACGGCGGTGCGCGAGATCGCTGCCCACGCGGGTGCGGTCACCGGCGCGAACCGGTGACCGCACCCGCCGGGCACGCCGACGACCGCGGAGACGCCCTGCGCCGGGGCGAACCAGCCCCCGACCGCACCGGACGACCTCCCGGTGCCGGTGGTGACGCGTCCGACCAGGACGGGGAGCACGCCCCGGCCGGTGATCTCGGTCCGGCACAGCACCACCCGCGGCCGGTCCGGCAGGTTCACCGGTGTCAGCGGCGGCTCGACGGCGCCAGCAGTTCGATCTGCTCGACCGGCGCCGCGCAGCACCCGGACGTCGCCGCCGCGTCGTCGGCGGGGGCGTCGAACACGCCCGATCCGCCGCACACGCCGGTCTCGGGGAGCACCAGCTCCACGCGACCGGCGGCGTCGTGGTCGCCGTCGAGCTTCGCCACGACGCTGCGGACCTGTTCGTAACCGGTCATCGCCAGGAACGTCGGCGCGCGGCCGTAGCTCTTCATCCCCACCAGGAACACGCCGGGCTCGGGGTGGGCCAGCTCGGCCGCGCCGTGCGGGTAGACCGTGCCGCAGGAGTGCGCGTTCGGGTCGATCAGCGGAGCCAGCGCGGTCGGCGCCTGCAGCACCGGGTCCAGGTCAAGGCGGATCTCCGAGAGCCAGGAGTGGTCGGGGCGGAACCCGGTGAGCACCACGACCTCGTCCACGCCGTCGAGGCGCTGTCCGGCGTCGGAGACCAGGGTCAGCCCGCCCCGCTCGTCGCGCTCGACGGCCTCGGTGCGGAACCCGGTCAGGGTGCGCACCACCCCGGCCTGCGCGGCCTCGCGCGCTTTCAGGCCCAGCGCGCCGCGGGCGGGGAGCTCGTCGGACTCCCCGCCGCCGAAGACGTCGCCCACCGCCCCGCGCCGCAGCAGCCACGAGATCCGGGTGCCGGGCTCGGTCCGGGCGAGGTCGACCAGGGCGACCAGCGCGGTCAGGGCGGAGTGACCGCTGCCTGCGACCGCGACGTGCTTGCCCGCGTACCGCGAGCGCACCTCGCCGCCGGCCAGGTCGGGCACGCGGTAGGAGATCTGCGCGACTGCCGCGTTCTCGCCCAGCGCGGGCAGTCCGTCACCGCCCAGCGGGTTGGGCGAGCCCCACGTGCCGGAGGCGTCGACCAGCGCGCGTGCGGGAACGCGCTCCTCGCCGTCGGCGGTCCGGACGTGCACGGTCAGCGGCTCCTCCGCGCGGCCGGCGTCGACCACCCGGTCCCGGCCCCGCCGGGCCACGCCGGTCACCCGCGCGCCGACGCGGACGTGTTCGCCGAGGGCGGCGGCCAGCGGGCGCAGGTAGGACTCGACCCACTCCGCTCCGGTGGGGTAGCCGTCACCGGGACGCCGCCAGCCCGTGGGCTCCAGCAGGCGGGCCGCGGCGGGGGCGACGAGCTCGGGCCACGCGGAGAACAGCCGCACGTGGTTCCACCGCGACACCGTCGCACCCGCCGCGTCGCCGGCCTCCAGCACCAGTGGACGCAGGCCGCGTTCGAGCAGCTCCGCGGCCGCGGCGAGACCCACCGGTCCGGCACCCACGACGACGACGGGCAGTTCACTCATCGGGCATCTCCTCGTGTATCGACCTTCTTCGATCCAACACGGCAACAGTATCGATGCGGATCGATTGACACAAGCATCGATCCGTGTCGATGACGACTCCCGCGCGCCGACCACCGCCCCGTCGGCCGGAGACCTCTCCGATCCGTCGGCACGAGACGCGGCGCCGTGCGCCGACGTGGTGGTGGGCGAGTCGTCGCGGTGCGCGCGGCTCGCCGTCCTGTCCGCGCCGTCACCGCTGGGGTGGTGACGGCTGCTTCGAGGTGCCCGTGAGCAGATCCACCACCGCCGACGCCGTCCCGGCGGCCCCTAACCGGTGATCACCACGTCGCGGACGGGGGACGCCGCGCCCGTGCCGCTCACGCGGTGGTCCCGGTGGGCGCGATCTCCGCGACGAGTCCTTCGACCAGGCCCTTGATCTCGTCGCGGATCGGCCGGACCGCTTCGACGCCCCGGCCGGCGGGGTCCTGCAGCTTCCAGTCCAGGTAGCGCTTGCCGGGGAAGACCGGGCACGCGTCGCCGCAGCCCATGGTGATGCACACGTCGGACTCCCGCACCGCCTCGACGGTCAGGATCTTCGGGGTCTGCTCGGAGACGTCGATGCCGACCTCGCGCATGGCTTCGACCACGGCGGGGTTGATCTGATCGGCCGGGGCGGACCCCGCCGAGCGCACCTCCACGCGGTCACCGGCGAGGTGGCGCAGCCAGGCGGCTGCCATCTGCGAGCGTCCGGCGTTGTGCACGCACACGAACAGCACCGAGGGCCTGTTCGCGGCGTCGCCGACCGTGCCGGCGGTGTCCGCGGTGCTGGAGACGATGTCTGTCACGGGTGTTTCCTCCTGGTGAAGGTGACGGTGCTGGTCGTGGAGTGTCGAGACGCGCACCGGTGAGACCCCGGTGGGGGTGTCCACCGCCGGGGGGCGACGGTCGGACGGACGGCTCGGGCACCCGGAGAGGTCGCGGCCTCCAGCGGTTGCTGACCCGTGTCGACGGGGCTGCTGAGGTGCTCGTGCTGTCGTGAGCGGGTGGTCAGAGCGGGTGGACGGCGGGGGCCACGCGGTCGATCCGCTCGGCCAGCTCGCGGAAGGCGGCGTCGAAGGCGTCCTCGGTGCCCACCGCGGCGGGGTCGGCGACCGACCAGTGCAGGCGGTCCGCGGGGTCGAGTTCCTCGTGGGCGTTGTCGCACACCGCCACCACGAGGTCGTCCGGCTGCACGACCTGCTCCACGTGGTGGGGCAGGGCACCCTTCAGGGACAGACCGTGGGCGGCGGCGGTGGCGACGGCCAGCGGGTGCACGGTGTCGGCGGGCCGGGTGCCCGCCGACGCGGTGGGCACCGCGCTGCGTTCGGCCCACAGCGCGGCGGCGAGCTGCGAGCGGGCGGAGTTGCGGCTGCACACGAAGACGACCCGCCGCGCCCGCCGGACGTCCGACGAGGCGAGGCCGGGCGGCGCGGAGGTGCGCAGCCTCAGGTAGGTGCGCCGGGCGTCACCCTCCGAGCGCGACCGCTGCACCAGTCCGCTCTGCTCCAGCAGCTTCACGTGGTGCGCCAGCAGGTTGCTCGGCAGACCGAGCTCTCCGCCGATCTCGCCGGGCGACGCGTCGCCCAGCAGCAACCGGTCCACGATGGCCAGCCGCGCCGGTTCGCCCAGCGCGGCGTGCACCCGCGCTCTCGCCACCAGCTCCGGAGACCAGTCAGTGTTCATTGAGGCAATGATGGTTGAGTTTCTTCGCCCGGTCAAGACGGGCTGGTGGTGGTGAAGGTGAACACCGCCGCCGGACCGTCGGCCGCTCGCGCGCTCGGCGACGGGTGCGGGTGCGGCCACTGCGGTCCCACCGCTCGTGGCCCGCTGCCGGAGCGGGCCGTCGCGCGGTTGCGTCCACCGGGACCGCTGGGCCGTGCGGAGCACCGCCGATCGTGCTCCGCACGGCACTCGCCGGGGCGCAGAAGTCGGTCGCGCGGTCCGACGCGCGCTTCTGCCCGTGGCGGACGACCGCGTACCTCCTGGCAGTGGCGGCGCGGGCGTGCCGACCGGCGGCCTCGCCCGCGCCGGTGCCCCCCGTCGTGCTCGTCAGACGCTCGTGTAGCCGCCGTCGATGAACCACTCGGCACCGTTGACGTAGGTGGCGGTGTCCGAGGCCAGGAGCAGAGCCGCCGACGCGACCTCGTCGGGGTCGCCGAGCCGACCCGCCGGCAGTGTGGTCTCGAACATCGTGACGAAGTCGTCCTGCTGGTCCTCGGAGACGACGCCGAGCAGGCCGGGGGTCCGGATCGGCCCAGGGCTCAGCACGTTGACCCGGAAGCCGTTCTCCCGCGCGTTGAGCGTCCAGCTGCGGGCGAAGTTGCGCAGCGCCGCCTTGGTCGCGCCGTAGACCTCCATGCCCCGGTCGGGCCGCGTGGACGTGCTCGACCCGATGAGGATCACCGAAGCCCCCCGGGACAGGAGGGGCATCGCCTTCTGCACCCCGAACACCGCGCCCTTCACGTTCGTGGCGAACATGCTGTCGAACTGCTCCTCGGTGATGTCCCCGAGAACGGCCGGCACGGCGCCGCCCGCGTTGGCCACCAGGACGTCGATCCGCCCGGACCGCTGCGCGACGACCTCGTAGAGCGCGTCGAGCTCGGCCAGGTTCCCCACGTCGCACCGCACCGCGACGGCCCGCGGCCCGAGCTCCGCGGCCGCCGCGTCGATCTGGGCCTGCCGGCGGCCGGTGACGAAGACCTGCGCCCCCTCGGCGACGAACCGCCGGGCGATGGCCAGCCCGATCCCGCTCGTCCCACCGGTCACCACGGCCACCTTGTCGTCCAGAAGTCCACTCATCGCCTGACCGCTCGCTCTCGTCGACACCCTTTATGGAATGAATCGTCCACAACGTAGGGGTTTATGGACGGCATAGTCAAGAACGCTTAGACTGCGGGAGTGGTGAGGCCGAGGAAGTTCGACGAGGAGAGCGTGCTGAACGCGGCACGCGACCAGTTCTGGGCGACGGGCTTCGCCGGCACCAGCATGGATGCGATCGCGGCGGCCACCGGTCTGGGCAAGGGCAGCCTGTACGGGGCGTTCGGCGGCAAGCGCGAGCTCTTCCGCCGGGTGTTCGACGACCACTGCGACGCGGCGATCTGCTCGGTGGACCGCCAGTTGGGCGGTGACGACGAGCAGGCGTTCGCGCGGCTCACCGCCTACCTGCTGGCTCACGCGACCGCCTGTGCCGAGCCCAGCCGTCGCGGCTGTCTGCTGGCCAAGGGCACGGCAGAGCTGGCCGAGCACGACGAGGTGGTCTCGGCTCGCTCGCTGAAGACCTTCGAGGCCGTTCAGCGGGCCATCACCGCCGAGCTCGAGGCCTGCCAGCGCAACGGCGACATCGACCCCGCCGCCGATGCGCGGCAACTCGCCGGCCTGCTGCTGACCGTTCACCGCGGCCTGGAGGCCCTCGGCAAGGCCGGGGTCGACGAGCGCACCCTGCGGAGCAGCGCGGAGGCGGCCCTGGCCGGCCTTCCGCGTCCACCCCGGTAGCGCCACGACGACCCCCGGATCGTGGACCAGTCGGGTGCCTCGCCGGGCCGTCGAGCTTCCTGCTGGGACGGCGATCGGGGCGGGGGAGCGGCCCCGAGCCGCCTGTTCCGCACCGCCCCCGGGTGACGTTCCCGCAGTGGCGCACCGCTGGGGCCGGTCGTCGGCCAGCGCTGTCGTCGACGCCTTCCGCCGCGGCGGCGGCCGATCCGCCGCAAGCTCCCACCGGCGCGCACGGCTGTCGCACGGCGAGGCGTCGAGGTCCCCGCAGCACCCGCCCCCGGTGAAGCCCGCGGTCTCGAACTACGCGCGCATCTCGCTCCGGATCGTCGTGGCGCTCCGGGTCACCGGGGTGTCGGCCTCCGGTCGGCCCGTTCGGCACGCCGGACCAGACCGACCGCCAGGATCACCACCAGGACGAAGACGGCGGTTCCGGTCCACACCGTCCACGGTTGCACCGACACGGGCGCGCTGTGGTGCGCACCGGGCGTGCGCCCACCGCCGCGACCGCTGACCACCACGGCGACCAGCGCCCCCGTCGTGGCGAGGACCGCGACGAGCGCCCCGATCCTCCTGCCCGTCGCCAGCGCGCCCCGCGTCCGCCCGATCCGCTCACCGGGACGTGCCGGAGCGAGCAGCCGCGCCAGCAGCAGCACCGCCACCGGCACCTGCAACAGCCACAGGGTGGTGCGGGGCCAGCCGTCGAACCACACGTTCGTGCCGTACAGCAGGGTGTGCCAGACGCTGAGCACGTACACGACGATCACGAACCGGTGCAGCGCCCGCCACGTCCTGGCGCCGGTGCGGGCACGCAGGTAGTAGGCCAGCCCGAGCGGGACGGCCAGGTAGAACGCCAGCAGGCCGAGCAGGACCGCGACCCGGCCGGTGCCGGACGGGTACCCGCCGGGGACGAACACCTCGACGAACGCGCCGCCGACCCTGCCCGCCCAGTCCGAACCGTGCTCGTCGGCCCGCACCAGATCGGCGAAGAACCAGAACGCGTGGCCGAACATCAACCCGATCGTCGTCAGGCTCGTGGCGCGGTGCCACCGCTCGACCGCGACGGGCGAGACGCCCGGCCACCTCGGCCGGGCGCTGGACCGCACGAGCCCCAGCATCGTCGTCAACCACGCCCACAGCAGCGCCGTCCACCCGAACGCCTGGCACAGCCAGTACATCAGGTAGGTGTTCGCGTCGGCGAGGTACGGCATCACCGCGAGGGTCGCCGACGTCCCCGACCGCACCCGCGCGTACAGCCACGCGAAGATCGCGATGGTGATCGTCAAGGCGGCCGCGGCGTCGAACACGGCCGTTCTCAGATCCGTTCGCAACCCCGGTCGGCGCCGACCGCCGTCCACCGCCGCCTCCGCAGAGACCACCACGTCACCACCTCTGCAACGGGGACGACGCGTCCGCGCGTCCTCCTCGTCAGATCCAGTCGGGGACGGGTCGCCGGAAGTTCCCGCCAGCGTGCTGTTGACACGCACCGATCGCCCGGCCGGTCCGAGGCGCGGTTCCCCCGGCACCCCGGCGCCAGCGGTGCTCGCCGCGTCCCGCGCCCTGGCCGGGAAGCCCGTGCCGCCGGGGGCGGCGACGGACACGGGCTCCTGGAACGCGAACTAGCGCCACGCGGCGGCGGTGTCCCGCGCGTAGTCGCGCAACGAGCGCGGGGCCCGGCCGAGCAGCCTGGCCGTGTTCTCGACGTCCGCGGGGTCGGTCGGGATCGGCGTCGAGCCGAGCAGTTCGAAGCTCGAGATCCAGTCCTGGAGCTTGCGACCCGGCAGCCGGAGCGCGAACGTCCTGCGCCACTCGGGGTCGTCTCCGGTGTACCGCACCGGCCGTCCGAGCGCTTCGGACCAGATGCGGGCGCTGTCCTCGCCGCTGAGCGACTCCGGGCCCACGAGCTGGTAGGAGCCAGCGGCGAAGCCGGGGTCGGTGAGCGCGTTCACGACCACCACCGCCACGTCGCGCAGGTCGATCCGGTTGACCCCGTCGCGATGCATCGGGGTCGGGAACCGGCCGGCGAGGACGTCCTCGCGGAACACCTCGTCGTTCTGGTCGAAGTTGGTGATGCTGATCATCACCGGTCGCGTGTCCGTGCTCGCCAGGAACGCCGCCAGCCGCAGCTTGGAGGTGTAGGCGGGAAGCGCCTCCTCCATCGCCGCGCGCTGCTCCTGGTCCTCGACGTGGAAGCCGCCGAACACCAGCCGCACACCCGCGCGCTGGGCCTCCTCGCCGAAGATCCGTGCGATCTCGACCTCGTTCTCCTCGTGCGGGGAGACGTAGAACGCGGCCTCCACGCCCTGCAACGCCGCCCGCACCGCGTCGCGGTCGGCCAGGTCGCCCTGCACGAGTTCGACCGTGCCGGGCAGGGTGCTCGCCTTCTTCTCGTCGCGCACCAGGGCGCGCACGTCGACACCCCGGCGCACCGCCTCGGCCAGCACCAGGCCCCCGACGGTGCCGGTCCCGCCGATGATCAACGTCTTCGTCATGCTCGCTCCACTCCATTGACTATCAGTCAGTGACTACGGGTCAATTAGTAGCGCGCTCGTTGACTCGAAGTCAACAACTGGTAGCGTGAGCGCCGTGCCACCACCCGCTCAGACCCGTCGTCGGACGAGCGCCGCCGCCACGCGCGAGAAGGTGCTCGCGGCGGCACGCGAGCTGTTCGTGACGGCGAAGTACGACGACGTGAAGGCCGCGGACATCGCCAACGCGGCCGGAGTGGCGCACGGACTGGTGTTCCACCACTTCGGCAGCAAGCAGGGCCTCTACCAGGAGGTGCTGTGCCAGATCGGCAGCGAGGTGCTGGACCTCCACGTGAGCGATCCGGACGTCCCGCTGGGCAGGCGCATCCGGCAGTCCCACGCGGCGCACCTGGCGTACCTGGTCGAGCACCGCGACCTCGCGATGAACCTGGTGCTGCGCACGCCGGGCGCGGAAGCCGAGCCGTACGACGACATCCGCGACCGAGGGCACCGCGCGCTCGCCGCGAACCTGGGACTGGACTTCGACTCGCCCGCGGTGCGGCTGGCGGTGCGGCTCTACACGACGGCGGCGGACCAGCTCGCCAGGGACCACCTCGCGGAGGACCACGCGCTCGGCGAGGACGTGATCGTCGAGATGCTGATGTCCGTGCTGGCTGGTGCGCTGCGCGCCGCGCGGGTCGCCGACCCCGGCCTGCGCGTCGAGTCGGTGCTGCAGGAGCTGGAATCCCGGTAGCGACGTTCGGGGGCGTCGCCCCCGGGGCCACCAGCGGTCCGCACACGGAAGTCGAGCCCGTCGCGCGAGTCGTCACCGACGAGCGACCAGCAACTCGTCCTTCCCGTGCCAGGACTCGGCGCGGTGCGTGGCGACGAACCGGCCCCGCCGGGTTGCCGGGCTCTCCGACTGTTCGATCACCCGGAAGTGCCACCCGGCCCCTCCGCCTCGTGGTTCGATCGGGGCTTCACCGACGCGACGGGGGAGCACGGATGTCGACGCAGTTTCCGGGAGACCGTTCGATTCCGCCCGAGGTGACGATCGCGGCGGCCAGCAGAGGGCTGGGCCGGGTCACAGCGGTGCACCGGGTGCCGCACCGCGTGGGCACCGCCGAGGAGGCCGCGCGGGAGAAGCGTGCCGATCGTCGCAACGGCCTGCTCCTCCTCGCCGTGATCGCCGGTCCTCTGGTCGTCGGCTTGCTCCTCGGGCTGGTGACCGGAAGCGTCGGGTTGGGCATCGGCGTGGGCGTGGTGCTGGCGCTCGTGGGTTGGGGCGCGGGCTTCTACTTCGCGAACCGGGGCGGCGACGCGGGCGGGGAAGAACGCGACCACGTCTACGTCTTCGGCGAGGGTTTCGCACTGCCGGCGAGGGAAGGGGTTCCCGCGCGCGCGTTCACCTGGGCCGACGTCGACGCCGTCCGCCGCGTCGTGACCGACAACCACGTCAACGGCCAGTACGTCCTGACCGTCCACGTCTACGAGCTCGTGCTGGCGGACGGCGAACTGGTCGTCTTCCGGGGCACCGAACAGCCGGGCAGGACGTCGCCCACCGACGTCCTCGAACTGGGCCCGCTGCTGCAGCGGGAAGTCTTCGACCGGCGACTGCCACCGGCGGTGGAAGCGATCGACGCGGGCCGGACCGTCACCTTCGGCGCACTGGCCCTGTCCGCGTCCGGCATCACCACCCCCGGTGGTCTCGTGCCGTGGAACGCGGTTCGAGACCTGTCGACCCGCGCGGGTCAGGTGGTGCTCGCCGCGGCGGGTGGCAGGCCGACGACCTACCCGATCGGCGACATCCCCAACTTCGAGGTCTTCTGGACGCTGGCGCAGAACCTGCGCGCACAGCACTGACCAGATCGGCCCGACCGATCGCCCGCGGCCGTCTGCGGAGCTCTTGCGGGTGCGGGGTGCCCGGGGCGTTTCAGCGGTTCGCCACCCCGCTCCCGGAGGCTGGCTCGACCCACTGGAACTGCACCCGGCTCAGCCATCCGGGGAGGTCGCTGAGCACGTACAGCTCGCCGTGCACGTCGGTGCCGATCGCGGTCGGCTGGGTGGGGAAGTTGCCGATCGTGGCGGACTCGTAGCCGCCGCCGGACTGGGGACGCACGGCGAACACACGGGTCGAGCAGTAGTCGCTCGCGACGTAGGTCCCCCGCGCCTGCGGGGTCCGGGACCCGCGGTACACCACGCCGCCGGTCACCGAGCAGTTGTCGTTGTAGTGGTCGTACTCGAAGACCGGGTCGGTGTACCGCCCGCCCGACCGGCACTGCTGCGGGTCGAACACCGGGGTGCCCTCCCGGCAGGACCAGCCGAGGTTCGCCCCGCCCTGCCGCGGACGGATGTGGTTGATCTCCTCCACCAGGCCCTGGCCGACGTCGCCGATCCACAGCGAGCCGTCGACCGGGTCGACGGAGAACCGCCACGGGTTGCGCAGCCCGTAGAGCCAGATCTCCGGCCGCGCGCCCGGCACGCGGACGAACGGGTTGTCGAAGGGCACGCAGTACGGATTCGCCCCGCAGGTGCGGT
Organism: Umezawaea beigongshangensis; assembly: GCF_016464305.1. GTDB lineage: Bacteria > Actinomycetota > Actinomycetes > Mycobacteriales > Pseudonocardiaceae > Umezawaea_A > Umezawaea_A beigongshangensis. Next base: position 26,786 of record NZ_JAEIOJ010000020.1, read on the forward strand.
TGACGTCGATCCGCACGATCTTGCCGAGCAGGGTGCCGAGGTCCTGACCGGCCTTGAACGGGTCGTTCGCGTGGCCGCCGTCGCCGAGGGACCAGTAGAGGTAGCCGTCGCGACCGAACGCCACCTGTCCGCCGTTGTGGTTGCCGTACTCCGCGTGCTCCTGGGTGAGCAGCACCTGCACCCGCTCGGGAGCGCCGATGGGCACTCGCGCCAGGGTCAGCGCGCCAGCGGGCAGGCTCGTGTAGGCCACGTAGAGGATTCCGGTCCGGGCGAAGTCCGGCGCGGGCGTGATGCCGAGGAGGCCGCGCTCGTTGTCCGACGGGTCGATCCGGTCGGTCAGGTCGAGCACCGGCTCGGCCGCCAGGCCGGTGTCCGGGTGGTAGGCGCGGACGGTGCCCTCCTTCTCCGCGATCAGCATCCGCCCGTCCGGCAGCCCGGTGATCGCGATCGGGCGCCGCAGACCGGACGCCACCCGTTCTGACACCACGGTCAGCTCGGTGAGCGGTACCGCGCGGGTGTGGGACGTGCCGGCCGCGGCGCTGCCGCTCACCAGCACCGAGGGCAGCAGGAACGCGGACAGGACCGGGATGAGCAGGCCGGCCAGCAGGGTGACCGGGCGACAACGCCGTCGCGACATGGTTCGGCTCCTCGAGCAGGGTGTGGAGGACACTTTCTGGGAGCGCTCCCAACCGTACAGCGGCCTTCCGGCTACATCTAGCCGCCGTCTTGACGCCGCATCGTCATCGCAGTTGTGCGGGCTCCTGCTCCGAAAGGAGGCCACCGAGTCCCCTCGTGTCGCAGCGCACGCTGCTCGTCGCAGGAGACCTCCGCGGACCGCACCTTCGACGACGTTCCTTACCCGGCTTGGAAGTGCTTCCCCGATTCCGTCGTGCACTGCGCATCGACGGCGAAGCCCGTCAGCGAAGTGCCGGAGAACTCGGCTGTCGACGTGACGACGCCCGCGCGCTCGGACCTCCGGCCGTCGAACGGCCGGGGACGGCCGTACGGCCCTGACGAGCCGGGGAAGCGGGCGGTCCGGGACTGCGGTGGAGTTCGAGCAGGGCGAGGGCCCGCAGGTCGCCACGGGACCGGTCCACACCGAAGTCGCACCACCGGAAGCCGAAGGGGGCGTGTCGACCGAGGGCACGCCGACTACGGTGTGCCCGTCGCCGTGTCCAAGAGTGTCAAGGGGTGTGGGTCTTGTCAGGTGCAACGCGTGCGGAGAAGTCGATCGCGCGCCTGGGGCCTCGGCACCCGGTGGCCGCCGTCGCCACGGTTTCGCCCGCCGGGACCTCGGTGGCGAGCGTGGGCGCATCCGTCGACGCCGACTTCGAGATCGGCTCGATCTCCAAGGGGATCACCGGCCTGCTCTACGTCGACGCGCGAGAACGCGGCGAGGTCGGGCCGTCCACCACGCTGGGCGACCTGCTGCCGCTGGACGGCACCCCGGTGGCGGGCGTGACGCTGTCCTCCATCACCACCCACCGCTCGGGCCTGCCGAGGCTGCCCGCCGCGGCCTCTCCACTGCGCAGGTCGCTGGGACTGTGGCTGCACGGCACGAACCCGTACGGCGACACGCTCGACCAGTTGCTCGTCCAGGCACGTGGCGTGCGCCCCGGCCCACCCCGCCCCCGCTACTCCAACCTGGGCTTCCAGCTCCTGGGGCACGCCCTGGCGAGCGCCGCCGACACGACGTTCCAGGGCCTGCTCCAGGAGCGGGTCGCCACTCCGCTGGGCCTGGACGTGTTCTACGCGCCCGCCACCCCGACCGACCTGCGACCCGCCGCGCTCACCGGCACCACCAAGCGGGGCCGGAAGCGTCAGCCGTGGACGGGTGAAGCGCTGGGACCGGCCGGAGGCGTCCGCGCGCGCATCGGGGACATGGCCCGCCTCACCGCCGCGCTCCTCGACGGCTCGGCCCCCGGCACCGCCGCCCTGCACCCCACCGAGAACTTCACCGGCCGGGTGGTGCGCATCGGCGCGGCGTGGATCACGATCGAGCGCAACGGCCGTGCCGTCACGTGGCACGACGGCGGCACCGGCGGCTTCCACAGCTGGCTGGGCCTGGACCGCGCGGCCGGTACCGCGGTGGTCCTCCTCACCGCGACCGCGATCTCGGTGGACCAGCTCGGTTTCGCCCTGCTCGGGCAGCTGACCGAGGAAGAAGGCCGCTGACCGACCGCCGCCGCCCGGCACGAAGGCGGTGGCAGCCGGGCGGCTGTCCGACCCGGGGGCCGAGCCGGTTCGTGATGGTGCGCGTGCCGGGGGACGGGTGGCGATCTCCTTCCCGCCACCCGAGCGTCGCCGCACCGCCCCGCAGGTGCTGCTGCGGCTGTGCGCCCTCGTGCTGAACGAGGACGGCGTGGACCTGCGCGGGGTCGGACCGGCGGAAGAGTCGACGGCGTCAGGGATCGCGGTGCACGGCGCCTTCGGCCGGGACGGTGCCGCCATCGCGTTCGCGTGCCGGTGGGCGCGGGAACGCGATGACGGCACCGAACTCGACCTGCGATCAGCGCGAGCACGAGTTCCAGGACCGCCGTGGTCCTCCGGAGAGCCGGACGGGGCAGCCGGGTGATCGGCTCCGCTACTCGAACACCCCGTAGCCCGCGACGGCGTGCGCCCGGACGCCGTCCATGTCGAGCTCCACGCCGATGCCGGGAGTGTCGGGAAGCGTGATGTAGCCGTCCTTGACGATCGAGCCGCTCCCGTCGGGGGCGTGGACGTAGCTGTCCCACACCGCGCGCTCCTCGAGGGCGTGCCACTCCAGGACGAAGAAGTTGGAGATCGCTCCGCACTGGTGCGACGTGGCCATCGTGCCCAGCGGCGTCGACACCAGGTGCGGTGCGAAGGGGATGTAGTGCAGCTCCGCGAGGTTGGCGATCTTCTTGGCCTCGGCGAGCCCACCGCACTTCGGCACGTCCGGCTCGACGACGTCCACGGCGCCGCGTTCGAGCAGCTCGCGGAATCCCCACCGCAGGTAGAGGTTCTCGCCCGCGCAGATCGGCGTGCGGGTCTGCGCGCGCACCCGCACCAGCGCGTCGACGTTCTCCGCCGGCAGCGGCTCCTCCAGCCACATGAGGTGGAACGGCTCGAGCTCCCACGAGATCCGGCACGCGCTCGGCACGTCGTACCGGGCGTGCAGGTCGATGGCCAGATCGACGTCCGGTCCGATCGCTTCCCGGACGGCCGCTACGCGCTCGACCATCGATCGCAGCTCGGCTGCGTTGATCGTGTGGTTGAAGACGTCGGACTTGGCGGGGTGGTGCAGGTCGTCGATGTCGAACTTGATGGCGGTGAAGCCTTCGGCGACCATCCGCTGGGCTCGGTCGACGCACCCGGCGATCGAGCCCGCCGGGTCGTCGCCGTCGCCGCAGTCGGCGTAGAGACGGATCCGGTCGCGGAACTTGCCGCCGAGCAACCGGTAGACCGGCTGGCCCGCGGCTTTGCCCGCGAGGTCCCACAGCGCGAGCTCGATCCCGGACAGCGCGATCACGAACACCCCGCCCTGGGAACCCGCGAAGACACTGCTGCGGCGCAGTTTCTCCCAGCACCGCTCGACGTTGCGCGGGTCCTCGCCGATCAGCAGGGGAGTCAGAAAGTCGATCATTCCGACGACGGCGCCTGCGCCGGCGTCGGGATTGGCCTCGCCGAACCCGCTGAGGCCCTCGTCGGTGTCGATCCGAACCAGGGTGGCCTGACCGTGGTAGGCCACCACCGCCGTCGTGACGTTCACGATCCGCATTGCTCTCCCGCCGCCGGGTTGTGCACATGAACGGACTGTCGCGAGAATCAACTTGTCATATAAGCTGATGACATGCAAAGGAGGCAGGAGTCTCCGGACGCCGTCAAGATCCGTACTCTCCCGGTGCAGGTGGCGGCACACCTGACCCGGCGCATCGTCAGCGGTGACGTCGAGGACGGCCGGGCTCCGTCGGAGCTCGACATCTCCCAGGAGTTCGGGGTGTCCCGCGTCGTGGCGCGGGAGACGCTCAAGATCCTCGCCTCCCTCGACGTCGTCGACGTCGCGCAGGGCCGCCGCGTCGTCGTGCGCCCCCGCGCGGAGTGGGACTACCTGAGCCCGTTGCTGATCGAGTGGCTGCCCGCGGAGATCGTCGGCGAGCTGTTGCAGGAGCTGCACCAGACGCGCGTGCTGCTCGAGCCCGAACTCGCCGCGATGGCCGCGCTCAGCATCACCGACGAGACGCTGGAGCGGCTCGGGGACGAGATCGACCGCATGTCGGCGCTGGAGGCGGACCCCGACGCCTACCTCGAGGTCGACCACGAGTTCCACATGGAGATCTGCCGGGCGGCGGACAACCGCATCCTCGACCGGATCATGTACTCCGCCCGCTGGCTCGGCACGGCCAGCCGACGCATCACCAACGAGGCGCCGGCCGCGCTGCGCAAGGCCACCGCCGACCACGCGGAGATCTACGAGGCGCTCGTGGCGCGCGACCCGGAGGGTGCCCGCGCGGCGATGCGCAAGCACCTGCGCAACAACTCCACGCTCCTCGCGGAGAAGGAGCAGCGGACCGAGCGAGCCGCCCGGCGGCGCTAGGGCACTGCACGACCGAGATCCGGAACCGATGACGAGGACGGACGAGGCATGGCAGCACCTGCGATCCCGCAGATCCGGCTGGGGCTGATCGGCACCGGACTCGCGGTCGAGAAGCTGCACTGGCCGGCGTTGCGCCAGCTCGCCGATCGGTACGTGGTCACCGCGTTCACCGACCGGTCCGCCGAGCAGAGCAAGCGGTTCGCCGAGTACAGCGGGACCGGTCCAGCACGGGCCACCGCCGACCGGGCCGCGTTGCTGGCCCGCGACGACGTGGACGCCGTGCTGATCTCGGTGCCGATCCCGCACCTGTACGAGGTGGCGCGCGACTCGCTCGTGGCCGGCAAGGACGTGCTCTGCGAGAAGCCGACCGGCGTCGACGCCGAGCAGGCCGCGGACTTCCTCGCACTGGCGGCCGCACATCCGGACCGCACCTTCGTGGTGGGGGAGAACTTCTTCTACCGCGACGACCTGCGCTACGCCCGCGCACTGCTCGACGACGGCGCGATCGGTCGTCCGCACCTGATGGCGTGGCGGCACGCAGGCCAGATGGTGCCCCGCGAGGGCAGGTTCACCGGCACGCCGTGGCGGCAGCGGCCGCAGTACCGCGGCGGCGTGCACCTCGACGCCGGCGTGCACCACATCGCCCAGATCCGGCTGCTCTGCGGTGACGTCGCACGGGTGCACGGTGCCGTGCAGGCGGCCAACCGCACGATGGACGCACCGTCGGACCTCACGCTCAACCTCGTCTTCACCGGAGGTGCCATCGGCAACTACACCGCGGTCTACTCCGAGATCCCGGTGCCGCCCGAGCCCGACGACATGCGGCTGTACGGCACCGAGGGCGTGCTCGTGCTCGACGGATCGGGGGCGGAGCGCCGCGTGACGTGCAGCAGCTCCGACGCCACCACCCGCACGACGGTCTTCCGCGGTATCGACAACGGCTACCGCGCGGAGCTCGTCGACTTCGCCGACGCCGTGCAGTTCGGAGTGCGGCCGGTCGGCAGCGTCGCGCAGAGCGTGGCCAACGCGATGGTCGTCCAGCGAGCTCTCGACTCCGCGGAACGCGCGGCCGCACTGGCGCTCGACCCCGTGCCCGGCGCGGGCCCGGTACCGCTGTGGCGGCCCCGCGGCTCGACCGGGCTGTTCGACGGACTACCAGGACAACGCATCAGCAGTTCGGCGTCCTTCGCCGCATGAACGACCCGGCAGCGCGGCACTCGCCCCGCTGTCCCGCCGGTTGCAACGTTGCCCCGTCGGTACGCGTCCGCTCGATCGGACGCGAAAGGAGTGGTCATGGAAGAGAAGACGGACTTGTCGAGGCGCACGTTCCTCGGGGTGAGCGCGCTGAGCGTGCTCGGGCTCGCCGGGTGCGGGAGCGGCCCCGCCGCACCGCAGGTCGACGTCCAGGTGCCTCAGGCGCTGCTCGACCAAGCGGTCCCGCTCCGCGGCGGGTCGGTGGGAATGCTTTCGCAGAAGCTGTACTCGGAGACCGCCAACGAGGCGCTGGACACGTCGTTGCAGGCGTTCGCTCAGGCCACCGGCACCACGATCCGCAACGACCTGGTCTCCGGCGACGCCGGAGACATGGTCGCGAAGATGGACGCCGAGGTGAAGGCGGGCACCAGCCGCGATCTGGCCTTCGTGAGCGACCTGCGGTTCGTCGGCCAGCTCCACAACCTCGGCCACCTCACCGACGTCACCGACGTGGTCGAGGAGATGCGCGTCCTCTACGGGGAGCCCGCGACGGAGGCGGCCAACTTCTGCGTGTTCGACGGGCGCTGGTACGCGATCCCGTACCACTTCATCGCGACCGGGATGTACCTGCGCAAGGACTGGTACGAGGAGAAGGGTCTCCCGCTCAAGCCCCACTACACGTGGGAGGAGCTGCGCGACAACGCGTTGGAGGTCTCGGACCCGGCGAAACGGCGCTTCGGCTGGGGTCTCACGGTGAACCGCTCCGGCGACGCCAACGGCTTCATCGCGAACGTCGTCAACACCTACGGCGGGGCGATCGCGGACAACACCGGCACGAAGGTGGTGTTCAACTCTCCGGAGACCGTCGCGGCCGTCGAGTTCATCGGCGACGTCTACACGAACCCGAAGTACGCGCCGATGCTGCCACCGGGGGTCGGAAGCTGGACCGACTCCAGCAACAACGAGAGCTGGCTGGCCCAGATCGTGGGGCTCACGCTCAACCAGTACAGCGTCTACGCCGACTCGAAGACCAAGAACAACCCGGTCTACGCCAACACGCACCCGTTCAACGGCGCCACCGGACCGGCTATCGACCGGCCGCTCGCCTACGGCCAGTCCAACTCGTTCGTCGTGTTCAAGGGAGCGAAGAACCCCGACCTCGCCACGCTGGTGGCGAAGTTCATGGCCGGCGGGAGCGCACTGCTCGGTGTCGCGAAGGGAGCACCGTGCCTGGTCAACCCGGCGTGGGACGAGGTGTGGGACTCCGACCCGTACTACACCAGCGGTGACCCGGCCTTCGCCGCGCTGCGGGAGCAGACCCGCGCGCCGCTCCCGCTGACCACCACCACCGGCTACGCGTTCCCCCAGGCTCCGAGCCCCGGCGAGCAGGCCGCCACCGCCGCCTACCTGCTGACCGACATGATGCAGTCGGTCATCCAGGGCACCCGGCCGGCCGAGGCCGTCGCCTCGACCCACGACCGGATCGTCCAGGTCTTCGAGCAGCAGGGCTACGAGCAGTGACCGTCCTGCGTCCGCGGTCGGCGCCGGTCCGTCCGGCGCCGACCGCGTCGTCCTCGCTCACCCCGTCGCAGCGGCTGCTCGGGCGCGACTGGCGCCTCGCCGCCGCGTTCATCGGGCCGACGCTGCTGCTGGTCACCGGACTGATCCTGTTCCCGATCGTCAGCTCGATCTTCACCAGCGCCACGGAGCGCCACGGCGCGGAGACGGTCTTCGTCGGGCTGGACAACTACACCGCCCTCGTCGACGACGCCGTGTTCCACAAGGGCGTGCTCAACTCGTTCGTCTTCACCGCGTACGCCGAGATCTTCAAGGTGACCCTCGGCCTCATCGCGGCGTTGATGCTGCACCACGTGCGCCGCGGCCGGGCGATCATCGCCGGGGTGATCCTGCTGCCGTGGGTGGTGCCGACGGTCGTCACGGCCTTCACCTGGCGGTCCTTGTTCGACCCGATCTTCGGCAGCGTCAACGTCCTGCTCACGAGTTCGGGGATCGGCCCCGCCCTCGCCACGATCGGGCTCGTCGACAGGTGGCCCGCGGAGTGGCTGTCCGATCCCGCGCTCGCGATGCCGGCGGTCGTCCTGGTCAACGTCTGGAAGGGAGTCCCGTTCTTCACGGTGACGTTCCTCGCCGGGCTCAAGGCCATCGACAGCGGTCTCCACGAGGCGGCGATGGTGGACGGCGCCTCGCCGTGGCAGCGCTTCGTGCACGTCACGCTGCCGGGCCTGCGCCACATCATGATCGTGACGGTGCTGCTGTCGTCGATCTGGACGTTCAACAACTTCGACCTGATCTGGCTGATGACCCAGGGTGGACCGGGGGACGCCACCGCCCCGTACGTGATGGTGGCCTACTCGAAGGCCATCCAGCAGTTGCAGGTGGGCGCGGGTGCCGCGGTCACGCTGGTGATGCTGCCGATCGTCGGCGTCCTCGTGGTGATCCTCGTGCGGATGATGCGGCGCAACGACCTGCCGGGTGCGGGCGACGTGGGGCGCGAGCGGCTGACTCCCGCTCAGCGCAGGGCGCTGCCGTGGGTGGTCGTCGTGGCCTCGGTGCTCGTGCTGGTCTGGGCGTCGCCGCACATCGTGTGGAAGGCCGCGCTCGTGCTGGGCGTGTTCGTGGTGCTCGCGGCCGCCGTCGGCCGGGTCGTCTCCGCGCTCACCGCGCGGGGCAACCAGCTGGCCGCACGCCTGGTCAGCGGCGTCGGCAGCGGGATCGCGCTCGCGGGTCTGCTGGGCTTCGTGCTCGCCCCGCTCTACTGGATGACGGTCACGGCCTTCAAGTCCGACGCCCAGATCGTCGCGCGCACCGACGACCTCTGGCCGATCCCGTGGAGCACCGAGCAGTTCACCAACCTGTTCACGGGCAGGGCGTTCGGCACCTGGTACGTCAACACGCTCCTGGTGTCGGTGGCGTCCACCGCGATCGCCCTGATCTGCGCGGCGCTGGCCAGCTACGCGCTGGCGCGGTTGAAGTTCCGGGGCTCGGAGAGCTTCACGGTGACGATCCTGCTCACCTACGTGATGCCGGGCGCGCTGCTGTTCATCCCGCTCTACCAGATGATGAGCGGAATCGGGCTCAACGACTCGTTGTGGTCGCTCGTGCTCGCCTACCCCACGTTCACCCTGCCGTTCGCGACGTGGCTGCTCGTCGGCTACTTCAGGTCGATCCCGGCCGACCTCGAGGAGGCCGCGCTGGTGGACGGCTGCACGCGGTTCGGGGCGTTCGTCCGGATCGTGCTGCCGCTGGCCAGACCGGGCCTGCTCGCGGTCGCGCTGTTCACGCTCACCAACGCGTGGAACGAGTTCCTGTTCGCCTTCGTGTTCATCACCAAGGACGACTACAAGACGCTGCCCGTCGGCATGCAGTCGATGATCTTCGGCGACGTCGTGCCGCAGGGGCAGCTGGCCGCGGCCTCGCTGCTGATCAGCGTCCCGGTCGTGGTCATGTACGGGTTCGGGCAGCGGTTCCTGACCGAGGGCCTCACCGCGGGAGCCGTGAAGGGATGAGCGTGCCCCGCGAGACCCCGGCGTGCGGAGTGCCCGCGCGGACCGGACGAGCTGCTGCGCCACCACCTCGACCCGCGCGATCCGGTGTTCTTCGCCGAGACGACGCACCGGGACGGGGAGTCGAGCCACGACCGGCTGTGCAGCTGAGAGCGCCCGTCAGGCCGGGCCCTGCTCGGCGCGCCACCGCTCGTACTCGGGCCGGGCCTCGTCCGACAGCGGGTAGTACAGCCGCATGTCTCCGCCCTCGGCCAGCCGGATCTTGGAGAACTCCTCCCACTCCGCGTGCTCCTGAGCGGCAGCCAGCAGGGCGGGGGCGAGCTTGATCGGCACCACGACCGCCCCGTCGTCGTCGGCGACGACGACGTCACCCGGCTCGACGAGCGTGCCACCGCACGCCACCGGCACGTTGACGGCGGTCGGGACGATGTCGGTCTGGGCGTGGTAGTTCGGCGTGGCACCCCGGACCCACAGCCCGAGACCGAGCTGCTTGGCCTCGCCGATGTCGCGCAGGCACCCGTCGACCACCACACCGGCACCGCCGCGGCCCTTGAAGTAGGTCAGCATCATCTCGCCGAACACGCCGCTGCTCATGTCGCCGCGCGCGTCGACGACGATCATGTCGCCGGGCCGGGCGTGGTACATGACGTGCCGGTGCAGCTGCTTCTCCGGCTCGGCGTACTCGTCGTCGGGGTAGAGGTCCTCCCGTTTCGGCAGGAACTGCAGCGTCAGCGCCGGGCCGGCCACGCGCACGCCGGGGGTCACCGAAACCGGGCCTCGGATGAACGCGCTGCGAATGCCCATGCGGCTGAGCTCGGCGCTGGCCGTCGCGCTGCCGATGGCCGCGAGGGCCGCACTGAGTTCGGCGGGCGGGCGAACGATGTCGTGCGTCTCGACCACGTCGGCAGCTCCCTCGGGTCCGCGCTGACCGCAACCATCGGAGAGTTTCGATGGGTTGTCGATCTCAGCGTAGTCCGGCGAACCTGCTTCCGCGATGTCCGGCGGACGGCGGCGCGGTGCTGCTCCGCACGCCGCGTGCGGTGGACGACTCGATCCGGCCCGGCGGCAGCGCCGTGCTCGCCGGACATCTCGTCCGTGCGGCTCGGGCGGCGCTCAAGCCGACCGCGTGGACGGAGTTGTCGGCAGGCAGCACGTTCACGCCTGCCGACGCGGACACGCTGCTCGCGCCGGAGGTGCGCGGGATCGTGGCGCGGCACGGCGAGACCGCGGCAGGGGTGGTCCACGGCTGGCCGTCCCCGTCCGAGGTGCCGGAAGAACCGTTCTGCGGCAGCGGGAGCCCCGTCGTGCTCATGTGGTGGTCGTCGGCGCGCTGCTGGCGTCGAGCACGCCGCCGGAGGTCAGCCGAACGGTGTGGTCCGCCCAGTGGTCGAGCAGGACGGTGTCGTGGGAGATGGCCAGGACTCCCGCTCCCGTCCGTGCCTGGTAGTCGCGGATGAGGCCCACCAGGGCGGCGGTGGTGGAGGCGTCGAGCATGGTGGTCATCTCGTCGCAGATCAGGTAGCCGGGGTCGAGCGCGAGCGTGCGGGCCAGACAGGCGCGCTGGAGCTGGCCGTCGCTGACCTCGTGCGCGCGTCGGGTGAGCAGGTCGGAGGTGAGCATCACCAGGTCGGCCAGCTCGTCGACGCGCTCAGCGACGTCCGGTGCCCTCGTCGCGAGCAGGGGTTCGCCGATCGCCGCGCGCAACGTCATCCGCGGGTCCACGGAGAGCCTCGGCTGCTGGAACAGCACGCCGACCCGGACCCGCTGGGCGTGCGGGGTGCGGTGCCGAAAGCCGGTCACGGGTTCGTCGTCGAGGTGGACGCTTCCCGCGAAGGGCTTGTGCAGCAGGGCGAGCACGCGGGCCAGGGTGGACTTGCCGCTGCCGCTGGGACCGGCCAGTCCGGTGGTCCGTCCGGCCGGAACGGTCAGGTCGACGTGGTTGATCACCGGGCGTCGGGGGTCGTAACCGGCCACGACGGCGTCCGCGCGCAGCCCGGTCAGCACGGGCGGTGGCACGCGACGGCGTGCTCGGTGTCGGTGGTCAGCACGGGGCGTCGGGCGCAGTCGGGTGCGACGTGGTCGCAACGCGGTGCGAACGAGCAGCCCGGCGGCAGGTCGGTGAGCAGGGGCGGCATCCCCGGAACCGGGGTGAAGCCGCGATCGGGCAGGGAACGCCCCAGGCCGCGGGTGTACGGGTGGCCGGGGTCGTCGAGCACGGAGTCCGGCGGGCCGATCTCGATCAACTGCCCGGCGTACATGACCGCGATCCGGTCGGCGACGCGTTGGGCGGCGGCCAGGTCGTGGGTGATCAGCAGGACGGCGTGGCCGTCGGCGACGAGTCGGCGGAACTCGTCGAGCAGGCCGTCGACGAGGTGCCGGTCGAGACCGGTGGTGGGTTCGTCGGCGATGAGCAGCCACGGCTCACCCACGAGCGCGAGGGCGGTGGCCACCCGCTGGGCCATGCCGCCGGACAGCTCGTGCGGGTAGTGGTCCAGGTCCTGCGGGGTCAGTCCTGCTCGGGCGGCGACGCTGTCGGCGCGCTCGCGCGGGTTCGCCTCGGTGGGGCGGAGTGCGCGGACGACCTCCTCGAGTTGCGCGCGGGCGGTGCGGACGGGGGTGAGGTGGGAGGCGGGGCTCTGCGGGACGAGGCCGATCCGGCGGCCCCGCACGGTCGTGGCCAGTTGCCGGTCGGTGGCGGTCAGCAGGTCGAGCGTCGGGCCGTGCTCGTCGCTCAGGGTGGCGCTGCCGGAGACCTGGGCGTTGCCCGGCAGGAAGCCGAGCAGCGCGCTGGCGAGGACGGTCTTGCCGCAGCCGCTCTCGCCGACCAGCGCGAGGCACTGGCCCGGTCGCAGGCGCAGGGACACGTCGCTCACGGCGGCGACGGTCGCGCCCGGCAGGGCGAAGCGCACCGACACCTGGTCGAGGACGAGTTCGGTCACCACGTCAGCTCCGATCGGCGGCGGGGGTTGAGCCGGTCGCGCCAGACACCGCTCGCGCCGGAGATGGCCAGGGTGACGACGATCAGCACGAGGCCGGGCGCCAGCGACATCCACCAGCCTCCGGTGAGCAGGGACCGCTGGGCGTCGTTGATCATGTTGCCGATGCTGGCCTCGTGCGGTGGCAGGCCGAGACCGAGGAAGGACAGGGCGGTCTCGTGCCAGACGGCGTGCGGGATCATCAGCGTGGTGGACAGCAGCACCTGCGGGGTGACGTTGGGCAGCAGGTGCCGCACCAGGATCCGGAGCCGCGACGAGCCGCCGACGATGGCGGCGTCGACGAACGGGCGGCTCCGCAGGGAGAGGATCTCCGAGCGCACGATCCGGGCCGAGGTGAGCCAGTGGGTCAGGCCGATCGAGATGATCACGGCGGACAGGCTGGGGCGCAGGATCGCCACGATCACGATGCCCAGCAACAGGTGCGGCACCGACGCCACGGTGTCGACCAAGCGCATCAGCAACCGGTCCACCCATCCGCCGAGCGACCCCGCGAGCGCCCCGACGGCCGTGCCCACAGCGGAGGAGACCAGCGCGGCGACCAGACCGACCGTGAGCGACACGCGCAGGGCGTAGACGCACCGCAGCAGGACGTCGCGGCCGAGTTCGTCGGTGCCGAACGGGTGCGCGGGTTCGGGAGGACGGTTGGCCGCGGCGAGGTCGACCAGCTGCTGGTTCAGGTCCACCACCAGCGGGACCAGCACCACCGCCGCGACGGCGATCCCGAGGACGGCCGCCGAGGGGATCAGCCGCCACCGCGGTGATCGGGGAGTGCTCGCGGCGGCGATCCGGGACCGGGGGACCGGTCGCCACACCCGTTGATCAGCCATCGAGACCCACCCTGGGGTCGGCCAGCGCGTACAGGACGTCGGCCAGCAGGTTGCCCAGCAGCACCACCGAGGTGGCCAGCACGGTCAGCGCTCCCATCAGCGCGAAGTCCACGTTGAGCGCGGCGTCGACCGTCGCCCTGGCGATACCGGGCCAGGAGAACACGGTCTCCACCAGCAGCGCGCCGGTGATCAGCTCGGGCAGGCGGGCGCCGAGCAGGGTGAGGAAGGGCAGCAACGAGGTGCGCAGCGCGTGGCCGAGCACCACCCGCCTGTCGGTCAGGCCGCGGGAGCGGGCGCCGATCACGTGGTCCTGGCTGAACGATTCGAGGAGGTTCTGCCGCACGAACAGCACGAACCACGGCGCTTGCGACACGGCCAGCACGGACACCGGCAGCACGAGGTGCGTCACGACCTGTCCGACGCCCAGCGCCGCGCCCGCGTCGGTGAGACCGCCCCCCGGCAGCCAGTGCAGTTGAAGGGCGAAGACGTACAGCGCGGCCAGGCCCAGCCAGAACACCGGAGCGGCTTCGAGGGTGTAGGAGACCGCCGTGATCGTCCGGTCCAGCCAGCCGCCCTGTCGCCACGCCGCCGCCGTGCCCAGCAGCAGACCGAGCAGCAACGCCAGCCCGAACCCGATCGAGACGAGCAGGACCGTCCACGGAAGACGGTCGCCGATCACCTCGGACACCGGTTGCCGCAACGACAGCGAGTCGCCGAGGTCGCCCGCGACCGCGTGCCGCAGCCAGGCGAGGTACTGCTCGACCACCGGCCGGTCGACGCCCCAGTTCTCGCGGATCTGCGCGACCCGCTCCGGGCTGGCGCCGATGATCCGCAGGCCGAAGTAGCGTTCGACCGGGTCGAACGGTGAGGCCTTGGCGAGTGCGAACAACGCGAAGCTCACCAGCAGCAGCACCGGCACGGCGAAACCCAGGCGTCGCAGGACCAGCAGCCCGACGGCCCGTCCGCGTCGCCTCTGCGCGACCGTCGTCACGACTTGGGCGTCCAGCGTTCGAGGTTCCACCACACCGCGTGCACCAGGCCGTGGTCGTGGGGCTCGACCTGTTCGGCCTGCCCGTTCCACCTGTCCCGCAACACGTACGTGTGGTCGAGGAACACCAGGAACGCCCACCCCGGATCGGCGACGTACGCCTTCTGGAAGTCGGTGTAGGCCTGCTTGCGCGTCGTCGGGTCGAGGCTGCGGCGACCGGTGTCCAGCGCACCGTCCACGCTCGCGTTGCGGTACAGCGTCATGTTCACGTAGCCGGACCGGCCCGCGTAGCGGGAGTGCAGCAGCGTGTAGGACGCGGTGTCCGGGTCGTAGGGGTCACCGCCGCCCCAGATGCTCGCGGTCTCCCTCTGCCGCTGCAGCATGACCTCGAGCGTCGTCGCCTCGACCGGCGCGTCGATGCCCAGCTTCGCGATGTCGCTCGCGGTCGCCAGCGCCAGTTCCTTGCGCAGCACGTCCGGCGCCGGGTACAGGATCGGCAACCGCGCGGCCTGGCCGTCGCGCGACCGCTTGCCGTCCGCTCCTGCCCTCCAGCCCGCCTCGTCGAGCAGCCGCGCCGCTTCGGCGGGGTCGTGGCGGAACACCGCGCTCTGGTCGTACCACTCGTCGAGGTAGGGCGAGATGGGCGTCGCGGCGGGCTTGCCCGCCCCGGCGAGCACCGTGTCGATCATCGCCTGGCGGTTGATGCCGAGGTTGATCGCCACCCGCACCTTCGGGTCCGACGTCAACGGCAGCTCCGACGGGATGCCCAAGCCGCGGTAGTCCGCCGACGGGTTGCGCACCACGCGGTAGCCCTGCTTGGCGTCGTAGGCCCCGGCCAGCTTCGGCGGCAGGACCGTGCCGTCGAACTCGCCCGCCGCCATCCGCGTCGCGCGGGCGTTGTCGTCGGCGACGAACACGACGGTCACCGTCTTCACCGCGGGCGCGCCGCCCCAGTAGGACTCGT
Source organism: Umezawaea beigongshangensis (assembly GCF_016464305.1). GTDB lineage: Bacteria > Actinomycetota > Actinomycetes > Mycobacteriales > Pseudonocardiaceae > Umezawaea_A > Umezawaea_A beigongshangensis. Next base: position 41,837 of record NZ_JAEIOJ010000020.1, read on the forward strand.
TGGCCTTGAGCGTCATCCGATCGCCCTTGCGCCACTCGGCGACCGTGTACGGGCCGGTGCCGATCGGCGCGGAGTTGAACGGCGCGCTGCTGACGTCCACACCCTTGAAGGCCTTGCGCGGCACGATGCCCAGCGACAACTGCTGGTCGAACGGCGCGTACGGGTGGGAGAGCCGGAACTCGACCGTCCGGTCGTCCGGCGCGCTGACGTCGGTCACCGCGTCGAACCGCGAGGCGATGGTGGAGTTGGACTTCGGGTCCAGCACGGACTCGTAGGTGAAGACGACGTCCTGCGCCGACAGCGGAGTCCCGTCGGAGAACGTGGTGCCCTCGCGCAGCTTCGCGGTCCAGACCAGCCCGTCGGCCGACGCGCTGGGCAGTTCCTCGGCCAGCGCCGGGACCAGCTTGAGCTGGGCGTCCCGCGCCACCAGACCGTCGAAGACCTTCGACGCGCCATCGGGGGCGTAGCCGAGGATCGGGTTGAGGTTCTCCGGCTCGCTGCCCGCACCGATCACGATGGACTGACCGGTGTCGGCCGTTGCGCCCTCGTCCGGTGACGTGCACCCGACGAGCACCAGGCCCGCCGCGACGAGAAGGATCGCTGGTCGATGATGCACGGCGCATCCCCTCGGACGTGGACGTCGACTGTTGCGCCGAGATGCTAACAGCAAGAACCTGGCAACAAGAAGGCGTGATCGTCACACCGTGCCGGGTGCCGGTGGTCGTACCGGGCGATGCGCTCGCACTCGGGACGGTGGAGGGGAAGCACGGCACGCCGCCTTCGGCTGGCCGCACCGCTGCGACACACCTCCACCTCGGACAGAAGTCCCCGGTCGACTACGAGAACGACCTTCCCCGACACCGGCCACGCCGATGCGCACCGCACGACCCCGTGTCCAACACCCCGGGACGAGGCCCGCGGGGTGTGCCGGGTGAGGCAGAACGGACGGTCGCGTTCGTCCATCGACAGGTGCAGTCCCGCGAGATGGAGGCGAGCATCTGCTGCGACGACCGCTCTGCCCCGTGCGGGAGGAGGTGGCCCCGGTCCGGCAATCCCCCTCGTGGAGCGGAGCGGTGACTCGGCGAGCCGGTGATCGGGAGGTCCTGGACAGGTCCGGGCCGTCCGCCGACGATCGGTGTCATCGCCGAGCACGCGGAACGAGCGGCGGTCCGGGCAGAGGTCCGATCGCACGAGGAGCAGATGATGACCGACCTGACAGGAAGAGTCACCGCGGTGACCGGTTCGGCGCGCGGGACCGGTGAGGCGATCGCGTTGCGGTACGCCTCGTCGGACGCGAGCGTGGTGATCGACTGCTCCGCGGACGAGGACAACGCGCGACGCGCGCTCGTCGAGGTCGAGGTCGAGGACACCGGAGGACGAGGGGGTCGTGGTCCGGGCCGATGCGCAGTCCCCGGCCGGCCCGGACCGGCTGGTCACGACCGCGGTCGACGCGTTCCGCGGTCCCGACCTCGTCGTGATCGACGAGGGGCGCGAGGTGATCGGCCGACCTGACGTCACCGTGAACACCGTCCCGCCCACCGCGACCGCCGACGCAGGTGTGTTCACCGACGTCACCGACGGCGACGAGCTCCACCGGACGAACACCGAGATGCGTCCGGTCGTCGTCGCGGGCAACTCCAGCGGAGGCGTCGTCGCCGCCTGGCTGTAGGCCCGCGCCATGCGGAGGCAGATCCGCGGGTGCTGTGCGAGGACGCCCCGCACACGCTGCACCAGTTCGATCCGTCCCGGTACACCCGGACCTTCGCGCGGTGGGCGGACACGTTGCCGCTGTGACGCATCCGTCCGCGACCACGAACGGCTCGAACGCACAACCACAACCCGAAGGAGCAGCAACGATGCCACGCACACCGATCGACATCACCATCCCCGACCTGTCCGGCAAGCGCGCCGTCGTCACCGGGGCCAGCGACGGCATGGGCGCGGGCATGGCCCGACGCCTCGCCGCTGCCGGAGCCGAGGTCATCATCCCCGTTCGCAACCCGGCCAAGGGCGAGGCCGTGATCGCCAGGATCAAGCAGTCCGTGCCCGACGCGGACGTCTCCCTGCGCAGTCTCGAGCTGTCCTCCCTCGCCTCCGTCGCCGCCCTCGGGGACACCCTGCGCGCGGAGGGCGACCCGATCCACCTCCTGATCAACAACGCCGGCGTCATGACTCCGCCCGACCGCCAGACCACCACCGACGGGTTCGAGCTCCAGTTCGGCACCAACCACCTGGGCCACTTCGCCCTCGTCGCGAACCTGATGCCGCTCCTGCGGGCCGGTGGTGCACGGGTGACCTCGCAGGTCAGCGTCGCCGCCCGCAGCGGCCGCATCAACTGGGACGACCTGAACTGGGAACGCAGCTACGACGGGATGCGCGCCTACAGCCAGTCCAAGATCGCGTTCGGCCTGTTCGGCCTGGAGCTGGAGCGGCGCAGCAAGGCCCACGGGTGGGGCATCACCAGCAACCTCTCCCACCCCGGCGTCGCACCGACCAACCTGCTCGCCGCGCGCCCCGAACTGGGCCGCGCCAGGGACACCACCGGACGCAGGATGATCCGCTGGCTCGCAGCTCGCGGCATCCTGGTGGGCACCGTCGAGTCCGCGGGGCTGCCCGCGCTCGTGGCCGCGACCGACCCGCGAGCCAAGCCCGGCGCCCTGTACAGCCCCAGGGGGTTCGGCAACATCGGTGGTCCGCCGGCCGAGCAGCGGATGTACTCCCCGCTGCGCAGCGCCGACGAGGCCGCACGCGTCTGGGACGTCTCGGAGCAGCTGACCAGTACCGCCATCTCGGCCGCCTGACGTCCCCGCGCCACCGGTAGGTGGTGGTCCTGGCACCCCTGGCCTCGTCGGCCAGGACGCCGCCGTCGGTCAGCGCTGCCCGTTGTCGTAGTCCACCCACGCCCACGTCGCGCGAAAGGACGATTCGCTCGACCTGTTCGGGCAGGTCGCGGGACCGCGTGTTCCCGCCCATCGCGGCGATCCGGTCCCTCTCCCGGGCCGTCAGCTCGACGTCGAACACCTCGACGTTCGAACGGTGTGAGTCGGGCCGGTCTGCCCGAGGGGGAAGCGGTCCGCCACGACCGTGAACGCGTGGGCCAGCGCTGGCCCGACGTCGTGGAACGGACCTGGTCGGGACCCGCAGCGACCAGAGCGGGGGACCGCACGGCGGTTGATCCGGCGGCGCAGCGAGGCATTCGCACCCGGCACGACCCTCCTGATCCTGGTGACCGCGGCCTCGCCCTCGCAGGGGTCGCGCGCCGGCGTGCGCACCTCCGCACCGTCCGCGGCCAGTCGGGTGGCGGTCCCGGGCTCATCCCGTCGCTCGCGCCGGTGACGAGGGCGCGCTGTCCGGACGGGGTGGGGGTGCTGTCGCCGGACGGCGCAGACCTGTCCAGGACCGCCCGAGCACGGACTCCCCGCTCACCGCGGGTGCGGAGAGGGGGATCGACGGGCCGTGGCTACGTGTTCCTGCCAAGCGGTAGAAACGAGGTAGTACCCCAGAAGGAGGAGCGTCGTGATCGATCGTCCTGGGCTGGCGGAGTTCCTCCGCAACCGCCGAGAGGCACTGCAACCCGAGGACGTCGGTCTGCCGCGCGGGCCGCGGCGCAGGACCAACGGGCTGCGGCGCGAGGAGGTCGCGTCGCTGTGCCACATGTCGGTCGACTACTACTCCCGCCTGGAGCGGGAACGCGGCCCGCAGCCGTCGCCCATGATGCTCGCCTCGATCGCTCAGGGGCTGCACCTCTCGCTCGACGAACGCGACCACCTGTTCCGCCTCGCCGGGCACAACCCGCCGGACCGGGGAGCGTCCCCCGACCACATCAGCCCCGGCCTCCTGCGGGTGCTCGACCGCCTGGACGACACACCCGCCGAGATCGTCACCGAGCTCGGCGAGACCCTGCGGCAGAGCCCGATGGGCGTCGCACTCACCGGCGACTCGACCCGGTACACCGGACCCGCTCGCAGCTCGGGATACCGGTGGTTCACCGACCCCGTCGCCCGGCAGATCTACGCGCCAGAAGAACATCCGTTCCTCACCCGGATGTACGTCTCGGGGCTGCGTGCGCTGGTCACCCTGCGCGGTCCGGGTTCCCGGGCCTCCCACCTGGCCGACCTGCTCCTGAACAGCAGCGAGGAGTTCCGACGCGTGTGGGACGACCACGAGATCGGACTACGCCCCCACGACGTCAAGCACTTCAACCACCCCGAGGTCGGCGCGCTCGAACTGAACTGCCAGCGACTCGTCGACCCCGGCCAGGCGCACTCCCTGATGGTCTACACCGCCACACCCGGCAGCGAAAGCTACGAGAAGCTGCAGGTGCTGTCCGTCATCGGAGCACAAGTGCTCCACTGACGACAGGTGAGGTCGTCCCCTCGGACCGGACACCCCGATCCCGGACAGCGCTTCGAGGGAGGATGTTCCCCGTGTCGGGCGAGTCGGAGCAACGACGAGAAGCCTGTCGTTCACCGGGTCGAGCACGCTCTGCACGGCCGCGCGGTGCGCCCGCAGGGCCGGGGTGATCGACTCGGGTGGCGCGCAGAACCCCGTCCGGCGCGGCCTGCACGACGTGCTCCGCCCGTTCCCGGATCGGCCGGAGCCCGGGTACCTCCACGTGCGTCGTCGACGACGGCGTTGTGCCGCACCGCGGCGAGCACGCGGCGAACCCGGCACTCCTGCGCGAACTGGTGGAGGTGTTGAACGCCGCGGATGAACGTCGAGAGGTCCTGACCACGACGGACCCGCTGCACGTCGGCGGGGGCTCGGGCGTCCGCGTCCTCCCCGTCGGTGTAGCCGGTGCCCTCACCGCCCTGCCGCACGTGGTGGACGATCACGACCCCCGCGACAGGCTGGTCGAGGTGCCGAGAACCCTCCTGGCCGGCACCGCGCTGCCCCTGGCACCGCCCGACCGGTGACCACCCGGTCCGAGAGGTCGTCGCGCTCGTGCACGCGCGCAACGGCCAGGTCGTCGTGTCCGACCGCGACGCCCCCTCGCCCTCCCGGCCCGCGTCCACGCCCGCGGACGAGCTCGTCAGGCGTGTCGTAGCGGATGTTGACGTCGCCCCTACGTCCGGTGTCGGGGTCGTGCGACCGCTCCACGTCGTCACCACCGGTGACGCTTCCGCCGAATCGCTGACCCGCGCCTCGGGGTGGTGCCGGATCATCCAGCCGCTGGTGGCGGGTAGGGGAGGAGGGTGGCGTTGATCGTTTCCCAGGCGGCGACGAGTTCGGCGAGCTTGCCGGGTTCTTTCGCGGCGAGGTTGGCCAGTTCGCGCTGGTCGTCGGCGAGGTTGTACAGGTGCGGGCCGGGTGCGGGCATTCCGGGCTGCGGCAGTGCGCTGTAGTAGAACTTCCAGTCGCCGCGGCGCAGGGCCCGGCTCCTGCGCATCCGCCAGAACAGGTCGCGCCCTGGTGCGGGCCTGCCGCGCAGCAGGTGGTCGACGAGGCTCACGCCGTCGAACGGGTGAGCGGGACCGGCGGCGGCTCCTGCCAGCTCGACGAACGTCGCCGTCCAGTCCATGGTGATCACCGGCGTGCGGCTCACCGTGCGGCGGGGGAGCACGCCCGGCCAGCTCAGGATCGCGGGCACCCTGATCCCGCCCTCCCTCGTGTCGCCCTTGGCGCCGTAGAGCGGCCACGTGTTCGACCAGCGTTCGCCGCCGTTGTCGCTGGTGAACAGGACGACGGTGTTCTGGCGCTGCCCGGTGGCGTCCAGTGCCGCGAGGATCTTCCCGACCGCGGCGTCCAGCCCTTCGACCATCTCCTTGAAGACCTCGCGGCTGCCGCCGTCCCAGTGGGCGAGCGCTCCGTTCTCGCCGGTCTCACCGGCCAGGGTCCGGGCGGTCAGCTCCTGGCTGATCGCCACGTCGCCCGGTCCCTCCCACGGCCAGTGCGGCGTGGTGAAGTTGACGTTGACCAGCCACGGCTCGTGGTGCTCCTCGCGGATGAAGCCCACGGTGCGGTCGGTGATGAGATCGGTGAAGTACCGCAGGTCCTCCACCTCGACCTCGTTCTCGTAGAGGTCGTGGTCGCCGTTGGGGTTGACCTTGGAGAAGTAGTCGACGGCGCCGCCCATGGCGCCGAAGAACGCGTCCCACCCGACGCGAGTGGGACTGAACCAGGGGAGGTACCCGCAGTGCCACTTGCCGAACATCCGGGTCGCGTACCCCTGCGACTTGAGCAGGCTGGCCAGGGTCGGCTGGTCCAGCGGAATGCCGTCGATCTCGTTCGGCCGAACGATCGGCTCCGCCAGGCCGCCGGGGAGCCGGGCCGGGTAGCGGCCGGTGTAGAGGCCGAAGCGGGTCGGTGAGCACAGCGGAGCGGCGGCGTATCCGTCGGTGAAGCGGATTCCCGACAGCGCCAGCCGGTCGAGGTGCGGCGTCCTGATCTCCGGGGAGCCGTAGCAGGAGATGTCGGCCCACCCCAGGTCGTCGGCCAGGACGACCAGGACGTTGGGCTTCTCGGGATGGCCGCCGCGGTCGGTGGGGACGAGCTCCGACTCGGTGGCCGCGTTCGCCGGCGCCCAGGAGGGCGTCATGGCCACGGCTCCAGCGGCGGCAGCGGTGCCCGCAGCGCCCAGAAGGCGGCGCCGGGACAGGGAGGACGTCGGGGAGGTCATGGGTGCTCGGTCTCCTCGTGGTCGGTGTCCCTCCACGATGTCGAGACCGGTCATCGGCATCCAGGACCTGTCGATCCGAGGATGAGCCGGGGGCCGCGACCGTGGCGGCCCCGAACCGTGATCTGTTGGCGCGGCACCAGAACGTGTGCCGGGTCGGTGCCGTCTTCGTGCAGGATCGGCCTCACCGCCGAGGCGGCGGTGCGGTGGCCGAGGCGGGTCGGTTCGCCCTGGATTCGGCGGTGACCCCGACGATCGAGCAGCCCGGACAGGGCGGGGAACCAGCACCGGTCAGCGGGCTCGTGGCGGACCGGACCCGCCGGTTGCCGTCGGAGGACTGCGTTCTCGTGCCGCAGCACGAGCGGCACGGGTGCGGCGGAGGTGCCGGACGGGGCTCTCCTGCGCCAGGCGCAGCACCAGGAGCCGGATCGAGCGGATGGCCCGTGGCCGACCGTGCTGCCCTGGCGGAACCTGGCCACGTGGCGTCGCGCGAGGAGGTCCCGGTGCCACCGCAGCACTGTCTCCGGACGCACCAGCGGTCGGAGCCGTTGAAGCGTGGTGGCCGGGAGTCGGTGCGGCAGTGCCGCGAGAAGTGCTCGGCTCCGGGGGAGAACCGTGGACCGGCGTTGCCCGGCCGGGGTTCCGGGAGGGTGAGCTGGTGCCGTGGGGCCGGTATCTCCACACAGGACAGTCGGAGCAGCGCGGCCGGTCGTCGTGCCGTGCTGGCTGATGTCACGGCGGAGCGCAACCGTGCCCGCGAGCGTTTCGGGGCCTCGGTCGTCATGCGCTCTCCACCTGGGCGGCTGAGATCACCGGCAGGCGGTGGGTCGGCCGTCCCGGTACGGCCGACCCACCGGTTCCACCGGATCAGGCGCCGGTGGAACCCACCCTGCGGCGCAGGTCCACCACCGGGACGCCGCCGCCGACGAGCACGGTCGCGGTGGACCGCTCGTCGAGCTGCACCGAGACGTCGGTGAAGTCGGGCACGGTGAGCAGCACGCCGGTGTCGCCCAGGTCCTCCGACCCGACCCCGACGCACCACGCGCCAGCCTCGACCGCCGAGCGCACACCGCTCACGGAATCCTCGAACACCACCACCTCGTCCGGCGACAGGTCGAGCCGCGAACAGGCCGTGAGGTAGGGCTCCGGGTGCGGCTTGCCCCGGGAGACCTCGTCGCGGTGCACGACCACGGGCAGCGCGGCGCGCACCCCGATCATGTCCAGCGCGTGGTCGATCTTCGCGGGCCAGCTGCTGGTCACCAGCGCCAGCGCCGTCCCGGCGTCGGCCAGGGCCAGCACGAACTCCGCCGCGCCCGGAATCGCCTCGTACGGCGCGGTTTCCTCGATCCGGTCGACGTGTCGCCAGATGTCGCGCTGCCGACGCTCGTCGAACCCGGGGAACAAGGTCGCGACGGTGTGGCTGCCGTTGCGGCCGTGGACGTGGTCGCGCACCTCCTCCTCGGTGAGGTCCCGGGCCAGGTACTCCCGCGCCGCCTCGCGCCACGCGAACTCGATGACCGACCGCGAGTCGATCAGGACGCCGTCCATGTCGAACACCACGGCTCCGGCGGTGACTCGCTGGACCGGAGAATTCATCGCACGACCTTTCACCAGTGGATTTCGTCGGCCTCCCGCGCCGATCAGACGATCGGGTTCACCGTGTCGTCCGCCCACACGAAGTACCGGTCGTCCACCAGCAGGAGGTCGACGATGCCGTCGCTGACGGCGTCGAGCGCGTCCCGGGGGGAGCCGACGATGGGTTCTTCGTGCTTGTTGAACGAGGTGTTGACCAGGGCTGCCTGACCGGTGCGGTCGTGCCAGGACAGTAGCACTCCGTGCAGGAACGGATCGTCTTCGTGACGGACGACCTGCGGTCGCGCCGTGCCGTCCACGTGCACGACCGCCGGGCACGACTCGGCGAACTCCGGCGTGCAGTCGTAGGTGAGCGTCATGAACCGGGCAGCCGCGTGGTCGGGGCGCCAGTTCACGTAGCACGACGCGGCGAGCACGTCAGCGGTGATCGGGGCGAACGGCATGAACTCGGTGCGCTTGAGGCGCTGGTTCAGCCAGTCGTTCATGCTCGGGTCGTCGGTCCGGTAGACGATGCTGCGCCTGCCCAGGGCGCGCGGGCCGAACTCCATGCGCCCCCGGTAGAGCCCGATCACCCGGTTGTCCTCCAGGGCCTTGAGCAGCATCCCGCGCGGGTCGTCGGAACGGGTGAACTGCAGTGAGGGGTAGGACCGCAGCAGGTTCGCCAGGGTGTCGTCGTCGGTCGCCGCCGTGGGGCCGAGCGCCATCGACGGCGCGTCGTAGCGGTGTCCGCCTTCGCGGTAGGCGACCACGGCGGCGCTGTGCAGGGGCAGGCCGCCGTCGCCCATCGGCGGGATGACGTAGACGTTGTCGACGCCGGGGCACTCCAGGATGCGCTGGTTCAGCTTGACGTTGCCGAACACCCCGCCGCCCAGGCACACGTTCGACGTCGGCACCCCGGCGATGTGGGTGGTGACGAGTTCGGAGAGCAGGTTCTCCAGGTGGCGCTGGGCGGCGGCGGCGACGTCGGCGGGCGGCTCGGCCGCGACGGCCTCCAGCAGGACGTCCGAGTAGGTGTCGTAGGAGGGCTGGTAGTAGTCGCCGCAGCGCGCCCGCAGTCGGCCGTCCTCGATGTCGATCATCATCCGCATGAGCGGCAGCAGCCGCTCGGGATCACCGTTGGCGGCCAGACCGGTGATCTTGCCCTCGTGCCGGTTGGGCCGGAAGCCCAGCAACCGGGTGATGCGCCCGTAGAAGTAGCCGAGGCTGTCCACAGAGGTTTCCCGCTGGAGCACCCGCTCCTCGTCGCCGGAGACGAAGCTGATGGTCAGCGACTGGAAGTCTCCGCGCCCGTCGCAGGTCACCACCAGGGCGTCGGTGAACGGCGAGCACACGAACGCGCCCATGCCGTGGGACTCGTGGTGGTCGACCAGCACCACCTTGTCCCGCAGGCCGTGCCGCTCGGCGAACTCGTCGAACTCGGCGCGCTTGGCGCGGTCGTTGACGATCTCGTCGGAGATCCGCTTGCGGACGTGCGGGAGGCCCTCGGGGCGTCGGGTGGCCTCGTGGGCGACCCGCTCGACGTACAGCAGCAGGTGGCGCTCGGCGTCGAAGCCCGCGTGCCAGCCGTAGGCGACGCGGTCGAGGTCCGCGAGGGTCACGCCCCCCTCGGCCAGCACGAAGTCGATGGCCCGCTCGGGCCAGGTCCGGTGTTCCTTGACGCGGGTGAACCGCTCCTCGCTGGCTGCGGCGACGATCTCGTCGTCACGCAGCAGACAGGCACCTGCGAGGTCGTTGTTGGTGATACCCAGGACGAGCATGGTCGGCTCTGCCTTCCGGTGTTGGGGCGTGTTCGGTCGACGCGGGAGCCGGTCGGCTCCGCGCTGGTGGTCGTGCGGGTCTCGGGGGCGGTGCCGCGCGTCAGGCGCGCAGCGACCGGTGCGCTTCTTGCAGCGGAATCAGCTCGGGCGCGTCATCGGTGGCAACGCTGGCCTCCAGCGCCTGGACCACGGCTCCCAGGCCGCGGATGGTGGTGATGCTGTGGACTTGGTGCGCCGAGGCCGCCGCGCGGATCGCCCGGTCCGCCGCGCCGGCGGGGGAGCGGTCGTCCGAGGTGCTGACGACGAAGGAGAACTTGCCGCCGACGATCTCCCCGACGACGTCGCCGATCGCCTGGGTGTGGACGATGCCGTTGCGGCGCAGCACTTCGGCGGTGCTGGAGGTGGCGAGCACCTCGAAGCCGAGGTCGGCGAGCCGCTTGATGGGGAAGATCATGGCGCGCTTGTCCCGGTTGGCGACCGACACGAACACCTTGCCCGAGGTGGGCAGGGAGCCGTAGGAGGCGGTCTGGGACTTGGCGAAGGCCGTGCCGAAGGAGGAGTCGATGCCCATGACCTCGCCGGTGGACTTCATCTCGGGGCTGAGCAGGGAGTCGACGCCCTTGCCCTCCTTGGTGCGGAAGCGGTGGAAGGGCAG
>NZ_JAEIOJ010000021.1 GCF_016464305.1 Umezawaea beigongshangensis
TCTGCCGCGCTCCGCTTGCCTAACCGACGCCCTCCGGGCGTCTACTCGCGCTCGCGAAACCCTTGCTCCGCAAGAGTTTCGCTCACCGTCACCATCCATAGTGGAGACTATACCGAAAAACCCGTTGGTACACAACATAGTTATCACTGTCCTAACAAGACTTGTGATGGTGCATCAAAAAACGAAGATCACAAGCACTTATGTTCGCGCTCCGCGCGACAGCAACGCCTTGCGATACAACAATAACCGGTGCAATTTTACTGCACAATGCGAATACGAGTAATGCTAGACCTGTTGCGACACAACGACAAGTCCGCTCCGCGCACCCCAAACATCACGCCACACAGCATCTGCTACGAGCATGGGCTCTGCGCACCCGCACGAGGCACTCCCCGCCTCCGGCGGACACACCACCCGACCCCACACCCAGCACCAAGCCCACCACGACACGCGCTCAAGCGGTCCTGACCAGGCAAAGTCACGTCCCCCTGCTCGAGGCAACCGAACTCACGCCACAGCACCGGCGTCCACGAGCCGCGACAGAGACGACAACGGACGAGAGCCCCTCAGCACACCCCCACCGGCTCCGCCGGTACACCAACCCCAGAAACCCCGAAACCGCCCCCAGCGGCGCGCTGAGAGGGTCAGCCGGACGGCGGCTGGTGACAGTGGCTGTCGATGGCGGCAGCGATGTCGGACAGCGCCAGCACCCGCTCGACATCACCGGTGGTGATCGAAGCACCCGGCATCCCGAAGAACGCCGAGGTCGTCTCATCCTGCGCGAAGACCGTGCCACCACAACACGCCACCGCACGGACACCCACCTGCGCGCCGGTGCCGCGCCCGGTGAGCACCACCGCCAGCGCACGCGGCCCGCACGCCACCACCAGAGTGGCCAGCAACAGATCCGCCGAGGGACGCACCGCGGACAGCGCACCGGTGTCCAGCAACCAGACCCGGGCGCTGGAAGCCACGACCAGATGATGAGCCTCAGGTGCCACCAACACCGCCGCGGGCAGCTCGTCGCCGGCAGCGCGGCGCGGCCGGCCAGGACCTCCGCCAGGGGACAGGTCGGTTCTGCGGCGATCTTGCCGCCTCTGTTGCTCCACTAGTCGAATCGCCGACCCGATCCGAGCCGTCCCCTCACTCCATCCCACCGTCGGATGAGGTTGGAAAGGGCTCCCCGCTGCAAACGTTCGGTGGTGAGAAAATGTCAGAACTTCGCCCACCACCGAACTGTTCACTTTTACCGAAAACTCTTTTACCACTCCAATTTCGAGGGCGAAACAGGTGTCAACTCATGCGGGAGCGAACGTGACCACCGAGGAATTGATCTTAATTTTTAAGCGTCAACTCAACGACGATAAACCCTCATCATCACTACGACGGAAATGACGCCCACCGCAGCGGCCACCGCAAATGCCCAGGATCGATCAATCCCCAGCAGGTAAGCAATCCAACTTGCGATGAACCCGAGCAGTACCAGAGATATTACTGCCCATGCCTGCGACTTGCCACGACGCACGTCGTTTCCTTTCTCTGTCCCGCGTCACCAGAATGCGACGACACCGAAACCAAAACCCAATCCGACGGCACCCCCGTAGAAAGCGCCTGTTGCGGCACCAGCGAGACAGGTTCCTGCGGTGACGATGGCACATCCGATGATTCCACCGACAACTGCGACGACGGCGATGGTGTCTGCGATGGTTCCGAGATCCGACCTGAATTCCTCGACGCTGTAGGCGCCGGTGGGGTCGCTGCGGTTGATGGGGTCGCCTTGCGCGTAGGCGTAGGGGTTGGTTTCTTGGCCGGTGGGGTCGGGTGCGGTGAAGCGGGCGTGGGTGGTGTTGTAGTAGCGGTGGCAGAGGGTGTAGACGCCGTCCTTGAGCTGGTAGCCGCCGAGCCAGCGGAAGGGGTTGACCTCCGCGGCTGCTCCGGTGGCGGTGGTGGCGCCGTAGGGGATGTCGGGGTGCGATGCGCTCTGCTCACCTGCCCTGCGCGGTCTTGGTCGTATGCGACGGTCTGATCGGTTCCGGCTCGAGGCCGTCGAGTTGTCGTTGCACCCGCCCGGCGTCGGTGCTGCGGCCTTGTTCCCGGTACAGCTGCAGGGCTTCCTGCCATGCCGCGCGGGCGTGCTCGTGCTGTCCGAGGGCGGTGTGGGGATGACCGAGGTTGTCCAGGGTGTTGGCGCTCTCCCAGGCGTCGCCCAGGGCGCGGTAGAGGGCCAGTGCCTGGCGGTAGTGCTCGATGGCCTGGTGGTGCTCGCCGGTGTGCTGAGCGATGAGCCCGAGGGTGTCGAGGGTGTCTGCTTCGCCGTCGGGAGCGTGGTGGTGGCGGTACAGGGCGAGGGCTGCGTGGCAGTGCTCGCGGGCGGTGTCGAACTCGCCCAGGCGCGTGGCGCACCAGCCCACCGCGTTGAGCGAGTCGGCCTCCCACACCGGATGCTCGAGGCTGCGGTGCAGGGCGAGAGCGTGCTGTGCGTGGCCCAAGGCTCGTCGGTTCTCGCCGCGTTGCGACCAGGCGAACGCGAGCGCCTCGTGGGCGTGCGCCTGCTGTGCGGGGTCGTGTCGGCGCGCGGCCAGGTCCAGGGCCCGGGTCAGGTGCTCGGTGGCTTCCTCGTGCAGGCCCAGCCGGGAGCAGGCGTGGCCCAGCAGCCGGTGGGTGCGACTGCCGGCAGCGGGGTCGGGCAGGTGGGCAGCGGCGTCCAGCGCCAGCAGCCACACCGCGAGCGCGTCGCGCAGGTGCGCGCCGCGCTGGTGGAAGGTGTCCAGTGTCCAGGCCAGGTGCCACACGACGTGGTGGCGGCCGCGGGCGACCGCGGCGCGCTGGGCGGCCAGCAGGGTGGCGTGCTCGGCCCGCAGCCACGCCGTCGCCGCCGCGGCGTCGGGCAGCGGGAGCGGATGCACACCGGGCGCGGGCGGCTGCGGGTGCAGGAGTTGGTGGTGGGGTGCCAGCAGGCGGTTGGCTGTATGAGCGGTGTGCAGATGAAAGTCCAGTACCCGTGTCAGGGCCGTCTCCCGCACGCCGTGGGGTAGATCATCGGCGGTGCTGGCGGCGTAGTCGCGGACCAGGTCGTGCATCGCGTAACGACCCGCCGGCTGCCGCTGGAGCAGAGATGCCTCCTCCAGCGCCGACAGTGCTTTGCGGGTGGAGGCCGAGGGCAGGCCGGTGAGGGCGGTCGCGGCGGGCAGGGTGGTGTCAGGGCCGGGGGTGATGCCCAGCAGTGCGAACACGGTGCGCTGGGTGTCGGTGAGGTGGCGCAGCGACCAGGACAGCACGGCGGGCAGGCTCGCGGCGGGGTCGGTGTCGTGCTCGAGCATCTGCAGTCCCAGCTCCCGCAGTTCGCCGGCGGTCTCTGCCAGTGCGATGTCAGGGCGGGTGGCGGCATTGCGGGCGGTGATCGACAGAGCCAGCGGGTGGCCTCCGCACAGCTCGAGCAGTTCCTCGGCGGCGTCGGGCTGGTCGGTGACGCGGTCGGCACCCGGGCGTGCGACCAGGTGAGCGTGGGCCTCGTCGCGGGTGAGGACGTCCAGGGACAGGTGGCGGGCGCCGTGCCGGTCGATCAGGGAGGCCAGCCGGTGGCGGCTGGTGATCAGCACGGTGCAGGTCGGGCTGCCCGGCAGCAGCGGAACGACCTGCTCGCTGGTGGCTGCGTTGTCCAGCACCACCAGCATCCGCCGTCCGGCGAGCAGGCTGCGGTACAGTGCGGCCTGCGCGTGCAGCCCGGTGGGGATGCGGCCGGGGTCGACGCCGAGGGCGTCGAGGAATCCGCGCACCGCCGCCCCCGATGCCACCGGCGCCTCTGCGGGGCTGAATCCGTGCAGGTCCACGAACAGCTGCCCGTCGGGGAAGCGGTCCAGGTGGCGGTGCGCCCACGCCAGCGCCAGCCAGGTCTTGCCGATCCCGCCAGCCCCGCCGATCGCCGAGACCACCACCGTGCCGGAGGTCTCCGCCACACTCTCGTCCAGCAGCGCCAGCTCGGCGGCACGACCGGTCAGCACCGGGGACGCGGGCAGTTGGGCGGGCGTGGCTGTCGCACCCCGCGACCGATCACCCGTTCCCGAGGCGACCTGCAGGAAGCGGTCGCGGTCGGTGTCGGTGAGGCCGAAGGCGTCGGCGAGCAGGCGCACCGTCGCCGCCCTCGGTGCGGCGATCCGCCCGGTCTCGATCTTACCGATGCTGCGCAGGCCGAGGCCGGTCCTGGCCGCGAGTTCTTCCTGGGTCAACGACGAGCGTCGTCGCCACTCGCGCACGAGGTCACCGAACATCGGGATCCCCGCTACGACTGTGACACCACGTCCTGCTGGCCCGGCGCCGTGGGCGTCGTGACCGCGGGGAACGGCACACCGGTGCGGCAAGTGCCAGTGAAGTGCCGGTCGAGGTCCTGGCAACCGTCCAGGCGGTGCGCGACCGTGGACACGTCGCACCCGCCACCACAACGTCGTCGACAGGACGATGGGACCAGGGAAGAACTGCGAAGGTGGTCACTGGATTGATTTCACACCCGCGGATCCGGGCGCCTGTATTCCACCGCACGTGTGTTCCCCCGTCGCACATCCTGTACCCGAGGGTCTTTGTACCGCTTTGCAGCGGGACGGGTCCACGTCTTCGTGTCTTGCGGTGGTCAGGTCGCAGGCCTGGTGACTCGGGTCGGCTCGACGATGGCGGTGACGACGTGTCGACAGATGACGAGCCGTTGGAGTTCATCGCTGTGAGGAACTGTGTGGCGTCACCGGCAGCGACCGCGCCGCTGGGCGGTTCAGCGACGATCAGCCGGTCGCTGCGCACGCGGATCCGGCGCCGGGGCGAACGCATCGACAGCGACCGCCCCCGGCGCCGAGGGCGTCACCTCGCCGGTGTCCGCCGCATCGCAGCGGAGGGCGAGCCCCGAGAACATCGCCCGCTGGCGGTGCACGACTGCGACTCGAACACCGCGCACGCCAGCCCGGCGCAGCAGTCGTTCGGCGTTCACGACCTCCGCCGACGCCGTGCGGAACACCTGCTGGGCCCGGCCGGTGACAACGGCGCTCGCAACCCGCTGCCCGTCCTGGTTCACAGCACGACTCCGGCGTCTCGCCAGTTCCCGTCACCACGGCCGACGGGGGCCGGTGGTCGTTGGACGTGGCGCCGCTGAGCAGGACCAGCGGCGTGCTCACAAGCGGACCGAACACGGCACGGGCTTTGTCCGGAAGTTGTTGTCCGGCGTTTCTCGCTCGGGCGGTTGACAACCCGTGCCCGCTACATCTGGTGTCCGCTCATCACCAGTGCGGAAAATCGCTGCAGCGCACTGCTCACAACGTTGTCACCGTCGAAGCGCACTTGAACCGAAGTCCACGAAAACTGTTGGAGGAGTCTTCATGACATCTGCTACGAGGGCGGCTCGTACCGAGATCGCGATGGGCGTGATGCGCATCGCCTGCGACAGGGGGTTCAGCAGTTCGGGTTGTTGCGCAACTGGTACCACGTGTCGGGACCGACCACGCCGTCGACGGTGATGCCGGAGCAGCGCTGGTACCACCTGACGGCCGCGTCGACCTTCGTACCGAACTCGCCGTCCACCTGCAGTTCGGGCGTGTAGTACCCGATGTTGATCAGGCACTGGATCTCGCGGACAGCGTTACCGACGTCGCCGCGCCGGAAAGTCACCGTGCCGTCGTAGTAGCCACAGCGGTACGCCTGGGCCGCCACCTCCTTGCTCTGGGCGGTCTCGGGGGTCGTGGCGGGTGCGGCGGTCGCTTGCCCGGCGAGTCCCAGGAGTGCGGTGCCCGTCAGGAGCAGAGCTGAAACAACTGTCCTCATGTCGATCCTTCGCTGTAGGTGGATGTCGGTTGACATCCGCTGATTCGGTGCACCGATGCGGTTCTCACTTCTTCTGCGCACCGGTCCGGCAATCGTGGCCGAGGACTCACACGACTTCGTGGTCGTTCGACAACGTTCGAACCCCGCAGGATCACTGCTCTGATCGGGTGTTCGAGCGCACGACGCCGCATCTGCAGTCCGCTGTGCGTGTCCGGCCCGGGGAGGCCGGGTGACTCCGCAGTACGAACGTCGATGTCACAGAGGGGCTTGTGCCGAGCTTGCGCGTCCACTTCACCGGTGCGGATTTGGGACGTACGAGGGTGAAGATGGAGATGGACCCGATGTGGGAAGTGGTCAGCAGTGTCCAGCTGCTCCAGCACGGAGGCGGCCGGGCGTACTTCGACCGGTGGCGAAGACAGGTGCGAGAGGTGGCCGCACGCAGCAACCACGTGCGGGCGGCTGTCGGCGCACTGGCCGAGGTGGCGCCGCACGCGGCCTATTTCCCCGACTTCCTCACTCCAGCGATGGACGTACCCGATCTGGACACCGGTATCGACGTCGTGCTGTCCACCTCACGGGCTCGGCTGGCGGAGGAGATCGGCTGGCTTCGGCGTGCGGCCCGCTCCTCCGCCTGGCTGGACGACATGGGTCGCGGTGACATCGGCGCACTGCGACAACTGCGGTGGGCGTTGCGCGTCTACGCCCGTGAGGTGATCGAAGCGCACCTGCCCGTCGTCGAAGAGGCCCTTCGCGCGGAACGCGCTGAACTCATCCACACCTACCTGCAGCACGGGCCGGACGGCCTGCTGGCCGGCTTCGAACCGCTGATGCGGTGGGAGCCGCCGGTGCTGACCGTCTGGGACTACCCGGTAGAGCGCGACCTGCACCTCGGCGGCCGCGGTCTGCTGCTGGTTCCGTGCTACTTCGCCCTGTGCCACCCCGTGGCCCTGGCGGACCCGGCGATGCGCCCGGTTCTGGTGCTCCCCCTGCGGCCGGAGTCCCGACTCCATCGGGAACGCCGCGGGGACCTGAACGCGCTGCTCGGTCACACCAGAGCCGCCATCCTGCACTCGACAGTGACTGGCAGCACCACCTCGGCGTTGGCACAGCGGAACAACGTCACCCCGGCCACCGTCAGCCACCACATCGGGATCCTGCGCAACACAGGCCTGATCAGCACACACCAACGCGCACACCGCGTCACCCACCTCATCACGCCCCTCGGTCTGCGCCTGCTGAACGAGAACCCGCTCGTCGCCTCCCACCGGATCGACAAGACCGCGACCAAGTGACCCGGAAGCGCTGAGCGCGGACACCCCCGAGCGGTCGCGCACCTGTGCCGAGCAGCCGCCAGCCACGCGCCCGCCGACGCGGCAAGTGCGGCCTCGGCGGGTCGGAGGTGTGCAGTGGAGCGTGGACGTGGCCGAGCAGATCCTGCGCCAGGCGCTGACCGGCGGCTCGGTGTTCCTGCGCGCGCTGATCGACCAGGGCAGCACCGCCACCGCCCCGCGGCTGCTGGAGCCCACCGGCGAGCCGAGGCTCAATCACATGACCCTGCCCCTCAACACCGCCGCCCGCCAGGTCCCGGGCGAGCGTCACAGCCCCGACGGTGAGCGGCTGCGCATCGCCATCCCGCGCCCCGACCCCGCCGCGCGCGCTCCACGCGTGTGCACGACTACACCCTGCCCACCGAGCCGATCGAGATCCTGGACGCCGCACTGCACCGGATCGTCCGCTGACCAGTGGATGTCACGTCCCCCTCCGGGTGGGAGACGAACGGCGGGCACCGACCGAACGTCGGCGTCGACGAGCACGCGGCGGCGCGGGCGGCCGGGACGTCGGAGGGGGGCGAGGGCCACGAGGAGCGGGTGGCCGAGCGGATCGACGCCTCGGCTCGGACGCGGCGGTTGGCCGGCGCGCTGGCCGGACTGGACGCCGGTTACCGGGACGTGCTGCTGCTGACCAGCTGGGCGGGGCTGGACTCCAACGAGGTGGCCCAGGCGCTGGGCATCCCGGTCAGCACGGTCCGTTCCCGCCTGCACCGGGCTCGTACCCGGTTGCGTGCCCACGAGACGAACACCGAGAAGGCGAGGAACGGCGATGAGTGACCACGACTTCGACCACACCTGGACGGAGGACGAGCTGGACTTCGCGCTGGCGGAGTTCAACGCCGGCGTCCGCGCCGACGAGCCGGCGCTGGCGCGCGCACGGGCGGCGCTGATGGACGGCGCCGAGCAGCACGCCGATCGGCACGGGAGGACGAGCGGGGCCGCCCGGTGGGAGGCCGTCCCACCGGGCGTGAGTTCGGTGGAGGAGGCCCGGTCGAGCCGGGCCGGGCCACGAGGACCGCGACCACGCCGGTCGGGGTGGTCGGGGCGGCGGTCGCTGCTCGGAGCGGTGGCGGTGGGTGTGCTGGTGGCGGGCGGGCTGGTCGCGCAGACCGTCTCCTTCGGCGGCTCGCCGCCGTCGGCGTCCGCGGAGGCGGCGGCCACCCTGGACCGGGCGGCGGCCGGGGTGATCGGCGAGGCCGACGAGCCGGTCGGACCCGGCCGGCACCGCTACGTGGCCACCAGGGCCTGGTGGATGGCCTCGTCGACCGCCGGGGACGGCCGGCGGTTCGCCCGGCTGGCGGAGAACCTGCTGCAGACCTGGGTCCCGGCCGACCCGGCCGGGGAGTGGTTGCTGCGCCGGGACGTGACCGGCGACCAGCAGTGGGTGCTCGGCACCGAGCAGGAGGCGCGGGCAGCCGGTGTGGCCACCACCAGCACCTGGCCGCAGGGCGGCTGGCCCGAGGGGGAGCAACGCGCCCGCTGCGGCGACTTCTTCGTCGAACCCGACCAGCAGTGCCACAGGCCCGGTGATTGGCTGCACCCCACGGCCGAGTGGCAGGCGGGTCTGCCCACCGACCCCGACGAGCTGTTGAAGCGCCTGGAGGACGACCTTCCCCCCGACGACGAGGCCCGCACCGAGGTGCGGATGCTGGACCACGCCGCCACCGCGCTGCGCAGCGGCCTGATCGACGGGCACGTGCAGGCCAACCTCTACCGGGCGCTGGCGAAGCTCCCCGGTCTTCAGGTCACCGACCGGCAGGCCGACCTCGACGGCCGCATCGGCACCGCACTGGGCGTGGACGACGGCCACGTGCGCCAGGAGATCATCGTCGACCCGGACACCGGCCGGTTCATCGGCGAACGCAGGGTCGCCACCCGCGCCGTCGACGGTTTCCCGGCGGGGACCGTCACGACCTTCACCTCCGTCCAGACCGGTGTCACCGACACCACCGGCGTCGAGCCCACCCCCTGACGGGCCACCCGGCGGGCAGCCGGGGTCCGTGCGCCACCGCAAGGTGCACGGACCCCGGTCCGCCGCGGCGGACCGCATCACCGCACCACACTCACCGATCGGAGTCGACCGTGCGCCTCATCGCGCTCACAGCCCTGCTCGCCGCCCTGAGCGGGTACCCGACTACCTCTGCGGCCGCCGCGCCGCCGGAGCGGGCCGCCTTCGCGGCCGTCGAACAACCGACCGTGCTGGACCACGCCGGTCTCGGACCGATCAGGATCGGCACGACGTTCACCGAGGCTCGGGCCACCGGCCTGATCGGCGCCCCGCACAGCTCCACCCCCGGCCCGTGCGCCTTCTACGGCCTGAACCTGCCGCTGCGGGGCGCGGTGGTGTTCGACCAGAGCGACAAGGCCGTGTCGATCATCATCACGCGCGGCCCCGGCACCACCGAAGGGCTGAGCAACGGCCACGAACCGTCCCGCGTGCCCGAGTTCTACCCGTCGGCCGTGCCCGACGCCCACGGCTACAAGATCGCGCTCGACACGGGCAACGAGTACTCCGCCTACTCCGTCGACGGCACGGTCATCGCGCGGTCGATCAGCGGTGGCTCCTGCACCGCGTACGGGGTACGCCTCCGACAGCCGGCGACGGAGCCGGCTGTCGAGAGGGCGTCGGCGACGACGTCCACCGGTCCGTACCTGCGCCAGTTGTGACACCGTTCGATCGGACTGACAGAGGAGAGGTGCGCATCGCGTGTTCGACCAGATCCGGCAGGCGGCCGGAGCGGCACTCGGGTTCCTCTCCGACCCGCTCATCGCGGGCGGTGTGTGCGTCGGCTCCGCGGCACTGGGCCTCACCGCACGGCTCGCGGCGCGGCGGTTCGGGTGGCGACCGGTACCGGCTGTGCTGGCGGGGCTCTTCCTCGGCCTGGTGCTGGGTGTGACGTTCTCCCGCACCACCTCCAACCACACCGCTCAGCCCGGCGTGACTCAGGTGGACCAGGGATTCTGCTACGTCGACGGGTTCTCGCTGCACGGCGCCAACGAGCTGCTCAACGCGGTGCTGTTCATGCCGTTGGTGCTCTGCGCGGTCGCGGCCACCCACCGTCCCGTCGCGGTGTTCGGCGCGGCGGCGGCGCTGAGCGCGGTGATCGAGCTGGGACAGCCGCTGCTGAACCGCGGTCTGTGCGAAACACAGGACTTCCTCAACAACACCGCAGGCTCCCTGATCGCCACCGGCGTCGTGGCCGGACTGCTGGCGCTGCGCAAACGCCGCGCCCTGTCCTCGACATCAGCATGACCGGTCCCGCAGTACCGCGGGACCGTGCGCCGATTCGACGACGGCGACGCACCGGCACGCGGTCGGATCGGCCATCACGCTCTCCTTGCGCTGACGAAGTGGTCCGACGCGCTCAACCCGCCGGTGCCCGAGGGACCGTTCGCGTCGGTGGACGAGCAGAAAAAGCGGGCAGAGGAGCCCGAGGACCAGGACTGACCGGAGCCGAGCCCGCGGAGTGAGGTTCCCCCGCCAGGGGGCTGGGTCTGGCGCGTGGGGATGAGTTGCTGGCCGTCAGCCGCGACGGTGACCGCTTCCACTCTCTGCTCTGTGGCGCCGCAGCGCGACGGAGCTGCGGCGCGGGTGGTTCTGCGAGGGGATCTGCTCACACAGCGGATCAGGCCCTGGTGGATGGTGATGAGGTGGTTGTCGTGCAAGCGCTCCTGGCCCGGTGGCACGTTGCCCCGGTGCAGCACAGAGGTCAGTGCGCTCCCGCCGGGGGCGGTCGGTGGGTGAGGAACAACCGCCGCTCGCGCGCGCACCAGTGCGGCCGAGGCGGACCGGGTGGATCGGGGGTGTGCAGCGGCCTCTGGAACTCACCGACGAATCGCGGTTCGATCACACGACCCCGACCATCACAGGTCACGTCCTCTGTCGTGTGAGCGGCACGCCCCGATCTTCGGTACCGCCCGGGATCGAAGATCGTCCGGGAAGCAGCTCATCCTCGGGGACCGCTGACCGGGGGCAGGCCCTGTTCGGGCCTGGCGGCGCGGTTGGCGCGACGGGACAGGTCTGCGAACGCGGCGCGCAGCTCCGGTGGGGAGACCACGTCGATCTCGGTGTCGAAACGGGCCAGCGCCGCAGCGAGCGCGGCCCAGGACCAGGACCCCGTCGTCAGCCTGGTCCGGGTGGCCCCGAGCGGCTCGACGACGCCGTCACCGGCGAACGGCGCCACCTCCGCCACCGGCAGGTCCAGAACCACCTCGCCGCGGCACGGCCAGGTGTTCGCGCTCTCCGAACCCTTGAAGCGGGCCGCCAGGAAGGCGGCCACGTCGCCGCCCGGCACTTCACGGGGGACGAACCGCGGTCCGGTCGGGACACGCGGTGTCATCCGGTCGGCACGGTAGGTCCGCCAGTCGCCGCGGTCGGGGTCCCAGCCGAGGACGTACCAGCGTCCGGCCCGCACCACCAGGTGGTGGGGCTGCACCCGGCGAGGCGGGGGCGGCTCGGCATCGTCGGGGCTTCCCGCGGAGCGGTAGTCGAACCGCAGTTCCTCTCGCGCGCGGACCGCGGCGCTCAGCGCGAGCAGGACCACGGTGTCGACCTGGGGATCGGT
Organism: Umezawaea beigongshangensis; assembly: GCF_016464305.1. GTDB lineage: Bacteria > Actinomycetota > Actinomycetes > Mycobacteriales > Pseudonocardiaceae > Umezawaea_A > Umezawaea_A beigongshangensis. The sequence continues at coordinate 11,696 of NZ_JAEIOJ010000021.1, forward strand.
GCCGTGCCCGGCCGCGTTGATCTCGAGGGCGTCGACGCGCTGCCGCAGCCGTGTCGGCAGGACCTGCCGCACGGTGGCCAGGGCCCGCGCGGCAGCCTCCTCGATGCCCGCGCCCGTCCCGACGGCGATCCGCAGGGCCACGGCGAGCGCGACCGCCTGCTCCTCGTCGAACAGCAGTGGTGGCATCTGACTGCCCGCTTCGAGCCGGTAGCCGCCATCGGGGCCCTTGACCGCGTGGACGGGATAACCCAACTCGCGCAGCCGGTCGACGTCGCGGCGCACGGTCCGCTCGCTGACGCCCAGCCGCTCGGCGAGCAGGCCGCCCGGCCAGTCGCGGCGGGCCTGCAGCATGGACAGCAGCGACAGCAGCCGGCTGGAGGTCGTTGTCGAGGAAGCGATCGGCATGTCGTCACCGTGCCACAAGTAGCGGACGTTCTCTGACCGGTACTGCTGACATCGTGGTTCTCGTAGCCGGAAGCCTCCGGCACCAGGAACCACTCGTGAAGGACCAGAACACCATGTCGCTCAACGCTGTCGCCCACCTGAACTTCCGCGGTCAGGCCCGCGAAGCCCTGGAGTTCTACCGGTCGGTGTTCGGCGGGCAGCTCACCGTCGCCACCTACGCCGACTTCGGGATGCCCGCCGAGCTGCCCGGCGCCGCCCACGTCGTGTTCGGCCAGGTCGTCGCCGACAACGGTTTCCGCGTCATGGCCTACGACGTGCCCGGCGAGCACACGCCGGCTGTTGCGGGCGCACCCACCACGCGTCGCGAGAACGGCACCACGATCACCGAGGAGCCGTTCTTCCTGTCCGTCCGCGGCGAGAGCATCGAGGAGGTCACCCCCGTGTGGGAGGGCCTCGCCGAGGGCGCGACCGTGATCGAGGCGTTCGGCCCCGCCCCGTGGGCGCCCGCCTTCGGGATGCTCGCCGACCGCTTCGGCGTCACCTGGATCGTCGACGTCGCGGCCGAGCACGCCCGGGCCCGGCCGCACTCCTCCACACCGCAGGAGAATCCCGTGCTCACCCGCCCGCTCGGCCGGACCGGCATCCAGATCAGTGCCTACACCCTGGGCACGATGATGTTCGGCCCGTACGGAAACCCCGATCCCGACGACTGCGTCCGCATCGTCCACCGCGCTCTCGACGGCGGCATCAACGTCATCGACACCGCTGACGTCTACGGCGGCGACGGCGAATCCGAGAAGATCGTCGGGAAGGCCCTGCGCGGTCGCCGCGACGACGTCGTCCTGGCCACGAAGTTCAACGGCCCGATGGGACCCGGCCCCAACCATCGCGGCAGCTCCCGCCGGTGGATCATCTCCGCCGTCGAAGGATCACTGCGCCGTCTGGGCGTCGACCACATCGACCTCTACCAGGTCCACCACCCCGAACCCGGCACCGACGTCGAGGAGACCCTCGGCGCGCTGACCGACCTGCTGCGCGCGGGCAAGGTGCGCGCGATCGGCCACTCCAACCTGCCCGCGTCGGACATCGTCGAAGCCCAGTGGGTGGCCGAACGGCGCGGACTGGCCCGCTTCCGGTCCGAGCAACCGCACTACTCGATCCTCAACCGCGGGATCGAACGCGAGGTCCTGCCCGTCTGCGAGCGCTACGGGCTGGGTGTGCTGGTGTGGAGCCCGCTGGCGATGGGTCTGCTCGCCGGTCGCCTTCGCAAGGGCAACGCGGAAACGGCGACGGCGGGCCGCCTGCACTGGGCACGTCAGCACATGACCGACGAACGCAAGCTCGACGCCGTCGAAGCGCTCGCCCGGATCGCCGACCAGGCCGGACTGTCGCTGCCCCACCTCGCCCTGGCGTTCGTGACCACTCACCCCGCGGTCACCTCGGCGATCATCGGCCCACGCACGCCCGAACAGCTCGAGGACCTGCTCGCGGGAGCCGGCACGCTCCTCGACGACGACCTGCTGGACCGCATCGACGAGATCGTGCCGCCGGGAACCGACGTCGGACCGGTCGACATCGCCCACGTCCCGCCCGCGCTCGCGCAGCCGGCGCTCCGGCGGCGTGCTACCTGAAGTCCGGTACCCGCGACCCCGGCGACGACCCCGCGTCACGACTTCGAACCGGAGGCACGGGAAATCGCTTCGCCGCTCGGAAGACCGTCCCGTGGCGACATCATCGTCGCGGGACGCCACACCCACAGAAGGACGAACCGTGTTCTCCGTCTTCACCCAGATCAACTGGATCGCCGTTGTCGTGTCCACGGTCGTGCTCGCCGGCACGGGCGCCGCGTACTTCGTGTTCGCCGATCCCCAGCAGTACGCCCGCGCCCTCGGCCGCGAGAACGCCCCGGCCCCGCAACGGCGCACCGTCGACGCGGTCGGGCCGCTCGTGTGCACCTTCATCAACGTACTCACCAGCGCGGTGCTGGTCGCCGCGCTGGGCATCACCTCCGTCGGTGACGCGCTCGTGTTCGGTGTGATCGTCGGAATCGGCTACCTCGTCGCGATGACCTTCAACATCGCGATCAACCCCAACTTCCCGCACCCGCTGCGCTACGGCCTCCTCAACGCCCCCTACTTCCTCTTCGGCAGTGTTCTCACCAGCCTCGCCCTGGTCCTGATCTGACATCGCCCCGCGGCGACCAGGCGTTGTCATCAGGCCCGGTGGCGGGAAAGAAGTCGTACGGAGAGGGGCACCTGCCGCGGTGCTGGCCGCGGACCGGCGCAGAACGAGCCGCGGAAGGAGCCCCTCCCCCCGGTGCGGCGGCACCGGGGGGAGGTGAGGTGATCGGTTCTCGGGCGGCTCTGCGTCGGCGCGAGCCGCGAGGTGGTCGGTGGCCGTCGTGCACAGCCCGCGCAGCACCGCTTCGCAGTCGCTGCCAGCGCGACGACCCGCCCCGAGGGGCTCCTCGGCGTGGTGAGCGAAGTGGTGACGGTCCAGGTGATGCGGACTTCGCCGTGAGAGGTGGACCGCTCGTAGTCGCGCACGTTCCCCGATCACTGGAAAGGCCTTCCCCACGTGGGCCCGGCGCTCTCGCCGATCGCTCAGCGCCGACACAGACGAACTGAAAAAAGGGTCGGAACATCAGCTGAGCGCTTGACCCCCGGTCGCCAGCCCCTCCTGACCGGCCGCCCACGAAGCCAGCAGGACCAGACCGTCCGCGGCCGCCGTGCCGGCGGGCGCGGTGTAGACGGTCAGGAGAAGGCCGGGTTCGGCGGCCAGTTCCATCGACTCGACGTCCACGTGCTGCAGAACTACGAGGTCACCGCCGGACAAGAAGCCTCGGTGCATGGTCAACGCCGCTCACGCGGCCCAGCGCGCACCGGGCGAGCGGGCCAGCGCCGCGCTCCCACTGCACTCGTCCAGGCCGTCCCACTCCTCGTCCTCGCTGGTCGAGCCCCACCGAACGGGCTCGCTGTGGCCCGGGTTTCACGAGCGGCGACCGCAGCGCCAGGAGCCGGAGCACGATCCGTGGTGGTCCTGTGTGCTGGGCTCAGCATGGAGATCCGCGCTGTCGACCGGGTTCGCTCAGCTGTCGATGTCCTCGGCGGGTGAGTCGCCCTGCTCCTCAGGTGCGTCCGTCCGCAGGGAGCAGTCACCGGCCTGGTGGGCGTCAAGGCCGCTGAGGATCTTCCGGGTGATGGCGTCGACGGCCGACTGCCCGTCCTGACCCAGGAGCTCGAAGAAAAGTGACTGGACAGCTCGGATGTGCGCGGGGGCGGCCGCGGCGATGAGAGCGAAGCCCTCTTCGGTCAGGACGGCGTCGGGGTAGCGGGTGTGTGCCGAGGTCACGCGGCTGATCAGGCCGCGCTTACCGGTCCGGGCCAGCTGGTGGGACAGGCGGCTCGGCTCCCAGCCGGTGCTCTCGGCGAGGGTGGCTACCGGCAAACGGTGTCCGGGGGCTTCGGAGAGGCGCGCGAGCAGCTCGTACTCGGGTACCGACATGCCGCACTCGCGCTGGAGATGCTGGCGCAGGTGGCGGTCGAGTTCTCGGACCATCCGCAGGTAGCCCCGCCACGTGTCCTGCTGGGTGTCGTCGAGCGAGGTGTCAGCCGTCATGGTGATCAGTCTACAAGCGGGATTGACACGTCAAGCAGATCTTGTCTACCGTCTAGCTTGACACATCAATCTAGAGAAGTGGGCCAACGATGGGCGAGAAGCGCATCATCACCGTGCTGGGTGCGACGGGAAGTCAGGGCGGCAGCGTCGTGCGCGCGATCGCGGCTGATCCCACCGGTGGGTTCGTCGCCCGCGCGGTGACCCGGAACAAGGGGAAGGCCGAGGAACTCCTCGCCTCGGGGGTCGAGGTCGTCGAGGCTGACCTGGACGACGAGGCAAGCCTGCGTCGTGCTTTCGACGGCGCCCACGGTGCGTTCGTGGTGACGAACTGGTGGGAGCCGCCGACCGCGGATTCGGTCTGGACCTCCCGGACCGAACGTGAACGAGGACAGGCCGGGAACGCAGCCCGCGCGGCCGCCGCGACCGGCCTGCGGCACGTCATCTGGTCCACGCTGGCCGACACTCGGCCCTACCTGCCGGACGCTCCCCGCCAGGAAGCCGACTACACCGTGCCGCACGCCGACGGCAAGGCCGAGGCGAACGCGTTCTTCCTCGACGCGGGCGTCCCCACCACCTTCGTCACCGCACCGATGTACTACGAGTCCCTGTTCACCTTCAACGCCCCGCGGCGCGCTGAAGACGGCACCATCGTGCTGGCGATGCCGATCGGCTCCGCCCAGGTGGTCAGTGGCACCGTCGAAGACGTCGGTCGCACCGTGTACGCGATCTTCGGCAGGGGCGACACCCTCGTTGGCCGCACGGTGCCCATCGCGAGTGACCTGTGCGCCGGAGAGGACTTCGCCGCCGGAATTGCCGAGGCGCTCGGCGAACCCGTGCGCTACGTCCCCGTCGACCCGGCCGCACTGGCCCACTCGGGCATGCCCGACTCCGGCGAACTGGCCAACATGTTCCAGTACTTCATCAATGCCGAGAAGGACCTGACGCAGATCGACTTCGACTGGCTGCGGGACCTCAACCCGGGCCTACAGCCGTTCAGCACCTGGGCGTCCGCCAACCGGGACCGCTTCCGGGCACTGAGCCTGTGACATCCGAGGAATATCCGTGAAGAGCCCCGGTGCGGATCTCTACGCACAGCGGGAGCACGCCCGTCGTCGGCTGCGACCGCGGCGCGCGGTGACTGCTGGTAGCAGTCACGTGGGGCCAGGAGACACCACCTCCTGACCGGCCGACGCGGTGAGCGTCTCCACCAGTCCCACGAGATGGTCCTGTGGGGTGGTGGACGCGTTCAGAGCAGAGCGATGGACAAGCACACGGAGCCCCTGGTGGCGGGCGCTGATCTCGACGACCGCGATCCCACCAGGGGCTTCTGCGCCTTCCCGCCACCGCCACGTGCACCCCTGTTGCCCCTGGGCAACTGTTGCTCGGGAGGTGGGAAAGGGCTGCGTGTTGAGCAGCGCCTCCTCCCCCGCGGCCAAGAGCACGTGGCCGTGCACCACGGGCACCGGCCCGGCCCGCACCGTTCGACCTGCCCCGCACCTGCGCGGGGTCCGGCAGCGTCGACACCGTCCGCGACGAAGTCCTCGACCACGCCCGAAGACCGTCGAAGTCGGCGTGGAGCTGCACCGGTGAGGCGGCGGATTCCACGGACTCGACGTCATGGCCCCCGACACGGCCATCGCTCGGGCGGCCGTCGCCCTCGGACACGACTTCCTCGAACGCCCGCTCGCGTGAACCGGGCACCCGGCGATCCGGACCGCGAGGTGGTGCTGCAGCACCACGGGCAGCCGGGCGCGTACTGCTGCCCGTCGGCGGGCCGGGCGACAGTGGCCGCGAATCACCAGCCGGTTGAGACACTGCTCGAACAGGTACCGGGTGGCGCCGTGCGGTTCGACGCCGTGAAACCCGCGCGGGCCGCGGCGGTGGCGGTGGCGAAGTCGGAGGCCACGCGGACCACCTCGTCGGTGCGCAGGGCATGCGGCGTCGGAGGTCGAACTGACCGGCGCCGCGCCGCGCCGCGTCGTGGTCTGCGATGTGCGCCGCGAGGAGCCTCCGCGTGCTGGTCGCAGGAGAATGCGGCCATGAGCAACGGGGGAAGACGTGCCGCGGTGGCGGCGCTGATCGGGCTTGCGGGAAGCCCCGATCACCGCGACAGGGCCGACGCGGGCCGCGGCCTGGCCAGTTTCGCCGAGATGCCGGAGGCCCGGGAGCCGCTGCTGGGACTCGTGCTCGATGCCGGTGACACGTTCGTCACCCGCATGACGGCGCAGGCGTTGCTCAGACGTCAGGACTCGGCCGGGCTTGCCGTGGTGGCCTCTGCTCTGGCCACCGCTGACCTCGACCAGGTCGACTGGATCCACACCGCGGTGCTCGACGTGTTCGGGGTGATCGACCGAGAGCGGGACGCCGCTGTGCGGAAGTGCGAGGCGCTGGAACGCGATGCCGATGAGCGGACGCGCCACGGCGCGAGCCAGTTGACCGCCGTGCTCACCGAGATCACCCCGCTCCTGCACGCCACGCGGAACCACTGATCATCCGACGAGGTGCCGGTGATCGTGCCGCACTGCCAGGCGACGCAGCCGCCGGAGGTACCGGCCGCAGAACCGGCACCACGACGACGGGTGCCGCGCCGTCCCTCCGCTGTGGCAGAACCGAGCGGTGCGGTGCCGACCACCGCTGATCGCGGTGTGACCCGGGGTTGCAGCGGGCCCTGCGGGCCGGCGATGCGATCCGGACGACTCGTTCGGGAGGGGTACCTGGTGGGTCGGAACCAGACAGGGCCCACCAGCCCCTTTCACACGGCGGAGTCGGCGACGAGTCCAACGCCCACCCGGCCGACTCGATCGAGGTCGTGCGCGAGTTCGGGTGACCGGGTGGGCGGCGTGCTCGACTCGAGACCGCCGCTCCGGAGAAGGCACGTCCTCGCGGGTGCGGCCCTGCAGCGCGACGGGATCGGCAGCGGTTCACCGATGGGCGACCGTGGCCGGGCACCCGCTGAGCAGGGGGCGCACGTGCCGGTGCAGAGGTTCGAGGAGGTCGGGGTGTTCGGCGGCGCGGTGGATCAGGGCGGCGGCGCCGGTGGGGCGCACTGCGCACATCACCGCACCACTCCGTCGAGGTGGGCGTGTTCACCGCGGCGGAATCGGCGGCGTTCCTGCAGGCCCGGCTGGCCCTGGACCCGACGCTGGCCTCCGGTGCGGAGGAGTTGGCCGCCGATCTGGGGCACTTGCCCCTGGCCCTGGCGCAGGCGGCCGCCTACCTCACCGACCGCGAGCTGTCCTGCGCGGCTTACCGTCGCCGCTTCGCCGATCGGCGGCGCACTCTGGCAGAGCTGAGCACCGCTTCGCAGTCGCTGCCAGCGCGATGACCCGCCCCGAGGGACTCGTCGGCGTGGTGAGCGAAGTGGTGACGGTCCAGGTGATGCGGACGTCGCCGTGAGAGGTGGACCGCTCGTAGTCGCGCACGTTCCCCGATCACTGGAAAGGCCTTCCCCACGTGGGCCCGGCGCTCTCGCCGATCGCTCAGCGCCGACACAGACGAACTGAAAAAAGGGTCGGAACATCAGCTGAGCGCTTGACCCCCGGTCGCCAGCCCCTCCTGACCGGCCGCCCACGAAGCCAGCAGGACCAGACCGTCCGCGGCCGCCGTGCCGGCGGGCGCGGTGTAGACGGTCAGGAGAAGGCCGGGTTCGGCGGCCAGTTCCATCGACTCGACGTCCAGGTCGAGCTGGCCCACTACCGGATGGTGCACACGCTTGCGTCCGGACCGGTGGAGCCGAACGTCCTGAGATGCCCACCGCTGCCGAAACAGTTCACTGCGTGTTGACAACTCACCGACCAGGGCGATCAGCTCCTCGTCGTGCGGATTGCGACCGGCTTCCATGCGCAGCTTCGCGGCCACATCGCAGGCGATCCTGTCATAGTCGACGAAGAACGTTTTCGCCGCCTCGGGATCTAGATACACGAACCGCGCGGTGTTCGCAGGCCGTCGCGTGTCGGCCAGCACCGGTGAATACAGCGCGCGGGCAAGTTGATTCGTGGCCAGCACGTCATAACGGCCGTTGCAGATCCACGCCGGTGCGTCGGTGATGGCGTCGAGCACCTGCTGAAGCGCCGGACGCACCGTCACGGCGGGGCGCAGGCGGCGTGGAGCGCCGGGCGCCCTGGACTGCCGCGCGAGGTGGAACAGGTGATCGCGCTCGGCCTCGTCGAGTTGCAAGGCGGAGGCCAGCGCGTCGAGCACCCCGTCGGAGGCACCGGTGAGGCTGCCGCGCTCCATACGCACGTAGTAGTCGACCGACACCCCTGCTAGTAGAGCCACCTCTTCGCGACGCAGACCTGTGACCCGGCGGTTGCCGCCGTAGGCGGGCAGTCCGGCCCGCTCGGGCGTGATCCGCGCGCGACGCGAGCTCAGGAATTCCTTGATCTCAGTGCGCAGGTCGATCGTGGCCACCCCTTCACCATAGGTCCTGTTCGCAGGCGAAGGGAGTTACTGCTGGCATCCCCCGTCGAGACCCGACTCGGAGCAGTTCACGAGGGCCTCTCGGCCGCTGGCAAAGCCTCGCGCCGACGCTCAGGTACCCGATGCGGTCGTGGCGGTGCCGCCGTCGACCGGGACGACGGCGCCCGTCAGGTACGACCCGGCCCGGCTAGCGAGGAAGACGGCGACACCCGCCATGTCGTCGTCGCGGCCGAGCCTGCGCAGAGGGGCCTTCGCCGCGATCGTGTCGCCGATGGCGTCGATCGTGGCCGCCATCATCTGCGACGGGAACACTCCCGGGGCTACCGCGTTCACCGTGATGTGCTGTGGACCCAGTTCCCTGGCAAGCACCCTGGTGAGTTGATGGAGTGCCGCTTTGCTGCTGGCGTAGGAGTAGTTGGGCGCCTCGGCGACGTGGATGGCGGCGATACTGCCGATGTTGATGATCCGCGCGGGATCATCGGCGGCGCCCGCCCTGCGCAGTGCGGGCAGCAGCGCCTGCACCAGCCAGAACGGCGACTTGAGGTTGAGGTCGATCACTGCGTCCCACGCCTCGGCCGGAAACGTCTCCAGCGGCTCGCGCCACATCGCTCCCGCGTTGTTGACGAGGACGTCCAGGCGTTCAGAGTCGGCCTTGACCAGATCAGCCAGGCGCCGGCACTCGTCGTACCTGGACAGATCAGCGGGGATTGCTCGAACGTCGCCGAATTCGGACAGCAGACGCTGCGCCTCCGCGCACGCGTCTGCCTTGCGTGAGCTGACGACGACGCGGGCGCCCGCCTGCAGAAGGCCGCGCGCGATCATCATCCCAATGCCCCTGGTGCCGCCAGTGACAAGTGCGTACTTCCCACTCAGATCGAAAAGATCCGCGTGAGTGGTGAACCGGTTGTCCGCCATTGGTCTTCGTCCATTCTACCGTGGAGAGCACGTGCCGACACAGTCGCGCGTCCGGTGCAGCCGAATCACACTGATGGGGGGTGAAGCTGCCGCTCGTGTTCGTGAAGTGTTGTCAGCGCTTTTGTTCAGGTTCCCGGGACGGATTCTCGGGCGGCCGCCGGGCGCGCCTCACGTGGATCCTCATCTTCCTCCGTGCAACCGGGAGCCGACTCGAAAAGGGTGACAGGCGTCCTGGACGTCTGGGAGACCCTGGTGGTACAGGTACTGCGAGAGCCTCCCTCCAGCGAACCTCTTCCATCGCGGTCGGCGGCGGTTCTCCACGTGGGATCGCCGACACCCCGGGTCGAGACGTCTGCACGGCCGAGTCGCTCCCGTGGCACCTGCGTCGATCCGAACCGGAGACCCCCACCGCGCCGTCGCCGAACTCGTCCCCTCCTCGACGACGTCGAACGACTCCTCGGCCCGACACACACCCACAGCCGAACCGTCCGCTCCAGCCCGGAGCACTGGAAGAAACGTCTGCCCCGACCTCCGAAGCCGCCACCGTCCAGCGGTGCCCCGCACCAGACGCATTCGTCCTGGGCGCAGCGGCCTTTCCCGACCGGGCTGGCCGTACTCGGTCGACGAGGAGACGCAGGCGTTCCTGACCGGCCCGGCCCACCCCGGCGGCTCCTGACCCGGACCCGGTTGTCGGTGCCCGCCCCTGTCCTGCCCGATCATGAACGACAGGCAACTGGTGCTGCAGCCGCGCGGCGGCCCGACGCACAACGGCCCGGTCAACTTCGACCACTCCGTCCGCCGCGACGAACTCATCGCCGATTGGCTCCTCGGTTGCAACCGCGCCGGTGAGCTCCCAGCGCCACCGAGCAGGTCGTACCCGCCTGCGCGCCGGTGCCGCGCCCGGTGAGCACCACCGCCAGCGCACGCGGCCCGCACGTCACCGCCAGGGTGGCCAGCAGCAGATCCGCCGACGGACGCGCCGGAGACAGCGCACCGGAGTCCGGCAACCCGATCCGGGTGCTGGGAGCCACGATCAGGTGATGGGCCTCGGGTGCCACCAGCACCGTCCCCGCGGCCAGCTCGTCGTCGTCGGCGGCGGCGCGCACCCGCAGCGCGGTGCGGCCGGCCAGGATCTCGCCAGATGGCTGGTCCGGTCCGGGCTCTGGTGCAACGCCACCAGCACCGCTGCGGGCAGATCCGCTCGTAGCGGCGCCAACACCCGGGTCAGGGCATCCAGGCCGCCGCCGGAGGCCACCAGCGCCACCACCGGAAAGTGCAACGCAAACGCACGATCCCCGCTCACCGCGGACGCTCCTGGCCCGGTGGCGGCTGACCGGTTCGGTTCAGCGCGGCAGCCAGCGCGCTCCCGCCGCTGCGGCTGGCCGGTGCGGTGTGCCACCGCACCCGCCAGCTCCGGTGTGCCCGACGTCCTGCACAGCAACTCGATCCCCGGCAAATCCCGAAGATCTCCGCACCAGCACCGTCACACCGGTGCACGACCAGGACTCCGCCGGGAAACCGCGCACCCCACCCCACGACCGCCTCGTCGGGCCGGTGCACCACGCAGGTGCCGCGCTGGAGCGTGGGCGGCGGGCAGACAAGCGCCGCAGTGACACCGGCCAGCGCAGCGCCGGACGCCACGACGCCGAGCATTCGAGCCCCTCGTGGTGAACACGCCCTCGCTGAGGCAGACGCTGAACAGCCCGCCGCAGCCAGAACGCCTGCGGAGACGGCCGGCCCGGCGAAGGCGGGTCTCGGCGGTGGGCTCCGGAGACCGGACCGCGTGTTCGGCGGGTGCCTCGCCCGGAGCGGACCGCCCCATATGACCCTACGACCACGCCGACCGCAGTCGCTCTCCCCACCTCCCCGTGCGCGTGGTCACGGAGGCGCTTCACACTTCACGCCATCCCTGTTCCAGCAGGTCGAAGACGACGTCAAGAGCGGCACGCGGATCGGGTTCCGCGCCGGCGAGGTCCGGGATCGTCAGGACGTAGCGGGCAAGGGCCCGGATGTCCATCTCGCTCGCAGACCTACCGCACTCGGCGGCGATGGCCTCCGAGAGCACGTCCTGACCGCGAAGCCACAGCTTGAGCTGGTAGCCGCGCAAGGCGGGGGTGTTGACGACCAGCTCAGTCCTGCGGCGGAACTCCACCGAGGGGTCGCTGCGGAACGGCCCGCGGCCCGCGAGGAACTCCCGCAGCGCTCGCAGGATCGTCTGCCCCGCTGGGCGATCACGAACGGCGGCGACCAGAGCGGCCGCGCGTTGGGTGCCGTCGTCGAAGATCAGGGATTCCTTGCCGTCCGGGAAGTGACTGAACACGGTGCCCAGAGCCGTGTCGGCGGCCGCGGCGATCTCGGCCACGGTCACGTTGTCGTATCCGCGCTCCAGGAAGAGCGTCATCGCCGCCTCTGCGAGCGCTTGACGCGTCTGTGCCTTCTTGCGTTCCCTGCGCCCCACCGTCTCCACGAGACGAAGCATAGGTCGCCTGAACCGATCATAAACTTGAAATCATTCTAAGTTTGATATGATTCTAGTCGATGGTCGCCGCGGCGACGAGGCGCTGAGACAGGAGTGGCACATGAGGACTGCGATCACCAACGCGCGCGTGTTCGACGGCGAGCGGGTGCTCGACGCCGACACCGTCGTGATCGACGGCGGCGTCATCATCTCGGTCGGTGCCGTTGCTCCACCGGGAAGCGAGATCGTCGACGCCAGAGGCAGCACCCTGCTGCCGGGACTGTTCGACGCTCATGTGCACACCAGCGAGGAGGCACTGGCTCTGGCGTTGCGGTTCGGGGTCACCACGGAACTGGAGATGCAGGGTGCCCACACCAAGCCCAACCGGACGCACATCACCGCTGACGACGGTGTCGCCGACGTCCGATCAGCGGGGTTCGGGATCACGCCACCCGGCGGCCATCCCAGCGAACTGTTCCCCGAGGACTTCCGTCCCGGCGGCGGACGCCGCCCCGTCGGCGAGATCGTCCAACCCTTCTCGACCACACCGGAACAAGCAGCCGGCTTCATCCCACGACTGGTCGAGACCGGGTCCGACTACATCAAGTTCATGATCGACGACGGCAGCGTCGAGGGTCACCCCGGCCTTCCGACGCTCGACCGGGCAACCGTGACCGCAGGCGTCGCGGAGGCCCACAGGCACGGCATGCTCACCGTCGCCCACACCCTCACCGTCGAGGCGACCAGGATGGCGATCGACGCGGGCATCGACGGGCTGGTCCACCTGTTCGTGGACCAGCCGCACACCGACGAACTCGTTGACCTCATCGCGGCCTCCGGTGTCTTCGTCGTGCCCTGCGTGGTGCTCAACGCGTCCATGATGGGCATCACCGGCGACGCCCTCGCCGACGACGTGCGCGTGTCCTCACGTCTCGACGCCGCCTGGAACGAGACCCTCCGCAGCAGCTTCAACCGCTATCCGCAAGGCAAGCTCGACGACGTGCTCCGCTCCGTCGGAGCACTGCACCACGCGGGCGTCGACCTCCTCGTCGGCACAGACGCCTCCATGCCGCTGCCGTTCCTGGGAGGTCTGGCCCACGGCGCCAGCGTCCACCAAGAACTGCAGCACCTCGTTCAGGCGGGCCTGTCCCCCACCGACGCGCTGGCAGCAGCCACGTCGGCTCCCGCACGCCGCTTCGGCCTCCACGACCGCGGCCGCATCGCCGAGGGCAAGCGCGCCGACCTCCTCCTGGTGGACGGTGACCCGACGACGACGATCTCCGACACCCTCAACACCCGTGAGGTCTGGCGCCGCGGAACTCGCCTCGGCACGGCCTGAACCGCCCCCGGCCTGGTGAGGGGCTCCGACGAGCCCTGGGTTCCGCGGAGCCGGGTCGCCGGACCGTCGTGCCGATGTCATCGAGGATGAGGCCGGCACGCGCGGGAGTCATCCGCCGGAGTTCCGTCGCGAAGTCCTCGCGGTACCGGCGGGACGAGAAGGGGAAGTCTCCCCGGACGCAGATGCCGGTCAGACTCCGCAACCCGCACCACCACCGGGTGAGCACCTCTCCCACCCCGCACGGCCACCCCCCACCCGGGCGGACCCCGCAGGGCGGCGATCGGGCAGGCGGGCAGTGCGCCACTCGCCTCCCCGCCCGACCGCCTGGAGGCCGCACCGGAGGGAGAAGCACCTGCCCGGGGAGAGACTCCGGCACGAGCGGACACGGGCGGTGTCGGACGAAGTCAGGCACCGCCGTTGCTGTTACCCGGTCAGCCGAGCGGCAGCTTCGGGTAACGGGTGGTGAGTGCTTGCAGCTGTTCGGCGAGCGAGCCGGCGGACTTGTCGGAACGTGCCGGTTGCCCGTCGGCCGGCACCTCCGGTCGTGGTGCGCCCGCGCAGGTGGATTCCCCGGGCGGCAGGGTGCCGCGGATGAGGTACTCGTCGACCTGTGCGGTGACGCAGGGGTTGGCGACGTAGAGGCCGTGGCTGCCGTCGTCCACCACGGTGATCAAGTGAGCGCGGAGCTTCCTCGCCATCGCCGGGCCGCCCTCGTAGTGCGTCGCGGGGTCGAACTCGGCCTGCAGCACCAGGCCGGGCCGGCCGCCCCGGCGCTTGACGTCCACGGGTCGCTCCGGCGGGGTGAAGCTGCGGAACGTGCACGGGGTGGGCGCCGCGGACATCGCTCCTTCGCCGTGGGGGTACTTCTCGCGGAAGATCTTCATCTGCTGGTAGTAGTGGTTGAGATCCGTGGGCCAGTCCCGTTCGCAGGTCACCGCTTCGTACACGCCGATGGCGGTCTTCGGCTCGGCGGTCCGCGCCACGACCTCGAGCGCCGCGGCGGCGTCGGGTGAGAGCTCGCCGTTCTCCAGCGCTTCCCGGAACCGGACGAGGAGCTCGGCGAGGACGTCCCAGCTCGGCCTGCTCGGGGCGTGCACGCCGACGATCCACCGATCCAGCACGTCACCGTCGACCGAGGTGACCTCCGGCGGGCCGCCGTCCAGGGGAACCGGCGTGCGCTCCAGTTGTCCGTGCAGCTTCTCCAGCGTGGCCCGGACCTCGTCCGCCGTCCTGCCGAGTCCGTAGGTGCCGTCGCGCTGTGCGGCCCAGGCCGTCCACGCGTCGACGCTGGCCCCGATCGCCATCGCCTGCCTCCTGCTGGCTTCGTAGTAGGACCAGTCGGGGTGCATGGAGGAGTCGAGCACGCTGCGGTCGAGCTTGCCCGGGAACAGGCTCCCGTAGACGGCGCCGAGGTAGGTGCCGTACGACACGCCGTAGTAGTTGATCCTCCGCTCGCCCATCGCGGCACGAATGACGTCCACGTCCCGTGCGGTGTTGGCGGTGCTGATGTGCTTGCGCAGGTCACCGCCTGCGCGCTGACACATCTGTTCCTGCTGGCGCACCTGTTCAGCGATCACCGCCAGCTGCGCGTCGGTCGGTCGGCTCGGCCGGTCAGGAGCCCGGTCGGGGACCTCGCACCGCAGTTCGTCCTTGCTGAACCGCGTGCCTCTGGGGTTGAAACCGATGACGTCGAAGCTCTCCGCCACGGCGGACAGCCCGGCGAACCCCTTGGGGAAGAACACGCCCGAGACGCCGGGACCTCCTGGATTCGTCAGCAGGACGCCCTGTCGTTCCGCCGGGTTCTTGGCCTTGACCCTGGTCGCGGTGATCTCGAGCGTGCGGCCGCCCGGATCGCGGTAGTCCACGGGCACCAGGACCGTGCCACAGTCCATCCCGGACCACTGCTCCTTCCAGAAGTCGGCGGGGAAACCGGTTGGCACCGGTGGGTCGCACGGGGCCCACGTGATCCGCTGGTCGTAGAACCGGCTCAGGCCGGCACCTGCCTGCTCGCCCCCTGCCACGGGGGTGATGAAGCCCAGCAGTGCCCCCGTGACCACCACGGTGCCCAGCACCCTGATGGATCGATGTCGCTTCCGCATAGCCGCGTCTCCGTCCTGGTCGATCTTCTGCGAACCGGGCGAAGCTATCGACGGTGAGATATCGGCCAGATAAGCGTCCGCGCGAACGTGAACGGAGAGCGTCCGGCCCGGACAGCGGTCCGCACGCCGGCAAGGCCGACAACGCAGTGAGCCGTTCTCATCGTGACGGCGCAGGTCACGTCGTGGACTGAGCGGTGGAGAGCGTGGTGGGCGAGGCTCCTGGCAGGACAGCGGTCGACCACCATCCAGTGCCCCCGACCGGGAGCCTCGCCGTGCTGGCCCACCCCGCCGCGATCCCGCTGCCCGACCACACCCCCGTCCGCCCGGGCGACCTGATCCGCGCCGAGCGCGTGCGACGCCGATCCCGGCGACGATCCCGGTGGCGGTGCCCGGAGCCCGGCCGTCAGGCGCTGCTGCTGCCCACCTGCGCGACGACCAGTGGCGCGTGCCGTCCCGACCCCGACCACCACCCACCCACCCGCACGCGGCCAGAGGTCCCGCCACCGGAGGTCACCACAGCGCGGCACACCGCGACGGCCGGGGGGGCCACGACGCCGAGCACCGCGCTGCTCAGCGTGGCCAGCGCGGAGGCCCGCCTGGGCACCGGTGCCGCGGCCGGTGAGCGCCACCGCCAGCGCCGAGGGGGCCGGTACCGGCGGGGTGCTGCGGGCGGTGCCGGTGGCGGTGCCGAACACCCGCAGGCCGCTGTTCGCCGACGCGCACACCCACCGCATCTGGCATGCTGCTGCGTCGTGACACCACGACGCAGAAAGGACGATGCCGCGTAGACGGCCGTCCCAGCTCCACGCCCGCGCCCGCCGACCCAGCTGGCAGCACCACACCCCCGCACCACCAGGACTGCCACGAGGCTCCAGCCACCTCGCCGCGGCGATCACCCGACTGGAACACCAGCGCCTGTACCCCGGCGCCGTGACCGCCGCCCTGCGCGCCTGGTCCCGCACCGCACGCAGCCCGCGCCGCGCCCGCTCCGGCGGGTGCGGCTGCCCGCTGTGCCACCCCGGACACCCCAGCGACGAACGAGGCGTCCTCGAACTCGCCCTGCACGCCCTCCCCGCACGAGCCGCCCGCGAACTGCGCACCGTCCTCGACCCCCTCGACGAGCACTACCGCACACGCAGCCACCCCGACCCCCACGTGTCCGCCGACCACCCCTGGTGGGCCCGACGAACCTGGCGATGACACCCACCCACACACCAGCCGTCCTGCCCCAGGGGCTGCTTCACGACCCGGTCCAGCAGGCCGGTACGGCCTGCTGGACCGGCCTGCAGGACCGGGTCGAGGGCCACCGAGTGCTGCTTCTCTCCGCTGACGACCAGCGCCGCACCGCGGTCGGCCACCACCGTGCGGTACACAACAGCCCGTCACGGCCGGGCCCCGCTGACCACGACCCGGCCAGCAACGGACAGCAGGTGGGCACCTCGAGGTGTGTACCGGTGAACAGCACGCCACGGCTGGGGTGATGAACAGCGACGCAGACGTCCGCACGACGCGTTGCCGGCGCGGTGGGAGCCGGTGCCGCTGCACATCCTGTTCCGCGCGGTCCTGCCGCCCCTCCCCCCGCGGTGGTTGCTGCCGCGGTTGCAGATCCCGGCCGACATCCAGCCGGTGACCACGCGGAACTCGCAGGCGGAGGGACGGCTGGTCCTGGTCACGAGATCATCAGCCGCACCGATGGACCGGATGACGCGCATCACCCGTGGTCGGGGTGGTCGGTGCGGGGCCGCCCGGAGAACTGGGACAGCGTTCGAGGACCACGACGCGGTGGCTGCGTCCACCCGGGACCGCGGCCAGCAGTTGGCCCACGGGTCCGTACCCGAGGATCGCGGCACCACCCGTCCCTGCTTCGTCCTTGTTCACCGCGCTCTCGTCGTCGATCACGGACTTCGAGGCGAGCGCGCCGAAGACGCGTCACCTCCGACGGTTTTTCCGGAGGTCATGAAGAAATGGCCGGGAGAACGCTCCTCGGCCATTCCGAAACGAGTCGGGGGATCTTCTGCTCAGTGACCGAGGTTGACCTGCGCGCGGTGGTGTTCGTGCTTTTCGATCAAGTCGACGAAACCGAGGGCGTAGTCCGGTGCGGAGATCGCACCGCCTTCGGGGTCGACCGCGACGTCGTCGCCGAGTCGGTACCGGCCGAGCCGCTCGCCGGGCATCTTGGCGCCGAACCTGAGCGCCGGGCTCACGAACACCCAGTCGAGCGACGCGGGCGCGGCGGGGAGGTCTTCGAGAACGATCGCCGCCCCGGCGCGGATCTCGTCGTGCAGTTCCGCGGGGATGTGGCTGAGGTCGGTGATGAAGCGGTCCGCTCCAGGTGCCGGACGCAGCGTCGAAGCACCGCCGACGACGAACAGGGGCACGCCCGCGGCGCCGGCCAGACGCATGATGGTGCGGTAGGCGTCGCGGAAGACGGCGGCCAGCGGTCCGCGCGGAGCGATCGCGCCCACGACGACGTCCGCGCCTCGCACGGGCGCCAGGAGCGTCGCTTCGTCGGTGACGTCACCGACGACGTGGACCACGTTCGGAATTCGTTTTTCGGGGAGCGAGCGGCTCAGCGCGGTGACCTGGTGACCGCGAGCGGCGGCCTCCGCGACAATGGCCGAGCCGGCATAACCGGTGCCACCGATGACAGTAATGCGAGACAACAGTTGCCTTCCTTCGAAAGCCGGAGCGTCGGACGACACTTCGGTTATCGTAGGAGGGCGACTCTCCCACAGGAAGAAGGCACTTCGTGGTAACCCACCAGGCCGGGCCGGTGCTGCACGGCAGCCCCTACCGCGCGGACTGCCCGACTCGCCGGATCATGGATCGTGTCGGAGACCGGTGGACGGTGCTTGTCGTCGTCGCGCTCTCCGACGGCAGCGCCCGATTCTCAGAGCTGAACCGGCGCATCGAGGGCATTTCGAAGAAGATGCTCACCCAGACCCTCCGCGGACTCGAACGCGACGGCCTCGTGCACCGCACCGTCCACTCCGAAGTCCCGGTCCGCGTCGAGTACACGCTCACCGAAGCGGGTGACAGCCTGCGCGAGCCCCTGCACGCGTTGCAGCGGTGGTCGATCGCACACGGCGATGTCGTCTCGGCGGCGCAGGAGGCGTACGACCGCATCGAACGCGATCAGCAGCACCGCCCGCACACCCGGTCGTCGCCGGGCTCACCGGCGCGCTGGGCGAGGTGACGCCGATCCGCCCCACCGGAGAGCACGTGGCGGTCGAACGCGGCTGGGCAGACCACCACCAGCAGCAGCACCTGCCTGGCCGCGGGGTGCTGGCCGGGGGGTGCTGGTCGCGGGGTGCTGGTCGCGGTGCGGCGACCTCGGCTTCGGTGAGCACCGCGCGGCCTCGCCCGACAGCACCTGCTCGACGAACGCCCGGAGGTCCCGGCGGCGCCGGGTGCCGTGGACGGCCGGCACGACCACGCCGCCGACCGCCGACCAGGCCGGCACCGACGGCATCATCGACCCCGCGCTGTGCGGGTGGACGCGCGAACAGAGCACAGAGGACGACCCACCTGCGCCTGGCCGGCCCCGCCATCGCACAACAACGACCGGCCAGCGATCCGGGACGACCCGGCCGTACCGCGACCGATCACCGAGACGGGTCTGCGACCTGCTCGTGCCACCGCGGCGCAGGCACACCCGGAAGGGCCGGTCGTGCGGTGGGCGCAGCAGGCGGCTCGGGAGACCTTCAACAGCGTGCACGCCCTGCTGACATTGCCGCCGCCCGATTTCTCCGCCTCGACGAACGGACAGAGGTTCACCGGGTCTCGTTCGCGAAGAAAGCCGTGGCACGCTTGAGGATCTTCACGTCCTCGGCCAGTCGGCGGTTCTCCCGCCGAAGCCGGACCAGCTCCTCGCGCTCGTCGGTGGTCAGCCCGTCGGTGCGCGTCCCGGCTTCGCGCTCGGCCTGCACGACCCACTGCCGCACCGCGGTCTCGGTCAGGTCGACGTCCCTGGTGACCTGACCGACCGGTCGCCCCGCCGGCACAGCTCCACGATCTCGGCCTTGAACTCCGGGGTGAACGACCGCCCAGGCCACCGCTTCCTCCTCCCCGTGGGCTCCATGACGGGACGTCCTTCCGGAGACCCGCGTCCCCTGATCTCAGATGTCCGTCAACACCGGTCAGGCCCACTGCGACTTCTCCCACTCCGCCGACCTGATCAGGGGGCTCGACGATGATCACCACCGACGACTGCGGAACCCGTGGCCGGGTCGAGCCGTCGAAACCGGTCGCGCACGGGTGTGTAGCGAGTCGGTGTTCCTCAGAGGACGGGTGATCCAGTGTCCGGCACGTCGCCGTCGCCGTACCCGCACCGGGACCGGGTCACGGGCCGCAGTCCTGGCCCGCCCACCCGGCTGGACCGGTGCACGGTGGGCCGGGGTGGTCCCCGCCTCCGCCTCCGCGGCGCGAGAGCTGGGTGGTGCGGGCGGTCCTGGCTCTGGTCGCCGTGCTGACGGCCGGGGGTGTCACCGCCTGGTCGGCCCTGGGAGGCGGGGGTGAAGGAGCTTCTGGTGGTGGCCCCAGCGGCGGTGTGACCGAGGACGCCGGGTGTTCGGGCGACTACTGCCTCGGCGAGTACCAGTACGTGAACGCCTGCGGCCTCCTCGACCCGTCGAGCGTCGCCACCCGGATCGGACCGATCGGCAACGACGGCCTGCTGGTGCAGGAGTCCTTCACGGACCCCCTGCCGGCGGCCGACCCGGCATCGCCACCGACGTGGCCCTTCTCGGCGCGGTCGCGCTGCGACACCAGGACGATCGACTACGAGAAGGCGGTGCTCCGCACCCTGTCGCTGGAGCTGGAGCAGTACGCCGAGGACGGTGTGCTGGAGCAGACCCCCGCCGAGCAGGGCCGGTCGTTGCCGGGCGTCGAGAACGCCGCCGTCCAGGACGAGCACGGCGGCGTGGAGGTGTACGGCCGGGTCCGCAACACGCGCTTCAGACTCAACCTCTTCTGGAGCAACAAGAAGCCCGCGATTGCCGAACCCACGCTCGTCGCACTGGTCGACACCGTCGTCAAGGGAGTGCCCAACGGGCCGAGCTCGGCCGCGGACCTCGGCGAACTGGGCGGCGGCGACCGGGGGGGCGGCGACCCGGGGGGGCGGTGACCGACGCCTGCGCCGTGTTCACCGGAGCAGACTTCCAGCAAGCGGTGGGCCACGTCGTCGACCCGACCAACGTCGACCGCACCTACAGCACGACGCCGGTGGGTCCGATCACCAGGATGTGCAGGCGGAGCACCGCCACGCTCGACCACGAGCGGCCCGCCCCCGAGGGCACCACCTACATGCACGGGGCGATGGCGCCCAAGGTCACGGTCACCCTGCACCCCGACACAGCGGTGGCGCGAGCGGCGATGGCGAAGAACCACCGCCACGTCGCCGACGCGGTCGACATCCCCGGCCTTGGTGACGGAGCCGTGTCCGGGATCGTCACCTCCGCCTTTACCCTGGAGTTCACACACGGATTGCACCAGGTCCAGATCGACTGCGGCCTCACCAACCGCAACGCGGACTCGACGCCCGCCGACATGCGCGCCCGCCCGGAACCCCTGGCCGCCCCCGTCGCGGCCCGCATGCCCTGACCACCTGCGGGATGCCAGAAGCCAGCCACACGGACCGACCCGCGACGAGACCACTGCGAGTTCCCACCCGTCGATCAAGCCACCGAGAACCGGCCAGCGGCCTGTCGAGCTGCAGCCCAGCTGCATGACCAGCTGATCCGGTCGTGCTGGCCGATCGTGCTCCCACTTCCCGGCCACGCCCCCGAGTTCACCCCGACCGAGGGCCTGCTGGCCCATCTCACGGCCGACCACCCCCGCCACCCCGCCCGCGACGACGCCAAACTCATCAAGGCCGCCCACCGGGGACCGCGTCACGTCCGGCGTCACCCCGCACCGCTCACCGCCTTCCTCACCGGCACCGGCCCGCAGTCGGCCCGACACCGTCAACGCCGTGATCGACGGTCCTCAGACCGCGATGGGGCGAGACGGTCGGCCGATCAGCTCCTCCAGGTCGCCGCGGACCTCGGAGAACAGCCCGTTGCGGATCGCGACGAAGTAGTCGACCAGCCTGAAGGGCGAACCCGCCGCGTCCACGTCCTCGTCGCCGACGTCGCGGAACCGGTCCCCGGCGAGTTCCGGGAACGACCAACTGGTCGAACCGGTGAGCTCGTAGACCCGGTTCTCGTGCCCCTCGGTGGTCAGCGCGACCGCCGCAGCGAGGGCCAGATCATCACGAGGGGCACTCGCGACACGACCGTCCTTGGTCGAGACCGCGACGATCTCGCCGGAGAACAGCCCGACAAAGTTCTCGTGGTACAAGCCGTTGCGCAGAAAGGTGAACGGCACACCGGTGGCGCGGACGGCTTCCTCGGTCGCCCTGTGCACCTCCGCGACGTAGATCGGGGACGTGTCCGCATCAGTCACACTCGTGTAAAAAATGTGCCCCACACCGTGCTGCACCGCCGCGGCGACAGCATTTTTGTGCATCTGGATGCGAGTACCCGAATCAGGCGCCAACGCCGACACGATCAGCAGCTTGTCCACGCCACGGAAGTCGAGCGTCTCAGGACGCGCGAAATCACCTCGGCGGACCTCGACACCGTCCAGGTCGAACCTCTTCGGGTCACGCACAGAAACGATGACCTGCTCGTTCGTACGGTCGAGAACGTGGCGGACCACTGCACCGCCCAGTTGACCGGTCGCACCGGTGATGAGGATCGTCATGCACCCAGCTTGCTGGTCAACACCCCCCGCGGACAGTGGCCACTTCGCAGTGATCTGGTCACATGACGGTGACCGCACAGATCACAAGCCCGCACCACACGCGTGTTGTGCAACAAATCACAACCACGACGAACTCATTCCGCGCACCCACCGCAGGGGCTCGCGAAACCAGTGGCTCCGGCCCGCGACCGGTGGTCACGCTGAACACCTGCCAGGACAGGAAGAAACAGTGGCGGAGGAGGCAGTGGCGGAGGAGCCCGGACTCGACACGTCCGCGCATCCGCCCCATGATCCTCCGGATACACCACACCAGCCCGACCCGGCACGAAACCACCACAAGATCCCGTTGAACCACCCCCGCACCCACCACGGCAACAACCCGGTGACCGCCACCGACACATCCCGGAACCGATCAGCCCGCTCACCACAGACGCTCCAGCAACGGCAGCGCCTCCCCGGACCGGTACAGCGTGGCAGCCAGCGCGCCCGTGCCGGAGCAACCCGCGAGTGCGGCGCACCCACCCCGGTCCCCGAACGCTGCGCCCGGCCAGCGCACCACGAACGTCCCACCCGCGCACCCACGTGCTCGACCGTCCCCCACCCACGAGCACCACCAACAGACAACGAGCACGAGAGCGGACAGCGGCGCGGGCCGCTGCCCGCTCCCAGCAGCCCCGGAATCTGCCGTCGGCAAAGCGCTGAGGGCAGATTCCGGAGGTGCTGGTGGCCCGGCGGGGGTCGTGGACGAGGTCACCACGCTCGCACCGGGACGCCAGGTGGGCACGGTGGGCCAGCGCAGCAGCCCCGGCCCACCCGACGACGCGCACGGGCGGCGGTCCGCGTCGACGGCGAGCCGCCCGTCCCAGGGGGCTTCGTGCGGGGCGGTCAGACCAGGACGCCTCCTGACGAAGCGGTCGTGATCGACCGCGTCCAGTTCCAGCACCGGCACGACACCGCGATCTGCGCCGCACTGCGACCCACTCCCGCAGGTGCTGGACGCAGTGCGCCGTCACGGCTTCGGTGTCGGCGGTGTCAGCAGGCGCAGTGTTCGCCGCGCCAGGCTTCGCGTCCTTCTCTGACCGCGACAGCGGCAACGGCCAGGGCGACGACCGGGTCTGCCCAGGACCAGCCGAACAGCGAGTTGAGCACCAGGCCGACCAGCAGCACACCGGACAGGTAGGTGCACAGCAGGGTCTGCCTGGAGGCCGCGACCGCGCTGGCCGACCCCAGCTCGCGCCCGGTGCGGCGCTGTGCCGCCGACAGCACCGGCATGACCAGCAGCGACACGGCCGCGAGCACGATGCCGACTGCTGAGTGCCCGGCCTCGGTGGCACCCAGCAGGGAGCGCACCGACACGTGGAGCACCGCGTGCCCCTGCGCGCTGCCTCGTGGCCCACAAGGGCATCCGGCCGGTGCGGCCGGTACTCGACGACACCTCCACCCGAGGACCGACGCTCCGGCCCCGGAAGGCCGGAGCGCCAGCGGCGGGCCACCGGGTCTGGACCAGCTGAAAAACCCGCCTCACCTCACTCGCGACTCAGCGATCGTGCCGGAGATCGGGGAGCCCGCAGGGTTCGAGTCGTCTCGACGACGTCGGGTTCAGACCAACGACGACACGCCGAGACTCGTGCTGTTGGCGAACCCCGCCGAGTTCACCGGACTGCTCTGGGGCAAGGTCCGGCCGAAGCACACCGACCACGAGTTCGCTCCAACTCCCGATGACTGGCACAACCAGTCACCCTGGTAGGTGCCGGACGAGGTGTACAGGTCCATCCCCGCTTCCACGGAGTAGAGGCTGGACCGGTTGTTGCGCACGATCACCGCTGCCTGCACGGCTCCCCCACCTGGTGCCCTGACCGCGCAGACCTGCGCGACCACGTTGGTCGCGACCGTCCTGCTGCTGGCACAGTGCCACGTGCTGGTGCTGGAGGTGATCGGGTTCGTGTTTCCGTAAGCACGCCAGGAACCGCTCTCCGTGGCCGCGCCGGGTCCAGCGGTTGCCAGTCCCAGCCCGAGAGCCGCGGTGATGACGGCTGCTGCCCCTGCGACGACCTGTGTGACTCGCATGATGATCCTCTCCGAATCTTCCGATTTTCGCGTGTCGTACGGGCGGTTCTGCCGACGAGGACGTTCGCGTCGAGATCACGATCCGAAGGTCGTCGGTCGCCCGTATGCCGGCGAAGCAGGTGTCCTCACCGTGCGGGTTCTCGACGGTCGTCACCCGATCTCGGCACCCCTGGCGCCCTGCAAACCCCAACACTCTCGTCGCGACCCGCCACGAGCGAGCGTGACAGTGCGGGCGGGGCGTGCCCGTGCGCTTCGACCACGGTCGAACGTCGTCGTGCCGTTGCTCCCATCGAGTGTCGCGCCGCCGCTTCGCGTATCCACGAGCGGTCCTCCTCACACAACGGAGTGCGGGCGTCGATCAGGGCGCTGTGAACGGATGACGATTCGAGGGGACGCCGTGCCGACCTTGCGCATCCACTTCACCAGCGCCGATCTCGAGCGCACGAGGGTGAAGACGGAGACCGACCTGCTGTGGGAGGTGGTGAACAGCGTTCACCTGCTCCAGCACGACGAGGGCGGAGCGCACTTCGACTGGTGGCGTCGGCACGTGCGCGACCTCGCCACGCACAATCGGAAGGTCCTCGCCGCGGTCCGGGCACTGGCTGCGGTCGCACCGTTCGCGAACTACTTCCCCGACTTCCTCACCCCCGACGTCGAGGTGCCCGACTTCGACACCGGTGCGGACGTCGTGCTGTCGACTCCGCCGGCGCGATTGCTGCAGGAGATCACCCGGCTGCGGGAGACGACCGGCTCGACCGCGTGGCTCGACGACCTGGCGTCCGGGAACCTGCGGGCGCTGACGTGGCTGCGCACCGTGCTGCGCACCTACGTCGGGGAGGTGATCGAGCCCCACCGGCACACCGTCGAGAGGGCCCTCGGCGGCCAACGCGCCCACCTGCTGAACACCTACCTGCGGTACGGATCCGACGGCCTGCTGGCCGACCTCGAGCCGCAGATGCACTGGCGGCCGCCAGTGCTCATGGTCGACTACGCCGTCGACCGCGAACTGCACCTCCACGGCCGCGGCCTGCTGCTGGCCCTGCTACTTCGGCCTGCACCGCCCGGTGGCCCTGGCCGATCCGGCGCTGCGCCCGGTCCTGACCTTCCCCGTCCGCCCCGAGTTCCGCTTCGCCGCCCACCACGCCACCGGCGCAAACCTGGGCGCGCTGCTGGGCCTGTCCAGAGCCGCCGTCCTGCGCTGCACGCTGACCGGCGGCACCACCGCGGCACTGGCCGAGCTGAACAACCTCTCCGCAGCCACGATCAGCCACCACACCGGCGTGCTGCGCAACGCCGGCCTGATCACCACACACCGCCACGCCAACACCGCCAACCACCTCATCACCCCGCTGGGTCTGCGCCTGCTCGACCAGTGCCACACCACCCCCACACACCCCACGAACACGCCACCCGTCCCCTGACCGGCGTTTCCGGAGCTCACAGGTCGTGTTCCTCGACCACGCCGCACCAGCAGGATCGCGGACAGCGCCTTGATCACAACCCTGGTCAAAGGTCGAAGCGCACCCGGTACATCGACGAGCAGCCACTCGGCCAGACCGGGTTGAAGGCCACCAAGTGCTGCCCCCGCCACCCACGACCACCGCAGCGGTGCGATCGGCGGCGGTCAGCGCCCGCTGGTTCGCCTCCGGCGCCAGCACCACCCGACCCGAGCCCTGCAACCGGCGCAGCGCCAGGTCCGACTCCCCGCGCGGCACGTCGACCAGCTCACGACGCAGATCGGTCAACGAGACCCACTCGCCCTCGACGCGCAGCGGCGGCCCGTCCCGACCGCCCGCGCGTGCACGCCGGTTTCGGTGATCGGCGCCGGGTGCCGCGCTGGACAGGAGCGTTCGAACAGCACGGTGAGCGCCGACGACGTCCGCGCTGTGCTCGTCCTGTCAGGTGCGCCAGTACCGCCTCGGCGTGGCGAGGGCGGTCAGCGCAGGGTGCGCAGAGCCAGGCCGGACAGCCGTGCGGGATCGGCGGCCAAGGCCAGGATCGTCACCTCGCCGGCGCCGAGCCAGACCAGGCTGCCGCCGTCGACCGTGGACAGGCCGCTCGCCCTGCACCGTCTGACACCCGCAGCCGACGTCCGCCAGCACACCGACCCGCAGCAGTGTCGACCCCCGGCCCCGCACGGCCAGCCGGCCCGTCCCACCCACGCGCTGAGCCGGGCGTGGCGCTGCTCCACATCCAGGCCCTCCGATCCGGTGCACGACGGGGGCGGGGAGGCTCTGGAGGTCGTGCGCACGTGGCCCGACACCGACGAGGAGTCCACCGTCGACGACATCGCCGAGCACGCCGACGACCGCCAGCGCCCGACGGGGATCGACAGCACCGATCCCGCTCCCCATGCGGGTCCTCAGCCGCACCAGAACAGCCCGGCCCCACGGCACGGGTCCAAGACGTGGATGCGCGTGGCGCTGTCCACGATCACGGAGAAGTCGACTGCGGCGGTGACGGACACCCCGTGCGCCGCGGCCAGCAGCTCCGGGTCACCCGCGAGGCCGTCGCGCCGGTCGGTGAGGCGACGCCGACCGGTACCGTTTCGGAGACGCACCGCGTCTCAGCGCTGCGCGGTCGGCAACGACGACCGCAACCTCCGGACGGCCCGCAGAATCCCCTCACGGTTCTTCGCCGACTTCAGCCAGGCCGGGAGCCGCGCCACCACGCTCATCACGCCGGGACTCGCCCTGCGCTCGCGAAGCCGGGCGGCGACGTAGGACTCCAGGAGATCGAGATGTTCGGCGTTGTACGCCCACAAGAGCTTGCCGCAGCAGTCCGCCTGAAGCCACAGAGGAAGCCGGAAGCAGGGATCCACCGGCACGCCGAACACGGGCTGCGACAGAAACCCGTCCTTGGACAGGCCGCAGACACGACACCGCAGACGCCACCGCGCCAGCAGACGACGGTCACCGCGGCCGGCCTGGTACTCCGGCGCTCCTGCACCGTCGAGCACGATCGCGCACTCACCGCACACCGGGCACCGCACCAGCACCTCGTTCGCGAACCGTTCCACCCACACCAACGGATCCCGAAACCGGTCACCACCACTCCCACGACCGCTCACCAGCCCATCCTGCCCGAACACCAGGCCCTCGTCAGGCGACTAACCGCTCCTCGGAGAACCGGGGGCCTGCGACCACGTCGAGCAACGTCGACATCGGCTCCACCGCGCGTCCTGCCCCACCCTCTGGCAGGGAGGTCAGTGCCGTGGAGTACGTGATCGCGGCCGTCGCGCAGGCGGTCCTGCAACGGTGGCGAGTCGGTGTGGCGGGCGTGGAGCAGGTCGAGTTCCGCTGTGGACGTGGCACCGAGGTCGTCGGTGACTCGGACGCGGCGATCGTCGGCTTCCAGATGGCCCACGACAGGTACGGCGGCGTTCCGGAGATCGGACGAGCACAGGTGCTGCGAAACCACAGAAACGACGGGTACCCGCGGCACATCGTGACCACACCACCCTTCCCCGCCGGACCGGAGATCGACGACGAAGCCGAGTTGCGCACCCGGTTGCAGTTGCTGTTCGAGACCTGTTTCGACGCCGTGCAGCGGCACAACGAAAACGCCGGGGCGCAACGGATGACGTCACTGTTCCTGCACGTCGAGGGAGTGGGCCTGGACCGCTACGGCCAGGTTGCAGCCAGCGCCTTCCACCATGCCGTACAGCGGACGTCCAGGATCGAACAATCATCGACTCGGCAGCAGTGACACCTACCGACGCCAGTGCCGCGGGCGGTGCGACCGGGCCGTCCGCAGGCGACTGCGGATCTGCTCGACGCCGCGTTCTGGAGCACGCTCGGGCTGGCCACGGTGTTCGCCGGGCTACTGGACGGGTCGGGCTCGCTGCCGGATCGGACTGCACGTGCTCGGTGCCGCCACCAACGCTGACGTTGATCTTTCGCTGATCACTGCCGGGAGCCCTCACGGCTGGAGTTTCCGCAGCACCTCCGGGATGCGGCGGATGATCTCCTGCTCGGCGTCGTCGAGGTCCTCGCGGATCGCGCGGGCTATCCCGGCGGCCCGCGCGCGGCGAGCGCTCGCCAGTGCGTCGCCGCCGGACGTGGTCAGAGTCAGCATGACCCGGCGACGGTCGGTGTCATGCCGGCTGAGGGTGACCAGTGCCTGATCGGCCAGCAGGCCGACGGTGCGGGCCATCGACTGGTGCTTGACCTGCTCGAGCTGGGCCAGGTCGGCGATCGACAGTGGCCCCGAGCGGGCGAGGTGGCCGAGTACCGCGGCCTGCCCGGACGGCATTTCGTCGTGGACGCGCGCGCGGCGCACGAAGTCGCCGACCGCGGCGCGCAGCTCTTCGGCGAGATCCAGGTCACTCATGCCGACAAATGTACAGCATTGCTGTACGTTTCCTCGAAGTACAGCAATGCTGTACATCCGAGCTGAGGAGCACGAGATGACCTACGACCCGTACGCCCTGGCCTTTCCCGCCCCGGCGTTCACCGTCACCAGCACGGACTTCATCGACGGCGAGGCCCTGCCCGACTCCGCCCACCAGCCGCGCAACGAGTCACCCCAGCTGTCCTGGGGCCTGCTGCCCGAAGGCACGCGGAGCCTGGTGGTGACCGCGTTCGACGCCGACGCCCCGATCCCCGGCGGGCTGTGGCACTGGGCGGTCAAGGACATCCCGGTCACCCCGAGCGGGCTTCCGCACGGCGGCGGCACCGGCACCGCACTGGTCAACGACCTCGGCAGCACCGGCTACGCCGGGGTCAACCCGCCGCCCGGCACCGGCACCCACCGGTTGTTCATCTGCGTCACCGCGCTCGCCGTCGAATCGCTGGAAGTGCCCGAGGGCGCGAGCCTGGCACTGCTGAACATCACGCTGATCCCGCACACCCTGGGCCGGGCGATCATCGTCGGGACCAGCACGCCGCGCTGACGCACAGCTTCGAACCGCAAAGCCCCTCGAAGCAGGAGAACACCCGCGTGAACACCGTTCTGACCCGTCGAGCCCTCGCGACCGCCGCCCTGGCCGGTCTCGTCGCCGTCGGCGCGCCCACCGCCGCCTCCGCCGCCCAAGGAACCACGACGCTGCCGGCCCGCAGGTTGCCGCGCACTTCGACCTGGCCGCCGGGCAGCTGCCGGAGAACATCGTCCTCGACCGCAACGGCAGCGTCGACGTCACCTTCGCCGTCAGCCGGCAGGTCGCCCGAGTCGGCGCCGACGACCGGATCACCGTCCTGGCCACCCCTCCCGCCCCCGCGAAGACCCCGGTGCTCGGGTTCCCCCTGGCGACCGGGCTGGTGCGGGACGGCCGGACGTTCTACGTCACCTACGCCACCGGCTCCACCGAGACCGGCATCTGGACGTTCACCGAGGGCCACCAGCCCCGGCGCCTCGCCGCTCTGCCCGCCGACGGACTGCCCAACGGCCTGGCGCAGGACCCAGCGACCGGTCTGCTCTACGTGACCGACCCGGTCAAGGGACGCATCTACACGGTCTCGCCCCGCGGAAAGGTCCACACCGTCAGCTCCGACCCCGCGCTGGCCGCCGACGGCCTGCTCGGCGTCAACGGCATCAAGATCCACGACCGGGCGGTGTACGTCTCGAACCTCGACCACGGCACGATCCTGCGCCTGCCGACGGGCCCGGACCACCACCTCGGCCCGGCCCGCGTGGTCGCCTCCGGCCTGACCGGCGTCGACGACTTCGCGTTCACCGGCCGCGGCGACGAGATCGTGGCCGCGCTCAACACCGTCAGCCAGGTCGTCCGCATCACCCAGCGCCGCACCGAAGTCCTGCTCACCGCCGCCGACAGCCTGTCCAACCCCACCTCGATCGCCGTCCGCGGCCGCACCCTCCTGGTGCCCAGCGCGGCCTACAACACCCAGAAAGACCCGAACCTGCTGATCACCACCCTGCGCGGCTGACGACACCCACGACGACCGCTGCCCCACTCACGCCCGTACGAGCGGGGCAGCGGTCGTCGTTGCGTCAAGGGTGCAGCCACTCGCAGACCCTGGACAAGCTCAGCACCGAAACCGACGCTCAGGTCACCGTGTCCACCGCCCACGCCGCCAAGGGCCGCGAGTGGTCCACCGTCCGCATCGCTGAGGACTTCCCCGAACCGGTGAACCCAAAGGCACCACCCCCGGGGGGAGACCCGCTCCCCGGCCAGATCGACCACGCCGAAGCTCGCTCGACCTACGTCGCGGCCACCCGCGCCCGCCACCGACTCGACCTCGGCGGACTGTCCTGGATCAACCAGCACCCCGACGGCAACCCCGCGCCCACCCCGTCACCAGCGGCTGACCGCGATAGCAGCAGACCGCACGCCACACCCCGTCCTACCAGGTCAGGCTACGTCCCGGGCATCGCGTCGCCCCCCTTCTCTACCTCGAGGCGGAGCGTGCGCGGTGGTGGGGTGCGGTGAGTCCCAGGGGCGCTTTAGGTGTGCAGTGCGCCTTGCTCCAGCGCGATGTGCAGGAGGTCGTCAACGCGCAGGGCAGTGGTGCCGGTGGTGTGGAACAGCCGCATGACGGCCTGGTTGTTCCACTCCTGGCTACCGGGTCCCTCCAGCGAGCGCAGCAGCCGCCGGGGTTCGGGGTTCATGTGGATCAGGCCGTCTCCGTAGCGCATGGCCTCGCCGATCTCCCAGTCCCGGTAG
This sequence comes from Umezawaea beigongshangensis, assembly GCF_016464305.1. Classification (GTDB taxonomy): domain Bacteria; phylum Actinomycetota; class Actinomycetes; order Mycobacteriales; family Pseudonocardiaceae; genus Umezawaea_A; species Umezawaea_A beigongshangensis. The sequence continues at coordinate 42,382 of NZ_JAEIOJ010000021.1, forward strand.
GCGCGGACGGGTGGTGGTTCTCCTCGTCTCCAGCGAGCCGTTGCGGCGAACAGCACGCTGTTCTTCGCGCGTTCGTAGTCCTTGCGGACATCGCTGAGGCCTTGGCGCAGGATCTGATCGGTGCAGACGCGGCCGAACACGCCGAAGCACTGGTTGAACGAAGACAGGTCACTCTGGGACAGGAACGGACGCAGCAACGAGGCCAGGTAGCGCTGCTGGTCTCGCGTCGCCGACGGGAACGCGGAGCGGGCGCCGCCCTCGCACAACACCCGCATCCGGAACGAGAAGGTGTACCCCGCTGCGGAGAACAGCGGATGCTCCCGCACCTCGGCGGCCTGCGCCCGAAACGCCTCCACCCGCTCCCCCGCACTCGCCGGGGAGCTCGACGCTGATCTCCTGCCCATACGAGCGCACCGTACGCTCCACCACCGACACCACCCCACCATTTCTCAGGCCAGCGCAGCCACACCCCTCACGGCGACGAGGGAGCCGAACCGCGAGCGCCAGCGCGGCATCGAACTGAACCGTTGGCACGAGCACAACGACGACACCAGGCCCCGCAGCAGAAGGCCATGCCCCCTTGACGATCCTCGGCGTGCGCGGTCGGCGGTGGTCGTGCCCACCGCAGCGCTGTGGTGGCGTGGGCGATGCGGCTGTTCCTGCGACGGGTGCGGTACGGGCACGAGCACCTCAGATCGGTGTCGGTGCTGAGCAGGTAGAGCATGGTGTTGAATAAGGTTACGTCGTTGACGGCCTGTTCCACGTAGGTCAAGACGCGTGCGACTTCCCGGCTCAGCGGCTTCTCGCTCGGTGCCGGCCGGGTCGCGTGTGGAGAGTTCGAACATGGTCAGCCCCGCCTGGGCCTCGGGTGCCCGCGTGGCCATGAGCAGCCAGGTTCCCGACGCGCGGCTGGGGCGTTTTTCTGCCATGACCGCAGCCAGGCGTGCAGCACCTCGAGATCGTGGGCGATCATCCGGAAAGACCCAGGGCGTCACCCACGTGCGGGCCGGTCACCCGATGTGAAGGGCCGGCACTGAGGTTGGGGGCACGCTCCCGACCGGTGTGAGGGGCACCGCGGGTGGTGTGGCGGTGTTCCCGCCCCCGGCGCCCTCGCGCGCAGCACCACCGGCGGGAACACCTCCACACCACCCGCCCTGAACCGACCACCGGATCCCCTCGGACCTGCTCGCTCATGCACGGTGCCGGTGAACCTCACCTGAACGTGATTTGCCGCCCCAGCACCGCGATGCCGATGACAGCCACACCCGGACAGGGGAAGAACAACCCCGCTCCCCTGCCCGGAACCCCGGCGACCCATGACGAGCACGACAGCAGACACGGCCCGCTACACCGGGTCGAGGGCGAGCAGGTGCTGCTCCTCGCCACCGACCACCAGTGCGGCGGCGTGATCCGCGGCGGCCAGCGTCCGCTGGTGGGCCTCCGGCACCAACACGGCCCGGTCGCCGGTCTCCAGCCGGCGCAGCGCCGCGTCCAGCTCGGCACGCGGAGTGTGCCCAGCCACTCCCACGACGTTGACCACCAGCGGAGTGCTGCGTGGTACTGCCTGTGTGCACCCGCCACTGCGCCTGGGCCCAGGCCCGGCCAGTACAACGCGATCTGCGGGCCGGGCGAGTTCCTCATCGGATCGCAGAGGTACGGCGCGTTCAGCACGACCCTCTACGGCCGGTCCGGGGACGTGATCGAGCAGTGGCCCAGTCACACCATGGCGCTGGTGGACCGGCACGGTCACGCCCGCGGCCCGGAGTTGGAGAACGTCGTGCCGTCCCGGTCGCGTTTCCGCGGTCTGGGTCCCGGCGGAGTGCTGCGCGACGGTCCGGCGCTGTCGGGCTATCGCACCACCTACCCGGCGCTGGACCGCGACGGCACCGCGGTCTTCTGGCGGGACGGCCGGCTGCTGGCCGTGGACGCCGACTTCCGGATGCGCGAGTTGTTCGCCGCGCACGACGAGCGGGCGGTGATGAGCAGGGTCCTCCTGCTCGAGGAGGGGCAGGTCGTCTTCGCTCTGGACGACGAGTTGCTCCTCTTCGGCGACACCGGCTTGCAACCGCTGGACAGCGGTGTCCGGCCGTGCGGCGACGGCAACCTCCGCGGCAACCCCGTCACGCACTGCTGAGGTGGAGCTCGCGGACCGGCGCAGCACCCGGATCGGAAGCCGGCTTCGACGAACGACACTCGGTGGTCGAGCTTCGAGCCGGACGGTGTGAACGCAGCACGACGGTGGTGATGTCGTCGACGAGCACGGCCGCCTGTGGGTGGAGGCCGGTGCTGCCGGTGACGTCGTGCAACGCCGCGCGCTGTGTCCTTCGGGGTTTTGTGAGGACCCCAGGGCGTGGCGCCGCTCGCTGTAAATCGGGTTTACAGCGAGCCTCAATCCGGGCCCACAGAACTGGTCGCCGAGCAGCACCGCGAGTGCCTGAGCGACGACTGCGCCGAGCCGTTCGCCCTACCGGGGCGCACGCGGCGCTTCTGATGTGATGCCGCGGTCGGCACCACCTGATGCGCGGGCCGCAGGTGCAGTGCCGCCAGTGGTGCGAGCAGGTGGCTGCGGCGGTCACGCCGCTACCCCGAACGGTTCGTAGTGGGTGGCGGGAAGGTCGAGGACCCGCTCGCGCCACCGCAGGGCGTAGGTCAGGCAGTTGACGCAGTTGCGGGGTGCGTGGTGCAGTCGGGCAGGCGTGGGGAGCGGCGGGCGTCGTAGCTCCACGCCAGGGGGTCGGCGGTCTGCAGGTGCGGGCCGTAGCGGCGCAACCCGCGGGTCTTGACGCCGAAGCGTGCACGGGCAGCTCCGGGTGGATCGCGGCGCGGACCGCGGTGATGACGGCGCCGATCTCGTCGGTGGCCTGGCGTCGATTGTCGCGGCAGTGGCCGTGTCCCGTTGTGAGCGTGTCACGTTGCGACCAGCCAGTGGAGCCCATCGGAGCCGTGTGCGTCCACGTTAGACGATCGGACTTGCGGTCGGTGGATGGGTGATGTCGTGTCGCGGTACTCCTTTGGAACAGATCTTCGTTCAGCCGCATGGTCCGGTGATCCTCGACTTCCTGGCGGTGGGGAGGGTGCGGACGTTGTTCGGAGAGTCGGCGCGTTGTCGAAGCCGGAGGATCTCTTCGTGCTGCGCGGCGAGTTGTGACATCGCGCGCTCCTTGAACTCGGTGAGCTCGGTGATCCGTGCATCGCGTTCCTGGACGCGTTCACGGAGCTTGGCGTTCTCGTCTTTCAGCCTGGTGATCTGGAGTTCGCGTGGGTCTGAGACGGTGCCCGCCTCGCGGAGATCGGCCAGCCGACGCTGAAACTCCTCGGCCAGGTGCTGATAGGGCCCTGGCCGCTGGTTGCCCTGCGGGTCGGTGCGTGCGTAGAAGCCCGTTCTGGCGACGCCGGCTTCTCGTGCGAGAGTTTTGAGGTCGCAACCGCCGCGGGCTGGAAGCTGCCCCAGCAGTAGGCGGTCCATCGCAGCACGGATGCTGGCCTCGTTGCGGCGGCGCTGTTCGGTGGTCAGCGGCATGATGTGCTCTCCTGCATTGCGGTCTGCGGGAACGTGGCGGAGTTCTGGGCCAGTTGGCGGCCGATGATCGGTCTCTCTGCGTCGGCCGTCCACGAGGTCGTGATCATGGAATATCGTGCCGGTCATGACCACGGATGACTGGTTGGCCGACACCCGAACCTCTTATGACACGGTCGCGGTCAGCTATGCCGACCAAGTGCGCGGCGCCCTCGCCGGACACCAGTACCTGCGCGCGGCTCTGGCGTTGTTCGCCGACAGCGTGCGGATCGCTGGCGGCGGGCCGGTCGCGGACGTCGGCTGCGGCCCCGGTGAAGTCACCGCCCATCTGCATGAGCTCGGTGTCGACGCCTTCGGTGTCGACCTCTCCCCTGGGATGATCGACGTGGCCCGGCGCGATCACCCCGGCCTGCGGTTCGAGGTGGGCTCGATGACGGACCTGGACCTCCCCGTCGCTTCGGTGGCCGGCCTGCTCGCCTGGCAGTCGTTGATCCACATCCCTGACGACGAGGTGCCGACTGTGTTCGGGCACTTCCACCGAGCATTGCGTCCCGGCGGACCGCTGCAGCTCCTGTTTCACGTCGGCGACGAGTCGCGGTTGAAGACGGAGGGCTATGGCGGTCACCCGATGAAGGTCCATGTCCACCGCCGTCAGCCTGACCAGGTGGCATCCTGGCTGCGCGATGCCGGATTCGTGGTCGAGGCTCAGATGCTGCTCGACCCGGATGCGAAAGCTCAGCAAGCGATTCTTTTCGCACGCAGTAAGACCTCCTAACACAATGGGGTGATGCTGCACCTGCGCTGTTGAGCAGGATGATCGTCGGGCCGATGAGTGGGTGTGTCGAAGCCATGGCTGGTCGATGACGGGTTGTGGGAGCTGGTCGAGCCGTTGCTGCCGGTGCCGCCGCGCCGGTTCCGCAACCCCGGTCGTCGTCGATTACCGGACCGGCTGTGCTTGCAGGGCGTCCTCTATGTGCTGCACACCGGCATCGGCTGGGAACATCTGCCTCAGGAACTCGGCTTCGGCTCGGGGATGACCTGTTGGCGCCGGTTGCGGGACTGGAACGAGGCAGGCGTGTGGCAGCGGCTGCACCGGTTGCTCCTGGCCGAGTTGCGGGCGGCGAACAGGATCGACTGGTCCCGCGCGGTGGTCGACTCCTCCCACGTCCGGGCGCTAAAAGGGGGCCGCAGACCGGACCGAGCCCGGTTGACCGCGGTCGACCGGGCTCCAAGCACCACCTGATCACCGACGGCGCGGGCATCCTACTCGCCGTGATTCTCACCGGCGGCAACGTCCACGACGTCACCCAACTCCTGCCGCTGCTCGACGCCGTCCCGCCGGTGCGCGGCAAACGCGGACGACCACGCCGCCGACCCGACACCCTCTTCGCCGACCGCGCCTACGACAGCGAGCCACACCGCGAAGCGCTGCGACAGCGAGGAATCACACCGTTCATCGCCCGCCGCGGCACACCACACGGCTCCGGCCTGGGCACCGTGCGCTGGGTCGTCGAACGCAGCAACTCCTGGCTGCACCAGTTCCGCCGCCTGCGCACCCGCTGGGAACGCCGCGCCGACATCCACGAAGCCTTCCTCGCCCTCGCCTGCGCCCTGATCTGCTACCGACGCCTCAACTCATTCTGATAGGCGCTCTAACAGCTGGTTTCAGAATGACTCGATCGGCAGATGCGGGATCAGTTGCTGCAGGTGCAGGGTGGGATGATGGTCGAGG
>NZ_JAEIOJ010000022.1 GCF_016464305.1 Umezawaea beigongshangensis
CTTTTAATCCGCGGGTTCGGGGTTCGATCCCCCGGCGGCCCACCACTTGACCAGCAGAAATACGGTCACGTAGATCGACCGCGACGTGTGCGCACCTCGATGTGTGCACGCCGTGTGCACGGGCCGTCCGTGACGTGAGCCGAGCAGCAGAGAGGCCGCCGCCCAACTTGGGCGGCGGCCTCTCCGTGTTAGGCGTGATCAGCGGTCGAGCTGATCGCCCTTCACGTGAAGCAGCAGGTCTACCCACGCAGCCCTGTCGAACTGAAGGATCGGACCAGCGACGTTCTTCGAGTCGCGGATCATGACCCTGACAGGCGTCAGGTGAACTTCTACGCAGTTCCCGCCGTTGCCATTGCTGCGGCTGCTCTTCTTCCATCGGGTCGCCATGCGGCCCTCCTACGTGAGTTCGCGTCTAACCCGATTGATCAGCCCCACCGTCTCCGCCGGGCCAAGGGCTGATCCGAGGAGCCTCTCAAACGTCAGGCTATAGCCCGCGACCTGCGCCGGGTGGTCAAGGTAATGAGCCGTTGTCAGGTCTTCGAGGTACACGATCCGCACGTCGAACGGATCTGGTAGCTCCAACACGACAAACGACGAGCCCATCGCGGGGTGAGCGCCCACAGCGAATGGCAGCACGTGCACCTCTACGTTGGGCAGCTCGGTCAGCTCCACCAGGCGGCCGAGCTGCGCGGCCATCGCTGTAGCGCCGCCGACAGGGCGGCGAATCACCGCCTCGTTGATCACGGCAATGAGGTGCGGCGGATCGTCTCCCGTCAGCACCGCCTGTCGTTCAGCCCGACCGGCGACCAGGCGATCAACCTCAGCTGGCGGCCTGGTCGGATCGGCTGCCAGCGTCACCGCGCGGGTGTAGTCCGGGTGCTGGAGCAGACCCGGCACCAGCTCAGTCTCGTACGTTCGGACCGCGTCGGCCGCCTGTTCGAGGCCGGCGAACTTCATCGCCCAGTCCGACACGCGATAGGTCGACCGTCGACGCGAGTCCCGTGCCAGCCCGCGCAGCTGCTCCAGCTGGTCAGGACCCAGGGCGAACAGGCGTCCAAGGGCATCGACCTCCAAGGCGGTGAGCGACCCCTTGCCGTTCTCAATACGGCTGATCTTGCTCAGGTCACAGCCCAGCACCCTGGCGAGATCCTCGCGCCGCACTCCCTGTGCAGCCTCGCGCAGGTCGCGTACAGCGATCCCGAGCAAGAGTTTGCTCACCACTGGATTGGCTGTCGGCATGGTCGCCATCCTCCTGTCTTCGATCTGCACATGCGGATAAATCACCCAGACGGACGACGCCTCACCGCTGTTAACTCGCATATGCGAGTTGTAGCGTGCGAGTTGCACATCACAGCCCCGCACACGCCGTCCGATCGGGCCAGCTCCCACGGAGCGATCGGACGTCGCGCCGGACCCGCACGTGCGCCCCCTCGGGAGTGCGCCGCGGCGCCCGGTGACGGAGCGGCGAGCTGGCCTGCTGCGGCCTGGCTCGTCGCTCCCCCAACGTTGGGAGGCACGGTGACAGATCACGAAATTCGCCGCGCGCTTGGGATCGAACTACGAACCCGTCGCGACGAGCACGGATGGACGCGCGCCGAGCTGGCCGAGCGCACGCTGGGCACCGTGTCCGCCCGAGCGCTGGAGGCGTACGAGACCGGGGATCGGCAAGTGACCGTCGGCACCCTGCTCCGGCTGGGCACCGCGCTCGGTGTGCGCGCCGACGTGGTGCTGGCCGCGGTCATCAGGCGAGTGCGGATGCCCGAGGCGCTCGATCTCCGCGTCGACCTGCACGCCCTCGCGTACGGCCCCGCCGAGGACCTCCTGCCGCTACGTCGATGGGCAGCGCTGCACCTGTCGATGCTGACCAGCGCAGACCCCCCGTACGTGTACCTCCCGCCCGCCGCAGTGAGCGCCCTCGCTCAGCTGTGCCAGGTTGACGTCGAGGAGCTGCTGCACCTCGTGGGTGCTGCCACGTCATCTGGAGAGCAGCCGTGACGGCGGGAGCAACTGGCGTGCTCGCCGTACTCGCCCTCGTAGTGCTGGGCGCCGTCGGCTGGGTCGTTCTCCACGTGCACCGCGAGGTGTTGCGCCGCCGCCAGGTCGCCCGTGTACGGGCTGCACTCGGCGCGCTTCCGCACCTGCTGGTGCCCCGATCCTCGGCGGAGGCGAGCGACACCGCGCACCTCGCCTCCGCCGGGCTCAGCCGCGGCGTGCTCCACGGCACGTGGTCCTGGTCGTGGTCTGCGTACCTCACCCGGATCGAACGCGACCGCGCTCCAGCCCGATCTCTCGCCGAGAGGTGTGGCTGGCGAGTGACGACCTCGGGGGTACTACCCCCCGATGCCCCCGAGGTCGTCCTAGACCACCCGGTCAGCCGCAGCGAGCACGCGCGGCCTGACCACCGGCCGCCGGGCGACGGCCGGTTATGCGCGGCGCGAGCGGGTGACAGCGCATCTCTACCTGGTCACGCGCTCCCCGCTCCCGCCGTGCCCTGCACCACCCCAGACCACCGGCCGCCCCCCGCATGTGCGGCCGGTGATGAGTGGCGGGGGCGGATCGCAGCGCGACGACCTGACACCCGCGCTCTCCGCCCCCGCCCCGCACACAGGAGGGCATCGTGACGCTGCTGCTGCCCGGCGACGTGGTCGCCGCGACCCTGTTCCCCGAGCTGCAACGCCTGCTCGACGCGCGCTGGCGGTTCCTGCCCATCGAGCCCGGCACCCGCCAAGTCGACGGCGTCCGGCTGTGGCCGGGCCGCTGGCGCGACGGCATCCGCGTCGCCAGCGCCACCGACGCGCTCGGCATCCGCACCGACCCGGACGGCGGCCTGGTGTGGGAGCTGACCGGCCTGCTGCCGGAGGTCGTGGACGAGCTGCTGGAGCTGCCCCCGCCCGGCACGCGCCTCGCGCCGCACCTGGTGATCGGCCGGGGGCCGCGATGAGCCGCACGTGCGACGGGCGCGGCCTGCTCGTCATCGACCCCGTGCGCCAGAGCGGCGGCGGCGACCCGATCACGACCCGGTGCCCCGGCTGCGACCGCTGCCGTCCCCCCGTCGGCACGATCGAGTGGGCGCGCGGGGTCATAGCGCGGGCACTGGCCCTACCACCTCCGGACGGTGACGACCGTCCGGCCGATGAGAACAGCCCACGACCGAAGGACCTGTCTTGACCCAGTCACACCGGCGGACCGCCCGCGCCGCCTGCGCTCTGGCCGTCGTCCTGTCCGCAGCACTCACCAGCAGCAGCTCGGCGCACGACCACACCACCGCGGCGACGCTCGACGCGCAGACGCGGGACACCGCCGCGCGGGCGGGCGTCGAGGGCGGCTGAGAGAGGATGCAGGGGTGAAGGTACGAGAATTCGGCAAGTGGCTGAACGCCGAGATCGAGCAGCTCGATCACGACGAGATCGTCGAGGTGATCGACCGGGTCGACCCCGAGCGGCTGCCCAACCACGTGGTCACTCGCGTCCGGTTCGCCAACAAGGCGACCGCCTCGGTCGGTGTCATGGCCGTGCGCGGCCCCGGAGCACCCCGGCACGAGCCGTACATCCTCCCCCGAGAGGTGTTCTGACCATGCGCAACGACAGGTTCCGCGACCTCGTGGAGCGCGTGGTCCACGACCACCCCGACGTGACCGGGATCGAACGGGTGAGCCTCGGCCGGGAGGGCGACGTCCTCCGGGTGAACTTCACCGACGGCACCCAGTTCGACCTGATGATCACCAACACCAGCCCGCCCGGCGGTGACGACCACTCCAAGCCCGAGACCGTCGTGACCAAGGAGCGACCGTAGGGAGGAGGTGAGACACATGGCGACCGGACGGTGTCCCGACTGCGACAGCGTGGCAGCAGATGCACCGGGCGACAGGGTGAGCGAGCACCAGGTCGGCGGACCCGGCACCGCGAGGTGCAGCGGTAGCGGCAAGACCGCTAAGTGATGTCCGAAACGCAGGATGAGGCCCCCGCCACCGGCGAACCGGTGGCGGGGGCCTCGTGCTGTGTCAGCTCTACAGCTGCACGCCACCGCCGGGGATCGGCACCAGCGGAACGCCGGTGTCGTCGCGCGGGTCGACGAGCGGGGTCACCCGCGGCTCGGCCTGGCGCACGATGCCGGTCGCGACGAGCACCGCGGTGACCGCGGTGACCACGGCGGGGAGCACGCCGAGCAGGCCGGTGATCGCGTCGCCCTGCGCGGCGGTGACCACGCCCCAGCCGACGAGCGCGGCGACGATCGAGCCGAGCGCGGTGATCGCACCGCCCAGACCGCGCGCGGCGGCGACGAGCGGGCGGGGACGGGTGGACAGATCAAGCTGGCTCATCAGGCCGTGGTCCTCTCGGTGGTGGTGTCGGCGGCCTCCTGGCCGTCGTCGTGCAGTCGCCGCGACAGCTCGTCGACCACGCGGCCGGCCTGGTCGGCGGCGTGCTCGCCCAGCACGGCGACCATCGCCGGGGCGACGTGCGCGAGCAGCCGCGCGGTCAGCTCCTCGGCCAGGCCGGCGGTGGCCCTGGCGACCGCGGTGTCGATGCGGTCGCCCAGCGCGTCGGCGGTGATCTCCGGGTTCTGGGCGACCTGGGCCAGGACCTCGTTCTGCGCGCTCTGCCCGGCGAGCACCCGCGCGAGGGCGTCGCCGTTGCGCCAGATCGCGTCGTGCAGGGTCTGCCCTCCCGGCGCGTTGGCCGACTCCGCGAGAAAGGCGTTCAGCCGGTCGAGCTTGGCGCGGTCGTTGTCCGTGAACATGTCGTCGTCCTCTCCACCCAGCAGGGTGCTCAGTGCGATGTCGGACTCGTTGACGTCGAGCCCGGACGAGGTGATGCCGCGGACCAGGTGCAGGCCCTCGGAGGTGAACTGGTGCACGTCGGTGCGGCCGACGTAGTACGGGATCGCGCCCCGGCCGCCGGAGTTGCTGCCGTAGGACGCGATCCAGATGACCAGGCCGGGGACGTCCCAGCGGTCCGGCCGCAGCTCGGCCGCCCACGACGCGCTCATGTAGATCGCCACGCGCTGCTGGCCGATGCGCTCCTGGAGCCGACGCAGGAACCGGACGCCGAAGTCCGCGGACTTCGTGCCCGGCTCCTCCAGGTCCAGCGCCGGGGGCAGCGTGCCCGGCCCGCGGCAGCCGAGCCGGATCACCTCGGCCGCGAGCACGTCGGCCTGCGCGATCGGATCACCGGGCAGCGCGTAGCCGTACAGGCCGGGCGCGATGCCGACGCTCCGCGCGCCGGCCACGGTCGGATCGGCTGGCGCCGGTGTCCGCGCGGCGTTGTTGGCGAACGCGATGCGCGTGCCGTTGGTGGCCTTGACCCAGCAGTACTCGACGCCGGACCTCCTGACGGCGGGCCAGTCCTGGACGTTCTGGTAGATGCGGAACACGTCAATGCCTCTGGCAGGCACGGGGTCACCTCACGGTGGGCAGTAGGGGCGGGGGCGGGTCGGTGGTGGATGGAGCAGGCGGCGGGATCGCCGTCTCGGTCTGGGTGGTGCAGGCGTCGCCCGCGTCCTCGGTGACGCCGTCGGTGTAGGTCACGCGCCACCGGCAGTCGACGACCTCGGCGCGCTGCACGCCGCGGCCGGGCCGTCCGCTCGGCAGCGGCCCGACGTCCTGAGTAGTTCCGTCGGTGTAGGTCAGCACCAGGCGGCCGTCGACGATCGCGCTCGACGCGATCCCGCGGCCGTCTGCGCCGTCTGCGCCGTCTGCGCCGTTGGCGCCGTCGCGGCCGGCGTCGCCCACGATCGGGCCGAGATCCTCGGCGGTGCCGTCGGTGTAGGCCAGGATCAGGCGGTCGCCGACGATGGAGCTGGACGCCACGCCACGCCCGGACTCGCCGTTCGTGCCGTCGCGGCCGGCGTCACCGACCACCCGCCCCTTGTCCTCGGTCGTGCCGTCGGAGTAGGCCACGATCAGGTGGCCGCCCTCGATGGCGGTACCGACGATCCCGCGCGGCACCGGTGCAGGATCGCTCTCCGGTGGCTGCACCACCGGCACGCCGCCGAGCCGCTCCACCTGATCGGCCAGGGCCTGCGCGGCAGCGTGGCTGTCGGCAGCCTGCTGGCTCAGCGTGGTGATCGCGGCGGCCTGCGCCGAGTTGTCCGCGCGGAAGGCCGCGACGGCGACGGCGACCAGGGCCAGGCCAAGCACGAGCAGGCCGAGCAGCGCCCACACCAGGCGGTGCCCGCGAGGGTCCGCGGCACGATCGGCGCTGCGGTCGAGCACGTCCTGCAGTCGGGTGTCGGTCACTGCGGCTCCTCCTCGGTGAGGCGCCGCAGCGCCTGGGTCAGCTCGTCGGGAGTGATCTCGCCGTCCTCGGCCGCCGCGGCGAGGTCCTCGACCACAGCGCGGGCGGTGTCCCGGCGCTCGCCTCCGGATCTCCGAACGGTCGTGTAGACCAGCGCGAACGCTGACGCGCTGGTCATGATCAGTCCGCCGATGGCGGTCAGCAGCGTCGCGAGGTCGCCCACCGGTCCCCTCCTCGGGTAGTGCACTCGGGTGATGGGCGGTCGCCGACGTAGCACGTGGGCACGTGGCGACGATGAGTAGGTGGTTGGGGACGACTCAGGGGGACACATGCAGATCCAGCGACGCCCGGCACTGCTCGCATCGGCCGGCGTGGTGATGGCCACGCTCACCGCGGTGGGAGCGGTGATGCTCAGCGGTCCGCAAAACCAGGGCGACCGGGTGGTGCCCGCCGGCGAGCAGCTCGTGCTCGACAGCGCCGTGCGCAGCAGCAGCGTCAGCAGCTCGTCGACGTCGCCTAGCTCGGCCGCGACCAGCAGCAGCGACAGCGCCCCGGCAGCGGGCGAGACGACCACCGGCGCGGCCGACGCCCCACCGGCGGGCACTGAGCCCGGCACGGAGGACACGCAGCAGCCTGGACACCCGGTGCCGGGCGCCCCCGCACCAGGCCCCGGTGAGGAGCCCGACGCCCCCGACGTCCCCGTGGTGACCACGACCGTTCCGCCGGTGGTGACCGAGCCGCAGACCTGGCCCGTGGCCACGACGCCGCCACAGACCGAGTGGTGCTGGATGGACGACAGCGACCCGGAGCGCTACCCCAACGGCCGCGAGGTGTGCAGCACCACGCCGCGCTAGGTCTGCCGCGTGTAGCAGGCCAACAGCTGCACGGCCGTGCGGCCCGTGCCGCCCGTGCCGGTGACGCGCAGCTGCAGAGACACGTTGGTCGCGTCGAGCAGCGGGGCCAGCGGGAACGGGCCGCGCGTGCCGACGATCAGGGCGGTCTCGGTCCACGTGCCGATCACCGTGTTGTTGGCGATCAGCTCGTAGGTGGCGCTGGTGCTGCCGTTGATCGCTCCCCACACGCCGTTGATCGCGATCCTCGGGTGCGACACCAGCGGAATGCGGCCCTCCCACAGCACCTTGGACTCGGTGACGGTCGCGGTCTCCACGGTCCAGTAGCCACTGACCGTCGAGGTCGGCAGGAACAGCGGGTACAGCACCACCGGCAGCCAGGGCCGCGCGATGCCGCCGGTTTCGGTGTCGTCGCTGAACAGCTCGCGGTTGAACCGGTCCGTGAGCCGCCAGAACTGGTTGCCAGCTGCGGTGAACCCGGTCCACATCACGTCGGACCCGCCCTCACGGCGAATGCGGATGATCTGGCGCCCCTGGCTGTCCGGGCCGAAGTAGAGGATTTGAGTGTCGTTGTCGTCGACCATGCGCAGAAACGCATCCTTGAGCAGCGTCAAGCCGCCACGGGTGATAGTGGCCGAGGCGAGGCCGATTGCGGCCCGCATCCGCCGCAGTTCGTCCTCGGCGCGCTTGATGCGGTCGAGCAGGTTCGACGGGCTGTTGATCTGCCCCACGGTGCTCCTCTCCTACGCCACGCCGTCGAGCAGCGGGGCTAGCGTCAGTTCCACGCGCTCGGCTTGCGCGCCTGGGGTGAACTTCATGTCGACGACGCGCACGGGCGCCTCCAGACCGCGGGTGTGGAAGCGGTCGCCGCCGCGTGGGACAACCAGCACGCCGTCGTCGCCGCGGTCGACCTCGGCCGCGGTGGGCGAGCTGTCGCCACGGGTGATGAGCGTGGGCAGCACGACAGGCATCCGGGAGACCTCGCGGTCGGCTTGGGCGTGGCCAAACAGGACGTCCGCGCTGTCGCCGTCGTATCCGATGTCACCCTCCAGCAGCGGCCAGCCCTGGGCGTAGCGGCCAGGGTCCTCGTCGATCGCGATCGGTGTGCCCTCGTCGATGCCCTCGCCGACGGCCGCGGCGCGGGTGAGCATCCGCGTGCCGTCGCTGGGCCACCCGTAGCGGGTGACGTTGCCGCCGATCTCCCACCGGTGGGCACTGCCCTGCTGGCCGAGCCACGGCGTGCCCTGCCGCAGCACGCGGCGCGGTGCCGCGCCGGTGCCCGGCGCGACGTCGAACACGAGGTCTTGCCCGCCGATGACGTTGGTCAGGTTGCGCAGCATGTCGCCGACGCTGGACAGCTTCCACGGCGGGTAGTTCCGATCACGCAGCACATCTGACAACGAGGTGTCCGTAGCGATCTCGATCCCGATGTCACCGCCTGTGTGAGACTGCGCGAGCGCCAACAGGCCGCGTGCGATCGCGTTCTGGTCGACGTTGTCGAACCCGGTCGGCGGCAGACCGGCCACGGCGAACAAGTCCGGGTCGGCGGGCAGGACGGGCAGCACCCACCGGTGGTCGAAGTAGGACCAGAACTCCCCTGCGCTGATCCGCACGGTCTCGGTCGCGGAGTCGTAGTCGCGGGTCCAGATGATGCCGCCCCACATCGGCCGGTCGTCCCGGATCGCGTAGACGGCCCGCTTGCACGGCGTGGTCAACCGGTAGGGGTCGAGCCGGTCAGTTGCCGGGGAGAGCTTCCACGACGCGTCGAACCGGCCGGACGCGTTGAGAGGCTTGTTGAACGACACGGCGTGCAGCCGCACCTCCTCCAGGACCACGTTGGTCCTGAGATCGGCGATCAAGTACGTGTAGACCGGAGCGGCCACGGTTCACCTCACCCCTCGATCAGAGCGCCTGACGTGCCGCCGATGTCCATCACGGACAGCTCGAACGGCTGGTCGGTGAACGCGCCGGGGGTGACGGTGCCGGTGCCGGACAGCCGCAACGCGCGGACCTGCAGCGCCAGCGAGGTCTCCGACGCACCGGTGACGTACGTGCCGCGGGCACGCAGGACCCGGTTCAGGCCGGAACTGGGCAGCTCCTCCTCCAGCGAGGAAAAGCGCTTGGTGCCGCCGACGTGAATTTTCAGCTCGATTCCGGTACCGGCGCTGCTGCTCTTGAAGGGACCGCACGTATCCAGCTGGTAGACGCGGCGCGGCTCAACGGCGACGGTCTTGGAGTAGATCACCGTGTCAGCGGAGGTGAACGTGGCCCAGGCAGGGTTGTCGTCCTCGGAGTACAGGTAGACCAGGCCGCGAGGCGCCGAGGCCGACCCCATCCGAAGCCACGTCGACGTGGGGGCGTCGTACTGCCAGAGCGTGTCGGTGTCGGTGGTGACGCAGCACTGCCCTCCTCGGGGAGAGGTGATGGCGGATGCCCGGTCACTGACCGACGCGCAGACGGCCACGCCCTGCACGACCCAGTCGCCGGTGTCGTAGACCTCCAGCCACAGGCGGTCGTAGCGGTAGATCGTCATGCCGTCCCAGGGGGCGTCGATCGCTTCGCGCTCGGCCTCGCTGTAGATCGGCAGGACACCGCCGGTGGCCACCGTGTAGGGCAGCGCCACGTGCTCAATGTCGGAGTTGGTCAGCGCGGACGCACCGGCCGGCACGGTGATCCGCGCGCGAGCGAGGTAGTTCGGGCTGCCGTCGACCTCGGGGTCGGTGGGCACCGGTGCCGGGTCGCCGACGACGTGGCGGATGCGCAGCTGGCTGTCGGGGTCGCCGTGGTAGGTGTCGGACTGCTGCCACACGATCAGGTCGACGCGCGGGTCGGCGGGGTCGGCCGGCGCGGTGCCGAGCACGTCGATGTCCTCGACCTCGTCGAGGGTGAGGGTGTACGTCCCGCCACCGCCGGATCGCCCGTCGACCAGCACCGCCCGGAACGGGCTCATGTGGACCTCGCCGTTGGGGGTGGGTGCGGTCGCGGTGACCCGGCCGGGCTCACTTCCGGCAGGGACCAGGCCGGTGCGCGAGGTGATCGGCCCGGTGGGGGTCCACAGTGCACTCATGCTCAGCCGCGCGTCGACGACGCTGATCAGCCCGGTGTCCTCGTCGATGGTGACGGCCCACGATGCGCGCGGCGCCATGCGTCCTCCTACAGGTCGGTGTGGTGGTAGAGAGCCGTCAGGTAGCCGGTGCCGTCCGCAGAGTCGAACCGCACGCGCGTGACGCCCGGGGGCAGGGTGAACCACTCGCGGCGCACCAGGGCGCTACTGCGCGACACGCCGGACTGCACCAGCAGCACCGTCTTGTCCGCGGTGGACACGTCGAGCACCTGCCCAGCGGGCAGGGTGTAGTCGTCGTCGAACCACAGCCGCCGGCCGGTGTCGGCGTTGGTGATCCGCGGTGCCGGACACGGGCCGGTGATGCGCCACGTGGGCTGTGCGTGCGCGGGGCCTGCGTTGGTGAGCACCAGCTCGCCCCCGGCCGGCGTGCCGCCGAACCGGAGCGGGAACCGCAGCGGGAACGGCAGGCCGCCGCTGCTGGGGACCGGCGGTGTGATCTCGGGGGCGAGCTGCGGCAGACGCAGGATGCGCGGGTTGCTCGCCCGCCAGCGCACCACGCACTGCGTGAGGCCGATCGAGTAGTCGAGGTTCTCGGGGATGATGCGGCCGACGCAGCGCGCCCACACCATCCCCGTGATCCCCGCAGACCGGACGACGAGCGGTTCCTCCTCGGGGTTCTCGTCCAGGGTGGTGATCCGGCGCAGCAGGTTCACCGCGTCGTAGAACCCGGCCGGCCCGGCGATGGTGAGGGTGAGGGTGACCACGCGCCGGTCGAGCAGCAGCTGCCCGGCCTGCGCGCCGTGCTCGTTGTCCAGCGCCACGTCGCCATCACGGGTGTCGGGCTGATCCAGCCACCCCTCCAGCGCGACCTTGCCGAACCGGGTGTCGTTGCCCAGCAGCACCCCGCGCCACTCCAGCTGGTCGTCCGCGGTGATGAGGTCCCCAGCAGCCATCTCAGCCACCCCCTCGTGAGAACCAGTCCAGCTCGTGCGCGACGTCGTCCGGACTCGCGTCGTCGGGCGGGTGGTAGTTCTCGATGTGGACCAGGGCGCGACCGCCGGCGGTGCCCGCGCTGCCGCTCGAAGCAAGCGCGGTGCCACCACCGGAAGCACCACCGACGCCAGCGCCGATGGCGCCGAGCCGGTTGGTGACGCCCTCGACGTAGCTCCACAGCAGCGACTCCTGCGACCGCAGACCGCCGAGCAGGCCCTGCATGATCGCCTGACCGGCCGGGGTGAGCAGCACCCGGTCGTAGGGCAGCGGGCCCTTCAAGGCGGCGATCTTGTCGCCGATGCCGCCCACGAAGTTGTAGACGCTCTGGACGCTGGCCTGCAGGCCGCGCAGCAGGCCGTCGATGATCGCCCGGCCCGCGCCCCACAGCAGGCTGCCGAGGTTGCCCAGCGCGGACAGGATGCGACCGGGCAGCCCGCCGATCCACGACACGATGCCGTTGGCGGTGTTGACCGTGGCGGTGCTCGCTGAGTTCCACGCCGCCGAGGCCCAGCCCGACAGCATCCCGCCGAGCGCGGCGACCGCTGAGACGATGCGGCCCGGCAGGGACACGACCCAGTTGACGATGCCGTTGGCCACCGACGTGGTGGTCGACGTCGCCCAGGACCAGGCCGCCGACGCCCACCCGGCGAGCATCCCGCCGAGCGCGGCGAGCGCGGCGAGGATGCGGCCCGGCAGCGCGGTGACCCACGTGACGATCGCGGTGACGCCGGTGACCACCGCGGTGGTGGCCCACGTCCACGCCGTCGTGAACAGCTCGACGAGCAGGCCCGGCAGCGCGGCGAGGCCCTGCACGATCCAGATCGGCAGGACGATGATTGCGGCGAGCAGCCACTGCACGCCCTCCACGACTGCCGACAGCGCGGCCGACAGTGCCGTGCTGAACGACGTGGCGAGCACGCCGGGCAGTGCGGCCAGGAGCGCACCGACCTGACCGGGGATCGCCGACAGCCACGCCAGCAGGCTCTGCCAGGCGCTCACCGCCCACGTCGCCGCGGCGCTGAACCAGCCGCCGATCATCGCGGGCAGCGAGCCGAACCAGGCCACCGCCGTGCGGATGCCGGCCACGGCCGCGGCGACCGCGGACTGCACGAACCGCCACGCGGCGGGCAGCGCGCCGGTCAGCCACGAGATCGCACCGGCCAGGGTGCCGACGATCCCGGCCGCCAGGCCGGTCACGGCGCCGAGCACGCCCACCAGAGCGGGCGAGAGGAACCCGACGATCCCGGCTGCGAGCTTGGCGACCAGGGTGATGATCGGGACCAGGGCGACCGCCAGCTGCGCGATCGGCGGCAGCAGCTGCAGGGTGACGGGCAGCAGCGCGATGATCACGTCGACCAGCGACCCGAACAGCGGTTCGAGCGCCACCAGCGTGGCCAGCAGCGCGCCGCCGAGCTGCACCGCGAACTCCCCGATACCGGGGATCAGCTGCGTGACCGCACCGGCCAGCCGCAGCAGCGCCGCACCCAGCGCGCCGACCAGCAGCCCGGCGATCTGACCGACGATCGGGGCGAGCTGCAGCAGCACCGGCACCAGGGCACCGGCGAGCTGGGCGACGATCTGCGCAAACAGCGGAGCGAGCGGCATCAGCGGCGCGAGCAGCCCGATCAGCGGGCCGATGAGCTGCGCGGCCAGGTCGACGACCTGCACCAGGATCGGCGCGAGCTGCACGAGCACGCCGGCCAGCTGCGCGAACAGCGCGACGATCGGAGGCCCAGCGGCGGCGAGCAGGTTGCCCAGTGCCGAGGCCAGCGGCATCAGGGCGGTAGCGACCTGCACGAACAGCGGGCCGAGCTGGATCAGCACGGGTACCAGGGCGCCGACGAGCCCCGACACCAGGACGTTGATCACGGGCACGAGCGCGGCCAGGATCGGCCCGCCCACCTGCGCGAGGGTGGCCAGCAGAGTGCCGACGTTGCCCAGCACACCGATCAGCAGCGGGCCGAGCGCGGACAGCGCCGTGCCCGCGCCTGCCGCGCCGGCGGAGATGTTGGCGGCGAACCCGCCGACCGCGGTCCCGGCGGCGGCCAAGAGGTCCGCCAGGCCCTCGACCACCGGCCCGGCCGCGGTGATGGCGGTGACCAGGCCGGGCATGGCGTTGACGGCGAACCCGGTGACGCCCTCGGTCAGTGTCATCAGGTAGGGACCGATGGCGGTGAAGATCGCGCCGAGCTGCGGCAGGATCGCGGCGAACGCCTTGCCCAGCTCGGCAGGGATCGCGGCGAACACCGGGATCAGCGACGACGCAGCCTCGGCGGTGCCGGTCTTCACCTGCTCGGCCAGGCCCGACCACGCCTCGGCCACGGCCGGGACGTCCTTAAGCGCAGCTGCGGCCACGGCTGCGAACAGCAAGGGCAGTGCGCCGAGCGCGGCACCAGTGGCCAGGGCGCCACCGGCAGCCGCACCGCCGAAGAGCGCGAAGTGCCGCGACAGCGAGGCGACGTCGGCCGCCGAGCGCTGCGCCATCGCACCGGTCCGGGTGCTCAGGTCGCCCACCGCGTCGGCCGTCGAGGACACCTCGCGCCGCACCCCGGCGAAAACTCGGCTGACGTTGTCCCGCCCGAGGAGGTTGAACAGCAGCGACGTGTCAGACACGGGGTCACCCCCGTTCTGCTCTACCGGCGGCGGCGGTCCTGCTGGCGCTCAGAGACGATCTTGTCCACGGCCGCGCACAACGTCCGGAACTCCGGGACGGTCAGCGCCGCTTGGTCTTGGAAGGAGAGGCCGAACTCGGACGCGATCGAGATGCGGTACGCCGTTCGCGCCTGTTGGAGAGGGCTTTTCCCGCGCCGCTGCCCTCCGGGGCAGCAGCGATCTCGGCGTCCAGGCGCGCGAGCGCCTCGGGCGCGGTGGACGCCGGCAGTCCGTCGCGCATCGCCTGCAGCTCGTCGCGGTCCAGCTCGACGAGCAGCTGCCCGGTCGCGAAGTTGGGCACGTCCTCGTAGCGCAGTGCGGGGTGCTCGCGGCGCATCAGCAGCCACAGCAGGTGTCGCCGTGCGCGGATGCCACCACGCACCAGCTCCACCAGGAACTCGTCCCACGTGCGGCCGAAACTGGCCTCAACGGGCTCGGCGTCGGCCGCGGTGATCGCGGCGGCCTCGAACTCCCACGTGCGCTCCTCGACGTCGCCGTCGGGGCTGTAGGTGACGAACATGGCGGATGCTCCTCGGGTCAGGACTTGCTCGTGATGCGCTGCTCGGCGGCGCGCAGAACGCCGGCCATCGCGCGCTTGTGCTTGGCACGGTCGCGCCTGGTGGTGTCGTCGAACCAGCCCGGCCGACCCATCTGGTGAATCCGCGCAGACGGGTTGTTGATCGCCGGGTGGGTGAAGCCCTTGCGGGCGTTGAGTCGCTTGGGGGCGTTGCGGAACTTCCGCACGCTCGGGGTCTTCTTCGCGCGCAGCGCCGCGCCGGCGAACCGGCCGGACGGCTTGATCTGCACCATGACCTTGGAGGCCACGACGCTGCGCAGTTTCAGGCCGGCGTGCCCGTTGGAGGGCATCGCGCGGATCGCGGCGCGGGCTGCGTTGCGGGTGGGGTTGAGCACGGCGCGCATCTCGCGCACCATGTCGCGCCGCATCGCCTTGCCGTCCTCCTCGGACCGCAGCGCGCGGGCGAGGTCGCGCAGCTTGCGCTCCTCGGCGGAGATGTGCACCACCACCGGCGCTCACCTCCTGTCCGAGGTCGAGCACCGGCGACGGGCGGGGTCAGGCCGTGGTGCGGACGATCGCGCCGGACGTCGGGAACTCGACGTCGACGGTCGCGACGTCGCCCACCGACCCGGCGATCGGGGACCACTTCTTGACCAGCAGGTTGCCGCCGTAGGCGGGGTTCGTGGCGGAGGCTGCGGCGTTGTCCAGGCGCACGGAGAACGGCACGACCTCGCCGAGCAGCGGCCACATCAGCGCGTCGATCTCACCGGCGGCGGTGTCCTGCTGGAACGTCGCCCCGAGGCTGCCGGACTTGATGCCGCCCTGCACCTCCTTCCACCCGAGGCTGGCGAACGTGGTGACGTCCTTCTCGTCGACCTCGGCGGTGACCTCGATCTTGGAGCAGTGATCGGACAGGTCGTTGCCGTCGATCGTGATGTGACTGGCGAGCAGGACCATTGCGGGCATGAGCTACCTCACTTGATGCCGAGGGCGAGTGCGAACAGGAACGAGGGGGTGGTGCCGGTGACGGTCCACTTGGGCCGCCACCACGTGTCGGTGATCGGGCCGGGCACGCGCAGCACCTGGCCGCCGCGCGCGGTCGCCGCGGTGAACGTCGCGCGGCCGATCGCCGTGGTGAAGGCGTCGGAGTCGTCGGACTCGATCTCCACGGTGATGCTCGGCGTGTCGGTTCCCGCGACCGAGAGCACGTGCAGCGCGGCGTAGAGGTGCCGCCCGGCCGCGACCGCGCCCAGCTGCTGCGCGGTGCCGGTGCCGGTCGCGGTGCGGGCCGTGCCCGGCGGGTGGGCGAGCACGCCGCGCACCAGCGGCCAAGAGCCCCTCGCGCCGACGGTCCAGGGCGCGACGTCGCCGACCGCGCCGCCGAGCTTGTAGCTGCCACGCATCACCCGCGTCAGCCACGCCAGCGACCCGACCGCCGCTCCGTCCGGGCACGCCGTCCACGCACCCAGGCCGCCCAGCGCCGCCCACGTCTCGTCGTCGACCATGCCGGGGTCACCGGCCTGCCACTGGCCCTCTGCGCTGATCTCCGTGGCAGCCAGGCCACCGAGCACCTCCTTCCAGCCACGGGAGCCGAAGGAGGTGCGCTCCTTCTCCTCGACCTCGGCGACGACCTCGGCCTTGTTGGACTGCCCGGTCAGGTCCGCGCCACCGCTGAACAGCCGGACGTCGATCAGGATCAGTGCCACGGTCAGTCCCCCTTACCGATCACGCGGACGTCCCACTGGGCACCGAGGTACTGGGTGCCAGCGTGCTCGTACCAGCCGTAGCCGGTCACGGTCATCACGTGCAGCGAATCGCACGTGCCGCCTAGAGTGCGGTCGGCCTCGATGGCGGCCTTGACCGACTTGGGGCCGCTCGCGGCGAGGTACTGCTGCAGCTTGCGCTGACCGCTCTTGTCGTCGGCGCGCGACAGCAGCAGGCGGCAGCGCACCGGGTTGAACTCGACCCGGTTGCCGAAGGTGGTGTTGTAGGCGATCTCCAGGTCGACCGGCGCGAACGTCGGCGGTGAGATCGAGTCGGGCAGGAACGGGTGGCAGTTCAGGCCGGGGATGGTGTCCACGGCCTCGGCGAGGCCCTGGAACACCGCGGTGACGTCCACAGCAAACCCGCCTCCTCTCTGGTGGCAGGTCGGGAATGTCGTTGTGTGTCAGGCGAAACCGGGCAGCTCGAAACGCCCGATCATCGCCTTGACGTCGGGGTCGGCCTTGCTGACGCGGACCGGTCCCCACTCGGCCGAGGCCGTGACGCCCTCGGGGCTGTCCTTGCGCTTGTAGAGCCGGGCGGCCCAGATCAGGCACGCGCTGGTGATCTTCGCGGGTACTGCGGGCCAGCCCCACCGGGCGGTGACCCGCAGCTGCGTGCGACCCGCCGGCCACATCGTCGGGTGCAGCAGCTCGGTGATCGGCCAGCCGTCGACCAGGGCGTCGTCGGGGCCGAACTGCACACCGGTGATCGGCGACCAGGTGCCCGTCGACGAGCCGGACTCGACGAGCAGGTCGGCGGCCGAGCTGATGTCGGGAACGAGCAGCGCGTGCATCCCGGAGGCGTCCCACAGGGTGCGGCCGGCCGCGCGCAGGGTGCGCGCGACCGGCTCGGCGTCGACCCCGAAGGTGCGGCCGGTCTCGTCGTCGATGCCCCCGGACGCACTGGCCAGCGCCACCTGCAGCAGCTCGTCGTCCTCGGTGTTGTCGGGGTCGATGTTGAGCTGGTCCTTGAGCTGGGCGAGCGTGGCGTACAGGGCGGCGGGCATCAGCTCACCGTGTCTGCTGGCCGAGGTCGCCGCCACGCGGCGCCTGGTCGTGCTCGGACGGGGTGTAGCCGCGAGCGCGCAGCTGCTCGTCGACGTCCGCGACGCGCTTGTCCATGCCGCGCCCGACGTACCCGGCGCGCTCGCGCAGCAGCGCGGCGATCATCGGATCGCCGGTGCGGGCCACCGGCACCGCCCCGGCCGGGGCCGGGTAGGCGGGGTGCACCTCGGGCGGTGCCAGCTGCGAGGCCGGGCCGGTCGCTGAGACGGTGTTCGGGTCGACGGTCTGCGCCGGAACGCCAGCGCTCCCGGCGGGCACGCTCTCCGACGCGGCCGGGCCGTCACCGGGAGGCGCGGCGGGGGCGTTGGTCGTGCTCTCCAGCGCGGCCGGGCCGTCACCGGGCGACGTGGTGGGGGTGTTGGGCGCTGCGGCCTCGGTGGTCGCGGGCGGGGTCGGCTTGCGTGGTGCCATGACGCTGCTCCCGTCAGGTCTGGGCGGATCGGTGGGTGTGGAGGAGGGGCGCCGTCCGCCGGCGGCGCCCCTCCAGCTCGGGACGGTCGATCAGACGCCGGTGAACGCCGGCGTGATCAGGCCGGTACCGGACACCTTCTGCGCCTGCGGGTAGCGGGCGTGGGTGTAGGCGAAGTAGCCGTAGACGACCAGCAGCAGGCCGAGGGTGGCCGCCTTGGTCTGATCCGCGCGGATCAGCATCGGCGCGTTGGGGTCCTCCCACAGGTGGCACTCCTGCCGGTCCACCAGGTAGATCTCATCCTCGTTGGTCCCGGCGCCCAGGTTGATCGCGATGTTGTTGTCGACGACCACCGGAGTGCCGTTGGGCAGGATGCCGCGGATGCCGTTGCCGTAGCGCTCGGCGTAGTTCGCGCCGAGGGTCTGCGCGACGATGCCCGGCTGGGAGATCAGCGGGAACTTGGTCGACAGGCCCTGCTGCAGCCAGTACCACCGCCGGGAGTGCATGACTGCGAGGTTGTCCCCCGAGGCCATGTCCAGCAGCGACGCCTCGACCTTGGACAGGCCCTCGATCGTCTTGGGGTACAGCTCTTCGACGGTCGGGGTGGCGTCGGTGTAGGTCGTGGGCGTGGCCACGTTGGTCAGACCGGTGCCCGCCTGGTTGATGAGCTTGCTGTCCAGGTTGACCGCGTAGCGCCGGTAGAGGTCCTCCAGAATGGTGTCCTCGACCGCGACGCCACGATCGACGCCCTGCCGCGACACCGTCTGCTGACCGGCAGCGGTCTGCACCGGGATCGACAGCAGCGTGTCGTCGATGTCGCTCTCGGCGACCGCGGTGTTCTCCGCGGCCTGGTTGTCGACCGCGGTGCCCTGCGTGATCTTGCCGATGTTGACGACCATGCCCGTCTCGGGCAGGTCGTGGTGCCTGCACGCATCGGCGAACGGCCTGCCGGTGGTCGCGGCCGGGGCGAACAGCTCCGTCAGGTACTGCGGGATCACCAGACCGGTGAACGCGCCGGTACCCACCGCGCGCTCCTGCGCGAGGGCGACCGCCGCGCCGCGCTCCACGTGCTCCTCCTGCATGTGCCGCGCCAGGCGGCCCTGCGCGGCGTAGTCGCCGAGCGCGGCCGAGGCCACGTCGCGCGCGAACGCCGTGCCCCGCTTGTCGGTGTCGGGCCGGTAGGTGCGCTCCTCGGCGCCGACGCGGGCCACCTGGTCGTAGGCCGGGCGATCGGCACCGGGGGCGACCTGACGGGCCAAGCGGTCCGCAGCGTCGTCGCGCGCTTGCTCGGCCTCCAGGTCGGCGACGCGCGCCTGCAGCGCGTCGATCTCGGCGTCGAGCGCGTCCTTGGCGTCGCGCTCGACCTTGACGGCGGCCTCGTCGACGGTCGCGGCGGACCGCAGTGAGGCGAGCGTATCGGCGTGGGTGTTGCGAGCCTGCAGCTTGGTGGCCATCTGGCCCCGGAGCTGCGCGATGAGCTGGGCGATCGTCACGGGGACGTCGCTCCTCTCTCCCGCGCTGGGCGGGGATCGGTGATGCGGGTGATGACCTGCGGGCAGCAGGCGGTGACCCCGGACCAGGCGCGCGGCGCGGTGCGGGGTTCCTACGCGAAGCAGCAGGGCGAGGTGTGCGTCAGACGACGCGGTGCCGGGTGTCCTCGTCGGTGATCAGGACACGCGGAGTCGTGGGGGCGGCGAGCAGGCCGCGAGCGGCCAGGGCGGCGGCGGCGCGCTGCGCCTGGCGCTCGTCGAGACCGCGGACGAACTCGTCAACGTCGGCGCGCAGTCCCGAACCGCTGGTGTGCGGGTTCGCGCCGTAGCCGACGATCGCCACGTCGCCGCGGTGGATGTCGAAGGCGTCGATGCGGTACTCGGTGTAGTCCGGCGACCAGTGCCCCGAGGTGATCCGGAACTTGAACGACATCTCGTCGATCAGCCCGGACCGCAGCTTGGGCGCGATGTAGGCGACATCGTGGTCGGCGGGGTCCAGCTCGGGGGCGTGCACGCGCAGACCGTCGTCGCTCTCCTCCAGGATCAGCGACCCGTTGGTCGTGCGCGCGATGCGCCGCAGATCCTCGTGCTGCAGCACCAGGGGCACGTCGAGGTCGGCGCGCGCGAGGGTGTCGGAGGCGGCCCCGACACTGACGACCTCGGTGTATGGGCCGAAGAAGTCGTACATCTCGTAGCCGCGCTCGTAGACGGTGGCGAACCCGTCGAACTCCAGGCCGCCCCCGCTGGTGTCGCGCACGTGCAGGCCGCGCACGTGCGCGGAGACCCGCGCCGGTGAGGTCTCGGCCTCCGCGCAGCGCCGGCGGGAGGGCCGGTCGGCGCGGGCTGCGACCTGCGCGCTGCGGGCCTGCGCCGCCGACCGCAGGGTCAGCTCGTCGGTCATGGGGTCACTCCTGACGGTGCGGTGGTGGGCTGGGCGCGGGGCACGCCGAACAGACGGTCGAACTCGGCCAGCTGCTCGGCGGTGAACGGCTGGCGGTTGTCCAGCGCGCGAGCCTCGGACGGGGCGACCAAGCGGTCGCGCACCTGCTGGCCGAGCACCTTCGCGCGGGTCTCGGGGTCCATCGCCAGGACCACGTTGCGGTTGAGCTTCACGAACCGCGGCCGAGGCAGCCAGCGGCTCAGCGCCAGCTCGCGGCGGGTGACCGCCGGACCGATGTTGATGATGAGCAGCTGCAGGTTTCGCTGGCTGATCGAGGCGTAGGTGATCGAGCCGCTGGACACCGCGGCGTCGATGATGTCGCCCGGCACGCCGAAGAACCGGCCCACGTCACCGTTGGACAGGTTCTGCGCGGCGATGAAATTCGCATCGCTGGCGGTGGCCTGGATCGGCTTGTACTCCCAGTCCATGCCGTGCACGAACAGGTCCCCGTTGCCGACGCTCGCCTTAAACCGCTGCTTGATCACCTCGGCCTCGCGCGGGTTGACCGTCTTCGCGGTGTTCTTCAAGTCGCCGGCGGGGATCGCGCCACCGGCGAACCACTCCAGCGCGAACTGCTGCGCGGACAGCGACTGCTGAATCGACCACGCGGCGTAGGCCACCGGTGAGAGCCCCACGTGCAGGCCCGCGAGGGTGTACTGCCGCTCGTGCCACACCTCGCCGGGCTCGTACCACTTCCCGCTGATGCGGTACCCGGCGAGCTTGCCGCTGCGCACCACGACGGTGCAGCTGGCGAGGTCCTGCAGCTCGACGCGCGCGGGCAGTCCCATGCCGTCGACGGCGGTGATGATGCCGAAGCTGTTGCCCGCGCGGTCGAGGTCGACCTGCGAGGAGTACAGCCACTCGTGCATCGGCACCTCGGCCCCGCCGGGGTCCAGCAGCACCGGCGGCTTGGCGACCTCGACCTGCACACCGCCCACGTAGCGGTAGACGTCCACGGGCATGGTGGAGATCAGGTCGGCGCGCACCCGCAGCGCGGCCCACACGGCACTGTGCCGGAACGCTCCGGTGCCGGTCACCGACGGCGCTCCCGCGCGGCCACCGGCCCGCTCAGGCGGCACGGCAGCGTCACCAGTGGCCGCGGAGCGACGAGAGAACAGGCTCACGTGCGATCACCTCGCAGCCGCCGCCACCACACCGGCGCCAACGCCGGCGTGCCGATCCAGTCGATGACCCTCGCACCGCCGAACAGCACCACGCCGGCCACGGCAGTCGCGGCCCACCCGACGAGCGGGAACACCGCGGCGCCCGCGCCGAACGCCAGCAGCACCAGGGCGGCCAGGTCGATCAGCGTGGTCACGGTCTCGCGGGACATGCGCCCTCCCCTCACACGATCGAATCCAGCACGTCGTAGTCGTCGGCGACCAGCAGCGGCGCGCGGACCCGCAGGGCGTAGCGCGCCAGGGTCGCGGCGACCAGGGGGCTGATGTCGGCCTCGGCACCCTTGCGCGCCCACGCGATCGCGTCGGTGGTCTCGCGCACCTTCGCGACGGCGACTGCGTCGTCGAGCGGGTCCTGCCCGAGGTGGTGCACCGCGCTCTGCTTGACCGCGTCGAGCAGCTGCCCGCACGCCGCGGACATGTCCAGGAACGTCGCGATCAGCAGCTGACCGCGGCGTGGCTTCTCCGGGTCGTCCGGAACGGTGATGCCGGCCTCGGTCAGGTCGGTCTCCAAGCTGGCACCGGTGCCACGTCCCATCGCGATCGCGACCGGGTCGAGTACCTCGCGCAGCTCGACCAAGCGGGCGACGAGCCAGTCAGTACCCGCCCGGTAGTCCAGCACCTGCACGTGCCCGATGCCGTCCTCGCGGACCCCGTACAGGGCGATTGCCGCCCAGTCCCGGTTTGGGGCGATGTCCACGGCCAGGGCGACGTCGCCGACCCGACGCGAGTCCGGGTCGGCGAGCTGGTTCCACTGCGCAACGTTGATCGCGCCGCGGCTCTCCCGGCGGCGCGGCCACAGGCCGAGGCACTCGCGAGCGAAACCACGGCCACCGGAGGACCGCAGCGCCTTGCGCAGTCGGGTGATCTTGCCGATGGTCAGACGGCCCTGCGTCAGCGCCGGGTTGGCCTGCGCCCACAACCGGTGGTCGTTGAGGTCGATCTGGTCGAGCTGGTCCAGATCGCCCTCGATGCCCCAGTCGCGGTAGGCGAATGCGTCGTCGCCGCCCTCCTCGGCGCGCTCTTGCAGGGAGAACAGCACCTCGCCGCTGTTTGCGTCCAGCGGCGGCGACGACATGTAGATGAACTGCGGGTTCGGCCTGGCCAGCAGCGTGGGCATCAGCGCGTCCTGCTGCTCGGGGGTGAACGCGAACGCCTCGTCGATGATGTTCACGTCGCCGGAGAACCCCCGGCCGCTGCCCTTCGAGCGGGCGATGAACTTGATCCGGGCGCCGGTGTCCATCCGCTCGAACGCCTCGGCACCGTTGGCGCTCACGATCTTGATCAGCACGCCGTCGACGTCGACGAGCGTGTCGGAAATCTGCGTGCCCAGCGCGAGCAGCAGCGCCTTGACCCGGCGGTGCGCCTCCAACGCGGTCTTGACCTCGTGCGCCGACCACATGATCAGTTCTTCACCGAGCACCAGCAGCCCGGCCAGCGCCCGCGCTTCGAGGATGCCGCCCTTGCCGTTCTGGCGGGAGACCAGCTCGGCGTACTCGACGCACGCCCACAGCCCGTCCTGCTGACGCGCCATCATCAGCGTCAGCGACTGCTGCTGCCAGAAGTCAAGCGGCTTGCCCGCGCGCTTCATCAACTTGATGCCGATGCTGCCCAGCGAGTAGGCGTAGCTGGGCGCTACCTCAACCCGCGGGTGAGTCGCGACGGGCAGCGTGGTTGGCGAGCTGGATGAGGTCGGCAAGGCTCTCGCCCTCCTCCTCGCCAGCGGGCTCGGCCGAAGCGCCGGCCGACTCGGAGGCTGCGGCCGACCGCGTGGTCGTGGGTCGCGCCGCCGGCTTGTCGGCCTGACGGATCTCGCCGACGAGCTGCTTGAGCGCGACGGCCTGCTGCCGGGCCTCCACCAGCGCCCGGTCGACGATCACCACGACCTCGCGGTCGCGGTCGTCGTCGGGCAGCTCGATCTCCAGCCAGCCGCGGTCATCGCCGCGCAGCTGCGCGTCGAGCTTGTCGAGCCGATCGACGATCCGGCACGCCTCCAGCAGCAGCACCCGCTGCAACGCGGTCAGGGGCATCGCGCCGGTCACCTCGGACCACAGCGCACGCCCCGGAGCTTCCAGACCGCCGGTCTGTTCCCGCTGGTCAGACGCGGTGTCACGTGTGACGGGCGGCGTCACAACCGAGCAGCGGCCGACCACGCAAATCGAGTGATCACCCCTCCTGTGCAGGCGATATCTGCGCGTGCGCAGCGCTGCCGGGTCGGCCATCTCGCCCCCAATTTTCAGACCGGGGGGAGAGACGGGGGAGGTTGGGCGCGGGGTGGGCCTGCCGCACTGTCCAAAAAGACCCGGAGTGCGTTTCCGCAGGTCAGAGCCTTGCGCTTGGGATGGGTGTTTCCGCAGGTCACAGCCCTGCCGGAGCCCGGTCGGCACTGGTCAGACGGTTCGGGGATCGACGATCAAGGGTGTGCGGCGCTGCGCCCGGCCGGCCCGGCTGCGGTTGCTGCGGCCGGTGTTGCACGAGCGGTGCGCCAGGCGGACGTTGTCCCGGTCCAGCACCGCGCCGCCGTCGCGCAGCGCGTGCACGTGGTCGACGGTGCGCGAGCGCGGGTGCCCGGTGTGCAGGTCCTGGTCGACCCACTGCCCGCAGATCCAGCAGTGCGTTTCCTCGGCGCACACGCGGGCCTGCATCGTGCGCCAGGGGCGACCGGCGCGCAGCCGCTCGCAGCACCGCCCACAGCGCACGCTGGTGGCCGGTCCGCCGCAGTCCATGCACGGACGCCGGACCGACAGAGCGCGCTCGTCCTGGGCGCTCTCAGCGCGGGCGTACCACTGGCGGATGGCCTGGAACGTCCCCGGTGGACGGCGAGCGGCACGGGCTCGGCGCTGGCACTCGTCGATGCCGGGGTCGACCAGGCGCACGGTCGCGCCGAGGCGGGCGGCCAGGGCCTCGCGCTGCCGGGCGCGCGGGGCGCAGCGCACGACGTAGGCGGTGATCTCACGATGGTCGGCCGCGAGCGCGGCCAGATGGGCGCGCGTCCGCTGCTCGGCGAGCCGGGTGATGTACGGGGTGTGCATGTGCGTCCGGCTACTGCCGAGCTGCCGGGCGATCAGGTCCCGGTCTATGACCAGGTCGCCCGGCCGCGCCAACTCGTGCGCCAGCGTGGATTTGCCGCTGCACGGCGGACCCGCGATCAGCAGCACGGACCGCGCCACGGCGACCACCCCCCGACAGCGCGATGCCCCGGCTCCGAGGGGCGGAGCCGGGGCATCGGGCTAGGTGGTTGCTGGGCACACGTCACCAACAGTCGGTGACTGTACGTTGGCCGCAGGTCAGCGAGCAAGCGGGGTCATCCGAGGTGCGGATCGTTGGGGTCGCCAGCGGCGCGCAGGATCTCGGTGACGTTGCGCCGGGCAATGCCGGCGGCCTCGGCGAGGTGGTCACCAGTGGCACCAGCGGCCTTGGCCATGACCATCGCGCGGTTGCGGCGGGAGCGCGCCTGGGCGACGGCCCGTTCGAGCTGGGCGAGTTCCTCGGCGTACTCGCGCACGGTGGTCAATTCGGTCTCGGGTCGAGGTGACGGCTTGCGCGGCATGGCGTGCTCCGGGATTCTGGTCTTGGAGTTCGTTCCTCGGCCCCGGCCCGCGAGTGCAGATCGCGGCCGGGGCTTCTCCGTGAGGAAGGCCGGATGCCGGGGCGGCACCTGGTGGGTGCCGCCCCGGTATCACCGGGTTATCCGATCAGGCCACCGGAGATCAGCCCGTGCAGGCTGGTCCGGACGGACTTGACGTTGACCTCCAGCCGGAACCGGCGGTCGTGGTCGTTGTCCTTGCCCCGCCAGTCGTAACGGCTGGCGACCACCTTGATGCGGGTCCTCACCATGTCCGACGTCGGGGCCGGAATGTCCGCCTGAGTCGGGGTGAGGAACACCGTCACCGTGATCGTGTTGCCGACGACTGCAACGATGATCGCGGCGTTGAGGGGCAGTTGCCCCTCTGCGCGGTCGGCGGTGAGGTCCCGCAGGATTCGACCGGCGACGACGTGGAGAGTGTCGTCGATCGACTCGCGGTAGCGCACCCCGTACCAGCGGTCATCGCGGAACAGGTCACTCATCGGAGTTCCTTCCTCTATGGAGTTAGCCCCGGTTCGGGGTGGTGCAGCACCCCGGTTCGGGGCCGTCCCGTTCGGGACTCCTCAATAATAGGATGCTGCATCCCACTATCGCAAGTGGATTCATGGGATGCAGCATCACGGCTTGGTTACGGCTCGCCCCGGCGCTCCAGCTCCTCCACCCCCGCACGCACCAGCTCCTGCGCCCGTTGGGCGCTGGCGGCGTAGCCGTAGAGGTGCACGACCCTCGCGCCGAGCACCGACGACGCCAGGCCGGCAGCCTCCTGATCGACCCGCACCGACTCCACGACCGGCACCGGCCGCCCGTCCAGCACGAGCACCGACGCCCCCTCCAGTCGCACCGGCTGCCCGACCTCGGGAGTGAACCCGGCGCGCAGCACGGCCTGACAGCGCCAGGTGTGCACCACGGTCCAGCGTTGCCCCGACGAGCAGACCGGGACCTGCTGCGCGTCGTGCCCGGTGCCCAGCTCGGCGGCCATCGCGACGGCCTGCTGCTGCTCCTGCACGACCGCCAGCACCTCGTCGGGCACGGTCGCGGGGTTGCGGCGCACGACCGCCCACGCCGAGCGCTCGGAATCCACCACCAGGTCGTCCTCTCTGTCATCGGGGCGCAGCTCGTCATAGGTCGCCTGCGCCTCGCCCAGGTCTCGCAACACGCGACCACCGTGCCGGTAGCGCGTCCAGCTGTACTTGCTGGCCCAGTACCGGATCGTCCCGCGCGGCACTCCGAAGTGCACCGCCAGGGCCTCGTCGTCGACGAGACGTTTCCGGGGCTTGATCACCTGCTCCTGACCTCCATCTGCTCGGCCAGGGCCAGCCACTTGCGGCGCGGCCACACCGCCCCGCAGCCGCCGCACTCCAGATCCCCGACCATCGGGTACCACAGCGGGTAGTCGCACAGCAGGTCCGCGTCGCCGACCTCGTAGACCTCGGGGCAGTGCCCGACCGGCCAGGTGCGCTCGGCACCGGTGAGCGAGCGCAGCTCGTCGCGCACCAGGCGCACCGCCCAGCACAGCCAGCCCGCCCACTGCTGACGCAGCGCGAGGTCGTCGTGCGCGGCGATGGCGCGGCACACCACGGCCACCGACCCGCCACCGCCGCGGCGGTAGAACACGCGGCGGCCGTCGACGACGGGCGGGCTGGCGCGGCCGGCGAGCGCGTCGAGCAGCAGGACGCGGTAGCCGCCGAGCGCGTCGAGCGGGTGGATCAGGTCGCCGGGCTCGACCCACACTGACCGCGGATCGCGCAGCGCCAGGTACGTGAGGTCCAGCGGCGCACCGGCCGCGATACCTGGTGGACGCCGGATCGGCTCGCCCTTGCGGCCGAACAGCAGCTCGGGGTCGTCGAGGTCGTCCCAGAGGTCGGGGACCTCGGTCAGCGCGTTGCGCAGCTCCTCGCGGCACCAGCCGCACACCCGGCTACCGCTGAGGGCCAGGCGCGCACCGTGGCGTCGACGAGCACACGCCGGCGTGATGCACGTCAGCGTGAAGTCGAGCGGGTCCAGACCGGTCGTCACCCGGTCACCTGCTCGCGGCGGGCCAGCTCGGCGCGCAGGGCCTCGACGGGCACCTGGTCCAGGCCGTACCAGCGGACGTCCTCGCCGTCGACCACGACGTCGGAGGTGCCGACGTTGAGGTGCAGCTGCGCGGTGGGCCGCTGCCCGACCGCGAGGCGGACCGTGGCGCTGTAGATGCCGGGCACGGGCACGCCGTGCTCGTCGACCACCAGGCCGGTGGGGTGCTCTGGGGTGGTGTGGATGCGGATGCTCTTCACCGGTGGGTCCTCCTCGTACGGCGGCGGGTGCGGTTGCGGTAGGCGTGCCCGTCGATGGGCAGCGGCCGGGGGCGGTGGGTGTCGCGCTGCTCGTCGACGAGCCGGGAGAGCGCCGCGCCGAGAACGGCGAGGGCCGGGCCGAGCCCGTCGACGAGCGCCTGCCACATCGGCGCGACGGCGCGCGCGAGCGCGGCCCGCAGCGGCTCGGTGTCGACCTGCACGGTCACGGTCAGCCGACCAGGCTGCACGGTGACGTCGCCGAGGTCGGCCAGGCGCTCGATCACGGCGGCCGGGGCGGGGTGGCCCAGCGCGGCGAGGTCGACCGGGACACGCCGCAGTCGGGCCGGGGCGCGCTCGACGAGCATGGTGCAGTCGCGCCCGCAGTAGGGGCCGAGCCAGGACCAGGCGCTGCCGCAGCAGCCCGGTCGCAGGCAGGGGATCTCGCTCATGAGTGGTGCTCCTCGGATGGTGCGTGCGGTCGGGGTCAGTGGCGGTGGCGGGACCAGAGATGGCCGTACCGGCAGGACTCGCGGTGCGGCACGTGCAGGCGCTGGCCAGCTGCGCGGGCGCCGGTGACCTGGCCGGGGGTGAGCAGCACGCAGCGCACGCCGCGGTCGTCGACGTGCAGGGTCACCAGCGCGGCGTCCTGGCCCTCCGACGGATCGGCGTCGACGGGCACCCGGTCGCCCGCGGGGTTGAGCGCCCACACGATCGGCCGGTGGCAGTGCGAGCACGGCTCGCGGTGGGCGGTGAGGTCGCGGCGCAGCCGGTCGGCCGAGACGAGGTGAGCGCGGCGGGCCGGGGGCTCGTCGACGGGCACGGCCGGACCGGTCGGCGCGGCGTCCGGGTTCGCGGCGTCGGCGGCGAGCAGCCGGTGCGCGTGCGCGGGTGGCCCGGTCAGCTCGCGGCCCTCGCTGTCGACGCACGGCTGCTCGACCTCGGCGCGGCACCCGCGCGGCCGTGCGGACGGGTCCGGCCGGTGCTCCTCGGGACGGGCGCACCGCCAGGCGTTGCAGCCGCACGGGAGCAGCAGGCAGGCGACGGTCAGGGCGTGCTCGCGGGCCTGCCACCACTCGAACGACTTGGCGTTGGGGCTGGGTGTGCGGCGTGCGGTCATGTAGGTCTCACCTCCGGTGGCGCGGGCGGGCTGGTCTGCGGAGCTGGTGGGCGGGATCGGCCGTGGTAGATGTCCGGTTCGCTGGCGGCCCTGACGGGCTGGCCCAGGGCTCCGGTGCGGGGCGACCTGGGCGGTAGCCGGTCCCCGACCCGACCCGGACCCTTCGCGGGCTGTGACGGGCGCTGATCCGCCTGTTCAGCGGTGTGCTGCGGTGATGGCTGTGCCCTGGTGTCGTCGTCGGGAGCAGCGCCTGGTGGTGATCCGGGATCAGTGCGCCGTTCAACGCCGCGATCAACGTCGTGTTGTTGATCGGTGGCTGATCCGGCGTTGATCTGATCGCTGATCGCGAGGTGGTCCGCGGCGGTCATCAGCGGCAGGTCGCGGGTCACCGGCGGGCGGTCGGCCCACTCGGCGATCTGCGCGGCGGTGGGCACGGGCAGCAGCGCCATGTCGGCCTCGGCCGGGGTGCGCTTGCCCTTGAACTCGTTGCAGCGGGCGCAGCAGGTGACCAGGTTGGACTCGTCGCCACCGGCGTCCAGGTCCGGGTCGACGTGGTCGAAGTGCAGCACCTTGCGCCGGTCCTTGGCCCTGCCGGACTTCTTGTTCAGCACGCCACTGCCGCAGTACCGGCAGCAGCCGCCGTCACGCAGCCAGACGCGGTGGCGCAGGGCGGTGTCGCGCAGTTCGGCCTTCTGCCGGGTGCGGCGGTCCTGCTCCTTGCGGCTGGCGTTCCGCTTCAAGAAGCGGTGGATGCGGTAGGTGAACCCATCAATCCAGCTGTCGCCGAGGCACTCGCACTCGTCGCCGCGCTTGTGGAGCTTCGGGGCGTGACCGAGCACGCTCATCGTCAGCAGGGTGAGCACGCGGCGGCTGGACGCCCAGCGCTGGGCGGTCTGCTCGGTGAGATAGCCGTCGTGGCGCTGGTGGGCGCTCTTGGCACACAGCCGTTGGTAGGACGCTTGCAGGGCGTCGATGAGCGCGGCCTTGCCCTCGGCGAGGACCTCCCACGCGGGATCGTCGGCAAACTCGTCGCCGGTCAGGAAGTAGCTCACGCCGCACCTGCACGGGCGGCGCGGAGGCGGCGGGTCTTGGCGCGCTGGTACACGCGCTCGCCCCACCGGACCCACGGGGTGCGGTCGCCGTGGTGGGCGCGGCGGTGTGCCTCGCGGGCCACCAGGTGCAGCAGCTGCTCGGCGTCGGGCTCGGTGTCGCCGATGAGGCGGTCGAGAACGTCGACGTCGGTGCGCGGCTGGGCGAGCGTGGTGGCCAGCTCGGCGACGGCGCGCGGGTCGTGGCGGGCGAGGGCGGTCAGGTCGGCGACGAGCGCGGCGCGGCCGTCGCGGACGACGTCGCGCACGAGGCGCTGCGCGGTGCGCGTGAGCCAGGCGGCGGTGTGCATGGTGGCTCCGGGTTGTGCGTGGTGTGGATGCGGGTCGGCGGTCGGTGCCCCAGAGGAACTCGGGGCACCGACCGCCAGGGCGGAAGCGGGTCAGCCAGCGGCGCGGAGCACCCCGGCGACGGCGAGGCCGGCCGCGACGTTCGCGGCCTGCTCGTCGGTGACGGGCACGCCGAGGCCGCGCAGCTGGTCGCGGATCAGGTCGGTGGTGATGGCCAGCGCGGCGGCGGTTGCCGCAGTGGACAACTCGGCCGCGCGGGCGTCGTGTGCCAGGCGCTGCCCGGCGAACGCGCCGACGTGCAGCGCGCTGGTCATGGTGAGCCGGTACGTCTGGGCGGCGCCGTTGAGCGAGGCGATCGCGGCCACGATCGCCATGCCGGCGGTGTCGCGCAGGTGTGGCGCGAAGTGGGGCGCGATGTCGGCGGCGAGGTTGTCGCCGATGCGCACGCAGTCGTCGCCCTGCGCCCGTTGCCGGGCCAGCTCCAGCAGCCCGGCCTCGACGTCGTAGACCGGGCGGCGCGAACGGTCAGGCATGGGACTCCTCGTGGTCGATGGCGAGCTGGCTGGTTTGGTTGCGCAGGTGCGCGAGGATCTGGCGGGCCTGGCTGGTGGGCACGTCGTGCCCGGCCAGCTCGGACAGCCGGGCCGCCAGGGCGGGGCGGCCGATGCTCGGGTGCTCGGCGATCACCTGGCGGGCGGCGTCTAGGTGGCGCTGCCAGTCGCCGGGCGCTGGCTGGCGCTGGCTGGCGGGAATGGCGCGGGCTGGTTGGCTGGCGGGGATGACCACCCGCAGCCGATCGCTCAGGTCGAGCCGGGGTGCGGGCGGGCTGGCCGGGGTGGCGAGCACGGTGTGCGGGTCGCCCGCCGGACTGGTCACCACGATCACCCGCCCGGCCCACGGGTTGCCTGCTGGCGGGCGTGGGCTGGCGGGCTCGGCCGCGCGCGTCTTGGCGGGCGGGCGGACGGCGCGGGCCGCCAGCTGCAGCACGTGCAGCAGCGCGAACAGGGTCAGGGGCGGGACGCTGCCGACGCCCATCTGGACGGCCACGTGCGGGCGGTGCCCGCCGTCGATCAGCCAGTGGTAGAGGCTGTTGCCCGCCACCGATAGGACGATGGCGGTCAGCGCCAGCCAGCGCGCCGCACGGCGCACCTCGTGTGGCATTCGCGCGTCGAGCCAGACCGCGGTCGCCACCACGCCGGTGGCATCCAGCGACAGCGGCCACAGGTACGCCAGCCAGCCGTCGATCCTGGACAGCCGAGCCAGCCCGGCGAGTCCGCTGAACGACAGCACCAGCGACCCGCCGATCGGAACGGCGGCGAACAGGCGCACCAGCAGGCCGAGGCGCTCGCGGCCGGGGCGGCGGCTCACAGCCCGGCCTCGATCCGGTCGGCCAGCCGGTGCAGCGTCCGCACTGCCTGGCGGTCCAGGCCGAGGCCGTGCATGGTCGCCAGCTCGGCCAGCGTCGCGCGCACGGCCTCCATCGCCAGCAGCACGTCGGTCCCGTACTGCCGCGCCACGGTGATCGAGACCGAGTCGACCAGCTCGTGCACGGCGTCGTCGATCTCGGTGTCGGTCGGCGGGCTACTGGTGGTCACCAGGTACCTCCTCGGTGGTGGTCGGGGCGTCGAGCTGGCGGGCGAGCTGGCGGGCGCGGGCGACATCGCGGGCGTGTTCGTCGCGGACGGCGGGCAGCCCGGCCAGCCACTCGGCCTCTGGGCCGGGCTGGCTGGCGCGCTCGGCCAGCAGGCCGAGCACCGCCAGCACCAGCACCGCCAGCACCACCAGACCGACCAGCACGGCCACCACCCAGGGCGACAGCCGGTGCAGGACCTCGGTCACGACCGCCACCACCCGTGACGGCGGTCGGCCCACAGCAGGATCAGCAGGACCACGACCGTCGACAGCGATCCGACAACCAGCCCGGCCGGGGTCGGGCCGCCCCGTACCAGGGCGGCCCGACCGGCGAACGCGACGACGCTCATGGCGATGAGCGACCACACCAGCGGCGCGAGCAGCTCGGCCACCGCGGTGGCGAGGTCGACCATCAGCAGCGCCGCGCGCCTACCCACGACCGCTCCCGGACCGCTGGGCACGCTCGGCGTGGCCCTCCCAGATGTAGGCGCGGTCATGGTGGTGCTCGGCCGCAGCAGCCAGCGCGCGCCCGGTGATCCGGTCACCGGCGTGGAAGGCGTGGGTCGACGCCGCGTCGTAGGCGTCGCCGATCGCCCGGTGCGCGGCGGCCACGTCGGCGGCCGGGGGCGGCACGACGGCGACGGCCTGGCCGAGCGCGATGTGCGCGGCGTCCAGCGTGTCGGCGAGCGCGGCCAGGGCACCGGTGGGCGCGGCCATCACCGCTCACCCGCCTCGACGCACAGCGGCAGCGCCAGCAGCGCGGCCTCCAGCTCCAGACCGCGCACGACCTCGGCGATCGCGCGGGTGGCGTCCTGCATCGCCCACCGCGCCGGGGAGTGCTCGTCGTAGGTCAGCGCGGCGCGGTCGTAGGCCACGGCCAGGGCCTGCCACGCGGCGATCACGCGCTCGTGCCGGGCCACGGCCTCGGTGCGGGGCACACCCACCGCCGGGGCCGTGCCGCCGAGCACCAGGGCCAGCTCGGCGCGGGCGTCCAGGACCGCGCGGACGGCGGCGGAGCGCCGCAGCGGGCGGCTCACCGGTCACCACCGGTGGCAGCGTCGAACGCGCCGCGCCGCCACAGGTCGACGAGCAGGAGCAGTCCACTGCGCAGGACGTCGACCAGCGCGTCGAACCCGCCCGCGCTGTACCGCGCGGTGATGACGTCCAGGGCGGCGTCGACGTCGCCAGCCAGGGCCGCCGCGGTCCCCTGCAGCACGGCGGCCCGGTCCTGGTCCTCGCCCTGGCCGAACGCGCCGCCCGCCCACGACTGACCGTTCGGCGGAACGTCGCGCAGTTCGCTGAACCCGCTCGCGGCGATGGTCAGCGTGAGAGCGGCGAGATCGAACACACGAGCGAACGTCGCCTCGTCGTCCTCGGACATGCCGATCAGGTCGTCGAGCGCGGCCAGGCCCTCGGCCGTGTTGCCCTTCGCGTACAGGCGCACCACGCGCAGGTAGGCCAGGGCGAGCTGTGCGGCCTGCTCGTCGGTCGGCTCCGGGGCGTTCACGCCAGCCGCCCGGAGATCGAGGCGTGCTCGGAGTCCTCGACGGCGGCCAGCTCGGCGGCCCGCAGCTGGTCGTCCAGCTGCTCCAGCGTCGCCAGCAGCGCGGTCGGCAGGGACGTCCGCTCCGGCAGGGCACGGTAGACGGTGTGCACCGCGGCGATCGCCTCGCGGATCTCCGCGCTCAGGTAGCCGTGGCGGAGCCGGTCGGCCGCCGTCCAGCGGGTCGGCGTGACCGGGACCGCCTCGGCGGGCTCGGCCAGGCGGTGCCGTCCTGCCCGCTCTGCGGGCGGTGCGGCCGGGGTCGTGGCGCGGAACCACGGCGAGTCCTCTGGTTGGATGGTGGTGGTCATGGAGATGAGTCCTCCGTGGTCAGGGCCGTCCGTTGCCGCGGGCGGCCCGTTCGTTGTGCGGGACTGTGGCGGTCAGGCGTCGGTGTCGGTGATGCCCAGCAGGGTGCGCAGCTCGGCCGTGACGACGCGGTAGCCGGTGCCGACGCGCAGGACGCGCACGGGGTACTGCCCGCTGCGCGCGAGGGTGTAGCCCTTGCTGCGGCCGAGGCCGAGCACTCGGTTGGCGACGGGCAGCGGGATCGACACCGGCAGTGCGCGCACCTCGGCCTCGGTCATGCCGGTTGTGGTGGTCACGTGTCGGCCCTCGTCAGGCGCTCAGCCAGCTCCGCCTGTTGCTGGATGTCGACCGGCCTGATGCCGAGCGCGAGCGCCCATGCGGTCAGGAGGCGCCTGGACGCGCGCTTGTGTCCCAGCTCCACGTTGAGCAGGGCGTCGGGGTGGACCTGCACGCCGCGCTCGGCGATCCGCTCGGCGAGCTGGGGGGAGGTCAGGCCGTGCGCCTCCCGCAGGCTGCGGAGACTGACCATCGGGGGGAGTTGGTGCATACCGACATCTAACGACAGGTACCGACAGGAGTCAATCAGTAATGCGGAAAGCTATCGCTATCTGTCGAAGTTGAGCAGTGCATACGGGTTACGGGGTGCATCCGAGCGTGTGACGTGCGTACTGATGGTGGTACCTGTCGTTACCTGTCGTGGGATGCTGTCGCCATGAGCAGACAGGGAGCCGGTCTCGACTGGGACCGACTGGCGCGCGCGGTCGTCGATCGGCGCACGCGCCTGGATCTCACGCAGGAGGCGGTGTACGCGGCCGGCGGCCCCTCCACGGTGACGCTGCGCTACATCGAGAGCAGTGGCCGTACCCGCTACCAACCGCTGATCCTGGCTCGTCTGGAACGCGCGCTCGGATGGGAGGCCGGCAGTGTCGACCGCATCCTGAGGGGAGGTAACCCCGTCCTCGCGCAGCCGGATGAGGCGCTACCCGGAGAGGATGTCGATCCGGCGGTGAACGTGGAGGCCGACGAGGTCGACGCGGCCGTGCGGATTCTGGAGTCGGTACGCGCTGCGTTCAGTCCAGCGGTGTTTGCCGCAGCACTGCGCACCCTGGGTGCGCAGATGGTGGATGTAGCCGGACAGAGTCACACGGAGCGTGTGAACGAGAGGTGACAGTGCACTCCATTCGAGTGTAGTTGCTCGCTCAAATGTTCGGACAGGTAACAACAGGGTTGCCCCCGTAGATAGGCGTCGTGCACCCTCCCATGAACATGGGAGACGATCTACGGGGGACGACTTGTCGAGATTTCGATTCGTGACGCTGTTCGTGGCCTCGCTGCTGACGCTGGCCGCACTGCTGGACTTACTAGCTGCCAGGTCAGGCGTGGAAAACGCTCTATTCGAGTTGCACTTCGGGCACCTCGTACGGAATGCCGCAAGCGTAGCGTGGGTGGGATATTTTCTTGCGACCGTCCGTGACGATCTCGCTGATCTGATGATCGGCAACCGCGATATCACGAACTCTCACCTGCGTCGCCTCGAAAAACGAATCAACGATCTTTCCGATGCGGCGCACACCGCATCTACCGCAGATGCCGCGACAAAGCGCCCATCTCGATCACACCCACACCTGACGTCGGTCGAGCGCAACTAACGCGCTCCTCCTAGGCATCCGCGTCGGGTAATCCAACGCGCCTAGGGGTTACGGAGGAATCATGCGAGGCCGCGTCTACCGACGGTGCGGGTGCAGAGACCCGCAGACGGGCCGCCAGCTCGGCCAGCAGTGCCCGCAGCTGCGCTCCCGTCGCCACGGATACCACGCCGTGCGCCAGGAGCTGCCGCCCCGCGCGGACGGCAGCCGTCGGTCGTTCAGCCGGTCCGGCTACGACAGCAACGGTGACGCCGTCGAGGACCTCGACCGCGTCCGCGCCCTGCTCGCCATCCCAGCCACCGACGACAGCCACGCGCTCCGGCTCGTCGGCGACCTGCTGGAGCAGACCTCCAGGAACAAGACGCCGATCCCGGAGCACGACGAGGTTGCGCGCCAGATACGGCGGCTGCACACCGGCCAGCAGTCGGACTCGCGGATCACGGTCGCGGAGTACCTCGACACCTGGCTGAGTGGCAGGCGCAAGCCCCGCCCGAGCACGATGCGCAGCTACGAAAGTCATGTGCGCGTCCACATCACGCCAGCGCTCGGCGCCATCCGCCTGGACCGGCTGAGTACGGCTGCGGTCAGTGAGATGTTCGAGCGGATCGCCGAGCAGAACGCGGAAATCCTGGAGAGCAACGCCTTGAGACGGGACGCAGCCGCCCGCCTCAAGGCGACCCGCGGGCGAGCTGAGCGGGCAGCCATCCGCGCCGAGCTAGCGGCCCTACCACCGTTCCGCCGCATCACCGGGGCGACCACTCAGCACCGCATCCGCGCGACGCTCCGCAAGGCGCTCAACGACGCGATCCGTGAGCAGAACACCGGGATCGCGTTCAACCCCGCCAAGTGGGTCGAACTCGAATCTGAGACACGGCCGACGGCGCTGGTGTGGACCCCGGACCGGGTTGCGCAGTGGCGGGAGACCGGCGACAGGCCATCGCCCGTGATGGTCTGGACGCCAGAGCAGGCCGGCGCCTACCTCGACCACGTGGCCGGTGATCGCCTCTACGCGCTGTGGCACGTGGCGGTTTTCCGTGGCCTGCGCCGCGGTGAGGCTTGCGGCATCAGGTGGACCGATTTCGATGCGGCGGCCGGCACGCTCACCATCAGCGAGCAGCTCGTGCAGCTCGGCAGCGTGATCGCCGCCAGCGAGCCGA
Organism: Umezawaea beigongshangensis; assembly: GCF_016464305.1. Taxonomy (GTDB): domain Bacteria; phylum Actinomycetota; class Actinomycetes; order Mycobacteriales; family Pseudonocardiaceae; genus Umezawaea_A; species Umezawaea_A beigongshangensis. Next base: position 35,816 of record NZ_JAEIOJ010000022.1, read on the forward strand.
AGAGCCGCGCGGGGCATCGCGTCATCGCCCTGGACGAGGAGACGGTGACGGTACTGCGTCGGCACCGCACGCAGCAGCGGGCCGACCAGATGGCGTGGGGGCCGGCGTGGCAGGGCAGCGGCAGGATCTTCACGCGGGAGGACGGCAGCCAACTCGTGCCCGACTGGGTGACCGACCGGCACGAGCGGCAGCAGGGGGAGACCGACCTACCTCCGGTGCGGATGCACGACCTGCGGCACACGGCGGCGTCGCTGATGCTCGCGGCCGGCGTCGACATCACGGTCGTGCAGGAGACGCTCGGACACTCGTCGAGCACGCTCACCCGTGACACCTACACGAGCGTTTTCCCTTCTGTGGCAAGGGATGCGGCCGAGGCGACCGCCCGTACGGTGCCCCGGCGGGCGCGAGGCGGGTGAGCGCGATGTGCGCGCGGTGTGTGCACGGACGCCTGTGGACGATTCAGCACCGAGCAACACGCAGGTCCGGCAGGACCCCGTGTGACCTGCGAAAATTCCGGACTGAGCAAGCAGGCTTAGCACACACCAACACGGAAAGGAACTGTCTTTTAATCCGCGGGTTCGGGGTTCGATCCCCCGGCGGCCCACCAC
>NZ_JAEIOJ010000023.1 GCF_016464305.1 Umezawaea beigongshangensis
GCGCCTTCGCCACCCTGGCCGCAGCGCTGACCTGCTTCAAGCAACTCACCAAAGCAACCACGTGAGACCGGCTCTTATTAACCCTTTCGGGGATAGCGCAGGGAGATGTGACGGCGGGGAGTCACGACGCTCTACTGCATCAGGGGGACGAACCGCGCGCTCGTCCCCCTGATCAGGAGCGACAAAAATCGTTCAGCTTCTCCAGATCCGGAACGAGGAAGTCTCTGTGACGATGACTTCTCACCACGTCGGCTCGCCGCAGCTCGCCGAACGCCTTGTCCGCGGTTCTCGGCTTCATGCCCGCGATCGAGGCCAGTTCGACGTTCGTGAGCGGGATTCCGAGAACCCACCCGGCCGGTCCCCTGCGGCCGTACGTCTGGACCAGTTCGGCGAGCACCCTGGCGACCCGCTCGGTCGCGTTGAACGACACGAAGTCCTGGCGCCGCTGGTTCGACCAGCGCAGCCGGTCGCTGATCATTCCCGCGAACGTCATGAAGGCGTCGGGTCGGCGGTGCAGGAAGGCGGTCAGCTCGGCACTGGTGATCAGCTTCGCGGAGACGTCACCACAGGTCACGACGGTCGCCGAGCGGGGTTTCTGGTCCAGCGCGGCCATCTCGCCGACCAGGTCGCCCGCCACCCGCACGGCCAGCAGCGCGCTGTGCCCGCCCTCCGACCCGGCCGTGATCTTCACGGCGCCCGACAGCAGCAGGAGAACGTGGGTGTCCTTCGAATCCTGCGTCATGACCTCTTTGTCCGGCAGGTAGCGGACGAACGTTCCTGTGTTCAGCAGTTCCTGGCGCTGGGTGACGCGCAAACGGCCGAGGATGCTGTTCTCCGGCCACGACGCGTCCTGGCCTGCGGGATTGACCGACATTTCCGTCCCGGGTGCTGGTGGGTGCTGCGGCGGGTCTCGCACGGGGACGGGGACGTGCGCGCGTTCGTTCGACCAAGACGCCACGTGCTGTCCCCCCGGACGATGCAGTGATATTACACCCGATCGAGCAGCAATTCAGCACACTTGCGCATCTGCGAATGTGCCATGCCAGTCGGAATGGAATCCGGTTCACAAAGGGCCCTCCACCGGCTGAGACGAGTCTCACGGTCGGGAACACCGCGCGGGTGCGAAATCCTTGAAAGTTTCGCAAGCCTGCGAATCACTAGGGAGAAGACGTTGAGTCTGCTGTTCAGCCCGTTGACCGTCCGGTCGGTGACCCTGCCGAACCGGGTCGTGGTGAGCCCGATGTGCCAGTACTCCGCAGCGGACGGCCTGCCCAACGACTGGCACCTCGTCCACCTGGGTGCCCGTGCCGTCGGTGGTGCCGGTCTCGTGCTCGCCGAGGCGACCGCCGTGCAGGCGCGCGGACGGATCTCGCCCCAGGACGTCGGCATCTGGAACGACGAGCAGGTGCGCGCGTGGCGGCCGATCACGGCGTTCATCAGGGCGCAGGGATCGGTGCCCGGTGTGCAGCTCGCCCACGCGGGCCGCAAGGCGTCGACGTACTCGCCGTTCGCCGACGGCCGGGGCGGCGTGCCGGACTCCGAGGGAGGGTGGACCCCGGTCGCCCCGAGCCCGGTGGCGTTCGTGCCCGAGTACCGGCAGCCCGAGGAGCTGGACGCCGACGGCATCGCCGAGGTGGTCCGCGACTTCGTCGCCGCCGCGCGCCGGGCGCTCGACGCCGGGTTCGAGGTGCTGGAGGTCCACGCCGCGCACGGCTACCTGCTGCACGAGTTCCTGTCGCCGCTCAGCAACCGGCGGACCGACGCCTGGGGCGGCAGCCTGGAGAACCGGATGCGGCTCACCGTCGACGTCACCGAGGCGGTGCGCCGGGAGGTGGGCGACGAGGTGCCGGTGTTCGTGCGCATCTCGGCGACCGACTGGGTCGACGACGGGTGGACCGACGAGGACAGCGTCGTGCTCGCCCGCAGGCTCGCGGACGTGGGCGCCGACCTGGTCGACGTCTCCTCGGGCGGCAACACGGCGCAGGCCCCGATTCCCGTCGGGCCCGGCTACCAGGTGCCGCTCGCTGAGACGGTTCGCAGCAAGGCGGAGGTGCCCACCGGGGCGGTCGGCATGATCACCGACCCCCGGCAGGCGGAGAAGATCCTCGCGGACGGTTCCGCCGACCTGGTCCTGCTGGCGCGCGAACTGCTCCGCGATCCCCACTGGCCGCTGCGCGCGGCAGCGGAACTGGGAGCGGAGGTTCGCCCGCCGGCGCAGTACGCCAGGGCGTTCTGAAAGCCCTGAGACCTCGCGGTTCGGGCTGCCGGGATCACCGGCAGCCCGAACCTGACGGGGCCTCAGGCCGATTCAGCGACGGTAGTCGTCGTATCCGTCGTCGGACGGATCGTCGTAGCGTTCTTCGCTACGACGTCCGGTAGCGGACTCGCCGCTGGACAGCTCGCGTTGCAAGGCGTCAAAGTCGGTGTTGTGGGAGCTGTACTTCAACTCCCTGGCCACCTTCGTCTGCTTGGCCTTCGCTCGGCCGCGCCCCATGGCTCGACCCCCTCGCACAGGGACGGGGGCGGCCGGGGGAACGGCGGCCCCACTCGTCTCGACAACTAGTTCCTGGTAACTACCGTACCGTGTCGATGGGGTTCCTCGCGACGCGGTGGGGTCCCAAGGTTGTGACGCGCACCGCTGAGGGGCCTCCGGAGCCCCGCGTGGCACCATGACGGGGTGCCCAGACCGTTCGTCGCCTACCTCAGGGTGTACGAACCGTTGTCGACGCTCGACGCAGCGTTGGCGGATCGGGTCCGCAGGAGCCTGGACGGGGGTGGACCCCTCGCCCGTTCAGCCGTGGGCGAACGCGAGCGCGAACTGTGGCTGCGGTCCCAGCTGGCGACCCCGCCGAGGCTGCTGCCCGGTGAGCGCTCCGACGGCGGGCCCGCCCCCGACGCGCCGTTCGACGTCCTGACGATCAGCCCGGCCGAGGTCCCCACCCACGAGGGCGCGAGCGTGGGCCCCGGTCCCCTCGTCTGCCCGCTGGACCTGCGACCCCGCTCGGCCGCCGCCCTCGTCGGCTTCCTGGCCACCTCCACGCCCCCGCTGCGCGCCAGCGCCCTGCGGATCGAGCCGGACGCCGTGCGCGCCAGGGCCACCTCCGTGATGGCCGAGCTGTCCGGCGGAGCCGTCCACGTCGTCTCCACGACCTGGACCGTGCCGCTGCCGTGGTTCACCCTCGTCGACCCGTCCGCGCGCCGGATCGTGCTGGCCCCGCGCGACGACCCCGAGCGCCAGCTGTCCTGGCGGGTCGCGATGGCCGACGCCCGGCGCAGGGTCGCGCGGGCGCGCGCCGTGGTGAGGAAGGCCATCGGCGACGAGGGGCCGGCGAAGGTGCTCACCGACACCGGGCGGTGGCTGGAGCACTTCCACCCGCACTCGGCGGTGGAGCTGGACTACGGCGGCCTCGTGCAGCTCCTCGAGGACGAGGACCTGCTGGAGGACACCTCGGCGCAGGACGTCAACGCGATCGTCGACGCCCTGGAGGTCGGGGACGCCGAGGAGGTCGCGCTGCGCTACGAGACGCTGCGGGAGTTCTGGGGCGAACTGGCGCGTCGCGAGCGCCACGGCTGACGTTCCCCGCCCTCCTCCAGGCCGCGCAGCAGCACCAGCGCCGCCAGGGTCGCGACGGCGGCCAGCAGCAGCGCCGCGGGCCAGGCGACCGTCACGGCCACCCACCCCGCGAGCGCCGGGGTCACCGAGGCGCTGAGGTAGTTGGCGGTGTTCTGCATCCCCAGCGCCGTCCCGCCGCGCCCCTCGGGAGCCAGCTCGCCGGCCGCCGTCACCGCCAGGCCGTTCCAGCACAGCGCGAGCGCCGCCGCGGGGACCAGCACCGCGCACAGCACCGCGACGGGGGCCGCGTCGAGCACGGCCGACAGCACGAACCCGACCGTGATCGCGACCGCCACGACCCGCAGCGGCCGGAGCCTGCTGCCCACCGCGTCCGACCACACGCCGGCGGCCAGGCGACCGGCTCCGCCGAGCACCTGGGCCCCGGCGAACAGCGCCGCCGCGACGCCGAGCGCCAGGCCGCGGTGCGAGTGCAGCAGCTCCACCAGCAGCGCCGCCGCCGTGAACTGGGGGACGACGAGCAGTCCGCTCGCCGCGCTGAGCCGGAGCAGCCGCCGGTCGCCCAGGACGATCCCGTGCCCCCGCGCGGTGCTCCTGGTGGCGCCGGGCGGCTCCCGCACCAGCAGGGCGACCGCGACGGCCACGACGCCGGTGAACCCGGCCAGCGCGAGGAAGGCGGCCGGAACGCCCGCGTGCAGCGCGACCACCGGCAGGACCGCGGCGGTGAGCGCGGCGCCCAGCGGCGTCGCCGTCTGCCGGACGCCCATCGCGAGGCCGCGCCGGCCGGACGGGAACCACGTCATCACGGCCCGTCCGCTGGCGGCGTTCACGCTCGCCCCGAACAGGCCGACGCCCAGCAGCGCGAGCCCGGCCACGACCGCGCCACCGCTCGCGGCCAGCGCGAGGCACACCGCGGCGCCCGCGCCGCCGACGGTCATGACCAGCCGCTCCCCGCGCCGGTCGGCCGCCACTCCCCAGACGATCAGCGTCAGCATCGTGCCGAGGTTGACCGCGCCGAGCAGCAGCCCGACCTGCGGGACGCTCAGCCCGTAGTGCGCGCGGAGCTGCGGCGCGATCGCCGGAAGCCCGAGGAAGACGGCCGCGTTCGCGCCCTGCGCCACCGCGCCGACGCCCAGCACCACCCAGCGGTATCGGTCTCCCATGACCGCACCGTAGGTGCGTTACCCACCTGTTGGGAAAAACTTCTCATCAGATGGACTGGGGTCGCTCGCGGTTCTTCTCCGCCTCCATCGCGGCCCGGTTCGGGTTCGTCGGCCAGCCGCGCTCGGCGGCCAGCAGCTCGTCCACCGACGCGCTGCCGTGCTGGTACCGGCTCGCGATCTCGGAGTTCAGCCGGTCCACGACCGCCTGCACCTCCCGCCGCCGTTGGGACACCGAGGCCTCCTCGGCGATGAACGTCCCCAGCGCCTCGCCCAGCTCGTCGTCGGCCAGCGCCGACACGTCGGACAGGTCGACGTCGGAGACCAGCGCCTCCACCTTGCGGCGGTGCGCCTCGGCCCGCGACGGCTCCTGCGTCTGGTAGCGGCCGCGGCCCGTGGCCGGACCCACAGCGTTCGCCGAGAGGATCGTGGCCAGGTGGTCCATTACCGAGTCGGACCCGCCGACGCTGCGCCGCTGCTGCTCGGCGCGCACGATGTCGATCCGCGCGTGCAGCAGGCGCCGCAGGTAGGACAGGTCGGTCTCCTCCTGGGCGGCCTCGTCCCGCAGGCCGCGCACGTCCGACAGCGAGCGCTGCTCGACACCGTCCGCGTAGTCGGGAGCCAGCACCCGGTCGATCCGGCGACGCCCGCCGGGGCGCACCTCCATCACGTGGTCATCCTGGGGCAGGGACTCGTCAGCCGCCAACACAAACCTGCTTCCACACTCGGTCTCAGCTGCTCACGCCGAGCAGCCGACGCGCCTCCGCCACCGGCAGGGGAGGGCGCTGGGCGATCTTGGCCAGCCCCGCGGCGCGTGCCACGAGCTGTGCGTTGTCCCGGACCGGAACGCCCCTGGCGTAGCTGGTCGTGTCCTCCATGCCGACCCGCAGGTGACCGGAGGCCGACAGCGAGGCGAGCATCACCGGCAGCGTCGTGCGCCCGATGCCGGTGGCCGAGAACGACGCGCCCTCCGGCAGCAGCCGCAGCGCCGCGACCAGCGTCTCGGTGTCCCCCGGCATGCCGCCGGGCACGCCCATGACCAGGTCGACGTGCACCTTGCCGCCCGCGGGCAGGCCGTGGGCGTCCAGCAGCCTGCGCAGCGACGCGAGGTGACCGAGGTCGAAGATCTCGTACTCGGGGACGATCCCGCGCTCCTGCATCCCCCGGTGCAGCGCGACGACGAAGTCCCACCGGTTGAGGAACACGTCCTCGCCGAAGTTGACGGTGCCCATCGTGCAGGACGCCGAGTCGGGCACGGCGTCCAGCACGCGCAGCCGATCGGCCTCGGAGTCGGTCACCGCGCCGCCCGTGGAGAGCTGCACGATCAGGTTCGTCTCCGCCCGCAGCGCCGCCACGGTCTCCTTCAGCCGGACCAGGTCCAGCGTCGGCCGCGCGTCGGCGTCGCGGACGTGCACGTGGATCATCGCCGCGCCGACCTGCTCGCAGCTCCGCGCGGTCGCGACCAGCTCCTCCAGGGTCACCGGGAGGTTCGGGACGTCGGCCTTGGCGTGCTCGGCCCCGGTGGGGGCGACGGTGAGCAGCGTGCCGTGGGCTCCGGGACGGGACATGCCGTGATAGTGGCACACACCACCACCCCCCGAGATCCCCCCGGAGGGCGAGGTTCGCCGCCTACCGGCCGAGTTTCTGCGCGGCGATGCGACCCGGCGCGGGAGTGTCCGGCGGCACCGAGTCCGGGTCGATCGACGCCTGCACGAGCCGGTCCGGCGCCCCCGTCAGCAGCTCGGCTTCCAGCGGCACCGACCGCTTGACCAGCGCCAGCGCGATCGTGCCCAGTTCGTGGTGCATGGCCACGGTGCCCACCCGGCCCACGACCCGCTCGCCCAGCAGCACCGGGTCGCCGGTCTGCGGCTGGACCTCCGGCGTGCCGTCCAGGTGCAGCAGCAGCATCCGGCGGGGCGGGCGTCCCACGTTGTGCACCTTGGACACGGTCTCCTGCCCCCGGTAGCAGCCCTTGTTCAGGTGCACGGCCTCCGCGATCCAGTTCACCTCGTGCGGGATGGTCCGCTCGTCGGTGTCCAGGCCCAGCCTCGCGTGCAGCGACTCGACCCGCAGCGCCTCGAACGCGTAGGACCCGGCAGCGCGGGCGCCGGCGCCGGTCAGCGCGCTCCACCACGCGGACAGCTTCTCCCGCGCGATCACCAGGTCCACGGCGTCGGAACCGGGCCACGACACGCGGCGGGCGAACCCGTCGCGCAGCGCCACCACGTCACCGCGCGCGGCGGGCACCGGCAGGTCCAGCCTGCCCAGCAGCGCCGTCGTCTCCGGGCCGACGACCGTCAGCACCGCGAACTCCGCCGTGGCGTCGCGCGGCTCGACCTTCGACCAGAACCGCATCTTCACCAGGTAGTCCAGCAGCGCGGGCGCCGTCGCGGCCTCGGTGTCCAGGTACACCGCGCCGTCGAGGTTCGCCACGGCCACGTGGTGCTCCACCCGGCCCTGCGCGTCCAGGACCAGCGCCTCCGTGCCCGCGCCCTCGCCGAGCGCGGTGAAGTGCTGGCTGGTCAGCGAGTGCAGCCAGGACAGCCGGTCCTCGCCGGGGATCGCGATCACCGCGCGGTTGCTGCGGTCGAACACCGCGACCGACCGCGCGGCCGAGCGCTGCTCCGAGAACGGGTCGCCGTGGTGCCAGGGCACGCCGGCGTCCGGCGAGTCGTCGGGGGGTGCGACGGCACCCGGTGCGGTCAGCAGCGGTGAGATCACGCGTTCTCCTGGGTGAGGCAGTCCCGGCACGCGCCGGACAGAGCGAGGTGGCTTGCATCCAGTGCGAACCCGTAGCGGGCCCGGAGTGTTCCGGTCAGGTCCGACATGAGTTCGCACGGCATCTCCGTCACCGACCCGCAGCGGTGGCACACCAGGTGCACGTGCTCGTGCTCGTGCGCGGAGTAGCTGGGGGCGCCGTGCCCCAGGTGGGTGTGCCGGACCAGGCCGAGCCGGTCGAGCAGGTCGAGGGTCCGGTAGACGGTCGTGATGTTGACGGTCGGGGCGGTGAGCTGCACCCGCTGGCAGATCTGCTCGGGGGTCGCGTGCTCCAGCTCGCGCACCGCGTCCAGCACGAGCTGGCGCTGCGGTGTCATCCGCATCCCCCGGTCGTGCAGCGTCTTGCGCAGGGCCTTCCGACTGGTCGCGGTCTCCACCTCGTCGATAGTAGGCCGTGAGTAGGCTCCCACCATGCGAGTGCTGGCTCTTCTCGACGGTTCGACGGCCGATCCGGACGCCCCGCTGCTGCGCGTCGACGATCTGGGGCTCCTGCGCGGCGACGGCGTCTTCGAGACGATCCTCGTCGTCGACGGCGTGCCCCGCGAGCTGGGGCCGCACCTCGACCGGCTGGCCCGGTCCGCGGCGATGCTCGACCTGCCCGCCCCCGACCGGGCGGCGTTCGAGCGGTGCGCGCAGGTCGTCCTGGACGGGTGGACCGGCGGCAGCGAGATGGCGCTCAAGCTCGTCCTGACCAGGGGCGTCGAGGGTGGCGACGGCACCCCCACCGGCTTCGCGCTGGGCGCGGACATCGCACCGAAGGTGCTGCGCCAGCGCGCCGAGGGCATCTCCGCGATCACCCTGGAGCGCGGCGTCGACGAGGGGCTCGCCGAGCGCGCGCCGTGGCTGCTGCTGGGCGCCAAGTCGCTGTCCTACGCCGTGAACATGGCGGCGCTGCGCGAGGCCGAGCGCCGCGGTGCCGCCGAGGTCGTGTTCACCACCTCGACCGGCGGTGTCCTGGAGGGCCCCACGTCGACCGCGGTGATCGCCAGGGGTCGCACGCTCGTCACGCCGCCCGCGACGCTGGGCATCCTGCCGGGCACCACCCAGCACGCCCTGTTCCGCGCCGCGGAGCGCGAGGGCTGGACCACCGAGGTGGCCCCCCTGACCGTGCAGGACCTGCACGAGTCCGACGGCGTCTTCCTGGCCTCCAGCGTCCGCAAGATCACCAGGGTCCACACCCTGGACGCCACCCCCCTGCGGGACGCCACCCCCCTCCTGGCAGAGCTGACGACCCTCTACGAGTCCGAGTACCCGAGACTCACCCCCGCCCACACCGCGAGTTGAGCGCTCAGGCACTCCGAGTTGAGCGTTCGTGACGGACGACCGGAACGCCAGCTCCCCGAACGCTCAACTCGCGGTGCCCGAACGCTCAACTCACGGTGTCTGAACGCTCAACTCGCGTCAGCGGGGGTCAGGCGGACCGGGGTGCCGGGGCGGGCCTGGCCCAGGGACGGCAGGGCGGCGGGGGGCACGACGCCGATCACGGGGTAGCCGCCGGTCGTAGGGTGGTCGGCCAGGAAGATCACCGGCTCGCCGCTCGCCGGGACCTGCACGGCGCCCGTGACCAGGCCCTCGCTGGGCAGTTCGGCCCCGCGGCGGGTCGGCGTGCGCTCCAGGGGGCTGCCGGTCAGTCGCATCCCCACCCGGTTGCTGCGGTCGGACACCGTCCACGCGCCCGCCGCGAGCTGTCCCGCGGCGTCGTCGAACCAGTCGTCGCGCGGGCCGAGCAGCACCGGCACCACCAGTTCGTCCGGCACGCCCGGCGCGACCAGCACGTCCACACCCACCGGCAGCCCGGCGCGCTCGCCCAGCGGCAGCACGTCGCCCGCGCGCAGCGGCGCGGGACCGATCCCGGAGAGCAGGTCGGCGGACCGGCTGCCCAGCTCCGGCTCCACGGCCACCCCGCCCGAGCAGGCGAGGTAGCAGCGCAGGCCGCGTGCGGGCACGCCGATCTCCAGCACGTCGCCCGCGCCGAGGTGCACGGGCACGTGCGAGCCGACGTACCGCCCGCTCCGCAGGACGTCGACGGCCGGTCCAGTCACGGCGACCGTGCACGACGCCTCCGCCCGCACGGCCAGCCCGCCGAGCAGCGCCTCCACGCCCGCCGCCGACTCGGCGTTGCCCACCAGCCGGTTCGCCAGCCGCAGCGCGGGGGCGTCGAGCGCGCCGGACGGCGGCACGCCCAGGTGCGCGTTGCCCGGTCGGCCGAGGTCCTCCACGAGGGCCTGCGGGCCGGTGCGCAGCACGGTCAGCGCCCTCACCGGGTCACCTCGAAGCGCACGCGGTCACCGGGGGCGAGCAGCGCTGGCCGGTCGCGGCGCGGGTCGAACAGGACGAGGTCGGTGCTGCCGATGAGCCGCCAGCCGCCGGGGGTGGAGCGCGGGTAGACGGCGCTGTACTCGCCGGCGATGGCCAGCGAGCCCGTGGGCACGCTCGTGCGCGGCGACTCCAGGCGGGCCTGGTGCAGCACCTCGGGCAGGCCGGTGAGGTAGCCGAAGCCGGGGGCGAAGCCGCAGAACGCCACGGCGTACTCGGCGCGGGAGTGCAGGGCCACGACCTCGTCGGTGCCGAGCCCCGCCGTGCGGGCGACGAGGTCCAGGTCGGGCCCGTCGTAGCGGACGGGGACGACGACCTCGCGCGGCCGCGACTCCGGCGGGCGGGTCGGGTCGACGGAGTCGAGGACGGCGCGCAGGGCGGCGAGGGCGCCCGAACCCGGCTCCGCCGACACGAGCACCGTGCGCGCCGCAGGCACGACCTCCAGCAGTCCCGGCAGGTCGGCGGCCACGACGGCGGCGCGCAGCGCGTCCACCTCGCCGGGCCGGTCGACCTCGATCAGCACAGCGTCGGCACCGCACCGGAGCAACCGCATGACACCAGCCTAGGCAAGGATTGTTGAACAATCCACCCGTCAGCGGTGCGGACGGCCCGCCCGCGAACGGTCAGCCGACGACGCGCTTCAGGTGCGCCGAGGTGTGCGGCTGCATGGGCTGACCGACCATCGCGCGCTCCTCCACGTAGGCGAGGTCGCCGTTGTTGACGATGCCGTAGAGGCGCTGCGAGCCGGTCACCTCCTTGGCGGTGGACGTGCGCGCGACCGCGTCCGTGGCGAACTCCCAAGACGTCTGGTTGCGCGGCGTGCCGTAGTACAGCTCCATCACGCCGGTGTTGTGCGCGAGCAGGACCTCGATGGTGTCGTCGGCCTGCGGACGCCAGAAGCCGGACTCCCGCGCGGCGGGCCGGATCACCTTCCCGGCCTCGTCGAGCAGCCACGACCGCGCCTCGTAGAACAGGAACGGGCGGCCGTCGTGGGCGAAGGTGATCTGCTGGCCGAACCGGTGCGGCCCGTCGATCGTGGAGTAGACGACCTCGCCCTCGCCCCGCCACACGCCCACCAGCGGCAGCAGCGCGAGACACGCGTCGTGCAGGTTGGGGCCGAGCCGCAGGTTCGCGGTGTCGGCCGGGATCGGCATGTCCTCGAACTGGGGCAGGTTGAGCGCGCGGGTGCCCTCGGCGCGTTCGGCGGCGACGCGCACGGCGGCGTCACCGCTGCCCGGCTCGGGCTGCGGGGAGGTGTTGGTCATGGGATCAGCCGATCAGCGCTGGTCGGAGAACAGCCGGTACACGACGTAGACCGAGAACCAGACGACGAGCAACGACACCGCGACCAGCAGGCCCGTGAAGAAGAGTTCCACCCACCGAGGATATCTCCCGAGGCGGAACCGCAACGCCCCCGGTGGCCGAGGCCACGCGGGGGCGTTCGCCACGACCGTGCGCGGTCAGGCGCTCACCGCGACCTCGACGGTGTGCACGCCGGGACCGGACGCGCTCACCTCGGCCTGGCCGCTGCCGGACCGGTGCAGCGCCCGGACCGTCCACGAGCCGGGCGCGGCGAAGAAGCGGAAGTCGCCCCGCGGCGAGGACACGACCTCGGCGGTGAACTCGCCGCTGCCGTCGAGCAGCCGCACGAAGGCCCCGCCGACCGGCGTGCCCTGCGCCGACACCGTGCCCTGCACGACCACCTGGTCACCCGCGTCGGTCAGCGGGGCACCCTGCTCGGGTGCGGCACATCCACCACTCATGTCAGCTCTCCTTGCCGGTGCCGGTCTCGACCGGCACGCCCACGAGGGAGCCGTACTCGGTCCAGGAGCCGTCGTAGTTCTTCACGTCGGAGTGGCCGAGCAGCTCGTGCAGCGCGAACCACGTGTGGGAGGAGCGCTCGCCGATGCGGCAGTAGGCGATGGTGCTCCTCGCACCGTCGAGCCCGGCGTCGGCGTAGATGCGCGCCAGCTCCTCGTCGGACTTGAAGGTGCCGTCCTCGTTGGCCGCCTTGCTCCACGGCACGTTGATCGCCGACGGGATGTGGCCGCCGCGCTGCGCCGCCTCCTGCGGGAGGTGGGCCGGGGCGAGGAGCTTGCCGGAGAACTCGTCGGGCGAGCGCACGTCGACCAGGTTCTTCGCGCCGATGGCGTCGACGACCTCGTCGCGGAACGCGCGGATCGACAGGTCCTGCTCCTGCGCCTTGAACTCCGTCGCCGGGCGGGTCACCTGCTCGGCGTCCAGCGGGCGGCCGTCGAGCTCCCACTTCTTGCGGCCGCCGTCGAGCAGCTTCACCGCGTCGTGGCCGTACAGCTTGAAGTACCAGTACGCGTAGGCCGCGAACCAGTTGTTGTTGCCGCCGTAGAGGACCACGGTGTCGTCGTTGGAGATGCCCTTCTCCGAGAGCAGCGCCTCGAAGCCCGAGCGGTCGACGAAGTCGCGGCGGACCGGGTCCTGGAGCTCGTTCTTCCAGTCGATCCGGACGGCACCGGGGATGTGCCCCCCGTCGTAGGCGCTGGTGTCCTCGTCGACCTCGACGAACACCACACCGGGCGTCTGGAGGTTCTCCTCGGACCACGCGGCCGAGACCAGGACGTTCTCACGGCTCATCGAAGTGGCTCCCATTTCTGTTCTCTACTGCGGCGGGTGGGGGTGGACGTGTCTACCGGGAGGCGGCCGGCGCGGCGCGTCGGATCAGCAGGTAGGCCTCGCAACCGAGGCACAGGCCGAACGCCGCGTTCAGCAGCGCGGCGACCAGGGCGAACGAGGTGGCGGCGACACCGACGGCGGGAAGTCCTGCGGCGTAGCCGATGGTGCCGACCAGGGCGAACACGAAGCCGACGCCCTGCGCGAACCGCAGGGGAGCGGCCTCCTCGCGCTCGGAGACCGGCGCCAGCCTGGGCTGGAGCACCGCGCGGTACACGTGCCCCCACGGGTTGAGCTTGAGGCTGATGAACGCGCACATCGCGAACAGCACCGTCTGCGCGGCGAGCAACCGCCACCAGCCGGTGAGCAGCACGACGACGAGGATCAGCGTGGTCATCCAGGCGGAGAAGCGGGGACCGCGCGGATCGACCGGGACGTCCTTGAGCACGAGACCTCCTGACAGGGACGGGTTCGAACTCCGTCAGGCGGTTGTTGTCGCAGGGGTCGCGCACCCCGTCAAGGGGGTGCGGTCCCGCTCGGCGCCGCCCGTCAGTCGACCGTGCGACACAGGCTGCTGCGGACGCGGCAGAGATCCACCGCGCGTCGCTTGGTCAGCACTGTGCTCATGCCGTCGAGGGTAACCGCTCGTCCCTGTCACCGGGAGGGTGGTCCACCAGGTGGAACAGCGGTTCCTCACCCGATCGGGGAGATCAGGTGCGGTCGCAGCGCGTCGAGCAGCGCGCTCCGCTCCGGCACGCCGCTCACCCGCAGCAGCTCGCGACCGGCCGGGTCGAGCGCGAGCGTCGTGGGCGTGCGCAGCACCCCGAGCCGTGCGGCGACCTCGGGCGTCCGCGTCACGTCCAGCTCGGCGTGCCGCAGCCCCTCGGTGCGCCCGGCGAGGTCCGACAGCAGCACCCGCGTGTGCCGGCACGGCGCGCAGAACGTGGTGGAGATCTGCACCAGGGTCACGGCCGCGCCCGGCGCGAGCAGCGTCCGGACCGGCTCCGGCAGGTCCGGCACGGCGGGCGGACCGGCCCGCCGCGTGCTGATCCGGCCCTCGCGCGACCGCAGCAGCAGCCCGGTCGCGACCGTCACCACCACCGCGCCCAGCACGGCCCACGCCCCGGTCACCTCGTCGTGCTCCCGTCCAGCGGGATGTCGGTGACCGTGCCCTCCACGGTGAACGCGCCGCTCTCCACCCGCACCGCGGTCGGCGTCACGGTGAACGGCAGCGCGCCGGGGTCGATCGTGATGTTCAGCGCCTGCACGAGCTGCGGGATCGCCGCCCGCAGCGACTCGTCGTCCAGCGCGACGTCGTCGACCGCGATCGCGACCTGCCCGCCGACCAGGGACACGGAGCCGTAGGCGGTGACGACCAGCGCGCGGCCCGCGATGGTGGTCTTGCCGCTGAGCTGGACCGCCGCGGTGGTGCTGGGCGCGTCCGGTGCCGACGCCGCGGCGGCGAGGACCTCCTCGCGGGTGTCCGGCTCGATCGACATGTCCGTGAACGGCGTGACCTGGTCGGCGAGGCGGTTGAGGTCGCTGGCCTTGATCTTGACGCTGCCCCTGACCGCGTCGATCGTGGCGTTGCGGGTGTCGCCCGCGAGCAGCTCGGACAGGCCGATGCGGGTGTGGTAGAGGTTCGCCCGCACCTCCAGGTCCCGCAGCTGGTCGCGCACCGGCACGCCGGACGCGCTGATCTCGATGTCGCGGTAGTCGCCGGCCAGCGCCTGCGTGATGAACGGGAACCCGTTGATCCGCACCGCCGGGTCCTCGGCCAGTTCCAGCTTCGCCCGCATCTTCTGGGCCACCTGGTACTCGGCCGCCGCCGCGACGCCGAAGTCGGCCGCGACGAGCAGGCCGAGGAGGATCAGCACCGCGACGACGAGACGGCGCACGCGCCTGCCGCCGCGCCGTGGGGTGCTCGCGGTCCGGGTGGAGGTGGTCATCGCCGTCCTTGCTCCTGTGCGGCCGGGGTGGACGCCGTCGCGAGCCGAGTCGCGATCCGGTCCACCGGGTGCGGGGTCGTGGCGGTCCCGGCGTGCCGCACGCCGGGCTCCGGCCACGGTTCAGAATGCCCGTTCGCCGCGCGGCGCACCGCGGGCGTCTCCCGCGCCCACCGCACGGCCGGTCCGCTCACGGCGGCGACCGCGGTGCGGCGGATCGGGACCGGCGCGTTCGTGGGGCGCTCGACCGTCACGACCCGTCGGTACCCCGGTCCGGGGGCCGTCCACACCTCCGCGGCGAGGCCGTGGACCTCGTCCGCGCCCGTCGGAGCGCGTCGGTCGGAGCGGGCGCTGCCGCGGAAGTCCGGCGCCACGACGCCCCCGCGCCGGGAAGACCTCCCGATCACCCCGGCGACGACGGGTCTTCTCGCGGTGTTCGCGAACCCGTGACCGACGGCGAACGCCGGGTCCCGCACGTCGGGACGGGGCGTCGAGCGCGCTCCGAACAGGGGCTCGCCGTCGTGTGACACGGGTGTAACAAGCATGACGCTCGTGGAAACAACTGTGACCGTGACGTCGTGACCAGGGTATTTCGGGGAGAGCACCGGTATCGTCTCCGTCATCCGCAGGCAACGGGGCCCGGTCACCGTACGCTGCTGGGCTGGTCGAGTTCGCTGGACGGTGACCACCACCCGGCCGAACTGGAGGGCACCCGCGATGAGCATCGACGTGCTGCTGCTGACCACCGATCCCGATCCCGAGGCCGTGCTGCCCGCGCTCGCGCTGCTGCCCCACGAGGTGCGTCCGCTGCGCCCGGAGGTCTCCGCGCTGCTCGAAGCCGGTCCGCACGACGTGGTCCTGGTCGACGCGCGAACCGACCTGGCCGGCGCCCGCAGCCTCTGCCGCCTGCTCGACAGCAGCGGTGTGGACGTCCCCGTGGTGGCCGTCGTCACCGAGGGCGGCCTGGTGGCGGTGAACTCGGACTGGAGCGTCGACGAGATCCTGCTGCCGACCTCCGGCCCCGCCGAGGTCGACGCCCGCCTGCGGCTGGTCCGCTCGCGCCGCGGGAACGCCGAGTCGAGCGGCGACGGCTCGCTCCAGCTCGGCGAGCTGGTCATCGACGAGGCGACCTACACGGCACGCCTGCGCGGCCGCCCGCTCGACCTCACCTACAAGGAGTTCGAGCTCCTCAAGTACCTCGCGCAGCACGCCGGCCGGGTGTTCACCCGCGCCCAGCTGCTCCAGGAGGTCTGGGGCTACGACTTCTTCGGCGGCACCCGCACGGTCGACGTCCACGTGCGCCGGCTCCGCGCCAAGCTCGGCCCCGAGCACGAGTCGCTCATCGGCACCGTCCGCAACGTCGGCTACAAGTTCGTCCGGCCGCCGCGTCCGGGCGGCGTCCGCCGCGTGGACACCACCGGCACCGACTCGACGCCCACGGCCGACGACGTGGAGCTGTTCCTCCAGAACCGCTGACCTCCGCGCGAGTAGCGTCGTGGCCGTGGCTGAACCGAGTCTGATCGCACTGGACCGGCGCGACGCGCTGACCTCCGAGGAGCGCGCGGAGGTCTCCGCGCTGCTGGACGACGTCGAGCGAGCCGACGGGGTGGCCCCCGTCGGCGAGCACGTCCGGCTCCGGCTGCGTTCGGGGGCGTCCGGCAGCGCCCACCTCCTGGCCCGCGTCGACGACGTCCTCGTCGGGTACGCGCACCTCGACCTCGTGGGCGACGCCGACGGGCACCGGGTGGCGGAGCTGGCGGTCGCGCCGTCCGCGCGCCGCCGCGGCGCGGGCACCGCGCTGCTGCGCGCCCTGCTGGAGCAGACCGCGTCCGACGGTCCGGCCGACCTGCGCGTCTGGGCCCACGGCGGTCGTGCCGAGTCCGCGGCGCTGGCGTCGTCGCTGGGCCTGCGCAAGGTCCGCGAACTGCTGCGGATGCGCCTGGACGACCTCTCCGACCTGCCGGAACCCGTCCTGCGCGACGGCGTGCGGCTGCGCCCGTTCGTGGTCGGCCAGGACGAGGCCGCCGTGGTCGAGGTCAACCACCGCGCGTTCGACTGGCACCCCGAGCAGGGGGCGATGAGCGTCGAGGACGTCCGGGGCAAGGAGGCGGAGGACTGGTTCGACGCGGACGGCTTCCTGCTCGCCGTGGCGTCCGGCACCGGCGCGCTGCTCGGCTTCCACTGGACCAAGGTCCACGGTTCCGGCGCCGACGCGATCGGCGAGGTCTACGTCGTGGGGGTCGATCCGGCCGCGCAGGGCGGTGGGCTGGGCAGGGCGCTGACCCTCGCCGGACTGCGCCACCTGGCGGCGCGCGGCCTGTCGTCGGTCATGCTGTACGTCGAGGCGGACAACACCGCGGCCGTCGCCCTGTACGAGCGGCTGGGTTTCACCCGATGGGATTCGGACGCCCAGTACTCCGCGTAGTGAGGGTGGGGTCACTGATTGCGAACGTCCAGGTCACAGACTCATACCGACCGGAGCAGTGCCAGTCACCTTCCGTGTCCTGTTCACCTCCCGTTCACCTTTCGAATGGCGAACGTCCACCCGGAACTTCTAGCTTTTCGGTGAAGCGGCGACGTCCGTCGCGAAACCGCGAAAGCTTCCGTCAGTGGAGGATCCTAAGGTGAAGATCCAGCGGCACAGCGCCGTGTTCGGCCTCGTCGCGGCCGGCGCGCTCCTGCTCTCGGCGTGCGGCAGTGATCAGAACTCGGCTCAGGGTGGTGCCTCGGCCGGTGCGACCTCGTCGGTGGACGTCACGTGCGGCGGCAAGCAGAACCTGAACGCCGAGGGCTCCTCCGCGCAGAAGACCGCGATCGACACGTTCGTGCAGGTCTACCAGCAGCGCTGCGCGGGCCAGAACGTCGCCTACAACCCGTCCGGCTCCGGCTCTGGCGTCAAGAACTTCACCGGTGGTCAGGTCGACTTCGGTGGCTCCGACTCCCCGCTGAGCGCGGAGAAGGGCGAGGTCGCCGCCGCCGCCGAGCGCTGCGAGGGCAACCCGGCGTGGAACCTGCCGCTGGTGTTCGGCCCCGTCGCCATCAGCTACAAGCTGGAGGGCGTCACCGACCTCACCCTGACCGGTGAGCTGGCCGCCAAGATCTTCAACGGTGGCGTCAAGAAGTGGAACGACGAGGCCGTCAAGGCCGCGAACCCGTCCGCGTCCCTGCCGGACAAGGACATCACCGTCGTCTACCGCTCCGACGAGTCCGGCACCACGGACAACTTCCAGAAGTACCTGACCGCCGCCTCGAACGGCGCGTGGACCCAGGAGGCCGGCAAGGCGTTCAAGGGCGGCGTCGGCGAGGGCAAGGAGAAGTCCGCCGGTGTCGCGCAGGCCGTGGCCGGCGTCGACGGTGCCGTGACCTACGTCGAGTGGTCCTTCGCGCAGGACAACAACCTGTCCGTGGCGAAGATCGACAACGGCTCCGGCGCGGTCGAGCTGACCCCCGAGACCGTGGGCAAGGCCATCGACGGCGCGAAGATCAAGGGCGAGGGCAACGACCTGGTCCTCGACCTCGACTCGATCTACGGCAGCACCGAGGCCGGTGTCTACCCGCTGGTGCTCGCCACCTACGAGATCGTCTGCTCCAAGGGCTACGACGCCGAGACCGCGCAGGCCGTCAAGGCGTTCCTGACCGTGGCCGCGACCGACGGCCAGGCCGGGCTCACCGACGCCGGCTACGCGCCGCTGCCGAAGGCCTTCCAGGAGAAGCTGCTGACCGCCGTCAAGGCCATCGCCTGAGACGACCGGCAGACTTCGGACGACGACGACACACGGTGAAAGACCCAGTCGTGGCCGAGCACCCCGCCGACACCGGTGACACCGGTGTCGAGCGGGGTGCTTCGGCTGCTCCATCCGCCTCGGAGGCTCCGATTCCCCCGACCCAGGAAGCCGCAGCAGCGAAGGCCCCGCACGTCAGGCCGGGAGATCGCATCTTCCGCGGCCTCGCCACGGGCTCCGGCATCTTCATCGTCGTTCTGATCGGCGCGATCGGACTGTTCCTGCTGCTGCGGGCGGTCCCGTCGCTCGGCCTGAACAACGCCAACTTCCTCACCAGCCGCGAGTGGTCCACCGGCGACGTGGGCAACATGCGGTTCGGCATCCTCGACCTGCTCCTGGTCACGGTGGTGTCGTCCGCCGTGGCCCTGCTCATCGCGATGCCGATCGCGCTGGGCATCGCGCTGTTCCTGACCCAGTACGCGCCGCGCAGGCTCGCCAGGCCGTTCGCCTACGTCATCGACCTGCTCGCCGCCGTGCCGTCGATCATCTTCGGCCTGTGGGGCCTGCTGGTCCTCGGCCCGCAGCTCACGCCGATCGCGGAGTCGCTCACCAGCGCCCTCGGGTTCATCCCGATCTTCGCGCAGGGCAACGTCAGCATCGCCCTGTCCGGCACGATCTTCACCGCGAGCATCGTCCTGGCCGTGATGATCCTGCCGATCATCACCGCGGTCAGCCGCGAGGTCTTCGACCGCACGCCGGTCACCCACGTCGAGGGCGCCATCGCGCTCGGCGCGACCAAGTGGGAGGTCGTGCGCACGACGGTCTGGCCGTTCGGCAAGGCCGGCTACGTCAGCGCCTCGATGCTGGGTCTCGGCCGCGCGCTCGGTGAGACGATCGCTCTGACGATCATCCTCAGCGCCACGGCCAAGACGTTCGGCTGGAGCCTCTTCGACGGCGGCGCCACGTTCGCCTCCAAGATCGCCCTGGCCGCGCCCGAGTTCAACGACCCCAGGTCCGCCGGCGCCTACATCGCGGCCGGTCTGGTCCTCTTCCTGCTGACGTTCCTCGTCAACGCGGCCGCCAGGGCGATCGTCGCCGGTCACAAGGAGTACGAATGACCACCGACACCGCCGACCTGACCAGGCTGGCGACCCCGCCGACGTTCCAGAGCGTCAGCGGGGCCAGGAAGTTCAAGAACGGTCTCGCCACGGCTGCCGTGTGGGGCGCGTTCCTCGTGGCGATCGTGCCGCTGGTCTGGGTCCTCTTCATCGTCGTGCAGCGCGGTCTGCCGATCGTGGTGAACGCCGACTGGTGGCAGAAGTCCCTCAACGGCCTGCTGTCGCGTCAGCAGGGCGGCGGCGTCTACCACGCCATCTACGGCACCCTGGTGCAGGGCCTGGTGTGCGCGGTGATCTCCGTGCCGATCGGCCTGATGGTCGGCGTGTACCTCGTGGAGTACGGCGGCCGGTCCCGGCTGGCCAAGGCCACGACCTTCATGGTCGACATCCTCACCGGTGTCCCGTCGATCGTGGCCGCGCTGTTCGTGTACTCGCTGTGGATCACGACGTTCGGGTTCGGCCGCAGCGGTTTCGCGGTGGCGCTGGCCCTGGTGCTGCTCATGGTCCCGGTGATCGTGCGCACCACCGAGGAGATGCTCAAGATCGTCCCGGACGAGCTCCGCGAGGCGTCCTACGCGCTCGGCATCCCCAAGTGGAAGACGATCGTGAAGATCGTCATCCCGACGGCGCTGTCCGGCATCCTCACCGGCATCATGCTGGCGCTCGCCAGGGTCATGGGCGAGACGGCTCCGGTGCTGGTGCTCGCCGCCTACGCGCCGTACATCAACTACAACCTGTTCGACGGGCCGATGGCGTCGCTGCCGCTGCTGATGACGACCGAGCGCAGCAACTCGACGGCCGCGGGCTTCGACCGCATCTGGGGTGCCGCGATCACCCTCGTCATCATCATCACGCTGTTCAACCTGCTGGCGACCGTGGTCTCACGGGTGCTGGCGCCGAAGACCAAGTGAGCGGGCGGTAATGGCCAAGCGAATCGACGTCAAGGAACTGAACCTCTACTACGGCAAGTTCCACGCCGTGCAGGAGGTGTCCATCGCCGTGCCGCCCCGCAACGTGACGGCCTTCATCGGCCCGTCCGGGTGCGGCAAGTCCACCGTGCTGCGGTCGCTGAACCGGATGCACGAGGTCGCGCCCGGCGCGCGGGTCGAGGGCAGCGTGCAGCTCGACGGCGAGGACATCTACGCCTCCTCCGTCGACCCGGTGCAGGTGCGCCGCACGATCGGCATGGTGTTCCAGCGCCCCAACCCGTTCCCCACGATGTCCATCAAGGACAACGTGGTCGCGGGTCTCCGGCTCGCCGGCACGAAGAACAAGAAGCAGCTCGACGAGGTGGCGGAGCGCTCCCTGCGCGGCGCCAACCTCTGGAACGAGGTCAAGGACCGCCTGGACCGCCCCGGTGGCGGTCTGTCCGGTGGTCAGCAGCAGCGTCTGTGCATCGCGCGCGCCATCGCCGTGCAGCCCGACGTGCTGCTGATGGACGAGCCCTGCTCGGCCCTGGACCCCATCTCCACGCTCGCGATCGAGGACCTGATCACCGAGCTGAAGAAGGACTTCACGATCGTCATCGTCACCCACAACATGCAGCAGGCCGCGCGGGTGAGCGACCAGACGGCGTTCTTCAACCTCAACGGTGTCGGCCAGCCCGGCCGTCTCATCGAGGTCGACGACACCGAGAAGATCTTCTCCAACCCGTCCCAGAAGGCGACCGAGGACTACATCTCCGGCCGCTTCGGCTGATCCGCCGCCCGTACGACGAAGGCCACCTCCGCGTCTGGCGGAGGTGGCCTTCGTCGTACGGGACGTGAGAGGGGCCCCGCCGGCGGCGGGGCCCCTCGTCAGGTGATCAGCTCTGCTGGTCGTCGCCGTTGTACCCGGGCATCTTGCCGGTCACGATGAAGACGGTGCGCTTGGACACCGAGACCGCGTGGTCGGCGAAGCGCTCGTAGAAGCGGCCCAGCAGTGTGACGTCCACGGCCGAGGGCACGCCGTGCTGCCACTCCTTGCTCATGATCACCGAGAACAGGTGCCGGTGCAGGTCGTCCATCGCGTCGTCCGCCTCGTCCATGGCGCGCGCCCGCGGGACGTCCTGGGTGCGGATGACCTCGGTGGCCTCCCGCGCCAGCTCGACCGCGACGCGGCCCATCTCGGCGAAGTAGGGACGGACGTCCTCGGCGAGCACCGGGTCCGGGTGCCTGCGCCGCGCGGCCTTGGCCACGTGCAGCGCCAGGTCTCCCATGCGCTCCACGCTCTCGGCGGCGTGGATCACCGCGAGGACGGTGCGCAGGTCCGTGGCGACCGGAGCCTGGAGGGCGAGCAGCGCGTACGCCTGCTCCTCGATGTCCGCACGAACGTCGTCGATCTTGACGTCGTCGCTGATGACCTGCTCGGCGAGGCCGAGATCGGCCTCCAGCAGGGACTTGGTCGCACGCTCCATGGCGTCACCGACCATGCCGCACATGTCGGCGAGCTGGTCGGCGAGTTGTCCGAGCTGATCGTGGTAGGCCTCACGCATGGCGTCAGCGTACGTGCCGGGTGTCGCGGTCACGACATCCGACGGTGAACCGGAGATGAACCCCCGACGAGAAGCTGATCTGCTTCACGCGCAGGAGTTCTGCTCTCCCGCGTTGACGATGGCCAGGTCCTCCGGCGTCGTGGTCTGCGGCGTCTGCCCCTGACCGCCCGTGGCCCCCTGCGGCGCGACGACCGTGCCGTCGAAGTCCGTGCCGAGGACGAGCGCCACCGCGCCGCCCATGCTCGGGTCGACCTCCAGCTCGGCCGAGGGGATCGCCGCCTTCAGCGTCTCCGCCCAGTTCTCGCCGCCGGCGGCGTAGCGGACGACGGTCCGGCCGGTGTTCGGCACGTCGTCGACGTTGACCACCGTGAAGCCCAGTTCCCGCAGCTGCCCGGCCACGGCGGACGCGGTGCCGCCGAAGTTCTCGTCACCGTTGAGGACCTGGACGCTGACCGACTTCGGGTCGACGACGGAGCCCTTCCCGACGGCGGCGGGGTCGGCCCCCTTCGCCGGCTCGGTGCCGGTCGCCTCCGGCGTCTCGCCCGGCAGCGGGGTGCCGTTGCGGATCGCGGTGAACAGCGCGGCGGTGTTCTCCTCCTCCAGCACCTCGACGTTGTCGTCGTTCCCCGGCGTCGGGCCCTCGTCGGTGTGCGAGGGGATCGTCACGAAGGAGACGCGGCTGGGTTCGAGGCCCTGCAAGGACTGGCCGAGCGTGAGCAGGTCGCCGACGCTGATGTTCTGGCCGACCGTGGCGCCGGTGAAGGCGTTGATGAACGCGTTGAGCTTGGTGGGGCTCAGCAGCGTCTCGCTGGAGAGCACCTGGCGCAGCAGGGACGACATGAACTGCTTCTGCCGGTCGATGCGCTCGTAGTCCGTCTTCAGCTCGCCCTTGATCTTGCGCGCGCGCACGTACCGCAGCGCGAGGTCGTCGGAGATCTCGTACTCGCCGCCCTTCTCGAACAGCAGGCCGAGCTCCTCGTCGTCCATCCGGCCCGGCACGCAGACCTTGATGGAGCCGACGGCGTTGACCATGTCCTTGAAGCCGTTGAAGTCCACGCTCACGAAGTGGTTGATCTTCAGGCCGGTGAGGCCGGTGACCATCTCCGACACGCACTTCGGGCCGCCCACCGCGTACGCCTCGTTCGCGTGGACGTCCTCCTGCTCGGGCAGCGTCTGTCCGGTGAGGACACCGGTCTGCGGGTCCCACTCCTGGCACTCGGGGCGGGTGATCCGCACGTCGCGCGGGACGGAGACGATGACGACGCGCTTCCGGTCGGCCGGGATGTGGGCGATCATCATCACGTCGGAGCGCGCGCCCTGCTCCTGAGTGGTGTCGCCGACGCCGTCCTCCGGCTTGGCGCCCACGCGGGTGTCGGAGCCGACGATGAGGAAGTTCTCGTCGCCGAGCTGCTTGTCGGCCTCCAGGACGGCCGCGGAGTTCTCGTTGAGCGCGTCGACCTCGACGAGCTTGCTGTCGAACCAGACGGTGGCGCCCCAGGCGACACCGGTGGCCAGGAACACGATCACCGCGAGGCTCAGCGAGGTGAGCTTGACGGCGGCGATGATCTTGGTCTGCTGCGCGGTCCGGGCGCGTTCGCGCGGTGGGCCGCCCTCGTCCTCGTCGTCGTCCGGGACGGCCTCGCTGAACTGCGTCGCCTCCGGCTCGTCGGGATCGTGCTCGTTCTTCCACGGCATGAGCTTCTGCCTGCGCTCCTTGCGCTGGCGCTCCTGCTCGGCGAGCTCGTCGTGCACGGCGGAGAACCGCGCGAGCGTGTGGTCGACCTCGCGGCGCTTCTTGACCTCGTCGCCGATCGGCTCCATCTCGGCGGTCAGGCTCGCCGGGTCCACGTCCTCGCGGCGCTCGGGTCCGGTGCGGGGCTGCCGCACGGGCGCCTCGGGCAGCGGCGGCTTGTCCGCGGGCGGGCTGAGCCGCGACTCCAGGCCGCTGGGGGCCTGCACCGGCGCGACGGGCGGCGCGGGCTCGCCGGGCCGGGGCCGGGCCGCGCGCGACGGCATCGGCATCCGGTTGCTGGACTCGGCGCGGGACGCGCCGTGCGGCGGGGCGTTCAGGGGCGGGGCGCCCGGCGGCGGGGCGACCGGCGGCTGGATCGTGGTGGGCTGCTCGGCCGGGGGGACCGGCGGCTTCGCCAAGCGTCGGCCCGTGGCCTCGCCGCGCGACGGCGCGACGGGCGGACGACCGCCGGGCACCTCGGGACGGGGGTGGCGGCTGGAGGACTGCTCGGCGACGGACGGGCCGGGAGGCGGCGGGGCGAGCCGACGCCCCGCCTGCTCACCGCGCGGCGGCAGCGGTGCCCGGTCGGTGGGGGCAGGACGCTGCCTGCTGCCCTGCTCGCGCGGCGGAAGACTCTGCTCGCGCGGCGGAAGACTCTGCTCGCGCGGCGGAAGACTCTGCTCGCGCGGCGGAAGACCCTGCTCGCGCGGCGGAAGACCGGGTTCCCGTGGCGGAAGACCCTGCTCGCGCGGCGGAAGACCGGGCTCGCGCGGCGGGAGGCCCTGCTCGCGCGGCGGCGCGGCCCGGCGGCCGGTCGCCTCGGCGGGAGGCTGCTGAACGGGCTGCGCGGGACTCGGCGGGGGCACCGGCGGAACGATCGCGCGACGGCCCGCCGACTCGGCGGGGGGAACGGACGGCGCGGCCCGGCGCCCGGTGGGCTGCTCGGGGGCGGCGCGGCGTCCGGTGGGCTGTTCCGGTGCGGCGCGGCGTCCGGTGGCGGGTTCGGGGGCTGCGCGGCGCCCGGTGGCCGGTTCCGGCGCGGCACGCCTGCCGGTGGGCTCGGTCGGGGGCGCGGCGTGGTGACCCGCGGACTCGGCCCGGTGCGCGGAGGGCTCGGGCGCGGCGCGGCGTCCGGTGGCGGGTTCGGGGGCGGCCCGGCGTCCGGTGGCGGGTTCCGGTGCGGCGCGGCGTCCGGTGGTGGGTTCGGGGGCTGCGCGGCGTCCGGTGGCCGGTTCCGGCGCGGCACGCCTGCCGGTCGTCTCCGCCGAGTGCGGGGGCGCGGGCGGCTGGGTCCGGGGCGGCTGGCCCGGCGGCACGGGGCGCGGGATGTTCGCCCTGCTGTGCTGCTCGAGCAGCTCTGAAACGCTCAGGCCACCGCTCTCGGCCGACCGTCTCCTCCGACCGCCCGACTGCTCGTCGTCGGGCTCGTGGGGGTCCTGCGCGCCTCGGTGTCCGGGGCCACCACGGCGGGGCTCGTCGGGCACCCGGTCTCCCTTCACACACGTGCTCTTCAGTGGGTCGTCATCACGACTTGACGACAGCCGGGACACATTGGTCGCACCACCGGCGTGTCTGTGCGTCCGCGATACTACGGATGGAGGCCAGTCCTGACGACCACTCCTGGTGATCCCGATGCTCCGCATACTCGCTTACGCGCAACTGCCTTCGCCCGAAAGGGGCAGTTTGGTCACTCAGTAGTAACCGAGGACTCGCGTTTCAGCTATGGATCGCCGCTTCGAGGCGGCTCCGGCGAGGCGTACTCGGCCGTTCTCGCGGTAGGCCACGGCGTTCCGCCCGGACTGCTTGGCCGTGTAGAGCAGGCTGTCCGCACGCAGGAGCTGCTGCTCGGCCCCGACGGGCTGGTGCTCGGCCGAGCCGTCGGCGGCGGACTCGTGAGCCAGACCGACGCTGACGGTCACGCGCAGCCCCGGCGCGATCTCCGCCCAGTCGTGACGCTCGACACGTTCACGTGCGGCCTCGACGACGGACACCGCGGCGGAGGTGTCGAGGCCCGGCAGGACGAGTGCGAACTCCTCACCGCCGTACCGGGCGCAGAAGGCACCCCGCGGCAGGTCGTGCTGGAGCAGTTCGACGACGCGCTGGAGCACGCGGTCACCCAGCAGGTGGCCGAAGGTGTCGTTGACCTGCTTGAAGAAGTCCAGGTCGATCAGTGCGACCGCCAGGCCGCGGCCCGTCGTGCCGCGGGTCAGCATGTCGACGAGCTTCTGGTCGAGGTACCGGCGGTTGTAGCTGTCGGTCAGGCTGTCGCGGATGCTCTGCTCGCGCGCCTCGGCGTGCTCCTTGCGCAGCCGGTCGACCTCGCGGCGGAGCTGCTCGGGGATGTGCGGCTGCTCGTCCTGGTCGGCGTAGACGATGTCCAGCGCCGACCTCAGGTGCTGGTACGCCTGGCGCCACTGACCGCGTGACGCGAGCAGAGCGGCGATGGACTCGTGGAGCTGCACGAGCCCGGCGTTCTCCGCCCCGACCGCGGCCTTGTCGGAGACCGGTGCGGCGAGACGGGGGAGCGCGACACCCCCCGGCCGGCCGGACTCCGGCTGCCGGTGCGGATCGGACTGGGCGACGTCGGGTCGCAGTGCGGTCATTCGCGCTCACCTCCCTACTTAGCCAGGTGTCGTCTTGCAAGAGGCGGCGCTTGAGCCGGAGGGACAGGTCAACTTGTGATTTCCCTCTTCTGGTTGACCGACGGCTGCTCCGAACTGGTGACGTTCGGCGGATGAGCTGCCTCTGCGTGAAAAGAGGCCCGGTTCACCCGGTGACGCACGGCGCGAAGCCGTACGCCGTGCCGTCCAGGACGACGACGTGCACCGTCCCGATCTGACTGCCCAGCTCCTGCGAGTCCCGCACCACGGTCACCGTGACGGCGACGGCCAGCACGACCCCCCTCGGGTGACCCCGTTCGCCCGGCGGCACCCAGTCGGCGTCACCGCGCAGGGTCGACATGGTCGGCGTCATGCGCAGCGTCGCCTCGCCCAGCGTGCACGCGTGCTCGCGGTGGTCGGGGTGCTGGGTCCGCGCCAGCAGCTCCCGCTGCGGCCCCGGTCCCGCGGCACCGGCCTCGTTCAGCCGGTCGAAGTACTCGCCGACCCGCGTCCGCTCCACGTCGGTGACGCTCAGCGGGGCCGCCGTGCCCGGCAGCACCGAGGTGCACGCCGAGCAGGCGGCCAGCACGCCGCACGTCAGCAGCGCCGCCAGCGACCGGTCAGCCACCGGAGTGCATCACGTCCGCCCCGGCCGGCACCGTCGAGTCCTCCGGGTCGTCGAGCCAGCCCTCCGGCAGCACGACCCGCCCGGGAGAGCCCTGCCGCCCGCGCGGTCCCTCCGCCTCGGCCGGGAACTCCGCGTCGAGGTCGAGCTGCCCGATCAGGTCGTCCAGCTCGGCGAGCGTGCTCACCATCGCGAACGACCGCCGCAGGTCACCGCCCACCGGGAAGCCGCGCAGGTACCAGGCCATGTGCTTGCGCAGCTCGCGCACGCCCTTGTCCTCGTCGTGGTGCTCGGTCAGCAGCTCCGCGTGCGTGCGCAGCACCCGCGCCACCTCGCCCAGCGCCGGGCCCTCCGGGACGGGCTCGCCCGCGAAGGCGGCCTGGAGGTCCCGGAACAGCCACGGGCGGCCCAGGCAGCCCCGGCCGACGACGACGCCGTCGCAGCCCGTCTCGTCGACCATGCGCAGCGCGTCCTGCGCGCTGAAGACGTCGCCGTTGCCCAGGACCGGGACGCTCGTCACGGCCTCCTTGAGCCGCGCGATGGCCGACCAGTCCGCCTGGCCCGAGTAGCGCTGCGCCGCCGTGCGCGCGTGCAGGGCCACCGCCCGCGCCCCCTCGGCCTCGGCGATGCGCCCGGCGTCCAGGTAGGTGAGGTGCTCGTCGTCGATGCCGATGCGGAACTTCACCGTCACCGGGAGCCCGGCGGGCTCGGCCGCCTCGACCGCGGCGCGCACGATCTCGGCGAACAGCCGCCGCTTGTAGGGCAGCGCCGCGCCACCGCCCTTGCGGGTCACCTTGGGCACCGGACAGCCGAAGTTCATGTCCACGTGGTCGGCGAGGTCCTCCGCGACGATCATCCGCACCGCCTCGCCCACGGTCCGCGGGTCGACCCCGTAGAGCTGCATGGAGCGCGGGTGCTCGTCCGGATCGAACGTGATCATGTGCATCGTCATCGCGTCGCGCTCGACCAGAGCGCGCGCGGTGATCATCTCGCACACGTAGAGACCGGCGCCGTACTGGCGGCACAACCGCCGGAACGCGACGTTCGTGATGCCGGCCATGGGGGCGAGCACGACGGGCGTGCCGACCTCGAAGGGGCCGATCCGCAGGGGCTTGGTGGTGGTGGGCGCAGTGGACATCACCACCCATTGTGACCTGCTGGCGCGGATGCCTTCCAGATCGATCTCCGGTTGGCGGAAGGTGGACCGGGGTACGACGGTCGAGTGAGCGTGACAGAGACCGAACGAGCGGCCGAGGCCGAGGCCGAGCACGAGCGCCTCGCGCGGAACGTGAGCGAGCTGCTGCAGGAACTGAGGGTCGCCCAGGGCGGTGTGCAGATCCTCTTCGGGTTCCTGCTGTCGATCGCCTTCACCGAGCGGTACGCGAGCGTCAACGACTACGTCCGCGGCACCCACCTGGTGACCGTCCTGTTCGCCGCCGCGGCCGCGGCCCTGCTCACCGCACCCGCGGCGTGGCACCGGCTGCTGTTCCGCCAGGGCAGGCGCGAGCAGATCGTGCACCTCGCCAACCGCACCACCGTCGCGGGCCTGATCTGCCTGGCCGTGGCGATGACCGGCACCGTGCTCCTGGTCAGCGAGATCGTGGTCGGCGGCTGGCCCGCCGTGGTGGTCGGCGTGCTGGTGGGCCTGGGCTTCGCGTCGCTGTGGTTCGTCCTGCCGATGCGCCGGCTCCACGCGGTCAGCGGCGAGGACTGAGCCCTCCCCCGCCCCTCAGCCGGAGAAGGGCTGCGGGTCCTCGCTGAACGTGCCGAGCAGGGGCTCCCCCCGCCGCACGAGCAGCAGCGTGGGGTTCTCGTCGGTCTCCTCGCGGAAGAACCCGGCGTACCCGTCCTCGTCGGCGAACGGCGCGAGCCACTGCGCGAACTGCCACCACACCTCGGCCCACGTGTCGTCGGACCACAGGACCCGCGCGGACAGCCCCCAGGCGTGCCAGTCCTGATCGCCTCGGGTGAACCGGTACTGCCGGCGCAGGGACGCGGAGTCCCCGCCGGGCAGGAAGCTGCCGGGATCGGGCCGCAGGTGGGGTCCACCCGGCACGACGGGCGCGCGGGGCGCGGGCTGGTCGGCGCCGAGGTGCCAGCGCAGCTCGTCGAGGACGTCGCCGGGAGTGTCGTCGCGGAGGAAGAGGGAGAAGACGATCTCGTAGTGCTGGCTCACCGCCCCATCCTGGCCCGTCCGGGAGGGACGGGTCACCACCGTCCTCACTCCGCACCGGCTTCCACTAACCTGGGCGACGGGCCGCTAGCTCAACTGGCAGAGCAGCGGACTTTTAATCCGCGGGTTCGGGGTTCGATCCCCCGGCGGCCCACCACTTGACCAGCAGAAATACGGTCACGTAGATCG
>NZ_JAEIOJ010000024.1 GCF_016464305.1 Umezawaea beigongshangensis
TGATGCAGCACCGCCGCCTCGCTCGCGACTACGAGACCCTGCCGCAACGTTCACGCACCATGGTCCACTGGGCGATGGCTAACATAATGAGCCGCGTTCTGACCGGAGAATCCACCCAAACCTGGCGAAACGATCTACGTAAAACGGACATGCGCACCCAAAAGTAGATCAGATGCCCTCTGAGTGCGGCCCACCGCTTCGGCGCCGTGCAACTGACCGAGCAGCGCCCGGGCACGGCGTACTGGGAGGTGGACCTGCGGGAGATGGCGCACCTGCTGAGCCGCACCGCCGCACCGCCCTCTGACACCTGCGACGCCGGAGCGTCCCGCCCTGTGGCGCCGCGCCACCGGGACCGCGAGGGGTGAGCGCCGCTCCCCGCCGCCCGGCCCGCTCGCCGGAGGGGCAGCTGAGCGGGCGGCGGGCAGGCTGCTGCCGCGGGCCGGACAGGCGCGGGGCGCGGGCACGGCCGTTCGGCGCCGTGGACGCCGACGCGGCACCCGCCGGTAGCCCTGGGCGAACCCGCGCCGCACCACGCGCGACGTGCGTCGCCGGCTGTCGGGCGACCGAGGACGGACAGGCCCTGGTGCCGCCGGGGCGCCGTTGGCGGCGGGGGCCGTGACCTGTGGGGGACGAGCGTGCGGCGGCGTGGACGGGCGTGTCGGCGCGGTGGGTGTCAGCGCCGGGCGGCCAGCCAGGTGCGCAGGTCTGCATCGCTGACGTGCAGATCGGTGCCGAACAGTCGTACGGGGCTGGTCCTGTCGGCGGGCCGGGTGGCCAGCATCTCCAGCTGCATCCGCTGTCCCGCGGTCAGCTCGGCTGTGTTGGGGTCGAGGTAGGTCAGCGGTTCCTCGCCGGTGTCGACGCGCTGGTGCTTGGCCACGGTTGCTCCTCGGTGCTGCGAAAGGAGGCACGGCGGCCTCCGCTCGGGTGTACACGGACATGATGACCGGTGGGTGCCGGTCACCGGTGTCGCCGTGTCGCTGACGCGCTCGTCACCCCGGGCGGGCACCGCGCGACGGCCACGGCACGCCGCCGGAACGCTGCCGCCCTGGGCTGGCCGACGACGCCGCGATCACCGCCGTGCGCCTCGAGGTGTGGCGCGCCGTGCCCCCCGACTGCCAGAGCACCTGTCCGACCACCCACGAGCTGCGCACCTGTCCGGCCGGGATCCACGACAGGCCCTGCTACCGCCTGCCGCCGCGCCGCCGTGCGCATCCTGCGCGTCCTGGCCGTCGGCGCCGCCCGGCACCCCGCCTCCGCCGAGCGCGCCGTCGGGATCGACAGCAGTGGCGCGACCGGTCACCCGCGCTCGCCCCGGCACGACGGGCACCTCCGAGGAGAGTGCTGCGTCGCGGCGGCACTCGGACCGCTGGTCCTGACCGAGACCGTCGGGGGAGTGGATCTGCAGGCCCTGGCGGCCCGCGGCGTCGCCGAGTCGGCGGCACGTCCGGGTCGGCGAGGGGAACGGCTGCGTCCGCAGCGCACACCCGGCCGCTCGACTCCGTGTGAAAACCAGCCACTTCGATTTCTGGTTTTATAACTGCTGTCGTCGGGATTGGCCCGCTGCGCTGCGGGGCGCGTGCTGCCAGCGAGGTTGTGTCGAACAGCTGTGCGATTGTGTCGAGACGGGGCGCAGTCCTGCTCTGCCGACTGTCCTCCCAGGTCACAGGCTCGGTTCGGTGACGCGGAATGCTGCGGGAGGGCATTGTGCGGATTGTTGCCAGCATTCTGGTTGCATGGTCGTCGCGTGATCGCGGGGGATCGGCTGTTCCCGGCACGAGAACGATTGGCGAGGAGCGGGGCAATGGGGCAGGACCCGCGCGGCAACCCCTGGCTGGCCGAACGCCCCGCCCCGGCCCGGCCCGAACCCAGACCGAAGATCACCGAGGTGGTCACCGTCGACCTCGATTCCGAGCTGATGCAGCGCATCAGGACCGCGGTCGCCGTGGCCTGCACCGGCCCGCCCGTGCGGGAGCTCAACTCGATCACGCGGTTCTCGGAGGCGGCCGGACGCCGCAAGATCGCCGCGCTGCGCGCCGAGCACAACCGCGGCCGACGCTGGCCCGCGGTCAAGCAGTTGCCCCGCGGCGGCACCCGCCGCACCGCCGAGCAGGCCGTGCAGGCGCCGTCCCCGGTGCGCAGCACACCGCCGCTGAGCATCGACCTGGTGGACGAGGTCCGCGGCTTCGTGCACCGCACCGCCATCCGGGCGGGGAAACCCGGCGAGGGCATCCTGTCGCATCGCGCGTTCTTTACCGTCGCCGCGCGCGAGTACATCGACGAGCTCGAGCGCGAGGACAACGACGGCAAGCCCTGGCCGGTGTACTCCGGCGCCGCCCCGCGCGGCGCACGCCGCTCCTGACCCGCAGCCCGGCCCGCCTGCCACCACCGGCCCCGGGTGCACAGGCGCGGCAGGCGGTGACGGGCGCCGCGGCAGTGCTGCCCCGTGGCCGAGTCCCGACCCGCCAGGCCGTCGAACTGCCCGGCGTCTCACCGCGGGGTGATCGGCACAAGGGGGTGTCCCAAACGTCCGTCCTCAGATCGGCCCTGTTCCCGTTGGTCTCCTACGGGGGTGGACGAAGCCGAGATCAGCGAACAGGTCGCCGGGTCGTCGTCAGCGGGCGAAGTGGGTCTGGCTCAGCGCGAGGAGTCTCTGCTGGGTGGTGGGGTCGTAGGACACCGGCGGAGTGCTTGATTCCGTTTCGCGGACGAAGTAGCGGCCGGTGATGCCGGCCATGGCGGGGTCGGTCGCGATGCGTGTCGCGCTTTTCGCTCCTTCGGTGGGGGTGAGCAGGCTGCGGCGGATCAGTGGGCGCACGGGGCGTAGCAGCGGTGGCACGAGGGTGTCGATGATGTCGGTGGCGACTATCCCTGGGTGCAGGGCGTTGACGGTCACTCCGTCGGCGGCGAGGTCGGGGGCGAGGGCGTAGCCGGCGGTGACGGTCATGAGCTTGGCTCGTGCGTAGGCCTCGAACGGCGCGAACCCGGCAACGGGATTGAGTTCCGCGAGATCGTCGATGCCGGCCAGGTCGAGGGTCGCCGGACGAGGCTTGCCGATGAGCTTGACCTGCCGGGTGTCGTTGAGGGTGTCGCTGGCGACGTTCACCACACGGGCTCGGCCGCGTCGCAGCGGCACGGCCAGCAGGGTGGTGAGGCCGTAGGCGGCGAGGTAGTCGAGGGCGATGTGCATCTCGATGCCGTCGGCCGAGACGCGGTGCTCGGAGAAGTGCGCGCCGGCGTTGTTGATCAGGATGTGGATCCGGTCGTAGCGGTCCACA
The DNA here is from genome assembly GCF_016464305.1 of Umezawaea beigongshangensis. Taxonomy (GTDB): domain Bacteria; phylum Actinomycetota; class Actinomycetes; order Mycobacteriales; family Pseudonocardiaceae; genus Umezawaea_A; species Umezawaea_A beigongshangensis. The sequence continues at coordinate 3,279 of NZ_JAEIOJ010000024.1, forward strand.
ATGGTCTCCGCCGCGGTCACGACGTCCGCGCGCCGGGACAGGTCTCCGGAGATGACGTCGAGCCGGCTCGCTGCCTGTGGGCCGATGTGTGCGCGCAGAGCGTCCGCACGAGCGGGATCGCGGGCGACGGTGACCACGTGCGCGCCCGCGCGGACGAGGTCGGCGGCGATGACCTGGCCCATGCCACCGGTCGCGCCGGTGACGACGGCGACTTTCCGCGTCAGGTCGAGGATGGCGGCGTTCACCGGATGATCCGAGGGTAGGCGTGGGCGTACCGCGGGGTTTCGGCCTCGTCGACCAGGAACGCGGCGAGATCGGCGCGTCCGATGGAACTCCACAGTCGGATTGGCAGGTCGGTGCCGACCCTGTACTTCCCGATCGCGTCGTGGTCGGACAGCTTCGGCAGTCGCACAATCGTCCAGTTCAGGCCGGAAGCGGTGATGAGCGGCTCCATCGCTTCCTTGTCGCGCATTCGCTCGGCCACGTTCGCCCACACCGCACGGGAGTACAACGACTTGTCGTGCGTCTCCAGCACGCCGTGCGCGCTGAGGGCAATCAGGCGGGCCACCCCGGCCTCCTTCATCGCTGTGATCGCGGAGCGGATGCCCTCGGCGCAGACCGTCGTCGGCCCCTTGTCGGCCCCGCCCAGCGCGCTGATCACCACGCTCGTTCCAGGCAGGGCACGGGTGAGGGCTGAGACGTCCGTGACCTCGGGCCAGGTCACCTCGCTGAGGCTTTCGCTCGGCTCGAACGTTCCCGCTCGGCGGACCAGCGCGACTACGTGGTGCCCGCGCTGGAGCGCCATGGACACGACGTGACGTCCGGTGGCACCCGTCGCCCCGAGGACAGCCACTGACGTCCTCTGCGATACAGAATGTCTCATACTTCGAAGTATGTCCGCCGACTGCACTGCGAGTCAAACTGTCTCATAAGATTGGTTCGTGACCAACGAGACAGACCCCCGGTTCGCGCGAAGCCGCGACGCGATCCTGAACGCCGCCCGTGAGCTGCTGCTGGAAAGTGGTCCGACCGCGGTGACGCACGCGCAGGTCGCCGACCGCTCGGGAGTGGGACGCGCGACCGTCTATCGCCACTGGCCCCAGACCGGACCACTCCTTCTCGAGGCCATGGCCACCGTCCCGATGCCGTTCTTCGACAAACCCACCGCTCCCACCAGGGAGTGGCTACGACGAGAACTGACCGCGATCGCCCGCCAGCTTGAGCTCGACGACGTGCGCGCCGTGGCCACGACCCTGGCGAACACCGCCCTGTGGGACGAGAACATGGACGCCAGCCGCGCGCGGTTCGCCAGCATCCTCGCAGACCGACTCGCGATCGCCCTCGACGACGCCCAGGCGCGCGGCGAGATCACCCTCACGCTCACCAGTCGAAACGCCGCCGCCATGACCATCGGGCCGATGTACTACCGCAGCACCATCGAGCGTGCTCCGACCGACTCCGCTCTCATCGAAGCCGCGATCGCCGCCCTGGGCGCCTGGTCCACCGACTAGTACTCCAGCCGCACTTCGTTGTACATGGTCTGTTTTCGCTGGTAGTGGGCTTGTTTGGCGCGGTGTTGGTGGCGTCTGCGCCAGTGGGACCAGTTCCAGGTGTGGGCACGGTCTGGAATGGTGGTGATCAGGTGTGCCAGGAGACGCCTGATCTCACCGGGGGTGATCGGGATGAGGCCGCTGCCAGGGCTTGTGGGGCGGTGGCAGCGGTGACGGCGAGGTAGGTGTGGGCGAGCATCGCCAGAGTGACGTGGCGGTACCAGGCGTCGTAGCGGCGGACCTGGTACTGGTCCAGGCCGACCTCGGTCCTGGCGGTCTGGAAGCAGTCCTCGACCGCCCACCGCATTCCGGCCACCCGGATCAGGTCGTCATCAGTGGTTCCCGGTGGAGCGCAACACGAGTAGTAGGCCAACTCGTGCTCGCCGCGACGATTGGGCGTCGGGGAACGGCGGATCAGCAGCCACCGCCGCCAGCCCGGCGGCGTGGTGTCGTCGTAGACGGGTAACGAGGCCACCGCCCAGTCGAACAGGCGTGGCCCCTTGGCGCCCTGGCCGCAACTGCGGCGCTTCCACGCCGCCTGCGGTGCGTCGGCGGTCAGGAAGTCGGCGCGGGTGGCGCCCGCGGTGGCCGGAACGGTCTGACTGCTCGACACGGCCACCACGTAGGCGACGCGCCGTTCTTCAAGCCAGGCCCGAAACTTCGAGTCGCCGCCGTAGGCCTCGTCCGCGGTCACCCAGCGGGCCGGCGCGCCAGCGTCCAGCGCCCGGGCCAGCATCGCGCGGGCCAGCACGGGCTTGGTCGCGAACTCCACGGTGTCGGGCACCGCCGCCTCCCGACACCGCTCCCGATCCGCGATCCAGGACTTGGGCAGGTACAACTCCCGGTCGATCAGCGTCCGGCCCTTGCCCGTGGCCTAGGCGAGGAACACGCCCAACTGGCAGTTCTCGATCCGGCCGGCGGTGCCGGAGTACTGGCGTTGCACCCCGGCGGACTTGGTTCCCCTCTTCAGGAACCCGGTCTCGTCCACCACCAGCACGCCCTCGCCGTCGGCCAGGTGCTCCACCGCGTAGGCGCGCACGTCGTCGCGAACCCCGTCGGCATCCCACGTAGCGGCGTTGAGCAGACGCTGCATCCCGTCCGGTGTCGCCTCGCCCGCCACCTCCGCCAACGCCCAGCCGTTCTTGCCCGCGATCGGCGCCAACAGACCCCGCACATACGCACGGGCCCGACACCGCGGCTCCGCCCGCACAAACCGTCCCGCCACCCGCCCGAACAACTCGTCCCAGCCGCTCACCCACGCCTGGACGTCCTCATCGACCAACACAAGATCGACAAGCTACCAGAGCATGTCACGAACTGCGGCTGGAGTATTAGACCGCTCGCTTTACGGTCCTGGGTATTGCGAATCGCAGCGTATTTCTCCCTGTCGGATGTTCGCGAGTTCGTGATCTTTTCACTCCGATGACAACCTGTGGTTGTCAAATTACGCGTGTCGTTTGTTTGCTGTTTGCTGGTGATTTCGTTGAGATGGCGCCGCCTGGTCAGTCGAAGTCACTCGGGAGCCGTCCGTTGTCCTCGTCGTTCGTCCACCTGCACGTCCACACGGAGTACTCGATGCTCGACGGTGCGGCCAAGATCGGACCGCTGTTCGACGAGGCGGCCCGATTGGGGATGCCCGCGGTGGGCATGACCGATCACGGGAACATGTACGGAGCGGACGAGTTCTACCAGTTGTCGAAGAAGTCCGGTGTCAAGCCGATCGTGGGCATCGAGGCGTACCTGGCTCCGGTGAGCAGGCACCACAAGAAACCGGTGTTCTGGGGGCAGTCCGGACAGCGCGGCGCCACGGACGAAGGGGTTGGCGGCGACGTCTCCGGTGGCGGCGCCTACACGCACATGACGATGGTGGCGGAGAACGCCACCGGCCTGCGCAACCTGTTCAAGTTGTCCTCTCTGGCCAGTCTCGAGGGGTACTACCGCAAGCCGCGCATGGACCGGGAACTGCTCGCGGACAACGCCTCGGGCATCATCGCCACCACCGGTTGCCCGTCCGGCGAGGTGCAGACCAGACTGCGTCTCGGGCAGTACGCCGAGGCGTTCCAGGCAGCATCGGACTACCGCGACATCTTCGGCCGAGAGAATTTTTTCCTCGAACTGATGGACCACGGCCTGCCCATCGAGCGGTCGGTGCGCGACGCTCTGATCGGCATCGGCACCAAGATGGGCCTGCCTCCGCTGGCCACCAACGACTCGCACTACGTCACCAAGGACCAGGCCGACACCCACTCCGCGCTGCTGTGCGTGCAGTCCGGCAAGACCCTCGACGACCCCAACCGGTTCAAGTTCGACGGCGACGGCTACTACCTCAAGTCGGCCGAGGACATGCGCGCCTACTGGGACGCCGAGGTGCCCGGCGCCGCGGACAGCACGCTGCTGATCGCCGAGCGCGTGCAGTCCTACGCCGAGGTGTGGGAGCACCGCGACCGGATGCCGGTCTTCACCCCGCCGCGGGGCCACGACGTGAACTCCTGGTTCCGCGCCGAGGTGATGCGCGGACTGCGGTGGCGGATGCCCGGCGGCGTGCCCGCCGAGTACATCACGCGCGCGGAGTTCGAGATCGACGTCATCGTGCAGAAGGGCTTCCCCGCCTACTTCCTGATCACCGCCGATGTGATGAACTACGCCCGCGAGGTGGGCATCCGGGTCGGTCCGGGGCGTGGTTCTGCGGCGGGGTCGCTGGTCGCCTACACCATGCGCATCACCAACCTCGACCCGATCGCGCACGGCCTGCTGTTCGAGCGGTTCCTCAACCCCGAGCGCATGTCCATGCCCGACATCGACATGGACTTCGACGACCGACGACGCGGCGAGATGGTGCGCTACGCCACCGAGAAGTACGGCGCCGACCGGGTCGCCCAGGTGATCACCTTCGGCAAGATCAAGACGAAGGCCGCGATCAAGGACTCCGCCAGGGTCCACTTCGGCCAACCCGGCTACGCCGTCGCCGACCGGATCTCCAAGGCGCTGCCTCCGCCCGTCGCGGCCAAGGACATCCCGTTGCGCGGCATCGTCGACCCCGGCCACGAGCGCTACCCCGAAGCCGCCGAGGTGCGGGCGCTGATCGAGTCCGACCGCGACATCGCCACCATCTTCGAGACCGCACGCGGCCTGGAGGGCCTGATCCGCAACGCGGGCGTGCACGCCTGCGCGGTGATCATGTCCTGCGAACCGCTGGTGGACGTCATCCCGCTGTGGCGCCGCGACGACGGCGCGGTGATCACCGGATGGGACTACCCCTCCTGCGAGGCCCTCGGCCTGCTCAAGATGGACTTCCTGGGGCTGCGCAACCTCACCGTCATCGGCGATGCGATCGACAACGTCGAGGCCAACCGCGAGGAGACGGTGGACCTGGACACGCTGAGCACCGACGACGCGAACACCTACGAGCTGCTCGCCCGCGGCGACTCGCTGGGCGTGTTCCAGCTCGACGGCGGCGCCATGCGCGACCTGCTGCGCCGCATGCGCCCCACCGGCTTCGGCGACATCGTCGCGGTCAACGCGCTGTACCGGCCGGGACCGATGGCGATGAACACCCACAACAACTACGCCGACCGCAAGAACGCCCGCCAAGCGATCGAACCGATCCACCCGGAACTGGCCGAGCCGCTGCGCGACATCCTCGCCGAGACCCACGGCCTGGTCGTCTACCAGGAGCAGATCATGCAGATCGCACAGCGGGTCGCCGGGTTCTCCATGGGCCGCGCGGACGTGCTGCGCCGCGCCATGGGCAAGAAGAAGAAGGAGGTGCTGGAGAAGGAGTTCGAGGGCTTCCGCGACGGAATGCGCGCCAAGGGCTTCTCCGACGAGGCCGTGCAAGCGCTGTGGGACACGATCCTGCCCTTCGCCGGGTACGCGTTCAACAAGTCCCACGCCGCCGGCTACGCCCTGGTCGGCTTCTGGACCGCCTACCTCAAGGCGAACTACCAGCCGGAGTACATGGCCGGGCTGCTGACCTCGGTCGGGGACAACAAGGACAAGTCCGCCGTCTACCTGTCGGAGTGCCGACGGCTGGGGATCAGGGTGCTGCCGCCGGACGTCAACGAGTCCTCGCTGCGCTTCTCCGCGGTCGGCGACGACATCCGCTTCGGCCTCGGAGCGGTGCGCAACGTCGGCGCCAACGTGGTCGAGTCGATCATCGCCACCCGCACCGCGAAGGGCGAGTACACCTCCTTCCAGGACTTCATCGAGAAGTCCGAGCTGGTGTGCTGCAACAAGCGGCTCGTCGAATCGCTGATCAAAGCGGGCGCGTTCGACTCCTTCGGCCACGGCCGACGTGCGCTGCTGGAGGTGCACGAGGAGGCCGTCGACGCGGTCGTCGGGCTCAAGCGGCAGCAGGCGAGGGGCCAGTTCGACCTGTTCGGCACTGGTGAGGAGACAGGCGGCGAGCAGGACGTCAGCTCGTCACCGCTGTCGCACCTGCGGCTCGACGCCGAGGAGTGGCCGCGCAAGCAGCTGCTCGCCTTCGAACGGGAGATGCTCGGCCTGTACGTCTCCGCGCACCCCCTCGACGGCACCGAGCACATCCTGCGCAAGGCCGCGCCCAAGTCGATCGGCGCTGTGCTGGCACATCCACCGCGAGAAGGGGAGCTGGTCGTGTCCGGGATGATCTCCGCGCTGGAGCGTCGGGTCACCAAGAAGGGCGAGACCTGGGCCGTCGCGGCCATCGAGGACCTCGACGCCTCCATCGAAGTGCTGTTCTTCCCCAAGAGCTACGCAGTGCTCTCCGCGGATCTGGTCGAGGACGCGGCGGTCGTCGTCAAGGGCCGGGTGAACTGGCGGGAGGACAAGATGTCGGTCTTCGGCTCGGATCTGGCGCTCCTGGACCTGAGCAGCGCCCGACTCGACGGCAGTGAACCTCCGCTCGTGCTGGAAGTGGCGGTCGAGACGTCCAGGGACAGCGTGCTGGAGCTGCGCTCGACCCTGCAGGCGCACCGCGGCCACACGCCGGTGCACATCGTGCTCGGCGGTGGTACCCGTGCGGTCACCCTCGCGGTGGACGACTACCCCGTGTCGGTCACCGCGGCCCTGCTGGGCGAGTTGCGATCCGTCCGCGGGGTGCGCGTGATGTCCTGACCTCGCGGCGTTGTGGCCTCAGCCGAGGAAGGCCGCCCGGTCGGCTTCGGGCAGCCACACGCCGTCGACGTCGTGCGAACGGAATCCGGCCCGGACGTGCTCGATCAGTTGGGGCAGCAGGGCGTGCTCGTTGTCGGGATGCCACAGCAGCGACCACGGGTACGCCGGACGCGGCGGTGTGACCGCCAAGCGCACCACACCGGGGTGGTCGGGCACCCGGCACTGCTCGCCGATGAACCCGATGTGATCGGTGCTCGCCGCGATTCCACCGATGAAGTGCTCGTAGCCGAAGTTCGGGCCCGTGGTGTCGATCCGCACGCCGAACGCGACGCTCACCGCGTCCCAGAACTCGGCCCACTCCGTGTCGGGAGCGTTGCCCGGCATCCACGCCGTCGCACCGGCCAGCTCGGCCATGCTGACCTGACCGCGTCCCGCGAGCGGGTGTCCGGTTCCGACCAGCACCTGGGCGGGCTCGAGATGAGCGGGGATGCTCTGCAACCCGTCCTCGGCGAGGGAACCGGTGAGCCGGGCGAACGCGGCGTCGACCGTGCCGGTCCTGAGCGCCGCGCGGGCCGCCTTCAACCCGGTGGAGGTGATCACATCGATGTCGGACTCGTCGGTGGCCTCGTAGAACTCGCGCACCAGTTCCGCCGCTGCGAGCCGAGTGTCGAGCACGTCCACGCGCAGCGGCCGGTCCCGACCGGAGAGCACCGCAAGGGCGTGGTCGGCTGTGGCCAGCAACGCCCGGGCGTGGGGGAGGAACACTTCGCCCGCGCGGGACAGGCCGGTTCCGGCTCGCAGCCGTGAGAGCAGCACCGAGCCCACGGTCGACTCGAGCTTGGCGATCCGCTTGGACACCGCCTGCTGCGTGATGCCCAGCCCTGCGGCGGCCTCGCCGAAGTGCCTGTTGTCCGCCACGGCGACGAAAGCACGCACCGAACCCAGGTCCAACTCCGCCATCCACGCCTCCCCGGGCCATCGCAGACCGCCGCGCGGCACGGGGGATCGGGCGCACCCGCGCCACCTGATGATCATCCCACAACCATCGGACGGTCACCGGTGCGGGGCGGACTCGGCGCGACCGAGACCGGGGAACACCCGGTCGAGGCGGTGCAGAGGATGGTCCTCCGCTCTTCCCCAACTACGTCGTAGCAGGTCAGCGCCTCGTGGTAGTGATCATCGCGAAGCCGGACTCCGGGGTGTCGGCCAGCCGCGCGGCCTCGTCGTCGGGCCGGCGGGCGAGGCCGGTGTCCTCCGGCATTCTCCGTACGACATCGGCGTCCGCGTGCGCCCTCCGCGTGTGCGACGCCGAGAGCGCCGACGAGCAGTTCACGTGCTGGATCGTCGAGCAGCATCAGGAGGGTCGGTGTGGTGCGCGTCCTGCGCCGATCGGGGTGTGCGGCTCTGCGTGCAACGGCTGCCGGAGGCGGTGGATATCGTCCGGGTGTGAAGATCGCGGTGGGGAGCTTTGTGGTCGGCTCTGGTTTCGGGGCGGCCACCTCGCTGGTCAACGCGTTGTCGTCGCCGTATTCCGGGCTCGGTGTTTCGCTCGCGGGCAGCGTCTGGGCCGGTGCCGTCACGGTGCTCAGCTCGCTGATCGGCGCGGGGTGGGCGTGGGCCGCGCTGGCGGTGGCGATGGGCTGTCTGGACGGGACGCGGGCCCGGGGCGCGCTGGCAGGGAGCGTGGCGTTGATCGCAGTCACGGGGGCGTACTACGTCACGGACGCCGCCGTCCTGGGGGAGCGGGTGGTCTCGTACGCCACGGAGATGCTCAGGTGGTCGGTGGCGGGTCTGGTGTTCGGCTCGCTCCCGGGTGCGGTGGGAGCCGCCAGCAGGCCGCCGGGGCTGGTCGGGTTGTTCGCCGCGGTGACGGTGCCGGTGGGTGCCGCCGTGCAGATGATCGTGCAACCGTCCCGGCCGCGTCTCACCCAGCCCACGGCGGGTGCTCTGGCCGAGGTCATCGTCTGGGCGGGCGTGGTGCTGGGTGTCTGCTGGGCCGTCCACCGGTTCTGGGCCGCCAGGCGTGCGGTCGTCTCAAACCTGTGACGCTACCTGCGGACGACGCCGAGTCGGTGGGCACGGCCTTGTCAGGTCGACCTCGGCCTCGGCAGATTACGCTGAGGTCGCCTTTTGTGTTTCGGTAGACGCCGTCGGCTGCGGCTTCACCAGCTCCGAGGAGTGGTTGTCCGCTCGGTCCTGCTGCACCGCATCAAGGAGTGGCCCGACCTGGAAGCGCCGCTGCGCCAGCAGGTGGAGCCGCTGCTTCACACTCACGCTGCCTGACCGGCACCACCGGCCACGACGGTCAGCACCTGCTCGGTGGCGGCTGGGGACTCACCAGTCGCGGTTGCAGTCGGCCAGCCAGTCGGCGACGAGCTCGTCGCGGCGCTTCGGCGCCTCGATGACCGGTGGTCGCGGTGTACCCGCTCCTCGGCGGGGCGAGGCGCTGGAGACCGCTCGGTGACAGTGACGGCTACCAGGTCGCGTTCATCCTAGGAGTGCCTTGCCCAGGATGAACGCGACCTGGTAGCCGTGCTGACGTCGTCGAAGAGTGGGTGCCGCACCGGACATCACCGAGAACGGGTACCACGATGAACAGCTCTCGCCAGGACACCCTGGACCTGCTGCGCCGCGCTGAGGACGACCCACGCCGACGGATTCTGATCCGCGACGCCACCGTCGTGACCGGCGACCCCGGTTCGGGCACCCTGGATCGGGCCGACGTGCTGCTGGAGGGCTCGACGATCGCCGCGATCGGGCGTGCGCTGCCGGTCGGGGACGCGATCGTCGTCAACGCCACCGGCATGATCGCCGCCCCCGGCTTCGTCGACACCCACCGCCACGCCTGGGAGGCGCAGTTGCGCCGGATCATGCCCGACGTGGACGACCTGGGTGCCTACGTCACCAAGACCCTCCTGGGGTACGCGCCGGTCTACCGGCCTCACGACATGTACATCGGCACGAAGCTGGCGGCGCTCACCGCGATCGACGCGGGCATCACCACCATGCTCGACTTCTCGCACAACTCGCGCACCGCCGCGCACTCCGACGCCGCGGTGCGGGCGCTGCGCGACACCGGCATCAGGGGCGTGCACGCCGCCATGGCCCCGCACTTCGGCACGTGGGACCACCAGTGGCCCGCAGATCTGACCCGGCTGCGCGAGCAGCACACCGACGACCTGCTGACCTTCCGCCTGGCCTGTCTCGCCACCGGCGAGATCGCCGGGCCCGACCTGGCCTACGGTCCCCGGCTCGCCCGGCACGCTCGTGAGCTGAGCGTCGGGGTGAGCGTGGACGCCGTGTTCGGCGAGTCGTCCTCCCGCGCGATCCTGGAGTGGGAGCGGCAGGGGCTGCTCGGTCCCGAGGTGACTCTCATCCACGCCACCGGTCTGACCGCTGATGCGTGGCGTGCCATCGCCGACACCGGCACGACCGTCGCTCTGGCCCCCACCTCTGACGCGCAGATCGGCTTGGAGACCGCCGTGCCCGCCGTGGACGAAGCCCTGGCCGTCGGCGTCCGCCCGGGGCTGAGCATCGACGTCGAGGTGGCGTTGTCCAGCGACATGTTCACCCAGATGCGGGTGCTGCTGGCCATTCAGCGCATGCGCGCGGTGGAAGGCGTTCACGGCACCGACCGCGTCTCCACCCGCATCGGGGTCGCTGATGTGCTCGACTTCGCCACTGTTCAGGGCGCGCGCACCAACGGGCTGGAGCGCATCACCGGTTCGCTGACCCCCGGCAAGCAGGCCGACCTGCTGCTCATCACGGCCGAGGCGATCAACACCATGCCGCTCAACGACCCGATCGGCACCGTCGTGCTGGGCGCGGACGCCCGCAACGTCGACACCGTCCTGATCGGCGGCCGGGTGCGCAAGTGGGCTGGCGAGCTGCTGGAGGTGGATCTGGCCGCGCTGCGCGAGGAGGTCACCGCCTCACGCGACCACGTCCTGACCGCGGCGCAGGCGGTTCTGCGATAGCGGTGATCAGGTCACGAGAGGGCTCGCGTGTTCGAACACACTCGATTTGTTGACATGTCAACATGTCATGGGCAAGATCGGGGAGGTGTGTCGGCCCGGTGCAGGAGGAGCGTGGAAGCCGGTGGAGGACCGAGGAGCGGGACCGGGTCTGCTCGGCCGGGACGAGGAGTTGCGGGCCCTGAGCCGTCTGGTGACGGAGGCGCGCGCGGGCCGGGGTGGCGCGCTCGTGGTGACCGGCGAGGCGGGCACGGGAACGACGACGCTGCTGGAGCACGCGTTGCCACCTCTGGAGGGCGTCCGCCTGTTGAGGGTGCCCGGCGCTCCCGCTGAGCGGGGAGCCTGCCGTTCGCCGCGCTGCACCGGCTGTGCGCGCCGCTGCGCGCGGAGGTGGACCGGTTGCCCGAGCCGCTGCGCTCGGCGCTGAGGACCGTGCTGACCTGCCGGAACGCGGAGGTCGCCGTGGACGAGCAGCGGATCGGCGTGGCACTGGTGCAGCTGCTGGCGCACGCCGCGGGCCGCACGCCGCTGGTGTGCGCGGCCGACGGCTGGCGCTGGTGGGACGCGCCGTCACGGCGCGCGCTGGCCTTCGCCGCGCGCCGGGCCGGCGATCTGCGCTGCGCGGTGGTGATCGCCGTGCGCGACGTCCGCGCGCACTTGGAACTGGGTGCTCTGCCGTGCCTGCGGCTGGCCGCACTCGGTGAGCGGGACGCCGCGGCCCTGCTGGAGGCGCGGTGGCGCGGCCCGCTGGACCCCCTGGTGCGCGACCGGGTGGTGGCCGAGGCCCGCGGCAACCCGCGCGCCCTGGTGACGCTGCCGCGGGCCGCCACGGCGACGGTGCTGGCCGGTGGGTGGGGCGCGGTGCAGGGCGTGCGGGTGGACGCGCAGGCCGTGTGCTCCTGGCAGCGCCGCACCGCGGCGCTGCCGCGGACCGCCAGGGCGTTCCTGCTGGTCGCCGCGACCGACCCGACCGGGGACCCGGCCCTGCTGTGGACGGCCACGACGGGCCGCGGCGCCGAGGCCGCCGCGGCGGCCGGGGTGGTGGAGATGGGCGCACGGGTGTGTTTCCCGCACCCGCTCGACCGCTGCGCGCTGTACCGCTCCGCGACGCCCGCCGCCAGGCGGGCAGCGCACCGGGCGCTGGCCGGAGCCGCCGGTGCGAGCGACGCCGCGCGGCGCGCGTGGCACCGGGGGAGTGCGGCCGTGACACCGGAGGAGGAGGTGGCCGCCGACCTGCTGTCGGCAGCCGACGCGGTGCGGGACCGCGGTGGCGCGGTGGCGCGGGCGGCGTTCCTGGAGCGCGCTGTGCACCTCACCCCCGACCGGACGGCGCGGTCGGCCCGTGCCGTGCAGGCCGCGGTGGCGCACTGCGACGCGGGTTCGTTCGACGCCGCCGCGGCCCTGCTGGGCACGGTCGGCCCGGTGGGCGGGAAGCACTGGGAGGAGGTGCGCGAGCGCACGATCCGCGCCCGGTCGGCGACCGACCGGCTGTCCGGCCTGACCAGGCGGGAGCGCGACGTCGTCGCGCTCGTCGCCGCGGGGGCGACGAGCCGGGAGGTCGGTGAACGGCTGGTGCTGAGCACGCGCACGGTGGACGCCCACCTGCGCAGCGTCTTCCGCAAGCTGGGCATCGGATCGCGCCGCCACCTGCGCGACCTGCTGCCCTGACCCGGCACCCCGGAGCGCCGACGGACCACTCGGCGCTCCGGGGAGGGTCGGCGGGGTCCGTCAGTCCTTCGCCTGGCCGAGCAGTTGGAACTCCCACGCCAGTGCCGCGCCGAAGGCGCCCCCGTGGGTCGTCATGATCTCCGCGACCCCCGGCACGGTGGCCTCTCGCGCCCAGTCGCGCTGCCACTCGCCGACGACCACGCCCGCGGTCAGCGGCACCACGCCCGCCTGCACCATGCGCTGCACGCCGCGCTCGTGCGCCTCGGCGCTCGTGCCACCGGAGGCGTCGGTGACGGCGAAGACCCGGTAGCCGTCGGCGAGGGCGTGGATCGCGGGGAACGCCACGCAGATCTCGGTCCACAGGCCCGCCAGGACCAGGTTGCGGCGCCCGGTGGCGGCGACCGCGTCCACCACCCGCCGGTCCTCCCAGGTGTTGATGGTCGTGCGGTTGATCGGCGCCTGGTCGGGGAAGACGTCCTGGATCTGCTGGAGAATGCGCCCGCCGCGCTCCTCGACCACGGTGGTCAGGATCGTCGGCACGCCGAACAGCTTCGCCGCCTTGGACAGCAGCGTGACGTTGTTGATCACCGTGGCGGGGTCGGGGTGGGTGAGCCCGGCGAACTGCGCCCCCTGGTGGTCGATGAGCACCAGCACCGAGTTCTCCGGCGTGATGAGGGCGTCGAGCCCGGTGAAGCGGTCGTCGGCGAGGGCCATGGTTCCTCCTGGTCGGTGATCGTTCTCGCGGCCATGCTTCCGCCGTTCGCGTGCCGCCACATCGGTAGGAACTGCCTAACCGCGACGTGACGCGCACCACCGACGACGACACGACCTTGTTGACACATCAACAACATTGTCACTATTTTGTTGATACATCAGCAACGTGTGCGCGAGCGGTCCGGGACACCGGTGCCCGCCACCGCGAGAAGCACCCGCTCACCCGAGGAGACGACGATGAAGGCACTGGTCGCCCGCACGTACGGACCGCTGGAGCAGCTGGAGATCACCGACCTCCCGCAGCCGGTGCCCGGTCCGGGGCAACTGCTGGTCCGCGTGCAGGCCGCGGCGGTGAACCCCGTCGACGTCAAGCTGATCACCGGCGCCGTGAAGGACTTCCTGCCCGTTCCGCACCCGTTCGTGCCCGGTGTGGACCTCAGCGGTGTGGTCGAGGCCGTCGGCGGAGACGTCGAGCGCTTCGCGCCGGGTGACGCGGTGATCGCGTGGAACGGCGTGCCGTCTGGAGCCTTCGCCGAGTACGCGCTCGTGCGCGCCGACGACTCCGCAGCCGTGCGGCCAGCGGGTCTGGACGCGCACCGCGGCGCCGCCCTGCCCACGGGCGCGCTGACCGCGGCGGCACTGCTGGACGAGGCGAAGCCGAGGACCGGCTCGACGATCCTGATCGTGGGCGCGACCGGCGGCATCGGCGGTTTCGCCGTGCAGCTCGCCGAGCGCGCCGGCGCCGTGGTGCTCGCCACCGGCCACGGGGACGATCGGGAGCGGCTCGCACGGCTGGGCGCCGACGACGTGGTCGATCACCGCGCCGAGGACGTCACCCGCTGGGTGCACGACCGGTTCCCCGAGGGCGTCGACGCGGTGATCGACCTGGTGGCGGCCGGTCCCGACCTGGCTTCCTCCGCCGCCGCGGTCAGGCCGGGAGGCGTGCTGATCTCCCCGCTGGGCGGCCCACCCGCGTTCGACCGGGACGTCACCGCCTCCTACACGGGCACCACCACGCCCCCCGGTCGCCTCGCCGCACTGGCCGCCCTGGCCGACGAGGGCGCGCTGCGAATCGAGATCGCCGCGGAGTACCCGTTCACCGAGGCCCGGCAGGCACTGCTGGACTTCACCCGCCTGCACGTCCGCGGCAAGTTCGTCATCACCTCCTGACCGCTCAGCAGGACCAGAGACCTGCCCGTCGGCCAGACGGGTCCCGCACGAGAGGTCAACTCGTGGCGGCGTCGCGCTCGTCCTGCCGGACGGTCAGCGTGCCGAGCAGGACCAGTGCCTCGGCCGAGCGGGAACGCGCATCGGCCGGGTGCGCGACCAGTCGCTGGCCCGGCGCCCGCACGACGGTGAAGACCTCGGTGCTCAGGCGCAGCTCGCCGACGTCCGGGTGGACGAAGTGGCTGCCGTAGGTGATCACGCCGCGGGGCTCGGGCTGAGCCCACGACCGGCGGAACTCCGGGCTGCCTATCGACAGTTCGCCGATCAGCTGTCGCAGTGCGCGCTCGTCGGCGGGGCGGCCGATCGCCCGGCGCAGGTCCTGGACGGCGGCGCGGGCCGTGCTGGTCCGGTCGCGGAAGAACTCACGTCCAGCGGGATCGAGGAAGATCATGCGAAGGAGGTTGTCGCCGTGGGCGAAGTGGCCGTGCAGTGCGGTGGCGAGGGCGTTGCGCGCCAGGACGTCGTTCGACCGGCCGAGGACGTAGGCCGGTGCCGCGGTCCAGTCGTGGAGCAGGCTCAGGACGTGCGGGGCGACGTGTTCCCCGTGGTGGCGCGGGCGCCGGGCGGTGGTGGAGCTGGCCAGCCGGTGCAGCTCCGTCGCATCGTCGTGGTCCAGGCGCAGCGCCCTGGCCAGGCTCTCGATCGTCTGGCCGGTGGGACGCTGGTGTCCCTGTTCCAGCCGGGCGTAGTACCCCGTGCTCACACCGGCCAGGTGGGCCACCTCGTCGCGGCGCAGTCCGGGCACCCGGCGGCGCCCCCGCGCGTTCAGCCCCACCTGGTCGGGCCGCACGAGGGCACGGCGCGTGCGCAGGAACTGGCCCAGCGCCGTGTTCGGCTCACCGTCCATGCGGCCGAGGGTAGGAGACGAGCGGCCTCGCAGCCCGGGTGCGTCACACCCAGCCTGAGCGTGGTTGACGGGCGGCGGTGCCGTGAGTTGAGATCGTCGGTGACGAGATCTCTTCGGACGTCGCGAGAGGTCACGACTGGACGTGGGAGGGACGGGATGGTCGCCCGCACAGCAGCTGATCGCGAGGGCCGCGGCACGACGGGTCGTCGGTGGGTCGCATGAGCGGCACGCCTCTGGGTGACTTCCTGCGTGCCCGGCGGGAGGCGCTCAAGCCGCAGGACGTCGGGCTGCCCGAGCACGGCCGCCGCAGGGTCAAGGGGCTGCGTCGCGAGGAGGTCGCGATGCTGGCCGGGGTGAGCAGCGACTACTACGTGCGCCTGGAGCAGGGCCGCGAGTCCAGCCCCTCGGCGCAGGTCGTCGACGCGGTGGCGCGGGCGCTGCGGCTCGACGTGGCGGCCACCGAGCACCTGTGGCTGCTGGTCCGGCCCGCGGAGGCTGGCGTGTGGCAGCACACGCAGAGCCGCGCGGTCCACGCGCAGCTGCGGCAGCTGATGGACGGCTGGACCACCTCGCCCGCCTTCGTGCTCGGCCCCGCGCTGGACCTCCTGGCCTGCAACGCGATGGCCCGGGCGTTGCACGAGGGTTTCGCCCGAGCGGACAACCTGGCCCGCATGGTGTTCCTGGACCCGGCCGGACGCGAGTTCTACCAGGAGTGGGAGCGGGCTGCCCACTCCTGCGTGGCCGAGATCCGCGCCGCCTACGGGCACGACCCGCACAGCACCCGCATCGCCGAGGTCGTGGCGGAGCTGTCCGCGGCCAGTCCTGAGTTCGTCGAGCTGTGGGCCCGCCACGACGTGAAGCCCAAGACGCAGGAGAGCAAGCACCTGCGCCACCCGCACGTGGGCGACCTGCACATCCTGTTCTCCGCGTTCGGCGTCAACGGCGCACCGCACCAGCAACTGGTCGTCTACCAGGCGGAGCCCGCATCCCCCACCGCCGAGGCGTTCGAGCGGCTGCGCGCCCGCGCCGACGACGTGCTCGCCTCCCACGCGATCTAGGCGTTCCAGAAGCCCGTGTCCGGCGCTGGAGCGCCGGACACGGGCCCGTCCCGCCGGCAACCGCGCCGATCACGACTGGACCAGGCTCCCGAAACGCCTCCCGGGCACGTCTCGGCGCGTTTCCCCGGGTGCCTCCTTCCCAGGAAACTCGCGACCTTCTCCCGGCTCTCCCCCCTCGGCAAGCTCGAACTCGTCAGCGGCGAGGAGCACTCGCCACGGGGACAGTCGGAAGGAACGAGATCGTCATGGCCACCTGGTTCATCACCGGAGCATCCCGAGGCCTCGGGGCGGAGATCGCCCGTGCCGCTCTGCGCGGCGGGGACGACGTCGTCGTCGCGGTGCGCAACCCGCAGCGCGTGCCGGACGACCTGGCCTCGGCACCCAACGCACTGGTCGTGGAGCTGGACGTCACCGACGCCGCCGCCGTTCCCGGCGCGGTGCGGGCCGCCACCGACCGCTTCGGCGGGATCGACGTGCTGGTCAACAACGCGGGCCGGGGTCTGCTCGGCGCGCTGGAGGAGATCAGCGACGCCGAACTGCGGTCCCTGTTCGACCTGAACGTCTTCGGCCTGGTCACGATGACCCGCGCGGTGCTGCCCGTCATGCGCCGCCAGGGCTCGGGCAAGCTCGTCCACATCGGATCGCGCTCGGGCTTCGAGGGCGAACCCGGCGTCAGCGCCTACTGCGCGTCGAAGTTCGCGGTGGCCGGGATCAGCGAGGCGCTGTCGGTGGAGCTGGCGCCCTTCGGCATCCAGTCCATGGTGGTGGAGCCGGGCGTGCTGCGCACCGACTTCCTGGACACCAGCTCCCTGTCGCTGCCCGCCCGGCGCATCGCCGACTACGACGGCACGCCCGCGCACGTGACCCTCGACTGGGTCGGCACGGCCAACCACACCCAGCTCGGCGACCCGGTCAAGAGCGCCACCCTCGTCCACGAGGTCACCAGCGGCGACGTCCTGCCCACCCACCTGTACCTGGGCCCGGACACCCTGCAGCGGTTGCAGGTCAAGCTCGCGCAGATCGAGCAGGACCTGGCCCCGTGGCGGGAGAGGTCCGCCGCCACCGCCCACGACGACGTCACGGTCTGACAGTCCCACCACCACGGCCTCGTGGCGCGATCCGCGCCCGGCCGATCCCGCGCACACGTTCACCCCGAACAGGAGAACCACCATGTCCACCCTGCTCACCCGCACCCCGCTGGCCGGTCGCGTGGCCGTCGTCTCCGGCGCCTCCAGCGGCATCGGCGCCGCCACCGCCACGCGTCTGGCCGAACTCGGCGCGACGGTCGCCGTGCTGGCCCGCCGCAAGGACAAGCTCGACGCCCTGGCCGCCACCATCACCGACGACGGCGGCACCGCGATCGCCGTTCCGGTCGACGTCACCGACCGGGACGCCGTGCACGCCGCCGCCCGGCGGATCGCCGACGAACTGGGCACCGCCGACCTCGTCGTCAACAACGCCGGCGTGCAGCTCGTCTCCTCCATCACCGACCTGCGCCAGGACGACTGGCAGCGCCAGATCGACCTCAACATCACCGGGGTCATGAACGTCATCGGCGCCTTCCTGCCGCACCTGACCGCGGCGGCCGAAGCGGGCAAGCCCGCCGACCTCGTCACCACCTCCTCGATCGCGGCCACCCGGATCCTGGAGAAGTTCTCGGTCTACTCCGGCACGAAGGCCTACATCAGCCACCTCACCCGGCTGCTGCGCGTCGAACTGGGCTGCAAGAACGTCCGCGTGGCGACCGTCGAACCCGGCATGGTCGACACGGAACTGCCCGACCACGTCACCGACCCCGACGCCAGCACGCTCATGGCCGACCTCATCGAGCAGATCGACGTGCTCCAGCCCGAGGACGTCGCCGAGACCATCGCGTTCATCGCCGCCGTGCCCCGGCACGTCAACCTCACCGAGATCACGATCCTGCCGACCGCACAAGCGATCTGACCGTGCGCGGAACCGCACGCGTCCGTGGGGCGGGCACCCGGCCCGTTCCACCGGTAGGGCACCCGCACCTCGCAGAAGGGATTCGACCATGACCGCAGCAGACGACGACGGCCACGGCTTCGCCCAGTACCCGCTGGAGAACGTGCACCGGCTGCTGGAGCCCGGCCCCGTCGTCCTGGTGTCCACCTTCGACGGGCAGCGCGCCAACCTGATGACCAACGGCTTCAACATGCCCGTCGCGCACGGCGCGCTCATCGCCCTCGTCCTCGGGCCGTGGGATCACAGCTACGACACCCTGCGCGCCACCGGCGAGTGCGTTGTCGCGATACCGTCCATCGACCTCGCCGCGCGGGTCGTAGACGTCGGCAACACCTCCGGCCGCGAGACCGACAAGTGGCGCAGCTTCGACTTCACCCCGGTTCCCGGCGCCGTGGTCCGAGCACCCCTGGTCCGGGAGTGCTTCGCCAACATCGAGTGCACCGTGGCCGACGACCGGCTCGTGCGCGATCACCACCTGTGGATCCTCGAGGCCGAGCGCGCCTGGTTCGACGCCACGAGGAGAGGAGCGGGCGAGTTCCACCACCGCGGTGACGGCACCTTCTCCGCCAACGCCTCCACCGTGGACCTGCGCGATCGCATGACCAAGTGGCGGCATCTGACCGCTGACTGACACGCGGCGGTTCCTCCGACCGTGCGAGAGCAGCGGTGTCCCCACCCGCTCACCGAGAACCGCAGCGTCGACCGCGCGTCACCGCCTGCAGCCGGCGTTTCGCGGCGATCCGCATTGCCCGGGGCCTGCCTCCAGGGAAACCGGTGCCCCTCTTCTGGCCCGCTCGCCACGGACGACCTCGAACTCGCCCACGACCACTAGCCGCACGAACCACACCCGAAGGGAAAGAAACCGTCATGACCACCTGGTTCATCACCGGATGCTCCACCGGATTCGGTCGCCACATCGCCGAGCACCTGTTCGACACCGGGCACCGGGTCGTCGCGACCGCGCGCGACACCACCAGGATCGCCGACCTCGCCTCACGGGGGAAGGTCCTGCCGCTCGAACTGGACGTGACCGACCCCGCGCAGGTGCGCGCCGCCGTGGCCAGGGCGGAAGAGGAGTTCGGCGGCATCGACGTCCTGGTCAACAACGCCGGTTCCGGCTACTTCGCCGCGGTGGAGGAGAGCGAGCCCGACGCGGTGCGCCGGATGTTCGACGTCAACTTCTTCGCCGCCACCGACGTCATCACCGCGGTGCTGCCGGGAATGCGCCGCCGACGCTCCGGCGTGGTGGTGAACCTGACCTCGATCGGCGGCCTGGAGGGCTTCGAGGGCGTCGGCCACTACTGCGCGTCGAAGTTCGCCCTGGAGGGACTGAGCGAAGCACTGCGCAAGGAGGTCGCACCCCTGGGCATCGGGGTGATGACCGTGGAGCCCAGCGCGTTCCGCACCGAGTGGGCGGGTTCCGCCGCAGAGCCCGCCGGGGTCATCGACGACTACGCCCCGACCGCCGGAGCCGCCCGGCAGGCCTACCGCGGCTCGGTCGGCAAACAGGCCGGTGACCCGGCGCTGGCCGCGCGAGCACTGGTGCGCGCGGTCGAGTCGCCGACGCCGCCGCAGCGGCTGCTGCTGGGCAACGAGGCCTACGACACCGCCCTGGCCAAGCTCGACCGGATGCGCGCGGAGTTCACCGCGCAGGAGAGCACCGCGCGCGGCGTCGACGCCCCGGCGTAACCCGTGTTCTCGTTCCACACCTACGACGACAGAAGGAGCACGACCACGACCACGACCACGAACGGACGATTCGACGGGCAGGTGGTGATCGTCACCGGTGGTGGTTCGGGCATCGGGGCCGCCACCGCGGCCCGCTTCGCCGCTGAGGGAGCATCGGTGGTGATCTCCGGGCGGCACCGGGAGCGGCTGGAGAAGGTGGCCGGGCGGTTGTCGGCCGATCGGGTGCTGGTGCACGTGGCCGACGTGTCCCGGCGCGAGGACTGCGAAGCGCTCGTGACCGCGGCCGTGCGTCGGTTCGGGCGGCTGGACACCCTGGTCAACGCCGCGGGCATGAACCTGGTCGGCAGTGTGCCACAGACCTCGGAGGAGGACTGGCGGGCCTGCTTCGGCGCGGACGTGGACAGCGTGTTCTTCACGACCCGCGCCGCCCTGCCGCACCTGGCCGAGACGAAGGGCTCGATCGTCAACGTCGGATCGGTGTCCTCGTTGGGAGGCGGCTGGTCGCACGCGGCCTACAACGCCGCCAAGGCCGCGGTGGCCAACCTGACCCGGTCGGTGGCCTGCGACGCCGGACGCGACGGGGTCCGCGCCAACGTGGTGTGCCCCGGTCTCACCGTGACCGACATGGTGGAGGAGATCATGGCCGACGACGCCCTCCTCGACCGCGCCTGGGACCGCATCCCGCTGCGCCGGGCCGGACGGCCGGAGGAGGTGGCCTCCGCCATTGCGTTCCTGGCCAGCGACGAGGCCGCCCGGATCACCGGTGTCGCGCTTCCGGTCGACGGCGGGCAGACCTGCACCGACGGCGGCCCCGAATGGGGTGAGTGAGCGGAGCGGACGACCTGGACCGGCTTGTCGCGTCCAACCTCCGCAGCAGCAGGACCAGAGCCGGACGTCCCCTGATGCTGCACCGACTGCAACCGCAGCGGGAGATCGTTCCTCCGCTGAGCACCTCGCGCCGGGCAGGAAGTGCTCGCATCGGCTCGTGCGCCGGGACCGCGGTGCACGAGCCGATGCAGGGAGGGTCGGTACGTCGACCAGGACGCCGCGCACGACGTTGCTGGTGCGGCTGGGTACCGACCGCGAAGTCGGCCGTGTCGTCCGGTGCTGGCTGCCGAGGTGCTCGGGCCGGGGCGGGGTCAGGTGTGGAGTTGACGTTCCAGAGCGAGCGCGATGGCGGTGGCGCCCACGGCCGCCCCGACTCGCCGGCCTGTCGGCGGCGCGATTGTCACCGGCGGGGCGGCGCCGTCTTCAGGATCGACTGCACCGGAAACTCGATCTACGACTCCTGGCCGGCCAAGATGTGGAGAATGACATCGTTGCTGCGGTGGTCGTGGCGCGACAGAATCAGCCGCAGCAGGCTTGTCGTGCTCATCTTGCCCCTTTCTCTCTGGTGTCGTCGTACTTCTTCCATTGGCCTGGCAAAGAAGGTGCGCTGACAGCTGCTGCGCTCTCCGTCCTCCTGATCGCGGGGGATCACCTGTTCTGGAAGGTCGACATGCGCAAGGCGAAGGAGTAGAAGCAGGGAAATGGCGCCGAGCTCTGACCACGCGGCGGATGCGGGCGTTGACGCTCTCGACATCCGGCAGCGAGGTGGAGTGCGAGGACGGCTCGGGTCAGGGTGGTGGAGCAGCGGAGTCTGCGTAGCAGCCGCCAGACCTTGAGGATCGAGACCGCCCGTTCGCCGGGGGCGTGGATGCGGGCTTGGGAGCGGTTGATCGCCTGCTGGCCGGGCGAGAGGTTGTGCCACTTGCCGCGGTGGGGCACGCGGATGGGGCCGCCCGCTCCTCGGTAGGCCTTGTCGGCCCAGCACGGGATGTCGGCTTCGGTGAGGGCGTCGAGGATGCAGTGGGTGCGGGCCGTGGTCAGGTCGTGGGCTGAACCGGGCGGTGCGGGCGAGGTCCACTGCAGTCGCCCGGTGGGGTCGGCCAGGAGGTGGACGTTCATGCGGTGGCGTTTGTGTTTCCCGGAGTGGTACGGGCGGTCGGCGGCGATGCGGTCGATCCGGAGCAGGATGCCGTGGAGGATGACGTAGGCCCTGCGGCTGGCGACTTTCACGGCTTCGGTCAGGTCCGGGGCCAGGTCGGCCAGGAGTTGGACGGCCTCGCGAGTAGCTGTTTTCGAGCTGTTGGTGTTGGGGGAGTCGGAGGCTGGTGATGCGGATCATGGATCAGCGGACCACGGCCTCGTGGTGGTGGCGGAGTCGTTCGTAGTCGCGGACGCAGCAGCGGTGTCCGGTGCGGTGTCACGCGTCCGGCGCAACAGGCTGCGCGCGGTGACCCGGTCCTGCGTCGAGGCCGGAGTCACCAGCACAGCCACCAGCAGGCCCGCCGTGTCCACTACGACGTGCCGCTTGCGGCCGGCGACCTTCTTCCCGCCGTCCCAGGCCCGCGTGGCCCGACACACGCCCTGCGCGGCGCGCACCGACTGCGAGGCCACGACCGCCGACACGCCGCCACCCGCTCCCCAGCAAGGCGGACGCGCTCGCGCAACGCGTCGAGCACCCGCTGCGACGCCCCGGCCTTCTCCCGGGCAGCGAAACACTTGTCGACTGTCTGCTGCGGCGGGAAGTCCGCCGACAGGGCCCGCCACTCGATGCCGTTGCCCACCAAGGAGAAGATCGCGTCCACGATCACCCGACGACAGTGCTTCTTCCACCGCCCACCCCGACACGGGCTGGTGGGAGGAGGACAGGCGGCAGCAGGAGGCATCCGCGGTGGACCCGCCCGCGGACATCGGGCACGACAACAACGGAACTCCTGGCAGGCGGCACTTCGACAACCTCCGATCTACCAGGAGTTCCTTGCATCCGCACCAAAGCCCCTCCACCAGCCCAAGCTCGGAAACGGGCACTCAGTGAGGTTGTCCCCTTGGACCGGACGCCCTGATCCCAGACAGCGGTCTGGGGAAGGATGCTCCCGTGTCAGGTAAGTCGAAGTACCCCGAGCGGTTCCGCAGGGACGCTGTCGCGTTGGCCCGTTCGTCGGACCGGCCGTTGCGGCAGGTCGCCCGTGAGCTGGGGGTCAACCACGAGACGCTGCGCAACTGGGTCCGCACCGCCGAACAGGCCCAGGCCGGACCGGTCGACGCGGCGGTGGACCAAGCGGAGCTGCGAGCCGTCGACCGGCACGGGCCGGGTCGGTGAGTGCGGACCGGGCGCGGTAGGACAGGATGTCCAGTGTGAGCAGGGAGTTGCGGAAGCCGAAAGGTGGTGGCCGGGCGTCGCAGGAGTTCGGCATCGTCGTGCGCTTCGCTGACGGCTCGTGCTCGTACTACTACCTCGACGACCGGTGTCGCGACAGCCGCGGCAAGCCGGTCGAGCAGTGGGGGCGGGCGTCGCAGGCGGCTCGTTTCCCCTCGGAGGCCGACGCCCGCCGGGTTGCTTCGGGTATGCAGACCAACTCGGCCGCGAAGGCGTATCACGTGGTGCCTCTGCCTGGTCAGCGGCGCAAGCCCGGCACACCTGCTCCGCGTCCACATTCCTGGGGTTCGCAGCGCTCGGGGTAGGTGCGTTACCAGCGGTTGCGCAGCGGCGCCGTGCTCGAGCACGGCAGCGGTCCCGACCGGGTGTGGGTACTGCTCGACGTGGGTGGCGGTATCACCGCCGGGCTGCCCCGGCTGTCCGGCCGTGCGGGTGCGGCCGGGGATGGGATCACCTTGCTGCGCCCTGCTGCCGGGCGAGATCCGCGCGGTCGAGCCCATCTGGGCACGACGCGCGGGTGTGCCTGCCCATCAGCGGGCACCGCTGTTCGTCACGACCCGGCTGATGCGCAGCGCACCGTCGTCGAGCGCAGCCGCGGCGGGTGTCGCGTGATGGTCGATCTGGCCGCTACGACAGATGACCTCATCGGCGTTCTCCGGGGGCCTGGGCTGGTCTTGTCCGGTTGTGTGGTTCCCGCGTGGCTGGGGAGGGAGGACGGTGGCGGATGGCTGGTCGGCCGGTGTTGCGGCACGACTCGCGGGGGCGGCCGGTGCGCTCGCTGGGCCTGGCCCCGACCAGGTGTGAACGCGGCAGGCGGTGATGCTGAGCAGGCGAGACCGCTGGTGGCTGGCAGGTGATCGGAGCACCCGGCTTGTGAGGTGGCGATCAGGAGGTGGTTGGCGA
Source organism: Umezawaea beigongshangensis (assembly GCF_016464305.1). Lineage (GTDB taxonomy): Bacteria > Actinomycetota > Actinomycetes > Mycobacteriales > Pseudonocardiaceae > Umezawaea_A > Umezawaea_A beigongshangensis. Next base: position 27,191 of record NZ_JAEIOJ010000024.1, read on the forward strand.
GGTTCGTCGCGCTGCGCCGATTGTGCTGAAGCCGGGTGGGTGCCCGTCACGGGGTGGCTGGTTGTGGTGTCCAGCCCTGGGTGCTGAAGGGGGTGCTGGTGCGGTGGGCGTGGATGCCGGCGGCGGGGTAGTCGATGAGTTGTGCGGGCAGGGCGTCGAGGGCGTACGAGCGTACGGCGGAGCACTTGTCGGGTTCGCGGTTGCGGGGTTCGCCGTTCCAGCGTCGTGTGGTGAAGAACAGTCCGAGGCGGGGTTCGGGGCCGGAGCCGTTGACGTGCAGGGTGTGCACGAGGCGCAGGTCAGCGGGGTCGATCTGGACGCCGACTTCTTCTTCGGCTTCGCGGACGGCGGCGTGCAGGGCTGATTCGCCTGCGTCGAGTTTGCCGGAGGGCAGGTGCCAGAGGCCGTCGAAGTCGGGGTTGGTGTCGCGGCGGCGGGTGAGCAGGACGTGGCCGTCGCGCAGGAGCAGCACGTGTACGTCGATCAGGTGACGGTCGGCCATCGGTCCTCGTGAGCGGGCGTGCGGTGGTGGACCGGCGCAGCCTACGGGGCGCCCGAGCTGCCCCGGCCGGTGCCCGCCAGCTGCGTGATCCGGTCGGCGATCAGGGCGCTGACCTGCGGTGCTGTTGTGCCGGTCGCGTCGGTGGTGAGCAGCGGCCAGCCTCGTTCGGTGAGGCGGCGGGCGGTGTCGAGGTACAACTCGGCCTCGGTGCGGCTGGTGGTGATGCCCGCTGCGAAGCGGGTTTTCCTGGTGAGGGCCTGGTGTTCGGGCAGGATGGGCTGGTGAGCGGTCGTGGGAGTGGTGGTGACCGGTTTCGGGATCCGTTGGT
>NZ_JAEIOJ010000025.1 GCF_016464305.1 Umezawaea beigongshangensis
CTTAGCACACACCAACACGGAAAGGAACTGTCTTTTAATCCGCGGGTTCGGGGTTCGATCCCCCGGCGGCCCACCACGGTCATTGCAGTTCACCCCTCGTCCCCGCGCCCGGCCGGGCGCGGGACGGGGAGCGGAAGCCGTTCCCTCAGCGGAGTTCGCCGAAGTAACGCGCAGGCCCGAACGGCCTTGTGCCCCTCGGACCAGCCGGACCCGGTGCTGTCGTGGTGCGGCCACGCCGACGAGCCGAACGTGCCGGTGAACCAGTGCACGCTCGGGTCGGTCGGGAACAGGTCGCGGTCGATCACCTGTTCCAGCGGCCTGCCGGTGGCGTTGAACTCGTGGACTATCTGCGTCGTCCAGGCCGGTGCCGCGACCGGGGAGTCGTGCCGTCCGCAGGCGGAGGGCTGCGGCGCGGAGAACCCGAAACCCGGGATCGGGAGCACCACCACGGGGAACGGCCCTGCGGAGTCCGCGCTGGTGAGCAGGCCGATCAGGCGGGTGAACCCGACGAACGAACTCGGTCGGCCTGGAGTGCGGATCGGCCGGGGGATCTCGATGCGGAACGGTCGGACGTCCGTGCTCGTGCGGGAGGACGCCAGGCCCGCTACAGGTCAGATCACGTCCCGAAAGTCGCACCGGGCATGATCGTCGGGTGCGCGCGGAACGGTTGGTGGCCCTGCTGTTCACCCTGCAGAGTCGGCGCAGCGCCACGATCGCCGAGCTGGCCGAGGCGCTCGGCGTGTCCGAGCGGACCATGCACCGCGACGTCGCCGCGCTGCGGGACACCGGTGTGCCGCTGTGGACGGAGCCGGGGCGGCACGGGGGTGTGCGGCTGGTCGACGGGTGGCGGAGCAGGCTGGACGGGCTCACCTCGCGGGAGGCCGTCGCGATCTTCGCCATGGGGGTGCCGCGGGCGCTCGCCGAGCTCGGGCTCGGCACGGCGGTGTCGGCGGCGCACGCCAAGGTCTCGGCGACCCTCCCGGCCGCTCTGCGCGAGCAGGCTCAGCACCTCGCGCAGCGGTTCCACCTCGACGCGCCGGGCTGGTTCCGCCGGGAGGACGAAGCCGGGCACCTGGCGGCGGTCGCCCGCGCGGTGTGGGAGCAGCGGCGGACGCTGGTCTCCTACCGCCGCGGGGACGGCCTGGTCGAGCGGGTGCTGGACCCGCTGGGGCTCGTGCTCAAGGCGGGGGTCTGGTACCTGGTCGCGGGCATCGGCGACGGTGCGCGCACCTACCGGGTCGGCCGGATCGAGGCCGTCGAACTGCTGGACGAGCGCTTCGAGCGACCGGCCGGCTTCGACCTCGTGAGCTGGTGGGAGCGGTCGTCGGCGCAGTTCGAGCGGTCGTTGCAGCGCGCGCGGGTGCGGGTGCGGCTGAGCCCGGCCGGTGCGCGTGCCCTGCCGCGGGTCGTCGACGCCGATCTCGCGGTGGCCGCGCTGGAGCAGGCCGGGCCGCCGGGACCGGACGGCTGGACCGAGGTCGACCTGCCGCTGGAGGAGCCGGAGATCGCGGCGGGGCAGCTGCTCGGACTCGGCGTGGAGGTCGAGGTCGTCGAGCCACCCGCCGTGCGGGCCGCGTTCGCGGACGCCGCACGGCGGATGGCCGACCGTCACCGGTAACCGGTGGCGTCGGCCGGCTTGCCGGCGTCCACCACCTCCGTGAGGTAGCGCCACGCGTCGGGCCTGCTCCCGTCGACGTCGTCGACCTCGTAGATCTTCGCGAGCTGCCCGGTGCTCAGGGTCTGCCCGGAGAAGCGCTCCCGGTCGGGGTCGGCCGCCAGCGCGACGAGGGTGCGTCCCACGAAGGTCGGTGACTCCGAGACGCAGAAGTGCGGCTCCTGGCTCGTGGCGTCGCGCCAGTTCTCCTCGGTGACGCCGTACACGTCGAGCATGGTCTCCGAGCGCAGCCAGCCCGGCGTCAGCGCCACGGCGGTGCACCCGTGGTCCTTCAGCTCGTGGGCCTGCGCGATGGCGAGGTGGTGCCCGGCGGTCTTGGCGACGTAGAACGCCAGCGACGTGCCCACCCGGAACTTCGCGTTGTACTCGGCGGTGCCGTCGGTCATCTCCACCACGAGGCCGCCGGGCTCGCGGATCACCAGCGGCAGCAGGTGGTGGCTGGTGATGATGTGGGCGTCGATGCCGAGCCGGATCATCCGCAGGCTCGCCTCCAGCGAGTGCTCCCACACCGGCTGGCCCCACCCGAGGTGGTTGTCACCGCCCCAGAGCCCGTCGACCAGCAGGTCGAGCCGCCCGTGCTCGCCGTCGATGCGCGTGGCCAGCTCGCGCACCTGGTCGGGGTCGAGGTGGTCGACCCGCACGGCGATGCCGGTGCCGCCCGCTTCGGTGATCAGCTCGACGGTGCCCTCGATCGTCTCGGCGCGGTCCACCTCGGACCGCTGGTTCCCCGAGCTGCGTCCCGTCACGTACACCGTCGCACCGCTGCGGCCCAGCTCCACCGCGATGGCCCTGCTCGCCCCCCGGGTTCCCCCGGCCACCAGCGCCACCTTGCCACTCAGGTCTTCACTCATGCCGACCACGATTCCGGTGAACCCCGTCAGGTCGTGGCATGGTTTCCCGCCCGAATTCGGCCGTTTTCGCCGCCCGGCGCGAGCCGGGGGGACGACGTGCCCGCGCGCGAAGGGGCTGTGCTCGCATTCTCTTCCCTCCGGCCGGGTGTGCGGTACCGCTGATCCGGGAATCGACTCGGGGTGTGCGGCACTACCGATTCGCATTCCTGTTCGGACTGTCCACACGTGCAACCATTCGCGTCGTTCTCGCTCGATCGCATCTCGGCAAGCTCCTCACCAGCGAAGATGTTGTGCGACGGCGTGGCGGACGTCCGGTTGTTCCGCCGTGAGCTGGTTCACTCGTGCGCATCCTTCCGGTGGTTGACACATCTTCACCGGTGCAGAGGGTGAGACGTGGAAGTGCACACGAGGGGAATCGTCACGATGAGCGCGAACAGCAACTGGATTCGTCGGAGTGCCGCTGCGGTCGTGGCGCTGGCCGCGGTCGGCGCACTGTCGGCCTGTTCGGACGGACAGACCGAGAACGCCTCGTCCGGCACGGACGCCCAGGAGGCCGTGACCGGTGGCCGGGAGGCCGTGAGCGGCGGTCAGGAGCCGGACGCGCTGACCAGCGGGGGCGGGAACGGAGCGGCTTGCACGAACGTGAAGGCGTCCCTCGGCAGCACCACGCCGTCGTCGGGCGGCAGTCAGATGCGCGTTCAGCTCGTCTTCGTCAACCAGGGCGCCAGGGCCTGCGTGCTGCGGGGCTTCCCCGGCGTGCAGCTCCGCAGCGCGGACGGCACCACGTGGGACCTGCGCCGCAGCAGCGAGGAGGTCGAGTCGGTGACCCTGGCCCCCGGCGGCGGGACCAGCGCGGCCCTGACCACGTCGTCGGCCGACAACGCCACCGGCTGGCACGTCTCCACGGTGCTGGTGACGCCGCCCAACACCACCTCCACGACCGAGTTCAACTGGACCCACGGTCCGGTGCACCTGCAGAAGGACGCCACGCGCCCCGCCACCTTCGTCGGCCCCGTCGGCTGAGGACACCACGCGACCGCGCCAGGGGGAGAAGGAGGGAACGACCGGACGGGGTGCGCCGTCCGGTCGTCCCCGGCTCGCGTCAGCCCACCGAGCAGGCCGAGCCGTTGAGGGTGAACGCGGTCGGCGCGGTGTTGGTGCCGCCGTGAGCCGCGGTGAAGCCGAACGACGTGGAGCCGCCGGCCGGGATGGTCGCCGTGTACGGGGCGTTGGTGACGGTCACCTCGGCGCCGCTGCCGCTGGCCGTGCCGCCCCAGATGCTGGTGATGGTCTGGCCGCTGGGGAACGACCAGCGCAGGGTCCAGCCGTTCACCGGCGACGAGCCGGTGTTGCCGATCGACACGCCGCCCTGGAAACCGCCCTGCCACTGGCCGGAGACGGTGTAGGTCACGGTGCACGCGCCCGTTCCGCTGTTCGCCGACGTGGTCACCGAGGTGGTCCCCGACCGGGCGGAGCGGTTGCCCGCCGCGTCGCGGGCGTAGACCGCGAAGACGTACGTGGTGGACGCGGACAGTCCCGTCACCGACGCCGAGCCGGTGCCCGACGAGGTGACCGGGGTCTCGGTGCTCCCGCTGATCCGGACCACGTCGTAGCCCGTCACGCCGACCGCGTCGGTGGACGCGGCCCAGGACAGCACGACTCCGCTCGACGTCACCGAGGACGCGGTGGGCGTGCCCGGCGCGGTGGGCGCGGTGGTGTCGTTCGTCCCGCCGCTGTAGACGGAGGCCTCGCGCGAGGTCGCCCGGATGCCGTTGACGCCGTTGACGATCCGCTGGCCCCACGGGGTCAGGCTGGTGGCGCCGAAGTTCGTCGTCATGTCGAGGTACTCGACGCCGCCGCCGTTGCCGCTCCACGACCAGCCGAGGTAGCCCAGGCGCAGCGACTGCGCGGCGGCGAGGATCGCGTCCTCGTCGGGGTTGCCGTCGGAGTGGTCGTGGCCGAACTCGCCGACCAGGATCGGCAGTCCGCGGGAGACGAAGCTGTCGAGGTACGCGGTGACCTCCGCCGCCGTGTCGAACACGCCGTACATGTGGATCGAGAACATCGTGTTGCGCTGCGGGTCGCTCGCGAAGACCGCGGGCGCGTTGTCGCGCATGGTGAACGTCCAGTCCTGGCCCCAGTTCGGAGCGTCCACCACGATCGTGTGGGTGAGGCCGCCGCCCCGGAGCTTCGCGATGGCGGCCGAGGTGTCCGACGCCCAGGCCGCGTAGCCCGTGTTGCCGAAGGGCTCGTTGCCGATGTTCACGATCACGTACTTCTCCTGGCCGATCAGCGCGCTCTTCACGCTGAGCCAGTAGTCGGCGGCCTCGGACAGGCTGGCCGCGGCGCTCTGCTCGCCGTAGCCGGTGGTGTCGTGCGCCTCCAGCACGCAGATCAGCCGGTTCTGCTTGCACAGGGACACGACGTTCGCCACGTCGGCGGTGTCGTTCTTCGTCCACTGCTTGCCGGTGGCGAGCACGACGCGGACGGTGTTCGCGCCGAGCGCCTTGACGTTCGCGAACGAGCTGGTCTGCGTCGGGTACCAGGTGTGCGCGTGGTTGACGCCCCTCATGACGAAGTCGTCGCCGTTCGCGTCGAGCAGGCGCCCGTCGCTGACGGTGAAGCCGGTGGCGGCGTGCGCGTGCGGGGCGGTGAACAGCGACAGGAGCAGGGCGCCGATCGCGACGAGTGCTGATCGAGTTCTCATGGCCTACCTCAGGTCGTGCCTTCTGGGTCCGGCGGCAGTGAGACGACGTCCGGTGGGACGTCCGCGCAGAGTTCTGGGAGCGCTCCCAGCACGGTGGTCCGAAAGTAACGACGTTGAAACGACGTGTAAAGCCCCGGTGTCGTCCTGCACGCGAACGGCGCAGCAGTGCCGACTAGCGGCTCAGCTGGTGGTGCCGCATAGTCGGACGGAACGGGCGACGAGAAGGAGCGCGACGTGGAAGCCAGGCAGCTCTTCGCAACGGTCGCCGAGCGCGCGGGCCTGTCCCGCGAGGAGGCTGCCGACCTGACCCGGTCCACCGCGGCGGCGCTGGCGGCCCGGCTCAGCGGCGGTGCCGCCCGCGACCTCGCCGACCGCCTGCCGGAACCGCTGGCCGAGGGACTCCGCACCGGCTCGCCCGCCGTGGAGAAGTTCGGTCGCGAGGAGTTCGTCGGCCGGGTCTCCCAGCACACCGGGCTGACCGCGGAGGAGACCACGGCCGGGCTGCGCGCGCTGCTGGCGACGCTGCGCGACGGCATGGGCGCCGACGCGTTCGACCAGGCGGTGTCCCAGCTGCCCGGCGACATCCGCGAGCTGATCACGCCGCCCGACGAGACCTGAGTCCCGTCGCCCGGCCGGTCAGCCGAGGCAGATCCGCAGCAGCCGGAGGTCGCGCCCGTCCTGGTCGTACCGGCCGCTGCTCAGCTCCAGGTGCAGCAGCGAACAGTGGTCGTGCCACGGCGGGCCGGGCAGCGGGGGGAACCACGGCGGTGACGGGCGTCCGGAGGTCGGGTCGTCCGCCGGGAGCGACGTGCTCGGCGAACTCGGCGACGTGGTCGGGGGGACCTGCGAGGCCGGGGGGGAGAGCGCGGCCTCCCCGGTCGTCGGGCCGGTGGTCGTGGTCACCGGCGTCGTGACCGGCTCTGCGGTGACCGGCGACCGGGCCGGAGCGGGCACGGACGAGGTCGCCGGCCCCGGCTCCTGCTCCGGTTCCTGCTGCGGAACTCCGACGCCCACGACGCTCGTGGTGTGGGTGGCGCTCAGCGCCGGAGCCGACACGGGCGGCCGGTCGACCCGGCGTGCCTCCACCGGACGTGTCCCGGTGTGCAGCGCGATCGTGACCGCAACGGCCCCCGTGGCCAGGCCGAGGGCCAGGCCGACGAGGACACGACGTCTGCCACTGCTCATGGGAAGGGCACCCGACTCCCGCGTGGTGGTTCGACCCGAGGTGTCACGTGGAATCGGTCCGGTCCGCTCACTCGTTACCCGTTGAGCCGGTTGTCGCGGCAGGTCGGTCCGTTCGGGCACACCCGAGGAGCTCGCGCTGCGCCACCCGGATCAGCCCGTGCGGTCGGGGCCGGCGGCGTGCAGCGCGACCCTGATCAGGACCCGCTGTTCGGTGCGCATCGCCGCCCGGTAGTCCTCCCAGTTCTCGTGCTCGCCGGAGATCTGCCGGTAGTAGTCGACGAGACCGTCCATCGCGTCCGGCAGCGGCACGACCTCGGCGGTGCCGTCGACCTGGATCCAGCGGCCGAAGAACTGGTCGGGCAGCACGCACAGCCACACCCGCGGGTCGCGGCGCAGCTGGCGCACCTTGTAGGCCGTCTCCCTGGTGCTGATCAGGACGCGCCCCTCGTCGTCCACGGCGGCCAGCACCGGTGACATCTGCGGTGTGCCGTCCGCGCGCGTCGCGGCGAGCACGGCGCGGTGCTGCGTCCGGACGATCTCTCGTGCCTGGTCCAGGTCCATGCCCCCATCATGGAGCCACCACCGCTGCCGCGGGGGGAGATCGCACGACGACGCGGACACGGACCGGCGCGGGCCCCGGACCGTCCGGACCGCGATCGGTGACCTGGCAGCTGCGCGCCGACCCGGCCGTGCGGATCGCGGGGCGCTGCGCCTCGGCCCCGGCACCTGCGAACGGGTGATCGGCGATCTCGCCTGTTCGCCGCCGCCGGACCGGGGCGGCGCGGACGCACGGTTGCCGTCCCTGCTCCGACCGGGTGGCGACCCGCGCTCCGCGCGGTCCGGACCACCGCGCTGCTCGTGCCGCCGCCGATCCGCCGGGCGGTGCCCGCCGGACACGTGAACCGCGCCGTGCTCCGCCTCGGACCTGCGGCCGTGCCGCGCCGGAGCGATCTGCCGCGCGGCTGGTGCCACGTGAACACCGCCGGGGTTCCCGGTGAAGCTGCGCCATTTGTCGCAGCGCACGGCCGATGACCGTGCGTAGCATCACCAACGGGTGAAGGAGGGCGTTCGGCGCACTCTCACCCACCCGGATCGGCGACGACGCCGTCCCCCGCCCGGAGGTGGCGTCCTGCCACGGGGCCCGCCTCCCACACCAGCCGCCCGGTCCTGCGCCGGGCGGCACCAGCGCGTCCGAACCCGCGGCGCGCACGCAGAGGACGGAAGGGAACACGCGATGGCGTTCCGACGCGCACTTCGCGCCGCGGCGGCGACGGCGGCACTGGCACTGGTCGCCGCCGGATGCGGTGGGAACGACGAGAACACCCTGGTGGGCAGCGCGGAAGACGGGAAGCTGACCGTCGGCATCCGCTACGACCAGCCGGGCATGGGACAGCGCCGCGTCGACGGCAAGGTGGTCGGCTTCGACGTCGACGTCGCCAAGTACGTCGCGAAGGAACTGGGCGTGCAGGAGAACGGCATCACCTGGAAGGAGTCCCGCTCCGCCGACCGGGAGAAGTTCCTGGAGAACGGGGAGGTGGACTTCGTCGTCGCCTCCTACTCGATCACCGACAAGCGCAAGGAGCAGGTGACCTTCGCCGGCCCGTACTTCGAGACCGGCCAGGGCCTGCTCGTGCGCTTCATCGAGAGCTCGATCGCCGGGCCGGAGGACCTCGACGGCAAGAGGCTGTGCTCGGTGTCCGGCTCCACCTCGGCGCAGAAGATCCTCGACGACTTCCAGCAGAACGTGCGGCTCGTCGAGTACGGCCAGTACTCCGACTGCGTGACCGCGCTGCTGGCGGGCAACGTCGACGCCGTCACCACGGACCAGGTGATCCTCGCGGGCTACGTGCAGGAGAACCCCGAGCTGCTCAAGCTCGTCGGCGATCCGTTCACGACCGAGCGCTACGGCGTCGGCCTGCCCAAGGGCGACGACGAGGGACGCGCGAAGGCCGCCGCGGCCATCCAGAAGATGATCAGCACGGGTGCGTGGCAGCAGGCTCTGCTCGACAACATCGGCGAGTCCGACTACAAGATCCCCGACCCGCCGCAGATCACCGAGCAGTGACGGCGCGGGACCGTCTCGTTACCCACGCAGGTGCGTTCGGACAGTAGTGCTGGACTGTGGTTCGCGTTACGCTTGCCGTGCAGGCCGGTGTTTCTGTGTTCGTGCTTCACACGCTCGCGGAACAACACGCGGGCGTGTTCTCTTCTCCGTCGTGGTCGGCGGGGAATCGCCCGGGGACGGCCGGGGGTTGCACGGTGCAGCCTCAAGCTTTCCTGCGATGGAGGCAGATACATGGCACAGGGCACTGTCAAGTGGTTCAACTCCGAAAAGGGCTTCGGCTTCATCGCCCAGGACAACGGTGGCGCTGACGTCTTCGTGCACTACTCGGAGATCCAGGGTCAGGGCTTCCGCTCCCTGGAGGAGAACCAGCGGGTGGAGTTCGAGGTCGGCCAGGGCACCAAGGGGCCGCAGGCCCAGAACGTCCGCCCCGTCTGATCCAGGCGTACGACGAGCCCCCACCCGCGCCGGGTGGGGGCTCGTCGCCGTTCTGGAAGGTCTTCGCCGCGCCGCTAGTAGCCGCGCTGACGGGCTTCCCACTCCAGGCGCTGCATGACCCACTCGGTGGCCAGCGCCTGCGGGGACGTCTGACGCTCCTGCGCGAGCTCCTTGAGCTGCTCGTTGGCCATGAGCTGCAACCGCAGCTGGTACACCTGAGCGTTGCCGAAGCTGCGGCCGGAGCCGGTGGTCTCCACGTCGGTCTCCGGGGCGAGCGCCGCCAGGTACGACGTCAGCTCGTCGTCGGGAACCAGACCCTCACCCTCGGGGGCGAGCGGACGATGACGGCCGGACTTCGATCTGCCTAGAGATGGGAGAGGCACGGCGCCACGATAACGAACAGATTGCGGTACGGCACAACTCGTGATGCCGGTCACAGGCCGGAGGCGTGGAGAGGCCCCCGCGCCAGGGGGAGGAGCACGGGGGCCGGAGGGGATCTCCACAGGCGCTGACCGGGGGTGTGTCAGCGAATCGGATTGTTGCACGCGCACGCGGGTCAGGGGAGTGGGTAGCGCCGAAATCTTCAGCCGTTCGTGGGGCGGAAGGAGCGCAGGCGCAAGCTGTTGGACACCACGAAGACGCTGGAGAACGCCATCGCCGCCCCCGCCAGCACGGGGTTCAGCAGCCCCGCCGCGGCCAGCGGCAGACCCGCGACGTTGTACGCGAACGCCCAGAACAGGTTGCCCCTGATGATGGCCAGCGTCCGCCGCGCGAGCCGGATCGCGTCCACGGCGGCGACCAGGTCGCCCCGCACGAGCGTCAGGTCCCCGGCCTCGATCGCCACGTCCGCGCCCGTGCCCATCGCGATGCCGAGGTCGGCCGCCGCCAGCGCGGGAGCGTCGTTCACGCCGTCGCCGACCACCGCCACGACCCGGCCGCGCTCCTGCAACCGCCGAACCGCGTCGACCTTCTCCGTCGGCAGCACCCCGGCGATCACGTCCTCCGCGTCGATGCCCACCTCCGCGGCGACCGCGCGGGCCACGGTGGCGTTGTCACCGGTCAGCAGCACCGGGTGCAGCCCCAGCTCGCGCAACCGGCGCACCGCGGCGGCACTGCTCGGCCGCACCGCGTCGGCCACGGCCAGCAGCCCGCTCGCCACCCCGTCGAGCGACACGGCCACGACGGTCCGCCCCGCCCGCTCGGCCTCGCCCACGGCGTCGGCGAGCCGTGGCGGCAGTTCCACGCCCCGCTGCCCGAGCAGCCGGGGGCGGCCGACGAGCACCGCACGTCCGTCCACGAGCCCGGACACGCCCAGCCCCTCGGTGCTGGCGAAGTCGGACACGGCGGGCAGCTCGCCCACCTCGGCCCCGGCACCGCGCACGATCGCCGAGGCGATCGGGTGCTCCGAGGCGTTCTCCACGGCTCCGGCGGCCCGCAGCAGGTCCACCCGCCGCACACCGTCGGCGAGGACCACGTCGACCAGCCGCATCCGGCCCTCGGTCACCGTGCCGGTCTTGTCGAGCACGACCGTGTCGATCCGCCGGGTGGACTCCAGCACCTCCGGGCCCTTCACCAGGACGCCCAGCTGCGCGCCGCGGCCCGTGCCCACCAGCAGCGCCGTGGGCGTGGCGAGGCCCAGCGCGCACGGGCAGGCGATGACGAGCACCGCGACGGCCGCGATCACGGCGAACTCCAGCGAGCGTCCGGCGAGCAGCCAGCCGCCCAGCGTGAGGGCCGCGAGGACGACGACGACCGGCACGAACACCGCCGAGATCCGGTCGGCGAGCCGCTGCACCTCCGCCTTGCCCTCCTGCGCCCGCTCGACGAGCGCGGCCATCCTGGAGAGCTGCGTGTCGGCGCCGACACCGGTCGCGACGACCACGAGCCGCCCGCCGACGTTCACCGTGCCGCCGACCACCGCATCGCCCGGCCCGACCTCCTCGGGCACCGACTCGCCGGTCACGACGGACCGGTCCACGGCCGACGTGCCCTCGTCGACCCGGCCGTCCGCGGCGATCCGCTCACCCGGACGGACCACGAACGGGTCCCCGACCCGCAGCCGCTCGACCGGGACGCGCTCCTCGCGCCCGTCCCGCAGCACGGCCACGTCCTTCGCGCCCAGCGCGAGCAGCGCCCGCAGCGCGGCCCCGGCGCGGCGCTTCGACCGCGCCTCCAGCCAGCGGCCCAGCAGGAGGAACACCGTCACGCCGACGGCGACCTCCAGGTAGACGTCACCGGTGGTGGACTGCCGCGGCACGACGCTGAACTCGTGGCGCATCCCGACCGCGCCCGCCTCGCCGAACACCAGCGCCCAGACCGACCACAGGTAGGCGACGAGCACACCCATCGAGACCAGGGTGTCCATCGTGCTGCTGCCGTGCCGCAGGTTCACCGCGGCGGCCCGGTGGATCGGCCAGCCGCAGACCCACACCACGACGCTGGACAGCGCCAGCGCGAGCCACTGCCAGGTCGGGTACTGGAGCGCCGGGACCATCGACAGCACGACCACCGGGACGCCCAGCGCGGCGGCGACGACCACCCGCAGCCGCAGCTGCTCGGTCTCCGCGTCCTCGGGCACGTCCGCCCCGGCCGACTCCGGCCGGGGCGGGGCGGCGTCGTACCCGGCCGCGCGCACGACGGAGACCAGGTCGCCGACCGCCGTCCCGGCGGGGAAGCGGACGGACGCCTTCTCGGTGGCGTAGTTGACCGACGCGGTCACGCCGTCGAGCTTGTTGAGCTTGCGCTCGATCCGGTTGGCGCAGGAGGCGCAGGTCATGCCGCTGATGGCCAGCTCGACGCGCTCCGAGGCGTCGTGTCCGGTGGCCGTCACCGGGGAACCCTCAGCCGGCGAGCTGGTACCCGGCCTCGGTCACGGCGGACGCGACCTCGGCTCGGTCCAGCTCGCGCTCGCTGGTGACGGTGACCGCGCCGGAGTCCAGCTCGACGGCCACGCCGGTGACGCCGTCGAGCTCGGTGAGCTCCTCGGTCACCGAGCTGATGCAGTGCTGGCAGGTCATGCCGGTGACGGTGTACGTGGTGCTGACGGACATGGTGCCCCGTTCCTCTCGACGACCCGGCCAATATACCCCCAGGGGGTAACTGCCGGGCAAGGCTCCCCGGCTCGGCGGGTCACCCCCAGTCTACTGTGGAGGGTCGACGCGCTTCTCGTACCCGGCGATGTCGCCCTCGATCTTCTGCACGAGCTGGTCGAGTCCGGCCAGCATCTCGTCGAGCTTGTCCAGGCGGTCGCTCATCAGCGCGTCGAGGTCCGCCTCCAGCGAGCCGGACGACGCGGCGGCCATGCCCCGCGCGATGGCCTCCGGCGGGACGCCGAACTGAGCCGCCGCCTGCGTCGCGGCCCGCAGGACGTCCTCGACGCTCGGTGGGCGCGGCGGCTCGGCCTGTGACGGCTCGGCCTGTGACGGCTCGGCCTGCGACGGCTCGGCCTGTGACGGCTCCGTCCGGGGCGGCTCGGTCCGCGTCGGGTCCGGTTCGGCGTCGGTCACGTCTGCACCCCGTTCGTCGGTGTTGCCCGGCCGGGTCCCTCCGGTCGGCGTCCCAGCACACCACGCCGCACGTCCAGCGGATGGTGCGCACACGGAAAGTAACGCTCCGTCGTTCGCGAATCACTCTCTGGGAGGCTGCGGGTGTCGTCCCAGGTCGCTTAGCCTCGCGCCGAACCTCAAGTCGGGGAGGCGTCATGAGCGGGTCCCTAGAAGTGCGGAAGTTCCTGTGGACACAGGACGACACGGTGAGCAAGCAGGGTCCGAGCGTGCCTGCCCAGCGCAGCGGAGAACCCTCGCGGATCTCCGAGGCGCAGGTCCACCGGGCACGCCTCGCGGTCGCGCGGGGCGCGCACGGTGCGGAGGACTGCCGGTTGCTGCTCGACATGCTCGGGCTGTCGCCGGGAGAGGACGGCGGGGTCCCGCCGGTGCAGCGGTGACCGGGCACGTCCCGCCGGAAGGAGGCGGAGTCGCGAGCGGTGGCTTCGTCCCGCTGTAGCGGGAAGCACGTGCGGGTACCGGACTGATCGTCGTCGGCGTCCCGGTGCGGCCCGGCCGAGACGCGCACCCCCCGGGAGCGCGTCTCGGACGTGGCTCGCCAGAAAACATACCGAACGGTCTCTTTTGCGGCAACGTGCACGTCACGCCTCCGACGGGGACACTGCTGTGCACCCGATCGGATCTCGGAGTAATTTGATCTTGATCCGCCGTGGTCGGGAAGCGCACCTCCGAGCGATGACGAGCTGGAGCCGTGATGGCGCAGCAGTACCGCGCACTGATGACTCGCGAGACGATCCTGCGCGTCGCGGCGGCGGAGTTCGACCGCCTCGGGTACGACGCCGTGCCGCTGAGCGCGATCCTCCGGCGCAGCGGTCTCACCAAGGGCGCCTTCTACTTCCACTTCGAGTCGAAGGAGGCGCTCGCGCTCGCCATCGTGCGGCAGCAGGAGGAGGAGTGGCCGCGCCTGCTGGCGGCGTGGCGCGCACGCGGGCTCGACCCGCTGCGCACCCTGGTCGGCCTGGTCGACGAGGTCGTCTCCCGGCTGAGCGTCGACGTGCGGCTCCGCGCCGGCGTCCGCCTGGCCGCCGATCGCGGTCTGGAGTTCCTCGGCCTGGCGAACGTCCACCTCAGGTGGGAGCGGGCGATGAGCGAGATCCTGTCGCTGGCCCGCGACGAGGGGCAGTTGCGTCCCGGCGCCGACCCGGACGCCGCGGCACGGGTCCTGTGCGCGTCCCTGTTCGGCGCCCGGCTCATCTCCACGTCCGCGAGCGGGTGCGCCGACTTCTCCCAGCGCGTTCGAGAGGTCTGGAGCTGCCTGCTCCTCGGCGTGGCCGCTCCGGAGTGGGGCCCGCAGCTGATCACGGACCTCGAACCGTGACCCGCAGGAGGAAGTATTCGCAGGTCAGACCCTAAATGCCACCCCCGTTTTGGTAGATCGGGCAGTCATGTCATATGCTTTCGATGCTTCCAACGGACAGCGGTTGGAGGGCCTGGGAAGAGAGTGGCCCGCCAGGGCTGCTGACGGACCGAGTCCCCATCGTCTAGCGGCCTAGGACTCCGCCCTTTCAAGGCGGCAGCGCGGGTTCGAATCCCGTTGGGGGCACGTAGTAGAGTAGTACAGCAGTAGAGCAAGGCCCAGTGGCGCAGTTGGTTAGCGCGTCGCCCTGTCACGGCGAAGGTCGCGGGTTCGAGTCCCGTCTGGGTCGCAATAGCGTTCGGCTGAGGCCGTCCGCTGAATGGCCAGGTAGCTCAGTTGGTACGAGCGACCGCCTGAAAAGCGGTAGGTCGGCGGTTCGACCCCGCCCCTGGCCACCACTCTTCGCACAAGACCCCCGAGATGTTCTCGGGGGTCTTGTGCTGTGCGCGTCCTTTGTGAGCTACCTCGCCGATCGCGTTTGGACCAACGGCCAAATTTGCGCGACCTTAATCACATCGAGCACTAACCTGCGGTTCGTGCCACTCGCCGAGCACGACTCCGGTCCCACTCGCACCCGCCTCGGAGACCTCGCGGTGCTGTGCGCCAACCGCCACCGCATGGTCCACCGCGGCAAGCCCTGGCTCACTCTGGTCGAGCTGAAGACGACGGTCGCGGCCCACCGCGCCTAATCCGCGAAGCGGATCACCGCGAGCGCCTGGTCGTCGTGGACCTTGTGGCGTCGCCAGCGGGTGCGGTCCGGGTCGGACAGCTCCGCCTCGCGGACCGCGTCCAGCACGCCCTCCGGGCCGGTGGACTCCGCCAGGTCCAGCACCTCCTGCCAGGTGAACAGGCCGTAGTCGTCCACCCCGCACGACACGCCGTCCGTCGCCATCAGCACCGAGTCCACCTCGGCGCGGGGCCAGCTGCGCACGACCGCCCGGTGCGCCGCGGCGGGCAGGGCCTCGGCGACCCAGAATCCGCCCTCGCGGTTGCGCCGGTCCGTCACCCTCGGGACCGTGCCGCGCAGCTCGGCGAGCCTGGTGTCCGCCACGACGTCCACGCCGGCCGGGCCGAACGCCACGACCGGGCTGTCCGCCAGCACCAGGGCGTCGACGGTCGTGCCGCTCCAGCGCAGCATCGCCACCGTGCTCGACGGCGAGTCGCCCGGCACCAGGCCGTAGCGGTGCACGAGGTCGGTCACGGCCGCGGCCAGCAGGTCGGCCAGGTCGTCGTGGGGGCGCGCGGTGACCACCGCCGCGAGCGCCTCGGCCAGGACCGCGGAGTACCAGCCGCCGTCGCGCTCGACGGGCACGGGCGATGTCGCGCCGTCCAGCAGCAGCACCGCGTTCGGCAGCACCACGATCCGGTCCTCGGTCGGGCGTGGCACGCCGTCCAGGCCGACGCCCGGCCGTTCCGCACTCTCGATCTTCGGCATCGCCCGACAGGATAATCGTCAACCTGGGTTGACAGGCCGCGCTCTGTCAACCATAGTTGACGCATGACGGAAGCGACGCAGCTGGCCTCGGCCGCGGGAGACCGCGATCCGAGGGTCGGCCTGAAGGCGGTCAGCGCGTTGCGCCGGCTGCTCGAACAGCTGGAGGCGGTCCAGGTGCGCAACGCGCGCACGGCGGGCTGGTCCTGGCAGGAGATCGCGGCCGAGCTGGGGGTCACCCGGCAGGCCGTCCACAAGAAGCACGGAGGCCGGTGATGATGGAGAGGTTCACGAAGTCGGCGCACGCCGCGGTGGTGAGAGCCGTCCAGGAGGCCGAGCGGGAGCACGCGGAGGCCGTCGAGCCACCGCACCTGCTGCTCGCGCTGCTCGCGTCGCCGGTGCTCGCCGAGTACGCGCTCTCGCGCGAGGAGATCGAGCACGACTTCCGCGAGGCTCGTCGCAAGGGCGGGCTGACCGGGGCCGACGCGGACGCGCTGCGCGGGCTCGGCATCGACGTCGACGCGGTCGTGGCGAGCGTCGAGCGCTCCCACGGCGAGGGCGTGCTGGCCCGGCGGCGCGGTCCGCGGCGGCGGAGGTTCGCCGGTGGCCACGTCCCCTTCCACGCGGCGGCCAGGGAGATCCTGGTGCGCAGCCTCCGCGAGGCCAGGGACTTCGGCCACCGGGGCCTCGGGGACGAGCACCTGCTGCTCGCGCTGCTCGCGGGTGACGGCGTCGTCCCCGAGGTGCTGCGGACCCGCGGCGTGGACTACGCCGCGGTCAGACGGCGGGTCGCGGCGGCGTCGTGACGCCGGTCCAGGTGAGCCGCGGCAGGAACGCCTGGGTGAGCGGTCCGATGGTCAGCGCGTACAGCACGGTGCCGATGCCGATGGTTCCGCCGAGCAGCCAGCCGGACGCCAGGACCAGCACTTCGACGACCGTGCGGACCAGGCGCAGCGACGTGCCGGTCCGGGCGCAGAAACCCGTGGTCAGGCCGTCGCGCGGCCCCGGACCGAGTCGCGCGCCGAGGTAGATCGCGGCGGCGAGGGCGTTCAGCACGATGCCCGCGGCCAGCAGGGCGGCGCGCAGGGGGAGGCCGGACGGCGCGGGCAGCACCGCCAGGGTGACGTCGACCGCGACGCCGATGACGACCACGTTGCTGATCGTGCCCACGCCGGGGCGCTGCCGCAGCGGGATCCAGCACAGCAGCACGAGGGCGCCGACGATGATCGTGATCGTGCCGAAGCTCAGTCCGGTGCGCTTGGTCAGGCCCTCGTGCAGCACGTCCCACGGGTCCAGTCCGAGGCTCGCCCTGATCTGCATCGCCATGCTCGCCCCGTAGAGCCACAGCCCGATCGCGAGCTGGACGAGGCGGCGAGCGGGGGCGACGGAGACGGGCACGGAGTGGAGCGCGGTCAATGACATGTGGCCCATCCTGAGCGGTGAGTGGTCGTCTCGTCTGTGGCCAATGCGCGAGAATTGGCCACATGACTGCTCCGGTCCCACTGGGTGGACGCATATCCGGTCGCCGACTGGCCGAGCTGCTGGGCGAGTGGCGACGCCGCGGCACACGGCGGGGTTCGGCCGACCTCGCCGCCGCGATCCGGATGTTCGTGCTGGACGGGCGGCTGGCCGTCGGCACCCGGCTCCCCGCCGAGCGGGAGATGTCCGAGGCGCTGGCGGTCAGCCGCACGATGATCACCGCGGCGCTCGACCAGCTCCGCGCGGAGGGGCTGGTGGCGAGCCGCCGGGGCGCGGGTTCGTGGATCGGCCTGCCGTCCGGCCCGGTCGCGGTCGTGCCGGACGGGGTCGCCGCGCGCGACGAGATCGACCTCGCCCGCGCGGCGTCCCCCGCCATCCCCGGCCTGCTCACCGCGATGGACGCCGTGCGGCTGCGCGTGGCGGAGCACCTGGCCGGGCACGGCTACCACGACCAGGGCGTGCCGGAACTGCGCGCGCGCATCGCCGACCGCTACACGGCGCGCGGCCTGCCCACCGGACCGGAGCAGATCCTCGTCACCAGCGGGGCGCAGCACGCGCTGGCCCTCGCCCTGCGGATGTTCACCGGTCCCGGCGACCGCGTGCTCGTCGAGCAGCCGAGCTACCCGAACGCGCTGGAGGCGGTCCGGGCCGGGTCGGCCGTGCCGGTGCCCGTGGCGATGACCGAGCAGGGGTGGGACCTCGTCGGCGTCGGCGCCGCGCTGCGCCAGGCCGCGCCGCGGGTGGCCTACCTCGTCCCGGACTTCCAGAACCCCACCGCGCACCGGCTCGACGCGGACGGCCGCGAGCAGCTGGCCCACCTGCTGCGCCGCACCCGCACCCCCGCGATCGTCGACGAGACGATGGTGGAGCTGGACCTGGAGGGCGACCCGCTCGACGGGCCACCACCCGTGGCGGCCTTCGCCGACGAGCTGGTGGTGTCGATCGGGTCGGCCAGCAAGTCGCACTGGGGCGGTCTGCGGGTGGGGTGGATCAGGGCGAGCGCCGACCTCGTGCAGCGCTTCGTGGCCACCCGCTCGGCGATCGACCTGGGCTCCGCGGTGTTCGAGCAGCTCGTGCTCGCCGAACTGCTGGCCGGACCGGACGACGCGCTGCGCGCGCGGAGGGCGGACCTGGCCGAGCACCGCGACGTGCTGGCGGAGGCGCTGCGGGAGCACTGCCCGCGGTGGCGGTTCCGGCTCCCGGCCGGTGGGCTGTTCCTCTGGGTCGAGCTGGACGCGCCGGTGAGCACGCGGATCGCGGTCGCCGCGCAGAACCACGGCGTCCGGCTCGCTCCCGGTTCGCGCTTCGGCGCGCACGGTGGTTTCGAACGGCGGCTGCGGTTGCCCTACGCGCAACCGCTGGACGTCCTGCGGGAGGCGGCGCGGCGGCTCGGGCTGGTCGCCGCCTCGGTCGCCGGGTGCGGACTCGTCGGCGAGGGCGAGGTGACCGTGCCGGTGGCCTGACCGGGAGGCCGTGGCACGCCGGACGGTCCCGTCCACCACGTCGGGAGCGGGGTCGTCCGGCGCCTGCCGCGTCGGCACGCCCGGCGCAGCCCCTCGATGGGCCGGGGCACCGGTGGCGCGGCAGTTCCCGCGGACCTGCGGCGGGGCCGTCCGGGGGCGGACGACCCCCGCCGCAGGTTTCCGTCGGCCTTCGCGCGGCGGGGCAGTGCCGCGCGGAGGCCGGACCCGACCTGCTGGGGCGCGGTCGGCAGGTCGGGACGTGCGAGGGGTGGTGGGTCGGTCTCGACGCGGCGGGGCAGTGCCGCGCCGAGACCGGACCCGACCCGACCTGCCGGGGCGCGGTCGGCAGGTCGGGGAGCCTGTGCGGTGCGGGTGCGACGGCCGGAGCCGTGCACGTGTGCGGGTGCGGGACGGTGTGCGACCGCCGGTGGCGTGGAGGACGACGGCGCGCGCGGACCGCGGAGGGTCTTCGCGGCGTGCTCGGGACGGACGCGTGCCGCGTCAGTCGGGTGACGTGCTGGGCAGACCGGGGGTGCTGCCCGGTGACCGGGCGTCGGTCCGCCGTTCGACGGCCCACAGCGCGGGCGGGTCGAGGATCGACTGCGGTGCGACGGCGGCGATCCCGCCACGCGCGCCGCCGGAGTTGTCGTGGTGGCTGCCTGCCGCGGCGGAGGACGCCGTGGGCACCGAGAGCGGGGCGGGTCCGGGGGACTGCTGCGCCGGTGCGGGGTTGGTCCAGCCGACGTCACCGGACTCGGCGGTCTGGACGGTCTCGACCGGCAGCGGGGCCGGGTCGGGCACCGCGAACCACGGCGCGGTGTCGTCGGCCGTGGTCGCCGGCCGTGCCTCGGGCTGGGGGTCCGCCGCGGGCGCTGCCTGCGGAACCTGCTCGGCCGCCGGGTGTGCCCCGCTCTCGGCGGCGCGGTCCGCGAGCGGGGGTTCCGGAACGCTGTTGGAGGCAGAGCCCGAACTCGCCACGCTGCTGGAGACGCCGCCGGGCAGGAGCACGATCGACGCGGACACCGGACCGGCGATCTCACCGGCCGTGCCGGACGTGCCGTCTGCCGTCGTGCCGCGCACCGGGAGCGGGGCGGCGGTCGTGGGGGCGGGCGGCGGTACGGGCAGCGGTGCGGGCGGCGGTGCGGGCAGCGGGGCCGGGGGATCGATGTCGGCGACGTCGCCGAACACGCCGAGCGCGGCGGTCGTGGACGCGGTGATCCCGGCGGCGGACTGCGGTTCCGGCGCGAACGGCGCGACGACCGGCCACGACGCGTCGAGGACCGCGGGCAGTTCGCCGACGAGGTGGAACGCCTCCTCGACCGCCCGGCCGGGGACGCCCGGCTCCTCGGCGGTGTCGGCGGCGGCCACGGCCGAGCCGAGCAGCCACGCGGAGAGCGCGAGCGCGCCCACGGCCAGCGCGCGCAGCAGGGTGGCCCGCAGCGGTGACCCGGTGCTGCGCACCGCACCTGAGCGTGCCACGGGAGATCACCACCGTTCTGGGTCACCGTCAACGCCACGAGCCTGGACGAGACCGAGCGATCTGCTATGTCTAGCACTGGACGCGGCCTCGGCGCACCGTTCCAACGCGAACCACTCGGAAGAGAGGTTCCGTGCGGTCGTCCGGGACGCCGCAGTAGAGGATAAGCACGAATTCCCGATTTCAACACATCGGGTGAGCGGCGAGGCGCGTCCGGTGTGGACACTCTCCGTTGGCGGCATCGTGTCCATCGTGGACCTGGAACTGACGGAGAGTGAGAGCGTCACCTCGTTGGCGCAGTTGGTGGACGGTTGGCGTAGTCGTGTGGCGGACCTGGTCCTGCACGATCCGGGTGGTCCGGAGGAATGTCTGGTCCGTTCGGGCGAACTTGTCGTTATTTCGAATGACGCGAACATGGCTCGCGACAAAGTGCGTCGCTGGACAGATCGCATCGACGAATCCGCAGAAATGGAACTGATTCGTATTCAATTGCGTCCCGCGGAGCGCGAGCAGTGCGTGCGGATCGCCGCCGAGTGCGGACTCGGACTGACCCCCCACCACGTGCACGTCGGCAGCCCGATCATGTTCGGCACCCCCACCCGCGTGTCGCCGGAGGAGGCGAGCGCCATCACCGCGCCGCCGCGGGTGCGGTGGGACCCGCCGGTGACGGCCGCGGTCCTCGACACGGGACTCGACCCGCACCCGTGGTTCGCCGGTCGCCCGTGGTTCGCCGAGTGGGGGCACTCGCCGGAGGTGCTCGACGGCGACGGCCGCGACGGGCAGGACCGGCAGGCCGGGCACGGCACGTTCGTCGCCGGTGTGCTGCTGCGGCACGCGCCGGGCGTCGTGCTGCGCCACCACCGCGTGCTGTCCTCCTCCGGACTGTCCGACGACCTGACGGTGGCCGCCGGGCTGCGCCGGGTGCGCCGGACCGCCGCCGAGCGCGGCGAGCGGCTCGACGTCGTCGTCCTCACCTCCGGGTGCCACACCGCCGGCGACGCGTGCCCGCCCGTGCTGCGCCGCGAGGCCGGGCGCAGCAGCGGCGCGGTCGTCGTCGCGGCGGCGGGCAACGGCGGCACGTCCCGCCCGTTCTGGCCCGCCGCGCTGCCGGAGGTGCTGGCCGTGGGCGCGCGGGCGGCGGCGTTCTCCAACCACGGCGACTGGGTCGACGCGTGGGCGCAGGGGACCGGCGTGGTGAGCGCCTTCCCGCTGCTGCGCCCGGCGGCCGGCGACTCGGGCGCGGGCACCGAGAGCAGGGAGTACGGCTTCGCGCGCTGGAGCGGCACGTCCTTCGCGGCCCCGCGCGTCGCCGCCGAGGTGGCCGCGCTGGTCCACGACGGGCACCCGGCGGCCGAGGCGCGGCGCGAGGCGGAGCGCCGCTTCAGCCCGCGCCGTGGCAGGTGAAGCCCAGGTCGTCGGCCTCCTGGGCCGCCGCGAGCGCGGCCGCCGGGCTCGCTCCGCCGCGCAGGCGGGCGTGCAGGGCCGTCATCACGGCCACCACGCGGTCGTCGGGCACGGGCAGCGGACTCGCGACGACCGTCCGCGCGCCCGCGCGCAGCAGCACGGGCGCCAGGCCGGAGTCGCACGCGGACAGCACCACCAGGCCGGGCGCGCGGCGCAGGCGTGCCAGGTCGTAGCCGTGCAGCGGCCCGTCGGCCACCCGGAGCGCCGACAGCGGGGGCTGGTCGTCGCGGTGGGTCCCGTGCACGGCGAGGTGCGCCACGGCCACGCCGTCGATCGCGGCGAGCACCGCGTCCGCCGTCGCGGCCCGCCCGGTGAGCAGCGTGCCGCCGTGCGCCGCGCGCAGGACGGCCGTCTCGCGGTCGGCGTGCGCCAGGCCGGGACCGGCGATCCACGCGTGGCCCGTGCCGCTCGGCGGGGACTGCGCCGCCCGCAGCCAGCGGGCCGCCGACGGGGCCGCGGACACCGCCCGGCCGCGGCAGGACGGCAGCGCCGACCACGGCAGCCCGTGCAGCGGGCCGTCCGGCAGCACGACCAGTTCCCGGTCGGCGGTGTCGGCGCGCAGCTGACCGAACAGGGCCTCGTCCAGCCCGGCCGCCGCGGCCGGGGCGGAGCGGCCGACCGACAGCGCGAACCGCAGCTCCCGCACCCGCCGCGCGACGGCGTCCACCGGGCCCAGCGTCCGGGCGCGGACCCGGCCCGCGACGGCGGTCGTGACGAGCAGCCGGTCGCGGTGCGCGGTGAAGCCGACGAGCGCCCGGTCGCCCAGCGCGTCCAGCAGGGCCGCCACGTCCAGCGTCGTCGGCGGGTCTCCGGCGCGCGAGGCCGCGGCGAGGCGGCGCACGCGCTCCTCCAGCCGCAGCGTCGGCCGGTCGCGCGCCCGCGCCACCCGCAGCTCCGTCAGCGCGCGTGCCAGCACCGGGTCGCCGGGTGGCAGCAGCGGTGGCCGCGCGAGCAGCTCCTGCTCGGCGCGTGCGGCAAGTCCGGCCAGTTCCCGCTCCAGGCGTGGCTCCCGGACGCCATGGCGGGCCCGA
>NZ_JAEIOJ010000026.1 GCF_016464305.1 Umezawaea beigongshangensis
GGTGTGGGAGAGTAGGTCACCGCCGGACAATCATTCCCTCTGGGGGACTCCATTCGTGGAGTCCCCCAGAGGGCTTTGTGCGTTCATCCGAGTACGTCGCCGTGCACTGGTCCGCGTCACCCGCTTGCTGCGATCCTCGACGACCGGTCATGGCGGCGTCAGTCGTTTGCGTCCGTACGGGCACTGCTTTCGTGCGTGCGGGTGATGACCAGAACGTCCTCCCGATGTGTTGCCTACCGTCCTTCTCGTGGAGACGAGGCGACGTGGCACCGGGGAGGAGGTCGGGTTGATCTCGTGGCGGCGGAAGAGGGGCAGGCACGCTCGTGACGACGCACCCGTACCCGCCCCGTCCACCCTGCTACCGGCCCTGTTGGGCCTGCTTCTGCTCGTCGTCCTGGTGCTGCTGGTCCTCACCTACGTCTAGCGGGACTGGAGAGCGTCCACGGCGACGGCTTGCGCGATGACGACCCGGCGGTCGATCTGGGGGTCGGCGATCTGGATCAGGTAGTGGTCGCGCAGCCACGTCTTCTTGTCCACGCTGAACACGGGCTGGCCGTTGCGCTGGAAGTCGAAGTGGTACCGGATCGGGAAGGGGAAGTTCTCGATGAACGGGATGAAGTTCCACAGGCGGCGCAGGATCGCGACGCCCGAGTTCCGCTCGCTACCGGTGGCCGTGGCCTGGTTCGGCGAGTCCAGGTGCCAGGTCGAGTTCAGCAGCGACTTGCCGAAGTCCTTGCGGAACAGCCCGATCGGCTGACCGTTGCCGTCGATCACGTCGTAGCCGCTGCCGAGGTCGATCACCTTGCGCGCGCGGAACCCCGCGAGCACCTGGCTCTTGCTGGAGTCGGTGTAGATGGTCACCTGCTCCTTGAAGGCCATCCGCTTCTGCTCGACGAACGCGATGAGCTGCCCCGGCTCGCCCCCGTTGTCGGCGAACACCTCGTACCGGTTCACCATCAGCGTGACCTTCTGGTGCATGTGCAGCACGTTCATGGCCTGTGGGTGCATCGTGATCCCCCTGGGGACTAGTTGACGAAGACGCAGTTTCTCACTCGACCGGGCGAAGATCACCGGTGGGGAAGCGCTTCTCGTTGCGCTCCATCTTGGCGTACGCGGCTTCGACGAGGTCGACGTCCAGCTTGTCGGCCAGCCGCACCAGGTAGTGCACGACGTCGGCGAGCTCGTCGCGGACGTTCCAGGCCAGCTCGGGGTCCTCCATGGCGCGCGTCGCCTCCTCGGGCGTGAGCCACTGGAACAGGTCGGTCAGCTCGCCCACCTCGCCCGACAACGCCATGACGAGGTTCTTCGGCGTGTGGTAGTCGTCCCAGTCGCGCGCGGCGGCGAACCGCCGCAGCGCGTCCCGCAGTTCCAGCAGCTCACTCATGGGAGCACGACTACCACATCCCGCGAGTCGAGCGTTCAGGACGGGACGAGCCGCAGGGCGGGACGAGCGGGCGGGGCGATCGCGCCCGCTCCGGGCAGTGCGGTCACGACGAGGCCGAACAGCAGCCCGTTCAGCTCCTCCACGTCCAGCATCAGCTCCTCCGCGATGCGGCGCGGGGTCGTCCCCGACTCGCGCAGCACGCGCAGGGCCTTGGTCAGCAGCCGCGAACTCTCCCGGTGGGACATCCCGCCGGGTTCGGTGGCACGGCTCAGCTCGGCGCAGATCGACGTGTACTGCTCAGCGGTCAGCAGGCCCAGGTCGCGCAGCCGGTAGGTCAGGGAGAGCGCCGAGACGTGCCAGGTCGCGCGGTGGCCGAGGACCTGCCGGGTCACCGGGCCCCGCGACACCGCGGCGAGCACTCCGGCGCGAGGCATCAGGAACGCGCTGGCGAACGCGTTGGCCTGGCGTTCGGCGTCGAGCGGGTGCGTGCCGGCGTGCAGCACGAGGTGACCCAGCTCGTGAGCGGCGTCGAAGCGGCCGCGCTCCGCCGACGTGACCGGGTTGAGGAAGACGAACGGCGTGCCCGCGTGCCAGAAGGAGAACGCGTCGGCCTCGACGCAGTCCACGGGCAGCGAGAAGACCCGCACGCCGTGCGCCTCCAGCAGGTGCACCAGGTTGGGCGCCGGGTCCGATCCGAGGTTCCAGCGGGCGCGGACCATCTCGGCCGCGGTCTCCGGGTCGGGGTGCTCCAGCGTCGGCACGTCCGGTGGGGGGAGCACGAGCGTCGTCTCCAGCCACCGGTTGAACTCGACGGCCAGCTCACCAGCGGCGACGGCGGACTCGCGGCGCAGCACCGGCAGCTTCGCGGGCGCGCGGAACGCCACCGCGCTCTCCGGCACGCACGCCGCGTCCGGTGCGCGGAGGAACGGTTCCGGGAAGCCCAGCGCGGCGGCCAGCGCCGACGTCGTGCGTGCGGCGGGCTGACGGCGTCCCCGCTCGTAGTCGCCGATGCTGCGAGGACCCACTCCGCTCTTGCGCGCCAGTTCGGCGGCCGTCAGACCGCGACGGCGGCGTGCCAGGGTGAGGCGCGAGGGCGTGAGCATGATCGGGACATTGTGGTCCGCGGTGCCGGCGCCGCGCCAGACGGGTCACCTCTTGAGGACGACGGCGAAGTCGACCTCTCTGGGCGCGTCGGAGAACAGGGGGGGAGCGACCCTCGTGAACTCGACCGGGGGCAGCGGGATGCGGTGCGCCCAGCGGTCGATGACCTGGCCGCGCGGGGTCGGCTCCGGCATGGAGACCTCCCGCAGCACGGTCAGCCCGTCCTCGCGCTGCACCGGGTAGGTGACGAGGAACCACAGCTTCAGGCCGTCGTGCTCGTCGGCGGCGTCGAACAGGCCGAGCTGGTCGTGGTCGTTGTCCCGCATCATCGCGGTGATGGCGGGCCCCTTGGCGTAGTCGCTGCGCAGGGCCGCGCTCACGTCGCCGGTGTTGCGGTTGCCCTGGAGCGTGCCGAGCACGATCGGCTTGTCCGGGTGCCTGACCAGGCCCGCGTTGTACTTGTCCAGCCGCGACCAGCCCTCGGCGACCAGCAGTTCGCGCAGGGAGCCGACGCGGTGGATCCAGTCGAGCAGGCCCGGCCCGTTGGTCGGGCCCAGCTGAGGAGCGGACGAGCGCGCGTTCACCCCGGCCCAGGTCGCCCTGTCCAGGTGGGTCAACCGCAGGCCCAGCTCGGCGAGCTGGGCGTGCACGTCCTGCTCAGCGGTGGGCTGAGCGCTGGTCTCGGACACGTGACCTCCTCCGGTGTGCGTCTCGTCCAGCACCGTACGTCCGCCCACCGACAGTTCCGGTCGTGAGAGGCTGCGGGGCGTGTACCGCCACCTCGATCCGGGGCCGCCTCCGCCCGCGTCGTCGGAGGCGACGGCGCGGGTCATGCGCAGGACGAAGCGCACCGGCACGGCACCGGAGATCGCCCTGCGCAAGGCCCTGCACGCCCGCGGGCTGCGCTTCGTGGTCGACCAGGCCCCACCCGGCACGAACCGTCGTCGCCGCGTCGACGTGCTGCTGCGCGGTGCGAAGATCGCGGTGTTCGTGGACGGCTGCTTCTGGCACTCCTGCCCCGAGCACTCGACCACGCCGAAGGCGAACCGCGAGTGGTGGCAGCGGAAGCTGCTGGGCATCGTGCTGCGCGACCGCGACACCGACGTCCAGCTCGCCGAGGCGGGCTGGCTCGTGGTGCGGGTGTGGGAGCACGAGGCCCCGGCCGACGCGGCGGAGCGCATCCGCGCCCTGGTGCGCTCGCGCATCACGTGATCAGGGTTCACCGGTGCTGGTGAGGCGGTCCACGACGTGCTCGACGTGGTGGTTGGTGGCGTAGGCGCGCCACTGCGTGGCCGATCCGGGACCGATGCCGTCGCGCGCCGCCGCGCGGCCGATCTGGCGGTCGCCCCAGCTGAAGCCGGGACCGGCGAACTCGGGGTGCCGCACGATCAGCTCGCACAGGTCGTGGAACTGGTCGTTGCCGCGGGGGTCGCGGCGGTCGGCGCGCACGGCGAGCCACCGGCGCGCGGCGGCGTAGCGGAGCTGCGGCGGTGCGCCGAACCCGCGTTCCGCGCGGTCGGACACCGGCGGCCAGCCGACGCCGTAGTCGGCGAACGCCACGAGCCGGTCGAGCCTCGGGTGGGCGCGGAACTCGCTCCACAGCGCCGTTTCCCGCCGCGGCAGCTCGGTGAGGACGTCGAACTCCAGTCCGCTCAGGTCGCGGGGGAAGGCGCCGCCGGCGACGGCGAGGGTGCGCCAGTGCGAGGTCTTCTCCGTCAGCGCGGTCAGCAGCCGGTGCGCCCGCCGGGCGAGCGCGCGCACGTTCCGCGTCGCGTCGAGCGTGCCGCAGTCCACGACCAGGTCGACCGCGGGCGGTCGCACGCCGACGATCGTCATGAGCTGCCGCAGCGCGAGCACGAGATCGGGCGTGTCCTCCAGCAGGTCGTCGACGGTGAGACGCACGCAGAGCCCGTGGCGCAGCGACGACGTGGCGGCAGCGGTGCTGTTCACCACGTCGTCGTCGGCGGTGAGCCGGATCGCAGGCACGGTGCGCACCCGCAGCACCCGGCTGGCCTCGACGAGCTCGCCGCACAGCTTGGCGCCGTCGAGCCCGTGCGCGAACGGACCGAGGTCGACGACGACGCGCTCGTCGGTACCCCAGTGCTGCGCGAGCTTGGAGACGACCCGCGTCACGTCCGGCGCGGTGGGCGGCGGGTCGTCCCGCGTGGCGAACGGCAGCACGACCTCGATCAGCGGCGTGACGCACGCGGAGGTGCGCGCCGAGAGGTGACCGAGCGAGACGAACTCGCCCTCCCTGCTCTTGAGCAGCGGCACGTACACGCAGTCGCTCACCAGGACGACCTCCCCGCGGTCGCGCGATCCCCGTCGATCACAGCTCTCGGCGGCGACCGCCGACAAGGGCCGATCGAGTGGACCCGCTGCTCCGATCAGCGAGGTCAGCGCGCCATGAGGGTCAGGTACTCCTGCGTCTCGGGATCGGTGGAGCACACGCAGACCCCACGCATGCCGCGGGTGAGCAGCACCTTGTAGGTGTTGCGGACGAGTCGCTGGAAGTGAGGCTCGTCCGCCTTCTTCACCGCCGGGTCGTGGGACTCCTGCCGTCTGGCCACCCACTCCCCGTCACGCCGCACGAAGTCGGGGCCGAAGATCACGCCCGCCCAGTCGTACTCGAACCCCTGCGCCGTGTAGACGCAACCGACCTGACCGAAGCCACGCCGATCGCTGGCCCAGTAGTGGGACTCGGGGGCGTCGGGCACCTTCTTGTCGGGCTTGGCGTTCCAGGGGCGTTCCCAGTCCCCGATCCGCACATCGGGCACGAGCACCTTCGTGCCGTCGACGGTCACCGGGTCGCTCCACCGCCAGCAGTACCCGGCGGCGATGCGAGCGGTGCCCCCGTGCTCGCTCTGCCGGGACAGCAGCCACGACTCCATCTCGCGCGGCGACTCGGCGCTGCGCACCACGAAGTCCTCGTCGTCACGGGTGACCACTGACGACCACGGCAGGGCCGGCCGTCGACCGATCCCCAGCAGTCCGGCACCCCAGGTGTCGAAGAACTCCGACCCGCCGCACCGGTACTGGCCCGCCAGCCGCACGACCTTCACGTCGCACCCCACCGCCTCGGCGGCTGCGGTGATCTCCCCGACCGATCCCATCTCGCCAGGACGCACGACCTGGTGCTCGTCGAGCAGGAACACGGGCACCCACGCCGCCTCGATCAGCTCCTGCACCTGCCGTCGTGCGCGTGCGCGGGCCTCCTTGCGCGTGTAGCGGTTGACACTCGTCTCGCGGATGCGGTGCGCCTCGTCGCAGATCAGGACGTGCAGCCCGCGCGCCTCGGCCTCCATGAAGTCGTTGAAGTACTTGAACATCGCCCGCACTCGCGGCGCGCGTTCCCCGGCCACCTTGCGCAGGGTGTTGGTGAACGCGCTGGATCCGGTGGCGTGGTAGGCCGTGAGTCCGCGGCGGGCGAGGTCGCCGAGCAGGCTCAGCGCGATCACGCTCTTGCCGGAGCCCGGCCCGCCGATCACCACGACGGCCGTTCTCCGGTTCGCCGTGCGCGCCTGCTCGACGGCCTGGAGCACCAGGCTGAACGCGACCTGCTGCTCGTCGAGCAGCACGAACTGCTCCTGGTCCCGGATCTCCTTCGCCGCGAGGTTCATCAGCGGCTTGGACGGTGCGTGGTGGAAGTTCAGCAGATCTTCGGCGGCCTTGGACGAGGCGTCTCGCGTGGCCGGATCGCTGTCGAGGAGCGTGCGCAGGCGATCGGCCAGCTTCGACTTGGAGTCCATCGTGTAGAGCTGGCCGTACTCGTCCATCTGGTACTCGGAGATGCGCCAGACCCCGGCGTTGCCGGCGTTGTGCAGATAGGCGAGTCCGTGCACGGACCCGGGCCGCTCGGCCAGGGCGGGCGTGGCGTCGACGAGGTACTCGCAGTAGCGACGCACCTGTTCGACGGGGTGAAGAACGGGCTCGGGGTACTGGGGAACCCGCACCAGATCGCCACCGGCGGGCTCGGCCGACGACCACTGCTTCAGTTCGACCAGCACGTACGACGGGGTGCCGTGTTTCGGCTCGACACCGCACAGCACCACGTCCACCCGCTTGGGGTTGTGCGGCAGCTTGTGCTCCAGGAGGACTTCGACGTGCCCGAGCCCGGCGTCGACGAGATCGGTGAGGAAGGCGGGCAGGCTGTTCTGCCACGACCGCACCTCGGCGGCCCCCACACCGGTGTCGAACTGGATCCGGGCCTGTTCCTCGAGCAGTGTGTGCAGCGAATCGGCTGTCGAGAGCAGGTCCTGAGCACGGCGGCGTACGAGAGCCACTGGTAGTTCCCCCACTTGAGCACGCGGAATACACGTGCGGGTGGGGGCAGCGGCGAGGTGATGTGCTCACGCTCGGTGCCCGTCGGGCCGCAGATCGAGGGTAGCGCCTCCGTCGTGGGGGCGGACGGATGGTTCGGACAGAAAGACGACGCGCGGGGCCGGTCCTCTCGTTCAGCGCGTCCTCAGCCCGTTGACGAAGGCCCGGAACACGGGTCTGCCGATCACGAGCTGATCCCCGTCGGGGCTCTTGAGGTTTCGTACGGTGACTTCCTGCGAAGCGACAGCGACTTCGACGTAGTTGGCGTCACCGCTGAGACTGCTCTTGTGGAACTGTGTCGGTGCGGTCATCCGCGCTCCACCTCCCTCTCCTCCGAGGTCGTGCGCTATGGACGCCATGAGCCGTGTCGAGCCCTGGATGAGCGATGACGCTCGTCGGACGCGGATCGACACCTTCGGACGCTCGCTGAGTGACATCAGGTGCCGAACCTGCCTGGTCATGACCTCCCGACCGCCTGTCGGCAAGCACGGTCTCGATGCGCTGCTGCGACGGCATCTTGCGATGCTCCTGGTCTCCGTGCAGACAGGTGATGATCCGGACGTGGCTCGGCTCGCCAGATCGGAGACCCGTCGGTTGATCGGTGCGGTGACCGTGAGTCTGCGTTCACACGCGCTCGACGCTGTGGGCACCTGCACGAAGTGCGGAGCGAAAGAGTGCTCGCTGCGCAACGAGATCAGCCTCGCGCTGCTGCCCGCACGACCACGCTTTCCCGTGGACAGCGGTTGGTCCGAGCGTTCTCCCTACTCCTGTTCTCCGGAGGTGCCACGTGCTGATCGGCCGACAGGGTGCTGGTGCCTTCTCTGAACCGCTCAACCGCACGGCACTCGCTTTCCCGGTTCAGCGGGGAGCGTTGCACACGTGGCTCGCCGCACCAGATGGGCAGAAGTGGCAAGTCGCCTCGCAGGCCGTGGACTTCCTGTTCGAGGTGCGCCTGCGAGCGAAACCCCGGAGCGGCGCGTGACGACGTGGGACGACCGGCCGATGATCGTTCTCCCCGTGGTCGTGTGCTCGAACTGCGAAGCCGATCGACACCACCGGTTGGAGCACGGTGCGTCGACCGAGTACGGCGATCTCGTGCGCCGGCACTGCTCGTGCTGCTCCTGCACCACCCGCGAGGTGTGACTGCGTCACCCCCGCTGGGCACAACGACACCACTGCTGATCGAGGAAACGCCGTGGCTCAGCGCCGACCGACGCTCCGCTTCCAGTACCTGCGCGGCCTCGGCGCGCACCTGCTCGCCCCGCGCGACAGTCGAGGTGTTGATCGCCACAACTGAACAGGCAGCACGGGCTGAAACCCTGCTTCCTCAGCACGGTCGAACGTGGCCTGCGCGGCCCGTCGCCAGAACGGCTGATCGTGCTGTGCGACCTCTACGGGGTGGACGTCTTCTACGTGCTGCTCACCGTCGCGCAACAGTACCGAGCTGAACGGTTGTCACCGCACGACGGCGAGTACCACTTCGCATCGCCGGAACTGCGCCTGCTCGACGCGCTGGCGATCTACGCGGGTTTCCCGGAGCACCGGTTGCCCGCTGGGCCGGTGCTGTCCCCCGCAGTGGTCGATCGTCAGCCGATCCCGCCCGTGTTCGCCGTATCCGAAAGCGGGACCCGCGTGCCTGATACCGACAAGTCTCCGCTGAAGACGGCCATGTCCGAACTGGTGGCGAACCAGACCTACCAGGAGGAGGCGGAGGTCGACGGTGAGGACGAGTAGCGGTGAATTACTTGGTCAGGTTCTCCATGGCCGCTTCGGCGACTTGCCGGGCACCGTCGCAGGGCTTGGGGAACCTGTCTGCGAAGCTGGGGCTGATTTCGAATCCAGCGTAGAGGTACTGCCCGTTGGCGACGTCCACGGCGATGTCGCAGGCGACCTCGTCGGTGGGGAGGGTGACGGTGATGGCGGGGTACCCTGCTATCGGTTCGATTTCGGAGGCTTGTCCCTTGCGTTTCCCGCTTGTCCACGCCTCAATGCCCTCGGTGACCACGGTCGTGATCGACCAGAAAGCGCCGTTAGCGTTGAAGTTGCAACTGGGAGACTTGAACGTTGGTTCGGTTATTGGCTTCGGTGCAGTCGTTTTGCCAATTTCATTCAATTGTTCAGCGGTCATGAGCAGGCACGGATCTTCTTCATCGAGACGGATTTCGTTTGGTCGAACTGTCGGCGGCTCGGTGGAAGTTGACATTGTGTTCGTGTTGGTGGCAGGTGTGGCCGTACCGCCTTCCGGATTGCTGCAGGAGGTGCTGAAGATGAGCAGGGCGAGTCCGGTCACTGTAGCGGGAAGGGGGCGATGCATGTCAGAGATTCCCTTTGATTCGATGCAAACTGCTTTGAGATTTGTCATCGGTAAGCTTGTAGGTGTGGACTGCGTTCTCCAATGCTGTGATGGTCAGGGTTAGTTGCTCGACAAATTGTCGAGTCACCTCGATTGCGGTGTCGGCGTTTTCGGAGAAGTCAACTGCTGCGTCCTGTGACACTTCGTCTAATGCTAGAGGTTGTGCGCGCAGAGCAGCGCGATTTACAACAATGAAGCTGGAGATGCTGTCGCGCACCGCCTCCAGCCTCGTCTTCAGGGCCAGTACCTTCTCCGGTTCCACGCGCATGGTCACCGGGCCTGCGGCGGGTGCGCCGCCGCCCTCGCCGGTCACGCCTTGCAAGAATGGCATTGATCTTTCCCCTCCTGGCTCACCGTGGTGCCGCAGTGTGAGCGAGCAGTTCTGTCAGTGCTTGTGTCAGTCGCTGGTGATCGGCCGGGGCCAGGGTCGACCAGGCGCGGCCGTCGCCCGAGGGGCGGCGGGTGAACTGCCAGCGGCCCTCGGGGGTGTCGTAGAACGACACGACGTACTGGCCCCGTTTGCGCGGGCCGGGGGCGCCGTTGCCGGCCTGGCGCACCGCCGCGCCGAACTGGCCCATCCGGACCACGTTGCCGAGCACGCTGCCGACCTTCTGCGCGTCCGGCCACGTCATGCCGCCGTCGCGCAGCACCGTCTCCATCCTGGCCGCCGACTCCCCGGCCGCCGCGGCTGCCTTGTCCAGCAGGTCCGACGGGATGCTGATCGAACGCGATCTGGGCGACTGGTGCGGTGGCAGCAGACCGACGACGCTGCTGGCGAGCGTGCTCTCGTCGACCGTCTCCAGGGTCAGGTTCTCCTTCGTCAGCACGGCCACGGCGGCGAACCTGCCTCGGGCCGCTCCGAGGGCGCGCACCCTCGGGCCGTGCTGGTCCAGGCGCAGGCGGGCGTCCACCTCGCGCTCCGGGCGGGCCAGCAGCCGGAACACCCGTTCCAGCCCGCCGTCCAGTTCGGTGCGGTTCACCAGGCCCTTGGCCGCGAGCGAGCGCCACGCGCCGTGCAGCAGTTCACGGCGCTCGTCGGTGGTGTGGCCGTGCCCGTTGATCGTGAGCACGGTGGGGTGGGTGCCGAGCTGGAGCTGGTCCCAGCAGAGGTCGTACTCCAGCCGGGTGAGGACGTACCTGGTCACCGTTCGAAGTCCCCGATCACCGGAGGCGCGACCAGGGTGTCGTTCTCGCCCCAGATGTCGTCGATCTCCTGCAGGTACGCGGCTGCCTTGTGCTCGGTGTCCTCGTCGCCCTGTCCCCTCTGCGGACCTGCGGCCACACCGGGCGCCCCCGGAGAACCCGCTCCGCCGCGGCTCGTCGCGCCCGGTGCTCCGGAGCGGCCGGTCGTGTGGGAGTCCCCGCCGGGAGCACCGACTCCGGGAGCACCGACTCCGGGGGTGATGCCGCGTCCGGGCTGCTGACCCGGGAACTGTCCGGGGACTCCCGGACGGGTGCCCGATCCGGTGCTGCCGGTGCCGCGAGCGCCACCGAGCGCGCTGTTCGGCACGCGAGAACCACCGGGGGAGTGCGTGCCGGGAGGAGCACCGGGACTCCGGGTGCCCAGCAGTCCCGGACCGGACAGGGGGCTCTGGTGCGGAGGTGGCGTCGGGCCGCCGGGAGGGGGCACGACCGGAGCGGGGGGCGGGGTCTGCTGGGGCAGCGTCGTGCCGGTCGTGCCGGTCGTGCCGGTCGTGCTCGTCGTGTCGCCCGGTGTGGAGTCCCGGCGTTCGGGATCTCCGGCGTCGGAGGTTCCCGCGGTGGCGTCGTCCCGCTGCTGCTGCGTCGGAACGGTCTGCCGCTGATCGGTCTGGACGGACGCGGTCGACGGGTCGAGGCCGCGGCTGTTCCTGTTGTACGCCTCGTCGTACCTGTCGATGTTCTGCTGCTGCTCGGTCGACACGAGGGTCTCCGGCTCCACCACCTGCGTCACGACCTGCGGCGGCGGGGTGAAGACACCGACGCTGAAGACCGCGGACGACGCGCCGCTCTGGTAGCTGTTCATCACCTGCACGGCTGCCGCCTTGGCCGCGTTGGCGCGACCCTCCTCGACGTCCTGGTCGGTCTGACCGCCGACCAGGTGCGTCAGGCCGGCGGGGATGCCGAGGAAGTCGTCGTTCGCGGTCGAGGACACCACGATCGGTTCGGGCATCTCGGTCCGCGCGCTCGTGTAGTGGCTCTGCTGCGCCTGCACGGAGTGGTGCGTCGCCACGCCAGCCGCGCGCGCGTCCTCGGCCCACTGCACCAGCGGCGCCGCGGCTCCGGTGAACGACTCGCCCGCGGTGCCCTCCCAGACCGCCCCCGAGTCGATCACCGCTTGCTGGACCTCGGCCTTCGCGTTGCCCATCACCGCGCGGAAGCTGTTCCAGGCGTCGTCGGTGGCCTGCGCCGCGAAAGCGGTCTGCACCGATCGCCCGACGCCGGACAGGAGGCCTCCCTCCGTGCCCCGGATCTTGTCGTAGAGGGCTTCGTGCGATTGCGCGTTGAAGTTGTAGTTGTAGCCGCCCATGGTTCTTCCCCCCCTTGCGCCGCATCTGCTTCGTCGGTCCTGCGACCGTGCTCACCGCTCGTCGTCCCCCGCCGAGCGCCCGCCCCGCACATCGTCGTAGCGGAACGTGGTGATGTTCGCAC
This sequence comes from Umezawaea beigongshangensis, assembly GCF_016464305.1. GTDB lineage: Bacteria > Actinomycetota > Actinomycetes > Mycobacteriales > Pseudonocardiaceae > Umezawaea_A > Umezawaea_A beigongshangensis. Next base: position 11,790 of record NZ_JAEIOJ010000026.1, read on the forward strand.
GCGCAGTCAACGATGATCTTTCGGGGCCGTCAACCGGAATGACGGAACTGTGCCGGAGAGGATGCACGCATCTCATTCGACCGGACGTCCCGGTAAACGGTCCGCGGGTGTTCCCGCGCTCGCCGCGCTCCGCAGCAGGGCGTCGGTGACCCGCACGGTGCGCGCCTGCCAGGCGCGCAGCTCACCGAGCGTCGGCACCAGCTCGTAGTCCTGGTGGTGCGCCACCCGGCACAGCGAGTACCAGAGGTCCGCGGCGGCGCGGGCGACGTCCGCGTCCACGTACTTCGGCAGCGTCAGCAGCAGGGCGCGCATCGACCGGCTGCCGCCGTAGCGCGCTCGGCCGACCGCGCCCACCGCGCGCTCCAGGGCGATGCGCACGGATGCGCCCGAACGTGGAGTCGTTGCACGACCGTGCCCTTTTATTGGAGCCGACGGTAAAGCGATTAATCTGATGGAGACGATGCCGGTAGACGAAGAACCGCACACGTGCGGTCTTTGTCCGGTGAGTGTGCTCGCTCGTTCACGTCCGGCCGACGGAGGTGGATCACGAGCGAGAACGACTCGGTCGACGGCGTTGAACCTCGCCTCGGCGCGGTCGCGCTCGGTGCACAGCGTCCACGCGGTGTCGGCGATGTCGTCCGGGTCCAGGGTGCGGCTGGCACCGGCATCGGCGCGATCTTCCCGGACAGGGGACCGGGGTCGAGAGCGGTGCCGTCGGCGGCGGGTGCCGACAGCACCGCGTTCTCGCGCCGGATCAGCCCGGCACCTGGAATCCCCTGTCCTGCCAGCGCTCCCGCAGATCGCCCGGAACGGTCAGCGCGGTGGACTGGCCGTCGGTGAGCTGGCGGACGTTGAGGCCGAGCAGCATCCGCGCCGACCTGTCGAGCACGCGGCGCGCGACGACGCTGTCGTCCTCGGCCCGTTCCAGCAGCCGCATCATCCGCGCGGCGCCCCGGACGACTCCGCCCCAGCCGCGCGACCGGGGGACGCGCATCCAGTCGGCCACCTCGGGGGCGACCACCTGCCGGATCATCGCCGGAACCACACCGTCGAACGTCCGGCCGGGCATCAGCTTCGCGTAGAGGTCCAGCAGCGCCCTCGTCAGCACGACGCCCTCCTCCGAGGGGGCGTAGGACGCCTCGACGACCGTCCTGCTCAACTCCTCGGCCTCGGCCAGCGTCGTCGGTATCGCGTCCTCGCGGATGCCGAGCAGCGTGCCCGTGACGCGCCAGACGTAGTAGTAGTCCTCGGCTTCGGTCTCGGTGACCGAGATGCCGATGCGCCGCATCCCGTCGATCACCTGCACGGAGAAGATCATCAGGGCGCCGAGGAGGTCCTGCTGGCAGATCGGCACCCCGTCCGCCTCGACGTCCCACCGGCCCGAGCGGGTGATGAAGAACCGCACGGCCGCGTGGATGAGGCGCGTCTTCTGGATCGTCGGGACGAACGAGCCGCCGGTGCCGAACTGGTCGGGCCCCATCATGTTCAGCACGAACTGCGAGGTCTCCGACAGCCGCCGCTGCGGTTGAGCGAGCCCGTGTGTCAGGGCCAGCACCTTCGACGGCCGTGGTTGCGCGTAGCAGTTGACCATGGCGCCGAACGACAGCACGGAGGCGACGTGCATGCCGTCGTCCAGGAAGAACTCGTGCGCCCTGGCGAGCCGTGACGCGTCCGTCCACGCGGGAGGGGCGTCCGTGGCGATCAGGTAGCGGCGGACCACGTCCGGAAGGTGCTCGGGAACGGGCTGGTCGTTGGAGCGGAACTCGGCCAGCACCTCGTTGACCTGCTGGATCGACCCCTCGGAGACCAGTTCCGCGATCACCTCGTCGGCGAGCGGGTCTCCCTCGTGCTTCAGCGATTCCAGGAATTGCAGACGATCGTTCATCCGGCCGGGCTCCTCGCGTCCTCGTGGGTCGCGATGGTCTCGGAGAAGCGTCGGAATTCTCTCCTGATCTGCCGCTTCATCAGCCGATCTGGTCGCATTCTTACTCGATCGTGTGATCTTTTCGGAGGGGTGTAGCTGCTCCGCGCCGGGAGGGCCGCGGGCGCTGTCGGTGGGGCGTGGTGTGATCTGGACCGGTGACACTGCTCCGAACGGAGCAATTGTCCGCGAGGTGGGAGCCGGCACCTCGACGGGCGCGTCATGGTGTCGAGTGTCGTGACGAGGGGGACGAGATCGTGACCAATCCGTTGGTGGCGCAGGCGCCGGGTGAGCCGGGTGGTCTGGTGAACGCCGGTACCGGGGACAACGGGTGGGCGTCGGGGATCTCGATCGCCGAGTCGGCGATGGACACGTGGAACGGGTTCAAGGAGGGCAG
>NZ_JAEIOJ010000027.1 GCF_016464305.1 Umezawaea beigongshangensis
GCCGGGAGCCCGCGCCGCGCCGCGAGGCACCGCGGGTGCCACCGGCCGCCCCGGAGCGCGCGCAGCCGCCGCGACCGGCGGCGCGGCGCGAGGCGCCGAAGTCCACCGAGCAGGGCACGCCCGTCGCGCGGGTCGGCCGGACCGACCCGTCGGTGACGACGTCGTCGCGGCTCTCGCCGGTGACCCGTCCCCCGGAGCGCACCGAGGTCGTCCGCCGCTCCGACCCGTCGCGCGTGTCGCCCGAGCCCGTCGAGCGGCCCCGCGCGTCCCCCACCAGGGTCGAGATCTCCCGCAACGACATCAAGCCCGTCGCGGTGCCCCCGCGCCAGGAGGCGCTGCCCGCCGATCCGCCGCCGCGCCGGGGCAGCAGGGCCGCCGAGCGCACCGAGTACTTCGACCCCGAGGCGGCCGGGCTGAGTCACCGCGCCGCCCCCGAACCCGCTTCGGGCGGTCGCCGCCGCGCCGAGGAGCGCGCGGCGCCCGGCCGTCGCACCGTGCCGGAGCCGGACGACGCGGGTGCCCACGCCGACGGCAAGTCCGTCAGCGAACTGCTGGCCTCGCTCGGCGGTGGCGAGTCCCCGCGCCGCAGGCGGCGTCGCGAGGACTGACGCTCACCTGTCGATGTCGCCCACGACGACGGCGAACGAGCCCAGCACGGCGGGCAGGTCGGCCACCCGCGTGCCGGACAGGAGCGCCGAGAGGGCCTGCACGTTGTTGAACGACGGGGTGCGCAGCTTCAGCCGCCACGGCGTCTTCTCGCCGCGCGAGGCCAGGTGCACGCCGGAGGTGCCCAGCGGCGCCTCCACCCTGGTGTAGACGGAGCCCTCCGGGGCCTTGACCGCCTTGGGCAGCCTCAGGTTCACCGGTCCTCCGGGCAGCCGCTCCAGGCAGGCGCGCGCCAGCCGCACGGACTGGCGCACCTCGTCGAGCAGGCAGCGCACCCTGGCCAGCGCGTCGCCCTCGGAGCGCACGACCGGCGTCACGTCCAGCTCGCGGTACGGGGGCGGCGGGTCGTCGCGCCGCAGGTCGACGTCCACTCCGGACGCCCGGCCGATCGGTCCGGTCACCCCGAGCCCGAGCGCCGCTTCCCGCGACAGCACACCGGTTCCGGCGAGGTGGTCGCTCGCGGCGAACTCCCCGATCACGTCCGCGTCCACTGTGGACAGCGCATCGGCGACCCGGTCCGTCCACCCCAGCGGGACGTCCTCGCGCAGGCCGCCGATCCGGTTGAACATGAAGTGGACGCGCCCGCCGGACGCCTCCTCCATCACCGCCTGGACGGCCTCGCGGCCCAGGATCGCGGCGCGGGTGCCGGGCGTGGAACCGCCGTCCTGGTCGCGGGTGAGCGGGGCGAGGAACACCAGGTGCGCCAGCACCCGGTTCAGCTCGCAGAGCAGGACCCGCAGCCACTGCGCGCGGGCGGGCACGTCCATGCCGGTCATCAGCTCCACCGCGAGCGCGACGGCGAGCTCGTTGCAGAACGCGGCCAGCCAGTCGTGGCGGTTCGCGAGCGTGAGGACCTGGCGGTAGTCGCGGACCTCGAACAGCTTCTCCGCGCCGCGGTGCAGGTGCCCCACCAGCGGTTCGGCCGCGCTGATCACCGGGTCGTCGCCGCTCACGGTCAGCCGCAGCCGGTAGGCGCCGTGCGCCGACGGGTGCAGCGGCCCCAGGTCGACCACCCGGTCCACGCCGAGGTGGCGCGCTCCCGCTCCGACGCCCACGGTCATCTGCTCAGGCACGCCGTCCATGCTCGCACGCCGGAGCGCTCCGGCCGACGTCAGCGGGGCGTGATCGGGCGGTGGCAGCAGCCGTGCCCCGGGCTGCGCACCTGGACGGCCGTCACGCCGGGCAGGGCGAGCTGGTCGGCGGGACGGCGTGCACGCGGAAGGAGGTGGTCACGTCCTCGACACCGTCCGCGCGCCGCCGCGAGCGCTGGTGAGAACCCGACCTCAGGGCCGCCACGGGGGCAGCGGGGGCAGCGGCGGCGGGACGCCGGGACTCGTGTGCAGCAGCCACCCGAACGAGCCCAGCCCGCCGGGCGCGCGCAGCTCGGCGGCCCGGCCCGCGCGGGCGGAGGCGTCCAGCCAGGCGTGCGGGTCCGTCGCGGCGAGGCCGGACGGCGGCGGGGTCTCGCGCACCCCCAGCGCCTCCAGGGCGTCGCGCTGGGACACCAGCACGTGCGCGCCGCCCGCCGCGGCGGCGCAGGCGTCCAGGGCCACGTGGGCGGTGACGTCGCAGGAGCCGTCCAGCACGGGCTCGACCCGCTCGCCGCGCCGGTACCCGGCGAGCGTGCCGTCCGGGTAGCGCCCGGCGGCGCGGTCGGCGCGCAGGTGCCCGTAGTCCACGGCCAGCGCCGCGCCCCGCACCCGCGCCACGGCGTCCGCCCACGCCAGGTCGCGCGGCAGGCCCACCTCGGCGGTCCAGCCGTCCCGCAGCGGCCACCAGCGCTCCAGCCACGCCCGCTGCTCCGGCGGCAGGACCGACCCGCCCACGACGACCGGGCACGGCACGGCGTCCAGCCACTCGTGCCCCACCAGCAGGCCGGTGACCGCAGCGGGCAGCTCGCGCCGCCACCGCACGCCCGGCAGCGACCGCGCCGGCCCCAGGTCCACGGCGGTCACCCGCAGCCGCCGCGCCAGGTCGCCGGACGCCAGCTCCCGCACGGCCGCGGACAGCTCACCGCCGCCCGCGCCCACGTCCACGAAGTCCAGCACGGGCGGCCGGTCGAGCGCCGCGTCCGTGCGCCTCAGCAGCTCCAGCAGCGCGAACGCCAGTTCCGGGCCGACCAGCGGAGCGGTCCGGAAGTGCTGGGACGGCCGTTCACCCCTGGTGAAGAAGCCGTCCGGCCCGTACAGCGCGCGACGCCAATCCGATTCCCGGTCCGACACGTCTGGAGTGTCCCCTAAGGTCTGTTCCCGTGACCGACGCCGCCGTGCCGCCGACGCAGTCCTCCCGCAAGCGCGTGGAGCAACGCCGCTGGACCGTCCTCCTGCCGGTCGTGGGTGTGATCGCGCTGGCCGTGTGCGGCCTGATCCTGCTCGGCCTGGGCACCTCCAAGATCGGCGCGCTGCCCATCCTCGTGGGCGCGGTCGCCGCGCTGGTCCCGGTGGGGCCGGTCGTCGGCGCCTACCTGTGGGTGGACCGCTGGGAGCCGGAGCCCGCGAAGGTCCTGCTGCTGGCGTTCGCCTGGGGCGCGTGCGGCGCGACGATCTGCTCGCTGGTGTTCAACCAGTCCGCGCAGGTACTCGGCGAGCTGATCAACCCCGGCAGCGGCACGACGTTCGCCGCCGTCGTCGGCGCGCCGGTGGCCGAGGAGGCCGCCAAGGCGGTGTTCCTGGTGGTGCTGTTCCTGCGCCGCCGCCACGAGTTCGACGGTGTCGTCGACGGCGTGGTCTACGCGGGCATCGTGGCCGCCGGGTTCGCGTTCACCGAGAACATCTACTACTTCGCCAGGGTCTTCTCCGACAGCGGGTTCGGCGACCTCGGCGGGGGCGTCGTGGCGCTGTTCGTCCTGCGCGGCGTGCTCGCGCCCTTCGCGCACCCGCTGTTCACCTCGCTCGCCGGCATCGGCATCGGCCTCGCCGTGACGAGCGTCAGGCGGGACGTGCGGATCGTCGCGCCGATCGTCGGCTACCTCGGGGCCGTGGGCCTGCACTCGCTGTGGAACTTCTCCACCACGGTCGGCACCGGCTCCGACTTCATCAACCTGTACTTCCTGATCATGGTGCCGATCTTCGGCGGCATGGTCGCGATGGTCGTGTGGCAGCGCCGCCGCGAGCAGCGGATCGTCGCGGGCCAGCTCCCCGAGATGGCCGCCAACCGCTGGATCGCGGCCAGCGAGGTGGCGCTGCTGGCCAGCCTGCCCGGTCGGCGCAACTGGCGCCGCACGGTGAGCCGCAAGGTCGGCGACGACGCGGCGCACGCCGTGGCGGACTACCAGCGCGCGGCCACGGAGCTGGCGTTCCTGCGCCACCGCGTGCAGCACGGCACCGCGGGGGCCGACGCGGAGCAGCGGCACGAGCGGCTCCTCTCCGCGCTGCTGGCCGCCCGGCACGCGGCGGTCGCCGCGCCCGGCGGGTTGCAGAGCTCCGGCGGCGACGGCCGCGGGTGAAGCTGGTCACCAGCGCCGCTCATCCGCGCCCCGCGCCGATTACGCTCGTCGCCGTCGTCCGGTACCCGCGCACAGGTCGGGACTGGAACGCCAGAAGGAGTTCGTCGCAATGAACGCGACCACCCGAGCGGACGCGGGACCGTGAGCCGCCCGGCCAGGCTCGCCGTCGGAGTCGTCTCCGCCGGACGCGTCGGCTCGGTGCTGGGCGCGGCACTCGCCCGCGCCGGTCACCTCGTCGTCGCCACCTCCGCCGTCTCCGCCGCCTCGCGCCGCCGCGCGGAGGAACTGCTCCCCGGCGTCCCCGTGCTCGACCCGCCCGAGGTGGCGAGCCGGGCCGACCTGCTGCTGCTCGCCGTGCCCGACGACGCCCTCGCCGGGCTCGTGCGCGGCCTGGTGGCCACCGGTTCCGTCCGGGCGGGCCAGATCGTCGTGCACACCAGCGGAGCGCACGGCGTGGACGTCCTCGCCCCCGCCGCCGAGGTCGGCGCGCTGCCGCTGGCCCTGCACCCCGTGATGACCTTCACCGGACGGCCGGAGGACGTGCTGCGGATGACCGCCAGCAGCGTCGGCGTGACCGCGGCCGACGGCGACGAGGTCGCCTGGAACGTCGGCGAGGCCCTCGTCGTGGAGATGGACGCCGAGCCCGTCCGCGTCCCCGAGCGGGTGCGCCCGCTCTACCACGCGGCCCTGGCGCACGGCGCGAACCACCTGGTCACCCTGGTCACCGACGCCGTCGACCTGCTGCGCTCCGCCGGGATCGACCCGGCCGAGCGGCTCGTCGGACCGCTGCTGTCCGCCGCGCTGGACAACGCCCTGCGCCACGGCGACCGCGCGCTCACCGGCCCGGTCGCCCGCGGTGACACCGGCACGCTGCGCAAGCACCTCGACGTGCTGGGCGAGCGCGCCCCCGACACCCTGCCCGTCTACCGGGCGCTGGCCCGCCGCACGGCGGACCGGGCCGAGGCGGCGGGGCTGCTGCGGTCCGACACCGCCGCCGACGTCCGATCCGCCCTCACCGACGAGGAATGACGCATGACCCAGCCGCTGACCAAGGCCGACTACGACCCGAAGGACGTGACCGTCCACCACGACCCGGCGCGACTGCGCCGCGTGGTGCGGGCGCTGCGCTCGGCGGGCCGCAACGTGGCGCTCGTGCCCACGATGGGCGCGCTGCACGCGGGGCACCGCCAGCTGATCCGCGAGGCGCACGTCCTGCAGAACACCGTGGTCGTGGTGTCGATCTTCGTCAACCCGCTCCAGTTCGGCGAGGGCGAGGACCTCGACCGCTACCCGCGCACGCTGGAGGAGGACGTGGCCGCGTGCCGCGAGGAGCGCGTGGGGCTGGTGTTCGCGCCGTCGGTGCAGGACGTGTACCCGTCCGGGGCCGCGCAGACCACCGTGAAGGCCGGTCCGCTCGGCGCTGAGCTGGAGGGCGCGTCGCGGCCCGGCCACTTCGACGGCGTGCTGACCGTCGTGTCGAAGCTGTTCAACATCGTGGCGCCCACGTTCGCGGTGTTCGGCGAGAAGGACTACCAGCAGCTCACCCTCGTGCACCGGATGGCGCGCGACCTGAACTTCGACCTCGACGTCGTCGGCGTGCCGACCGTGCGCGAGCCCGACGGCCTCGCCCTGTCGTCCCGCAACCGCTTCCTGACGCCGGAGCAGCGCGACTCGGCCGTGGCGCTGTCCGCGGCGCTCGTCGCCGGCGCGCACGTCAGCGCGCGGGGACCGGAGGCCGTGCTCGCCGCCGCTCGCGCGACGCTGGCCGCCACCCCCGGTGTCGACCTGGACTACCTGGAGCTGCGTGCTCCGGACCTCGGCCCCGCGCCGGCCCACGGCGACGCGCGGCTGCTCGTGGCCGCGCGGGTGGGCTCCACCCGCCTCGTCGACAACGCGGCGATCCTGCTCGGCGACGGCGACAACGCCGACCACGCCGGCTGACCGGTCCCACCTGGAGGTCTGCCATGTTCCGCACGATGCTCAAGTCCAAGATCCACCGCGCCACGGTCACGCAGGCCGACCTGCACTACGTCGGGTCGGTCACCGTCGACGAGGACCTCATGGAGGCCGCGGACCTGCTGGAGGGCGAGCAGGTCGCGATCGTCGACGTCACCAACGGCGCGCGTCTGGAGACCTACGTCATCACCGGTGAGCGCGGCAGCGGCGTCATCGGCATCAACGGCGCGGCGGCGCACCTGGTGCAGCCGGGCGATCTCGTCATCCTCATCGCCTACGGGCAGATGGACGACGCGGAGGCCCGCTCCCACCGGCCGCGGGTGGTGTTCGTCGACGCCGACAACCGCGTCGTCGAGCTGGGCACCGATCCCGCGCACGCCCCGGAGGGCTCCGGGCTGTCCAGCGGCGCCGTCACGCGGACGCCCTCCGAGACCGTCGACGCCGCCGCGCTCGACGCGCTGATCCACGCCGAGAGCTGAGGAAGACCGTGCTGCTCGCCATCGACGTCGGCAACACCAACATCGTGCTCGGCCTGTACGACGGGACCGGGGACGACGCCCCGCTCGTCCGCGACTGGCGGATGCGCACCGACGCCCGCATGACGGCCGACGAACTCGCGCTGACCATGCGCGGCCTGCTCGGCGAGTACGCCGAGAAGATCACCGGCATCGCGGCGCTGTCCACCGTGCCCGCGGTGCTGCGCGAGCTGCGCGTCATGCTCGGCCGGTACTACTCCGCGGTGCCCAAGGTCCTCGTGGAGCCCGGCGTGCGCACCGGCGTGCCGCTGCTCGTGGACAACCCGAAGGAGGTGGGCTCCGACCGGGTCATCAACACGCTGGCCGCCCACCACCTGCACAGCACCGCGTGCGTCGTCGTCGACTTCGGCACCTCGACGAACCTGGACGTCATCTCCGCCAAGGGCGAGTTCCTCGGCGGCGCGCTCGCGCCGGGCATCGAGATCTCCGTGGACGCGCTGGCCTCCCGCGCCGCGCAGCTGCGCAAGGTCGAGCTGCTGCGCCCGCGCTCGGTCATCGGCAAGAACACCGTGGAGTGCCTCCAGTCCGGCATCGTCTACGGGTTCGTCGGCCAGGTGGACGGCCTGGTGACGCGGATCGTCGAGGAGCTCCAGCAGACCGAGCCGGGGCCGGTGACCGTCATCGCGACGGGCGGCCTCGCGCCCCTCGTTGTCTCCGAGTCGGCCACGATCAAGCACCACGAGCCCGCGCTGACGCTCCTGGGCCTGCGCCTGGTGTTCGAGCGCAACATGCGCTGACGGGCCGCCGGGCCGCCCACGACGGCGGCCCGGCGCTCCCGGTCCTCAGACCCGGATCTGGCGCTTCACGTGCGTGAGCAGCGGCACGTCGAACTCGCCCTCGCGCGTCTCCTCGCGCGACAGCAGGAAGTCCGTCGTCCGCCGCCGAGCCTCGGCGCGCTCCCGCTCCGACACCACCAGCGCCTGCGAGTAGGTCCCGAGCGTCTCCGCGAGCGTCTCCGCCGTGCGCCGGAACGAGTGCGGGAACAGGGCCGTCTCCTCGGCCGTGAAGTGCTCGTCCACGACCATCCACTCCGCGGGGGCGCTCGGCGCGTCGGTGCCCGACGCGCTCGTCTCGGCTCGCCGCTTCACCTCGGCCACCCACGGCACGCCGCCGTCCTCCTCGTTCCACAGCCCGGCGAGCACCCCGCCGGGACGCAGCACGCGGGCGATCTCCGGCAGCGCGCGCTCCGGGTCGAACCAGTGGAACGCCTGGCCCACCAGGACCGCGTCCACCTCGCCGTCGGTCAGCGGGATGCGCTCCGCGCTGCCGGGCAGCGCCCGCACCCCGCGGCAGCGGCGCACGAGCTCGGACAGCATCCCCTCGTCGGGCTCCACCGCTGTGACGCGGTGCCCCTCGCCGAGCAGGACACCGGTCAGCTTGCCCGTTCCGGCCGCCAGGTCGAGCACTTCGAGCTGCACCGGGGAACCGACCGGTTCCAGGGCCCAGCGGACGGCCTCCACCGGGTAGTCCGGTCTGTGCTCCGCGTAGGCGAAAGCGTGCGCTCCGAACGATTTCGCCCGCCGAGCCCGCAGGTCGGCGTCGTCAGGTCGATCTTCGGCTCTCGTCACGCCTCCAACCTAGTCAGCACACCGGGTATCCGGTTCGATTTGCGCGCCGGTGTTTCCGTACCCTCTTGGCTCGTGAGCGAGCAGCCAGAGACGAACGCCGTGACCAGCGATGACGACCTCCCCGAGCAGATGCGGGTGCGTCGGGAGAAGCGCGCTCGCCTGCTCGAACGCGGCGTCGATCCCTATCCCGTCGAAGTGCCCCGCACGCACACCCTGCGCGAGATTCGGGAGAACCACCCCGACCTGGAGCCCGACACCGCCACCGGCGAGATGGTCGGCATCACCGGTCGGGTGATGTTCATCCGCAACACGGGCAAGTTGTGCTTTGCCACGCTGCGCGAGGGCGACGGCACCGAACTCCAGGCGATGCTGAGCCTGAACCGCGTCGGCGAGACCGCTCTTTCGGACTGGAAGACCGACGTCGATCTCGGCGACCACGTTTTCGTGCGTGGTGAGGTCATCACTTCCCGGCGCGGCGAACTGTCGGTGATGGCCGACGAGTGGCGGCTGACGTCCAAGGCGCTGCGCCCGTTGCCGGTGGCGCACAAGCAGCTCGCCGAGGAAACCCGAATTCGGCAGCGCTACGTCGATCTCATCCTGCGCCCGCAGGCGCGGAACACCGTGCGCAGCCGCGCCGCCGTCGTGCGTTCCCTGCGCGATTCGTTCGACCGCCGCGGATTCGTGGAAGTCGAGACGCCGATGCTCCAGACGTTGCAGGGCGGTGCGGCGGCGCGGCCGTTCGTCACGCACTCCAACGCGCTCGACATCGACCTGTTCCTGCGCATCGCGCCGGAGCTGTACCTCAAGCGCTGCGTCGTCGGCGGCATCGAGAAGGTCTTCGAGATCAACCGGAACTTCCGCAACGAGGGCTCCGACTCCTCGCACTCGCCGGAGTTCTCGATGCTGGAGTACTACGAGGCGTACGCCACCTACGACACCAACGCGACCCTGACCAGGGAGCTGATCCAGGAGGCGGCGACCGCTGTCGCCGGTTCCCACGTCGTCACCCTGGCCGACGGCACCGAGTACGACCTGTCCGGCGAGTGGACCACCCTGTCCATGTACGAGTCGCTGTCCGACGCCGTCGGGGAGCAGGTGACTCCCGACACGTCCGCCGCTGAGCTGCTCGCGCTGTGCGACCGCCACGGTCTGGAGGTCGACCCGAAGACCGGGCACGGCAAGCTCGTCGAGGAGCTGTGGGAGCACCTGGTGGGGGATCACCTGCACGCCCCCACGTTCGTGAGGGACTTTCCGGTGGAGACCTCGCCGCTCACCCGGCAGCACCGCACCAAGCCCGGTGTCGCTGAAAAGTGGGATCTCTACGTCCGAGGATTCGAGTTGGCCACGGGCTACTCGGAACTGGTCGACCCCGTCGTGGAACGCGAGCGGCTGGAAGCGCAGGCCCGGTTGGGCGCGGCGGGCGACGACGAGGCCATGCCGGTCGACGAGGACTTTCTGCGATCACTGGAGTACGGAATGCCACCGAGCGGTGGTGTCGGAATGGGTATTGATCGTCTTCTGATGGCCCTCACGGGTCTCGGTATCCGCGAGACGATCCTCTTCCCGCTCGTGCGCCCGGAATGACGGACTTCTCACGTCTCGCCAGGTGCGTATCCGCAGTTGTGCGCTAACCTGCACCTCAGCACACCATTAGTTTCGGTCGCGGTCGGGGCATGCAGTACCGCGCATTCGAGTCCTGGAGGATACGCATGGCGCAGAAGGTCACCGTAACGCTGGTCGATGACCTGGACGGTTCCACCGCTGAGGAGACCGTCGAGTTCGGCCTGGACGGCGTCGCCTACCAGATCGACCTTTCTGACGACAATGCGACCAAACTGCGCGACGCGCTCGCGGAGTTCGTCGCCGGTGCCCGCCGGGCCGGTGGTCGCAAGCGCGGCACCGGACGCCCGGTCGGGACGAAGGCCCGCCCGGCGTCGGCCGACCGGGAGCAGAACCAGGCCATTCGGGAGTGGGCGCGCAAGCAGGGCCACAAGGTCTCCGACCGCGGCCGCATCCCGGCCGAGGTCCTGGAGGCGTACCACCAGCAGGGCTGATGTGACCTGCCGCGACTGCGTCGCGGGACCGCTCGCTCCACGAGTTTCGCGAGCGGTCCCGCGACAGCGCGCACGTGTCACCCGCCGCCGATGCGCGCGTTGCCCGTTCGGGCACCGCGAGTTTCCTGTTCGGGCACCGCGAGCCGGCCGTTCGAGCACGGCGAGTCGCGCCTTCTGAGCTGGTCGGCGGCAGCCTTCTACGAGCAGACCCTCGGGCAGGTGGCGCAGGGCTCCGCGTTCGGCAGGGCGTAGTGGAAGCAGCAGCTCTCCCGGCGCCTCGTCCACGCGCCGTCCACCCTGCGCAGCGTCGAGGCCGACGTGAACGGGTCCACGCGGTCGGGCAGCAGCAGCGCCGCGTCGGTGACGCCGGACGCCTCGTCGCCGCACAGCTGACCCGCCGTCCACGCGGCGCTGTCCAGCGCGTCGGTCGCCGCCGCCCACAGCTGACGCCGGCCCAGTCGCACGGTCGGGCCGAAGGACCGCACGAACCTCGCGGCGTGCGCGGCGAACCTCGCGCGCAGCACCCCGGCCAGTGCCGTCTCGTCGGCCACCACCGTCGCCGCGGGATCGTCGCCCTCGGGGTCGTCGGGCAGGCACGCGAACTCGTCCGACAGCAGCGCCACGCCCACCGGGTGCGGACGGCCGTCCGGCGAGAGCCGCAGCGCGACGTCCTCCGGGCGCAGCGACGGGACGCGGCGGGCCGCGTGGAAGAGCAGCCCGGCGAGGTGGCCGGGAACGCTGAGGTACCACCCGGTGACGTAGCCGCCGGTCGTGCGCTCCGGAGCGACGCCGTACTGCTCGACGAGCCACTCGCCCAGGTTCGCGCGCCACGCGGCGAAGCGCTCCGGCTGGTCGAGCAGCTCGGAGCACAGCACCCAGCCGGAGGCCGCGGCGTCCTCGGGGAGGCCGAAGCGCAGCTCCACGTAGCTGGGCAGGGTGGAGGCGGCCGCGACCGAGCGGGCCAGGGGCCCGCCGCCGGGCGTTCCCGAGCTTCCGCAGGGTGCCACCCTCGCCGGAACGGTCATGAGCGCTCGTACCCTCGCGTCGTCGGTCTAAGGCGTGCCTAACCTTACAGAGGGTCGCCTGACTTGCCAGCCGACCGTGACGCCGGTCACCGGCGGCTCGGCCGATCGGGGGACTGTTCGCCATGAGCGGACACGACTCAACCCGTGGAATCACAGGGCCCCCACCTGCGTTGTCACGGGTGTCAGAGATCCCCGAAGTCGACTTGCCGCGATCGGGAACTGAGCGCGACGGCCTCGACGACTACAGTGGTCGTACGGTGCCGCGCTCTCCACGGTTCGCCATGGTGGAGCCCGAGGACCGCCGGCGCAGCAGTCAGGGAGTGCGAATGTTCGAGAGGTTCACCGACCGCGCGAGGCGGGTGGTTGTCCTGGCCCAGGAAGAGGCCCGGATGCTCAACCACAAC
>NZ_JAEIOJ010000028.1 GCF_016464305.1 Umezawaea beigongshangensis
CCCCCGCCCGCGAGCCCCAACACCACGACCGGCGGACCCAAGACCACCCCACCCCCGTCCGGCAGCAAGGGCAGCACACCCCCGCCCGCGAGCCCCAACGCGACGCAGGGCGGGCCGAAGACGACCCCGCCGCCGTCCAGCAACAAGGGCACCACGCCCCCGCCCGCCAGCCCCAACACCACGACCGGCGGACCCAAGACCACCCCGCCCCCGTCGAGCAGCAAGGGCACCACGCCCCCGCCCGCCAGCCCCAGCACGACGCAGGGTGGGCCGAAGGCATCGCCGCCCCCGTCCAGCAACAAGGGCAGCACACCCCCGCCCGCCAGCCCCAACACGACACCGGGCAGCGGACCGAAGGCCACCACGCCCTCCACCAAGGCCGGATCGCTGCCGGGCAACGCCAACCCGAACACCACCCCCGGTGCCGCCAAGACGCCTTCGCCGTCCAGCACCAGGGGCGGACCAGTCGCACCCAACACGACGCCGGGGTCCAAGGGCGCCGGTCCGGCTCCTTCCACGAGCAGCCCGAGCACGACACCGGGTGCGAAGGGCGGGCCGAACCCGCGACCGGGCAGCAACTCGAAGATCCCCGGTCCCGTGCCCGGTCAGAGCACCAGCACGCCCGGAAGCACCGGCACGCCCAAGCCCCGGCCGACCTCGAACTCCGGCATCCCCGGCCCCACGACGTCCAAGAACACCGGGCCCACGTCTCCGAACGCGACCACGCCCGCTCCCAAGAACACCGGGCCGACACCGAAGAACGCCGGACCGACCCCGGCCAACACCACCAACACCCCACCCAAGAACACCGGGCCGACGCCGAAGAACACCGGACCGACCCCGGCCAACACCACCAACACCCCACCCAAGAACACCGGACCGACCCCGGCCAACACCACCAACACGCCGTCCAAGAACGGCGGACCCACGTCCACCAGCACCAGGGGTCCGGCCACCACCACACCGGGCGGCACGCCGACCCCTCGACCGGCGTCGAACTCCGGCATCCCCGGCCCCACGCCGAGCAAGGGCGCCCCGAACCCGTCGCAGGGCACCACTCCCAACCCGCGACCGGCCAGCGACTCGAAGATCCCCGGTCCGGCCAAGAGCACCACCGGCACGCCCAACCCGGCGAACCCCACAGCGCCTCCCGCGAACACGCCGCCGCGCTCCACGGACCCGGCCAAGGGCCCCACGAGCACGCCGAACCCGCGACCGGCGTCGAAGTCCGGCATCCCCGGCCCCACGCCGGGTCAGAACCCCGGCACGAAGGCCGCACCACAATCCTTCGGCAACCGGGGCGGCACGAATCCGCCGGGCACGAACACCCCCGGCACGAAGCAGCCCACGAACAGCGGACCGGACCAGCGCGGCACCACGCCGAACCCGCGCCCGGTCTCCGACTCCAGAATTCCCGGCCCCACCCCGGACCGCGGTACGCGGAGTCCGAACCCGGCACCGGTCGTGACGTCCGACGCCAAGACGCCTCCGGGGAGGGGTCCGCAGAACAGCGGGCCGAACAACACGGGTTCGCCCACCCCCTCGACGCAGCCCGCGCCACCTCCCAGCACCCGGCCCGGCGCGCAGCCGACGTCCACGCCGTCGCCCGATACGAGGACGACGGGCGCACAGCCCACCACGAAGACACCGAGCACGACCACGTCGCCGACGCCGGACACCAGGCAGAGCACCACGCCGAAGCCCGACACCGCGGTGAAGACCGGCACCGTTCCACCCAGCACACCCCCCGCCACGCCGACCACCGCGCCCACGTCGACCAGCGACTCCGCCCCCTCCTCGCGCAACAGCGGACCGGCGTCGGACCCGGACGTCATGGCCAGGGGGCACAACGACACCTCGCCGGACACCTCGGTGAAGTCGGAACGGCCCGGCACGGTCGTCGACCGGGGCAAGGTCGTGCCGAAACAGGTGATCATGCTCGACCTGCACGGCCTGGACGCCGTGCACGTGAAGGGGACGGACCAGAAGACGTCGTTCGCCAACGCCGTCGCCGTGACGTTGCACCCCGAGGTCGGACCGGAGAAGGCCCGCTCCGAGGCGAAGAGCAAGCAGGACGAGGTCGTCACCTCCTCGTTGACGAAGAACGGTCCTGACCCGACTCTGGAGCAGATCGCGCGGAAGTCCGACGCGCAGGTGCACGTGCTGCGCAAGGACGGGACGTTCGCCCCGCCGATCGGCCACCCGACCGGCCGACCGGTTCACCTGGTCGAGGCGGTGGTCGACGGCAAGCCGGCGTACCTCGGCACCAAGGAGTCCGTCCACATCGGACGACCGGGCATCTCGTTCCCCGGTCCGACGGTGGAGGTCAGGCCGGACCGCTCCCGCCACGTCTTCCACCGGAGCGACTACCAGATCGAGACGATCGCGGGCAAGCACTACGTCCGCATCTACTCGGCGGTCGTCAACCCGAGCGCGGTGACACCGGACCCGAACAAGCCGGGGTCCGGGTTCTCCGACTACAAGGACATCCAGCAGGATCCGAACACCGGCCAGATCATCGTCTCCACCGGCACCGGCACAGCACCGCTGTGGGCCAGCGCGGGCCGTCCCCTGCGCGTCGCGCAGTGGTTGAAGAAGTACGAGCACACGGCCGGGGGCAAGCCCGTCCACGACAAGCACCCCGAGTTCGCCAAGGGCGGGACGCTCCAGCCGGTGCTCCGGTCCTTCCTGGTCCCGCACGACGCCTTCACGAAGATGTCGTTGGACACCAAGCTGGAGAGTTCTCCGGACCTCAAGTCCGGCGACACGATGAACGTGGACCACAACGGTGACGCGAACCAGTTCGGCATCGGCAGGAACGACCGTGCGGATCTGGCGAAGAACGCCCTTCCCGGCTCGCTGACGACGTTCGCCAGCACCGACGACTACTACAAGTCGGACGCGGCGGGTCGCAAGAACGACATCGCGGAACTCTACGACCAGCTCGGGTTGCCGAAGGACTTCGACAGCACGGCGGCGGGTCGCAAGAACGACCCGTGGTTCACCTGGACGCAGGACGGCAAGACCGGCGAGTGGACCCCGACCTTCCGCAACAACGCGACCGAGTTGCGCAACATCGCCACCCAGTTGCGCGAATACGTCGCCACGCGCGAGCAGCTCGCGCAGGACCCGCAGGACCGCACGCCGGACGCCCGGATCGAGCCGAACGCGGACAGCTTCCCCGATTCGGAGGGCAACCGCCGCTCCCCCGACGCTTCTCTGGACACGCGCGCGGCGCGGTTGAACGACTTCGTCAACACCGAGGGCCCCGGCAAGACCGCGGTGGCCCAGATCTCCACGGCCGTGGTGTCTCCGGTGACGCAAGCTCTGGACGCCCACCTGAGCACCCGCGCCGATCTGCCGCCGCTCGACCAGTTCCACACCAAGCGGGTGATGGGCGAGTTCCGTTCAGGACTGGCCGGAGGTGTGGCGCAGGAGCTGGGCAAGAAGATCAACCAGAACAAGTCGATCCGGTCTCTGGACGATCTGCGCAAGGCGGCCACCGAGGGGATCTCGGTGAACTCCGGGCCCAAGCAGTCGCTGGTCGAGGTGCTGGGTGCTGACGCGGTCATCGACAGGCACGTCGCGGACACGATGTCGAGGCCCGAGCTGAGCGTCCTGGACGCCGACAGCAGGAGCAAGCTCGCGGAGTCGCTGCGCAACGACGCCGCCGGGGCGGTGGAGCGGCAGCTGCAGAAGCTGACGTCGGTGCCCGATCCGGCGCCCAAGGCGAAGAGGCTTCTCGCCGACAAGCAGTTGCAGGCGTTGCAGAAGGACATCACCGCTGATCTGAAGGCGAACGCGACGACGCCGTTCTCGGAGCTGAAGCTCGACGAGGCCGGGTTGAAGAACGCCATCGACAACCGGGTCATGAAGTCGGTGCTCAGGAAGACCCTGGACCAGTTCACCAAGCACGACCTGACGACGATGGACTCCGACGCGGTCCGCACGATCGCGCAAAACCAGCTGCCCGTTCTGGACAAGGGCCTCAAGACCGAGTTCAGCAAGAACCCGGCCCTCGTGCTGGTCGATCCGAAGTTCCGGCAGGAACTGGCCAGCACCGTCACGGACAACGCGATCCGCGTCGCCGAGCAGAACCTGCCGGGCCTCACGATCACCCCCGTCGACCCCGGCGCGGTGAACGCGTTCCTGGACAAGATCCCCGACCTGGCGACGCAGGCCGAGATCGGCGCGGTGCTGGCCTCGGACGTGGCGCGCATCCGCGTCGACTTCGACACCCGCGACAGCACCCAACAGCCCTACGACAACGACTTCGCTTCGCTGCGAGACAACGCCCAGCAGCGAAGCGCCGAGCAGCGGCAGTTCGGCGAGGAGTTGAGCGCGAAGCTCAACGACCGGAACAACCCGCCGTCCCCGGCCGCTCTGGTGAAGTCGCTCGCGGAGAAGTTCCCCGAGCTGGAACCGAAGTTCCGCGAAATCGCCACGAATCCCAACAGGACCGCCGACACGCGTTTCCGGCAGCCGAACGAGACGACGGGCAAGGAGCCCTACACGTTCGACGAGCACGCCCAGATGGTGCTCGGCCAGTTCCAGAAGCTGACCGAGAACGACGACCCCGACTCGCGGTTCATCCCGAAGGACGCCCTGGCCAAGGCGATCCTGTTCCACGACATCGAGAAGGTGAACTCCAAGAACCAGTTCGGCGACGGCAAGGGCCAGCACGACCGCGAACCCGAGCACAAGCTCGGCGTCCAGATGATGGACCGCCACAAGGACCTGTGGCCCGATTCGCGCCAGTACGAGGCCGTCCGGGCGATGGTGGACTCCGACCCGTTCGGCTTCTACCTGCGGGACATGCACGACGCCGACACCACGTTCGCGTTCATCGACGATCTCGCCCACAAGATCGGCGACTCGCCCGACCAGCGCGGGACCGTCAGCCCGGAGAACATCAAGAAGTTCTTCGACGAGTTCCACCAGTACTACCAGGCCGACTTCAGCTCCTACACCAAGGACAGCAGCTTCGAAGCCGACGGCCGGACCTTCACCGGCCCGAACGCCTTCAACAAGAACTTCGAGTTCGCGCCCAACGGTGAGATCGCCCGCACGGACGACGGCTCGCACTTCGCGTACAAGTCGGCCTACCAGGCGAAGATCGACGCACTGGCGGCGATGTTCGCCGACGAACAGGCGATCGAGGACAACCGCAACCGCATCAGGGCCGAGCAGGAAGCCAAGATCGACCGGGAGCTGGGTCGCACCTCTGCGCCCGGCACGGATCCGAGCACCAGGGAGCGCGGTTCCGCGACCGACACGGCACCGGACACCGATCGCCGGACGGACGACTCCGGCCCCGGTTCTCACGACACCAACACGCCGGGGAACACCGCTCCCGACACCACCGACCTGTCCTACGTGCCCTTCGTGGACGACGACGGCTCGGTGATCGAGGTCGGCTACAAGCCGCTGACCGACAAGAACGGCAACGTCGTCGGCATCGCCTTCCCCACGCGTACCGGCGACGCCGAGTTCATGCAGACCTCCGCGGAGAACCGGCAGGACTCCACCTACCGCCAGTACCCCGGCGACGTCCCCGACCGCGGCGGCAAGCCCGGCGACTGGACCGACGTCGACTCACCCTGGCGCGGCCAGCCCTTCTACACCGACGGCCACGCCGGTCAGCGCGGCTTCGACGTGCCCACTCCCAACGGCGTCAAGCCCATCCGCGGCGACCAGATCGCCCGCATCGTCGACGCCACCGGGTTGATGGCCAAGGCGAACGCCACCCCCGACACCCCCGTGGTCATGCTCCAGTGCGAGACCGCCACCAACCCCGACGCCAAGAACAGCACCACCACCCAGGCGCAGTCCTTCGCCGACGAGATGCGCGCCCTGGGCCACCGCGGCGAGACCCACGCGGCCACGACGAAGGTCTACACCCACCGCACGCAGGGCTGGACCGGCCTGCGCGACGGCGGCACCTTCCAGCAGTTCGGCACCCGACCCGGCGACAGCGCGGGGCCGACCAAGCCGAGCACCGACACCGCCCCCGAACAGCGCACCGACAGCGACGACGTCCTCGAACGCCCGGCGAACCCCGGTGCCAGGGACTACGTGCAGGACCCGGTGCGGCGCGCGGAGCTGTACGCGACCCGGCTGAGCGCGGCGCTGAGCGCGACTCCGGTGGACATGCGCCAGGTCAACGCCACGCTGGGAATGTTCGGCGGCGATCTGAACCAGGTGCAGGCGCTGGAGCGCGAGTTCCACGCGGTGCACGGCACCTCCATCTCCGGCGCTCTCAACGACGCGGTCCGCCGCCGGGCGCTGCGGCAGACCCAGGTCTCCGACGTGCTGCGCGCGCTGGGCTACGAGAACACCTTCTTCGCCAACCCGAACGCACAGCCGCCGACTCCCTCGACCGCGGTGGCGCCGGGTGAGCTGGACGCGGTCATGGCCGATCCGAACAGCCGGACGGACGTGCAGGCGTTCACCCAGCACCTGCGGGACCTGATCGCCGGACGCCAGTCCGACGCGGCGCTGGCGCTGCTGGGTCAGCTCGGTCGCAACGAGCGCGCCCTGTGGCTGGTCTCCGGTGCCTACACCCAGCAGACCGGCGGCAGGCAGTTGTGGGCCGATCTGTCGGGCAGGAGCAGGTCCGACGGTGTCGCACGGGTCAACGCCACCACGCTCGCGCCTTCGATCCACGTCGAGGACGCTCAGCGGCTCTACGACCAGATCACCGACGCCACCTTCGAGCACCACGGCGACGGCAGCACCCGCATCCCCACCGGTCACCCCGAGGACGGCTGCTACATGCGCGC
>NZ_JAEIOJ010000029.1 GCF_016464305.1 Umezawaea beigongshangensis
CTGCGCCTTCGCCACCCTGGCCGCAGCGCTGACCTGCTTCAAGCAACTCACCAAAGCAACCACGTGAGACCGGCTCTAAGAGCGGCACAGGGTCAGAGCCGCTCGTTCGACAGACCCGTAACGGCGGAAAACCCATCCACGGTTCAGCCACCGACCAATGGGTTCGTCCGCTCGAACCTGGCGATGATGTCGGCCTCGTTGTGCCTGCCCTCTGCACTGAGGAATTGGGGAAGCGGTTCGCCGTGGCCGCCCACCAGGAAACCGACGATCGACACCTTGTACTCGACGCCTTCGATGTGCACGATCTCGTTTCCGGAGACCTCCGGCAATTTGACCTTGTCGTCCACGTAGCCAGGCGAGTTGACGGTTTCGACGTGAGAGAAAACAACGGTGCATTTATGCTTGGTACCATCGTCCTTGAAGTCGATGTTGACCTCGAGAGTCGCCTGGAATTCCGTTTGCTGCCCCATCAAGATCACGTAGTTGTGATGCGTGAACGTGCCCAGTGTGACCTCGAACTTGTTGCTACCGTCGTGTTTCGTGTGAGCGAGGGCGCCGGTGAACTCGTACTCGCTCCGCCCGGCGTTCGGGTCACCCGCGGCCGGGACGCCCCATTTGATGTGATCGCTGTCCAGACCGTCGAGCTTCATCTCGGGCGTGTTCGGACCGACGGAGATCCACTTGCCGGTAGTGCGAATTTGGTCTACCACAAGGCGCTCCTTGCGCTTGGAGTTCTCCACGAACGAAGTATGCGCCAACAGTGGTGCGTGCACGAGCGCATCCACATCTACCGAACGGGTGACCATCTGGGGTGGTCCCAGGTCCACTGCTTGGTCTCCCGCACCCCGGAACGGCTCTCGCTGCAGGTGCTGTCCGCGTTCTGTGAAATCCTCGGCTGCATCCCGGCCGACCTGGTGGCCACCACCGCGGAGACCTCCGGCGTCCGCACCAGCGAGACCGGCGCGGTCGTGCAGGTCGTCTACGGCGAGCACGACTGCCGCCGCGCCGATCGGATGCCCGCTGACCCGGCCACGAACACCATGCGCTGCTACCCGATGTGGTGGACCCCCACCGGCGCGCTCACCCCCGTGCTCGACTGGTCCCACAAGTACGTGGTGACCGCCGTGACCACCGACGACCGCACCGGCGGATCCAGCCTCTTCAAGACCGCCTACGAGTACCCCGAGGGCGCCGGCCTGGCACTACGACTCCAACGACCGGGACGCCGCGGCACAGCTACCACCAGCGGTGGGAACACGAATCGGCGTACTACGCCCTGCGCCACACGATCACCGCAGGACGCGTCCTGCGCTCGGGCGACCCGGCCGGAATCGAGCAGGAGATGTGGTCCCTGCTCACGCTCTGCCAACTCCTGCGCACCGTCATGGTCGACGCCGCGGAGTCCCGGCCCGGCACCGACCCGGACCGCTGCGGGTTCACCATCGCCCTGCACGCTGCCCGCGGCCAGGTCGTCCAGGCGACCGGAATCATCGTCGACGACACCGAGGCGACCGGGGTCATCGCGCGTCGGGTCCTGGCCGCGCTCCTTCCGCCCCGCCGCCCACAGGTGAGCACCCGCAAGGTCAGATCCCCGATCTCCCGCTACAGCGAACGCCGCGACGACGGCAGACCCGACCGAAGCCGCACCGTCACCGCCCTCGACATCAGCGTCCTGGAACCCCCCGCAGCCGCAGCCCGCGCTCCCGGGACGACCGCAATATCACCCCCGCCGAGCGCCGCAGGCACCGGATTCTGGTCCTGCTACAGGAAGATCCCACCCGTCTCTGGCGACCCCGCGACATCGCGGCCCACTTCGGCGACATCACCCTCGACATCACGTACAGACAACTCTCCCGCTGGGCCGACAGCGGACTCATCCACAAGATCGGCCCCGGCCTCTACGCCGCCACGACATGGTCGCCGACTTCCTTGCAGGAGAACGGAGATCCTTAACTACCCGGCATTGGGTCTTGACCCTGGATGTCGGACACCAGACACGCCGGTTCACCCCGGATGCGTCGGTGCCCCGCCGCGGGTCCTCCTCCGCGGACCGGAGCACGAGTGCCCTGATCGCGCACAGGGTTGGCGGGCGTCCGGCGCGTTGACCAGTGGTGCAGTTCCACCTTCCGGTGATGCACCAGCGGTCCAGTCCCGGTCCCGTCCACGCGTGCGGCCAGCGCTGGTGGTGTCCAGCCCCCTGCCGCGCGCCCGTGCCACCGCCGAACTCCTCGCCCACACGCTGAGCACCCCGCTCGCGCCCGTCCTCGACGACCTCACCGAGTGGCGGGCGCCGCACTGCGTGCTCGGCCTCGCCCCCGACCAGTGCCGATGGTTGCTGGGCTTGGTCAGCGAGGCGAGTTCCGGGGATCTGCCCGGCCACGGTGAGCTGCTCGGTGTGCCGAGCGGCTCGGCGGAAGGCCGGCAGCGCGGCGAACTCATCGATCAGCCGCGCCGAGGCGGCCTCGCCGAGAACGGCCTGGAACACCTCGTCCTTGGCCTCGCCGATCATGTCGCAGTGCTCCGCAGCGGCCTGGAGGATCTGGCTCCAGGCCGCCTCCTGCGACCACACCGCCAGCACGCCCTGGCGGACGAAGCCGATGTCGGCCCGGTGGATCCAGCCGTGCACGCGCTCCAGTCCCGCATCGTCCCCCCGGCCGCGCCGTACCCCGTTGCTGCCGTGGATCTCGGAGCCCGGCAGGGGGTCGGCCCCGGCCGGGTGTGCTGGCGCGGTTCAGGATCGCGCAGGCCAGTCGGGCGGCGCGTTCACCTGCGGTGCGGAGGTCGTCGGCCAGAGCGACGAGAAGGTCTGCCGCTTCGCGGACGCAGCGCCAGGCGGTGCTGCAGGAGATGTCGAACCCGACGGCGAGGCGGGTGTGGGTGTCGCCGCCTGCCCAGGTGGGCGAGTACGAGCAGCGCCTGACGACCGGGATCGAGGCGCCGCCACCGGGACCGACGTCGCGTCCCCTCCGCGCGGATGAGATCGGCCAGGCGGACGAGGGTGCGGTCGGACAGCGGAATCGCGGCGGGGGAAGACAGCACGGCGAGGCTCCCGGTCGGGGCATCGGATCTTGGTCGACCGCTGTCCTACCGGGAGCCTCGCCCACCGCGCTCCTCACTGCTCAGCCTGCGCCGTGACCTGCACCGTCACGATGAAAAAGGCTCAATAATCGCTGCCACATCAGTCTCCTCAAGGGGTGGGGTGCCGAGCGATGTCGCCCAGGGTCTGGCGCAGCCCCGATCGGGCTGCGCCAGACCCTGCGGTCAGGCGTGCTGCTGCTGGATCTTGGCGAGGGTGAGCACCTCACCGCGGATGCCCCAGCCGCCGTCGGCGACCTCGTCGACGAGCACCATGGTGTTGTCGCGCACGGCATCGCCGAAGGTCTCGGCGTACAGGTCGGTGACCTTCCCAACGAGGGTTTCCTTCTGCTCGGCGGAGAGCGTGCCGGCGGGGACCTTCAGGTTGGCGAATGGCATTGCTGTCTCCTTGTGTCGGAGTCGGTCCGGTCAGCGGTTGCTGCCGGGGGTCAACAGGTCGTCGAGTCCGACACGATGGAAGAACTCGGCGCGGATACGGTCGGCGACCGCGGAGACGACTTCGCTGCCGTCGCGGCTAGGGTCGATGTGGGTGCGGAACGGGCGGGTGCCGGCGGGCATGTCCACGACCCGGGTGATGGCCGCTGCCACCTCGGCCACGTCGGCGTCGGGTGGGATCAGGGCGGCGAGTTTGCTGTTCAGCTTCGCTACGAGGTCGCCGTAGCGGTTGTCGTAGGAGGCTGCCCGCTGGGTGTCGGCCGGTGCTGCGGCGTTGGCGAAGTGGTTCGTCCCGGAGGTGAAGGCGCCGGGCACGACGATCGTGGTGTCGATGCCGAACCGGATGATCTCGGCGGCGTAGCTGACGGCCAGGGCGTCCATCGCCGCCTTCGCCGCGAAGTACGGGCCGACGAATGGGGGTGTGCCACCGCGGGTGCTGGACGAGCCCACCCAGACCAACAGCCCCCCGCCCTGACCGCGCAGGTGCGGCAGGGCCGCGCGGTTGACGCGCTGAGTGCCGAGCACGTTGACGTCGTACAGCGAGGCGAGTTGCTGCACAGTGAAGGCCTCGGCTGGACCGAGCACCATGTGGCCCGCGTTGTGCACCACCACGTCAAGGCGGCCCGACTTCTCGATCACCTGAGTGATGGCGGCGTCGGCGGAGTCCTGGGACGTCACGTCCAGCTCCACCGCCTGTAGGTCCACTCCGTGGTCGGCGGTGTAGCGGTTGAGGTCGGCCACGGCGGTTGCGTTGCGGCCGGTGATCTGCCGGATGCCGGCATAGACCGTGTGGCCCGCGTCCGCGAGGGCACGTACGGTCAGCGCGCCGATGCCGCTGGACGCGCCGGTGAGGAGAATGGTCTTGCCCGTGTTGAACGCTCCTTCGGCCGTCAGATGATGCCGCCGTTGGCGCGGACAACCTGGCCGTTGACCCAGCGACCGGCGGGGCCGGACAGGAACGCGACGACGTCGGCGATGTCCGTCGGCGTGCCGAGACGTTCCAGCGGGGGCTGGGCGGCCAGCCGGGTGATGGTCGCCTCGTCCTTGCCCTCCAGGAACAGGTCCGTCGCGGTGGGGCCGGGTGCCACCGCGTTGACAGTGATGTTCCGGCCGCGCAGTTCCCTCGCCAGGATCAGCGTCAGCGCTTCGACCGCGCCCTTGCTGGCGCTGTAGGCGCCGTAACCCGGGAAGGCCAGCCCCACCACCGAGGTGGAGAAGGTGACGATGGCGCCGCCGTCGCGTATCCGCCGTGCGGCTTGCTGCGCGACCACGAACGTGCCGCGGATGTTGGTGCGGTGCAAGTCGTCCAACATCGTCAGGTCCAGTTCGGCGATCGTTGACGTGTGGGCCCGACCGGCGGCGTGTACCACCACGTCTACGCCGCCGAACGTCGTCTGGGCCGCGTCGAAGAGCGCCGTGACCGCCGTTTCGTCCGCGACGTCGGCACGTAGCGCGATCGCCTTCCCGCCGCCTGCGGTTATCTCCTTGACCGCGGTGTCCGCTTCGCCTTGGTTGCTGGCGTATCCGACGACGACGGCGAAACCGTCACCGGCGAGTCGGCGCGCCGACTCGCGACCGATACCGCGTGAGCCGCCGGTGACGACAGCCACACGGGTGTGGCCGTCGTGCGTCGTGTTGGTTGTCATGGTTCTCTATCCCGTTTCTTCGCCCGGCATGAGGGGTGTCAGTTTCGGGCCCGTAGGTCCGTCGTGTTCCTCTCGACCTTGGCCGGGCCGGCGACGGGTAACCAGGCGCCGTTTACCCAGGGGTTGCCATCCCCTGGCAGCCGAGCGCGGACCGGGCGAGACTGGTTGGGTGAACCTCGCTGAACTGGGACTGTTCCTGCAGTCGCGGCGGTCCCGGATAACCCCGGCCGAAGTCGGTCTCCCCGCCGGGCCGCGTCGTCGGGTGATCGGATTGCGCCGCGACGAGGTCGCCCAGCTGGCCAGCGCGTCGGTGGACTACTACATCGAACTGGAACGCGGCCGCGGCGCGCAGCCCTCTACGCAGATGCTGGCCGCCCTGGCCCGGGCGCTCCGCCTCGACGCCGACGAACGCGAACACCTGTTCCGTCTCGCCGGCCGGCCCGCTCCGGCGGTGCACGGCAACGCGGTACACGTGCCACCCGCCATGCTCGCGCTGCTCGACCGGCTGGACACCACCCCGGCGCAGATCATCACCGACCTGCACGAAACCGTCGTGCAGAACCGGCTCGCCGCGGCCCTGCTCGGCCCGCCTGCTCACCACACCGGGCCTGCGGCCAGCTTCCTGTACCGCTGGTTCACCGACCCCGACAGCCGGTCCATCTATCCCGAAGAGGACCATCCGCACCACTCGAAGGTTTTGGTCTGCGACCTCCGAGCCGCTGTGGCCCGCCGCGACCACGACGGTCCGGCCACCGAGATGCTCACCCGCCTACGCCGCGCCAGCGCCGAGTTCACGGCGCTGTGGGACAGCGGCGACGTCGCCGTGCGTCGCGGCGAACGCAAGCGCATCAACCATCCCGCTCTCGGTGTCCTCGACATCAACTGCCAGAACCTGTTCAGCGAGGACGGCCGGCAACGCCTGCAGTTCTTCACCGCCCCTGCGGGCAGCCCCGCCATCGAGCAGCTGCAACTCCTC
Organism: Umezawaea beigongshangensis; assembly: GCF_016464305.1. Classification (GTDB taxonomy): domain Bacteria; phylum Actinomycetota; class Actinomycetes; order Mycobacteriales; family Pseudonocardiaceae; genus Umezawaea_A; species Umezawaea_A beigongshangensis. The sequence continues at coordinate 6,154 of NZ_JAEIOJ010000029.1, forward strand.
GGGGTAATCGGCATCCAGGATCTCGCCTCGGCGCCACCGACGTCGACTTGAGCCCGCGCATCTGTGCGGTTCATGAGCCTGGCCCGCTCCATCATCTGCTACCGCCGACTCATCAAATGATCATTCTGTTAGGACTTGTTAGACCTCCTAACACAATGGGGTGACGCTGCACCTGCGCTGTTGAGCAGGATGATCGTCGGGCCGATGAGTGGGTGTGTCGAAGCCATGGCTGGTCGATGACG
>NZ_JAEIOJ010000002.1 GCF_016464305.1 Umezawaea beigongshangensis
GCACCGTCACCGGCCGACACCAACCAGACCGTGCGGCTGGAGCGGCCGACCCCCGACCCGCGGCAGTAGCCGTCGCGGGGGGGGGGGGCGCCCCCCCCCCCCCCCGCCACCGGCTGGTCGACCGCCGTGTCAGCGCGAGCCGGAGGACGCTCGGCGCCTGCGGCTCAGCACCGGTGCGGCGGTGCCGGCCGCGAGCAGGACCGCGCAACGGACGAGCAGGGCGAGGACTCCGCGCACACCGGTCCCCGGCGCGTTTCTCCGCGCGCTCCGTCAGCACGCGGAGAAACTCTCGACGTATTCACGAATCGGGCCCGTCCCCCCTGCGGACGGCACTTCTCTGCAGACAGGGGGAATTGCAGAGACGTGCCGTCCGCCGGTTCGGGCCGATACCGGAGAAGAAGAGCAGGGCGTCGATTTCAGGGGGATCGACGTTCGTTTCTCCTCCGATGCGGAGAAAGTTACGGCACGTCGAACGGCGACCACTCCACCGTTCGGACCATTAATGATCTTTAAATTCGCTTAACCCACAGGTCGGGAGGGGTGGCGTCCAGCGGTCAGGCACCGCCCTCGAACAGGGCGGGCGGAGCGCCGTCGGCCGAGGCGGCGGGGGCGTCGGCGAGCGCGAACCGGTCGCGCAGTCTGCCGTAGAAGTCCGAGGGGCGCAGCCGCAGGAGCCGCGCCGTGCGGTCGGAGGGGTGCACGGAGATCCAGTCACCGGGGTCGAGGACGGCGCGGAGCTGCCCGTCGACGCTCAGCGCGACCTGGCCGGAGTGGTCGAGCACGCGCAGGCCGACGGCCTCGTCCGCGGACATGATGAGGCTGCGGTTGAACGCCATGTGCGGCGCGACGGGGGTGAACACCAGCGCGCGCAGCCGCGGGGACAGCACGGGGCCGCCCGCGGCGAAGCTGTAGGCGGTGGAGCCGGTCGGGCTCGCCACCACCAGCGCGTCGGCCGAGTAGGACGCGAACAGCCGACCGCCCACGTAGACGCCGACGCTGGCCTGGCGGTCGCGCGCGAGCTTCTCCAGGACGATGTCGTTGACGGCGGTGACGTCGACGGCGACGCCGCGCCCGCCGGTGTCCGGGCGGCACAGGGGCGGCGCGAGCACCGCTCCCCTGCCGTAGCGCAGCAGCTCCTGGATGCCGTCGGGGACGGACAGCGGGCGGGAGGCGCGCAGGCCCAGCAGCAGCCGCGACTCGATTTCCACCCGGTCCTCGCCGTAGGCGGCGAGCGCCTCGGGGATCTCCGCCGGTTCGATCTCGGTGAGGAAGCCGACGCGGCCGACGTTCACACCGAGCACCGGCGCGTCGTCCTGCACGGCGATGCGGACCCCGCGCAGGAACGTGCCGTCGCCGCCGATGGTGACGATCAGGTCGGGGTGGCCGGACGCCTCGGCCTCGTCGTGGGCGCTGCGCCGCGCGCCGCCGTCCTGCTCCCAGACGTCCATCTCCGCCACGGACACGCCCCGCTCGGCGGCCCACTCGCGCACGACCTCACCGGCCGCGACCGCGGCGGGCCTGCCCCGGTGCACGATCAGCCCGATCCGCCGACACACCATGCGCTTCTCCCGTCCCGAGCCGTGGCACCGATCTTGCCACCCGACCAGTGGGTTGCATCAAGCTAGTGACTCCTCCCAGCGTCGCTCGCATCATGCGACGAACCAGTTTCCGCGACGTGGAGTGCCCGGTCGCCCGCAGCCTCGAAGAGGTCGGCGAGTGGTGGAGCATCCTGATCCTGCGCGACGCCTTCCACGGGCTGCGGCGCTTCGACGAGTTCGCCACGAGCCTCGGCGTGACCGCGACCGTCCTCACCCGGAGGCTGACCACGCTGGTCGACAACGGCCTGCTGGAGCGGCGGCGCCACAGCGAGCGGCCACCACGCGACGAGTACGTGCTCACCGGCAAGGGCAGGGACTTCCAGCCCGTGCTGCTGGCCCTGCTGGCGTTCGGCAACCGGCACCTGTCCGGGCCGGACGGTCCCGCGCTGGTGGTCCTTCGCCGGGGCGCACGGCGGCCTGCTCGCCGCGCACGGCCTCACCGCGATGCGCGCGCGACTCGACGACGTCCGGCCGGTGCGCACGCTCAGCGCCCACTTCTTCGTCCCGGTGGACGACCGTCCCCCGGCCCACACCGCAGTTGTGGAGCGCGCGGCGGTCGGCACGACCACCACCTCGTTCTCCGCGCGGCAGGGCGACGGCGTGGCCCCGATCGGCACGGCCGTGTTCGGCGCTCTCCCGATGAGCGGCGGGCCGCGCCCGGAGCTGGTGGCGTGGATGCGCTTCGCCGACGGGCGGCCGGTCGACGCCGAGTCCGCGGTGCTGCTGTCCGACGCGCTGCCGCCCGCGCTGTTCGCCACGTGGACCACGCCGCGGCCGGTGCTGTCGGTGGACCTGACAGTGCACCTGACCGACGCGCTGGACGACGGCGCGCGCCACGGGTGGGCGCGCTCGCCGTGGCGCGTCAGGTCAGGCGCGTGGTGAGCGCCCGGCGGTGAGCCCGCTCGTCGCACCGCCGGACCGACCCGGCTCCGTCCCCCGGCCGCAGCCGGTCGGCTGACCGGCTCACCTGCGTCGCAGCAGCTTCACCAGGATCAGCAGCGCGGCCACGGCCGCCGCGGCGGCGGCCACCGGCACGGGCCTCTTGCGCACCTCGGCGGAGTACGTCCGCACCTGTTCCGTCGCCGCGGAAGCGGTGTCGCGGGCGCGGTCGGCGGCGTCGGAGGCCACGGACGCGGCGTTCTCGACGACGCGGCTCGCCGTCTCGGTGGCGCGGTCGGCCACCGTGCCACCGAGCTGCGCGGCCTGATCCGAGGCGGCCGACACGGTCTCCTGGACCTTCTGGGCGACCTGCTCGGTCGAGCCGGTCCGCTCGTCCTGGTCGTCGGCGCCGGTCTCGCCGGTCGCGCCGGTCTTCGCGGGCTCCTCGGCCCCGCCGGTCGCGCCGGTCGCGCCGGTCTTCGCCGGCTCCTCGGCCCCGCCGGTGGCACCGGTCTTCGCCGACTCCGCGGCCCCGCCGGTCGCACCGGTCTTCGCGGGCTCGTCGGCTCCGCCGGTCGCACCGGTCTGCTCGGTCCTGCCGCCGGGAGCGGGCGTCTCCTTCTTGGCCCTCTCTGCCGCCTGCGCGACCTTCTGGACCTTCTCCGCCGGGGTCCTGGTCGTGTCGGCGATCTGCTCCTGCACGCGCCGGGCGTCCTCGCGCGCCAGGGCGGGGTCGGCGGGCAGCTCGGACGCCTCGGCGGCCGTGTCGCTGGACGTGCGCTGGCCTGCGGACTCGGTCATCGGTATCCCTCCGTCGGTGATCTCGTCACCCACCTACCCGAACCGCGCGTCCGGCAACCATCGACGCGTCCGTTCGGGCGTTGTGCCTCGCGGGTGCATCCGTTCACCGCCGGGAGTGGGAAGATCATCGCCCCGACCGGGTGACCAACAGGAGAGCAGTCGCGGTGACGACCACGGCGCGGAAGCGGAAACGCGGTACGCGCACCGACCTCGTGCGCATCAGGGTGAGCCGCCTGGTGATCGCACTCGTCCTGCTCGCGGCGGCGGCCCGGCTGGTCCAGGTGCAGGGCGTGCGGGCCGCGGCGCTGTCCGCCGAGGCCGAGCAGCAGCGCACCATCACCGAGACCGTGCAGGGCCTGCGCGGGACCATCGCCGACCGCAACGGCATCAGCCTCGCGTTCAGCGTGTCCACCCGGAAGCTGTGGATGAACCCGGTGGTGCTGCGCGGGGACTGGAAGGCCAACCCCGACTCCTACCGGGCGCTGAAGCTCGGCAGCACCTACGAGGAGTACACCGCGCGGCTGGCGGCGAAGCTGCACATCGCCGTCGGCGGGCGCGTCCCGGAGGACTCGCTGCTCGCGTCGATCCGCTCCGACCGCGGCTACGTCGTGCTCGCCGACGACGTGGACCCGGTGCTCTCGGCCGAGGTGGTCGAGCTGTACCCGTCGGTCGGGACCGAGGTGCGGCAGCGGCGGGTGTACCCGTCCGCGCCGGTCGGACAGGCCGTCGTCGGGACGGCGAACTGGCGGACCGACGCGACGCCGCCCGGCATGTACGGCCTGAGCGGCCTGGAGAGCTCGTGGGACGGGCGGTTGCGCGGCGTCGACGGCAAGCGGATCTACCAGATCGCGCGCTCGCGCGACGACCTGGAACTGCCCGGCGCCTCCCGCACCGTCGAGCAGGCCGTGCCGGGCTCGAACGTGCGGCTGACGCTGGACGCCGACCTCCAGCACCGCGCCCAGTCGCTGCTGGAGGACCACGTGGCCCTCAGCGGCGCGACCTCGGGCGCCGCGATCGTCGTGGAGGTCGCCACCGGCGAGGTGCACGCCCTGGCCGTGTCCGGCGAGCTCGACCCGGCCCGCACGGCGTTCGAACCCGGCGCGGCGGCGTCGATCGCCGCCGAGGCCGCCGCGGTCGAGCAGGGCGTCGACTCCCCCGCCGACGTGGACGCGGAGCGGTTCGCCGCGCTGCTGGACCGCTGCGGCCTCGGCGAGAGCACCGGCTCGGGACTCCCCGGCGAGACCGGCGGACGGCTGCCGCCGCACAACCAGTGGTCGGCGGCGACGCTGCCGGGACTCGTCGCCGGTGAGGGCGTCGAGACGACCCTGCTCCAGCTCGCCGGGATGTACCAGGCGATCGGCAACGAGGGCCTGCGGCTGCCGCCGTCGGTGGTCAAGGAGGAGCGCCGCGCCGACGGCACACCCGTCCCGCTGACGAGACCGGACCCGGTGCAGGTGGTGAGCCCGCAGACGGCGCGGGCCGCGCTCGCGGCGCTCCCGGAGACCGGCGCGGCGCGGGCGTTCCCCTCCGCCGGCGCCGAGGGCCGCTCGCGGCACCTGGACCGCGGCACCGGGCAGACGTGGCTGCGCGACGTGTTCGCCGGACTCGTCCCCGCCGAACAGCCGCGCTTCGCGCTGGCCGTGGTGCTGCACGGGCAGATCGCGGAGGCCCGCGCGGAGCCGGTGTTCCACGACGTCGCCGCGGACCTGGTGTTGCGCCACGGCATCCCCGCACCGCCCTGACGTGCCAGAACGGCGGGTGACCGCGCGCGTGCGCGCGGTCACCCGCCGTTCCGCGGTGCCTCAGCTGGCGACGGCCAGCAGGTCGCGGTTGCGCTCGGGGTCGCGGAGCTGCTTCAGGGCGATCTTCTCCAGCTGGCGGATGCGCTCCCTGGTCAGGCCCAGGTGCTTGGCCACGTCCTGGAGCGTGCGCGGGTGGTCGTCGTCCAGGCCGAAGCGCATGCTGATGATCAGCGCCTCGCGCTCGGGCAGAGTGCGCACCAGGGAGCGGAGCTCCGCGTGCACGGCCTCCTGCTCCAGCAGGGCCGACGCCACGGGCACCTCGGAGTCCTCGATGAGGTCACCGATGCTCGTGTCGCCCTCGGCCCCGACCGGGGTGTCCAGGCTGATCGTCTCCCGCGACGCGCGCCGCAGGTCGGCGATCTTGTTCTCGGGCACACCGGCCTCCCGGGCCAGTTCGGCCGGGGTCGGGTCGCGGTTCAGCGTCAGCGCGAGCTTGCGCTCCAGCCTGGTGTACTTCGCCAGCTCCTCCACGACGTGGACGGGCAGGCGCACCGTGCGGGTCTGCTCGGCCAGCCCCCGGCCGATCGCCTGACGGATCCACCAGGTCGCGTAGGTCGAGAACTTGAAGCCCTTGGTGTAGTCGAACTTCTCCACGGCGCGGATCAGCCCGATGTTGCCCTCCTGGATCAGGTCGCCCAGCGGCAGGCCGCCGCGGAACTGCTTGCGGACCAGCGACACCACCAGCCGCAGGTTCGCCCTGATCATGTGGTCCTTCGCGGTCACGCCCTCGCGGGCGATCGTCCGCAGGTCGCGGCGCCGGTCGCGGTCGAGCTCGCGCCCGCCCCCGTCGGCTCGGCGCAGCAGCTCCTCGGCGTAGAGTCCCGCCTCGATGCGCTTGGCCAGCACGACCTCCTCGTTCGCGGTGAGCAGCGGGGTGGCCCCGATCTCCCGCAGGTAGTAGCCGATGGGATCGGGCTCGTCCTGACGGCCGGGGCCGCGACGCCCACCCCGCACAGCGACCTTCTCCTGAACGGACACGCGCACACCTCCTCAGACCGCAGAACGGCAGCGCGAGCCGTCCAGGGTGATTCCTCCGACACGAGGGAACCCGCCGCTCACGTCCCCGGTGAGCCGGGCGGTCGATCACCGGCCGAGTGCCGGTTCCTCCTCCTTCAACGCCGTGGCGCCCAGGTGAATTCCGTGTGTGACCGGCGATTCACCGGTGCGTCGACGACCCGTCGCGGGTACCTCTTCACGACGCCGAAAGACCACAACGCACGGCCGGTCGGGTGAGTTCCCGAGCGACAGGGGAACATGTGCACCACCGATACCGTCGCACTACCCCTGGAGGAACACGCCCATGCCCCTGGACGCGAACGAAGACCGGACCGGCTTCGCCGAGCTGGCGCTGCGGCCCGAGCTCCTCGGCGCGCTGTCCGGCCTCGGCTACGAGGAACCGACGCCGATCCAGCGCGAAGCCATTCCCCCTCTGCTGGAGGGGCACGACCTGCTCGGACAAGCGGCGACGGGCACGGGCAAGACCGCCGCGTTCGCCCTGCCGGTCCTCCAGCGCATGGAGAAGGACCGCAGCGCCACGGCGCCGATGGCCCTCGTGCTGGTCCCGACCCGCGAGCTGGCCGTGCAGGTGTCGGAGGCGGTGCACCGCTACGGCAAGGACATCGGCGCACGCGTGCTGCCGATCTACGGCGGCCAGCCCATCGGCCGGCAGCTGCGCGCGCTGGAACGCGGAGTCGACGTCGTCGTGGCCACGCCGGGACGTGCGATCGATCACATGGGCCGGGGCACGCTGAACCTGGACCAGCTGAAGATGGTCGTGCTCGACGAAGCCGACGAGATGCTCGACATGGGCTTCGCGGAGGACATCGACCAGATCCTCCAGGCCGTGCCGGAGCAGCGGCAGACCGTGCTGTTCTCCGCGACGATGCCGCCGCGCATCGACCGCATGGCGCGCAGCCACCTCCGGGAGCCGGTGCGCATCCAGATCGGCCGGGAGACCACGCCGCAGGGCGAGGCGCCCCGCGTGCGCCAGGTCGCCTACGTGGTGTCCCGCGCGCACAAGCCCGCGGCGCTGGGCCGGGTCCTCGACGTCGAGGCGCCCACGGCGGCCATCGTGTTCTGCCGCACGCGCGACGAGGTCGACCAGCTCACCGAGACCCTCAACGGCCGCGGCTACCGCGCCGAGTCGCTGCACGGCGGCATCAGCCAGGAGCAGCGCGACCGGGTGATGAACCGGCTGCGCGCCGGTACGGCCGACCTGCTGGTGGCCACCGACGTCGCGGCCCGCGGCCTGGACGTCGACCAGCTCACGCACGTGATCAACTACAACGTGCCGTCGGCACCGGAGTCCTACGTCCACCGCATCGGCCGGGTCGGTCGCGCGGGGCGCGAGGGCGTGGCGATCACGCTGGCCGAGCCCCGCGAGCACTCGATGCTCAAGACGATCGAGCGGGTCACGAAGCAGAAGATCGAGATCGAGAAGATCCCGACCGTCGCCGACCTGCGCGCACGGCGGCTGGAGCTGACCAGGGCGGCGCTGCACGAGAGCCTGCTGGAGGACGACCTGGCGTCGTTCCGGGTGGTCGTGGAGTCGCTGACCGACGAGTTCGACCTCGTGGAGGTCGCGCTCGCCGCGGTCAAGCTCGCGCACGAGGCCAGCGGGGCCGCCGCCGACGAGGAGGAGATCCCCGAGGTCGCGCCGCGCACCGAGCGGCCGCGCCGCGAGCAGAGCGGACCCGGTGGCGTCGGCGGCGCTCGTCGCGGCCGGGGCCCCACGGCGGGGATGACGCGGCTGTTCGTCGGTGCGGGCCGCGCGGCCCGGATCCGCCCGCAGGACCTCGTCGGAGCCATCGCCAACGAGTCGCGGCTCAACGGCCGCGACATCGGCGCGATCGAGATCGCCGACCGGTTCTCGCTGGTGGAGGTGCCGGAGGAGGCCGCGGAGGACGTCATCTCGGCCCTGCGCGGCGCCACCATCAAGGGCAGGCGCGTGCAGGTCCGCCGGGAGCGCGACACCACCGCCTGAGGTCTGTTCCACCACGGGTGTGGTGGTCGGGTCACCCGACCACCACACCCGTGGTGCTCACCCGAGCGGGCGACCCTTTTGACGTGCGCCGGAGGGGTACCCGTCCGAAACTCGGTTCATGTGCATCTACCGAGATTTCGACGAGGCGGTGAACATGAGCGCCTCGGAGTTGCGGCGCTGGCTCGGAACCAGGGAGTCCAGATCCGTCGGCCAGGTCGCCGAGGACGGCGACCACTCCGGACGGCGCGTCGTCGACCTGCTCCAGAAGCGCGTGTCCGACCTGACCGAGTCCGACACCCAGACCATGCGCGGGATCGTCGGCTACGTGCACCGGCACCTGGCGCAGAAGCCCGGCGGCGACGTCGCGCGCAGCCGCTGGCGCTACTCCCTCATGAACCGGGGGCACGATCCGCTGAGGGACTGACCGCCTCGGACGCCGTCGCCTCCGCCACGCGCGCGTGCAGCCTCGACCGCACCTCGTCGGGCGTGTAGGCGCGGCGCTGCCGCTCGGAGCGGGCCACCACGGCCCCCGTCGCGGCGACGCCGACGAATCCGGCCAGGCCGAGCAGCTTCCACCAGCGCATCTGCCTAGGCTACACAGCATGGCGGAGACGCGGATCACCCTGGACGAGGCTGTCAACCTGACGCGGACCGGTGACGTGTGGCTCTTCCGCGGGCAGTCGCCCGCCGACCGGGCCATCCGGATGACCACCAACAGTCCCGTGAACCACGTCGGCATGTCGGTCGTGCTGGACGACCTGCCGCCGCTGATGTGGCACGCGGAGATGGGCCGGTCACTGCCCGACGTGTGGACGGGCACGCACCAGCGCGGCGTGCAGCTGCACGACCTGCGCGACGCGGTCGTCACCTGGGCCCGCAAGTACGGCCAGCGGGCGTGGCTGCGGCAACTGGAGTTCGACCACACCCGCGAGTCCGACGACGCGCTGCTGCGCACCATCGCCCGGCTCGACGGCACCCCCTTCCCCTCGACGGCACGCCTGGCCTCGCGCTGGCTGCGCGGCCGGCTGCCGAACCTGCGCGGCCCCAGGCCCGACGGCGACCTGGAGACGGCGTACTGCGCCGAGGTCGTCGCCGTCACCTACGAGGCGATGGGACTGCTGCCCGCCGGCAAGCGCGCCAGCTGGTACGACCCCGGCCGCTTCTGGAGCGGGGACGACCTGGAGCTGTCCGGCGGCACGCTGAGCCAGGAGATCGCGGTGGACGTGCTGGACGCGGAGATCCCGGAGCGCGTGAGCTGAGCAGGACTGCCGCGGTGTCCGATCGCCGCTCGTGCGCAGACGGCGGTCCGGGTGCTCCGCCCCGGTCGTCCCGTCTCGCTGGACCACACGCTCCGCGAGTTCCGCGTGCGGTCCAGCGAGGCGGCGGACGACCGGCGCACCCCCGCACCGCGCCCACCCCCGTGCGCGAGTCGACCGTTCAGGCACCGCCGGCCGAGCTTCCGCTCCCCGCTACGGGGCCACCACCGCGGCTGTGCCGTCGCGGTTGACCAGGACTCCGGGGCACAGGTTGCGGGCGGCCAGGTCCCGCACGATCCGGCTCACCGCGTTGACCGTGGTCGTGTAGCCGTCGTGCATCAGGACCACGCCGCCCGCCTGCGCCCTGGCGGCCGCGGCGACTATCTGGTCCGTGCTCGCGTTGTTCCAGTCCTGGCTGTCCACGCTCCACAGGACCTGCGCCAGCCCCTGGCTCCTGGCGATGTTCTGCACCGTCCCGTTGGTCTCGCCGTACGGCGGGCGGAAGAGCGTCGGCGACCTGCCGATGATCTGCTGGGTGATCTGCTGCGTGCTGCTGATCTCCTGCTGGACCTGGCTCGTCCCCAGCTGCGTGAGGTGCGGGTGCGACCACGTGTGGTTGCCGACCGTCATGCCGGCCTGGTTGATCCTGCGCAGCAGGTCCGGGTACTGCTGCTCGCGGGAGCCCAGTGTGAAGAACGTGGCCTTCGCGCCCGCCGCTTGCAGCGCGTTGAGCAGCGCGGGGGTCGACGACGGGTTGGGTCCGTCGTCGTAGGTGAGGGCGACGTAGCCGTTGCACGCCGCCGCGTCCCGCGGTGCGGCGGTGGCGGCGGGAGCCATCAGCGAGGCCCCCAGCAGCAGTCCCAGAGCCGACGTGCAGGACGACCGCACCACGCGGCCGAGTACGCGTCCAGACATCCTTCCTCCTCGAAGGACGACCGGAGCCGGGCAGCGGAGCGGCACTCCGGTGGGTGGAACTCCACCGTGCCCGTGCTCTCCTCGCCGGGCAATGCGTTTCGGAAACTTTTCGATAGGTATCACCCGACCGGGTGGACGCACTGCGGCGGCAGCCCGACAGGATGCCGCACGCCCGGTCGTCGCGCGTGACGTGTCCCACGGAGGAGTGGTTCGACACCGCAAGATCGGGGGGTGGTTGCGCCGGACGGGGGCGAAGAGGACAGCATGAACCCATGAGCTCGACTCCGATCTACGACGAACTGGCCGCCATCCACCTGGCCGATCTGGACGCGCCCGCGTCCGATCCCCGGCCCGAGGATCCGGTCACGGCGACACGTCAGACACCCGTGCCGCCGGCCGCGCCCGCGGGTGGACGACGGCGGCGGCCCGAGACCGGAGCCTGACGCTCCCTTGCCCCGCGCGCCGCCGTCCGCTTCGGTGGGCGCATGGGACACGAGATCGTCGTACCGGGCGCGAGCGCGCCGCTGACCGGACCCGCCGCCGTCACGCAGGACGACGGCGTGGTGACCGTCGTGGCCGGACCGCGCACGGACCTGTTCGTCTCGCCGGGCGGAGCGCCACCGGTGCTCACGGCCCCGCGCGCGCTGACGCCGGTGCGCGGCGACTTCGCGTTCTCCGCGAGGGTGAGCTGCGACGGCACCGCGACGTTCGACGCCGCGGTGCTGCTGGCGTGGGCGGGCGAGGACCGCTGGGCGAAGCTGTGCCTGGAGCGCTCCCCCGCCGACGTGTTCACCGTCGTGGGCGTGGTGACGCGCGGGGTGTCCGACGACGCGAACGCGTGGGTCGTGCCGGGCACGTCGACGTGGCTGCGGATCTCGCGGCACGGACCGGCCACGGCCTTCCACGCCTCGTCCGACGGCCGCCGGTGGGACCTGGTGCGCCAGTTCGCGCTCGGCGAGGACACCGAGCTGTCGATCGGCGTGCTGGGTCAGTCGCCGACCGGCGAGGGCTGCACGTCCCGCTTCGAGGACCTGCGCGTCGTGCCGGAGGGCGTCGCGGAGATCCGCTCGGGCGAGTGACGTGCCGGAGCGGGCGACGGGCCCGCTCCCCCACCGGTCAGGCCGGGCGCAGGACGAACACACCCCACCCGAGGTGCTCGCGCGCGAGCAGGTGGCCCCGTCGCGAGCGCGTGAGGAACTCGCGGACCCCGTCGTGGTCGGGGTCGTCGGGGTTGGCCCTGAGCCACTCGTCCAGCGCCCACCACTGCGGCGCGACGTAGCGGTCCCAGCTGCCTCCGTCGGCGAGGACCATCTCGATCAGCTCGACACCCGCCGCGGTGAACCGGTCGAGCGTGCCGGGCAGCGAGGTGAACATCTCCTCGGGGAAGCCGAACGCGTCGAGCACCTCCTGCGGCGGGGGCGAGGTCCAGCAGGGCTCGCCGACGAGCAGCAGCCCGCCGTCGCGCAGCGCGGGCCTCATCAGCTCGATCGTGCCGGCGAGGCCGTCGCCGATCCACGTGGCGCCCAGGCAGGACACCACGTCGAAGGACGCGGGTTCGGCCACGTACCGCGCCGCGTCGCCCCGCACGAAGCGCACCTGGTCGGTGACGCCCAGCTCGGCGGCCCTGGCGTGCGCGGCGGCGAGGAAGACATCGCTGATGTCGACGCCGACGCCGTGGACGCCGTGACGCAGCGCCCAGGTGCACAGCATCTCGCCCTTGCCGCAGCACAGGTCGAGCAGTCGTCGTCCGGCGGAGAGCCCGGTCAGCTCCCCCAGCAGGGCGACGTGGTGTTCGGAGACGGGGTTGAGAATCCGGTTGCGGGACTCGGCGATCTCGTGGAAGCGCAGCGACACGACGTTCTCCGTGCTCGAGGAGGGACCGGCCGGACACCGTCGACGACACCCGCACCACGGTCGTCCCGCGTCCTCCTTCTCGTCCACGATCCGTGCCGGACCCGCGACCGTACCGGTGGAACGGGGGTCGGCCAACCGGTTTCCCGGCCGCACCGCCGACGGGCGGTCCGCGGCCCGGACGGCGGTGGTGGTGGCCGGTGAGAACCGGCCGGTCCACTCCCGCTCCTCGGGCTGCCCGAGCAGCGGTGCCCCGAGGACGCCGCGTCGATCACCGCGGTCGTGGACCAGCTCGACGGCCGGTGCGAGCGCCGTGCACGAGGACGGCACGCCCACCGTCGCGTCGCGGGGTGGGGGTCGCAGCCCCCGGACCACGTGGTGCCCGCCGGTCACCGGACCGGGCCGGTGCTGGTGCAGGACCTCGCCGACCGCGTGGTGGTGGCCCCGGCGGCGCGGGAGGTCGCGGTGGAGCCGGACGCGACGAGCGTGTCGGTGCCCGTCGTGGGCGGGAGGTGCCGCTCGGCGCCCGCGCGGAGGCCAGTACTCTCCTGCCACCGCTGTAGGACGGGCCTCGGGAGGACCTCCAGGAATGAGCACCCCGATCCACCGCGTGGTCGTCGTCGGCGCGTCCACCGCGGGGCTGTCCACGGCGGAGTCGTTGCGGCGCGGCGGACATCGCGGGGAGATCGCGCTGATCGGGGACGAGCCGAGTCCGCCCTACAGCCGCCCTCCCCTGCTGAACCAGGTGCTGCGCGGCGACTGGAGCCCCGAGCGCGCCCAGCTGCGCTCCGCCGACGAGCTGACCGCGCTGCGCCTGGAACTGCGGGTCGGCACCACGGCCACGGGCCTCGACCTGGACGCGCGCGAGGTGTCGCTGTCCGACGGGTCCACCACGGACTACGACGCCCTGGTGATCGCGACCGGCGTGCGTCCGCGCGTGCTGCCCGGCGTGGACGGCGTCTCCGGCGTGCACTCGCTGCGGACGCTGGAGGACGCGCTGAACTTCCGCAAGCGCCTCGTCCCCCGCAGCCGCCTGGTGGTCGTGGGCGCCGGGCTCCTCGGCACGGAGGCCGCGGCGCTCGCGCGGTCCGAGGGCGTCGACGTGTGCGTGGTGGAACCGGCGTCGGCCCCGCTCGCGGGACTCGTCGGCGATCAGGCCGGTGCCGTCGTGGCGGCGGCGCACCGGGAGCACGGGGTGGACCTGCGCACCAGCACCGGTGTCGCGTCGATCCTGTCGGTCGACCGGCGCGCGACCGGCGTGTGGCTGTCCGACGGCACCACGCTGTCCGCCGACACCGTGCTCGTGGCCATCGGATCGCGCCCCAACGTGGAGTGGTTGCGGGGCAGCGGGATCGTGCTGGACGACGGCGTGGTGTGCGACCGCTTCTGCTCCGCCGCACCGGGCGTGTGGGCGGCGGGGGACGTCGCGCAGTGGCAACACCCGGTGCTGCGGGCGCCGGTGCGGGTGGAGCACCGGGCGAACGCCGCGGCTCAGGGTGCGCTGGTGGCGTCGAACATCCTCGCCGAGGGCGCGCTGACGCCCTTCGAATCCGTACCGCACTACTGGTCCGAGCAGTACGACCTGCGCATCGACGTGCACGGGCACCTGGCGGGACACGACGAGTGCCACGTCCTGGAGCTGGACCCGGAGTCGCGCCGGTTCCTCGCCGTGTACCGCAGGGGTGAGCACCTCACGGGCGTCGCCGGGATCAACATCGCGCCGCGCGTGCTCCGGCCGTGGCGCACCGCGCTGAGCGCCGCGACGACCTGGCGCTCGGTCCTGCACGGCGGCTGACCGCGCTCGCCCCGACGGCGTACATGCCTCTCTTGGTATATTTCCGCGGTGGCGACGACGTTCGAGGTACTGGCCGAACCGAGCCGCAGGCGGATTCTCGACCTGCTGCGCGGGGGTGAGTGCCCGGTCAACGAGCTGGTCGAACGGCTCTCGCTGACCCAGCCCGCCGTCTCCAAGCACCTGCGGGTGCTGCGGGAGGCCGGACTCGTCCAGGTCAGGCAGGACGCCCAGCGCCGCTGGTACCGGCTGCGCCCGGAGCCGCTCGCCGAGATCGACGAGTGGCTCGCGCCCTACCGCGAGCTGTGGAACACCCACCTCGACGCGCTCGAACGCCACCTCGACTCCACCCCCGACCGGGGAGGCGACCGCGCCTGATCACCGCGCGCACCAGCCGGAGGGGCGCCCGCACGTGCTGCGGCAGCGGTGTGCCGTGACGTCCGGGAGCTGACCGTCGCGACCGGACCGCCGTGCGGACGGCGGCGCGGTGCGCGCAGCGGCAGCGGCGCGCCCGTCGACGAGCGGTTCGTCGTTCCCGCAGGGCGTCCGGGGAGCAGACCGCGGGTGCGGGGGGCGGTCGTGGCGGCGCTTCTTCCTCGCGAGGTGCCGACGTCGCGGGGAACGGGGTCACGTCGTCCGCGACGATCCGCACCGCGGTGAGAACACCGCGCGCGCCGTCCGCGCGACGTCCCGGATCGTCGAGGGGGCACGTCCTCTGCTCGTCCGCGCACACCCTCGCCCCGGTGGCGCCGAGATCACCTAGGGTGGCAGGCCAGTGCCGAATACTGGGGAGCGTGCGGCAATGACGACGGTGCAGAACCGAGCTGGAACGAGACGAACGCGCGACGATCTGCGCGACGACCTCCTGATCACGACCATCCGGAACGACGTCGAGGCGTCGGCTCCGTGCGAATCGGCCGATCGGGTCTTCGCGGACGACGGCGGCACGGCCGTCCCGGACGCGGAGCAGATCGCCCGGACGATCTCGGAGGTCGACAGGATGCACGCGGTGCTCACCGGACAGCTCGCACTCGTGCGCGAGCTGGAGGACGCGCTGCCGTCCGACGGGGAGCCGGTGGTTCCCCTCCAGGGCGGGACGGCGGTGTTCGGCCGCCGGAGCGGTGCGGGCGGCGCTGATCTCCAGGCGGTGCTCCAGGCGTCCCTGAGGCAGCTGGAGTCCGTGCGCGAGGCGATCACCGGCGTCCGCCGCTGACCCCGCTGTCCGCCGGGCGGCACCACCGCCCGGCGGGCAGCTCCGCGCCACCGTCCACAGCGGACTGACCGGCCGCGGGCCACCGGGCTGACTACGCTCGCCGCGTGGACGACGAGCGGGAACGGCCGGGCGCGGACGACGACCCGCCGGCACGGGCACCGGAGTCCGGGCGCACCACGCGGCCGGTGCCGCGACCGGCGCGTCCGGAGATCTCCCTGCCCGGTTACGCCGACTTCCGGCTGATCGCGCAGGGCGGCGCGGGATCGGTCTACCGGGCCAGGCAGATCGGGCCGGACCGCGACGTGGCCGTGAAGGTCCTCCAGGTGTGGGACGACGCCTCGCTCGCCCGGTTCCGCGAGGAGCTGGAGACCACGGTGCGGCTGGGGCGTCGGCACCCGCACGTCGTGACGGTCGTCGACACCGGGACGGTGCCGGACGGACGGCCGTGCGTCGTGATGGAGTACTACGACCAGGGCTCGCTGCACGACCGGTTGTGCGAGCGCGGTCCGCTGCCGGTGGCCGAGGTGGTCGCGGCGGGGACGGCGGTGGCCGACGCGCTGGCGTTCGCCCACGCGCGGGGCGTGCCGCACCGCGACGTGAAGCCGCAGAACGTGCTCGTGCCACCGGCCTCGTACGTGCTGGCCGACTTCGCCATCGCGCGCGGCGTCGACGCGGCGCTGTCGGCGTCGCTCCAGACGGTCAGCTACCAGCACGCCTCGCCGCAGGTGCTCGACGGTGCCGCACCGGCCGCGGCGGACGACCTGTGGTCGCTCGGGTCGACGTTGTTCACGCTGCTCGACGGCAGACCGCCGTTCGCGGCCGACGATCCCGGCGACGCGGTGCTGCCGTACCTGGCGCGGGTGCGGGCGGGGCGGCCGAGGGAGCTGACGCGCGACGACGTGCCGCCCGAGCTGCGCGCCGTGATCACCCGCTGCCTGCGGACGCGCCGGGAGGACCGCTTCCCCGACGCGGCGGCCCTGCGCTCGGCCCTGGCGGCGATCGGCACCGCACCACCGCGGCTCGTCGCGATCCCGCCGCGCGCCGCGGAGCCGGACAGCGCGGCCGCCTCCCCCGACCGGGCGCCGCCGCGGGAGGCGGAGGAGCCGCCGCGACGCCGCGGTGGCCTGCTGCTCGCACTGGTCGTGGCCGTCGCGGTGGTCGGCGTCGCGGTGGTGGTCGGCGTCGCGATCGGCATCGCCCTGATGTCGGCCGGCGCCGACAGCGCGCCGTCGCAGCACGCCCCTCCCCCGGCACCCCCCGCGGCGGCGAGCGCGCCGCCGGACCTCGACGAGATCAGGGGATGACCGAGAACTCCACCAGCGCCGCGCGGAACGCGTCCGGTTGCACGGCGAAGACTCCGCTGAACGGGTGCCCCAGCTCGATGGACACCCACAGCACGAGCGCGAGCGCCAGTGCGAGCACTCCCACGACGAGCACGTGCCGGACACCGGCGCTGAAGCCGATCACGAGCGGGAAGGCCACCATCAGCACCGCGCCCGCGACGGCTCCGACGAGCAGCAGCTGGAGCAGGGCGTCACCGCCACCGGCGACGGCCACCCGCTCGCGCCTGCTGTCGACCACCTGCCGCACGTCGCGCAGGGCGTGCTCGCGGGCGCTCTTGACCTTCTCGTCCTCGACCGGCAGCGCCGCCACACCGGCGCGCAGCGACACGAGCAGCTCGTCGGCCCCCGGATCGGCCCGTCCCCGCTCCAGCAGCGACCACTCCTGGTCGACCACCCTGGTGGTGTAGTCGCGGATCAGCCCCCGCAGCTGGTCGCGCTCCTGCTCGGGCGCGGCGGCCACCTGCCAGTAGGCGTCCACCAGCGCGGCGGACTCGGTCGCTGACCGCTCGTGCACGTCGTTGCCCGCCTCCCAGGCGAACACGACGTAGAAGGCGAGGACGACGACGAACAACGCGTTCAGCACCCCGCCGACGAACGACGCGGAATCACCGTCGAACTGCCCTTCCGAGGCGCGGCGCAGGCGTCCGGCGACGATCGTCGCGACTATCGCGAGAACGACCGGAACGACGACGGCGACCGCGGAGAAGAAAGACATCCAGCATTCCTCCCCGGCGGTCGGCGCACCCGACATCGAAGCATCCTCGGGCGCTGCGCCGCACGTCAACGAGGTTGCCCCCATCGTGAACACCCGGCCGAGGGATGTGTTCCACCGCCGCGAAACCCTACAGTCGTCTGTCAGTTCCGGTGGGAGGTCATTCGTGCGCACGGTCAGGAGGTGGTGTGCGGCCGCGGCCTCCGGCGTCCTCTTCTTCGCACTCCCCGCCGAGATCTCCGCCGCTGTTCCCCCTGGGCTGGAACATCCCCTGCACGTCGCGTTCGACCGCACGGTGCGCGGGGACTTCGCGATGGCCGGGAACACCGTCACCGAGTGCCCGCCGCACTCCGTCGCGTGCCGGCGCGCGCAGAACCGGGAGGGCGAGGGGCTCAACAACCACTTCCCGATGCGGTGGGCCGACGTGGACGGCGATCCGGCGACGTTCACCTCCTCCACGGCGCTGCTGACGATCCCCGCGGGGGCGTCGGTCGTGCACGCCGAGCTGAACTGGGGCGGGGACACCGGCCGGTCGCGCACGGCACCGTGCGGCCGGGCCGGTCGCCCGGCGGGATCACCGCGGGAGCAGGCCGTCGCGCTGTCGGTGAACGGGACCACCACCAGGATCGGGCCGGGCCGGTTCGCGCTGCGGGAGGACGAGCCGGCCCGGCTGGGACCGGAGGACGGGCTGCTCTACAGCGCGCACGCCGACGTCACCGCGGAGTTCGCCGGTCTGCCGGGCGGCGCCGCGGCCGAGGTGGGCGTCGCCGACGTCTGGACCCCGCTGGGCCGGGACTGCGTGGGCGGCTGGTCGGTGGTGGTCGTGTGGTCGGCGGCCGACGCGCCGAGCCGGCGGGTGACGGTGCACGACGCGCACATCAGGACCTCCCAGCGCGCGCGGACCGTCCGCACACCGCTGCAGGTGGGTCCGGCGGCGCGCCTGGGCGTCACCGCGCACGAGGGCGACTGGGCGCTGGACGGTGACGAGATCTGGGTGGGCGGGCGGCGACTGGGCGAGCCGGGCAACGCGCTGACCTCCAGCGCGCTCGGGGCCGCGCGGCCCGCGCACCTCAACGGCATGAGCACCGACGTCGTCGTGTGGCCGCTGCCCGACGACGGAGACGAGGACGGCGGGGACGAGACGGTGCTGGAGTTCCGGGCCGTGCCGGACGTCTACCTCGTGCAGGGGGTCGTGGTGTCGTGGTCCGACCCCGAACGCGGGGGCGGCGCGGGCAACACGGTCCCACCCGCCCCGGTCGGGTCCGCGACGCCGGTGGAGCCGGTCCGCAACACCGTTCCGCCCGCGCCGGTGGTCCCACCGGCGCCACTCGTCCCGGTTCCCGTCGCGGAGCCGCCCGAGCCCGTGCCGTCCCCCGTACCGGTGGTCGAGCCGTCGGAGGAGCCGGTCACCACGGCGGCGCCGGTTCCTCCGCCGAGCAGTGCGGCGCCCCCCGCGAGCAGCGCGCCGCTCGCGGGCGACGAGCCGGAGGACTCCGTGCCGCCGGAGGAGGACTCGCTGGTGGCGGTGGCCGTGTTCATCGCGAGCCTGGCGGCGTTCGTGATGCTCGTGTCGATGGGCTCGGTGGCCGCCGCCGTGCGGCCCAAGAGCTGAGCGGACCGTCCCGCCCCGAGCGGGGGCGGGACGGTCCGGCCCTCACGCGAGGGTCAGCGCGTAGACCTCGATGCGCGGGTCGTCCGGCAGGGTCACCGAGTGGACGGTCTTCGCGCCGTCCAGGGGCAGCGACCGGCCGAACAGGCGCACGGGCGGGCCGTCCACGCCGCTGCCCGCCTTGATGCGGTGCGGCATGTCGAGCACGACCGTGCTGCCGGCCGGGGTGGACCCGGCCCAGTCGCCGACCACGACCGGCACGTCCGCGGTGGTGCCGTCGGTGTAGCGCACGGTCAGCGCGGACGTCACCGGGCCGTTGTGGGCGGCGGCGACGAGGCGCAGCGAGCCGTGCTTCCCCTGCGGCAGCAGCAGACCCCGGCCGCGGGCCTCGACGAAGTTCGCGGCCGTGCCGGTGGCGTTCGGAGCGACGTAGGTCGTGTCGCCCCAGACGACGGGGCCGGCCGCGGGCAGCAGGTCGCCGTCGTAGCTCCAGCCCTGACCGTCGAAGTCGCCCTGGGCCGACTGCGCCGTGGTGGCCGTCCCGTCGTGGTTCGCCTCGCGGGAGAGGTCCACCGCGCACTGCGTCCCCGCCAGGGCGGCGCAGACCGCCGCCTCCCGGACCTCGATCGACGCGGTGAGGTCCACGGTGCTCGCGCCGGGAGCCGACACGCTCACCTTCAGCGAGCTGGTGCCGACCGGGGTGCCCGCCGGAACGGTCACCTCCAGGGCGACGGTCTGCTGCGCGGGCAGCCGGTTCGACCTGATCACCAGCGGCGAGCGCGGGGTCGCCCGCACGGTCCAGCCCTGCGGCGCGGTGGTCCGCACGGTCACCGGCAGCGCGCCCGGTGCCTGGCCGAGCACGTCGAGGTTCAGCGGCACCGTCTGGGCCGTCGCGCCGGTGGGCACGACGGCGGACGCCGGTCGCAGCGAGGCGTCCACGTCGCGGCGGCCGTCGGCCTGCGCCCTGTTCACCGACGGCGGCGCGGCGTCGCGGCCGGTCCCCCAGGACGACGGCGTCGTGTCGAGCTGGTGGGCCAGCGTGCCGCCGTGCGCGATCGTCCTCCAGTCCAGCCAGGTCTGCCGCACGTCGCGGCCGTCGAACGACACGCTGCGCACGTAGCGCTTCGCGTCGCTCGCACCGGGCGCGGTGACGGTCAGCGTTCCGCCCTGCGAGGTGCCGTACCGGCCGATGCGGACGGTCGCGGACTCGAACTGCGGGCTGGACAGCGCGAGGAAGTTCGCGCCGCTCATCGTCGGGTAGAGCCCGAGGGAGGAGAAGACGTACCAGGCCGACATCGTGCCGAGGTCGTCGTTGCCGGTCATGCCGTCGGGTCCGGTGGTGAACAGCGTCATCGCCGCCCGCACGACCGTCGCGGTCTTCGCGGGCGCCCCGGCCCACAGGTAGACGTAGGGCGCGTGCAGGTCGGGTTCGTTGTTGGGGTTGTAGGTGGGCTTGCCGTAGTAGTCGTAGGGCTGGGTGATCCAGTCGGTGCGCGCGGTGCCCGCCGGGTCGGTGAGCAGCTCGTCGTAGACGAAGAAGTCGTCCAGGCGCCGCTCGGTGGCCTGCCGGCCGCCCATCAGGTCGACCAGTCCGGCCGTGTCCTGCGGGACGAGCCACTGGTACTGGTGGGCGCCGCCCTCGTGGAACTGGTGCCCGGCCTCGACCGGGTCGTAGGGGGCGTACCAGGTGCCGGCGGTCGTGCGGGGGCGGAACTGCGCGATCGAGGAGTCCCACAGGTTGCGGTACCACTGGCCGCGCTCGGCGAACGTCCTCGCGTCCTCGCGGTGTCCCAGGCCCTCGGCCATCAGGGCCAGAGCGGCGTCGGCCGCGGAGTACTCCAGGGTGGCCGACGCGGGGTGGACGCAGTCGTTGTCACCGCCCTTGTGCGCGCAGTCCTGACCCAGGACGAGCCCGGAGGGGATGTAGCCGCGGGCCTTGTAGTGCTCGACGCCGGAGCGGCCGTTGTACTGCGAGTCGGCGGGCGGCAGCGTGGTGGCGTTGGCCTTGAGCAGCCGGTACGCCTCCTCCTCGTGCCCGGCGAGCAGGCCCTTGGACCACGCCTCGACCAGGAAGGGCGTCACCGGGTCACCGGTCATGATGTTGGTCTCGCTGTTGGCCAGCGCCCAGCGCGGCAGCCAGCCGCCGTCGCGGCCGACGTCCAGGATCGACAGGGCCACGTCGCGGGCGACCTGCGGGCGCAGCACCTCCAGGAGCTGGTTCTGCGGCCGGTAGGTGTCCCAGAGGGAGAAGTTCTGGTACGGCGTGTGGTCGGTCGCCACGTGCACCCGGTCGTCGAACCCGGTGTAGCTGCCGTCGACGTCGCCGGCGAGGTTGGGGTGCAGCAGCGAGTGGTAGAGCGCCGTGTAGAACGCGGTCTGCCGCTCGGGGGTGCCGCCGCTGATGCCGATGGAGCGCAACTGCTCGGCCCACGTGTCGTGCAGGGCCGTGCGGGTGGCGTCGAAGTCGTGGGAGTCGCCGGTCTCGGCGGCGAGGTTGCGCCGCGCGCCCTCCACGCCCGTGTAGGACAGGCCGACCTTGAGCACGACGTCGCGGTCCGCGGTCGCGTCGAAGGTGACCCACGCGCCGTTGCCGCCGGTGCCGGCGGCGTCGCGCGAGCCGGGGGTGCGGGTGGAGCCGCGCCACGTGCCGGTCGCGGTGAAGGGGCGGTCGAACGTGGCGGTGAAGTAGGTGGTGTGCTCGTCGCGGCCCGCGCAGAAGCCGCCGGAGCGCACGCGGCCCTCGACGGTGCGGTCGCCGACGACGTGGATCTCGGAGTCGAACACCGACTGGTTGGCCTTGCCGGTGTTGAACAGGACGTTGGCCGCGCCGGTGGCCGGGAAGGTGTAGCGCTGCCAGCCGGTGCGCTCGGTCGCGGTCAGCTCGGCGTTCACGCCGTAGCGCTTCAGGCCGACCCGGTAGTGACCGGGCGAGGCGTCCTCGTCGTCGTGCGAGTACTCCGAGCGGTAGGCGGCGGGGTCCACGGTGTCGACCGCGCCCGTGGTGGGCATGATCGGCAGCTCGCCCACCACGCCGCAGCCCACGCCGGACAGGTGGGTCTGGCTGAAGCCGTAGATCGAGTTCTGCTGGTGGTCGTAACCGCCCTGACCGCCGGTGTCGGGGCTGACCTGGACCATGCCGAACGGCGCGCTCGCTCCGGGGAAGGTGTTGCCGAAGTTCTGCGTGCCGACGAACGGGTTGACCAGCGTCGTCGGATCGGCGGGTTCTGCCGCCGCTGCGGCCGGTGCGGCGATCGCACCGCCGGACAGCAGTCCGGCGATCAGCAGGCCCGCCGTCGCCGCGGCGGGGGCACGGTGTCGTCTGACTCCAGGCGGCATGGGGACACCCTTCTCGCTGACATCGTTGTCACGCCCCGATGCGGACCCGGGGACCGGAGGTCACGGTCTCAGCGGGTTCCCCGCCTGTCAAAGAACCTGTCCGATTTCAGCCAGGCCGTCCACCGCCCGGCTCAACGGACGACCAGCCCCACGGTGACGGCCGCCGGGGTCTCGTGGTGGTGCCGGGTGTTGGCGACGTCGGTGTAGCTGCCGTCGGCACGCTGCCGCTGGTAGGTGATCGTCACCCGGGAGACGCCGCGCCGGTGCGGCGTCACGGTGACCTCGCCGCCGCTCACCGTGACGGTGGCGGCGCCCGCGGGCCGGACCTCGGCGCGCACCCGGTTCAGCGGGTTGGTGAGGTCGAACGCGGCTCCCGGCGCGCTGTGCACCCGCACGGTCGTCGTGACCGGCCGTCCCGCGGCGGTCCGCAGCACGCGCTGGTCGGCCACCGGGGTGATCGGCCCGACGCCCGACGGCATCGGCTCGTCGGTGGTGGACGACTCGATCGCCAGGTTCCCGTCGTCCAGGAGGAACCGGGAGGTGTAGAGCGCCCTGCCCGCGGTGGTCGACGGCCGCCCGTGGTGCACGTAGTACTGCTCCGCGCCGTCCGGGGACGCCGCGATGCTGCCGTGACCGGTCGAGTAGAGGCCCTTCGCCGGGTCCTGCGCCAGGACCGGGTTGTCCGGGCTCTTGCGCCACGGGCCGAGCGGGCTGGACGCGGTCGCGTAGCCGACGCCGTAGAACTCGTTCTCGTAGTTGTTGGCCGAGTAGGTCAGCAGGTACAGCGGCCGGCCCTGCGCGTCCGTCGTGCGGATCGTCGTCGAGCCCTCGGCCCAGCGCCGGTCCTTCTTCGCCCCTCCCGACCTCGCGTAGTCGTCGACGTGCGCGTTCTCCCACTCCTGCGGGTCCGCGCCGTGGTTCAGGATCGGGACGTAGCCGTCCTTCCTGGTGCCCGGCGGGTCCTCGGGAGCGAGGTTGGCGTTGCGGTACGCGGGCGCGATGCTCGGCACGGTGCGGCCGGTCGGGTCGCTCCACCAGTCGCCGGTCAGCTCCACGGCGTAGATGTTCGACTCCTCGACGTACTTGCCGAGAGCGTCGTCCCAGACCCAGTTCCGGTAGGCGTTGCGGGAGAAGTAGAGGTAGATCCGGCCGTCGGCGTCGAAGAACACGTCGGGGTCGATGAACGGGATGTAGGTGCCCAGCGGCGCGGTCCGGCCCTCCTCCTGCGTGGCGGGCGGCTTCTTCTGCTCGGCGTCCATGATCAGGTTGACGTCGTGGTAGTCCGGGTCGTACGGGAAGTAGTCCAGCGGTGCCTCGACGATGTCGCGGAACGGTCCGGCGGGCGAGTCCGCCACCGCGACACCGACCTTGGACGGCTCCTCGAAGTCCGCGTACCGGAAGTTCTCGGCGACGCGCGTGTTCATCCGGCCCGAGTAGAACAGGAAGTACAGGCCGGTGGCCGGGTTGTGGTAGACCTCCGGCGCCCAGAACCAGTCGTGGGCCCAGTTCCCGTCCTGCCCCTCCCGCAGCGCGCCGCCGGGCAGGTGCTCCCAGGTCGCGAGGTCGGGCGAGCGGTAGACGCCGAAGTGGTGGCCGGGATCGGCTCCCTCGGTGGAGTAGGCGTAGTAGTAGCCGCTGGCCCGGTCGAAGAGCACGTGCGGGTCCGCGCCGGGGCTGCCCGCGTCGTTGAACCAGGTGGCGTCCGTGGCCGGGGCGCGGTGCGGTGGCGCGGCCTCGGCTGGCACCGGCGCGAGCACCAGCGCCAGGACGACGGCACCGCGCAGCAGACTCTTCCTCATCAGCACCCCACGTCCTCGCACCACCCGATCGGTCCGTCCTCCGCATCCTGTGCCCCGACGCGCCGCCGGGCAAGCCGGTCGACCTGTTCGTCGTACGCGGCTCCCCCGCTCAGGAGAGCACCACGACCGCGAGCGGGAAGATCAGCGCGAGCACCGCGCCGATGCTGACGTTCACCGCGAGGTGCTCGACGAGGACCGCGACGAACTCGCGGATGATCGCGTTGGGCAGGAAGTACCGCGCGGTCGGCGCCCCGACGACGTGCCCGTTGACGCGCGCCTTGCGCGCCCAGAGCGCGGCGCGGAAGGCGTGGAAGTTGTTGGTGACGACCACGCAGCGGGCGTCGGGACGCACCCGGTCCATGATCGCCCGGCTGAACCGCAGGTTCTCCAGGGTCGTCGTGGACCGCTCCTCCAGCAGGATGCGGTCGTCCGGAACCCCTCGCTCGATCAGGTGGTCGGCCATCGCGCGCGCCTCGGACACCTCCTCGTCGGCCCCCTGACCACCGGAGGTCACGATCATCGGCGTGCGGCCGGCCGCCGTCGAGGCGTCGAAGACCTTCCGCGCGAGGTCGAGCCGGTTCGCCAGCAGCGGCGGCACGCGCGATCCGGCCAGTCCCGCGCCGAGCACCACGACGAAGTCCACGGCGTCGCGGCGCGGCATCCGGCCGTAGAGGAACGAGTACAGCAGGTAGCAGGTGAACACGAACGACGCGTAACCGATCAGCAGGGCCGTCGAGACGGTCACCACGAGCAGCGGGGTCGACCGGGTCAGCACCCCCGCGAACGCCAGGACGGCGAAGCCCACGATGCCGAGCCCGACGAGCAGGGACAGCAGGTTCGCCGGGCGGGCGCCCTCCCGCTTGATCATGGTCACACCGTTGGTGATCAGGAACACCGCCAGCAGGAGCCCGAGCAGCGGGGTCAGGACGAACACCGCCGACGCGGCCACGGCGGGCACGAGCGGCGTGCGGTACGACAGCGTCCAGTACCACCCCGCGGCGAAGAAGAGCAGGGTGAGCCCCAGGTACACGCCGTTGCGCAGCTGGCGGCGGTCGCGGGCGACGCTGACGACGAAGAGGACGAGGAAGACGGTGGCGACGAGGTGGAACGGCACGGCGCAACGGTAGCCGCCGCCACCCGGCGACCTCCTCGTCCCCGCACGTCCGCGAGGTAGCGTTCACGCTGAGCACGAGGCCCTGCGAGAGGACCTGCGAATGGGCAAGCCCGTCCTGCTGACCGTCGACGACGACCCGAGCGTGTCCCGCGCGGTCGCCCGCGACCTGCGTCGGCGCTACGGCGAGGAGTTCCGCATCGTCCGCGCGACCTCCGCGCAGGAGGCGCTGGACGCGCTCAAGGAGATCAAGCTGCGGGGCGAGCCGGTGGCCGCGGTGCTCGCCGACTACCGGATGCCGGTCATGGACGGCATCGAGTTCCTGGAGCAGGCGATGGACCTGTTCCCGCTGGCCCGGCGGGCGCTGCTCACCGCGTACGCCGACACCGACGCGGCGATCCAGGCGATCAACGTCGTCGACGTGGACCACTACCTGCTCAAGCCGTGGGACCCGCCGGAGGAGAAGCTCTACCCGGTGGTCGACGCGCTGGTGGAGACGTGGCGGTCCACCGACGACCGGTCCGTGGAGGAGATCAAGGTCGTCGGGCACCGCTGGTCGGCCAGGTCGTTCGCCTGCCGCGACTTCCTGGCTCGCAACGCCGTGCCCTACCGGTGGTACAGCGTGGACGAGCCGGAGGGCGAGCGGCTCGTGCAGGCCGCCGGTGGCCGCGCGGAGGACATCCCGCTGGTGGTGACGCCCGACGGGCAGGCGCTGGTGTGCCCGACGGAGAGCGAGATCGCCACCGCGGTGGGCCTGTCGGTCGACCCGGTGCAGGAGTTCTACGACCTGATCGTCGTCGGCGGCGGCCCGGCGGGGCTGGGCGCGGCGGTGTACGGCGCGTCGGAGGGCCTGCGCACGGTGCTGGTGGAGCGGCACGCGACCGGCGGCCAGGCCGGGCAGAGCTCCCGCATCGAGAACTACCTCGGCTTCCCGGACGGCGTGTCCGGCGCGCAGCTCACCGACCGGGCCCGGCGGCAGGCGCTGAAGTTCGGCGCGGAGGTGCTGTCGGCGCGCGACGTGGTGTCGCTGGAGGCGCGCGGCTCGGCCCGCGTCGTGCACTTCGGCGACGGCTCGGAGATCTCGGCGCACTCGGTGATCCTCGCGACGGGCGTGTCCTACCGGAGCCTGGACGCGCCGGGCGTGCGGGAGCTCACCGGACGTGGCGTGTACTACGGCTCGGCGATGACGGAGGCACCCGGCTGCATCGGGCAGGACGTCTACGTCGTGGGCGGCGCGAACTCGGCGGGGCAGGCGGCGGTGTTCTTCTCCCGGCACGCCCGCACGGTCACGCTGGTGGTGCGCGGCCCGTCGTTGCAGGCGTCCATGTCGCACTACCTGATCGAGCAGCTCGACGCCCTGGAGAACGTCGTGGTGCGGTCGGGCACGGTCGTGGACGAGGCGCACGGCAGCGACCACCTCCAGCAGCTCACGCTGCGGTCGGTGGAGACGGGCGAGACGGAGAAGGTGGAGACGGGACACGTGTTCGTGTTCATCGGCGCAGCGCCCCGCACCGAGTGGCTCGACGGCGTGGTGCACCGCGACGAGCGCGGTTTCGTCCGCACCGGCCCGGACCTGCTGGTGGACGGGAAGCGCCCGCCGGGCTGGACCGTGCCGCGCGACCCGTACTACCTGGAGTGCAGCGTGCCCGGCGTGTTCGTGGCGGGCGACGTGCGGGCGGACTCGGTCAAGCGGGTGGCCTCGGCGGTGGGTGAGGGCGCGATGGCCGTGACCCTCGTGCACAGGTTCCTGGAGGAGCGGTGAGCACGTCGGGGCTGCTGTCGCACGAGGACCTGCGGGCGCTGTTCCTGTTCGAGCAGCTCGACGACGAGCAGCTCGACTGGATCGTCGACAACGGCGACGTGGTGGAGCACCCGGCGGGCGCGGAGGTCGCCCGCGAGGGCGAGACCGCCGAGTGCTTCTACGTCCTGCTCGACGGCGAGATCCGGCTCAGCCGGGCCGTGCGGGGCGACGACGTGGAGCTGATGCGCGGGAGCCGGGCCGGGGTGTACGCGGGCGCGACGCAGTTCTACCTGGGCGACCAGGTGACGCAGACGTACTCGGCGACGCTGCGCGCGCTGACCGACGTGCGCCTGCTGGCCCTGCCCGCGCCGCAGTTCGCGGCGGCGTTCAGCCGGTGGTTCCCGATGGCCGTGCACCTGTTGCAGGGCATGTTCGTGGGCATCCGCAACAGCGACGAGATCGTGGGCCAGCGGGAGAAGCTGCTGGCCCTGGGCAAGCTGTCCGCGGGGTTGATGCACGAGCTGAACAACCCGGCCGCCGCGGCGGCGCGGGCGACGCAGGCGCTGCGCGAGCGGGTGGCCGGGATGCGCTCGAAGCTGGCGAAGCTCGCCGACGGGCGCATCGACGGCGAGCAGCTGCGCACGCTCACCGAGTTGCAGGACGACTTCGTGGAGACCGTGCGCGACGCTCCTCCCCTCTCTGCGCTGGAGACCTCCGACCGGGAGGACGAGCTGGGCGAGTGGCTCGACGAGCGCGGCATCGCCGGGAGCTGGGACCTGGCGGCGGTGTTCGTCGGCGGCGGCCTGGACACCTCGGCGCTGACGCGGGTCGAGCGGACCGTGGCGGAGACGTTCCTCGAACCGGCCCTGCGGTGGCTCGCCTACACCGTCGAGACCGAGACGATCATGTCCGAGCTGATCGACGCCAGCGGGCGCATCTCCACGCTGGTCGGCGCGGCCAGGCAGTACTCCCAGATGGACCGGGCGCCGTCGCAGGTCGTGGACCTGCACGAGGGCCTGGACTCGACGCTGGTGATGCTGGGCCGCGACATCGGGCCCGGCATCGACGTGGTGAAGGACTACGACCGCACGCTGCCCCGCCTGCCGGTGTACTCGGCGGAGCTGAACCAGGTGTGGACGAACCTGATCGACAACGCCGTGGACGCGATGGGCGACCGCGGCACGCTGACGGTCCGCACCGCGAGGGAGGGCGGCGACGTGCTGGTGGAGATCGGCGACACCGGCCCCGGCGTGCCGCCCGATCTGCGGCGGCGCGTCTTCGAGCCGTTCTTCACCACGAAGGGCGTCGGAGAGGGCACCGGCCTGGGGCTGGACGTGTCGTGGCGGATCGTCGTGACCCGGCACGGCGGGGACCTGCGGGTCGTGTCGGAGCCGGGTGACACCCGCTTCCAGGTGCGCCTGCCGCTGCCCGCCGCCTGACGCCGTCGCCGGTGACGGTCGGGCGTCGGGGACACTGTGGACGCCCGACCGTCACCACCCCTCCCGGAGAGAACATGATCGAGATTCCCTGCGACGGCCTGCTGTTCGACAACGACGGCGTGCTCGTCGACTCGGACGCGGGAGTGCGCGCCGCCTGGGGACGCTGGGCGACCGATCGCGGCCTGGACCCCGACGAGGTCAACGAGATGGTGCACGGCCGCCGTGCCGCGGACACCGTGGCGCTGCTCGTCGCCGAGGCGGGACGGGCCGCCGCGCTGCACGAGGTCACCGAGCTGGAGCTGGCCGAGGCCGAGGGCACGACCGAGATCCCCGGCGCGGGCGCGCTGCTGCGGTCGCTGCCTCCGCACGTGTGGGCGGTCGTCACCTCCGGGGTGGCCCCGCTGGCGAAGGCGCGGATCAGCGCGGCCGGACTCCCCGCGCCGACCGTGGTCGTGACCGCCGAGGACGTGGCCGAGGGCAAGCCCGCGCCGGACTGCTACCTGGCCGCGGCGCGCGCGCTGGGCGTCGACCCGGCTCGCGCCGCGGTGCTGGAGGACAGCGGCGCCGGGATCGCGGCGGGTCGCGCCGCCGGTGCCGGGGCGCTCGTGGGCGTGGGCGTGCGCGGCCTGGAGACGGACGCGGACGTCGTGGTGCGCGACCTGAGCGGACTGAGCTGGGCGGACGGTGTGCTGCGGGTGGCGCAGGACTCCGTGCTGCGGGCCGGGCGGCGGTGAGGCGGTTCCGGCGCCGTCTGCGGAGCACCCGGTCGGGTCGCCGGTCGGGTCGCCCAGCTCCAGGCGGAGCGAGGCTCGTGCGGTGCCCGCCAGCCGTCCGGGCACGGCCCTAGAGGCGGCTCGTGTCGGCCGGGACGCCCAGGGCGACCTTCGCGTAGACCTCGAACAGGCGGCGCGAGACGATGGCGTGCTGCCCGGCGACGTGCGCGTCGCGCAGGCAGCGCTGGAGCACCGACGACTCGAACACCGCACTGCCGCCGCCGGTGAGGAACGCCAGCCTGGCCACCTCGGACGACTCGGCGGCGGCGTGCGAGCACGCCAGGCGCAGCCGGGCCCGCCGCCCCTCCGGCAGCGCGCGCCCGGCCACGGCCTCGGCCCAGCAGAGCGCGGTCTCCTCGCGCAGGAACGCCCCGGCCGCGGACAGCCTGGCCTCGGCGGTGGCCAGGTCGAGCTGCGCGCCGGTCTGCTCGGCCAGCCGGACCGTGGTGTGCGCGGGCGTCTTGTCCGCGGCCAGCGCCGCGATCTCGTCGACCGCCCGGCGGGCGATGCCCAGGCACACCGCCGCGACGCCGAGGGCGAGGAACGTGAAG
The DNA here is from genome assembly GCF_016464305.1 of Umezawaea beigongshangensis. GTDB lineage: Bacteria > Actinomycetota > Actinomycetes > Mycobacteriales > Pseudonocardiaceae > Umezawaea_A > Umezawaea_A beigongshangensis. The sequence goes on from NZ_JAEIOJ010000002.1 coordinate 29,505, forward strand.
TGCGGGAACAGCGGCAGCGCGCCCTCGACGACCGGGCGGCCCGCCGGTGGCCACGCCGTGCGGCGGTCGGGCACCACCACGCCGTCCACGGAGAACTCGTGCGAGCCCGTGGCGCGCAGCCCGGCCGCGTGCCACGTGTCGTGCACGCGCACGTCCTCGGCGCGGAAGACGGCCAGTCGCGGCCCGCCGGGCAGCAGCACACCGCCGACGACGGCCGTCGCGTGCGGCACCGCGCTCCCCCAGCCCCAGCGGCCGTGCACGAGGTGGCCGCCGTCGACCGCCTCACCCGCGCCCTGCGGCGCCGCGGTGCCCGCGATCACCGCGGCCGGGTCGCCGAAGACCTCGTCCGCGCCGTCCTCGGGCAGGAACCAGGCCAGCGAGGAGGTGGCGCTGGTCGTCATCACGCACCAGCCCGTGGAGCCGTCGGCGCGCGACACCTCCTGGAGCAGGTCGATCCACGCCGGCAGGTCCAGCTCGGCGCCGCCGTGCCGGGCGGGCGCGAGGGCGCGCAGCACTCCCGAGCCGACGAGCGCGTCCCACACCTCGTCGGTGAGCCGCCGCGCCGCCTCCGCCCCGGCGGCGTGCTCCCGAATCGTCGGCAGCAGTTCCAGTACCCGCTCGCGCACGTCGTCCACGCTTGGATCTTGCCCCGGACGACGGTCGCCCGTCAGGCGATCGGGGAAGTCGCGGCGGGCCCGCTCGGCCGACACCCCTCGCGAGCCGCCGGCGTCAGAGGACGTCCAGGGCCGCGCTGAAGTCGGCGACCAGGTCGGTCGGGGCCTCCAGCCCCACCGAGACGCGGACCGCCGCGGGCGAGATGCCCGCCGCCTCCAGCGCGGTGTCGTCCAGCTGCCGGTGGCTCGTGGTGGCCACGTGGCTCACCACCGTCGTCGTGCCGCCCAGCGACGGCACGACGCGGGCCAGGCGGAGGCCGTCGCACAGCGCCGCCGCGGCGGCCCGGCCACCGCGCGGGGACACCGTGACGACACCGCCGAACCGGCCGTCGTCGAACAGCTCCTTCGCCAGCGCGTGATCGGGGTGCTCCTCCAGGGACGGGTGCAGCACCGACTCGACGGCCGGGTGGCCGCGCAGCGCGGCGGCCAGCGCGACCGCGGTGCCGTTCTGCCGCTCCACGCGCAGCGGCAACGTCCGGAGACCGCGCAGCAGCAGGAACGCCTCGTCGGGGGCCAGCGAGCCGCCGAGGTCGACCCGCACCTGCCGCACCCGCGCCAGCAGATCCGGCGAGCCGGCCACGACACCGCCCGTGGCGTCGCCGTGCCCGCCGAGGTACTTCGTGGCCGAGTGGACCACCAGGTCGGCGCCCAGCTCCAGCGGGCGGCACACGAGGGGGGTCGCGAAGGTGGAGTCCACGACGAGCACCGCACCGGCCCGGCGCGCGACGGCGGCGTACGCGGGCAGGTCCGCCACGCGCAGCACCGGGTTGGACAGCGTCTCGCAGAACAGCACCCGCGTGGCCGGGGTCGTGGCGGCGGCGGCCTCCGCCGGACCGTCCACGAAGGACACCGCGACGCCCCAGCGGGGCAGCAGGCGGGCGAGCAGGTGGTGCGTTCCGCCGTAGAGGTGCTTCTGCGCCACGACGTGGTCGCCCGCCGAGAGCAGCGCGAGCAGCGTCGTGCTGATCGCCGCCGAACCGGAGGCGAACGGCTGACCGGCCGCCGCGCCCTCCAGCTCGGCCACGGCCACGGCGAACGCGTCGCTGGTGGGGTTGTCGATGCGGCTGTAGGAGTAGCCGGGTTCCTCGTCGCCGATGACGGCGGCGAACTCCGCCGAGGTGGCGAACTCGAACGTCGAGGTCCGGTACACCGGCGGGGTCGACGGGCGGCCGACGGGAGTGGCCGGGGTGCGCGGGTGGACGGCTCGGGTGTGCGGGTCAGCAGCCACAGGACGCCCCCGCGGGCACGGCGGTGAGCGCGTCCACCGGACCCCGCAGCACGCCGTCGGCGGTGGCCACCGGCAGTCCCTCGCGGGCCCAGTACTCGAAACCGCCGATCATCTCCTTGACGCGGTAGCCGAGCAGCGCGAACTCCAGCGCGGCTCGGGTGGCGCCGTTGCAGCCGGGGCCCCAGCAGTAGGTGACGACGGTGGCGTCCCGGTCGACGAGCGCCTCCGCCTCGGCCGCGACACGCGCCGTGGGCAGGTGCAGCGCGCCGTCGACGTGACCGCGCGCCCAGCTCGCGTCGTCGCGGCTGTCCACGACCACGAGCCCGGCCACGCCCGCCGCGAGGTCGGCGGCGACGTCCGAGCAGTCGGTCTCGACCGCCAGCCTGGCGGCGAAGTGCCTGACGGCCTCGCGCTGATCCGCTGCGGGTACCCGCTTCACCGACGACATGCGGCTCCTCCTGCTGTTCCGGTTGGTTCCATCCTCGGGAGCGGGAGGGAGCCGGAACCAGTGGCAGGACTGCTGACCACCGTCAAGATGGCGCCACGGCGGCGCGGAGGCTCGGCCTCCGCGCCGCCGCACGTCAGAAGCGGAGGTTCGCCAGGTACTCGTACCCGACCTTCGCCGTCACCAGCGCGTCGGCGGGCTGGTCGTTCTCCACGACGTACTCGTCGACGCGGTGGTGCCACGTCTCCCGGAAGATCCGGGCGAAGTCGATCGTGCCGGTGCCGAGGTCGGCGAAGCTTCCGTCGGGCTTGCGGTCCTTGACGTGGTACTGCCGCACGCGCGGGAAGTTCTGCCGGAACACGTCGACGGGGTCGACGCCCGCCACGACGGCCCAGTACAGGTCCAGCTCCAGGTGCACGTCCCGGCGCGACGTGCCGCTGGTGATCACGTCGTAGGGGCGCTTCCCCTCCAGCACCTCGAACTCGTGGGCGTGGTTGTGGTAGCCCAGCTTCAGCCCGGCCCGGCGGAACACCTTCGACGCCGCGTCCAGGCGCTCGGTGAACGACACCCACTCCGCGAGCGTCGGGTAGTTCACGTACGGCACGACGACGTGGGTGTTGCGCAGCGTCTTCGCGTCGGCGATCACCTGGTTCAGGTCGCCGTCGATGCCCACGTGCGCGGACGTCGCCGCCAGCCGGTGCCGGCGCAGGATCTTCGCGAACTCCGCGGCGGTGCGGCCGTAGGTCCCGGCCAGCTCCACCCGGCGGTAGCCGATGTCGGCCAGCGCGGACAGCACGGGCTCCGGGTCGTCGCCCATGATCCCGCGCAACGTGTAGAGCTGGATGCTGATGGCCTCGCGGGGCACGCGGCGGCCGTGCCACCCGTGCCCCCCGCCAGTGGCGGCGGCGGTGCCGGGCAGGGCGCCCGCGACACCGGCGGCTGCGGCTGCGCCGAGGGCGCCGAGAACTGCTCTTCTGGACGGGCTGTGCGTCATCGCGCGCTGTCCTCTCAGGATTCTTCTCGGGTGGAGAACGCCGCGTCGAAGGCCGCGGCGGGCGGGTCGAACACGAGCCCCCTGATGAACTGCACGGCCTCCTCGGCACCGCGCAGCCGGTCCATCCCGGCGTCCTCCCACTCCACCGAGATCGGGCCGCTGTAGCCGATGGCGTTCAGGGCGCGGAACGCCTGCTCCCACGGGACGTCGCCGTGCCCGGTGGACACGAAGTCCCAGCCGCGCCGGGGATCGGCCCACGCCAGGTGCGAGCCGAGGCGGCCGTTGCGGCCGTCGAACCGCTTCTTGGTGTCCTTGCAGTCGACGTGGTAGATCCGGTCGGCGAAGTCGAGGATGAAGCCGACCGGGTCGAGGTCCTGCCACACGAAGTGCGACGGGTCCCAGTTCAGGCCGAACGCGGGCCGGTTGTCCACGGCGTCGAGCGTGCGGCGGGTGGTCCAGTAGTCGTAGGCGATCTCCGACGGGTGCACCTCGTGCGCGAAGCGCACGCCCACCTCGTCGAACACGTCGAGGACCGGGTTCCAGCGGCGGGCGAAGTCGGCGTACCCGTCGTCGATCACCGCCTGCGAGACCGGCGGGAACATGGCCACGTACTTCCAGATCTTCGACCCGGTGAAGCCCACGACGGTGTCCACGCCGAGCTTCGCCGCGGCCCGCGCGGTGTCGGCCATCTCGGCGGCGGCCCGCTGCCGCACGCCCTCCGGTTCGCCGTCGCCCCAGATGCGGGCGGGCAGGATGTTGCGGTGCCGCTCGTCGATCGGGTCGTCGCACACGGCCTGGCCGACGAGGTGGTTGGAGATCGTCCACACCTTGAGCCCGTGCGACTCCAACTGGGCGAGCTTCGCCGGGACGTAGTCCGGCTCGGCCAGCGCCCGGTCGACCTCGAAGTGGTCACCGGAACAGGCGATCTCCAGCCCGTCGTAGCCCCACCGGGCCGCGAGCGCGCAGACCTCCTCGAACGGCAGGTCGGCCCACTGTCCCGTGAACAGGGTGACGGGTCGGCTCATCACTGCTCTCCTCTCGTGTGCACCGCGAGTCCCTGCAACTCCAGCAGGAGGTTCTTCACGTCGGTGGCGGCGATCCGGTCGCGCGGCGGCGCGGTGGTGTCCGAGCACAGCAGCACGGGTCCGTCGGCCGCGCTGTCCGGCAGCCGGCCGTGGGTGCCGCGCACGTGCGACGGGTCGAGCGGCACGACGTTCATCGCGTACCGCAGGCCCGCCTTCTTGCGGACGAGGTTCAGCCCGGCCCTGGCCCTCGCCAGCGGATCGGCCGGGTCGAAGAACAGCTCGGCCGGGTCGTAGCCGGGTTTGCGGTGGATGTCCACGCCGCGCGCGAAGTCCGGGGCGCGGTCGTCGTCGAGCCAGTAGTAGTAGGTGAACCACGCGTCGGGCTCGGCGACGGCGACGAGTTCGCCGGAACGCTCGTGGTCCAGACCGACGGCGGCCTGCGCGGTGCGGTCGAGCACCTGGTCCACGCCGGGCAGCGCGGCGACGACCGCCCGCGCCCGCGGCACGTCGGCGGGGTCGGCGACGTAGACGTGGGCGATCTGGTGGTCGGCGACGGCGAACGCGCGGGACGTCCACGGGTCCAGGTACTCCATGCCCGCCTGCGCGTAGACCTCCAGCAGGCCCTCCGCGCGCAGCGCCCGGTTGACGTCGACGGTCCGGCGGGCCGGGGTGATGCCGTACTCGGACAGGGCCACCACGGTCGCGCCCGCGCCGAGCGCGTCGACGAGCAGCGGCGCGATCTCGGCGTCCACGGCGGCGGCCGCCGCGACGGCCTGCGGGGAGTCCGGGCCGAAGCGCTGGAGGTCGTAGTCCAGGTGCGGCACGTACACCAGCAGCAGGTCCGGGCGCTGCTCGACGAGCACCTTCCTGGCCGCGCCGACGATCCACCGGCTGGAGGCGATGGACGCCGTCGGCCCCCAGTACTGGAACAGCGGGAACTCGCCCAGCTCCTCCACCAGCCGGTCGTGCAGCGCGGGCGGGCGGACGTAGGCGTCGGGCGACTTGCGGCCGTCGGCGTGGTAGATCGGCCGGGGCGTCACGGTGACGTCGGTGGACGCCCCCATCGCGTACCACCAGCAGACGTTGGCCGCGGTGTAGCCGGGCTGCGCGCGGCGCGCGGTCTCCCACAGCTTCTCCCCGCCGACGAGGCGGTTGTGCTGGCGCCACAGGTGGACCTCGCCCACGTCGCGGAAGTACCAGCCGTTGCCGACGACACCGTGCTGCGCCGGGGTGAGTCCGGTGAGGAACGTGGACTGGGCGCTGCACGTGACGGCGGGCAGCACGGTGCCCAGCTCCGCCCGCCAGCCCAGTCGTGCGAGGTTCGGCATGTGCGGCAGCAGCGCCGGGGTCATCCCGACGACGTCGATCACGACCAGCGGCGTCACGGGCGCGCTCCTTCCTCGACGGGCAGATCGCGGGCGGACGCCTGCGCGGGTACGGCCGGGTGCGGCGGGGCCAGGTGCTCGCGCGCCCAGCGCAGCTCGGCGGCGATGCCGCGCACGAGCCCGGTGTCGTCCTGCCCGACCGCGCCGGGCAGCACGCCCCAGGTGTAGGTCTCGACCTCGACGTGCGGCAGCGGACCGTGCGCGGCCAGCGCGGCGACGGCGTCGCGCAGCACGTCGGTGGTCGCCGACAGGGGCGCGGCGGGGCGGGCGTGCAGCGGCACGTGGAAGTGCACCCGCCACGGGTCGCGGCCCGGCAGCTCGTGCCGGGCCTGCGGCAGGTCGTCGGACGCGAGGACCACTCCCCCGCTGCGCTCGCGGACCTGGTGCAGGTAGCGGGGTTCGGTGAACGCGGCCAGCGCGGCGCGGCCCTCGGGCGTGCTCGGCCCGCTGACCTCCAGCGCGGCGGACGCCTGCACCTTCACCACGCGCAGGCCCGCCGCGTGGATCTCGGCGACGGCGGCGGCCGGGTCGGCGAAGGACACCGCGAGGTGGCAGGTGTCCAAGCAGATGCCCACGTGCCGGGGGTCGACGCGCCCGGCGAGGCGGGTCACCGCGTCGTGCACGGTGTCCAGCACGCAGCCGGGCTCCGGTTCCACGGCCAGCGCGATCGGCTTGCCGGTCCACGCGGCCTGCGCGCGCAGCACCCTGGCCAGCTCGTCGAGCGCGGCGAACGCGACGGAGTCGTCCTCGGGGGTCCACGGGTCGCGCCAGCCCAGCGGGAGCGTCGAGATGCTGCCGCTGGTCGCGTCGTCGGGCAGCAGGTCGGCCAGCACGGTCGCGCAGTCGGTGGTGTAGCGCAGCCGCGCCGGGTCGGTCCAGCTCGGCCGGTACACCGAGTGCTTGACGACGGCGTCGTGGAAACCGCCGTAGGGGAAGGCGTTGAGGGTGCGGACCTCCAGGCCGCGGGCGTCCAGCGCGGCCCGCAGGCGTGCCCGCGCTGCGGCGTCCTCGGCGAGGCCGCGGGCGACGTCGGCGGAGAGCCACAGGCCGAGGCCGAGCCGGTCGGCGCCGAGCAGGCGACGCACCGGCAGGGCGAAGCGGTCGAACTGGGCGAGCACGCCGCGCAGGTCCTCGGCGGGGTGCACGTTGGTGCAGTAGGACAGGTCCATCAGCGATCACCGCCGCCGCGCAGCACGGAGTTGCCGGAGAACGTCTCCGGCGCGGCGCTGAAGCCGGGCAGGTCGTCGAGCACGAGCCGCCCGCTCTGGCCGTAGAACTCCACCGGGTTGCGCCACAGCACGTCGTCCACGTCCGACTCGGTGAACCCGGCCGCCAGCATCGCCAGACCGGTCTTGTGCGTCTTGAGCGGGTCGGAGCGGCCCCAGTCGGCGGCGGAGTTCACCAGCACCCGTGTCGTCCCGTACTCCTTGAGGATCGCGACCATCCGCTCCTCGTCCATCTTGGTGTCGGGGTAGATGGAGAACCCCATCCAGGCGCCGGAGTCGGCCACGGCACGCACGGTGGTCTCGTTGAGGTGGTCCACGGCCACCCGCTCGAACGGCAGGCCGGACTCCTTCACCAGGTCGAGCGTGCGGCGCGTGCCGGCCGCCTTGTCCCGGTGCGGGGTGTGCACCAGGGCGGGGAGGTCGTGCTCGATCGCGAGCTGGAGCTGCCTGGCGAACGCCTCGTCCTCCTCCGGCGTCATCGAGTCGAACCCGATCTCGCCGACCGCGACCACGCCGTCCTTCTCCAGGTAGCGCGGCAGCACGTCGAGCACCGGCGTGCAGCGCGGGTCGTTGGCCTCCTTGGGGTTCAGCGCGATCGTGCAGTGGTGGCGGATGCCGAACTGGGCGGCGCGGAAGCGCTCCCAGCCGATGAGGGCGTCGAAGTAGTCGGTGAACGAGCCGACCGACGTGCGGGGCTGGCCGAGCCAGAAGGCCGGTTCCACCAGCGCGCGCACACCGGCGGCGTGCATGGCCTCGTAGTCGTCGGTGGTGCGGGACGTCATGTGGACGTGCGGGTCGAAGATGCGCACCTCACATCCCCCTTCCGAGCAGTCGGGCCGCGTCGGCGGGCACGTCGCGGCCCGCTGCGGTGCGTTCGGCGGTGTAGTCGGCGACCATGCGCCGCAGCTCGTCGTCGGTGCGCCGCTCCAGCCCGGCCACCGCGGCCAGCGGCACTCCGGTGAACAGGCACTTGAGCACGCCGTGCCGCCAGCCGTGCTGGTCGAGGTGCTCGGCGGCGAACGGGCCGAGCGCGGCGGCGACGAGACGGACGTCGTTGGTGCGCAGCGCGTCCCGGACGATCTCCAGGCCCGCGTCCACCGCCCGGTTCCCCACCAGCGCCAGGCCGCGCAGCACGCCGCGCTTCTCGGCGTCGTCGCCGTGCCGGTAGAGCGCGAGCAGCTCCGCGGACAGCGCGTCGTCGTCGAGCACGGTGGCGAGCGCGCCGAGCAGTTCGGCGCGGGCGGAGTCGTCCAGGGTGCCGTGCACGAGGCCCCGCGGGTCGTCGTCGGGCCGGGCGGCGGTCCGGCCGACGCGGCGGCCCGCCGCCGGGAACAGCCGGCCGATCTGGACGGGGTCGCGGCGCACGGCGCGCTGGGCGTCGGCCAGCCACGGGTGGCGGGGGCGGGCCGGTTCGTCGGGCATCGCCGCGCGCAGCGCGTCGAACGCCCGGCCGGCCACGTCCGGGGCGGCGTGGCTGTGCCGGGGCAGTTCGACGGCGGCGACGCCCGCGTAGCCGACGGCGGCGAGCGCGGCGAGCGTGCCGCGCAGGTCCAGCTCGCCCTCGCCGAACTCCAGGTGCTCGTGCACCCCGGGCCGCATGTCGTCGAGCTGCACGTTGACCAGCAGGCCACCGGCGCGGCGCACGCAGGTCGCCGCGTCGTCGGGTTCGACGGCCACGCAGTGCCCGACGTCCAGGGTGATGCCGAGCAGCTCGGGCGACCCGAGCTCCTCGCGCAACCGCAGCGCCTGCGTGAGGTGCTGCACGAACATGCCCGGTTCGGGTTCCAGGCCGAGCGTCACGCCCAGCGGGGTGGCGCCCTCCAGGACGGCGGCCACGCCGGAGCGCATCCGCCGCCACGCCTCCTCCCGCGGGACCTCCGCGGGCTTGATGCCGGACCAGAACGACACGCAGTCGGCGTTCAGCTCCGCGGCGACGCGCACCGCGCGGAGCAGGAAGTCCACCCGCACGTCGTGCGCCTCGTCGACGAGCGTCGGGTGGTGCTTGCGCCGGGGGTCGAGCAGGAACCGCGCGCCGGTCTCCACGACGCAGCGCAGGCCGAGCCGGTCGAGCCTGGCGGCGACGTGCGCCACCCGTGCGGGCAGGTCGTCGGCGAACGGGTCGAGGTGGTGGTGGTCCAGGGTCAGCGCCACGGAGGTGTAGCCGAGCCCGGCGATGACGTCGAGGGCGTCGTCCAGGCGGTGGTTGCTGAAGCCGTTGGTGCCGTAGCCGAGGTGGAAGGTCACGTCGGGCTCACCTTCCGGCTCAGCCGCCGCGCGAGCGGCAGCGCCAGGGCCACGGCGGCGGCACCGGCGAGCGATCCGGCTCGCGCGGCCAGCGCCGACTGGAGCGGCACCATGCCGTGGACGCCCGCCTTCGTCGCGGTCCGCACGGACGCCGCGTCGGGCGCCCGCACGGCGGCGAGCTGGGGGCGGCCGACGGTGACGACGTAGCCCGCGGCGGCGACGAGCCCGGCGAGCCGGTCCCGCCGGGACGCAGACGGCCCGGCGACGGCGGCCAGGGCGCTGAGCGCCGTGCCGCCGAGGGCGGTGCGGGCCGTCGACGCCGACGTGCCGTGCACCTCGCCGCGCGACAGCGCCGTCACGCCGAGGGTGTGCCCCGCGACGGCCGCCGCGGCGGGCAGCGCGCTCCGCGATCCGGCGGCGCCCGCGCCGAGCAGCACGTCCAGCGCCCGGCAGGCCGCCATGCCCACCGGTCCGGCCGGGGTGTTCTTCAGGACGGTGTCGTAGGACCACACGGCGAGGGCGAGCGGCACGGCGACGCGCAGCGCGTCCCGGCCACCCGCCCACGCGGCGAGCCCCAGGCCGGTGGCGCTGAGCCCGGTGGCCACGATCAGCGCGCGGCGCGGGGAGATCCTCCCCGACGGCACGGGCCGCTCGGGGCGCTCCACCGCGTCGAGGTCGCGATCGGCCCAGTCGTTGAGGGCCATGCCAGACCAGTACAGGGCGGCCGAGGACAGCGGCAGCAGCACGCGGCGGCCGCGCAGCGGGTTCCCCGCCGCCGCGGCACCGGCGACGGTGTCGCCGAGGACGGTGAGCGCGGCGGGGGCGCGGACGAGTTCGACGTAGGCCCTCACGCGCCCCTCCCCAGTTCGCGCGCCCAGGCGTGCAGCTCGCGGGTCTGCTCGGCGAAGCGGTGCTCGTCGTGGCCGAGGGGGTCCTTGAAGAAGAACGCCAGCGCGCCCAGCGGGCCGGACTGCCCGTCGGCGTGCGCGGCGGCCACGAGCCGGCCCAGGTCGAGCACGAGCGGCGCGGCCAGCGAGGAGTCCAGGCCGGTCCAGGTGAACTGGAGGCTCATCCGCGCGCCGAGGAAGCCCTCGAACGACACGTGGTCCCACGCGGTCTTGGTCTCGCCCAGGTCGGGGACGTTGTCGATGTGCAGGGGCGCGGCGACGGGCTCGCCGAGCAGCGCGGCCAGGCCGCGGGCCTTGGACTCCAGCTTGCTGGCGGCGTGCTCGGGGTCCTCCAGGGTCGCGCCGTCGCCACCGCCGAGCAGGTTGGTGCCCGACCACGAGCGCACCCGCAGGCCGCGCGCGGTGAACATGGGGGCGAGGACGGTGCGCAGCAGCGTCTCACCGGTCTTGCCGTCCCGCCCGGCGTAGGGCAGGCCGAGGTCCTCGGCGAGCCGGTGCAGCACGGGCAGCGCGACACCGGTGGACGGGGTGAAGTCGACGAACGGGCAGCCCGCCCGCAGCGCCGCGTACGCCGTCAGCGAGCTGGGCGGCAGCACGGCGCGCTCGGGGTCGGCCAGCGCCACCTCCAGCAGCGCGAGGTCGTCGTGCTCGGGCAGGTGCGGCACCGGCGGTTCGGTGGAGGACACGTTGACCACGACGACGCGGGCCAGGTCGTGCCGCTCCCGGAAGGACACCAGGTCGGCGGTCAGCCGCTCCGCCGCCACCGCCTGCGCTCCCCGGTGGGTGGCCGGGTGGTAGCCCTCGCGGATCTCGGCGTCGGCCGCGCGCAGCCCGCCGGCCAGCGAGGGCAGCAGGTGGTGCGGCAGGACACCGGCGTGCGCGAGCTGTTCGGCACGCTTCTCCAGGGGCGTCGTCACGACGTCGTGGCCGCCGACGACGAGGTCGTCCCACGACGGCAGGTCCACGTCCGCCAGTTCCACTCTGGCGGTGACGCAACCGGTGGGCGGCGCGAGCCCGGCCCGCAGCGCGAGCAGTCCGCTCACCGCCGTCGTCGCCACCGATCCGCGCGCCCCGATCAACCACAGTCCGGTCCGCTGGTCCGTCATCACTACCGCCCTTCAGGAGAGGTTGGTGGTGCCGGGACGGGCGGGCGCGGGGTCGCCGCGCCCGCCCGTCCCGCTGGTGCCCTACTCGCGGTGCAGCGCGATCTCCCCGTTCAGCACGGTGATCACCGCGTCCGCGTCGCGGACGAGCACGGCGCGCACGCCCGTGTCCGGAACACCGGACGCGAGGGTGCGGAACCGCTGGAGCTCCTGGACCGCCCTGTGGTCCTTGCCCGCCGCCTCGGCCGTGCGGGCCTTGGCGAGCTGCTTGGTCAGGGCGTCGTGGGACGCCCGCGACAGCCGGTTGGTCGCCTTGAACCGGTCGAGCAGCTGGGACACGTCCCGCAGCGACGTGGTGACCGCGAACGGCACCGTCCTGGTGGTGGTGTTGCCCGCGACGTCGGTCGCGGACACCCGCAGCTCGTGCACGCCCAGGGGCAGCTCGTGCAGCGCCACCGCCACGCCGGAGGTCAGCGTGCGCTGACCCAGGGTCGCGGTGACCGCGCCGACGCCGGAGGTGGCGTCACCGGCCTGCCACGACACGACCACGTCGGTCGCGTCGCCGTACACCCGGTCGTTCGCGACGCCCGAGACGAGCAGCGTCGGCGAGGTGCCGTCGATCTCGATCGTCGCCGCGCGCTCCACCTCGGTGTTGCCCGCGACGTCCACCGACCGGTGCAGCAGGGTGTGGGTGCCGTCGCCGGACACCGCGACCGGGCCGCTGTAGGCCGTCCACGGGCCGCCGTCGAGCCGGTGCTCCGTGCGGGCCACCCCGGAGGCCGGGTCCGCGGCGGTCAGCACCACGGCCACGTCCCCGGTGTGCCAGCCGCTCTCGCCGGGTGCGGCGAACTCGGCGGACGTGACCGGGGCGGTGCCGTCGAGCTTGATCTCCAGCGACGTGGCCTGCTCCACGTTGCCCGCGACGTCGGTGGAGCGGTACTCCACGACGTGCCTGCCGTCGCCGGTCACCACGACCGCCTCGGTGTAGGCGGTCCAGTTCCCGCCGTCGAGCCGGTACTCCGTGCCCGCGACCGCGCCGTCCGCGTCGGTGGCCGACAGCTGCACCGACACCGGTGCCGCCGTGTACCAGCCGGAGCTGCCCGGCTGGGTGCTCGTCGTGGCCGTCGTCACCGGCGCCACCACGTCGAGGTCCTTGACGCGCACGTTGCGGAACCAGACGTCGTCGCCGTCGCCGTGGTTCTGCAGGCCGATGTGGCCCCGCGTGAGGTCGCGCGCCGGGTCGGTGCTGGTGTAGTCGTTCACCAGCGTCCCGTTCAGCAGCACCTGGATGCGCTGCCCGGTCACCACGATCTCGTAGGCGTTCCACTGGCCGGCCGGCTTCAGCGCCGCGTCGCGCGCCGCGAGGTCGGCGGACTGGAAGGAGTACACCGAGCCGGTGGTGCGGTCGGCGGCGTCGGTCGGGTCGATCTGGATCTCGTAGCCGTTGTCCACCGCGACCCACGGGTCGTCGCCGGGGTCGGGGAACCCGATGAAGACACCGGAGTTGTCGTCACCGGCGAGCTTCCAGTCGAGCTTCAGGCTGTAGGAGCCCAGTTCGCCCTCGTGCCACAGCAGACCCATGCCGCCCTCGGTGCGGACGGAGCAGTCGGGCTGGTGCGCGAAGCGTCCCGGACCGGCCTGGTTCCACGTCTCCAGGCTCGCGGCGGTGCCGTCGTAGAGGCTGCGGTAGCCCTCCTCCGGCACGACCGGCTCGCACGTCGGCGTCTCGACCGGGTCGGTGCTGAAGTGCAGCGCGTCCACGTCGAACAGGCTGCCCGCGCCGCCCGTGAAGACCAGGTACAGCTCGTGCGTGCCGCCGGGGTCGGTGACGGGCGTCGGCGCGAGGTCGACGTAGTTGTCCCAGCCACCGGTGTTCGCCACCGGCACCGACTGCACCAGCGGACCGTTCGGCGCGTCGACGCGCACCTCGATCGTGCCACCGGAACCGCCCGAGGAGACGCGGTAGCCGATCCCGGTCACCCCGGCGAGGTTCACCGGGCCGTACTTGACCCAGTCGCCGTTCTCGATCTCGCCGACCCGCTTGCGGCCCTCGGCGGTGTCGCGCTCCAGCGCCCGCGCGCCCTGCGCGCCGGTGTAGAACTCGGCCTGCTTGTGCTTGGGCTGGAGCACCGCCTCGTCGGAGCCGGTGAGCGCCGGGGCGCCCTGGCCGCCGCCGTCGGTGTAGGTGGCGTTGATGACGCCGAACACGTTGGCGTCCGCGCCGTGACCGCCGTCGGCCGGGGTGGGGATGGTGCCCTCGCAGCCGGTGGCCCGGCTGAGCGGGTGGCCGTGGCTGTCGTGGCCGAGGATGTACTCCACGACGACCTTCGAGCAGTCGATCGGCGTGTCCTCCGGGTCGGTCACCGTCACCGAGAACGGCACCTGGTCGCCGAAGCTGAACACCGAGCCGTCGGCCGGGGTGTTGAGCACCACGACCGGCGCGGTGTTGCCGACGTTGATCACGACGCTGGCCGAGCCGGTGAGCCCGGTCGGGTCGGTCACCGACAGCTTCGCGCTGTACTGGCCGACGGTGTCGTAGGTGTGGCTCACCGGCCCGGCCTGCGTGGAGTCGGTGGTGCCGTCACCGTCGAAGTCCCAGGCCCAGCTCAGCTCGGGACCGTCCTCGTCGGTGGTGCCGGCGGGGTCGAAGTTCACCGTCAGCGGCGCGGGGCCGGACGTCTTGTCGGCGGCGAGCTTCGCCACCGGCGTGTGGTTGCCCTGCGTGTAGTCGATCCGGTAGACCGCCGAGTCGGCGGCGCCGCCGAAGTAGCCGCTGCCGTAGTCGAGCACGTACAGCGAGCCGTCCGGCCCGAACTCCAGGTTCATCGGCCTGGTCAGCGTCATCGAGTCGAAGAACGGGGTGATCGCGCCGCGCTCGCCGTTCTCGCCGACGTCGATCGTCTTGATCCAGCCGCGGTCCCACTCGTAGGCGAAGTTCTTGCCGTCGAAGTACGCCGGGAACTTCGTCACCGAGTTCAGGTCCGGGTCGAAGTCGTAGGTCGGCCCGCCCATCGGGGACTCGCCGCCGGTGCCGAACTCCGGCACGGAACCGCCGTCGTAGGGGATCCAGGCGGGCTGCACGGGCGGCAGGTCCACCAGGCCGGTGTTGTGCGGGCTGTCGTTGCGCGGGGCGGCGCAGTCGAACTTCGCGCCGGACGCGCCCGTGGCGAAGTCGTAGTCGTTGTACGCCTGGTTGTCCCCGACGCACAGCGGCCAGCCGTAGTTGCCCGGCTCCTTGACGAGGTTGAACTCGACGGTGCCGCCCGGTCCGCGGTTCGGGTTGGCCGAACCGGCGTCGGGGCCGTAGTCGCCCAGGTGGATCCACCCGGTCTTCTTGTCCACGGCGAACCGGAACGGGTTGCGGAAGCCCATCGCGTAGATCTCGGGACGGGTCTTCTCGGTGCCGGGCGCGAACAGGTTGCCCGCGGGCACGGTGTAGGAGCCGTCCTCGGCGACCGCGATGCGGATGATCTTGCCGCGCAGGTCGTTGGTGTTGGCCGAGGAGCGGCGGGCGTCGAACGCGGGGTTGCGGTCGGCGCGCTCGTCGATCGGCGTGTAGCCGTCCGAGGCGAACGGGTTGGTGTCGTCGCCCGTGGACAGCAGCAGGTTGCCCTGCGCGTCGAAGTCGATCTCACCGCCCGCGTGGCAGCACAGTCCCCGGTCGGCCGGTACCTGCAAGATCCGCTGCTCGCTCGCCAGGTCCAGCGTGCCGTTGTCGGACAGGGTGAACCGCGAGAGCTGGTTGTGGCCCCTGAACCGCTCGAAGTCGGCGGGCGTGCCGTTCTCCGGCGCGTCACCGGCCGGGGTGTTCAGCGGCGGTGCGTAGTAGAGGTACACCCACTTGTTGGTCGCGAAGTCCGGGTCGACCGCGATGCCCTGCAGGCCGTCCTCGTCGTGGTTGTAGACGGGGATCTGCCCGGCCAGCGAGGTGGTCGCCTCGGGGGTGGTCAGCCACACGCGGCCGTCGCGGGAGGTGTGCAGGACCCTGCGGTCGGGGAGGACGGCGAGCGCGATGGGCTCACCGGTCTTCTCCTCGCCCAGCGCCAGGGTGATCTGGTCGAAGTCCGCGTCGGTCGGCGGCTCGTCCGGCGCGGTGTCCTGCGGCTCGCAGTCGGCCGCGACGGCGCCCGCGGCGTACTTGATCCCGCCGAGCAGGTGCGCCCGGAACGCCGGGTCCGCGTAGGACTCCTTCGTGTGGCCCATGCCGGTGTACCAGGAGCGGCCCTCGCCCTGCGGGTGGCACCACACGATCGGGTGATCACCGGCGGGATCGGTGGGGGTGTAGCTGGTCTCGTCCAGCGCGGCCAGCACGTGCACGTCCTCGCGCGGGTTGCTCTGGTAGCTGTACCACTCGTCGGTGCGGGTCCAGGTCTCCGGCAGGGTGGCCGTGGAGGGGTGGTCGTGGTCCTCCACCAGGACGTCGGCCTCCTGGATGGCCGGGTGGGACTTGAAGTAGGAGCCCACCAGCTCGCCGTACCAGGGCCAGGTGTACTCGGTGTCGGCCGCGGCGTGCACGCCCGCGTAACCGCCGCCGTCCTGCACGAACCGCTCGAACGCGGCCTGCTGCTGGTCGTTCAGCACGTCGCCGGTGGTCGACAGCCACACCACGGCGTCGAACCGGTCGAGGTTCGCGTCGGTGAAGGCCCCCGCGTCCTCGGTGGCCTCCACGGAGAACGCGTTCGCCGCGCCCAGGGCCTGGATCGCGGCGATGCCCTCGGGGATGGAGTCGTGCCGGAACCCGGCGGTCTTGGAGAAGACCAGGACGTGCTCACCGTCCGGGTGAGCCGCCGCCGGAGCGGCTGCGGTGACGAGCCCTGTGCCGACACCGGTCAGCAGGGCCAGGGCTGCGACGCCGAGTCGCCTCGCCGTCGGTGAAGGTGGTCGCAACTGCGCATCGAGCTCACTGCTTCGCTTACCACGCACGGATGTTCTCTCCTCGTTCGCACCGAACTGGGGACCGTGAAAGGGCGGGTGATCTCCTCTCGTGCCGCGGCACCGTTCCGGACCGTCCGCCGGACCGGTGCCGTCCCGTCTCGTGCTCCGTCCCGGTCAGGCCGGGATCTGCTGCCAGGCGGCGTTCGCCGCCGCGCTGTCCTCCACCGCCGCGAGGACCCGCTGCACGCGGAGCCCGTCGGCGAAGCTCGGCGCCGGATCGGTCCCGGCCCCGACGGCGTTCACGAGGTCGACGACCTCGTGGACGAAGGTGTGCTCGTAGCCGAGCAGGTGACCGGGCGGCCACCACCCGCCGACGTAGGGGTGGTCGGCCTCGGTGACCAGCACGCGGCGGAAGCCCGCCGCGTCGGCGGGGTCGTCGCCGTCGAAGAAGCTCAGCTCGTTCATGGACTCGAAGTCGAAGGCCAGGCTGCCGCGCGAGCCGTTGACCTCCAGGCGCATGGCGTTCTTGCGGCCCAGCGCGTAGCGGGTCGCCTCGAAGCTGCCGATCGCGCCACCGGCGAAGCGGGCCAGGAACAGCGCCGCGTCGTCGACGGTGACCTCGTCCGTCCCGCCGTCGCCCGTCGGGCGGGACCGCACGAACGTCTCGGTCAGCGCCGACACGCCCGTGACCAGGTCGCCGGTGACGAACTGCGCGGCGTCCACGATGTGCGCGCCGAGGTCGCCCAGCGACCCCGACCCCGCCCGGTCGCGCCGCAGCCGCCACGTCATCGGCGACTCCGGGTCGGACAGCCAGTCCTGGAGGTACACCGCGCGGACGTGCCTGACGGTGCCGAGCCTGCCCTCCGCGACGAGGCGGCGGGCCAGCGCCAGCGCGGGCACGCGCCGGTAGTTGAACGCCACCATCGACCGCACGCCCCGCGCGGCGGCCGCCTCGGCCGCCGCGGTCATCCGCTCCGCCTCGGCCACCGAGTTGGCCAGCGGCTTCTCGCACAGCACGTGCTTGCCCGCCTCCAGCGCGGCCACGGCGATGTCGCAGTGCGAGTCGCCCGGCGTGCAGATGTCCACCAGCTGCACGTCGTCGCGCCGCACCAGGGCCGCCCAGTCCGTCTCGACGGCGGCCCAGCCGAACTTCGCCGCCGCCTCCTTCGCCCGGGTCTCGTCCCGTCCGCCCAGCACCGCCAGCCGCGGCACCAGCGGCAGGTCGAAGAAGCGGTGCGCGTTGCGCCACGCCTGGGAGTGCACGGCACCCATGAAGGCGTGCCCCACCATGCCGACGCCGATCTCACCGCGGTTGTCGCTCATCCCTACCGGCCCTTCGTCGCTCGTGCGCTGCGCTCCACCCGTGTCCCCCCGCGGGGGCCGGGTCACGAGTCGAAGCCCACGTCGAGGTAGGAGTCCACGTTCTCCTTGTGCACGACCGCCGAGTACGTGGTGATCAGCGCGGGGATCTCGTGCTCGGCGAGGTCGGAGATGCCCTTGGCCTGCCCCAGCATCCGGGCCAGCGCGATGGCGGAGGACGCCATCGAGGGGCTGTAGAGGACGGTCGCCTTGACCACGCCGCTGTCGGCCTTGATCAGGTCCATCATGTTCCGCGATCCCGCGCCGCCGACCATGATGAACTCGCTGCGTCCCGCGCCCTCGATCGCGGCCAGCACGCCGATGCCCTGGTCGTCGTCGTGGTTCCACAGCGCGTCGAGCTTGCTCGCGCCCTGGAGCAGGTTCGAGGTCTGCTGCTCTCCCGACTCCGGGGTGAACTGCGCGGACACCCGCGGGCCGACGGAGAAGCCGCTGCGGGCCAGCGCGTCCTTGAACCCCTGGCTGCGCTGCTGCGTCAGCGGCAGCGAGTCGATCCCGGCGACCTCGCCGATGACCGGGTTCGAGATGTTCTTGGCCTTCATCTGGTCGGCGATGTAGTTGCCCGCGTTGACGCCCATGCGGTAGTTGTCGCCGCCGATCCAGGCCCGGTAGGCCAGCGGCGTGTCGAAGATCCGGTCGACGTTGACGACCTGGATGCCCGCGTCGGTGGCCTGCCGACCGACCTCGGTGAGCGCGCTGCCGTCGAAGGGCAGGATCACCAGCACGTCGACCTTGTCGTTGATCAGCGTCTCGACCTGGCCGATCTGCTGGTTGACGTCGTTGGTGCCCTCGGTGGTCCTCAGCGTCACGTCGGAGAACTGCTCCGCCTGGGCGCGGGCGTTCTTCGTCATGGCCGCCATCCAGCCGTGGTCGGCGGCGGGAGCGGAGAACCCGATGGTCACCTGCTTGCCCGGCGCGCTGTTGGCGCCGGTCCCGCCCGCGACGGCGTTGGTGGCGCCGGCGTTCGGCGACTCGTTGGAGGTGCAGCCCGCGAGGACGGCGGTGGCACCGACGGCGGTGGTTCCCCAGAGGAAGCGGCGGCGGTCGAGTGATGGCATGGCGAACTCCAGCGGTGTGGGTGCGGGTGGAAGCGGTGACGGACGGCCGCGCGTCCGGTGGGCGCGCGTCGGGTCGCCGTGCGTCGAGCGGTGCGGCTGTGCGTCAGGTCGCCCGGACGCGGCGGCGCAACCGGGTGCTCTGGAGCAGCACGGCGGCGACGATGATCACGCCCTTGGCGATGTTCTGGATGTCGGTGTCGAGGTTGTTCTGGGTGAAGATGCTGTTCAGCACGGTGAAGATCAGGACGCCGACGAGGGTGCCGACCAGGCTGCCCCGTCCGCCGGTGAGCAGCGTGCCGCCGATGACGACCGCGGCGATGGCGTCCAGCTCGTAGAACAGGCCGTTGGTGGAGGCGCCGGAGGTGGTGCGGGCGACGACCATGATCGCGGCGATGCCGCAGCACAGACCGGCGATGCCGTAGACGATCGCGGTGTGCCGCTTGACGTCGATGCCCGCGAGGCGTGCCGCCTCGGCGTTGCCGCCGACGGCGAAGGTGCGGCGACCGAAGGTGGTGCGGTTGAGCACGGTCCAGCCGATCGCGAACACCAGCGCCAGCATCCAGATCAGGACGGGGACGCCGAGCAGGTCGCCGCGGAAGAAGGTGGTGAAGCCGGTCTCGGAGACGACCTGCGTGCGCCGCCCGGACAGCCGTTCGGCCAGTCCCCTGGCCGAGGCGTACATCGCGAGGGTGGCGATGAACGGCACGATCTTGCCGTAGGAGATCAGCACCCCGTTGATCAGACCGCAGCCCAGGCCCACGGCCAGCCCGCACAGCACCATGACGAACGGCCCGAAGGACTGGGTGGCGAGCGTGGTCATCCACACGCTGCACAGCGCCACCATCGAGCCGACCGACAGGTCGATGCCGCCGCTGATGATCACGAACGTCATGCCGACGCTGACCACGCCGATGGCGGCGGCCAGCCGCAGCATCGTGGAGATGTTGGCCTCGGTGAGGAAGCTGTCGGGCCGGGTGACGTACCCGACCAGGCACAGCACCACCAGCACGCCGACGAGGCCGGCGAGCCGCACGTCGAAGGGGAACCCGCCGCGCCGCCGGTCGCGCTCGCCCGGCGGGGCGGGCCGGGCGGCCTGGTGGTCGCCGGTGTCGGCGGTGAGCACCGGGATCGAGGACTTCTGGGTCACGACGCCTCCTCTGCCACGCCACCGAGCTCGGTCGCGGCGCTGCCTTCCATCACGATGTCGAGAACGGCCGCCTCGGTGAGGTCGCTCGCCGGTCGGTCGGCGAGCACCTCCCCCTCGCGCAGGACCAGCACGCGGTCCGCGAGGCCGAGCACCTCGGGTACCTCGCTGGAGACGAGGACGACGGCCACGCCGTCCGCCGCCAGCTCGTGGATCAGCCGGTACAGCTCGGCGCGCGCGCCGACGTCCACGCCCCTGGTGGGCTCGTCGAGCAGCAGCACCCGGCAGCCGCGCACGAGCCAGCGCGCCACGACGGCCTTCTGCTGGTTGCCGCCGGAGAACGTGCCGACGAGGCGGCGCGGATCGGCCGGGCGCAGGTCCAGCCGCTCCAGGGTGGTGCGCGAGTCGCGCATCTCCCGCGCCCGGTCGGTGAACCCGAAGGAGCTGTACTTGCCCAGGCTCGCCAGGGTCACGTTGTGCGCCACCGGGAGTTCGAGCAGCAGGCCCTGGCTCTTGCGCTCCTCCGGTGCGAGCCCGATCCCCGCGCGCACGGCCGCCGCGACGCTGCCGGGCCTGAGCCGCGTCCCGTCGACCGACACGCTGCCGGAGTCGGGCTTGCGGGCGCCGAACACGGTCTCCAGGATCTCGCTGCGCCCGGCGCCGACGAGGCCCGCGATGCCGAGGATCTCCCCGGCGTGCACGGTGAAGCTCACGTCGGAGAACTCGCCGCGGCGCGTCAGGCCCTGCACGCGCAGCACCTCCACCGACCGGTCGGCCGTGGACGCCTCCCGCTCCGGGAACACCGTCCGCACCTCGCGGCCGGACACGAGGTCGACCAGCTCGGAGGTCGGCGTGTCGGCGGGCAGCCCCGAGGCGACCGTGCGGCCGTCCTTGAGGACGGTGACGCGGCTGCCGATGCGGCGGATCTCCTCCAGCCGGTGGGAGATGTAGACCACGGACACGCCGTCGGCGGCCAGCTCGGCGACGATGCGGAAGAGGTTGTCCACCTCGTCGGAGGCCAGCGCCGCCGTGGGCTCGTCCATCACGATGAGCCGCGCGTCGTGGGCCAGCGCCCGCGCCATCGACACGAGCTGCTGCCCGGCGGCCGACAGCAGGCCGACCTCGCGCTCGGGCCGGATCTCGGGGTGGCCGAGCCGCCGCATCAGCGCCGCCGCCTCGGCCCTGGCCGCACCGCGGCGGCTGAACCCGAAGCGGGACTTCTCGTGGCCGAGGAAGATGTTCTCCGCGACCGACAGGCCCGGCACGAGGTCCAGCTCCTGGTACATCGTGGCGACGCCGAGCCGCAGCGCCGTCACCGGGGAGGACAGCGTCGTGGGCCGGCCGTGCCAGCGGATCTCGCCGTGGTCGGGCTGGTGCGCGCCCGCCAGGACCTTGATCAGGGTGGACTTCCCGGCGCCGTTCTGGCCGAGCAGGCAGTGCACCTCCCCCGCCTCGACCCGCAGGTCCACGCCGTCCAGCGCGCGGACGCCGGGGAAGGTCTTCACGATGCCGCTCATCACCAGCAGCGGCTCGCCGCCGGTGCCGTGGGCCACCGGGTCGGCGGTGTGCGGGCTCGGTTCTCGCTGGCTCATGCCGGAGCCTCCTCGTTGTCCTCGATCGGCACGACGGTCGGGTCGTCCAGCACGCGGCTCAGCGCGTGGACCGCGCCGCCGATCGACGAGGCGCGGAAGCCGAGCCGGGACGCGACGACGGTGGCGCCGCCCGCCCCGTCGGCGAGCACGCCCGCGGCGACCTCGGTCCGGATCGGGTCCACCAGCCACTCGGGCAGTGCCGCGAAGTAGCCGCCGAGCACCACCACCGCCGGGTTGAGCAGGTTGACCAGGACGGCGATCCCGGAGCCGAGCGCGACGCCGATCTGGTGCAGCGCGTCGAGCGTCCGCCGGTCGCCGGCCTCGGCCCTCGCCCGCACGATCGCCATCCGCTCGTCGGGGTGCAGCGCCGGGTCGCGCACCGGGTCGTCGGGCGTGGAGCACGCGTGCAGCAGCGCGCCGAGCCCGACCCGCGTCTCCCAGCAGCCGCGACGGCCGCAGGAGCACCTGCGCCCGAGCGGGTCCAGCGACATGTGGCCGACCTCGCCGGCGTGGCCCAGCGCGCCGCGCACCAGCACGCCACCGCAGACGAGTCCGCCGCCGACGCCGTGGTCACCGGTCAGGTGGACGAAGTCCTGCGGCGAGTTCGCCGGACCGGCGTCGATCTCCGCGGTCGCAGCGAGGTTCGCGTCGTTGTCGATGCCGAAGAACTCCAGCGGCAGGCCGGTGCGCGCGGCGAGGCCGTCGAGCACGGTGACCTCGCGCCAGCGCAGCCGCGGGGCGGTGCGGACGATTCCGGTGCCGGTGTCGACCAGGCCGGGGACCGCGACGGTCGCACCGCTCACCCAGCCGCCGCGCGCCTCGACCGCGGCGAGCACCCGGTCGGCCACGGCTGCGAGTTCGTCGAGCGCACGCTCCGGCCCCAGCGACGCGACGTCGAGGGGGACGCGCTCGGTGTGCAGCACGTCGCCGGTGAGGTCGACCGCGGTCGCGCTGACGTGCTCGACGTGCACGTCCAGCCCGATGCCCGACGCCGCGGCGGGACGCAGCTCGACGAGCTCGCCCGGCCTGCCCTGCCCACCGGCCGTGGTGCCCGCGCTGCGCACGAGCCCGCGCTGCGCCAGCTCGGTGACGAGGGAGGAGACCGTGGCCTTGGACAGCCCGGAGTGCACCGCGAGCTGGGCTCGCGAGACCCGGCCGTGCTCGCGCACGGTGCGCACGAGGAGGGCGAGGTTGGCACGACGCAGACCACTGCGGTCCGCCGGGCTGGTACTGCTCAGCACGGACTGCTCCACTTCGTTGAGGAGCCGATCGAATGACGGTGTCTCAGCTCACAATGGAGCCTGAACTACGACCCGCACTCGACGCAATACGCCAATCAGAGCAAGAAGTCGGGGGTACTTTTGTATAAAACATGCAAAAGTTGGTAAAGATCAGTCGAAACTTCGGCGACACGGAGCGCCCGCACGAGGACGTGCGGGAGCCGCTGGGGGGTGTGCGGAAGGAGGCCGCGCGGCTCAGCCGACGGTGACCACTGAGCGGCTCAGCCGACGGTGGAGAACGCCCGGTCCGTCGCCGACCACGCCGCACCCGTGACACCGGCCAGGTCGCCGAGCTCGGACAGCACGATGGGCAGGTTGCCGGTGGCCAGCGGCAGCGAACGCCGGTAGACCGCGCCGCGCACCTCGGCCAGCAGCGAGTGCCCCAGCCGGGACACGCCGCCGCCGATCACGACCATGCCGGGGTTGAGGAAGCTGACCAGGGACGCGACGACCTGACCGAGCCTGCGGCCGCCCTCGCGCACCAGGCTGGCCGCGGCGAAGTCGCCCGCACCGGCCGCGGCGCCGACGTCCTCCGCGGTGAGCGCTCCCCTGGCCTCCAGCGCGGCGGCGAGCAGCGTCGACCGGCCGCTGCGCGCCAGGGTCAGCGCCTCGCGGGCCAGCGCGGCACCGCCGAAGTACGCCTCCAGGCACCCGACCTCGCCGCACGCGCAGGCGGGCCCGAAGTCGTCGAGCCGGATGTGACCGATGTCGCCCGCGGTCCCGGCGACGCCCCGGTACACCCGGCCGCCGAGCACGATGCCGCACCCGATGCCCGTGCCGACCTTGACGAAGATCAGGTCGTCCAGGGAACGCGCCACTCCGGCGTGCCGCTCCCCCAGCGCCATGACGTTCACGTCGTTGTCGACCGTGACCGGGCAGCTCCACTTGCCCGCCAGCTCGTCGCGCACCGGGTAGCGGTCCCAGCCCGGCATGATCGGCGGCGCGACCGGCATGCCGTCGCGGAAGCTCACCGGTCCCGGCAACCCGATGCCCGCGCCGATCAACCGTCCCGGAGCCTGCGCGAGCACCCGGTCGGCCAGCGCGACGACCCGGCCGAGGACCGCGACGGGGCCCTGCCGGACGTCGCACTCCTCGCTCTCGTGGGCCAGCACCTCGCAGCGTCCGTCTGTGACGGCGACCGTGATCGAGGTCGCGCCCACGGCCGCGCCCAGCAGCCGCAGGTCGTCGGCGAGGTGGACCAGCGTGGAGCGCCGTCCCCCGCGACTGGCCGCCGGGCCGCCGACCTCGGCGAGCCCGCAGTCGACGAGCTTGCCCAGCTCGGCGGTCAGCTTGGCGCGCGGCAACCCCACGCGCTCGCCCAGCGCCACCCTGGAGATCGCGCCCTCGTCCCGCAGCAGGGCCAGCAGCTCCGCCTGGTGGCGCGATCCGACCCGCGGTCGCCGAGACGTGCCCGCTGCGCTCATCGAGCCGCCCTTCCTCGCACTGATCGACGTCCAGTGTGCCGCGTGTCGCGCACGGACACGCGAGGCGGGTGCGCCGATCAGGTTCTGGGCACGCCGATGGCGAGCACGACCACGTCGTCGTCGTGCCCCGCCCCCACGAGGGTGCTCACCGCCACGTCCACGATCTGTCTCGTCGGCAGCCCGGCCAGCTCCTGCAGCAGCAGGCGCAGTCCGGCGGTGGCCTCGTCGAGGTCCGTGCCGCGCCGCTCCACGAGACCGTCCGTGTGCAGGAAGACCGTCGTGCCGGGTTCGAGGACGACGAGGTGGTCGGCACGCCGGTGCTCGCGCAGCTCGGGAAAGCCGAAGAGCATGTCGTGCCCGGTGCTCGTGCCGGTGCTGCCGTCCGGGTGGATCAGCACGGGCGGCGGGTGCCCGGCGTTGCTGAAGCACAGGGTCCACCGGCCCGATCCGTCGCCGTGCGGCAGCAGGTGGGCGTGCAGCAGGGTGCCGTGCGCGGCGACCGGGATTCCGGCGAGTGCCTCCTCCAGCGCCTCCACGATCGTCGACGGCGGCTCGCCGGGCGTGCACCAGGCGGCCTGCCGCAGCATGCTGCGCACCTGGCTCATCATCGTGGTCGCGTGCACGTCGTGACCGGTGATGTCGCCGACGGTCACCGCCAGCGCCCGCTCACCGGGCTGGCCGGGGTACGGCACGGACACCGCGTCGTACCAGTCGCCGCCGACGGTCTCCTCCGCGGCGGCGGGCAGGTAGCACGCCGCCAGCTCCAGGCCCTCGATCTCGGGCAGGTCGGTGAGCAGGGCCTCCTGCATCAGACGCGCCACGCCCTCGCGCTGCTCGACGTAGCGGGCGCGTTCCAGCGCCCGCGCGGTGTACGCGGCGATGGTGGTGATCACGGCGCGCTCGGCGGAGTCGATCCGGCGCGGGGTGTCCCAGCCGAACACCAGGACGCCCAGCAGGTCGCGCGACCCCGTCACCGGCGCGCAGACCAGCGCGTGCAGGCCCAGGGCCACGAGGAGACGCACGACGTCCGGCGGGAACTCGGCGGCGAAGCTCTCCCGGTCCTCGTGCCAGATCGTCCGGTGCTCCCTCGCGGCGACGGCCGTCGGCAGCGCCGCGCCGAACCCGCTGCCGCCGAACCCGCCGTCGCCGCCGCGCGACGCGCGCGGGTCGGCGACCTGTCTCAGCCGTCCGTTCTCCACGACGAGCAGGCCGACGTGCGCGGGCTTCAGCTCGCCGGAGACCAGTTCGCTGACCTCGTGGCGGATCTGCTCCACGCTCAGCGTCGTGTTGAGCGCCTGCGCCGCGGTCAGCAGCAGCTGGCTGCGGGCGAAGGCCAGCTCGACCAGCACCGACAGCTCGCGGCTGCGTCCGCGCTCGTGCTCGGCCTGCCGGGCGGCGACGCGCAGCCGCAGCTCGGCCGAGCACGCGGCGGCGACGTCGCCCAGCGCGTCCAGGTCGTCGCGCGTCCAGTCCCGCGGCTCGGGGTCGATCGCGCACAGCGCGCCCAGCACGTGGCCTCCGCTGTCGGTGAGCGGCGTCCCGGCGTAGGCGACGACTCCGAGGCCGGGAACCGCGAGGCCGCCGCGCAGCTCCGGGTCGGCGCGGACGTCGGCCACCGCCAGCGGTCGCCCGGTCGCCACGACGTGCGAGCACGGCGAGTGCGACAGCGGGGTCCGGCGCGAGGTCGCCCAGGGTTCGGCCAGGCCCCGCGCGCCGGGGAGCACCTGGTGGTCCGGCTCGACGAGCGTCACCAGTGCCGCGGACACGCCCAGCTGCCGCCGCGCCATCCCGGCGAAGCGGTCCATCGACTCGTCCGGGGCAGCGCTCAGCCCGCTCTCGCGCACCGCGGTGACGCGCGCCGGATCGTGCAGGACCCCGGCCGTGGCGGACCGCTCGCCCGCGGAGGCCCCTGGGGGCGACTCTCCCGGCACCCGAACTCCGTCCCGTGAGGCACGATCCCGCGGTGGGTCGGCGTCGCCCCACGGTAGCCCTGCGAGGATCTCCGCACACCACCGCCGATCACGCGGTCGTGCGGCGCGAGGTGTGTTCCGGGCCGGGAGCGGGTACCTCCTCGGTGCCGCTCGGTCGTCGGGAGGAGCGGCACCATCCGAGGAGAGACGTGGACACCGCTGAGACCGAGCAGAACCAGCACGACTTCGACATCGGAAGTCCGGAGGACCCACGCCTCTCCGAACTGCGCGCCTGGGTGCGCGATCTGCTCGCCGACCTGCACTCGGACGTCGTGGCCGACGCGGAGCTGGTGGTCACCGAACTGGCGGCGAACGCCTGCGAGCACGCCGAGGGACCGCGGTCGCTGCGGCTGATCCGCCGGTCGGACGAGCCGGTGGTGGACGTCGAGGTCGACGACGCGAGCCCCGACGCGCTGCCACGTCCCGGCCTGTCCACCCTCGGGGACTTCCGGGGTCGCGGGCTGCTGATGGTGGAGACGATGAGCACCTCCTGGGGCGTGCGGCAGCACCCCGGTCGCAAGACGGTCTGGGCACGCCTGCCCGCCGTGCCCTGATCCGGCCGGTGTGTCGGCCCGCCGTCTGCGGGGAACACCGGGAGTGCGCGCGCCGAGGAGCGCGCCCAGGAGCGGAGAGGGCCCGGACATGAGCGAGCACGAGCAGCACTCCGACGACCTGACCGGCCGGGTCGTGTACGACCCCGACGGCTTCAAGATCGGCAAGCTCGGTCAGGCGTGGATCGGCGAGCACGACGAGCGGCCGCGGTGGGTGACCGTGAACACGGGTCTGTTCGGCCTGCGCGAGTCCTTCCTGCCGGTGCGGGGTCTG
This sequence comes from Umezawaea beigongshangensis, assembly GCF_016464305.1. GTDB lineage: Bacteria > Actinomycetota > Actinomycetes > Mycobacteriales > Pseudonocardiaceae > Umezawaea_A > Umezawaea_A beigongshangensis. The sequence goes on from NZ_JAEIOJ010000002.1 coordinate 56,282, forward strand.
CGGCTGGACGAGGACGGCGAGATCCAGACGCCGTACTCCAAGGACCACGTGAAGGACGCCCCGTCGATCGAGCCCTCTGGCCGGCTCGACCCCGCCGAGCAGCGACGGCTCGCCGAGCACTACGCCGAACAGCCCGTCGACGACACCGCCGGCAGCACCAGCGTCTGACGGTCCACACCGGACCAGACGCGCCAGCGGCCGTCGCGGGGGTGGTGCGCACCGGGTCGCGCTGCGGTCGTCGTCGCCACGTGAGGACCGGAGAACCCGTTCCGTCCCCGGAGGACGACGAGCCCGGAGGACGACGAGCCCGGAGGACGACGAGCCCGGAGGACGACGAGCCCGGCGCACGCCGCGGAACGGGGGTCGCCACCACGCGCCCGTGGTGGCGAGGTTCGAGCCGTGCCGACGAGGCGGGGTGGGGACGACCGCGCGCGAGGTGCTCGACTAGCACCTCGCGCGCGTCGGGCGGGTGAACCCGGTGGTCAACGCCGTCGTCACCCCCGACGAGGACGAGGTGTTCGGCCACCGCGGCGACGCAGGTGCTGCCCGCGGGACTCCCGATCGTCGGCGGTCACCTCGCGGACCTCGCCGTGCTGTACGCCGCGCACGCCTTCGAGGGCGCCACCGGCTTCGGGCGGCTCGCTCCGCCCGCGTGACCGGGTCCGGGTCGGTACCCTGCGCGGATGACCGCACACGTGAGGCCGAACGGGTGAGCGCGCGCTTCCAGGAGCTCGACTGGCGTCCGACCCCCATGGGAGAACTCGTCCTGCGCCGCCGGAGGGACCCGGCCGTCGACGAGGACGTGTACGAGATCAAGCTGGGCGCCGAGTTCCTCATGTCGAGCATGTTCACCGTCGCCGAGATCGAGCTGGCGCGGCTCGCCCTCGCGGAGCTGAGCGGGACCGCGCTGGACGTGGCCGTCGGCGGGCTCGGCCTCGGGTACACCGCGCTGGCGGTGCTGGAGAACCCCGGTGTGCGGTCGCTGGCCGTGGTCGAGGCTCTCGGCGAGGTGATCGAGTGGCACGAGCAGGGCCTGGTCCCCGCCGGGTCCACGCTCACCGCGGACCCCCGTTGCACGTTCGTGCGAGGCGACTTCTTCGCCCTGGTCCGCGACTCGGCACTCGCGGACGTCGCGCCCGAGCGCCGGTTCCACGCCGTCGTCCTCGACGTCGACCACTCGCCGCGGCACGTGCTGCACCCCGATCACGCCGACTTCTACGAGGTGGAGGGACTGCGGCGGCTGGCGCACAGCCTTCATCCCGGCGGGGTGTTCGCGCTCTGGTCGAACGACCCGCCGGACGAGGACTTCATCGCCACGCTCGCGCGGTGCTTCACCGGTGTCCGGGCAGAGGTGATCAGCTTCGCCAACCCGCTCCAGGGCCGCGAGTCCACCAACACCGTCTACCTCGCCCGGACTCCCCCGGCCTGACCGGGTCCGCCCGGTCAGGCGCCCGGCGAGGTCAGCACTCCCGCGGGCGACGTGTCCACCGGCGACCTGTCCATCGGGAGGGTCTCCGGCGGCACGGGTCCGGTCGTCGTCGTGCCCGCGGTGCGGGGACCGGCCGGACCCGCCGGACCGCCGCCGTGCCCGCGGGGCAGCAGCGCGACCGCCAGGACGACGGCGGCCGTGGTGAGCCCGGTCCCGGCGACGGCGAGGGCACGACGGCGCCGGCGGACCCGTCCACCGGCGCGGACGACGTCGGCCGCGGTGCACCGCAGCTCGGGCTCCCCCGCGCGCAGCGCGTCGAACACCTCTCTCAGGTCGCTCTCCCGCAGCAGGTCACACCTCCGATCCGCGCCGACACGGACCCGAGCGCGCCGGTTCCCGGCGAGGACCTCCGCGCGACGCCGGTCAGCGCCGGGTCGTCGCGGTCGGAGACGTGGTGACCGGGGTCGTCTCCACCGGGGTCGTGGCCACCGGCGGGGCACCGGCCGGAGACGTCTCCACCGGCGGCGCACCAACCGGAGACGTCTCGATCGGCGTCGTGGCAGCCGGTGACGTCTCGATCGGCGGCGCACCAGCCGGAGACGTCTCCACCGGCGTCGTGGCGGCCGGAGACGTCTCCACCGGCGTCGTGGCGGCCGGAGACGTCTCGATCGGCGTCGTGGGGACCGACACCGTGCCGGGGGCTCCACCGCCGGACGCACCGGCGATGGCCGGCACGGCCAGCCCGGCGGCGCCGAGCACGATCGCACCGATCACGAGCATCTGACGCTTCTGCATGTGCTGCTCCTCTGAACTCACGACGGGCGGCCACCGGTTCGGCGACGCCCTCGCCCCTCTTCATGCGATCGGCCGGTCCGGTGGTTGCACCGCGTTCTCAGCCGGTGGACCGGGCTCGGCTCACGACCGGGTCCGACCGCCGCGCGGGGTCGTGCCGGGGAAGCAGGAGCGGGGTCGCCAGCAGGAGCACACCGGCGACGGCGATGGCGGTGCGGGGACCGGCGAGCCCGGCCAGCAGGCCCCACAGGGCGGTCGTGGCCGCCGTCGTGGCCTTGCCGGTGACCGACCACGCCGCCAGGACGCGAGCGACCCGGTCCACCGGGACCAGGTCGAGCCGGTGGGTGGCGAACACCGGGGTGAACACGCTCGTGCAGGTGATCAGTCCCAGCTCGACCACGATCACGAGCACCAGCCCGGACGGTCCGGCGTGGACGAACGCCAGACCGACGGACCAGCAGACGCGCAGCGTCCCGGCGACGAGCAGCACCTCGCGCCGGCCGAACCGCGCGACGAGCCGGGGGGACAGCCACGAGCCCAGCAGACCTCCGAGGCAGGGCAGGCCGAACGCGAGGCCGTACTGCCAGGGCGCGAAGCCGAGGTCGCCGAGCATCAGGACGGCCAGCAGCGGCGCGACGGCCATGATCAGGCCGTTGACCAGGACCGTGTTGAACAGCAGTGCGCGCAGCGCCGGGTCGGTCAGCACGTGACGCCACCCCTCGACCAGCTCACCGGCGCGGGAGCGCCGTGCGCCGGTCCGCGCGGGAGGTGCTTCCCCGCCGCCGATCGCGCGGAGTCCCGCCGCCGACAACAGGTAGCTGACCGCGTCGGCCACCACGGTCGTCACCGGACCGAGCAGTCCGATCGCGGCGGTGCCGAGCGGCGGTCCGAGCGCGGTGGCGGTCCAGGCCGTGGACTCGAACCGCGCGTTCGCGACGAGCAGGTCCGACGGCGGCACCAGCGACTTCAGGTACGCGCCACCGGCCACCTGGAAGGTGATGTCGGCCGCGGCGACGACGACCGCCACGACCAGGAGCTGGGTGAAGCTCAACCGGCCCAGCGCGAGCGCGGCGGGAACGCTGATCAGCGCCGCGAACCGGACCAGGTCCATCGCGATCATCACCGGCCGCTTGCGGCGGAACTCCAGCCACGGGCCGAGCGGCACCGTCACCACCGCGCCCACGGCCAGCCCGGCCGCCGCCAGCAGCGACACCTCGGTCGCCCCGGCGTGCAGCACCAGGATCGCGATCAGGGGGAACGCGTCGAAGGCGAGCCGCGTGCCGAACGTGCTGACGGCGCTCGCCGCCCACAGCCAGCCGAACCGCCGTCCCAGCGACCGTCCGCCCACCACGTCGTCCCCCCTCGCCTGCGAGACCGGCGCACCCCCGGCGCCGATCGGTGAGATCACAGCGGACCGCGCGCCCGCCGGGCGACCTCCGGTTCCGCGGGTGCGGGCGCGGCGTGCAGGAACTCGCCGGTCCACGGCGTCCGACCGGCCGGCCGCCGTGGACCGGCGGTCAGGGGACGATCAGCGCCTTCACCACGCGCTGCGCGGCGACGTCCTCCAGCGCGGTCTGCGCGTCGGCGAGGGCGTACTCGGCGCTGATCAGGTCGGTCCACGGGAACTGCCGCGCGTAGCGGTCCACCACCCGCACCGCCCGGTGCACGTGCCCGGCGTCGCTGCCCCAGCAGCCGCGGACGTCGAGGTGCTTCTGGTTCAGGTCCAGGTGCGGGTTGATCGTCGCGGAGCCGACGTCGGTGTACTGGCCGACGACCACGTAGCGCCCGGCGTCGCGGGTGAGCCGCATCCCCTCGGGCACCGCCGACGGCACACCGGTGGCCTCGATCGTGACGTCCGCTCCCCGTCCCCCGGTGGCGTCCCGGATCATCGCGAGGCGCTCCTCCGGGGTCGTGCTGGCGATGTCGATCACCGCGTCGGCACCGAAGGCGGTGGCCGCCGCCAGCCGCACCACGGGTCCGCCGACGACGATCACCGACCCGGCTCCGCGCAGCTGGGCGAGCACGGCGGCGCACAGGCCGACCGGTCCCGCGCCCTGCACGACGACGGTGTCGCCGAAGGCGATCTCGGCGAGGGTCGCGGCGTGCAGCGCCGTCGGCATCCCGCAGCCGCCGGCGAGGAACGCGCGCCAGTCCAGGGAGTCGGGCAGGGGGACCACGTGCACGCCGGGCTTGAGGTGGATCTGCTCGGCCCAGCCGCCGAGCAGGCCGTCGTCGGCCGACATCGTCACCCCGTAGACCCGGCGCGACGGGCACCGCGTGGTGGCGTGCCCGACCGTGCAGTACCAGCACCGGCCGCAGGTCCCGTGCACGTCCAGGAACGTCACGACCTGGCCCACGTGCAGGGGCACGCCGGACACGTCGCGCGGGACCTCCCCCGGACCGAACGCGGCGATCCGCCCGACGCTGACGTGCCCCGGCACGATCGGGTAAGGCACACCGGCGAGCTGCCCCCTCCACAGGTGCACGTCCGTGCCGCACACCTCGCTGCCGAGCGTCGTCAGCAGGATCGCGCCCGGTTCGAGCTCCGGCGGCGGGAACGTCCGCAGTGCGAGCGGTTCACCGGGTCCGGTCATCACGGCTGCGGAGATCACACCGGTTCCGTTCTCTGGTCGGGTCCGTCGTGGACGGCGGACCCCGATCATCTCCCACGACCGGGGCCGGTCTCAGCCGACGTCGCGCACGGGCACCCCTCCGCGGGAGGCGCCGAGCACGACGAGGTCCACGTCGCCCGGTCCGCTCGCCCCGGCTCCCGGTGTGATCACCGCGAGCGAGAGCGTGTTCTCGCCGTGCTCGCGCAGCAGCCCGGCCGGCAGCGGGAACTCGCGCTGCGGGCTCGCGTCGCCGAAGTACTGGCCCACGTTCCAGCCGTTGAGGAAGATCAGCACGCGCTGTCCGGCCGGTGCGCTCCCGCCGAAGCGCAGCCTCACGGAGGTGTCCTGCCCGCGCGGCAGGTCGAGCCGCGCGGTGCCGCGGAACCACGAGACGCCGGGAGCCACGGCGACGTCGCCCGGCGAGGCCGTGCGCTGCCAGCCCCGGTCGGGGGCGTCCGGCAGGTGCCAGCCGACGCGTTCGCCGTGCAGACCGCCGGTGTTGAGCGGGCCGCGCGCCACGTCCACCAGGTCCTGCCCGCCGCGCGCGCCCTGCACGCGCCAGCCGATGGGCGTGGACGAGCCCGTCAGCTCGGCGTGGACCAGGCCGCGCGGCTGCTTGTGCCGGACGTCGTCGGCGGTCCAGTCGTCGTTGTGGCCCGTGTTCTCCACCAGGACGGACACGACGGCCTCGTGGCCGGGCCGCAGCAGGCCGGGTGGGATGGGGAAGTCGCCGGGACCCGGATCGGGGTTCACCGGTTCCGCGTCCGCTTGCACTCCCCCGGCGGCCGAGCCGAGGTGGTGCCCGTCGACCCACACCAGGTAGATCCCGCGGCGGCCGGTGATGGCGTTGAGCTTCAGCGACGTCTCGTCCCCGGTGGGCGTGAAGCGTCCCCGGTACCAGACGTTGCCGTGGTGGAAGCCGTACTCGTCGCTGTAGAGGACGTGCTCGCCCCGCGGCTTGATCGGGCTGACCGTGGTGGTCCGGTCGGCCACCGCCCAGGCCGAGTCGTCGAAGGCGGGCTCGGTCTCCGGCACGTCGGCTCGGTGCCGCCAGCCGGTCAGGGCCGGCAGCTCCACCGGCCGGGGGCCGGGGAGCGTCCCGAGCAGCGTGCCGCTGCGCGTGCGGGTCACGTCGACGGCGGCGTTCCCGACGACCAGGCGGCGCGCGGAGGACGGTCCGAACACCTCGACCTCACCGGCCCGCTCGGTGTCGGCGCGCAGGAACACGGTGCCGCCGGCGACGCGGGCCGACCGCGCGAGCGACGTGCCGCGCACCAGCACGGTGCCGTCACCGGTGTCCAGCCGCCAGAACTGCGCCGCGACGTCGCTGGTGGCCAGCAGCAGGAGCAGGGGACCCCGGCCGCCGCCGGTGATCTGCACCCTGGCCAGGCCGGAGTGGCGGTGGTCCAGCCGCAGGTCGCCGGTGGCGGGGTCGAAGGAGGTGCGGACGTCGCCGTCGAGCACCCGCACCGACGGCGCGGAGGAGTACCGCAGGACGGTCGAGCCGTCCTCGCCGTCGCGGCCGTGCAGCACGGCGACGTCGCGGCCCCCGGTCGAGGTGTGGGTGAGGATCTCCGAGGAGGACCACACGAGCCGCTGCCCGCCGAGGTCGTACCCCGCCACCAGGATCTTCGCGTCCCGGCCGCCGACCCCGGTCGGCACCGCGTAGCGGCCGTCGGGCGTGACCCAGTCCAGCGTGGTGCTCGCGGGGGTGGCCGAGCCGCGCTCGGCGTGGCGCACGAGGACGAACTGGGTGCCGGTCTCGGTGTTGGCCCTGGCGAGGGTCTGCACGGCCGGATCGCTCGACGCCGGAGCGGGCGCGGGATCGGTCCTGGTCAGCGGTGCCACGGTCGTCGCGAAGTAGCCCTGCCGCTTGAACTCGTCGTACTTGTCGGTGAGCTGCCGGGACTCGGTGATCGCCGCGCCGTAGTCGTAGGAGCTGTAGACGTCGTCGGGCTGCGGCAGCCAGCCCCACGAGGTGCCGCCGAAGGCCATGTAGTACCCGAACACCGTCGCGCCGCTGGCGACCACGTTGGACTTGTAGAACGACCGCATGTAGGCCGGGCCGGTCAGTTCGCGGCACCGGTCGTACCCGGCGTCGTGCAGGTCGATGGCGCCCGCCTGGTACTCGGCGGCGTAGACCGGCGCGTCCTCGCGCAGCCGCCGGGTCACGCCGTCGCCCCACGGTCCCCACGCGTCGGGGTTCGGGCAGTCGAAGGACTGCGGGTAGTCGTCCACGCCGGGGATCTGCACCGCGCCCCGCCCCGACGACCAGTTGGGCAGGTCGCCGCCGCAGCAGTTGTTGTGCGTGATCGGCACGTCGACGCCGTGGCCGCGCGCGGTCTCCTGGAGCTGCTCCATGTAGAGGGGGTCGACGTTCGCGCCGTACTCGTTCTCGACGTTGTAGGCGATGACCGACCCGCCGCGCGTCACCTGGTGCCGGGCGATGATCGGGTCGAGGTGGCCCAGCCAGTCGCGGTAGGCGGCCGTGTAGCCCGGATCGCTGGAGCGCGCCCGGCCCTCCACGAGCTTGAGCCACGCCGGGAGGCCGCCGCCCGTGGTCTCGGCGTTGATGTAGGGGCCGGGCCGCGCGACGACGTACAGGCCCAGCTCCTCCGTCATCCGCAGCAGCCGCTCCACGTCGCGCACGCCGGTGAAGTCGTACACGCCCGGCGCGGGCGAGTGGTAGCCCCAGTGGAAGTACAGCGAGACGCCGTTGAACCCGGCGGCCCGGATCTTCTCCAGCACGTCGCGCCACAGGTCGGGGCTGGGCAGCCGGAAGTAGTGGAACTCCCCCGACCACAGCAGGACCCTGCGGCCGTCGACGGTCATCGAGTACCGGTCGTAGCCGACCTCGTGGCGCTGCTGACCGGCGGCGGGCGACGGCGGACCGGCCGCGGCGGGCGACGGCGGACCGGCCGCGGCAGGGGACGCCGGCGCCCCGGTGAGCAGCGCGAGCAGGACGGCGAGGATCAGCAGCGGTCGGCTGCGGGACATGACGGCCTCCGGTCGGAGCGGTGCTCTGGTCGGCGCGGGCCCGGATCAGCGCACGGAGAAGGTCGACACCCTGGCGTCGCCGGTGAACACGAGGTAGACGTCCTGGCGGCCGCGCGCGCCGTGCAGCGCGGTGGTCGTCGTGACGTAGGAGTGGACGTCGCCGGTGCTCGGCACGCGCGCCGTGCCGAGCAGCCGGCCGTGCACGGGATCACCGAGGCGGACCTGCACGGTCGCCTCCCCGGCCGCCGCCCTGGCCACCCGCGCGGTGAACGTCCTCGCCCCGCGTCCCAGGTCCACGTCGCGGAAGCGGAGCCAGTCGCCCGCCGAGCCGCCGACGGCGTCTCCGCGCACCCTGCTCTCGTCCACCAGGTCGACGCCCGCGTACCCGTCGAAGTCGACGGCGCGCGTGCCCGTGCCGAGCGTGCGGGCGGGGATGCGCTCACCGTCGACGCGCAGCGCGCCCCTCAGTCGGACGTCCCGCGCGGACGAGCCGACGAGGACGTCGTGCACCGAGGACTCCACCGCCCACCTGTTGCGGGTGACGTCCCAGGTCGCGAGGTCCGCGGCCGCCACGTCCAGTTCCACCCGCCGCGTCTGGCCGGGGTGCAGCTCGACGCGCTGGAACGCCCGCAGCTGCTGGTTCGGCTGCTCGTCGCGCGAGGTCCGCTGGTGGGTGTAGAGCTGCACGACCTCGTCGCCCGCGCGCGATCCGGTGTTGGTGACGTCGACGCTCACCCGTGCGCGACCGTGCGCGTCGATCGAACGCCGGTCGATCGACAGCCGGTCGTAGCGGAACGACGTGTAGGACAGCCCGTGGCCGAAGGGGTAGAGCGGGGTGCCGTCGAAGTACAGGTAGGTGCGGTCCCCCTCGATCACGTCGTAGTCCAGGATGTCCGGCAGGTCCTCGGCCGACCGGTACCAGGTCTGGGTGACCCGTCCGGCGGGGTTGCGGTCGCCGAACAGCACGTCGGCGAGCGCGTTGCCGGTCTCCGCTCCCGCGTGGGTCGTCCACAGGATCGCCGGGAGCTCCTCCTGCTCCTCGTTCACCGTCGTGGGATAGCTGTTCTCCAGCACGAGCACGGTGTTCGGGTTGGCCTCGTGGACCGCGCGCACCAGCGCCCGCTGGGACTCCGCGAGGTTCAGGTCCGTGCGGTCGTGGTCCTCGCGGCCGTTGATGAACGGCATGCTGCCGACCACGACGACGGCGGTGTCGGCGGCCTTCGCGGCGGCCACGGCCTCCTCGACGCCGCTGCGCACGACCTCCTTGGCGAACCTCGCCGCACCGGCGGCGCTCGTCGCGCCGAGCACGAGGGTGCCGTCGGCGGCCACCGTCAGGTACTCCTCCGGCCCGGACCAGTCGTGGGCCTTCTCGTAGCCCGCGTAGCGGACGACGACGGTCCCGTCACCGGCGTCCTCCAGCACGAACTGCTGCTGCACGAACCACCCGTGGGGCTGCTCGGCGCTGTTGGTGAAGGAGGAGCCGTTCAGGGTCGCGTACCTGCCGTTGGCCGCGCTGCGCAGGGTGAGCACACCGCCGCCCCAGTCGAACACGTCGAGCTGCTGAGCCGGTCCCGCCGCGGTCCCGGTCGCGCGCAGCACGTCGCCGTCCGCGTCGGTGCCGCCGGTGACGTAGCGGCCGGTGGCGACGTCGCGCAGGGCGATCCGGTCGACGCCCTCGGTGCCGGTGACGGTGCCGTCGTCCCCCAGCCGCGCGGTGATGCCGGCGCGGGGCGTGACCTCGTAGGGCAGCGCGCCGGAGTACCAGTCGGTGTAGAGGGTGTCGGCGAGCGGGCCGATCACCGCCACGTCCTTCGAGGTGGCGGGGTCCAGCGGCAGCGCCGCGCCCTCGTTCTTCAGCAGCACCACCGCGTCACCGGCGGTCTCGCGGGCCAGCGCCCGGTGGGCCGGGCTGTCCACGACGTCGGCGGTGATGCCCGCGTGCGGGCCGCCGCCGGGGTCGAACTCGCCGAGGCGGACGCGCACGCTCGCGATGTGCCGCACCGCGGTGTCCACATCGGACTCGGCGAGCAGGCCCCGCTCCAGCGCGGTCCTGATGGCGGTGGTCGTCCTGGTCGGGTCGGTGTTGTCGGTGGTGAAGCTGTCCACCCCGGCCTTCAGCGTCGCCGCGTTCGCCTCGACCAGGCTCGGGTAGTACTTCTGCGAGTCGACCAGGTTGTTGGGGCCGGACGCGTCGGTCACGGTGAACAGGTCGCGGTCGGTCCACGTGCGCACCACGTCGTTCACGTCGGAGTGCGCGGTCATCGGGCGGCCGTTGACGAGGTTGTAGGCGGTCATCACGCCGGTGGCGGCGTCGGCCGCGATGGCGGGCCGGAACGCGGCCTCGTCGTACTCGTGCTTCACGATCGGCCGCAGGTTCGACGACGTGGTGTCGCGGCGGACCTCGTTGTTGTTCGCCAGGTAGTGCTTGAGCACCGGGGCGGCCTTGAGGTGGTCGGGGTCCTCGCCCTGGATGCCGTGCCCGTAGGCGGTGGAGATGGCGCCGGTGAGCAGGGGGTCCTCGGAGTAGCCCTCCTCGTTGCGGCCCCAGCGCGGATCGCGCAGCAGGTTCACCACGGGCGCCCACAGCTGCAGTCCCCACACGTCCGGGTTCTGCGAGTGCAAGCCGCGGGCCTCGTCGCCGACCGCGGAGCCGACCCGTTCGACCAGTTCGGGGTCCCACGTCGAGGCGAGGCCGACGGCCTGCGGGAACACCGTCGCGGTGGCCGTGACGACGTTGCCGTCGTCGTGCACGTCGGTGGACCACCCCACGCCGTGCAGCGCCTCGGTCCCCGTCTTGAACGAGGCGATGCCCAGCCGGGGGATCGCCGGCTGGTACTGGTGCAGCAGGGAGATCTTCTCGTCCAGCGTCAGCCGAGACACCAGGTCCGTCACACGGGTGTTCAGCGGCAGGGCGGGATCGCGGAACGCGGGGGTGTCCGCCCCCGCCTGCGGGACGGACGTGGACAGCGCGGTGACGAGCACCGCCGCCGTCGCCGCGACGGTTCTGCTCACGGCTGCGCTGCGTCGGGAACGGTGTCCGATCACGGGTGGATCCCCCTCGGTCGAAGCGATTCGACGGTGAATCGCGGACCACGACGTCGAGTCGCGGGCGGCGTCCAGCACTATCGCAGCAGCACCAAAAGCGGGTCAAGGAATTCCCCGAGGAATTCACCGCTCGAAATCGAAGCGATTCGACTGCCTGGCGGGAAATCATCGAACCAATCGAACGCAACGGGCGGACGGGCGAATTCCCGACCGATTCCGGACACGTCCGCCACCCCGTGTTCAACCAATCGGTTGACAACAGGACCGCCTGCGGCGTACCGTCTTCCTCAACCACTTGGTTGAAGAAGAGCAGGAGGTGTGCGGTGGCGGACGACCGGCTCTCCAGGGTCTTCGCGGCCCTGGCCGATCCGACCCGGCGCGACATCGTGGCCCGCCTCTCGATCACGGACGCCACGGTCGGTGAACTGGCCGAGCCCTACGACGTCTCGGTGCAGGCCGTGTCCAAGCACCTGCGGGTGCTCACGGACGCCGGGCTGGTGAGCCGCAGCCGAGACGCCCAGCGCAGGCCCTGTCGCCTCGAACCGGAGGTGTTCGACCTGATGACGAAGTGGATCGAGCGGTACCGCGTGCAGGCCGAGGAGCGGTTCAGGCGCCTCGACGCCGTGCTGGCGGAGATGGACGACGAGCAGAGAGCGACCGACGATCGACGAGGAGCAGCATCATGACCACGACGTCGAAGAACGAGACCACCATCGAGGTGGACCCGGCCCTGCCGACCCTGCGGATCGTGCGGGAGTTCGACGCGCCCGCCAGCCGCGTGTACCGGGCCCACACGGACCCCGAGCTGGTCGCCCGCTGGCTCGGGCCGAGGAGCATCGTCCACCGCGTCGACAGCTGGGACGCCCGCACCGGGGGCAGCTACCGGTTCTCGGCGTGGCGCGACGGCGAGCGGGTCGCCGCGTTCTACGGCTCGTTCCACGAGGCGCGGCCGAACGAGCGGCTGGTGCAGACCTTCACCTACGAGGGCGTGCCGGACGGCGTCTCCCTGGAGACCCTGACCTTCACCGACCTCGGCGACGGGCGCAGCAGGATGACCTCGCTCGCCGTCGTGGACTCGATGGAGGCCCGCGACGCGATGGTCGCCAGCGGCATGGCGGTCGGCGTGGTCGAGGGGTACGAGAAGCTCGACGAGCTGCTCGCGGAGGGCTGAGGACCCGCTCGGCGCTCGTCCCGCGGGACGAAACGCGCCTCCCCGGACGCCGCGGCGTGCGAGGAGGCGCGTTTCGTCCGGCCACGAGGAGGTACTTCCCCGGTGTGATGCTGCTCAGAGCACCCGGCGTGTACGCGCCGCAAGCCGACACCTGGCTCCTCGCGGAGGCACTCGCCGACGCCGCCGTGCCTCCCGGTGCCCGCGTCCTGGACGTGGGCACCGGAACCGGCGCACTCGCCGTGATCGCCGCGAAGGCGGGTGCGAGCGAGGTGACCGCTGTGGACGTCTCCACCCGCGCCGTGCTGTCCGCGCGGCTCAACGCGCTCGTCCGGCGGCTGCCGGTGCGCGTGCGCCGCGGCCGGGCGCCGGACGCGGTCGCGGGCAGGCAGTTCGACCTGATCCTGTCCAACCCGCCCTACGTGCCCGCGCAGCGCCAGGGCCGGGGGCGGCACCGCGCGTGGGACGCGGGCACGAACGGCCGGTCGCTGCTCGACCCGCTGTGCGAGAGGGCCCCGGAGCTGCTGGCGCCGGGCGGGATCGTGCTCGTCGTCCACTCGGCGCTGTGCGGGGTGGACGAGACGTTGCGGCAGCTCCGCGACGCCGGGCTCAAGGCGTCGGTGGTGCGCCGCCGCTGGGAGCCGTTCGGCCCCGTGATGCGGTCGCGCATCGGCTTCCTGGAGAGCGCCGGTCTGATCGAACCGGGTCAGCGCAAGGAGGAACTGGTGGTGATCCGCGGTGAGCGCCCCGTGCGGTCGAGCAGCTGACACCCCCGGCGCCGAACCGCGCCGGGTGACCGTCGTGCCCGGAGGCCCCGTCCTGGTGGAGGGACCGGTGGAGCTGGTGCTGGAGGACGGCACCACGCACACCTCCGACCGCTTCGTGGTCGCGGTGTGCGCGTGCCGCCGCAGCAAGCGCTACCCGTTCTGCGACACCAGCCACCGGCGCCGGGTGCGCAGCGACGACTCGCCCGAACCCCACGACGACAGCAGCTGATCGGCGAGCCGCGCCTCCAGCAGTTCCGTCGCCTGCACGCCGAACACCACGTCCTCGCGCAGCTCCGGCTCGCGGTCGAGCAGGTCGCCGATCACGTCGCGGCGCATGATCTGCTCGTGCACCGCGTCCGCCTCGATGTGCTCGGTGAAGAACAGCGTGCAGGCGGCGGGCGCCTCCAACCGGTCCAGCGCCGCGGCCATCCGCCGCGCGCTCGGGGCGGTGGTGATCTCCGCCGCGGCGAAGTGCCCGACCAGCGAGCCCCGCAGGTTCCGGTGCAGACCGAACAGCGACATCATGTTGACCAGCGCGATGGCCGGGGCCGGCACGTCGTCGAAGTAGTGCAGGTACTCCCCCGACATCCCGGCGGCCACCAGCAGGTCCACGTAGAGCTGGGAGTGCATGCGGGAGCCGCGGCCACCGCCGAACTCGTCGAACTCGACGGCCACCAGCGACGCCTTCGCCTGGCCGCGCAACCGGGGGATCACCCAGGCGTGCGGGTCGGCCTCCTTGTGGTGGTAGATCGAGCGGTGCGCGAAGTACTCGCGCATCTGGTCCCAGTCGCCCTCGTCGCGCAGGTGGTGCGACACGCCGGAACCGGGAACGTGCTCGACGAGGAGCTCGTCCAGCACCCCCTCGACGTCCGCGCCGCCGTCCACCCCGGACCTCAGCGCGTCCAGGAACACCCGTTCGACGGCGGCGCGGAACCTCAGCAGTTCGGGGTTCCACTCCCACTCCGGGTCCACGTCCGGGAATCCCCGGTAGTGCAGTTCGTAGAGCGTGTGCAGCGCGACGGCGACGTCGTCGCCGAGGGGATCTGCGTCGGCGACGGCTGAGGCGGGAAGGGCGCTGCTGGACGGGCGGTGTCGCAGAGCGTCCACGACGACCTCTGACAGCGGTCCACGGGGTTCAGGGAGCACGGTCGGGGTGTACCCACTTCCACGCGCTTCACGCGGCGTGGTCGATCACCGCAGCACGGCCGCCCCCGCCGACTCCGCGATCCGGCCGAGCACCGCCGTGTCGCCGCTGTCCTCCAGCGCGGGGGTCACGTGCGCGACGAGTTCGCCCAGCAGGGTCGTCGCGGGCACGCGCTGCTCGCGCAGCGGGTGGACGCCGACGCCGCCCAGGCCGTACCTGGCCGCGGACCACACCGCGGCGGCGCACACGTCGTCGCGCACCCGCGGCGCCTCGCGGCCCGCGCGCAGGTCGGTCAGCGCGGTGCGCACCAGCGCCCGCGACAGCGCGGCCTGCACCACGGCGTCCTCCACCTCGCGTGCGGTGTCGGCGACCCGGAACTCCACCGTCGGCAACCGCGGCGAGCGCCTGACCAGCCAGAAGCTCATGGCCCGGTCGACCAGCACCCCGCACTCGACCATCCGCTCGACGTGCGCGTCGTACTCGGCCGCCGAGTCGAACCACGGCTGCACGCCGAAGCCGGGGAAGCGCGACTGCTGCACAGCGCGCCAGCTCGCGTACCCGGTGTCGCGTCCGCCGTGGCGCGGCGAGTTGGCCGACAGCGCGAGCAGCGTCGGCAGCCACGGGCGCAGGTGGTTCAGCACGCCGATCGCCGTCTCGGCGTCCGGCACGCCGACGTGCACGTGGCAGCCGCACGCCTCGTAGTCCTCGACCACGGCCGCGTAGGTGTCCGCGATCCGACCGAAGCGCTCCTCCGTGCTCAGCACGGGCCCCGCCGCGGGTTCCGGCGGGGCGCCGAGCGGCACGAGGTCCAGGCCCAGCGCCCCGGCCGCCGCGGTGAGCCGGCCGCGGGCCTCGCCGAGCGCGGAGCGCAGTTCGTCCAGGTCGACGCACGGTCCGGTGGCCGCCTCGACCTGCGTCGCCGCCAGCTCGCCGTGGAACCGGGTCAGCGCCCCGTCGCGCACGAGCCCCAGCACCTCGTCCGCACGCGGCGCGGTGCGCCCCGACCGGGGGTCGACGAGCAGGAACTCCTCTTCCACACCGACGGTGCCGCCAGCCGCGGGGTCGATCACGTGCCACTCCTGTGCGGTCGTGCCGTCACCCGAGCGGACGGCGAAGACCACGGTGCCACGTTCGGGTGCCACCCGCACAACACCCCCGCGAGTGGAGCGTTCAGACACCACGAGTGGAGCGTTCGGGCACCGCGAGTGGAGCGTTCGGGACGGGTGCGCGGGTCAGAGGGTGATCCGGCCGTTCCCGTGCTCGTCGCGGTCCGACAGGGCGGGGTCGTCGGTCCACACGCCGCCCTCGGTCAGGTAGCGGAAGGACACCGCCGCGCCGCGCGGCAGGACCACCGACACCGAGCGCTTGCCGTTGGACCTCCCCCGCAGCGGGTGCGTGTCCGGCGTCCACCCGTTGAAGCAGCCGACCACGCTGGTGGCACCGGCCGGTTGATCTCGGTCCAGCGTGAAGGTGACGCGGACCTCGTCTGACGGGAGTGGTTTCGTGCTGATCATCGGGCGAGCGGATCCTCTCCGGCTGGACGGTGGTGGCCTGCCGCGACGATCGGCGCGGCAGGAGCAGAGTGCCGTCCCGGCGGGGACGACACCACCACTGGCACCCGGTCGTGGGACACACGGGAGAGTCCCGCCTCAGCGGCCCAGGTCGCCGACGCTCAGCGGGCGGCCGGGCAGCGACGTGGCGGAGGTGGAGCGCAGGCCGTCCACCATGATCGCGATGCAGCGGTCGGTCGCCCCGGCGGCGGTCTCCGGGGTCTTCGCGCGTGCCCGGCGCAGCAGGAGGGCGAACAGCAGCGCGATGTCACCGGGGCCGACGTCGGCACGCAGTTCGCCCTCCCGCTGCGCCTCGCCCACGAGCCGTTCGACCTCCGCGAGCAGCTCGTCGCGCAGCACGAGCACCTCCGCGTCGCTCTTCAAGATCTCCAGCGCCCGCGGCGAGAGCATCGCGAGCTGGATGCCGAGCTGGAGCTCGGCGGACCGGTGCAGCAGCCGTACCAGGGCCTGCCACGCGGTCCGCTCCTCGCTCGCCGCGGTTCTGGCGTCGGCGATGACGCGGGCGAAGCTGTCGAGCGCGACCGCCCTGATCAGCGCGTCGCGGTCGGGGAAGCGCCGGTAGAGCGTGCCGACGCCGACGCCGGCCGCGCGGGCGATCTCCTCCATCGGCACCTCGGGCCCGCGACTGCCGAAGATCGTCCGCGCCGCGGCGACGATCTGATCGCGGTTGCGCCTGGCGTCGGCGCGCAGGGGAACTCCGGGCTCTGCCGTCATACCTCGCCTCTCACCGGCTACGACGGGAATTGTTCCACGCGGCGGCGTCACCCCTTCGCACGTGGACGAACACCGGGCCCGTGCGTAGCGTCGAGAGCGAAGTGGAAGGTAATCGTCCGCACACGTTCTGCGCCTGTGCGCGTCGGCGGCCCACCCGGCCGACCGGTGCGCCGGGGAGGAGGCCAGCGTGACCACGGCACACGACGCACCGCAGTTCCCGATGACGAGGGAGTGCCCGTTCTCGCCGCCCGCCGAGTACCGGCGCATCCGCGAGGAGGAACCGGTGAGCAGGGTCCGGCTGCCCAACGGGAGCGGGGCGTGGGTGGTCAGCAAGCACGAGCACGTGCGCCTCGTGCTCAACGACCCGCGGTTCAGCGCCGACCGCGCCAACCCCGACTTCCCCGTGCTGACCAGGCAGAGCGTGGAGCGCGACCCGAAGGCCGAGCGCACCATGATCACGATGGACGCCCCGGAGCACGGACCCGCGCGCCGCGCCGTGCTCGGCGAGTTCACCGTCAAGCGGATCGACGCGCTGCGCCCGCGCGTCCAGGAGATCGTCGACGACCTGATCGATCGGATGCTGGCCGGTCCGAAGCCCGTCGACCTCGTCGAGGCGCTCGCCCTGCCGATGCCGTCGCTGGTGATCTGCGAGCTGCTCGGCGTGCCCTACGCCGACCACGACTTCTTCCAGTCCAGGACCGCGGCGATGATCAAGTGGGAGGTGGACCCGAAGGAGCGCAAGGCGGCGTTCGACGACGTCCGCGACTACCTCGACGGCCTGGTGGCGACCAAGGAGCGGGACCGGCCGGACGACCTGCTCGGCAGGCAGATCACGAAGCTGACCGCGGAGGGCACCTACCGGCGCGGCCCCCTCGTGGGCACCGCGTTCCTCCTGCTGATCGCCGGGCACGAGACCACGGCGAACATGATCTCGCTCGGCACCGTGGCGCTGCTGGAGAACCCCGACCAGCTCGCCGCGCTGCTCGCCGACCCCGAGCGGACCCCCGACGCGGTCGAGGAGCTGCTGCGCTACTTCACCATCGCCGACGTGGTCACGGCGAGGGTGTGCGTGCGGGACACCGAGGTCGGCGGCGTGCTGATCCGCGCCGGGGAGGGCGTGCTGGCGCTGGGCCACGCCGCCAACCGCGACGAGGAGGCGTTCCCCCGCCCGGACGAGCTGGACATCGAGCGCGGCGGGCGGCACCACGTCGCGTTCGGGTTCGGCCCGCACCAGTGCCTCGGGCAGAACCTGGCACGCACGGAGCTGCGGATCGCGTTCGACACCCTGTTCCGGCGCGTCCCCGGCCTGCGGCTCGCCGTTCCCGTGGACGAGCTGCCCTTCAAGCACGACGCCGCCATCTACGGCCTGTACCGGCTTCCCGTCACCTGGTAGGAGGAGGCACCATGAAGATCGTCGCGGACACGGGCCGGTGCGTCGGAGCGGGTCAGTGCGTCCTGACCGACCCCCGGCTCTTCGACCAGGACGAGGACGACGGCACCGTGGTCGTCCTGGACGACGCGCCGGAGGGGGACCTGGCCGACGCCGCCCGCGAAGCGGTCGAGATCTGTCCGAGCCAGGCGCTGTCACTGCACGGCTGAGCCGTCACCGCTCGATCTCGTCGTGGTGCGGGCCGGGCTCCCCCGGCGCTCGGAGCGCCGCTCCACGACGCCGACCGCCAGCGCCACCACCGCGGACGCCGAGGCCACGCCGATCGCGACGGCCGCCGCCGTGGAGGAGGAGCGGCCCGACGCGGCGAGGACCGCGTAGTAGGCGCCGGGCAGCGCGGCGGTGCCGATCGCGGCGCCGACGCGCTGCCCGGTCTGGAGCGCGCCACCGGCCGAGCCCGCGGTGGAGACGGGCACGTTGCGCAGGGTGAGCGTGGTGTTGGGCGAGATCACCCACCCGCTGCCGACACCGGCGACGAGCAGCGCGGGCGCGACCGCGAGACCGACCGCGCCGGACGGGACGGCGAGCAGGATCAGCGCCGTGGCCGTCAGACCTCCCACGACCAGGCTCAGCCCGACGACCGTGAGCGTGCGGCCCCAGCGCTCGACCAGCCGCCCGCCGATCGCGGCCGAGCACGCCGAGCCGAGGGCGAACGGGGTCACCGCGAGGCCGGACCACAACGGTGTGTACCCCAGGCCGGACTGGAGGTGGACGGCGAACACGAGCCAGATCCCGCTGAACCCGATGAAGTAGACGAGGCCGAGCAGAACACCCGAGCCGTACCCCGGTGTGCCGACCAGCAGGCCGATGTCCAGCAGCGGTTCGCGGCCGCGGCCGGCCACCCGTCGCTCCCACCACACGAACACGACCAGCAGCACCGTTCCGAGCGGGAACGACCACCACAGCCGGAACAGGCCGCCCGCCTCGGCGAGGACCAGCGGCAGCATCACCGCGAACACGCCGCAGCCGAGCAGACCGACGCCCACCAGGTCGACGTGCCCACGTGGGCCGCCGCGGCCGCGCGGCAGCAGCCGGGCCGCGAGCACCAGCGCGACGAGTCCGATCGGAACGTTGACGTAAAAGATCCACCGCCAGCCGTCGGCCTCACCGGCCAGCGCCAGCAGCGCGCCGCCGACCACCGGCCCCACCGCCGTGGAGACGCTGACCGTGGCGCCGTAGAACCCGAACGCACGTCCACGTTCGGCGCCGCGGAACATCTGCTGGATCAGCGCCGAGTTCTGCGGAGCGAGCGCGCCGGCGGCGACGCCCTGCGTGAGCCGTGCCGCGATCAGGACCCCGGTGCTGGAGGCGGCTCCCGCGATCGCGCTGCACAGCACGAAGCCGCTGAGAGCGGCGAGGAACATCGTGCGACGGCCGATCGCGTCGCCGAGCCTGCCCGCGGGCACCAGCGCGAGGCCGAACGTGAGCGCGTACCCCGACACCACCCACTGCACGCTGGACGGGCCGGCGTCCAGTCCCTCCTGCACCGAGGGCAGCGCCACGGCCACGATGCTGATGTCGAGCAGACTCATGAAGCCCGCGACGAGGGTCACCGCGAGCGCCTGCCAGCGCCGGGGGTCCGGCTGGTGCTCACCGCCGGGAGTGCGGTCCGCGGCCTCGCGCACGGCGCGGTCGGTCATGAACTCCTCCTGGGGCCGGTGCCGTTCGGGCCGGAAGTGAGGAGGTACCCGCCACCGGGGAGCCGACACGTGCCCCGGAACGACGTCACGGCCCGGCCGGAACCCGGCCGGGCCGTGAACGTGCTGCTCACCGTGCTCGAAAGCTCACCTCACGGTGCTCGAAAGCTCCACCCGTGGTGTCTGAACGGTCCGCTCAGGGGTAGTTGATCACGTTCGTCGGGACGGTGCCCGGCTGGGTGACGCCACCCGTGTCGTTGACCACGTGGGTGATGGTGCCCTTGTAGTTGAGCGAGACCGTCAGCAGGTTGTGCAGCTTCACGCCCGGGTTGTTCGGCACCTCGAACGCGTGGTACGCGCTGACGGAGGGGTTGACGTTGAAGAAGCAGTAGCTGCCCAGGCCCCACGCCTCGTGCGAGGTGACGTTGTCCGCGACCTTGTACGCGGCGTAGCCGTTGAGCCCGTTGGGGCTCTTCCAGCCGGCCTGGTCCGGCACGTCGTACGGCATCTCGTTCTGGAAGAAGATCGTCCGGCCGCGCTGGCCGTTCCAGATCACCTGGTACTTCTGGTAGTGCTCGACGAACAGGCCGGTGGCGAGGACGTCGTTGCCGTTGACGATCACGCCGGTGTCGCCGAGCGCGGTCGTCCAGTCGTACGTGCCGGGGTTGCCGTGGTCGGCGCGCCAGGCCCAGGTGTGGTCGATGATCGTGTTGTTGCTGTTGACGATCAGGCTGGTGGTCGCCTTGCCGGCGATGGAGCCGCCGATGCGGAAGAACACGTCCTGGAGCGTCGTCGGGTTGGCCGCGTGGTTCGCGGTCGAGCCGGAGTGGCCGACGGTCAGCAGCGCCGCCGACCTGGTCGTGCCGGCGTCGAAGAGCAGACCCTTGAGCCGCACGCCGTCGACGTCGGCGACCTGCATGGCGTCGACGCCGTTGTCCGGGATCAGCGTCGGGTAGCCGATGCCGAGCACGACGGTGTTGGCCTTCGTCACGTTGAGCGTCTGGTCCAGGTGGTAGACGCCGGGGGTGAACAGCAGGTGGCAGCCGGAGGCCAGCGCTGAGTTGATGGCCGAGGCGGTGGCGCCGGGGCGCACCACGTAGAACTGGCTCATCGGCAGCGAGGTGCCGGGGGTGCTGCCGCCGGCCCAGCTCGGCCCGGAGGCGTTCGTGCGCAGCGCGGGCTGGAACACCCGGTACTTGCCGGAGCCGTCGACGTAGAGGTAGGGCACGTCGCGGGAGACCGGCGTGGTGCCCAGGGTGGTCACCGGCGGGTTCGGGAAGGTGCTGGCCGGGGCGCCGGTGGTGCCGGAGAACACCATGTTCCACACGCCGCCCTCCCAGCTGCCGTAGCTGGTGTCCCGCGTGTACCACTGCTGCTGGGAGATCGACGCGGTCTTGCCGGACACCCTCGTGTCGGCCGTGTAGCCGCCGCTGGCGAAGCCGTAGCTCGCCGGGTAGAGCTGGAGGTCTCCGCGCACGTCGATGCGGCGGAACGGGGCGGCCTGCGCCACCGCCCAGCGGTTGGCCCCGCTGCTCGGGTTGATGGCGAGGTTCTCCGCGGAGCGCCAGAAGTTCTGGAGCGCGACGCCCTGGTCGGACTCGTTGAAGGCGTCGACCGTCACGTCACCGTTGATCACCACGTCGCCGGGGTTCTGCCCGAGACCCGCGACCGAGGTGTAGTAGCCGACGTTGTCCTTGACGTTGTAGGTGCCCGGCTTGAACAGGTGGGCGACCCGCCTGTCGGTGAACTGGGCGCTCAGCGTGTCCTTCTGCGCGGCGAAGTCGGCGTCGAGCTGCGCCTGGATCGTCGCGGCGGGCATGCTCGGGTCGAACACGCGCGTGTTCGGGCCGAGGTTCGGGGTGTCCGACTGCGTCGGGCAGGACGCCGCAGCGCCGATCGTGTAGGTGGCCGAGGCCACCGCCGAGGTCGTCGAGCCGCTCTTGAGCGCGACGGCCCGCACGGTCGTCGTGGCCGAGACGGTGATCGGGCCGCTGTAGAGGGCCGACGACGCGGTGGGCGTCGACCCGTCCAGGGTGTACCGGATCGTCGCCCCCGCGGTCGCGGTCGACAGCGTCACCGACTGCGCCGAGGAGTACGTGCCGCCCGCCGGGCTGAAGGTGGGCGTGGCGACCGCGCCGGTGCCCCCGCCGTGGGTGTACGTGAAGTGGGGCGTGTCGTACTGCGGGCCGCTCTTCTCGTAGGTGAACCAGTACTCCAGCGCGGTGCCGGTCGACAGGGAGCCGACGGTGTGCTGCCAGGTCCCGGCGTTGTTCGTCATCCGGAGGTTCTGCTGGTTGGAGCCGTTGACCAGGTAGTGGAGGTCGACGTAGCGCGAGGGCGTGGCGGGTGTGAAGGCGATCTGCGCCTGGGTGGAGCTGAGCGGCGCGACGCTCTGGGTGTAGTCGGCCGCGGCCGCGGAGGCCCCGCCGACGCCGGAGGCGAGCAGCAGGGTCGAGGACGCGACGGCGGCGAGGGCGACGAGACGGGCACGCCAGCGCGCCCCTCTCCGTCGCGGGTTCTGAGGGCTTGTGGACATGGTGCGGTACCTCCAGGCAGGGAAACCGTGGCCGAGCACCTGTGAGAGCGCTCTCACCAAGGAGACGGTAAACCGCGAAATCCTGAGAAGGAAGAGGCGAGGGCCAGAAACACCCGCAACCGCTGCGTCATCCGGCGGTGACCGGGTGTTCACGAGCGGGGCTGCCCACCCCGCGCCCACCGCCGGTCGGCGCCTCAGCCACCTCATGGCGACGGTGCCGGCGCGGGGAGCGCGACGAGGTGGCCCGGCAGCAGACCGGGTGCGGCCGGTCCCCGCACCCGGCTTCCACCTCGGTTCCGACACGGACTTCTCGCGCGTGCCGCTGCCGCGCTCGCGGACTCCGCGCTGAGCGCGCGCTGCGGGTCCCGGCGGTGAACGGGAGACTGGGAGCATGTGCGGCCGATACGTCAGCTCCAGTTCCAGCGCGGACCTCGCGCGCGCGTTCGACGTCGACGACGTGGTGGGCGAGGACCTCTCGCCCTCGTGGAACGTGGCCCCGACCCAGCAGGTGCGCGTCGCGCTGGAGCGCGCGGAGCAGGAGGAGGAGCCGGTGCGGCAGTTGCGCACCGTGCGGTGGGGACTGGTGCCGTCGTGGGCGAAGGACCGCAAGATCGGCTCGAAGATGATCAACGCGCGGGTGGAGACGCTCACCGAGAAGCCCGCGTTCCGGGCCGCCGCGCGGCGCCGCCGCTGCCTGGTGCCCGCCGACGGCTACTACGAGTGGCAGACCGCCGACGGGCGCAAGACGCCGTACTTCCTGCACGCCGCCGACGAGGAGGTCCTGGCGTTCGCGGGCCTCTACGAGCTGTGGCAGGACCCGGAGCGCGCCGAGGACGACCCGGACCGCTGGCTGTGGAGCTGCACGATCGTCACCACGTCCGCCCCGGACACCCTGGGCCACGTGCACGACCGCTGCCCCCTGCTGATCCCCGCCGACCTGCGCGACGCCTGGCTGGACCCCGCGCTCACCGAGGACGACGCCGTGCGCGACCTGCTGGCGCAGGTCCCGGAACCCCGCCTGGAGCCCCACCCGGTGAGCACCGCGGTCAACAACCCCCGCAACAACACCCCGGACCTGGTGGCCCCGTCCTGACCCCGAGTTGAGCGTTCAGGCACCCCGAGTTGAGCACTCGGGCACCCCGAGTGGAGCGCCCGCGCCGGGCGAGGTGAGCGCTCACGCCCCGAACGCTCCACTCACCCGACCCGAACGCTCAACTCACCATGCCCGAGCGCTCAACTCACCGTGCTCGAACGCTCAACTCGGGTGGTCGGGACTGGTCACGCGGGGGGCGGGGCCAGCGTGTTGAGCGCGGTGACGATCGTCCGCTCCTCGTGGGCGAAGTGCGCTTCCAGCTCGGCCGTGAGGCGGTCGAGTTCGCGACGCAGCGCGGCGGGATCGTCCTTCCCCGGCACGTGACCGTCCACCAGCCGCTGGATCTCGTCCTGCAAGCGCGCCACGACGACGTGGTCCTCGCCGAGCTTCGTCAGCACCGGCGCGAGCGCGGGGAAGCGCTGCGCCAGCACCGGGAACGCACCCACGTCCTCCCCCGTGTGGTGCTTGGTCAACGCCCCGCAGAACGTCGCGCAGTGCGCCCGCAGTTCCCGCACGAGGTCGCTCCCGGCGGTGCCGCGACCGTCCAGCACCTCGTCGGCGCGACGGCGCAGTTCGGCGAGCTCTCCGCGCAGCCAGTCGTGCACCTCCACGAGGAAGGCGCCCGGCCCCTCGGCGTCCGGGTCGATCCGGTGCAGGCTCACCACCGGGATCACCCGGCTCGTCCTGGTCTGGTACTCGGCGTAGCCGGGCTGCACCTCGGCGATCTTCGCGAAGAGCGCGTCGCGCTCGGCGCCGGTCGGGATCGCCGCCATCGCCTCGAAGGTCTCGGTGCCGGTCTCCACGGTGACCAGCGGATCGCGCCGGATGTTGTGGTACCACGCCGGGTGGGTCGGCGCGCCCATCGCGGAGGCGACGACGAGCGGCTGCCCGTCGATCACCACGTACCCCAGCGGGCTGGTCCGGCGCAGGCCGGTCCGCGCGCCCGTGGTGGTCAGCAGCGCCAGGGTCGCGCCGGCGAACATCCCGCCGACCCGGCCGCCGTTGGCCCGGAACTCCTCGATGACGCCGCGCTGGAACGCGTCGACGTCGAACTCCTGCGGCGCAGTGGTTTCTCGCTCTGTCATCTGGTCTTCTCCTCGTCGATCCACTTCGGACCGGAGGCGGGCTTCCGCCGGAGGGGAGACGACACGGAGCACACGTGAAGGGCCTGGTACGCACTGGAAACCCCGAAGAACCGTCCGGGGGACGGAGGTGCGAGAGACTCGGGCTCGTGCCGATCTCGGGTGGCTGAGAAGCCGCTACCTCCGTGCGTAGGCCCATACGGGGCTCGTGAGGAAACTACCACGGACCCGTGCGGTTCAACCGCGGCGTGGCCGGAACAGCAGCAGCACGGCGAGGCCGCACACGCACAGGCCCAGCGCGATGGCGTAGGCGGAGCGGTAGCCGAGGTGCGCGGCGAAGCCGATCAGGGGCGCGACGATCATGCCGCTGAGCGTGAGGGTGTTGGTGTAGAGCGTCGTGGCGTACCCCGGCCGGTCGGGCGCGAGGTCCTGGAAGAAGGAGATGCCGATCCCCATCACCGCGGAGATCGCGATCGCGCTGAGCACCTGGGCCGCGAGCACCTGCCAGGTGGTCGTCACGACGAGCATCACCGCGTGGTAGAGCATGGCGGCCACGCCGCCGGCGCAGACCAGCAGCCTGCGGTCGAACCTCAGCGCGAGCAGTCCGAGGCCCATGATCAGCGGGATCTCCAGCGCGGCGCACAGGCCGAGCACGAAGCCCGCCTCCTGCGCCGTGCCGTGCAGGTCGGACGTCACGAACAGCGGGATCGCCGTGACGCCGAGGGAACTGGCGCCCTGGAGCAGCACGAACGCCAGCGCCGCCAGCAGCATCTCCCGCCGGAGGTTCCGCCCCTCCCCCGCGACGGGCGTCGCCGACGCGCGCGCTGCGCCCAGCCCCGGCAGCCACAGCGCCGCGACGCCCGCCGTCAGCGCGTACACCGCGGCGGTCACCCCGAACAGGCCCGCGTACCCGGTCTGCGCGACGAGGACCGCGGCCAGCGGCGGGCCGATCACCCAGGCCACGGAGAACAGCGTCCGCAGTCCGCTGATCACCATCGGCGCCCGTTGCGAACCGCCGTCGTCCAGAGCCTGCCGCGCGTAGGCGAAGGTCTGCGACATCAGCGACGACGCCACGGCCGCGAAGGTGGCCGAGACCAGCAGCAGGAGCCAGTACTCGCGCACGAGGGCGAACAGCGCGTACCCGCCCGCACCCGCCACGCCGCCGATCACCAGCAGCGCCCTGCGCACCGGGCGTGCGTCGGACAGCCGCCCGAGCAGGGTGTTCGCCACCAGGCCCGCGATCGGCGCGACCAGCAGGAACACGCTGAGGCGCACGGGGGAGACGTGCAGTTCGTCGGTGAGGAACAACGCCGTGAAGGGCATGGTCAACGCGGCCGCGACACCGACCAGCACGCTGACCGCCGCCAGCGGCACCATCGGTCGCCCCGAGACGGGAGAGGCTTTCTGAAGCGCTACAGACACGCCTCCAGTGTGGCGACGAAGGCCGAATTCGCGAAATCTTTTAAGATCGATCCCGAGTGGTGACACCGGACGGAACCGGGTCCCACCTCCACACCAGCGGCGGCCGGCCGCCCTTGGGCAGCGCGGACGCGTGCTGCGCGGTCCGGCGCAGCCCCGGCACGCGGTCCATCGTGCGGCCCAGGTTCGCCGGGTAGGGCCGGTCGCCGGTCAGCGCCTCGGTGACGTCCAGCGCCTGCGCGGTGGTGAACTCGGCGCCCAGCAGACCGGCGGTGAACGCCGGATCGCGCCAGAGCCGGTCCCGGAACAGGGGGCGGCAGTCCGCCACGATGCGGTCGTGGTCGAACGCCAGGGCGGGCACGTCGCCGAGGGACGCCCAGGTCGGCCCGTCCCGGCCGTCGAGCCGACCGGGGTCGACGGTCGCCCACAGCGCCACCGACAGCGTCGGCCCGCGCGGGTCGCGGGAGGGCTCGTCGAAGGTCGCGAGCTGCCCCACCGCCGTCACCGCTTCCGCGGCCACCCCGAGCTTGCCGGTCACCGCGCGCAGTGCGGCGTCGCGCAGCCGCTCACCGCGTCCCAGCAGCACGCCGGGCAGGGCGAGGTCGCCGCCGAAGGGGTCGTGGGCGCGGGGGGCGACGCCCAGCAGCACCGCGCGGGCGTCCGGGGCGAACCGCAGTGCGAGCACGTCCACCGAGACCAGCGTCGACTCGATGCGCTGGTCGTCCTGTGCCGGGTTCATCCGACGATTCTGGCGCACCGCGCGGGATCAGCGGCGCAGCGGCACCGGCGTCGCGAGCCGGTGGTCGGCCCGGTCCGGGCCGGTGCCGGTCAGCAGCACCGGCGCGTCCAGCAGCGTCTCCAGCCGGTCCACGACGGCGTCCGGATCGCGGGGCAGCTCCTCCAGTCGCGGGGTGCACCGGCTCAGCGACTCCGTCAGCTCCCGCTGGTGCCGCACCGCTCCGGCCGGTCCCAGCGGCAGGCTCGTGAGGTCCGCGCCGGACGGGGTGCGGTGGGCCGTGGCGACGCTCAGCCCGCTCGCGACGCGGTCGAGGTGGGTCACGGCGAGCGCGTCGATGCCGCCGCACGCGGCCGCGGCGTAGCGCAGGAGCACCTCGTCCAGGTGACCCGCCCGCCACGCGCCCTGGTAGCGGCCGGTGCCGTTGTGCGCCTCGGGAAAGCGGTCGAGCACGCCGGGGTCCTCGGTCGGCAGCGGACCGGCGCCGTGCCGGGTCTGGTAGGTGCGCGTCACGCCGAGCACGGTGGCCCGGCGCGCGCCGAGCAGCCCCGAAGCCGCGTCCGGGGTGACCGTCGACCAGGTGGTGTGCGGGTGGAAGCCGCGCCACTGGTCGAGCAGCACGCCCTGCGCGCCCTCGAAGACCAGCCGTCCCCGGTCGGCGCGGCGGCCCACCTCGTCACCGGACACCGTCCGCACCGCCCCGGAGAACTCGCGGTAGAGGTTCACCAGCTCCTCCACGGCGGGGAACCCGTGCTCGCTGCCCGCGATCAGCGGCTCGTAGAACCGCGCCAGGTCGTCCAGCCGCCGCCGCAGGCGAGCCGGGTCGCCGCAGTCGCCGACCGTCGGCGGCGTCCCCGGCGGGCTCGGCACCACCTGGTCCTCCACGACGTCGCCCGGCGCGGACCCGCGCCGCGAAACCAGGGAGTACCAGACCGTCTCGCCGATCCCCCTGCCGCACGAACCGTGCCGGCTCGCGCCCCTGGCGTCCTCGCGGGCGCGGTTGGCCGCGACGTGGATCGGCGTGGTGAGCAGCGCGCCCGCGTCGACGGACACCAGGCCCAGCGGGTCCGGCACGCCCAGCGCCACCAGCTCTCGGGCCTCCGTGGCCAGGGCGATCGGCTCGACCAGGACGTGCCGGGACAGCAGGGTCGGCGTGCCGCAGAGCGTGCCCGACCCGAACTGGCTGAACGTGTGGTGCCGTTCGCCCGCGACCACGTTGTGCGCGGCCTGAGCGCCGCCGTTGAACCGGACGACCGCGGACACCGAGCCGTCCCGGCACAGCGCGTCGACCACCGAGCCCTTGCCCTCGTCGCCGAAGCCGAGGCCCACCACGACGACGTGCCCGTCGGAGATCATCGCGGCCGTCAGTTCAGCGTCACGTCGTCGGGGCCGTCGAGCCCCGGCAGGGCCGGCAGCGTCGCCACGGCTCCCCGCGCCGCGCCGACGCGGACGAGCGCCCGGCCCACCGAGCCGCTCTCGGCGTGCGACCCGACCTCGGCCAGGTCGACCATCGCCTGCTCCAGGTCCACGACGCGCTCCTCCAGGCCGATCGTCGTGGCGATCAGCTCGCACACCGCGCCGGGGTCGTCGAGCTTGAGGAAGTTCTGCCCGAGGATCTCCTGCCAGTGCTCGGCGATCTGCGGGTCGTCGTAGTACGAGGACTGCCGGGGCAGGACGAAGTACACGTGCCAGCGGCGGCTCAGCTCCCGGTACACCGACGCGGGGTCGACGTCCTCGGGCAGGTCGTCGCCGATGATCCGGCGGACGTGCCGCGCCTCCAGCCGTGGCTTGTTCAGCTCGTCGCCGATGATGAACAGGTACCCCTTGCGGCCCCGCTTCCGCCACGCGTCGGTGACGACGTGCCGGGCGACGAAGTAGGCGGCCAGCTCGTAGGACTCGCTCTTCTGCCCGCCGCCGTTGCCCTCCAGGAAGATCGTGCGGAGCTGCTCGTCCATCCGGTTGTCCGACTCGAACTGCCCGACCTGGAGCGGCACGCGGTCGCTGTCGGCGTCACCGATGCCGCCGAACATCAGCTGCGGATCGGTCACGTACCCCTTGCGCTGCAACAGACCGTGCAGCTTGCCGAGCTTCTGCTGCATGATCTGCGGCACCTGCCCCATCGATCCCGTCACGTCGAACAGCACCGCGATCGGCGTCGAGTCCGCGTGGTCGGGCGAGTCCAGGCACTCCCGCGCGGTGACGCCCAGCGGGTCCAGCGAGGGGTCAGCCTTCCAGGCGGTGGACGGCGCCGCCTTCATCGCGCTGGTGTAGCCGAAGTCCGCGATCCCCCTGGCCGCCCGGAAGGTCCGCGCCGCCGCGTACGTGTCGTCGTCCCACTTGCCGTGTCCCACGTCGTTCCCCGTTCTTCTGGTCCGGCAGCACGAACGGCCGGAAGACCCGGTCGCCGTACAGCTCGTCGAGCAGTTCGTCGTACTCGTCCAGCAGATCGGCCGCGTCGGGCCGCGTCCGCGGGTCGTCCTGCGTGCAGCCGCGCGCGAAGGCGCGCTGCCCGGTCTCGCCCGGCCCGAGCAGGCCGAGCATCAGCGCGTGCGTCATGTGGACGTCGGTGGCGGCGGTGACCGGGGCACCGGCGCGGACCTCCGGCGGGTAGGCCGCCCGGAACTCCGCCGCCCCGCTGGTCGCCAGGAGCCGTTGCCCCGGCTCCACGGCGAACGACCAGCCGACCAGCACGATCCCGTGCTGCTCCGGGTGGACCAGCACGTTCTCGGCCACGATCGCGCCGTGCACGAGACCGGCGCGGTGCGCTCCGGCGACCGCCCGCAGCAGGCGGCGGTGCATCCACGCCCAGTCCCGGCCGTCGAGCCCGGCCGGGAACGCCCGGCGCACGTCGGCCAGCGTCACGAACCCGTCCACCAGCGGTTCGAGCACGGTGAACGCCCGCTCGTCCCGCCCCACCGGTCCCGAGGCGTCCACCACCCGCGGGTAGTAGGGGGTGAGCCAGCGGTGCCGGGAGGTGAACTCGCCCAGGGCGCGCAGGGCGTCCAGCTCGGCGTGCAGCAGGGCGTTCGTCGCGGGGTTGCGCACGACCTTCACCACGCACGGGCCGCCACCGCCCTCCGCCAGGTACGCGTTGGCGACGCTGCCGGTCGCGTGCAGCGCGCCGATCCGGTAGGCGTTCCCGGCCGGTGTGCGCAGCGCCGCCGCGCCCGCGCCGCGCGTCCAGTCGTCGTAGAGCCGGGTCAGCTCGGCCGACGCCGCGCCCGCCCTGGCGTCCGCACCGGTCCGGTCGGGGTGCAGCACGGCGGCCAGTCCCCGGAACGTCCGCTGCGCTTCCCGGCGCACCGCGGAGTCGGCCGAGCGCGGGCCGAACAGCACGGTCGCGGACGCGGCCGTCTCGACCCTCCGGAGCGCTTCCTCCCTGGTGAACATAGTTTAAGTCTAGATAACTCAAACCTGGATCGCAAGCGCGTGGTGTCGGCCGGTCGCGTGCGGCCCGATCGACGGAACCGCGGCGTGCCCACCTCGCGCCGGTGCTAGCGTCGAGCCGTGGCCGATCTCAAACCTCGCAGCAGGGACGTCACCGACGGTCTGAAGAGCACCGGCGCACGCGGGATGCTCCGGGCCGTCGGTCTGTCCGACGACGACTTCGCGAAGCCCCAGATCGGCGTGGCCTCGTCCTGGAACGAGATCACGCCGTGCAACCTCTCCCTGGACCGGCTGGCCTCCTCCGTCAAGGAGGGCGTGCACGCGGCGGGCGGGTTCCCGCTCCAGTTCGGCACCATCTCCGTCTCCGACGGCATCGCGATGGGCCACGAGGGCATGCACTTCTCGCTGGTGTCCCGCGAGGTGATCGCGGACTCCGTGGAGACGGTGATGGGCGCCGAGCGGTTCGACGGGTCGGTGCTGCTCGCCGGGTGCGACAAGTCGCTGCCGGGGATGCTGATGGCCGCCGCCCGGCTCGACCTGGCGGCGGTGTTCCTCTACGCGGGCTCGATCCTGCCCGGCCGGGCCACGATGTCCGACGGCTCCGAGCGCGAGGTCACCGTGATCGACGCCTTCGAGGCCGTGGGGGCGTGCGCGCGCGGCCTGATGAGCCGCGAGGACGTCGACGCGATCGAGCGCGCGGCGTGCCCGACCGAGGGCGCCTGCGGCGGCATGTACACGGCGAACACGATGGCGAGCGCCGCCGAGGCGCTGGGCATGTCGCTGCCGGGGTCGGCCGCTCCCCCGGCGGTCGACCGGCGGCGCGACGGGTACGCGCGCCGCTCCGGCGAGGCCGTCGTCGAACTGCTGCGGCGGGGCATCACCGCTCGGGACGTCCTGACCAGGGAGGCGTTCGAGAACGCCATCGCCGTGGTCATGGCGCTGGGCGGCTCCACCAACGCCGTGCTGCACCTGCTGGCCATCGCCCACGAGGCGGAGGTCGAGCTGACGCTCGACGACTTCGCCAGGGTCGGCAGCCGCGTGCCGCACCTCGGCGACCTCAAACCGTTCGGACGGCACGTGATGACCGACGTGGACCGGATCGGCGGCATCCCGGTCGTCATGAAGCTGCTGCTCGACGCCGGCCTCATGCACGGCGACGCGATGACCGTGACCGGCCGGACCATGGCGGAGAACCTCGACGAGCTGAACGCGCCCGCTCCCGACGGCGCCGTCATCCGCACGCTGGCCGAACCGCTGCACCCCACCGGCGGCATCACGGTCCTGCACGGCTCGCTGGCCCCGGACGGCGCCGTGGTGAAGTCGGCGGGGTTCGACGAGACGGTCTTCGAGGGCACCGCCAGGGTGTTCGACGGCGAGCGCGCCGCGATGGACGCGCTGGAGAACGGCACGGTGGTCGCCGGTGACGTCGTCGTGATCCGCTACGAGGGCCCCAGGGGCGGTCCGGGGATGCGGGAGATGCTCGCGATCACCGGGGCGATCAAGGGCGCCGGACTGGGCAAGGACGTCCTGCTGATCACCGACGGCCGCTTCTCCGGCGGCACGACCGGGCTGTGCGTGGGGCACGTCGCCCCCGAGGCCGTCGACGGCGGTCCCGTCGCGTTCGTCCGCGACGGCGACCGGGTGCGCCTCGACGTGGCCGTCGGAACCCTCGACCTGCTGGTCGAGCCCGCGGAGATCACCCGCCGCGGCACCGGCTGGTCACCGCCGGCCCCCCGCTACACCCGCGGCGTGCTGGCCAAGTACGCCCGTCTGGTGGGAACGGCCAGCCGAGGCGCGGTCTGCGACTGACGGTCCACGCGGGGGCGGGGCCACCACGCGGAGCTGGATCATCGCGGCGAAGCGGGCCTCCGGGTCGGTCAGGTCCAGGCCGCCGACCTCGGCCAGGCGGCGCAGGCGGTAGCGGAAGGTGTTCGGGTGGACGTGCACGGACGCGGCCGCCGCGACGACGTCGCCGAAGGTGTCCAGCCACGCCCGCAGCGTCTCGACCAGCCTCGCGCCGTGCCGCTCGTCGTAGGCGAACAGCTCGGCCACCGCCCCGGTCGGTCCGTCGCCGCGCGCCGCGGCCAGGTCGCGCAGTTCCAGCACCAGCGTCTCGACGTGCACGTCGGCCAGCCGGGCGACGCGCCGCGCGCCGTCGCCGTCGCGCAGGACCCGCAGCGCCCGCACGGCACCGGCCCGCGCGTCCGCCAGCTCCACGACGTCCTGCGCGACCCGGCCCACGCCGATCACGGCACGGACGCGGTCGCCGACGCGGTCGAGGAAGTCCGCGGCGATGCGCACGGCGCGCTGCTCCCCGTCCCCGTCGCGGCTCACGGGCAGCAGCCCGTAGGCCACGTCGCCGATCAGCGCGGCGGCGCAGCGCGGGTGCACGGCGCTCAGGTGCAGCGCGAGGGCGTCGCTCAGCCGCTGCCGCTCGGTGGCCAGGTCCGCGTCCGCGCCGGGACCGGGTTCCGGCTCGCGCACCGCGAGGGCGAGCACGACGACCGGCCGATCGGCCAGCCCCAGCCGGCGCAGCGCCTCGCGCGCCGCGACGCCGCCCTCCAGCGCCGTGCTCACCAGGTCGGCGCGCAGGCGGCGCTCGACGTCGGCTCCGGCCCGGATGCGCAGCATGTGCAGCGCCGTCACCCCGGCCGCGTCGCGCAGGGCCCGCGTGCGCTCCTCGCTCAGCGGCTCGCGCACGGCGGCCCAGATCGAACCGAGCACCTCGTCACCGGCGCGCACGGCGACGGCGACGCGCGGCAACGAGAGCGGGGGCCCCGGCAGCGGCTCGACGTACACCGGCCGGTCACTGCGGTACAGCTCGCGGAACACCCCCCGCTCGGTCAGCAGGCGCGAGTACCTCTCCGGGACCTGGCGGCCCAGGATCGTCTCCACCCGCGACGGGTCCGCCTCGTCCTGCCGCCCGGAGAACGCCAGCACTCGGGAGCTGCGGTCCTCGATCGTCACCGGTGCGTCGAGCAGCGCGGCGACCGCGTTGGCCAGCGCGAACAGGTCGCCCGACGGCATCCCGCCCCTGGCCTCGGGCTCGCCGACGTCGCCCTCCGCGAGCAGCGAGCGCAGGAGCGCCGCGAGCTGGGCCCAGGACGCGCCGCGGGTCAGCGCGAGCAGTGCCACGCCGGACTCCCGCGCCGCGGCGGCCAGTTCGCCGGACACCACGACGGGCGCGCGCAGCACGAGCCCGGCCGCTCCCCGACCGCCGAGCGAGCGCAGCAGCCGCACGACCTCCGCCGGTTCGCGCAGTCCCACTCCCAGCACGAGCGCGTGCTGCGGCAGGACCGGTTCCTCCAGCGGGTCGTGGATGACCACGCCACCGACGTGGCCCGGCCGGTCCGCGTCGCCGTGGACGATTTCCAGCAGCGTGGCCCCGAGGTCGTCGAGCACACGGCCGAGGCTGGCGCGGGGTCGCGGGTTCTTCGACACGAGCACCACCCGATGGTAGGAGTCGACGGGTCAGCCCGGTTCGTCGGCGCGGACGAGATCGGCCCCCCGCACCTGTCGGACCGGACGAGGTCGTCTCACGGTGTGAGCCACCGCGTCGACGTGGTGACCGCCTCCAGTTCGTCGGGCAGGGGGTCGACGCCGATGCCGGGCCCCGCGGGCACCGGCAGGTGGCCGTCGTCGAGCACGAACGGCGCCGTGACGTCCGTGCGGTAGTAGCGGCCGGAGGCCGAGGTGTCGCCGGGCAGCGTGAAGCCGGGCAGCGCGGCCAGCGCGAGGTTCGCGGCCCGGCCGATCCCCGTCTCCAGCATCCCGCCGCACCACACGGGCACGCCGTGCGCCGCGCACACGTCGTGGATGCGGCGAGCTTCCAGGTAGCCACCGACGCGGCCGGGCTTGACGTTGACGATCGAGCACGCCCCCAGGCCGATCGCGTCGGCGGCGGCGCGGGCGGAGGTGATCGACTCGTCCAGGCAGATCGGGGTGCTGAGGACCTTCGCCAGCGCGGCGTGCCCGCGCACGTCCTCCTCGTCGAGCGGCTGCTCGATCAGCAGCAGGCCGAACGGGTCGAGCCGGGCGAGGTGGCGCGCGTCGGCGAGCGAGTAGGCGGCGTTGGCGTCGACCTGGAGCAGCACGTCGTCGCCGAAGCGCTCGCGCACCGCGCGCACCGGCTCGACGTCCCAGCCTGGCTCGATCTTGAGCTTGATCCGGACGTAGCCCTCGTCGAGGTGGCCGCCCACGGAGTCGAGCAGCTCGCCGATCGAGTTCGCGATGCCGACCGACACCCCGCACGGGACCCGCTCGCGCACCGCGCCGAGCTCGCGCGCCAGCGGGCGGCCCGAGGCGCGCAGTTCGGCGTCGAGCACGGCCGTCTCCAGCGCGGCCTTCGCCATCCGGTGCCCCCGGAACTGCGCCAGCGCGGGGGCCACGGCGTGCGCGTCCAGTCGCGGGTGGGCGGCCAGCACCGGGACGAGGAAGCGGGTCAGCACGTCCGCCGCCGCGTCGACGTACTCCGAGGAGTAACGCGGGTCGGACATCGCCACGCACTCCCCCCACCCCTCGGCCTCGTCGGTGACCGCCCGCAGCAGCAGGACGTCGCGCGAGGTCTCGGTGCCGAACGAGGTCCGGAACGGCGCGACGAGCGGCATTCGGATCCGACGCAGTTCCACTCCGGTCAGCTTCATCTGTCGTTCTCCTCCGGTGCGGGCGGTGCGGGCGGTGCCGCGGTGTCCTGCGGGCCTCGGGTGACGACGTACCACCCGGCCCGGTCGAAGCCGGTGATCCGGGCGCCGTCGGCCACGAGCGTCGTCAGCACGTCGCGCAGCGCGACGCGCCACTCCTTCGCCTGTCCCGGATCGGCCGAGCGCAGCGCCTCGACGTCGCGCGGCACGGCCACCAGCAGCGTGTCGCCGGCCAGCTCGCCCGCGATCGGCAGGTCGTGCTCCGAGCGGCCGAGCGCGACCACCGCGCCGCCGGCCAGCTCCGCCCGCGCGTCGCGCGGCGACGGCGTTCCGGCGCAGGCCGCCACGACCGCCGGAGCGGTCAGGTCCCAGTGGACCAGCAGCCGGTCGCTGTCGTCGCTGCCGTTGATGCCGTCGCGCATGCCGCCGTAGAAGTCGACCAGGTACTCCTCCGGCGCCGCGCCGAGCTTGGCCAGGTTGAAGTGGGCGTTGCGGCGGACCAGCGGGTCGAACGTCCACGCGACGGTCGAGACGCCGCGGTGCAGGGCCC
This sequence comes from Umezawaea beigongshangensis, assembly GCF_016464305.1. Lineage (GTDB taxonomy): Bacteria > Actinomycetota > Actinomycetes > Mycobacteriales > Pseudonocardiaceae > Umezawaea_A > Umezawaea_A beigongshangensis. Next base: position 91,048 of record NZ_JAEIOJ010000002.1, read on the forward strand.
AGGCGCGCTGGTGCAGCTTGAGCGCGAAGCCGACGCTGCGTCCCAGCGCCGCGGCGGACACCCCGGCGACGTGGCTGTGCAGGGCGGCGCGCGCCGGTGGGCCGAAGAAGCCGGCGCAGGCGCCCACGAGCCGTGGCCCGTCGAACGCCCCGGCGACGTAGTTGCCCGCCTTGCTCAGCGCGCGCAGCAGTTCGGTGGTCACCGGCGGGTTGGTCGGGTCGGGCCGCCAGATCTCGTCGTAGAGCCGGTGGACCGCTTCCAGCTCGGGCAGGCCGGTGATCTCGCGGATCGTGACGCCCGCCGCCAGCGCGGCGGCCTCGGCGGCCGCGTGCCCCTCGGCGACGAGGTGGTGCTGCGCGGTCATCCTCGCTCTCCCGTCGGCGCGGCGGACGTGTCCAGCAGGTCGGCCACGAGCGCGGCGACCAGGGCCGCGCGCCGGGGCAGTTCGGCGACGAGGACGTGCTCGTCGTCGGCGTGCGCCCCGCCGCCGACCGCGCCGAGACCGTCGAGCGTGGGCGTCCCGACGCCCGCGGTGAAGTTCCCGTCCGATCCTCCGCCCACGGCGACTCCGGTCAGCGGCGGAAGTCCCAGCCGGTCGGCGAGCGCCGCGGCGCGGGCGAACAGCGCCGCCGACGCCGAGGCGGGCAGCGGTGGCCGGTTCGGGGCGCCGAGCAGCTCCAGGCGCGCGCCCTCCAGCACGGGGCTCAGCGCACGCAGCGCGGCGTCCACCCGGTGCTGCTCGGCGGCGTCGCGGACGCGGACGTCGAGCGCGAACTCACCGGTGGCGGGCACGGTGTTGGTCGTGGTGCCCGCCGACATCACCGTCGGCGTCACCGTCGTGCCGCGCTCGGGGTCGGCGAGCGCGGTCACCGCCAGCACCTGCCGCGCCAGCTCGACGGTGCTGTTGACGCCGCGTTCCGGCTCCAGTCCCGCGTGCGCGGCCCTGCCGGTGACGCGGAGCCGGTAGTGCGAGACGCCCTTGCGCTCGGTCTTGAGCGCGCCGCCGCCGGCCGACGCCTCCAGCACGAGCGCCGCGACGCGGCCAGCGGCCTCGGACTCGATCAGCTCCCGCGAGCTGGGCGAGCCGATCTCCTCGTCGCCGGTGATCAGGAGCGTCGCGCCGGAGGGGTCGGGGAGCGCGGCCAGTGCGTGCACCGCCAGCACCACACCGGCCTTCATGTCGAAGCAGCCCGGACCGCGCAGGACGCCGTCGCGCACCGCGAACGGGCGGGTGTGCAGCGATCCCAGCGGCCACACCGTGTCGTGGTGCCCGAGCAGCAGGACGCGGGACGGTCCGTCGCCCAGCCGCCAGCGCAGGTGGGTGCGCCCGTCGAGCACGATGCGCTCGGGGGCCGCGCCCAGCCGCCGCGTCCCGACGCGCGCCACGACGTCGGCGCTGGCGGCGACCGCGGCGAGGTCGGACGACGGCGACTCGCAGGTCACCAGCGCCTCGACGTCGGCGAGCAGCGCGGGCAGCAGGGCCTCGAACCGGCCCGGCGTCTGAACGGGTGTCATCGTGCCTCCAGCGGAACGTCCGTGAGGCACAGCCTGCCCGCGCGGCGGGCACCTGTCTTCGTTCCACCCGACCAGGAAACGCGGTCCGGCTCGTCCGCCGCGCTCACCCGGCCGGTGAGCGGCCCCGGACGCGCCACCGCCCGGCGGATCGCGGCCTCGTGGCGAGGACCGGGATCGGCCGGGCGGTGGGGAGAGGAGGAGCTACCCGCGGTCGGTGGAGAACTGGTAGGTGGTGCTGGTCCGGTAGGTGTCACCGGGGCGCAGCTCGGTGGACGGGAACTGCGGCTGGTTCGGCGAGTCCGGGAAGTGCTGGGTCTCCAGCGCGAACCCGTCGCCCTGGCGGTAGATCCGGCCGCTGGTGCCCACGAGGGTGCCGTCCAGGAAGTTGCCGGAGTAGAACTGGATGCCCGGTTCGGTGGTGCGGATCGTGAGCACGCGCCCGCTGTCCGGGTCGATCACCCTGGCGGCCTGCTCCAGCGAGGTGTCGTCCCTGCGGTCGAGCACGTAGTTGTGGTCGTAGCCGCGGCCGATCACGAGCTGCTCGAAGCCGTCGCGGACGCGCTCGCCGATCGCGGTCGGACGCCGGAAGTCCATCGGCGTGCCGGCGACGGAGTCGATCGCGCCGGTGGGGATCAGCGTGTCGTTCACCGGCGTGTACCTGCTGGCGTCGAGGGTCAGCCGGTGGTCCTCGATGCTCCCGCTGCCCTCCCCGCCCAGGTTGAAGTAGGTGTGGTTGGTGAGGTTGACGACGGTCGGCGCGTCGGTGGTCGCCCGGTAGTCCACGTGGATCGTGTTGTCGCGGGTGAGCCGGTAGGTCACGGTCACGTCGAGCGCGCCGGGGTAGTTCTCCTCGCCGTCGGGGCTGGTGTAGGTCAGCTCCAGGCCGACCGCGTCCCGGTCGCGGATCTCGGCGGCCCGCCAGATGCGCTTGTCGAAGCCCACCGTGCCGCCGTGCAGGTGGTTCACCCCGTCGTTGAGCGCCAACTGGTGGGTGACGCCGTCGAGGGTGAACCTGCCGTTGGCGATCCGGTTGGCGTAGCGACCGGTGATGCTGCCGAAGTAGGGGCTGCTCTCGACGTAGTCGGTGATGTTGTCGAAGCCGAGCGCCACGTTCGCCGTGCGGCCGCGCCGGTCGGGGACCTCGATGGACTGGATGATCCCGCCGTAGGTCAGGATGCGCACGCGCATCCCGCGGCCGTTGGTGAGCGTGTAGCGGTCGACGGCCGCCCCGTCCGGAGTGCTGCCGAAGACGTCCTTCTCGATCCGGGGCTGACTCGCCCCGACGGCCGACGGCGCGGCCGGGCCGAGCACCGCCAGACCTGTGATGATCAGCGGCACCGCGCCGAGGCGCGCTGCCGTCCGGGTGAACCACCGCATGTGGACTCCTCTGTCCGATCACGCCACTGCGACCACCGCGTCCGACAGGTCGAACCACTTCGATCGCCGATCGACGGTAGACGCTAGCGCGCCCGAACGCTCGGTGCCAGCACGACTTCAGCGCGACGTTCGCGGTGGAGCCGGTCAGGACGACGCCACACCGGGCGGCGCCCGCGCGCCGTCGCCTACAACAGCCGGTGCGCCGGCGGGACGAGTCCGGCCTCGTGGGCGACGACTGCGGCCTGCACCCGGTTGCGCACGTCGAGCCGTCTGAGGATCGTGCTGACGTGCACCTTGACGGTGCCCTCGACCACGTGGACGTGACGCGCGATCTCCGCGTTGGACATGCCCGCTCCCACGAGGCCGAGCACCTCGCGCTCCCGCGCGGTCAGACCGGTGACGCGGTCGGTCGTGCGCAGCCGGGGGCCGCTGCCGGAGAGGTGGTCGATCACCCGCTTGGCGACCGGCGGCGAGAGGTGGGCGGCACCGGCCGCGACGGCGCGCACCCCCACGACGATGTCCAGGGGATCGCCCGTCTTCAGGACGAACCCGCTGATGCCGCTGGCGAGCGCGCGGGAGATGTGGGCGTCGTCGGCGAAGGTCGTGAGGACCAGCACCCCGGTGCCGGTGCCCAGCCGACGGATCTCCGCGGCCGCGTCCAGTCCGTCGAGCACCGGCATGCGGATGTCGAGCACGGCCACGTCCGGACGGTGCGCGAGCACCAGGTCCACCGCGGCGCGACCGGTGTCGGCCTCCGCGACGATCTCGACGTCGTCCGCCGTCGAGAGGACGGCCCCGACCCCCATCCGCACGACCGCCTCGTCGTCGGCGAGCACCACTCGGATCACGCCCGCATCATGACCGGTCGTCACGGGTCGCGGGTGATCAGGGTCTTGTCCACCAGACGGCCGTCCTGGAAGCACAGCCGGTGCAGGTCGCGGCCGCGCTGGCCGAACGGGTTCCAGTGGGTGCTGTAGTACCGGCAGGTCCACCCGTCCCGCGGTGGCGGTTCGCCGTCCGGGTCGTCGACGCGGGTCCGCCCCGGCAGCACGGCTCCGACGTCCGCCTCGCCCTGGCCGACGTGGAGCCCCGCGTAGTGGACCGGGGAGAGCACCGAGGTCGCCGCGTCGACGACGAGGTGGCCGAGCACGCTGAGCACGACGCCCGCGCACGTCGCGGCGGCCACCAGCACGGTCCGGCGGGCGCTGTCCCGCACCCGCCGCTCCGTGGACTCGCGGTGCGTCCGGGTCGTCGGCGTTCCCGGCGCGATCGTGGTGACCGGCCGGCTCGGCAGGTGGGCGACGACCTCGAACCCCCCGCCCAGGCGAGGACGGGCGTCGAACCGGCCGCCGACGAGCGCGACACGTTCGCCGAGCCCGAGCAGACCCCGGCCGCTGCCCGGCGCTGCGGTCGCCGCGGACCGGGCCGCCTCGTTGACGACGCGCAGGTCGAGACCGTCACCGGCCCCGGTGAGGCTGATCGCGACCGGCGCGCCGGGAGCGTGCTTGACCGCGTTGGTGATCGACTCGGTCACCACGCGGTGGACGGTCCGCGCGATCACCGGGTCGAGCTGTGCTGCTCCGGCCTCCTGGACGACCAGGTCCACCGGCAGACCCGATCGGCGTGCGCGCTCGACGACGGTCTCGACGGGTTCCACGGGCTCGTCCTCCTCGGGGCGCAGCAGGCGGACCGCGTCGGCCAGCCGCTCCGCCGCCGCGGTGACACCGGCGCGAGCCTCGCGGGCCGCCGCGCGGTGCTCGGCCGGCAGCGTCGGAGCGACCTCCAGCGCACCGACGCGCAGCGCCGCTCGTGCCAGCTCGTGCCCGACCAGGTCGTGCATCTCCGCCGCGAGCCGCGCACGCTCCCGCGCCCCGGCCTGCTCCACCGCGCGCTCGGCCTCCCGCTCCAGGTGCTCGGCGCGGTCCCAGCCCGCTCGGACCATCTCCGCGTAGCGGCGGCGGTAGCGGCCGACGGCCCAGGGCACCACCGCGAGCACGAGGACGGCGACGAGGGACGCGACAGCGGTGTCCGTCCCTCCGACGACGAGTCCCCCGGTCACCGCTGCGGTCAGACCGCACAGCAGTGCCGCGACACCCCGGTGGCCCGTCGTGGCGTGCCGACCGGCGAGGAAGCTCAGCGCGACGAGCCCGGCGGCGAGGACGGCCACCGCGAGCGTGCTGTCCCGCTGCGCACGGCTGAAGAACACGACCTGCCACGTCGCGGTGATCAGGAGCAGCACCGTCGCGGGTCGGCGACGGACCAGCCGCACCGCCGCGGCGAGCACCACCAGGCACGCCACCGCCTCCACCGCGCTCAAGCGGTGGGGCCGCGAGACGACCGCGGCCCAGACGACGGGCGAGGCGGCACAGGTCCACAGGGTCACCGCGCGCACGGCCCGCATCATGTCAGCTGCGGACTTCCCGCGAGGCGGGCACCGGGCCCGCCCCCAGCAGCCGTGCGCCGACGGGGTGCGTCCGCACGCGGGCGACGAGCGGGGTCAGCAGCCGGGCCAGCAGCGGCAGGATCGCGGCGACCGCCGCACCGAGCAGCAGTCCCGCCAGCACGTCGTGCGGGTAGTGCACTCCGACGAACACCCTGGACGCCGCGGCCGGCAGCGCCAGCACGACGGCGGCGAGACCGAGGGCCCCGCTCGACCACAGGACGGCGACCGCCGCGGCACCGGCGAACGTCGCGTGGTTGCTCGGGAAGGACCAGTCGCCGAACTCCGGACAGGCCGCGATCGTGGCGACGTCGCCGAGCGTCCGGCAGGGCCGGTCCACCTGCCACGCGCTCTTGGTCACCTCGCTCGCGACGTGGGCGAGCACGGTCACCACCGGGGCCAGCAGCGCACGCGCCGCGCGCACCGCCGAGCCCCGCCGAGCCCGCCACCACAGCGCCACGAACATCAGCACGAACACGCCCACGACCGCCTCGGTGAGGACCGCGCCGGCGAGCCGCGCGAACTCCGGACTCTCCGCCCCCAGACCGGCGACGTCGAGGTACCACCGCGCGCTTGCGTCGGGGACGTCCGGGACACCGGTTCCGTCCGGCGACCTCTCCACTGCTCCTGGTGTCAGCACCGGACCGACGCTAGGCAGATCCGCCGCCGCCGACCTCTGTCGAAAGCGAACGGTCCACCCCCACCTTCGACGGGGTCCCGCCCCCGCCCACCGGCCCGTGCCGTCCACGCCGGACCGCCGCGCCGGACCGGGAAGTTCCGCTTCTCGGTCCGGGCCGCTCGCCGATCGCGTACGGTGCGGTGATCCACCGCCGTCCAGCAGAAGGGCCGCCCCGCCGCCGTGGAGTTCCACGATCTCGCAGCCAAGCTGCTGGTCCTGGACCAGCTCTGCCACCAGCTGCGCCTGCTCCCGCCCTACGACGGCCCCGGCCTGCCCGACGACCGCCACGACGCCACCGCGATCGACGAGGCGGCCCGCTCCTACTACCGGGACCTGCACGTCCCCGACGAGCTGCTCGCGCGGGTGACCACCGTCCTGTTCGACGGCGGGAACTCCGTCTACCAGGACGTCGCCCCCCTCTGGGACGGTGAGGACGACCTCTTCGACGTGCGCGACTGGCGGGAGATCGCGGCGCTCCCGGCGCTGGAGGTCGTCAGCGCCGCCGGTCCGCTCGACCCCGCCGCGAGGCGCCTGCTGCGGGAGCGGGGCGTGGTCGTGGACGACGGCTCCGACCGGAGCGCGGTGACCCGCGGCTTCCTCCGCGACGTCGGCGACCTGAAGGTCCGGATGTCGGCCGAGAGCCGGCACGCCGCCCTGCTCGACGGTCTCGTGGAGGCGTTCGCGCCGCTGCCGGTCGACGCGGTGACGTCCGGTGTCCCGGTCCAGCTCGGGTGCGGTCTGTTCCGGATCGTCCCGGAGGAGCACGGCGGGCGTGCCGAGTGGGTGGCGCAGGCCCCCGACTACTTCCGCGACCTGCGCGGGGCGCCCCTGTCGTGGCAGCGGAGCCTGAGCCAGTCCCTGCGGATCGTCGACGCCCAGCGGCAGCTCGCCGAGGAGGTGCTCGGCGACGGTGCGCCGTCCGGTCCCGCACCCTCCTTCACCGACGGGGTGGACGTCGAGCCGGGCGCGGAGCGGGCGCGGGAGGTGCACCTGCGCCGGAGCCCTCCCACCCCCGGCCGGTCCGGGTGGTGCCTGCGCCCCGGCCGCCCGGACGGCTCCGGCGCGGCGCCGAACCCCACGACGTACCCGCTGGCGCACCTGCTGCGCATCCGCCCCGGCGCGGTTCCCGCCCTCGCACTCCCGCCGGGCACCACCGTCGTCCTCGACGTGGACGAGGTCCTGTCGATCACCACACTCTGAGATCACCACCGCGATCGGGAACCGCGTGCCACGATCGGCAGTGCGCCGACGGTGCGGCAGAGCACGTCGCCGACGATGGAGGAGCCCGGTGCCACCGACCTCTCGACCGCTGCGCAAGCTGGGTTTCCTGACGATCGGGCTGTTCGACGAGGCCGATCCCCGCCGCGGCCACGAGTCCACGCTGGAGGTCGTCGAGCTGGGCGAGCGGCTGGGCTTCGACAGCGCGTGGGTGCGGAACCGGCACCTCCAGCACGGCATCTCCTCCCCGGTCGCCGTGCTGGCGGCGGCCACGCAGCGCACCAGCCGCATCGAGCTGGGCACGGCGGTCATCCCGCTGGGCTGGGAGAACCCGCTGCGGCTGGCCGAGGACCTGGCGACGGTCGACGTCCTGTCCGGCGGGCGGCTCAACCCCGGCGTGAGCGCCGGTCCGCCGATGAACTACGACAGCGTCAAGCACGCGCTGTACCCGGACACGGCCGACGCGGAGGACTTCGGCCACGGCCGCGTGCGACGCCTGCTGGACCTCGTGCGCGGTGAACCGGCCAGCGACTTCAGCGGCACCCGCGGCTTCGAGGTGTTCTCCGACCGCGTCCAGCCGCACTCCCCCGGCCTGGGTCGGCGCCTGTGGTACGGCGGCGCGAGCCTGAGGTCGGCGCGGTGGGCCGGGGAGAACGGGATGAACTTCCTGACCAGCAGCGTCGTGAAGGCGGAGGAGTCCGAGGACTTCGCCGAGATCCAGCTCTCGCACGTGCGGGAGTTCCGCGCCCACCACCCGGACGGCGACCGCGCCCGCGTCTCGCAGGGGCTCGTCGTCGTCCCCACGGACTCGGCCTCGGCGGAGCAGCGGGCGAAGTACGAGGAGTACGCGCGGCAGCGGACGCCGCGCACCACCGCGCCGCGGGGACCGGCGCGGATGCTGTTCGCGCCCGATCTCGTCGGCACCTCCGAGGAGATCGCCGAGCGCCTGCACGCCCACGCCGCGTTCCGGGAGATCGACGAGGTCGCGTTCGCGCTGCCCTTCACGTTCGAGCACGAGGACTACGTCCAGATCCTCACCGACATCGCCGAGAAACTCGGCCCGGCGCTGGGCTGGCAGCCGACCGCGTCGGGCTGAACCAGGTCGCCGGTTCACCAGCCGCGGGCCGGTGAACCGGTCACGACCCGGACCCCGCGCACGGCCAGCCGTTCCAGCTCGGCCTCGGCGAGAGCGGGCGCGGATCTCCCACCCGTGGCGGTGCGGGCAGTGGACCACGTCGTGCCCGGCCGCGCCCTCGATCAGCAGTCACAGGGCCTCGTCCTCGGTCCGGGTGGCCAGCACGGCGTGTCCGACCGTCACCACACCCCCGTGCTGCTCGACCTCCGCCCGGTGGCGGCCGGACCCCGGCGAGAAGACGAGCGGTCTTCGCGGGAGATCGGGGTTCGGCGACTCCGCTCCGGAACCGGGGGCGGCCGCGCGGGGTGGACGTGCTCGCCGCCCCGGAGTCCGCCCCGCCGCTGCGTGAGCGGCAGGAGCGTCGCCGTGCCGACGCGGACCGGACGCGGGTCGCCCGCCGGGGCACGCCGGTGCCCACACGGCGTCGCGGCGCTACCCGACCGGCCGCCGCACCCCACCCGCGGCGACCAGTTCCACGACCACCACGACAGCGATCACCTCGACCACGAGCAGCGCCAGCAGCACCACCAGCTGGAGCGCAGCGGCCTGCCACACCGGAGCACCACCGAGCAGCATGCCGACGAACGCGCCCGGCAGCGTCACCAGCCCGACCGTGCGCGTCTGGTCCAGGGCGGGCACCAGCGCCTCGGCCGCCGGAGCGCGCACCAGCTCCCTGACCGCGAGCGGCTCGGTGAAGCCCAGCGCCAGGGCGGCCTCGAACTCGCCGTTCCGGTCGCGCAGCGTGTCCAGCGCGCGGCGCGCGGACAGCGTCGTGGCCGTCATCGCGCCGCCGATCAGGATGCCGCCGACCGGCACCAGCGCGATCCCCTCCAGCGGCACCACACCGACCGCGACCAGCAGCGCCACCGTCGGCACCACACCGGCCAGGATCGCCAGCCCGACCCGCGCGCCCCGCGCCCCGACACCCGTGCGGGCCGACGACGTGCCGGTCGCCACGGCCGCCATGACGACGAGGAACGCGGCCGTGAGCGGTAGCGACACCAGCACGGCCGTGATGACCGCCGACACCGCGGCCAGCTGCACCACCGCGCGGACCGCGGCCCGCAGCACCGGCCGCGGCGGCACCACCCCGGCCACGCGCCCGACCCCGGCGACGACCGCCGTGAGCACGACGCACACGACCACGATCCGCACCTGGTCCGCGACGACGATCACCCGGACCGTTCTACCCGCCGCACCGGTCGTCGTCGACCGGAGCCGCTGCGACGAATCCGATCTCACGACCGCGGAGAACGGTCAACGTGACGAGAGTCCCACGACACGAATTCACAGAATCGCAGGTGAGCGTTGTCGCGACCGAAGAGACACCGTTCCCGGACCGTTGCCCGCCAGGAAGCAGCACCGCTGGTTTCAACCGCGCTGAGAATTCACAGAACAGGAGTTCTGAATGCGCTCGACGACCTTTTCCCGGCGAACCGCGGGCGTGCTCGCGGCCGTCGCCCTGGTGAGCGGAACCGCTTCGGCGGGAGTCGCGCACGCCGATCCGAGCGCGGTGCACGTCGACGTGGGCGGCAGCGGCGACGCGACGTTCGCGGCCGACAGCTTCGGCACGGGTGGCATCGTGGACACCAAACCCGCCGGCGTGCGGAGCTACCCCAACTGGGGACGATCGGTCCCGCACCCGATCCCCGCCGAGATCTGGCACACCTCCCGGTTCACCGACTCCTCGTACACCGTCACCGGTCTCACGGGGGGCACCACCTACGAGGTGCGCCTCTACTTCATGGACTGGTACTTCCAGCGAACCGGCAAGCGCGTGTTCTCCGTCGTGATCAACGGCGTGGAGGTGCTCACGAACTTCGACATCACCGGAACGGTGGTCGCACTGGGCGCCGACGGTCAGCAGTCGTTCGGCCTGGAGCGCGATTTCCCGGTCGTCGTCGACTCCACCGGAACGGTCACCATCGACTTCGTGCGCGGCTCCGCCGACCAGCCGCAGATCAACGCGATCTCCCTGGTTCCGATCGGGTGACCGCCGGTTCGCGCGGGAGGGCGGTCTCCGCTCTCCCGCACGCCGGTCCCCCGGCGGTCACCGCCTCGCGGGCGAGCCGAAGCAGAGCCCACCGGACGGACGACGGCCGCGGCGGAGGGCGAGCGGGTCACAGCCGGGGCGGCTGCGAGGCCACCTCGGCGGACGCTCCCCCCAGCGGCGGTCGGGTGTCCCCCGGTTGGCCCGACTACTCGCCGTTCCGCGGGGTACGCCAGCGTTCTGGTGACCACGAGAGGGGCGATGACGATGCGCAGTCGTGTTCGGGCGGCGGGGCACGCCGTGCACCCGATGCTCATGGTGTTCCCGCTGGGCCTGCTCTCGACGGCCGTCGGGTTCGACCTGCTGCACCTGTTCACCGATCGCGCGAGCTTCGCGACCACGGCGGCGCACCTGATCGGCGCGGGCGTGCTGCTCGGCGTGCTGGCGGCGGCGACCGGCTGGCTGGACTGGCGGCTGGCCGTCCCTCCCGGCACCAGGGCACGCCGGGTCGGCCTGATCCACGGCTCGGCCAACTCGGCGGTCCTCGCCCTGTTCGCCCTGAGCTGGTTGCTGCGCTCCGGCGAGCCGTCCTGGCAACCGGGCTGGTTCGCCGTGGTCCTCGGCTGGATCGGTCTGATCGGCGCGGGCGTCGGCGGCTGGCTGGGCGGTGAGCTCGTCGAACGGCTCGGCATCAGCGTCGAGGAGGACGCCCACCCCGATGCGTCCAGCTCCCTGCGCACCTCGGGAGCCGCGCACCGGCCCTGACGGGGGTCGGCGGCGGCGAGAACCCGGCGGAACGTGGCACGGCGACCCGTGTCGGCACCGGTCCGCCCTCACTAGCGTCGGCCGGGTCGAGAACGAGGAGGACTGATCCGACCATGCGCACGCAGATCGTGTTGTTCGACGGGTTCGACCCGCTGGACGTCGTGGCCCCGTACGAGGTGCTCAGCGCCGCCCGGATGGTCGGCGAGGCGGGGGTGGAGGTCGAGCTGGTCTCGGCCGAGGGCGCGCGCGACGTGCCCAGCGGGCTCGATCCGATGACCCTCCGGGCGACGGCCCGGCTCGACCCGTCCCGCGCCGACCTGGTCGTGGTGCCCGGCGCGCTGGGCGCTCTGCCGGACGGGGACGACATCGCCGAGGACAGCATCCCCGCCGTCCTCGCCCGCACGCTCGACACGGGGCTGCCCGGACTGCTCGCGGAAGCCCTCGACCGTCCGGGACTGACGGTCGCGACCGTGTGCGGCGGCTCCGCGCTGCTCGCCATGGCCGGACTGATCGAGGGCCGCCCGGTGACGACGCACCACCTGGGGTTCGACCTGCTCGACGCGAGCGGAACGGTCGGCGTCGACGCGCGGGTCGTGGACGACGGCGACCTGGTGAGCGGCGCGAGCGTCACCTCCGGCCTGGACCTGGGCCTGTACCTGCTGGAGCGCGAACTGAGCCCGCAGGTGGCGCTCGCCGTGGAGAAGCTCATCGCCCACGAGCGCCGCGGCACCGTCTGGCGCGCACCGGTCGCGGCGGCGCGGCCGTGAGCGGGACGTCCGTCGAGGGGACGTGGAGCCTCGTCGTGGACACCCCCCTCGGGAAGCAGCGAGCCGTGCTCGAACTGTCCACTCGGGACGGTTCGCTGCACGGTGCGGTCCGCGACCTCCGGCACGGCGAGGAGGTGGTCGTCACCGACCTGGTGCGCGACGGCGACCGGCTGACGTGGGCGCAGTCCGTCACCAGGCCGCTGCGCCTGAACCTCGTCTTCGACGTCGTCGTGGACGGCGACGAGCTGACCGGCCGGGCGCGGGCGGGCCGCCTGCCCGCCTCCGCGGTCACCGGGCGCCGCGAGGACCCGAACCGCGTCGCGGACGGCCTCTAGCCGGCGTCGGACGAGGACGGCCTGATCGACGAGCTGACGGTCGTGGTGCGCCCGGTGCCGGTGGCGGTGGCGGTTCGAGCAGATCCAGCGCTGGGCCGCCGGGGGCGGACACCCCGGACCGCCCGCACGTGACGTGCGGACGGTCCGGGGGCCGACTACGACACGGTCACCGTGTGCCGCAGGTCGTTCAGGCCGGTCGACGCCTCCCACAGGCCGGTGTTGGCCGTCCGCACGGAGTACTCGGGCCGGTTCGGCAGCGCCGGGTCGGCCAGCTCCAGCAGCAGCGCGTAGGAGCCGGGGGCCAGCGACGACGGCACCGTCACGGTCTGCGCCACGGTGTGCGCGCCGGGCTGCCAGGTGCGCGGGTCGGCGCCGAGCGGGAGCCGCGTCACCGCTCCGGTGGAGGTGTTGCGCAGCACCAGCGCCGCGCCGCGCGGGTTGACCGGCGCGGCGTAGCCGTCGTTGGTGAGTCCGATCCGGACGGCCAGGCCCGAGCCGCGCGCGGCGGTCGCCGGGAACGAGCCGTCGCGCAGGGTGAGCCGGTAGCCGAGCCGGTTGGTCACCTCGGCCAGGCAGCCCTGGTCGGCCCACGACTGGAGAACACCCTGGTGGAAGTCGGTGTTCAGGTAGGTCCAGTGGAACCGGGACAGCTCGGCCGTGGCGGTGGGGCAGTCCGACCGGGGCGCGTTGACGCCGCACGTCTCGCCGCCCATCGGCACCGTCCTGGTCTCGTTCTCCAGGTAGGGGTAGTCCACGGACGTGTTCTCGTAGGTGCCCATGTCGGTCGGGCTCGCCAGGAAGCAGTCGTTGTGGTGGCCCAGCCGCGCGTTGCCGGGGAACATGGTGCGCTTGTAGGCCAGCGTGCGCAGCTGCACGGCGCGGTCGGCGGGCAGGACGCTGAGCAGCTTGTCCACCACGGCCTTGCGGTTGGCCCAGTCGGTGGAGCTGATCACGCCGAGGTCGCCGAAGTTGCGCGTGTAGTACCACTCGCCCCACGCGCCGACGAAGCCCGCCTGCACGACGCCGATCACGTCCGCGTTGGCCCTGAGGTACGGCGCGAGCTGGTCGAGGTGGCTCAGCACGCGGTCCTTCGGGGCGTCGTCACCGGATTCCGCCGTCGTGTAGGCGAAGCGCACGACGAACTTGACCCCGGCCGCGCGGGCCGCGGTGAACTGCCGCTGCAACCGGTCCAGCGCGGTCTGGGCGATCGGCGCGTTCCGGTACTCGGCGAGGTAGAACACGCACATCACCAGCGTGATGCCCTGCGCCTCGCGGTACTGGCGCAGCACGTCGACGGAGAAGTCCGACTTGTCGCAGTCCCCGCTGTAGCGGTAGAGCCCCCGCTCCGGGTTGGCGATGTTCGCGGTCGACGGCTGGTAGACCGTGCCGCTCCCGCTCCCACCGCCGGTGTAGGTGTGGGTGAGCTTGGCGGAGGTCTCCATCGGCGCTTCCACCTGGAACACCACGTCGGCGTCGTTCGGACTCGCCTGCTCGCCGATGGCGGCTCGCTGCACCTCCCAGCGCGCCGTGCCGCCCGAGGAGGTGAACGGCACCTGCCCCAGCTGGGTCCAGGACCAGTCACCGCCGGCGTGCCGGTAGAGCCACCCGTTCTCCAGCAGGTAGTCCGCGCCCACCCCGTGCTGGGCGTACCCGGTGGCCGTGGAGCGGTCCACGTCCACGTAGACGCGGGCGAACTCGGGCGTCCCGGTGTGCCCGACCTGGTAGGTGACGGTCGTGGCGGTGCTCGTCACCGAGGGGGCCGTGATGGCCGCCCCGGCGGGCACCGCCGCCACGCAGGTCGCGGCGAGCGCCACGACCAGGCCTTGAACGATCTTCGACACGCAGTCCTCCGTATGTCACCCGAACGGTGCAAGACCCATTCAACCCAACCGGTCCGGGCCGGGTCGAGGTGGTCGTGGTTCGCCGGGGTGATCACCTCCAGTGCGTGCGCCGCCGCCACCGCAGCCACGCGGCGCGGACGCGGTGGCGTGCGAGGGCCGCGCGGCACGGCCCGTTCCAGATCGCGAAGTCCTCGTGGACGTGCACGCCCGGCCGGTCCACCGTCCGCACGGCGGCGTCGCGCACGGCGCGCAGCCGGTCCACCGTCATCTGCGGCGGCAGCTCGTCGGGCTGGTACGTGCTGCCGATCGGGTGGTCGCGCCCCGGCCTGCGGCTCATCTCGACGTGGCAGCCCAGCACGTGCGTCACCGCTCTGGCGTCGGCGAACGCCACCAGCCGCTCCAGGCTCGCCGCGAACGCCGGCGCGTCGCGCACGTACAGGCGGCCGGGGTAGACGGTGTCACCGGTCAGCAGCAGTCCCGTCCACGGGTCGTGCAGCGCGACGGAGGTCTCGTGGTGGCCGGGACAGCGCACGACGTCGAGCACCCGCCCGCCGAGGTCGAACCGCGCGACCTCGTCCAGGTCGTCGCCGAACCCGAAGAACTCCCGCACGGCCGCCACGTCCGTGCCCACCACGGTCGTCCGGGGCCGATCGGCGAACTGCCCGTCCCCGGCGACGTGGTCGGAGTGCGCGTGCGTGTGGGCGACGACGAGTTCGTAGTTCTCCCGCGGGTGCCGGGCGAGGTGCTCGCGCAGCAGCCGGTCCACGGTGCCGCGCAGGGGGAACAGCGCCGGATCGGCGGTGGCGCCGCTGTCGAGCAGCAGCGCGCGGGCGTTGCCGAGGAACAGCACGAGGAACGGCGCTTCGTGGTGCACGGCCATGCTCTGCCGCAGGACGACCGTGAACGGGTCGTGCTCGTGGACCTGGACCGGCGGGTCGTCCGCAGCGGCCCCGTGGATCCACCGCACGTCGAGGTCGCCCGCCACCGGCGCCCCGCGGACGAAGTCGATCTCCACCGTCGGCCTCCCCGAATCCGAGGCCCCGATCCTCTCATCCGGCGCTGACGGACGAGCCCGTCACGCCAAGCGGACTCGAAAGTTTCGACATGTTTGCGCAATCTCTGATCGACCCACGCAAGGAGACGACTGTTCCACTGACTACGAACAGTCGAGTCATCACCTGCACTTATGGGTTCGAAGACGGATCGGACGCGGTGATCGTGCCCGCGTTTCCCGTGCGGGTCAGCGCTGCTCCACCTGGCGGAGAGCGTCGAAGGCATCCTTGCCACGGGTGTCTGTTTCGGTCAATACTGCTAAACGTTTCAGACCTGGGCGGGTCGCGCTGCCGCCGCCGTGCCGGACCAGGTCGCCGACGCCGACGCACGGGCACGCCCCGGCGACGTCGCGCCGACCACCCCACCTGCCGCAGCCGCAGGTGCTCCCCAGAAGGTGCCAGACATGACACTGACGACGACGTCAGGATCGCGAGCCGCGCTCGTGGCGGCAGCGGTGGCCATCACCGCGGGAGCCGTGGTGCTCGCGCCCGCGGCCGCCGACGCCGCGACGACGCTCGGCGCGTCGGCGGCCCAGTCCGGTCGCTACTTCGGCACGGCCGTGAGCGCGGGCAAGCTGAGCGACTCGACGTACGTGAACATCTTGAACCGCGAGTTCGACATGGTCACGGCCGAGAACGAGATGAAGATGGACGCCACCGAGCCGAACCCGGGGCAGTTCTCCTACGGCAACGCCGACCGGATCGTCAACCACGCCGTCGCCAGGGGGATGCGGGTGCGCGGGCACGCGCTGGCCTGGCACCAGCAGCAGCCCGGCTGGATGCAGAGCATGGAGGGCTCCGCCCTGCGCCAGGCGATGCTCAACCACGTCACGCAGGTCGCCACCCACTACCGGGGCAAGATCTACGCGTGGGACGTGGTGAACGAGGCGTTCGCCGACGGCAGCAGCGGCGCGCGCCGCGACTCCAACCTCCAGCGCACCGGCAACGACTGGATCGAGGCGGCCTTCCGCGCCGCCCGAGCCGCCGACCCCGGCGCGAAGCTCTGCTACAACGACTACAACACCGACGACTGGTCGCACGCCAAGACGCAGGCCGTCTACCGGATGGTGCAGGACTTCAAGGCCCGCGGCGTGCCGATCGACTGCGTCGGCCTCCAGTCGCACTTCAACGCCGCCAGCCCGGTCCCCGGCAACTACCAGACCACGTTGCAGAACTTCGCGGACCTGGGCGTGGACGTGCAGATCACCGAGCTGGACATCGAGGGCTCCGGCTCGGCCCAGGCCGATGCGTTCGGCCGGGTCACCAGGGCCTGCCTCGCGGTGACCCGCTGCACCGGCATCACCGTGTGGGGCATCAGGGACACCGACTCCTGGCGCGCGTCGGGCACCCCGCTGCTGTTCGACGGCTCCGGCAACAAGAAGGCCGCCTACACCTCCGTCCTCGACGCTCTCAACGGCGGCGGGACGACCCCGCCGGACGAGTCGGACGGCTGCACGGTCGCGGCGTCCGTGAACGCCTGGAACACCGGCTTCGTCGCCACGGTGCGGGTCACCGCCGGATCGGCGGCCATCAACGCCTGGACGGTGACGTTCGCCCTGCCGACCGGCACGACGGTCACCGGGACGTGGAACGCCGAACGCAGCGGTGACAGCGGAACGGTCCAGTGGAAGAACACGACGTACAACGGGAACGTCGCCGCCGGGCAGTCCGTCGAGTTCGGCTTCCAGGGCACCGGGTCCAGTGCCGGTCTGAGCCCGACCTGCGTCTCCAGCTGACCCCGTCGACGGTCCGGGGCGGGGGAGCCGCCACTCCCCCGCGCCGGACGCCCGGTGTCCACCGGCGCGTCGGCGACCAGTCCGCCGAAGCGCGTCCGCGTCCCCGCCAGCCGCACCGCCTCGGCGTCACCGGAACAGCGCACGAGCACGTTCCCCCGATCGCTCCCGGCAGCGACCGGTGCGCGCCGACGGGCCGTGCGGACGGTGACCCGGTAGAACGAGGAGAGCAGTTTCGCCGACTCCGGGGGTGACGTGCACTCGCACGATCGTGGCGCACGCGCCGCCTGTTCGACGAGCACGCGGCAGTCGTGGGTGGCCGCGGCCGTGCTGTGGGTGCTGGCGAGCACCTGGTACCTGCTCTCGGAGGCGGTGACGGCCCTGGCCCTGCCCGGCTACAGCTACGCGCAGCACTACATCAGCGACCTCGGCGTCCCGGAGACGAGCGCCGCCGCGGGAGCGGTGACCGGCTCGCCCCTGGCCGCGGTGATGAACCTCGGTCTCGTCCACCAGGGTCTGCTGTTCAGCACAGGCGCCGTGTTCGCCTTCCGCGCGATGCCGGCGGGCCGGGGACGGCGAGCCTTTCTCGCGCTGGCGCTCGTGCACGGTGCGGGCAGCGCCCTGGTCGGCCTCGTCCACTCGGACGCCGACCACGTCGCCGCCCTCCACGGCGTCGGCGCGGCGATGGCGATCGTGGGCGGCAACCTCGCGGTGATCACCGCCGGGGTCGTGGTCCGCCGCTCCGCCCCGCCGCGCGGCTTCCCGGTGGTGAGCACCGTGCTGGGAGCGGCCGGGCTCACGTCGCTGGTCGTGCTCCTGGTCGGCTCCTCCGCCGGAGGTCCTCTCCTCGGCGTCGGCGTCTGGGAGCGCGGCGCCGTCTACACGATCAACGCCTGGGAGTTCGCCGTGGCCGCGGCCGTTCTGGCCACGCGCGGCCGAGCGGGCGAGTGAGCCCCTCCCGCGGTGCGGGGAGGAGGATCGGACCCGACCGGGCTCGCGAGGTGGAGGTGGCGGTGGAACTCGAAGCGGACGGTGCGCCCCCGCGAGGTGACGCCGAGGGCGGTGATCCGGTGTGCTGGCTGTCGCGGGTGTGCCCGGAGTGCGGGGCGTTCGTCGAGGCCGTCCCGCCCGCGCCGTGCCCGCGGTGCGGTGCGGTGGTGGCCGCGAGCGAGGACGGTGTCCGGTGACCTCCGCCGCGGTGGTCGCGGGCGGTGCCTGCGTCTGGCTGGGGATGGTGCTGGCGATCTCCTTCCTGGAGGCGCCGCTGAAGTTCCGGGCTCCGGGCGTGACGGTCCCGATCGGGCTGGGCATCGGCCGGATCGTGTTCCGCGCGCTCAACCTCGCCGAGGTGGTGCTGGCGGTGGCCGTGGTGACGGCCGCGGTGGTGAGCGGGCCGCCCGGCGCGGTGCGGGGAGCGCTCGGTGCGGTGGTGGCGGTGCTGGCGCTGCAACTGCTCGCCGTGCGACCGGTGCTCGACCGGCGGTCCGATCGGGTCCTGGCGGGCGGGACACCGCCCCGGTCGCGCGCCCACCTGGCCTACGTCGTGCTGGAGGTGGTCAAGGTGGTGGCGCTGGTCCTGCTGGGCGTGACCGCCCTCGGCGATCTCTGACACGCCCCTCCTCGGACGGTCGTGCGGCGGACGTGTCGATCGGGCCGGTTCCCGTTCGACGTACCGGTAGAAGCCCACCGAGGAGGAACCGAGATGACCACCACCACCGCGTCTCCCACCGCGTCTCCCACCGCGTCCGCCACCCGCACCACCGGACGCGACGCCCTCGTGCTCGCCGCGTTCAGGATCGTCGTGTCGTTCCTGTTCAGCTTCCACGGCCTGATGGGCCTGGGACTGTTCGGCGGTGTCGACGGCGCGGGCGCCGCGGCCCCGGTCGGCTCGTGGCCCGGCTGGTACGCCGGTGTGATCGAACTGGTGGGCGCGCTCCTGGTGCTGCTCGGCGTGGCCGCCCGGCCCGCCGCGTTCGTGCTGTCCGGTGTGATGGCCTTCGCGTACTTCACCGTGCACCAGCCGGAGGCGCTGCTGCCGGTGCACAACGCCGGTGAGCTGGCTGCCGTCTACAGCTGGGTGTTCCTGCTGCTGGCGGTGCTCGGTCCCGGCGCCCTCACCCTGCCGCGGGCGCTGGGCGCGCGCTCCACCCGCGGAACGGACTGACGTCGCGGATCAGGTCGAGCAGTGGTGCGAGGAGGTCGAGTGCGATCTCCCGGACCGCCGGCACGAACAGGACCAGTGCCAGCAGCAGCGCCACGTACGGTGCGATGCCGGTCCTGCGCTTCGACGCCATGCCCACCCCCGGCCCGTGTGCCGCGGACAGCATGACACGTCGCCGACGGCCGGGACACCGCTCGTCGCCCGCTCGTCGTCACGGCCCGTCGTTCCCGACGACGCGGTCGAGCCAGGACCGCCAGGCGGCCGTGCGGGCGTCGCGGTCCACCGCGACGCCGCAGGAGCACTCGATCGTGCTCGCCATCCCGTGCAGGTCGTCCACCGCGAAGCGGATCAGGCCGTGCCCGGTGCGCACGCCGAGCAGCGACGGCTCGCGCAGGTCCACCACGCCCTCGGCGGGGTCGAGGCCCTCCGGTCTGAGGCGCACCCGCTCGCCGAGGGCCGGATCGGCACCGAGACGGGCGATCGGGCCGGCCCACACCTCGTCGCCGGGCCGGGTGGTGACCCCGATGGCGACCACGCTCGTCACCGGCGGCCCGGCGAAGTGCCGGAAGCACTCCGCCAGGTCGTGGAGGAACACGGTCCACCCCGGTCGTCGCCGTCGAAGAAACCGCTGTGGACCAGGCGGAGCACGGTGGTGCCGTGCTCCGCCTGGTCCACAGCGCTCAGTCCTGCTGGGTGAGCGCGATGAGGTTGCCGCAGGTGTCGTCGAAGACCGCCTGCGCACCGAAGTCGGTCTTCGTCGGCTCCAGGGTGAACCTGACGCCGTGGGCCTTCAGCCGCGCGCAGTCCTTCTCCAGATCTGTGCTGCCGAGCACGGTGAACGGCATCCCCGCGTCGTAGAGCGTCTTCTTGTAGACCCGTGCGGCCGGCTCGCCGCCGATCTGCACGCCGGGGTTGCCGTCCGGTTCGAGCAGCAGCTCGACGCCGTCCGGCGCGCCGGGCGAGACGACGGTCAGCCACTTCGCGTCGCCGACCGGGACGTCGGTCTTCTTCACGAACCCCAGCACGTCGGTGTAGAACGCCAGGGCCTTCTCCTGGTCGTCGACCAGGATGCTGGTCAC
The DNA here is from genome assembly GCF_016464305.1 of Umezawaea beigongshangensis. Lineage (GTDB taxonomy): Bacteria > Actinomycetota > Actinomycetes > Mycobacteriales > Pseudonocardiaceae > Umezawaea_A > Umezawaea_A beigongshangensis. The sequence continues at coordinate 111,135 of NZ_JAEIOJ010000002.1, forward strand.
CGGGACGAACATCATCGGATCTTCCCCTCTCGTCGTGCGGTCGGATGCACGGCGACCACGATGCGGTGCGCCCGCCCACCGGCCGCGGACTCGTCGTGGTACTTCGAGACCAGCGACGTCACCGCCCCGGCGAGCTCCTCGGCGAACGCGGCGCGGTCGGCCGCCGAGGCGAACCGGACCTCGCCGTCCAGGGCGAACGTCGCCACGCGCTCGCGAGCCCCGGCCGCACCCGTGATCAGCTCACCCACGTCGCGCACCAGCCGCGCCGCCACGGCGAGCAGCCAGCGCGCGGACAGCTGGTCGGGGGACCTCGCCGGATCGGGCTCGACCGCGGCCAGGGCGCTCGGCGAGATCACGTACGAGGCCGCGGTCGCCCGCAGCACGCGCTCGGTGAAGTTGCCCCTGCGCCGCTCCTCGACCAGCTCCACCAGCCCGTGCCGCTCCAGCGTGCGCAGGTGGTAGTCGACCTTCTGCCGGGTCGGCCCGACCCGCTCGGCCAGCGTCGTGGCCGAGCCGGGTTCGGACAGCTCGGCGAGCAGCCTGGCGCGCACCGGGTCGAGCGAGACCTCGGCCGCCTCCGGATCGTCGATCACCGCCACGTCGTGCCCGAGCCTCACTCTGACAAATTTTTTTGTCGAGGGGGGCGGGCGAGCACCGGAGAGGAACGGGTGGCGGTCGTGGAACGGGTTCTCCCCGACCGGCGTCGGCCGGCCGGGGAGAACCGTCGTCAGTGGCGGTCGCCCGCGGGCCGCGCCGCCGCGTCCGCGCCGCCGCGGCGTCCGCGGATGAACAGGGACGCGATCAGAGCGATCACACCGACGCAACCGGCGGCGACGAAGGCCACCCGCAGGCCGTCGACGTCCGGGATGCCCGTCGGGTCGAGACTTCCGCGAGCGGCCAGGGTGACGAACACGGCGGTGCCGAACGCACCGGCGACCTGCTGGAGGGTCGACAGGATCGCGCTGCCGTGCGAGTACAGGTGGTCGGGCAGCGCGCCCAGGGAGTCGGTCATGAGCGGGGTGAGCATCAGGCCGATCCCCACCATGAGCAGCACGTGGACGCCGACGACCAGGCCCAGCGACGAGCCGGCGCCGAGGCTGGCGAACAGCCACAGCGCCGCGGTCATCGCGGACGCGCCGGAGATGACCAGCCACCGAGCGCCGACGCGGTCGTAGAGCGCTCCCACCGGACGGCCGAGCAGCCCGAGGGCCAGGCCGCCGGGGAGCAGGACCAGTCCGCTGACGAAGGTGCTGGTCCGCAGCACGCTCTGGAGGAACAGCGGGAGCAGCATGGCCGACGCGCCCAGGAAACACATGAAGACCAGGGCGGACACGAGCACCGAGACGGAGAAGTCGCGCTGCCGGAACGGACGCAGGTCGAGCAGAGCGCGGTCGCGGCTCTGCAACCTGAGCTGCCGCCACACGAACACCGCCAGCGCGAGCAGCCCGACGGCGATCGACGCCCAGGAGAGTGCGTGCCCGTCCCCGCTGGACTCGCCGAAGGACGACAGCCCGTAGAGCACTCCGCTGAAGCCGATCGCGGACAGCAGCACCGAGAGCAGGTCCAGCGGCACCGACCGGGTGTCCGCCGACAGGCGCAGGAACCGGGTGCCGACGACCAGGGCGGTCACCGCGAGCGGCAGGACGAGCCAGAACATCCACCGCCAGTCCAGCGTGGACAGGATCGCGCCGCCCGTGGTCGGGCCGATCGCCGGAGCGACGGCGATCACGATGGTGATCGTGCCCATGGTCGCGCCGCGGCGCTCGGCCGGGATCAGCTTCATCACCGTGGTCATCAGCAGCGGGATCATCACGGCGGTTCCGCCCGCCTGGAGGACGCGGGCCGCCATCAGCACCGCGAAGCCGGGGGCCAGCGCCCCCAGCAGCGTGCCCAGGGTGAACATCGTCATCGCCGCCGCGAACACCTGGCGCGGCGTGAACCGCTCGAGCAGGTAGCCCGTCATCGGGATGACCACGGCCATCGTGAGCAGGAAGCCGCTGGTGAGCCACTGGACGGTGGTGGTGCTCACCCTCAGGTCGACGGCCAGGTCGCGCAGGGCGACGCTCAGGATCGTCTCGTTGAGGATCATGACGAAGGCCGACAGGACCAGGACCGTGAGCACCAGGGTGGTGGCCCTGGACGAAGCGGGTGGGACGTGGGCGGTTTCCGGCGCGTCGGCCGTGGCCGATCTGGGTGTACCGGACGTGGTGGTCACGTGGATCTTCTCCTGGCGTCGTGCGGGCGGAACGGCCGTCCCGCGGACGGCGTCGAGGTGCGAACCGCACCGTGCGTTCGTGGTGAACCTGCGCAGTCCACGTCGGTCGTCGTCGACCCGGCCGTGGACGTGCCGCCCGGCGGTGCGGGCGGCGGTGGTCAGACCGGCTGGGCACTCCCGTGCATCCGGTCGAGGTCGACGGCGTCGACCAGCGGGGTGGGGTCGGGTGCGCACAGGCCGTCCACGAACAGGTCGAGGTGCCGGTGCGCGCAGGGTGCCGACAACCGGGCGTCGACGCCCGGCATCGGTCGGGTGAGCTGGCACAGGGCGAGGAAGACGTCGCCGACACCGATGTCGGGGCGCAACCGGCCCTGCTCCTGCCCCTCGGCGATCATCGTCCCCAGCGCGGCGAGCATCCGGTCGTTGGCCTCGGCGAACCCGGGGGTTCCCCCGTTCACCCAGCGGGCCAGCGCCGTCTCGATCGCGCTGATCCGGCTCTCCGCACCGCGGTGCACGAACGCGCGCAGCGCCGCGACCGGGTCCGGTTCTCCGGCGAGCAGCTCCTCGGCCGTGCGCGCGTTCTCCTCCACGACCGCGAGGATCACGCCGTGCAGGAGTTCGTCCCGGTCGGGGAAGTGCCGGTAGACGGTCGCGTTGCCGACCCCGGCACGCCGGGCGATCATGTCCAGCGGAGCGTCGCACCCGTGCTCGATCAGGACGTCGAGCGCTGCCGCGAGGATGTTCGCCCGGTTGCGCTCGGCGTCTGCCCGGCGAGGTCGGACGCACACGACGGTCTCGTCGTCCAACACCTCGCCCTTCTCGCGCTTACCGGGGACTTCTTCCCCGGTCAGTAAACCAGCCGACGATCCGGGGAGCAAATCCCCACATCCGGCTCGCTGTTCCACCGGATCGAGCGGACACGACCGCCCGCGCCGCGGGAGTGCGGTTCCGGCGCGGAGCACGAGCGCGGCGGAACCGTCGGTGGCACGTCGTAGCCTCCCGTCGTGAACATCCTGCTGATCCCCGGTTTCTGGCTCGACGGCTCGTCGTGGGACGAGGTGACCCCCGTGCTCGAACGGGCGGGCCACCGGGTGCGCGCGCTGACGCTGCCCGGCCTCGGAGCGGTCGACGCCGACCGCGGCGGGATCGGACTGCGCGACCACGTCGACGCGGTCGTCGCCGCGGTGGACGAGGCAGACGGGCCGGTCGTGCTCGTCGGGCACTCCGGGGGCGGCGCCATCGCCCACGCCGCGACCGACGCCAGACCCGACCGGGTGGCGCGGGTCGTGTACGTGGACGCCGGGCCGCTGGAGCACGGGAAGGCGATCAACGCCGAGCTGCCCGTGGTCGACGGCGAGATCCCGCTGCCGGACTGGTCGGAGTTCGACGAGGCCGACCTGCGCGACCTGGACGACGAACTGCGAGCGGCGTTCCGGGCGCGGGCGGTGCCCCAGCCCGCGGCCGTCGCCGGCGATCTCCAGGTGCTCTCCGACGAGCGGCGCTACGACGTGCCGGTCACGGTCGTCGCCTGCGAGTTCCCGAGCGAGCTCCTGCGGGAGTGGATCGCGCGGGGGCACCCGTACGTCGCCGAACTCGCGCGCGTGTCCGACGTCGAGCACGTCGACCTCCCCACCGGCCACTGGCCGCAGTTCACGAAACCGGCGGATCTCGGACGGGTGATCCTCGCCGCCGTCGACCGGAACTGATCATCGTCGGCCGCGGTTCGAGTACTGTCGGATTTGTCAGGTTTCGACGAGAGGTGCACACCATGGGTCTGTTCGACGCCATCCGCGACAAAGCCACCGAACTCGTGTCGGGTGCCACCGGCGCGGTCGGCGACCTCGCCGGCAACCTGCCCGGTGCGCAGGCGGCCGAGGGACTGTCCACGTCCGCGACGGACGCCGCCACGCAGGTCACCGGTGACGTCACCGGCACCGCTCAGGACCTCGGCACCACCGTGACCGGTGCCGCCACCGACTCCGTCGGCACCTTCACCGACGCCGCCGGCAACGTCACCGACGCCGCCGGCAACGTGACCGGCTCCGTGAACGACGGATTCGATTCGCTGACGGACCCCTTCCGCTTCTAGGTCGGGCAGCGGGCCGGGAGTTCCCGGCCCCTCCCCGCGCCCGAGGGGGTGCGGCGCGGCGTGAACGGCCGCTCGCGGTCAGATGACGCCCGCGCGGATCGCGTACGCCACCGCGTGCGGGCGGTTGCGCAGCTTCTTCCTGGTGATCAGGTTGTGGACGACGTTCATGACCGTGCGCGTGGCGCACCCGAGCTCGTGCGCGATCTCCGCGGTGTGCCGCCCCTCGGCCAGCAGCCGCAGCACGTCGACCTCCCGCGGCAGCAGGCCCTCCGCGGCCGGGGAGCGGGGTGCGGCGGAGCGCGACTCCTCCTCGGCGAACGCGTCGAGGAGGGCGCCTCCGGTGACCACCGGGCCGGTGGCCGCGTGCCGGATGCCGCGCACCAGCCGGTCCCCGGTGGTCGTCGCCCTGGGCAGGACCTGGACCACACCGGCGGCGGCGAGACGGAGCGCCTCCCGCCGGTCGAACTCGCCCACCACCAGCACCGCGGGCACGGCGGCCCGGCGCGCCTCGTCGCGCACCGCGAGTTCCGCGGAAGCCAGGACCAGCACGTCGACGTCGGCCCGCTCGCCCGGTGACACCGCGGAGATCCCGCGCGCCCGGTCGAGACAGGTGAGCAGCGCGGTCATCGACAGCGGGTCGTCGGTCCGGACCGCGACGCGCAGGCCGTCGGCCGACTGCGGTGAGGAGGGCACTGTCCCGATCACCTTCCTTCCGGACAGGTCGTCGCGGAGCGCGATCCGCTCCCCACCACCTCTACCACCACGACGGGCGGGGAGGCGCGGTCTCGCCCCGCCGGGACCTCAGCGGCGCTGCCCGACCTGGTTCGACCCGCAGCCGCCGACGAGACACCCGTGCGCGCGGAACGTCCGGGTGCTCGCGGCGGCGGCCGTGCTCAGCGCTCCGTCGGACCGAGGTCGGGTTCGGCGCGCAGCGCGACCGCGGGGCGGCGGGTCGAGTGGAGTTCGAGCACGGTGATCTCGTTCGCGCCCGGTCGCAGCACCGGCGCGGGCACGTAGAGCGTCCGCTGCGGGCCGCGCGACCAGTACCGGCCCAGGTGGAAGCCGTTGACCCACGCGTTGCCCTTGGTCCAGCCGTCCAGCGACAGGAAGGTGTCCGCCGGGGTGTCGACGTGCACGACGCCGCGGTGGAAGGCGGGGCCGACCGGTGGCCCGGAGGTCGGGGTGAAGCGCAGGTCCGCCAGGTCGTCCAGCGGCAGGGCGGTGCTGGTCCAGTCGCCGAGTTCGACGCCGTCGAGCAGCACCGGGCCGGTGATCCCCTTGCGGTCGTGCACGGCCGGGCCGTAGTTGACGCGACCCTGGTTCTCCACCAGCAGCGCGAGAGCCGCGCCGGGGTGCGGCACGGTCAGCGCCAGCACGTGCTCGTGGCGCTCGCGCTCCAGCACGCCGACCGGCACGCCGGCGAGGAACACCTGGACGCGGTCGCCGAAGGCGGTGACGTCCAGCAGGGCCGGGCCCGCGTGCTCGACGGTCGTCTCGTACAGCACGAACCCGGTACCCCGGCCCAGTTCCTCCATCGTGAACGGGTGGCCGTCCTGCTCGGCGGCACCGAGGACGCCCGCGCTGCCCAGGAGCGGAGCGCTGTCGGTCAGCAGCACCTCGGGCACCGCCAGCTTCGGCCCGGCCGCGGGCGGCTCCCCCGGCGGAACGGGGGCGTGCTTCGCGATGACCTCGCGGAAGGCGTGGTACTTGGGCGTCGGGTCACCCGCCTCGGACAGCGGGCTGTCGTAGTCGTAGGAGGTGACGGTCGGGCGGTAGGTGCCCTTGTCGTTGGCGCCGTTGGTGAAGCCGAAGTTCGTGCCGCCGTGGAACATGTAGAAGTTGACCGACGCACCGGCGGTGAGCATCTCGTCCAGCGTCGCGGCGGCGTCCGCGGCGGGCCGGGTGACGTGGTGCCCGCCCCACTCGTCGAACCAGCCGTTCCAGAACTCCGAGCACATCAGCGGACCGGTGGGCTGGTGCTCGCGCAGCGCGGCCAGCGCCTCGGTGGCGCGGCTGCCGAACGTGACCGTGCGCAGCACGTCGGGCAGGCCGCCGCGGGCGAGGTCGCCGGGCTGGTCGCAGGTGAACAGCGGAACGTCCACCCCGTTGCCGCGCAGCAGGTCCACCAGGCGGCGCAGGTACTCGGCGTCGTCGCCGTGGGCGCCGTACTCGTTCTCCACCTGCACCGCCAGCACGGGACCGCCCCGGCTGGCGAGCGTGTCGAGCAGCGACGGCCACAGCTGCGCGAAGTAGGACTCGACCGCGTCGAGGAAGCGCGGGTCGGTGCTGCGCAGCCGGACGTCCGGCTCGGCCAGCAGCCACGACGGCAGGCCGCCGCCCTCCCACTCGGCGCAGATGTAGGGGCCGGGGCGCAGGAGCACGTGCAGTCCGTGCTCCTGCGCCAGGCCGACGAACCGCGGCAGGTCCAGCTCCGCGTCCACGCGCACGACACCCCGCTGCGGCTCGTGCAGGTTCCACGGCACGTAGGTGTCGACGGTGTTGAGGCCCATCCACTTCGCCTTGCGCATCCGGTCCTCCCAGTGCTCCGGGTGGACGCGGAAGTAGTGCAGCGCTCCGGAGATCATCCGGAACGGGGCCCCGTCGAGGGTGAATCCGTCGTCGGTGGTGCCCAGGGCGGTCATGGACGTCCTCTTCTCGTAGCGGGCGGCGCGTCGACGTGGTGCTGCCGGTTCACGGTCCGACCGTGAACCCCTGCTGCTCGCCGTACTCGATCGACGAGTCCTGCCACGCGCGCAGGCCGTCGCTCAGCGTGGTGTCCGAGACGTAGGCCTTGCCCGCGGTGTCGTTGAAGACGCTGTTGGCGTAGACCTGGAAGGGCAGGTAGGTCCACCCGTCGAGGACGTTGCGCGCCTCCTCGGCGAAGATCTCGTTGGCCTTCTGGCCGCCGAAGTAGGGGAACTCGGCGTTCAGGAACTCCGGCGACGACAGCTGCTCGGTGGTGGCGGGGAAGGCGCCGCCGTCGACGCGGAGCTGCACGCCCTCGCCCGTGGTGGCGTACTCGACGAACGCGTGGGCCAGCGGCTTCTTCTCGCTGGCCGCCGGGATGGACAGGCCGCTGCCGCCGTTCTCCGCACCGGCCCGCTCACCCGCCTTCCACTGCGGCATCGGGGCGACCCGCCACTTGCCCGCGCCCGCGGCGACACCGGACTGGAGGTTGGCGGGCATCCAGGCACCGGTCACCAGGGTCGCGACACTGCCCTCGGCCAGGCCCTGGTACCACTGGTCGGTCCAGGAGTCCACCGGCGCGAGCAGCTTCTCGCTGATGAGCTGCTGCCACATCGCGGTGTAGCGCTGGGTGCCCTCGTCGGAGAAGTCGATCGTCACGTTCGTGCCGTCGACCCCGTACGGCTTGCCGCCGGCCTGCCAGATCATGCTGGTGGCCATGCCCGCGTTGCCGATGTCGTTGGTGATGTAGACCGCCGGGTCGGCCGCGTGCAGCGCGCGGGCCGCGGCCACGTACTCGTCCCAGGTGGTCGGCACCGCGATGCCGTGCTTCTGGAAGATCTCCTGGTTGTAGTACAGCGCCATCGGGCCGGAGTCCATCGGCAGGGCGAAGACGCCCTCCCCCGCGTGCACCGACGCCCACGGGCCGGGGGTGAAGGTGTCCCGGTACTCGTCCGCACCGAGGGTGCGCAGGTCGGTGACCGACTTGGCCAGGGCGAACTGCGGCAGGGCGTAGTACTCCAGCTGCGCCACGTCGGGCACGCCAGAACCGGCCGCGATCGCGTTCTGCAACGCGGTGTACTGGTCGTCGCCGGTGCCGACGTTGACCAGTTCCACCTTCACCCGGGGGTGCTTGCGCTGGAACCCGTCCACGACCTGCTTCAGGGTGGGCTCCCACGCCCACACCGTCAGCGTGCCGCCCGCGTCCAGCGCGGCCTGCACGTCCTGGTCGGAGAACTGCTGTTCCTGCGCGCCGGAGCCGGAGCCCCCGGAGCCGCAGGCGGCCAGGACGAGCGCGAGGACGCCGGCCAGGGCGGTGAACGCGGAACGACGACGTTGTCTGATCACGGTGCGACCTTTTTCCGAGGGTGGAACGGGGAACCGGGAGGTGGTGCGGTCGGCGTCATCCCTTGACGCCTCCGGCGGTCAGGCCGGACTGCCAGAACCTCTGCAGCAGCAGGAAGGCCGCGATCAGCGGGAGGATCGTCAGCAGCGAGCCGGTGACGACGAGGTCGAACACGACCTCGCCGCCCGCCGTGGTCGCCTGCGAGTTCCACGCGTCCAGTCCCACGGTCAGCGGGTACCAGTCCCGGTCGCGCAGCATGATCAGCGGCAGGAAGTAGTTGTTCCAGGTGGCGACCGCGGTGAACAGCAGCACGGTCACCGTGCCGGGCGCCAGCAGCGGCAGGCAGATGCGGAAGAAGATCCGGAACTCGCCCGCGCCGTCGAGGCGCGCGGCCTCCAGCAGCTCGTCCGGGATCGCCTCGGACGCGAACGTCCACATCAGGTAGAGGCCGAACGGCGAGATGAGGCTGGGCACCACGACCGCCCACGGCGTGTCGGTCAGGCCCATGCCGCTGAACATCAGGAAGGTCGGCACGGCCAGCGCGGTTCCCGGCACGGCCACCGCGCCGATGATCACCGCGAAGACGGCGCGCTTGCCGGGGAAGTCGAACTTGGCCAGCCCGTACCCGCCCAGTGCGGCCAGCGCCGTGGCTCCGCCCGCGCCGAGCACGACGTAGAGCACGGTGTTCCCCAGCCAGCGCAGGAAGATCCCGTCGTCGTAGGTCAGGGTGCGGACGACGTTGTCCCACAGGGCGAAGTCGTCGGCGAACCACAGGCCGAAGGAGTCGAACAGGCCCTGCTGCGTCTTGGTCGCGTTGACGACCAGCCACACCAGCGGGACCAGGGAGTACAGGACGACCACGCCGGTCAGCGCGGTGAGCAGGACGCTGCGCCGCGGTCGGCGGGCGCTCGTCGACCGGCCGGTGGAGCGCGGCGGCGCCACCCGGCGCCGGGACTCGCGGATGCGGACGGGAACGCTCATCGTCAGCCCCTCTCGCGCATGCCGCGCAGCTGCACGACGTAGGCCACGACCATCGTGATGAGGCCCATCACGATCGCCACGGTGGCCGAGTAGTCGAAGCGCTGACCGGAGAACGACAGCGAGTAGGCGTACAGGTTCGGCGTGAAGTCCGTGGTGATCGCGTTCGGTGCGATGCTCTGCAGGATGCTGGGTTCGTTGAACAGCTGGAAGCTGCCGATGATCGAGAAGATCGTGGCGATCAGCAGTGCGCCGCGCAGGGCGGGCAGCTTGATCGAGGTGATGACCCGCAGCTGACCGGCCCCGTCGATCTCCGCCGACTCGTAGAGCGACGTGGGCACCACCCGCAGGGCCGAGTAGAAGATCAGCATGTTGTAGCCGATGAACTCCCAGGTCACGATGTTGCCGATGGACGCGAGGACCAGTTCCGGCGACAGCGGGTCCGGCAGCGTGATCCCGAACGCCTCGTTGACGTTGCCGACCAGGCCGAACTGCGTGCCGTACATGAAGCCCCACATCAGCGTGGCGACGACCGCGGGCACCGCGTACGGCAGGAAGACCGCGATGCGGAAGAAGTTCCGGCCGTAGAGCCGCCCGCTGTCGACGGCCAGCGCGACCAGCAGCGCGATCAGCAGCATCACGGGCACCTGGACGGCCAGGAACAGCGTCACGCGGACCACCGCGGACCAGAACTGCGGATCGCGGAGCACCTGCTCGTAGTTGTCCGGGCCGACGAACGTGGTGCCGCCGACCAGGCGGGTGCGGAAGAGGCTCAGGTAGATCGAGTAGGCGACGGGCGCTAGGAAGACCAGCGCGAAGATCGCCAGGAACGGGCCGACGAACCGCCAGCCGGCCCACGAGCGCCGTCGCCGCGGCCGTCGTCGCCCGTTCTCGGCCGGTACGGCCGCGGGCAGGGGTGTCGCCACGGTGCTCCTCACTTCCGGCCGCAGCGGTGCGACCGGGGTGCTCGACGATGTTTACGCAAACATCAACTTCGCGGAACTGCTCGGCAGAATTGACCTCGGGTAGCCGAAAACGCTCCCACCAGGGGATGTTTGCGCAAACACGGTGGCGCTATAGTTGCAGCGCCGTCCGGTCGCGTCAAGACCCGGCGCGAAAGGGGGCAGCACGGCGTGAGTGCGAGCAGATCGGCCGCTGACGTGCCGCGGGACCAGCCCGCACGACCCTCGCGCCGCGTGTCGATGACCGACGTGGCCCGCCGGGCCGGTGTCTCGGCGCAGACCGTCTCCCGGGTCTCCAACGGCCATCCGGGCGTCGTGGGCTCGACCAGGGAACAGGTCCTGACGGCCATGCAGGAGCTGGGCTACCGGCCCAACAGCGCGGCGCGCGCGTTGAAGTACGGCCAGTTCCGCACCATCGGCGTCATCCTCTTCACCCTGTCCACGGTCGGCAACAGCCGGACGCTGGAGGCGATCGTCGACCACGCCGCGAGCGAGGGCTACGCCATCACGCTGATCCCCGTCGCCGTGCCGACCCGCGACGGCGTCCTCGGCGCCTTCACCCGGCTGGGAGAGCTGGCCGTCGACGCGGTGATCGTGATCATGGAGAACCACCTGGTCGACACCGCCGCCGTCAGCCTCCCCTCGGGGGTGCCGGTCGTCGTCGTGGACTCCGACGCCGACGACCGCTACGCCACCGTGGACACCGACCAGGTCGACGGGGCCCGCCTGGCCGTCCGGCACCTGCTGGACCTGGGTCACCGCACGGTGTGGCACGTGGCCGGACCGGAGGAGTCGTTCGCGGCGGAGCGGCGCGCGGCGGCGTGGCGCACCACGCTGGAGCGGTCCGGCCGGCGCGTTCCCCCACCGGCTCGCGGCGACTGGTCCTCCGACTCCGGGTACCGCGCGGGCCTGCTGCTGGCCGACGAGCCGGACTGCACCGCCGTGTTCGCCGCCAACGACCAGATGGCGCTGGGGCTGCTGCGGGCGTTCCACGACCGGGGCAGGATCGTGCCCCGCGACGTCAGCGTCGTGGGGTTCGACGACATCCCGGACGCGGTCTCCTTCATCCCGCCGCTGACCACCGTGCACCAGGACTTCGCCGAGGTCGGTCGCCGGTGCGTCGAGCGCGTCCTGCGTCAGGTGCGCGCCGAGGCGGTCGAACCGGGCACGTCCCTGGTGCCGATCCGCCTGGTGGTGCGCGAGAGCACGGCCCCGCCGCGCCACCGGCACTGACGCGCGTCAGCCGGTGGTGGTGCCGCCCCGGCAGCGCGACGCCGGGCGGCTTCCCCGCGGGCGATCTCCTCACGGCGGTCGTTCGGCGATCCGCGCAGCGCCTGCCGCCTCCGGGGCGGGGAAGAGAGCAGGACGGGCGCCCGATCACGTCCGGAAGGACCGGTCCCCGGTGGACGGTCGCACGTGCGCGGTCGCGCGCAGCAGGCTCAGGGCGGCTTCCGACGGCGAGCCCGGCGCCGCGCTGAGCGCGAGGACCCGCTGTCCGGACGGGCCCGCCACGTGCAGCGCCTCGAACTGGAGGTCCAGGTCGCCGACCACGGGGTGGCGCAGGTGCTTGGTGCCGGACACGCAGGTCGCCACCGGGTGCTGCGCCCACAGCGACGCGAACTCGGGGCTGCGCACGACCAGCTCGCCGATCAGCTCGGTCAGCGCCCGGTCGTCGGCGGCGCGTCCGGCGACCAGGCGCAGCGACGCCACGGCGCGGGTCGCCTCGGTCCGCCAGCAGCGGTGCAGGTCGCGGTGGTGGGGGTCCAGGAACAGCATCGCCGTGAGGTTGGGCCGGTCGGCGATCCGGTCCGGCGCGTCGCGGTCGAGGTGCCCGGCGTAGAGCTGGTGGCCCAGCGCGTTCCAGGCGAGCACCTCGGTGCGCGGGCCCAGCACGAGGGCCGGGACGTCGGTCATGGCGTCGACGAGCTGCCTGGTCCCCGGTCGCGCGACGGCGGGCCGCTCCGGCGGGCGGCGCTTCGCGCGGGCCGGCCGGGCGAGGTCGTGCAGGTGCGCGCGCTCGTCGTCGTCGAGGCCGAGCGCGGTCGCCACCGCGTCGATCACCGACTCCGAGGCGTTCGTGCTGTGCCCCTGCTCCAGGCGGGTGTAGTAGGTGAGGCTGACCCCGGCGAGCATCGCCAGCTCCTCGCGGCGCAGGCCGGGGACGCGGCGCTCGCCGTGCCAGAGGACGCCGACGTCCTCCGGCCGGACGGCGGCCCGTCTGCCGCGCAGGAACTCGCCGAGTCGGGTACCGCGTGCTCGATCCACCACTCCCCCATGTTGCCCCGGCGCGGCCGTTCGCGGGTGTCCCCGGCAGTGCTGGGCAGAACGGGCACCTGGTTCACCGCGCCGAACGCGCCGACGGTGGCGGTGTCCGATCCCCGTGCACCGAGAGGTCCTTCCCGTGACCGACACCGATCGACGCGTCCCGCCCGCGATGAGCGCGAGGCAGCGGGTGGCGCTCGCCCTGCTGCTCACCGCGAGCTTCACCCTGGCCGTCGACTTCTCCGTCCTCACCGTCGCCCTGCCCGCCATCGGCTCCGACGTGGGCCTGCCGCTGGAGCACCTCCAGTGGATCGCCACGTCGTTCGCGCTGTGCTCGGCGGGCTGCACCCTCCTGTTCGGCCGGGTCGCCGACCTGGTCGGCCGTCGCCGCGTCTTCCTGGCGGGCGTGGCGCTGCTGGGGGTCGCGTCCCTCGCCGGCGGCGTCGCCACCTCACCGGGCGTGCTGCTCGCCGCCCGCGTCGCCCAGGGGCTCGCCACCGCGGCCGTCACCCCGGCGGCGCTGTCGCTGCTGACCACGTCGTTCCCCGAGGGGCCGCTGCGGGACCGGGCGCTCGGCCTCAACGGCGCGCTGATGGCGGCGGGCTTCACCACCGGGGCGGTGCTGGGCGGTGTGCTCACCGACCTGCTGAGCTGGCGCTGGGCGTTCTTCCTCAACGTCCCCGTCGCGGTGGCCGTGCTGCTCCTCGCGCCCGCCGTGCTGCCCGCGGACGGGCCGGAGCGGCGGGCGCGGCTCGACGTGCTCGGCGCGCTCACCGTCACCTCCGGACTGCTGGCCGTCGTGTTCGGCCTGACGACCGCGGGCCGCACGTCGTGGACGGACCCGGCCGCGTTCGGCTCCCTGCTCGCCGGTGCCGTGCTGCTGGCCTGGTTCTGGCTGGTCGAGCGGCGAGCCGCCGACCCGCTGGTGCCGGTGGCGGTCCTGGGGCGCCGCACGGTCGGGTGGGGGAACGTCGTCGGGCTGCTCGCGTTCGCGACCGAGACGTCCCTGGTGTTCCTGCTGACCCTCTACCTCCAGGACGTGCTGGGGTACTCGCCGCTCGCCGCCGGGCTGTCCTTCGCCGTCCTGGGCGTGGGCACCGTGCTCGGCGGGGCGGTCGGGCCGCGGCTGATCGCGGTGCTGGGCACTCGCAGCACCCTCGTCCTGGGGTCCGGCGTGCAGGCGGTCGCGACCGCGCCGCTGGTGCTGCTCGGCCACGAGCCGGGCTGGATCGCGCTGCTGCTCGTCGCGACGTTCGCCGGTGGCGTGGGCAACCTCGTCGCGATCGTCGGCTTCGTCGTCACCGCCACCTCGGGGCTGCCGGACCGGGAGCAGGGCCTCGCCACGGGTCTCGCGACCACCAGCCAGCAGATCGGCATCACGACGGGCATCCCGGTGATGAGCGCGGTCGTCACGGCCCGGCTCGACGGCGGCGTGCTGAGCGGGATCACCGCGGCCGTGGGCGTCAACGCGGCGCTGTGCGCGCTCACCGCGGTGCTGGCCGCCGTGTTCCTGCGCCCCGGCAGGTAGCGCCGCGGCGGTCCGGGCGTCTCACCCGGTGGCGGCCGGGAGGTAGGGTCGGTGGCGTGGGGAAGGTCGTGCGCATCGGTGTGTTCTACGACGGCACGTGGTTCGCCTACCTGAGCGACTTCTACGCCACCGTCCACCCGCGCGCGGCCCGCATCGCCCTCGACGGCCTGCACGACGCGCTGCGCTGGTACGCGCACACCGAGACCGGCGGCGACCTCGCCGACTGCCGCGTGCAGGAGGCGCACTACGTCCGCGGGCGCATCGCCACCCCGGCGACGTCCTTCGACGCCGTCCTGGCCGCCGCCGGGGTCGCCCGGCACGACCTGCCGCTGCACGGCGGCAAGGAGAAGGGCGTGGACGTCCACCTCGCGCTGGAGGTCTGGGACCGCGCCACCACCGCGCCGCTGGACCAGGTCGTGCTGATCACCGGCGACGCCGACTTCGCGCCGCTGGTGACCCGGCTGGTCGCGCGCGGCGTGCAGGTGGTCGTGCCGGTCGCCGACCCCGACCCGGCCACCTTCCCCGTCCTGCCCCCGTCGGCCTCGACGCCGCGCACCGCCGCGCCGCTGCGGGCCGCGGCCACCCGCACCCCCGCCTTCGACGCCCTGTTCGCCGCCGCCGAGCGCTCCGGCGTTCCCCTGCGCAGTCCGTTCGTGCGCTCCACCGCGGTCGTGGCCTCCCCCGCCGGCGCTCCGCGCGGCCGCCGCCGCGGCACCGTGACCGGCTGGCGCGCGGGGCAGCCGCACGGGTTCATCACCGACAGCCGCGGCGCGTCGTGGTTCGTGTCGCGCGACCAGCTGCCCGGCGGCCGCACCGAGCTGCGCTCCGGGACGGCCGTGTCGTTCACCGGGTCACCGGCACCGACGCCGGGCAAGAAGTACCCGCAGGCGTTCGAGGTCCGCGTCGACTGACCGGCGGTCTCACAGCGGGCCGGGGGTCGAGCGGCCCCACCCGCGACCCTCGGTCAGCTTGTCCAGCAGCGGCTGGAGCCGGTAGGGCACCGGCGTCGACACCGCCAGGGTCGTCGTGGTGTGGCGCACGCCGGGCAGGTCGATGATCACGGTGACCACCTCCTGCAACGTCTTGTGCGTGCTGGAGGCGACCCTGGCCACGAGGTCCTCCCGGCCCGCCTGGGTGACGACCTCCAGGACCTCGGGCACGCGCGCCAGCGCCGCGGTGACCTCCCCGAGGCGCTTCTGGTCGAGCTCGATCGCGACGAACGCCTGCACGTGGACGCCGATGCGGTCCAGGTCCAGCTCCGGGCGGAACCCGCCGAGCACGCCGGTGTCCTCCAGCCGCTTGAGGCGGGCCTGCACGGTGCTGCGGGTGACCCCCAGGTGCGCGGACAGCTCGGCGACGCTCATCCGGGAGTCGACGGTCAGCCTGCCGATGATCTCGGCGTCCAGGCGGTCGATCTCGGCCACGTCCCACTCCTCGCACGGATCGGTCTCCTGGGCAGAACACGCAGGTGAGCAGCCTTGCGTCGAGTCCCACTATACGAATCGAGCAGTTGTGGGAGAAGCTGTTGACCTTTCAGCACGCCTGAACGACCTTGTGCTCACAGTTCCGGGCACCACCGCCGGGGGCCGGGGAGGAAGGAAGGCCGGGCGATGAGCACCGAACCGCTGTCCCTGCTGGCTCCCGACGGGACGTTCACCGCGCACGCCGGACCGGCCGGCCCGGCCGGCCCGTTCGGCCCGGCCGAGCTGCGGGCGCTGCACCGCGACATGGTCATGACCCGGCGGATCGACACCGAGGCCATCGCCTTGCAGCGGCAGGGCGAGCTGGGCCTGTGGCCGTCGCTGCTCGGCCAGGAGGCGGCGCAGGTCGGCGCGGGCCGGGCCGCGACGCCGCGCGACGTCGTCTTCCCGACCTACCGCGAGCACGGCGTCGCCTGGTGCCGCGACGTGGACCCGGTCAGCCTCCTCGGCCTGTTCCGGGGCACCACGCTGGGCGGCTGGGACCCGGCGAGCAACAACTTCCAGCTCTACACGCTGGTCATCGGCGCGCAGACGCTGCACGCCGTGGGCTACGCGATGGGGATCGTGCGCGACGGCGACGTGGGCACGGGCGACCCCGGCCGCGACCGCGCGGTGCTGGTGTTCCTCGGCGACGGGTCGCTCAGCGAGGGCGAGACGAACGAGGCGTTCGTGTGGGCCGCCGCGCAGAGCCTGCCGATCGTCTTCTTCTGCCAGAACAACCAGTGGGCGATCTCCTCGCCGTACTCGGTGCAGAGCCGGGTCCCGGTGGCCCAGCGGGCGCAGGGCTTCGGGTTCCCCGGCGTCCGGGTCGACGGCAACGACGTGCTGGCCTGCCTGTCCGCGACCCGCGACGCGCTGGACTCGGCGCGCGCCGGGAACGGCCCGACGCTGATCGAGGCGTTCACCTACTGCCGCAACCCGCACACGACGTCCGACGACGACGGCCGCTACCGGTCCGGTTCGGAGAACGACGCCTGGGCCGCGCGGGACCCGATCGAGCGCTTGCGGCGTCATCTCGTGTCCTCGGGGGCGGCCGACGCCGCCCACTTCGCGAAGCTGGAGGCGCAGGAGCGCGCCCTGGGCGAGCGGCTGCGCACCGGGTGCCGCGCGCTGCCCGACCCGCCGCCGGACTCGTCGTTCCGCAACACCTACGTCGACCTGCCCGCCGAGCTGGCCGGGCAGCTGAGCGAGCACACCGAGTTCGTGGCGGCGGGACAGGAGGACGCGCGATGAGCCCCACCGCGATGGCGCACGCGCTCAACGCCGGACTGCGCCGGGCGATGGAGGACGACGACCGCGTGGTGCTCATCGGCGAGGACATCGGCCGTCTCGGCGGCGTCTTCCGGGTCACCGACGGTCTCCAGAAGGACTTCGGGGACCTCCGCGTCGTGGACTCCCCGCTGGGCGAGGCCGGCATCGTGGGCAGCGCGATCGGCCTGGCGATGGCCGGGTACCGGCCCGTCTGCGAGATCCAGTTCGACGGCTTCGTCTTCCCCGCCATGAACCAGATCGTCACCCAGCTCGCGAAGTACCGGCACCGCGCGGAGGGCAGGGCCTCGCTGCCCGTGGTCGTCCGCATCCCCGTCGGCGGCGGCATCGGCGCGATCGAGCACCACTCCGAGTCGCCCGAGGCGTACTTCGCGCACACCGCGGGTCTGAAGGTCGTCTGCCCCTCCTCGCCGCAGGACGCCTACGACCTGGTCCGGCAGGCGGTCCGCAGCGACGACCCGGTGGTGTTCCTGGAGCCCAAGCGCTCGTACTGGCGCAAGGGGGAGCTCGACCTCGACGCGGTGCCCGCTCCGGTGGAGCGGGCGCGCGTGCTGCGGGCGGGCGACGACGTCACCGTGGTCACCTACGGGGCCCTGGTGCCCGTGGCGCTGGAGGTCGCGCGGATCTGCGCCGAGGAGGGCCGCTCCGCCGAGGTGATCGACCTGCGGTGCCTGTCCCCGATCGACGACGCGACGATCCTGGACTCGGTGCGGCGCACCGGGCGGCTGGTCGTCGCGCACGAGGCGTCCCGGACGGCCGGACTCGGCGCGGAGATCGCCGCCCGCGTGCAGGACCGGGCGTTCTACTCGCTGGAGGCGCCGGTCCAGCGGGTCACCGGCTACGACACCCCGTACCCGCCGAGCCGCCTGGAGGAGGACTGGCTGCCGGGTGTGGACCGGGTGCTCGACGCCGTGGACCGCACCTTCGAACACTAGACCGCACGTCAGGAGTCGGTGTCCGGCACCAGCCGCGCCGAGCGGCCCCACCGGACGACACCTCCGGAACTCGACCCAGGAGAAGACCGTGAGCACGGCGACCACGTCCCAGTTCCACCTCCCCGACGTGGGCGAGGGCCTGACCGAGGCCGAGATCGTCTCCTGGCTGGTCCGGCCCGGTGACCTCGTCGAGGTCAACCAGCCGGTCGTGGAGATCGAGACGGCGAAGTCGGTGGTGGAGCTGCCCAGCCCGTTCGCCGGCCGGGTCAGCGCGCTGCACGCCGAGGCGGGCGAGACCGTCGCGGTCGGCCGGGTGATCATCAGCGTCGAGTCCGGCGCGGCCGCCGACGAGCGGCCGACCACCACCGACGACCCGCAGCTCCTCGTCGGCTACGGCGCGAGGGAACCCGGCGCGCACCGCCGCCGCAGGCGGGGCGGGGCCCCCGCTGCCCCGGTGGCGGAGGCGGCGCCCGCCGCCCGGCCGCTGGCGAAGCCGCCGGTCCGCAAGCTGGCCAGGGACGCGGGCGTCGACCTCGCCGCGGTCACGCCGACCGGGGCGGGCGGTGTGATCACCCGCGCCGACGTGCTCCGGGCGTCCGAGCAGGCTCCCGCCGCGTACGAGACCGCCGCGAACAAGACCGCCGCGCCCGAGGCCGCCGCGCACCGGGTCGCCGCTCGCGAGGTCGCCGCGCACCGGGCCGTCGCGACCGGGGCCACCGCGCCGGAGGTTCTCGCGGGCGGCGACCTCCGCATCCCGATCAGGGGCGTGCGCAAGCACACCGCCGCGGCGGTGACGGCGTCCGCGTTCACCGCGCCGCACGTGACGGAGTTCGTCACGATCGACGTGACCAGGACGATGGAGCTGCGCGAGGAGATCGCCCGGCGGCCGGAGTTCCGCGACGTCAAGCTCAGCCCGCTCGCCCTGGTCGCCCGCGCGTTCCTGCACGCCCTCGCCCGCACCCCCGAGGCCAACTCCCGGTGGGACGAGCGGGCGCAGGAGATCGTCCAGCTGGCGGAGGTCAACCTCGGCATCGCCGCGGCCACGCCGCGCGGGCTGGTCGTGCCCAACGTCAAGAGCGCGCAGCGCCTCTCGCTGCTCGACCTGACGCTCGCGATCAACGACCTGGCCGCGACGGCGCGCGCGGGCAGGACCGAACCCGCGGCGATGGCGGGCGGCACCGTCACCATCACCAACATCGGCGTGTTCGGCATCGACACCGGCACCCCGATCCTGAACCCCGGCGAGACGGCGATCCTGGCTCTCGGCGCCGTGCGGCGGATGCCGTGGGTCGTGGAGGACCGGCACGGCGAGCGCATCGAGCCGCGGTGGGTCACGCAGCTCGCCCTGTCGTTCGACCACCGCGTGCTGGACGGGCAGCAGGGATCGCAGCTCCTGGCCGACACCGCGGCGCAGCTCACCCAGCCGGGGCTCGCCGTCCTCTGACCGGCCGACCGGCGGCCGGTCGGAGGACTGCGCTGTGACCACACCACCGGACGACGCTTCCGATCGTCCGCGGAGGTGGACGGCGGGGACCGGGGACGCGCCCCGGTGCCCCGTCGTCGCCGTCGTCGCGATGAGCGAAGATCGTGACATGCGCGACGAGCACGAGTTCTTCGAGGTGGACGCACTGCCCTGGCGGGAGGACCCCGCGTCGCCCGGTGTGTCGGAACGGGTCCTCAGCCGGGGCTCCGACGGCGTCACCCTCACCAGGATCGCCCGCTGGGCCCCCGGCCTGGACACCTCCGCCTCCGGGGTGATCCGGCACCAGTACCACGAGGAGGTCTACCTCCTGACCGGTGAGCTGACCGACCTCACCTCGGGCGAGACGCACGTCGCGGGCAGCTACGCGTCCCGGCGGCCGGGAATGCCGCACGGCCCGTACGTCACCGGCCCCGGTTGCACGATGCTGGAGATCCGCACGGTCGCCGGATGACCGACGTGGTCCCGCCGGCGGCCGGTCCGGCGGCGCTCAGCCGATCTCGACCACGATCTTCCCGCGGACGCCGCCCGCCTCCAGGGCGCGGTGCGCTCCGGCGATGTCGGCCAGCGGGAACACCCGGTCCACGACGGGCCGGATCGCTCCGCTCTCCACGAGCCGGGTCAGCTCGGCGAAGAGGTCGTGCCCCGGGTTGCCGCTGAAGAACCGCACCCGCCGGGAACCGAACACCGCGGTTCCCGCGATGTGGGCCAGCGACCGCACCGGGTGGTCCACGTCGAAGCTGATCGACACCATGCGCCCCGTCCTGGTCAGCAGACGCCGGTAGGGCTGGAACCCGCCGCCGACGGTGTTGAGGACGACGTCGAAGCGGCCGAGGTCGGCGGGACCGGTGCTCGCGCGGTCGAACACCTCGTGGGCGCCGAGTTCGCGGACGAACTCGGCGTGCCGGGCACCGGCCAGAGCGGTGACGTGCGCGCCGTACGCCCTGCCGAGCTGCACGGCGACGCTGCCGACCCCACCGGCGGCCCCCCGCACCAGCAGCCGCTGTCCCTCCCGGAGCCGGGCGTGGTCGCGCAGCGCGGTGATGGCCGTCGTGCCGACGCCGGGCAGGGCCGCCGCCCGCACCGGGTCGATCCCGGCCGGGGCGAGGGCCAGTTGCCGGGGAGGCACGGCCACGAACTCGGCCGCGCTGCCGAACCTCCGCGGCAGTCCTCCCCACACCGCGTCGCCGACGGCGTGCTCCGTGACACCGGGTCCGACGGCGGCGACCTCCCCGGCGAAGTCGATCCCCACCCGCTTCGGGAAGCCCCGGCTCGCCAGAGCGGTCGCGAACCGGACCCGGCCCGCCCGGCCCGCCAGTTCGCCGCCGTTCACGCTGGCGGCGCGGACCCGCACGAGCACCGTCCCCGGACCGGCGACCGGCGCGGGCACCACTCCTTCGTACAACACCTCTGGCGGCCCGTAGCGGTCGTACAGGGCAGCACGCATCTCGTTCACGAATCGTGTTCCGTTCTACCGGAGAATGAACTGCGGAGATCGACGTCTTCCGCTCGGATTCACGCTATCGCGCACGACGGGGTTCCGAACCGCCTGCAGCTAATGTGAGAGACATGACCGCCGATCCCTCTCGGATGACACCGGACCCCGCAGGCGCCGACGCGGTGCGGTTGCGCTCCGACGCGCTGCACAACCGCGAGCGCATCCTCGACGCCGCGCGCGAGGTGCTCACCACCCGTGGGCTCGACGTCCCGATGACCGCCATCGCCCGGCGCGCGGGTGTCGGCGTGGCCACGCTGTACCGGCGCTTCCCCACCAGGGAGGCGCTGATCACGGAGATGTTCGTCGATCAGCTCGACGACTGCGCATCGGCGCTCGACGACGCTCTCGACGACCCCGACCCGTGGCGCGGGTTCTGCACCGGCATCGAGAAGCTGCGCAGTTTGCAGGTGGCCGACAGCGGATTCACCGCAGCATTTCTCACGGCATTCCCCGAGGCGATCGACTTCGAGGAGAAACGGGCGACCGCCGAGCGCGGACTCACCGAACTCGTGCGGCGGGCGCAGGCGTCGGGCCACCTGCGCGCGGACTTCGACCCGTCGGACCTGGTGCTCCTCGTCCTGGCCAACAACGGCCTCCTCGCCAGCACCGGCACGGCGGCGGCGGTCGCGTCCCGGAGGTTGGTGGCCTACCTGCTCCAGTCCTTCCGAGCCGATCACACCGGCCCGCCGGCGCCCCTGCCGCCACCGGCACCGCTCGACCTGCACGACGTGCACGAGCGGCGGACCGAGATCCGCCGTCCCCCCTCCTGAAGGGCGACACGCCGTGACGCGTGCCCCGCCGGGTTCAGCGCAGGGTCGGCAGACCGGCGATCACGGCGGCGATCAGCCGCTTCATCGACGGCAGGAACTCCGGGCAGGACGCCGCCAGCCGCTCGTCCTGCTCGTAGAGCCGCACGAGGGTCGGGGGCGGGGTGATCAGCGGGTAGAGCAGTCCGGCCACGCCGGAGGCGGCCTGGACGATCTCGGCGGCCTCGCTCTCGGTCAGCGTCGGGTGCGCCGCCACGACCAGCGGGGCGACCTCGGCGACGACGTCGTACATCGTGTGCTTGAAGTGCCGTGCCGCGTCGACCGAGACGTTGTGCTCCAAGATCGTCGACACCTGGCCGAGGAGGTCGCAGAACAGCGGCAGCGCCAGGAACGGTTCGGCGAGCGCGTCCACGACGGCGTCCGGCCCGCTCGCGCCGTCGAGCCGCTCGGCGACCGCCCGCCCCCACTCGCGCCAGCCCTCGGCGGTGAGTTCGAGGTAGATCTCCTCGCGGGTGCCGAAGTACCGGGTCACGTTGGACTTGGCCAGTCCCACGGCCGACGCGACGCCGCCGAGGCTGACGGTGCGGACACCCGAGTTCAGCGCGAGTTCGCGGGCGGCTGCGAGAATGGCCTCGCGCCGCTGCTGCTTGTGCTCCGGGCGTCTGGCCCTGAGGAACCCCTGGTGTCCCATGTCGGCGGGAAGTATAGGCCCCGATTTAAGAGACGACCGTTCTCTTGTTAAGGAGACGGTGTTCTGTTAGCTTCGGCGTCTCCACCACAGGACGGAGAACGCACGTGACCGAGGTACGGATGCGCATCAACGGGGCGACGACGGTGCTCGAACTGGAACCGCGGGTGAGCCTGCTCGACGCGCTGCGCGACGAGCTCGGTCTGACCGGCACCAAGAAGGGCTGCGACCAGGGCGCGTGCGGCGCGTGCACGGTGCTCGTCGACGGCGAGCGCATCAACTCCTGCCTCGCGCTGGCCGTGCAGTACTCCGGCCGGGAGATCACCACCGTCGAGGGCGTCGACCACCCGCTCCAGGCGGCCTTCGTCGCGAACGACGGCCTCCAGTGCGGCTACTGCACCCCCGGCCAGATCTGCTCGGCGATCGGGATGCTCGCCGAGCACGCCGCGGGTGCGCCGAGCGCGGTGACCGAGCACCTGTGCGAGCCGGACCCGGAGCTGACCGACGCCGAGATCCGCGAGCGCATGAGCGGGAACCTGTGCCGCTGCGGCGCGTACAACGGCATCGTCGACTCCGTCCGCGAGGTCGCCGTCGCGGAGCAGCTCCGATGAGGCCCTTCGGCTACGTCAGCGCCCCCGACGTCGCGACGGCCGTCCGCGTCGTCTCCACCGAGCCGAACGCGAAGTTCCTCGGCGGTGGGACGAACCTCGTGGACCTGATGCGCGAGGGCGTCGAACGGCCCGACACGCTCGTCGACGTCACCGGGCTCCCGCTGACCGCGATCGAGGAGCTGCCCGGCGGCGGCGTCCGGATCGGCGCCCTGGTGCGCAACGCGCGGCTCGCCGCCGACCCGCTGATCCGCTCGCGCTACCCCGTGCTGTCCCGCGCGCTGCTCAGCGGGGCGTCGGCACAGCTGCGGAACGTGGCCACGGTCGGCGGGAACCTCGTGCAGCGCACGCGCTGCCCCTACTTCTACGACCACGCGTCGGCGTGCAACAAGCGCGAGCCCGGCGCGGGCTGCGACGCGATCGGCGGCGTCAACCGCAACCACGCCGTCCTCGGCGCCAGCGAGCACTGCATCGCGACCCACCCCTCGGACATGGCCGTCGCGCTCGCCGCGCTGGACGCGGTCGTCGAGCTGGAGAGCGTGCGCGGCACCCGGCGCGTCCCGCTGCTCGACCTGCACCGGCTGCCGGGCGAGACGCCCCACGTGGAGACCGTGCTCACCGCCGACGAGCTGATCACCGCCGTGGAGCTGCCGCACCTGCCGGTCGCGGCGGCGTCGCACTACCGCAAGGTGCGCGACCGGGCGTCCTACGCGTTCGCGCTGGTGTCCGTCGCCGCGGCCCTGCACGTGCGCGAGGGCGTGGTCACCGACGTCCGGCTCGCCCTGGGCGGGGTCGCCGCGAAGCCGTGGCGCGCTCACCAGGCCGAGCGGGTCCTGCTCGGCGCCGAGGCGACCGAGGAGGTCTTCCTGCGGGCCGCCGACGCCGAGCTGGCCGCGGCGACGGGCCTGCCCGACAACACGTTCAAGATCGAGCTGGCGCGGCGCACGATCGTGGCGACGCTCCAGGAGCTGCTGACCGACGGGAGCGCGGCATGACCACGGCACCGGCTCGCCCCGACGCGCCGCCCACCGGCACGTCCGGTCCCTACGTGGGCGCACCCGTGGACCGGGTGGACGGCGTCGTCAAGACGACCGGCGCGGCGAGGTTCGCCGCGGAGCACCCGTACCCCGGCCTCGCCCACGCCGCGCTGGTGCACGCGACGATCCCGCGCGGTCGCGTCACCTGGATCGACAGCGCGGCGGCGCTCGCCGTCGACGGCGTGCTCGCGGTGATCACGCACGAGAACGCCCCGGCGATGCGACCGGTGAAGACGCAGAGCGTGCTGGACCTGTCGACGCTGGTGCCCGGCTCGACGGTGAACCACCTCGCCAGCGACGAGGTGCACTGGGACGGCCAGCCGGTCGCAGTCGTCGTGGCGGAGAGCCGGCAGATCGCGCTGCACGCCGCGTCCCTGGTCCGAGCGACCTACCGGGAACTCCCGTCCACCGTGGACTTCGCCACCGAGAAGCGCAACGCCCTCCCGCAGAAGAAGAGCGTCGTCGACCCCGGCCGGGCCGCGAAGGGCGACGCGGAGGCCGCGCTGAGCACCGCCGCGGTCGCCGTGGACCACCTCTACACCACCCCGGTCCACCACCACAACGCGCTGGAGCTGCACACCACGACGGCGGTGTGGGACGGCGACCGGCTGACCGTGCACGAGCCCACGCAGGGCATCGACTGGACGCGCAAGCACCTGGCGCACCGGTTCGGCGTCCCGGTCGAGAACGTGCGGGTGATCGCGCCGTTCGTCGGGGGCGCGTTCGGCGGCAAGTGGCACGTCTGGGCCGGCACGCTGCTCACCGTGCTCGCGGCGCGGGTCGTCGGCCGCCCGGTGCGCCTGGTGCTGACCAGGGAGGGCGTCTACCGCACGGTCGGCGGGCGCTCCCCGTCGGAGCAGCGCGTCGCGCTGGGCGCCGACGCGGACGGCACCCTGACCGCCCTGATCCACACCAGCGTGACGCAGGTCGGCCGGGTCGGCGGTGGCCCGGAGCCCGCCACGGGGCTGTCCCGGTACGCCTACGCGGCCGAGAACGTCCTGGTCGAGCAGAAGCAGATCGCGCTCGACCTGGTGCCCAACACCTACATGCGCGCCCCCGGCGAGGCGATCGGGTCGTTCGCGCTGGAGTCCGCGATCGACGAGCTGGCGCACGAGCTGGGCGTCGACCCGATCGAGCTGCGGATGCGCAACGAACCCGAGCGCGACCCGATCGACGGCAGGAGGTTCTCCCACCGGAAGCTGCGCGAGGTCTACGCGCTGGGCGCGGAGCGCTTCGGCTGGGCCGGGCGCTCGCTCCGTCCCCGGTCGACGCGGGACGGCAGGTGGCTCGTCGGCACGGGGGTGGCCACCGCGTTCCACCCGGCGAACCTGTTCCCCGCCAACGTGACCGTGCGGATCTCCGCGGACGGCGGTGTGCTGGTGCGCTGCGGGCTGCACGAGATGGGCATGGGCGCGGCGACCGCCCAGGCGCAGATCGCCGCCGACGCGCTCGGGGTCCCGATCGAGTCGGTGCGGGTCGAGCACGGCGACAGCACGCTGCCCGCGGCACCGGCGGCCAGCGGCTCGACGCAGACCGCGAGCATCGCCAGCAGTCTCCTCGCCGCCTGCGAGAAGCTGAAGCGGTCCGCGTTGGCGCTGGCCCGCGGATCGGCCGACTCCCCGCTGCGGGGCGCGAAGCCGGCCGAGGTGCAGGCGCGGGACGGCGGGCTGCACGCGGCGCGCGGCGGCGAGACCTACGCGGCGATCCTGGCCAGGGCCGGACGGTCCTCGCTCGACGCCGCGGTGGGCGCCGAGCGCGGGTTCGCCGCGGTGGCCGGGCAGGTGCGGTTCATGTCGAAGTTCCTGCTCGACCGCCGCCGCTGGGTGCGGGCCGCGAGCGGCGCGCAGTTCTGCGAGGTCCGGGTCGACGCGCACACCGGCGAGGTGAGGGTGACGCGCTGGGTCGGCGCGTTCGACGTCGGCACGGTGATCAACGCGAAGACCGTCGCGAGCCAGCTGCGCGGCGGCATCGTGATGGGCATCGGCATGGCGCTGTCCGAGGCCACGGTCGTCGACCCGCGCACCGGCCGGATCGTGAACCCCGGCCTGGCCGAGTACCACGTCCCGGTGCACGCGGACGTCCCGCCGATCGAGATCCACTGCCTCGGCGACCCCGACCCGACCATGCCCGCCGGCGTGCTCGGCGCGGGCGAGGTCGGCATCACCGGTGTCGCCGCCGCCATCGCGAACGCCGTCCACCACGCGACGGGCAGGCGCGTGCGCGACCTGCCCGTCACGCTGGACGACCTGCTGTAGCGAGCGGTCCGCGGTGCTCCCCCGCGCGGGGAGCACCGCGGACGGTCCACACCGGACGGTCGCGCCGTCGCGCCGCGCCCGGCGCCGATCGGCGGCCCCCCGGCCGGTGTCAGCCCTCGCCCGGGTGCTCGTCCCGGCCGGAGAGGCCGGGTGGGGTGAACGGGTGCGCGGCGGTGCCGCGGTACCCGACGGGCCCCTCGCCCACGTTCTGCCGGTGGCCGGTGAACGAGGTGCCGTCGCGGGACAGGCCCAGCCAGGCGGTGACGCCGCGCTGGTCCCGCCAGCTCATCCGGTCGAGCCGCCCGATCCCGGCGTCGAGGTGCACTCCCAGCAGTCCCGCCCGGTGCCACGTCCTGCCCCAGTTGACGTCGGTCCGGAACCGCGCGGCGGGCCGCGGCGGGCGCGGTGCCCGCTCGACCAGGTGACCCTCGAACTGGCGCCACTCCCCCTCGGCGGTGCGCAGGTGCCCGAGGAAGGCGTTCAGCTCCGCGGTGAACACGACGGACGCCTCGCCACCGTCGCGGCCGCGCCAGCTCAGCTCGGCGGGCAGCGACGCCCGACCGTCGTGGAGCCACAACCGCAGCCGGGGCTCCGGACGCCAGATCCGCCAGTCCCCGTCGGAGGACCTCGTGGTGTAGGTGAGGGCCGCCTCTGCGGCGACCTCCGCGCGCAGCGCCCGCTCGGCCGCGTCCCGGTCCCAGACGGACTCCAGCAGGACCTGGTAGAGCCGCAGCGTCGTCGAGGAGTCCGGCGAGCTGCGCAGCTCCAGCACGTTCTGCCCCGTGCGCAGCAGGTCGGCGGGCACGACGAACGCCATCGTCTGCGGCAGGTCGCCGCCGCCCGGAATCCGGAAACCCGCGATCACGTGCTCGTCGTTGACCAGGACGTCCAGCGGGGCGCGCCCCACCGACGGCCCGCTCTTCGACACCAGCGCGCGGATCTTCAGGGTCAGCTCGTCCGACGGGGCCCCGGCGTCGAAGACCAGCCGCACCGACCCTCCCGCCCCGACGGTCCAGTGGTCGCCGGCGGCGTGCGCGCGCGAGGCGTGCACGGAGGCGTTCGCCGTGCGGGGCGGGGTCGCCGAGAAGTCCGCGAACGCGGGTTGCAGAGACATGGTCGGTGATTCTTCCGCACCACCCCGACGGTTCCGCGGCGGAGGACGACCACGAGACCGGGCAAAATGTCGCCCATACTAGAACCGTGTCAATTACGGCGCAAGAGGGCCTGATCATTGCTTGACACGGTCATTGCGCCTTTCGGCGGTGTGATCCACGTCGCCTATCGACACGGGCACCACCACGCTAATTTTAAGAAAGTAGATCGCCACCAGGAAAACAATTAAACCGGACCGGACAGAAGCGAAAGAGCAGTTCAGGGAGCGTGCACAGGCGCGACGCGGGCACAGTTCGCCGCACAGCCCGAAAGAGAGGGCCACGACGACCGGCGGCCCCGCTCCCGGCGATCGGAGCCGCGCGCGAAATGGACGCGATCGTTTCTCGCCTCCTCACCGAGAACGACGGGGCCGGCGGCGGCACGCGCCCGGCACGACCACTCCTCGCACCTCATCGAACGGAGCCACCCTTGCCGAGCGTACGAACTCCGGAGCGGGAACTCGGGTCCGCCCTGCTGCGCGACCACCGGCCGGAGTCCTTCCTGCTGTCCTCGCCGAACGGTGTCGTGCTCGCACCCGACCCCGTCCACGACCTGCTGTCGGAGGACGCCGCGCGCGCGGCCCTGGCCACGGCCTCCGGGGACGACGTGCTGGTGGGCGCCTTCCCGTTCGACCTGGACCAGCCCGCCCGGCTGGCGCTGTCCAGCACGGTCCGGCACGGCGCACCCGTGGCGGCGGAGGCGTTCTCCCCGCCGCCCGCGTCCGGTGCGATCCGCTGGTCGCGCGGGGCCGAGGACGTGGGCGAGTACCGCTCGGCGGTGGCCGGAGCGCTGCGGCGCATGGAGCTCGGCGGCCTGGACAAGGTGGTGCTCGCCAGGGCGATCGAGCTGACCGGGGACCGCGCCGTGCGGCCCGCTGAGCTGGTCGCCGCCCTCGCCGCGGGCGATCCCCGCGCCTACGTCTACTCGATCGACCTCGGCGATCGGACCCTGGTCGGCGCCAGCCCGGAACTGCTGGTGTCGCAGCGCGACGGGACGGTGCTCGCCAACCCGCTCGCCGGATCGGCCCCGCGGCACCCCGATCCGGTGCGGGACGGGCAGAACGCCACCGCGCTGCTCTACTCGGCCAAGGACCAGGGCGAGCACCGGATGGTGGTCGACGCGGTCGCCGACGGCCTCGCTCCGCTGTGCCGGCAGCTGACCGTGCCGCAGCGGCCGGAGCTGCTGCGCACCGGGACCATGTGGCACCTGTCCAGTCGGGTCACCGGCGTGCCCCGCGACGGGGTGACCGCGCTCGACCTCGCGCTGGCGCTGCACCCGACCCCGGCCGTGTGCGGGCTCCCGACCGCGGCGGCGGGAAGGCTGATCCGCGAGCTGGAGCCGTTCGACCGGGGGTTCTACGCGGGGATGGTCGGGTGGACCGACGCCCGCGGGAACGGCGAGTGGGCGGTGACCATCCGGTGCGTCGAGCTGCGCGACCGCTCGCTGAGGCTGTTCGCCGGAGCCGGCGTGGTGCCGGAGTCCACTCCGGACGGCGAGGTGGCCGAGACCGCCGCCAAGTTCCGCGCCGTGCTGCGCGCCCTGAACATCGAGGAGGACCACCGGTGACCACCACGACGAGGCTGCCCGCGATCTCCGCGTACCCGATGCCGGTCGCGGCCGAGCTGCCGCCGAACCGGATCGACTGGGAGGTGGACCCGGACCGGGCCGTCCTGCTGGTCCACGACATGCAGAACCACTTCGTGCGGGCCTTCCCGTCCGGCGCCAGTCCGCTGACGGAACTGGTCGACGGCATCGACGCCCTGACCCGGCGCTGCCGGGCCCTCGGCGTGCCCGTGGTGTACTCGGCCCAGCCCGGCGGCCAGTCCCCCGAGCAGCGGGGGCTCCAGCTCGACATGTGGGGCGCCGGCGTCGGGTCCGGCGGCGACGACGCGGCGATCGTGGACGCGCTCGCACCGCGGGAGGGCGACGTGTCGCTGGTCAAGTGGCGCTACAACGCCTTCCACCGCACGGAACTGGCCGACCTGCTCGCCGGGTGGGGTCGCGACCAGCTCGTCATCACCGGGATCTACGCCCACATCGGCTGCCTGATGACCGCGGCGGACGCGTTCATGCGCGACGTCCAGGCCTTCCTGGTGGCGGACGCGGTCGCCGACTTCTCCCGCGAGGAGCACGACACCGCGCTGCGCTACGCCGCGGGGAGGTGCGCGCGCGTCACCACCGTCGACACCCTGCTGGACAGCCTGCCGCTCTGACGAGCACGTTCCCCCGGAGAACTCCCACCATGACGAACACCGACACGCCCTCCCCCGCGCCGCTGGCCGATCTGGTCCGGGAGGCCGCCGCCGCACGGCCCGACGCCGTCGCGGTGGAGGCGCCGGACCGCACGCTCACCTACCGCGAACTCGTCGACGCCGCCGACCGCCTCGCCGCCGGGCTCCGCGCCACGGGAGCCACCACGGTCGCCGTGACCGGGCCGCGCGGCACGGGGCTGGTGGTCGCGGTCCTGGCCGTCCTGGCGGCTCCGCTGCGGGTCGTTCCGGTCGATCCCGAGCTGCCGGTGTCCCGCCGCGAGCTGATGCTCCAGCGGACGGGGGCCGGTCTCGTCCTCAGCTCGGACGAGGCGTCCGCCCCCGCGATCGGCGGGGTCCCGGTGGTCCGGGTG
This sequence comes from Umezawaea beigongshangensis, assembly GCF_016464305.1. Lineage (GTDB taxonomy): Bacteria > Actinomycetota > Actinomycetes > Mycobacteriales > Pseudonocardiaceae > Umezawaea_A > Umezawaea_A beigongshangensis. The sequence goes on from NZ_JAEIOJ010000002.1 coordinate 140,992, forward strand.
TCCAGCGCGGGCGACGCGGTCGACGCGCTGCCCGACGTCGACCGGGGCGGTCCGGCGGCCGCGGGCTCCTACGTCTTCTTCACCTCGGGCACGACCGGCACGCCGAAGGCCGTCGTCGGCGTGCAGTCCGCCGTGGCCCACTTCGCCCGCTGGCAGCGCGACCGGTTCGCCATCGCGCCGGGCGACCGCTTCGCCCAGCTCACCGGCATCTCCTTCGACGTCGTCCTGCGCGACCTGTTCACGCCGCTGTGCGCGGGGGCCGCGGTCTGCGTCCCGCCCGCCGACGCCGCGGTCCGCGCCGGAGGAGTTCCGTCGTGGCTGCGCGCCGCGGGCATCACGGTCCTGCACACGGTCCCCGGCCTCGCCACCCGCTGGCTCGCGACGGCCGAGCCCGCGACCGGGCCGGGGACGCTGCGGCTGACGTTCTTCGCGGGCGAGCCGCTGACCGGCACGACCGTCACCGGCTGGCGCGAGCGGTTCCGCGGCACCCGCGTCGTCAACCTCTACGGCCCGACGGAGACGACGCTCGCCAAGTTCTGCCACGAGATCGACGTCCCGGTTCCCGGAGTCCAGCCGGTGGGCCGCCCGCTGCCCGAGACCGACGTCCGGATCGTGGACGAGGAGGTGTGGATCCGGACCCCGCACCGCACCGAGGGCTACCTGGACGACCCCGGCGAGACGGCGCGTCGGTTCGTCCACGACGACGGCGTCTGGTACCGCACCGGCGACCTGGGCTCCCTGGACGAGGACGGCCTGCTGCACCTGCGCGGTCGCCGGGACTTCCAGGTGAAGGTGAACGGCAACCGGGTGGAGCTGGAGGGGCTGACCGCGCTGCTGTGCGCCTGCCCCGGCGTGCGCGAGGGCGTGGTGACCGCCCGGACGCGGCCCGACGGCGCGACGTACCTGGCGGCGTACTGCGTGACCGGATCGTCCGAGGCCGACCTGCGCGCCCGGCTGAGCGAGCAGCTTCCGGCCGCGCAGGTGCCGTCGGTGTTCGTGCGGCTCGACGCGCTTCCCCTGGGGGCCAACGGCAAGGTCGACCGCGCGGCGCTGCCGGACCCCCTCGGCGCGGCGGCGCGACCGCGGGACCGGGAGGCCCTGGACCCCGTCGACGGCGCGGTGCTCGACGCCTTCGAGGCCGTGCTGGGCTCCGCCGGGGAGGGCGCGGACTTCTTCGCGCTCGGCGGGACCTCGCTCGACGCGGCCGAGCTGAGCGTCCGGCTGCTCGCCGCCACCGGGCGGCGCGTCGAGATGTGCGAGATCTACGAGCTGCGCACTCCCGCGAGGCTGGCGGACGCCGTCCGCGGTCGCGCGCCCGACGAGCAGCGGCCGATCCTGCGGCGTCCGCCGGTCGCGACCACGGGACTGTCCCCGCAGCAGCGCCGGTACCGCAACGTCTTCTTGCCGGAGGGCAACCGCACCTGGGCCAACATGCCCGCGCTGTTCCCGCTGCCCGACGGTGCGGACGCGCCGGACGTGCGGCGGGCGCTGGCCGTCGTGGTGGACCGGCACGACAGCCTCCGGGCCTGGTTCTCCGGCGACGTCCAGCACTTCGCCGACAGCGTGCCGATCGCGGTGGAGACGGTCGACCTGAGCCACCTGTCCGAGGAGCACCGCGCCGCCCGCGTCGAGGAGCTGCGGATCGCCGAGGCGAACACGCCCGTCCCGGTGGACGCCCCGCCGCTGTTCCGGGCGAGCCTCCTGCGGCTCGGCGGAGGGCGTTCGACGCTGCTGTGGAACGTGCACCACCTGGTGTCCGACGGCGTCAGCCAGCAGCTGCTCCGCCGGGAGCTCCTGACGCTGCTGGGCGGAGGACGCCGGGAGGACCTGCCGGAGCTGCCCATCTCCTACCGCGACTACATCGCCTGGCGTGCCGAGAACGGCGAGGAGGCGGTCGCCGCGCAGCGCGCGTACTGGCGGGAGGTCTTCGCGGGCGGCTACGAGCGTCCGCTGCTGCCCGTGCGGCACGACGTCGCGGAACCGGCCAGGGGCATCGCCCACCAGTTCCCCGTGGACGAGGAGCTGAGCGCCCGCGTGGAGCGGTTCAGCCGGGCGCACGGGACCACGGGCTTCTCCGTCTACTTCGCCGTCTACTTCCTCCTGGTGCACGAGCTGTTCGAGCGCGAGGACCTGGTGGTGTGCACCCCGGCGGCCGGGCGCACCCGGCCGGAGTTCCTGCACCTGATCGGGAACTTCATCTCCCTGGTCGCCGTCCGGCACCGCCTCGGCGAGGAGGACTCCTTCCCCGACCTCGTGCGCACGCTCCAGCACCGCACGATCCGGGCCATCGAGAACCAGGACTACCAGTACGACCAGGTGATGGCGGACGTCGGCGCGGCGCCGGACGACGACCGCTTCCCGCTCAACCCGATCGCGATCTCGCTGACGGACCTGCCGCCGGAGGAGGCGGCGGCCCTGCGGCGGCCCGGTCACCGGGACCTGGGGTGCGACGTGAAGTTCGACCTGCTGGGCTACGTGCGCCGCGCGGGTGGCGCGGTGGCCTTCGACCTGCACACCCGCAGCGGGCTGATGGACCGGGCGCGGCTGCTGGAGCTGGAGAAGACCTACCTCGACCTGCTGCGCACCCACGTGGGAGAGGCGTGAGCTCCGCGCCGGCGGAGCTGGGAGTCCGGCAGCGGCGGCTGGTCCTGCTCGTCTGCTGCGCCGGGCTGTTCGTGGTCAGCCTGGACAACACCGTCCTCAACGTGGCCCTGCCGTCCCTGCGCGAGGACCTGAACGCCTCCGTCTCGGGCGTGCAGTGGGCGGTCGACGCCTACACCGTCGTGCTGGCCTCGCTGCTGCTGCTCGCCGGTTCGACCGCCGACCGGATCGGCCGGCGGCGGGTGTTCCAGACCGGGCTGACGCTGTTCACCCTGGGGTCGGCGCTGTGCAGCCTCGCGCCCTCGCTGCCCTGGCTCGTGGCGGCCCGGATCTTCCAGGCGGTCGGGGGCGCGATGCTCAACCCGGTGGCGATGTCCATCGTCACCAACACCTTCCCCGAACCGCGCGAGCGCGCTCGCGCGATCGGCTGGTGGAGCGCGGTCGCGGGCATCAGCATGACGACGGGGCCGATCATCGGCGGCGTGCTGGTGGAGACCGTCGGCTGGCGGTCGATCTTCTGGGTGAACGTCCCGATCGGGGTGGCGGCGCTGCTGCTGGCCGCCCGGCACGTGCCCGAGTCCAGGGCGGCCAGGCCGCGCCGGGCCGATCCGGTCGGGCAGGTGCTGGTCGTCGCGCTGCTCGCCTCGGTGGTCTGGGCCGTCATCGAGGCGCCGGTGGCGGGCCCGGCCTCGCCGGAGATCGTCGCGGCCGTCGTGGTGGCGGTGGCCGCCCTGATCGGGCTGCTGGTGCACGAGCCGCGGCGGCGCGAACCGCTGATCGAGACGCGCCTGTTCCGCAGCGCGCCCTTCAGCGGCGCGGTGATCACCGCGATCTGCTCCTTCACCGCGCTCGGCGGCTTCCTGTTCGCCACCACCCTGCACCTGCAGGGCGAGCGGGGCCTGTCCCCGTTGCAGGCCGGGCTCCACCTGGTGCCGATGGCGTCGATGGGCCTGGTGGCCGCGCCGCTGTCCGGGCGGCTGCTCGCCGCCCGCGGTCCCCGGCTGCCGCTGCTGATCGCCGGAGCCGGGCTCACCTCGGGCGGTGCGCTGCTGGCCGTGAGCCACGCCCGGCCGGGCGAGTTCTTCCTGCACCTCGCGTTCGTCCTGTTCGGCATCGGCTTCGGCTTCGTGAACCCGCCGATCACCAACGCGGCCGTGTCCGGTCTGCCGCGCTCGCGAGCCGGGGAGGCCGCCGCCGTCGCCGCGACGAGCCGCCAGGTCGGCTCCGCGCTGGGCGTCGCGGTGATCGGCGCGCTGATCGCGGCGGGACTGGGCGCGGCGGCCTGGTGGGTGATCGCCGGGTGCGGCGCGGTCGTCCTGCTGCTCGCCGGGGTGACCACCGGGCAGCGGGCCGCGGCCAGCGCCGCGCGCACCGCCGACCTGCTGCTCGCGGACGAGCGGCGGAACGCCGACCGTCCGCTCAGGACCGGGTGACCCGCGTGCGCAGGTAGTGCTCGGCGATCTCGTCGCTGGTGGTCAGCCAGGCGTCGGGTTGCGCGGCGAGGAACTCCAGCGCCTGGTCCAGGTACCGGTGCCGGAACGGCTGACCGATCACGAACGGGTGCAGGGCCAGCGCCATCACCCGGCCGCTGTGCTCCGAGTCGGCGCGCAGCTGCTCGTACTGGTCCTGGACGATGCGGACGAACTCGGGTCCGGTGGTCCCCCTGCCGAACAGCACGAGGTCGTTGAGCTCGACCGAGTAGGGGACGCTGATCATGCCGGGCACGGTCAACGGGTAGGGCTGGTCGTCGTTGGTCCAGTCCAGCAGGTAGCTCAGGCCGAGTTCGGCCAGCAGCGCCGGGGTGTTGAACGTCTCGGTCAGCCCCGGCCCCATCCAGCCGCGCGGCCGCTGACCGGTGGCCGCCTCGATGGTCTCGACGACGTCGGTGAGGAAGCGGCGCTCCTCGTCGAGGGTCATGTCCGTCTGGAGGATCGAGTTGGTCCGCCCGTGCGCGAGCCACGCCCAGTCCCGGCTGCGGCCGGCCTCGACGATCTGCGGGTGGTGCTCGGCGACCGCGGAGTTCAGCAGCACGCTGGCCCGGATGCCGTGCCGGTCCAGGCTCTCCATCGTGCGCCAGATGCCGACCCTGGCCCCGTAGTCGCGCCAGCCCGCGTTGAGCGCGTCGGGGACCAGGTCCGCCGTGCCGGGCCAGATGCTGGTGGACGGGCGGTCGATCAGGAAGTGCTCGACGTTGAGCCCGACGTAGACCGCGACCGGGGCGCCGCCCGGCCAGCTGATCGGCGGACGCTCGGGAACGGGGCTGTAGTGGAAGAGTGCGTTCGTCACGCCGGTACGGTAGGAGCTGACACCCGTGTCAGGTTCAAGCCGGAATCGGAGGTCGGGATGCGGATCGGTGAGCTCGCCCGGCGCACCGGGGTGAGCGAGCGGTCGCTGCGCTACTACGAGCAGCAGGGGCTGCTGTCCGCCGAGCGCACGCCCGGTGGCCAGCGCGAGTACCACGAGCGGGCGGTCGACCGGGTCGTCCGCATCCAGGAGCTGTTCGCCGCGGGGCTGCACAGCAAGAAGATCGCGCAACTCCTCCCCTGCATGCGCGACACCGACGGTGGCCCCTCCCCGGTCGCCACGCCGCGACTGGTCGCCGAGCTCGCCGCGGAGCGGGACCGCATCGACCGGACGGTCGCGGGCCTGCTCAACTCCCGCGACGTGCTCGACGAGGTGATCGGCGCGGCCTCGGAGCCGACCGGGCCCCGCTGAGACCGGCTCAGGCCGTCACGCCCGGCCGGCCGTCCTCGACGCGGCCCGTCAGGCGGCGGCGGAAGTCCGGGGCGGTCACCTCCAGGTCGTACCAGCCGCGGTCGGTCGCCCAGTCCAGAGAACGGCTCCGGCCACCGCGCAGGACGACCTTCGTGCTCCGGCGGCCGTAGCGCAGCGCGGTGACCTCCAGGGTGACGGTGGCGCGGCCGTGGTTGACCAGTTCGAGGGTCGTGCCGCGGAGCACGACGTCCACGGCCGGGCCGGTCGCGGTGCCGGACAGCTCGTACCAGAACCGGTTCGGACCCTGCACCGCCAGTTCGTACGCCCCGCCGACCGGCACCCGGACCGCGGTGCGCGCGCCCGCGTCCACGTGCAGCGGCTCCGGCAGCTCACCGCGGTACGGGTAGACCGCGAAGTGGCAGTTCCCGCCCAGCGTCAGCGCCAGTTCCCCGTCCGACAGCAGGGCGGACGCCCACGGCCGGTAGGGCAGCGCTCGCGCGGGCCTGCGGCCCGGCTCCTGCTCCGGCAGCGCCTGCGTCTCGGGAGGGGTCGGTCGCCAGCGCGAGATCGGCGCGGGCACCGCCCCCGGCTGGTTCAGCTCCGGCGCCCGCCGGGCGCCGGAGAAGTCGAACGCCGAGGTCAGGTCGCCGCACACGGTCCGGCGCCACTCGCTGATGTTCGGCTCGCGAACGCCGGTCCACCGCTCCAGGAACCGGATCACCGACGTGTGGTCCGCGACCTCCGAGCAGACGTTCCCGCCCACGGTCCACGGCGACACGACGGTCATCGGCACGCGCGGCCCGAGCCCCATCGGCTTGCCGTCGTACCACTCGGCCGCGGCCGCGGCGGGCGGCACGGGTGCCGGCACGTGGTCGAAGTACCCGTCGTTCTCGTCGAAGTTGATGAACAGCGCGGTCTTCGACCAGGTCTCCCGGTCCGACGCGATGGCGTCCAGCACCTGGTGGACGAGGTTCGCGCTGCCCACCGGCGTCGACGCGCCGGGGTGCTCGGACAGCGCCGCGGTCGGCACGAGCCAGCTCACCCGCGGCAGCCGCCGCGCGGCGATGTCCGCCCTCAGCCGCGCCACCAGCGTGTCCGGCTCGCTGCGGTACGCGCCGCGGTCGAACAGCGTCCGCTCGGACGGCGTCAGCGCCGCGCGCCCGGCGGCGAACTGCGCCAGCGCCGCGGCCCGGTCGGTCGCCGACATGCCGGACAGCGCGTCGTAGAACTCCTCGGTGGTCCGGAAAGGACGCTCCACGTGCGACAGGATCTTCCGGCCGATCCGCTTGAACGGCAGGAAGTACTCGACGGCGTTGTCCGTGAAGTTGTCCCACTCCTGGTAGATCTGCCACGACACGCCCGCCGCCTGCAAGCGCTCCGGGTAGGTGGTCCAGTCGTACCCGGCGTGGTCGTAGGAGTACGCGGCGTTGGTGACCGCCCGCGCCGTCGAACCGGGCTCGTGGCCGGTGGTGCCCGACCACAGGAAGTTCCGGTTCGGGTTCGTCGACCCGTGGACGCTGCAGTGGTAGGCGTCGAGCAGGGTGAACGTCTCCGCCAGCTCGTACTGCAGCGGGATGTCCTGCCGCTCGTAGTGGGTCATGGTGGCGCCGCTCTTGGCCGGCACCCACCCGTTGTTCCAGCCGCGCGCCCACGCCGCGCTCGCGTCGGTCCACCCGTGCGGCAGGTCGCCGAGGTACTGGACGTCGGAGCTGGGCCGGTCGGCGAGTTCGGCGGCCCTCCGCACGGAGAACGGCAGCACCTCGGCCGCGCCGGCCGGCTGCCGGAACACCGACCGGCCGTCGGGCTGGCGCAGCGGGTCGTGGTCGCCGAAGCCGCGGACACCGCGCAGCGTCCCGTAGTAGTGGTCGAAGGAGCGGTTCTCCTGCATCAGCACGACGACGTGCTCGATCGCCTGCAGACCGCCGGGGCGGACCGGCGTCGAGGCGATGGCCTCGTGCAGCGACGCGGGCAGCAGCGAGCCGGCCGCGGCCGCGCCACCGGTGGCGGCAGCGGCGGACAGGAGCCGGCGACGCGAGATCTCGACCATGGCGAGATCCTGGACGAGCCGGTTGAACACCGGATGTCGGGAGGTGGCCCGGCGGCGCAACAGTTGCCGCCGGACCGGCGGCCCGGTGGACGCAGACCTCGTGGAGCCGCGTGGACACGCCGGTGGCGGCCTCGACGGTGAGTTCCGCGCAGCCGACGTCGTTCAGCTCGGCCCGGGCCGCGCCGAGGACGACCTGCTCCAGGGGGGCGCCGCGGCGGCGGGACCTCGTCTCGCTCACCGTGTCCCTTCGAGCACGTTGCGCTTCTGGCCGGGGAACCCTACGTTGCCGCACGAGATACGTCGCGTTTCTTCTGGGGGACGTCGTTGCTGAACCGTCTGCTGCTCACCTTCTTGCGCCCCTACCGGCGCGACCTGGGCGCCGTGCTCGTGCTGCAACTGATCGGCACCGTCGCGTCGCTCACCCTGCCCAGCCTCAACGCCGACATCATCGACTTCGGCATCGCCACCGGGAACACCGGCTACATCCTGTCCACCGGCGGCTGGATGCTGGCCGTCACGGCGATCCAGGTCGTCTGCTCCGCCGGCGCCGTCTACTGCGGCGCGCGCTGCGCGATGGCCTTCGGTCGTGACGTGCGCTCCGCCGTCTTCCACCGGGTCGGCGAGTTCTCCGCCCGCGAGGTCGCCGCGTTCGGGCCTCCCTCGCTGATCACCCGCACCACGAACGACGTGCAGCAGGTGCAGATGCTCGTGGTGATGGGCTGCACCATGCTGGTCACGGCGCCGATCATGTGCGTCGCGGGCATCGTGATGGCGCTGCGGGAGGACGTCGGCCTGTCCTGGCTGCTGCTGGTCTGCGTTCCCGCGCTGGTGCTCGCCATCGGGTCCATCGTGATCAGGATGGTCCCCCGGTTCCGCGAGATGCAGGAGCGCATCGACCAGGTCAACCGCGTGCTGCGGGAGCAGCTCTCCGGCATCCGGGTGGTCCGCGCGTTCGTCCGCGAACCGGCGGAGACCCGGCGGTTCGCCGACGCCAACACCGCGCTCACCGACACCGCGCTGCGGGTCGGCAGGCTCCAGGCGCTGATCTTCCCGACCGTGATCCTGCTGCTCAACGCCTCCAGCATCGCCGTGCTGTGGTTCGGCGCGCGCCGGATCGACGACGGCGCGATGCAGATCGGCTCGCTGACCGCGTTCCTCAGCTACCTGATGCAGATCCTCACCGCGGTGATGATGGCGACGTTCATCTCGATGATGATCCCGCGCGCCGCCGTCTGCGCCGAGCGGATCAACGAGGTGCTCGACCGGGAGTCCTCGGTGACGCCTCCGGTGACGCCGGTGCGCGAGGTGCGCACGCGTGCCGAGGTGGAGTTCCGGGGCGTGGAGTTCCGGTACCCCGGTGCCGCGGACCCCGTGCTGCGCGACATCTCCTTCCGCGCCGCGCCCGGCACGACGACCGCGATCGTCGGCAGCACCGGCGCGGGGAAGACGACCCTGCTCTCGCTCGTCCCCCGGCTGATCGACGTGACCGGCGGCGCGGTGCTCGTCGACGGCGTGGACGTGCGCGAACTGGACCCCGACGTGCTGCGCTCCCGCATCGGCCTGGTGCCGCAGCGGGCGTACCTGTTCACCGGCACCGTCGCGAGCAACCTGCGCTACGGCCGTCCGGACGCCGCGGACGAGGAGCTGTGGTGGGCGCTGGACGTCGCGCAGGCGCGGGAGTTCGTGGAGGAGATGCCCGGCGGGCTCGACGCGCCGATCGCGCAGGGCGGCACCAACGTCTCCGGCGGGCAGCGGCAGCGGCTGTCCATCGCGCGGGCGCTGGTGTGCCGTCCGGAGATCTACCTGTTCGACGACTCGTTCTCCGCGCTCGACCTCGCGACCGACGCCCGGCTGCGCGAGGCGCTGCGACCGCACACCCGGCGGTCGGCGGTGCTCGTCGTCGCCCAGCGGGTCTCCACCGTTCTCGGCGCCGACCAGATCGTCGTGCTGGACGACGGGTCGGTCGTCGGCACCGGAACCCACGCGCAGCTGCTCGACACCTGTCCGACCTACGTCGAGATCGTCCAGTCCCAACTGACCCCGGAGCCGGCCGCATGACCACCTCGCCCTCCAGCCCACGGCCCGCGTCGCCCCCCGGCGGACGCGGGTTCCCCGGCACGGGGATGCCGATGGGCAAGGCGCAGAGCTTCGGGCCGTCCGCGCGGAGACTGGTCGCCCGGATGCGCCCGGAGCGGCTCGCGCTCGCGGCCGTCGTCGTCCTCTGCGTGATCAGCGTCGGGTTCGCGGTCGCCGGGCCGAAGGTGCTCGGGCACGCCACGGACATCGTCTTCGACGGGGTCCTCGCGCGCCTGCGGGGCGTTCCCGGCGCGGGCGTCGACTTCGGCGCGCTGGGCACCGTGCTCGCCTGGGTGATCGCGCTGTACGTGGCGTCGTCGCTGTTCGCCTGGGCGCAGGGCCTGCTGTTGAACGGGGTCGTGCAGCGCTTCGTCCTGCGGCTGCGCGCCGACGTGGAGGCGAAGCTGCACCGCCTCCCGCTGCGCTACTTCGACGGGCAGCCGCGCGGCGAGCTGCTGTCCAGGGTCACCAACGACATCGACAACGTCTCGTCCACGTTGCAGCAGACCCTCAGCCAGCTGCTGACGTCCCTGCTGACCGTGATCGGCGTCGTGGTGATGATGCTGACCATCTCCCCGCTGTTCACGCTGATCGCGCTGGCCGTCATCCCCTTCTCGGTGGTCGTCACCGGCCGCATCGCGAAGCGGTCGCAGAAGTCGTTCGTGGCGCAGTGGAAGCAGACGGGTGCGCTCAACGCGCACGTCGAGGAGTCGTTCACCGGGCACCAGCTGGTCACGGCGTTCGGCCGGCAGCGGGAGTCGGAGGCGGAGTTCCGCCGCCGCAACGACGAGCTGTTCGACTCGGCGCTCGGCGCGCAGTTCGTCTCCGGGCTGATCATGCCCGCGATGATGTTCCTGTCGAACCTCAGCTACGTCGCGGTCGCCGTGGTCGGCGGGCTGCGGATCACCTCCGGCACGATGAGCCTGGGCGAGGTGCAGGCGTTCGTCCAGTACTCGCGGCAGTTCACCCAGCCGCTGACCCAGGTGGCGTCGATGGCGAACCTGATGCAGTCCGGGGTCGCGTCGGCCGAGCGGGTCTTCGAGCTGCTGGACGCCGAGGAGCAGAGCCCCGATCCGGCGGACGCGTCGCTGCCCGCGCTGCGGAGGGGCCGGGTCGAGTTCGACGACGTCAGCTTCTCCTACGAGGCCGGGAAGCCGCTGATCCGGCACCTCTCGCTGGTGGCCGAGCCGGGGCAGACCGTCGCGATCGTCGGCCCGACCGGCGCGGGGAAGACCACGCTGGTCAACCTGATCATGCGGTTCTACGAGCTGGACGCGGGCCGGATCACCCTGGACGGCGTGGACGTCACCCACCTGCGGCGCGAGGACCTGCGGTCGCAGATCGGCATGGTGCTCCAGGACACCTGGCTGTTCAGCGGCACGATCCGGGACAACATCGCCTACGGCAGGCCCGACGCGACGGAGGAGGAGGTGCTGGCCGCCGCCAGGGCCACCTTCGTGGACCGGTTCGTGCGCACGCTGCCCGACGGCTACGACACGGTGATCGACGACGAGGGCACGAACGTCAGCGCGGGCGAGAAGCAGTTGCTGACGATCGCGCGGGCCTTCCTCGCGAGCCCGTCGCTGCTGATCCTCGACGAGGCGACGAGTTCGGTCGACACCCGGACGGAGTCGTTGGTGCAGCACGCGATGGCGGCGCTGCGGTCGTCGCGCACGAGCTTCGTCATCGCGCACCGGCTGTCCACGATCCGCGACGCCGACCTCATCCTGGTGATGGAGTCGGGCCGGATCGTGGAGCAGGGCACCCACGCCGAGCTGCTGGAGGCCGGTGGCGCCTACCACCGGCTCTACTCTGCGCAGTTCGCCGCCGCCACCTGAGCGCGGGTTCGCCCCGGCCGGCTCCGGGCGGGGCGAACCCGCGCTCAGCCGCCGTCGGGGCGCTTCAGCAGCTGCGTCGAGCTGGGCGCTGGTGCGCTCCTCCACGTCCCAGTCGTCGCCGATCGTGGTGCAGTGCTCCTCGGCGGTGTCCCCGGACTCGATCGCCTCCAGCGCCCGGATCGCGGCGGCGATGCCCAGCACCTCGGCGACGGTGAGGTCCCCGGTGAGGGGCAGGTCCTGCGGGAGGTACCCGAGGGTCCCCGCGACGGACACGCTGCCGGAGCTGGGCCGGAGCTGTCCGGCGATCAGCCGGAGCAGCGTGCTCTTGCCCGCGTCGTTCGACGCGACGAGGCCGGTGCGACCACCGCTCGCGGTGAAGGAGAGGTCCTGGAACACCGGGGTGTCGTCGGGCCAGGAGAAGGACGGGGCGGAGCAGACGACGAACGCGTCGGACACGGCAGACCTCGCGTGTGGTGCGGGCGCGCTGCGCGCTGCCCGGCGGAGCGTGGACGTGGGAGGACGACACGACCCCGGCGGCTGCGCTCGCGCGCGCCTGCCGGTGGCCGATCACTTCCGGCATCACCCGGAGGTGTCGTCGTCACCTGCCACGTCTGCTCTCCTCGGTTCCCGAACCGCTCGCGACCGACGACAGCAGGACCGGTCACGGCAGCACCGGCGGCGATCGACGTCGGGACGAGGCGACTCGCTTAACCCGATCGGGTGAGCATGACGTCCTCTTCCCGGGGTAACCGGCCAGTGCGGAACAAGGGACCGCGGTGAGGGTGGCAGGCGGTCGGGTTCCTGCCGGTGGTGCTGCGCTGCGGGGCGCACGGGGACACCACCGGTGGGGACCCGATCCACCCCGACACCGGCCGGTCGACCGCGAGGAGCCGGAGTTCAGCCCTTCCTGGCGCGGTAGGCCGCGACGGCGACCCGGTTGCCGCACGCGGTGCTGCAGAAGCGCCGGGACCGGTTGCGCGACAGGTCCACCACGATCCCGCCGCAGCTCTCGTCGGCGCACACCGACAGCCGGCTCAGCTCGTCGGCTCGGATGACGTCCACCATCGCCATGGCGGTCTCGACGGCGATCCGGTCGGCCAGCGGCGCGTCGTCGCGGATGCAGTGCAGGTGGTAGTCCCACTCGTCGTGGCGCACCAGCGCGGGCACGGCCCGCCGCTCCGCCAGGACGCGGTTGACGATCCGCACCGCGGAGTCCCGGTCGCTCGTGAGCAGCTCGCGCAGGGGTGCGCGCAGCGCGCGGACCGCGCCGAGCTCGGCGTCGTCGCCCGTCCGGCCGCCGCTGTAGCGGTAGGTGGCGTAGAACGCGTCGAGGTGTTCCCCCGTCGTCATCGTGTCCGGTGGCTCCGCCGAGTTCACGAGCGCGACCGCGGCGGTCAGCGCTGCGTTGGTGTCATGAGCGAAGACCATGTTGACACCTTACACACCCGCCCGTAGCGTCACGAGTCATGACAGCTTTGACCCATGACACGGCGCTCACCGGCGGCCGGACGGTGGCCGGGTTGGGCCTCGCCGCGCTCTCGGCCTTCTCCTTCGGCTTGTCGGGTTCGCTCGCCCGCGGGCTGATGGACGCGGGCTGGTCGTCGGCGGCGGCGGTGGCGGCCCGCATCCTGATCGCCGCGGCCGTGCTCGTGCCGGTGGCCGCGCTCCAGCTGAGGGGCCGGTGGTCGCTGCTGCGCCGCAACCTCCCCCTGATCGTCACCTTCGGCGTCGTCGCCGTGGCGGGGTGCCAGCTCGCCTACTTCAACGCCGTGGCGCACATGCAGGTCGGAGTCGCGCTGCTGATCGAGTACACCGCTCCGGTCGCGGTGGTGGGCTGGTTCTGGGCGCGCCACGGTCAGCGCCCCAACCGGCTGATCGTGCTCGGCGTGCTGCTCGGCGCGGCCGGGCTGGTGCTGGTCCTCGACCTGCTCTCGGGTGCTCGCGCGAGCACGACCGGCATCCTGTGGGCGCTCGCCGCGATGGCCGGGGCCGCGGTGTACTTCGTGCTCTCCGGGGGTGAGGAGCGCGGGCTGCCCGCGACCGTCCTCGCCGCCGGGGGCATGCTCCTGGGCGGCGTCGTGCTGCTCCTCGCCGGTGTGGCCGGTGTCGTCCCGCTCGCCGCGTCGACCGGGCACGTCACCTTCGACGGGGTCGTCGTGCCCTGGTGGCTGCCGGTGCTGGCCCTCGGCGTGGTCAGCGCCGCGCTCGCCTACGTCACCGGCATCGCGGCCACCCGCCGGCTCGGCTCGCGACTCGCGTCGTTCGTGGCGCTGTCGGAGGTGCTGGCCGCACTGCTCGTCGCCTGGCTGCTGCTGAGCGAGGTCCCGCGCGGCGTGCAGGTGGCGGGCGGAGCCCTGATCCTGCTCGGCGTGGTCGCGGTCAAGCTCGGCGAGGAACGCCCGGCGACCGGCTGAGCGGAACGACGCCGGTCACCCGACGACGGCTCGCAGCACGTCCCCCGCTCCGAGGAACCGCGCACCGCACACCCCCGCGGACACCTCGCCGAGACGGCCGAGCACGCTGCGCGGGTCCGCGAGGAAGTCCACCGTCGTGCGGTGCACCAGGTGCTCGGCGAACGCGTACAGCTCCTCCGGATCGGCCCGGTGGAAGGCGGCGGTGCCGTGGTGCTCGACGGAGTCGCAGACGGCGGCTCCCGCACTGCTGACCACGTCGGGCAGGACGACCGTCCCGCGCGAGCGCAGGACGTGCTCCGCCTCCGGGCCGGTGAACGGGGCGTCGGCCGCGGAGACCAGCGCTCCGGCCCGCAGCACCCCCGCGAGGCCGGGATCGATCACCTCCGAGGCGGAGCACACGACCACGACGTCCACGGGGACGCGCCACCACGGCTCGTCGGGCGGGACCGCGCGGCAGCCGGGACGGATCGCCCGCGCCGGATCGAGGTCGTGCGTGCGCACCCCGGCCCTCGCGGCGCACAGCAGCTCCGCGACCTCGGCGCCGACCGCGCCCGTGCCGTGCACGAGGAAGCTCAGTCCGTCCAGCCGGTCGCCGACCACGGCGCGCACACTGCCGAGCACGCCCCTGGCGGTGGCACGGACCGGGTCGACGCGGCAGGAGGTCCCGCCGAGGACGTGCCGCGACAGGGTGGCCAGGTAGCGGACGTCCTCGGCCGTGGTGCCCGCGTCGCGACCGGTGCGGAGGGTGCCGTCCAGGCCGTCGAGCACCGCGGCCGTCGCACGCAGGAGCGCCGTGCGGTCGACTCGGCGCGGGTCCGCTCCGGCGATCAGCGCAGCACCGGCGAAACCGGTGCGGTGCACGGCGTGCTTGACGCGCGCCCGGCCCGCGAGGAGGTGCCCGGCGCGGATCGCCTCGGTGTCGTCGGCGCACGCCAGGAGCCGCAGCCCGCCGTTGGCCGGTCGGCGCGTCGTGGCGGGTTCCGTCACGACGAACAGGGTCGCTCCGGGGCACACCTCGACCCGGATCGTCTCGTACTCCTCCGGACCCGGCGTGCCGGCGGGGTGCTCGGTGATGTCGCCTCCTCGGGGTGGCGGGCCGTACGACGCAGCAGTCTGCTGCGGAAGTCGTCGTTCCACGACGGACACCGGCCGGTCGTCACACGACAGCGCGGTTCCCGCGACGACCACACCGGAGCGTCCGCCGGACGCGCCGCACCCGACGGTCGTGGCAGCGCGCCGATCGGGGACGGGACCGTCCTCACCGGCCGTGACACGCCCCGGACCGCGGTGCTCCCCGTGCGGTGACGACGGTCCCCGGAGAGGTGATCCCCCTGCGGCTCGACGGTTGCCCGGCACGCCACCCGCCCGTGCGACCGCGGTCGGCGGGAAACGGGTTCGCACGGCACCGGACGATCGCTCAGAATCCCGGCGTGACCACCTCCGCGCGCCGCCTGCTCCGCTCCCTCGACCCGTTGCCCTTCGCCGAGCGGCAGCGCCTGCTGGCCCGCACCGCCCGCGACCTGGTCGGCACGGACCAGCTCGACGGGCTGCTGCGCGACCTGCACGGACGAGGCGAGTTCGCGCGGCGGGCGGCGCTGCACGTGGCGCACGTCGCGGGCCACCGCGAGCACGTCGAGCGGTGCCTCTCGGCGGAGCAGACGACCGTGGTGCGGGCCGCGCTGGGGGTGGCGGTCAGGCTGGGCCTCCCGCCCGAGGTGTTCCTCGCGCGGCTGCCGCACCTGTCGGCCGCGCTGCGCCAGGGGCTGGTCGACGTGGTCCGGCGGCGCGGTGCGACCGCGCTGGCCGACGCCCTCCTGCCGGAGGTGCGGTCCCGGTACGGCGACCACGGGGCCACCGGGCTGCTCGTCGCGTGCTCGGGTGCGGTGGTGGCCGCCGCGTTGCCCGGACTGGAGCACGCGGTGGTGAACTGGCCCGCGCTCGCGCGCCGGCACCCCGACGAGTTCCTCGCCTTCGTCGAGGCCGAGCTGACCGCGACACCGGTGTCGTGGTGGCCGCGGGTGTGGCAGCGCCTGGGCGCCGGTGTGTCGGCCGCGGCACCGGCGCGACCGGCGCGGGTGCTGGACCTGGTGGAGCGGGTGCTCCCGCACGCCCCGCTCCCGCCGGGCTCCGACGACGTGATCGGCGGGCTGGCCCGGCACTCGCCCGACCGGGTGGCGCGCATCCTGCTGGACCCGCGCCGCGGCGGGCCCGTCCCGGATCGACGGCCGCTGTGGCGGGCGCTGGCGGGTCTGCGGGACGCCGGGCTGATCGACCTGGCCCGCGTCCTGTCCGACCGGCAGTTGGTGCGGCTCCTGCACGAACTGCCGCCGTCGCGGCGCGCGGCGGTCGCCACCGGTGCGGTCGGCGATCGCCCGGACGTGCCGCTGGCGGTGCTGGACGAGCTGCCCGGCGCGGCGCGGGCCGCCGAGGCCCGCCGGCTGCTGGCGCTGCGGAGCGTCGCGGACCACCCCGCGCGCCGGCTCGCGGTGACCGCCCGGCTCAGCTGGGACGAGGCGAGCCCGGTGCTGCGCGAGGCCGTCCGCGGCGCCGCGGCGGAGGAGCGCGCACGGGCGTACCCGCTCCACGTCGCGGCGGCCGCCGCCACCGGGGACCCCGGGGTGTTCGGGCCGGTCTGCGCCGGACTGACCCGGCTGGCGAACGAGCAGGACCCGGTGCGCGCCCCGGCGATCAGCGCGCTCGCCGCGGTGCCGGGCCGGCTGCTGCGCTCCGCGGAGACCACCTCGCTGACCCGGTTGATGGTCGACGCCCTCGCAGCGCGGGACTGCTCGCCGCAGACCCGGTGGGCGGTGCGCGCGCTGGCGGGGACGCTGATCCGCGAGGGCGTGGTGTCGCGGACTCCGGAGCTGGTGGACGCGGGGCTGACCGGGCTGGAAGGTCTCGGCGCGCACGCGGCCTCGATCGACCTGTCCGGGCTGGACCGGGTCCTGCCGCGCGGTGCCGAGCACCACGTGTTCGAAGCGCTGCGGCCGCGCATCACGGCCGACGCGGCACGCGGCCGGTACCCGGTGCTGCTCGCGCTCGCCGCCGGACTGGGCCGCCGGGCCTGGACGGTGCCGCCGCTGCAGGACCTCCTGGACCGGGCGCGGTCCGCTTCCGACGACGGGGTGGTCCGCCGGGCGGTGCACCTGTGGCTGGCGCCACCGGCCACCAGGGACGAGCGGGTGGCCGCGGTGCTCGCCCGCGACCCGTCCACGATCACGCTGCCCGTCGTGCGGGAGACGATCGGCCGACGGCGCACCGACCTGCTGGACGCGGTGATCGGCCGACGGCTGCACGGCCGCTTCCTCAAGCGCGGCGTGCGCCACGTCCCGTCGTTCGCCCGGTGCTTCCACCGGTGGCTGCCGCGCCAGGTCGCCGCTCACGCGGCCGAACTGGCCGATCTCGCGACGGCGTCGCGCGTTCCGGCGCACGAGCGGGCGAGCGCCGTGCGCTCCCTCGGCCGGGTTCCCGGCAGCGCGGCCGTGCTGCGCGAGTTCCTCCGCGACGGCGAGGTCCAGGTGGTCGAGGCGGCGTTGTCCGCGTTGGCGTGGACGGACGAGCCGGAGGACGTGATCGGCGACCTGCTCGCCCACGCCGACACCGATCGCGCTCGGATGGCGGTGTACGCGGCGGTCAGGTGCGCGCGGTTCGTCGCGCCCGACCGGCTCGGCGAACTGCTGGAGCCGCTGCTGGACAGCCCGAAGGTGACCGCGCGCAAGGAGGCCGTCCGGCTGCTGGCCGAGCACCGTCCACCGGGCGCGCTGGCGCGGGTGGCCGGATCGTGGGACGGACCGGGCGCGCACCGCGACGTCCGGCGAGCGCTGGTGTCGGCGACGAGGTGGTTCCTCGACGACGAGGCCGCGTGGGACCTGCTGAGCAGAGCGGTCGCGGACGAGCGGGAGGTCGCGCTCGCGGTGCTGGGCGCGTCGCCGCAGACCGTGGCGCGGCAGCACCGCGCCCGCTACGCCGCGCTGGTGCGGACGGTCGCGGGCTCCGCCGACCCGGACACCGCGAACCCCGCGCTGTCCGTGCTGCGGAACTGGAGCCGGTGGGACGACGGCGCCGGTGACCTGCTGGTGCGCCTGGTGACCGACCTGGGCGGCACCGCGACCTGGAACACCGCGCTGACCTCGCTGGTGGACGTGTGCGCGGCGTCGGGCGACGTCGAGCCGCTGCGCGTCGCCGCGGCCGGTCTGGTCGCCGAGGCCGACCGGTTCGACGCGGCCGAGGACCGCGATCTGCCCGCTCGGCAGCGGCTCGGCGTCCTGGTCCGGGTCGTGGCGCGGACGCGGGGCGTACCGGTGCTGCGCGCGGCGGCGCGGCTGCTGGCCGCCGACCTCGCGGCGACCCACCGCAACCTCGCCGTCGACCTCGCGCTCGCCGCGGTCCCGTGGGACGAGGAGGGCGCCGAACTGGACGCGCTGCGCGAGGTGGCCCGGCTGGCCGACCGCCCGGCGCTCGCGCTGCGGGCCGGTGGCGAGGCGGCGCGGCACCTGGAGCCGCTGCTGCCCCGGCTGGCGCGCGAGCGGGTGCGCGCGGTCGCCGGGGAGCTGGCGGCGGACGGCACCACTGCCGCCGGGGTGCTCGCGCTCGCCGTCACCGCCCTCGCCGGGCGCGACGCGGGCTGGCCCGAGTCGTGGCGCTCACTGCTGCGCGCCCTGCGCCGGCACGACGACCCGGACGTGCGGTACGCCGCGCTGGAGACCGTGACGACGGCGGAGTGACGACGGCGGGCGACGGTGGCCGGTGCGCGCCGCCGTCGCCCCCGTTTGAGACTTGTCCAACTCGTTGCTCGGCTGTTGGCGCACGACTCTCAACGGGAGGTTCAACGATACGGTCGAATCCGTGACTGCCACGAAACAACGTGACCCCAGAGCGCCCGTCGCGGAGTGGATCCGGGTGGTCGGCGCGCGCGAGCACAACCTCGCCGCCGTCGACGTCGAGATCCCCAAGCGGCGGCTCACCGTCGTGACCGGCGTGTCCGGATCGGGCAAGTCGTCGCTGGTGTTCGACACGATCGCCCTGGAGGGGCGGCGGCAGATGAACGAGACGCTGCCCGTGTTCGTGCGCAACTTCCTGCCCTCGTCCGCCCGGCCCGCGGTCGACCTGATCGAGCACCTGCCCGCCACCATCGCCGTCGACCAGCGTCCCCTCACCGGCGGCGCGCGTTCCACCGTCGGCACGATCACCGACGTCGCGCCGCTGCTGCGGTTGCTGTTCTCCCGCGCCGGTGTGCCGTTCGTCGGGTACGCCGACGCGTTCTCCTTCACGATGCCCGCCGGGATGTGCCCCGAGTGCGAGGGCACCGGCGAGATCACCGACGTCGACCTGGACGCCTTCCTCGACCCGTCCAGGTCGCTGAACGAGGGGGCGCTGCGCGCACCGGTCTTCGCGGTGGACTCGCGGGACTGGCACCTCTTCGTCGCCTCCGGCCGTCTCGACCCCGACAAGCCGGTGGCGGAGTACTCCGAGCGGGAACGCCACGACCTGCTGCACTCCACGTCGGGCAAGGTGGCGCTGGAGGTGGCGGGCAAGCCGCTGAACCTGGCCTACGAGGGCGCGGTGGTGAAGTTCCGCCGCCGCTACATCGACCGCGACGAGGAGGCCGGGGGCAGGACCAGGGCGATGGTCGAGGCGTTCACCACGACCGCGCCCTGCCGGGCCTGCGGGGGCACGCGGTTGTCGCCGCTCGCGCTGGACAGCAGGATCGAGGGCCGCAACATCGCGGAGCTGTCCGCGATGGAGGCCGACGAGCTGCTCGGGGTACTGACCGCGCTGGACCTGCCGGAGGTGCAGCCGGTCGTCGACGCCGTGGCGGCGGGGGTGCGTCACCTGGTGGAGATCGGACTGGGTCACCTGAGCCTGGACCGGCGCACGGCCACCCTCTCCGGTGGCGAGTCCCAGCGGGTCAAGATCGTGCGGCACCTGTCGAGCAGCCTCAACGACGTGCTGTACGTCTTCGACGAGCCGAGCACGGGACTGCACCCGCGCGACGTGCACCGGCTCACGGACCTGCTGCTCGCGCTGCGGGACAAGGGGAACACCGTGCTGGTGGTCGAGCACGACCGCGACGTGATCGCGGCGGCGGACCACGTGATCGAGATGGGGCCCGGCGCGGGCGCCGCCGGTGGCCGGGTCGTGTTCACCGGTGACGTGGCGTCGCTGGCCCGGTCCGGCACCGCGACCGGCCGGAGCACGACCGCCCTCGTCCGGCTCAAGGACGCGGTCCGCACCCCCACCGGTGTCCTGCCGGTCGTCGGCGCGCGCACGCACAACCTGCGCGACATCAGCCTCGACCTGCCCGCCGGTGTGCTCACCGTGGTCGCCGGGGTGGCGGGCGCGGGCAAGTCCAGCCTGATCAACGGGGCGTTCCGGGCCCAGCACCCGGAGGCCGTGATCGTCGACCAGTCGCTGCCGCACGCGAACCGGCGGTCCACCACCATCACCTGGACCGGGGTCGCCGACCACGTCCGCGCCGAGTTCGCCCGCGCCAACGGCGTGAGACCCGCGCTGTTCAGCGCGAACTCCTCCGGCGCCTGCGCGACCTGCGCGGGCCTGGGGGTCGTGCACACCGACCTCGCCTCGCTGGACGGCGTGGCCCTGACGTGCCAGACGTGCGACGGCCGCCGCTTCTCCGACGACGTGCTGGAGCACCGGCTGCGCGGCGCGACCATCGGCGACGTCCTGGAGATGACGGTCGGCGAGGGGCGGGAGTTCTTCGCCGGCAACCGCCGCGTGGCCCCCGTGCTGGGTGCGCTGACCGACGTCGGCCTGGAGTACCTGCGGCTCGGCCAGCCGCTGACGAGCCTGTCCGGCGGCGAGAGCCAGCGCATCAAGCTGGCCACCCACCTGCACGACGGCCGCACGACCTACGTGCTCGACGAGCCGACGACCGGTCTGCACGTGACGGACGTCGAACGGCTGCTGGGCGTCCTCGACCGGCTCGTGGACGACCGCGGTGCCACCGTGATCGTGGTCGAGCACGACCTGCACGTCGTCGCGCACGCCGACTGGGTCGTGGAACTGGGGCCGGAGGGCGGCAGCCGCGGGGGGCGGTTGCTCCACCGGGGCACGCCGCGCGAACTGCTCGACGTGGCCGGATCGCCGACCGGCACCCACCTGCGCCGCGCCGTCACCGGCGTCGGGGAGGGCGCGGCGTGACGCCCCCGTCCGTCGGCGACCGCCGCCGGTTCGCCGCCGCGGTCGCCGACGCCGCCGGGGCCGTGGCGGCGGTGCTCGGGGCGAACCCGCTGCGCGGCAGCGGACCGTACCCGATCGCCGAGGTGCTGCCGGTGCTCGTCGAGCAGCACGAGTCGCTGCGGGCGGCGGTCGACGGGTGGCCGGGGCCGCTGGCCGTCGACGCGGCGGGGAGGGAGGACCCGCTGGTCGTGGAGCTGGCGGGCCTCATGAGCTGCCTGCAACTGCTGCGCGTGCTGCACCACGGGCTCGACGGGGTGCCCGCCCCGCTGCGCGTCACCGCGAGCAGGCACCTCGCGACCACGCACCTGGTGGCCCGCCGCGTCCGCGACCGGGCGCGGCGGGCGAGCTAGCGCTCCTCGGGAAGGGCGTGCCGCGGTTCCGCGCGGGAGGTGACCTCCAGCGTCCGGTGCGCCCCGTGCAGCAGCACCGGCGAGCAGCTCGGACCGGCCAGCCGACCGAGCCGGAGCCTTCATGTGAGCGCGAACAGTGCAACTCGTCGCGGTGCGGCACAACCCGCTGTTAGCGGTAACAGAATCCTTGTTCCAGGCCGTGCACTCGCGCTACGGTGGCCAGGACGCTCCCGGTCGTGCCGCCCCCGGAAGCGCACCACGGCCCCTGCTCGCGAGGAGGCGACGCACGAGTCCGCGCACGAGAACCACCGGGGCGGCACCCCACCACGTCCGCGCACCGCGACGACCTCTCCTCGCCAGCGGGACCAGCGCGTGCACACGCGCCCTCCGTCCGTCCACACCGGACGGGAACACCTCCTTTCCGTGCAGCGTCGCAGGGAGACGACCGTGACACCGACCACCCGAAGCACACGCCGACCGCACCGCGCCGCTCTCGCCGTCGCCACGACGGCGGTCCTGCTCGGCGGGACCACCGCGGCCCCGCCGGTCGCGGCGTCCGCCGCGACGGTGGACACCAGCGCCTCGTACGTCCTGGTGAACCGCAACAGCGACAAGGCTCTGGACGTGTACGACCTCGCGACCGGCGACGGCGCGCGCATCTCGCAGTACACCCGCAACGACGGCGCCTGGCAGCAGTGGCAGTTCGTCGACTCCGGCGGCGGCTACTACCGGCTGAGGTCGCGGCACAGCGGCAAGGTCCTGGACGTCTCCGGCGCCTCCACCGCGAACGGCGCCGCCCTCGTGCAGTGGACGGACCGCAACGCCGGCAACCAGCAGTTCCGGCTGGCGGACTCGGCGGACGGGTTCGTGCGGCTGATCAACCGCACCAGCGGCAAGGCGGTGGACGTCCTGGACTTCTCCACCGCCGACGGCGCGGACCTGGTGCAGTGGACCGACCTCGGCGGCACGAACCAGCAGTGGCAGCTGGTGAAGCTCGGCGGGAGCGCTCCCGGCACGTTCACCAACCCGATCAAGCGCAACGGGCCCGACCCCTGGTTGCAGTACCACGACGGGTACTACTACCTCGCCACGACGACGTGGAACTCCACGATCACCATGCGGCGCTCCACGACGCTGGCCGGTCTCAGCACGGCGGCCGACACCACGGTGTTCGACCTCTCCGGACGGCCCGGCGGGTGCTGCAACATGTGGGCGCCGGAGTTCCACCTGCTCGACGGGCGCTGGTACCTGTACTACGTGGCCGGGCAGAACGTCTCCGACTACAACCCCACGCAGCGGTTGCACGTGCTGGAGAGCGACGGCGCGAACCCGATGGGGCCGTACCGCTTCAAGGCCGACCTGGGGAACACGTGGGAACTCGATCCGAGCGTCCTGCGGGTCGGCGGCAAGCTCTACCTCATGGGCAGCGCGATGGACGGCACCCAGAGCCTGACCATCACGCCGCTGAGCAACCCCTACACGATCAGCGGTGCGCGCCGCACGATCAGCCAGCCCACCCTGGCCTGGGAGCAGCAGACCGCGCCGGTGAACGAGGGCGCGGAACCGCTGTACCGCAACGGGAAGACCATGATCGTGTACTCGGCCAGCGCGTGCTGGGGTCCGGACTACAAGCTCGGCCTGCTGACCCTCACCGGCACCGACCCGCTCAACCGCGCGCACTGGACGAAGTCGCCGAACCCGGTGTTCCAGCGCAACGACGGCAACGGCGTGTTCGCGCCGGGGCACAACGGGTTCTTCACCTCCCCCGACGGCACCGAGGACTGGATCGTCTACCACGCCAACGACTCGGCGGGCGGCGGCTGCGACATGAACCGTTCGACCAGGGCCCAGAAGTTCACCTGGAACGCCGACGGGACGCCGAACTTCGGCACTCCCGCACGGCTGGGCACGACGCTTCCCGCGCCCTCCGGAGAACCCGGTACGTGATCCGCGATGTTTGACGGCCCCGCCTTCCCGGGCACAGTGCGGTGGAGACGAGCGATCGGAAGGAGTGTCACCGTGCCGAAGGGCGACGTGGAGACCTACCACGAAGACGGCCAGTGGAAGAACAAGGTCGAGGGCAACGAGCGGGCGTCGAACACCGCTGCCACCAAGGCGGACGCCGTCTCGGTGGGACGCGACATGGCGCGCGAGCGCGAGGTCGAGCACGTGATCAAGAACGAGGACGGCACGATCTCGGAGAAGCACACCTACCCGCGCAGCAGGGACCACAACCCGCCCGCGGGCTGAGCGGACGGTCGAACCGGCCGGCGCGACCGCACCCCGGGTGCGGTCGCGCCGGTTCTGCGCGGGGACCTCGGACTCCCGGACTCGGCGTCGTAGCGGTACTCGCCGGGGAACAGGTCGACGACGGACCGCATCCTGATCGCGGCGTTCACGACGGCACCGGCGGTGACCGGGACGTCGGTGTCGGCGAGCACCCGCAGTGCCACCGCCCCGCCCAGCGAGCCGCCGAGCACGCCGATCGGACCGTCGTCCACCCGCAGCTGCGCACGGATCGACGCCAGTGCGGCCGGGAACTCCTCGGTGGCCTGCCGGACGAACGGGTGCAGGAAGGACATCAGGGGGTCCTCGCGCATCAGCTGCACGACGGCGTCCGTGCCGCCGTCGACCGCGCGAGCCCCGCACATCGGCATGCCGAGGTGCACCCGCCACGCGGGCAGGCCGTGCATCGGCAGCGCGGCGGCGAACGCGGCGTCCGACCTCGGCGCGTCCAGCACGTGCCAGGTGACGAGCAGCGGCGCGGGGTCGTCGCCGACCGGTGGCAGGGCGGTGAAGGGCACCCCGGCGGCCGTGCCCGTGATCGGTGAGCGCATGCGGCCACGGCAGGTCCGCGTCCACGCGCCGGGAACGGGTTGCGCCACGAGCGGAACCGGTTCCCCGCCGGGGCCGGACGGTGGTGGTGGCGGCGGGTCGCCCGAGCCGGACGTGGGCACCGGTGCACACCGACCGGCGGAACGTCGGCGGGCACGTCCCGGCGGTCCCGCACACGGCTGTTCGCGGTGACCGGGCCGGAGGGGCGACCGCAGCGCGGCCCGGTCAGCGGAAGATCGCCAGTGCCCACATCTTGAGCACCCCGTCCTTCGCGTCCCAGTTCTCCACCTTGCCGAGCACGCGAGCGCGGAACGACACGTCGTTGTCCGGCAGCACGTTCCGCTCGCGCACCCCGCTGCGGGCGACCTTGACCCGGACGTGGGCCTCACCGGACGGGTAGGGGGCGCGCAGGCGCAGGTAGTCCTCGTCCGACCCGTCGCCCTCCTCGTAGCCCTCGAAGAGCCCGTCGACGGAGAGGAACATCCTGGTGTCGCTCAGCTTCGCGTGCCCGGCCGCGCCGTCGGCCAGGCTCCGGTGCGCGTGCACCTCACCGGTGTGGAAGTCCGCGTAGACGATGGCGTCGGCGGCCTCCAGCGCCCGGACGACCGTGCGGATCGCCGTGATCGGCCGTTCCTCGGCCTCGTAGGACTCGGTCGTCTCGCCGTCGCGGGTCCGGCTCCCGCCGAGGCCGAACCAGTGGGTCTTCACCTCGCCCCGGCCCTCCGCGCTCTCCCTGGTGTACTGCTCCACCAGCCGCTTGAGCGCGGGCACGTCGCCCCGGTACTGGAGGATGTCCATGACCGTGGTCTCGTTGAGGTAGACCAGGAACTCGTGTTCGCCGATGGTGCCGGACGTGTCGCGGTGCGGCCGCCTGCCGCGCGCGTACAGCACCACCGCGACGGCCACGAGGGCGGCGCCCGCGCCGATCAGGGTCCAGAACCACGGGTCAGCGGCAACCACGGATCTCCTTGAACGCCTCGGCGAGAGAGGTGGCGTTGGCGTCGACCATGCGGCCCCCGGTGGCTCTCGCCACCTGGTCCAGCTCGCCTGCGTCGGCCTCTCCGAAGCGGATGGTGTAGGTGTGCACGGCCTTCACCGGTGGGTGCCGCGCCTCGTAGTTGCGCAGGAAGTCCGGCAGGCCGATCCCGGCGTTGTTCTCGCCGTCGGTCATCAGCACGATCGTGACCGGTTGCTCCGGGTCCTCCCCGATCACGGCCGCCGCCTTCTCGTAGGCGGCGTCCAGTGCCGACCACACCCCGGTGCTCCGGTCGAAGCGGTCGCTGCCGACGTGGTCGCGCAGCGCGTCGAGGTCGGCCTGCCCGCTGACGACGAAGTCGCGCTCGTCGATGACCGTGCCGCCGAAGCGCAGGACGGTGAACCGCTCACCGCGGTAGAAGCGCACGAACTTGCCGGTCGCGGACGGGTCGGCGCCGCTGAACCCGGCGAACGCGGAGCGCAGGGCGTCCATGCGGGGTCCCTTCATCGACTCGGAGAAGTCGAGCACGAACATCACGTGCGACGGGTTGTGCGAGAGGGGGTCGGCGTACTCGGCGGTGAGCCGGTCGACGGTCTCCTTGCGCTCGGGGAAGTAGAGGGTGTTCGTGCCGAAGTCGTGGAACCGCGGATCGCGCGGCACCGCGCTGTTCAGCGGGCGGCGCGACGTCCGCTCCACGATCGCGCGCTGCGCCCGCTCGGACTCGAACCAGGCCACGACGGCGCCGAAGCTGTCCCGCTTCGCCGGGTCCAGCAGCAGCATCGGGTAGTCGGCGAGGACGATGCCGTCGCGCGGGTACAGGATCTCCAGCGGCTCGCGCAGCGTGCCGCCCGCGTTGAGGGACAGCAGCACCGACTCGTAGTTGATCAGTGCGTCCGCGCTGTCCTGGTCGGCCGCGTAGGCGTCGGCGAGCTGGCGCGAGGTGTCCTCGGCGAGGGTGCGCCCGGTGAAGAACCCGCGGAGACGGTCGCAGGTGATGTCCTCCTCGCGCAGGGCGCCTCCGGTTCCCGCCGCCGCCGTCGCGACGCCGATCAGCGCGGAGAGCCCGCTGCCCGCGTGCCGCGGGTCCGCCATGCCGAAGCGCACCATGCCCATCGCCGCCCGGTCCGCCAGGTCGGCCCAGGAGAGGTGCTGGTCGGCGGTGGAGGCCCTGAGCAGCTCAGCGGTGCCCGGTTCGACTCCGACGGCCAGCGGCGAGAACATGAACCTGCTGCTGAGCGGACGCTCGCCGGTGAAACCGATCTGCTTCAGCTTCAGGTCGAAGTAGCGGTCCGTGGACAGCCAGGCGACGTCGTGCTGGTAGTTCCCCGGTTCCAGCGCGTTGGTCGCGTCGATCGTCCCCCGGTGGTCCACGACGAGTTCGACGCCGGTGTCGCGGCGCAGCTCCTCCAGCAGGGGCCGCATGTCCGTGAGCTCGGAGGAGGCGAGCACCCTCAGGACGGTGTGCGGCGGGGGCGGTTCGCCGGTGCACGCGGCGAGCAGGGCCAGGACGGCGCACAGGACGCCGAGCCGCCTCACGGGCACCCGCCGACGGTGGTGACGAGCTTCTCGAACAGGTCGAGCGGCGGCAGGTACGCCCTGGTGTGGTCGTCGTCGGCCGACGGCGCCTCGATCCCGCGCTCGGCGAGCAGGTCCGCCAGCTGCGGGCTGGCCGTGCTCTGGTCGGTGTCGAGCACCCGGAACCCGAGTTCGACCGCTCGTCGCCGCAGGTCGGCGTCGGTGCGCAAGAACTGGGCGAGCTTCGCCCCGTTCTCGTTGAGGGCGATGAACGAGGGCTGGGTCTCGAAGTGGTCGGCGGGGTAGAGCAGCACCCGCTCCTCGTCGGGACTCCCGCCGGGACGCCGCAACTGGTGGGCGAGGTACTGGTGCTCGTAGATCACCACGATCGGCGCGATCCGCTGACCCTCCTGGGACAGGTAGAAGGGGAGCCGATCGGCCGTGGGCGCGCCCTGGGCCCGGTAGAACGGTTTCAGCGACTCGGCGAGCGCGACGACCTCGTTCTCGGCCGTGGCGATCTTCCCGCCGTTCTTGGCGTAGGCGATCAGGCCCTGGTAGGTGCCGCCGGAGTTGGACTTGCACACGTCGGGCGTGTGGGCGAGGACCAGGTTGTCGTTCTGGATGCCGTGGTCGCGGATGCCGATGTCGTTCCAGCGCTTGCCCAGTTCGGTGAGCTCGACGAACTTGCCGACGTCGAGTTCGTAGTACAGCGGGTCGGGCCGGTCCGGGTTCATCGGTGCGGCGACGTCCGCGGCCTGGAGCGCCAGGGCGTACGGCCGGTAGGTGGCGAGCACGATCGGGCTGACGAACGGGACGTGCGCCTGGGCGTACTCGTTGCTCCTCTGCCGTTCGGCCAGGACGAGGTCGGCCGTGGGCTGTCCGGAGGGGAAGACGAAGTCGTACCGGCCGACGTCGTTCGTGGCGATCTCGCGCGAGCCGGAGTTGTCGACGACCACCTCGATCCCGTTGCGCTTGAGGATCTTCTGGACCTCGGTGTCGCGGAAGAGGTCGGCCTTCGAGCCCATCTTGCCCCTGATGACGGTCGTGGCCTGCGTCGGCGGCGCCGAACGGACCACGAGAGGCGTCACCACCAGCAGGAGCAGCCCGACCACGCCCACGACGACGATCGGGGCCAGGGCAGGCCGAGGCGGAGGTCGTCTGATCGTCAACAGCGGTTCTGCGGCCACGCGCCCTCCAGCGGTTCCCCCACGGTGCCGACTCCCAGCAGTACACCCGCTCGGTGAACACGTCCAGACATCCGGATAACGCTTCACCCCTCGCGCGCCCGGCTCCGTCCGCCGGGCCGGACCCCTCGAATTCGCCAGCGGTCCGGCCCGGAACACGCGCGGCGCACTCCCGGTGTTCGACGACCGGCACCGGAGGAGGTCGTTCCGTCGCATCGTTCGACGAAACGTCCTCTTCCGGTCACAGAATCGTCCTCGTTCCACCGGAGCGGCGCGCTACGGTGCTGGGAGGTGCTCCCAGAACGGTTGAGCCGGTTCCGTCGCCCGGTGTCGAACAGGCGCGTCACGTCTTCCGCTCGAAGCGGGGACGAACGCGCACGAGAAGTTCTCGGCGACGAGGGGATCGTGGCGCGATGAGGCCGACGGGAATCGGATGGCGGGCGGCGGCGGTGGCGGTGGCCGTGCTCGGCGGACTGGTGACGCCGCCGCAGACGGGTTCGGCCGACGTCCGCGCCGCGGCGGACTGCGGCAGCGGCAGCTTCCACGCGGAGGCCTACTCGAACGGCGGCACGTGGACCGCGCGGCGCGGCGGCGCGGTCGTCCACACGGGAACGGACATGCGGGCCGCCGTGCAGGCCGCGATCGGCAGCCTCACCGCGGGGCGCACGTCGAAGGAGCGCGTCGTGGTCCGGCAGGGCGGCACGATCAGTGCCGGTGCGCGGATCTCGCTGCCGAGCCACACCGTGCTCGACGCGTGCGGCACGATCGACGTCACCGGATCGGGTTCGGGCGACCAGGCCCCGGTGTACTCGCGCGGCACGACGGACGTCGAGGTCCAGCACCTCCGCGTCACGGGGACTCCGCTGTACGGCGTCTTCATGCGCAACGTGACGAACGTGGTCCTCGGGCAGATCGACCTGCGCGTGTCGAGCGGGCTCGGCGTCCGGATCGACAACCTCGGCGACACGAGCGTGCGCAGCCGCAACATCACCATCGGCGACGTGCACGTCTCCGGCACGAGCACGCACGGCGTGGAGACCTACGGCGTGGACGGCCTGCGCATCGGCACGGTGACCGCGCGCGGGACCCGCGACTCGGGGCTGCTGCTGAACAACACGATCAACGCGACGATCGGCACGGTGGACGCGCAGAACGCCGGCACGGGCACCGGTTACGCCGCGTTCAGGGTGGCGAACCGCAACGGCCGGATCGGCGACGGCTATCCGACGAACGTCCGGGTCGGTCTGGTGAGGGCCAGTGGCGGCGGTCGCGGCGTCTTCTGCGTGTCGGAGAGCGGCGGGCTGGTCGTCGACCGGGTGGAGCTGTCGAACACCGGCAACAACGCGATCCTGGTCGAGAACTGCCACAACGTCACGATCGCGAGCCAGAGCGGCACCGTGAACGGCGGTGGGGAGATCCGGCTCGCCGCGCGCGGCGAATTCGCCAACAACTCCGACGTCCACGTCCAGAACCTGACCGTCACGAACTCCGCGATCCGCGAGAGCCCGTGCGGGAACAACACGGTCTTCCGCAACAACTCGCTGGTGAACAGCAGCATCGACGTCTGCTGACGGCGGCCGCGCCCCCGGATCAGTCCGCGGTGAACCTCCTGGCGCGGAGTTCGGCCGGGGGCGCCTCCCCCGTCGACGTCCCCGTCCGGTCGTAGGTGGTCGCCACTGCCGTGCCGGTGAACGCGTCCCCGGTGACCCGCAGGTCGAACCGGATCTCGCTGCGCCCCAGGGCGAGCCGGGTGACCCGGTCGGCCCTGGTCTCCAGGAAACCGCCGAGGACGCGGTCGCCCTCCGCGCGCCAGACGCCCATTCCCGTGCTGTCGCTGGAGACGGCGTTGCCGCCCTCGGGGTTGGACTGCAACATCGTGCCGCCGGCGTTGAACATCATCACGTGGTGGTCGAACGGGGCGCCGTCGACCCAGACCTCCCACACACCGACCACGGGGTGCACGTCCGGTGCTCCCCGACCCCCCGGGTCCCGCGGGTCAGCCACGACGACCCGCTCCGCACAGCGACGCGAGCGTCCCGGCTCCGCGCTCGACGTCCGCGACCGCCGCACCGGCGATGCTCAGGCGCATCGAGTTGCGGCCCGCGCCGTCGGCGGTGTGGAAGACGCTTCCCGGCAGGAAGGCGACACCGGCGTCGAGGGCGCGCGGGAGCAGCTCGTCGGCGTCGAAGTCGTCGGGGCCCTCCACCCAGGTGAACAGACCGCCGTCGGGGTCGGACCAGCGGAACCCGTCCGGCAGGTGCGCGCGCAAGGCCGTCTGCAGCAGGGCCGTCTTCGTGCCGTACACGTCGACGACGTGCGTCAGGTGCGTCTCGAACTCCGGCGAACCGAGGGCTTCGGTCGCGACGGCCTGCGCGAGGGCCGAGGTCTGCATGTCGATGCCCTGCTTGAGCCGCAGCACCGCCTCCAGCAGCAGCGGGGGCATCGTCGTGATCCCGACGCGCAGGGCGGGGGCGAGCGTCTTCGACAGCGACGTCAGGTACACGACGTGCTCCGGCGCGTGCGACGCCAGAGCCGCGACCGGCTCTCCCCGGTAGCGCAGGTCCCAGTAGACGTCGTCCTCGACGGCGAGCGCGTCGTGGCGGCGCAGCACCTCGGCCACCTCGCGGCGGCGGTCGGCGGACGCGGTCCTGCCGGTCGGGTTCTGGAACGTGGGCAGCAGGTAGGTGAGGGCGTCGCGGTGCAGCGTCAGCCCGGTGTCGAGCGCGGCGGGGACGACGCCCTGCTCGTCCGTGTCGACCGCCACGACCGTCGCGCCGTGGCTGCGGAACACCGACACCGCCGGTGCGTACGTGGGCCGTTCCACCAGGACGACGTCACCGGGGTCGATCAGGGCCGCAGCGACGCTGTTGAGCGCTCCCGAACCACCGGTGGAGATGTGCGTGCGCTCCGGACCGGCGTGCACGCCACGAGCCGCCAGCAGGGGCTGCACGGCGGCCAGCAGCGGCTGGAAGCCCCGCGTGGACCCGTACTGCAGGACCGACGAGCCCCACCGGGTCAGCGCTCTTTCTGTGAAAAGACTCACCAGATCGACCGGAAGCAGATCGACATCGGGTGCGCCCACCGCGAAGGAAACGACTTCGGGCCGCTCGGACAACTGCTCGTGAACATCGGCTATGCGATCCCGCCCGAGCGCGGCAGCCCTTCTGCTGATCTTGCTCGAAATGTTCACAGCTTCTCCCGCGCGACGACGCGACCCCTTGTCACAGCAGCGAAGCTACCATATATTCCACTCGCCCCGGACTCGCCGGAGTCCGCACCGAACAATCTTATGAAGATCAAGGAAAATCGCACCGTGAGCAGCAGCAACAACGTCCACGTGGTCGGCCCTGCGGCATCACGAGCGATCGTGGGCCCCCAGGGCCAGCACCTCGTCCCGTGCATCACGGCCGAAACCGCCGGAACTCACCGGCTCTCCGCAGGATTGGTCGTGATGCCGCCGGGAACCTCCTCGCAGGTTCACCACCACAGCCACAGCGACATCGTGGTGATGTGCGTTCAGGGTTGGGCGGCGTCTCTCATCGGCCCCGAACTCGAACCGCGCCTGCACGGTCCGGGAGAGTTCATCTACATTCCAGCCGGTGTTCTCCACATGGCGGTGAACCTCAGCACGACCGAAGAACTCGTCGCCGTCGAGTCGCGCACAGATCCTCAGTTCAACGAGGACGTGGTCGTCTCCCCCGAGTTCCAGGCAGCGGGTGAGGCCGTCGCCGCGACGCTGCGCGCCGAGTTCGACGGTGACGCCGCCAGGGCGGCGCAGAAGGAGCGCGCGGCACAACTGCCACCGGCCCTCGCCGGTTTCGACGTCGTGGGGCTGGCCGAGCGGGCGTTCGTGCAGTGACGGCGTCGCCGGACGGCGGCGCACCCACCTGCGAGCGGCCTCGTCGCGGACCTCGGCCCCCGTGAACACCCGCTGACGACGACCGGCCGGGCACCGGTGCCCGGCACTACGGGCGCGGCTCGACCGCGAGCACCGGCCGGTCGGCGTCGAGCAGGACGCGCTGCGCGCTGCTGCCCACCAGCAGCGCCCACCAGCAGCGTGCCCACGGGGAGCGGCGGCGCAGGCCGATGACGATCAGGGCGTGGATCGATACCTTCGGGGCATGACGTTCACGCTGGAGCAACTTCGCGGGTTCGTCGCGGTGGCCGACGAACTGCACTTCGGGCGTGCCGCGGCCCGGTTGACGATGACCCAGCCACCGCTGAGCCGGCAGATCCAGAAGCTCGAACGGGCGGTGGGCGCGCAGCTCCTGCTCCGGGACAACCGGCGGGTCGCCCTCACCGCCGCGGGTCAGGTGTTCCTGGTGCAGGCGCGGCGGCTGCTGCGGCTGGCCGAGACCGCGCCCGAGCAGGCCAGGCGGGTGTCGTCGGGCTCCAGCGGCCTGCTCCGCGTCGGGTTCACCGCCGCTTCGGCCTGCGGCGTGCTGGGGTCCCTGCTCAACCGGCTGTCCGAGGAGCTGCCCGACCTCGACGTGGACCTCGCCGAGATGGTGACCCGCGAGCAGGTCGCCGGGCTGCTCGACGAGGAGGTCGACCTGGGGTTGGCGCGGCCCCCGTTCGACCACGCCACCTTCGGCTCGCGCCTGCTGCACCGGGAGGCGCTGCTGATCGCCGCGCCCGAGGGCCACCACCTGCTGGGCGGGGGTCCGGTGACGGCCGCCGAGGTGGCCGCCGAGCCGGTGGTGATGCACTCGCCGACCAGGGCGCGCTACTTCTACGACCTCGTGGTCGGCACGGTGCCGATCGCGCCGGAGAACACCGTGCACACGGTCGGCCAGGTGCTCACGATGCTGTGGCTGGTGGCGGCGGGCCGGGGCATCGCGTTCGTGCCGGAGTCCGCGTCGCGGATGTCCGTCGACGGTGTCGGCTTCGTGCCGCTGGCCACCGCCGTGCCCGAGCCGGTGGAGCTGCACCTGCTGTGGCTGCGCGAGTCGACCAACCCGGCGCTGTGGCGTGCGCTGGGCGCGCTGGAGGACTGATCGCGCCGGGCGATGCCGTCGTGGTATCGAACAATGCGCACTAGCACTTGGACAGGCATCGCGAGGTGTTCTTACGGTGACGGCGACCTCCCGCCCCGCGGCACCGGCCGCGGCGCGTCCCCGCTGGAGCAAGGACACCGAGCCGTGACCCCGATGCCCCCCGACGTCCTCGCGAGCCGCCTCGAATCCGGTCTGCTGTCCTTCCCGGTGACCCACTTCGACGACGCGCTGGAGTTCGACGAGACCCGCTACCGCGAGCACCTGGCCTGGCAGGCCGGGTTCGACGTGGCCGGGCTGTTCGCCGCCGGCGGCACCGGCGAGGGCTTCTCGCTGACCCCGGCCGAGGTCGACCGGGTGGTCCGGGTCGCCGTCGACGAGGTGGGCGGCGTCGTGCCGGTCGTCGCCCCGGCCACCGGGTCCACCGCGACGTCCTCGGCCCAGGCCGCGGCAGCCGAGGAGGCGGGCGCCTCCGGCGTGCTGCTGTTCCCGCCCTACCTCACCGAGGCCAGCCAGCGGGGTCTGGTCGAGCACATCAGCGCGGTGTGCCGGTCCACCGAGCTGGGTGTCGTGGTCTACAGCCGGGCCAACGCCGTGCTGTCCGACGACACCGTCGTGGAGATCGCCGAGCGCAACCCCAACCTGATCGGCCTCAAGGACGGCGTGGGCGACGTCGAGCAGATGACGCGCACCTGCGCCAAGGTCGGCGACCGGCTGATCTGCATCGGCGGGCTGCCCACCGCGGAGACGTTCGCGCTGCCCCTGCTCCAGCTCGGCGTGAGCACCTACTCCTCGGCGCTGTTCAACTTCCTGCCCGAGTTCGCACTGCGGTTCTACGCGGCGGTGCGCGCGCAGGACCGCGCCGCGGTCCACGGGATGCTCAGGGACTTCGTCATCCCCTACCTCGACATCCGCGACCGCTCCCGCGGCTACGCGGTGTCCGTCGTCAAGGCCGGGCTGACCGCGGTGGGCCGCGACGGCGGCCGGGTGCGCCCGCCGCTGACCGACCTCACCGCCGACGAGCTGGCTCAGCTGACCACACTGGTGCAGAAGGTCTCCTGACCGTGCCCCACGACCCGGAAGGACCGCGATGACCGGCCGCTCCCCCACCGTGGCGCGCGTCGAGGTGGTGCCCGTCGCCGGGCGCGACAGCATGCTGCTCAACCTCAGCGGCGCGCACGGCCCGTTCTTCACCCGCAACGTCGCGATCGTGACCGACGGCGAGGGCCGCACCGGCGTCGGCGAGGTGCCCGGCGGCGAGGCGATCCGGCGCACCGTGCAGGACGCTGGCGCGCTGCTGCTCGGGCAGCCCGTGGCCCGGTTCGCCACCCTGCTGCGCTCGGTCGCGGCGACCTTCGCCGACCGCGACGCCGGTGGCCGCGGCACGCAGACGTTCGACCTGCGCACCACCGTGCACGCGGTGACCGCGCTGGAGTCGGCGCTGCTGGACCTGCTGGGTCAGCACCTGGGCGTGCCGGTGGCCGAGCTGCTCGGCGACGGGCAGCAGCGCGACTCGGTGCCGGTGCTGGGCTACCTCTTCTACGTGGGCGACCGGCGGGCCACCGACCTGCCCTACGCGGCCGAGCAGGACCCGGCCGACGACTGGGAGCGGCTGCGCCGGGAGCCCGCGCTCACGCCGGAGGCGGTGGTCGCGCTGGCCGAGGCGGCGCACGCGCGCTACGGCTTCGCCGACTTCAAGCTCAAGGGCGGTGTGCTCCCGTCCACCGAGGAGGCCGCGGCGGTGCGCGCGCTGGCCGCGCGGTTCCCCGAGGCCCGCGTCACGCTCGACCCCAACGGGGCGTGGTCGCTGGCCGAGGCCGTCGAGGTGTGCCGGGACCTGCGCGGGGTGCTGGCCTACGCCGAGGACCCGGTCGGGGCCGAGGGCGGCTTCTCCGGCCGCGAGGTGATGGCCGAGTTCCGCCGGGCCACCGGTCTGCCCACCGCCACCAACATGATCGCCACGGACTGGCGGCAGATGGCGCACGCCGTCCGCTCGGCGGCCGTGGACGTCCCGCTGGCCGACCCGCACTTCTGGACGATGCGCGGCTCGGTCCGGGTCGCGCAGCTGTGCGCGGACTTCGGCCTGACGTGGGGTTCGCACTCCAACAACCACTTCGACATCTCGCTGGCGATGTTCACCCAGGTCGGCGCCGCCGCACCGGGGAAGATCACCGCACTGGACACGCACTGGATCTGGCAGGACGGCCAGGCGCTCACCCGCGATCCGCTGGTGATCCGCGACGGGGCGATCACCGTGCCGACCGCGCCCGGCCTGGGCGTGGAACTGGACCGCGACGCCCTGGCCGCCGCGCACGAGCTGTACCTGGAGCACGGGCTCGGCGCGCGCGACGACGCCGTGGCGATGCGGTACCTCGTGCCCGGCTGGCAGTTCGACGCCAAGAAGCCCTGCCTGGTCCGCTGATCGCGCCCGCCTCCGACGAAGGAGCCCCGTGACCGCCGTGCTCGACCGCATCGCCTCGGTGACCCTGTCCTCGGTGACCCTCCCGCTGCCATCGGGCATCAGCGACGCCAAGGTCCTCACCGGACGCCAGCGACCGATGACCGAGATCGCCCTCCTGTTCGCCGAGATCCGCACCGAGGCCGGGCTGGAGGGCGTCGGCTTCAGCTACTCCAAGCGCGCGGGCGGTCCCGCGCAGTTCGCCCACGCCCGCGAGGTCGCCCCCGACCTGATCGGCGAGGACCCCAGCGACATCGGCCGGCTGTGGACCAAGCTGGTGTGGGCGGGCGCCTCGGTGGGCCGCAGCGGCGCGTCCACGCAGGCGCTGGCCGCGTTCGACGTGGCCCTGTGGGACCTCAAGGCCAAGCGGGCGGGCCTGCCGCTGGCCAAGCTGCTGGGCGCGCACCGGGACTCGGTGCGCTGCTACGACACCTCCGGCGGCTTCCTGCACGAGTCGATCGAGCAGGTCGAGGACAACGCCACCCGCGCGCTGGAGTCCGGCGTCGGCGGCGTCAAGATCAAGGTCGGCCAGCCCGACCGGGCCGAGGACCTGCGCCGCGTGGCCGCCGTGCGCGAGCACGTCGGCGACGCCGTGCCGCTGATGGTCGACGCCAACCAGCAGTGGGACCGGCCCACCGCGATGCGGGTCAGCCGGGCGCTGGAGCAGTTCGACCTGGTCTGGATCGAGGAACCCCTCGACGCCCACGACGCCGAGGGCCACGCCGAGCTGGCGCGGTCGCTGGACACCGCCGTCGCCACCGGTGAGATGCTGACCAGCGTCGCCGAGCACCACGAGCTGATCCGCCGCGGCGCGGTGGACGTCCTGCAACCCGACGCGCCGCGCATCGGCGGCATCACCCAGTTCCTCAAGCTCGCCGCCCTGGCCGAGCACCACAACCTCCAGATCGCGCCGCACTTCGCGATGGAGATCCACGTGCACCTGGCCGCCGCCTACCCGATCGAGCCCTGGGTGGAGCACTTCGACTGGCTGCACCCGCTGTTCGAGGAGCGCCTGGAGATCGCGGGCGGGCGGATGCACCTGTCCGACCGCCCCGGCCTGGGCATCACGCTGAGCGAGCAGGCCCGCGCGTGGACCGTCGCAGGTGTCACCGTCGACAAGCCCTTCTGACCGTCGCAAGTGGAGGAGATCCCCGTGACCGATGTCGTGAGCACCGACCCCAGGACGGGCCGGGCCGTCGAGGTCGTGGCGCAGGAGACCACGCCGGAGGAGGTGGCCCGGCTGTGCGGGGCTGCGCTGGCCGCCGCCCCCGCGCTGGACCGCCTGGGCCGCGACGGCCGAGCCCGGCTGCTGCGCGCGCTGGCCGACGCGCTGGAGGCGCGGCGCGAGGACGTCGTCGCGACCGCCGACCGGGAGACCGGGCTCGGCCCGGCCCGGCTCGACGGCGAGCTGACCCGCACCACCTACCAGCTGCGGCTGTTCGCCGAGGTACTGGACGAGGGCGGCTACCTCGAAGCGGCGGTCGACCACGCGGGCGACACGCCGATGGGCCCGCGCCCCGACCTGCGCCGGATGCTGGTCCCGCTGGGCCCGGTGGCGGTGTTCGGGGCGAGCAACTTCCCGCTGGCGTTCTCCGTGCCCGGTGGCGACACCGCGTCCGCGCTGGCGGCGGGCTGCCCGGTCGTGGTCAAGGCGCACGGTTCGCACCCGGCCACCTCGCAGCTGTGCTTCGACGTGCTCGACGCGGCGGCGCGGGAGGCGGGCGCACCGGAGGGCACGTTCGGGATCGTGCACGGACTTCAGGCCGGTGCGGCCCTCGTCGCGCACCCGGCGATCCGCGCGGTGGGCTTCACCGGCTCGGTCGGCGGCGGCCGGGCGCTGCTGAGGATCATCGAGCAGCGGCCGGACCCCGTGCCGTTCTACGGCGAGCTGAGCAGCCTCAACCCGGTCGTCGTCACGCCCGGTGCGGCGGGCGAGCGGGGCGAGCGGATCGGCCGCGAACTGGTGGGCTCGTTCACCCTGGGCGCCGGTCAGTTCTGCACCAAGCCCGGCCTGGTCCTGGTGCCGGTCGGCGACGACGGCGACGGCGTGGTCGGCGCCATGACCGAGGCGGTCCGGAGCAGCGGCGCGCAGGTCCTGCTCAACGAGGGCATCGCCGACTCCTTCGAGCGCGTCTCCGGCGGCCTGGCCGGTGCGCCGGGCGTCGAGGTGCTGGCCCGCGGCACCGGCGACGACGGCGACGGCTTCACCGCCGCGCCGCTGCTGCTGTCGACCTCCGCGGCGGACCTGCCGGCCGAGGTGACCGAGGAGTGCTTCGGCCCGGTGACGGTGGTGGCCCGCTACGACGGGCAGGACGAGCTGCTGACGGCGCTGACGGACATGCCGTCGTCGCTGACGGCCACCGTGCTGCGGGCCGAGGGGGAGACGGAACTGCCGCTGACGATCTCCGAGCGGCTGCGTCCCCTGGCCGGTCGGCTGGTCTACGACGCCTACCCCACCGGGGTGGCCGTGTCGTGGGCGCAGCACCACGGCGGCCCGTGGCCGTCGACCAACTCCCAGCACACCTCGGTCGGCACCACGGCGATCCGCCGGTTCCTGCGACCGGTGACCTGGCAGGGAGCGCCGCGCGAGGTCCTGCCGCTGGAGCTGACCGACGACTTCACCGGCGTCCCGCGCCGCGTCGACGGCGTGCTGGAGCTGCCCCGGTGAGTGTCGGGACGCGGGTGGTCGCGGCGTGAACGCGGTCCTGGGCGGGTTCGCCGCCCTGATCGCGGTCATCGGCGTCGACCCGTCTGCGCTGTTCTCGACACCCCGGCACCCCGGCACCCCGGCGAGCGCCGCGTCGGAGCCGTCGAGGTGCACCTGCCGGACGACACCGCGAGGGTCGTCAACGGCGACGGCGTGCGGGAACGGGTTCACGCGTGACCAGCGCACAGGACCGGCAGCACCGGGGCCGCGGCTCGGCTGGCGCGGTGCTCGGCCCCGGCACGGGCGGTCCGGATCGCACGCGGTGTGCCGGTCGTCCGGACAGGACGGGGTGTGGCACGGTGGGCGAACGGGTACGGACCGGCGGACGGCCGCGGGCGCCTTCGCGGCTTCGCCAGCAGAAGAGGAGTCGTGCGCAGTGGAACCGACGAACACCGGCGCGGTGGGTCTGCCCGAGGGCGTCGAGGTGTGCCTGTTCGACCTCGACGGCGTGCTCACCAGCACAGCCCTGGTGCACCGCGCGGCGTGGAAGAAGACGTTCGACGGCTTCTTGCGCGAGCGCGACGGCGAGGGGTTCGCCGAGTTCACCGACGCCGACTACGCCCTCTACGTCGACGGCCGGCCGCGCCGTGACGGGGTGCGGGAGTTCCTGGCCTCGCGGCGGGTCGTCCTGCCCGAGGGCTCGCCGGACGACCCGCCGGACCGCGACACCGTCGCCGGGGTCGGCAACCGCAAGAACGAGCTGATCCAGCAGGTGCTGCGGGAGGAGGGCGTGACCCCCTACCCCGGTTCGGTGCGCTACCTGCACGCCGTCCGCGACGCCAGGCTGAAGATCGGCGTGGTGACGTCCTC
The DNA here is from genome assembly GCF_016464305.1 of Umezawaea beigongshangensis. Classification (GTDB taxonomy): domain Bacteria; phylum Actinomycetota; class Actinomycetes; order Mycobacteriales; family Pseudonocardiaceae; genus Umezawaea_A; species Umezawaea_A beigongshangensis. Next base: position 179,712 of record NZ_JAEIOJ010000002.1, read on the forward strand.
GGCCAACGGCGAGCAGGTGCTGCGCGCCGCCGGTCTGATGGGCTTCGTGGACGCGCTGGTCGACGGCACGGTGATCGACCGCGACGGGCTGCGCGGCAAGCCCGCGCCCGACTCCTTCCTGGCGGGTGCGACCGCGCTGGGCGTGGAGCCGTCGCGCGCTGCGGTGTTCGAGGACGCGCTGTCCGGGGTGCGGGCCGGGCGCGCGGGTGCGTTCGGGCACGTCGTGGGCGTCGACCGGGCGGGGCAGGCCGAGGCGCTGCGCGAGCAGGGTGCCGACGTCGTCGTGGACGACCTCGCCGAGCTGCTGGAGGACCGCGCGTGAGCGAGGGGTACGAGATCGCACCGTGGCAGCTGGCGTGGAACGGGCTCGCGGTCGACCAGTTGCAGCGCACCGAGTCGACGTTCGCACTGGCCAACGGGCACATCGGCATGCGGGGCACCCTGGAGGAGGGTGAGCCGCGCGGCCTGCCGGGCACCTACCTCAACGGCTTCTACGAGGAGCACCAGCTCCCCTACGGCGAGGGCGGTTACGGCTACCCCGAGTCGGGGCAGACGATCGTCAACGTCACCGACGGCAAGTTCGTCCGCCTGCTGGTGGAGGACGAACCGCTGGACGTGCGCTACGGCCGGACGCTGGAGCACCGGCGGGTGCTGGACTTCCGCTCCGGCACGCTGCGCCGCGAGACGGAGTGGGAGTCGCCCACCGGCAAGCGGATCACCGTGCGGACCGAGCGGCTGGTGTCGTTCACGCAGCGCGCGGTCGCCGCGATCCGCTACGAGGTGCGGGCCCACGACGACCTCCAGCTCGTGGTGCAGTCCGACCTGCTGGCCAACGAGCCGATCGAGCACGTGGGCGGAGATCCGCGGGTGGCCTCCGCGCTGTCCTCGCCGCTGGAGGCGGACTTCGCGTGGGCGCAGGGCAAGCGGGCGGTGCTCCAGCACCACACGAAGCGCTCCGGGCTGCGCATGGCCGCCGCGATGGACCACGAACTGGCCACACCGGACGGCCTGCGCACCGGCATCCACGCCGAGGGCGACCTGGCGCGCTTCACCGCGGCCGTGGACGTGCCGGCCGGGAAGTCGCTGCACCTGGTGAAGTACCTCGGCTACGGCTGGTCGGCGCAGCGCTCGGTGCCCGCGCTGCGCGCCCAGGTCGAGGCGGCGCTGGCCGGGGCGCGGCAGACCGGTTGGAAGGGGCTGCTGGCCGAGCAGCGGCGGTTCCTCGACGACTTCTGGGAGGTCGCCGACATCGAGATCAGCGGGGACGAAGCGCTCCAGCAGGCGCTGCGGTTCGCGCTGTTCCACATCGTGCAGGCCGGTGCGCGCGGGGAGAGCCGCGCGATCCCCGGCAAGGGCCTGACGGGACCGGGGTACGACGGGCACGCCTTCTGGGACACCGAGATGTTCGTCCTGCCGGTGCTGACCTACACGGTGCCCGACGCGGCGCGCGACGCGCTGCGCTGGCGGCACTCCACGCTGGACAAGGCGCGGCACCGGGCCGAGGTGCTCGGCCAGCGCGGCGCGGCGTTCCCGTGGCGCTCCATCAACGGCGCCGAGTGCTCGGCGTACTGGCCGGCGGGCACGGCGGCGTTCCACGTCTCCGGGGACGTCTCGCACGCCGTGGCGCAGTACGTCGCGGCGACCGGCGACGCGGAGTTCGAGCGCGAGGCCGGCACGGAGATCCTCGTGGAGACCGCGCGGCTGTGGACCTCGCTGGGGCACCACGACCAGCACGGCCGCTTCCGCATCGACGGGGTGACCGGGCCGGACGAGTACACGGCGATCGTGGACAACAACATCTACACGAACCTGATCGCGCAGCGGAACCTCCTGTCGGCGGTCGACGCCTGCGAGCGGCACGACGACGTGCGCGAGCAGTTGGGGGTGACGTCCGAGGAGATGGCCACGTGGCGGCGCTCGGCGGAGGACGTGGTGCTGCCGTTCGACGAACTGCTCCGCGTGCACCAGCAGTCCGAGGGGTTCACCGAGCACGACGAGTGGGACTTCGAGGGCACACCGGCCGACCAGTACCCGCTGCTGCTGCACCACCCCTACTTCGACCTGTACCGCAAGCAGGTGGTGAAGCAGGCGGACCTGGTGCTGGCCATGCACGTGCGCGGCGACTGCTTCACCTCCGAGCAGAAGGCCCGCAACTTCGCCTACTACGAGGCGCGGACCGTGCGGGACTCGTCGTTGTCGGCCGGCACGCAGGCGGTGCTGGCCGCGGAGACCGGACACCTGGACCTGGCGCAGGACTACCTCGTGGAGGCGGCGTTCACCGACCTGCACGACCTGCACGGCAACGTGCGCAACGGCCTGCACATGGCGTCGCTGGCCGGCGCCTGGACGGCGGTGGTCGCCGGTCTGGGCGGCATGCGGGACCACGGCGGGACGCTGAGCTTCGCGCCGCGGCTGCCGTCGTCGCTGGAGAGCCTGACGTTCCGGATGTCCTTCCGGGGCACGAGGTTCTCGGTGGACGTGCGCGCGGGCCGGGCGACCTACGCGATCGTCTCCGGCGGACCGCTGCACACCTCGCACCACGGCGAGGAGATCGTGGTCTCGCCCGGTGAGGACGTGACCCTGCCGATCCCCGACGCCCCGAAGCCCGAGCCGGTGCGGCAGCCCGCGGGCCGGGAGCCCAAGCGGTGGGGATCGCACGAATGACGGTTGCCGTCCGGCAGCCGTCGCCGCTCCGCGCGGGGACGTGCGGCGAGGAGGACGTCCGTCGGCCGACGCGCACGAGCCGGCGGGCACCACGCGGTCCGCGTCCGCACCGGTGCGCCGGTGGCGGCGGGCCGCGGCCGACCGCCCCGGTCACGAGCGGCCGGACGCGGAGCTCCTGCCGCTGAGCGTCGGGTCCACCGGGGTCGCGCTGCACGCGGAGGCCGGGAGGCGGTCGAGCCGGTGCGGCGCGGCCCCGCGATCAGCTCGCACGGCGCGGGGACGCGGGTCGCGGCGATCTTCCGCGCGAGCGATCTCCTCCGCAGGTCGCCGCGGACCGGAGACCGCCGCGAGCGCGACCAGCGCCGACCGCGCTCGCCGGGTGGCGACGGCGGGCCGTCAGCCGCCGGCGAACCGGGTGATCGCGGCGCGCACCCGCTCCCCCATCGCCGGGCTCCCCCGGTGACCCGCGTCGTCCACGACCACGAGCTCCGCGTCCGGCCAGGCGCGGGCCAGGGCCTCGGCGGTGCTCAGCGGGCAGCTCAGGTCCAGGCGGCCGTGGATCATCACGCCGGGAATCCCGGCGAGCTTCCCGGCGTCGCGCAGCACGGAGTCGCCCAGCCACCCGTCGTGCGCGGCGTAGTGGGCGCAGATCCGCGCGAACGCCAGCAGGGCGTCCGGGTCGCGGTCGCTGTAGTGAGCGGCCGCACCGTGGGGCTCCCGCGAGAGCACGGCGTCCTCCCACGCGCTCCAGGCCACCGCCGCCGCGGCCCGCACCGCCGGGTCGGGGTCCTCCACGAGCGCCGCGTAGCCGGCGACCGGGTCACCGTCGCGCAGGTGCTCCGGCAGGGCGTCGCGGAACCTCGCCCACTCCCGCGGGAACAGCCGCTCGGCCCCGCCGCGCCGGTAGAGCCAGTCGACCTCCGCCCGGCTCATCGTCCACACCGCGGGCAGCACCAGGCCCAGCACCCGGTGCGGGTGCCGCTCGGCGTAGGCCAGGGACAGCGCCGCTCCCCACGACCCGCCGAAGAGCAGCCAGCGCTCGACGCCCAGGTGCTCGCGCAGCAGTTCCACGTCGCGCAGCAGGTGCTCGGCCGTGTTGACCGACATGTCGGTGGCCGGGTCGCTCGCGTGCGGCGTGCTGCGCCCGCACCCCCGCTGGTCGAAGGTGATCACCCGGAAGCGCTCGGGGTCGAACGCCCTCGGCGTGCCGGGCGGGCTGCCCGCTCCCGGTCCACCGTGGACGATCAGCGCCGGTGTGCCGCCGGGATCGCCACCGGCCTCCCAGTGCACGAGGTTGCCGTCGCCGACGTCGAGCATCCCGCTGTCCCGCGTGGTCACGTGTCGCACTCCTCCCGTGGGCGGTCACCGAGTCTGTCAGAGAGGATCACGGGGCAGCAGCGCCACTTCCGCGACGACGGCGCGGTGGTCGGTGCCCGGCACGTCGTGCTCGGTCACCGCGGTCGCGGCCAGTCCGCTGCCGTGCAGCACGTGGTCGATCTGCACGAGCGGGACGGCGGAGGGCCAGGTGGGCGCCCAGCCCCGGCCCAGCTCGGCGTGGGCGTCGACGAGCCCTGCGGCCAGCAGCGCTCGCGCGTCGGCGTGGTCGTGCGTGGCGTTGAAGTCGCCGAGCAGCACCGCGTCCGGCCGCGCCTCCGGACGCAGCGCCGCCAGGTCGGCCGCCCAGCGCGCGGGGTCCTCCACCGGGTAGAGGGTGTGCACGGCGATCAGCCGGACGGCCCGCCCGCCGAGGGTGATCTCGGCGGTGGTCTGCGGCCAGGTGGTCGGCCGGTCGAGCAGTCCGGCGCGGGTCAGCGGCAGCGCCGAGTACAGCGAGGAGTCGGCCTCGGGGTGCAGCTCCTGGTGCGGCAGCAGGCGCGACAGGCCGGCCTCGCCGAGCGCCCGGACGGCGCCGGCGGTGGCCTCCTGCACGGCCAGCACGTCCAGCCGCTGCTCCCGGACGAGGGCCACGACCGCGGCGGGATCGGCGCGCCCCGCGTGCAGGTTGAGGGTGCCGACGCGCACCCGGACCGCGTCGGCGGGGACCTCCGCGCCGTCGGGGAGGAAGCGGGGCGCGAGCCAGCCGGTCTGCACCACGAGGAGCAGCACCGCCACCGCGACCGACCAGCGCGCCCGCAGCGCCACCAGCGCGACGAGGCAGATCGCGGTGGCCACCGCGGCCAGCGGCAGCCCGGCCACCGGCAGGGCGAGCACCGTGCCGGAGTCCAGCCCGGTCGCCCGCACGAGCGCCGTCGCGCCCGCACCGGCCAGCACGCAGCGGCAGACCACCGGTGTCACGGCGCGGACCACCCGCGCGACGGGTGCCGCAGCGATCACCGCGTTCTCCTCTCGCGCCGGGAGCGACGACCGTAACCGCACGTCCCCGGCGCGGTGGTGGAGGAGTCGTGGTGATCGTGCGGAGATGCCGGTCACCAGTACGGTGTGGGCTGCGAGAGGACGGTGTGCGGGATGACGGAACCAGCGGGGTTCTTCGAGACGAAGAGCGAGTTCGCCTACCGGACCGTCCGGGAGAAGATCCTGGCCGGCGTCTTCCCGCCCGGTTCGGTGATCAACCAGGGCGAGCTGGCCAGGACCATCGGCATCAGCACCACCCCCCTGCGCGAGGCGCTCAAGCGGCTCAAGGGCGAGGGCCTGGTCGAGCTGGACGCCCACCGCGACGCGCGGGTCACCGACCTGAACGCCGAGGAGGCGCGGGACCTGCTGGAGATGCGCCGGTCGCTGGACCCGCTGGCCGTGGCGCTGGCCGCCGAGCGGCGCACGCGGGCGGACATCCGCGAGATGCGCGACGCCGCCGAGGGCCTGCGGGCGCTGCCGGTGGACGCCGACCGGAAGAGCCTCGCGATCCACCGGCGCTTCCACTCCGCGCTGTACCGGGCGTCGCAGAACGTCCTGCTGATCCAGACGCTGGACGGCCTGTGGGACAGGGCGGACCGCTACCGGCTGCTCGCGCTGGAGGTCGACCGCGGTGACGCGGCGCGGGCGAAGACCGACCAGGAGCACGCCGACCTGCTGGAGTTCGTGATCGCGGGCGACGGTGAGCGCGCGGCGGCCGTGATGCGCGAGCACGTCGACACGAGCCTGGGCGCGCAGGCGGCGTGGCGGCTGCGCAGACCCCGCTGACGGCGGTGCCGTCCGTCGCCGTGCTCCGGGATCGTGGTTTCGTGGCAACGGTGGAGGTTCCCCGGTTGATCGGCGTGGACGTGGGCGAGGCGCAGCGCGTCGCGCGCGCGTCCGGTCTGGTGCTCAGTTCCGGCGCGCAGGACGGGCCGCCGTTGAGCGAGCTGACCTGGCCGGGGGTCTGGGTCGTCACCGCGCAGCTGCCCCCGGCGCGGACCGCGGTGGACCGCGGCTCGGTCGTGCTGGTGGAGTTCGAGCGGCTGCCGGGCGCGGGCGGCGCCGGTGACCGGGAGCCGCGCCGCCCGCTGCCCGCGCCCGACGAGCTGCGCGCCGAGCGGGAGGTTCCGCAGGACTCGCCGTGAGGCCCGCCGCTACCTGGCCAGCAGGTCGCGCAGCGCCCCGACCACCTCGGCGGGCGCCTCCTCGGCCATGAAGTGACCGCAGGACACCGTGCGGTGCACCAGGTCCGGCGCCCACGCCCGCCACAGCTCCTCCGCGTCGAAGCCCAGCGCCGCGCCCCAGTCCTGCTGGAGCACGCTCACCGGCATCCGCAGCCGGTTCCCGGCCTCCCGGTCGGCCGTGTCGTGCTCGACGTCGACGGAGGCCGACGCCCGGTAGTCCGCGACGATCGAGGTGACGGCCTCGCGGGAGGCCCTCAGGTAGGCCGCCCGGACGTCGGGTGGGATCGCCGCCGGGTCCTTCGTCCAGACGTCGAGGAAGTGGCCGAAGAAATCGTCGGCGCTGCCGGCGATCATGCGCTCGGGCAGGCCGGGCGGCTGGGCCATCAGGTAGAGGTGGAACCCGACGGCGGCCGACGTGCCGCGCATGACCTCCCACGTGTCCAGGGTCGGCAGGACGTCGAGGGACGCCAGGTGCGTGACGGCGTCCGGGTGGTCGAGTCCCGCCCTGATCGCGACGAGCGCGCCGCGGTCGTGCCCGGCCAGCGCGAACCGCTCGTGCCCGAAGGCGCGGGCGACGGCGACGACGTCGGCGGCCATGACGCGCTTGGAGTAGGTCCGCCCGTCGAGGTCGGCCGGCTTGTCGCTGTCGCCGTAGCCGCGCAGGTCCGGCACGATCACGGTGTGGTCGGCGGCGAGGTCCGCGGCGACGTGCCGCCACATCAGGTGGGTCTGCGGGAAGCCGTGCAGCAGCACGATCGGGCTGCCGGAGCCGCCCACGGCGGCGCTGAGCGTCACGTCGCGGGCGACGGGGACGCGCTGGTGGTCGAATCCGGGGATCTTCGGTGTCACGGTGGTGTCCCTCTCGGTCGGTCCTGGTCGGTGGCCAGCGTGTCCGGCGCCGATCAGCAACCGATCAGCACGCGCTGACCAGGGCGTTCACCGGAGGTCCGGTTAGGGTCTGCGCCGGGAGGTGATCAGCGGTGGTGACGTTCGGCGTGCTCGGTCCGCTGGTGGCGCGCGACGAGCGCGGCCCGGTCGGGCTCCGCGGACCCCGGCACCGGTCGGTGCTGGCCCGGCTGCTGATCGCCCGGCGCAGGGTCGTCCCGGTCCGGCTGCTCGTGGACGACCTGTGGGACGACCCGCCGGAGGGCGCGGTCGGGGCGGTCCAGACGTTCGTGGCCGCGCTGCGCCAGGCCGTCGAGCCCGACCGGCCGCCGCGGACGCCCGCCACCCTGCTGGTGACCGAGGCTCCCGGCTACGTGCTGCGGGCCGCGCCCGACGCGGTGGACGCCTGGCGCTTCGAGGACGCGCTCGCCGGGGCGGCCGGACTGCTGGCGGCGGACCGGGCCGAGGCGGCGCTGAGCGGGCTGGACGACGCGCTCGCGCTGTGGCGGGGGCCCGCCTACTCGGAGTTCGCCGAGGAGCACTGGGCGCGGGCCGAGGTCGACCGCCTGCACGAACTGCGGCTGCTCGCGGTGGAGCGGCGCGCGGAGGCCGCGCTCGCGCTGGGCCGGGCCGACGCCGTGGCCGCCGACCTGCGGGCGCACGTCGCCGATCACCCGTGGCGCGAGCACGCCTGGTGCCTGCTGGCCCTCGCCCTGTACCGGGCGGGTCGTCAGCGCGACGCCCTCGACGCGCTGCGCACCGCGCGGACGGCCCTGCGCACCGAACTCGGCGTGGACCCCGGCCCCGAGCTGCGCCGGGTGGAGGCGGACGTCCTCGCGCAGGACCCGCGGCTGAGCGCGCCGGTCGGGCCCGCGGCGCCGGTGCGCGCCGCGCCTCCCGACGTGCTGGCCCGGCCCGCGCTGGTGGGACGAGCGCAGGAGCTGGCCGTCGCGACCGCCGCGGCGGAGGCCGCGCTGGCCGGTGACCGGCTCGGGCTGGTCCTGGTGTCCGGTGAGGCCGGTGCGGGCAAGACCGCGTTCGCCGAGGCGCTGACGGCGGCCCTGGCGGCGCGGGGCTGGACCACGGCCGGGGGGCGCGACCCGGAGCGCGAGGGCGTGCCCGGGGCCTGGCCGTGGACGCAGATCCTCGACGCGCTCGCCGCGGCGGGGCACGCCCCGGCCCCGGCGGCGACCGCGCGGCCGGACGGCGCGGAGGACCCCGCGACCGCCCGGTTCCGGGCGCACCGGGCCGTGGTGTCGCACCTGGGCGCCGTCGCCGAACGCGGTCCGCTGCTGCTGGTGCTGGACGACCTGCACCTGGCGGGCGAGGAGACCCTGGCGCTGCTGGCGACGCTGATCGGCGAGCCGCCCGCGCGGCCGGTGCTCCTGGTGGGGACGTTCCGCACCACCGGCGTCTCCCCCGGTCTCGCCGCGCTGCTGGGCCGCGCCGCTCGCGCCGAGCCCGTCCGGATCTACCTCGGCGAGCTGCCGGAGGCGGCGGTCGGCGAGCTCGTGCGGGCCACCACCTCCCGCGAGGTGGCCGGGGACACCGTGCGGGTGATCCGGGAGCGCAGCGGCGGCAACCCCTTCTTCGTGCGCGAGCTGGCGCGGCTGTTCGACGCCGAGGGCGACTGCGCGCTGTCCGCCGTGCCCGCCGGGGTGCGCGACGTGATCCGGTACCGGCTCTCCGCCCTGCCGGAGGCGGCTCGCACGGTCCTGCAGAGGGCCGCGGTGATCGGCCGGGACGTGGACCTGGACCTGCTGGTGCCGCTGGCCGGGGACGAGGACCTGGTGCTCGACGCGGTGGACTCCGCGCTGCTCCTGGGCTTCCTGGTCGAGTCGGGGGGTGACCCGCCCCGGTTCGCGCACGCCCTGGTGCGGGACACGCTGTACGAGGACGTGTCCGGGACGCGGCGGGCGCGCTGGCACGCCGCCGTGGCCGACGCGCTCGAAGACCTGCGCCCCGACGACGTCGACGCCCTCGCGCACCACCTCCTGCTGGCGGGGAGCCGGTCCACGGCGGCGCGCGCCGCCCGCTACGCGGGGCTGGCCGCCGGGCGGGCGGAGCGCCGGTTCGCGCCGCACGAGGCCGCGCGGCTGTGGCGGGCGGCGATCACCGCGCACGACCGGGTCGGCACCGGCGACGCGCGAGCACGGCTGGACCTGGTCACGGGCCTGGTGCGGGCGCTGGCGGTGACCGGGGACCTGGAGAGCGCGCGGCGGCACCGCGCCGAGGCGATCACCGAGGCCGGGAGGCTCGGGGACGCCGAGCTGACGGCCGGGGTGATCGGCGCGTTCGACGTGCCGGGGATCTGGACGGTCAACGACGACCCGGAGCTGGCCGAGCACGTCGTCGCGGTGGCCGAGCGCACGCTCGCCGCCCTGCCGGGGCACCTGCTCGCCGAACGGAGCCGCCTGCTCGGCACGATCGCGATGGAGCTGCGCGGCACCCGGTCGGCGCGGGGGCGCGAGGCCGCGCAGGAGGCGGAGCGCATCGCCCGCGAGCTCGGGAGTCCGGCGCTGCTGGCGTTCGCGCTGAACGGCCGGTTCATGCACACCTTCCACCGCACCGGGCTCGCGCCGCGGCGTGCCGAGATCGGCCGGGAACTGGTCGCGCTGGCCGCCGAGCACGACCTGGTGACGTTCGCGGTGCTGGGCCACCTCGTGCTGGTCCAGTCGCACTCGGCGCTGGCGGAGTTCACCGCGGCCGACGAGCACGCGGCCGCCGCGGACCTGCTCGCCGAGCAGCACGGGCTGCCGGTGGTGGGGGTGTTCACCGAGTGGTACGCGGCGCTCCGGCTGGCCGCGGCGGGACGCGGCGGGGCCGAGGCCGCCTACCGCGCCGCCGCCGCGCGGCTCGACGGCACCGGCATGCGGGGCGTGGAGGTGGGGACCCTGCCGCTGGCCCTGCTGTGCCTGCGGATGCGCGACGGCGCACCGGCCGACGTGGACCTGAACGCGGACTGGGGCCCGCACCTGGACTGGGTCCGTCCGCTGGGGCTGCTGACCGCCGGGAACCGCGCCGGAGCGCTGGCCGCGCTGCGAGCGGTTCCGGACACCCCCGGCGACCTACTCGCGGAGGTGCGGTTGTGCCTGCTGGCGGAGGCGGCGCTGGGGCTGCGCGACCGGTCTGCGCTGGCGCGCGCCCACGCCGAACTGCTGCCCGCAGCCGGGGAGCTCGCGGGCGCGGGCAGCGGCCTGGTCACCCTGGGGCCGGTGGCCGGGCGCCTCGCCCGCCTGGCCACCGCGCTCGGCCGTCCGGCGGAGGCGCGGGAGCACCGGCGCCGCGCCGACGAGATCGCCGGACGAGCGTCCGCGGCGCGCTGACGGCGAACGATCCCCAGGCCTCCGGCGAAGCCGCGTCCACCACCCGCCGACGTCGATGTGCTTCGAACTCGAAGCGTGCTATGGTCTCCATGTACTTCAAATTCGAAGTACATGCGCCGGTGTCCCGCTGGACACCGGCTCCGCACCAGGAGGCATCTCGTGAAGGCAGTCCGCTACCACCGCCACGGCGACGTCGACGTCCTCCAGCACGAGGACGTCGAGCGGCCGGTCCCCGGCGCGGGCCAGGTCCTCGTCCGGGTCGCGGCCACGTCGTTCAACCCGGTCGACGCCGGCATCCGCGCCGGGCACCTCCAGCAGGTCTTCCCCCTGCACTTCCCGCACGTGCCCGGCATCGACGTGGCCGGAACGGTCGCCGAGCTGGGCGACGGCGCGACCGGCTGGGCCGTCGGCGACACCGTCGTCGGGTTCCTGCCGATGAACGAGGACGGTGCCGCGGCGGAGTTCGTGCTGGCACCCGCCGACGTGCTGGCCGCCGCGCCGAGCACCGTCCCCCTCGCCGACGCAGCGGCGCTGCCCGCGGTGGGGCTCACCGCGTGGCAGGCCCTGTTCGAGCACGCCGACCTGCGGGAGGGGCAGCGCGTCCTCGTCAACGGCGCGGGAGGTGCGGTCGGCGGCTACGCCGTGCAGCTCGCGAAGCGGGCCGGGGCGTTCGTCGTCGCGACCGCCGCTCCGCGCAGCGCCGACCGGGTCCGGTCGGCCGGTGCCGACGAGGTCGTCGACCGCACCACGACCGCGGTGACCGACGCGGTCACCGAGCCGGTCGACGTCGTGCTGAACCTCGCCCCCGTGACCGGGGAGGAGGTGGCGGCGCTGGTGGGCCTCGTGCGTCCCGGCGGTGTGCTCGTCTCGACCACCGCCCCCGCACCGGCGGACACCGAGCGCGGCGTCCGCACGAGCAGCGTGTTCGTGCGCGGCGACGCCGCTCAGCTCGCCGGTCTGGTCGCGCTGGTCGACGCCGGTGAGCTGCGCGTCCACGTGGGGGCCAGGCGACCGCTGGCCGACCTCGCCGCCGTGCACGAGCAGAGCGTCACCGGAGGGCTCGACGGCAAGGTCGTCCTGATCCCCGGCTGAGTCCGGCCCGACCGTCCGCGGCGGACACGCGGCGGGCACGCGGCGGCCGAGCGAGCAGCGGTACCCGGCGAGGTGCAGGACGCCGTCGGAGAACTCGCCGAACGCCCAGAAGCCCTGGTCGTCCAGGTAGTCGATCCGGTCGCCGGCGATCCGGTAGCGGCCCCGGCAGGCGCTGTCGCGGTCGCCGCGGGCCTCCTCGTAGCGACCGTCGGGCAGGAGCTGCTGGCGCACGAAGCCGTTCTCGTCCACCCACGTGCCGAGGTACCGGTGATCGGCCGGGACGACGCCGGCCGGGGAGCCGGGCGTGAGCGTGTCGGTGGAGCCGCCCGCGAAGTCCACCGACGAGGGCAGGACCACGCTCCCGGCGCAGTCGACCACGATCACGCCGTCGTCCTCGGCCGCCGTGAGCAGGCCGGGACCGACGCCGGCGATCACCGGGCCGACGATCAGCACGTCGGCGCGCTCCCAGTCCCCCAGCAGCGGGTTCGCCGTGACGACCGTGCGCCGGTGAGCAGCAGCGGCCTGCCGCTGTCGGCCCCGGTGGCGTCGAGCACGTCCTCGGTGCGGTGCGTGGTCACGATCCGTCCCCCCGATCCCGGTGCCGCGCCGTTCGCGGCCCCTGGGACGAGACCGCGGGAACCGGTGAGGGGCGACCAGGCCGCTGGTGTCCCTGGTGCGGCGCACCCGCTCCCGCTGCGGGAGCGCGCCGGACGTGCTCAGCTCGACGCGCAGCGGACGCGAGCGGTGGAGGGCGTGGTCGTGGAGCAGGTGGTCGTCGTCGTGGTGCTCATGGTGGCCGCGGTCGTCCTGGTGGGCGTCGGCGAGCGGGTGCGGCTGCCGTGGCCGGTGCTGATGGTCGTGCTGACGGCGGCGGCGGCGTTCGTGCCCGGCCTGCCGACGCTGCACGTGGACTCCGAGCTGATCCTGCCGCTGTTCCTGCCACCGCTGCTGTGGGCGGTGGCGCGTCGGACGTCGTGGTCGCTGTTCCGCGCGCGGTGGCGCACCGTCGTCGGGCTGGCCGTCGCGCTGGTCGCGGCGACGGCCGCGGTCGCCGCGGGCACCGCGTGGGTGCTCGTGCCGGGGATCAGCGTCGCGGCGGCCGTCGCGCTGGGCGCGGTCGTGGCGCCGCCCGACCCGGTCGCGGTGGAGGCGGTCGCCGGGCCGGTGCGCGTCCCGCGCCGGCTGATCGGCGTGCTCCAGACGGAGGGGCTGTTCAACGACGCGGTGGCGCTGGTGACCTTCCAGAGCGCCGTGGCGGTGGCCGTCAGCGGCACCCCGACCAGCGTCGGCGAGCAGGCGGTCCGCCTGGCGTGGGCGCTGGTCGTCGCGGTCGCGGTCGGGTTCGGGGCGGCGTGGGCGGCCTCGTTCCTGCTGCGGCGGGCGGCCGATCCGGCCGCCGGAGCGGGGCTGACCCTCGTGGTGCCGTTCGCGGTGTACCTGGCGGCGGAGTCCGCCGGGGGCTCCGGGGTCGTCGCCGTGGTGATCGCCGCGTTGCAGCTGGACCGCGCCGCCGAAGACGAGTCCAGCGAGCGCCTCGTGGGCGCCGCGTTCTGGCGGGTGCTGGAACTGCTGATCACGGGGGTGGCGTTCGGGCTCATCGGGCTGCGGCTGCGCGAGGTGGTGGACGACGCGGGCGACCAGCTCGTCACCACGGTCCTGCACGGACTCGTCGTCGCGGGGGTGGTCGTCGCGCTGCGCACGGCGTGGATGTTCGCGACGGCGCTGGTGCTGCGCCGCTCGACCGACCCGGACCGCGCACCGCGCACCGGCGGCGAGGCCGTCGTGCTGGCGTGGAGCGGGATGCGGGGGCTCGTCACGCTCGCCCTGGCGCTGAGCCTGCCCGCGGAGGGCTTCCCCGCGCGCACGGAGATCGTCGTGATCGCCGTGGTGGTGCTGCTCGTGACCCTGGTCGGCCAGGGTCTGACCCTGCCGCTGGTCGTGCGCCTCACCGGGGTGGAGGCGTGCGCCGACGCCGAGAACGAGGCGGAGGGCGCGCTCGCCCTGCGGGCGCAGGACGCGGCGGTCGTCGCCGTGCGGCAGCACGAGCTGCGCGAGCAGATCCCCGAGGACGTCCTGCAGTGGCTGATCTCGCGCTTCGCGACCCTGCGCGCCGACGTGGCGGCGCACTCGCCGGAACCGGAGGGCCGCCGCCGGGCCGCGGAGCTGCGCGAACGCCGCCGCGTCCTGGAGCGCGTGCACGCCGACGCCCTGTCGGCCGCCCGTCGCGAGGTGCTGGCGGCCCGCACGGAGCGCGGCACCGACCCGGCCGCGGCCGACCGCGTCCTGCGCCGCCTGGACCTGCAAGCGGTGGCCCTGCCCCGCTGATCCCGCGAGTTGAGCGTTCGAGCACCACGAGTGGAGCGTTCGGACACCACGAGTGGAGCGCCGGGCTCACGCCTCGCGGGGGTCGGCGCCCGAGTCGGTGGTGAAGACCTGGTCCAGACCGACGACGCGCAGCATCCGGACGAGGTGGTCCGGCACGCCCGCCAGCACGAGGTCGGCGTTCACGGCCCGCGCGCGGTTGTGGGCGACGACCAGCGCCGTGATGCCGCTGGAGTCGCAGAAGGTGACGCCGGACAGGTCGAGGACCAGCCGCCAGCCCGGTCCCAGCGCGAGCGCGTCCAGGGCGGAGCGCACCCGATCGGCCGTGCTGAGGTCGAGCTCCCCGGCCAGCGCCAGCACGCTGCCGGTGCCGCTGGTGCGGGCGGTGGTGACGAGGTCGCTCACCGCCGCGCCCGACCCGGATCGGCGGGGACGCTGAGGGCCAGCACCGCGGTGTCGTCGTCGAGGCCGTCGCCGAAGCTGGTCAGCAGGCTCCGCACGGCGGTGATGGCCACGGACGCGCTGGTGGGGGCCAGTGCGGTGGCGAAGTCGAGCAGGGCCTCGTCGTCGTAGCGGTTGCGGGCGGCGTCGACGCGCGCCTCGGTGAGACCGTCGGTGTAGAGCAGCAGGGTGTCACCGGGCGTCAGTCGCACGGTCGCGGTGACGAAGCGCGGGTCGGGCAGGACGCCGACGAGCTGTCCGCCGGTGGTGTGCTGCTGCTCGACCGTCCCGTCCGCGCGCAGCAGCAGCGCGGGCGGATGACCACCGCTGGCCAGTTGGACGGTGCAGCCGTCGTCCGTCTGCGTCAGCAGGCCGAAGATCACGGTGCAGAACCGCGGGTCGTCGAGGTGGTACTCGTGGTTGAGCACGGTGTTCAGGTTGTCCAGCACCGCGACCGGATCGGAGTCGTAGACGGCCGCGGCGCGCAGCGTGTAGCGGGCCAGCGACGTCACGGCGGCGGCTCCCGCGCCCTTGCCGCAGACGTCGCCCAGGAACAGGCCCCACCGCTCCCCGGAGAGCGGGAACAGGTCGTAGAAGTCGCCGCCGACCTGCTCGGGAGAGGCGATGTGGTAGTACGAGTCGACCTCGACGCCGGGCACGGGGGGCAGCGTCGGGGGCAGCAGGCTGCGCTGGAGGGTGGTCGCCAGGCGCTGCGCCCGGTCGCGCTCCCGCTCGGCCTCCTCGCGGGCGCGCAGCAGTTCGCGCTCGTAGGACCGGCGGTCCCTGGCGTCGAAGACGGTGGTGCGGATCAGCAGCGGCTGCCCGTCGGCTCCGGTCTTGACGACGGAGGTCACCATCACCGGCAGCCGGCGGCGGTCGGCCGTGCGCAGCTCCAGCGCCACCCCGCCCAGCTCGCCCTGCATCCGCAGCAGCGGCGCGAAGTGCGTCTCGTGGTAGATCTTGCCGCCGACCGTGAGCAGGTCGGCGAACCGCAACCGGCCCACGACCTGCTCGCGGGTGTACCCCAGCCAGCCCAGCATCGTCGTGTTGATCTTGGCGATCCGGCCGTCCAGCAACGTGGACAGGTACCCGCAGGGCGCGTGCTCGTAGAGGTCTTCGGCGCTGTCCTCCAGCAGTGCGGAGAACGCCGCCGCGGAGTCGTCGCGGGCGTCGTCCGCCCCGCCGTCCGGGTCCTGCCCGGTCGCGCACATCACCGCGCACCGGCGACGAAGGCCGTGATCGCCTCGGTCGTGGCCTCCGGGGAGCTGAGCTGCGGGCAGTGGCCGGTGGCGTCCAGGGTGACCAGTTCGCTGCCGGGGATCTGCGCGTGGACGTACGCGCCCACCTCCCTGGGCGCGATGGCGTCCTGCGAGCACTCGACGACCAGGGTCGGCACGGCCACCTTCGGCAGGTCGGCCCGGTTGTCGGACAGGAACGTGGCGCGCGCGAACACCCGCGCGATCTTCGGGTCCGTGCGGCAGAAGCTGTTGGTCAGCTCCTCCTCCAGCTCGGGACGGTCCGGAGTGCCCATGATCACCGGCCCCATCGCCGCCGACCAGCCCAGGTAGTTGCTCTCCAGCGACTCCAGCAGCTCGTCGACGTCCTCCGCGCTGAACCCGCCCCGGTAGCCCTCGTCGTCGACGTAGCGCGGCGAGGGGGTGAGCAGGACCAGGCCCGCGAAGCGCTCCGGCTCGGCGACCGCAGCCAGCACGCCGATCATGGCGCTGACGGAGTGCCCCACGAACACCACGGGACCGGGGTCGAGCTCGCGCAGGATCTCCAGCACGTCCTCCGCGTAGCCCTCCAGGGACGAGTAGCGGTCCTCCCGCCAGGCCGACAGGTCCGACCTGCCCGCTCCCACGTGGTCGAACAGCACCACCCGGAACCTCTCGGCCAGGGCGGGCGCCACCAGCCGCCACAGGTTCTGATCGCATCCGAAGCCGTGCGACAGCACCACCACCGGACCGTCCACCGGTCCGTCGACCACCACGCAGTTCCTGCTGAGCACGTCCACGGCGCCCATCCTGTCACCTCGCGGCCGGGCACGAGCCGTTCGAGCACGTCGTGGACGTGGTGATCACCGCTCCCGCCGCACCGCTCTTGCCGGAACGGAGGAACTCGCCCCTCCCGATCGTGTGGAATCGCGTCGGCGGGGTGTCGCGCCGGCCACCCTCTCTGGTTGCCTGCGACGGCCGAGACGACCGGGTCTCCCCCGCCCCGGACCGGCGTTCGGGCCACCCGCCGCACGAGAGGTCAGATCCAGGACATGCAGCCATTCACGCTGCCGGAGTTCTACACACCGCACCCGGCCCGGCTGAACCCCGAACTGGAGGGGGCGCGCGTCCACAGCAAGGCGTGGGCGCACGCGATGGACATGATCGACGTGCCGCAGAACGGCGTCGCGATCTGGAGCGAGCACGACTTCGACTCCCACGACTACGCGCTGCTCTGCTCCTACACCCACCCCGACGCGCCGGGGCCGGAGCTCGACCTCGTGACCGACTGGTACGTCTGGGTCTTCTACTTCGACGACCACTTCCTGGAGCTGTACAAGCGCAGCCGCGACGTGCCCGGCGCGCGGGAGTACCTGGACCGGTTGCGGGCGTTCACGCCGGTGCGGGGCCCGATCACGGCCACGCCCACCAACCCCGTGGAACGCGGACTGGCCGACCTGTGGACGCGCACCGTCCCGAGCAGGTCGGCCGACTGGCGTCGGCGCTTCGCGGAGAGCACGAGGAACCTGCTCGACGAGTCGCTGTGGGAGCTGGCCAACATCGACGAGGGCCGCCTCGCCAACCCGGTCGAGTACGTCGAGATGCGCCGCAAGGTGGGCGGCGCGCCGTGGTCGGCGAACCTCGTGGAGCACGCGGTGAACGCCGAGGTGCCCGCCGCGGTCGCCCACAGCCGCCCGCTGCACGTGCTGCGGGACACCTTCTCCGACGCGGTCCACCTGCGCAACGACCTGTTCTCCTACCAGCGCGAGGTCCAGCAGGAGGGCGAGCTGAGCAACGGCGTGCTGGTCTTCGAGCGCTTCCTCGGAATCGACACGCAGCGCGCGGCCGAGGCCGTCAACGACCTGCTCACCTCCCGGCTGCACCAGTTCGAGCACACCGCCTTCACCGAACTGCCCGCCCTGTTCGAGGAGCACGCGCTGGACCCGGCGAGCAGGACGGCGGTCCTCGCCTACGCCAAGGGCCTGCAGGACTGGCAGTCCGGCGGCCACGAGTGGCACACGCGCTCCAGCCGCTACATGAACGGCGCTGGCGAGCAGGGGCAGGCGGCGGGTGTGCTCGGCGGTCCGCGGGGGCTCGGCACCTCCGCGGCGCGCATCGTGTCGTCGGTGCTGGCGACCGCTCCGCAGCGGACGAGGAGCTTCAGCCACGTACCGTTCACGGTCGTGGGCTCGCTGCCGCTGCCCGAGATCCACATGCCCTACACCACCACGCTGAGCCCGCACCTGGCCACCTCGCGCGAGCACGTCGTGGAGTGGTCGGAGCGGATGGGCATCATCGGCCCGCTGCCCGGCACGCGGGGGCCGAACGTCTGGAACGAGCGGAAGCTGCGGGACTACGACCTGCCGCTGTGCGCCGCGGGCATCCACCCGGACGCCACGTCCGAGGAACTGGACCTGACGTCGGACTGGCTCACCTGGGGCACCTACGGCGACGACCTCTACCCGGTCGTCTTCGGCCGCGGCGCCGGTGTCCTGGTCGCCGCCGCGTACACGAAGCGGCTGGCGGAGTTCATGCCGGTGGACGCCGAGACGACGCCCGTGCCGGTCGACCCGCTGGAGCGCGGGCTCGCCGACCTGTGGGCCCGCACGGCGGGCCCGATGACCCCGCAGGCGCGGCGCACGTTCCGCCGCACCGTCGTGGACATGACCGAGAGCTGGCTGTGGGAACTGGGCAACCAGGTGATGAACCGCATCCCCGACCCGGTCGACTACGTCGAGATGCGTCGCAAGACCTTCGGTTCGGACCTCACCATGAGCCTGTCGCGGTTGTCGCACGGGCGGAGCGTGCCGCCGGAGGTCTACCGCTCCCGGCCGATCACGTCGATGGAGAACGCGGCGGCCGACTACGCGTGCCTGCTCAACGACCTGTTCTCCTACCAGAAGGAGATCCAGTTCGAGGGCGAGATCCACAACGGCGTCCTGGTCGTGCAGAACTTCCTCGACTGCGACCCGCCCACCGCGATGAGGATCGTGAACGACCTGATGACGGCGCGGATGCGGCAGTTCCAGCACGTCGTGGACGTCGACCTGCCCGCCCTGTTCGAGGACTTCGGCCTGGACGCCGGCGCCCGCGCCACGCTCACGGGCTACGCCGACGAGCTGAAGCGCTGGATGGCCGGCATCAAGATCTGGCACGAGGGGTGCCACCGCTACGAGGAGGCCGACCTGGTGCGGAACGCGCAGGAGACGACCAGCGCCCTCACCGGTCCCGCTGGTCCGGGCACGTCCGCGGCCACACCTCCGCGCGCAACGGCCCGCACGCTCGGCCCCGCGGGTCTCGGCACGTCCGCGGCACGTCCGCGCGGAACCACCCACGTCCTCACCGGACCGGGCACGTCGACAGCGTCGCTCCCACCCGACACGACCCCCGCGCCCCACGCCCGGCGGGGAGCGGCCCGCACGCTCGGCGGCCTCACCGGACCGGGCACGTCGACAGCGTCGCTGCCGCCCGACACGACCCCCGCGCCCCACGGCACGGGCGCGCTCCCGCGCGCAACGACGCGCGTCCTCGGCGGGCCCACCGGTCTGGGCACGGCGGCGGCGGTGCTCCCCCGGCTCCGCCGCACCGGTGCCGGTTCCGAGACGGCTCCCGCGTCGGCGCGGTGATCGGTCGGGCGCACCGGTGCGGCGGCGGGCGGCGCGGACCACGCCGGGTCCTCGTCACCCGCTGAGCCGAACAGGTCGCGCGACTCGGTCGTCGCGAGATCGACTCGGCCGGATCGCCGCGCGCCGGGACGGCGTCACCACTCCCCGGTGACCGGGCCGGAGGAGGGAACTCCGGATCGGCCGATCAGGTCCTCCCGCTCCACGCGCACCCGCTGCCCGGACTCCACCAGGTAGCCGATCCCGCGCACTGTGGAGATCAGGTCCGCCGCCGCGCCGAGCTTGCCGCGGATGCGGCGCACGTGCACGTCCACGGTCCGCACGCCCGCCTGGCCGCCGCCCCACACGTGGAACAGCAGATCGCGGCGGCGGTGCACGCGGTCCGGGTGCTCGCACAGGAACAGCAGGAGGTCGAACTCCAGCCTGCTCAGCTCGACCGGCGAGCCGCGGTGCAGCACCCGGCGCGAGTGGGGCAGGACGCGCACCTCCACGTCGCGCTGACGCTGCTGCGGCACGCCGACGTCGACGGCGAGGCCCGCCTCGCGCAGCGCCTGCACGACGCGCGTGGTGGCCGCGGCGATCTGCTCCGCCTCCGCCTCGACGCTGATGCTGATCAGCAGGCGCACGGTGTTCTTCCCGTCGGCGCCGAGCGGTGGGCGGCCGGGGACGCGCAGCGCGGTGACGACCGGTGCGGTGCCGTCGGCGCGGTGGTGCTTCGGAATCGTGCGGGTCATCGGGACGACCTCCGTGAGGCGGGACTCGGGCGGGAGTCCTCTGCGGTCGAGCTGCGGTCCGGGCGAGGTGGGTCGTCAGCCGGAACAGGCCGCGCTGCGGAGGCGGCCGAAGTCGACGTGCCGGCGCGCGCACAGCACCCGCGCGCCGGAGCGCAGCCAGGACGCGCGAGAACGCGCGGCAGCCGTGCCGTGCTCGCCGCCCATCCGGTTCTCCGCCCGCCGTTCCGCGCCGCGGTGGTCACCCGGCGCACGCCGCCGATGGTGGCGAGAGGGGGCGCGCACGGCAAGGGTCCGCCGATCGCGTCCACCTCGTGAACGCCGTTGACACCCGTGCCGCGCCACGGGGCCCGCCGCTCCGACCTCAGGGCGCAGAGCTGGTTAAAACGCCAAAAGTCAACGGCATTTGGGGGCTTGCCTGTTCGATTTGCGCCAGATTCTGTGCAGTGCTGTTGCCTTCCTGTAACGGGCGTGCTTCATTGAGGAGGTCTGTGAGTCGCCTCACACGCGACGGCCCAGGAAGGACGTCATGCCACGACCAGTGTTCCGGTCGCTCACCCTGATCCTGCTGCTGATCACCTCGGTCCTCGCGCTGCCCGCGGGCGGCGCACCGTTCGCCTCCGCGGCCGAGCCCGACGCCGACTCGGCCACCGCTGAGGTGCACGGCCTGAAGGGCGAGTACTTCCGGGCGTCGGCCCCCGGCGCCCACGACTTCGCCCACCTCGGGGGCATCACCCTCGACCCGAACATCGACCTCCCCGGACTGGCCGCGACCTTCGAGTCCCTGACCGGCCGGACCGAGCACACCACCGCGCGCTGGACGGGCCGGATCACGGCTCCGGAGACCGGCGACTACACGTTCTCCGCGATCGGCGACAACGGCTTCCGGCTGTTCGTCGACGACCAGCCGGTGATCGACCACTGGGTCGGGGACTGGGACGTCGAGCAGCACAGCGCGCCGGTGCGCCTGATCGCGGGTGAGCGGCACGACTTCCGGCTGGAGATGTTCCAGGACGTCGGCGGCGCGAACATGTTCCTGCGCTGGTCGAGCGCCTCGATCGCCAAGCAGATCGTGCCGGAGTCGGCCTTCACGCCGCCGGACGGCTTCGAGGTGTACCCGGTCGGCCTGACCGTCGCCGAGGACGGCCTGCGCGTGGTGGCCGACTTCGAGGACGCGGTCACGGCCGTCGCCGAGGCGGCGGGCCACCTCACCGTCGAGGCCGACACGACGCCGATGCCGATCGGTTCGGTGGCCGTGGCCCCCGACGACTCCTCGCGCCTCGTGGTGACGCTGACCGCGCCGGTTCAGCGCGGCCAGCGGGTCCGCTTCTCCTACGACGGTTCCGGCGGCCTGGCCGTCGGCGGGGAGGCGGTGCCCCAGATCGTCCGCAACGCCGCCAACTCCTCGACCCACCGGCTGCGCACCGAGTGGGCCGACGACGTGGACGCCGAGCACCCGCTGCCCGAGTACCCCCGGCCGCAGCAGGTGCGCGAGAAGTGGCTCAACCTCAACGGTCCCTGGGAGTTCGCCGGTGCCCACGAGGGCGAGCAGCCGCGGTTCGGGCAGCCGCTCGCGGAGCGGATCGTCGTGCCGTTCCCCGTGGAGTCGCAGCTGTCCGGGCTGGAGCGCCACGAGGACCACATGTTCTACCGCAGGCTGGTCACGGTTCCGGCTGGCTGGCGCATCGGTTCCGGGCAGCGGCTGCGGCTCAACTTCGGCGCCGTCGACCACCACGCGCGGGTGTGGGTGAACGGCCGGCAGGTCGCCGAGCACGTCGGCGGCTACACGGAGTTCTCCGCCGACATCACCGACGCCCTGCGCCGGTCGGGCCAGCAGGAGATCGTCGTGGCGGTCACCGACACGACCGGCCCGAACCAGCCCGTGGGCAAGCAGTCCTCGAACCCCGGCGGCATCGTCTACACGGAGTCCTCCGGCATCTGGCAGACCGTGTGGCTGGAGCCGGTTCCCGTCACGGCGATCGACGACGTCAGGAGCACGCCGAACCTCGCGACGAGCAGCCTGGCCGTCGAGGTCCGCTCGACGTCGGCGTCGCCGTCCGCGCGGGTCACGGCCACCGCCCGCGACAGCAGGGGCCGCAAGGTCGGCAGCGTCAGCGGTCCGGCCAACGCGCCGCTGAACCTGCCGGTGCCGCGGCCCCACCTGTGGAGCCCGGACGACCCGTACCTCTACGACCTGGACGTCGTGCTCACCGACGGGCGGAGCAGGGACTCCGTGGGCAGCTACTTCGGCATGCGCTCGATCGCGGTGCAGGAGGTGGGCGGCTTCCCGAAGCTCGTGCTCAACGGCAAGCCGATCTTCTCCCTCGCCATGCTGGACCAGGGCTTCTTCCCGGACGGCCTCTACACGGCGCCGACGGACGAGGCGCTGCGGTTCGACCTCCAGGCCCAGAAGGACCTGGGGTTCAACGCGGTGCGCAAGCACATCAAGGTCGAACCGGCCCGCTGGTACCACCACGCCGACCAGCTGGGCCTGCTGGTGTGGCAGGACTTCGTGTCCGGCGACATCACGAACGAGCAGGGACAGCAGGCGTTCCTCACCGAGGGCCGCCGCACGATGGAGCAGTTGCACGACTCGCCGTCGATCATCGGCTGGGTCGTGTTCAACGAGGGCTGGGGCGAGTGGGACCGCGAGGCCACCGGCCAGATCGCCGAGTCGGTGAAGGCGGCCGACCCGTCCCGGATCACCAACGCGCACAGCGGTGTGAACTGCTGCAACTCGAAGGGCGACTCCGGCAAGGGCGACGTGATCGACCACCACGACTACCTGAACACGGACGCGCCGTACCCGGACGCGACCCGTGTCGCGATGGACGGCGAGCACGGCGGCTTCACGCTGCGCACGCCGGGCCACATGTGGCCGGGCACCCCGGCGGCCATCTACAGCGGCGTGGCGGACAAGGCGGCGCTGACGGCCAAGTACGTCGAGAACACCAGGACGTTCTACCTCGACGCCGCGGGCGCGGAGCTGTCCGGTTCGGTCTACACCCAGGTGACCGACCTGGAGAACGAGCTGAACGGCCTGTGGACCTACGACCGCCGGGAGATCAAGGTCGATCCCGCTCCGGTGCGCGAGATCAACCGGCAGGTCGTCGCCGCGGGTGCGCGCGCCGGGGAGGACGCCACGTTCCCCGGCCGCGGGCACTGGCCGCTGGACGAGGGCAGGGAGCTGGTGGGTCGCGACCGCAGCGGCGGCGGCAGCGACGTCGCACTCAGCGGGAACACCTCGTGGGTGAGCGGGATCAGCGGGTCCGCGCTCCACTTCGACGGTGACGGCGACTTCGCCCAGACCGGACGCCCGGTCCTCGACACCAGGGGCGACTACACGGTCTCGGCGTGGGTGACGCTCGACGCGCTGCCCGGCAACTACGCCACCGCCGTGAGCCAGGACGGCCGGGTGACGGAGAACCCGTTCTACCTCCAGTACGGCCGGGGCACCTTCGCCTTCAGCACACCGGGCGGGCACCGGGCCACCCTCGCGGTGACGCCGGAGCTGGGCCGGTGGTACCACCTGGTGGGCGTGCGCGACCACGCCAGCGGTGAGGCCCGTCTGTACCTGGACGGGCAGCGCGTCGGCACGGCGCAGGCCGGTCCGGACGTGGTCAGCACCGGGCCGCTGACGATCGGCCGCGCCAAGTACGCCGGTCAGAGCACCGATCACTGGTCCGGGTCGATCGACCAGGTGCGCGCCGTCGGCCGCGCGCTCAGCGATCAGGAGGTGGCCGACCTGCACGGTTCCGACCGGCGCTGATCCCTCGTCGCCGGGTGACGGGCCGGTCCCGTCACCCGGCGACGTGCGGGGTTCGGCCGGGTCGACCCCGGGTGGTCAGCGCGGGTGGTCGGTCCCGGTCGGCTCGTCGGCGCGGGCCGGAGGCCGCCCGCCCGGTGTGCGGTAGTGCGTGGAGGCGAGTTCGCGCACGGCGTCGGCGAGCGATTCGTAGGTCGGGATCTCGGCGGCCACGGCGCTCATCCGCAGCACGTACAGCGCCAGGCGGTCGTGGGCGACGACTCCGAGGCGGTGGCCGGCCGCTCCGGAGCGCTGCGCCGCCTCGATCAGCACCCCGATGCCGGCCGCGGTGAGGAAGGTGACCCTCGTCAGGTCCACCACCACCAGGGCCGGGAGGTCGCCGTCGAGCGCTCGGGCCAGCCGGGGGGCCGTGAGGAGGTCGATCTCGCCCTGCGCGGAGACCACCAGCAGGTCGGGCCGGTACTGGACGCGGCGCGTGGTCAGCGGGAAGTCGGCACTGGAGAACTCGGCGTCGCGTGCCGGACGCTCGGACATGCGGTCAACCTCTGCTCGTTCCACGCCGGGTCCCACCGGGGCCGGGCACCTGCCACGTCGAGTGGTGCTCACCGGCACGACGCGTCGAACCCGATCGTGCTGGGCGTGGTCGAGCGGGAAGCCGATCGTTCCCGTCCGACCAGCACACCCGAATCTACCTCACGAACCGTGACGGCTGCATCACGACGAGTCAGAGCGGGCGGGCTCGCGGTCAGCCGGTGCCGGACGCCCACCGCGGCAGCGGCCCGACGCCCGAGCGCCGGCCGGGTCGCGTCGCGGCGTGCCGCTGGCCCGGTCCCGGCCCCCGCCGCGCGGCGAGCGCGTCGGCCACCACCCCGGTGGCGAAGGCGCAGACCGCCTTTGCGGCAGGTCGACCGCCAGCTCCGAGCGGGGCCGGGTCTGCGGCGGCGCGCCCTGCCCGAAGTGCACGGCCGGGGCGATCACCCGCGGCTGCCGACCGAGCTGCTCAGCACGGCGCAGGTCTCCCCGCGGGAACCGCGTTCACGCACCGGTCGGGCCGTCGGGTGCGACGGACAGCAGCGAGAGCCGGCTCTCCAGCCGGTCGACGTCCCTCGGCGCGCGGTTCCCGCGCAGCACCTCCGCCAGCGGCGCCTCCCCGACGAGGACCAGGCGCGCGTCCCGGTCGCACAGCACGTCGACGAGGTACGCGAACCGCTGGGCCGCCTGCTCGTCGACGTCGCCCAGGCGGGGCACGCCCGACACGACCCACGTCGGGAAGTCATCCGCCAGGGGCAGGTAGTCCGCCGCGGACGTCGGCCCGGCGCACAGCTCGGAGAAGTCGAACCACACGAGGTCCTCGCGCACGGCGGCGGCGCGCAGCGCCCGCCCGCCGACCTCCAGCACGCGGGCCTCGTCGGCGCTCGGCGGCGCGAGGCCGAGCGCCCGCACCTGCTGGCCGGTGCCGGGGCACAGGTACGCGCCGCGCTCGAAGCCCGACCTCGGCCCGCCGGGACCGCGCTGCCTGCGGTGGTCCACCGGGCCGTTCAGCTCGACCACGTCGACCTCGCGCTCCAGCAATGCGACGGTCGGCTCGACTAGGTGGTGGTACAACGGCTCGGGCAGCAGTCCGCCCGGCGGGTGGTTCGACGTGGTCAGCAGCACCACCCGCCGCTCGAACAGCGAGCGCAGCAGGCGCCCGAGGAGCACGGCGTCACCGGGGTCGTGGACGTGGAACTCGTCGAAGCACAGGAAGCGGCAGCCGTCGAGCAGTTCGGCGACGGCCAGGTCCACCGCCAGGTCGGCGGCGCGGTGCCGGGAGTACGCGGCGTGGAAGTCGCGGAAGAAGTCGTGGAAGTGCAGGCGCCGCTTCCCCTCGACGTCGGCGGCGTCGAACGCGACCGACGCCAGCCAGCTCTTGCCGCGCCCCACCGGGCCCCACAGGTGAACGCCACGAGGAGGCTTCCGGAACCGTCCGCGGTGGCGCGACACCTCGCTCACGAGCCGCCCGAGCCGCTCGGCCACCAGGGCCTGGGCGTCGTCCAGGACGAACCCCGCCCCGGCCGCCGCGTCGTCGAACACGGAGCCCACCCGACAGACCCCTCCCCCCGGCGGCCCGCGTCGGCCACCGCCGATCGCAGGCTCGCACGCGACCGGAGCGCTGTCGATCAGATCGGCGGAGAAGTGACGCGGGCGACCGTTCGCAAGATCGGAGAACTGTCGGTGGCCGTCGATAGCGTGAGCGCAGTCGATCACATGGGACCGAGGGGGAACACCATGTCCACTGGCACCACGTACCTGGAGCTGTCCGAGGCGGGCGGCGGTGCGCACAAGTTCTACGAGGTGGACGTGGACGGCACCGCGGTCACCATCACCTACGGGCGCATCGGTGAGCGGGGCGCGGTGCGCACCACGTCCTACGCCGACGCCGCGAAGGCGCGCAACGCCGCGGAGAAGAAGATCGGCGAGAAGGTGCGCAAGGGGTACGCGCCCGCCGTGAAGGGCGTGCGGCAGCGCCGCCCGATCACCCGGCGGCAGATCACCAGCACGCGCTCCACCGCGCAGCAGGCTCCGGTGCTGTGGCGGTTCGCCTCGGGCGCCGCGGCGTTCGGGATCTTCGTCGGCGAGGACCGGGTGTGGATCGGCAACGAGCGGGGCGACGTCTACACCCTCACCCACGACGGTTCCGTCACCGGCCGGTTCGGACTGCCCGACGGCGTCAAGTGCATCGTCGCCGACGACTTCTGGATCTACGCGGGCTGCGACGACGGCCGCGTGTACGACCTGGGCGGCAAGGTCCCGCGCGTGGCCTACGAGATCGCGAGCAACGTCGACATCTACTGGCTCGACATCGACGACGGCGTCCTGGGCGTCTCCGACCGGCAGGGCGGGATCACGGTCGTCGACCACGAGGACGAGTTCCAGTGGTCGCGCCGCAGCGCGGGCGAGAGCGCGTGGATGGTGCGCTGCGCCACCGAGGGCGTCTTCCACGGCCACTCCGGGGGCGTCACGCACTACCGGGCGCGCAGCGGGGACCCGGTGTGGCACACCGACACGCCGGGCGACGTGCTGTTCGGCTGGCAGGAGGCGGGCGAGGTGTTCGCCGGCACGAGCCGGGGCGAGGTGCACCGCCTCGCCAAGTCCGACGGCGCGGAGATCGCCCGCTACCGCTGCGACGCCGCGGTGTTCTCCTGCGCGACCTCCCCGGACGGCGAGTACGTCTTCGCGGGCGACAGCCACTCGTCGGTGTACTGCTTCGCCGCCGACGGCACGCGGCTGTGGAAGCTCGGCACGGGCTGCGGTTCGGCGTTCTCCATGCAGTACCACGACGAGCGGCTCTACCTCGTGACCACCGACGGCTCCCTGGCGTGCATCGACGCCAGCCCGGCCGCCGTGCACGCCGCCGAACAGGGGGTGCTGCCGCGGCGCAGCGACGTCAAGGCCGACGGCTGGCGGCGCGTGGAGGCCACCGCCGAGGTGGAGACGATCGCCGGGGTGCCGGCGCACACCGGCGGTGTCGTGGTCGAGTGCGTGCAGGACGGCGGGCGGCTGCGCGTGCACGTCGTGTCCGAGGGCTACGACTCGCGGCTGGGCGTGCAGTTCCCCAAGGACATCCGCGTGCCGGGGGCGCGCTACGTCGTCACGGAGGTGCACCCGTCCGCGAACGGCGGCTTCTACCGGGCCAGGGGCGAGATCAAGCGCCTGCTGTGAACTCCGGTTCCGGGGAGGCGGCTCGTCGGGGACCGAGCCGCCCTCCGGCAGGCCGTCACCGCTCCGGGGACGGGCGGAGACCGTGCCCGCGGTGCCCGATCACGCGGCGGCACACCTCGGCCTCCGCCTCGTGCGAGAACGGCGTCGAGCCGGGGTCGCCCTCTCCGGTGCTGACGGTCGTCGTGCGGTCCGGTCCTGTTGCTGCGCTCATGCGCGTCACCTCCTCCACCACCCTGACCGCCCGCTCGACCGCCCGGCAAGTTTCGTTGCCGATCTGGCAAGTCGAACGACGACCGGGACCGGATGGGCTGATCGGGTGATCGGATCGTCCGGTCGAGCAGCACGCCGTGCGGACGGTTCCCCCTCGTGGCGCTGCCCCCGCAGCCGACGCTCGGACAGACTGGCAGCATGAGCGAACCGGTCGCCACCTTCCCCTCCTACGACCTGTTCACCCCGGAGGTGCTGGACGATCCGCTGCCGCTGCTGCGCCGGATCAGCGCCGAGACGCCGGTGAGCTACATCCCCCAGCTGGACGCCCACCTGATCACCCGGTACGCGGACGTGCTCTCCGCGCTGAAGGACCGCCGGATGAGCACCGCCAACCTCACGCAGGGACTGGACCGGCTGACCCCGGCCGAGCTGGAGGAGCTGCGGCCCGTGCGCACCTCCGTCGCGATGTGGATGGGCCACACCGATCCCGCCGACCACGTGCGCTTCCAGCAGCTGCTCAAGCGCTACTTCACCCCGGCCACGGTGGACCTGCTGCGTCCGCGGGTGCGCGAGCTGACGCACGAGCTGCTCGACGCGGTGGAGCCGCGGGGACGGATGGACGTCGTCGCCGACCTCGCCTACCCGTTGCCGGCCAACGTGATCGCCGAGATGCTCGGCATGCCCACCCGCCACCGGGAGCAGCTCCAGGCCTGGTCGCGGGACATCCTGGCGCTGTTCCAGCTCGCGGACGTCGACCTGTTGCGCAAGAGTCAGCGCAGCGTCCTGGAGATGCAGGACTACCTGCGCGGCCTGGTCGACGAACGCCGCCGGACGCCGAGCGAGGACCTGCTCAGCGTGTTCGTGGCCGCAGAGCGGGAGGGCGTCGTCACCGAGGACGAGATCGTCGCGAACTGCGTGCTGCTGCTCTTCGCCGGTCACGAGACGACGGCCGGGCTCATCGCCAACGGGCTGGCGCTGCTGTTCGACAACCCCGACCAGCTGGCCCTGCTGAAGAGCGAGCCCGAGCTGACGCCCTCCGCCGTGGAGGAGATGCTGCGCTGCGACGGCCCGGCGGGGGTGGTCGCCAGGGTGAGCACGGAGCCGGTGGAGGTGGCGGGCACGTCCTTCCCCGCCGGTCGGCAGTTCTACCTGGCCATGCTCGCGAGCAACCGGGACCCGAGCGTGTTCTTCGAGCCGGACCGGTTCGACGTCAGGCGCAAGCCCAACCGGCACACCGCCTTCGGCCTCGGAGCGTTCTACTGCCTGGGCGCCTCGCTGGCCCGGATGGAGACCGAGGAGTGCTTCCGCGTCCTGCTCGACCGCTTCCCCGGCCTGCGGCCGGTCGACGGTGGTCCGCTCCGGCGTCCGTCACTGCCGCTGGGACGTCGCATCGAGTCGTTCCCCGTGGAGCTCTGAGCACGCCACCGTCCACTCAGGACGGCTCTGCCGGCCGTGCGGCGCGCACCAGGACCTCCGCCGTCGCACGGCCGCGTTCGATCGCCGCGTCGGCGTCCCCGCGGAGCATCATCGCGAGGACGCCCGTGACGACGAGCAGGAGCTGCTCGGCGAGCGCCTCGGCCCCGTCGTGCGCCACGGGCACCGCGAGCGCGGTCAGCCGGTCGCGGAACAGGCGGGTGTCGTCCGCGAGGGTCCGCGCCAGGTCGCCGTCCGGGTGAGGGCGTTCGGCCGCCGTGCCGAGGAAGGCGCACCACCTGGCGGCGGCGGGAGCCAGCCGGAAGCGCTGGAGCGCGTCGAACACGGCGAGCAGGCGGCGGTGGTCGTCGGTCTCCGCGTCGACCGCCTCCTGCCACTGCCGGTCCCAGCGTTCGAGGCGGCGGCGCAGCGCGCTGACGACGAGGCCCTCCTTGTTGCGGAAGTGGGCGTAGAGGGTGGCGGGAGCGACGCCCGCGCGGGCGAGGACGGCGTCCACCGGAGTGGCCGCGATCCCCCCGGTGAACAGGAGTTCGTCCGCGGCGTCCAGCAGCCGTTCCCTGGGGCGAGGTCGCGCTGACACGACACACACTGTAACCTCCGTTTCAATGAAACGGTCGTTACAGTCATCTGCGCTGCTCAGTGGAGCCACCGCACTCATCGCCGCCACCTACGGACTGGTCCGGCTCGGCTACGGGCTCTTCCTCCCGGACGTCCAGCGGGACCTGCGCCTGCCGGTCGAGGTGGCGGGGCTCGTCGCGTCCGGCGGTTCGGCGGCCTACTGCGTCGCCGCGGTCCTGGCGTTCCTGATCGCCGAGCGCCGTCCGCGGCCGGTGGCCGCGAGCGCCGGACTGCTCGCGGCCGCGGGCTCCGCGGGCATGGCCGCCGCCGCCCACCCGGCGGTGTTCGCCGCGGCCGCGGTGGCCGGGTCCGCCGGCGCCGGACTGGCCTCACCGGCCGTGGTCGCCCTGGTGCGCCGCAACGTGGCGCCCGCGCGGCAGGACGCGGCGCAGACGGTCGCCAACGCCGGAACCGGGCCCGGTCTCGTCGTCGCGGGCGTGCTCGCCCTGCTGGTGCTGCCCGACTGGCGCACGGCGTGGTGGCTCATCGCCGTGACGACGGTCGTCGTCACGGCCGTCGTGCTCCTCGCCGATCACCCCCGGCACGAGGCGCCGGACGCGAGCGCCGGCACACCCGTGCCGTGGCGGCTGCTCGGGACGCCAGCGGCGGGGGCCGTCCTCCTGGGCGTGGGAAGCGCCGGTGTCTGGGTGCACGGCCGGTCGTTCCTCGACGCGGCGAGCGAGCCGGGTTCGCCCGTCTCCGTCGTCGCCTGGATCGCCCTCGGCGTGGGCGGGGTGCTCGCGGCGGCGTCCGGGGCCGTGCTGGCGCGGGGCGTGCGCGGGGCGTGGACGGTGACGGTGGTCCCCGTGGCACTGGCGAGCCTCGCTCTCGCCCTGGCTCCCGGCACCCCGTGGCTGAGCGTCGCGGCGTGCGCGGTCTTCGGCTGGGGCTACACGGCGGCGTCGTCGGTCCTCGTCGTGTGGGCGAGCCGGGTCGCGCCGCACGCCGCCGCGCGCGGGACGTCGGTGCTGTTCGTCGCGCTCGTCCTCGGCCAGGCCCTCGGCTCGGCGCTGACCGGCGCGCTGCTCGCCCGCGCACCGGGCCCGCTCGGCCTCGTCGTCGCCGCGGGAGTCGCCCTGCTCAGCGCCGCGCCCGCGCTCGTGCGGGACGCTCCCGCGCGACCGGCGGACGTGCGGCCGGAACCGGTCGGGCGCTGATTCAGGCGTTCTCGGCGCTCGGGGGTCGGCGTCGCCGGAGAACGCCCCCGCGCGCACGGGCGCGAACCAGCGCCGACTCGTGGGCCCGCGGCGTCTCGACCCGCGCAGGGTGACGGACGAGCCGTCGTGGACGACCTCCGACCGACCTCCGCCGGTTCGCGACCGCAGCGGAAGTTGCGGTTCCGGCAAAGAACGTTGTCAGTTCGTCGCGGTCGGGAGCAGGGTGGTGACGACGCCACCCCCCAGCGAGGAGAGACCGATGGACGCCCAGTTCTGGGACGAGATGTACCGCGGCCGCGACCAGGTCTTCAGCGGCCGGCCCAACGGAGTGCTCGTCGCCGAGGTCGCCGACCTGCCGCCAGGGCGAGCGCTCGACGTGGGGTGCGGCGAGGGCGGCGACGCGCACTGGCTGGCCCGGCGGGGCTGGCGGGTCACCGGCGTCGACATCTCCCCGACCGCCCTGGAACGCGCCGCCGCCGCGACCGCGGACCTCGCGGACCTCGTGACGTGGACGCTCGGCGACCTGACCACGACGCCACCACCGGCACGCGCGTTCGACCTGGTGTCCCTCCAGTACTTCCCGCTCCTGCGGCAGCCGGGCCACAGCGCGCTGCGCGGCCTGCTGGACGCCGTCGCGCCGGGCGGCACCCTGCTCGTCGGCGGCCACGACCTGGCCGACCTGCCACCGGGAGAAACGCACGGCTTCGACGTCGGCGCCTACTACCAGCCGGCCGAGGTCGCCGAACTCCTCGACGACGACTGGACCGTCCTGGTCGACGAGACCCGCCCGCGCACGGCTCCCGCGCCACCCGGCACGCACCACGCCCACGACACCGTCCTGCGGGCCCGGCGCCTGCGGTAGCCCGCTCCCGCAGAGGCGCCGGTCGTGCGGAGCGGAGCGGCCGGCGCCGGGTGACCGACCGCTTCGGCCAGCCGGTCGAGCGTGTCGGCCGCCGGTGGGACCTCGATCCGATCGCGGGGCCGGGCGGGGTGCGCGCCGATGTCGCAGCGGTGCGCACGTCGGCGGTGCGGTGGCGCAGCGCGGATCAGCTGCGGGGCAGCACGCCCAGGAGGGTCGCGGTCAGGGCCAGCTTCAAGTAGTCCCTCAGCTCCAGGCGGAAGCGGGCCAGGTCGGGCTCGGCCAGGTAGGCCGCCTGCAGGCTGGGCGGGGGTGTGCTGTACGCCGACAGCGCGCCGGCCATGACCATGGTTTGCAGGCTGAACAGCGTCGCGTTCTCGCCCAGCTCCGGCAGGTACTTCTGGAGCAGGGCGGCCATGGTCGTCAGGCGGTCCAGGGAGGCGCGCTTGTAGCGCGCTACGACCTCCACGGAGACGTTGTGCTCCAGGACGCTGCCCTGTGCGCCGAAGAGGTCGCACAGCACCACTCGGCCGGACAGCGAGCGACTGAGGACCTCGGCCACCGCCACCGCTCGCTCGGCCACGGGCAGATCTTCGTCGACGTCGGCGGCCAGCTCGCTCGCCAGTTCCGTCAGCCACTCCAGCAGGAAGTGGTTCAGCAGTTCCAGCAGCACCGCCTCGCGGGACTCGAAGTAGCGCAGCACGTTCGGCTTCGCCAGGCCCACCCGGCGGCTGAGCTCGTTCAGGGTGACGGCGGCCACGGGCATCTCGTCGAGCATCGCCGACGCCGCGTCGAGGATCGCCCGCCGACGGATCTCCCGCTGCTCTTGGGTTCGCGCCCGCTGGAAGGTCACGATCGCCAGCCTAACTGCAGTACCGGCGGTACGTTGACAACGTACCGGAAGTACTTTAATGTCACTCCCACAAGATACCTCCGGTACCTTGAACGATCGGGAGCCTGGCATGAGCGAGAAGTGGACGACGACGGACATTCCGGACCAGCACGGGCGGGTGGCCGTGGTGACCGGGGCCAACACCGGACTGGGGTACGAGACCGCCAAGGCGCTCGCCGAGCGCGGGGCGTCCGTGGTGCTCGCCGTGCGCGACGTCGAGAAGGGCGAGCAGGCCGCAGCCGGCATGACCGGCGACGTGACCGTGCAGGCGCTGGACCTGACCTCGCTCGACTCCGTCCGGACCGCGGCGGCGGCGCTGCGGTCCCGGCTCGACCGGATCGACCTGCTGATCAACAACGCCGGCGTGATGTACACCCCGAAGCAGACCACCCGGGACGGCTTCGAGCTGCAGTTCGGCACCAACCACCTCGGCCACTTCGCGCTCACCGGGCTGCTGCTGGACCTGATGCTGCCGGTGCCCGGCTCGCGCGTGGTGACGGTCAGCAGCACCGGCCACCGCATCCGGGCCGCGATCCACTTCGACGACCTGCAGTGGGAGCGGTCCTACAACCGCGCCGCCGCCTACGGGCAGTCCAAGCTGGCCAACCTCATGTTCACCTACGAGCTGCAGCGCCGGCTCGCCGCGCACGGCACCACCGTCGCGGTGGCCGCGCACCCCGGCATGTCCAACACCGAGCTCACCCGCAACTCCCCCGCGGCCCTCCGGCTCCCGCTCACCTGGCTCGCGCCGCTGATCACCCAGACTCCGGCGATGGGCGCGCTGCCGACCCTGCGCGCCGCCACCGACCCCGCCGTGCTCGGCGGCCAGTACTACGGTCCCGGCGGACGCAACGAGGTGAAGGGCCACCCCCGGCTGGTCGCCTCCAGCCCGG
Organism: Umezawaea beigongshangensis; assembly: GCF_016464305.1. Lineage (GTDB taxonomy): Bacteria > Actinomycetota > Actinomycetes > Mycobacteriales > Pseudonocardiaceae > Umezawaea_A > Umezawaea_A beigongshangensis. The sequence continues at coordinate 213,077 of NZ_JAEIOJ010000002.1, forward strand.
ACTCGCACGAGGTGGCCGTCCAGCAGCGGCTGTGGACCGTCTCGGAAGACCTCACCGGGGTGAAGTTCCCCGTCGTCGCGTCCGAGCAGGACTCGTTCTCCTCCGGGGCGGCCGTCACGACGTAGCCCCCGCCGGTGGGAGGCGTCGGCTCGTCGCGGTGCACGCGGGTGGTGCCGAGACCGACGCCGCCTCCGACGCTCGACCGGCCAGCCGGAGCGCTCAGTCGCACCCCGTCCGCGACTCGGGGCCTCAGACGATGCCCGCCGCGATGAGCTGCTGCCAGATCACCCCCTGGTCGACCACCTCGACGCCCAGCTTCTCGGCCTTGGTCAGCTTGCTCGCGCCGACGTCCGCGCCGGTGATCAGCTGGTCGGTGCTGGCCGAGACCGACGTCGCGGTGGTCGCACCGGCCCGCTCGCACAGCCGCTGGAACGTGGGGCGGGGGACCTTCTCACCCGAGCGCGGGTCGCTGATCGCACCGGTGATCACGACCGTCTTCCCGGCCAGCGGAGCACCGGCGGCGACGACGGGCGGGAGGTCCTCCTCGCGCACGTCCAGCGACACCCCGCGCCGCCGCAGCCGCTCCATCTCGGGGCGCAGCCGGGTGAGGTGCTCGATCAGCGAGGCGGCGACCTTCGGGCCGATGTCCTCCACGGCGACGAGTCGCTCCTCACCGGCGTCGGCGACCTCCTCCAGCGAGCCGAACCCCGCCCGGCACAGCCGGGTCGCGGTGCCCTCCGACGCCATCGGGATCGCGAACCCGATCAGCGCCCGGCGCAGTCCGACCCGGCGGCTGGCGGCGATCGACTCGATCATGCGCGTCGCGGAGGTCTCGCCGACGCGGTCGAACTCCAGCAGTTGTTCCCTCGTCAGGGTGTAGAAGTCCGACGGGTTCTCCAGCAGCCCCGCCTCGGCGAGGCGTTCGATCCACACCGGACCGATCGCGTCGACGTCGGCCGCCGCGCGCGAGGCCCAGTGGATCAGCCTGCGCACGGTCTGCGCGGGGCAGGCCACGTTGGTGCAGAACAACTCCCGGCTGTTGCCCTGCTCGGTCAGGGGGTCGGCGCACGACGGGCACGTGTCCGGCGGCACGATCTCCCGCTCCGCGCCGGTGCGCTTGGACGCGTCGAGCACACCCGCGACGAACGGGATCACGTCACCGGCGCGGCGCACCAGCACCGTGTCACCGATGCGGATGCCGCGCGCCCGGATGACCTCCTGGTTGGCCAGGGTCGCGCGGGTGACCGTGGTGCCGCCGACGAACACCGGTTCCAGGCGGGCGACGGGGGCGATCTTGCCGGTCTTGCCGACGTCCCAGACCACGTCGGACAGCACGGTCGTCCTCTCCTCGGCGGCGAACTTGAACGCCAGCGCGCCGCGCGGCGAGTTCGACCGGGTGCCGGCGGCGGCGTAGGCGCCCCGGTCGGCCAGCCGCAGCACGGCGCCGTCGAGGTCGTAGTCCAGGTCGTTGCGCTGCTGCTCGATCGTCGTGATCACCGCCTGCGCCGCGTCCGCGCCGGTGCTGTGCCGCATGTCGGCGACGGTGAACCCGAGCGCGCGCAGCCCCTGCTCCAGGTCGGCGGCGGTCGTGTCCGCCGAGGTGTCCAGGTCGAAGGCGAAGAACCGCAGGCGGCGCTCGGCCACCGTGGCCGGGTCCTTGGCCCGCAGGGTGCCCGCGGCGGCGTTGCGCGGGTTGATCAGCGGCTTGTCCGGGTGCGCGGCGTTGTAGGCGGCGAAGGTGGAGCGCAGCATCACCGCCTCGCCGCGCACCTCGACCCGGCCCGACGCGTCCACCCGCTCCGGCACGCCGTCGGCCAGCGCCCGCACCAGGAAGGTCACGTCGTCGCCCGTCGTGCCGTCCCCGCGGGTGATCGCCCGCGACAGCCGGCCGTCCTCGTAGACCAGCGCCAGCGACAGCCCGTCCAGCTTCGGCATGACCACCACCGGCTGACCGGGGAAGCGGTCGAAGAACGCGGCGACCTGCTCGGGCTTCGTGGCCTTCTCCAGCGACAGCATCGGGCGCGAGTGCCGGATCGGCGCGTGCAGCACCGCGGGCGCGCCCACCTGCTCCAGCGGGTTCGGGTCGGGCGCCAGCTCCGGGTTCGCCCCGATCAGCTCCCGCAGCTCGTCCTCGACCGCGTCGTACTCCGCGTCCGCCACCAGCGGCGAGCCGCGGTAGTAGGCGTCGCGCAGCACGACGATCCGATCGGCGAGTTCCTGAATGCGTTCCCCGGCGTTCACAGCGCAGGACGCTACCGGTGCCCACCGACAGACCGCCGCGGTCCGGCCGTCGCTCCACCTGCGACGGTCGGACGGCCGAGCGGATCAGGAGCGCTCGTACGGCGTCTTCTCCCCCGCCTCCACCGCGAAGGGCAGGGCGTTGCCCTCCGGCGGGAGGGGGCAGGTGGCGTGGTCGGTGAAGGCGCACGGCAGGTTCACCGCCCTGGTGAAGTCGAGGACCACCGTGCCGTCCTCCGCGGGCGGCGGCACAGCCAGCGAGCGGTTGGCCGCGTAGGTGGTGACGCCGCTCGTGGCGTCGGTGAACAGGATGCTCAGGCCCGAGCCCCGGCCGTTGAACGCGGTGAGCACGTGCTCCGCGCCGTCGTGCTCGAAGCGCACCACGCCGGGGGCGGCGTAGACGTGGCTGAGCCCCTCCACCACCGCGCCGACCGTGGTGGGGCGCGGCTCGTCGAAGGGCTCGTACGTGCCGGTCAGCACCCACTCGGGCTCCGGGTCGTAGGCGGGCACGCCGCGGAACGCGCGCAGCACCGGCGCCTTCGGGTCGTGCACCCGGATCAGGTGGCCGCCGCGGCGAGCCACCTCGATCTCCACCTCACCCGCCACGACCCGCGTGCCGGCTCCGCTGTTGACCAGCTCGAACCGCACGGGCCCGGTGACGGGCTCGCCCTCGTGCACGGCCCGCGCTCCCCGCGGGTCGAAGTGCGCCGCCGACGCGTCCTCGTCCTGCCACCACAGACCGGGCAGCCCCCGGTACGCCCGCGGCTCGGTTCCCAGCCAGTCCAGCGACACCAGCGCGAGCCAGCCGTGCGGATCGGCCAGGCTCTGCTCGCGCTCCCGCTTCCAGTTCCGCCAGTCCTGGACGAACGGGTCCTGCGCCGCGTCCACCGCACCGCTCATCGGAGCACTCCTCTCGGGATCTGCGTCACCAGTGCGAACGAGCACCGCCCGCGACTGTTCCCCCTCTCACCTGATGGGATGACCAGGTCGCGGTCTCCAGCTCGCGCGCCCGGCGCAGCCGACCGGCCACCGGACTCGCCCCACCGCGCTGCTGTCCCCTCCCGCCGCGAGCAGACTGGGGCGGAGCGAGGCTCACCGCGCTCCCGCGACCGCCTCACGACCGCACCAGGGAGAACGCCCGACATGGCTCCACCCCTCCACCCGGCCGACGGGGACCCGGTCCCGCCCGCGCTGCGCGGCTTCGCCAAGGCCCACGCCGACCTCGTGCGGTTGCACGAGGACCCCGCCCACCTCGTCGCCCGGCACCGCGACCCCGCACGCCGGGTCGGCCTGGTCTCCGGTGGCGGCTCCGGCCACGAACCGATGCACGCCGGGTTCCTGGGACGCGGGATGCTCGACGCCGTCGCCCCCGGCAAGGTCTTCGCCTCACCGCACAACAAGCAGGTCCTGGCCGCCTCCCGGCACGCCGCGGGACCGGACGGCGTGCTGCACGTCGTGAAGAACTACACCGGCGACCGCATCAACTTCGGCATCGCGGCGGAGCGGCTGCGGCTGGAGGGGATCGAGGTCCGCCGGGTGCTCGTGGACGACGACCTGGCCACCGAGTCGGACGAGACCGCCACCGGGCGGCGCGGCACCGGCGCCACGGTGGTCGTGGAGAAGCTGCTGGGCGCCGCCGCCGACACCGGCCTGGGGCTCGACGACCTGGCCGCGCTGGGAGCGGAGTTCGCCGGGGCCTCGCGCAGCCTCGCGGTGGCGACGCGGGCGCAGACCTCGATGCACACCGGGAGGCCCTCCTTCGCGCTGGAGGACGGCGAACTGGAGTACGGGGTCGGCATCCACGGCGAGCGGGCCCAGAGGACGATCTCCCGGCCACCGGCCGAGGAGCTGGTCGACCGGATGCTCGACGAGGTCGTGGCGGGTCTGCCCGCCGGGCCCGACGAGGTCGTCGTGGTCGTCAACGGCCTGGGCGGCACCACGCTGCTGGAGCTGTACGGGCTGCACGACCTGGTGTCCGACGGGCTCGCGCGGCGCGGTCTCGACGTGGTGGGCGCGCTCGTGGGCACCTTCGTCCCGGCGCTGGACATGGCCGGGTTCTCGCTCACCCTGACCCGGCTGCGACCGTCGTGGAAGCCGTGGTGGACCGCACCGGCGATCACTCCGGCCTTCCCCCGCAGCACCGCGCCGACCACGGAGGAGACCCGGTGACGACCTTCGACCAGGAAGCGGTCCTGCGCCGGTTCGCCCGTGCCGCGGAGGACGCGCACGCCGAGCTGACCGAACTGGACCAGCGCAGCGGCGACGGCGACTTCGGCGACAACCTGCGCGGTGGGCTCCGCGCCGCCGTCCAGCGCTTCGAGGACGGCTCCGGCGGCGCCTTCGACGCGCTGGGCGAGGTGTTCCTCGACGAGGTCGGCGGCACCAGCGGCCCCCTGCTGGGCCTGCTGTTCACCGAGATCGCCCACGCGCTGGCCAGCGGCACCGATCCCCTCACCGCGTTCGGGGAGGGCACGAGGGCCGGTCTGGCCGCGATCCAGCGCGTCGGCGAGGCGCGGGTCGGCGACCGCACGCTGGTCGACGCCCTCTCCCCCGCGGCCGACGCCCTGGTCGGCGGCGGGTGGGCCGAGGCCGCCGCGGCGGCGAAGGAGGGCGCCGACCTCACCTCCGGGCTGCGCGCGCGGATGGGCCGGGCCAGCTACGTCGGCGAGCGGGTCAAGGGCGCGCCGGACCCCGGTGCCGTCGGGATCGCGCTGCTGTTCTGGGTCGCGGCCACCGTCGCGGAACCGGACGCGAGCGTTCCCTCCCCGCTGAGCGGTGTCACGGGCTGAGCGGTGATCGGCCGTGCCGCGGACCACGCGGCACGGCCGATCGGGTCGTCGCGGGACCGGCTGTCAGCCGGCGGGGCCGCGCAACGCCGCGTCCAGGGAGTCGAACACGCAGGTCGACCCGCCCTCCCACGGCAGCCCGGCATCCCCGCCCCGGGCCGGGGCGTACAGCCACCAGAGGTTGCCCCACGGGTCGCGCAGACGCGCCAGGTCCTCGCCGCCGTAGAAGGGCGTCACCTCGGTGATCACCGCGGCACCTCGCGCCGCGGCTCGGTCGAGCACCTGCTGCGCGTCGTGCACGTAGACCTGGAGCAGGGCGGGCACGACCGGCCAGCCGGGCTGCCTGTCGGCCACCAGGAGCACCGAGTCGCCGATCGCCACCTCGGCGTGGATCAGCGATCCCGACGGCAGGGGAGTGCGCGCCTGCACGCGTTCCTCGCCGTCGAAGACCTCCTCGACGAACGCGATCAGATCGGCTGCCCCGTCGACGAGCGCGAACGGGTTGAGCGCGCGCTCCCCGCTCGGCAGGTCCGGTCCGGTGCGGACAACTGACGACATGTGGCGCTTCCTTCCCTCTGCGGCCTCGGACCGCCACCGTAGGAAGCGTTCAGGTCAGTTCACGTCCTGAAGAGGCGTGCAGCCGGGCCGTCGGGTGCGCGTCTCGCGCGTCCGCCACAGCAGCAGCACCGGGTGCGGGGTGCCCAGCGGCACGAGGACCTCCGTCTCGCCCCGCTCCGGCGCGACCACCGCTCGGCGGGAGCGACCAGCCGCGCGCGCCGGTCGCGGTGCGGCGTCAGGCCAGGAGCCGCTCCGGGGGCACCGGCCAGTGGGCCACCTGGGACGCGAAGAGCTCGGCGGTGCCGGCCACGGCGTCCGGGGCGGGCCAGCCGGCCGGGTCCCACAGGGACGACCGCCGCAGCGCCTGCCCGCAGTGCAGGAACAGCTCGTCCACCTCCAGCACCACCCCCAGCGGCGGCGCGGGCGCGGCGAAGCGCTCCAGGAACGGCGCGTCGCGCACCGGGGTGGCCCGGCCGTTGACCCGCAGCACGTCCGTCCGGCCCGGCACGACGAACAGCATTCCGGCCCGTGGCCGTTGCAGGAGGTTGCGGAGACTGTCCGCGCGGCGGTTGCCGGGCCGGTCGGCGAAGGCGATCGTCCGCTCGTCGAGCACCAGCACTCCCCCGGCCGGGTCACCGCGCGGGGAGACGTCCACGCTGCCGTCGGCGGCGGTGGTGGCCAGCAGGTAGAACGTCGACGCCTCCAGGAAGCGCCGGGACTCCGCGTCGACGACCGCGATGGCCTTGTCCCGCATGTGCGGGTGCGGCTCGGGAACCAGCTCGCGCAGCTCGGCCTCGTCGCGGACCGGCGTGCCGTGCTCGGGGTTCACGCCGCGCACGCCGCGCGCAGGCGGCTGCCGGGGGTGGTCGGGGCGGTGCCCGGCACCGGGTGGCGCATCAGGGGGTCTCCGAACCGAGGTCGCGATGGGGTCGCCCCAACCTAGACGCGCGACGGCCCGGACGGCGCGGAGCCGCGGCGCAGATCACAGCGGCCGGTCCACAGCGGCCGGTCCACAGCGGACTCACCACACCCGGCGGTGGCGTCAGTCCTTGAGCGGGTCGTGGCCCCAGTTCATCAGCGAGTAGCGCCACCGCGTGTGCTCCACGTCCCCGGCCGGACGCTGGGCGAGGTGCCGGTGCACGTACCCGACGACCTTGTGCACGTGGGCGTGGTCGTCCTCGGTCAGGTCGCCCTTCTTCGTCCGCAGCAGCTGCACGATCCGCCTGCCGGACTCGTGCCCGACCGACTCGCCGCCGTCGGACTGGCCGACGGACTTCGACTCGTCGGTCTCCAGCCACCGCTCCAGCTCGGCCGCCGTCATGTTCACGGCTCCCTCGAAATCAGCGCTCACGAGTCGTCTCCCAGCGCGCTCGGCCTGTGCACGGCGTCCTTGCCGGTCTTGTCGCTGCGCACGCGGTACTGCGGATCGTCCTGCGAGGCGCGGACCGTCCTGCCCGCCGCCTCGGTGTCCTCGGTGATCTCCTCGACGACCTCGCCGTGCACCGTCTTCCCGTGACTGGACCAGGTGACTTCGTCACCCTCGTGCAGTTCTTCCTCGCCCATGAGGAGGAGTCTGTGCCGTCACGTCGGCCCACGCACGACGAGCCGGACGGCCACCCCGCCGGCCTGTCAGAGGTAGCCGAACACCGGGGGCAGGAGCAGGACCACGATCCAGGCCCACGCCGCGTACACCGGGAGGTAGGCGGTCTGCCAGCGCTCCAGCGCCGCGAACGGCGCGCGCCCGCGGACGAGTCCGAGCACCAGCCAGGCCGACCAGGCGAGGTTGATCAGCAGGACGACGTTCTCCCCGAGCGCCGCCGCCTTGTTGGGGGTGGTGCCGTACTCGGTGATGCGCCCGGCGATGGCCAGCAGCACCAGCACGTCGATGGCCAGCGCGCTGACCACGAGAGCGAGTTGCAGCCTGTCGAACAGGCCGGCCGGTGCCAGCGGGTCGCGGGCCGAGATCGAGTACAGCAGCAGTCCCAGGACCACGGCCAGCAGGAGGTCGAACAGGATCAGCGCCTCCCGCTCGACGTCGATGACTCCGCTGGTGACGCCGAAGGTGACGAGGAAGGCCAGCAGCGCCACGGTGAACAACGGGGTGAACAGTCGCGTGAGCACCGGAGCGATGTTCTCCACGACGCTCTGCTTGGCCTCGACGAGCCACCCGGCCACCACCACCGCGCCCGCGGCGCCGCAGGGCATCACCCAGCGCGCCATGACGTCCTCCGGGGAGACCCCGATCGCCTCGAAGGTCCCGAACACGAAGGCGATCAGCACACCGCCGCCGAGCGCGATGAGGACGTAGTAGACGAACAGCTCCCCGGTGAAGCGGACGAAGTCCATGCGCCGGCGCGCCGAGCGCACGTCGTCCGCCACGTAGGCCAGACCGACCGCGAACCACAGGGCGATGGGCAGGTGGATGCTGGTCAGGACCAGCGACTGCGACTCCTCCGCGAGCGGGTAGGCGTTGGCCGCCACGGCGCCGAGCGCGAACAGCGCCAGCAGCACGCCGATCAGCGCCGGTGCGGCACGCCTGCGCCAGGCGAGGAAGCCCGCCAGCCAGGGCAGCACGAGCAGGCTCGCGTTGGCCGCGTAGAACGCGCCGTCCTCGTCGGGGTTCGCCCCGAACAGTTCCGGCACCTTGACCGACACCGCCGCGCCCACCGCGAACAGGAGCGTGCCCAGCAGGTCGCGCCGCGACCGGGTGGTCGCGGCTGGCCCGTCGGTGTCGCCGGCGAGCACCAGCTGCTTCCACAGCCGTTCCGAGTGCTCCCTGGCGAACTCGCGGGACAGGTCGTCCAGGCTGCCCATGCGCTTGACCGCGACGAGGAACGCCTCGTCGGGGTGGAGACCGGCGGTGAGGAGCTCGTCGACGGACCCCCTGAGGTGGTCTTCGAGCTCGTCGGCGTCGGGTTCCCGCAGCTCCCGCCGACGCTGCACGTACTGGCGCCACTGAGCGAACTGGGCCTCCAGCTCGTCCGGACCGTTCGTCATGCGAGCCCTCCCGACGGGAACACGATCAGCGACCTGGAACCGTCCGGGCCGCGCCAGATCTCCTTGAGCGCGTCCACGACCGTGTCCCACTGGCGGCGCTGCTCGGCGAGCTCGGCCAGTCCGCTGTCGGTGATGCGGTAGTACTTGCGCCGCCGCTCCCCGGCGACCGACCGCCAGTCGGCCTCCACGTGCCCGAGGCGTTCGAGCCGGTGCAGCAACGGGTAGAGCAGCCCCTCCGTCCAGTCCAGTTCTCCCCCGGACAGCTCGTTGATCCGCCTGAGGATGGCGTAGCCGTAGCTGTCCGCCTCGGCCAGGATGCCCAGCACCATCGGCGTCGCCGACGCGGCCACGAGATCCTTGGTGACTTTCACGGCGACCTCCACCGGTTCGTACCCTAGATGTACTAGGCATAGTAGTTCTAGGTATTGAAGAGAGCAAGGAGCGCCGACATCGCCCGTCGGGGCGGGCGAGTCGTGCCGGGAGGAAGTGGCGGCGCAGGGCGGGGTCAGCTCCAGCGGACGGGCGTCCACGCTCCGCGCGCGGCGGAGCCGGGTGGCACGAGCACCCGCTCGCCGTCACCCCTCGCGTTCCCGCACGCGGTGAACCGGACCTCCACGACCGGACGCCCGGCCACCGGCGTCAGCGCCGGGCGACCTCGATCACGGCACGCCCGGCCGCGACGAGCGTGTCCGCCCTCAGGCCGGAACCGCCGCCCAGGTAGCCCTGCACCATCGCGCCGTCGCGCAGCACGACCAGCTGCTCCAGCGCCGCGGAGCGGTCACCGACGCCGAGTTCGACGAGCAGTTCGTCCAGCACCCCGGCGAACCACTTCCGGTGCGCGGCGACGGCGTGGCGCACGGGGTGCTCGGGGTCGGCGTACTCGGCCGCGGCGTGGATGAACGGGCAGCCGCGGAACCCCGGCGCGCAACTGGCGTCCACGATGGCCTCGGCGACGGCGGTGAGCGTTCCGCACGGATCACCCGGACGGTCGGACCGCACTCGCGCGATCTCGGCGCGCTCCCAGTCCGAACGACCCCGGAGGTAGGCGAGCACGAGGTCGTCCTTGGTCGGGAAGTGCCGGTAGAAGGTGACCTTGCTGACCTCCGCGGCGGCGATGATCCGGTCGGCGCTCACGGCCCGGACGCCCTCGGCGTAGAACATCGCGTCGGCGGCGGCCAGGATGCGCTGCCGCACCGGCGACACGCCCGCCTCCGCCCGCGCCGTGGTTCCGGTCGCCGCCATCGCCGTGTCCCGCCTCCGCCCGCTCGTCCTCCCGTCCAGGTTAACGTCTCGCGCACGCCCGCGGAGTCGCGCCGTCTCGCGGACGCGCCGTTCGGCGACACCGCGATCGACCGGTGAGAGGGACTCCCGATTCCACGCCCGCTCGGAGCGCAATGGGGTCGTCACGCGAACTCGCCGTCACCGACACGCGCTGCGCTCGTTGGCGTCCGTCGATATACCGTTACTACACGTATCGCTTTTGTGTTCGACGGCTCTCCACGAACGAGTACCACCACCTCCACCACGAAGGACCGGACTCATCAGCGGGTTCACCAGATGAATACATCGCGCAGGTGAACAGCGGGACACCTCGTGTTCACCGCAACCGGTGACGATTTTTACAAGCCGCTCTTGCACCGCAAGAGTCTCGGTGACATAGTCCATCCGAGCGTTGCGGAAGGGCGAAGAAATGGTTTGCCCCCAGGGGTGGATTCCGCACTGGTTCGTTCGTCCGGGGTGTCGTCCCCACGTGCACGGTGGAATTTTTCCTCTTCCCGGAATCAAGGAATGACATGCTGCTGCCCCTTTCCGTCGGTCTTCCGGTCAGACTGGACGCGCACACCCTCGAAAGCGCCGGCGGACCGGTGAGCATCACCCTGTCCGACTCGGCGCGCGGTGAGGTCGAGCGCTGCCGGGCGTTCGTGGACCGGTGCCTGTCGGACGACCGCGCGATCTACGGGTCCACGACCGGCTTCGGTCCGCTCGTCACGTTCGCGGGCCGGGAGACCACGGTCGACCAGTGCGACAACGTGCTCCAGCACCTCACCGCCGGCCAGGGACCCGACCTGCCGCCCTCCCTCGTGCGGGCCGCGGTCCTGGCCAGGGTGTGGTCGCTGTCGCAGGGACGGTCCGGCGTCTCCCTCACGGTGATCGACGCGCTGTGCGCCATGCTGCGCACCACCTTCGCACCGGCCGTCCCCTCGCTCGGCTCCGTCGGCGCCAGCGGCGACCTCGTGCCGTTCGCGCACACCGCGCAGGCTCTGCGCGGGCACGGGCACGCCTACGTCGACGGGCAGCGGATGCCCGCCGCGGCGGCGCTGGAGGCCGCCGGCCTGGACCCGATGCCGCTGGACGGGCGCGACGCGCTGGCGCTGGTCAACGGCACCTCGCTGACCACGGCGGCGGCCGCGCTCGCGTGGACGTCCGTCCACCGCTCGCTCCGGACGGCCGCCGCGCTGACGGCGCTGCTCGCCGACGTCCTCGGCTCCACCCCGGCGTTCCTGGCACCGCAGCTGCTGGCGGCCTACGGGCACCCCGGCGCGGTCACGGCGGGCGCGTACCTGTCCGCGCTGCTGCGGGACGTCCGGCCGACGGGCGACCGGCCGTTGCAGGAGCCCTACAGCATCCGCTGCTCACCGCAACTGCTCGGCGCGGCGTGGGCCTCGGTGGACCACGCGGGCTCGGTGATCCACGACGACCTCAACGGGGTCAGCGACAACCCGCTGTTCTTCCCCGACGACGAGCTCGTGGCGCACGGCGGAAACTTCTTCGGACAGCCGTGCGCCTTCGCGGCGGACGCGCTCAGCGCGGTCGCCGCGCAGGTGGGCAACCTCGCCGAGCGCCAGCTCGACCTGCTGGTCGACCCGCGGCGCAACAACGGGCTGCCGCCGATGTTGTCGCCGGACCCCGGTGTCCAGCACGGCCTCCAGGGCGTTCAGCTGGTCACCACCGCGATCGTGGTGGACATGCGCAGGCGGGCCGCCTCCCCGGCGAGCTTCCAGAGCGTTCCGACCAACCTGCACAACCAGGACGTCGTGCCGTTCGGCACCCAGGCGGCGCTCAACGCCCTCGACCTCGCCGGGTCCCTGCGGCTGCTGCACGGCTCGCTCGCGCTCGGCCTGCGCCAGTCGGTGCACGTGGGCGGCCGGCGACCCACCGCTCCCGCCTGCGTCCAGCTGATGGAGGCGCTGGCCGACACGCTGGCCCCCGTCGACCGGGACCGGCCGCTGGACGGCGACGTGCGCGCCGCCGCCGACCTGCTCGACACCCCCGGCCTGCTCGACGGCCTGGTCGAGGGCGACCGATGACGCCGCCGGTGCGGGCGGTCCTGCGCCCCCTCCCGCTGCCCGCGCCCGACGACCACCTGCGCGACGGCGCGGCCCGCGACGTCACCGCCGATCTCGAACTGGTGCTGCGTCCGCGGACCGACGTGCTGCTCCCGCCCGACGACCCCGCCGAGCGGGCGTTCTACCGCTGGGTCCTGGGCCACCACATCGCGTTCGCGGTGTGGCGGCTGCTGGGCGACCTGCTGGAGCGGATGCTGCGCGACGGCGCCACCGAGCAGGACGAGGCCGAGGCCGCGGCGTGGTACGACCGCTACTCGGCCCTCCAGGTCTACGCGGGCAGCTGCACGCCGCAGGTCTACGCCACCGTCATCCGCCAGCGCATGATCGACGACCATCCCGCCTTCAGCGGTGTGTGGGCCCGCGACTACGAGCGCGTGCTCGGTCTGCTGACACGGCTGGACCCACCGGTCGACGGCGTGCTCAAGCAGGCGCTCAAGCGGCACCGGCTGGTGCACATGACGCTCGCCAAGTTCCTCGTCCCCGCGGGCGAGTCGCTGCTGAAGCAGGCGGGACGACGCCCCGGCGAGGGTGCCACGGACGTCGAGCGGAACCTGCTCGACACCTTCTTCCTGGTGCGGCGCGGCCCGGTGTCCGCCGGGGAGTTCCACGCGGAGGTCGTGCACCGGCTGGCCGCGGCCCAGTGCGACCTGGCCGCCGTCCCGCTCGGGTCGGACGAGCTCGTGAGCGTGCTGGCGCTCCTGCCCGCGGACCTGCCCACGACCCTGCGCGACATCGCCTCGATCCTTCCCGAACGGCTTCACCTGGAGGAGCAAGATGGACCTCGACAAGCGGATCGGTCTCACTCCCCCGCTGGCCGGCTACGTCGTCGCGCAAGCTGAGCCGCCCAGTCCGGCGCAGCGCCGGCTGGTGGAGGCCACGACCGCGCTCGGCGGTGTCGCGGAGATGCAGATCCCGCACGAGCAGAGCGTCCTGCTGACCCTGCTCGCGCAGTCGATCAACGCCACCACGATCGTCGAGATCGGCACGTTCACCGGGTACTCCACGCTCGCGCTGGCCCGCGGCCTCGCCCCCGGCGGCGTGGTGCACACCTTCGACATCTCCGAGGAGTGGAGCGCCATCGCCACCCGCGGGTGGGAGGACGCCGGGGTGCGCGACCGGATCAGGCAGCACACCGGTCCCGCCGCGCAGACGCTTCCCGCGCTGGCCGGCGACCTCGTGATCGACCTGGCGTTCGTCGACGCCGACAAGGCGGGGTACGTCGGCTACTGGGAGACGCTGGTCCCCCTGGTGCGTCCCGGAGGGCTGATCCTCGCCGACAACGTGCTGTACGCGGGCGAGGTCGTCGACGACAGCCCGTCCGCCAACGGACTGGCCATCAGGGAGTTCAACGCCCACGTCCGCGCGGACGACCGCGTCGAGTCGGTGCTGCTCACCATCGCCGACGGACTGACCGTGGCGCGCAAGAAGGACATCGCCTGGTGAGCGACCCCGGCCTCCGGGTCGACCTGCTCACGCGCACCTTCCTGGCCATGGAACGCGGCGTGCCCGACCCGGCCGACGTCCACTTCGGCGTGCTGCTCCGCTGCGCCGGCCCCGCACCCCGCCTGGACGAGCTGCGCGCCCACGTCGGCGCGCGACTGGGCCGGCTGCCCGCCCTCACCAGCCGGCTCACCGGGGAACCGGCGTGGGAGCAGGACCCGGACTTCGACGTCGCCCGCCACGTGCACCTGGTGCCCGGCCTCCCGGTCGAACCCGTTCCCGTGCGGCGGCTGGTGGACGCCGCTCCCGGCCACGACCGCCCGCTGTGGCGCGCGTGGCTGCTGCCCGGCGACGGCGGCGTCTGGGGACTGGCCTTCGCCGCGCACCACGCCCTGCTCGACGGCAGCGGGGTGCTGCACGTGCTGCGGGTGCTGTTCGGCGACCACGAACCCGCACCGGTGGTCCCCCGCGCTCCCCGTGGGCTGGCGGTCCTGCGCGTCCTGCCGAACGTCCTGTCCACCCTGCGCCGCGCGCCGGACCTGCCCGTGCTGGGCGCCCTGACCGGCAAGCGGCGCCTGGACCACGCGAGCGTCGCGCTCGCCGATCTCCGCGCCGTCGCCGACGCCACGGGCACGACCGTCGGCCAGGTGCACCTGGCCGCGCTGGCCGGAGCCGTCCGCCGGTGGTCGGGCGCGGGAGAGCGCGGCCGCGACGTTCCCGTGTGCGTGCCGGTGGACACCAGGACCGCGGAAGAGCGCGACAGTCTCGGCGTCCACCTCGGCCTGCACCGCTCGGTGCTGCCCACCGGGACGGCCGATCCCGCCGCACGGCTGCGGATCACCGCCCGGCGGTTGTCCCGGCGCCGCACGGCCACCGCGCGCACCGCGACCCGGGCACTCGTGGACGACGTGCCGTCCCGGTGGAGCGGGATCGCGATGCGGCGGCTCGGCGATCGCCGGAACGTGGCGCTCACCGCCTCCGTCTTCCGGCCGTCGTCGCTGACGCACGTGCTCGGCGGCGCCGTGCAGGACGTGTTCGCCCTGCCCTGGCTGCCTCCGGGACACGGCTGCTTCACCATCCTCGCCGTGCACGGCGCACGGGCGTCGCTCTCCGTGCTGACCGACACGGGGGTCGACGCCACCCGCGACCTGTCCGCCCTCTGGGCGGACGAGGTGGCCGTGCTCGCCGCGGCCACCGGCACCGGACCCGCTCGAAAGGACACCACCCCGTGAAAGCCGCCGTTCTGCACGGTCCCGGTCACCTGAGCGTCGAGGACGTCGACGACCCGCGCGTCCAGGAACCCACCGACGCGGTCGTGCGCGTCGTCGTCGCCGGCGTCTGCGGCACCGACCTGCGCGGCTACGCCGGTCTGCCCGGCCCGGCCAACGGGCCCCGCTGCGGGCACGAGTTCGTCGGAGTCGTCGCCGAGGTCGGTGCGGCCGTCACGACCCTGCGCGTCGGCACGACGGTGGTGGCGCCGTTCGTCTTCGCCGACGGCACCTGCCGGGCGTGCCTGCGCGGCCTGTCCACGTCCTGCCGGTCCGGCGGCATGTTCGGCGTCGCCGGCGACGGCGGACAGGCCGAGGCGGTCCGCGTGCCGTTCGCCGACGCCACGCTGGTGCCCCTCCCCGTGGACGAGCACGACGAGCGGCTGCCGGCGGTCCTGGCCCTGACCGACGTGATGGCCACCGGGCAGCACGCCGTGCACACCGCGCGGGTGACGGCGGGCACGTCCGTCGCCGTCGTGGGCGACGGGCCCGTCGGGCTGTGCACGGTGCTGGCGGCGCGGCGGGCCGGTGCGAGGCGGATCGTCCTGCTCGGCCGGCACGAGACCCGCACGCGCATCGGCACCGGCTTCGGCGCCGACACCGTCGTCGGCTCCCGCGGCGAGGAGGCCGTGGCGGACGTCCTCGACATCACCGGCGGCGCCGGGGTGGACGTCGTCGTCGACTGCGTCGGCGAGGCCACCTCCACGGCCACCGCGCTGGGCGTCTGCCGCGACGGCGGCACGCTCAGCGTCGTCGGCGGCGTCCACTCGGGAGTCGACGTGCTGGCGTGCTTCCTGCGCAACATCACCATCACCGGCGGCCTCACCCCGGCGCGCAGCTACCTGGAGGCGCTGGTGGACGACGTGCTCGCCGGTCGGCTCGACCCCTCGCCGGTGTTCGACCTGTCGGTGTCGCTGACCGACGTCGCCGCGGGCTACGAGGCGATGCGGACCCGCGAGGCGACCAAGGTCCTCGTCCGGCTCTCGTGAAGGAACTCCTGTGAAGGACGGCAACGGCGTGGATCTGGCGGACGCGGACGAGATCGGCCTCGTCGAGGCGATCTGGGGACCCGACCTGGCGGCGGTGACCGACGACCGGCTCGCCGTCGTCGACCTGACCGGCGACGAGCCGCGGCGGTGGACGCGGCGCGACCTGGCGGTGGCGGCGGCCGGGGTGGCGGCGCGCGTGCGCGGCGCCCGGACCGTCGGCCTGGTGATGGAGAACTGCGCCGAGTTCGTCGTCGCGTTCCACGGCGTGCTGGCGGCGGGTGCGGTGGTGCTGCCCCTGGACCCCAGGGCCACGCCGGAGTCGTGGGCGTCCGCCCTGGGCGCGCAGGGCGTGGACGTGGTCGTCGCCGGTGCCCGGCAGCGGGCGCTCCTGCCAGCGGACGTGACCGTGGTGGAGGTCGACGGCGCCCCGGAGCGGCGCGAAGCGTCCTGCCCCGTCCCCGCCGGGGGGACGCGCACGGCCGTGCTGGCCTCCTCCAGCGGGACGCAGGGCAAGCCCAAGCACGTGATCGTCACGCACCGCAACCTGGTCGCCAACCTGGCCCAGATCGCCGGGGTGCACGTGCTGAGCGAGGCTGACGTGGTCCTGGCCGTCACCCCCCTGCGGCACATCTACGGCATGCAGATGGCGATGAACAACGCCCTGCTGACCGCCGCGCTGATCGTGCTGGCGCCGACCCCGCTGCGCGGGGCGGCGGACCTGCTGGATCTCGTCGCCGAGCACGGCGTGACGGTGGCGTACCTGGTGCCCGGCGTGGTCGCGGAACTCGGCGCACTGGGCCGCACGAGCCGGGGAACGGCGTTGAAGCTCGTCGTCTCCGGCGGTGCCCCGCTCGCGGTGACCACGGCCCTGGAGTGCTCCGCCGCGCTCGGCGTGCCGGTCGTGCAGGGACTGGGGATGACCGAGGCGGGCTGCATCTGCTTCACGCCCGACGGCGCCCCCGGCCCGCCGGACACGGTCGGTGTACCGCTGCCGGGCACCGAGGTCCGGTTCGTGGACCCGGCCACCGGCGCCGACGCCGTGCCCGGCGAGCTGTGGATCCGCGGCCCCCAGATCACGCCGGGGTACCTCGACGACCCCGACGCGACCGCCGCCCTGATCGACGCCGACGGCTGGCTGCACAGCGGGGACCTCGCCGAGCGCGACGCCGACGGGTACGTCCGGATCGTGGGCCGGCTCAAGTCGATGATCAAGTACAAGGGGCACCAGGTCGCGCCGGCGGAGCTGGAGGACCTGCTGATGACGCACCCGGCGGTCGCCGACGCCGCCGTGCTCGGCGAGCCCGACCCGGTGGCCGGAGAGCTGCCCAGGGCGTTCGTGGTGCTCGCGGAGCCGGTGCCGCTGGCGGAGGTCGTCGAGCACGTGGCGGCCCGCGTGCCGCCGCACAAGCGGATCCGGCTGATCGAGCGGGTGCGCGTCGTCCCCCGCTCGGTCACCGGGAAGGTCGTGCGCGCGGAACTGCTGGAGGGTCCGCTGCGCGGCCTGTCGGTGGTGGTGACCGGCGGCGGACGGGGCCTCGGCCGGGCGTTCGCCTCGGCGGTGGCCCGCGCGCGGGCGAACGTCCTGATCACCGGCCGGGACGAGGGCGTCCTGAGGGCGACCGCGGCGCAGCTCGCCGACGACGGCGGACAGGTGTCCTGGGCCGTCGCCGACGTGCTGGACCCGGAGGCCACCCGGCGGGCGGTCGAGGACTTCGGCGACGTCGACGTCCTGGTGAACAACGCGGCGCTGCCCGGCCCGATCGGTCCGGCGTGGACGGTCGACCCCGACGAGTGGTGGCGGGCGGTGGAGGTGACCGTGCGCGGCACGATGGCGACGACGCGGGCGGTCCTGCCGGGGATGATCTCCCGCGGCAGCGGGCGCGTCATCAGCATCGTCAGCAACGCAGGACGCACCCGCTGGCCGCACGCCAGCGCGTACTCGGTGGCGAAGGCGGCGCAGATCAAGTTCGTGGAGAACCTCGCCTCCGAACTGCGGGGCACGGGCGTCGCCGCCCTCGCGTTCGACCCCGGCCTGCTCGACGAGGGCATGACCAGGGCGCACTTCGAGCGCGGGCGGACCGGGGAGCACTGGGCCGACACGATCCACGACTGGGCGCTGGAGGCGAAGGAGGCGGGTCGCTTCGCGAACGTCGACGACGCCACCGCGCACCTGGTCCGGCTGGTCGCGGGCTTCGCCGACCACCGCTCCGGCCGCTACCTGACCGGCGACGACCTCGACCCGCTGCACGGGTGCTGAACCGCGCACCGCGGCTCTGACGGGCGGGACCGGCACCGGCCGGTCCCGCCCGTCCTCCGTTCGGCCGGACGGCCGGGAGTGCGACCTCGCCCCTGCGCGGACCGCCACCCCGACGCGGAAGCGGTCCGGGAGGCGGCCCAGACCCTGCTCGGCGACACCGGCGTGGCCGAGAACGCGCGGCGGCTCGCGAGGGCGCACGACGCGCTCGCCGAGGTCGAGCGGCTGGTGCTGGGCCGGGAATCCCGAGCGGCGGCACCGGTGGCCGACCGGTGCCGGTCGCGTCGCGCGATTGCGAGGTGGGACGCCCCGAAGGTGGACCGGCCGGTGCGGATTCCGCACTCTGCGGATCGCCGGGCCACCGGTCGTGGTGAACCGGGCGTCCTGAACGGCTGATGATCGTCGTCTTCGCCGGGAGGGGCGCGGTTCGTGCGCGACGCTCAGCGGGGCCGGTCCCGCCCGGCCGCCCCGCTCCCCGTCGCCCCCCGGAGGTCGTTCGTGCGTCGGACCAGGATCGTCGTCGGGACGATCGCCGCTGTGCTGGCGTGCGCGGCGCTGTCCAGCCTCGACCCGCCACCGGCGTGGCCGGCGGAGGCGGTCGGGCAGCACTCGTCCCGGTCCGGGGACGACGGACCGCTCCGCCCCACCGTCCCCGGACCAGCGGACCCGTTCTCCCGGTAGGGGGCGACGGCGTCGGAGCGGTCACCGGCTCCCGGTGCTCGCGGGCGGAACCAGTGCGGCGAGCGGGACGTGGTGCTGCCCCGCGTGGACGTCGCGGTCCCGCAGGCCGCCCTGGGAGACCGGGCGGGGGAAGGAGATCTTCACGACGTTCAGCGAGGGGATGCGGAAGATCTGCACCCCCTCGGCGGGAACGCCGTACAGGCGGGCGACGACGTCCTCGTCGAGGAAGTCCTCGTCGGCGGCCAGCGCGTACCCGGCCTCGTCGCGCATGAACAGCTCCAGGGTGACCCAGAAGGGCCCCGCGTTCTTGGACCGGACCTCGACGGCGAGGTCTCCCAGCGTGTCAGGCACGGGCTGTGGCCTTTCGGTGCTCGGTGCGGAACATGGCCGTCGGCGTCTCGGAGTCGACGACGTGGTTGAGGACGAACTCGTAGGCGGCACCGCGCTCGGTCTCCGCGGGCGAGAAGGGGAACGCCAGGCTCGGCAGGTGCGGCATGTCGGGCGTGGGCAGGTGCAGCATCAGCGGGTTGGCGATCTTGGCCACCGCGGTGGCCGTCGCCTGGTCGGAGGCGTTGACCAGCAGCATGACGCCGACCTCGCGGGCCGGGCCGGTGGCCGGGTCGAGGTCGCCCAGGATCGCGTTGTGCCCGTAGAGGCGGATGTCGGTGGCGTACTCCTCCTCGGTGAGACCGAGGGTCTGGCTCACCCGCTCGGCGAGCACCCGCCGCAGCAGCGCGGCCCAGTTCTCGACGTCGGCCAGGATGTGCGGGTCGCGGATGCCGGTGAACGACGTGGTCTGGTAGCCGGTGATCCGCGCGCCCTCCAGCTTGATCGTGTGCTGCTCGGCGACCTCGAAGCGGGACCCCTCGACGCGGACCCGCCGGTCGTCGAGGGCGTGGTAGGTGGCCTCGGAGACGTCCACGGTCCCGGCGGGCTCGCGCATCCGGAACGGGTTCACCGTCTCGTAGAGCATGTGCGCGGCCACGGACGTCGGCGTGCACGACACGGCGGGGTCGAGCGGTTCGATCGTGAAGCCGTCGCGGTCGATCGTGACGAACACCCCGCCGGAGCGCGGGTTCGTCGTGCACTGCCCGCCGCACTCGGCGATCTTCGCGGCGTGCCAGACGGGGCCGGGCGGCATCCCCCTCGTGAGCGGGAGCGCCGCGATGACCGCCGTGTCGGTGGCACGCCCGGCCAGGACGACGTCGGCACCGGCGCGCAGTGCGGCCTCGATCGGCTCGTGCCCCATCATCCCGACGACGTGGGTGCAGCTGTCCAGGGTCTCCGGCCGCAGCTCGCCCAGCGGCGGCAGCGGGTGGATCGCGCCCGCGGCGAGCCGCTCCTTCAGGTGCGCGGGGCTCTGCTCGCTGTAGATCCTCGCGACGGAGAGGTCGTGGTTCCGCTCGGCGAGGATCTCCTCGACGATCCCGGCCACCCAGTCCACCCCGCTGTCGGTGCCGCTGGTGCCGCACGAGCCGACGACGAGCGGGACGCCCGCCTCCGCCACGGCCGCGAGCAGGACGCGCAGGTCGCGCGCCACCGCCGCCGCGGTGGTCTTCGCCGTGCCCGAGCCCAGGTAGTGGGGGCCGGAGTCGGTCGAGCCGCCGTCGACGGCGATCACGTCCGCGCCGAGCGCCAGGCCGCGGTCGACCGTCTCCGGGGCGAACCCGGCGCCGAGCATCCCGGCCGGGACCAGGACTCGCACCGAGTTCTCGCTGTCGCTGTTCACATCTCTCCTCGTCGTGGATCGGATGTCGGGGGGGGCTCACAGCACGTCGGCCGCGTCGGCCGGGTTCCGGCGGCGCAGCACGTCGATCCGCAGCACCGCGACGACGGCGAGCGCGGCGAGCAGTGCGGCGTCGAGCAGCATGAAGCGCCAGCCGGTGAGGTCGATCAGCGCGCCGACCGCGGCCGGGCCGAGGAAGCCGCCGCTCGCCCAGCTCACGGTGTAGAGGCCGGTGTAGGTGCCCAGCACCCGCGCGGACGGGGCCAGGTTCCACAGGACCACCGAGGCGTTGATCAGGAACGCGGCCGCGCCGATCGCGCCCAGGCACAGCGCCACCACCGTCGCGACCGGCGTGCGCAGGAACGCGCCCGCGGTCAGCGACACCACGAACACGACCACGCCGAGCGACATCACCCGCAGCCGCCCGACGCGTTCGGACAGCAGCGCGAGGGGGTAGGCGGTGAGCAGGAACGCGATGCCGCCGGGCAGGGTGAGGCTGCCGGCGCTGCCGCGCGACAGCCCCAGCGTCTCCGTGCCGTAGGGCGTGATGAGCGAGCGCGACGCCGCCCAGGCTCCGCCGAACAGCAGGATCGCGAGGAGCACCAGCAGCCGGCTGCGGTTCCGGTCGCGCACGACGTCTCCCACGACGTCGCGCATCCGCGTGGCGGGCGCGGCGCGGCGCTCGGGGTCGGCGTCCTCGGCGACCACCGCCCGGTACGCCGGCGAGGCGCTGTCGCGGACCTTCCAGACGAGGACCGCGGCCGAGAGGAGCATCAGCGCCGAGGGGATCGAGAACGACAGCGTCGGGTGCGAGTCCACGAGGAACGCGCTGATCAGCGCCGAGACGACGATCGTCAGGCTGGAGGCGATCTTCACCGCCGCGCTGGCCCTGCTGCGCCGCTCCGGGCGGACGAAGTCCGGCAGCAGGGACTCCGCGATCGGCTTGAAGCTGTTGGCCACCAGGGCGTAGGTGAGCATCAGGGCCACCAGGGCGGGCAGCGACGACGCGAGCGGGATCGTGGCGAACAGGACCGCCGCGACCGGCATCCCGACGGCCAGGTAGGGGATGCGGCGTCCCCAGCGGGTGCGGGTGTTGTCCGAGCGGTTGCCGATCCACGGCTGCACGACGACGCCGAACAGGTTGTCCATCCCCATCAGCAGCCCGATCAGGACGGCGTCGTCCAGGTGCTCGCGCAGCAGCGGCGGCACCTGGGCGTCGTAGAAGTTCCAGGTCGACTCCTGCGCGAAGACCGCGAGAGCGACGAAGAAGGTGGCGCTGCGTCCTCGCGCTCGCCGAGCGGGTGCGTCGACCGTCGTCATGGAGACCCTCCGTGGAGCCGCGGTCGCTGCGTCGCGCCGCCGCCGGTCGTCACCGTAGAGATGCTATAGCAAAAATGTCAAAGGTTTCTTCGAGCTCTTGCCATGGCACAGCAGTAGGATCAGCGCATGACACGAGGCCCGCTCAGCACACCGAGCGCCGGGACGCTGGCCGATCGCGCCTACCGCGCCGTGCACGACGCCATCGGCTCCGGCGAGCTGCGGCCGGGCGAGAAGATCACCGAGCGCGGTCTCGCCGAACGGCTCTCGGTCAGTCCCACCCCGGTGCGCGAGGCGATCCGGCGGCTGGAGCAGGACGGGCTCGTCGAACGCACCGGGCCCCGCACCGTCGTCGTGGCCACCATCGGCGACACCGCCGTGCAGGACCTCGCCGAGGTGGAGGTCGCGCTGCGCGGCCTGGTCGCCCGGTTCGCGGCCCGCCACGCCACCCCCGCGCAGCTCGACCGGCTGGACGAGATCCTCGACGAGGCCGACGACCTGCTGATCGTCGTCCAGAGGCGCCACGCCGACGGCCGTCCCGTCGAGCGCCAGGTCGCCGCGCTGTTCGACGCGGTGCAGCGCTTCAACGACGCCGTGACCGCCTGCGCGGGCAACCCCGTGCTCGTCCGCCTGCTGGAGCAGACCCGCGTCTTCTCCCGCAGCGAGCGCCGCACCCGGCTGCTCGAACGCGTCGCCGCGGACGACCGGTCCGGCCTCGACCGCTACAGCGGCCACCGCGCGCTCGTGCGCGCCCTGCGCGCGGGCGACTCAGCGGCGGCCGAGCGCATCGTCGCGCAGGACGCGCTCGGCGGCCTGAACACCCTGCGTCAGGAGCCCCGGCAGCCCGTCTCCGCCCTCGGACCGCTGTCGGGCGCCGAGGTCTGAGCCGGGACGGCCTGGCGGTCGCCGGGCGGCGGGCCGACTCACCCCTCCACGACGGTGACGGCCCCCGAGGGACAGGCCGAGGCCGCGTCGCGGGTGATCGCGTGCCGCGACGCCGGAGGCGCGGGGTCGAGCAGGAGGACCAGCCCCTCCTCGTCGTCCTGGTCGAACACCTCCGGCGCGGTCAGCGCGCACATCCCCGCGCCGACGCAGCGCTCGCGGTCCACCCGCACCCTCACGAGACGTCCCAGGCCACGGGGAGCCGCTGCACGCCGAGGATGTCCACGTCGGACCGCAGCGGCACCTCTCCCGGCTCGACGGCCAGGCGCAGACCGGGGAACCGGGCGAACAGCGCGGGCAGGGCGACGCGCATCTCCACCCGTGCCAGCTGCTGTCCGAGGCACTGGTGCACGCCGTGCCCGAAGGCCAGGTGCCCGGTGGCACGCCTGGTCAGGTCGAGCGCGTCGGGGTCCGGGAACCTCGCGGGGTCGCGGTTCGCCGCACCCACCTGGAGCGTGACCGTCTGGCCGGCCCGGACGAGCTGCCCCTCCACCACGACGTCCTCCAGCGCGGCCCGCGTCAGGACCGGGGCGATGCTGAGGTAGCGCAGCAGCTCCTCGACGGCCCGGTCCGGATCGGCGTGCAGCGCGGCCACCTGGCCGGGGTCGCTCAGCAGGGCGAAGGTCCCCAGGGAGAGCATGTTCGACGTCGTGTCCAGCCCGGCTCCCAGCAGCAGGACCGCGATGTTGGTGAGCTCCTCGTCGGTGAGGTCGCCGCTGTCGAGGTCGCCGGACGTCACGTCGCCTCCGACGAGGTCGCCGAGCAGGTCGTCGGTCGGGGTCCGCCGCTTGGCGAGCACCAGCTCGTGCAGGAACCCGCCGATCGCGGCGAACGACGCCATCTGCTGCTCGGCGGTGGCGTTGACGTCGTTGAACGTCGCCGTGTGCTCCAGGAAGAAGGGGCGGTCGGACTCGGGTGCGCCCAGGAGTTCGCAGATCACCAGCGCCGGGACCGGCTGGGCGAACGCGGTCACCAGGTCGGTGGGCGAACCGTTGCGCGCCATCTCCTCCAGGTGCTCGGCGGTGATCTGCTCGACGCGGGCGGTGAGCTGACGCATCCGGCGGACGGTGAACCTGCCGGTGAGCAGACCCCGGTAGCGGGTGTGCTCCGGCGGGTCGACCTTGACGAACATCCCCGGCGGGACCGGCGGCAGCTCTCCACCGGGGATGTGCCGCGGCACCGGCAGGTGCGCGAGTTCGGGCCGCGCGCTGAACCGCGGGTCGGCCAGCACCGCGCGCACCGCGGCGTGGCCGGTGGCCAACCAGCCCACGTGGCCGTCGGGGTAGCGCATCGGGCGCAGCGCCCGCTCGTCGCGCAGCGCCGCCAGCTCCGCGGGAGGGTCGAAGGGACAGCCGGGTGCGCGGGTCGCCGGCATCGTGACAGGTTCGTCGGACGGGTGCATCTGTTCTCCCCCAAGCGGTGTCGGGACGGGTGGTCAGGAGCGGCGGACCGTGATGTCGCCGAACGAGGTGTGCACGCGCACCTCGACGGTCCGGCTCCGCTCGGGCCGTCCCGCGGTCTCCTCCAGCAGGTTGTGCACCCTGCCGTGGGCGGTGTTCAGGTCGAGCCAGGCGGCCGTGTCCTCGCCGATGCCGACCTCGACGTCACCCAGCGAGCTCCTGAGCACGGTGGAGCCGCGGACGACCTCGCCGACCCGGATCGAGCCGTTGGCGCTCCTCGCGTCGATCCCGGCGGCGGCCTCCGCGACGGAGATGTCGCCGTTGGACGCGCGCACCCGCAGCTCACCCGCGACCCTGGCGATCGAGGTGGGGCCGTTGGAGTTCTTGACGACCGCGCCGCCGCCGATCTCGCCGATGCGCAGGGTGCCGGAGGAGGTGGAGACCTCGGCGTCGCCGTCGACGGTGTCCACGACGACGTTGCCGGTGGCCGTGTGCAGGTGCAGCGGTCCGGTGCGGTCGGTCTCGACGTTGCCGGTCCCGGACCTGAGGCGGCACTCGCCGAGCCGTCCGGTGAGGCGGAGGTCTCCCGCCCCCGTGGTGCCGCGGACCTGCGAACCGGTCGGCACGTCGACGCGCACCTCCACCGACCCGCGCTTCCAGACCAGGCCGATCCCGCTCGCTCCGGGTCTCCTGATCAGCAGCTTGCCGTTCTCGTACTCGACGCGCGTCTGCTCCGCGGCCCGCACGTCCCTGGCGTCCCGCTCGTCGCTCGGGCGGACCTCGACGACGGTGTCGGTGCGGTCGCCGGCGGTGACGCGCACGTCCCCGGCGGGGATCTCGACCGTGACGTCGATCGGTTCCGGTGTGTCGAAAGTGGGCATGGCTGTCCCCCGTGACTGTGTCGGTTCGGCGTTTTCCCCGGTGGGAGCGCTGGGTGCGGTTACCGCACCCAGCCGGTGAAGCGCTGCTGACCGCGCTTGCCGCTGCCGCCCGGTTCCGGGGTCCGCTGGCGGTCCGGCTGCTGGAGCGCGGCCGACGCGGCCCGCACGAGCCACGCGTTGACCGAGCGACCCTCCGCCGTCGCGGCCTCCTCGATCGCGGACTTGAGCTGCTCCGAGAGGCGGACGTTGATCCGGGTGGTGGCACCCTCGTCGAACGCCGGCACCTCGTCGGTCCGCACCGGCCCGACGGTCGTCTCCGCCGCGCCGTCGGCGGACCGCTCGGCAGGTGGTGGCGTCACCACGAAGTCCGGATCGCGGCCGCGCAGGCGCAGCTCGACCGAGCCGGGCGCGAGGTCCAGGGTGATCTCGTCCGCGGCGGCGGACAGCGTCTCCAGCAGCGTCAGCCGGATCGCGGACTCCAGTGCTCCGCTCAGGCGCTCGACCAGTGCGCGGGCGTCGTCACCACCGGTCTCGGCCAGCAGCGCCAATTCGCGCCCGAGGTTGTCGACGTACGTGCTCAGGTCCATGACAGAACTATGGCGCACTCGTGGCACCAATGCAAGCCGCAACGGTGCCACCATGGCACCTCGACGGCTCAGCGATGACCGGACGCGCCCTCGCACGTGGTGCCGGGCGGCCCCGCCACCGAGACCTCAGTGCCCCCCGCAGCACTGGTGCGGGTCGGCGATCTCCACCGGCCGCAGCACTCCCCCGGCACCCGGTTCCACGAGCAGGACGAGCCGTCCGTCGAGGAACACCGGCCGCAGGAAGTCGCGGGTGTCGACCGGGGCGTCCCGCTCGACGCGGACTCCGACGCCCAGCACCTCGTCCACCGCCGACTCCGCGGGGATCGCCGCGGCCGGCACCACGCCGCTGAGCGCGTCCTGGCCGGGGAAGCGCACGCAGCGCGCACCGGCGGCGACCGGGTCCACCGCGCACGGCCGGCCGTCCAGCAGCGCGGTGAACGCGGCGGGGTCCCCGCCCGGAGCGGTGGTCCTGGCGAACACCGCCGTCGCCGTGACGGTTCGCGAGCGGTCGACCCCGGTGCACACGAGGTCGGCGACGAGCCCGCTGCGGTCCACCGCCGACAGCACCGCGGCGTCCAGGTGGGCCGCGGTGCCGTCGGCGAAGCGGGGTCCCGCGACGGCCGCGACCCACCTGACGTCCGCCATCGTCAGACGACGTCCACGAACACCGGGTTGGCGTAGAACCACAGGTCGGCCCACGGGTCCGCGTCCCCGCCGATGTCCATCACCGGCCCGCCGTCCGCGGTGAGGCGGTTGCCGTCGCTGCCGCGCACGCGCAGGTAGAAGGCGTGGTCGACCGCCCGGAAGGTGTGGGTGAACTTCGCCTTCCGCGCGCCGCGGGCCACCTCGAAGGTCTGCACGACCGACGTGCCGGGCGCGCTCAGCGCGTCCCGGTCGGCCGACGGCCCGGTGATCGGGCCCGCCACGAGGTCGACCTTGGCGAGCTTCGGCACGGCGCCGTTGTGGTTGGGGCCGCCCGCGAGGGTCACCTCGATCGTGACCTCGACGTCCCCGCCGCGGCGGACCCACGTCCGGCCACCGGTGGTGACGCCGCGCCGGTCGCCCTCGGACAGGGCGCGCACCCGCACGTCCACCGCGTCGACGAGACGACCGTGCACAGCGATGATCTTGCCCGCCTGCAGGCCCCGCATGACGTCCACGTACGAGCGCGAGGAGGCGCCGACCACGGTGCTGCTGTAGTAGCCGGGCCAGAAGTCGCCGAACCCCGTCTGGGGCACGCCGGTGTCCACGGGCGCGCCCCGGCTGCCGGTCGTGGTGTGGTCCTGCCCGCCTTGCACGAACGTGTCGCGGAAGACCTGGTGGCTGTCGGAGGTCGCGGTGATCCACCACGGCCTGCCCTCGGCCAGCAGGGAGTCCCACAGACCGCCCACCTTCGCCGCCGCCCAGTCGAAGCCGCCGTAGGTGCGGTAGGGGTTCTCCGCCGCGGTCGGGGCGTAGCCGGGGAAGCTGTCCACGCCGGGCGAGGAGTCGTAGTAGCCGCGCGCGCCACCGCGTCCTCCCGCGGCGGCCGGGATGCCCGCCGCCTGGTGGCCGGGTGCGCCCTCCATGCCCACCGCCACGCCGGGCGCGGCGTCGCGCCAGCCGCGCATCTCGTGCGGGCTGTCCACACCGCGCCGCGACGGGTGGTTGGCGAACATCAGGGCCAGCTCGGTGCGCCCGGCGAGGACCTGGGCCTCCAGGTAGCGCAGTGCGGCCAGCGCGTACGGCTCGCCGTCGGCGGAGGTGGAGCGGGAGAGCAGGCCGCGACCGCCCTGCTCGACCGACGTCGACAGCACTCCGCCGTCGTAGGCGGCCTCGAAGGCGCGGAGGACCTCGACGGCGTCGCGCCCCGGCGGCACGAACACCGTGGCGTGCTCCGCGCCGGGGATGTTCCACTCCACGCCCTGGTAGACCAGCACGTCCCGGTGCGCGCGCCGGGCGCGTTCGACGTCCGGCGCTGTCTGGTCGATGGAGAACTTCTGGTGGGTCACCCCGCCGTGGTCGGTGATCACGACCCAGTCCAGGCCGTACTGCCGCGCCCTCGCGACCTGGGTGGCGATCTCGTACTGCCCGTCCGAGGAGTACTGGGTGTGGATGTGGTGGTCACCCGCCAGCCACTGCCCGCGCGGCTCCCAGGGGTTCGTCGGCCGCTGCCGCGCCGCCGCGGAGTCGTCGGCGGCGGCCGTTGCGGCGAGCGGTCCCGCCACCGCGGCGGCTCCGGCCGCGACCCCCACACCCGCGAGGAAGCGGCGGCGTGCCACGGACAGCGGCCGGTCGTCCTCCTGGTCCCGCCAGCTCCCCTCGACGGCTCCGCCGCCGTCCTCGTGGTGCTCGTGCTCGTGGTGACCGTGCTCGTGGTGGTGGTCGTGCTCGTGGCCGTGGCTCATGGGGGCTCACCGTTCGACGACGCGACAGGGCGGTGGGCGCGCTTGCGCACGACCGCGGAGAAGTGTCGTCGGCCGCGGGCACGCCCGTCCCCCCGGCGGGGTGAACACACGCTGAACGCTCGACGATCACCAGGACGGCACCGCGCCGGGCGCGGACGTCCCGGAGGTGGTGTCGCACCCCAGGACGGCGGGGCGCACGCGCTACCGTTTTCCCATCGGTGGAGCTTCTCCGGGAAGACGGTCGGCGCACCGCGAGGACCGGGGGGTTCGTGTGGCGGCTCGCAGGCCCGGCGACCGGTTCCACCCGGACGACGTGCTGCTCGGCTTCGACGACCGGCCTTCCGACGAGGACCGGGACGGTCACGCGCCGCCGGAGCAGGACCTCCAGATCGCCATCGTCAAGGTCCGCGACTTCCGGGACGTGCGGATGATCGGCGAGCACTACCGCCAGAAGATGCCCGTGGTCGTCGACCTGGCCGACCTGGACGTCGCGGAGGCCAAGCGGGTGGTGGACTTCGTGGCCGGAGCGGTCTTCGGCAGCCGGGGGGACGTCGAACGGCTGTCCGGCCGGGTCTTCCTCATGCTGCCGCCCCGCACCACCGTCTTCAGGATCTGACGCGGCCGGACCGGGACGGCTGTCACACCGCCGCCCGCCGAGCTCGGCGACGCCGGGCACGTCGACCCGACGGCCGGTTCCGGCCCGTGGCCCGCGGGCGAGGAGCTGCACCGGGACCTGCTCGCCGACACCGGCGGCCGAGGCGCGAATCCGTCCCCGCGAGCGTTCCGCTGCTCTACCGTGGTCGGGTGCGGAACACGCGAGCGGCGGAACTGGTGGAACGGGCGCGCGAGGACCTGGCACCGGCGGAGAACCGCCTGGTGGCGCTGGTGGAGTCCGGGGACGCCGGGCTCGACGCCGTGGGCGCGCTCGCGGCGGAGCAGCAGCGGGTGATCCGCAGCGACTGGCGGACGTTCCTGCACCTCGCCGGATCGGCGCGGGACGCGTCCGCCCGCACGTTCTTCACCTCCTACGCGCAGGGCGAGGCCGTGGCGCTCGACGCGCTGGAGCCGCTGGCGAGGGCGTGCGGGTGGGACGCGGACCGCGTCGCCGCGCACCGGCCGCAGCCGGGCTGTCAGGCATACCCTGCGTTCCTGTCGTGGCTGTCGGCGCAGCGCGACACCGCCGACGCGCTGCTCGCGGTGCTGGTGAACTTTCCCGCCTGGGGCGGGTACTGCGCCCGCCTGTCCACCGCCCTGCGTGCGCGGCACGGCTTCGGCGACGCGGCGTGCGCGTTCTTCGACTTCTTCGCCACCCCCGTGCCCGAGCTGGAGGAGCTGGCGCTGACCGCGGTGCAGAACGCGCTCGACTCCGGCTGGGACCCCGCCGAGGGCCTGGAGTGCGGTCGCCTGCTCCAGGGCTACGAGATCATGTTCTGGGACACCCTGGCCGATCGCACGACGGCCTGAGCCGTGTCCGCACGGGTGAGCCCGCGCGGGATCACGGCCGAGAACCGCGCCGCGGTGTGCGCGCTGCGCGTCCGGCCTGCGCGGGAGCGCTTCGTCGCCCCGGTGACCGCGTCGCTCGCCGAGCGCTGAGACCGGTCAGCCGTCCCGGCTGGTCCGCGCGGCCGTCCAGGACTCGACGCCGTCCAGGAACCGGTCCACGCCGAAGCTCAGCTCGGCGGGCAGCACGCCGTCCGGCCGCCGGTGGCCGAGGTCGTCACCGGCGATCTCGGCGGCGTGCACGGCCGCCAGGGCGGGATAGCCGTCCGGGTCGACGACCTCGGCCAGCGCCCGCGCCAGTTCAACCCCGTCGCGCGGGAACTCCCCGTCGGTCCCGCGCGCGGTGCTCATGTCCGCGCTGATCTGCGCGGTGCCGCGCACGACCGCGGTCAGGTGCAGGGCCGCCGCTCTCGCCTCGCCGCCGACCAGCCCGGCCGCCAGCAGGGGCTGGAGCAGGCGGTCGAGCCACGCGAGCTGGTTGGGCCCCACCGGCGCGTGGTCGAGCGGGACGCGCAGCAGCCAGGGACGGGCCTGGAAACCGGCCCACAGCGCACCGGCCCAGCGCCGGACCGCCTCCCGGAAGTCCGTCTCGCCGCCGAGCTCCGGCGGTCGTCCCGCCGCGACGTCGGCCACCACCTCCAGCAGCAGGTCCTTGCTCGGGATGTGGTTGTA
This sequence comes from Umezawaea beigongshangensis, assembly GCF_016464305.1. GTDB lineage: Bacteria > Actinomycetota > Actinomycetes > Mycobacteriales > Pseudonocardiaceae > Umezawaea_A > Umezawaea_A beigongshangensis. Next base: position 243,047 of record NZ_JAEIOJ010000002.1, read on the forward strand.
GATGGACATGGTCGAGTAGCCGAGCTCGGCGGCGATCCGCTGCATCGACAGCGCTTCCAGGCCGTCGGCGTCCGCGATCTCGACGGCGGCGTGCGCGATCCGCTCCACGGTGAGCCGCGGCCGGGGGCCGCGCTGCCCCCTGGCGCCCCCCTCCCAGAGCAGTGTGAGGCTGCGCCGGAGGTCAGCGCCCTTGCCGTCTCGTGTCGCCATCGCCGTCCCGTCCGTGTCGTCGCCCCATTCTAAAACTATGTACGTCATACGTTTATTATGTATGGTCTACACAGTTCTTGCTCGCGACCTCATCCGAACGGACTCCCATGACCTCGACGACGACCGCGCCTCCTCCGGCTCCCCCGCGCAGCGCGCCGGTCTGGTGGCGTCGCCCCTGGATCGCCCCGCTGCTGATGGTGGTCACGGCGTTCCTGCTCTTCTCCGTGCCGCCCTACCTGACCCTCGACCCGTCCCTGTCCCGCCTGCCGGCGCCGGAGGGCAACTCCCTCTACCACCCGCTGCTCGTCGCGCACGTCCTCTTCGGCACCGTCGCCATGACGACCGCCTGCTTCCAGATCTGGCCCGCGTTCCGCACGCGCCACAAGCACGGCCACCGGATCACCGGGCGGATCTACGTCTTCGCCGGTGTGCTGCCCGCCGGGCTGCTCGGCCTCTACATCGGCTGGCACACCGCGGCCGGGCCCTCCGTGCGGGTGGCCAACCTCGTGGGCTCGGCGCTGTGGCTCCTGGTCACGCTCGTCGCGTTCCGAGCGGCCCGCCAGCGCCGCTTCGGCGATCACCGCCGCTGGATGTCGCGCAGCTTCGCGCTCACCATGTCCATCGTGCTGAGCCGGGTCGTCAACGTCGTGGCCACGATCGTGCTCACGCCGCAGGTGGACACCACCTTCGGCGGCAGCGAGGAGATGATGCGGTACAGCGCCGCGAGCATCGGCGTCTGGCTCAGCCCCCTGGTCCTGCTGCTGATCACCGACTGGCTGCTGGACCGCCGCAAGCCCGCCGCCCGCCGCCCAGCCGACCCCGGTGCCGGCGCACGGGTTCGGGCGACGAACGCCTGATCGGCGGCTTCCCGGCGGCCGGACCCGGGTAGGGTCGGGTGTCGTGACCGAGGTGATCGTCCGCGAGGCGGAACCCGCCGACGCGGCGCGCGCGACGGACCTGCTGCACCAGCTGGGGTACCCCGGCAACTCCGAGGACGACGTCCGGCTCCGCCTGCGGCGCTGGGCGGAACTGCCCGCGAGCACGGTGCTCGTCGCCCTCGTCGACGGCCGCGTGGAGGGCCTCGTGGCCGTCGCGACGATCCCCCGGTTCGAGCGGGACGGGATGATCGGCCGGGTCGTCGCGCTGGTGGTCTCCGAGCGATGCCGGGGCACCGGAACCGGCAAGCGCCTGCTGCGGGCGGCTGAGGGGTACGCCGCGGAGCGGGGCTGCGACGCCGTGGAGATCAGCAGTTCGCGGCACCGGACCGGGGCGCACGCCTTCTACCGCGCCCTCGGCTACACCGACCGGTGCGAGCGGTCCGCGAGCTTCGTCAGGACGTTCGGGTAGACCGGCGCCGCCGGCGGCGGAGTGCGCGGTGGGGGGCACGCCCGCGCGGGCGGAGGGCCTGGTCCTGCGCTGTCCGCGCCGGCGGCCCTCCCCGCCGCCTCCACGCCCGCGACCAGGGGGTCCGGCGCGTGCCGGTCCCCCGGCGACCTGCTGCGCACCGCGCCGCGAGTGCTCACGGGGGTGGCGCGCCACGGCGATCCGGAGCCCGCGCGCACGACGCCGTTCCGCCCGTGACTCCGGCGCCCGGCGCGAGGACCACCGGAGCGGCCGGTCAGTCGAACGTGTAGTGGTACTTCGACGCCAGCGCGCCCATCGCCCGCACGTCCGCGTCGTTCAACGGTGGCCCCACCACGCCCCGCTCACCCGGTGTTCCGATCTCGGCGAACATTCCGTCCATTCCGCCGGGCGTGTAGAGGAAGTACATCCGCGCCGGCTTCGTGGAACTGAGGTTCGTGAACGAGTGGGTGGTGCCCTTCGGCACGTACACGACCCCGCCCGGTTCCACCTCGTACTTCTCCTCGCCCGCGGTGACGACCAGGTTCCCCTCCAGGAGGACGAACGTCTCCGACTCGCGCAGGTGCGTGTGCGGCGGCGGGCCGGCGTTCACCGGCACGATCGCCTCCACCAGCGACAACTCACCGCTGGTCTGCGCCGCGTCGAGCAACGTGGTGTAGGTGTCGCCCACCAGGAACACCGGCGTTCCTCCCGTGGGCGGGACGTGCACGGGAAAGGTCCCGATCGACATCTCTTCGTTCCTCTCCGACGTTCCCGGAAGTCCTCCGGACCCGCGACGCTACGAGCGGAATTCGCCGGAAAGGGCTGCGCACCACGTCGGCTACCCGTTCTTCCGCGTCATTCTGCACGACCTCCCGGCTCACCGGTCCGGTCGTGACGAGAATTGCGCGACTCGTGACGGATGTTGTCGAGAGCACGCTGCGCGTCCTTCCTGCACCGCGTCGGGGTCGTGCCGAAGTGCCGGTGGAACGTCCTGGAGAAGTGCTCAGGACTGGGGAACCCGCACCGGCGCGCCACCTCGGCGACCGGGTCGGCGCCCGTTTCGAGCAGGTGCCGCGCGAGGTCCATCCGCAGACCGAGCAGGTACCGGTGGGGCGTCGTCCCCGTGGCTTCCGTGAACAGGCGCAGGAACCGGAACCGGTCGTGCGGCGTGCGGGCCGCCATGTCCCGCAGGGTGATCGGCTCGGCGACGTGGGCGCGCAGGTGGGCCAGGACACCGGCGATCCCGTCGCCGTCACCGGTGGCGCCACCGGTCACGCGCTCGTGGCTCTCCACCAGGTGGGCGACCAGGTAGCGGGCCGCGGCCTCCGCGTACCCGCCGCCGGCGCCCGACCGCCACGCGTCGAGGACCGTCGCCACCACGGCCGTCACCACCGGATCGGGCCTGCCCACCGCCTCCAGCGCGCCCACGTCCACAGCGGACCCGCCTGGCCGCGACCGCGCGTACTCGGCGAAGAACTCGTCCGGGACGGTGACGAGAGCGAGGTCCACCGGTCCGCTCCGCGGTCGGTAGCCGATGACGCGGTCGACCCCGGGCGGGGTCACGCAGATCTGGTCGGGCCGGTAGACCCCGTGCTCCCCGGCGGGAACGGCGGCGTCACCCAGGACGAGGGGCCCGCCGAGGTGCAGCCCGAGCCGGACCCCGCGCGGCGCGGGCAGGTGCACGGCGCGCACGGCGTCCCGCACGGTGACGACCTCGACGTGCAGGGCGGTCCACGCGCTGTTCGGCGGTGTGGTGGCGATCATCGTGCGAGGGTGGCGCACCGGCGCGGCCCGGTGGCCGGGAGCGTCGTCCCGGAAGCGGTCCACGCAGGTTCTTCTTCCTCCGCTGCCACGACCGGTCGCCGCCGGTGGGGATCAGCGCACCTCGACCCCCACCACGCAGGTGTCGTCGTCGGTGTCGGAGTCGGTGTGGGTCAGCAGGTGGTCGAGCCTGGCCTCCAGACCGCCGGAGGACGCCGCGGAACTGGTGAGCAGCCGGTCGATGCAGTCGTCCAGCGGCAGGTCCCGGCGTTCGACGAGGCCGTCGGTGTAGAACAGCAGCACGTCGCCCTCCTCCAACTGGACCTGGCTCTCGTCGTAGTCGCTGTCGGTCAGCACGCCCAGCATCAGCCCGCGCGGTGTCGGCAGGGCGGTCGCCTCTCCCCGGCGGACCAGGACGGGCGGGAGGTGCCCGGCCCTGGCCCAGGTGAGGGTGCGCGTGGGCGGGTCGAACAGGCCGCAGATCGCCGTGGCGAGGACGTTGTCGGCCAGGTGGCGGGCGACGAGGTTGAGCCACGCCAGCAGTTGCGCCGGGCCCGCGCCGGTGGCCGCGAGACCGCGCAGGGCGTTGCGCAGCACGACCATGCCGGTGGCGGCGCCGACGCCGTGCCCGGTGATGTCGCCGACCGAGATCAGGACCTGGTTCGACGGCAGGACCACGGCGTCGTACCAGTCACCGCCGACCAGGTGCTCCTTCTCCGCCGGGCGGTAGCGCACGGCGATGCGCAGCCCCGGCGCGTCCACCGGCGCCTCGGTGGGCGGCATGATGGCGTGCTGGAGCTGGAGGGCGAGCCGGTTGTGCTCGGCCGCCTGCTGCTCGGTGTGGGCGAGCTGGTCGCGGGTGGCCGCCAGCGCGACCTCGGTCCAGTGCTGGGCCGAGATGTCCTGGTAGGCGCCGCGCACCGACAGGAGCCGGTTGGTCGCGTCGACGACGGGTTCGGCGATGACGCGGATGTGGCGCAGGATGCCGTCGGCACGCCGCAGCCGGAACGCGGTGCTGGCGGGCCGCCGCAGGTGCAGCAGGGTGCGCAGGAACCGGTCGATCGTGCCGGAGTCGTCGGGGTGGGCGTGCTCGGCGAGGTGCTGCACGGACACCGGGGCCGCGGTCTGGGACAGCCCGTAGAGCGAGAACAGCTCGCCGTTCCAGGTGATCTCCTGCGTGAGCAGGTTCTCCTCGAACCCGCCGACGCGCCCGAGCCGCTGAGCGTGCTGCAACAGGTTCGCCAGCCGGGTCGTCTCGTCGTGCACCCGCCACAGCAGGAGCAGTTCCCCGCCGTGCCTGCTGATGCTGATGCTGGCGGTGACGGTGAGCGGCACCTGGTCGACCAGGGTGGCCAGCGTCATCCGTTCGGCGCGGAAGGGCTCACCGGTGGCGTGGACGCGTTCGAGCTCGTCGATCAGTCCGCTGTGGGCCACCAGCGGGTAGGCCTCCAGCAGGGTCGCACCCACGACGTCCTCGCGGGTGCGGTCGGCGAGGTCGGTGAAGTGCGGGTTGGCGTGGTGGACGCGGAAGTCCACGGGGGTGCCGCGTCCGTCCAGCTCGGGGCGCAGCACCATCGCCGGGTCGAGCAGCCCGTCCACGAGGTCCACCAGTTCGGTCAGCGCGTGGTCGGTCGCCGTGCGGGGTTCCGACTCGGCCCGCAGGACCGGCCGGTTCTCCAGGGTGTGCGAGCACAGCTCGGCCAGCGCCTCGACCTGCCGCTGGATCTGCGGTGTCCGCGGAGGTGGCACGTGCGGCCAGCAGATCTCCAGGACGCCGAGGATGCGGCCACCGGTGCCGGCGGGCAGCACCACCCGGCCACCCGGCACCTCCCGGTGCGCCACGGACGGCAGACCGGTGCTGACCACGTCGTCGAACCAGACCGGCGCCCGGTCGACGAGGGCGCGGCGCGCGGAGGTGACGACACCGGGCGGGACGTGCCGCCAGCGCGTCGCCTCCGTCTCGCTGAACCCCGCGTGCCCGGCCAGGTCGAGAGAACCGTCGGAGGCCGCCGCCCACACCGCGACCGCGGTCGCGCCCAGCGGGGCCAGCGCGTGCTGGAGCAGCGCCTCCGCCACCGCCTGCGTGTCGCTCGCCCCCAGCACACCGCTCTCGGTGGTGCGCAACCGGACCACCGCCGAGGACACCGTCCCCGAGTTCCCGGTCCCGGTGCGCACGTGGTCCACGAAGGCGCTGGCCGCCTCGGCGAGCTGGTCGTGCGACGCCTGGTCCACGATCTCCGCCGCCAGCTCCAGCTGCGTCACCCCCGCGCGCTCGGCGAGTTCGGCGAGCTGCTTGGCGGCCCTGGTGGGGCCGCAGCGCAGCCGCTCCACCAGCACGCCCTTCGCCAGCTCGATCAGCGCGCGCCCGTCCGCCGTCGCCTGCGCCTCCCGCACCCTGCGGCTGAGCCGCTCGACGGTCGCGGCCAGTCTGTCCAGGTTGGACCGCATGCTGGTGTGGACGTCCGGCACCTCCGCGAGCGCGCTGAAGGTCGAGTCGTCGTCGGAGAAGTCCGTCGACAACGCCCCGCCCTCCTCCGGGAGCGGCGTCGGCACGAGCCCGGCCGGTGGCTGTCCGGCGCGCTCGTCCCCCGGCGCGATCACCGCCCGCTCCTCGTCACCCGGTCCCACGACCGGCACGTCTCCCGCGTCACCGGTTCAACCACCCGCGGATGCGGCCGATCAGCTCGTCGGCGTCGAGCGGCTTGGTGACGTAGTCGTCCGCGCCGGAGGCCAGGCTCTTCTCCCGGTCGCCCGGCATCGCCTTGGCCGTCACCGCGACGACGGGCAACCGGCTGTGCTCCGGCATGGCCCGGATCGCCGCGGTCGCGCTGTAGCCGTCCATCTCCGGCATCATCACGTCCATCAGGACGAGGTCGACCTCGGGGTGCGCGCAGAGCGTGTCGATGCCCTCCCGGCCGTTCTCCGCGTGCAGCACCGTCATCCCGTGCAGTTCCAGGACACCGGTCAGGGCGAACACGTTGCGGGCGTCGTCGTCCACGACGAGCACGGTGCGTCCGATCAGCTCGCTGTCCGGCTCGGGCGCGGGGCGCGCGGCCGGGGCGTCCCGGCGCACGAGGGGGAGCACGTCTCCCGGCTGCTCGGCGTTGAGGTGCAGGGCGATGCGCTCGCGCAGTTCGTCCAGACCCGTCAGCAGCTCCAGCGGCCGGTCCTGCGCGCGGGTCTGCAAGCGCTGCTCCTGCTCCGCGTCGAGTCGCCGGTTGTTGTGGGCCAGCACGGGAATGGTGCGCAGAGCCGGGTCCTCGTCCACCACGTCGAGGAAGCGCAGGGCCGCGGCGTCGGGCATGTCCAGCTCCAGCACGATGCAGTGGCACGCCTCGACGGCGAGCGCGGCGGCGGCCTGCTCGATCCCGACGGCGGTCACGACCTCGACCGGCCCGCGCGGGTCCGTCGCGTCCCCGCTGGTCGCGAGGTCCGCGGTGGCGCTCTCGGCGACCAGCGACAGCAGGCCGCGCGGACGCTCCTCGACCACCAGCAGGCGGCGGCGCTGCTGCGGCGGCGCGGTGATGAGCAGCCGCTCGTCGGCGGAGCCGGCGCCCTCGACGACGATCTGCTCGTCGGCGGTGCGCTGGATCGTCGCCGCCTCCTCGAAGTCCGGCCGCGCCACCGGGAGGTAGAGGGTGAAGGTGCTGCCCGTGCCCACGGTGCTGCGCGCGGTGATCGCGCCGCCGAGCAGGTAGGCGATCTCACGGCTGATCGACAGCCCCAGGCCGGTGCCGCCGTACTTGCGGCTGGTCGTGCCGTCGGCCTGCTGGAAGGCGCCGAAGATGGACTCCAGCTGCTGCTCGGCGATGCCGATGCCGGTGTCGACGACCCGGAAGGCGATGGCCGGGCCGTGGTGGTGCACCGCCGCGGGCAGGTCGGCGGAGTCCGCGGGCTCGACGCGCAGCTCGACCCTGCCGTTCTCGGTGAACTTCACGGCGTTGGAGAGCAGGTTGCTCAGCACCTGCCGCAGCCGCGAGTCGTCGGTGAGCAGGTCCATCGGGGCCCCCGGCGCGGTGACGACGCGGAAGCTCAGGCCCTTCTGCGTGGTCATCGGCCTGAACGTCGCCTCGACGTAGTCGAGCAGGTGGCGCAGCGTGACGCGCTCGGGGCTGATGTCCATCTTCCCCGCCTCCACCTTGGACAGGTCGAGGATGTCGTTGATGAGCTGGAGCAGGTCCGATCCGGCGGAGTGGATGATGCCCGCGTACTCCACCTGCTTGGGCGTCAGGTTCCGGGTCGGGTTCTGGGCCAGCAGCTGCGCGAGGATGAGCAGGCTGTTGAGCGGGGTGCGCAGCTCGTGGCTCATGTTGGCCAGGAACTCCGACTTGTACTTGGAGGCCAGGGACAGCTGCTGGGCGCGGGTCTCCAGCTCCTGCCGCGCCTGCTCGATCTCCAGGTTCTTCGTCTCGATGTCGCGGTTCTGGCTCGCGAGCAGGGCCGCCTTCTCCTCCAGCTCGGCGTTGGACAGCTGGAGCTCCTCCTGGCGGACCTGGAGCTCTCCGGAGCGCGCCTGGAGCTCGGCGGCGAGGCGCTGGGACTCCTCCAGCAGCTCGTCGGTGCGGGCGTTGGCGATGATCGTGTTGACGTTGACCCCGATGCTCTCCATGAGCTGTTCGAGGAAGTCGGTGTGGATGTCGGTGAAGTGGTGGACCGAGGCCAGCTCGATGACGCCGAGCACCTGGTCCTCCACCACGATCGGCAGCACCAGGAGGCTGGTGGGCGCGGTGCTGCCCAGGCCGGAGGAGATGGTCGCGTAGCCGGGCGGCAGGTCGTCCACGGCGATGATCCTGCGGTTGCGCGCGGCCTGCCCGACCAGCGACTGCCCCGGCCGGAAGCTCGTGACGGCCTGGTCGGGGCCGCCCTCGTCGGCGTGGCCGTAGGAGGCGATGCGGCGCAGCGCCGGGCTGTCGGCGCCGTCGTCGGTCAGGTAGAACGCGCCGTACTGCGCCGACACCAGCGGCACCAGCTCGTCCATGATCAGCTCCGCGACGACGGCGAGGTCGCGGTGCCCCTGCATCAGGCCGGAGATGCGCGCCAGGTTCGACTTGAGCCAGTCCTGGTCCCGGTTGGCCCTGGTGGTCTCGCGCAGCGACCCCACCATCGAGTTGATGTTGTCCTTGAGCTCCGCGACCTCGCCGGAGGCCTCGACGGTGATGGAGCGGGTGAGGTCGCCCTCGGCGACCGCGCTGGTCACCTCGGCGATCGCGCGCACCTGGCGGGTCAGGTTCCCGGCGAGTTCGTTGACGTTCTCCGTCAGCCGCTTCCAGGTGCCGGACACGCCCTCGACCTCGGCCTGGCCGCCGAGGCGTCCCTCGCTGCCGACCTCCCTGGCCACGCGGGTCACCTCGGCGGCGAACGCCGAGAGCTGGTCGACCATCGTGTTGATGGTGGTCTTGAGCTCCAGGATCTCGCCGCGCGCGTCCACGTCGATCTTGCGCGTCAGGTCGCCCTGCGCCACGGCGGTGGTCACCTGCGCGATGTTGCGCACCTGGTTGGTGAGGTTGTTGGCCATGAAGTTGACGTTGTCGGTCAGGTCCTTCCACGTGCCCGCCACGTTGGGCACCCTGGCCTGGCCGCCGAGGATGCCCTCGGTGCCCACCTCGCGGGCCACGCGCGTCACCTCGTCGGCGAACGCCGAGAGGGTGTCGACCATCGTGTTGATCACGCCGGCCAGCGCGGCGACCTCGCCCTTGGCCTCGACGGTGATCTTCTGCGACAGGTCGCCGCGCGCCACCGCCGTGGCCACCTGCGCGATCGAGCGCACCTGGCCGGTCAGGTTGGAGGCCATGACGTTGACGTTGTCGGTCAGGTCCTTCCAGGTGCCCGACACGCCCCGCACGGTGGCCTGGCCGCCGAGGTTGCCCTCCGTGCCGACCTCGCGGGACACGCGGGTGACCTCGTCGGCGAACGCCGAGAGCTGGTCGACCATCGTGTTGATGGTCTCCTTCAGCTCCAGGATCTCCCCGCGCGCGTCGACCCGGATCTTCTGCGACAGGTCGCCGCGCGCCACCGCCGTGGTCACCTGGGCGATGGAGCGCACCTGGGCGGTCAGGTTGTCGCCCATGACGTTGACCGACTCGGTCAGGTCCTTCCAGGTGCCCGACACGCCCTTCACGTCGGCCTGACCGCCGAGTCGTCCCTCGGTGCCGACCTCGCGCGCCACGCGGGTCACCTCGCCGGCGAACGCCGAGAGCTGGTCGACCATCGTGTTGATGGTCTCCTTCAGCTCCAGGATCTCCCCGCGCGCGTCCACGTCGATCTTCTGCGACAGGTCGCCGCGCGCCACCGCCGTGGCCACCTGCGCGATCGAGCGCACCTGGGCGGTCAGGTTCCCGGCCATCGAGTTCACCGACGCGGTGAGGTCGCGCCACGTGCCCGACACGCCCTTCACGTCGGCCTGACCACCGAGGATGCCCTCGGTGCCGACCTCGCGGGCCATGCGGGTCACCTCGTCGCCGAACGCCGAGAGCTGGTCGACCATCGTGTTGATGGTGTTCTTCAGCTCCAGGATCTCGCCGCGCGCGTCGACGGTGATCTTCTGCGACAGGTCGCCGCGGGCCACCGCCGTCGCCACCTGCGCGATGTCGCGCACCTGGCTGGTGAGGTTGCCCGCCATGGCGTTCACCGAGTCGGTCAGGTCCTCCCAGGTGCCCGACACCCCCGGCACCTCGGCCTGGCCGCCGAGCCTGCCCTCGGTGCCGACCTCGCGGGCCACCCTGGTGACCTCCGAGGTGAACAGCGACAGCTGGTCGACCATGCCGTTGAAGACCGTGGCGATCTCACCGAGCAGGCCGTCGCCGTCGTCCGGCAGCCGGGTGCCGAAGTCTCCGTCGCGGACGGCCGTCAGCCCCGCGAGCAGACGACGCAGCTCCAACTGGTCGCTCCCGTCACCGCGGACGACCGTCTGCGCACCGTCGAGCTCGGTGTCGTGCATGTCCACCCTCGTTCCACTCCCGGCCTGAACCCGTGCGGTGCGACGCCGATCCCGCACGATCGGCCGACCTGCCCGCGCACACGCTACAGCGACGACAACGCCCCGGAGCACCGCTGATCTCTCCGGCGGACGGTCCGCGCCGCCGGGCGGCACGCCGGTCTTCTCCCTCGCCCGCGCCACGACCTCCGTCCGGGGGCGGCCGGTCCCGGCGACCACCCCGCGGCGAAGTCAAAAAACTTTGACATGATGTCAGCTCTGCTTTACATTCATGTCCATCGACCAGCGAGCAGAAGGAGCGGGTGTGGCGTTCGAGGAGAAGCGCGCGTGGATCATGGCGGTGCTCGCCGTCTGCGCGTACGGGACCTACCTGGCCGTCGTCCTCGCGGGAGCGGGAGGGGCGCCCCTCACCGAGGCGTCGTACGGCGCGGCGCTGCTGTGGACGGTCGGCGCCGCGGTCGTGGGGCAGATCGTGCTCGACGTCGTCGTCTCGGCGGTGTCGGAGGACTCGAACCAGAAGGACCAGCGCGACCGGGAGATCCTGCGGTTCGGCGACCACGTCGGACAGTCGTTCGTCGTCGTCGGCGGAGTCGCCGCGCTGTGCATGGCGATGGCCGAGCTGAACCACTTCTGGATCGCCAACACGCTCTACGCGGGGTTCGCCCTGTCGGCCGTCCTCGGGTCGGTGGCCAAGATCGTCGCCTACCGGCGGGGCTTCCAGCCGTGGTGAAGCCGACCAGGGTCACGAACTCCATCCGCTCCCTGCGCTTCGCGCACGGGCAGATGACCCAGGCGGACCTGGCGAACCGCATCGGCGTGACCAGGCAGACCGTCATCGCCATCGAACAGGGCCGCTACTCGCCGTCCCTGGAGATGGCCTTCCAGATCGCGCGGGTGTTCGGCGCCGCGCTCGACGACGTGTTCCAGTACCCCGACAGCACAGGAGAGACACCGTGAAGGCGATCGTCCAGGACAACTACGGCTCACCCGACGTCCTCGAACTCCGGGACGTCGACACACCGGTGGCGGGAGCCGGCGAGGTGCTGGTGCGGGTGCACGCGGCGGGCGTCGACCCCGGCGTCTGGCACCTCACGACCGGGCGGCCGCTCCTGCTCCGCCTCACGGGCCTCGGGCTGCGCGCGCCGAAGGTGCGCGTGCGGGGCATGGACGTCGCGGGGCGCGTCGAGGCGGTCGGCGACGGCGTGACCGGGTTCCAGCCGGGCGACGAGGTGTTCGGCACCTGCGACGGCTCCTTCGCCGAGCACGTGAGCGTCACGCCGGACAGGTTGGCGCACAAGCCCGCGAACCTCTCCTTCGAGCAGGCGGCGGCGGTCCCCATCTCGGCCGTCACCGCGTTGCAGGGGCTGCGCGACCGCGGCGAGGTGCAGCCGGGGCAGCGGGTCCTGGTCATCGGCGCCGGCGGGGGCGTCGGCACCTTCGCCGTGCAACTGGCCAAGGTGTTCGGGGCGCACGTCACCGGCGTGTGCAGCACGGAGAAGACGGACCTCGTCCGGTCCCTGGGCGCGGACGAGGTCGTGGACCGCACCCGCGAGGACTTCGCGGACGGCACGCGCCACTACGACCTCGTCCTGGACACGGCGGGCAACCGGCCGTTGTCCCACGTGCGCCGAGCCCTCGCGCCGCGGGGAACCCTCGTGATCGTCGGGGGCGAGGGGCCTGGCAAGTTCTTCGGCGGTGTGGACCGCGTGCTGCGGGCGCTCCTGCTGTCGCCGTTCGTGCGTCAGCGGTTGCGCGGACTGGTCTCCAGCGTGGGCGCCGAGGACCTCCGGTTCCTGCGGCAGGTCGTCGAGGACGGCGGGCTCACGCCTGTGATCGGCCGGACCTACCCGCTCGCCGAGGCGGCGGACGCCGTCCGGCACGTCGGCGAGGGACACGCGCGGGGCAAGGTCGTCCTCACCGTGTGAGCCGCGCTCCCGCGCCGGACGTCACCGTCCGTCGGCGAGCTGCTCGGCGAGCACTCGACCGGCGGAGCGGACGTGCTCCTCCGCGACGCGTTCGAGGGTCGTCAGGTCCTTCACCCGCAGCAGCGCCACCAGTTCGCGGTGCTCGTCCACGACGATCCCCCGGTACTGCTCGTGGCCCAGCCGGACGCGGGTGAGCAGGAACAGGTGCACCTGCGACCGGATGGCCAGCCAGGCGTCCAGGAGCCGCCGGTTCCCGGACAGCCGGTAGATCCGGTCGTGGAACTCGACGTCCAGGGCGAGCAGCCGGGTCACGTCGGCACCGCGGGCGATCTCGGCGGCCATCGTGTCCACCAGCCGGTCGAGGTCGTCCCACTCGAACGCGCCGGAGCGTTCGGCGGCGGCGCGAGCGGCGACGCGCTCCAGGGCGGCGCGCACGGCGTAGACCTCCTCGACGTCGGGCGCGGTCACCTCGGTCACCCTGGTGCCGCGGTGCCACTCGCTCTGCACGAGGCCCTCGCGGGCGAGCACCGCGAGCCCCTCACGCACCGCACCGCGGCTGACGCCCAGGGACGCGGCCAGTTCGACCTCCCGCAGCGCGCCACCCGGCTGGAACAGACCGGTGAAGATCGCTTCGCGGACGCGGTCGGCGGCCTCGTCGGCGAGCCCGCGGCGCTCCGCCCGGCGGATCGGCGCAAGAGGGGACGGCTCCATGTCCTAATGTTGACATTGACTAGCGGCACGGTCAAGGTGGAGTCACGAGCCGACGAAGGAGACACTCCATGAGCAGCACGCGTCCCGGCTTCCACCTGGCCGTTCCGGTCGACGACCTCGCCAGCGCCCGCGAGTTCTACGGGACCGTGCTCGGCCTGTCCGAGGGCCGCTCGGCCGACACGTGGGTGGACTGGGACTTCTACGGCCACCAGTTCGTCACCCACCTCGTCGCGAACGCCCCCGGCGCCGCGGCGCGCAACGCGGTCGACGGGCACGACGTCCCGGTGCCCCACTTCGGCCTCCTGCTCTCCGTCGCGGGGTTCCACGACCTCGCCGAGCGGTTGCGCGCGGCCGGCACGGCGTTCGTGATCGAGCCGTACCTGCGGTTCGCCGGTGAACCGGGCGAGCAGTGGACGATGTTCCTGCTCGACCCGGCGGGCAACGCCCTGGAGTTCAAGGCGTTCCAGGACGAGTCGCAGGTCTTCGCCTCCTGAGGCGGCGCAGGTCTTCGCCTCCCGAGGCGGCGCAGGACTTCGCCTCCCGAGGCGGCACAGGACTTCGCCTCCCGAGGCGGCGGCCGGTGCGGACGAGGTCTCGCGCACGCCCCGCGGTCACGACCCGGTGCTCGCCGCTCGTGCGGCGGGTGTGGTCTCGACCTCGGCGGCAGCGTCGGTCCTCCGTGGACGGACCTCTTCCGCCGCCCGTGCCCGCGGAGGACTCGCGGGCACGGGCGGCGGCCGGTCACGGGGTGAGCCGCCGCGCGAGCAGCGCCTTGCCCTGGTCCGCGCCCTTGCGGCTCTCGTTCTGCGCGCGGCGGAAGAAGTCCGCCAGCTCCGAGTCGCCGTCGCGCTCGGCGTCCTGGACGTAGGTCTCCAGGCGCAGCGCGTTGCTCAGGCACGCCTCCACGAACCAGATGACGTTGTAGTCCTTGTCCTTGGTGCCCGTCACTCCGCCGGTCTCGCCGTCGACCACGATGCCTCCTCGTCGAGTTCGTGCGGTCCCGCCCCGGCTACCCCACCGGGCCGGGGCGACACGCCGGGGCCCGGTCATCACCCGGAGGCAGGACACACGGGTGGACGCGTCCGCTCGGCGGTGCGCGGCGCGTTTCGGGCGTGCCGCGGGTGGAATCCGGTGCCCGGCGCGTTCGAGCGCGTCCAGCACTGCTCGGGAAGGCGGGACGAGATGAGCCGCACGGTCGCGGACGCGCTGGTCGACCGCTTGCGCACCTGGGGCGTGTCCAGGGTGTTCGGCTACGCGGGAGACGGCATCGACCCGCTGCTCGCGGCGCTGCGCCGGGCCGACGGCTCCCCGGAGTTCGTGCAGCCCCGGCACGAGGAGATGGCCGCCTTCGCCGCCACCGGGCACGCGAAGTACACCGGGGAGCCCGGTGTCTGCCTGGCCACCCAGGGGCCGGGCGCGATCCACCTGCTGACCGGGCTCTACGACGCCAAGCTCGACCACCAACCGGTCGTGGCGATCGTCGGACAGGTCGTGACGTCCGCGCTGGGCAGCGGCTACCTCCAGGAGGTCGACCTGCACAGCCTCCTCAAGGACGTGTGCGGGCAGTACGTGCAGACGGTCGCCGCGCCCGAGCAGGTGCCGGTGCTGCTGGACAACGCGATGCGCACCGCCGTCGCCACGAGGACCCCCACCTGCCTGATCGTCCCGCACGACGTGCAGCGCGCCGACGCGCCGGAGGAGCTGCCGCACACCCACGGCGTCGTGCCGTCCGCCGCGGTCGTCGCACGACCGCGGGTCCTGCCGCCCGAGCAGGACCTGCGCCGCGCCGCCGACGTGCTCGCGGCCGGCAGCCGGGTCGCCCTGCTGGTCGGCCGCGGCGCGGTGGGCGCGGCCGAGGAGGTCGAGCGGGTCGTCGACGCGCTGGGGGCCGGGGTGACCGCGTCGCTGCTCGGCAAGCCCGTCCTGCCCGAGACCGCGCCGTGGCACACCGGTGTCATGGGGCACCTGGGCACGACGGCCAGCGCCGAGCTGATGTCGGAGTGCGACACCCTGCTGATCGTGGGCTGCAACAGCCCGTGGACCGAGTTCTACCCCGAGCCGGGACGGGCCAGGGCGGTGCAGATCGACGTGGACGCCCGCGTGGTGGGCAGCAAGTACCCCGTGGAGGTCGCGCTGGTGGGCGACACCGCCGAGACGCTGCGCGCGCTGCTGCCCCTGCTGCCGCGCGCGACCGGCCGGGACTGGCAGGAGCGGGTCACCCGCAGCACGTCCCGCTGGCGCGAGATCGCCGAGCGGCGCGTGCTGGAGCCCGCCGACCCGCTCAACCCGCAACTGGTCGTGCGGCGGCTGTCCGACCACCTGCCCGGCGACGCGCGGGTGGCCGTCGACGTCGGTTCGTCGACCTACTGGTACGCCCGCTTCCTCACCCTGCCGCCGGGCGTGCCCGCGCACGTGTCGGGCTACCTCGCGTCGATGGGGTGCGGGATGCCCTACGGCCTGGCCGCGAAGCTGGACGCCCCCGACCGGCCGGTCGTGGTCCTCGCCGGTGACGGCGCGATGCAGATGAACGGCCTGCTGGAGCTGATCACGGTGGCCGACCGGTGGCGGGGGTGGAGCGACCCGCGCTTCGTCGTGCTGGTGCTGCACAACCGCGAGCTCGACGAGGTCACGTGGGAGCAGCGGGAGATGGAGGGCGATCCGCGCTACCCGGCGTCGCAGCGCGTCCCCGCCTTCCCCTACGCCGAGCACGCCCGGCTGCTCGGACTGCACGGCATCCGCGTCGACGCGCCGGAGCAGGTGGCCGGGGCGTGGCGGCAGGCGTTCGCCGCCGACCGGCCGGTGGTCGTCGAGGCCGTCGTGGACCCGGACGTGCCACTGCTCGCGCCGCACCTGCCCGACGAGAAGGCCGCCGAGATCTACCGGGGGCTGGCGCAGGAGCCCGCTGGCGGCGCGGCGCGGGAGCAGCTGCTGCGGCAGCGGGCCGACGAGGGCCACGACGACCGCTGAGCGGTCACCTCCCGGCGGCCCGCCCGCGCCGCCGGGACCTGCGGCGTCACCTCCGCGCCGCGATGCCGAGCGTCACATCGATGTTCGACGCACACCGCACGGGGTACCTCGACGTGGTCATCGAACCGCGGGCGACCACTCGCGGTGCTGGATCAGCCGTGCTGTTCCACCGAAGCGGATCACCTGGGGGACACATGGCCGACCCGGCACCACTCGTCTACGCCGGAGCCGGTGCGGCGACGTTCGCCGCGGCCCTGCTGCCGCGCGTCCTCGACCGGGCCCCGATCTCGATGCCGATGGTGTTCCTGGGCGCGGGGGCGCTCGCGTTCACGGTCATCGGTCCGCTGCCCGACCCCGACCCGGTCGCGCACGCCACCGTCACGATGCACCTCACCGAGCTGTGCGTGATCATCGCGCTCACCGGCGCCGGCCTGGCCCTCAACCGCAAGATCGGCCTGCGCCGCTGGTCGACGACCTGGCGGCTGCTGGGCATCACCATGCCGCTGTCGATGCTCGCCATCGGCCTGCTCGGGTGGGGCGTGCTCGGCCTCGGGGCGGCGGCCTCGCTGCTCCTGGCCTCGGCGCTCGCGCCGACCGACCCCGTGCTCGCCAGCGAGGTGCAGGTCGGCGAGCCGACCGAGGACCGGGAGTCGGACGAGGACGAGGCCCGGTTCGCGCTGACCTCCGAGGCGGGGCTCAACGACGGGCTGGCGTTCCCCTTCACCTACGCCGCCATCGCCATCAGCACGGTCGGCGCGGCGCCGGCGGCGTGGTTGCCGAAGTGGTTCGGGGTGGACCTGCTGTGGCGGCTGGGGGTCGGCGTCGGCGTCGGTCTGCTGGCGGGGTGGTTGCTGGGCAAGCTGTTCTTCTCGGCGCCGTCGGAGAGGTTCCGGCTCGCCGAGCACGCCGAGGGGTTCGTCGCGCTGGCGATCACCTTCCTCGCCTACGGCGCGGCCGAACTGGCCGAGGGCTACGGCTTCATCGCGGTGTTCGTGTGCGCTTGCACGATCAGGGCCGCCGAGCGGAGCCACGGCTACCACCGCGTGCTGCACCAGTACGTCGAGCAGCTGGAGCGCCTGCTCACGGTGCTGATCATCTTCCTGCTCGGCGGTGCCGCCGTCACCGGGCTGCTCGCGGGCACCGGGTGGCGCGACGTGCTGGTGGCGGCGGTCGTCCTGCTCGTCGTACGTCCCCTCGGCGGGCTGATCGCGCTGGCGCGCGGCAAGACCGGGTCGCACGAGCGGGCCGTCATCTCGTTCTTCGGCGTGCGCGGTGTGGGCTCGCTGTTCTACGTCGCCTACGCGCTGGACGCGGGCGACTTCACCGATCCGGACACCGTCTGGCGCGTGGTGGGCCTGGTGGTCATCGGCTCGATCCTCGTGCACGGCATCTCGGCCACCCCCGTCATGACGCTGCTGGACCGGAGGCGGCGGCGGGCCGCGCGGAAGCTGCACGGCGACGCCGCCGAAGCACCGCACACCGCGGTGTGACGACGCGCCTCAGCCGTCCCTGCCCTGCCAGGTGCTGACGCACACCTCGTTGCCCTCGGCGTCGGCGAGGACCCAGAAGGCCGGGGCGTGCGCGTCCGACCGCAGGACGCCCCCGGCGGCGAGCGCGGCCCGCACCCGGCTCGGGGCCTCGTCGTGCGGGACCGACAGGTCCAGGTGGACGCGGTTGCGCTGGGGCCGCGTCCCGGTCATCTGCTGGAACCAGACGGCCGGGCCGCGGCCGAGCGGGTCGATCAGGCCCGCGTGGGGGTGGGCGCTCTCGTCGGCGTAGCCGGTGACCGCCCTCCAGAACGGCCGGACCGCCCCGATGTCGGAGGCATCGACCGCGATCTCCGGTGCCTGCAGCGCTGCCCCGCTCTCCGTCCGCAGCCCCAGGTCGGCGACCACCGCCGATGCCGAGAGCGCGAGGGCGACGTCCCGCGCCGTCACCGCGCCCGCCGCGAACGTCCGCACGGTCAGCACCACGCCGTCCCGGCGCAGGTCCACCCGCAGGTGCTCGTCGGCGTCGTCACCGGCGTCGGCGACGACCCGCGCGGCGACCTCGGCCGCCTGCACCAGCGAACCGACCCCGACGCACGCGCACAGCGCCCCCAGCACCAGCCGCCACCCCGCGTCGCCCACCGCGTCCTGCGCCTCGGTTCCGCGCAGCGCCCCACCCGTCTCCACGTCCATCCCGTGATCGTGGCACCCACCACCGACGGTTCAGCGCGCCGCCGCGACCGCGACGCGCAGCGGGTCGCGCGCCGGGCGGGTGAGCAGGCGGGCGAGGTCGCCGCCGGTGCCGGCCAGGAACCCGCCCGCCACCGCGGAGCAGATCCCCAGCAGCATCGGCGGCTGGAAGGGCAGCAGGCCCGCTCCGTCGAGCCCGGCCCGCCACCGGGCCAGCGAGACAGGCAGGTACGGCACGGCGAGTTCCGCGGCCAGGTCGGCCGCCGTGATCGCGGTCGGTCCGACCAGTTCCAGGGTGCTGCCCCGGTGCGACTCCGGGTCGGCCGCCACGGCCACGGCCGCGTCGGCGAGGTCCTCCCTGGCGACGGCGGCCACGGCCCCGTCCCCCAGTGGCGTGGCGATCACCCCGTCGGCCGGCGCGGCGAGCTGACCGATCAGCTCCGCGTAGAGCCCGTTGCGCAGGACCGTCCAGTGCAGCGAGCTGGCGCGCAGCCGCCGCTCGGTCCAGCGGTGGGCCAGGGCGAAGGGCAGGTGGTCGCCCGCGGCGGTCAGACTCGTGTAGACGACGTGCTCCACACCGGCCCGCTCCGCGGCGGTGATCACCGCGTCGTGGCGGGCGATCACCACGTCGTCCTCGCCGTAGCCCGCCGACACGAGGACCAGGGTCCGCACCCCGGTCAGGTCCGCGGTGGCGGGGTCGTCGAAGTCCAGCGACCGTCCCGCCGCGCCGAAGCGGTCCGGGGTGCGGCTGCCGGCGAGCGGGGCGAGGCCCCGTCGCGTCAGACCGGCGTGGACGAGCGAGCCGAGGTGCCCGGAGGCACCGGTGACGAGCAGCATGCGGGGAGTCCTTCGCGTGGCCGTGATCGGGAACTACCCTCATCCTCCGAAGGCCGCTCACCAGCCACAAGGAGGCACTTCCGTGTCAGCAGGGCACACCGGGGTAACCCCCCTGCCCGCGCCGTGCGGGCTGCCGGAGCACCCCGACTGCGGAATCCGCGACGTCCTGGACCGCATCGGCGACCGCTGGTCGGTCCTGGCGATCGTCGAGCTGACCGCCGGCACCCGGCGCTTCCGGCAGGTGCAGCGCGGCGTCCACGGCATCTCCCAGCGGATGCTCACGCTGACCCTGCGCCGCCTGGAGCGCGACGGCCTGGTGCTGCGCACCGCGTACCCGACCGTGCCGGTGAGCGTGACCTACGAGCTGACCGACCGGGGCCGGAGCCTCGCCGCGCTGATCGGGCAGCTCGCGGACTGGTCGCTGGCCAACCGGGACGGCGTCGCGGAGTCGCGCCGCCGGTACGACGCCGACGGCCCCGGCTCCGGCGTCTCCTGAGCCGCTCGGTCGTCCTCGGCGAGCAGGTGCCACGATCTGGCAGTTCCGCCGGGCGAGCTCGGCCAGCCGCACCTCCCGCAGGAAGCCTCCCGGCCCGCGCCGGACCGGCCTCACCACGACGCCACCCGCGCCCGTGCGGCCCGGTCGTCCGGCGCGGTCGTCAGGACTCGTCCACCCCGGAACCGGACGCCAATCACGTCGCGGAGAGGAACTCCTCGCCACAACCCCGGCACCGGAGGAAGCGCGACGACGCCGGTGCGGCGACGCCCGCGAGAGCGGGACCGATCGAGATGTCGTAGGACGCGCAGTGCGGGCACGGGTAGGCCACGAACACGTGGTCGCACCGGTAGCACTCCCACGGACCGCTGCCGAACAGGTCGACGGCGTCGTGCGCCGTGAGGACGTCGCACCCGGTGTCGGCGTGCAGCACGGCGTTCGATCCGCATCCGGCACAGCGCAGTCCTCGTTCGTGAGCCAACTGGGTCTCCTTCGGCGCATGGGCGAGCGTGCCGCCGGAGGTCGTCCGGGCGTCTCGCCGAGTTACGAAGTGTCTACTCTCGGTGTGCTCCCGACCCAAGAGCACACTGCCGTGAAGCACCCGTTCGTGTGATGGTGGTGCAGGTGCACGTGCACCGGGTGAGCTCGGCGGATCTCGTGCCGGGCACGGATCAGCGCGGGCGGTCCGCGAGCTCGCTCCGGTAGATCTGCAACCGCAGGTCACGGGCCCTGGTCATGTGCGCGCGGGCGAGAGCTGCCGCCCGCTCGCCGTCGCGGTCGCGGATGGCGGCCACGATCTCGTCGTGCTCGCGCTGCGCCTCCTCCCAGCGCCCCGCCACCGCCAGCGTCGTGGCCGGGTAGCGGGTGAGGTGGTTGTTCAACCGGCTGAGCAGGTCGACCACCGTGCCGTTGTGGCCGGCGGCCCACACGGCCTCGTGCACCGCGCGGTTGGCCTCGGCCATGGCCCGCGGATCGCAGACCGGCGTCGCGGCCATCGCCTCGGTGGCCGCGCGCAGCCGCACCAGGTCCAGCTCGGTGTGCCGCTCGGCGGCGGCGCTGGCGGCGGTGGCCTCCAGCGCGATGCGGACCTCGTAGATCTCCAGGATCTCCTCGGGGCTGCGGGTGCGCACCCGCATCCCGCGGTCGCCGCGCTCGACCAGGCCGTCCTGCTCCAGGCGGCGCAGCGCCTCCCGGACGGGGGTGCGGCTCACGCCGTAGCGCTCGGCCAGCACGACCTCGACCAGCGGCGCTCCGGCGTCGAACGTCCCCGCGACGATCTCCGAGCGCAACCGGTCGTAGACCTCCGTGAGCACGTCTCCCCCGCATCGCCGTCGTGCCGGTGTCGGAGCGTACCCCGGTGTGCGGTCGTGCCGTGCGCACCGCGGAACCGGCGACGGGCGACGTCGGGGCGGGCACGACGACCGGCTTCCCGCGGGATCGGCAACCCGGTCCCCGACCGGGCGATCGGCGCGGGCGGTTCGCGGCGGATGCGCCGGGTATCCGGGGTGCGCCCGTCCGGGGAACCCGGAGCACGCCGATCTCAGGAGCACCCGTGACCCGAGCCGTGGAGATGCTGCGCGCCGCGCCGACCAGGACCGACGTGGACGAGGCGGTGCTGGCCGAGTGCATCGCGGCCTGCGTGGAGTGCGCTCAGGTCTGCACGGCCTGCGCGGACGCCTGTCTGGGCGAGGACGGGGTCGCCGATCTGGTCACGTGCGTCCGCACCGACCTGGACTGCGCCGACGTGTGCGCGGCGACGGCGAGCGTGCTGTCGCGGCAGACCGCCTACGACGCCGAGGTCTCCCGGATGGTGCTCGAAGCGTGCGCCACGGCGTGCGGCGCGTGCGCGCAGGAGTGCGCGCAGCACGCGGAGGTGCACGAGCACTGCCGGATCTGCGCGGAGGCGTGCCGCCGGTGCGAACGGGCGTGCCGGGAACTGCTCACCGCCATCGGTGGCTGACGCGGTCTCGTCTCCCCCGCTGGCGCGTGGCGCGACGAGACCGCGCCACGTCCGTCAGTGCGCTGCCTCGAACGCCTCGATGACGCTCGCCGGAATGCGTCCGCGGTCGGAGAGTTCGTGGCCGTTGGCCTTCGCCCACTCGCGGATTGCCCTGGTCTGCTCCTTCGAGCGACCTTCCCCCGCCGCCCGGCCGGATGCCGCCGGACGGCCACCCTTCTTCGCCCGGCCACCCGTGCGACGGGCGTGGGCGACGAACTCGGCCAGCGAATCACGCAGCCGAGCGCTGTTCTGCTCGCCCAGGTCGATTTCGTAGGTCACGCCGTCGAGAGCGAACGTTACCGTTTCGATGCTGCCACCTGCACTGCCGTCCAGGTCGTCGACGAGCTGGACGATGACTTGCTGCGCCATGGAGAAACCTCACGAGGGGTCGAATGATTGCCGGTGCCGAAGCGGTGACGAGGCCACAGTAAACCATTCGCGAAAGCAGCGCTGTCAATCACAGTTCCGTTCGAGTCTCCGTGTCGCGATCTGCCGGGGCCGCGCGGGGCGCTCGCCCCGCGGAAACGGCACGGCTACAATCCGCACATTGCTTCTCACCTACCGGGATTCGTGGCCGCAGGATTGTGATCCTGCCGGGGGAAACTCATCCCCGGTCGGGTGAGCGACGATGTCGGAGAACGTGCGCACGATCACGGTGGACCGGACGGCGCGGGCCACGGAGCGACGTCACCCACGATCGTGGCCGGGTCCTGCCGCCCCACCACCGCGCCGGACGCTGATCGTCCGGTCGCGAGCGCGGCGGAAACCGGTCGTGCTCGCACGGCGCGGCGAGTAGCGTGGTCCGCCGCCGATCTTCGACGAACGGGCGGGCGTCCGGGCGGGAGACGGCTCCCCCTCCCCGCGCCCTCCGAGGAACCCGTGTCTCCCGCACGACTGCTGCTGGACGTCCGCCCGCTGCGCGAATCGCCGCACTTCCGGCGGCTGTGGGTGGGCACCGCCCTGTCCGCGCTCGGCTCCCAGATGACCGCCTTCGCGGTGGCCCTCCAGGTCTACACCCTCACGCGCTCCTCGCTCGCCGTCGGCGGGGTGGGTCTCGCGATGGCGCTCCCGGCGGTGCTGTTCGGCCTGCTCGGCGGTTCGATCGCCGACGCCTTCGACCGGCGCTCCCTGGTCCTGCTCTGCAGCGGCCTGGCCGCCGTCGTGTCGGGTGCGTTCGCGGTGCAGGCGTTCGCGGGACTGGACCGGGTGTGGCCGCTGTACTGCCTGGTGGTGGCCCAGTCGCTGATCAGCTCGGTCAACGCGCCAGCGCGGCGGACCTTCCTGCCGCGGCTGCTGCGGGCCGACCAGCTCCCGGCCGGGACGGCGCTCACGCTCCTCGCCTGGCACGCCAGCACGGTCGTCGGCCCCGCGCTGGCCGGTGTGGTGGCCGCGACGTGGGGACTGCTGGCGTGCTACCTGGTCGACGTGCTCAGCTTCGCCGCCGCCCTGCACGGGATCGTGCGCCTGCCGCCGATGCCTCCCGAGGGCGGGGCCGTCCGTCCCGGACCACGCGCGGTCGGCGAGGCGCTGCGGCTGGTCCGCCGCACGCCGGTGCTGGCCGGCGCGTTCCTCGCCGACACCAGCGCGATGCTCCTGGGGATGCCCGTGGCGCTGTTCCCCGCTCTCAACGCCGAGCGCTTCGGCGGGTCCGAGCAGACCCTCGGTCTGCTCACCGCCGCGCCCGCCGTCGGCGGGGTGATCGCCGCCGCGCTGTCCGGTCCGGTGGGACGGGTGTCGCGCCAGGGCCGGGCGATGCTGGTCGCGGGTGCGCTGTGGGGCGTCGGCGTCGCCGGGTTCGGTCTCGCGCACGACCTCGCGCTCGCCCTGTTGCTGCTGGCCGTCGCGGGTGCGGCGGACGCCGTGTCCGTGGTGTTCCGCACGACGCTCGTGCAGCTCGCCACCCCCGACCGCCACCGGGGCAGGATCGCCGCGGCCGAGCACGTCGTCGGCGCGGGGTTCCCGCAGCTGGGGAACTTCCGCGCGGGTGCGGTGGCGTCGCTGACCTCGCCCGGCCTCAGCGCGGTGAGCGGGGGCGTGGCCACCGTCGTGGCGGCGGGACTGATCGGGCTCGCCCTCCCCGGCCTGGTCCGCCACCGCGCGCGCTGATCGCGGCGTCCTCCCTCACCGCCACCACGTCGAGCACGCGTGCGACGATCGCGCCGTGGACTCGACGATCAGCCGCACCGGCGCGGTGGTGCTGGCGGCCTGTGCGGTGCTCGGCGCCTGCACGCCGCAAGCGCCCCCACCGGTCACCCCCACCAGCACCGCCGCCGACCCGTGTCCCTCCGGCGTGCTGCTCTCCGCGCCGTCCACCGAGGCCGCGTCGGGGGTGCGGGTGATGCGCCTGGAGATGATCAACTGCGGCACCCGGCCGTACACGGTGCGGGGCCATCCCTCCGTCCGCCTCCTGGACGCCGGCCGCGCGCCGCTGGAGGTGACGATCACTCCGGGGTCGTCGGGCATCTCGACGGTCGACTCCTTCGACGTCCCGCCCCGGCCCGTGGTGCTGCAGCCCGGTGAGCGGGCCGTCTCGGGACTGCTCTGGCGCAACACCAACACCGATCCGACGATCGAGCCCACCACGGGCGAGTTCCTGGACCTCGCGCCCGCCGACGGCGAGCCCCGCCAGGTCGTGCCGTCGGACGGGCCGGTCGACCTCGGCACGACCGGACGGCTGGGCGTGGCCCCGTGGAGCGCCGCGCCGAGGCGGGCCCGGACGGGCGACTCGCGGGTGGTCAGGCGCGGCCGGAGCGCAGGGTCAGCACGGTGATCTCGCTGGGGGCGAAGACGCGCAGCGGCGGACCCCAGAACCCGGTTCCCCGGCTGGTGTAGAGCTGGGTGCGCTCCCCGTGGCGGCTCAGGCCCGACACCGAGGGCTGCTCCAGCCGCACGAGCAGGTGGAACGGCCAGATCTGCCCGCCGTGGGTGTGACCGGAGATCTGGAGGTCCACCCCGGCCGCTGCGGCGAGCGCCACCTGCCTCGGCTGGTGGGCCAGCAGCAGGACCGGCACGTCCGGGTCCGTCCCCGCGAGCGCGGCGGTCAGGTCCGTGCCGTGCCCCGCCAGGCCGGACGAGGTCCCGGTGGGGTCGTCGACCCCGGCCAGGACCAGCCGGTCGCCTCCCCGCTCGACCACGCGGTGCCGGTTGTGCAGGGTGTCCCAGCCCAGAGAGGCCATGTGCGCGAGCCAGCCGGGGGCGTCGGAGTAGTACTCGTGGTTGCCGGTGATGTAGAGCCGCGCCTCGGCGGCGCGCACGTCGCCCAGCGGGTCCACCTGGCCGCGCCTGCGCTCGACGCTCCCGTCTGCGAGGTCCCCGGCGTGGCACACCACGTCGGCCTCCAGCGCGTTCACCGCGTCGACCACGCGCCGCGACCAGCGGGTGCGGTCGATCGGCCCGAAGTGGGTGTCGGCGAGGACCACGACGCGCAGCCCGTCCAGGCCCGGTCCGAGCCGGGGCAGCACGACGTCGACGGCCCTGGTG
This sequence comes from Umezawaea beigongshangensis, assembly GCF_016464305.1. GTDB lineage: Bacteria > Actinomycetota > Actinomycetes > Mycobacteriales > Pseudonocardiaceae > Umezawaea_A > Umezawaea_A beigongshangensis. The sequence continues at coordinate 267,885 of NZ_JAEIOJ010000002.1, forward strand.
CGCGGCAGGCGCATCGCCTCGGCGTGGCCGACGGCGACGAGCACGACGGCGACCGCCAGCACGGCGAGCGCGACGGCCCGCGACCGCAGCGGATCGTCCACCCCGGCGGCCAGCAGGACCAGCCGGAGCACGACCCCGAGCACGGACCAGCTGAACAGCACCCAGATCCCGCCGAGCAGGGCGTCGGCGACGTTCGCCGCCCGATCGGTCGCGCGCCCGCCGTGCCCGGTGATCATCAGGACGGGGAAGGCGAGGAACGCGCAGGCGAACACGACGGTGCCCGCCACGGCGACCGGGCGTGGCCAGTCCGCGGCGGCGACGAGCGTCCACCAGGGCAGGCCGAACAGCAGCACCAGCGTCACGGCGATCAGAGCAGGGCGCGCCAGGCGCATGGACGGACCGGTCCTTCCGGGGAGGGGCGGCGAGTCGCCTCACCGCGTCCCCCGAACGTACAAGACGGGTGCCGCAGACCGTCGCCCTGATGCGGCTGAGGCGTGTCCTGCGCGCGGCTGCTGGCCGAGCGCGGCAGGTCCACCGGCGAGGCGGCACGTCTGCTGTCGGAGGTGCTGGAGTCCGTCCGGACCGACCTGTCGGTGCGCTCCCCGCACCTGCTCTCGGCCGCCGAGGCGGACCTGGTCCGCGCGGAACGGCCGGCCCGCCGTGGTCGCCGAGCGGTTCGCCCCCACGGCGACCGCCCACCCGGTGCGGGTGCGCTTCGGCGGGATGCTGCTGTCGGCGCTGGCCGGTGAGATCGCCGTCGGCAACGGCACACCCGCGATCCGCGCCGGGCACGCCCGGCTGGACGAGGCGTTCACCGGGTGGGCGGCCGAGGTGGAGGCCGAGGCGGCGGCGCGGCCGATCCCCGTGGGCGTGCAGTTCGGCGCCCTGCTGGCGACCGTCGCCGACCTCGTGACCTGAACGGGGCTGGCGCGCGGCGCGCGCGACGGCGATCGTGACGGGGAGCGGGGCGACGACGAGGGGGACGCTGGTGCTGGATCTGCTGATCGAGGACGCGACCGTGCTGACGGTGGACTCCGCCCGGCCGCTGGCCCGCCGGATCGGGGTGTGGAACGGCCTGGTCGTCGGCGTGGACGAGGAGCTGGAGGGCCTCTCCGCGCGCCGGACCGTGCGGCTGGACGGGGCGACCGTCGTGCCGGGGTTCGTCGACGCGCACACCCACCTGGCGTGGGCGGGCAAGAGCATCGGGGTGCTCGACCTGACCGGGACGCACGACCGGGGCGAGGCGCTGGCGGCGCTGGGACGGGCGGCGACGGCGGCGGCGCCGCACGACTGGGTGGAGGTCGCCGGGTACGACCAGCGCGTCGTCGGCGGCCACCTCGACCGCCGCGAGCTGGACGCCGTCGCCGCCGGGCGCAAGCTGGTGCTCCAGCACGCGTCGGGACACGCGTGCGTGGTGAGCACCGCCGTGCTCGACCTGCTCCCGGCCGGTGAGCTGACCGCGCTGGGCGAGGACGTGGACCGCGACGAGACCGGTCGACCGACGGGGCTGCTGCTGGAGCGGGCGCAGCTCGCCGTGCGCCGTGCGCGCTTCCCGCACCCGCTGGGCGAACTCGTCGACGCGATCGAGCGGGCCGGGCGGGTGTGCCTGTCGCAGGGCGTCACCACGTGCGCCGAGGCGGGGATCGGCGCGGGTCTGATCGGCTACCCGCCGGTGGAGATCGCCGCCTACCAGGAGGCGCGCGACCGGGGCGGGCTCCCGGTGCGCGTCCAGCTCATGATCGCCGCCGACGCGCTGCACGACCTGGGCGCGCACCCCGGCGACGGCATCGCCCGCGGCCTGGACCTGGGACTGCGCACGGGGTTCGGCGACGACGTGCTGAGCGTCGGCGCGATGAAGCTGTGGCTCGACGGCGGCATGATGGCCCGCACCGCCGCGGTGACCGAGCCCTACCTCGGTGGCGCGGGGTCGGGCCAGTTGCAGGACGACCCGGACGTGCTGCGTCGCACGATCGTCGACGGGCACCGCGCGGGCTGGCAGCTCGCCGTGCACGCCATCGGCGACCGCGCGCTCGACCTCGCCCTGGACTCCGTCGCCGAGGCGCTGGCCGCGGCTCCGCGCCCGGACCCGCGGCACCGCGTCGAGCACTGCGGGCTGGTGCGTCCCGACCAGCTCGCGCGACTGGCGGAACTGGGGCTGACGGCGGTGATCCAGCCGGAGTTCCTGCTGGACAACGGCGACGACTACTCGGAGCTGTTCGGGCCGCGCCGCGCGGAGTGGCTCTACCGGGGCCGGGCGTTCCTGGACGCGGGGGTGCCGGTGGCGTCCAGCTCGGACCGCCCGGTGGCGGCGGGCGCACCGCTGCGCGCGCTGCGGTTCATGGTGGAGCGCCGCTCGGCCAGCGGTCGCGCGGTGGGGGCGGGCGAGGCGATGACGGTGGCCGAGGCGCTGCACGCGGCGACCCTCGGCGCGGCGCGGGCGTGCCGCCGCGAAGCGGTGTCGGGCAGCGTGGAGCGGGGCAAGCTCGCGGACCTGGTGGTGCTCGACGCCGACCCGGCCAGGACGCCCGCCGCCGAGCTGGACGGCATCGGGGTGGTGGCGACGCTCGTGGGTGGCGAGGTCCGGCACGGCGCGCTGGACTGATCCCACGGTCGCCGCCGCACTTCCCGGTTCTCCCCCGCCGTTCTCCGGAAGAGCGATGTGATCATCGCGCTCACCGCCGCTCGCAACGGCCGCGAGAGTGCTCCGCACTCCTCGTCGCCCGCCCCGGCGGCGGGGTGCTCACCACACCGGCGGGACGACGCGCACGCGCACGGACAACGGTCGCGCGGATCGACGGGGACGTGGCCGGGAATCGTCCGCGGTCGACGGCGATCGTCGCCCGACCGCCGCGAAGACGAGCCGCCGAACTGATCGACCTGCCCACGAGAAGCGCATTCCTCCCGATTCCGCCAGCTCGGGACGAACGCGGCGATCAGTCGCCGTCGGAACGCGACGGCGGCACCAGCAGGTCGTCCCCCGCGAAGATCTGGATCTCGTCCCGCACGACGCGGCTCACCCCGGTCAGGACGAGCGACCCGCCCCGGCCGCGCAGCAGCTGCGCGTACCAGGCGAGCGTCGCCACGCCGCTGGCCGACACGTGCCCGACTCCGCCGAGGTGCACGACGATCCGCTGCGCGCGTTCCACCGCCCGCTCCAGGTGGTCGCGCAACGCGTCCACGGTGTGCCGGTCGACCTCGCCCGCCAGCCGCAGCAGCAGGTGGTCACCGGACCCCGGGTCCTCTTCGACGATGAGCGGCGGCACGGGGCGAGCCTAGGAGCGGGGACCGGCTTCCCGCGGCCCCCGCGAACGGTGTTCAACGACAGTTCTTCCACCGTCCAGACGGGCCGGTCGCCGTTCAGCGGGAGCGCGGAGCGAAGGGCGCTCCCATCACGGGCAGCAGCGCCCACACGACCTTGCCCCCGGCCTCCGAGCGCACGCCCCAGGCGGTCGTCAGCTCCTCCAGCACCTGCACGCCGCGCCCGCCCCACGCCCCGCCGGACGGGCCGGTCTGCCGGGGCGGACGGGGATCGCGGTCGGCGACCTCCACGTGCACCCCCGCGTCGGACCGCACGACGCGCAGCTCCAGCGCGCCGGCCGTGTGCTGGAGCGCGTTGGCCACCAGCTCCTCCACGACGAGCAGCACGTCGACCAGCGTGTGGACGTCCACCTCGCCCGACAGCTGACCGCGCACCCAGCGGCGCACCCGCTGCTGCTCCGGAGCGTCGACCAGGGACAGTCGACGCACGGTCACCGCCGTGCCGGTCTCGTCGCGCACCTCTGTCACAGCCACCTCCCGCGCGCACCCGTCGCTCGGGGCCGACGTAGAGGCTACCCAACGCGAGCACCCGCGGGACACGTCGCGTTCGCCACCCGTTCAGCTCACCGCCGACGAGGGCGGGGCCGGACGCCGGCCCCGCCCAGTCGCCTCAGACCGCGCGAGCGCGCACCGGGAGGTCGCGCACCAGCGACCAGGTGACCGCCAGCCCCACCGCCCAGCTCACCGCGCACAGCAGCAGCACCACCGCGGTCGGCACGCTCCCCCAGGAACCGAGCGTCGGCAGGAAGGGCAGCGAGTTCGACCCGTTCACCGCCAGACCGGGCGGAAGGATCAGGGCGACGCCCACCGGGACCACCACCAGGCCACCGCCTCCGAGCCGGTCGAACCCGGCGGCCACCATCGCGCCCACCACCATCCACACCGCGAACACCGCCCAGTGCGCCCAGACGATCGCCGGGAAGTCGGTGGCCGAGCTGAACGTGCCCTGCTCACCGAGCCGCTGCGTCCAGTCCATCGCCCGGTACAGCAGGAACTCCAGTCCGAACCCCACGGCGACCAGCAGCGCGGCCGCACCGGACACCACGAGCGTCACCACGGCCGCCTGCGCCGCGAACTCCCGCCGGGTGCGGCCGTGGGCGATCACCGCGGGCAGCACGTCGTGGACCGCGTAGTAGCCCAGGCCGAACAGGAACCAGCGTCCCGCCTGCACCGAGGCCACGTTCCACCCGCTGATCGTGACCTCGCGCCAGATCGACACCACCGGCACGAGCACGGCGACGAACACCAGGGCCGCCGCCCACACCACCACCAGGACCGAGACGAGGGCGCGGCACAGCACCCTGAGGACTGGCCACTTCATCGCGCTCCTCCAGCGGGCTCGGTCAAGTGCACGAACAGGTCCTGCAGGGCGATCGGGCGCAGGTCGAGCCCCTCGGCACGAGCGCGGTCGCGCCGCGCGCCGTCCAGCTCGCCGAACACGGCCGCCTCCTTCGTGCGCCCCAGCTCCCGCTGCTCCAGCACGGTGAGCCCGGCGACGAACCGGTCGACCGCCTCCGCCTCGCCGACGACCGACGTGCCGCGCGAGCGCAGCGCGTCGACCTCCTCGTGCAGCACCAGACGGCCCGAGTCGATGATCACGATCTCCTCCAGCACCGCCGCCAGCTCCTCGATCAGGTGCGTCGAGACGATCACCGTGCGCGGCGCGGCGGCGAAGTCCGCCAGCAGCGCGTCGTAGAACTTGTAGCGCGACGGCGCGTCCATCCCCAGGTGCGCCTCGTCGAACATCGTCAGCGGAGCCCTGCTGGCGAGGCCCAGCACGACGCCGAACGCCGACCGCTTCCCCAGCGACAGCTCGCCGAACTTCGCGTCGAGCGGCAGTTCGAACAGGTCCATCAGCTCCACCGCGCGGTCCGGGTCCCAGCTCTCGCGCAGGGTCGCCGCCTGGAGCAGCGCGTGCTCGAGCCGGTCCGACGTGCCGACCGCGTCGCCGGTGTGCCGCACCAGGCACACCCGGCGGGTGGCGCGGCCGTTCTCGAACACCGGCTCGCCGTCGATCCGCACCGTGCCCGCACTGGCCCTGCGGTGCGCGCCCACGACGGACAGCAGACTCGTCTTGCCCGACCCGTTGCGCCCCAGCAACCCGTAGATCTTGTCCCCCGCCAGCGAGAAGGACAGGTCGTCCACCGCGGTCACGGCGCCGTAGCGCACGGAGACACCCTCGACGTCCACCCGCGCCCCCATCACACCTCCCCGTTCTCGAACTGCTCGATCCGGCGCACGACGTCGCCCAGCGGGACACCGACGGACCTCGCCTCGACCACCATCGGGTCCACGAACTCGCTGAAGAAGGTCTCCCTGCCCTGCGCCCGCAGCATCTCGCGGGCCTGCTCGCTCACGAACATCCCGATCCCCCGTTTCTTGTAGAGCACGCCCTCGTCCACGAGCTGCTGGAACGCCTTGGCAGCCGTGGCCGGGTTGATCCGGTAGAACGCGGCGTACTGGTTGGTGGACATGACCTGCTCGTCCGCCTTCAGCACCCCGCTGCGCACGTCGGCCTTGATCCGCTCGGCGATCTGCCGGTAGATCGGGCTCCGATCGTCGAACATCGCCACACCCCTGGTTCATTACTTATGTGAAGAACCGTAGCACCAGAGAACCACGCACCTCAAGGTGAATTCGTTTCGACCTACACTGACGTCATTGTGGCCAGTGGCCACACGGGGAACGCGCCGACGACACGCACGGCCCGAACGCCGGTCCGGGCAGCGGGGCCGTGCCGCAGGGGGCGCGGCGCACCGCAGTCGGCGAGCGTGCGGCACTTCCTCACCGGCGCGACCCCGCGGCACGACGACGGTCAGTCCGAAGTGGACGATGCACCGGCCGGGGCCGAGCTGCGGCCGTCCCGCGCCGCGTTCGTGGCGGATCTCCCCGCAACGTCACCGGGAAGTTCCGGCACGCGTTCCCCGACGGCACCGCGGCGGGGGTGCGCCCGCCGTGAGCGCGCGACAGCCGGGACGCCCGCTCCCGAACGTCCTCTTCGGACGGACGCGCGGGATCGCGGTGCGCCGGCGGTCGACTCGTGGTGCTCGAACGGTGAACTCGTGGTCAGTACCGGTTCTTGACCTCGGTCAGGAAGCGGCGGGTGTGGTCCGGGGTCTCCGCGTCGACCATCAGGCGGTCGAACACGCGGCTGTAGACCTCCAGCTCGTCGCGCTTGTCCAGGTACATCGCGCCGGAGAGGTGCTCGATGTAGACGATGTCGGGCAGTTCCGCCTCGGCGAAGCGCAGCAGCGTGAACGGGCCCTCCGCCGCGTAGCCGCTCAGCGCGTACGGCACGACCTGGAGCACGACGTGCGGCAGCTTCGTCATCTCCAGCAGGTGGTCGATCTGCTCGATCATGCCCTCGCGTCCGCCGATGGGCCGGTGCAGCACGGACTCGTCGATGACGGCCCACAGCCGCGGCGCGGTCGGCTTGGCCAGGATCTTCTGCCGCCGCATCCGCAGGGTGATCCGCCGCTCGATCTCCGGAGAGGACATGTCCGGCCTGCCGTGGCTCGCGACCGCCCGCGCGTACCTCTCGGTCTGGAGCAGACCGGGCACGAACTGCAACTCGTAGGTGAGGATGCGCTCGGCCGCCTCCTCCAGGCCCACGAAGTCCTGGAACCAGTCGGGCATGAGGTCGGTGAAGCGGTGCCACCAGCCCGGTTCGTTGGAGCGCTTGACCATGCCGAGGAACTGCTCCCGCTGGACGGGGTCGGTCACCCCGTACATGGTGAGCAGATCGGCGACGTCGCGCTCCTTGAGCCCGACCCGGCCCAGCTCCAGACGGCTGATCTTGGACTCGGAGCCGCGGATCGAGTAGCCGGCGTCGGCGCGCGTGATGTCGGCGGCCTCGCGCAGCCGGCGCAGCTGCGATCCGAGGACGATGCGCAGAGCAGTGGGTCCGCCGCTGTGATCGTCGGCGGGGGTCGGTGGTTCAACCGAGGCCACTGCCACTCCTTCCGCGGGTCCAACGGTGTGCGTCCGGCAGTCGGGGCACGCTTCTACCCGATCGGCGGTTGCCACCGGGCGTCCGGATTCGACTCAATCACTGATCGTGCACCACAGCCACTCGTGATCGACCACGCGCCCGGTGTTGGCCCGTCGCCCCCACGTGCTAACGCTAAGCGTCGCGTGATGTGATGCACAAACTTCCGCGATCATCGACGTTCTGTGAGGCCATGATGCCCGGTAGCACCAACTCCCCCGACGCGGCCGCACCAGTGCACATCGACACCACGAAGGCCAGCATCGCCAGGGTGTACGACGCCTTTCTCAACGGCAAGGACAACTACGAGGTCGACCGCGAAGTGCTGCGACGCGTGCAGAGCGTCGCCCCCGAGGCGGCTCAGCTGGCCGTCGACAACCGCGGCTTCCTGATCCGCGCCACCAGGTTCGTGGCCAGCCAAACCGGCATCACCCAGTACCTCGACTGCGGCTCCGGACTTCCCACCGCGGAGAACACCCACCAGGTGGCCCAGCGGATTCAACCGGATGCCAGGGTGGTGTACGTGGACAACGACCCGGTGGTGCTGGCCCACGGGCGCGCGCTGCTGGAGGAGAACGACCAGACCCACTTCAGCGCGGCGGACATCTTCAACCCGGCGGAGATCCTGAACGACGACGTGGTGCGCAGGCACCTGGACTTCTCCGAGCCGATCGCGCTGTTCCAGATGGGCACGCTGCACCACTACGACGGCGAGCGTCCGCCGAGCGACATCATGCGCGAGTACGTCGAGGCGCTGCCCTCCGGTTCCTACGTGGGACTGACCCACTTCTTCGACCCGGAGACCGAGCAGCACAGCAGGCTCTCCCGCCGCATGGAGGAGATGTTCCTGCACAGCCCGATGGGCACGGGTGTCTTCCGCACCCGCACCGAGATCGAGGGCATGCTCCCCGGTCTCGACCTCGTGTCGCCCGGTCTGGTGCTGTGCGCCGACTGGTGGCCGGACGGTCCGCGGGTGAAGCCGCTGGACGAGGTGTCCTACTGCATCGTCGGGGCCGTCGGCCGCAAGCCCTGACGACGCGCAGGACCTCCGGCCCCTACGGCCTGCGGTGGCGGGGGCCGGCGGGGCCGCGCGGCACCGTCCGCTCGGCACCGCCCGGAAGTGCCCCGGTCGCCGCGCCGCCCCTCCTGAGCCGGACGAACTGAGCCGCCACGAGCGCCGACAGCGCCAGCACCACCAGCAGCAGGACCGCGGTTCCCGCGACCGGGCCGCCGGACGTGCTGGGCGTCGTCACGTCGAACACCGCGCTCAGCACGATCCCGCACTCCGCGCGCAGCACCTGCTGTCCCGAGGGGACGTCGGCGAGCCGCACGGAGGTGTCGAACGCGCCCCGGTCGTCCGCGGTCGTCTCGCCGACCCGCCCGTCCTGCACGGTGAGCCGGACCGGGGCCAGCGGCGCGCACCCGCTCCCCCGCACGGCGAGCGTCCCGCCCAGCTGGACGTCGGTCGAGGTGAGCACCAGGGCCGCGGCGGACGGCGTGCGGGACGACGGGGCCGGAGCCCGTGCCGCGGTCGTGCTCGTCGTGGCCGGCGTGCTCGTCGTGGTCGGCGAACTCGTCGTGGCCGTGGCCGTGGTCGTGGTCGTGACCGGTGGCGGTGTCGTCGTCGGTGGTGGCGGGGCGGTCGTCAGCCGTGGCGGCAGCTGTGGCGAGGGCTGCGTGGTGACCGGCGTCGGTGGGGCGGTGACCTCGAAGCGGGCGGACGCGCCGTCGCCGCACCGAGAGACCACCCGCACCTCGTGCCCTCCCGGCACCTCGCCCCGCGGCACGGCCGTGGTGAGCACGCCCCGCTGCGCGTCGTGCGACGCGGCGATCGCGTCGTCGTCCCAGAGCACGACGACGCCGCCCCGGCAGCGGTCGAAACCGTCCCAGGAGACGTCGAACCGGGAGCCGACCGGACCCGTCGCGGGGTTGACCGCCACCCGCGCCGACTGTCCGAGGGCCGAGGGCGGCGACGAGATCAGCGTCGACACGACCGCGGCGGCGAGGAGCACCGCTCCGCCGACCGTCCTGGATGCCCCTGGCACGTGATCCCCCTGGCTGCGCGACCCGAGCGGACGCGGAAGATAACATGCGCTTCCCGCACCGGGTGCATCTCAGGAGTGAGCGTGAGACGTCGTCTGCCCGACGCGCTGGTGATCGTCCTGGCACTGCTGCTGACGTCGTGCTCCTCCGCGGACCCGACCGCGACCGACGTGCGGATGTCGGTCCAGGTGGACGGTGCCCGCCTCGGTCCGGACGCCCCCGCGTTCGTGCCGCGCGAGGACTCCGCGGTGTTCGTGTCGGTGCGCAACGGCGGCTCGGAGGCGGTGCACGCCAGCGCGTTGCGGCTCACCGGTGACGTGCTCGGCGTCGGGGTGTTCACCCACGAGACGCGCCTGGCGGTGTCGGCCGAGCCGGGCGAGCAGGTGTCGCGGTCGTTCTCGGCGGACCTCGACGTCCTCGGCGCGCACGCCACGGGCCTGGTGGACGCCGAGTTCCAGCTCGTCGGTGTGGACGGACGGGTGCTGGCGGCGGAGGAGGGTCTCGTGGAGCTGCGGGGCAGCCCGCTGTCGCCGCACGCCCTGGCCGGGCTGGCCGTCCTGGTGCTGACCGTGCTGTCCTGGCTCGCGACCGCGCTGACCCGCCTGCGCGCCGGGCCGCGACGCCGCTCCTGGCGCGAAGCCGCGGACTTCCTCCCGGCGGGCGTCGCCACGGGCCTCCTGGTGGTGATCACCCTGCCCGTGCTCGGCCTCCTGGTCCCCGCCCCTCCCGCCCCCCTGTTCCTGGGCACGGTCCTGGCGTCCACCGCCCTGGGCCTGACGACCCGTCCCAGGACGACCAGCCCGACCTGAGCACCGCACCGCTCCGACGCGCGGACGGCGACGACCTCCGTGCCGCGGTGGTGACGCGTCACTCGAAAGCGGACAGAACCGACGCCGGTGAGCGCGCCGCCGGCGTGCACGCGGTTCCCGCGCGCGGACGTGTCGGTCGCGCACCGTGCCGGGGAAGCCGCGCGGACGGCCCCGAGCGGGGCGTTCGAGTCCCGGCGCCGGTGGCCCGCACCAGCGCGAGCCGGTCCGGACCCGCCTCTACGACTCGGCGCCACCGCGTTCGGGGTCGGTGGCCTCGAGGAGCCACTCCAGACCGGGGTCGACCTTCAACCCGAGGTCGGACATCCCGAGCCAGTTCAGCAGGGTTCCCGCCTCCGCCGCGCGAGCGGACAGCTCCATCCGCAGCCCGTACGCGCTCAGCAGCAGCGCCTGCACCGAGTCCACGCCGTAGCACGCCCGCACGGCCTCGTCGCCCAGTCCCGTGATCTGGTGCGGACAGCACCAGGCGCCGCTGGTGCTCCGCGGATCGGGGCGCGGCGTGCCGACCCTGATCACCACGGGCGTCTGCGCGCCGTCCACGGTGACGCTCGCCAGCTGCCGCTCGGCGACGACCTCGCCCAGTTCGTACGTCGTCATCGGTCCCCGCCTCAGTCGATTCCGGTGCGCCTGCGACCGTACAGGGGCTGCGCCGGGCGGGGCGCACGGACACTGTCGATCCACAGTGGACCGCGGTCGTCTCACCACCGCACGGGCAGCTCCGCCAGGTGCCGGGTGCCGGGGTTCGCGCCGCGCCGCAGGTCCTCGGGCGCGACGGCCAGCGCGAGTCCTGGACGGTCGCGCAGCAGCGCGCCGAACGCGACCTCCCCCTCCAGCGCCGCGAGCGCCGCGCCGAGGCAGTGGTGCGGCCCGTGGCCGAAGCCGACGTGCGGGCGGGCCGCGTCGCGCGTGACGTCGAGCCGGTCGGGCTCGGCGAAGACGCGCGGGTCGCGGTTGGCCGCCCCCAGCACCGGCATCACGGCCTCTCCCCGGCGCACGACACCGCCGCCGATCTCGACGTCCTCGGTGGCGTACCGCATCCGCGTGCCCAGCGCCGGACCGCACCAGCGCATCAGCTCCTGCACCGCGCGGGGCAGCAGGCCGGGGTCCGCGCGCAGCAGGGCGAGCTGGTCGGGGTGGGTCAGCAGGGCGGCGGTGCCGTTGGCGATCAGGTTCGCCGTGGTCTCGTGCCCGGCGACGACGAGCGAGAACACGGTGCTGATCACCTGCGCCTCGCCGAGCTGGTCACCGGCGAGGACCAGGTCGGTGACGAGGTCGTCGGCGGGTTCGGCGCGGCGGCGCTCGACGAGCTCACGGGCGTTGCCCGCCATGGCGCGCACGGCCGCCGCCATCGCCGGGCCGCCGCCCGGCGCGAGGGCGGCGCTCCACTCGCGCCACCGCGGCCGGTCCCGCTCGGGAACGCCGATCAGCTCGCAGATCACCGTGATGGGCAGCGGGTGGGCGAACTCGGCCAGCAGGTCCACCACCTCGCCGCGGGGCAGCGCGTCCAGCAGGTCCGCGGCCAGCCGTTCCACCCGTGGCCGCAGAGCGGAGACCCGGCGCGCGGTGAACGCCCGCGACACGGCGCCGCGCAGGGCCGCGTGGGCGGCGCCGTCGAGGTCGGACATGGTGGGACGCACGTGCTCCAGGTCCTCCGGCGCGAGCCCGGCGGCGAGCAGGAACTGCTCCTGGAGGTCGGTCGCGTCCGCTCCGGGCACCGATCGCACGTCGCCGACGAACCGGCGGTCGTTCAGGACGAGCCGCACGTCCTCGTAGCGCGTGACGATCCAGAGCGGCCCCGCGCCGGGGAGGACACCGCGCGCCAGCGGCGACCGCTCCCGCAGGCGGCCGTAGACGCCGAACGGGTCGCGCACCAGGTCGGCGTCCAGCAGGTCGATCACGTCGTGCTCCACCACGCCCCCCAAATGCTTTCATCATCTGAATGTTGTGAGCATTTCGGATGCGGGAGGTGCTGTCAACCGGCACGATCGGGAGGACCACCGCTTCCGATGGCAGGGGGACGTCCGTGAGCGAGTCGAAGCCCGTCGTCGTGCTGAAGCCCGCGCCGCAGCGCGTGGACCGCGTCTTCTCCCCCGCCGTGCTCGACGAGCTGGCGGAGCGCTTCACCCCGGTCGACCTGTCCGGCGACGAGGACGACGAGGCGTTCGACGCCGTCCTGCCCGACGCGTTCGCGATCGTGGGACAGCCCGACCTGCCCCGCGCCCGGCTCGACCGGGCACCGCGGCTGCGCGCCCTGCTCAACGTGGAGGGCAACTTCTTCCCCAACGTCGACTACGCGGCGTGCTTCGACCGGGGCGTGCACGTGCTGGGCTGCGGCCCGGCCTACGCGCAGGCCGTCGCGGAGTACTCCCTCGGACTCGCGCTGGACCTGGCGCGCGGGATCAGCCGCGAGGACCGGGCGTTCCGCGCGGGCCGCGAGCGCTACGTGGCCGACGGCAACCACGACGCCGTGCTGCTCCGGCACGCCGACGTGGGCCTCGTCGGGTTCGGCAACCTCGGCCGGGCGCTGCACCGGCTGCTCGCGCCGTTCGCCACGACCACGCGGGTGCACGACCCGTGGCTGCCGCCGAACGCCCTGCGCGAGCACGGCGTGGTCCCCGCGTCGCTGGCGGAGGTGCTGTCACGCAGCCGATTCGTGTTCGTGCTGGCGACGGTCACCGACGAGAGCCGTCACCTGCTCGGTCCGGCGGAGCTGGACCTGCTGCCGGAGGGCGCGCGGCTCGTACTGGTCAGTCGCGCTCCCGTCGTGGACTTCCCGGCGCTGCTGGAGCGGGTGGCCGCCGGCCGCTTCCTCGCCGCGATCGACGTGTGGCCGGAGGAGCCGGTGGCGCCCGGCGACCCGGCGCGCGACCTGGAGGGCCTGGTGCTGTCCGCGCACCGGGCGGGCGGCGTCCCGGCGGCGTTCCGCGAGATCGGCGAGATGGTGCTCGACGACCTGACGCAGATCGCGCGGGGACTGCCGCCGGCGCGGATGCAGGTCGCCGCGCGCGAACTCGTCGGCCGCTACCGCAACCGCCCGGTGATCTGACGGCTCAGGAGTGACCGCTGATCGCGCGCGGCGTGTAGGGCTCCTCCAGCAGCGCGACCTCCTCGTCGGTGAGTTCCAGGTCCAGCGAGGCGACGGCGTCGTCCAGGTGCTGCGGCTTGGTCGCGCCCACGATCGGCGCGTCCACGGCCGGGTGCCGCGACACCCAGGCGAGCGCCACCTGCGCGCGGGGCACGCCGCGCCGCTCGGCGATCGTCCCGACGGCCTCCACGATCGCGCGGTCGCCGTCGAGGTACAGCGTCCTGCCGAACGCGTCGGTCTCGGTGCGCGCGGTCGTGGTGTTCCACTCGCGGGTGAGGCGACCGCGCGCCAGGGGGCTCCACGGGATGACGCCGACGCCCTCGTCCAGGCACAGCGGCAGCATCTCCCGCTCCTCCTCGCGGTAGAGCAGGTTGTAGTGGTTCTGCATCGACACGAACCGCGTCCACCCGTTCGCGTCGGCCACGTGCAGGGCTTTGGCGAACTGCCAGGCGAACATGGACGACGCGCCCACGTAGCGGGCCTTGCCCGCCTTCACGACGTCGTGCAGCGCCTCGACGGTCTCCTCGATCGGCGTCGCCGGGTCCCACCGGTGGGTCTGGTAGAGGTCGACGTAGTCGGTGCCGAGGCGGCGCAGGCTGTGGTCGATCTCGGTCGTGATCGCCTTGCGCGAGAGCCCGCCGCCGTTGGGACCGGGGCGCATCGGGTTGAACACCTTCGTGGCGAGGACGATCTCGTCGCGGTTCGCGCACTCGGCCAGCAGGCGGCCGACGATCTCCTCGCTCGTGCCGTCGGAGTAGGCGTTGGCCGTGTCGAAGAAGTTGACGCCCGCCTCGACCGCACGCCGGACGAACGGCCTGCTCGCCTCCTCGTCCAGGCTCCACTCGTGGGTGCCCCGGCTCGGGACGCCGTAGCTCATGCAGCCCAGGCAGATCCGCGAGACGTCCATCCCCGTGGACCCCAGCTTCACGTACTCCACGCGGCTCCTCCTCGTGCTCGGCTCGTGCTCGGCTCGTGAGATCCACTCAAGCACGTTCCGCCGCCGGGCGAGCGGTCAGCGCACCCGGAGGGGGACCGCCAGCGGTGGCCGCGGGTCGGAGCGGCGCGGGAGGTGACACCTTCCCGTCGACGGTGGTGGTGGTGGTGCGTGCGGCGGCTCTGCGGCGAAGCGCGTCGCCGAGGTGCGGGCCGTTCCGACGCGTGAACCGGCCACGTGGTGGGGCCGGCCTCCGCGCTCCCCACCACGTGGCGATCGGCGCGGTAGTGCGGGCCGTGGGCGGGTAGTCCGGACGTGTGTCAGCATCCAGCACTTCCGAAGGTCCGGCCTCCGGCGCGACGCGCCGGGGCGCGGCGCGTCTCAACCTCGTGTCCGGCGGTCTCGTCGGGCTGGGCTCGGCGGCCTTCGTCGACGAGGTGGTGTTCCACCAGGTCCTGCACTGGCACCACTTCTACGACCGGTCGACCTCCGCCGTCGGACTGGTGTCCGACGGGCTCCTGCACGCCGTGAGCTGGCTCGCCACCGTCGGCGGCCTGCTGCTGCTCGCCCGGCTGCGCGGGGCGGGGTCGCTGCGCGCCCGCACCTGGTGGGCGGGCTGGTTCCTCTGGTGCGGGGCGTTCCAGCTCTTCGACGGCGTCGTGAACCACAAGCTGCTGGGGCTGCACCAGATCCGCTACGGCGTGGACCTCACCCCGTACGACACGGTCTGGCTGGTCGTGGCGGTCGCGCTCGTCCTCGTCGGGGTGGTGCTGGCGCTCCGGCCGCGCGGGCGCTCCGCGTGAGCGAGCAGCCCGGCCTCCTCGCCCACCTGGGCGTCCTGCTGGTCCTGCTCGCCCTCGCCGCCGCCCGGTCGTGGGCGGTGCGGGTGACGCGTTCCCGGGGACGCGACTGGCCCGCGCGGCGGACGGCGTGGTTCACCGCCGGGCTCGTGGTCGCGGCGGCCGGGCACGTCGTGGGCGGTTCGCACGACCTGCGCGCGGAGGTCGTCGCGCACCTGCTGCTCGGGGTGGTGGCTCCACTGCTGCTGGTGCTCGGCACGCCGGTCACGCTGCTGCTGCGCGCGCTGCCCGCGCCGTCCGCCCGCCGGGTGACCCGCGTGCTCGGCACTCCCGCGGCGCGGATCGCGACCTCTCCGGTGACGGCGGCGCTGCTGTCCGTCGGCGGCCTGTGGCTGCTGCACACGACGGCGCTGCACGACGTGGTGGCGGGGTCGGCGGCGCTGACGACGGCGGTGCACCTGCACTTCCTGCTGTCCGGGTACCTGTTCACCGCCGGTGTGCTCGGCGTCGACCCGGCCCCCCACCTGCCGTCGTTCCCGCGGCGCGCCGTGGTCCTGGTGCTGGCGACGGCGGCGCACGCCGTGCTCGCCAAGCACGTGTACGCCACGCCGCCGCCGGGGGTGTCCGCGGACCAGGCGCAGATCGCCGGACTGCTGCTCTGGTATGGCGGCGACGCGGCGCACCTGCCGCTGCTGGTGGTGTTCTGCCGGCGGTGGCTGCGCCGGGCGTCACCGGTCCGGGCCGCGACGTCCTGACGCACCAGCTCCAGCGGCGCCGGGTCGGCGTCGTGCGGGAGCGGTGCCGCGAATCGCCGGTTCAGCGCGCAATCGCACTCCGCCGTTTCCCGGAAACGGCACGCCGCCCCCGATCAGAAAGTCGACCGGAGGCGGTGTGCCGTCGTGCTCAGTTCTCCGCCTCAGTTCTCCGCGGCGGGCTGCACGGTGAACTCGTACAGCCGGGTGTCCTGGCCCGGCCGGAGGGTGCAGTTCGAGGTGAACGTGCCCAGCCCGGTGAGGGAACCGTCGGCCCGGCGCGGGGTGAGCGTCGTGCTGAAGTTCCCCACGTCGATCGTCGTCGGTCCGGCCACCGCGAACGTCACCGCCGGGGTGCCGCCCGTCGCCACGACGTCGAACGCGCCGGAGGACGGCACCGGCGTGCTGGGGACGACGAGGTCGGCGACCACGCTCTGCGGCGTGCCCGCGTTGTCCACGGCCGTCGTCGCGGTGGCCGTGCCCCCGATCGTCCGCGCGCCGACCAGCGACAACCCGGCCGTCGCCGACGCCGGAACGGTGGCCGTCGCCGTGACCTGCACGGCGGGCGTCTCCTCGCCCGCCACGGCGGAGTCGGGCAGCTGCTCGGCGACGATCTCCACGGCCACGTCCTGCGTGCCGATGAGGGGGAAGGGGCAGCGGTAGGACAGGTCGATCGTCGCGGTGGCCGCCAGTGCCGTCCCGGCCCCGGTGAACCCGACCGCGGCGGCGACCGCCGCCGTCACGGCCAGCCCGGCGACCGCGCTCCTCAGCCTGTTCTTCGCCTGCGTCATCATCGACTCCTCGCGTGGATCTGGTGGCGGAGGAGAATTCCGCCACGAACGGCCAACGGCGACGGAAGTGCGAACTCGCTGTGTGTTTCACGCTGGTTGCGCATTCGTAAACTACCGACGAGTAGCTCCGCTGTCCAACCAGGTGTGCGACATTTTTCGAATTCATCACGGGGTGACGAAGAAGGATGTTCTTCTTGTTGCCCGGATGACAAGCGGCCGGGCGACCGGCGAGCGGTGCGCGTCCGGCGACCGCCCCCGGTGACGCGCGCGGGGACGGCTGACGCCCGCCGCGCGACCGGTGCACGGCGTTCCGGACCGAGCACGGAGCGGAGTCGGCGTCAACCCGTCAGCCGGTGCGCGGCAGTTTCGGGGGCTCAGTATGCTGCGCGCCGCTGAGAGCGGTTTTCGACCGGCGCCGCACCGAGACGATGAGTGTCCGACGTGGACTGGGCTGACAGTGTTGCGGTGGTAGTGCTCGGACTGGTGGTGATCGGTGTCGTGTGGTGGGTGCTCACCGACAACGGCCCCGGGAGACCCGCCGGTCCCGACGCCGTGCCCGCGCGAGCCCGGCCCCCGCGCCCGCGCGCGGCGGAGCCGGAGCGCGCCGCTCGGAGTGCGGCGCGGAAGCCGCCGGCGCGGGAGCGGGTGCCCCCCGAGCGGGCGGCACGGCCGCGACGGGACGACGAGGCGGACACCGTGCCGATCCCGCGCGTGCAGGAGCCGCCCACCGTGCGCGCCGAACGCCCTCCGCCGCCGCCGGAACCGCAGACCGTGCGGATGAGGACGCGGCCGGGCGGACAGCACAGCCGTCCGCTCCCCGTCGAGCGCCCGCAGCGGCCGGGCGGGCTCCGGCCGGGACGGCGACCCCCTCCGCCGCCACCACCTCGCGCACACGACTGACCATTTGCGTTACAACATGTCACGTAATATGCGCTCGGAGGGATGAACTCGGACCACGAACGAGTCCATCGGGTGACGACCGGGCCTCGACGTGTGACACAGGTACCGATCACCTCGGACGCCGTCCGGCGACACTGCCCCGAACGGCAGTGTCGCCGACAACGGGCAACGCGGTGAACTTGCAGCAGGTCAGACGTTCACCCAGCCTCCGGAGCCCGCCGTGCTGACTCGTCGCACCCGCACGACACCGATCGCCGCCCTCCTGGCCCTGCTGACCGTCCTCGTCGCACCACCGGCGAGCGCGGAGCCCGTGGCTGGCCTGCCCGAGCCGACCGACCGCTCCGCCGCCGTCGACCCGGCCCGGCGGATCGAGACCGCCCGCACCACCACCCCCGTCGCGCCGGGCGTCGAGCTGACCTCCTTCGACTGGTACGAGCGCGGCGACGCGGGCGGCTGGGTCCGCGGCGACGCCCTGACCGTCGACCTCGACGGCGGCACCCGCGTGGACTACCTGGACCCCGGCGAGGTGAGCCGCGCCGAACCGCTGTCGGCGCAGGCCGCGCGCACGGGGGCGGTGGCCGCCGTGAACGGCGACTTCTTCGACGTCGGCAACAGCGACGCGCCGCTGGGCGTCGGCGTGCGCGGCGGTGAGCTGGTCAAGTCCCCCGCCGCGGACCACCGGCGGGCGGCGGGCGTCGACGCGGAGGGCGTGGGCCGGGTGATGGAGGTGTTCTTCACCGGCTCCGCGGCGCTGCCGGGCGGTCGCGCGCTGCCTCTGGACCAGCTCAACAGCGCTCGGATCGACGCGGACGGCACCGGCGTGTTCACGCCGCTGTGGGGCTCGTACCCGAGGACGCGCGCCGTCGCGGGCGCGGCGCGGGTGACGGAGGTGGTCGTGCGCGACGGCGTCGTCGCACGGGTGGACGCCGCGGCCGGCGCGGACCCGGTGCCCGCGGGCGGGTTCGTGCTGCTGGGCCGCGAGGCCGGTGCCGACGCGCTGGCCTCGCTCGCCCCCGGCGACCCGGTGAGCGTCGAGTACTCCTCGCGCACCGCCGACGGCAGCGCCCCCCTGGCCGCGATCGGCGGCGGTGAGCTGCTGATCGCGGACGGGGAGGTCGTCGCGCCCGCCGACCCCCTGCACCCGCGCACCGCCGTCGGCTTCTCCGCCGACGGCAGGAGGATGTTCCTGCTCGTGGTCGACGGGCGGCAGTCGCCGTACCTGCTGGGCCTGACCCAGCGGGACCTGGCCGCCGTGCTGCGGGAGATGGGCGCGCACAACGCCCTCAACCTCGACGGCGGCGGGTCGTCCACGATGCTCGCGCGCCGGCCGGGCACCGACGAGCTGGCGCTGGCCAACACCCCGTCCGACGGCGGAGAGCGGCCCGTGCCGAACGGCCTCGCGCTCTACGCGCCGGAGGGCAGCGGGCGGCTCACCGGCTTCCGGGTCGGCACGGCGGCGGACGCGGCGGCCTCCCCCGGCGCGGACCCCGTGCCCGGCGGGCGGCCGGACCGGGTGTTCCCCGGGCTGACCCGGCGTCTCGTCGCGCACGGGCACGACGAGACGTGGGGGCCGGCCGACGACCGGGCGCACTCCTGGCGGACCGAGCCCCGCTCGGTCGGGCACGTCGGCGACGACGGCGTGTTCCGCGCGGCGCGCACCGGCGCGGTGACCGCGACCGCCCACCGCGGAGCGGTCTCCGGGAGCGTCGGCCTGACCGTCCTCGGACCGCTGTCCCGGCTGTCGGCCACCACACCGCGGCTCGCCCTGCCGGCGCCGGGCGCGTCGGGCCGGATCGGGCTGGTCGGCTTCGACGACGACGGCTTCAGCGCGCCGGTCGAACCGGCCGACGCCGTGCTGGAGCACGACGCCACCGTGGTGCACGTCGTGCCCGACGACGACGGCGGGCTGCGCGTGACCGGGAGGAGTCCGGGCTCGACCACGATCTCGGTGCGGGTGGGCGCGCACACCACGAGCGTCCCCGTCACGGTCGGGCTGGACGAGCGGCTGATCGCCGGGTTCGACGACGGCGCGGCGTGGACGTTCCGCGCCGCTCGCGCCACCGGCTCCGTCGCCCCGGTGCCGGACGGGCGCACCGGGGCGGGCCTGGAGCTGCGCTACGACTTCTCCCGGTCCACGGGCACCCGCACCGCCCACGCGGTGCCGCCGAGCCCGATCGAGGTGCCGGGACAGCCGCTCGCGCTGGGCGCGTGGGTGCACGGGCACGCCGGGGACGAGTGGACCGCGTTCACCGTGACCGACGCGCAGGGCCAGACGCGCTCGCTGCACGGCCCGCACATCACCTGGGAGGGGTGGCGGTACCTGGAGGTCGCGGTGCCGACGGAGACGGCGTTCCCGCTGCGCGTCGACAGCTTCTACGTGATCGAGACGGCCGCCGACCGGCAGTACGGCGGGACGGTGGTCGTGGACGACCTCGTGGCGCAGGTCCCGCCGCACGTCGACCTGCCCGCGCGGCGGGCCGGGACGGACCGGGTGGTGGTGCGCGACGGCACGGTCGGCGGGAGCGCGTGGCGCTTCGCGGTGATGTCCGACGCGCAGTTCGTGGCGCGCGCTCCCGACAGCGACCTCGTGCGGCAGGCGCGGCGCACGCTGCGCGAGATCCGCGCGCAGCGGCCGGACTTCCTCGTGGTGAACGGCGACCTGGTGGACGAGGCGGCGCCGGAGGACCTGGCGCTGGCCCGCCGCGTGCTGAGCGAGGAGCTCGGCGACGAGGTGCCCTGGTACTACGTGCCGGGCAACCACGAGATCATGGGGCCGGGCACGATCGAGAACTTCCGGCGCGAGTTCGGCGCGACGAACCGGACGTTCGACCACCGGGGCACGCGGTTCGTGCTGCTGGACTCCTCCACCGGCACGATCCGGGGCGGCGGGTTCGACCAGGCGCTGATGCTGCGCTCCGCGCTGGACCGGGCGCGCGGGGACGAGGCGGTGCACTCGGTGGTGCTGCTGGAGCACCACCCGCCGCGCGACCCGACACCCGCGCGCAGCAGCCAGCTCTCCGACCGGATGGAGGCCGCCGTCGTCGAGGACTGGCTGGCGGAGTTCCAGCGGGAGACCGGCAAGGGCGCCGCGATGATCAGCGGCCACGTGGGCGCGTTCTCCGCGTCCAGGGTGGACGGCGTGCCGCAGCTGATCAACGGCAACTCCGGCAAGGCTCCGGCGGCCGACGCCGCCGACGGCGGGTTCACCGGGTGGACGCTGCTCGGCGTCGACCCGCCGGACCCGGTCCCCGGCCGGGCGTGGCCGCAGCGCCCCCGGCCGCGGTGGCTGAGCGCCGAGTTCCGCCCGCACGTCGACGCCCTCGACCTGCACGTGCCGGAGGTGGTGCGCACCGGCGAGCCCGGCCCGGTGTCCGCGACGGTGACGCAGGGGGCGCGGCGGGTCCCGGTGGCCGCGCCGGTGAGCGCCGACTGGTCCGGCTCCCCCGGCCTGCACGTCGGCGACCGGGCCGGGGTGCGCGCGTGGCACGCGGCGTGGCTGGACCCGGAGACGGGCGAGCTGACCGCGTTCTCCGCCGGGCGCGTGGTCGTCGCCGTCACGGTGAACGGCCAGACGCGGCGCGCGGAGGTCGCGCTCACCGCGGCGCGGCAACGCGCTCGGGCATCCTGACGTGCCCCGGAACGCCCGTGGTCGCGCACACGACCACGAGCACTCACGGCCGCGACGCCCCAGCGCCACCCACCGGACACCTCGACGGCGCACCGTACGCACGACCGGCAGCGATCGATCGGAGTCCACGTGGAACCCCAGGCTCAGAAACCGCAGTTGCGGCGGCGCGCGCTGCTCCAGGCGGCGGTCGCCGCTCCGGTCGCCGCGTCGGCGCTCGGCGCGACCGCCGCGCCGGCCGCGGCCACCGGGTCGGGCGGTCGCTTCGACGGCGACAGCCCCCGCTTCTCGATCGCCGTGCTGCCGGACACGCAGTACCTGTTCGACGAGGACAGCTCCGACCCCGAGCCGCTGAACGCCACCTTCGCGCACCTGCTGGAGCGGCGCTCCGAGGCCAACGTGGCGTTCCTGACTCACCTGGGCGACGTGACCGAGCACGGCAGCGAGCACGAGATCTCGCTGGCCGACCGGGCCTTCCGGGCGATCGACGGCAAGGTGCCCTACAGCGTCCTCGCCGGCAACCACGACGTTCCGGGGTCCACGAACGACCAGCGCGGCGACAGCGCCTACCTGCGCGCGTTCGGCCCGCAGCGCTTCCGCCGCAGCCCCACCTTCGGCGGTGCGTCCCCCGACGGCTACAACAGCTTCCACGTGCTCACCGCGGGCGGGCGGAAGTGGCTCGTGCTCGCCCTGGACTGGCGGGTGTCCCCGAGCGGTCTGGCCTGGGCGCAGGGCGTGATCGACGGGCACCGCGACCTGCCGGTGATCCTCACGACGCACGACCTCGCCTCGGCCGACGACAGCGGTCGCGCCGAGCTGTCGGGCAACGGCCGCGCGCTGTGGGACGGCCTGATCCGCCGCAACGACCAGGTGTTCCTCACCCTCAACGGCCACTACTGGCCGTCGGGGCGCACGGTGCTCACCAACGACGCCGGGCACGACGTGCACGTCCACGTCGCCAACTACCAGGACCGCTACTACGGCGGCGCCGGGATGATCCGGCTCTACACCTTCGACCTGGTGCGCGGCGTGATCGACGTGGAGACGTTCTCGCCGTGGCTGCTGTCCCGCGACGCGGAGGACCGCACGCCGCTGGAGGCGGAGAACCTGGAGCTGACCGGGCCGGTGGACCGGTTCAGCGTGGAGATCGACTTCCGGGAGCGCTTCGCCGGCTTCGCGCCGCCGGTGCTGCCGCAGCCGCGTCCGGCGAGCGCGGTGATGCCGCGCGGCACGGCGGCGTACTGGCGCTTCGACGCGGCCGGACTGGCCGGCGCCGGGGGCGTCGTCGCCGACGGCACGGTCGCGCGCGACCTGACGGGCAACGGCAACGACCTGACCGTGCAGCGACTGCACGCCAGCGGCCCGGACGCGCTGGAGCGGTCGGCCGAGCACCACGAGGGAGCGCCAGCGCACGCCAGTCTGCGCTTCGGCGGCGGCAAGTCCCCCGACCGGGGCGCGGTGCTGCGCACGGGTCCGACGGCGCCGATCAACAGCGCGACCTTCGAGCGGGGCTACACCATCGAGGCCTTCGTGAAGTTCCCCGAGCCGTTCGAGGGCGACCACGCCTGGATGGGCATTCTGAGCTGGGAGGGGCGCAACGGCGACGCGGGCAAGACCAGCGGCTGGTCGCCCGACGAGCCCACGTGCAGCCTGAACCTGTCCCCCGAGCGCTTCCTCCAGTACGTCGTGTACCCGACGGGACGCGACGCCGACCCCACGTCCTGGAGCCACGCCCTGCCGGTGGGCCGCTGGACGCACCTCGCGATCGTCAACGACGGCAACCGCACGGTGATCTACGTCGACGGCTCGAAGATCGCCAGGAACCCGACGCAGCAGTCGCGGGGCATCACGACGCTGGGCAAGCCGTTCGTCATCGGCGGCACCCAGTTCGCCGGGCAGTACGGCCAGGGCTTCTACGGCTGGATCGGCGACGTGCGCATCGTCTCCCGAGCCCTGAAGCCGAAGGAGTTCCTGACCTCCCGCGCCTGACCGCGCGAGTTGCCCGTCCAAGCACCGCGGGTCGGCCGTTCGCGGTGTCCGCGCCGATCTCGGCGCGGACACCGCGGCGCGCTCACGTGATCGGGTAGGCCCTGGCCGGCTCGGTGCGCATCCGGTCGCGGCGCAGCACGGGACTGCGGTCGTCGGTCCCGTCTGCCATTCCGGCGAGCTGTTCCGCGGCGGCCTGAGCGCTGCTGACCCTCGGCGCCCAGCCCAGCTCGTCGTGGGCCCGGTTGGTGAGGACCAGCGGTGTCCGCGAGCCGACGTCGAACCAGCCGGGGGACATGCGGATCGCACGCAGCTGCCACGCCAGCCACACCGCGCCGCGCACCAGCCCGACGGGCACCGGCAGCGGCCGGGCTTTCACCACCTCGGCCAGGTCGTCGATCGTGAGGACGTCGGCGGCGAGGTTGAACGGGCCGCTCGCCCTGCGCCGCAGGATGCGCACGAGCGCGTCGCCCACGTCGTCGGCGTGCACGAGCTGCACCTTGAACCCGGCGGGCAGCGGCAGCAGCGGGAGCCGTCCGGACTGGACGAACCGGATGAGCACGCGCGGCACGATCGGGTCGAAGAACAGGGCGATCAGGCTCGCGGCCGCGCGGCGCTGGGCGACGAGCGTCGGCCGCACGCTGGTCACCACGACGCCGGGGTTCTTCGCGGCGAAGCCCTCGATCATCCGCTCCGCCTCGGCCTTGCTCTTGCCGTAGACGGACGTGCTGATGCCGGTGCTGGTCCAGCTCTCGTCGACCGGTTCGGTCGCGCCCTCGGCGTACACGCCGATCGACGAGCCGTGCACGAGGTGCGGCACCCCGGCGGCCCGCACCGCCCGCAGCACGGCGGCGGTCCCGTCGTGGTTGGTGCGGTGCAGGTGCAGCGTGTCGCGCACCGGCTGGAACGCCCACGCGAGGTGCACGACGGCGTCGGCGCCGGTGAACACGTCGATCAGCTCCTCCTCCGCGTCGGGGCCGCCGACGTCGACGCAGCGCCACTCCGCGGTGTCGAAGGGCGGCGCGACCTCCGGCAGGCGACGGCAGACACCGACCACCCGGTGCTCCTCCTCGTCGCGCGCCAGCGCGCGCAGCAGTCCCGTACCGATGTTGCCCGACGCTCCGGTGATCACGATGCGCACGCCGCCTCCTCAGGTGTCGTCGGCGGATACCCCGGCGCGACCGTCCGAACCGGATCGACCTCGGGTGTCACCCGGTGACGGCGCCGTCCACCACGAGCAGCGGGGGCAGCTGGCGCGGAGGCACGTCCGAGGGGACCTGGACGATCCCGGTGCGGGCGCGGGTCAGCGCGCGCAGCCGCTCGCCGATGCGCCGGTAGAAGCGGAGCTGGGTGTGCCGCCCGAACAGCGCCCAGCCCAGTCGCAGGACGGGGTGGGCGCGTCGGTCGAGCTGGGAGTGGCTGCGCGCGAAGAACTCCACCTCCCCGGTCCGCAGGTGCTTGACGACCTCGTAGTCGACGCGACCGCGTTCGAGGTGGCCGGTGAGCGTCTCGTAGCTCCAGCCCCAGACGCGCCGCTCGTCGTCGGTGTCGTCCCGCACGGCGGTGATCCGCACCCCGAGCTGGAACTTCAGGAAGGCGAACCTGCCCTCCAGCAGCAGGTCCCGCCCCAGCAGCGGCGTGTCGGCGTCGTAGCGGGCGCGGATCAGCTCGGGCGGGGTGAACTCGTAGTCCCGCACGACGGCGCGGGCGATCTCCCAGGGGCCACCGGCCTCCGGCGGGCCGGGCGCCTCCCGGCCGAGGCGGTGGCGGTGGACGTCGAACGTCCACCCCGGAGCCCGCACCTCGCTCGCGTCGTAGTTGACGGACCGCTCGCGCAGAGCGCGCAGGGCGGCGTCCGGTGGGGCTGAGCGCGGGGTGCGCAGGCGCACGGACTCCTCCTTCAGACGGGGTGGTGCTCGCCGATCAGCGGGTGAAGAGCCACTCCAGGCCGCTGACCTCCAGCAGGCGGACCACCGCCGTGCTGGGCTCGCGCAGCCGCACCTGGCCACCGGCCTCCGCGGCGCGGGCACGCGCGCGCAGCAGCGCCCCCAGGCCCGCGGAGTCGCAGAACGTCACGCGGGAGACGTCCAGCAGCAGCCGGGTCTGGCCGTTGGCGACGAGCTGGTCCGTCCTGGCCAGCAGGTCACCCGCGCTCGCCAGGTCCAGCGCACCCGTCACGACCACGACGCACGTCGTCGGGGTCCTCTCGGCGATCTCCACGGTCAGCACCGCCCACCACCTCTCGCACTCGGATCTCCGGGATAACCGCCAGTGACCTCATCAACCCCGTCGGGGGAACTGGATCGGATCAGGATCGTCACGAGGCGAACAGGTCGTGGTCGACCGCGGTGGCCGTGACGAAGCCCGCCGCGGCCGCGGTCGCGACGAAGGCGAACCCGGACGGGGCCTCGGCGCGGCGGGCCATGTCGCCCACGGCGTACACGCCGGGGACGTCCGTGCGACCGTGCTCGTCCACGCGCACCGAGTCGTCGTCCAGGACGGCGCAGCCGAGGAGCTGGGGCAGCTCGCTGGCCTGCCGGGTGCGGGCGTGCAGGAACACGGCCGTGCAAGCGAGCCGCTCGCCGGTGTCGAACACGACGTTCTCGACCGTTCCGTCCGGTCCCTCCACGCGCTCCACCCGCTCGGCGCGCACCCGCACCCCGCGCCGTCCCAGCGCGGCGCGGCGCTCCCGCGCCAGGTCCTCGCGGCCTCCGGTGCACAGCACCACGTCGCTGCTCCACCGGCTGAGCTGCACGGCGAAGTCGCAGTCGGCGTCGTCGCCGCCGAGCACGGCGAGCGGCTGGTCGCGGTACTCCCAGGCGTGGCAGTAGGGGCAGCCCAGCACGCCGCGCCCCCACCTCTCGCGCACACCGGCGACGTCGGGGAGGTCCTCGGTGATCCCGGTGGCGAGCACGACGCGGCGGGCCGCGACCTCCTCGCCGTCCACCAGCAGTTCGAAGCGGTCCAGCTCTCCGGTCACGGCGTCGACGCGTCCGTCGTGAACTCGCACGTCGGGGTAGTGGTCCAGCTGTTCGCGAGCCACCTTCCGCAGGTCGGTGGGCGAGATGCCCTCGGCCCCGATGAGCCCGTGCACGGCCGTGGCGGCGGCGTTGCGCCCGCCACCCGCGTCGACGACGAGGGTGCGGCGGCGCGAGCGGCCCAGGACGAGGGCGGCGTTGAGGCCGCCGGGACCACCGCCGATCACCGCCACGTCGTAGATCTCTCCGGTACGCGGCTCCGTGGTGAGGTGGTCAGCCACCGAGCGTCTCCGCCCCGGTGGACACGGTGGCCGCGATGATCTCCAGCTCGGCGTCCGAGGCGTCGCTCCGCCCGTCGAGGCGGTCGAGCAGCTCGTCGCGGGAGATCAGGACCAGCGAGCCGCGGTAGGAGTCGGTGTCCAGGTCGTCCGCCCGGACGGTTCGCACGCCCCCCTCGACGAGCACCAGGGTCGGGTCGGGCACGCCGGAGTCGATCAGGGCGCGCAGGTCTTCGGCGGAGATCGCCACGGTTCCTCCACTTGTCGGGTCACCGCGGTGTACCCGTTACGTGCCGCCGATCACCCGCTTGGCCCGGCGAATCGCGGGTAGTCCTCCCGGACGTCGACCAGGAGGTGCAGCCATGACCACCGACAGCACGAGGCCCGCTCCGGACGAGGACCCCGACGACTTCGCCGAGGAGGTGGGTGTGGACCCGACGCCGCAGGAGGTCGCGGAGTACGAGCGGCTCGTCCAGGAGCACCAGCCGCGCGGCCGCTGAGGCCGCGCGCACCGAGGATCAGGTGGCGGGCAGCGCTGCGGGGATCTCCGCCCAGGTGGTCTTGCCGAAGCGGTAGCGGCGCACCCCCCACCGCGGCGCCATGGTGTTCACCATCTGCAGGCCGCGACCGCGGTGCGGCCCGAGCCGCGAGAGCCCCACCACCGGCACCACGTCGGGGCTGGCGTCGTCCACCTCGACCCGCACCACGCCCCGGCGGGGCATCGTGAGCAGCCGGACGCGGCGCGGGCCGCAGGCGTGCTCGTGGGCGTTGGTGGCCAGTTCCGTGCAGACCATCTCGGCGTCGAGGAGCTGGTCGGGGCAGAGCCCGTCCAGCACCGAGGCCACCCACGCCCTGAGCTTCGCCAGCGGTGGTGCGGCGCCGACGTCGAGGTCGAAGTCGAACGTGCCGTGTGCGAGCAAGGCGCTGTCCACGGATCTCCTCCCGCTGTGCCGCGTCCGGTGGAGCGGCGCGTTGGCGGAGTACCCGTCTCAGCCGGTCGGTACACGTGCCTTCCGGACCCGGCCCGACTCGCTGATCACGGAGTGTGACGCGGCTCACCCGGACGAACCGGGGGAGCCGCGCCGCCGTACGTCCCGCTGGACCGTTCGGCTGCCGTCAGTCGCCGGAGCCGGGCTCGGTCATCTGCTTCTGCCCCTTCGCACCCACCGCGTCGGGGAGCAGTTGCGAGGCCGCGGCCTGCACCCTGTTCTTCAGCCCACCGGCGACCACCTTGTCCTTGCCGGCCATGAGGGCGTCGAAGCCCTCCCGCGCCACGGTCGCCGCGTCGTCCTTCGGGCCGGTGCCGACCCTGGTGTCCTCCATGTCGGCCCGGCGGAAGAAGTCCGTGTCCGTGGGGCCGGGCATCAGCGCGGTGACCGTCACGCCGGTGTCCTTCAGCTCCTCGCGCAGCGCCTCGGCGAAGGACGACAGGAACGCCTTGGACGCGGCGTAGGTCGACTGGAAGGGTCCCGGCCCGGTCGCCGCGATGGAGGAGGTGAACAGAACGCGGCCGCTGCCGCGCTCCACCATGCCGGGCAGCACGCGCTTGGCGAGGTGGACCGCGGAGGTGACGTTGAGGTTGACCAGCCGCAGGTGCTCCTCCAGCTCGGTGTCGCGGGTGAAGTCACCGCCGACCCCGATCCCGGCGTTGATCGCGACGGCCTCCGGCGGCTCGCCGTCGCGCTGCACCGCTCCCACCAGCCGCTCCACCCCCTCGAACGCGCCGAGGTCGACCTTCACCGCCTCGACCAGCGCGCCGCGTTCCACCAGGTCCGGGACGACGTCGTGGATGCGGTCGTCCTCCGCGGCCACGACCAGGTCGAAGCCGTTGTCGGCGAACACGCGGGCGAGCTCCAGCCCGATGCCGCTGGACGCCCCGGTGACGACGGCGAGCGGCTTGTCGCGGCCGCTGCCGCGCGGGCTGGTGCTGGACGTGCTCGTGGTCACGTCGTCCTCCTCGTCCTCGATGTCGTGTCCACCCGAAGTACCCCGTCCGCCGCGGATCATGCTCCGCGGCGCGGGGGAGGCACAGCCGCGCAGCCGCGCCGTGCGGCTCGGCGCTCGCGTGCGTCCGGAGGTGTGGCCACAGCGCCGATCGGACGCAGCGGGACGGCGGACCGGAGCACGCCCACCGCCGCCGAGCGGCCGTCACCCCGTCGTCGACCAGAGCCCACGCACAGCAGGCACACCCGCCAGGGGCTTGCGCTGATCGGGTGAGAGCCGCCCCGCAGGCCCGTGCTTCTGCGGAGAAGCCGTAACGAGGGGTGCCGCCGCTCCGAGCAGTCACTCGAACAAGTGATCCCAGGAGAGGTGATGATGGTGCGTTCACGACGACGTCCACGAAGCACGTCGACGAGAGGGGCGAGAGAGGCCGCCCCGGAGCGGAGATCCACGTCGAGACGCTGGCTGGCGGGGACGACTGCCGGTCTGCTCGCCGCCGCGGCACTGGCGGCGACGACGTCCGCGCCAGCGACCGCCGCGGTGCCCACCGGTTTCACCGACTCGGTGGCCATCAGCGGACTGACCACACCGACCGCGGCGGCGTTCGCCCCCGACGGCCGGGTGTTCGTCGCGGAGAAGAGCGGCCTGGTGAAGGTCTTCGACTCGCTGGCGGACACGACGGCGACGGTGTTCGCCGACCTGCGCACGCAGACGCAGGACTACTGGGACCGCGGGCTGCTCGGCCTCGCGGTCGACCCGCAGTTCCCGGCACGCCCGTACGTCTACGTGCTCCACACCTTCGACGCGCTCCCCGGCGGCACCGCGCCCCGGTGGGGCGACACGTGCCCGACGCCCCCAGGCGCGACCGACGCCGGCTGCGTCGTCACCGGCAGGCTGTCGAAGCTCACGATGGGCTCGGGCGGGGTGTCGGTGAACGAGCAGCCGCTGATCACCGACTGGTGCCAGCAGTACCCGAGCCACTCCGTCGGCACGGTCGCCTTCGGGCCGGACGGCGCCCTGTACGTGGGCGGCGGCGACGGCGCGAGCTTCAACTTCACCGACTACGGACAGGTGGGCAACCCGTGCGCCGACCCGCCGTCGGCCGCGGGCACGAACCCGACGCCGCCCACGGCGGAGGGGGGCGCGCTGCGGTCCCAGTCGGTGCGCAGGCCGGCCGGCGAGCCGGTGTCGCTCGACGGGGCCGTCCTGCGGGTCGACCCGGACACCGGCGCGGGAATGCCGGGCAACCCGTTCGCGAGCAGCCCGGACGCCAACGCGCGCCGGATCGTCGCGCACGGTCTGCGCAACCAGTTCCGGTTCGCGTTCCGTCCCGGCACCGAGGAGCTGTGGGTGGGCGACGTCGGCTGGAACACCTGGGAGGAGCTCAACCGCGTCGCCGACGTGAACGACGCGACGGCGGAGAACTTCGGCTGGCCGTGCTACGAGGGTTCGGCGCGGCAGTCCGGCTACGACAACGCCAACCTCACGATGTGCGAGTCCCTCTACTCCTCCGGGGGCCAGACCGCGCCGTACCACGCCTACAGCCACTCCGCGAAGGTCGTGTCGACCGACCCCTGCCCGACCGGCGGCTCGTCGGTCTCCGGCGTGGCCTTCGAGGACGGCACGAGCAACTACCCCGCCGCCTACAGCGGCGCCCTGTTCTTCGCCGACAGCTCGCGCGGGTGCGTCTGGGCCGTGCAGCGCGGCGCGAACGGCCAGCCCGACCCCGCGACGATCGTCCCGTTCGTCACCGGCGCCAGCACACCCGTGCAACTGCTGACCGGGCCGGGCGGCGACCTGTTCTACGTCGCGCTGGGCAGCGGTCAGCTCCGCCGGGTGAGCTACTCCAGCGGCGTCAACCGGCCGCCGACCGCGGTCGCCACCGCCACGCCGTCGTCGGGTCCGGCACCGCTCGCGGTGCAGTTCGACGGCGGCGGGTCCACCGACCCGGACGCGGGTGACGCCCTGAGCTACGCGTGGGACCTCGACGGCGACGGTGCCCACGACGACTCCGCGGCGGTGTCGCCCACCCGCACCTACACCTCCGCGGCGGCGATCGACGTGGGTCTGCGGGTCACCGACCAGGACGGGGCGTCCGCGACGACGACCGTGCCGGTGACCGTGGGGACGCCGGACGGGCTCGATCCGGTGCCGGTGATCGACGACCCGACGTCCGCGCTGCGCTGGCGGGTGGGGCAGACCGTGCCGTTCGCCGGGCACGCCACCGATCCGCAGGACGGCGCGCTGCCCGCGTCAGCGCTGAGCTGGCGGCTGAGCGTGCAGCACTGCTCCACGCAGGGGTCGTGCCACGAGCACGTGGTGCAGAACTCCGCGGGTGTGGCGTCCGGGTCTTTCGTCGCACCGGACCACGAGCACCCGTCGCACCTGGAGCTGACCCTCACCGCGACCGACTCGACGGGCCGCACCGGCAGCACGACGGTCCGGCTCGACCCGCAGACGGTGGTGCTGAGCTTCACCTCCAGCCCCAGCCGGGTGGTGCTCGGCGTGGGCGGCACGTCCGAGCGCACGCCGTTCTCGCGGACGGTGATCGTCGGGTCGAGCAACTCGATCAGCGCGCCGAGCCCGCAGACCGTGCCACCGCTGAACCTGCGCCACCGGTTCAGCCGCTGGTCCGACAACGGGGCGCAGACGCACAACATCACCGCACCGGCGACGTCCACGACCTACCGCGCGACGTACTCGCTGTGCCTGGGGTGCTGATCACGAGGCGCTGACACCGCCGGTGCCGGGCGCGGCACCGGCGGTGGCCCGGTCACCGTCACCGGAGGACGTGGCGCACCGCTCCGCTCGGGCTCGGCGCCCGTTCCCGGCGGAAGCGGTCGGCGAGGTCGTCGGGGCTCGTCCACGACCGTTCGCCGCGACCGGTCTCCACCGGTGCGACGACGGGCGGGGTGGCACGCGGGTGGCCGCCGGGGCGACCGGACCCGCCGCGACGGTTCGCCACCCGGCGAGCCGACGCGCCGCTAGCAGGCCGGGGCCGAGTCGGAGGTCGTGACCTCCTGAGCCGCCCGGCACGCCTCGTCCCCGGCGGCACCCGCGTGCGTGGCGATGCGACGCAGCATCTCCTTGAGCGCATCGCGCTCCTGCGGGCCGAGCGGGTGCAGGACGTCGTCCTCCGCCGCGCGCAGGGTCCGCTCCAGGTCGCAGAACCGCTCGCGGCCCTGCTCGGTCAGGTCGATCCGGCGTGCCCGCCGGTCGGCGGGGTCGGGCGTGCGCTCGATCAGACCCGCCCCCTGGAGGTCGTCGAGCAGGTAGGTCATGACCGTGCGGTCGACTCCGAGCCGGTGCGCGAGCGCGAGCTGGTTGCGCGCCTCTCCCCCGGCCGCCGCGGAGAGCACCTGGTAACCGCGCGGACCACCGGGCAGGTTCTGCACCGCCTGCTCGGCGACACGCAGGTAGGAGCGGAAGACCGCCCCCAGCGCCCATCCCAGATCGGCCTCGACGGTGGCGGGGGATTCGGTCGTCACGTGCACATCCTACCGGCGACTGCGACGAACAACACTTCTGTTGACAAGATAGTCTGAGCAGCAGATCATCTAATTGTCAGCATTCCTTCGCACGAAGCGAGTCTCCGATGACCCTGTTCCGCCTGGACGCCAGCATCCGCACCGACGGTTCCGTCAGCCGGGAGGTCGCCGACTCCCTGGAGCGGGGGTGGCTGGCCGAGCACCCCGGCGACGCCGTCGTGCGCCGCGACGTGGGAGTCGCCCCGATCCCCGCGGACGTCTGGGCGACCGCGGCGGCGGCCCAACACGTTCCCGCCGACCAGCGCACCGAGCAGCAGGAGGCCGCGGTCGCGCTGGCCGCCGCCCTCGCCGACGAGGTCCTGGCCGGCGACAGCGTCGTGATCGCGTCGCCGCTCTACAACTTCACCGTCTCCCAGCACCTCAAGACGTGGATCGACCTGCTGGTCACCGACCCGCGCTTCACCCCGGGCCAGCAGCCGCTGGTCGGTCGCCCCGTGGCGCTCGTCCTCGCCCGCGGCGGCGGTTACGGTCCCGGCACCCCGCGCGAGGGCTGGGACCACGCGACGCCGTGGCTGCGCCGGATCTTCGGCGACGTCCTGGGCGCGGACGTCAGCGCTGTCGCCGCCGAACTCACCCTGGCCGACGTGAAGCCCGCGATGGCCGACCTGAGGGACCTCGCGGCGCAGTCGCGCACCGAGGCGCACGGCCTGGCCGAGCGGACCGGCCGCACGCTGGCCGCGCGAGCGCTGGCCGGGCGAGCACTGGCCAACGCCTGACCCGCACGGGCGGCGAGCGGCGCGGTGCCGCTGCTGTTCCGAATTTTCCTCCGATTCCACGATCAGGTGAACCCTCGACCGGGGGCGTTCGACACGGGTAGTCCTGAATCGTCGTTGCCTCGTCCTCACGGAGGAGTAGTCATGCGCCGATCGATATCCGCTGTCGCGGTAGCGGGCCTTCTCACCGCGCTGATAGTCACCGGAAGCGGAACGGCGGTCGCGACGTCGGCGGCCTCCCCCCTGCTCCCCTCTCCGCCGATGGGCTGGAACTCCTGGAACCGGTTCGCCTGCGACATCGACGAGAGACTGGTCCGGCAGACCGCCGACGCGCTGGTGTCGACGGGAATGCGCGACGCGGGGTACACCCACGTCAACCTGGACGACTGCTGGATGGCGCGCGAGCGGGACGCCGGTGGACGGCTGGTGCCCGATCCGCAGAAGTTCCCCTCCGGCATGAGGGCGCTGGCCGACCACGTGCACGAGCGCGGCCTGAAGTTCGGCATCTACTCCAGCGCGGGGACCGCGACCTGCGCCGGGTACCCGGCGAGCCTGGACCACGAGGAGGTCGACGCGCGCAGCTTCGCCGAGTGGGGAGTGGACTACCTCAAGTACGACAACTGCCACAACGAGGGCCGACCGGCGGCCTCGCGCTACGCGAAGATGGGGCAGGCGCTGCGGGCCACCGGCAGGCCCATCGTCTTCAGCATCTGCGAGTGGGGCGACCAGAGGCCCTGGGAGGGCTGGGGCGCCGAGGTCGGCGGCCACCTGTGGCGCACCACCCACGACATCCGCGACACCTGGGCCAGCTGGACCGACCTGCTGGACCAGCAGGTCGGCCTGGAGGGCTACTCGGGGCCGGACCGCTGGAACGACCCCGACATGCTGGAGGTCGGCAACGGCGGCATGCTCGACCACGAGTACCGCGCGCACTTCAGCCTGTGGGCGCTGCTGAACGCCCCGCTGATCGCGGGCAACGACCTGCGCGCCGTGAGCGGGGCGACGAAGCAGATCCTGCTCAACCGCGCCCTGATCGCGGTGAACCAGGACTGGGGCGGCAAGCAGGGCCACCGGGTGCGCGACGACGGCGAGCAGGAGGTGTGGGCCAAGCCGATGTCCGACGGCTCGGTGGCGGTGGTGTTGTTCAACCGGGGTCCGGGCACCGTCGACATCGCGGCGAACGCGGCCGAGGTGGGGCTGTCCGCCGCCGGGCGCTACCGGGTGCTCGACCTGTGGAGCGGACGGGAGGACACGACCGCGGGCGAGCTGCGCGCGCCCGTTCCCGCTTATTCGGTGGTGGCTCAGCGGATCTGGCCCGCCTGAGCACACCGGTCGTCCACAGAGGACCGATCGGGGACGGTCGGCGGTCCGGACCACCTGCACCGGACACCGCGAACCGGTTGCGCAAACGTGATCCGGTGTCCACCACGGACAGTGTCGTCACTCCTCCTCGTGGTTCCCGCTGGTTCGGCGGGTATCGGCCGGACAACCGGTGACTCTCGACGTGTTGGCACCACTGACGATCCGGAAGGACACACAGATGCACAGCATCACTCGCGGAGTGCTCGGCGGAGTTGTCGCAGGCCCTCTGCTCCTCGGCGCTGCCGGTGTGGCGGCTGCGGACGAGGGCTCGGGAGCTGCGTACACCAGCAGCACCGTGGCCGCGGGCCCGCACGGCGCGTCGACAGAATTCGTCCACTCCAGCGCGGAGAGCCACGGGCACGGCGGTCACGACCACGGGTACGGGCACGGCAGCTACGCGTTCTACCACGAGAACGGGACGTGGGCCGGACCCGACGGTGCGGGCACGTGGAGCACCACCTCCTACGCCGAGTCGGAGCGGGGGTCCGAGTGCGAGGAGGAGTGCTCGGACGACGGCAGCTCGTCCTACTACCACGAGCTCGAGACCTCGGCGGGCTGCGACGGCGCGTACGTCTCCGAGACGGAGTCCTACGCGGAGAGCGAGTACTGATCCCGGCACCCGCCCCGGCGCGCCGATCAGCCGAGCGCCGCGACGTCCGCGCGCCACAGCTGCCCACCGCCGTCCGGCCCGGCCAGCACGTAGAGGGCATCGCCCACCCGCGTCACAGCGGTGACGGTGCCGACCGGTCCCTCCGCGGCGCGCACGGTCCACCGGTCGCCGTCCGCGGACGCGACGCGCACCCGTTCCCCGTCGGACACCACCTGCGTCACCCGCCCGCCGATCTCCACCGGTGCGGCCGTCCGGCCCTCCTCGTCCACGGCGACGCGCGGCGTCCCGTCGACTCGCTCGGCCGCGCCGCCCTCCAGCCGCCAGACGGCGAGGGCGCCGTCGACCCGCCCGGTGACACCGCAGACCGAACCCCAGCAGCGCGCCGCCAGCGCCGCGCCGGCACCACCCGCGCCGGGCAGCGGGTGCGCGGTCCAGCCGGTGGTCCCGGCGGTGGAGCGCCACACGACCGGCTGCTCGCGGGTCTCTCCCCCGCCGCTCTCCAGCCGCCAGCCCGCGACGAGGACGCCGCGCTCCAGCGGGACCGCCGCCATCGGGAAGCCGAGCGAGCCCCGATCGCTCTCCAGGGCGGTGCCCTCCGACGCCTGCCGGGTCCACACGTCGCCGTCGGACGTCCAGGCCGCCACGTCCAGGCCCGACCGCGCGCTCTGCCACGACCCGATCAGCACGGGACCGGCGGGGGTCGCGACGGCGTCGACCAGCTCACCGGCGCCCCAGCCGCCGAAGGTGCTGAACCCCTGCGGCTGCTCGGCGACGCCCTCGGCCGTCCCGCCCCACACGCTCCAGCGGACGTTGCCGTGCGCTCCGCCGCGCTCGCCGCCGACGGCCACGATCCGGTCGCCGTCGGCGACGAGCGAGTGCCAGGTGGCCAGCAGGCCGTAGAGGGTCGCTCCGCGCACGGGGACCTCGGCGAGGGAGCCGTCCGGGCCGCGCCGCACGAGACCGGGCACGACGTCCCGCCCGGCCCACCGCACGCCGACGAGCAGCGCGTCACCCGCGGCCGTCAGCACGACGGGTGCCGCTCCGGCGGGGAGGTCGACCCTGGTGAACGGCACCGGGGCCGGTTCACCGGTCCCGTCCTCTCCCCCGCCGCCGCACGCCGCGACCGTCAGCACCAGGAGCACCGTCACCAGCAGAGACCCGCCCGATCGATCTCGCACGGCGGCCAGTATCCACCCGCCTCGCGGCAGCCGGGCGCGGAACGGCCGGTTTCCCGGTCAGCGAGCGGCGGACCGCGCGCGAAGGGCCTCCAGCACCTCGCGCGCAGTCGTGAACTCGCCGAGCCGCACGTCCTTGCGCTCGCCGTGGAAGTCGCTCGACCCGGTGCGGAGCAGTCCCAGCTCCGCGGCCAGCGCCCGCAGCGCGGACCGGACCTCCGGCTCGTGCTCCGGGTGGTCGGTCTCGATCCCCGCCAGTCCGGCGGCGGCCAGGTCGGCGAGCTGCGCGTCGGTGACCTCGGCCCTGCGCCGCGACGAGCGCGGGTGCGCCAGCACGGCGGCACCGCCCGCCGCCGTGATCAGCTCGACGGCGTGCCGGGTCGTCAGCACGTGCTTGGGCACGTCCGCTCGGCCGCCGTCGCCGATCCACGCGGCCGTGAACGCCTCGGCGGTGTCGCGGACCGCACCGGACTCCACCAGCGCCGCCGCGACGTGCGGACGGCCCACGGGGGCGGAACCGGCGACGGCCCGCACCCGCTCCGGCGTGATGTCAGCGCCGAGGTCGCGGCAGCGGCCGACCATCAGCTCCGCCCGGCGGGACCGGTCCTGCCCGATGCGCTCCAGCTCCTGTGCGAGCGGCCGGTGACCGGGATCGACGAAGTAGCCCAGCAGGTGCACCTCGGTGGTGTCGAGCAGGCACGAGACCTCGACGCCCGCGACGAGTTCCACCCCGGCCGCCGCGGCCGCCCGCGCGGCGTCGGGCACACCGCTCAGCGTGTCGTGATCGGTCAGCGCGACGACCTCGAGCCCCGCACGCGCCGCGAGCAGCGGCAGCTCCGAGGGTGGCACCGTCCCGTCCGACGCGGTGCTGTGCGTGTGCAGGTCGATCGTCATGGACGTCCTCCACGGGGTCGGCGTCTCGGCGTGCTCCGAGCAGCGTCGTGCATCCGGGGCGCGGTGTGTACCGGAACCGCGAACGGGAATCCCCCCGCCGTGCCAGGAACAGAAGAACTGCCCAGCACGCTGCGCCGGTCACCGGAGAAGGCGCAGCGCACCTGGATCGAGGCCCACGACTCAGCCGTGCGGAGCTACGGCGAGGGGCAGCGCGCCCACCGCACGGCGTTCGCCGCGCTCAAGCACTCGTTCGAGAAGGTCGGTGACCACTGGGAGCCGAAGGACGAGAAGGGCCCGTCGGACGCGCAGGCCGCGCGCGGCACGCCCGAGCGGGACCTCGGGACCGGGGGCGGGGTCGACGCGAACGCCAGCAAGAAGCACCTCTACGACCTGGCCAAGCGGCTCGACGTGCCGGGCCGGTCGTCGATGAGCAAGGACGAGCTGGTCGACGCCCTGCGGAGGGCGAACGACCGGGAGACCGCGCGCGCCCGCGGCTGACGAGGTCCGCGGTGTCGCGGGACGGCGGTCCCGCGCTGCCGCGACGGCCGGTCAGCCCGCGCTCACGACCCCGTCGTGGGCGGAGTCCGGGACCTGGTCCTGAACGGGCTCCGGGGTCGGCACGGGCACGCCCGCCCGCGCGTAGACGCGCAGGACGTCGGCCGCGACGCGGTCCCACGTGTAGCACGCCTGCACGCGGTCGCAGCCGGCCAGGCCGAAGCCCTCGTGCCGCGCCCGGTCGGTCTGCACGACGCGCACGGCCCGCACGAGGGCCTCCGGGTCGCGCGGCGGCACGTGCAGGCCGGTGACGCCGTGCACCACGACGTCGGTCAGGCCGCCGACGTCCGAGGCGACGACCGGCACGGCGCAGGCCATCGCCTCCAGCGCGACGACACCGGACGGCTCGTAGGAGGGCGTGCAGACCACGGCGTCGGCCGAGCGCAGCAGCGCGGGCAACTCGTCCCGCTCCATCGGGCCGGTGAAGCGCACCCGGCGTGCCACGCCGAGAGCGGTGGCGCCCCGCAGCAGGCGGGCCACCTCGGGATGGGAGTCGAGTCCGCCCTCGCGCGAGCCGCCGACGATCACCAGCTCGGTGTCCGGCAGGGCGCGCAGCGCGTGGACGATCGTGTCGAAGCCCCGGTGCGGGGCCAGTTCGCCGACCGCGACGAGGCGGTGCGACTCGCCGCGCTGGGCGCTCGGCCCGACGGGGGCGAACAGGTCGGTGTCCACCCCCCACGGCACGATCGAGATCGAGGAGCGGGGAACCCCGAAGCGCATCAGCTCGAACACCTCGTCGGTGCAGGTGGCGATCACCCGGTCGGCGCGGCGGCCGACCAGCCGCTCGGCGCCGGGACGCTCGGCCGCGTCGGCGAGCGCACCGGGGTGCCGTCGTTCGACGGCGCTCAGCGCGTGGGAGGTGTGCACGACGGGCAGGCCGACCTCGTGGGCGGCGAGGACCGCGGCGAGGCCGGAGGTCCAGAAGTGCGAGTGGACGACGTCCGGACGCTGCTCCTTCCACCGGTCGACGAGGAAGCGGGTGAAGTCGCCGACGTGCGGGAGCGCCTCGGTCCGGGGCACGGGAGCGGCGGGACCGGCGGGAACGTGCACGACGTCGTACCCCTCCGGGGTCCGGACGCGTTCGGGCAGATCCCCGGCGTCCCGCCGGGTGAAGACCTCCACCTCGTGCCCGAGCCCGCTCAGGGCGGTCGCCAGTTCGGCGACGTGGACGTGCTGTCCCCCGGCGTCGGCACCGCCCCGTGCTGCCAGCGGGCTGGCGTGCTCCGACACCACCGCGATCCTCATGCACTCACCTCGACGTGTTGTTCGCGCGGCCACGTCGAACGTGCGGCCGCTGGTTGCCGTCCCTCGGGCGGTTCGACGGCGGAACGTGCTCCGCCCTCTTCACAGTCCACCCCCTCCACCACCGTTCTGCACGACGAGACGCACTCGGGCTCCGTCGCACGCGTGTGACGAAGGTCGTTTCCCGCTGTCTCCCCGGCGCACTCGCTCGCGGTGGTGAACGACAGCGGAGGGCACCACCTCCTCATCCGATCGGCAGTGACGGAACGGAACCGGGCGTACGAGCGTGCGGCACGTGTCCGCTGCTCAGGGGCGCGACGAGGTCGTGGAACGCCCGCGACGGGCCGACCCCCAGCTCCGCGCGCAGCATGCGGTCGAACATGCGGTACTGCCGCAGCGCCTCGGCCACGTTGCCCTCGGCCAGGTGCAGCGCCACGAGTTCGCGGTGAGCGCTCTCCCGCAGCGGTTCGGTCGTCACGGCCGCGATGCCCGCCTGCAACGCGCGGTGGAACCTGCCGCGCTCGCGGTGGTGGGCGCACAGGGCGTCCAGGGCGTGCAGCCGCACCTGCCTGAACCACTCGCGCTGTCCGTCCAGCCACTCGTCGGTCCAGTCGGGCAGCAGGTCGTGCTGGAGCACGGACACGTCCAGCGGCGCCTCCGCGGAGTCGCTCTCGTCGGAGCACAGCGTGCGCACCTCTCGCTCGATGGTGTGCACGTCGACCTCCACCGACGGGTGCAGTGCGATGTCCGTCGGTCCCGCCACGAGCAGGCCGGTGGGGCACAGCCTGGCCAGCCGCCACAGCGTGGAGCGCAGGCTCGCGGACGCGCGGCGCTCCGGGGCGTCCGGCCACAGCGCGGCGGAGAGCGCGGTGCGGCTGGCCGGGCGGCTGCGCAGGCCGAGGAACGCCAGGAGTCGTTGTCCGTTCGGCGGGATCAGCGGATCTTCCGGTCCGACGACCAGCCGGAACCCGCCCACGAGAGCCAGTTGCGCGCAGGGACGAGCAGTTGTCATGCCGGACCGCCTCGAATCGTGGACGTCGTCTTGCTGGCCCTGGCTTCCCCGTCACGCGCGCCTCATTCCTTGAAGTGACAACTTCTCCCGTCCGAGTGGTGACGCGGCGGTGACGCGAGTGGTGACGCGCAGGACGACGGCGCCGTGACGACGCCCGTTCACGATCGGGTCCGACGTCCCGACACCAGGAGGACCAGATGTACTTCCACACCAGCCGCCTGCAGTTCGAGGCGAAGCCGTCCGCGCCGGACCCGGTGTACGCCCGCAAGCTCCAGGAGCTCATCGGCGGCGCGTTCGGCGAGATGACCGTGACGATGCAGTACCTGTTCCAGGGCTGGAACTGCCGCGTCGAGGGCAAGTACAAGGACATGATCATGGACGTGGCGACCGAGGAGATCGGCCACGTCGAGATGCTCGCCACGATGGTGGCCCGTCTGCTGGAGGGCGCTCCGGCCGAGACGACCGCCGACGCGGTCGACGGCGACCCCGTCCTCGCCGCGGTGCTCGGCGGCATGGACCCGCAGCAGGCCATCGTCGCCGGTGGCGGCGCGATGCCGCAGGACAGCAACGGCTATCCGTGGAACGGCCGGTACATCGTCGCGAGCGGCAACCTGCTGGCGGACTTCCGCGCCAACGTGGCGGCCGAGGCGCAGGGCAGGCTCCAGACGGCCCGGCTCTACAACATGACCGACGACCCCGGCGTGAAGGACATGCTGAAGTTCAACCTCGCCAGGGACACCTATCACCAGAACCTGTGGCTGGCGGCGATCGAGGAGCTCCAGGCCGACGGGCTGGAGGGTCAGCTGGCGCCGGGCGCCCTGTTCGACGAGGAGCACAGCGAGCACGCCGGCACGTTGTGGCACCTGTCCGACGGCCCCGCCGCGGGCGAGGGCCGCTGGGCCAACGGCGTGGGCCCGGACGGGCACACCGAGCTGTCGTTCCTGGAGCGGCCGCAGCCGTTGGGCGACAAGGCGACCGCGCCGAAGCCCGACCCGCTGCTCTACGGCACCAGCCCGGTGAACATCGGCCTCATCGAGCGCGCGATCAACAAGCTCGTTCCCTGAGCGGAAGAGGGGACTCGTCTCGCATGGCGCACTCAACGGCGCTCCGCACGGGGCCCGCGACCAGCCGGTCGCGGGCCCGTGCCCTGCTCACCTTCGCCGGTCCCGGCTGCGTCGTCGCCGTCGCCTACGTCGATCCGGGCAACTTCGCGACGAACACGACCGGCGGTTCCCGCTACGGTTTCCTGCTGCTGTGGGTGATCGTGGCGGCGAACGTCGTGGCGATGTTCGTGCAGTACCTGTCCGCGAAGCTGGGCCTGGCCACGGGCAAGGACCTGGCGACGCTGTGCCGGGAGGAGACCAGCACGCCGGTGCGCGTCGTGCTGTGGGCGCAGGCCGAACTGGTGGCCGTCGCGACCGACCTCGCCGAGTTCGTCGGCGGGGCGGTCGCCCTCCACCTGCTGTTCGGGGTGCCGGTGCTGCCGGCCGCGATCATCACCGGCGTCGTCTCGTTCGTGATCCTGGCCATCAGCCCGTCCGGGCGGCGGCGCTTCGAGACCGTCATCGGCACGCTGCTGCTGGTGATCCTGGTCGGCTTCCTCTACCAGGTGCTGCGGGCCGGACCGACCGCCGACGTGGCGAGCGGCCTCGTGCCGCGGTTCGCGGGCACCGACAGCGTGCTGCTCGCGACCGGCATCCTCGGCGCCACGGTCATGCCGCACGTGATCTACCTGCACTCGGCGCTGAGCAGCAGGCACAGCCGCGCCCTCGACCCCGCCGCCGCGCTGCGCGGGACCAGGGTCGACCTGATCTCCTCGCTGGGCGTCGCCGGGCTGATCAACGCGTCGATGCTGATCGTCGCGGCCCTGGTGTTCCACCCCTTCGGCGGGGCGGGCGGCGACACCCTGGAGGGCGTGCACGCCGGGCTCGGCGCGGCCATCGGCACCGGCGCCGCGCTGGCGTTCGCGCTGGCCCTGCTCGCCTCGGGAGTCGCCTCGGCCAGCGTGGGCACCTACGCCGGTCAGGTGATCATGGCCGGGTTCCTGAACGTGCGGATACCGCTGGCGCTGCGGAGACTGCTCACGATGCTGCCCGCGCTCGCGGTTCTCGCCCTCGGGATCGACCCGACCAGGGCCCTGGTGCTCAGCCAGGTGGTGCTCTCCTTCGGCATCCCCTTCGCGCTGGTGCCGCTGGTCCTGCTCACCCGCCGGGCCGATCT
Source organism: Umezawaea beigongshangensis (assembly GCF_016464305.1). GTDB lineage: Bacteria > Actinomycetota > Actinomycetes > Mycobacteriales > Pseudonocardiaceae > Umezawaea_A > Umezawaea_A beigongshangensis. Next base: position 309,462 of record NZ_JAEIOJ010000002.1, read on the forward strand.
GATGGGCGCGCTGGTCAACCGGCGGGTCACGACGTGGCTGGCCGGCGTCGTGGCCGCCGCGATCATCGGGCTCAACGCCTTCCTCCTCGTCTCGACCTTCGGCGGATGACCGCCGTGGAGGAACGACCGCGGCCGGGCTACGTGCTCTCGCTGTGCTGGAACGACGACGTCGAACTGCTCCCGCTGACCGCCTACCTGCGCGGGCTGTCCGCCCGCTGCGACGTGGTCGTCGTGGACGGGTCGCCCGAACCGCTGTTCCAGCGGCACGCGTGCGACTGGGAGCGTCTGGTGATCCACCTGCGCCCCGACCTGACGCCGCACGGGGGCGACGGCACGGTGACCGGCGTGCTCACCGGGTTGCGGGCGACCGACCGCGAACGGGTCGTCCTCGCGGACGACGACGTGCGGTACGACGAGGAGACGCTGGAGCGCGTGGTCGCCCTGCTCGACACCGCGGACGTGGTGCTGCCGCGGAACGTCTTCGCCGCTCCCCTGCCCTGGCACGCGCGCTGGGACACCGCGCGCACGCTGATCGACCGAGCTCTCTCCGGCGACCACCGCGGCACGGTGGCGGTGCGCCGCGCCGCCGTCCTGGACGGTGGCGGCCACCGGGGCGACGTGCTGTTCGAGATCCCGGAGCTGGTCCGCACCGTGCGGGCGCGCGGCGGCCGGGTGGTGCGCGCCGACGACCTCGTGGTGCCGCGGCTGCCGCCGTCGACGAGGCGGTTCCTCGACCAGCGGGTCCACCAGGACCGCGACAGCCCCGCGCGTCCCGGCCGCCTGGCCGCCGAACTGGCCGTCCTGCCGGTGCTGGTCGCGGCCGCCCGGCGCGGTGCGTTCGCACGCGCGGCGGCCGGTCTCGCCCTGGCCTCCTGCGCGCTGGCCGAGGCGGGGCGCAGGAGGCACGGCGGCCGGGACGCGTTCCCCGCGTCCAGCGTCGCCCTCGCGCCCTGCTGGCTGGCCGAACGGGCGCTCTGCTCGTGGCTCGCGGTCGGCCTGCGCGTGCTGCGCGGGGGCGTCGCGCCCTGCGGTGGCGGGCTCAGCGCCGCGGCCCGCCCGCCGAGCGCCTCAGCCCAGCAGCAGGCGCACCGAGAAGCCGTCGGCGACGTGCTCGAAGTCGACCCGGTCGCAGACCTGCCTGGCGGCGAAGAGGCCCGTGCCGACGTGGACGGCACCGTCGTCGTTCCCCGGCAGGTAGCCGGCGAACGGGTCGTCGAACCCCGCCCCGCGATCGGTGACGGTGCAGACGAGACGCCCGGCGGCGGCCCAGAGGCGCACGCCGACCGGTGACCTCCCGTGCAGCAGGGCGTTCGTCGCGACCTCGTTGATCGCGAGGACGAACTCCTGCACCTGGTGCACCGGCATGGCGCACCCCGCCAGCGCCGCGCGCCGCACCGCGCCGCGCAGCTCTCCCAGGTCGCGCAGGTCGGCGACGTCCAGCACGGGCGGGCCGGACTCGATCGGGTCCGGCCCGCCCGACGCGGTGCGGCGCAGGAACTCGGCCGGGTCGAGGTGGTCGGGGTTGGCCGTGCGCGTCGAGCCGGTGCGCAGGTGCCGGTGGGTGAGCGCGGCGGCGACGAGCACCGGTTCCGGCACCCGCAGCCGGTCGTAGGTGCACACGATCCACATCGGGTACGGGCCGAGGGCGTGCTCCAGCACCGCGTCGAAGCGGCTCCACTCCATCCACTCCGCCGGTGTGCCGCCGTGGTCCAGCTGCACGACGACCCGCACCCGCGACACCCCGGCACGCGCGTAGCGCTCCATCACGTGCTGGTAGTTCGCGACGGCGCCCGCCGGCCGCTCGTAGACGTCCGACGGCGCCAGCAGGTGCAGCCGGTCGTGCCGCGGGAGCGCGTCGACCAGCAGATCCCCGCACCGCTTCCCGCAGACCACGACGGCGGTCTCCCCCGCCTCCAGCCCGTCGAGCAGGAACGGCGCGGTCGCCGCCAGCAGCTCCTCGTCGTCGCGGTGGAAGACGCCGTCGTGCGCGCCGGGCCGGTCCCCGCCCCCGGTCATCCGCCGCCGTCCAGCTCTCCGTCACCGGACGGGTGGCCCAGGCCGGACGTCCGCAGCGCGCGCGGCGCAGGACGGCGCGGGAGGAGGCGCTCACGGCGCTCGTCCTCGTTCGCGTGCGACAGCACCGGACGACCGTCCCCCACCGACCCGGTGAGACCGGTCCACCGGTCAACCGCCACGATCTCCTCCTCGAACACGGTCGGCGGAGACTCCGGGTCCGCGCGTCACCGCGAACCCGAGCCTCTCCCGCGCTGGAGGGCGGACCGGTCCGCGCGGGCCGCAGTCGCACGATCGTAGTGCCACGGCGAGCACCTCCACGGGCCGGTCGGCCAGCTCCACGACGTCACCGGCTCCACCGGGGACGCGGCCGACGCGGATGAGCACGAGACCGGACCTCGTCGTGGACCTCCCCGACGACCTCTTCGAGCAGGTCCTCCAGCGGGTGCGCGGCGCTGAGGCGGCGCAGCGCGTCGGAGACCCGCGGCGAGTCGGGGAACGTCTCGACGGGCCGGGCGACCTCGTCGGGGGTCTCGTCGTCGCCGAGCAGGTCGCGCGGGGGCGACTCCGCCGTCCTGTGCTCCCACGACGGCATCACCGCGTCGCCGCCCGACTCCGCGCTGGCCGCTTCGCGGCCCTGCTGCTCCAGGCGCTCCGCGCCCACCCCCCGTGCCGCCACCGCCCCTGCCGGTAGCCGGGGCGACGGCGGCGCGGTCTACGGCTTGCGGCCCACACCCGCCCAGACGACGGACTCGTTCGGCGTGGCGAACTCGACGACGGGGGCCGACGGACTGGTCTCCTCCGGGTGCCACAGGGTCGTCCACGTGGCGCCGGGGTCGATCAGCTCGAAGTCGCCGAACAGCTCGCCGATCTCGCCGTGCGAGCGCCACACGACCGGGCTGCTGGACGTGTCGTACATCCGCTTCAGGTCCACGAGCTTGCCCGCGACCTCGTCCGGCACGCCCTCGTCGGTGATGTGGGAGAGCGCCAGGTAGGAGCCGGACGGCAGCAGCTCCCGGTAGCGCGCCAGCGCGCGGGGGCCGACGTCCACGCCGTCGGCGTCGGGCTGCTGGACGTGCAGCACCGCGATCAGCAGCAGCGCGATCGGCTCGTCCAGGTCGATCACGCCGGTGCGCACGACCTCCTGCCACAGCCGGTCGGGGTTGCGCAGGTCGGCGTTGATCGCCGCGTGCCTGGCCGGGTCGCCGTGCTGCTCCAGCAGGACCTTGGAGTGGGCGACGGCCACCGGTTCGTTGTCGATGTAGACCACGCGCGAGTCGGGGGCGAGGTCGTCGGCGACCTGGTGGGTGTGGCCCATCGTGGGCACGCCGGAACCGACGTCGACGAACTGCCGCACGCCGAGCTTCACCAGGTGGCGCACCGCGCGGTGCAGGAACAGCCGGTTGGCGACGGCGATGGGGCGCAGCAGCGGGAAGACCGACAGCACCTTCTCGCCGAAGGCCCGGTCGATCGCCCAGTTCGCCGTCCCCCCCAGGTAGAAGTCGTAGACCCTGGCCACGCTCGGGTGGTCGAGGTCGACCCCCGCCGGGGGGAACGGGTCCTGCTCCGCGTCGTCCACGCTGGTCGTCCTCTCCTCACCGGACCCCGCTGGCCCGGCACGTCGGTGTGCGGTGTCGCCGTCAGAACCGGAGCTGGGAGCGGAACCGCTCCGCCAGCTCGCGCAGGAACTCCACGCTCTCGCGCCGCTCCAGCACCGCGCCGCGGAGCTGGTCCCACGCGTCGACGAACGCCTCGAACTGCTCCTCGCCCCGCACGTAGTCGCCACCGGCGACGTGCTCGACGTAGACGAGGTTGTCGGTGATGTCCGCGAAGCGCATGACCGTGAAGTCGTTGGGCACGAACGGAAGGCGCGCGCTGAACGGCAGCACGTGGATGAAGGTCCGCGGGAACTGCGCGTCCAGTTCGATCAGGTGCTGCACCTGGTCCAGGGCGACGGCGGGGCTGGGACCGCCCGGCATGCGGTGGAACGCCGCCTCACCGAGGATGAAGCGGTAGCACGGGGGTCGCGGGAGGGTGAAGACCTCCTTGCGCGCCAACCGGTTGCGCACGTGCGGCGTCACGTCCGTGGTGCCGGCCTCGACGAACTGCTTGAGCATGTAGTGCTCGGACTGGAGCGGGCCGGGAATGCGTTCGCCGTGCCAGCTCAGGATCTCCGCCGCCGTCGGCTCCAGTCCGGTGAACTCGCGGAACCACGCCGGGACGGCCGCACGGTGCCCCGCCCACTCCCCGCGCCGGTCCCCGGCACGGGCGAGTCGCGCCATCGTGGCGGCCTCCGCGTCGGCGACGCGCAGGACCTTCACGACGAGGTCCAGATCGGCCTGCTTCACCGACACCGCGCCGGACTCGATCTTGTTGATCTTGCCCTGGCCGCAGCCCAGGTGGTCGGCGAGCGCCTGCTGGGTCATCCCGGCGGCCGCTCTGGCCCGGCGGACCCTCTCACCCAGCTGGCGGCGCAACGAGGTGACCGTGTCGGACAACAGATCTCCAAGGTCTTCGCACGGGAGAACCAACCGGTGACCCACTGTAGCCGGGTGGGCAAGTCGCCGGCGGAGACCTCAGCGGTCGTAGCGACCCGACCGCGCCGTCTCCAGGAAGGCGCGCCACTCGTCGTCGTCGAACAGCAGCACGGGAGAGGAGGGCAGCTTGCCGTCGCGCAGTCCGACCACGCCGTCGACCGCGAGGTTCACCTCCACGCAGTTGCCACCGTTCGGGCCGCACCGCTGCGGCGCCTCCCAGGACTCGGCCGGCAGGAGCCCGGTGGCGTCCGACGGGTCGTACTCCCTCATCGTCACTCCGTTCGAACGGCGCATCACCCCACGTCTCGATTAATCCTCCTCCTCGGGGAAGCGCAGCGCAATCGAGTTGACGCGCTGCGTGACCACCCGCCGCACAGCGGCCGTACCGCGCACCCCGAGCGCGTAGGCTCGCGCTCGTGCGACTGACGGGCACGACCACGAGCGCTCGGGGGTTCGGGCCTCGCGACCACCTGTGCTGGGCCTACACCGACCCCGGCGACATGCGCGTGCGCATGCGCGAGTTCCTCGCGGACGGCCTGGAGCTGGGCCAGCGGGTCTCCTGGATCGCCTCCGGCCCCCTGGAGGACCTGGTCGACGACCTGCGCGGCGTCCCGATGTTCGACCGGGCCCTGGACAGCGGCGCGGCGTCCGTCAGCTCGATCGACGACTCCTACCCCTTCGGCACCGTGGTCGACCCGCCCGGCCAGGTGGGGGTCTACGCGGAGGCGACCGCGGACGCGGTGGCGGCGGGCTTCACCGGCCTGCGGGTCGTCGCGGAGGCGACACCGCTGGTGCGCACGTCCGCGCAGCGCGAGGCGTTCCTGCGCTACGAGCACCTCGTCGACCGCTACATGACCGGGCACCCCTTCGCCGCGATGTGCGCCTACGACCGCGTCGAGCTGGGCGACGACGTGGTGACCGCGCTCGCCTGCATGCACCCGAACTCGAACCAGGGGCTCACACCGTTCCGCGTCCACGCCTCCGACGACGGGACGACGGCGTTCGCCGGCGACCTGGACGGCCCGGTCCGCGACGCCTTCGCGCGGACGCTGGACCTGGCCGATCCCGCCGTCGCGGACGGCGAGCTGCTCATCGACGGAACCGACCTGAACTTCGTGGACCACCGCAACCTGCTGATCCTCGCCGACCACGCCGCCCGGCGGGGCGCGACGGCCGTGCTGCGCACCCGTGCCGTCGGCGCCGCGCGCCTGCTGGAGGTCCTCGGCCTGAGCAACGTGCGCGTGGAGGTGCCGGCGTGACGCCGGGTGCCGCCGGTCACCGCGGGTACTTCCACGAGGCCGCGTTCTACGGCTCCGACGGCGAGTTCCTCGCACTCGTGGTGCCGTTCCTGGAGGACGGCCTGCGCGCGGGAGAGCCGACGCTGACCGCGTTCGGCGCGAAGAACACCGCTCTCGTGCGAGCCGCGCTCGGCGAGCGCTGCGGCGCGGAGTTCCTCGACGGGGACGTGCACTACTCGCGTCCGGCCAGCGCCATCAGGCGGTACCGCGAGGCGGTGGCGGGCCACCTGGCCGGTGGGGCGACGCAGATCAGGATCGTGGGCGACGTCCCCCACCCCGGACTGGGTCTGCCGTGGGAGTGGTGGGCGCGCTACGAGGCCGCCACCAACCACGCCTTCGAGGACTTCCCGCTGTGGGGCCTGTGCCCCTACGACACCCGGACCGCGCCGCCGCGGGTGCTGGCCGACGTCGCCCGCACCCACCCGGTGCTGACCACGGCCGGGGGCGAGCACGCCGAGAACCCCGACTTCGAGGAACCCGCCCGCTTCCTCGGCGCCCGCTCCCCCGTGTTCGGCGACCCGCTCCAGCGCACGCCTCCGGCGATCGACCTGATCGATCCGACACCGGCGGAGGCCCGGCGTGCCGTGCTCGACGCCACCCGCGGCAGCGCGGTGGACGCCGCCGAGATCGACCACCTCGTGGTGGTGACCAGCGAAGCCGTCACCAACGCCCTGTGCCACGGCCGTCCGCCGCTGCGCCTGCGGCTGTGGAGCGGTGAGCAGCGGGCCGTGGTGACCGTGTCGGACCTCGGGAGCGGTCCGACCGACCCGTTCGCCGGGCTGCTGCCGCCGACGGACCCCGCCAGCGGCGGCATCGGCCTGTGGATGGCGCACCAGCTGTGCAGCGACGTGACCCTGCACCGCGAACCGGAGGGGTTCACGATCCGGCTGGTGGTCGGCGTGGCGCACGCCGCCTGACCGGTGTCTCGTCACGTGCCCCGTCCGCCGGGGTCGCGGGGCTCGGAGGATGATGGCGGCATGTCGTTCGCCGATGACGTCGCCGCCGCCGCGAAGCGGCTGGAGGGCGTCGCCCTGACCACCCCGCTCCAGTTCAACCAGCGGTTGTCCGACGCCACCGGCGCCAGGGTGTGGCTCAAGCGCGAGGACCTCCAGATCGGCCGCTCCTACAAGCTGCGCGGCGCCTACAACCTGATCTCCCAGCTCGGCGGCGCGGAGCGCGCGGCGGGCGCCGTGTGCGCCAGCGCGGGCAACCACGGTCAGGGCGTCGCACACGCGTGCCGCGCGCTGGGCGTGCGCGGCCGGGTGCACGTGCCGAGCACGACACCGCGGCAGAAGCGCGAGCGCATCGCCGCCCTCGGCGGGGAGTTCGTGGAGCTCGTGGTCGACGGCGACACCTACGACGACGCGGCGGCGCTGGCCGCCGAGCACGCGGCGCGCACCGGGGCGACGGTCGTGCCCGCGTTCGACGACCCGCGCACCATCGCCGGGCAGGGCACCGTGGGGCTGGAGGTGCTGGCGCAGCTGGGCACCCGCCCCGACGTGCTCGTGGTCCCCGTCGGCGGCGGTGGCCTGCTCGCCGGTGTCGGCACCTGGTTCGCCCAGCAGCACCCCGGCACGCGTCTCGTCGGCGTGGAACCGGCCGGGGCGGCGAGCACGACGGCCGCGCTGCACGCGGGCGCTCCGGTCGTGCTGGACGAGGTGGACACCTTCGTGGACGGCGCCGCGGTGCGCCGGGCCGGTGACGCGAGCTTCCCGATGGTCCGCGACAGCGGAGCCGAGCTGACGACCGTGGCGGAGGGGCAGGTCTGCACCGAGATGCTGGACCTCTACCAGGTCGACGGCATCATCGCCGAGCCCGCCGGCGCGCTGGCCTCGGCCGCCCTCGCGCACGACGTGGCGGTGGAGCCGGGGTCGACCGTGGTGTGCCTGCTCTCCGGTGGCAACAACGACGTGAGCCGCTACGCCGAGGTCGTGGAGCGGTCGCTGGTGCACCGAGGTCTGAAGCACTACTTCCTGGTGGAGTTCCCGCAGGAGCCGGGCGCGCTGCGCCGGTTCCTCGACGACGTGCTCGGCCCGGACGACGACATCGTCCTGTTCGAGTACGTCAAGCGCGACAACCGGGAGACCGGGGCCGCGCTGTGCGGCGTGGAGATCGGCCGCCGCGAGGACTACGAACCGCTGTGGGCGCGGATGAAGGCGAGCCCGCTGAAGATCCAGCACGTGGCCCCCGGCACGACGGCCTACCGCTTCCTGGTCTGACGCGAGCCGAGCGTCGGCGCCGAAAGGTTCGACGGCTGGACACCACCTCTGAGTTCACGGGGCGTCGACCCGCCCGCGTGACGCTGCCACGTGCCGTCTCAGCAGGGGTTTTTGGCACTGCATCTATCGGAGCATTATCCGAAACAGTGTTGTTCGCTCGTGCTTGCGGAGTCACAATCGAGCGGCATCGCCGATGGCCGCCGCTGCCCTCCGGTCGGCGTGCTCACCCAGTCGCACAGCGGAGGAGTCAACGATGAGAACAGCGGTGAAGATCGTCGCGAGCGTGGTGTCCCTGCTCGCCGCGCTCCTGGTCGCCGTCGCCGCGCCACCCGCCTCGGCCGCCTCCCTCACCGAGGTCACGAACTTCGGCGCGAACCCGTCGAACCTGCGGATGCACCTGTACGTCCCCGCGTCGGCCCCCGCGAAGCCCGCGATCGTCGTCGCGGTGCACTACTGCACGGGCTCCGGCCCCGCCTTCTACTCCGGCAGCGAGTTCGCCTCCCTCGCCGACCGGTACGGCTTCGTGGTGATCTACCCGTCCGCCACCCGCAGCGGCAACTGCTTCGACGTGTCCTCCGCCGCCGCGCTGCGGCACGACGGCGGCAGCGATCCGGTGGGCATCGTCTCGATGGTGCGCCACGTCCAGCAGCGCCACGGGGGCGACCCGGACCGCGTCTACGTCACCGGCGTCTCCTCCGGCGCGATGACGACCAACGTGCTGCTGGGCGCTTACCCGGACGTGTTCAAGGCGGGCGCGGCGTTCTCCGGCGTGCCGTTCGGCTGCTTCGCCACCACCGACGGGTCCGGCTGGAACAGCGCGTGCGCCAACGGCACCGTCCTCAGGTCACCGGCGGAGTGGGGCGACCTCGTGCGGGCCGCGTACCCCGGCTACAGCGGCCCGCGCCCGCGGATGCAGCTGTGGCACGGCACCGGGGACAGCACGCTGCGGTACCCGAACCTCGGCGAGGAGATCGACCAGTGGACGAACGTCCTCGGGGTCTCCCGGACGCCGGTGTCCACCGACCGTCCCCGGTCGAACTGGGTGCGCACGCGCTACGGCGACTCCTCCGGCCGCGTCGCGGTCGAGGCGTACGAGCTCCAGGGCGTCGGCCACGACCTGCTGTCGAACGGCATGGCCGCGCTCGCGGTGGAGTTCTTCGGCCTCACCGGCGGCCAGCAGCCCACCACGCCAGCACCGGGTGGTCCGTGCCGCGTGACCTGGAGGACCACGGCCTGGAACACCGGGCACACCTCCGCCATCACCATCGCGAACACCGGCTCGGCACCGGTCGACGGGTGGTCGCTCGGGTTCACGCTGCCGGGCGGGCAGACGATCGCCTCGGGCTGGAACGCGACCTACTCGCCGTCCAGCGGAGCGGTCACCGCGACCGACGTCGGTCACAACGGGCGGATCGCGCCGAACGAGTCGGTCGAGATCGGCCTGCAGGCGACGCACACCGGCGACACCGCGAAGCCGACGTCGTTCACCCTCAACGGGTCGGCCTGCACGACCGCCTGAGCACGCCGCGCCCCGCGCCGGCCGAGGGGATCGGCGCGGGGACGTGCCCGAAGAGGCAGACGTGGGGGACGATCTCGCGCGCTCGCGCCAGCACCGGCGCGTGTGGCCGCGCGATCGGGCGCGGCGCTGGTAGGCATGGCTCCGGGCGTCGCCGCCCGCTCCCCCTCCCCCGATCCTCCAGGAGATCGCCGTGTCCGCCGCCGTGCAGGAACTCCTGCTGCGCACCGCCGCACGTGCCGCGACCGGCCTGCTCCGTCTCCCCGATCCGCTGCTGCGCGCCGTCACCGGTGCGCCGATGGCCGTGGAGGGGCACGAACTGGGCGCCACGGCCCAGGCGCTGCTGCGCGCCGAGGCCCTCGTCCCGCGCCGGAAACCGGACCGGACGCCCGATCCGGCGGTGGCACGCCGGGACTACGACGTGGTGGCCACGGCGCTGTCGGCGGGCGTCGGCCGGTCGGTGCGCACGCGCGACACGACCGTGAGCGGGGCGGCGGGACCGCTGCGGGCGCGGTGCTACGAACCGCAGGACGCACCGGAGCGCGGCCCGGCGCTGGTGTTCTTCCACGGCGGCGGCTTCGTCGTGGGCAGCGTGGACAGCGTCGACGGGGTGTGCCGCTACCTCGCCGAGGAGGCGGGCGTGCGGGTGATCTCGGTGGACTACCGGCTCGCGCCGGAGCACCCCTACCCGGCGGCGGCGGACGACGCGGAGGCCGCGTTCCGGCACGTGGTGGACAACGCGGCGGACTTCGGCACCACCCCGGACGCGGTGGCGGTGGGCGGCGACAGCGCCGGGGCGACCCTCGCGGCGGTCGTCGCCCACGCCGGTGCCCGGACCGGGCGAGCGCTGCCGGCGTTCTCGCTCCTGCTGTACCCCGCGACGGAGGCCGCGGGCACGCACCGCTCGCGCGGGCTGTTCCGCCGCGGGTACTTCATCGACCAGGAAGTCCTGGACTGGTACCGCGTCCAGTACGTTTCGGACGAGGCGCTCTACGACGATCCCAGGGTGTCGGTGCTGCGGGAGACCGCCCTGGACGGCCTGCCGCCGACGCACGTGGTGACGGCGGCGTTCGACCCGTTGCGCGACGAGGGCGAGGCCTACGCCGAACTGCTGCGCGGGGCCGGGGTCCCGGTGACGCACGTGCGGCACGGCGAGCTGCTGCACGGGTTCGCGAGCTTCCTGGCGGTGGACCCGCACGCGCGGCGCGCGGTGCGCCGGGCCGCGCACGTGCTGCGCGCGGCGGTCTCCGCCCGCTGACACCGCCTCATCCGCGCAACGCCGCCACCAGCGCCCGCGCGAACCCGTCGTGGTCCACGGGCGCGTCGACGCCGACGAGGGCCGCGTACCCGACGAGCGCGGCCAGCACCACCTCCGCACGGTCGCGAGCCGACGGGTCGTCGCCGGGCGACTCCTGCGCGATCAGTCCGGCCAGGAGGTCCCGCAGTCCGGCGTGCCGCCCGGCGACGACCGGGGCGAGCCGTTCGTCGAGCGCGGCGTCGGCCCAGATCTGGGACACCAGCCGGGCGTGCGCCCGCCCGTCCTCCCGGCCGGGGTGGACGTTGCCCAGCAACCGGTCGACGGCGGCGACGGGCGTGTCCGCGCCGAACTCCTCGTCCTGTCCGTCCTCGCAGACCGCGAGGACGAGATCGCCCTTGCTGGGGAAGTAGCGGTACACCGACCCCGTGGACAGGCCCGTCGCGGCGACGACGTCGGCCATCGACGTGCGGGCGAAACCCTTCTGGGCGAACAACGTCCGCGCCGCGACGAGGATCTCCCGGCGACGGGCGTCCAGGTACTCGGGTGTGACCTTCGGCAAAGTGAACCAGTCCTCAGTTTTGTGCTACGGTCGTCGTGTCGGGCAGGGCGCGACCACCGGTCGCCGGCCCGTCCACCTTCCCCGAGTGTCGGTCGCGAGTCGTCTCGGCGCAATGCCGTCACCGTCGCGCCCGCACCGGTTCCCACGTCCAGGAGGACGAGTGCGAGTCCTGTTCAGCGCCGTGCCGGCGTTCGGTCACCTGCTGCCTGTCCTGCCCCTCGCACGCGCGGCGCGCGACGCCGGCGCCGACGTCGTGGTGTCGACGCACGACGCGCTCGCGAGCACCGTCGGAGACCTGCCCTTCGTCCCGGCCGGACCGTCCCTCCCGGAGCTGATCGCCGAGAACGCCCGGCGCCACGAGGGCAGGGGCCCGGCGGACCTCACCGACCTCGCGCCGATCGTGGGCATGTTCACCGGCACCAGGATCGACCTGACCCTGGACAGCGCGCTGGCCGTGGCGCGGGAACACCGCCCCGACCTGATCGTCGCCGAGAGCTCCGACTTCGTCGCCACGCTGGTCGCCGCCGCCCTGGGCGTGCCGCGGGTCGCGGTGGGCATCAGCACCGCGCTGCCGCCGCAGCTGGAGGACCTCTTCGCCGAAGCCGTCCAGCGGCGCCTGCGCGAGTCCGGCCTGCCGGACGTGCCGCGGACCGCCCTGGTGGACGTCTGGCCCTCGTGGCTCCAGCCCGACTGGTACGAGGCACCGGCGGACGCCGTCGCGATCCGGCCGGAGGCCCACCACGACGGCACCGGCCGGGCCCTCACCCCGAGCTTCCCCGGACGCGAGCACCTGCCCACGGTCCTGCTCACGCTCGGCACCGTCGTCGACGATCCCGCCCTGCTGGCGACGGCGCTGGCGGAGATCCTGCGGCACGACGTCAACGTGCTGGTCACGGTCGGCCCCGGCGTCGATCCGGCGACTCTCGACGTGCCTCGCGACCGCGTGCACCCCACCCGGTTCGTGCCCCTCGCCCAGCTGCTCGCGACCACCTCGGTGGTGGTCGCCGCGGGCGGGGCCGGCACCGTCCTCGCGGCCCTGACGCGCGGCGTTCCCCTGGTGATCCTGCCGGTCCTGGCCGATCAACCGCTCATCGCGGAACGGGTGGCGTCCTTCGGCGCGGCGGTCGTGCGCGAGGACGTGCGGGAACTGGGCACCGGCGTCGGCCTGGTGCTCGGCGACGAGCGCCACCGCGCCGCGGCGCGCACCGCGGCGGAGCGGCTGAACGCGGTGGCGAGCCCGGCGGCCGTGTGGGACCGTCTCACCACCCTCCTGCGCGCCTGACCGCTCCGTCCTGTCAGGACGGTCCGAACAGCACCTTCCCCTCGTCGAGCAGCTCTCCGGTGCACGCCGTCCGCCAGCGGCGGCGTGGTGGCGGGCGACGCCCCGCTCCGTCGTGACGCGCGCCCGCGCGGGCCCCGAGGGGCGGGACCCGCACGGGCGCGCGAGCTCACGGCTGCTCGTCCTCGCAGGCTCCCTCGCGGACCGGGAGCGAGACGAGGCCGCCGTGGTCGAAGGGACCGCACACGACGACGCCGTCGTCGGGGTGCTCGCCCCTCAGACAGGCGATGCCGACCAGCGAGTCCGGCTCGACGCCCTCCACCCCGAGCAGGTTCAGCAGCGCCACCACGCCCGGATCGTCGAGGGGCTCGGTCTGGTTGCACGTCTGGGTGACGTCCTCGGGCGCGCGCGGGGCACCGCTGTCCGCGGCGGAGGACGCCGCGGGGGCGGTGAGCAGCAGCGCTGCGGCGGCGGGCACGGCCAGGCTGTGAACGAGACGCACGGGAACCATCTCCTCGACGACGTGCGGACGACGCTCCGACTCGCTCCGGCTACCCCGGACGGCCGCTGACCCTCCGCCGTCAGGCCCACTCCACACCTTCGAGTGGTGGTCACTCGACCAGGGTTGGCACGTGACCGTCACCCGGATCGCGCGACGAGCTCCCGGACGTGGCCGATGCGCGTGGTCGTGCGTCCTCCGCCGTCCTCGCGCGGCCAGCCGGGGTCACCGGTGCGGTCGCGGACCCGGCGCCGCGAGCACGTCGAGCCGGTGGGCGACCGTCACCAGCACCACGCACGACGGTCACCTTCCCCGCCTGCAACTGCTGCACGTGCGCTGCTCGGCGATCGGGTGACGCATCTCGTGGGCGGTCGTCGTGCAGGTGCGCACGCGGTGGTCGGCCCACACCGCGGCGAACTCGCGGCTGCGGGCGCTCAGCTCGCCGATCAGGGCGCTGAGCGCGGTGTCGGCGGGGTGCTGCGCGGCGGTGCGGTGCGGGTTTCCGACGACGGCGCGCGCCTTGGCGGGCCAGTCGGCGTACAGCTCGCGGGTGTGCGCGTCGAGGACCTCCGGGGAGGCGTCGGGCGACCGGTCCTGCTCCAGCCGGGTGTGGTGCGAGGTGCTGACCCCGGCGAGCGCCGCCAGCTCCTCCCGGCGCAGGCCGCGCACCCGGCCCCCGCCACGTGTCGTGACGGGGGCCGTGGACGGTTCCGGGTCAGGAGCAGAGCGCGGTGTCCAGCGCCGACTCCAGGTGCCGCACGGCCTGCTCGGTGGCGGGCAGCGCGGTGACCACGACGCTCGCGGCGCGGCCGTCGCCGGTGGCCGCGTTGACGACGGTGTAACCGGGGGTGTTGCCGCCGTGCGACCAGGCGAAGCCGCCGCAGCTGAGCGCGAACGTGGCGAGGCCCAGGCCGTAGCGGGCTCCGCCCACCAGGTCGAAGCCGGGAGCGTCGACGGTGGTCTGCATCTCCTTCAGCTCCTGCGGCCGCAGCAGCTCGCCGCCGACGAGGGCGCTGAAGAAGCGGTTGACGTCGCTCGGGGTGCTCACCAGCGCTCCGGCGGCCCACGCCAGGGACATGTCCTGCTCGGTGACGTCCAGCAGCTCGCCGGACGCCGAGGTGAAGTAGCCCTTCGGGTGCGGGCCGCGGACGACCTGCTCGCCGAGCTGCGGCCAGTACGTGTCGCGGAGCCCGAGGCGGTCGACGATCCGCTCGGTGATCTCCTCGCCGATCGGCCGGCCGGTGACCCGCTGCACGAGCAGACCGGCCACGACGTAGTTGGTGTTGCTGTAGCGCCAGCCGGTCACCGGCTCCTGCCGCAGCGCCAGGTCGAGCAGGTCGCGCGGCTCGAAGTGGGTGTGCTGGACCGACGGGTAGTTCTTCACGAAGTCGCCGCCGACCGCGGCCAGGACGTAGTCGGGCAGGCCGCTGGTGTGCTGGAGCAGCTGGCGGACGGTGATGGTGCGGCCGTCGCCGCCCCTGCCCCTGACCACGTTCGGCAGGTACGTCTCGACCGGCTCGTCGAGCGAGATCTTGCCCTCTCCGACGAGTTGCAGCACGACGGTCGACGTGAACGTCTTGGTGTTGCTGCCGATCCGGACGCGTCCGTCGGCGGGCACCCGCGCGCCGGTCTCCCGGTCGCCGACACCGGCGGTGTGGTTGCGCTTGCGGCCGTCGCGGCCCCGCACGGCGGCGAGCGCGCCGGTGAACCCGTCCTCGCGCACCAGCACCTCCAGGCTGCGCTGCACGGCGTTCCCCCGCTCCGCCCCCGGCGCGGCCCCGGCCGCCGGAACGGCCGCCAGCCCGCCCAGCGCGGTCATCGCGACCACCGCCGCCACCACCCGCCCACGACGCCGGGATGCGGTGCCCCGGACCTGTTCCCCCTGCTGAACGATCATGAGAGCCCCTGCTGTTCGAGCTGATCTGCGGACTCGTCCAGCATGTCGGCACGGGGCCGCGGGTTCGATCCCGCGCGCTGCCGACCGGAGGTACAGCCTGCTGGAACCCGCCCCCACCGGGGAGGGCCCCGCCGGGGGCGGTGCGCGGCCGGACGACGCGCTGAACCCCGGTGACGGTCTGCCGGGGGGGGTGCTGCCGTCGGTGTCGGCCGCTGCGGTGCGCGACGAGTCGGACGTCCTGGTCCTGAGCCCCCCGGCCCGTGGGATCGTGGCTGCCGAAAACCTCTTCGAACCAGATCGGGGGACGTGTCGATCCGCGACGCTCCCGTTCGACCTGTGGACGAGAGGCCCGACGAGGGGCCGGGACGAGCGGGGAGACGACACCGTGAAGTACATGCTGATCATGCGCGCCACCGACGAGGCCTACGCGGCGATGGGCGACGTCGACATGACCGAGATGATCGAGACCATGGGCCGGTTCAACGACGAGCTGATCCGGGCCGGTGTGCTGGTCGCCGCCGAGGGGCTCGACGAGGCCGCGGACGGGGTGGTCGTCGACCACTCCACCGAGCCGCCCGTCGTCACCGACGGTCCGTACGGCGAGACCAAGGAGCTGTTCGGGGGCTTCTACATCCTCAACGTGACGTCGAGGGAGGAGGCCGTCGAGTGGGCCAAGCGGCTGCCCGCCTCCGGACCCGGCTTCAAGACCGAGATCCGCAGGGTCAGCTCGATCGACGAGTTCCCCCAGGACAACGAGTGGATCAAGAGGGAGCGGGCGTGGCGCGAGGCCACCGGCCAGCTCTGAGCGGGGAGACGCGCGATGGCGGACACCACCGGTCGTGAGGCCGTCGCGGCCGTCTGGCGGATCGAGTCCGCGCGGGTCGTCGGCGCGCTCGCGCGGTACACCGGCGACTTCGCGCTGGCCGAGGACCTCGCCCAGGAGGCGCTGGCCGAGGCGCTCGTGACCTGGCCCCGCACCGGCGTGCCCCGCTCACCCGCGGGGTGGTTGCTCACCGTCGGCCGGCGGCGCGCGATCGACGCGTTCCGCCGGCGCTCCGCCCTCGACGAGAGGTACGCCGTCCTCGCCCGCGACCTGGGCGAGGGCGGCGTCGCCTCGGGGAGCGCGCCCGCCGATCCGGCGCGGGACACCGGCGACGTGCTGTGGGACCCGGACCAGATCGACGACGACGTGCTCGCGCTGATGTTCACCGCGTGCCACCCGGTGCTGTCGCGGGAGGCGGGGGTGGCGCTCACCCTGCGGGTGGTCGGCGGTCTGACGAGCGACGAGATCGCCAGGGCGTTCCTCGTCCCCACCGCGACCGTGCAGGCCCGGATCACCAGGGCGAAGAAGACGCTCGGTGCCGCCGGGGTGCCGTTCGCGGTGCCACCGGTCGAGGACAGGGCGGCGAGGCTCGGTCCGGTGCTCAGCGTCGTCTACCTGATCTTCACGGAGGGGTCGTCGGCGAGTTCCGGTGGCGAGCTGATCCGGCTCGACCTCGCGAGCGAGGCGCAGCGCCTCGCCAGGGTGCTCACCCGGCTGGTGCCGAACGAGCCCGAGGTCCTCGGCCTGCTGGCGCTGCTGGAACTGACCGCGGCGCGCTTCCCCGCCCGCACCGGGCCGGACGGCGAACCGGTGCTGCTGGAGCACCAGGACCGCCGCCGGTGGGACCGCGCCGCGATCCAGCGGGGCCGGGCCGCCCTGGCCGGGGCGGAGCGGATCGGCCGGGGGCTGGGCGCCTACGGCTTGCAGGCGGCCATCGCCGAGTGCCACGCCGTCGCGCCGTCGGTCGACGCCACGGACTGGGAGCGCGTCGTGCTCCTCTACGAGGCGCTCGGCGGGCTCGCGCCGTCACCGGTGGTCGACCTCAACCGCGCGGTGGCGGTCTCGATGGCCGCAGGACCGGCCGCGGCGCTGCCGATCGTGGACGAGCTGGTGGCCACCGGCGCGCTGTCGAACACGCACCTGCTGCCGGCCGTTCGCGGGGAGCTGCTGGTGCGCCTCGGACGCGTCGGCGAGGGACGCGCCGAGCTGGAGCGCGCCGCACGGCTGTGCGGCAACGAGCGCGAGCGGACCGTGCTGGAGCGCAAGCTCGCCGACCTCGGCTGAGGACGCGCGGTCCCACCGCACGGGTGCTGTTCCTCCTGGTGCTGCTCGGTCACCTCGCCTCCCGGATCACCGGGCTCCTCGGTCTCGGCCGGTCCAGGGCGCTGGTCGCCGTCGTCGTCGTGGTGATGCAGGTGCGCCACCGCAGAACGAGACCTCTGAAGCACGACCTAGTCGAAGGACCTGGTGGACGCCGGGACCGCGCCGCGTCCCGCGGCGACGTCGGTGGCGAAGTCGGTCAGCGCGGTGAGCGCGACGCGCTGGCTGAACGGCCCGTAGGACACCCTGGCCACCCCGAGCCGCTCCAGCGTCTCCAGGGGCGGGCTGCCCGGCACGCCGATGACGGTCAGCTTGCGCGGCCCGAACGCCTCCACCAGCGCCTCCACCGTCGGTTCGTCGAGCCGCCCCGGCACGAACACCACCGGGGCCCCCGCGTCCAGGAAGGCCCGGCCGCGCTCGATCGCGTCGGCCAGCACGGCGGCCGGGTCGCGGTCACCGGCCAGCAGGAACGCGTCGGTGCGCGCGTTGAGCACGAACGGCACCCCCTCGGCCTCGCCCGCCCTCACGACGGCCTCGACGGCGGCGACGGCCTCGCGCAGCGGCGCCACGCGGTCCTCGACGTTCCCGCCGACGACGCCGACCCCGATGGCCCGGCGGACCGTCTCGCCCGGATCGCCGTACCCGGCCTCCAGGTCGGCGGTGACCGGCAGGTCGACCGCGGCGGCGATCCGGCCGACGGTCTCGATCGCGAGGTCCAGCGGGACCTGCTCGCCGTCGGGGTACCCGAGGGAGGCCGCGACGGAGTGGCTGGCGGTCGCGATCGCCCTCGTGCCGGGAAGCGCGGCGACGGCCTTCGCACTCGCCACGTCCCAGACGTTGACCAGCGTCAGCAGTTCGGGCGCGGTGTGCAGGTCGAGCAGTGCGGTCGCCCGGTCGGCGAGTGGGATCATGCGGTCGACCCTAGAGCCACCGCGCCACCCCGCGGAGCCGGAACTCGACGATCGGGGACGACGACGTCCGCCCGGGCCCGTTCGCGGGTGATCAGCCGCAACCGCGCAGCGCGCGGGTCGCGGCCGGGGAGGAGGGCGCGAGCGTGAGGTGGTCGAGGGCTCCGGTCAGCGCGAGCACCCTCGTCACCAGCCATCCCGGTGACACCAGCACGAGCTCGTGGCCGCGCGCGGTGGTGCGGTGGTGGCACTCCAGCAGGATCGCGACTCCGCCGCAGGACAGGAACTCCAGCTCGGAGAGGTCGATCGCCACGTGACGGGCGGGCAGTTCGCTCAGACGGAGGCCCAGTTCGGGCTCGGTGGACCGGTCGACCTCACCCGCTACCCGCACCAGGACGATCCCACCGGTGTCACTGACACGAACGCTGAGCTGTTGCACGATCCACCGTCCGAGGCGCGCGTCGACTCCAGGAGAGGCCGCGCTGCGGGACCTGCTGCCGACTGTAGGTCATCCCGGCACCGGTTGCCGGTCGGCGCGGGGACTGGCAGGGTCGTCGTGTCGTCGGGTGGTCGTCCGGTACCGCCCCGGTGCGGAGCGTCGAAACGGGTGGCTCGTGTGACCGAGGACGACGGTGCCGAACCGGCGAGCGCGGCCGTCCAGCTCCAGGAACTGCTCCTGGACACCGAGGACGTGGACACCTTCCTGCACCAGGTGGCGCTCCTGGCCTCCGACGGCGTGGTGCCCGGCGCGTCCTGCGGGATCACGCTGCGCCGCGCGGACGGCCCGTTGACGGTGGCCAGCAGCGACGCGCTCGCCGCGCGCGTGGACGAGGTCCAGTACGGGTTCGGGGACGGCCCGTGTCTCACCTGCATGGACACCGGCGAGGTGGTGCTGGTGGTCGACGTGGCCGAGGACGACCGCTGGTCGCCCTACCGGGCGAGGGCGCTGGAGCACGGGGTGCGGTCGTCGCTGGCGGTCCCGCTGGCCGGGCGCGGCCGGTCGACCGGCGCGCTCAACCTGTACTCCCCGCGGCCCTCGGCGTTCAGCGCCGACCACGTGGGGCAGGCCGAGCGCCTGGCGCGACAGACGGCGCTGGCCGTCGCGCTGGCGGTGCGGATGAGCGAGAAGGCCGAGCTGACGGCGAACCTGCGGGCGGCGCTCACGTCCCGCGCCGTCATCGACCAGGCCCTCGGCGTGATCATGGGGCAGAACCGCTGCTCGCCCGAGGAGGCGTTCGACGTGCTGCGCTCCGCCTCGCAGAACCGCAACGTGAAGCTGCGGTCGATGGCGACGGAGATCGTGCAGGCGGTCAGCGGACGCTCCCCGCTGGACGATCCGCGCTTCGTCTGAGCGGATCAGTCGATCTCGAGCAGCAGGTCGGCGAGGTCGTGCGGCACGGTGATCATGCAGTCGTGGCCGCTCACCAGCTCCCACACCCGCGACGGAGCGCCGTTGGGCTGCACCGCGGGGACGGGCCGCCGGCCGAAGCCCTCCGGCTCGGCGCCCACGCAGTGGATGTGCGTCCGCGGGATCGCGTCCGCGGCGGGGTCGTCCAGCCGGACCGGTTCTCGCAGGCACCGCACCGGGTGGTCGGACAGCATCGCGCGCAGGCGGGCGAGGTCCGCCGGGTCGGTGACCCCGAACAGGCCGTGGGGCGGCGGCAGTTCGGGCAGCGGTGGCACCAGCCAGTCGACCTCGGACGTCGCGGCGGCGTCGATCAGGACCTGCGTCACGGGCATGACGTCGACCGCGCTCTCACCGTCCTCGGGAACCATCGCGTCGAGGTGGACCAGGTGCGCGATCCGGTCCGGGACCCGGTGGGCGACCGACGCGACGACCAGTCCTGCGTAGCTGTGCCCCACGAGCACCACGTCGGTGAGGTCCTCCTCGACGATCAACCGGACGACGTCGTCCACGTGGGTGTCGAGTCCCACCTCGCGGCTGAGCAGGTGCGCGCGGTCGCCGTAGCCGGTCAGCGACGGCGCGAACACGCGGTGCCCGGCGGACTCCAGCAGCGGGACGACCCGCTCCCAGCACCGTGCGTCGTGCCAGGCGCCGTGCACCAGCAGATAAGTTGACATGGTCGAGCGTGCTCCTCCGTCGTGAGTGCGACGCGTCGCTCGGTGCGGGACGCCGGTCGGACACCGGAAATAAATGGGACGCTGTCCCGTTTGACGATACGGGACACTGTCCCGCTTAACAAGGGGGTGGCACGTGACCGACGAGAGCACGGTCCGGCCCAAGCGGGCGGACGCCCGGCGCAACCAGGAGAACCTGCTCGAAGCGGCGGCCGCCGTCTTCGTCACCTCGGGGGTGGAGGCGCCGCTGCGCGACATCGCGACCAGGGCGGGCGTCGGGACGGCCACGATCTACCGGCACTTCCCCACGCGGGCGGATCTCATCGTCGCCGTCTACCGGCACCAGGTCGAAGCCCTCGCCGAGGCCGGTCCGGCCCTGCTGGCGGACAGCGCGAGCCCGCACGGGGCGCTGCGACGCTGGCTCGACCTCTTCGTCGACTTCGTGATCACCAAGCAGGGACTCGCCGCCGTGCTCCAGTCCGACGATCCCTGCTTCGACCCCCTGCACGCCTACTTCCTCGACCGCCTCGTACCCGTGTGCACCCGGCTGCTCGACGCCGCGGCCGAGTCCGGCGAGATCCGCTCCGACGTGGACGCCCACGAACTCATGCGCGGCGTCGGGGGCCTCTGCGCGGGCGCGGGCGGCAACTCCCGCTACGACGCGCGTCGACTGGTCGGGTACCTCGTCGCGGGGCTGGGCCGATCACGCTGACGCCCGGCGCACGCCGAGGAGGGGCGGCGCCGGGGTTGGTCGGCACCGCCCCTCCCCACCGACGCCCCGAGGGGATCGCCGGTGATCGCGGGAACGCCCCTTCCCACACCGGGAGAACGTTCCCGCGACCCGTCCGTCAGGCCGTGCGCCGCGCGGCGACGGTCCGGCCGAGGGCCACCCCGAGTCCGATCATGCCGACGGCCAGGAAGAAGTGCAGCCAGTCGTCGGCCGTGTTGACCGGCACGAAGTTCGCCGAGCTGTTCTTGTCGATCAGCAGGCCGTAGATCCACAGCAGGGCGTAGACGACACCGCCCCCGATCAGGTAGTTCTTCGCGCCGGCGTCGGTGCGGGCCAGGAGGAACCCGGCCACGCCGAACAGCAGGTGGACGATGTTGTGCAGGATCGAGACGGCGAAGATGCCCAGCAGCATCGCCTCCGAGTGGTGGCTGGCGAACTGGAGGGTGTCGTAGTTCGTGGTGATGCCTGGCACGAACCCCAGGATCCCCACCAGCAAGAACACCGCGGCGACCGCCAGTGCGGCCGTGCGCAGCGGCGACCGGGTACCGGTCGCCGAGTCGTGAGTTCGAGCCATGAGAGCCTCCGGACGTCGATCGTTGCCGATGACGCACGGCTACCCCTCAGCAGACCCTCAAACCAGCCGAAGGAGTGGATTTGACGCGCGTGACCACTCATTCGTGGACGTCGACCTGCTTCAGCGGCGTCACCGCCGGGCCGTGCAGCACGGAACCGTCGAGTCCGAAGCGGGAACCGTGGCAGGGGCAGTCCCAGGTGCGTTCGGCGTCGTTGAACGCCACCAGACAACCCAGGTGGGTGCACCGGGCGGACACCGCGCACAGCGTGCCGTCCTGCTCCCGGTAGGCGGCGACGGCACGCGTGCCGCTCGTGCGGACCCTGCCCTCCCCCGGTGCCAGGTCGGCGAAGCCGGGTGCGGTGATCGCCGCGAGCTCGTCGCGCAGCGCGTGGGCGCCCACCGAGGCGTTGGCGCGCACCACGCCCGGAACGGACTGCCGCACCGTGAGCCGCTGCGGGTCGTACCGCTTCGCGGCGGCGCCGCTGCTGACGCCGAGCCCGCTGGTGGTGCCGGTGATCAGGTCGTGCAGGAGCAGACCGGCGAGGGTCCCGTTGGTCATGCCCCAGTGGCCGAACCCGGTGGCGACCCACACGCGGTCGGTGCGCGGGTGGTAGCGCCCGACGTACGGCAGGCCGTCGGCCGTGGAGTTGTCGTGGTCGGACCAGCGGTGCGTCACCGCGGTGAGCCCCAGGCGCTCGCGGGCCCACGCCGCGAGGCGCTGGTAGCGCTCCTCGGTGCTGGAGCGGTCGCCCGGCCGGTGCCCCTCGCCGCCGACGATCAGCAGCACCTCGTCCCCGTTCAGCGGTGCGGTGCGGATCGAGTGGCCGTCCTCGCTGCTGTAGTACATCCCCCGCGGTGCTCGCGCGGCGGGCACCGGCCCCGCGACGACCATGTCCTGCTTCGGCTCCAACCGCGCGAAGAACAGGCCGCGGTCGAACACCGGGTAGTGGGTGGCCACGACGACGTGGCGGGCGCGCAGGTCGCCGCGGGTGGTGTGCACGACGCACGGGTCGCCCTCGGTCAGGCCGATCGCGCGGACACCGGTGCACAGGTAGCTCCCGTCGCCCGGCACGGTCGCGGCGAGGCCGAGCAGCCACTTGCGCGGGTGGAACTGCGCCTGGTCCCGCAGCCGGACCGCGCCGCCGACCGGGAACGGCAGGCCGGTGTCGGTGGTGAACTCCGCCGCCAGGCCAGCGAGGACCTCCGCCTCGGCCTCCTCCCGCAACGTCGTGCCCGCCTTCGTCCCCTCGGCGTACAGGACGCTGTCGCGACGGGAGAACTCGCAGTCCACGCCCAGTTCGACGGAACGCCGCTCGATCCAGTTCAGCGCGCGGGTCTGGTCGGCGGCGTACCCGCGGGCGGTGTTCTCGTCGAACGAGCTCGCCAGCGAGCGGTAGAGGGCGCCGTGCTGAGCGGTGATCTTCGCGGTGGTGTGGCCGCTGACGCCCGCGGCGAGCCGACCGGCCTCCACGACCGCGACGCTCAGCCCGCTGCCGCGCAGCAGGTGCGCGGTGGTCAGTCCGGCGATGCCGGCGCCGAGCACCGCCACGTCGACGTCGTCGAGCGAGGCCACCGCCGGGAGTTCCGGGTCCTCCGTGCTGGTCGTCCAGTACGGCGTGTTGTCGCTCTGCGGCCTCACGGCACCTCGTCCCCCCGTGGCGCGACGGCTCCGCGTGGCCGTCCTCCGCCGGGGCGTACCCCGGCGGAGGACGGCCATGCGCGGGTCAGCGGTTCTTCTTCGCCACCAGGGTCAGCACGTCGTACTTGGCCACCGACGCGCCCTCGCCGTTGACGACGTCGGCGTCCCAGCGGACCTCGCCGTAGTCCTGGTCCTCGCGCGGGGTGATCTGCTTCGCGGTGAGGGTCACCGTCAGGGCGTCGCCGGGGAAGGTCGGTGTGAGGAACCGCAGGTTCTCCAGGCCGTAGTTGGCGAGCACCGGACCCGGCTCCGGCGAGACGAACAGACCGGCGGCGAAGGAGACGACGAGGTAGCCGTGCGCGACCCGGCCGCCGAAGAACGGGTTGGCCCGCGCGGCCTCCTCGTCGGTGTGGGCGTAGAAGGTGTCGCCGGTGAACTCGGCGAAGTGCTCCACGTCCTCCGGGGTCACGGTGCGCGGCCCGGCGGTGACGCTGTCGCCGACGCGCAGGTCCTCCAGGTGCTTGCGGAACGGGTGCACCTCGCCGGTGGTGCGGGCCGCGCCGGGCGTCCAGCGGCCGGTGATCGCGGTGAGCACGTCGGGCGAGCCCTGCACGGCGGTGCGCTGCATGTGGTGCAGCACCGCGCGCATCCCGCCCAGCTCCTCGCCGCCGCCGGCGCGGCCGGGACCGCCGTGCACCAGCGCGGGCAGCGGCGAGCCGTGACCGGTGGACTCCTGCGCGTCGGTGCGGTCCAGCACGAGCATCCGGCCGTGCCACGGGGCCGCGCCCAGCACGACGTCGCTGGCGAAAGCCGGGTCCGCGGTGACGATCGAGCCCACGAGGCTGCCGCGGCCGCGCGCGGCCAGCTCCACGGCGTGCTCGGTGGAGGTGTAGGGCACGAGCGTCGCGACCGGGCCGAACGCCTCGACCTCGTGCGGCTGCGGCGAGTCGGCGTCCGCACGCAGCAGCACGGGCGACAGGAACGCGCCGCGCTCGGCGTCCGCGCCGACGACGTTCACCCGGTCGGGGTCGCCGAAGACGGTCTCACCGGCCTCCAGGAGCGCCTTCAAGGAACGGCGGACCTCCTCGCGCTGCTCCAGCCCGGCCAGCGCGCCCATGCGCACCGACTCCTCGGCCGGGTTGCCGATCACGACCTGCGCCAGGCGCGCGGACGCGGCGTCGGCGACGTCGCCCAGCAGCTCGCGAGGGACGAGCGCACGACGGATCGCGGTGCACTTCTGGCCCGCCTTGACCGTCATCTCGGTCACGAGCTGGTCGACGAACAGGTCGAACTCGGGGGTGCCCGCCGTCGCGTCGGGGCCGAGGACCGAGCAGTTCAGCGAGTCGGCCTCGGCGGTGAAGCGCACGGCGTTGCGGACGATCGCCGGGTGGGTGCGCAGGTGCTGCGCGGTGGACGCGGACCCGGTGAAACCGACGAGGTCCTGCTCGGTCAGGTGGTCCAGCAGGTCCCCCGCGCCGCCGCACAGCAGCTGGACGCTGCCCTCGGGCAGCAGGCCGGAGGAGACGATCAGCTCGACGAGGCGGTGGGTCAGGTAGGCGGTCTGCGACGCGGGCTTGATCAGCGACGGAACCCCGGCGAGGAACGCGGGCGCGAACTTCTCCAGCGGGCCCCACACGGGGAAGTTGAAGGCGTTGATCTGCACGGCGACGCCGCGCCGCGACGTGCACACGTGCTGGCCGAGGAACGTGCCGCCGCGGCCGAGCGGTTCCACGGCGCCGTCGACGTGCACGGTGGCGTTGGGCAGTTCGCGCTTGGCCTTGCTGGCGTAGCCGAGCAGGACGCCGATGCCGCCGTCGACGTCCACCAGCGAATCGGTCCTCGTGGCCCCGGTGCGCGCCGACAGCGCGTACAGCTCGGCGCGGTGCTCGCGCAGGTGCGAGCCGAGCGCCTTGAGCAGCGCGGCGCGCTGGTGGAAGGTCAGCTCGCGCAGGGCCGGCCCGCCGACCGCGCGGCCGTGGCGCAGGGCGGCGGCGGTGTCGAGCCCGGCCGAGGAGATGCGGGCGACCTCCTCGCCCGTGACGGCGTCGTGCAGCGGCGTCCCCTCGCCCGAAGGGGTGCGCCAGCCACCGGAGACGTAGCTGCGCAACAGGGTCATCGGGGTCGACCTCCTCGTCGGACCGGTCTGCGTCGACCGGTCGTCCGGTGCCGGATGCTAGCGCGGCCGTTGACACGGGTCGACACCCGCGACTTGACTCGCACGGGATTCACCCGACCGTCCGTTCGGTCGGAGAACCGGATCTGCCGGGGGGAGCGCGGCGTGGACGGCGGCAGCACCGCGGCGCACGCGATGTTCGAGGCCGACGCGGCGTCGCGCGGTCTCGGCATCGAACTCGTGTCGGCGGGCGGGGGCCGTGCCGTCGCCCGGATGGAGATCGGCCCCGCGATGGTCAACGGTCACGGCATCGCCCACGGCGGCTACGTGTTCCTGCTGGCGGACACCGCCTTCGCGCTCGCCTGCAACAGCCACGGCCCGGTCACCGTCGCCGCCGGGGCCGACGTCGAGTTCGTCGCGCCGGCCCGGCTGGGCGACGTGCTGGTCGCGACCGCGC
Source organism: Umezawaea beigongshangensis (assembly GCF_016464305.1). GTDB lineage: Bacteria > Actinomycetota > Actinomycetes > Mycobacteriales > Pseudonocardiaceae > Umezawaea_A > Umezawaea_A beigongshangensis. The sequence continues at coordinate 335,180 of NZ_JAEIOJ010000002.1, forward strand.
GGGAGCGCGCCCGCTGGGGTCGCAGCGGGATCTACGACGTGACCGTGCACCGCGACGCCCCGGACGGCCCGGACGGCCCGGCCGTCGTCGCCGAGTTCCGCGGCCGCAGCCGCGTGCTGCGCGACCCCGTCCCCCGTCCCCGGTGAGGAGCCCGTGACCACTCCGGCGCGCAGGCTCGGCGACCCACCGGCGGCGGACGAGCTGGACGCCGCGGCACGCCCACGACGACGTCCCCACCTGCCGCGGGAAGTTCGACGGGACCGGCGTCCGCCCCGGCGGCCGCAGCTCGCCGGAGGACCTCGTGCCGGCCGACGCCGCGCCACCGGCCCGCGCCGGACGTGAGCTGTGCGCGCGGCGTCACAGTCCGCGCGCCGTACGCCTCCGGGCAGCTGTGCCAGGCTGGAGGAGTCACACCCGCTCACAGACTGGTTGGTCGTCACGATGACTGCGGACTCCTCGACCGTCGAGGTCGAGTTCTACTGGCGCCCGGGGTGCGGGTTCTGCCTCTCGCTGCGCTCCGCGCTGCGCGGCACGGACCTGACCGTCCGCGAGGTCAACATCTGGGAGGACCCGGAGGCCGCGGCGCGGGTGCGCTCGGTGGCCGACGGCAACGAGGTCGTGCCCACGGTGTTCGTCGGGGACGAGGCCCTGGTGAACCCCAGCGCGAGCGAGGTCGTGGCGGCCCACCGGCGGCAGTCGCCGGACGCCGGGGCGAGCTGACACCCGCTCGGGGGATGGCGCGGGGGCACGACCGGGTTTTGTGTTGACCCGGAGTTCCCGTTCCCGACGTCGGAGGATCCACGTGACCGCGCCCCGGCCGAGCATCGACCCCGTGATCTGGACGCCTCCCGCGGCACCGCCGCGAGCCCGGCGCGGGAGCGGTGACGTGCCGATGCCCGCAGTGCGGCTGCTCGACGTGATCGGCACCGGCCCCGAGGACGTCGTGCTCGACGCGGAGGGCCGGGTGCTCACCGGTGTCGAGGACGGTCGCGTCCTGCGGCTGTCCCCCGAGGGCGACCGCGTCGAGGTGGTGGCCGACACCGGCGGGCGTCCGCTGGGCGTGGAGGTCGACCGCGACGGGACGCTCGTCGTGTCCGACGCCCACCGGGGACTGCTGCGCGTCGACCCCGCCGACGGCGCGGTGACCACGCTCGTCGCCACCGGGGACGACGCCGGTGGCGCCCCGCTGACGCTGTGCGACAACGCGACCGTCGGCGCGGACGGCACGATCTTCTTCAGCGACTCCTCCGGCCGGTTCGCCCTCGAACACTGGCAGGCGGACCTGCTGGAGCACTCCGGCACCGGCCGGTTGCTGCGCCGCGATCCGGACGGGTCGGTCGAGCCCGTGCTGACCGGCCTGCACTTCGCCAACGGCGTGGCCCTGGCCGAGGACGAGTCGTTCGTCGTGGTCGCCGAGACCGGCGCCTACCGGCTGACCCGGCTGTGGCTGACCGGACCGGCCGCAGGCACCACGGGCGTGCTCGTGGACAACCTGCCGGGGTTCCCGGACAACGTCGCCCTCGGCGACGACGGGCTGCTGTGGGTGGCGCTGGCGTCGCCGCGCAACGCGCTGATCGACCGCCTCGCGCCGCGGCACCCGGTGTTGCGCCGAGCGCTGTGGGCGCTGCCGCCGGCCCTGCACCCCGCACCCGCGAACACCGCCTGGGTGCAGGCGTACACCCCGCGGGGAGAGCTGGTCCACGACCTCCAGTCGACCGTCGAGGGCTTCTCGGCGGTCACCGGGGTGCGGGTGCGCGACGGCGCGGTGTGGCTCGGCAGCCTGTACGGCGGCCACGTGGCCACGTTCGCGCCGCCTCCGGCGAGGAACACCGCCGGGCCCGCCTGAACGCGCAGGCGGGCCCGGCGGTGGACGGATCGGCTACCGGACGCCGGCGAAGCGCAACAGGTCGCCGATCGTGCTGATCTCACCCCCGTCCGGCAGGCGCACCCCCTGCTCGGGGCTCCAGCCGGGCTGGTTGAGGTAGGACTCGGGGTCGTGCCGGAGCTGGCCGATGATCGTCTCGTTGACGATCCGGCTGCCCACCGGTCCCAGCGCGTTGCCCTCGCCGAGGACCTCGGCCTCCTTCAGGAGGTAGAACCACAGCGGGGTCTCGTCGAGGAACCCGCCGTCGACCAGCGCGGTCCGCAGCTCGACACCGGTGCCCTGGAGCAGCTGCTCCGGCGTGAGGACCGGCACCTGCAACCTGCGGGCGACGGCCTGGCCGGTGGGCAGGCCGAGCTTGTACCCGCGCAGCAGGTTGCGCCGCGCGAGCCGCTTCACGACGCCGCGCACGAGTTCGGTGATCTCCTCGCTCCTGCCCTCGTTCAGCAGCTCTCGCAGCGGTGGCGCGAGCTGCGTGTCGATCTTGCGGGCGAAGCGGTCGGGCAGCGGGTCGGCCTTGTCGACGAACCGGTTCCAGTCGATGATCCAGTTGTGCGGCAGCGACGTCGCCTGGCCCGCGAGAGGCGGGTCGGCCTTGCCGGTGAACGTGAAGAGCAGGTCGAAGGTGGCCGAGGGCAGCAACGGGTTCTGGCCCTCCGCCGCCCGGCCGAAGTTCAGGTTGAAGTCGTAGGAGCCGCGCACCAGCGTGTGCCCGAAGCGGAACGCCGCCGTGGAGTGCTCCAGCGGCATGAACGCCTCGCCCCGCGGCCGGTACAGCGGGTCGTCGGTCTCCAGCACCTCGTCGGTGACGCCGTCGGCGGTCACGGTCTTGAGGAAGTCGTGCACCACGAGCCACTGGTAGTGCCAGCGGACGAGGTCGCGCGCCCGGAAGAAGACCTCCTCGGGGGTCGTCAGCTCCGGCTCGTCGGCGCGCACCTGGGCGACGACGGCGTTGTGGAAGCGCAGGAACGCCACGTGGAGCTGCGCGACGATCAGGTTCTCGTCGTCGCGGTCGTCGGCGACGAGCGCCGTGCCCGTCTCGTCGCGGGGCAGGTCGCGCCGGAGGTCGCCCTCCGGGGGGACCCGGAGACCGGGGATCGGGTTGCCGCCGAGGTCGTTGACCGCGGCGGTGCCGATGACGAACTCGGCGCCGTCGTAGAACGCGGCGGCCTCGGTGGGCTCCCCGTCCCCGAAGGTCGGGCCGTCGCCGTAGAGCGAGTCGAGGTTCAGCGCGGGCTGGCGCAGGTTGCGCAGTCGTTCGAGCACCTCGTTCGGCCGGATCGGGTCCGGGTCGCCGTCGGTGATGCTGATGTCGGCGTCGCGGTCGGTGTTCGCGGTCAGGTCGTGGTCGATGAACTGACCCCAGTAGGTGTAGACGGGCGGGATCGTCGAGTTGCCGTCCGGCTGGAGGTCGAACGGACTCGCCGGGGCCTCCTCCGCCATCGCGAAGCCCAGCGCCTTGAGGTAGGCGACCATCTCGGCCGGGTTGTCGTCGGACAGGTGTCGGCGCGGGTAGCGCCGGGCCAGGTCCGGAAAGAGGTAGCCGAACGGCGTCGTGTCCGGATCGGACTCCTCCGCCACCGACTTGAGCGCGCTGATCCCCTCCTGCGTCTGCACCAGCTCCGCCGCTTCGGGCGTGCCGTCGTCCACGGCGTGCCCCCCGTGCGCCAGATCTCTCAGCACTCGGCTCAGAGCCATGACCACTCCCCCTCGGTTCTTCCCCCGTCGACTCCCTGCGGGCCGGGCGGACCCGGCCCCCTCCGAGCCTTCTCCCCGCCCGGTGTCGCGGCATCGGGGAACTCCCTACGCCTGCGCCCTCGCCGGGGAGGCGAACCGGCGGGTGAGCTCGGTGCGCGAGCGGATGCCCAGCTTGCGGTAGGTGCGGGTGAGGTGGGCCTCGACCGTCTTGCGGGAGATGAACAGCGCGGCAGCGGCCTCGGTGTTGTTCATGCCGTCCGCGACGGCCCGCGCGGTCTGGAACTCCTGCGGGGTGAGGACCTCCAGGCCGGTGCGGCCGGTGTCGCCGCCGACGTCGGCGCGCGCGCCCGTGGCCGCCAGCTCGGTCTCCGCGCGGGCCGCCCAGGGCCGTGCCCCGAGGTCCTGGAAGGTGGCGAGCGCCTCGCGCAGCGGTGACCGCGCCGCCAGGGGACGGCGGAGCCTGCGCAGCGTCTCCGCCCGGCACAACAGGGTCCTGGCCCGCTCGAACGGCGTCGGCAGTCGCGAGTGGAGGGTCGTCGCGCGGGCGAAGTGCTCCTCGGCGGTGTCCGCGTCGTCGCTGAGCGCGCCGCGCCCGCGGGCGGCCACGGCGGCGGGGTGCGCGAGGCCGGTGGCGTCGGCGCGCTCCTCCAGCACGGTCAGCACGTCGCGGGCGCGCTCGGCCTCGCCGGTTCTGATCAGCGACTCCACCAGGTCCCCGACGAACAGCGCGACGCCGGGGTGCCGCCAGCCCGTCTCACCGGCGTGCTCCCACGCCAGCCCCAGGTGGCGCGCGGCGGTGTCGGGATCTCCCTCTCCCAGCGCGGCCAGCCCGAGCACGGCGGGCACGTGCGTCCGCAGCAGTTCGACGTCCGCCCCGCCGGCCGCGCGGCGCGCGCGCTCGATCCGCCGGCGGCTCGACGCGGCGTCGCCGCGCGCGGCGTCGAGCCGGCCCAGGGTGGACAGCAGCCTGCCGACGACGTCGGTCTGCGCCATCTCCTCGGCCCACCGCAGGCCCTCACCGGCGTCGGTGGCCGCCGCGGCCCAGTGCCCGCTCCACCAGCCCAGCTCGGCGCGGTGCGCGAGCGCCAGCGGCAGGGCGACCGGCGCACCGGCCCGCCGTCCGGCCTCCAGCACGCGCCCGAGGACCGGGCGCGCGCCCTCGGCGTCCTCCAGCCACGCCGAGCAGCGGGCCAGGAGCACGAGGGGGAGCTGGTCGTGCACCGGGTCGGCCAGCTCCGCGAAGGAGGCCACCGCGCGCAGCCGGGCGGCGGCCTCGGCGGCGCGGCCGTCGAGCAGCAGCGCGGTGGCGGCCACCACCTCCGCAGCGGGCGGCACCTCTCCCGCCGGGCGGATCTCGTCGGCCCGGCGGACCAGGGCGACCGCCCGCCGCACGTCGCCCGCGGTCACCGCGGACAGCGCCGCCTCGACGTGCAGGGCGGCGGCGCGGGAGGAGTCGACCGGCAGGACCGCGACGGCCGCGCGCACCAGGCCCTCGGCGGCGTGCAGCGGGTCGCCCAGCGCGGCGCGGGCGCGGGAGCGCACGACCTCGACGTCCGCGGCGAACGCGGGATCGGCGCGCAGCGCCAGCGCCTCGTCGCACCAGGAGAGCGCCGGGTGCGCCTCGCCCGCGGCGTGCGCGCGGGCGGCGGCGGCGAGCAGGCGGTCGGCGGCGCGTCGCGGGTCCGAGGTCAGCTCGGCGGCCCGGTGCCAGCTGCGGGCGGCCGGGCCGAACCGCACCGGTTCGGCGGAGACGGCGGCCACGAGGTCGTCGGCCGCCGCGTCGTCGGGCGCGGTGAGCGGGGCGGCGAGGTACCAGGCGCGCTGGTGACCGGTGGCCCGGTCGGCCAGCGTGCGGTGGACGAGCCCCAGCACGTCGCGCGGGACGCGCTCCTCGACGACCTGGCGCAGGAGCGGGTGCCGCAGCCGCAGTCCGCCGGGGAGCACCCGCACCAGCCCGGCGTGCTGGGCGTCGAACAGGTCGTCGAGCGAACCACCGAGCGCGGCGAGCACCTCCGCGACGTCGCCGGGCGCACCGCTGGCCGCGACGACGCACAGCGCGACGCGGGTGCGCTCCGGCAGCGCGTCGACCACGCGCGACCAGGTGCGGTGCAGCACCGGTCCCAGCACGGGCCGCTCCGGCGCCGGTGCGCCCGGTCCGGCGTCGTGCAGCAGGACCGACGGCGAGGCGGACACCGTCTCCACGACGGCCAGCGGGTTGCCGCCGGTCCGCTCGACGATCCGGTCCAGCACCCGCGGCGGCACGTCGACGCCCAGCGCGGCGACCAGCTCGCGGCACTCCCGCGCGGACAGCCCCTCCAGGGCGACGGTCGGCAGGTCCAGCGCGAGGGCGTAGCTGCCGGGCTGGTCCCGCACGGCCAGCGCGACGAACACGCCCTCCCAGGCGAGCCTGCGGGCCACGAACAGCAGGAGCTGCTGCGACGGCGGGTCGACCCACTGGAAGTCGTCCACCACGACGAGCAGCGGCTGCCGCTCGCCCGCGGCGGTCAGCACGCCGAGCGCGCCCGCGCAGGCGGCCAGCGGGCTGGCCACCGCGCCCGGCACGAGCGACAGGCTGACCTCCAGCGCGTCGCGCTGCACCTCCGGCAGCCGCTCGAACACGTCGCGCAGCGGCAGCAGCAGGTCCGCGGCGACCGCGAACGGCAGCGACGCCTCCGACTCGACCCCGCGCACCCGCAGCACGCGGGGCACGGTCGCCGCGACCCGCTCCAGCAGCGCGGTCTTCCCGACCCCGGCCTCTCCCCTGACCACGACCGCCCCGCCGGTCCCGCTCACCAGTCCGGTGAGCAGTTCTCTCTCGTGCTGACGCCCCACGAAGGGGCGGTCCTCCCCGCTGACGACGTGCATCCGGTCCCCCCGACCACCACGCGCGACTCACGACACGGCGCGTGGAACTCCGCTTCCCCGTGACGGTGCCGCGCGACGAACGACCGCGGCACGCATCCGTTCGAGCTCCCCCGCTCGAACTCCCCCTGGTCCAGGATGCACGCGAACGGCACCGATTCCCAGCAGAACCGCACCCACCAGCCCGGACACGTGTCCTTCCGCGCTCTGCGTCCACTCGCCGGAGGGCAGGGCGACACGATTCGCGCGCACCACTCCGGCGAATCGCGGTCTCGTCCTGTTCCGATCCGGGCACGCCCCGCGACCGACGTCACCCGGCCGGCTCACAAGCGCGCGAACCACTCCCGCACCGCGGAGACCCCGCCCGCGCCGAGGGCCACCGCCAGCGCCGCCCTGGCCTTGCCGGGGGCGAGACCGCGCGCGCCGATCGCGCCGACCTTCGCGGCGAGACCGGCGCCCAGCGGCAGGTCCTCCAGCGGGGTGGGCGGGACGTGCGCCCTGGAGGCGACCACGACGGGGACGTCCCACCCGGTCAGCTCGGCGATCGTCGTGAACAGCTCGACGGGCACGTTGCCGACCCCGGTCCCGGCCAGCACGACGCCCCGCGCGCCCGCGTCCACGGCGGTCGAGAGCAGCGCGGCGGGCACTCCGGGGTAGGTGGTGATCAGCGCGACGTCGGACTCCGGCTCGCCCGCCACGCGCGGTGGCGTCGGCGGGGCGTCGGCGAGACGCACCACCCGGTCGCCGAGCACCCGGCCCAGCAGCGGGTGCGGCGCGGAGGAGAAGCCCGCCGGGGAGGTCGCGTCGACCTGCCGCACCCAGCGCGGCGCGTGCAGCGCGCCGTCGAGGCAGACGGTGGTGCCGCGGACGGCGCGGGCGGTCGCGAAGGACGCCGCGAGGTTCGCCGGGCCGTCGGGAGCCGGGTGGTCGCGGTCGCGGACCGCGCCGGTGAGCACGATCCCGCCGCGCGCGGCCGCGTCCGCGGTGAGGAGTTCGACCAGGAACGCCGTGTCCTCCAGCGCGTCGACGCCGCAGGTGATCACCACACCGGCGAAGCCCTCGGCGAGCAGGGCGGCCCGCGCCCGGCGGGCGAGGCCGAAGACCGTGGCCGGCGAGGTGTCCCAGCTCGGTTCGGCCAGGACGTCCTCGGCGACCACGCCCGGCGCCCCCGCGGCGAGCTGCGCTCCCGAGGCGACGCGGGACGCGCCGCGGGCGATGGTGTCGCCGGTGGCCAGCAGCAGGACGGGCGCGGGACCGCCGGACGTCACGGGGCGACCAGTCCGACGTGCTGCTCCAGCCGGTCCAGACGCTCGACCAGCGGACGCACCTCGGCGCGGACGGCGGCGCCGAGCAGCGCGGCGGCGTTCGGCGCCGCCGGGGCCTGCTGCGCCCGCAGGTGCACGTACCCGGCGAGAGCGGCCGAGACGGCACGCCGGGCGAGCCGCGGCTCGACGCCCAGCGAGCGCAGCACGCGCCCGGCGGTGCCGTCGGGTTCGGCGACCAGCCCGAGCAGCAGGTGCTCGCAGCCGACGTAGCCGTGGCCGAGCGACGTGGCCTCGGTGACCGCCAGTTCGAGCGCGTTGGCGGCGTCGGCGGTGAAGCGGGACGCGGTGCCGCCGACGCCGCGCGTCGTGACGCGCTCCAGCTCCCCCAGCACCCGCTCCGGTTCGACCTCCAGCGCGCGCAGCACGAGCAGCGAGAGGTTCTCGCCCTCGTCGAGCATCCCGCCGAGCAGGTGCTCGGTCGCCACGCCGGGAGCCTCCGCTGCCCGCGCGCGCCGCACCCCGAGCCGGACCGCGGTCCTGGCCCGGTCGGTGAAGTGGGTCAGCCGCTCGGTCGGGTCGTCCTCCTCCACGTCGCCGAGCGTCGTCTCGCGGATGGCGGTCACGCGGCGCACGGCCTGCTCCAGCGCCCGCTGGCAGATCGCGGACACCGGCACACCGGCGTCCTTCACCGCGTCGGCCAGCTCGTCCGGCAGGTACACGTTGATCTTCGGCACTTCTCCTCCTCCGATCGGAGCCCCATGTGTACCCCGAGAGGGGTTATAGGTCTATAACCCCACGACGCGGCCACTAGGTTGGCCGGGTGAAGCAGCTGCTGAGCTCGTGGCCGACGCCCCTCGAACCCGCACCCCGCCTCGCCGAGAGGATCGGGCTGCGCCCCGACGACCTGTGGATCAAGCGCGACGACCTGACCGGCCTCGGCGGCGGGGGCAACAAGGTCCGCAAGCTGGAGCACACCGTCGCCGCGGCGCTCGACGACGGCGCGACGACCCTGATCACGACCGGTGCCGCGCAGAGCAACCACGCCAGGCTCACCGCCGCGGCGGCCCGCCGCGTCGGGCTGGACGCGGTGCTGGTCCTGCGCGGTGACCACGCCGCCGTGTCGAGCGGCAACGTCAGCCTCGACCGGCTGCTCGGCGCGCGCCTGGTGTGGGCGGGCGACGAGCCGCTGGACGTCGTCGCGGCCCGCGTCGCCGACGAGCTGACCGCCGCCGGACAGCGTCCTGGCCTGATCCCGTTCGGCGGCACGTCCGTCGTCGGCGCGCGCGGGTACGTCGACTGCGCGCTGGAGCTGCGCGAGCAGGCGCCCGACCTCGTCCACGTCGTCGTCGCGGTCGGGTCGGGCGGCACGATGGCCGGTCTCGTCGCGGAACTCGGGGCGCACACCGTGCTCGGCGTGGACACCGGGGCGATGACCGATCCGGGCGCGCGCATCACCGAACTGGTCGAGCAGCTCCGGCCGGGCAGCGGCGAGCTGCGCCTGCGCACGGACCAGGTCGGTCCCGGCTACGGCGTGCTCACCGCGGCGGCCCGCACCGCCCTGGAGGACGCCGCGCGCACCGAGGGCCTCGTCCTGGACCCGGTCTACACGGCCAAGGCCCTGGCCGGGCTCACCGCGGCCGTCGCCGAGGGCGCGATCAGGCCGGGCGAGCGCACGGTGCTCGTCCACACCGGCGGCCTGCCGGGCCTGTTCGGCCACGCCATCGCCGCCGAGCTGGCCTCGCTCTGACCGTGCGTCCGGCCGTCAGCGACGGCGCTCCGCCGGTCCCGCGAGCGGACGACGGGGCCTCGCGGCGACGTCGTGGACCGCTCGCGGGGACAGCGCGTCGTAGGCGGTCAACCAGCCGGTCGCCCGGTGGTCGCCCCTGCGGGTGAACACCGCCGCGCCCACCTGATCGGCCCCCGCCTCCCCCTCGGCCGCCGGTGGCCGCGACACGGTCTGCGGGTCCCGCGCCACCTCGGCGACGCGCACCAGGTGACCGGTCCACACCGCGGCGAACGTCCCGGTCGCGCCGGACACGCGCACGCCGTCGGGGAGGTCCTCCAGCGCGACGGCCGACGCCCTCTCCCGCAGCAGCGCCGTGTAGGAGCCGCGGTCCAGCTCGCACGCGGGCGGCGGCGCTCCTCCCGGCCAGTCCGGCGAGCGCAGTCCGCGGCCCGTCGCGTCGCGCCACATGCGGGGCACCAGCTCCCTCGCCCGCGCGCGGGTGGCCATCTGCTCGCACATCCACAGCAGCCGTCCCGCGCCGCGGCCGGGGCCCACCTCGCGCCACCGGATGCGCCGGTCCAGGTCACCGGCGACGATCGCCACCCACGGGTGGATCGTGCCGAGGACGCCCTGCGCGGCCAGCCACGCGAGGTAGCGCGGGGCCTGCTCCAGCACCTGGTGGAGCGTGCTGGCGGGGATGCCGGCGACCACCCGGCGCGGCCCGTGCGAGCGGTCGAACAGGTGCGGCGAGTTCGCCACCAGCAGCATCGCCGCCCACGCCAGGTCGCCGCGGGAGCCGCTCGCACCCGATCCGAGGCCCTGCACGGCGGTCACCTCGGTGAGGTGCGACGTGCGGCCGCGCGCCTTGATCGCCGTGGCGACCGCCGCCTTGTGCGCCTCGCCCACGGGCGCGTCGAGCAGCGCGGGCACGGCGGCGCTGAGCATCGACGTCAGCGCGACCTCGGCGGTGTCGGGGTCGTCGGGCACCGGCAGCATCCCCAGCACCTGGTTGAGCCGTGCCCCGACCTGCGAGGACACCATCAGCCTCGCGGTCAGCCGCCCCAGTTCGGCGACCTGCAGGCCCACCTCGCCGTCCTCGCGGTCGACCCGGTCGAGGAACCCCCGGTCGAGCAAGAACCGCACCGACTCCTGCACGGGCTCCAGGTCCTCGTCGCCCTGGGCGTGCGCGAGGGTCTGCACCCACCACGCCTCCGCCTCGCCGAGGGTCGTGATCCTGGACTGGAGCACCTCGGCGAGGACGTGGTCGGGCAGGCTGTCGTAGATCTGCGAGTACACCGCGTAGCCCCGGACCAGCCTGCCCTGCCACCGGGCGCGCTCGGTCTCGTCGGTGACGAGGTAGGCCCAGCCCTCGGTCTCCCCCGCGCCGACCCGGCCCGCCCTGCCGAACATCTGGAGCACGGTGGCGGTGCTCAGCTCGGACGTGCCCACCCTCGTGTCGCGCACGACGACCGCCCGCGCGGGCAGGTTGACCCCGGCGGCCACCGTGGTCGTCGCGACCAGCACGTCCGCCTCGCGCCGCCGGAACGCCCGCTCGGCGGCGTGCTTGTGCTCCCAGTCCGCGTAGTGCAGCTGCACGCCGACCTGCGCGCACACCGCCTGGAGCTTGTCCGCGTCGTGCGGGCCCAGCCCGTCGACCACGGCTCCCCGGTCGGCGGCGACCGCCAGGGCCGTGGAGCGCACGTTGGCCTTGGACCCGCAGAACACCAGCACACCGCCCTGCTCGGCGGTGATGCGGCGGGTCAGGTCGACCACCGCGTGCTCGCGGGCGCGGCTGCTCGCGCGCTGGGTGGACGTGGCGGGGATCGCCGGGAGCTGCCAGGTCAGCCGCGACGGCCGCCAGGTGGTCGTGACCAGCTCGCCCTCCAGCCACTCGGCGATCTCCGCGGCGTTCGACACCGTCGCGGACAGCCCGACGATGCGCACCGGCGACTCGGCGCCGCGCACGCGGGCCAGCAGCGCTTCCAGCAGGGCGCCGCGCGCGACGTCGCCGAGCAGGTGGATCTCGTCGACGACCATGCAGCCGACCTCGGCCAGCGCGGCCTGCATGGACGCGGCCCGGCACAGCGACTCGAACTTCTCGGTCGTGGCCACCCACAGGTCGGCCTCGCGGACGCGCTCGACGTCCACGGTGTGCTCACCGGACAGCCGCTCCACCCGCAGGCCGTGCCGCCGCCACACCTCCAGCTCGCGGTCCAGCTCGTCGGTCAGGGACCGCTGCGGCACCAGCCACGCGGCCTTGCGGCCCTCGTCCAGGACGGTCCGCAGGGCGGCCATCATCCCGATCACGGTCTTCCCCGCGCCGGTGGGCGCGGTGATCACCACGTGCCCGTCGCCGTCCACGACCACCGGCGCGGCCTGCGCCTGTGCGGGGTTGAGCGTGGGAAAGGGCAGGTAGTCGAGCCAGGCGCGCGGGACGAACTCCTCGGCGGGCGCGTGCCGCGGCGGCTCGGGGCTGTCGAGGGCCGGGTCGTGCGCCGCCCACACGTGCTCGAAGGCGTCGCGCGCGTGCGCGGCCTCCTCCCCCGTCTCGACGCCGCAGGGCAGCGGACCGACCCCGCCCAGCTCCGCGAGCGCGGCGGCGGACCACAGCTCGCCGAGGCGGGAGTCCGCGTCGAGGGAGGAGATCGTCTCCTGCTCGACCCAGTGCGCCACCGACCGGAACGGGACGCCGCGCTCGGCGAGCCGGACGCGCAGCGCGTCGAACCGGGGCCCCTCCGGCAGCAGCACCCGGACGTCGGTGCCCTCCGGGAGCGGCGGGAGGTCCAGGTCGGGGTCCGCGGTCTTGCACCAGTGCAGCAGCCGCCGCTCCTCGGCGCGCGAGCCGTGCCCGTCGGCAGCGTCCGGCCCGCCGGGCCTGGCCTGGAACGTCGGCTCCGACGAGGCCAGGATGCGCCGCACGGTCGCCGCCATCGCGGTGGTGGACACGGCGACGGCTGGCCGCTCCGGCGCGGACGGCTCCGGGGCGGGCACTCGCGGGGCGGACACCTCCGGGGCTGGCGGCTCCGGCGGGAGCGGGCGCGAGACCGGACGCTCCGGCGCGGGCGGCTCCGGCGGCTCCTCCCGCCGCACCGGGGTGGGGCGTCGCGGGGCCGCGGGCGGTTCGGGCCGTGCCTGCGGTGCCGGAGCCGGAGCGGGCGGGCGCGGTGACGGGGCGAAGCGCTCGCGGCTCAGCGCCGCGAGCTGTGCGTCCTCGGCGAGCCGCCGGGCCACCGCCTCGGGCTTGAGGTCACCGAGGACGGACTTCGTGGACAGCGTCATCTCGCGCGCCGACTTGGCCGTGGCGCAGTGCGGGCACACCACGGCGGTCTGGAGCTGCACCTTCCCCCGGTTGGGGTGCGGGCGGTAGAAGGAGTGCAGCGGGCCGGAGCAGGTGGGGCAGCGGGTCTCCAGCTCCTGGAAGTACTGCCAGCCGGGCTCGGTGAAGACCGGCTTGCTCGCCCGCACGAGCACGCCCCACCGAGCGGCGGCCACACCGACGACGCTGCTCTCGGCGTGGCCGTGCTCCGCACCACCTGTCCGGCCGCTGTCTGCCACTGGGTCTCCTCCGACGTCGCGGAGACTCTATGCGGCCGGACCGACGGTCGGCGGGCCGCTCGCCGCGGCCGGAGGTGTCAGGCGGCGTTCTCGGCGACCGACAGCACGACGGGCGGGTTCTCCGACAGGCGCAGCGCGCCGGTCACCGGCTCCTGGTCGCGGACGTGCTCGTCGTCCTGCACGAGCAGCGCGTCGGCGTGGTCGACCAGGTCGAACGCGTCGCGCAACTGCTCGGCGATCCGCCGTTCGAGGCCGGCGAGGTGCTCCACCTCGGCACGGGCCGCCCGCGTCACCCGCTCGGCCTCCTCGCGCGCCGCGCGCAGCACGCGCTCGGCCTCGGTCTCCGCCTCCAGCAGCCGCTCCTGCACGGCCGCCGCGGCCTCGCGCCGGCGCAGGTCGTTGGCCAGCTCGAAGTCCCGCTGCTCCCGGCGGCGGGCCGCCACGGCGAGACGGTCGAGCTGGTGCCTGCCCTCCTCCGCGCGTCGCGCGGCCTCCGCGATGCCCTCGTGCGCCAGCCGCATCGCCTCGCGGTGCTCCGCAGCCGCGTCCGCGCGCTGGCGGTCCAGCTCGGCCACGAGCCGCTCGTAGCGCTCGCGCAGCCGCGCGGCCTCCTTGTCGGCGGTGCTCCAGGCCAGGTCGGCGGAGGCCAGGGCGCGCGCCACGATCTCCTCGGCCTCGGCGTGCGCCAGCTCGACCCGGCGGCGCAGCCGCTCCGGCACGGTGTCGGGGTCGATCGGCGTGCGGCCGAGGCGCTCCAGGTCGGCGCGCAGGCCGGAGTTCTCCGACCGCAGCCGCTCCACCTCGCGCGCCAGGTTCTCCGCCAGCGCCTCCGCGGCGTCGCGGTCCGCGGCGAGGATGCGCACCTCGGCCTCCACGCAGCGCACGTGCTCGCGCACCTGGCTCCGGTCGTAACCGCGCCACCTCACGTCGAACCCCGTCTCCAGGGGCAGCAGGCCGTCAGCGGCGCTCATGGATGCGTCTCCCGCGAGAGGTCGTCGGTTCGTCGGCGGCGTTGTCGATCTAACACCCGATCCTCCCCCGGCGACAAGACACCCGGTCGTCGCAACGGAATTGTGATGTCCACAGTGGACATCGGAACCGGAGGCGTCACGGCCGGGACACGGCAGGACCGGGAGAGGTGGGCGTCACCCTACCGTGTCAGCCGGGCCGTCCCGTCCAGCGGGAGCGGCCCGTCCGCCGCACCCCGTCCGCGACGGTCAGAACACCTCGGGCGCGGCGTCCAGCAGGGTCGTGTCGAGGGAGTCCAGCAGGTCCAGCTGCGGGCCCGTCCCCGGCAGCTCCCAGCGGAAGAAGTACCGCGCCGCGGCGCGCTTGCCCTCGTAGAACGCGCCGGTCCGGCCGTGCGCGGCGAGCAGCTGCTCCAGCCACGTCCACGCCACGACGGCGTGCCCCACGGCCTCCAGGTACGGGGTGGCGTTGGCCAGGGCGAGCCGCGGATCGCCCGTGCCGTGCAGGCGGCGCGTCGTCGCCCCGATCCTGGCGAACACCGCGTCGAGCCGCGCCGCGAACTCGGCGGGCTCCCCGTCCAGGGCCGCGGCGCGCGCGGTGGTCGCGGCCACGGTGTCCAGGAGCAGCCGCAGGCCCGCGCCGTCGCGCATCACGACCTTGCGGCCCAGCAGGTCGAGGGCCTGGATGCCGTGGGTGCCCTCGTGGATCGGGTTGAGCCGGTTGTCCCGGTACATCTGCTCGACGTCGTGGTCGCGGGTGTACCCGTAGCCGCCGTGCACCTGGATCGCGAGGCTGTTGGCCTCCAGGCACCACTGCGACGGCCAGCTCTTCGCGACGGGCGTGAGCACGTCCAGCAGCAGCCCGGCGGCGGCGCGCTCCTCCGGCGTGGCGGCCGTGCGCTGGTCGTCGCCGAGCTTCGCGCAGTACAGGCCGAGCGCGAGTCCGCCCTCGACGTAGGACTTCTGCGCCAGCAGCATCCGCCGCACGTCGGGGTGCTCGATCAGGGGCACCTGCGGCGTGGCCGGGTCCTTGGCCCCGATCGGCCGGCCCTGGACGCGGGTGCGCGCGTACTGCACCGAGTGCAGGTGACCGGTGTAGCCGAGCGCCGTCGCGCCCAGTCCCACGCCGACCCGCGCCTCGTTCATCATGTGGAACATCTGGGCGAGGCCCTGGTTCTCCTCGCCCACCAGGAACCCGACGGCCCCCGCCTGCCCGCCGGGCCGGTGCACTCCCTCGCCGAAGTTCAGCAGCGCGTTCGTCGTGCCCCGGTAGCCCATCTTGTGGTTGAGCCCGGCGAGGACGACGTCGTTGCGCTCGCCGGGGTCGCCGTTCTCGTCGAGCAGGAACTTCGGCACCACGAACAGCGAGATGCCCTTCACGCCGGGCGGGCCGCCCGGCACCTTCGCGAGCACCAGGTGCACGATGTTCTCGCTCAGCTCGTGGTCGCCGCCGGAGATCCACGTCTTGTTGCCGGTGAGCCGGTACGTGCCGTCTGCCCGCGGTTCGGCGCGGGTGGTGATGTCGGCCAGCGACGACCCGGCCTGCGGCTCGGACAGGCACATCGTGCCGAAGAACCGGCCCCGCACCATCGGACGGACCCACGTGTCGACCAGCTCGGGCGAGCCGTGCGCCACCAGCAGTCGCGCGTTGGCCATCGTGAGGAACGGGTAGGACGAGGTGCCGACGTTGGCCGCCTGGAACCACACGTGCAGCGCGCGGGACACGACCGCGGGGAGCTGCATCCCGCCGAGGTCCTCGTCGAAGTCGCTCGCCAGCAGACCGGCCCCGGTGAACGCCTCCAGCGCCGCAGCCACCTCGGGCACCAGCACGACCCGCCCGTCCGGGCCGACGTGCGGCTCGTGGGCGTCGGCCCTGCGGTTGTGCGTCGCGAAGTGCTTGGTCGCCATCTGCTCGGCGAGGTCGAGCACGGCGTCGAAGGTCTCCCGCGAGTGCTCGGCGTAGTACGGCCTGCTGGTCAGCGAGACCACGTCGAGCCACTCGTGCAGCAGGAAGTCGAGGTCGCGGCGGGACATGATCAGGGACGCGGGCACGGTTCCTCCAACGGTTCCACCGGACGACGTCCTCATGCTGGCACACCGCCACGCCGCCACCGGGGCGCGCGCGAACGGGCCGGTGATCACACCGATGCGCACGAACGGCCCACCCGGCCGTGCCGCACCGGTGGCCCCGGTCCGCCGGTGTTCGTGACCGCGCGTCCGGGTGCGCGGGCGAGGCGGTGCGGGACGTGCTCGCGAGGACCGCCGGACGCCCCGCGTCGACCCGGAACGGCGGTCCGGGCCGACGCGGGGCACGCCGCGGCGGAGGGGTCAGGCGGCGGGGAAGTCGGTGTCGGGCGCGGTCCGCGCGGTGGCGTCGAGGTTCGCGCGCAGGGCGTCGACCTTGGCGGTGGCGTAGGCGTGCGCGTCCGAGCCGAGCAGCTGGCGCAACGGGCCGCCACCGCTGACGACCCCGCCGATGATGGCCGCCGCCCCCCTCACCGGGTCGCCGAGCTGGCCGCCCTGGAGCTTCTGGTGCTCGGCGACCATCTCGCGGATCGCCGGGTAGGCCTCCGTGGTGGTGGCGGGCAGCGCGAGCGAGTCCGCGCTGAGGAAGTCGGTGCGGAAGTAGCCGGGCTCCACGACGGTGACCTCGACGCCGAAGCCGGCGACCTCCGCCGCGAGCGCCTCGGAGAGGCCCTCGACCGCGAACTTGCCCGCGCAGTAGAGCGCCCAGCCGGGGACGGCGGTCAGGCCGAGGATCGACGACACGGTGACGACGTGACCGCTCCGCTGCCCGCGCAGGATCGGCAGCGCGGCGCGCAGCACGTTCCACACGCCGACGACCTGGACGTCGAGCATGTCCCGCACGTCGCGGTCGGTGGTCTCCTCCACCGCGGCCAGGAAGCCGTACCCGGCGTTGTTCACCACGACGTCGAGGCCGCCGAAGCGCTCGGTCGTGCGGTGCACGGCCCGCGCGACGGCCTCGGCGTCGCGCAGGTCGACGGCGAGCGGCAGCAGCCGCGAGGTGTCGACGCCGTCGCCGAGCGCGGCGAGCAGCCGCTCGGTGGACCGCGTCGTCGCGGCCACGTGATCACCACGTCCGAGCAGTTGCCGGACCAGTTCCAGTCCCAGACCTCGGGAGGTGCCGGTCACGAACCAGGTCGCCGGCCGGTCGGTCGGGAAGCTCATCGTCGTTCCTCTGTTCGCAGGAGGTGCGGTCGGTGCCGCGTGCCGGTTCGAGCCTGGCGCACGACGAGCCGCTGGCGGCGCTCGTGCCGAGCCCTGTGGAACCGAGGACTCGCAGGTCCACCCACGATCCCCGCGGCGGGGGGACAATCGGCTCCGTGGCCACCACCAACCGCGAACTCGCCGACTTCCTGCGCCGGGCACGCGGCCAGGTCGACCCGTTGCGAGCGGGCCTGCCGCCGGACGGGCGGGCGCGCCGCGTGCCCGGTCTGCGGCGCGAGGAGGTCGCGCTGCTGGCCGGTGTGTCCACCGACTACTACGCCCGGCTGGAGCAGGGGCGGCGCATCACGCCCTCCCCCGCCGTGGTCGAGGCGATCGGCCGCGCGCTCGGTCTCGACGCCGCGGGGCGCGCGCACCTGGACGACCTCATCGGGCCGACCTCGGCACGGGCGCCCCGACGCGCCCGCGCCGTGCAGCGCGTGCGCCCGGGGCTGCACCAGCTGCTCGACGCGCTCGACGGCGAGCCCGCGCTCGTCCTGGGACGCCGCACGGACGTGCTGGCCGCCAACCGGATGGCCGCGGCGCTGTTCACCGACTTCGACGCGCTGCCACCGGCGCAGCGCAACTACGCGCGCTGGATGTTCCTCGACGAGGACGCCCGGTCCCTGTTCGCGGACTGGCCCGACCAGGCCCGCGCCGCCGTCGAGAGCCTGCGGTTCGAGGTCGGCCGCGCCCCCGGCGACAGCACCGCGACCGCCCTCGTCGCCGAACTGCGCGAACGCAGCGCCGAGTTCGACCGGTGGTGGGAGCAGCACCGCGTCCACCAGCGCACGCACGGGTCCAAGCGCCTGCGCCACCCCCTCGTCGGGGACCTCACCGTCGAGTACGAGACCCTCGTCCCGCCCGGCGACCCCGACACCACCCTGTACGTCTACACCGCGCGGGCCGGGTCGCCCTCGCGGCAGGCGCTGGACCTCCTCGCGAGCTGGACGGCGGTCCCCGGAACCCGGAGCAGGCAGCCGGGCCGGTGACGTCCGCGGTGTCCTGCCGGGGCCGTCCCGGCCGGACGCGCGCCGCGTCGGTCAGCGGCGGGACAGGTGCTCGGCGACGCGGCTGAAGCCGTCCGCGCCGTGCCCCAGGCCGATCGCCCGACGGGTCGCGCCCTCCACCGCGCGCATCACGCTCGCGTCGATGCCGTGCGCCTCCGAGGTGTGCACGACGTGCGCCATCGTGGAGGCGGCCGAGGTGATCGGGTTGTCCTCGCCGGAGAACGTCCCCGCTTCCACGTCGGCCGCGATCCCCTCGAAGATCGGCGGCAGGATCGCCGCGATGCCTCCCGCGAACGGTGCCAGCTCCCGCGCGGTCACGCCCTCCGCCCGCGCCAGCGCCAGGGCGTGCGCGTACCCGGCCACGGCGGTCCAGAACACGTCGAGCAGCGCCAGGTCGTGCGCCGCGGCCCGGCCGATCTCCTCGCCGACGTGGGTGTGCGTGCCGCCCAGGTTCTCCAGCAGCGGCAGGTGGGCGTCGTAGAGGTCGCGAGGTCCGCTGTGCAGGAACACCGCGTGCGGAGTGCCGATGGTCGTGGTGGGCGTCATGATCGCGCCGTCCAGGTAGCCGACACCGTGCTCGGCCGCCCACGCCGCGGTCGCCCTGGCGCGGTCGGGGGTGTCGGCGGACAGGTTCACGACGGTGCGCCCGGCGAGCGCCGCCGTCGTGCCGGGAGTGCGCAGCACGGCGTCCGCGGCGTCGTAGTCGACCACGCACACCACGGTCAGGTCGCTCGCTGCGACGGCCTCGTGCGCGGACGCCGCGCTCGCCGCGCCCCGGCCGACCAGGTCGCCGTCCCGGCCCGGTGTGCGGTTCCACACCGTCGTGGGGACACCGGCGGCGAGGAACGCACCGGCGAGGGACCGGCCCATCGGCCCCAGGCCGAGAACGGTCGCGGACTTGCTGCGGTATGAAGGAAGCACGGTGGAACTCCAGTGCGGTTGAGCGTGGACGGGAGACGACGGTGGTGCGCAGCAGGGCTCAGGACCTCGGCGTGTGCGGCGTGACCGCGGCGGTCGCGGTCATCGACGGCAAGTGGAAGTCGCTCCTGCTGTGGCAGCTCGAATCCGGCCCGTGCCGCCCCGGCGAACTGCGCCGGAGGCTGCCGGGCCTGACCGAGAAGGTGCTGACTCAGGCGTTGCGGGACATGGAGGCGGACGGTCTCGTGCACCGCGAGGTGCACGACGAGCTGCCGCTGAGGACCGAGTACTCGCTCACGCCGTTCGGCCGGGACCTGTCGGAGGCGCTGGCGCCGCTGGCCGAGTGGGGACATCGCCGCCTGGCGGTGCTCGCCGACTCCGCTCGGAAGACCTGAACCACCGCCACCCCCTCGCCCTCCGGCCCCTCCGGCCGCCGCGACCAGCCTGGCGCACCCGCCGCGCGGCGACCAGTACCGACAAAGAAGTGGCCACCCCCCCGGGGGACTACCCCTCGGGGACGATCTCGGGGACTTCCCCGATCTCAACCCGGTGTGCTCCCCGACACACTGCTGGACCATGAAACGTGTTTCCGCACTGCTCGCGGCACTGGTGCTGACGGGTGCGTCAGGGGGAGCGGCGATCGCCGCCGAAGAAGGACGAGGACTCGACTGGCGGCCGTGCGAGGTGGACGGCCCGGTCACCTGCGCGACGATCACCGTGCCGGTCGACTGGAACCGGCCGTCCGCGGGGACGATCGAGGTGGAGGTCGCGCGGACGAGGGCGACGGGGAGGAAGCAGGGCACGCTGGTCTACCTGCCGGGCGGACCGGGCGACTCCGGCGTCAACCGGTTGCTCGGCGGGAACGTCGTGCCCGCCGAGGTGTCGGAGCGGTTCGACGTGGTCAGCTACGACCCGCGCGGTACGAACCGCAGCAACCCGGTCGTGTGCGACGCGGACCTGGTCGGGACGCTGCCGGAGACGGTCCCGGACGCGGGCGCCACCCTCGCCTCCGTCCAGCACCACGCGCGTGAACTCGGCGACAGCTGCCGCGCGCACACCGGACCGCTGGTCGACCACGTCGACAACGTGAGCGTCGCCCGTGACGTCGAGGCGCTGCGGGCCGCGCTCGGCGAGCGGAGGATCACGCTCTACGGCCGGTCCTACGGCACGCTGGCCGGGCAGGTGTACGCGGAGAACTTCCCGCACCGGGTGCGCGGGCTGGTGCTGGACAGCGTGTTCGACCACGGCCTGTCGATCCGGGAGCTGCTCGCGTCGCAGGCCCGCGCCGGGGAGGACGCGTTCGCCGAGTTCGCGACCTGGTGCGCGGTCGATCCGTCGTGCGGGTTCGACGCGGCCGCGGCCTACACCTCGCTGTGGGACGCGGCGGTGCGCGGCGAACTGCCCGGCGGCGCGGCCGCCCTGAACCAGCGGGTGCTCGGCCTGCTGTACGGACCGGACCGGCCGGCGCTCGCGGCCCTGCTGCGGGACACGGGTCCGCGGACCGCCGGGGCCGGCACCGCGCCGTTCCCGATCGCCGCGTTCTGCACCGACCACGACGTCCGGATCTCCTCCGAGCGGGAGTGGTCGTCCCTGTGGCGCCAGCAGGCGGCGCAGGCGCCGACCCTGCGGACGCACTTCGCGTTCAGCGCGGTGTCGCTGTGCGCGGCGTGGCCTGCGGACACGCCCAACCCGCAGCACCGCACCCGGCTCGACGACGACGTGCCACCGGTCCTGATCATGAACTCGGCGCACGACCCGGCCACCCCGCTGGAGTGGGCGCGCGGCGTGCACGACCAGGTCGGCGGCACGCTGCTCACCTACGACGGCTGGGGTCACGGCGTCGTGAACCGCACCGACTGCACGCGGGCGGCGTTCACGGACTACGTGCTGACCGGCACGAGCCCGTCACCGGGCGCGCACTGCCCGGCCGCGGCCCCGTAGTCACCGCCCGACCCGTCCTGCGACACCGAGGCGCCGCAGGACGGGTCGGGCGCACCGGGTTCCGCACGCGTCCCCCGGCGGTGCCCGCCGGATCTGTAGGGTGGATCTGGTACCGCACAGGTGGGGAACGACAACGGACATGGTCATGGACATCGGCGCGCACGCGCCCGTCGGGGACTCATCGGGTGCCTTCGACCAGGTGCAGCGGCTCGCCCGTGAGCTGCTGGTCTACAAGTTCGCGATCGACGAGCTCATGACGAAGCTGCGCATCCTCAGCGAGGAGTTCGACTTCGTCCACCAGCACGATCCGATCGAGCACATCACCAACCGCGTGAAGCGCCCGGAGGCCATCCTGGAGAAGCTGCGCCGCAAGGGCCTGCCGACGGACGTCGACCTCGTGGCGGAGCACCTCGACGACGTCGCCGGTGTCCGGGTGATCTGCCCGTTCGTGTCGGACGTGTACCGCGTGGAGGCGATGCTGCGCCGCCAGAACGACGTGCAGATCGTGCGGACCAAGGACTACATCGCCGAGCCCAAGGCCAACGGCTACCGCAGTCTTCACCTGATCGTGCGAATTCCGGTCTTCCTGTCCGACCGGGTCGAGCACGTCAAGGTGGAGGTGCAGGTGCGCACCATCGCGATGGACTTCTGGGCGACGCTGGAGCACAAGCTGTTCTACAAGTACGACGACCAGGTCCCCGAGGGCTTCGCCGACGAGCTGAGCAGCACGGCGGCGATGGCGGCGCAGCTCGATCAGCGGATGGAGTCGCTGCACCAGCGCGTGCACGGCGGAAGCTGACCCGATCGGGTGTCTCCAGACGCCGCGTCACAGACGGTGATATATCAACCTTCCAGGTAGACTGCATCTGTGACCGATGATTCGTGGCTGAACGAGGACGAGCAGAGGGCGTGGCGGAGCTACCTGGCCGTCCAGACGAAGCTGAGCAGCCGGTTGAACGCGCACCTCCAGCGCGAGTCCGGGCTGTCCGGTTCCGACTACGAGGTCCTGGTGCACCTGTCCGAGGCGCCGGAGGGCCGGATGCGGGCGTTCGAACTCGGCGAGGCCACCCGGTGGGAGAAGAGCCGGATCTCCCACCACCTGACCCGCATGGCCGGGCGCGGTCTCGTCGAGCGGCAGCCGTGCGCCGAGGACAGCCGCTACGCGGACGTCGTCCTCACCGAGGCGGGCCGCACGGCCATCGTCGAGGCCGCCCCGCGGCACGTCGCCCACGTCCGGGAGTGGTTCGTCGACGCCATGTCCCCCGAGGAGCTCGCCGCGTTCGCGGCGGCCTGCGAGGCGGTGGCGGAGAAGCTGGACTCCTCCGCCGACGGAGACTGCCCCTCCGCCCGCGAGTGCTGAGCCGCGCCTCGCGCGGGCGGTGCCGGAGCAGGATCGGGGCACGTTCGGGTGCCCTCCCCCGCCCCGACACACCCCCTCCTCCCCACGCACGGCGGGAGAGGTGGAACGATCGTCCGCGAGGACGGGCCCGGTGACGGCTCAGCAGAACCCGTTCCCCTCGCGACGCCGCCGAGGGGTGGACGACCCGTCCGTCCCGGAGGAGACCTCTCGTTGAGAAAGCTCAGGACTGTTGCGATGCTGCTCGCCCTCGTGGCGGGGGCGGGTCTGGGCGCGTACATCCAGACCGGGGTGCTGCCCGGTGCCCACGGCGGCTCGGCGGCCACGGTGCTCGCACAAGCCCCCGCCGCACCACCGGAACCCCCGGCTCCCCCGGTCGACCTGCTGGTGCCCGCGACCGTCCGCGAGTCGACCGAGTACCTGGTGGCGTCCTTCCAGGTCGACCAGCAGGAGGCGCTGCGACGCCTGGAGCTCCAGCGCACGGCCGCGAAGCTCGACGCCGCCCTGAGGGTGGAGGCCGCCGACGAGTACGCCGGGATGTGGATGGACCAGCAGGCCGGGGGCCTGCTGATGATCGCCACGACCGACCCGACCGCCACGCAGGCCAGGCTCACCGGCGTCCACGACAGCGCCCACGTCCGCACGACGCAGGTGCAGCACACCCTCGCGCAGCTCACCGCCACCAGGGACGCGCTGATCGCGCAGCTCGGCACCGGCGCCGTCGTGCCCCACCTGCCGACCATCAGCGCCGCGGAGAACCGCGTCGTGGTGTGGGAGCGGTCCTGGGCCGAGGGCTGGAGCCCCGGCGCCGACCCGCTCGCCACGCTCGACCCCGCCGCGGCGGACCAGGTCGTCGCGCGGGCCGCGCCCCCGGCCGACACCACCTCGCACGGCTCGCCGAACGGCGTGCCAGGCGGAGCTGTCGACCCCGGGTTCTGCCACCCGCACCACTGCACCGGCCACGGCCCCATGCGCGGCGGGATGCGGCTGAACGGCCAGCGCGACAACGGCACGTGGGGCGGCTGCACAGCCGGTTTCAACGTGCGGTCCACCGGTGGCGACTTCCCCGGCGCGGCGTGGGTGCTGACCGCGGGGCACTGCGTGGTCGGCAAGACCAACAACGTCCCCCTCCAGCACAACGGCACTCCCGTGGTGGAGCAGCACGGCGTGGAGAGCAACAGCTACCCCTACGACTACGCCCTGCTGCCCTACGTCGACCCCGCCGCGGCCACCACGTGGCTGGACGGACAGGCCGAGCACAACCTGGTGCTGAAGCACTGCCCCGGCGACCCCGCGGTCTGCGGCGACCGCACGACCTCGGCGGACCAGCCGATCACCGGCGTCACCCCGTTGGACTCGGTCGTGGTGAACTCGGTGGTGTGCGCGTCCGGATCGGCGTCGTCCGCCGCGACCTATCCCGACGTCACCGACTCCGGCGCCGGAGCGGGGTTCCTCTCCGGCACCCGCTGCGGCCTGGTGACCTCCACCGACGTCGGCATCAACACCGACCTCTGCTCCCGCGCCGGTGACAGCGGCGGTCCGCTGTTCGACCAGGTCAACCAGAGCGCGCTGGGCATCCTGGAGGGCAACCTGCAGAGCCGCACGGGTCCGTGCGCGGCCGGGGAGGTCAACAACTACTCCCCCCTGTCCACGATCCTCCAGGACGCCGCCGGGCAGCTCGACGCGAAGGGCTCCACGTTCAGCGTGATCACCACGCCGACCGGCTGACGCTCCCGTCCGCGCCGGCGGGCGTCCGGGCGCCGGAGACGGCGAGCAGGCCGAGCCGCTCGACCGCGGGGCCGGTGAAGAACTGGATGCGCTGCCCGCCGTCCTCGCTGAACAGGTTCTGGCACTCGACGTCGACGACGCCCAGCTCCGGGTGGTCGACGCGTTCGTGCCCGCCGCGGCGGACGGCGACGTCCCCGGCGTCCCACAGCCGGGCGAACTCGTCGCTGGCCCGGCGCAGGTGGGCGATCATCTCCGCGCACCGCGCGTCGTGGCCGCGGCGCGCGGCGGCGGCCCGCAGGTCGGACACCAGCACCGCGGAGTGGCGCGGGTGGTCCTGCGCCGGGTGGACCGACCGGCAGCCGGGATCGGTGAACCAGCGCCGCACGAAGCTCTCCCCCGGCGCGGGCGGACCCAGCAGCGCCGTGGCGAGCTGGTTCTGCACGAGGGTCTCGTGCAGGTCGGTCATGATCCGCGCCGGGGTGGAGTCCAGCCGGTCGAGCAGCGCCAGCATCGCCGGCTGCACGCGCGCGGCCGTGTCGTGCGTCACGGAGACCGCGCGACCGGCCAGGCGGAACAGGTGCTCGCGCTCGTCGGCGTCCAGGCGCAGCACGCGGGCCAGCGCCACCAGCACCCGCGTCGACGGCTGCGCGCCCAGGCCGCGCTCCAGCTCGGCGTAGTGCTCGAGCGAGGTACCGGCCAGCCGGGAGACCTCGTCGCGGCGCAGGCCGGGCACCCGGCGGCGCGGTCCGGTGGGCAGGCCCACCTCGGCCGGGGTGATCCGCGCGCGACGCGCCTGGAGGAAGATGCCGAGTTCGAGCAGGTTCACCGGTCGAGCGTCGCAGCCGGGGCCGGTCGCGACCAGGGGCTGTCGGCCCCGGATCGCCCGCGGGTCACCGCGCGGAGGGCGATCCAGGCGTCGACGCGGGTCTGCGGGTCATCGAGCGAGCGGCCCAGCGCGCGCTCGATCAGCCGCACGCGGCGGCGGACGGTGTTGCGGTGCACGCCCAGCTCCCCGGCGACGGCGCCGCGCTGGCCGTGGTGGCGCAGGAACGAGCCGAGCGTGCCGATCAGCTCCTCGTCCAGGCCGCCGAGCAGGGCGTCGGCGAACAGGGTTGTGGAGCGGTCGTCGAGGATCGACCAGACGCCCTCGCCGACGAGGTCGCTCCACCGCACGAGCGGGGCGTGCGGGCCGGTCCGGGCGAGGGCCCTGGCCGCCCCGGCCGCGCTGCGGGCGGCGTGCTCGACCGGTTCGGCCGCGCCCACACCGGCGCGCAGCCCCTCCAGCAGCGGTTCCCAGTCCCGCGGGACGTCGGTGACGACGACGAGCTCCTCGTCCAGGACGGCGGCGAGCAGCGGTGCCGGGAAGCGCTGCTCCGCCGCCGCGAGCACCTCGTCCCGGCGTGGACCGGCGCAGCGCAGCACGTGGACCCGCTCCGGCACGGTGGTCCCGCCGAGAGCCGTGGACAGCACCGCAGCGGCGGAGCGGACGTCGCCGTCGAGCAGGAGTTCCACGGCACGGGCGCGCACCCGCCGCTGAGCGCGCAGATCGCGCGCCCTGGTGTCCGCGTCGAGGCCGAGCAGTGCCACGGCGGTGGCGACGGCGCCGTGCAGGCCGTTGCTCCACCGGCCGGGCACGTGCACCACGAGGTAGGTCTCGGGAGCGCCGTGCAGGCCGACGGGCTGGATCGCGGTGCGGCCACCCGCGTCGTCCAGGACGGAGGCTCCCCGCAGGCCGAGCGGGCGCAGGCGGGCGATCTCGGCGCGCACCCGCTCGTCGGGGTGCGGCTGGGCGTCGGGGTCCACGAGCAGCGCCGTGCCCCGGACGTGGGCGGCGAGCCGGTCCAGCACGGCGGCGGGCCCGTCGGGGCGGGTGGCGGCGCGCGCGAGGTCGCGCTGGACGGTGAGGGAGCGACGCGCCTCGGCGCGTTCGGCCGCGTCCAGCGCCCGGCTCACCGCGCGGCTGATCGCCACGAACGACGTGGCGCGGGGCACGGCGAGGACGTTGAGGTCCGTCGTCCTGGCGGCCCGCAGGAGTGCGGCGGGCACACCGGGGTGGCTCAGCCCGACGCCGAAGCCGAGCGCGACGATCCCGGCGGTGGCGAGCCGGTGCACGTAGGGCTCCCACTCCGCGTCCCAGCCGACCGCGCCCAGACCGGTGGTGAGGAGCAGTTCCCCGCCCTCCAGGAACGGCACGGGGTCGGTCAGCTCGCTGGTGGCGACCCACCGCACGTCGGCGCCGGGGCGGGGCACCCACAGCGGGCCCAGTGCGAGCGAGGTGTCGGCCAGGACGTCCGCGACCGTCGTCACGGGTGTCATGCTCGCACAACGTCGGCGGACCGGTGGTGCACGTCTGCCGTGGTGCGGACGTGCGCACGGCCCTAGCGTGCGGGTCATGAGCACTCCGGGCGCGGTGGTGGGCCGACCGGCTCCGCCGCAGGAGCGCGGGCTCGTCGCCGAGATCCCCGGTCCGCGTTCGCGGGAGCTGCTGGTGCCCGCGCGGGGAGCCGGTACGGCGGTTCCGGGGCCGGGTTCCCCGCACGTCGGAGGTCTCGTCGGCGGCGGCGCTGCCGCTTCCGAGCCGACCCGGCGGATCGCCGCGGCGGCGGGACGCGCGCGTCCCGCCACCGCTCACCCGCGGCACGTCCGGTGACGTGCCGCGGTCCCTGCCACCGCTGCCGACGCCCGACGACCCGCTGGCCGAGTGGTTCGGCCTGCTCGACGAGATCTTCGAGGAGATCCGATGACGCACGCTCTCGTCACCGAACTCGCGCCCGGCGAGGGACTGTTCGTCGACGGCCGGTGGAAGGCCGGTTCGACGGGGACGTTCGACGTCGAGGACCCGGCGACGGGCGAGGTGATCGCCGCGGTGTCCGACGGCGACGCCGCCGACGCCGTGGCTGCGGCGGACGCGGCTGCCCGCGCGTTCCCGGCGTGGAGCCGCACCGCGCCGCGCCAGCGGTCGGAGGCGCTGCACCGCACGTTCGAGCTGATGATCGCCGACACCGACCGGCTGGCGGCGATCATCGCGCTGGAGAACGGCAAGGCGCTGTCCGACGCGCGCGCCGAGGTGGTCTACGCGGCGGAGTTCTTCCGCTGGTACGCCGAGGAGGCGGTGCGCGGCGGCGGTTCCTACGGGCCGTCACCCGCCGGTGGCACCCGCACGATCGTCACGCGCAGGCCGGTGGGGGTGGCGGCGCTGGTGACGCCGTGGAACTTCCCGGCGGCCATGGCGACCCGCAAGATCGCCCCGGCGCTGGCCGCGGGGTGCACGGTGGTCCTCAAGCCCGCCGCGGAGACGCCGCTGACGGCGCTGGCGGTGGCCCGCGTCCTGCGGGAGGCGGGTGTGCCGGACGGCGTGGTGAACGTGGTGCCCACCACCGACGCCGGCGGGGTCGTCGGCGCGTGGCTCGCGCACCCGCGGGTGCGGAAGCTGTCGTTCACCGGGTCGACGGCGGTGGGGCGGCTGCTGCTGCGCCAGGCCGCCGATCGCGTGGTGAACACGTCGATGGAGCTGGGCGGCAACGCGCCCTTCGTCGTGACGGACGACGCCGACGTTGAGGCTGCCGTGGCGGGCGCGCTGATCGCGAAGCTGCGCAACGGCGGCCAGGCGTGCACGGCGGCCAACCGCTTCTACGTCCACGCCGACGTCGTGGACGAGTTCGCCTCGGCGTTCGGCGCCGCGGTCGAGGCGCTGCGGGTGGGTCCGGCGAGCAGCCCCGAGACGCAGATCGGGCCGCTGATCAGCCGCGGGGCGGTGGACGGGGTCGCGGCCCTGGTGTCCGCGGCGGTCGACGCGGGCGCCGTGGTGTCGCACCGCGCGCCCGTCCCGTCGGGCGGCGGGTACTACTACCCGCCGACGGTGCTGCGCGACGTGCCGTCCGGCGCGGAGATCCTGCGGACGGAGATCTTCGGGCCGGTGGCCCCGATCGTCACGTGGACGTCGGAGGAGGAACTGCTGTCCCTGGTGAACGACGGCGAGTACGGGTTGACGGCCTACGTGTACTCCCGCGACCTCCAGCGGGCGCTGCGCATCGCCGAGGCGGTCGACGCGGGCATGGTGGGGATCAACCGGGGCGTCGTGTCCGACCCGGCGGCGCCGTTCGGCGGCGTGAAGCAGAGCGGCGTCGGCCGCGAGGGCGCCCGCGAGGGGCTGGAGGCGTTCGAGGAGATCCAGTACCTGAGCGTGGACTGGCCGCTCTGACCGCCGTGCCCGAGCCGGTGGTCGCGGTCCGGAAGTCCAGCTCGACGCGGGTGCTGCCGATGAGGCGCTGGCTCTGGATCGCGACCTCGTGCGTGAAGCAGCACGGGTTGGCGGTGAAGGTGATGCGCGCCCAGCACGTGCTGCTGTGGCGCACCACCGTGCTGACGCTCTTGTCGAGCGAGAGGTGGTACGTGCCGCCCGGGTCGCTCGCGCTCGTCGCGCACCCCTGCTCCTGCGGGTCCTGCCCGTGCAGCCCGCGCCGCCGCACGCGGCCTGCGCGGGCGCCTGGCCCGCGACGACTCCCGTCACCGCCACCGCCAGCCGCACTCTCGCGATCGCCGTCTTCACCAGCGTTCCAGCACGCACGTCGTCTCTCCTGCGGGCAGCGGGCCTTCCGGCCCTCTCCAGGTCTTCTGGGCGTGGTCGAGCACCGGTCGTCGAGGACCGGTCGTCAGAGGAACCGCGGACCAGCGGGCGACCCCGGCCTCCAGCAGCGAGATCCCCAGCGGGGTCGTCGCGCGCAGCACCGCCGACCCGTCGCCGCGGGCCAGCTCCTGCACCCGCCCGTCCGCGACGCGGCGCACCCGGCCGTCGGCGCCGTCGCGGTCCACGAACACCACGCCGCCCCCGGCGTCGGCGCGCGGCCGGAACGGCACGCCGCCCGCGGGCGCGAGGTCGCGGACGTTCCCGTCCGCGTCGATGCCGACCACGCGGGAGCCCACGCGGTGGTGATCCCGTCGCCCGCGGGGATCGCGGAGGTCACCTCACCGGTGAACTCCTGCGCGCGCACGACCGCGCCGGTGGTCGTGTCGACCGCGTTCACCGTGGTGACGCCGAAGTCGACCACACCGGACCGAGTGAGCACGGCGGTCTCGCCCGTGCCGCAGCCGGGGTTGTGGTAGGCCGCGCGACGCGGTGGTGTCGAGCACGGGGTCGCGCCGCACAGCGCGAACGCCGTGGTGCGCTCGTTCAGCACGCGGATCTCCGTGCTCGCTCGACGGACCCACCGCGATCGCGGGTCCTCGGGAAAAACGCTGGCGCAGCGTGCTCCGGGTCCGGTCCGAGAATTGTCCGACCGACGGGTCGGAGGTTATAACCTGTTACTGAACAAGGCTCCTCTTTGACCTGTATCACGTGTCTGAGCTGCTGCGATTCAGCCGTTGTACCATGCATCGCGTGCGAGGAACCGATCAGTGACACGCCTGCCGGTCGCCGCTCTGCTGGCACACTCCGTGCTCACCCAGGCCGTGACGTTCGTGCTGCGCCCCGCGTCGTCCTACCGGGCGCTGGAGCTGGACGTGCCCGCGTCCTGGCTCGGTCTGCTGTCCGCGAGCTTCGCGCTCGTGCCGCTGCTGCTGGCCCTGCCGGCGGGCCGCGTGGTCGACCGGCTCGGCGAGCGGCGGGTGCTGATCGTCGGCGGTGTCCTGATGACCGCGTCGGGCGCGCTGTTCGTCGGGGCGAGCGGATCGGTCGCCGGGCTGGTCGCGGCCAGCGTCGTGCTCGGCACCGGGCACCTGTGCTCGGTGGTCGGGCAGCAGTCGCTGGTCGCCAACACCTCCGGCCCCGGCCGGTTCGACTCGGCCTTCGGCCACTACACGTTCGCCGCGTCGCTCGGGCAGCTGCTCGGGCCGCTGCTGATCCTCGGTTTCGGCGGCAGCGCCCCGGTCCCGGACACCAGGCCCGTCTTCGCCTGCGCGACGGTCGTGAGCGTCGTGCTGCTCGGCTGCTCGCTGCTGCTGCGCGACGGCACGACCCGTTCGCAGCGCGCGGAGGCCGGGGAGAGGGGCCTGGGCACGCTGCTGCGACTGCCCGGCCTGGTGCGGGCCCTGCTCACCAGCTGCGTGGTGCTCGCCGCGGTCGACATCTCCCTGATCTACCTGCCCGCGCTGGGCGCGGAGCGGGGACTCGCGTCCGGCGTGGTCGGCGTGCTGCTCGGACTGCGCGCCGCGGCGTCCATGACCTCCCGCCTGTTCCTGGGGCGGCTCAGCGCGCGGATCGGCCGCAAGCGGCTGCTGATCACCAGCATCGCGGCGTCCTCGGCCGGACTGGGCCTGGCCGCGCTGCCGCTGCCGGTGTGGCTGCTGGCGATCACGATCACCGTGGCCGGGCTCGGGCTGGGCGTGGGTCAGCCGCTGACGATGTCGTGGCTCGCCGAATCCGCGCCGCCGGGCCTGCGGGGACGCGCGATGTCGCTGCGGCTGACCGGCAACCGCGCCGGGCAGGTCGTGGTGCCCGGCGCGGTCGGACTCGTCGCGGCGGGGCTCGGCGCCGCCGGCGTGCTGGGCGTGACGGCCGTCGGCCTCGCCTGGGTGGGGTTCAGCGCGCGCAAGCTGTCGGTCGACGGCCCGGCGGGCGACCCCGGCTGATCACGGCTTGCGCCCGGCCCCCACCCACAGGCCGTCCTGCGACGGGTCGTCCACGACCTCGCCGCCGGGCTCCGGCCGCCACTGCGACGTGGTCACCAGGCCCGGCTCCACCAGCTCGAAGCCGGTGAACAGCTCCAGCACCTCGTCCCTGGTGCGCGGGAAGACGTTGTTCTGCGTGCTGCGCATCGTCTCCACGAGATCGTCGGCGCGGATGTCGGCGAAGTCGTCGGTGAAGTGCGTCAGCGCGAGGAGGCTGCCGGACGGCACGGCGTCGCGGTACCGGGCGAACACCCTCACCGGGTCCTGCTCCGGGGAGATGTAGTGACCCAGCGTCACGGCGAGCAGCCCGACCGGCTCGTCGAGGTCCAGCAGGCTCCGCACGCCCCCGGACCCCAGGACGTCGTCGGGACGGGTCACGTCGGCTTGCACCATCGTGGCGAAGGGGTTCTCCCGCAGCATGAGGGTGCTGTGGGCGACGGCGACGTCCTCGCTGTCGACGTAGACGATCCGCGCGTCGGGCACCACGCGCTGCGCGATCTCGTGCACGTTGCCGACCGTCGGGATGCCCGATCCGAGGTCGAGGAACTGCCGCACGCCCTGCTCGATCATGAACAGCACGGCCCGCCGCAGGAAGGCGCGGTTGCGGCGGGCGATCGTCGCCACGTTCGGCTGCACCTCGACGAGCTTCGCGGCGATGGCCCGGTCCGCGGCGAAGTTGTGCCCCCCGCCGAGCAGGTGGTCGTAGATCCTGGCAGCGCTGGGCCTGGTGAGGTCCACTCCTTCGGGAATCCACGTCACATCGGTCACCTGTGCTCCTCCTGCAGAAGATCGGGGCGGGTCGGACTTCCACTGTCAGGTGTCACTTAATCGGGTATCCGAATGAGGGTCCCACCCCGGTCGTTCTTCACGACGAACCGGGCGATGTCGTACCAGCGCAGCGAGGTCTCGCCGGACAGCTGCGGCGGGGTGCCGGACACGGCGGAGTCCCAGGTCGCGACGACCACCGGCGTGTCGTCGTTGGTGATGGCGAGCAGGGAGCAGCGGCACGGGCCGAGGTCGCCGCGCAGGGTCAGCTCGACGGCGGTGCCCCACTCCTCCGGGTCGATGGCGACGGTCGCGAGGGTTCCGCTCGCCGCGTGCGAGCCGGTCAGCGCGCCACCGGAGGACGCGGTGGCCGACGTCGACGAGGAGGGCGGACGGCTCGACGAGGAGACCACCGCGGCGGCCGGGACCGCGCCCGGAACGCCGGTGGCGCGCACGACCAGCGCCGCCGCGCCGAGGACCGCGGCGAGCACGACCGCGGCGAGCACGAGCACCACCGGGCTCACCGGGGACTGCGCCGGTCCGTCGAGGGCGGTCTTCTGCCTCCGGTGCTGAGCCACGCCCGACATACTCGTCCCGCTCGGCCTTCTGGTCGAGATCCACTTGCCGGACGGTCCGCTGGGACGAACGCGCCAGCGGACCGCGTGAACCGCGGGCACCGAGCACGCGCGCGGGTGTACGAGCCACCGGCCGCCGGATGGTGCACAGTGGTCGTATGAACCTCAGCTCACTCGCCCCCGGCGCGGTGCTCGGCGCGGCACGCTCGACCGCGGAGTGGGCGGTCGGCACAGCTGTGAGCACGACCGCCGCGGCCGCCGCCGTCCCCGGCCGCCTGCTCGGCCTGATCGACTCGGCCGAGGCGGTCGTCGGGCGGGTCGAGGACGTGCTGAGGCAGGTGGACGAACTCGTGCACCGCGCGAGCGCGGTGGTGGCCGGGGCGGAGTCCGCGGTGGGAGAGGTGCGCGCGATCACCGCGAGCGCCGAGGTGGCGATCGGCGACATCACGCGGGTCTCCACGGCCGCGGCCGGCCTGGTCGGCAACGCGAACCACGTCGCGGACACCGCGGCCGAGGTGGTCGCGGCCGCGGGCAGGACCGCGCACACGGCGAACGAGCTGGTCGACTCCTACGCGCCGCTGGCACGGCAGGCGCAACCGCTGGCCAAGCGGTTCGTGGAGGAGCTGTCGCCGCAGGAGATCGACGCGGCCATCTCCCTGGTGGACGAGCTGCCCAGGCTGACCTCGCACCTGACCGACGACGTGCTGCCGATCCTCGCGACGCTGGACCGGGTCGGCCCGGAGATCCACCAGCTCCTGGAGGTCGCGACCGACGTCCGCCAGGCCGTGCTGGGCATCCCCGGCTTCAACTTCCTGCGCAAGCGCGGCGAGGACAAGGAGGAAGCGGACACCGAGCAGGTCGGGCGCTGAGAGGTCGCGCCGGCTGCACCGAGCGGTCCGCCGCGCGCTTCGTGATCTTCCGCCGGCCACCGGCGCGGTCGTCGGCGATGATCCGCCGGAACATCTCGACCAGCGGTGGAGGGGGACATCTCGGCCTCCGCGTGCGTCCGGAGCGGCTCGCCGCCCCCGCCGGACGTCCCGCGGAACTCCTCCGCCGGGGCGTGGCGGCCGGCTCGCGTCCTACCGGGTGGCGGAGACCACGTCGGTGTAGAACGCGCCGGGGTCGGCGGCCAGCGTCGACTTGATCGTAGCGCTCCACTCGTCCACGAGGACCTCCAGCCGACCGGCCTCGACGCCGTCGAGGGCGGCGCGCGCGGCGTCGGCGGGGTCGATCTTGTCCCCCTCGTAGCCCGCCATGATGTCGGTGTCGGCCGCGCCGAGGTGCACGCCCGTCACCAGGGTGCCCTGACCGGCGAGCTCGATCCGGACGCCGTTGGTCAGGCTCCACTGCGCCGCCTTCGCCGCGGCGTAGGCGTTGGACCCGTCGTAGGAGAACCACGACAGCGCGGACAGGACATTGACGATCGCCCCGCCACCGTTGCCGCCCAGGACGGGGGCGAAGGCGCGCACCACGGCGAGCGTGCCGAAGAAGTGCGTGTCCATCTCCAGCCGGATCTTCGCCAGGTCGCCGGTCACGAGGTTCTGGAACGTGGCGATGCCCGCGTTGTTGACCAGCAGGGTGACGTCGGAGGCCGCGGCCGCCGCGGCGGCGACCGAGTCGGGATCGGTGATGTCGAGCTTCAGCACCTCCGCGCCGGGCAGGTCGACGCGCTCGGGGTGGCGCGCGGTGGCGTAGACCTTCGTCGCGCCGCGCTCCAGCAGCTGCTCGGCGAACCGCCGGCCGATGCCGCGGTTGGCCCCGGTGACGAGGGCGACGGAACCGGCGATCTTCATGGTGTTCTCCTGGCTGACGTGGTTCGTCTGGTGGTCCTTCGGGCATCACGCTAAGACCTGACATCAACGTCAAGGGCAAGGAGTGCGAGCCGGATCACGGAGGCGCGGACTCGGCCACCGGCACCGGAACTCCTGCGCGCACAGCGCTTCGCGTCATTACGTTTGGCCACGTACGACCTCGGGTATCACCCGAACGTGGAGCTCGGTGCCCCCAACTGCCAGACCCGTGATCGCTCTGCGCTCGATACACTCTGTAACGCAGGCAGCAACACCCGGGGGGAGACCGTGGCTGCTCATCCTGCTCGTTCTCAGCGCGGCCGTCGCCGGTTCGGCGTCGTCGTGGCTGAACCGGTGTGCAGAACACCGCGGACGGACCGGAGCCGCGAGTCCCCCACCCGGTCGAGGACCCGCTCCACGACATCTCCGGTTCCACCCCGGTGCCTCGGCGGTCCGCCGAGCGCACCACGCGTCGTCGTGCTCGCCCAGCGCCACGTCGGCCCCGCGGCGACGTGGCGCGGACCGGCGCGGACGACGAACGGGGGTCCCGCCGTGCCCGGTGAGCGCGACCGGGCGACCCCGGACGCGGTGAGCCCACCCGGTACCCGCACCACCGCGCCGGGCGGCCACCGCACGCCGGATCCACCCCAGACCCGCTTACCACCGTGAGGTGAAGCCGTGCCCGCCCGAGGCATAGACATATTCCGCATCTACCAGAACGTCCACGACTGGCGCGCGGTGCGACACTCCGGCGTCGAGTACTGCTGGGTCAAGGCCACCAACGGCACGCGCATCGCCTTCGCCAACGACGCGGCGCGCACCCCGGCCCCCGCCGACTCGTCCGTGGCGGGCGCACGCAGCGCCGGCATCGCCCCCGGCCTCTACGGCTACGCACTGCCCGGTGATCCGATCACCCAGGCCGACGTGCTCGCGAGCGAGGTGATCAGGCTCGGCTGCCGGGGACCGGGCACGCTGCCCCCGGCGCTCGACCTGGAGGAGCCCGGAACGAAGTCCGCGGACTTCGGCGTCAGGTTCCTGCGCCGGCTCCAGGAGCGCATCGGCCAGCAGCGCGTCGCGATCTACATGAGCGCGTCCTGGGCCGCGGAACTGCGGCCCGACACCTGGAACGTCCCCGGTCTGGTCGTCTGGATCGCCGCCTACGGCAGCAACAACGGCAACCGCGGCCCGATCCCGTACTACACCGGCCGCACCGACGTGCACCAGTTCACCTCGGTCGGACTGCACCTGGTGCGCGGCATCACCTCGTCGGGACTCGACGTCAACGAAGCGGACATCGCACTGAGCACCCTGCTGGGTGGAGAGGACGACGACATGTTCACGGACAACGACCGCGCCAAGCTCGACCGGCTGAACGCCTTTCTCGCGGAGTCGGCCAACGCGCCCGGTGGACAGACCCTGCACGACGCGATCTGGCGCAACGGCGACGCCCTGGCGCAGGTGCTCGCCAACCAGAGCGCGCAGAACGAGGTCCTGGCCCAGGTCGCCCAGAACCCGGAGATCACCGCCGACGCGCTGGGCGACCGCATCGACACCGCGGTCGCCAGGGCCACCGCCGGCCTGGCCGAGGAGCTGACCAACCGGCTGTCGGCGCAGCTCCTCGCCCAGGTCGGTCCCGCCGTGCTCTCCGTCGTCGGCGAGGACAACGCCGAGCAGGCCGACCGCGTCGTGCAGGAGCTGGCGCGGCGCCTGGACGACGGCGGCCACGGGACGAGCGCCTGAGCCGGTCGCGGCGCCGGGCACCCCGGGTGCCGGGCACCCCGGGTGCCGCGCGTCCTGGTACCCCTCCGCACGTCGGCCGAGACTGGTGCCGAGCGGGGACGAGCCCCGCCGGTACGGGAAGGACGGTCGCCGTGACCGAGAACAGCGCTCGAACGACGGACCTCGACGTCGTGGGGACGTGGGTCACCGCGGACGGGCACATCCGCCAGCAGCTGCTGCCCAACGGCCGCTACGACGAGGCCCGCGGCACCCGGCGCAGTGCCTACACCGGCAGCTACACCGTCACCGGAACCCACATCGACTACGTCGACGACACGGGCTTCACCGCCACCGGCGACGTCCGCGACGGCGTCCTGTTCCACGAGCACCTGGTGCTGCACCGCGAGGGGTGACGGCCGGGTCAGCACCGCGCCGCGACCGTCCACATCGGACGCGCGACCGGGGGTGGAGGAGTCCTGCGGACCAGGACGCGCGAGCGGCGTCGCGGTTGCGTCGAGCACCGCAGGAGGGGCGGGTGTCACGTCGTGTTGCGCGGCACCTGCTCCGCCTTCTAGCTTCGCACGCGTGAATGCGCTCTCCCCTCCCAGTACCGACGCGAGTCCGAGAGCCGACGACACGCGGGAGCCCGCCGCGCCGGGCGGCGAGCGCCGGACCGAACTGCTGCTCATCGCGTTCGCGACCGGCCTGGTGACGCTGGCCCTGGTGCTGGTCGAGGCCGGTCAGGAGCACGAGCTGACCATGCAGATCGTGTACCTCGGTCTGGCCCACCTCGGTCTGTTCGGCGTCGCCCACCTCGCGGTGCGCCGGTGGACCCCCTACGCCGACCCGCTGATCCTGCCGTGCGTGGCGCTGCTCAACGGTCTCGGCCTCGTGCTGATCCACCGCGTCGACCTCGCCAACGCCGGCACCACCTACCTCGACGGGTCCACCTGGGATCCGGCCGCTCCGCGCCAGGTCGTGTGGACCGCGCTGGCCCTGGTGCTGTTCGCCGTCGTGCTGAAGTTCATCCCCGACCACCGTCCGCTCGCCCGCTACGCCTACACCTTCGGGTTCGCCG
This sequence comes from Umezawaea beigongshangensis, assembly GCF_016464305.1. GTDB lineage: Bacteria > Actinomycetota > Actinomycetes > Mycobacteriales > Pseudonocardiaceae > Umezawaea_A > Umezawaea_A beigongshangensis. The sequence continues at coordinate 371,848 of NZ_JAEIOJ010000002.1, forward strand.
GGCTGTTCCTGCTCGCCCTGCCCGGTGTGCTGCCCTCCTCCATCTCCGAGGTCAACGGCGCGAAGATCTGGATCCGGTTCGGTCCGCTCGGCTCGATCCAGCCCGGTGAGTTCGCCAAGATCGCACTGATGATCTTCTTCGCCGCGTTCCTCGTGTCGAAGAAGGAGCTGTTCACCACAGCGGGGCGGCACGTGCTCGGCGTGGACCTGCCGCGGGGGCGCGACCTCGGGCCGCTGTTCGCCGCGGTCACCGTCTGCCTCGGCATCATGATCGTGCAGAAGGACCTCGGCAGCTCGCTGCTGATCTTCGGCATCGTGCTGATGCTGCTCTACGTCGCCACCGAGCGCGGGATCTGGGTCGGCCTCGGCCTGACCCTGTTCAGCGCCGGGGCCGTCGTGGCGTGGCGGTTCTTCCCCCACGTGCAGATCCGCGTCGCCAACTGGACCGACCCGTTCGCGGACCCGAACGACACCGGGTACCAGATGGTCCAGTCGATGTTCTCCCTCAGCTCGGGAGGACTGTTCGGCACCGGCCTCGGCGGAGGACGTCCCGACCTGCTCCCCGAGTCCAACACCGACTTCATCACCGCCGTCATCGGCGAGGAGCTGGGCCTGGTCGGCCTGACGGCGACGCTGCTGCTCTACGGCCTGTTCGCGATGCGCGGGCTGCGCGGCGCGCTCGCCGTGCGCGACACGTTCGGCAAGCTGCTGGGCGGCGGTCTCGCGTTCGCGCTGTGCTTCCAGGTGTTCATCGTCGTCGGCGGCGTCACCAAGCTCATCCCGGCGACCGGCATCACCGCGCCGTTCCTGTCCAAGGGCGGGTCGTCGCTGCTGGCGAACTACATCCTCGTCGCGCTGCTGCTGCGCATCTCCAACGCGGCCCGGTCGCCGCAGGCCCCGTCGCGGCCGAGGGTGCAGCAGCCCGCCATCGCCGACCAGGCGACCGTGATGGTGCAGCGGCCGTCCTGAGGCGACGCGCGCCGCGACCGGCACCCGGCCGCGGCGCGCACCCTCAGCCCAGACCCACCAGTTCGAAGCTCCGAATGGCGGCGTTGGTGGTCGCCGAGCAGGTCAGCGGCGTGTCGCTGTGCTCGAACACCGCGCGCACGGTGACCCGCACCGGCGCACCGCCCACACCGTCGAGGACCACCCGCCACTGCTCGGAGCCGGTGCGGTGCACCTCCAGGGGCGCGAGGGCGTCCACCGCCCGCTCCCCCAGCCGCTCGCGGGCGAAGTGCTGCGCCGCCTGCGCCGCGGCGGGCACGGAGGACCGGCCGCGCAGGTGCTCGGGCACGACCAGCCCGGCCTCGTGGGCCCGCACGAGCCGCGGGACCTCCGCCGGTGTGATCCGGCCGTAGTACAGGCCGTGCGGCAGGACGACGACGTTGCCCGCGAACCGGTCGCCGCCGACGTGCGAGCACTCCCACGTCTGCGCCGGCCGGAGCGCGGCGAACGCGGCGGCCACGGGCCTGCCGCGCAGCGCGCAGCACGTGTCGTGCCTGCCGTGGGCGCACACCAGGTACACCGGGTCGGCCGACGGCGTGCCGCGCGGCCGGTCGAGACCCAGGTCGGTCAGCTCGGCGGGGTCGGTGAACTCCGACCAGCGCACCAGCTCGGCCCCCGGCGCGGAGTCCACCAGCGCCCAGCGCCGCCGCGGGACCTCGACGTCGCGCCCCGGTCGCCGCACGAGCAGCACGCGGGCTCCCGCCTCGCGGGCCTGCGCGGCGACCGACAGCGCCACCTCGCGCGGCAGCCGGGACTCCAGCAGGGCGTCGCGGCCCCAGGGACCCGGCTGCTCGACGAGCACCCAGCGGTGGACCGGCGGGGCGCTCGCGGAGACCGGATCACCGCGCCTGGCACAGGCGTCGGCGCACCGCTCGGCGGTCAAGCGGTGCCCTCCCCGCCGCCGGGCACGACGACCCCCTCGCGCAGCAGGCGCCGCACGAGGACGGTCTGGTCGGCGAGGTCGAGGCCCGGCAGCGTTCCCACGATCGCGGGTTCACCGGTGAGCAGCGCCTCCAGCGCGGGGCGGGTGCTCACCGGCAGCGACAGCCGGTCGTGCGGCAGTTCCAGGTGGACGCGGTCGCCGTCGCCGTCGAGCCGGTGCCGCAGGCCCTCGCGCAGCGCCACGACGGTCCCCTCGCCCACCGACTGCGCGGCGGCGGCCTGCGCCAGCGGCGACAGCGGTTGCGGGCGGGTGCCCGACCACACGCGGCGGCGCACCAGCCGTGCCACCTCGGCCGGGTCGACGTCGCGCAGCGCACCGGCCAGCGCCGTCGCGGTGGCCTCCAGGTGCGGCGCGAGCTGCTCCGGATCGGCGACGTCCACGCCGAGCGGCAGCGTCGAGCGCAGCTCGGGCACGTCGCCGACCAGCGCGCACAGGGCTTCCACCAGTGCGAAGCGGGTGACGACGTGCACGCCGACGGTCAGGTGCGCCGACACCTCGCCCAGCGCCCTGGCCGAGTGCAGGTACCCGCGCGGCAGGTACAGCGCGTCTCCCGGCGACAGGACCCGGTCGATCAGCGGTTCCTCCGCGGCGCGCGCCGCGACCGCGTCCGCGCGCTCGCCCCACGGCTGGTCGCGCAGGGGGTCGGGGTGCACCGGCTCGTGGATCGACCACCGCTTGCGGCCGGACACCTGGAGCACGAACACGTCGTGCACGTCGTAGTGCGCCGAGAAGCCCTGCGACGACGGCGGGGTGACGTAGGCGTTGACCTGCACGGGATGGCCGAGGTCGACGCCGAGGCGGCTCGCGAACTCGACCAGCGGCGGCCAGGTGCGGTGCAGTCCCTGGAGCACGAGGGTGCTCCCGGCCTCGAACAGGCGGGCCACCTTGTCGTCGGCGACCTGGTCGGAGATCTCGGCACCGACCCCGCCGCCGCGGGTGAACTGGGAGGAGTCGAGGACCTCACCGTTGCGCGCGACGCGCAGGAACGGCGTGCGCAGCCCCCGGCTGGACAGCAGTTCGTCGACGCCGCGCGGGGTCAGCAGGTCGTCGAACGCCTTCGGCAGGTCAGCGGCCGGGGTCAGCAGGGGCGTGCGGCCCCAGTGCTCGCGGCCGAACTCGTCGGGGTCGACACCGATGCAGCGGCGCAGCGCCGGGCGGTCGGTCGACCGCCCGGCGCTGCTGGGGCTCGCTGCGCTCATCGACCGGCGCCGCTGTCGGCACCGCCGTCCGCACCGCCGTCAGCGCCACCGTCGGCACCGCCGTCAGCGCCACCGGGGACGCCGCCCGCGCCGGAGTCGGCCGGGCCGTGCGCGCCACCGTCGGCGCCACCGTCAGCACCGCCGTCGGCACCGCCGTCAGCGCCGCCGTCGGCCGGACCGTGCGCGCCACCGTCAGCGCCACCGTCGGCACCGCCGTCGTGGCCGCCGGGGACGCCGCCCGCGCCGGAGTCGGCCGGACCGTGGCCGCCGTTCGCTCGGCCACTGGTGATGTCGTCGTCGGACAGTGACATGCTTCCTCCACGGGATCGGTGCGTCTGTTCGGGAACGTTCCACCGCGCTGTACCCCCGTCCGGTCCAGTTCATGCCTCCCGGCACGACGGGGACCCGATCAGGACACCTCCCGACCGGACGAGGACGGCACGCCCGTCCTCCGAACAGATTCCGCGATCCGGCGGGAAAATTCCAACCCCCCGCCACTCGTGACAATGCGACGAAGTCGCACTCCGACGAAGCGGGAAAATTGTCACTTGTCGACAGGTGAACGACAGCGACCAACCGAGAAATTGCTCCTCACAGCCGAACGACGTGCACTTCTGCACGCGATAAGCTGCGCTGGCGCCGCCGCACACGAGATGCACCGGAAGGGTCCCTCATGTTGAGCGCGATGGCAGCAGCCACGATTTTAGCATTCACAGCGGTGTCCCCGGCCGTCGCCGCCGACGCCGATCCTCCGAGCGGCAAGATCGGGGTCGACATCGTCACCGTGAACGGTTCGGGATGCCCGGCCGGCACGGCGGCCGTCGCCGTCGCCGGAGACAACAGCGCGTTCACCGTCACCTACAGCAACTACCTCGCGAAGGTCGGCGTGGACTCCTCCACGACCGATTTCCGCAAGAACTGCCAGCTGGTGCTGGAGGTGTCCGTGCCGCAGGGCTTCACCTACGGCGTCCACCAGGCCGACTACCGCGGCTTCGCCTCCCTCCAGGGGGGTGCGAGCGGTCTGCAGCGCGCCAGCTACTACCACCAGGGACAGTCGCCGACCGCGCAGAACAGCCACTCGTTCGCCGGCCCGTTCAGCGACAACTGGCAGGCCACCGACCGCACCGAGAGCGCCCAGATCGTCTACGCGCCGTGCGGTGAGCGTCGCATGTTCAACATCAACACCGAACTGCGCGTGTACTCCGGGACGTCTGACCCGAAGACCACGACGAGCTTCATGACGATGGACTCCTCGGACGGCAGCGTGAGCACCCGCTACCACGTCGCGTGGAAGACCTGCCCGTAGGACCTGAGGGGCACGCGCCCGACGTTCGGTGAAATCCCAGAACACACGCCGCCGGTCACCGCCGCCGTTTGCAACGGAAAGCACCGGAAAGGCATCTCATGCTCAACGCGATGGTTGCTGTCCTCACCGGCCTGGTGATTGTCTTTCCTCCCGGAGGAGCGCCGAACACCACACCGCCGCCCGATCACATCACCATCGACGTGGTGACCGTGAACGGCTCCGGCTGTCCGGCGGGAACGGCCGCGGTGGCCGTGTCCCCGGACAACAAGGCGTTCACGGTCACCTACAGCGATTTCCTGGCCCAGGTCGGGGTGGGGGCGTCGGCCACCGACTTCCGGAAGAACTGTCAGCTGAACCTGCGGGTGAACGTGCCGCAGGGGTTCAGCTACGGCATCGTGCAGGCCGACTACCGCGGTTTCGCCTCCCTCCAGGCGGGTGCGACCGGGGTCGAGCGGGCGAACTACTACTTCCAGGGCATGTCGCCCACCAGCTACCGCACCCACACCTACACCGGACCGCTGGGGGACAACTGGCAGGCCACCGACACCACCGAGATCGCCGCGATCGTCTACTCGCCCTGCGGTGAGCAGCGCAACTTCAACATCAACACCGAGCTGAGGGTCAGCGCGGGCACGTCGGACCCGAAGACGACCACCAGCTTCATGTCGATGGACTCCACCGACGGCAACATCGACACCACCTACACCCTCTCCTGGAAGGTGTGCCCGACACCGTGACGACCGGTTTCCGCGGCGGAGCGCGCCCGCCGCGGAAACCGCGCGCGCCGTGGGCCCCAGCAGGGGAAACAGCGCATTGGGTAGTGTTTCCGGCGATGAACACCAGTGAGCACCAGGGAGAGCGGTCGTGACGGACGTTCTCCGCGAGGCGGGCCGGCGCCGCACCTTCGCCGTGATCAGTCACCCCGACGCCGGCAAGTCGACCCTCACCGAGGCCCTCGCCCTGCACGCCAGAGCGATCACCGAGGCCGGCGCCGTGCACGGCAAGGCCGGACGGCGCGGCGTGGTGTCGGACTGGATGGACATGGAGCAGGCCCGCGGCATCTCCATCACCTCCGCCGCCCTCCAGTTCACCTACCGCGACTCCGTGATCAACCTGCTGGACACGCCGGGTCACGCCGACTTCTCCGAGGACACCTACCGGGTGCTGTCGGCCGTCGACTGCGCGGTGATGCTGCTCGACGCGGCCAAGGGCCTCGAGCCGCAGACGCTGAAGCTGTTCGACGTGTGCCGCTTCCGCGGCATCCCGGTGATCACCTTCATCAACAAGTGGGACCGGCCCGGCCGCGCCGCGCTGGACCTGTGCGAGGAGCTGGTGGACCGCATCGGCCTCCAGCCGATGCCGCTGACCTGGCCCGTCGGCGAGGCCGGTCGCTTCCTGGGCGTGCTGGACCGCACCGACGGGACCTACATCCGCTACACCCGCACCGCCGGTGGCGCCACCGCCGCGCCGGAGGAGCGGATGGACTCCGGCCGGGCCGAGGCCGAGCTGGGCGAGGACTGGATCGCGGCCTGCGAGGAGGCGGAGCTGCTCGCGGAGTCGGGCGGCGAGTTCGACGCCGACCGGTTCGCCGACGCCTCGGCGACACCCGTCCTCTTCGGGTCCGGTGTGCTGAACTTCGGCGTGCGGCACCTGCTGGACCTGATCGTGGACCTCGCGCCGCGTCCCGCGCCGCGCCCGGACGTCGACGGCGAGCTCCGGCCGCTGGACGCGCCGTTCTCGGCGTTCGTGTTCAAGGTGCAGACCGGCATGGACCGCGCCCACCGCGACCAGGTGGCGTTCGCGCGCGTCTGCTCCGGCGTGTTCGAACGCGGTGTCGTCGTCACCAACGCCACGACGAAGCGGCCGTTCGCGACGAAGTACGCGCAGCAGGTGTTCGGCCAGGAGCGCACGACGGTCGACGTCGCCTACCCGGGCGACGTGGTGGGCCTGGTCAACGCCAACGCGCTGCGCGTCGGCGACACGCTCTACGTCGACAAGCCCGCGGTGCGCTACCCCGGCCTGCCGAGCTTCGCCCCGGCGCACTTCGCGGTGGCCCGCGCGGCCGACCTCAGCCGCGCCAAGCAGTTCCGCAAGGGCATCGAGCAGCTGGAGTCGGAGGGCGTGGTGCAGATCCTGCGCTCCGACCGCCGGGGCGACGGCTCACCGGTGTTCGCCGCGGTCGGCCCGATGCAGTTCGAGGTGGCCGCGCACCGGCTCGACTCGGAGTTCAACTCGCCGGTGCGGCTGGACCACCTGCCCTACACCGTGGCGCGGCGGCTGCCCGATCCCGCGCAGCGGCCGATCGTGAACGCCTCCAGCCGCAGCGAGTCGCTGATCCGCACGGACGGCGCGGAGCTGGCGCTGTTCACCGACCAGATCGCGATGGCGGTCATCCAGCGCCAGAACCCCGACCTGAGGCTGGACCCCCTGGTCGCGGGCACCGACTGACCACCGGCCGACCCGGCGGCGGATCGCCGCCGGGTCAGCCGGTGTGCCGCAGGACGCGGCGCATCGCGGAGGGCTCGACGGACTCCGGGTCGTGCTCGACGCAGGCGCGCAGCGCGGCGAGGGTCTCCTCGACGTCCAGACCGGTGCCGATGAGCACGAGGTTCGTCCCGCGCGGCTCGTCGGGCCGCCACGCCGTGCGGCGGAACCGCAGGTAGCGACCGACCGTGTGCACCTCGTAGCGCTGCCGGTGGCCCGGCACGCCGAAGTGCACGACGCCCTTGACGCGGTAGAGGCCCTCCGGCCGCGCGTCGAGGAAGTCCGCGAACCGCAACGGGTGCAGCGGCTCCGGGCAGCTGAAGGCGGCGGTGTCGTAGCGGGTGTGGGCGTGGTCGCGGTGGTCCTCCTCGTGGAGGTCGGAGAACGACAGCTGACGCGGCACGTCGTCGCGCTCGGGACGGGCCACCCGGTCGAAGAGCAGCTCCGGGTCGACCCGGCCGTGCGCGGTGCGCACGAGCGGCACGTCCGGCGCGAGGTCGCGGACTTCCGCCGCGACCGCGGTCAGCTCCTCCTCGCCGACGCGGTCGGACTTGTTCAGCACCACCAGGTCCGCGAAGCTCAGGTGCTCCCCCAGTTCGGGGTGCCGCGCGCGGGTGGCGGGGAACTCCGCCGCGTCGACGACCTCCACGAGGCCGCCGTACTCGATCCGGTCGGCGCTGCTGGCCAGCACCGTGCGCACGACCGGCTGCGGTTCGGCCAGCCCGCTGGCCTCGACCACGATCACGTCGAGCCGGTTGGCCGGTCTGGCCAGCCGCGCCAGCAGCTCGTCCACCTCACTGCCGTCGACGGCGCAGCACAGGCAGCCGTTGCCGAGCGACACCATCGAGTCGACCTGCCCGGCGACGGCCATGGCGTCGATCTCGATGCTGCCGAAGTCGTTGACCAGCACGCCGACCCGCGTGCCGGAGCGGTTGCCGAGCAGGTGGTTGAGCAGGGTCGTCTTGCCCGAGCCGAGGAAGCCCGCGACGATCACGACGGGGATGCGGCTCCTGGCCACGAACTCGCCTCCGGGTGTGCTGGTCGGGACGGGTCGCGGACGGCGAGCCCGTCGGCAGGGCGGAAGGGTGCTGCTCGGACGGCTCGCGCCGATGCGCGCCGGGCGCGTCTCCAGCGGCGCCCGGCGCCCCGGGTCGAGCCGGTCGGACCCGCTCGCGGGCCGCCGACGGGGTCAGTTCGGCTCGTCCGCCGTCCGGCGCAGGACCGGTCCCAGCACGGATCGCTTCGGGAGCACGCTGTCGCCGGAGGACTCGCCCCGCAGCCGCCTCCCGAGCCACGGCAGCGCGTGTTCGCGGCTCCACCGCAGGTTCTGCGCGCGGCGCTCGCGGACGCTGATCACGTCCTCGGGACCGAGCGCCGAGCGGGGCAGCGAGTGCGGCACGCCCAGCACGTCGAGCACCTCGGCCGCCACCTCGGCGTGCCCGAGCGCGTTGAGGTGCAAGCGGTCCGGCGCCCACAGGCGGCGGTCGCGGAGCTGGCTCATCGCCCACATGTCGACCAGGAGCGCGCCGCGTCGCGCGGCGATCAGCCGGGTGTGCTCGTTGTAGATCGCGACGCGGCCGCGGATCTGCCGGAACAGCGGGTCCTTCACGCCGTCGACCCCGGTGAACAGCACGACGACCGCACCGGTGGACACCAGGCGTGCCACCGCGTCGTCGTAGACCTCCATCATCGCGTCGATGTCGACGCCGGGGCGCATGAGGTCGTTGCCGCCCGCGTAGAGGGTCACCAGGTCGGGCTCCAGGGCGAGCGCCGGTCCGACCTGTTCGGCGACGACCTGCCGCAGCAGCTTGCCGCGCACCGCGAGGTTGGCGTAGCCGAAGTCCTCGTCGCCCTCGGCGAGCCGGTCGGCCACCCGGTCCGCCCAGCCGCGCACGCCGTTCGCGCAGCCCGGGTCGTCGTCCCCCACGCCCTCGGTGAACGAGTCGCCGAGCGCCACGAATCGCTTGCTCATGCTCACGATGCTAGAAGGGCCGCCGTCAACGGGTTCTGGCGGGAGCGCGCCCCTCCGGCGCGCTCCCGCACGGGTACGTTGCAGCGGTGTCGAACTCCGCCGCGGCGAAACCGGTGATCCGCGCGGCGACCGCGGCCGACCTGCGCCGGATCGCCGAGATCTACGCCCACTGGGTCACCACGAGCGCGGTGACGTTCGAACTGACCCCGCCGGACGAGACCGCGTGGCGGCACCGCTTCGACGCCGTCGTCGCGGCCGGGCTGCCGTTCCTGGTGGCCGAGCTGGACGGCGCGGTCGCCGGGTACGCGCACTGCTCGCCGTGGAAGCCGCGCGAGGCGTACCGCCGCACCGCGGAGGACTCGATCTACCTGGCGCCGGAGGCGATCGGGCGTGGAGCGGGCGGGGTGCTGCTCGACGCCCTGCTGGACGACTGCGCGGCGGCGGGACTGCGCGAGGTGCTCGCCGTCGTCGTGGACACCGGGAACGCGGCGTCGCTGGAACTGCACGGGCGACGCGGCTTCACCGAGGCCGGGCGGTTGCGCCGGGTCGGCTTCAAGCACGGGCGGTGGCTCGACACCGTGCTGCTGCAGCGGAGCCTCGCCCCGGAGTGAGGGACGCCGCTCCGGTCCAGCGGGCGGCGAGGGCCTCCAGCACGACGTCGAGCACCGGCACCGCGTCGCCGCCCGGCCGGACCGGGAGATCGTGCGTGCCGCCCGCGGCGACGCCACCGGGCGGGTGTTCCCGATCGCCGCGCTCGTCGGCGCGGTGGGCGTGGTCGCCGCGCTGCCGCGCGAGCCGATCGCCCTGCGCAGCAGCATCGACCCCGACCGCTCGGGGTGAGCCGCGCCGCCGGCGGCGACCGCCCCCCTCAGGCGGGTCCACCCACCAGCGCGACGGGTGGTCCGGTGGGGAAGAATGAACACCCATGCGCAGCACACCAACGGACGTCCGCGGGGTCCAGCGGCCCGGCGCCGACGGGCGCAAGGGCGGCCCCAGCCGCGGCGACGTGCGCTACGACAAGATCCTCGAAGTGGCCGAGGCGCTGCTCGCCGAGAAACCGCTGCGCACCATCACGATCGAGGACGTGGCGAACCGGGCCGGCATCACCCGCCCCACCTTCTACTTCTACTTCGACTCGAAGTACGCCCTCCTCGCGGCGCTGCTGGAGCGCATCGTCGCCGTCGAGGTGGACGGCACCGACCGCTGGTGGCGTGCCCGGCCGGACGGCGTGACGCCCCGCCAGGCGTGCGAGCGCGTCCACCACGACGTGCTGGCGCTGTGGCGGCGGCACGCGCCGGTCGTGCGCGAGGCCACGGAGGCGATGAGCCTCGACCCGCAGCTGCACGCGGTCTACACCCAGATCGTCGACCGGTTCGTCGCCGGTGCGAGCACCCACATCGTCCGCGAGCGCGAGCACGGTTCCGCGCCGCCGGGAGCCGACCCGACGACGCTCGCCGCCACGCTGGTGTGGATGGCGGAGCGCAACCTCTACGCGGCCGTCGCCGACCTCGTGCCGCGGGTGTCCGACGAGCAGCGCGTGGCGGCCATCACCGACACGTGGGTGCGCGCGATCTACGGCACCTCCGATCCCCGCTGAGCGCCGCTCGGCTCCGGACTCCAGCCCGTGTCGGCGGCCCACGTCTCCGCGACCTCCACGACCAGGTCCACCACCGGGTCCTTCACGTCCGCGTACACGTCCAGATCACCCACGGCGGCGGCCAGTTCCAGCTTGAAGCGCGCGTGGGCGGGCACCGCGGCGGGGTGGGCGCGGAACCAGTCGCGGAACAGCAGGGCCAGCCGCTCGTTGGGCGAGCCGACCAGGCGGCAGTGCAGGTTGATCCGCTCGCCGCCCGGCCCGCGCCCGTTCCACAGCCGTTTGCGCCACCGCTGCGGCACGTCGTCGTGACCGGCGGGCACGTGGTCCTGCTCGTGGGGCATCCGGAGCAGGCCGAACGCGGTGAGCGGCGCGTCGAAGGCCACGGCGGCCTCCGCCAGGTCGCGCACGCTCACCTGGAGGTCGAACACCGGCTTCGCCGCCATCCCCGGCACGGCGGTGCTGCCGATGTGCTCCACCCGCACGGCGAGCGGACGCAGCGCGGTCAGGAGCTCGGAGGCGAGAGCGCGGCCGCGAGCGGCCCAGTCGTCGTCGTACGTGCTGATCTCGAAGTGTCGCGCAGTGGCCATCCGACCCACGCCAGGCCCACCCGCAACCGGATTTCCGTGTCACGAACTCCCACCTCTTCGGGTGAAGGTGTCACCCGTCAGAGGTGAGACGGCGAGGTGGCAGCGCGGATCGGCCCTACGTTCGCCCCGTGGTGAACACCGGCGAGTTCGGCGGGCGCACTCCTCCGAACACCGTCCGCCGACGAGTCGGCGCATGCCCCTTGCGCATGCGCTCCGTGCCCGGTAGATCACTCATCGGCCACCCTCGAAGACGTGCATCGAACTCGGGTTGGCAAGATACGGTTACGCCAGTCGAGTTACGTCGGACACGGCCGCCGATGAGGGAAGGACCCAGGTGAACCCCCAGACCGAACAGGTCGACGACCTGCAACTCATCGCTCTCCCCAACGCTGTGAGCTGCGCAGATCTGTTCGTCCGCTTCGCGTTGTCCGAGTGGGCGCTGCGTCCCATGATCGGCGAGGCGGGCGAGGTCGTTCGTCACCTGGTCGAGGCCGCCGTCGAGCGGGCGACCCCCGGCAACCCCAGCTTCATCACGGTGCGGTTGCGGTTGACCGGCGGTTACCTCGTCGTGGAGGTCGAGGACGCGCAGGCCATGCGGGCACCGGCCACGCCGCCGGGCCTCGCCGGGCGCCGCACGGGCGTCGTCGACCTCGCCGGACGCGGTTCGCTGATCTGGTGCGAACTGGCCCTGCCCGCCGGCATGACCGCGTCGGCGGTGCCGCTGCCGCGCCGCGAGCGCAGGCGCTCTCCCGCCGCGGAGCAGCTCGGCGACGAGTCGGCCGAGATCGATCCCGCCGTCATGCAGCGCATCCTCTACGGGCTCAACGGAGCACCCGAGCAGTGATCGGCACCGGGGGCGGCCACCCCGCCCCCGGTGATCTCCCTCCCGCTCAGCCGACCTCCTCGTCGACCCAGCACCACCGCCACGCCTCCCCCGGCTCGCCGCTGCGCACCACGGGGTGCCGCTCGTCGTGGAAGTGCGCCCGCGCGTGGCGCCCGTCCGAGGAGTCGCAGCAGCCCACGTGCCCGCAGGTCAGGCAGACCCGCAGGTGCACCCACGTCGTGCCCTCGCGCAGGCAGTCCACGCACGCCTGCGGCAGCTCTCCCGCTCCCGACGGCGCACCGCGCAGGTGCTCGCAGTGCTGCTCCTCGGCGCGCTGGGCCACCAGGTTGCGATCGGGGTCCAGCGGGTCCAGCTCCGTGACGTGCTCCAGCATCGACTCCTCGACGTCCACGTGCTTGAGCGCCGTGTGGACGACGTCCTCGTTGGCCTCTCCCGCGTCGCGGGCGCGGACGATGGCCTCCCGCTCGGCGGCGAGCATCTGCCGGCGCAACCGCGTGTAGATCCCGGACGGCGTCTCCAGATCCGTGTGCGGTCGCCCCAGGCGCTCCCACGCGGTGTTGGAGCGGGTCGACGCGCGCTCCCGCAGCGCCCTGATCACCGACTCCGGCTCGTCACCGGTGACGATCTCCTCCAGCCGTCGCAGACCGGCCCTGGTCGAGGTCTCGGTCAGCTCGGCGGACAGCAGCGCGTCGTCCGCCGGGTCGGGCGCGGGCAGCTTCATGCGGCGCACCAGCCACGGCAGCGTCAGCCCCTGCACGAGCAGCGTGCCGAGCACGACGACGAACGCCGCCAGCACCAGCACCTCGCGGTGCGGCGTCTCCTCCGGCAGCACCAGGGCCGCGGCGAGCGTCACGACGCCGCGCATCCCGGCCCAGGAGACGACCGTCGCGACGTCCGCAGGCCACGCGATGCGCCTCATGCCCGCCGAACCGAGGGAGAAGACCAGCACGCAGGCGAACACGAACACGAACCGCGCGGCGATCGTGGCCACCAGCACCGCCAGGCACACCGCGGCGATCGTCGGCGCGGCCAGGCCGCTGTCGCCCGCGGCGGCCAGCAGCGCGGGCAGCTGGAGTCCGATGAGGAGGAACACCACGTTCTCCAGCACGAACGCGATGGAGCGCCAGTTCGTGGCCTCCGCGACGCGGGAGGACGCCGTCTGCACCGTCGGCGAGCGGTAGGCCAGGAACAGTCCGGTGATCACGACCGACAGCACGCCCGACGCGTGCACCGCCTCGGCCGGCAGGAACGCGAGGTAGGGCGCGACGAACGACAGCAGCGTGTCGAGCACCGGATCGGTGATCCGCTTGCGCACCGCCGCGAGCAGCAGCGCGACCACCACGCCGATCGCGATCCCGCCGCCCGCCGCGATCAGGAAGCTGACGCCCACGTCGAACGGCGTGACCACGGCGGTCAGCGCGCTGACCGCGACACCGAGGGCGACGAGGGCCGTCGCGTCGTTGACGAGGCTCTCCTCCTCCAGCAGCGTCGTGATGCGCCGCGGCAGGCCCAGCCTGCGCCCCACGGCGGTCGCGGCGATGGCGTCCGGCGGCGCGACGACGGCGCCGAGCGCGAGCGCGGCGGCCAGCGACACCGCGGGCAGCACCCACCAGGTCACCAGGCCCACGGCGACGGTCGTGAACACCACCAGCAGCACCGACATCAGCAGCGTGGCGACCTTGTTCTGCCGGAAGTCGAACAGCGACGCGCGCAGCGCCGTGGCGTACAGCAGCGGCGGCAGCAGTCCGATGAGGACCACCTCGGGTTCGATCTCCACGTGCGGCACGCAGGGCAGGAACGACCCGACCACACCCACCACCAGCAGGACCAGCGGCGTCGGCCAGCCGGTGCGGCGGCACAGCGCCGCCACCAGCCCGACCACGCACACGAGTGTCACCAGGCCGACAGCGACCTCCACGAGACCTCCACACCACGTCGGCACCGCCGTGCGGCGCCCGCTCTGCTCGACGGGTGCCACCCAAGCCTGCCGGAGCCGCGTTGTCGACCCGGCGCACCTCACACCGCCCGAGCACGGTCGTGCCGGCACGTCACGGCTACGATCCGGGCGTGATCGGCGTTCTCAGCACCACCGTCATCGCGCTCTCGCTGGCCGTCGCCCTGTGGGCGCTGGTGCTGGTGGTCCGCGACCGGACGGTCGGCAACGCGCTCCTGGTGGGGCTCGCGGTGCTGGAGGTGGTCCTGCTGGCGCAGGCCGTGACCGGCGTCGTCCAGCTGGCGGGCACCGACCGCACCGTGGACGGCTTCACCTTCGTGGGTTACCTGATCGGCGCCCTGCTCGTGCTGCCGGCCGCGGCGTGGTGGTCGCTGGCGGAGCGCACCCGCTGGGGCACGGCCGTGGTCCTCGCCGGTTGCCTGGTGATCCCCGTGCTCGTGGCGCGCATGATCCAGCTCTGGGACGGTGCCGGTGTCTGAGGTGCGCACCGGGGCCCCGCTGGTCAACCGGGGACCCGGCCGGCTGCTCGTCGCCGTGTACGGGATCTTCGCCCTCGCGGCGACGGCCCGCTCCGCCGTGCAGATCGCCACCCGCTTCGACCGCGCCCCGCTGGCGTTCCTGCTGTCGGCTCTCGCCGCGGTCGTCTACGTCGTGGCCACGGTGTGCCTGGCGCGCGGCGGCCCGCTGGCCCGCCGGGTGGCGTTCGCCGCGGTCGCCGTGGAACTGCTGGGCGTGCTCGCCGTCGGCGCGGCCAGCCACGCGGTGCCGCACCTGTTCCCCGAGCCGACGGTGTGGTCGCACTTCGGCAGCGGTTACGGGTTCGTCCCCGTGGTGCTGCCGGTCGTCGGACTGCTGTGGCTGCGCCGGTCCCGGCGCGGCACCCCGTGACGGCATCAGGAGGAGAACGCGTGGACGTGGTGGACAACCCCGATCTCAACCGGTTCGAGGCGCGCACGGCGGAGGGCGACGTCGCCGGGTACGCGGAGTACCAGAAGACGCACGAGCTGATCGTGTTCACCCACACCGAGGTGCTGCCCGCGCACGAGGGCAAGGGCGTCGGTTCCACCCTCGTCTCCGGCGCGCTCGACCAGGTGCGCGGCACGGGGCTGGCCGTGCTGCCCCTGTGCCCGTTCGTCAAGGCGTACATCGGCCGCCACCCCGAGTACACCGACCTCGTCTACACCTGAGCGCCCACCTCCGGTTCCAGCCACGTCCGCTGCGCGCTCGTCCGGGCGAACTCCGCGACGTGGACGCTGCTGCGCAGCCACGCCAGGACGAACGGGTCGCCGCTGTCGGAGACGAGGCGGCCGAAGGCGTCGCGCTCGTGGTCCCGCGCCGCCGCCTCCAGCTCGGCCAGCAGCCCGGCGGTGCCGGTGAGGCCCCACCGGACGAGCGCGGCGCGGTCGGCCGCGGCCGACGCCACGGCGGGCACGGAGCGACCGCCCACGACGACGCGCTGCACCCAGTGCTCCAGCAGCCGCACGGGCCGCGCGGCGCCGTCCTGGCCGGACGGTCGCGGCGGCACCCGCCCCACCGGCAGATCGCCGACCAGGTGGGAGTGCTGGAGCCGGTCCAGTCCGAGGTCGGCCCGCTGACACCACTCCTGCGGCAGGGTCAGCTCCTCCGGCCCCGCGGCGACGGCCAGTGCCGTCGCGGTGGCGGGACGGTCCGGCACGAGTCTGGCCACGACGCGCATCCGCGCGCCGCGCGCGCGGGCGAGCAGCCGCAGGTTCTCCCACACCCGCGCCGACTCGCCCACCAGGTCGATCTCGGCGCCGTCGGCGAGCACCCGCAGCGCGTCACCCGCGACGCCGACGATCTCGGCGTCGAGGAACAGCAGGTCGGCGCCCGCCGCGCGGTGCGACGGCGGGCGGGCGCGTGCCGCGAACGCCCGGCGCACCTGTTCGGCCGGGGGTTCGCGCCAGAGCAGGTCCAGCGGTTCCTCGCTCCACCGCGCGCCGGAGGCGGCCACCGCCCGGACGGCCGCCCCCGCGCCCAGGCGCCGGTCGGGTGAGGCCGTGGCCCCGGACAGCACGAGCCCGGCCCGGCCCAGCGCGCGGTGGGTGAGGCCAGACTCGCCCACGGCCACCGGTCCACCGGCCACGGGGCCCACCCGCTCCTCACCGCCGGGCGCGATGGCCGGGACCGTCCACAGACCACCGCGGTCGTCGACGAGGTGGGTGACGACACCGGCGTAGCCGGAGGTGGTCACGACCGCCTCGGTGCACAGGCCCCACAGCCGCAGGCCGCCGATCGGCCGGTACTCGCGCCGGGCCGTCCCGCGCAGCTCAGCGGGGTTCCCGCGGCCGGTGCGCAGGTCGTGGCACAGCAGCAGCAGCTCGGTGAGGTCCTCGCCGAGCTCCGCCCGGTCGAACGACGAGTCACCGGCGCGCGACCCGCGCAGGGCGGTCACGATCCGCAGCCCGGCCGCGGCGGCGCGGTGCAGTCCGTGCACGCGGGCGGTGTGCACGGCGCGCAGCAGTTCCGCCTGGACGACGGCACCGCTGCCCGCGGCACCGGCCAGCAGCACGGCGCCGGCGGCCGACCAGAGCGCGCCCGCTGCGCCGCGCTGCCCGGCGGTGATCTCCTCGTCCGGCTGCGTGACCGGCTCGGCCGCGGCCACCGGCGGGGACGCGGTGCCGTCGGTGCCGTCGGAGTCGTCGGCGGCGTCCCCGATCCCGGCCGCGGCGACCGCGATGCCGCGGTGCAGGCAGTTCGGCGCGAGCAGGCAACCGCAGCGCAGGTCGGCCGCCGCGGTGAGGACACCGGCGCGCAGCGTCCACGTCAGGGTCGTGTCCTCGTCGAGCCGGGCGGTGGCCGTGTCGCCGTCGAGCGCGACGACCCACTCCGCCGCCCTCGGCAGCGCGGCGTCCAAGCGCTTGCGCAGGCGCGGTGGGAGGGCGTCGAGCACCTCGGCGACGACGCCCGGCGACACCGGTGGCAGTGCGTTCATCTGATCTGCTCCCCCACCCAGCGGGCCAGCTCCAGCGGACCCAGCGCGGCGACCGGCATCCCGGCCGCGACGAGCGCGCCCGCCGTGGACGTCGAGTAGCGGGCCCGGCCGGTGTCGTCCAGGCTGGCGCAGCCGAGCACCCGCACCCCGGAGGACACCAGTTCACGGGTCTGCGCGAGCAGGTCGCCGAGCGGGCCGCCCTCCTCGAAGTCGCTGACGACGACCACCATCGTGCGTTCGGGCACGGTGACGAGCGTGCGGGCGTGCCGCAGCCCGCCCGCGATGTGCGTGCCTCCGCCCACCCTGACCTCCAGCAGCAGCGACAGCGGATCGGCGACCCGGTCCGTCAGGTCGATCACCTCGGTGGAGAAGGCGAGGAAGTGGGTGGTCAGCGACGGCACCCCGGCGAAGACCGCCGCCGTCAGCGCGGACCACACGGTCGACGCCTCCATCGAGCCGGACACGTCGACCACCAGCACCAGCCGCCAGTCGTTGCCGCGCCGCGCGCGGGTGCGGAACACCGGCCGCTCCGGCACGACGACCACGTGCCCGGCGGCGTCGCGGCGCGCGGTGGCGAGGTTCGCCCGGATCGTGCGGTGCAGGTCGAGCCGCCCTCCCGGCCGGCGAGAGGGCCTGGGGAGCTGGAGACCGGCGAGCGCCGGCCGCATCCGGTTCGCGAGCTGCGCCGCCAGTTCCGCGACGAGCCGCGCGACCAGCGGCCGCAACCGCGCCACGGCCGACTCCGGCAGGCCGCCGGCGAGGGACAGGACGGTGCGCAGCAGGGTCACCGAGGGGCGGACCGCGGCGGGGTCCAGCTCCAGCGCGGCGTCGGAGCGCCCCGCCTCGACCGCGGCGGCGAGCACCTCCTCGCGGACGCCGTCGCCGAACAGCGCCTCCAGCTCGGCCGACCACTCGCGCACGCCGGGGAACGCCGCCGACCGGTCGGCGCCGAGGCCGCCCGACGCGCCCTCACCGCGCTCCCGGCCGTACAGCTCGTCGAGGGCCGCGGCGTAGCGGGCGGCGCCGTCTGGCCGGTCGCCGCGGCGGGCGAGGACGAGACGCCAGCGGAGGGAGGACGGGAGTTCGCCGCCGGGAGCCGCGGTTGCGGGCGCGGCACCGGTGGAGACCTGCGGCTCCTCCGGCTCCGGACGGCGTGCGGGAGCGTCGAGACCGTGCGCGGACAGCGCGTCGAGTCCGGCGCGCTCGGCGTGCAGCCACACCGCGACCAGTTCGGGATCGGCGCCGCGCGGGTCGTCCACCCGTTCGCCGGTGCGGTCCAGCACGGTGTCCAGGACGCGCTGCCGGGCCGCGGGCCCCACGGAGGTGAACGCGCCCCGCAGCGCGGGCAGCCGGTCCAGGAAGTCCTGGTCCGGCAACGACTCCACGCGGTCCAGGAGCGGGGTGAGCGCCTCCGGGGTCTCCAGCAGCACGGCCGCCGCGGTGAGCACGCCGGTCAGCCTGCGGCGCAGCGTCGCGCGGTCGTCGGAGGTGGAGGCGGTGTCCACCCAGGACGCCGCGCGCTCTCCCAGCTCCTCCGGGCGTTGCAGTTCCAGGAGCACGCGGGTGGCCGCCGCGGCGCCCTGCATCAGCGGTGAACCGTCGTCGGCCATCCGCCGCAGCGTCGCGGCCAGGCGCAGTCCGGTGCCGCGACCGTCGTGCCTGCGTCCCAGGTCCACGACCGCGTGCGCGTCGGCGAGGTCGTCCGACCCGGCGGTGCCGTCGAGCTGGGCCACCGCGGCGGCCTCCAGCTCGTCGACCAGGCGGGGCCGCGCGCCCAGCAGATCGCTCGCGAGGCCCGGCAGGTGACCGGACCCGATGCGGTCGAGCAGGTCGAGGCCGGTCAGGAGCTGTCCCAGCGTCGCGGAGGCCGGCAGGACGGTCGCCACGTCGTCGAGCCGGTCGGTCACCAGCGCCGCGAGGCCGCACCCGGCCGCGGCGCGCAGTCCGGCCAGGACCTGTTCCGCCGTGGCTCCTCCGGCGCGGTCCTCCTCCGCCCGGCGGGCGCGCAGCCTGCCCTCCGCGGCCTGCGGGAGCGTGACGCCCCACAGACCGGCCACGGGCAGGGTGGCCGCCGTGGACGGCGTCCAGGCCGCCCGCCAGCGCGTGGTGAGCGCGTCACCGCCGCCCACGCCCGTCGTCTCCGTCTCCTCCGCGTAGGACACGCCCAGCACGGCGAGCTGCCGCAGCGCGAGCTGCCTGCGCGCGTCCAGCGCGGACCGGAGGGGGTCCAGGCGGAGATCGGCGGGCGTGCCGGACTCGGCGGGGCCGGGCAGCCGCAGTTCGGCGAGCAGCGCCTCGACCGCGGGCAGGAGCCCGGAGCGGGGCGTGCCCGCGGCGAGCACGCCGGTGCGGGTGCCCACGAGGACGTCCCCCGCGGCGCGGGCGACGATCCGGCCGCGCCCGAGCGGCTCCGCCGCGGTGAGCACGGTCTGCAACGCCTCCACCAGTTCACCGCGGCCCGGCGCGGGCAGGCCGCGCAGCCGGGCCAGGTCGACGGCCAGCCGCAGGACCTCCCGCGCCTCGCCCGGCCCGGCCGGGTGGCCGCGGTCGCGCACACCCGCGCAGATCCGCACGACCACCTCGGTGGCCGCCCGCTCCAGGGCCAGCGGGTCTCCGCCCGCGAGGAGCACGGCCTGCTGCCACTCCGGATCGCGGATGCCCGACGGGTAGCCGGAGCGCTCGTCGAGCAGCCCGAACGCGTAGGGCACCAGGGACGTCACGATCGGAGCGTCGTCCGGTACGACGTCGTGCGGGTCGCCGGGCAGGGGACCGCCCGACAGCAGCGCGGCGGCGTGGAACGAGCCGACGACGGCCGCGCTGCGCCGACCGGCCACGTCCGCCAGTGCGCGGCGCATCCACGCCTCGCGGCGCAGGTCGTGCGGGTCGACGGCCGTCCCGGCGTCGTGCCGCAGCGCCCAGCCGACCAGCAGCGCGGCCCGGCGCACCGCCTCGGCCGACTGTCCCGGCGCGACCGCCTCGACCAGCCGGTCCCACAGGTCGTCGCCGTCGCGGCCGGTGGTGCCGCGGCGCAGCGCGGCGGTCAGCGGCGCCGCGCCCGCCTCGTGCTCGTGCCGATCGCCGCGCAGGGCGAGCGGCAGGTCGCACGGCACCACCTCGACGTCGTTGCGCCGCGCCCAGCGGATCGCCGCCAGCTCCGGGGAGAAGTCCGCGAACGGGTAGAACGCGAGACCGCCGCCGTCGCGGGCCGCGCCCGACAGCGCGACCGGAGCCGTCGTGTCCGGGTGGCCCAGCCACGGCAGCCACTCGCCCAGTTCGGTGGGCAGCTCGACCAGCAGCACCTCCGGACGCGCCGCGTCGAGGAGTTCGGGGACGGCGACCGCGAGGGCGGGCGAGTGGTGCCGGACGCCGATGAGGAACGGCTCCCGGCACCCGGCCAGCTCGTCGGCCGCGGTGCGGGCGGGATCAGGCGTCGAGGACGTCACGGAGTTCCCACAACCGTCGCCACAGCCGCGCGCCCGACTCGGCGCGTCGGCGCACCGCGCCGTCCCAGTAGCTCAGCAGGCGAGCCGCGTCGCCCGGATCGTCCTTGCGCACGACGCCGAGCAGGTGGCCCGGCAGCAGCGACGCCGCATCGCGGTCGCCGGGGAAGTACGCCCCGGCCAGCCCCAGCGACGTCGCCACCGACACGGCCTCCGCGGTGCTCATCACCGTGGAGGGCCGCTCCACGCTCCAGCCCTCCTCCGACACGCCGTTGCGCAGGTCGCGGAACGCCGTGACCAGCGCTTCGAGCACGGCGTCGTCGACGGCGAAGTCCGCCTGCACCCTCTCCAGCGCCGCTCTCGCGCTGCGCCGCACGAGGTCGACCTCGGCGGCCAGGTCCCCGATGGGGCCCACGGCCTCGAAGTTGAAGCGCCGCTTGAGCGCGGCCGACATCTCCGACACGCCGCGGTCCCGCAGGTTCGCCGTGGCGATCACGGTGAAGCCGGGCGCGGCGTGCACGGTCGCGGCGTCGGTGCCGGACAGCTCCGGCACGGCGATGCGCCGGTCGGACAGGATCGACACCAGGGCGTCCTGGACCTCCGGCAGGCAGCGGGTCACCTCCTCGACGCGCACCACGCCCCCGCCGCGCATGGCGGTGAGCACCGGCGACGGCACCAGGGCGCGAGGCGTCGGCCCCTCCGCCAGCAGCAGCGCGTAGTTCCAGCCGTAGCGGAGCTGGTCCTCGGTCGTGCCCGCCGTGCCCTGCACGACGAGCTGGCTGCTGCCGCACACGGCGGCGGCCAGCAGCTCCGACAGCATCGACTTGGCCGTGCCCGGCTCGCCGACGAGCAGCAGTCCGCGCTCACCGGCCAGGGTGATCACCGCCCGCTCCACCAGGGCGCGCTCGCCGACGAACTTGTCGCTGATCACCAGGCGCGAGCGGACGCCATCGACGGTGACGCCCCTCGGCAGGGACAGCGGCTCCCCGCCGCTGCCCATCACGAACGTGACGACCGCCCGCGGGGTGAGCCGCCAGCCCGGCGGGCGCGGGCCGGGGTCGTGCGCGGCCAGGAACGCCAGTTCCTCGCGGTGGGCGTCCTCGGCGGGGTCGACCTGCCTCGCGGCGGTGGTGGCGGCGGTGTCGGTGGCGGCGGTGGTGGTCACCTGCGTCCTCCGGTCTCGAGCTGCTCGTAGGCGGGCGCGTCGCCGTCGAGGACGCGCTGCCAGGCGCGCTGGAACAGGTCGGCGACCGGCTCCAGCGGCACGACGACGCGGTGGGGGGTGGTGGTGAAGCCGAACATCGGCGCCTTCCAGGACTCGATCGGCAGGTGCGGGGCCTTCAGCGGCAGCCAGCCGCCGGGCAGGAACAGCGAGCGGCCCGCCCTGGCGCGCTTCGCGGTGAGGACCAGGTCGGTCCCGGCGAGCGCGGTGCGGGCGGCGCGCAGCTGGGCGGGCTTCCACCCGGTCCAGCGGGCCGTGTTGGCGTCGGTGGGATCGGGCAGCGCGAGCAGCATCAGGTAGAGCGCGGCCGCGTCGGCGTCGAGGTCGAGCCGCGCCGCCACCTCGGCGAGCAGTTCGGGCGCGGACACGGCGGGGTGCTGGTGGAACGAGGCGGGGTCTGCGCCGGGCGGCGCGGGGACGGCGCACGCCGCCGCGAGTCCCGGTGAGCTCAGCAGGTCCAGCGCGGCGAGGTGCTGACCGCCGTACCCGTTGCCGCTCAGCGCGACCAGCAGGTCGCGGTGCTCGGGCCCGACCGCGGAGGGCCGGACGTGCAGCCTGGAGTACAGCTCGTGGTGCGTGGTCATCTCCAGCCAGCCCGCGAACGTCGCACTCGTGCCGAGAGCGGGACGCGGCACGTCGATCAGCGAGAACAGCGGGTCGTCCTGGTGCAGGCTGCCGAAGTCGATCAGGAAGTCCTCGTGGGCGACGCGCTGCGACGCCAGTGCCAGCGCCTCGGGCAGCTGTGCGCGCAGCGGTGAGCCGACCGGCAGGCGGTGGGCGAGCCACAGCAGAACCTGCGGCACGGCGAGGAGCCTGGTCGCGGTGAACGCCGTGCTGGTCTCCCGCGCACCGGCGGCGGTCCGCGGGTGCGCGTCGGTGGTGAGCCAGGTGCACGTCGCCGGGTTGGCGATGCCGCTGACGTACTCGGCGCTGTCGCGCACCGGCAGCACCTTCGCCGCCTCGACCAGCAGTTCGTCGGGAACGGGCTGCCTGCGGCCGAAGCGGGCGGTCCAGGCGTCGGCGAGACCGTCGAGGTCGGGTCCCGAGGTCCACAGCCCGGCGGGGTCGCGCGGCACGGCGGCGTGCAGCAGCGCGCGGCGCTCGGCGTGGCCGAGGGACTTGAACCGTTCCCTGGCCGCCTTGGCCGCGGCACTGGACAGCCCCAGCACGGTGCGCTCCGACGTGCTCAGGTACTGGCTCGCCCACCCGTCCACGTGGGGCAGTCCGCTCAGCAGCAGGGTCGCCTCGGCCAGGCCGAGGCCGGTGCGCTCGACGAGGGCGGTGGCCCACTCCGGGCGCCACTCCAGCGGCCCGTTCGCGGCGAGCGCGGCGGAGAACGCCGCCGCGGTGGCGGGGTCGAGGTCCTCGGCGCAGGGCCGCGCGGCGTCCAGGCGCCACGTCGGCGGCAGCGAGAAGGAGCCGGGGACCGCGCTGTACTGCAGACCCCGGTACGGGCGCAGCGCCTCGCGGGACCAGCCCCTGCTGACCACGTGCAGGAACCCGCCGGGCACCGCGACGGTCCGGTTCGGCGGCACGGCGTTGTCGGGGGCGAGCACGGTGACGGTGCGCCAGTGGCCGCCCCCGCTGGTCATGCCGCTCTCGGCGACGGCGCGCAGGAACACGAGGAGCGCCTCGCGCTCCTCGTGCGGTGTGATCGGTGACGCCGCCCGCCAGAGCAGGGCGCGCGGGAAGACGAGGTGGTCCTCCCACTGGTCGTCCGCGCCCTGCGGCAGCTCGGAGGTGGCGGGTGCGCCGCCGGAGGCGATCGTGGCGACGCGCGCGCCCAGCTCGGCGACGAGGGCGGGCAGGACGGTCTCGGCCTCGGCGGCGCTGGAGGAGTCCCTCCCGGCGGAGAACCAGGTGAGCGCGCGGCGCATGACGGACGCGCCGATCGTCGGTCCGGTCTCCGCGAACAGCGAGGTGTCGACGGCGGTCGCGGCGTCGGCGAGCCGGGCGTGGTCGGTGAACCTGCGGGACAGCGCGGCGGCGCAGCGCACGACTCCCAGCACACCGGCCACGAGTTCGGGGTGGGTGATCTCCGGTGCGACCCGCTTCAGCACGGCGGCCGGATCGTCGGTCGCGCCGCGGCCGAACACCTGCGCCAGCCGCCGCTTCGGCTTCTGCCGCGCACCGTCGTCCGCCGCCTCCGCGACGGCCGCGGCGAGCAGCTGCTCCACCGCGTCCCGCGAGATCGCCCGCAGCGCGCGGGACCCGGCCTCGTCGCGGGGCCGCAGCAGGTGCCACCAGGCCAGCGGGGGCACCAGGGCGGTGCCGCGCGCCATGACCTGCCTGTTCGCGCCGTGCGTCAGCACGGCGCGGCGGACGCCGTGCTCGTCGAACAGGGTCGTGCGGTCGTGCTCGTCGTCGGAGACCACGAGCACCCCGTCGCCACCGGGCACGCTCAGCGCGCCGTGCGGGCGGGGCGCGGTGGACGGCAGCACCACGCGCACGCCGTCGACGCGCTCGCCGTGCCAGCGGCCGTCTGACTCCCTGCGCACGCGCCAGCCGTGCAGTCCGCCGGACTCGCCCAGCGGACTGGCCGCGGTGGCCGGGTGCGAGGGGCGCACGTCGCACGCGAGGAGGTCCAGGCGCGCGCCGTCGACGGCGAAGTCCTCGACGAAGGCGGGCACGCTGGCGCGGCCGACGGTGCCGGTGGCCGGATCCAGCTCGAACCAGCGCCACGCGCCGTCGTGGTAGGCGGCGGTCCAGAAGTGGGTGCCGTCGCCGAAGGCCGGGCCCCGTGCCGGAAGTTCGGTGTCTCCGGGGTGCACCGCCCGGCGCCCGGCGAACCGGCCACCACCGGGAAGTGCCAGGGAGGCCGACGGGCCGCTGCGGCGTTGTCCCGCCCCCTCGCCGGGGTCGAACACCTGCTCGGGCGCGTCGCTCCAGTAGGCGAGATCGCCGTCGGGACCGCGCCAGCGGACGAGCAGGACCCCGTCGTGCCACGACGCGTACGGCTCGAACACCCAGTCGTGCCGCAGTTCGGCGGGGATGCGCAGCACGTGCTCGGCCAGGACGCCGTCCGGGCCGACGACCACGACGGACTCGCCGCGGCGCAGCACCAGCGCGGGCCAGCCCTCACCGGCGATCCGCACGGGCTGCTGCTCGCCGGGCTTCACCTCGGAACCCTCGTTCAGCGCCTCCAGGGCGGCCTCCAGCGCGGGCCAGCCGTACTCGTCGAGCAGGCCGCCGCGGAGCGTGGCCCGCAGCACGGCGGCCACGTCGGTCGCCGCGATCTTCCCGGCGGTCTCGGGCGAGTCCGCGTACGCCTCGGGCAGGTGCACGATCTCCAGGTCGTCGAGGTGCCACTGGAGTCCGGGCAGGCCGGTGGCGCCGAGGTCGGCCGCGCTGCGCACGACCCACGCGCGCAGCGCGGTGCGCAGGCCCGGCACGCCGAGCAGGGGCCGCAGGAGCGACGCGGGGACGCGCGAGGTCGTGGAGGCCCGGCGCAGGTGACCGATCAGGCCGGTGCCCAGCGGCGCGACGAACCGCTCGTCGGCGGCGAGCGCGGCCAGGTCGCGGCGACCGGGCGCGTCGTCGCGCAGCCACGCCTCCACCGGCAGCTGCACGGCGCGCTCGGGCATCGCCAGCGGGACGCCCTCGGCGCAGCACAGGTCGAGCAGGTCGAGCTCGTCGCAGCGCCACCTCGGCACCGCCGCCACGGGCACCCCGTCGGCGCGCAGCCGGTCGGCCATCGCCGCGACCAGGTCCAGCAGCGCGGCGGAACGGGCGGTGGAGCGCCAGCCGCTGTTGCGGGCGGCGATCATCGCGCCCAGCCAGCCCGCCGGTCCGGCCGGGGCCTCCGCCTCGGGTGCCACGGTTCCGGCCGGAGCGGTGAGCGCCGCGGTCGCGCCGCACTCGGCGAGCACCTCCAGCCACAGCTCGTGGGCGGTGTTCGACTCGGGCACGAAGCCGAGGAGCTGACCGCGCACGGCGGCGTCGCGCGAGGCGAGGCTCACCAGGCTCGACCGGTAGGACTTCCAGAACCCGGCGCCGGCCATCGAGATCGCGCTGGTGTCCAGGACCACGCGCAGCAGCGCCTCGTCCTCGGCGGCCAGGTCGCGCTTCGCCGCCCTCGCGAGCCTGCGCAGGTCCTCCGGCATGCCCGTGTAGGGCGGCAGGCCACCCCTGGTGCGCTCGACGCACAGCGTGAAGAACGACGCGTAGGCCTCGTCGGTGGACTGCTTCTTCGCCAGGCCCTTCGCGTGCGAGGACAGCGCCTTGGCGGTCAGCGCTCCGGCGAAGGCGAACTCCAGGAACACCTCGCGCAGCCGTTCGGGGTCGACGACGAGGTCGTGGACCTCCTCGGCCTCCCTGGCCTTGCCGAACATCGTCGCGGCGTAGGCGACGTTGCCGTGCTGGAGGAACGCGCGGCCCGCCTGCTCGTAGAACGTGGGCAGGAAGTGCGGGGCGGAGCGGCCGAGCATCGCGCCGAGTTCGAGGAAGCCGTCCTTCGCGCTGCCGGCCTTGGACCGGGCGGTGCGCGTCAGCTTCTCCACGTTCTTGACGAGGTTGAGGGCGTGGTGGGCGTTGGCCGGGTCGTGGATCAGCGCCCAGGCGGGGAAGCCGAGCGCGCTGCGCCGGCCCACGCCGACCGCGGTGGCGCGTTCGGGCTCGGTGAAGCCCAGGAACTCCAGGGTGAGGTCCTCGGCGCGACCGAGGACCTCGGGCACGAGGCGGACCACGACCCGGTCGTCCAGCGCGGGGTGGGTGTAGGAGCGCGCGGAGATCGTGTCGCGGTCACCGCCGGGCCCGACGCCCTCGGCGGGCAGCACCGCACCGGCCGCGATCAGCTGGTCCACGTCCTTCTGGGCCACGTCCTTCTGGGCCACCCTCTTCTGAGCCACCCTCTTCTGGGCCAGACTCTTCTGGGACGCGTTCACAGCGACACCACCGCTTCCTCCACGACACGACCGGCGTGCACGGCCGACGCCATGCGCATTCCCTCGGACCAGGCGACCGGTCCGACGTCCGCGAGGGGCACCGGGGTTCCATCGGCGAGGGTCCAGTTCAGCGCGCCGGTGTAGGTCTCGGCCTCCGGGTACTCCATGCCCACCCAGAAGCGCGCCTCGACCGAGCGGCCCGCCTCGAACACGGGGGCGACGGCGCAGCCTCCGCGCACCGGGTGGCCGAGGGTGCGGCAGCGGCTGAGCACGTGGTTGAGCTGCTCGAACTTCCCGCCGGAGAACTCGTTCACCGAGCTCGTCCCGGCCGGGAGGTTGGCCGGCTTGAGGAAGGTCTGCCGGAACAGCTGCTGGATCCGCTGCTCGACGCCCAGCTCCGCGCCGAACTCGCGCAGCTCGTCCAGGTCCTCCAGCAGCACGGGGTGCGGGACGGTCACGACGTCGGGACGCAGCCTGCGGGTGTCGCCGTCGAGGGTCACCACGCCGATGCCGCGCTCGGGGTCGGCGTCGCGCAGGAACCCGGTCTCCGCGCCGGTGCCGTCGTCGGCGGTGACGACGAGGTCGCGCAGGGCCGCGGACCAGGCGGCGTCCCTCCACACCTCGGCGAGCACGGCCGTCGGAACGGGCAGCGAGCGGACCATCCAGGTGTCCACGGTGGACCGGCACTCCGCCTCGTGGCGCGCGAGCCACTCGGTGAGCTGGCGCAGCTGGACGACCACCGGATCGTCCTTCAGGGACGCGGGGACGGAGGCGAGCTGCTTGCCCTTCCCGTTGCGGCACAGCAGCTTTCCGTCGTCGCCGAGCCTCACCCGGTAACCGGCCGCGGTGTCGAGCCAGCCCATCGCTTCCCCCTGCACGAGATCCGTCGGAACGAGATGGCGGGAGGCTAACCGCGCGGTCCGACAGTTTCGGCCGGGTCGCGAGAACTCGCGGGTATCGCAACCTGCGCGTGATCCACCGCGGTCGGGGGGCGACCGAGCGGAACCACGCCGCTCCGCTGCGCGACCGTGTCCCCCGAACAGGTGATCTACGTCCACGTACCGCCAGTCAGGTGGAAGAGGTGGCTCCCAGCCGAGACGATGCGGGTATGACCTCCACTCCCCTCTACGACGAACTGGCCGCCGCGCTGCTCCTGGACACCGTGCCCGCTCAGCCGCCGCAGCGTCGCGGCGCCCACGTGGCGCCCGACGACGCGGCGCCGCAGATCATCACCCGACGCGGGCGGCGGCGGCGCGAGGAGCAGGACGAACAGGGGTGACGGACGCCCTGGACGGGGCCCGCCGCACGGTGCGGCGGGCCCCGTCCGACACCGGGACGGGCCTCAGCGCGGTCCCGTGCTCGACCGGGTGGTGATCCGCGGCGGCAGCAGCGTCGCCGCCGGCACCTGCCCACCGGCCAGCTTCGCGATGAGCAGCGACACCGCGCGGGCGCCGACCTCCTGCGCGGGGATCGCGACCGAGGTCAGCGGCACGCTCGCCCGCTCGGCCAGCTCGTCCGGGCAGATCGCCACCACCGACACGTCCTGCGGCACCCGGCGGCCCGACCGCTGGAACGCCTCCACGACGCGTTCCACGACCGACTCGTTGTGCACGACGACCGCGGTGGGCGGGTCGTCCTCCTCCAGCAGGGCGGCGACGACCTCGTGCGCCGCGTCCCTGCTGGCCTCGCACGGGTGCGTGCTGGTGGTGACGCCCAGCCGCTGCCCGGCGCGGTCGAAGCCCTCCGCGGTGCGCCGGGCGTAGCCGGTCTCGCGGGCGTAGACCTCCGGCGGTGAGCCGATCAGCGCGACGCGGCGGTGACCGAGTCCGGCGAGGTGCTCCACGCACAGCTCACCGGCGGCGGTGAAGTCCAGGTCCACGCAGGTCAGCCCGGAGGCGTCCGCGGGAAAGCCGATGAGCACCGACGGGAGGCCCAGCGCGCGCAGCAGCGGGACGCGCACGTCGTGCAGCTCGACGTCCATGACCAGGAAGGCGTCGACGAGAGCGCTGTCGGCCACCCTCCTGATGCCCTCCTCCCGCTCCTCCTGGGTCAGCAGCAGCACGTCGTGGTCGTGCTTGCGGGCCTCGGTGACCACCGAGACGACGAACTGCATCACCACCGGCACGTGCACACCGCTGCTCCACGGGATCACCAGCGCGAACACGTTGGAGCGGCTGCTGGCCAGCGCGCGGGCACCGGCGTGCGGGCGGTAGCCGAGCACCCGGATGCTCTCCTCCACCCTCCGCCGGGTCTCCTCGGAGATGGACCGCTTGCCGCTGAGCACGTAGGACACCGTGCTCGGCGACACCCCGGCGTGCCGGGCCACGTCGGTGATCTTGGTCAAGAGAACTCCCGCCCCCGGTCGTCGTGCGGGCACGATGGTCCCACGCGCGGATCAGCCGCTCCGCAGGGAGACGACCAGGTCGGTTCCCGCGCAGTGCACGAGGACGCCCAGCTCCGTCTCGGTCACCTCACCGCCCGCCGCACCCGCGACGGACCCGACGCCCACGAGCAGCAGCCGCCAGTTCCCGGTCGCCCCCTCGGCCCGCACCCGCACGACGTCGGCCTCGCGGCTCACCTCGAACACCGCCGCCGTCTCCCCGGTGGGAGCGGGCACGGTCGTGGTGACCCGCGCCCCGTCGGCGAGCGCGTACGCCCGCAGGGTGACGCCCTCGGCGTAGTCGTAGTCGGGCCGGTCGTCGACCGCGCCCACCGGCACGACCGCACCCGGCCGCACCAGCAGCGGCACCTCGGAGTAGCCGCACCGCTCGCGCACCCAGCGCGGTCCGCCGACCTGCTCGCCGGTGAGGAAGCGGGTCCACGTGCCGTCGGGCACGTAGTAGGAGACGTCGCCGTCGGCGGAGAACACCGGGGCCACCAGCAGATCGCCGCCGAGCAGGTACTGCCGCTCCAGGTGGGTGCACGCCGGGTCGCCGGGGAACTCCAGCGCCATCGCGCGCATCACCGGCACGCCCTCGGTGTGGGCCTGCCGCGCCGCCTCGTACAGGTAGGGCATGAGGCTCGCCTTGAGGCGGGTGAACGTGCGCAGCACGTCGACGGACTCCTCGTCGAACACCCACGGCACGCGGTAGGACGAGCTGCCGTGCAGCCTGCTGTGCGAGGACAGCAGTCCGAACGCGATCCACCGCTTGAACAGGCCCGCGTCGGGCGTGCCCTCGAAGCCGCCGATGTCGTGGCTCCAGAACCCGAACCCGGACGCCCCGAGGGACAGGCCGCCGCGCAGGCTCTCCGCCATCGCCTCGAACGTCGACTCGCAGTCGCCGCCCCAGTGCACCGGGAACGCCTGCGCGCCCGCCGTGGCGGAGCGGGCGAACACCACGGCGTCACCGGTGCCGCGCCGCCGTTCCAGCAGGTCGAAGACCGTGCGGTTGTAGAGGAGCGAGTAGTAGTTGTGCATCCGCTGCGGGTCGGAGCCGTCGAACCACACGACGTCGGTGGGCACGCGCTCGCCGAAGTCGGTCTTGAAGCAGTCGACGCCCTGGTCGAGCAGGCCCTCCAGCGCGGCGGCGTACCACTCGCGCGCGGCGGGGTGGGTGAAGTCCACCAGCGCCATGCCGGGCTGCCACTGGTCGCCCTGCCACACGTCGCCGTTCGGCTTGCGCAGCAGGTACCCCGCCGCGGCGCCCTCGGCGAACAGCGGCGACGCCTGGGCGATGTAGGGGTTGATCCACACGCACACCCGCAGGCCGCGCGCCTTGAGCCGGGTGAGCATCCCCTCGGGGTCGGGGAAGGTGCGCGGGTCCCAGGTGAAGTCGCACCAGTGGAACTCGCGCATCCAGAAGCAGTCGAAGTGGAACACCGACAGCGGGATGCCGCGCTCGGCCATGCCGTCGACGAAGCCGGACACGGTCTCCTCGTCGTAGGAGGTCGTGAACGACGTGGACAGCCACAGGCCGAACGACCAGGCCGGAGGCAGGGCCGGTCGGCCGGTGAGGGCGGTGTACTTGCGCAGCACCTCCTTGGGCGTGGGGCCGTGGATCACGAAGTACCGCAGGCTCTGCCCCTCGACGCTGAACTGCACCCGCGTCACGTTCTCGGAGCCGACCTCGAAGGACACCGCGCCGGGGTGGTCGACGAACACCCCGTACCCAGCGCTGGACAGGTAGAACGGGACGTTCTTGTAGGCCTGCTCGCTGTTGGTGCCGCCGTCGGCGTTCCACACGTCGACGACCTGGCCGTTCTTCACCAGCGGCCCGAAGCGCTCCCCCAGCCCGTAGACGACCTCGCCGACGCCGAGGTCGAGCTGCTCGCGCACGAAGTGGCCGTCTGGTGTGGTCATGAACCCGGCGGCCCTGCTGTCGCTGCTGGTCAGCACGCGGCCGCCGGCCTCGAAGTCGACCCGCCAGGAGTCCTCGCGGCTCACCCGGACCGACAGCTCGCCCGAGGTGAGGGTGACCGCCTCGTCGTCGTGGTGCGTCCGGACGGACGCGCCGCCGTCGTCGGCCAGCTCGAAGCGCGGTCCGCGGTCCACCTCGCCCTGGAAGTGCGTGAGGGTCACGCCGATCACGTCGGGCATCGGCGACGACAGGCCGATCGTGACGACGGGTCCCTTGAGCAGGTCGCCCCGGCGGCGCACCGGATGACCCGGCGCGACCACCACGAGGGAGCCGTCCTCCTCGGTGACGTCGAGAACCTCCACGGGGTGCACGGCCTGCACTCCGGGCCGGAGCATCCAGTAGCCGTCGCTGAACTTCACGGACTCGCCTTTCCGCAGGTGGGAGGTGCTACTTCACGGCGCCCGCGGTGATGCCGCGGGTCAGCGTGCGCTGGAAGATCAGGAAGAACGCGACGGCGGGCACGATGCCGAGCAGCGCCGAGGCGCTGGTGGTCGTGGCGTCCATCAGCCGCTGTCCCTGGAGCACGCCCAGCGCGACCGGGACGGTCTGGGTGTCGTTGGAGATGAGCAGCACCAGCGGCAGGAAGAACTCGTTCCACGTCCAGATGAAGAAGAACACGACGAGCACGGCGAGGGTGGGGGCGCTGATCGGCACCACGACCCGCACCAGCACCTGCCACTTCGACGCCCCGTCGATGCGGGCCGCGTCGAGCAGCTCGCGGGGGAACGTGCTGAACACCGACGACAGCAGGTACGTGCCGAACGCGGCCTGGATGATCGTGAACACCACGATCACGCCGAAGCGGGTGTCGTAGAGACCGAGCTGCTTCCACAGGTAGTAGATCGGGTAGACCAGCGCCTCCTGCGGCAGGGTGTTGGCGACGAGGAACAGCACCAGCACCCACAGTCGCCCGCGGATGCGGCCGATGCCCAGCGCGTAGGCGTTGAGCACCGACACGACGACCGCGAGCACGGCGACCGATCCGCTGATCAGGACGCTGTTCCACAGCTTCTGCCCGAAGTCGACCCGCTCCCAGAACTCCGTGATGCCGTCGAGGTTCAGCCCCTGCGGCAGCGCGAGCGGCCCGTTCGCCGAGTACTCCGCCGGGGTCTTGAACGCGTTGAACACGACCACGGCCAGCGGCAGCAGCATCACCACCGCGAGCAGCACCAGCGAGGCCAGCACGGCCCACGAGGACACGCCCCTGCCGCGGCGCACCGACGTCGTCGTCACGACCGCTCACCTCCCTCGGCACGGTTCTGCAACCGCAGGAACCCCGCGGTCAGCAGCAGGATCAGCACGGTCAGCACGGTCGCGATGGCTGCGCCGTAGCCGACCTGCGTCTTCTCGAAGAAGCTCTGGTAGGACAGGTAGGACGGCACGCTGGTGGCGCCGCCGGGCCCGCCGCGGGTGAGCACGTAGATCGGGCCGAACACCTTCAGCGCGGCGATCGTGCAGGTCAGCACGACCACGAAGATCTCCGGCCGGATCTGCGGCACGGTGATGTGCCAGAACCTGCGCCACCACGACGCGCCGTCCAGCTCCGCCGCCTCGTACAGCGCGGGGTCGACCCGCTGGAGACCGGCCACGAAGATCACCACGGGGTAGCCGAGCTGGAACCACACCAGCACGCCCATGACGCTGTAGAGCGCGAGGTCGGGATCTCCCAGCCAGTCCTGCGCCAGCGAGGCGAGGCCGGTGGCCTCCAGCAGCCGGTTCAGCGCGCCGTCGCGCGGCGCGAGCATCCAGCTCCAGATGATCCCGGCGACCGCCACCGGCACGATCTGCGGCAGGTACACGCACGCCCGCAGGACGGCGGCCGCGCGCGGCCCGAACCGGGTGCCGACGACGTCGAACAGCGCGGCGGCGACGACGAGACCGGCCAGAGTCGGCAGGATCGCCATCGCGACGATCAGGCCGACGTTGTGCCGGAAGGACGCCCAGAAGGCGCCGTCGGAGAACAACCGCTCGTAGTTGTCGAACCCGGTCCACTCCGGGGTGCCCACGCCGGTCCACGTGGTGAAGCTGATGCCGACGTTCATCACCAGCGGCAGCAGGATCACCACGAGCAGCAGCAGCGCGCCGGGGACGAGGAAGACGAGGTAGGGGGCTCCTCCCCCGCTCCGCCTGCGACGCGGCGGAGCGGGGGACGCGATCGTGGGCGCCGGTCCGGCGGAGGTCGTCGTCACCGTCGGATCACTTGCCCACGTTCGGGAGGTTCTCCCGGTAGGGCGCCTCGATCTCGGCGAGCACCTCGTGCGGCGAGGCGCTGCCCGCGATCAGCTTCTGCGTCGCGGAGACCAGCACGTCGTAGTAGCCGGGCGCGGGCCAGTCCGGGTAGTAGGCCAGCCCGTCGACCTGGCTGATCTTCGCGAAGTTCTCGACGACCTGCTGGTCGTCCGGCGTGCCGCTCTGGCCCTCGTCGGCGGCGACGGGCAGGCCGCCCGCCCTGCCCAGCGCGTTCTGCACGCCCTTGCGCATGGTGATGTCGATGAAGTCGTAGGCGAGCTCCTTGTTCTTCGAGCCCTGCGGGACGACCCAGAGGTTGCCGCTGGCGCCGAGCGTCATGGGGCTGCCGGGCAGCAGGAACGATCCCCACTGGAACTTCTCGACCTCGGCGGCGAGCCTGCCCTGCCACCAGGTGCCGGAGATCATGATCGGGTGCTGGCCGTTGATGAAGGAGACACCCATGTCCTCGGCCTTCTGCCCGGCGGTGTCCTTGCTGATGTAGCCGGCGTCCACCCAGGACTTGAACGTCTCGGCGCCGTACACCCACGCCTCGTCGTGGAAGTCGACGTCACCGGTGTAGCGCTGGAACCGGTCGACCCAGTCGCGGTCGGCCTTGCTCAGCGCCAGCTGGTAGAGCAGCTGGGACGCCGGGTACTCCGCTCCGCTCATCGCGATCGGGGTCGTGCCCGCGGCGCGGAACTTCTCCAGCGCGGCGGTGAACTCCTCGAACGTCGTGGGCACGGCGACGCCCTGCGCGGCGAAGGCGTCCTCGTTGTAGTAGACCGTCACGTACTCGGCGTAGTTCGGGACGCCGTACCACTTGCCCGAGCCCATCACGCCGTTCTCGTCGTACCTGGCCGTGGTCTGCAGCCCCGGCGAGAGCAGGTCGTCCCAGCCGCGGGAGGCGGCCTGTTCGCTCAGGTCGGCCAGCAGGCCCTGCTTGGACAGCAGGCCGGTCGTGGCGTTGCCCTTGTTGTACTCCATCAGGTCCGGCGCGTCGGAGGAGTTGAGGACCATGGGCGCGGTCTTGCGGATCTGCTCGAAGCCCTTCTCCTCGAACTCGACCTTCACACCGGGGTGCGACGCCTCGAACTCCTCGATCGCCTGCGCCCAGGCCACCCCCATCGCGCTGTCGGGGCCCTCGTAGTGCCACAGCCTCAGCACACCGGGGTCGCTCGACCCCGAATCCCCGCAGCCGGTCAGCGCCACCACCGCGGCGGCCAGGGCGGCCGCCAGAGCGGCTGTTCCTCGCGTGATCATCGGGTACCTCCGGTGCGTCGGGGTCACGCCGGGCGGGAAGCGGAGCGCGCGGAGGAGCGCGCCGCTCGCGGCGGCGTCGGTCGGGGACCTGCGTGGAGAAGGCACAGCGTGGAGAGGGCCAGCGTCGAGAAGGCACAGCGTCGAGAGGGCACAGCACCCCACCACCGGTGGAGCGGGAGACGAACCTCGTGCGTCGAACTGTCGAAGCGCTTCGACGCGAAAAGCTACGACCGGTCGCCCGCCACGTCAACGGCGTGTTTCCGAATTGTTTTCCCGGACGTCCGGCTTCCCGTCCGGTCGCGGAGCTCGTCGAACCCCGCCGGGCACTCCCGCGCTCCGATCACGCCCGCGCCCTGCGGGAGGAGTTCGTGCGCACCGGACCGGGGTTCGCGGTGCCACGGACGGGTCGCGGTCGTCAGCGGCTCACCGGCCGGACGCCCTCGCAGCCCGGGCAACAGGCTCCACGAACGGGTGACATCAGTTCACCCGTCGGTCGAGTGAACTGTCCCGACTTCCCCTGCGTATGCCTCGGTGAACGTGGTGGTGGACGGAACGGAGACCGTTCCGTAACCTGTCCGAGACCTCATCCGAGGAACACCCCTTCGGGGGATTGCACTTTGACGTGAAGGAGGGCTGCGCGACGTGTTGTCGCATCCAGCCACACGCACCGTCAGCGCGGCGCTCGCCGCGGCGGCCGTCGTGGCCTCGGTCGGACTCACGTCCGGCAGTGCCGCGGCGGACCCCGAGTCCGAGGCGCTGAGCAAGTACCAGCAGCTCACCCAGGAGGCCGAGAAGCTCAGCCAGGAGTACCTCAAGGCCGAGGAGGACCTCAGGGCCAGACGGTCGGATCTGGACGGTGCGAACAACGACCTCGGTGCCGCGCAACGCCTCCAGGAGGAGGCCGCGGCCCAGGAGGAGCAGTTCCGCGGACAGGTCGACCTGCTCACCGAGGCCTCCTTCGAGG
Organism: Umezawaea beigongshangensis; assembly: GCF_016464305.1. Lineage (GTDB taxonomy): Bacteria > Actinomycetota > Actinomycetes > Mycobacteriales > Pseudonocardiaceae > Umezawaea_A > Umezawaea_A beigongshangensis. The sequence goes on from NZ_JAEIOJ010000002.1 coordinate 407,047, forward strand.
GCGCCAGGTTCAACCAGCTCTCCGCACTGCTGGTGAGCGAGTCGCAGCAGGACTTCCTCAACCGGATGTCCGCGCTGGGGGTGCTCGCCGCGGACAACGACGAGGCGCTGGGCAAGCTCTCCGAGGCCACCGCGAAGGCCGACCGGGCCAGGGCGGGCGCGCAGGACGCGCAGGGCAGGGCGACGGAGGCGTCCGACGCCGCCGCCGACCTCGTCGACGAGATCGGCCGGCGCAAGGCCGACGCCGACGCGCAGGTCGCCGAGGCCCGCGCGCAGTACGACTCGCTGTCGGCCAGCGCCAGGCAGACGCTGAGCCAGGCGGGCGACACCTCCGAGGTCACCCCTCCGGCGAACGCGTCGAACGCGGCGGCGATCGCGCTGGAGTTCGCCCTGGCACAGCGCGGCGAGCCCTACGTGTTCGGGTCCAACGGCCCCGACTCCTGGGACTGCTCCAGCCTGATGCAGGCGGCCTACCGCCAGGCCGGCGTCTCGATCCCGCGCACGACCTACAGCCAGGCCGTGGTGGGCACGTCGGTCTCGCGCGGCTCGGTGCAGGCCGGCGACCTGATCATCTACTACGCCGAGCAGAGCCACGTCGCGATGGCGATCGACGGGACGCGGGCCGTGCACGCCGCGACCGAGGGCGTGCCGGTGAAGATCGCCGACATCGACTCGATCGGTTCGGTCAACACCATCCGCCGCGTGGCGTAGCCCGCGCACGCGCACGACGAGGGGCCGCGAGCACCAGCTCGCGGCCCCTCGTCGTGCCGGAGCGCGATCGTGGTCCCGACGGCGGCGGCGAACCCCTCCGGTGGCGTGGCGGGCGCGATGACCGGTCCGCAGAACCCCGCCGGCGCTGCTCCGGTTCACCCCGGTGCCGTCGTGGACGTCCTCGGCCCGCGACGCTACTTAGGGTAGCCTAAGGCAATGCCAGAACGAGCAGAGCGGACGGCCCCGCCCCGGCGCGGCCGCGGGACGACCACGCTGCGGGTGCTGCGCACCGAGCGCATCACGCCGCACATGATCAGGGTGGTGGCCGGCGGGCCTGGCCTGGAGTCCTTCACCGGCAACGACTTCACCGACGCCTACGTCAAGCTGCTGTTCCCGCCCGCGGGCGTGAGCTACCCGCAGCCGTTGGACGTGGCCGCCGTGCGCGAGACGTACCCGCGCGAGCAGTGGCCGGTCACCCGCACCTACACGGTCCGCCACGTCGACCGCGCCGCGGGAGAGCTGGCGATCGACTTCGTGCACCACGGCGACACCGGCCTGGCCGGGCCGTGGGCGGCGAGCGTGCGACCGGGCGAGGAGTTCTCCTTCCTCGGGCCCGGTGGCGCCTACGCGCCCGATCCGGCCGCCGACTGGCACCTGCTGGCCGGTGACGAGGCCGCGCTGCCCGCGATCGGCGCGGCGGTGGAGCACCTGCCCGGCGGAGCGCGGGCCATCGCGATCGTCGAGGTGGAGGACCCGGCCGAGGAGCAGAAGCTGGAGGGACCCGGCCTGGTGGACGTGCGGTGGGTGCACCGCAGCGAGGGCGGGTCGTTCGTGGACGCGGTGCGCGCCCTGGAGTTCCCGGCCGGGACACCGCACGTGTTCGTGCACGGCGAGACGGGCGCGGTGAAGCAGCTGCGCCGTCACCTGTTCGAGGAGCGCGGCCTGAGCAAGGAGCAGGTGTCGATCTCGGGCTACTGGCGGCGCGGCATGAACGAGGACGCCTTCCAGGAGTCGAAGCGCACCGACGGCGCCTGAGCGGTCAGGCTCGGCTGCTCAGCGGGTTGTCGTCGTCCGCGAGCTGGGCGATGAGCCGGCCGAAGAAGCGCTGGTAGGCGATCTCCTGGGCGAGGGTGAGCTCCACGTCGTCGGCGGGGCTCGGCGCCAGGGAGATCGCCGTGCGCAGCGACCGGGTGTCGTCGTCGTCGGCGAGGGTCAGCACGACGCACAACCGCGACAGGGGCGCGATGACCCTGGTGGCGGCCGGCGGCCGGTAACCGGACCGGCGGCCCACCTCGTCGAGCACCACCGCCAGGTCCTCCGCGTGCTGCGAGCCGACGGCGGGCCCGGTGATCAGCGCCAGGCTGCACACCTGCACGGCGGCGTCGAGCACGTCGAGGTCGTCGGAGCGCAGGCGCACCACGCGCAGCGGGCTGTGCAGCCGCACGCCGTGCGGGGTCACCATGCGCGGCCCGTCGGTGCCGGCGATCACGTGCAGCTGCGGCCAGATCGCCGTGCGCACCCGGTGCAACGCCTCCAGCGTCGCGCCGTGCGCGATCGGCGGCGGCAGCGAGCGGTCGGCGCCCAGGCAGCGCTCGGCCCCGGCGAGCATCCGCAGGAACTCCTCGACCCGATCGAGCAGGGTGGCCGTCATCGCGCTGTCGGGCACGAGCCGCTCGACCGTCGTGGCCCGGTGCCGGACGGGGGACCGATCGGGGTCGGGCGCAGTGGCCATGATCGACTCCTCGCCGTGCTCGGTCGGTGGGCGGGCGGCCGCACCGGAGTGCTGCAATCAGATCAGGTCGCCTCCATGGTGTACCCGCCGGTGTAGAACTGGGGACGCGCGGGCGGAGAAGTTCCACTCGGACGCGGCCGAACGGGGCCCGCGATCAGCGCGGACGCCCGTGGGCGTGCGACACCGGGTCGTGCACCAGCGTGGCCGCCAGCGCCGTCCCGGCCGCCTTCGCGAGCGCGTCGTGGCGCTGACCGCGCGGTGCTGGTGCGCAGCGCGTCGGGGTGGGGTCAGCGGTCGCCATCCGGTTCCGGTCGTCGGCGGACCCGGTTCCGCACCGCTCCGGCCGGCCTGGACCCGGCATCAGTTTCGATCAGCACTGAAGTCGTCGTGGCTGTAGTGGTCGGGCGTGCAGCAGTGGCCCGGCCGGGAGAGGTGCTCAGCAGGTGGTCTTCACCAGGTCGAACGCCTCCTCGACCCGGCCGCGCAGCGTGCGCGCACCCCCGTCCGCCACCCAGGCCGACAGCGCGGTGTCGAACGCCGCGAACCCCACCGCCACGGTGAGCGCGGACCGCAGGTCGGTCGCGGGAGCGGCACCGGCGCGGGCGGCCAGCTCCTCGGTCAGCTGCGCCCGCCAGTGCGCCTGACGCTCCAGGTAGCGGGCGAACAGCGCCGGAGTGGTGACGGTCAGCGTCGACAGCGCCAGCGCTCTCGCGTCCCCGGCGTCGTGGTGGCCGCCGAAGCGCACCAGGGTGCCGCGCACGGCCTGCGCCGGCGTCTCCCCGGCAGGGCGCACCGCCAGTTCGGCGCGCAGCACCGCTCCCCAGTCACCCCGGTGCTCCACGACCACGTCCTCCTTCGACCGGAAGTAGCGGAAGAAGGTGCGCCTGGACACACCGGCGACGGCGACGATCTCCTCGACGGTCGTCTCCTCGAAGCCGCGGGTCGCCAACAGGGTCAGAGCGGCGTCGGTGAGGTCGTCTCGGACCAGCTGTCGCTTGCGCTCGGCCAGTGACGCCGATCCGACGGCGGACTCGATCACGCGGGGCATCCTAGACGTGACCCGGCACGTGGTGCGCATCACGACACCCTCCGCCGAGGTCGGCACGGTGTGCCAGGCTTGTCTCTCATGAGCGGCACGCGCGGTCACCACCCCCTCCGTACGAGCAGGTCAGATCATCCGATCGGCCGCATGGAGGTACCCCCCTGCGCCTCCGCTGAGCACTTCCGGTGAAATTGGCACGCAACCACGAGGTGCACACGAACGTCTTTCAGCACGTGGTGCTCGCTTCGGCGAAGCACCGCGCCCGCGACATCTGCCACGACCGCCGCAACGGCGTGTTGCAGCGCACCGGTCTGGGAGGACCTCTTCCGTGAACGACGAGCACGACGACAGGCAACGCGGCCAGGAGCCGCAGTGGCCCACCGGCGACGACCCCGACGCCGGCGCCCCCGCGCGCCGGCCGGGCGGCCCGTCCGGTGCTCCCGGCCAGCCGCCGCGAGGTCTGCCGCCGCAGGGTCCACCGCCCCAGAGCCAGGCTCCCCGCACGCCCGGAGCGCCGGGGAGCCCGCGCGGACCCCAGCAGCCGGGTGCCCAGCAGCCGGGTGCCCAGCAGCCGGGTGCCCAGCAGCCGGGTGCACAGCAGCCGGGTGGCCAGCCGCCGCGGGGGCAGCAGCCGCCGCGGCGTCCCGGTGTGCCCGCCGGGACCGGTGGACGTCCGCCGGTCCCGCCGCCCGGTGGGCGCGGCGCCGTGCCCCCCGGCGCGGGCGGCCCTCCGCCGGGCGCTCGTCCCGGCGGTCCTCCCGTGCCGCCCGGTCGCGGTGGCCCGCAGCGCCCCGGTGCTCCCGCACGCCGTCCCGTGGACGAGCGGACCGACCTGCTGCCCCCGGTGGGCCCGCCCCCGTCGGGTGAGCGCGAGCCCGACCTGCTGACCCACCTCGAACCCGACGAGACTCCCGACGAGCTCTACGAGGACGAGTACGACGAGGACTACGACGACGTCGACGAGGCCGACGAGGTCGACGACGAGGAGCTGGAGGCCGGCGAGCGCGCCCTGCGGAAGAAGAAGATCTGGCGGCGGGTGCGCCTGGGCGGGTTCATCGCCCTGGGGTTGATGATCGTGGCGCCGGTGCTGGCGTTCGCCATCGCCTACCAGGTCCTCGACGTGCCGAACCCCGACGAGGTCGCGGCGAAGCAGAGCAAGGCGATCATCCTGCAGTACTCCGACGGCAGCGAGATGGCCAAGATCGCGCCGCCCGGCGCGAACCGCACGCCGATCACCTACGACGACTTGCCCGACCAGGTGAAGAAGGCCGTGTTCGCCGCGGAGGACCCGACGTTCGAGACGAACCCCGGCTTCGACGCCAAGGCCATCCTGCGCGCGGTGAAGATCCAGGTCACCGGCGGTGACAGCGGTGGCTCCGGTCTGACCCAGCAGTACGTGAAGATGGCCACCGCCGAGGACCAGAACTCGCTGAGCCGCAAGTTCAACGAGATCGTGCGCGCCTACAAGATGAGCCAGCAGCAGGACAAGAAGGACATCCTCACCGCCTACCTGAACACCACCTACTTCGGTCGCGGCGGTTACGGCATCAAGGCCGCGGCGGACGTGTACTACGGCAAGGACCTCAAGGACCTCACCTACTCGGAGTCCGCGCTGATCGCGGGCATGATCCAGAGCCCCAGCAAGTCCGAGCAGGACACCTACACCAGGGAGCGCTGGGACTACGCGATGGGTCAGCTCGTGAAGAACGGCTGGCTCACCGAGCAGGAGCGGGCGGCGGAGCAGTTCCCGAAGCCGAAGGCGCTCGACGAGAGCAACCAGAACGGCCTGTCCGGCGTCCGCTCCTACATCGGGACGCAGGTGATGGAGGAGCTGGGCGAGCAGGGCATCTCCGAGGACCAGCTCCGCGTGGCGGGCGTGACGATCAAGACGACGATCGACTCGAAGTCGCAGGACTCCGCCGAGGCCGCCGTGGCGAAGGTCATGGAGGGTCAGCCCGAGCAGCTGCGCACGTCGCTGTCCGCCGTGGACCCGAGGACGGGCGCGGTGCGCGCCTACTGGGCGGGCAAGGACGGCGCCGGAACCGACTACGGGCGCGGCGTGCTGCAGGAGCCGGGCTCGACGTTCAAGCCGTTCGACCTGGTGGCGGCGCTGAAGAAGGGCCAGGGCCTCAACGAGGTCTACGACGGCAGCTCGCCGAGGACGTTCGAAGGACGCCCTCCGGTCTACAACGCCGCGGGTGTCGTCTGCTCCGAGCAGTGCACCGTGCGCGAGGCGATGCTCAAGTCCGTCAACACCGTGTTCTACGAGATGGCGCTGGAGCGGGTCGGCACGAAGGCGGTGGCGCAGGCGGCGTTCGACGCGGGCATCCCGAAGAAGGCCCTGGGCGAGAACCTCCTGGTCAACGAGGAGGGTGGCAACCCGGACGCGAACATCGCCATCGGCGGTGGCAAGACGCTGGTGCGGCCGTTCGACATGGCCTCGTCGTTCGCGACGTTCGCCGCGGAGGGCGTCAAGCGCGACCCGTACTTCGTCGAGTCGGTCACCTACCCCGACGGAGCGTCGTTCTACGAGCACCGGAGCAACGAGAGCCTGGCGTTCGACTCGAACCCCGAGCAGAACAAGAAGATCGCGAACAACGTGACGGAGTCCCTCAAGGAGATCCCGTCCAGGTCGGGCATCGGGTGCGACGACGGCCGCGAGTGCGCCGGCAAGACCGGCACGCACGAGTACCCCAACAGCACGACGGAGAACTCGAAGGCGTGGATGGTCGGCTACACGCCGTCGCTGTCGGCGGCGGTGTGGGTCGGCACGGACAACCTGGAGAAGATCCGCGACAAGGACGGCAGCCCGATCTACGGCAAGGGCGTGCCGGGCAAGATCTGGCAGGCGTTCATGAACGGGGCGCTGGAGGGCACGCCGAAGGAGCCGCTGCCCGAGACCGAGCTGATCGGCAGGGCGGCTCCCCCGCCCACGACGGTCAGCCAGCCCACCACGACGACGGTCGTCACGACCTCGGAGGTCGTGACCACGAGCGAGGTCGTGGTGCCGACCGAGGAGCCGGAGGAGACCCCGTCGTCGATCCCGAGCGTCCCCAGCGGGCCGACCGGCCCCACCGGACCGACCGGGCCCACCGGGCCCACCGGGCCCACCAGGCCGACCGGGCCCACGGGGACGAGCGGCAACCAGGGCGGTGGCGGCAACCAGGGCGGCGGTGGCAACAACCTGGTCAGCCCGATCAGCGGCGGCTGACGACGCTCGCACGGTGACCAGGAGGGCTCGGCGCGGTGCGCCGGGCCCTCCTGTCCGTTCGCGGGGCCGATCTTCACCCGCCTGCGCAGCGCGCCGGGCAGCACAATGGCGGGGTCGGACCGGGGGGTGGTGGTGAGCGTGCCGAACGGGGTGCCCGGTCCGGACGGGTTGCCCGTCGTCGGATCTCTGCTGGGGATGCGCCGGGACGTGCTGGGTCTGCTGGAGGCGGCCAGGAGGGCGCACGGCGACGTGGTCCGCGTGTGGGCGGGTCCACCGGGGCTGCGGACCGTGTTCTACGCGGTGTTCTCCCCCGAGGGCGTGCGACAGGTGCTCAGCGGGAGGGCGGCGGACTTCCGCAAGGACAACCAGTTCTACGACGAGGTGCGGGCGAGCTTCGGCAACGGCCTGCTGACCAGCCAGGACGCCGATCACGTGCGCCAGCGCAGGCTGGTGCAGCCCGTGTTCACGCCCCGCGCGGTCGACGGCCACGCCGAGCGGATGGTGCGGGAGGTGCGCTCGACGGTCGCGCGCTGGGGCGACGAGATCGATCTCGGGCCGGAGATGACGGGTCTGACGCTGCGCGTCGTCACGCAGGTCCTGTTCGGCGCGGACGCGAGCGACGCGGAGCACGTGGTGCGGCGCTGCTTCCCCGTCGTCAACGCCCACCTCCTGCGGCGCGGCTTCGCGCCGTTGCGCACCCCGCGGCACTGGCCGACCCCCGCGAACCGGCGGGCCGCCGCCGCGCGGGCCGAGCTGTACGCCCTCTGCGACCGGATCGTGGCCGCGCGGCGGGCCGGGGACGGGGAGGACGACCTGCTGGGCAGGCTCGTGCGGGCGCGCGACGAGCGGGGCGACCGGCTGTCGGCGGAGGAGGTCAGGGACCAGGTGCTGATCCTGCTGCTGGCCGGGCACGAGACGACCGCCACCTCCCTGACCTGCGCCCTGCACCTGCTCGCGACGCACCCGGAGGTGCAGGAGCGGGTGCGGGAGGAGGTCGACCGCGTGGTGGGCGCGCGGGAGCCGCGGGCCTCGGACCTGCCGGAGCTGCGGTGCACGGCGCGGGTGCTCAAGGAGGCGATGCGCCTGTACCCGGCGATCCCGATGACGGGCCGGCGCTGCCACGAGGACGTCGAGCTGAACGGCCTGCACGTCCCGGCGGGGTCGGACGTGTTCGTCAGCCCGTGGATCACCCACCGGCACCCGGAGCACTGGGAGGCCCCGGAGGTCTTCGACCCCGACCGCTTCCTGCCGGAGAACGAGGCCGCGCGCCCCCGGTACGCGTGGCTGCCGTTCGGCGGCGGGCCGCGCGCGTGCATCGGTCAGCACTTCTCCCTGCTGGAGGCCGCGCTCGCGCTGGCCGTCGTGGTGCGGCACCGCGAACTGTCGGCCGTCGGCGACGGGCTGCCCGTCGCGTTCGGGGCGACCCTCCAGATCACGGGTCCGGTCCGGTGCCGGTTGAGGAGGCGCGCGCTCTCCTGAGGTGTCTCAGCAGCCGATCAGGCAGCGTTCGCAGGGCATCCCGCAGACGGTGTCCAGTACCTCCGCCTCGCCCTGCCGCATCCGCAGTCCGCACCGGGTGACGACCGCGTGCGGGAGGTGGTGCTGCTCCTCGACCACGATCAGGTGGCTGACCCGTCTGGTCTCTCCGACGACCCCCGGCCGGTACCGCACGGTCGCCAGTGTTCGAGCCGTTCCCAGCACCGAGAACCCCCTTCGCCACGTCGCGGTTCTGAGCGTAGGAGCGCCTCAGGGATTAATCTTCGTGCTGCGAGCCCGAAGTCCGAGCCGGGCGTTGGTCCGACAGGACCAAGGACGGTGGATCAAGCGGGCGACAGCACGGCGGTGCCCAGCCACCGGCACAGCGTGAGCGCCAGCTCGACCTCCAGCCGGTTCGCCGTCAGCGCCCGTCCCACGGCCTCCTCGGCCTTGCGCACCCGGTACTGCACGGAGTTCTTGTGCATCCGCAGCTCGGCCGCCGCCGCGGTGTAGCTGCCGCCGGAGGCGAGGAACGCGAGCAGCGTCTCCCGCAACCGCCGGTGGTGCTCGTCGTCGACGGCCAGCGCGCCGAGGGTGTCCGCGACCCAGCCGCGCGCGGAGTCCAGGTCGGAAGCCATCAGCGCCACCGATCCGACCTGGCCGAAGCTCATGACGGGCTCGGCGTGCTCGCCCGCGGTCATGCTCAGCGACTGCACGCGCAGCGCCTGCCGGTGGGTCCGGCGGAACCCGGCGACACCGGTGGCGGGTTCTCCCAGTGCGACTCGCACGCCCGTGGCGGCGGTGGCGCGCGCCCGTTCGGCGAGCTGGTCGGCGGAGGTGACCGCGTCCCCCAGCGGCAGCCACGCCCACGCGCTGGTCTCGTCGCACGGCACGAACAGCGGCCGGTCCACTCCGTCGACGTCCGCCGCGAGCGCGGTCGTGAACGTCTCCAGCTCACCGAGCGCGCTGCCCGTCTCCGGGGTGCCGACGTGCCAGGTCACGAGACCGACGTGCGTGCCGCGCAGCCGGTAGCCCAGGGGCGTCGGGTCGGTGTCGGACAGCTCGGCCACGTCGGTGTCGGAGGCCAGGACGCGCCGGACGCGCGCGGCGCGCAGGGCGCTCTGGTTGCGCAGCCAGCGGTCGCGCTCCTCGCCGTAGGCGATGACGACCTGCTGGGTGACCCGGTCGATGACGGCGAAGGTGGTGGTCACGACGCGGCGCACCATCGCGCCGAGCAGCTCGGGCTCCCCGACCTCGACCATCGCGACGGTCAGCGCGTTGTCCAGCACCGCCGTCTGCCCCACGTGGTAGGCGCGGATCAGCTCGTGGACGGGGGTGCCGCGCTGGGCGAGGCGGCGCGCGTACTCCAGGGCCGCGAGGGGCGCGTCCACCCTGGCCGGGTCGATGTCGTGCTGGAAGACCTGCATGGCGGTCTCGATGTTCTGCTGCACGCTGGAGGCCAGCAGGCTGACCATGCGCTCGTCGTCCTGGAGCAGGTGCGGGATCTGCTGCTCGTAGAGCTTGACCAGTTCGACGGTGAACTCGGCGGCCCTGGCGCTGAGGGCGCGGGCGATGCCCGCGACCCGCTCGACGACGAGTGACTCATCCACCACCGGGCCCACCATAGCGGCAGTGGATCACCCGTCCGTGTCAGCGGTGCGTCAATGCCCGGACACGCTCCGCCACGTTCACGCGTGTCCCGCCCGACGGGCCCGCCGTGCGGGCGGGACGAACCGCACGCACGACGGGCCACGTCACGAGGGGTGCCCGCGTCAGCCGCGACGCCACTTCTGGTTGGCGCCGCCGGTGCACTCCCACTGGTGGAGCTTGGCGCCGGAGGCGTTGATCCAGTCCTTCACGTCGACGCACTTGTTGGCCTGCGGGTTGACCAGGTCGCCCGCCGCGCTGAGCACGAACTGCTGGGCCGGGCTGCCGCTGCACCTCGCGAGCTGGATGCTCGCGCCGTTGTCGCGCGAGCCCCAGGCGACGTCCATGCACATGCCGAGCGCGCGGACCGTGCCGTCGGAGGCGAAGGTCCAGTTCTGCGCCCCGGTGCCGTTGCAGTCCCAGATCTGGAGCTGGACGCCCTCGGAGGCGTTGGAGTCGGGCACGTCCACGCACCGGCCGCCGTAGCCGATGATCCGGCCACCGCCACCGCTACCGCCACCGCTGGTGGTCAGCGACAGCCCGTAGACCGACAGGATCTCCCCGATCGGCTGGAAGTACATGGTGCCGCCGGTGGTGCAGTTGCCCGATCCACCCGAGGTGACGCCCTGGGCCTGGTTGCCCGCGACCCACGAGCCGCCGGAGTCACCGCCCTCGGCGCAGGCGTTGCTCCTGGTCAGGCCGGACACGGCGCCCTGCGGGTAGCGCACGGTCTCGTTCTTGCCGAGGATCGTGCCGCAGCGCCAGCCGGTGGTGCGGCCGGAGCGGCACACCGAGCTGCCGACGGCGGCCTCCTGGGAACCGGCGACCGTCACGTTGCCGCCGGAGTGGTTGTTCACCCACGGCTGCGGCGTCCAGGAGGAGTTGGTCTGCACCCAGCCGTGGTCGTCGCCGGGGAACGAGGAGCCGCGGAAGGTGCCCTGCGCGACGCCGTTGAACCCGGCGGTGGGGCTGCCGACCGCGCCGCAGTGCCCCGCGGTGACGAACCCGCCCTGCTGGACGGAGAAGCCGACGGAGCACAGCGTGTTGCGGTTGATGACGTACTCGTCACCGCCGCGGATGTCGTGCATCGGCCGCGGCGCCTCGCCCTGCGCGGCGACCACGCGCACCTCGTCGCCCGCCGCGCCGGACGCGGCGGCGAACTCGCGGGCGCTGTCCTGAGCGGCGGGGTCGGCCACCACGACGACGCTGTTGCTCGCGGGATCGACGTACCAGCCGTGGATCTGCTCGCCCGCCTCGGCGGCGACGCCGTCCAGAGTGGACTTCAGGTCGTCGAGTCGCTCCTCGCTGTGCTCGACCAGCTTCGGCTCGGCGCCGGCCTCGCGGACCGCGTCCACCTTGGACGGATCGGTCACGCCGACGACGAGCGCGCGCCCGTCCTCGGGCAGCCAGGCGCCGCCGAAGTCCGCCCCGAGCTCGGTGCGAACCTGCCGCTCCACGACGGGGGCGGCCGCCTCCACGGCGAGCCTGCCCTCGATCTGCTCGTCGGTGAGCCGCAGGTCGCGGCGCATCGCGTCGAGCATCTCGGGTGCGATGTCGAGCTTCTGGACCCCGGGGTCGGACGTCGACGGAGACGCCACCACGGAGGTGATGGGAAACGCGATCAGCGCGGCGGCCAGCGCCGCAGCGCCGGTGAGCGCCGTTGTCCTTCTCTTCACTTGTTGTCCTCGCACGTCACGGGGAAGCGGAGCCGAGCGGCACCGCGCAGGGTTTCCACGACGGGTGAGAGCGCTCTCAAACGGGAAGTGTCACGATCGGGACGCGTGGAGTCAACGGTGTGGCCACAATCCTGTGCGCACGAAAATAATCTCGCGATTCCCGCGACCGAGCCGACTCTTCTTTCGTCCTGTCCCGACCGGTTTCGAGCGGGTGAGCGCGCGAGACGAGCCGTGGACCGAACAACCGCGGATCATCGGCCGGATGTGCCGGACAGGCGTCTCAACGGACCGTAGACTGCCGCCATGCCAGGGAAAACCGACTCCTCGCAACCCGACGGCACCGTTCGCGGCAAAGTCACCATCGCACGCATCGCGGCCGAGGCCGGGGTGTCGGTCCCGACAGTTTCGAAGGTCATGAACGGCCGGGCCGACGTCGCCCGCGACACCCGCGAACGGGTCGAGGCGATCATCCGCCAGCACGGCTACCAGCGCCGCAACGACGGCCGGGCCCGGCGGGCCGACCTGCTGGAGCTGGTGTTCCACGAGCTGGAGAGCGCGTGGGCGCTGGAGATCATCCGCGGCGTCGAGTCGGTGGCCAGGGACAGCGGGGTCTCCGTCGTGCTGTCGGAGCTGCAACCGGGCTCCGGCGGGCGCGACTGGGCGGAGGACGTGCTGGCACGCCGTCCGGTCGGGGTCGTCTCGGTCTTCTCCGACCCCGGCGGCGTGCAGCTCGCGAAGCTGCACGCCCGGCAGATCCCGGTCGTCGTGGTCGACCCGGTCGGCGACCCCGGCGCGGACGTGCCGTCCATCGGCGCCACGAACTGGAACGGCGGCCTGACCGCCACCCGGCACCTGCTGGAGCTCGGTCACCGCCGGATCGCGGTGATCGGCGGCCCGGAGCGGGTGCTGTGCAGCCGCGCGCGCGTCGACGGCTACCGCGCCGCCCTGGAGACCGCGGGCGTCGCGGTCGACCCGGCGCTGGTCCGGCACGGCGACTTCCACGTCACCTCGGGCCAGCGGGAGGCGATGTCACTGCTGGAGCTGCCCGATCCGCCCACCGCCGTCTTCGCCGGCAGCGATCTGCAGGCCGTCGGGGTCTACGAGGCGGCGCGCTCCAGGGGGCTGCGCATCCCCGAGGACCTCAGCGTGGTCGGCTTCGACGACCTGCCGGTGGCGAAGTGGACCGGACCGGCGCTGACCACGGTCCGCCAGCCGTTGCAGGAGATGGCAGCCGCGGCGACCCGCCTGGTGCTGACGCTCGCCCGCGGCGAGCGGCCGGAGCACTGGCGACTGGAGCTGGCGACGAGTCTCGTCGTCCGGCAGAGCACGGCCCCGCCGTCGCGGGCGTAGTGGTTTTTCGATAGTTTCCGATACTGTTCGGGCCATGACCGATGATCGTGGTGAGGACATCTGGCGCGATCCCGCCGTGCCGCTCGACGCGCGGGTGGCCGACCTGGTCCGGCGCATGACGCTCCCGGAGAAGCTCGCCCAGCTCAGCTCGGTGTGGGTGAGCGCGTCGAGCAGCGGTGACGTCGTGGCCCCGCACCAGGACGACCTGGCCGAGGACACGCCGCCGTGGGCGAAGGCCACCGAGCACGGTCTGGGCCAGTTGTGCCGCACCTTCGGCACCGCCCCGGTCGAGCCGCTGGCCGGCGCGCGGTCGCTGGAGCGCACGCAGCGCGAGATCGCCGGGCGCAGCCGCTTCGGCATCCCGGCCCTGGCCCACGAGGAGTGCCTCGCCGGGTTCACCGCGTGGGGCGCGACGGCGTACCCCGTGCCGCTGGCCTGGGGCGCCTCCTTCGACCCGGACCTGGTGCGCAGGGTCGCCGCGACCATCGGCCGCGACATGCGCTTCCTCGGCGTGCACCAGGGCCTGGCCCCCGTGCTCGACGTGGTCCGCGACCACCGCTGGGGCCGGGTCGAGGAGACGATCGGCGAGGACCCCTTCCTCGTCGGCAGCATCGGAGCCGCCTACGTGCAGGGTCTGGAGGGCGCCGGCGTCGTCTCCACCCTGAAGCACTTCGCCGGGTACGCCGGTTCGCGCGCCGGGCGCAACCACGCCCCGGTCGGCGCCGGACCGCGCGAGATCGCCGACGTGGTCCTGCCTCCGTTCGAGATGGCGCTGCGCCTGGGCGGCGCGCGCTCGGTGATGCACGCCTACACCGAGATCGACGGTGTTCCCTCCGCCGCAGACGGAAAGCTCCTGACGACGCTCCTGCGCGACGAGTGGGGCTTCACCGGGACCCTCGTGGCCGACTACTTCGGCATCTCGTTCCTGCACGTGCTGCACGGCGTGGCCGCCGACGCGCGCGACGCCGCGGCGCAGGCGCTGACCGCGGGGGTGGACGTGGAGCTGCCCGCCGTGCGCTGCTACGGCGATCCGCTGCTGGAGCAGGTCACCTCGGGCGCGGTGTCCGAGGACCTGGTGGACCGCGCGCTCACCCGCGTGCTGCGGCAGAAGGGCGAACTGGGACTGCTCGACGGCGTCCCGACCGCACCGGACGTCGACGCGCCGATCGACCTGGACCCGCCGGAGAACCGCGAGCTGGCCCGCGAGCTGGCGAACGAGTCGGTGGTGCTGCTGGCCAACTCCGGCGTGCTGCCGCTGGAGCGGCCGGGGCGCGTCGCCGTCGTCGGCCCGCTCGCCGACGACCCGCACGGGATGCTGGGCTGCTACTCCTTCCCCAACCACGTGGGCGTCTCCCACCCGGAGGTCGGGCTGGGCATCGACATCCCCACGGTGCTCGACGCGGTGCGCGACGGGCTGAGCGACGACGTCGTGCACGCGCCGGGCTGCGAGGTCACCGGCGACGACCGCTCCGGCTTCGCGGAGGCGGTGCGCGCGGCGAGCGAGGCGGAGGTGTGCCTGGTCGTCGTGGGCGACCGGTCCGGGCTCTTCGGGCGCGGCACGTCCGGCGAGGGCTGCGACGCTCCCGACCTGCGGCTGCCCGGTGCGCAGGCCGACCTCGTGCACGCCGTGCTCGACTCGGGAACGCCCGTCGTGCTCGTGGTGTGCAGCGGCCGGCCCTACGCGCTGGGCGAGTTCGGCGACCGCCCCGCGGCCGTGGTGCAGCTGTTCTTCCCCGGCGAGGAGGGCGGCCCGGCACTGGTGGAGGTGCTCGCCGGGCGGGTGAACCCGTCCGGGCGGCTGCCGGTGTCCGTGCCCGCCCTGCCGGGCGCGCAGCCCGGCACCTACCTCACCTCGTTCCTCGGCACCCGCAACGACGTCACGAGCCTCGACCCGACGCCGCTGCACCCGTTCGGCCACGGGCTGTCCTACACCGAGTTCGCCTACCGCGACCTGCGGCTGTCCGAGGCGGAGGTCGCGGTGGACGGCGAGGTGCTGATCGGCTGCACGGTGAGCAACACCGGCGACCGCTCCGGCACGGAGGTCGTGCAGCTGTACCTGCGCGACCCGGTGGCGCAGGTGACGCGGCCCGTGCGGCAGCTCGCCGGGTTCGCCAGGGTGGACCTGGAACCGGGCGCGTCGCGGACGGTGTGGTTCCGGCTGCACGCCGACCGCACCTCGTTCACCGGCCGGGCCGGTCGGCGGATCGTGGAACCGGGCGACATCGAGGTCCACGTGGGCCGCTCCAGCACCGACACCCCGCTGTCCGGCTCGTTCCGGCTGACCGGGCAGGTGCGCGAGGTCGGTCACGACCGGGTGCTCGACACACCGGTGACGACGGAGACGCCGGTCGACGAGGGCGGGCTGCGGGCGTCCTGAGCGTTTCCCACCGGCCGCGGTGGGAACTCGATCGACGTGAACACTCCCATCGAACACCCCGGCCTGACCGAGGACATGAAGACCACTCCGGACCACGGCGAGCAGTCCTACACCGGACACGACCGGCTGCGCGGCAGGAGGGCCGTCATCACCGGCGGCGACTCCGGCATCGGCCGCGCCGTCGCTCTGGCCTTCGCCCGCGAGGGGGCCGACGTGGTCATCGCCTACCTTCCCGAGGAGGAGGAGGACGCGAAGGAGACCTCGCGGCTCGTGGAGGAGGCCGGTCAGCGCTGCGTGCGCGTGTCCGGCGACATCTCCGAACCGGACCACCCGGCGGAGATCGTCGACACCGCCGTGCGGGAGCTCGGCGGCATCGACGTGCTGGTCAGCAACGCCGCCTACCAGATGTCGCAGGCCGGCGGCCTGGAGGACATCACGGACGAGCAGTTCGACCGGGTGATGCGGACCAACGTGTACGCGATGTTCCGGCTGTGCAAGGCGGCTCTGCCGCACCTGGGCAAGGGCTCGTCGATCATCACCACGTCGTCGATCCAGGGCTTCCAGCCCTCGCCGGAACTGCTGGACTACGCCACCTCGAAGGGCGCGATCGTCAACTTCACCAAGGGGCTGGCGCAGAACCTCGCCGACCGGGGCGTGCGGGTCAACTCGGTGGCCCCCGGCCCGATCTGGACGCCGCTGATCCCGGCGACCATGCCGGAGGACACGGTGGAGAGCTTCGGCGAGCAGGCGCCGCTGGGGCGTGCGGGACAGCCCGCGGAACTGGCGCCGCTGTACGTCTTCCTGGCGTCGGACGAGTCGAGCTACGTCACCGGCGAGATCATCGGCGTGACCGGCGGATCGCCGATCACGTGAGGACGCGCGCGGGGGTGGCCGTGGACCAGCACCACGGCCACCCGCCGCCGCGTCAGACCGCCTCGGCGTCCTCCGGCGCGGTGGCGCGCAGCCAGCGACAGCCGTAGGGGCCGAGGGTCAGCGTCGCCACGCCCTCGTCGGACACCTCGGTCCGGCCGTCGACGAGGAGGTCGGTGAGCACGCACGAGTCGTCCAGCCCGTCGAGCTTCAGCTCCGGGCGCACCTCGCGGTCGGCGAGGTTGTGCAGGGCGACGACCGTGCCGGAGGGAGTGGAGCAGCGGTGCGCGAACACCGACGGCTCTCCGGTGTCGAGGACCTCGTAGTCGCCCCACGCGAGCTCCGGGCACTCCCGGTAGCGCTCGATCAGCATCTTGACCCAGGACATCAGCGAGTCCGGGTCGCGCTGCTGCGCGCTGACGTTGACGTGCTCGGGAGAGTAGTCGCCGCCGGGCACGGGGCCGGGGAACGACGAGGGGTCCGCGGTGGAGAACCCGGCGCCGCGGCCGGGCTTCCACTGCATCGGCGTGCGGACGGCGAGCCGGCCCTTCGCCTCCAGGCTCTCCCCCATGCCGATCTCCTCGCCGTAGAACAGCACGGGAGTGCCGGGCAGGGAGAACAGCAGGCTGTAGACCATGCGGATGCGCCGCTGATCGCCGTTCAGCATCCCCGGCAGGCGGCGGCGCAGCCCCCGGCCGTAGACCTGCACGTCCTCGCTCGGACCGAAGGCGGCGAACACCTCCTCCCGCTCGTCGTCGCTGAGCTTGTCCAGCGTCAGCTCGTCGTGGTTGCGCACGAACGTCGCCCAGTGCCCGTCGCGCGGCGGCTCCGGCCGCTCGCGCAGCGCCCCGGCCAGCGCGCCGGCGTCACCGCGCGCCAGCGACAGGTACATCTGCTGCATCCCGATGAAGTCGAAGCACATCGTGAGCTCGTCGCCCACGCCCTCGGGGTCCCCGAAGAACTTCGTCGTCTCCTCGTAGGACAGGTTGACCTCGCCCAGCAGCACGCTCTCCCCGTTGCGGCGGTTGAGGAACGCCCGCAGGTCGGCGAGGTAGTCGTGCGGGTCGGGCAGGTCCTCGGAGTCGGGCAGGCCGTCGGTCTCCAGCAGGAACGGCACGGCGTCCACCCGGAACCCGGACAGGCCCAGCTCCATCCAGAACCCGCAGATGCGGGCGATCTCGTCGCGCACCTCGGGGTTGGCCACGTCCAGGTCCGGCTGGTGGGAGTAGAACCGGTGCAGGTAGTACTGGCCGGTCTTCTCGTCCAGCGCCCAGAGGCTGTCCTCCTCGTCGGGGAACACGACGCCCTCCGGCCCGTCCTCCGGCGGCTCGTCGCGCCATACGTACCAGTCGCGGAACTTCGAGTCCCGGCTGCTGCGGGAGTCGACGAACCACGGGTGCTGGTCGGAGGTGTGGTTCACGACGAGGTCGGCGATCACGCGCATCCCGCGGTCGCGGGCGGTGCGCACGAACTCCACGAAGTCGCCGAGCGTGCCGAGCCGCGGGTCGACGTTGTAGTAGTCGGTGATGTCGTAGCCGTCGTCGCGGTCGGGCGAGGGGTAGAACGGCATCAGCCACACGCAGGTCACGCCCAGGCGTGCCAGGTGGTCGATGTGCTGGGTGAGGCCCTGGAAGTCGCCGCACCCGTCGCCGTCGCCGTCGGCGAAGGTCTCCACGTCCAAGCAGTAGACGACGGCGTTCTTCCACCAGACGTCCGAGGTCCTGGTGAGCTTCACGAGGCCACCGCCACGGCGGGCGCGGGCTTCGTCGGGTTCAGCTGCGGCAGCACCTCGGAGCCGAAGGTGTCGATGAAACCGCTCAGGTCCTGCCCCACGTGGTGCAGGTAGATCTCGTCGAAGCCCAGTTCGGCGTAGGTGCGCAGCAGTTCGGTGTGCCGGCCGAGGTCGGAGGAGACGGTGACCACGGAGGTGATCTGCTCGTCGCTCACGTGCTCCGACACCGCGTCGAAGTGCTCGGCGGTGTCCAGGTCCCAGCACACGGGCGGCGGGAAGACGTTGCTGCGCCACTGGTCGCGGGCGATGTGCAGCGCCTGCTCCTGGTCGGGCGCCCAGCTCAGGTGCACCTGGAGGTGCAGCGAGCCGCGACCGCCCGCGTCGCGGTAGGCGCCGACCATCCGGCGCAGGGTCTCCACGGGGGCGTTGACCGTCACGAGACCGTCCGCCCACTGCGCGCACCAGGCCGCGGTGCGCTCGCTGACCGCCGCGCCGATGAGCGCCGGCGGCTGCTCCGGCCTGGTCCACAGCCGCGCGCGGTCCACGGTGACCAGGCCGTCGTGGCTGACCTCCTCGCCCGCGAGCAGCGCCCGGATGATCTCGACGCACTCCAGCAGGCGCGCGCTGCGGACGTCCTTGCGCGGCCAGGCGTCACCGGTGATGTGCTCGTTGCTGGCCTCGCCGGTGCCCAGAGCGGCCCAGAAGCGGCCGGGGTACATCGCCGCGAGCGTGCCGATGGCCTGGGCGATGATCGCCGGGTGGTAGCGCTGCCCCGGGGCGTTGACGACGCCGAACGGCAGGCTCGTGGCCTGCAGAGCGGCGCCGAGCCACGACCACGCGAAGGCGCTCTGGCCCTGCCGCTCGCTCCACGGCGAGAAGTGGTCGGAGCACATGGCGGCGGTGAACCCGGCCTGCTCGGCCAGGGTCACCGCCGCCAGCAGATCTGACGGGTGGATCTGTTCGTGAGAGGCGTGCACGCCGAAGACGGTCATGTCGGCACGTTTACCCACCCGGCGCGAACGTCAAGCAGAACCGCTCTCGGCGGTCAGCAGGGCCAGCACGTCGGCGAGGTCGCCGCGCCTGGCGTACGCGGCCTGCTGCCGCTGCGCGCCGCCGCCGTTGCGGTCCAGCCCGGCCAGGGTCCGCTCGGCGAACTCGACGTCGCCGCTGGCCTCCAGGACCGGGCGGACGTGCTCCAGCAGCTCGGCGACGATGCCGCGCACCGGGACCAGCTGCCCGTTCACCGGGTGCAGCACGGAGCCGCCGAAGCCGTCGCGGGCCGCGCGCCACAGGTTGCCGCGCAGCACCTCCTGCGGCAGGCGCGGCGCGGGCACCCCGTCGTCGATGTCGTGCAGCGCCCTGGTGACCAGGCCGCGGGAGAACAGCGCGACCAGAGCGGCCTCCTCGGGCGTGGCGGCGACGTCGCACACCCGGAACTCCAGGGTGGGGTGCGCCTCGGACAGCCGGACGTCCCAGTAGACCATCGCGCGGTCGAGCATCGCCTCGCTGCGCAGCAGCGCCTCGACGCTGGACTCGTAGTGGTCCAGCGAGTCGAACAGCGGCGGCGGGCCGGCGGACGGCCAGCGCGACCACAGGACGTGCCTCCAGCTCGCGTAGGCGGTGTCGACGCCGTCGAAGAACGGCGAGTTCGCCGTCAGCGCCAGCAGCACCGGCAGCCACGGCCGCAGGTGGTTGCTCACCCGCACAGCCGTCTCGCGGTCCGGCACGGCCACGTGGACGTGGTTCCCGCAGGTGCTGCCGGTGCTGGCGATGGCGCCGAAGTGCTTGGCCATGCGGCGGTAGCGGAGGTTCGGCGTGATCTCCGGCGGCTGGTTCTCCGACAGGATCGGCGTGCCGCTGGGGATCAGCCGAGCGCCGGAGGACGCCGCCTCCTGCGCCAGCCGCTCACGCATCTCGCGCAACTGCTCGACGATCTCCTCGGCCGTCGTGCAGATGCCCGTCGCGGACTCGACCTGCGCACGGGCCAGCTCGCGCTGGATCTCGCCCTCCGTGTCGTCGGGATCCACCTCGTCCACCACGGCCGGGCCGACCGGGCACAGCTGGCCCTCCTGGTCGACGAGGAGGAACTCCTCCTCCACACCGACCGTGAGCACGGGTTCATCACCTGAGCGACTGGATCTCATGGGGTGCGAGTATCCGAATTCACCGCGCGGCAAACGACGACACCCCGGTGCGCGGGCATGCCGGGGCCGGCGGGGCGAACACCCGACGCGACACCCGGCGTCGGCGTTCCGCGGTGTCGTCGGCGGCGCGGCGCGCAGACCGTCCTCTTCGGACGACGAGCGGCGCGGGTGGACCGGACGGCCAGCGCGGAGACCACCCGGTTTTCCGCTCCGCGGCTCCGGGTAGTCACCGCGCATGTCGCAGGCGCGGGACAACGCTCGGGAAGGCCACCACGACGCCGTGGGGCAACCGCACGACGAGAGCGAGGGTCCTGTCGCGGAAGCCGAGGCCAAGGCCGCGCGGATGCGGTCGGACGAGGAACCCCTCGGTCAGCCCGGCCGTCCGCTGAACCGCCGCTCTCCCTTCTACATCGGCATGACCGCCACGGCGGGCGTCGCCGTCACCTACGCCCTCGCGCAGGCTGTGGTGGCCACGCGCGACGCGCTGGTGCTGATCGGGGTGGCGTTCTTCCTCGCCGTCGGGCTGGAGCCGGTGACGTCGTGGCTGGTGCGCCACCGGTTCCCGCGCTGGGCCGCGGTCACCACCGTCCTGGTGACCGTCGTGCTGGTGGTCGCCGGCTTCCTCACCGTGGTGATCACCCCGCTGGTCGACCAGTCCACGCAGTTCTTCTCCCGCTCGCCCGACCTGCTGCGCTCGCTGGAGGACAAGAGCTCCGTGCTCGGCCAGCTCAACGTGCGCTTCCACCTCCAGGACCGCGTGGAGCAGTTCGTCCAGGACCGGCAGGAGGCCCTGTTCAACGGCCTGCTCGGAGCGGGGCGCATGGTGTTCAGCGCGGTGACGAGCACACTGGTGGTGCTGACGTTGATGGCCTACTTCCTCGCGGAGCTGCCGCGCATCCGCCAGGTGCTCTACCGGCTGGTGCCGCACTCCCGGCGTCCCCGCGCGATCCTCATCGGCGACGAGATCTTCGCCAAGATCGGCGGGTACGTGATCGGCAACCTCCTCGTGTCGGTCGTCGCGGGCGTCACGACGTTCGTGTGGCTGCTGGCGTGGGAGGTGCCGTACGCGGTGCTGCTGTCGATCGTCGTGGCCGTGCTGGACCTGATCCCCGCGGTGGGCTCGACCATCGCGGGCGTCGCGGTGTCCCTGGTGGCGCTGACGGTGTCGCCCGCCGCGGCGATCGCCACGGCCGTGTTCTTCGTGCTGTACCAGGCGGTGGAGAACTACCTGGTGGTACCGCGCGTCATGGGCCGGGTGGTGCAGATCCCCGACCTGGTGACGGTCGTCGCGGTCCTCGTCGGCGGCTCGCTGCTCGGCGTCGTGGGCGCGCTGGTGTCGATCCCGCTGGCCGCCGCGCTGCTGCTGATCTTCCGCGCCGTCGTGGCGCCGCGACTGGACGCGATGTGACGCCCTACTCCGCGGGTGCGCGTCCCACCGCAGCGCGCCCGGCCTGCTTCGGCTGCGGCTTGGGAGCGGGGACCTTCACCGCCGGCGCCGGGGGCTTCGCCTCGGCGACCGGCTCGGCGGGCCGGGCGGGCACCGGCGGTGCGGGCGGCGCGGTGCGGCGGTTCTCCGGTCGCAGCGCGACCTGGCTGACCCAGTAGCGGAACTGCCGCTCCCCGCCGACGAGGGGCGTCGCCGCGATCTTGTCCAGGTCGGCGTAGGTGAAGCGCTTCTCCCCGGACAGGAAGTCGTCCACGGCCAGCGCGTACAGGTCGGCGGCCGCCTGGTGCGACAGCCACAGGTGCCGCGCCACGTCCGCGTCGGTTCCCGCGGCCAGCCGCGCGACCTCGTCGCGGTCCAGCGCGAGGTGGTTCGCGCGGTCGACGACGTGACGCAGCAGCGCCTGCCGGGCACGCAGCGCGACCCGTGCGCGCAGGGTCTGGAGGTACGCGGCGATCAGGCCCAGGACGCCGACGGCGATCCCCGCCCAGGCGAGCGGATCGGGAGCGGGCACTTCGTTCTCCTCGGAGCCGGGAACGGGGAACGGCGGTGACTGCGCGAGCACAGTACTTGCCCCCGGCCCGGACGGGCGTCAGACCCCGGCCCCGCGCTGGTACGCGTAGTAGGCGTCCCCGGTGTCGCCGTCGAGCGCGACGAACGACTCGATGCGGGCCGTCGCCGCGCGGATCAGCACGACGAGCACGTCCAGGGCGTGCTCACCGCGCAGCAGTTCCACCGCGGCCGGCAGGACGTCCGCGCCCGCGACGAGCCCGGCGAGCAGGTCGGTGGCCGCCGCCGCCGCTCGCTCGCACACCACCTCGCCGGGCGGGACGCCGAACGCGGAGTCCAGCCGGGTGCCGCGCACGACGCCGCCGCGCGGGAACCCGTCCAGGACGATGTCGGTGAGCACGTCGACCGCGGCCAGCGCGGAGGTCTCCACGCGCAGCAGGTTCTGGGCGATCAGCAGGAGGGTGGCGATGTCCTTGCGGTTGAGCGCGCCCACCGCCGCGAGGGCCTCGACGCGGGCCCGCTCGACCTCCTCGACCGGTCTCGGCACCGCGAGACGCCGGTTGTGGCGGCTCGCCAGACCGGTGTGCAGATCGTCCACGCCACCTCCCGATGATCGTCGAGGCCGGATCGAGTCTAAGCAGGACATCCACGCACCGAGGCCGAACGCTCACACATCGTGACCGAAAGTGTCACGGCGGCGGGGGTGCCGCCCTCCGCGCACCGCACGCCGACGCGGTGGCCGAGCACGGTGGCCGAGCACGTGGACCGAGCACGTGGACCAGGGCGAGCCCCCTCCGGCGGGGTTCGGCGTTCACCACTTCGAGGTCGACGACGGTGAGGCACCGATCACACCCCGGAGACCGAACGGAATGGTTGACACATCAACACAGTTCCCCTACATTGTCACTTGAAGATTCAAGCAGACCTGCGGAGGAAGCAACCATGACCACGGCCACCGATCTCACCCAGCTCACCGGCGACTACACCATCGACCCGAGCCACTCCCGGATCGGCTTCGTGGCGCGGCACGCGATGGTGACCAGGGTGCGCGGTTCGTTCAACGCCTTCGACGGCTCGATCCACGTCGACGGCACCGACCCCGGCCGGTCCACCGCCAAGGTCGTGATCAAGGCCGAGAGCATCGACACCCGCAACGCCGACCGCGACGGTCACCTGCGCTCCAGCGACTTCCTGGCGCTGGAGCAGTACCCGGAGATCACCTTCGTCTCCACCTCCGCCGCGCAGCTCGACGACACCACGTTCCAGCTGACCGGTGACCTCACCATCAAGGACGTGACGAGGTCGGTCACCATCGACTTCGACTTCGAGGGCGTCGCGCAGGACCCCTTCGGCAACACCCGCGTGGGCTTCGAGGGCTCCGTGGTCATCAGCCGCAAGGACTACGGCATCACCTGGAACGCCGCGCTGGAGACCGGCGGCGTCCTGGTGTCCGACAAGATCACCCTGGAGTTCGAGATCTCGGCGATCAAGAACGCCTGATCGCTCCGCACCTCCGCCGGACGGGCGGTTCCGGTCGCGCCGCACGCGCGACCGGAACCGCCCGTCCGGCTGTCGGGGTCAGCGACGCGGTCCGAACCGCAGCCGGAAGTCCCGCAGCGACAGGCTGATCACCGGACGCAGCCCGGCCAGGTGCCCCAGCGGCCCGTCGGGCGCGAAGGTCGTGTCGACCCTCGTCAGCTCCACGGCGCTGGTCGAGCGGACCGGCGTGACGGCGAGCCGCCCGGCGAGCGCCTGCGCCGTGCTGAACGCGGCGGGCCACCGCCCCGGCAGCCTCCGGCGGGGCACGACCGTCGACTCCGCGATCAGCGCGCCCGCGAGGCGCGCGCGCAGCGTCGCGCCGAACTCGAACTCCGCGAGGTCCTTCGGGATGCCCCACAGCGCGCGACCGCCGTCGCGCGACTCCGGGCTGTCGACCCAGATGTCGGTGATGCTGACCCGCGGCCGCGCGCCCTGCCGCACCGCGACCGCGCACAGCAGTTCCCGGTAGGACAGCACGCCGCCGGGTTCGTAGTCGACCCACGCGGTGCCCACCAGCGGCCGCCCGCCGAGGAGGACCGGCCGCACGCCGCTGGGCAGGGCGGGCAGCGTCGACAGCGGCGGGCGCCACAGCGACAGGTGCAGCTGGCCCCGCAGGTCCCAGGGCTCGGGCGGGTACGGCACGACGGCTCCTCTACA
The DNA here is from genome assembly GCF_016464305.1 of Umezawaea beigongshangensis. Taxonomy (GTDB): domain Bacteria; phylum Actinomycetota; class Actinomycetes; order Mycobacteriales; family Pseudonocardiaceae; genus Umezawaea_A; species Umezawaea_A beigongshangensis. The sequence continues at coordinate 431,164 of NZ_JAEIOJ010000002.1, forward strand.
CGGGTGTGATGGGCAGGCGCAGCGCGCCGGGCGCGGACGACGGGACGACGGGGTGGCGAGGTGCGACCGGCGCCACCCGAGCGTAGGGGGCGCCGAGCGGTGGCCGCGGATCGGCGTCACCCGCGTTGGGCCAGAGCGCCGTGGCCCGCTCCGCCTGCGCGGTGATCGTGAGCGACGGGTTCACGCCGGGGTTCGCGGAGATCGCCGACCCGTCGATCACGTGCAGGCCGGGGTGGCCGTACAGCCGCTGGTAGGGGTCGACGACCCCGGTCTCCGGCGTGTCGCCGATGACGCACCCGCCGATGAGGTGACCGGTCGACGGGACGTCGACCAGGTCGGCGGACGTGCCGCTCGGAACGCCGTCGATCTTGTCCGCCACCCGGCGGGCGACGTCGTGCCCGACGGGGATCCACGTGGGACTGGGCTCGCCGGCACCGGGCGCGCCGACCAGCCGTCCGCGCCGCAGCCGGGTCGTGACGGAGTTGTCGAGCGACTGCATGACCAGCAGGACGATCGTCTGCTCCGACCAGCGCCGGGGATCGTGCAGCGCGACCAGGTCCCGTCGCCGCCGCCACATCTCCCGCAGCCCGTGCAGCCAGCGCGGTCGCCGGTCGCCGTCGACGAGCACGGCCCCGAGCAGCCCGAGCAGGTTGCTGCCGCGCCCGTAGCGCACGGGTTCCACGTGCGTGTGCTGGTCGGGGTGGATCGACGAGGTGATGGCCACCCCGCGCGAGAAGTCCACGTCGCGCCGCCGCGACCGGGCGGCGAGCAGCGCCTCGGAGTTGGTGCGGGTGAGCGTCCCGATCCGCGGCGAGATCCCCGGCAGCGCACCCGAGTCGCGCATCCGGTGCAGCAGCCGCTGCGTCCCCAGCGCCGACGCGGCGAACACCACCTGCCCGGCGGTGAAGGTCCGCCGCCGGGTCACCACGGCGTAGCCGTCGCGCAGCGGGCGCACGGCGGTCACCTCGGTCTCGGGGTGCACGACGGCGCCCGCGCGCTCGGCGAGGTGCAGGTAGTTCTTGGGCAGCGTGTTCTTGGCGTTGTGCCGGCACCCGGTCATGCACTCCCCGCAGTGCAGGCAACCCGAGCGGCGCGGGCCGAGACCGCCGAAGAACGGGTCCTCCACGATCTCGCCGGGTGCGCCGAAGAACACCCCGACCGGGGTCCGGCGGTAGGTGGAGCCGACGCCCACGTCCTCGGCGACCTCCCGCAGCACCTCGTCCGACGGGGTCGTGAGGGGGTTGGTGGTCACCCCCAGCATCCGCCCGGCCTGCTCGTAGTGCGGGGCGAGCTCCGCGCGCCAGTCGGTGATGTGCCGCCACTGCGGGTCGTCGTAGAACGACCGCGGCGGCTCGTAGAGCGTGTTCGCGTACACCAGCGACCCGCCGCCGACCCCGGCCGCGCTGAACACGAGGAGCTTGCCGAGCAGGGTGATCCGCAGCATTCCGCGGCACCCCAGGCGCGGCGCGTACAGGTAGTCCCGCACGTGCCAGGAGTTCTTCGGGAACGACGACTCGTCGAAGCGCCGACCGGCCTCCAGCACGCCGACCCGGTAGCCCTTCTCGGTCAGGCGCAGCGCGGACACGCTCCCGCCGAACCCCGAACCGATGACGATCACGTCGTGGTCGACGTCCTGCGACATGCGCGCCCCCTGCCCCCGCGACACGTGTGACCGGGTGGTCATACCCGAGGTCCCACCGTGGCGCGTGCCCGGCCCGGTGTCAAGGACGCGGGCGGTGGAACCGTGCTCCGCCCGCTTGATCAGGCGTGCAGCTGGTTGGCGGTGCGCAGCACGTCCGGCGCCAGCAGCTCGGCCGGATCGACGGCGGCGTCCGTGCGCACGAGGAACGACGCGGACTCGCCGGGCAGCAGCGTGACCAGCATCCGATCGGTCACGGCGTCCGGCGCGACCCGGTCCGCCAGCACGGACACGTCCACCAGCAGGGCGCGCGCGGTCACGTCCACCCGGTACCCGCCGTCCACCCGGCGGGCCGCGGCCTCCGGGGCGGTCGCCGGCAGCCGCCGCTCCAGGTCGGAGCCGAAGAACCACAGCGCCCGCTCCGCGCCGTCCGCCGTCGCGATCAGCAGTTCCGAGCCGGGGTCACCGGCCTCGACCACGAGGAGCGGCAGGAGCAGCACGAGGGTGCCCCGCGCCGGGACCGCGGCGGGGAGCACGACACGGGCCAGCTCCTCGCCCGAGAACGCCACCCGCCTCACGCGCACGTCGGTCCGCAGCTCCGCGGCGGTGTCGTTGACCAGCACGGCGGCCAGGCCGTCGGCGCGGGGCTGCACCGTGAGCAGCCGGTCGGCGTAGGCGCGGCGCAGCGCGTACCAGGCCGGCTTGCGCCGTCCGTCACCGTCCACGACCGCCCACGAGGCCACCGGCCAGCAGTCGTTGAGTTGCCACAGCACGGTTCCCGCGCAGCGCGGGGACCACGAGCGCAGGTGCTCGACGCCCGTGCTCACCGCGTGCGCCTGGTTGAGCTGCGTCGCCCAGAACCAGTCCTCGAAGCGCTCCTGCGGCGGGAAGTGCTCGTCCAGCCGGCGCTGCATCTTCGCCACGCCGTCGTCCGCCTTCTGGTGCACCGCGACGCCGTGGCTGTCGGGCGCCATCGGGTCGTCGTGCACGGCACGGGTGAGGGTCGCCCACGTCGGCGCGCCCTCGAAGCCGAACTCGGCGGCGAAGCGCGGGACGTGGTCGCGGTAGTGGACGTGGTCGCGCTCGTTCCACACGTCCCAGACGTGCGTCGTGCCGTGGTCCGGGTCGTTGGGGTGGACGTCGGAGGAGAACGACCACGGGCTGCTGGGCACGTAGGGCCGGGTGGGGTCGAGCTCGGCGACGATCCCCGGCAGGACGTCGAGGTAGTAGCCGAGCCCCCAGGTGCGGTCGCCCAGCTCCTCCTGCCAGCCCCAGTCGTGGTAGCCCCAGACGTTCTCGTTTCCGCCGTTCCACAGCACGAGGCTGGGGTGCGGGGACAGCCGGGCGACGGCCTCGCGGGCCTCCGCGACGACCTCGCCGTGCAGCGGCTCCTCCTCGGGGTAGGCGGCGCAGGCGAAGAGGAAGTCCTGCCAGGACAGCAGACCCAGCTCGTCGCACAGGTCGTAGAAGTCGTCGCTCTCGTAGATGCCGCCGCCCCAGACGCGCACCAGGTTCACCCCCGCGTCGACGGCCTGGGCGAGGCGCTCGGCGTACCGCCGCCGGGTGACCCGGTGCGGGAAGCAGTCGTCGGGTATCCAGTTGACGCCGCGCGCGAAGACCACCTCGCCGTTGACGACGAACCGGAACGGCGTGCCGATCTCGTCCGGCTCGGTGTCGAGGCGGACGGTGCGGAACCCGGTCCGGCCGCTCCACGAGTCCAGCTCGGCCGAACCCGACCGCAGGGACACCCGCACGGGGTAGAGGGGCTGCTCGCCGCGGCCGCGCGGCCACCACAGCTCCGGCTCGGGCACCTCGACCTCGACCACGCCGGTCTCCGCGTGCAGGACCGCCTCGGCGGCGTGCTCCCCCACCGCGGCGGTGACCAGCAGCGGTTCCGCGGTGTCGCGCCGCACGTCGACGTGCACGCTCACCCGGCCGACGCCGTCGTGCACCGCCGCCAGCGGGCGCACGCGCGCGAGCCGCGCCGCGGCCCACTGCTCCAGCGCGACGGGACGCCAGAGGCCCGCCGTGACGAGCTGGGGTCCCCAGTCCCAGCCGAAGTTGCAGGCCGCCTTGCGGACGAAGTTGAACGGCAGGGAGTTGACGTGCGGACGGTGTCCCAGCGCGTCCCGCACGCCCTCGGCGTGGGCGACGGCCGAGGTGAACGTGACGACCAGCTCGTTGGGACCGGGCCGCAGCAGGTGGCGCACGGCGAAGCGGTGGGTGCGGTGCATGTTGGCGGTGCGGCCCACCTCGGTGCCGTTCAGCTCCACCCGCGCCACGGTGTCCAGCCCCTCGAACACCAGGTCGGCGTGGTCCAGCCCCTCCTGCGGCCGCCACCGGAACGTCGTGCGGTACTCCCAGTCCGCGCGGCCGATCCAGGCCAGCAGCGCCTCGTTGTCGTCCAGGTACGGGTCGGGGATCAGCCCGGCGGCGAGGAGGTCGGTGTGCACGCACCCCGGAACCCCGGCCGGCACGACGGCGCCGGTGATCTCGGCCGGCGTCTCACCACCGACCGGTCGCAGCGTCCAGCCCTCGTGCAGCGGTGTCCTCATGAGCGGTCCTCGCGGGGTGGGAGGTGAGTCGGACTAGGACTTGACCGCGCCCGCGGTCAGTCCCTGCACCAGCGCCCTCTGCAGCAGCAGGAAGCCGAGCACGACGGGGACGCTGACGACCAGCGACGCCGCCATGACCTGGTTCCAGTAGACGTTGGACTGGGTCGCGTACCCGCGCAGGCCGACGGCGAGCGTCCTGGTCCGGTCGTCGGTGAGCACGGAGGCGAACAGCACCTCGCCCCACGCCGTCATGAACCCGTAGATCGCCACCGCGGCCACGCCGGGCAGCGCGGTCGGCAGCACCACCCGGAACAGCGCGCCGAGCGGGCCGGTGCCGTCGACCAGCGCCGCCTCGTCCAGCTCGCGCGGGATCGAGTCGAAGTAGCCGACGAGCAGCCAGACGGAGAACGGCAGGGCGAAGGTCAGGTAGGTGACGACGAGGCCGGTCCTGGTGGCGAACAGCTCCGTGCCGAGCGTCCGGTCGACGGTGACGTAGATCAGGAACAGCGGCAGCAGGAACAGGATGCCGGGGAACATCTGGGTGGACAGCACCGTCGTGAGGAAGCCGCTCCGGCCGCGGAAGCGGTAGCGGCTGATCGCGTAGGCGGCCAGGACCGCCAGCACCAGCGAGCAGGCCGTCGCGGCGAGCGCCACGACGGCGCTGTTGAGGAAGTACCGGCCCAGCGGAACGGTCTTCCACATCTGGGAGAACGGCTCCAGCGTGAGCGCCGACGGCAGCCACGTGAACGGCCCCTGCACGTCGCGCAGGGGTGCGACCGAGGACACGGCCATCACGTACAGCGGTGCGCAGACGAACAGCGTCAGCACGACGAGCACGCCACCGCGCGCCCACCTGGTCCACAGAGGACTTCTCACTCGTCTCGCCTCCACCGCAGGAATCCCGTGTACGCCAGGCTGACCGCGAGCAGGAACAGCACCAGCAGCACCGACATCGCGGAACCGAGGCCGAAGTTCCACGTCTGGAACGAGGAGTTGTAGACGTGCAGCGAGATCACCTCGGCCTCGGCGGGCGCGGCCTGCCCGAACAGGGTGAACGGTGTGGTGAAGTCGTTGAAGCTCCACAGGAACAGCACGAGCACCAGCACGGCGTTGACCGGCCGCAGCATCGGCAGGGTCACCATCCGCAGGCGCCACCACGGTCCGGCGCCGTCGACGTTCGCCGCCTCGTACAGCTCGGCCGGGATGCTCTGCATCCCCGCGGTGAGGGTGAGGAACGCGAACGGCCAGGTGCGCCACACGCTGACCACGACGAGGCTGGCGAAGCTGTTCTCCCCCACCAGCCAGAACGGCCGTTCGCCGGTGAGTCCCAGCACGTCCACGACGAGCGAGTTCACCAGCCCGGTGTCGCGCTGGAGCATGAAGTTCCAGGTGATGACCGAGGCGAAGGCCGGCAGCGCGAACGGCACGAGGAACAGCGTGCGCAGCAGTCCCCTGCCGGGGAACGGCGGGTGCAGCGCCACCGCGGCGGCGAGGCCGATCACCCAGCACAGGCCGACGACGAGCGCGCTGTAGAGGGCCGTGGTGCCGAAGGAGCGCAGCAGGTCGGCGCCGACGGGCGAGGACAGGTCGATCACGACGGCGTAGTTGCCGAACCCGACGAACGGCGCGGCCGACCAGTCGCGCAGGGAGAACTGGTCGAGCTGGAGCAGGCTGGTGAACACGCCCACGAGCACGGGCACCACGTGCACGAGCAGTTCGACCAGCAGCGCGGGCAGCAGGATCAGGTGGGGGAACCAGGTCCGGGGGACGCGCCGCCGCGGCGCCCGCTCCCCCGCCGCGGACGGCGGGAGCGGCCCGGTCGGAGCCGCTCCCGCCTGCCCACCACCCCGGCGCGACGGGGTGGTGGTGCTCATCCCCCCGCCCTCATCCGCTGGTCGGCGGCCGCGAGCGCGTCCTCGACGACCTGCTCGTCGACGGTCTCGCCGCTGGCCGCGTCGGCGAGGACGTCCTTGACCGCGGTGCCGACCAGGGTCTCGAACTGCGCCTCCGCCGGGACCATCGGCATCGTCTCGGCCGACTCGGCGAGCACCTGCTGGAAGACGTCGATCAGCGGCCCCCGGAACCTCGGGTCGTCGTACGCCTCGCGGACCACCGGCAGCGAGCCCCAGGTGCCGTTGAGGATCTTCTGCTCCTCGGTGCTGGTCAGGAAGTCCACGAACTCCAGCGCGCCCTCGGTGTCGTCGCTGTTGGCGAACACCCCGACGTTGATCCCGGCGACGTGGCTGCTGATCTTCTTCCCGCCCGGCGGCAGCGGGTCGAGCACCGGGATCGGGGCCACCCCGTAGGCGTCGTCGGCCATGCCGTTCGACCTGATGGCGGCGGTGGCGTAGTTCTGAATCATGATCATGGCCGTCCTGCCGGCCGCGAAGTCCTTGACGACCTGGGTGTCGTTGACGTACTCGGCGTCGCTGGGGTTGACGACCCGGTGGGTGCTCAGCAGGTCGACGTACTGGCTCACGCCGTCGACCATCTGCGGCGAGTCGAGCCGCGGCTCGTCGCCCTCGAACGGCCGAGCGCCGTTCTGACGGCCGAAGATGAACGCGAAGTGGGCGTTCTCGGTGTAGCTGGCGCCCATGATGCCGAGGCCCCACTGCCGCTTCTCCGGCACGGTGAGCTTCTTCGCCGCGTCGACGAACTCCGCCCACGTCCTCGGCGCCTGCGCGATGCCCGCCTCGGCGAACAGCCTCTTGTTGTAGAACAGGCCGTAGGCCAGTCCGTACAGCGGCACGGCCACCGGCGGCCGCCCCTCGGCGCCGGTCGACGTGAGGGTGCTCGCCAGGAACCTGTCCTCACCGCCCACCCGGCCGATCGTCTGCTCGTCGAAGGGCAGGAACGCGCCCGTGGCCTGGAGGGAGGCCGACCAGGTGTTGCCGATGTTGACGACGTCGGGCCCCTCGCCGCTGGCGGTGGCCGCGAGGACGCGGTTCTGCAGGTCCGTCCAGGGGATGACCTCCAGCTCGACGGAGATGCCGGTCCGCTGCTCGAACTTCTCCAGCTCCGGCGTCAGCACCTGCCTGTCGTGGTCGAGGCTGGTGCCCTGGTTGCTGGCCCAGTAGGTGAGCGCGGCGCCCGCCGCACCGCTGTCCTCCGAGCCGCCGCACCCGGCGAGCCCGAGCGCGACGGCCACGCCCGCGGCCGTCCACGCCGCCACACCCCTTCGTGGTCCCACGGTCGCTCCTCACATCGCTGTGCCCGAGTCCCGAGTCACGGCGATGCAATCAATGAACCGGTTAAGTGTCAAGCGGCGGTCGGCTCGACAATGGTGGTGAATCGGTTCAGCGACTCCGCGGTGCCGGCCCCGTGCTGGCCCGCGTCACGAGCACCGGATCGCCCGTGCGCACGTCGCGCGGCTCCCCACCGGCGACGAGGTCGAGCAGCAGCGACACCGCCGCCGCGCCGCGCTCGGCGATGGGCCTGCGCACGGCGCTCAGCGCCGGTCGCACGAGCTGGCACAGCGCCGAGTCGTCCCAGGCCACGAGGGACAGGTCGCGCGGCACGGACAGCCCCAGCTCGTCGGCCACGCCCAGCGCGGCCACCGCCATCACGTCGTTGTCGAACAGCAGCGCGGTCGGCGGGGTCGCGGTGGCGAGCAGCCTGCGGGTCAGCCGCGCGGCGGCGGCGTCGCTGTAGTCGGCGTGCACGACCCGCGCCCCGGTCAGCCCGAGCCGGTTCGCGGCCTCGGTGAACGCCCCGGAGCGCACCCCGGTGTGCACGAACTCCCGCGGGCCGGCGATGCGCACGACCCGGCGGTGCCCCAGCGCCGCCAGGTACTCCAGCACCTCGTCGATCGCCACGCGGTCGTCCGTCCAGACGCACGGCAGGTGCCCCTCGGCCCCGGGTTCGCCCAGCGCGACGGCGGGCAGGCCGATCTCCCGGACCAGCGGCACGCGCCGGTCGGCCACCCGCAGGTCGACGAGCAGCACGCCGTCGACGCGGCGCTCGGCCCACCACCGCCGGTGGGTGGCCATCTCCACGTCCTGGTCGTCGGACACCTGGAGCAGCAGACCGGTCGTGCCGCCGTCGAGCGCGTCCTGCACCCCGGAGATGAGCTGCATGAAGTACGGCTCCACGCCGAGCACCCGCGCGGGCCGGTCGACCACGAGCCCGATCGCGTCGGCGCGGCCGTCGGACAGGGCGCGGGCGGCGCTGCTGGGCGCCCAGCCGAGGCTCCGCGCGAGTTCGACGATGCGTTCCCGCGTCTCCCGCGACACGCCCGGCCGGTCGTTCAGGGCGTAGGACACCGCGCCCTTGGAGACCCCGGCGGCCCTGGCGATGTCGGCGATGGTGGGACGCTTGACCCGCACGGTCACTCCTCAGGCGGCAGTTCTCCGATTCTTCGAACTCCTCGACTGAATCGGTTTTCCGCGAATCACCTTAACGCAGCGATCAGCGCGTCTCGGCACGGTTCCACCGACCCGGTGAGCGTCGCGCCGGACGGGTGGACGCGGTGACCACCGGCGGTCAGGGTGCGGGGGCCGTGCAGCCCGCGGCCTCGTTGAGCGGCTGGCCCGGCCCGACGTCCAGGCCGCCGCGCAGCGGGGTGCCCCCGTACCCCGCGGTGCAGGGCGGCGGGTCGAAGAACGTGAGGCTCAGCCCGAAGTTCGCGCCGTCGGCGCCGAAGGCGGCCGATCCGGCGGTGACGGCGTCCGGCGCGGTCACCAGGATCTGCTCGACCTGACCGCGCCGGGTCACGAGCACGTCGGCGGTCGTGACGAGGTTCGCGAGCAGCGTGCCCAGCGCCGGGCCGGACTCGCGCAGCAGGGCGCCGACCTCTCCCGCCGCGCGCGGCGCGGTTTCGATGATCGAGCGCACGTCGGCGTCGGCGTCGCGCAACCGCGCGGCGACGAGCTCCGCGTCGGCGGCGAAGGACCGCAGCGCCGCCGCGTGGTCCAGCTGGGTCCGCAGCACGGGCCCCGCGTCGGTGATCAGGCGCGTGGTCTGCGGCAGGTGCTCCCGCGCCTGCCGGGTGAACGCGCTCGTGGTGTCCAGCAGCAGCCCCAGGTCCGCTCCCCTGCCGCGCAGCGCCTCGTCCAGCTCGTCGACGACGACGGCCAGCGAGTCGGTGGGCACCGACGAGGCGAACCCGTCGAGGTGGGTGAGCACCTGGTCGACGGGCAGCGGCAGCCGGGTGTCCTCCCGCCGCACGACCGAGCCGTCCACCAGCACGGGGCCGTCCGCCGAACGGGGACGCAGGTCGACGTACTGCTCGCCCACGGCGGAGCGGTTGGCGACGACGGCGAGCACGTCGGCGGGGATCGGCGGGGCGTCCGCGTCGATGACCAGGTCGGCGGTCACGCCGCGCGGGCCGTCCAGCCGCAGCGGGCCGACCCGGCCCACCGCGACGCCGCGGTAGGTGACCTCGGCGTTGCTGAACACCCCGCCCGCGTCGGCCAGTTCGAGGCGCACGACGAGGTCGCCGCCGTCGAAGAACCGGTCGAGCCCGGCGTAGCGCGCTCCGGTGTAGCTCACGCCCAGCAGCGCGACGACGACGAAGGCCGCGATCCTGGCCCTGCTGGCCCCGCTGAGCATCAGCCGCCTCCGGTGCGGGGGTTCAGCGTCACGTGCGTGTTGAGGTAGTCGCCCCGGATGCCGTCGAGGACGGCGTCGGTGAACGGGTAGGTGAACAGCAGCTCCAGCGACCGCGGCAGGTCCTCGCCCGCCGCGGCGAGCTGCTGGAGCACGGGAGCCAGCGCCTCCAGGTCGGCGACGAGGTCGTCCCGGCTGCGCCGCACCACGTCGACCGCCACGTCGGACAGGGTGTCCAGCGAGGTGAGCAGCGCGACGAGGTCGCCGCGCTGCTGCTCCAGCACGCGCAGCCCCGGTTCGAGGTCGTCGAGCACGTGGCCGATCCGGTCGCGCTCGCCGTCGAGCGTCCCGGCGAGCCGGTCGAGTCCGTCGAGCGCCCTGGTGATCTCGTCGCGGTGCCCGTCCAGTCCCGTGCTCAGCACGTCGAGCTGTTCCAGCAGGGAGCGGATCTGCGGCTCCCGGCCTCCGGTGGCGCGGTTCAGCTCGCGCGAGATGTCCCTGATCTGGGCGATGCCGCCGCCGTTGAGGAGCAGCGACAGCGCTCCGAGGACCTCCTCCACCTCCGGGTTGCGGCCGGTGCGGGCCAGCGGGACGCGCGCGCCGTCGGTCAGCGCGCCCTCGCCGTCCTCGGGGGCGAGGAGTTCGACGTACTTCTCGCCGAGGAGGCTCGACTGGCGCAGCCGTGCCAGCGCGTCGGCCGGCAGGGACACCGAGCCGTTGATCAGGACGGTGACCTCGGCGACGCTGCCGTCCTCCGACAGCGCGACGTCCTCGACCCGCCCCACCGGGACGTCGGCGACCTTCACCGCGGCCTGCGGCACCAGGTCGAGCACGTCGTCGAACTCCACCACGACCCGCAGCGGCCGGTCGCCGAGATCGGCCCCGCCGGGCAGCGGCAGGTCGTGCGCGGTGGGCACCGAGCACCCGGACAGCAGGAGCGCCAGCGCGAGCAGCACGGGTGGGCGCATCAGCGGCCTCCGGCGACGAGCGGCAGCGGGAGCACGGCCGGGTTGGAGTACTCGGGCAGGTTCGCCCGCGCGGTGAGGGTGCCGGTGGCCGGGTCGGCGGCGCGCACGAGGCCGTGCAGGGCGAGCGGCACGGTGTCGAGCACCTCGGCCAGCGCGGCGCGCTGGTCGGCGAGGCGTCCCGCGACGGGCGCGAGCCGTTCCACGCCGACGCGCAGGCTCTCCCGGTTGTCGCGGACGAACGCCTCGACGTCGCCGAGCGCGGTGGCGAGCTCGGTCAGCGCGGCCCCGAGGTCCTCGCGCTCGGCGGCGAAGAACTCGGCGACGTCGGCGAGCTGGTCGATCGCCAGCCCCACCTGCTCGTCGTCGCGGGCGAGGGCGGTGGTGAACGTCTGGAGGCCGTCCACGGTGCCGAAGAGGTCGTCACCGGTGTCGGCCAGCGTCCTGGTGGCCTCGGCGAGGTCGTCGACGGTCCGCCCGATCGTCTCGCCGTTGCCGTCGAGGGCGGCGGCGCCGACGTCGAGCAGCCGCGACAGCGAGCCGTCGGCGTTGGCGCCCTCCGGTCCGAGCGCGACCAGCAGTTCGTCGAGGCTCGCGTAGAGCTCGTCGAGCTCCACGGCGCCCGCGGTGCGGCTCACCGGGACGACCGCGCCCGCGGCGATCCGCTCCCCTCCGGTGTAGGCGGGAGCGAGCTGCACGTAGCGGTCGCTGACGACGCTGGGCGCGACGATCACGGCGTTGACGCCGGCCGGGACGTCGACGTCGTCGTCCAGCCGCAGCACGACGCGCACGTCGGCCGGACCCGGCACGACCTTGACCACCTCGCCCACCCGCACGCCGAGCACCCGCACGTCGGAGCCGGGGTGGACGCCGACGACCGAGGTGAAGTGCGCGGTGACGCGGCGGCCGGGGTCGCCCAGCGCCCAGAAGCCCGCGCTGGTGACCACGAGCAGCACGACGAGCGCCACCGACGCCGCCCGCACCCCCCGGCGCGTCACCGGTCGCCCCGCAGCACGGCCGGGTCGCAGTCGCGGCGCTGCGCCGGGGCCGGGACCAGCCCGCAGATCCACGCGTCGACCCAGGGACCGCTGCTCACGACGCCGCTCACGAGCCGGTAGTACGGCGCGGCGAGCCGCAGCCCGCGGTCGAGGTCGTCCTGGTGGCGCTGGAGCACGTCGGCGACCGCGCCGAGCCGGTCCAGCGCGGGCCGCAGCGCGGCGGTGTTCTCCTCGACGAGCCCGGAGAGGTGGGTGGACAGGTCGCGCGTCCCGGCGAGCAGCGCCGCGACGGCCTCGCGGCGGTCGCGGACCTCGGCCAGCAGGAGGTTGCCGTCGGCCAGCAGCGTCTCGAACTGCTCGGCGCGGGCGGCGAGCGCGCCGCTGATCCGGTGGGTGGAACCGAGCAGCGCCGCCAGGCGCTCGTCGCGGGAGGAGATGGTCCGCGACAGGGCGGACAGCCCGGCGAGGGTGGCGCGCACGTTCTCCGGCGAGTTCTGGAAGGTCTGCGACAGCACGTCGAAGCTCGTGGCGAGCTGGGCGGTGTCGATGCGGTCGAGCGTCGTGGACAGCCCCTCGAACGCCTGCACCACGTCGTAGGGCGACCGGGTCCGCTCGGTCGGGATGGCGTCGTCGGGGTCGAGTTCCGCGTCGCCCTCGGACTCCACGGCCAGGTACTTCTGCCCCAGCAGGGTCTTGATGCGGATCTCGGCGCGGCTGCGGTCGCGCAGCCGCACGTCGCGCACCCCGAAGCCCACCTGCACGTGGTCGCCGCGCAGCGCGACGGAACGCACCTCGCCGATCTTCAGGCCCGCGAGGCGCACCTCGTCGCCCTCGCGGAGCCCGGCGGCCTCGCGGAAGTCCGCGGAGTAGGTGGTGCCGCCGGGGAGCGGCAGCGCGTCGGAGAAGAACGCGCCGAGCAGGACCAGGATCAGCACCAGGACGCCGACGGCGCCGGTGACGACGGGATCGCGCCGTCTCATCGCCGGCACCTCTCCTCGGTCAGCGGGATGCCCGCGGGCGGACCTCCTGGTGCGGCGGGCACGTCGGCGGTGGCCGAGCACAGGTAGAAGTTGAGCCAGGACCCGTAGGAGGCGGTGCGGCCGATCGCGTCGAGCTTGACCGGCAGGGTGCGCAGGAAGCTCTCCAGCTCGGGCGAGTCGAGGTTCGCGGCGACGACGCCCAGCGAGGCGATGTCGTCGCGCAGCGGCGCGCGGGCGTCGCCGAGGAGCCCCGCGGTGCTCTCCGTCAGCGCGGCGAGCCCGCCGATCGCCTCGCCGACGGGGCCGCGGTCCCGAGCGAAGCCGGTGGCCAGGCGTTGCAGGGCGTCGATCAGCTCCGACAGCGCGTCACCGCGGGAGTCCACGACGCCGAGCACGGAGTTGAGGTCGTCGACCACCCGGCCGATCACCTCGTCGCGGCTCGCGAGGGTGCTGGTGAGCGACGCGGTGTGCGCCAGCAGGGAGTCGACGGTGCCGCCCTCGCCCTGAAGCACCCGCACGATCTCCAGCGACAGCGCGTTGACGTCGTCGGGGTCGAGCGCTTGGAACAGCGGCTGGAAACCGTGGAACAGGGCCGTCAGGTCCAGCGCCGGGGTGGTGCGCTCCAGCGGGACGAGACCGCCGGGCGGCAGGGCGTCGCGCACGGGCCCGGCGTCCTGCTCCAGCGCGACGTACCGCTGGCCCACGAGGTTGCGGTACTTGACGGTCGCGGTGACCGACGCGGCGAGCCTGCGGTCGCCCTCGACGGAGAAGCCGACGTCGACCACCTCGTCGTCCACCAGCGACAGCGACTCGACCCGGCCGATCCGGACACCGGACATCCGCACGTCGTCGCCCTCGGCCAGCGCGGTCACGTCGGTGAAGCGCGCGGTGTAGACGACGTCGCCCGCGTCGTCCACCCCGGCGAGGGTGGCGGCGAGGAACGCCGTCGCGGCGACGGTGACGACGGCGAACACCGCGAGCTTGACCAGCGGGGCGAGCACTCCTCTCACCACGCCACCACCTCCGTTCCGCGGTAGAGGGGCCCGAGCAGCAGGCCGCTCCAGCTCGGCACCTCCTGCGGGCTCAGGCCGAGGCCGGGCGCGGCGAGCGCGGCGATCAGCCGTCCCTCCTCCGGCGATCCGGCCACCCCGGACGGGGCCGTGCCCCCGCCGCTCGGCGGGGACGGGCAGCGCGGACCGCTCGACGGGGCGACGGGCCCGTCGCCCGGCGCGCGGGCGGGCACGACGGTCAGCGTCACGTGCAGGCCCGGCCGATCGGTGCCCCGGCCCAGCGCGCGGTCGACGCGGGGACGCAGCGCGTCGACGGCGTCGAGCAGGCACGGGTACTCCGGCGCGTACGCGGCGAGCACGTCGAGCACGGGCTGGCTGGCCGCGCTGAGCCGGATCAGGTCGTTCCCGGTGTCGCGCAGGAAGCCGTCGAGGTCGTGCGAGGCCGACGCGACCCCGCGGTGGACGGCGAGCAGGTCGTCGCGGCGCTCGGAGATCGTGGTGCTGGTGACGGCGAGGTCGTCCAGCGCCCGCGCGAGGTCGGGTGCCGCGTCGGCGTGCACACCGGTGACGTCCGCGAAGCGGCTGATGTCCTCGGTCAGCGCGGGCAGGTGCGGGTTCAGCTCGCGCAGCAGCGCGTCGAGTTCCACCAGCGCGTCCCCCAGCGCCTCCCCGCGTCCGCGCAGCGCGTCGGCCACCGACGTGAGCGTCACGGCGAGCTGCTGCGGTCGCACGGCCCGCAGCGTGGGCATCAGGTCGGCGAGCACGCGTTCCAGCTCGATCGCGCCGGACGTGCGGTCCTGGTCGATGACGTCCCCGCTGCGCAGGTGCGCCGACGAGGGCGCGTCCGGGACGACGAGGCTGACGTAGCGCTCGCCGAACAGCGTCTTGGGCAGCAGGCGCGCGGACACGTCGGCCGGGACGTCCGCGACCGCCTCCGGGACGAGCGCGAGGTCCAGCTCCGCGCCGCCGTCGCGGGACCGGACCTCGCTCACCCGGCCCACGACGATCCCCAGCACCTTGACGTCCGAGTCCGTCTGGAGCTGGTTGCCGACGTGGTCGGTGCGCAGGAGCACGTGCACCGAGCGGGTGAACACGCGCTCGTAGACCGCGACGGAGAACGCGAACCCGCCGAGGACCAGGGCGACGAGCAGCAGTCCCAGCGCTCTCCTGCGCAGGACTGCGACGGCGCGGTCTGCGTGCATGCGCGTTCTCCAGGCACGGGGGGAAGGGGTGCTCGACGAGCCGGGGCAACTACCTACTGGCCAGTACGCTACGGCGGGAAGCCATACCCGACAAGGCGCTCGGCGACACTCGGCACGCGCGTGACAAAGATCGGATTCGATTCACTCACCTTCGACGGAGAACTGCGCCGGGAAGCGGCCGAACGGACGTCGCTCGTTGCTCCGAAAAGGAGTGGGACGCGTTTTCCCGGAGATCGTCTCCGTTCGGCCGATCGGGGTGGACGGCCACCGACTCCGGTTGACAGCTTTCATGATCAAAAATACAGTGATCCGAATTGTGAACCGGACCGGAGAGGTCGGCCGCGGAATCGACTTTGTGCGCATCACGACCCGACGGAGGGCGAGCGGGAGCATGAAGCGAAACGGACACCCGCTTCCCGGTCCCGCCGGGGCCGGCGGCGCTCCTCCGGCCCAGCGGACACGGGGCGACCGGCTCCCCGGCGGCCCCGAAGAGGTGTGGGAGCAGCTGCCCGGCGACCTCGCGCCGAAGTTCAGGGCGCGCGCCGCGTCCGTCGCCACCGACGTCCTGCGCGAGATCCAGCGCGCCGTCCCGCAGTACGCCAGACCGCTGGAGGGCGTGTTCGGGCAGGTCGTCGTCGACGGCGTCGAGCAGGCGATCCACCAGTTCATCGACCGCATGGTCGACCCCGGCGCGCGCCAGGACGACCGGGCCGAGTTCTTCCGGCTGCTCGGCAAGCTGGAGGTCGGCGAGGGCCGCAGCCTCGACCGGTTGCAGACGGCGTACCGGATCGGCGCGCGCGTGGCGTGGCGGCGCATCTCCGAGTTCGGCCAGCAGGAGCGCGTCCCGCTGGCCACCATGTGCCTCATCGCGGAGGCGATCTTCGCCTACATCGACGAGCTGTCGCTGCGCTCGATGGAGGGCTACGCCGACGCGCAGGCCAGGGCAGCCGGTGCGGTGCAGCGCAGGCGCAAGAGGCTGCTGGAGCTGATCCTCGCCGAGCCCCCGTACCCGCCGTCTGCCATCGCGGAACTCGCCGAGGCGGCGGACTGGCCACTGCCGGAGAACGTGCAGGTCGTGGCCCTGGAACGCCGCACCGACCAGCACCAGCTGCCCACCCCGACGCTGCACGAGGACGTCCTCGTCGACGTCGAGGGCAGCGATCCGTGCCTGCTGATCACCGACCCCGGCCGTCAGCTCGACACCCTGGAGCAGCGGCTGGGCGGTCGGCGCGCGGCGATCGGCCCTCCCGTGGCGCTGGCCGACGCGCCGAAGTCGCTGCGCTGGGCCCGGCGCGCGCTGACGCTCATCGAGTCCGGCGTCATCGCCGACGCGCCGGTCGTGGCGTGCGCCGACCACCTGTCGACGCTGCTGCTGCTGTCCGACGAGGCGCTGGTGCGCGAACTCGTGAGCCGGGCGCTGGCGCCGCTGGAGGGGCTGACGCCGAAGCAGCAGCAACGGTTGCGCGAGACCATGTCGGCGTGGGTGGACACGCGCGGCAGCGCGCCGGAGGTGGCGTCGAGCCTCGACGTGCACCCGCAGACCGTGCGCTACCGGTTGCGCCAGCTGGAGGAGCTGTTCGGCGAACGGTTGCACGACCCGGACGCGCTGTTCGACATCGCCGTCGCGCTGCGCGCCCTGCGCCTGCTGACCTGCGACGCGGACGGCGAGCCCGACCCGGTCAGACCGTCGACGTGAGCGTCATCTCCAGGTCGTTGCCCGGCCCGGAGACGAGCCCGGTCAGCAGGGGGTCCAGGGGCTCGTCCGCCCCGCAGCCGCCGTAGGCGGGGATCGCGTAGGTGCCGGTCAGCGGGATGCGCGCCAGGTCGAACGGGCCCTCCAGGTCGATCGAGGCCGGTTGCCGCGTGCGGCAGCCCTCCCCGATCCGCAGGTCGACGCCGTCGACGGCGGTGCGCGTCAGGCCGATGTCCAGGTCGACGTGCGCGGTGATCCGCCCGTTCACGATCGTGCCGGTCACCTCGCCCACCGGAGCGAGGACGACGTCGGAGGTCGTCGGCACGAACCCGAAGGCCAGGAACCGGCCGCTGCTGGGCGGGAGGGTGAGCACGCCGCTGATCCGCCCGGTCAGCAGGTCGATCTCGGCCACCATCTCCCCCGGTCCGATCACGAGGTCGGACCCGAGCTTCGCGAGGTGCGACACGCCGTCGACGCGGTAGCGCACGACGACGCCGGGCAGCGGGTCCCGCGCCCCCGCGCCGACGAGCGCCGGCTCCGGTGCGCCCGCAGCGGGAACCGTGCCGACCACGAGTGCCGTCGCGCAGAGCGCGCCGACCGCGGCGGAGATCCTCATGCGCACTCCTCGATCGATGCCGCAACAATGTGAAAATACTTCCACCGAGCGACACCGCACAAGACGCGGCAGACGCTCTTGTCATCCGGATGACAAGTTCTTCCGAACGTTCTGTTGCTGCGGTGAGGTAAATCCGAGAACCGCTGTTCACGTGGTTGCAACAATGCCTACCGCTGAGTAGTTTACCAACGAGTAGCCCGTCCTTCCGGCTGCTTCACGGCATTGTCATCGCTTTCCGCGCAACGGCGCGTTCTCGCATCGATTCGTGCACGAGGAGTAGTGGACGATGAAGAAGAGCCTCAGGTGGACGACGTTCGTCAGCGGGCTGACGGTCGCCGCGACGGTCGTCGGCGTGGTCGTTTTCGCGGGTGCCGGCACGGGTGCGGCCGCCACCGCGTCGCTGACCCTCGGCTACACCTGCCCGTTCCCGCTGATCGGCGACCAGAGCGTGTCGGTGCGGATCGTGGCCGAGCAGCTGCCGGACGCGCCCGTGGCGGGCGAGCCGAACCCGGCCGTGCGGGTCACCGCGACCGCCACCGTCCCGGCCACGGCCACCCAGGGCCTGACGCTGGTCGGCGCGACCTCGATCGAGGGCACCGCCTCGGCGGTGACCACGGTGGACAACGCGGGCGTCCAGCTGCCGATCACCCCCGCGCTGACCGTCGCCTCCACCCCGGTGCCCGCCTCCGGCCCCTTCGACGCGGTCGCCGCGGGCAGCGCGCCGCCGGTGACCTTCCCCAACGCCGGGACGACGACGATCTCGGTGGGGAACTTCAGCACGACGCTGACCCCGCGCACGGCCACCGGCGCCGAGACGGGCCTGGGCACCTTCACCTCGAACTGCACGCTGACCCCCGGCCAGGACACCCTGCTGCACACCGTCGAGGTGGCTCCTCCCACGACCACCCAGCCGCCGACGACCACGACCACCGACCCGACCACCACCACCACCACCGAGCCGACCACGACGACCACGACGACCACCGACCCGACCACGACCACCACGACGGCTCCGCCGAACGAGCCGGTGCGGATCACCTACGACGTCGGGGGCTCGACCAGGATCGCGAAGCTGAACTCCGACCTGCCGCTCGGCCCCGGCACGCTGGCCGCCGAGCTGGACCTGCTCAGCGGGAACTTCACCGCCGACCTGGACCTGCCGGAGAGCACCGGCAGCTTCACGCTCTTCAACCTCCTGCCCGCCAGGGCGACCGTCGAGATGACGCCGCTGGGCAGGACGACCGGCACCCTCGCGGACGGCGCGGTCACCGCGAGGTCCTCGGTGGTCATCGGGCTCACGGACGTCCGAGTGCTGGGCGTGCAGGTCGTCAAGCCGACCCACCGGTGCCGGACGACGGCTCCGGCCGACATCGGACTCACCTCGGCCCCCGGCTTCGACCCGATCACCGGCGGCACGCTCTCGGGCACCTACACGATCCCCCGGTTCGAGAGCTGCGGCCTGGTCACCCCGATCGTGAACAGCTCGATCCCCGGCTCCGGCAACACGATCGGCCTCACCATCGCCGGGCGGTGATCCCCCTCCCCGACGGCGGGCTCGCGGACGCGGGCCCGCCGTCTCCCGCGCCGGCACGGCGCGAGCCCCGCACGAAGTTCCAGCGAAGAAGGACGAGATGATCACTCTCCGCAGATCAGCGGCAGCGGCGGCGGGCGCGTTCGTGCTCGGCGCCGTGGCGTTCACCGGCGCCGGCACGAGCTCCGCCGCGACCAGCACGCTCGTGCTCACCTACAACTGCCCGTTCCCGCTCATCGGTGCCCAGGACATGACGGTGACGATCGTCGCCGAGCAGCTCCCGGACTCCGCCGTGGTCGGGCAGCCGATCCCCGAGGTGCTGGTGACCGCCACGGCAGCCGTACCGCCGACGGCGACGCAGGGCCTCTCGCTGGTCGGCGCCACGACGGTGTCCGGCACCGCGAAGGCCGACACCGTGATCGACAACGCCGGGTTCGCGCTGCCGGTCGTGCCGCAGCTGACCATCGGCGAGACGGCGGTGCCGACGTCGGGCTCCTTCGACGCCGTCGCCCGCGGCAGCGCGCCGCCGGTGAGCCTGCCCAACGCGGGCACGACGACGATCTCCGTGGGGAACTTCAGCACGACGCTGACCCCGCGCACGGCCACCGGTGCCGAGACGGGCCTGGGCACCTTCACCTCGGACTGCACCCTGCTGCCTGGCCAGGACACCCTGCTGCACACGTTCCCGGTGACGGCGGGCGGCACGACCGATCCGACGACCACCACCACCACGACCACCACCACGACGACGACGACCGGCGCGACGACCACGACGACCAGCGGCACGTCCGGGTCGACGACCACCGGGAGCACGACGAGCGGCACGGGCACCCCGACCACCGGCACGACGACCACCGGCACGACGACGCCCACCACCACGGTGCTCGCCGGTGGTGGCGGCCCGCCCGACGCCCCCGACCGCTACACCTCGACCAGGGACGTCTCCCGCCTGGCGAGCACCGGCACGTCCCTCGCCCTCCCGCTCGGCCTCGCGGCCCTCCTGGTGGTGGCGGGCACGACCCTCCTGCTGCTCCAGCGCCGTCGCCGCCGGTCCTGACCTCGAACCGGCCGGGGCCGCCCGCCCGCGTTCGCGGCGGCCCCGACCGGGTGAACTTCTCAGCCCGGCGCGACGGCCGGCAGCTCTCCCCTCTGCTCCACCGGCGGCGGGGTGATCTCCACCGGACCGCCCCAGTCGCGGTAGGTGGCCAGCACGCTCACCGGTGACGTGCCGGGAACCGCGGTCACCACCTCGGACTTCACCGGCAGGTCGTCGCTTCCGACCCACACCACGGTCGTGTAGGAGGTGACGCCCTGCTCGGCGAGCTGGTCGAGGTTGCGGTCGCCGCCACCCGCCACGACGGGCACCGCCAGCGCGTAGCGGACGGTCCGCGTCCCCCCGACGGTCTCCTCCGCACGATCGGTGATGGTCGCGCCGTCCGGCAGCGCCACGCGCACGTCGGCCGAGTCGCGGACGTGCGCGCCGACGTCGGCCATCGCCTGCGCGAGGGGGTTCGCGTCCTCGATCGGGGCGAGTTCGACCCACGGCCGATCACCGAGCCCCTGCGGCACCTTCACGTAGACGAGCCCGGACAGCATCGTGTAATCGACCGCCGCACCGCCGGACGATTCCGTTCCGGCCATTTCGCAGCGCGTCCCCGGTTCCCCGCTCGTGCGCACGACGCACGTTCCCCGGCCGCTCGCGCCGAGGTCGAGGTCGACGGTCGCGCTCCCGTGCCGCGCCATCGCCTCCCGGAGAGCACCGCCCAGTTCAGCGGCAGTGCCGTAGGTCTTCATCGGGGGTGGCGGATCGTCCGCGCACCCGGCGAGAACTCCGGTCGCGACGATTCCGGCGAACACGACTCCGTGTTTTCGCATGCTTCTCCTCGACGGGGAAACGGTGGTGCGCAGACTCTATCCCGCGCGGACGCGCTCCGGCCCCCTGCGCATTCACGCCAGGAGGAACTGTTGCTCCGGGACGAATTCCGCTGGGCGTTCTTGTTCCGCGGGTGACAAGAACTTCCCCGGTGCGCCGGGGAAGGCCGGGAGCAGCGCCGCCGACCGGTGGGGCCACCTGTCCCGGTCTACTCCGACGAGCACCGCTACCACGAAGGAGTGTTCTTTTTTTCGTCCGATCGTGTTTTGCGTGCGCCCCGGCGGAACGCGCGGAACCACTCGACGACGGCGGCGCCCCGGCGCTGGTGGGGCGGTGTGCTCGATGATCGAAATTCACTCCGTGGAGCGGTACCTCTTTGTGCCCCCTTCCCGAGGTGTTTGCCCCTGAACTATGGTCAGCGCCGCTCGTTTCGGTCGGACAGCGCGACGTCGTCGCCATTCCCGCCCGGTGCCACCGGTTCGCGGTTCAATCAGATAGGCGGTTCGTGTTGTGACTGCTGTCACGGAAAACGGTCTGGGTGAAAGGCCGCGGCTCAGCCTGAGCACGGCGGCGGCGCGGAACCTCGCGACGACCACCAAGACCACGCCGCAGATGCAGGGCATCTCGTCGCGGTGGCTGTTGAAGGTGCTGCCGTGGGTGCAGGCCGCCGGTGGCGCCTACCGGGTGAACCGGCGGCTCAGCTACGCGGTCGGGGACGGGCGCGTCACGTTCACCAGCACGGGCTCGGAGATCCGGGTCGTGCCGCAGGAGCTGTGCGAACTGCCGTCGCTGCGCGGCTTCGAGGACGAGACCGCGCTGGCCGAGCTGGCGACCCGCTTCGTGCAGCGGCAGTACGAGCCGGGCGACGTCGTGGTCCAGGAGGGGCGTCCCGCCGAGGAGGTCGTGCTGATCGCGCACGGCAAGGTCAGCAAGATCGGCACCGGTGAGTACGGCGACCAGACCGTCCTCGGCGTCATGGCCGACGGCGCGTACTTCGGCGACGAGGTCCTCGCGGGCCGGCAGACCGACTGGGACTTCACGGTCAAGGCCGTGACCCCGCTGACCGTGCTGGTGCTGCCGGTGGTGGCCCTGGCGCAGCTGAACGGGCGCGCGGCGGCGCTGCTGGAGCACGTGCGGCGACCGCGCCCCGACAGCTCGGCGAACACGCACGGCGAGGCCGCGATCGACATCGCCTCGGGCCACGAGGGCGAAGCCGCGCTGCCCGGCACGTTCGTGGACTACGAGCTGACCCCCCGCGAGTACGAGCTGAGCGTGGCGCAGACCGTGCTGCGGGTGCACAGCAGGGTCGCCGACCTCTACAACCAGCCGATGGACCAGGTCGAGCAGCAGCTCCGCCTCACCGTCGAGGCGCTGCGCGAGCGCCAGGAGCACGAGCTGATCAACAACCCGGACTTCGGCCTGCTCGCCAACGCCGACCTCCGGCAGCGCGTCCACACCCGTTCCGGTCCGCCCACCCCGGACGACTTCGACGAGCTGCTCGCCGCGGTGTGGAAGAACCCCGGCTTCTTCCTGGCCCACCCGCGCACGATCGCCGCGTTCGGCCGCGAGTGCAGCAGGCGCGGGCTCTACCCGAGCAGCATCGATCTCGGCGGCCACCAGGTGCCGTCGTGGCGCGGCATCCCGATCCTGCCGTGCAACAAGATCCCGGTGACCCGCACCCGCACCAGCTCCGTGCTCCTGATGCGCGTCGGCGAGCAGGACCAGGGCGTCGTCGGCCTGCACCAGACGGGAATCCCGGACGAGTACGAGCCCGGCCTGTCGGTCCGCTTCATGGGCATCGACGAGAAGGCCGTCATCTCCTACCTGGTGAGCGCCTACTACTCCGCCGCGGTCCTCGTGCCGGACGCGCTGGGCGTGCTGGAGCACGTCGAGCTGGGCCGGGAAGGCTAGGGCCGCGGCGGTGCAGTCGTCCGAACCGCCCGCGCGGGCGGCCGGTGTCCGCACGCGGGCGCGGGCCAGCCGGACGGCCCCGCCCCGCGCCCGCGCGGCGGACCGCACGGCGCTGCGCGCGTGGACCCGGCACGACTGCGCGCTCCCCGACCGGGCACCGCGCCGTTCCCGCGGGGCCCCCGCGCGAGCCGGCGCACGTCTTCGAGCACACCAACACCGCACCGAACACGACAGGTGGACATCGCTGTGACCACGACGGAACCGATCATCGCGGCGCCGCCGCTGAGCCTGAGCACCGCCGCGGCGCGGAACCTGGCGACCACCACCAAGTCCGTGCCGCAGATGCAGGGCATCACGCCGCGGTGGCTGCTGAGGGTCCTGCCGTGGGTGGAGACCTCCGGTGCCGCCTACCGGGTGAACCGGCGGCTCAGCTACGCGGTCGGGGACGGGCGCGTCACGTTCTCCAACACCGGTTCCGACATCCGCGTCGTGCCGGGCGAGCTGTGCGAGCTGGGCCTGCTCCGCGGGTTCGAGGACCAGGCGGTGCTCGCCGCGCTCGCCGACCGGTTCGTGCAGCGCCGGTTCGAGCCCGGTGAGACCGTCGTGCAGGCCGGGCGCCCGGAGGACCAGGTCGTGCTGATCGCGCACGGCAAGGTGGCCAAGGAGCGCGTCGGCGAGTACGGGAGCCCCGTCGAGCTGGGACTGCTGGCCGACGGCGAGTACTTCGGCGAGAACGTGCTGGCCGGGCCGCAGGGCGAGTGGGACTTCACCGTGCGGGCCGTCACGCCGGTGACCGTGCTGACGCTGGACTGGTCGGTGTTCGAGTCCATGAACGGCGGCGCAGGCGGGCTGCGGGCGCACGTGCAGCGCGCGCTGGCCAGGGCGACCTCGGCCCCGCAGAACAAGCACGGCGAGGCGGCCATCGACCTGGCGTCCGGGCACGAGGGCGAGGTGGAGTTGCCCGGCACGTTCGCCGACTACGAGCTGAGCCCCCGCGAGTACCAGCTGAGCGTGGCGCAGACCGTGCTGCGGGTGCACACCCGCGTGGCGGACCTCTACAACCAGCCGATGGACCAGGTCGAGCAGCAGCTGCGCCTGACGATCCACGCGCTGCGCGAGCGCCAGGAGCACGACCTGATCAACAACCCGGACTTCGGCCTGCTCGCCAACGCCGATCTCAAGCAGCGCGTCCACACCCGCTCCGGCCCGCCCACGCCCGACGACCTCGACGAGCTGCTGTCGCGGCGGCGGAAGTCGGAGTACTTCCTGGCCCACCCGCGCACGATCGCCGCGTTCGGCCGCGAGTGCAGCCGCCGCGGCGTCTACCCGGCGACCGTCGAGCTGGAGGGGCGGTCGTTGCAGGCGTGGCGAGGAGTGCCGATCCTGCCGTGCGACAAGATCCCGATCACCGAGCGGGGCACCAGCTCGATCCTCGTCATGCGCACGGGCGAGCGGGACCAGGGTGTCGTCGGCCTGCGCCAGACCGGCATCCCCGACGAGTACGAACCCGGCCTGTCGGTGCGCTTCACCGGCATCGACGACCGCGCCGTGCTGTCCTACCTGGTGAGCGCCTACCACTCGGCCGCGATCCTCGTTCCCGACGCGCTCGGCGTGCTGGAGCACGTCGAGATCGGACGCTGACCCGTGACCAGGACGACCGAGATCGCGGAGGTCCCCGGCCAGCGGGGCAGGTCGGCCGGCGAGGTCCTGCTGTGGAGCAGGGACGTCGTCGTGCCCGCGCTGCGGGCGGCGGTGGACCAGCTGCCCGCGTCGATGCGGGACATCGCGGCGTACCACCTCGGCTGGCGCGACGCGCAGGGCCGCGTGGACTCGGCCGACGGCGGCAAGACGCTGCGGCCCGCGCTGGTGCTGCTCGCGGCGCGCGCCGCCGGTGGTGACGTCGCGAACGCCCTGCCGGCCGCCGTCGCGGTGGAGCTGGTGCACAACTTCTCGCTGCTGCACGACGACGTCATGGACGGCGACGAGACGCGGCGGCACCGGCCGACGGCGTGGACGGTCTTCGGGGCGAACGCGGCGGTGCTCGCCGGGGACGCGCTCCAGACGCTCGCGCTGGAGGTGCTCGCCACGAGCGGGCACCCCGCGCTGCTGGACCAGGTGCGGGTGCTCAACGCGGCCGTGCTGGACCTGCTCGACGGGCAGAGCGCGGACCTGGCGTTCGAGGACCGCACGGACGTCGTGCTCGCCGAGTGCGTCGCCATGGCGGAGTACAAGACCGGCGCCCTGCTCGGCGGGTGCTGCGCGCTGGGCGCGCTCGCCGCCGGGGCCGATCCGGACCGGGTGCGGCACCTGCGGGGCTTCGGAGCCCGGCTGGGGCTGGCGTTCCAGCTCGTCGACGACCTGCTGGGCATCTGGGGCGATCCCGAGGTGACGGGCAAACCGGTGTTCTCCGATCTCCAGAACCGCAAGAAGTCCCTGCCCGTGGTGGCCGCGCTCAGCTCGCACACGGCCGCCGCGCGGGAGCTGGACGCGCTCTACCGCAGCGACGAGGTCCTCACCGAGACCGATCTCGCTCGGGCGGCCGAGCTGATCGACGTCGCCGGTGGGCGGCGCTGGGCGCGGACCAAGGCGGACGAGCAGCTCTCGCTGGCCGCGGAGCACCTGCGTGTCGCGGGTGCCGAGCCGGTCGCCGCGGCGGAGCTGATGGAACTGGCGAAGCTGGTCACCAGGCGCGACCGCTGACCGCGTCCGCGCCGGAACCGCCTGCTCCCGCGGTTCCGGCGCGGAGGCGGCCGTGCGCCGGAGCGCGGTGCGGGTCGTCCAGACCACTCACCCGATCGGCAGCACGACCCGCCGCGCACGGTCCGCCGAGCGCTTGACACCGGATCGCGGCGCGCGCCAAGCTGACTCGCGTCACCTGGTTGAAACGTTGCAGCAACAGGGGTGATCGCACCACTCGGCCTGTCCCACGGGCAGCCCGCCGCCAGCCGCCCGCACTGACCGGACCCCTCGGCACACCGGGAGGAACGTGGTGATCGGCACCGCGCAGACGACAGCAGCCCGCCCGACAGCAGCAGCACGGACAGCAGCAGATCGGCCCGCACCGCTCCTGAGACCCGACGACCTCGCCCTGCTCGCCCTGCTCGCCGACGGCCTGGTCGTCGACGCGGTGGGACGACGGCTCCAGATGTCGGACCGCACGGTCCGCCGTCGCACCAGAGCCATCTGCGACCAGCTCGGCGTTCGCACGCCGGTGCAGGCGATCGTGTGGGCCGCCCGCCGCGGACTCATCTAGTCGCCCGACGACCACGCCGCCGCGCACGTCCCCGCACCTCAGACCGTGAGGAGAACGATTCGTGGCACATCTGCGAGCAGTTCTGGGAGCGCTCCCAGCTCTGGCGCTCGTCGCATCGGGCACGGTGGCCGCCCAGCCGGCCGCGGCGGAACCCGGCACGCCGTCGGCGGCGGTGGTCAACGGTCAGCGCGAGAACCTGGATCGGGGCGTGGTGAGCGTCCGGTCCGGCAACGGCAACCTCGTGAGCTGGCGCTGGCTGCGCACGGACCCGGACTCGGTGGGCTTCAACGTCTACCGGGGTTCCACGAAGCTCAACGCCAGTCCGATCACGGCGTCGACCAACCACCTGGACGCGGGCGCCGCGGCGGGCAGCGCGTACACCGTGCGCGCGGTGGTGAACGGCACCGAGCAGGCGGCGTCACCGGCCGCGTTGCAGTTCCCCGCCGGACACCTGGACGTGCCGATCCAGCCGCCGTCCTCCGACCACTCGGCCAACGACGCGAGCGTCGCCGACCTCGACGGCGACGGGGACTACGAGTTCGTGCTGAAGTGGGACCCGAGCAACGCCAAGGACAACTCGCAGTCCGGCACCACCGGCAACGTCCACGTCGACGCCTACACGCTCAGCGGGTCGCGGCTGTGGCGGATCGACCTGGGGCGCAACATCCGGGCCGGAGCGCACTACACCCAGTTCCAGGCCTACGACTACGACGGCGACGGGCGTGCCGAGGTCGCGATGAAGACCGCGGACGCCACCGTGGACGGCACGGGCCGGGTCATCGGCAACGCCTCGGCGGACCACCGCAACTCCAGCGGCTACGTCCTGACCGGGCCGGAGTACCTGACGGTGTTCGACGGCAGGACCGGCGCCGCACTGTCCACGGTGGACTACGTGCCGCCGCGCGGCACGGTCAGCTCGTGGGGCGACTCCTACGGCAACCGGGTGGACCGGTTCCTCGCGGCGACGGCGTACCTCGACGGCTCCCGGCCCAGCCTGATCATGGCGCGCGGCTACTACACGCGCTCGGTCGTGGTGGCGTGGGACTTCCGGGGTGGCGCGCTGACCAGGCGCTGGACGTTCGACTCGAACTCCTCCACCAACGCGGGCACGGCCGGGCAGGGCAACCACAACCTGTCGGTCGCCGATCTGGACGCCGACGGGCGGGACGAGATCGTCTACGGCGCGCTCGCGATCGACGACAACGGAGCCAGGCTGTGGAACACGGGCCTGGGTCACGGCGACGCGCTGCACGTGGGCGACCTGGACCCGTCCCGCTCCGGCCTGGAGGTGTTCAAGGTGTCCGAGGACACCTCGAAGCCGGGGTCGTGGTTCGCCGACGCCCGCACCGGTTCGGTGATCTGGTCGACGGCGTCGGGCGCCGACAACGGTCGCGGCGTGTCGGCGGACGTGTGGGCGGGCAGCGCGGGCGCGGAGTCCTGGTCGGCGTCGGACACGAGCCTGCGCAACCCGCGCGGGCAGTCGGTCGGCCGGGAGCCGTCGTCGATCAACTTCCTGGTCTGGTGGGACGGCGATCCGGTGCGCGAGCTGCTGGACGCCACCAGGATCGACAAGTACGGCACGGGAGGCGAGACGAGGCTGCTGACCGCCTCGGGCGTGCACTCGAACAACGGCACCAAGGCGACGCCCTCGCTGTCCGGCGACATCCTGGGGGACTGGCGCGAGGAGGTCGTGTGGCCGACGACCGACAACCGGGCACTGCGGATCTACTCCACCCCGCACGTCACCGGCCAGCGGATCACGACGCTGACGCACGACCTCCAGTACCGGACGGCGCTGGCGTGGCAGAACACCGCCTACAACCAGCCGCCGCACCCGAGCTTCTTCCTCGGCGACGGGATGGCGACCCCGCCCCGGTAGCCGGGCGGCGGCGGGGCGGGCTCGCGCGAGCCCGCTCCGCCGCCCGTGGCCGGGGCGCTTCTGCTGACGCGCGAGGTGCTCACCCGGCGGACCACCCGCGGCGTGGTCAGGCGGCGAGCGCGGCGGAGATCGTCGGGTAGAGGTCGAGCAGGGACTCCACGCCCGCCACCCGGAGCGGGCGCAGCACCGCGTCGGAACCGGCGACGACGCGCAGAGGTGTGCGCTGGTCGTGGCACACCTGCTGGTGGGACAGCAGCAGGGACATGCCGCTGGAGCCGAAGAAGGTGAGGTGCCGCAGGTCGACCACGACCGGCGCCGGTGCGGTCACCTCGGCCTCGGCCTCGTTCAGGTGCATGCCCAGGACGGGTGTGGTGGTGAGGTCGAGCTCACCGCTGGCGTGCAGCACCACGGCGAAGTGGCGCACCTCCCGGCGCACGCGAAGGACGTCTGATCTGTCTGAACCCGCGGTGGGAAGCGGATCGGGCACGGCGTTCCTCTCCGGAGGGGCTCGGCCGACCGGTCCGGTCCGGTCCTCGCGCGGTGGCGCGGCCGAGCGCCTCACCCCCTCCGACCGTAGTCACCGCTGCTCGCCGCGCAACCGGATCAGGTGTGGCGCACCCGGTCGAGCGCGTTCTCCAGCGTGCGCAGCACCGCGCTCACCGCGTCGCCCAGCACCGACGCCCTCGCCGGGTCGACGTGCGGAGACGGGTGCTCGCCGAGCGCGAGCAGCTCGCGCGTCACCCCCATCACGACCTCGGGGTGTCCCAGCGGGAGCGGCGGGTCGATCCGGTCGGTGTCACCCGCGTGGCTGCGAGCCACCACGCGGACCTCCACGCCCGCGGCGGCGAGATCGCGGCGCTGCGGCATCGTGCGCTCCTCCCACACCGAGCGCGCCATCTGCTCCGCGCCCGCCGGGACGGGCGTGTCACCCGCCTCCGGATCGACCAGCAGCACCGAGTCGAGCAGAGCGCTGTGCCGGGACGCCGCGTCGAGCACGTTCTCCGCGACGGGACCGCTGGACACCAGGTGCACGGTTCCGCGGCGATCGGACAACCCCTCCAGCACCTCGTCCACGGCACGCCACGGACCGTCGGCGGCGGGGAGGCGGCACCACACGACGCGGAGGTGCTCGGTCAGCGGGCGCCAGGTCGCGGGCAGCTCGCCGTGGCTGGCCGTTCCACCGGGGTCGACCACGACCACGACGGGAGCGCTGCCCGTCTCGTCGGAGGGACCCGACCGCACCACTGCGGGCCCGTGCGTCCTGCTCGTGTCCTCGGCGAAGTCTCGCATGGCGATCGGCTACCCGGCCGCGGACGCGGGTACACCGGCCGGTCGCACGTCGTAGACCGTGTACGCGGTGCGGATGATGGGCTGCGCGACGTTGCGGACCCGCACCCCGCCGGGGGTGAGGCCGTGCTCGGTGCCGAAGTGGGCGTGGCCGTGCACGGCCAGGTCGGCGTGGTTCGCGTCGATCGCCTCGCCCAGCAGGTAGGAGCCGAGGAACGGGTGGATCTCCGGCGGCTCGCCCCGCAGCGTGTCCGGCACGGGTGCGTAGTGGGTCAGCGCGATCTTCATGTCGGCGTCCAGCGCCGCGAGCGCCTCCCGCAGCCGCTCGGCGATCCCCACGGTGTGACCGACGAAGGCCTTCATCTCGCGCTCGCCGAAGTTGCTGCCGCACTTCCCGGCGAAACCACCGCCGAAGCCCTTCACCCCGGCGATGCCCACGCGGCACCCGTCCAGCGTCAGCACCACGCCGTCACCCTCCAGCACGCGGATGCCGCGGTCGTCGAGCAGCGCGGTGATCTCGTCCTGCTGGTCGGAGTGGTGGTCGTGGTTGCCGAGGACGGCCACCACGGGAACCGGCAGGTCGGCGAACTCGTCGGCCACGACCCGCGCCTCCTCCACGGTGCCGTGCCGGGTGAGGTCACCGGCGAGCAGCAGCACGTCGGCGTGGTCCCCCAGCCGTTCCAGCGCGGGACGCATGCGGCCCCGCGCGTCCTCACCGAGGTGGACGTCGCCGACCGCGGCGATGCGGGTCATCGGATCTCCTCCTGTCCCACGGGCTCGCCCACAGGCACCACCCGCACGTCGTTGAGCACCTGGAGCCCCGGTGCGGCCTCGTGGACCACCGCCTCCACCTCGGTGCGGCGCTCGGCGCACGCGACGTCGCCGGAGAGCAGCACGTGCTCACCGCGCACGGTCACGCGCACCCCCTGCTCGGTCGTGCGCGCGTCCTCGGCGAGCGCGCGCTGCAACCGCGCGGCCAGGTACTGGGCTGACTCGGGCTCCTGCGTCGTTCCTCCGGACGTGGTCATCACGTGCTCCTCTCCGTCCCCGCTCATCGCACCGAGTCCACGGGTTCGCGCCGCGGCTCGACGATGGCGAGCCGTTCGCTCAGGACCAGGAACGCCTCCGCGAAGGGGGAGTCGGCGGTCTCGACGCGGACCCGGTCCCAGTCGATCTGCTCGCGCAGCGCGCGGGCGAAGGGCAGCAGCTCGCTGAAGTCGCAGCGGTGGTCGCTCAGCACACCGAGCTTGCTGATCAGCACCTCCGTCGCGGGCATGACGGGCAGCGTCACCGAGCCGACCTGGAGCTCCTCCGCGCACGCCAGCACCTCGTCGGTCACCTGCTGCTCGTTGGGGCGGAACAGCAGGTCCACGAGGTAGTCGCCGTCGTAGACCTTCAGCAGCCAGTCCTCCGGCGGCTCGGCGGACCGCATTCCGGCCGCGACGAGCGCGGAGACGGCCGCTTCGGTGTCCTCCTCCCGCACGAGCAGGTCCACGTCGTGCTCGCTGGGCGGTCCTCCCCGCGCGTACCCCGCGCAACCACCTGTCAGGGCGAAGGGGATGCCTGCCGTGCGGAGCGCTTTCGCGACCTTGGTCAACGTCCTCAGCAGTTCGTCCTGGATGCCGCTCATGATCCCGGTTACCCCTCAGCGCCCCGGGGATAACCCCGTCGGGCGATTTGCGATCTTCGTGCTGGGTAGCCCGGACGCATGACCGCGACTCCTCCTGACCCACCGCCCGAGACGACACCCGGCCTGGAACCCGGCGGTGGCGTCAACCCCGGTGACACCCCGCCCGACTCCGGTCAGACGTCGGGGTTGTCGCACGCGCAGCCCATGCCGTCGCGCCGCGCGCCGATCATCGTGCTGACGGTGCTCGCCGTGCTCGTCGTGCTGGTGCTGGGCGCGGTCGTGGTCTCGATCATGGGGATCGTCGAGGTCTTCTGACCGCGCCGGTTCACCGGCCGGGCGCGAGGGGCGGACTGCCGGTCACGCCGCGCCGGTGCCCCAGGGCCGCGAGGAGTTCCCGCAGCGCGTCGCGCGCGTCGTGCTGCGGGACCCACCCCAGCTCCGTCCTGGCGCGCTCGGCGCTGAGCAGGGGCGAGGCCAGCGCGAGGTCCACCCACCCGGCGGAGGTGGGTTGCAGCCGCAGCTTCCACGACACGGCGGCGGCACCGCGCAGCACGGGCTCCGGCACGGAGACGTGCCTGGCCCCGACCAGCGACGCGAGCACGCGCGGGGTGATGACCGGCTCGGACACCAGGTTCACCGCTCCCGGCAGCCGGGTGCGCAGCACCCGGACCAGGGCGTCGGCCACGTCGTCGGCGTGCACGAACTGCAGACACGTCCGCGCCGGCAGCGGCAGCAGCGGCACCTTGCCCCGCGCGGCCAGCCGGAACAGGGGCGCTGGCACCAGGCGGCCCAGGAAGTAGCGGGCGATCTCCGCCGCCGCGCCGGACTGGAGGATCAGGCCGGGACGCGGCCGGGACACGACCACGTCCGGGTTGCGCTCGACGAAGAGGTCCAGCAGGTGCTCGACCGCGGCCTTGTGCCTGCTGTAGTAGGAGGAGGACACGCCGTCGGTGGGCCACTGCTCGTCGACGAGGCGCTCCTTGTCGGACGGCGAGTACGCGCCGATCGACGACATGTGCACCACGTGCGGCACGCCGACGCGGGCCGCGGCGGCGAACACGCGGTCGCTCCCGCTGACGTTCGTGCGGAACATCGTGCGCTCGTCGTGGCTGGGCTGGATCAGCCACGCCAGGTGCACGACGGCGTCCGCGCCGCGCATGACGTCCTGGAGCGGCTGCTCGGCCCCGGCGACGCCGATGTCCACTTCGGACCACCGCACGCCCGCGTAGGGCGGGTTCTGCTGCGGCGCGCGACGCGACACGCCGACGACCTCGGTGTCGGACTCCGCGGCGAGCCTGCGCAGCAGTGCGGTGCCGACGTTGCCGCTGGCGCCGGTGACGACGATCCTCATACCGGTCCGGCTACCCGCCCCGGCCCCCCGTCAACCCGGAGCGGCGTGGCGGTGGTCGAGGGACCGCCGGTCGGCCGGTCGCGGATCTTCGGCGACGGAGGTGCTGGTGCTCACCGGCACCGGCGCCTCTCAGGAGGTGCCGCTGGTGGAGACGGCGCTCGGCGCGGTGGATCACCCGGCGCGGACCACCGCGACCGCGCACGGCGCGTGCTGCACCACCGCCTGACCGGTGGAACCGAGGACCATCCCGGCGAACCCGCCGCGCCCCCGGTCCCCCACCACGACGAGCTGCGCGACGGCGGCGAGACCCAGCAGCGCCACCGCCGGCCGATCGCGCACCACGACCTGCTGCACCGGCACACCGGAGTGCCTCTCCCGCCAGCGCGAGAGCCGCTCGGCGAGCAGCCGCCACTGGTCGACCTCGATGCCGTCGAGGTCCGGCGCGGTCCACGCGATCCCGTAGGACGCCTCCACGAACACGTCGCTCCACGCGGAGACCGCGACGAGCGGCACACCACGCGCGGCGGCCTCGTCGAAGGCGAAGCCCACGGCCGCGTCGCTCGGCGGAGATCCGTCGACACCCACCACGACCGGTCCACCGGTGCGACGCTCGCCGTCGCGCACCACGACCACCGGGCACCGGCCGTGCGCGGACAGCGCCGTGGCAGTGGACCCGGCGAGCAGCCCGGCGAACCCGTCCAGACCGCGCGAACCGAGCACGACGAGCCGCGCGCCGACCGACTCCGCCACCAGGGCCGGGCCCCCGGCCTCCATCCGCACGACGTGGCGGACCACCACGCCGGGGTGCACGGCCCGCGCGACGCTCTCCGCCTCGCACAGCCACTGCCTGGCCTGCTCGTCCATCGCGCGGCGCAACTGCTGACCACCCGCGATGATGGCCGGGTAGCCGCGCACGGGCACGAAGCAGCCGTGCACGAGGCGCAGGGGGACGTCGTGCCGGGCGCACGCGCCCGCTCCCCACTCCGCCGCTCGCAGCGCGGAGGCGGACCCGTCGACACCCACGACGACCGGCGGCACGGACTCGTCGTCGACCATGCTCGGCTCCTCCCCGCGCGCCCGCGCCTGCGACCGTAGGACGACCGGACGGGGGTTGTCTCCACCCGTTGCTCCCTTCGAGGTGGCGACATCCGGTGGTTGTCCGACCACTCGGCGTCAGCGGGCGCTACTGTCGTCGCGGGCCGTGGAGGTGGGTGTGACGAAGGTGTTCCTGGTCGACGACCACGAGATCGTGCGTCGGGGCGTGGCCGATCTGCTGGACGGCGAGCCGGACCTGGAGGTCGTCGGAGGCGCCGGATCGGTGGCCGAGGCGCTGGCGCTCGTGCCGGACAGCGGAGCCGACGTCGCCGTGCTGGACATCCGGCTGCCCGACGGCAGCGGGATCGAACTGTGCCGCGAGCTGGCCGGACGCGCTCCCGGTGTGCGCTGCCTGATGCTCACCTCCTACGCCGACGACGACGCGCTGTTCGACGCGGTGGTGGCCGGGGCGGCGGGCTTCGTCCTCAAGCAGGTCCTCGGTGGTGACCTGGTGCGGGCGGTGCGCGCGGTCGGCGCGGGGCGGTCGCTGCTGGACGCGAGCGGCACGTCCGCGCTGCTCGACCGCATCCGGGGCGAGCGCGAGCGGTCCGATCCGCTGCGGGCGCTGTCCGACCAGGAGCGCGCGGTGCTCGACCTGATCGCAGAGGGCCTGACCAACCGGCAGATCGCCGAGCGGATGTCGCTCGCGGAGAAGACCGTCAAGAACTACGTCTCGCACGTGCTGGCGAAGCTGGGGCTGCAACGCAGGACGCAGGCCGCCGTGCTGGCGAGCCGGACGGGTTCCGCGCGCCCCGGTCCGTGAGCGGCGGGCGCCCCCGCCCGCCGGCGCGGCGCAACGTCAAGCCTTGATCAAGGATGCGCCCGATGCGCCCGGCACGTGTTGTCGGCGGAGTTCTCGCTGACTAGTTTGACAATCGGGCCAACCGGAATTCGACCGGTTCCGGCGAATGTCCGTCGAGCGGTGAGTGGTGGGGTGAGTGCTGTGCCGAGAACGGGCAGGACCGCGGTTGCCGTGGCGCTGACACCGGGTCTGGTCGCGACGGCGAGTTCCCTCCAGCCGGTGAGACGGCGTCGTCCCGTTCGCGGGGTCGACGGCGCTGCTCCGGCGGGTGCGCAGCTCAACCCGACTCCCATCGGGTAGCGCCGCACCGGGTCCGACCTGCGCGAAGTCCTCCTCCGCCGACGTGCCCCCGCCCCGGAGGGCGGGCGCGGGACGTGCCGTGGCGGAATGACCGGAGGACGTGAATCCGCGCGTTCCGGCCCGGTCGGAGAACTGTTCACCGCGACGGGTGAACAACGGAACGCGTTCTGCGTTACCGGCACGTGAACACGCCGTGGCGCCCGTTCTGCGAACGGGATGCGCATTCAACCGCCTCCCGCCGCCGGCACCGCGAAGACGATCGTCGTCCCGCCGTTCCGGAACCCTCGACGGCGCCGCGACGCGCTCGCGCGTCCCGACCGGAGCGTTGCCGTCGCGCACCGAGCCGCTCCGGTCCGACGACGTCGTCGAACAGCCGGGTCCTCGACCA
Organism: Umezawaea beigongshangensis; assembly: GCF_016464305.1. Taxonomy (GTDB): domain Bacteria; phylum Actinomycetota; class Actinomycetes; order Mycobacteriales; family Pseudonocardiaceae; genus Umezawaea_A; species Umezawaea_A beigongshangensis. The sequence continues at coordinate 465,669 of NZ_JAEIOJ010000002.1, forward strand.
GCCGGGTGCGCACGGCGTCGGCGATCGACCGGCGGATCGCCGACGGTGCGCGCCACCGCGCACTGGTGGCGAGCGGGACGCCGGGCGCGGGGTGCTCAGCAGCGCTCGGGACGACGGACAGCGCGGCCCGGACAGCACGGACCGGAGCGGGACCGAACTCCGGCGAGAAGTCCACGCAGCGTAAACACGACAGGTGTCAACAACACGGAGAGTGCGAACGTACCAAATGTAAACGATTCCACACGACGTGTGCGCCCACCCCCGTGTCAACGCTCTGACAATCGGTGGTATGTTCACCCGCCTGGCGGAGCAGACTTCTCCCGCCACGCTTCGTTTAGCGTCCCGCGAGCATTCGTCGAGAACTCGCCCAAAGGGGATGCGATATCGACCCGATGGTCACCGCCGAGGCTTTTGCACCATCAATCACAGGTCCCCTCAGGTGCTCCGACCTGGTCCGACCCGACCCGGCCCGGCCGCTGAATGCGCCGTACGGCGGTACCCCGACAAGCCTCTGGAGCAGCGAAAACGACTCGGCGACCTCATCTGCAACTTGCATCTCGCAAAAATTACGGTGAGCGTCCGTCTATCAGCCGGTGCACAGCTTGTCACGCAACGTGAGTAGAAAGAGAAAATCATCTCGGTTGGACAGAGAATGACGACACCCTTGACGTGACCCAGTACACTCCGTGATCGGCCAGTGATACTGGTGAATGACGGAAAGCAACAGCGTCGACCGCGCCGGAGACAGCGATGACCACCGAGAGCACGAGTGCGAGACCTGGACCTCACGGTTTCGACCCGGGTTTCGGCGGCCAGCACGACATCAGCAGCACGTCGGGCCGCCTCGACTTCGACCCGTTCCGGGAGGAGCGCGACGAGTACCCGACCTCGGAGATCCCGGTGATCAAGGTGGACGAAGAACAGCCAGAAGAACAGCCGGCGGACGAGGTCGACAGCTTTCGCGTGCGGCCCTACGCGCGCACCGGCGGACGCACCCGCTCGAAGATCGACCTGGCGATCGAGACGATCGTGACGTCCAGGGAGCACGCCGTGCACTCGTCGAAGCTGTCGAGCGCCGAGCACCACGTGATCAGCAAGCTGTGCCTGCAACCGCACTCGGTGGCCGAGGTAGCGGCCAAGCTGCGGCTGCCCCTGGGGGTCGTGCGGGTGCTGCTGAGCGACATGTCCGGCCTGAGCCTCATCGAGGTGCACAGCAACGGCGAGCTGAGCAGCAGCGGCCGCCCCCCGATCGACCTGATGGAGCGCGTGCTCGCCGGCCTGCGCCGGATGTGATCGCGCGGACCCCGGACGCCGAGGACCCGTCCAGCAGGTGTGGCCGGCGACCGGTTCCGGGTGCCCGCGTCGCACGGCCGCGTCCGGGGCCGGGCGCGGCCCGCGCTCCACCCGCCGAACACTCCGCTCGCGGTGCGGCGGGGGCGAGTCGGCGGCGCGGCGAGTGGCGGCGGAGACGTCCGACCCGCCGGTGAGAACTCCGGCTGACGATCGCCCCGCTCGCGCCGGCCTTCTCGGCCACCTCCGCCTGTCGCCGCGACTGCGCGCACGTGCACGACCGCGGGCGCGACGCGTGTGCGCGCGGACGCACCCGCGCGCGCGTCCGCCACTAAGCTCCTGGAGCATGACGGTCTTCGGCTGCCTCCTGCTCGTGCTCGCCGCCATCTCCGCCTTCGTCCGCGACGCGGACGTCCTCGGCGTCGACCCCCTGGTGCTCGGCGGCGTCCTGGCCGTGCTCGGCGTCGCGCTGATCGCGGTCGGCGTGCTGCGGGCACGGCGGCGCAGGGCGTCCGGCGAGCCGCACCCCGTCGGCAACCCGTTCCAGCGGGCGCGCGCGCTGCCGCGACTGATCCGCGAGGCGCGGCGCGGCGAGTACGGCGAACTGCCGAAGAGCCGGTTTCTGCTCTGGGCCGGCGCGGTGGTCTACCTGGTGTCGCCGGTCGACGTCCTGCCGGAGCTGCTGCCGATCATCGGCGTGACCGACGACGCCGGTGTCGCGGTGTGGCTGCTCACCAGCGTCTCCACCGCGACCGGGATGTTCCTGCGGTGGGAGCGCAACCGGCGCGGAAGCGGACCAGCCCTGCCGCGCGACGCGCGGCAGGGCTGACGGGTCGGACTGACGGGTCGGGCGGAGGCCTAGTCGGAGATCTCCAGCAGGGTCGAGCCCTTGTCGTCGGTGACGACGTAGCGGGCGATGTCGTAGTAGCGCACGGCCACGTTCCCGCCGAGCTGCAACGGGTTCTGGGCCGTGGGCGGGTTGTCGGTGGCGTACCAACTGGCCACCGGGATCTTCTCCCCCGTGGTGGTCAGCGCCAGCAGCACGCACTTGCTCGCACCGAGGGCCCCGTCGACCTGGAGGTCGACCGCGGTGCCCCACGGCTCGGTGCGGCTGCCGACCGTCACGGTCGCGCCGGACTCGGGATCTCTGGCGCTCTGGGTGTCGTCGAACTCCTCCGGCCTGTTCTGCGCCACCGCGGACCGCTCCGGCGCCCCGGTGGGGTTGCCACCGGCGACGGGCGCACCGTCCGAACCGGACCCGAGCCCGGCGGCGGTGAACGCGGACACGGCCACGAGGAGCACGGCCCCGGCAGCCGCCGCGAAGATCCACTCCTTGCGGCGCTTGCGTCGCTGGGCGGAGACGGAGTCCAGCATGGCGCGGACCGAGCGGCCGTCCGGACGCTCCGGCGCGGTTCCCCGCAGGAGACCGCTCGCGTCGGCGTCGTCCAGCAGATCGGGCAGGGCGGCGAAGTCCCGCAGGTCCAGGGCGCACTTGCGACACTCGGCCAGGTGATCCTCGAACGCGTCGATCTCGTCCCGGTCGAGCACGCCCAGCACGTATGCCGCCACGTCCGCGTGGTTCGGCACAGCACTCACGTGTCAGCCCCGTTCCTGCAGTGCCCGGCGGAGGGCACGGAGAGCGTAGTAAACCCTTGACTTCACCGTACCCGGAGGAACCCCCAGCGCGGCAGCGGCTTCGCTGACCGTGCGATCCCGCAGGTACGTTTCGAGAATAGCCTCCCTGTGCTCCTCCGTCAGGCCGTTCATCGCTTCGGCGATCACGATGGCCGACAGCGTGCTGTCGGCCTCGTCCCGCCCTGGTGTCTCGTCCGAAGGGGTCAACTCGAACTCCTTCGGACGAACGCTGCGCTTGCGCCGGTCGTCGATCACGAGACGACGTGCGACGGTGAAGAGCCAGGAGCGCAACATCACGGGGTCGCGCTCCAGCTTCTCTGCGTTCCGCCACGCCCTCAGCAGGGTCTCCTGGACGATGTCCTCGGCCCACTGCCGGTCGTGGCCGGTCAGCCTCATCGCGTGGCCGAGCAGCGCGCTACCGAACTCTTGGTAGAGACGACGGATCAGCTCATCTTCCAGACTCTCCACCGGGAAGGGCTGATCGCGTCGACGTTGGGGTCGTCGATGCTGCGCCACGCCGCACATCTTTGCCCCACGGACCGCACTTAGTCGAGAACTTCTTCTGAGAAAAAAGTCGCCGGATCGTTGATGAACCGTCATCGTCGCGTGTCCGTATGCCCCGGTGTCCGCTCGTTCGGTCCGCCGGAATCCCCTCCGACTGGTCCTTTCGGCGGAGCCCGCTCGATCGGAAAGGACCAACGCGATGCCCTGGCGACGTTCTCGTCTCGCTCTTATCGCACTTCCGGGCCTCGCCGCAACGCTGATCACCAGCGCCTGCGGTGCTCTCGTGCCCGGTGCGAACAGCACGGCGGGACAGCCGCAGAACACCGTCGCCCCGACGCCCGCCAAGGCCCGGACCTCGTACGGGATGCTCTCGCTGGCCTCGTCGGAGATCGGTCTGATCGTCACCGACGCGAACGGCAACACCCTCTACCGCTTCGACAAGGACAAGACGCAGCCGCCGACGAGCACGTGCGTGAACGCCTGCGCGACGCAGTGGCCGCCGGTCCCCGCCGAGGACCCGGTGATGGTCTCCGGCGTCGACCCGACCCTGGTGACGTCCCTCACCCGCGCGGACGGCTCGGAGCAGATGGTGCTCGCCGGGTGGCCGCTCTACCGCTTCGCCCGCGACAAGAAGGCCGGGGACGTGCTCGGCCAGGGCTCGGGCGGGACGTGGTGGGCCGCGACGCCGGAGGGCGAGAAGGCGGGGGCCGGCGCGTCCGCACCGGCGAGCGCCGCGCAGCCCGCGACCGGAGCGCCGGCCTCCACCTCCCCCGCCGAGAGCGGCACGCCGCGGTCCGCCGCCTCACCCGACACCGGATCGGACGGGAACTGATCACCATGCGCCGCAAGGTCTTCGCCGCTGTCCTCACAGGTCTGTGGCTGCTGCTCGCACCCGCGACGGCGTCCGCCCAGGAGCAGTTCGCCCAGCAGCAGCCGGGCACCCCGGAGGGTCCCACGACGACGCCCTTCGGTCCGCTCACCGCGGCCGACCGCGATCTCGTGATCAAGGTCAAGCAGGCAGGGCTGTGGGAGATGCCGATGGGCGAGGCCGCCCAGACCCGCGCGGCCAGCCCGCGGGTCAAGGAGGTCGGCCGGCTCATCATGCTCGACCACGAGTTCCTCGACGAGCTCACCGACGACAAGGCGGCCGTGCTGGGCATCGAGCTCCCCGCCGTCGCGAGCCAGGACCAGCAGGGCTGGATGGCCGAACTGACCTCGAAGACGGGCGCCGACTTCGACCGGGCGTTCGCCAACCGGCTGCGGGCCGCTCACGGCAAGGTCTTCAGCACGATCGCGAAGGTCCGCGCCAGCACCACCAACGACGTCGTCCGCGAGTTCGCCCAGGCGGGCAACAGCTTCGTCATGAAGCACATGACGCTGCTGGAGAGCACCGGTCTGGTCGACCAGACCGGCTTCGGCGACCCCGTCCCGGTGGGCGGCGCCCCTGCGGCGGCACAGGCCGCAGCGGTCTCGGCCTCCCCCGAACTCGTCGCGTCCTCCAGCGACGGTCCCAGCCCGGTGGTCGTCGCCCTCGTCTGCCTCGCGGGCGTGGCGGCGACCTTCGGCGTGCTCCGCGTTCTCCGCCCGCGCCAACTGAAATGAGCACTCGCATGTCCCAGGGAGCCAGACACAGGACCCGCCGCACGTCGATGATCGCGCTCGCCGCGGTCGTCGGCCTCCTGACCGCCGGAGGCGTCGCCGTGGGAATCAGCACCGCATCGGCCCACGACGACCCGGGGGCCGAGCACGCCGACGCCGGCGGACCGTTCGTGTCGGACTTCGTCGACATCCGCGAGGCGGACCGCGCTCCCGACGAGCCGCGGGCGCGGCGCGGCGGCCGCGGGTCGGCCGGAACGTTCGTGGCGCAGTGCGGCCGCAACGAGAACGGGCACAACAACCCGGACAACTTCATCGTCGCGCCGGGCGTCGCGAACGGCGCGCACCACCTGCACGACTACGTGGGCAACCTGTCCGCCGACGGGTTCTCCACCGACGAGAGCCTCGCCGCGGCGGGCACGACGTGCCGCTTCGACGACAGGTCCACCTACTTCTGGCCCGTGCTGCGGGTCCGCGACGAGAAGATCACCGCGGAGAGGCCGGGCGAGGGCGAGGAGGCGCACGAGGAGGCGGAGGCCGAGGTGGCCGCGGCCGAGGCCCTGCAGGACGCGCCACCGGCGATCGCCCCCGAGGCCGCCGCGGAGCAGGAGAACGCGCAGCCCGCCCCGCCGCGGGCCGACACGGGTGACGCGGCGACACCGCAGGTCGCCCCGGCCGAGGCCGCGCAGGAGGAGGCCGCCAAGGCCGAGATCGCCCGGGAGGCGACGGCACCCGACCCGGCGCAGCCCGCGGCACCCCCCGCGGTGGCGGCAGAGGAGGAGGCGGAGCAGCAGCAGCGCGCCGCCGAGTACGAGGCGTCCGGCGAGGACGCGGCGGACGGCAACGTCGGCACCGTCCTGCGGCCGAGGTCCGTGCGCCTGCAGTTCCGCGGCAACGCCCGCGCGGACGTCGTGGCCATGCCGAGGTTCCTGCGGCTGATCACCGGTGACGCCAAGGCGGGCACCAACGGCACCGGCAACGCCCGCGCCCGCTGGAGCTGCACCGGCTTCGAGCGCAAGGCCACCACGCAGTACCCGCTGTGCCCGCGCGGCAGCCGCGTGCTGCGGGTGCTGGACTTCCCGAGCTGCTGGGACGGCGTGAACACCGACAGCGCCAACCACCGCACCCACGTGGTGTTCCCGCTGGCGGACGGCTCGTGCGCGGGCGGGACGAAGCCGATCCCGCAGCTGCGGATGGTCCTGAGCTACAAGGTGCCTCCGGGCGCGTCGTACGCGCTCGACAGCTTCCCCGAACAGCTGCACGCGCCGGTGACCGACCACGCCGACTTCGCGAACGTGATGTCGGAGCGGTTGATGAACCGGGTCGTGCAGTGCATCAACCGCGACCGGACCTGCTGATCCGGTCCGGCCGCGAGAGGACGTGACGCGTCGGGCCACCGGCCACCCGCACCCGCCGCGGAACCGCAAGACCCGCTCGGCCCGGTCGCGACCACTCCTGCGCGATCGGGCCGGACGGCCCCCACCACCGGTGAACCCACCCCTGTGATCCGCCGTCTCGGAGGTCTCCATTGCTCAGCCAGGTCCCCATGCTGTTGGCGGACGCCGCCGCGGACCAGGACGCGGGCGTCAAGAAGATGGCGCAGCTGTCCGCGCGGCTGGCCTACGCCATGATGTGCCTGACCCTCTGCTGGGGCGTGCTCATCGCCACCGGCTGGGCGCAGCGGCTCACCGGCCGCCAAGAGCTGCGCAACGGCCACATGGTGCTCGCGACGGCGGCGCTCGCCTTCGGCAGCCTGCACGCCGTGGCGTTCACGCTGCTCCAGACCGCCGCGAAGTTCTCCTTCGCGAAGCTCGTCCTGCCGTTCCTGTTCGGCGGGTTCTTCCGCCACGGACTGGGCATCGTCGGCCTGGAGCTGATGTTCGCCATCGCCATCACCGCGGGGCTGCGCCGCAAGGTGCTCTACCGCCGGTGGCTGCGGTTCCACCAGCTGGCCTACGCCGCGGTGACGCTCACCGTCGTGCACTCGTGGCTGGGCGCCGTCGCCAACGGCAACCTCGCCGTGCTGTGGCTCGCCGGCCTGACCATCCTCATCCCGACCGCGACGATCGCCGCGGCCAGGTTCGCGCCCCCCGAGACGCTGGCCCGCCTGGGCCTGGTCGAGCGCACCGGACGCCCGCAGGACGAGGTGGCCGCGGAGGCCTCCGTGCTGGACGTCAGCGTCAACAACGAGCGCTGCCACCGGTACGGCATCTGCATGCAGGAAGCCCCGGAGGTGTTCGACCTGATCGACGACGACCGGTTGACCTACGAGCGACGGCCCCACCCCGACCACTACGCGAAGGCGCGCGCCGCGGCGCGAGCGTGTCCCATGCGCGCCATCGAGCTGCGGGAGCGAGTCAGATGACCGAACGCATCGTGATCGTCGGAGGAGGTCTCGCCGGTGTGCGCTCCGGCGAGCGGCTCCGCGAGATGGGCTTCGACGGCGAGATCGTGATCGTCTCCGCCGAACGCCACCTCCCGTACCACCGTCCCGCCCTGTCCAAGGAGGTCATCACCGGCGAGCTGCACTGGTCCGACCTCGGACTGGCCACGGCCCCGGAGCTGGACGCGCAGTGGCGGACGGGCGTCATGGCCAGCGGTCTGGACACCAGCACCCGCACGGTGTCGCTGCCCGGTGGCGAGGAGCTGCGCTACGACGGCCTGGTGATCGCCACCGGCGTCGACTCCCGGCACCTGGACGGCGTGCCGCGCCACGACCCCCGCGTGCACCAGCTGCGCACGCTCGACGACGCCGTGGGCATCCGCAGGGCCATGTCGAGCAGTCAGGGCCAGGTCGTCGTCATCGGCGGCGGGTTCATCGGCGCGGAGATCGCCGCGTCCATCCGGCACGTGGGCCGCGAGGTGGCGGTCGTGATCCGGGGCAAGGCGCTGCTCGGCGGCGCCATCGGCGAGGAGTTCGGCAACCTGGTCACCCAGATGCACCGGGAGCACGGCGTGCGGCTCGCGTCGGGCGTGAAGATCCTGCACTGGGTGCGTCAGGCCAACGGCATCGCGATCCACCTGTCCGACGGCCAGGTGCTGTTCGCCGCCGCCGTGGTGCTCGCCGTCGGCGCGACGCCGTCGGTGGCCTGGCTGCGCGGCTCCGGCCTGGAGCTGAGCGACGGCGTGCTGTGCGAGCAGTCCTGCCACGTCGTGGGCGCGGACGACGTGGTCGCCGCCGGTGACGTGGCGCGCTGGCCGAACCACCGCTTCGGCGGCGTGGTCCGGCGGGTCGAGCACTACATCCACGCGGTGGAGATGGCGCGGGCGGCGGCGGAGAACCTGCTCGTCGGGCGCGCTCACGCCCGGCCGTTCACCCCCGTTCCCCGGTTCTGGACGGAGCAGTACGGCATGCGCGTGCAGGGGTCGGGCATCCCGAAGCTCGGCACCGACACGACCCCGCTCGGGCGCGGCGTCACGGGCTTCGTCGCCGACGGCCGCCTCGTCGGCATGGTCGGTCTCGACGCGCCGAACGCGATGATCAGGCACGGCCACGAGCTGCGCAGGCAGACCGCCCTCGACCGCGAGCGCGTCGACGTGCTGTCGGTGCGGCCCACGCGGGCGCCCGGTCCCCAGCCGGTTCCCCCGCCGCCGCAGACGCCGCGCGACCCGGCGCCGTTCACCGAGCAGCTCCCGCCGGTGCGCGAGCCCGTCCCGGCCGGTGCGCCGCCGCGCGAGCCGCAGAGACGTCCCGACCTGGTGTGGGCGCTGCCGACACCGCGGCGCTGATCCGTCTCCCGCGCGGCAGGCACCCGCGCTCCCACGACCCGCGGCACCGCCGCGGGTCGTCGGCGTGCCGCGACACGCCCGGAGCGCGACCGCGTCCCCCCACCGGGGACACCCGGTCGACGATTATGTGGGAACGCAGCGTGACCGATGGTGGGCGTGTTACCACGCTCGCACGACTACGCTGTGCAAACGAAGTAGTGCGATGATGCTCCGAACGGGGGTACGGATTCGCACTGACGTTCACCGCTCGTCGTGCACCGGTGCCGGTGCACTACTGTTCCCGGGACCGAAGGCACTGACAGCGAGGAGAGGGCAGGTGCTGAGTCGCAACGACACGCCGACCGTGCTCGCGAACAGTCCCGCCCAGCCCCTGCGCGTGCTCCTCGTCGAGGACGACGAGGGTGACGCGGTGCTCGTCGAAGCGCTGCTCGACGAGGCGGACGCGCCGGTGGCCTTCACCCGCGCGCGCAGCGTGCGCGAGGCGGAGCCCCTGCTCGGCCGGGTGGACTGCGTGCTGCTCGACCTCGGTCTGCCCGACGCGTCGGGCCTCGACGGCCTGCGCAAGCTGCTCGCCCACTCCTCCCCCGCGGCGATCATCGTGCTGACCGGTCTGACCGACGAGCGCCAGGGCGTGGAGGCGGTCGCAGCCGGCGCCCAGGACTACCTGGTCAAGGGACAGGTCGACGGAGCGCTGCTGTTCCGCGGCATCCGCTACGCCATCGAGCGCAGGCGGGCGGAGGACGCCCAGCACCAGCTCCGCGAGGAGAAGCTGCACGCGCAGGAGAAGACGCGCCTGGAGCGCGGTCTGCTGCCGTCCCCGCTGCTGCACGGCGACGACCTCGCCCTGGAGGTCCGCTACCGTCCCGGCGGCAGCCGGATGCTGCTCGGCGGCGACTTCTACGACGCCGTGCGCACCCCCGACGGCTCGGTGCAGGTCATCATCGGCGACATCTGTGGCCACGGGCCGGACGAGGCCGCGCTCGGCATCTACCTGCGCATCGCGTGGCGCGCGCTGGTGCTCGCCCAGCAGGAGCCCGCGAAGGTGCTCGGCACGCTGCACCAGATCCTCATGCACGAGCGGCACCAGCCCGGTCTGTTCGCCACCGCCTGCATGCTGACCATCTCCCCCGACCGCCGCTGGGCGCGGGTCTACCTCGCCGGGCACCCGGAGCCGATGCTGCTCACCGGCGGGCACATCCTGGAGCTGCCCAGGGACCGCGCCGGGCTCCCGCTGGGCGTGCTGCCCGACAGCACCTGGCACGGCCTCGACGTGGCGCTGCCCACCGGCTGGTCGCTGATGCTCTACACCGACGGCCTGATCGAGGGCCGCGTGATCGGCGACGAGGAGCGGCTCGGCGCCGAGCGGCTCATCGACCTCATCTCCGGCCACACCGCGGCCAGGCCCGACTGGCAGGACGACGCCGCGGACCTGCTGGACTCGCTCATCGCCAGGGTCAAGGAGCTCAACGGCGGCGAGCTCGACGACGACATGGCAGTGCTCCTGCTGACCGACCGCACATCCAGGACGTGACGATGGAAGAAGGAAGCCACCCGGACAGGTGGCCGGCGAAGAGACTGCTGTTCGGTCTCATCGCGTTCCTCATGCTCATCTCGACCGCCGCCGTGGGCAGCGCCGCCGCCGCCACGGCGGGCCTCAGCGACGCGCGGGTGCTCGTGCTCGACCAGATCGGCCCGGCGCGGCGCATGGCGCAGACGCTGTCGGCGGCGGTGCTCGACCAGGAGACGGGCGTGCGCGGCTACGTCCTCACCGGCAGCGAGGACTTCTTGCAGCCCTACCGCGACGGGCAGGGGCAGGAGGTCGCGCTGATCGCCGACTCCCGCTCCAGGCTCAGCGGCAGGCTCCCGGAGATCAGCGCCAAGTACGACCGCCTGGAAGAGCTGACGAACCAGTGGCGCGAGGAGTACGCCGAGCCCACGATCACGAGCATCAGGGCCACCGGCCCGACCCTGGAGCCGGTCGCCGAGGCCGACCGGGGCAAGAACAGGTTCGACGAGGTCCGCGCGACGCTCCAGGACATCCAGCGCGACCTGGAGCGCGAGGGCGACGGGGCGCGGGACGCGCTGAACCGGTCGGCGTCGACGGTGATGGCGCTGCTCGTGAGCACCGGAATCGTGCTGGTGCTGCTGATCATCGCCGTCGCGATCGTGCTGCACCGCATCCTCATCGCGCCGCTGGCCGGTCTGGCGGCGCAGGTGCGCCAGGTGGCCTCCGGCGACTTCCAGCGCAACGTCAACCTCTCCGGTCCTCGGGAGATCGTCGAGCTCAGCCACGACGTCGACCAGATGCGGCAGCGGATCGTGCAGGAGCTGGAGGCCTCGCGCTCGGCCCACGAGCAGCTCGACGAGCGGTCGCGCGACCTCCAGCGGTCGAACGCGGAGCTGGAGCAGTTCGCCTACGTGGCCTCGCACGACCTCCAGGAGCCGCTGCGCAAGGTCGCGAGCTTCTGCCAGCTCCTGGAGCGCCGCTACGGCGGCCAGCTCGACGAGCGGGCCGACCAGTACATCGGCTTCGCCGTCGACGGGGCCAAGCGGATGCAGGTGCTGATCAACGACCTGCTGGCGTTCTCCAGGGTCGGCCGGCTCACCCGCGAGCAGACCGTGGTGCACAGCGGCGACCTGGTCGCGCACGTGCTCGGCAACGCGGCGGACCAGATCGAGGAGGTCGGCGCGGAGGTCGTGGTCGGCGACCTGCCGTCGGTGCGGGGTGAGGCGTCGCTGCTGACCGCGGTGTTCCAGAACCTCATCGGCAACGCGCTGAAGTTCCGCGGCGAGGAGCCGCTGCGCGTCGAGATCGACGCGCGGCGCACGGACGACTTCTGGACGTTCACCGTGTCGGACAACGGCATCGGCATCGACGCCGAGTACGCCGAACGGATCTTCGTGATCTTCCAGCGCCTCCACCACAAGGACGCCTACCCGGGCACGGGGATCGGTCTCGCGATGTGTCGCAAGATCGTCGAGTACCACGGTGGCACGATCAGGCTGGCCACCGAGAGGCCCACCGGCACCACCTTCGAGTTCACCCTTCCCGTCGTCGAAGAATCTGAGAGCTCTGATGACTGAGCCCGGCCTGAACGTGATCGACGTCCTCCTGGTCGAGGACGACCCCGGTGACGCGTTGATGACCGAGGAGGCGTTCGAGCACCACAAGATCCGCAACACGCTCCACCTGGTGCGGGACGGTGTGGAGGCGCTCCAGTTCCTGCGCCGCGAGGGCGAGTACGCCGACGCGCCGCGGCCGGGCCTGATCCTGCTGGACCTCAACCTGCCCCGGATGGACGGGCGGGAGGTCCTCGCGGAGATCAAGGTCGACGAGGAGCTGCGGTCGATCCCGGTGGTGGTCCTGACGACCTCGGAGGCCGAGGAGGACGTGCTGCGCAGCTACAGCCTGCACGCGAACGCCTACGTGACGAAGCCGGTGGACTTCGAGCGCTTCATCGAGGTCGTGCGCCAGATCGACGACTTCTTCGTGACGGTGGTCAAGCTTCCCCGCTGACGGGAGGACGGGGCGGGGCACCTCCGAAACGGGGTTGGCGGAGGTGCCCCGATCCGCGTCGGGCCAGCGGGAGGACCGGCGTGGTGGTGCGCGTGACCCGCGCTACCGCTGGACGAGGCGTGCGAGCGCCGACACGGCGTCGGCGAGCAGCGACACGACCGAGGGGCTCAGCTCGGACGGCGCGGGCACGTCGGTGGTGGACTCAGGCACGGGTGACCTCCTCGGCCGCCGGGGTCGCGGTGTGCGCGACGTGGCCCCTGGTGCGCCGGGTCTGCTTCAGCTCGGCCTCCAGCAGGTGCTTGCGCCCGGCGACGAGTTCGTCGCGGACCCTCTTCTCCACCTCGCGGAACGTCCGGTGGTAGTCCTCGTCGTACTCGTCGACGATCTGGAACGTCCAGCGCCCGAGCAGGACGTTGCGACCGACGAGGTCGAACTCGACGACGTCGGCCAGCTCGTGGTGCCCGGCCTCGCGCAGCAGCCTCGCCGCGTCGCCCGCGGCGAAGTCGGCGCTACCGGTGATCTGGTGGAAGGCGTACAGGTGGCCGCGCGCCGCCTCGGCCTTCTCCAGCGCCTCGGACAGCTTGCCCACGGCCTCGACGGTCTTGTCCCCCACACCCGACGGACGCTGGTAGCGCTCGGGCAACTCTGCATCGTCCACGCCGGTGGTGTACCCGCTGCCGCGGTGCTTCAACCCGCAGGTGATCAGGACCTCACCCCCGCAGGACGTGGCCGGCCGCACGTCATCCGACCGCGCCTCACCCGGCCGTTCCCGCCGGTCGTGCGGCCCGGCCACCGGCCGGGTGCTCCGGGCGCGCTGCCCGGTCCGGCCGAGCGCTGCGGCCGTCGCGGCGAGCGGGGCGACGACGAGGCCGCCCGTGCCGCGATCAGCTCACGTCGGTGAAGGTCACCTCGTAGCCCAGCGCCGTGAGCAGGCCGGAGAGCATCTGCCGGGTGTTCTCGTCGGCCCGTTCCACGAGTCCGGACGACGCGGCGGCCTCGGCGATCTTCTCCTCCGCCTTGAGGTAGAAGTCCTGCTGGTTCTGCGTCTCCACGAGCGAGTTGAGCCGGTCCCAGAAGCCGCGTTCCTGGGAGAAGACGTAGCTGCGGGAGTTGTCGAGGCTGGGCTTGTCGAGCTGGGCGCGGGGCAGGTCCACCTCGACGGACTTCCCGTCGGGCGAGACCCGGATGCTGTCGGCGTTCAGCCCGGAGAACTCCACGTACGCGGTGACCGTGCCGGCGGCGACGAAGAGGGTCCGCTGTCCGGCCAGGACGTCGGGCACGTAGGCCACGTCCTTCTCCACGTCCACGACGACCTGGTAGTCACCGGCCACCGCCTGGTAGCGGCTCAGGTCCCTGATCGACTGGAGGACGGCGGGCTGACTGCGGTCGGTCTCCGACGTGCCGAAGAGGTCGAACCGCGGAATCGCTCCGGTCAGCTGTCCGACGGCGGCGATCACCAGCACGACGGCCAGTCCCAGCGCCCCGAACTTCGCCAAGCGCATCCACTGCATGCGAGCGGTCACCTCCACCGGTGGGGATTCTTCCGCCCTCCTACCCGATGTGCCAGGACGGAAAACTCCCGTCCCCCGGACAGAGCAGCGCGCCGGTCCGTCCACACGGCTCAGTCGGACCGGTCCGCCGTCGTGCGACGCACGTGGGTGCGGGTGCGGGGGCCCGGCCGGAAGCCCAGCGACGAGTACAACCGCAGCGGCACGGGGTACGCGGCGTCACCGCGCGGCCCGACGCCGACGCGGGTCGCGCCGGCCGCGGCGAGCGCGCGCATCCCGTCCAGGCACACCGCGCGGGCCAGCCCGAGCCGCCGGTGACGCGGGTCGGTGCCGACGGGTTCGATCAGCCCGGCCCGGTGCCGCTCGTCGAGCCAGCAGGTCGCGTAGGAGACACAGGCACCGTCCGGAGCGAGGACCACCCGGTCCAGCTCCGGCCGGTAGCCGGGGGCGCCCATCACGGCGCGGTAGCTGTCGCTCGTGACGCGGGACCCGGCGAACGCGCTGCGGTGTACGGCCGCGCGCGGCTCCGGACCGGGTACCGGCCCGACGGCGTAGCCCGGCGGCAGCACGGGCTCCGGCAGATCGCGCAGGTCGCGGAGCACGTGCCGGAAGAACGGCCCGGCCCGCTCGGCGAACCCGGCGCGCCGCAGCGCCCGCACCTCGGTCGCCTCCGTCTCCAGGACGGTCACCTCCAGCTCCCCGGCGGTGGCGGTGGCCGCGAACCAGTCGAGGACCTCGTCGGCCACCTCGTCGTGGTCCGGCCGGACCTGGAACACCAGCTCCCCCGGCAGCTCGATCCAGCCCCACGCCACGACGCGGCCGGCACGCTCCCAGATCCTGGTGGGCCAGTCGGCCTCCCGCCCGAGGTGCTGGAACCTGCCGTGCGCGAGGTCCCCCACGTGCCAGCGGCTGCGCGGGCTCCAGAGGTCGCTCGTCAGCTCCTGCATCCGCCGCACGACGGCGTGCTCGTCGTCCCGATCGCCCACGACAGGACCGTACCGATGGCGGCAACGGGGTGTTCGACGTCGATCTATCCTGCTCCCATGCCCGGAATCGACGTCTACCTGCTGATCCTCGGTGATCACCTGCCCGATCCGCGCACCGGCAGGGCCGTCGGGGAGGCCGAGCGCGTCCGGGCGGTGGTGGAGCAGGCCGTCGTCGCGGAGGAGGCGGGGTTCACCGGTGTCGCCATCGGCGAGCACCACTTCACCCGCTACGTCGTCTCCGCCCCCGAACTGGTGCTCGCCTCCGTCGCCGCGCGCACGTCCACGCTGCGGCTGTCCACCGGTGTCACGCTGCTCGCGCACCGCGATCCGGTGCTCGTCGCCGAGGAGCTGGCCACCCTCGACGTGCTGTCGCGGGGGCGCGCCGAGCTGATCGTGGCGCGCGGGGTGTCCCGGCAGACGAACGCGGCGTTCGGCGTGGGGTCCGCCGACCTGCGGCCCCGGTTCGAGGAGAACCTGCGGCTGCTGCTGCGACTGCTGGAGGAGCGGGACGTCACCTGGCACGGCGAGTTCCGCAGCCCTCTGATCGACGTGACGACCACCCCCCGCCCGGTGCAGACACCGCGGCCGGTGGTGTGGACGGGCAGCGGCTCGGCCGTGTCGGCGGACCTGGCCGCCGAGCTGGACCTGCCGCTCATGCTGCCCAGCACGCTGCGCGATCCGGCGGCGCACCTGGACGTCGTGCGGCGCTACCGGGCAGCGGGCGGGGGCCGGGTCGCGCTGCCCAGCCACGTCTACGTGACCCCCACCCCGGGCGAGGCGCGCGAGCGCTGGCGCCCGTACCTGAGCGCGTACGCGGAGTTCGCCCAGCCGTGGCGCGGGCAGGGGGCGAGCACGGAGGTGGACCGGCTGATGGAGGGCGCCGCCGTGTGCGGTGATCCGGCGGAGGTCGCGGAGCGGCTCAACGGCCTGACGCGCCTGCTGGGCCTGGACGCGCACCTGGTCGTGGTGGACATCGGCGGTCTGCCGCTCGCGGAGGTCGTGGACACGATCCGGCTGTTCGGGCAGGAGGTGCTTCCCCGGCTCGTGGGAGCGCCGGTCGCCGGTCCGACGGGTCGACGCTGTTAACCCCGCCGTCGTCGCCGGGTAATCGGCACGGCTGAGCATTTCCGGGAACTACGAACCTCGGGGAGCTTCCGTGCCGATGTGGACTTCGGGAACCGGTACCACGGTGGTGGGCATTCCGGCGCGCGACGAGGCGAGCACCGTCGCCGCGGTCGCGCGCGCCGCCGACGCCGGACTGAGCAGGGCCTTCCCCGGCGGCGCGAACGTGGTGCTGCTGGCCGACAACGGCAGCACCGACGGCACGGTCGAGCGCTTCCTGGACACCGACCTGCGCGCCCGCCAGGTCGTGGTGCGCTCCAGCGGGATCGGCACGGGCAAGGGCACCAACGTCTTCGCCATCGCCGACCGCGCGCTGGAGCTGGACGCGGAGCGGGTGGTGCTGCTGGACGCGGACGTGCGTTCCACCGAGCCGGAGTGGATCGGCCGGCTGGCCGACGCGGTGGACGGCCCGGAGCCGGCCATCGCCGTGCCGGTCTACCGGCGCGACAGGTACGAGGCCAACACCACCAACCACCTGGCCGGTCCGCTGCTGGCCGGGGTGTTCGGGGCGCGGGTGCAGCAGCCGATCGGCGGCGAGTTCGCGGTCAACCGGGCCTTCCTGGAGCGCGCGGCCACCTGGCACCGCCCGGCCAGCTCCTACCTCTACGGCGTCGACGTGTGGCTGACCGGCAACGCGCTGCGCGAGGGGATGCGCGTGGTGGAGGTGCCGCTGGGGCGCAAGCTGCACAACTCGCCGTTCCCGAAGATCCTGCGACTGCCGCAGCAGGTGCTCGACTCGCTGTTCCACGTCGTGCTGCGCACCAGCGGCACGGCGGTGCCGGACGTGCGGGCGGCGGCGGTGCGCGAGGCGGTCGACGGGGCCGCGGTGCCGCAGGACCCGGCCGTCGTCGCCAGCGTCACCTCCTCGGTGGCGGCCTACCTCGCCGCGCACCGGGCCGACGTGCACCGGCTGTTCCCCACCGCGCGGCTGCTCGCGCCCGCGCCGTGGGGGCTGCGGATCGCCACCGACGACTGGCCGCACCTGCTGGCCGATGCCGTGCAGGCGCTGGGCGACGGCGAGTTCGAGGCGGCGCGCGACCACCTCGTGGCGCTGTACGTGAACCGGGTGCTGACGTTCTGGGACGAGATCGAGGGCCTCGACGGGTCCGAGATCGACGCCCTGCTCGACCGGCAGACCGCCCGCACCGCGCACGCCGTGCGACGCCGCGGCGTCACCTTCGACCCCACCTGCGCCCCGACCGGGTTCAGCACGGCGCACTGGGACGGCCACGACGTCGACCCGGTGCGCCACAGCGTTCCCGCGTGACGCGCCGCCGGGGCTCCTGGGCCGTCAGGACGCGGGAGCCAGAGCGCTCGCGCGCTGACGGCGCAGCGGGACGATCAGCGGGGTGTCGGTCTCCGGGTCGGCGATCACCCGGCACGGCAGACCGAACACGTCCTCCACCAGCTCCGCCGTGACCACCTGCGACGGCTCGCCCCGGGCGACGATGCCCTCGCCGGGCTTCATCACCACGAGGTGGGTGGCGTAGCGGCACGCCTGGTTGAGGTCGTGCAAGACGGCGACGAGCGTGTGACCGCCCTCGTGCAGATCGGCGCACAGGTCGAGCACCTCGACCTGGTGGGCGATGTCGAGGAACGTCGTGGGCTCGTCCAGCAGCAGGATCGACGTCCGCTGCGCCAGCACCATCGCGAGCCACACGCGCTGCCGCTGACCGCCGGACAGCTCGTCGAGCAGCCGGTCGGACAGGTCCTGCACTCCGGTCAGCCGCATCGCCTCGGCGACGGCCGTCTCGTCGTCGTGGGACCACTGGCGCAGCAGCCGCTGGTGTGGGTAGCGACCGCGGGCGACCAGCTCGCCCACGGTGATGCCGCCGGGCGAGATCGACGTCTGCGGCAGCAGGCCCAGCCGGCGCGCGACCTCCTTGGACCGGTAGGAGGAGATCACCTCGCCGTCCAGGTAGACCGCGCCCCCGGTGGGCTTGAGCATCCGGGCCAGTGCCTTGAGCAGCGTCGACTTGCCGCAGGCGTTGGGGCCGACGACGACGGTGAACGAGCCGTCCGGGACGGACACGTGCAGGCCGGACGCGACCGTGCGCTGGTCGTAGGCCAGCGTGAGGTCCTCCCC
The DNA here is from genome assembly GCF_016464305.1 of Umezawaea beigongshangensis. Lineage (GTDB taxonomy): Bacteria > Actinomycetota > Actinomycetes > Mycobacteriales > Pseudonocardiaceae > Umezawaea_A > Umezawaea_A beigongshangensis. The sequence continues at coordinate 483,642 of NZ_JAEIOJ010000002.1, forward strand.
GCGCAGTCGGCTCATCGTGCGACTCCCCTTCGCCATTCGGTGGCCAGCAGCCAGATCAGGTAGAGCCCGCCGATCGCGCCGGTGGCGATGCCGACCGGCAACTGCGTGGGAGCGAAGATCCGCTGCACGGCCAGGTCGCTCGCCACGAGCAGCACGGCCCCCATCAGGGCGGAGGACAGCACGCCCGGCCCGGTCGCCGCGGTCAGCCGCTTCGCGAGCTGCGGCGAGGCGAGCGCGACGAACGCGATGGGCCCGGCGGCGGCGGTCGCCACCGCGGCGAGGCCGACGCTGGTCAGGATCAGGCCGAACCTGCTGCGCTCCACGTCGACGCCGAGCCCGGTGGCGGCGCTGTCGCCCATCTCCATCACCGCGAGGCGGCGGCTGAACCACGCGGCGAGCGGGAACAGGACGGCCAGCGCGGCGGCGAGGGGCTGCACCTGGTCCCAGCCGCGGCCGTTGAGGCTGCCGACGAGCCACGCCTGGGCGGTGAGCGCGCTCTCCAGCGAGACCCTGGTGAGGAGGTAGGAGTTGATCGCCAGCGCGAACGAGCTGACGCCGACGCCGATCAGGACGAGCCGGAACCCCTGCACGCCGCGCCTGCGCGCCAGCAGGTACACCGCGAGCGAGGTGATCAGGCCGGTGGTGATCGCGCCGGCGGACGTCTGGAGCATGGAGCCGTGGAAGACGACGATGACGAGGATCGCGCCGGTCGCGGCCCCGTTGGTGAAGCCGATGACGTCGGGGCTCGCGAGAGCGTTGCCCGAGAGGCTCTGCAGGAGCGCACCGCTCGCGGCGAGCGCGGCTCCCACGAGGACCGCGGTCAGCAGGCGCGGCAGGCGCAGGGTGAGCACGATGAAGTCGGACGCGCCGGTCCCCCGCCCGAGCAGCGTCGTCACCACGTCGACCGGCGCTATGGGGAAGTCGCCGGTGGTCATGGTGAACACGCCGACCACGAGCAGCACCGCGAGCAGGCCGAGCGAGGCGAGGAGCGCGCGGAGCGGGAAGCGCAGCGAGACGCCACCGCGCGGCCAGCGCACGACCGTGCCCCGGACCGGCCGGGGCGGCGCGGGGGCGCTCACAGCGACCCGAGCTTCCTGCGGCGGCACAGCGCGATGAACACCGGAGCCCCCACCAGCGCCGTCACGATGCCCACCTCCAGCTCCGCGGGTGCGACGACCACGCGGCCCAGCACGTCGGAGCCCAGCAGCAGGACCGGCGCGAGCAGCGCCGAGTACGGCAGCACCCACCTCTGGTCGGCTCCGCCGATCATCCGGGCGACGTGCGGAACGGTCAGTCCGATGAAGGTGATGGGACCGATGGCCGCGGTCGCCCCGCCGCACAGCAGGGTCACCGCGACGGCTCCCAGCAGCCTGGTGCGGCCGAGGTTCGCCCCGAGCGCCTTGCCGGTCTCCTCGCCCAGCGCGAGCACGTTCAGCGACCGGGCGAGGGCGAACGCGAGGAGCAGGCCGACGGCGATGAACGGCGCGATCTGCGTGAACACGTCGAGCTTGCGGCCCGCCACCGAGCCGACGTTCCAGAAGCGGAAGGCGTCGAACGAGCGCGGGAACAGCAGCAGCACGCCCGAGGTGTAGGAGATCAGCACGGCGGTCAGCGCGGCTCCGGCGAGCACGAGCCGCTCCGGGGTGGCGGTGCTGCGGCCCTGCGAGCCCAGCACGTAGACCAGCACGGACACCGTCGCCGCGCCGCCGAGCGCGAACCACGCGTAGCCGCCGGGAGAGGTGATGCCGAAGAACACGATGGCGGTGGCGACGGCGGCCGACGCGCCCTGGTTGACGCCGAGCAGACCGGGGTCGGCCAGCGGGTTGCGGGTCAGCGCCTGCATGAGCGCGCCCGCGATGCCGAGCGCGGCCCCGACGCTCAGGCCGAGCAGGGTCCGCGGGACGCGCAGGTCGTGCACGATCACGGCCTCGGCCGAGCCGTCGTGGTGCCACAGCACGGACCAGGTGACGGAGACGGGGATGCCCTTCGACCCGACCCACAGGCTGAGCAGCACCACGAGCGCGAGCACGGCGGCGGCCAGCACCAGTCCGGCGGCTCGCGGCGCGACTCGCGACGCGGCGCGCGGTGCCCGGCGCGGTTCGTCGGTGTCGACGAGTTGCACAGCCGTGCTCACCCGCGCCTCCGCAGTTCTGGACCGTTCGCGGTCGAGTTACTGAGGTGAGGCTAACCGAAGCCCGCCACCCGGATCAACGCGGTGTGCCGGCCACGTGCGGCGACCGGACGGCCCCCGCGCGCGGCACGGGTCCGCGACTCGCCCGATCGAGGGAGCACGGGCGATGCCGCGCGGGGGACGCCGACGTGGCCGTCACCGACGACCCGCTCACCGGGTGGGAGCGCGCCCTGCTGAGCGCGCCGCGGGTCGTGGCGGGCGCCACGACCCGCGGCGAGCACTACAGCTCCACGCCCAGCAGGGCGTCGACCGCCGCCCGGAGCAGCACCGGTCCCGTCGGGTCGGAGCCGCCCGAGGTGGTGGCGTCGCGCGCCCAGGCGTCCACGGCGGCCAGCGCGCGCGGGGTGTCGAGGTCGTCGCCGAGGTGGTCGCGCAGCCGGGCCACGGTGTCCTCCGCGGCCGGGCCGGTGCTCCGCGCGACGGCGTCGCGCCACAGCGCGAGCCGCTCCTGCGCCCGCACGAGCAGGTCGTCCGTCCACGGCCGGTCCTCGCGGTAGTGCCCGGCGAGCAGGGCGAGGCGGACCGCGTTCGAGTCGACCCGCTCGGCCCTCAGCTTGGAGACGAACACGAGGTTGCCGCGCGACTTCGACATCTTCTCGCCGTCGAGGCCGATCATCCCGGCGTGCACGTAGTGCCGCGCGAAGGGGCGCTCGCCGGTCAGCGCCTCGGCGTGCGCCGCGCTGAACTCGTGGTGCGGGAAGACCAGGTCGGACCCGCCGCCCTGCACGTCGAACGGCGTGCCGAGCCGGTTGAGGGCGATGGCGCTGCACTCGATGTGCCAGCCGGGCCGCCCCTCCCCCAGCTCGGACGGCCAGGACGGCTCGCCGGGCCGTGCGGTGCGCCACAGCAGCGCGTCGAGCGGGTGCCGCTTGCCGGGACGGTCGGGATCGCCGCCGCGCTCGCCGAACAGGCGCAGCATCGTCTCCTGGTCGTAGTTCGACTCGTAGCCGAACCGGCCGGTCGCGGTGTGGTCGAAGTAGACGTCGGGGTGCTCTGGGTCGTCGACGCGGTAGGCGGAGCCGTCGGCGAGCAGCTTCCCGATGGCCTCGACGATCTCCGGGATCGCCTCGACCGCGCCCACGTACTGCCGCGGCGCGATGACCCGCAGCGCCTCCATGTCCTCGCGGAACAGGGCGGTCTCGCGCATGGCGAGCACGACCCAGTCGTCCTGGTCGCGCTCGGCGCGCTCCAGCAGCGGGTCGTCCACGTCGGTGACGTTCTGCACGTAGTGCACGTCGTGGCCGTTGTCCCGCCACACCCGGTTGACCAGGTCGAACGCCAGGTAGGTCGCGGCGTGGCCGAGGTGCGTGGCGTCGTAGGGGGTGATGCCGCAGACGTAGATCCCGGCGGTGGGGCCGGGGCTCGTGGGCCGGACCTCACCGGTCGACGTGTCGTACAGCCGCAACGGCCGGGGTTCGCCCGCGATCCGCGGCACGGGAGGGGATGACCAGGTCTGCATGGTTCCGACCCTAACCCCCGCCGCCGGAGGGGGAAGACCGTCCGCACCGCGGGACGGCGCGGGGGACGCCGTCGTCGGCTTCGCGGTCGTGGACGCCGTGCGGGCGGTGGTCACCGCCGAGCCCCCGCGCTCCCACCGGCGGCACGAGCGGACCGGGGGGGGCGGCGAGGCACCGGAGAAGCGGAATCACCCGGCCGGGGGCGGTTGGAGCGGGTGGTCGCGGGTATGGGCAGGGCGACGACCGCGTCGAACCCCGGGAGACGGAATGACCACGCTGAGGCCGACTCCGGTGATCCCCCAGCCGGGAGCGCGCCACCCGCGCTCCAGGGGTTCGGTGCTGCTGAGCCTGCTGCGGACGACCGATCACAAGCAGATCGGCATCATGTACATGGTCACGTCGTTCGTCTTCTTCCTGCTGGGCGGCCTGATGGCGCTGGTCATGCGGGGCGAGCTGGCGCGGCCCGGAATGCAGTTCCTGTCGCAGGAGCAGTACAACCAGCTGTTCACGATGCACGGCACGGTCATGCTGCTGCTGTACGCGACACCCATCGTCTTCGCCTTCGCCAACTTCGTCCTGCCGCTCCAGATCGGCTCGCCGGACGTGGCGTTCCCGCGGTTGAACGCCTTCTCCTACTGGCTGTTCCTGTTCGGCGGGCTGATCGTGGTGTCGTCGTTCCTGACCCCGGCCGGCGCCCCCGACTTCGGCTGGACGGCCTACACGCCGCTGAGCCAGGGCGCCCACACGCCGGGCGTCGGAGCCGACCTGTGGATCGCCGGTCTCGCGGTCGGCGGTCTCGGCACGATCCTCGGCGCGGTCAACATGATCACCACGGTGACCTGCCTGCGCGCGCCCGGCATGACCCTGTTCCGGATGCCGATCTTCACCTGGAACATCCTGGTCACCAGCATCCTGATCATCATCGCGTTCCCGATCCTGACCGCCGCGCTGTTCGGGCTGCTGGCCGACCGGCACCTCGGCGCCCACGTGTTCGACCCGGCCAACGGCGGGACGATCCTCTACCAGCACCTGTTCTGGTTCTTCGGCCATCCCGAGGTCTACATCGTCGCGCTGCCGTTCTTCGGCATCGTCACGGAGATCCTGCCGGTGTTCAGCCGCAAGCCGCTGTTCGGCTACAAGGGCCTGGTCTACGCCACGGTCGCCATCGCCCTGTACTCCGTGGTCGTCTGGGCGCACCACATGTTCGCGACCGGCGCCATCGCCATGCTGTTCTTCTCGGCGACGACGTTCATCATCGCCATTCCCACCGGCATCAAGTTCTTCAACTGGATCGGCACGATGTGGCGGGGGCAGATCACCCTGGAGAGCCCGATGCTGTTCAGCATCGGCTTCCTGGTGACGTTCCTGTTCGGCGGCCTCTCCGGCATCCTGCTGGCCTCGCCGCCCATCGACTTCCACGTCCACGACACGTACTTCGTCGTCGCGCACTTCCACTACGTGCTGTTCGGGACGATCGTGTTCGCCACCTACGCGGGCATCTACTTCTGGTTCCCGAAGATGACCGGGCGGATGCTCGACGAGGGACTGGGCAAGCTGCACTTCTGGGGCACGTTCCTCGGTTTTCACGGCACGTTCCTCCTCCACCACTGGCTGGGCAGCCAGGGAATGCCGCGCCGCTACGCCGACTACCTGCCGAGCGACCACTTCACGAACCTCAACACGCTGTCCACGATCTTCGCGTTCCTGCTGGGGGCCTCGACGCTGCCGTTCATCTACAACGTGTTCCGCAGCTACCGCTACGGCGACCCGACGACCGTGGACGACCCGTGGGGCTTCGGCAACTCGCTGGAGTGGGCGACGACCTCTCCCCCGCCGCGGCACAACTTCACCGAGCTGCCGCGCATCCGCTCCGAGCGCCCCGCGTTCGAGCTGCACTACCCGCACATGATCGACCGGATGCGCGACGAGGCGCACTTCTCCATCACCAAGCGCAACCAGGACGACGTCGGGTCCGACCACGCCACCGAGGTCGGGCTGTCCGCCGAGCGCAGGCCGCAGAACGGCGAAGACCCGGAGTAGGCGTCCGAGCAGCGCAGGGGGCGCCCTCCATCCGAACGAACGCACCCCGAGCGGAACGTGGGAGTATCGATGCTGTCACGCACCGTGTTCGGAGGGAGATGAATGCCGTGCAGTCCCCCGCAGCTGCTCCGGTGTCCGACCTCGTGGACGTGACGGGGCTCGACCTCGCGCACCTCGCGTCCGCCGACGACGAGACCCTCCTGTCCGCCGTTCGCGGACTGCGCGCCGCTCTGGGCCCGGCGCCCGTGCTCACCGAGGCGGGCACCCAGGACCCCGGTGGAGTCGCGGCGGACCTCGAATGCTGACGCCGGGCGCGCAGCCCGGCACCCCGGCGCCCCGTCACACCCTGAGCTGGCCCGTCTTCGACGCGTTCGCCCGCGGCGCGCAGGACGAGCGGACCGTGCTCGCCCTGCGCGCCGCGCACCTGAGCAGACGCCTGCTGCTGCTCCGCGCCCTGCTCGACGAGGCCGGCGACCTCGGCGGCGCGCACGACGCCTGGGACCTGCTCGTCGCGGCGCAGCGCCGCGCCCCGGCCAGCACGACAGCCGTGCTGAGCCACCCGCCGACCGGCGTCTGGCTCGCCAGGACCCTGCGCAGACTGCGCGGCGACCTGGACGGGCCGGCGCCGCTGGAGGTGGAGGCCGGGCACCTGCACGCCGTCGCCGCGGCGGCCGCGGTCCGCGCGGGCCTGGAGTTCACCGCGCGCGTGCCCGTGCGGCGCGGCACCGCCGCGCTGCCCTCGCTGGGCCTCGCGCACGTCACCGGCGCGCGGCGGTGGGACACCGCGGAGGTGCGCCGCACAGCGGCCGGTCTGCGGGTCGGCCAGGTGGCGGTGCCGGAGGACCCGGCGCGGGACGCGCCCGGCTGGTGGGGCCTGCGCGTGCTGCGCGCGGAGTCCGCCGGACTGCGGCTGGAGGTGCCGCTGGACGACGTCGACCCCTACCGCGACTTCCGCCGCCCCCTCCTGCCGGCGCGGTTGCCCGCCGACGAGGTGGCGCGGTGGCGCTCGCTGCTGCGGGAGACGTGGGACCTGCTCGTGCGCGAGCAGCCGGACACCGCCCGCGCGCTGCGCCCCGGCCTGCTGTCGCTGGTGCCGCTGCACGGGACGACGGTCAGCGCGTCGGCCTCCGACGCCTTCGGCTGCACCGCGCTGCCCCGGCCGCACGACCCGGCGGAGTTCGCCGAGACCCTCCTGCACGAGTTCCAGCACTCCACCCTGCACGCCCTGCACGACCTCGTCCCGCTGCACCGCGACGACGGCGCGGCGCGGTTCTGCGCGCCGTGGCGCGAGGACCCCCGGCCGCTGGCCGGGCTGCTGCACGGGGCGTTCGCGTTCACCGCCGTCGCGGACTTCTGGCGGGTCCGCGCCAACCGCCCCGGCCCCGACCCGAGGCGGCGCTGCGCCCGGCTCGCGTTCGCCCACCACCGGTCGCGGGTCGCCGCCGCGCTGGACGCGCTGCACGGCGAGCCCGGCCTGACCGCGGCGGGCGTCCGCCTGGTCGACGGCGTGCGCGAGCGGACGGAGAGCTGGCGCGACGAGGCCGTGCCTCCGGACGTGCTCGCCGTCGCCGGGACGATCACCGGCGAGCACCGGGCCAGGTGGCGCCTGCGGCACGCGCGCCCGGCGGCGGAGCGCACCGCCGAGCTGGCGCGGGCGTGGCTGGCCGCACCCGCGCCGCACGCCCCGGCCACCCGCGTGCCCGACCACGTGAACGAGGTGGCCCGCCTCCCCGCGGCGGACGAGCCGTGGATCTCCCTCGCCCTCGCCCTGCGCCACCGGGAGCACGACGACACCGTGCTGGAGCGTCCCGAGCTGGTCAGGGCCGTGTACCTGGAGGTGAGGGCCCGCAGCGGGCGCGCGCCGGACGTGCGGGCGCTCGCCGGGTGGCTCGCCGATCGCTGAGGAACCGCCGCTCCGGCCTCAGGTCGACACCGGCTCCACGTCGCAGTCGGCCCGCGTCTGGCGCGCGACCGCCCCGATCGCCGGGTGCAGGTCGCCCAGCGCGACCCGCAGCCGCGCCAGCACGTCGGCGTGCACCGCCTCCGCGTCCGGCACCCGTCCCAGCGCACGCAGGTCCAGCGCGGTGTTGGCCTCCGCCGACAGGGTCACCGGGTGGTCCGGCCCGAGCGCCACCCGCAACCCCGCCACCGCGTCCTCGCCCACCTCCAGCGCCGCGCCGACGTCCCCGCACCCGGCGAGGTCGCTCGCCAGGTTCACCCGGCAGGCCAGCGTGAACGGGTGCTGCGGGCCCAGCACGGCGATCATCCCGCGCAGCGCGCCCTCGTCGAGGTGCCGCGCCACCGCCACGTCGCCCCGCAGGCGGTGCGACACCGCGAGGTTGGTCCGGGTGGCCAGCGACCAGGGGTGCCCCTCACCGAGGTTGCGGCGGTAGCGGTGCCACACCACGCGCCCCAGTTCGATCGACTCCACCAGGTCACCGGCCAGGCGCAGGTCCACGGCGAGGTTCGCGGCGGCGGCCGTCGTGGCCGGGTGCTCGTCGCCGTGCAGCTCGCGCAGCCTGGTCAGCGCCTCCTCCGACAGCTTGCGCGCCGAGTCGTGGTCACCGGCCCTGCGCAGCACCGCGGCGAACGTGCGGATCGCCTGCGTCGTGTCCGGGTGGTCGTCGCCCAGCAGGTCCCGGTACCGGGCCAGGGTGCTCTCCTGCAACTCGGCCGCCTGCGCGTACTCCCCGCACTGGCGCAGGTCCAGCGCCAGGCTGTTCAGCGTCAGCAGGGTCCACCGGTGGTGCTCGCCCAGCACGCGCGCCTTGCGCAGCCAGGTGTCGCGGTCCACGTCCCGCGCCGCGGTGTACCTCCCGCACAGCCGCAGGCTCACCGCGTGGTTGTGCGCGGCGCTGAGGGCCTCGGCGTCGTCCTCGCCGAGCAGGTCGCGCAGCCGTCCCGCCACGTCCGCGTCGATGCGCAGGGCCGCGGCGAAGTCCCCCGTCGCGCGCAGGTCCGCCGCCAGCACGCCGGCCATGCTCAGCGTGCGGCCGTCGTGCGGGCCGTACACCCGCCGCGCCACGTCCAGCGCGTGCGAGTTGACCGCCCTCGACCTGGTGGAGTCGCCCTCGTTGCGCAGCGCGATGCCGAGCTGCTTCGCCGCGGCCAGCGCGTCGGGGTGCTCCTCCCCCAGCCTGCGCGACCACGACTGGTGCACCTCCTCCGCGAGGGCCCGGCAGCCGGTGAAGTCGCCCCGCAGCCGCAGGAACACCACCTGGACCAGCACGAGACGCCGCACGAGCGGGTCGTCCGAGTCGATCGCCCGCGACGCGCAGACGTGCGGCAGCAGTTCGGCGCAGCGCGGCCAGTCCCGCACGTCGGCCGGGTCGTGGGGGGCGCTGTCGGCGAGCACGAGGTGCGCCACGTGCCGCCGCGCCTCCCGCTCCCGCTCGGTCATCTCCTCCCGCACGACCAGCTGCACGAGGCGGTGGAACTGCACCGTGTCCGCCCGGTGGTCCAGCCGCGCCAGGCCGAAGCGGCTGATGTCGCGCACCGCCTTGCCCAGCAGGATCGGATCGGTCATGTCCTCGGAGTCCGCGACCGGGGAACGCAGTCTCGCCGAGGACAGCAGGCCGCGGTGGATCGGCTCCGGACCGAAGAACGAGCACACCCTCAGCAGCTCGAACGCCTCGGGGCTGCGCGCCCGCAGCCGGTCCAGGGAGACGTTCCACGCGGCGGCCACCGGCATCGGGTAGTCCACCGGGGCACCCGCGGCGAGCAGGTCCATCTGCTTGCGGCGGAACAGCTCCAGGTACTCCCGCGCCGGCATCCCGGTCTCCACCCGCCACGCCGCCGCCTGCTCCAGGGCGAGCGGCAGGTCGCCGAGCACGTCGGCGATCCGGTCCGCGTCGTCCTCGGACAGGCCGCCCGCGCGGCGGCGCAGCAGCTGCGTGCTCTCCTCCCTGGTGAACAGGTCCACCTCGACGCCGAGCGCGACCGTGGACCACTGCGGGTTGCGCGAGGTGACCAGGACCCGGCCGCCGCCGGCGGGGAAGAACGGCCGCACGTCGCCGGGGCGGTCGGCGTTGTCGAACACCAGCAGCCAGCGGCCGTACGGCTGCCCGGTGCGCAGCGCCTCCAGCACGGCGGGCACGGCCGTCTCGGCGCTCCCGGCTCCGGGCAGGGACAACCGCTCGGCCAGCTCCACGAACGACGACCGCACCTGGGCCGGCCGGTGCGCGGGTATCCACCACACGAGGTCGTGGTCGGCGGCGTGCCGGTGCACGTGCTCCACCGCGATCTGCGTCTTGCCGATGCCGCCCATGCCGTGCAGGGCCGTGGGCCGGACGTCGGCGCCCGCGTGCGATCCGATGCCCGCGTGCAGCGCGTCGAGCAGCTCCTCCCGGCCGGTGAAGTTGACGTTGCGGCTGGGCACGCCGCCCCACACGGCCGGTGTGGCGCCGCGGTCGGCGGCCGTGGCCGGGGGACCGCTGCGCACCCCGCCGGCCCGCAGCCACGCGATCGTGCTGGTCTCCTTCACCGAGACCGGGACGCGCCGGAACGACGCGGCGTCCACGGCCGGGTAGTTGCGCACGACCTCGTCGAAGTACCACTCCGACACGGCGAGGACGATCACGCCCGTGGTCCGGGCGAGCAGCTCCTTCAACGCGGGCGCCTCCAGCAGCCGGAACGCCAGGTTGAGGGCGTTGCCGTCGTGACCGTGCGCGTCGCGGCGCACCTCCCCGGCGTGCAGCGCGACCCGCAGGCGGATCTGCGCGCCGGGCGAGTGCGTCGAGTTGTACCGGCGGATCGCCGCGGCCAGCCGGTCGAGCAGCTGGTCCACCAGCAGCTCCTTGGGGATCTCCGGCGGCACGAGGACCATCACCCCGTCGCCGCGGTCCTCCCGCGTGCACGAGTCCCAGTCGGCGCGCGCGTCGGCGAAGGCGTCGGCCAGCGCGGTGTAGAGGCCGTCGCGCATCACCCTGCGGTGCTCTCCGGTGCGGTCGGCCCGCCCGAAGCCCTCGATGTCGACGACCAGGATCGACCGGTGCTCCGCCGCCGTGCGGTGCGCCTCGTCCGCCGCCTGCTCCCGGCCGGCCTCCGCCCGGAGCACCTCGGCCGGCTGCCGCAGCCAGGCGAAGCACGTCTCGTCGCGGTCGACGGGCACCCGCCGGTACGGCCCGCCCGCGGTGGGCGGGCCGTCGTCGGCGAACTGCTCCGAGCAGGCGACGACCACGGGGCCGGGCGACTCGGTCACGGCGCGGTGCTCCGCGAGCGCCTCGGCCAGTTCCACCGCCCGCTCCACGTCCGCGTCGTGCCGCGCCAGGTGCAGCACGACGCGCAGCCGCAGCGCGACGACCGGGTCGACCTCGGTGTTGTGCTTGCGCACTCCGACGTCGAGGGCGTCGAGGAACCGCTCGACGAGCACGTGCCGCCGCACGCACGCGGGCAGCACCACCGCCAGCCCCTCCCCGCGGTCGTAGCGCACGCAGTCGCCGAACTCGGTGCCCACGTCGGCCAGGGCGGCGGACAGCACGGCCCGCAGACCCCGCCGGGCGGCGGCGCGGTGTTCGGCGCTCCACCCCGGCCGGTCGAAACCGTCGACGTCGACCACCAGCACGCAACGGTGAACTGCACTCGATCGGAACTCCACCGCACCTCACACCCTCAAGTGGCAGCGATCCTCGTCTGGTCGTCCCGATTCTCGGTGCTGACGAGAAGGTCCTTGAGAAAGTGCGGCACTCGGACCCTGGAGATGGGGCCGATCGGCCCTGATCGCGGCGGACCACCCGTTCCAGTCCGTGCGCCCGTTCGCCGGGAGGGCGGACGGGCGCACGGAGCAGGCGCGTCCGCTACCCGCCGCGCTTGCGCGAGCGCAGGTAGTCGGAGACCACGGCCGCGCCGAGGCCGTCCTCGCTCGGGGCCACCACCCGGCCGCCGCTGCGCCGGGCCACGGCGTCGCAGAACGCCCGCAGGGCGGGGTCGTCGCCCAGCACGAAGACCGTGATCGACGCGCCGAGCTTCGCCAGGGCGTCCACCTCGGCCATCGTCTTCGCGAGGGTCCTGGGCAGCGGAGGCCAGCTGAACTCGGCCCGGCCGTCGACCTCCAGGTGCGCGGTCGGCTCGCCGTCGGTCACCACCAGCACCACCGGCTGCGCGTCGGGGTGCCGGCGCAGGTGCCGGGTGGCCAGCAGCAGCGCGTGGTGCAGGTTCGTGCCCTGCTCCCACACGCCCTCCAGGCCCGTGAGCCGGCCGATGTCGACCGTCTCGGCGTGCCGGCCGAACGTGATCAGCTCCAGGGCGTCGGAGCGGAACCGCGTGCGGACCAGGTGGTGCAGCGCGAGGGCGGTGCGCTTCATCGGCACCCACCGGCCGTCCTGCACCATCGACCACGAGGTGTCCACGCACAGCGCGACGGCGGCGCGGGAGCGCTGCTCGGTCTCGCTGATCTCCACGTCCACCACGTCCAGCCGCACCGGCCCCACCCCGGAGCGCAGCACCGCGTTGGTGATCGTGCGCGGGACGTTCCACGGCTCGGTGTCGCCGAACCGCCACGGCCGCGTGGTGCCGGTCAGTTCGCCCGCGGCGCCCGCGCGGGCGCTGTCCCGATCTCCCCGCGGGGTGCGCAGCGAGTCGACCACGCCGCGCAGCGCGGTCTCCCCGAGCCGCCGCAGCGCCTTCGGGGTCAGCCGCAGACCGCCGTCGGGCGCGCGTTCCAGCAGGTTCTGCTCCCGGAGCTGGCGCTCCAGGTCGGCCAGCCGCCGGGCGTCCACCCCGGCCTCCTCGCCGAGCTGGCGCACCAGCGCCTCCACGTCGACGTCCTCCAGCCTGGCGCCGGGGTAGGACTGGCCCAGCTGCTCGGCCAGTTCGTCGATCTCGGCGAGGTCGGCCATCGCCCGCGCGCCCTCGCCCAGGCCGAGCGGGTTGCTGCCGCGGAAGCGCTCCGAGCCCGACCAGTCCTCACCGGGACGCAGCCCCCGGAGCAGGGAGTCCAGCGCGGACAGCTGCTGGCCGACGGCCGGGTCGCCGAACGCCCGCCGGCTCAGCTCGGACAGCTCGGCGCGCTGCTGCTCGGTCATCGAGTTGAGCATCCGCTGGGCCGCCGCCGAGCGCGCCGCCAGCGCGTCGATCAGCTCGTCCACCGTGCGCGGGTTCTCCGGGAAGAACTCGCCGTGCTCGCGCAGGAACTCCTCGAAGCGGCGAGGGGTGTCCTCGTCGCCGCGCGCGTGGGCGGCGAGCAGGCCGTTGAGCGCCTCCAGCATCGCCTTGACGCGCTCGACGTCGGCCGGGCCGACGTCGCCCATCGCCTCCTTCATCCCCTGGAAGCGCTGCTCCACCAGCTCGCGGCCGAGCAGGCTCTGGATCTTGTCGTAGGCCTCGCGGGCCCGCGGCGAGCGCCAGTCGTACTCGGCCAGCTCCCGGACCGCGCCCGCCGTGCTGGTGGGCAGCGCGTCGAGCAGCGTCTCCCGGAACCGGGCGTCGTCGTCCGGGTCGGGGAACAGCGCCCGGCGCTCGGCCTCCACGGCCTCGTCGAGCAGCCTGCGGATCTCCTGGAGCGACCCGTCGAGCCTGTTGCGGCGCTGGATCTCCGAGCGGCGCCGCCACAGCCCGGTCGTCAGGTCGTCCAGGCCGCGGGTGCCCTCGACGCCGCGGCGCAGCAGTTCGCGCAGCGCGGCCTGCGGGGACGCGCCCTCCATGACCTCGCGGCCCAGCTCGTCCACCGCGGCGCGCAGGTCGACCGGCGGGGCGAGCGGGTCGGGCCCGCCGCTCCACCGCCCGTAGCGGTACCTGCTCATCCGTACACCGCTCGGTCGTCGTCCGCGCTGTCCTTGCCGATGTCGCGGGTCAGGTAGAGCGATTCGAGCGCCAGCTCCACGGCGGAGGCGATGCGCCCGGCCGGGTCCTTCGGGCCGACGCCCAGCCGAGCGGCCACGTCGTGCAGGACCGGCAGCTCGGGCAGCGCGGCCAGCAGGTCGGCGGCCGGGACCCGCTCACCGGTCGCGACCGGGTGACCGGCGGTGACGGCCTCGGCCAGCTCCCGCAGGTTCAGGCCGCGGAACCGCGCGCGGGCGGTGTCGGCCACGGCGCGGCGCAGCAGGTGCGTGAGCACCTCGATCTCGCGCCCCTCCTCGCCGGCCTCGAACTCGATCTTGCCGCGCAGGACCTCCGGCACGGACTCCAGGTCGATCGGCCGGGCCACCGGAGGGTGCTCCCCGGTCAGCGCGGAGCGGCGCAGGGCGGACGCCGCGACGGTCTCGGCGGCGGCGACGGCGAACCGGGCGGAGACGCCGGAGCGCTGGTCGACCGCGGAGGACTCGCGCAGGTGCCGCACGAAGCGCGCGACGACCTCCACCAGGTGGTCGCCCACCTCGGCCACCAGCGCGGCCTCCTGCTTCACGAGGTCGACCTCGGCGGCGACCTCCAGCGGGTAGTGGGTGCGCACCTCGGCGCCGAAGCGGTCCTTCAGCGGCGTGATGATGCGCCCGCGGTTGGTGTAGTCCTCCGGGTTGGCCGTGGCCACGAGCAGCACGTCCAGGGGCAGCCGCAGGGTGTAGCCGCGGATCTGGACGTCGCGCTCCTCCATCACGTTGAGCAGCGACACCTGGATGCGCTCGGCCAGGTCGGGCAGCTCGTTGACGGCCACGACGCCGCGGTGCGCGCGCGGCAGCAGGCCGTAGTGGATGGTCTCCGGGTCGCCCAGGCTGCGGCCCTCGGCGACCTTCACCGGGTCGACGTCGCCCACCAGGTCGCCCACGGACGTGTCCGGGGTGGCGAGCTTCTCGGTGTAGCGCTCGTCGCGGTGCCGCCACTCCACGGGCAGGTCGTCGCCCAGTTCGGCGGCCCGGCGGCGGGACTCGGGGGTGATGGGCTCCAGGGGGTGCTCCCCCAGCTCGGAGCCGGCGATGACGGGGGTCCACTCGTCGAGCAGGCCGACGAGGGTGCGCAGCAGACGGGTCTTGCCCTGACCGCGCTCGCCGAGGAGCACGAAGTCGTGCCCGGCCAGCAGGGCGCGCTCCAGCTGCGGCAGGACGGTGCGGTCGAAACCGACGATGCCGGGCCAGGGGTTGCGCCCCTCGCGCAGTGCCGCCAGGAGGTTCTCCCTGATCTCGGTCTTGACGCCGCGCGGGAGGTGGCCGGCGGCACGGAGGTCGCCCGCGGTGCGCGGCAGGTTCATGGGCGCGTTGGTCACCTGTACGACGCTACGCACCCTCTCGGACGATTTCGACGTGGAGCAGCTCCACCCGGTGCGACGATGCTCCCGTGATCTTCTGCTGCGATCCGGTGAACCCGACGGTCGTCGACGAGCACTTCCGGGCGGAGGCCGCCGCCGCGCCCCGCCGGGCGCTGATCGACCACGACGCCCTGTGCGGTGGTGACGCCGACCTGGCGGTGCGCCGGGTCCCGCGCGATCTGGGGCCGGTGTTCTACCGGGGCTGGATGATCCCGGTAGTCCGCTACGCGGAGCTGGCCACCGCGCTGACCGAGCGGGGCTCCCCGCTGGCCACGAGCCCCGAGCAGTACCGCAGGGCCCACGAGCTGCCGGGCTGGTACGAGGTGTTCGCCGGGCTGACGCCGCGCAGCGCGTGGACGGACTCCTCCCGCGCGCCGCTCCCGCCGACGACCGGCGCGATGATCGTCAAGGACTGGGTGAAGTCCCGCAAGCACGAGTGGGACACCGCGTGCTTCGTGCCCGGTCCCGAGGCCGTGACCGGCGTGGTGCGGGAGTTCGTGCGGCTCCAGGGCGAGTTCCTGGCCGGTGGGGTCGTGCTGCGCGAGTTCGAGGAGTTCACCGGTCCGGAGACCCGCGTGTGGTGGGTGGACGGCGAGCCCGTGCTGGCCGGTCCGCACCCGGACGCGCCGGACGAGGCCGCCGTGCCCGGCCTCGCGGACGTGGCGCCCGCCGTGGCCGCGCTCGACTGCCGGTTCGTCACCACCGACGTCGTGCGGCGGGCCGACGGCGCGTGGCGGGTCGTGGAGGTGGGCGACGGACAGGTCAGCGACCTGCCGCGCGGGACCGATCCGACGGTCCTGCACACGGCGCTGGCACGGGCCGTGGAGAATGCCGCCCGATGAGCGAGAGCGTTGACTTCACCTGGTCCCCCCAGCCCGGCGACTGGCGCGACGCGCTGCGCACGACCGTCCCGGTGTTCCGGTGGGCGCCGTGGTTCGCCGCGGTGCTGGCCGTCCTGTCGGTGGTCGTGCTGCTGCTCGGCATGCTGTGGGCCGGGGTGTTCGGTCTGGTGCTGGCCGCGGTGATCGCGGCGATGCTGCCGGTGCAGGTCACCGCGTCCTTCCGGAACCACCCGCTGGCGGCGAAGTCGGTGACGGGCAGCGCGGACGAGCACTCGCTGCGGATGACCGCGGGCGAGTCGGCCCGCAGCGAGCTGGACTGGACGCGCCTGCCCGGCTGGACGGAGACGGCGCGCGGGTTCGTGCTGCGCACCGGCGAGGGCACGGGCGCACCCGCCTACGCCGTGCCGCACCGGGCGTTCCGCGACGACGCCGACCGCGACCGGTTCCGGGCGCTGCTGACCGACCGCGTCGGCCCGGCCGCCCGCCGGTTTCCGCCGAGGGCCACGTAAGGTCGGTAGGCGTGTCCTGTGCGAGTGCGACGCTGGTCGTCTGGACGTCGGGTTGGCTGCACGGAGTGGCTGCCGCCGACGACGTCCTCGACGCCCTGCACACCTGGGCCGAGCTGCACGAAGTGGTCGCCGACGACGACGGCACGGCCACGGCGCTCGACCTTCCCGGTCCCGACGAGGCCCCCGTGGGCGCCGCCCTGCTGCTGGCCGCGCTGCGGCGGGCCGGAGCCACGACCGGGCGGCTGGTCCTCCCCGTACCGGGTGACGTCCGCGGGCTCGGTGGCCGGGGACCGCTGAGCACGACGGCGCTGCGCGCCGGGGAGGCGGCCGTGCTGCCCGAGGTCGGCGTGGGCCTGGTGCCCCGGCTGGTGGCGGACGGCGTCATGCGCTGGACGGTGTTCGACCTGCCGTCCGCGTCGGGCTCCGAGCACGTGTCGATCGCCGAGGCCGAGCACGGTCTGGCGAACGCGATGCGCGACGCCGCCGCCGCGCTGGTGTCCCTCGACGTGGCGCGGCACCGGCCGAACGTGCGCGAGGAGATCACCCGGCTCTCGACCGCCCAGACGAAGCTGACCTGGCCGGACGGCATGCCGCCGCGGTCGCTGCGGGTCCTGCAGCGCGCGGCCGAGGTCGCGGCGATCCTGACCGTCGCGGCGAGCGACGCGCCCGGTGGCGCCGTGTCGGCGTCGGCGACGCAGGCCCGCGACGACGCCCTGCGCCCGCTGTCGGAGGCCGTGCGCCGCGCGCGCTGCGCGGCCGTCGAGGAGGCCGTCCGCGTCCTGTCCGACCAGTCCGCCGGTCGGCACTGACCGTCCGTCCGGTGGCCACCCCGGCCGGGGTGGCCACCGGACGCCGTCAGCGGCGGGCGGGACGCTTCGCGGGCTTGCAGCACAGCGGCGCGCAGGGGGCGCCGTTCAGCGTGCAGCCGCCCTCGGGGAACTCCGACAGCTTGCGCGACGGCACGGCGTCGAGCTGCTCGCGCACCAGCTCCACGACGAGCTGGGCGAAGCGCGGGTCGGCGTTGGGGGTCGCGGCCCTGGCGAAGCCCATGCCGTGCTCCTCGGCCCGTTCGCGGGCCTCGGTGTCCAGGTCCCACACCACCTCCAGGTGGTCGGAGACGAACCCGATCGGACACACCACGATCGCGGGCACGCCCTTCGCGTGCAGCGCGTCCACGTGGTCCACGACGTCCGGCTCCAGCCACGGGAT
Source organism: Umezawaea beigongshangensis (assembly GCF_016464305.1). Classification (GTDB taxonomy): domain Bacteria; phylum Actinomycetota; class Actinomycetes; order Mycobacteriales; family Pseudonocardiaceae; genus Umezawaea_A; species Umezawaea_A beigongshangensis. The sequence continues at coordinate 501,065 of NZ_JAEIOJ010000002.1, forward strand.
CTGCGGCGGCCCGGACCGCGACTGCCACACCACGTCGTAGTCACCCGCGCCCAGTTCGGCGGCGACGAGCCGCGACGCCTCGGCGATCTGGCGGGAGTAGCGGTGGCCGCCCTCCGCCGGCGGACCTGCGGCGGCGTCGGCCGACTCGGGCACGGAGTGCGCCGTGAACACCAGCCGGTACTCGCCGTCCAGGGTCGCCGCCGCCGCGCGCACCGCGTCGGCGAAGGCCGCGACGAACAGCGGGTGGTCGAAGAAGTGCCGCAGCTTCAGCAGGTCGGGGGCGTCCGCTCCGACGGCGGCCCGCGCGCGCAGCACGTCGTCGTCGTACTGGCGGCACGCCGAGTAGCCCCCGTAGGCGCTGGTGGAGAACACCAGGGCGCTGCGCACACCGGCCTCGGTCATCTCGGCGAGGGTGTCCTCGACCATCGGGTGCCAGTTGCGGTTGCCGAAGTAGATCGGCAGGTCGACGCCCCGCGCGGCCAGTTCCGCGCGGACGGCCTCGATCGCGTCCAGGTTCAGCCGGTTGATCGGGGAGACGCCGCCGAAGTGCTGGTAGTGCTTCTCGACCTCGTCCAGGCGCTCGGGCGGCACACCCCGCCCCCTGGTCACGTTCTCCAGGAAGGGACGGACGTCCTCCGGTCCCTCCGGGCCTCCGAAGGACAGCCACAGCAGCGCGTCGTAACTCACGACGTCCATCCTGACCCTGCGACGCGCGCCACGCACGACCGGGGGCCGGGCGGGATCGGCCCGGCCCCCGGAACGACGGGCCTACAGGCCGAGGAAGTGCACGCCGCCGTCGACGAACACCATCGAGCCGGTGGTGGCCGGGAAGAAGTCCGACAGCAGGCCGACGACGGACTTCGCGACCGGCGTCGGGTCGTCGACGTCCCAGCCGAGCGGCGCGCGGTCGCTCCACATCTTCTCCAGCTCGCCGAAGCCGGGGATGGACTTCGCGGCCATCGTGCGGACCGGACCGGCCGCCACCAGGTTGACCCGGATGCCCTGCGGGCCCAGGTCGCGCGCGAGGTAGCGGTTGACCGACTCGAAGGCGGCCTTGGCCGCGCCCATCCAGTTGTAGGCGGGCCACGCCTGGCGGGCGTCGAAGTCCAGGCCGACGATAGAGCTGCCCCGGCCGAGCAGCGGCAGGGTCGCCGCGGCGAGCGCCTTGTAGGAGTAGGCCGAGACGTGCATCGCCTTCGACACGTCCTCCCAGGGCGCGTCCATGAACGGCGCTCCGAGGCAGCTCGGCGGGGCGTAGCCGATGGCGTGGACGACGCCGTCGAGGCCGTCGACGTGCTCGCGCACCCGGTCGGCCAGCGAGTCCAGGTGCCCCTGGTCCTGCACGTCCAGCTCGACCACGGGAGCGGGCTCCGGCAGTCGCTTCGCGATCCGCTCCACCAGGCTCATGCGGCCGAAGCCGGTGAGCACGACCTGCGCCCCCTGCTCCTGCGCGACCTTGGCGACGTGGAAGGCGATCGACGCGTCGGTGATCACACCGGTGATCAGCAGTCGCTTGCCCTCGAGCAGTCCCGTCACTTGCGTTCCTCCGTTGGAAAGGTGCCTCATCGGGTGAATCCGGGCGGTCGGACGACCGGTCAGTGGCCCATGCCGAGGCCGCCGTCGACCGGCAGCACGGCGCCGGTGACGTAGCCGGCCTCGTCGGAGGCCAGGAACACCACCGCGGCCGCGACCTCCTCCGGCGTGGCCTGCCGGCCCGCGGGGATCTGGCCGAGGATCTGCTTCTTGCGGTCCTCGGACAGCACCTCGGTCATCTCGGTCTCGACGAAACCGGGCGCCACCACGTTCGCGGTGATGTTGCGCGAGCCCAGCTCGCGGGCGATCGAGCGCGCCACGCCCACCAGCCCGGCCTTGCTCGCGGCGTAGTTGGCCTGACCGGCGCCGCCGGACAGGCCGACCACGGACGAGATGAACACGATCCGGCCCCAGCGCTTGCGCAGCATGCCCTTCGTCGCGACCTTGGCGACCCGGAAGGAGCCGGTCAGGTTCGCGTCGACCACGCGCTCGAACTGCTCCTCGGTCATGCGCAGCAGCAGCGTGTCGTCGGTGATGCCCGCGTTGGAGATCAGGATCTCGACCGGGCCCTGCTCGGCCTCGATCTCCTTGAACGCGGCCTCGACCTCGGCGGTGTTCGTGACGTCGCACTTCACGCCGAAGAGGCCCTCGGGGGCGCCCGATCCGCGGTGGGTCACCGCGACCTTGTCGCCCCTGGCCTGGAAGGCCCTGGCGATCGCCAGGCCGATGCCACGATTGCCGCCGGTGACCAGTACGGACCTCGACACGCGCCACTCCTTCACCCACCCCCGGAGGGGCGTCCATCACCGCTGGTTGACGGGGCGAGGCTATCTGCTACCCCCGAGTACTCCGCCACCGGTGAGACCAGATCACAATCGGCGGGTGGACGGCTTCCTCGAACGGCTCCGCTCCGACGTGGACGGCGACGTGCTCGCCGACCCCGCGTCCCGCGCCCTGTACTCCGCCGACGCGTCGAACTACCGGAAGGTGCCGCGCGTCGTCGTGCGGCCCAGGTCGACCGACGGCGCCGCGGCCGCCGTCGCGGCGGCGGCGGAGTTCGGGGTGCCGGTGACCGCCCGCGGGTCGGGCACGTCGATCGCGGGCAACGCCGTCGGTCCCGGCCTGGTGCTGGACCTCGCCCGGCACCTGAACCGGGTGCTGGAGGTCGACCCCGACCGGCGGCTCGCGCGGGTGCAGCCGGGTGTGGTGCTGGACCGGCTCAACGCGGCCGCGGCCCCGCACGGCCTGCTGTTCGGCCCCGACCCGTCGACGCACTCGCGCTGCACGCTCGGCGGGATGATCGGCAACAACGCCTGCGGCGCGCACTCGGTGGCCTGGGGCAAGACCGGCGACAACGTCGAGTCGCTGGACGTGCTGCTGCCCGGCGGGACCCGGTTCGACACCGCGACCCCACCGGCGGCGATCTCGGCCGGGCTCGCGGCGCTGCGCGTCGACCCGGCGTGGTTCCCGCCGCTGTCCCGGCGCGTCTCCGGCTACGCGCTGGACGCGCTGCCGGACCTCGCGCGGGCGCTGGTCGGCACGGAGGGCACCTGCGCGACGGTGCTCGGCGCGACCGTGCGGCTGGTCGCGGCACCGGAGCGGCGGGTGCTGGTCGTGCTGGGCTTCGCCAGCAAGTACGACGCAGCCGACCAGGTGGTGGCGCTGCGCGAGCTGGACGTGCTGGCCGTGGAGGGGCTGGACTCCGGGCTGGTCGCGGTGCTGCGGGCGCACCGGCCGCACTCCCCCGCGCTGGAACTGCTGCCGCCCGGCGCGAGCTGGCTGTTCGTGGAGACGGCGTCGGAGACCGCTGCGCGCGAGGTGGTGGCCGCGATCGGCGTGGACGCGCTCGTGGTGACCGACCCGGCGCGGCAGCGGGTGCTGTGGAGCGTGCGGGAGGACGGGGCCGGGCTGGCGACGCGGATGACCGACGGCACCGAGGCGTGGTCGGGCTGGGAGGACACCGCCGTGCCACCGGAGCGGCTCGGCGCGTACCTGCGGGAGTTCGACGCGCTGCTCGCCGGGCACGGGCGGCGCGGCGTCACCTACGGCCACTACGGCGACGGGTGCCTGCACGTGCGGATCGACTTCGACCTGACCCGCTCGGCCGCGGGCTACCGGGCGTTCCTCCAGGACGCCGCCGAGCTGGTCGTGGCGCACGGCGGGTCGCTGTCCGGCGAGCACGGCGACGGCCGCGCCCGCTCGGAGCTGCTGTCCCGGATGTACCCGGCCGAGGCGCTGGAGGCGTTCGCCGCGTTCAAGCGCGTGTTCGACCCGACGGGGCTGATGAACCCCGGCAGCGTCGTGGACCCGGCTCCGCTGGACGCCGACCTGCGGGTGCTCGTGGCCCCGGCGACCCTGCCGACCCGCGCCACCCTGGCCCTGCGGGCCGACGGCGGTGACCTGGCCGCCGCGACGCGGCGCTGCGTGGGGGTCGGCAAGTGCCTCAACGCCTCCGGCGGCGTCATGTGCCCCAGCTACCGGGTGACGCGGGAGGAGAAGCACTCGACGCGCGGGCGGGCGCGGCTGCTGTTCGAGATGCTGAACGGGTCGGTGGTGCGCGACGGGTGGCGGTCGGAGGAGGTGCGCGACGCGCTGGACCTGTGCCTGTCGTGCAAGGGCTGCAAGAGCGACTGCCCGGTGGACGTGGACGTGGCGGCGTACAAGGCGGAGTTCCTGCACCACCACTACCGGGGCAGGCTGCGGCCCGCGTCGCACTACTCGATGGGCTGGCTGCCGCTGCTGCTCGCGCTCGGGCGGCTCGCGCCGGGCCTGGTGAACCGGGTCGCGCCGCGGCTCAAGCGGCTCGGCGGCATCGCGGCCGAGCGGGAGGTGCCCGCGCTGGCGCGGCGCTCGTTCCGCTCGTGGTTCCGCCGCCGGCCGCGCGGCTCGGGGCAGCGGGTGCTGCTGTTCCCCGACACGTTCACGAACCACTTCGAGCCGGGGGTGGGGCAGGACGCCGTGGCGGTGCTGGAGCACCTGGGCCGGGCGGTGGAGGTGCCCCGGCAGCCGGTGTGCTGCGGGCTGACCTGGACGTCGACCGGGCAGCTCGGCGTGGCGCGCCGGGTGCTGCGGCGCACCGCGCGCGTGCTGCGGCCGTGGACGGAGGCCGGGGTGCCGGTCGTCGGCCTGGAGCCCAGCTGCACGGCGTTCCTGCGCGGTGACGCGCTCGAACTCGCCGGGGACGACCCGGACGTGGCGCGGCTCGCGGCCGTCACCCGCACGTTCGCCGAGCACGTCGAGCCCGACCTGCCCGCGGGTGGAGGAGACGGGCCGGAGGCGATCGTGCAGGTGCACTGCCACCAGCACGCCGAGCTGGGCTTCGACGCCGACCGGCGCGTGCTCGCCGCCTCCGGCGTGCGGGCGCGGGTGCTGGACTCGGGGTGCTGCGGGCTGGCGGGCGACTTCGGGTTCGCGCGCGGCCACTACGACGTGTCGATGGCGTGCGCCGAACAGGCGCTGCTGCCCGCCGTGCGCGCGGCGCAGGACGGCACCGCCGTGGTCGCCGACGGGTTCAGCTGCCGCACGCAGATCCGGCAGGGCGCCGGGCGCGAACCGGTCCACTCGGTCACGGCCGTCGCGCGCGCACTGCGACTGGGGCGGTACCGGAACTCCTGAGGCACCCCGCCGGGGGCGCGGCGCGCTGGCACGACGGTGACCGGTGAGCACCGACCGCCGCCAGGACCACCGCCTCGCCGAGGCGGTCCTGCGGGTGCTCGAACCGGCCGATCTCGGGCGCGCGATCGGCCTCCGTCGGCTCGTCCGAACCGCGCAAATCCGGTTGACCTCGACCATGGTCCAGGTCCTACCGTTCGGGGCAACCCGACGCCGGAGGCACCGCATGAGCATGGAGATGGCCGCGTGGAACTCGCTGTACCACGCGATGCACTCGCAGGAGGAGAAACGCGCGTTCTCGCGCGACACGGTCAGGCGAATAGGGCGGTTCGCCGCGCCCCACCGCGCACAGCTCGTGCAGTTCCTCGTGCTCAGCGTGGTGGGCGCGGTGCTCGCCGTGGCGACGCCGGTGCTCGCGGGCCGCGTGGTCGACGCGCTCGTGAACGGTGCGGCGGCGGAGGTCGTCGTGCAGCTCGCGGTCCTCATCGCGGTCATCGCGGTGCTCGACGCGGGACTGGGCCTGCTGACCCGCTGGCTGTCCGCCGGCATCGGCGAGGGGCTGATCCTCGACCTGCGCACGGCCGTGTTCGACCACGTGCAGCGGATGCCCGTCGCGTTCTTCACCCGCACCAGGACCGGTGCGCTGGTGAGCAGGCTCAACAACGACGTGATCGGCGCGCAGCGCGCGTTCAGCGACACGCTGTCCGGTGTCGTCAGCAACCTCGTGATGCTGGTGCTGACGTTCGCCGTCATGGTGGGGATCTCCTGGCAGATCACGCTGCTGTCGCTGGTGCTGCTGCCGGTGTTCGTGCTGCCGGCGCGGCGGATGGGCAACCGGCTGGCGAAGCTCACCCGCGAGGCTGCCGACCACGACTCGGCGATGAGCACGCAGATGACCGAGCGGTTCTCCGCGCCCGGCGCGACGCTCGTGAAGCTCTTCGGCCGCCCGGCGCACGAGTCGGCCGAGTTCGCCGCGCGGGCGCGGCGGGTGCGCGACATCGGTGTGCGCACGGCGATGGTGCAGTGGGTGTTCGTGACCGCGCTGACGCTGGTGTCGGCGCTGGCGCTGGCCCTCGTCTACGGGTTGGGCGGCTTCTACGCGCTGCGCGGGCAGCTCGACCCCGGCGCGGTCGTGGCGCTGGCGCTGCTGCTGACCCGGCTGTACTCGCCGCTGACGTCGTTGGCGAGCGCGCGGGTGGAGGTGATGAGCGCGCTGGTGAGCTTCCAGCGGGTGTTCGAGGTGCTCGACCTGAAGCCGCTGATCACCGAGAAGCCGAACGCGCGGCAGACCCCGGACGGTCCGCTGTCGGTGGAGTTCGAGGGCGTGCGGTTCGCCTACCCGTCGGCGGACAAGGTGTCGCTGGCGTCGCTGGAGGAGGTCGCCGCGCTGGACTCGCGCGGAGGCGTCGAGGTGCTGCACGACGTGTCGTTCCGGGCCGAACCCGGTCAGGTCGTGGCGCTGGTCGGCTCGTCGGGCGCGGGCAAGTCGACGATCGCGCAGCTGCTGCCCCGCTTGTACGACGTGGACTCCGGCGCGATCCGGCTGTCCGGTGTGGACGTTCGGGACCTGTCGGCGGACTCGGTGCGCGACTCGATCGGCATGGTCACCCAGGACGGCCACCTGTTCCACGAGTCGATCCGGTCGAACCTGCTGCTGGCCCGCCCGGAGGCGAGCGAGGAGGACGTGTGGGACGTGCTGCGGCGTGCCCGGCTGGAGGACCTCGTCGCCGCGCTGCCCGACGGGCTGGACACCGTGGTCGGCGAGCGCGGCTACCGGCTGTCCGGTGGTGAGCGGCAGCGGCTGACCATCGCGCGGTTGCTGCTGGCGCGTCCGCGCGTGGTGATCCTCGACGAGGCGACCGCGCACCTGGACTCGACGTCGGAGGTCGCCGTGCAGGAGGCCCTGGACGAGGCGCTGGACGGCCGCACGGCCATCGTGATCGCCCACCGCCTGTCCACGGTCCGCTCCGCCGACCTGATCCTGGTCCTGGAGGGCGGCCGCATCGTGGAACGGGGCACCCACGCCGAACTCCTGGCCAGGGGCGGCCGCTACGAGGAACTGCACCGCACCCAGTTCGCCCAACCGGTCGCCTGACCGCGAGTTGAGCGTGCCAGCACTGCGAGTTGAGCGTTCGCGCATCTCGAACCCCTCGTTCACGGTCCGCGTCGGGCGGGAACGCTCAACTCCGGGTGCCCGAACGCTCAACTCGCGGTGTCTGAACGCTCAACTCGCGGTGGGGGACGTCACGGGGCGGGGGTGGCGGGCGCGGGGGACACTGTCGGGCGACTGCTGGCGCGCACCCCGAGGAACACCCATGGACACGGAGCACTCCCGCACGCGGCGGCTGGACGCGCTGCCCTTCACCCGCGAGCACCGCAAGCTGCTGCTGGGGTCCGGCGCGGGGTGGGCGCTCGACGCGATGGACGTCGGGCTGATCTCGTTCGTCCTCGCGCAGCTCGCCGTGCAGTGGGACGTCAGCTCGACCGCTCTGTCCTGGGTCGCCTCGGCGGGGTTCGTCGGCATGGCCGTCGGGGCGAGCCTCGGCGGGCTGCTCGCCGACCGGATCGGGCGGCGACAGGTGTTCGCGCTGACGCTGCTCGTCTACGGCGTCGCCACCGGCGCGTCGGCCCTGGCCTGGTCGGTGGGCGTGCTGATCGCGCTGCGGTTCGTCGTCGGCCTCGGGCTGGGCGCCGAGCTGCCCGTCGCCTCGACGCTGGTCAGCGAGTTCGCCCCGCCCCGCATCCGCGGGCGCGTGGTCGTGGTGCTGGAGGCGTTCTGGGCGGTGGGCTGGACGCTGTCCGCGCTCGTCGGCTACCTGGTGATCCCGCTGAGCGACGACGGGTGGCGCTGGGCGCTGGCCATCGGCGCGCTGCCCGCGCTGTACTCGGCGTTCGTGCGGGCCAAGCTGCCGGAGTCGGTGCGTTTCCTGGAGGCGCGGGGCCGGCACGAGGAGGCCGAGCGGGTCGTGCGCCGGTTCGAGGAGTCCGCCGGGGTGAGCACCCCCGACCCCGGCGGCGCCGTGCGGGACGAGGCACCGGCCGCCCCCGCCGGGCGCTCGGGCCTGCGGGCGCTGTTCGCACCGCGGGCGCGCCGCAGCACGATCGGGCTGTGGGTCGTGTGGTTCTCGGTGAACTTCTCCTACTACGGCGCGTTCATCTGGCTGCCCACGCTGCTCTACGCGTCGGGCTTCTCGCTGGTCAGGTCGTTCGGCTACACCCTCGTCATCACCCTCGCCCAGCTCCCCGGCTACGCCGCAGCGGCCTACCTGGTGGAGCGGTGGGGCAGGCGGCGCACCCTGGCCGTGTTCCTCGTCGGCTCCGCGGTGGCGGCCGGACTGTTCGGCGCGGCGGGTGGCACGGCGCAGGTGCTCACGGCGGGGATGCTGCTGTCGTTCTTCAACCTGGGCGCGTGGGGCGCCCTCTACGCCGTGACACCCGAGTTGTACCCGACCCCGCTGCGCGGCACCGGTTCCGGCTGGGCGGCGGGGGTGGGTCGCATCGCGTCGGTGGTGGCGCCGCTGCTCGTGCCGCCGCTGCGGGCCGCGGGCGGCACGGGGCTGCTGTTCGCGGTGTTCGCCGCCGTGTTCGTGGTCGCGGCGGCGGGCTCCCTGGTGCTGCCCGAGCGGCGCGGCCAGGTGCTGGAGGACTGAGCGCGTACGACGACAGCCGCGCCGGTCACCCCCCTGCGGGTGATCGGCGCGGCTGCTCGAAGGAACCGCCCGGTTCGCGCTACGCCGCGCTGCTGCGCTCCAGCGCGGCGGCGTAGCGGTCGGCCGAGGCACGCCAGGCCGCGATGACCTCGACGGGACGGGTACCGGCGGCCTCAGCGCGGTCGGCGTCGACGCGGAGCTGCTGTGCGGCTGCGGCGTTGTAGGCACGGCGGTCGGCGGGGGTGAAGCGGCGCTTGGGCTTGCTGGTCGACCTCGTCATGGCAGTCTCCTTCGAGGCACGACGGGGTCGGGTGTTCACGACCCCGCAGCGTGGGCGGTTGCGGTCACATGTCGTCCTACCGGGGTGTCGGAATCCGGTGTCGAGCCGGGGATCGACAACACAGAACTACCCGGGTTCGCATCTCCGCCAAACACGACCGAGACCGCGGTCACCCGGATGGCCCAGAGGTCTCGGCCTCGTACATCGAACCCCCTGCGCACCAGCACCTCCAGCACAGACCGAAGCCAGGTGCGTTGTCGCACAAGGACTTCCGCGTCACCCGGCGTGCCGGTCGCGCGGTTTGTCAACGCCCCTCCCGGTGGCACGTCGTACTGCCACGCCCCGCCGGTGTCGCCGTGCTGGAGGTGGATCGGGGTCTTGCGCAGCGGGTCGGTCGAGGCCACGGCCCGGTCGCGCGTGTCGCGGCCGGGGTTCGGCGGGGTCGGCTCGGGCAGGCGCAGCGCGTCCTGGCGGACCCGCCCGCGCCCGCGGGCCGCGTCGTGGGACGCTCCCGCGTCGGCGACGTGACCGGCCGGCACGGACGAGGCGGCCGCCGGTCTCGGACCGGTGGACGACGTGCGAACCCCGGGGTTGCGGCGTCCGGCCAGTCCGGTTCACCGCCACCGGAGGGCACATCTGCCGTCCAGCCGCCGCCGGGCGGGGACGGAGGTGCTCCGAACAGCCCACCGGGACGGTCCGTCGACCGTCCCGTGTGGACCTTCGTCCGGAGCACGCGCGTCGAGGGCGGGTGCCGCCCCCGACGCGGGTGGACTCCTGTCAGGCGCTGAACTCGGCGAGCAGCGCGGCGCGCTGCTTGGAGCCGAGACCACCCGCACGACGGGTGGGCTGGATCTCCAGCTGCTCCATCAGGGCGTCGGCCTTGACCTTGCCGACACCGGGGAGCGCCTTGATGAGGTCGACGACCTTCGTCTTGCCCGCGATGTCGTCGCCCTTGTCCGCCTGCTCGAAGACCTGCGCCAGGGTGAGCTCGCCGCCCTTGAGCTTCTTCTTCAGCTCGGTGCGGGCGGTCCGGGCGGCCGCGGCCTTCTTCAGGTTCTCGGCGCGCTGCTCGGCGGTGAGTTGGGGCAATGCCACTCTCGATCATCCTTCCGGTCGGGGTGTCCCTGCTCCATCCGAGGGACATGACGTACCCCCATCATCACCCCGTGGCGCGTCGAATGTGCGCAACCCCGCAGGTCGGCGCGTTGCTCGGGGCTGTTCCGACCCGGTTCGCCCACCCGTTCGAGTCGTGGTCGGCCGTGCGCAGCGCCGGGTGAACGCCGTCACGTCCGGGGACGTCACACCCCGCCTGACCAGGAGTTACGTTTCGACTCAAGATCACTGCGGGCACGAGCGGGGACGACACCGCCGATCGGCCGAACAGGTGCGGCGACATGACGCAGATCCCATCCGCCGACCGGACCGGTTCGAGCGCGTCACGACCGCGCGCGCGGCCCCGAACGCCCTGGAAGCGCTCCCACTCCGCACGGGCCGGCCCGTCCCGGCCGCACCGCGCTCGGTCCCTCCAGCGGCTCGCACGGTCCCGCCCTCTCCAGCGCCCGGCGCGTCGCGGTGCCGACGGTCGCGACGGCTCGCCCGGCGCGACGAGCAGATCCACGTCGGCGCTGGTGAGCGGCCTCGTCACCGCGCCTTCGACCTCCCGGTCCGCGCCCGCGGCGCGGACCGCGGCACCCGGCCGAACCTCTGCTCCACAGTGGACTCAATGCTCCATCGGTGTTCACCTGTCCCGAAAGCGGTGTGCGGCAACGGGTGCGTACCTACCATGCGGTCGACGCGAGCGTGCGGTGGCAAGGGGGCCTCCATGACCGGATCGACCGAGCGTGTGCTGACCGTCGTGGCTCACCAGGACGACGACCTGATCTTCATCAACCCGCAGGTGAGCGACGGCGTGCGGCGGAGGGTGCCGACGCGGACCGTCTTCGTCACCGCCGGGGAGTACAACGGCAACGACACCACCCGCGAGATCTACGCGGCGCAGCGGCGGGAGGGCGTGTGCGCGGCCTACGCGGCGATCACCGGCGGGAGGGGGCCGTGGCTGCGCACCGCGCGCACCTTCGCGGGGGTGCGCGTGGAGGTGAGCGTCCGGCCGGCCACGCCGAACGTGGAGCTGGTGTTCCTCTGCCTGCCCGACGGCGGTGACGACCTCCAGCTCGACGCGCTGACCCGGCTGCGCGCCGACCCGAAGCACACCGCGCGGACCATCGTCATGCCCCGGCCGGCGCCCGTGCAGCAGTCGCACACCTACACCGCCGAGACCCTGCGCGCCGTGCTGCTGGCGATCGTGCGGGACTTCGCTCCCACGACGGTGCACGTCCAGGACTGCGATCCGGACCCGCAGCTCCCCGGCGACCACGCGGACCACATCGCCACCGCGCACTTCGCCCGCGAGGTGGTGGAGGAGCTGTACGCGCCCCGCGCGCGCACGCGGCCGCTGCTCGTCCAGCACCGCGACTACGCGACGGAGGGCTGCGAGGAGAACCTGACCAGCGCGGTCGTCGCGGAGAAGCAGTCCCTCTTCGAGACCTACGCCGCGCACGACAGCGGCGCGGGCACGCTGCCGTACGTGTGGCTGCGCCGGACGTACCGCCGCTGGCCGCTGGGGACGGCGTGGATCGCCGCCGACGGCGCGGGACGGCTGCACGCCTTCTGCGTGCAGGGCGGCGCGGTGTGGCACCGGCGGCAGTTCGCGGCCGGTCGCCCGTTCGCCGCTGCGGTGCCGCTCGGCGGCGACGTCGCGGCGACGCTCGCCGCGGCGCGGACGGCCGACGGGCGCGTCGCGGTGTTCGGCGTGCACCAGACCACGCACGACGTCGTCGTGAACGAGCAGCTCCCGACGGGTGGTTTCGCCGGGTGGAGGAGTCTCGGCAACCCGAACGGGCCGGGCGGGCGGCACACGGGGGCGCCCGCCGTGGGGACGACCGCCGACGGCCGGTTGCAGGTGTTCGCGAAGAACTCCGGCGGGGGCGTCTCCACGATCCACCAGACGTCGCCCGGCGGGGCCTTCACGCCGTGGAGCGACCTCGGCGGCGGTCCCGACGTGCGCGGGACGCCGGTGTGCGTGAGCCGCCCTGACGGCCGGGCGGTGCTGTTCGCGGCGACGCGGACCGGCATCCGCTGCTGGACGTGGACGCCGGCGGCCCCCGGGTGGGTCCCGACGACCGACGTGGTGACGAACGACGCCGTGACCTGCTCGCCCACGGCCGCGCTGCACGCCGACGGACGGGTGGCGGTGTTCTGGCGGGGCCTGGCCGGGGAGGTCAGGACGGTCCACGAGCTGACGGCGGGCGGCGCGTGGTCGAGCACGCCGGAGAGCCTCGGCAACCCCGGCGGTTTGGACGACGTGGCCGTGCTGCGCGCGCCGGGGGCGAACGGCCGGATCTTCCTGCTCGCCGGTGACGCGCACGGCGGGGTGTCCGCGGCCGCGCAGGTCGCCCCGAGGGGCGGGTGCTCCGGGTGGGTCCGGCTCGGCGGCCGCCTGCACGGCTCGCCCGCGCTGGTGCTGGACCGGACGGGCCACCCCGTCGCGTGCCACTTCACGGCGGACGGCAAGCACCTGGTGACGACGCCGGTCGAGGCGCCCGAGCTGTCCTGACGCGCCCGTCCGGGAGACCCGGACGGGCGGCGTTCAGCGGCGGACCTGGGCCGGGATGCCGGAGGTCACCGGCTCGGTGACCACGATCGCGGTCGCGTTGTCCTTGCCGCCCAGCTCGTGCGCGGCGTCCACCAGCTGCCTGGCCGACGCGGCGCCGGTGAGCAGCCGGTGGGTCAGGAACTCCGGCACGACCTTGTGCACGCCGTCGGTCGTCAGCAGCAGGCCGCCGTTCCCGCGGACCTGCGTCCAGCCGATCCGGTCGACGTCGGTGAGCCGGACGGTGTTGGTGACGACGTGCTCGGCGCGCGGCGGCACCTCGTGCCCGTGCTTGCGCAGGTACTGGGCGAGCGTCTGGTCCGTGGTGAGCGTGTGCAGCGACGTGTCGTCCCAGGTGTGGGCGCGGCAGTCGCCGACCCACGCGATGCGGTGGCCGCTGCTGGTGCGGTCGGTGAACGGCGTCGCCACGACGAGGACGCAGTCCCCCTCGGCCGGCAGCGCGCGCTGAGCGGCGAGCAGAGCCTCGATGGGGCCCTCCGACGCGGGCACCCTCACGGCGGCCTCCACGGCGCACCTGGCGGCCAGGACGGCGGCCTCGTCGTCGCCGATGCCGTCCGCGACGGCCACCACCAGCTCACCCGTCAGCGGGTCGCGGTACGCCGCCACGGCGTCCGCGTTGACCGATCGGGGCCCCCGATCGCTCGCCGCGGTCCAGCCCGCGTCGATCCCCTCGAACCGCGACCTCGTGTCCTCGCGCAGCACGGCGTCACCTCCCCGACTCGACGGTGGACCTCTCCACCGACCTGCCTACAGGATTCACGACTCACCTGTGAGTCTCCTGTGACCGGGTCCGCCCCGGCGGGGCGACGATCCGATCTCAGGACCCGTCCGCGCGGCGCTCCACGAGCCCGCCGACCACCGCGCGTCGTACCAGTGTGCCCCCGGCACCGCGCACCGGGCACGTCGAGGCACGACTTCCGAACCGCGGGCCTGCCCCGCTCGTATCCCCCGGTGGCCGCCCAGCGCGGTCCACGTCGAGTCGAACCGACCACCGCCGCCGATCTGGTCGTGGGAAGGACACGCATGTCATCACCACAGGGCACGGACGTACGGCGGAAGGTCTTCGCCGGAACCGCCCTGGTGGCCGCGGCGCTGGTCAACGCCGCCGTCACCGGGCTGGAACCCGGCACCGCCACGGCGTCGAGCCACCGGGAGGCTCCCCTGATCTCCGCGGACCCCGCGGTGGACAACACCGACCTCTACGCGTTCGTCAGCCCCGACGCCCCGGACACCACGACGATCGTCGCGAACTGGTACCCGTTCCAGGAGCCGAACGGCGGGCCGAACTTCTACCCGTGGGCCACCGACGCGCGCCACGACCTCAACGTCGACAACGACGGCGACGCGAAGCCCGACCTGACGTTCCGCTGGACGTTCAGCGACGACGACCGGCGCGGGAACACGACGTTCCTGCACGCCGACGGCCCCGTGACGTCGCTGGACGACGAGAACCTGCTGTTCCGGCAGACCTACACCCTGGAGGTGCTCGACGAGCGCGGGGGCAGGTCCGTGCTCGTGGAGCACGGGGCGGTGGCCCCCTCGAACACCGGGCCGGCCTCGATGCCCGACTACGCGACCCTGCGCACGCAGGCCGTCACGCACCTCCCCGGTGGCGGCGTGGTCTACGCGGGTGCGGCGGAGGACCCGTTCTTCCTGGACCTGAGGGTGTTCGACCTGCTCTACGGCGGGGACCTGTCCGAGGTCGGCCAGGACACGCTGAGCGGCTACAACGTCAACACGATCGCCCTGCAGATCCCCACGGCGTCGCTGGTGCTGAACGAGGACGTGGCGCGCAACCCCGTCATCGGCGTCTGGAGCGACACCGAGCGGCGCTCGCTGAAGCTGTCACCGGGCGCGGCGAAGGCCGAAGGTCCCTTCGTGCAGGTCTCCCGCCTGGGAAACCCGCTGGTCAACGAGGTCGTCGCACCGGCGGGGCTGAAGGACGCCTTCAACGGGCTCACCCCCGACCAGGACGGGAGGGTCCGGGAGCTGCTGGACCGGGTGCTCGACCCCGAGCTGCCCGCGCTGATCGAGGAGATCTACCGGATTCCCGCACCCGCCGCGCCGCGAGACGACCTGGTCGAGGTCTTCCTGACCGGCATCACCACGAAGGCCGGCGGTCCCATCGCGGTGGACCTCAACTCCCAGCTGGACAACGCCGACGTCGTGGCCGAGAAGTTCGTGCCGTCGGAGATGCTGCGCCTGAACACGAGCGTCCCGGTGACCGCGGAGCCGAACCGGCTGGGCGTGCTCGCCGGTGACCTCCAGGGCTTCCCCAACGGCCGCAGGCTCGCCGACGACGTCGTGGACGTCGCGCTGCAGACCGTGGAGGGCGCGGCGCAGGCCGGCGCGCTGGTCGAGGCGCTGGCCGCCGGCGACGCGGTCGACGCCAACGACAGGGCGTTCGAAGCGGCGTTCCCCTACGTGGCGCTGCCGAACAACGGCGCGGTCAACGCGCAGGCCGTCGCGCAGGAGATCCCGGTGGAGAACACGTCGGGCGTGTTCGGCGGGGAGGCCGCCGGTCCGCTGCTGAGCGCGACCGCGTTCGCCGCGCTCGGCCTGATCGGCGGCAGCGCGTGGCTGTGGCGCGGGCGGGAGCGGCGCGTCCGCCGCTACGGCGGGCACTCCTCGGCGCTGTGACCGACCGGCCGGGAGGGCTCGCGGGCCCTCCCGGCACCCACCACGACGTGAGGTGAGCACCATGTCCGCACCGGGCGAGCAGTTCCTCCCCGGCCCCCACCGCAAGCTCGTCCTCGTGGTGCTCGCGGTGTCCGCCGCGGCGGCGCTCGCGGTCGGCGCGACCTCCGCGCCGGCGCCGGAACCCCCTGCCGTCGCCACCGTCCCCGCGGCGCACGACGAGCGCGGCGCGCTGTTCCGCTCCGCCGACGTGCTGCGCGACCGGTTGCGCAGGCTGCCGGGGGACGCCGACGGCTGGGCGCGGCTGGGCACCACCTACGTGGAGATCGCCCGCGTCACCGCCGACGCCTCCTACTACCCCAGGGCCGACGGCGCGCTGCGCGAGTCGCTGCGGGTGCGGCCCGACGGCAACGGGGCCGCGATGCTCGGCCGGGGCGCGCTGGCGAGCGCCCTGCACGACTTCTCCGGCGCGCGGGACTGGGCGCTGCGGGCGGTCGAGGTGCTGCCCGGCTCCGTCGAGGCGCACGGCGTGCTGGCCGACGCGCTGACCCAGCTCGGCGACGACGACGGCGCGGCGTCCGCCGTGCAGCGGATGCTCGACCTGCGCCCCGGCGTCGCCGCGTTCACCCGCGCCTCCTACCACCTGGAGCTGCACGGCGACGACGACGGCGCGCGCGACGTCATGGGACGCGCACTGGCCGCCGCGAGCACCCCCGAGGAGATCGCCTTCTGCCGCTACCACCTGGGTGAGCTGGCCTTCGGCGCCGGAGAGCTCGACGAGGCGGCGGAACAGGTGCGGTTCGGGCTGGCGGCGAGCCCGCACGACCCCGCGCTGCTGCGCGGTGCGGCGCGGGTGGCCGCCGCGCGCGGCGAGACCGGGCGCGCTCTGGCCGGGTACCGGGAGGTCGTGGAGCGCGCCCCGCTGCCGCAGCACCTGCTGGAGTTCGCCGAACTGCTGGAGGCGGCCGGGCGCGGCGAGGAGGCGCGGGAGCAGTTCACCGTGCTGGCCGAGCAGCAGCGCGCGCAGGCGGCGCAGGGCGCGGGCGACGACCTGACGGCGTCGCGGATCGCGGCGGACCACGGCGACCCGGCGGAGGCGCTGCGACTGGCCGAGGCCGAGTGGGGCAGGCGGCGGAGCGTGTTCACCGCCGACGCGCTGGCGTGGGCGCTGCACGTCGGCGGACGCGACGCCGAGGCGCTGCCCCTCGCCGACCTGGCCGTGGCGACGGGCTGGCGCGACGCGGCGGTGGGCTACCACCGGGGCACGATCCTCGCCGCGCTCGGGCGCACCGACGAGGCGGTGCGCGTGCTGAGCGACGCCCTGGCCCGCAACCCGCACTTCTCCCCCGTCCAGGCCCCCGAGGCGCGGGCAGCGCTCGCGCGGCTGCGGAGCGGCCGGTGATCCGGCGCTGGCCGGTGCTCGCCGCTGGCGCGCTGGCGCTGCTGCTCTCCCCCGGCGTCGCCGAGGCGCACCCGCTGGGCGACTTCAGCGTGAACCACTACCACGGCCTCCTGCTGCACCGGGACCGGATCGACGTGCTGTCCGTCGTGGACACCGCGGAGATCCCCACGCTCCAGGAGCGCGCGGACCTCGACACCGACGGCGGCGGGACCGTGTCGGAGGACGAGTCCGCGGCGGCGGCGCCCCGGCGGTGCGCCGAACTGGCGGGCGCGGTGGAGTCCACCGTGGACGGCTCGGCGCTGCGCTGGGAGGTGCGCTCCGCGCGGCTGGAGCACCCGCGCGGGCCGGCCGCACTGCCGACGACGCGGCTGACGTGCGCGCTGACCGCGCCGGTCGCCGTCGACCGGCCCGTCGCGGTGTCGTTCCGCGACACCTCCCGGCCCGACCGGATCGGCTGGCGGGAGATCACCGCCAGCGGTGACGGCGTCGTCCTGTCCGGCGCCGGCGTCCCGGCGCGCAGCGTCACCGACGAGCTGCGCGAGTACCCCGACGACCTGCTCGGCGAGCCGCTGGACGTGCGCGAGGTGGAGCTGCGCGCCGAGCCCGGCGCAGGGTCGGCCGGTGGCGCCGCGGCCAGCGAGCCCGACGGGCCCGGCCTCCCGTCCGCGCTGGCGTCGACGGTGACGGGTCTGGTCGGCGACCGGGACGCCTCGCCGTGGGCGGGAGTGCTGGCCGTGCTGCTGTCGCTGGTGCTCGGCGCGTCGCACGCGGCGCTGCCCGGCCACGGCAAGACGATCATCGCCGCGTACCTGGCCGGGCGGCACGGCACGGCGCGCGACGCGCTCGTGGTGGGCGCGTCGGTCACCGCGACCCACACGGGCGGCGTGCTGGTGCTGGGTCTGCTGATCAGCGCGTCGAGCGGTCTGGCCGGCGAGGTCCTGCTGCGGTGGCTGGGAGTGGTCAGCGGTCTGCTCGTCGCGGGCATCGGCGTGCTGCTGCTGCGCTCCGCCCTGCGCGCCCGCCCGCTGCGCGAACCGGTCGCGGCGGGACCCGGCCACGGACACGGGCACGGCACCGGCCACGGGCACGGGCACGGCACCGGGCGGGCCGGGCTGATCGGCGTGGGGGCCGCGAGCGGCCTGGTGCCCAGCCCGTCAGCACTGGTGGTGCTGCTCGGCGCGGTGGCGCTCGGCCGCACCTGGTTCGGCGTCCTCCTCGTCGTCGGCTACGGCCTCGGCATGGCCGCCGTGCTCGTGGTCGCGGGCCTGGCCCTGGTGCTGCTGCGCGACCGCGCCGAGCGCGTCACCACCGGCCCGGTCCACGCGTGGGTCGGCCGGGCCTCCGCGGTCGCGCCCGTCGTCACCGCGGCGGCGGTCGTCGTCCTCGGCGGCTGGCTCGCGGTCGGCGCGCTGACCGGCTGATCCGGGCCCCGCTCCCCGATCTGATTCTGTGAGCGCTAACAGCTCGCCCCTCCGGAGAGCGGCACCCGTTCGGAGCAACGTCCGTCCGGCACACCGGCCGGTCCCAGATCCGGCGGCCCGATCTCGCCGGTGTCAACGGATTGCACACTTCGCCCCGTCGAGCACTGTGGACGGTCGGCCCGCCGAGGAGCTGCTTGCCCTGCACGATCTGCGTGTTACCGTTAACATCCGTCGGCCGCAGGCCCGCAGCGGCGCGGGCGCGCCCGGGAACCGGAGGTGCGAGGGGTGGACGGCAGAACTGCGCGCGACCCGGCCATGACCGACGTGGCCCGGCTCGCCGGAGTGTCGCACCAGACGGTGTCCCGCGTTCTCAACGACCACCCCAACGTGCGCGAGCAGACCAGGCTCCGGGTGCGCGCCGCCATCGCCGAGCTGGGCTACCGGCCCAACCGCGCGGCACGGGCGCTGGTCACCGGCCGCTCGCAACTGCTGGGCGTCGTCGCGCAGAACTCCGCCCTCTACGGTCCCGCGTCGCTGCTCGCCGCCTTCGAGGGCGCGGCGGCGGAGGCGGGTTTCGCGGTCAGCGTCGGCAGCGTCGGCTCGCTGGACCGCGCGTCGGTCTCCGCCGCCGTCGAGCGGCACCTCGACCAGCGGGTCGCCGGGATCGTGGTGATCGCCCCGGTGGCGTCGGCCAACGAGGCCCTGGACCACCTGCACTCGGCCGTCCCCCTGGTCACGGTCGACGGCGACCCGGCCCGCTCGACCGCGCTGGTGACGGTGGACCAGGTGAGCGGGGCGCGCGCCGCGACGCGGTTCCTGCTCGACGCGGGTCACTCGACCGTCTGGCACGTCTCCGGCCCGACCCAGTGGTTCGACAGCGCGGGCCGCATCGCGGGCTGGCGCGCGGAACTGGAGCGGGCGGGCGCGGAGGTGCCTCCGGTGATCGCGGCGGACTGGACGGCGGCGGCGGGGTACCGCGCCGGGCAGGTGCTCTCCCGGATGCCCGACGTGACGGCGGTCTTCGCGGCCAACGACCACCTCGCACTGGGCGTGCTGCGGGCCCTGAGCGAGCGCGGCCGGAGCGTGCCCGGCGACGTGAGCCTGATCGGTTTCGACGACGTGCCCGAGGCGGCGTACTTCACCCCGCCGCTGACCACGGTCCGGCAGGACTTCGACGCCGTCGGCCGGGCCACGCTGTCGCTGCTGCTGTCCCAGATCACGTCCGGGGAGCCGAGCTCCCAGCGGCGCACGGTGGCTCCCGAACTCGTCGTGCGCGACAGCGTCGCCCCGCCCCCCGCCTGACCAGCGACGGGCCCGGACACGGTCCGTGACCGGTCGTGTTGTGCACGCTCACGACAGCGCCCCGCGCTCGTGAACAGCAGGTGAGCGGTGTTACCGAAAAGTTGCCGCCACGTGTTGACGGGACTAATGTTAGCGATAACACTGCAACTTCGAGCCAGTCGGCGGTGTCCGGCGCACGCTCTGTCCGATCTCCGAGACGAAGGTGTCTTCCATGCCGATCGATCCGTTGGACGCCCTCGTGGTGGGAGTGGACTTCGGGACGCTGTCCGGACGAGCCGTGGTCGTGCGGGTCCACGACGGCGCCGAGCTCGGCAGTGCGGTGCACGAGTACCGCCACGGCGTCGTCGACCGCACCCTCCCCGTCACCGGGCGCCAGCTCCCCCCCGAGTGGGCGTTGCAGGTCCCCTCCGACTACGTCGACGTGCTGCGGAACGCCGTTCCCGAGGCCGTGCGCGCCGCCGGTGCCGACCCGGCCCACGTCATCGGCATCGGCACCGACTTCACCGCCTGCACGGTGCTCCCGACCACGGCCGACGGCACGCCGCTGTGCGAGCTGCCCGAGTTCGCCGCCGAGCCGCACGCCTACGTCAAGCTGTGGCGCCACCACGCCGCGCAGGGCCAGGCCGACCGCATCAACGCGCTGGCGGAGAAGCGCGGCGAGAGCTGGCTGCCGCGCTACGGCGGGCTGATCTCCTCGGAGTGGGAGTTCGCCAAGGGCCTGCAACTGCTGGAGGAGGCCCCCGAGGTCTACGCGGCGACCGAGCACTTCGTCGAGGCGGCCGACTGGATCGTCTGGCAGCTCACCGGCACCTACGTGCGCAACGCCTGCACCGCGGGCTACAAGGGCATCCTCCAGGACGGCGAGTACCCGTCGGAGGAGTTCCTCGCCGCGCTCAACCCCGACTTCGCCGGATTCGTGCGCGACAAGCTGGAGCACCCGCTCGGGCAGCTCGGCGACCGCGCGGGCGGCCTGTCCGCGCAGGCCGCGGGGTGGACCGGCCTGCCCGAGGGCATCGCGGTCTCCGTCGGCAACGTCGACGCGCACGTCACCGCCCCGGCCGCGCGGGCCGTCGAGCCCGGCCAGATGGTCGCGATCATGGGCACCTCCACCTGCCACGTCATGAACGGCGAGCAGCTGCGCGAGGTGCCGGGCATGTGCGGCGTGGTGAAGGGCGGCATCGTCGCCGGTCTGTGGGGCTACGAGGCCGGGCAGAGCGGTGTCGGCGACATCTTCGCGTGGTTCGTCAACCACGGCGTGCCGCCGGAGTACCACGAGCAGGCCCGCGAGCGCGGCATCAGCGTGCACGAGCTGCTGACCGAGCTGGCCGCGCGCCAGGACATCGGCGAGCACGGCCTGATCGCCCTGGACTGGCACAGCGGCAACCGCTCGGTGCTGGTGGACCACGAGCTGTCCGGCCTGGTCCTCGGCCAGACGCTGGCCACCCGCGCGGAGGACACCTACCGCGCGCTGATGGAGGCCACGGCGTTCGGCACCCGCATGATCGTCGACACGTTCACCGACGCCGGCATCCCGGTCACCGAGCTGGTCGTCGCGGGCGGTCTGCTGCGCAACGCACTGCTCATGCAGATCTACGCCGACGTGGTGAACCTGCCGCTGTCGACCATCGGCTCCGAGCAGGGCCCCGCGCTGGGCTCGGCGATCCACGCCGCCGTCGCGGCGGGCGCCCACGCCGACGTCAGGGTCGCCTCGGAGGCGATGGGCTCGGTCAACCGGGGCGTGTACCAGCCGATCCCGGAGAACGTCGAGCTCTACGAGCGGATGTTCGTCGAGTACGCCGAGCTGCACGACCACTTCGGCCGCGGCGCGAACAGCGTCATGCACCGGCTGAAGGCGCGCAAGCGCGCCATCGCCACGAGCAGGGAGAGCGAGTAGATGTCCTCCGCCATCGCCCACGTGCGAGAGACGATCACCGAGCTGCGCCGCGGCGTCGCGGAGCTGCACCGCGAGCTGACCCGCTACCGGCTCGTCGTGTGGACCGCGGGCAACGTCTCCGCCCGCGTGCCCGGCGAGGACCTCCTGGTCATCAAGCCGTCGGGGGTGTCCTACGACGAGCTGACCCCGGAGCGGATGGTCGTCACCGACCTGGACGGCGTCCTGGTCGACGGCGAGCACTCCCCGTCCTCCGACACCGCCGCGCACGCCTACGTCTACAAGCACATGCCCGAGGTCGGCGGCGTCGTGCACACCCACTCCCCCTACGCGACGGCGTGGGCGGCGCTGGGCGAGCCGATCCCGTGCGTGCTCACGATGATCGCCGACGAGTTCGGCGGCGAGATCCCGATCGGGCCGTTCGCCCTCATCGGCGACGACTCGATCGGCCGCGGCATCGTGGACACGCTGCGCGACAGCCGCTCCCCGGCGGTCCTCATGCGCAACCACGGCCCGTTCACCGTCGGCAAGGACGCGAAGGCGGCCGTGAAGGCGGCCGTCATGGTGGAGGAGGTGGCCCGCACGGTCCACATCGCACGCCAGCTCGGCACGCCCCACCCCATTCCGCAGGACGACGTGGACCGCCTCCACGCGCGCTACCAGAACGTCTACGGGCAGGTCTGACCGGGACCCGCTCGACCCGCCCGATCCACCACCCAGCACCATCACGTCCCAGACGAGCCCCTCAGGAGAGACGATGCCGCCCGCTGCGAAGCCCCAGATCTGGTTCCTCACCGGCAGCCAGCACCTCTACGGCGCCGACGTGCTGGACCAGGTCGCGCAGCAGTCGCAGCAGATCCAGCGCACGCTCACCGAGTCGGGGCAGATCAGCGCGGAGATCGTCTGGAAGCCGGTGCTGACCGACGCCGCGGCGATCCGGGCGACGATGCTGGAGGCCAACTCCGACGCGTCGTGCATCGGCGTCGTCGCCTGGATGCACACGTTCTCCCCGGCGAAGATGTGGATCACCGGCCTGGACGTGCTGCGCAAGCCGCTGCTGCACCTGCACACGCAGCTCAACGCGACGCTGCCGTGGGCGTCGATCGACATGGACTTCATGAACCTCAACCAGGCCGCCCACGGCGACCGCGAGTTCGGGTTCGTGCAGACCAGGCTGGGAGTGGCGCGCAAGACCGTCGCCGGGCACGCCTCCGACCCCGTCGTCGCGTCCCGGATCGACGGCTGGGCCCGCGCGGCGATCGGCCGGGATCGACTCGGGGGCTTGAAGCTGGCACGATTCGGCGACAACATGCGCGATGTGGCGGTCACCGAGGGCGACAAGGTGGAAGCCGAACTCCGGTTCGGCGTCTCCGTCAACACCTACGGCGTGAACGACCTCGTCGCCGTGGTGGACGCCGTGACCGACGAGGCGGTCGACGCGCTGGTCGCCGACTACGCCGACACCTACCGGCTCGCGCCGGAACTCGCGCGCGGTGGCGAGCGGCACGACTCCCTGCGCTACGCGGCCCGCATCGAGGCCGGACTGCGCACGTTCCTCACCGACGGCGGCTTCGGCGCGTTCACGACGAACTTCCAGGACCTCGGCGGACTGCGTCAGCTCCCCGGCCTGGCCGTGCAGCGGCTGATGAACGACGGCTACGGCTTCGGCGGCGAGGGCGACTGGAAGACCTCGGCGCTGCTGGCGGCCGTGAAGGCGATGGGCGCGGGCACCGGCCGCGGCACCTCCTTCATGGAGGACTACACCTACCACTTCGGACCCGGCGAGCCGAAGATCCTCGGCGCGCACATGCTGGAGGTCTGCCCGAGCATCGCCGCGCAGCAGCCGTCGTGCGAGATCCACCCGCTCGGCATCGGCGACCGCGAGGACCCGGTGCGCCTGGTCTTCGACGCCGCGCCCGGCGACGCCGTGGTGATCGGCCTGGTCGACCTCGGCGACCGGTTCCGCTTCGTCGCCAACGAGGTCGAGGTCGTCGCGCCGGACGAGCCCCTGCCCAACCTGCCGGTGGCGCGTGCGGTGTGGAAGCCCGCGCCGTCGCTGTCCACGTCCACCGAGTCGTGGCTCACCGCGGGCGGACCGCACCACACCGTCCTCACGCACGCCGTCGGCTCGGACACGCTGCGCGACTTCGCGCTCATGGTCCAGACGGAGCTCGTCGTGATCGACGAGAAGACCACCACCGCCGACTTCGGCGACCGCCTGCGGTGGAACTCCGCCTACCACCGGGTCGCCCAGGGCCTGCCCGGCTGGAGGTGATCCGGCTGGCGAACGAGCACCACCGCGCAAGCGCACGACAACGATGGCAGCAGGACCAGCTAGACCCGCGGCGTCCGCCGCGCCCAGGTGATCTCAAAGGAGAGACATGAAGCTCGCACGGTTCGCGTCGGTGGGTGCCACCTTCGCACTCGCCGCGGCACTGACCGCCTGCGGTTCGTCGACCAAGACGGTCGACGAGCAGGCCGCCCCCGGCGACAACGCCGGTGGCCTCGTCGGCGTCACGATGCCGACGAAGTCCTCCGAGCGGTGGATCCACGACGGCGACAACATCAAGAGCGCCCTCGAGGCGCAGGGCTACCAGGTCGACCTGCAGTACGCGGAGAACGACATCCCGACGCAGGTCAACCAGATCGAGAACCAGATCACCAAGGGCGCGAAGCTCCTGATCGTCGCCTCCATCGACGGCACCGCGATCACCACGCAGCTGCAGCAGGCCGCCGATGCGAAGATCCCGGTCATCGCCTACGACCGGCTCATCCGCAACAGCCCGAACGTGGACTACTACGCCACCTTCGACAACTTCCAGGTCGGCGTGCAGCAGGCGACCTCGCTGCTGACCGGTCTGAAGGTGAAGAACGCCGACGGCTCCGAGGGCTCGGTCACCGGCCCGCTGAACATCGAGCTGTTCGCCGGTTCGCCCGACGACAACAACGCCACGTTCTTCTTCAACGGCGCGATGTCGGTGCTCCAGCCCTACATCGAGAAGGGCACCCTCGTGGTGAAGAGCGGCCAGACCGACTTCACCACCGCGGCGATCCTGCGCTGGGACCCGGCCACGGCCCAGAAGCGCATGGAGGACATCCTGACCTCCACGTACTCCAGCGGTGAGAAGGTCGCCGGCGTGCTGTCCCCGTACGACGGCCTGTCGATCGGCATCCTGTCGGCCCTGAAGAGCAACGGCTACGGCTCCGGCGGCCAGGCCTACCCGATCGTCACCGGTCAGGACGCCGAGGTCGCCTCGGTCAAGTCCATCATCGCGGGCGAGCAGCACGCCACGATCTACAAGGACACGCGTCAGCTGGCCGCCGCGACGGTGAAGATGGCCGACGCGGTGCTGAAGGGCGAGAAGCCCGAGGTCAACAACGAGAAGGACTACGACAACGGCGAGAAGGTCGTTCCGGCGTACCTGCTCGAGTCCGTGATCGTGAACAAGGAGAACTACGAGAAGACCCTGGTCGAGTCGGGCTACTACACGGCCGACCAGCTCAAGTAGGTCGCACGGACCGCGTCCCGTCGCCGCCGGATCGAACCGCGGCGGCGGGACGCCCCTCATCCTCCCGTCGTCCCGACCGCTAGGGGCCCAACCCATGACCGACGACATCCTGCGGATGCGCGGAATCACCAAGACCTTCCCCGGAGTGAAAGCGCTCCAGGACGTCACCCTGTCCGTGCGCCGCGGCGAGATCCACGCGATCTGCGGCGAGAACGGCGCGGGCAAGTCGACGCTGATGAAGGTCCTGTCCGGTGTGCACCCGCACGGGTCGTACACCGGCGAGATCGTCTTCGACGGCCAGCCGTGCTCCTTCTCCAGCATCCGCGACAGCGAACAGCTCGGCATCGTGATCATCCACCAGGAGCTGGCGCTCGTCCAGCAGCTGTCGATCGCCGAGAACATCTTCCTGGGCAACGAGAAGGCGTCCCGCGGCCTGATCGACTGGAACCGCACCAACCACGCCGCCGCCGAACTGCTGCGACGCGTGGGACTGCGGGAGAACCCGGTCACCCCGGTGGTCGACATCGGCGTGGGCAAGCAGCAGCTCGTGGAGATCGCGAAGGCGCTGTCCAAGGAGGTGAAGCTGCTCATCCTCGACGAGCCCACCGCGGCGCTGAACGACGAGGACTCGGCTCACCTGCTCGACCTGCTGCGCGGTCTGCGCGACGAGGGCATCACCTCGGTGATCATCTCGCACAAGCTCAACGAGATCACCGAGATCGCGGACTCCATCACGATCATCCGCGACGGCAGGACCATCGAGACCCTGGACGTGCACGGCGGCCAGGTCACCGAGGACCGCATCATCTCCGGGATGGTCGGCCGGGACCTGGAGCACCGCTTCCCGCCGCACGAGTCGCACGTCGGCGACGAGGTGCTGCGCATCGAGGACTGGACCGTGCACAACCCCGCGCAGGGCGGCCGCAGGGTCGTCGACGGCGCGAACCTCGTGCTGCGGCGCGGTGAGATCGTGGGCCTCGCCGGGCTCATGGGTGCCGGCCGCACCGAGCTGGCGATGAGCGTGTTCGGCCGCTCCTGGGGCACCGGGATCTCCGGCCGCCTCGTCAAGGACGGCAAGGAGATCCACCTCAAGAACGTGCAGGACGCCATCGCGAACGGCATCGCCTACGTCTCCGAGGACCGCAAGCGCTACGGTCTGAACCTCATCGAGGACATCAAGCGCAACGTGTCCGCCGCCGGGCTCCCCAAGCTGGCGAAGCGGGGCTGGGTGAACGAGAACGAGGAGTTCAGCGTCGCCGAGCGCTACCGCAAGAGCATGAACATCAAGGCTCCCAGCGTGCTCACCACCACCGGGACGCTCAGCGGCGGCAACCAGCAGAAGGTCGTGCTGTCCAAGTGGATCTTCACCGATCCCGACGTGCTGATCCTCGACGAGCCGACCCGCGGCATCGACGTGGGTGCGAAGTACGAGATCTACACGATCATCAACGAGCTCGCCGCCGAGGGCAAGGCGGTGCTCGTGATCTCCTCGGAGCTGCCGGAGCTGCTCGGCCTGTGCGACCGGATCTACGCCCTGTCGGAGGGCCGGATCACCGGTGAGGTCGAGCGCGCCGAAGCCACCCAGGAACGTCTGATGCAGTACATGACCAAGGGACAGGAGCAGCGTCCATGAGCACGACACCCGTCACGGCCGACGGCCCCGCGGAGGGAGGGCCCACCGGCGACGCGCCAGTGGCACCGGGCACCTCACCGCGGCGCTTCACGATCAACGTGCGGCAGAGCGGCATCTACGTCGCCTTCGCGCTGATCGTGGTGCTGTTCACCGTCCTCACCGACGGCGCGCTGCTCCAGCCGCAGAACATCTCCAACATCATCGTCCAGAACTCCTACATCCTGATCCTCGCGATCGGGATGATCCTGATCATCATCGCCGGGCACATCGACCTGTCGGCCGGTTCGGTGGTGGCCGTGACGGGCGCGATCTGCGCCGTGCTCACGGTGAACATGGACGTGGCCTGGCCGATCGCGGTGGCCATCACCCTCGTCGCCGGCGCCGCCATCGGCGCGTGGCAGGGGTTCTGGATCGCCTACTTCGGCATCCCGGCGTTCATCGTGACGCTCGCGGGCATGCTCGTGTTCCGCGCGCTGACCATGACGGTGCTGGGCAACCAGGGCATCGGCCCGTTCCCCGACCAGATCCGCACGCTCTCCAACGGCTTCATCGAGAGCTACCTCGGCAACATCGGTCTCGGCCCGCTGGGCGGCGCCGACCTGCTGACGCTGGTCGTCGGCGTCGTCCTGGTCGCCGGCTTCGCGCTCACCCAGTGGCGGGCGCGCAAGGCGCGGCTGGGCTACAACCAGATCGTCGACCCGATGCCGGTGTTCCTGCTCAAGATCGGCCTGGCCGGCGTCATCGTCATGGCCGTGATCGTGCAGCTCGCGCGGTTCAAGAACCTGCCGTGGGTGCTGGTCCTGCTGGCCGTGCTGGTGCTGGGCTACTCGCTGCTCACGACCCGCGCGGTGTTCGGCCGCCGCATCTACGCGGTGGGCGGCAACCTCCAGGCGGCGACGCTGTCCGGCGTGAAGGTCAAGTCCATCACGTTCTGGATCTTCGTCAACATGGGTGTGCTGGCCGCGCTGGCCGGTGTCATCTTCGCCGGTCGCCTCAACCAGGCCGGTCCGACGGCGGGCAACGCCTTCGAGCTGGACGCCATCGCCGCCGCGTTCATCGGCGGTGCGGCCGTGCAGGGCGGTGTCGGCAAGGTCGTCGGCGCCATCACCGGCGGCCTGATCATGGCCGTCATCAACAACGGCATGTCGCTGATCGGCGCACCCAGCGAGCGCGTCATGCTCGTCAAGGGTCTCGTGCTGCTCGCGGCCGTGGCCTACGACGTGTGGACCAAGCGCCGCGCGGGCGCTGCCCACTGACGGCACGCTCCTCGCACCACCCGCGGACGGCCGGGGCTCGCGCCCCGGCCGTCCGTCGTGCGGCGGGGACCGCTGGAACGCGGCCTAGCGCGTCCGGGTCCTGGGGCCCGTGCTCTCCCGCACGACCAGCTCCGGCGTCACCATCAGCCGCGGCGTGCCGGTCCGGCCCTCCATCTGCTCGCGCAGCAGCTCGAACGTCCTGCGGCCCACCTCGGCGAAGTCCTGCCGCACGGTGGTCAGCGGCGGGCTGAAGTACGCCGCCTCCGGCACGTCGTCGAAGCCCACCACGTGCACGTCGCGCGGCACCTCGATGCCCTCCTCGGCGAACGCCCGCAGCACACCCAGCGCCATCTGGTCGTTGGCCACGAACACCGCGTCCACGCCCGTCTCCGCGGCGAGCGCCTTCCCCGCCTCGTAGCCCGACCTCGGGCTCCAGTCACCGCGCAGCACCGGACGCTCCGGCGCGCCGTGCCGCCGCAGCGTCTCCCGCCAGCCCCGCACCCGCTCGTCGGCCTCCACCCAGTCCAGCGGACCGGCCACGTGCCACACCGACGCGTGCCCGAGGGCGAGCAGGTGCTCCACCGCGCGGCGCGCGCCGTCGAACTGGTCGACCGACACCGCCGGGAACGGCACGGAGTCGGAGCCGTTGACCACGACCAGCGGCACGTCGTGCGGGGCGAACTCCAGCGCGCGGCTGGTCGCGAGGTGCGGGGCGATGACGACTATGCCCCCGACCGCCTGCCCGTGCAGGATCTCGATCGCACCGGTGATCGAGGCGTGCTCGGGGTCGCTGATGCTCGTGATGGACAGCGCGTACCCGGCCTCGCGCGCCGCGATCTCGACGCCGAGCAGCGTGCTCGCCGGGCCGTGCAGCGTGGAGTCCAGCGCCACGACGCCGAGGGTGCGCGACCGGCCGGTGGCCAGCGTGCGCGCCGCCGAGTTGGGCCGGTAGTTCAGCTCCTGGATGGCCGCCAGCACCCTGGCCCTGGTCTCCGCCTTGACCGGCCCGGTCTCGTTGATCACCCGCGACACCGTCATGTGCGAGACGCCGGCGCGCCCGGCGACGTCGGCCAGGGACGGCTGCCGTCCGCGAAACTCCTGGTCCGCCATCCGCGTCAACTCCGGTTCCTCGTTCGGCCGTGCTCGCCGCAAGCCTAGGGGGCGAGGATCGCGCGCGGCCGATCACCACGGGCCGTGTCGCGGTGCGGTCGGGGCGGCGCGGTCGAGGCTGACGACGTACTGGGCGATTTCCTCCGCCGAGCTGTCCGGACCGGTGGCCGAGGCCGGGTTCACCGGCGTCACGTGGCCGGACACGAGCTCCCACCAGCCGGTCCTGGTGGCCGAACGCCCCGCTCGCGAAGAACCGGCCCGCGCCGGGTCGGGCGTTCGCACGGCCCGTCCCCTGTGTCCGGACGGACGTGTCCCGTGCGCGGAACTCCCTCAAGCGGAGGTAAAGAAGCTGCGGAGCGCCTTGTCCGGAGCACCGGCGGGACCGCACGGTGTGACCGATCACGACGAGGAGGTCGCATGAGCACCCGGACGACGGCGTCTGAGCAGCCCGGCACCACACCACCGCACAGCGAACGCCGGGTCGTCGGCAACGTGGTGCGCGGCAGCATCGGCAATCTCATCGAGTGGTACGACTGGTACGCCTACACGGCGTTCGCGGTGTACTTCTCGGCGACGTTCTTCCCCTCGGGGAACCAGACGGCGCAGTGGCTCAACACGGCGGCGGTGTTCGCCGTCGGCTTCCTCATGCGGCCGCTGGGCGGGTGGCTGCTCGGGCGGTTCGCCGACCGGTTCGGCCGTCGCAGGGCGCTCACCCTGTCGGTGACGCTGATGGCCGCCGGATCGCTGATGATCACCCTCACGCCGGGGTACGCGACGATCGGCGTGGCCGCCCCGATCCTGCTGGTGACCGCGCGGCTGCTCCAGGGCCTGTCGGTCGGCGGCGAGTACGCCACGAGCGCGACCTACCTGTCGGAGGTGTCCTCCCCCGGCAAGCGCGGCTTCTACTCCAGCTTCCAGTACGTCACGCTGACCTCGGGCCAGCTGCTGGCGCTGGGGTTGCAGATCGTGCTCCAGCAGGTGCTCAGCCCGGAGGCGCTGTCGAGCTGGGGCTGGCGCATCGCGTTCGCGGTGGGCGCGCTGGGCGCGGTGGTCGTGATGTACCTGCGACGCACCATGGACGAGTCGGAGAGCTTCGAGCGGGAGAGGGCGAGCGGCGGCGGGTCGCAGGGCACGCTGCGGGCGCTGGCGAAGCACCCGAAGGAGGTCCTGCTGGTCGCGGGCCTCACGCTCGGCGGCACGGTGGCGTTCTACACGTACACGACCTACCTGCAGAAGTTCATGATCAACACCAGTGGCATCGAGAAGAGCACGGTCACCTGGATCAACTTCCTGGCGCTGCTGGTGTTCGTCGTGATCCAGCCGCTGGCGGGCCGGTTGTCCGACCGCATCGGCCGCCGTCCCCTGCTGCTGGGCTTCGGCATCGCGGGCACGCTGCTGACCGTGCCGCTGCTGACGCTGCTCGGCGGGACGCGCAACCCGGTGTTCGCCTTCGCCCTCATGCTCGTCGCCCTGGTGATCATCACCGGCTACACCTCGATCAACGCCATCGTGAAGGCCGAGCTGTTCCCGACGCGCATCCGCGCGCTCGGCGTCGGCCTGCCCTACGCGCTGACCGTGGCGATCTTCGGCGGCACGGCGGAGCTGATCGCGCTGTCGCTCAAGCAGGCCGGACACGAGTCGGTGTTCTTCTGGTACGTGTCGGGCTGCGTGCTCGTGTCCCTGCTGGTGTATCTGTTCATGCGCGAGACCTCGAAGGACTCCCCCCTGGAGGCCGCGCCGCAGGACTGACGAACGAGGAGGTGGCCCGTGCGCGTGCTGCTCGTCGAGGACGACGACGGGGTGGCCGACGCCCTGGTGGAGGCGCTCGACGCGCACGGGCACGTCCCCGCCAGGGCCCGCCGCGGCTCGGACGCCCTCACCGCCCACCGCGACGCCGACCTGCTGCTGCTGGACCTCGGGCTGCCCGACTGCGACGGTCTGGACGTGCTGCGCAAGCTCCGCCGCGTCTCCGACGTCCCGGTCCTCGTCCTGACCGCGCGGGGCGACGAGCGGTCGGTGGTGCGCGGGCTGCGGCTCGGCGCGGACGACTACCTCGTCAAACCGGTGCGGCTGGCGGAACTGCTGGCCAGGATGGACGCGGTGGCCCGCAGGGTGGCCGCCAGGACCGGTGGTGGCGAGCGGGTGGTGCGCGTGGGCGACGTGGAGATCGACCTGGACTCGCGGCGCGTCCTGGTGGCCGGGGAACCGGTCACGCTGACCACCAAGGAGTTCGACGTGCTGGCCGTGCTGGCGAGCAGGCCGGGCACCGCGATCAGCCGGCAGCACCTGATGGACGAGGTGTGGGGCGACGCCTACCTGGCGGTGTCGCGGTCGCTGGACGTGCACGTCGCGCAGGTGCGGGCCAAGCTGGGGCGGCCCGGCGTGCTGTGCACGATCCGCGGCTTCGGCTACCGGCTGGGCGAGTAGGTGCGCCGCCGCCTGCTGCTGGTGCTGCTGCTGTTCTCCGCGACGGCGGTGGCGTCGTTCGCGCTGCCGCTGCTGTCCGCGACGGCGGCCGAGCGCACCCAGACCTTCGTGCTCGGCCGCACCGGCGACACCGACCGGTTCGCCGCGCTCGCGCAGCAGGCCCGCACGACCGGTGACAGCGCCGCGCTGCGCGCCGAGGTCGCCGAGTACACCGCCCTCTACGGCGAGGCGGTCGTGGTGGTCGACGCGCAGCGCGCTGCCGTGGTCGAGTCGGGTGGCCTGCGGGCCGACGACCCGGCGCTGTCCGGCGTGCTGGACGCGGCGCTGCGCAACCAGCCCGCCGCGCCGGTGCCGACCGTCCTGCCCTGGTCCGACCGCGAGGTGCTGTTCGCCCGCCCGGTCGGCACGGGCACGCGGGTCGCCGGGGCCGTGGTGCTGCGCGCCTCGACCGAGCGGGCGGCGGCCGACGTGGCGCGGCGGTGGACGTGGGTGCTGGCCGGGGCGCTGGCCGCCGGTGTCGGCTGCGTGCTGCTGGCCCTGGTGGTGGCGCGCTGGCTGCTGCGCCCGCTGGCCGAGCTGGACCGCGGTGTGCGAGCGGTCGCGGGCGGGCAGCGGCGGGCGCACGTGACGGTGACCGGACCGGCCGAGCTGCGGGCGCTGTCGGAGTCGTTCAACCGCATGTCCGACGCGGTGACCGAGGCCGCCGACCAGCAGCGCAGGCTGATCGCGGACGCCTCGCACCAGCTCCGCAACCCCCTGGCGGCGCTGCGGCTGCGGGTCGACACGCTGGCCGGGCGGGTCACGCCGGACGGCGAGCGCACCTACCGCTCGACGGTGGCGGAGGTGGAGCGGCTGGAGTCCCTGCTGGACGGCCTGCTGGCGCTGGCGTCGGCGGAGAGCAGGGCGGTCGAGCTGGCGGCCGGTGGCCGTGAGCCGGAGGTGTGCGACGTGGGGCACGTCGTGCTGGAGCGGGTCGACGCGTGGAGCGCGGCGGCGGGGGCCGCCGGGGTGCGGCTGGAGGTCGGTGCTCGGTCGCCGCTGTCGGTGCTCGCGCGGTGCCCGGAGCCGGACCTGGCGCAGGTGCTGGACGTGCTGCTGGACAACGCGGTCAAGTACGCGGGGCGGGGCGCGGTCGTGCGGGTGGAGCAGGGCGCGGACCGCGTGGCGAGCACCGCGCGGGTCGTCGTGTCCGACGACGGTCCCGGTCTGCCGCCGGACGACCTGCCGCGCGCGACCAGGCGGTTCTGGCGCGCGAGCGCGGCCGACGGGCGCGGCACCGGTCTGGGGCTGGCCATCGCGGACAGCGTGCTCGCCGCGCGCGGCGGGCGGCTGGACCTGCGCGCGGCGGAGCCGACGGGGCTGGCTGTGCTGGTGGAACTGCCGCTGGAGCCCGCGCTGTGAGGCGCCGGACGCTGCTGCTGGGGGCGCTCGGCTCGGTGCTCACCGGGTGCGCGGGCGGCGGCTACCGGGGCCCGGAGCGGACGGTGACGGTCGCCGCCGGGGAACCGGGCGGCTTCTACCTGGACTTCGCGACGCTGCTGGCGGCCGAGCTGACGGCGGCGGAACCCGATCTGCCGAGCACGGCCGTGCGGACCGGTGGCAGCGTGGACAACCTCGCTCTGCTGCGCGACGGCCGCGCGGACCTGGGACTCGCGCTCGCCGACACGGCGCAGTCGGCCGATCCGGCGCTGGAGCTGCGCGCACTGGGCCGCGTCTACGAGAACTACCTGCAACTGGTGGTGCGCGCGGACTCCCCCGTCGCGGCGGTGGCCGATCTCGCCGGGCGGACCGTGTCGCTCGGCGCACCGGGGTCCGGCGCGGCGCTGCTCGGCGACCGCCTGCTCGCCGCCGCCGGGCTGACCGCGCGGGTGGAGCACCTGCCGCTGCTGGAGGCGACGACGGCGCTGGAGACCGGCCGGGTCGATGCGGTGCTGTGGTCGGGCGGGGTGCCCACGCCGTCGCTCGCGGAGCTGGACCTGCGCGCCGGCATCCGGCTGCTGCCGCTGGACGGCGTGCTGGCGCTGCTGCGCGAGCGGCACGGACCCGTCTACGAGCAGGTGTCCGTGCCGAGCGGCGTGTACCGGGCGGCGGCCGAGGTGCCCACGATCGGCGAGGCGAACCTGCTGGTGTGCCGGGCGGCCCTGCCCGAGGAGGTCGCCGCCGCCGTGGTGCGGGTCCTCGTCGGGCGGGCCGCGCGACTCGTGCCGCAGCAGGCCGTGGGCGCGCAGTTCCTCGACGTCCGCAGCCTGATCGGCACGGCCGGGCTGCCGCTGCACCCCGGCGCGGTCACCGCGTACCGCGCGCTGCACGGCTGAGCCCGGTCAGGCGTTGAGCGTGTCCAGGATCTGCTGGCCGTACTTCGCCAGCTTGTTCTCGCCGACGCCGTTGACCGCGCTCAGCTCGGCGAGCGTCGACGGCGCACGGGCGGCGATCTCGCGCAGCGTCGCGTCGTGGAAGATCACGTACGCGGGCACGCCCTGCTCCTTGGCCGTGGCGGCACGCCACGCGCGGAGCTGCTCGAACACCGGGACCGCCTCGGCGGGCAGGTCCACGGGCTCGGCCTTGCGTGCCGACGAGGACGACGACCTGGTCCGGGCCGCCCTCGCCGGGCGCTCCCGCTCGCGGCGCAGCACGACCTCCCTGCGGCGGCCCAGCACCTCCGCGCTGCCCTCGGTCAGCACGAGCGTGCCGTAGTCGCCCTGCACGGCGAGCAGCCCCTGCGCGAGGAGCTGGCGGACGACGCCGCGCCACTGGCTCTCGTTCAGCTCGGCGCCGATGCCGAACACCGACAGCGTGTCGTGGTCGTGCTGGATCACCTTGGCGGTCTTGCGGCCCAGCAGGATGTCGACGGCCTGACCGGCGCCGAACTTCTGCCGCCGCTCGCGGTCGAGCCGGAACACCGTGGAGAGCAGCTTCTGCGCGGCCACGGTGCCGTCCCACGACTCCGGCGGCGTGAGGCAGGTGTCGCAGTTGCCGCACGCCGTGCTGTCCTGGCCGAAGTACTTCAGCAGCTGGACGCGGCGGCACTCGACCGTCTCGCACAGCGCGAGCATCGCCTCCAGGTGCGTGGCGAGCCTGCGGCGGTGGGCGTCGTCGCCCTCCGAGGTGTCGATCATCTTGCGCTGCTGCACGACGTCCTGGAGGCCGTAGGCGAGCCACGCGGTCGACGGCAGGCCGTCGCGGCCCGCGCGGCCGGTCTCCTGGTAGTAGCCCTCGACGGACTTCGGCAGGTCGAGGTGGGCGACGAACCGCACGTCCGGCTTGTCGATGCCCATGCCGAAGGCGATCGTGGCGACGACGACGAGCCCGTCCTCGCGCAGGAACCGGGACTGGTTGGTCGCGCGGGTCCGCGCGTCGAGCCCCGCGTGGTACGGAACGGCCTCGATGCCGTTGGCCACCAGGAACTCCGCGGTCTTCTCCACGGACGCGCGCGACAGGCAGTAGACGATGCCCGCGTCACCGGCGTGCTCGGAGCGCAGCAGGTCCAGGAGCTGCTTGCGCGGCTCGTTCTTCTGCTCGATGCGGTACTGGATGTTGGGCCGGTCGAAGCTGGCGACGAAGTGCTTGGCGTCCTCCAGCTTCAACCGGGTGGCGATCTCGGTGTGGGTGGTCCTGGTGGCGGTCGCGGTCAGCGCGATGCGCGGCACGGTCGGCCAGCGCTCGTGCAGCGCGGACAGCGCGAGGTAGTCGGGCCGGAAGTCGTGGCCCCACTGGGCGACGCAGTGCGCCTCGTCGATGGCGAACAGCGAGATGGTGCCGCGTTGCAGGAGCTGCACCGTGGACTCGACCTTCAACCGTTCCGGCGCGAGGTAGAGCAGGTCCAGCTCACCGGAGAGGAACTGCGCCTCGACGACCCGGCGCTCCTCGAAGTCCTGGGTGGAGTTGAGGAAACCCGCCCGCACGCCGAGCGCGGTCAGCGCGTCGACCTGGTCCTGCATGAGGGCGATGAGCGGGGAGACGACCACGCCCACGCCGTCGCGGACCAGCGCGGGGATCTGGTAGCACAGGGACTTTCCGCCGCCGGTGGGCATGAGCACGAGCGCGTCGCCACCGGACACGACGTGGTCGATGATGCTCTGCTGCTCACCCCGGAACGCGTCGTAGCCGAAGATCCGGTTGAGCGCCTCCTCGGCCGTCTTCGGTCGCTCGCCGCCCCCGGCGGCCCACTGCGCGGTCTCCCAGTCGCTCGGCGCGGACTCCTCGGGTCCGAGGTCCTCCGGCGGCCCCCAGTCTCCGGACCCCCAGTCCTCCACGGGCTCCTCGGGGCCGGGATCGTCCAGGTGCGCGGAGCCGGGAAAAACCATGTGCCGGAGTGTAGGGCCCAGCCCCGACACTCCAGCACCGCCCGCGAGTCGCCCGTTCGAGCACCCCGAGTCGACCGTTCAGGCACCCCGGGTGGAGCGTTCGAGCACCCCGAGCGGAGCGTTCAGGGAAGACGCTGGGACAGGAGCAGCGAACCGGCCGCGGCGATCAGGGCGGCGATCGTGCCCATGACCAGCCAGGGCTTGCTCGCGTCGGCCTGCTTCTTCTCGTAGCCGATCTGCTCGCCGAGGGTGTCGTAGACGCGGCGCAGCTCCTCGGCGCTCGCGGCCTTGAAGAACTCGCCGCCGGAGATCTCGGCGATCTCCCTCATCGACTCGTCGTCCACCGGCACCTCCTGGCTGCGCCCGTCGATGTCGACGACGCCCCTGGACGTGCCGAAGGAGATCGTGGAGATCGGAACGCCCGCCTTCTTCGCGTCCTCCGCCGCGTCGAACGCCTTGCGCGTGCCGACGGTCTCCTTGCCGTCGGTCATGAGCACGATCCGCGACGGCGGCGGCCCCTCCGCTCCCCCGACGACCTTGCCGAACGAGTCGATGGCGGCCATCGCGGCCA
Source organism: Umezawaea beigongshangensis (assembly GCF_016464305.1). Taxonomy (GTDB): domain Bacteria; phylum Actinomycetota; class Actinomycetes; order Mycobacteriales; family Pseudonocardiaceae; genus Umezawaea_A; species Umezawaea_A beigongshangensis. The sequence goes on from NZ_JAEIOJ010000002.1 coordinate 537,273, forward strand.
CGATCGCGTCGCCCGTGGCGGTCGACTGGGCCAGTTTGAGGCCGTCGATGCCGCCGGTGACCGCGTCGCGGTCGGTGGTCGGCGCGACCAGCACGGTGGCCGAACCGGCGAAGGAGATGAGGCCGAGGTTGATGCCGGGGGTGAGCCCGTCGGCGAAGGACTTCGCGGCGACCTGCGCGGCCTCCAGCCTGCTGGGCTGGATGTCGGTCGCCATCATCGACAGCGAGGTGTCGACGACGAGCATGACCGTGGCGCGGTTGCGCGGCACCCGCTGCTCCGCGGTGGGACCGGCCAGCGCGATCGTGAGCAGCACGAACGCCACCAGCAGGAACGCGGCGGGCACGTGCACCGGCCAGCCGGGCCGCTTGGGCGCGACGCGCTCCAGCAGCTCCAGGTTGGTGAAGCGCAGGACGCGCTTGCGGCGCACCCGTTGCAGCACCACGTACCCCGCGCCGAGCGCCGCGACGACGATCAGCAGCAGGAACCACCAGGGCGAGGTGAACCCGGTGAGGCTGGGCCCGGCCATCAGGCGACTCCTCCGGACCAGCGCCGCTTGCGGGCGACCACGAAGCGGACTGTGTCGGCGATCCAGTCCGAGTCGGTGCGCAGCACCAGGTGCCCCGCTCCGGCGCGGCGCAGCCCGACTGCCACGTCGGAGCGGTGCTCCGCGGCGGCGGCGGCGAACTCCCTGCGCAGCAGCGGCGACGCGGTGACCTCGCGCTGGCGTCCGCTCTCCGGGTCGGAGAGCACGACCGTGCCCACCTCGGGCAGGTCCACGTCGCGCGGGTCGACGACCTCCACCGCGATCAGGTCGTGGCGGGCCGACAGGGCGCGCAGCGGACGCTGCCACCCCGTGTCGCCGAGGAAGTCGGAGATCACCACGACGAGGCCGCGGCGACGGGGAGGACGGCGGAGCTGCTCCAGCACGGCGGCCAGGTCGCCGCGGGTGCCCTCGGCGGCGCGCGGCGTCTCCGCGACCTTGCGGACGAGACCTCGGGCGTGCGCGAGGCCGCCGCGGGCCGGGACCCGCACGACGGTCTCGCCGGTGGACACGATCGCGCCGATGCGGTTGCCTCCGCCGCTGGTGAGGTGCGTGACGGCGGAGGTGGCGGCCACCGCGAGGTCGCGCTTCTCGCACGCGGCGGTGCCGAAGTCGAGGCTGGGCGACAGGTCGACGGCGAGCCAGGTCTCCAGCTCGCGGTCGGCGACGGTCTCGCGGATGTGCGGCACGGTGGTGCGGGCGGTGACCGCCCAGTCCATCCGGCGCACGTCGTCACCGGGCTGGTAGGGCCGCGCCTCGCCCGGCTCGGAGCCCGGCCCCGGCACCAGACCGAGGTGGTTGCCCTGGAGCAGGCCGTCGAGCCTGCGCCTGACCTCCAGCTCCATGGTGCGCAGCGCGGCCTCCATGCGGCCGCCGTGCATCACCGGCGGCGCCCACGACGGCCGTCCGGAACCGACGGCGGGGTCCTCGGCGGTCTCGCGCTGGGTCACGGCCGCCCGTTCGTCCCGGCCTGCGCGGGGTGCACGGCCGGCGCCATCGGCTGCCCGCTGGGCTGAGGCCGCGCGGAGACCTGCGGGAGCGGAACGGTCTGCAACACCCTGGTGATGATGTGGTCCAGCGGAACCGAGTCGGCGAGCGCGTCGTAGGACAGCACGAGGCGGTGGCGCAGCACGTCGGGCACCACGTCCACCACGTCCTGCGGCAGCACGTAGTCGCGGCCGCGGACCAGCGCGAGGGCGCGGGCGGCGGCGATGATGCCGAGGCTCGCACGCGGCGAGGCCCCGTAGGCGACCCAGCTGGCGACGTCGGCGAGTCCGTGCTCGTTGGGCGCGCGGGTGGCGATGACCAGGCGGACGACGTAGTCGACCAGCGCGTGGTGCACGAAGACGCGGGACGCGACGCCCTGGAGGCGGGTCAGCTCCTCGGGGCTGAGGACCTGCGACGGCACGGGCGCTTCGACGCCCATGCGGTAGACGATCTCCCGCTCCTCCTCGGCCGACGGGTACTCGACCTGGATCTTGAACAGGAAGCGGTCGCGCTGCGCCTCGGGCAGCGGGTAGACGCCCTCGTTCTCGATCGGGTTCTGCGTCGCCAGGACCAGGAACGGGGTGGGCATCGGGAAGGTCTTGCCGCCGATGGAGACGTGCCGCTCGGCCATGACCTCCAGCATCGCGGACTGGACCTTGGCGGGCGCGCGGTTGATCTCGTCGGCGAGGACGAAGTTCGCCACCACCGGGCCGAGCTCGACGTCGAAGCTCTCGGTGCTCTGCCGGTAGATGCGGGTGCCCAGGATGTCGGCGGGCACCAGGTCGGGGGTGAACTGCACGCGGGAGAACGTGCCGCCGACGACGGTCGCGAACGTCTCCACGGCCAGGGTCTTCGCGACGCCGGGCACGCCCTCGAGCAGCAGGTGCCCCTTGGCGAGCAGGCCCACGAGCATCCGCTCGACCAACCGGTCCTGCCCGACGATCACGCGCTTGACCTCGAACACGGTGCGTTCGAGGAGCTGGGCGTCGCGAGCGGGGCTGTTCGGGCCCTGCTGAGCGCTCACCGAACCCTCGGGACCGGGACCGGACTCGGTCACGTGCGAACCTCCTACTGCGGCGGAGCTGTGCGTGCGAACCCGACGGTCCGCGCGCACAGTCAACCCGTCGCCCGGTGAGACGCCTGTGAAGGGTCCTGTCAGGACGGCCGGGCGAACCGCGATCTCCCGCCGGAACGCGGAGAGCGCGGCGGAGATCGGGGGATCAGGTGAACCTCGCCAGATCGGCGGGGGTGTCGACGTCGTCGCTCTCGCCGGGCTCGGCGGGGACGAGGACGGCGTCCAGCGCGCCCAGCACCGAGCGCAGCGACCGTCCGGCCGGGTCGGCGGGCAGCGCGGCGCGCAGGGCCTTCGCGCGCCACGCGCTGGTGAGCCACTGCGCGCGGCCGTCGGCGTCGACCAGCAGCGCGCCGTCGACGCCGATCCGGTCCAGGAGCCGGGTGATCGTGGCGGAGGTCGTGCCGGGCTGGTCGACGGCGAGCAGCACGACGTGTCGGGTCTCCACGTGCGCCAGCCCCGCGGCGACCCCGGCCAGCGGTCCGCCGCCCGGCGGGTCCTCGCGCGCCCACGTCACGTCGCCGCGGACGGCGCGCTCCGGCCCGACCACGACGATCCGCTCGGCGTCGTCCAGGACGCCGACGAGCCGGTCGAGCAGGGTGCGCCCGCCGATCTCGATCGCGGCCTTGTCCACCCCGCCGAGCCTGGTCCCGCTCCCACCGGCGAGGACCACCGCGCTCCACCCCGTCACACCGGCACCCTAACCCCGCGAGCGGGGCGGTCGAGCACGCCGAATGCGCTCACCGGTCCCAAACGCTCCACTCGGGGTGCTCGAACGCTCCACTCGGGGTGCCTGAACGCTCAACTCAGAGGAGGCGGGTGGCGTGGGGGACGATCCCGCCGTAGCGGACCGGGGCCACGCGGACGCTCGCGCCGGAGTGCGGGGCCTCGACCATCATCCCGTCGCCCAGGTACAGGGCGACGTGCGTGCCGCCGTTCGGGCCCCAGAACAGCATGTCGCCGCGTCTGGCCTGGGCCAGGGGCACCCGGCGACCGGCCGTGTACTGGTAACCGCTGTAGTGCGGCAGGCGGACGCCCGCGCCGGCGAACGCGTACATCATCAGGCCGGAGCAGTCGAAGCCCACGCTGCGGTAGTCGCCGAAGGAGTCGGCCACACCTCCGTCGCGAATGCCGATCGTGGGGCCGTCGTAGTTGCCGCCGCCCCAGGAGTACCGCACGCCGAGCTGCCGCAGCGCCCGCGCGATCACGACCTCCACGTCACCGACCGGCGCGGGGGCGGGGGCGACGTGCTGCTGCACCGGAGCGGTCACCGCGACCGGCCTCGGCGCGGGCGGCGGAACGGGTGACGGCGCGGGCGGAACGGGCGGAGCGGGCGGCGGAGCGACCGGGGTCACGGCTTCCGCGGCGGCACGCGCCGCCGCCTCCTCCTCGGCCCGGCGAGCCGCGTCCCACGCGGCGTACTGACCGCGCTGCGCCTCCAGACCGCCGACGGCCTCGTGCGCCCGCACCAGTTCCGCCTCGACGGCCGCGCGGTCGCGCTCGACCTCCGCGGCGCGGGACTCCTGCTCCTGCCGCGCCCGCACGGCGGCCCGCTGCGCCGCGTCGGCCTCGTGCGCGGCCCGGTCCGCCGCCGCCCGCTTCTCCTCGGCGAGACCGAGGGCGGCACGGGCGGCGGCGTCCTTGTTGCCCTGCTCGGTGCGGGCGCGCTCCAGCTGCTCCATCGCGTCGAGGCCCGAACCGCTGACGGCCTCCAGCATCTGCGCCCTGGCCAACAGGTCCTCCGGGCTGCGAGCACCGACGAACGCGGTGATCGACCCGACCGTGCTGCCCTGCTGGAAGCTGGCGCCCGCGAACTCGTCGAGCTGGTCGCGTCCCTCCTCGACGGACGCGGCCGCCGCGTCGGCCTCGGCGCGCGCCGCCTCGGCCTCCGCGGCGGCACGCGCCGCCTCGGCCCGCGCGTTCTCCACGTCGACGAGGGCCTTGTTCGTGTCCTCCATGGCCCGCGCGACGTCGTCGCCGAGCTGGTGCAGGAGCGCCCTGGCTCCGGTGAGGCGGCCGGTCAGCTCACCGACCCGGCCCGCCCTCTCGTCGGCCTCGGCACGTCCGGCGCCGAGCTCGGCGTCGCCGGGGTTCGGCGGTGGTGGGGCGGCGACCGCCCGACCTCCCAGCACCAGCACGATCACCAGCGCGAGAACGGCGGACACCGCCGATCGGACCACACCCCGTCGTACGAACAAGACCACTCCTCCCGACCGAACGGCCGATCCGGTGTGCACCGAACGGCGTCGTGCGGACACCCTCCGAGAGCGTGCCACCGGGTTCGTGGTCTTTCCACTCGTCACAGGAGGAACGGAGACATCGTCAACCACTCGTGTCACACCGATCACCGCAAACCTCCGGGTTCGCACGAGTCGCGGCACCCGGAGGACGCGACGAGCGCCCGGCGGTCAGTCGAGGACCGCGGTGGCGTCGACCTCCACCAGGAGGTCGGGGGTGAAGGGGGCGGCGATGCCCACCAGCGTGATCGGGGGGATCGGGACGGCTCCCAGCTTCTCCCCCGCCCTGGCGATCCCCTCCATCAGCAGCGGCATCTTGTCGAGGTGCCAGTCGGAGACGTAGACGGTCAGCTTCGCCACGTCGCCGAAGGAACCGCCGACCCCGGCCAGCGCGGTGGCGACGTTCAGGTAGCACTGCTCGACCTGAGCGGCCAGGTCGCCCACGCCGACCGTGTTCCCGTCGGCGTCCCAGGCGACCTGGCCCGCGATGGACACCAGCCTCGACCCGGTGGCCACCGACACCTGCCGGTACGCCTCGACCTGCGGCAAGCCGCTGGGGTTCACCAGGGTGATGGTCATTCTTCCTCCTCGCCAGGAGCCCGCGGGCTCGTGTTCTTCCCGGTCACGGCAGAGCTGTGCGCGTTCAGTCGGCGACCGCGGTGGCCTCGACCTCGACCAGGAGGTCCGGCTCGGCCAGCGCGGCGACGCCGATCAGCGTGCCGGGCGGGACCGGAGTGCCCCCCAGCTTGGCGGAGGCCCGCGCGACGCCCTCCAGGAACAGGGGCATCTTGTCCGCGGTCCAGTCGACGACGTAGACCGTCAGCTTCGCGACGTCGTCGAAGGAGGCACCGACCCCGGCCAGCGCGGTGGCGACGTTCAGGTAGCACTGTTCGAGCTGGGCGGCCAGGTCGCCCTCGCCGATCCGGTTGCCGTCGGCGTCGCGGGCGACCTGACCGGCGACGAACACCAGCTTCGATCCCGTGGCGACCGACACCTGGCGGTAGACGTCGACCTTCGGCAGTCCTTCGGGGTTCACCAGGGTGATGGCCATGCTGACTCCTCGTCGTGAGAGTCCGGAGATCCGGACCTCTGAACCATAGCACTGCAATGCTATGTAACCTGACGCCATGCCCAGGTCGAAGGATCCGGCGGTCCGCACGCTGCTCGTCGAACGCGCCGCGCACATGCTCCGCACCCGCGAGCCCATCACCCTGCGCTCACTGGTGGCCGGGACCTGCGTCTCGACGATGGCCGTCTACACGCACTTCGGCGGCATGGACGGCATGTGGAAGGCCGTGCGGCAGGAGGGCTTCACCCGTCTCGCGGCGAGGTTCGCGGCGGTGCCCACGTCCGAGGACCCGGTGCTGGACCTGACCGCCCTGGTCTCCGCCTACGTCGGCAACGCCCTGGACCACCCCGACCTGTACCGGGTCATGTTCGACGCGAACTTCGACCTGGAGGACCTCGCGGCCGCGGACGCGACGCTGGAGCACATGGTCCAGGCCGCCGACCGGGGCAGGGCGGCCGGGCGCTTCCGCGCGGGCACCGTCCCGCTGGAGCTGGCCACCCAGAGCTGGGCCGTCACCCACGGGCTGGTCTCACTGGTCGCCAACGGCCCCCTGCCGCACCAGACGCTCGACCACACCGCATCCCTGCTGGCCGCGCTGTTCGTCAGCACGGGAGACGACCCGGCCAGGTGCCGCCGGTCGGTGGAGAGCGGCTGGACGGTCCCTAGTCCACGCCGCGCTCCGGATCCTCCCAGTAGGGAGCCCGGAGCTTGAACTTCTGGATCTTGCCGGTGGCCGTGCGCGGGATCTCCGCGCGGAACTCCACCGACGTGGGCGCCTTGTACCCGGCGAGCCGGTCCTTGCAGTGCGCGATCAGCTCCGCCTCCGTGGCCGCGGCGCCCTCCGCGAGCACGACGAGCGCCGTGACCGTCTCGCCCCACCGCTCGTGCGGCACGCCGATCACCGCCACCTCGGCCACGGCCGGATGGGCGAAGAGGGCGTCCTCGACCTCGGTGGACGACACGTTCTCCCCGCCGGTGATGATCACGTCCTTCTTCCGGTCGGAGATCGTGAGGTGGCCGTCGGAGTCGAGGTGGCCGCCGTCACCGGTGTGGAACCACCCGTCCTCCAGCGCCCGCGCCGTGGCGTCCGGGTCGTCCCAGTAGCCGTCCATGACGACGTTGGAGCGGGCGAGCACCTCGCCGTCCCCGGAGATCCGCAGCCGCGCCCCCAGCGCGGGGGCTCCGGCGCGCGACAGCGAGCGGGCGCGCTCGGCCACGGGCAGGTCCACGTCCTGCGGGCGGGTGCGGTTGACCGTGAGCAGCGGCGAGGTCTCGGTCAGCCCGTAGATCTGGAGGAACTCCCAGCCCAGCTCGTCGAGCACCCGCTCGATGGTGCGGCTGGGCGGCGGTGCGCCCGCGACGACGACGCGCACCCGGTCGCGGCCGGGGATCTCGCCCTCCCACGTCTGCGCGGCGTCGAGCACCGCGTTCCACACGGCGGGCGCACCGCACATCAGGGTCACGCCGTGGTCCCGGACCCGGCGCAGGATCTCCGCTCCGTCGACCTTGCGCAGCACCACCTGCGGCACGCCGAGCCCGGCCAGCCCGAACGGCATCCCCCAGCCGTTGCAGTGGAACATCGGCAGCACGTGCAGGTAGACGTCCCGCTCCCAGAGGCGGGTGTGCATCGCGAAGGTGACGGCGTTCAGCCAGAGGTTGCGGTGGGTCAGCCGCACGCCCTTGGGACGCGCGGTCGTGCCGGAGGTGTAGTTGATCGTGGCCGTGGCGTCCTCGTCCGGCGCGCTCCAGGGCACCGGTTCGACGCCGAAGCGCATCAGCTCCGCGTCGGTCCGCTCGCCGAGGACGAAGCGGTGGGGCGCGGTCACCCCGGCCAGCGCCGCGTCCAGCTCGGGGTCGACGAGCAGCACCGACGCGCCGCTGTGCTCGACGACGTAGGACACCTCGTCGCGACGGAGCCGGAAGTTGATCGGCACGCACACCCGGCCGCTCGCGGGCACGGCGTGCAGCAGTTCCAGCAGTCGCGCGGAGTTGTGGCTGACCACCGCGACCCGCTCGCCCTCGCCGACGCCCAGCGCGTCCAGCCCCGCCTGCCAGGCGCGAGCGCGGACGGCCAGCTCGCCGTAGGTCGTCGCGGGCACGGGCGCGGCCGGCTGCCCCGGCTCGTCCACGACCGCGGTGGTGTCGGCGAACACGACCTCCGCCCGGTCCAGGAAGTCGGCGACGGTCAGGGGAACGCGCATCCCAGCACCTCCACGTGCTCCGGGTGACCTGGACACTAGAGGAGGGTGACGGCGATCACCACGTGCTCGGGTCGCCCCACGAGCGGTAGGTCCCGGCGCCGGTGAAGGGAACCGCGGCCAGTTCGGGCAGCACCTCGGCGACGGGCGCGCGCAGCACCACGGCCGCCAGGTCGTCGCAGGGCGTCGGCTCCGCGTTGCAGACCACGACGGTCGCGCCCGCTCTGCGCGCCAGGTCGACCAGGCTCGCGGCCGGCTCGACCAGCAGCGAGGTGCCCGCGACGAGCATCAGGTCGCAGTCCACGGCCGCCGTGCGGGCCCGGCGCAGCACGTCGGCGTCCAGCGGCTGCCCGAAGGGGACGGTCGTGGACGCGAGGACACCGCAGCACGTCCAGCAGTCCGGGTCCTCCTCCCCCGCCCGCACCCGGTCCAGCGCGTCGCTCATCGCGCCGCGCGCGCCGCAGGACAGGCACACGGTGCCGAAGAGCGAGCCGTGCAGCTCCACGACGAGCGCGGGGTCCGACCCCGCGGCCCCGTGCAGTCCGTCGACGTTCTGCGTGAGCAGGGCCCGCAACCTCCCCGACCGCTCCAGCTCCACCAGCGCGCGGTGCGCGGCGTTCGGCGCGGCCGACCACGCGGGGTGGTCGAGGCGGAAGCGCCAGGACGCGCGGCGCACCTCGCGGTCACGGGCGTAGGCGTCGAGCGTGAATCCGCGACCGGTGTCGACGTCGGCCGTCCGCGAACCGGCGGAACCGCGGAAGTCGGGAATTCCGGAATCCGTCGACACGCCGGCTCCGGTGAGCGCGGTGATGCGGTGAGCGGAGGCGAACGCGGTCCTCGCCGCCGTTGTTTTCCTGCTGTCGTGCACGCCCCACGGTCGCACGCGCGCCAGCGAGAACACCACTCGGCCGGCGTCCGGGCGTGAGACGGTGTGCGCGTGCGCAGAACGTGGATTGGTGCAGGTTGCGCCGCAGTGGGCTTGGTCACGACGGCGGCGGGGACGTTCCTCCCCTGGCTTCGTTCCGGAACTGTGACCAGAACCAGTTACGAAGTGCTCGCTCTACGTGGTTTCGCCGGGTTGGACAATGTGACGGGCGAACTGGTGCGGGCCGCGTGGGTGGCCGTGACACCCGTCGCACTGCTGTGCGCGGTGCTGTTCGCGGCACGATTCCACCGATTCGGGGCGTGGCTCGCGATTATCTTTGGCACGATCACGGGAACGGTGGCGGCACTGGCTGCCGTCCAAGGGGGCAACGAGGGTTCACTGGTCGGCATCAGCCGTACCGGGCCGGTCGTCACCCTCGGTGGTGCCGCACTGGTGATCGCGGGGGCGATCACCGTGCTCATCACGAGGGCCCGCAAGAACGTCAGCACTTCAGGAGGAACACCGTGACCTACCCAGGTGGCGGCGGGGGCGACTGGTCTCCGCAGAACCCGCAGCAGAACCCGCAGTTCGGGCAGCAGTACGGCGGCAACCCGCCGAGCGGTCCCCAGCCCGTGCAGGGGCAGCCGGGCCAGTACCCCCAGACCGGCCAGTTCCCGCCCACCGGTCCGCAGCCCCAGCAGTTCGGGCAGCAGCAGCCGTTCGGCCAGCAGCCCCACGGTCAGCAGCCCCAGTTCGGGCAGCAGCCGTTCGGTCAGCAGCAGTTCGGGCAGCAGCCGCAGTACGGCCAGCAGCCGTTCGGGCAGCAGCCGAAGAAGAAGCGCACCGCACTGGTGATCACGTCGGTCGTGGCCGTCGTGGCGCTCGCCGCCGGCACCGTCGCGACGGTCTGGGCGATCCGCAGCTCCGACTCCGCCGCCGCGGGTGCGCCGAGCCCGGCCGCCGCAGCCAGCAACCTGATGAACTCGCTGGGCAGCGGCGACGTCATCGGCATCATGAACGGTCTGGCCCCCGCCGAGGCGAAGCTCTCCAAGGACTACACCGAGCAGACCGTCCAGGAGCTGAAGCGGCTGGAGATCCTGAAGCCGGAGGCCGACCCGAACAAGGTCACCGGCGTCGAGTTCAAGGCCGAGGGCATCACCTTCGACGAGGGCGCGGCCGAGCAGGTCAACAACCACGTCACGATCAACAAGCTGACCGCGGGCACGATCACCGTCACGTCCGACGTCCGGCAGATCCCGTTGACGGACAAGCTCGTCGACGCGCTCGGCTCGGAGTTCGACCAGCAGTCGCCCGAGACCGAGACGATCGACCTCGCGCAGAAGATCCGCGACGAGAACGACGGCGAGCCCTTCCGCATCGCGACCGTGAAGGTCGGCGACGAGTGGTACCCGAGCATCTTCTACACGCTGGCGGACTACGCGCTCGCCGAGGAGGGCCTGAAGTGGCCGTCGACCGGCATCGCCGCCGCCGGTGCGGGTTCCGCCGGTGACGCCGCCAAGCAGATGATCGAGGCCGCGCTCGACAGCGACCTGGAGAAGGTCATCGCCCTGCTCCCGCCGGACGAGCTGGGCGTGCTCCAGGACGTCGGCCCCGTGCTCGTGGAGCAGATGGGCGGCAGCGCGCCGACCGGCGCGAAGCTGCTGGCGCTGGAGACCGACGAGAAGGAGGTCACCGGCGGCACCCTGCTGACCGTGAAGAAGCTGTCGGTCGAGGCCGACGGCGAGAAGGTCGACGTGTCCCGCGACGGCGACTGCTACACGGTGGCGGCGCAGGGCGACTCGCAGAAGCTGTGCGCCGACGAGGTCACGCAGCTCATCGAGCAGCAGGGTGGCAGCGACCTGCCGCCCGCCGCCGTCGACGTGATGGGCCGGCTGGCCAGCGGCCTCATGCAGGAGGGCGTCGGCGTGGTCGCGACCGAGGTCGACGGGAAGTTCTACGTCAGCCCGTTCCGCACCTACAGCGAGCTGCTGCTGACGGTCGTCCGCCAGCTGGAGGCGAAGGACGTCGACGAGCTGCTGAAGGCCGCGAAGTAGTCGTCGCAGCACGTCCGAGGCCCCGCCGCTTGCTCCGAGTGGCGGGGTCTCCGCGCGCGAACGGCGGAACCGGTGGTTCGCCGCTTCCGCCACACTCGGCCGGTCGATCCCCCGATCGGCCTCGTCACGACCTGTCGTTGAGGAAGCGCATGGACTCGCTCGCGATTGCCACCCAGGCGGTCCGCCTGGTGGCCGACCACCTCGTCACCCCCGTTCCGGAGTCCGCGGACGCCGCGGAGCGCCTGCACCGGCTGGTCCGGGAGCACCTGGGGCGGACCGAGCTGGGCGGGGCCGTGCTCGCCGGTTTCGAGGAGGACCCGCGCGACGACGACCGCAGGAGGATGGCCTCCTCGGCGCTGGCGGAGTCCGCCCGCGACGAGCACGTGGCCACCGAGCTGCGCACGGCCGTGCAAGCCGTGCTGGCACGGCGTTCCGAGGACGACCCGCTCGCCGGGCCGGGGTCGGGGCGAGCGGCGTTCGTCGTGGTGGCCGTGCTGCTGCTGGTGGTCGTGGGAGCCGTCGTCACCTACGTCGTGAGCGGAGGCGAGGACGCGGCCGGGACGGCGAGCGCCCAGACGGCGTCGGCGCAGTCGTTCGCGCGCGGCGACGAGCCCGGCGACGAGCACGTCCCGGTCGAGGAGATCGGCGTCGACCCCGGCGAGGACGGCGCGCGGGAGACCGTCGAGGCGTGGTGGGACGCGCTGGTCGCCGGGGACGCCGAGCGGGCGTGCGGACTGCTGTCGCGGGAGGTCGTGGAGAAGGCGGAGGCCACGCTCGGCGGTTGCGAGAACTACGTGGTCGAGATCGTCAACCGCGCCTCCGAGGACACCGCCGCGGACGCCGACGGCGACGGCGCCGCCGCGCTGGAGGACGCCGAGGTGACCGACGTGCAGATCACCGACGACTCGGCCGCTGTGGATCTGTCGCCGGAGGCGGACGGGGTGACCGGCGGCGAGCACGTGCGCCTGGTGCGCGAGGACGACCGCTGGGTGCTGAACTAGCTGAAGGCCCCGGCGACGGCGAGGCTGTCCTCGTAGACGTGGTGCCGGACGACGAGGCCCGCTTCGACCGTCAGGTGCAGGGCGAACCGGGCCCGGTAGGCGCGTCCCGTGGACCGTGCGGTCTGGCGGATCTCCCCGAGCACGACCGCGTCGGCACCGTCGACCAGCACGCGCTCGACCGTGGTGGCCGCCTCGCCGGGAACGTGGTGCTCGACCAGTTCGCCGAAGTGAGCGGCGGCGTCGGCGCGCGTGGACCGGTGGCGGATCCACGGGGTGGCGGCGCGGCCGTGCTCGGCCTCCGGCCAGTTCACCTTCCAGTCCACCTGCTCGGCGTACAGCTCGGCGATGCGCTCGGCGTCGCCCTCGCCGATCCGGCCGAGCAGTTCCTCCACCACGGCGCGCGTGCTCGCGGACATGTTGACCCCTCCGGTCCGACACCCGCGCCGCACCGGCACGGAGAGATCGCGATCTTGCCAGTGCGGACGAGCGGGCGTCGACCGGATTACCGGGCAGGCAGTCCGGCGACGAACTTCCGCCACGTCGACGGCCGGAACACCAGCAGCGGCCCCGCGTTCTTCGAGTCACGCACCCGCGCCCGGTCCACGGACACGGCCACCTCCACGCAGTTCCCCTCGTCGTTGCCACCGCTGTAGCTGCTCTTGCGCCACGTCATCACTTCGGCCATGAAGCGCTCCGTACTCGTCGGCCAGCCGGGTCACGAACTCCCTCGATTCTGGCTCTCCGAGGGCGAGGTCGGACAGCTCCATCACGGTGGTCCGGTACTCCGCCACGTGCGCCGGATTCTCCAGGAACACGTTCGACACCTTGTTCTCCAGGTAGACCACCGGCCGGTGGTCCGCGTTGTCGAGCAGCACGAAACTTCCCTCCCGAACACCACCGTGGGGAATCGGACCGACCGGGACGATCCGCACCACGGCCGGAGCGAACAGCAGGGCCATGAGCTGGTCGTGCATGACGCCGGTGCCACCCACCGGGCGGCGGAGAACCTGTTCGTCGACGAAGAAGACGGCGTCCGGTCGGTTCGGCCGTCGCAGCACCTCTTGACGCGTGGTGCGCAGCGGCGAGTCCTCACCGCGCAGCACTGCTTTCGTGTAGTCGGCCGATTGCAGGAGTCCGGGAATCAGCAGGCAGTCGTAGCTGGTGATGGCGGTGGCGCGGGCCTCCTCGGTCATGAGCGTGCGCACCCGCTCAGCGGGTTCGGCCCCGAAGGGTTGCACCCACACGTCCTTCTCACCACCGCGGTGCAGGGCGAGGAGGCGGGCGAGCTCGTCGCCGACGACACCGCACCTGGTCAGGTAGACGGCGACGTCGACCTCGCTGGTCCCGCGCTCGCCCGACTCCAACTTGGTGATCTTGGCGGACGACCAGCGGAGGCTCTCCGCGAGCGCGCTGCCGCCGAGCCCCGCCGCTCTGCGCCGAACGCGCAGCTCCTCGCCGAACAACCGGCTTCGTGCCGTCGAATCACGACGCAGTCCCATGTCCGGCAACGGTAGTGACCGGATCGGGCCCGAATTCCCGCCCGGGCGCGAAAGTGGACCTGAAAAGGGCAAGCGCGGGCATTTTTGACCTGCGGTACGACTTCACGCCGGGGGTCGCCGGGACCGGTTCACCGCGAACGGGCACCGGCGACCCCCGGCCCGCTACGCGGTGGTCTCGGCGGTCACCCGCGCGGGACGCCGGGTCCGCCCGCCGCCGGCGAACCCGCGCATGACCGGCCGCTCGACGCAGAAGAACAGGAGCGCGCCCACGACCAGCGTCGCGACGAGCAGCACGAGCGAGATCAGAGCGGCCGTGACGTCGTCGTGCGCGCCGCGCAGCAGCCAGCCCCCGTAGATGACCACGACGCCCTGGCACAGGTAGAAGCCGAAGGAGACGTCACCGAGCCACTGCATCGTCCGGCCGCGCAGGGCGGTGCGAGCCCCCTCGACGTCGGCCGTGGCCGCGGCGCAGATCAGCACGCCCAGCGGGATCGCGGTGACCACGTTGAACCCCCACACCACCGGCACGTGCAGCGCGACGGCGTACCCGACGACGGTCAGCAGCGCCGCGGGCAGCACGCCGATCGAGGGCCACCGGCCGACCGCCACGATCCTCGCCAGGACGATGCCCAGCACGAACTCGAACAGCCGCGACGGCGGGAAGACGTAGCCGAACCAGAACTGGAGGTCCGAGAGCGGCACGCCGCTGGACCTGGAACCGGGGACGAGGTACTGGTTCACGAGCTGGAGGGCGACCATGCCGAGGACCGCGAGGCCCGCCCAGGTCCACAGGCGACGGTCGGCGATCCGCCGGACGCCGCGCAACAGCACGGGGAACAGCAGGTAGAAGAGCAGTTCGCAGCACAGCGTCCAGGACGGCACGTTGATGCTGCGGTGGATCTCGACCTGCGGGAAGAACCCGTGCACCAGCAGCAGGTTCGGCAGGTAGGCGGTCCACGGGGTGACCGCCGAGGCGAACAGCAGGAGCGTCGCGGCCCACATGACCACGTGGTTGGGGAAGATCTTCAGCATCCGCCGCCGCCAGAACGGCCGGACCGCCTCACCGTCGCGCGCCGACCAGGTCAGCACGAAGCCGCTGAGGATGAAGAAGAACGAGACGCCGACGTAGCCCGCTCTGCTGAACAGCCAGGACAGGTCCGGCCCGACTCCGCCGCCACCGAACGGGGTGATCAGCGCGTTGGGCGGGATCGGCGAGGGCATCATCACCGTGATGTGGAAGAGGAAGACCAGCATCGCCGCGATGAACCGCAGACCGGTCAACGACGGCAGCCGCACGGCCTTCTCCGTCGGGCGAACGGGCGGTCCTGGCGACACCGATTCGGGCGAGACCATGCTTTCGTTTCCTTCCACGACAAACAGGTGAAACCATGGCAAAAAAGAGGTGCGGAGCGACTCGGGGATCACCGAGCCGCTTTCGGACCACACCGTTCCATCGCCTGGAGGAACGATCCGCAATATACGTATACCCCCGCTGACCGGCAAGGACTTCGACAAACCGGTCACACCCGGAGGTCACGGCCCGACCGTCCGCCGGAGACGAACGACCTTGATCGACATAATCCCCGCGAGCGTCCGGCGCGACATTCGCCCGGCCCGCCGTCCTCGACGAGGAGAAATTAACCGCTCGTTGAACGACGATTATTTCGCCGGGACCGACGCCGGGTTTCGACGTCGTGAACGGAATGCGAAACGTGCCACCCGCGCCACGACGGGCGTCGTCCACCCCGCGTGGGTCTAGGCTCGGTCTCCGTGAACCGGGGCGACGCACGTTCGGCGAACCGCTTGGAGCAGCGCCTGCGGGCCGCGCGGCAGCGGAACTTCGTCGGGCGTTCGGCCGAGCTGGAGCTCTTCCGGGCTGCTCTGAACGGCGGCTCGGGCGCGTTCGCGGTGCTGTTCCTGCACGGGCCGGGCGGCATCGGCAAGTCCACGCTGATGCGCCGCTTCGCCGACGAGGCCGCCGAGGCGGGCCGCGCGGTGGTCGAGGTCGACTGCCGCACGCTCCCCCCGTCCCCCGCCGCGTTCGAGGCCGACGCGGTCGAGGCGCTGGCGGTCGAGAACGCCGTGCTCCTGATCGACACGTTCGAGAGGTGCCAGGGCCTGGAGATGTGGTTGCTGGACCAGTTCCTGCCCCGCCTGCCCGCCGGGGCGGTCGTGGTGCTCGCCGGCCGCCGGCCGCCGGACCCGAGGTGGCGGGCCGACGCCGGGTGGGGCGAGGTGCTGCGCGTCGTGGCGCTGCGGAACCTGCCCCCGGAGGACGCGGTGGCGCTGCTGCGGGCGCGCGGGGTCCGTCCGCAGCTGCACGACCCGCTGCTCGGGTTCACCGGTGGCCACCCGCTCGCGCTGCGTCTCGCGGCGGAGGTCGCGGTGCAGGACGAGGGTGCCGCGGCGACGTGGACGCCGACCCGCGACGTCGTGCAGACGTTGCTGACGCACCTCGTGGGCGACGTGCCCTCCGCGGCGCACCGCACCGCGCTGGAGGTGTGCGCGCACACCCGCACGACCACCGAGGAGCTGCTGCGGGCCGCGCTGCCCGGCGAGGACGCGGCGGAGCTCTTCGCCTGGCTGCGCGGCCTGCCGTTCGTCGAGTCCGGGCCGCACGGGCTGTTCCCGCACGACGTGGTGCGCGACGCGCTCGACGCCGACCTGCGCTGGCGCGACCAGCGCGGCTACGAGGAGATGCACCGGCGCATCCACGACCACCTGGCGGAGCGCGCCCGCACCGCCAGCGGCTCGGCGGTGCTGCCCGCGACGGCGGCCGTGCTGCACCTGCAACGCCACGGCGGGGCCGATCCGCGCGACTGGGAGTGGCGCGGTGAGGGCGAGGTCTACGAGGACGTCGTCTCCCCGGACGACCGGGCGGCGCTGCTGGCGCTGGCCGCGTCGGAGGGCGCGGAGTCCGCGGCCGTCGTCGAGTTCTGGCTGGACCGGCAGCCGCGGGCGTTCCGGGTGTACCGGAGGTCGGACACCCGCGAGCTGGTCGCGTTCATGGCGTGGCTGGAGCTGACCGAGCCCCGCGAGGACGAACTGGCCGCCGATCCGGTGGCCGCGCTGGCCTGGGACCACGTGCTGACGACCGCTCCGCTGCGGCAGGGCGAGCACGTCGCGGTCCAGCGCTTCTCGGTCAAGAACTCCTACTTCGACGGGATGCCGCTGGGCGCGAACGTCGTGGAGCTGCGGACCAGCGCGAACCTGTTGCGCGCCGAGCGGATGGGGTGGTCGTTCATGACGGTGGCGCACGCGCACACGGTCGTGGACATGATGCGGCGCTTCGACATGGAGCTGATTCCCGGCGAGGCGGTCGTCGGGGAGCGCGTGCTCGGGCTGTTCGCGCACGACTGGCGCGTCGTGCCGCTGCCGCGGTGGCTGGAGCACGTCGACCGGCAGGTCCTCTCCGGTGGGCAGCCGCAGCCGCAGCGGCGGACCGAGCTGTCGGTGCTGTCGCGGCCGGAGTTCGACACGGCGGTGCGCGACGCGCTGCGGGCGTGGCAGCAGCCCGAGGTGTTCGCGGTGAACCCGCTGCTGCGCAGCAGGCTCGTCGCCGAGCGGGAGGGCGACGCGGCCGACGCGCTGCGGGACGTGCTGGTGGAGGCCGTCGACGACCTGCACGCCGATCCGCGGGCGGTGAAGCAGCACCGGGCGGTGGCGGCGACGTTCTTCCAGGGCACGGCGACGCAGGAGGTGGCGGCGGAGCGACTCGGTCTGCCGTTCAGCACCTACCGGCGGCACCTGTCGCGCGGCCTGGAGGGCGTGTGCGACCGCCTGTGGCAGCGCGAGGTGCACGGTTCGCACTCCGCGCCGGGGGCGTGATCGCGCGAGTGCTGGTCACCGGGGCCGTCACCTCCGCAGCGCGACGGCGCGGCCCGCGACGACGGCGACGGCCAGCAGCGCGACGGAGAGCGCCAGGAGGCCCAGCAGCGCCGGCACGGACACGTCCTGGTGCCCGAGCATCCACAGCGCGAGACCGACGGGCGTGGACCTGCCCGCCAGGAACGTCACCACGACCACCGCGGTGCACGCGAGCAGCGTGACGCCGGTGCGGGTGATCAGCGGTCGCGACAGCAGCAGTCCCGCCGCCGCGCCGGAGAACCCGCACACGAGGTGCGCGAGGAGCCCGGTGCGCACGTCGGCGAGCGTGTACGGGTGGGGGTTGGTGAGCACCGGCAGCGCCGTCGCGACGATCGCGAACAGCAGCACGGTGGCGGCGGTCAGGGTCGCGACGGCGGCCAGCACCCGGCCCCAGCCGCCCGCGGTGACGACGGTGATCGTCCGCAGCACGGGGTCCTCGGCGGTGGAGATCACCACGGCGAGCCACGCCCCCACGGGGAAGATCAGCGCGCAGGACCCGGCGTAGGCGGGGAGCACCGTGCCCGCGTCGCCGGAGTAGAGCATCCCCAGGACCGCGCAGTACAGCAGCGCGGGGGCGAGGTAGCGCTGCGAGCGCAGCACGTCGGCGCCGAGCAGGCGCAGCAGGGCGATCACGGCCGTCCCCCGCGCACCGCGACCACCGAGCAGCCCAGCCGCAGCGCCCGCGCGAGCACGTCGTCGCTGGCCGAGGCGTCGACCACCAGCCGGACCACGTCACCGCGCGGACCGGCCTCGCGCACCCCCTCGGCGGCGGCCAGCGCGTCGAGGTGGGCGGCGGCCCGCGCCAGTTCGATCTCCACGCCGCTCGCCGCCGCGCCCCGGCCGAGCTGGACGCGGCGGACTCCCGGCAGGGCGAGGGCGTCTCCGCCGTGGTCGGTGACCACGACGGTCGCACCGGCGGCGCGGGCCTCGCCGAGCAGCCCGCCCAGCACGGCCGAGGCGGAGACGTCCAGCCCGGACCACGGCTCGTCCAGGACGAGCAGGCCCGGCGGCGCCTGGAGCGCCTGGACGAGCGCGACCTTCTGCGCGTTGCCCTTGGACAGCCGGGCGATCGGCGCGTCGACCTCGCCGGTGAAGGCGAGCCGCTCCAGCAGCGGGGACGGGTCGGACCGGACGCCGCGCACCGCGGCCAGGTGGCGCAGGTAGTCGCGGGTGCTGGCGCGCACGCCCTCCGGGAAGCGCTCGGGGGCGAGGGCCACGTGCGCCGGACGACCGGTGACCGTGCCGGAGGTGGGCGACGCGAGACCGGCCAGCACCCGCAGCAGGGTGGTCTTCCCCGAGCCGTTGCCGCCCAGCACCACGACCAGGTCGGCCGGGTCGAGGGTCAGGTCGACGTCGCGCAGGACGAGCGGGCCGCGCCCCCAGCGCTTGCAGACTCGATTCAGTCGCATCACCGGTCCCAGTGTGCCGTGATCCGCGTCCACCCCACTTGAAGCCGAATACAGGACGCGCGTACTGTTTAGGGCAGGCGGGGCCTGTCTGCGCGGGTGTGGAACATGCGCGAGACTCGCCCCCAGTCCCACAACTGACCACCTGCGCTGTCACCAATGGAGTTGCACGTGTCTGCACCTGCGAGCAAGGACAGCTTCGGCGCCCGCGGCTCGCTCACGGTCGGGGACACCTCGTACGAGGTGTTCCGCCTGAGCGCGGTCGACGGTGCGGAGCGCCTTCCGTACAGCTTGAAGATCCTGCTGGAGAACCTGCTGCGCACCGAGGACGGCGCGAACATCACCGCCGACCACGTCCGCGCCCTCGCGGGCTGGGACCCGAGCGCGACCCCTGCGACGGAGATCCAGTTCACCCCCGCGCGCGTGGTCATGCAGGACTTCACCGGCGTCCCCTGCGTCGTCGACCTCGCCACCATGCGCGAGGCCGTGACGCAGCTCGGCGGCGACCCCACCAAGGTCAACCCGCTGGCTCCCGCCGAGCTGGTCATCGACCACTCGGTCATCGCCGACGTCTTCGGCCGCCCGGACGCGTTCGAGCAGAACGTCGACCTGGAGTACGAGCGCAACCGCGAGCGCTACCAGTTCCTGCGCTGGGGTCAGACGGCGTTCGACGAGTTCAAGGTCGTCCCGCCCGGCACCGGCATCGTCCACCAGGTCAACATCGAGCACCTGGCGCGCGTCGTCATGACCCGCAACGGCCAGGCGTACCCGGACACCCTCGTGGGCACCGACAGCCACACCACGATGGTCAACGGCATCGGCGTCCTGGGCTGGGGCGTCGGCGGCATCGAGGCCGAGGCCGCGATGCTCGGCCAGCCGGTGTCGATGCTCATCCCGCGCGTCGTCGGCTTCAAGCTCAGCGGCGAGCTGCCCGCCGGTGCGACCGCCACCGACCTGGTGCTGACGATCACCGAGATGCTGCGCAAGCACGGCGTCGTCGGCAAGTTCGTCGAGTTCTACGGCGAGGGCGTCGGCGCGGTGCCGCTGGCCAACCGCGCCACCATCGGCAACATGAGCCCCGAGTTCGGCTCCACCTGCGCGATCTTCCCGATCGACTCCGAGACGATCGACTACCTGAAGCTGACCGGCCGCCCGGCCGAGCAGCTCGCGCTGGTCGAGGCGTACGCCAAGGAGCAGGGCCTCTGGCACGACCCGTCGGTCGAGCCGCAGTTCTCCGAGACGCTGGAGCTGGACCTGTCGACGGTCGTCCCGTCGATCGCCGGCCCGAAGCGCCCGCAGGACCGCATCGAGCTGGTGGCGTCCAAGCCCGCCTTCCGCGGTGCCCTGAGCGCCTACGTCGGCAAGGTCTCCGAGGTCCCGAAGTCCGGCGTGGACGAGGCCGTCGACGAGACGTTCCCGGCCAGCGACCCCGTCGCCGTCGGCACGAAGTCCGAGGACGACAGCGCGCCGCGCGTCGTGCACTCGGCCGCCGAGGGCGCCGACGGCCGCCCCAGCAACCCGATCTCGGTGACGCTGGACGGCAAGACCTTCGAGCTGGACCACGGCGCCGTGGCGATCGCCGCGATCACCTCGTGCACCAACACCTCGAACCCGTCGGTCATGATCGGCGCCGCCCTGCTGGCCAAGAAGGCCGTCGAGCGGGGCCTGGAGCGCAAGCCGTGGGTCAAGACGACCCTCGCGCCCGGCTCCAAGGTCGTCATGGACTACTACGAGCGCGCCGGCCTGACCCCGTACCTGGAGAAGCTGGGCTTCCACCTGGTCGGCTACGGCTGCACCACGTGCATCGGCAACTCCGGCCCGCTGCAGGACGAGATCTCCGCCGGCATCCAGGAGAACGACCTCGCCGCGGTGTCCGTGCTGTCGGGCAACCGCAACTTCGAGGGCCGGATCAACCCGGACATCAAGATGAACTACCTGGCCAGCCCGCCGCTGGTCGTGGCGTACGCCATCGCCGGTTCGATGGACAAGGACATCGTGTCCGAGCCCATCGGCACCGACACCAACGGCGAGCCGGTCTACCTGGCCGACATCTGGCCGTCGCCGCAGGAGGTCCAGGAGGTCGTGTCCTCGGCCATCTCCTCGGAGATGTTCACCAAGGACTACGCCGACGTGTTCGCCGGTGACCAGCGCTGGCAGTCGCTGCCCACGCCGACCGGCAAGACGTTCGAGTGGGCCGACGACTCCACCTACGTGCGCAAGCCCCCGTACTTCGAGGGCATGGAGATGGAGCCGGAGCCGGTGACCGAGATCAGCGGCGCGCGCGTGCTCGCGCTGCTGGGCGACTCGGTGACCACGGACCACATCTCCCCCGCCGGCGCCATCAAGCAGGACTCGCCCGCGGGCAAGTACCTGACCGAGCACGGCGTGGAGCGTCGCGACTTCAACAGCTACGGCTCGCGCCGCGGCAACCACGAGGTCATGATCCGCGGCACGTTCGCCAACATCCGCCTGCGCAACCTGCTGCTCGCCGACGAGAACGGCGGCGAGGGCGTGCAGGGCGGCTTCACCCGCAACTTCCTCGCGGACGGCGAGCAGACCACGATCTACGACGCGTCGGTGGCCTACGCCGAGGCCGGCGTGCCGCTGGTCGTGCTCGCGGGCAAGGAGTACGGCTCCGGCTCGTCGCGCGACTGGGCGGCCAAGGGCACGTCGCTGCTGGGCGTGCGCGCCGTCATCGCCGAGTCGTTCGAGCGCATCCACCGCTCGAACCTGATCGGCATGGGCGTGCTGCCGCTCCAGTTCCCGGAGGGCTCCACGGCGGCGTCGCTGGGCCTGGACGGCACGGAGACGTTCGACTTCACCGGCATCACCGCGCTGAACTCCGGCGACGTCCCCGGCACGGTGCACGTGGCGGCGGCGAAGGCCGACGGCTCGACGGTGGAGTTCGACGCGGTCGTCCGCATCGACACCCCCGGTGAGGCGGACTACTACCGCAACGGCGGCATCATGCAGTACGTGCTGCGCAAGATGGTCCGCAGCTAGGTCCCGCTCTCGCGCGAGGGGCCGTCCACCTCCGGGTGGGCGGCCCCTCGCGCGTCAGCCGGTGGCGCCGAGGCGCTCCGCGACGTCCGGCGGGAGCGGGTAGGGGCGCTCCGGCGGCAGCAGGGCGCTCGCCTCCGCCGTCCGGCCCCGTCGCACGAGGCCGTGCACGGCGTGCGCGAGGTGCGTGACGTCGCGCAGGCCCACCGTCCACTCCCGCACGTACCGGTGGGACGCCGAGCCCGCCAGCCCGACCTGGATCGCCCGGTGCGCCAGGGGGTTCAGGTGCAGGTCGCGCTCCGGGTCCCACTGGACGCGCACCTCCGGCTTGCGCTCCGCCCGCTCGCTGCTGAGCACCGCCGACCGCAGGGCCGACTCGAACCCCTCGCGGGTGACGGTGATGGCGAGGACGCGCTCCTGGTCCGGCTTCCCGGCCCAGCCGCAGCGGTACATCGTCCACAGGAACGACGGCTTGATCCACGTCATCCGGTCGGGCCGGAAGGGCGGCACGAGGCGGCCCGCCGCGAGGGCGGGTTCGGCGACGGCCGGGGAATAGGCCTGGTAGACGGTGATGGTGCGGGCGTCGTGATCGGCCCTCACCTGCTTGTGCTCCACCCCGTCAGCCTCTCCCGGCGGTCAACCGGGATTCGGCCGCTCGTGGTGCGCGCGCGGCCCGAACCGGCAGCGATAGGGTCGGCACCGTGCGCGATCAGACGATCACCGACTTCCTCGACCAGCTCGCCAGCCGCGCGCCCGCTCCGGGCGGCGGTGCGAGCGCCGCCCTGCACGCCGCGCAGGCCGCGGCGCTGCTCGGCATGGTCGCCCGCTACAGCGACGGCCCGAAGCACGCCGAGCACGCCGGCCTGATCGACCGGGTCCGCGACGACGCCGACGCGGCGCGCGACCGCGCGCTCGGGCTCGCGGAGGAGGACGCGGCGGCGTTCACCGCCGTCACCGACGCCTACCGGCTGCCGAAGGCGTCCGACGAGGAGAGGGCGGCGCGCTCGCGGGCGATCGCCGACGCGCTCGTCGGCGCGGCGGAACCGCCCGCGCGGGTCGTGCGGGAGGCGCGGCGGCTCGTGGCGCTCGCCGCGGAACTGCTGCCGGTGGCCAACCGCACCGTGATCACCGACGTCGCCGCGGCGACCGAGGCGGCGCGAGCGGCGGCCACCACGGCCCGGATCAACGTCGAGGTCAACCTCCGCGGGATCACCGACGAGGCGGTGCGGACGTCGCTGACCGCCGACGTGGCGAGCGTGGACGACGTCGTGGCCGGGGCCGAGCGGGTCACCGCCGCCGTGCGCGAGGAGATCGCCCGATGAGCGAGCTGTCCGGCAGGGAACTCGCGGCGGCGATCCGCGCCGACGTCACCGCCCGCGCGGCCGTCGCGCACCCGCGGCTGGCGGTCGTGACGGCGACCGACGACGGGGGCAGCGCGTGGTACGTGCGCTCCATCGCCACGGCGGCGGCGAAGGTCGGCATCGCCTGCGACGTGGTCGACCTCGGCGCGGGGGCGAGCGCGCGGGACATCGCCGCGGCGCTGCGCGGACCGGCCGGGGACGACGCCGTGCACGGCGTGGTGCTCCAGACCCCGCTGCCCGCGGGCGTGGCGCTGGAGGACCTGACGGCGGAGATCCCGCCGCACAAGGACGTGGACGGCGCGAACCCGCTGTCGCTGGGCCGCCTCGCGGCGGGCCTGCCCGCGTTCGCCCCCGCCACCGCCGAGGCGGTCGTGACGCTCCTGGAGCACCACGACGTCGCCCTGGCCGGGCGGCACGCCGTCGTCGTGGGGCGCTCGACCGTGGTCGGCAAGCCCGCGCTGCACCTGCTGCTCGACCGGAACGCGACGGTGACCGTCGCCCACTCCCGCACGACCGACCTGGCCGCCGTGACGAGGACGGCCGACGTGCTCGTGGCGGCGGTCGGCCGCGCCGGACTGATCACGCCGGAGCACGTGCGCCCCGGCGCGGTCGTCGTGGACGTGGGCACGAACCCCACCGAGGACGGCGGTCTCGCGGGCGACGTCGCACCGGAGGTGGCGTCCGTCGCGAGTGGACTGACCCCGGTGCCCGGCGGCGTCGGCCCGGTCACGACGGCGCTGCTGCTGCGCCACACCGTCGAAGCAGCGGAACGGTGATCCCCTCCGCGCTGGCCCTCGGCGCGCTCGGCGCGGTGTTCTGGATCGGCGCGTCGCGGCGCGCGGTCCGGGTGACGGGTGTCGTGCTGTGCTGGCTGGCCGCGACGGCGCTCGCGGCCGAACTGGCGGGTGACGTGGTGACGCCGGTCGCGGTGTCGGTGCTGGCGGTGCCGCTGGTGGTGTGGCGGCGCGCGCTGCTGTCCCGGCCGTGGGCGCCGCTGTACGCCGCCGGCGTCGTCCTGCTGGTGCTGAGCCTGCCGACCCTGCTGGTGAACCCGCAGCCGGTGGACGAGCCGGTGAGGGTGTACGTCGGCACGGCCCCCGGCTTCGTGACCGGTTCCAGCGCGTACGAGTCCGAGCTGACGGCGACGTTCGACGTCGGTGTGCCCGGCTCCTGGACGGGTTCCAGGGCGTACGAGTCGCCGCTGACGGAGACGTGGAGCTTCGGCCCCTACTCGTCGTCCACCGCGACGGCGCTGCCCCCCGTGACGGTGCCGGACGCGGTGGTGATCGCCACCGCCGTGGCGCTCGCACTCGTGGCGTGGGCGTGGCGACGACGTTCGGCGCTCGTGCTCACGACGGCCGGACTGTTCCTGGTGACCGCCGTGGACGGTGGTCTGGAGCCGTCTGCGCGCGCCGTCTCGTCGTCGGGTCCGCCCGTCGTGCCCGGCCTGATCACGCCGTCGCTGGTGCTGCTGGCGGGTGCCGCGGTGGCGCTGGTGGCGCACCGTCGGTCCGGTTCGCGGGGCAGGTCCGGACTCTCCGCCGAGGGAGCCTGAACGCTCGTCTCAGGTGCCCAGGTGGCGGAGGATCGCCAGCACGCGGCGGCTGTAGCCCGCCGTGCGGTGCAGCTCCAGCTTGTCGAAGATCGAGTTCACGTGCTTCTCCACGGCGCTGGCCGACACGTGCAGCGCGCTCGCGATGCTCGCGTTGGTGTGGCCCTCGGCCATCTTCTCCAGCACGTCGCGCTCGCGCGGGGTCAGCCGCGTCAGCGGGTCGAGGTGGGTGGTGCGGGCCAGCAGCCGCCGGACCACCTCGGGGTCGAACGCGGCGCCGCCCGCACCGACGCGGTCCAGGGCGTCCAGGAAGTCCCCGACCTGCGCCACCCGGTCTTTGAGCAGGTAGCCGACCCGGCCACCGTCACCGGTGACGAGTTCGGTGGCGTAGCGCTTCTCCACGTACTGCGACAGCACGAGCACGCCGATCGCGGGCCACCGGCGGCGGACCTCCAGTGCCGCGCGCAGTCCCTCGTCGGTGTGCGTCGGCGGCATCCGGACGTCGGTGACCACCACGTCCGGCGGGTGCGTCTCGACGGCGGCCACCAGCTCGGTGGCGTTCCCCACCGCGGCGACGACGTCGTGCCCCTCCTCGACCAGCAACCGGACCAGTCCCTCGCGCAGCAGGATCGAGTCCTCGGCCAGGATCACCCGCACGGCAGCTCCGCGACCACCGTCGTCGGGCCGCCGGGCGGGCTGTCCAGCGTGAACAGCCCGTCCACCGCGGCCACCCTGCGCGCCAGACCGGACAGCCCGCCACCGCTCGGGTCGGCTCCGCCGGAACCGTCGTCGGCGACGCGCACCACCACGGTCTCCCCCACCCGCTCCACGTCGATGCCGATCCCGGTGGCCCCCGAGTGCTTGATCGCGTTGGTGACGGCTTCGGACACCACGAAGTACGCGGCGGTCTCGACCGCCGCGGTCAGCCGTCCGGACAGCTCGCAGCGCAGCCGCACCGGCACGCCGGAACGTTCGGCGAGCGCCTCCAGCGCGGTGTGCAGCCCCGCCTCGTCCAGGGCGGTCGGATAGACGCGCCAGGTGACGTCGCGCAGGTCGGCCAGCACGCGCTGCGACTCCTCGTGGGCCTGGCGCAGCAGGTCGTCGGCGTGCGCCCGTTCCGTCGAGCGGCGCGCGCGGCCGAGCAGCATCCCCAGCGCGACCAGCCGCTGCTGCACCCCGTCGTGCAGGTCGCGCTCGATGCGGCGGCGCTCGTCGTTCACCGCCTCGACCACCTCGGCGCGGCTGACCGCCAGCTCGGAGACCCGTCGGCGCAGCAGCTCCCGGCCGTCGGGGCCGAGGAACCGCGCGGCCACGGCCCGTTCCGCGGTCACCACCCCGATCACCCCCTGCACCGAGAGGAAGACCAGAACCACGCCGACCAGCACGAACGTGATCCGCTCCGACCAGTCGTCGACGCCGGCACCTCCCCCGAGCGGCTGCCCCGACACCAGTTGCCACACCATGATCGCAGCCGACGCCGCACCCAGCCCGACGAACGTCACGACGCCCTGACCGAGGCAGCCGACCACCAGCCGGACGGCCAGGTAGCGCCAGGCGCGCGGTCCCGACGAGCCGCCGGGGACGGTCGCGTCGAAGTGGTCCGCCAGTCTGCGGCGCTCCAGCTCGACCAACCGCAGCGCCCACGCGTAGATCCTCGGCCGCGCCGCGGGAACGGCCAGCGCGGGGCCGGTGCACAGGACGAAGGCCAGCTCGGCGAACGCGGTCACACCGCCGAACACCACTCCCACCGTCACGCGCACGGCTCGCCGGAACACGTCGGAAGCAGGCACGAGAGCAGGTTATCGAGGGCCCCGCGGGGGTGTACTGCGGTTTTCCGCAGCGTTCGGGTGCGGAAGGTCCGCGCGCGGACGGCGGTGAACCGCATGGTTCCGACCAGCGCGAATTCCTAGCGTTCCGGGCATGACGACGCTCACCGCACCGACCGACACCGCCGAACCCCTGGGAGGGCTCGCCGGCTGGGCCGTCGGACTGATGGACTCGCTCGGCGGCCCCGGCGCCGCCCTGATCGTGGGTCTGGACAACCTCTTCCCGCCGATCCCCAGCGAACTCGTGCTGCCCCTGGCCGGGTTCTCCGCCAGCCGGGGGACCTTCACCCTCGTGGGCGCCCTGGCCTGGACCACGCTGGGCTCGGTGCTCGGCGCGATCGTGGTCTACCTGCTCGGGGCGCTGCTGGGCCGCGAGCGGACCAGGGGGCTGCTGGCGCGCATCCCGCTCGTCGAAGCGGCCGACTTCGACCGCACCGAGCGCTGGTTCGCCCGGCACGGCACGAAGGCGGTGTTCTTCGGCCGGATGGTGCCGATCTTCCGCAGCCTGATCTCGCTGCCGGCCGGGATCGAGCGGATGCCGTTCTGGACGTTCCTGACGCTGACCACGCTGGGCAGCCTGATCTGGAACTCGGTGTTCGTCGGAGCCGGGTACGCGCTCGGGGAGAACTGGCACCGGATCGGCGACTACGCCGACGTGTTCCAGAAGCTCGTGATCGGTCTGGTGGTCGTGGCGGTCACGGTGTTCGTCGTGGTCCGGCTGCGGGCCCGCCGCACCGCCTCCCGCACGCGCTGACGCGCGGGAGGCGGTGTTCGAACGCTCCACTCGTGGTGCTCGAACGCTCCACTCGCGGTGTCCGAACGCTCCACTCGCGGGTCAGGCGAAGGGTTGGGCGTCGGGCTGGAAGACCTGGCCGTCGGCCGGGGCCGTCAGGTTCACCAGGTAGTCCGTCACGGCCGTGTCGACGCCCTCGCTGTCGCCCAGGATGCAGTGGCCGAAGGAGTCGACGCTGAGCAGGCGGGCGTTGCCCAGCTGCTTCGTCATGCGCTTCGAGAAGTCGTGCCGGGTGGCGGGGTCGTAGTAGTTGCCGACCACGACCACCGGGTTCGGCGTCCGGCGGTTCCACGGCCCGGAGTAGCGGTCCGGGTGCCGCACCGGCCACGTCGCGCACGTCAGCAGGTCCGACGCCGCCTGCTGGCGGGCGAAGGTCGGCGACTCGCGCTCCCAGACGTTCGCGATGATCGGGAACAGCCCGGGGGCGCGCAGGAACGGCTTGTCCGTGCAGTTGACGCCGAAGTAGGAGTCGTCGCTGTCGTAGGGGGCGTCGACCACGCCCACCCGCACGTCGGCCAGGCCGTGCCGGTTGTTCAGCAGCGGCACGTCGGGGGCCGCGGGGGCCGCCGCGGCCGAGACCGACGGGAACGCCGTGTCGTACGCGCTCTGCAGGCGCGCGGCGAGGACGCTGAACGACGACGGCGAGTACAGGTTGCTCGACACCTGGCCGACGAACGCGGCGAACGTCACGACCTGGCCGTCCGGCAGGGTCACCGGGGTGGTGCGCAGGTGCTCGCGGAGCTGGTCGAACTTCGCGCGCGGGTCGCCCTCGGAGAACGCGCACTTCTCGGCCACCGCGTCGCAGCGCTTCAGGAACGCGTCGAGGGCGATCTCGAAGCCCTGCGCGCGCTGCCGGTCGTACTCGGTGCCGTTGGTGGTGCGCAGCGCCGGGTCGACGTTGCCGTCCAGCACGATCGCGCGGGACCGCTGCGGGAACAGGTTCGCGTAGGTCGCGCCGAGCAGGGTGCCGTAGGAGAAGCCGACGTAGGTCAGCTCCTGATCACCGACGCCCCGGCGCAGGAGGTCCAGGTCGCGGGCCACGTCCTCGGTGGACATGTGGTCCAGCAGCGGACCGGCGGTGCGGGCGCACGCGTCGGTGTAGTCGCGGGTGGCGTCCACCGTGTCGCGGATCTCGGTCCGCGTGATCGGCGCGGAGGACATGCGCGAGTAGACCTCGTTCGCCTCCTCGTTCGTGGCGAAGCAGCGCAGCGGGTCGCTGCGGCCGACACCGCGCGGGTCGAAGCCGATGAGGTCGAACCGGTCGAGGACGTCCTGCTGGAAGAACGAGGCGCCGTGGGCGGCGTAGACGAGCCCCGCGCCGCCGGGCCCGCCGGGGTTGACGAACAGCGAGCCGATCTTCCTCGCCTGGTCGAGCGCGGGGCGCTTCATCATCCGGATGCCCACGGTCGCGCCGCGCGGACGGTCGTGGTCCACCGGCACGGCGTAGGTGGCGCAGCTCACCACCTCGCGCGAAGCCGCGGGGATCTCGGCGAGCACGTCGGCCGCGCACGTCTCCCACTGCGCGGGCGCCGCGTGGAAGCCCGCCGTCTCCGGCTGCGCGACGGCGGTGCCCGCGACTCCCGACAGCGCCGTCCCCAGCGCCAGCGCCGCCGTCAGCGCCGCTCCGCCCACCGATCTGCGCACACGATCTCCCACCGGTCCCGCTCCTTCCGCCACCCGACGCGCCGTCACGGCGCGTCGAGAGCGAAGCTTCCACGCGCGCGGCGTCGGCGACACCGCAGATCGGAGGGAATTCCGGCGCGCGGATCAGCCGGCGGCGCGGGCCAGCGACACCGCGAAGCGCTGTCGCGAGTCCGTCCACCAGCGGTGCAGCTCGAACCCGGCGGCCCGGAGCTCGGACTCCACGCGGTCGCGGCGGAACTTCGCCGACACCTCGGTGCGCAGTTCCTCCCCCTCGGCGAACTCGACGTCCAGGTCCAGCGCACCGAGTCGCGCGCGGACCGGCCGCCGGGCCCGCAGCCGCATCTCGATCCACTCCTGCTCGGCGTTCCACCGGGCGACGTGCGCGAAGTCGTCGACGTCGAAGTTCCCGTCCAGCTCCCGGTTGAGCACCAGCAGGACGTTGCGGTTGAACTCCGCGGTCACGCCCCGCGCGTCGTCGTAGGCGCGAACCAGGACGTCCGGCGCCTTGACCAGGTCGGTGCCCAGCAGCAGCCACTCCCCGGTGCCGAGCACGTCGCGCACCGAGCGCAGGAACTTCTCCCGCTCCTCGGGGATCAGGTTGCCGACGGTTCCGCCGAGGAACGCGACGAGCCGCGAGTCCGACGGCGGGAGCAGCCCGAGGTGCTGGGTGAAGTCGCCGACCACGCCGTGCACGGTCAGACCGGGGTAGTCCGCCACGACGGACGCCGCCGCCTCCCGCAGCGCCGAGGCCGACACGTCCAGCGGCACGAACTCCCGCAGCGTGCCCGCCGACGTCAGCGCCGTCAGCAGCAGCCTGGTCTTCTCCGACGAGCCGGAACCCAGCTCCACGAGGCGGCGGGCTCCCGTGGTGACGGCGATCTCGACGGCGCGCTCGGCGAGCACCTCGCGCTCGGCGCGGGTCGGGTAGTACTCGGGCAACCTGGTGATGTCCTCGAACAGCCTGCTGCCCCTGGCGTCGTAGAAGTACTTCGGGGACAGCCACTTCGGCGACGCGGTGAGTCCCGCGCGCACGTCGGCGCGCAGCGACTGCGCGGCGTCGGCGGCGGTGAGGTGCACGTCGACCACGGTCTCGGTCATCGTCGTCCTGTTCTCGGTGGCGGTGGAACGGGGAGGTTCACTCGGGTCGGGCCAGCGGGAGGACGTCGGCCCCGGACGCCGTCGCGAGCACGAGGTGGCGGTCGGGGACCTCCCGCCAGCGCTCGTCGGTGTCGTGGGGCTCGGAGGCGAGGAGCGCCGAGTCCCCGGTGTGCAGCAGGTGCAGCGCGTGCGTCCACGCGGTGCCGACCAGGACCGTGCCGTCGGTCAGCAGCAGGTTCAGCCGCGAGCCGGGCGCGGCCTCCTCCACGGCGGTCACGACGGCGGCGACGGCGTCCGCCGGGTCCTCACCGCGGGCGAGGCGGTGCCGCAGCAGCGCCCACAGCAGCGCCGAGTCGGTGGGCGCGTCCAGGGTGAGCAGGTCGGTCACGGGCAGGGACGCGGCCACCCCGGCCACCGAGTCCGGCCAGCCGCGCACGACGCCGTTGTGGCTGAACAGCCAGCGGCCGTCGGTGAACGGCGCGCAGGCCGTGTCCACGACGGGCGTCCCGACGGTGCCGGAGCGCACGGCGGCGAGCACCGCGCCGGACCGGCTGGCCCGCGTCACGGCGTGCAGGTTCTCGTCGGCCCAGATCGGGCCCGCCCTGCGGTAGCGGACGGGCGCCTCACCCGGCGCCGGGAACCACCCGACGCCGAAGCCGTCGACGTTGACGGTCCCGCCGCGGCGCATGTCCCGCGGCGCCCACGACTGCCGCACCAGCGAGTGCGGCTCGTCGTAGAGCAGTGCGGCGACGGGCACGGCGGGGCCGAGGTACCCCAGGTGGCGGCACACTCAGCTCAGCTCTCCCGGCTTCGCGTCGCGGGCGCAGCGGAACCCGGCGAAGATCTGCCGCCGGACCGGGAGGTCCCAGTTGCGGAACGTCGCC
This sequence comes from Umezawaea beigongshangensis, assembly GCF_016464305.1. GTDB lineage: Bacteria > Actinomycetota > Actinomycetes > Mycobacteriales > Pseudonocardiaceae > Umezawaea_A > Umezawaea_A beigongshangensis. Next base: position 568,227 of record NZ_JAEIOJ010000002.1, read on the forward strand.
CGCACGGCGGACGGGTCGGTCCCGAACGATCCGCCGCGCAGCACCTTGTGCGCGGGGCCGAAGAACACCTCGGAGTACTCGCGGTACGGGAACGCCTCGAAGCCGGGGTACGGGTGGAGGTCCGTGCTGGTCCACTCCCACACGTCACCCACGAGCTGGTGCACGCCCAGCGCGGAGGCGCCCGCCGGGTACGCGCCGACCGGCGCGGGGCTCAGGTGCCGCTGACCGAGGTTGGCGTGCTGCTCGGCGGGCTCCTCCTCGCCCCACGGGTAGCGCCGCGACAGGCCCGTGGCCGGGTCGAAGCGGGCCGCCTTCTCCCACTCCGCCTCGGTGGGCAACCGCTTGCCCGCCCAGCGGGCGTACGCCTCGGCCTCGTAGAAGCAGACGTGCACGACCGGTTGCGCCGGGTGCAGCGGCTCGGTCCGGCCGAACGCGGTGCGCGCCCAGCCCGAGCCGTCCCGCTGCCAGAAGCGCGGCGCGACGAGCGACGCCGACACGCGGTGCGCCCAGCCCGCCCCGCTCCACCAGCGCTCCTCGTCGTACCCGCCGGCCTCGACGAACGCCGCGTACTCCGCGTTGGTCACCGGGGTCGTGTCGAGGAAGAAGGGCTCGGTGTGGGCGGTGTGGCCGGGGCGCTCGTTGTCCAGCGCCCACGCCTCGGTGGACGTGCCCATGACGAACGGTCCGCCCGGCACGAGCACCTCGGCGGGCAGCATCCCGGCCGGGGCCGCCGGTGGCGCGGGAGCGTGCAGCACCGGGTCGCCGGTGCGCAGCTGGTGGGTGGCGAGCATCGTCTCGTCGTGCTGCTGCTCGTGCTGCACGATCATGCCGAAGGCGAAGGCGTTGTCGACGAGCCTGCGCCCCTCCAGCGGGGTGCGCTCCAGCACGTCGAAGACCTTGTTCCGGACCTCGCTCACGTAGCCGCGCGCCTCACCGGGAGCCAGCAGCGGCAGCTCGGGACGGACGGACCGGGCGTGCTTGAACGCGTCGTACAGCTCGTCCACGTCGGTGCGCACGGGCTCGCGTCCGCCGACGTCGCGGACGAGCCACAGCTCCTCCTGGTTGCCGATGTGGGCGAGGTCCCACACCAGCGGCGACATGAGCCTGGAGTGCTGACGGGTCAGGTCGTGGTCGTCGACGGCGTCGGTGAGCGCGGTGGTGCGGGCGCGGGCGCGCTCCAGCTCGCGGGCGACCCGGTCGCGGAGCTGCTCGGTCGAGGGCTGGCGTGCCGTCCGCGTCTCGGCGGTCTGCGGCTGGCTCTGGGACGTGGTCACGGTCGGACACCTCCGGAGGGCTCGGCGAGTGCGCGGTGCAGCTCCTCGGCGATCACCGAGGTCTGGTCGGACGGCAGTCCGGTGCTGCCGAGCGCTCGGCAGCCCACCTCCACGACGCGGTGCGCGGCCTCGGCGACGCGGGTGTCGCTCAGGCCGTGGCGGGCGGCGGTCAGCCACCGGCCCGTCGCCCGCTCGGTCGCGTCCAGCACCTCGTCGACCACCGACGGACAGCTGAACAGGGCCGTCATCAGGGCCACCGGTGTGATCCAGTCACCGGGTCGCGGGGTGTCGAGGTAACGCACCTCCAGGTACCCGCGCGGGCGCACCGGCGGGAACATCGTGGAGAGGTGGTAGTCGAGGTCGTCGTTCGTGGGACGCCGGTCGAACGCCCCGTCGATCCACTCGGCGAAGGTGAACGAGCGCGGCGGGATCCAGGAGCCGCCCGGTCGGCGCAGCACGATCACCGGCGTGTCCAGGACCCTCCTCGCCCAGGACCCGGCGGGGTCGGCCGACACCGCGGCGGGCCGGGTCCGGACGGGATCGGTGCCGTAGAGGGCGCGCATCCTGGCCGACGCCCACTCCGGACGCCTGCCGCCGACGCCGGGCGAGTTCGCGAACAGCGCGATCAGCACGGGCCCCAGGGCGTGCACGGCGGCCCAGCGCGCGTGCAGGTCGACTCGTTCGCCCAGGTCGAGGCACACCTGAAGGCCGGCGGTGCTGCACATCATCGTGATGCCCTCGGGCCCCAGCGGGGCGAAGGCGTGCTCCATCGCGGCGTAGCGCGGTACCTGGAGGACCCGGTGCGGCGGCCGGTGCGGGTCCGCGCCGCGCTCGCCGAGCACGAGGCCGGCGGCGGCGAGGAGGTCTGTGAGGGCGGAGACGTCGTCCGCCACGACCGTCAGCAGCTCGGAGAGCGAGGTGCTGGGCGGGGTGGAGATCTCGACCTGGCCACCGGGTTCCACGGTCAGCGGGGTGCCGCTGGGCAGTGGCCGCTGAGGACTGTCCGGTACCAGGGTGGGTGGGGCGTGATCGCCCAGTGCCGAGGCCAGGGTCGCCGCGTCGAGCTGGCCGGCGGGATCGTCCCGGTGGTGGACGGTCCACTCCATCTCGACGCCGACGTAGCGCGGAGGGCCGTGCTTGAAGCACACGGAGGCGACGTACGCCTCCGCCTCCGCACGGTTCGCGAAGACCGCGGGAGCGGGCCCCGGCGCAGAGTAGTCACGCACAGCAGTCAATTCTGACACTCCCCGTGATGACGTTCCGGATTTCGACGCTACACGCGGGTACCGACAGAAGCACGGGCCGACGACTGCCGGGGCCCGCCGGATCAGGGAACAGCGGGACGTTCGCCGTCGTCGTCGCGGTGGACGTCGTGGTGGACGAGGAGGGCGATCAGGTCGGGAGCGCTCGCCTGGTGCAGCACGCGCACGAGGTCGACCGCGTCCGAGGCGCGCGACATCCTGCTGACCGGCCAGTCCAACCCGGCGGTGAGCTTCGCCAGCGCGTGCTCGGTCGCGTCCACGATGGACACGGTATGCCCGGTGAGCAGGGATTTCGAGCCCGGAGGAGCACATCCACCCCAAAGGATCACGGGGAGCCGCGCACGCAAACCGTACGTACTGATTGGACCTTCGGGGCGGCGGCTGCGACCATTCTGCCGTGCCCAAGGTCAGTCAGGACCACCTCGACGCGCGGCGGCGCCAGATCCTCGACGGCGCACGCTCGTGCTTCGCGCGCCACGGCTACGAGGGGGCGACCGTGCGCCGCCTGGAGGAGGCGATCGGACTCTCCCGCGGGGCCATCTTCCACCACTTCCGGGACAAGGAGTCGCTGTTCCTCGCCCTGGCCGAGGACGAGGCGCTGCACATGGCCGACGTCGTCGCCGAGCAGGGACTCGTGCAGGTCATGCGGGACCTGCTGGCGCCCCGCCCCGAGGGCGCCGACCACCCGGCCGACTGGCTGGGCACCAGGCTGGAGGTCACCCGGCGGCTGCGCACCGACCCCGAGTTCCGCGGGCGGTGGGCGCAGCGCTCCCAGCAGTTGACCACCGCGACCCGGCAGCGCCTGCTGCGCCAGCGCGAGGCGGGCAACCTGCGCGACGACGTGGACGTCGACGTGCTGACGAACTTCCTGGAACTGGTGCTGGAGGGCCTGGTGTCGCACCTGGCCATGGGTCTGCCCGGCGCGCACCTGACCCCGGTGCTGGACCTGGTGGAGGAGACGGTGCGCCGCCACCGCAGGTCGAGCTGACCCGGGGGAGCGCCGAGAGGATGCTCCGGACCTACCTCGCCGCGGCCGGTGCCGCGCGGCTGGCCGACGAGGTGGTGGCCGTCGCGGTCGTGCTGCTGGTGCACGCCCGCACGTCCGACCTCGCGCTGGCCGGTGCGGTGGTCGCGGCGTACACGCTGCCGTCCGTGCTGTCCGGGCCGCTGCTCGGCGCGTGGCTCGACCGCGCCCGGCGTCCGGCGGCCGTGCTGGCGGGCAACCAGTTCCTGCTGGCGGCGGTCGCGGTCGGACTGTGGTGGGCGATCGGCCGCGCGCCGGTGGCCGTCGTGCTGGGGCTGGCCGCGCTCACGGGCGTCACGCTGCCGGTGACGAGCGGCGGCTTCAGCGGCCTGGTCCCCCGGCTGGTGCCCGCGACCGACGTGACCCGTGCGACCGACGCGGACGCGCTGCTGTTCGGCGTCGCCGCGATCGGCGGTCCCGCGCTCGCCGGCGCGCTCGCGGTCACGGCCGGTGAGGACGCCGCGGTGCTCGTGATCGCCCTGCTCGCCGGGGCCGGCGGCGCGTGCGCCGCGGTGCTGCGTCCCGCGCCCCGCGACGGGTCAGCCGTACCGCCGCGCCTGGCCACCGCGGTGCGCCGCGGGCTCGCGCACCTGGTGTCCGGTCCCCCGCTGCGCGGCGGGACGCTGACGACGGTGCTCGGCTTCGGCTCGACGGGCGTGCTCGTGACGGCGCTGCCGGTCCGGGTGGGCGAGCTGGGCGCGGACGGGGGTGCGGCCGGGCTGGTGTGGACGGCGTTCGAGGCGGGCTGCGTCACCGGGCTCCTGCTGGTGCGCCGCCACCTGCCGCGCTGGGCACCCGAGCACGTCGTGTTCGTCGCCACGGCGCTGCACGGCCTGGTGCTGGCGACGTGGCCGCTGGCCGGGAGCGTGCCGGCGCTGCTGGCCCTCGCCGCGCTCGCCGGTCTCGTCCAGGGCCCGGTGCTGACGTCGATCATCACCGCGCGCCGGCTGTACTCGCCCGCCGACCTGCTGGGGCAGGTCTCGACGACCGGCGCGAGCCTGAAGATCGGCGCGTTCTCCGTCGGGGCGGCGGCGGGCGGCCCGCTGGTGGTGTCCTCCGGCGCCGCGGTGGCGGTCCTCGTCGTGGCGGTGGGCCAGCTGATCGCCTCGGCCGCCGGGTGCGCCGCCGCCCGGACCGGTCGCGCGGCCGTGCGCCGTTCCCGGTGGGGCGGCGCGGGGAACTCCGGATGCGTTCGCGGCTCTCCGGCGGGTACACCCGTCTCGTACCCGGCCGTCGTCGCACCGGCGCCGGCGAGAGCGTCCACCGAGATCCGAGGAGCACCGATGTCCACGCCCCCGCTGCCGCCAGAGGCCGACGCCCTGCTGCGCCGCCCCAACCCCTGCGTCATGGCCACCCTGCGCTCGGACGGCACACCGGTGTCGACCGCCACCTGGTACCTCTGGGAGGACGGCCGGGTGGTGATCAGCCTGGACGAGGCCCGCGTGCGGCTGAAGCACCTGCGCCGCGACCCGCGGGTGACCTTCACCGTCCTCGCCGAGGGCGACTGGTACACGCACGTCACCCTCGTCGGCCGCGTCGTGGAGATGTACGAGGACGGGGACCGGAAGGACATCGACCGCATCTCCGAGCACTACACCGGCAAGCCCTACGCGGACCGGGTCAACACCCGCGTCACCGCCGAGGTCGAGGTCGACCGCTGGCACGGCTGGGGCGCGATGAAGGACAACGACCAGCCCTCCGGGTGAATCCGCGGCAGCCGGGGGCCGGGCGGGTGCGCGCGCACCCGCCCGGTTCCGCTCAGTCCTCCCGCGTCCACGCCTTCGCCAGGGCGAGCTTGCCGCCGGTGTGCAGCAGCGACCGGGAGTACAGCCTGCTCGCCAGCAGCACGATCAGGACGACCGTCGCGGCCAGCAGCCCCATCGCCACCAGCGCCTCCCAGGCAGCCGCCTGCCCCTCGAACAGCCGGACCGGCATGGCGATGGCCGACGAGAACGGCACGAACGACAGCACGGCGAGCGCGGTGGCGTCGTCGGAGAAGAACATCACGCCGAAGTAGGGCCCGATGACCAGCATCATCACCAGGCCCATGCTGGAGCCCAGGTCCTCCTGCCGGCTGACGACGGCCCCGGCGACCGCCCACATCGCGGCCAGCAGCACGAAGCCCAGCACGAGGAACGGCACGAACCAGGCCAGCGCGGGCGCGACCAGGGCGAGCAGTTCCGAGTGCCCGCCCAGCCGCAGCGCGACGGGCGTCACCACCGCGAGGACCAGCACCTGACCGAGCGTCAGCAGCGTGTGTCCGACGATCTTGCCGGCGAGGAGGGCCCGCACCGGGACCGTCGCCACCAGGATCTCCACGATCCTGGTCTGCTTCTCGGTGACGGTGCTCTGCGCGATGGCCGTGCCGCCCATCCCGAACACCAGGAACGTCAGGGCGAACACCACGATCACCAGCTGCCGCTGTCCCCCGCCCACCTCCGAGGGGTCGAGCAGGTCGACCGGCGGCGCGGTGCGCAGCGCGGCCACGACGTCGGTGGGCGGGTCGGTGAGCGCGACCACGCGCACACCGGTGGCCGACTCGCCGCTGGTGTCCGGCACGACCGCCGCCTCCACCTCCTCCGACCGGACCAGCTCCTGCGCGGCGGCGAGGTCGCCCACCGAGCTGATCTCCAGGTCCGCGCCCGTCAGCGCCTCGGCGGCCTGCGCGCCGACCGTGACGACCTTCGTCTGCCCGCCGCCGAGCACGGCGGGCAGGATCGACGACGCGAAGAGACCCACCACGATCATCCCGAGGCCGATCCAGAACGCCTTGGTGCGCAGGAAGGACTTCACCTCGCGCTCGGCGACCAGCCGGGTGGCGGAGACGAGGTCCCTCGCCCGGTCGTCCTGCTTCGCCGCGGTGGTCATCAGATCGCCTCCATGAAGATCTCGTCGAGCGTGGGCACGACGGGGGTGAAGCTGCGGACGGAACCCCGGCGCAGAGCGGCCTCCAGGACGACCTGGTCGGCGTCGTCGGGACCGTCCAACTCGAACACGGCGCGCGGGCCGTCGACGTCGACGACCCGGACGCCGGGCACGTCGCGCACCCACCCGGCGTCGGAGGCCACGACCAGTTCGAAGCGCCGGGTGCCGTAGCGGGCGCGCAGCTCGTCCCGCGCGCCGCTGGCGGCGATCCGGCCGCCGGAGATGATGACCACGTCGTCGCAGAGCCGTTCCACGACCGAGAGCTGGTGGCTGGAGAACAGCACCGGCACACCGTTCGCGGCGCGTTCGCGCAGCACGCCGAGGACCGTCTCCACCGCGATCGGGTCCAGGCCGGAGAACGGCTCGTCGAGGATCAGCACGACCGGGTCGTGCACCAGCGCCGCGGCGATCTGCGCGCGCTGCTGGTTGCCCAGCGACAGCTCCTCGAGGTTGTCCTTCGCCCGGTGGCCCAGTTCGAGCTGGTCGAGGAGGCGTTCGGTGTTGCGCCGCGCCGCGGCCTGGTCGAGTCCGTGCAGCTGCCCGAGCCAGCTGATCTGCTCGGCGACGCCCATCTTCGGGTAGAGGCCGCGCTCCTCCGGCATGTACCCGAACCGCCGCCGCACCCCGCCCGTGATCGGGGAACCCCGCCAGGTGACCGTGCCAGCGTGGGCGGCGAGGACACCGAGGACGATCCGCATGGTCGTCGTCTTCCCGGAACCGTTCGCCCCCAGGAACCCGGTCATCCGTCCCGGCAGGACCTCGAAGGACACCCCGTCGAGGATCTGGTGGTCGCCGAAGCTCCGGCTGATCGACGTGACTGTCAACATGGTCGGAACGCTAGACGTCCGGCCGTCTCGGCACGTCCGGCCGGAGATCGACTTCGCGGGTCCTCCGCGCGGAGGACCTCTGCGGCCGGCCCGGCGCGACGATGCCGTGCTCGTAGGCGAACACGACGGCGTGCGTGCGGTCGCGCAGCGCCAGCTTGGCCAGGATGCGCGACACGTGCGTCTTCACGGTCGTCTCGCCCAGGTGCAGCGCGGCGGCGATCTCCGCGTTGCTCGCTCCGCGGGCGAGGTGGACCAGCACCTCGAACTCGCGGTCGGTCAGCTCGGCCGGTCGGCTCGGCGCCACGGGCGGCACCGGTGCGGTGAACCGCGCGATGACGCGGCGGGTGACCTCGGGCGACAGCAGCGCGTCTCCCCTGGCGACGACCCGGACGGACTCGACGAGGTCCTCCGGCGAGGCGTTCTTGAGCAGGAAGCCGCTCGCGCCGGCGCGCAGGGCCTCGAACAGGTAGTCCTCGTGGTCGAACGTGGTGAGGATGACGACCTTGACCGGATGGTCGGCACCGGCCGGTCCGAGGATGCGCCGGGTGGCCTCCAGGCCGTCGACGCCGGGCATCTGGACGTCCATCAGCACCACGTCGGGCCGCAGCCGTCCGACCACCTCCACGGCGTCCAGGCCGTTCCCGGCCTCGCCGACGACCTCGATGTCGTCCTCCGTCCCGAGGATGACCCGGAAGCCGGCGCGGACCAGGTCCTGGTCGTCGGCGAGCACCACGCGCAGGGGAGTCGTCATGCCGGGAACCTCGCACGGACGAGGTAACCGCTGTCGCGGCGGGGTCCTGCTTCCAGTTCGCCGCCGTGCACCGCGACGCGTTCCCGCATGCCCACCAGGCCGAAACCGCCGTTGCGGTCGGACGCGGCTGCCCGACCGCGTCCGTCGTCGGCCACCTCGACCTCCAGCGAGGTCTCCAGGAAGCGCACCCGCAGGTCCGCCCGGCGCGCGCCCGCGTGCTTCACGACGTTCGTCAGCGCCTCCTGCACGACGCGGTACGCCGACAGCGCCACGGCCTGCGGCACCGGCCGGGGCTCGCCGTGGACCCGGTGCTGCACGTCCAGCCCGGTCGACCGCGCCATCGCGGCGAGCTCCGGCAGCTGGTCCAGCCCCGGCGACGACGTCTCGCCGTCCGCCGCGGCCACCCCGAGGACGTCCTCGGCCGGCTCCGAGCGCAGGACGCCCAGCAGGGCGCGCAGTTCGCCGATGGCGGTGCGCGCGGTGTCCTCGACGGTCCGCAGCGCGGAGCGCGCCAGGTCGAGATCGCGGTCGAGCACCCGCCTGGCGGCACCCGCCTGGACGCCCATGACCGACACGTGGTGCGCCACCACGTCGTGCAGGTCCCGTGCGATGCGCACCCGCTCGGCGACGATCGCGCCGCGGGTGTTCTGCTCCTGCGAGCGGCGCAACTGCTCGGCGCGGTGCTCCAGCTCGGCCTGCCTGCGCGCCGACAACCACGCCGCGTCGCCGAAGAAGTAGGCGGACAGGAAGAACAGCAGGTTGAACCCGATGTTGTAGAGCACGGAGGCGAGCACCGGGTCCAGCGGACCCGTCGCGCTCTCGAACACCTCCGGCACGGGCATCACGAGGAAGCGGACGAGCCCGAACCCGAGCCAGCCGAACATCGCGACGATCACCGCGATCCGCGCCCACCGGGCGGCCGTCCGGTCCCGCATCCACGCGCCCGCGCTGTAGATCGCGAGGAACAGCGCGATGGAGGACACGAGGCCCTCCCCGGTGTGCCGCACCTGTGCGGCGATGAAGAGCGCGCCGACGACCAGCAGCACGGTCAGGGGGTGGCGCCGCAGCACCACCAGCGGCACGACGGTCGCGGCGCTCCAGGCCAGTTGCTCGGCCAGCGACGGAGACGCGCTCGACAGGTACAGGCCCATGCTGTTGACCAGCAGGGTCACCACCTGGGCGCCCGCCAGCACCAGGAGGGCGAGCCAGACGTCCTGCCGCCGCTGGGCCGGGGAGGCCGGGGGACGCCGCCACCGGCTCCACTCCGGCTCGCGGTCGTCCGGGCTCGATCCGTCGCGGGGGTGCGGCGGCGTGGCGGTGGTCATGCGCGAGAAGGTAACCGGGTCGCGCGGCACTCCGGAGCCGATCCCCCACGACCGGCGGTCCGCGCCACAGGATCGGGTTCCGCGGCAGACCTGAGACCGCATCACGGGCACCGGACGCGGGTGCGCTCGCTCGCCTCGACCTCGCCGACGCTCGCGTTCGAGGCCGAGGTCGACGGGCGCCCGGTCGCGGGTGCGGGGAACCGCCACGTCGCGCGCGGCACGCCCGAGGAGGGCACCGGGCAGACACCCGACGCGTGGCGGTCGCGGCTCGACGCGCGCAGACCGACCCGAAAAGCTACTTGAAAGTAGCTCGCCGTCGAGCCACGGTGGGGGGATGGTGGACCTCAGGACCACGACCACGCTCGCGCTCGCCCGCGCCGTCGTGCGCGCCCACGCCCTGCTCGGCGACCCGGCGGCACAGCTGTTCGGCCGCTCCGCCAGGCGCGACCCGTACCCGGTCTACGAGCGGGTGCGCGCGAGCGGCACGCTGCCGGGCAGCAGGCTCGGCGTGCGGATCACCGCGTCCCACCGGGTCTGCTCCCAGCTCGTGCGCGACCAGCGCTTCGGCACCGTCCCGGCCTCCGCGCTGTCCCCGGCCGACTCCACCGTGCACGTCGACGGCCGCCGGCTGGTCAACCCCGTCGAGGAGTCCTTCCTCTCGCGCAACCCGCCGGAGCACACGAGGCTGCGCAAGCTCGTCGCGCCGTTCTTCACCCCGCGCGCCCTGCGCGGCCAGACGCCGGTCGTGGAGCACGTCGTGGAGGAGTTCCTCGACGAGATCGGGGACCGCCCGACCTTCGACCTGATCGGCGACTTCGCCGCGCGGGTGCCGGTGCGGGTGATCACCGACCTGCTCGGGGTGCCCGACGCCGACCACGCGAGCTTCGCCCGGTGGGGCGCGGCGCTGGTCGGCGCTCTCGACGGCGTGCGGACGGCGGGCGAGATGCGGGCGCTGCACGAGGGGCTGCGCGAGTTCGACGCGTTCCTCACCGACCTGGTGGAGCAGCGCGGGCGCACGCCCGGCGACGACGTGGTGAGCGCGCTGGTCGCCGTGGACGACCTGGCCGCCGACGACCTGATCGCCACGACGGAACTGCTGCTCGTGGCCGGGTTCGAGACCACGGTGAACCTGATCGGCAACGCCGCGCGAGCCGTGATGGCGCACGACGACGTGCGGGCGAAGCTCCTGGACGATCCCGCGTACGCGGAGGCCGTCGTGGAGGAGACGCTGCGGTTCGACCCGCCCGTCCAGTACACGGCGCGCAGCCCGCTGGAGCGGGTCGAGGTGGAGGGCGTCGAACTGGCTCCGGACACACCCGTGGTGCTGCTGCTGGCCGCCGCCAACCGCGATCCGGAGGTGTTCGCCGAGCCCCGGCGCTTCGACCCCGGCCGCTCGGACGGCCGCGAGCACCTGGCGTTCTCCGCGGGAATCCACTACTGCCTGGGCGCGAACCTGGCGCGGATGGAGGCCGCCGCCGCGCTGCGCGGCCTGTTCCGCCGCTACCCGCGTCTGCGGATCGACGGACGGGTGCGGATGCGCCCGTCGGGCATCATCCGCGGGGCCGCCCGCGTGCCCGTGCGGGCCTGATCGGATCATCGTCCTCGTGCCGGGAGGAGCGGGCAACATCACCCACTCCGTCGGGTGAGGATCTGCCACGGCGGCGGGGATGTGATGCATTCTGGCGAGGGCCGGGAGCCCCGCCGCTCCGCCGCCGTGGCGGGCCTCCCGGCACTTCGACCGCTCACTCCGGTCCACCCGCACCGGCGCAGCTCGGGTTCCGGCGCGGAGTCCTGCTCCCCGAGGGCGACCGTCAGCAGAAGGTCCCCGGAGGGCAGGGTTCGCCCTTCGGCACGAACACCACCCCTCTTTCCTCGCTGGACTCACCCGCCACCGGGTCGTAGTACATGTGGCCGTACCGTCCGCACACCTTCACGTTCTCACCGAAGAAGGCGCCGCCGAAAAACATCGCGATCGCGGCCAGTGGCACACCCACGACGGAGGCCACCACCGCGAGCAGATCGCCCGGCCCGAAGTCGACCGTGAACGCGGCCGACCACCTCACACCTCTGATCAGCTCGAAGTTGTCCTTGACGCGGTCGTCCATCCCGAACTGGTCCCACGTGTGGGCGCGATTGCCTCCGAACACGAGCGTGCCCTCGACGTCACCGTCTTCCGCAAAGGTCAGAACAGGCCCGCCGAACGGTCGGAGATCCATCGTCACGACCATGAGGACGTCGTAGCTCAACACCCCGGTGGAGCGCATGCTGCCCTTGTACTGCCATCCGCCCGTACTGCTCACCATGAGTTCGGCCCACCCGTTCGCGGCAGCACCGTCGACGTGGACGACTCCCGTCTTGATGTCCCTGGCGTCCGACACGTCGAAGGAGAACTCACCGTCCTGCAGCTGTACGGTGCCCCGTTCGAACCGGGACATGTTCCCCTGCTGGTCGAGCGTCGGAAAGCCGAGGTAGGACGTTTCCGCGCCCCGAGCCCTCCAGTGGTCGAGAATCTTTCCGTGGACCTCGCAGGCGCCGCTGCGGGTCGAGAAGTAGATGCTTCCGCCTTGAAACGCGCTCATCCGTCCGCCGTCGCCGGCCGTGGCCACCTCGTCCGCCACCGGGAAGCCGAGCAGGCCGGCGGGTCCGTCCAGTTGCAGGTACTTGGTCACCACGGCGCCGTAGACCCACTTCGCTCCGGTGTCCGCGTGCCAGTACACGTTTCCCGTCGTGTACCGCTGGACGAACCCTCCCCCGCCCGCCGCTTCGACCTCGGAAACAGGCGTTCGCGCCCCGGGAGGGCCTTCACCGAGGACCGCGACCTTCTCCTGAATCCGCTGGGAGGCCACGACGCTCTGCGCCGACGCCACGACAGTCACCTTGTACGGCACCACCTCGACGTGGTCGAAGAAGCCCTTGACCCACAGGTTCGCAGGCAGAGGCCCCAGGGGCGCGAACTGCCAGACCTGCAGTCGCAGGGTCGTGGTGACGCTTCCGGACTCGGGAACGCTCACGGTGTGATCCGGTACGTCGATCCACGGGTCGGCAGAACCGAGAACGATGTCGTTCGTCGGCGCACCGCCGGAGAGGCTGACCCGCACCGGCACCGCCACCTCGTCGTTCCTCACACCCACCACCGGGTCCACCAAGAACTCGACGCGCACCCCACCGATCACGAACACGAGTGGAACGTCGACTCGTTCGCCCGAGGACTCCACGACGAGGGTGCCGGTCACCGATCGCGGTCCGGGGACGCCGGCTGTGAACTCGAGCATCCCCTGGACGTGCAGGCCGGGGTGAACGAACAGGGGTTCCCCCGCCGACACCCTGCCCACCTCGACCTTGTCCGTGTACCCCTCCTGCCGTGCCTGCTCCCGCAGGTCCGGCGGCAGGTCGGCGAGCTCGTCGTCGGTCCACTCCTTGCGCTGGAGTTCGTACGCGATGAGATCGGTGAGGCGGATCATGGAGTCTCCGCCCGAGACCGAGGCCACCAGCGACCCCTGTGGAACGAACTTCACCTCGAAACCCCGTCGCAGCGTCGCTCCCGCTTCCGCCGCCCTGGTGATGCTCGCAGGTTCTACGAAGAACTGCGCCATGTGCCTGCTCCTCGGTGATCGGCCGGCACGGCAGCCCCGGCGCTTCGGCCATCCCCGAAGGGCGCGAAGGACGCCTGCCGGCTTCGTGAACGCCGAGGCGGTGGCGCCGTCGACGGCGCACCGGACGATCTCCGTCCCCGGACTCCGGTTCGACCGGCGGATCACGACCTCGGATCGACGTGCGCGTTCCCGGCGCAGTCGCTCACAGGACTCCTCCTCCTGCCGCTGCGAATCACGAGCCGCACGCGCGCACGGCCGACCATCTCCGACGAGCGACGTGATCGCCGTGCGAACACGGTTCGTCCACCGGTGTGGGTGACGAGCGGTGCCCGGACGACGGGGTGACGCGCGCGGGGCACCGCTGCGGCCGGTCCGGTCGGGCGCACGTCCCGTCCCCCGCCTCGCGGGGAGTTCTCAGACCACACCGGGGAGGCCGAAGCGGGGTTGCGCCGTTCGGCCGCGGGAGAGGCGGGTCCGGACACCTCCGGGTGGCCCGTCGCACACGCCCGGAGTGCGGCCGGACCTCACCTTTGGTGAACTCCGGACATGGACCTCGTCGAGGCACACGGGCAGGCGATGCGCGAGTTCGACCACCGGGTGCGCCAGGTGCTCCCGGAGCACTGGCAGCGTCCCACCCCGTGCTCGGACTGGTCGGTCGGAGACCTCGTGCAGCACCTGGTGCGCGAGCAGCTCTGGGCCCCCGAACTGCTCGCCGGGTGCACGGTCGAGCAGGTCGGCGACCGCTTCGACCACGACACCCCGGGCTCCGACCCGCTGATGGCGTGGGTGCTGGCCGCGGGCGCGGCACGCGAGTCGTGGACCGCGCCGAACGCGCTGCTGCGGAAGGTGCACGTCAGCTCGGGCCGGATCTCGGCGGAGGAGTACGGCTGGCAGATGACGCTCGACCTCACCGTGCACTCCTGGGACCTGGCGCGCGGGATCGGCGTGGACGACCGGGTGGACCCGGCGCTGGCGGCGGCGGTGCTGAGCCGGGTCGAGCCGCAGGTGGAGGCGTGGCGCGGCAGCGGGATGTTCGGCGACGCGGTGCCGGTGCCCGAGGACGCCGACGACCAGGACCGGCTGCTCGGGCTGCTGGGCCGCGACCCCGGCCGCTGACCCGCGTCAGGGGCCGTCGACGCCCGGCGTCCAGCTCTCCGGGCGACCGCTCTCGGTGAGCAGGAGCTGCCAGTCGGCGAACCCCGGCGGGGCCGTCGGCTGCCACGGCCACTGTCCCTGCGGGGTCGGCACGACGATCTGCACGGCCGCGAAGTCGCCCTTGCCGTGGAGCAGGAACGCGCTGCCCAGGAACTCCGGGTAGAAGCCCTTGAAGACCCGCTCGAAGGTCACGGGCACGCCGTCGAAGAAGTCGAAGTAGAGCTGCCCGGGGACGAACCGCTCGCCCTTGCTGGCGCGGTCCACGTACGCGCGGATCAGCACGTCCGCCATCGGCGCCTCCAGGCCGACGACGACCGCCTCGGCCACGCCGAAGCGGCGCCACGCCCCCACGGAGAACGCGTAGGGCGCGCCCTCGGCGTCCTGCGGGACGGCGACGACGGCGTGCCCGCGCCGTTCGGCCTGCTCCAGCAGCCACGCGCGGAGCTCCTGGTCCTGACGGCTCAACGCCTCGCTCGACACTGTTCCCATTCTGGCGGTGGTGGTGGGTGAACGAGGAGTCCCGGACGGCGTCCGGGACTCCTCCTCCTGGCCCTGCTGCGGCCGAGATCAGTCGATCTCGGCCATGACCTCGTCGCTCACGTCGAAGTTCGCGAAGACGTTCTGCACGTCGTCGCAGTCCTCCAGCGCGTCGATCAGCTTGAAGATCTTGCGGGCGCCCTCGGCCTCCAGTTCGACCGTCACCGACGGCAGGAAGCTGGAGTCGGCGGACTCGTAGTCGTACCCCGCGTCCTGGAGCGCCGTGCGGACCGCGACCATGTCACCGGCCTCGGAGACGACCTCGAAGTTCTCCCCCAGGTCGTTGACCTCCTCGGCGCCCGCGTCGAGGACCGCCATGAGGACGTCGTCCTCGGACAGGCCGTTCTTGGGCAGGAGGACGACGCCCTTGCGGTTGAACAGGTACGACACCGAGCCGGGGTCGGCCATCGAACCGCCGTTGCGGCTCATCGCCGTGCGCACCTCGCTGGCCGCGCGGTTGCGGTTGTCGGTGAGGCACTCGACGAGCACGGCCACGCCGTTCGGGCCGTAGCCCTCGTACATGATCGTCTGCCAGTCGGCGCCGCCCGCCTCCTCGCCGCCGCCGCGCTTGCGGGCGCGCTCGATGTTGTCCAGCGGCACGGAGTTCTTGCGCGCCTTCTGGATGGCGTCGTAGAGCGTCGGGTTGCCGTCGGGGTCACCACCACCGGTTCGGGCGGCCACCTCGATGTTCTTGATCAACCGAGCGAAGAGCTTGCCCCGCTTGGCGTCAATGGCGGCCTTCTTGTGCTTGGTGGTCGCCCACTTGGAGTGGCCGCTCATCTCTCCTCCGTCGAATCCAAGAGCTGTCGGGCCCCCGGCTCAGCCGAGGGCCTCGCGAACGATGTTCACGAAGAGGCGGTGCACCCGCCCGTCGCCGGTGAGCTCCGGGTGGAACGCGGTGGCGAGCACGTGCCCCTGCCGAACCGCGACGATCCTACCGGCGGCGTCCCCCGCGTCCGGGGATTCCGGGACGCGCGCCAGCACCTCGACGTCGTCGGCGGCCGACTCGACCCACGGCGCGCGGATGAACACCGCGTGCACGGGACCGTCCGGCACACCGGCCACGTCGAGGTCGGCCTCGAACGAGTCGACCTGACGGCCGAAGGCGTTGCGGCGCACCACCACGTCCAGTCCGCCGAGCTGGTGCTGGTCGGGACGGGCGTCGAGCGCCCGGTCGGCCAGCAGGATCATCCCGGCGCACGACCCGTAGGCGGGCATGCCCTCCGCGAGCCGGGCCCGCAGCGGCTCCAGCAGGTCGAAGACGTGCAGGAGCCTGCTGATCGTCGTGGACTCCCCGCCCGGCAGGACGAGACCGTCGATCTCCGCCAGGTCCTCCGGCCTGCGCACCGGCCTCGCGACGACGTCGCACTCGGCCAGCGCGAGCAGGTGCTCGCGGACGTCGCCCTGGAGGGCGAGCACACCGACGACGGGCGCGGCAGCGGACACGACTTCGTCACCTCCGGTAACGGGACTGCGTCCAGCCTATGTCTCGGCGGGGTGCGCGGACGGACCGGGTGCCGAGGTCAGCCCGTCCGCACGTCCTGCGGCCGCCGCGCCCGCACCACGCGCCAGCCGATCGCGAGGACCACGGCGAGCACCGGGATCGACCAGAACGCGATCCTCTCGGCCGGTCCGGCGAAGGCCATGAGCACGACGACGAGGACGAGGAACCCGAGCGTCGCCCACCCCGTGTACGGGGCGCCGGGCATCCGGTAGGCGGGACGGACGAGTTCGCCGCGCAGCGCGGCCTGCCGCAACCGCATCTGGCACACGATCAGGGTCGCCCAGGTCGCCACCACGCCCAGCGACGCGACCGCGATGGCGATGTCGAACGCCTCCTTCGGCACGAGGTAGTTGAGCACCACGCCCGCGAGGTAGGCGGCGGACGTGAAGAGGATGCCGCCGTGGGGCACGTGCCGGGCGCTCATCCGGCCGGTGAACGCGGGGGCCTCGCCCTTGTCGGCGAGTGCGCGCAGGATGCGGCCGGTGGAGTAGAGCCCCGAGTTGCAGGACGACAGCGCGGCGGTGAGGACGACGGCGTTCATGACGTCGCCGACGCCGCCGATCCCGAGCGCGGAGAACACGGTGACGAACGGGCTCTCGCCGCCGGTGTAGACGTTCCACGGCAGGAGCATCGTCAGCAGCAGCACGGAACCGACGTAGAACACGGCGATGCGGTACACGACGCCGTTGATGGCGCGCGGCAGCACCTCGCGGGGGTTCTGCGTCTCCCCCGCCGCGATGCCGACGACCTCGATGGCGGAGTAGGCGAAGACCACCGCCTGCAACGTCATGAGCGCGACGCCGATTCCGGCGGGAAAGAATCCGCCGTGCTCGGTGATGTTGTGCACACCGGCCTCGTGGCCGCCGATGTTCGCACTCGTCAGCACGAGTCCGATTCCGGTGACGAGGAAGACGACGATGGCCGTCACCTTCACGACGGAGAACCAGAACTCCAGTTCACCGAACAGCTTCACCGACAGCAGGTTGACACCGACCAGGAATGCGAGGGCGACCAGGGCGGACACCCACTGCGGAAGATCGGGGAACCAGCGGTGCACGTAGATCGCGACGGCGGTGATCTCGGCGATCCCGGTCATCGCCCAGTTCACCCAGTACATCCAGCCGGAGGTGAAACCGGCCCACGGGCCGATGAACTCCCGCGCGTACTCGACGAAGCTGCCCGCCGTGGGGCGGTGCAGGACCAACTCGCCCAGCGCTCTCATCACGAAGAACGCCGCGACACCGCAGATCGCGTAGGCGAACACGAGCGAGGGTCCCGCCTGGGCGAGCTTGCCGCCCGCCCCGAGGAACAGCCCGACCCCGATGGCCCCGCCGATCGCGATCATCTGCACCTGACGCCTGCTCAGCGCCTTGGTGTAACCGTCGGAATCCGGTGGTGGCGAATCCGTTCCTGGTGAACGTGCGTCGTCGCGCTGTTCGTGCGCCGATTCCACGTGCAATCGTCCTTCCGAAGCCGAGAACGGCGTCGGAACCTCCCGCGCCCCGACGCCCGGTCTAGAACGCGGTGACGTTGTTCACCCCGTCCGGTTTCGCACCGTAACCAGAGTCGGGCACCATCGCCGAATCACCTGGGAAAGATTTGAGGTGAACGCGGCGCGGCGAAAGCGATCTGTCCAGGTCGTCCCAGACGTCCTCCACGTCCTCCAGGCCCACCGACAGCCTCAGCAGGGACCGCGGCACGCCCGACTCCTCGCGGTCCGCGGCGTCCACGAGGCGGTGCGTGAGGGCGGCCGGGTGCTCGATCAGCGTGTCGACCGAGCCGAGGCTGACGGCCGGGGTGACCAGTCGCAGGCGCGCGACGACGGCGGCCGGGTCCTCGCGGGTGGTGAAGGCGAGCACCGCGCCCGGTCCGCGCAGCTGCCGCCCCAGCACGCCGAGCGGGTCGCCTCCCGGCAGGCTCGGGTGCCGCACCGCGCCGACTCCCGGATGACCGTCGAGCCGGCGGGCCAGCTCGACCGCCCCACGCTGCGCGGCCTCGACGCGCAGCGGCAGCGTGGCCAGACCGCGGTGCAGGAGGTAGCCGCCCAGGGGGTGCAGGACCGCCCCGGTGACGATCCTGACCTGCCGCAGCCCCTCGGCCCGCTCCTGCGAGCAGGCCACGACGCCGCCGAGGACGTCGCCGTGCCCGCCGAGGTACTTGGTGGCGGAGTGCAGCACGTAGGCGGCGCCGTGCGCGGCGGGGTTCTGGAGCACGGGCGTGGCGAAGGTGTTGTCGACCAGCACCGGCACGTCGCCCGCGCGGGCCACGACGTCGGCGATGTCGGCCAGGTCCAGGTTGGGGTTCGCCGGGGTCTCCAGGACGACGAGGCCCGTGTCGGCGCGGATCGCGGTGTCCACCCGGTCCGCGGCGGCGTACGTGGTCCGCACGCCGAGCAGCCCGGAGGCCAGCAGGTGGTCGGTGCCGCCGTAGAGCGGGCGGACCGCCACGACGTGCGGCCGGTCGCGCAGCAGGCACGCCGCCTGCACGACGGCGGTGACCGCGGCCATGCCGCTGCCGAACGCCACGGCGCGCTCGGTGCCCTCCAGGTCGGCGAGCGCCTGTTCGAAGCGGGCCACCGTCGGGTTGTGCAGCCGGGCGTACACCGGCGACGCCGCGGTGTGCGCGCCCCCGGCCCACGCCTGCAGCGCCTCGCCGCCCGCGACCTGGTCGGGCACGGGGTAGGTCGTGGACAGGTCGACGGGCGGCACGTGCACGCCCAGTCCGGCCAGGTCCTCGCGTCCGCCGTGCACGGCACGGGTGCGCATCCCGGTCATGAACACCTCCACTGGTCCGCCGACACCGCAGGATCGTTCGTGCCGTGCGCCGAATCGTGGACTTCTCTCCGGTCGCGTGGGCACAATCCCGCAGATCCTTCGACAGAGGTGGGTGATCCGAGTGCTGGATTCGGTGGACGCGGCCATCGTGCGGGAGTTGCAGAAGGACGCGCGGCTGCCCAACAAGGACCTAGCGGCGACCGTGAACGTGGCGGCCTCGACCTGCGTCGTGCGCCACCGGGCGCTGCGGGAGCGCGGCGTGATCACCGGCTACCACGCGGAGGTGGACCTGGCCGCCGTCGGGCGCCCGGTGCAGGCGGTGATCGCGGTGCGCGTCCGGCCGCACACGCGGGCGGTCGTGGCCCTGTTCACGCGGTACGTGCTGTCGCTGCCGGAGACGCTGTCCCTGTCGCACGTGGCGGGGCCGGAGGACTTCCTGGTGCACGTGGCCGTGGCGGACACCGCGCACCTGCAACGGCTGGTGCTGGACAGCTTCACGACGCGGCACGAGGTGGCGGAACTGCACACGAACCTGCTGTTCAGCCACGTCCGCAAGCACACGGTCCCGGCCGCGGCGCAGTAATATGTTACCCACTGGTAGCCCCCGGTGAAACGCCGCGATCGTCACGTGGCGGCGAGGGCTGTCGCGAGGGAGGCTCAGGACATGACGACCACTCCGGACCGGGCGGTTCCGGACCGCGCGGCGCTGCGCGACCTGCTCGACGGCAGGTGGGGCGAACTGCGCCGCGCGAGCCGCGAACTGCTCGGCGAACTGACCCCGCCGCCGGTGCACGAGCTGAGCCGCGACGAGCACCGCGCGCTGGTGTTCGAGCAGATGCAGGTCCTCACCAAGGGCGGCCACCCGCTGCACGGGTTCCCGAGCGAGTACGGGGGCCACGACGACGTCGGCGGCTCCGTCGTGTCGTTCGAGGTCCTGGGCTACGGCGACCTGTCGCTGATGGTCAAGGCCGGAGTGCAGTGGGGTCTGTTCGGCGGGGCCGTGCAGGCGCTGGGCACGCGGGTCCACCACGAGAGGTACCTGCCCGCGATCATGAGCCTGGAGCTGCCCGGCTGCTTCGCGATGACGGAGACGGGCCACGGTTCCGACGTGCAGCGACTGCGCACCACGGCGACCTACGACCCGGACTCCCGCGAGTTCGTCGTGCACACGCCGGACGCCTCCGCGCGCAAGGACTACATCGGCAACGCCGCGCGCGACGGCCGTGCCGCCGTCGTGTTCGCCCAGCTGATCACCGGTGACGAGAACCACGGCGTGCACGCGCTGGTCGTGCCGATCCGCGACGACGGGGGCGACGCCCTGCCCGGCGTGACGATCTCCGACTGCGGCCACAAGGCCGGCCTCAACGGCGTGGACAACGGGCGGCTGTCCTTCGACCACGTGCGGGTGCCGCGCGAGGCGCTGCTCAACCGGTACGGCGACGTCGCCGAGGACGGGACGTACAGCAGCCCGGTCGAGGGCGCCGGACGCCGGTTCTTCACGATGCTGGGCACCCTCGTGCGCGGCCGGATCAGCGTCGCGGGCGGTGCGGGCAGCGCCACCAAGAAGGCGCTGGCGCTGGCGGTCCGCTACGGCGAACAGCGTCGCCAGTTCACCCGGCCCGGCTCGGACGACGACGTCGTGGTGCTGGACTACCTGGCGCACCAGCGCCGCCTGCTGCCCGCGCTCGCCACCAGCTACGCGCTGCACTTCGCGCAGGAGGAGCTGGTGTCGGCGCTGCACGACGCGCAGCGCGACGGCGAGGTCGACGACCGCCGCCAGCGAGAGCTGGAGTCGCGCGCGGCGGGCCTCAAGGCCGTGTCGACCTGGCACGCCACGCGCACCATCCAGACGTGCCGGGAGGCGTGCGGCGGCGCGGGCTACCTGGCGGAGAACCTGCTGCCGCAGCTCAAGGCGGACACGGACGTGTTCACCACGTTCGAGGGCGACAACACCGTCCTGCTCCAGCTCGTCGCGAAGGGCCTGCTGACCAGCTACCGCGACCACGTGGGCGACCTGGACACCTTCGGCCTGGTGCGTTTCGTGGCCGAGAGCGTGGTCAGCGCGGTGGTCGAGCACACCACCGCCCGGTCGATCATCGGTCAGCTGATCAGGGACGCCGGTGACGGTCCGCTGGAGCGCGGCTGGCAGCTCAAGCAGTTCGAGGAGCGCGAGACGCACGCCCTGGAGGGACTGGGCAAGCGGCTGCGCAGGGGCGCCTCGGGCCGCCGGGACGCGTTCGCGGCGTTCAACGCCGCGCAGGACCACGTGCTGTTCGCGGCCCGCGCGCACGTGGACCGCGTGGTGCTGGAGGCGTTCGTCGCGGCGATCGACCGCTGCGAGGACCCGGCCACCGCGGCACTGCTGAACGGGGTGTGCGACCTGTACGCGCTGGCGAACCTCGAGGCGGACCGGGCGTGGTTCCTGGAGCACGGCCGGATCACCCCGGCGCGGTCGAAGGCGATCACCCAGCACGTGAACCAGCTGTGCCGCGAGCTGCGCCCGCACGCCCGGCTCCTGGTGGACGCCTTCGACGTCCCCGAGAGGTGGCTGGCGGCGCCCATCACCGCGTGAGGGCCGCGCACGCGCGACGCGGAACGGACCCGCCGACACCCCCGCCCGGCGGGTCCGTCCCCCTCCCGCTCAGGGACGGAAGCCGACGACCACCCGCTGGTCGGCCCGCGCGCTCGCCGTCGCGGTGAGCGTGCGGGTGCCCGCGTCGTAGGACCACTCCGAGACCTCGCGGCCGTCGACGGTGACCGCCGACGGCTCGTCGACGTCGCGGAACCTCACGGTCCACGTCCGGCCGTCCACCGCCCCGGGGAACGTGCCGGCCCTGGCGTCCACGGTCAGCGCGTGCTCGCCGTCGTCGTAGCTGATCGGCGTGCGCGCGAAGGCGTCGTCGCGGTAGCCGTGCCCGTCGCCCTCGTCCTCGTACAGGTCGTAGGAGCCCGGAGCGCCGGTGGCCACGTCCAGGGTGATCCGGTCCAGCGGGCGCTGGGTCGCGTGCTCGACCCGGTCGGTGCGGGTGGGCAGGATTCCGCCCGCGCGCAGGAACACCGGCATGGTGGACAGGTCCGTGGTGACCGTCGTGACGGCCGGACCGGTGAGGGTCTCGCCGGTGAACCAGTTCGTCCACTCCCCCGGCGGGATCCACGTCCGCGTGGGCACGTTCTCCGTGCCCGGCGTGGTGACCGGCGCGACGAGCACGTCGTCGCCGTAGAGGTACTGCTGGTCGAACTCGTGGGCCTCGGGGTGCTCCGGGTAGTTCAGGTAGAGGCCGCGGTTCATCGGCAGGCCGGTGTCGTGGGCCTCCCGGCCCAGGGTGTAGGTGTGCGGCAGCAGCGCCTCGCGCAGCCGCAGGAACGACGCCGCCGAGGAGCGCGCGGGCTCCGGGTACTCCCACGGCAGCCTGGCGCCGTGGTTGGAGTGCAGCCGCATGATCGGCTGGAACGTGCCGAGCTGCACCCAGCGGGCGTACAGGTCGGGCGGCAGCACGTTCTCGGGGCTGCCGGAGAAGTTGTGCGCGCCGATGTCGTGGGACTCGTAGGCCATTCCGACGTTGCCGCGGCGGATCGTGTAGTACGAGGCGTAGCCGAGCATCTCCCAGCTCGACCTGGTGTCCATCGAGGTGTCGACGGTGTAACGGTGCTCGGCCCACGGTCCGGCCGGGTAGAGCCGGTTGTCCCCGTAGCCGGTGAAGCCGCTGCCGCTGCGGTTCCAGGAGAACCCGCGCTGCCCCCGCTCGTCGGCCCGGCGGGCGTAGGCGGCGTTGAAGAGGCTGTCCGGCGACACGCCCTCCGGCCGGTAGCGCGTGCCGTCGCAGCACGAGTCCAGCCACCACAGCACGGGGTGGCCGAGCTGCTCGAACTGGTCGTGCAACGCGAAGTAGGCGTCGCGCTGAGCTGGCTCGCTCATGTCGAACACGCGGCAGTCGAAGCCCTCGCCCAGCCCGCAGACACCGGGTTCCAGCTCCCGGCCGACGCGGCGCACGACCTCGGGGTAGCGCGGGTCGCCCGCGTCGATGCTCGGGTGGACGTTGAGCGACACGCGCAACCCCTGCTGGTCGGCCCAGTCGAGGAAGCCCCGCGGATCGGGGAACAGCTGGGCGTCCCAGTCCCAGCCGTTCCAGTCGTTGCCCGCCTTGAAGTCGGTGTCCACCACGAGGACGTCGAGCGGGACCTGCTCCGCGCGGAAGCGGGGCAGCAGCTCCCCGCGGTACTGGGCGTCGGTCATCACCCCGTAGCGGGAGTACCAGGTGCCGAAGGCCCACTGCGGCAGCATCACCGGCGGACCGGTCAGCGCCTTCAGGTCGGCCAGGCCCTGCCGGAGGTCGTGGCCGTAGCCGAAGAAGTAGCCGTCCTGGTAGGGCTTGTCGCGAGCGGGGCGCGGGGTGGTGCTCCCGTCGTCGCCCGCGACGGCGGTCTCGGTGTCGTTGAGCAGGTACCAGCCGTCGCGGCTGAGCAGGCCCTCGTAGGTCATCGTCCGCGCCGGGTCGTGGTCGCCCACCTCGTCCAGGCTGCGCCGCCACGCGCCGAGGTTGGCTGCGGCGTGCTCGGCGTCGGCGCGGGCGCTTTCCGGGTACGGGTCGCGCGGCGGTGTGACGGCGACGGCGTCGGCCTCGACGTCGCAGCCGACCTCCGTCTCGCAGCGCAGCGACATCGGCGTGTCCCCGGCGGGCAGCCTCAGCGTCGTGGACGCGGTCGACCACGAGCCGGACTCACCGGTCGACGGCAGCGTGATCCGCTGGTCCGCGCCGCCGCCGGACACGACGAGCGTCTGCTCTCCGCGGCTGGAGTACCGCAGGTGCACGCGGTACTCCCCGGCGGCGGGAACGTCGCGCTGCGTCCAGTCCACCCGCGAGCCGCGGGCGAAGAGACCCGCGAAGCCGCGTCCGGTGTGGTTCGGCTCGTCGGCGAGGCCGACGGCGCCGTCGCCGAGCCGCGCGGTCTCCAGCTGGCACGCCGTCGACCGGTAGCAGGAACCGGCGAGGTGCCAGACCGGGCGGGCGGTCACGCGCCGCGGACCGGTCTTCAGCTCGACGCTGAGGTTCTCCGAGGTGAACGGCCCCGAACCCTGCCGGTAGCGCAGGGTCAGCCGGTCGGTGCGGACGACCCGCACCCCGCCCTCCTCGACCGCGGTGCTGAACGACGTGTCGGGCAGGTCGCGCTCGATCGCGTTGAACGTGGGCCGGTCCTCGAAGACCCCGTCCTCGGCGTACTCCACGCGGATCAGCGTGGGGCTGAGGACCTGGAAGCGCGCCCTGCCGTCGGACACCGCCTCGTCGGTGTCCTGGCCGCGCGCGACGACGACCACGACCAGACCGGTCACGAGGACCAGGACAGCGAGCAGTACGACGAGCCGTCGTCTCGACATGGGAACACCACTTCCGCCGGCGCCCCCTGCACCACCCAGCGTACCCAAAAGATAACGCCCTGTCACCTGACGCCGATCGAGCGAAGACCGGCCGTCGTCGCGGCCGCGAGAACGACCACGACCACGAAAGGCCACCTGCGCCACGCGGCGAGCCCGCCGACCGTCACCCCGGCGGGAAGCGCCCAGCCCGCGAAGCCGCGACCGTCCGTCAGCGACGACGTGGCCACGAGGGCGACCAGCAGCACGGTGGCCGCGGTGGTCATCAGGTCGCGGACCCGGTCGGGCAACCGGACCCGGTCGCGCAGCAGCGGTCCGGCCAGCCGGAACGCGTAGGTGCCGACGGCGAGGACGAGCACGGCCGCGAGGGTCACGAGACCTCCTGGTTCGCACGGGTGGAGGCCGCCGCCGGTCCGCCGACCGCGGCCACGAGGCCGAACAGGGACAGCAGCACCGGCACGCCCGCGGGCAGCAGCGGTGTGGTGGCCAGCGCGACCGCCGCGCCGAGCAGAGCGGCCCGACGGGTGGCCGCGTCGCGCAGCGCGGGCAGGACGAGGGCCAGCAGCGCCGCGGGGAACGCGGCGTCCAGCCCGAACGCGCCGGGGTCGCCGACGGCCCGACCGGCGAGGGCGCCGCCGATCACCCCGACGTTCCAGGCGACGAACAGCGACACGCCGCACGCCCAGTAGGCGGCGCGGGCGCGGGCCGGGTCGCGCTGCGCCAGCGCGAACGCCACGGTCTCGTCGATCAGCAGGTGGCTGCCGACGAGCCTGCCGAGCCAGCTGCGGCCGAGCACGTCGCCGACCGCGAGGCCGAACGGCAGGTGCCGGGAGTTGAGGACCAGCCCGGCGATCACCGCGGCGGCCGGACTGCCGCCCGCGGCGACGACGCCGACCGCCATGAACTGCGCGCCACCGGCGAAGACCAGCACGGACATCGCGGTGGGCATCCACCACGCCAGGCCGGACGCGACCGCGATGGCCCCGAAGGAGGCGCCGTTGACCGCGGCACCGGCCGCCACGGCGGCGACGTCGCGCAGCAGCGGGGGATCGAGTGTTCGCCAGATCGAACGCATGGTCCTTTACACTGGACAAGCGCGGAGCGTTCGTCAAGTCGAACGAGTGGTCCGTCACGCCGAACACAGGAGGTGGCATGAGCGCACCGCTGGACGTCATCGCGGCCTCGCTGCGCCGGGAGCGCGAGCGCGCGGGTCTGTCGCTGAGCGAACTGGCCAAGCGCGCGGGCATCGCGAAGTCCACGCTGTCGCAACTGGAGTCCGGCAACGGCAACCCGAGCGTCGAGACGCTCTGGGCGCTCGGCGTGGCGCTGGACGTGCCCTTCAGCAGACTGGTCGACCCCCCGGTGGCACGGGTGCGGGTGATCCGCGCCGGCGAGGGGCCCTCGATCCGCGCCGAGCACTCCGACTACCGCACGACCCTGCTCGCGTCGTGCCCGCCGGGCGCTCGCCGCGACGTCTACCTGTTCACCCTCGAACCGGGACCGGCGCGGGACTCCGAGCCGCACGGGCGCGGGAGCGTGGAGCACCTGATCGTCAGCACCGGCCGCCTGCTGGCCGGGCTGCGCGACGACCCGGTGGAGCTCGGCCCCGGCGACTACCTCGTCTACCCCGGCGACCTCCCGCACACCTGCCGCGCGCTGGAACCGGGGACTTCAGCCGTCATGGTGATGGAACACGTGTGAGTCCGGGGCTTTACTGGGGGTGTGACGACCGGGTCCCGCGCGGCGCCGTGGGTCGCGGCCGGGCTGACCCTCGCCCTGGCCGCGATCGTGTCGGCGTTCCTCGGTGATCCCCCGCGCGGCGCGCCGGAGGTGCTGCCCGCCGAGGGCTGGTACCGCGTCCGGGTCGCGGGAGCCGACGGCCTGTGCGTCGGGTCGGGCGACCGGCGCGGCGCGGGGGCGGCGCGGGTGGTCGCCGTGCAGCGGGCCTGCGAGTCGGCCGGACCCGCGACGTTCGTGCGGGTCGTGCGCTCGGGGCACGCGGTCGAGTGGCACGAACCGGGCGGCTCGGTGACGTGCCTGTCGGTGGACAACGCCTACACCGGCGACGGGGCCCCGCTGGTGCCCGTGCCGTGCGCCGACGCCGCGCACCAGCGGTTCCTGTTCGAGCGGGCGTCCACGTCGGACCGCTACCGGTTGCGCCTCGCGCACAGCGGCCTGTGCGCGGGGCACCGCGACGGACCGTCGCAGGACGCGCCGGGCGCGGTGATCGTGCAGACGACGTGCACCGGCGGCGCCGACCAGGAGTTCGTCCTCGACCCGGCGAGCGCTCCGGAACAGCACGGCGCGGGGGCCGCCCCGCGTGCCGGGACGGCCCTCGCGGCGGACGGCTACCAGCCGCGCTCGGCCAGGCGGTGCGGCTGCGGGATCTCGTCGACGTTGATGCCGACCATCGCCTCGCCCAGACCGCGGGAGACCTTCGCCAGCACGTCCGGGTCGTCGTGGAAGGTGGTGGCCTTCACGATCGCCTCGGCGCGCTGCTCGGGGTTGCCGGACTTGAAGATGCCGGAACCGACGAACACGCCCTCGGCGCCGAGCTGCATCATCATCGCCGCGTCGGCCGGGGTCGCGATGCCGCCCGCGGTGAACAGCACGACGGGCAGCTTGCCCGCCTCGGCGACCTCGCGCACCAGCTCGTAGGGCGCCTGGAGCTCCTTGGCCGCGACGTAGAGCTCGTCGGGCGACAGGGTCTGCAACCGGCGGATCTCACCGCCGATCTTGCGCATGTGCGTGGTGGCGTTGGAGACGTCGCCGGTGCCGGCCTCGCCCTTGGAGCGGATCATCGCCGCGCCCTCGGTGATGCGGCGCAGCGCCTCGCCCAGGTTCGTCGCCCCGCAGACGAACGGCACGGTGAACTGCCACTTGTCGATGTGGTTGGCGTAGTCGGCCGGGGTGAGCACCTCGGACTCGTCGACGTAGTCGACACCGAGGGACTGGAGGATCTGGGCCTCGACGAAGTGGCCGATGCGGGCCTTGGCCATCACCGGGATCGACACCGCGGAGACGATGCCGTCGATCATGTCCGGATCGCTCATCCTGGACACGCCGCCCTGGGCGCGGATGTCGGCCGGGACGCGCTCCAGCGCCATGACCGCCACGGCGCCGGCGTTCTCCGCGATCTTCGCCTGCTCGGCGTCGACCACGTCCATGATCACGCCGCCCTTGAGCATCTCCGCCATGCCGCGCTTGACGCGCGCGGTACCCGTCACCTGGACGGAGTCGGAGCTGGAAGAAGTGGGCACGGTGAACCTCTCGACGTCTGACGGTGGGCGTGAAGCACCCTCAGCCTACGACGCACGTGGACCCCCGACACCGGCCAATCAGCCACGTAATCGGAAGGCCACTTGCTCCTCCACCGCAGGTGGTGGCGCTCGTCACGCGGAAAGACCTCGTTCGTCCTCGCGGGTTGTCACCGCCGTTCCCCCTTGTCGGGACCGGCGTGCGGGTGTGAGATCGGACACCAACGCTTGCACCGAAGACCCCGATGAGTTCTCGGAGGGCAGTCCCGTGGGAAGCAAGAGCGCAGACAACGGTCACCCGGCAGGCCCGGTCGCTGTGGACGACCCGGCCAGAGTCCGCAACGTCGTGCTGGTGGGCCCCTCCGGCTCCGGCAAGACCACGCTCACCGAGGCCCTGCTCACCGCCACCGGAGTGCTCACCAGAGCCGGTTCGGTCGTGGAGGGCAGCACCGTGTGCGACCACGACCCGGCGGCCGTCCGCCAGCAGCGGTCCGTGGGTCTGGCGGTCGCGCCGCTGCGGCACGGCGACGTGAAGATCAACCTCATCGACACGCCGGGGTACGCGGACTTCGTCGGGGAGCTGCGCGCCGGGCTGCGCGCCGCCGACGCCGCCCTGTTCGTGGTGTGCGCGGCCGAGGGGGTGGACGCCGCGACCACCGCGCTGTGGCAGGAGTGCGCCGCGGTGGGCATGCCGCGCGCGGTCGTCGTCGCCCGCACCGACCACCAGCGCGCCGACGTCACCGCGGAGATGGCGGCGTGCCGCGAGGCGTTCGGCGCGGGCGTGCTGCCGCTGTACCTGCCCCACCCCCTCGGCCTGGTGGGCGTGCTGACCGGCCGCGTCCACGACTACACCCGCGGCGCGCCGCCGGCGATCGTCGAGCCGGACGCGGACCTGCTGGAGGAGATCGGCGAGGCGCGGGCCGAGCTGATCGAGGGGATCATCGCCGAGAGCGAGGACGAGACCCTCATGGACCGCTACCTCGGCGGCGAGGAGCTGGACCAGGACGTGCTGATCGCGGACCTGGAGACCGCTGTGACGCGCGGCGCGTTCCACCCTGTGCTGCCGGTGTGCGCGACCACCGGCGTCGGGCTGCACGAGCTGCTCGACGGCATCTCGCGCGCGTTCCCCTCACCCCTGGAGCACGCGCTGCCCGAGGTGACGGGCGTCGACGGCGTGCCGCACCCCCGGTTGCCGGTCGACCCGGCCGGTCCGCTGCTGGCCGAGGTCGTGCGGACCGCGGTGGACTCCTACGTGGGCCGGGTGTCCCTCGTGCGGGTGTTCTCCGGCACGCTGCGCCCCGAACTGCCCGTGCACGTGTCCGGGCACGGCATGGCCGGGCGCGGGCACGACGACCACGACGTGGACGAGCGCGTCGCGCACGTCTACGCACCGCTGGGGGCGGCGCTGCACGAGGTGCCCTACTGCGTGGCGGGCGACCTGTGCGCGCTGACGAAGCTCTCCTCCGCCGAGACCGGCGACACCGTGTCCGCGCCGGAGCAGCCGCTGCTCGTGGCACCGTGGCCGATGCCGGAACCGCTGCTGCCGGTGGCGGTCGTGCCGCGCAGCCGCAGCGACGAGGACACCCTGGCGCGCAACCTGTCCCGGCTCGTGGCGGGTGATCCGACGCTGCGCCTGGACCGCAACGCCGAGACGCACCAGCTCGTGCTGTGGTGCATGGGCGAGGCGCACGCCGACGTGGTGCTCGCCCGGCTGCGCGCCGGAGGCGCCGAGGTGGACACCGAACCGGTGCGGGTGCCGTTCCGCGAGACGTTCGCCGAGGCCGCCGGGGGGCACGGGCGGCACGTGAAGCAGTCCGGCGGCCACGGCCAGTACGCGGTGTGCGACATCGTCGTGGAACCGCTGCCGCGCGGGAGCGGTGTCGAGTTCGTCGACCGCGTCGTGGGCGGCGCGGTGCCCGGCCAGTTCATCTCCAGCGTCGAGAAGGGCGTCCGCGCCCAGCTCGCGCGCGGCCTCCGGGGCGGCCACCCGGTCGTGGACGTGCGGGTGACGCTCGTCGACGGCAAGGCGCACTCGGTGGACTCCTCCGACGCGGCGTTCCAGACCGCCGGATCGCTGGCGCTCAAGGACGCCGCCGCGAACGGCCGCACCCGGCTGCTGGAACCGCTGGACGAGGTGGAGGTGCGGATGCCCGACGAACACCTGGGCACGGTGCTCGGCGACCTGTCGGGACGGCGCGGCCGGGTGCTCGGCACCGAGACCGACGGCACGGGCGCGACCCTGGTGCGCGCGGAGGTGCCGAGCGTGGAACTGCTGCGCTACCCGGTGGAGCTGCGGTCGATCACGTCGGGCACCGGCACGTTCACCCGCAGGTTCGCGCGGTTCGACCCCGCGCCGGAGGTGGTCGCCGCTCGCGCCCGCTGAGCGTCCGTCGCACGAGCTCGTCCGGACGCACCCCTCCCCGCGGTGCGTCCGGGCGCGCCCCGGCGCACGGTGCGTCCGGGCGCGCCCCGGAGCGGTCGCGCACGGACCCGCGGACCTGCTGCGGTCCCGCACGAGGGTTCCGTCGACGAGCGGCACCGCACCTGCGGCAACTCCTCGGCGGAGGAGCGGACGGCGAGCTGGTGGACGAGGCCCGCCACGCCGTCCCCCGCCGTGGCGCGGAACGGCGCGGGCTCCGCTCAGGTGTTCTGGGGGAAACCCAGGTTCACCCCGCCGTGCGACGGATCGGGCCAGCGACTCGTGATCACCTTGGAACGCGTGAAGAAGTGCACGCCCTCCGGTCCGTAGGCGTGCGCATCGCCGAACAGCGAGTTCTTCCACCCGCCGAACGAGTAGTAGGCGACCGGGACCGGAACGGGAACGTTCACGCCGACCATTCCCACCTCGATCTCGTTCTGGAACCTCCGCGCCGCGCCGCCGTCGCGGGTGAACACGGCGGTGCCGTTTCCGAAGGGGTTTCGGTTGACCAGCGCCACGGCCTCCTCGTACGTCGCGACGCGCACCACCGACAGCACCGGGCCGAAGATCTCGTCGGTGTAGACGGACATGTCCGGCCGCACCCGGTCGAACAGCGTCGGACCGAGCCAGAACCCGGCCGGGTCACCGTCGACCGGGTGGTCCCGCCCGTCGACGACCAGCTCGGCGCCCGCCTCGCGGCCGGCGTCCACGTAGGACGCGACGCGGTCGCGGTGCGCACCCGTCACGAGCGGGCCCATCTCGCAGCCGGGCCGCCGGCCGTCGCCCACGCGCAGGTCCGCGATGCGGTCGGCGATCGCGCTCACCAGGTCGTCGCCCACCGGATCGACGGCGACGACCACCGACACCGCCATGCACCGCTCCCCCGCCGAGCCGAAGCCCGCCGAGACGGCCGCGTCGGCGGCGAGCGACAGGTCGGCGTCGGGCAGGACCACCACGTGGTTCTTCGCGCCGCCGAGCGCCTGCACGCGCTTGCCGTTGCGGGTCGCGGTCTCGTAGACGTACCGGGCGACGGGCGTGGAGCCGACGAACGACACCGCCTTCACGTCCGGGTGCTCCAGCAGCCGGTCCACCGCCTCCTTGTCGCCGTGCACGACGTTGAGCACGCCGTCGGGCAACCCCGCCTCGGCGAACAGCTCCGCGATGACGTTGGCGGCCGACGGGTCCTTCTCGCTGGGCTTGAGCACGACGGTGTTGCCGCACGCGACGGCGTGGGGCACGAACCACAGCGGCACCATCGCGGGGAAGTTGAACGGCGAGATCACGCCGACCACCCCCAGCGGCTGCTGGATCGAGTACACGTCGACCCCGGTGGAGGCGTTCTCGCTGTAGCCGCCCTTGAGCAGGTGCGGGACACCGCAGGCGAACTCGACCGACTCCAGCGCCCGCTGCACCTCGCCCGCGGCGTCGGAGAGCACCTTCCCGTGCTCGGCGGTCACGATCGCCGCGAGGTCGGCGCTGCGGGCGTCGAGCAGCTCCCGGAAGGCGAACATCACCCTGGTCCTGCGGGCCAGCGAGGCGTCCCGCCACGACGTGAACGCCTCGCGGGCCGCCGCGACCGCGACGTCCACGTCGGACGCGCTCGCCAGGTCGACCCGGCCGCTCACCGCGCCCGTGGCCGGGTCGTGCACGTCGCCGGTGCGCTCCGCGGCGCCGGTCCAGGGCTTGCCCCCGATCCGGTGGGTGATCCTCACCGGTCCACCGCCTCGATCGCCGGGGCGAGCGCGCCGAGCGCCTCGTCGACCTCGTCCCCGGTCAGCGTCATGGGCGGTGCCAGGCGGATCACGTTGCCGTGCAGGCCGCCCCTGCCGACGAGCAGGCCGCGCTCCCGCGTCCCGCCGAGCACACCGGCCGCCGCGGCCCGGTCCGGCTCGCCGTCCGGACCGACGAGCTCCACGGCGACCATCAGGCCCTTGCCGCGGACGTCGCCGACGACGCGGTGGCGTTCGGCGACGTCGCGCAGGCCGGAGATCAGCCGGTCGCCGAGCTTCGCGGCGTTGGCCTGGAGGTCGTGGTCGAGGAGGTAGTCGAGCGTGGCGAGCGCGCCGGCGGTGGACAGCGGGTTTCCCCCGAACGTGGAGATCGAGTTGGCGGTCAGGCAGTCCATCAGGTCGGGCCCGGCGACGACGCCGCCGATGGCGAGGCCGTTGCCCAGCCCCTTGGCGAAGGTCATCGCGTCGGGCACGACCCCGTGGGCCCCGATGCCCCAGAAGTGCTCGCCCGTGCGGCCCCAGCCGGTCTGCACCTCGTCGGAGACCAGCAGGACGCCGTGCTCGTCGAGCACAGTCTTGAACTCGCGGAACAGCCCGTCCGGCGGCACCGCGAACCCGCCGACGCCCTGGATCGGCTCGACGATCATGCAGGCCACGTCGCCCGCCGTGGTCGTCTCCAGCACGTCCCGCAGGTCGGCGACGCAGGCCGCCACGTAGTCCTCGTCGGAGAGGTCGCGGAACGGGCTGCGGTAGCGGTAGCCGCCGTGCACCCAGCTCACCCTCACCGGACTGAGCGAACTCGCCGACCAGCCGCGGTTGCCGGTGATCGCGACCGTGGCGAACGCGCGGCCGTGGTAGGAGTTGCGCAGCGCCAGGACCTGGTCGCTGCGCCGGTACCGGGTGGCGAGCATGAGGGCCGTCTCGTTGGCCTCGGTGCCGGAGTTGGTGAAGAACACCTTGGCGTCCGGGATGCCCGACAGCCCGGCGATCCGCTCCGCGAGCCTCACCTGCGACTCGATCAGGTACAGCGTGGACGTGTGCAGGACACCGCGGTCGATCTGGGCGCGCAGCGCGTCGTTGATCTCCGCGACGTCGTAGCCGACGGCGTTGGTGAGGATGCCCGCGAAGAAGTCCAGGTAGGTGCGCCCCTCGCGGTCGGTCACCCGGCGCCCGCTCGCGCTGGCGATCTCGATGGGTTCGTCGTAGTAGAGGGCCATCCAGTTCGGCATGACCGCTCGGTGGCGGGCCAGCAGCTCTCGGTGGGCCATCGTTTCCTCCGTCGGTGAGCTCGTGCAGCCGAGTCTGGTCGGGGGACGCGCCCGGACACCATGCACAACGTGTACCTCGCCGGGCCCGTCCGCATTACGTTGTGTGCAGCCGTCGGGAGGAGCCGGACGTGTACCCCACCGTCGCGGAAGCCGTTGCGCTGCCGGTGATCCGGCGCGGACGGCCGAGGCTCGTCGCCGGGTCCGCTGGCCTGGACCGGCGCGTGCGCTGGGTGCACGTGTCGGAGATCGCGGACATCGCGCCGCTGCTGCGCGGCGGCGAACTGGTGCTCACGACCGGCATCGCGCTGCCCGGCGATCCGGCTGGGCTCAGCCGCTACGTGGAGGACCTGGCGTCCGTGGGCGCCGCCGGACTGGTCGTGGAACTGGTGCGCCGGTGGAGCGACCGGGTGCCCCCGGCGCTGGTGGAGGCCGCGGAGCAGCACGGGATGCCGCTGGTGACGCTCGCCGTGGAGACGCGGTTCGTGTCCGTGACCGAGGCCGTGGTCGCCCTGATCGTGGACGCGCAGCTCGCCGAGCTGCGCGCGGCCGAGCAGGTGCACGAGACGTTCACGGCGCTGACCGTCGCCGGGGCCGAGCCCGCCGAGGTGCTGCGCGAGGTGGCCAGGACGTCGGGCCTGCCCGTGGTGCTGGAGACGCTGGGGCACGACGTGCTCGCCTACGACGCCGCCGGGCAGGACCCGGCGGAGCTGCTGGCCGACTGGGGGCAGCGCTCGCGGGCCGTGTCCGTGCCCGAGCGCACCGCCTACCACGAGGAGGCGGGCTGGCTGGTGACCGTGGTCGGCGCGCGGGGCGCGGACTGGGGACGGCTGGTGCTGCTGTCCCCGGACGACCCGCCGCACCGGCACGTCGTCGTCGCCGAGCGCGCCGCGTCGGCGCTGGCCGTGCACCGGCTGGTGGCGCGCGACCGGGAGAGCCTGGAGCGCCAGGCGCACCGCACGGTGCTGACGCAGCTGCTGGGACAGGCGCCGCCACCGCACGACCTGCCCGCGCGGGCCGCCGCGCTCGGCGTGCCGCTGGAGCGCAGGCAGCTCCTGGGCGTGGCGATCCGGCCGGGCAGCACGACCTCCCCGGCGCAGGCCGTCACGACGCAGGAGGTGCTGCGCGACCTCGCCGAGGCCACGGCGCTGGCGGCGCGGCGCGCGACCGTGCCCGCCCTGGTGGGCGTCGTGGACGACACGACCGTGCGCGCCCTGCTGTCGCTGCCGCCGCAGGTGGGGCTGGAGGCGGTGCTGCGCCGCTTCGCCACGGAGGTGCACCGCACCGCGGCGGCCACGCAGCACGGCCTGCCGGTGGTCGTGGCCGTCGGCACGACCGTGCTGGGAGCGCCGGACGTGCGGCGCAGCCTCGGCGAGGCCGCGCACGTGGCCGGTGCGGCGCTGCGCTCGCCGTCGGCCGGGCTGTACCACCGGCTCGACGACGTGCGGTTGCGCGGCCTGCTGCACCTGCTGCGCGACGACGAGCGCGTGCGGGCGTTCGCGGAGCGCGAGCTGGGCCCGCTGGTCACCCGCGACGCGGCGCAGGGCAGTCGTCTGCTGGAGCTGCTGCGCTGCTTCTGCGAGCAGGGCGGCAACAAGTCGGCCGCCGCCGCAGCGGCCCACCTGTCCCGCACGGCCTACTACCAGCAGCTGGCGAGGATCGAGCAGGTCCTGGGCGTGTCCCTGGAGGACCCGGAGTCGGTGCTGTCCCTCTCGGTGGCCCTCCTGGTCACAGACCTGACCACCCCCTGACCCACGAGTTGAGCGTTCGGGCACCACGAGTTGAGCGTCCAGGCACCGCGAGTTGAGCGTTCGGGCCTGCCGCCGAGGTCGAACGGTCCACTCGTCGAACGCGAACGGTCAACTCGCGGGTCGTGCCAGGTGGGTGGAGAGGAAGGCGAGGGCGCTGGGCAGGGCTCGGTACCAGTAGGCGTTGTCGTGGGCGCCGTGGCCGAAGGACGCGAACTCCGCTCGCGTCGCCTGGGCCAGGGTCAGCGACGCGTCGTAGAGCGGGTCCTCCCGCCCGCACCACACGCCCACGGCGGTGTCGTCGGGCAGGTCGTCGACGTGCAGCAGCGGCTCGTGCTCGCGCCAGGACTCCTCGGAGGCGAACGCGTCCAGGCGGCGGGCGTCTGACCAGCGGGCGAACACCGCGGGGCTGACGGCCGCGACCGCGGCCAGGGGTGTGCGGCGGGCCAGGTTCAGCGCGCCCGCGCCGCCCGCCGAGGTGCCGAGCGCACCGCGCACCGGACCGAGCCCCATCTCCGCCGCCCACGCCGGGGCCTCGTCGCGCAGCATCGCCTGCGGGTCGTCACCCGCGCGGCGCTCGATCCACCACGTGTCGCTCCCGCCGTCGACGGCGAGCAGCGCGATCGGACCGGCCTGCGCGGCGAGGAACCACGGCAGCCCGGACGTCATCGCGGTGCGCGCGTTCCCGTCGCGGCCGTGCAGCACCAGGCACACCGGCAGCGCGGAGCGGTCCTCGACGTCCGCGGGGACGATCGCGACGGCCTCCACCTCGCGACCGCGTGCCGCCGAGTGGAAGCGCTGGGAGAGCACCGTCGCCGGGTTCACCGGGGGAATCCTGCCGACCGGACCGGTGAGGCCGAGCCGACGCCGCACCCCCTGATCGCCGCCCAGCAGGTCGAGCACACCCGTGCCGAGCGAGGCGGCTCCCAGCAGCCCGCCGATCAGCACGCCACGACGACGGACCACCGCTCACCCCTGCCGGACCGGAACGCGCAACGGACACCGTGTGCTCTGATCTCGCCAACCGCGGACAGTGTGCCACTG
Organism: Umezawaea beigongshangensis; assembly: GCF_016464305.1. GTDB lineage: Bacteria > Actinomycetota > Actinomycetes > Mycobacteriales > Pseudonocardiaceae > Umezawaea_A > Umezawaea_A beigongshangensis. Next base: position 604,012 of record NZ_JAEIOJ010000002.1, read on the forward strand.
CCCCGCAGTGGCGGGAGAGCCACAGGATTCCGAGATGGACATCGAGTCGACGCGAGCCCGTCAGCGGCGCGCAGGGCGGGCACCCGGCCCCCGTCTCACCAGCGTAACAGGGGTGTGACCGGTGGCACCGGACCCCTCGGCCACCGCCGATCCGGCGACCTCGTCCCGGGCGACCTCGTCCCAGCGGGCGCACCCGGACGGGCGCGTCGAGCTGCGCGCCCCGTCCGTCCTCGCCGGCAGCCGCTTCGCCAACGCCGAACTCGCGCCGGTCCCGGTGGAGCAGCGCACCTGGACGACCTACAACTTCTTCGCGCTGTGGATGGGGATGGCGCACAACATCCCCAGCTACACGCTCGCCGCGTCGCTGATCGCGCTGGGGATGGACTGGGTGCAGGCGCTCCTCACGATCACCCTGGGCAACCTGGTCGTGCTGATCCCCATGCTGCTCAACAGCCACGCGGGCACGAAGTACGGCATCCCGTTCCCGGTGTTCGCCCGCGCGTTCTACGGCGTGCGCGGCGCCAACCTCGTGGCGCTGCTGCGCGCGTTCGTCGCCTGCGCGTGGTTCGGCATCCAGACGTGGGTCGGCGGCAAGGCGCTGCACGTGATCGTCGGCAAGCTCGTGGGCGGCTCCTGGACGGGTGCGGCGGTCGTGCTGGGCCAGCCGTGGACGCTGTGGGCGTGCTTCCTCCTCTTCTGGGTCGCGCAGATGCTGATCGTCTGGCGCGGCATGGAGGCGATCCGGCGCTTCGAGAACTGGACGGCGCCGCTGGTGTCGGTGGGCTTCCTGGTCCTGCTCTGCTACGTCGCGGTGCGGGCGGGCGGCTTCGGGCCGATCCTGTCCGAGCCGTCGCGGCTGGGCTGGGGCGCCGACTTCTGGAAGGTCTTCTTCCCCGCGCTGATGGGCATGATCGCGTTCTGGTCGACGCTGTCGCTGAACATGCCGGACTTCACCCGGTTCGGCGGCAGTCAGCGCAAGCAGGTCGTCGGCCAGCTCCTCGGCCTGCCGACCACGATGTCGTTCATCGCGATCGTCGCGATCCTCACGACCTCGGGCGCGGTCGCGCTGTACGGCGAGGCGATCTGGGACCCGGCCGAGCTGGCCAGCCGCTTCGACAGCCCCGTGGTGGTGGTCGTGGCGCTGGTCGCGCTGGTGCTCGCGACGATCTCGGCGAACCTGGCGGCCAACGTCGTCAGCCCGTCCTACGACTTCTCCAACGCGTTCCCGCGACGCATCACCTTCGCGGTGGGCGGTCTCGTCACCGGCGTCCTCGGCGTCGCCGTGCAGCCGTGGCGGCTCATCGCCGACCCCGGCACCTACGTCTTCGCCTGGCTCGGGTTCTACGGCGGCCTGCTCGCGTCGGTGGCCGGGGTGTTCGTCGCGGGGTACTGGGTCCTGAACCGCACCCACCTGCACCTGGCCGACCTGTACCTCGACGGGCGCGGCGCCTACTGGTACCGCGCGGGCTGGAACTGGCGGGCGGTCGTCGCGACGGTCGTCGGCTCGCTCCTCGCGGTCGGCGGCGCGCACTCGGCGCCGGGCGGCGGACCGTTCCCGGAGGACGGGCTGATCCCGTTCCTCAAGCCCCTCTACGACTACAACTGGGTGGTCGGACTGGCAGGCGGACTCGTGGTCCACCTGGCGCTGTCGTGGCCGGTCACCAGCCGTCCGAAGGAGGAGATCTGAGTGAGCGACGTCGTCCGAGCCGGGCTGGTCCAGCAGAGGTGGACCGGCGACAAGGAGTCCATGATCGCGAACGCGGTCGAGGCGATCCGCAGCGCCGCCTCGCGGGGCGCGCAGGTCGTGTGCCTCCAGGAGCTGTTCTACGGTCCGTACTTCTGCCAGGTCCAGGACTCCGACTACTACTCCTACACCGAGGCGGTCCCCGACGGACCGACCACGCGGCTCATGTGCGAGCTGGCCGAGCAGCTGGGCGTGGTGCTGGTCGTGCCGGTGTACGAGCACGAGCAGCCCGGCGTGTACTTCAACACCGCGGCGGTGATCGACGCCGACGGCACGTACCTGGGCAAGCACCGCAAGAACCACATCCCGCAGGTCAAGGGATTCTGGGAGAAGTTCTACTTCCGTCCCGGCAACCTCGGCTACCCCGTGTTCGACACCGCGGTCGGCCGCGTCGGCGTCTACATCTGCTACGAGCGGCACTTCCCCGAGGGCTGGCGGGCGCTGGGCCTCGCGGGCGCGAAGATCGTGTTCAACCCGTCGGCCACCAGCCGAGGTCTGTCGGAGTACCTGTGGCGGCTGGAGCAGCCCGCCGCCGCCGTGGCCAACGAGTACTACGTGGGCACGATCAACCGCGTGGGCGTCGAACCGCTGGGGGACAACGACTTCTACGGCCAGTCCTACTTCGTCGACCCGCGCGGTCAGCTCGTCGGCGACGCCGCCTCCGACACCGAGGAGGAGGTCGTGGTGCGCGACCTGGACATGGGGGCGCTCGCCGAGGTGCGGGACCTCTGGGCGTTCTACCGCGACCGCCGCCCGGACACCTACGACTCGCTGGTGCGGCCGTGAGCACCGTGATCAGCGGCGGCACGGTCGTCAACGCGACCGGCGCGCACACCGCGGACGTGCTGGTCGACGGCGAGCGGATCGCGGCGCTGGCCTCGCCCGAGTCCGGCCTCGCCCAGCAGTGGGCGGCGAGCGCGGAGCGGGTGGTCGACGCGAGCGGCAAGTACGTGGTCCCCGGCGGGATCGACGGGCACACCCACATGGAGATGCCCTTCGGCGGCACGTTCTCCGCCGACACCTTCGAGACCGGCACGATCGCCGCGGCGTGGGGCGGCACGACGACGATCGTCGACTTCGCCGTGCAGGCGAAGGGCACCTCGCTGCTGTCCGCGCTGGACGGGTGGCACGCGAAGGCCGACGGCAACTGCGCCGTGGACTACGGCTTCCACATGATCGTCTCGGACGTGAACGACTCCTCGCTCCGGGAGGTGGACGCCTGCGTCGAGGCGGGCGTGAACACCTTCAAGATGTTCATGGCCTACCCCGGCGTGTTCTACGCGACGGACGGGGAGATCCTGCGCGCGATGCAGAAGGCCCGCGAGACCGGGTCGATGATCATGATGCACGCGGAGAACGGCATCGCGATCGACCAGCTCGTGGCGCAGGCGCTCGCGGAGGGCCGGGGCGACCCGGTGGAGCACGGCCTGACCAGGCCGCCCGAGCTGGAGGGCGAGGCGACGTCGCGGGCCATCGCGCTGGCGCGGGTGACCGGTGCGCCGCTCTACCTCGTGCACCTGTCGGCCGCGCAGGCGCTGGACGCGGTGACGGCGGCGCGCGACACGGGGCAGAACGTGTTCGCCGAGACGTGCCCGCAGTACCTCTTCCTGTCGCTGGAGGACCTGGCGAGACCGGACTTCGAGGGCGCGAAGTACGTGGCCTCTCCCCCGTTGCGGCCGAAGGACCACCAGGCCGAGCTGTGGCGCGGCCTGCGCACCAACGACCTGTCGCTGGTGTCGACCGACCACTGCCCGTTCTGCTTCGCCGAGCAGAAGGAGCTGGGCCGCGGCGACTTCTCCAAGATCCCCAACGGGATTCCCGGCGTGGAGCACCGGCTGGACCTGCTGCACCAGGGCGTCGTGCGCGGCGAGATCTCGCTGCCGCGCTGGGTGGAGATCAGCTCGACGACGCCGGCCCGGATGTTCGGCCTGTACCCGCGCAAGGGCGTCGTCGCGCCGGGGGCCGACGCCGACCTCGTGGTCTACGACCCGGCCGCGCGGCAGACGCTGTCGGCGAGCACGCACCACATGAACGTGGACTACTCGGCCTACGAGGGGATGGAGCTGACCGGGAAGGTGGACACCGTGCTCTCCCGCGGGCGGGTCGTGATCTCCGACGACGCGTTCCACGGCGCCGCGGGGCACGGGAAGTTCCTCGCCCGCGACCTGTCCCAGTACCTGCTCTGAGAGGGTGTCCGCGATGGACTTCGGCGTGGTGCTCCAGACGGACCCGCCCGCCTCCGCCGTGATCGAGGCCATGCGAGCTGCGGAGGACAGGGGCTTCGGCCACGGCTGGACGTTCGACTCCGCGGTGCTGTGGCAGGAGCCGTTCGTCGTCTACTCGCAGGTGCTCGCACGCACCTCGCGACTGGTGGTCGGGCCGATGGTCACGAACCCCGGCACGCGCGACTGGTCGATCACGGCGTCGCTGTTCGCGACGCTGAACGACATGTTCGGCAACCGCACGGTGTGCGGGATCGGCCGCGGCGACTCGGCACGTCGCGTCATCGGTCAGCCGCCCGCGTCGCTGGCGACGCTCGGCCGGGCCATGACCGTGATCAAGGAGCTGGCCGAGGGGCGCGAGGTCGAGCACCACGGCACACCCGTGCGCATCCCCTGGGTGCGCGACGGGAAGCTGGAGATCTGGATGGCCGGCTACGGGCCGAGGGCGCTGCGGATGGCCGGCGAGCAGGCCGACGGGTTCATCCTCCAGACGGCCGACCCGGACATCGCCCGCTGGACGATCGGCTCGGTGCGCGACGCCGCGCGGGCGGTGGGCCGCGATCCGGACGCGATCACGATGTGCGTGGCCGCGCCCGCCTACGTGGGCGAGGACCTGGCGCACCAGCGCGATCAGCTGCGCTGGTTCGGCGGGATGGTCGGCAACCACGTGGCCGATCTCGTGGCCCGCTACGGCGACTCCGGGACGGTGCCGACGGCGCTGACGGACTACATCCGGGGCCGGGAGGGCTACGACTACTCCCACCACGGGCGGGCGGGCAACCCGTCGACGGACTTCGTGCCGGACGAGATCGTGGACCGGTTCTGCCTGACCGGTCCGGCTCCGGCGCACGTGGACCGGCTCCAGCAGCTCGCGGAGATCGGCGTGACGAACTTCGCGCTGTACCTGATGCACGACGAGAAGGACGAGACGATGGCCTCCTACGGCGCCGAGGTGATCCCGCGGGTGTGAGGGGCGCACCGGGTGCCAGCCGCTCGGGCGACGGCCGGTGCGCGCCCTCAGCCGCTGCCGTAGGGGCGGGTGAGGATCTCCAGGTTGTGCCCGTCGAGGTCCTCGAAGTACACCCCGCGCCCGCCGTCGTTGGTGTTGATCTCCCCCGCCCGCTGGTGGTGCGGGTCGGCCCAGTGCGGCAGACCCCGCTCGCGGATGCGGCCGAAGATCGCGTCGAAGTCGTCCTCGCTCACCAGGAAGGCGTAGTGCTGCGGGGTGATCTCCCCCTCTGCCCGCACGAAGTCCAGGTTGACGTCGTTGTCGACGGTCACCACCTGGAACGGCCCGAACGGCGTGGGCTCCCCCAGCCCCAGCAGATCCGCGACGAAGCGCGAGGAGCGGACGCTGTCCGCCGCTTGCACGATGGTGTGGTTCAACTGCACGGCCACGACGACCTCCTCCGTCTTGACGGCTACGCGTCGAACCTAGGACCTCCAGCGCGGTGGAGGTCAACTCCTCGTCCACCGGGGAGCGGCCGCCGGACAGCACGGCGATCGTTCCCGTGCCCGTTCTTCCCGCTGCCGTGCGGTTCGCACCGCCGTGCCCGGTTCCTCGTGGAAGAAGCGCGCTTCCGAAACGTGCCCCGGTTCGTGCGACGCACGGACGACCGGGCCGCTCAGCGGACGGCGCGGGTCCTGCCGTCCCAGGAGTCCGCCAGCAGGTCGGGCAGCACCTCGGCCAGTTGAAGCGGGTAGACGGTGTCCTCCGTGGCCCGCAGCTCCTCCGCCGTCCACCAGCGGTGCCGCTGCACGGTCCGCGTCTCGACCTCGTCGAAGCCCGACGTGTCGACGACGAACTCCGGCGGGCGGGCCAGGAAGAACCACTCGTCGGCGTCGAAGGTCTCGCCGTCGAAGCTGAACACCGTGCGCCGCCGCCACACCGGGCCCACGAGGTCCTCGGCCGTCAGCTTCACCCCGGTCTCCTCGAACGCCTCGCGCACCGCCGCCTCGTGCAGCTCCTCTCCCTGCTCGACGCCCCCGCCCACGGTGAACCAGAACGACTCCTGCGGCCTGGCCGGGTCGAAGCCCTGGAACAGCAGCACGCGGTCGTCCCCGTCGACCATCACCACCCGAGCGGCCGGGCGCGGCGTCAGCACGGCGGTCTCCCCCTCCTCCAGGGGCTCGGCGATCTCGAAGTACTCCGGCTGACCGGCGGTCCCGGCGAGTGCGAGCCACCGCACGACGCGGCGGTTGCGCTGGGTGAGGGTGTCGCGCACGGCGTCGTTGTGCACGCGCCTGGCCAGCACGACGCGCTGCTCGGCGTCCGACAGCTCCGCGGCGAGCGCGGGTGCCAGCACGGCCCGGTCCAGCGCGCCCAGCAGGCGGCTCAGCTCGTTCTCCGCCGCCTCGCGGTCGCCTCGCCCGGCTCTCTCGGCGCGGTCGGCCGCACCGCGCAGCACGTCGCTGACGTCGGCGTTCACCCGCACGGACGCCACGACGGCCCTGGTGACCACGGCGCGGCGGGCGAGCGCCGCGTCCAGCGCAGCCCAGGCGGCGTCGGTGCGCACGTGCAGCCGGTCCAGGCGGTTGGCGGTGCCGAGGATCCACGGGCCCACGAGGAGAGCGACGCCCAGCAGGACGAGGAGGCAGGTCACGACGGTCCCGGCGGTCACTCGTCGGCCTCCACCACGTGTCGGGGATCAGCGGCCATCGCGGTCTCGTACACCCGGAGCACCTGTCCGGCGACCACGGACCAGTCGAACGTCATCACCCGCTGCCGGGCGGTCTCGACGTACTCCTGCCGCTGCCGCGGATCGCCGAGCAGCGCGCGCAGGCCCTCGGCGAGGGCGGGCGCGTCGCCGACGGGGCTGAGCACACCGGCCCGGCCGTCGTCGAGCACCCGGCGGAACGCGTCGAGGTCGCTGGCGGCCACGGCCGCGCCCGCCGACATGGCCTCGGTGAGGACGATGCCGAAGCTCTCGCCGCCGGTGTTGGGCGCGCAGTAGACGTCGACGCTGCGCAGCGCGCGCGCCTTGGTCTCGTCGTCGACCTGTCCCAGCAGGACGAACCGGTCGGCGAGACCGGGACCGGCCGCCTCCAGCAGGTCCTCGGTGTCGCCGCGGCCGACGACGAGGACCTTCAGGTCCGGCATGTCGGGCGCGAGCAGCCGCACGGCCTCCAGCAGCACCGGCATCCCCTTGCGGGGTTCGGTGAAGCGGCCCACGAAGCCGATCGTGCCGCCGGCGCGCGGGTAGCCGTCGAGGGGTGCGGCGTCGGCGAAGAAGCCGACGTCGACGCCGTTGGGGATCTCCACGGCGTCACCGCCCAGGTGTTCCACCTGCACGCGGCGCGCGAGCGCGGACACGGCGATCCGCGCGGTGATCTTCTCCAGGAACGGCTGGAGCACGCCCTGGAACGCCGAGAGCATCTTCGAGCGGGGCGTGGAGGTGTGGAAGGTCGCGACGATCGGCCCGTCGGCGAGCATCAGCGCCAGCATGGACAGGCTCGGCGCGACGGGCTCGTGCAGGTGCAGCACGTCGAAGGAGTGCTCGCGGATCCAGCGGCGGACCCGCGCGAAGGACACCGGGCCGAACGACAGGCGTGCCACCGAGCCGTTGTAGGGGATGGCGACGGCGCGACCGGCGGGGGTGACGAAGTCCGGCAGCACGGTGTCCTCGTCCGCGGGCGCGAGGACGTTCACCTCGTGCCCCAGCTTCCGCAGCGCCCGCGCGAGGTCGACCACGTGGGCCTGCACCCCACCGGGGACCTCGAAGGAGTAGGGGCAGACGATGCCGATCTTCACCGGGTCTCCCCGGCGCCGTCCCGCTTCCGGGCGAGCGCGCGCTCCAGCGCCCGCTGCCTGCTCTCCGGCAGGTCGGCCAGCCACAGCTGCTGCATCATGTGCCAGTCGGCCGGGTGAGCGGCGATGTCGGCGGCGAACACGTCCGCGAGCGACTGGGTCGCCGCGGTGACGCGGTTGGTCCCGGCCACGGGGACGGGCGGGTGGATGCGGAAGCCCCAGCCGTCGTCGGTGAACCAGCAGCCGACGGGCAGCAGCGCGGCCCCGGTCGTCGCCGCGAGGTGCGCCGGTCCGGCGGGCATCATGGTCTGCTCGCCGAAGAACGTCACGGGCACGCCGCTGGCGGTCAGGTCCCGGTCGCCGAGCAGGCAGACGACCCCGTTGCTCCGCAACCGCTCCGCCAGCACCTTGGCCGGTGGACGGTCGCCGCCGGTGAGCGGCACGATCTCGAAGCCCAGCGTCCGGCGGAACTCCAGGAAGCGCTGGTAGAGCGCCTCGGGTCTGAGGCGTTCCGCGACCGTGGTGAACGTGCCGGAGTGCCCGACCAGCCACACACCGGCCACGTCCCAGTTGCCGCTGTGCGGCAGCGCCAGGACCGCGCCGGTGCCCTGCGCGAGCGCGGCGTCCAGGTTCTCCTGACCGCTGACGAGCGAGTCGCACGAGGCGTGGACGGCCCGGAGGTCCATCGAGGGCAGCCGGAACGCCTCCAGCCAGTAGCGGGCGTAGGAGCGCAGGGACTGGCGGACCAGGTCGTCCAGTTCGTCCGGTCCCGCCTGCGGCACGACGCGGGCGAGGTTCGCGCGCAACTGGCGGACCCCCGGCCCCGCGCGGCGCGCCGCGCGGTCCGCGCCGAACCGGAACAGGCCGCGGGCCCAGTTCTCCGGCAGCGCGCGCACCAGCCGCCAGCCCGCCGTGTAGCCCAGCAGGGCCGCGCGCTCGCCGAGCGATGAGCTCATTCCCCAGCCTCCTCCGCGGCGCGTCGCACCGCGATCAGCCGCTGGACCACCGTGGCGATCGTGAGCACCGCGAGCAGCCACAGGGCAACGGCGAGCACGTGAGGCACGCCCAGGCCGTGCAGTCCGGCGCCGACGAGCGCGATGATGAAGCGCTCGGCGCGTTCGGCGAGTCCGCCGTCCGCGCTCAGCCCGGACGCGTCGGCGCGCGCCTTGACGTAGGAGATCACCTGTGCGGCGACCAGCGAGATCAGCGCCGCGACGGCGAGTTCGCGCTGACCCGTGTCGAAGGCCCACCAGACGAGGGCGCTGAACAGGGCGCCGTCGGCGATGCGGTCGCAGCTCGCGTCCAGCACCGTGCCGAACCTCGTGCCGTGACCGCGCGCTCTGGCCATGGCGCCGTCGAGCAGGTCGAACAGGACGAAGACGGTGACGGCGAGCGCCCCCGCGAAGAGCTGTCCGCGGGGGAAGAACCAGAGCGCGCTGGCGACCGTGCCGATGGTGCCCAGCACGGTGACGGTGTTCGGCGTGAGCCCGAGTCGCAGCAGCCACGCCCCGATCGGATCGGTGACGCGCGAGACGGACGCGCGAGCGAAGATGTTCAGCATGGGGTTGTTGACTGCACCTACCGGCGGGGACGACGTGTCGACGGCAGCCTAACCGTCCAGCTCAGCCGCCCGTGCGGCGACACCTGCTCCAGCGGCGCTCACGACGGTCGCCGGTACTCGTCGGAGATGCGCCCGAGCAGCTCCCGCACACCGTCGCCGTGCAGTGCGACGCGGTCCAACCTGCTGAACAGCCCCAGGTACTCGCGCACGTCAGCGGGGTCGGTGATGGTCGCGCTGCCCGTGAGGACGCTGACGGTGACGACCTGCTCGTCGTAGATCTGGAAGCCGTGCAGGGCGGCCACGCCGATCTCCGCGGCCCACGGCACGACGCCCAGCCGCACGTTCGGCCGCAGCAGCGCCTCGGAGAGGTGGTCGATCTGCTCGCGCATGAGCTGCGCCGGTCCCATGCGCCAGCGCAGCGCGCTCTCGCTGAGCAGGAACACGAACTGGCGACTCGGGTCGTCCAGGCGCGCGCGGCGGTTGCGCAGGGAGGCGATGGCCGTCTCCTGCTCCTGCCGCGGCGTGGTGGCCAGCACGACGCGCAGGTAGCTCTCGCTCTGCAGGAGCGCGGGCACGAGGTTCAGGTGGAGGAACCTGCTCGTGGTGGCGCGGGCCTCGATGCGGCTGACGGTCTGCTGGTGGCGGTGCGCACCCCGGTGGAGCACGACCCGTCTCGACTCGGCCTCCGCGTGCAGGAGGCGGGCCAGTTCGACGAGTTCGACCCTCGTCTCCCTGGTGGCGGCGAGTTCGGTGACGAGTCGCTCGACATCGGCGATCGAGGGCAGCAGCATGCCGTTCTCGATCTTGGACAGCTTGGACTGGCTCATTCCGGTGGCCCGCGCGGTGGCGGTTCCGGTCATCCTCGCTTCGGTGCGCAACCGGCGTAACTCGCGGGACAGCCGCTCTCTCGCGAGCCGCGAACGCTCGGGTGCGGTCATTCTTCGCACCATATCCACGTGAGTGCGGATAAACGATCGGCCATAGGAGGCGTTCGCACGGGGCTCTACGGGCGCACCCCTTGATCACACTCCGTGTTGTCGCAGGTCAGAACAATCCGAGGCCCCGACTGCTCCTTTTGCCGACCTTTTTACGCAGAAGTGCGGAAATCACTCCACCGCACTCCACGCGGCGGCCAGGAGTTCCCTCGTCTCGCCCAGCAACTGCGGCAGCACCTTCGTCTGACCGATGACCGGCATGAAGTTCGCGTCACCGCCCCAGCGGGGCACGACGTGCTGGTGCAGGTGCGCCGCGATGCCCGCACCGCCGACGACTCCCTGGTTCATGCCGATGTTGAACCCGTGCGGCGCGGAGGCGTGCCGCATCGCCCGCACCGCCCGCTGCGTGTACCGGGCGAACTCCCCGGTCTCCTCCGGCGTCAGGTCCGTGTAGTCCGGCACGTGCCGGTACGGCAGCACCATGAGGTGACCGGGGTTGTACGGGTACAGGTTCAGCACCGCGTAGACGAGCTCGCCGCGCGCCACGATCAGCCCGTCGGCGTCGCCCAGGCTCGTCACCCGGCAGAACGGGCAGGCCTCCGGCTCGTCGCCGTCGGCCTTGCCCTCTCCCCTGATGTAGGACATCCGGTGCGGGGTCCACAGCCGCTGGAGCGCGTCCGGGACCCCGATGCCGTCCTGCTCGACCAGTTCGGCGTCACCGGCCCCGGCGTCGCCGGGCTCGCCCTGCGTCACGCCAGCGCCGCCTGCACGGACTCCGCGGTGGGCGAGGTGTTGTCCCGCCGCCCCACCCAGTCCACGACGGCCTGCACGGCCCGCTCCACCGGCACGCCGTTGATCTGCGTGCCGTCGCGGAAGCGGAAGGACACGGCGCCGGACTCCACGTCCTTGGCACCGGCCAGCAGCATGAACGGCACCTTCTGCGTGGTGTGGTTGCGGATCTTCTTCTGCATGCGGTCGCCCGAGGCGTCCACGTCGACCCTGATCCCCCTGGCCCGCAACGCCTTCGCCACGGCGAACAGGTGGTCGGCGTGGTCCTCGGAGATGGGGATGCCGACGACCTGCACCGGCGCGAGCCACGCCGGGAACGCTCCGGCGTAGTGCTCGGTGAGCACGCCGAAGAACCGCTCCACGGAGCCGAAGAGCGCGCGGTGGATCATCACCGGGCGCTGGCGGGAGCCGTCGCTGCCGGTGTACTCCAGCTCGAAGCGCTCCGGCAGGTTGAAGTCCACCTGGATGGTCGACATCTGCCAGGTGCGGCCCAGCGCGTCCTTGGCCTGCACCGAGATCTTCGGGCCGTAGAACGCGGCGCCGCCGGGGTCGGGCACGAGCTCCAGGCCGGAGTCCTCCGCCGCGCTGCGCAGGGCGTTCGTGGCCTCCTCCCACACCTCGTCGGAGCCGACGTACTTCTCCTCGTTGCGCGTCGACAGCTCCAGGTAGAAGTCGTCCAGACCGTAGTCGCGCAACAGGTCCAGCACGAACGTCAGCAGCGACTTCAGCTCGTCCTGCACCTGGTCGGGGGCGCAGAAGATGTGCGCGTCGTCCTGCGTCATGCCGCGCACGCGGGTCAGGCCGTGGACCACGCCGGACTTCTCGTAGCGGTACACCGAGCCGAACTCGAACATCCGCAGCGGCAGCTCGCGGTAGGACCGGCCGCGCGACTTGAAGATCAGGTCGTGGAACGGGCAGTTCATCGGCTTGAGGTAGTAGTCCTGGCCGGGCTTGCGGACGTCGCCGTGCTCGTCGTACTCGGCGTCGAGGTGCATCGCCGGGTACATGCCGTCCTTGTACCAGTCCAGGTGGCCCGAGGTCTCGAACAGCTTGCCCTTGGTGATGTGGGGCGAGTAGACGAACTCGTAGCCCTCCTCCTCGTGCCTGCGGCGCGAGTAGTCCTCCATGGCGCGGCGGATGATGCCACCGCGCGGGTGGAACACCGCGAGGCCGGAGCCGATCTCGTCGGGGAAGCTGAACAGGTCCAGCTCGACGCCGAGCTTGCGGTGGTCGCGCCGCTCGGCCTCGGCCAGCAGCTCCAGGTGCGCGTCCAGCGCCTCCTGCGACTCCCACGCGGTGCCGTAGATGCGCTGGAGCTGCGGGTTGTTCTCGTTGCCGCGCCAGTACGCCGCCGCGACCCGGCTCAGCTTGAACGCCGGGACGTGCTTGGTGGTGGGCAGGTGCGGGCCGCGGCACAGGTCGCCCCACACGCGCTCGCCGGAGCGCGGGTCGAGGTTGTCGTAGATCGTCAGCTCGCCGCCGCCGACCTCCATGACCTCGGAGGTGTCGACACCGCTCTTGACGTCGACCAGCTCCAGCTTGAACGGCTCACCGGCCAGCTCGGCCTTCGCGGCGTCGGTGGACTCGACCACGCGGCGCGAGAAGCGCTGCGCGCCCTTGACGATCTGCTTCATGCGCTTCTCGAGCGCCTGGAGGTCCTCCGGGGTGAACGGCCGGTCCACCTGGAAGTCGTAGTAGAAGCCGTCCTTCACCGGCGGGCCGATGCCGAGCTTGGCCTCGGGGAACTGCTGCTGCACGGCCTGGGCCAGCACGTGGGCCGTGGAGTGGCGGATGACGCTGCGGCCGTCCTCGGTGTTCGCCGCGACGGGCTCCACCTCGACGTCGGCGCTCGGCGCCCAGGACAGGTCGCGCAGGTGGCCCTCGGGGTCGCGGACGACCACGACGGCGTCGGCCCCCCGGCCCGGCAGACCCGCCTCCCGGACCGCCGCTCCGGCGGTGGTCCCGGCCGTCACCACCACGCGCTGCGGTGCACGGGCGGCTGCGGGACTCGACTCGGACACGGTGTTCTCCTCGGGAGGCTGGTGGCGCGAACGTCTCAGATGTTATCGGTGCTCACCAGCGACATCAGCACGGCGTCGGCCCAGCGGACGGCGGGGCGCGGGGCGTCGCGACCGCTCCCCCTCGACGACATCGCGGACGGCGGCCGGACCTACAGTCGCGCCATGCGCGAACTGGACCACCTCGTGCTCGCCGGTCCGCACCTGCCGACGCTGGTGGCGGACTTCGAGCGGTTGACCGGCGTCCGCCCGGCGCCGGGCGGACGGCACTCCGGGCTGGGCACGGCGAACCACCTGGTGGGTCTGGGCGGGGCGGCGTACCTGGAGCTGATCGGGCCCGATCCGGACGGTGACGAGCCGGAGCGACCCCGCCCCTTCGGCATCGACGCCCTGACCGAGGCGACGCTCGTCACCTGGGCGATTCGCCCGATCGAGTTCGACGAGCGGATCGCCACCGCCCGGTCGGGCGACTACGAGCCGGGGAGCGTGCGCTCGATGTCGCGCCGCACGGCGGACGGGGACCTGCTGCGCTGGCGGCTCACCGTTCCCGACGACGGGCACGGGCTGGTGCCCTTCCTGATCGACTGGGGCAGCACGCCGCACCCGGCGAGCGGCGGCCTGCCCGAGGTGGCGCTGACCTCGCTGAGCGCCACGCACCCGTCGCCGTCGGACGTGCTGCGGGCGCTGGACGTGCTGGGAGCGGACCTGGAGGTCGTCCCCGGCACGCGCGCGGGCCTGCGGGCGGTGGTGCACGGCCTGTACGGGCCGGTGGTCCTGAGCTGAGGGGTGTCCGGTCAGGTGTCGGTGCGCGTTCGCACCCTCCGTGATCGAACGACCCCGGTGCGCGCGGTCGCCGTCGCTAGCGTTCCCCTCGACGTCGTTGATGCTTCAACGACGTCGAGCCGCCGTTCCCGACCCGCACCCGAGGTGAAGCGCATGACCCCCGACGAGATCGCCGCGATCGACGGCGGACGCCCGCTCGTGTTCCGCGGCGCGACCGTGCTCACGATGGACGCCGCCGGGGTGGTCGAGAACGGCGACGTCCTCGTGACCGGTGGCACGATCACCGCCGTCGGCCGCGCGCTGGAGGTCCCGGAGGGGACCGTGGAGGTGGACGCGACCGACGGGATCGTGATGCCCGGCATGGTGGACACGCACCGCCACATGTGGCAGACGGCGCTGCGCGGGCTCGGCGCGGACTGGACGCTCACCCAGTACTTCGTCTTCTACTACCTGAACTGGGGCAAGATCCACCGGCCGGAGGACGTGCACGCGGGCAACCTGCTCTCCGCGGTGGAGGCGGTGGACGCGGGCGTCACGACGACCCTCGACTGGTCGCACGGGCTGCGCACGATCGACCACGCCGAGGCGGCCGTCGACGCCCTGGAGCGCGCGCCCGGCCGGTTCGTCCTCGCCCACGGCAACATCTTCGACGCGCCCTGGGAGTGGGCCACCGGCGCCGACTTCCGCAGCTTCGCCGAACGGCGCTTCGGCTCCCGCGACGACATGCTCGGCTTCCAGCTGGCCTTCGACGTCACCGCCGATCCCGCGTTCCCGGAGCGGGCGGCGTTCGAGGCGGCGCGGGAGATGGGGCTGCGGGTCACGACGCACGCCGGCGTGTGGGGCGCGACGAACGACGAGAGCATCCGGCTCATGTGGGAGCACGGCGTGATGACGCCGGACGTCACCTACGTCCACGCCACCACGCTCGACCAGGACTCCTACCAGCGCATCGCCGCCACCGGCGGCTCGGTGTCGGTGTCCACGGAGAGCGAGCAGAGCGCCGGGCAGGGCTACCCGCCCACCTGGCAGCTGCGCAAGCACGGCATCCCGGTGTCCCTGTCGGTGGACACCAGCGTGTGGTGGAGCGCCGACCTGTTCTCCGCCATGCGCGCGACGCTGTCGGCCGACCGCTCGCGCGAGCACCTGGAGGCCCACGCGCGCGGCGAGACCGTCGTGCACAACGCGCTGCGGGCCGAGGACGTCGTCCGCTGGGCCACCATCGGCGGCGCCGCAGCCCTCGGGCTGGACTCGCTGATCGGCAGCGTCACCGCCGGCAAGAGGGCCGACCTGCTGCTGATCAAGAACGAGCGCTCACCGGCGATGTACCCGCTGCTCAACCCCTACGGCACCGTCGTCTACCAGGCCGGACGCGGCGACGTGAACACCGTGCTGGTCGACGGTCGCGTGGTCAAGCACGACGGGGTGCTGGTCGGCACGGACCTCGCCGCCGCCAAGGACGCGGTGCGCGGCACGGTCGAGCACGTGCGCTCGACGATGGGCGAGCAGGCCTGGCAGGAGAGCCTCTCCCCCGAGCTGCCGACCGCCGAGCGCGTTCCCGACCCGTACACCTACACCGACCACGACGGCGGTCCCGAGCGGCGCCGCCCCGCGGGCGGCTGAGCGTCAGAACAGGGCCTGCATGATCGGCAGGAACAGCCGGTCGCGGTCCCCCGACGGCACCTGGCCCCTGGTCATGATCGCGGTCGCGCCCCGCGCGGTGAGCCCGTGCTCGACGGCCCACCGCGCGAGGGCGGGGTGCCGGTGGTCCACGTCGAGGCGCACCGGTCCGGCGGAGTCCTCGGCGAGGTCGGCGATCAGAGCGCGCGCGGTGGCCTCGTCCGCCGCGCACACCGGGCCGACGATCGTGGTCTCGCCGTTGTGCCACGTGCAGCCGTAGCCGGTGATCACACCGTCCACCTCGGCCACCCGCCGGTGCTCGGTGATCGCCGCGAAGCGGGCGAGCACGGACGTGCGGTCGACGGCGTGCACGGCCGCGTCGATCTCCAGGACCGCGGGGACGTCGCCGTCCGCGGTGAACCGCGTCGTGCGCGGCCCGGCCGAGCGCCAGGGGCCGACGTGCGTGGTGACGTGCCCGGTGACGCGGAAGTCGAACTTCTCGTACAGCGGACGGCCGGCGTCGGTGGCGTAGAGCGTCATCGGCACGGTGCCGGCCCGCTCCACCGCGTGCTGCACCAGCGCCCTGCCGATGCCGCGCCCGCCGTGCGCGGTGGCCACCAGGACCATGCTGACGGCGACCAGGTCGTCGTCGAACCCGGTGCTCACCGTCGTCCCGACCAGCTTCCCGTCCTCGACGGCCCCGTACACCTCCGCGACGTCGAACAGCATCGCCCACTTGTCCCGATCGGGGGACCAGCCGCGGTCGAGCGACAGGGCGACGCAGGACTCCAGGTGGTCCGCGGAGAGCCGACGGATGCGCATGTCACCGACGCTGCCAGACGGGACCGCGATCGTCCGAACAGATTTTCGTCACAGGGCGACGGCGGCCCGCGGCGGACCACCTCGTCCGTGGCGTCGCGCGGCAGCGGCACCACCCCGTGCCGGGCGAGCCGGTGCGGACGAACTCCCCCGGCTCCACCGCGGCCGGGCGCGCCGTGCGGGGTCCAGGAGGCGACCGGGAGACGACCAGGCGGCGACCCGCCGGGACCCGCGCCACGGGTGTCCGGCGTCCGGGGTCAGGCCAGAAAGCCGCGCAGCAGCGACGCGGTGCCCTCCAGGTGCTCGGCCATCGCGACGCGCGCGGCGGCCGGATCGCCGTCGAGGATGCTCGTCACGATGCGCTCGTGCTGCTCGTTGGAGTGCGCCAGGTTGGGCTCCAGCAGCGGGATCGACTCCAGCAGCTCGTTGACGCGCATCCGCACGTCGGCGACGGCCGCGGTGAGCGAGGGCGACCCGGTGACCTCGGCGACGGCCAGGTGCAGCCGGGAGTCCTTGCGGCGGTACTCCCCCAGGTCGGCGGCGGACGCCTCGGCGAGGCGGGCGCGCAGGTTGCGCCGCTCGTCCGGTCCGAGGGAGCGGCCCGCGGCGATCTCGGCGGCGCTCGTCTCCAGGGCGCGGCGCAGGGTGATCGCGTCGGCCAGCTCCGCGCCGCCACCGGGCTCCGGCTCCGGTGACGACGCGGGCAGGACGTCGTTGACGAACGTGCCGCCGTAGCGGCCTCGCCGCGACTCCACGTACCCGGCCTGCTGCAACGACCGGATGGCCTCGCGCAGCGTGACGCGGCTGACGCCGAGCCTCGTGGCGAGCTCCCGCTCGGCGGGCAACCGCTCCCCCGGCTCGGCGACGCCGAGCCGGATCGCCTGCATCAGCCGCTCCACCGTCTCCTCGAAGGTGTTGCCCGCGCGCACCGGCCGGAAGACGGCTGCGTCCGCCGTGGACGGTCGGTCCCCCTGCCGCGGCCCGGTCATCTGCACGGCCTACAGGGGTGTGACGTACGCGCCGGAGATGCCGCCGTCGACGAGGAAGTTCGACGCGGTGATGAACGACGAGTCGTCGCTGGCGAGGAACGCCACGGCCGCGGCGATCTCCTCCGGCTCGGCGAAGCGGCCCATCGGCACGTGCACCAGGCGGCGCGCGGCCCGCTCGGCGTCCTTGGCGAACAGCTCCTCGAGCAACGGGGTGTTCACCGGTCCGGGCGACAGCGCGTTGACGCGGATGCCGGAGCGGGCGAACTGCACGCCCAGTTCGCGGCTCATCGCGAGCACACCGCCCTTGGAGGCGGTGTAGGAGATCTGCGAGGTGGCCGCGCCCATCGTGGCGACGAACGACGCGGTGTTGATGATCGATCCCCTGCCCTGCCGCTGCATGTGCGGCAGCGCGTGCTTGCAACACAGGTACACCGAGGTGAGGTTGACCTGCTGCACCCGGTTCCACGCCTCGATGCCGGTGGTCAGGATCGAGTCGTCGTCGGGCGGGGAGATCCCGGCGTTGTTGAACGCCACGTCCACCGAGCCGAGGGTGTCGGCCGTGGTCTGGAACAGGGCGGCGACCTGCTCCTCGTCGGTGACGTCGACCTGCGTGTACACGCCGTCGACCGCGTCGGCCGCCGCCTTGCCCGCGTCGGGGTCGACGTCGGCCACGACGACCCGCGCGCCCTCGGCGGCGAGCCTGCGCACGGAGGCGAGGCCGATGCCGCTGCCACCGCCGGTCACGACGGCCACGCGGCCCTCGAGTCGCTTCGTCATGTTCGCTGTTCTCCAGTCACGTCGCGATGAACACGTTCTTGGTCTCGGTGAACGCCGACAGCGCGTCCGGCCCGAGTTCCCGGCCGAGGCCGGACTGCTTGAACCCGCCGAAGGGGGTCGAGTAGCGCACCGAGGAGTGCGAGTTCACCGAGAGGTTCCCGGCCTCGACGCCGCGGGACACGCGCAGCGCGCGGCCCACGTCGCGGGTCCAGATCGAGCCGGACAGCCCGTAGTCCGAGTCGTTCGCCAGGCGCACGGCGTCGTCCTCGTCGGTGAACGGCAGCACCGCCACGACGGGGCCGAAGACCTCCTCGACGGCGACCCGGTCGGTGGGCGCGACGGGCGCGAGGACCGTGGGCGGGAACCAGAAGCCCGGCCCGTCCGGCGCGCTGCCGCGGAACGCCACGGGCGCGTCGTGCGGCACGTAGGAGGCGACCCGGTCGCGGTGCGCGGCGGAGATCAGCGGTCCCATCTCGGTGGCCTCGTCGCCGGGCGCACCGACGACGACGCCCCGCACTGCGGGTTCCAGCAGCTCCATGAACCGGTCGTACACCGAGGCCTGGACGAGGATGCGGGAGCGGGCGCAGCAGTCCTGCCCGGCGTTGTCGAACACCCCGTACGGCGCGGTGGCCGCCGCGCGCTCCAGGTCCGCGTCGGCGAACACGACGTTCGCGCTCTTGCCGCCCAGCTCCAGGGTCACCCGCTTCACCTGCTCGGCGCAGCCCGCCATGATCTGCTTGCCCACGGTGGTGGAGCCGGTGAAGACGACCTTGCGCACGGCCGGGTGCGTCACGAACCGCCTGCCCACGACGTCGCCTCGACCGGGCAGCACCTGGAGCACGTCGGCCGGGAGGCCGGCCTCGCGGGCCAGCTCGCCCAGGCGCAGCGCGGTCAGCGGGGTCAGCTCGGCGGGTTTGAGCACGACGGTGTTGCCCGCCGCCAGCGCGGGCGCGAAGCCCCATGCGGCGATGGGCATGGGGAAGTTCCACGGCACGATCACGCCGATCACGCCGAGGGGTTCGGCGAACGTGACGTCCAGACCTCCCGCCACCGGGATCTGCCTGCCGAACAGGCGTTCCGGAGCGGCGGCGTAGTAGTGCAGGACGTCGCGGACGTTGCCAGCCTCCCAGCGGGCGTTGCCGATGGTGTGCCCGGAGTTGAGCACCTCCAGCCGAGCCAGCTCCTCGACCGCGCCGTCCACGGCGTCGGCGAAGCGGCGCAGCAGGCGTGCCCGGTCGGCCGGGGCGACGGCGCGCCACGCGGGCAGCGCGGCGCTGGCCCGCTCGATCGCCGCGTCGGTCTCCTCCAGCGAGGTGAGCGCGACCGTGCTCACCACCTGCTCGGTGGCCGGGTCGACCACCTCGTACATCGTGCTCACCGCGGGGAGTCCCTCCTGTCGCGGGCGGCGTCCACCAGGGCGGTGAACAGCCGCACGTCCTCGATCTCCTGCTCGGGGTGCGACTGCACGCCGAGCGCGAAGCGCGCCCCCGCCAGTTCCACCGCCTCCACCACGCCGTCGGCCGAGGTGGCCACGACCCGCAGGCCGCGACCGAGCCGGTCCACCGACTGGTGGTGGTAGCACTGCACGGTCGTGGTGTCCCCGACGACGCCGTGCAGGACGCTGCCCGCCTCGACGGTGATGTCGGTGCGGCCGAACACGGCGGGTCGCGGCTGGTGCCCGCCGCCGCCGACGACGTCGGGCACGTGCTGGTGCAGCGTGCCGCCGAGGGCGACGTTGAGCACCTGCGCGCCCCGGCACACCCCGAGCACCGGCAGGTCGAGGGCGAGCGCGGCGTCCAGCAGCGCGAACTCCGCCGCGTCGCGCCGCTGGCGCGGTTCCCCGGTCATCGGGTGCGGCTCGTGGCCGTAGCTGGCGGGGTCGAGGTCGGCTCCACCGGTGAGGACGAGCCCGTCCAGCCAGCCGATCGTCTCCGCGCGCCAGTCACCCTGCGGGGGCAGCAGCACGGGGTTTCCGCCCGCGCGCAGCACGCAGTCGAGGTAGGTGCGGTGCAGCAGGGCCGCCTCGGCCTCCCACACGCCGAACCGCGCGACCTCCAGGTAGGTGCTGAGACCGACGAGGGGCCGGTCAGAGACGTTCGAAGCCACGGACCCGCTCCCAGTCGGTGACCGCCGCGTCGAAGGCGGCCAGTTCCACCCGCGCGGCGTTGGCGTAGTGGTCGATCACGTCCTGCCCGAACGCCTCGCGCAGGATCTCGCTGCCCGCCGCCAGTTCCGCGGCGTCGCGCAGGGTCGTCGGCACGGTCTCCCGGCCGGAGCCGTAGGCGTTGCCGGTGAACGCGGGCTCCAGCGGCAGCGCGTGGTCCACGCCGTGCAGTCCGGCGGCGATGAGCGCGGCCACCGCGAGGTAGGGGTTCACGTCCCCGCCCGGCACGCGGTTCTCGAAGCGCAGCGACTGGCCGCGGCCGACGACGCGCAGCGAGCAGGTGCGGTTGTCCCGGCCCCACGCGACGGCGGTCGGCGCGAAGCTGCCCGGCACGAAGCGCTTGTAGGAGTTGACGTTCGGCGCGAGGAAGTACGTGATCTCGCGCAGCGCGGCGAGCTGTCCGGCGAGGAAGCGCTCCATCAGCTCGGAGAAGCCGTGCTCGCGGTCCCCGGCGAACGCGGGGGCGTCGCCGTCGATCGTGCGCAGGCTCAGGTGGACGTGGCAGGAGTTGCCCTCGCGCTCGTCGTACTTGGCCATGAAGGTGAGGCTCTTGCCGTGCTGCGCGGCGATCTCCTTGGCACCGGTCTTGTAGACGCTGTGGTTGTCGCAGGTGGCCAGGGCCTCGGCGAAGCGGAACGCGATCTCGTGCTGGCCGGGGTTGCACTCGCCCTTGGCCGACTCGACCTCCAGCCCGGCCCCCGCCATGCCGTTGCGGATGGCGCGCAGCACGGGTTCCACCCGCGAGGTGCCGAGCAGCGAGTAGTCGACGTTGTACTGGTTGGCCGGGGTGAGGCCGCGGTAGCCGCTGTCCCACGCGCGCTCGTAGGTGTCGTCGAAGAGGAGGAACTCCAGTTCGGTGCCGACGTAGGCGGCCAGCCCGCGCTCGGCGAGCCGGTCCAGCTGGCGGCGCAGGACCTGCCGGGGCGAGGGCGGCACGGGCGAGCCGTCCTCGCGGCGCAGGTCGCACAGCACGAGCGCGGTGCCGGGCAGCCACGGCAGCAGGCGCAGGGTGTCCAGGTCCGGCTGCATGACGAGGTCGCCGTACCCGGTGTCCCAGGACGACATCGCGTACCCCGGCACGGTCTTCATGTCGACGTCGACGGCGAGCAGGTAGTCGCACGCCTCCGCGGCGTGGTCGAGCACCTCGGACAGGAAGTACCGCGCGGCGCAGCGCTTGCCCTGGAGACGGCCCTGCATGTCGGTGACGGCGACCAGGACGGTGTCGATCTCACCCCGGTCGACCAGGGTGCGCAGTTCCTCCACCGACAGCAGGCCCTCGCTGTAGCGCTGCATTCCGCGTTCCTCTCGCCGTTCACCGGTCAAAGGTCTGCTACAGAACCATTGGGCGTCCATGCTGCACGGACGCAACACCGGTGTCAACAGATCGGAACTCGACAGACCCCTGGTGGCCCTTGACACTACGAGGTGACGCACGCCACTCTCAATGCCGTTCAAAGGACCGGCACGAAACCATTGGAGAGCGCCGATGGCCGCCGAGGGATCGAAGTCCGACCACGTGGCCTACGAGCGGGTGGGCGAGGAGTACCTGGAGCAGCGGCAGCTCAGGCGCGGAGCCGCCGGGTGGGTGCTGCTCGCCGGGCTGGGCGTGTCCTACGTGATCTCCGGCGACTTCGCCGGGTGGAACTTCGGCCTGGCGCAGGGCGGCTGGGGCGGTCTGCTGGTCGCGACCGCGCTCATGGCCACGATGTACACCTGCATGGTCTTCGGCCTGGCCGAGCTCGCCGCCGCGCTGCCGGTCGCCGGAGCCGGGTACGGCTTCGCCCGCCGGGCGCTGGGGCCGCTGGGCGGCTTCGCCACCGGGGTGGCGATCCTGATCGAGTACGCCATCGCGCCCGCCGCGATCTCGGTGTTCATCGGCGGGTACGTCGAGGCGCTCGGCCTGTTCGGGCTGACGAACTCCTGGCCGGTCTACCTGGCCGCGTACGTGATCTTCATCGGTGTGCACCTCCGCGGTGTCGGCGAGGCGCTGCGGCTGATGTTCGGGATCACCGCCGTCGCCGTGGTCGCCCTGGTGGCGTTCGTCGTCGGCCTGGCCCCGAAGTTCGACGCGGACAACCTGTTCGACATCGCCCCCACCGACGCGGTGGGCGCGAGCTCCTTCCTGCCCTTCGGATTCGCCGGGATCGTGGCGGCGCTGGTCTACGGCATCTGGTTCTTCCTCGCCGTCGAGGGCGTGCCGCTGGCGGCGGAGGAGGCGCGCGACCCGAAGCGCGACATGCCGCGCGGCATCATCGCCGCGATGAGCGTGCTGCTGGTGTTCGCCGCGCTCATCCTCGTCGTCGGTCCCGGCGCAGCGGGCTCGAACGCGATCAAGGACGCGGACAACCCGCTGCCGCTGGCCGTCCGCGAGGCGTTCGGCGGTGACAACCCGCTGGCGCAGCTGGTGAACTACGTCGGCCTGGCCGGGCTGGTGGCGAGCTTCTTCTCCATCATCTACGCCTACTCCCGGCAGCTCTTCGCGCTGTCGCGCGCGGGCTACCTGCCGCGCTGGCTGTCGCGCACCGGTTCTCGCAAGACTCCGCACCTGGCGCTGATCGTCCCCGGCACGATCGGCTTCCTGCTCGCCGCGGTCACGCAGGACGGCGCCCGGCTGATCAACATCGCGGTGTTCGGCGCGGCGCTGTCCTACGTGCTGATGATGGTGTCGCACATCGTGCTGCGCGTGCGGGAGCCCGACGTGCCCCGCCCGTACCGCACCCCCGGCGGCGTGATCACGACCGGTGTGGCGCTCGTGCTGGCGGTCGCCGCCGTCGTCGCGACGTTCGTGGTCGACGTGGTGGCCTCGGCGATCACCGGCGGCATCTTCCTGGTGGCGCTCGCCTACTTCTGGTTCTACAGCCGCCACCGGCTCGTCGCGAACGCGCCGGAGGAGGAGTTCGCGGCCATCGCGCGGGCGGAGCGGGAGCTGGACCCGACCGAGGACTGACGGCGGCGGCCGTCGGGGGGATTCCGCGACGGCCACCGCTGTGGCACGGTCTTCCCAGCGCAGAAGCGGGGGGCCGCGCATGACCGTCGCCGAGGACGTCGCGGACAGTTCGAGCGCGCCGGCGCAGGCCGTGCGCCGCCGGTCGTGGCCGGTGTTCGCCGCCGCGGCGCTGCTGGCCCTGCTGCCGCTGGCGTTCCAGGCGGTCACCCTCCCGCGGGGCTTCTTCTGGCAGGACGACTTCCGCTACCTGATCCGCGTCACCGACCAGCCGCTGACGCCGGAACTGCTGTTCACCGGCTACAACGGCCACCTCATGCCCGGCCAGTTCCTGCTGGTGTGGGCCGTCACCGCGATCTCGCCGCTGAACTTCCCCCTCGCCGTCGCTCCCCTGCTGCTCCTGCACGGCGCGGCGGCGGCGCTGCTGTGGCGGCTGCTGGTGCGCCTGTTCACCGCGCGGTGGGCGCTGCTGACGCCGTTCGCGGTGTTCACCTGCTCACCGCTGCTGCTGGTCTCCACGCGCTGGTGGGGCTTCGCGCTCCAGGTGGTGCCGATGGTGCTCACCCTGATCGGCGCGGTCGACGCCCAGGTGCGGCACGTCCTCACCGGCCGCACCCGCGATCTGGTGGCGGGTCTGCTGTGGGTGGTGACGGGCGCGCTGTGCTGGCAGAAGGCGCTGCTGGCCGTGCCGGTGCTGATCGCGGTCACCGGCATCGCGTTCGGGTTGCGGGCGCACCGGCGCTCGATCGCCGCGCACACCGCGCTGCTGCTCGCGCTCGCCGCCGGGTACGTGGCGCTCGCCGACGACGCCGTGGCCGGTGGTCCCTCCGCCGCCTCGCAGTGGCTCGCGCTGGCGCCGCGGATGATCGCCGACACGTTCGTGCCCGGCGTGCTGGGCGGACCGTGGCTGCTCAGCACCGAGGGACCGACCGCGTGGGCGGTGCCGCCGCTGCCCGTGCGGCTGACGCTGTGGGCGGTCGCGGCGGCGGTCGTCGTCACCGGTCTGCTGGTCGGCCGCCGGCGGGCGGCACTGGCGTGGCTGCTGCTCACCGGGTACCTCGCGGTCGCCGTGGTCCTGGTCGGCGTGACGCGGCTGTCGGTGATCGGCAGCGTGATCGGCGGCGATCCGCGCTACGTCGCCGACGCCGTCCCGGTGGCGGTGCTGTGCGCGGCGCTGGCGTTCTGCGCGCCCGGCGCCGCGCCCCGCCCGGTGTCCGGCCGCGGCGGTGCCGCGCTGGCCGCCCTGGGCGTCGTGGTCGTGGCCGGTTCCGCCGTGACGGTGGTGCGCGCCGACGACGGCGGCCGCACGGCGGCCACCGAGCGGTACGTGGCGACGCTGCGCGAGGGGCTGCGGCGCGATCCCGCCGTGGTGCTCTACGACCGGCGGGTGCCGGTGGAGATGATGAACCCCTGGTTCGGCGACCTGTCGAACCTCTCGGAGGTCGTGCGGGTGGTGCCGGAGGTGGCGCCGCGCTTCGACGGCCCGGCGGAGACGCTGCACGTCGTGGACGACCTGGGGAACCCGCGGCCGCTGACCGTGGACGTCCGGGCGACCGGCGCGGCGGGAACGGTGCCGGAGTGCGGTCACCCCGTGGGGCGCAACCCGGTGGAGATCCCGCTGAGCGCACCGATGACCGCTCCGCGTCAGGTGGTGCGCCTGGACTACTTCACCGGCGCAGCCGGGGCCGGGGTGCTGCGCGCCGGTGGCCGGGAGGTCGAGGTGCGCTTCGACACCGGCCTGCACACCCTGCACGTGGTCGTGCCCGATCCGTTCAGCTCCGTGACGCTGTGGACCACGGAGGCGACGGCCGGCGTCTGCGTGGACGGCGTGGTGGCGGGGCCGCCCGCGTCCGGCTGACCACCACCGCACGGCCCCGGTTCCCACCTGGCAGGATCGGACTCGTGAGCGACATTCGACGTGTGGGAGTGGTGGGCTCGGGCCTCATGGGGTCCGGCATCGCGGAGGTCTGCGCCAGGGCGGGCCTCGACGTGCTGGTCGCCGAGGTGGACGCCGGAGCCACGCAGGCCGCGAAGGACCGGATCGCCGCCTCGCTCGGTCGCGGTGTGCGCAGCGGCAAGCTGACGGAGGCCGACCGGGACGGCGCGCTGGAGCGCCTGCGCTTCACCACCGACCTGGGCGACTTCGCCGACCGGAACCTGGTCGTCGAGGCCGTCGCGGAGAACGAGCAGGTCAAGACGGACGTGTTCGCGGCGCTGGACAAGGTGGTCACCGACCGCGAGGCGATCTTCGCGTCGAACACCTCGTCCATCCCGATCATGAAGCTGGGCATGGCCACGAGCCGTCCCGAGCAGGTCGTCGGCGTGCACTTCTTCAACCCGGTGCCGGTGCTCAAGCTGGTGGAGCTGGTGCCGTCGCTGCTGACCGCGGAGGAGACGCGGGCCAGGGCCGAGGCGTTCGTCACCGGCGTGCTGGGCAAGGAGGTCATCCGCTCCCAGGACCGCGCGGGCTTCGTCGTCAACGCCCTGCTGATCCCCTACCTGCTGTCGTCGATCCGGATGCTGGAGTCCGGGTTCGCCTCCGCGCACGACATCGACAACGGCATGGTGCTGGGCTGCGCGCACCCGATGGGGCCGCTGCGGCTGGCCGACCTGATCGGCCTGGACACGACCAAGGCCATCGCCGAGTCCATGTACGAGGAGTTCAAGGAGCCGCTGTACTCCCCGCCGCCGCTGCTGCTGCGCATGGTCGACGCCGGCCTGCTGGGGAAGAAGAGCGGCCGGGGCTTCCACGACTACTCCGCCGCCTGACCGGCGAACGCGCGGCGCCGGTTCTCGCGAACGCGCGGCGCCGCGCGTCGTCCACCGCCGACACCCGCACCGCAGAGTGATCGGCGCACGGCCGAACGACTGAACCGCCGCCGTCCGCCACCGGCGTGCACACCACCGCTCAGAACACAACGTGAGAAACATGGTCCCGCGCGAATTAATGCTCGCACGGGGACACCTGCCGCTGGCCGGGGCGAGCGCACCCCTTACCACATCTCCTCGTCAAAAATTACCGTGTTGACAGAAGACGAAATACCAGCGCTATCCTGCACTGTCCGTTACCAAAACTGCCCGGACGACTACTCCATCAGGCTGATGTCCAGGCGAGCGCGGACCCGTACGATCCCTGTGGAACCATCACCACGGACTGCGGAGACGACCGCACTTCACGCCTCCAGTTCGCTCTCACATGCGCGAACAGCAACGCGGGACCAAGCGGCGCGCTCACGACCGCCCGACCGCCGGACGACGCGAGCAACACCCGCACGGGTGGACAAGTTTGGTTCGCTTGGCGTAACTTCTCGGGCGCACCTGACGAGGAGAAGAAACCGTGATGGACGACGCCGATGCCTCTCTGCGCGATTTCACCGGTCAACAACTCACCGCACTCCTCCATTCAGTGGGTTTGCAGGAAACCACTGAAACATCCGTTCGACTGCTGCACGACGCACTGGGGCCCGCCGCGGCCCGGCCGGTCTCGGAATCACCGGTGTGGCCGTCCGACGTCTCCGACGACCGGACACCGGTGGAGTTCTCCACGGCCTTCGGCGACGACGACCCCGCCGTGCGGGTGCTGGTCGAGACGATCGCCGATCCTCCCGGCAGGGCGGGCAACCTCCACACCTCGCTGCACGTCCTCGGTGCGCTGACCGAGCGGTTCGGCCTGTCGCTGGACCGCTTCCACGCGGTGCGCGACCTGTTCCTCCCGGAGAACCCGCAGGGCGCGTTCAGCCTGTGGTTCTCCCTGGTGTTCCGGCGAGGCGCGCTCCCGGCGATCAAGGTCTACTTCAACCCCGACGTGCGCGGCGTCGACCAGGGTCCGTCCCTCGTGCAGGAGGGCCTGCGACGGCTCGGCTTCAGCGCGGGCCACTCCACGATCACCGCCCACGCGCTGAGCCGCCCCGGCGGACTCGACCGGTTCTCCTTCTTCGCGCTGGACCTCGACGAGGGTGATCACTCGCGGGTGAAGGTCTACGTCTCCCACGAGGACGCCGACGTCGCCGTCGTCGAGCGCGCGGCGAGCGCCGCGCGGGGCGTCGACGCCGAGCGCGTCCCGGACTTCTGCCTGCTGACCGGCGGACCCGGCCCGTTCACCGGCCGACCGCTGATCTCCAGCTACACCTTCGTCGACGACGATCGGGACCGGCCCAGCGGCTACTCGCTCTACGTGCCGATCCGCGACTACGTCGCCGACGACGCGGAGGCGCGGACCAGGGTGCTCGCGGTCCTGCAGCGGTGCGGCATCGACCCGACCGGTTTCGAGAACGCGCTGAACGCCGTGGCGGGCAGACCGCTCACCGACGGCGCCGGCCTCATCGCCCACGTGTCGCTGCGCCTCGGACGCCCCCGGCCCGGTGTCACCACCTACCTGTCGTCCGAGGCCTACGGCGTCACCGCTCCCCGCCCACTCCGACTGGCCAACTAGGAGTTTCGCCGTGCCCCTGATGGAGCCGTACCGCATCAAGGTCGTGGAGCCGATCCCGATCACCACGCGCGCCGAACGAGAGCACGCGATGGCCGACGCGGGCTACAACCCGTTCAACCTGCGGGCCGACCAGGTCACCATCGACCTGCTCAGCGACTCCGGCACGGGGGCGATCTCCGCCGAGCAGCAGGCCGCGGGCACCAGGGGTGACGAGTCGTACGCGGGCGCGAGGTCGTACTACCGCTTCCGCGAGGTGATCGCGGACCTCACGTCCTACCCGCACTTCTTCCCCGTGCACCAGGGCCGCGCGGCCGAGCGCATCCTGTTCTCGGCGCTGCTGAAGCCCGGCCAGGTGTCGATCAGCAACACCCACTTCGACACGACGCGCGCCAACGTGGAACTGCTGGGGTGCACGGCGCGGGACCTGCCGTGCCCGGAGGCGAAGAACCTCGACGGCGACTTCCCCTTCAAGGGCGACATCGACCTGGTGCAGCTGGAGCGCATCCTCGGGGAGCCCGGCGCGGGCAACGTCGGCGTCGTGGTCATGACGATCACCAACAACGGCGGCGGCGGCCAGCCGGTGTCGATGGCGAACCTGCGGGCCGCGCGCGACATCTGCCGCCGCTACGGCGTGCCGTACTTCCTCGACGCCGCCCGGTTCGCGGAGAACGCCTGGCTGGTGACCCAGCGGGAACCCGGCTACGCGAACGTCTCACCGCGCGAGGTCGCCGAGGAGGCGTTCGCGCTGGCCGACGGCTGCGTGGCGAGCCTGAAGAAGGACGGCATCGTCCACATGGGAGGGATCGTCGCGATGCGCGATCCCGAGCTCGCCAAGCGGTGCGAACTGCTGCTCATCGCCGGAGAGGGCTTCACGACCTACGGCGGGCTGTCCGGTCGCGAGCTGGACATGCTCGCGCAGGGCCTGCTGGAGGTCACCGACCCCGCCTACCTCGGCGCGCGGGCCGCGCAGACCTCGCACCTCGCCCAGCTCGTCGCCGACGCGGGGGTGGACATCGTGCGGCCACCGGGAATCCACGCGCTCTACCTCAACGCGGGGCGGCTGCTGCCGCACCTCCCGCCGCGACTGTTCCCCGGTCACGCGCTGGCCACCGAGCTGTACCTGGCGGGCGGTGTCCGCTGCGCCGAACTGGGCTCCCTCTACCTCGGCGAGATCGACGACGACGGCGAGTTGCAGCGACCGGCGCCCTACGAGCTGGTGCGGCTGGCCATTCCCCGCCGCGTCTACACGCAGAGCCACCTGGAGTACGTGGCCGAGACCCTCGCGCAGATCGCGAAGCGCCCGGAGCGGGTCCCCGGCTACCGGCTGGTGGAGTCTCCCCCGATCCTGCGGCACTTCAAGTGCCGCCTGGAGCAGGTCCCGGCGGACGCCCGGTAGCGGTGCCGGGCCCGGCACCACCACCGGCTCCACCGGCGCCCGTGCCGTCGCGTCGCCGCGACGGCACGGGCGGGTGTCGTCACGCCATCGCGTCGAGCCGCGCCATGGTGTGTTCGATCAGGTCGATCAGCACGGCCTTGCTGGACTCCCGATCGCGCACGTCGCACAGCACGACCGGGATGGCGGCGTCCACGTCGAGCGCACCCCTGACCTCCTCGACGGTGTAGCTGTGCGCACCGTCGAAGCAGTTCACCGCCACGATGAACGGGATGTTCCTGCGCTCGAAGAAGTCGATCGACGGGAAGCTGCTGTCGAGCCGCCGCGTGTCGACCAGGACGATCGCGCCGATCGCGCCGTGAGCCAGCTCGTCCCACATGAACCAGAAGCGGTTCTGCCCCGGCGTGCCGAACAGGTACAGCACGATCGAGGGGTTGATCGTGATGCGCCCGAAGTCGAGGGCGACCGTGGTCGTGTCCTTGCCCTCGACGCCGACGACGTCGTCGACGCCGACGCTGGCCTCGGTCAGGAGTTCCTCCGTCTGCAGAGGAGGGATCTCGCTGACGGACTTGACCATCGTGGTCTTGCCGGTGCCGAAGCCTCCGGCGATCACGATCTTCACCGCGGTGGGAACGAGCAGCTCGCCACCGCGCTGCTCAGATTCCACGGACACCATCGAGCACCGCCTGCAGTAGGTTCCGGTCGGGGATTTCCGTGACCCTGGACGGGTCTCGGACGATCACGTCACCACGCTGGACGAGATCGCTGAGCAGCACCTTGACGACCTGCAACGGCAGGTCGAGGTACGCGGCCACCTCCGCCACCGACAACGGCCGCTGGCAGAGCTTCATGATCTCCAAGTGCTCCACCGTCAGCGAATCGGGGTCCGACGCGTTGCGCATCGCCCGCACCTGGGTCACCAGGTGCAGCTCGCTGCGCACCGGCCGGGTGCGTCCCCTGACCATCGCGTACGGCCGGACCAGCGGGCCGGCCGCCTCGTCGTACCACCAGTCCTCCTGGCCGGCCCCCGCCATCAGGACGACCTGCGCGCGGCCGGCATCGCGCCGGGGTTCACTCCACCCCGCGGTGCTGCGGACAAGTAGTTCCCGACGCGCTTGACGAGCATGTTCATCTCGTAGGCGATCATGCCCATGTCCGCGTCCTCGTCGCTGAGGACCGCGAGGCAGGCGCCGTGTCCGGCGGCCGTGACGAACAGGTAGGCGTGCTCCATCTCGACGATGGTCTGCCGCACCTGGCCGCCGCCGAAGTGGCGGCCGGTGCCGCGCGCGAGGCTCTGGAACGCGGAGGCCATGGCCGACAGGTGGTCCGAGTCGTCCTTGGACAGTCCGGGAGATCTTCCCAGCAGCAGGCCGTCGGCGGACAGGACCACGGCGTGGCGCGCACCGACGACGCGGCCCACGAGGTCCTCCAACAACCAGTTCAGTTCGTTGTGCTGAGTAGTCATCTCGTTCATGTGGAGGGCGTCCCTTTCAGTCTCCACGGATCAACGACGAATCACGGTTCGAGGGTGTGGTCCGTGCGCCGGGCGTCACGGGTTCCCTGCTGGAAGGCCGAAAGTCCGGTACGGCTCCGTTCTGCCGACTTCTCGACGTCCTTGACGGGATTCAGCGGCGGAGGTGCGGGCGGGACGAAGTCTTCGTTGGCGAGCTGCGGCGCCAGGTTCTGCTGGCGACGCCGGCGGGGCAGTTGCGGACGGCCGTCCGGGCCCCTGGTGCCCTCCGGGTCGTCCACCGGCCAGCGGTTCTCACCGGTGGGTGGAGGAGGCGGAGGGAGCTGGGGGTTGCGCTGGAGATCGCGCTGGGGGTCGCGCTGGGGATCACGAGGTCGCTGTGGCATCTGGATCTCACGGGTCAGTCGCTCGTCCTCTGGCTGGGAATCCTGGTCGGCATCAGCTTCGGCCTGGGCCCAGAAGCCGTCCAGCTCGCTGGTGAACTCGGGAAACCTGGCGTCCTGCGCCGAGTCACCCTGCTGCTGCTGCGGAACGGGGTTCTGCTCGTGGTGCTCGCCCGCGTAGCTCCGGCGCGGCAACTGGGTGGTGTCCGCCGGGTCGACGGCCGACACCGGGCCGGCGATGACCTCGCTGGGGATCAGGACCATCGCCAGCGTTCCGCCGTAGGGGGATTCGCGCAGTTCGACCTTGACGCCCCGGCGAACGGCCAGGCGCGCGATCACGAACAGACCGAGGCGGGACTCGCCCTTGAGCGACATGGCGTCGAACTCGGGCGGGTCGGCGAACATCGCGTTCGCCGCCTCGCGGTCCTCCGGACTCATGCCCAGACCGTGGTCCTCGATCTCCACGACGACGCCCTGCGGGACCTCGCTCGTGTGGACCTGCACCTGCGAGCGGGGCGAGGAGAACGCGGTGGCGTTGTCGACCAGCTCGGCGATCAGGTGGATCGTGTCGGCGACCGCCGCGCCCACGAGCGCGGTCTCGGGCACCGGGTTGACCTTCACGCGCACGTACTGCTCGGTCTCGGCGACACCGGCGCGCAGGACGTCGATCAGACGGACGGGCTTGCGCCACTGCCGCCCCGGCTGCTCACCGGCGAGGATGATCAGGTTCTCGGCGTTGCGGCGCGCGCGGGTCGCGAGGTGGTCGAGCTGGAAGAGCGAGTCGAGCTGCTCGGGGTTCTCCTCCTCGCGCTCCAGCTTGTCGAGGATCTTGAGCTGGCGGTGCACGAGGCCCTGGTTGCGGTGTGCGATGTCGAGGAAGACGCGGTTGATGCCCTCGCGGGCCTGGCCCTCCTTGACCGCCGCGGCGACCGCGGTGTACTGCGCGGCGTTGAACGCGTCGGCCACCTGGCCGATCTCGTCGCTGCCGTAGTCGAGCTGCGGGACCTCGGCCTCCACGTCGACCTGCTCACCCCGGCGCAGCCGGTCCACGATGTTCGGCAGGCCCTCGTGGGCCAGCGCCAGCGCGTCCTTCTTCAGGTCGGCCAGGCGGGTGACGAGCGCGCGGTTGACCAGGCTGTTGGAGATCCGCACGGCCGCCACGATCCCGGCGATCACGGCGAGCAGCGCGACGAGCGAGCCGATGATGACCGTCTGGAACTTGTTCTCACCGGTGGCGAGCGTGTTCTCCGCGGTCTGGGTCGCCTGCTCGGAGACCAGCGCCAGCAGCTCGTCCGAGACGGGCGCTGCCGCGTTCTGCCACGCCGAGAGCTGGACCGGGAGCGGTTCGTCGTCGCTGTTGCTGCTGCTGTTGTTCGACGACCGCTGCGGAGGGCTCGCGACGAGCTGGTTCTCCATCTCGACGAGCGTCCGCCACTGGTCGCCGTCGATCATCCGCTGGTGGTGCGCGCGGATGTTCGGCAGGGCGAACGGCGAGGTGGTGCTCAGCAGGGAGCGGTAGGCGCCGACGAGGTTCGTGAACTCCAGGTGCTCCTCGGTGGCGAACTGGCCGGCGGCGAGCGCACCGGACGCCAGGGAGCTGGCTCGCGACATCCAGTCGGCCACCTGGAAGTACTGGGTGGCGGCGAGCGCGTCCTGCACCGCGGTCGCGTCGGGCACGACGCGCGCCTGCACGCCGAACAGCGCGCCACCGGCGTCGAGGAGGGTGTTGTAGTAGACGTACACCTCCTTCTTGTCCGCCTGACCGAGCTCGATCTGGGTGCGGCGCTGCGACAACTGTTCGAGCTGCCGGTCGAGTTCGTCGATCTTCTCCACGATCTCGGGCGGAGCCTGACCGGCCAGCTCCTGCAGCGCCACGGTCATGTCGCGGATCTCGTCGTCGGTCCGCAGCTGCTGGGCTCGCAGTTCCGAGTCGTCGACGTTCGGCTGGCTCAGCACCGTCATGCTGAGCTCGCGCTCCTTCTGGATCGCCGCGAACGTCTGCACGGCGGGGATCGACGCGTCCTTCACACCGGAGGCGACGGATCTGAGGTAGAACCCGTCGTACGCCGTGTAGGACGAGAACAGGGCCCACATCACCAGGAGGATGGCGCTGGGCACCACCACGACACCGGTGAGCCGGGACCGGATGGTCTTCTGGTTGGTCTCCGGACCGTCCTTCTGCTTCACAGCGCTCCAGCAGGATCGTGACGTTCACCAAGGGGCATTTGTCATGCACTGCGCGTGACAGCAGTACTCGCTATCAGATCACCGATTTGCAACGAGACGGTAACACCGCAAGATCAATGTCACCAAGAGGCAGCAATCACGCGCAGCGCGCGACGTGGAGACTACTCAGCCGAGTGATAGCGGCCGAAAGGAGGCTGCCCATTCGGCTCCGTGGCGGGAAACCGGCCGCATCGGTGCTGCTCACGGCTCGTCCACCGCGACGACGGAGTACTCGGTCGTCGGTGTCGGAGGCGTCGTGAACCGGGCGTTCGGCAGGTACAGGCGGTGTCCGAGGGAGGCGACGGTGCTCGGGACGTCGAACCTCGGGTCGGTGATCGTCGCGACGAGTTCACCGCGGCGGCCGTCGGCGTCGAGCCGGAACCCCAGGACGGTGTTCAGCCGGTTCTGCACCACGTACAAGGTGCGGCCCTCGCGCAGCAGGCCGTCCCCGTGGGTCAGCGCGACGCCGCCCAGGTCCACGGGCGTCGCGACGCCGGAGCGCGGGTCGATCCGGTGCAGCACACCGGTGTTGCTCTGCACCACCAGCAGCGACCGGCCGTCCGGGCCGTCGACGACGCCGTTGAGGTTCGTCGCTCCGGGCGTGATCGCAACTCCCGCGAGCGGCAGCGTCGACACCTCGCCGCGGCCGGACAGCCGGTACAGCACCGCCTTGCGCGAGTCGGTGAACCAGGCCCCGTCGCGGGTGAGCACCACGTCGTTGACGAAGGTGTCGGCGTCGGCGGCGAAGCGGTGGCTCGCCAGCAGGCGGCCGGTGCGGGTGTCGATCACCCGGCCGTCGCCGCCCGCGCCGCCCGCCACGAACAGGCGTCCGCGATCGTCGACCTTCACGCCCAGCGACTGCGTGCCCGGTCCCTCGGCGAGCACCCGGCCGCGACCGGTGCGCAGGTCGGCGGCGTAGACGTCGCCGTCGACGCGCGAGCCGAAGTACGCCGTCGTGCCCGAGATCGCGATGCCCTCCGGCTGGAAACCGGCGGGCAGGGCGAACTCGGCGGGGAACGCACCGCCGGGCCCGCCGGCCGACGCCGGTGCGGCGACTGCCAGCGAGAACGCGACGACCACTGCTGCGACGATGCCGGATCTGCGGATCACGGGTGCACTCCTCGTCGTTCGTCGGGGTGACGCGGAACGCCGAGCAGTGTTTCGCACCGCGTCGCGCGCGTCGACCTCCCCCCGGCGAACGCGCCGGATCACACCGGGTCGGGTGTCACCGCCAGCAGCCCCGCCCGCCACAGCGCCGTGTCGATCAGCACGTCCAGCAGCGCGCCGTACTCCAGGCCCGCGGCGCTCCACATGGCCGGGTACTGCGAGGCGCGGGTGAAGCCGGGGAAGGTGTTGACCTCGTTGACCACGGTGTCGCCGTCCGGGGTGACGAAGAAGTCCACCCGCAGCAGGCCGGAGCAGTCCAGCGCGCGGAACGCCCGCGCCGCCTCCTCGTGCAGCCGCGCCACGATCGCGGGGTCCACCTTCGCGGGGACGTCCAGCACCGTCTGCGCGTCGGTGTACTTGGCGGTGTAGTCGAAGAACCCGTGGTCGTTCGTGGTGAGGATCTCCAGCGGCGGGCTCGCCTCGATCTCGCCGCCCGGCCGCTCCAGCACGCCCACGTCGATCTCGCGGCCCGGCACCGACGCCTCGACCAGCACCTTGGTGTCGCTCGCGCGGGCCAGCGCCAGCGCGGCGGGCAGCTCGTCCCAGTCGTCCACCTTGGACACACCGAGGCTCGACCCGGCGCGCGAGGGCTTGACGAACACCGGCAGGCCCAGCCGCTCGCGCTCGGCCGGAGTCACGTCGTCGGTGGCCTCGCGCAGCACCACGCCGTCGGCGACGGCGAGCCCGGCGGAGGCGAGCACCTTCTTGGTGAACTCCTTGTCCATGCCCAGCGCGCTGGCGAGCACCCCGTTGCCCACGAACACGGTCCCGGCCATCTCGAAGACCGCCTGGAGCGTGCCGTCCTCGCCCTGGGGGCCGTGCAGAGCGGGGAACACCACGTCGACCGTGCTCAGCCGCGCCACGGCGGCCGCCATGCTCGACATCACGCCGGCCTCGCGACCGGAGCGGAAGCCGCTGTCCAGGAGCGCGAGGGCCTCGTCGCCTCCCCGCTGGAACACCTCGGGGGCGTCCTCGCCCACGACCCACCGGCCGTCGCGGCAGATCTTGACGGGGAGCACGTCGTAGCGCCCGCGGTCCAGGTGCGCCAGGATGCTGGCCGCGGACTTGCACGACACCTCGTGCTCACCGCTGCGCCCGCCGAACACGACGGCCAGCGCGATCTTGGCCTCAGCCAATCAGGGACTCCTCAACTCGGCCGGCGAGCGCTCGCTCACCGACGTGACGACGCGGCACTCGCGTGCCGATTCCGGTGAAGACCTCGTGCGGGATCGTCCCGGCCCAGGTCGCCCAGTCCAGGACCGTCGGCTCGCCGTCGTCGCCCGGCCCGAACAGGACGACCTCGTCACCGGCCTGCGCCGCGGCGCCGCCGAGGTCGACGACGAACTGGTCCATCGCGACGCGTCCGGCGACCGGGTGGAGGCGTCCGTCGATCCACACCCGTGCGGACGTCCCCGCGCTGCGGGGCACGCCGTCGGCGTAGCCCAGCGGCACGAGCCCCAGCGTGGTGTCCCGCGGTGTCGTGTAGTCGTGCTCGTAGGACACACCGCTGCCCCGCGGCACCCGCTTGGCGAGGACCAGGCGGGCCCGCAGCGTCATCGCGCCGCGCAGGCCGTGCCCGTGCCGGGGATCGGGTTCGGCGCCGTAGAGGCCGATGCCGGGCCGCACGAGTTCGTAGTGCGTCTCGGGGGCGTCCAGGGCGGCGGCGGAGTTGGCCAGGTGCCGCACCTCTGGCCGCAGACCGGCCTCGCGCGCGTGCGCCACCGCGTCGTCGAACAGCGCCACCTGGCGGCCGACGCTCTCGGCGCGGGCGTCGGACCCGCTGATCAGGTGCGACCACAGGCCGCGCACGTGCAGCAGCCCGGCGCGCTCCAGGTCGCGCGCGCGGCGGACGAGGTCGGCCCAGTCCTGCGCGCGGGCGCCGTTGCGGTGCAGGCCGGTGTCCACCTTGAGGTGCACGTTGGCCACACCGCCGACGTCAGCGGCGCACCCGGCGATCCCGTCGAGGTGTTCCAGCGACGACACGGACAGGTCGACGTCGTTGCCGATCAACGGCCGGAAGTCCTCGTCGTGCGCGTGCAGCCAGCTGAGGACGGGTGCGACGACGCCGCCGCGGCGCAACGCCATCGCCTCGGCGCACGTGGTGACGCCCAGCCAGGTCGCCCCCGAGGCCAGCGCCGCCCGCGCCACGGGCAGCGCGCCGTGACCGAAACCGTCCGCCTTGACCACGGCCATCACCACGGCGTCCGTGCGACCGGCGAACACGGCCGTGTTGTGCGCGATGGCGTCGAGGTCGACGGTGGCCTCGGCGGTGCGCGTCGTGGATGGTGTCATCTGATCCGTTCGCAAGGTCCTCGTCGTGATCCCGGTGCGTCGCGTCCGCGGAGCGCGCGCCGCGGGTCCTGGCGCCTCCGGGCACGCGGAGGCGAGCCGGGAGAGCTCCCACGTCGTCGCGCGCGAATCGGTCGTCCCGGCCCGTCAGCGGCGCAAGCATGCGCCACCGGCCGGTGCGAGACGAGGGTTGTCGCGAGTCGTTGCCCGAACAGGCAGGACCTCGGCGACAGGTGACACGGACCTGTTGACAGGTGGGGAGAGGATGCGTATTGCGCCGTTCGCGCCATCGCGGTGACGACCCCCACAGCACGCGGGGGCAGGGGACGCGCGGCGCTGTGCCCGCTTCACGCGGATGGCGCTGGACGTTCCGGGGAACGTCCAGCGCCATCCGCGCCGTTCTCCTGCTGCGAGTCCGGTGCACGTCGTCGACGTGGCGCCGGCGCGCGTTCGCACGCGCTTCGCGCAGCGCGCGTCGGCGACGCGCTAACTGACCCAGAGCTGACTGCACCCGGACACGAGCAGCACCACCGCGACGAGTGTCAGCGTCAGCGTCGTACGCACAGGGCCTCCGATTCGATGTGACCTGTAATCATCGGATCGAGAGTATGCACCTGGCACAACAGCTTCATTCTAACGGGGTGCTCGACAGAGCGAGATGTTCCACACCGTGATTAATCGCCGAAAGGCGAATTGTCAATTACCGATCGGTAGCTGACCTGCACGTCTGCCTGCGACAGGCTCTCGACCAGCCAATCGCGCATAACCGCACAAGAAACGTCATGTTGCACCGAGAAAACCGAACGGACGTTAGGTTCAACCACTAGCTCATCTGTGTTTCGTATCATCACGCTCTGCTGCACGACCGGCTGGAAGTTCGCTCGGGCGCGCCTCGGGAACGGCGACGGCGCGCAGTCGCGCCAGTTCGGCGTCGAACCGCGCTGCGCGGTGCGCGTCGTCGTCCTCGCTGAGCGCCTTCGCGCTCTCCCACGCCTCCTCCGCCCCGCCGAGCCGCCCCGCCGCCAGCAGAGCGCGCGCGAGCACGTCCAGGGCGTCCGTCTCGTTCCCGGTGGTCCGCGAGCGCTGGAACAGGTGGACGGCCCGGCGAGCCGCCTTCACGGCCTCGGCGAGGTCGTCGAGCTGCAGGTCGGCTCTCGACAGCACGAGCAGTGCGCGTGCCGCCGTCTCCGCGTCGCGGGTGCGCGTCACCGCGGACAGCGCCCGGAAGGCGAACTCCCTCGCACGCGCGGGGCGTTCGCGGTCGAGTTGCAGCGCGGCCAGACCCGCGAGAGCGATCGCCTCGCTGAACGGATCTCCGATCTCGCGGGCCAGTTCGAGCCCCTCCTCCAGCCGCTCGGCGGCTCGCCGGTGGTCCAGTGCCAGGCGGTGGGCCTCGCCGGTGCGGCAGAGGAACAGCGCTTCCAGGCCGCTCGCCCTCGTCCGGCGCACGAGCAGCAGCGCCCGCTCGTGCGCGTCGATGCCGTGCACCAGGTCGCCCACCTCGACGAGGACGCGCGCGCCGTTGTGCACGCTCGACGCGACCCCCTCCTCGTGCGAGAGGCGCGAGAAGAGCAGGGTCGCCTCGTGCAGGCGCTCCTCGGCCAGGCCGAACTCCTTGCGCTGGAGGTGGAGGTTGCCCGCGTTGTGCAGCGCGTACGCCTCGCCGAGGACGTCGCCGGTCGCCCGCGCGACGCGCAACGCCACCCCCAGCGCGGCCAGCGCGTCGTCGAAGTGCCCCATGCGCTTGAGCATCTCCCCCGCGACGTGC
This sequence comes from Umezawaea beigongshangensis, assembly GCF_016464305.1. Lineage (GTDB taxonomy): Bacteria > Actinomycetota > Actinomycetes > Mycobacteriales > Pseudonocardiaceae > Umezawaea_A > Umezawaea_A beigongshangensis. The sequence goes on from NZ_JAEIOJ010000002.1 coordinate 642,251, forward strand.
GGCAGCTTCGCCGCGTAGTCGAGGTGACCGGCCGCGGCGGCCCAGGCGATGACCGCGTTCAGGTTCAGGCGTTCCTCGTTGCACCACCGCATCGCCGAACTCGCGTCGGGGAACGTCAGCGGAACCACGTCCCCGACCGGCGGCAGTTCGAGCACCCGTGTGTGGTGGGGGAAGACGGCGACGTCCGCGTTGGCCGCCGTCCTGAAGTAGTGGTCGAGCACGCGCTGCTCCGCCGCCCGGCGCTCGACGGCGTACCGCTCGTCCGCGATCAGCGCGGCCGCGTGCTCCCGCAGCAGGTCGTGGAACTGGTAGCGGTCCAGGAGGCCGGGCTGCTCCAGCAGGTGCGCCTCGGCCAGGACGTCCAGCCGGGAGCGCACCACCGCTGCGGGCTCGCTCATCAGGGCAGCGGCCACGGCCACGGTGACGTCCGGTCCGGGGTGCAGGGCGAGCAGGCGGTACAGGCGCTGCTCGGTGTCGCCGAGCGCGCGCACCGACTGGTCGAACACGGCTCGCAGGCCGTGCTTGACGCCGTCTCCCGCAGCGCCGATGTCGAGCAGCTTGACGTCCTCGTTCACCTGCCGGAGGAAGTCCGACAGCGGTGCGCCGGGCCGGGCGGCGATGTGCTGGGCGAGGACCTTCAGCGCGATCGGCAGTCCGGAGCACAGGTCGGCGAGCGCCTCCAGCGACCGGGGCTCCCCGACCGCCCTGGCCCCCACACCGCTGGCCAGCAGCCGGCGCGCGTCGATCCCGTCGAGGGGGTCCACCTGGAACTGGTGCGGGTGGTAGCGGAAGCCGAGGCCCGTGAGCTTGCTCCTGCTCGTGATCACCACGACCGACCGGGACAGCAGCGGCATCAACCGCTCCACCTGGTCGCTGCCGCGGGCGTTGTCGAGCACCACGAGCACCCGGCGCGTGCTCAGGAGGGCAGCCAGCTTGTTGGCCCGCGCGTCGGGGTTGGGTAATCGCTCCGGCGGATGGCCCAGTCCTTCGAGGAACCGGTCGACCACCACGGCGGCCTCCACGCCGGGGCCCTCCGCGAATCCGTCGAGGTCGACGAAGAGGTCTCCGTCGGGGAACCGGTCCAGCGCGTTGAGCGCCCAGTGCACGGCCAGAGCGGTCTTCCCCACCCCGCCGAGGCCGTGCAGGACCACGACGCAGGGCTTGGCCTCCCCGTCCTCGCGCGTCGTGACGGCGTCCACCTCGGACACGAGCACCTCCCGTCCCACCACGACGTCGGGGAAGTGGTGCGGAAGCTGGTGGGGGACCACCCGCTCGTCCCGCCGCGCCTCCCGGCCGGCGGGATCGGCGCTGCGGCGCACGAGAACGTCGTGCACGCGCCGCAGAGCGTCCGCGGCCGCGTCGTCGGCGTCCTCCCGCAACCGGCGGTGCACGGCGAGGAAGTGCTCGGTCGCCTCGGCGGCGCGCGCCAGCCCGTGCAGCGCTTCGAGCCGCTTGGTGAGCAGACCGAGGTGCGTGTGGTCCTCGACGCCGAGGTCGTCGTGCGCCGTCAGCACGGCGTGGTGCTGGCCGAGCGCGAGCTGGGACTCGAACAGCGCCTCCCACGCGGGCAGGCGCACGTTCTCCTCCACCCGGCGCCGCCACGTGTCCGCCGCGGTGGAGCGCACGTCGGCCAGCGGCTGCTCCGTCCACGTCCGCAACGCCCGCTGGAGGAGCTCGCACGCGGTGCGGTGGTCCCCCCCGGCCGCGGCGACCCGACCGCGCTCGACCTGCTCGCGGAAGGAGAAGAAGTCGACCGACGGTCGCGGCACCACGACCGCGAACGCGTTGTCCCGGCCGGAGAGGTCCACCCGCACGCCGAGCCCGCCCAGCGCTCTGCGGATGCGCTTGGCGTAGGTGGCGAGCGTGTCGGCGGGGTTCTGGGGGAGGTCGGCGTCCTCACCCCACACCCAGTCGACCAGTGCTCCCGTGGACATCCGCTTCCCCGCGTGCACGAGCAGGACGCCGAGCACCGCGCGCTCCTTGGGCGCACCCCACGCGTCGACGAACCCCCCACCGGTCTTGACCTTCGTCGTTCCGAGCACGGAGAACCGCACGTCCACCAGCGCCACCCCCCGCTGCGTCGCCGCCAGCGCCTCCCAGTCGCGACCTCGTGCAACCCCTCGACCGCTGGAAGTCCTCGACGTGCGAGCCCGACCCCTCGTCCGACCGAATTGTGACCCTTGTACGTGTTCGGCAACCCGCACTCCAGCGGAATTCACCGGTGCGCTCCCCCCACCTGGGCCGTTCGTGCGTCGACCCGCGTCCGACCGGCGCAGCTCGCGACCGTGCCACCAGCAACCGAGCACGACGAGCAGAGGGGTGCGGACACGATGTCGCAACGGTGGATCAGAGGGCCGCTGGGGATCGACGCGGCCACCAGGGTGACCAGGACCGGGACGAGCACGGTCCTGCTGATGGTCCCGACGACGACCGCGGGCACGCGGCTGATGGACCTGGTGCCGCTCCTGGAGTGCGACCACCGCGTGCAGACGGTGGTGACGGTGCCGCAGACGGGCGAGTCCTGGCACGGCACCGACGAGTTCGCCCGCCGCACCGGCGCGGTCGTGCTGCCGTGGGAGCAGGCGGTGCAGCACGAGTTCGACCTCGTGCTGAGCGCGAGCCACCGGGAGATCCACCGCGTGCGCGGCCCGCTCCTGCTGCTGCCGCACGGGGTCGGTCACCTGAAGTCCCGCGAGTACAGCCGCAAGGCCGGCGGCGCGACGGTGCCGACCTCGGGGCTGGAGCGGGAGCTGCTCACCCATCGCGGCCGGGTGATCCCCTCGGCCGTCGCGCTCGCCCGCGACGAGGAGACCACGGTCCTCGCCGAACGCTGCCCGGAGGCCGCGCACACGGGAGTCGTGGCCGGAGACGTCTGCTTCGACCGGATGCGGGCGAGTCTGCCCCTGCGGGAGCACTACCGTCGCGCGCTCGGTGCGGCCGACGGACGACGGGTGGTCGTGATCAGCTCGACGTGGGCGCCCTGGTCCACCTTCGGCCGCCACCCGGAGCTGTACCGGAGGCTGGTGGCCGAGGCGGCGGCCGAGGACGCGGTGGTGGTGGCCGTGCTGCACCCCACCGTGTGGGCGGTGCACGGCGAGTGGCAGGTCCGGGCGTGGCTGGCGGACTGCACGCGGTCGGGTCTGCTGCTGATCCCGCCGCACGAGGGGTGGCGCGGCGCGGTGGTCGCGGCGGACGCCGTCGTCGGCGATCACGGGTCCACCACGGTGTACGCCGCCGCCCTGGGGCGACCGGTGCACCTCGCCACGATTCCCGACGGGGAGATCAGAAGGGGCAGCGTGGCCTGGCACCTGGGCCGGACGTGTCCGCGGCTGGACCACGACCGGCCGCTGCTGCCCCAGCTGGACCGGCCGTCGGACGGCACGGGGCTGCGCGGACTCGTCACGTCCAGGCCGGACCGGGCCGGCACGATCCTGCGCGGCACCATGTACCGCCTGCTCGGTCTGTCCGAACCGCCGCACGGTGCTCCGGCGTCCCCCGTGCCGCTCCCCGTGCCGCTCGCGGACGTGCGATGACCGCGCCCGGAGTCCTGCTCGTCACGTGGCGGGCACCGTCGGGAGACACCGGTGACCTCCTGCTGGTGGACGCGGCGGTCGCCGCACCGCGGTGGCACCGGCTGGCCGACGTGCTGGTCGTGGACGAGCACGTGGCCGTGCAGCCCCGGTCGTGGACGCTGCTCGTCGTCCGCGGCCCGGCCGGGTGCACCGCGGTCCTCCCCGACGGGCAGCGGGTTCTCACGGGGGCGCACCGGGTCGAGGTCGTCGCCGTGCAGGCGCTGCGGCACCTGCTCGCGGGTCAGCCGCCGCGCACCCTCTCGATGCGGCTCAGCAGGTCCGCGGCTGCCGACCCGGACGTGCGAGCGGCCAGCACGTGAGCCCCGGTGTAGTGCTCGGAGGCGGCGGTGAGGTCGCCGGAGAGCTCGGCGACCTCGCCCCTGGCCGTCAGGACCTGGCAGCGGTGGTGCGGGGAGTCCAGATCCCCCAGCACGTCCAGGGCGTCGAGCAGGGTGACGTCGGCCGCGCCGGCGTCACCGCCGCGCGCCTGCGCCAGTCCCAGCCGCACGAGCGTCCTGGCGTGCTGGACGACGTCTCCCAGTTCCGCCATCACCGCGATCGCGGCGCGGAACTCCTCCTCCGCCTCGGCCAACCGCCCCAGCTCCACCAGCGTCTCGCCGATTCGCCTGCGGCTCAGCGCCGTCCCCCTCGGCACGCCGGCCCGCTCGTGCAGGTCCGTCGACTCCCGGTAGTGCCGCAGCGCCCCCTGCAGGTCACCGCGCGCTCGCGCGGCACGGCCGAGCTGCGACACCGTCGACGCGGCGAGCGCGACGTCCCCGACCGCCTCGGCGATGTCGCGCACCACGGCGTTCTCCTCCAGCACCTCCTCGTAGCGGCCGAGCTGGGCGCAGACGTGCGCGCGGCGCAGGCGCAACCGGCCCTCGGCCACCGGAGCGCGGTCGCGGTGCGCGGCGGGAACTCCCAGCGCGAGAGCCGAGAGCAGGTCGTCGTGGTGATGTCGGTGCAGGAAGAACCCCCACAGCGTGTCGCACAGCTGCCACACGAGGTCGTCCCAGCCGTGCCGCGCGGCCACGTGGATCGCGGCGGTCACGGCCGTCCGCTCCGACTCCCACCACCGCAAGCCCTCCGCCCTGCTGCCGAGCGCAGCTCCCGCCGCGGCGATCACCTCGTACCGCGGTCCGAAGCGCGGTTTCTCCGGTGCCACGGCCAGATCCGCGGCCACCGCCCGGTCGAGGAGCAGGGCGAGCAGCCTGCGTCGCGTCGCGTCGCGGTCGGCGGGCGCGTCGAAGCGCTCCGCCTGCTGCCTGGCGTGCAGCCGCAGCAGGTCGTGGTAGCGGAACGTGTCGTCGTCCACCGCGGTCAGCAGGTTCTTCTCCACCAGTTCCCACAGCACGGGTTCCACCTCGCCGGAGCGCCGCTCCACCGCGGCGGCGGCGACCGCCACGTCGAACGTGGTGCCGGGGTGCAGGGCGCACCACCGGTAGACCCGCGCCTGGGCCTGCGACAACTCCTCGTAGGACACGTCGAACACCCTCTCCACCGACGGGCTGCCGGACACCGCGAGCGCCGAGAGCCGTCCGTCCTCGATCCGCAGGCCACCGACCTCGCGGGCGATCGGGCGCCGGGGCCGGGCGGAGAGCCGTGCTCCGACCACGGACAGGGCGATGGGCAGCCCACCGCACAACCGGATCAGCTCCTCGGCGGCCACCGGCTCGGCGCGCACGCGCGCACCGCCGACCGCGGCCGACAGCAACCGCAGCGACGCGTCCCCGTCCATCGGCCCCACGTCGAGGAGGCGGGCGCCGTCCAGCCCCAGCGCGGGGAGGCGGAACCTGCTGGTGACGACGACGCTCGCCGCCGACGCGGGCAGCAGGGGACGCACCTGGGCGGCACTGGCGGCGTCGTCGAGCAGGATCGCCAGCGATCGTCGTGCTGTCAACGACCGGTAGAGGGCCTGCCGGGGTGCCTGCCCGCCTGGCAGGTCCTCCTCCGGCACGCCCAGCGCCGTGAGGAACCAGCCGAGCACCTGCTCCGGGTCCACCGGGCCGCTCTCCCGGAACGCGCCGAGGTCGGCGTACAGCTCGCCGTGCGAGTGGTGCGCGCGGCAGCTTGCGAGCCAGTGCACGGCGAGGCTGCTCTTGCCCACTCCTCCCGGTCCCGTGACGACCGCGAGCAGGGGCCCCGAGTCCGTCTCCTCGCGCCACCGCCGCAGCAGGTCCAGTTCGCGCTCCCGGCCGGTGAACGCCCGTGGCGGCGGCGGGAGTTGCAGCGGAACCGGCACGCGCCGCGCCGAGTCGTGGAAGTGCACGTTCTGCACGGTGTGCGCTTGCACCACGTTGCCCAGCGGGTGTCCGTGCACCGCGTTGCTCGTCCGGCGACCGCCGTCGGGCTCGTCCACCGCGTCTCCTCCCGACGATCGGACCGTCGCCAGACGTCCCGACGGTGTCACAGGTCGCGACGGGGTGGTGCCGGCACCGGTGGAACTGCACTCGAACGCACCGCCGTCGCCCCGTGGGCCGACGACGTTCAGCCCATGTCGAGCGCCAGGAGGACGTCCACCCGCTGCCGGAAGTCGGACAGGTCCACGCCCAGCAGGTGCTCCACCCTGCCGATGCGGTAGCGCAGGGTGTTGACGTGGACGTGCAGGCGGGCCGCCGCCGTCGTCCAGGAGCCCGAGCAGTCCAGGAACACCCGCAGCGTGCCCAGCAGGTCGGCGCCCCCGGCCGCGTCGTGGGCCAGCACCGGGCCCAGCACCCTGCGGCGCAGCGAGTCGCGCAGCTCCTCGGGCAGACCCGCCAGCAGGAGCTGGTGCAGGGCGATCTCCTCACCGGCCGTCACGACGGCGCTGCCCGGTCTCCGCTCGCCCAGACCGTGCGCGTGGTCCGCCTCCTGCGCGGCGCCGCGCAGGCCCGCGACGCCGGCCGCGGAGCTGATGCCCACCACGACGCGGGAGCGGCCGAGGCCGGGTTCCAGGACGCGCAGCGCGGCGCGGACCGCGTCGGCGCCGTCGTCGGGCCAGTCCGGCGCCAGCGCCCACGCCCTGCCGTCGACCACGCCGATCAGCGCGCCCCGGCACAGCGGCGTCAGCAGCTCGTCCAGCACGGGGGCCGCCAGGTGGTCATCGGTGCTGGAGGCGACCAGGACGCGCAGCGGTCCGTCGGGGTCCAGTCCCGCCGCGGCCACGTGCGACGCGACGGCCGGAGCGCCGGTGGCGACCAGTCGCAGCAGCGCGGCCGCGGGGAGGTTCTCGACGAGCCGGTGCTGCGCGATCCGGTCGCGCGCCAGCCCCACGAGGCTCGCCAGCTCGGCGGCCACGTCGTCGCGGAGGTGCTCGCCGTCGACGACGAGCACCCAGCCGGTGACCCGGTCACCGCCCTCCGGCGCCGCGAACAGCGTCGCACCGCGAGTCGGCACGGGCAGGCGCGACGCGCGCAGGAAGTCCCGCACCACCCGTTCGGGATCGTCCGGGGGAACACCGGCGACGAGTCGCCCCGTCGTGGTCAGCACGGCGCACGGCGCGTCCAGCTCGGCGGTCCCGGCACGCACCAGCGCCTCGACGTCACCACCGCCCGCGACGACGGCCAGCAGCCGCTGGTGCCTGCCGAGCTGCCCGGCCCGCTCCCCCGCCAGGCGCTGCACGACGTGCTCGGTGATCACGGCGAACGACAGGTCGAGGGGGACCTCCAGCAGTGCCACGTCGAGCCCGGCGCACGCGGCCACCAGGTCCGGCGGCACGCGGCGGGCCTCGGTCTCGCTGGCGGCGAGCGCGGCCGCACCGGCGTCGGCGAGCGCGGCGACGAACACCTCCGAGTCGCGCGGGCCGGTGTGCCAGAGCAGCCCGGAGACCACCAGCTCACCGCCGGAGAGGTAGCGGCGGGGGTCGGGCAGCTCCGTGCCGTACAGGCCGCGCACCGGCCGGTCGAGCAGCTCGTGCCCGCTGAGCGGGGTCAGGCGCAGTTCGGGGGCGTCCAGCAGGTCTCTCACCAGCAACGCGATCACCCCCGCCCGCGACACCGTGCTCCGACGGGGTTGTAGGAAACCACGAAGAACGTGGTCGCACGAGGCCGGAGCTTCGTGCGCGGTGGCACTGGCCGGAACCGGCCGGGCGGCGTGTACTGGGCAGGAGAGCAGCGGACCACGGAGGAGGGTCGTCGCGGTGACCGTCTCCACGCACGTGCTCGACGCCCGGCGCGGACGTCCGGCCGCTGCTGTCCCCGTTCGCCCGCTCCACCTACCGCGGCAGCTGAGGAGGCTCCCCGTGGACTTCCTGCGTCCCACGACGCTCGCGGAGGCGCTGGCCGCGAAGGCCGAGCGCCCGGACCTGGTGCCGATCGCCGGTGGCACGGACGTGATGGTCGAGCTGAACTTCGACCACCGCCGCCCACCGGGCCTGCTGGACCTGACCGGGATCGCGGAGCTGGCCCGGTGGTCGGCCGACGGCGACGTGCTGCGCGTCGGCGCGGCCGTGCCGTACGCGAGGATCGTCCAGGACCTCGGCGACCGGCTGCCGGGGCTGGCGATGGCGTCGCGCACGGTCGGTTCACCGCAGATCCGCAATCGCGGCACGGTCGGCGGGAACCTCGGCTCGGCCTCGCCCGCCGGTGACACCCACCCGGTGCTGATCGCGGGGGACGCGGTCGTGGAGGTCGCGTCGGCGCGCGGCGCGCGGTCGATCCCCGCCGACGAGTTCTACCTGGGGGTCAAGCGCAGCGCGCTGGAGCCCGACGAGCTGATCACCGCCGTGCGCCTGGCCGCGGCTACCGGGCCGCAGCAGTTCGCGAAGGTCGGCACGCGCAACGCGATGGTGATCGCCGTGTGCTCCTTCGCCGTGTCGCTGCACCCGGAGCGGCTGCGGGTGGGCGCCGCCGTCGGATCGGCCGCGCCGACCCCGCGCCGGGCGAGCGCGGCGGAGGAGTTCCTCTCCGCCGAGCTGACCTCGGCGGGCCTGTGGGAGTCGCGGGAACCGTTGCCGGACTCGGTGCAGCGCCGCTTCGGCGAGCTGGTGGCGGAGGCGGCGAGTCCGATCGACGACGTGCGCGGCAGCGCCGCCTACCGGCGGCACGCGCTGGCGGTGCTGGCGCGGCGGTCGCTGGGCTGGGCGTGGCGGGAGCACTCGGGAGGGGGGAACGAGCGGTGCGCGTGAACGTGACCGTCAACGGCGAAGCGCGGAGCGCCGACGACGTGTGGGAGGGCGAGAGCCTGCTGTACGTGCTGCGCGAGCGGCTGGGCCTGCCCGGCGCGAAGAACGCGTGCGAGCAGGGCGAGTGCGGTTCCTGCACGGTGTACCTGGACGACGTGCCGGTCTGCGCGTGCCTGGTGGCCGCGGGGCAGGTGCAGGACCGCGAGGTGCGCACCGTGGAGGGCCTGGCCGACGGCGAGACGCTCGACCCGGTGCAGGAGGCCTTCGTGCAGGCGGGCGCGGTGCAGTGCGGTTTCTGCACTCCCGGCCTCGTGGTCGCGGCCCACGACCTGCTGCGCCGCTCCCCCTCTCCCGATGATCCGGAGATCCGCGAGGCGCTGGCGGGGAACCTGTGCCGCTGCACGGGGTACGAGAAGATCCTCGACGCCGTGCGCCTGGCCGCGGCGAAGCGGGGCGCGTGATGGCGCGCCTGGTGATCGACGGCCCCGCGGTGTCCACCGTGGACGGTTCCGGCACGGAGTTCGCCTGCGGGCACGTGATCGTCGAGGACGAGCGGATCGTGGCCGTCGGCGACGGGCCGGCGCCCGCTCAGACGGGCCAGCACACCCGCGTCGACGGCACCGGCTGCCTGCTCACCCCCGGTCTGGTCAACACCCACCACCACCTGTACCAGTGGGCGACCCGCGGGCACGCGCAGAACGGCGCGCTGTTCGAGTGGCTCACGACGCTGTACCCGGTGTGGCGCGGACTGGACGCGGAGATCACGCACGGCGCGGCGTCGGCCGGGCTCGCGAAGCTCGCGCTGACCGGCTGCACGACCGCCGCCGACCACCACTACGTGTTCCCCCGCGCCGGCGGCGACCAGTTCGCGGCCCTCGTCGCGGCCGGACGGCGGATCGGCGTGCGGCTGCACGCGGTGCGCGGGTCGATGGACCGGGGGCGCTCGTCCGGCGGCCTGCCGCCGGACGACCTGGTCGAGGAGACCGAGGCGGCGCTGATCGCGACCGAGCGGGCCGTCGCCGAGCACCACGATCCGGCGCCGAACTCGACGCTGCGCGTCGCCGTGGGGCCGTGCTCGCCGTTCTCGGTCAGCCGCGAGCTGATGACCGGGGCCGCGGACCTCGCGCGCCGCGCCGGGGTGCGGCTGCACACCCACCTCGCGGAGACCACCGACGAGGAGGAGCAGTGCCTCGCCGAGTTCGGCCGCACACCGGCGGAGCACGTCGAGCAGCTCGGGTGGCTCGGGGACGACGTGTGGCTCGCGCACACCGTGCACCTGTCCGGCGACGCGGTGAAGCGGCTCGGCGCCACGCGCACCGGATCGGCGCACTGCCCCACGTCCAACGGCCGCCTGGGCACCGGCATCGCACCGGTGCGGGACCTGCTCGACGCGGGCGTGCCGGTCGGCCTCGGCGTGGACGGCGCGGCGTCCAACGAGTCCGGCGGACTGGTCGAGGAGCTGCACCAGGCGCTGCTCCAGGCGCGGCAGCGCGGCGGTCCGGACGCGCTGAGCGCCCGCGAGGCGCTGTGGATGGGCACGATCGGCGGCGCGCGGTGCCTGGGACGGGAGCAGGAGATCGGCTCGATCGAGCCGGGCAAGCTCGCCGACCTGGCGCTGTGGCGGCTGGACGGGCTGGACCACGCGGGCATCGCCGATCCCGTCGCCGCGCTCGTCCTCGGGCCGGTGCCGACGCCGACGTTGCTGCTCGTGGGCGGGAGGACCGTCGTGGAGGACGCCGAACTGCGCACGGCCGACGAGTCCGTCCTGGCGCGCGACCTGCGTGCCGTCAGCGCGCGCCTGATCGCGGAGGTCTCCTGATGTCCCAGCCCGTGCGGACCCCCACCGATCTGACGTCGGCGGTCGCCGGCGGCGTCGGCGAGAGCCCCCAGCGCCCGGACGGCAACCTCAAGGTGCGCGGCGAGTTCGCCTACTCGTCCGACCTGTGGCACGAGGACATGATCTGGGGCGCGACGCTGCGCAGCCCGCACCCGCACGCGCGGATCACCGGCGTCGACCTCACCGAGGCGCTGAAGGTCCCCGGCGTGCACGCGGTGCTCACGCACGCCGACGTGCCCGGTGCGAACGCCTGCGGCGTGGAGCAGCGCGACCAGCCGGTGCTGGCCGTGGACGTCGTGCGCTACCAGGGCGAACCGGTGGCGCTCGTCGGCGCGGACCACCCGGAGACGGCGCGGCGCGCGATGGAGCGGATCGTCGTGGACTACGAGGTCCTGGAGCCGGTGGTGGACGCCGAGGCCGCCGCGCGCGGCGAGTGCGCGCCGCTGCACGCGAGCGGCAACGTCGTGCGGCACGTGCCGGTGCGCCGCGGGGACCAGTCGGCGACGGCGGAGGTCGTCGTGACCGGCCGCTACGAGGTCGGGATGCAGGACCAGGCGTTCCTGGGCCCGGAGTCGGGTCTCGCGGTCCCGGCGGAGGACGGCGGCGTCGACCTGTACGTGGCGACGCAGTGGCTGCACGTCGACCAGGACCAGGTGGCGTCCGCGCTGGGACTGCCGCTGGAGAAGGTGCGGCTCGCGCTGTCCGGCGTGGGCGGCGCGTTCGGCGGGCGGGAGGACCTGTCGATGCAGGTGCACGCGTGCATGCTGGCGCTGCACACCCGCAAGCCGGTGAAGATGGTCTACAACCGCGAGGAGTCGTTCTACGGCCACGTGCACCGCCACCCGGCGGTGCTGCACTACGAGCACGGCGCCGACCGCGACGGGAAGCTCGTGTACGTGCGGGCGAAGATCTACCTCGACGGCGGCGCCTACGCCTCCAGCACGGCCGCCGTCGTCGCCAACGCCGCCACCCTCGGCATCGGCCCCTACGACGTGGACAACGTGACGGTGGACTGCTGGGGCGTCTACACGAACAACCCGCCCTGCGGGGCGATGCGCGGCTTCGGCGCGGTGCAGGCGGGCTTCGCCTACGAGTCGCAGATGGACCGGCTCGCCGGCGTGCTGGGCCTGGACCCGGTGGAGGTCCGGCTGCGCAACGCGGTGCGCGAGGGCTCCACGATGCCCACGGGCCAGGTGATCGACTCCGCCGCGCCGGTGGCGGAACTGCTGGAGCTGGTGCGGGACAGGCCACTGCCCGCGGCCACGGGCGGCGAGCTGGACCTGCGGCAGATGCCGGGCGGTGTCTCGAACACCACCCACGGCGAGGGCGTCGTGCGCGGCGTCGGCTACGCGGTCGGCATCAAGAACATCTGCTTCTCCGAGGGGCACGACGACTACTCCACCGCGCGGGTGCGGCTGGAGGTCGTCGGCGGTGAGGCGGCGGCGCTGGTGCAGACGGCGGCCTGCGAGGTGGGTCAGGGCCTGGTGACGGTGGTGCAGCAGATCGTCCGCACCGAGCTGGGCGTGCAGCGGGTGAGCGTGCTGCCGATGGACACCTCGATCGGCAACGCGGGCTCGTCGTCGGCGTCGCGGCAGACCTACGTCACCGGTGGCGCGGTGAAGTCGGCGTGCGCGGCCGTGCGGGCGAGGGTCCTGGAGCTGTACTCGCGGCAGACCGGCACCGGTCCCGCCGAGGTGGGACGGCTGGGCGCGGAGCTGAGGGGTGGGAAGCTGGTGTCGTCCCACGACGTGCTGGCCGACCTGGCCGACGTGCTGGGCGGGGACGCCGTGGACGAGACGGCGGAGTGGCGGCACCGCCCGACGGAGCCGATCGACCCGGAGACCGGTCAGGGGAACGCGCACGTGCAGTTCGGCTTCGCCGCGCACCGCGCGGTGGTGGACGTCGACGTGGAGCTGGGCCTGGTGAAGGTCGTGGCCCTGGACTGCGCGCAGGACGTCGGCCGCGCCCTCAACCCGCAGGCCGTCCTGGGACAGATCCAGGGCGGTTCGGCGCAGGGCCTCGGACTCGCGGTGATGGAGGAGATCCGGACGAAGGACGGGAAGGTCCGCAACCCGTCGTTCACCGACTACCTGATCCCGACCGTGCTGGACGTGCCGCCGATGGGCGTCGACGTGCTGGAACGCGCGGACCCGCACGCCCCCTACGGCCTGCGCGGGGTGGGCGAGCCGCCGACGATCTCGTCCACCCCGGCGATCGTGGCGGCGATCCGCGCCGCGACCGGGCTGCCGCTGACGCGGGTTCCCGTCCGTCCGGAGCACATCACGGGCACGTGAAGGCCGAGAGCGGCAGCGGCACTCCCGGCGTGCACGCCCGAGAACTCGCGGAGACGCGCGAGCGGTGGAATCCGCACCCCGTGAAACGGCGCCTCCGCGAGAAGGCGAGGCGCTGCGACCGTGTCGGGCGCGAGCGAACCGCCCGCACCGGCGACTCGATTCCGGAGCGCTTCAGCAGAATCTCCGCGGCAGCGGGAGAGCGTGAAAGTGTCGTATTTTTGCGATGACCGAACCACTTGCCACGACCGAGATCACCCGAAATCGTGATCGGCCACGCCGCCCTTGTGCGCTTTTCGCGCGTGCGCGACACGGCGCGGTCGGCGAACCGCCGTCAGCGGCCGGGGGTGTGGCGTTCGGGCGTCAGGAGGTCCTCCCCGCACAGGAGGATCACCCGGCGGACGAGGTCCTCCGCCCGGTGCAGCAGCAGGTCGCCGCCGCGCGCGCGCAGCAGCGCGCGCGCCTGCTTGAGGGCCATCACGCCCTGAGCCGAGATGAAGGTGACGCCGGCCAGTCCCACGACGACGATCGCGTGCCGCTCCGCCACCTGCTTCAACCGCTCCGTCAGCACGTCGGCCGACAGCACGTCGATCTCCCCGTACAGGCGGAGGGCGACCGCGCCGACCGGGTGCTCGGAACGGTCCCGGAGGACGATCTCCTCGACCATGAGATCCGTGGCCATCAGGACCGCGACCCGTCCGCGGTCCCCGGTCTGCCTCCGCCGGCACCACGCTCGTCCTCGACGCCCTGCCCGGTGATTCTTCCAGGAACGTCGGCCGAGTCCCCGCTGGGTGTTCGGAAGAACCTGGTTGTTTGCACACACATTTCCACGACAATCACGTTCCTCTCCACGGGGCACCCGGCCTGCGCAAACACAGGCAGAACACGCCCAGGAGAACGCACGTCGCACGATGCGACTGGGACGCTCAGTGTTGCGCACATCAAGAAGACCGGCAAGTCCCGAACGAACACGAAATAAGTTGTGCCGCACCTCGCCCCGTTGTGCGGTACGAAGACGACATTCCACCCGGTGCGATCGGACTCGTTTCGGGCCGGTCGGGACGGCGCTGCCCCGGAATCGCGGTCGAACCGCTCACCGGCGTTCGCGTCACGGCGCTGGCATCACGGCGCTGGCATCACGGCGCTGGTGTCACGGCGTCCGGACGCCGCCGGCCGTGACAGACTCGACCCCAGGGCCCGCACCGCGTGCCGGCCCACCCCGGCGAACCGGTCAGGAGGCCCGACGTGCGCACCGGTCCGAGCCCGAGCGGACCACGGTCCCCGCTGGTGACGTCGCGCCCGGTCGACGGCGCGGTGGTGGTGGCCGTGGTGGGCGAGATCGACCTCGACAACGTGGCGGAGATCGAGCAGCACCTGGACGCGGCGCTGGCAGCGGGGACCACGCCCCGCGCGGTCGTGCTCGATCTCACCGACGTGTCCTACGTGGACTCCTGCGGGCTGAACCTGATGGTCCGCGCCCACCAGCACTGCGGTGCCGCCGGGACCTCGCTGCGCGTGGTCGCCTCCGCGCGCGCGGTCCTGATGCCGTTGCAGGTCACCGAACTGGACCGGGTGCTGACCGTGTGCACGGCGCTGGCCGACGCGCTGGCGGCGACGGCGAGCTGACCGGCCCCGTCGCGATCAGCCGGAACCGCGCGATCCGGACGTCACCGCGGGGAGGCGCGTCACGCGGTGACGTCGCCGGCACCGCGACCGCGCTGCGGGAGGGACAGCGCGTGCAGAGCGGCCTCGGTCGAGGCGAACAGGGACAGCATCCGGTGGACGCCGGTCATCTCCAGCGTCCGCGCGGTCACCCTGCCCGCGACGACGGCCAGCGCGATGCCGTCGCGCTCGGCCCGGCGCTGCGCCCTCACCAGCACGGCGAGTCCGGCGGAGGTGAACAGCGTGACCCCGGTGAGGTCGACCACGACACCGGTGCGGCGCTGGTCGAGCAGCGCGGTCAGTTCGCGGCTCAGCGGCTCGGCGGTGAGCACGTCCACCTCACCGGCCGCGCTGAGCACCGGAGCACCGGACGGGTCGGTGACGACCTCGATCGAGAGGGACTCCTGCGGCTCTTCGAACACGGCACGCTCCTTCGGGGTTCGACGACATCACCGGCACGCCGCCGCCCCCGGAGCCTCCTGCGCCACCACCGCGGACCGGGCGCGAGAACCCGTCACGGACGGCGGTGCTGGACGATCGGTGGACACCGCCCGTCCCGGTGTGCACTGGACGGTCCGGCTCGTCCTAGAACGACCAGCGGCCACGTCGACGCACGACCGTCGCACACCCACCAGGCTACCGGCGACCGGCCGTCTCCGGTGCGCGCCCGGCCACCGGCGCGGCGGACGGGCCGTACCGGGCGGGCACCGGAGACGCGACGGCACCGCGTCCTACCACCGCTGGTCGTCGCGCTGTGGCACGATCGCGCGGGTGACCAGCAGAACCGGTGCGGAGCGCCTGCACGACCTCGCACGGCTGCGCCGGGTCCGCGACCGGATGGACCGGGAGTACGCGCGACCACTGGACGTGGAGGCGCTCGCCCGCGGCGCGCACATGTCGGCCGGGCACCTCAGCCGCGCGTTCCGGCTCGCCTACGGCGAATCGCCGTACGCCTACCTGATGACGCGGCGCGTGGAGCGCGCGATGGCGCTGCTGCGCCGCGGCGACCTGAGCGTCACCGAGGTCTGCTTCGCGGTCGGCTGCTCGTCGCCGGGCTCCTTCAGCACCCGCTTCACCGAGCTGGTCGGCGTGCCGCCCAGCACCTACCGGCGGGAGGCGGCGCTCGCGACGGCGGGGATGCCGTCGTGCGTGGCGAAGCAGGTGACCAGACCGGTCAGGAATCGAGAAGCGCGGCCCGCCGGGGCGCACCTAGCCTGAGCGGCATGGACATCCGCATCCACTCCACGTTCCTGCCCCAGGACGACCCGGACGCCGCCCTGGCCTTCTACCGCGACGTCCTCGGCTTCGAGGTCCGCGGTGACGTCGGCCACGACGGGCTGCGCTGGATCACGGTCGGTCCCGCCGGGCAGCCCGGCACGTCGATCGTCCTGCACCCGCCGGCCGCCGGCCCCGGCATCACCGAGGAGGAGCGCCGCACCGTCGCCGAGATGATGGCCAAGGGCACCTACGCCGGCATCAACCTCGCCGCGCGGGACCTCGACGGCGTCTTCGACCGGTTGCAGGCCGGTGGCGCCGAGGTCGTGCAGGAGCCGACCGAGCAGCCGTACGGTGTCCGCGACTGCGCCTTCCGCGATCCCGCTGGCAACCTGGTCCGCGTGCAGCAGCTGCGCTGAGCCGTCACACCACGACCCGCACGGACGATGGAGACACGATGAGCACGGCCACGAGGACGAACGCGCGACCACCCGCGCCGCACGTCGCCGACAGCCACGACCTGATCCGCGTGCACGGCGCGCGCGTGAACAACCTCAGGGACGTCAGCATCGAGATCCCGAAGCGCCGGCTGACGGTGTTCACCGGTGTCTCCGGCTCGGGCAAGAGCTCGCTGGTGTTCGGCACGATCGCCGCGGAGTCCCAGCGGATGATCAACGAGACCTACAGCGCCTTCGTGCAGGGCTTCATGCCGACGCTCGCACGGCCCGACGTCGACGTGCTCGACGGCCTGACGACCGCGATCACCATCGACCAGCAGCGGCTGGGCGCCGACCCGCGCTCCACGGTCGGCACCGCCACCGACGCCAACGCGATGCTGCGCATCCTCTTCAGCCGGCTCGGGCAGCCGCACGTCGGATCGCCCAACGCGTTCTCCTTCAACGTCCCCACGGTGCGGGCGAGCGGGGCGATCACGGTCGAGCGCGGCAACGCCAAGGCCGTGAAGGCGACGTTCACCCGCACCGGCGGCATGTGCACGCGCTGCGAGGGGCGCGGGTCGGTGTCGGACATCGACCTCACCCAGCTCTACGACGACTCCAAGTCCATCGCCGAGGGCGCGTTCACCGTTCCCGGCTGGAAGTCGGACAACTTCTGGACGGTGCGGCTCTACGCCGAGTCGGGCTTCCTCGACCCGGACAAGCCGATCCGGGAGTTCACCGCGGAGGAGATGCGCGACTTCCTGCACCGCGAGCCGACCAAGGTGAAGGTCCAGGGCGTCAACCTCACCTACGAGGGCCTGATCCCCAAGATCCGGAAGTCGTTCCTGTCCAAGGACCGGGAAGCGCTGCAACCGCACGTGCGGGCGTTCGTGGACCGCGCGGTCACGTTCGCCACCTGCCCGGAGTGCGACGGCACCCGGCTCAGCGAACTGGCCCGGTCGTCGCGCGTGGGCGGCATCAGCATCGCCGACGCGTGCGCGATGCAGATCAGCGACCTGGCCGAGTGGGTCGGCGGGCTCGACGAGCCGTCGGTGGCGCCGCTGCTCACGACGCTGCGGCGCACCCTGGACTCGTTCGTGGAGATCGGGCTGGGCTACCTCTCGCTCGCCCGTCCGGCGGGCACGCTGTCGGGCGGCGAGGCGCAGCGCGTCAAGATGATCCGCCACCTCGGCTCCTCGCTCACCGACACCACCTACGTCTTCGACGAGCCCACCGCCGGCCTGCACCCCCACGACGTCCAGCGGATGAACGACCTGCTGCTGCGGCTGCGGGACAAGGGCAACACGGTGCTCGTCGTGGAGCACGAGCCGGAGGTGATCGCCATCGCCGACCACGTCGTGGACCTCGGTCCCGGCGCGGGCGCGGCGGGCGGCACCATCTGCTACGAGGGCACCGTCGAGGGACTGCGGTCGGCCGGCACCGTCACCGGCAGGCACCTCGACGACCGGGCACCGATCAAGGAGACGGTGCGCACGCCCACCGGTGTGCTGAAGATCCGCGGCGCGACGACGAACAACCTGCGCGACGTCGACGTCGACCTCCCGCTCGGCGTGCTGTGCGTGGTCACCGGCGTCGCCGGTTCCGGCAAGAGTTCGCTCGTGCACGGGTCGATCCCGAGGGGCGCGGGCGTCGTGTCGGTCGACCAGAGCGCGATCCGCGGCTCGCGGCGCAGCAACCCGGCGACGTACACCGGGCTGCTCGACCCGATCCGCAAGGCGTTCGCCAAGGCCAACGGCGTGAAGCCCGCGCTGTTCAGCGCCAACTCCGAGGGCGCCTGCCCGGACTGCAACGGCGCGGGCGTCGTCTACACCGACCTGGCGATCCTGGCCACCGCCGCCGTCCCCTGCGAGGAGTGCGGGGGCAAGCGGTTCCAGGCGGCGGTCCTGGAGCACCACCTCGGCGGCCGCGACATCAGCGAGGTGCTCGCGATGTCGGTGACCGAAGCCGAGGAGTTCTTCGCCGACGGCGAGGCGCGCACGCCCGCCGCGCACGCGGTCCTGCGGCGGCTCGCCGACGTCGGGCTCGGCTACCTCAGCCTCGGCCAGCCGCTCACCACGCTGTCCGGCGGCGAGCGGCAGCGGCTCAAGCTGGCCGTCCACATGGCCGAGAAGGGCGGTGTCTACGTCCTCGACGAGCCGACGGCCGGTCTCCACCTCGCCGACGTGGCGCAGTTGCTCGGCCTGCTGGACCGGCTCGTCGACTCGGGCAAGTCGGTCGTCGTCGTGGAACACGACCAGGCGGTCGTGGCGCACGCCGACTGGGTCGTCGACCTCGGCCCCGGCGCGGGCCGCGACGGGGGCAGGATCGTCTTCGAGGGCACGCCGGCCGACCTCGTCGCCGCCCGCTCCACCCCCACCGGCGAGCACCTCGCGGCCTACCTCGGCGCCTGACCGAACGCGGTTGATCGCGGGCCGGGGCCGCGAGTAGGGTCCGCCGCGTGGCGAGCCCCGAGTCGGACAGAGCGCAGCCGCCGGTCACCCGGCGGCGAGCTCGCTGAACGGTCGTCGACCGCTTCCGCACCGCTCTCGTCCTCGGTGACCGGACACGGTTCCGCGTGTCCGGACCGGTTCTGCTCCCCTCGTCCACAGGTGGCGCGGCCCGACGACCGGCGCGCGGATCTCCCCGTCCGCACGTCACCGCTGGAGTCGATCCGTTGCCCCTCTTCGTCCACGTCCTGGGCCTTGCCGTCTTCGCGCAGGGCACCTCCGAGTTCGTGCTGTCCGGCCTGGTGCCGGGCATCGCACGTGACCTGTCCGTGTCGGTGGCCGCCGCCGCGAGCCTGACGTCCGCCTACGCCGCCGGCATGGTCCTCGGCGCGCCGGTGACGGCCGTGCTGAGCGCGCGCTGGCCGCGTCGTCGCGCGCTGGCGAGCCTGCTGACCGCGTTCGTCGTCGTGCACGTCGTCGGCGCGCTCACGACGAGCTTCCCGGTTCTGCTGGCGACCAGGGTGGTCGCCGCCGTCGTCAACGCCGGTTTCCTCGCGGTCGCGATGTCGGTCGCGGCGGCCCTGGTGGCCCCGGCGCAGCGGACCCGCGCCACCGCCGTCCTGCTGGCCGGGGTGACCCTGTCCTGCCTCGTCGGCGTGCCCGCTGGCGCGCTGCTGGCCGACCGGTCCGGGTGGCGGTCGGCGTTCTGGGCGATCGCCGTCCTGTGCCTGCCCGCGCTGCTCCTCGTGTTCCGGTCCGCGCCGACCGACGCCGCCCGTCGGGACGAGGTGTCGATCCGACGGGAGGCGCGCGAGCTGCGGTCGCGTCCGCTGCAGCGGGCGCTGGTGCTCGCGGCCCTGGTCAACGGGGCCACGTTCGCGACGTTCGGCTACCTCGCCGTCATCGCGACGGACGTCGCTCACCTGTCCGGTGGTGCGGTTCCCGGCCTGCTCGCCGCGTTCGGCGCGGGCGCCTTCCTCGGCGTGACCGCGGCCGGGCGGTGGGGCGGTCGGGTGGGACCGGATCTGGTCCTCGCCGTGTGCGCCCTGCCCACCGGGTGGGCGGCACTGGCCCTGGCCAGCACCGACGCGGTCGCGCTGTTCGCACTGGCGGCAGTGCAGGGAGCGCTGTCGTTCGGCATCGGCTCGGCGCTCGTCGGCCGCGTCGTCCAGGTCGCGACGGACGCTCCGACGCTGAGCGGATCGTTCGCCACCGTCGCGCTGAACGCCGGCGCGTTCGCGGGTCCTCTGCTCGCGGGGGCCGTCGCCGGGACCACCGGCGACCACCGGGACGCCGCGTGGGTCAGCGCCGTCCTGGCCGCGGCGGCGACCGCCGTCGTCCTCACGTCCCGGACGCGCGTCGCCCGCTGACCCGACCGGCTCGCCGTCAGGACGCGAGCAGCGCCCGCGCGGCCTGTTCGGCGAGCCAGTCCGTCGCGTCCTTCCAGGTCCAGCCGAAGTCGCGGACCGTGCGCCACGCCTCGAAGCCGAAGTAGAACCACAGGGTCTGCTCGACCTGCTTGCGGGTGAGGCCCTCGCGCAGTCCGCCGACGTCGAGCAGTCGGGCGGCGACGACGGCGAGCCGGTCCCGCACGGCGCGGGTGGCGAGATCGGCCGCCGCCGCCACGTCCGGGTCTGCGGTGCGGTTGTCGAGCAGGACGGCCAGCACCTTCTGCCTGCGGCGGCGCACCTGCTCGGTGCCCTCGGCGACGAGTCGCAGGATCTCGCGGGGATCGGCGCACTCGCCGATGCGCCGCTCTGTCTCCACCGCCACGGCGTCGTCGGCGCCCTCGCCGGACAGCGCGGTGATCAGCGCCGGTTTGCCGCCGACGCTGGTGTAGACGGTGTTCACCGCGACACCGGCGGCGGCCGCGACCGCGGCGACGCTCGTCCGGGCGTAGCCCCGCTCGGCGAACAGTGTCGCAGCGGCCTCGACGATCGTCCGCCGCGTGTCCTCCGCGTGCTTCTCCCGCACCGGCGACCGGTAGCCCCGCACAACCATGGACCGGATGCTACCCCCGCTCACATTCGTAGTATGTTCGTTCTTATGAATGTAGATGCAGCACTGTCGAGTGAACACGATTCCCCCGAACCCGTGGTCGTGGTGGGCGCTGGCCCGGTGGGCCTGTGGACGGCGGCCGAGCTGGCGCTGGGCGGCGTCCGGACCGTGGTCCTGGAACGGGCGACCGAGCGCAGCCCGCACTCCAAGGCGCTGGGCGTGCACCCGCGCACGCTGGAGGTGCTGGCGATGCGCGGTCTGGTGCGGCAGTTCCTCGACGAGGGCGTGCCGGTACCGCGCTGGCACTTCGGGATGCTGGAGAACCGGCTGGACTTCAGCGTGCTCGACACGCCGTACCCGTTCATGCTGGCGCTGCCGCAGCTCCGCACCGAGCAGCTGCTGGAGGAGCACGCGCTCGCGCTGGGCGTGCGCGTCCTGCGCGGCCACACCGTGACGGGGCTGCGGCAGGACGCCGACGGCGTGCGGCTGGACGTGACCGGGCCGGACGGGGAGCACGCCCGCACCGCGCGCTGGGTCGTGGGCGCGGACGGCGTCGGCAGCGCCGTGCGCACGGCGGCCGGGATCGCGTTCCCCGGCACCGCGACCACGTCCTACGGCTACGTGGGCGAGGTGCGGCTGACGTCGCCGCCGGTGGTGAGCGCGCACAACGAGCACGGCGCGCTGATCACCGTGCCCGTGCGCGACGGCCGGTACCGCATCGCCGGGGTGGACGCGCACGACGGCGGCGCACCGGGACCGTTCACCCTGGAGGACCTGCGGGCGACCACGACGCGGGTCGCGGGCAGCGACTTCGGGATGCACGACCCCGGCTGGCTGTCCCGCTACGGCAACGCCACGCGGCTCGCCGAGCGCTACCGCAGCGGCCGGGTGCTGCTGGCGGGCGACGCGGCGCACCGGCACCTCCCGGCGGGCGGCGTCGGGCTCAACGTCGGCGTGCAGGACGCGATGAACCTGGGCTGGCGGCTGGCCGCCGTGGCACGCGGCGACGCGGACCCGTCGCTGCTGGACGAGTACCACGACGAGCGCCACCCGATCGGCGAGCAGCTCGCCGAGCACACCCTGGCCCAGTCGGCGCTGATCACCGCGACCGCTCCCGACGGCACGGCGCTGCGCTCGCTGCTGAGCAGGACGATCGCGACGGTGCCCGAGTTCGCGCTGGCCCTGGCCCGCAAGCTCTCCGCGCTGGACGTGGCGTACCCGTCGGCCGGTCACCCCCTGACCGGCTCGCGGATGCCGGAGGACTTCGAGCTGCTCCGCCACGGCCGTCCGCTCCTGCTCGTCCCGGCCGGCTCCCCCGGCCCGGCGTCCACCGCGGCGGCGGCGGAGCTGGGCGTGGAGGTGGTGCCCGGCGCCCGGTCGTGGACGGACGCGGCGGTCGTCCTGGTCCGCCCGGACGGCCACGTCGGGTGGGCGGCGGACCGGGCCGCGGACGAGGAGGTCGCCGCCGCCCTGCGCGGACTCGGCACCCGCTTCCCCCGCGCGACCCGGCCGGATCAGGCGGGGTAGGTGCGGATCTCGGTGGCCTTGACCGCGGCCCACAGCGGATCTCCGGGGCCGAGGCGGAGTTCCGCGAGGGTCGCGGTGGTGATGTCGGCCAGCACCGGCGGGGCGCCGTCGAGGCGGACGCGCGTGGTGCGGGCGTGCTGCTCGACGCCGGTGACCGTGACGCGCCAGGTGTTGCGGGGGCTGCCTCCGGGCGGGGCGGGGTGCAGGCTCACCGCCGTGGGCGGGAACGCGACGTGCACGGGGCCCGCGGCGGGTTCGACCACGGTCAGGGTTCCGCCGGTGTCGAGGTCGACGGTGCTTCCGCGGGCGGTGCCGCGGTAGAGGTTGAGGCCGACCAGATCGGCGACGTAGCCGGTGCGGGGGTGGCGGGCGACGTCGGCCGGCGTGCCCCGCTGGACCACGCGGCCGCGTTCCAGGATCACCAGCCGGTCCGCCAGGACCATCGCGTCGAGCGGGTCGTGCGTGACGATCAGCGTGTGGCCGTCGAACTCGCGCAGGTGCCGACCGAGTTCGGCCCGCACCTGCAGGCGCGTCCCGGCGTCCAGCGCGGCGAGCGGTTCGTCCAGCAGGAGCAGTTGCGGGCCGGTGGCCAGGGCGCGGGCCAGGGCGACCCGCTGGGCCTGCCCGCCGGACAGGGCGCGGGGCTTGACGTGGGCGAGGTCGAGCAGGCCGACGCGTTCCAGCCAGCCGCGCGCGGCGGTGCGCGCCTCGGCCCTGCGGGTGCCGCGAGCGCGCAGGCCGAAGGCGACGTTGTCCAGCGCGGACAGGTGCGCGAACAGCAGGTGGTCCTGGAAGACGACGCCGATCGGCCGTCGCGCGGCGGGGAGGAAGGTGCCGGGCTGCTCGTCCCAGACCCGGTCGCCGACCCGGACGTGCCCGTCGGTGAGGGGGAGCAGTCCGGCGAGGGTGCGCAGGGTGGTGGTCTTGCCCGCG
The DNA here is from genome assembly GCF_016464305.1 of Umezawaea beigongshangensis. GTDB lineage: Bacteria > Actinomycetota > Actinomycetes > Mycobacteriales > Pseudonocardiaceae > Umezawaea_A > Umezawaea_A beigongshangensis. The sequence goes on from NZ_JAEIOJ010000002.1 coordinate 665,271, forward strand.
CCGTTGGGACCGAGCAGGGCGACCACCTCACCCCGGCCGATCGTCAGGTCCAGGTCGAGGTCGAACCGGTCGCGGGTGACGCGGAGGTGGGCGCGCAACGTCACGGCGCTCCCCCGATCCACCGGTCCCGCAACCCGACCAGAACGGCGACCGACACCAGGAGCAGGACGACGCTCAGCACGACGGCGGCGTCGGGATCGGTCTCCAGTGCCAGGTAGACCGCCAGGGGCATGGTGGTGGTCCGGCCGGGGAAGTTGCCGGCGAAGGTGATCGTGGCGCCGAACTCGCCGAGCGCGCGGGCCCAGCACAGCACGGTTCCGGCGACGACGCCGGGCGCGATCGTGGGCAGGGTGACCCGGCGGAAGATCAGCCAGCGGGACGCGCCGAGGGTGGCGGCGGCCTCCTCGTAGCGGGGGTCGGCGGCGCGCAGCGCGCCCTCCACCGAGACGACCAGGAACGGCATGGCGACGAACGCCTCCGCGAGCACGACGCCCGCCGTCGTGAACGGCAGCGAGATGCCGAACCAGGCGTCGAGGTACTGCCCCACCAGCCCGCGGCGGCCGAGGACGAACAGCAGGGCGACACCGCCGACCACGGGCGGCAGCACCAGCGGCACGGTCACCAGCGCGCGCAGCACGCCCCGGCCCGGCAGGTCGCTGCGGGCGAGCAGCCAGGCCAGCGGAACGCCCAGGAGCAGGCAGATCACCGTGGCCAGGCTCGCGCAGACCAGGGACAACCGCAGCGCCTGCCCCACCTCCGCGCGCACCAGCTGACCCGGCACCGCGCCCCAGGGCGTCCGGACGAGGAGCCCGGCGAGGGGCACGAGCAGGAACGCGAGCCCCACCAGCGCGGGCAGCACGAGGACGACCGGGAGCCGTCCTCCGACCGCCCGGCGGCGGACGCGGTTCACGGGGCGGTGAACCCGGCGTCGGCGAGGACGGCACGTCCCCGGCCGGACAGGACGTGGTCGACGAACGCCCGTGCCCCGGCGGCGTTCGGCGCGTCGGCCAGCACCGCCACGGGGTAGTCGTTCACGGCCTGGTCCGCCTGCGGGAACTCGACGCCCTCGACCTCGGCGTCAGCGGCCGCGACGTCGGTCCGGTACACCAGCCCGGCGTCCACCTCCCCCAGCCGGACCTTGGTCAGCACGGCCTTGACGTCCTGCTCCAGCGTGTCGGCCCGCGGCGTCACCCCGGCGGCCTCGAACACCTTCTCCGCCGCCGCTCCGCAGGGCACCTGCTCCGCGCACAGCGCGATCGTCGCGTCGGCGTTCCCGAAGTCCGCGAGGCCGGTGATCCCGCCGGGGTTGCCCCTCGGCACGGCGATCTGGAGCCTGTTGCGCGCGAACGTGGTGGGGGTTCCGGCGGTGCCGACGCCGTCGACGACCTGCTGCATGTTCACGGGCGCCGCGGCGGCGAACACGTCGGCGGGTGCGCCCCGGTCGATCTGCTGCGCGAGCGCGGAGCTGCCGCCGAAGTTGAGGACGACCCTCGTGCCGGGGTTCGCGGCCTCGAAGTCCTCGCCCAGCTCGGTGAACGTCCCGGTGAGCGAGGCGGCGGCGAAGACGGTGACGGCGCTCGCGGCGGGCGCGGTGCCGGCGGAGCCGCAGGCGGCCGGGAACAGGGTCGCGACGAGGACCGCGGCGAGCACGCGCGTGCGGGACACGGTCACGCCTCCGGGATCTCGACGACGACGTGCGTGGACTTGATCGAGGCGACCGCGACGCTGCCGACCTCCAGGCCGAGTTCGTCGGCGGACTCGCGGCTCATCAGCGACACCACCCGGAACGGCCCGGCCTGCATCTCGACCTGGGCCATCACCACGTCCTTCACCACGCGGGTGACGATGCCGCGCATCCGGTTGCGCGCCGAGGCGGCGACGGTGACCCCGGACTCGGTGGCGTCGGCGCCGCGCTGGGCGAAGGCCGCCAGCTCGCGCCCCTCGACGGCCATGCGCCCGTTGTCGAGCTGGATCGACGCCAGCCTGCCCTGGTCGATCCAGCGACGCACCGTGTCGTCGCTGACGCCGAGCAGTGCGGCGGCTTCGCTGATCCTCAGATTCGGCACGACAAGCCATCGTAGTTCCGCATCAGCGGAACCGGACCGCTCGACGCGAATCCGGCCCGGATCGTTACCGGTTCCCGCGGACGCGGCTCCCGAGAGGCTTCCGGGCCGCGTTCACGGAGCTGGGACCGTCGTGCGGTGGTCGCGCCCGCGCGAGGTGGTCACTGGAAGCCGCGACCGATGGTGGGCACCAGGGCCAGCGCGCGCACGTCGTCGGCCAGCGCCGCCGGCGCGGCCGGCTGGACCGGCGCCACGACGGGCGCGGGCCGGTCGAACGCGCCGGGTGCCGTCAGGTCCTCGACGAAGGCGTCGATCTTCTCCTCGGTCACCGAGGGCATGACGAAGATGTGGGCGTAGTCCCGCAGCCGCCCCGAGTTCATGAGCATGGGCTGGCACGACAGCGACCACTTGTCGACGATGCGCGGGTTGGGCCGGCGGAAGCGCACCGTGAGAGCCATCGGGCTGCGGTTGACGTACAGCCCCTCCTCGGGGAGTCGGTCCTCCCGGTCGAGCAGGTCCTCCAGCTCGCGCAGCTGCGTCTCCAGGTATCGGGTCAGCCGCAAGGCTCGCACGGCCGTGGCGGCGTGCTCCTCCACCGACTTCTGCGCGAGGTGGTCCCACAGCACCAGCGGGGACAGGCCGTTGCGCGACCCGGCGAAGGTGGTGTCCGGCGAGCCGGTGTAGGCCGGGACGCTCGGGGGCTCGACCCGGAACTTGTTCTTGGTCATGAACACGCCGCACGGCCAGGGCGCGCCCGGCCACTTGTGCCCGCTCATCACGATGGAGCTGACCATGTCGACGCCCTCGACGCGCAGGCCGAAGTCGAACTCGGGGATGCCGCCCCTGATCTCCCGCCGGACGGCCCGGCCGAGTTCGTCCTCCCGCTCGGCGGCGATGCGCAGGAACGGCACGTAGCCCGCACCCAGCGCGCCGTCGACGTGGATCCAGAAGCCCCTCCTGGTGTCGGGCCTGCCGGGTTCGAACTCGAACGTGCGCTCCAGCAGGCCGTTGTCGCGCAGGACCGGGTACAGCCGCTTGGCGATCTTGCCGACGTTGTCGCAGGCGCCCTTGAAGGTGGTGCCGAAGTTGAGCAGCAGCAGGACCGGGTGCTGCTTGCGGGCGAAGAACTCCACGAGCGTCACCAGCGCGGCGACGTCGATCTCCCCGCTGCCGTCCGCGCCGCCCTTGGACGGCACCTCCATCGGCCAGTCGCCGTCCAGCGGGCACTCGCCGGGGTACTCGGTCCTCCCGACGGCGCCGAAGGTGTCGATCGCCAGCGTGCGCACCGCCTTGACGATCGAGTAGTGGGTGTCCTCGGAGTAGAAGACCACCGGCCGCAAGCGGTTGCCCGGCGCGCTGTCCGCGTCCCGCGCCTGCGGCGAGGTCTGCACGTACATCATCTGTCCCCCGTCCTCACCGCCGTCGGCGGGACGGGTGACGAGCTTCTTGCCGGACAGGTAGTCGCGGGCGTTGGAGAGGGCGTAGAGGTTGCCCTCGGTGGATCCCATCGTCAGCACGTAGCCCCAGTAGTCCTCCGGCGACGGCCGACCGGTGTTGTGGGGCCAGTTCGCCCGCCACAACGCCGCGTAGTGGTCCAGCACCGCCCGTTCGACGAGCTTCGTGTTCGGCTTGTAGTTGCCCTCCTGGAACGGGTCGCCGACGTTGTTGAGGTGGAACTCCAGGAACCGCCCCAGGTCCTGCTGGTAGTGCCCCATGTCCTGGTTGCCCTGGAAGCCGACCATGTGCTCGCGCTTCTCCACCAGGTAGGTCTCCAGCGCGTTGAGCGCGCGCTTGCGCTGCTTGGCGCTCAGCCCGCCCACCGGGATCTGGAAGTCCTCGGCCCGCAGCTCCGGCTCGCACGGGTAGACCGTCTGCGGGTCGGCGGAGGGCTCGGTGATCAGCGAGGCGTGTCCGTCGCCCAGCCCGGAGGACCGCAGCAGCACCGACCAGGACGTGCCGTCCGGACCGAAGGCGAAGTCGGGGCGCTGTTCCGGGACGTGCTGCGTCATCGTGTCTCCCGATCGTCCGCGATCTCGGTGCAGCCGACTCACGAAGGACGCGACACGTGTCGGCGGACTTCGTCGGGTCGCGATCCGCGGATCGTCGACGAAGCGTGATCTTCGTCGACCGTAGCAGCGCCGGGAGCGGTTGAAACCGGACCGCGACGACGTCCACCCGATCGTGGATCACCGCACGACGCGTGGATCACCGCACGACGTCGGCGGGCTGGGAGGAGCCGCCGCGCTGGGGACGAGCCGGGCACCGGCGCGCGAGAGCTCGATCGCGGTGTTCGCCGACGACGGCCGCGTCCGCACCCGTTCCCCGTGGCTGTTCGCGTCCAGCTCGTCGTCCGGGAGCGGCGTCCGAGCGGTCAGCGGTAGGCGCGGACGACACCGGTGTCGACGGCGGGCCCGTGCTCGTCGGGGGACGTGAGCACCGTCCAGCGCGAGGCGGAGGTGTCCGGCGCTCCCCAGACGAACGTCCCGTCCGCGCAGCTCATGACGAGGTCCTGGCCGTCGAGGGGCGGTGGGCGGCTACCGGAGTGCGCCCTGCACACGGCGCCACCGTCGAGTTCGAGCATCCAGTGGTCCGGGCCGGTCCCCGTTCCGGGTTCGGCGGGGAGCGGTTCGGCGAGCTGGATCACCTCCAGCTCCGCCGGTGAGCGGACGCAGGCGACGGCGGTGCCCGCGCGGCCGGCGAAGCAGGGGTCCTCGATCTCGGCGGCGTCGGTGGCGCAGCGCCAGGAGTCCGCGCGGCCGGACACGAGCGAGGACGTCCAGCAGCTCCCCGTGGTGGTGCCGGTCGCGGTGAACCCGGAGGCGATGCGATCGCCGTCCCACGGCCGCACGTCGACGACCTCCGTGGGCTCCCCGGCGTGCGCCGTGGTCGTGGTGACGACCGGCGCGGCCGTCTGCGCGGGGTGCGTCGTGGGATCGGTCCACACGTGCAGTTCGGAGCTTCCGAACCCGCCCTCGACCCCGAGCAGGAAGGTCGCGGTGGTGGTGGTCACGGCAGCGACGAACCGGTCCACGTCGTCGAAGTGGTTGTCGCGCACCGGCGCGCGCGTCCACGTCGCGCCGTCCGGCGAGGTCCACGTCGCGGCGGTGGTCGGTTCCTGGTGGGTGACCCCGAGTGCGAGGAACCCGTCGTGCCACGGGCGCACGGAGACGACCTGCTGGTACTCGCGGGGCGCGACTCCGGCGTCGGGCAGGTGTCCGACGTCGACGACGCCGGAACGCCACACCGGGTCGTCGTCCCTGCGGTACCGGACGGTGAGGTCGTCGGCGAACACCACGGTGGTGGAGCCCGAGCGGGCGGCCGCGCCCGACGAGTCCTCGGAGAGACCGGCACCGATGTCCTGCCAGTGCAGGCCGTCGGTCGAGGAGTGCACGGCCGGGGTGCCGCTCGCCGGGGAGGGCAGGAGGAGGAAGCCGTCTGCGGTCGCGACGACCTGTGGCGCCATCCCCTCGAAGACGTCCGCCGACGGCGTGCGCACCGTCTTGTCGAACGAGACGCCGTCCGGCGAGTACCACACCCGCAGACCGGCACCGGCTCCGAGCACACCCGCGGGGCGGGTACCGGCGACGACCACGCCACGCGGTCCCGCCGCGATGCCGAGGTGCTGGTCGCCCCCGGTGTCGGGGACCGGCGTGGCGCTCCAGTCCCGGCCGTCGCGCGAGTGCCACACGGCCGCGCCGTCCGCGGTGGTGCCGAGCACGTGCACCGTCGACCCGTGCCCGGCGACCCCGGTCCCGGACACGACCCCCGCCAGGCCCTCCAGCTCGGCGACGGTCCACGCGCGTCCGTCGGAGGAGACCAGCACGGTCGGCGGATCGGTGCCGGTGAGCAGGGCGACGCCGCCGTCCCACCCCGCCGCCGCGCCGTAGCTCGACAGGCCGCTGTCCGCTGACGACCACACCCGGCCGAGCGCCGTCCACCGCGGCGACCGCTCCACCGGCTCAGCGGGTCCGGGGTCGGGCGTGCAGGACACCGCGAGCAGCAGGGCTGCCAGCACGACGCAGGTCCGACGGTTCAGCACCGGGGCGACTCCTCCTCCGGGACCCAGCGCAGCAGGGACGTCCCGTCGACGCAGAAGTGCCTGGCGGCGGTCGTCGCCGTGGTGCGCAGAGGCCGCCCGTCGTCGTCGACGACGAGGTCCCCCCGGCGGTCGCCGGAGGTCCAGCTCAGGTGCAACCGCCACTCGACGTCCTCGACCGGCGAGAACGGGGTGATGACGAACTGCTCCGGATCGACGTCGCTGATCTTGTAGGGGAAGTCCTTCAGGGGCTCGTCGTCCGCGCCGGGCTCGCCCTCGGTCCAGGGGACGAGAGCGGGCGCGGGGTCCGTCAGGTCCACCCGGAAGAACCGCGGAGCGACACCGCTCTCGCACCCGGAGGCCAGGAAGGTCCCGGTCATCGCGGGACGCCGTGCGACGACCTCCACGCGCGCGGACTGGAGCACCACGGAGTCCCCGGTCAGCCCCTGCACGGTCACCCGCACCTCGCCCCCGGTCGCGAGCACGCCACCGGCCGGGCGCTCGTCGGTGCGGTCGACCGGGCCGTCGAGCACTTCGGGGACGACCCAGCCGCTCACGCAGTCGTTCTTGGGCAGCAGCGCGGTGATCGCGGCCAGCGGCTCCTCGTCCGCCGGTTCCTCCCCAGCGGGGGGCGACTCCCGCGAGGCGAGCACCCACGCCAGGAGCGCCAGCAGCAGCACGACCACGCCGGACAGGGCGGCGATCCCACGCCGGTCGTGGTTCACCTGGTGGCGATCACCGACGTGCACCTGGTCGATCGTCCCGGACTGCACCACCTTCTCGATCCGCCCGCTCGCGGAGTTGGTGGGGCGCCGGTCCTCGGGCGTGGTCATCCGCACTCCTGATCAGCTGCCGGAGCGGCCCGGCACGATCCGCGTGCCCGCACCGTAGAGCCGACCGCGCCCGAGCGGTACGCACTCGTGCGTCTTTCGGGCCGCGCACGCCCCCGGCCGGGCCGGGTCAGCTCGCCGTGATCAGCGCGCCGATCACGCTGATCACGGCCGCGGCGATCGTCCCGGCGAACCCGACGATCAGGGTCAGGCGCTGGTCGAGGGTGAGCCGGTCCTCCCGCTGGGGCGCGTCCGCGGCCACGGCGACCGGCGGCTCCGCCGCTCCGGGACCGGGAGGCGCGGGCGGCAGGACCCGCGGGGGCCGTCCGGCCGGGAGGTGTCCGGGAGGGAGGTGTCCGGGAGGGAGGTGTCCGGGAGGGAGGCGTCCGGCGAGCACCATCCCCGCCGACGCGGCGGCCACCAGGACGCCGAGCAGGACCGCGACGTCCAGGGTCACGTCCAGCCAGTCCGAGGCGCTGACCGTGCGCCGCACCACCACGGCGGTCACGGAGGTGCCGATCCCGCTGACGCCGACCGCGGCGAACACCCCCGCGGCGCCGAGCAGCGTGGTCCGTCCGGCGATCGTCCACACCAGCGCGGGCGTGCCGACGGTGACCAGCGCGAGCGCGACGACCGTCAGCGAGTCGTCGACCTCCACCAGCACCTCGACCAGTCCGCAGGCCAGGCCGAGCCCGAGCAGCGCGGGACCGGCGCCCCGCAGCCCGGCGCGGCGCGCGAGGCCGTGCAGGGTGAGCACCAGGCCCACGCCCGCGACCAGGGCGGCGACGACCAGCACGCGCTGGTGGACGTCCCAGTCGAGGTCGACCAGTCCCGCCGCCGCGAAGACGCCCAGTCCGGCGCCGGTCGTCCAGGCTCCGGCACCGGCGGTGCCGGAACCCGCGCCACGGGACCCCGTCATGCGGCCCAGTTTCGCGGCAACGCGGCCCGGTGACCACCGATCGGCCGCAGAACGACCCGAATGCCGCTGCCACGGCTGTGCGCGCACACGTCGCCGGGCGGGAGCGCGCGGGCCGCGGCCCCTCCGTCCCGCCGACTCGTTCTGCGAGGTGCACCCCGAGGACCTCGAAGCGGATCTGGCGCGGTTGCGGCCCGATCTCGTGGTGCACGAGTGGGGCGTGCCGGGTGACGTCGTCGTCCGGAGCCGGGTGCCGCAGGCGGACCCGGTGCCGCACGTGGGTTCGCCCACGCCGAGGCCGTCGATGCCGCGGGGGCCGGGCTGCGCGCCTGCTCCCCGGCGAGCTGAGCGCGGACGAGGTCGCGCGCCGCCTGCCGGAGTTCGCGCGTCGCGGGTGAACCTGCGCCGGGGGCCGGGACACGGCAGGATCGTCGCCGTGGACACGACAGGAGGACGATGAGCAGGACCGTCACCGGCGACCGCTTCGGCGCCTGGTTGATCAAGTGCAATCCGGGGGTCACCGACGTCACCGGGGTGCTGCGGCACGAGGTGCCGCCCGCCGAGAGCTGGTGCGTGAACCGCAGCTACCGCCTCGACCTGGTCGAGGAGGGGCAGCGCGTGCTGTTCTGGGTCACGGGGACCGCCGGTGCCACGCCCGAGCCGGGCCTGTGGGGGCACGGGGTGGTGACCGGCGACGTCGAGCGCACCGGCGCCCGGCCGCAGCTCCCCCTGCGCCTGGAGGTCTGGGACTCCCCGCTGGGCCGCGCCGAGCTGCGCGCCGACCCGCGGCTGGCCGGGATGGAGGTCTTCCGGCAGCCGCAGATGGGCAACCCGCTGCACGTGACGAAGGAGGAGCTGGCCGCGCTCGCCGAGCACGGGGCGGCGCTCAGCCTCCCGGCGTGAGCAGGCCCCGCTCGCAGGCGGTGGCCACGGCCGACGCCAGGTCCTCGGCGCCCAGCTTCGCGCACACGTGCAGCAGGTGCGTCTTCACGGTGGCCTCGCTGATGAACAGCAGCTTCGCCGCCTCGCGGTTGGTGCAGCCGCGGGCGACGAGGCCCAGCACGTCCAGCTCGCGCGGGCTCAGCGGATCGCTCACCGGTTCCGGTGTGCGCACCCGGCCCAGCAGCCGGGTCGCCACCGGCGGCGACAGCACGTCCTCGCCGCGCGCGGCGGAGCGGACGGCGCGGAACAGCTCCTCGCGCGGGGCGTCCTGGAGCAGGTAGCCGATGGCACCGGCCCTGATCGCGGGCAGCACGTCGCCGTCGGTGTCGCGGGTGGTGAGGACCAGGACGCGAGCCGGGTTGCCGGCGTCGCGCAACCGCTCGATCGCGGTCACGCCGTCGACGCCGGGCATCCGCAGGCCCAGCAGCACCACGTCGGGTTCCAGGGCGGTCGCGAGCGTCACGGCCTCCTCTCCCCCGGCGGCCTCGCCCACGACGTCGAACCCGGCGTCACCGGCGAACACGCCGCGCAGCCCGTCGCGCACGACGGGGTGGTCGGCGACGACGAGGAGCCTGATGGGCGTGATCACCGCGCCACCTCGGCCGGGGCGCCGACGGCGACGGGCACGGCCGAGGTCGCGGCCGGCACGACGTGCGGGGTCGCCCGCGACGGGGTGGAGAACCCGCGTTCCCCGGCGTCGAGATCCGGTTCTGCCACGCGTACCCGCTCTCGGTCGAACGTTCTGGTGGCCACCGCCCCGGCCGCCGGTGCGACCACGGCCATCGTCCCGGGCGCGGGGCTCGCGGGGCGGCGCCGGTCCGGAGCTCCTGCAACGCGCACGCCGGGCGGCGTCACGTCGCCGATGCGCACGAGCGGCAGCAGGGCCGGGAACAGCGCGGCGAACTCCCGGTTCACGCGGGAACAGCCCGGTCTCGACGGTGACGATCCCTGTGAACGCGGACACCTCTCCCCGTGCCGCGGGTGACCAGCACAACCGTGACGCCGCGGTCCCGGACGCCCTCCACGACCGACCACGTGCCGCGTCGCGCCTGCGGGTCCGGTCCGGTGGTCAGCTCGTCGAGCACGGCGATCTCCGGGTCGCCGATCAGCGCGAGCACGTCCGCCGGCTCGCGCCGGTCGGCCGGGTTCCGGCAGGAGGAGCGCAGGTCGAACTCCGCCACCTGCCGCCCGTACCTCGCGACGAGGCCGTCCACCTCGACGATCCCCGTGCGAGAAGCCTGGCCGGAGCGGGCGCACCGCTCGACCGGTCAGACCCGGCATCAACCGATCGGTCGATGCATCAGCCGAGACCGAGCGCCCTCATCCGGGCGATCTCGTCGGACTGGGTCGCGATCACGTCGGTCGCCATCTCCTCGACGTACTCGGTCGAGCCCTTCGTCAGCACGTCGTTCGCCATCTGGATCGCACCCTCGTGGTGCGTGGTCATCAGCTGGACGAACAGCCGGTCGAACTCGGCCCCGGAAGCGGCCGCCAGCTGCGCGAGCTGCTCGGCGGAGGCCATGCCGGGCATCGTGGAGTGGTCGTGCGAGCCGTGTGCGGCGTGCGGGCCGCCGCGCTGGTTCTGCCAGGTCTTCATGGCCTCGACCTCGGGGCCCTGGCTGTCCGCGATGCGCGACGCGAGGCCCTTGACGGTCTCGTGGGACGCCCGGTCCGGGGCGAGCGCGGTCATCTCCAGCGCCTGTCCGTGGTGCGCGATCATCATCTGGACGTACTCCAGGTCGGCCTCGTTCGGCGGGACCTCCGGCGCGGTCGCCCCCTCGGTCAGGGTGGCCGCGGCCTCACCCGGCTTGCCGGGAGCGATCACGGGCGTCGTGCCACCGGCGGGCTCTCCCGTGCAGGCGACCAGGCCGAACACCCCGGCCGCGGACAGGACGACCGCTGCCGCAGTCACACCGATGCGCATCCCGCTCCCCCTTCGAACCCGCTCGCGTCGTGCCAAAGTACCTGGAAGTTCCCGACGGCCGGGAATCTTTCGCATTACCTCCGATCGGACCTGGTCCTTAGCGAGGCGAAGGGGACATACTGCGCCGGTCGTCCCTGTTCGAGGAAGGATCAACCGTGACTTCACGCGATTCGACCCGTCGGCGCAGAGCGCCGTTCGCGGTCCTGGGGGCATTCGCGCTCGCGGTCTCCGCAGTGGCCACCGCCCCTGCCGCCGTCGGCTCGCCCGACGACGACGCCCTGGCCGGACTGTCCGAGGCGGAGCTGTCCGCTCCCGCGACGCCGTCCGCCGGCATTCCCGCTGAGGACGAGATCGTCCGCAGCCGCAACGTCCAGCTCGTCAAGAACCTGCCCAAGGAAGCCCCCTTCACCGCGTCGACCACGAACTCGGACCTCGCGTTCCAGGGCGACTACGCCTTCCAGGGCAACTACGACGGCTTCACGATCTTCAACATCAAGAACCCGACCGACCCGAAGGTCGTCAGCAAGGTCCTGTGCCCCGGCTCGCAGAACGACATCAGCGTGTCGGGCGACCTGCTCTACCTGTCGACGGACTCCTCGCGCAGCGACGACTCGTGCACCAGCACGACGCAGTCGGCGACGATCAAGGAGTCGTGGGAGGGCGTCAAGGTCTTCGACATCAAGGACAAGCGCAACCCGCGCTACGTCGCCGCCGTCGAGACCGACTGCGGTTCGCACACCCACACCCTGGTGCCGGACGAGCGCGGCAAGAACGACTACCTCTACATCTCGTCGTACTCGCCGAACGCCACGTTCCCGGACTGCCAGCCGCCGCACGACAAGATCAGCATCGTGAAGGTGCCCAAGCGCAACCCGGAGGCCGCGTCGCTGCTGTCGGCTCCGGTGCTGTTCCCGGACGGCGGCAACCCCGGCGTTCCCGGCACCATCGCGACCGGCATGACCAGCGCCACCACGGGTTGCCACGACATCACCGTGTACCCGGCGCAGAACCTGGCCGCCGGCGCCTGCATGGGTGACGGCGTGCTGTTCGACATCTCCGACCGCGAGCAGCCGCGCGAGATCGACCGCGTGCAGGACGACGCGAACTTCGCGTTCTGGCACTCCGCCACGTTCAACAACGAGGGCACGAAGGTGATCTTCACCGACGAGCTCGGCGGTGGCGGCGCCCCGACCTGCAACGAGACGATCGCGAAGACCCGCGGCGCCGACGGCATCTACGACATCGAGGGCCGCGGCGACGACCGCAAGCTCGTGTTCAAGAGCTACTACAAGATCGACCGCCTCCAGGGACCGACCGAGAACTGCGTCGCCCACAACGGCTCGCTGATCCCGGTCCAGGGCCGCGACATCATGGTGCAGTCCTGGTACCAGGGCGGCGTGTCGATCTGGGACTTCACCGACTCGACCAAGCCGCGGGAGATCGGCTTCTTCGAGCGCGGTCCGCTCCCCAACGGCGCGGGCGGCGGCACGTGGTCGGCGTACTACTACAACGGCTACATCTACTCCTCCGACATGGCCAAGGGCTTCGACGTCCTGAAGATCCGCGACCCGCGGGTGCACGGCGCCGAGCGGGTCAAGTTCAAGGAGCTGAACGTGCAGACCCAGCAGGGCTACCGCGAGTGACGCTCGGCTGAACACCGGGGAGGGGGCCGCGTCGCACGTCGACGCGGCCCCCTCGTCGTCAGCTCGCCCTCACCAGCACACCGCTGTCGCGCACCGCCCCCGGCGACAGCGCGCGGTGGCCGACGTCGCCGAAGAGCACGGTGAGGCCGCACCACCACGTCGTCGCCCCGGCCGCAGCACCCCGGCGACGCCGCTCCCGGCCGGTCCGACCCCCGGTGATCTCGCACCGGGGACGGGACCGGCGTTCGCGGCGGGACGTCAGCGGAGCACGTCGGCACCGTCGCTGAGCGGGGAGAACGCCGTGCGGTCGTCGGTCAGCAGGGACAGCCGCGCGCCACCGATGTCGAAGTACAGGCCCAGCACCTTCAGCCGACCCTCCCGCACCGCCGTGCGCACCACCGGCAGCCGCTCCAGGGCGGCGACCTGCACGGCCACGTTCACCATCGACAGCTGGTCGGCCTCGCTGCTCCCCTCCGGCGCGGCGGGGTGCCCGGCGCGCAGGGCGGCCAGGCTCGGCACCCCGGCCTCCAGCCACCGGCCCAGCGGGTCGTCACCGCCAGCCGCTCCGGCCAGCAGCGCCTGCATCGCGCCGCAGCCGGAGTGACCGCACACCACCAGCGCCGGGACCCGCAGCACGTCCACCGCGTAGTGCACCGACGCCTCGACGCCGTCGTCGCCGTGCGGGGCGAGGTTGCCCACGTTGCGCACGGTGAACAGGTCCCCCGGCCCGCTGCTGGTGATCACGTTGGGCACCACGCGGGAGTCGGCGCAGGTCAGGAACAGCGCGTGCGGTTCCTGCGACCCGCTCAACCCCTCGAACACCGGCCGCAGCAGCGGCGCCGACCTCCGGTGGTACTCCTGCACACCGGACACCAGGGGACGCGCCGCTTCGTCGTGCTCGCCGTGGCGCTGCTCGGGCAGGGAGCCCTGCCAGGACGACCACGGCCCGAACCACCGGGGCGGCACGAGCCGCGGATCGCGGTGCGACATGCCGCTGCCGATGCCCGACACCTCGTCCACGTGCACCGGACCGCCACCGCGCTCGTGCTGCTCGCGCCACGTCGACAGGTGCTCGAACGCGGTGTGGTCGAGGAAGTCCACGACGAGTTCGACGTCGACCGGTGCGCCGTCGGGAATCCTGGCCAGCACCCGCGACAGGCGCGGGACGGACAGGAAGCTCAGCGTTCCCTCGACCACGACCGTCCAGTGCTCCGGTGCCCCGGACTGCGGCGTGGGCCGCGCGGTGACCTTCGCCCACACCACGCGGCGGACCATCAGCGCGACCGAGAGGACGAGACCGATGACGACTCCCGTGAGCAGGTCGAGGAACACGACGCAGAGAACGGTCACCAGGTAGACGGGCAGCTCGGAGTGCCGGTGCGCGGTGCGCACGTCGACCGGCTTGACGAGCTTGAGGCCGACGTGGACCAGCAGTCCGGCGAGCGCCGCCATCGGCACCTGCTCGATCAGCGCCACGAGCAGCAGGGAGAACAGCAGCACCCACACGGCGTGCAGGACCGCCGAGGCCCTGGTGCGCGCACCGGAGGCGACGTTGGTGGAGCTGCGCACGATGACCCCGGTGACGGGCAGGCCGCCGAGCAGACCGGACAGGGTGTTGGCAGCGCCCTGTCCGACCAGCTCGCGGTCCAGGTCGGCGCGCTTGCCGCTGCCGCTGAGCTTGTCCACCGCGACGGCCGACAGCAGGCTCTCCACGCTGGCGATGACCGTCATGGTGAACACGGCCAGCGCGAGCGCGCCCCACCGGCCGTCGGGCAGCGCCGGGAGCTGGACGGAGTCCAGCAGCGAGCCGGGCAGCTCCACCCGGTCGACGTTCCAGGAGAGCGCCGAGCTGAGCGCGGTGACGCCGACGACCGCGACCAGCGAGGCCGGGACGCGCCGCACGAGCTTCGGCAGCAGCGGCCAGACGAGCAGGACGGCCAGCACGAGCAGGCCGACCACGGCGGCGGGGGTGTGCACGCCGAGGAGCTGCGCGGGCAGCTCGACCACGTTCTCCAGCGCCCCGGTGCCCGGACTGCCGCCCAGCAGCACGTGGAGCTGGGCGAGCGCGATGGTGATGCCGATGCCCGCCAGCATCCCGTGCACGACGGCGGGTGAGATGGCGAGCGCCACGCGCGCGACCCGGCTGAGCCCGAGGACGATCTGGAGCAGACCCGCCACGACGGTGACGGCGCAGGTGACGGCCCAGCCGAACTGGTCGACGAAGCCCGCCACGACGACGGTGAGACCAGCGGCGGGACCGCTGACCTGCAACGAGGAGCCGCCGAGCACCCCGGCGACGATTCCGCCGACGACGGCGGCGATGAGCCCGGCGGTAACCGGGGCGTCGGAGGCGATGGCGATGCCGAGCGAGAGCGGCACGGCGACGAGGAACACGACCAGCGACGCGGGCAGGTCGTGCCGCAGATCTTCTCGGGCCCACCGGCGCGCGGCCCGGAGGGGCGACGGCCGGTTCGTGGGCGCAGGACGTGCGTCCAAGGGGGTCCTCCACGACTGCTGCGGGTGAATCGGACGGTGCAGCGGAGAACGCGCGGCGGTGCGCGCGACGCCCGCACTGGCGCCGATTCCGCGTACGACGGCCCCAACGACCGATATGTCCGGTTGGTTTCCCCACAGAGCGTATCCGTGCGATTGCTCACAGTCGATCGGCCACAGTGGACCCCACCCGAAGGTGTGCGCTACGTGCCCCCCGGACAGCGGTCGCGCACGCTGTCGCACCCCCCGCACGACGAACGCTCCACCCGCGCGGGTGATCGCGGACCGGGTGATCACGTTCCCGGCCACCGCACGTGTCCGGACACGGACGAGCCCCGGTCGAGAGCCGGTCGGGTCGTGCGACGAACAGCGGGGCGCGCACGTGCGGCCCACCACCCGCCCAGCGCCTCGTCGGCACCCCGCCGAGCTCCTCCGCGGTGGACGGAGCCGAGCCGGTTCGACCGCGCGGGAGCCTGGTACCTAATGTGTAGGCGTGCTACACATGTAGTACGCCTACACATGGAGGACCCGTGGTGGCACGCAGATCCAGACACCTTCTGGTGTGGTTGCACGTGGTGACGTCGGTGGGCTGGGGCAGTCAGGCGGCGGCGCTGTTCGCGCTGGTGCAGTTCGGCTTCCGGATCGGCGACACCGCGGCGTTCGCCCTCGCGGAGCTGGTGGACGTGCAGGTGCTCCAGTTCTGCGCGACCACCTCGGCGTTCAGCGGGATCGCGCTGTCCGCCCTCACGCCGTGGGGCTTCTTCCGGCACTGGTGGGTGCTCGCGAAGTTCGCGATCACGACCTCGCAGCTGTACGCGGGGATCTTCCTGCTCAGCCCGCGCCTCGGGGACGCCGCCGAGGGCGGCCCGCCGTCACCGGCGCTGCGGGTCGGGTCGCTGCTGATGGCCTCGGCCATCGCCTTCCAGGCGTGGTTGTCGACGGCCAAACCGGGACGGCGCACGCCGTGGGCACGCCACGACCGGCAGCCGGTCGCCTCCACTCGCGCGTTCGCGTTCTGCACGGCGGTCCCCGCGGCCGACCTGCTGCTCGGCGAGTTCGTGCTGGGACGGTCGATCCCGGTGCTGTCGCTGCTGGTCGCCGTCGGCCTGCCGGTGATCGGAGCGGTGCGGAGCAGGAGGTCGCGCGGCTCCGGCCGCCCGGCTCACCCGACCGGCTCGGCCTCGTTCAGGTCCTCCACCCGCACCGGGCGACGCCGGTCGAACGCCACGCCCAGACCGTAGGGGTCGCACACCGGCAGCTCCCCCTCGGTGAACACGACCAGCCACTCGTCGCCCGCGTAGAAGACGAGCCGGGGCCCGTGCAGCGGAAGCTCGGCGGGAGAGGCGTCGCGGAGCGCGGCGAGGTCGTCCCCCGCCACGCCGAAGAAGTCGGGGTGGCCCTGGATCGACTCGTGCACGAACTCCAGCGCGGCGTCGACGGCCGCGTCGACGTCGGCCAGGACCTCGGTGATCAGGGCGAGGTCGACGGCGTCGAGGTCCTCACCACCGTCGAGCACGACGTCGACGTCCACCCGCGCGCCGGAGCGCGACGTCGGCGGGGTCGCCACGTGCCACACGCGCAGCTCGTCCGGACCGCGCTCCAGGACGAGGTCGCCGACACCGGGGCGGGACGTGGTCTCCGTTTCCATGCCGTCATCCTCTCCGCCGGGCGCCGGGGCGCAACCGGCGGGGCCGCTACGCGGTGCTGCGCTCGACCGCCCGGAGGGCGCTGTCCACCGTGGGGTGCAGCGACAGCAGCGCGTCGACGCCGGTCGCGCGCAGCGGGCGCAGCACGCCCCTGTGAGCGCCCACGACCGCGAGGGCCGCGCCCACGCGCTCGGCGCGGTGGTGGGTCGCGACCAGCACCTCGATGCCGGCGGAGCCCAGGAACCGCACACCGCTGAAGTCGACCACGAGCGCCGCCGGGCGGCGCGACAGCAGGTCGTCGACCTGCTCGCGCAGAGCCGGGCTGCTGCTCATGTCGAGATCACCGATCACCCGCACCACAGCGGTGTCGCCGTCGTACTCGGTGATCATCCGTGGTGAGCGGGCCGTCTCCGCGCGCACGTCCTCCAGCACGATGACACACCTCCTCCGAGCGCGAGGCCGCAGCGCACACCGGCCCGGCCGGGCCCATCGAGCACACGCGGCGGAAGCCGAGTCGTTTCCGTCGCGAAGGACGTTACGCACTTCCCGGGGAGCCGCAACCCGTGCGCGGGCCGATCGCGGCGCGTCGCACCCGGCCGCGCGCGGAGTCCGCGACCTCCAGGACGTCCTCCTCGTGGCAGAGCTCCAGCACCCGCGTCACCACCCGGCTGGGCAGCACGCGCAGTGGAGTGCCCTGCCGGGCGCACCGACCCCTGGCCTCCAGCAGCACGGCCACCCCCACCGCTCCGAAGAAGTCCACGTCGCGCAGGTCCGCCACGACGGAGGCCGGAGCGCCGGCGAGCGCCGCGGCGAACCGGAGCTGGCGCTCCAGCATCCACGCGGTGACCGTGTCCACCTCGCCGCTGGCCCGCACCACCACGGCGCGGCTCTCGACCCGCCGCTCGACCCGCAACCACCGCGGAGGAGAACGCCGCTCGTCCCGGCCGAACACGTCGGTCACGGTGATCGCCTCCCGCTGGTTCCGCTGGTGACGACTCCGATGGTCCACCCGGTGGCCGTCGAGCGCCCGGCGAGAGGGCGTGGCGTCTCGGACTGCGGGGCAGCCGCTCAGCACCGTCGCCGAGGGTGCGCTCCGGTCCGTCCGCCACCCTCACAGCGACACGAAAGTGCGTCATGGTGACTTCGCGTTGATACGAAGCGGCGAATTCACCTTCTTCATCACCCGTACAGGTGACCGTTACTGGAAGACATCGTCTTCTCTCACACGATGGTGTGGTGGGATGGATATCGCCGAAGATCGTCGTGTATGTTCATGTCACGGCGGCCAGAAACGCCTTGCATTTGCGTCGTGAGGTTTCACCTTCGAATTGTCGATGCATTGTTGGCTGCCGCCCGATGTGACCATCCTGCTTGTTGAGGAGATCTTTGTGTTTAAGAAGGCTAGTGCTGCGGTTGCCGCAACCGCCGCCGGCATGGTGATGCTGGGTGGCATGGCGTCGGCCGATGTGGGCCCCGAGGACAGCGTCGACAACAGCGACTTCGGTCAGGTCGGCCTGCTCAACCTGAACAACACCGACATCCTGCACAACGTCAACGTGGTTCTCGGCGTGTGCGACAACAACATCAACGTTCTGGGCATCCAGGTGCCGATCGAGGACGTGGCCAACGGCCTCAACGTGCCGATCCTGTCCCCGGGCGAGAACGAGGCCGAGGGCAACACCCCCGACGTGTGCGCCACCGGCGGCGTGCTCGACGGCGGCTCCGGCCAGTCCAGCTGAGTTCCGCACCAGGGGCAGGGAGTTCACCGGGAAACACGCGGGCCTCGCGCTCGCGTTGTTCTCCGAACGTTCTCGCCACCTGCTCGGTCTGAACTGAACACGAAGATGGGGCGAGACGCGCTGCACGCGTCTCGCCCCATCTTCGTGCGTTCACAGATGACCACACCGTCTGCTTCCTGCACCACGACCACGTCGTTCCCGTTGCTGGCGTCCGGCAGTGGTCGAGGCAGCTCGCACGTACGACCGAAGCGCATTTCCCCAGCACGATTTCTCGCCGTTCTTCCACGGCATCTCCCAGGGCATCTCCCACGACATCTTCCACGGCACGCAGCACTGCTCCCGTTGCCGAGCGGACGCACCAGCGAAAACGGCTTCACCGGCCGGGCGACGACGACGAACGCGGAGCAGAGCACCGCCGGCCCGGCACCGGTTGCCGCGAGAGAAACAGCACGACGTTCCAGCACGGAGCGGGAAGTGCCGTGCCCGGCGTCGCGGTTCAGCGTTGACGCGCACCGACCCGACTGCCGGGCCGAGGACGTGCCGATCGCCGAGCGGAACACCGCGCGGATCTGCTCGAGCCGTCAGCAGCGCGTCGGGCGGTGCCGTGCGGACGGTGTCCGGATCACGGGAAGGGCCACGGGTTGGCCGTGCACCGCTTGCCGTCGCGCGACACGGTCACCTGCTGCGGGTTGTCCGCGGTGACGTCCACGAGATCGTCGTTGGCCGTGCTGAACGTCTGCTGCATCATCACGGGAGCGGGCTGCCCGTCCTCCTGGCACGCCTCGTGCAGGTAGGAGAAGAAGTGGCCGACCTCGTGGTTGATGGCGTACTGGCGGTAGCCGGTGAGGTCGGCGCCGAAGGCCGTGGCTCCCCTCGCCCACCTCGCGGCGCTGAGGTACACGCTCTGCGCGATGCGGCAGTTGACGTCCACCGGGATCTCGAAACCGCACAGGGCGCGTGCGGTCCCGCTCGACGTCAGCCTGACGCGCAGATCGGGCTCCCCGCTGTCGACCCGGCGGACGGCGAGGTCACCGCGAGCGGTCCAGCCCCTCCGGTCCGACAGCGCGTGCTGCACGACGTCGGCGAACGAGGCGTCTCCCCCGGTCAGCCGCACACCGTCCTCGACCTCCACGGTGTAGGTGTGCTCGGGGCCGGAGCCGATGCGCGGTGACGTCCCGGCGACGACTCTCCACGTGCCCTCACCCGTCCGCGGGAACTGCTCGCCCTCGGGCAGCCGGGCACTGGGCACCAGGGCCTGCTCGGCGGCCAGGTCCTGCTCCTCGGCGCGGGCGAGTTCGAGCCCGGCGGGCGGCTGCGGGGCGAAGACCGGCTCGGAGGCGGGAGCGCGCACCGCCGCGGACGGCGGGTTCGTGCCGCTCGCCTCCCAGCTCGACACCGCGGCCCTCGTGCTCGTCACGTCGCCGCGGTCGGCGGCGAACTGGAATCCCAGCACCACCACGAGCACGCAGAGCACGGAGAGCCCGGCGGCGTAGAGAGCGCGCTGGTGGCCGCCCTGAAAGACGCCCATACATCACCATCCGTCGTTCGAGTGCGCCATCGCGGCGGGCGAGCGGCCCTCACGACCACCCCTGCACGTCGCGGGGGTCACAGCGATCCAGTGTGGACGATCACCGCGAGCGGACCCGCCAGCGGCGGGGAACTTCACCGGAAAGAGGTCCGGTTCTGATCCTTCCGCGCGGGCTCAGCCGGGAGCGGACGAGGAGGGCGCCGGCGAGGACGGTGTCGGCGGCAGCGACTGCTCCGCCTCGGACAGCGGGTCGTCGCTCCCCGGCGACTCGTCGACGGCACGAGGGGGTGGCAGGTGGCCCGTGCTGATCAGCAGGGTCACCTTCGCGCCGGGCAGGGCGTTGCCCCTCGGTGTCTGGCTGACCACGGTTCCGCGCGGCTCGGTCGAGTTCTGGTCCTCCGCGGTGACCTCGTAGCCCGCGTCCTTCAGGGTCGAGGTCGCCTCCTCCTCGGTCCGGCCGACCACGTCGGGCATGCGGATCTCGTCACCACCGGTGGCGTAGCGCTTCTCGACGGGCGGCATCGGCTTCTCCGGCAGGTTCTCGTGAACCTTGATCATCGTGTCGAACCAGGTCCTGGCCGGAACGGTGCCGCCGAAGATGTCGCCCTCCGCGCACAGCCGCGGCTTCGGGCCGTTGATGCAGATGCCGCGCGGCGTGGAGCCGTCGTTGAAGGTCTGCACCGCCGCGGCGTAGTCGGGGGTGGCGCCGAGGAACGCGGCGGACTTGTAGTCCTCGGTGGTGCCGGTCTTGCCGAGCATCGGCCGCGTCCACTTGAACTGCTTGGCCGCGGCGACCGCCGTGCCCTGGTCCCTGTCGTCCTTGCTCATGCCCACGGCCAGCGCGTTGGCCAGCGGCTCGGCCACGACCTGCTCGCAGGGCAGCTCCTCGACGCGCACCGTGCGCCCGCTGCGGTCGGTGACCTCCAGCAGCGGCGAGGGCGGGCACCACGTGCCGCCGCTCATGATCGTCGCGGCGACGTTGGCCAGTTCCAGGGTGCTCGTCGGCGCGGGGCCGAGGGTGAACGAGGCGTTGCCGCCGGACTTGTAGAACTCCGTCTGCGACAGCCGCAGCTCCCGCTCCTTGGCCTTCGGGTCCGGCTCGACGCCGGCGATGCTGGTGGCCATCGTGTCGCGCAGTCCGAGCTTCGCCGCCATGTCGACCACCGCGTCCAGACCGGCCTGCTCCTCCAGGATGACGAAGCCGGTGTTCGGCGAGGTCGACAGGGCCGTCTGCAACGTCATCTGCGGCGGGTACTTGTCGTTGAAGTTGTTCAGGCAGTACCAGCGCGTGTTGGGCTCTCCGGTCGAGGGGCACCTCTCGGCGCCGCCCTTGAACACCCTCGACACGTAGGAGTTCGGCGTCGCCATCACGCTCTCGATGCCCATGCCCTTCTCCAGGGCGGCCGCCGCGGTGAACACCTTGTAGACCGATCCGGCGCCGAACTTGTTCTCCACGGCGCTGGGCAGGTCGTACTGGGTCTGGTGCTCCTCGACGTTCAGTCCGTAGTCGCGGTTCGCGACCAGGGCGACGACCTCGTGGCGCTCCTTGCCCGGACGCACGATCGCCATCGTGTTGGCGATGCCGTCGGTGTCCTTCGCCACCTGCGTCTCGGCGGCCTTCTTCGCCTGCTGGGTGATGGTCCGGTCCAGGGTCGTCCTGATCCTGTAGCCGCCGGTCTTGAGCTGCTCCTGGCTGAACCCGACCCGCGAGAGGTAGTTGACGACGTAGGAGCAGAAGAAGCCGTTCTCCGGACCGGCGCCGACGCACCCGGTGGGCAGCGGGCTGACCGGGTCGGCCACGCCCAGCGGCTCCTTCTTGGTGGCCTCCGCCGCTTCCACGGTGAGCTTGTCGTTCTCGGCCATCTTGTCGATGACCTGGTTGCGGCGTTCGAGCGACTTCTCCGGGTGGAGTTCGGGGTTCAGCGCGGAGGGGCTGTTGACCATGCCGGCGAGCACCGCCGACTGCGCGACCGTGAGCTTGTCCGGCGTGGTGTTGAAGTACGCCTGCGACGCGGCGGCGATCCCGAAGATCGTGGAGCCGAACGGCACGGTGTTGAGGTAGCGGGCGAGGATCTCCTCCTTGTCCAGCTCGCGTTCGAGCTGGAGCGCGATGCGCGCCTCGCGGAGCTTGCGGGCGACCGTCTGCTCCTGCGCCTTCTCCTGCTCCAGCTTGTTGTTCCGCGCGACGACGTACATCAGGTAGTTCTTGACGTACTGCTGGGTGAGCGTCGAGGCGCCCTGCGAGACGCTGCCGCTGGCCTGGTTGGTCAGCGCGGCGCGGATCGTGCCCTTCCAGTCGACGCCCCGGTGGTCGTAGAACCTGCGGTCCTCGACCGAGATGAGAGCGGCCTTCATGGTGGAGGAGATCCCGTCGGGCGGCGTGAGCACCCGGTACTGGTCGTACAGGTACGCGATCGGCTCTCCGTCCCGGTCGGTGACGGTCGTCATCAGCGGCGGGTCGGTGGTGAGCAGGTCGGCCGAGATGCTGTCCACCCTGTCGCTGGCCCGGTTGGAGACCAGGCCGAACGCACCCGCCAGCGGGAAGAGGACGCCCGCGAGGAGGACTCCGGCCACGACGCACAGGCCGGCGAGCTTCAACAGACTGTTCCGGAGTAGCACCCGTCGAGCGTAGGAGCGCGAGCGCGCCGACCGTGAGGTCTTCGTTGCACATTCACCACATGGGTGGACATCGCGTCGACCTGGTTTGCGAACGCGCCGGACCAGGCGGTTCACTCCCCCGCGGGTGAGCGGCGCTCCACAGGGGACCGTCGCGCGGGGACGGTGCGCAGGTCGGAGCTACCGCGCCGCCTCCCCGCCGCCCAGCGGCGCGATCACGGGCAGGGTGTGACCGGGCGGCCGTGCCCCGATCGCGGTGCCGAGCAGGACCTGCCAGGCGCTCACCTCGACGGAATCGGCGCACTGGCCGGGCCCGCACCGCCCCGCCGCCGCCGCGGGGAACGCGGGTCCTCGTTCCGCGACGAGCGGGGTGGCCAGGACGGCGGCCAGGACGGGGAGCAGCAGCGCGGCCGCGGCGACGGCCCGTCGACGGTGTGCGCGACGGCGTGCGCGGCGCGGGTGCGCCGACGCGGTGTCGAGCACGAGCGGTCGAGTGCTCACGGTTCCATCCTCTCGTCGGGCGGGCGACGAGCCGCGTCGCCCGCCGGGCCGAGTGTGCGCGGTGGCGCGCGGTTCCGCCGGGCCCGCGGACGGCCGCACCCGGCCGCGAGAGGGGTCTGGCGACGTGTCACGATCTTTTCGGCGAGGGCGGGAGAACTACACGTCATTCCCCGCGACCACGACCGCCCACCGATTCGGGTCCACCGATCCGATTCAAACACCGCTTTCCGTGAAAAAATGAACCGGCACACCGGCGGCAGGTGCTCGGCCAGGTGATGATCGACAAAGCTGCGACGAGCGTCCGATGATCGGAGGCGCTCGGCAAAAAAATCTAGAACATTACTGCGGAAGACACACGATGCGGTGACGGGAGATGCGCTCGTCCACGCGGCACGTACATTTCTGGTTGTTCGACCCAACCGCAACACCAGGAGGTATTCTCTGATGCGCAGCATCACTCGGATGATCATCGGTGGAACGCTGTCGATTCCGCTGGCCCTGGCCGCCGCGGGTATGGCTTCGGCCGACACGGCGCATTCTCACGGCGACCCGTACTCCATCTACGTCCAGGAGGCGACGGCCGCGGGTCCCGAAGGCGCGTCGACGTACTTCGTCTACAGCGAGGCCGGGTACGGCCACCACCACCACCACGGTCACGACGACTGCAAGGACGACTGCCACGAGTACGAGGAGCCCACCTGCGAGGAGGAGTCCACCTGCGAGGAGGAGCCCACCTGCGAGGAGGAGTCCACCTGCGAGGAGGAGCCCACCTGCGAGAGCGACTACGACGACTGCGACGACGACGATGACGACGACGACGACTACGGTCACCACGGTGACTACGGCGACGACGGCAACGTGGTCCAGAACTTCCTCGTCGGCAACCTGTTCTGATCCGCGGTTCCGCTCTTCTCTCCCGCGGTGATCCGGGGCTCGGCGCACGCCGTTCTCGGATGACGAGCAGTCGGAGCGGCACCGCTCCACCGCGGTCGTCCTCCCGGCCGGGAGACAGGTGCGTGCAGCAGTCGGACGGGCGCTCGGAGATTCTTCTCCGGGCGCCCGTTCCCCGTTTCCGGAGCGTGCCGCCCCACCCCGGCGACCGCACGATCCGCGCCGATCGCTCCCGCCGGGCCCGAGGGCACGGGTTCGCGCTCTGGTCGACGCTCGCGTCACGCGCAGCACACGGCTCACCAACAGGGGAAATCTTCCGCTCTTTCGAGTGTACTTTCCTCGTGACGGCACACCGCTCCTCCGCGGACCCGCGCACCTGCTACGTCGGTCAATTAGTATCAGATCGAATCGCGACTGGAACAGCGCCGAACTGGGGGCCGCTGCTCACCCCGCTGCGACCACTGCCGGCAGACGGATGACGCCTCGGCGACGAGAGGTCCACGATGTTCGACGAGCTGCTGAAAGATCCCTCCCGTTGGTTTCGCACCCGTTTCCGCGGATACGACCGGCGCCAGGTCGACGCGGAGTTCCGCCTGGTGGACCAGGAGCTCGAAGTCGTGACGGCGGATCGGGACGCCGCCCTGTCCAGGGCGGAATCGCTGGCGGTCCAGCTCGACGAGGCGCGCGCGGAACTGCACGAGTACCACCAGATCCACTCCGGGCACAACACCAGGCAGGACCCCGTCGCCGGGTGCATCCGCTACCTGATCCACTCGGCGAAGAAGGAGGCCGGGAAGATCGAGCGGGACGCCAGGTCGCACGCCGACCAGATCGTGCAGCAGAGCGAGAGCCTGCTCGCCGCGCGGGCGAACCTGCTCGACGAGGCCGAGCAGGAGGCCCAGCGCCGGCTCGCCTCGGCCACCGAGCAGGCGAGGCAGATCGTGGTCTCGGCCCTGCACGAGTCGAAGCGGCTCCTCGACGAGCTGACCGACCGGCAGCGCCTGCTCGACGAGTGGTTGAAGGAGATCACGACGAGCACGAACGTCCCGCTGCCCCGGCCGACACCGCGGGGCAGGGCGGCCCACGCGGCCCGGCAGTAGGCCGGGACGCGGGGTGTGCTCCGCACAGCGGGAGGTGCGGTGGGCGCCGTTCGCGGAAAGCTCGCCGGGAACGCGGTCGGCGCGACGCACTTCGCACGGTCACGGCGCGTCGCCATTTCTCCGGATTTTCCACACGTGAGAGCAGAGGAAACACCGGATCGAGGTATCCCTCATTTCTGCTGTGGCGGACTTACGATTGCCCGACGGTTCGCCCGTTCACCGGCAGAAAGAAGATCCCTCATGCGAAGCACGACGCGCGCTCTCCTCGGCGGGGCGCTGGCACTTCCCCTGGTGATCGCGGCGGCCGGAGCCGCCTCGGCCGACGAGTACGTCAGCGCCACGTCCTACGCCGGACCGGACGGGGCCTGCGTGGAGTACACGTACGCGCACTCCGACGAGTACGGGAACACGTACTACACGTCGGTGCGCCTGAAGGCCGGACCGGACGGCGCGTCCACCACCTCCACGACGTCGGCCGCCGAGGGCCACGGGTCGGAGAGCGGGGGCGACGGGTCGGCCTGGTACGCCGAGTCCGGCTCCGTAGCCGGGCCCGACGGCGCCTACACCTACCAGATCGGCGCCGTCAGCGACTGACCGCTCGGCGGTGCCGTCGCGGCGGGGACGGCGCTCGTCGTTCCCGCCGCGGTGCCGTGCTCAACGCCGACCCGGCACCGGCACCTCCCCTCTACGCACACCGTCCTTCCCACCCGCGCGGGTGCACGCCCCGCCTCTCGGTGAACCGCTCCACCACCGCCGGCCCGCGTCCCCGGTGCTCGCCGATCCTCGACCGGCCCGCCACCGGCAGCCGAGCGCGATCGGCGTCGTCGGCCCCGATGCGCGCGGACGCGGGCCCGGACGGCCGCCACGGGCGGAAGCAGCGGACGCGACCGCCGTGCTCGCAGGCGTTGGTGACGAGCTCCGTCGCGAGCGACGCCGCGCTCCGCGCGCACACCCCGCTCTCGTCGGCGAGCCACCGGCGGACCACGCCGAGCAGATCCGCCAGCGGCGCGTCGGCGCTACCGCTCCGGTCCACGCCGCGCACGTCACCGCGAGAACTCCCGGTACCGGTCGTCACCACCACCTCGCGTGCTCCGCCGTCCGACCACGTGCGAACCGACCGGGCACCCCACCAGGCTCACGGGACACGCACACCCGGATTCCCCTTGTCCCACGACAGCGCGAGCGGCGTGGTCACAAGAGCGACGATCAGACGTTTTCCGTAATCACGGCCATACCGATCGAGTGATTCTGGTGTCGTTCGGTGTAAGAGGTGTATCCGACGAGCAGCCGACGCGGAACCGACATCGGGAGTCGGCACCGGCGAAGCCGCGAAGTCACCACGGAGGTCGACCATGCGCGAGACCACACCGCCAGGGATGAGCACCACCGTGAAGCTTCCCGCGCCGGACGACGTGGCGGAGCAGCCCGCGACCGGGATCGCGGCACCCCCTCCCACGGCCCTCGACCTGCTGACCGAGCACGTCGAGCGGGTGCGCGCCACGGACGTGACCGACACCGCCACGGCGCTGCTGGTCGCGTGGCGCGCCTTCGGCGCAGCCGGGATCTGCGGGACCGTGCTGACCGGCACGGACCCCGGATCGGCGCGGACGGCCGACCGCGCGCAGCGCATCCACGTGGACACGACGTGGTACCTGGCGCCCGCTCCGTCGCTGCCCTGCACCGACGCCGTGATCGTGCCGGTGAACGCACTGGTGCCGGATCAGACGGACGATCCCGCCGGACGGCACGGCGAGGTCGCGCCCTCGGACGTCGACCAGGTGCGGCTGGGCATCGTCGCCCTGGCCGAGGAGATCACCACGATGCTGTCGGGCGCGGCGGAGGCGGCCGTGGACACCGCCGACCGGTGCGCCTGCGAGAGCGGCGCCAGGGCTGCTCTCGACCTGGCCCGGTGCTGGTACGCGGACGGAACGGCGCCGGGGGCCCCGCTCACACCGTGAGGCGGCCGTTCCCGCGCTCGTCGCGAACGGCGAGGGCGGGTTCGTCGGTCCAGACGCCGCCCTCGGTGAGGTAGCGGAAGGACACGGACCTGCCCCTGGGCAGGACGACCGACGCCGAGCGGCGGCCGTTGGGGCGTCGGCGCAGCGTGTGCTTGCCCGGTGTCCAGTCGTTGAAGCACCCCACGACGCTGGTGGCGCCGGCCGGGTGGCCGTGGTCCAGGCTGAACGTGACGCGGACCTTGTTGAACGGCAGTGCGGTCGTGCTGATCATCGGCGAGCTGTCCTCTGCGACTCGGGGACGGTGCGGTCGCGCTTGCCGTCGCGACACGTGCAGGCTGCCGTGCGCGCCGCCGTCGCGCCAGCGGGTTCAGCCGGTCGGGAACAGATGGTCACACAGCCGTCGCACCCGGTGGTCCTCCTCCCGCCCCGACCAACACCGCGCCGCCCCGCCGGAGGCAGTACAGTCGCTACCGGGTTGCCGGACGGGGAGATCGCGGTGATCAGCCACGACAGGTCCGTCTTCCACGCGGTCGAGCGGTTCGACGCTCGTCGGTGGGATCGAGCCGACCACGCACCGCGAGCACGGAGACGATGACATGGCAGTCGCGCCCGCGACGTCGCACGAACCGTTCGTGCACCCGGCGCTGTTCTACGCGGGCAGCGCCGAGTACCTCGCGGGTACCGTCCCCTTCGTCACCGACGGCCTCGACGCGGGTGAGCCGGTGGCGGTCGCCGTGCCGGGACCTCAGCTCGACCTGCTGCGCGCGGCCCTGGGCGAGCGTGCCGGGCGGGTCCGCTTCCTGGACATGACCCGTGCCGGGCGCAACCCCGGCCGGATCATCCCGTGGGTGTTGCGCGCCTTCGCCGACCAGCACTCCTCCGGTCACGTGCGGATCATCGGCGAGCCGATCTGGCCGGGGCGCTCGGAGACGGAGTACCCGGCCTGCGTCCAGCACGAGGCCCTGATCAACCACGCCTTCACCGGTCGTCACGTGACGATCCTGTGCCCGTACGACACGGTCGGGCTGGACCCGCTCGTGCTCGCCGACGCCGAGGCCACGCACCCCGTGCTCGTCGACTCGCGCGGGCAGCGGCCCAGCGAGCGCTACGCGCCCGACCACGTCGTCCGGACGTACAACAGGCCCCTGTCCCCACCGCCTCCCGGCGCCACCGCCCTCGCGGTGCGCACCGAGGAGCTGGGACTGCTGAGGCGCGTCGCCGCCGAGCGGGCCCGCACGGCCGGTCTGAGCGGCGAACGCGTGGAGGACGTCCTGCTGACGGTCACCGAACTGGCGGCCAACAGCATCGTGCACGGCGGCGGGAGCGGCACGGTCCACCTGTGGGCGGACGCCGACCACCTCGTCGTGCAGAGCAGCGACTCCGGGCACATCACCGACCCGCTGGCCGGTCGGCTCCCGGCCGCTCAGCAGCAGACCGGCGGCCGGGGCCTGGTGCTGGTGAACCACCTCGCCGACCTGGTCCGCGTGCACAGCACCGCGGTCGGCACGGTCGTCCGGGCGCACTTCGCCGTCGGTCGCGGAGCGGACGGCGCGCCCCCTCCGGTGTGATCCGGTCGTCCCCCGGCTCGGAAGCCGGGCACGCCGCTGCCGGGCGCACGGCGACGTGGTCACCGTTCCCGCGCTGTGACCGGCCGGCCGCGACGCACGACTAGGCTGACCCGCGAACCGCTTCCGCCCCATCGACGAGGAGAACGCCCTTGCCGGACAGAGCCGAGCACGCCCGGGTGATCCAGACGACCCCGGACGTCCAGCTCCTGCGGGTCGACGTCGACCACCCGCGGGGCGTGCCCGTCGTGCGCGTGGTCGGCGAGATCGACATGAGCACCGCGTCCACGCTGGGCGAGCGCCTGTCCGCGGCGTTCGAGGACGCCGCCGCCGACGCGTCGCCCGAGGCGCCTCGCCCGGTCGTGGTCGACCTGAGCGGCGTGGGCTTCCTCGGCTCGGTCGGACTCGCCCTGCTCGTGGAGTACCGCGAACGCGGCATCGACCGCGGCACCCCCATGAACCTGGTCGTGTCCTCCCGCGCGGTGCTGCGATCGCTCCAGGCCACCCAGCTGGACGCGCTGCTGGCCGTCCACCCGACGCTCGACGACGCCCTCTCCGCGGTCAGCGGCTCCTGAGGTCCCGTCAGGACGCGCCGGGTCGCGCGGCGGTGCCGTCCGCTCGGGCGGCACCGGCCCTGCTCTCCCGGTACGCCTCGACCCTGGCCCGGCCGAGCCACCGCGGACTCATCTCCACACCCGGCGGCAGCGACAGCACGGGTTCGAACCTCACGTCCTCGTGAGCCTCGCCGCGCACGACGAGCGTGGCCACCGCGCGCCACTCCCCGTCCCGGCCGCTCTCCTCCACGGTGAAGTGCAGCGGGATGTTCCGCGCCGCGGTCGCCAGCGCGCCGGGGTTCGGCGGGATCCGGCGGGTGCGGCGCTGCGGCACCGCGCGCAGCCACACGAGGTCGCCGTCGCGCCGGAACGGGACGACGCTGCCGTAGCAGCGGCCCTCCCAGTGCGTCGACGGCAGCGGCGTCATCCGGCTGACGCGGTTCCCGCCGGAGGTCGACAGCAGCACGTCCCAGTGCCGGTCCCCGCCCAGCGGCACGCGGACGGCGAGCCCGAGCACGTCGGGCAGCGAACCGGGTGTGCCGGCCCCCTTGGACAGGCGCACCAGCACCTCGTGCTCCCCCCGCGGCAGCGGCAGCACCGCGGGACCGTCGGCGTCGAGCGTGCCGCGCAGCACCAGGCCGTCCGGGTGCAGGGCACGGGTTCGGCGCAACCGCGCCAGGGCGGAGAAGACACTGCTCATGGAACGTGCGTACCCAGAACCGCCGCCGTCATCCGCATCCGGGTGAACCGGGCGTCAGAACAGCAGGCCGTCCGGCCCCGCGCCGTTGCT
Organism: Umezawaea beigongshangensis; assembly: GCF_016464305.1. Taxonomy (GTDB): domain Bacteria; phylum Actinomycetota; class Actinomycetes; order Mycobacteriales; family Pseudonocardiaceae; genus Umezawaea_A; species Umezawaea_A beigongshangensis. Next base: position 695,006 of record NZ_JAEIOJ010000002.1, read on the forward strand.
CTCGCGGATCAGGTGCCTGTCCCAGCCGTCCCACACCTCGCCGGTGAACGCGGCGAGCCGCTCGGCCTTCTCCGCGGCGGCGTGGACCAGCACGACGAGGACCTTGGCGCTGGTCCCGGCGCTGGCGAGGCCGCGCAGCCCCTCGTTCTGCAGGGCGACGTCCGCCGCAGCCTGCCCGGTCAGCAGCGCCGTGGCGGCGAGCACCGCCCGGTGCCACGCCTCCCGCTCCCGCTCGTCGGCGTCGGACGGCGGCGTGAACGCCGGCCGGATCGGGAACGCGGGGTTCAGGCCGCCCTGCGGCAGGCCGTCGAGCAGGAAGTCGCCCAGCACCTCGGAGGCGATCAGCGCGCCCGTGCCGGAGTCACCGGCGTCGATCACCTCGGCCACCAGGGCGTCGCGGGTGTGCGGTCTGTTCGACAGCACGGCGGCGACCGCCGTCGCCGCCAGCTCCCCCACGTGAGCGCGGTGGAGCTCCAGTTCGAGGTCCGGCACGACCCGCACCGGGGCGTCGTCACTGCACATCGTCTCTGATCTCGCTCGGCGTCTCGTACCGGTACGAACCGCACCCTGGGGCGTGCACCGGGCAAGTATCGAGGGCGCTGCGCCCACGGCCGCCCCGCGTCACACCGATGCCGTGATCACCACCCGGATCGGAGGTCGACGCCGGAGCGGTGGCCACGGCACGCGATCGTCCGGGTCGGCCGGTTCGGACCGGCGTCTCGTGCGGAGCACGCGGATCGACCAGCGGGGTGACACGCGCCCCCTCCGGCGTGGCGCTCGGTGAGGACCGAACGCCACCGGCCCGCCTGGGGACGGCCGGTGGCGGAGAACGTCCCCCGTCCGGGGAGGATGCACGACCCGAACGGGCGTGCTGCACGGCGGAGCGGGCGGACGCGCTCGATACTGTGGCCTCGGACACTGGGCCGCGAGCGCTGCGCGGAGGAACGGGTTGTGACGACTCTGACGATCGTGCACTGCGCGGGGTGCGGCGCGGCCGACGTGCTCCCGCCGTCCGACGGGGACCTCTCCCACCGGTCGTGCGCCGCGCAGGCGTGCGCCGCCGGGCCGTGGCGGTGCGCCGACTGCGGCGAGGAGTTCACCGCGTACCCGTGTCCCGCGTGCGGCTCCTACCGGTTCGGCGTCGGCGGAGGGCCTGCCCGGCACGCGCCCGACCAGCCGTGCACCGCCACGTGCTGGCGGTGCGGCGAGCCCGTCGGCAGTCGCTGACCGGCGATCCGGACGGGCGGTCAGCCGGCCGCAGGGGAGCGCGGACGTGCCGCGCTCCCCCTGCTCTCAGCCGAGCTGCTTCTCGATCTCGGCGAGCTCGTCGTCGGTGAAGTCGAGGTTGCGCACCGCGGCGACGTTGTCCTCCAGCTGCCGGACGCTGCTGGCGCCGACCAGGGCCGAGGTGACCCGGCCACCGCGCAGCACCCACGCCAGCGCGAGCTGCGCGAGGGTCTGCCCGCGCTGCTTCGCGATCTGGTCGAGACCCCGCACCGTGCCCAGCAGGTCCTCGGTGATGCGCTCCTCGGACAGGAACGGGCTGGCGCTGGCCGCGCGGGAGTCGGCGGGGATGCCGGAGAGGTAGCGGTCGGTCAGCAGGCCCTGCGCGAGCGGCGAGTAGGCGATGGACCCGGCGCCGACCTCGTCGAGGACGTCGAGCAGGCCGTCCTCCACCCAGCGGTTGACCATGGAGTACGAGGGCTGGTGGATCAGCAGCGGCGTGCCGAGCTCGGCCAGCGCGCGCGCCGCCTCGCGGGTCTGCTCGGCGGAGTAGTTGGAGATGCCCGCGTAGAGCGCCTTGCCCTGCTGCACGGCCGTGTGCAGCGCGCCCATCGTCTCCTCGATCGGCGTCTCCGGGTCGGGACGGTGGGAGTAGAAGACGTCCACGTGGTCCAGGCCGAGGCGGCCCAGGCTCTGGTCCAGGCTGCCGAGGACGCTCTTGCGCGAGCCCCACTCGCCGTGCGGGCCGGGCCACATCAGGTAGCCCGCCTTGGTGGAGACGACGATCTCGTCCCGGTAGGGGCGGAAGTCCTGCTGGAAGATCCGGCCGAAGTTCTCCTCGGCCGATCCGGGCGGCGGGCCGTAGTTGTTGGCCAGGTCGAAGTGCGTGACCCCGAGGTCGAACGCACGGCGCAGCACGGCGCGCTGGGTGTCCAGACCGCGGTCGTGGCCGAAGTTGTGCCACAGGCCCAGTGACACGGCGGGCAGCTTCAGGCCGCTGCGTCCGGTGCGGCGGTGGGGCATGGTGTCGTAGCGGGAGTCTGCGGCGACGTGGGGCACGGTTCTCCTCGGCGTTGCGGGGTTCACCAGCGGCGAGACCCGGTCGGTAGAAGTCTAGTGGGGCGCGCCACCGTCCTGAGGGGACTTCCGCCTTGCGCGGGCCCCTCGACACCTGTCAGCTTGTCGCTGACGTCGCTCAACGGCGCGGCGCCCCCCTCTCGACAGGACGGCCCCATGACGCGCGACATCCCCGTCGGCGACGACCTCGTGCAGCTGCGGGCGGGCGGGGTCGGCCTCGTGCTCGACCTCTCCGGCGGCACCCTGCCGCGCGTGCTGCACTGGGGCACCGACCTCGGCCCGCTCGACGCCGCCGAACTGCGCGCGCTGCGCACCGCGCTGCGCCCGCAGCCGATCGGGAACTCCGTGGACGGCCACGTGGAGGTGTCGGTCCTGCCCGAGCAGTCAGCGGGGTGGCTCGGCACCCCCGGCCTGATCGGCAACCGGGCCGGGGCGGACTTCTCCACGGCGTTCGCGGTGCGCGACGTGACGCTGCGTCCCGACGGCGACGGCGGGCGCCTGGTGGTGCGCGCGGCCGACGACACCGCGGCGCTGGGCCTCGTGCTGACCGTCGAGCTGACCCCGTCCGGGCTGCTGCGCCAGCGCGCCGAGATCACCAACCGGGGCGCCACGCCGTTCGCGGTGGACGCGCTCGACGTGGCTCTGCCGGTCCCGCAGGAGGCCGTGGAGCTGCTGGACTTCACCGGGCGGTGGCTGCGGGAGCGCAGCCCGCAGCGCGCGCCGTGGAACCACGGCCGGCACGTGCGGGAGAACCGCAGGGGACGCACCGGGTTCGACTCGGCGTTCCTGCTGGCGGCGGGCACGGCCGGGTTCGGCAACCGCGGCGGCCGGATCTGGGCCGTGCACACGGCCTGGTCGGGCAACCACCGCACGGCCGCCGAGCGCAGCTACCACGGGGTGCCGCTGCTGACCTCCGGCGAGCTGCTGCTGTCCGGGGAGGTCGTCCTCGCGCCGGGCGAGTCCTACGGCTCGCCGTGGCAGTACGGCTCGTTCGGCACCGGCCTGGACGAGGTGTCCGCGCGGTTCCACCGGTACCTGCGGTCGCGGCCGGGCCACCCCTCGTCGCCGCGCCCTGTCGTGGTGAACACCTGGGAGGCGGTGTACTTCGACCAGGACCTTCCCCGGTTGCGCGCGCTCGCGGACGCGGCGGCGGAGGTCGGGGCGGAGCGGTTCGTCCTGGACGACGGCTGGTTCGGCTCGCGGCGCGACGACCGGCGCGGCCTGGGCGACTGGCACGTCTCGGAGGAGGTGTGGCCGGACGGCCTGACGCCGCTGATCGAGCACGTCACCGGCCTCGGGATGCGGTTCGGCATCTGGGTCGAGCCGGAGATGGTCAACGAGGACTCCGACCTGGCGCGGGCGCACCCGGACTGGATCATGGCTCCCACCGGGCGGCTGCCGAGGCCGTCGCGGTCTCAGCAGGTGCTCGACCTGGCCAACCCCGAGGCGTTCGCCCACGTGCTGGAACGCCTGGACGCGCTGCTGTCGGACAACGACGTCTCCTACCTGAAGTGGGACCACAACCGGGACCTGGTCGAGGCGGGACGTCCGGGGCCTGGCCGGGCGGGGGTGCACGAGCAGACGCTGGCCGCCTACCGGCTGATGGACGAGCTGAAGCGCCGCCACCCCGGCCTGGAGATCGAGTCCTGCTCCTCCGGTGGCGCGCGGGTGGACCTGGAGGTGCTGGAGCACACCGACCGCGTGTGGACCTCCGACTGCATCGACGCCCTGGAGCGTCAGGACATCCAGCGCTGGACCAGCGCGCTGATCCCGCTCGAACTCGTCGCCGCGCACGTCGGCCCCACGACCGCGCACACGACGCACCGCACGATCCCGCTGGACTTCCGCGCGGGCACGGCGCTGTTCGGCCACTTCGGCGTCGAGTGGGACCTGACGGAGGCCACCCCGGCGGAACGCGCCCGGCTGCGCGAGTGGGTGTCGCTGTACCGGGAGGTGCGGGAGCTGCTGCACTCCGGGACCGCCGTGCACGCCGACCACCACGACCCCTCGCACCGGGTGCACGGCGTCGTGGCGCAGGACGGCTCCGACGCGCTGTTCGCGGTCGTCGCCTCCGGCACGTCCCCCGACTGCCCCACCGGCCCGGTGCGGCTGCCGGGCCTGCTGCCGGGCACGAGCTACCGGGTGCGCCCGCAGCCGCCCGGTGACGTCCCGGACGGCCCCGCGCACGCGCAGGGGCTGGCGCTGCCGTGGTGGACCCCGCAGGGCGCGACCCTGCCCGGCCGGGTGCTCGGCGAGGTCGGGGTGCAGGCTCCGGTGCTGTTCCCCGAGCGCCTGGTGCTGATCCGGGCGACCGCGGGGTGACGCACGTTGACACCGCGTCGACGAACCGATTGAGTCCGGTGCGCGGAGATCATCGTCAGCAGCACCTGATTGCGAGGACGTCGTGAACCCCTCCAGCCTCGCGTCCGAGGCGCTCCCGCTCGTCGACTTCGCCAGGGCCTCCCGGCACCCCGGCGGCGGCTTCGGCTGGCTCGACGAGCGCGGCGCCCTGCGTGCGGGCGAACCCGTCGCCACCTGGATCACCGCCCGGATGACGCACGTGTTCGCCCTCGCCGACGGCCTGGACGTCCCCGGCTCCGCCGAACTGGTCGACCACGGCGTCGCCGCGCTGCGCGGCCCGCTGCACGACGACGAGCACGGCGGCTGGTTCGCGAGCACCGCCGACACGGCCAAGACCTGCTACGAGCACGCCTTCGTGGTGCTCGCCGCCAGCAGCGCCGTCGCCGCGGGCCGCCCGCACGCCGCCGACCTGCTCACCGAGGCCCTGGCCGTCGTCGACCGGCGGTTCTGGGACGACGACGCGGGCCTGGCCCTGGAGAGCTGGGACCGCGCGTGGACGACCACCGAGCCCTACCGCGGCGCCAACAGCAACATGCACCTGGTGGAAGCGCTGCTCGCCGCCGGTGACGTGACCGGGGACCCCGGCTGGCACCGGCGGGCGCTGCGCGTCGCCGAGACGCTGGTGCACGGCGTCGCCGCCGCGCACGACTGGCGGCTGCCCGAGCACTTCGCGCCCGACTGGACGCCCCTGCTCGACCACAACCGCGACCGGCCCGACCACCCGTTCCGCCCCTACGGCACCACGGTCGGGCACTGGCTGGAGTGGTCGCGCCTGCTGCTGCACCTGGAGGCGAGCCTGGGACGGCACGCTCCGGACTGGCTGCTGCCCGACGCGCGGCGGCTGTTCGACGCGGCGCTGACGCGGGGCTGGCACGCCGACGGGCACGACGGCTTCGTCTACACGCTCGACTGGCAGGACCGGCCGGTCGTGCGCTCGCGGATGCACTGGGTGATCGCCGAGGCGGTGCTCGCCGCGGCGGCCCTGACCGCGCGCACGGGCGACGAGGACTGCGCGCGGGCGCACACGCGGTTCTGCGAGTACGCGCTCGCCCACCACGTCGACCGCGAGCACGGGAGCTGGCACCACGAGCTGACACCGGAGGGGCTCCCGTCCGCGACGGTGTGGAGCGGCAAGCCCGACGTCTACCACGCGTTCCAGGCCGCCCTGCTGCCCCTGCTGCCGCTGGCACCCGTCGCCGCGGTCTCCGTGCGCACCTCCGGCTCCGCCCGCGCCGCCGTGCGCGGCGCCGAACCGAGCCGGGTCTGACGACCGCGTGCGTCAGGCCCGGTGGTCGTGGACGTGACGCACGATCGTCGCGGGGATGTCCGGCAGGGAGAGCACGGTCTTCACGAGCCCGGTGTCGATCGCGGCGGACGGCATCCCGAAGGCCGTCGAACTGGCCCGGTCCTGCGCGAGCACCGTGCCCCCGCAGCGCGAGACCGCGCGGACGCCGGCCTGCGCGTCGGTGCCCTTGCCGGTGAGCACGACCGCCAGGACGCGGGGTCCGCACGTCACCGCCAGCGTCGCCAGCAGCAGGTCCGCCGAGGGCCTCGCCGGAGGCAGCTCCCCCGCGTCGATCAGGCCGATCCGGGCCTCCGAGGTCACCAGCAGGTGGCGGGCGGGCGGCGCCACCAGCACCGTGCCGGTCTCCAGCTCGTCGCCGTCGCCCGCCGAACGCACCCGCAGCGCGGTGCACCGGTCCAGCAGGCCCGCGAGCAGGCTGGGGTGGTCGGGGTGCAGGTGCTGCACCACCAGCACCGCGGCGGGCAGGTCGGCGGGGAGGGGAGCCAGCACCGTCGACAGGGCGTCGAGGCCCCCGGTCGAGGTCACCAGCGCCACGACCGGGAACCGCAGCGCGCAGGGGTCCCGCACCTGCTCGCTCACACGTCGGGCAGCAGTCGGGCGGGCGAGGTGGGCCACTCCAGCAGCAGCATCGTGGCGTCGTCCTGGAGGCTCCCGTGCTGGTGGTCCAGGACCGCGTGGACGATGCGGCGCAGGGTCTCCGGGGCCGGCAGCCCCTCGCGGTGGTGGTGCTCCACGAGGTCGACCAGCCGGTCCAGCCCGAACTGCGTCCCCGCCTCGTCGCGCGCCTCGACCACGCCGTCGGTGTAGAGCAGCACCCGGTCCCCCGGTTCGAGCTGCTCCCGCTCCAGCTTCGGAACCGCGCCGACCAGGTGCCCCAGTCCCAGGGGCGGGCAGGACACCCCGCCCAGGTTCTTGAGGAACCCGTTGCCGCGCAGCAGAACCGGCGGGGGGTGCCCGGCGTTGAGGTGCTCGAAGACCCCGGTCTCCAGGTTCAGCTCGGCGAGCAGCGCCGTCGCGAAGCGGGTGTCCGCGTTCTGCTCCGCGATCGCGCGGTCGGCGAACGCGGCGGCGTCCACCAGCGGAAGGCCGCCGCGCCGCGCGTTGCGCGTGGCCGCCAGCGCGAGCCCCGACGTCGTGCCCGCCCGCGTGTCGTGCCCCATGGCGTCGAACACGGCGACGTACGCCCGGTCGCCGTCCACGGCGTAGTCGTAGGCGTCACCGCCGACCTCCGCGTACGGCTCCACGACGGCGGTCACCACCACGCGCGGTGTGGCGAAGGTCTGCGGCGGCAGCAACTGCCACAGCAGCTCGGCGGACAGGGTCAGCTGCCTGCTGCGGCGCACGACGTGGAACAGGTCGCTGTAGTGGGCCTTGCTGCTGACCACGTGCGCCAGCAGGCCGGACAGGGTCCAGCACTGCTCGCGGATCCACGAGTCGTCCGGGTCCGTCCCGGCTGGCAGCGCGACGCGCAGCACGCCCAGCCGCTCGGTGCCGTCGAGCAGCGGCAGCCACAGCACGCCCCCGTGCTCGTCCTCGTCCCGGACGATCGCGCACAGCTGGAACGTGCGACCCGGCACGCCCTCGTCCACCGGCAGCGACGGGCCCGCGTCGGCCGCCACCGGGTGCAGCTGCCGCTGCGGCAGGTCCACCAGGTAGAACCGGACCTCGATGCCGAGATCGGCCACCGCGGCGTCCACGAGGGACACCAGACCGTCCGCGCTCACCAGGTGGCCCTCGTTGACGATCGCGCCGAACGCGGCGTACCACGACTCCACGCGCCTGATCACGATCCGAGCCTAATCGGTCCCGCGGCACGGGGGCACCCCAGCACGCCGAGCGAGAGGCGGACCCGTCCCGCGGGTGCGCCGAGAGGGCGTGTTCGACCGGACGGCTCGAATCCGCGGTCGGACGAGGAGAGTCGTCGCCCTCATCTTCGCAGTGCACGGGGTGCCGACCGGAACCGGCTGCACGGTCACGCCGAACCCGCGCAGCTCGACGCGCGCTCCTGGTGCCTGAACGCGAACCGAGCACGGGCGGATCGACTTCGGTCCACACTGAAATTATGAAGAACATTCACACCAGTGAGCCGGGGAAGGCCGGGCGGGCGGCCTTCCCCGGCGCGTCCGGTCAGCCCGCGAGCGTCCAGACCGCCGACGCGATGGCGTCCGCGTTGCGGTCCAGGGCGGTGGCGTTCACGTTCGCCGTCGTGTCGCACGCGCGGTGGTAGCAGCGGTCGAACGCGACGCCCGACGTGCCGCCCCACTTCTGCGCCTGGGCTGCCGTCTTGGTCACCTCGGCGCCGGAGAACGTGCCCCCGACCGGGATGCCCGCCGAGGCGAACGCGGCGTGGTCGGACCTGCCGCCCACGCTGGTCAGCTCGGTGGGCACGCCGATCGACGCGTAGTACGCGCTCAGGGTCTGCTGGAGCGCCAGCGATCCGCTGGGCTGCCCGGAGGAGCTGTAGACGAAGTAGCCGGGGTTGGGCGAGCCGGTCATGTCGAAGTTGAGGTACGCGTCGATGCGCGACCTCTCCGCCGACGTCAGCGAGTTGACGTAGTACGTCGAGCCGACCAGGCCCAGCTCCTCGGCGCCCCACCAGGCGAACCGCAGGTGCTTGGTGGGCGCGAAGCCCGACGAGGCCACGGCGAGCGCGACCTCCAGGATGCTCGACGACCCGGTGCCGTTGTCGTTGATCCCCGGACCGGCCGCGACGCTGTCCAGGTGGCCGCCCACCATCACCACGTTGCTCGTGTCACCGCCCGGCCAGTCGGCGATCAGGTTGTAACCGGTGGCGCCGCTGCGGGTGAAGGTCTGCACGCGGGTGGTGAAACCGGCCGCGTCCAGCCTGCCCTTGATCCAGTCGACCGAGGCGAGGTAGCCCGGACGGCCGTGCGCCCGGTTGCCGCCGTTGGCGGTGGCGATGCTCTGGAGCTGCGCCAGGTCGGCCTGGACGGCGGAGACCGAGATGTTCGGCGCGGCCTGGGCGGCCGGGCCGGTGGCGGGCGTCGCGGTGGCGGTACCGGCGCCGAACAGGGCGAACGTCGTCACGAGGGCGGCGATCGACCGGCCCCGTCGTGTTCTCGTGGTCACAGGTGACTCCCGCAGGGAGGGGAAGGGACGCCCTCCACCGTGCCGGGAGCGCGATCGGCGCCGCTAGGTGCAGAAGACTGCTTCGGGCGTTGACTCGTGACACCTGCGCCCCGACCGTCCACAGGGGACGACACCGGGGCGCGGCGTCCGCACGCGCGCCCGTCGCCCCGGACGATCCGGCGACGTCGGGGACACCACCCGCCGGGTGAAGCCCCGACGAGGGCGGTGGCCGCACCGGCGCTGCGCCGAACGCCGGGAACGGAGTCGTTCAGCCGTCCCGGTCGTCCCGGCCCCGATCGGCCGCCCGCCGGGCCTGCTCCAACCGGCCGATGCGCTCCTCGTAGCTGGCGACGGCCGACAACCGGGCCCTGACCCTGGCGTGCTCGTCGCGGATCTCGTCGATGAACCCGCGGGCCCGCACGAGGTCCGCCGGGTCGTCCGGCGCGGTCACCCGCTCGTGCTCGGCGCTCGCCACGCGCTCCTCCAGCGACGCGAGGTGCGTGCCGATGCGGTCGATCTGGTTGGCGTGCCAGTCCAGGTCGCCGCGCAGCGAGTCGACGCGGTGCGCCAGGTCCGAGCGCTCCGCCTCGTCCCGCGACCGGACGAGGGTCGCCTCGTCGCGCAGTTCGGCGCGCGTCTCCTCCAGCAGGTGGCGCAGCGAGCGCTCCACCCGCTCGGCGTGCTCGGCGGCGATCACCTCGATCCGGAGGCGCAGACGCCGCCAGAGCGGCGCTCCGGCTCGCCGCACCACCGCGCGCGCGACGTCCCTGGCATCTCGGGAACCGGTCATGACAGCAGTCGGATCCTTCCCTGTGCGTCCCACTGCCGCAGCAGCGCGGACTCGGCGTGCAGGCGGTGCTCGGCCGTGACGCGCACCGGATCGCCCCAGGCGTGCTGGAAGATCGTCTGGTCCGGATCGTCCACGATGGACGTTCCGGTCAGGCGCACGGTGGCGTCCGGGAACAGCTCGGTGAACACGAAGGCGGCGAGCGTCCCCGTCGTGGACCACACCGCCTCCTCGCGGTCCAGGCCCAGCAGGTCCAGCAGCGGCACGGTGAACTCGTAGTTCGGTACCGGCACGAAGCCCAGGTCGCGCGGCCACCAGTGCGGGATCGCCTCGGGCTCCCAGTGCAGCCTGCCCGGTTCGACCACCAGGTACATCCGCCGCCGGTAGCCGGCGAAGGTGAACGGGCTGGGGATCACCCCGCGGTGCAGCACGACCACGTCGCAGCGCGAGCCCAGCGTCGGCCGGTCGCCCGGCCGGTCGAGCGCGAAGCTCGTGGCGCGCACCACCAGGTCGCTGCCGTCCACGACCGCGGCGCGCGCGGCGTCGGGGGCCATCGGCGCGTTGCCCACGATCGTGATCGTGCGCGGCGACGCGGCGCGGGAGTAGGAGGCGACGAGATCGCGCAGCACCGTCCGCTGCGAGGATGGTGCCGTCGTCTCGACGGTCGAGGAGTGCGTCATCGGCTGCTCCGGATCGGCGGGGACGGATCGGTGCTGGACCGGACGGAGGGGATCGGGCGGGTGGCGGAGCAGGTCGTGGCGGTGGTGCCGGCGCGAGGCGGATCGGTGGGGTACCCAGGGAAGAACCTCGCGCCGTTCCTGGGACGGCCGCTGGTCGCGCACGCCGTGGCGACGGGGGCGGCGGCGCGGGGCGTCGGGCGGGTCCTGCTCACGACCGACGACGACGCCATCGCGGCGGCCGGCGCGGCCGAGGGCGCCGAGGTCGTGCGCCGTCCGGCGGAGCTGGCCACGTCGGAGAGCCGGACCGTCGACGCGGTGCTGCACGCGCTGGGTGTCGCGGACGTGCCCGACGAGGCGCTCGTGGTGCTGCTCCAGCCGACGTCGCCGCTGCGCACCTCCGCCGACGTCGAGGAGTGCCTGGCGCTGCACGGTTCGCGTCGCACCGGTTCGGTGGTGCAGGTCGCCGAGTCCGGCGAGCACCACCCGTGGAAGGCGTGCCTGCTCGACGACGGCGTGCTCGTGCCGTCCCGGAACTGGGAGGACCTGGAGGCGCCGCGGCAGGCGCTCCCGCCGGTGCTGCGGCCGACCGGCGGGGTGTACGTGCTGCGCGCGGGCGACCTGCGGCGGCACGGCCGGTTCTTCGTCCCGGCCGTGCTCGCGCAGGTGGTCCCGACCGAGCGCGCCGTGGACGTCGACGGCGAAGCGGACCTGCTGCTCGCGCGGCGACGTGCGACCGGGGCGCTCTGAACGGCGTCAGGAGACACCGGCGGTCACCCGTTCCGGCCGGTCGACGAACTCCTTGTAGAGCGGGGGCCGCCACAGCTCCTGCCCCTCCAGCAGCGCGCTGATCCGCTTCCGCGCCCCCGGTTCGCCGAAACCGAGGTAGGCCGTGGGGCGCGGCATCGCGTCGACGCGGCGCAGCGCGGCCAGCACCGCGTCGCGGTCGGCCGGCACGTCCAGCACGCCCGCCGCTCGGCTGCGGTTGCGCTGCCTGCTGCCCACGTTGACGCTGGGCGTGCCCAGCACCGGCGCCTCGCGGACCCCGGCCGAGGAGTTGCCGACCACGGCGGTGGCGTGCCGCATCAGCGCGGCGAAGTGCTCGAAGCGCATCGACGGCAGGCGCACGAAGCGGTCGCCCGTCAGCCGGTCGAGCTGCTGCCGCACGTCGGTGCAGCCCTCGTCGTTGTTGGGGTCGACGACCACCCAGTTGCCGCCGTCGGCGAGCACCGCGTCCACCAGGGCCGCGGTGTTGGGGCCGTTGGCCTCCGGCTCGGTGGTGACCGGGTGGGTCATCAGCACCCGGTACCGGTGGAAGCCGATGCCGTAGTGCGCCCGCACGTCGTCCAGCGACGGCAGGTCGGGCGAGGTGAGGATGTCGATCTCCGGGCTGCCCACCTCGAAGATGCGCTCCGCCTCCTCGCCGAGCTGGAGCAGCCGGTCGCGGGCGACCCCGTTGGCCACCAGGTGCACGTGGGCGTGCTTGGAGACCGAGTGCCGGATCGAGTCGTCGATCGTCCCGGAGACCTCGCCGCCCTCCACGTGCACGACGCGCACGTTGGTCAGCGAGCCGACCAGCGCGCCCGCCAGCGCCTCGACGCGGTCGCCGTGCACGACGATCGCGTCCGGCCGCTCCTCGTGCACGAGCCTGGTCAGCGCCTGCACGGTGTTGGCGAGCACGAGCGCCATCGGCTCGCCCTCGACCTGGTTGGGGATGAGGTGCAGCCGCCGCAGACCGGCGCGCTCGATCTCGTGGACGGTGTAGCCGTAGCGCCGCAGCAGGTGCATGCCGGTCACCACGACCCGCGCCGACAGCCGGACGCTGTCCTGCGCGGCGAGCATGACGTCGCGCATCTTGCTGAAGTCCGCCCGCGTCCCCGTCACGAACAGGACCTCGCGGGGACGCTCAGGCATCGACGAGATCGTCCCAACCGACCTGGAGGTCCGCGGGCAGGTCGCGGGCGGCGGTGCGTCCCAGCACGCGCTCGTAGTCCACGGCCCTGATCTGCCCGGTTCCCGGACGCTTCACCCAGACGTTGGCGGCGCTCAGCCGCTCACCGGCGGCGACCGGCGCGGTCGTGACGACGCAGGCGTAGGCGAAGTCGATCGTCGGCTGCTCGGCGGCCAGGACCTCCTTGCTGCCGCCCAGGCTCGCGTGGATCAGCCTGGAGCCCTCGACCAGCCTGCCGAACTCCTCGGGCGTGGAGGAGACGGGGATGTCCGGTCCCGGCCAGCCGGCGTCGGAGGTGAAGTGCCGCTCCAGCACGCGGGCGCCCAGCGCGACCGAGCCCAGGCAGGGGTAGATCGACGTGGTGTGGTCCGACAGCCCCAGCACCGCGTCGGGGAACGCCTCGCGCAGCTCGTCGAGGGCGCCGAGGCGCACCATCTCCGGCGGCGTCGGGTACAGCGACGTGCAGTGCAGCAGGGCGAACCCGACACCGGCCGCGCGCAGGATCTCCACGGCCGGCCGGATCGAGGCGATGTCGTTCATGCCCGTGGACAGCACCACGGGCTTGCCCAGGGACGCGATGTGCCGCACCAGCGGGTAGTTGTTGCACTCCCCGGAGCCGATCTTGTACGCGGGGACGTCCAGCTCGGCCAGGCGGTCGGCGGCGGCGCGGGAGAACGGCGTGGACAGGAAGATCATCCCGCGCTCCTCGGCGTGGGCCTTCATCTCCCGCTCGTCCTGCGCGGACAGCGCGCAGCGCTCCATCATCGCGTAGATGGGCTCGTCGGCGTTGCCGGGCACGACGTCGTTGGGGATCATCTCGTCGGTCACGACGTGGGTCTGGAACTTCACGCACTCGACCCCGGCGTCCGCGGCGTCGTCGATCATCCGGTGCGCCTTCGCGGGATCGCCCTCGTGGTTGATCCCGATTTCGGCGATCACCAGCGGTGGGAACTCGATTCCCACAGGACGGTCTCCGATGGAGAAGGCCATGTCAGATCCCCTTCGTGAAAGCACCCGAACACCACAGCCGTCGCCGAGGAGAGGTGGTTCGAATTCCGCGGAACCCGTGCACGCACGCTGCGCGACAGATACCGGAAGAAGACGCCCGCGACGTCGTGAGGCGTCCGGACGCGGTTCGGCGGTAACACCGAACCGACTTGCCGGCACGTCCCGACCGCACTCGCGAGCGTCGTCGTCGGGCGAACCTTACCCGTTCGGGTGAGATCATCGTCAACTGCCCAGGTCGTCCGGTTCGTCCGGAGCCACCACGGCGCACCGGACCCCGTCCGCCCACCGCACGGTGTGCGTCACCTCGGAGGACACCGGGAGCTTTCCCGTTCGCGCCACCGGACCGGTGATCAGCGCGTCGGCGGGCCGACCGCCCGGCGGGCGATGGCGGGTCGTGTGCGCGGGCCACGACGCGCGACCGGGCGGCGAGATCGCGAAAGCCACGCACTGTGACGACCTGAGGAATTGCTGAAGATTGCGCGCGAGCGCCCGGAACGTCGACCACGGGCGCGCGACACCGTCGTCCGGAGATGTCTTCGCAGCTCTCTTTCCCGCATCTCCCCGATTCCCGGTCCGTGTTTTCAGAGCTTCGCGAGGACACCCCCGCGGAAGCGGTCGAACTCCGCGCCAGCAGATGCGGTCCGTGATCGCAGAAGTCATTCTTTCGCGGTCGCGGGGCAGTTCCAGAGCGGTGACCTCACCGAGTCCCGAGCCGGCGCCGGTGACCACGGCCCGGTGGCCGGTCCGGTCGGGGGTCCGGTCCGTGCTCCACGCGGCCACGGCCGCTCCTCGGCACGAGGCGTCGTCCCGGGGTGGACCCCACCGCGGGAGTCCGCGTCGGTGTCCTCGGTGTCCTCGGTGTCCTCGGTGTCGTCGGTGTCGTCCACGACGGGGTGCGGGGGCGCGGCGTCCGCCGCTTGACACCGGAATGCTGATGCGACAACGATCGTCGCGACCGGACCGGGAGGGAACGGGGTCGCGCCATGAGCAACACCGAAGCGGCTCCGGCGGAGCTGACCTGCCGTGCCGAGCCCGAGCGCCGGGTGGTCCAGGTGCTCACCGCGCGCGAGGTGCCGCTGGGCGGCCCGCGCGCGATGCGGGTGCGCCGCACCCTGCCGCAGCGGGCGCGCTCCCTCGTCGGCGCGTGGTGCTTCGCCGACCACTACGGCCCCCACGACGTCGCCACCGGCGGCGGCATGGACGTGGCCCCGCACCCGCACACCGGGCTCCAGACGGTGAGCTGGCTGTTCAGCGGTGAGATCGAGCACCGCGACAGCTCCGGCGCGCACGCCGTGGTCCGGCCCGGCGAGCTGAACCTCATGACCGGCGGGAGCGGCATCTGCCACTCCGAGGTGTCGACCCCCGGCACCACCGTGCTGCACGGCGTGCAGCTCTGGGTGGCGCTGCCCGACGAGCACCGGCACACCGGTCGCGACTTCCAGCACCACGTGCCGCCCGTCCTGCGCCTCGGCGACGCCGAGATCCGCGTCTTCCTCGGCACCCTCGCCGGTCGCACGTCCCCGGTGAGCACGTTCACGCCGCTGCTGGGCGCCGAACTCGTCCTCGCTCCGCACGCCCGCCTGGAACTGGAGGTCGACCCGGCCTTCGAGCACGGAGTCCTGCTGGACACCGGGTCGGTGGCGGTGGCCGGCCACGACCTCTCCCCCGCCGAACTGGGGTACGTCGGCGCGGGCGGGCGAACCCTGGAGCTCGTCAACCGCACCGGGACGCCCGCCAGGCTCCTGCTGCTCGGCGGCACGCCGTTCGCCGAGGACGTCGTGATGTGGTGGAACTTCATCGGGCGCGACCACGAGGAGATCGCCGAGTTCCGCCGGGAGTGGCAGGCGGAGTCCGACCGGTTCGGCCGGGTGGAGGGCTACTCGGGCACTCCGCGGCGGCTGCCGGCCCCCGTGCTGCCGAACGCCCGGCTCACGCCCCGCCGCGGTCCCGGCCGCGACTGACCCCCGATCCTCCCGGAGGGAGGCGCGCGGCTCGGGCGGTGAACGACGACGCGCCCCGCACGATCGGGAAGCCGGCTCGGCGGACCGGGCTGACGGCCGAGGCGGCCCGGCTCACCGGCCGGGCCGGTCGATCACACGTCGAAGTGCAGGCTGACCGTGGTGCCCGTGTCGCGGGGCTGGATCTCGACGAGGTCGCAGAGCTGGCGCACGACCCACAGGCCGACGCCGAGGCGCTGCCCCGGAGCAGGCGGCAGGTACCCCGCGAACCAGTCGGCGAGCGGGGCCGGGCCGTCGTCGGCGACGTCGCAGACGATCCTGCCGCCGGTGCGCCGCAGCGCGATCCACCCGCTGCCGCCGCCGTGGTCGAGGACGTTGGTGGCCACCTCGTTGACCGCGACGACCGCGTGCTCCGTCCTCGTGGGCGACAGGCCCAGCGAGTCGGCGGTGTCGGCGACGAAGCGGCGCACCGCCGCCAGGTCGGAGCCGAAGCGCAGGACCGCGCCGCCCTCCCCGGCGACCGCGGGCGCGCGTCGTGCGCCGGTGGTGAGCAGAGCGGGGGCCAGGTACGCCGGGCTGGTCTCGGCCAGGGAACCGACCACCAGGTCGGGGTGGGTGCGGCGCGCGTCGTCCACGATCCGCTCCGGCACCACCCTGGTGTCGTACGGGCAGACGATCCAGGCCGGGGAGTCGGCGAAGGCCAGGTTGATGACGGACTCGTACCGCGTCCACTCGGCGACCGCCAGGTCGTCGCGGCCGTGCCACACCGGCTCGCCGATCACGCGGACCCGCCCGTCGCCGTCGGCGCGCTCGTCCACGTAGCGGTGGTAGGCGGCGAGCGTGCGGCCGGGGGTGTCGTACCAGGTGTCGGCGTCGACGAACCGGACGTGCCCGGCGTCGGCTCCGAGGCCGTCGCGCAGCAGGTCGGCGTTGGTGGCCGTGGTGACGGCCAGAACCGCGTCGCCCCGCTCCAGGCCGTCGCGGCAGAACGGCACGGTCGCCGCGAGGAACTGCTCGTCGGCGCCGTACAGCAGACCCTGGTGGATCAGCCCGCGGGCGTCGGCCGCACCGGTCACGCGACGTCCCCCTCCGGGAGCAGGACCAGTCCGGGGGTCCGGTCCCAGCCCAGCAGCCGCACCACTTCGCACAGCACCGGCGCCGGGTGCGCGAGCCGCATCCGGCGGTGTCCGCCCAGACGCGCGGCGGCGTTCGCGAGGGCCCGCAGTCCGGCGACGTCGATGAAGTCCAGGGCGCTCAGGTCGAGCACGACGTCACCCGGCCGGTGCAGCACCGCGTCCAGCGCGGCGACGAAGTGGTCGTGGGTGCGGTCGTCCACCGTGCCGATCACGCGCAGACGGCGTCGCCCGGCCCGACCGGCCGGGACGAGCCGCAGCGAGTCGTGGCCGCGCAGCGGTGGCGGTTCCACCGACCCCCGGTGACAGCCGTCGAGCACCTCCAGCTGATCCGGGCCGAACAGGCGCGCGTCGTACTGGCAGACCGCCGACACCGGCCGTCCGGCGAACACGGCGTCGACCTCGCGCTCGTACCGCGCCAGCTCCGCGGTGCCCACGCTCTCGCGCACCGCCCAGCTCATCTCGCCGCAGATCCGCAGACCCGAGAACCCCTCCGCGAGGCTCGCGTCGACCTCCCGGCGCACGGTGCCGACCATCGCAGCGGCGTCGAACCGGCCGGAGGCCAGGTAGGAGTCCGCGGCGGGGACCAGCCGCAACCGCCCGCCGAGCAGGGCCGCCCCGGTGTCGACGCCGGTGGACGCCAGCCAGTCGAGCACGATCCCCGGCGTGGTCCGGTCCACGAAGCACAGCACCCGCTCCCCGCGCGACAGTCCGGCCGACAGGTACTCCGTGACGACCGGGCGCTGCTCCGCGTCGTCGGCGAACGTCAGGCAGAGGTGGTCGCCCGGCACGATGTCGCGCACCGGACGCTCCCCGCCGATCGCTGCGGTCACCACCGTCTCGCGCCTCCCACAACCCGAGCCCTCCGACCCGCCTGCGACGTCCCCGCGGTTCACGACCCCGCGCCGTGATCCCACCATAGTGGGCCGCACCAGCCCGGCGTCCCGAACGGTGCCGCGCCCGCGCCGGAGGGTGGTGGCACGACCGGGAACCACCGCGGTGGTTCCCGGCGGGAACGACGTCGAGAAGTGCGTCACAACGCGCCGGGCGCCCGCGCTCCACGATTTCGTTGCACGTGTGAAGACGAGAGGTGCGGACCGCTTTTGTGAATGCAAAGTCGTGTCGTGATGCGGACGAGATCTGACAGAGATCGACCTTCCGGCCCACCCCCGCGTCCCAGCCGGACGGGTGCAACCCGTTGCACGCCAACGGGTTCCACCCCGATAACGACTTCTGCGGGAATTTTCGGCCCGCACCCGCCGGAGCCGCCGGCGATCGCCGCGCGCGTCCGCGCCGAGAAGTCCGATCCGGACGCGGAAATCGTCGCGCGCCTTGACAACGAGCAGTTCGCGCACGACGCTACGGACGCGCTCTCACGGGATGTGGCGCCCTTTTGTCGCCCTTCCCACGCCCCGGCGGTCCCCCTGAAGTCGCCGGTGAGCGGAGACTGATCTGCCCTGCAAAAAGAGGAGTTCGTCCCATGCGCACCAGAACGAAGTGGGTGAGCGCGCTGGTCGCGGCATCCGCGGTGGCCGCGGCCGCGTCCGTGATCACGCCCGTGCTGGCCTCCGGACCCGACCTGCTTCCGATCACCGTGAGCAACGACAGCGGACGCTCGGACTCGGTCCACCTCTACGTCCTGGGAACCGACATCCGCGGCGGAAAGCTCGGGTACGTCGACCAGTCCGGCACCTTCACCGCGTGGTCCCCCGGCGCGAACCCGCCGGTCCCCGCGCCGGACGTGTCCATCGCGGGCCCCGCCGACGGCAGCAGCATCACCGTGAAGGTCCCCCGGCACATCTCGGGCCGGGTCTACATGTCCTTCGGGGAGAAGCTGAAGTTCTTCCTCACGCCCGACGGCCTGGTGCAGCCCGCGCCGTGGTCGCCGGGCGACGCGAACCACGACATCCTGTTCGACTGGAGCGAGTTCACCTACAACGACGCGGGCCTGTGGCTCAACAGCTCGCAGGTGGACCAGTTCGCCGTGCCGCACGCGGTCAGCGTGACCGGTTCCAGCGGCGCGACGAAGACGACCGGTGAACTGGTGCCCGGCGGTCGCGAGAAGGTCATCAGCGGCGTCAAGGCCCAGGCCGGTTGGGACAGGACCGTCGTCACCCGCTCCGACGGCACCGTCCTGCGGGTCCTGGCACCGGGCAAGGCGGCCGACGGCGGTCTGTTCAGCGCGGACTACCTGGACCCCTACATCGCCAGCGCGTGGAACGCCTACACGAGCAAGACGCTGACCGTGGTGCCGTTCACCGACCAGCCGAACGTCAAGTACTTCGGCCGCACCTCGGGCGACACGATGAACTTCACCGACGCCTCCGGCAAGCAGGTGGCGTCGTTCGCCAAGCCCAGCACGTCGAACGTGTGGGGCTGCGACGGGGCGCTGGGTGCGCCGAACGACCAGGTCGTCGGTCCGATCGCGCGCACGCTGTGCGCGGCGCTGCACCGCTCGACGCTGGGCACGATCGACACCCAGCCCGGCGGTGGCGCGGCCGACTTCTACCGGGGCGCGCTGACCAACCACTACTCGCGGCTGGTGCACGAGAACATGGTCGACGGCCGGGCCTACGGCTTCGCCTTCGACGACGTCCAGGCGCAGGAGTCCCTGGTGCACGACGGTGATCCGCGCTCCGCGGGCATCACGCTGACGCCGTTCACCGGTGGTGGCGGCAGCCCGCAGCCGCCGACCACCGCGGCGCCGACCAGCGCGGTGCCGACCAGCAGCGGCCAGCAGCCGGCGCCCACGTCGGCCGCCCCGCAGCAGCCGGCGGGCGGCTCGGTCGTCAGCGACTGGCAGGGCAGGTGCCTGACCGTGCCGGGCGACGACATCACCGACGGCCGGCGACTGGCCGTGGCGGACTGCACCGGTGCCGCCGGTCAGCGCTGGGAGTTCGCCGACGGCGCGCTGCGCGTCGGCGAGAACATGTGCGCGGACGTCGCGTGGGGTTCGACCGACAACGGCGCGCCCGTCCAGGTCGCCACGTGCAGCGGCAACGCCGCGCAGCAGTGGGTGCTGAGCGAGACGGGCGACCTGGTGAACCCGCAGGCGGACAAGTGCGTGGACATCGCCGACTGGAACGCGGCCAGCGGCGCCGTGCTCCAGATCTGGGAGTGCGGTGGCACGGCCAACCAGAAGTGGCACCTCGTGTAGCGGGTGCGGGAAGGAGGGGCGTCGGTCCGCGGGACCGGCGCCCCTCTTTTCGTCCTGTGTGGACGGTCGAGGCCCGGTGCGGGCCACTCCCCCGGTCGCGACAGGATTACCCCGCCGTCCCGGTGGGCACATCACACGGGTGACGACGAGCGGTGAGATGCGGCAGACGGTGGCGACCGCCGAGAGGTTCGCGCTGCGCAGCGCGGTGTCCCTGGTGGCCGCGAGCGCCGCCGGGGTCGCGTTCGCGGTGGTGCTGCTCGTGGTGTGGTCGGACTGGGCGCCCGTGCGCGAGGCCGACCGGGCGATCTCGGTCGCGTCCAACGGTCTGGTGGGAAGTTCACCGGTCCTGGCAGCGGTCCTGAGAGGAGTGACCCGGCTCGGCGACACCGCGACCCTCACCGGCGTGGTGGCGCTGGCGGCGGCGTGGCTGCTCCTGCGGCGGCGACCGTGGCCGGCGGTGCACGTGGTCGTCACCGCGGCCGGTGGCGGGCTGCTCGGCCTGGTGGTGAAGGAGCTGGTCGAGCGGGTGCGCCCGCTGGTCGACGTGCAGGTGGTCACCGCGGCGGGGTGGAGCTTCCCGAGCGGTCACACGCTGGGTTCCACGGTGACCTGGGGCGTGCTGCTGCTGGTGTTCGGCTCGGTGCCGCGGGCGCGGGTCGTGCTGACCCCGCTGGTGATCGCGGTCGTGGTGGCCGTGGGCTGCACCAGGGTGGCGCTCGGCGTGCACCACGCGACGGACGTGCTCGGCGGCTGGCTGCTGGGCCTGCTGTGGCTGGCCCTGACCACCGAGGTGTTCCGCCGCTGGCGCCGGGACCGGGGGATGGCGGAGGTGCCGGTGTTGCACGGTCTGGTCCCCGAGGCCGCGGACGACCTGCGGCCGCTGGCCGGTCGCCGGCTGCACGTCCTGCACGGCACGTGGCGCACGGCGGCTCAGCTGCTGGTGGCCTGGTGCCTGCTGCTGGGCGTGCTGTTCTGCCTGGGTTCGCTGATCACCGCCGCCGGGCCGGACGTCCCGACGAGCTGGGACCGCGCCGTCGTGGAGTGGGCCGCCGGGTGGCGGACGCCCTCGCGGACCGCGGTGATGGAGCGGGTGGAGGACCACAGCGGAACGGGACCGGTGATCGTGGCCGCGGTCGTCGCCTGCGTGCTGGCGCTGGCCGCGACGCGCTCCTGGCGGCCCGTCCTGCTGATCGTGCTCGGCCTGCTCGGGGAGATCACCCTGTTCCTGATCACCACGTCCGTCGTGGACCGCGCCCGGCCGGCCGCGAAGCTCCCCGACGACCTGCCGCCGACCTCCAGCTTCCCCTCCGGGCACGTCGCCGCGTCGCTGGTGCTCGCGGTCTCGGTGACCGTCCTGGTCCTGCGGTACGCGCGCGGGTGGTGGCGCTGGCCGGTGGTGACGGTCGTGCTGGCGGTCCCGCTGCTGGTGGCCGCGCAGCGGTTCTACTCGGGCGTCCACCACCCCACCGACGTCCTCGGCAGCGTGCTGCTCGCCCTGTCCTGGACCGCCGTCGTGGCCGCGACGACGCTGGGCCCCGTTCCGGCTGATCGGGCGGTGGTGCCTGCACCACCACGACCGGGCAGCTGACGTGATCGCTCGCGGCCGGTGTCCCTCCTACTGTCGCAGGAGTCCGGAAGAGACTCCTGGAAGGCACCGACATGGCAGTGACCTCGGCCGACGACGTCAGCGTCGACCGCGTCAGCAGGACGTGCGGCGGTGACGGGTCCGTCCGGCTCCGGCAGGAGCACCCCGCTGCACCGCGCCGCAGCCGGATCGGCTTCGTGCTCCAGGCGGTCGACCCGGTGGGCGCGCCGACCGTGCAGCAGAACACCGTGCGGCCGTCGCCGCCGTCCGGCCAGCGCTCGGACCGGGAGCGGACGACCGAGGTCGTGAACCGGGTCGGTCTGGGCGGCCGGCTGCGGCACCGGCCGTCGGAGCTGTGTCACCGGCAGCCCGTCGCGAGCGGGAAGGGCTGAGCCGTGCTCGAACTGGCCGCTCGAACGCTGCGCTTCCGCGCGGGCACCTTCGTGGCGACCTTCCTCGCCCTCGTCGCCGGTGTCACGATCCTGATGACGTGCGCGCTCCTCGTCGAGTCGGGCCTGCGCTACCAGGGTCTGGCGCAGCGGTACGCCGGAGCCGTCGCCGTCGTGGCCGACCGCGACACGACGGTGAGCGGGCCGGAGGTGTTCGGCGAGAGCGAGACGGTGACGCTGGCGCTGCCCGAGCGCGGCAGCCTGCCCGACTCGCTGATCGGCGAGGTCGCCGCGGTGCCCGGTGTGGCGAGCGCCGTGGGCGACCGCTCCGTCGTGGTCGCGCCCGCCGCGGCCCCCCGGCTGCCGACCACCGGTCACGGCTGGGAGAGCGCCGCGCTCGCCCCGTACCGGACGGTCACCGGCACGCCGCCGCGGTCCGACGACGAGATCGCCGTCGACACGCGGCTCGCCGCGAGCGGGAACCTGAGCCCCGGCGGCACGGCGGTGATCGTCACCGGGGGAACCGCGCGCGAGTACCGGGTGAGCGGGCTCGTCGAGGCGGACGGGGCGAGCGGATCGCGAGCGGCGCTGTTCTTCACCGACGCCGAAGCCACCCGGCTCGACCCGCACCCCGGTCGCGTCGACGCGATCGGCGTCCTCGCCGAGCCGGGCGCCGACGAGGCCGCCGTGATCGCCGCGGTGGAGCGGGTCGCGGCGGGTGCGGGGGCCAGGACGTACGCGGGAGCCGAGCGGGGACTGGCCGAGCAGCCCGACGCCGCCGCCGCGCGGGACTTCAGCGTGCAGGCGGGCGCCGCGTTCGGCGGTTGCGCCGCGGTGATCGTCGTCTTCGTGGTCGCCGGGACGGTCGGCCTGTCGGTGCGGCACCGCCGCCGCGACCTCGCCCTGCTGCGGGCCATCGCCGCGACCCCCGGCCAGGTGCGGCTGATGGTCCTCGGCGAGGTGGGCCTGCTGACCCCGCTCGCCGCGGCGGCGGGCGTCCCGGCCGGACTGGTCGCCACCGCCTGGACGCGGGACCAGCTCGTGACCCGCGGGTTCGTCCCCGACACCTTCGAGGTGAACGGCGGCGTCCTGTCCGGGCTGGCGGTGACCGTCGCGGTGGCCGCCGTCGCGCTGGTCTCCGCCTGGATCGCCGCGCTGCGCACCACCCGCATCCGGCCCACCGAGGCGCTCGGCGAGACCGCCGTCGAACCGGGGCCCGGCAGCACGGCCCGCCTCGTGTCCGGCTTCGTCCTGCTCGCCGGCGGCGTGTCCCTGATCGGTGTCACCAGCGCCACCGACGGCACGACCGCGCTGGGAGCCGCGACGAGCATGCTCTACACGTTCGTGCTGGCCGTCGCGCTGCTCGCGCCGTGGATCAACCAGGCCGCCGCGCGGCTGCTCGCGCCGGTCCTGCGGGCCGTCTGGGGGACCAGCGGGTACCTCGCCGCCGCGAACCTGCGGGTGACCGCGCGCGGCACGGTCGCCGTGCTGACCGCGCTGGTGCTCTCCGTCGGGTTCGGCGGGTCGGTGTGGTTCCTCCAGGACAACCTCCAGCGCCAGACCGTGCTCCAGAGCCGGGACGGCACGCTCGCCCAGCACGCGCTGGTCAGCGGCGTCGGCCTGCCCGCCTCGGCCACCGAGGAGGCCCGCCGGATCCCCGGCGTCGTCGCCGCGACGGGGGTGCGCCGCACGTCGGTCATCACCCCGAACGAGTTCTCGGGTCAGGCGGTGGTCGCGCAGGGCGTCGATCCGCGCGGCGTCGAGGAGACGATGGACCTGCGGGTGCGCGCGGGCAGCCTCGCCGACCTGCGCGGCGACACCGTCGCCGTGTCCTCGTCGCAGGCGGAGGCGGCGGACTGGGAGGTCGGCGACGACGCCTCGCTGTGGCTCGGCGACGGCACGCCGGTCACCCTGCGGGTCGTCGCGGTCTACGAGCGGGGCCGGGGGTTCGGCGACGTCACCCTGCACACCGAGACGCTCACCGGCCACACCGCGACCGGTCTCGACGACCGCGTCCTGATCCGCACCGCGCCCGGAGCCGAGGTCGGCGCGGCGCTGGCGGACCTCGCGAGCGCGTACCCGGCGAGCACCGCGATCGGCACCGGCCAGCTCACCGGTGAACCGGCCGGGGACCTGGCGATCAGCGCCTGGTTGAACAAGCTGCTGATCGCCGTGCTGGTCGGCTACGCGGCGCTCGCCGCCGCCAACACCCTCGTGATGGCCGCCCTGGTGCGCACGCGGGAGCTGGCGCTGCTGCGCCTGGTCGGCGTGACCCGCGGCCAGGTGAAGCGGATGGTCCACGCCGAGCAGGCCGCTCTGCTGGGCGTGGCGCTCTCGATCGGTGTGCTGATCGCGGCGGTGACGCTCTCCTCGATCGTCAACGCCGTCTCCGGGCAGCGCGTCCCGCACGTCCCGGCGCTCGGCTGGGCCGCCGTCGTCGGCGGCACCGTCGTCCTGGCGCTCGTCGCCACGGTGCTGCCGATCAACCGGGTCCTGCGCACCCCTCCGGTGCGGGGCGTCGGCGTCCTCGGGTAGGTCGCCGCCGGGTCGGCCCCGTCGTCGCGGACACTCCGCCGGACGGAACGCCGCCACGCCGAGCGGACCGCGCACCACCGCGTCCCCGCTCGGCGTGGCGGTCCCGAGGCGGCCGACGCCGTCCCCGCGCTCCCGGCGCACTCCGCACCAGCGGGTGCGCCGGGAGCGCGGTGGTCACGGGGTCCCGTCGGCGGCGGGGGCGAGGTTCCGGACGCAGGCCGCGAGGGTGTCCAGCAGTGTCTGCTGCTCGGCGGGCGCCAGGCCCCTGCACATCCTCTTCTCGACCTCGCGCACCGCGGTGCTGGCCGTCCGGAGCTTCTCGCGGCCGTCACCGGTCAGCTCGGCCGGCAGCTCGCGACCGACCGGGGCGGTCGCGGGCCGGATCACGAGACCGCGTTCTTCGAGGCCGCGGAGCACGGTGTTCATGGACTGCCGGGTGACGAAGACCCCGCGGGCCAGCTCGGCGTTCGACAGGCCCGGCCGCTGCCCCAGCAGCTCCAGGCACGCGTACTGCGTGACGGTCAGGTCCAGCGGGCGCAGCGCCACGTCCAGGGCGTGCCGCAGGGACACCGCGGCCTGCTTGAGGACGTAGCCGACCGCGCTCTCCACCGGTCCGACCGTGTCGCGTCGACTCATGTCAGGAGTCTGACATATGGTGTGCATGTCAGGAACCTGACACGACTGAGGAGAACACCGTGACCGTCACCGGACCCGACTTCATCGCCCTCCAGGTGCGCGACCTGGACCGCGCCGCCGCCTTCTACGAGGACCTGCTCGGCCTGGACCGCGCCCCCGCCGGCCCGCCCGGCGCCGTCGTGTTCACCACCACGCCCGTCCCGTTCGCCCTGCGCGACCCGCTGCCCGGCGTCGACCTGGACGCGGTCGAGCGCCCCGGACCGGGCGTGGCGCTGTGGCTGCACGCCACCGACGCGCAGGCCCTGCACGACCGGCTGGACGCCGCCGGCGTGCCGATCGCGACACCGCCCTTCGACGGCCCGTTCGGGCGCACGTTCACCTTCACCGACCTCGACGGGTACGCCGTGACGATCCACGACCGGCGCTGAGCGCCACCGGCTCCCGCCGGGCCTGCTCGTGCCCCCTGGGCGGTCACGAGCGGGCGGTCGCCGCTCGTCATCCAGGGTCGCGCACCCCCGCGGGAGACCGGGGTGTCCTCGGCGCGGGCCAGACGCACAGGACCCACTGCTCGCAGCGCGCTTCGTCGCCGAAGCTGGTGTCGATCAGCTCGGGCAGGCGGCGGGCGCGCAGCCGGTAGTCGCCCGGCGCGGGGAGGTCGACGGGGATGTCTCCGGGTGCCCCGGTCGCCGAGGCCAGCAGGAGGGTGCCGGAGTCGGTGTGGAACTCACCGGTCCAGGAGTGGTCGTCGGTGCCGGGATCGGTGTCGTGCAGTTCCACCACGACGTCGGCTTCGAGATCGAAGTCGGTGGCGTGCAGCAGGACCCCTCCGGGACCGCTCCGGCCGATCCGGTGCGAGTCGGTGGCGGTGTGCAGGTCGGCGAGCGAGGAGCTCCCGGAGAAGTCGAACAGCACGAAGTGCGAGAACTCCACCAGCAACCGCGTACGCCACGTGCGCCGCACCCCGGGGTGCTGTCCGCTCATCGTCCGCTCCTCACGTCGTGGCCGGGCGCGGTCGACGCCGGCGAACGCCCCGCGAGGTTCCTCCGGGCCGCGAGCGGGCGAGGACGACCGTCGTCCGCTCCATCCTCTCGACGACCGGGGGCCACCGCCACCGAGCACGCGACGGGGTCGGCCACGTCGTCTGCGGTGACGGTCCCGGTGGCCGGCCGCACCTCCCGCAGGCCGACCGGGACGCCCTGCTCCGGGTGGGCCGCACCCCGGCGGCCGGACGGCGCGGGGTGGGTGTGCTGGACCCTCCCCGCGCCTCCCCCGCGTCCCTAGCCTCGAAGCGTGGACGACGAACGAGTGATCGCAGACCTGCACGACCGCTGGGTGTTCGGCTGGGAGCGCGCCGAGGGGGACGCGCCGTTCGACTTCCAGCGCTCCCTCGGCGAGTTCTACGACGTCAGCTCCCCGGACGTCCGCCTCTACGACGACTTCGACCCCGAGCAGCGGGTGGCGACGACCGCCGCCGGGTACGGCTCGATCTGGGAGCCCCCGTTCCGCCGGATGCTCTCCGCGCGCCACGCCGTCGACGACGGACCGCACGTCGTCGCCGACCACGACCTGGCCGCGTCCACCCTGACGTTCGTCGCGCGGATCACCACCCCCGACGGCACCTCGGACGTGCGCACCACCAGCTCCCTGGTCTGGCGCCGAACTCCGGTCGGCTGGCGGATCGTCCGGGAGCACAACTCGACCCGGCTCCTGCCCGCCGGGGAGCTCGACGGCGTGCTGCCGACGCGGGAGCACGCCTGACGTCGCGCCGGACCGGCCCGGCGGGCCGATCTCGCGCGGCCGGCCGGGAGCCGCCGCGGAGGTCCGCCGGGGCAGGTGGTCGCGCTGCGACGGGCAGAGCGGGAGGTTGTTCGCCGAACGACGGCCTAGCCTGGTGGCGACCACCCCTCAGCAGCCCGAAGGACGTGCTCCGATGTCCCAGCCGCCCGTCGCCGAGCCCGTCCCGGTGGCCACCGGGCTTCCGTCGCGCGTGGTGGTCGACAGCGCCGGACTCGGCTGGAGCGGCGCGCGCGTGCGCGAGGTGGTCGACCCGCCGATCGCCGAGTTCGTGCTGCCCCCGGTGGACTCGCTCACCGTCGTGCTCATCACGGCGGGCAGCTACGTCGTGGAGAGCGGTCCCGGTCCGCGCCGCCGGCACGCCCTCGTCTCGCCCGGCACCTCGGCGGTCAACGCCGCGCAGCGCGAGGTGCGGGCGCGGTGGCGTTCGGACAGCCGGTCCCCCTTCCGCTCGGTGCACCTGACCATCGCCGCGTCCGTGCTCGCGGAGACCCGCGACGCGCTGCCCCGGCACGCCCGCCGCCCGGACCCCGACTACCTGCGGCGCGCGGACCCGTTCGTGCGCGAGGCGGTGCTCGAACTCGGCCGGGCCACGCGCCTCGGTCTGCCCGCCCTGCACGCCGAGGCACTGGCCCAGTCCGTCGCCAGCTACCTCCTGCTCGACGAGAACCGCGACCGCGGGGCCGTCCGCGGCGGGCTGGGGGCGCGGGCGCTGGGAACGGTCGTGGACCTCATGCACGAGCGGATCGCCGAGCCGATCACCCTCGCCGAACTGGCCGCGGCGGCGCACCTGAGCCACCACCACTTCCTGCGCCAGTTCTCCGCCTCGACCCGCACGACGCCCATGCGCTACCTCACGTCGCTGCGGATGCAGCGCGCCCAGGAACTGCTGCGCGACGACACCCTGACCGTGCAGGCGGTCGCGGCCCGCTGCGGATACCCCAACCCGGCGCACTTCACGAGCGTGTTCCGCCGTGTGCACGGCGTGACCCCGTCCACCTTCAGAGGTGTGAACGTCTGACGAGCGTGCGGGCCGGGAACGGCGACCAGGCCACAGGGCACCGCAACGGGACCACACACCGCCACGCCGGAGAAGCGGAAGCTCGTGCCGTACCTGCCCGCAGATCACACGGGAGAACGGATGAGCAGCACAGTCGTCGTCTCCGGAGCCTCCAGCGGCTTCGGAGCCATGACGGTGCGCGCCCTGGCCGACGCGGGACACCGCGTCTACGCGGGGATGCGCGCCACGCGGGACCGCAACGCCCCCGCCTTCGCCGAGGCGCGCGAGCACGCGAGCAGCAACGGCGTGGACCTGCGGCCGATCGAGCTGGACGTCGCCGACCAGACCTCGGTGGACCGTGCGGTCGCCGAGATCGTGGCCGAGAGCGGCCAGATCGACGTCGTCGTGCACAACGCGGGTCACATGGTGCTCGGCCCGGCCGAGGCGTTCACCGTCGAGCAGCTCGCCGCCGTGTACGACTCGAACGTCCTCACCACGCAGCGGCTCAACCAGGCCGTGCTGCCGCACATGCGCCAGCGGGGCGACGGCCTGCTGGTGTGGGTCGGGTCGTCCAGCGCGCGCGGCGGCACCCCGCCGTACCTCGCGCCCTACTTCGCCGCCAAGGCGGCCGAGGACGCACTCGCCGTGAGCTACGCCGTCGAGGCGGGACGGTTCGGCGTCGACTCGGTGATCGTCGTGCCCGGCTCCTTCACCAGCGGCACCAACCACTTCACCAACGCCGGGTCGCCCGAGCGCGAGGACGTGGCCGCCGAGTACTCGGCGCGCTTCGGCGACACGATCGACACGGTGCTGGAGCGGCTGGCCGGTCTGTCCCCCGCCGACGCCGATCCGCAGGAGGTGGCGCGGGAGATCGTCCGCGTCGTCGGTCTGCCGAAGGGGGAACGGCCGTTCCGGGTGTACGTCGATCCGGCCGACGACGGCGCCGAGCGCGTCTACGAGGTGGGCGAGGCGGTCCGGCAGGAGTTCTACGAGCGCATCGGGATGCCGGAGCTGCTGCGTCCCGCCACCACGACGGGAGCGGACGCGTGAGCGCCCCGGCGACCGGCAGGGTCGCGATCGTCACGGGCGGGTCCGGCGGCATCGGCCGAGCGGTCGTCGAGCGGCTCGCCGCCGACGGCTTCTCCCTGGTGGTGCACTACTCCGGCAACCGGGACCGCGCGGAGGAGGCCGTCCGCGCCGCCGCCGAGCACGGTGCGAAGGCCGTGGCCGTGGGCGGCGACGTGGCCGACGAGACGGCGATGGGCCTGCTGTTCGACGAGGCCGAGAGCGTCTTCGGCGGTGTCGACGTCGTGGTGAACACCGCGGGGATCATGGTGCTCGCGCCGATCGCGGAGTTCGACCTCGACGCGCTCGACCGGATGCACCGGGTCAACGTCAGGGGCGCCTTCGTCGTCTCGCAGCTCGCCGCCCGGCGGCTGCGCGAGGGCGGCGCCCTGGTGAACTTCTCCACGTCGGTGACCCGGCTCCAGATGCCGACCTACGGGCCGTACGCGGCGTCGAAGGCGGCTGTCGAGGGCCTGACGCTGATCCTGGCCCGCGAGCTGCGCGGCCGCGACATCACCGTCAACGCCGTGGCTCCCGGCCCCACCGCGACACCGCTGTTCCTCGACGGCAAGGACGAGGAGGAGGTGCAGCGGCTGTCGAAGGCCGCTCCGCTGGAGCGCCTCGGCCGCCCCGAGGACGTCGCCGAGGTCGTGGCGCTCCTCGCCGGCCCGGCCCGCTGGGTGAACGGGCAGGTCCTGTTCGCCAACGGCGGCATCGGCTGATCACCTCCGGTGGTGCCCGCCGCGACAGGTCGCGGCGGGCACCACCGGTAGATCACGCGCGCGCCGAGCGGGAGCGAGCGGCGACGGCCAGCGGGGTGTGCGCCGACGGCTCCGACCGATCGAGGACGAACCCGCCGACAGCAGGTGACGCGGTCTCCGGAACTACGTCGATCGTCGTCCGACCAACTGGACGACAGACCGTTCCCGATCAGAAGAGACGTGTCCGATGCCACGCACGAGCCGCACGAACAACCGCACCGTCGTGGCCGCCCGGAGCGGCCCCTCCCTCAACACCGTCCTCACCGCCCTCGTCGCCCTCGTCGCCGTCGTGGTGATCGGCGGGGCGCTGCTGGTCGGCCGGTCGGGCGACGAGGGCACAGCCTCCACCGAGGCGCTGTTCCCCGCGGGAGCGCACACCCTGTCCACCGCGGAGGACGGCCGGGTGACGCTGGTGGAGTTCCTGGACTTCCAGTGCCCGGCGTGCGCGTCCTACTACACGGGGGTCACCGAGCGGCTGGAGCAGGACTACCGGGGACGCATCACGTTCGTGACCCGCAACTTCCCGCTGGAGGCGCACCCGCTGGCCGTTCCGGCCGCACGCGCCGCCGAGGCCGCCGCGAAGCAGGGCGCGTACGCCGAGATGTACCACGCGCTCTACGAGGGCTTCGACCAGTGGGCGGTGGACGGCCGGAGCACCAGCTCCGACGTCGGCCGCGCGACCGCGACGTTCGAGGAGTTCGCGGTCGCAGCGGGTCTGGACCTGGAGAGGTTCCGCGCGGACGCGGCCTCCGAGGAGGTGCGGGCCACCATCGAGCGCGACGTCGCCGACGGCACCGCGGCGGGCGTGACCAGCACGCCGACGTTCTTCCTGAACGGCGAGGAGTTCCGGCCGAGCGGTGGCACGATCGCCGACGCCGACCGCGAGCTGCGCGCCGCGATCGACGAGGCGCTGGCCGGATGAACCGCCGACTCGCTCAGCTGCACGTCGTCGGCGGCGGCCTCGGCCTGGCCGCCGCCGTGGCGCTGACCCTGGAGAAGATCGCCGTGCTCCGCGACCCGGCTCACGTCCCCAGCTGCTCGATCGACCCGGTCCTGTCCTGCGGATCGGTCATGGACAGCCCGCAGGCCGCGGCGTTCGGCTTCCCCAACCCGCTCATCGGGATCGCCGCGTTCGCGGTCGTGGTCACCACGGGCGTCGCCGTGCTGGCAGGCTTCGAACCGCCGCGCTGGTACCGGGTCGGGCTCGACGCCGGAACCCTCTTCGGCGTCCTGTTCGTGCACCGGCTGATCGCGGCGAGCCTCTACGACGTCCACGCGCTGTGCCCGTACTGCCTCGTGGTGTGGGTCGTCACGATCCCGATCTTCTGGTACACCACGCTGGACACGTGGCCCGCGCTCGCACCGCTGCGCCGCGTGCACAGCGCCGTCCTCGCGCTGTGGTACGCGGTCATCGCGGTGATGGTCCTGGTGGAGTTCTGGGACCACTGGCGGACCCTGCTGTGACGGTGGTGTCCCGTGTGGACGGTGGAACGGGCGGTTCCCGCCCGTTCCACCGGGGTCAGCCCGCCTCGGTGGCCTCGTCGGAACCGGCCGCCCTGATCAGGTCCTCGCGGGCGCGGGCGACCCGCGACCGGATCGTGCCCACCGGGCACCCGACGACCTCGGCGGCCTCGGCGTAGGGCAGCCCGAGGACCTGGGTGAGCACGAGCGCCTCGCGCCGGTCGGGGTCCAGGCCGTCGAGCAGCAGGTTCAGCTCGACGACGTCCTCGAAGCGGCTGTGCCGGCTCGTGCGGTCGAGCTCCCGCGCCCAGTCCGCGCCGGGCGACAGCCTGGGCCGCGCCTGCGCCATGCGGATCTGGTCGATCACCACCCGGCGGGCGATCACCAGCAGCCAGGTGCGCGCCGAGGAGCGCCCGGCGAAGCGGCGCAGACTGCCCAGCGCGCGGACGTAGGTCTCCTGGGCGAGGTCGTCGGCCGCCCCGACGTCGGCCAGGTGGGCGACGAAGCGCCACACGTCGCGTTGGGTCGCGCGCACGAACCGCTCCAGCGCGTCCCGGTCGCCGGAGCGCGCCTGGAGGGCCCAGCTGGTCACCTCGTCGTGTGATGGGGTCACGATTGCGGATCGTAACCACCCCCCGCCGGGAACCGGTGAGCCGAACGGCCCGACCATTGGACCGTGGACTGCGACACCTGCCGTGAAGCGCTCTCGGCCCGCCTGGACGGCGAGACCGGACCCGTGCCCGCCGCCGAGACGGACGCGCACCTCGCGCAGTGCGCCTCCTGCTCGGCCTGGCAGCTCCGCGCGCAGGCGCTGACCAGGGCGATCCGGGTCCGGCCTGCGGAAGCCGCACCGGACCTCGCCGACGCCGTGCTGGCCGCCGCCCCGCCGCAGCACACCGCGCTCCGGTCGCGCCTGGGCCTGACCGCGGTCGCGCTCGTCCAGCTGTGGCTCGCCCTGTCCCAGCTGTTCACCGGTGCCACGTCCCACGCCGGGCACGTGGGCGGGGGCATCAGCGGCCACCTGTTCAACGAGGGCGCGGCGTGGAACCTCGCGCTGGGCGTCGGCCTGCTGGTCGCGGCCGTCGACGGCCGCCGCGCCGCCGGGTTGCTGCCGACGCTCGGCGGGTTCGTCGCCGTGCTGCTGGCGTTCTCCGTGCACGACCTGCTCGACGGCACCGCCACCACCGCGCGCGTCGCCTCCCACCTGCCGCTGGTCGCGGGGCTGGCGCTCCTGCTCCTGGTCGCCCGCGCCCACCGCGAGCGGCCCGCGCCCGGCACGCCCGCCACGTCCGGCCACGACGACCTCGACGACGCGCCCGACCACGACACCCCCGCCCGCCGGTCGTCCCACCCGCGCGGCAGGGGGCGTCACCTCAGGCCCACCGCGCACCGGAGAGCGGCCTGAGGTGCGGCGCGTGCTGGTCCACGAGGCCGGAGCAGCACGTGCCGCGTCCGCCTAGGCTGTGATCGTGCAGGAGGACGCTGACGAGTGGGACGGGGTCCTGTCGGACCCCTGGTTGCCCTGGGCGCTGCGGATCGCGCCCCGGCAGGACGCGAGCGCGTTCCGCGCGGAGGTCCGGCGGCGCAGGCTGGACGACGTCGTGGTGGTCGACCGGACGTCCGGTCCGTTCGGCGGTGCGCGGGGCGCGCGGCAGATCGCCGCGACGCACGGCGACTTCCTCGTGGTGCGCATCGTGCGCTCCGGTCACGAGGTGTTCGGTCAGGACGGCGCGGAGTGGTCGCTGCGGGCCGGTGACGCCGTGGTGTGGGAGAGCGACCGCCCGGCTCGGTTCACCTCGGTCGGGCAGGTGAGCACGCGCAGCCTCGTCGTGCCGCGCCGGGTCCTGCACGAGGTGGGCTGCCCGCTGACGGCCGGTGACCCGGTGGCCGGGCGGGTGCCCGCCGTGCACCTGCTGACCGGGTACCTCGACGCGCTCGACGCGACGCCGGTCACCTCGACCGGTCCGGTCGCCGTGGCGGCCCGCAACGCGATGCTGGAGCTCGTGTGGGGTGCGCTGAGGCCCGCGACGCCGCTGGACCCGCAGGCCCTGCACCCCGCCCGGTGGGCGGCCGTGGAGCACTACCTCGACACGCGGCTCGGTCGTGGTGATCTGTCGGCGCGGGAGGTGGCGGCGGCGCACGGCATCTCGGTGCGCACCCTGGGCCGGTTGTTCGCCGAGCAGGGCGGGACCTTCACCGGTGTGCTGCGCGCCAAGCGGATCGCCCGCGTGCGCGAGGACCTGCTGACCGGCGACGCCACCGTGGAGGCGCTGGCCAGGCGCTGGGGCTTCTTCGACACCAGCCACCTGCACCGGCGGTTCCGCGCCGCGCACGGGGTGTCCCCGCACGAGTACCGCCTCCGCCACCGCGACACGGCCTCCTGACGTCCGATCGGTACCCCCCGACGGCGCGCGCGTACCCGGCGCCACCACCCCCGGAACGTCGAAACTCGTCGTCAGAGCCCCGATCGACGGGGTGCTGACGAGGGAGAACACCGATGACCGTGCTGTCCAACCGGGCGTTCCGGCTGCGGAAGCGGCCCGCGGGCCTGGCCGAGGAGGCCCCGCTGGACCTGGTGGAGGAGGAGGTCGCGCCGCTGGCGGACGGGCAGGCGCTGGTGCGGACCCTGGTGCTGTCGGTGGACCCGGCGAGCCGGGTGTTCATGAGCGACATCCGCAGCGACCTGCCGCCGGTGGAGATCGGCGAGGTGATGCGCGGCCTCGGCGTCGGCCGGGTCGTCCGGTCGCGGCGCGACGACCTGCCGGTCGGCGCGCACGTGCTGGGCTGGACCGGCTGGCAGGACTACCGGATCGCCGACGACGCGACGCTGGAGTCGCCGTTCACCGTGCTGCCGGACCCGCTGCCCGCCCCGCCGGAGGACCTGCTCGGCGTGCTCGGGCTGACCGGCGTCACCGCGTGGATCGCCGTGGAGATCGCCGACCCGAAGCCCGGTGACACGCTGGTGGTGTCCGCGGCCGCCGGCGCGGTGGGCTCCATCGCCGGTCAGCTCGCGAAGGAGCGCGGCGCGCGGGTGGTCGGTGTGGCGGGTGGTGCGGAGAAGTGCCGCTACGTCGTCGAGGAGCTGGGCTTCGACGCCTGCGTCGACCGCCGCGACCCCGACTGGCGCGAGCGGTTCGACGAGGCCACGCCGGACGGTGTCGACGCGGACGTGGAGAACGCGGGCGGCGAGATCCTCGACCACGTGCTGACCCGGATCAACACCGGTGCGCGGCTGGCGCTGTGCGGGATGATCGCCGACTACAGCGCCGACCCCGGTCAGCGGCACGGTCTGCGCAACCTGGTGGAGATGCTCGAACAGCGCGCCACGGCACGCGGTTTCCTGGTCACCGACCACGCCGACCGCTTCGAGGAGATCACCGCCGAACTGGCGGCTCGGCTCGCCGACGGCCGCGTGCGGCACTCGCGGGTCGTCGTGGACGGCCTGGAGCACGCGCCCGCGGCGCTGGAGCGGATCTTCCGCGGCGACGGCAGGGGCAAGGTCGTGGTCAGGGTCGCGCCCGACGGTGCGTGAGCCGGTCGCCCGAGGCCGGCACCGGAACCGGGCAGCTCCGACCCGCACCACCGCGGTCGGAGCTGCCCGTTCCTCCTCGGCGACGCCCGCACCGGCGCCCGCAGCTGCGGCACCGTCAGAAGTCGGCCTTCTCGACCTCCGTGGCCGTCACGTGCGATCCGGTGAGGTCCCGCAGCTCGACGAGGTGCTTCTGCCGCAGTTGCCTGGCCTGCTTGGGCATGTTCCAGCCCAGCACACCGACCACCTCGCCGTCGCGCTCGTACAGCGCCGCGAACCGGCGCGCGGCGACGTCCCCCTCCACGACCGACACCTCCGCACCGGGGGCGAGCACGCCGTGGACCTGGAGCTTGGCGTCGAACTGGTCGGTCCAGAAGTAGGGCACGGGCACGTAGGACCGCTCCCCTCCCACGACGTCGCCGGCCACCGCCGCGGCCTGTTCGGTGGCGTTGGTCCGGTTCTCCAGGCGCACCAGGGCGCCCAGCCCCTCGTGGTACCAGCGCGCCACGTCTCCCACCGCGTAGATCCCGTCGGCGGCCCGGCAACGGGCGTCGCACACCACGCCGTCGTCCAGCCGCAGGCCGCTGCCGATCAGCCAGTCGGTGTTCGGGATCGCGCCCAGCGCGACCACGACCACGTCGGCGGGCAGCACCTCGCCGGAGTCCAGACGCACTCCGCTGACGCGTCCGTCCCGCGCCGTCAGGCCGCGCACGGCGGTGCCGAGCCGCAGGTTCACCCCGCGCTGGGCGTGCAGCTCGCCGAGCACACCGGACACCAGCGGTCCCAGCTGCGCCGCCAGCGGCGCACGCTGCGGCCCGGCCAGCGTGACGTCCAGTTCCGCGCCGCGGGCGGTGGCGGCGACCTCCGCGCCCAGCACGCCGTCGCCGACCACCACCACCCGGCCACCGCCGAGCAGGTCCGCCCGCAGCGCCGAGGCGTCCCCCAGGGTGCGCAGCACGTGCACGCCGCCCAGACCGGCCTGGCCCGCCACCGTCCTGGGACGGGCACCCGTGGCGAGGACCACGGCGTCGGCCCGCAGGACGGCACCCGACGCGGTGCCGACGCTGCGCGTCGCCGGGTCCAGCGAGGACGCCGGGTCACCGAGGACGAACCGGACGTCCAGCGCGTCGAGCGCCTCCGGCGTGCGCAGCCTGGCCCGGTCGGGTTCCCACGCCCCGGACAGGACCTGCTTGGACAGCGGCGGCCGGTCGTAGGGCAGGTGGGGTTCGTCGCCCAGCAGCGTGATGCCGCCGCTGAAGCCCTTGCGCCGCAGTGCTTCCGCGGTCGACAGCCCCGCGGCGGACGCGCCGACGACGAGGACGTCCGACGGAGTGCTCACCCGGCCTCGCTCAGCGTGATCGCCGCTGACGGGCACACCTCCGCCGCTTCGCGCACCGCGTCGTGCAGGTGCCCGGCCGGTTCGGGGTCCAGCAGCAGCACGACCCCGTCCTCGTCGCGCTGGTCGAACACGTCCGGCGCCGTCAGCACGCACGACCCCCCGGCGCAGCACCTGTCCTCGTCCACCGTGATCTTCATCGTCCCCACTCCTCCGGATGTTCTTCCTCGTCGCGATCCGCTCGCCGTCACAGCCGCGACGGCGTCGAGCTCGGGCGCGGGCAGCTCCCGGCCCGGCGGCGTCGACGACGCGATCTGGTCCCGGTCGGCCGCACCCCGGTGGCACACCCCCGTGCTACCGCGCGACACCTGCGTCCGCCGTGCGCATCGGCGACGGCTCGGCGAGCAGGCCCCCCGCTTCGCCCGATCGGCCAGCAGAATCTCGATCATGCTACCGATCCTGGTCGGCGCGGTCCGGCGTTCGGCGCGATCTCCCGTCCGGCGATCAGCGGGACGAGCCGCGAGCCCGTCCGGCCGCTGGTGCGCGGGAGCGGCGGCCGACAGGCTAGTTTGCTCGGGTGAGTCTCCTCGACGACGTGGCCGAACGCGACGGCTGGCGGTGCTGGGTGTGCGACGAACCGGTCGATCCCGACATGTCGGTGAACGACCCGCGGGGACCCAGCGTCGACAGCAGGACCGCCGACCGGAAGGCCAAGGTCGCCGAGCGGCTCGCGCACCGCGGGTGCAACACCCGCAAGGGCGCGGTGAAGGTCGTCATCCCCTGGCCGGACCGCCTGCACGTGGTCGAACCCGCCCCGCTGATCACCGTTGCCGGGAGGCTGGAGCGGAAGGGGGGCCGCGAGATGGTGGCCCGTTGTCCGACCAGACAGGACGCCGCAGAGGCGGCGGACTGGCTGGTGGACCGGTTCTCCCGACTGGTGCCGGGGCTGCCGGTGACCGCCGGCGTCGAGGCGGGCGGCGGCCAGTTCCTCGTCGTCCTGGCCACCGGCCGCCGCTGAGCGCGCCGCGCTGGCGCTGCGGCACGAGGTCGCCGCGCCGCGCCGGAGCAGTCCCGGACCGCGGTCGCGGTGGGCCGAGCGCGCGGTGCTCGCCGCGTCGACGCGCCAGCTGCGCGAGCACCGGCCGGTGACACCCGGCGCCCGATCACGAGGAGCCTGACCCGCCCGAACAGGCCCGGCACTGCGGCACTGCGGCGAGCACACCCGCTCAGCACCGGGGCAGCGGCTCCCCCTGCCGGACCTCGACGCTGCGCACCCGCCCCGGCTCCGAATCCGAATCCGAATCCGAATCCGGTGCCAGGGGGCACACGTGGACGACGGGCGGGCCGTCACCGGTCCGGTTTCCGCTGTTGTCGAAGGTGATCGGGCCTCCAGCGCCGAGCACCGCCTGGTCGGGCGCGGAGAATCCGCTGATCGCGGTGTTGACCTCGCTGCGGTGCACCGCCTGCCCGGTGGGCAGGGTGCGCAGGGCCGCCGCGACGGTGGTCATCGCGTCGTAGGCGTTGACCGCCCAGCCCGCGTCGATGTGGGAGGGGTCGAAACCCGAGTCGGTGAAGACCTGCTCGAACTCGGTGAAGCCGGGGTTGTGCGGTCCCGCCTTGTCCGCGCCGCCGACCAGGGTCGACAGCAGCCGTACCCGGCCGTCGCGGTAGCTGGCCGAGCCGAGTGCCTTCACCCGCAGGTCCTCCAGCACCGGGTTCAACTCCCTGGCGCGCAGCCGCTGGCCGTCGGACGTGCTCAG
Organism: Umezawaea beigongshangensis; assembly: GCF_016464305.1. Taxonomy (GTDB): domain Bacteria; phylum Actinomycetota; class Actinomycetes; order Mycobacteriales; family Pseudonocardiaceae; genus Umezawaea_A; species Umezawaea_A beigongshangensis. Next base: position 732,586 of record NZ_JAEIOJ010000002.1, read on the forward strand.
CACCGTGACCGAGGACGCCGCGCACTGCCCGCTGGCGTACGCCTCGTCCAGGCTGAACAGGAAGCGGGCCAGGTCGAGACCGCGGGCGATGTAGGCCACCGTGACCTCGCCCGCCACCCCGCACACCCGCCGTGCGGTCTGCGGAACGGTGCTCGACTCGCCGGGGTCGAACTTCACCTCGGTGATGTCGCCGCCGAACTCGCGCTGCATCATCGGCAGTGCGGTGCACGTGTAGGGATCGGAACCGCCGGTCGGCACCATGATGAACGCCGGCCGCTGGGGCGCTGCCGCGCCGAGCCTGCTGATCTGCACGGCGTTGCGGAACGCCACCCGGTAGTAGTGGTCACGACCGATGCCGGCCGAGTAGTCCCGCTCGCACGAGCGGAAGTCCGGCTGGTCCTCGCGCGACCCGCTCTGGTCGAACCCACCGGCGGTGATCAGGTCCGACACCATCGGCAGCTTCGCCCCGGCGAACAGGTCGGCCGTCCGGGCGGACTGCTCGTCGCTCAGCCCGATGCCGGCCACCGCCACCACCTCGGGCCGCTCGGCCAACTTCCGGGCGACCTCGACCGGCGCGTCCGAGGTGCCGTAGGCACCGATGTTGCCGACCAGCAACCGCACCGGGTGCAGGCAGCCGGTGCCGTTGGCACGCCTCTGACCCGCGGCCACGCCCTCCAGTTCGTGCACGGCACGAGCACCGGCGTACTGGTCGGTCATGGTCAGCAGCACGCCGACGGTCACCGCGACGCCCTCGGCGTCGCACTGCTCGGCCGCCGACCGGTTCTGCTGGTCGATCACCCGCATCACCTGCTCGAAGGCGGGCAGCTCGAACGCGTAGGGGCCCTGGGTGAGGCCGACGCACTCGTCACCGGACTGCCACACCTCGGGCCCCGGCCAGCCGTCCTTGCACCGGACGTGGTCGGCGACGGTCCCCGCGTACCGCGCCACCAGCGCGGTCGTGGCCACCAGCAGCACGACCAGACAGAGCCGGATCCAGTCGGTCCAGCGCTTGGGCCAGCGTCCCCTCCTGGGGATGAAGCCCCAGTGGTACCGCTTCGGTTCGCCGGTGGTCACCACGCGATCGCCCCGGCGCCGTGGCAGCGGCGCGCGCGTTCCGGAGCGCCTCGGTTCGCCGGCGGTCACCACGCGATCACCCCGGTGCCGTGGCGGCGGCGCGCGCGTTCCAGCAGAGGGCCCGAGTCGAGCGCCACCTCGGACAGCTGCGCGTAGGCCTGTCTGGCGGTGTCGTGGAAGGTGCTCAGCGCGTCCTCCTCGGTCCAGCAGGGGTCGTAGCAGGCCGCCGGAACGACGCCGAGGAGCCGGTAGGCGTGCCCCACCGGCGTCTTCGGCCGGCCCACGCCCCGCACCACGTCGACGTCGCGCTCCCGCGGGTCGGGGTCCTCGGTGATCACGTCGAACCGGGCCAGCCACTGGTCGGTGGGCAACACGCGCAGCAGTTCGACCAGCTGCGCGGCCACGGCGTCGCGGTCGCCGAGCAGCCGGGCGTGCCGCAGCTCGGCGGTCTTGTCGTGGGCGCTGGCGCGCAGGCGGCCGAACAGCGCGGTCCAGCGGTCCGGGTCGTCGGCCAGTGCTCGCAGTCCCAGGTACCGGGCCAGCGGGTGCAGTCGGTCCGTCGGGCCGGGACCGGTCCACAGCGTCGGGTGGGTGAACAGCGGCGAGTCGAGGGTGATCGGGTCGGGCAGCAGGTCCGCCAGCCCCTGCGCCTCCAGCCGGTCGCGGGCTGCGGACAACGTGACCAGGGCGTCGAGGAGCGAATCGGGCCTGCCCCGGTGACCTCGCACGAACGGGCGCAGCAGGTGCCGGTGCGCCGGCACACCGGGGGTGGGTCCGTCGCTGCGCAGCAGCCGGTCGAAGTCGTGCACGAGCGCGGGTTCGTCGTGCAGGCGGCGCAGCACGTAGCTGGTGGACTCCGGGTGACCACGGGTCAGCCCGTGCACGACCCCGGCCACCGTCGCACCGGCGAGGTCGTTGGGCCAGAAGTGGTTCTTGGTCAGGTTCTCCACATCGGTCAGCCGCAGGTCTTCGGACAGCACGCGCAGCCACGTGCCGGCCGGCTCGGTGGCCGCCGCCTCGGACTCGGCGACCACCGCGGGCGCGGGCAATCCGCCCGCCAGCTCGCGGACCAGCACTCCGCCGCTGGTCGTGACGAGGGTCAGCGGGTCGGGGCCGGTGCCGCCGTGGGTGTCGGCGAGCGCACGCCGGGCGCGCAGCAGTGCGGTGGTGAACGCTGCCGCGGCCGGGGAGTCGCCGTCGTCGAGCAGCACCAGGACGTTCCAGGGCCGGTCGGTCAGGCCGGTCACGCTGTGCCGCAGGTCGGCCAGCAGGGCGCCGGCGAGCAGGTCGTCCACCTCGCGGCGCAGCGCCGGCTCCTCCTTGTGGGCCCGATCGCCGAGCTGGATCAGCACCTGCTCCCCGTTGTGCGGCAGACCCTGGTCCTGGTGGCCGAACCAGTCCAGCGCCTCGCCGCTCCAGGTGAGCCTGGTGCCGCGCCTGGACCTGCGCAGCCGGTCCACGACCACCTCCGCGGCACGCGCGACCAGCGTCGGCAGCACCGCCGCGAGCCCGGCGGGCACCAGGTTCGCCACGAGGCCGACACCGCCTTCGAGAAGGCCGTGGACGAGCTTGGTCAACGCATCCCGATCCCGGTACCGGTTGATCGCCTCGCGCAGCTTGGCGAGGGAGTCGCCGGGGTCGATGCCACCGAGTTCGGCGCCGATGGCGATCTCGGCCAGCAGCACGCGCTCGAAGACGAGCCGGTAACCGGGGGCGTCGGCGACGCTCAGACCGAGCATGGTGGCGGCGAGGACGGGACGCACGGCGCGGTTCTCGTCGCTCTTGAGCCTGCCGGGGCTCACGAGAGCGGTGGCCGTGCGGTGCTGCCACTTCTTCTGGGCGTGGTGCAGCAGCGTGGTGCGACCCGAGCCACCACACCCCTCGACCACGAGAACCGGCCGGTTGCCGGCACCGGATGCCTCGGTCAACCGGTCGACCAGGGTGACCAGGCCGTTGCGTCCGACGAACACTCGCATCCCCCCTCGCCGTGAATCAGAAACTTATATACGGAAATGCGGCCGAGGGAGTTCGACTTCACCGAGAACAGCCGTGAACACACGCCAACGGGCGAACACATCACCCGTTCGCCGTGCTCGTGACAGCCACCGCGGGTGCGGACCACGTCAGAACGACGACGAAACGGGGATCGCCACAATGACACGTCGGCGAGAAACCGCACGAAGGCGGTGTCGACGCGCGTCCGAAGAATCCGCGACAACGGTGTGCGAGCCTCCCGGCCGAGCGCGATCGCGGAACGCCGCTCGGGCGAGCGCGGCGGCCAGGACACCGGGGTGACGAGCCGTTCGTTCACCGAGGGAGTCGCGCGGCCGCGACGAGCACCACCACGCCGCTCGAACTGCACGGAGTGCGGTGCGGACGACCGCTCCACGATCGTTCGCTCTCCGTCTTCTCCCACCAACGCAGAACGGCCCGCCGGTGGTGTTCACCGACGGGTCGTCTGAGCGGTGTGCACAACGGGTGGGCGTCACCGGGATCGAACCAGCACCCCCACCGCGTCAAATGTGGACCAGCGAGCCTGGAGAACCGAGAAACACCGGTCGCTCTGGTCGAAGGGGCGCGTTGAACGCGGACGGGGGGGCCGAGCCGTGGTCGTCAGGGCCGGGCAGGCCGCTCGGTCTGCCTCCGCTCGAGGCTGTCGGAGAGCTTGAGCCAGACGACGCCGGCGATGATCACGGTGAGCCACAGGGCCTTGGCCGGGGTGAGGGTCTCGCCGAAGAAGACGGGGCCCAGCAGCGCGGCGCCGACGGCGCCGATGCCGGCCCAGACGGCGTAGCCGATGCCCACGTCGATGGTGCGCAGGGCGAGGCTGAGGGCGAAGAGCGTCAGGAGGAAGAAGACGACCGCGACGAGCGACCAGGACAGCACGGTGAAGCCCTGGCTGCCTCCGACGGCGAGGGCGTAGCCGACCTCGAAGGCTCCGGCGAGGAGGAGCACGAGCCACGCTCGTGCCCGGTCGCTGTGGGCGGTGGCGGTTTCACTGGACATGCGAGTTCCTCCGTCGGGATCGGTTTCGGCGAGGTGCTGCGGTGCGGGGTCGGCGGGCCGGGTCATCACACCGCTCCGCTGAGTTGGAGACCGACGACCCCGACGATGACGGCGACGATGCCGAGGAGCTTGCGCCAGCCGAGACGTTGTCCGAAGAAGAGGGCACCGAGAACGACGATCCCGACGCCCGCGACGGAGGTCCAGATCGCGTAGCCGACGCCGACGTCGAAGGTCAGCAGCGCCAGGCTGAGGAGGTAGGTGGCGATGCCGCCGCTGACCAGCGTGGCGGCGGTCCAGGCGGGTCGGGTGAAGCCCTGAGCCTTGCCGGCGGCGATGGCGACGGCGATCTCGAAGACGACGGCGATGCCGAGGTAGAACCAGTGCACGGCGGATGTCCTTTCGGTGAGGTGAGTCACGAGCGGGTGGTGTGTTCGGAGCGGTGCAGGTCGCGGTACCGGGTGAAGGGGACGAGGCCCCGCTCCACGGGGAGGTGCTGGGCCGTCGCCGCGAGGGGCGATCGGTCGGTGTCGTCGGCGGCGTAGCCGGCCCTGTAGTCGAAGCCCCACTCGGCGGCGGTGTCGCGGCTCACGGCGAAGCACACGGCGGCGATGCCGTGGTGGGCGGCGACGCGGTAGCACAGAGCACACGGCTCTCCCGTCGCGAGGAGCGTGACTCCCCGCAGGCCGGAGCGACCGCGGGCCTGGACGGCATCGCGCATGGCGGTGATCTCCGCGTGGGCCGTGGGGTCGCCGGTCTCGCGGACGAGGTTCACGCCGGGGTCGGAGACCCAGCCGTCGTCGGCGACGAGCAGGCCGACGAAGGGAATCCCTCCGGACTCCACGTGGCGGACGCCGACCTCCACGGCGTCGGCCATCAGGGTCCTGAGTCGTGCCGTGTCCGCGGTCATGCGGCGGCCGCCTCGTGCAGGGCCCGGCGGATCACGCCTTCGGTGGCGACGCCCTCGATGCGCCGGGCGCCGATGACGATCGTGGGGACGACGGTGATGTTCATCCGGGCCGACTCGGCCAGCGCCTGCCGGTGTCGATCGGCGTACTCCCGGTCGTCCAGGGCCGCGGCGTACGCGGCCGGGTCGAGTCCCGCCTCTTCGGCCAGACGCACCAGGATCACGCGGTCACCGATGTCGAGGTCCTCGCGGAAGAACGCCGTCATGACGCGACGGTGGTAGACATCGGCCCGGTTCTGGTCCGAGGCGTACTGTGCCCCGCGGAAGGCCAGCTCGGTGTACGGCTGGGGCGAGATGGTCGGCAACCGCATCGGCACGTCGTGACGGCGTGCCACCGGGTACACGGCACGCTGCCAGATGTCGGGCAGGTACGGGTCCTCCGGCCGAAGGGTGGGCACCGGACGCGGACGAAGCTCGTGAGCGTGGTGGACGACCTCGACGTCGGGCCGGTCGTCGATCGCGCGCTCGATCAGCTCGTCGGCGATCAGGCAGAACGGACAGACGAAGTCCGACCACACATGGATCTGGGCAGTCATGACGACCTCCGGCTCCACGAGGCACCCCTGGTGGGCGCCGCCCCCAGATCGTGGAACTTCACACCGGTGTCAATTGCAACAATGGGTGCCGGCGGACGGCGTCAGGAGGTCTCATGCGCATCGGTGAGCTCGCGGATGCGAGTGGAGTCAGCACCCGGTCCCTGCGGTACTACGAGGAGCACGGGCTCATCCACTCCGAACGCACCCCCGGCGGGTGGCGCGACTTCGACAGCTCCATGGTCGAGCGGGTCGTCATGATCCAGCACCTGTTCGCCGCCGGCCTGTCCAGCACCACCGTCAACGAACTGCTCCCCTGCCTGGAGTCCTCGCCCGAGGAGCGCACGGGCGTCATGGAGCAGCTGCTCGCCCAGGAGGTCGAGCGTCTGGAGGCCAAGCGGCGCGACATCGATCGCGAGCTCGACACCCTGCAAGCGCTCCGCAGCGACACGACCCTGTCCGACGAAGTCCGGTGATCACCGACACGCGCCCAGCAGCCGCACGACGCGTCCAGGGAGGTCTTCCCGGCCACGCCCGGCACCCCGCTCGCCCGGCGCCGCGGACCCGTTGACGGAGCGCGGGACCGCGAGACGCGGCGTCTGCTGACACGCGCGTCGGGAAGGGCCGGCCTCGTCACGGGGACGAGCCAGCCCGAGCGCGGGGCGCGGAGCGCGCGGCTCGGCCCACGGCGTCGAACGCGGCGTCCGAACGGGGATTTCGAGGGCCTGGTCAGCGGGCGAGCCGGGCGAGCCAGTCGCGCAGGAGCGCGACTTCGGTCGTGCGGAGGGGGAGGGCGTCCACCTCCGCGGTGCCGAGGGTGGCGTCCAGGGCGAGCGCCCACGAGGCCAGGCCCGGCGTGTCCGCGGGGCGGGTCGCGGTGGTGGTGATGAGGGAGTCGACGAGGCTCTCGCGCATTCTCGTGGAGAGCTGCGGGTCGCGGTCGGCGGCAGGAGTGCTGATCAGCGACAGCGTGATGCCGGTGGCCGCGGCCTGGAAGAGGTGAGCCGCGGCGGCGGGCGGGACTCGGAGGCGGCCCGCGGCGGCGACGTGGTCGAGGAACGTCAGCAGCAACCGGTGGGCCTCGTCGAAGGCGGGCGGGCGGCGGGCGGGACTGTCGGTGCCGAACATCAGCAGGTAGAACGCGGGGTGACGGAGACCGAAGTCGACGTGGACGTCCCAGCCGCGACGCAGGTCTTCGACCGGGTCGTCGCTCCGGATCAGGGTGTTCTTCTCCGCGAGGTAGACCTCGAAGGCGTGGACGGCCAAAGCCGTGAGGAGACCGTCCTTGTCGCCGAAGAGCTGGTACAGGGAGGCCGCTCGGACGCCCGCCGCCGCGGCGACGGAGCGGGTGGAGACCGCGTGGACGCCGTCCCGCTCCAGGATGTCCGTCGCCACGTCGATGATCTGCCGCCGCACCCGGCTCTTCTCGTCGTCCATGTTGCAACGATACGTCATTCGGTGTATCACTGGAACAGGCAGTGCTACGCATCTAGCCGTGGCACTGATACGACCAGGGAGCGATCGATGAATCGAATCGGATACGGCGCGATGCAGTTGGCCGGACCGAACGTGTGGGGCCTGCCGGCAGACCCCGAGGCAGCGCGGCGGGTCCTGCGCCTGGCGGTCGAGTTGGGCGTGACGTTCTTCGACACCGCCAACGCCTACGGGCCGCGGACGGTCAACCGGCTGATCGGGGAGGCGCTGCGGCCGTTCCCGGACGACGTGATCATCGGCAACAAGGTCGGGGCGGGTCGTGGCGAGGACGGGTCGTGGATCATCACCGACCACCCGGACGTCGTGCGCCAGCAGGTCTACGACGCACTCGCCGACCTCGGCACCGAGGTCAGCGAACTGACCTACCTGCGCCTGGGGGGTGACATCCCGGCACCGCCGAGCGGTGTGCCGCTGGAGGACTCGCTCGGCGTGCTCGTCGAACTGCGGGAGCGAGGACTCGTCCGCCGCATCGGTCTGTCCGGCGCGTCACCGGAGATGCTGGCCCGCGCGCAGGCCATGACGCCGATCGCGGCCGTGCAGAACCGGTTCAACCTGCTCGACCGCAGCGGCGTGCAGGTCCTGGCCGACTGCGAGGCCCAGGACGTCCTGTTCGTCCCCTACTTCCCCCTGGCCTCCGGACGTCTCACCACCTACGAGGAGCTGACCGCTCCGGCACGGCGACTCGGTGTGACGCCCGCCCAGGTCGCACTCGCGTGGCTGCTGCGCCGTTCCCCCGCCGTGGTCGTCATCCCGGGCACGAGCAACCCCGAGCACCTGCGGGCCAACGTCGCCGCCGCCGAAGTCGCCGAAAGCCTGACGGCCGCCGAGGTGACCCGTCTGACGGACCTGGTCGACGAGTCGGAGGTCGCCCTCGACCAGCCGCACCAGACCACGATCGACGCGCACGTCGCCATGGCCGGGAGTCACGTCTCGGCGACCTCCTGACGGTGACCGGCCTCGGCGGCCGACCACCTCGCGGGAGCGGTGGGCACGGCGTCGCCGAGCCGGTCGTCGTCCCCGGTCCGCTGCCGCGAACCCGCGCGACAGCCCGGCGTTCGAGCCGGTGCCCCCGGCCACCGCGGCTTCCTCACCCCGGCCGCAGCGCCGTCCTGCTTCGACGCGACTCGCCGAACGCACCGCACGGGACGTCGTCCTGCTCCTGACACCGAAGGCGCACCGCCCGGGAGGCCCGTTCCCCACCGGGGGACGGGCCTCCCGCGCCGGAGGTCACCGACCGGCCTCCTGTTCGGTGCCCGGCCCCTCCCACCCGAAGCGTGCCGCCGCCGCCGTCGCTCGTTCGAACTCCGCGGGCCCCCACTTCGGAACCGGCGCACCCGGCACGGCCGGTTCGCCCACCTCCAGGAAGAACTGCTCGAACCCGCCGGGGGTGTAGACGAAGATCGTGTGCGCGACGTGCGTGCCGGCGTTCTCGAAGCGGTGCGGGGTGCCCCTGGGGACGAAGACGAAGTCCCCGGCCCTGCCGGTGAACCGCTCGTCGCCGACCTGGAACTCCAGCTGGCCGGACAGGACGTAGAACGCCTCGTCCTCCCCGGTGTGCACGTGCAGCGGCGGGCCGCTCCCCGGCAGGATCGAGGACTCCAGGACCGACAGGCTGCCGCCGGTGGTCTCGGCGCTGACCTTGACGGTGTAGACGTTGCCGTCGAACCAGGTGGTCGGCCCGTGGCCGGCCGGAACGCACGCGGTGCTCGGGGGAAGGCCGTTCACCTGCTCGCTCATGATGCTCCTCGCTGCTCGGACCACGGCTCCCGCGGCTGGAACAGCCGCGTGTCCGTCTGCTGCTCGTACGGCGCTCCCGCGGGCAGATCGATCAGTTCCATCTGCATCCCCCAGGGCGTCACGAAGTACACCCAGCGGTCTCCCGCGATGGGTCCTTCGGTGATGGTCTCCGGGTCGCCGAGCACCCGCACACCCGGCTGCGCGCGCAGGTACGCCGCGGCGGCGTCGACGTCCTTGACGTGGATCGCCAGGTGGTGACCGCCCCAGTCGCTGTTGCGGGGCACCTGCCTGCGCTGGTCCGGCGCGGTGTACTCGAACAGCTCCAGGTTGGTCACCGGTCCCAGCCGCAGCATGGCGATGCGGGCGGTGGCCGCGGCGTCGACGTCGAGCTTGCGGGCCATCCAGTCCCCCTCGTCGTCCTGCACCGGGCCCAGGGTGTAGGCCACCTCCGCGCCGATGACCTCGGTGAAGAACTCGACCGCCTGGTCCAGATCGGGCACGGTGTAGGCGACGTGGTGCACCGCGGTCGCTCCGGGAATGCCGCGCTGCCGGGTCACGCGACACCTCCGGACGCCGGTGCCTGCGCGGACGGGGCCGAGGCGCCCGGCGGACCGGGCACCTCGATCACCAGCCAGCTCAGGTCCTCCGCGCCCGGATTCGCGAACCGGTGCGCGACCCCGGCCCTGGTGGCGATCAGGTAGCCGGGGCGCATCTCGTGCGGGACCTCGTCGGCGTGCAGCTCGCCCTCTCCGGCGAGGACGAAGAAGAGCTTGTCCGTGCCGGTGCCCGCGTGCTCCTCCCGGACGGCTCCGGGCGGCAGCGACGACCAGGTGATGCCCTCCCAGGCGCTGCTCAGGCCGTCCCGGCGGATCACCCGCTTCCCGGCCTCGTCGGACTCACCGCCGACGTCCGTGACGACCAGGTCCTCGGCCGGTGCCGCGGGTGCGGCGCCCTCGCTCAGGTCGCGCAGGACCTCGGCCGCGCGGACGAGTTCGGCGACGGTGAGGTCGTGGCGGAAGCAGGCTCCGCCGATGCCCACCGGAATCGGCATCCGCTGCAACCCGTCCCGGTGCCGGGTGGTCTCCCGCAGGGCGTGCTCCAGCAGATCCGTTTCCAGCAGCGGGTGCCAGACGGGCAGGCGGAGCCGGCGCATCAGGCCGAAGACGCGGTCGCGGTCCTGTGTGGACACCAGACCGCGTTCCGCTGCCAGCACCGTGGTGAGCGCCATGTCGATGGTGACCGCCTCGCCGTGCAGGAGCGCGGGCAGTGCCCGCATCTCCAGTGTCGGGCTGAACGAGTGGCCGTAGTCGACCAGGCGCTCCAGCTGCTTCTCCCACAGGTTCGGCGCCAGCTCCTCCAGCATGCCGCTCACCGCACGGCTGAACACCTCCCTGGCCACGGTGTCGCCGACCTGCGTCTGACCGGTGAGCCGTTCGGCGAGCAGCAGTTCGGCGTGCTCCTCCATCAGCCGGAACAGCCTCGCGTCCTTGATCAGCGCGATCTTGAGGATCTCCGCGAGGCCGTTGCTGACGTGCCGGTCGTCCAGGGTGGCCAGGAAAGCGCGGTCCAGCAGCGCGACCGCCGGCGCGGAGTAGGTGCCGAGGCGGTTCTTGTGGTCCTCGAAGTTCACCCCGGTCTTGATGCCGACTCCGGCGTCGACCAGTCCGATGAGAGAGGTGGGCACCCGGACGTGGGGGGTGCTGCGCCGGTAGGTGCTGGCGGCCATGCCCACGACGTCCAGGACGATCCCGCCACCGATGGCGATGACGGGCTCGTGCCGGCGCGAGATGCCGAACGCGTCGAGCCCCCGCACCACGGTGAAGACCGACTCCATCGTCTTGGTCTCCTCCGACGCGGACAGCACGCACAGGCGGTACTCGCAGTTGTGGTGCTCCAGGTACTTGCGGAGGTTGTCGCCGTACAGCTCGTGCACGACGGCGTCGATCACGACGAACCTGCGGGGCCGGGCGGTGCGGACCGCGGTTCCCGCCTCCAGCAGTGCCGGGTTGGCGGGGTCGAGGACGCCGTCGGTCATCCGGACCTCGTAGGCGATCGTCTGCGTGGCCTCGACCCTCCACTGCTGAGCAGCGACCGTCGTCTGCGTCAGCGTCGGTTCGACTGCGTCTGTGTTCATGGCCTCGCAACCACTTCGTTGACGGCTGACCGCACGGCGCCGGCCACGGTCGTGATCTCGTCCGGCGACGAGAACGGGGTGATGCCCACTCCGGAGCCGAGGTAGGAGTCGACGACTCCGACCGACAGCGCGATCGACCGGCCGAGGACGTCGTCGGTGCGGGGAAGCATGTTGGGCGTGTACCGCCGGTCGGTGGGATGGGCCGGACAGCCGAAGGGGTGCTCGCCCGCGGTGGGCGTGCGGAGCCCGAGCAGCTGCGGCATGTTCCCGTAGTAGTGGCGGCCCGAGTCGATGAGCGTGGACGTGCCCAGCAGACCGGCCACCGCGCGCGCCGCGTCGGTGGACTCGAACTGCAGGACCAGGAACGAGGAGCACTCCCCGTCGGGGTCGGTGACGGGCCTGCGCGTCACGCCCGGCAGATCACCGATCGCGTCCGCGAACGCCGTCTTCTGCTTGCGCAGCGTCCCCAGGATGTCGTCGATCTTGCGGAGCTGGCCGAGCGCCACGGCGCCGCTGAGCTCGTGCATCCGCAGGTTCATCCCGAACAGCGAGTCGGCGTCGGCCGCACCGTGGCGCAGCGGCTTGAACCCGTGGTCGTGGAAGGCGAAGGCGCGCTCGTACACCTCGTCGTCCGCGAGCGTGAGCAGCCCGCCGTCACCACTCGTGATGATCTTGAACAGGTTGAGCGAGAAGGCCCCCGCGTCTCCGATGGTGCCCAGGGCACGGCCACGGTACCGGCCGCCGCACGCCTGGGCGGCGTCCTCGATCAGCAGCAGGCCGTGCTCGTCGGTGATCCGCCGCAGCTCGTCCATCGCGGCCGGCGCGCCCAGCATGTGCACCGCGAGGACGGCCTTCGTCGCGGGCGTGATCTGGCGTGCCACGTCCAGCGGGTCGAGGGTGAGGGACTCGTCGATCTCGGCGAGCACGGGCACCGCGCCGCGGTGGACGATCGCGGCGATGGACGCGATGAACGTGTACCCGGGGACGATCACCTCGTCGCCGGGGCCGACGCCCAGTGCCGCCAGCGCGGTGACCAGCGCGGACGTGCAGCTGTTGACAGCCAGGCAGTGACGGGCGCCCGTGCGCTGCTCGAACTCGCGTTCGAGGGTGTGCACCATGGACGGTCCGGCCGACTCGTCGAACCGGTACCGGTTCAGCTGCCAGCCGTCCAGCGCCTGATTGACCAGCGCCTTCTCCTCGTCACCGAGGAAGGAGTATCCCGGGCCGCTCATGCGCGCGCCTTTCTGCTGAGAGTTGGTGTCCGGTGCCGAGAATTCCGCGCGCCGCCCGCAACGCCATCGCCACGCTGGTCAGCGTCGGGTTGCTCGCGTTGCCCGTCGGGATGAGACCGTTCCCGCCGAGGTAGAGGTTCTCCACGCCCCAGACCCTGGAGCCGGGGTCCACCACGCTGGTGTCCGGGTCGGACCCCATCCGCACGGTCCCCGCGATGTGCAGGGGCAGCGTGGGGACGACGAACCGCGGCTCGGAGCCGGGCAGGTACGGCCCGAGCGCACCGGCGGCCCGGCGCAGGTCCGCCATCATCCGGTGCTGCCGCGCGCGGTCCTGGTCGCTGAGCGAGAACTCGAAGCTCGCCCGCGGCATCCCGTAGGCGTCGTGCGCGTCGTCGGAGAAGCGCACCCGGTTCTCCGGCCTCGGGTCGACCAGCCCGAACCACCGCAGGTCGACCACCAGCCGGTCGTCCACGTCCGGGTTCGTCACCATGTCGTCGTAGGGCAGGTCGCGGTGGATCTGGCAGTGCCACGGGCGGTCCTGCGACACCGGGATCCACACGTTGGGGTCGAGGTCGTCGGAGGGGATCGGTCCCGGGTCGCCGGGATGACCGGCCCGGTGGGCCGCCACCCGCTCCGCGAAGCGCGGGTCCTCGGCGACGCGCTCGACCAGGTCGTCCCGGAGCTGGACCTGGCAGAAGGCGACCGGCTGCTCGGTGACGTAGCGGCCCAGCGCCGGCGGGCGGATGCCGGAGGCGTGCAGCAGCTGCGGCGTGAGCACGGCCCCGCAGGCGACGACGTAGGTGTTCGCCTCGACCCGCAGCGTCCGCCAGTCGACGTGGTCCACGATCTCGGCGTACTCGATCCGCGACCCGTCCGCCGTCGGCACGAGTCGCGTGCACTGGTGCTGTTCGCGCAGCACGAACCCGTCCCGGTCGCCGTCGGCGAGCGGACCGAGGACGGTGTCCACGCCGGTCCAGCGCACCAGCCTGGGGTTGTCCGTGCGGCGCTGCGCGGCCATCGGGAGGTGCTGGACGCCGTACGGGCCGGGAAGTTCCGCGTACTCGGCGGCGAGCGCGTCCAGCACGACCTGGTGGGAGATCGCGTCCGCGGTCAGGTCGGTGCGCGTGTTCAGCAGCGCCTCGGCCTCGGCGTAGAGCGAGTCCCACTCGGCCGCGGGGAGGGCGTCGGAGCGCTCGACCGTCGGGTGGTGCCGCGGGGTCACCCCCGTCCAGTGGGTGGCCATGCCGCCGACCGCGTAGGTGGCGACGCCCGCGTCCAGACCGATCAGCTGGTCGGGCGGGTCCGCCGCGCGGCCGGCGGACGGCAGCGGGTGCAGGTGCCCGCGGACCAGCGCGCCGAACAGCTGGTGGCTGTGCTGGTAGGCGAAGTGGTTCTTCAGGTGCTCGCCGGGGCGGCTGGAGAGCTGTGGCCCGGCGTCCACCAGCACGACGCTGCGGCCGCCGTCGACCAGAGTGCGCGCGAACGTGGCTCCGACCGGTCCAGAACCCACGACGAGGACGTCGACCTCGATGTTCTCAGAACTCACCCGATCCTCCTCTCATCAGTCGGCGGGCGTGCGCGTCGGGAGTCGCCGGCTCACCGAAGCGGGCATCAGCTCCAGCAGCAGCAGTTCCAGCGGTGAGCCCTGGGCAGCGCGCCACCGGCCACCCGCGCCGTGGGAGCACAGGACCAGCTGGCCCTCGCGCACGGACAGCGGAGGTTCCCCGTCCTGGACGAGTTCGCCGCTGCCGCGCAGCACGAACCACGCCTCCTCGACGTCGCCCCGGCCGCGCCCGTCGAGGACGGACCCCGGCGCGAGCTGGACGTAGTCGAAGGACTCGCACTCGCTGAACAACATCCCCCTGCGTCCGAGGCACCGCCACGCCGCGTCGCCGGTGCTGTCGTCGGAGGTCCTGGTGAGCCCGTCGTGCGTGCTGGAGACGATCACCGCGCACCACCCGTGCTCACCGCGACGGCGAGGCTCACCACGAAGAACTCCAGGCCATCCGGTCCTCCCTCGATCGTGACGGCGCCGAGGTGCGGCACGCCCACCGACACCCCGTGGCGCAGCGGGACGGTCGTGGACCCCGTCTCCGCGATCCCGCTCCCGCTCAGCGCGAAGAGCACGTGCTCCTGCTCGTCGGACACCAGGGACTCGCGCTGGGCCGGGTCGAGGCGCACCAGCCGCGCGCGCCGCAGCGGTCCGGCGAGGTGGTCCAGCGCGTCGACGTCGCGAGCCTCGCGGAGGTCGATCACCCCGGCGCGGACGCCGTCGGCGTCCCGCTCCGGCACGCCTTCCGCCATTCCGGGGCCGGACACCTCGACGACCAGCCAGACCAGGTCCTCCGCGCCGGTGTTGCGGATGCCGTGCCGGGTGCCGAGGCAGGTGGTGATCAGATCACCGGCGGCGACCGGGTGGTCCACGCCGTCGATCGTCATGACTCCCGAGCCGGACACGACGTAGTCGAACTGCTCGGTCCGGCTGTGCAGGTGCACGCCGCTGGCCGCGCCCGGCGGCAGGGACGAGCACTCCACCGCCTCCCACGGCCCGAACAGGTTGTTCCGCCTGACCAGGCACTTCCACCTGGCGACCCGTTCGCCACCGTGCATCTCGTAGACCTCGGACGGCGCGTCCAGCGTGGTGACGACCAGGCGGTCAGTCATGATCGCCCCCGGTCACGAGCCACCGCGCCACCGGAATCCGCGCGGGGAGCCGGTCGGTCACCGCGGCGGGCAGCACCGCGAAGGAGAGCAGTTCGAGGTCGTCGGCGGAGTCGTTGTGCACCGCCCCGGAGGTCCCCCCGGACGACAGCAGGAGATCCCCGGGACGCAGCGGGACCGAGCGGTCCTCGCCGTCGAGGAACCGCCCGCGTCCGCCGAGGACGAACCAGGCTCCTTCGACGCCCTCCCGGCCGCGCCCGTTCCGCGTGGCGCCCGGTGCGAGCCGGACGTAGTCGACGGCCTCGCACTCGCTGTGCAGCATTCCGCGACGCGCCAGGCAGCGCCAGGCGCCGTCACCCGCTGCCCGGCTCAGCCCGCCGGCGTTGGTGACGATCACCGGACCGCTCCCGCGTCCTGCGGCGTGTCGAGGCTGGCGATGAACAGCTCCAGGCCCTCGTCGCCCGCTTCGACCGTGACCCTGCTGCCCAGCGGCAGGGTCAGCGCCACACCGGGCCGCAGCGGGACGGTCGCCGAGCCGGACACCGCGCTCCCCTCGCCCCGCACGGTGAACAGGGTGTGCTCCTGGTCCTCGGCGAGGAGCGTCTCCTGCTGACCGGGCTGGAGCTGCGGCAGGCGGATGCGCCCGAGCGGGCCGCTGAGGAAGACCCCGGCGTCGATCTCGCGCACCTCACGAAGGTTGATCACCACGGCGTTGCTCATCGTTGTCCCCCGATGTCGATCTGCTTCTGGTAGTCGGCGTAGACGGCCGCCATGGGTGGTCCCACCACTTCGACGACGAGCCACTCCAGCCGGTCCTCGCCCGCGTTGCGCAGGCCGTGCCGGGTGCCGAGGCCGTTGAGGATCAGGTCACCGGCTCGAACCGGGTGCTCCCGGCCGTCGAGGAGCATGACCCCGGTACCGGCGATGATGAAGTACAGCTCCTCGGTGCGGGTGTGGACGTGCGCGCCGCTGATCCCGCCGGGCGGCAGGGCGGCCCACTCGATGGCCTCCCACTTCCCGAACAGGTTGTCGCGCCGGGCGAAGCACTTCCACTCGGACGCGCCGTCCGCGCCGTGGACGCCGTGGACCACGGACGTCTCGTCGAGGTCCGCGATCACCACGTGGTCGGTCACGACTCCCCCCTTCACGTCCGCAGGCCGTCGAGGTGCGCGAGCCAGCCGTCCAGCGTGGGCGTGGCCGCCAGCTCTTCGAAGACGACCGGCACCCGCTCGCGGCGCCAGCGGCCGACCAGCCTCATCAGGTCGAGGGAGCTCAGTCCCAGCATGATGAGGTTGGCCCCGCCGGGGATGTCCTCGGGTCGGGTGTTGATCAGCGGCGCCACCAGCTCGCGCAGCTGCCGCTCGTCGGGTGGTTGCGCGGTCGGAGGGGAATCGGTGGCCATGTCAGCCTTCCTGGGTCGCGGTGGACGGGTGGGACCGTTCGGCGAGGAGCACCAGCGCCTTCTTGTCGACCTTGCCCAGTGGCGTCACGGGGAGGTCGTCGACGAACTCGACGCGGTCGGGGAGCTTGTAGTCGGCCAGCCCACGTTCGTGCAGCGCGCGCTTGAGCTCGGGCAGCGACGGGCGCTGACCGGTCACGACGAGGTACGCGCAGGTGCGCTCCCCGAGGAAGTCGTCCGGTACGCCGACCACCGCGGCGCGCAGGACGCCGGGGCGGGTGAGCAGGTGGCCCTCCACCTCGGCGGCGGAGATCTTGTCGCCGCCCCGGATCACCACGTCCTTGATCCGGCCCTCGACGACCAGGTTCCCGTCGCCGGTCAGCCTGGCGAGGTCGCCGGTGCGGTAGAACCCGTCCTCGGTGAACGCGACCGCGTTGTGCTCCGGTGCGCGGTAGTAGCCCCGCAGGGTGTACGGGCCGCGGGTGAGCAGCTCACCCACTTCGCCGGCGGCGACGTCCCGGCCGTCCGGACCGGCGATCCTGATCTCGTCCTGTTCGGACAGCGGCCTGCCCTGGGTGCCCAGCACCACGTCCGGCGCGTCGCCGGGCCTGGTGAGCGTGAGCAGGCCCTCCGCCATGCCGAAGACCTGCTGGAGCTCGCAGCCGAAGGCCGGCGCGATCCGCTCCGCGACCGAGCGCTGCAGCTTGGCGCCGCCGATCTGGACCACTCGCAGGCTCGACAGGTCGGCGTCGGCCCACTCCCTCGCCTCCAGCCACAGCTGGGCGATGCTGGGCACCAGGGACGTCACGGTGACCCGTTCGCGGGCGACGAGGGCGAAGCAGTCGTCGGCCGTGGGATCGTCGGCGAGCACCACCGTGCCGCCGGAGAGCAGCGTGCCGATCACCCCGGGACATCCCCAGGTGAAGTTGAACTCCAGCGGGAGAACCGCCAGGTAGGTGTCCGACGTGGAGAGTCCGAGCAGTTCCGCCGCGGTCCGCACCTGGTAGACGTAGTCGTCGTGCGTGCGCGGGATGACCTTCGGCAGCGCGGTCGTCCCGCCGGAGAGCAGGAAGAACGCGGCGTCCGACGGGTCCTGCTCCGCCGGGCCGTCCGGTTCGGCGTCCACGGAGGACAGGTCGACCGTGTCCGTGCCGTCGCCGTCCAGGCTGAACAGCAGCCTCAGCGAGGGGACGTCCGCGCGCACGTCCCTCGCCAGCTGGCGGTGGTCGAACCCCCGGTGCACGCCGGGCAGCACGTACGCCACCGCACCGGTGATCCGGCACAGGTGCCCGATCTCCTGCGACCGGTGCGCGGCCAGCGCGAACACGGGCTTGGCACCGAGCCGGAACAGGGCGAAGCACACCACGACGAACTCGGGCACGTTGGGCAGCTGCACCACGACCCGCTCCCCCGCGGCGATGCCGTGCCGGGCGAAGCCCGCGGCCATCCGGTCCACCCGGCGGTCGAGTTCGGCGTAGGACACCCTGCGGTCGCCGTGCACCAGCGCGGTGGCCGGGCCGAACCGGGCGGCCGCGGTCCGCAGCAGGGCGCCGAGGGTCTCCCCGCGCCACAGGCCGGCCGCCCGGTACCGCTCGGCCACGTCATCGGGCCACGGCGTGCATCCGTCCAGCACGTCAGCCCTCCGTTCCCGGCTCGCAGGCGGTGAGGATCTCCACGACCGCGGCACCCATGGACGCGCCCGCTCCCGAGGACAGCAGCAGCACCCGGTCACCGGGGACGACCTGTCCGGAGGTCCACAGGTGTTCCAGGCCGAGGAACACCTCGGTGACCCCGGCGTGCCCCACGTGCCTGATGTAGTCCCAGACGCCCCGGTCGGCGTCGATGCCCAGCGGGGCGAGGAACATCGTCTCCAGCGACTCCCAGCCGAACCCGGGGTGCGCCACCCTGGTGATCTCGTCGAAGGTGGTGCCCGCCTCCTCCAGCACCGCCTCGGTGACCGCGACGATCTTGTCGCCGAAGTAGCCGATGGGCGGGGCCACACCGGCCGCCCACTGCGCGCGCATGTGCTCGCGGCGCTTGTTGAAGTCCAGCGGCTCGCCGACGGTCACCCCTGGCGGGAACAGCGGGTCGCCGCCGCGGTCGAGGGCCTCCATCCGGGCGTCGGACACCGATCCGATCGCCAGCAGCCGGGCGAACCCGCCGGTCCGGGACACGGCCAGCGCGGCAGCGGAGTCGGCCAGCACGAACGCCGACGAGGTCCGCCAGCGGTCCACCAGGGGGATGGAGAAGTTGTCCGCCGCGGTCACCAGTGCGGCCGGGTGGCTGGGATTGGCCAGCAGCCGGGTCGCGGCCAGTTCGAGCGCGGCCAGTCCGCCCAGGCAGCCCTGCCGGACCTCGATGGCCGGGATCGGCCGGTCCAGGGTGTTGTTCAGCACGTAGTGCGCCGGGGACCACGCGTCCGGCCCCTGGTGGTGGGCGTGGCTGTGCAGCAGGACGCCGAAGTCGTCCGCGGCGTGTCCGGATCGCCGGATCGCGGTCCTGGCGGCCTCGACGGCCAGGTCCGGCGCGGGCGTCGACTCGGCGACCGAGACCGCGAGGATGCCCGACGCCTCCCGGTCCGCCTCGTCGTACCAGCCCTGCGCCACCGCGTGCTCGGTGCTCACCCGCTCCGGCACCACGGTGCCGATCCCGGCGAGGTAGACGTTCTCCGTCCTCACGCGGACACCTCTTCCTTGACCTCACCGGCGACCAGGAAGCGGGCGACGCTGTCGAGCTTCTCGCACGTCTCCTCGAACTCCCGGTCGGGCTGGGACTGGCCGACGATCCCCGCGCCGGCGCGCAGCCAGGTCCGTCCGTCCTGGCGGTAGACGGTCCGCAGCACGAGCGCGGCGTCCATCGCGCCGGACTCCTCCACGGTCAGCACCGCGCCGCTGTAGAGCCCGCGCCGCTCGGTCTCGTACCTGCGGATCGCCGTGTACGCGGCCTCCTTGGACACCCCGGACGCGGTCACGGCGGGGAAGACGGCGGCGAAGGCGTCCCACGCGTCGAACCCGGCGGCCAGCCGGCCGGTCACCTGCGAGGCGAGGTGCTGGACGCTGCCCCGCTCCTCCAGCGTCATCAGCTTGCGCACCCCGACCGACTCCGGGTCGCACACGGTGAGCAGTTCGTCGTTGCCGACCTTCACCGAGATCGCGTGCTCGTAGACCTCCTTCTCGGAGGCCAGGAGCTCCTCGCGCAGCCTGCTGTTGGTCGCCGCGTCCGAGGTGAGCGCCCTGGTGCCGGCCAGCGGCTGACTGACGACCTCGCCGTCCTCGGTCACGCTGACCACGATCTCCGGGCTGAACCCGGCGGCCTCCAGGCCGTTCATGCGCAGCAGGAAGGACCGGGCCGGGGTGTTGCGCTGGCGGCCGAGCACGTACGTGCCGACCAGGTCGACGTCCCGGTCCACCTCGACGACCCTGGAGAGGATCACCTTCTGCAACCGCGCCTCGGCGATGTCCCGGACCGCGCCGGAGACCGAGGCGCAGTACTCGTCCCGGCCGGTCCGCCGGACGTCGAGCGGAACCGGGGTCTGCTCCCGGCCGTCCACCGGGGAGGTGAGCAGGTCGACGAGCACCGCGAGGGTGTCCGAGTCCGTGGACCGCACCTGCGCCTGCCCGGAGCTGATCCGCACCTCGCTCTTGGGCACCACCAGGTGCAGCAGCGGCTGGTCGTCCACGTGCTGCCGGTCGCCGTCCTTGGCGTAGGACAGCTCGAACGCCGCGGTGCCGTAGGCACGCCAGCCCCGGACCGGCACCATCGCGAGCAGCTTCCTGACCTGCTCCAACGGCTGGTCGCTCCAGGGCAGTCGCGCGGTCAGCACGCCGCTGAGCCGGGCTCCGTCGCGATCGAGGCGCACGTCGGCGAGCACACCGCCCGCGTAGGACCACAGCCCGTTCTTCTCGTAGACGACGAACTCACCGTGCGGACCGGCTTCGGCCAGACGGGCCGACAAGACCAGCGGCTCCTCCGACACCTCGATCGTCGTCTCGACGTAATGCGGCCAAACCGTCCTGCCCATTCCAGCGACCTCAATTCTATCGACCTGACGACAGGAAAAGGGGGAACACAGTTCTGAATCCGGCGCGGAACACCGGCGCTCACCACGGGCGAGCACACCGCCGAATGGCGGTCAGCGCCAGGACGAGACCACCTCGATCGCCTGCTTCGGATTGAGCCGCGGATCACAAAAACTGGTGTACTTGTCACCGACGTGATCGATCGCCGACTCGTCCGCGACGCACTCGGTGACGTCGTCCGGGGTGGTCTCCAGATGCAGACCGCCCGCCACCGCACGTTCCGCCGACACCACGCGCTGGAATTCGACGACCTCCCGGACGACGGTCTCCACGAACCGCGTCTTCAACCCGTCCGGGCCGTTGACGGTGTTGCCGTGCATGGGGTCGGTGAGCCAGACGACCGGGTGACCCGCCGCGCGGACCGCGGCCACCAGCGGTGGCAGCCGCTCGGCCACGGCCCCGGCGCCCATGCGCGCGATGAGGGTGAGCCTGCCCGGCGTGCGGAAGGGATCGAGCCGCTCGCACAGCGCGACCAGCTCGTCCGCCGCCATCCCCGGCCCCACCTTGCAGGCGACCGGGTTCTCGATCGTCGCCAGCAGGGTCGCGTGCGCCCCGTCCACCTGGTTGGTGCGGTTGCCGATCCACGGCCAGTGCGTCGAGGTCAGCAGCCACCGGCCCAGCTCGTCCTGACGCAGCATCGGCAGCTCGTAGTCGAGCAGCAGCGCCTCGTGGCTGGTCCAGACGGTGGCCTCCGGTCGCGGCAGGCGCTCGTCGTTGCGCAGGCGCAGGTAGTCCATCGCCGCGCTCGCCGCCTCGTAGCCGGTGAGCAACCGCTCCGGGTCCGGCTGGCGGAGCAGGGCGTCCGGTTCCGGGCCGTTGACCATGTGGCCGCGGTAGACCGGCAGGTCCACACCGCCCACCCGCTCGGTCGGCTTCGACCTCGGCTTGCCGAACTGACCCGCGATCCGCCCCACCCGCAGCACGGGGGTGCCGGTGGTCATGGCCAGCGCTCCGGCCAGCACGTCCAGCAGGGCGACCTTCCTGGCCACGTACACCGGGGTGCACTCCGCCGGGTCCTCGGCGCAGTCGCCGGACTGCAGGACGTGGAACTCCCCCACCGCGACCCTGGCGAGCAGGGAGCGCAGTGCGCGGACCTCGTCCCCGCCCACCAGCGGAGGTCTGACGGAGAGCGCCTCCCTGACCATTTTCACGTGCCGACGATCGAGCCATTCCGGCTGTTGCGACGCCGATTCGGCCGACAACACCGACAAGTCACTCTGCACCAGAACCTCCCCCAATGAACTCGGCCCGCCAGGACCGCCGCATTCGGCCTGCGACCGCGGCGATTCGATGACACAACGCTGAATCAGTTCGGCGGGATGAAGTCGATGACTGCCGCCAGCCGTGCGTCGAGATCTATTCGCAAGCTAGCAGAGCACCGGGCATCTGCGAAGGGTGGTCGAGTCGGGTTGTCTCGCCGGCGGGACGAGAATCCTTCCTGCCGCACGTCGAACCATTTCCGGACGTGCCCGTCCGCCGAATGCGATCTCGAACGCGGGTGGTGCGACACCCGGTCGTTGACGGGCCGATCGAACTGGAACTACGCTGGTTGCGGTTCGGTCGGACGGCGGCGCACGAGGAGGCCGAGTTGGCTCTCAGCAGCAGGACCGCGGCGGCGCTCCACGCGCTGACGCTGCTGGCGCGACGGCAGGAGTCGCTGACCTCCACGACGATCGCGGCCAGCATGGCGAGCAACCCGGTCCTGGTCCGGCGCATCCTCGGCAGCCTGCGCGACGCCGGCCTGGTGCACTCCACGGAGGGGCGAGGTGGCGGCTGGAGCCTGGCCCGCGCCCCCAGGGAGATCACGCTCCACGACGCGTACACCGCCGTCGAGAAGGGACCGGTCCTGACGCGGCACGCCCATCCGGCCAGCGGCACGTGCGACGTCGGCCGGCACATGCACGCGCTGCTCGACGCGCAGTTCCGGGAGGCCGAACAGGCCATGGAGGAGCGGCTCGGTCGCACGACCGTCGCCGACCTCGTCCAGCAGGTGCTGGCCAAGGGACGCGAACTCGCACACCAGGACCACTGACCGAGCGGTGGCGGGGGCCGGGCCCCCGCCCTTTTTTTCGGACTTTACCGCAACCGATTCGGTGGCAGTTTCCGTCCGCCCGTCCCCTCCTGAGAGGAATCGCAGAGCCGTGAGCGCTCAACGCAGTCCGTGGCCGGCGCTGTACGCCGTCATCGCCGGGTTCTTCATGCTCGTGCTGGAGATGAACATCGTCGCGGTGGCCAACCCGGCGATCATGACCGACCTGGACGCCGACGTCTCCCAGGCCATCTGGGTCACCAGCGCCTACCTGCTCGCCTACACGGTGCCGCTGCTGGTCGCAGGTCGGCTCGGCGACCGCTTCGGCCCCAAGAACGTCTACCTGCTCGGCCTGGTGGTGTTCACCGGCGCCTCGCTGTGGTGCGGCTCCTCCACCAGCATCGACGAGCTGATCACGGCGCGCGTCGCGCAGGGCCTGGGCGCGGCGCTGATGACGCCGCAGACCATGGCCGTGATCACCCGCACCTTCCCGCCGGCCGAGCGCGGCGCGGCCATGGGCCTGTGGGGCGGCACGGCCGGACTGGCCGCGCTGCTCGGCCCGATCCTCGGCGGCGTCCTGGTCGACTGGCGGGGCTGGGAGTGGATCTTCTACGTGAACGTGCCCGTCGGCGTCGTGGCCTTCGTGCTGGCCGTCTGGCTGGTGCCTGCGCTGGAGACCCGTGAGCACGGGTTCGACCTGACCGGCATGGCGCTGTCCGCGATCGGCCTGTTCCTGGTGGTGTTCGGCGTCCAGGAGGGCAACGCCCGGCACTGGGACGCCGTCACCCGGGTCCTGATCGTCACCGGTGTCGTGGTGCTGGCCCTGTTCGTGCTCACGCAGCTCCGCCACACGGGAGAACCCCTGGTGCCCATGAGCCTGTTCCGGGACCGCAACTTCGCCCTGTCCACCGTGGCCGTCACGTCCATGGCCGCGGCGGTGAACGGCCTGTTCGTGGTCGCCTACTTCTACCTGCAGCAGGTGCGGGACCTGTCCCCGACCGAGTCGGCGACGGTGTTCGCGCCGATGGCGCTGCTCACCGGCGTGCTGGCCCCGGTCGTCGGCAGGATCTCGGACCGCGTGCCGCCGCGGGTGATCCCGACCACCGGCTTCGCCCTGTTCGCCGCGACGCTGTTCACCTTCGCCGCGATCATGACCCCGGACTCGTCGCTCGTCCTGTTCACGATCGTCGGCGCCGTCGCCGGTGTCGCGAACGCCTTCGTCTGGGCGCCCCTCGCGGCCACCGCCATCCGCGGCCTGCCGCCCCGGCAGGCCGGTGCCGGCTCGGGCGTGTTCCTGACCACCCGGCAGATGGGCTTCACGCTCGGCTCCGCCGTCATCGGCGCGCTGCTGTCGGCCCTCATCGCGGCACAGGGGCTGCCGAGCGGCCCGATCGGCGAGAGCGGCGACGGCACCGCCGTGCGAGACCTGCCGCCCGAACTGCGCGACGCGGTCGTGGCGAAGACCAGCACCGCGCTCAGCCAGTCCGCGTACCTGCCCGCGGTGGTCCTGCTGATCGGCCTGGTCGCGTCGGCGCTGTTCACCACCCGGCCCAGCGCCGCCCGCACACCCGCTGCGGAGTCGGAGCGGTCCGCGCCGCCCCGCTGACCACCCCCGCACCACGAACGCCCGAGGAAGGCGCGAACTCCTGGTGGGTCGGAGTTCACGCCTTCCTCAGGTCAGCGGGCGAGCGGTCAGACCGTCTTCATCATCCCGCCGTCGATCACCAGGTTCGCTCCGCTCATGTTGGCCACCCGCCCGGACGCGAGGAACACCACGAGCGCCGCGATCTCCTCGGGGTCGGCGAACTCGCCCGTCGAGGTGCCCACGGTGGCGGGGAGCTTGTCCTTGAACTCCTCCAGCGTGCTGCCCGCCCGCCGGGCGAGCTGCTCCCCCGGTCCACCGGGGGAGTTCCACAGGTCCGTCCACACAGGACCGGGCGAGATCGTGTTCACCCGCAGCCCCTGACCGCCGAACTCCTCGGCGAGCGCCTTGCCGAGGTTCGACACCGCGGCCTTGACCGCGGACTGCGCGACCAGGCGCGGTTGCGGCAGCTTCGCGTTGACCGAACTGATGTTGATCACCGAGCCGCGGCGCTCCAGGAGGCTGGGGATGGCGGCCCGCGTCGCGCGGACGTTCGACATGAACGTCACGTTGAACGTGTGCAACCAGCCCTCGTCGTCGACCTGGAGGAACCCGCCGGGGGGCGTCGAGGTGCCGGCGACGTTGTTGACCAGCAGATCGATTCCGCCGTGCTGGTCCAGGGCGTGCCGCACGACGCGCGCCGGCTCGTCGGGATCACCCAGGTCGACCTCCAGCGCGTCCGGCGTGAGCGCCTTCAACGCGTCGGTGACGGTACGGCTGCCCGCGACGACCGCGTACCCGTCGTCGACGAGCGCTTGGACGATCGCCAGTCCGATCCCCCTTCCCGCTCCGGTCACCACAGCGACACGCTTCGTCTTCGTCGTCATCAGAGAACTTCCTCCACTGCTTCCGCGGGCGATGATCGTGCCGATTCGCAGGCACACGCCCGCACTCCCGGCGACCTGCACCACTCAGAACTGCGACCAGGCACGTGCTTCCGGGCCTCGTCCCGCCGGCGGGACGGGGCGGTGACAGCCGGTCGTGCGGGCGGGATCCACATTTTCATGATCCACGTCAGACCCTACCGATGTGCGGCGACTCCGTGCTCAGCACGTCCTCGGCGGCACGGTCGAGGATGATCACCATCCAGTTCTCCAGGTGGTCGTCCACCCGCTGCGCCGCCGCACGCCAGCGTTCGACGCGTTCCCGCGCCACGGGCACCCGTGGCAGCAACGACGTCAGCGCTGGCACACCCTTCTCGGCCTGCCGGTGAGCACGCAACCGACGGCGCAGCTCGTTGCGCGACCAGCGCTGCTCCTCGGCGCGGTCCAGCCACTCGTCCTGCTCGGCGGTGTCCAGGGACGCGACCTCGGCGTGGTGCTGGAAGCTCAGCAGCTCGCGGCGCCGCTCGATCGAGAAGCGCCGGGCGACCCAGGCGTAGTTGCGCAGCGTCTGGTAGTCGAGGCCGGCGGACTCGATGGCCCGGACGTAGCGGTCGGCGTAGTTCTGCTGACCGCACACCAACCAGTCACCCAGGCACCAGGCCGACGACTCGAGGATGCGCGACAGGTGCACCCCCGCGCGTTCCCAGCTGTGGTAGGTGAGGGCGGCTGGAAAGTGCAGGCCAAGACGGGAGATCAGCACCTGGTCGTCGCGAACCCGCCTCCTCCGCTGCTCCGGCACCGGCTCCAGGTCGCGTCTACCGATTCTCGACACACTTTCCCCTTGGAGTGCTCAAGACTGCCAGTTGGTAAAGTAAAGGTAAAGACTCGTCGATGCGGGTCACACGGCGAGCAGTCTGCACGCCGTACCGACAACTGTGGCGGGACCGAACGCCGCGTCGCGAATGAATGGCTTCCGTCAGCGATCCGGCGTCGCATGCGCCGACGCTGGACCTTCCCAGGTTTCGGCACGTTGAAGTGACCCATGGTCCTCCCCCAAGTC
Source organism: Umezawaea beigongshangensis (assembly GCF_016464305.1). GTDB lineage: Bacteria > Actinomycetota > Actinomycetes > Mycobacteriales > Pseudonocardiaceae > Umezawaea_A > Umezawaea_A beigongshangensis. The sequence goes on from NZ_JAEIOJ010000002.1 coordinate 758,454, forward strand.
CCCGTGGACCAGCGATTCTAGCATAGCCGTTGAAGAAGACCGGGCATAGCGCGCTCACGGCGGGCGCCGATCGACCAGTACTCCGGATTTCCCATACGAGACGCCTGCGCCCTGTTAGGCTCGCGGCTGCATCCGGTGCGGTTCGAGCACCACACCGGGACTGGGGAGTCCAACTGTGCAACAGCGCGCTCAATGCTGTGGGGAGCAGTCGCGCGGTGCTCGGCGGCTTTGACGTGGAAACAGCACGCCAACACCTCGCTTCGCCTTGTTGAGGCGCTGTTCGGCATGAATTCAGAGGGGACGTCATGACGGGCGAAGATATGACGAGAAGCACGAAGAAAGACGCGAATAGAAGTGGTAGACGTTCGTTCCTCGGGGTGAGCGCGGGACTGGCCGCGGGGGTTGCCGCGTTCCCGCTGCTGGGGGCCGGGAGCGCCGGCGCGACCACCGCGGCCGCCGAGGAGGCCGCCGCGACCGACACCTTCGGGCCGTTCACCGTGTCGTCAGGAGATCCCCGCTACGGCGAGCTGATCACCGGGAACAACCAGCGCTGGGTGGGTTCCCCGGACCACTTCCGGCTCGTCGGCTCGACCCAGCAGGTCGTCGACGCCGTCGACGACGCGGTCAGCACCGGCCGTCGTGTCGCGGTGCGCAGCGGCGGGCACTGCTACGAGGACTTCGTCAGCAACCCCGCCGTCCGCGTCGTGATCGACATGTCGGAGATGGACTCGGTCCACTACGACCCGCAGATGCGGGCGTTCGCCGTCCAGCCCGGCGCGCGGCTGCTGAACCTGTACTCCACGCTGTACAAGGGGTGGGGGGTGACCATTCCCGGCGGCCGGTGCTACTCCGTGGGGGCCGGCGGTCACATCTGCGGCGGTGGCGACGGCCCGCTGGCCCGTCGCCACGGGCTCACCGTCGACCACCTCTACGCCGTCGAGGTGGTCGTGGTCGACCGGTCGGGGAAGGCGCGCAGCGTCGTGGCCACCAGGGAGCCCGACGACCCCCATCGCGACCTGTGGTGGGCGCACACCGGCGGTGGGGGCGGGAACTTCGGCGTGATCACCCGCTACTGGCTGCGCTCGAACGGCGTGGACGGCGCCGATCCGGCCACCGCGCTGCCCAGGCCGCCGTCCACGGTGCTGCTGCACGCAATATCTTTTCCCTGGGCGGAGCTCACCAAGACGCAGTTCACCAGGCTGGTCAAGAACTTCACTTCCTGGCACGAGCTCAACAGCGGTCCCGACTCACCCGGCACGGCGTTGTCGGCATCGCTCGCGCTCAACCACAAGTCCAACGGAAGCGTATCCGTCTTCGCCCAGGTCGACGGGGACGACCCGAACGCCGAGCAGTTGCTGACGGATTTCGTCAAGGTGCTCCGCGACGGTGTGACGACCAGTGTCCGGGCAATGACCGACAATGGCGGCGAATACGGTCCGATGCCTCAACTGGTCAACGCTCAGCGTCTGCCCTGGTTCCACTCCGTTCGACTGCTGGCAACCAATTCACCTATGCTGACCAACCCGACCCTACGTGCCGACCACAAATCTGCGTACCACCGGAAGGGTTACACCGACGCTCAGCTGTCCGTAATCTACAAGCACCTCACCAGCGCCGCGATCGACAACCCGAACGCGATGCTGCTGCTGCTGCCGTACGGTGGAAAGATAAACGCGGTGGACTCCGCCGCGACCGCGGCCCCGCACCGGACGTCGGTGTTCCAGGCGCTCTGCCAGACCTTCTGGTCCACCGCCGCCGACGACGCCAAGAACCTGTCGTGGCTCCGCGGCTTCTACGCCGAGCTCTACGCCGCCACGGGCGGTGTCCCGGTTCCCGACAGCCGCACCGACGGCTGCTACGTCAACTACCCCGACACCGATCTGTCCGATCCGGCCTACAACTCCTCGAACGTCCCGTGGCACGACCTGTACTACAAGTCCAACTACCCCCGCTTGCAGCAGGTCAAGGCCAAGTGGGACCCCAAGGACGTCTTCCAGCACTCCCAGTCGGTCCGGCTCCCGTCCTGACGACCTCCTCCCGTCGGGGTCACCGGCTCGTCCGGTGATGGTGATCCCGACGGTGGTTCTGCCGCACCGGTTCGACGAAGCCCGGTGCGGCAGACCGCGGTCGTGCGCCGGTGACGGTGTCGTGGAACCGCGCGACACCGCAGAGCGGCGCGTGCGGTGCGGCACGGCACGGCTGAAGCTGGCGACGCACCACCCGACCGCCCGGTCGCTGACGCTCGACAGCACCCGCCAGTCCTGTGTGGACCCGATCGACCGGCTGGTCGTCCTCGTGCGCTCCCACCCGGACCTGGACACGGTTCCCGGCCTCCTGGCACACACCGAGGACGGCGTCGCCTGGTCGGCGACCCGGGGTCAGAGACAAGATCTGCAAGCGCTCGACGCGACGGCGGGAGTGCCGGACACGGGCCGGGGAACACCGGGACCGACGCACGCGCCTTCGCTGCGGGGCGGTCGCTGCACGAGATGTCGGCAACCGCCGGGAGGTGGTGCCGACGGCGATCCGACTTTCGGTGCGGTCTCTCTCGCCGCCGCTGGTGGTTGCCGGCCCGCGTGAGTCGTGCGTCCGGGACAGAAGCCGGTCGGACACACCCGTGGCACCTGCCGCACCCGCGTCGGCAACGCGGTGGGGAACGTGATCGACCCGGACCGGGGCGCAGCGCTCTGCGCGTCGCCTCCACGTGTACGTTCACCTGCCGAGGGGCATCCGGTCCGGCGTCGACCTCGTGAAGGTGGTTCGGGTGGATCCGTGGCGTGACAGACCTGGTGTGGCGGTGGTCGTTCATCCGGGCGCCGTGGTGGATCACTCCGGATTGCGGGATCTGGTGTCGCGCAGCGCCCAGGACCGCGGCTGGTGCGAGCCGCAGTGGTTCGAGACCACCCGTGACGATGCCGGGACGGGGGTGACGGCACTCGCCCTGCGAGGCCGCCCGCGCCTGGTCCTGGCGTGCGGTGGGGACGGCACGGTGAACGCGGTGGCCGCCGGGTTGGCGCACACCGGGGTGGCGATGGGAATAGTCCCGATCGGCACGGGGAACCTCGTGGCCCGGAACCTGGGGATCGGCAGCGGGGTGCAGGACGCCGTCGCGTCCGCGTTCGACGGTGCGGACCGCCGCATCGACATGGGCCTGCTGGACGAACGCCCCTTCGTCGGCATGGGCGGGATCGGTCTGGACGCGGAGATGGTCCGCGACACCTCGCCCAGGATGAAGCGTCTCCTGGGGTGGCCCGCATACGTACCGGCGGTCCTCAAGGGTCTGCGATCGGGCGCGAGTCGGGTGTCTGTCCGGTTGGACGACGGCCGCTGGCTGACCCGCCGCGTCCTGGGGGCGGTCATCGGCAACGTAGGCGCCTTGCAGGGCGGGGTTTCCCTCTTGCCGGACGCGGATCCCGCCGACGGGCTCCTGGACCTGGTGTTGCTGCGTGACGTGCACGCCGGGGGTTGGCTTGTCACGGCGGGGAGCCTGATCGGGTCCCGCCGGGTGGACGGGCCGGCGGTGGAGCGGTTCCGGTTCCGGCGCTTGGAGTTGCGCAGCAGTCGCACCAAACCGTTCGAGGTGGACGGAGAAGTCTGCGGGACGACCAGGTCGCTGAAGGCCCAGGTGGACCCCGGAGCGCTCGTCGTCAAGGTGCCGGCATGAACTCGGCGACCGCGAGGGTGCTGGTGCGGCAGCTGCGGGAGCGCGACGCCCTCGAACCTGCCGAGAATCTCGTCTGTGCGGGTAGAGGCCGTACGAGCCCAAGAGGCGTCGAACACTCACGGCGACGGCTGCCATCCGCCGAGACGCCGACCGGCACGGCATGACGACCGGCCGTGCGGACGACGCTGTCAGCAGGCACAGGGCGCCAGCGGCGGTGGGAGCGGTCGACCACGGCCGCGAAAGGGTGACCCCACGTGGGAGCAGACGATCGTCTGCTCCCAGTCTGCTCCCGTGGACGCAGAACGGCCCGCCGGTGGTGTTCACCGACGGGCCGTTCTGACCAGCAAACATAACTGGTGGGCGATACTGGGATTGAACCAGTGACCCCTACCGTGTCAAGGTAGTGCTCTCCCACTGAGCTAATCGCCCGAGGCGGAGACGGGAATCGAACCCGTGTACAGGGCTTTGCAGGCCCTTGCCTAAGCCACTCGGCCACTCCGCCGTTGCCCTGAGGACCAGCCGCAGGACAATGGCCTGAGCCAGAGGACTCTCTGCCGAGCGGATGACGAGACTCGAACTCGCGACCCTCACCTTGGCAAGGTGATGCGCTACCAACTGCGCTACATCCGCATGCCTCACGGATTTCAAGAACACCCGCACCCTTTTGGGGCTTGTGTTGTTCCGGTCTTCCGTGGTGCGAGAGGAACTTTATCCGAAGCCCGGCGCACGAATCAAATCGGGGTCCTCTGCCTCTCCCGACAGCGCCGTGACCTGCGGTTTCAGCTCAGATCGTTGGAGATGAGGTAGGTGAGAGCCTCGTCGACGTTGACCCAGAGGTGCTCGTTGCCGGGCACCACGACGTCGTAGGTGCGATCCAGGAAGTCGGCCAGCTCCTGCGCGGCCGCCTCGAACGCGGCGTGGCCGGACGGAGAGCTGAGTTCGATCACGACGACCTCGGGGTCGTCCACCGCCGGCCTGATCCGGACGTCACCGTCACCGGCGTCGGCGATCAGGCCGTCGGCCAGGAGGTCTCGGGCGAACACCCACTCCACCCATCCGGCGCGGCCGGTGCGGAAGGCCGCCACCACGGCGTAGGGGTCCTTGGTGTCGTAGCGCAGCTCCACCTGCACGGGAACCGCGGGAGTCCGCGGTGCCAGCAGGTCGAAGACCGCTGTTGAACGGAGCGTCACATGGTCATTGCGCATCGTCGTTACCCTTCTTCTCCCTTTCCGTTCAAGGAAACGACCGAGCCCTGCCGCTGTGACGTCTCTGTGGTCAGAAACGCGTGCAATTGGACTCCACGTCACCCGTACGGGCCACAAGTATCTCTCATCGCGACTAGATAGTAACCCTGAGTCACCATCCTGTACACAGTGGCCACCATCTTGCTGGGTTTAACCTGAACCCGGTACCGGCTGTTGCGCGAATGTTGGACGTGAGGATCTCTCTGGTGGCTGACCCGCCCGCACCACCGCCGCAACGCGGACCCGACGACACCGGCACGACCGGGGCCGTGCGCGGTAGCGGCGCGCTGTCCGACGCAGAACTCGTCGCGCGACTCGCCGGGGGCGACAGGTCCGCCTTCGGCGCCCTGTACGACCGCTACAGCAGGCCCGCCTACTCCCTCGCCAAGCGCATCTGCGTCGACCCGGAACTCGCCGAGGACGTCGTGCAGGAGGCGTTCCTCGCGCTGTGGCGCGCCCCGAGCCGCTTCGACTCCTCGCGCGGAGGCTTCGGCACCTGGCTGATGACGGTCGTGCACCACCGCGCCGTGGACACCGTGCGCCGGGAGAACACCCAGCGGCGACGCACCGTGCCGCTGACCGACGAGCTGTCCGAGCGGAGCGGGTCCCCCGCGCGGGGCTCGGACCACGAGGCTCTCGCCGGCGTCGTCAGCGCCGAGGTGCGGGAGGCCCTGACACGACTGCCGGAGGACCAGCGCCAGGTGATCGCCCTGGCCTACCTCGGCGGCTACACGCAGACGGAGGTCGCGACGCTGACCGGGGTGCCGCTCGGCACGGTCAAGTCGAGGACGTTCGCGGCGATCCGCCGGTTGCGCGGATCGATGGCGGCCCTCTGGGCAGCGGAGACCGGCGACACGCCGGACCGGACGACGGGAGCGCGGTGGTGACCGGGGAGCGCAGGGACGAGCGGTGCCCTCACGAGGAGCTCGCGGTCGGCTGGGCGATGCACGCCCTGGAGCCGGACCAGGAGGTGCTGCTGCGCGAGCACCTCGACGGCTGCGAGCGGTGCGGGCTCACCGTCCGCTCGACGGAGCAGGTGACAGCGGCCCTGGGCGGCGCGGTGCGTCAGGAGGACCCACCAGCGCGGCTCCGGGAGCGGCTGATGGCCGCGATCGAGGACACTCCGCAGGAGGAGCCGGTGACGGGTCCTCGGCTCGTGCACTCCGCGCCGGACGGGCCGGTGGCCACTCGCGCCGGTGGGCGGAGGCGGCGGACGGGAGTGCTGCTGGCGGCAGCGGCCGTGGTCCTCGTGGCGGCCGCCGGAGGGGTCGTGGGCGTCCAGGTGGATCGGCTCAACCAGCGCGTGGAGGCACAGGCGTCGAGGACCGACCAGTTGGAGCACGCGCTGCGCGTCGCCGCCGATCCGACGACCGACCGGGCCGTGCTGCGCACCCCGTCGGGCGAGACGACGGCGGTCCTGCTGTCCGGCACCGACGAGGCCGCCGTGATGCCGATGGAGCTGAACGCCAACGACGCGCAGCACCAGGTCTACGTCGTCTGGGGCACGAGCACCACCGATCCGGTGCCTCTGGCGACGTTCGACGTGCGACCGGGGTCGACCGACGCGACGCTCCTGACCTGGTCGCCGGACGCGCACGCGCACAGCGGTTTCGCGATATCACTGGAGCCGGGGCGTTCCGCACCCGCGGCACCGTCGAGTGTGGTTGCATCGGGTCAGGTGCAGGCAGCATGAACAGCGGGGATCACCGGATGTCGACCGATCAGCACGACGACACGACCACGCGCGTGGGGAAGAGAGCGCACGGGTTCCGCGAGTGGTTCCGGCGGAATCCCGCGCTGAACCTCGCCTACCGCATCGGTGTGGGCGTGATCGGCGCGGTGGTGCTCGTCGGCGGCATCCTGATGATCCCCTACCCCGGCCCCGGCTGGCTGGTCGTGTTCGCCGGGCTGGCGATCCTGGCGAGCGAGTTCAGCTGGGCCGAGCGCGTCCTCGCGTTCGCCAAGGGCTACTACGACAGGTGGGTCGACTGGCTGAAGCGCCAGCCCCTGGCGATCCGTCTGCTCGTGCTCGCCGCGACCGGCCTGTTCGTGCTGGCGACCTGCTACCTGCTCAACGTGTTCGCGCTGGTGGGAGGCTGGTTCGGCCTCCACCAGACGTGGTTGGAGAGCCCGATTTTTGGTCACGGGGGTTGATGTTGTAGGGTATGGACACACCGCGAGAGCGGGGAGAAGAAAGAACAAGGGCGTTTAGCTCAGCGGGAGAGCGCTTCGTTCACACCGAAGAGGTCACTGGTTCGATCCCAGTATCGCCCACATCACGACGGAAGCCCCCGACCATCACGGTCGGGGGCTTCCGTCGTTGTGCCCTGCCGTTCTGGCGCGTCTGCGCCGCGGCGGTCGACGTGATCGGCCGTCGTGGCGACCACTCCCTTCCTGGTCGGGCGACCGCGTGACCGTGCCATGCGTTCGGCGCATGGCTGCCGTGCTCGAACATCGCTTGTGCACGCGGCTCCGTCGGCAGATGGTGGAAGGCGTCCCACCGGAGACGACGGGGAGAGAACGATGAACTCGTCAGGAGACGACATCACCGGGCGGGCGGACGGACTTCTGCTGGTCGCCACCGACGGGTCTGCCGCATCGCCGGGGCACGACCGGAGCAGTGTCGGGAACGGCGAGCGGAGGCGCGGACGACGGGACGGCGGGTGTTGATCGCCAGCACCGGTGCGGAACCGGCGGACGTCGTGCGGTTCAGCAGCCGGAGCAGCCGCGTCGTCGTGGCCGCTCGGTGCGCACCGCGTGCGGGCACCGAGGCCCAGCGGCTCACCGGCGCGGTCGCGTTCCCCCGCGACATCACCGAGCGGGAGCAGGTGACGCGTTCGCTGGAGTTCGTCGAGGCCGAGCACCTCGACCTCGACACGGCTCTGCTCGACGCCGGGTGACCCGCACCCACCGGCCGCTCGGCACCGAGGACGCGTGCGCGGAGGCCCAGATGCGCACGAACCACCTCCGGCCGTCCGGCTGATCAGCGGTTTCGCGTCGCTGCTCCAGCGCCGAGCCGATCCTGTCCCGATCGCGACCACCTCGGGGTCGTCTTCTCCTCGCACATCGCGAAACCGGCCTCCGCGCCACCACGGCGGCGCCGCACCGGCCGGTCGGGCCGGTGCGGCTGACACCACCAGCGCACGCCCCCCACGGCACCGGCATCCGGTGCCTTCCCCCTTCACGACGTCCAGAACCACAGGAGAACGTTCCATGACCACCTGGCTCATCACCGGAGCATCCCGCGGCCTCGGCCGGGAAATCGCCGAGCAGGCCCTCGGGCGGGGCGATCGGGTCGCCGCCACGCTGCGTCGGCCCGAACAGCTCGACGACCTCGCCGAGCAGTACGGCGACCTGTTGTGGCGCAGCCGCCTCGACGTGACCGACACAGCCCGGGTCGAGGAGGTGGTGGCCAAGGCGTTCGCCGAGCACGAGCGCATCGACGTGGTCGTCTCCAACGCCGGTTTCGGCGTGTTCGGCGCGGCCGAGGACCTCAGCGACGCACAGGTCGAGCAGATGATCGCCACCAATCTCACCGGCTCGATCCAGTTCGCCCGCCGTGTGGTCCCGCACCTGCGCGAGCAGGGGGGAGGCGTGCTCGTGCAGTTGTCGAGCATGGGCGGTCACATCACCTTCCCCGGTTTCGCGATCTACCACGCCACCAAGTGGGGGATCGAGGGGTACTTCGAGACGTTGGCGGCCGAGGTCGCCCCGTTCGGGATCAAGACGGTGCTGGTGGAGCCCGGCAGGGTCCGGACGAGCTTCTACGAGGCGGCCGAGCGGGTTCCGCTCAGCGAGCCCTACCGCGGCGGCCCGGCGGACTCCCCCGAGGCCAAGGTCGAGGACATGGTCGCCAGCCAGTCCGGTGTCGCGCACGCCACCATCGAGGCAGCGCTGTCGGAGGACCCGCCGCTGCGCCTGCTGCTGAACTCCGACGCCTACGAGGCCGTCACCACCACGGTGCAGGACCGGCTCGCCTCGCTGCGGCGGCAACGCGACTCCGCCTACGCCGCGGACGCCGAGTACACGGCGCTCGGCGGCTGAGCGGCAGACCGAGGCGGCACCGGTCTTCGCGCCGCGCGCGGTCCGCGGCGCCGTGTCCGATCGCCACCACGGCGGCCGTGGTGGCGATCGGGGGTTTCGCGCGTGGCGCACGAGCCACGCGGGGCGCGGGCCCGTCCGGGACTCCTGGCCGCGCGTGCGCGGGCCCGCACTGGTGTCGCGGAGCGGGACCGCGCTGGTCACGACCGCTGAGCGGTCGTCCGGCGCGCAGGCCGTGCTCCAGGCGGTGCGGGCCGAACCGCCGGACTCGTCCGGGGCCGCGCCGCGCCCGCGGGACGGACCCGCGTGCGCGGCGGTCCGGTTCGGCGCGGGTCGTGGACACCGGCGCGACCTCGCCGGGAGGAGCGCTTCCGTCAGTTCCTCGTGGTGGCGCGGCCGAGGCGCAGCGCCGAGACGAGGAAGAAGATCCCTCCCACCAGGGCGTAGCCGGCCAGGGTGCTCAGCGACGCTCCTCCGGTGGATGCCTGGAGGTAGAACGTCGTCCCGGCCACCGCGGAGAGACCTCCACTGGCGATCATCGCCCACTGGCCGCCCAGCGTGCGGCGGCTGATGCCCACGACGAGCTGGACGAGGCCCGACACGATCGCCCAGACGCCCCACACGCGCAGGACCGCCGGCACACCGGACGTGACGGCCACCGCCAGGCCGACGCCGGCGAGCGAACTGATCGCGATGTTCGCGTGGAGACCCGCAGCTGGCCCGCTGGCCCTGGACGAGCGGGCGTCCACGACCGCGGCGGCCACGTCGAACAGCGGGTACAGCACGAGCAGCGCCGCGCTCACCGGGCCGAGGCCCGAGGCGGTGGCGAACAGCGCGCCCGCCCAGACGAGGGCGAAGCCGAAGCGCACGAGGTACAGCCGCCGGAGAGCTGACGCGATTCCGGGCGGGGTCGATGTGGCGGTGGTGGTCATGGTGGTTCCTCCGGGGGTGCGATCGACGGGAGAGCGGTCTGCGCGGGGAGAGGGGGAGCGAAGTGCGGTCTTCCTCCGCCGGCCGTCTGGCCACTAGGTAGAGTTACTAGTACGTCTACCTGATGTGACCACTTTCTACCCCACTCCCCCCGCACCGCGAGAGGATGTGATGCGCGTCATGGACGACGCGGTCGAACGGTCGGCCCCGACCGATCGGCCGACCCGAGGCGGGCACCCGGCCACGACCACACCGGTTCCCCGCCCGGCAGCGGTCGCGTCGCGCTCCCCGAGGCGGCTCTTCGCGCGGCGGACACCTCCGTCGCGGCCGGTGGTTCACCCACCCGGAGCGATCACCGTTGCCAGAACACGCCCAGGCCCCACTCGGTCGATCGGCAGCGCCACGACCTGCGACGACATGCTCAGGACACCCCGATTGTGAATCCTCATGCACTCTCGTGCATAATTACAGGCGTGTCCAAGGTGCTCACTTCACTCCCCGTCGGCGAACGCGTCGGCATCGCCTTCTCCGGTGGCCTCGACACTTCGGTGGCGGTCGCGTGGATGCGTGAGAAGGGCGCGGTGCCGTGCACGTACACGGCCGACATCGGTCAGTACGACGAACCCGACACGGCCTCGGTGCCGGGGCGCGCCTCGACGTACGGCGCGGAGCTCGCCCGCCTGGTCGACTGCCGCGCGGCCCTCGTCGAGGAGGGGCTCGCGGCGCTGGCCTGCGGCGCCTTCCACATCCGGTCCGGCAGCCGCGCCTACTTCAACACGACTCCGCTCGGGCGGGCCGTCACGGGCACCATGCTCGTGCGCGCCATGCTCGACGACGACGTCCAGATCTGGGGCGACGGCTCCACCTACAAGGGCAACGACATCGAGCGGTTCTACCGCTACGGCCTGCTCGCCAACCCCTCCCTGCGCATCTACAAGCCGTGGCTAGACGCCGACTTCGTCAGCGAGCTCGGCGGGCGCACGGAGATGTCCGAGTGGTTGCTCGCCCGCGACCTGCCCTACCGGGCCAGCACCGAGAAGGCGTACTCCACCGACGCGAACATCTGGGGCGCGACGCACGAGGCCAAGGCGCTCGAACAGCTCGACGCCGGCATCGAGATCGTCGAGCCGATCATGGGCGTGCGGTTCTGGGACCCCGCCGTCGAGATCGCCACCGAGGACGTCACGATCGGGTTCGAGCAGGGCCGCCCCGTGACGATCAACGGCAAGGAGTTCGGCTCCGCGGTCGACCTGGTGCTGGAGGCCAACGCCATCGGCGGCCGGCACGGCCTGGGCATGTCCGACCAGATCGAGAACCGCGTCATCGAGGCCAAGAGCCGGGGCATCTACGAGGCTCCGGGCATGGCGCTGCTGCACGCGGCCTACGAGCGGCTGGTCAACGCCATCCACAACGAGGACACCCTCGCGGCGTACCACACCGAGGGGCGGAAGCTGGGCCGGCTGCTCTACGAGGGCCGCTGGCTGGACCCGCAGGCGCTGATGGTGCGCGAGTCGTTGCAGCGCTGGGTCGGCACCGCGATCACCGGCGAGGTGACGCTGCGCCTGCGGCGCGGTGACGACTACTCCGTCCTGGACACGACCGGTGCCGCGTTCAGCTACCACCCGGACAAGCTCTCCATGGAGCGGACCGAGGACTCGGCCTTCGGGCCGGTCGACCGCATCGGCCAGCTCACCATGCGCAACCTCGACATCGCCGACTCGCGCGCCAAGCTGGAGCAGTACGCCGGGCTCGGCATGATCGGCAGCGGCCACTCGACGCTGCTCGGGGCCGGGCAGGTGGCGCCGACCGAGCTGATCGGCGCGATGCCGCACGGCGGGGCCGAGGCGATCGCCTCCCGCGGCCACGTCGCCGACGACGAGATGCTCGACCACGCCGCGCTGGAAGCCGGCAACGACTGACACGACGGCGATGCGCTCGTACCGCTCCTCCCGAGCGGTGCGAGCGCATCGCCGTCTCCGAGGACTCCCGCTCGTGCCGTCAACACCCCCGGAGCTGACGGAACGGGCGGGAGCGGCTCAGGACGCGCCGCCGCGGCGTTCCAGGAACACCGTGTCGCGCCACCGCCCGCGGTGACGGGCGACGCGCTCGCGCACCCCGAGGGTGCGGAACCCGGCCGAGTGGTGCAGGCCGACGCTCGCGCGGTTCTCCGGGAAGATCGAGGTCTGCAACGTCCACAGTCCGCCCGCGTCGGCGGCGGTGACCTGCTTGTGCAGCAACGACTTCCCCACTCCCCTGCCGCGAGAGCCCTCTCCCACGTAGACGGACGTCTCCGCCACGCCCGAGTAGCACTCGCGCGCGGACGCGGGTGAGGCCGCCGCCCAGCCCACCACCCGGCCGTCGACCTCGGCCACCCAGCGGTGCTCCGGCAACCACGTCGCGTCCAGGGTCCGGCGGGCGGGCACCTCGGTCTCGAACGTGGCGTCGCCGGTGGCGATCCCCTCGGCGTAGACGCGGCGGACCGCGGTCCAGTCCCGCGGTTCCAGGGCGCGCACGTGGACGTCCACCGGGAGGTCGGCCGGGCAGCACGGGCGGGGCGCCAGGACTCCCATCACCACGTCGGCCGCGTTGGGCAGGCCCGTGCAGCAGTCGGCGTTCACCGTCACCAGGGTCGCGGTGCCCTCCTTGCGCAGCAGGACGAAGCCGATGTCCGCGAGCTTGCGCACGTGGTGCGAGCAGGTCGACTGGCTGATGCCGAGCTGTTCGGTCAGCTCTCCCACGGTCACCGGCCGCCCGGCGGTGGCGACGAGGTGCAGCAGGCGCACCCTGGTCGGCTCGGCCAGGCAGCCGAACCAGTCCGCGTACGTCGCCGCGTCGGCCGCGGTGAGGGCCGCCGCTGCGGGGGCAGTGCTGGTCATGCACCCAGTATCGACCCGGATCATCGGTGGCGTCAATCGAGCGCGGTCGATAGATTCCGCTGCGCTGGATCGAGATGCCTCGATGAACGATCCGTCCGCTGTCGTCGTGGGGACGGGCCGGGCTGCCTCGCGGCGGCCCCTCTCCAGCGCCACGCGCTCGGTCGCGTCACCGTGTGCTCTCGCGGGGCTGGTCGACCAGCCCCGAGACGGTTCTCGGGGACGGGTCGGGGGTTCACCCGATCCCAGCGCGGTGCGGCGGAGGACGTGCTGCGTGGCATGAAGATCATCGCTCTGGCCGCGACGACTGTCACCGCGCTCGCCCTCACCGCCGGAACCGCGAACGCCGCGGAGTTCGACTTCACCGACTGCCCCGCTCTGCCCAGCGGCGCCGACCCGGCGGAGTGGCGCTGCGAGGTGCTCGAATCGCGGGGTGTCCTCTCCTTCGGCAACGTCCGCGACCTGCGAATGGGAGCCGTGCGGCTGACCTTCGCCGAGGGACGCCTCGACGGCGAGTACGCGCAGGTGTTCGGCGCGCTGCGGTCGAAGCCCGTGCGGGTGCCCGGCGTTCCCGGCGCGCGGGTCGCGCTGCGCTGCGGCGGCCACCCGGACTTCCTGTCCGACGACGAGCGCAAGGGCGAGATCGACCTCGCGATCACGGTGAGCGGCCCGCTGCTGCCGACGGGGTGCACGATCGGCGACGAGGACGATCCGATCCGTTCGGTGCTCCAGCCGGTCGGGGAGACCGAGGTCGTGTCGCAGGACCCGCCGACGCTCCGGTTCGCCACGGTCGACGAGCAGCTGGGGTTCCCGGCGAGCGACTGCGGGCGCTGGACGGGGCTGCTGGACCACCGCCTCGGTCTGCCCTCGCCGTCGGGTGCGAACGTGCTGGAGCAGACCACCCACGTGCAGCTGCGCTCGTACGAGAGCGCGTCCACCGTGAGCCGGTAGCCCTCGCCGCACGTAGTACCGGTCGTGGGCGGCGAGCGGGCGGAGCGGGAGCGACCGGCCGCGCGTGCCCGCGAACGCCCACGGCGAGCGGTTCTCCCACGGGTGAGCCGCGGTTACGCTGCCGACGTGGCCGGTCCCCATCCCACCCGAGGCGCGCTGCGGCGCGCGCGGGGCGGCGTGGCGGGGCTGGCCACCGGCGTGCTGGCGGTCAGCGCGCACGTCGGCGCGAACGGCCGGCTGCCGAGCGCCGCGCTGACCGTGCTGCTGATCGCGCTCGTGGCCTGGGCGGCGAGCGGGCTCGCCGGGTGCGAGCGCGGGCCGCGGGACATCCTGGCGCTGCTGAGCACCGGACAGGTCGCCGTGCACGTGCTGCTCACCCTGACCTCCCGCGACGCGCACGCGGCCCACCACGGGCACGGTGGCACGTCCGCCGAGGAGCCGGGGCTGATGGTCGCGGCGCACGTCGTCGCCACTCTCGCGCTCACCGCCGTGCTGACGTGCGCGGAGCGCGCGCTGTTCGCGCTGACCGCCGCGATCGGGTCCGTGCTGCCGCGCAGGCTCGCGCCGCTTCCCGCCACGGCGCCGCTGACGATCCTCTTCCCCACCGCGCCGCCGCCCCTCCCGGTCACCGGGGTCCTGCGGCGCACCGCGCTGTCCCGGCGCGGTCCCCCGGCACGGGGCTGACCCTCCCCCACCGCACCACCGCCGCACGCGCCGCGCCGTGGTGCCGCCCCGTGCCACCTCGACCCCCAGGGACAGATCCTCATGACCACGTCGTCACCTCCCGAGCCGTCACCTCCCGAGTCGCCGCAGTCCGAACCGGCGTCCGCACCGCGCGCCCCCGCGTGGCGCGGACTGGTGCTGCGCCTGCACTTCTACGCCGGTGTCCTCGTCGGCCCCTTCGTCCTGGTCGCCGCGCTGAGCGGTGTGCTCTACGCGCTCACGCCCCAGCTGGAGTCGTGGGTCTACTCCGACCAGCTCCGCGTTCCGGTGGGCGAGCAGCAGCTCCCGCTGTCCGAACAGGTCCGCGCCGCGCTCGACGCCGGGCCGGACGGCGACCTGGTCGCGGTCCGGCCCGCGCCAGAACCCGGCGACACCACCAGGGTCCTGTTCAGCGACGCGAGCCTCGGCGAGTCCGAGCGCCGCACGCTGTTCGTCGATCCCGGCTCCGGCGAGGTGGTCGGCGACCTCGTCACCTACGGCACCAGCGGGGTGCTGCCGCTGCGCACGACCCTCGACCAGCTGCACCGCAACCTGCTGCTCGGCGAGCCGGGCCGCCTCTACAGCGAACTGGCCGCGTCCTGGCTGTGGGTGGTCGCGCTGGGCGGCCTGGTGCTGTGGATCTCGCGCAAGCGGGCCGACCGCACCGCGCGGGAGTCCGTCCGCCGCCGCACCGTGCGGCGGCACGGCGCGCTGGGCCTGTGGGTGCTCGTGGGCGCGCTGTTCCTGTCGGCGACGGGACTGACCTGGTCGACCCACGCCGGTGAGAACGTCTCCTCCCTGCGCACCTCGCTGGGCTGGGCGACCCCCGCGCTGTCCACGGCCGGAGCAGGCGAGCACTCGGGCCACGCCGGACACGGCGACACCCCGGCCGACCCGGCGTCGCCGGAGACGGTCGACGAGGTGTTCGCCGCCGCGCGCGCCGCCGGGATCGACGGGTCGACCGTCGAGATCGCGCTGCCCGCCGAGGCGGGCGCGGCGTGGCGGGTGACCGAGATCGGCCGCTCCTGGCCCACGCAGGTCGACGCGGTGGCCGTGGACGGCGGCACCGGCGAGATCGTGGACGAGTTGCGCTTCGCCGACTTCCCGTTCGTCGCGAAGCTCGCCCGGTGGGGCGTCGACGGGCACATGGGCGTGCTGTTCGGCTGGCCGAACCAGCTCCTGCTGCTGGCGCTGGGCCTCGGCCTGGTCACGATGGTCGTGCTCGGCTACCGCATGTGGTGGCTGCGCAGGCCCACCCGCGCCACCGGCTTCGCGACGGGGCGGCCGGTCCCGCGCGGGCAGTGGCGCCGGGCACCGCGCGGCGCGCTCGTCGCCGCCGCGGTGCTGGCGCTGGCGGCCGGGTGGTTCGCCCCGCTGCTGGGCGTGAGCCTGGTGGCGTTCCTCCTCATCGACGTCCTGGTGGGTCTGCGGGCCGGGCGTGCCCGGTCGAAGCAGGAGATCGCCGCCGACTGAGCGCGCGACCGCATCCGGAGCGGGCGCCACGGGAACTCCCCCGTGGCGCCCGGAGAGTGGCGCCCGGAGAGCGCACCCGGAGAGCGCGCCCGGCAGCGGCCCCGCTCCCGGTCCGGCCGCACGGTCCAGGCCCGTGCGCCGAGGGCTCAGCTCCGCGGCGGCTCGACGCGCAGCACCGCGGGACCGGTGCGCAGCACGCCGTCGTCCAGGGCTTCGCAGCGCACGCCGCCGCGCCCGCGCAGCGCCCGGTGCGCTCCGGGGGCCAGCACGACGTTCATCCAGCCGCACGGGCTGGCGGGGCGGTGCGCCCGGAAGCGGACCGGGCCGTCACCGCAGTCCACGGTGAACACGACGCCGTCCGCGCCGCGCCGGGCGGCCAGGTCGTCGACGGGGAACCCGCGCAGCACGACGTTGCGCCGCGGCAGCAGCGGGTGCGGGGTGGCGGGCAGTTCCAGCTCGCGGGTGATCGCGTCCAGCGACTCCGCCGCGAACACGGTCACGGCGGCCCGGCGGTGCGCCGGACGCCCGTAGTACCGGTCGCCGACCAGGCCGAGGCCCGCGCGCACCTCGACGCACTCGCGCGCACCCGCCAGCGGATCGGCTCCCGGCCCGTCCTGCGGCCTGCCCTCGTAGGCGTGCACCGGGGAGACCAGCAGTGCCACGACCTCGACCGGAACCGGTTCACCCACGTCCGCGACACTACCCCGAGCGCCGGTAACATATTTTTGTTAACGTTGTTATATGCGCACCTCGAAGCTCGTCGCGGCCGGACTGCTGCTGCTCACGGCCGTTCTGCTGCTGACAGCTCTGCTCTCCCAGTCCGACCACCCCGCGGTGGGCGCCGTCGCGGCGGCGGTGTTCCTGCCGTCGTGGTACCTCGTCGCCGCGCTCGACGCCCGCACCGCCGACCGGCCGGTCCGCGCGCGGGTCGTCGCGTTCGGCGCGGTGTTCGGCGTGCCCGCGGCCGTCGCAGCGGGAGCGTGGTTCGCCAGCGCGGCGGCGTGGGACGGCGGCCCGGTCGTCCACGGTGGACGGACCCCGCTGTTCCTCGCGGCCGGACTGCTGCTCTGGGCGGGCGTCGCACTGCTGACCGCGCTCCTCGGCGGCGGAGCGTTCTCCGCGACCGGGGAAGCCGCCGCGATCTTCGTGCCGCTGTGGACCCTGGTGTGCGTCGTGAACGCCGGGATCGGGGTCGTCGTCGCCGGGTACACCGTGCTGGAGGAGATCCCGGTCCTGCTGCTGAACACCGCCGTCCCGGCGGGCGTCGCCCTGGCGGCGTGGCGGACGTCCCGACGAGGCGCTTGACATCTGCCCGCGCTGCTCTACGTTCAACACACCCGTTAATCAACGAGGTGGTTGAACAGTGGCCCCGGATCGGCTCAGCGTCGTCGTCGCCGCGGTCGCGTCCCCCTCGGCCAGCCGGGCGATCCTCGCCCGGCTGGCCGAGGGGGACGCGACCGTCTCGGAGCTGGCGGCGCCGTTCCCCATGAGCCTTCCTGCGGTCTCACGGCACCTGAAGGTGCTGGAGCGGGCGGGGCCGATCTCCCGCAGTCGCTCAGCGCAGTGGCGGTCGAGCAGCTTGCGACCGGAACCGCTGCGGGAGGCGATGGACCGGGTGGAGGGCCACCGGCGGTTCTGGGACACCGGCTTCGACCGTCTCGACGAGCACCTGCGACGGACCGCGCAGCGACGACAGCAGCGAGATCAGCGGCCGGACCGGCCCGACACCGGAGGAACAGAACAGTGACCCAGCCCGAGACCACCACCGAACTCGTCATGACCCGCGTCTTCGCCGCTCCGCGGGCACTCGTGTTCGCCGCGTTCACCGACCCCGACCAGCTCGCGCGGTGGTTCGGCCCGGTGGGGTTCTCCGTCCCCCGCGACACCGTGGACGTGGACGCCCGCACGGGCGGTCACCAGCGGTTCACGATGGTCAGCGACGCGGACCCGGACTTCACGTCGCCGGTCGACGCCCGCTTCACCGAGGTCGTGGAGGACGCGCTGATCGTGGGCGTGGAGGAGGGGAGCGAGGGGTCCCCCCGCACGACCACGCGCGTCGAGTTCCACGAGGAGGGCGGCACGACGCGGCTCGTCCTGCGCCAGGGCCCCTACTCCGCGGAGGTCGTGAGCATGGCGCAGCTCGGCTGGGAGAGCTCCTTCACCAAGCTCGACACCCTGCTCGCCGCGTGATCGCGAGCGCGCCGTCCCGCCCGGCACCGCGGGTGGGACGGCGTCGCCGATCGTCGTCCACAGAGGACTGCGGGCGACGGCTGACGAGTTCTGAAGAAGATCCACATTAACACCGTCGCCCGCGGGAGCGCCGCCGGACTCCGCGAAGTCGATCTTCGCACGTGGCGGGCGGTGCGGCGGGAGACCGTTCGCGCCCGGACCGTCGCGGCGCAGGCAGGAGCACGCTGCGACGCCCCCCGCACGGCTCTAGACCCGATGGGTGAAAGCTCAATAGCCTCGGTCGCACACCACCCAGCGCCCCTCCAGGGAGTGTCATGACCACGGCCCCAGAAGTCCCCGACATCCTGTCGCCGGAGTTCGCCGCCGACCCGTACAGCGCCTACCGCGTCCTGCGGGAACGGGCACCTCTGCTGCACCACGAGGCGACGCAGAGCTACATCGTCTCGCGCTACGCCGACGTCGAACGCGCCTTCCGCGATCCGGTGTTCACCACGGACAACTACGACTGGCAGCTGGAACCCGTGCACGGCAGGACGATCCTGCAGATGAGCGGCCGCGAGCACTCGGTGCGGCGGGCGCTCGTCGCACCCGCCTTCCGCGGCTCCGCGCTGGAGGAGAAGTTCCTCCCGGTCATCGAGCGCAACGCCACCGAACTGATCGACGCCTTCCGCGACCGCGGCACGGTCGACCTGGTGCCGGAGTTCGCGTCGCGCTTCCCCGTCAACGTCATCGTCGACGTGCTCGGCCTGGACAAGGGCGACCACGAGGCGTTCCACCGCTGGTACACGGCCATCATCGCGTTCCTGGGAAACCTGAGCCAGGACCCGCGGGTGATCGCCGACGGGTTGCGCACCAAGGAGGAGTTCGCCGCCTACATGCTGCCGATCATCCGGGAGCGCAGGCAGAACCCCGGCGACGACCTGCTCTCGACGCTGTGCGAGGCGGAGATCGACGGCACGAAGATGAGCGACGAGGACGTCAAGGCGTTCTGCAGCCTGCTGCTCACCGCCGGGGGTGAGACGACGGACAAGGCCGTCGTCAGCCTGTTCAACAACCTGCTGGAGCACCCCGACCAGCTCGCCGCGGTGCGCGAGGACCGCGATCTCGTTCCGGCCGCGTTCGCCGAGACGCTGCGCTACAGCCCGCCGGTGCACATGATCATGCGCCAGCCCGCGGAGGACGTGGAGTTCTCCGGCGGCGTCGTGCCGGCCGGCAGCACGGTGACGTGCCTGATCGGCGCGGCGAACCGCGATCCCGAGCGCTACGCCGATCCGGACCGCTTCGACGTCTTCCGCGAGGACCTCAGCACCACGAAGGCGTTCTCCGCCGCGGCCAACCACCTGGCCTTCGCGCTGGGCAGGCACTTCTGCGTCGGCGCGCTGCTGGCCAAGGCCGAGGTGGAGGTGGGCGTCAACATGCTGCTGGACGCCATGCCGCAGGCGCGGCTGCGCGAGGGCTTCACCGCGGTCGAGCGCGGCGTGTTCACCCGCGGCCCCGGCGCGGCTGCTCGACACGATGGCCGGTCCCGCCGCGCGGACGCGGGTCTGGCACGGCATCACCGGGGCGCGCGCCGT
>NZ_JAEIOJ010000030.1:1774-5171 GCF_016464305.1 Umezawaea beigongshangensis
GATCGTTCTTTGAGAACTGCACAGTGGATGCGAGCATCTTTGTGGTCAAGTTTTTAAGGGCATACGGTGAATGCCTTGGCACCAGGAGCCGATGAAGGACGTAGGAGGCTGCGAAAAGCCTAGGGGAGCTGCCAACCGAGCTGAGATCCTAGGGTGTCCGAATGGGGAAACCCGGCCCCAGTCATGTGGGGTCACCCGCGTCTGAACACATAGGGCGTGTGGAGGGAACGCGGGGAAGTGAAACATCTCAGTACCCGCAGGAAGAGAAAACAACCGTGATTCCGTGAGTAGTGGCGAGCGAAAACGGATGAGGCTAAACCGGAATCGTGTGATACCCGGCAGGGGTTGCGTTTTCGGGGTCGTGGGACCTGTCTGACAGTTCTGCCGGACTGTCGAGGAGTAAGAAAACACTGTGGTTAGCGGAACGTGTCTGGAAAGCGCGAGCGTAGAGGGTGAGACTCCCGTACGCGAAAACCCGGTGTCTCCTGACGGTGTTCCCAAGTAGCAGCGTACTCGTGAAATTCGCTGTGAATCTGGCGGGACCACCCGCTAAGCCTAAATACTCCCTGGTGACCGATAGCGGACTAGTACCGTGAGGGAAAGGTGAAAAGTACCCCGGGAGGGGAGTGAAATAGTACCTGAAACCGTGTGCCTACAATCCGTCGGAGCCTTTAGGGGTGACGGCGTGCCTTTTGAAGAATGAGCCTGCGAGTTAGTGCTACGTGGCGAGGTTAACCCGTGTGGGGTAGCCGTAGCGAAAGCGAGTCCGAACAGGGCGTCCATAGTCGCGTGGTCTAGACCCGAAGCGGAGTGATCTAGCCATGGCCAGGGTGAAGCGCGGGTAAGACCGCGTGGAGGCCCGAACCCACCAGGGTTGAAAACCTGGGGGATGAGCTGTGGTTAGGGGTGAAAGGCCAATCAAACTCCGTGATAGCTGGTTCTCCCCGAAATGCATTTAGGTGCAGCGTCACATGTTTCGTGCCGGAGGTAGAGCACTGGATGGTCTAGGGGGCCCACAAGCTTACCGAAATCAACCAAACTCCGAATGCCGGTACGTGAGAGTGTGGCAGTGAGACTGCGGGCGATAAGGTTCGTAGTCGAGAGGGAAACAGCCCAGAACACCAGCTAAGGCCCCTAAGTGTGTGCTAAGTGGGAAAGGATGTGGGGTCGCCCAGACAACCAGGAGGTTGGCTTAGAAGCAGCCACCCTTTAAAGAGTGCGTAATAGCTCACTGGTCAAGTGGTCCTGCGCCGACAATGTAGCGGGGCTCAAGCACACCGCCGAAGCTGTGTCATTCAGACTTTGATCCGCGTGCCCTTGAGGTGCGTGCAGTCGTCTGGATGGGTAGGGGAGCGTCGTGCAGCCAGCGAAGCGCCGGAGTGATCCAGGTGTGGAGGCTGTGCGAGTGAGAATGCAGGCATGAGTAGCGAAAGGGGAGTGAGAAACTCCCCCGCCGGATGACCAAGGGTTCCTGGGCCAGGCTAATCCGCCCAGGGTAAGTCGGGACCTAAGGCGAGGCCGACAGGCGTAGTCGATGGACAACGGGTTGATATTCCCGTACCCGTGTGAACGCGCCCATGGCGAGGCTTGTGATGCTAACCGCCCAAAGCCGCACCGCCGACCTTCGGGTCACTGGTGTGGTGGAGCGCGGGACCCGAACTTGTAGTAGTCAAGCGATGGGGTGACGCAGGAGGGTAGCTCCGCCAGTGAGTGGTAGTACTGGTGTAAGCGTGTAGGCCGGCTGGTAGGCAAATCCGCCAGTCATCAAGGCTGAGACGTGATGCATAGCCGATTGAGGCGAAGTAGAGTGATCCCGTGCTGCCGAGAAAAGCCTCTAGTGAGTGTTCACGCGGCCCGTACCCCAAACCGACACAGGTGGTCAGGTAGAGAATACCGAGGCGATCGGGCGAACTGTGGTTAAGGAACTCGGCAAAATGCCCCCGTAACTTCGGGAGAAGGGGGGCCGCACTGCTTGAAGCCCCTTTGCGGGCTAGGGCGGGGCGGCCGCAGAGAGCAGCGAGAAGCGACTGTTTACTAAAAACACAGGTCCGTGCGAAGTCGCAAGACGATGTATACGGACTGACGCCTGCCCGGTGCTGGAACGTTAAGGGGACCGGTTAGTCCTTCGGGGCGAAGCTGAGAACTTAAGCGCCAGTAAACGGCGGTGGTAACTATAACCATCCTAAGGTAGCGAAATTCCTTGTCGGGTAAGTTCCGACCTGCACGAATGGCGTAACGACTTCTCGACTGTCTCAACCGCAGGCCCGGCGAAATTGCACTACGAGTAAAGATGCTCGTTACGCGCGGCAGGACGGAAAGACCCCGGGACCTTTACTATAGCTTGGTATTGGTGTTCGGTTCGGCTTGTGTAGGATAGGTGGGAGACTGTGAAGCGCCAACGCCAGTTGGTGTGGAGTCGTCGTTGAAATACCACTCTGGTCGTACTGGATGTCTAACCTCGGTCCGTGATCCGGATCAGGGACAGTGCCTGGTGGGTAGTTTAACTGGGGCGGTTGCCTCCCAAAGGGTAACGGAGGCGCTCAAAGGTTCCCTCAGCCTGGTTGGCAATCAGGTGTCGAGTGCAAGTGCACAAGGGGGCTTGACTGTGAGACAGACATGTCGAGCAGGGACGAAAGTCGGAACTAGTGATCCGGCGCTGGCTGGTGGAAGCGGCGTCGCTCAACGGATAAAAGGTACCCCGGGGATAACAGGCTGATCTTGCCCAAGAGTCCATATCGACGGCATGGTTTGGCACCTCGATGTCGGCTCGTCGCATCCTGGGGCTGGAGTAGGTCCCAAGGGTTGGGCTGTTCGCCCATTAAAGCGGTACGCGAGCTGGGTTTAGAACGTCGTGAGACAGTTCGGTCCCTATCCGCCGCGCGCGTAGGATACTTGCGGAAGGCTGTCCCTAGTACGAGAGGACCGGGACGGACGAACCTCTGGTGTGCCAGTTGTTCTGCCAAGAGCATTGCTGGTTGGCTACGTTCGGAAGGGATAACCGCTGAAAGCATCTAAGCGGGAAGCCTGTTCCAAGATGAGGTATCCCACCCCTTTGTGGGTTAAGGCCCCCAGCTAGACCACTGGGTTGATAGGCCAGAGATGGAAGCACGGCAACGTGTGGAGTTGACTGGTACTAATAGGCCGAGGACTTGCCTCAAAGGCGCTACGCATCCACTGTGCGGTTCTGAAAGAACCGAACCGGACCACCACGGTCCACCCCCCTTCTCGTTGGTGGGGGTGGGTGTGGTGCCCACGGTAGTAGGTAATTTCATAGTGTTTCGGCGGTCATGGCGGAGGGGAAACACCCGGTCCCATTCCGAACCCGGAAGTTAAGCCCTCCTGCGCCGATGGTACTGCACTCGTGAGGGTGTGGGAGAGTAGGTCACCGCCGGACAAT
>NZ_JAEIOJ010000031.1 GCF_016464305.1 Umezawaea beigongshangensis
CGCCCGGGGCGCCCCGCCCCCCGGCCCGCGCCCCCGGGCCGGCGTCCCGCCGCGCCCCCGGGGCGGGGGCGGCCCCGCCGCGCCGGGGGGGGGGGGCGGGGGCCCCCGCCCCGGGGGGGGGGGCCCCCCCGCGACCGGCGTCAGCCCGGCAGGTAGCGCTTGAGCTCGCGGCGGGCCAGCGAGCGGCGGTGCACCTCGTCGGGACCGTCGGCCAGACGCAGGGTGCGGGCCGAGGCCCAGAGCTGGGCCAGCGGGAAGTCCTGGCTCACGCCGCCCGCGCCGTGGGCCTGGATCGCCTTGTCCAGCACCCACTCCACCATCGACGGCGTACCGATCTTGATGGCCTGGATCTCGGTGTGCGCGCCCCTGTTGCCCACGGTGTCCATCAGCCACGCGGTCTTGAGCACCAGCAGCCGCGCCTGTTCGATGCGCACCCGCGACTCGGCGATCCACTCCTGCACCACGCCCTGCGTGGCGATCGGCCTGCCGAACGCCACGCGCTCGGTGACCCGGCGGCACATCAGCTCCAGGGCGCGCTCGGCCATGCCGATCAGCCTCATGCAGTGGTGGATGCGGCCGGGGCCCAGCCGCGCCTGCGCGATGGCGAAGCCCTCGCCCTCACCGGCGACGAGGTTCTCCGCCGGGACGCGCACGTCGCGGAACTCGATCTCCGCGTGCCCGCCGTGCCCGGCGTCGGTGTAGCCGAAGACGTGCATCCCGCGCTTGACGTGCACACCGGGGGTGTCGCGCGGCACGAGGATCATCGCCTGCTGCCGGTGCCGCTCGGCCTCGGGGTCGGTCTTGCCCATGACGATGAAGACCGCGCAGTTCGGGGCCATCGCGCCCGAGGACCACCACTTGGTCCCGTTGATCACGTAGGAGTCGCCGTCGCGCTCGATGCGGGTGGCGATGTTCGTCGCGTCGGAGGAGGCCACGTCCGGCTCGGTCATGCAGAACGCCGAGCGGATCTCGCCGTCGAGCAGCGGCCTCAGCCACCGCTCCTTCTGCTCCTCGGTGCCGAACTGCGCGAGCACCTCCATGTTGCCGGTGTCGGGCGCGGCGCAGTTGACCGCCTCCGGCGCGAGGTGCGGGCTGCGGCCGGTGATCTCCGCCAGCGGCGCGTACTGGAGGTTCGTCAGTCCGGCGCCGTGCTCGGCGTCGGGCAGGAACAGGTTCCACAGTCCACGAGCGCGTGCCTCGGCCTTCACCTGCTCGACGACGGGCGTGCGCGCCCACGGGTCGGCCGCCGCGGCGAGCTGCTCCTCCAGGACGGGCTCCGCCGGGTAGATCACCTCGTCCATGAACGTCAGCAGCCGGCCGCGCAGTTCCTCGGTGCGGGCGTCGTAGGCGAAGTCCATCACTTCTCCCTCGGGGTAGAGGCGGCCAGACCGTGCTCGACCAGCGGCAGGGTCATCGCACCGAGCGTGTCGAAACCGGCGCCCACGGTCTTGCCCGCCGTGAAGCGGAAGTGGATGCCCTCGATGATCACGGCGAGCTTGAAGTACCCGAACGCGACGTACCAGCCGAGCTGCGACACGTCGGCGCCGCTGCGCCGCGCGTAGCGCTCGACCAGCTCCTCGCCGGAGGCGAAGCCCGGCATGGTCGGGACGGTGCCGGTGACCGGGTCGTCGGTCTTGCCGGTGCCCTGCCAGTACACGCAGAGCAGGCCGACGTCGGCGAGCGGATCGCCCAGCGTCGCCATCTCCCAGTCCAGCACGGCGCTGATGTCCAGCGGATCGGCGGTGACCAGGACGTTGTCCAGGCGGTAGTCGCCGTGCACGATCGTCGCGCGCGCCGAGCGGGGCACGGACGCGGCGAGGCGGGCGCGCAGCTCGTCGATGCCTGGCAGCTCGCGGCTGCGCGAAGCGTCGAGCTGCTTGCCCCAGCGCGCGACCTGGCGTTCGAGGAACCCGTCGGGACGGCCGAAGTCGCCCAGGCCCACCGACTCCGGGTCCACGGCGTGCAGGTCGGCCAGCACGTCGACCAGCCGCTGCGAGAGCACGCCGGCCACCTCGGGGGTGAGCCACGGGCACTCGTCGCGGTGGCGCAGCGCCGTGCCGGGCACCTCGTCCATGAGGTAGAACGGAGCGCCGAGCACGTCGGTGTCGGTGCACAGCAGCTCGGCGTGCGGGACGGGCACGTCGGTCCCGGCGAGCGCGGAGATCACGCGGTGCTCGCGGGTCATGTCGTGGGCGGTGGCCAGCACGTGGCCCAGGGGCGGGCGGCGCAGCACCCAGCGGTGCTCGCCGTCGCCGATCCGGTAGGTCAGGTTGGACCTGCCGCCGGGGACGAGCTGAGCGGTCAGCTCACCGGCGCGCAGGCCGGGGCGGTGCTCGTCGAGGTAGGCGGTCAGCGGCGCCAGGCCGAGGCCGGGGAGGTCCGTCATGCGCGCACTCCGGTGAGGTCGGGGACGAGACCGGCCACGGCTGCGCGGGTGCTCGCCGCGTCGGTGTGCCGGAAGGCGTGCAGACCGGCGGACCTCGCGCCCTCGACGTTCGCGGGCGCGTCGTCGAAGAACACGCAGCGCGATGCGGGCAGGGCGAGCTGCTCCAGCAGGTGCTCGAAGATGCGCGGCTCGGGTTTGCGCATCCCGATGCGGCCGCTGATGACGACGACGTCGAACAGCTCGGCGAGCAGCTCCACGGGGTAGCCCTCGCCCCAGCTGTTGGACAACAGCGCGGTGCGCAGACCGCTGGCGCGGGCATCGCGGACCAGGCCGATCATCGCCTCGTCGGGGTGTGCGGAGCCGAACATGCGGCGCAGCAACCCCTCCGGGACGACGTCCGCACCGGTGGTGGTGATCAGCTCGGCCGCCAGCAGGTGTTCGAACTCGGCGACGGTGAGATCACCGGTCTCCAGGCGGAACACCGGGTTGCCCGGCAGTGCCTCGCGTCCCGTCCAGGCGCGCATGGTCGCCCGGTAGCGGTCGCGGTCGATGCTCTCGGAGGTCAGCCAGTCCCCGACGAAGGTCGGCACCGGGACGGTGAGCACGCCGCCCCAGTCCAGCACCAGTGCGTCGATCTGGCGTCGTTGCTCGTTGCCCACGGCAGGTCAGGGTACCGACCGGTCGGTATGTGAGCAATGGTTACGCTCGGACATCCTTTTCGCTACCGTCAGCAACGTGGGCGCACCGGGCCGAACACCTCCGCCTGCACCGGCGGGCGCACTCCTCGCGCCGGACGCGCACGCGACCGGCGTCCCACGACCACCGGCGTGCGGTCCCGGCGCGCGCACGGGACGCTGAGCGTGGCGACGTTCCGTGAGGTCTTCGGCGTCGGGGAGTTCCGCGCGCTGTTCGTGGCGCAGAGCGTGACGGTGATCGGGGACCAGTTCGCCAGGGTGGCGCTGTCGGTGCTCGTCTACCAGCGGACCGCGTCGGCGGGGTTGACGGCGCTGACCTACGCGCTGACGTTCCTGCCCGACCTGGTGGGCGGTCCGCTGCTGTCGGGCGTGGCCGACCGCCGTCCCCGGCGCCGGGTCATGATCGGCGCGGACGTGGTGCGCGCCGTGCTGGTCGCGGTGATGGCGGTCCCCGGCGTCCCGCTGTGGGCCGTGGCCGCGCTGCTGGTCGCCGTGCAGCTCGCGGGCGCACCCGGCGGAGCCGCGCGGGCCGCGCTGCTGCCGCACGTGCTGGAGGGCGAGCGCTACCCGGTGGGTCAGGCCGCGCTCAACACCGTCACCCAGTTCGCCCAGGTCGTGGGTTTCGCCGGGGGTGGCGCGCTGGTCGTGCTCCTGGGCACCGGAGGCGTGCTGCTGGCCGACGCGGTCTCGTTCGCCCTGTCCGCCCTGCTGGTGTGGCGGTGGGTGCGTCCCCGGCCCGCCGCCGCGGCGCCGGGCGGGGAGGGTTCCCGCTGGCTCACCGACGTCGCGGCGGGCGCGGCGCTGGTGTGGGGAGACCCGCGGCTGCGGGCGCTCGTGGCGTTCGCCTGCCTGTCGGGCTTCTACATCACCGGCGAGGCCCTGGCCGCGCCCTACTCGGCGGCGCTGGGGGCCGGTCCGGTCGCCGTCGGTCTGCTCTTCTCCGCCTGCGCGCTGGGCACGGCGATCGGCATGGTGCTCGTCGCGCGCCTGGCCACGCCCGTGCGGGTGCGGTGGATGCCCGCGCTGGCGGTCGTGTCGTGCGCGCCCCTGGTGCTCTGCCTGACCCGGCCGGACCTGCTGACGACGCTGCTGCTGTTCACCGTCTCCGGCCTGGGCAGCGCCTACCAGCTCGTGGCGAGCACCGAGTTCGTGCGGGCGGTGCCCGACGCGCGGCGGGGTCAGGCGTTCGGGCTGGCGGTGACCGCGCTGAAGGTCTCGCAGGGGCTCGGCGTCGCGGCGGCGGGACTGGCCGCCGAGCGCGTGCCGCCGCACGACGTCGTGGCGGCGGCGGGCGCCGCGGGCGTGGTGGCGGCGCTGGGGGTGACCCTCGTCTGGCACAGGTCGTGGGGCGCGGGGGGGGCGCGGGCCCGCAACCAGCCCCCGAGGGGGGGGGCACCCACCCAACCAGCGCGGGCGGGGGGGGGGGGCTCGCCCACGCGCGGCCGCG
>NZ_JAEIOJ010000032.1 GCF_016464305.1 Umezawaea beigongshangensis
TCCCGGGCCGAGATCCAGGCTGCGATCATCGCAGCGGATGTCCGGCTTCAGGTGACGCAGCTCTACGTCGAAGCGGTCGCCGCCGACCGGCGGGTAACGACAGCGCGGGACCAGGCCCGGATCGCCAGCGACGCGCTGCGCGCCGCGAGCGTCCGCGTGCAGGCGGGGCGTGCCTCTCCGCTGGAGCAACAGCGTGCGGACGTCGCCCGGATCAATGCCGATGCCAATGTGGAGCGGCAGCTTCGCTTGGCAGAGGCCGCCCGCGCCAATCTGGCGCGTCGGATTGGCCGACCGATCGACGGCGCGCTCGATGACACGCTGCTCGATCGCCTGCCGGGGGCGAACGTCTATGGGCCGGTGGCACCGGTCAACACAACCGGCACGCTCGCGCTGGCGGCGGCGAACGCGGATTTCTCGATCGCGGAAGCCGGCGTGCGGCTCGCGCGCGCCAATCGCGTCCCTGACCTCAATGTCGGGCCTGCGATCCGCCGCCTGGAAGCGACCAACGATATGGCGGCGGTGTTCACCGTGTCGATCCCGATCCCGGTGTTCAACAATGGTCGCGCGGCGATCGCGCAGGCGACCGCGCAGCGGACACAGGCGGATGCACAGCGTCGCGTGACCGCGCTCGACATCGAACAGGCGATCACGGACGCGCAGGCGCAAGCGGCCAATGCCGCAACGACGGCTCGTGCGGCGTCTGGGCCGGCGCTGGCGGCTGCACAGGAGGCCGCCCGCATCGCGCGGATCGGTTATCGCGAGGGCAAGTTCGGCCAGCTCGAATTGCTCGATGCGGAACGCACTCTCGCTGAAACGCGGGTCGCCGCGATCGATGCGCTTGCCAACTACCAGAATGCCCGCGCGCAAGTGGAGCGACTGACCGCTCCTGCGCCCAATGGGGGAAATCAGTGATGAAGAGCTTCTATCTCGCGGGCGCGGCGTCACTCGCCCTGCTGTTGGCTGCCTGCGGTGGCAAAGACACCGGGAACGAGGCGGCCGCCAATGGAGCAGCCGGCAATGAAGCGGCTGCTGGTGCGGAAAAGGGCGGTGCTGAAGGCGGTCACGCTGATGAGGGCGTCGTCCTATTGGGTGCCGATCAGATCGCTGCGGCGGGCGTCCAAGTCGGACGGCCGATCATCGGCGGAGCCGGAACGATCGAGCTTCCCGCGATCATCGAGGGCGATCCCCAAGGCACGCAAGTCGTCTCGGCCGCGATCGCGGGACGGGTGGTCGCACTGACGCGCAACCTTGGTCAATCCGTGGGGCGCGGCCAGACTATCGCGGTAATCGAGAGCCGCGAGGCGGCGCAAATCAAGGGCGAGGTCGAAGCGGCACGGGCACGGCTTCAGCTCGCCAATTCGAACCTCGCACGCGAGCAACGGCTGTACGCGCAGAAGGTGTCTCCTGAGCAGGATCTGATTGCTGCCCGCACGGCGGCGACGGAAGCGCGGATCGCGCTGACGCAGGCGCGGAGCATGGTGTCGGCCGCCGGTGTCGGCGGCGGTGGTCTCAACCGGCTCGGCATCGCCGCGCCGATCTCGGGACAGATCATCGCGCGCCCCGTGACGCTGGGACAGACGGTTGCGGCGGACGCCGAACTCTATCGCATTGCCAACCTGAGCCAGGTGTCGATCGCGCTCAATCTGAAGGCTGAGGATGCGGGCCGGGTACGCCCCGGCAACACGGTACTGGTCAAGGCGGCGGGCCGTCAGGCGACCGCGCGCGTGACCTTCGTGTCGCCAGCACTCGATCCGCAGACGCGGCTCGTGCCCGCCCTTGCCACGCTCGACAATCGCGGTGGTGAATGGCGGGTCGGCGAGCCGGTGACGGCTGCCGTCCAGCTCACGGGCAGCGGCGGTAGCGGCGCAATCCGCGTGCCGACAACGGCGGTCCAGAGCTTCGAGGGCAAGTCGGTCGTGTTCGTTCGCACGCCTACGGGCTTCAAGGCGACTCCGGTCCAGCTCGGCGATGCATCGGGCGACACGGTGATCGTCCGCTCGGGCCTGACCGGCAACGAACAGATCGCCACCACCGGAAGCTTCACGCTCAAGGCCGAGATCGGCAAGGGCGAAGCGAGCCACGAGGATTAAGCCATGATCGCCCGCATCGTCACATGGGCGGTCGAGAAGCGCTGGCTTGTCCTGCTGCTCACCGTCATCGTCGCCGCCATCGGCGCGTTTTCCCTCTACCGGCTGCCGATCGACGCGGTGCCGGACATCACCAATAATCAGGTCCAGATTAACGTCCGCGCACCCGCGCTCTCGCCCGAGCTGGTCGAGAAGCAGGTGTCGTTCCCGATCGAAACCGCGCTCGCCGGCACTCCAGGCCTTGAATATACGCGCTCGCTGAGCCGCAACGGCTTCGCGCAGATCACCGCGGTCTTTTCGGACGCCACGGACATCTATTTCGCCCGTCAGCAGGTGGGTGAACGTCTGCAGGGCGTGCAGGAGAACCTGCCCGATGGCGTAAACCCCGAAATGGGTCCGATCGCGACCGGCTTGGGCGAGGTGTATATGTACACCGTTCGGCTCGAGCATCGCGCAGACGACAAGCACAAGCCCGGTGAACCGGGCCAACAGCCCGATGGCAGTTATATCACGCCAGAGGGCGAGCGACTGACGACCGAAGAGGACAAGGCGACCTACCTGCGCACTGCGCAGGACTGGATCGTCACGCCGCTTCTCAAGAACACTCCGGGCCTCGCCGGCGTCGACTCGATTGGCGGTTACGCCAAGCAGTTCCTCGTCGTGCCCGATGTGCAGAAGCTGGCCTCGCTCGGCATCACGCTGACCGACCTGGGCAATGCGCTGGAGCGCAACAACACCAGCGTCGGCGGCGGCTTCGTCAATCGCAATGGCGAAGGTCTGGCTGTCCGCTCGGATGCGCTGGTGCGCAATGCCGGCGAGTTGGCCAGGACCGTGATCGCGACACGTAACGGCGTGCCGATCACGGTCGAACAAGTCGCGACCGTGAAGACGGGTCAGGCGATCCGCATGGGTTCGGCCTCGGAGAATGGCACGGAAGTCGTCGTCGGCACCGCGATCATGCGGATCGGCGAGAACAGCCGCGTCGTGTCGACCGCGGTCGCGGAGAAGCTTAAGACGATCAACGCGTCGCTGCCCCCTGACGTCGTAATCCAGCCGGTGCTCAACCGCACCGAACTGGTCAACTCGACGATCAAAACGGTTGCCAAGAACCTGTCGGAAGGCGCGGTACTGGTCATCGTCGTGCTCTTCCTGCTGCTCGGAAACTTCCGTGCGGCGCTGATTGCGGCGCTGGTCATCCCGATTACCATGATGCTGACCGGCTTCGGGATGCTGCGTGCTGGCGTCTCGGCCAATCTGATGAGCCTCGGCGCCCTCGACTTCGGTCTGATCGTCGATGGCGCCGTCATCATCGTCGAAAACGCACTGCGCCGGCTTGCCGAGCAACAGCATCATGAAGGCCGATTGCTCAGCGTCAAGGAACGGCTCGCAACCGTGGCAGCCGCTGCGCGTGAGATGATCCGTCCCTCGGTGTACGGGCAGGCGATCATCATTCTTGTCTATGTGCCGCTGCTCACATTGACAGGCGTGGAGGGCAAGACGTTCGTGCCGATGGCGCTCACCGTCATCATCGCGCTCGCCTTCGCCTTCATCCTCTCGCTGACCTTCGTGCCGGCGATGATCGCGATCTGGCTATCGAAGAAGGTTGAGGAGAAGGACGGCCGCATCATCACGTGGCTGAAGAAGCGCTACGAACCTGGTCTTGATCGGGCCATGAAGCGTCCGACCGTGACGATCGGGGCGGGTGTCGCGAGCCTTGTGGTGGCGGCGCTGGCCTTCACCACGCTCGGCTCGGTGTTCCTGCCGCAGCTCGATGAAGGCGATTTGCTAATCCAGTCGCTCCGTATTCCGGCGACGTCGGTCCAGCAGAGCCAGGCGATGCAGGTGCCGATCGAGCGAATGATGTCGAAGCAGCCGGAGGTGCAGTTCGTCTATTCCAAGACGGGCACCGCCGAGCTGGCGGCCGACCCGATGCCGCCGAACGCAACCGACATGTTCGTTATCCTGAAGCCGCGCAAGGATTGGCCGGATCCTGAGCTTCCCAAGGAGGAGCTGGTCAGCCGGATCGAGGGTAAGCTCGCGAAGTTCCCGGGCAATGCCTATGAGATCACCCAGCCCATCCAGATGCGCTTCAACGAGCTGATCGCCGGCGTTCGCGGCGACATCGCGGTGAAGGTGTTCGGGGACGACTTCAACCAGATGAACCGGACGGCCGAGCAAATCGCTGCGACGCTGCGTAAGACGCAGGGTGCCGCGGACGTGAAAGTCGAGCAGACGACCGGTCTTCCCATGCTCGACATTCGCGTCAACCGCGACGCGATGGCGCGGTTGGGCGTTACGGCTCAGGATGTGCAGGACACCGTGACTGCGACGATCGGCGGGCGAACATCGGGCCAGATCTTCGAGGGCGACCGTCGCTTC
>NZ_JAEIOJ010000033.1 GCF_016464305.1 Umezawaea beigongshangensis
CGACCGAGCTGACCCAGCAGCGCCAGCGCCGCGTCGGACTGGCGTCCGGCGATCAGGTCCCGCAGGTGCTGGGTGAAGGCCTGCACGTCGGTCCGGCTGTTCGGATCGGCCATGACCGCGTCCAGCTCACCCGGCGCCACCGCGGTCGTGGGGGTCGGCGGCTGTGCGTTCGGGTTGGCGAAGAAGGCGTTCTCGTAGCCCAGCGCGCGCAGCACGTCGGAGACCCGGCTGCTGGGCAGGGCCCGGCGGCGGACCGCGTCGTTGAGGGCGTCGGCGATGGAACTGCCGTGCACGGCGTGGAACTCCCGCTCCAGCACCGCGACCTGGTTCAGGTCCCCGCCGAGCACCGCGAGCGCGTTGTTGACCTGCCGCATGTCCACCGGAGTCGCGCTCAGCACGGTGCTCAGCCGGGTCGCGTACAGCTCCGCGCGCCGCACCGGGTCCTGGACGTAGTCCCTGCCCGCGGGGTTCGGCGGACGTTCGAGGATCTCGTCGGTGTCCGTGCGCTGTTCGGACGTGTCGTCGGTGGGGGGAGGAGTCGCCTTGCCGTTGCTGCCGTTGGCATCGCCGGGTCGAGTGCCGAACTGCTGGAAGACACCACCGTCGCGGACGCCGGTCCAGCCCTGCGTGCGGTGGGTGTAGACCTTCGTCGTCGCGGCGTGGGTCTCGCCGCGGTGGCCCAGCGCGCGCATCTGCTCGGCGAACGCGGCCGCCTGGGTCGTCGTGTCGTTCTTGCCGGTGCTGTTGGGGGTGGTAGCGGTCTCGCACTGGAGCATGACGACGGGGGTGTCGGGGGTGGCACCGGCCTTGGCCATCAGCCCGGTGGCGTCGACGATGCGGGCGATCTGGTCGCCACGCAGGGGCTTGACGCCGTTGAGGGTGGGCACGTCGATGCCGCGGGCACCGGCGTGGCCGTCGGTGTAGAAGGGCTTGCCCACCCAGGGTGAGTCGACGTCGGCCCAGTCGCCGGGCTTGCCGCCGCGGTCGGGTACCGCGCCGGGGTACTGGCGGTAGGTGGAGTCCTGCCGGTTCTCCGCGCTGGCCTGCATGAACTCGGCGTCGCCGGCACGCGTGGGGAAGGCGATCCCGACGACGTTGCCGTTCTTGTCGGCCAGGGCCTTGTAGCCGACCTCGATCACCGAGCCGTCGTCGTCCACGAAGGGCACGTAGGACAGGTCGTCGGTGTCGGGAGCGGTGTTCCCTGGCGTGCTGGTGCCGGAGTCGTCCGTCCGGCGATCGGTGTCCGGTGCCGTGTCGGTCGCGGAACCGCGCTCCCTGGTGCTCGGATCCGTGCCGGGCGCAGAGGTGCGGCCCAGCTCCCGGTCGATCTTGGCTTCCTGCTCGGCCCTGATGCGTTCGCGGTGGTGCTGGATGTTCTCGTCCGTGGCGAACATCTCGCGCAGGGCGTCCATCCGTGCCCGGACGTCGTCCTTGCTGTACTCGAAGTGCCGGCCGTCGGGTGTGCGGAGGATCTTGCCGTCTTCGTCGATCTTGAACTGCTTGGTGAACGCGTTGGGGCCGTTGTGCGTGGTGCCGTCGGCTTCGTAGCTGGCGTCCGTGGTGTAGGAGCTGAAGTCGGCCTGGTAGTACTGGTGGAACTCGTCGAAGAACTTGCGGAGGTTGTCCGGGCTGACGGTCCCGCGCTGGTCGGGCGAGTCGCCGATCTTGTGCGCCAGGTCGTCGAGGAACGCGAACGTGGTGTCGGCGTCGTGCATCTTGCGCACGTAGAAGCCGAACGGGTCGGAGTCCACCATCGCGCGGACGGCCTCGTACTCGCGCGCGTCACGCCACAGGTCCTTGTGGCGGTCCATCGTCTGCACGCCGAGCTTGTGCTCGGGCTCGCGGTCGTGACCGTCCTTGCCGTCGCCGAACTGGTTCTTCGCGTTGCTCTTCTCGATGTCGTGGAACAGGATCGCCTTGGCCAGTGCGTCCTTGGGCATGAACCGCGACTCGGGGGAGTCGTCGTTGGTCAGCTTCTGGAACTGGCCGAGCACCATCTGGGCGTGCTCGTCGAACGTGTAGGGCGAGCCGGTCGCCCTGCCCTCCTCCCGGAACCTGGTGTCGGGAGTCTTGCGGTTCTCGGTGGCGATTTCGCGGAACTTCGGTTCCAGGTCGGGGAACTTCTCCGCGAGCGACTTCACCAGAGCGGCCGGGGACGGCGGGTTGTTCCGGTCGTTGAGCTTCGCGCTCAGCTCCTCGCCGAACTGCCGCTGCTCGGCGCTCCGCTGCGGAGCGCCGTCCCGCAGAGAAGCGAAGTCGTTGTCGTAGGGCGTCTGCGTGGTGTCACGGGTGTCGAAGTCGACGCGGATGCGCGCCACGTCCGAGGCCAGCACCGCACCGATCTCGGCCTGCGTCGCCAGATCGGGGATCTTGTCCAGGAACGCGTCTACCGCGCCGGGATCGACAGGAGCGATCGTCAGACCCGGCAGGTTCTGCTCGGCCACGCGGATCGCGTTGTCCGTGACCGCGGCGGCCAGTTCCTGCCGGAACTTCGGATCCACCAGCACCAGAGCCGGGTTCTTGCTGAACTCGGTCTTCAGACCCCTGTCCAGAACGGGCAGCTGGTTTTGCGCGATCGTGCGGACCGCGTCGGAGTCCATCGTCGTCAGGTCGTGCTTGGTGAACTGGTCCAGGGTCTTCCTGAGCACCGACTTCATGACCCGGTTGTCGATGGCGTTCTTCAACCCGGCCTCGTCGAGCTTCAGCTCCGAGAACGGCGTCGTCGCGTTCGCCTTCAGATCGGCGGCGATGTCCTTCTGCAACGCCTGCAACTGCTTGTCGGCGAGAAGCCTCTTCGCCTTGGGCGCCGGATCGGGCACCGACGTCAGCTTCTGCAGCTGCCGCTCCACCGCCCCGGTGACGTCGTTGCGCAGCGACTCCGCGAGCTTGCTCCTGCTGTCGGCGTCCAAGACGCTCAGCTCGGCCCTGGTCATCGTGTCCGCGACGTGCCTGTCGATGACCGCGTCAGCACCCAGCACCTCGACCAGCGACTGCTTGGGCCCGGAGTTCACCGAGATCCCCTCGGTGGCCGCCTTGCGCAGATCGTCCAGAGACGTGATCGACCTGTTCTGGTTGATCTTCTTGCCCAGCTCCTGAGCGACACCTCCGGCCAGCGTCGAGCGGAAGTCGCCCATCACCCGCCTGGTGTGGAACTGGTCGAGCGGAGGCAGATCGGTACGAGTGCTCAGGTGATCGTTCAACGCCGTCGTGACGGGGGAGACCACCGCTGCGGCGATGCTGGCCACCGCGGTCTTGCCGGGCCCCTCGGTGTTGACGAAGTCGTTCAGCCGCGCCGTGCGCGCGTCCAGGGACGTGGTGGGCGGACGCCGGTTGCCCTCGGAGTCGGGGAAGCTGTCCGCGTCGGTCTCGATCCGGGCGTCCGGCTTGCGGTCCTGCGGGTCCTGCGCGAGCTGCTCGCGCGTGGCGACGTACTCGCGCAGCTGGGTGGCGATGTTGCGCAACTCGGTCGCGTCGTTGCGGAAGTTCGGAGTCCACTTCCCGGTCTTGCCGTCCTGCGTCCAGCTGAACCACGGGTCGTTCTTGCGACCCGCCGCCGTGCTGTCGAAGTCCTTCGGCAACCCGAGCTGCTCGTAGAGGTCCGCGATGTCGTTCTTGCGACCCGCCGCGTCCGACTTGAAGTAGGAATCGGCACTGGAGAAGGTCGTGAGCGACCCCGGCTTGGCGTGCGCGGCCAGGTCTTCACGGTGGGTGGAGCCGATGCCGAACTGGTTCGCGTCACCGGTGTGGTCGACGTTGACCGTGTCCGTGCCGGGGACGCGGTCGGGAGAGGACTCGAGCTTGGTCTCCGCGGTGACCTTGGCGAAGGCGTCGTAGGGGACCAGGAACGAGCGCAGCACCGGCTGGGATGTGCCCTTGCCGTACTCGGGGTGCTGGTCGTGAACGGGCTTGCCCTGATCGGTGTGCTCGTACTTGGCCAGCCACTGCACCGCCCGCAGCGGACGCCCGGCGCCGGTCCACAGCATCGCCGTGTCGTTGCCCGAGGAGATCGTGACCTCTCCGGTGGCGGGGTCCTGCTGGATGTCCTTGTACCTGGAGGTGCCGGCGCCGCGCTTGTTCGGATCGGGGGTGACCGACTCGGGGTTGACGATCGCGGAGTACATGCGGACGTAGTGCTTGCCCGCGATCGTCTCGACCTCGAAGTCGCCCCGGTGCACGACGTGACGGGAGCGGTCCGGCCGCACCTCCACCGTCGAGCCGGGGAAGGACAGGCCGGGGCGTGCGTAGTGCGTGGAGACCGTGGTGGCCAGGAGTGAGGGTTTGCCGTCGACGTC
>NZ_JAEIOJ010000034.1 GCF_016464305.1 Umezawaea beigongshangensis
CGTCTACCAATTTCGCCACTCCCGCAAAAAAAGATGGTGGCTACGACGGGATTCTCTAGATCATCATGTTTATTGCGTGGTTTATAAGTATTGTTATTGCACACTCAAGGCCCTTTAGCTCAGTGGTTAGAGCAGGCGACTCATAATCGCTTGGTCGCTGGTTCAAGTCCAGCAAGGGCCACCAAATCATTATTTACGTATCAGGAAGAGTTAAGGGTACAAGGGGTACTCGATGGCGGTCTATATTTCATGACTAACGCCATTTCAAGGCCATGGCTGGAGGATATAAAGAAGGCGTAACTGATTGAATTGTAATGGCGCGCCCTGCAGGATTCGAACCTGCGGCCCACGACTTAGAAGGTCGTTGCTCTATCCAACTGAGCTAAGGGCGCGTTGATACCGCAATGCGGTGTAATCGCGTGAATTATACGGTCAACCCTTGCTGAGTCAATGGCTTTTGATCTGGTTGCTGAACAAGTGAACGACCGCGTCTGATTACTAGTTTGCCCGGGCCCTTGTCGTCGTCAATTGTACAGCATCCAGGGTGACGGTGCCGAGGATGACGATGAGCGCATTGTTAGATTTCATACACGGTGCCTGACTGCGTTAGCAATTTAACTGTGATAAACTACCGCATTAAAGCTTATCGATGATAAGCTGTCAAACATGAGAATTACAACTTATATCGTATGGGGCTGACTTCAGGTGCTACATTTGAAGAGATAAATTGCACTGAAATCTAGAAATATTTTATCTGATTAATAAGATGATCTTCTTGAGATCGTTTTGGTCTGCGCGTAATCTCTTGCTCTGAAAACGAAAAAACCGCCTTGCAGGGCGGTTTTTCGAAGGTTCTCTGAGCTACCAACTCTTTGAACCGAGGTAACTGGCTTGGAGGAGCGCAGTCACCAAAACTTGTCCTTTCAGTTTAGCCTTAACCGGCGCATGACTTCAAGACTAACTCCTCTAAATCAATTACCAGTGGCTGCTGCCAGTGGTGCTTTTGCATGTCTTTCCGGGTTGGACTCAAGACGATAGTTACCGGATAAGGCGCAGCGGTCGGACTGAACGGGGGGTTCGTGCATACAGTCCAGCTTGGAGCGAACTGCCTACCCGGAACTGAGTGTCAGGCGTGGAATGAGACAAACGCGGCCATAACAGCGGAATGACACCGGTAAACCGAAAGGCAGGAACAGGAGAGCGCACGAGGGAGCCGCCAGGGGGAAACGCCTGGTATCTTTATAGTCCTGTCGGGTTTCGCCACCACTGATTTGAGCGTCAGATTTCGTGATGCTTGTCAGGGGGGCGGAGCCTATGGAAAAACGGCTTTGCCGCGGCCCTCTCACTTCCCTGTTAAGTATCTTCCTGGCATCTTCCAGGAAATCTCCGCCCCGTTCGTAAGCCATTTCCGCTCGCCGCAGTCGAACGACCGAGCGTAGCGAGTCAGTGAGCGAGGAAGCGGAATATATCCTGTATCACATATTCTGCTGACGCACCGGTGCAGCCTTTTTTCTCCTGCCACATGAAGCACTTCACTGACACCCTCATCAGTGCCAACATAGTAAGCCAGTATACACTCCGCTAGCGCTGATGTCCGGCGGTGCTTTTGCCGTTACGCACCACCCCGTCAGTAGCTGAACAGGAGGGACAGCTGATAGAAACAGAAGCCACTGGAGCACCTCAAAAACACCATCATACACTAAATCAGTAAGTTGGCAGCATCACCCGACGCACTTTGCGCCGAATAAATACCTGTGACGGAAGATCACTTCGCAGAATAAATAAATCCTGGTGTCCCTGTTGATACCGGGAAGCCCTGGGCCAACTTTTGGCGAAAATGAGACGTTGATCGGCACGTAAGAGGTTCCAACTTTCACCATAATGAAATAAGATCACTACCGGGCGTATTTTTTGAGTTATCGAGATTTTCAGGAGCTAAGGAAGCTAAAATGGAGAAAAAAATCACTGGATATACCACCGTTGATATATCCCAATGGCATCGTAAAGAACATTTTGAGGCATTTCAGTCAGTTGCTCAATGTACCTATAACCAGACCGTTCAGCTGGATATTACGGCCTTTTTAAAGACCGTAAAGAAAAATAAGCACAAGTTTTATCCGGCCTTTATTCACATTCTTGCCCGCCTGATGAATGCTCATCCGGAATTCCGTATGGCAATGAAAGACGGTGAGCTGGTGATATGGGATAGTGTTCACCCTTGTTACACCGTTTTCCATGAGCAAACTGAAACGTTTTCATCGCTCTGGAGTGAATACCACGACGATTTCCGGCAGTTTCTACACATATATTCGCAAGATGTGGCGTGTTACGGTGAAAACCTGGCCTATTTCCCTAAAGGGTTTATTGAGAATATGTTTTTCGTCTCAGCCAATCCCTGGGTGAGTTTCACCAGTTTTGATTTAAACGTGGCCAATATGGACAACTTCTTCGCCCCCGTTTTCACCATGGGCAAATATTATACGCAAGGCGACAAGGTGCTGATGCCGCTGGCGATTCAGGTTCATCATGCCGTTTGTGATGGCTTCCATGTCGGCAGAATGCTTAATGAATTACAACAGTACTGCGATGAGTGGCAGGGCGGGGCGTAATTTTTTTAAGGCAGTTATTGGTGCCCTTAAACGCCTGGTTGCTACGCCTGAATAAGTGATAATAAGCGGATGAATGGCAGAAATTCGAAAGCAAATTCGACCCGGTCGTCGGTTCAGGGCAGGGTCGTTAAATAGCCGCTTATGTCTATTGCTGGTTTACCGGTTTATTGACTACCGGAAGCAGTGTGACCGTGTGCTTCTCAAATGCCTGAGGCCAGTTTGCTCAGGCTCTCCCCGTGGAGGTAATAATTGACGATATGATCATTTATTCTGCCTCCCAGAGCCTGATAAAAACGGTTAGCGCTTCGTTAATACAGATGTAGGTGTTCCACAGGGTAGCCAGCAGCATCCTGCGATGCAGATCCGGAACATAATGGTGCAGGGCGCTTGTTTCGGCGTGGGTATGGTGGCAGGCCCCGTGGCCGGGGGACTGTTGGGCGCTGCCGGCACCTGTCCTACGAGTTGCATGATAAAGAAGACAGTCATAAGTGCGGCGACGATAGTCATGCCCCGCGCCCACCGGAAGGAGCTACCGGCAGCGGTGCGGACTGTTGTAACTCAGAATAAGAAATGAGGCCGCTCATGGCGTTGACTCTCAGTCATAGTATCGTGGTATCACCGGTTGGTTCCACTCTCTGTTGCGGGCAACTTCAGCAGCACGTAGGGGACTTCCGCGTTTCCAGACTTTACGAAACACGGAAACCGAAGAC
Organism: Umezawaea beigongshangensis; assembly: GCF_016464305.1. Taxonomy (GTDB): domain Bacteria; phylum Actinomycetota; class Actinomycetes; order Mycobacteriales; family Pseudonocardiaceae; genus Umezawaea_A; species Umezawaea_A beigongshangensis. The sequence continues at coordinate 3,320 of NZ_JAEIOJ010000034.1, forward strand.
CATTCATGTTGTTGCTCAGGTCGCAGACGTTTTGCAGCAGCAGTCGCTTCACGTTCGCTCGCGTATCGGTGATTCATTCTGCTAACCAGTAAGGCAACCCCGCCAGCCTAGCCGGGTCCTCAACGACAGGAGCACGATCATGCGCACCCGTGGCCAGGACCCAACGCTGCCCGACTCGAGGGCATCCGATCAACGCTTTCTGGTGAATGGTGCGGGAGGCGAGACTTGAACTCGCACACCTAGCGGCGCCAGAACCTAAATCTGGTGCGTCTACCAATTTCGCCACTCCCGCAAAAAAAGATGGTGGCTACGACGGGATTCTCTAGATCATCATGTTTATTGCG
>NZ_JAEIOJ010000035.1 GCF_016464305.1 Umezawaea beigongshangensis
AGTGCGCTAGTCTTGATGATCATCAACCAGGATCAGGTGTGCCGCTGCTACCATAAGGAAGGGGACATTGTGAGCCTCAAGCTGCAATCAGCGGTTTGGACCGCTTGCCGCCGCAGAGTAGGCGCACACAGTGAAGGTAGCGCACATCATCATGGCGGCGATGCGCGAGAAATGGTCGGGCGTTAGCGCGCTGATTGCAAGGAACACCAGGCCTGCCGCGGCGTGCTTCCATTGCGAACTTAGTTGGGCGACGAGGTGGCCGCCATTTTGGGGGACTGTCAGGAATTTTGTGCGAGAGGCCGGTTACCGTCATTAGATGACGAAGCGCTCACCGAAGATTACGGCGAACTGACTTTTGGCCTCACCCCATTCGCGCGGTGGGCGCTTCCATTCGTCCGCCGCGTGATTGAGCACGAGATATAACAGCTTCATCGCGGCATCGTCACCGGGGAAATGGCCGCGGGTACGGACGGCACGGCGAACCTTCGAATTCAGGGCCTCGATGGCGTTCGTAGTGTAGATGATCCGGCGGACGCCCTCGGGAAAGGCGAAGAACGGGATCACCTGGTCCCAGTGTCGCCGCCAGCTTATGGCGATGGCCGGGTGTTTCTGGCCCCAGGGGCCTGCCTCGAACGCCTCCAGCGCAGCCATGCCGGCCTCGGGCGTCTCGGCACGGTAGACGCCGCGCAACGCCTGGGCGATGAACTTGCGCTCCTTCCAGGACGCAAAGCTCATGCTGTTGCGGATCAGATGGACGATGCAGGTCTGGACGATGGCCTCGGGGAAGACAGCGTTGATCGCCTCCGGGAACCCCTTCAGGCCGTCGACGACGGCGATCAGGATGTCGGCGACGCCGCGGTTCCTGAGCTCGTTCATAACGCGCAGCCAGAATTTGGCCCCCTCGGTCTGCTCGATCCAGATGCCGAGCACCTCCTTGGTCCCGTCCGGCTGAATGCCCAGCGCGATGTAGACCGCCTTGTTGCGGACGAACCCTTCGTCGCGGATCTTCACCCGGATCGCGTCGAAAAACACCAGCGGATAGCAGGCGTCGAGCGGCCGACCCTGCCATTCGGCAACCGCCTCCAGCACCGCATCGGTGACGGTCGAGATCAGGTCCGGCGAGACGCCGATCCCGTACAGCTCCTCGAGGTGCCCGCGGATTTCGCGCACCGTCATCCCGCGCGCGTACATCGAGACGATCTTGTCGTCGAAGTCGGGGAAACGGCGCTGGTATTTGGCGATGAGCTTCGGGTCGAACGTCCCCGCCCGGTCGCGTGGCACGTCCAGCGTCACCTTCGACGTGCCCGTCAGCATCGTCTTCCTCGATGACCCGTTGCGCCGGTTGATGGTGCCTGCGGCGCCTTCGCTTTCCAGATGATCGTCGAGCTCAGCCGACAGCATCCGCTCCGACAACGCCTTCTTCAGCTCGTCGAGCAGACCGTCCTTTGCAAACAGCTCCTGCGGGTCACGACCAGCCAGAAGCTGGTCCAAAACGTCCTTGTCGATTGCCATATCGATGGTCCCTTCCATTCCATCCTATGGCCTCCCGCACAAAATTCCTGACAGTCCCGCCCATCGCCATGCGAGTCCGCTCGCGTTGCCAAACCGGCCTGTTCGACGTAAATCTACCCGGTAAAGAAAACTAGGGCAACATAGACCTGCCGATGACGACTTTCTTCCCAAACCGCGCCCGATCGGGGCGCCACCGGCCCTACGCATGAAAATCGGTTACGCCCGCGTATCGACCGCCGAGCAGAACCTGGACCTCCAGCGTGATGCGCTGAAGGCTGCCGGCTGCGAGAAGGTCATCACCGACAAGGCCTCCGGGGCGACTGCCGCTCGCCCTGGATTGGAAAAGGTGAAGGAGCTGCTTCGCGCCGGCGACACACTGGTGGTCTGGCGCCTCGACAGGCTCGGCCGCTCGCTCCGTGATCTGATCGGATGGATGACCTACCTCGACGAGGAAAAGGTCGGGCTGCTGAGCCTGCACGAGGCGATCGACACGACCACCACGTCGGGCAAGCTTACCTTCCACCTGTTCGGGGCATTGGCGGAGTTCGAGCGCAACCTGATCCGCGAGCGGACCCAGGCCGGTCTCACCGCAGCCCGCGCTCGCGGCAAGAAGGGTGGCCGGCCGGCCGCACTCGGCAAGGACAAGCGCGACCTGGCCGTCAGGCTCTACCACGAGAACACGATGCCGATCGCCAAGATTTGCTCGATGCTCGGCATCTCCAAGCCAACACTCTACGCCTATGTGCGATCGGCCGAGACCAAGCCGGTAGCCGCGTAGCGACGCTCGCCGACAAATAGCGCGATCAGAATGCCGCCACTTAGCGCGAGCGTTTACAACCCTGCCCTTTCTGGCGTTGAACCGTCCAAAAACCCGTGCAACAAACTGCGATCAGAAAACCTCTGTCGCGGAAAGAATGTTGAACACACCTGCCACCCCCCTTCCCGGTCAGCCCGGCACGCGCCGGATCGGCTATGCGCGCGTGTCCACGGCCGACCAGGACTTGGCGCCCCAGCTTGACGTTCTCCAGGCGCGCGGGTGTGAGCCGATCTATTCCGAACATGCGTCCGGTAAGACGGCCGCCCGGCCTGAACTGGCGAACGCACTGAAGGCGCTGCGTGCCGGCGATACGCTGGTGGTGTGGCGGCTCGATCGGCTCGGCCGATCGTTGCCCGACCTGATCGCCACGGTGAACGAGTTGGCACAACGCGGCGTCGCGTTCGAGAGCGTAACGGAGGCGATCGACACGACCACGGCGGCCGGCAAGCTGGTATTCAACATCTTTGCCAGCCTAGCCGACTTTGAGCGCCATCTTATCAGCGAGCGCACCCGTGCTGGCCTAGCCGCAGGGCGCGCCCGTGGGCGTTTGGGCGGCAGACCCCCTACCCTCACCCCCAAGCAGCTTCGTGAGGCCCGGCTGTTGCTCAGCGACCCCGAGGCGACGGTAACGGCCGTGGCCGAACGCTACGGGGTCAGCCGGACCACGCTCTACAAGGGATTGCGCGAGCTGGCAGCCAAGGAGGCGAAGACAGCATGAGGGCCGTGTTCATCCGCCATGGACAGAGCACCGGCAAT
>NZ_JAEIOJ010000036.1 GCF_016464305.1 Umezawaea beigongshangensis
TGTTCGAGAGGTTCACCGACCGCGCGAGGCGGGTGGTTGTCCTGGCCCAGGAAGAGGCCCGGATGCTCAACCACAACTACATCGGCACCGAGCACATCCTCCTGGGGTTGATCCACGAGGGTGAAGGTGTCGCTGCCAAGGCGCTGGAGTCGTTGGGGATCGCGCTGGAGGGTGTGCGCCAGCAGGTCGAGGAGATCATCGGCCAGGGCCAGCAGGCCCCCAGCGGTCACATCCCCTTCACCCCGCGCGCGAAGAAGGTCCTGGAGCTGTCTCTGCGCGAAGCGCTGCAGCTGGGGCACAACTACATCGGCACCGAGCACATCCTGCTCGGGCTGATCCGCGAGGGCGAGGGCGTCGCCGCCCAGGTCCTGGTGAAGCTGGGCGCCGACCTCAACCGGGTGCGGCAGCAGGTCCTCCAGCTGCTCTCCGGCTACTCCGGGGGCAAGGAGCCCGCCGAGGCCGGCGGCCGCGGCGAGGGCACTCCGTCGTCGTCGTTGGTGCTCGACCAGTTCGGGCGCAACCTCACCGCCAGCGCGCGCGAGGGCAAGCTCGACCCGGTCATCGGTCGCACCAAGGAGATCGAGCGGGTCATGCAGGTGCTGTCCCGCCGCACCAAGAACAACCCCGTCCTCATCGGCGAGCCCGGCGTGGGCAAGACCGCCGTGGTCGAGGGGCTGGCGCAGATGGTGGTCAAGGGCGAGGTGCCCGAGACGCTCAAGGACAAGCAGCTCTACACGCTGGACCTGGGCTCCCTCGTCGCCGGTTCCCGCTACCGCGGTGACTTCGAGGAGCGGCTGAAGAAGGTCCTCAAGGAGATCCGCACCCGCGGCGACATCATCCTGTTCATCGACGAGATCCACACCCTCGTCGGTGCGGGTGCCGCGGAGGGCGCGATCGACGCGGCCAGCATCCTCAAGCCCATGCTGGCCCGCGGTGAGCTGCAGACCATCGGCGCGACCACGCTGGACGAGTACCGCAAGTACGTGGAGAAGGACCCCGCTCTGGAGCGCCGGTTCCAGCCGATCCAGGTCGGCGAGCCGTCGCTGGAGCACACCATCGAGATCCTCAAGGGTCTGCGCGACCGCTACGAGGCCCACCACCGCGTCTCGATCACCGACCAGGCGCTGGTGGCCGCGGCGACGCTGGCCGACCGCTACATCAACGACCGGTTCCTGCCGGACAAGGCGATCGACCTGATCGACGAGGCCGGCGCCCGGATGCGCATCCGCCGGATGACCGCTCCGCCGGACCTGCGCGAGTTCGACGAGAAGATCGCCGACGTGCGCAGGGACAAGGAGTCCGCGATCGACGCGCAGGACTTCGAGCGCGCCGCGAAGCTGCGCGACGCGGAGAAGCAGCTGCTGGGCCAGAAGGCCGAGCGGGAGAAGCAGTGGAAGGACGGCGACCTCGACGTCGTCGCCGAGGTCGACGAGGAGCAGATCGCCGAGGTCCTGGCCAACTGGACGGGCATCCCGGTGTTCAAGCTCACCGAGGAGGAGACCACGCGCCTGCTGCGCATGGAGGACGAGCTGCACAAGCGGATCATCGGCCAGACCGACGCGGTGCGGGCGGTCAGCCAGGCGATCCGGCGCACGCGCGCGGGTCTGAAGGACCCCAAGCGCCCCTCGGGCTCGTTCATCTTCGCCGGCCCCTCCGGGGTGGGCAAGACCGAGCTGTCCAAGGCGCTGGCGCAGTTCCTCTTCGGCGAGGACGACGCGCTCATCCAGATCGACATGGGCGAGTTCCACGACCGCTACACCGCCTCGCGGCTCTTCGGCGCCCCTCCCGGTTACGTCGGCTACGAGGAGGGCGGGCAGCTCACCGAGAAGGTGCGCCGCAAGCCGTTCTCCGTGGTGCTGTTCGACGAGATCGAGAAGGCCCACAACGAGGTCTACAACACGCTGTTGCAGGTGCTGGAGGACGGCCGCCTGACCGACGGTCAGGGCCGGACGGTGGACTTCAAGAACACCGTCATCATCTTCACCTCCAACCTGGGCACCTCGGACATCTCCAAGGCCGTGGGCCTGGGCTTCACCTCGGGTCAGGACACCGCGTCCAACTACGAGCGCATGAAGAACAAGGTCAACGACGAGCTGAAGAAGCACTTCAGGCCCGAGTTCCTCAACCGCATCGACGACATCATCGTCTTCCACCAGCTCACCCAGGACGAGATCATCAAGATGGTGGACCTGATGATCAACCGCGTCGAGACGCAGCTGAAGAACAAGGACATGGCCATCGAGCTGACCGATCGCGCCAAGCAGCTGCTGGCCCTGCGCGGGTTCGACCCCGTGCTCGGCGCCCGCCCGCTGCGCCGCACGATCCAGCGCGAGATCGAGGACCAGCTCTCGGAGAAGATCCTGTTCGGCGAGATCCAGGCCGG
>NZ_JAEIOJ010000037.1 GCF_016464305.1 Umezawaea beigongshangensis
ACGGCGGAGCGGTATCTGCCTGATCCGTTCGGTGGTGGGCGGATGTACCGCACGGGTGATCTGGTGCGGTGGCGCACGGACGGGATGCTGGACTACCTGGGTCGTGCCGACGACCAGGTCAAGATCCGTGGTCATCGCATCGAGCTCGGCGAGATCGACACCGTTCTGCGGGCGCATCCCGACGTCGCCGACGCCGTGGTCGTGGCCCACCAGCACCCGTCCGGCACCGCTCAGCTCGTCGCGCACGTCGTCCCCGCCGCAGACGAGGTCGACCACACCACGCTGACCGAACACCTCCGCGAGAAGCTGCCCGCCGCGTACCTCCCGGCGGCGTACGTCACGCTGCCGGAACTGCCCCTGCTGCCCAACGGCAAGATCGACCGCGCGGCCCTGCCCGAACCGCAGGAGTCCGACCGCGAGCACACCGCGCCACGCACCGCGGCGGAACGGCTCGTGGCCTCGGTGTGGAGCGAGCTGCTCGCGGTGTCCACACCGGACGTCGAGGACAACTTCTTCGCCCTGGGCGGTCAATCTCTGCTCGCCGCCCGTCTTGCGCACCGGCTGAGCGAGGAACTCGACGCGCACGTGCCGTTGCGCCTGGTCTTCGACCACCCGACCCTCGCGGAACTGGCCGCTGCTCTGCCCACGGGCACCGGCGTGGCCCCGCTGCCGGTCGCACCGCGCAACCCGAACCCCGACGGCACCACCACTCTTCCCGCGTCCTCGGGTCAGAAGCGGCTGTGGCTGCTGTGCGCGCTCGACCCGGCTGCGAACCTCGCGTACCACCTGAACGGAGGCGCGCGCCTCCGCGGCCGGCTCGACGCCGACGTGCTCGCGGCCGCTCTGCGCGAGGTCGTGCGCCGCCACGAGGTGCTGCGCACCACGCTGCGCGAGGAGGACGGCGACGTCGTCCAGGTCGTGCACCCCTCGTGGCAGTGGGACCCCGCCCCCGAGGACGCCGCGGGCACGGACGAGGACGACCTCGTCACGCGGTGGCGTCACACCGCCACCGACCTCGCCGACGGGCCGCTGTTCCGGGCTCGCGTGGTCCGCGTGGCCGACGACGAGCACCTGCTGCTGGTGTCGCTGCACCACGCCATCGCCGACGGCTGGTCGCTCACCGTGCTGTTGCGGGAGATCACGACCGTGTACCGGGCACTCGTCGACGGCGCTCCGCTGCCGGGCGACCCCGCCGTGCAGTACGGCGACGTCGCGCACTGGCAGAGCACCCTGCCCGACGACGAGGCCGGGCTCGACTACTGGCGCGAGCAGCTCAGGGGTGCGCTTCCGCTGAACCTGCCGACCGACCACCCCCGTCCGGCCCAGCCCACCCACCGCGGTGCCGCCGTGCCCGTGACACTGCCCGGTGACGCCGTCCGCGAACTCGCCGCGGCGACGAGCACGACCGAGTTCGCCGTGATCGCGACAGCGGTGACCGTGCTGCTGACGGTGCTGTCGGGCAGGCACGACGTGACCATCGGCATCCCGACCAGCGGTCGCACGCGGCCGGACACCGCCGACGTGCTGGGCTTCTTCGTCAACAGCGTGCCGCTGCGCACGACCACCACCCCGCGCACCACTCTCGCCGATGCCCTGCGCGGAACGCACGACGCGCTCACCGCCGCACACCGGCACGCGGACACACCGTTCGACCAGTTGGTGCGCGACCTCGCCGGTCGGCAGGACCAGTCGCAGAGTCCGCTGTTCCAGGTGATGCTGTCCCTCAACGAGACGCCACCGGAGAGCCTGGACCTACCGGGGCTGAACGTCACCCGGCTGGTGATGCCTCCCGCGGAGACCCAGTTCGACCTGTCCCTCCACCTGGAACGCTCCGGCGGCACCATCACCGGCCATCTCACCCACCGGACCGACCTGTACGCGGACACCACCGCTCGGTTGCTCGCCGACCGCCTGGCCGTGCTCGTGTCCCTCATGGTCGCCGCTCCGGACCGCTCGATCGCGGAGTTGGACGTGGCGGGGTCCGTGGAGCGTGTGCGGCGGGCGGAGTTGTCGGTGTCGCCGGTGGCGGCGGTGGGGGACGGTCTGCTGCACCGGTTGGTGGAGGGGCAGGTGGATCGGTCGCCGGGTGCGGTGGCGGTGCGTGCGGTGGACGGGGTGTTGAC
>NZ_JAEIOJ010000038.1 GCF_016464305.1 Umezawaea beigongshangensis
CCGCGCACTTCGTGCCGGCCGCGTACGTCACGCTGCCCGAACTGCCCCTGCTGCCCAACGGCAAGATCGACCGCGCGGCCCTGCCCGAACCGGACCTTCGTTCCGACGCACCCGGCCGTGCGCCCGCCACCCCGCACGAGCGCCTCGTCGCCGACATCTGGCGCGATGTGCTCGGCATCGCCGACGTCGGCGCGGACGACGACTTCTTCAGCCTCGGCGGGCACTCGCTGCTGGCCATCCGGCTGGCCCACCGGCTGGGCACGGCGACAGGTACGACCGTGCCGGTGCGGCTGGTCTTCGACCACCCCACCGTTGCCGAGCTGGCCGCGAACCTGCCCGCCGCGAACGGGACACCCGACCCGATCCCCGTCCTGGACCGCGAGCCCGGACCAGACGGAACCCTCGTGCTCCCCGCCTCCACCGGCCAGGAACGCCTCTGGGTGCTGTGCCGGCTCGACCACCGGGCCAACCTCGCCTACCACATCACCGGCGCTGCACGGATCAGCGGACCGCTCGACGTCGAGGTCCTGCGCACCGCGTTGCACCACACGGCACAGCGGCACGAGGCACTGCGCACGTCACTGCGCGAGGTCGACGGCACCGTGCTCCAGGTCATCGCGCCACAACCCGACGTGCCACTGGTCCTGGTGGACACCGAGGACTGGGCGCAGGTCGTCGCCGACGAGGCCGAGCACACCTTCGACATCACCACCGGCCCGCTGTGGAGGGTGACGCTCGTGCGCGCCGCGACCGACGAGCACGTGCTGGTGCTGAACCTCCACCACGCCGTCGCCGACGGCTGGTCGCTCGACCTCGTGCTCCGGGAGATCGCCGAACGCTACGCCGCGATGACCGGCACGACCGCCGAACCCGCGCCGCTCCAGTACGCGGACTTCGCGCGGTGGCAGAGGAACCGCGCGGCGGACGACCTGCCGTTCTGGCGAGACCACCTCGACGGCGCGGTCCCCCTCGACCTGCCGACCGACCGGCCCCGACCGGCCCGGCAGACCTACCGCGGCGACACCGTGCCGCTCGACCTGCCGTCCGACGCCGTCCGCACGGCGGCCCGGACGGTCGGCGCCACCGCGTTCACCGTGCTCGCGACGGCGCTCACCACCGTGCTGACCAAGCTCACCGGGCGGTACGACGTCACGATCGGCACCCCGGCGGCCGGGAGGGACCACCCGGCGCTGGCCGACGTCGTCGGCTTCGTCGTGGACACCCTGCCCCTGCGCCTCGTCACGACCCCGGACACAACCCTGTCCTCGGCGCTGCGGAACGCGCGCGACACCGTGGACCGCGTCCGGGCGCACCAGCGGATCTCCTTCGAGGAACTGGTCCGCGATCTCCACCCGGACCGCGACCGGAGCCGGAGCCCGTTGTTCGGGGTGCTGCTCGCCGTCAACGGCACACCACCGCGCTACCACCTGCCCGGTCTTCTGGTCGATCCCGTTCCGGTGCCACGCCGGGCCGTTCCCTTCGACCTGGTCGTGCAGGTCGAAGAACGCGACGGCACCCTCACCGGGCACCTGGCCTTCAACACCGACCTGTTCGACGCCGCCACCGCACGCACGATCGCCGACAGGCTGAGGACGACGATCGAGGCGATCGCGTCCACTCCGGACCGCTCGATCGCGGAGTTGGACGTGGCGGGGTCCGTGGAGCGTGTGCGGCGGGCGGAGTTGTCGGTGTCG
>NZ_JAEIOJ010000039.1 GCF_016464305.1 Umezawaea beigongshangensis
GGGTTGGCCTCCAGGACGTAGAGCACGTCGTCCTTGAGCGCGTACTGCACGTTGAGCAGCCCGCGCACGCCGATGCCGCGCGCGATGGCCTCCGTCGAGCGCCGCACGGCCTCGACGTCGGTGCGTCCCAGGGTGATCGGGGGCAGGGTGCAGGCGGAGTCGCCGGAGTGCACGCCCGCTTCCTCGATGTGCTCCATCACGCCGCCGAGGAAGACCTCCTCGCCGTCGCACAGGGCGTCGACGTCGATCTCGATCGCGTCGTCGAGGAACCGGTCGACCAGCACCGGGTGTGCGGGGCTGACCTCGGTGGCGCGGTCGATGTAGCCGTGCAGGGACTCCTCGTCGTAGACGATCTCCATGCCGCGCCCGCCCAGCACGTAGGACGGGCGCACCAGCACGGGGTAGCCGATCTCGTCGGCGATGGCCTTGGCCTGCGCGAAGGAGGTCGCGGTGCCGTACTTCGGCGCGGGCAGCCCGGCGTCGGTGAGGACCTGGCCGAACGCGCCGCGGTCCTCGGCGAGGTTGATCGCTTCGGGCGAGGTGCCCACGATCGGCACGCCCGCGTCGGCCAGCCGCTGCGCCAGGCCCAGCGGCGTCTGCCCGCCCAGCTGCACCACGACGCCCGCGACGGTGCCCGAGCGCTGCTCGGCGTGCACCACCTCCAGGACGTCCTCGAAGGTCAGCGGCTCGAAGTACAGGCGGTCGGAGGTGTCGTAGTCGGTGGAGACGGTCTCGGGGTTGCAGTTGACCATGACGGTCTCGAACCCCGCGGCCCGCAGCGACATCGCCGCGTGCACGCAGGAGTAGTCGAACTCGATGCCCTGACCGATGCGGTTCGGGCCCGAGCCCAGGATCAGCACCTTCGGCCGCTCGCGCTGCTCGGTGACCTCGGACTCCGCCTCCGGGTCAAGCTCGTAGGCCGAGTAGTGGTACGGCGTCTTCGAGTCGAACTCCGCAGCACAGGTGTCGACGGTCTTGTAGACCGGCCGCACACCCAGGCGGTGCCGCAGCACCCGCACGCCGTCCTCACCGGCCAGCTCGGGCCGCAGCGCGGCGATCTGCCG
>NZ_JAEIOJ010000003.1:0-533718 GCF_016464305.1 Umezawaea beigongshangensis
CACCAACCGCGACGACAACTGATCGACCACGGCACCACATCATCCCAGCACCGTCACCGCCACGTGAGACCGGCTCTAAGTGACCACTTTTTCCGCCAGCCCCCCGGTCGCCCACGACCTGCGTGATCACGCTGCGAGGACCGGCCCGGACCGCTGGCCGCGCCGGATCGGCCGCGCTCCCAGCGCGTCCGCTCCGCGCACCACGAGCGGCCGAGGCTGAGGGGATGCGGGAGGAAGCGCTGCACGCGACCGCCGGAGTGGTGGCGGCGAGCCTCGTCGGGGCGATGGACGACGAGGACTGGCCCCGGTTGCGCAACCAGGTGGCCAACGTCCTGTCCGGCGGCGACCCGCGGCGCGCGCAGGTGATCAACGCCAGGCTGGAGGCGTCGCGCGGCAGACTGGTCCGTCTCCAGCCCGAGCTGCGGGAACAGGCCGGGGTGGACGTGGCCGCCGAGTGGCGGCGCACGATCAACGGCCTGCTGTGGGAGCAGCCGACCCTGGTGCGGGACCTGCGCGCGGTCCTGGCCGCCCAGCTCCGCCGCTGATCCCCTCCTGGTCCGGCGGAGGAGTCCACCAGCGGCCCCGCGAACGCCTCGTCCGCGGTCAGAGGGCCAGGTAGCGCAACTGCGGGACGGGCGGGACGGCGGCGCCCACCTGCCACCAGGCGCCGGCCTCGGTCCAGCTCGCCGGGTGGGTCCGCACGACCACCACCGCGGGCCGGTGCTCGGTCGCCGCCGCCTCGCGGGCCCGTGCGTACGCCCGCGCGAGGCCGTCCAGGTCCGCGGCGGGGAACACCGCGCAGCCCAGCGCCGCCGCGTGGGCCGCGAAGTCCACCCGCGGCGGCACGGCGTGCGAGGTGCGGCAGTCGTCGTAGACGTTGTTGAAGCCGGTGGCGCCCTGCCCGGTCTGGAGGCGGTGGATCACCGCGTACCCGCCGTTGTCGCAGACCACGGCCACGAAGCCGTGCCCGGCGAACGCCGCCGAGTACAGCTCGGAGTTGAGCATCAGGTAGGAGCCGTCGCCGAGCAGCGTCGTGACGGTCCCGGCGGTGCGGCCGATCGCCGCGCCCCATGCCCCGGCCAGCTCGTAGCCCATGCAGGAGAACCCGTACTCGACGTCCACCGTCGACTCGCCGCGAGCGCGCCAGCCGCCGATCAGCTCGCCCGGCAGCCCGCCGGACGCGGTCAGCACGTAGTCGTCCGGGCCGCTCAGGTCGTTGACCACGCCCACGACCTGCGCGTACGTGGGCAGCTCGCCGCCGTCGGGAGCCCGCAGCCCGTCCACGTGCGCGTCCCACCTCATCCGCTCGGCCGCGGCGCGGGCGGACCACGCGGCCGGTGCCCGCCAGTCGCCGAGCAGGTCGGTCAGCTCCCGCAGCCCCTCGTCGGCGTCGGCCACCAGCTCGGTGGCCCCGTGCTTGACCGCGTCGAACCGGGCCGCGTTCAGCGAGACGATCCGCACGTCCGGCGCGAACACCGTCCACGAGGCCGTCGTGAAGTCCTGCAACCGCGTGCCCGCGGCGAGCACCACGTCCGCCTCCGCCGCGAGCGCGTTGGCCGAGGCCGAGCCGGTGACGCCGAGCGGCCCGGCGTGCAGCGGGTGCTCGTGCGGGACGAGGGTGCGCCCCGCGGTGGTCTCGGCGACGGGCACGCCGTGCCGCTCGGCGAAGCGCAGCGCCCGGCCCGCCGCGCCGGAGTAGCGCACGCCCCCGCCCAGGACGAGCAGCGGCCGGGCGGCGGCGCGCAGCACTCCGGCGGCCGTCGCCAGGGCGCGGGTGTCCGGGCGCTGCCGCTGCGGGCGGTGCACGACGGTCCGGAACAGCGCCTCGGGGAAGTCCCACTGCTCGACCTGCACGTCCTGCGGCAGCGCGAGGGTCACCGGGCCGCAGTCGGCCGCGTCGGTGAGGACGCGTGCGACCTGCGGCAGCGTGGCCAGGAGCTGCTCGGGGCGGGTGATCCGGTCGAAGTAGCGGCTGACCGCGCGGAAGGCGTCGTTGACGGTGGCCGTGGCGTCGTGGAAGTGCTCGACCTGCTGGAGCACGGGGTCGGGCGCGCGGCCGGTGAACGTGTCGCCGGGCAGCAGGAGCAGCGGCAGCCGGTTGGCGTGCGCCACCCCCGCCGCCGTGACGAGGTTCAGCGCGCCGGGGCCGATGGACGTCGTCGCCACGCCCACCTGGCGGCGCTGGGCGGCCTTGGCCAGTCCGACGGCGGCCAGCGCCACGCCCTGCTCGTTCTGCCCGCGCCACACCGGCAGCCGGTCGCGGACCTCCTCCAGCGCCACGCCGACGCCCAGCACGTTGCCGTGCCCGAAGATCGCGAACACGCACGGGAACAGCGGCGCCTCCGAGCCGTCGACCAGCTCGGTGCGCTGGGCGAGCATCCACCGCACGAGCGCCTGCGCCGCGGTCAGCCTCATCGGACCCTCCCCAGCACCGACGTGACGGGACAGCGCGGATCGGGTTCCCGTCCCTCCCACGACCCGCGGACCCAGCTGTGCGCCGGGTCGTCGCAGAACGCCATCGACCGCTCCCCCGGCCCGGCGAGGACGTTGAGGTAGTACAGGGGGTAGCCGGGGGCCGCGACGCACGGCCCGTGGTAGCCGCGCGGAACCAGGAACACGTCGCCGTCGCGCACGACCGCGTTCTCGTCCAGCTCCCCGTCGCCGGTGTAGGTGCGGTGCAGGCCGAAGCCCTCCCGCGAGGGGGTCTCGCCGTCGCGTCCGGCGACGCGGAAGTAGTAGACCTCCTCGTTCACCACGTCGCACGTGTCGTCGTGCTTGTGCGGCGGGTAGGACGACCAGTTGCCGTCCGGGGTGATCAGCTCGCACGCCATCAGCCGGTCGGCGTGGTCCCACGCGCCCGGCGTCCCGAAGTTCGCGACCTGCCGGGTGGCGCTGCCCGCGCCGCGGACCTCCACCGGCACGTCCTGCGCCGGGCCGTAGCGGGCGGGCAGCGCGCGTTCGCAGCGCGCCATCGGCAGCGCGACCTCGGCCCCGGCGGCGCTGGAGAGCACGACGGTGGCGTCGCGCGGGACGTAGGCGAAGTCGGTGACCCGGCTGAACACGGTGTCCCGGCCGATCAGCTCGAAGCGCTCGCCGCCGGTCTCGACGACGCAGCCGCCGCTCAGCGGCAGGACGAACGCCTCGAACTCGCCCGTCCGGAGGGTCCGCGCCGCGCCGGGGCGCAGCACCAGCACGCGCAGGCCGGTGCGGGTCCAGCCCGCGTCCTCCGGCGCGAGCCGGACGGGGTCCTCGCCGTCAGCGAGCGTTCCCAGTGGTCGGTGGAGGTCCATCGGACGGTCCCCTCTCCTTCGCCGTGCGCAGAACGGCGGCGGCCGCCGCGACCGCGGAGGCCACGTCGCCGTCGGGCGGGTAGAGCAGCGCGCGGCCGACGACCAGGCCGCGGACGGTCGGGTGGCGCAGCGAGCGGCCCCAGGACGCCAGGTCGTCGGCGGGGCGCGCGGACGGCGCGCCGCCGAGGACGAGCGCGGGCAGCGTGGTGGTGTCCAGCACGGCGTCCGGCGCGGCGGGCAGCTTGAGCCACGTGTGCGCCGACGTGACGCCCAGACCGGCCGCGACGCTCGACGCCCTGGCCAGCGCCACCGGGTCGCGCTGGAGCACCAGCTTCCCGGTCTCGTCGCGCTCGTGCGGCAGCGGTTCGACCAGCGCCACCACGCCGAGCCCGGCCAGCGCGGACACCGCCCGCGCGCAGCTCTCCAGGGTGGGGATCGTGCCCGCGTCGGAGTCCACCAGGCGCAGCAGCATCTTGCCGCCGTCCAGGCCGCAGCGGGCGATCGAGCCGGGGTCGTAGGCGGTGAACCGGTCGTCGACCTCCCAGTCGGCCCCGGCGAGACCACCGCGGTTCATCGAGCCGATCACGACTCGCTCGTGCAGGCCGTCGAGCAGCAGCAGGTCCTCGACCACGTCGGGCGTGCCGAGGACGCCGTCCACGTCCGGGTGAGCGAGGGCGGTGAGCAGCCGGTCGAGCAGGGAGCGGCGGTCCGCCATCGCCAGCGGGTCGCCGCCGACGCCGAGCGCGCCGCGCGCCGGGTGGTCGGCCGCGACGAGGAACAGCGTGCCGCGCTCCGACAGCAGCCGCGACCGGCGGCGGCGGGCCGCGTAGGCGCGGCCGATCGCGCCGGGGTCGGTGGCCCTGGTGCGCAGCAGGTCGGCCCACCGCTCGTCGGGGATCACAGCAGGTCCTCGATCTCGGCGGCGGTGGGCATGGCGTCGGCGCAGGCCAGCCGGGACGCCACGAGCGCACCGGCGGCACCGGCGTACCGCGCGATCCGCGCCGGCGCCCAGCCGGAGAGCAGGCCGTGGGCCAGCGCGCCGCCGAACGCGTCACCCGCGCCGAGCCCGCAGACCACCTCCACCCGCTGCGGCGGCACGGTCCACGATCCGTCCGGCGTGGCCACGAGGACGCCGTCCGCGCCCTTCTTCACCACCGCGAGCCGCACCCCGCGGTCCAGCAGGCGGCGGGCCGCCTCGGCCGGGTCCGCCGACCCGACGGCGACCTCCACCTCCTCGCGGTTGCCCACGGCGACCGTGACGTGGTCGAGCATCCAGCCGATCTCGCGCCGGGCGGTGCCGGCGTCCGGCCAGAACACCGGCCGGAAGTCCAGGTCGAGCACGGTGTGGGTGCGGCGGGCGCGGCGCAGCAGGACCTCCCGCTGGGTGGCGCGGGCCGGTTCGGCCGACACGCCGGTGCCGGTGACCCACAGCAGCGGCACGTCCGCGACGACGTCCCACGGCACGTCGTCGGGGGTCAGCGTCAGGTCGGGGGCGATCGGCGAGCGGTAGAACAGCAGGGGCGGGTCCTCCGGCGGGTCGAGCGCGCAGAACACGACCGGCGTCGCCAGGCCGGGCGCGGTGCCGACGTGCTCGGGCGACACGCCGAACCCGGCGAGCGCCCGGCGGACGTAGTCGCCGAAGCCGTCGGGGCCGACCTTCGTGAGCACGGCGCTGGAGCGCCCCAGCCGGGCGGCGGCGACGGCGACGTTGGTCGCCGTCCCGCCCAGGGACTTCGCGAACGTGCGCACGTCGGCCAGCGGCACGCCGCTCTGCTCCGGGTAGAGGTCGACGCCGACCCGGCCGATCGTGAGCACGTCCGGTGTCATCCGATCGCGTCCCCCCGCAGCTCGTGCTCCAGCGCCTCCAGCTCGGCCCCGCCCGCCATCTGCCGGGTCAGCTCCTCGACGGAGATGTCCGCCTTGTCGTGGCTGCCGAGGCTGCGTCCCCGCTTGAGCAGCAGGAACCGGTCCCCGACGGGGTAGGCGTGGTGCGGGTTGTGGGTGATCAGCACGACGCCGAGACCGCGGTCGCGGGCCTGCGCCACGTACTTCAGCACCACACCGGCCTGCTTCACGCCCAGCGCGGCCGTGGGCTCGTCCAGGATCAGCACCTTCGCGCCGAAGTGCACGGCTCGCGCGATGGCCACGCACTGCCGCTCGCCGCCGGACAGCGTGCCGACCGGCTGCTCCACGTCGCGCAGGTCGATGCCCATCTCCGCCAGGGCGGTGCGGGTGACCTCCCGAGCGCGCCGCCGGTCCAGGAACTTCAGCGGCCCGAAGCCGACCACGGGCTCCGAACCGAGCCAGAAGTTGCGCCACACGCTCATCAGCGGCACGACGGCGAGGTCCTGGTAGACGGTGGCGATGCCGCGGTCGAGCGCGTCGCGCGGCGAGGAGAACGTCGTCTCCTCGCCCTGCACGCGCAGGACGCCGCGGTCGTGCCGGTGCACACCGGCGAGGACCTTGATCAGCGTGGACTTGCCGGCGCCGTTGTCGCCGAGCACGCAGGTGACCTCACCGGCGTTGACGACAGTGGAGACGTCGTCGAGCGCGATGACGCTGCCGTGGGTCTTGCCGATCCCGGACACCTCGATCAGGGGCGTGGTCATCAGCGCACCCTCTCCGCGCGTCGCCGCAGGGCGTTGTTCACCAGGACGGCGGCCAGCAGCATCACGCCGAGGAAGAGCTGGAACCAGTCGCTGTTCCACTGGGCGTAGACGATGCCCTGCCGGGCCATGCCGAAGATCAGCGCGCCGATCGCCGCGCCCACCGCCGAGCCGAAGCCGCCGGTCAGCAGGCAGCCGCCGATCACGGCCGCGATGATGAACTGGAACTCCAGGCCGATGCCCTGGTTCGCCTGGACGCTGGTGAACCGCAGGATGTTGATCGAGCCGACCAGCCACGCCGCGAACGCGGTGGTGCAGAACAGCAGGATCTTGGTGCGCGTCACCGGCACGCCCACGGCGCGCGCGCCGACCGCGGAACCGCCGACGGCGAAGACCCAGTTGCCGAAGCGGGTGCGCAGCAGCACGACCGCCGCGACCGCCGTGACCAGGACCCACCACAGGATCGACACGTAGAACGCCGTGCCGCCCGCGGTGATCGTCGAGGCGAACAGGAACCCGGCGGAGGCGTAGCCGTCGGCCTCGCGCATCCCGGACACCTGCACGGTGCCGGTGATCAGCCGCGTCACGCCCAGGTTGAGGCCCTGCAACGCGAGGAACGTGCCCAGCGTGACGATGAAGCTGGGCAGGCCGGTGCGCATCACCAGCCACCCGTTCAGCGCGCCCACGGCGAGCGCGAACACCAGCGACAGCAGCAGCGCCAGCCAGACGTTCACGCCGAGCCTGGTGGACAGGACCGCCGTCACCAGGGCGGTCGACGCGGTCATCACGCCGGCGGAGAGGTCGAACTCCCCGCCGATCATGAGCATCGCCACGGCGACGGCCACGATCCC
This sequence comes from Umezawaea beigongshangensis, assembly GCF_016464305.1. Taxonomy (GTDB): domain Bacteria; phylum Actinomycetota; class Actinomycetes; order Mycobacteriales; family Pseudonocardiaceae; genus Umezawaea_A; species Umezawaea_A beigongshangensis. The sequence continues at coordinate 6,748 of NZ_JAEIOJ010000003.1, forward strand.
CAGCGTGGAGGCGTCGTCGAGCCACGTGGCGACGCCGCCGGGGCTGAGGAACCGCTCGGTCACCACCGAGAAGAACGCGAAGACCAGCAGCGCGCCCAGCAGCGAGCCGATCTCGGGTCGAACGATCAGGCGGTCGAGCGGTCCCGGTCTCCCGAGCCGCTCGTCCGCACCGGGTGGCGCTTGCGCTGCCACGGCCATCCTCTCCACTCCCACGGTGTCAGCGAGTGCCGCGCTCGGCGAACTCGGCCACCTTCTCCACGTTCGACCGGTCCACGAAGCCCGGCCCGGTCAGCACCGGCGAGCCGCCACCGACGGTGTTGGCGTTGTCCCGGTACAGCTTGAGCAGCACGATCGGCAGGTAGCCCTGCTCGTACTGCTGCTGGTCGACGGCGAACTGCACGTCACCGCTCTTGATCGCGTCGGCCACGTCGCCGTTGAGGTCGAACGTGGCGATGGCGGCGGACGACGACGCGCTCTTCACCGCGCTCACGGCGCTCGGCGCGACCTGCGGGTTCAGCGTCAGGACCGCGTCCAGCGCGGTGTCGGCCTGGAGCGCGCCCCGCAGCCGCGACTCCACGTCGGCCGGGTTGTTGATGTCGACCTGGAGGTTCGCCACCTCACCGCCGAAGCCCTCCCGCGCGCCGTCGCAGCGCTGGTTGAGGCCGATGTTGCCCGCCTCGTGGATCACGCACAGCAGCTTCTTCTTGCCCGCGTCCCTGAGCTTCTCCCCGGCCTGGCGGCCCGCGATGGCCTCGTCCTGCCCGACGTGCGCGATGGCGCCGAACTCGGTGCTGCGGTCCGCGCCGGAGTTGACGGTGACGACGGGGATGCCGGCCCTCACCGCGCTCGCCACCGACGTCTGCAGCGCGTCCGGGTTCGCCATCGACACCACGATGCCCCCGACCTGCTGCGACACGGCGTTGTCGATCAGCTTGGCCTGCGCGCCGGGGTCGCCCTCGGCGTGGTAGTCGACCGTGACGCCGAGCTGCGTGCCCGCGTCGGTGGCCCCGTTCTTCACGACGTTCCAGAACGCGTCACCGGCGGTGCCGTGCGTGATCACGGCGACCCGCAGCGGACCGCCGCCGTCGGCGGAACCGCCGTCCGGGCCGCCCGAGGCGGGCGTGTCCGTCGAGGCGCCGGGGCCGCTGCACGCGGCCAGCAGCGCGAGTCCGGCCAGGGCCGCGCCCGCACGCGCACCCCTCTTCGTGACGCGGTGGGACGTCATCGTCTCTCCTCTGGTGGGGACCGGGGGGCGTTCAGCCCCCGACGGCCGGTGGTCGGCCGACGATCTGGTGGAGGTGCGCGAGGCTCCGCGCGGTGTCCCGCGAGGGAACGTCCCCGGCGTCGTCGGGACCGAGCGCCGTGTCCTGCTCCAGCACGAACCAGCCCTCGTAGCCCGCGTCGCGCACGGACCCCACGAGCCGCTCCACGTCCACGTCGCCGTCGCCGAGCGGCGGGTAGAGGCCCTCGCGCACGGCGTCGGCGTAGCCGAGGTCGCCGGAGCGGACCCGGTCGGCGACGTCGGCGCGCACGTCCTTGAGGTGCACGTGGCCGACGCGGCCGGGGTGACGGCGGGCCAGGTCGACGGGGTCGGTGCCGCCGATCACCAGGTGACCGGTGTCCAGGCACAGCGGCAGCGGCGAGCCGTCGAGGAAGCGCGTCACCTCGGCCTCGCGCTCGACGTGCGTCCCGACGTGCGGGTGCAGCACGGTGCGCAGGCCGTGGCGCTCGGCGATCGCGGCGACGTCCGCGCAGGTGCGGAACAGCGTCGTCCACTCGGCGCGCCCGAGTTCGGGGCGCTCGTCGTAGCCGTGCAGGCCCGTGGCGGCCGCGAGCACGAGCACTTCGGCACCTCCGGCTGCGAGCAACGCGGCCGCCCGGTCGGCCTCGTCGAGAGAGGACCGTACCCGGTCGGCGTCGTGCAGCACGATCGCGAGGAAGCCCCCGACCAGCTCGAGGCCGTGCGCGGCCAGCAGCGCGCGCAGCCGCGCCGGGTCCTCCGGGAGGTAGCCGGGCGGTCCGAGCTCGGTCGCGCGGAGGCCGAGCGAGGCCATCTCGCCCAGGACCACGTCCGCGTCCAGCACGGTGCCCCAGCCCGGTACTTCGCAGACGCCCCAGGAGATCGGGGCCGCGGCGACCTTCACCGCGGCGGTCACGCGAGCACCTCCGCGCCCGCGATCCGGACGGGCACGCCGCCGCGCCGGGACTCCTCGCACGCCTCGGCCAGGCGCAGGCTGACCAGGCTGTCGCGCACGGGTGAGGGGTTGCTCACGCCGCCCGCGACGACGTCCGCGAACACCGCCACCTCGTTGAGGTAGGCGCGGCGGAACCGCTCGGGGAAACCGGGGTAGGCGTCGGTGGCGACCGGTCCGCCGGGCTCCAGCGAGGTGAGCGGGGTGCGCGGGTCGAGTCCGGCGACGAGGCTGTCCCGGCTGCCGAGCACCTCGATGCGGTGGTCGTAGCCGAGCGGGTCGTGCCGCCCGCCGGACAGGACGGCGTGCGCGCCACCGGCGAACTTCAGCAGCACGACGGCGTTGTCCACGTCGTCGGCCGCCGCAAACGCGGGGTCGACCAGCACCGAGCCGGACGCGTAGACCTCGACGACCGGTTCGCCGAGGAGCCACGGCACGGCGTCGAGGTCGTGGATCAGCAGGTCGCGGAAGATGCCGCCGGACCCCGGCAGGTAGCCGGGGTCCGGCGGCCGCGCGTCGTTGCCGATGGCCCTGACCAGGTACACGTCCCCGACCTCACCGGCCCGCACGCGCCGGTGCAGTTCGGACACGGCCGGGTCGAACCGGCGCTGGAACCCGACCAGGACCGCCACCCCGGAGGACTCGACGTCCCGCACGAGCGCCCGCATCTCGGCGAGGTCGCTCGCGATCGGCTTCTCGCACAGGACGGGCACCCGAGCGGCGAGCGCCTCCCGCAGCAGCGCGGGGTGGGTGGTGGTGGGCGTGGCGAGCAGCACCCCGTCGCTGGCGGCCAGCAGCGCGGGCAGGTCGTCGACGCTCCGGGTGCCGGGCAGCGCGGCGGAGACCGCCGCCGCCCGGCCGGGCACCGGGTCGTGCAGCACCACCTCGTCGACCCGGTGCAGCGTCGTGAGGTTGGCCGCGTGCATGGTCCCGATCCTGCCGACTCCGGCGACTCCGATCCGCATCCGCTCCGGTCTCCGTCCTGGGGGAAGGGGGTAGAGCTGTTAGAGCGCTCTACTGACGAGCGCGTCACCAGGCTGTAACGTGGGTCACAGGGGTGTCAAGGGCGGATCTGCCGTGGCGACGCCGGAGCGGGAGGTGGCGTGGGCAGGCCGACCATGGAGGACGTCGCGCGGCGTGCGGGCGTCTCCCGCGCCCTGGTGTCGCTGGTGATGCGCGGATCGCCCAAGGTGAGCCAGACGCGGCGGGCCGCGGTGCAGCGCGCGGCGCAGGAACTGGGGTACTCCCCGCACGCGATGGCGCGCTCGCTGGCGAGCCGCACGTCGACCGTGCTCGGCGTGATGGTGTCGGACCTGCACAACCCCTTCTTCGCCGAGGTGATCGACGGGCTCGACGTGATGGCCCGCGAGCAGGGCTTCGACGTCATCATCAACACCGGGGGCCGCAGTCCGGCGCGGGAGCGGCGCGCGCTGACGAGCCTGCTGAGCTTCCGCCCCGCCGGGGTGGTGCTGCTCAGTCCCGTGGTGCCCTCCGCCGCGATCAGCAGCGCGGCGGCGCAGCTGCCCGTCGTGCTGGTGGCCCGCTCCTCGCGTCTGTCCGGTGTGGACACCGTGAACGACGACGGCGAGCAGGGGGGCGCGCTGGCCGTGGACCACCTGGTGTCGCTGGGCCACCGCCGGATCGCCCACCTCGACGGCGGAGAGGGCTCCGGCTCCGGAGCGCGCCGCCGCGGGTACCTGACCGCGATGGCCGGGCACGGGCTGCCCGCACGGATCGTGAGCAGCGAGTACACCGACGCGGCCGGCGCGCGGGCGGTGCGGGAGCTGCTGGCCGCGGGTGAGCTGCCCACGGCGCTGGTGGCCTGCAACGACCTCAACGCCGTGGGCGCCGTCTCGGCGCTGGAGGAGGCGGGGCTGCGCGTGCCGCGGGACGTGTCCGTCGTGGGGTACGACAACACCGCGCTGGCCGCGCTGCGGCACGTCTCGCTGACGACGGTCGACCAGCCCCGCAACGAGATCGGCCGCCTGGCCGCCGAGTCGCTGCTGCAACGGGTGCGCGGTGAGCGGGCCCACCCGGCCCGTCACCTGCTGCACCCGTCGCTGGTGGTCCGCTCGACCACCGCCCCGCCACCGGACTAGACCTCCTTCTCCCCCGGCGTCGCGGGAGCCGCGGGGCGGCGGAGGACGGCGGCGTGGACGTCGTCGTGATCACGGCGGCTCCGGCCGGTCGGAGCGGCTCCACGTCTGGACGGGACGCCGACCAGCGCGCTCAGTCGTCGTGACCGCCGCGGCCCCGGCCGCGCTTGGTGATCGAGCGGCGCTTCTTCTCCGCGATGCGGCGCTCCTTCGCGCCCCGGCTCGGCTTGGTGGGACGCCGCACCGGCGGCGGTGGCGCCGCCGCGTCGCGCAGCAGCGCCGCCAGCCGCTCCCGCGCCGCCGCCCGGTTCTGCAACTGCGCCCGCTGCTCGCTCGACGCGATGGTGATCACGCCGTCGACCAGCCGGTTCGCCAGGCGCTCCAGCATCCTGGCCCGCAGGTGCTCCGGCACGGACGGCGAGGACGCCAGGTCGAACGACAGCTCGACCCGGCTGTCCGCCGTGTTCACACCCTGACCACCCGGCCCCGAGGAGCGGGAGAACCGCTCGCTCAGCTCCCCGGCCGGGATGGTCAGGGTGCGGGTCACGACGATGTCCTCTGGCACCCGCTCAGCCTAGAACCGCAGTTCCGGCAGCGTCACGACCTTTACCAGCTCCTCGAACGACAGCAGCGGCTGCACCGCCGTGAGGGTGGGCAGACCGTCGCCGCCGTCGTGCTCGGCGTACGCCCTCAGCGACGTCGCGGACGCCATCGCGTAGACCTCCGACCCGTCGGCCAGCTCGGTGCGCGCGATCCTCGCGCGCCGCTCGCCCGTGTCGATCAGGGCGAGCTGCACCGTCCGCCCACCGGCCGTCCGCTCCTCGCAGGAGGCGGCGTACGCGCAGTCGACCTCGCCGCTGTTCGCCCCCGGAGGTGCGACCTTCACGAAGAACTGCCCGGACTCGCCCGCGCCGTTCACCAGGTCCGCGGACACGTCGTACTGGTCGTCGCCCTCGATCTCGAACGCGAGCGGATCACCGGAGCGCGACGGCGACGTCCGCGCGGTCAGCCCCGCCGGCACCTGCCAGTTCCCGGCCAGCACGGTGGTCAGCTCGGCCGCTCGCTCCGGCGTGAGCGGCGGGACGCAGGGTCTCGGCTCGCCGGTGGGGGTCGACCGCCCGCTCGATCCGGACGGCGGGCCGGTCGTGGGCGCACCGGTCCCGGACGGCCTGCCCGTGGTCGGGACACCCGCCCCCGACGGCCGACCCGTCGTGAGCCCGGCGGGCCCGGACGGCGGTGCGCTGGACGACGCACCGGCGCACGGGACGTCACCCGGTCCGGCCGGTCCCACCTCCAGCACCGGCCCGCCCGGCCCGGCCAGCGCCGCCGCGCCGAACACGAGCGCCACGACGGCCGTCCCCCCGGCGGCGGCGGCCGCGGCCCGGCGACGGCGCACCCGGCTCCGCCCCCGGCGGATCAGGTCGGCGGTGGAGATCCCCAGCGGCGGTTCGCGGTCGAACGCGGACCACAGCGCGGCGGTGACGTCCTCGTCCTGGTTCACGGCTGCTCCTCGTACACCGGCCGGGCGCCGACGAGGAGCCGGCGCAGCGCGCTCAGCCCCTTCGAGGCCTGGCTCTTGACGGTTCCCTCGGACAGGCCCAGGAGCTGCGCGGTCTCCGTGACGCCCAGGTCCTCCCAGTACCGGAGCACCACGGCGGCGCGCTGGCCCGGTGCGAGCCGCGCCAGCGCCGCGCGCACGTCCAGTCCCTCGGCCAGACCGTCCCGGTCCACCGCCACGTCCGGCAGTTCCTCCACCGCGGTCTCCCTGCGGCGGAACGCGCGCCGGGAGTCGTCGATGGACGCGCGGACGAGGATCGTGCGGACGTAGGCGTCCACAGCTCCGTGGCGGTGCACCCCCGGCCACGCCACGTACAGCTTCGTCAGCGCGGTCTGCACCAGGTCTTCGGCGCGGTGCCAGTCACCGCACAACAGGTACGCCGTGCGGCGCATCACCAGCGCGCGTGCGTCCACGTAGGCCGCGAACTCGTCGTCGCGTTCGGACACGTCGGCCTCCCCTCGGTCGCCGCTTGATACGGCGCGGCGACCGAGGAGGTTGCCTCTGGGGAGGTCGCCCCCGGGGAGATCAGAAGCGCGGGTGGTCTCCGGCGAGCACGGCGCGCGGCGCGCTCGCGTCGCCGGCCCGGTTGACCTCGCCCAGCACCCAGGCCGGGACGTGCCGCGCGGTGAGCACGGCCAGCGCGCGGTCGACCTCGTCGGGCGAGACGACCGCGACCATGCCGACGCCCATGTTGAACGTCTTCTCCATCTCCGCGCGCTCGACCCGGCCGCGCTGGGCGATCAGGGAGAACACGGGGTCCGGCGTCCAGGTGCCGCGGTCGAGGTCGGCTCGCAGGCCCTCGGGCAGCACGCGGGCCAGGTTGGCCGCGAGACCACCGCCGGTGATGTGCGCGAACGTGCGCACGTCGGCCTCGGACGCCAGCGCCAGGCAGTCCTTGGCGTAGATGCGGGTCGGCTCCAGCATCTCCTCGCCGAGGGTGCGGCCGAACTCCTCGACGTGGCCCTCCAGCGGCATCCGCGCGATGTCCAGCAGCACGTGCCTGGCCAGCGAGAAGCCGTTGGAGTGCAGGCCGGAGGAGCCCATCGCGATCACGACGTCGCCGTCGCGGACGCGGTCGGGACCGAGCATCCCGCTCGCCTCGACCACGCCCACGCCGGTGCCGGAGATGTCGTAGTCGCCGTCGGCCATGAGGCCGGGGTGCTCGGCGGTCTCCCCGCCCAGCAGGGCGCAGCCCGCGAGCACGCAGCCCTCGGCGATGCCCTTGACCAGCGCCGCGATCCTGTCCGGGACGACCCGGCCGACCGCGATGTAGTCCTGGAGGAACAGCGGCTCGGCGCCGCACACCACGAGGTCGTCCACGACCATCGCGACGAGGTCGATGCCGACGGTGTCGTGCTTGTCCAGCGCCTGGGCGACGGCGATCTTGGTGCCGACGCCGTCGGTGGAGGAGGCGAGCACCGGCTCCTTCCAGCGGTCGAGCTTGAGCTGGAAGAGGCCGGCGAAGCCGCCGATGCCGCCGAGCACCTCGGGCCGCGTCGCCTTCGCCGCCCACGGCTTGAGCTTCTCCACCGCCTCGTCACCTGCGGCGATGCTTACTCCAGCTGCGGCGTAGGTCGCCTTCGGGCTGTCGGTCTCGGCAGTCACGGAACGTGCTCCATCGTGGGGGGACATCTGGCTTCAGGGCCGACGCAGAGCGTCCTCGGCACCGTACCCGCTCGGCAGGACGGGAGCCGCCGAGCCCGCCACGCCCCGGACGCCCTCCAGCAGGTGCTTGCCGATGAGCGCGTCCTCCGGGAGCGGGATCGGGTACTCGCCGTCGAAGCACGCGGAGCACAGCCGCGTCTTCGGCTGCTCGCTCGCCGCGATCAGCTGCTCCAGCGACACGTAGCCCAGCGAGTCGGCGCCGACGGACCGGCGCACGCCGTCCATGTCGAGGCCGTTGGCGATGAGCTCCGCGCGGGAGGCGAAGTCGATGCCGTAGAAGCACGGCCACTTCACCGGCGGCGACGCGATGCGGACGTGCACCTCCAGGGCGCCGGCCTCGCGCAGCATCCGCACGAGCGCGCGCTGCGTGTTGCCGCGCACGATCGAGTCGTCGACGACGACGAGGCGCTTGCCGCGGATGACGTCGCGCAGCGGGTTCAGCTTGAGGCGGATGCCGAGCTGGCGGATCGTCTGCGAGGGCTGGATGAACGTGCGGCCCACGTAGGCGTTCTTGACCAGGCCGGAGCCGTAGGGGATGCCGGAGGCCTGGGCGTAGCCGATGGCGGCCGGGGTGCCCGACTCGGGCACCGGGATCACCAGGTCGGCCTCGGCGGGGTGCTCGATCGCCAGGCGGCGGCCGATCTCCACGCGGGTGGCGTGCACCGAGCGACCGGCGATGCTGGTGTCGGGGCGCGCCAGGTAGACGTACTCGAACAGGCAGCCCTTGGGCTCCGGCGTGGCGAACCGCGAGGAGCGCAGGCCGTCGGCGTCGATGGCGATCAGCTCGCCGGGCTCGACCTCGCGGACGAACGACGCGCCCACGATGTCCAGCGCCGCGGTCTCGCTGGCGACGACCCAGCCGCGCTCCAGGCGACCGAGCACCAGCGGGCGCACGCCCTGCGGGTCGCGGGCCGCGTAGAGGGTGGACTCGTCGGAGAACACCAGGCAGAACGCGCCGCGCAGCGTCGGCAGCAGGTTCATCGCGGCCTGCTCGATGCCGATGTCGGCCGCGGTGGCCGCGATCAGGCCGCACACCAGGTCGGAGTCGGTCGTCGCGCCGTGGCGCATGTCGACCCCGGCCTCGCGGGCCTGCTCCAGCAGCTCGGCCGTGTTGACCAGGTTGCCGTTGTGGCCGAGCGACAGCCCGGAACCGGCGGCCGTCGTGCGGAACGTCGGCTGCGCGTTCTCCCACGTGGTGGAGCCGGTCGTGGAGTAGCGGCAGTGCCCGACGGCGACGTGGCCGCGCAGCGACGAGAGCACCTGCTCGTCGAAGACCTGGCTGACGAGCCCGAGGTCCTTGAAGACGACGACCTGGCTGCCGTCGCCGACGGAGATGCCGGCCGCCTCCTGACCGCGGTGCTGGAGGGCGTAGAGCCCGTAGTAGGACAGCTTGGCGACCTCCTCGCCAGGAGCCCAGACGCCGAAGACGCCACACTCCTCGCGGGGATCGTTCTCGGGCTCTTCGGAAACGAGCTGTCCGGATCCAGCGACTGACTGGTCGGCTACCACCGACGACTCCCTCGTGACGGGGGTGGGGCTTCACGCCGAGTGTATGTGGAGGAGGGGGGTGGGTACCCCCTCGAACCCCCGCCGGACGTGACGAAACGCACTGCTGACCGCCTCTCACGGGCGGCGGCAGGGACCGATCGTCGTCTTCGGGTCGACGCCGTCGAACCCGTTGTCGTCCGTCTTGGTGACGGTGCACACGACCGTGTCGCCGACCGCGGTCCCCTCGGGGAACTGGTCGAGGTCCGCGCCCTCCGGGGACATCAGCCCCAGCCCGTTCTCGTCCTGGGCGACGTCCATGACCACGTGGGCCTGAACCGGCTTCCCCATCGACTCCCCCGGCGGGGAGATGCGGGTGACGGTGAAGCGCACGTCCTCCTCGTGGTGGGAGGAGCAGGCCGTGAGGATCGCCGCGGCCACCAGGACCGCCGCCACCGCGCGCATCACGCGAGCCGGAGCGCGCGACGGACGGCGGCGTCCCCCTCGGCGGGCAGCTCCACCCTCCCCCACAGCCCGTAGAAGAGGATCTGCGCCTGCCCCCGCACCACCAGGTCGGCCTGCTCACCGGGAGCGGCGGCGCGGATCTCGGGCACGGAGCCCGGCGCGAGCGCCACGAACCACGACTCGGGCACGTCGGTGCAGCGCACGACGGCCGTGCCGGTGACGTCGGGCGGGGAGTCGGTCGTCCACCGGGCGGCGAGCAGCGTGCCCAGCGCCTCGTCGATCCCGTCGACGGCCTGGTCGGCGTCGGTCGGCACGAGGGTGCGCAGCGCGGCCTGCGCGTCGAAGCGGCGCAGGGTCAGCTCGTGGGCGATGCGCCGGTGCCACACCTTCGCGAGGTCCGGCGCGGCGGGCGAGAACGTCCACACCGGCCGGTTGCCCGCAACGGCGGGCAGCACCTCGGCCGCCGCGGCGAGCTGGGCGTCCAGGTAGGACAGCGGCACGACGCCCACCGGCGCCGGAGGCGGCACGAGCTGCACCGGGCTGCCCGTGCGCAGGTGCTCCAGCGACGTCTCCAGGAACCGCGCCACGTGCAGCGTCAGCTCGGTGAACGTCCAGCCGGGACAGTTCGGCACCGGCGCGGCCGGATCGGCCGTGCCGACCGCCTCGCGGAACATCGCCGACTGCTCGGCGAACACCCCGGTCCAGCGCTGCGCGGTCCACCCTGCGGACACCTGGTGCCTCCTCCGTCCGGTTGCCACGTCCGGATCATCGTGCCGCACGAACCCGCCGTCCGTGCGCGGAACCGGGCAGGACGCCGACGCGTCGCAGTCGTGGCCGTCGCGGTGGCGGCCGATCCTCGGCCGGAGTGGGGGACGAAGTGTTCGACGTCGAGCCCGAGCGGTTGCGCGCCGCGGCGAAGGACTTCCACAGCGGGTCGGACGCGGTGTCCGACGCCGCCGAGATGATCTCCCTGCTCCGGCTGGACGCGAGCGCGCTCGGCGCGGTGGACGCGGCGGCGGAGTTCGCCGACGCGCTGGCGCGGTTCACCGGCGAGCACGGGGAGGACCTGCGCCGCGGCGCGGTCTGGGTCGGCGGCACGGCCGAGAACCTCATCAGCGGCGCCGACGCCTACGAGCGCCTGGACAGCAGCGGCGGGCAGAGCATCCGCGGTGTCGTCGGCGGAGGTGCGGCGTGATCGATCCCGAGATCCTCCACGGCAAGCTCGCGGCGGGCGACGCCGGGCGCGTCGCCGCCGCGGCCGACCCGATCACCGGCGCGATCAGCGCGGTGGAGCGCGCGGGCGCCTCCATCGGCACGGGCGCCTCCACCGCCACGTCGTCGTGGACCGGTGAGGCGGCGACGAGGTTCGGCACGCGCGCCGAGCTGTCCGCCACGGCCGCCACGGCCGCCGCCCAGCGGCTCGCCGCCGGTGTGGACGTCGTGCAGGCCGCGTCCCGCGCCTACAGCACGATGCGGGCCAGCGCCGACCGGGCCGTCGAGGTGTGGCGCAGCCGCCCGCCGGGCCTGGACGAGGCGCGCACCCGCGAGCTGGCGGAGCGGGTCAACACGGCGCTGGAGAAGGTGAGGACCGGGTACGAGGGCGCGCTGCGCTCCTACGCCGGTGCGCTCGCCACGATCAAGCCCGGCTTCCAGGAGGTCGCCGGCGGCGACGCGGCGTGGACGCGGGCCGTGCAGCGCGCTGGCGCGGTGACCGTGCCCGGCGCGAACACCGACCCGAAGCAGGTCGCCGCGTGGTGGAAGTCGCTCGCTCCGGAGCAGCAGCAGGAGCTGCTGCGCACCCGCTTCCAGGAGCTGGGGCAGCTGCGCGGCCTGCCCTCGGGAGTGCTCGACCAGGCCAACCGCGCCCGGATCGCCGACGACGCCCAGCGCTTCGCGGGTGAGCGCGACCGGCTCGACGCCCGGTTGCGGGAGCGGGCCGCCGAACTGGGGCTCGACCCCGCCGACGGCGACGACCTGACCGCCCTGCTCAACGACCCCGAGTACGCGCGGCTGCACGAGGACCGTCAGGTCGCCGCCACGAAGGCCGACAACGCGCTCGCCGTGCAGAAGAGCGTCGACGAGGCCGAGAGGCTGGCGATCGAACAGGGCTGGCTGCGTCCCGACGGCAGCCCGGACGTGCGGATTCTGGCGTGGGACCCGTACGGCCCGCGCGGCGACGGCGCGACCGCCATCGCCTACGGCGATCCGGACACCGCGCGGAACCTCGCCGTGTGCGTGCCCGGCACCGGTTCGACGCTGGACTCCTTCTCGGTGAGCCAGGCCGGCAACCTGCGCGAGGCGATGGGCCCCGAGGGCAGCGCCACGGTCCAGTGGCTCGGCTACGACGCGCCGGGCTGGGCCATCGGCGAGGTGGACGACCCCGCGCAGGCCCGCGAGGGCGGCGCGAACCTGGTGGCCGACGTCGACGGCTACCGCGCCGCCGCCACCGGCGACCAGCACGTCACCGTGATCGGCCACAGCTACGGCAGCACGACCGTCGGGCACGCGGGCATGAACGGCCTCGCGGCCGACGACATCGCCTTCGTCGGCTCCCCCGGCGTCGGCGCGTCCAACGTCGACCAGCTCTCCGCCGGTCCGGGCCACGTCTACGCGGGTGCCACCGAGCACGACCCGGTCGTGCAAGGCACCAGCCAGAGCTGGTTCACCGAGGACGGCTCCTCCACCGGCCCCTACGACCGCTCGTTCGGCGCCACGGTGTTCGGCACGCCCGACTCGAAGGGCGTGGTCGACGCGCACTCGCAGTACTACGACCGGGGCAGCGAGTCCGTGGAGAACCTCGCCAAGATCGCGAACGGCGACGGCCACGCGGTCAGCACCCCGAACTGGGCGGACAGCCCCGTGCCGACCGAACTGCCCGGCTCGCACCTGCCGGTCGTCGGCCCGGTGCTCGACTGGGGCGCGAACACGGCGAAGGAGGTCTACGACGCCGGCGGCGACGTCGTGACCGGCGCGGGCCGGGTGGCCGACTCCGTCGGCCGCGGCGACTGGGGCGGCGCGGCCGGGCACGCGTGGGACACCACGAAGGAGGTCGGCAGCGACGCCCTGGACGTCGTGGTCGACACCGCGGGCAACACCGCGGAGCTGGGCCGGGACGTGGTCGAGGGCGGCAAGGACCTCTGGGACACCACGGTGGGCTCCTGGTTCTGACAGCGTTCAGGCACCACGAACCGGTCGTGAGCGGTCGTCCCCGGCCGCTCACGACCGGTTCGGCTCACGCCAGGCGCAGGGCGCGGTGCACGGCCCACGCGCCCAGCCCCACCACGGCCGCCGCCAGCACCACCAGCAGACCCGCGGTAGAGCGGCTCGTCCTGGGCGAGGAACCCGCGAGTTGAGCGTTGGAGCACCGCGAGTTGAGCGTTGGAGCACCGCGAGTGGAGCGTTCGCGCTGGTCAGAAACGCAGCACCGGCAGCAGGCCGGACAGATCGGCCCTGCTCCCGGACGCGGTGACCCGCGCGCCGTCCAGCGCCTCGGGCCAGCCGAGCGCTCCGGTGGCGAGTTCCAGCCACGTGCGGGGGTCGGTCTCCACGACGTTCGGCGGAGTGCCCCTGGTGTGCCGGGGACCGGCGACGCACTGGACGGCCGCGAACGGCGGCACGCGCACCTCGACGCTGCGGCCGGGCGCGATCTGCTCCAGCGTGCGCAGGCTGAGCCGCACCGCGGCGGCCAGCACGGGCCGCTCCGGACGCTCGGCCTCGCCCCTCAGCCAGGGCAGCACGGCCTCCACGGCGGCACGCAGCTCGCGCGGATCGACCCCCCTGGCAGGCACCCGGCCAGCCTAACGGCACGCCAGGGCGTCGCGAACGCTCAACTCGGGGTGCTTGAACGCTCAACTCGGGGTGCCTGAACGCTCAACTCGGGCTAGTCGGCGGCGGTGCGGAGCGCCTCGGTCAGGAGTTCGTCCACCTGGTGGGTCAGGCGGCGCAGGTCGGTGGGGCTGAACGTGCTCCACGCCGGGCTGCCGGCGGTGGCGCGGCGCTGCTGGAGGAAGCGGCCCTCCTCGGTGTCGAAGAAGGCCACCACGCGGTCCGGCCGCCACCGCTTGCCGTACTTGTCGCGGGCCGCGGCGCCGAAGTTCCCGGTGTGCTTGAGGCCGGTGAACATCTCCACCAGCGTCGTCGCGTCCTGCTCGCGCAGGCCGCGCTCGCGCAGTGCGGCCCTGAGCCCCTTGGGCGAGTTGTCCGAGGCCCTGATGGCCGCGTCGAGGTCGTCGCTGGGCATCGTCACCGAGTGCCCGGCGCCCGCCGGGTGCGGGGGCAGCACGGACAGCACCGTCGACGGGAGCCCCGTGGACGTCGTGTGCCGGAACGTGAGCCGGTCACCGGTCAGCGTCCCGACTGCCGCGTCGTCCCCGCGGGCGACGGCGAGGACGCGGACGCTGCGACCGATCCAGACCCGCCCGTCGACCTCCTTCTCCGGCCGGTGGAACAGCCGGAGCAGGTGGTCGAGCTCGGGGTGCAGGGCGACGGGCCGGCCGAGGCCGCGGCGCTCCAGCGCCTGCCAGACCCGGTCCTCCAGCTCCCTGCGCTCGGTGAACGTGCGCCCCGGCGAGGGCACCTTGAGCACGAGCGGCATCTGCTCGAACCCGAGGCGCTCCCACACGACGTCGAACTCCTCGGCGGAGAGGGTGATGGGCTCCCTCTCCGCCGGGCCGCCGAAGATCGTCACGACTACGAGGTCTCGCCGATCACGGGCGGAGCCACGAGCCGGTCGTCGCCGAACACGTCCTCGGTCTCGACCAGGTAGTCCGCCGCCCTGTGCTCGCCGTCCTCCTCGCCCCGACCGCCACGTCCACCGGCGCCCGTCGGGCCACCGGCCGCACCGGCCGCACCGGCAGCGCCACCGCGACCAGCGGCACCACCCGCACCGGCACCGGCAGCAGCGGCACCGGGGCCCGCGAGGGGCGCACCGGCGACACCGGGTCGGCCGCCGGGCGCGGGGCCGTCGAGCGTGCCCCGCATGGGCGGGATGCTGCTCGCGCCCGGACGGCTGAAGCCGGGAGGCGCGGAGGCGCCGCCGCCCCTGGTCGCGGGAGCGGCGGACGGGCCGCGCACCCCGGACACGGGCTGCGTCGACACGGGCTGCGCCGACGGGGGCCGCGCCGCGGGCGGCTGGGCGCCCTGCGGCCTGTTCAGGACCGGGGGCAGCGACGGCGGCTGGGGCGCCGGCGGGAGTCCGCCACCCGTGACGGGCGGCGGGGTGCCGGTGACCGGCGGTGGCGGCGGCGGGGTCGTGGCGGGCGGCGGCGTCCAGCTCACGTTCGTGTCGCCGTCGGACGTGCCGGACGTGTCGGTGCCGTCCTCACCCCGGTCCACCTGGACGCCGGGGTCCGTGGTCGTGGGCGGCGGGGTCGTGGTGGGCGGAGTGGTGGTGGGCGGCGGGGGCGTGGCGGGCGGGCCGCCGGGCGGCGGGGTCCAGGTGGGCTTCGAACCGGTGGTGTCGCCGGTCTGCGTCGGCACGTCGACCGCGCCGTCGCGGCCGGTGCCGGTGCCCGTGCCGGGATCGCCGAGGCCCTGCGGCATCGGCGACTCGACCACGACCGACGGCGACGGGACGAACTCGCCGAGCGTGGTGCGGTTCCACTCGCTGCTGGACTCGTAGTTGTTCATGACCTCGACGGCCTTGTGCTCGGCGTTGTCCTGCGCCGCTTCCTGGGCCTCGTGGTCCGCCTGCTGCTGCACGACGTGGGTGATGCCGAACGCGCCGCCCAGCGCGCCGAGCGCGTAGTCGCCGACACCGGGCGCCTCGGTGGTGACCCGCAACGGCTCGGGCATCTCCTTGCGGGCGTCGGAGATGTACTCGCCCTGGAGCTGGGCCGAGGTCTTCATCGTGTCGGAGCCCTGCTGGGCGTCGGCCGCCCACTGGCCGAGCGCGGACAGCGAGCTCTGCGCGCCCTCGGCGGCCTGGCCCTCCCACTTCGCGCCGACCTTCTCCAGGCCCTTGTGGATGGACCGGTCGATGTCCTCCAGGACGTCGGACAGGCTGCCCCACTGGTCGACCAGTGGCCGGGACGCGGCGGAGCCGGGCCCGGAGTTGATCATCTTGTGCAGCTCTTCGTGGGTGTAACCGCGCCAGCGGTAGTCGCCCATCGTGCTCGCCCCCCTCGGGTGCGTGGAGTTCGGTGGATCGGCGGTCGGGTGCGGGTCGGTCAGGCGCGCTTCACGAGGGAAGCACCGCCGGTGTCCAGACCCCGGTACCCGGCGTCGATCACGTCGAGCTGGGAGATGACCTTGTCCAGTTCCTCCAGGTAACCGGTCAGCGCGGCGACGGCCGCCTGCTCACCGGCCTCGAAGGTGTCCTGGTTGAACTTCTCCGCGGTGTCCCTGCTGACCGGGTCGGCCGCCCAGTTCCGGGCCCTCAGGGCCTGGTTCGCCTCGTCAAGCTTGTCCTTGAGCTTGTCGCGCGCCTCGACGAAGACCCGCCTGACCTCGGGAATCGCCTCCGGCTCGACCCGCAGCGTCTGCGTGCTTCCGCTGTAGCTCGGCAGCGGGTTGGCCGAGCCGCCGCCCCCATCCGCGATGAACACGACGTGAACCCTCCTCGATGCACATCCCCAGTGAGTGCATTGGGGACGACTTTAACTCTGATGCGTGACAGGCCGGGACGGTTCCACCAGAATCCCCGCTCTCGGGGAGAGGTCACCCACCTGCGAGGACTCCGACGGCGGCCTCGGCCACGGTCTTCGCCCGCGCGCACAGCTCGTCCATCGGCACGCCCTTGCGGCTGGAGCTGATGAGGTCGAGCAGCTGGCCGTCGTCGACGTCGACGCCGAGGTAGCAGGTGTCGACGACCCTGGTGTCGGGAGCGACGACGGCCGGGAAGTCCGCGACCCGCACCTCCTCGACCTCGCCGGTCTCCCGGTAGAAGTCACCGGTGCCGTCGGGCACGGCGCCGACCCTGATGCTCCAGTCGCCCTCGTGGCTGGAGAAGCCGCACGTCTTCGAACCGGGAAACACGCTGCTCTCCCCCGGAATCCCGTCGCCCCCCAGGCCGAACCGCGTGCGGATCGCCTCCGGGACCAGCAGGCACGGGTCGGTCACGGCCGCCATGTCGAACGTCCGCGGGCGAGAGACGGCGGCGCTGGAACTGGGCGCGGCGGTCCCCGAGGACTTCTGCGGGGCGCTGGTCGCGACCCCGGTCGCGCTGCCGGCGGTGGACTCCGAGCAGCCGGCGAGCACGAGGACGGGAACGGCCGCGGCGGCGAGCAGCACGGCCGTCCGGTTCCAGGAGTTCCGCATGTCGGCACGGTAGCGAAGAGGCCGGGTGGTCGACCGGCACATCGCGGATCGTGGCGATCACCACGTCGCGCGGCGCACCACCGGCGAGCACGTCGGCCGACCGTCCACTCCGGACGGACCGGCGCTCTCCGCGCGAGCTGCGGGAGGGCCGCCCCGACCGTAGCCTCGTGCCGTGACAGATCGTGGAGGTGCGGTGTGAGGGCGGCGCTGGTCGTACCGGGAGAGCCGGAGCGGGCCGGGGTGGCCGAGGTCCCCGATCCGGAGGCGGGCGCGGGTGAGCTGCTCGTGGACGGGCTGCTCGTCGGAGTCTGCGGAACGGACGTCGAGATCGTGCGGGACGGCTTCGGCACCCCGCCGGACGGGCGCGACGAGCTGGTGCTGTTCCACGAATCGCTCGGGCGGGTGGTGTCCGCGCCGCCGGACAGCGGCTTCGCGGAGGGCGACCTGGTGGTGGGCGTGGTGCGGCGGCCGGACCCCGAGCCGTGCCGGGCGTGCGCCGCCGGCGACTGGGACTACTGCCACAACGGCCGCTACACCGAGCGCGGCATCGAGGGCCTGGACGGCTACGGCTCGACGAGGTGGACGGTGCCGGCGGCGTTCGCGATCAAGCTGGACCCGGCGCTGGGCGACGCGGGCGTGCTGACCGAACCGGCGTCGGTGGTGGCGAAGGCGTGGGAGCAGGCCGAGCTGATCGGGCGGCGGGCGCACCTGGAGATGCGCAGCGCGCTGATCACCGGCGCGGGACCGATCGGACTGCTCGCCGCCCTGCTGGCCGTGCAGCGCGGGATGGACGTGCACGTGCTGGACCGCGCGACCTCGGGCGCCAAACCCGACCTGGTGCGCGCTCTGGGCGCGACCTACCACTCCTCGCCGGACGACCTGGACGAGGACGTCGACGTGGCGATCGAGTGCACGGGCGTGCCGGAGCTGGTGCTGGACGTGGCGGGGCGGGCGTCGGTGACGGTCCTCGCCGGGATCACCGGCGACCCGGGGCGGGTGGAGTTCGAGAGCGGCGCGCTGCTGGACTCGATCGTGCTGGGCAACCGCGCCGTCGTGGGCAGCGTCAACGCGAGCCTGCGCCACTACGAGGCCGCGGCGGCGGCGCTGGCGGCGGCGGACCCGCGGTGGCTGAACGGGCTGATCACCCGGCGGGTCCCGCTGAGCCGGTTCACCGAGGCGTTCGACCGCAGCTCCGACGACGTGAAGGTGGTCGTCGACCTGACGGCGTGAAAGAAACGACACCGAAAACGCCGAATTCGCGAACCGGAAGGCTCGCGAATTCGGTGGAGCGAGAGGCTCAGCCGAAGAAGACCGACGAGATGGTGTTGTCGAATCCGACGGTGCGGAGGTCGATGATGTCCTCCGTGACGACGAGGGACTTGCCCTTGCAGTCCTTCTCCGACCAGATCTTCACCGGACCGGTGGGCCGGATCGCCGAGGCGACGTCGTCGCGCCCGGCGTTCTGGCAGCCGACGCCGGACAGGCCCTGGGAGGCGTTGCTCTCGCTGAACGTGCCCGCGTCGTCGAACAGCAGGGCGCTGCCCCTGGCGCCGGCCGGCGCGGGGGTCGTGGGCGCGGGAGTCGTGGGCGCGGGGGCGTTCGCGCTGTCGTCGTCGTCCGCGCCGCCACCGGCCTTCTGCCCGTCCGGGGTCACGCCGAACCACGTGCCGCCCACGCCCTGACCGAGGGTGTCGCCCGCCTTCTGGTCCTGCGCGAAGCGGTAGACGGGCCAGCCCTTGACGGTGACCTGGAGGTCACCGTCGTCGCGCTTGACCACGCCGAGGTCGGCCTTCTTCAGGCCGGTGAAGAAGACCTTGCTGCCGGGGGCGACGGTGACCGGCGGCCACTTCTTCGCGCAGTCGCCGTTGCAGGTGGACTTCGAGGGCGACGCGGTGTCGTTGTCGAAGCGGTAGAGCGTGAGGCCGGAACCGTTCACGACGACCGGGTTCAGCGCGCCGGCGCTGCCCGCCGAGAGCTGCACCCACTTCTGCGCGGCCCCCTGCTTGCTGCCGCCCCTCAGGCCCTCGACGCCGGTGACCCAGTCGCCGGTCCCCTTCTCCGCGTTGTTCTCCTCGGCCGTTCCGGTGAGCAGGTTCAGGGTGTTCTCGTCGATTCCCGAAGAAACCGATTCACTTGCCTGCGGAGCTGCCGAAGAACTGCCGTCGACGCTGCCTCCACAAGCGGACAACAACGCTGTTCCGGCGGCCACGAGGGCAGCGAGGGTCACGACGCTCTTGCGAAACATTGATTCTCTCCACAACCTGCTGGGATCTCTTGTCGATCCGGTCAGCAGGTACACGCGGGGCGCACGCCGACGGTTCAGCGGAGTTCGAGAATTTTTTCGCGCGACCGAACGCGCAGGTCAGAGCGACGACCAGAAGCGCTGGAGCAGGTCGGCCCCGGCTCCGGGGTCCTCCGACATCCACCAGTGGCCCAGGCCGGGCAGCTCCGCGGTGCGCGCGCCCAGCCGCGCCGCCAGCTCGCGCGACCTCGGCGGGTCGCCGAACGGGTCGCCACCCGCGAGGACGATCAGGCCGGGGGCCGCGGTGGGGCGGGTGAACCCGTCGCCCCAGTCCGCCGCGACGTTCGGCAGGGCCGAGCGGTAGAGGTCCAGGATCGAGCGGCCCATCGTCTCGGAGTACGCCGAGCGCAGCACCTCGGCGTCGGCCCGGCGCATGCCGAGACCCGTCGTGCTCTCGACCAGCCCGGCGCCGTCGGCGAGCGTCGCGGCGACCTGGCGCTCGCCGTCCCCCGGTGTCTGCCACACCCGCGCGAGGTCGTGCCACGCGTAGTCCTCGTGGGCTCCCTCGACGAGGTCCACCGCCCAGCTCCGCAGCGGCACGTCGTACGCGGTCGCCACGCGTCCGACCAGTGCGGCGCCCCAGTCGTGCC
Source organism: Umezawaea beigongshangensis (assembly GCF_016464305.1). Lineage (GTDB taxonomy): Bacteria > Actinomycetota > Actinomycetes > Mycobacteriales > Pseudonocardiaceae > Umezawaea_A > Umezawaea_A beigongshangensis. The sequence goes on from NZ_JAEIOJ010000003.1 coordinate 26,358, forward strand.
CCACCAGGTCGACCGGCTCGCCGATCCGGCGCAGCTCACCGGCGAGCCACTCGGCGTAGTCGTCCTTCGTCGCCCCGAAGCCCTCCGGTCGCGGTGCGCCGAAGCCGGGCAGGTCCAGTGCGATCGACGGCACGCGCAGCCAGGACCGCAGCGAGTTCCAGAGAGCGCCCGTCTCCGGCACGCCGTGGACGAACACCGCCGTCACAGCCCCTCCTACAGTTCGCCGCGCAGCAACCTGTCGATCTCCTCGGGAGGTCCGGGCCGGGCGAAGAACCAGCCCTGCCCGGTGTCGCAACCGATCCGGTGCAGCCGCTTGGCCTGCGCCGGCGTCTCCACGCCCTCCGCGGTCACGCCGAGCCGCAGCGCGTGCGCGAGCTGCACGAGGGTCGCGACGATCTGCGCGTCGACGGGGTCCTCCTCGTCGGCCGCGCGCAGCCCCTCCATGAAGGAGCCCGCGATCTTCAGCTCGTGCACCGGCAGGTGCTTGAGGTAGGCGAGGTTCGAGTAGCCGGTGCCGAAGTCGTCGATGGCGATGCGCACGCCCATGTCCGACAGCGCCCGCAGCGCCTCCAGCGGCTCGTCCGCGGTGCCCATGATGGCGCTCTCGGTCAGCTCCAGCTGGAGCAGGTGCGGCGGCACCGCGCACTCGTCGAGGATGCGCTTCACGTCGCGGACCAGCTCGGGGTCGCGCGACTGGCGCACCGCCAGGTTGACGGACACGAACGGCGCGGAGTCGCCGAACTCGACCAGCCAGCGGCGGGCCTGCACGCACGCCTGGTGCAGCACCCAGCGTCCCAGCGACACGATCAGGCCGGTCTCCTCGGCCAGCTCGATGAAGTGGTCCGGCGCGAGGCGGCCGAACTCGGGGTGCTGCCAGCGCACCAGCGCCTCGACGCCCTTGACGTGGCCGTCCTCCAGGCGCACCAGCGGCTGGTAGTCCACGTAGAACTCGTTGCGCTCCAGCGCGGCGGGCATCGTCGCCGACAGGGTGAAGCGGGCGACCTCGCGGGCGTTGCGGTCCGGGTCGTACAGCGCCCAGCGGCTCTTGCCGTCGGCCTTGGCCCAGTACAGGGTGATGTCGGCGTCGCGCATCAGGTCGGCGGCGTTCGTGCCGGCCAGCGCGCGCTCGACGATGCCGATGCTCGCCGACACGGTCAGCTCGTGGCCGCCGATGCGGATCGGCTGTTCCAGCTCGCGCAGCACCCGCGCGGCCACGTCCACGATGTCCTGCGTGCCCCGCGAGCCCTCGACCAGGATGACGAACTCGTCGCCGCCCATCCGCGCGACGAGCTTGCCGCCGCCGGAGACGGAGCGGTCCAGCCGCCGGCCGACCTCCACGAGGAGCTGGTCGCCGACGTGGTGGCCCAGGCTGTCGTTGATGACCTTGAAGCCGTCCAGGTCCAGGTAGCACAACCCGGCGCGCAGCTCCGGCTCCCGCTGGTTGAACACCCGGCCGAGGCGCTCCAGGAACAGCGCGCGGTTCGGCAGGCCGGTCAGCGGGTCGTGCAGCGCCTGGTAGCGCAGCCGGTTCTGCAGCATGTGCCGGTCGGTGACGTCCTCGACCATCGCGACCTGGTAGAGCGGCACGCCGTCGTCGCCGCGGACCAGCGACAGCGTCAGGTGCGTCCACACCTGCCCGCCGTCGGCGCGGTTGAACCGCTTCTCCGCCCGGTAGTGGTCCAGCTCCCCCGCGATGAGCTGGTCGTACAGCCGCCACACGACCCCGGCGTCCTCCGGGTGCATCATGTCGCGCACGTTGCGGTCGCGCATCTCCTCGACGCTGTGGCCCAGCATGTCCACGAACGCCTGGTTCACGTCGAGGATGCGTCCGTCGACGTCGGCGATGCCGATGCCGATGGCCGCCTCGGTGAACATGGCGCGGAACCGCGCCTCGCTGGCCCGCAGCGCCGTCTCGGCCTGGTCGCGCGCGTCGAGCACGGCGGCGCGGATGGCCTCCTGCTCGGCGAGGGTGCGTTCCCGCAGCGCGCGGGCGTACCCGGCGGACAGGGAGCCCTGGAGCGCCGCGAGCCGCGAGCGCATCCGCTCGTCGGCGGTGATGCCCAGCTCGCCCAGCAGCTCGTCGCCGAGGAGCTGCACGGTCCGGCCGAGCGTGTCGGTGCCGGTGAAGTGGGCGTCCACGAGCCGCGTGCCGACGTCGTGGCCGGGTCGCGCGCAGAACGGGTTGGCGTGCAGCGCTTCGACGAGGACCTCGGTCAGTCCGGTCAGGTGGGCGGCGACCTCCGCCCGCGTCATGGGCACGTAGCTGCTGCCGATGACCGCGGTCGCCCACGTGCGGGCGAACGCCTCCGCTCCCACCAGCACGGTGGGAGCCAGCTTCGATCGGCTTCTGGGCACCCGGTGGTCAACCCGTTCCGTCATGGTCTTCGGCCTAACGCCACGAACCGAGAGGATACGGGCGGTTGCTGCTCGCAGTCGACAACACGGGAGTGGACAACACCGAGCCGGACGCCACCGCCGAGACGTGCGGTTCGCAGGCGCGGACACCGGGTCCGGTCGGGTCGTTCCACACCCTCACCCCTGCCGGTCGGTCGGTCGGCGCACACCCCCATCATGGGCCACTGCGGTGATCGCGCGCACCGTCCAGCCGGAGCAGACGCCGTTCTGTCCCCCTCGGACGCCCGCACCCGGCAGAACGCACTCCCCGTGAGGTCCGTCTGGATCACCGGCGCGGCCGTCTCCGCCGTCGCCCTCGTGCTGCTGGCCGTGCAGCACCGCCGCGGGGAGACGACGCGGGGAGACGACGCGGGGAGAGGTCCGGTGGTGACGTGCTGCACCCGTGACCCCCCTCCGCTCGACCTGAGCGCTCGTGGAGGAGCACGCTGGAGCTTCCAACGAAGGAGGTAGCTCCATGCAGACTCGCCGGATCGGCGATGTCGAGGTGAGCGCGATCGGCCTCGGCACCATGCCCATGTCGATCCAGGGCCGCCCCGACCGGGAGCGTTCGATCGCCACCGTCCGCGCAGCGGTCGACGCGGGTGTCACGCTGTTCGACACCGCGGACGCCTACTCGCTCGACGACTCCGACTTCGGGCACGGCGAGGAGTTCCTCGCCGAAGCTCTGCGGGGTGTCGGCACCGAGGTCCTGATCGCCACGAAGGGCGGTCACACGAGGGTGCCCGGCGGCGGCTGGGCGCTCGACGGCAGCCCCGAGCACCTGCGAGCGGCGTGCGACGCCTCGCTGCGGCGGCTCGGGGTGGAGGCCATCGGCCTCTACCAGTTCCACCGGCCCGACCCGGCCGTGCCGGTCGCCGAGTCGATCGGCGCGCTCGCCGAGCTGCTCGACGCGGGCAAGATCAGGATGGCCGGGGTGTCCAACCTCAACCCGGACGAGATCTCGCTGGCCAACGACGTGCTGGGCGGCCGGCTCGTGTCGGTGCAGAACGAGTTCTCCCTCGCGTTCCGCTCCAGCGAACCCGAGCTGGAGCTGTGCGCGAAGCTCGACGTCGCGTTCCTGCCGTGGAGCCCGCTGGGCGGCATCTCCCGCGCGGCGGACCTGGGCGGCGAGTACGGCGCCCTGGTCGAGATCGGGCAGGCGCACGGCGTCAGCCCGCAGCAGGTGTCCCTGGCGTGGATGCTCGCCAAGGCGCCGGTCGTGATCCCCATCCCCGGCGCGTCGCGGCCGGAGAGCATCCGGGACTCCGCGGCGGCGGCCGACCTGGTGCTGGCGATCGACGAGATCGAACGCCTGGACGGGTGACAACGCGCGGGGGGGCATCCCTGGACAGGACGCCCTCCCGCGCTGAACACTGGAGAGTTCAGCGGATGCGGTCGCGGCCGAACGGATGCACCATTTGAGGCAGAGAGAGCAGCACTGCCGACCGAATGGGGGCGTTCGTGAGGATCTGCACCCTTCAGCACGCGTGGACCGCGCGGGTCAGCATCACCAGGACCACGGCCGTCATCACCGGCGCCGCCGCTCTCGTCGCCGGAGCCTTCGCGGCACCGCGGGCGGCAGCGGCGGTGGCCGGCCCGCCCACCGGCTCGGCCGACCACTACGCCGGATCGCAGATCGCCGAGCACGAGGGCGCGGAGGGGACGAGCGGCCGGACGCCGGACGGCACGGTGCCGGGAATGGACGTCAGCGGCCACCAGGGCGCGGTCGACTGGCAGCGGTCGTGGAACGACGGCGCGCGCTTCGCCTACGTCAAGGCCACCGAGGGCACCGACTACCTCAACCCCGTGTTCGAGCAGCAGTACGTCGGCTCGCACGACATCGGCATGATCCGCGGGGCCTACCACTTCGCGCTGCCCGACCGCTCCGACGGGACGGCGCAGGCGAACTTCTTCGTCGACAACGGCGGCGCCTGGTCGCGAGACGGCCGCACGATGCCACCGGCGCTCGACGTCGAGTACAACCCCTACGGGGACCACTGCTACGGCCTGGACCAGACCGGGATGACCGGGTGGATCAAGTCCTTCAGCGATCAGGTGCTCACCCGAACGGGTAGACATCCGATGATCTACACCTCCACGAACTGGTGGAACACGTGCGTCGGCGGCGGCACCGACTTCCACACCACCAACCCGCTGTGGATCGCCCGGTACGCCGAGACGATCGGTGAACTCCCCATCGGCTGGGGGTTCCACACCATCTGGCAGTGGCGGGCGGCCGGTCTCTTCCCCGGCGACCAGAACGTCTTCAACGGTGATCAGGAGCAGTTGAACCGCATGGCGCTCGGTTGACCCTGGTCCGTTCTCGTGACTGATTCACTTAAAGCCTGGCCAATTGGTTACCCAATCGTCCAGACTGCCGTCGAATCACCCCCTGCACGGACTCGGAACCGAGGAGTCTGACGATGACGCCCTTCGCCAAGTTCACGACCGCGCTCGCCACGTGTGCGAGCACCCTGCTCCTGATCACCGCCGTCCCGGCCGGCGCGGCGGCCGCGCCGGCGCCGGACGACCTGACCGCGGCGCTCCAGCGGGAGAACCACACGCTCGGGTCGCAGATCCGCGAGCACGAGGGCGGCGACGAGCAGATCGTCGTCCCCGCGGACCCGTCGTCGAACGCCGTGGTCGAGGGCATCGACGTCGCCAGCTACCAGGGCAACGTGAACTGGAGCCACTACTGGAACCAGGGCAAGAGGTTCGCCTACACCAAGGCCACCGAGGGCACGAGCTACCTGAACCCGTACTTCGCCCAGCAGTACAACGGGTCCTACGACGTCGGCATGATCCGCGGCGCGTACCACTTCGCGCTGCCGGACCGCTCCAGCGGCGCGACCCAGGCGAACTACTTCCTGGCCAACGGCGGCGGCTGGTCGCGCGACGGCAGGACGCTGCCGGGCGCGCTCGACGTGGAGTACAACCCGTACGGCGGGACCTGCTACGGCCTCAGCGCGTCGGCGATGGTCAACTGGATCCTCGACTTCAGCAACACCTACCACGCGCGGACCGGGGTGTGGCCGGTGATCTACACGTCCACGAACTGGTGGAACCAGTGCACCGGCAGCAGCGGCGACTTCAGCAGCACCAACCCGCTGTGGGTGGCCAGGTACGCCAGCACGGTCGGCGCGCTGCCCTACCGCTGGCAGCAGCACACGATCTGGCAGTACAGCGCGACACCGATCGACCAGAACCAGTTCAACGGCGGCTACGACCGGCTCCAGGCGCTGGCCAACGGCTGACGCGGTGCGGGGCCCGGCCGCGAGTGCGACCGGGCCCCGCACCAGACGCGATCAGTCGAACAGGGCCGGGAGGGTGGCCTCCCACGCCTCGCGCAGCTCCGCCAGCGGGAGCGTCCCGATGCCCTGGATCTCCAGCGCCCCCGCCTCCGGGTCCACCACGCCGACCTTGCTCCACGGCAGACCGCGCGCCGTGCACATGTCGGTGAAGCGCAGCTCCTCGGTCCGCGGGACCGCGACCAGCACGCGTCCCGCCGACTCGCTGAAGAGCTGGACGAACGGGTCGGCGTCGCCGTCCAGGAACACCCGCGCGCCCGTCTCGCCGATCAGGCAGGCCTCGACCAGCGCCTGCGCCAGACCGCCGTCGGACAGGTCGTGCGCGGCGGACACCATGCCGTCGCGCGAACCGGCCACGAGGATCTCGCCCAGCAGCTTCTCCCGCGCCAGGTCGACCTTCGGCGGCAGACCGCCCAGGTGACCGTGCACGACGTGCGCCCACTCGGAGCCGCCGAACTCGTCGCGCGTGTCGCCGAGCAGCAGCAGCGTCTCCCCGGCCTCCGCGCCGATCCCGGTGGGGATGCGGCGGCGGACGTCGTCGATGACGCCGAGCACGCCCACGACCGGCGTCGGCAGGACCGCCGTGGAGCCGGTCTGGTTGTAGAAGCTGACGTTGCCGCCCGTGACCGGGATGCCCAGCTCGGCGCACCCGTCGGCGAGACCCTTCACGGCCTGCTCGAACTGCCACATGACCGCCGGGTCCTCCGGCGAGCCGAAGTTCAGGCAGTTCGTGACCGCGACCGGGGTCGCGCCGCTGGTGGCGACGTTGCGGTACGCCTCGGCCAGCGCCAGCTGCGCGCCCGCGTACGGGTCGAGCTTGGTGAACCGGCCGTTGCAGTCCGTGGACAGCGCCACACCGCGGTTGGTCGTCTCGTCGATGCGGATCATGCCCGAGTCCGACGGCTGCGCGAGGACGGTGCCGCCCCGCACGTAGCGGTCGTACTGGTCGGTGACCCACTTGCGGGACGCCAGGTTGGGCGAGGACGCCATCGTCGTGACGAGGGCGAGCAGCTCCTCCGGCGTCGACGGGCGGGCCAGCGCGTCGGGCGTGTCCGCCTGGAGCGCGTCCTGGTCGGCCGGGCGCTCGATCGGCCGGTGGTACACCGGGCCCTCGTGCGCGACGGTGCGCGGCGGGACGTCCACGACGACCTCGCCGTTCCAGGTGATCACCAGGTGGTCGCCGTCGGTGACCTCGCCGATGTCGGTGGCGATGACGTCCCACTTGGCGCAGATCGCCATGAAGGCGTCGACGTCCTCGGGCTTCACCACCGCGCACATGCGCTCCTGCGACTCGCTCGACAGCACCTCCGCCGGGGTCATCCCGGTGGCGCGCAGCGGAACCCGGTCGAGGTAGACGTGCATGCCGCCGTCACCGGCGCTGGCCAGTTCCGAGGTGGCGCAGGACAGCCCGGCGCCGCCGAGGTCCTGGATGCCGACGACGACGCGCTGCGCGAACAGCTCCAGGCAGCACTCGATGAGCACCTTCTCGGTGAACGGGTCGCCCACCTGGACCGCCGGGAGCTTCTTGCGCCCGCCGGAGTGCTCGTCGCCGCCGAACGTCTCGCTGGCGAGCACCGACACGCCGCCGATGCCGTCGAGGCCGGTGCGAGCGCCGAACAGGACGACCCGGTTGCCGGTGCCCGACGCGTGCGCCAGGTGCAGGTCCTCGACGCGCATCGCGCCGACGCACAGGGCGTTGAGCAGCGGGTTGCCCTGGTAGGAGGAGTCGAAGACGACCTCGCCACCGATGTTGGGCAGGCCCAGGCAGTTGCCGTAGCCGCCGACGCCCGCGACGATGCCGTGCACGACGCGGCGCGTGTCGGCCGCCTCCGGGTCGCCGAAGCGCAGCGGGTCCATCACCGCGAGCGGGCGGGCGCCCATCGCGAGGATGTCGCGAACGATGCCGCCCACGCCCGTCGCCGCGCCCTGGTAGGGCTCGACGTAGGACGGGTGGTTGTGGCTCTCCGCCTTGAACGTGACGGCCCAGCCGTCGCCGACGTCGACCACACCGGCGTTCTCGCCGATGCCCGCGAGCATCTTCGAGCGCATCTCGTCGGTGGTGGTCTCGCCGAAGTAGCTCAGGTGGACCTTCGACGACTTGTAGGAGCAGTGCTCGCTCCACATCACCGAGTACATCGCCAGCTCGGCGTCCGTGGGACGGCGGCCGAGGATCTCCTTGATGCGCGCGTACTCGTCGTCCTTGAGGCCCAGCTCGCGGTACGGCTGCTCCAGGTCGGGAGTGCCGCTGGCGTGCTCGACCGTGTCCACGGCCGGTTGGATCGCGGTCACGCCGGCACCCCCACCGCGTCGATCAGGGACAGGAACACACCGAGACCGTCGTCCGTGGGACCGGTCAGCGCCTCGATCGCGTGCTCGGGGTGGGGCATGAGGCCCACGACCCGGCCGTTGGCGCTGGTGATGCCCGCGATCTCGTTGCGCGAGCCGTTGGGGTTGCCGCCGACGTAGCGGAACACCACCCGGCCCTCGCCCTCCAGCTCGTCGAGGGTCCGCTGGTCGGCCTGGTAGCCGCCCTCACCGGACTTCAGCGGCACGAGGATCTCCGCGCCCCGCTCGTACCGGCTGGACCAGGCCGTGGTGTTGTTCTCCACCTTCAGCCACTGGTCGCGGCACACGAAGTGCAGCTTGGAGTTGCGCACGAGCGCGCCGGGCAGCAGCCCGGCCTCGCACAGGATCTGGAAGCCGTTGCAGATGCCCAGCACGGGCATGCCCTTCCCGGCGGCCTCGATCACCGACTGCATCACCGGCGCGAAGCGGGCGATGGCCCCGCAGCGCAGGTAGTCGCCGTAGGAGAAGCCACCGGGCACGACGACGGCGTCCACCCCGCGCAGGTCCGGGTCGGCGTGCCACAGCGGCACGGCCTCGGCGTCGGCGTAGCGGACGGCGCGAGCGGCGTCCACGTCGTCCAGCGTTCCGGGGAAGGTGATCACCCCGACGCGGAGACTCATGCGTCCACCCGCCGAACGACCCAGTCCTCGATGACCGGGTTCGCGAGGAAGGTCTCGGCGATCTTGGCGAGCGTGGCGTCGTCGACGGTGTCGTCGACCTCCAGCTCGAAGTGCTTGCCCTGGCGGACACTGGTGACGCCCTCGAAACCGAGGCGGGGCAGCGCGTTCGCCACCGCCTGGCCTTGCGGGTCGAGGATCTCGGGCTTCGGAACGACGTCGACGACGACTCGGGCCACGACAGGCTGCTCCCTGAACAGAGGGCTGGCGGTACCTCGAAAGCCTAACTGACCTGGGTGTTCACCCCGCCGACGGGTGGCGTGCCCCACACCGTCACCAGCGGGATGTCACGGGAATCACCCGTCCGTGCGTTCACCGTGAGCGAGAGCGGTGGCGTCCCCGGAGGGGCGGGGTCAGGGTGTGGTCCATGCGAATCCTGGTGCTCGGAGGAACGCTCTTCCTCAGCAGGGCGGTCGTGACCGAGGCGCTGCGGCGCGGCCACGACGTCGTGTGCGCGGCGCGCGGCGAGTCCGGCGGGGTGCCCGACGGCGCCCGGCTCGTCCCGGTCGACCGGGACCGGCCCGGCGCGCTCGACGCGCTCGCCGGTGAGCGGTTCGACGCCGTGGTGGACGTGGCGAGGATGAACGTGACCTGGGTGCGCGAGGCGCTGCGCGCGCTGGGCGGGAGAGCGGGCCACTGGACGTTCGTGTCCAGCATCTCCGTCTACGCCGACCAGTCGGCGCTCGGCGGGACCGTCGCGGACGCGCTGCTGCCCCCGCTGGAGGACGATCCGGACGCCGAGCCGACGCCGGACCGCTACGGGTCGGTGAAGGTGGCCAGCGAGCTGGCCGTGCGGGACGCGCTGGGCGACGCGGCGTTCGTGCTGCGCTCCGGCCTGATCACCGGGACCGGCGACACGTCCGACCGGTTCGGCTACTGGCCCGCGCGGCTCTCCCTCGGCGGGCGGGTCGCCGTGCCCGACACGCCCGACCAGCCGTTCTCCCACGTCGACGTGCGCGATCTGGCCGCGTGGATCGTCGACGCGGGCGAGCGGCGCCTGGCCGGCACGTTCGACGGCACGGGCCCGGCAACACCGCTGGCGATGGCGCTGGGCGAGATCGCGGGCGCGGTGGCTCCGCCGGGCACCGAGCTGGTGCGCGTTCCGGTGCAGACGCTGGAGAGCAGGGGCGTGTCCGCGTGGTCCGGGCCGCGCTCGCTGCCGCTGTGGCTGCCGCCGTCGCACGTCGGGATGCTGGCCCACGACCCCGGCCCGGCGCTGGCGGCCGGGCTGGGGGTGCGGCCGATCACCGACACCGCCCTCGCCGCGCTGGAGCACGAACGCTCCCTCGGGCCGGACCGCGAGCGCCGCGCGGGCCTGACCGCGCGGGAGGAGGCCGACCTGCTGGCCGCGCTCTGAAACACGGCGCGGGCGGGCCTAGGCTGAGCGGAACGGCTGCCCGGAGGGGGAACGACGATGCAGATCGTCCACTACGGACATTCCTGCGTGCTGCTCGACACGGGGGCTGCGCGGCTGCTGTTCGACCCCGGCACGTTCTCCAGCGGCTTCGAGGACCTGACGGACCTGGACGCCGTGCTGGTCACCCACCAGCACGCCGACCACCTCGACCCGGAGCGCCTGCCCGCGCTGCTCGACGCCAACCCCGGCGCGCGGCTCGTCGCCGACCCCGGCTCGGCGCGCGAGCTGGCGGACGGGGGGATCACCGCCACCGTCGCACGGGCCGGGGACGCGCTCGACCTGTCCGGCGTCGCCGTGTCGGTGATCGGCGCGGACCACGAGGTGGTCCACCCGGACCTGCCGGTGGTCGACAACGTCGGCTACCTGGTCGAGCACGGCGCGTTCTACCACCCCGGCGACTCGCTGCACGTGCCGGAGCAGCAGGTCGACGTGCTGGCCCTGCCGACCGCGGCGCCGTGGATGAGGGCCGCCGACGCCGTGGACTTCCTGCGCGCCGTGGCTCCGCGCGCGGCGGTGCCGGTCCACCAGGAGCTCCTGGCGGTGAAGGACCTGTACTACTCGCTGTTCGAGCGCCTCGCGCCGAAGGGCACGGTCGTCGCGCCGCTGACGCCGGGAGAGCCGACGCGGGTCTGAGACTGGTAGGTGGTCGGCGCGGCGCCGTGGTGCAGCGCGATGTCCACCGCGTCCAGGACGGCCTGACGCGGGCCGAGCCGGTCGAGGTCGGACGCGTCGACCGCGAGGCGGACGAGCCCACCGCGCCGGGCGACCCTGGCCGCGCCCAGCACCAGCGCCCGGCAGCGCCACGGCTCCCCCCGCTCACCGCCGACGCGCCGCAGGCCGTGCACGCGGGCGGGCTCGGTCCGTCCCGTGCGCAGGTCCCGCACGGCCACGGCGTCGGCGCACAGCGCGAACCGGTGCCGGCGCAGCGCGGTGAGCGTGCCGGCGGACGCGCGGCGCGGCGGCGCGTAGCAGTCGGCCACCAGGCCCAGCCGCTCCAGCACGTTCCGCGCGGCGATCAGCCGCAGGTTCGCCTCGTGGGCGAACTCCACGCCACCGTCGCAGCGCAGGACCAGCGCGTCACCGGCGGCCGTGCGCTGCTTCACCCAGTCGTGGACCGGGCCGACCGCGCGCGGCGCGACGACCAGGGAGAGCGGGACGTTCCTGCGGTCGAGCTCCGCGGCGAGGTCGGCGCACCGGTCGAGGGTGCCGGCGCCGACACCGGACAGCGAGACCACGAGCTGTGAGGACACGACACCAGTGGGCCCGGCCCGGATGACGGCGGCCCGAAGGCCGGGTGACGTCCGCGCGCAGTTCTGCCGAACTTCCGCCGAGACGCCGCTCACAGCCAGTCGGCGAAGTCCCGTCCGGTGATCCGCTCGTAGGCCTCGACGTAGCGGGCGCGGGTGGCGGCCACGACGTCGTCGGGCAGCGCGGGCGGCGGGGTGTCCGAGGCGCGGTCCCAGCCGGAGGCCGGTGAGGTCAGCCAGTCGCGCACGTACTGCTTGTCGAACGACGGCTGGACCCGGCCCGGCTCGTGGGAGTCGGCCGGCCAGTAGCGCGAGGAGTCGGGGGTGAGGACCTCGTCGCCCAGCACCAGGGCTCCGGAGGAGTCGACGCCGAACTCGAACTTCGTGTCCGCGAGGATCACGCCGCGCTCGCGGGCGAAGGCGCGCGCCACGCCGTAGACCTCCAGCGTCGCGTCGCGCAGCCGCTCGGCCAGCTCGCGGCCGACCTGCTCGGCCACGGCCTCGAAGCTGACGTTCTCGTCGTGCGCGCCGATCTCGGCCTTCGTCGCCGGGGTGAAGATCGGCTCGGCCAGCTCGGCGGACTCCACGAGCCCGGCGGGCAGCTCGACGCCGCACACCGCGCCGGTGCGCCGGTAGTCGGCGAGGCCGGAACCGGTGAGGTAGCCGCGCGCCACGCACTCCACGGGCACCATCTCCAGCCGCCGCACGAGCAGCGCGCGACCGCGCACCTCGGCGGGGATGCGCTCGTCGTCCCACGACACGAGGTGGTTCGGGACCAGGTCGGCGAAGCGCTCGAACCAGAACACGCTCATCGCCGTGAGCACGCGGCCCTTGTCCGGGATCGGCGTGTCGAGCACGTGGTCGAAGGCGGAGATGCGGTCGGAGGCCACGAGCAGCAGCAGGTCGTCGTCCACCGCGTGGAGCTGGCGGACCTTGCCTGCGGCGATCTGCGGGTAGTCGGCGAGCGTCGGCACGGCGGCAGCCTACGTGTGCGACCGGCCCTCGCGCGCACCGGCCGTCCCACCCCCCGGGCACGGGTGGCGACCCGGGGCAGGATTCTCGTCATGCGTGTTCCGGTCCTGCTCATCGCCGCCGCGACCGTCCTGGCCGCCGCCTGCGCCCCCGTCGACGAGTCCCCCTCCGCCACCGGCGCCCCCGGTGCCGCGGACTGCGCCCGGGAGTCGCTGAAGACCCTCACCCCGGAGAAGTTCACCTTCGGCACCGACCAGCCCGCCTACGAGCCGTGGTTCGTCGACGACGACCCCGCCAACGGCCGGGGGTTCGAGTCGGCGGTCGCGTACGCCCTCGCCGAGGAGCTGGGGTACGAGCGGTCCGACGTGCTCTGGACGCGCGTGCCGTTCACCGCGGCCGTCCAGCCCGGTGCCAAGACCTTCGACGTCGACCTCAACCAGTTCTCGATCACCGACGAGCGCGAGCGGGCCGTCGACTTCTCCGCGCCGTACTACGACGTGACCCAGGCCGTCGTGGCGCTGAAGTCCTCACCGGCGGCGAGCGCGAAGTCCCTGGCCGACCTGAAGGACGTCACGATCGGCGCGCAGGTCGGCACCACGAGCTACGACGCGGCGGTGGAGCTGGGCTCCGCGCGGGACGTCGCCGTCTACAACACCAACGACGACGCCAAGGCCGCGCTGGGCAACGGTCAGATCGACGCGCTCGTGCTGGACCTGCCGACGGCGTTCTACGTGACGTCCGCCGAGCTGACCGACGGGACGATCGTCGGCCAGCTCCCCGCCGGCGACGGCACCGGCGAGCAGTTCGGCGCCGTGCTCGACGAGGGCAGCCCGCTCACCGCGTGCGTCTCGCGGGCCGTGGAGGCGCTGCGCGCGGACGGCACGCTGGCCGCGCTGGAGCAGGAGTGGCTCGCCGGGGCGGGCAACGCCCCCGAACTGCGGTGATCAGCGACCTCCAGCGGGAGCGCCTGGCGCACCGGCGCTCCCGCTCCCGCCGCTCCACGCTGATCGCGCTGGTGTCCACGGTCGTCTTCGCCGCCGTCGCCTGGTTCACCGTGACCTCCTCGCCGGGCTGGCCGCGGGTGCGGCGGTCGTTCTTCGACCTGGAGACGGCGCGGCGCTCGCTGCCCGCGGTGCTCGACGGGCTGTGGCTGAACGTGCGCGTGCTCGTCGTGTGCGAGGTGCTGATCCTGGTGCTGGCGCTGGGGATCGCGGCGCTGCGCACCCTGCGCGGCCCCGTGTGGTTCCCGGTGCGGGTGCTCGCCACGGGCTACGTGGACCTGTTCCGCGGGCTGCCGCTGATCATCTGCCTGTACCTGGTGGGGTTCGGCCTGCCCGGCCTGCGGCTGACCGGCCTGCCCCGCGACCCGGTGGTGCTGGGCTCGATCGCGCTGGTCCTGGTGTACTCCGCCTACGTCGCCGAGGTGTTCCGCGCGGGCATCGAGTCGGTGCACCCGTCGCAGCTGGCCGCCGCGCGCTCGCTCGGGCTGGACCACGGCCGCACGATGCGGATCGTGGTGCTGCCGCAGGCCGTGCGGCGCGTGCTGCCCGCGCTGCTCAACGACTTCGTGGCGCTGCAGAAGGACTGCGGGCTGATCTCCGTCCTCGGCGCGGTGGACGCGGTGCGCGCCGCGCAGATCGCCTCCGCCTCGTCGTACAACTTCACGCCCCACGTGGTGGCGGGGTTGCTGTTCGTGCTGCTCGCCGTGCCGTCGGCGCGGCTGGCGGACCTGGTGTCGCGGCGTGCCGCGAGGAGGTGGGGTGCGGCGTGAGCGGACCGGTGCTGTCGGTGCGGGGACTCGTCAAGAGCTACGGCGCCGACCGGGTGCTCGACGGCGTCGACCTGGACGTGCACGAGCACGAGGTCGTCGTGCTGATCGGCGCGTCCGGGTCGGGCAAGTCGACGCTGCTGCGCTGCGTGGACCTGCTGGAGGAGGTCGACGACGGGCAGGTGCTGCTCGACGGGCAGGACGTGTCCGACCCGCGGGTGGACGCCGACGTGGCCCGGAGGGCGATGGGCGTGGTGTTCCAGCAGTTCAACCTGTTCCCGCACCTCAGCGTGCTGGACAACGTGACGCTGGCCTCGCGCGTGGTGCACGGCGTGCCCCGCGAGCGGGCCGAGCGGGAGGCGCTGGCGCTGCTGGAGCGGGTCGGCGTGGGCGACAAGGCCCGCGCGCACCCCGACCGGCTCTCCGGCGGTCAGCAGCAGCGGGTGGCGATAGCCCGCGCGCTGGCCCACGAGCCGCGCCTGCTGCTGCTGGACGAGATCACCAGCGCGCTGGACCCCGAGCTCGTCGGCGAGGTCCTGACGCTGGTCCGCGAGCTGGCGGCGCAGGGCCGCACGATCCTGATGGCGACCCACGAGATGGGCTTCGCCAAGCAGGTGGCCGACCGGGTGTGCTTCCTGGACCGCGGCAGGCTGGTCGAGTCGGGCCCGCCGGAGCAGGTGCTGGGCGAGCCGGAGCACGAGCGGACCAGGCAGTTCCTGCGACGGATCGTGGCGGCCGGACGCCTCGTGTGACCTGGTCGGGCGACTGCCGCGTTGGGCCGAACGGTCTAGTGTGCTGCTGGTGCAGCGGTGCAGCGTCGTGGTCCCCGCCCTCGTCCTCGTCCTGGGGACGGCGGGCTGCGGCGGCCCCGACAGCGCCCCGCCCGCGCCGACGTCGTCGTCGTCGTCGGCTCCGACGCCCGCCTCCGCGTCCTCCTCGCCCTCCGCGAGCAGCTCGCCCTCGTCGCGCCCGCTCCCGGCCAACGTGACGATCGTGGTCCGCACGACCACCACGCCGCCTCCCCCTCCACCGCCGCCGCCACCGCCACCGGTCGCGCAGGAGGAGGTCGAGGTGACGACGTCGGAGCCGGCGCCGGCTCCGACGCGGGAGGAGACCCCCGTCGAGGCGCCGACGACGGAGGCGCCGCCGGCGCGGACCGAGGCACCGGTGTCGCCGACGTTCCAGGAGCTGGCCCTGCCGGGCTCCCCCTGCGACGCGGAGGGCGCGACGGCGAGCGGCATCGGCGGCAACCAGCTGGTGTGCGCTCCCGGCGCGGGAGGCCGTCTGCGCTGGCGGCACACCTGACCTGCCACACGGACGGGTGAAGGTCTGCCGATCGGGATAACGGAGGGTCAGAGGAGTGCGATCACCCGGACACCGGGCAACGTCGCCGACACCGCCCACCAGGAGTGCTCGTGCCTCAACTCCACCGTCTTCCCCCCGCCCTCTTCCGCTGGTGGTGGCGCACCCCGTCCTGGTCGCGTCTGCTCACCTCGCTCGGCGGTGGCCTCCTCGCGATCACGGTGCTCGGAGCGCTCGTGGCGCCACCGCTGCCGGTGAAGCCGGTGTCCGGCACGGTGCCGCCCGGCACCACGACCACCGGTGCCGCCTCGACGACCTCCGCGCCCGTCTCGTCGACCGCGAGTCCGGCGGCCAGCAGCGCGCCGAGCAGCGCCACGACGACCACCGGCACCACCACCGCTTCCGCACCACCGCCCGTGGTCACGAGCGAGGTGGCCGCCGCGACCGTGCCGGAGCCCCGACAGGTGCCCGCTCCGGCTCCCGCCCCCGCTCCGGCTCCGGCTCCCGCTCCGGCGCCAGCACCGGCTCCGGCCCCCGCTCCGACGCGCGACGGTTCCGCCGGCACGGTGCGCGGCGGGTCGTTCTGCTCGCCCGCGGGCTCGACCGGGGTGAGCGCGACCGGCAAGCCCATGGTGTGCGCCACCGCTTCGGACGGAAAGCTGAGGTGGCAGGGAGCATGACGAGGCCGACGACGGATGCGCACGGTTCCGACGGCCGCGCGCTGCAGACCCTCCAGCGCGGTTCCCGCGCCTACCACTGCCCCGCTGGGCACGGCGCGCTGGACGTGGCGACCTGCGAGGACGGTCAGACGGGGTTCGTCCTGGTCTGCCGGAGGTGCGGGCACCACCTGGCCGTGGACACCGCCCTGGTCGGCGCGGCGCTGGCCATGACGGTGCTCGACGACGACCGGGTTCCGGCGGTGCGCCTGCCGGACGGCAGCGCCCCCCGCGGTCTGATGCCGGACGGCGTCGTGCGGACCACCGGATGGCTCCAGGTCGCCCGGCGGCCGATCAGCTCGGGCGTGTGGGCGGTGCTGGTGGGCTTCTTCGCCGGGCTGCCGCTGGTGTCGTCTCCCGGTACCGCGTGGCTTCCGCTGCTCACGCCCGTCGTGGCGTGGGGGCTGTGGAAGCTGTGGACGATCCGGCTGCGCCCGGCGTCGAAGGCCGTGAACACCGGGCTCGTCCCCGCCGCGCACCTGGTGGCCGGAGACCTCGTCCGCCTGTACGGGAGCGCGGGTCCCGTGGGGGTGGTGGGCGCCGTGGGCGCCGACGCGGCCGGCGGGGTCCGGTTGCGCCTGGTGGGTGGCCAGGAGTTCTACCGGCAGCCCTCCGACCGGCTGTGGAGCGTGTCGCTCCGCACGTGATCGCGGCGGCCGGTCGGGTCACGCCGACCGGTCGCCGACCACGTCCACCTCGTCGCCCCTGGAGATCCGGCCGCCGGTCACGACGGCGGCCTTCCAGCCGAACGTCACGCCGCCCCCGGTGCCGCGGCGGTAGGTCGCCAGGGTGCGGATCGGCTCGGGACCGCTGCGGGTCCCCGTGTCCTGGTCCACCATCGGCACGGCGCAGCGCACGCAGATCTTCGCCCGGCCCAGCTCCACGCCGCCGACGACGAGCCGGGCGGCCAGGTCCTCGCCGTGCGGCTCCGCCACGCCGGAGAGGACCACGTTCGGGCGGAAGCGGTTCATCGGCACCGGCCGGCCGCCGCGCGCGACGATGCGCTCGTTCAGCCCGTCGAGCGACGCCAGCGACGTCACGAGCACGGCGTGCGCGTCGGCGAACCCGACCAGGCCGGGGGTGTCGCCGCCCGACTCGCGGCGCTGCTCCGGCGGCACCCGCACCAGGCGGCACGGGCGGCCCAGCGCGGCCGAGAACCACTCGGCCGCCGCGTCGCCCTGGTCCACGCCCTCGCCGTGCCACGCGTGCACCGACACCGGCACCCGCGGCCCGTCGGCCAGGTCGTGCTCCAGGTCACCTCCCCGCGGGGCGGTGACGACGAGCCGCTCGCCGTCGTCGAGCAGCCGCGGGCGCAGCGCCGCCATCAGCGGCTCCTTGCGCTGGCTGAGGAACTCGCCGCCCGGCTCGACCAGCATCAGCTCACGGTCGTGCGCGACGCCCGTCGCGGTCAGCTCGGCGCTGTCCAGCGAGGTCCCCGCGCAGCCCTTCAACGGGTACGCGACCAGGTCGTGCACCCGGACCGTCACAGGATCGGTTCTGGCGCGTACCCGGCGGCGGCCGGGTACGCGCGCAGCAGGTCCTCCACCTGCGCCACGACGTCGGCGACCTGCTCGGCCGCCACACCGGTGAACGACAGCCGGTCCGCGAGCAGCTCGTCGAGCGCGGCGCGGTCCAGCGGCAGGCGGTCGTCGGCGGCGAGCCGGTCCAGCAGGTCGTTGCCCGCCAGGCCCTGCTCGCGCATCGCCAGCGCGACGGCGACGGCGTTCTCCTTGATCGCCTCGTGCGCGGTCTCCCGGCCGACACCGGCGCGGACGGCGGCCATCAGGACCTTCGTCGTGGACAGGAACGGCAGGTAGCGGTCCAGCTCGCGGGCGACGACCGCCGGGTACGCGCCGAACTCGTCGAGCACGGTGAGCAGCGTCTCCAGCAGGCCGTCGATGGCGAAGAACGCGTCCGGCAGCGCGACGCGGCGCACGACCGAGCACGACACGTCGCCCTCGTTCCACTGGTCGCCCGCCAGCTCACCGGTCATCGACAGGTAGCCGCGCAGGATCACCGCGAAGCCGTTGACCCGCTCGCAGGAGCGGGTGTTCATCTTGTGCGGCATGGCGCTGGAGCCGACCTGGCCCGGCTTGAAGCCCTCGGTGACGAGTTCGTGGCCCGCCATGAGCCGGATGGTCTTCGCGAGGCTCGACGGCCCGGCCGCGAGCTGCACCAGCGCGGACAGCACGTCGAAGTCCAGCGACCTCGGGTACACCTGACCGACGCTGGTCAGCACCCGCTCGAAGCCGAGGTGACCGGCGACGGAGTGCTCCAGCCGCCCGAGCTTCGCGCGGTCGCCGCCCAGCAGGTCGAGCATGTCCTGCGCGGTGCCGACGGGGCCCTTCACCCCGCGCAGCGGGTAGCGGGCGATCAGCTCGTCGAGCCTGCGGAACGCGACCAGCACCTCGTCGGCGGTGGTGGCGAAGCGCTTGCCCAGGGTCGTGGCCTGCGCGGCGACGTTGTGCGACCGCCCGGCCAGCACCAGGTCGGCGTGCTCGGTGGCGAGCCGCGCCAGGCGGGCCAGGACGGCGGCGGTCTTGCCGCGCACGTGCTCCAGCGACCGCAGGACCTGCAACTGCTCGACGTTCTCGGTCAGGTCGCGCGACGTCATGCCCTTGTGCACGTGCTCGTGCCCGGCCAGCGCGTTGAACTCCTCGATGCGGGCCTTCACGTCGTGGCGCGTCACCCGCTCGCGCTCGGCGATCGAGACCAGGTCGACCTGGTCGAGGACCCGCTCGTAGTCGGACACGACGCCGTCCGGCACGTCGACGCCCAGTTCGGCCTGCGCGCGCAGGACCGCGAGCCAGAGCTGGCGCTCCAGCACGATCTTGTGCTCGGCGGACCAGAGGGTCACCAGCTCGGCGGAGGCGTAGCGACCTGCGAGGACGTTGGCGATGCGCGGCTTGCTCGTCACGGCGAACAGCCTAGTCAGACCGGTGGAGCGACCGACGGGACGGTTCAGGCGTCGCGGTCGAGCGCCTTGCGCAGCATCCGGCGGGCCGCCCCGCGGGGGTCCGGGTTGACCTCCAGCAGCGCGTTGACGACCGCGCCGTCCACCAGGGCGACCAGCTCCTCGACGCGCTCGGCGTCGACCGACCTGCCGGAGCGGGCGAACATCTCGTGCAGCACGGCGTGCAGCTCGGCGCTGAGCTCGCGCATCAGCGGCCGCAGGTGCGGGCGGCGGGCGGTGGCGACCAGCCGCTCGTAGCGCAGCACGACGCTCTCCGCGTCGCCGTCCCTGCTCCCGGAGCCGACGAGCATGTCCAGGACCAGCTCGACCAGCGCGTCACCGCCGCAGTGCGCCGGGTCGATCTCGTCCAGCCGAGCCCTGCCCTCGGCGAGCTCGGCGCGGCCGTGGAACTCGGCGGCGGCCGCGACGAGGGCGTCGAGCGAGTCGAAGTAGTAGGTGGTGGAGGCCAGCGGCAGCCCGGCGCGCTCGGCCACCGCCCGGTGCCTGACGGCGTCGAAGCCGCCGGCGGCGAGCAGTGCGGCGGCGGCCTCCACGAGCGCCTGGCGGCGGCGCTCGCCCTTGGGAGTGGCGGCAGTCATCAGGCGCATCGTAGGAGGTCGGCCGGACAGCGCCGGGCCGGGTGAGTCGCACGACACCGGGATCGACCGCATCGGACGACCCCGTCGTCAGAACAGACCGGCCAGCCCGTCGGCCACCCCGTTGACCTCGTCGCCGAAGGGCGCCATCGCCGACCCCTCGGCCGGGTCGCTGAGCACCTGCACGAGGCCGCCGCCGAGCGTCGGCCGGGACGCGGAGCGCGCGCCCGGCGACTGGTCGACCTCCGCACGGCCGACCGAGGCCCCCTCCGGTCCGGCCGGGACGACGACCACGGAGAACAGGCCCACCGCGTCGCCGTCGCGCACCAGGTACCCGGCGGCGCGCGACCCCGCGGGGCACTCCCCGGCCACCGGCACGGGCTGGCCGCCGGTGGCAGCGGCCGGGAGCTCGCCGGCGAGGGCGACGGCGAGCTCCCGGTCCACCTCTCCACACCCCGGAGGGGTGGTGCCGGTCGGAGGACCGGCACTCCCCGTGGTCTCGCCCCCCTGCAAAGGCGGTTCCACGGGAAGCTCTTCCGGCGGCAGACCGCCGGTCGGCGCGGAGCCGGGCAGCTGGCCGCGATCGGCGCGTCCCGGCTCGTCCGGCGCCCGCATCACCCCGGGGGTGGGGTCGGTGGCGGCACCGGCGACGGTCGCGTCCTCCTGCGACACCTCGTCCAGCACGCCGAGTCCGGCGACGGTGCCGCCGAGCGCGAGCGCGGCGGCCACCGCGGTGCCCACGACGACCGAGGCCCGCCGTCGCGCGGTGGCCCTGGCCGACGCGCTGCGCACGTCGGTCTCGTCGAAGGTCGCCGGTGGCACGTCGCGCACCGCGTCGCGGAACAGCTCCGCGAGCTCCTGCTCGTCCACCCGCGTCACCTCCTCGGCCGGGTCACGCCGGCCGCAGATCGTCGATCGCGCTGCCCAGCGCGGCCCGCAGGGCGTCGAGCCCACGAGCCGCCTGGCTCTTCACGGTGCCCTCCGAGCACTTCAGCGCCACCGCCGTGGCCGCCACGTCCAGGCCCTCCAGGTACCTCAGGACGAGCACCGCCCGCTGCCTCGGCGGAACCCGCCGCAGGCCGTCGAGCAGCGTCGCGCGCGTCGCCACCGACTCGGCCACCTCGCCGTCGCCGGAGGGCGTCTCGGGCATCTCGTCCACGAAGCGCTCCCTCCTCCACGGCCGCCGCGACTCGTCGATCACCGCGCGCACCACGCAGCGGCGGACGTAGGCGTCCAGGGCCTGCTTGTCCCGGACCTTCCGCCACCGGCGGTGCAGCGACACGAACGCCGTCTGCGCGAGATCGTCCGCCCGGTGCCAATCACCACAGAGCAGGTACGCCGTTCGGCGCACGGCCTCCCGGCGAGCTGCGAAGTACTCCGCGAACTCCTGCTCGTCGCGCTGATCCACGCGGACTCTCTCCGCTCCTCGTGCTGTCACCGACCAGACGGAACCGACCCGCTCCACGGTTGCACGAACCGGGAACGAGATGTGCGTCACCCCCGCGATCTCAGAAGCGTCACCGAGAAGGAGCGCAGTCGCGCCGGTGTGGTGTGATCCCACGGTGACCCAGCTCGCACCGATCGACCTCCGCTCGGACACCGTCACCCAGCCCGACGAGCGCATGCGTCTCGCCATGTCCGCCGCCGAGGTCGGCGACGACGTGCTCGATCACGATCCCACGATGCGCGAGCTGGAGGAACGGGTCGCC
Organism: Umezawaea beigongshangensis; assembly: GCF_016464305.1. Classification (GTDB taxonomy): domain Bacteria; phylum Actinomycetota; class Actinomycetes; order Mycobacteriales; family Pseudonocardiaceae; genus Umezawaea_A; species Umezawaea_A beigongshangensis. The sequence goes on from NZ_JAEIOJ010000003.1 coordinate 47,763, forward strand.
GAACTCCTCGGCCTCGACGCGGCGATCTGGATGCCCACCGGCTCGATGGGCAACCTGGTCGCGCTCATGCTGCACCTGAACCGCGGTGACCGGTTCCTCGCCGCCGAGTCCTCGCACGTCCTGGACTCCGAGCTGGGCGCACCGGCGTGGCTGGCGGGCGGGATGCCGCACGCCCTGCGGTGGGAGGGCGCTCCCGGCCGGATCAGCCCCGAGGCCGTGCGGGCGGCGGCCGGCGGCGGCGGGCCGTACTTCACCCTGCGCACGACGCTGCTGTGCCTGGAGAACAGCCACAACGCGGCCGGTGGCACGGTCGTCCCGCCCGACGAGCACGCGATGCTCGTGTCCGCGGCCAGGGAGACCGGGCTGCGCGTGCACCTCGACGGCGCGCGGCTGTGGAACGCCTCCACCGCCCTCGGCGTGCCGCCGGCCGCGCTCGCCGTGGGCGTCGACTCGGTGCAGGTGTCGCTGAGCAAGGGCCTCGGTGCGCCGGTCGGCTCGGTGCTGGCGAGTTCGACGACGTTCGTCGAGGAGGCCAGGCGGGTGCGCAAGATGCTCGGCGGCGGCGTCCGCCAGGGCGGGGTGCTCGCCGCGGCCGGCCTGGTGGGCCTGGACCGGATCGAGGACCTCGCGCAGGACCACGCCAACGCCGTCGCGCTGGCCGACGGGCTCGGCGAGCTGGGCTGGACCGTGCGCAAGCCGGAGACGAACATCGTCGTCGCCGAGGTGCCGGACCTGGAGGTGACCCTCGCCGGGCTGCGCCACCTCAGCGTCTTCGCCGGGCCGATGGCCGGGAACGTGCGTTTCGTGACACACCGTGACGTGAACTCCGACGACATCGCCGAGGCGCTGCGCCGCATCGCGTCGGCGAGCTGAGAGGAGCGGACGTGCGCTGGATCGTGTTCGACTACGGCGAGGTCATCAGCCGCCAGAGCGAGGCCCTGCCGGTGCTGGCCGACCTGCTGGGCGCCACCACCGACGAGTTCACCACCGCCTACTGGGGCGAGCGCCACCCCTACGACCTGGGCTGCTCCGACCTGGACTTCTGGCGCGCGGTCGGCGAACGGCTGGGCACGCGGGTGGACGAGGCGCTGTCGGCGCGGCTGACCGAGATCGACGTCGCGGGCTGGCTGCACCCCGACAAGGGGACGCTGGCGCTGCTGGCCGAGCTGGACGAGGCCGGTGTCCCGCTGGCGCTGCTGTCCAACGCGCCGTCGTCGTTCGGCCGGGTCGCCGAGCGGCAGGCGTGGACGAGGCACTTCCAGCACCTGGTGTTCTCCGGCGACCTGGGCGTCGCGAAGCCGGACGAGCGGATCTGGCGGGAGCTGGCGCGGCGGCTCGGCGCGGAACCCGCGGACTGCGTGTTCCTGGACGACCGGCAGGTCAACGTCGACGGCGCGCTCGCCGCGGGCATGTCGGCGTGGCTGTGGCGCGGCAGCGCCGGAGCGCGCGAGGAGCTCGTGCGGCTCAGCGTGCTGGACGGCCGACCGGGCTGAGCGACGTGGCCAGCGCGGTCCGCGGGTCTCCCGCGGGACCGCGTCAGGTTCGGGACCTCCCCCTGATCGCGCCGTAGGCCACCGTGCCGAGGAACAGCACGCCGCCGACGATCGCGAGCCAGAACAGGCCCTTCAGCACCGCCCCGAGGATCGTGAGCAGCAGCCACACCACGAGCAGCACACCGATGATCGCCCACACGCCGATCAACCCCCTCCCGGTCGTGCCACGAGAACGCTCAGGGAGCCGCGGTGGTTCCCGGCAGCCAGGCGCGCAGGCGGCGCAGCGCCTCCCGCACGTCCTCGGTGGACCCGGCGAACGACAGGCGGACGAAGCGGTCGCCGTCGACCGGGTCGAAGTCCACGCCGGGCACGATCGCGACCCCGGTGTCCCGCAGCAGGTCGCGGCAGAACGTCGTGGAGTCCGTCGTCAGGTGCGACACGTCGGCGTAGGCGTAGAACGCGCCGTCCGCGGGCGCGAGCCGGTCGATCCCCAGCTCGGCGAGACCGGTCAGCAGGACCTCCCGGTTCGTCCGGTAGCGCTCGACGTGCGACGCCACCTCCGCGCAGGACTCCGGCTCGAACGCCGCGACGGCCGCGTGCTGCGCCAGCGCGGGCGGGCACAGCGTGAAGTTGCCGGTGAGGCTGTCCACCGCTCGGCGCAGCCGCCGCGGCAGCAGCATCCAGCCCAGCCGCCAGCCCGTCATGGCGAAGGTCTTCGAGAAGGAGTTCACGACGACGGCCTCGCGCGAGGTCTCCCACGCGCACCGCAGCTCCGCGCCGTAGCCGATGCCGTGGTAGATCTCGTCGCTGATGAACTGCACGCCCCTCTCGGCGCACCACGCGGCCAGGCCGCTCAGCTCGGCGGCGGCCAGCACCGTGCCGGTCGGGTTCGCCGGGCTCGCCACGATCAGGCCCTTGACCGGCGGGATCGCCTCCAGCATCTCCACCGTCGGCTGGAACCTCGTCTCCGGCCCGCAGGGCAGCTCCACGACCTCGCACCCCAGGGCGCGCAGGATGTTGCGGTAGGCGGGGTAGCCCGGCCGGGCGAGCGCCACCCGGTCGCCGACGTCGAACGCCGACAGGAACGCGAGCAGGAACGCGCCCGACGAGCCGGTGGTGATCACCACGTCGTCGGGGCTCACGTCCAGGCCGTGGGTGCGGTCGTAGTGGCCCGCGACGGCCGCGCGCAGCTCGGGGACGCCGAGCTGCTCGGTGTAGCCCAGCGGCTGCTCGCGCAGCGCGCGCTCCGCCGCGGCCAGCACCGGCTCCGGCGCGCGGCTCGACGGCTGCCCCGCGGCGAGCGACACGACGTCGCCCCGGCTCCGCTGCCGCGCCGCGGCGGCGGACAGCACCTCCATGACGTGGAACGGCGGGACGTCCGCTCGTGCGGCGACGGTGAGCCTGGCGGCGTGCTCCAGCATGCCGCCAGGCTAATTCACCCGATCAGTAACCCTGGTAACCGCCACCACCGGCCATCGACGCCAGGCCGGGGTGCCCCTCGAAGCCGCCGTAGCGGCTGAAGGTGTACCGGACACCGGCGATGATGTTGTCGATGGGGTTGTAGATGTCGTCGTGGCCCGGCAGCTTGTGCGCCTGGAACGTCGGGTCGATGCACTGCATCAGGCCCTTGGACGGCGTTCCGGCCGCGGCGTTGGAGTCCCAGTCGTTGAGGGCGTGGGGGTTGCCCCCCGACTCCTTCTCGATGATCGTCCAGATCTCGTCGATGTTGGCCTCGGTGACCGGGATGCCGTTGGCCTGGAGGATCTTGATGGCCTCGCGGATCCACTCCTCGACGTTGCCGGGCGGCGGGCCGCTGGTGGGCGGGGGACCGCTGGAGCCGTAGCCGCCGAAACCGCCGCTGCTCTCACCGCCACCTCCGCCGCCGCCACCGCTGAAGCCGCCGCCACCGGCACCGCCGCCGCCGCCGCTGGCGCCTCCACCGCTGAAGCTCCCGCCGCCACCACCGCCGCCACCGGACGCGGCGGCCTGGGGCTGGGCCTGCGGCTGCTGCTGGGGCTGCTCGGCCGCGGGTGCGGGTGCGGGCGGGGTGGTGACCGAGGACTCCCCGGTGTCACCGGACGCCTGCCTCGGCTCCGGCGAGGGCGCCCAGTCCAGGTGCAGGCCCGGCGCGGGCGTGAACGGCGCGTTCATCGGGTCGGGGATGGCGGAGAACCTCGGCTCGATCCCGTCGGTGCGGCCCTTCAGAGCCGTCGCGGCGGTGGCGAGCGCGTTCTCCGCCGTCGCGATCACCGGCTGGGCGTCGCTGGCCGCGGCGGCGCACAGGCCGCTGATGGTGGCCTCCAGCTCGGCGGGCGGCTTGCCCGCGTTCGCCGCGCGCAGCGCGCGGACCTGGCTCAGGAGGTTCTCGCAGATCCGCGTGACGGACGACTTCGCCGTCTCCAGCGCGTCGGCCGCGCCGATCAGGTCGGCCGCGGCGTCGGTCAGCGCGCGCGAGATCGACTCGCCCGCCTTGCCGAACCGGCCCATGTAGACCACGAACGCGTCGGCCGCCTCGCCCTCCCAGCCGCCGTCCAGCGTCACCACGGACCGCGCGACGTCCGCGCCGCTCTCGTCGGAGGACGTCACCGCCCGCTTCCAGCGCTCGGCGACGTCGCGCACCGCCTGCGGCTGCGCCCGTTCGACCTTCTCCGCGAGTCCGGCGAGCGCCTGCCCACCGGGCAGCGCGGCCACCTCGTCCTTCGCGCTCATCGGTCTCCCGTCCTGCGGATCTGGTCCCCACCGGCGGCGTCGCGCTCGGTCACGTCGGTCTGCACGGAGTCGAGCGACCGCTCCACCTTGCCGAGCAGCGACTCCGCCGCGGCGAACTCCGCCCCGACGAGCTGGTCCAGGCCGCTGACCGCGGAGGCCAGCGCGCCGGACGACGCGAGCCCGCCGAAGACGTCAGCACCGCTGACCGCGTCGGAGAAGGAATCACCGATCGCGCCGAACTTCCCCGCCCGGTCGCTCGCCGTCGTGCGGCACCGGTCCAGGGCTTCCGCGTTGTACTTGGCCAAGGCCACGTCGGCCTACCCCCTTCACGAGCCTGTGCGGAAAACTCTAGAGCGCCCGGCGGCCGCCGGGTGCGGTTCGGGCCGCACGTCGCCCGGACCTCACAAACCTTTGCGGCCGCACAGGGGTCCGACGCGCTCCGCGACGGCGGAGTTCCGCTCAGACCTCGTCCAGCAGCTCCCACAGGCAACCGGCGAGCCGCTGGTTGTCCACCGGCGTGATCGTGCTCCAGTTCCGCCTGTCCGTGCTGGGCCGCAGCTGGTGCAGGTAGCGACCGGACGGGGTGTCGTGGAACGACACCACGCGACCGGCGCGCTTGCGGGCGCGCTCCGCGCCGAACTGCCCGCGCGTGGTCATGCCGTCGCACATCGCGGCCAGCTCCTGCGCCTCGCTGAGCGGGATGCCGCGCCGCTCCAGCGAGAGCACCAGCTTCTCCGCGTCGAGCCCTGCCTCCTTCGACGCCGCGCGCAGCGTCTCGTGCGGCACGCTCGTCGACCGGCCCCGCCCCGCCTGCGCGTCACCGGCCACCGAGACCGCGGCGTCGGCGAGCGCAGTGGCGCGGGACTCGATCAACCACACCTCACCGCGGTCCACCACGGCGAGCAGCCCGGCCTCTCCCGCGCCCGCCGCCAGGCCGGTGATCTTGCGGTCGGTCCAGATCCACACGTCGAAGGAGAACTGCGGGTTGGCGAGCAGCGCGAAGGCGTCCGCGAGTTCGGGCACCACGCGTCCCCGCTCGGCCAGCTCGCGGGCCTCCAGCGACTCCCAGGCGCCCGCGACCAGACGAGCGCGCTCCGTGTGGGTCGTGCCGGGGCTGGGCACGTCGAGGGCGACGTTGCGCCCCTGGAGACGCTCCGCCTCCCACGCGACGTCGAACTCCAGCGCCGACAGCACGACCGTGCCGGGAGGCGTCAACGGACCGGGTCGTCCTTCTGCCGCGGGCCGTCCTCGTCGCCGATGACGGACTGCACGACCAGACGCTCGTCCCCGAAGACCTCGTCGGACTCCACGCCGTACTTGCGCACGTGCTCCTCGTCCTCCTCGCCGGGAGCGCCACGACCGGACGCGGCGGGCTGCATCACGCCGCTCGCCCCGGCTCCGGCGCGGCCAGCGCCGCCCTTGGCTCCGGGTCCCGTGCGCTGAGCGTTCTCCTCGCCCACGACACCGGTCACCGCGGCACCGGCCTTGGCGGCCGTACCCGTTCCCGTGCCCGTTCCCGTGCTGGCGGGCGCCTTCCCCGCGGGAGCGGCACCGCCGCCACCGGCAGCGGCACCGCCACCACCGGCGCCACCCCGCACGATCCGAGCACCGCGCGCCGTCGCGGCGGCGGCACCGAGCCCCAGCGCGCCGGCACCGGCGAGCCCCAGCCCGAGCGGCAGGTTCGACCCGCCGCCCTTCGGCAGCATCGAGGCGGCCGGGGGCAGCGCGGAGGTGGTGGGGGACAACGGGTTGACGCCCGTGGAGTTGCCGGGAGGAATCGGCAGGCCGGTGTTGTTGCCACCGCCGGGCAGGTTGCCGCCGCCGAGGCCGTTGCCGCCACCGGGAACGTTGCCGAGGCCGTTGCCGCCACCGGGAACGTTGACCCCGCTGAAGCCGCCGCCACCGGGAAGTCCGGTGAACGTCCCGCCGCCGGACAGCGAGTTCGCCCCGCCGGGCACCGACACCGCGCTGGGCGAGGTCACCGAGGCGGAGGAGATCGAGGTGGTGGAGGAGGCGGCCGTGACGTCGAAGGTGGGCGGCTTGCCGGGAACCTCGAAGTCGTTGATGGCGTCGCGGCTGTTCTGCGCGTAGCCGTTGAGCCCGTCGATCGTCTGCTGACGAGCGGCGTTGGTCTCCTTGACCTCGGCGGCGTGATCGGTCTCCACGCCGAAGAAGTCGGCGAAGTCGTCGATGGTGGACGTCTCCGACGGACCCCGCAGAGTCTGCGACGGCGGCATCCCGTTCTTGGCCTGGCTGTGCGAGTTGCTCTGCATCATCGTGGCCTGAGCGTTCTGCTTGCTGCTGGCCTGCGTCTCGTCGGCGTAGTCGGCCGACACGGTGACGGACTTGCCCGCGTTGTCACCGGCGTTGCCCTGCCAGGCGATGCCCAGCTTCCCGAGTTCGTCGCGCAGGGCCTGGTCGACCTGGGTCAGGCTCTTGGCGAGCGTGCGCAGGGCGTGCGACGCCTCGCCGAACTTCTGCGCGGCGTCGCTGGTGTCGAACTTCTGCACCAGTTGAGCCAGCGACGGGTTGTCGTACCCCTCGAACCGGAAGTCCTTGATGTCAACGAATCCGGACATCGTTCCCCCTCACCGCAACGTCTTCAGGGTTTCCAGCGCCATCTCGGCGGCGGTCTTGGCCTTGGCGCACACGCCGTCCTGCCCCGGCGCGTCCTCGCTACCGATCACCAAGTGCTCGACGAAGAGGTGCTGACCGTCGGCGACGTCAATGGCGTACGAGCACTCGTCCTCGGCGCCCAGGAGCGTCACCTCAGCAGCACTGTAACCGTCGATCTCGGTCGGTGTGGCCTTGAAGTTCCCGTGGGCGTCGAGCCAGTAGTCGACTCCCCTTGTCAATACCGGGGAGATTCCGTAGGTGTTCGAGGAATCGGTGCTGAGGTAGGTGCAGTTCGGGACGTCCCCGGTATCGACGACATCACTTGCACCAGGTGTCGGCTCAGCGATGACGAGTTGATCCATCTGTTGGGGCGTGAACAGCGCGCAGGGATCGACACCGTCCAGTTTCACTTCATCTGGCCTGGGCATCTTCGTCGAGGAACCAGTGGTGCTCGGCTGGTCTGCGGCAACCGAGGACGGACCGGCTTGACCGTCCTCGGTTGTGGTGCACCCCGCCAGAAGGACACCTGCCAACGCGCATACGACCAGTGATCGAAGCGTCTGCTCAGCCACTGTTCTGCTTTCCGAAGAACTGCGAGATCTCCTCGTCGGTGTATCCGTACGTCTTCGCGGCCGCTCGCAATTGCTCGGCCAGACCGTCCAGGCTGTCGACGTACTCGCCGACCCTCGCGTTGTAGGAGTTGTCGGCCGTGACGAGACGTGAGTTCCACGCCTCGGCTACGGATGCGTTCACCTCGTCCGCGTTCCGGAGATCGATCCGCAGATCGCGACGGGCGTCGGATGCCGCCAAGCGCAGCTTGTCCGCCTGATCGCTGACGATCCTGCCCGCCTGGAGGACCGTCTCCTTGTCGACCTCGAACTTCTGGGCCGACCCCACGCTCGACCCGAGGTCGGAGAGGGCCTTCTCCGCTGTCGCGATCATGCCGACGGCCATGCCCACCGCGCCGCCGATACCGGCTCCGGCGGCGGCGAGGGCGTCGAAGCCGCCACCGACAGCCGCGTGTTCCTCTGCCACGACGTTCAACCCCCGTACGGTCGGTAACAGGACGGTCCCGCTTCGCAGGCTACCAACGGGCCCGTGGTGCTGGCCCGTGCTTGGACGAAGAGGGGGCCGTCCCGGTTCCGGCCGTTCGGGTGCCGGGTCAGTTCGCCGACGGGGCCGCCACCTCGCCCGCCGCCGCGCGCAGGGCGATGTCGGTGCGGTGGTGGGAGCCGGTCAGGTGGACGGTCGACACCCGCTCGTAGGCCGCCTCGCGGGCCGCGGCCAGGTCGGCGCCCGTGCCGACGACCGACAGGACGCGACCGCCGGTGGAGACCACGGCGCCGTCCTCGCGGCGGCGGGTGGCGGCGTGCAGGACGCCCTCGGCCTCGGTGCCGGTGATCACGTCTCCGGTGCGGGGACGGCCGGGGTAGCCCTCAGCGGCGATCACGACGGTGACGGCGTAGCCGTCCTCCCACTCCAGGGGCGGGTGCTCGGCGAGGCGGCCGGTGGCGACGGCCAGCAGGAGACCGGCCAGCGGCGTGCGCAGCAGCGTCAGGACCGACTGGGTCTCCGGGTCGCCGAAGCGGCAGTTGAACTCGATGACCTCCGGTCCGTCGGAGGTCAGTGCCAGGCCCGCGTAGAGCAGGCCGGTGAACGGGGTGCCGCGCGCGGCCAGCTCGTCCACGACGGGCTGGACGCAGCGGGTCACGATGTCGTCGACCAGGTCGTCGGCCGCCCAGGGCAGCGGCGAGTAGGCGCCCATGCCGCCGGTGTTGGGGCCGTTGTCGCCGTCGCCGACGCGCTTGAAGTCCTGCGCGGGCAGCAGCGGCACGACGGTGGTGCCGTCGGTGAGGCAGAACAGCGACACCTCCGGACCGTCGAGGAACGACTCCAGCAGCACGGGGTGGCCGCCGTCGAGCAGGGTCATGGCGTGGGCGCGGGCCGTGGCGGAGTCGCGGGTCACGACGACGCCCTTGCCCGCGGCGAGCCCGTCGTCCTTGACCACCCAGGTGGGGCCGAAGCGGGCCAGCGCCGCGTCGAGACGCGCCGGGTTGTCGACGATCTCGCTGTGGGCGGTGGGCACGCCCGCGCTGTTCATGACGTCCTTGGCGAACGCCTTGGAGCCCTCGATGCAGGCGGCCTGCTTGGACGGGCCGAAGCAGGGGATGCCCGCGGCGCGGACGGCGTCGGCCGCTCCGGCGACGAGGGGCTGTTCGGGGCCGACGACCACCAGGTCGGCCTTCCACTCCTGCGCGAGCGCCGCGACGGCGGCGGCGTCCGCCACGTCGACCCCGGCGATCTCCGCGTGGCCCGCGACGCCGGCGTTGCCGGGAGCACAGGCCAGGGCGGTCACCGCGGGGTCACGCGACAGAGCGAGGACAAGGGCATGTTCACGGGCACCAGACCCGATCACCAGGACGCGCACGGTGGGCCAGAGTAGTTGACTCGGCCGGACGGGTGCGCGTCCCCCGCGTCATCCCCCCAGCGCGAGCTGCGCGCCGGGGTGCGGTTCGACGGGCGCGGTGTCCCCGGCCACCGGTCCGGCGACGTCGGGTCTCCCGTCGGGGGACGGCGGTCCGCCGCGCTCGGTCGAACTGGCCACGACCACCCCGGTGTGGATCTGCGCCGCGGCACCGCACGCCGCTCGTGACCCCGGTCACCGTCACAAGGGCGACCGGTCGCACCGTTCGTTCACCGTGACGTGTTCGCGGTGTCGCCCTACGGTGGCGCAGTTGTCGCGGTGCGCAACGAGTGTTGCCGCCGTCGGTTTCCACGAGGAGGTCAACGATGTTGCGCAGGACCCTCGGCGGTGTGGCGCTGTCCGCACTCGCACTGGTCGGTGTCGCCGTGCTGCCCTCAGCAGCGGCGGAACCAGCGGCGGACCGCGGCGGGCACGCGGCGACCGCGCCCCTCGTGTTCGGCCACCGCGGCGCGTCGGGCTACCGGCCCGAGCACACCCTGGCCGCCTACGAGCTCGCCGCCCGGATGGGCGCCGACTACGTCGAGCCCGACCTGGTGCCCACGAAGGACGGTCAGCTCGTCGCGCGGCACGAGAACGAGATCGGCGGCACGACGGACGTGGCGGACCGCCCGGAGTTCGCGTCCCGCAAGACCACGAAGGTCGTCGACGGCGTGTCGCTGACCGGCTGGTTCACCGAGGACTTCACCCTCGCCGAGCTCAAGACGCTGCGCGCGGAGGAGCGCATCCCGCAGATCCGCCCGCGCAACACCCTCTACGACGGCCGCTACGAGGTCCCGACCTTCCAGGAGGTCGTGGACCTGAGCAAGCGCCTGTCGCGGGAGCTGCGCCGCGAGATCGGCGTCGCGCCGGAGACCAAGCACCCCACGTACTTCCGGGGGATCGGGCTCGCGCTGGAGCCGAAGCTCGTGGACGCGCTGAAGCGCAACGGCCTCGACCGCGCGAACGCGAAGGTCGTCGTGCAGTCGTTCGAGGTGACGAACCTCAAGCAGCTCGACCGCGACCTGAAGGTGCAGCTCGTGCAGCTCCTCGGATCGAGCGGCGCTCCCCACGACCTCGTGGTCGCCGGTGACCCGCGGACCTACGCGGACCTGGCGAAGCCCGCCGGGCTGCGGGAGATCGCCCGCTACGCGGACGTGATCGGCCCGGACAAGAGCCTGGTGATCCCGCGCGACGCGGCCGGTTTCCTGACCGGGCCGACGACGCTGGTGCGCGACGCGCACGCCGTGCGGCTGCTGGTCGTGCCCTACACCTTCCGCAACGAGAACAGCTTCCTGCCCGCCGACTTCCGCTCCTCGGCCGACCCGGCGCAGTACGGCCAGGCGTTCGGCGAGTACCAGGAGTTCTTCGCGACGGGCATCGACGGACTGTTCAGCGACAACCCGGACACCGCGGTCGAGGCCCGTGCGGCCCTGCGGGCCGGAGCGGCCTGACCTCGCGAGCCGAGGTCTTCCGAGCGGGGGGCGCGACCGCAGCGGCGGCCGCGCCCCCCGACGCACGTCGGGTGGTCAGCCGAGCATCTCGTGCCGGACGATCGTCTGCTCCCGGCCGGGACCGACGCCGATCGCGGACATCCTGGCGCCGGAGATCGACTCCAGGTGCTCCACGTAGGCGCGGGCGTTCGCGGGCAGCTCCTCGAACGTGCGGCAGTGGCTGATGTCCTCGAACCAGCCCGGCAGCTCCTCGTACACCGGCACGGCGTGGTGCACGTCGGTCTGCGTCATCGGCATCTCGTCGACGCGCTGGCCGTCCACCTCGTAGGCCACGCACACCGGCACCTTCTCCAGGCCGGACAGCACGTCCAGCTTGGTGAGGAAGAAGTCGGTGATGCCGTTGACGCGGGCGGCGTAGCGGGCGATGACGGCGTCGAACCAGCCGGTGCGGCGCGAGCGGCCCGTGGTGACGCCGAACTCGCCGCCGGTCTTGCGCAGACGCTCGCCCATGTCGTCGTCCAGCTCCGTGGGGAACGGGCCGGAGCCGACGCGGGTCGTGTACGCCTTGAGGATGCCGATCACCGTGGTGATGCGGGTCGGCCCGATGCCGGAGCCGGAGGTGGCGCCGCCCGCGGTCGGGTTGGACGACGTGACGAACGGGTAGGTGCCGTGGTCGACGTCGAGCAGCGTGCCCTGCGAGCCCTCCAGCAGCACGGTCTCGCCGCGCTCCAGCGCCTGGTTCAGCAGCAGGCGGGTGTCCGCGATGCGGCTCGCGAACCTGCTGCCGTGCTCCAGCACGGTGTCCACGACCTGCTCGGCGTCGAGCGCCTTGCGGTTGTAGACCTTCACGAGGACCTGGTTCTTGAAGTCCAGGGCGGCCTCGACCTTCTGCCGGAGGATCTTCTCGTCCAGCAGGTCCTGCGCGCGGACGCCCACGCGAGCGATCTTGTCCTGGTAGCACGGGCCGATGCCGCGACCGGTGGTGCCGATCTTGGCCTTGCCCAGGTACCGCTCGGTGACCTTGTCGATGGCCACGTGGTACGGCATGATCAAGTGCGCGTCCGCGGAGATGAGCAGGCGGCTGGTGTCGACGCCGCGCCCCTCCAGGCCCGCGAGCTCGTCGAGCAGGACACCGGGGTCGACCACGACACCGTTGCCGATCACGTTGGTCACGCCGGGCGTGAGGATGCCCGACGGGATGAGGTGCAGCGCGAAGTCCTGGCCGTCGGGAAGCACCACGGTGTGACCCGCGTTGTTGCCCCCCTGGTAGCGGACGACCCACTGGACGCGCTCACCGAGGAGGTCGGTGGCCTTGCCCTTGCCCTCGTCGCCCCACTGGGCGCCGATCAGCACGACTGCCGGCATGTGAATACTCCAAGACGGTGTTGACGGGTAAGAGCAAATGCCGGTGCACGAGGGTAGACCAGGAGCGAGCGGTGCGCGGAATCGTGCTGGCCTGCGGAAACGCGGGACACGACGTTGAGTCGCGAGTCATTGCACAGCGTGACGAGTTTGGGGTTCGGCACGTCGCAGAACGTCCGGGGAAGGCCGAGGTGGACCCCGTGCTGGACGAACTGGGTGACCAGCGTCTCGTCGTGGTGGGGACCGACGCGGACCTCGCGGCCGTCGCGCTGCGCCTGCTGCGCACCGAGCGCGTCGCGGACGTGCCGGTCGCGTACGTGCCGGTGTCGGGCCGCTCCGAGGTGGCGTCGCTGTGGCGGCTGCCCACCGATCCGCGTCGCGCGGTCGACCTGGCGCTGACCGGCGAGCCGGACCGGGTGCCGCTGATCCGCGACGACGTGGGCGGCGTGCTCGTGGGCCTCGGGACGATGGGCCCGGTGCGCGGGGTGGCCTACTGCGACGACGAGAACGTGCTGCGCGGACAGGCCACCCGGATCGAGGTGCGGCCGGACCCCGAGGGCGGTCCGGGGCTCGTGGTGCGGGTGGTGAACCGGCGGCTGATCGGCACGCGGGCGGAGGAGACCGCCGGGCGCGCGTTCCAGATCGGCCTGCTGCCCGCGTCGGTGGTCTCCGACGGGGTGGCGCACCCGCGCCCGATGACGAAGTGGACCTACTACCGGCACACCGAGGACCTCCGGCTCGTGCGCGGTCTCGCCGGGGGGCGGTGATCGCCAACCGTCGGAGTGTCACCCGCAGGTGTTGCCATCGCGGTCCGACCGCAGGACTCTCGTCGTGAGGACTTCCCACCAGGAAGGATCGAGACGATGTCACGAGTCGACGAAGCGCGTACCGCCGCGTTGTCCCTGCTGACGTCCACCGCCCTGGTTCTCGGCCTCGCGTCCCCCGCGGCCGCGACCCCGCCGGGCATCCCCGACGCCGCCACCGCCAGGACGGAGCTGGCCGCGCTGACCGTGCGGGCCGACGGCTCGATGACCGGCTACTCCCGCGACCTGTTCCCGCACTGGATCACCCAGTCGGGGACCTGCAACACCCGCGAGACGGTCCTCGAGCGCGACGGCACCGGCGTCGTGACCGACTCCAGCTGCGCCGCCACCTCCGGGCGCTGGTTCAGCCCCTACGACGGCGCGACGTGGACGGCGGCCTCCGACGTGGACGTCGACCACGTCGTGGCCCTGGCGGCCGCCTGGCGCTCCGGAGCGTCGAGCTGGACCACCGCGCAGCGGCGGTCGTTCGCCAACGACCTGTCCGGCCCGCAGCTGATCGCGGTCACCGACGACGTCAACCAGGCCAAGGGCGACCAGACACCGGCCACCTGGAAACCGCCGCTGACCTCGTACTGGTGCACCTACGCCACGATGTGGACGCGCACGAAGCACACGTGGGCCCTTAGTGTGAACGTGGCGGAGAAGAGCGCGCTCCAGGAGATGCTCGGAAGGTGCTGATGGCTGAGTACTCGTCCCCACTCGTGGCCGGTCCGGGCGGGCTGATGACCGACGAGGTCGGGGTGATCACCGGTGAACTGGAACTGCGCAGCACGCGCGACGACAGCGGTGCGGTGACCGTCTCCGTGCGCTACGCGGGCGCGGACGAGTGGTACGGCCTCACGGGCGCGTCGACGGCGCTGGCCGACCCCGCCGACCTGGAGCCGCTGCACGAGCTCCTGGTCGCGGTGCTGAACCGGCCCGAGGGCTGATCCCCCGGCGGTCGCGGCCGGAGCCGCCGGTCACCCGCGTTCGGCCAGCGGCGGCAGGACGTCGGCGGCCTCGGCGCGGGTCAGGCCGGTGGCCTGGAGCAGGTCGACGGCGATCGAGCGGACCTGGGCCAGCACGACCCTCGTGGAGAACCCGTCACCGGCGAGCCGGTGCGTCGTGGCCTGCGCGGCCTCGCTGATCGCGGTCCTGGTCAGCCTCGGCTCCTCGCCGCGGGACAGCTCGGCCTGGAGGGTCTCCACGGCGTCGGCGTAGCTGCGCAGCACGTCGGGCAGCGCGTCGGGCTCCCGCTCCCCCGCCCGCAGCGCCGCGACGGCACGCCGGGCGAGCACCCTGGTGTTGCGCAGCGCGTAGTCCACCGGGGTGGCGACGGCCTCGTAGCGGTCCAGCTCGCCGCGCCTGCGCCAGCGGATCGGGGCGATCGTCGCGATCTCCCCACCGGTCTTGAGCGCCGCCTTGAACTCGTCGACGGCGCTCTGGCTGGTGCGCAGCCGCGACAGCACGCTCGTGGCCCGCACGACGTCCTCCTCCTCCACGGCCGTCGCCACGCCGCGCAGCGCGGCGGACAGCTCGCCGAGCACGACCTTCGCCTGCCGGTGCGCCACGGTCAGCGGGTTCGCGGGCAGCAGCGCGGTCACCGCGAGTCCCACGAGGCCGCCGATCAGCGCGTCGACCATGCGGTCGAGGCCGCCGCCCGCGCTGGGCGGCAGCAGCGTCGCGACCAGCACGGCCGACGAGGCCGACTGCAGCGCGATCACCGCGCCGCCGTCGAGCAGCACCGCCGCGGACATCGCGAGCGCGACGACGAGGGCGATCTGCCAGGGGCCGGAGCCGATCTGGGCGATCAGCACGTCGCCCACGCCCACCCCGACCGACACGCCGACCACCAGCTCGGCGACCCGCCGCGGCCGCTGCCCGAGCGACACGCCCAGGCAGACGACCGCGGCGATGGGCGCGAAGAAGGGGTGCTCGTGCCCCACCGGCCCGGTGGCGACGAACCAGGCGAGCCCGGCGGCCACCGCGGACTGCACGATGGGCAGCGCCGTGCTCTGCCAGCGCCGCAGCCGGCGTCCCAGTTCGTCCCGGAGAGCGCGCACGGACTAGTTCAGGCCCAGCGCGGCGAGCGCCCCGGGGTCGCTGTCGGCGAGGAACTTCCGGCAGCGCTCGTGCTCGTCGCTCTCACCGATCTCGTCGGCGGCGCGGGCGAGCGTGGCGAGGGCGCGCAGGAAGCCCTGGTTGGGGCGGTGCGCCCACGGCACGGGGCCGAAGCCCTTCCAGCCCGCCCTGCGGAGCTGGTCGAGGCCGCGGTGGTAGCCGGTGCGGGCGTAGGCGTACGCGGCGACGGGGTCGCCCGCGTGCAGCGCGCGCTCGGCGAGCAGCGCCCACGCCTCGCTGAAGTCCGGGTAGGCGCGGACGATCTTGCCGGGGTCGGTGCCGCCGTCCGCGGCAGCCTGCGCCTCCGGCCGCTCCGGGAGGTGGGTCGGCTCGGGGCCGAGCAGGTTCTCGTTCAGCGTCATGGTGGTCATCGTGCCCCAAGCGACGGGCTCAGCTCAGGAACACCCCGGCGACGGTCGCGACGGCGGCCAGCACCATCGCCGTCACCACGATCCCCGCGACGAGCCTCGTGCCCATCGGACTCCCTCCGCTCTCAGCGATCTCTCAGCCTTCCCGCGTCCGTCGCACCCTCGCGGCAACCGGCTGCCGCGGGCAACAAAACCCACCCCTTCGAGGGAACACCCGGCCGAACGAGCAGGTCGTGGGACTCCCCTAGGGGACGATCCGGTGAAGATCAGGGCGTCCAGCCCTTCCCGATGTTCCACCAGGGAAGCATCATGGGCGGGTGAACACGGGGGCGAAGGTCCGAATAGCGAACTTCCGCGACGCGTACTGGGAGCGGGGCGAGCCGGGGCGGGAGACCCCGGCGGTGCTCGTCCGCCAGCTCTACGCGCTGTGGCTGGTCGCGCTGGCGCTCAAACTGCTGGGCTCGTCCTGGGACGTGGCGTGGCACTTCAAGTGGTTGCGCGACGAGCTCGCGCCACCGCACCTGCTGAACACGGTGGGGACGGTGATCGCCGTGGCTCTGGTGATCTTCCACACCTTCACCGGCTACGGCGCGGACAAGCAGGCGCTGCGGCTGATGCAGGTGGGAACCGGCATCTTCCTGGTGGCGCTGCCCATCGACCTGATCAACCACCGGATCAACGGTCTGGACATCACGTCCTGGAGCGGGTCGCACGCGATCCTCTACCTGGGCACCGCGGTGATGCTCGCCGGAACGCTGGTCGGGTGGACGCGGCTGTACCCGCGGGGCCGGATGCGCCCGCTCGGGCTCGCGGCGCTGTGGTTCTTCTTCCTGGAGAACGTCTGGTTCCCGAACCAGCACCAGGAGTACGGGGTGCTGGAGATCGCCTCGTGGGACCGCGGCGAGCCGTTCGCCGAGCCGAGCCTGATCCAGTTCGCCGCCGACCAGATCGGCCGCCCGGTGGACCGCCTGTCGGTCGTGCAGTTCTCGCTGCCGATCGCCGACTGGGTGTACCCGGTGTGGGGTCTGGTGGCCGGCGCGCTGGTCCTGGTGCTGGCCCGGCGCTCCCTCGGCAGTCGGTGGGCCGCCACGACGGTGGCCGGCGGGTACGTGGTCTACCGCTGCCTGATCTGGCCCCTGCTGGCCGGGATCGACTTCCCGACCTCGGCGGTGCCGCTGTTCCTCGTGCTCGCGGGGCTCTGCGTCGACCTGGCGCACACCGGCCGGGTGCCCGTGCCCGTGGCGGCGCTGCTCGGGTCGGCCGCGGTGACCGGCATCGGCTACGGCGGCATCTGGGTCCAGCAGGAGCTGCTGGCCGCGCCGCCGATCTCCTACTCCTCGGCGGCGGCGACGTTCCTGGTGCTCGTCGTGACGTGGACGGGCGGCGACCTGGCGGTGCGCCGCTGGGCGCAGCAGCGGCGGCACGAGCCGGACACCCGGCCCGCGACCGCCTGACCGGTCCGTCTCGCCGAAGGGGCCCCGCGGACGTCGTCCGCGGGGCCCCTTCGTCTCGGGACTCCGGTCAGCCGGCGATCATGCGGCCGGAGGACCGCAGGTGCTCGCACGCGGAGGCGACCCTGGCCGCCATGCTCTGCTCGGCGGCCTTCAGGTAGCTGCGCGGGTCGTAGACCTTCTTGTTGCCGACCTCGCCGTCGACCTTCAGCACGCCGTCGAAGTTCGCGAACATGTGCCCGGCGATCGGCCGGGTGAACGCGTACTGCGTGTCGGTGTCGACGTTCATCTTGACGACGCCGTAGGACACCGCCTCCTGGATCTCCTCCAGCAGCGAGCCGGAACCGCCGTGGAACACCAGGTCGAGCGGCTTGGACCCGGCGGCGAGGCCGAGCTTCTCCGCCACGGCGTCCTGGCCCTGCTTCAGGATCTCCGGGCGCAGCGTCACGTTGCCGGGCTTGTAGACGCCGTGCACGTTGCCGAAGGTCGCGGCCAGCAGGTACCGGCCGCGCTCCCCCGCCCCGAGCCGCGCCACGGTCTCCAGGAAGTCGCCCGTGGTGGTGTAGAGCTTCTCGTTGATCTCGTTGTCGACCCCGTCCTCCTCGCCGCCGACGACGCCGACCTCGATCTCCAGGACGATCCGCGCCTTGGCGGTGAGGTCGAGCAGGTCGGTCGCGATCTCCAGGTTCTCGTCCAGCGGCACGGCGGAGCCGTCCCACATGTGCGACTGGAACAGCGGGTTCTCCCCGCGGTCCACGCGCTCCTGGCTCACCGCGATCAGCGGGCGGACGTAGCCGTCGAGCTTGTCCTTCGGGCAGTGGTCGGTGTGCAGCGCGACGTTCACCGGGTACTTCTCGGCGACCACGTGCGCGAACTCGGCGAGTGCGACCGCTCCGGTGACCATGTCCTTGACCTTGGTGCCGGAGGCGAACTCCGCACCGCCGGTCGAGATCTGGACGATCCCGTCGCTCTCGGCCTCTGCGAACCCGCGCAGCGCCGCGTTGAGCGTCTCCGACGAGGTGACGTTGATCGCGGGGTAGGCGAACTCGTTCGCCTTCGCCCGGTCGAGCATCTCGGCGTAGACCTCGGGGGTTGCGATGGGCATCGGTCGTCCTCCTCAGGTGCCCCGGCCGTGTCATCGGCATCCTACGAGCCCCGAGGGCGTTCTGGTCGGTCGTGACACGAGCTGACGGTGACCGTTCCAGGCCCTCCGGCACCGCCGGGTGAATCCCCTGCGCCGCACGGACGATCACGGGGTGCGCCGCCGGTCGGGACGCGAGCGGCGGGACGAGCACTGTTGTTTAACTTGCCAGTAGCTTACTCGCGGTAAGTTGCGCTACCGTGCCCTGTGAGCGGGCGGTCCGCGTCCCACTTCCGAGGAGGTACGCCGTGAGCAACGTCGCCGGAGAGGTCGTGCTGATCACCGGAGCAGCCAGGGGCATCGGCGCCGACGCCGCGCGCCGGCTCGCCGCACGGGGGGCGAGGGTGGCCCTGGTGGGCCTGGAGGGCGACCTGCTGGAGCAGGTGGCCGCCGAGTGCGGGAACGGCGCGCGGGCGTGGGAGGCCGACGTCACCGACCGGGAGGCGCTCGACGCCGCGGTCGCCGGGGTGGTGGAGCACTTCGGCGGCATCGACGTGGTGATCGCCAACGCGGGCATCGCGGCCACCGGGTTCGTCAGGTCGATGGACCCCGCCGCGTTCGAGCGCGTCGTCGAGGTGAACCTGCTCGGCGTCTGGCGCACGGTGCGCGCCTGCCTGCCCCAGCTGGTCGCGACCCGCGGGCACGTCCTGACGGTGTCCTCGCTCGCCGCGGTCGTCCACATCCCCGGCAACGCCGCGTACTCGGCGTCCAAGGCGGGGGTGGAGGCGTTCGCGAACGCGCTGCGCGCCGAGGTCCGCCACCTCGGCGTGACCGTGGGCGTCGCGCACTTCTCCTGGATCGCCACCGACATGGTCAACAGCGCCGACGAGCACCCGGTGTTCGGGCCGATGCGCTCGGGGATGCCGGGGCTCGCGGGCAAGAAGTACCCCGTCGCGGCGGTGGGCGAAGCCCTCGTGCGCGGGGTGGAGCGGCGCTCGCGCGTCGTGCACGTGCCCGGCTGGATCGGACCGCTCAAGCTCGTCCGGTCGCTGCTGCCGCGCCTCGTGGAGAGGCAGGCGGCCAAGCAGGTGCCCGACGCCGACCGCGCGGTCGCCGCGGACATCGCCGCACGCGGGCTGGAGGAGTCCTCGCGCCCGGTGGGACCGGGCGGCGCCGCGGCCGTGAAGCGGTAGCGGCGTCGCCGGAGCGCTCCGTCGTCAGACCCAGGTGCCCAGCACGGTGGTCCATTCGCGCACGCGCTTCTGCACGATCGTCTCCGTCGGGACGTACGGATCGGCGTCGAGCAGCGCGGTCAGCTCGGCCTCGTCGGCCACCTCGAAGATCAGCAGACCGCCGGAGTCGTCGGCGAACGGGCCCGCCGCGAGCAGCGTCCCCCGCTCTGCCAGCGACGACAGGTACGCGCGGTGAGCCGGGCGAGCGGCCATCCGCCGTTCCCGGTTCCCGCCGTAGGAGTACTCGACCGCGAACCTGGCCATCTCCACCTCCGTGCAGTGCGCTGATGCGGTCACGAACCTACCTCCGCCCCGGTAACGTTCCCCTCGTGGTTGGCCAGGGGGAGAACACCGGCGGCGTGCCGAACAGGGTTCAGGACACGCTGACGAACCTGCGCGTCCAGGACGGCCCCGCACCAGCGCCCAGCGGGCCGCTCACCCTGGAGGACCTCTACCGGCAGCACCGGATGCGCCTGGTGCGCCTCGCGCTGCTGCTGGTCGACGAGCCCGCCACCGCCGAGGACGTCGTGCAGGAGGCGTTCACCGGCCTGCACCGCAACTGGGGCAACCTGCGCGACGCGCAGGCCGCGCTGGGCTACCTGCGCACCGCCGTCGTGAACGGCTCCCGCAGCGTGCTGCGCCGCCGCAGGACCGCCCGCGACTACACCCCGCCGCACGCGGTGAACGCCCGCTCGGCGGAGAGCCTCGCGATGCTCACCGCGGAGCACCAGGCCGTCGTCGCCGCGCTGTCCCAGCTCCCCCCGCGCCAGCGCGAGGTGCTCGTGCTGCGCTACTACGGCGACCTGTCCGAGGCGGAGATCGCCGAGGCGACGGGCATCTCCAAGGGCACCGTGAAGTCCACGGCGAGCCGCGCGCTGGACGCGTTGCAGAAGCTCATGGCAGGGCGCTGACGACGGGTTATCCTTCTCCCCCGCCAGGTGCGAGGAGAGCGGATGCCCCAGGACTGGCTGTGGTTCGGCGGGCGGCCGAGCGTGGATCTGCTCAACACGCTGCGCGACCGGGACACCTCCCCGCGTGATCAACTGTGCACTCCGGAGGACCTCGTCGACTGGCTGCGCCTCGCGCGCGTCGCGACGGTCGACAGCGCGACGGAGGAGCACGTGCTGCTCGCCGGGACGCTGCGCTCGGCGGTGGACCGGGCCGTGCTGACCGGCGTTCCGACGCGGCGCGACGTCGCGACGATCAACCGGCACGCGCGCCGCTTCCGCGCCGTCCCGCCGCAGCTGCGGTTCGCCGACGGCGTGCTGCTCGCCCGCGCCGGCGTCCCCGAGGACCCGGCGGGCGCGGCCCTGGGCCTGGTGGCGATCGACGCGATCGACGTCCTCACCGCCGGGCAGCCCGTGCGGGTGTGCGCCGCGACCCGGTGCGGCGTGCGGTTCGTGGACCACTCGCCCGCCGGGAACCGCCAGTGGTGCTCGATGGCGCGCTGCGGCAACCGCGAGAAGGTGCGGTTGCACCACGCGCGCCGCCGGCTCAGCCTCTGACCGCACCCCCTTCCGGCACTTGGTATAGACCAATGGGTGCTCGATGCCGCAGGATCACCACTCGTGCACACGAGGAGCGTGGTGGCCGTCGACGTCGGCGGCACCGAGACCAAGGCGGCGCTGTTCACCGGCAGCGGTGACGACGTCGTGGCGGTGGCGCGGCAGCGGCTCGCCACCCCGAGGACGGGCGACGGCGCCACCACGGCCGACGCGGTGGTCGAGACGGTGGCCGGTCTGGTCGCCGCGCTCGGCGAGCGCGCCGGGCGGCCGGTCGACGCGGTCGGCCTGGTCGTGCCGGGCGTCGTCGACGAGGAGGCGGGCACCGGCGTCTACTCGGCCAACCTCGGCTGGCGCGACCACCCGTTCCGCGCGAGGCTGAGCGAGCGGGTCGGCCGTCCCGTCGCGTTCGGTCACGACGTCCGCGCGGGTGGTCTCGCCGAGGTGCGGCTCGGCGCGGCTCGCGGCCTGCGCGACGCGGTGGTCCTGCCGATCGGCACCGGGATCGCCGCCGCTCTGGTGGTCGGGGGCCGGGTGCTGGCCGTGGACGGCGAGATCGGCCACGTCGACGTCGGTCACGGCGAGCCGTGCGGCTGCGGGAGCACCGGCTGCGTCGAGGCACGCGCCTCCTCCGCCGCCATCGCCCGCCGGTTCACCGCGCGCACCGGCCGTCCGGTCGCCGGAGCAGCGGACGTCGCCGCCCTGGTCCGAGCGGGTGAGAAGGACGCGACGGTGGTGTGGCGCGAGGCCGTGGACGCCCTCGCCAGGGGAATCCTGGTCCTCGCGGCGCTGCTCGGTCCACGGGCGGTGGTGCTCGGCGGCGGGCTGGCCCTGGCCGGCGACCTGCTCGTCGACCCGCTGCGCGAGCGGCTCGACGAGCTGACGACGTTCCACCGCCGACCCGAACTGCGGCTGGCGGCGCTGGGCGACGAGGCGGGGTGCCTCGGCGCGGCGCTGCTCGCACTCGACACCCCGGAGGAGAAGAGATGAGCACGCGGGACGACCTGCCGGACGTGGTGCTGACCGGCGGCCGGGTGGTGACGCCCACCGGCGTGCTCGACGCGGGCTGGCTGAGCGTGCGCGACGGCCGCATCACCGGCGTCGGCGACGGCGAGGCGCCGCGCGGGCCGGTGGCCGACGTCGCGGGCGCCTGGCTGGTGCCGGGGTTCGTCGACGTCCACTGCCACGGCGGTGGCGGCGAGGCGTTCACCAGCGCCGATCCGGAGCACGTGCGACGCGCGGTGCGGGCGCACCGCAGGCACGGCACCACGACGGTGCTCGCGAGCCTCGTGTCGCGGCCGGTGCCCGAGCTGGCCCAGCAGGTGTCCGCCCTGGCCGAGCTGGTGCAGGACGGCCTGCTCGCCGGAATCCACCTGGAGGGCCCGTTCCTGTCGGCCGCGCGCTGCGGCGCGCACGACCCGGACATCCTGTGCCCGCCGGACCGCTCGTCGGTGGAGAAGCTGCTCGCCGCGGGTGGCGGCGCGGTGCGGATGGTGACGATCGCCCCCGAGCTGGAGGGCGCCGTGCGGGCGGTGCGCCAGCTCCGCGACGACGACGTGCTCGCCGCGATCGGGCACACCGACGCCACCGAGGCGCAGGTGCGGCCGGTCGTCGACGCCGGCGCCACCGTGGCGACGCACCTGTTCAACGGGATGCGCCCGCTGCACCACCGCGAGCCGGGCCCGATCGGCGCGCTGCTGGACGACGAGCGCGTCACCGTCGAGCTGATCTGCGACCTGGTCCACCTGCACCCCACGACGGTGCGGCTCGCCGCGCGGCACGCCGGTCGCGACCGGACCGTGTTCGTCACCGACGCCATCGCGGCGGCCGGGGTCGGCGACGGCGTGTACGACGTGGGCGGGCTGGAGGTGCGCGTCGTGGACGGCGTGCCGACGCTCGCCGGGGGCACGGCGCTCGCGGGCAGCACCCTGACGATGGACGCGGCCTTCCGCAACGCCGTCGTCGGCTGCGCGCTGACCGTGGAGGAGGCGGTGCGCGCCACCTCGACCCGCCCGGCCGCGCTGCTGGGCCTGTCCGGCGAGCTCGGCGAGCTGCGGCCGGGACTCGCCGCGGACGTCGTGGTGCTCGACGACGAGCTGCGGCCGCGCCGGGTGATGAGCCGCGGGCGGTGGGTCGAGGACTGACCACCGATCGCACCTCCCGCGCGGTGCGGAGTGGGTTAACGTCGCAGCGTGAGCGACGAGCAGGAGCGGTTGCTGGCCGACGCGCTGCGCGCCCAGGCGACCAGCGCGAACGTGGCCGTGCCCCAGCGGACGGAGGACGACCTCCTCCCGTGGGAGCCGCGGTCGCCGTTCCACGTGGGCTCCGGCTTCCACACCGCTCCGAGCTTCAGCCCGGTGGCCGGCCACCACGCCGCGCCGCGGCACCAGCCGGGACCGGCGCGTCCCCGGCTCACCGCCGGACGGGTGCTGTGGGTGCTGCTGCTCGCCGTGCTGCTGGGCCTGGCCGCCGGCGGCGGCGCGGCGCTGTTCACGCTGCCGCCGTGAGCCGGTCACCCTGAGCTGCGGTCCGCTCACCCGGCGGGGACGGACGCCGGGGAAGCACCTGTACCGTGTGCGGCGTGACCGGCGCGATCACCACCTCAGTTGCCCTCGGCCCAGACTGGCTGAACCCCGAGATCCTGCTGCGCGGCCTCGGGCCGTACATGCTGGTGGGACTCTGCTTCATCATCTTCGCGGAGTGCGGCCTGCTGGTCGGGTTCTTCCTGCCGGGCGACTCCCTGCTGTTCACGGCCGGGCTGTTGACCGCGACCGAGGTCCTGGACTACCCGCTGTGGCTGGTCGCGCTGCTGGTGACGGTGTGCGCGCTGGTCGGCAACGTCGTGGGCTACTACATCGGCCTGCGCGCCGGGCCCGCCCTGTTCAGCAAGCCGAACTCGAAGATCTTCAAGCGCGAGTACGTCGAGAAGACCGAGGAGTTCTTCGAGAAGTACGGCGCCCGCGCGATCGTGATGGCGCGCTTCGTGCCGATCGTCCGCACGTTCATCACCGCGATGGCCGGTGTCGGGCGGATGGACGCGAAGAAGTACTTCACCTACTCGGTGATCGGCGGCGTCGCGTGGGCCGGTGGCCTCACCGTGCTGGGCTACTTCCTCGGCCAGATCCAGTTCGTGCGCGACAACATCGAGATGATGCTGATCCTCATCGTGCTGATCTCGGTGGTGCCGATCGTCGTCGAGGTGATCAAGGCCAAGCGCGAGAAGAAGAACGTCCTCCAGGTGGAGGCCGAGGACATCACGCAGCAGATGGAGCGGATCGAGCTGGACGACGACCGCACCCAGCAGTTCCCGCGCATCGGCGACGCCTGATCCGAACGCGCACGGGTGCGGGCCGCCAGCGGCGGCCCGCACCCGTCAGGCCGCTCGACCGGTCCCGAGCAGGTCGTGCACCGCGCGCAGCAGCGTCTCGCGGACGACCTGCGGATCGTCCAGCTCTCCGCTCTGCAACGCCCCGTCCCGCAGCAGCACCAGCACCCGCGCCGCGTGGTCGGGCTCCGGGTGCCCCGCCCCGGCCAGCAGGTCGCGCAGCACGCCGGAGAACCAGGCGCGGTGCTCCGCTATCGCCACGCGCACCTGGTGCGCCGGGTCCGGGTACTCCGCGGCGGCGTTGAGGAACGCGCAGCCGCGGAAGTCCTGCCGGCAGGTGTCGTCACCGATCAGGTCCACGACGCTCAGCAGCGCCGCACGGCCGCCGCTCGTCCCGGTGATCGCGTCGACGGCCCGCCGGATGCCCTCGCTGCGGGCGCGCAGGTACGCCTCGACCAGGTCCTCCTTGCTGGGGAAGTGCCGGTAGAAGGTCGCCCTGGTGATGCCGGCCTCGGTGACCAGGCGGTCCACCCCCACGGTGTGGACGCCCTCGGCGTAGAACAGCCGCGAGGCGGTGCGCAGCAGCCGCTCCCTGGGGTGGAGCGTGCTCTCTACGACTGGAGTCATGTGCACACCATACGGAAAGACCGGTCGTTCTAGCACACGTTCGCCCCCGTGGAACCGTGCTTCTCCTCACGTTGCGCTCCGGGTGAGAACCGTTAGTGTTCTCAGCAGAAAGACCGATCGTTCTCTCTCTACTCCCCGAGGAGCCCACCGTGAACGCCAAGCGCCTGATCGGCCTGTCCGCCGCCGCCGTCGGGGTCGCCGCGACCCTCGCCACGACCACCGCCTCCGCCACCCCGGACCGGGGCGACCGCGACCCGAAGCCCACCGTGGTCCTGGTGCACGGCGCCTTCGCGGACTCGTCGAGCTGGAACGACGTCGTGTCGCGGTTGCAGAAGCGCGGCTACCCGGTCCTCGCGGTGGCCAACCCGCTGCGCGGCCTGGAGTCGGACGCCGCCCACGTCGCCGACGTGGTCAACAGCGTGCCCGGCCCGGTGGTGCTCGCGGGCCACTCCTACGGTGGAGCGCTGATCACCCTGGCCGCCACCAGCACGCCGAACGTCCGCGCCCTGGCCTACGTCGCCGCCTTCCAGCCCGACACCGGCGAGAGCGCGCTGGGCCTGTCCGGCCAGTTCCCCGGCTCGAAGCTGGGGCCGGACACCACGAACGTCCTGGACCACGGCGGCGAGCCGGAGCTGTCGATCAAGCCGGCGGACTTCCGCGAGGTCTTCGCGGCCGACGTGCCCGCCGCGGACGCCCGCGTCATGGCCGTCACCCAGCGCCCGGTCGCCCAGCAGGCGCTGGCCGCTGGCCTGCCCGGCACGCCCGCCTGGAAGTCGCTGCCCTCCTGGGCCCTGATCGCCACGCAGGACAACGCCATCCCGGCGGCGGCGCAGGAGTTCATGGCCGAGCGCGCGGGCTCCCACGTCGAGCGCGTCCGCGCCTCGCACGCGGTGTCGGTGTCCGAGCCGGGCGCCGTGACCGACCTGATCGTCGAGGCGGCTCGCGCCACCCGCTGACCCCACGCCCCCACGCGGCGTCGCGGCTCCGGCCGCGGCGCCGCGTCAGCGCGCGTCGAACATCGAACCGGGGTTGAACAGGTGGTGCGGGTCCAGGGCGTTCTTGATCTCCCGGTGCACCCGCAGCCCCACCGGGCCGATCTCCCTCGCCAGCCACTCGCGCTTGATCTTGCCCACGCCGTGCTCGCCGGTCACCGTGCCGCCGAGCGACAGCCCCAGCGCCAGGATCTCGTCGAACGCGCGCCGGGCGCGGGCGAACTCGTCCTCCGACGCGGCGTCGTAGACGATCGTCGGGTGCATGTTGCCGTCGCCCGCGTGGCCGACGACGGCGATCCGCAGGCCCACCTCGGCGCTGATCCGCTCGCAGCCGCCGATCAGCTCGGCGATGCGGGTGCGCGGCACGCAGACGTCGTCGGTGAGCCACGCGCCGTAGACCTCCAGCGCGGGAAGCACCGCCCGGCGCGCGGTGAGCAGGTCGCGGCCCTCGGAGACGTCGTCGGTCGAGTGGACGAGGTCGGCGCCGCTGGACGCGCACACCTGCTCGATCGCGGCCAGCTCGCGCCGCCCGGCCTCCGCGCCCGCGTCGGACTGGCAGATCAGCAGCGCCGCGCAGCCCGGCCCGGCTCCCAGTTCGGTGCGCAGGTACCGCTCGACGGCCTCGATCGACGAGCGGTCCATGATCTCCATCAGCGAGGGCACGATCCCCTCGCGCACGACGCGGCTCACGGCGGCGCCGGCGGCGGCCGTGGTGCTGAACGCGGCCACGAGGGTGGCGGGGGCCTGCGGCAGGGGGCGCAGCGCGAGAGTCGCCTTCGTGATCACGCCGAGCGTGCCCTCGCTGCCGACGAACAGCTTCGTCAGGTCGTAGCCCGCGACGCCCTTCACGGTCCGGCGGCCGGTGCGCAGGACCTCGCCGTCGGCGAGGACGACCTCCAGGCCGAGCACGGAGTCCGTGGTGACGCCGTACTTGACGCAGCACAGCCCGCCCGCGTTGGTGGAGAGGTTGCCGCCGATCGTGCACCAGTCGTAGCTCGACGGGTCGGGCGGGTAGAACAGCCCGTGCTTCTCCACGGCCGCGCGCAGGTCCAGGTTGACCACACCGGGCTCCACGACGGCCAGCCGGTCGTCGGGGTCGATCTCCAGGATCGCGTTCATCTTCGTCGTCACGAGGACGACGCAGCCGTCGACGGCGTTGGCCGCTCCCGACAAGCCGCTTCCGGCTCCGCGCGGAACGATGGGCACGCGGGCCCTCGCGCACGCCCGGACGACGGCCTGGACCTCCTCGACCGTCCTCGGCAGGACGACGGCCAGTGGTGACCCGTACGGGGCCAGGGGCATCATGTCGCGCTCGTAGCTCGCGGTGACCTCGGGGTCGGTGACGACGCCGGTGTCGCCGAGAGCCGCGCGCAGTTCTGCGATCACGGACTCCACCAGACCAAACTAAACCCGATCAGGCGATACGCGTCACACGAGTTCGCCGGATCGGAGGACAACACGTGGTCGCAGCGTCCGCCGCCCCCAGCGACCAGCCCGTGCTCCAGGCGCTCCGGGGCGGCGGCGACAGCGGCGGTGTGCTGTCGGACTCGTCGTTCCTCCTGCGCGCCGACCAGCGGCTGGCGCGGCCGTTCCCGGAGGCTTGGCCGAGTCGATCACCCCGGTCCTCCTCGGCGGCGCGGCCGTGGCTGACGGCCACCGGCGGCCGGTGGATCGCGCGCGGAGGCCACCTCGTGGTGAGCGCGGGAATCGCCGCGATCGGCAGGGCGTTGCAGGTGGTGCTCGGACGTGCAGACCACGCGCTTCCCGGAGCGTGATCCCCGGTCTGCCGGCGCTGCGGCGTGGCGGTGCGCCGAGGGGTCGTACCGCCACGCCGGAACGCGGGTTTCCCGAAGCGTTCTCGTGAAGGCCGCGTCGCCGTCGTCGCATCTCGACGTAGGCTGGCCGGTGTGCTGGTGTCCGAATCGTCAGAAATTCTCGCGTTCGGTCCGCTGGACACCGCGGGTCCACTCGCGGTGTGGCTGATCACGCTGAGCTTCGTGTTCGTCGAGTGCGCGTTCGTGTTCGGCCTGTTCCTGCCGGGTGATTCGCTGCTGTTCGCGGCCGGTGTCGTGCTCGCCCAGCACGACGGCGCGCTGAGCGCGTGGCTGCTGTCCGGCGCCGCGATGGTGGTCGCCGTCGTGGGCAACCAGGTCGGCTACCAGGTGGGCAAGCACACCGGCACCCGTCTGCTGGCCCGCAGGGGCGGTCGCATCCTGAACCGGGAGAACCTGGAGCGGGCGCGGGACTTCCTCGACCGCCGCGGCTTCTGGGCGATCGTGCTGGCCAGGTGGATACCGTGGATCCGCACGCTGGCGCCGATGATCGCGGGCGCGGCGAGGATGGACCCCAAGCGGTACCTGCTCGCCACCACGCTGGGAGCGCTCGCCTGGGTGCCCACCCTGGTCCTCGCCGGGTACTACGGCGCGGGTCTGCTGTCGGCCGTGCCGCACCTGGAGACCGTCGCCGTCGTGGCCAGCATCGCCTTCTTCGTCGTCGGCACGGCGTACGGGATCTACCGCTACCGCCAGGAGATGCACAAGCCGGTCGACGAGACCGCCTCCGTCGACTCAGTCGCTCGCTAGACCCCGCTTCAGCGCGGCGCCGATCTGGACGGCCCTGCGGCTCTGCACGGCCATCGAGGCCAGCGCGGTGTCGTCCGGCGGGGTCTGCCCGTTGTTCGACGTGAAGCTCGCGCCGTAGGGGTTGCCCGCCTGGAACTGCACGGGGTCGACGTAACCGGGCCCGACGATGACCGCGCCCCAGTGGTAGAAGGTGTTGTTGATCGCGAGGACGGTCGACTCCTGGCCGCCGTGCGCGGTCGCCGCCGTGGAGAACGACGAGGCGACCTTGTTCACGAGCTTGCCCTCGGCCCACAGCGGACCCGTCTGGTCGAAGAACTGCTTGAGCTGCGCCGCGGGCAGGCCGTAGCGGGTGGGGGCGCCGAAGAGCAGCACGTCGGCCCACACGAGGTCGTCCAGCGTCGCCTCCTGCACGTCGCGCGTCTCCTCGACGTGCGACGCCCAGCCCGCGTTGGACCCGATCGCCTCCTCCGGTGCCAGCTCGCGCACCTTGCGCAGCCGCACCTCGGCGCCCTCGCCCTCAGCCGCTGCGACGGCGGCCCGCGCGAGCTTGTGCGTGCCGCCGGTCGCCGAGTAGTACACCACCGCGACCCTGACCCGATCGGTCATCGGACTCCTCCTTCGACTGGTCCGGCAGGGCTACCCGGCCAGGGGAGGACGAATCCAGTCGATCGGGTCAGAGCACCTCGCCCACGACCAGGTCCGCGCCCGCGCGGGAGGCGTTGACGGCGAGCGCGTTGACGTGGTCGCTGCCGCGCGTCGACCGCTCCTCGGCCTCCTCCCGGCTGCGCCCGTAGCGCACGTGCCGCTCGACGAGCCGCCGCAGCCGCACCTCCTCGTCGATCAGCAGGAACCACGCCTCGTCCAGCACGAGCCGCACGCGCTTCCACCTGTCCTGGTTGAGCAGCAGGTAGTTCCCCTCGGTCACGACCAGCGGCACCTCCGGGGACACGGGCACCGCGCACGCCACCGGTTCCTCGATCTCGCGGCGGAACTCCGGCGCGTAGACGAGGTCCGGCCCGGCGGACTTCAGCCTGGCCAGCAGGTCGACGTACCCGGACACGTCGAACGTGTCGGGCGCGCCCTTGCGCTCGGCGATCCCCAGCCGCTCCAGCTCGCGCTGCGCGAGGTGGAAGCCGTCCATCTCCACCAGCGCCGCCGACCCGCCCAGCGCCTGCACCAGCCGGCGGGCGAGCGTGGACTTGCCCGAGCCGGGAGCGCCGCAGATGCCGAGGAGCCTGCGCTCCCCGGTCGCGGCCAGCACTCCCGCCCGCTCCACGAGGTCGTCGAACCGCACCCGCTGTCCCGTCACGCTCGAACCCCTCGTTCCGCCGTCGTGCGCGTCGTCCACCCGCACGGGTGACCGCTGTCGCTCCAGGCTGTCAAACCCCGGACCGGGGCACCACCCCGACCGGCCGACACGTCTCCGGACGCGTGTGAAGCCCGGGACCAGCGGGTACGTTCGACGGGCAATCGCTTGCGCACGCGACCGACCGACCGAGCGCTCTGCTGAGGGGAGTGGGGCGGATGACCACGATGCGGGACGTCGCCGCGCTCGCCGGTGTCTCGATCACCACGGTCTCGCACGTGCTGAACGAGACGCGGCCGGTCGCCCCCGACACCAGGGCGCGCGTGCAGCGGGCGATCGAGGAGACGGGCTACACCGGTGACGCCATCGCGCGCTCGCTGGTGACCGGCGGGACGACGACGCTGGGGCTGGCCGTGTCGCTGGTGTCGCACCCCTACTTCGCCGAGCTGATCGCCGCGATCGAGGGCGAGGCGACCCGCGCCGGGTACACGCTGGTCCTGATCGACACGCGGGACACCGCCGAGTCGGAGCAGGCGGCCGTGCGGATGCTGCGGTCGCGCCGGGTGGACGGGCTGCTGCTCACCCCCGGCGCCGGCGCGGGCGGCGCGGTGCTGCCCGAGCTGAAGCGGCTGGGCATCCCGACGGTGCTGGTGGACCGGCTGACGGTGAGCCAGGACCTCGACCAGGTGGGCCCGGAGAACGTGCAGGCCACGTCCGCGCTCGTGCGGCACCTCGCGGAGCGCGGGCACCGGCGGATCGGGCTGGTCAGCGGCCAGCCGGGGCTCGCGACGACCGACGAGCGCGTGCTGGGCTACCGGCTCGGGCTGGGTCGCGCCGGGTTGCCGTGGGACGAGGAGCTGGTGGCCCACGAGGGGGTGCTGGGACGGCTGCTGGCGCTGGAGTCCCCGCCCACGGCGGTCGTGGCGGGCGAGCACACGGTGCTCACGAGCGTGCTGCACGAGGTGCGCGCCCGCGGCCTGCGCATCGGCGCCGACCTGGCGCTCGTCGCCTACGGCGAGGTGGAGTGGGCCGAGCTGGTGGACCCGTCCCTGACGACGATGGCGCAGCCCGTGGAGGAGATCGGCCGCACCGCCGTGCGGCTGCTGCTGGCCAGGATCGGCGATCCGCAGCGTCGGCCGGAGACGATCCGGCTGGCTCCCGAGCTGCGGCACCGCCGCTCCTGCGGCTGCGCCTGACGGCTCACGGCAGGACGCCGTTGCGCTCCAGCAGAGCGGCGGCCTCCAGCGCCGTCCAGCCGCCGAGCTGCACCGACAGGTCGCGCTCCGGCAGCGCGTCCGCCGCGGTGGGCGTCCGCGGGTGCTCGGTCCACTCCGGTCCGAACAGCGGTCCCCCCGCGGCCACGCCCCTGGTCCGCCACACGGCCTCCGCCGAGGCGTGCACGAGGTCGGCCGCGAGCCGGGCGGTCTCCGCGCGGTCGGGGTCCAGCCGCGGCACGGCCAGCGCGACCTGCGCGAGGTAGCGGGTGAGGATGCCGCTGAACAGCCCGCCGTCGCCACCGCCGTGGCCGCGCAGCACGCCGTCGGTGGCCAGGTGCTCGTGCACGGCGGTGACGGTCCTGGCGACGCGGTCGAGCTGGACGGCGGGGTCTCCGGCCTCCGCGACCTCGACGCACGCGCCGGCGAAGACGCCCTGGCAGTAGGTGTAGACGACCTTCTCGACGTCGCGGACCGTCCCGTCCGGGTTCACGTGCAGCCCGTCCCAGACGAGGCCGGAGCCGGGGTCCACGAGGTGCTCCTCGATCCAGTCGACGCCCGCGCGGGCGCGGTCGAGGTCGGCGGTGTCCCCCGCCGCCCGCCCCAGGCGTGCCAGCAGGATCGCCGCTGGGCCGTTGGCGGGGACGTTCTTGAAGTCGTCCCCGCGCCGCCACCAGACGCCGCCCCCGGCGTGGTCGGTCCACCCCGAGCGGAGCTGCGCCGCGATCCGCCCCACCGCCTGCGGTCTGGCCGCCTCCCCCGCGTCGGCCGAGCGGGTCAGCGCGAGCCCGAGCCACGCCACGTCGTCGTAGTACTCGTTGGTCCAGCCGCCCAGGTTGCGCGTCCGGATGCCGCGCACGAGCCGCCGGATCGCCGAGCTGCGGGCCGGGGTCGGCGAGCGCAGCTGCGCGTCGACGAGGCAGTCGAGCAGGTGCGCCTGCCACCAGTAGTTGAAGCGGGTGTGCAGCCGCGCGGTGAGCCCGGCGGGCCAGCCCGCCGTGCCCAGCAGGGTTCCCGGCACGCTCCACACCCGTGTGAGGTGCCTGGACAGCACGGCGCGCTCGGCGACACCGGCTCGCGCGGTCAGCAGCATCGGAGTGGAGCTCTGGGCGGTCACCGCTCCATCGTCACCACTTGACCGATTCAGGCGCGCGGCGGAGTCACCAGGCGGCGTCGAGGTCCGCGTGCTGACGCACCCAGGTGTGCATCACGATCCCGGCGGCGACCCCGGCGTTGACCGACCTCGTGGACCCGAACTGCGCGATGGACACGAGCAGCGACGCCGCCTCGCGGGCCTCCTCCGTCACCCCCGGCCCCTCCTGCCCGAACAGCAGCAGAGCGCGCTCCGGCAGCTCCACCAGCTCCAGCCGCCGCGACCCCGGCGTGTTGTCCACGGCCACCAGCTCCAGGTCGTGCTCACGGGCGAAGGCCACGAGCGACGCGACGTCCGCGTGGTGGTGCAGGTGCTGGTAGCGGTCGGTCACCATCGCGCCGCGGCGGTTCCACCGCTTGCGGCCCACGACGTGCACGGCCCGCGCGGCGAACGCGTTGGCCGTGCGCACGACCGTGCCGATGTTGTGGTCGTGCTGGAAGTTCTCGATCGCCACGTGGAAGTCGTGCCGGCGCGCGTCGAGGTGCTCGACGACGGCCTCCCGCCGCCAGTAGCGGTAGGGGTCGACGACGTTGCGGCGGTCGCCCTCCGCGAGCAGTTCGGGGTCCCAGTGCTCACCCTCCGGCCACGGGCCCTCCCAGGGCCCCACGCCGACCTCGTCAGTGCGCACCCACTCCGTGGGCCCGGCTTCCCGAGCCCCCGGTCCGTCGTTCACCGCGCCACCTCAGCCACATCCCGCACCACGACACCAGCACCACCGACGCGACCAGGAGCTGCACGCCCACGGCCGCGGAGTCGGGGTACAGCACACCATCCACGTAGGTGTCGATGAAACCCGCCTCCAGGCGCGGCAGGCCGGCGCGGT
Organism: Umezawaea beigongshangensis; assembly: GCF_016464305.1. Taxonomy (GTDB): domain Bacteria; phylum Actinomycetota; class Actinomycetes; order Mycobacteriales; family Pseudonocardiaceae; genus Umezawaea_A; species Umezawaea_A beigongshangensis. The sequence goes on from NZ_JAEIOJ010000003.1 coordinate 80,438, forward strand.
CGCGGAAGTAGTTCTCCGCGAAGGTCAGCGGGCAGGCGATCGGGAACGCGACGACCAGCAGTCCCCACGTCGCCATCGCGAGGTGGGCGTAGAACACCTGCTTCCACCGCCACGCGGCGAATCCCCCCACCACGAGGAACAGCAGGACCGCGAAGTGCACGACCACGACGACTTCCACCAGCGCTCGGGCCACCATGTGGACCTCCCCCCGTTCCAGACTAGAACGGGATCACCTGCGAGCGCTGCCACTAAACGTGAACTTCATCCACGTGGCAGAGCGGGCCACGGAACGCGAGCGCACAGGTCGAGGAGCAGGTCCGCGAGCTGGTCCAGGGGGGTGAGGGCGGCGGTGCCGGGCACCACGGCGGCCACGGTGTGCTCCCCGAAGAGGATCGCCGCCCCGGCGGCGCGCGGATCGGCGACCAGGGACCGGCCGACCCCGGTCGCCAGCCACGCGGCGGCGAAGCCGGGGTGCAGGCGGCGCAGCTGGAAGCGCGCGTCGAGCAGCGGGTCACCGGTGTCGACGGGCTCGTCGAGCGGCTGCCACACGCCGTCGCCGCGCGGGGTCAGCAGCAGCCACGGACCGGGCACCGGCCGGGGCGCGACGACGACCACGTGCGGCACGTAGGCGCCTGAGCCGGGACCGGTGGTGCGGAACAGCACCTCGAACGCGAGCACGGACACGCCCCGCCGCTGCCCGACGAGCTGCGCGCGCACCCGCTGCTGCTCGCCCTCCAGCAGGCGGGCGAGCTGCGGCAGGAGCAGGGGGAACCCCTGGTCCTGCGCGGCGAGCCGCCACCGCGCCGCGAGCCGCCGCCGCCGGGCCCGGACGACCAGCGCCACCACGAGCCCGGCGAGGACGAGCACGCCGAGCAGGACCGCGACGAGCATCAGGCCAGGCCGAGGTCCGCGAGGTCGAGCAGGTGGCGGTAGGGCAGCCCGGCGTCCTCGACGACTTCCTTCGCACCGGTGCCGCGGTCGACGACGGTGGCGACGCCCACGACGGTCGCACCGGCCTCGCGCAGCGCCTCCACGGCGGTGAGCACGCTGCCACCGGTGGTGGAGGTGTCCTCCACGGCCAGCACGCGCTGCCCGGCGACCTCGATGCCCTCGATGCGGCGCTGCATGCCGTGCTGCTTGGTCGCCTTGCGCACCACGAACGCGTCGAGCACGTCGCCGTCGGCCGCCGCGGCGTGCATCATCGCGCAGGCCACCGGGTCCGCGCCGAGGGTGAGCCCGCCCGCGGCGACGTAGTCCCAGTCGGCCGTGAGCTGCCGCAGCAGCCTGCCGATCAGCGGGGCCGCCGCGTGGTGCAGCGTCGCCCGGCGGAGGTCGACGTAGTAGTCGGCCTCCTTGCCGGAGGACAGGGTGACCCTGCCGTGGACCACGGCCAGTTCGCTCACCAGTCGGGCCAGTTCGGCCTTGGCGTTCGCGTCGAGAACCACTTCAGTCCGCACGGTGGCAAAGCCTCGCACACCGCTCGGACGGGTGGCGGACGTGGTGACGGTGTCGGGCGTCGCACCGCCACCGCGACCGCGCTACCAGGCGTCCTGCGTGAAGTTCGACGGGCCGTCGTCGTCGGGGTCGGACGACCGCGGACGGCCGGACTCCGCGACGTCCTCCGGGTCCTGGCCGTCCTCCAGGGCGCGGTGGGCGCGCTGGAGGTCGGGCACGGACGTGGCGAGCGCGCTCTGCACTCCCGCGTCGTCGAGCGCGCGCCCGGAGGCGACGTCGCTCCAGGTCAGCTCACCCGCGTCGACCCGCCGCTGGAGCTCGCGCAGCTCCTTCGGCGCGTCGCGCCCGCGCGCGGCCCGCTCGATCTCGGCCAGGTCCTGCGGGGTCAGGCCGCTGGACCTGGTCCGCACCCGCGACGCCTCGGCCGCGGTCCGCTCGACACCGGCGATCCCGGCGTCCACCCGCGCGACGAGCGCGTCCAGCTTCGCCCGGTCGTAGGGGAACGTCACCGTCCACCTCCACCGCTCGGCGCGGGAGCGGGAGCCGGGGCGGGCGCGGGAGCCGGGGCGGGGGCCGGAGCCGGAGCCGGGCCACCGCCGCCTCCCGCGCCGCTGCCGTGGCGGCCGTTCGCGGCGACCCCGGCCTTGCCCAGGCCGTAACCGCCCATCGCCACGCCGAACGCGCCGGACTTGGCGGCCGACACGCCGTTGTCGTACTTCTGCTTGGCCTCCTGGGCGTCGTCCAGGGAGTTGGCGGCGTCGTTGACGCTGCGCACGTCCTTGATCTTCATGATCGCCGTGCCCATGGCCCTGATGCCGTCGACCATGCCCCGCACGCCCTCGATGAGCGTCTGGATCGAGATGATGATCTTGCGGATGGCGTCCACGATCTGGATGGCGTCGTAGACCATCCACACGGCCTTGCCCCAGCCCACGACCGGGATCCACGCGGTCATGGCGGCCTCGACGAGCTTCGTGACGAGCATGTCGAGCAGCGTCAGCGCGATCTTGGTGGCGCTGCGGCAGGTGTTGGCCATCGACTGGAACTTGTTGCCGACGAGGCGGGCGACCTGCGAGTCGGCCTCGACGGCGATCGTCCACATCGCGCTGATCCTGCGGTCGAAGTTCTGCGCGGCCTCGCCGTCCCAGTGCGGGTCGAGCTCGCCCAGGCCGCCGTTGAGGTTGTTGCGCACGGCGTCGAGCGCGCCCGCGACCTGGTCCCAGGCGTTCGCGTTGGCGTCGATCTTCTCGAAGTCGCCGACCAGCGGGTTGATCAGCGTCTCGACCAGGTTCTCGCCGGTGACCTTCTCGTAGACCCAGTTGACGCCCTGGATCTTCCACCCGGCCGCCTCGATCAGCTCCTTGGTGGACTGGCGGCCCGGCCGGTTCTCCGCGGCCTTGCTCAGCGCGGCGGAGACGTCCTCGACGTCGGCGTAGGCGCCCATCACTCGCCCCCGATCTTCAGGTCGGCGGCCGCGCGGCCGGTGCGGCTGACGGCCGTGGCCCGTGCCGCGTCCATCTGGGCGTAGCGGTCGGCCGCCGTCGTCAGAGCCGCGGCGTCCTTCACCATCTGCTGGTTGGCGAAGTCGAGCGTCTCGGCGTACAGCTCGGCGACACCGGTGACGACGGGGTGCAGCAACGTGAGCAGCCCGGTGAACCCGGCCGTGTCGCCCCCCCTGCTCACCGCGTGGCCGCGGATCGCCGTGAAGTGCTGGGCGTTGCGTTCGAGCAGACCGGCGTAACCCCGGAGCTCGTCGGGAACGACGTGGAACTTCTCACCCACGACTGGGACCCCTCCTCGCGATGACTGGACTCGACGTCCGACGCGGCGAGGGGGCGCGCGGTTCCCTCAGGTGCGGCCGCGGCCACCGGCGCGGGACGCGAGCGCCCGCACCAGGCGGCGGGGCAGCAGGCCGACGAGCGTCACGATGCCCCGGTACAGCGCGCTGGGGATCGAGACGACCTTCCCGGCCCGCAGGTCGGCCAGCCCGTCGTGGACGACCCGGTGCGCGTCGAGCCACAGGAAGTCCGGGCTGCCGGACACGTCGATCCGCGCGCGCTCGTGGAACTCCGTGCGCGTGTAGCCGGGGCACAGCGCCATCACGCGGACGCCCGTGCCCGCGACGGACGCGGCCAGCCCCTCGGACAGGGCCACGACCCACGCCTTGTCGGCGCTGTAGGTGGAGCCGCGGCCCGGCAGGAACGCGCTGACGCTCGCCACGTTGACCACGTCACCGCGGTCGCGGGCGAGCATCCCCGGCAGCACGGCCCTGGTGAGCTGGAGGACGGCGGTGACGTTGACGTCGAGCTGGGCCTGGAGGTCGCCCGGCGCGGCCGCGGTGAACTCGGCGGCGTTCGCGAAGCCCGCGTTGTTGACGAGCAGGTCGACCGGGGCGTCCGGGTCGGCGAGGCGCTCGGCGACCCGCGCGCGGCCGGCCTCGGTGGCCAGGTCGGCGACGAGGACGCTCGCGTCGACCCCGTGCCGGGCGTGCAGCTCGGCGGCCAGGGCCTCCAGGACGGGCGCGGTGCGCGCGACGAGCACGAGGTCGTACCCCTCGGCGCCGAGCCGGCGGGCGAACGCGGCTCCGATACCGGCGGTGGCGCCGGTCACCAGTGCGGTCGGCATGGAGGGCAGGCTATCCGGTGCGGCCGGGCACCGTGCGCTCCGCGACCCGGAACACGACCTAGCTGCTCTTGCGGCCGAACGTCGGCCGGTAGACCTCTCCGCCGGTCTCGCCGTCGCCGTCCGCGTCGAACGGGTCGACCACGTCGGCGAGTTCGCCGAGGTCGCGCAGGAGCCGTTCGAGCCGGGCCGGGCTGGAGCCGGGAGGGGCCGCGGCGAGGACCCAGTCGCCCTCGATCCAGACGACCGTCACGTCCTGGCCGATCTCCTCGGCGGCGTCCACGAGGTCGGGGGTGATCAGCTTGCGGGCGGCGGGCAGGTCGGTGACGAACGCGTAGCGCTGGCCGACCGGTCCCATCAGCTCGGGCATCTGGTCGCGCTGGAACGGCACGCTGGGCAGCCACAGCTCGACGACCACGGGCAGGGCCCGCCGGCACCGCACGGCCACCAGCACCGAGTTGACCTTGCCGCCGGTCTCGTGGTCGAGCACGTACACCTGGCGGCGGCCGTCTGCGGTGAACGTCGTGCCCGCGACGACGTCGCGGGCCGTGCCCGTGCCGTAGTACGCGATGGCGCCGCTCTCCCACCGGGTGGGCAGCACGTGGTCGGACTCCTCGAACTGCCACCCGCGCAGTGCAGCCCACCTGCGTCGTTCGCGATTTCGTGCGGTTCTCTGCGCCCGATCGGTGGCGAGCAGGGCGAACCCCGCCACACCCGCGATCGCGGCGACGGTGAACCAGACCCACGCCGGTATGCCCACAGGGGGAGGGTAGCGGTGCCGGGCGTCAATACGAAGATCGCTGGGGGCGCGCCCGCGAGGAACACCTCGATCCGTTACCTCGCGCGAGCGACCGGCCGCGCGGCCCGCGACCTCCCGATCACCGCGCAAGCCCAGCTCAGGGGCACCGGGACGCCGAACGGCACCGGGGCCGCGGAGAACTCCGCGACCCCCGGTGCCGAGTCGATCACGATCCGACGACCAGTCCCGAGCTGTCGTGCAGCACGTCCACCCGGACGGTGTCGCCGTCGCGGACCTCGCCGGACAGCAGCCCCTTCGCGAGCTGGTCGCCGATGGAGGACTGCACCAGCCTGCGCAGCGGCCGGGCGCCGTAGACCGGGTCGAACCCGTTGAGCGCGAGCCAGTCCCGCGCGGCCGGGCTGACGTCGAGCGTCAGCCTGCGCTGCGCCAGGCGCGCGGCGAGCCGGGCGATCTGGATGTCCACGATGGACGTCAGCTCCTCGGTGGCGAGCTGGTGGAACACCACCACGTCGTCCAGCCGGTTCAGGAACTCCGGCTTGAAGTGCGTCCGCACCACGGCCATGACGGCGTCGCCGCGCTGCCTCTCGTCCAGCACCGGATCGGCGATGACCTGCGATCCGAGGTTCGAGGTGAGCACCAGGATCGTGTTGCGGAAGTCGACGGTGCGGCCCTGGCCGTCGGTCAGGCGGCCGTCGTCGAGCACCTGGAGCAGCACGTCGAACACGTCCGGGTGAGCCTTCTCGACCTCGTCGAGCAGCACCACGGAGTACGGCCTGCGCCGCACCGACTCGGTGAGCTGACCGCCCTGGTCGTACCCGACGTACCCGGGAGGGGCGCCGACGAGGCGGGCCACCGAGTGCTTCTCGGAGTACTCGCTCATGTCGATGCGGATCATGGCGCGCTCGTCGTCGAACAGGAACTCGGCCAGCGCCTTCGCCAGCTCCGTCTTGCCGACGCCGGTCGGCCCGAGGAACAGGAACGACCCGGTCGGCCGGTCCGGGTCGGCGACCCCGGCGCGGGTGCGGCGCACGGCGTCGGACACCACGCGCACGGCCTCGGCCTGGCCGACGACGCGGCGGCCCAGCTCGTCCTCCATGCGCAGCAGCTTCGCCGTCTCGCCCTCCAGCAGCCGCCCGGCGGGGATGCCGGTCCACGCGCTGACGACGTCGGCCACGTCGTCCGGGCCGACCTCCTCCTTGAGCATCACCGAGGAGTCCATGGTGGACCGGGTGGCGGCCTCCAGGTCCTTCTCCAGGGCGGGGATGCGGCCGTAGCGCAGTTCGGCGGCGCGTCCCAGGTCACCGTCGCGCTCGGCCCGCTCCGACTCGCCGCGCAGCTGTTCGAGCTGCGTCTTGAGGTCGCGGACCTTCTCGATGGCGCCCTTCTCGTTCTGCCAGCGGGCGGTCAGCCCGGCGAGGGTCTCGCGCCGCTCGGCCAGCTCGCCGCGCAGCGCGGCCAGCCGGTCGCGGGAGGCGGCGTCCTCCTCCTTGGCCAGCGCCATCTCCTCGATCTCCAGCCTGCGCACCGAGCGCTCGACCTCGTCGACCTCCACGGGCCGGGAGTCGATCTCCATGCGCAGCCGGGACGCGGACTCGTCGACCAGGTCGATGGCCTTGTCCGGCAGGAAGCGGGAGGTGATGTAGCGGTCGGACAGCGTCGCGGCCGCGACCAGGGCGGCATCGGTGATGCGCACGCCGTGGTGCACCTCGTAGCGCTCCTTGAGGCCGCGCAGGATGCCCACGGTGTCCTCGACGCTCGGCTCGCCGACCAGCACCTGCTGGAAGCGGCGCTCCAGAGCCGGGTCCTTCTCGACGTGCTGGCGGTACTCGTCCAGCGTGGTCGCGCCCACCATGCGCAGCTCACCGCGCGCCAGCATCGGCTTGATCATGTTCCCGGCGTCCATCGCGCTCTCGCCGGTGGCACCGGCCCCCACGATGGTGTGAAGTTCGTCGATGAACGTGACGACCCGGCCCGCGGAGTCGGTGATCTCCTTGAGCACGGCCTTCAGCCGCTCCTCGAACTCGCCGCGGTACTTGGCGCCCGCGACCATCGAACCCAGGTCGAGCGCCACGACGCGCTTGCCGCGCAGGGACTCCGGCACGTCACCGGCGACGATGCGCTGCGCGAGCCCCTCGACGATGGCGGTCTTGCCCACGCCGGGCTCGCCGATGAGGACCGGGTTGTTCTTGGTGCGCCGGGACAGCACCTGCACGACGCGGCGGATCTCCGAGTCGCGGCCGATGACGGGGTCCAGCTCACCGCGGCGAGCCCGCTCGGTCAGGTCGACGCCGTACTTCTCCAGCGCCTTGTAGGTGCCCTCGGGGTCGGGGCTGGTGACGCGGGCCGAGCCGCGGACCCCGGCGAACGCGTCGCGCAGCGCGTCGGGGCTCGCGCCGTGGCGGCGCAGCAGGTCGGCGACCTGGCCGCCGTGCTGGGCGAGGCCGACCAGCAGGTGCTCGGTGGAGACGTACTCGTCGCCCATCTCGGTGGCGAGCGACTGCGCGCCGCTGATCACGCGCACGGCGTCGCGGGAGAGCTGCGGCGCGGACACGGTGGAACCGCTCGCGGCCGGCAGCGTCCTGGACAGCTGGTCGAGCTCCTTGCGGACCAGGTCGAGGTCCGCGCCCACTGCCGACAGCAGGGGCGCGGTCAGGCCGTCGCCCTGCGCCAGCAGCGCTCCCAGCAGGTGCACGGTGCCGACGTCCGGGTGCCCGGCCAGCGTCGCGGCCTGCACGGCCGAGGACACCGCCTGCTGCGTCTTCGTGGTCGGGTTGAAAGCGTCCATTCCTCACCTCGTCGCCGGAGAACTCCTGCGGGCGGCGTCCCTCTCCGCACCGTCGTCCTGCACAACGTCAGAAAAGTTGAGTCCGTTCCGCTCAACTGTACGAGATCGCTGTGGTCTGCCGCACAGCGCGCGGGCCGAGCAGCGCCCGCCACGCCCCGCGCCGGGCGATCACCGGGCCGCCTACCGATCCGGACGACTCCGGGGTGCCGTGTTGCTCAGCGCAGCGGGGTGACCGGCGACCGCCCGAGCCGGGTCACCCACTCGGCGCAACGCGTTGTCCACACCAGGGGCGGAGTTGTCCACATTCCGCTGGTGAGAATCCACAGGCGCTGACGAGATCGTGTCCGTCTCGATCACGCCAGCCACCGGCCGGGTGACGCTGCTGGCGCTGGCAGTGCTGTCGGCGCTGTCGGCGCTGTCGATCGAGGTGCGCAGCGGCACCTCCTCGATCAGCAGCACGGCGACCAGGGTGAGCACCGCGATCCCGGCGGCGATGAGGAACAGCGTGCCCATCGCGTCGCCGTAGGCGGCGCGCACGACGGTCTCGACCGGTCCCGGCAGGCTCTCCAGGTCGAGGGTGCCGCCCGCGGACGCGCTCGCGCCCGGCGGCAGCCCGAGGGCGGTCAGGCCCTCGCCGATCTTGACCGGCACCCCGGCGGCGAACACCGCGCCCAGCACGGAGACGCCGGCGGTGCCGCCGAGGGAGCGGAAGAACGTGACCGTGGAGCTGGCGGCGCCGAGGTCGGCGAGGCCGACGCCGTTCTGCACGGCGAGCACCAGGTTCTGCATGGTCAGCCCGAGACCCACGCCCACGAGCAGCATGTAGCCGCTCATCAGCACGAGGTTCGTCTCGTGGTCGATCGTGGCGAGCAGCCCCAGCCCGGCCACGAGCGAGACCGCCCCGCCGACCAGGAAGCCCTTCCAGCGGCCGTAGCGGGAGATCAGCAGCCCGGAGATCGTGGACGCCAGGGTCAGCCCGGCGACCAGGGGCAGGGTCAGCAGACCGGCCTTCGTCGGCGAGAAGCCGCGGGCGAGCTGGAAGTACTGGCCGAGGAACACCGACGCGCCGAACATGCCGGTGCCGACCGCGACGCTGCCGATCACCGCGAGGGTGACGGTGCGGCTGCGGAACAGCCGCAGGGGCACGATCGGCGACGACGCGCGGCTCTCCACGAGCAGGGCGAGGCCGAGCACGACGAAGGACGACAGCAGGTAGACGAGGGTGGAGACCGACAGCCAGGCGAAGTTCTTGCCCGCGAAGGACACCCACAGCAGGAGCAGGCTCACGCCACCCGCGATGAGCGTCGCGCCGAGGTAGTCGATCTTCACGTGCTGCTTGACCACCGGCAGGCTCAGCGTCTTGGAGAGCACCACCATGGCGATCACGGCGAGCGGCACGCAGACGAAGAAGCACCAGCGCCAGCCGAGCGCGGGGCTGTCGACGACGAACCCGCCGACCAGCGGACCGCCGACGGTGGCCGCGGCCATGACCGCGCCCGTGTAACCGCTGTACCGGCCCCGCTCGCGGGGGCTGACCAGCGCTCCGATGATCACCTGGGCGAGCGCCTGCACACCGCCCATGCCGAGGCCCTGGACGGCGCGGAACGCGATGAGCTGGCCCATGTCCTGCGCGAGCCCGGCCATGACCGAGCCGACCGTGAAGATCGCGATGCTGAGCTGGTAGAGCCGCTTCTTGCTGAACAGGTCGGCGAGCTTGCCCCAGATCGGGGTGGTCGCGGTCGACGCGAGCAGCATGGCCGTGATCACCCAGGTGTACTGGGTCTGCGTCCCGTCGAGGTCCGCGAGGATCGTCGGCAGCGCGTTGGCGACGATGGTGGAGCTGAGGATCGCCACGAGCAGGGCGAGCAGCAGGCCGGACAGCGCCTTCAGGATCTCCCGGTGCGCGGCCTTCGCCCGCGCGGCGTCGGGAACCGGCGGCGCGGCGGGGGTGGCGAGGGCGGTCACCCGGCGTCTCCCGTCTTCAGCAGCCGGTCGCGGACGACCCCGGAGAGGGCGCCGAAGTCCCGCGCCACCTCCCGCACCCGCTCGTCGGGCCAGTCCTCCAGCGCCTGCTGGACGAATCCCGCCTGCGCGTCGCGCCACCGGTCCACCAGCGCTCCTCCCCTCTCCGTGACCGAGATGAGCTGCACCCTTCCGTCGTGCTCGTCGGGACGCCGGCGGACGAGCCCGGCGCGTTCCAGTTGAGCTGTCTGCCGGCTCACGACGGAGGTGTCGACGAACCGGTGCGCGGCGAGGTCGGACACGCGGCACTCGCCGCGCCGGGTCAGCTCGGCGAGCAGACCTCCGGCGGCGGGGTGCAGTTCGTGCTCCTCCCACACGCGGGTGGTGATCGCGTTCTTGAGCTGGAACACCACGTGGAGCTGCCGCAGCAGTTCCAGGCAGTTCTCCCTGGTGGGACCCATGTCCACCCTCCTGTTAGTTGCCAATGACAACTATAAGATCAATAGTTGTCCTATGCAACCTTTCTGGCTGTGACGTGCGAGACCGCACGCGCGGGCGAGCACGGGTAAGAAGGAGGGGGACCAGAAGTTCGGACGTGTCACACCCGACCGGGTCAACTCACCGGGAGGCGCGTGCTCCGCCCCGTGGTGCAAGCCGCGAGAACGGCGCACGTCACAGGGAATGTTCAGCCGATGGTTCTAGCACTACGATACTGGCTGTAACTGGACTGCACTCGAAGGTGGCATCAAGGGGTCAACCAGGCCATAGACGGGTTACTGTCCAACCCCGTCGGGGGATGGATGCTTGACGAGGACGCTGGGCCTTGCTGGCGACCCTATGAACGTTGGAGACTGCGCCCAGACCATGACAGCGAACGCCGTACTCAGCCCCCTCCCCACTCCACCGCACCGCGAGCCTCCCCCCGGTGTCACCGCCATGGTGCGGATGATCCGGGAGAGCTTCGCGGTGGTAGAACCGCGCTCCGAAGAAGTGGCGAAGTTCTTCTACGGGATGCTGTTCAGCCTCGCACCGGCCACACGTGAGATGTTCCCGGTGAACATGCAGGTCCAGCGCAGTCGCCTGCTGCGCGCGCTGGTCCACGTGGTGCAGATGGTGGACCGCCCCGACGACCTGATCCCCTTCCTTCGCCAGCTCGGCCGCGACCACCGCAAGTTCGGCGTGGTGAGCGTGCACTACGAGGCCGTCGGCACCGCCCTGCTCGCCGCCGTGAAGAAGTACGCCGGCCCCGTCTGGACCCCCAAGGTCGAGATGGCCTGGGCCGAGGCTTACACGATCATGGCGCGCGCCATGCAGGAGGCGGCGGCCGCGGACGACGGTCCCGCCTACTGGCACGCGACCGTCGTCGGGCACCAGCGCGTGAGCTGGGACCTGGCCGTGGTCCGCGTCCAGCCCGACCACCCGGTGAACTACCGGGCCGGTCAGTACGTGAGCGTGGAGACCCCGCAGCGCGCCCGGCTCTGGCGGTACTACTCGCCGGCCAACGCGCCGCGCGACGACGGCACCATCGAGTTCCACATCCGCTCGGTCGACGGCGGGTGGGTCAGCCGCTCCATCGTCGGCCACACGCAGATGGGCGACGTCTGGCGCATCGGTCCCCCGATGGGCCGGCTCAGCGTCGACCGGACCGCGCAGCGCGACGTGCTCATGGTCGCGGGCGGCACGGGCGTGGCGCCCATGCACGCGATCATCGACGAGATGGCGCAGTGGGGGGAGAACCCGCGCGTCCACCTGTTCACCGGTGGCCGCGCCAGGGAGGACCTCTACGACCTGGACAACCTCCAGCGGATCGCGATGACCAACCCGTGGCTGACCGTCGTGCCCGTGCTGGAGTCCGATCCGGGTGCGCGGGGCGTCGAGCAGGGCACCCTGGCCGACGTGGTCACCCGCTACGGCGCGTGGGAGGACCGGGACGTCCTGGTCTGCGGCTCGCCCGCGATGATCCGCTCGACCGTGTCCCGGATGCTCGTCGCCGGAACGCCGCTGGACCGCATCAAGTACGACCCGTTCACCCTGGACTGAGCGCGTCGGCGAGCGCCGCCCGGCCTCGCCGACGCGCACACCGGTGCGCGGGTCAGCGCTGCTGCGGCTTCCAGACCACCAGTGCCGTCTCGTGCCGCACGGGCACCAGGTCGCGCCGGTAGGACCGGTGGACGCTGGCCGCCGCGTGGTCGGCGGCGGCGAGGGCGTTCGCCAGCTCCGCGGTCAGCTCCGACACCCGGTGCCGCAGCGCCTCGACCTGGTTCTCCAGCTCGATGATGCGCTTGACGCCCGCGAGGTTCACGCCCTCCTCCTGGGAGAGCCGTTGCACCTCGCGCAGCAGCACGATGTCGCGCATCGAGTACCTGCGCCCGCCTCCCGACGTGCGGCCCGGCGACACCAGGCCCAGCCGGTCGTAGGTGCGCAGGGTCTGCGCGTGCAGCCCCGAGAGCTGCGCCGCGACCGAGATGACGAAGAACGGCGTGTCCTCGTCGGTTCCGGGCGGGAACGGGAATCCCGGGGTGCTCACGACTACCTCCCCTGGTCGAGCATCGCGTTCAGGTCGGCGCGCGGGTCGTGCTGCGCGGTCGCCTCGGCGTAGGCCCGCAGCAGCTCCTGGGCCTTCGCGTCGGTGTTGTTGGGGACGGCCACCTGCAACGTGACGAGCAGGTCGCCGACCGTGCCGTCCCGCCGCGCGATGCCCTTGCCGCGGGCGCGCATCACCTGACCGCTGGCCGTTCCGGCCGGCACCTTCAGGGTCACCCTGCTGTCGAGCGTCGGCACGGTCACCGTGGTGCCGAGCGCCAGCTCGGGGAACGTGACGGGCACCGTGATCGTGAGGTCGTTGCCGCTGCGGCCGAACACCGCGTGCGGGTTCACGTGCACGCGGACGAACAGGTCGCCGGAGGGGCCGTTGTTGCGGCCGGGCTCGCCCTGACCGGCCAGCCGGATGCGCTGGCCGTCGTCCACCCCGGCGGGGACGCGCATGGTGAGCGTGCGGGTCTTGGTGCTGACGCCGTCGCCGCCGCACTCGGGGCACGGGTCGTCGACGACGCGCCCGGTCCCGCGGCAGTCGCCGCAGGGCTCGCTGAACGCGAACGCGCCCTGGCTGCGGGTCACCAGGCCAGCGCCGCCGCACGTGGTGCAGGTGTGCGGGACGGTGCCGGGCTTCGCGCCGTTGCCGCCGCACGTGGAGCACGTCGACGGGCTGGACAGCCGCAGCGGCACGGTCGCGCCGCGCACGGCCTCGGTGAAGTCGATCCGGACGTCGGTCTCGACGTCCTCACCGCGGCGGGGACGGGTGGCCGAACCGGCTCCGCCGCGCGAACCGCGGTTGAACAGGCCGCCGAGCAGGTCGCCCAGGCCACCCGCACCGGCCTGACCGGCTCCGGCGCGGTTGAACAGGTCACCCACGTCGAAGCCGCCCGCGCCGGTGCCGAACCCGCCGCCGCCGAAGCTCGCGCCACCGGCGAACAGGCGGCGCGCCTCGTCGTACTCCTTGCGCTTCGCGGTGTCGGACAGCACGCCGTACGCCTCGGACACGGACTTGAACCGCGCCTCGGCCTTGGCGTTGCCGGGGTTCGCGTCGGGGTGCAGCTCCCGCGCGAGCTTCCGGTACGCCTTCTTGATCTCGTCGCCTGAAGCGTCGGAGGAGACGCCCAGTTCGCGGTAGAAGTCCTTCTCGATCCACTCTCTGGCACTCACGGACGTCTCCTCCTCTCGCTCAGTCCTGCTGCTGCCCGCTGGTGCCCGGTTCCGCCGTCTCGGCGGTGCCGGTCGCGGCCGCGGGTGCCGGCTCCTCGTGATCGGTCACGCCCACCAGGGCGGGTCGCAGCACGCGCTCGCCGAACCGGTAGCCGCGCCGCAGGACGGCGGTGACCGTCGGTCCGTCGACGTCCGGGGAGGTGCTGTGCTGCACCGCCTCGTGGATCGACGGGTCGAAGTCCTCGCCCTCGTGGCCGAACGCCTCCAGGCCGCTCTGCGAGAGCGCGGACCCGAGCTTGTCGGCCACGGCCTTGAACGCGCCGGTCAGGTCGCCGTGCGCGGCGGCCCGCTCCAGGTCGTCCAGGACGCCCAGCAGTTCGGTGACGACCTGCGCCTTGGCGTTGACGACGACCAGCTCCCGGTCGCGCTCGACGCGCTTGCGGTAGTTGGCGTACTCCGCGGTGAGCCGCTGGAGGTCGGCGGTGCGCTCGTCCAGCTGGGCCTTGAGCTCCGCGCCCTCGTCGGGCACGTCCACGACGACGCCGGTGTCAGCGGCCTCGGCGTGCTCCGCCGCGGCGTGCCGGCCGCCCCCGTCGTTCTCGGGGGTGGCCGACACCTCCTGCTCGTCCTCCTGCACCGGACCCGTCTCCGGATCGGTGGGACGGTCGTTCGCTACCACGTGGGGCTGCTCCTCCCCCTGCTGCGGTGACTGGGGCGCGGTCACTTCTTCTCGTCCTCGTCCACGATCTCGGCGTCCACGACGTCGTCGTCGGCCTTGGTGCCGCCAGCGGCGCCGGGGGCACCGTCGGCACCGTCTGCGCCGGGCTCACCGGCCGGGGCGCCCGTGTTGGCGTAGAGGGACTGGCCGATCGCCTGGGACTCGGTGGCCAGCTTCTCCACGGCGGCGCGGACGGCGGCGATGTCGGTGCCCTTGAGCGCCTCGTTCGTCTCGTCGACGGCCGTCTTGACCTTGGTCTTGACGTCCTCGGGGAGCTTGTCGTCGTTCTCCTTGACGACCTTCTCCGTCTGGTAGACGAGGGTCTCCGCCTGGTTGCGGACCTCGGCCTCCTCGCGGCGGCGCTTGTCCTCCTCGGCGTGGGCCTCGGCGTCCTTGACCATCCGCTCGATGTCGTCCTTCGGCAGCGCGGAGCCACCGGTGATCGTCATGGACTGCAGCTTGCCGGTGCCCATGTCCTTCGCGGACACGGACACGATGCCGTTGGCGTCGATGTCGAAGGTGACCTCGATCTGCGGGACGCCGCGGGGGGCGGGCGGCAGGCCGGTCAGCTCGAACATGCCGAGCTTCTTGTTGTCCGCGGCGAAGTCGCGCTCGCCCTGGAACACCTGGATCTGCACGGACGGCTGGTTGTCGTCGGCCGTCGTGAAGATCTCCGACCGCTTGGTGGGGATCGTGGTGTTGCGCTCGATGAGCTTGGTCATCACGCCGCCCTTGGTCTCGATGCCGAGGGACAGCGGGGTGACGTCGAGCAGCAGGACGTCCTTGACCTCGCCCTTGAGGACACCGGCCTGCAGGGCCGCGCCGACGGCGACGACCTCGTCCGGGTTCACGCCCTTGTTGGGCTCGCGACCGCCGGTCAGCTCCTTGACGAGCTCCGCGACGGCCGGCATGCGGGTCGAGCCGCCGACCAGCACGACGTGGTCGATGTCGCCGACGCTGATGCCGGCGTCCTTGATCACGTTGTTGAACGGGGCGCGGGTGCGCTCCAGCAGGTCGCCGGTGATGCGCTGGAACTCGGCGCGCGACAGCGTCTCGTCGAGGAACAGCGGGTTCTTGTCCGCGTCGACGGTGATGTAGGGCAGGTTGATGCTGGCCGAGGTGGAGCTGGACAGCTCGATCTTGGCCTTCTCGGCGGCCTCGCGGATGCGCTGCAGCGCCATCTTGTCCCTGGTGAGGTCGATGCCGCTGGTGGACTTGAACTTCTCCACCAGCCAGTCGACGACGCGCTGGTCCCAGTCGTCACCACCGAGGTGGTTGTCACCGCTGGTCGCGCGGACCTCGACGACACCGTCGCCCAGCTCCAGCAGCGAGACGTCGAACGTGCCGCCACCGAGGTCGAAGACCAGGATGGTCTGCTCCTTCTCGCCCTTGTCCAGGCCGTAGGCCAGGGCGGCGGAGGTGGGCTCGTTGACGATGCGCAGGACGTTGAGGCCCGCGATCTGGCCGGCCTCCTTGGTGGCCTGGCGCTGCGCGTCCTCGAAGTAGGCCGGGACGGTGATCACGGCGTCGGTGATCTCCTCGCCCAGGTACGCCTCGGCGTCGCGCTTGAGCTTCATCAGCACGCGGGCGCTGATCTCCTGCGAGGTGTACTGCTTGCCGTCGACGGCGTCGGTCTTCCAGTCGGTGCCGACGTGCCGCTTCACCGAACGGATGGTCCGGTCGACGTTGGTCACCGCCTGGTTCTTGGCGGGCTGACCGACGAGCACCTCGCCGTTCTTGGCGAAGGCCACGATCGACGGGGTCGTGCGCGAACCCTCGGAGTTGGCGATCACCGTCGGCTCGCCACCCTCGAGGACCGCGACGACGGAGTTGGTCGTCCCAAGGTCGATGCCGACCGCTCGCGCCATTGGAGTTCCTCCTGGTAGTACGTGTGCACCGGATTCGCATTGAGCGTTGTCGGCTCAAGTTTGCCAGTGCCCGTGGGGTTGAGTCCACTCGACTCAATCTTTCTGCCAGTCCAACGACGGGGCGGCGCGCGGTGTTCCCGGCAGGACGTGATGCGCGACACGACGGTGCTGGGCCGTTCGGCCGAACGCGCTTCCGGTGGCCGGGTGGGGTGACGCGCCTTACTCTCTGCTCGAAGTGCACCGGTCCACCCCACGAACTCGCGAGGTGCGGAAAGAACAGCCCGAACCACGAGAGCGGGTCAGCTCCTGTCCCGCTCCTCTCCCCGGTGGTTCGGGACCGACCACACCGGATCCACCCCAGTAACGTCGCCCACGGGGCGACCGGCCGACGGGAGCTGCTCGTGTCCAGTGACCTCTCCGAACTTCCAGTCCGATCACCGCAGCCGTCGCCGACCGGACGCGGGCGGCGCGTGCTGGACCGGCTGGCCGACACGGACAGCTTCAGCAATCCCGACAAGCTCAGCCTCGCCGACCGGAAGCTGATCCTGTACCTGGTGGTGACCCTCGCCGACGAGTCGCGGCGGCTGACCGGCGCCTACGAGGCCGTGCTGCGCGCCTACTCCGGCGTCCACGGGCACTGGGCGCACGGCAAGCCGCTGGCCGTCATGCAGAAGTACTGCGCGAAGTTCCTCGGCAAGAGCGCCGAGCGGCGGCCGACCTGGGACAAGGTCGAGGACGTCCTGCGCGCCGCCCTGCCGGCCGACCGGGCGGCGGCCGCCCTCGCCGAGGCGGCCTGGCTGTTCTCCAGGGCCGCGGGTGTGGAACGGCCTCCCGGCTACTCCGGCGAGCTGAGCAAGCCGGTCTGGGACCAGCCGAGCATCACCGTGGTCACCGCCGCGATGATCGCCGGTCCGTCCCGGCCGTCGAAGCCGATCGCCGACGACGACCAGCTCCTCGTCATCAAGGCCCAGGCCAGGGCCTACCGCGCGCTCGACCGCGAGAAGGAGGAGCTGAACACCCGGTTCGAGGAGCTGCTGCGCGAGATCGACCGCCTGCGGGCGGAGCTGCGGCGGTCCATCGCCCTGCGCGACGGTCGCGGCGGCACGCCGGGCCCGGCCGTCCCGTCCCCCGCGACGGTCCCGGCCCCCCGCTCGGCCGCGGCTCCCGGCTCGGTCCCGGCGGAGGAGCCGGTGCCCGAGGTGAACGTGCCCCGCGCCCGCACGCCGCTGGACGCCGTGGTCGACACCCCGCTGCAACGGATCACCGAGGTGCCGCGGACCTGGTTCCTCCTCGACACGTCCGTCCAGCAGCGGGCCTGACGAACTGCGGCTCCGGTCAGGCGGCGGCGACGGTGACGACGATGTCGCCGCTGCCCGTCCGGAGCCGCAGTTCGTGCTCGGCGTCGGCGGAGTTCCGCACGGCCGACGCGTCGGCGTTCCCGCTGTCGGCGTCCGCGCTCACCCGGTAGGCGCCCGCGGGAACGCGCACGCGCAGGTTGCCGCTGTCGGCGTGAGCGCGCACGGAGCGGGCGGTGAGGAGTTCGAGCTCGACGTCGCCCGAACCGGCGTCGACCTGCACCTCACCGCCCATCCGCCGTGCGCGGACCGTGCCGGACGACACGGTCAGCACGGTGTTCCCCCCGACCTCGGCGACGTCCACGTCCCCCGACCCCACCTCCGCCACGAAGTCGCCGGCCACGTCCCGCCCGGCGACCACGCCCGATCCCGAGTCGACGTACACCCTCCCGCTGATGTCGCCGACGCGGACGTCCCCCGACCCCGCGTCCAGCTCGACGTCGCCCAGCCCCTCCAGGACGACGTCGCCCGAGTCCACCTGCCCGTAGGCCCGGACGCCCTCCCCCGGCACGACGACCCGGTAGTCGACGGAGCAGCGGTCGCCGCAGCCGTCGAGCACGAGGGTGCCGCCCTCCACCCGGTGCGAGTCCCCGGACGGCCGGTCGTCGCGCGGCGGGTGCGTGACGGTGCGCGTGACCGTCGTGGCCGGGGCGTCGGCGGACCTGACGATCCGCACGTCCCCCGAGCCGTTCTGCAACCGCACCGCCGTCACGGGGACGTCGACCGTGCGCTCCTCGGTGAAGCTCTCCTGCTTGAACTCCACGCAGGCGGTGAGCGACCCGGCCGCGACCCCCGCCACGACCAGCGAACTCAGCACTCTCCGCATCACGACCCCCTAGACGCACCGCCCGTGCACCGGAACGCTAGAGCCGCCGCGTCCCGCGCACATCGGGGTGAACCCCCGATTCCCGGTGGGGTTGTCCCTACCCCTCGCGGGTGGCGGCGTTCGGGTCAGGCCAGGTTCTCCACGGCGGTCTGGAGCGCGCGGGCGCTGCGGGCGGGGTCGGCGAGGAAGTCGTCCGAGGCGATGACGTGGGTGGGCGTCATCTGCTCCCACACCACGCCCTGCACGGCGACCTCGGTGATGACCAGGCGAAAGGGACGCACCGGCCTCCCCAGCGCCGCCTCGACACCCCGCACGACCTCGCCGACCGGCAGCGAGCCGGGCGCGGCGCGCAGCCCGCGGCCGCGGTCGTAGGTGGCGGTCCGCTCGCGCAGCGCCAGCACGGCGGCGCGGATCGCGGGCCGGGTGCGCAGCGACGTGGACTCGCCGTCGACGGGCACCTCCTGCCGCTCGCGCGGCACCTCCGCCCTGGCGAAGTCGATGATGTCGGCCCACCAGCCGAGCCACTCCTCGCTGATCGCGGCCCGGTCCACGCCGGGCGGCACGAAGACGGGCACCGACGGCGACAGCCCCGGCAGCTCGGGGACGGTGTCGACCGACAGCGCGAGGGTGTCCCTGAGGAACAGGGCGGTGTTCACCGCCACGTTGGTGCCGTGCGACACCTGCCACGATTCCCGTCCCGCGAACCTCATGGGCCCATTCTCGCGCCGGGAACCCCGTCCTGGTGCGTCCGACCACGTATCAGATGTGACACGACCGGTTGCGGATCGTGAGCAGGGGCCGGTGCGCGCCCACCGGATCGCGGAGGCGGCCTCCGGTCGCGCGGGCACGGGACCGGTGATCTCACCGTTGCGATCTCCGGTCGCGGCCGGGCGCGGCCCGCGTTCCGGCGGCAGTTCCGACACGTTGTGCGACCCCGGCCACGTCCATGTGGTTACTCGTCAGTAATGCGGCGTAATGTGCCACTACCACGAGCTTCTGGAGAAAGGCCGCGAGCACATGGGAGCCCTGCAGCTGACCCTCGGCATCATCGGCGTGGCCGTGAGCCTCGTCGCCTGGGGCGTGTTCCTCTCCGGCGTGGTGAGGATGGTCCGGATCATCCGCCTCGGCCAGCCGGACGCCACGCGCAACGGACCGTTCGCGCCCCGGATGCGGACCCTGGTCGTCGAGTTCGTCGCGCACACGCGCATGGCGAAGTTCCGCAGCGTCGCCCCCTGGCACTGGATGGTGATGTGGGGCTTCCTCCTGGGCTCCGCGGTGCTGTTCGAGGCCTACGGCGAGATCTTCGACCCGGCCTTCCACTGGCTGCTCATCGGCACCTGGGCCCCCTGGCTGCTGCTGGTCGAACTGCTCGGCATCGGCACGGTGGTCGGCGGCGTGGCGCTCGCGATCATCCGCCAGCGCAACCACCCCCGCCGCGCCGACCGCGTGTCGCGCTTCGCGGGCTCCAGCTTCAAGTCCGCCTACTTCGTCGAGGCCGTGGTGGTCGTCGAGGGCCTGGGCATCCTCGGCGTGAAGGCGTTCAAGCAGGCCAGCGGCCTGGAGGAGCCGCCGCTGTGGACCAGCTTCGTCACCGCCCCGATCAGCACGCTGCTGCCGTCCGAGCCCGACTGGGTCTCGATCATGGCGATCACCAAGCTCCTGTCCGGGATGCTGTGGCTGATCGTCGTCGGCAAGAACCTGACGATGGGCGTCGCCTGGCACCGGTTCAGCGCGTTCGTCAACATCTACTTCAAGCGCGAGGACGACGGCGGCGTCGCCCTGGGCGCGCTCAAGCCGATGATGAGCGGCGGCAAGGTCCTCGACCTGGAGGAGGCCGACCCCGACACCGACGTGTTCGGCGTCGGCAAGGTGGAGGACTTCACCTGGAAGGGCCTGCTGGACTTCAGCACCTGCACCGAGTGCGGCCGCTGCCAGTCGCAGTGCCCCGCCTGGAACACCGGCAAGCCGCTGTCGCCGAAGCTCCTCATCACCCAGCTCCGCGACCACGCCTTCGCGAAGGCCCCCTACCTGCTGGCCGGTGGCAGCAGGGACGTGGCGGGCGACGAGGTCGGCCTCACCGAGGACAAGTACGCCGACTACCAGAAGCGCCTGGAGTCGATCGACGTCCTGGCGATGGCCGAGTCCGAGCGCCCGCTGATCGGCGGCGTGGACGAGAACGGCGTCATCGACCCCGAG
Organism: Umezawaea beigongshangensis; assembly: GCF_016464305.1. GTDB lineage: Bacteria > Actinomycetota > Actinomycetes > Mycobacteriales > Pseudonocardiaceae > Umezawaea_A > Umezawaea_A beigongshangensis. Next base: position 100,687 of record NZ_JAEIOJ010000003.1, read on the forward strand.
GTGCTGTGGTCGTGCACGAGCTGCGGCGCGTGCGTGGAGCAGTGCCCGGTGGACATCGAGCACGTCGACCACATCGTCGACATGCGCCGCTACCAGGTGATGATCGAGTCGAACTTCCCGTCCGAGCTGGGCGGCATGTTCAAGAACCTGGAGAACAAGGGCAACCCCTGGGGCCAGAACGCCAAGGACCGCCTCGCGTGGACCGAGGGCCTGGACTTCGAGGTGCCGGTGTTCGACGGCGATCTGGACGACACCGAGTACCTGTTCTGGGTCGGCTGCGCCGGCGCGTTCGAGGACCGGGCGAAGAAGACCACCCGCGCCGTGGCGGAGCTGCTGCACACCGCCGGGGTGAAGTACGCCGTGCTCGGCCCGGAGGAGAGCTGCACCGGCGACCCGGCCCGCCGCGCGGGCAACGAGTTCCTGTTCCAGATGCTCGCCCAGCAGAACGTCGAGGTGCTGAACTCGGTGTTCGAGGGCCGCGAGCCGGGCAAGCGCAAGATCGTCGTGTCCTGCGCGCACTGCTTCAACACCCTCGCCAACGAGTACCCGCAGGTCGGCGGCCAGTACGAGGTCGTGCACCACACGCAGCTGCTCAACCGCCTCGTGCGGGAGCGTCGCCTGGTGCCGGTCGCGCCGGTCACCGAGGACATCACCTACCACGACCCGTGCTACCTCGGCCGCCACAACAAGGTGTACGAGGCGCCGCGCGAGCTGGTCGGCGCGTCGGGCGCGGCGCTGCGGGAGATGCCGCGGCACGAGGAGCGGTCCATGTGCTGCGGCGCCGGTGGCGCCCGCATGTGGATGGAGGAGCGCATCGGCAAGCGCATCAACCTCGACCGGGTGGACGAGGCGCTTGGCACGGCCCCGTCGAAGATCGCCACGGGCTGCCCGTTCTGCCGCGTCATGCTCACCGACGGCCTGACGGCCCGGCAGAACGAGAAGGCCGCTCCGGCGCACGTCGAGGTCGTGGACGTGGCCCAGCTCCTGCTGACCGCCGTGCGCCACGGCAAGGCGCTGGAGCGGGGCGACATCCCGACCGACGAGGTCGGCAGCGGCACCCCGCTGCCGGACGAGGACAAGAGCCCGACCACGTAGCAGAGCTGTGGCGGAGGCCCCGATCGAACACGACCGGGGCCTCTGCCGTGTGTGCGCTCTCCGGTCGTTCGAACGCCTGTTCGAGTTGCCCACACCTGTGGACAACTCCTGGGGACAACTCCGGGGGAAGGCTCAGTCGCGGACCGCGCGGCGGGTCCGGTCGGCCACGAGGCCGATGCCCCACCCGGCCAGCGCGACGACGATCGCTCCCCAGAAGGCGGGCCAGAAGCCGCTCACCTCGAACGGCAGGTCCAGCAGCCCGGCGAGGTAGCTGGTGAACCAGAACAGCAACGCGTTCACGACGAGGCCGAACAGGCCGAGCGTCAGGATGTAGGCCAAGCAGCCCAGGAACTTCACGACCGGCTTGACGACCGCGTTGACCAGGCCGAACACCAGCGCCACACCCAGCAGCGTGAACGCCTTCGCCGGGGTGCTCGCCTCGCCGAGGTCGATGCCGGGGATCAGGGTCGACCCCCACAGCGCGACGGCCGTGATCACGATCTGGAGCAGTGTTCCCATGTCGTGAGGCTAGTGGCCGATCAGCACGTCAGCGGCGGTTCGACGTCACCCGGACGAACGCGTTCCAGCGGACCGGGGAGAACGCCAGCTCGGCAGCGGGGTTCTTCGAGTCCCGCACACCGACCACCGAGGGCGTGACCGCCACCTCGACGCAGTCGGCGTTGGTGCCCTCCACACTGCGGCTGCTCTTGCGCCAGTTCACGAGCACGGTCCCTCCCACGTCTCGGCGATCACCCGCTCGATCAGCTCGACGGACTCCTCCGGCGACAGCGCCGCGGCTTCGAGCTGCTCGAACACCAGCCTAGCCCTGGCGACCTCCGCGACCTTCTCGATCTGCAACGCCCCGACGGGGTGCTCCACGTGCAGCAGGTCCGGGTCCTCGTCCTCGGGGAAGCTCAGCAGCGTCATGGTCGTCCCCATCGCCGGGTAGACCCCGCCCGCCAGAGACAGCACCTGGATCGTGACGACCTCCGCCATCCGCACCAGGTGCCGGAGCTGTTCGCGCATCACCTCACGACCACCGACCGGTCGCCGCAGCGCGGCCTCGTCGATGATCGCGTGCAGCGCCAGGGGAGCCTCGGTGTCGGTGAGCCGTTCCTGGCGCACCAGCCGCACCGCGATGTCCCTCTCGGTCCGCTCACGGTCCAGGCGCGTGGAGAACAGCGCCCTGACGTATCCCTCGGTCTGGAGGAGACCCGGTACGAGAACCGCCTGAAACACCTGCGACGTGCACGCCTCGGTCTCCATGTCGACAAATCCCCGGTCCTCGATGCCGTGAGCGCGCCACCAGCCGGGCTGCACGGACTGCCAGGCCAGGTCGACCAGATCGGGGTCGAAGTGGTCGTAGAGGTCCATCATCGAGCGGACGAGGTGCACGTCCGCGCGCGTCTCGGCGTTCTCGATGCGCCCCAGCGCGCTCCTGGTCTTGTAGAGCCGCGGGGCGGCCTCGTCCAGGCTGAGCCCGGCGTTCTCGCGCATCCTGCGCAGCCGCCTGGCCAGCCGGAGGCGGCGCAGGGTGGGACTGGTCTTGGCCATCCCCTCATGATGCCGAACCGGGAACGCAGCACTGGGATTCCCAGTGACATCAACCGATCGAGTGGAGTCCGCTGTGGACACTCGACGTCATGACGCCACGAATGTTCTCCCTGGTCGACTCCCGCGATCCGAACCTCGCCTACTTCTGGGGCATCGAGTTCGACGACGAGGCGATCTCCTACCGCCGCGAGCCCGGCGGCGACCTCAAGCCCGCGTTCGGGATGCACGACTCGGCGACGGCCCTCCAGCTGCGCTACCTCGCGCTCGGCCTCCCCGTGGAACTGGTGTGGCACCACGGGGAGACGCGACCCGACGCCCGTCAGGAGCGGGTGGTCGTTCAGGAGCAGGAGACGGTGGGGGCGGCGTAGGTGCCGCCGACCGTCCCGGTGAAGCCGAACGACGCGGACCCTCCGGCCGCGAGGGTGGCGTTCCAGCCCACGTCCGTCGCCGTGACGACGTCGCCGCTCTGCGAGGTGCTGGCGTTCCACGCCTGATCGACCGTCATCCCGCCGGGAACGGTGACGAGTGCCCGCCAGCCGTTCTTCACGGTCGTGCCGGTGTTCGTCACCGTCACCTCGCCCTGGTACCCGCCCTGCCACCGGCCGACGGTCCGGTACGTCGCCGTGCACGCTCCACCCGCCGGCGGCGTGGTGGTCGTGGTCGTCGTCGTGGGCGGGATCGACCCGAGCAGCCCGGCCACCACGGGGACGAGCCTGTCCGCGATCTTGCGATCACCGGCGGCGTTGGGGTGCACGCCGTCGTGGGTGTCGGTCGCGGTGCTGAACCCGGTCCACTGGTCGACCACGACGATCGGCGACCGCGCCGTGCTCTTCCCGCTCGCCCAGCCGGGGATCGCCTGGTTGAGGGCGACGACTCGCGCGCCGCAGTCCGCGCAGCTCGACGGGGCCATGGGGATGATCTTCGAGACCACGATCCGCATGTTCGCGTTGTTCGCACGCATCTGGTCCACGAGCGTGCTGAACGCCGAGAGGATCGTGGCCGGGGGGATGTTGCTCCACACGTCGTTGGTGCCGAAGTGCATCAGCACGACGTCGGGGTTCGTGGCCGAGAGCCACCCGACGAGCTGGTTCTGCTGGGCGACGCGGGTGGCGAGGAAGCCGCCGTGGCCCTCGTTGTCGCCGTCGTGGGTCACCCCGCAGCCCTGCGGGGGCAGCGTGCCCACGAAGTCGACGTTCGTGTGGCCCGCGCTCCGCAGCGAGTTCCACAGCATCGCCCGCCAGCAGCCGGGCGAACCGGTGATCGAGTCGCCCAGCGGCATGATCCGCACGGGCGCGTCGGCGACGCGCGCCCCCGGGTCCGCGTCGGCTCTGAACGCGACGGCGGCCAGCGCCACCAGGACCAAGGACGTGAACGCCGAGATCAACGCTGAGCCGGACTTCCTCGTCATGCTCGCCACTCCCACCGGTCGACGGAACGACTGTGTTCCGCACGCCAGTGAAGCAGTGCCACCCGAGATCACTCAACCGGTTCAGCGCAGATTGCGGAGGATGGCACAGCAGAGCCGCCCGCGCCCTCACCGGACCCGGACGGCTCTGCGACCCCTGCGGTAGTGCCTCGTGAATCGATCCCCGACTAGAAGACGCCGCAGCGGGTACGGACGTTGCACGGGCGTCGGAACGTCACCCGAGCGCACCAACCGGTCCCGGCCGCGCAGTGGGAGCCGAACCGAGGGGGCTGGAGGCCGCATGAGCGAGGAACCAGCAGGTCAGAAGGCGTCCTCGGGTGGCGGTGAGAGCACGCTGACCGTCGTGATCGCACTGGTGGTGAACCTGGTCATCGCGATCATGAAGGCCGTCGCGGGCGTCATCACCGGCTCGGCCGCGATGTTGTCCGAGGCCGCGCACTCGGTCGCGGACACGTTCACCGAGGCCCTGCTGCTCACGGCGCTGCGCCGATCGGGCAGGCCCGCGGATCGGCGTCACCCCTTCGGGTACGGCAAGGAGCGCTACTTCTGGTCGATGCTCGCCGCCGTGTCGATCTTCGTCTCGGGTGCGGTCTTCGCGTTCTACGAGGGCTTTCGCACGGTGTTCGGCGAGGCGGAGGAGCAGACCAGTCCGATCGTGGCCTACGTCGTGCTGGCGCTGGCGTTCGTCCTGGAGTCCGTCTCGTGGGCGCAGGCGTTCCGCCAGGTGCGCCGCGAGTCCGGCGAGCTGAACCGGTCCATCGTCGCGTACCTCCGCACCTCGGACGACCCGACCGTGAAGACGGTCTTCCTGGAGGACTCCGCCGCGCTCACCGGCCTGGTGATCGCGTTCCTCGGCATCGGCCTGCACCAGATCACCGGCTCCTCGGTGTGGGACGGCGTCGCGTCCATCGCGATCGGCCTGCTGCTCGCCGCGGTGGCCTACGTCCTGGCGCGGACGAACCTCGGCCTGATCGTCGGCCAGCAGGCGGACGTGACGCTCGTGCACGCCGTGCGGCTGCGGTTGCAGGCCGCGCCCGAGGTGGAGCAGGTCGTCGACGTGCTGACGATGCTGATCGGCACCGGTCGCGTGCTGCTGTGCGCGAGGCTGGACTACGACGACTCCCTGACCGCGGCCGACCTGGAGCACGCGACCGTGCGCATCGCGGCGGAGCTGCACGCCGAGTTCCCCGACCTGGACGAGATCTTCCTCGAACCGGTGCCGCGCACCGATCCCGAACTGCGCGCCCGCGTCCTCGGACGCTACGGCCGCACGTTCGACCCGTGAGTCAGCGGCGGGTGTCGACCGCGCTGAAGTTGAGGTGCGCCCGCGACGGCGTCGGGCCGCGCTGCCCCTGGTAGCGCGATCCCGCCTGCGCCGAGCCGTAGGGGTGCTCGGCCGCGCTGCTGAGCCGGAACAGGCACAGCTGGCCGATCTTCATGCCCGGCCACAGCGTGATGGGCAGGTTGGCGACGTTCGACAGCTCCAGCGTGATGTGGCCGGAGAAGCCGGGGTCGATGAACCCGGCGGTGGAGTGCGTGAGCAGCCCGAGCCGCCCCAGCGACGACTTGCCCTCCAGCCGGCCCGCGAGGTCGTCCGGGAGCGCGACCAGCTCGAACGTGGAACCCAGCACGAACTCGCCGGGGTGCAGGACGAACGCCTCGTCCTGCTCCTTCTCGACCACCGACGTCAGCTCGTCCTGCTGGATCGACGGGTCGATGTGGGTGTACCTGGTGTTGTTGAAGACGCGGAAGAACCGGTCCAGACGCACGTCGATGCTCGACGGCTGGACCAGGTCGACGTCGTACGGGTCCAGGACCAGGCGTCCGGACTCGACCTCTTTGCGCAGATCTCGGTCACTCAGCAACACGCGGCACAGCCTAGCTGCGCCGTCTCACCCGTCCCGCGCCCGGCAGGCGAGGCGCGGGACAGGGCACCCGCGGCGTGTGTATGATCGGCGGCGCAGTGCTTCGCGGGTGTAGTTCATTGGTAGAACGACAGCTTCCCAAGCTGTAGAGGCGGGTTCGATTCCCGTCACCCGCTCGTAGCGCGAAGGCCCAGGTCAGAGCCGGTTTACCGGTCAGCCTGGGCCTTCGTCGTTTCGGATCTAGAGCGTCACCGTGCTGCCCACGTGCTGTTCCATCACTGCCAGGAACCAAGCCACTCGCAGTGGTGTCGGAGCGTGGCTTCGTACCCTCGTAACCATGGGTGACGACAGGTCAGAGGTGGGCGAAGGACCGTTGGAGTACCAGCAGGCCCGTGTGGAGTTCTACACAGCGTTGGACCGAGAGCTGTCTCTCTGGGCATGCGGGTTCGATGACCCGACACGACACGATCTTGCCGAGGCTCAGAGCGCAGCCGTAGAGGCCTACTACCTTTTGATGAGCACCGCCCCATCCGCGCCAACCGAGTGGTGGCCCGGTGGATGGGTGGCTTCCGGGCCCGACTGGCAAGAGGGCAAGCCTTGGTCCGGTCAGGCAGGGTCGGTTCAGGCTTGGCGCACCGAGCAAGAGGCCCATGACAGCCGGCCCGAACAAATTCCGCCCGATCATTGGGTGGTCCGGTGGACACCGACCGCTGAGGGACGCGATACACGTCTCTGGGCACTGGACGCCGTCTTCTGGCGTCGCGAGGACTCCAACGACGATCCTCTCCTCGAGGAGCAGTGTGAGCTTGACGATCCAGGGATCGTCAACACCCTGCTTTGGGTAGGCACCGCCGCTGCATCAGGCATGATCGGCAACGCCGCCTACGACGCAGCCAAGGCCGCAGTGCGCAAACTCACCGGAAACCCGGAGCGGGAAGCGCTCGAAGAGACCACGCCTTCTCGGTCATCCGCCTCTCATGACCCCGTACTGAGTGCCCGCCAGGAACTCGAAATTGACATTCCTCCGGCCGCGCCCCCGGTCCTTGGCGAGGAGAACGTCGACCCGACGTAGAAGCGGGTTCGATTCCCGCTCAGCACACGAAGGCCCAGGTCAGAGCTGGTTTACCGGTCAGCCTGGGCCTTCGTCGTTTCGGATCTAAAGCGTCACCGTGCTGCCCTCGTGTGGTTATCGCGCCGGGACTAAAGCCCCGGCGGTGCCGTCATCTTCGTCGCCCTGGTCCGCCCCGCTGCGCTCCCGTTCAACCAGGCCGCTCAGGGCAGCGGTGATCTCCCGGGACGCCTCCGTGGTCGCGTGCTGGTAGATCAGCGCCGCCCGAGGGCTGTCGTGCCCCATGCGCGCCATCAGGTCCTTGGTGCTGGCCTTGGTGCGAACTGCGAGCGTGTTCCCAGTGTGCCGCAGGTCGTGGAAGTGCAGGTGAGACACACCGATGTCGGCGACCGCCTTCTTCCAACCGGTACGCGGGTTGAAGTCGCCGCGCCGGAGGGGGTTGCCCCGTTGGCCGGTGAACACCCAGGCGTCAGCGGCCGAGCCTGTGAACTCGTCCAGGTGAGCAAGCAGGTCAGCCCTGATCGCCTCCGGAATCGCCACCGAACGCAGGCCAGCCCGTGACTTGAGCGGACCATAGACCAGGGCCCGACCGGGCAGCTCTACGAACGCCCCGGTGACGCGAACGGCACTCGCGTCCGGCGCGATGTCCATTCGCCGGAGAGCGGTGATCTCGCCCCATCGGAGCGTGGCGAACGCCGCCAGGAGCACGAAGGCCCGATAGCGCCGATCGGCCATGCGCGAGGCCAGGTCGAACACCTGAGCCACAGTCAGCACCGGCCGTTCATCCGGGTTTTCCGAGCCAGCGCCGCGCACCTGGCACGGGTTGCGCGGGATGATCCGGTCTTCGTTCGCCGCCGTCATCAGCACGGCCCGCAGCAGCCGGTACGCCTTGGCGGTCATCGACTCCGAGACGCCCGCAGTGAGCAGCCGCGCCCGCCACTGCCTGATCATGGGCGTGTCGAGTTGGCCGAGTTGAACCGCGCCGAGGTGCGGCGTGACGTACAGGGAACTCGCACGACGTTGCGGTCGACCGTCCCGGACGCGTCGTCGTCGCAGTCGACGACGCGTGCACGCACCGCCGAACCCGTTCGGCCGCAAAACGGCACTTGTGCGGTTTCTCCGGCACCCGGCGTCACTAGCGTCGTCGCATGACCTCCGGCGCTTCCTCGACCCTGGAGCGGGAGCTGGTGGCCGAGATCCGCGACGTGCTGCTCGCCGTCGCGCGGGTGGTGGACGCGCGGCTGCCGGGGGCGGCCCGGCCGCCGGAGCGGGAGGTCGTGCGGCTGCTGACCGTCCTCGCGGGCGAGGTCCGGCCGCTGAGCAGGCGGATGGCCCTCGCGTGCGAGCGGTTCGAGGAGCTGGTCGTGGAGTCCGACCGGTGGCTGTGGGCGCACGACGACGACGCCGGTCACCGGGTGGACGTCGCCGCCGAGCTGGGAGTCCTGCACGCGGACGCGGTGCACCTGGTCGAGGCGCTGGGGCTCGCCCTGCGGGCCGGTCCGGCGCTGGTCGCCGCGGTGCGGCCGTTCCGGATCGGCGTCGCCGCGCTGGGGCGGTGCCTCACGATCGCGGGCGGGTGGCCGCGGTGAGCAGGTGCGACGACGCGCCCAGCAGCGACGGTTCGCGCTCGGTCTCGCGCAGGGTCCACAGGAGGTGGTCGCGCCGCACGGGGTCGGCCAGCGCGGCGTCGATCTCGGCGTCGGGCAGCATCCACGCGACGCCCTCGACGGCGAACTCGGCGGGGGCGGCGAGGCCCGCTTCCCGCGCTTCCTCCACCGGTTCTCCGGGGAGGTGGAAGTAGGCCTCGGTGAACCACGGTTCGCCCGCGCGCGGCACGTGCTCGCCGGTGCGCACGGAACGCTCGATCATGTCGTGCGCTCCGGGGTCGGCGAGGCCCGGTCTGCGCAGGCCGTCGTGCAGCCCGGCGAAGCGGCTGATGGTCGCCGCGGCGACCAGTCCGCCCGGCCGCACCACGCGGGCGGCCTCGCGCCAGGCGGTGATCCGGTCGGCGCGGTCGAGCAGGTGGTAGAGCGGTCCCAGCAGCAGGACGACGTCGTGGCTCGCGTCCGCGAGCGGCAGCCGACGGGCGTCCCCCAGCCCGGCGGTCACCCCCGGCAGTCGCGCCGCGTGCTCCACGTGCAGGGGAACGGGGTCGACCACGTGCACCTCGTGACCGTCCTCGGCGAGCCAGCGGGCGTGCACGCCGAAGGCTCCGCCGACGTCGGCGATCCGCGACGGCGACGCGGGCAGCAGGCGCCGCAGCACGTCCCGCGTGCGCACGAGCTCCAGCGCGCCACCGCCGGTCAGCAGCCGCTCGCTCTCACCGCCCCGCTCGTAGTAGCGGAGCACGTCCTCCGGGATCGTCACGTCTGCGACGCTACGACCCCGTGCCACCGGTTTTCCTGGCCCGACACGTCCGGGCGTTCCGCCTGCGCGCGGCGGAACGCCCGGACGCTGCTCAGGCGCCCGAGGCGACGGGCCTCGGCGCGTCGTCCGTGTCGTCGTCCGTCCGCAGCGACTCCAGCAGGCGGTCGCGGTCGGCGGTGGGCTCCGGCTTGAACAGGCCCACCCCCAGGTACAGGACCAGCGACACGACCAGCGGCGTCGACACGAGCAGGCCCTTGGTGACCCACGCGCCGTCGTTGAGCTGCGAGACGTAGAGGAACGCCCACACGCCGAGCCCGCCGACGACGGACGCGATGGCCGCGGTCGGCCCGAACCGCCGGAACCACGGCAGCAGGCCGAGCATCAGCGGAATCGCGATCGGGCCCATCGTGGCCGCCACCAGGTCGACCACGACCTTGAGCACGAAGCCCTGTCCCCCGGTGGTGATCGCGATGATCATCGACATGCCGATGAACAGGAACGTCGTGATCCGGGCGAGCTTCAGCTGCGAGTCCGCGTTCAGGTGGGTGATGCCCTTCCAGATCCGCGGCAGCATGTCGCGCGTGATCACCGCCGAGATCACGTTCGCGTCGGAGGACACCATCGCCATGGTGTGGGAGAAGAACCCGGCGAGGACGAGTCCGATCATGCCCGCGGGGAGCATCGCCTTGCCCATCTCGACGTAGGCCTGCTCGGCGTTGCCCTCCATGCCGGGCACGATCAGCGGCGCCGCCCACATCGGGAAGAACAGCACGAGCGGCCACAGCAGCCACAGGGCGCTGGACAGCAGCGCGGAGCGCTTCGCGGCGGCCCCGGACGGCGCGGCCATGTAGCGCTGCGCCAGGTTCCACATGCCGCCGTTGTACTCCAGCGTCTTGATGAGGAAGAGCGCCATGAAGAACGTCAGGGTGTACGGCCCGGCGAGGGGGTCGCTGCGCTCCTCGGGCAGCCGGTCCCAGATGGTCCACACGAAGCTGATGCCGCCGAGGTGCGCCGCGACGGCGACGAACATCGCGAACCCGGCCGCGGCCTGGATGACGAACTGGCCGAAGTCGGTGAGCGCGTCGGCCCAGAGGCCGCCCAGCACGGAGTAGACCATCGTGACGAGTCCGATGAGGACGATGCCCCAGACGATCGGCACACCCGCGAAGCCCTTGAGCAGCAGCGAGACCGCGGCCCACTTGGCGGCGATGTCGACGACCTTCAGCAGCGCGCCGCAGTAGGCCATGAGCTGCTGCGTCGGCACGTTGTAGCGGCGCGCGAGGTACTCCAGCGGCGAGGCGACGCCGTGCTTGGAGCGCAACCGGTTCCACGCGCCGGCGAAGAGGAACGCGCCGATGCCGACACCGATGCCGATGGTCAGCGACCACCAGACGTAGACGGTGAGGCCGAGCCGGTACGCCTCACCGGCGAAGGCCACGAACATCACCGCGCTGTAGCCGGACATGTGGTGGGAGATGCCCGACAACCACCAGGGCATCTTGCCGCCGGCGGTGAAGAAGTCGAGGACGTTCCTGATCCGCCCGCGAGACCAGACGCCGATCCCCACCATCACGAAGAAGTACCCAGCGACCACGATCCAGTCGAGGGTGCCCATGAGACCTCCCTGTGTGCACAGGCGTGAGCTCCGCGCGGGGGACCGGGCGACACGGGCGGCGGTGCCCGGCACGTCCGCGCGGAACATGTGACGTAGGTCTTACGGAGCTGTTGCGGGCGGCGGAAGTGCTGGCCGGGGAACTGAGTCACATTCGTGATTCTTGGTCACACTCGTGAACAGATGTGACGCAGCGCACGCGGTCTCGTGCACACCGGGTGAGCACAACCGCCGTTCAGCTCGCACTCGTCTCACCCGGCCCGTGACGGGCCGTGACTTCCGTTGATCACGCGGTCCGGCGTCGGTCGCACGACGAGAGGCTCGCCGACGGACGCCCGCCCCGCGACGACGCCGTGCGCCGGAGGGCGAACGCCCGGACGTCGGAACCGGTCTGATCCGCCACACCGGGGTGATCCGCCTTGCCGGGGGTTACTGGCAGGTAATACCCTCTTGTTACCGGTCAGTAGGGGGTCAGGGCCCCACACCTTCAGAAGTGAGTGACGAGATGGGCCACTACAAGAGCAACGTCAGGGACCTCGAGTTCAACCTCTTCGAGGTCTTCAACGTCCAGGACCACCTCGGCAAGGGGCCGTTCGAGCAGACCGACGAGGAGACCGCGCGCGGCATCCTCGCGGAGCTGAACAACCTCGCGGTCGGCCCGCTGGCCGACTCCTTCGCCGACGCCGACCGCAACCCGCCGGTGTTCGACCCGAAGACGCACTCGGCCACGCTGCCCGAGTCCCTCAAGAAGTCCTACAAGGCGCTGTGGGACGGCGAGTGGTACCGCCTCGCGCTGCCCACCGAGCTGGGCGGCTACGGCGTCCCGCCCTCGCTGAACTGGGCCGCGTCCGAGCTGATCCTCGGCTCCAACCCCTCCCTGTACATGTACATGGCCGGTCCGAGCTTCTCGGCGATCTTCCACAGCAACGGCACCGAGCAGCAGAAGAAGTGGGCCGAGCTGGCCATCGAGCGCGCCTGGGGCGCGACGATGGTCCTCACCGAGCCCGACGCGGGTTCCGACGTGGGCGCCGGCCGCACGAAGGCCGTGCGCCAGGAGGACGGCTCCTGGCACCTGGACGGCGTGAAGCGCTTCATCACGTCCGGCGACCAGGACATGACCGAGAACATCGTGCACCTGGTGCTGGCCCGTCCCGAGGGCCCCGACATCCAGGCGCGGCCGGGCACCAAGGGCCTGAGCCTGTTCTTCGTGCCGAAGTTCCACTTCGACGAGAACACCGGCGAGCTGGGCGAGCGCAACGGCGCGTTCGTCACCAACGTCGAGCACAAGATGGGCCTCAAGGCGTCCACGACCTGCGAGCTGACGTTCGGCCAGCACGGCGTGCCCGCGAAGGGCTGGCTCGTCGGCGAGGTGCACGACGGCATCGCGCAGATGTTCCAGGTCATCGAGCACGCCCGGATGATGGTCGGCACGAAGGCCATCGCGACCCTGTCCACGGGCTACCTCAACGCGCTGGAGTACGCGAAGGAGCGGGTGCAGAGCGCCGACCTGACGCGGATGACGGACAAGACCGCGCCGCGCGTCGCGATCACGAACCACCCGGACGTGCGCCGCAGCCTCATGCTCCAGAAGGCGTACGCCGAGGGCCTGCGCGCCGTCTACCTCTACACCGCCACCTACCAGGACCTGATCGTCCGCAGGGGCGAGGGCCACGAGCTGGCGGAGAAGGTCAACGACCTGCTGCTGCCGATCGTCAAGGGCGTCGGCTCCGAGCGGGCCTACGAGCAGCTCGCGCAGTCGCTGCAGACGCTGGGCGGCTCCGGCTTCCTCCAGGACTACCCGATCGAGCAGTACATCCGCGACTCGAAGATCGACTCGCTGTACGAGGGCACCACCGCGATCCAGTCGCTGGACTTCTTCTTCCGCAAGATCATCCGCGATCGGGGCCAGGCGCTCGCGCACGTCAACGGCGAGATCCAGGGCTTCCTGGACAACGAGGGCGGCAACGGCCGGCTGAAGGAGGAGCGGGCGCTGCTCGGGCAGGCCCTGGAGGACCTCCAGGGGATGCTGGGCGCGCTCGTGGGCTTCCTGACCTCCTCGCAGGAGGACGTCCGCAACATCCACAAGGTCGGCCAGAACTCGGTGCGGCTGCTGATGACCGCGGGCGACGTGCTCGTCGGCTGGCTGCTGCTGCGCCAGGCCGAGGTCGCGCTGACGAAGCTCGCCGGTGAGGTCTCCGCGAAGGACCGCGCGTTCTACGAGGGCAAGGTCGCCGTGGCCTCGTTCTTCGCGAAGACGGTGCTGCCGGAGCTGTCCGCGCGCCGCAAGATCGCCGAGACCACCGACAACGGTCTGATGGACCTGGACGAGAGCGCGTTCTGACCTCTCCCCCTCCACGCGACGAGGGCCGGTCACCCAGCTGGGTGACCGGCCCTCGTCGTGCGTCGGGGGTCAGCTCTTGTGAGCGCGAGCCGCGGCGAAGCAGTAGACGCCGTAGCCGAGGAAGCCCAGGGCGATGACGGCGAGCAGGAACACGCCGAACGGCTGCGCGGCCAGCGTGTGCAGCGCCTTGTCCAGGCCGCCGGACTGCTGGGGGTCGGAGTTGACGGCCGCGATGCCCAGCAGGACACCGATGACGGCGATGGCGATGCCCTTGCCGAGGAAGCCGACCCGGCCGAGGCGTTCCACCCACTGCCGCGTGCCCGTCGGCAGGTCACCCATGTCGAGGTCCTCCTCGAAGGACTTCGTGACGCCCTTGCGGGCGATGAAGAACGCGACCGCGAGCACGCCGAGCGCCACCAGGCCGACGAGGAACTGACCGGCGGGCAGCTCCAGCACCTTCGCGGTGAGGTCCTGCTGCTGCTGCTCGGAGTCGCCGCCGCCCGAGCCGGACGCGATGCTGATCGCGGCGACGCCCAGGGTGATGCCGATGATGCCGCGCACCCCGGCGGAGATGCGCTTGACCAGGCGCTTCCGCTCCTTGGGAATCCAGTGGTACCCCATCGCGGCGAGCGTGAACTGCCAGACCGAGAACGCGAACAGACCGAGCGCGAGCAGCCACAGCAGGACCGGGCCGAACGACGTCTCGGCGATCGTGCCGAGCGCGCCCTTCTGGTCGGTCTGCTCACCGCTGTCACCGAACACGACCTGGGCGGTCAGCCAGGCCAGCAGGACGTGGACCAGTCCGTAGCAGGCCATGCCGACACGGCCGAGGACCTGCACGGCCGGGTTGTGTCTGACCTCGTGCGCCTTGTCGGCGGCTGTACCCACGGGAGTCTCCTGACGTCGGAGCGGCTTCACTCGCCCGTGTGATACCCGTTCCCGTCGATCCCGACACCCCGCCCGGAACCGCCCGGGCGGGGCTCGCGGATCATCCCGCCGGTGGCGGCGTCGGCTTCGGCTCCTCGCCGCAGACGATCTTGGGCGAGGGGTCGTACTGCACGGTCTGGTTCTCGCGGCGGATCTCGGCACCGCCGAGGTCCTTGATGATCCGGGTGTCGGTCACCGTGAAGCCCTGCGCGCCGTTGCCGGCGGCGCACGGCTGGGTCGTCTTGTAGACGGTCTGCGGCTCGGTGAAGTTCGTGCGCTCACCGGTCACGCTCTCGACCTGGTAGCGCTTGGTGCCCCACAGCACGACCCTGATCGAGCTCGGCGTCCAGATCGTCTGGATCGCCACGCCCGTCTCGGCGTCGTTGGTGAACCGCAGGTCGATGACGCTGGTGCCGTCCGGGTTCTCGAACACCGTGGCCTCGCGTCCCGCCGGGTAGCGGGAGATCCAGTAGCTGTGCTCCTGGTGACCCGCGTCGACCATGCCCGCGAAGTAGGACGCGTTGTAGAGCGTCGTCGCGAACTGCGAGATGCCGCCGCCGACCGCGCGGCCGGGGGCGCCGTTCTCGATGATGCCCGCCTCGACGTAGCCCTGCGCCGTGCTGCGCTGGCCGGTGTAGCCGTTGAGGCTGAACGTCTCGCCCGGCTTCACGATGGCGCCGTCGACCTTCTCGGCGACCACGCGGATGTTCGTGCCGGAGTCCGCGGCGAAGCCCTCGGTCTTGAACTCGCCGATGATCTCCTTGATGCCGAGCTTCGTGGCCTGCTCGGTCGTCACCTTCGCGGGGGTCTTCTTGTACTCGGCCTTGACCTCGCGCTGGTCGGCGCGCTTGAGGACGTCGATGAAGCCGGTGAGGCTCTTGTCCCAGTCGATGCCGACGCCGTCCACGGACTCCTTCACGGTGGGCGCGCCGTTCTCGAAGCTGATCTCGGCGTCCTTGCCCTCCTTCTCGGTGTCCGCGAGCTGCTCGCCGACGGCCTCGACGACCTTGCCGTTGTCGACCTTCGCGGTCAGCCCGCCGCCGTCGGCGGGCTCGAAGACGAGCACGGTCGCGAGCTGCTCGGGGGTCAGCGTGGCGTTCGCGCCCTCGCCCTTGATCAGGACCGGCGACGCGACGGCCGGGCGGGCGACCTCGGCGACCGCCTGCTCGACGCCCTCCTTCGTCGTCCTCACCGGCGTCGTCTCGACGGGGAGCGCCACGAACCGGCCGCTGGCCCAGTCGGCCAGCAGGGCCTTCTTCGCGCCCTCGGCGTCGAGCTTCTGCCCCTCCTTCGGCTCGACCGCGACGGGGGTCGCGCCCTCGAAGCGGACGGTGCCCTCGGCGGGCTCGTGGTCGACGCCGACGCGCAGCGCCTCGACGGCGGCGGTGAGCTTCGCGTCGTCGCTGGTGGTCGCGATGCCGACCTCGCGCGAGCTGAACAGCGTGGCGATGCGGGTGAACGGGCTGAGCGGCTGGTCGCCGGCCCGGTCGAGGGTGGCGTTCCAGTCCAGGCTCAGACCCGCGGTGGTCGGGTCGATCTGCGTGTCGACGTCACCGGCCTTCGCGGCCACGGGCTGGACGAGCCGGGGCTCGATCTGCTCCCGCAGCTTCGTCTCGGCGTCGCCGTGGCTCATGCCGCCGACCTCGACGCCGGCGACGGTCACGCCGCGCGGCACGTTGCCGCTGGAGATCAGGATGTCCAGGCCCCACAGCAGGACCAGCGCGCCGAACGCGGCCGCGGCCACGTAGGCGGTCTTCTTGCGCTTGGCCGAGACGTCGGCGGCCGGCTCGCCATCCCGGTTCTGCTCGACCACCACCGGGCCGTGCACGCCGGTGCCGTGCGGGGGCGTCGGCGTGCGGCCGGGGCCCTGCGGCACGACCTCGGTGGCGAGGTCGCGCGGCGGCACGGGAACCGGCGTCATGTGCTGCACGGTCGGAGCGCTCGCGGCCGGGTCGACGTTGCGGACCGTGGGCTGCGCGCTGACGTCGGACTCGGTCGGCGTCGTCACCTGCTGCGCGGCCGCGGCGGGAGCGGCGCTGTTCAGGCGGGCGGTGAGCCCGCGCGGCGGCGTCGACGGCCCCGGCTGGCCCTGGTTCGGCTGCGGCGGCCGGGCCTGGTTCGGCTGGCCCGCGTTCTGCTGGCCCGAGTTCTGCCCCGGCTGCTGCTGGGCCTGGTTCTGGTGCCCCTGCTGCTGGCTCTGGTTCTGGCCCTGGTTCTGCTGGGCGGCGGGCTTCTGGATCTCGCGAGTCGCGGACGTGCCGTCGGTCGCGGAAGCGGAATCCGGCTCCTCCTGGGGCCACACGGTCTCCGCGCCCTGCTCGCGCAGTGCGGCGACGGAGATCTTCGCGGTCCGCTCGGACGCGGTCTCCGGGCGCACGACCGGCTTCTTCATCGCCGTGGTCCGCTCGGCCTCGCGCTCCGGTCGCTGGTTGTCCGGCACCGCTCCCCCTTCTTCAGCTCGACGTGTTTCTTCAGCTCGGTGTTTCTTCGGCTCGACGGTTTCGTTGCGACTGCTTACCGGACCGCTGTCACGCGGTGGTCACGACGAACCGGGTCACAGGTAGAGGCCGGTGCCCTGGTCGGTCTGCTCGGTCGCGGTCGCGTGGACGTCCCGCTCGCGCATCACCAGGTAGGTCTGCCCCTGGACCTCGACCTCCAGCTGGTCCTCCGGGTTGAACAGCACGCGGTCGCCGACCTTCACGTGCCGCACGTTCGTGCCGACGCCCAGGACGTCCCCCCAGGCGAGCCGCTTGGCCATCTGCGCGGTCGCGGGGATCACGATGCCGCCGCTGCTGCGGCGCTCCCCGTCCTCCGGCGAGATCCGCACCATGACGCGGTCGTGGAGCATCTGGATCTCGAGCTTGACATGAGCCACCGGGAAAGTTTACGTGCCAGCGCTTTCCATCCCCCCATCCGGTGGGTTGGCTACGCGTGCGGAGGCTCGTGCTTTCACCCGACCGGGTGAAATCGAACCGTCCCCGGTCCCGTGCGCGGAGAACCGGGGACGGGACCGTCCTCACCCCTCGTCCATGCCGCCCATGAGCAGCGGGAGGCGGTTCGGGCCCCCGGCCGCGACGCGCACGGGAACACCCCAGTCCTGCCTGGTCAACCGGCACACCGGGTGCTCCACCGACGGGTCGTCGGTGCAGCTCGCCGCCTGCGCCACGACGTGCAGCACACCCCCGGTGACGCCCTCGGCGACCCGCAGCACGCGGGTCAGGTCCGTGCCGACGCCCGCACCCCCGACCAGCAGCTCCGGCGGAGAACTGGTGATCTCCAGCCGGGTCGACGGGCCGTAGCGCTCGTCCAGCTTCGTGCCGGCGGGCGGCGTGAAGATCACCGACAGCTCCAGCTCGCCGGTGCCGATGTCCGACGGGGGCCGCTTCACCTCGTGCGCGTCGCCCGCGACGAGCGTCGCCGCGACGCCCGGCGCCACCGGACGCTCCAGGCGGTGCGCCGCCGAGGCGACGACGACCAGCTCGCCGTCGACGAGGACCGCGTCCGACGGCTCGGCGATCCCGCTCGCGAGGGTGGACACCTCGTCGGTGGCGGGGTCGTAGCGGCGCAGCGCGCCGTTGTAGGTGTCGGCGATCGCGACGCTGCCGTCCGGCAGGGCGGTGACGCCCAGCGGGTGCTGGAGCAGCGCGTCGTCGGCGAGGCCGTCGCGGTGCCCGAAGTGGAACAGGCCGCGCCCCACGGCGGTGTGCACGACGCGGTCGGCGTCGAGCCAGCGCAGCGCCGACGTCTCCGAGTCGACCAGCCACAGCCGGTCGCCGTCTGCGGCGAGGCCGGAGGTCTGCGCGAAGAACGCCTCCTGCGCGGGGCCGTCGTTCAGGCCCTCCACGGTGGTCCCGGCGAGCCGGACGACCGTCCCGGCGACGGGGTCGAAGAGGCCGAGGGTGTGGTTTCCGGCCATCGCGACGGCGACCCCGTTCGCGGGCTCCCACCACGCCACGTCCCACGGGCTGGTCAGGTCGATCTCCCCGGCCGGGCCGTCGGTGTCGCCACCGCGCCACTGCTCACCCGTCCCGGCGACCGTGGTGACCTCGCCGGTGTCCAGGTCCACGCCGCGCAGCAGGTGGTTCACCGTGTCGGCGACGACGGCGTGGTAGCCGACGCGCTCCGCGACCTCGGCGGGCAGCAGCGCGATGCCGGCGGGCTCGGAGAAGCTGGGCCGCTCGCCGTCGGCACGCCCGCGCTCACCCGTGCCGATGCGCCGCAGGACCGTCTCGCCGTCGGCCGCCAGCTCCACCAGCCCGTGGTGGGCGGAGTCGGAGACGAGCAGCGTGCCGCCGGGCGTGAGCACGGCCTTGGCGGGGAAGCGCAGCTCGGTCTCGGGCGGCGGCGGAGGCACGAACGGGCCGTCGCCGCGGTGCAGCGTCCCCTTGGCGCCGTGCTCGGCGACGAGTTCGGAGACGATCTGCCGCAGGGCGTCCACATGGCCCTCACCAGCGGCGACGTGCACGACGTACCCCTCGGGGTCGACGAGCACGAGCGTCGGCCACGCCTTCACCGCGTACGCCTGCCAGGTCGTCAGCTCGGGGTCGTCCAGCACCGGGTGGTGCACCTCGTAGCGCTCGACGGCGGCAGCGAGCGCGGCCGGATCGGCCTCGTGGACGAACTTCGGCGAGTGGACGCCGACCGTCACCAGCACGTCGGAGAACTCGGCCTCCAGCGGCCGCAGCTCGTCCAGGACGTGCAGGCAGTTGATGCAGCAGAAGGTCCAGAAGTCGAGCAGGGCGATCTTGCCGCGCAGATCGGCGAGCCGGACCTGCTCGCCGCCGGTGTTGAGCCAGCCTCGGCCGACGAGTTCGGGGGCACGGACGCGGGCACGGCGTTGCACAGATGTCACGTCGGGATTCAACACGCCGCACGCCGTGCGCTGTTCCCGTTCCGCGGTGTGAGCTGCCACGTGGTCGTGGGAAGCCGAACCGTTCCACCGCAGACCCTGGACGACCGAACCGCGCCAGCGCACCACCGGC
The DNA here is from genome assembly GCF_016464305.1 of Umezawaea beigongshangensis. Classification (GTDB taxonomy): domain Bacteria; phylum Actinomycetota; class Actinomycetes; order Mycobacteriales; family Pseudonocardiaceae; genus Umezawaea_A; species Umezawaea_A beigongshangensis. The sequence goes on from NZ_JAEIOJ010000003.1 coordinate 119,925, forward strand.
AGCAGCAGCGAATTTCACAGACGGTCACCCGATCGACGAGTTCTCCTGTCCGGTGCCGGACCGAGCGCGAAGATCGACCGGTGACGGCAACCGCACGGGAGAAGCGCGACGAGGGGGGAAAGTACGTGCGACGTCCGGACGGCAAGCTCGCAGGTGACCGCAGCGAGAACCGTCAGCACCTCGACAAGAAGATCATTTCAGATTGACCGCAATGATGCGGACGAGAAGAGGGCGAGCCGCCTGGGAAGTCGATAAATTACACAGGTGTGGCAGGGGTCACTCACATACGTGAATGCAAGGACGTGACTCCGAGTAGCCGCGCGTCAGAACTGGTTGAACCACTCAAGCGTCACAGCGCACCTGCGCAAGCAAGGGGCGGGTCCGGGCTACCACCCCCCGACCCACCCCCGCCTCTACCTGCGGCAACCCGAACTCGGCGAAGAGACACGGTGTCGCCAGGGCGCCACCTTTCCCCACATGGGCATACGGCTTCGCATAAAATCATGTAGTTCAAGCAATGCTTTTCCCGTGAACAGCAGAACCAGGCACAGTTGAGACGCGAGCGCAACTCTGAAGTGACACCAGGGTCGCATGTGACTCTCGGTAAACACTTTCGTGTTAAGCCATTCCGGGAGCTGCGTTCACGCCGCCACGACCTGCCGGTCATCTCTTCCGCCCGTGTCCACCATCCGTCTACGCTCAGTCAGCCTTTCAGGGGTGACGTCACCTACCAGACGTGCACCGCTCCAGAAAGGTTCGCACAAATCCGAATCAGACCCGAACTCGGCGGAGATGAGAAAGCAGTGCAGAACCTCGACGATCGTGCGGTCGTGCTCGTTCTCGGTGTGGTGATCATCGCGTACCTGATCTTCACGGGCTTCGTGGTGTGGTGGTTGGCGAAGAGCGTTCCTGGTGCGATGGGGCGCGTTCTGCTGGCGGTCGCCGTCCTCGTGGCGGGCCTGCCGGCGATCCTGCACGCGCTCAGCACGGCCCTGGGCGGATGAGCCGTGATCACCTCCCCCACGAACCCGGCTCCACCGCGCAAGCGCTGGTTGCGCGGCAGCCTGCTCGACGAACTGCCCGCTCACACCGCGGAGGAACTGCTCGCCCAGGGCAGGCCCACGACCTTCGCCGTCGGTGCCACGCTCGCAGAGCAGGGCAACCGCAACTCGCCACCGGTGTTCGTCGTGCTCACCGGCGTGGTGAAGGCGACCCGCACCGCGCTGCCCGACAGTCCCCCCACGCTCCTGGGCCTCTACCTGCCGGGGAACGTGCCCGGTGCAGCGACGGCACTGCTGAGCGCGCAGAGCCACGTCACCTACACGGCCGTCAAGGCCACGACCGCGATAGCAGTTCCCCGTGACGTGTTCGTCTCGTTCATGAGGACCAGGCACGAGGCCCTCAACGCTCTGTGCACGGCTCTGGCGCACGAGGTCTGCCTGCGCGACGCGGCGCTCTCCTGCGCCACCCTGGACGTGAGATCGCGTCTGATCGCCTTCCTCGCGCGTCAGCAGGTGATCGGCGGTGTGCGAACTCAACAGGGCGTGATGCTGTCCCTGGGGCTGAGCCAGAGCGACTTCGCCGCTGCCATCGGCGCCTCGGAGCCGGCGGTCAGCAAGACGCTCAACACGCTCAAGCGCGAGGGCGTGCTCAGCATCGGGTACAAGTGCCTCTACATCAAGAAGCCGCTCAGCCCGGAGCGTCCCTCGCTCGTCCGCAGGAGAGCCCGCCAGAAGCCGTCCCGGCAATCCCGTTGACCAGGAGACGCACGGGTCAGCGCACCGGCAGTGCGCGGGTCGGGAACGCACGGGTGGGGTCCCGGGCGCGGCGGGGTGCAGAACGCGTGACCCGCCTGCTCCTGGACGTGGACCTCGGCAGCCGGAGTGGAACCGGATCGGGCAGCCGACGTCGTCCAGCAGGGCGATCGAGGACGGGACGGTCCAGTCGCAGAACGACGCGGTCGCGGCGGCGACGGACCGCGGGTGGTCGTCGGGACCGGAGATCTCCTGGACCCGCACGACGCCGGGGTCCGTGCCGATCCGGGCCACCGGGGTGCTCGCGCACCACTCCCGCCGATCATCGCGAGGTCGACGGCCGGACGGCGCGGGGGCCCAGGACGTTCGCGCCCAGTTCGCCCACGCGGCGGCGCAGTGCGCGGTCGGCGGTGACCACGGTGGTGTGCCGGTCCTGCCCCCTGGCGCGGACCACCTGGACGATCGTGTCGTCGCCGGAGCCCTCCGCGGCGACCACCTCGACCCCGCCGGTGCTCCGCACGTGCCTCGCGGCTCCCTCCACGACGAGGACGATCTCCAGCGGCGGGCGCGGTCCCGCGCCGGGCAGCCCCCGCTCGGCGAGCGGGACCAGGGCGTCGCGGAGCCGAGCCGCCGCACCGGCGCGATCACGCCACCAGCCGTCCGGGACGGAACCGACGACGTTGGCCGCGTCCACGACCAGCAGCGGGTGCACGGCGTCGAGTCTGCTCGGCTACAGGCGCGGTCGCAGGGCGAACCGCACCTGGTCGGGGTCCGGCAGGTCCGCGCCGCGACCGGCCGCGGCCGGTGCGTCGACCCCGGCCCAGCGGCGCACCGTCGCGGCGGCCCGCGCGCTCTGCGGCTCGGGAAGCTTCGCGATGTTCGCGCCGTGGTTGCCGCCCGGCACGGTGAAGCTGAACGAGTCGCGGGTGCCGGGCCCGAGGCGGAACGGCTCCGCGCCCCACGGGTCGTTCTCGCCGTGGACGAACAACAGTGTGCTGCCCTGCCAGCGGACCCACGCGTCGACGTCGACCATCACGCCGGGCTGGTGGCGCACCGGGATGTCGCGCGGGACGAACGAGCGCGGCACGTCCTGCCCGCGGTGCAGCAGCAGGTCGGCGAGGTGGTCCTCGCGCACCGCGGGGTACCCGAGCTGCGTCCCCGCTTGCTGGTAGTAGACGACGTAGGGATCGATGCCCTCGTCGCTGAAGAAGCCGACACCGACGACCGCGTCGAGGAACGCGTACAGCTCGTCGGTGGTGGCGCCGTCGCCCGGCACGCTCGCGCAATCGGCCTGCGTGGAGTACTGCCAGAACGTGAACGGCGTCTCGATCACCATCAGGTCGAGGGCCTTGTCGGGCGTGCCGAAGATCCGCGAGTAGGAGTTGCCGCTCGCGACCATGCGGGCGGTGAACTCCCCCCGCCGCTGGAGCACCTGCCGCTGCACCCCGTCGAGGCGGGCGCGGCACGCGGGGTCGTCCCCGGCTTCCGCGATGAACTCGGCGTAGGCGTCGTGGTGGTCGATCACGTCGTTCGGGGCGACGTAGGCGATGGTGGCGTCGACGTCGCGGGGGAAGAAGCGCCGGTGGTAGACCGAGGTCATGCCGCCCTTGCTGGCTCCGGTGGACAACCAGGCCGCGCGGTAGATCGAGCGGAACGCCCGCACGACGCGGTGGTGGTCGTTCGCGGCCTGCCAGATCGTGAGGTCGCGCCAGTCGGCCGGTTGCGGGCGGGACGGTTCGAAGAACCGCTGCTCGGTGCTGATCTGGTTGCCCTCGACGAGCCGCGCCGGCTCGGACAGCCCGGGGCCGGACAGGTCGTAGCCGGAGGTGTGCAGGACCGTGGGGCGGTCGGCGTCCCGGTGCAGCAGCGAGATCCGCTGCTCGAACGTTCCCCGCTCCGGGCGCCGGTGGTCCACGGGCTGCCGGTAGCCGAGGACGAAGTAGCGCAGGCCGCTGACGGTGGTCTCGCTGATGATCCGGACACCGGGAACGGCGGCGACGAGGTCTCGGACGTCGGGTGCCGCCGCGCTGGCGTGGCCGGTGGTGGCGGCGAGCTGGACCACGGCCAGTGCGGTGGCGACGATCGTGCGGAGCAGCCGTCCCACGCGCACCCCCGGGGGTCGATCGCGGCTGGTGGGATCACCGTAGCGACGCGGAGATCCCCCGGTAACCGGCCGTTCGGGGGCTGTGAACGCCACTCGGGTTCAGCGAGAGGGCGCCAGCACGCCCCCCACCCGTCCCAGGGGGACGGCCCCGCGCCCAGCGTACCGCTCCCCGCCCCCTCCACGGCCGTCCGCGCGCGATCTGTGGACAGCTCGGACCCTGTGGACAACTCAGCGTCCGCCGGGCTGTCGTCGCTGGTCAGAGGCCGTCAAGGGGCGTCAGGAGGTGCTGTCGGGGCGGTGGCCGCCCGGCCAGCTGGCGAAGTACGCGGCCACCACGTCGTCGGCGCCGTGCCCCTGCGAGACGGCTCGGCGCAGCCGCGCGCCGACCGCTTCGGCGACGTCGAGCTGCACCCCGGCGAGGATCGCGGCCTCGGCGACCAGGCGGGCGTCCTTCTCGGCGTTGGCGGCGGAGAAGCTGGGCTCGTAGTTCTCCGCGATGACGGCGCGTCCCTTGCCCTGGAGGTACGGGCTGTCGACGCCTCCGCCGGACACGGCGTCGAGGAAGTCGTGCGGGTCGACGTCGAGTCCCTGCGCGAGGGCGATCGCCTCGCCGGTGGCGCCGACGATCGCGAGGACCCAGCTGTTGGCGACGAGCTTGAGCCGCGATCCCGCCGCTCCGGCGCCGGAGTCGCCGACCCACCGGGTGCGGTGGCCGATGGTGTCGAAGATCGGCTGGACCCGATCGCGGATCTCCGGCGCTCCGGCGGCGAGCACGACCAGTTCGCCGTTCTCGGCGGGCTGCTGGGAGCCGAGGACGGGGGCGTCGACGAAGGCGACGCCGAGTTCGTCGGCGAGCCGGGCGTGGTGTTCGGTGGCGTGGACGCCGACGGTGCTGGACTGAATCCAGACCGCGTCACTCGACAGGGCGTCCGCCACTGCGGTGATGGTCTCGGTGACGGCCGAGCCGTCGCTCAGCAGGGTGATGATCACGTCGGCGCCGGAGACGGCGTCGGCGGGCGTGTCGGTCACCAGCACCCCGCGGGCGGTGAGCGGTTCGGCGCGGGAGCGGGTGCGGTTCCAGGCGCGGACGGTGAAGCCGTCGGCTGCGAGGTTGGCTGCGACGGGCAGACCCAGGATGCCGGTGCCGAGCACCGCGACAGTGGTTTGCGGCATGGGGGAAGCGTGTCACCCCGCCGCTCTCGGCGCGCTCCGGGACACGAGAAACCCCGCGTTGCTGCCGGGTCGGGGGTCCGACAGCAACGCGGGGTCATCTGGAACATCGAGAAGCCGTTGCGATCCGTTACACACCGGTTGATCTGTGACCCGAGTCACCACTCGTCCGTGCGACTCCTCCGCAACAGCAACAGGGCCCGGCGCGCGGGAGGTGCGCCGGGCCCTGCTCTTCCCCCCTTTGTGACTCGCGCGCGCCGACCGGGGGCTGCCCGGTGTCGATCGGGCGTCGGTGCAGCGCGATGTCTCAGCGCAGGTTCGTCGCCTGGGCCTGCGCCATGACGATCAGCTCGTGGCGCATCGCGGTCGTGGCCGCGTTGTCGATCGCACGGTTGACCGCCTTGCGGTTGCGAGCCTCAACACGACGAGCGCGAAGCTTCGCGGCGATGTTCATCGCTGTATTCATCCCTCTCGAAAACCTTGGTTGACCCTGTGACACAAGTATGCACCTTTGAGTCGCCTGGCGCACGCGTTTCAACGGTGAGGTGGGGCACAAGCCTACGAATCAACGGTGTCAACCACTGTTCACCCAGCTTTCCCCCGACACAGGCACGTTCCGCCGAATGGGGGACACAGCCCGAGCGGCTCGCGCGGGAACGGCCCCGGACAGGCCCGGACGACGCCGCGCGGAGGAGAACCGCTGGTGGGAGGACCGGTCCTCGCGACCGAGCGGGAAGCGGCCGAGGTGCACCGCGGTGAGAGCGCGACGGTTGCGCGCGGGGCGTCGGCGCGGGTTGGCTCGGGGCATGGCTGAAGTGGTGACCAGGGGAATCGGCAGGGTCGAGCGGACCGCCGACCGCGCGCAGGTGGACGTCAGCTTCGAGACGGTCGGCGGTGACCGCGACGAGGCGGTCACCCGGCTGACGGAGCAGGTGCGCGCGGTGGAGCCGCTGCTCGGCGGCGACGGCGTGGAGGTGCGGTCGCGCACCCTGTCGGTGCACGACAACTGGGACGGCGAGCGGCGCGCGGGCAGCCGGGCGGTGCAGCACTACGTGCTGCGCGTGACGGAGCTCGGCGAGCTGGACGGCCTGCTCTCGGGGCTGGTGCAGGCCGGCCCGCAGTGGTTGAACGGGCCGACGTGGGAGCTGCGGGACGACGCGGAGGCCGTGCGGGAGGCGCAGGGAGAGGCGGTGGCGAACGCGCGGCGGCGCGCGGAGAACTACGCGGCTGCGCTGGGTGCGCTGCTCGGGCCGTTGCAGCGGCTGTCGGACGGCGACTCCGACGTGTGGCAGGCCGAGTCGGGTCAGCCGATGATGTCGCGCGCCCACGCCGGTGGCGGGACGGCGGGGGCGGACGTGGGTGAGCTGAACCTGCAGGCGCAGCAGATCACCGTGACGGTCCGCTGCACGGCGGCGTGGACGTTGCTGAACTGACGCGGCGGCGGCCGCCCCGGTCGAGCCGGGGTGGCCGCCGTCCGGGTCAGCGCTCCAGGATCGCCGTGACGCCCTGGCCGCCCGCCGCGCAGAGGGAGATCAGGCCGCGGCCGGAGCCGCGCTCCGCCAGCAGCTTCGCGAGGGTGGCGACGATGCGGCCGCCGGTGGCGGCGAACGGGTGGCCCGCGGCGAGCGACGAGCCGTTGACGTTGAGCTTGGCGCGGTCGATCGAGCCGAGCGGGGCGTCGCGGCCGAGCCTGGTCCGGCAGAAGTCCGGGTCCTCCCACGCGGCGAGTGTGGCGAGCACCTGCGAGGCGAACGCCTCGTGGATCTCGTAGAAGTCGAAGTCCTGCAACGAGGTCCCGGCGCGGTCGAGCATCCGGGGCACGGCGTGCACGGGGGCCGTGAGCAGGCCGTCGCCGCCGTGGACGTGGTCGACGGCGGCGGTCTCGGTGAAGGTCAGGTGGGCGAGCACGGGGATGCTGTGCGCGGCGGCCCACTCGTCGCTGGCGAGCAGCACGACCGACGCGCCGTCCGACAGGGGCGTGGAGTTGCCCGCGGTCATCGTGGCGCCCTCGCCGCGGCCGAAGACGGGCGAGAGCTTCGCGAGCTTCTCCGCCGTGGAGTCGGGCCGCAGGTTCTGGTCCCTGGTCAGGCCGAGGTACGGGGTGACGAGGTCGTCGAAGAACCCGCGCTCGTAGGCGGCGGCGAGGTGCTGGTGGCTCGCGGCGGCGAGTTCGTCCTGCGCCTCGCGGGCGATGCCCCACTCCTTCGCCGTGACGGCGGCGTGCTCCCCCATGGACAGGCCGGTGCGCGGTTCGCCGTTGCGCGGCAGGTCGGGCACGACGAAGCCGGGGCGCAGCTTCGCGAGCAGCTTGATCCGGGCCGCCGTGCTCCGGGTCCGGTTGAGCTCCAGCAGCAGCGCGCGCAGGCCCTCGTTGACGCCGATGGGGGCGTCGCTGGTGGTGTCGACGCCCCCGGCGACGCCGGAGTCGATCTGCCCGAGGGCGATCTTGTTCGCGACGGTGGTGATCGCCTGGAGGCCGGTGCCGCACGCCTGCTGCACGTCGTGGGCGGGGGTCTCGGGGGAGAGCCTGCTGCCGAGCACGGCTTCGCGGGTGAGGTTGAAGTCCCGGCTGTGCTTGAGGACCGCTCCGGCGACGACCTCGCCGAGGCGTTCGCCCCGGAGCCCGAAGCGGCTGACGAGGCCGTCCAGCGTGGTCGTGAGCATGTCCTGGTTCGAGGCGGTGGCGTACGGGCCGTTCGAGCGCGCGAACGGAATCCGGTTGCCGCCGAGGATCGCGACTCGCTTGATGCTGGCCATGTCGCCACTCTACCTACTGGAAAGTAGACTTACCAGCGAGTAGGGAGTGTGATGTCCGCATGGACCGGTACCAGAAGTTCGCCACGTCGACCCTCGGACGGCGGGTGGTCCCGCGGCTCGGCCTGCCCACGCCCCACCAGCTTCGCCGGTACGCGCCGGGCACGCCGGCGCTCGACGGCCCCGTGCTGCTCGGCGGCGGCGAGCGGCTGACGCGGACCGCGGCCGGGGTGTGCGAGGCGATCGGCGCCGACGTGCACGCCGCGCCGGTGGAGGGCCAGCGGTACGCGGCGGTCGTCTTCGACGCCACCGGCATCACCGACAGCACGAAGCTGCGGGCGCTGCACGACTTCTTCCACCCCGTGATCCGCTCGGTCGGCGCGTCGGGCCGCGTCGTCGTCCTCGGCAGCCCGCCCGCCGAGCAGACCGACGCCAGGACCCGCGTCGCGCAGCGCGCCCTGGAGGGCTTCACCCGCTCGGTCGGCAAGGAGCTCAAGCGCGGCGCGACGTCCCAGCTCGTGCTGGTCGGCGAGGGCGCGGAGGGCGAGGTCGAGTCGACGCTGCGGTTCCTGCTCTCCGCCAGGTCGGCCTACGTCTCCGGTCAGGTCGTGCGGATCGGCCCGGCACCGGTGAGCGAGCCCGCGGACTGGGAGCACCCGCTCGCCGGGAAGGTCGCACTGGTCACGGGCGCGTCGCGCGGCATCGGCGCGGCCACCGCCGAGGTGCTCGGCCGCGACGGCGCGCACGTCGTCTGCCTGGACGTGCCCGCGCGGGGCGGCGAGCTGTCGGAGGTGGCCAACCGGGTCGGCGGATCGTCCTTCCAGCTCGACGTCACCGCGGCGGACGCGCCGAAGAAGCTCGTGGACCACCTGCTCCAGCGGCACGGCGGCGTCGACGTCGTCGTGCACAACGCGGGCATCACCAGGGACAAGACGCTCGGCCGCATGGACGCCGCGCTCTGGGACGCCGTCGTCGCCGTCAACCTGTCGAGCCAGGAGCGGATCAACGACGAGCTGTTCGGCCGCGACGCGCTGCGACCCGGCGGCCGGATCGTGGGCGTCTCGTCCATCTCCGGGATCGCGGGCAACGCCGGGCAGACGAACTACGCCACGACCAAGGCGGGCGTGATCGGCATGGTCGACGCGCTCGCCGGTGAGCTGGCCTCCCGCGGCGGCACGATCAACGCCGTCGCGCCGGGCTTCATCGAGACCCGGATGACCGCCGCCGTGCCGCTGCTCGTCCGCGAGGCGGGCCGCCGGATGAACAGCACGTCCCAGGGCGGGCTGCCGGTCGACGTCGCCGAGACCGTCGCCTGGTTCGCGAACCCGGCTTCGGCGGGCGTGAACGGCAACGTCGTCCGCGTGTGCGGTCAGAGCCTGCTGGGGGCGTGAGCGCCGTGAACCTCGCCCTCCTCCACGCCAGAGCGGGCCTCACGGCGTTCGCGAAGCGCGGCGGCGACCTGCCCGGCACCGAGCGGACGCTGTCCGGCGTCACCGCGGACCGGGCGCACCTCGCCGCCTACGACCGGGTGTGCGGGTTCCGGTTGCGCGACGAGCTGCCCGTGACCTATCCGCACGTGCTGGGCTTCACGCAGCAGCTGGCCCTGATGACCGCGCGGGACTTCCCGTTCGCACTGCCCGGCCTGGTGCACGTCGGCAACCGCGTCGAGTGGACGCGCCCGCTGCGCGCCGACGACGTGCTGACGCTGCGGGTGCGCGCGCGCGACGCGCGACCGCACGAGCGCGGCACGCAGTTCGACGTGATCACCGCCGTGGAGGCCGGGGGCGAGGCCGTGTGGACCGGCACGTCGACCTACCTCAAGCGCGGTTCCGGTGCCGGTTCCGGTTCCGGCGAGCGAGAGCGCTCCGCGCCCCCGACGCCCGCCGCGGTGTGGCGGGTGCCGGGCGACACCGGCCGCCGCTACGCCGACGTGTCGGGCGACCGCAACCCCATCCACCTGCACGCGCTCACCGCGAGGGCGTTCGGCTTCCCGCGCGCCATCGCGCACGGCATGTGGAGCGCGGCGCGCTGCCTGGCCGCGCTGGAGGGCAGGCTGCCGGACGCGGGCAGCGTCGCCGTGAACTTCAAGGCACCGGTGCTGCTGCCCGCCGAGGTCGCGTTCGACGCGCGCGCCGACGGCGGGACGTGGCACTTCGGCCTGCGCGACGCCCGCAGCGGGAAACCGCACCTGGACGGCGTGGTGACCAGCGCCTAACGCCGTGCCGGCGGGTGCCAGACGGCGCCTTCCACGAGGTCGCCGAAGCCCAGCCACACCAGGTTCATCAGGCGCGCGGCGACGACGGCGGCGGGCTCCTCGGGGTTGTCGAGCCACCAGTCGGCGAGCGACTCTCCCGCGCCGACCAGGGCGGCGGCGAGGCTCTGCGCCTCCTGGCCCCTGGCCCGCTCCGACGCGTTCTCCAGCAGCGCGGCGACCAGGCCGATGGCCCGGCCGCGCATGTCGTTGAGCTCGGCGGCGAACGGCCCTCCCTGCGAGCTGGCCTGCCGGTGCAGCACCTGCCAGCTCGCCCGGTTCTCGCCGACGAAGTCGAAGAACGCGCGCAGGCCCGTCCACAGCTGCACGTCCGCCGCCCGGTCCACCTCGACGCCGTCGGCGATGGCCTCCATCAGACGGGTGGCCTCGCGCCGGATGCAGGTCGCGAACAGCTCTTCCTTGGAGCCGAGGTAGGCGTAGAGCATGGGCTTGGAGATGCCCGCGACGTCGGAGATCTCGTCCATCGACGCGGCGTGGAAACCCAGGCGCGAGAAGACGTCGACGGCGGCGTCCAGGATCTGCCTCTCCCGCACCGCGCGGGGAAGTCTCTTCGCTCTGCCGGCTCGGACCGGCTGGTCAGCTTGCATCACACCCCCTGAGGACCAGAGAAGATTATCGAAGTTGCTTGCAGCCTTACCTACTCATGAGTAGTCTTACTGGCCAGTAGGTACTGGAGGTGCCCCATGACCATCGACCTCACCACCGAGGCGGTCGCGAAGCTCAGCCCGGCGGAGCTCATCAGCACGCTCAAGCAGGTCGATCCGGCCGATCCCGCCCTGGCTGGCGTCGACATCGACGCCGTCGCCCGCGGCGTCGACCCCAAGAAGCTCGGCAAGGACGAGTTCGCCGACCTGCTCTCCGCGCTGAGCGACCTCGCCGTCGCCAGCACGGCCTTCGACCTCGCCGCGATGGACGCCCAGAACTTCGCACGCATCATCTCGCGCGCGTCCAAGGACCAGATCGAGACCGTCACCTCGCGGCCCGGTCTGCGCGAGCGCGTGCTCGACGAGGTGTTCCGGCGCATGGAGAGCCACTTCCGCAGCGACCGCGCCGGCGCGACGAGGGCCGTGGTGCACTTCCGCCTCACCGGCGGGTTCGGCGAGGACGGGTACGACCGCTACGAGGCCGTCGTCGAGAACGCCGAGTGCACGATCAACAAGGGCGAGACCCGCGAGCCGCGCGCGACCGTGACGCTGCCGCCCGTCGAGTTCCTGAAGCTCGCCACCGGGAACGCGTCCGCCCCGGTGCTGTTCATGACCGGCAAGCTCAAGGTCACGGGGGACCTGGGTTTCGCGGCCGGGTTCATGTCGCTGTTCACCATTCCGAAGGCATAGGGGTTTCGCACATGGGCGGCTTCTCTCTGGAGCTGAACGAGGACCAGACCGATCTCCGCGACTGGGTGCACGGCTTCGCGGAGGACGTGATCCGCCCCGCCGCGTCGGAGTGGGACGAGCGGGAGGAGACGCCGTGGCCGGTGATCCAGGAGGCCGCCAAGATCGGCCTCTACGGCTTCGAGGCCCTCGCGACGTGGTTCGCCGACCCGATCGGCCTGTCGCTGCCGATCGCCACCGAGGAGCTGTTCTGGGGTGACGCGGGCATCGCGCTCGCGCTGATGGGCACCGGTCTCGCCGCGGCGGGCATCTTCGCCTCCGGCGAACCCGAGCAGCTCGCCGAGTGGGTGCCGGAGTGCTTCGGCACCGAGGACGACCCGAAGCTCGCCGCGTTCTGCGCCTCCGAGCCGCAGGCGGGCTCCGACGTCGCCGGGTACCGGACGCGGGCCCGCTACGACGAGGCCACCGACGAGTGGGTCCTCAACGGGCAGAAGGCGTGGGCCACCAACGGCGGCATCGCGAACGTGCACGTCGTGACCGCCGTCGTGGACCCCGAACTGGGCGCGCGCGGCCAGGCGGGCTTCATCGTCCCGCCCGGCACGCCCGGCCTGTCGAGCCCCGGCAAGATCAAGAAGCACGGCATGCGCGCCTCCCACACCGCCGACGTGTTCCTCGACGACGTCCGCGTGCCCGGCAGGTGCCTGCTGGGCGGCAGGGAGCGCCTGGAGCACCGCCTCGCCCGAGCCCGCGAGGGCCAGAGGGCGGGCGGCCAGGCCGCCATGGCGACGTTCGAGACCACCAGGCCCACGGTCGGCGCGATGGCGATCGGCGTGGCCAGGGCGGCGTACGAGTACTCGCTGGAGTACGCGAAGACCCGCGAGGCGTTCGGCCGCAAGATCATCGAGAACCAGTCCATCGCGTTCGACCTGGCGAACATGAGGATGGAGATCGACGCGGCCCGGATGCTGGTGTGGCGCGCGGCGTGGATGGGCCGCAACAACGTCCCCTTCACGGCGGGCGAGGGCTCGATGTCGAAGCTCAAGGCGGGCGAGGTGTCCGTGTGGGCGACGGAACGCGCGATTCACGTCCTGGGCGGCGCGGGCTACACCCGCGAGCACCCGGTGGAGCGGATGCACCGGGACGCGAAGATCTTCACCATCTTCGAGGGGACGAGCGAGATCCAGCGGTTGGTGGTGGCCAGGGCCATCTCCGGCATGTACATCCGCTGACTCGATCACCTCAGGCCGTCATCAGGCCGTGTGAGCGGACGGGGTCCTCCGGGGGCGGAAGACCCCGTCCACCGCTGTGCGAGCGCGCTGGTGGCTGGACGACATCAGGTGCGTGTACGTCCGCAGCGTGAAGCCGGGGTCCTCGTGCCCCAGGTACTCCGCCAGCTCCTTGATCGACACGCCCTGAGCGAGCAGCACCGAGGCGTAGAGGTGCCGCATCGCGTGCATCCCGTCCTGCAGCGCATCACGAAAGGCACTACCTGTGAACATGACTTTCTAATAATCGTTTTGCATTTTGCGATTCGCAAAATGCAACTGTCGGTACTTTTATTTCGCTGGCTTCCGCTGTAGAATTATTGGAGGTTTCAGTTCGCCAGTCGAGAGGTTAGTATGAAAATCGGAAACATAGTCACACGAGGAAAACGATCCCAAATGGATCGTTCAGAAAATCAAATACACCTGCCAGGAGTAAGCGTCGAAGAAAATGGGAAAGCTAAGGTTGATTTTCAACGAGAACTCTACAAAGTAGCCGATGCCCGAGTGGCAAGCCTGGACCAACAAGCCACTATACTAATAGCAGGAGCAATAGCCGTAGCGGGTTACACAGTAAGCGCTGCAATTAACGAAAGACTATCCGGAGTCTTCCTCGTACCAATTTTGCTTTGTGCTACTTTTAGCGTAATAACATCCTTGTATGCCCGACTTAACCATCCGCGACTACCAGGAAGGCGCAACCGTGACATGTACCAAGCGAAGCAAGGAGCCCGAAACGCCTGTAAGGGCGTACGCGCCCTCCGTCCCGCACAGAGCTCAACACGCGTAAATATACAGATGTTCGAAGCATGGAAGATGCTTTCAGACTCGTCAGATAAACGCAGGGAGCAGAAGCAGCGCATATACGCAGCCGCGGTACTCCTGCTGGTTCTAGAGCTAGCCTTCTTCCTTGTAGGCCTCCACTGCAACTAATTCATGGTTATCGCGGAGTCAAAATACAAAATGACCTCCTTTCGTCAAAATGAACCAAATATTATATATTCACCCAAAACTAAGCGGTCAATTCTACACTTCTACCTGCCCTGAAGAATTCGTCCACCGCCACACGGGCGCGCTGGTGGCTGGACGGCATCAGGTGCGTGTACGTCCGCAGCGTGAAGCCGGGGTCCTCGTGCCCCAGGTACTCCGCCAGCTCCTTGATCGACACGCCCTGAGCGAGCAGCACCGAGGCGTAGAGGTGCCGCATCGCATGCATCCCGTCCTGCCGCTTGCCGTAGTCGAGCCCCGCGCGCGTGAACGCCGGACCCCACACCGACTTGTTGAACAGGTCGCCCGAGTAGAGCGTCCCGTCCTCCCGCGTCACGAGCACCCGCACCGTCACCGGCCGCCCGCCCGGCTCGCCCCACGGCAGCGTCACGTCCACCGCCGGGTACTCCTCCGCGTAGGCGTCGAGGTCTTCCAGCACCCCGGCCGAGATCGGCACCTGCCGCTCCTTGTTGCGCTTGGGCGCGGAGAACACGAGCTGCCGCCCCACCATCCGGATCTGCCGCACGACGTTGACGACCATCTCCTCCCGGTCCACGTCGTCCGGGGAGAAACCCAGGATCTCTCCCTGCCGCAGCCCCAGGCCCGCCCCGAGGTGCGCCACGACCGTGAACCGCCTGGGCAGGGCGAGCTGCACCCGCCGCAGGCGCGCTTCCGTCCACGGCACGACCTTCCGTCAGGACCGCTGAGGCCGCTTGATGCTCCGCACCGCGCAGGGGTTGCGGTGAATCCGCTTGTCGTCCACCGCCGAGTTCAGCACCGACGACAAGGTCTCGTAGAGCACGGCCTGATAGGTCGCGCCGAGCTTGGCGCCATGCAGGGTGCCCAGCCACTCCCGGACGACCTGCGGCGTGATCGAGACGACCTGCCGCTTGCCGAAGAACGGGTAGATCCGGCTCCGCAGCCGGCTTCTGATCGTCTGCCGGGTGCTGGCGTCCGACGAGTAGCCCTTCAACCAGTTCTCGGCCTGTTCCTCGAAGGTGATCCGCCCCGCGTTCGGGTCGACGTACTTCCCCTTGCGCTTGTCCGACTCCACTTCGAGCAGGAAATCGTCAGCGCGCTTCTTCTGCCGGTCCGGGAAGCTCTTCGAGCACTCCTTTCCGTCCGGGTCGAGGTAACGCACCTTGTAGCGCAACCCCGTGCCGTACAGCGAGGTCTTGACCCTGGCGACTTCCTTCGTCACCGGGTCGCGGACCTCCTTCCACCAGCGATCTTGCACGTGTCCCACGACAGACCTCTCCCGTTGATCGAATTGCGAAAATTTCTAGGCCGCGTCTTCCACGGCGAGCCCGTCGAACCACTCCCGGACCCTCACCGGGTCGTAGCGCAGGTGCTTTCCGACTTTCCGCGCCGGAGGCCCGTAGCCCTTCGAACGCCACCCGCGAACGGTGTGCACCGGAACGCCGAGGAAGTCCGACAGGTCGTGGACGGTCCAGAGCGGTTCGATCTTCCCGACAGACATGCTTCTCCCCCTGTTCACGCAGCTAGCGACGTTGCCGAACTGTCGTGCTCCCCCGGTGGTGGTTGTGCCGAGGCGAGCAGTGCGGCGGTGTACTCAGCCTTCCAGCGCCGTCGTTCGGCCACGGCCCGCAGCAGCATGTGCTGTCGGGGAGGCACGTTCGGGTCACCGGGTTGGACGTTGTTCCACACGACCCGCTTGGGCTGGTCGTCCTGCGTGATGCCGACGTCGGCGAGGAGTTGCCGGACGAACGTCCGCCGGTCGTGCTTGTGATCGGCCAGCGACTTGCCCGACCACTTCCGGGAGACGAGGACCCGCCGTCCGGCGACGCCGAGGGTGGAGCGCTTGTGCGCCTTGCCCTTGCACACGCCGGGCGTCATGGACTGCCGTGCGCCGCGTGGCTGGACGCCGTAGAGCAGCCAGACCGGGCACTGCGGCGAGCACGGGGTGACGGCCAACTCGGCGCACAGCCGGTCGGCGTGCTCCTCCTGCCGGGTGGTCGTGGCCGCGTAGCACTCGCTGATGCTCTTGGTGAGGTACTTGGTCAGGTAGCCGATGTGCCGACCGGCTTCCGGGGTGCCGCCGAGGATGCCCTTGGAGTGCACCTGGACCCCGAACCGCGCCACGTGAGCCGGTCGTTCGACCTGGTCGAGGGCTTCTTGCCAGGTGGGCAGGGCTGTGCGGGTGTCCGGGTCCACGAAGCCCCGGACGTGCAGGTTCCACACCGGCAGCCGGTCGCCGGAGTAGACGATCTCGTCATGGTTGGGCCACCAGACCTGGTGGTAGGTGGCTTCGGCGACCGCTCGCAGTTCGGCACGGGAGATGCTGCCCCGCACGGCGGCGTGCCAGTGCGGCGCCAGTCGCCGCTGTGGTTCGACGGTGGAGAAGTACTGGACCTCCCAGCCGACGCAGCGGCGGAGGTTCTGCACGAACCGGTCCAGCAGCGCGGCGAAGTGCACCGCGTCGCGAGCCGCCCGCCGGTAGTCGTAGCGCGCCGGGTCGACCGGCGTGCCGTCCGAGCGGACCTTGCCGTAGCTGTCGAGGGTGAGCGTGAGGAAGGTCGAGGGCCGGTACTTGCCGCCGTACACCCGTCCGAGGGTGCGTTTGGCCACTGGCCGCCGAGGCAGGTTCGGCGCGTCCTGCCGCCGCCGGGTCGACCGCTTGCGGGCCAGCTTCGGCCGGGGCTCGACGGACGGGAGCGCACCGCGGACTCCCATGCCACGCAGCTCCGCGTCCACGTCGCCGATCTCCTCCCGTACCTCCTCCGCTCCGGTCTCGTCGCCCTCCTCCAGTGCCGTCCGATACGCCTTGACCAGGTCAGCGCGGTAGGCGGTCAGCTCCTTCTGCTCCCCGGTCGGGGTGTCAGGGGTGAAGTCGGGTTCGTCGGCGAGGTGCCAGCCCTCGCGGCACTGGGCCATGCGCAGCCGCCGGTTCTTCTCCGCGCAGGTGGGGCACACGCTGGCCACGGTGGAGCCGCAGAGGACGGGGATGATCTCCACTCGTCCGGTGTCGAGGTCGAGGCGTTCTTTGGCCAGTGGCCGCACGCAGACCCCGTGCTCCTCGGCCACGGCGCGGGCGACGTCGAGGGCCGCCAGCTTGCGCATCCGGTCGGCGCGGGTCAGGTACTCGCTCACGCCGCCACCCCCTCGTGACCGGTGGCCGGGGGCTCCACGATCGGGAGGGTGTGCACGGTGGCTTGGCCAGCGGCCAAGTAGCCCCGAAGGGTGGAAAGGTCCGTGTCGGTGACGTGGAAGGCCCGAGCCCGCACCGGCTCCCGGACGCCCTCCTGCCGCACCCACGCCACGCCGGGGGTGTCCTCCGCGATCTCCTGAGCCGCAGCGCCACGAGCCCGAGCGCCGTCGCCGAGGACCATGTCCACCTGCGCCGGTTCGTCCAGCCGCAGCGCCACGCGGGTGGAGAACAGGTGCCGGAACCCCACGACCTCCTTGCGCGGGTCCTGCACCAGGCCGACGAGGGCGAAGCCGGGAGCGCGGCCCTGCGAGGTGATCGTCTGCACGGCCTGCGCCGCGCGTTCCCGCAGCTTGCGGTCGGGCTGGTAGGCGATGACGTCGGCCAGCTCGTCCACGATCAGCACGGTGAACGGCTCACCGGTCTCCCGAGCCCACAACCGCCGCACACCCCGGTACCGAGCGGCGCGCTCCTTCACCTGTGCTGCAACGGTTTCCAGCAGTTCGACCGCGTCCGGGCCGTTGTCGTAGACGATGCGCTCGAAGGCTTCCGGGCACTGCCCGAGTTCCATCCCGCCCTTGGGGTCGATGCCCACCAGGCGCACGAGACCGGCCCGGACGGCGGGGGCGAGCTGCCACACGATCGACCACAGCACCGAGCCCTTGCCCGCGCCGGGCACGCCGACGACGAGGACCTGCGAGCCGAGCAGTCGCAGCCGCCAGGGCCGACCGGTCTCGGTCCGGCCGACGATCACGCGCTTGACGTCGACGCCCTCAGCGTCGGTCGCCAGTTCCGGCACCGGGACGGGCCGGTGAAGCGGGTCACGGTGGACGAGGTCGAGTTCCAGCAGCCGGGGCCGCAGCACCCGACCCCGGCACGAGGTCGCCCCGAACGAGTGCGCCAGCCCGTCGCGCTGCGCCTCCCAGGTGGCCGGGGACTGCGCCGGGATCATCCGCACGCGCACGCGCACCCGGTCCCGCCAGCCCTCAGCCCGCACCCGTCCCAGCCGGGGCCGGTACTCCTTGCGGTCCGGGGTGGCCTTGGCCAGCTCCGCCAGCCGCACGACGGTCCGCCAGCGCGGCACGTAGACAGTGGCCCGCCGCCACTCCGACAGCGCCCGGTGCCAGGCGTGCCGCACGAACGAGGCCCGCGCCCAGCGTGCCCAGGCCAGCAGCACGAGCACCAGGACCACACCACCGACGACCAGGCCCCACGGCCCGAACGAGCGGTAGACCAGCAGCCCCACCAGCGGCAGCGACACCGCCAGCGGGTACCGCACGACCAGCCGCACCGCCCGCGCCAGCAGCCAGGCGGCGACGAGGGCCAGGAGGACGGGCAGCGCCGCGAGCTTCCACCAGCCGGGCAGGTAGGCCCACCAGGGCAGCCGGGGACGGGAGACCTCGAACGGGGCCGGATCGACCCACTTGCTTCCACCGGGGCCGCGCATCAGCGCCCACCCCCGAACTCCAGCGGCAGGACACCGGCACAGGTGTCGCACTCGGTCTGACCGGGCAGCAGCCGGGCGAAGCGCTGGCAACGGGCGCAGCGCGTTCGGGTGGCCCCCTCTGGCGCGCGATCGCGCCGTGGTTCTACGCTCATGTTCGTTCACTCCGCATCGCGTGGTGGACAGCGCAGGAGCGGCGAGGTTGGTAGCCGGTTTCCGCTCCTGCTGCTGCTCTTCCTTGCGCCGCAACAAGACGTGCGGCATCGCCACGTGACCCCGCAAGATCACGCGGACTGTTTCAAATGGACTGTTGGCGGTTCTCAGGCGCTCGTGGCGTCGGACCTCCCGCGAAGCTCCCGGCCGATCTCCTCGGCCTTGGCCCGCTCGCGGTTGGCCCAGTACACCGCCTCGTGGTGATGCCCCCGGTCGACCTCCGCGACCAGCGCGTAGACCTGCGCACTGCGCTGGTGGAACTCCCGCCGCACCTGCGGCTCAGCGCCGGGCGCTGGTTGCAGCCGCCCCACCGCGCCGTGCGCCTCCATCAACGTCCGGGCCTGCATCGCCAGCGGCCAACCCTCCGCCTGCCCCACGGCTCACCCCTCCCCGCCCAGGTCACCGCGCAGGGCGTGCCGCCCCTGGGTCTCGTCCAGGTGATCGGCCAGCTTCGCCGCCTCGCGCGACAACTCCCGGCAGAACCGGGCCAGCACATCAGCACCACCGGGGAACGGCGGGAGCTGCACCGCCATGTTCACCGGGTCCAGGTAGATCACCAGCGCCGGAAGCTCGGAGGTGATGTGCACCAGCGCCGCAGCCGCATCCCGCCCCGGCGTGCACGTCACGTTGAAGCCCATCACCGCCCACCTCCCGCGCTCTGAGCGGCTTCCAACTGCTCTTTGCCGTGGTGGATCGCGGCGAGCAGGCCGGACAGCGCGCCCTGGTCCACGAGCAGCACCGCCGGGAACGCCTGCCCGAGCCGAACCTCCACCCGATCGGCGAACGGCATGGCCGTAGCCCGGATGGGTAAGTCGGCCGTGACGTGGACCCGAACCATGTCCGCCATGCCGGTCACGCCGCCTTGGGCGCGGCCTTGGCGACCACCGGCTTCATGCCGGCTGCCCGCAGGCTGTAGGCCAGCTTCGCCCGGCACCGGTGACGCTCACCAGGACCACCCGAGCGGCACGCCTTGTCATCGACCCACGGCGTCAGCGTCAGCCCCTCGAACACCACCGGCCGCACGTCCGTCCCCGGAATCGCCTCCGGTGGCACCGGCTGATGCGGAGCAGCGATCTTCACCGTCACCACCGCGTCAGCCTTGCGCTCCGCCGCCTGATCGATCACCAGCACCGACCACACCAACAGCCCGGACTCCTTGTCCGTCTCCTGCTGCAGCGGCAGCCCCTTCGCCCGCTCCTCAGCCGGCTCGAACCGCAGCACCGGCTCCACACCCATCACCAACGCACCCCGTGGAAACACGTAGTCGTGAGTCGCCGGGAGCCTGCTCCCACCCGTGATCGCCATCGCTGCACTTCTTCGTCATCGCCGGTCAAGCTCGTCGCCTGACGTCTCGGCAACCACTACTTTCGGTGTAAAGGCGGGACGGGAGCACCGCATGGCGGAATTTCTAGAGACGTCCTTGCTAGGTTGAAGACGTCCCAACTTGTCAACGAGGGGGAGTCTTGCCGAACGAGCGACTGCGGGATGCGCTGCTGCGCAACGGTGTGGACCTGTTACAGGTCGCCAAGGCCACGGGCGTGGACCCCAAGACCGTCGAGCGGTGGATCACCAAGGACCGCACGCCCTACCCGCGTCACCGCCACACCATCGCCTCCCTGGTCCGCGAGCCGGAGACCTACCTGTGGCCGGACGCGATAGGCGAGGCCCGCAAGGCCGAGATCAGCGGTTCAGAGGTCGTGCGGGTCTACCCGCACCGCCACGCCGTCACCGCCGACACCTGGACGCACCTGATCAACGACACCAAGGTCAGCATCTCGATCCTGGTCTACGCGGCCATGTTCATGGTCGACAACCCGGCCCTCATCCGAACCCTGCGAGCCAAGGCCGAGGGCGGCGTGAAGATCCGCATACTGCTCGGCGACCCCACGAGCCGGGAGGTAGCTCGCCGCAGCGAGGAGGAGGGCATCGGCAAGGGCACGCTTCCCGCGAAGATCCGCAACGCGCTGGCAATCTACAAGCCGTTGGCCGACGTGCCGGGGGTGGACATCCGCGTGCACGGCACAACCCTCTACAACTCGATCTACCGCTTCGATGACGAGATGCTTGTGAACACGCATGTGCACGGCTTCATGGCAGCTCACGCGCCGGTCCTGCACCTACGGCGGTTGTCCGGAGGCGACCTCTTCGAGACATACTTGGAAAGCTTCCAAGGCGTGTGGGACAACGCCAAGCCCTCGAAGCGGTAAGGAGACAGACATGGCACGTACCGACTACTTCCACGACCCCAATGCCCCGAAGGCCAACAGTATCGTGGTCGCGGTGACCGCGTTCGTCCAGGACGATCAAGGTCATCTGCTCATGATCAGGCGCACGGATAGTGACCTTTACTCAATCCCAGGAGGACAACAAGACATTGGTGAGACAGTTGGCCGCACCGTCATACGTGAAGTCAAGGAAGAGACCGGCATAGATGTAGAGCCCAAAGAAGTTATCGGAATCTACTCTGATCCTGCACATGTCATATCTTACGCAAACGGGGAGGTGCGTCAAGAATTTTCTATCTGCTTCCGCGCCCAACCAATAGGAGGGGTAATTCACACTAGCAGCGAGTCCAGCGAAGTGCAATGGATTGCACGCGGAGAATTAAATTCTCTTAATATTCATCCGTCAATCCAGTTGCGCATTCAACACGGGTTTGAAATCCGAAATAGGGTCTATTTCTCTTTGTAGAAAATCTTTTCCTGTTTTAATTTCATTTCTGTTCGATTAACGACAGATAGGAGTTCCGACTCGGCTTGTTCAATAAAGATGGAAACAATATCATGAGGACCGTACCGTTTCTGAATTTCCTTCACGCGCTTCGCAAAAGTTTTTGGCGCACCGTCAGGAGTTGTAGTCATATCCGCCCACCACAAAGCATCTCTAATAGACGTTCTCTCATCTCGCCATGAGGAAAGCTCTAAAGACAAACCACGCATACCGGCCTCACGATATGCGCATGAATGGTGGGCAACCAAGCCACATATACGATTGTCCACACCTTGTGCTTCCAAGTACCTAGCGCCATCTAAGGGGTGAAATCCTGTTACCACCACACCGGGCGCATATCCAATGTCATGCAGGAGAGCTGCTGCAGTCAGAACCTGCGCCTCGTCATTGGAATAAACACCACCTATAGATTCCACCTTTGCGACTACTCCTTGAATATGTTTCCACCTTCGAGGAAGAGTATCGGCAAATAAATTTAAAGCGATCTCGTAAGCCCACTGCACTGAAGACATACGGCAATCTTAGTGCCTGTATCCGAGCTTGGTCGGGCGGAGAAGCTTTGGTGCGCAGACAGGGGAACTCCTGGTAGATCGGACGGTGTCTATGCGCCGTTCCACCAGGAGTTCCGTTGTTATCGTGCCCGATCCCCGCGGGCGGTTCGACCGCGGGTAGCCCGTGCTGCCGCCTGGCCGCCTCCCACCAGCCCACTCGACGGACAAGGCGGTATCCCACCGACCTCACCGACGCCCAGTGGGCCGAACTGGACCCGCTGTTGCCCGACCCCGCATGTCTGGCCGGTCGGGGCGGGCGGTGGGAGAAGCACTGCCGCCGCCTGATCGTGGACGCGATCGGCTACGTGGTCGACAACGGCATCAAATGGCGCGCTCTGCCCGCCGACTTCCCGCCCCGGCCCACGGTCCACAAGCGCTTCGCCCTGTGGGAGAAGGCCGGTGCCACGCAGCGGTTGCTCGACGCGTTGCGCGACCGGGTCCGGCTCGCGGAAGGGCGGGTGGCGGCGCCGTCGGCGACGGTCATGGACTCGCAGTCGGTACGCGCCGCCGAGACCGTAGGCCGGGCCACCCGGGGCTGGGACGGTGGCAAGAAGGTCGCGGGGCGCAAGCGCCACATCGTGGTGGACACCATGGGACTGCTGTTAACGGTGCTGGTGACCCCGGCTTCGACGCAGGATCGAGTCGCCGCCCGCAGCCTGTTGCGGCGCCTGCGTGACACCGGAGGCAAGCGGGTGGCGCTGGTGTGGGCAGACGGCGGTTACACCGGCTCTCTGCTCGGCTGGGCCCGAGCAACCCCGGGCCTGCTGGTGGAGATCGTCCAACGCCCGCAAGTGCCGTACTTCACCGTGCTGCCACGAAGGTGGGTGGTAGAGCGGACTCTGGCATGGATCAGCGGACACCGCCGCTGCGTCCGCGACTACGAACGCCTACGCCACCACCACGAGGCCATGGTCCGCTGGTCCATGATCCGCATCACCAGCCGCCGACTCACCCAACCCCAGTAGCTCGGAAACAGCTACTTAGATGCTGCAAGTCCATAGCACCTCCAGTAGATCAAAGTTGCAGCTCATCCGTCGCTATCCCACAGTGAAGCGGGCTCCAAGCTCTGTCATCGACCACAACTGCTAAGCGTTCAAACACGCACAGTAACCAAGTGCAGACTAAAGCTACACTTTCTGTCAACGCACGACACCGGGAGCAGCAGACTGTCATGGGTAACAGCTATCCTTCAAGCATGAGCACCAGAGTAACCAATAATAAGTCTATAGATACCAATGATCGCGAAAGCGTTATAAGCCGTGCACTAAAGTTTATCGATGAACGCAACCTAGGCGATTCACTGGCTACAATGCTTTACGGAAGTTACGCGCGAGGAACTGAAGTCAAAGAATCAGATATTGATCTACTACAACTAGTAGAACGATCTCCTAAGGCATATGATTTTAACCATATCAGCGTTACGCAATACACACCACTACACCTGAAGATAATGGCGCAAGAGGGGAGTTTGTTCGTTCTACACCTTAAGATCGAAGGCATCTCGGTATACGATCATAAAAATATTCTCGCTGGATGCTTGAACGAGTATACGGCACCAAAAAGCTACGATTTGGTAAAGGAAGAACTGGCTATTGCAGCGCGCGCCCTTAACCCCTCATTGCTAGACACTGATCAGCATCTAAAAAGCCTAACCAGGCTAGGTATCTATATCCTGAGGACTCTCGCTTATATAAAGTGCACGGAAGCGGGCACACCAACTTTCGATATCGATAACGCAGAAAAAATTCTTCAAGATAAACGGCTTACCGGGCCGGTACAGAATCGCAGGAAATGGGAGATTTCCCCAGATAATCTACAAAATATCTATGATGTAATCGTCGACAACCTTCCTAGCGCAGAGGAGAATAGATACAAAACTCTCGAAGAGATCGCTGTCGCCAACTCTCATTACCGACACGCTTCTGCGTTGATAGCAAACGTTATTAGCGGATCCAAGACAATAGATTACGCAGCTCTAGCATTGCCTCCGCTATGATTGACAACAGGGAAGAAATACTCGTTGTCGGAGATGTTCACGGAGTTTTAACTCCACTTCGCAAGGTTCTTGCATACGCTTTTGCAACTAAAATTACTACGGTTTTTCTCGGCGACTACGTGAACCGAGGACCCAACTCTCGCGCAGTCATTGAAACTCTTATACACGCAAAAAAAACCTTAGGGAACCATCTCATCCTACTTCGAGGTAATCATGAAGTAGCATTGCTAGATTTCCTAGCCACCGGAGATATGGGTCAGCTCATAAAAATGGGTGGACTGTCAACAGTAAAAAGTTACTTAGGAGATGCAACCGATAGGCCATTTAAAAGGTTTAAAGATGAATTTCCAATCGATCACAAAAGGATGCTCGAGTCGACGGAAATCTACTTTGAGACGCCTAATTACCTTATATCTCATACGGGATTGAACCCAAATAATCCAAAAGATAGATCTCTAGAATCCATGGTATTGGGAAGTTTTAGGACCCTGTTTTCACCCCATGCTAACTTTTCTAAAAAGCTTGTTGTAGCAGGGCACTATGTCCAACGCGATGGGGAGCCATTCATGTCAGATCGATTTATTTGTCTTGATACTGGTTGCGGATCTAGGCCGGGAGCTCCTCTAACCGCTATGCTGCTCCCCAGTAGGAGGACCATGAAGTACGGGGGTTCACAAATATGACAGATCCGATTCGACAACGACGGGAACTACAGGGAGCTTTGCATCGGAACGAAAAAGTTCTCTGCATACATTATGCTTGTGGGAATTTTTTTGAGGTTACCGATAAGCCTGTTGCGATTACATGTATCGCCTTGTCGGAGCCGAGCGATGCTGGGGGAACTATACACGAACGCTCCTATTCTATTGCAAATTCATCTCCCAGCAGTAATGTCGAAGACAGGGAAAAGGACCTACTGACCAGGTTTTACAATGATGTACTCTCCGCCTCTGACGCGCGAGTAGTTCACTGGAATATGAACCGTTCGAGCTACGGGTTCAACGCAATCTCCGCTCGATACAGGTTCCTCTTTGAGGAGGATCCTCCTTTTAATTTTAGGCAGGACAGGCTATACGACCTGGACTCGATAATTGGACATTCGTACGGCGACGACTTTGCGAAGCACCCCAAGTTGCGCAATTTGGCCTCATTGAACAGCCTATACATGCCGTTTTTTCGCGAGGGACGAGAAGAAGCGGAAGCCATAAAGAACGGCGACTACGGTTTGATTGAGAGGTCAACTTCAGAAAAGGCACATTTGATCAGCATATTGCTGACTCGTCTCACGAATGGGTCGCTTAGGACCCAAAACTCAGTTGGTGCAGTAGAGTTTGCCCACCAACACTTGGATGCTGTTGCACTAATTCTAGCACTTGCAGATCGATTCCGCTATGTTGAGCGTGCCTTGTTGCGACGTCACAATAATCGAAGCACGCTCACAGTCGAAGACGAGTACGATGCGCAAGATCTATTCCGCGCACTTCTCGTTCAGTTCTTTGATGACGTTCGCCCGGAAGACTGGGCTCCTCAATTCGGCGGCGGAGCTTCTCGGATTGATTTCGTTATACCCGATTTCGAACTGGCTATCGAACTAAAATACACCCGCGAAGGCCTGACTGATCGAAAACTCGGCGAAGAACTAATAGTAGATAGAGACAAATATGCAGCCAAGGGTGGAGTGAGCCACCTCATTTGTCTAGTTTTCGACTATGACGGCCGTCTAGCGAATCCGAGGGGAATAGAAAGCGATCTAACTCGGGATGTAAGCAATGAACATATTGCGGTGACTGTCAAAATTCTTGATCGGTGATCTTCCCGAATCTGCCTCTACAGGATTAAGGCGCGCCGCCGACGGCGGCGCGCTGCGGGCCGGTCACGCTGGCACCGGGGCCGCATCCATCCCGGCAGGCCAGGCTGCCGCTTCGCTACGCCTGGCCGCCGGGCGACGCAGCCCCGACCAGGGTGCGGCTACATACCACCGCCAGCGGCACGTACTCCCGGCCTGCTTCTGCCCTGACGATCGCGCGACACGAGGCTTGACCGAGCTGGGCACGGCGATCGACGCCCGTCGACGCTTCGCGCCAACGGCCATGAGCATGAGGGGTCACCTCTGTGCCGTGTGGACATGAACTTCGGCCGCCCGGTCCCCAAGGTCACGTGTCTCCGGTGCCCGAGCACGACAACGGCCGGTAGGTCCGTGTCCAGGTCGAAGGTTTGCCTTGGCACGGGCCTACCGGCCGCGTGGTCGACCTCGTATCGAGGCGACGCAAGGTGTGGTGATCAACTCTCAGACCGTCTCCAGGCCGTGAGAAGTCGGACAAGGTGGATCAACGACGACGAACGACGAGCAGGAACGCGCAGCTCAGCTGCCGTCCGACGTGAACGAGCCGAGGTAGCCCACAGGGCCGCGCAAGATCTTCACCATCTTCGAGGGGACGAGCGAGATCCAGCGGTTGGTGGTGGCCAGGGCCATTTCGGGGATGTACATCCGCTGACGCGGGTCGTCGTGGTGGGCGGGGTCCTCCGGCTCGGAGGGCCCCGCTGTCGGCCCCGCGAGGCAGGATGGGGGCGTGAGCGAACTCGACGCCAGGGCTGCCGACGTGGCGGCCGCGGCCCGGCACATGCTGGCCCAGTTCCCCGAGGGCCGTCACGGGCGGCTGCACACCCACGGCGCCGTGCACGGCATCCGGCCCCAGGCGTGGATCGCCGGGATCGTGGTGCCCGCGCCGACCTGCCACGTCGGCTCCGGGTCGTGGGACTTCACCCGTCTGGTGCCCACCACGGACCCGGTGACGTGCGGGCGGTGCCTGCACAGCGCCGAGCACCGCACCACGCCGCTGCCCGAGGCCGATCAGCTCAGCCTGCTCGACCTGCGGTAGCGCGGCCGTCGACCCCTAGGGGTGCGCGGCGCGAAGTCCGGGGAGATCCAGGATGTCACGCTGCGCGTCCGCGCCGATACTCGTGGATCATGAGGACGAACCCGAATCTTCCCAGCACGCACGAGGAGAAGCTCGCCCTGCGGGACGCGCTCACCTCCGGCCCGCGGTACGTCGTGTCGTCCGAGGTGACCGTGGTGGTGCTCGACGAGGAGCAGGTGCGGCGCGAGGCCCTGGCGAAGATCGACGAGGTGAGGTTCAGCGATCCGGCCGCGGCCGAGCGGGTACGCGCGGACGTGCGGGGCGACACCGCCAGTGCGTTGTCGTTCCTGGCCGATCCCGGCCGGGTGCTCGCGGGCGTGGCGGGGGTGCACGGCCGCGACGCCGGCCACACCGTCCGTACTGGGGGCGCGACCGCGTCGTAGTCCACGGCCGGTTGTGCTCCGAGGTACTCGGTAGCGAGGTGAACCGGCCCGACCGGGTCTGGCGGGTGTTCGCCGACCCGGCCGGGCACCCGTTCTGCCTCGTGCGGGAGCGAGCCGCCGTCAGATGGCCTCCATCAGCCACTTCCGCTCGGCCACCGTCGACGGCACGGCGGGCCAGCCGTTGATCGTCGCCAGGAGCTGCCAGTAGCGCTCGGCGCGCGGGTCGCCGCCGTGCTCCTCGCGCTCGCGCAGCCACCCGCGCAGCGACTCGTCGTTCGGGCGGCCGAACGCCTCCGACCAGCGGGCCAGCGCTCGCTCCGCCACCTCGGCGCCCTCGGGCGAGCGGGGGTCGACACCCGCCGCCATCGCCGCCGCGGCCTGCTCGACGGCGAACGCGTGCGCCGCCCTGACCTCCTCGGTGAGGATCATCGACTCGCCCGCCGCGCGAGCCGCCGCGTGCTCCTCCGACAGTCCGCGGATCAGCGCGCGGAAGTCCGGGTCGCGCACCAGGTTCGCCAGCTCGACCCACGCCCGGAGCTGCTCGGGGCTCGGGTCCTCCGGCAGCTCGATCTTCACCGACGTCATCATCGCGGCGAACGCGGGCTCCAGGTCCAGCCCGCCGAAGACCTCCTCCAGGAAGTCGTCGAGGATGCGCTGCCGCTCCTGTTCGGACAGCGTCGCCAGGTCGTGCATCAGTTCCACCTCTCCCTCCACCGGTTCCCGCTTCGCCACAGCGCGCAGCACGGCGCGGCGCAGCCGCAGCGTCCGCATCTGCGCGTCGATCGCCTCGGCGTGGACGCGCGCCACGTCCGCGAGGGTCACCTCGCGGGCCAGCACGCGCTGCACGGTGGGCAGGTCCACGCCCAGCTCGCGCAGGGTGCGCACGAGCTTGAGCCGCGCCAGGTGGGTGACGTCGTACGTGCGGTACCCGCTGCTGGTGCGCCCGCCCTCCGGCACGACGCCGGAGTCGGAGTAGAAGCGGATGGTCCGCACGGACAGGCCGCTCAGCCTGGCCAGCTCGCCGATCGAGTAGCCGTTCACGGGGTCCACGATGAGGTCTCCAGTCGCTGGAGGGTCAAGCGGTGAACGAGAACGAGCACCGCGAACGTGGTGTTCGCGGTGCTCGAACGCTCAACTCGCGGTGCCCGAACGCTCAACTCGCCGTGCCTGAACGCTCAACTCGCGGGTCAGTAGGTCAGGGCCACGGCCGGGTCGGACATCAGGGTGCCCACGTCGGCCAGGAACTGGCTGCCCTGCTGGCCGTCGACCACGCGGTGGTCGAAGCTCAGGGCCAGCTGGCAGACCTTGCGGGGGACCACCTGGCCGTCCACCACCCAGGGCATGTCGCGGATCGCGCCGAACGCGAGGATCGCGGACTCGCCGGGGTTGATGATCGGCGTGCCGGTGTCCACGCCGAAGACGCCCACGTTGGTGATGGTGATGGTGCCGTTCACCATGTCCGCCGGTGGCGTCCTCCCCTCCCGCGCGGTCGTGGCCAGGGCGTCGAGCGCCTCGGCCAGCTCGCGCAGCGACATGCGGTCGGCGTCGCGGACCTTCGGCACGACCAGGCCGCGCGGCGTCGCCGCCGCGATGCCCAGGTGGACGTAGTCCTTGTAGACGATCTCGCCGGTCGCCGCGTCCCACGTCGCGTTCACGTCGGGGGTGCGGCGCGCGGCCAGGACCACGGCCTTCGCGCAGAACGCCAGCGGCGTCAGCTTCACGCCGCCGAACTCGCGGGAGTTCTTCAGCCTGGCGCGCAGCTCCATCATCGGCGTGACGTCGACGGTCAGGAACTCCGTGACGTGCGGCGCGGTGAACGCGCTGTCGACCATGGCCTGCGCGGTGGCCCGCCGGACGCCCTTGACCGGCACGCGCCGCTCGCGCGCTCCGGTGTCGGGCGCGGGTGCGGGAGCGGGAGCCTGCGCGCGCTCCACGTCCTCCCTGGTGATCACACCGCCGGGACCTGACCCGGTCAGCGCGTGCAGGTCGACTCCCAGGTCCTTGGCGAGCTTGCGCACCGGCGGCTTGGCCAGCGGCACCGGACCACCGGGAGCGGGGACCACCGGGGCGGGAGCGGGAGCGGGGACCACCGGAGCCGGGGCCACCGGCGCGGCGGCCGCGACCACCGGGGGCGCCTTGCGGGTCCGGCGCGTGGCCGCGCCCGCCTTCGGGCCGTACCCGACGAGCGTGGCGATCCGGCCGCCCGGCATCTCCTCGCCGATCTTGCCGCTGGACGTGCCGTTGACCGGCGCGTCGGCGACCGGAGCGGGAGCGGACCCGGACGGGTCGGTGTCGATGGTGATGATCGGGACGCCGACCTCGACGGTCTGCCCGATCTCCACCAGGAGTTCGGTGACCACGCCCTCCCACGGGCAGGGCAGCTCGACGGCGGCCTTGGCGGTCTCGATCTCCACGATGATCTGGTTGACCGTCACCGCGTCGCCCGGCTTCACGTGCCAGGTCAGGATTTCGGCCTCGGTGAGCCCCTCCGCCGTGTCGGGCAGGGGGAACCGCTGGTACTTCGGCATGTTCTGCTGTCTCCCCTACCAGGCCAGCGAGCGGTCGACGGCGTGCAGCACCCGGTCGAGGTCCGGGAGGAACTCCTCCTCCAGCTTCGACGGCGGGTACGGGGTGTCGAACCCCGTCACCCGCAGCACCGGCGCTTGCAGGGAGTAGAAGCACTCCTGCTGCACCTTCGCCGCGATCTCGCTGGAGATGGACGACTCGCTCGGCGCCTCGCTGACGACGACCAGCCGGCCGGTGCGGCGCACCGACTCGTGGACCGGGGCCAGGTCCAGCGGGGACAGCGTCCGGAGGTCGATCACCTCCAGCTCGGTGCCGTCCTCCGCGGCGGCAGCGGCGGCGTCCAGGCAGGTGCGGACCATCGGGCCGTAGGCGACGAGGGTGGCCGCGGTGCCCGTGCGCAGGACGCGCGAGGCGAACAGCGGGCCGGGGCGGGCCGTCGTGTCGACCTCGCCCTTCTCGTAGTAGCGGCGCTTGGGCTCGAAGAACAGCACCGGGTCCTCGCACGCGATGGCCTGCTGGATCATCCAGTAGGCGTCGGCGGGGTTGGAGCAGGAGACGACCTTGAGCCCCGCGGTGTGCGCGAAGTAGGACTCGGGCGACTCGGAGTGGTGCTCGACCGCACCGATGCCGCCGCCGAACGGCACGCGGATCACCATCGGCAGCGTGATGCGGCCCTGCGTGCGGTAGTGCAGCTTCGCGACCTGGCTGACGATCTGGTCGAAGCCGGGGAAGATGAAGCCGTCGAACTGGATCTCGCACACCGGCCGGTACCCGCGGATCGCGAGGCCCACGGCGGTGCCGATGATGCCGGACTCGGCCAGCGGCGTGTCCAGGACGCGCTGCTCGCCGAAGTCCTTCTGGAGGCCGTCGGTGATGCGGAAGACGCCGCCGAGCTTGCCGATGTCCTCTCCCATCACGACGACCTTCGGGTCGGCCTCCATGGCCGCCCGCAGGCCGGAGTTGAGGGCCTTGGAGATCGTCAGCGTCTGCGTGGGGGACGCGCCGCCGGTGCCGGCGCGGTCCATCGTCGGAGCAGCCATCAGTGCTCACCTCCCGCGAAACCGGAGACGTAGTCGAGGAACTCGTCGCGCTGGGCGTCCAGCACGGGGCTGGCCTCGGCGTAGACGCCGGAGAAGATCCGCTGCGCCGGGGGCTCCGGCATGGCCACGCAGAAGTCGCGCAGCTCCGCCGCGAGCACGTCGGCCTCGGCCTCGACGCCCTCGAAGTACGCCGCGTCGGCCCACTGCTGCTTGACGAGGTGGACCTTGACCCGCTCGATGGGGTCCTTGAGCTTCCACATCTCCAGCTCGTCGGACAGCCGGTAGCGGGTGGGGTCGTCGGAGGTGGTGTGGGCGTCCATCCGGTAGGTGAACGCCTCGATCAGGACGGGCCCGTTGCCGTTGCGGCACTCGTCGAGCGCCCAGCGGGTGACGGCGAGCGTGGCGAGCACGTCGTTGCCGTCGACCCGGATGCCGGGGAAGCCGTAGCCGCGGGCGCGCTGGTACAGCGGCAGGCGCGACTGGCGCTCGGTGGGCTCGGAGATCGCCCACTGGTTGTTCTGGCAGAAGAACACGAGCGGCGCGTCGTAGACGGCTCCCCAGACGAAGCCCTCGTGCACGTCGCCCTGGCTGGTGGCGCCGTCGCCGAAGAAGCAGATCGTGGCCTCGCCGTCGTCGTCGCCGACCGCGCCGTCGAACTTCTGGCCCATGGCGTACCCGGCGGCGTTGAGGACCTGGTTGCCGATGACGATCGTGTAGGGGTGGAAGCGCTTCTCCAGCGGGTCCCACGTGCCGTGGTCGGTGCCGCGGAAGATGCCGAGCAGGTCGGTCGGGGGGATGCCGCGGCACCAGGCGATGCCGTGCTCGCGGTAGCTGGGGAACGCCATGTCGGTGGGCCGCATCGCGCGGCCGGCGCCGATCTGCGCGGCCTCCTGGCCGAGCAGGGGGACCCAGATGCCGAGCTGGCCCTTGCGCTGCAGCGCGTTGGCCTCCCGGTCGACGCGCCGGACGAGCACCATGTCGCGGTACAGGCCGCGCAGCTCCTCGGCCGTGACGTCGATGTCGAAGTCGGGGTGCTGGACCCGCTCGCCCTCCGGGGTGAGGAGCTGCACCAGGTCGGCGCCGCCCTCGTCCGTTGCTCGCAAGCCCGCGATGACCTGTTCCGCGGTGGGTCTGGCCGCTGTCGCGGCCGGACCCGCGTCGGGTTCGGGGCGCGTCCACTGCTCGGGAGACGACATGCGCCTCACTCCTCGTCTACGAGGCCGCCCGGTCGCTCGTGACGACCTCGTGCGGCGTGCGCCACCGATCACCGCCGCCCTGGTGAGAGCGTTGCGGCGACCGTCGGCGCTGACGGTGCTTTCCATCCACATCCTGACACGGGGCGGGCCCCTGGTGTGAGCCCCGTCCCACCTGACAGTACGAACTGCAACGTGCTGATCAGCCGAAACAGTGGGAAGGTCCACCTCCGACGGTCCCGGCGAGAGCGGCGGCGCGTGAACGGCCGTGACTGCGTTACCGCTCGTTAACGCCATTCAACGGCAGAACGCGGCCGACCGGAAGCCCCCGCCCGTGACAGGATCGGGCCGTGGACCGATCAGCACTCACCAGCACCGTTCGCGGGCTCTGGGAGGACGACGTCCTCCCCAGCCTGTCCGACCTCGTCGCCATCCCGGCGCTGTCCCCCGCGTTCGACCCGGACTGGGCGGACAACGGGCAGCTCGACGCCGCGATCGAGCACGTCAGCGCGTGGATCGCCGACCGCGCTCTGCCCGGCGCGCGACCGGAGGTCGTCCAGCTCCCCGGCCGCACGCCGCTGCTGCTCGTGGACGTCCCCGCCACCGCGGGCGCGCAGGACGCGGGGACCGTCCTGCTCTACGGGCACCTCGACAAGCAGCCGCCGGTCGCCGACTGGTCCGCGGGCCTCGGGCCGTGGAGCCCGGTCGTGCGGGACGGCCGGCTCTACGGGCGCGGCGCGGCCGACGACGGCTACTCGGCGTACGCGGCGACGGCGGCGATCGAGGCCGTGCGCGCGGCGGGCGGCTCGCACGGGCGCTGCGTGGTGCTGCTGGAGACCGGCGAGGAGTCCGGCAGCCCCGACCTGCCCGCCTACCTGGAGCACCTGTCCGACCGGCTCGGCGAGGTCTCGCTCGTCGTGTGCCTGGACTCGGGCGGCAACGACTACGAGCGCATGTGGCTGACGACGTCGCTGCGCGGCCTGGTGCAGGTCGCGCTCACCGTCCGGGTGCTGCGCTCCGGGCAGCACTCCGGCATGGTCAGCGGCATCGTGCCCAGCTCGTTCCGCGTCGCGCGGCAGCTGCTGGACCGCGTGGAGGACTCGGCGACCGGCGAGGTGCTGGTGCGCGAGATGCACGTCGACGTCCCGGAGAACCGGCTCGCCGAGCTGCGCGAGGCCGTCGCGGCGGCGCCCGGCGCGCTGACCGGCCTGCCCGCGATCTCGGCGCTGGTCAGCGAGGACGAGGCGCAGCTCGCCCTCAACGTCGGGTGGAAGCCGACGCTGTCGGTCACCGGCGCGGACGGCCTGCCGAAGCCGGACGACGCGGGCAACGTGCTGAGGCCGTTCACGACGCTCGTGCTGAGCTTCCGGCTGCCGCCGACCGCCGACTCCGCCGCCGCCCTGGAGGCCCTGCGGACCCTGCTCACGACCGACGTGCCCCACGACGCGCAGGTCGAGCTGAGCCGCGTGGAGCACGCGGACGGGTGGAACGCGCCGGAGCTGGCGCCGTGGCTGCGCGCGGCGCTGGACGACGCGGGCGAGAGCGTGTTCGACGCGCCGTGGCGGACCGTGTCGCTGGGCGGGTCGATCCCGTTCATGGGCCTGCTGCACGCGGCCTACCCGGACGCGCAGTTCCTGGTGACGGGAGCGGTCGGGCCGGACTCGAACATGCACGTGCCGGACGAGTCGCTGAACCTGGCGCACGCCGCACGGATCACCGAGGGCGTGGCGCTGGCCCTGCACGCGCACTCCCAGCGCTGATCACTCTCCGTGACGACCGTGCGGACGGCGTGGACCGGCCCGGAGCCGGTCCGCGCCGTCCGGACGAGACCCGGTGTCGCACCACCTGCGGATTCGCGGCGGGGGTCGTCGCGACACGCTGAGCTGGGGGTATTCACGGTATAACCCGCGAGTAACCGGCAAGCTGCACCGATGCCGCACACTGGGTCGGTGAGTGAGCACAGGCAGCAGGCCGAGCGAGCGCGTCTCGCAGCTTCGGCCTCACCCGACGCGCCCTGGCGCTTGTGGGGCCCCTACCTGGCCGGACGCCAGTGGGGCACCGTTCGCGAGGACTACTCGGCGGGCGGCGACGCCTGGACCTCGTTCCCCTTCGACCACGCGCGTTCGCGGGCGTACCGGTGGGGGGAGGACGGCATCGCGGGCATCTGCGACGTCCACGGATTCCTCAACTTCGGCCTCGCGCTGTGGAACGGGAAGGACCCGATCCTCAAGGAGCGCTACTTCGGTCTCACCAACGACGAGGGCAACCACGGCGAGGACGCCAAGGAGTACTGGTGGGTGACCGACGGCACCCCCACGCACTCGTGGATGCAGGTCCTCTACCGGTACCCGCAGGCGGAGTTCCCCTACCAGGAGCTGCGCGACGCGGCCCGCCGCGCGGGGCGGGAGTCCCGCGAGCCCGAGCTGTCGGACACCGGCGCGCTGGACGAGAACCGCTTCTTCGACGTCGTCGTGTCCTACGCGAAGGCGGCCACCGACGACATCTGCATCGAGATCGCGGCCACCAACCACGGCCCGGACCCGGCGCCGCTGCACCTGCTCCCGCAGCTGTGGTTCCGCAACACGTGGGCGTGGGGCCGCGACGACCGGCGGCCGACCCTGGTCGCCTCGACCGAGGGCGGCTGGCGGCGCGTGGTCGCCGAGCACGGCGCGCTGGGCCGCTACACGCTGCACACCGCGGGGTCGCCGACCCTGCTGATCACCGAGAACGAGACCAACGAGGTCGCGCTGTTCGGGGCGAAGCAGAACCCGACGCGCTGGACCAAGGACGGGATCGACCGCTACGTCGTGGGCCGGGAGAACACGGCGTGCCAGGTCGCGCGCCCGGACTCGCGGAGCAAGCCGGGCACGAAGGTCGCCGCCTGGTACTCCTTCGAGGAGGTCGACCCCGGCGAGACGGTGACCGTGCGGCTGCGGCTGACCCACGGCGACGGGCACATCGACGCGTTCGGCCCGTCGTTCCGCGCCACGGTCGACGCGCGGCGCGCGGAGGCCGACGAGTTCCACGCCGACGTCGCCGGTGACGCCTCCCCGCTCAAGGCGCACGTGCTGCGACGCGCGCTGGCCGGGCTGATGTGGACCAAGCAGCACTACCGGTTCCGCACGCGCGAGTGGCTGGACGGCGATCCGGCGCAGCCCGCGGCCCCCCGGTCGCGGCGCGGCCCGCACGGCCGCAACACGCACTGGCGGCACTTCGACGTGGCCGACGTGATCTCCATGCCGGACGAGTGGGAGTACCCGTGGTTCGCGGCGTGGGACCTCGCGTTCCACACGGTGCCGTTCGCGCTGGTCGACCCGGCGTTCGCGAAGGAGCAGCTCCTGCTGCTGTGCCGGGAGTGGCTGATGCACCCCAACGGGCAGCTCCCCGCCTACGAGTGGGAGTTCGGCGACGTGAACCCGCCGGTGCACGCGTGGGCCGCGCTCCAGGTGTACCGGGCCGAGGGCGGCACGGACCGCGCGTTCCTCGCGAAGGTCTTCCACAAGCTGCTGCTCAACTTCTCCTGGTGGGTGAACCGCAAGGACGCCGACGGCAGCTACCTGTTCGAGGGCGGCTTCCTCGGCATGGACAACATCGGCCCGGTCAACCGCTCCGAGCCGATGCTGGGCGAGTGGCGGCTGGAGCAGTCCGACGCCACGTCATGGATGGCGTCCTACAGCCTGCACCTGATGCAGATCGCGCTGGAGCTGGCGCGGCACGACGCGTCCTACTCGGACGTGGCGACGAAGTTCGTCGAGCACTTCCTGAGCATCGCCGAGGCGTCCTCGCAGTTCGGTTCGGGCGGGCGCGGCATCTGGGACGAGCAGGACGGCTTCTGCTACGACGTGGTGTCGCGGAAGCTGCCGGACGGCGAGGTGGAGTCGCAGCCCGTGCGGGTGCGGTCGATGGTGGGCCTGATCCCGCTGCTGGCCTCGGCGGTGCTGGAGCCGTGGGTGTTCACCGACCTGCCGGACTTCGCCCGGCGGCTGGACCACCTGCTGAACCGGCGGCCGGAGCTGGCGCCGTTCCTGACCTGGCAGGACCACCCGGACGGGCAGCGGGCGCTGCTGTCGCTGCTGGACGAGCGGAAGACGCGGCTGGTGCTGACGCGGATGCTCGACGAGGGCGAGTTCCTCTCCCCGCACGGCATCCGGTCGCTGTCCGTGGCGCACCGCGAGGGCCTGGAGGTGCAGGTCGCGGGCCAGGAGCACCGGATGGGCTACGAGCCGGGCGAGTCCAGGACGCCGATGTTCGGCGGCAACTCCAACTGGCGCGGCCCGGTGTGGTTCCCGACCAACGCGCTGCTCGTGGAGGCCCTGCGCACGATCGACGCCTTCCACGACGGAAGGTTCCACGTGGAACTTCCCACCGGGTCGCGCCGCCAGGTGACGGCCGGCCAGGCGGCGGACGAGCTGTCGCGGCGGCTGGTGGCGCTGTTCCTGCCCGACCACGACGGACGGCGACCGGCCGACGGCAAGCGGATCGAGTCGTCGGATTCACCCCTGTGGCGCGAGCACGTCACGTTCAGCGAGTACTTCGACGGGGACACCGGCGAGGGGTTGGGCGCGACTCACCAGACCGGGTGGACCGCCCTGGTCGCCGGCCTGCTCTGAGTCGCGCCGGATCTCACGACGGAGAGCGCTCGTCCGGGCGCTCTCCGTACCGGTGTTGTGTGACGTGGGCCGTTCCGGGGAAGAACTTCCGGTGGACGGTCGCGAGTGACGCAAGATTCATGCACTTGAACGCGCTGTAACACGCGCGTGCTGTCCACAGGGTGGAACAAGTGGCAATATTCCGGACACTCGTCCGACAGAGTTACGAGGAGTGACGCAGTGGCCCGTCGTACCAGGCAGCAGTTGCTCGCCCTGATCCCCGCGCTGGGACTCGCCGCCGCGGCGGTGTCCGGCTGCGCGACCAGCACGAACACGTCCACGGGCACCACGGAGGGCGGCATCGCGCTGGTGGAGGCGGGCAAGCTGACGACCTGCACCCACCTGTCCTACAAGCCCTTCCAGTTCAGCCAGGGCGACGAGACGGTCGGCTTCGACGTGGACCTCGTGGACCTGGTCGCCAAGGAGCTGGGCGTCGAGCAGAAGATCTTCGACACCCCGTTCGAGACGATCACCTCCGGCGAGGCGTTCAAGAGCAGCAAGTGCGACCTCGCCGCCGCCGGCATGACCATCAACGACGCGCGCAAGGAGTCGATCGACTTCTCCGACCCGTACTTCGACGCCAGCCAGGCGCTGCTGGTCAAGAAGGGCTCGGGCATCACCGACCTGGCCTCCCTGCGCGGCAAGAAGATCGGCGTGCAGCTGGAGACGACCGGTGAGGAGTACGCGAACGCCAACAAGGACGCCAACGGCTACGAGGTCATCCAGTTCGAGGACCTCCCGCTGATGGAGACCGCCGTGCGCACCGGCGCCGTCGACGCCGCGATCAACGACAACGGTGTCCTCCTCGACTACGTCAAGGAGTTCCCGGACACCGAGGTCACCAAGGAGTTCGAGACCGGTGAGCAGTACGGCATCGGCGTCGAGAAGGGCAACACCGAACTCCTGAACAAGATCAACGAGGTCGTGAAGAAGGCCAAGGAGAGCGGCGAGTACGACACGATCTACGAGAAGTGGTTCGGCAAGAAGCCGGAGAGCAAGTAACCGGTCGACCGCGGGGCCGGTGCTGATCGAGCACCGGCCCCGCGGCGTTGTTCCGAACCCTCCGCACCCAGGAGCTCTCCCATGGCACTCTCGAAGCGCAAGCGGGCACAGGTGTTCCGCGGCGCTCAGTACGGACTGCTGGTCCTCGTGGTCCTCGTCGTCGCGCTCGTCGCCGACTGGGGCGAGATCAAGCGGGCGTTCTTCAACCTCGACATCGCCGCGTCGATGTTCCCCGGCGTCATCACGATCGCGTTGAAGAACACGATCGTCTACACGGCACTCGGCTTCGGGTTCGGTCTGGCACTGGGCCTGGTGCTGGCGCTGATGAAGCTGTCGTCCGTCGCGCCGTACCGGTGGATCGCGACGATCTACATCGAGTTCTTCCGCGGCGTCCCGGCGCTGCTGGTGTTCATCGCGCTGAGCTTCGGCGTCCCGCTGGCGTTCCAGCTCCAGTTCGACATCTACTCGACGGTCATGCTCGCGCTGGGCATCGTCGGCGCCGCCTACATGGCGGAGACGATCCGCGCGGGCCTGCAGGCCGTGCCGAAGGGCCAGGTCGAGGCGGCGCGCTCGCTCGGCATGTCGCAGGGCCGCGCGATGATCAGCATCGTGATCCCGCAGGCGTTCCGGATCGTCCTGCCGCCGCTGACCAACGAGCTGATCCTGCTGACGAAGGACTCGTCGCTGATCTACATCATCGGTCTGGCGCGCGACCAGTACGAGCTGACGAAGTTCGGCCGCGAGACGCTGAGCCGCAGCCCGTCGCTGACCCCGATCCTGGTGGTCGGCCTGTGCTACTTGATCATCACGCTGCCGCTGGGCTACCTGTCGCGGTACCTGGAGCGGCGCACCGGCGGCAAGAAGGTCAGCTCGCCCGAGTCGACCGGTCTGGGGGTGTCGGCATGACCGGGAGCACGGGTTCCACCGCGGTCGAGATCACCGGCCTGAAGAAGTCCTTCGGCGACCTGGAGGTGCTGCGCGACATCGACCTCGTGGTCCAGCGCGGCGAGGTCGTCTGCATCATCGGGCCGTCCGGCTCGGGCAAGTCCACGATGCTGCGCTGCGTGAACCTGCTGGAGGAGCCGACCGGCGGCAAGATCGTCGTCGAGGGCGTCGAGCTGACCGACCCCGACGTCGACATCGACGCCGCCCGCCGCCGCATCGGCATGGTGTTCCAGTCGTTCAACCTGTTCTCCCACCTGCGGGTGCTGGACAACCTGACGATCGCGCAGCGCAAGGTCCTCAAGCGGGGCAAGGCGGAGGCCGAGGAGGTCGCGCTGCGCAACCTGGAGCGGGTCGGCCTGCTGGACAAGGCGCACGCGCTGCCCGGCCAGCTCTCCGGCGGTCAGCAGCAGCGCGTGGCCATCGCGCGGGCGCTGTCGATGGACCCCGAGGTGATGCTGTTCGACGAGCCCACCTCCGCCCTCGACCCGGAGCTCGTCGGCGACGTGCTCGCGGTCATGCGCCAGCTCGCCGACGAGGGCATGACGATGCTCGTGGTCACGCACGAGATGCAGTTCGCCCGCGAGGTCGCCGACAAGGTGCTGTTCATGGACGGCGGCTACGTCGTCGAGCAGGGCCCCGCCGAGAGGGTCATCGGCGATCCGCAGCACGAGCGCACGAAGACGTTCCTCGCCAGGGTGCTCAACCCGAACCACCTCGGCACCGACGCCTAGTCGGTTACTGTCGGTCGGGCGCCGGTTCCCCTCGGGACCGGCGCCCGACCGCTGTTCGGGGGAGGGTGACGGCACCGTGGAGGAGCGCGCGCGGGTGCTGGACGTCTTCGACCCCCACCCGCCCCGGTCGTCGCGGATGCCGGCGGCCGACGTGCTCAGGGGCGTCGTGGACGGCGACAACGGGCCGTGGCCGCTGCGCCGCAGGGCCAGCGCGCAGCCCGTGGTGCGCGTGTCCGACCGGTTCCTCACCGGCCAGCTGGACCTGCGGGCGATGGAGCTGCCCTACCTGCTGGAGTTCGTGAACTGCCGCTTCGAGCAGCCGCCCGACCTGCGGCAGAGCAGCATCGCGGGCGTCGAGTTCGACCACTGCTGGCTGCCGGGGCTGTCGGGCCGCAACCTGCGCAGCACCAACGACGTGGCCCTGATCGACAGCACGGTCACCGGCCTGCTGGACCTCAACGACGCCGACGTCGGCGGGTCGCTGCTGCTCGGCCGCACGACGCTGCGGGCGACGGGCCGGCTGGCGCTGCACGCGGACCGGCTGGTCGTCGCGGGAGCCCTGCTGGCGCACCGCGTCGACGTCGAGGGCGAGCTGCGCACGGCCGGCGCGCGCATCGGCGGCAACTGCAACTTCAGCGGCTCGACGCTGCGCAACCCGGCCGGGTTCGTCGTCAACGGCAACGGGATGCAGGTCGGCGGCAACCTCGTGTTCGCGACGCTGGGCGCCGACCACCCGTTCACCGCGACCGGCACGCTGTTCCTGCCCAACGCGCGGATCAGCTCGGCGCTGACGCTGCGCGGGGCGGTGCTGACCGCGGGCGAGCCCACCGCCTCGGACGACGACGACCCGCACGCCGACCCGCGCGCGACGGTCGTGCTGGACCGCGTCGAGGTCAGCGGCGACGTGGAGCTGGACCGCGGTTTCCGCAGCGACGGCACGGTGCGCCTGGTCAACGCGGGCGTGGGCGGCACGCTGTCGCTGGCGGGCGCGGTGCTGCGCGCGGCCGGGGAGGGCACCGACGGCGATCCCACCGGGTTCGGGCGGGCCGTGCACCTGGACGGCGCGGAGATCAACGGCGACATCACCGCGCGCGGCGTGACCGTGCGCGGCCAGCTGCGGATGGTGGACGTCCTGGTCAGGGGCAGTCTGGTGCTCAACCGCGCCGAGCTGGCGAACCCGCGCGCGGACGCGCTGCTGGCCAACCGCTGCCGCGTCGGCAGCAACCTCACCGCGCGGGACGCCGAGGTCGAGGGCGGGCTGGAGCTGCGCGGCGTGGTGATCGGCGCGAACCTCGACCTGCGCGGCAGCCGCATCACCGCGCCCGGCCGCAACCGCTACTCCCACGACGAGAAGCCGTCCGTGGACATCGGTGGCGCGACCGTCGGCCGCGACCTGGTGTGCGCGTCGGGGCACAAGGAGTTCGTCGCGCACGGCGGCGTGCGGACCCGGCGCGCGGTCGTCGGCCGGATGGCGAACTTCTCCGGCGCCGTGCTGGGGCACCGGCTCGACAGCCACGCGCTCAACGCGCTGGGGATGCAGGTGCAGGAGCTCGTGCTGACGACGGTGAGCCCGCCGCGCGGCGACGTGACGCTGCGGCACGCGCGCTGCACGACGCTGGACGACAACGAGGCGTTCTGGAACGCCACCGGGCGCATCGACCTCGACGACTTCCGCTACGACTCGTTCGCGAACGCCGTCGACCTGCGCGACGACGACGAGATCGAGCGGCGGCTGCGCTGGCTGCGCCAGGCGATGCGGCGCAGCTACCAGCCCGGCCCCTACGACCAGCTCGCCGTGATGCTCCGGGCCGGCGGGAACGACGAGCACGCCTCGACGGTGCTGATGGAGAAGCAGCGGCTGCGGCACGTCGCGGTCGCCGAGGGCACGCGGCGGCCGCTCGCGCCGCTGGTGCTGCTGTGGAGCTTCCTTCAGCGGTCGATGGTGGGCTACGGCTACCGGCCGGCGCGCGCGCTGGGGTGGCTCGTCGTGTCGTGGGTGCTGGGCAGCGTGTGGTTCTCCGTGCGTCCGGACCTGGTGGTGATCAACTCCGACGACACGCTGCCGTGGAACCCGTGGCTGTTCACGATCGACCTGCTGGTGCCCATCGTGGACTTCGGCAACAAGAACCGCTGGCAGACGCCGGGCGCCTCGCAGTGGGTGGCGGTGCTGATGATCGTCACCGGCTGGACGCTGGCCACGACGGTCGCGGCGGGCCTCACCCGGATGCTCAAACGCACCTGACCCGTCCGGGTGAAGGAACTCCACGACGGGGCGACTAACGTCCCCGGCGTCGTGACGGGTTCGGACCGGATGTGGTGGACAGTGACTGATCGGGTGCTGGCGCTGGACGTCGGTGGCACGAAGATCGCCGCCGGGATCGTCGACCGCGACGGGCAGGTGGTGCGCGCCGTGCGGGTGCCCACGCCGACCGCCAGCGCGGACGCGACGTGGCAGGCGGTCGTGACCGCCGCCGAGCAGGCGCTGCGCGGCGAGGAGGTCGCCGCCGTGGGCATCGCCTGCGCCGGTCCGGTCGACGTGGTCGCGGGCACCGCGAGCCCCATCAACGTGCCGGAGTGGCGGGAGTTCCCGCTGCGCGACCGCGTCGCCGACCTGGTGCCGGGCTCGCGGGTGGAGCTGGCGGGCGACGGCGTGTGCATGGCGCTGGGCGAGCACTGGCGCGGCGCCGGCCGGGACAGCCGCTTCATGGTGGGCCTCGTCGTGTCGACGGGCGTCGGCGGCGGACTGGTGTTCGGCGGGCGGCCCTACGGCGGTCGCAGCGGCAACGCCGGGCACGTCGGGCACGTCGTGGTCGAGCCGGACGGCCTGCCCTGCACGTGCGGCGGGCGCGGCTGCGCGGAGACCGTCGCGGGCGGGCCGCGGATGGTGGCGTGGGCGCGGTCGCTGGGCTGGCAGGCCCCGGCGCACGCCGACGCGGCGCACCTGGCCGCCGCCGCGCTCGCGGGCGAGGAGATCCCGCGCACGGCGTTCGAGCGCGCCGGGCGCGGTGTGGGCCTGGCCATCGCCGCCACGGCCGCCGTGTGCGACCTCGACCTGGCCGTGGTGGGCGGCGGGGTGGCGCAGGCCGGTGACCTGCTGTTCGACCCGATCGCGCGCACGCTGGACGAGCACGCCGGACTGTCCTACCTGGCGGGTCTGCGGGTCGTCCCGG
This sequence comes from Umezawaea beigongshangensis, assembly GCF_016464305.1. Lineage (GTDB taxonomy): Bacteria > Actinomycetota > Actinomycetes > Mycobacteriales > Pseudonocardiaceae > Umezawaea_A > Umezawaea_A beigongshangensis. Next base: position 162,216 of record NZ_JAEIOJ010000003.1, read on the forward strand.
CCGAGCTGGGCGGCCAGGCCGGTCTGGTGGGCGCGGCGGCGCTCGTGGTCGACCGCTAGCGTCCGAGGCGCGCTCGGGCGGCGTTCAGGTCCTCCAGCACGGCGTTCCCCCCGGCCTCGTCCCCCATCTCGAACCGGCACTGCGCGAGGAACTCCAGCGCGTCCAGGACGTCCGGGTGGCCCGGCGGGTGCACCCGGACCAGGTCGTCCAGCAGCGCCTCCACGTCCTTCGCCGCCCGGTCGGGCGCTCCGGCGTGGACGTGCGCCGCGGCGAGACCGCCGCGCACGCCGAGGACGACCGGATCGGTCGGCTCCAGGAACCGGCTGGCGTCGGCCAGCAGCTCCTCCAGCGCCGTCACCGCCGCGGCGGTGTCACCGGCCATGCTCCGCCACAGCGCCAGGTCGCCCCTGGTGGTCAGCACGGCGGTGTGCGAGGGGCCCAGCACCCGCACCAGGTCGGTCAGCAGCGTCTCCAGGGCGAACACCGTCTCGGCGGGGTCGCTGTCCTCCGCGCGCCACGAGGCCACCCGGCCGCGCAGCCCCAGGGTCCTCGGGTGCTCCGGCCCCAGCAGGCGGACGTGGTCGGCCAGCAGCGCCTCCGCGCCGGCCACGGCGCTGCGATCGCCCGCCTCCACGCGCCACCGCACCAGGGACGAGCGCACGGCGAGGACGTCGGGGTGGTCCCGCCCGCAGACGCGCGCCAGGTCGGGCAGCAGCCCCTCCAGCACGGCGACCGCCGCGCCGGGCCGCTCGGTCATGCCCAGCGCCTCCGCGGCGTGCGCGCGGGCCAGCAGCACCACGGCGTCGTCCGGCCCGAACAGCAGCTCCAGCTCGGGGACCAGCGCGTCGAACGCGGCGCGGGCGGCGGACGGGTGCCCGGCCCTGCCGCGCAGGGCTGCGTTCTCCACCCGCGCGGACGACGTCGTCCGGTCGTCGGGGCCGAGGACCCGCAGGAGGTCGGGCAGCAGCCGCTCCGACTCGCTGGCCGCGGCGGCCGGGTCGACGACACCGGTCCAGCGGATCAGGTTGTTGCGCGCGGTCAGGGTGGCCAGGTCGTCCGAGCTGTGGTGCGCCTCCAGCTCGGCGACCAGCCTCTCCAGGTGAGCGGTGGCCTCCGCGATCAGGCCGCCCTCGCCCAGGCTGTCGCCCGTGCGGAACAGCACCGGGTGCGCGTGGGGGCGCAGCAGGGCCGGACCGGCGTGGTCGTGCAGGGCGTCGGCGTTGGCGCGCAGCACGTGCGCGAGGTCGCGGTCCCGCTCGACCTCGGGCCACACCTGGACGAGCGCGTCGGCCGCCGCGCGCGCCGCGGCGGCCAGCCGCGGTGGTGCGCACGCCTCGCGGGTGGTGCGCTGCACCAGCCCGTGCACCCGCACGGCGCGGTGCCCGCCGCCGGGGTCGTGCCCGAGCAGGCTGAGGACGTGCAGGCACGCCGTCGCGTCGCGCACCTCGTCGGCGGCCACGTCGCGACCGGCCGCGGCGGCCAGGTGGGCACGGGCGGCCGGCGCGGTGAGCACGGCCAGCGGCACGCCGTTGGGGTCGAGCACGGACGCCAGTTCCAGCAGCGGGCGGGCGAGGCCGACCGGCCTCATCGCGTCGGCGAGCTCCACGGACATCGACCACGTCGCCGCGACGGAGGCGGTGTGCTCGTCGGGCAGCGCGTCGTCCTCCGGCAGCAGGTCGACCAGGGACCGGCGCCGGTCGGCGAGCCGTTCCCGGTAGTCCGCGCAGGTCAGCAGCCGGTCGGCGACGTGCGCGGCGGCCTGGGCGAGCGCCAGCGGCAGGTGGCCCAGGTCCTCGGCGAGACCGCGCAGCTGGTCGGGGTCCTGGCCGGGCAGGACGGCGTCGAGGTACGCGAACGACTGCTCCGGCGTGAACACGTCGACGTCGACGAGCGTCCGGTTCGCGACGAGGGCGTGGTGCCGGCTGCGGCTGGTCACCACGACCCGGCCGGTGGGGTGCGGCGGCGGCCACAGCCCGCGCAGGTGGTTCGGCGCGCGCACGTCGTCGAGCACGACGAGCCAGCGCACGCCGGAGGTGTTCAGCCACTGCGCGAACCGCTGCGCGCCCCGCTCCGGGTCGGCGTCGGCCGACCCGAGGACGTCGGCGGCCACCCCGGCGTACGCGGACACGACAGCCTCGCGCGACGTGGCGGTGACCCACAGCAGCAGGTCCAGCTCCCCCACCTGCCACAGCGTCTGGGCGAGGTGCGCGGCGAACTGCGTCTTGCCCGCGCCGCCCAGGCCGCACAGCACGACGGTGCCCTCGACCGGGACGGCGTCGCGCGGCTGGAAGTGCGCGGCGGGCAGCGGCACCGCACCGGCCCGGTACGGCCGCACGGGCTCGGCGGGCGCGGAGGAGTTGATGTAGATGTCGCCGGTTCCCCCGCCGACCTGGAAGAGGTTCCCGCCCGCTCCCACGGCCGCGTCGGCGGTGTTCACCGGTGGCTCGGTCGTCATCCGCTTCCCCCTCGCGGCCCAACCTAACGCGCGCCGACGGCGGGACGCGGTGAAATGCGCTCGATCGGAGCACGCCGGACGTTCTACCTTCGGTCAGGTGACCGAGAAGTCCGAGCAGCACTGGGAAGAGCAGGCCCGCAACTGGATCGCCTGGGTCCGCGAGCCCCGGATGGACTCCTACTGGACCTACCGGGACGCGTTCCTCGACCTCGTTCCCGCTCCCGGTCTCGCGACCCTGGACCAGGGCTGCGGGGAGGGCAGGGTGGCGCGCGACCTCGCCGCGCGCGGGCACCGGGTGACCGGGATCGACGCCTCCCCCACGCTGGTGGACGCCGCCGCGCGGGCGCATCCCGAGGGCGAGTACCTCGTGGCCGACGCCGCCGCGCTGCCGCTGGACGACGACCGGTTCGACCTGGTGGTCGCCTACAACGTGCTGATGGACGTGTCCGACGTGGACGGTTTCCTGCGCGAGTCGGCGCGGGTGCTCGTGACCGGCGGACGGCTGTGCCTGTCCATCACCCACCCGATCACGAACGGGACCGATCGGGCGCACCCGTACTTCGAGCAGAACTGGTACACCGAGCCGGTCGAGCGGAACGGGCTGCCGATGGTGTTCGGCGGCTGGAGCCGCCCGCTGTCCGCGTACACCTCCGCGCTGGAGAGCGCGGGGTTCCTGATCGAGGCGGTGCGCGAACCGCGCTGGCAGGACGTGCCGACGCCCTACCACCTGTGGCTGCGGGCGCTCCTGCCCTGAGACGCCTCCGGCGCCGGTCCCCGCGGGGACCGGCGCCGGAGCGCGCCGCGATCAGTGCGTGGCGATGGCGCGGACGCGCGGGCTGTCCTCGTCCACGTGGTAGTCCGCCGCGCTGGTCTGGTCGGTGCCGTTGAACACCCCGGCCCTCCGGGCGACGAGGGTGACCAGGACGGCGACCAGGAGGTTCGCGACCACCGCGACCGCGCCGACGTAGATCTGCGTGGGCGACCCGGCGAACGGGTGCCAGCCGAGCAGCGACAGCTTGTCCAGCGTCAGCGCGGAACCGCCGAAGTGCGCCTTGTTCGCCGCCGGGTTGGGGATCGTGTACAGCAGGTACATGCCCCAGCCCATGCCGGCGACCCACCCGGCGACCAGGCCCCACACGTGGAACCAGCGCGTGTAGAGCGCGATGGCCACGGCCGGGAGCGTCTGGAGGATCATGACGCCGCCGATGAGCTGGAGGTCGATGGAGAACTGCGGGTCGACGAACACGATGAACGCGACCGCGCCGAACTTCACGACCAGCGAGGCGAGCTTGGCCTGCTTGGCCTCCTCGGCGGGCGTGGCGCTCTTCTTGACGTACTCCTTGTAGATGTTGCGGGTCCACAGGTTGGCCGCCGCGATCGACATGATCGCCGCCGGGACCAGCGCGCCGATGCCGATGGCGGCGAAGGCGACGCCCGCGAACCACGCCGGGAACTCCTGGCCGAACAGGACGGGCACGATGGTGTTCGTGTCCGGACGGCCGGTCGCCTGGTTCGTGATCGGCTTGCTGCCCGCGCTGATCGCGACGAAGCCGAGCATCGCCAGCAGGCCCAGCAGCAGCGAGTACGCGGGCAGCGCCACCATGTTCCGCTTGATGACCTTGCGTCCGCGCGAGGCGAGGATGCCGGTCAGCGAGTGCGGGTACAGGAACAGCGCCAGTGCCGAGCCCAGCGCCAGCGTCGCGTACTGGAGCTGGTTGTTCGCGGTCAGCAGGACGCCGTCCGCCTTGGACTCGGTGGCGTCGAACTTGGCCTGCGCGGTGTCGAAGATCGCGCCCCAGCCGCCGAACTTCGACGGCAGGTAGATCACGGCGACGATGATCACCAGGTAGATCAGGGAGTCCTTGACGAACGCGATCAGCGCCGGAGCCCGCAGCCCGGACTGGTAGGTGTAGAGCGCGAGGATCAGGAACGCGATGAACAGCGGCAGGTGGCCGAGGACGCCGCCGCCGTTGAGGCCCATCGTCCGCAGCACCGCCTCGAGGCCGACGAGCTGGAGCGCGATGTAGGGCATCGTCGCGACGATGCCGGTGACCGCGACGATCAGCGCCAGCCAGTGCGAGCCGTAGCGCCCGCGCACGAAGTCGGCCGGCGTGACGTAGCCGTGCACGCGGGACACCGACCACATGCGCACCAGGGGCAGGAAGACGATCGGGTACAGCACCACCGTGTAGGGCAGCGCGTAGAAGCCCAGCGCGCCCGCGCCGAACACCAGCGCGGGGACGGCGACGAACGTGTACGCGGTGTAGAGGTCACCGCCGACGAGGAACCAGGTGATCCAGGAGCCGAACTTCCGGCCGCCCAGTCCCCACTCGTCGAGGTGTTCGAGGGTGTCGCCCGCCTTCCACTTCGCCGCGACGAAGCCGAGCACCGTCACCACCAGGAACAGGACGGTGAAGACCACCAACTCGGTCCACTGCATCAGTTCTTCCCCCCGGCCTTCCGCTGCGCGGACTTCTTCTGCGCGACCTTCTTCTGGGCGACCTTCTTCTGGACGGCCTTCTTCTGGGCTGCGCCCCTCTGGGTCCCCGTCTTCCCGGTCCCGGTCTTCTCTGTGCCGGTCTTCTCTGTGCTGGTCTTCTCGGCGACGTCGAGGTCGTCCACGTCCAGCAGGTCGTCCCCGGCCTCGACGGGCTCGTCGCGCGTCATGACGAAGACGACGCCGACGCAGAGGACGCCGACCGGCACGAAGGCGAACTGGTACCAGTAGAAGAACGGGAGTCCGAGGACGCGAGGCCCGTCCGCGTTGAACCACGACGTGACGAGCATCAGCAGTGGAACCAGCAGCAGCAGGTTCCAGTTGGACCACCGCAGGCCGTTGTCGGCCCCGGTCTGTCGTGCAGACGGCATGGCTGCCCCTCCGTGCGCCCGAGACAACTCCCGGCAGGTTGTTGCGCGGATGCTAGGCCGTACCGCCGACGCACGTCATCGTGTCGAGCGCATTACCGCGCCCTGACGTAGTGGAATCGTGATCGGACGGTCACACGCCCCGCAGCCTGCTCAGGATGTGGTTCTCCGCCACGTCGAAGTAGCGCACCAGCGCCTCCTCCGCCTCGGGCAGCCGGTCGGCGTCCAGCAGGGCGAGCAGGTCGCGGTTCATCGGGACGTAGTCGCGGTAGAACTCGCTCGGGTCGCCCATGACCCAGAACGCCAGGCGCAGTTCGGCGAGGAGCCGTTCGACCTGCTCGTCCAGCCGGGCGCTGCCCGCGAGACCGGTGATCGCCTGGTGGAAGCGGATGTTCGCGGTGCCGACGTCGACCCAGCGCTCGTCAGCGGCGGCGTCGACGCCCGCGTGCACGGCGTCGCGCACGGTCTGCCTGGCCTCGTCGGTCGCCTCGTGCCAGCGGTGCAGCGCCCCGCCCTCGATCACGCGGCGGGCGACGTAGAGATCGCTGACGTCGGCGACGTCCGGGGTGCGGACGAAGACGCCGCGGCTGTACTCGTGGACGAGCAGCCGCTCGTGGGTGAGCAGCCGGAACGCCTCGCGCAGCGTGTTGCGGGAGACCCCGAGCGCACCGCCGATGGCCTCCTCGGACAGCTTCAGCCCCGGCAGGAGGTCGCCCTCCAGCACTCGCGAGCGCAGCACGTCGGCGACCCGCTCCGCCGTGCTCGCGCGCTCCAGGTCCGCCCGCCCCCCGGCCAACGAGTTGAGCCAGTCGCCGGCCTGCGCGGTTGTCATGGTCGTCAGTCTAGGACCGCGCCGCACCATCGGAGTATTGTGGGATTGTTGAACAATCCTTGCGCTGGTGGTCGGAGGTGAGGACCGTGGACCCGAACGCGCGAGCCGCTCGCACCCGCGTCGCCACGTCACGCCGCACACCGCGCTCGGGCGGCACGAGGCGCAGGCCGACGCCGTGGTCGGCGCGGTCCGCGCCCACGACCCGCGCCTGGTGGTGCTCGGTCTGCCCGGCGCTGTGCTGCACGACCCGGCGGAGATCGCGCGCCGCTGCGTCGTGCTCGCCACCGAGGGCTGGATCAGCAGCACCGACGGGCACCCCGTGCGGATGCGCGCCGACTCGTTCTGCGTGCACGGGGACGCGCCGGGAGCCGTGGACGTGGCGCGGTGCGGGACGCGCTCGTCGGCGCGGGCGTCGCCCTCCGGCCGTTCACCACCGAGGCGGTGGATGTGAACTCATTGGACCGGTGGCCGGTATCGGGATGACCCCGCGAGGGTGAACGATCATGCGGTGAAGAACTCCACTCGACCGGTCCGGCTGCTGGGCGCGCTGCTCCCCGCGGCCGTGACCCTCGCGCTGCTCGCGACCCCAGGACTCGCGAACGCCGCCCCCGCCCCCTGTTACGACACGACCGCCGCGCTGACCGCGGAGGAGCAGCGCCTCGACGACGTCCTCCCCGGCGGCACCACCGCCGTCGGCCCCGAGCTGGTGCGCCTCGCCGGCTTCGAGGACGACGTCGCCGCGTTCACCTCCCGCCTGTGCGGGACGAGCACCCGGCAGGCGCAGGAGCTCGCCTCGTCGGCCGGGACCGCGCTGTGGAAGGCGGCCGTGGCCCGCGCCCGGTCCGCTCAGGCGTCCTGGGACGCCTACGACGACCGCCCGCTGTACTGGGCGCGGCTGTCGATGACCAGGGCGCTGCGCCAGTGGCAGCCCGCGCGCGGCCAGCTCGACGCCGTCACCCGCACCCGGCTCGTCGACTCCCTCGACCGGGCGTCGCGCGGCGTCACCGACGTGGCGTTCTCCGGCCAGCCGGACGTGCGCCGGATCGTCGTGACCGGGTTCGACCCGTTCCAGCTCGACGGCCCGTCCGTGCGCCGCGGCAACCCCGCCGGCGTGGCCGCGCTCCAGCTCGACGGCAGGGTGATCGACACGCCGCAGGGCAGGGTCGTCGTGCAGGCCGCCGTGCTGCCGGTGCTGTGGGGCGCGTTCGACCAGGGGATCGTCGAGGCCGTCTACGGCGAGGCGCTGCGCGCCCGCAACGCGCCGCACGCGATCGTGACGCTCAGCCAGGGCCGCCCCGGCCAGTTCGACGTCGAGCGGTGGGCGGCCCGCTGGCGCGGTGGCTTCCCGGACAACAACGGCCTGTCGTCGGTGGGCACCGTGCCCGACGCCGCCGGGTGGCCGCAGCCCGCGGCGGAGTTCGTCGAGACGACGCTGCCGCACCAGAAGATGATCGACGCGGGCACCGGGCCGTTCACCGTGCGGCTCAACCGGTCGTTCTGCGAGTGGCCGCTCGGCTCGACGCCCGGCACCGTCCCCTACGACTGCCGGACCGACGAGCCCACCCCCGGCGCGGTCGCCGCGGTCGGCGGCGGCGGCGACTACCTGTCCAACGAGAGCATGTACCGGGCCAACCGGGTGCGGCTCGGCGCGGGCGCGACGTCCGTGCTCGGCGGCCACCTGCACACGCCGGTGCTCGACCAGCCGGCCGACCCGGCCGCGCTCACCGACGCCGCGTTCGAGGCGCAGCGCAGGCAGATCGCCGATCAGGCCATCGCCCTCGTCGCCCTGGTGTGACCTCAGTACTGTGACCCCGTGATCGGTGTGCGACGAGCGCTGGCAGCGGTGATCACGCCGCTGGCGCTCGTCGCGTGCACCGACCGGATCTCCGGCTCGCCCGACGTCGGACCCACGACGTCACCCGCGTCGACGACGACCGGCCCGCCCGCCACGCGCGTGCTCGCGACGCAGCTGCCCAAGCAGGGCCAGTGCCTCGACACGACGAGCTTCACGCCGATCGGCTGCGAGCAGCGCCACGACGCCGAGGTGGTGCAGGTCGGTGAGCTGACCGGCCTGTCCGACGCCCCTCCCGCCGAGCACGACCTGCGGCGGGCCGTGCTCCCGGTGTGCCGCGCGGCCGTGAACGACTACCTGGGCAGCGCCGACACCGACGCCACCCGGTTGCAGGTGCGGGCGTTCTGGCCGAACTCCGAGGGCTGGGAGCAGGGCGACCGGTGGCGGGTGTGCACGGTCGTGGAGCTGACCCCGGCCGAGGAACCCGTGTGGCGGACCGGTTCCCTGCGCGGTGTCCTCGCCGCGTCCGGGTTCGGCACCTTCCAGCTCTGCGCGGCCGGATCGCCCTCGGCGCAGGAGGAGCTCGCCCTCGTGTCCTGCGACGAACCGCACCTCGCGGAGACCGTGCCCGGTGTGCTGCGGCTCGGCGAGCCGGGCGACCCCGTGCCGTCGCAGGAGCAGGTCGACGCCGCGGCGCGGGAGCACTGCACCGCCGCCGTCACCGGCTACCTGGGCACGACGAGCCGGACGGACGTGTTCCCGGCGTGGCGGACCTTCGGCACGCGGGGCTGGTCGGAGGGCTTCACCAGCGCCACCTGCTACGCCGAGGCCACCCGTCCGCACTCCGGACGGCTGTGGGGCATCGGCGGCAACCCCCTGCCCGGCTGAGTTCTCCACAGCCGGCGGCGCGGAGTCCACAGACGTCCACAGGCTGTGCACAGATCCGTCCACAACCTGTGGACAACTCAGCGAACTCCCTGCTCCGAGCGCAGAGAACCCCGGTGGGCACCGTTGACCACCGGGGTTCCGACCTGGGGAGCGTCAGCTCAGCCGAGCCGCTGCTTCAGCGCCTCGAACTCGTCGCGCAGCGACGTGGGGAGCGTGTCGCCGATCTTGTCGAACCACTCCTGGATCAGCGGCAGCTCGGCACGCCACTCGTCGGCGTCGAACACCAGCGACGCCTCGACGTCCTCGCGCGGGGCGTCGAGGTCCGACAGGTCCAGCTCGTCCGCGGTCGGCACGTACCCGATCGGGGTCTCCCGCGCGGCGGACCCGCCCTCGATGCGCTCGATCGCCCACTTCAGGACGCGCGCGTTCTCGCCGAACCCCGGCCACAGGAAGCGCTCGTCCTCGCCGCGCCGGAACCAGTTCACGTAGAAGATCTTCGGGAGCTTCCGCGCGTCGGCGCTCTTGCCGAGCGAGATCCAGTGGTTGAAGTAGTCACCGGCGTTGTAGCCGATGAACGGCAGCATCGCCATCGGGTCGCGGCGCACCACGCCGGTCTCGCCCACCGCGGCGGCCGTGGTCTCCGACGACAGCGTGGCGCCCATGAAGACACCGTGCTGCCAGTCGCGCGACTCCGTGATCAGCGGGATCGTCGTGGCGCGACGGCCGCCGAAGAAGATCGCCGAGATCGGCACGCCCTTCGGGTCGTCCCACTCGGGGGCCTTGATGTCGCACTGGTCGATCGGCGTGCAGTAGCGGGAGTTCGGGTGCGACGACAGCTCGTCGGAGTCCGGCGTCCAGTCCTGCTTCTTCCACGAGGTGAGGTGCGCGGGCGGCTCGCCCATGCCCTCCCACCACACGTCGCCGTCGTCGGTCAGGGCGACGTTCGTGAACAGCGAGTTGCCCTTCTCGATCGTGCGCATCGCGTTCGGGTTGGTGTGGTAGTCGGTGCCGGGCGCGACGCCGAAGAAGCCGTTCTCCGGGTTCACGGCGTAGAGCTGGCCGTCGTCGCCGAAGCGCATCCAGGCGATGTCGTCGCCCAGCGTCTCGACCTTCCAGCCGGGGATCGTCGGCTCCAGCATCGCCAGGTTGGTCTTGCCGCAGGCCGACGGGAACGCGGCCGCGATGAAGTAGACCCTCTGCTCGGGCGAGGTGAGCTTGAGGATCAGCATGTGCTCGGCGAGCCAGCCCTCGTCGCGCGCCATCACCGAGGCGATGCGCAGCGAGTAGCACTTCTTGCCCAGCAGGGCGTTGCCGCCGTAGCCGGAGCCGTAGCTCCAGATCATCCGCTCCTCGGGGAACTGGACGATGTACTTCGTGTCGTTGCACGGCCACGCCACGTCGGCCCGGCCGTCCTCCAGCGGAGCGCCCAGCGAGTGCAGCGCGGGCACGAAGTCGGCGTCCTCGCCGAAGCGGGCCAGCGCCCTGGCGCCCATGCGCGTCATGATGTGCATCGACACCACGACGTACTCCGAGTCGGTGATCTCGACGCCGAGCATCGGCTTCTCCGCGTCGAGCGGACCCATGCAGAACGGGATCACGTACATCGTGCGACCGCGCATCGAGCCCCGGTAGAGCTCGGTCATGGTCGCCTTCATCTCGTCCGGCGCCATCCAGTTGTTCGTGGGACCCGCGTCCTCGGGGTTCACCGAACAGATGAAGGTGCGCTCCTCGACACGCGCCACATCGGTCGGGTCAGAAGCCGCCCAGAACGAGTTGGGCTTCTTCTTCAACGGCACGAACGTGCCCGCGTCGACGAGTTTTTTCGTCAGGCGATCCCATTCAGCGGGGGAACCGTCGGCCCACACCACCTCGTCGGGGCCGGTCAGTTCGGCGACTTCGCGCACCCACGACAGCAGGCGCTGGTGGTTGGTCGGTGCCTGGTCGAGACCGGGAATGGTCACTGCCGTCATCTCGTCTCGTCTCCTGACTGAACGCCAAACGCCCGCGCGGACGACGCTGCCCGTGCCCGGACTGCGGCGTCCTCGCGGAAATGGCTCCGCCCACCCCTGAGGGGTGTACGGGTTCTGGGGATGGACAGAGGTTAGCCGGGACGATCAGCACCAACACCCGCCCGACCTGTCGGGTCGCTCACAAAACCGATTCTGGAATCGATTCAGCATCCATTCACGTGACAGAACACGATCCGACTCCCGAGTGACCCCGGAAGAGGGATCGAAAAAACAAGAGGGCCGGTGTGCGGTATCCACCACACACCGGCCCCGATCTGAAAGCGTTCAGTTGGGACTGATCCACTGCCCGGTGGTCGAGTCGATCCGCACGACGCCCTCCACGGTCACCGGGGTCTCGTCGTCGCCCCAGCCGTCGAGCGCCCCGCTGCGCGCGTCGGGCACGTACTTGCCGTCCGAGCCGATGTGGCCCGTCTCGACCTCGGTCCACCCGTCGCCGTCCCGCTCGGACATCGTCACGTCGCCCTCGGAGGTGATCTCCGTGGCGAGGTCGGCGTCGCCGTCGCCGTCCGCGTCGGTGAACAACCACGTGTCGCCGTCGTCGTCGCGCACGACGGCGGTGTCCGCGCGTCCGTCGCCGTCGGTGTCCTCGGTGGCGGGACCGACCTCCTTCGAGCCGTCCTCGCTCGTGACGACGATGGTGCTGTCGTCACCGGTGTTGGTCCGCTGCTCGCGGCGGTCGTCGCCGGAGTCGCTCGGATCGACCGCGACCCACTCGCCGTCGTCCTCGTCGAACTTCGCCTGCGAGACGAGCTGGCCGTTCTCGTCGTAGGTGCTCATCAGGTCGGCGACGCCGTCGTCGTCCGTGTCGCTGAACGCGAGGTGCCCGCCGTCGTCCGTCTCGACGACCGCGCTCTCGTTCACGCCGTCGTCGTCGAGGTCGTAGGTGGCCTCCGCGGTGTAGTCCTCGTCCTCCACGGTGACCTTGAGCTCGCCGTCGGCTCCGCCGTTCTCGTCGATGTACACCGGGGCACCCCTCCTGGTTCAGTGGTACCGGTAGGACTCGCCGCGAGCGCGGTCGGTTCCACGCTACCGGCCCGAACACCGACGCCCCGGCCCCGGCGCGTGCCCCGGAGCGCGGTCAGCGGTCGCGGACGCTGCGGATGCGGCCCAGCAGGGAGTCCACCTTCTCCCGGCCGCCGCGCACCTCCGCCAGGCGCTTGACCACGGCCTGGAGTTCGCGGGAGCGCTCGCTCGTCTCCATCTTCAGCGCCTTGTCGACCTCGCGCAGCTCCGTCTCGATCGCCTCGATGCGCTTGGTCAGGGCCTCGTCCAGGGCGAGCGACAGGGCCTGTTCCGCCTCGATGAGCTGTTCGGCCACGAGCTGGTCCAGGGTCGAGCGCGCGTCGGCGATGGAGTCCGAGAGCCACTGCTTCACGTGCTGCCTGTCGGCGGACTGCTTGCGGGTGCGGGCCATCCACCAGCCCGCGCCGAGGCCCAGGACGATCGTCACCGGCAGCACGATCGGGTTCAGCGCCGACACGCCGAACGCGGCGAGCGGCACGGCGGCCAGCTTGCTCGCGCCCATGCCGCCCGACACGCCCATGAACACCAGCAGCTTGTCCTCGGCCGTCGGCGGGCGCTTGTCCGGCGGGCGGAGGACCACCGGCGGGTGCGGCGCGCGGGCGAACTGACCCCGGATCACGGCCAGCTCCTGCGGGGAGAACAGCTCGGCCAGCGCGGCGTCGGCGACGCGGGACAGGCGGTGCGACACGGCCGCGCTGATGCGGCCGGACACCAGCTGGAGTGCGACGTCCACCTGGTGCGGCACACCGGGCAGCGCCTCGCGGCCAGCGGCGTCGACGGCGTGCCGGAACCACGTCTGCACGTCCCGCATCTGGCGGCTGACCTCGTGGGCGTTCTCCACCCTGGCCCGCTGCACCTCCCCGCGCAGCTTCAGCTGCCAGCCGCGGGTGGACGAGCGGCGCTCGACCGCCAGCTCCTCGCGGCGGGTGCGCAGGGCGCGCGCCTCCTCCTCGCCGGTGGTCAGCGCGCGCTGCTCGGCCTCCAGCTTCACGACCTGCTCGTCGAGCACGGTCGACAGGCGGCGCAGGGCGTTGGCCTCGCCGAGCATCGCGGCACGGCCGACCACCAGCTCCTGCAGCGCGGCCTGGAGCTCGGCCACGCCGGAGCGCTCGCGCAGCATCGCCGCCGCGTCCGGGTTGGGCGCCTTGGCCGCCATCTCGAACAGCCGCGCCGACACCGGGTGGAACACGGCATCGGCGAAGCGCGGGGCGTGCTCGGCCAGCAGGGCCCGGTTCGCGTCGAGCACCTGCCGCCAGCCGCGGTACTGGTCGGTCTTGGCCAGCGCGAACACGACGGTCTCGACGCGCTCGCCGACGGTGCTCAGGAACGTCAGCTCGCCCCTGGTGAACGGCGCGGAGGCGTCCACGACGAACAGCAGCGCGGTGGCCGTCGCCGCGGCCTCGGCCGCCAGTTCGCCGTGCACGGAGCTCAGGCCGCCCACCCCGGGGGTGTCGACCAGCGTCATGCGCTCCAGCAGCGGGACGGGCACGTCGACCTCGACGTGCCGCGGCGGGAGCTGACCGGCGGGCAGCTCGTGGGCCGCGGACACCCAGTGCACGAGGTCGGCCGGGTCGAACGGCACGGGTTCGTGCTGGCCCGGGTAGCAGGCGCGGGCCGCCCACCGCTCGGCGTGGGAGAAGACGAGGTACGTGGCGGTGGCGACCTCGGCGTCCACCGGCGACAGGCCTGGCGTCGCGAGCACGGCGTTGACCAGGGAGCTCTTGCCGCGGTTGGTCTCCCCGACCACGACGACGCTCGGCGCGCGCCCCCTGCGCTCGCGGGCCTCGTCGATCCACTCGGCGGCGCGCGGATCGAGGCCGCGCACCAGCGCGGTGAGCTTCTCCCTGGTCTGGCGGACGAGCTGCGGCAGCGTCACCGACGTCGTCGGGGGCACGCTCACGTCCGCGAGGTGTAGACGGTGACGATGGGCGGGCGCAGCGTCCTGCCCCGGTCCACGAAGCCGACGACCTCGGTCTCCGCGACCACGCCGTCGAGGCGCGGGTCGTCGGTGTGCACGGTGCCGCCCGCCTCGTGCAGCGACGGGTCGAACCGCTGGCCGTCCGGCCGCCACGCGACGACGCCGATCGCGGCGAGGCCGTCCTCCAGACGCTCCACGACGCCGGAGCTGCGCGCGCGGTCCAGCGCGTAGAGGCAGAGCTGGACCAGCGCGCGGCGTTCGCCGAGCGCCTGGTCGAGCAGCTCGTCACCGATCGTCTCCGTCAGGGGTGCCGCCACACCGGCTACCGACGCGACCGGGAGCTGTTCGGTTCCCGGCTCGTCCTGCCGGGCTCGTCGTGACCACGGGCTCACCGCCGCCGCCCTCCGCCGCTGCCGCGCAACTGCTGCCAGACGAGGAAGTAGGCCCGGTGCACGACGTGGGCGACGCGGCTCTGCGCCGGGGTCGCGCCGAACGAGGCGAACGAGCGCCACCAGCCCGCCCGCTCCAGGGCGTGGGCCGCCAGCTCCTGCGGCGGCCGTCCCGGCAGGCCGAGCTGCTCGGCGATCTCGGGGCTGCTGCCGACGCGCAGGACCTCGTCCACGAGGTCCTGCGGCATGGCGACCGCGCCGGACGCGACGAGCGTCAGCGCCTCCAGCAGCCGGAGCTGGTGCGCCTCGGGCTTGGCGAGGAGGACCTCGATGGCGTTGTGCACGCGCTGCCGCTCGCCGGGATCGCCCGAGGCGTGGGCGAGCGCGGTGACCGAGGCGAGGGCGGCGGCGGCCTTGATGCCGTCGGCGCGGGAGCCGAACACGGCCCCCAGCTTGCCGCGCACCAGGTCGAGTCCGGACGAGTCGAGCAGCCTGCGGCGCAGGGCGCCCGCGGTGATCTCGGGCTCGGCGTCGATCGCGGCGAGCGCGCAGCCGATGCCGTAGAGGTCGAGCTTCTCCAGCAGCCGGACGCGGGTGCCCGCCGGCACGTCGCACTCCCAGCTGGCGAACAGGTCGGCCGACAGCAGGATCGTGTCGCGGGTGGCCCGGTCGAGCTGGGCGAGGGCGCGCAGCGAGTCGGCGTCGGCCGAGGTGAAGCCGCCGGTCTCGGCGGACTCGGCGAGCAGGCCCATCACCGGGATCACGTCGGCGACCCGCGGTCGCAGGCCGTGCGCCTGCTTCTCGGCGAGGAGCTGGGCGGCCCTCCACACGTCGCCGCCGGAGCCCTCGACGGACTCGGGGGCGATCGTGTCGGCCTTGTTGAGCACGGCGATGGCGTTGACCGGTCCCGCCTCGCGGCTGGCGGTGGCCGCGGTGAACGCGGCGAGCGCCTGCTGGTCGTCGGCGCGCACGCCCTGCGTGACGACGTAGAGCACGGCCTCCGCTCCGGCGACGGCGCTGCGGGACACCGGGTCGAGCTCGTCGCCGCGCACGCCGAGCAGCTCCTCCGTGCGGGCCACGGACGCCGCGTCGAGCGAGCCCAGACCGGGGGTGTCGATCACCGTGAGGTCGCGCAGCACCGCGTTGGTGAGGTACGCCTCCAGGTGCGACACGCGGTCCACGTCGACGCCGAGGGAGGCGGGGATCATGCCACCGGGGTCGAACGGCAGCACCTGCTTGCGGCCGTCGGTGAAGACGATCTCGATGCGGTCGACCGTGCCGTACTGGAAGCGGGTGACGAGCCGGGTGCACTCGCCGACGTCGGTCGGCGCGACCCGGCGGCCGATGAGCGCGTTGACGAGCGTGGACTTGCCGGACTTGATGCGTCCGGCGACCGCGACCTGCAACGGGGCCGACAGCCTGCGCAGCACCTCGCCGAACCCGGCGGCGGTGCGCGGGGACACCTGCCGCTGGAGCGCGACGCACAGCTCGGCGACGGCGGCCGACAGCGGACCGGCGAACTGCTGGCCCGTCGTCCCCGGTGTCGTCCCTGGTGGCGCGGTCACGGTGTCAGATCGTGCCACGACGCCGTCCCCCGGTGGAGGGGGAACCGTTTCTCCGGCTCGCACCCCGGGTAACCGGCCGAGTGGTGATCACCTGGAAGGAGCCACCACATGGACAACGGCTACGTGACGTTCTTGGTCCTGGGGATAGTTCTGGTGGCGATCGACGGCCACCTGATCTACCGGGCGGGCAAGGGGTACCTGCACACGGCGTACGGCAGCCCGGAATCCGCGCAGGCCATGAACCGCATGGTCACGGTGCTGTTCCACCTGGTCGTGCTGGGTCTGGTCTTCCTGATCTCGCTGATCGACGTGGAGACCGGTGACCGGACGAAGGACGTCATCGCGCGTCTGGGCATCCTCCTGCTGCTGATCGCCGCGGCGCACGCGGTGACCATGACCATCCTGGGCCGCATCCGCGACCGCGCGATCCAGCAGCAGCTCGCCGACGAGATGGCCGAGGAGCACCGCCAGTTCGAGGTGCGACACCGCGAGGACGGCATCCCGCACCAGCCGACCCAGTCGCCGCAGGTAGTCGAGCAGACCGCGGTGGAGCAGACGACGCGCGAGCCCCGCTCCAGGTAGGCGCTCTCCGCACGGGTGTTCTCCGGGTGATCTCCCCGGTACGCGGCCGCGCGCGGCGACCGGGCGACGGTGCTGAGGTCGAGAGCGGCCCCGATCAGCGGATCGGGGCCGCTCTGCTGCGGCGGGGCGGCCAGGACGGAGCGATCACGCGTTCGCACGGGCCCACCGCGCCCGGTGGGGCGGGTCGACGAACAGCCACCAGCACGCCAGGGCCACGAGCTGGCCGAACACCGCCACCGCCCACAGCGCGGACCCGCTCGCCGGGAGCCAGCCGGGCACGGCCGGGCTCCCCGGCACCTGGTCGAACGACGCGATCTTCGACAGGCGCGTCCCGGCGGTGGACATCAGCACCCCGGTGATCGCGACGCCCACTCCCACCGCGACCCGCGCGCTGCGCGTCCGCAGGACGGCGTCGACGTCCGGATCGCCGGACGCGGGCCTGACCAGGGCAGCGCGCACGACCGCCGCGACCACGAGCAGGGTGAGGACGAGGCCGCCGAGGACCCACCACGGCGTTCCGTCGAGCAGTTCGCCGCGGTTCAGCGGGGTCGTCGTGACACCGTCCGGTCCCTCGATCTGGCCGTCGACGACCCGCTCGGCCACCTGCTCGACCCAGTCCCGCGCGGCGAGCGCGGCGGCGACGAGGGCGAGCGTCGCGGCGGCGAACACCCCGAGGACCGCCACGGCCGTGCGCGGCACCAGGTCGAACACGCCGCGGTGGGCGGGGCTCACCACGCGGTGCCGGTCGCTGCCGGGTCGCAGGGCCGTCAGCTCGGCCAGCAGCGCGCCGCTCAGGAGCGTGACGAGCAGCCCCGAGACGAGGCCGTCCACGGGCAGCGGCACGGCCGGCCAGGCGCAGGCGACGAAGAGCCACGGGTAGAGCAGCCGCCGCCGCTTGAGGTAGCGGACGGCCTCGGCCACCTGCGGCGGCGTCGGCTCGCCGATCTTCCAGCGGCGGAGCAACCACGTCGCGACGCCGTCGGTCGGCCACAGCAGCACGAGCAGCACGAGACCGGTGCTCGCGGCGATCAGGACGTCCCGCACGACGACCACCCCCGGAATCTTTCTACCAGCGACCCGCCGCAGCACCGCGACCGTCGTCAACCGCAAGTCGTACGGGTCGTCAGCCCGTGGCGCGACGCGCTGTCGTTCGCACGCTGCCTAACCTGATCCCGTGCGGCGGCTGAGTCTGTGGATGCGTGCTCACCCGACCTTCGGGGACTCCCTGACGGCCGGGCTCCTCGTGTTCTCCGACCTGGTCGGGGCGGCGGCGCTGGGCACCCTGCCCCTCCCCCTCCACCTGCTGATTGGCCTGCTGCTGGTCTGCCCGATCGTGCTGCGCCGCAAGCACCCGCTGCTCGCCGGCTACGTGATCCTCGCCGGAGCGTTCCTCCAGCTCGTCACGCACGGCCTCGACCACGAGGGATCACCGCTGCGGACGGCGGACCTGGCGCTGGCCGTCGCGCTCTACACGATGGTCGCCTACGTGGGCCGCAAGCAGGCGCTCCTCTACGCGCTCCTGCTCGCGATCGGCACGTTCCTGTGGGCCGTGTTCGTCATCGGCACGATCGAGGCCGTCCCCGCCGTCTTCGCCATCGCGCTGATCCTGGGGTCGTCCTGGGCGCTCGGCGAGTTCGTGGGAGCGCGCCGGGCCTACCACGCCGAGCTGGAGCAGCGGCTGAAGCTGCTGGAGACCGAGCGCGACCAGCAGGCGAAGCTCGCCGTGAGCGAGGAGCGGTCGCGCATCGCCCGCGAGCTGCACGACGTCGTCGCCCACGCGGTGAGCGTGATGGTCGTGCAGGCCGACGGCGCCGGGTACGCGATCCGCACCGACCCGGAACTCGCCGAACGGGCCGTCCGCACGATCTCCGAGACGGGACGCCAGGCGCTCACCGAGCTGCGCAGGCTGCTCGGCGTGCTGCGGGCGGAGGACCAGTTCGCCCCGCAGTGGGTGCCGCAGCCCGACGCGCGCGGCCTGGCCGAACTGGTGGAGAACTGCCGCGCGTCGGGCCTGCCGGTGGTCCTGGAGGTCATGGGCGACCTGGACGACCTGCCGGCCGGGCTGGGACTCGGCGTGTACCGGATCGTGCAGGAGGCGCTGACCAACACGCTCAAGCACGCCGGGACCGGCGCGACCGCGGTGGTGCG
Organism: Umezawaea beigongshangensis; assembly: GCF_016464305.1. Lineage (GTDB taxonomy): Bacteria > Actinomycetota > Actinomycetes > Mycobacteriales > Pseudonocardiaceae > Umezawaea_A > Umezawaea_A beigongshangensis. Next base: position 180,703 of record NZ_JAEIOJ010000003.1, read on the forward strand.
GGTGATCCGCGTCGACGACCGGGTCGAGCTGGAGGTCCTCGACGACGGCTTCGGCACGCCGAACGACCTCGTCGCGGTGTCCGGCGGCAACGGGCTGATCGGGATGCGCGAGCGCGCCGGTGTGCTGGGCGGGACGATCGAGACGGGCCCCAACCCCGGCGGCGGGTGGCGCGTCCGCGTCACCCTGCCCGTCACCGGAACCTAGGTCGTGTTCCGGAGGTCTCGGCCGGTGGCGGCCGTGATCGGCGTGGTTCCGGGCGGGACGGGGAGGACACGGACCTCGGGAGCGCGGCCTAGGGTGATCGCGTGATTCGTGTGCTGCTCGTCGACGACCAGGAACTCATGCGGATGGGCTTCCGGATGGTGCTCGGCGCCCAGGAGGACGTCGCCGTCGTCGGCGAGGCCGGTGACGGGCTCCAGGCCGTGCGCCTGGCCGAGGAACTGCGTCCGGACGTGGTGCTGATGGACGTCCGGATGCCCGTGCTCGACGGCGTGGAGGCGACCAAGCGGATCACCGCGGCGGCGACGTCCAAGGTGCTCGTGATGACCACGTTCGACATGGACGAGTACGCGCTGTCCGCCCTGCGCAACGGGGCCAGCGGCTTCCTGCTCAAGGACACCCCGCCGAACGACCTCGTGTCCGCGCTGCGGGCCGTGGCCAGCGGGGACGCCGTCGTGTCGCCGAGCGTGACGAAGCGCCTGCTGGCGCGCTTCCTCGGCGAGGGCGGCGGCGAACTGCGGGACGCGACCGTGCTCGACGCGCTGACCGAGCGGGAGCGCGAGGTGCTCGTGCTCATCGCGAAGGGCCTGTCCAACACGGAGCTCGCCCGGAAGCTGTTCCTGTCGGAGGCGACGGTGAAGACGCACGTGGGGCGCATCCTGGCGAAGCTGGAGCTGCGCGACCGCGTCCAGGCCGTCGTGCTGGCCTACGAGACGGGCCTGGTCCGCCCCGGCGACGTGTAGGGGCCGGTCTCGGCACGGCGTCGGTGCACCGCGGTTCGGCCCGATCGACGAACCGCGATCTCCGCACCGAGCCGTAGAGTGCGAGCAGTGGCACAACCGCACTGGAGACCCCGACTCGTCGCCCTCGACATCGACGGCACCATCGCCAGGAGCGGCGAGAACGACATCGCCCCCGCCGTCCGCGCCTCGATCAACCGCGCGGTCGAGCACGGTGCCCACGTGGTGCTCTCGACCGGCCGCAGCCTCATCGGCACCACGCCGGTCGCCGACGACCTCGCCCTGCCCGACTCGCTGTCGCTGTGCTCCAACGGCGCCGTGTGGTGGGACTCCGGCACCCGCGAGGTCGTCCGGCACACGACGTTCGACCCGGCGCCCGCGGTCGAGGCGCTGCGCGCGCTGCTGCCCGGCGCGGTGTTCGCCGTCGAGATCACCGGCGTGGGCAACGCGGCGTTCGGCCGCTTCCCCGAGGGCGAGCTGTGGGGCGTGGTCCAGCAGGTCGACCTGGCCGGGCTCGTGACGCGGCCGACCGCGAGGCTGGTCGCGCGCTGGAACGACCACACCCCGGCCGAGCTGGGCCTGCGGGTCGCCGAGCTGGAGCTGCCCGGCACGGCCTGGAGCTCCGACCACACCGAGCCGTGGCTGACCGTCGTGCCGGCCGGCGTGTCGAAGGGCTCCGCGCTGGAGGAGCTGCGCGTGCAGCTGGGCGTGGCCGCCGAGGACACCCTGGCCGTCGGCGACGGCCACAACGACGTGGAGATGCTCCGCTGGGCGGCCAGGGGCGTGGCCATGGGACAGGCGCCCGCGACGGTGCGAGCGGCGGCGGACGAGGTGACGGCCACGGTCCTGGAGGACGGCGCGGCCATGGCCCTGGACAAGTACTTCCCCTGACCGCCGGACGGCCGCCCCCGGACGCTCGACGCGCCGTGCCCGCACGCCGGAGGCTCGACGGTCCGGCCGCGACCCTGAGAAAACGGCGTGAAGTACTAGGGGAGCACTCAGGGTGATCACGGATTACTGCGACCGAGGTATCGGACACAGTAATACTGAAGTCGGACCCGCCCGGCGACTACGGACCGATGTGCCGGAGGTGGGTTCCGGGGCAGGGTTGTGGTCGATGTCGGGGAAGAACGTTCTGGGGGAGAGCTCATGATCGAGGCAATCGGCCTCACCAAGCGGTACGGGAAGACGGTGGCCGTCGACGACCTGTCGTTCTCCGTCGCACCCGGCCGCGTGACCGGGTTCCTCGGTCCGAACGGCGCCGGGAAGTCCACCACCATGCGGATGATGCTGGGGCTGGACACCCCGACCGCGGGCAAGGTCCTCATCGACGGCAGGCCCTACCGCCAGATCGACCGTCCGCTGCGGACCGTCGGCGCGCTGCTGGACGCCAAGTGGGTGCACCCGAACCGCTCGGCGCGCGCCCACCTCCAGTGGATGGCCAAGTCCAACGGCCTGCCCGACCGCCGCGTCGACGAGGTCCTCGACCTGGTCGGCCTGACGAAGGTCGCGAAGCGCCGGGCCGGCGGCTACTCCCTCGGCATGTCGCAGCGGCTCGGCATCGCGGGCGCCCTGCTGGGCGACCCGAAGGTGCTGCTGTTCGACGAGCCGGTCAACGGCCTCGACCCGGAGGGCATCCTCTGGATCCGCAAGTTCATGCAGGGCCTCGCCGCCGAGGGCCGCACGGTCCTCGTGTCGAGCCACCTGCTGTCGGAGATGGCGGTGACCGCGCAGGACCTCGTGGTCATCGGTCGCGGCAAGCTCATCTCGCAGAGCACCACGACCGAGTTCGTCGAGCGCTCCACCGAGAACTCCGTCCTGGTCCGCAGCCCCGAGCTGCCGAAGCTGCACTCGCTGCTGGTGGACAAGGGCTTCACCGTGCGCGAGGAGGACACCTCCGCGCTGACCGTCACCGGCGCGACGAGCGACCAGATCGGCGACCTCGCCGGAGCGAACGGCGTCGTGCTGCACGAGCTGAGCCCGCAGCGCGGCTCCCTGGAGCAGGCGTTCATGCAGCTCACCGGCGACTCCGTCGAGTACCACGCAGAACTGGCCGAGGTCGTCGACACCGCCGCCCTCGCCCCGGCAGGGAAGTGACCCGATGACTCAGCTCGCAGTCGAACGCATCAAGCTCTTCTCCACCCGCTCGCCGTGGTGGTGCATGGCGCTGGCGCTGGGCATCACGGTGGGCCTCACCGCGATCATCGCGGCCAACTCGAACGACGAGTTCCCGCTGACCGTCCAGGCCACGCAGTTCGCCCACACCTTCGGCCTCTACGTGATCATGGTGATGGCGGCGCTCGCGATCACCACCGAGTACCGCTTCGGCACGATCAGGGCCACGTTCCAGGCGGTGCCGAACCGGATCTCGCCGCTGGTCGCCAAGGCCGTCGTCGTGGCCGTGCTCGCCGGGATCGTCGGCGAGATCACCGCGTTCGCGTCGTGGGGCGTGTCGAAGCTCCTCCAGCCCGACATGACCCTCGCGCTGGACTCCGCCAACGACTGGCGGCACGTGGCCGGTGTCGGCCTCGTCTACGCCGTGGGCGCCGTCCTCGCGCTGGCCGTGGGACTGCTCGTGCGGCAGACCGCGGCGGCCGTCGCGATCATCCTGGTCTTCCCGCTGCTGGTGGAGAGCCTGGTCGGGCTCATCCCGAAGATCGGCACGGACATCCAGGAGTGGCTGCCGTTCCAGTCGGCCAGCAACTTCGTCCTGGGCGGCCCGGACCTGAGCGGTCGTCCGACCGACGCGGGCCCGCCGCAGATGGACCTCCCGCTGAGCCCGTGGGGTTCGCTCGCCTACTTCACGGCCATCTCGGTGGCCCTGCTCGTCGTGGCGCTCGTGGTGACCACCAAGCGCGACGCGTGACCAGCGCGGGTCGCGCGGCGGCGGGGGGAGCCGCGCGCGGCCCGGACCGGGGGAGATGAGGAGCCCGGACCACCTGGGGAGGTGGTCCGGGCTCCTCGTCGTCGGACGGGGGATCGCGGTGCGCCGCCGAGTGCGCGACCGTGAGGACGTTCACCCGAGCGAAGTGGAGCAGCCGTGATCGAAGTAGAGGAGCTCACCAAGCACTACGGCAGGACCGTGGCCGTGGACGGCCTGTCGTTCACCGTGCGGCCGGGGCGGGTGACCGGCTTCCTCGGCCCGAACGGCGCGGGCAAGTCCACCACCATGCGGATGATCCTGGGCCTGGACGGGCCCACGCGGGGGTGCGCGCTCGTCGAGGGGCGGCCCTACCGGCAGCTGCGCGACCCGCTGCGCGTCGTCGGCGCGCTGCTCGACGCCACGTGGGTGCACCCGAACCGCTCCGCCCGCTCCCACCTGCGCTGGCTCGCGAGGTCGAACGGCATCTCCGTCCGCCGGGTGGACGAGGTGCTGGAGGTGGTGGGGCTGACCGCCGTCGCGAACCGCAGGGCCGGCGGGTTCTCCCTCGGCATGTCGCAGCGCCTGGGCATCGCGGGAGCGCTGCTCGGCGACCCGCGGGTGCTGCTGTTCGACGAGCCGGTCAACGGCCTCGATCCCGAGGGCATCGTGTGGATCAGGCGGTTCCTGCACCGGCTGGCCGACGAGGGCCGGACGGTGTTCGTGTCGAGCCACCTGCTGTCGGAGATGGCGCAGACCGCGCAGGACCTCGTCGTCATCGGTCGCGGGAAGCTGATCGCGCAGACCAGCACGGCGCAGTTCGTGCGGGACGCGACCGAGGACACCGTCCGCGTCCGCTCCCCGCAGGCGCAGCGGCTGCGCACGCTGCTCGGTGGCCGGGCGCGGATCACCGACGACCCGGTGCACGGGGCGCTGGTCGTGCACGGCCTGGAACCGGCCGCGATCGGCGAGCTGGCCGCCGCGCACGACGTCGTGCTGCACGAGCTGAGCCCGCAGCGCGGCTCCCTGGAGGAGGCGTTCATGCAGCTGACCGGGGAGGCCGTGGAGTACCACGGCCACGACGATCAGGCGCCGCCCGACGAACCGCCCGGTGGTCTGCGCCAGTAGGCGTCGTACTCGTCACCGGTGATCGGCGGCCAGTGCGGCTCCGGCGGGGCCGCGAGCGGCGGCGGCGGCAGTGGGTGCGCCGGGACCGCGGTGCGCCGGTTGCGCGCCGTGGCCACCGCCAGCAGACCGGCGCCCAGGCCGACCGCGAGCAGGCCCGTCCCGACGAGGAACGGCACCTTCGACGGCACCGCGGGCGCCGAGGCGCGCGGGGTCTGCGACGGCTCGCCGCCGGCGCCGCTGCTGGCCCCGGTGGCGGTGATCCGCTCCGGCGGCAGCAGCGGGTTGCGACTCACCGGAGGCACGTCGGCGGTGAGCGCGGCGACCGGGTCGACGACGCCGAAGCCGGTGAGGTCGTCGCGGCCCGGCTCCTGCACGTCCGTCGCGGTGCTGATCAGCCGGTTCACCACGTCGGCCGCGCTCATGCCGGGGTAGCGGGCGCGCACCAGCGCGGCGACGCCGGCCACGATCGCCGACGCGGAGCTCGTCCCGGCGACCTCGGCGTAGCCGGTGTCGTAGACCGACACCGGCATCGCGGTCACGATCGTCTCCGCCGGGGCGGCGAGCACGGTCTCGTGCCCGGTGTTGGACTCCTGCCACGGCTCACCGGCCCTGGTGGTGCCCGCGACGGCCAGCACACCGCGGATGTTCGCCGGAGCGGACACCTCGCCGCTCTCGTTGCCGGTCGACGCGACGAGGACCACGTCGTGCTCCACGGCGTGGTTCACCGCCGTGACGAGCGCCGGCGTGGCGCGGCTCTGGAACCCCAGCGACAGGTTGATCACCTGCGCGCCGTTGTCGACGGCCCAGCGGATGCTGTCGGCGACGACGGTCAGGCCGAACTGGTCGGCGTCGGAGCTGGCGACGGGGAGGATCTTCGCGGCGGGAGCGATGCCGAGCACGCCCCCGGCCACGCCGCTGCCCGCGATGGTGGCGGCCATCGCCGTGCCGTGCCCGTCGGTGTCGGTGTGCCCGTCGGAACCGGCGGACGCGCCGAAGCCGGTTCCGGGCAGCACCTGCCCGATCAGGTCGGGGTGGGAGGCGTCGACGCCGGAGTCGACGACGGCCACGACCACGCCCTCACCGTCGGTGATCTGCTGAGCTGCTGGAACACCGAGGGCGTCGAGGTGCCACTCCTGCTCCTGGATCGTCTGCCCGTGTGCGGGCGCGGGGGACAGGAGCGGGAGCAGCGCCGCGACGGCGAGCGCTCCCGCTCGGGTGAGCAGTGACAACAGACCCCCAGTGCGTGCGACGAGCCCTGCTTCCTCATCGTGCGCGGACGCCGAAGCGCAACGTGCGTGAGGTCACACGGACCTGCCCGTTCGGTCGTCCGGAGCAGGGGTGGAGTAAACACCACGTGAACTCCAGCACAGGTACATGACTTGCAGGGCCGAACAGGCTCATATGGAAGGTAACCAGGCGCGTAACCCTCGGCACAACGCCGTGATCCGGGTGTGGTTGCGGGCGAAAACGGATATCCCCGTCGGGAACTCTCCGGAGGTGAACCCGTGACGGTCCTTGATCCGAACATGGCCGGCTCGTCAGTGTCCCGGTCGTCGCTGTCGTTCGAACACCAGGCGTCCCCGGTCCCGCAACCGCGTGCACGCGGTCTGCGGATCGAGGGTCTGGCCAGTCTCGACTGGTCGGACGTCATCGAGACCACTGCGGTCGCCGACCTGGCCACCTCTCCCGCGGAGGCCAGGTCCTCGTGGATCAGCCGGGCGGACGAGCAGCAGGTGCTCGCCCGGTTCCGCGCGGTGTGCGAGTTCGACTCGCGCCCGCCGTCCCCGTGGTGGCTCCGGGCGCTGCACCGCGGGAAGCTCCCGTCCAGGGCCGCCGGGTTCGCGGTCGAGGACGAGGTGACGGAACTCCTGTCGTCGCGTCCCGGCTGGGTCTTCGTGCCGTGGGCGGACGCCGGCGAGGTCGGCCACTGGGAGTTCGTGCCGTCGGAGAGCGGTGTGTACGGCCCGGCCGAGCCGACGACCGTGCGGTTCACCGACACGCACCCGGGGTGGGTCGACCTGCTGCCGGCGCACCGCGGGCCCGGCCTCGCGCAGGCCATCCCGTTCACCGTCGCCGACCTGCGCGAGCAGATCGAGGACATCGAGAACATCGCCTGACGCGACACCTCCGCCGAGCCCCGTGGACACCTCGTCCGCGGGGCTCTCGCGTGCCCGGCTCCCCTCGTTGCGCGTCCGCCCGGAGCAGGTGGCAGGCTTCCCGGCGTGACTCCGAGCCTGAACCGCCCCCCGCACCACCGCACGATCGTCAGCTACGTCCAGCGCGGCGAGCGGATGACGGTCGGGCAGCAGCGGGCGTGGGACGAGCACTGGGGCGCGCTCGGCAACGAGGTGAAGGCGCTGCCCGACGGCCCGGTCGACTTCACCGGCTGGTTCGGCCGCGAGGCGCCGGTGCTGCTGGAGATCGGTTCCGGCATGGGCGAGACCACCGCCCAGCTCGCCGCGGCCGCGCCCGACCTGAACTACCTGGCCGTCGAGGTCTACAAGCCGGGGCTGGCGCAACTGCTGCTGCGCGCGGAGAACCTGGGCGTGCGGAACCTGCGGGCGCTGCGCGGCGACGCGGTGGACCTGCTGACCGACCACGTCCCGCCGGGCAGCCTCGCCGGCGCGCGGATCTTCTTCCCCGACCCGTGGCCCAAGAAGAAGCACCACAAGCGACGGCTGGTGCAGCCGGAGTTCGTGGCCCTGCTGTCCTCGCGGCTCGTGCCGGGCGGCGTGCTGCACCTGGCGACGGACTGGGAGAACTACGCGGAGCAGATGATGGAGGTGCTCTCCGCCGAGCCGACGCTGCGGAACCTGCACGCCGACGAGCCGGGCGGCTGGGCGCCGCGCCCCGAGTGGCGGCCGGTGACCAAGTTCGAGCAGCGCGCGGTCGAGGAGGACCGCGTCAGCCACGACATCGTGTTCGAACGGATCGCCTGACGATCCGAATCGGGCCGCGCGCTCGCCGCAGCGGCCCTCCGCGCTTTTTCGAGATCGACGTGGAAACAGCGCGACCGCGGCGGCGTTGATTTCCGGTGGAACTCACCAGTCCCACGAGTCCCGCGGAAGAATCACCGCCCACGAGCACCACCGCCGCGGCAGGGCCAGGTCAGCGCCCGGAAACCACGTCTGCGGCACTACTTCTGAGAATCAGCCACAACACCCGAGACCGCCATCAGCACGAGCACCAGCAGACCGAGGATCACCCCGGACCACGTCGCCACGAGCGTGAACATCCGCCACCTCCGCTTCCCCGAACTCCTGCTTCTAGAATCGCTGGGGACCGCGTGAGCCGGCATCCGCCGCAAGGGTATTTCCGACCGGTCCGCATCAGCCTCGTGGCCGATGCGCTCCCCACCCCGAGGAGGACCCGGCCTCGGACCCCCGCACGACGTGAGCGATGTTTCGCTCCGGGCCGCCGAGGGAACGGTGCGCGTACCGGTCGCCGGGCGACGAAGGACGGAACGAACTGATGGTCTCGCAGTACCTGGAGAGCGCTCGCACGGGCCTGAGCCTGTTCTTCGGCGTGGGCCTCGCCGTGCTGATCCCCCTCGTCGTCGTGCACTACGTGCGCTTCGGCCGCGTCGAGCCGCGGCGCGCGGTCGCCCTGTACGCGTTCATCGCCTACGCGCTCGTCGTCGTGGCGCTGGTGTTCCTGCCGTTCCCCGACCCGGACGCGGTGTGCGAGGAGCTCGACCAGACGGTCTCGTCGGTGCCGTTCCAATGGGTCGCCGACATGCGCGCCAACCTGGCCCACAACAACCGGTCGGGCCCGTTCGCGGTCCTGACGGCTCCCGCGTTCCTGTCGTTCGCGTTCAACACGGCCCTGTTCGTGCCGCTGGGCGTGGCGATGCACCGCGTGCTGCGCAAGGGCTTCATCACCACCGTGATGACCGGTTTCGCGGTGTCGCTGCTGTTCGAGGTCACCCAGTACACCGGCAACTTCGGCATGTACGACTGCCCGTACCGGATCTTCGACGTGGACGACCTGATCTCCAACACCACGGGCTCGCTGGTGGGCTGGGTGATCGCGCCGCTGGCGCTGGTCGTGCCGAAGGTGCTCCCGGTGGAGCGGTCCGGCGCCCTGCCCGACGCGGCCTCGCTGCCGCGCCGCGGCCTCGCGGTGCTGATGGACCTGGCGCTGTTCGCGCTGGCCGCGAAGCTCCTCCCGGACAACCCGCTCGTCGAGGTGGCGACGCTGCTGCTGATCCGGGTCGCGCTGCGGCCCGGTCAGCTGCTGCTGGGCTTCCGGGTGCGCGCGGCGGACTCCTCCTCCGCGGGCCCGGTGCGCCCGGTGGTCCGGGAACTGCTGGGCGTCACGGGGTTCTGGGCGTACGTGCTGCTGCCGATGCCGCGCGGCGACGTGTGGACCCTCGACGTGGTCGTCGTGCTGTACGTGGTGATCGGCCTGGTCGCGGTGCCCGCCCTGCGCCGGGACCAGCGCGGCTGGCACGAGCTGGTGTCGCGGACGCGGACCGTGCTCACCGGCGTGCCCGGCACGCCCCCGGCGGCGGAGCGCGAGGACGAGGTGCGCATGCACGAGGGGCCCGTCGCGTGATCGCGGCGGACCCCTCGGTTTCGGGAAGAGTTCGTGGGGCAGCGACGCTGCCGAAACACTGGTTCCCCGTCGTGCGGACGATCAATCACGATAGTGACGCACGTCACCGTCGGGGGAGTTCGGCCGGTCCTGCGGGGTGACGATCGTCGCGCTGGGACCGCGTTCCGGTCGCGCATCACCCGCTGGCACGATCTGGGGATGTCGATGCGCCTGCACTCCCCCGTCGTCCTGCCCTGCGATGCCGACTGCTCGGTGCTGCGGGACGCGGTCGTGGACGTCGCCGACGACGGCCGGATCGCGTACTGCGGCCCGCGCGCGGACGCGCCCGCCTTCTCCGGCCCGAGCCACGAGCTGACCGGCGTCCTGCTCCCCGGACTGGTCAACACGCACGCGCACAGCCCCATGACGGTGCTGCGCGGCCTGGGCAGCGACCTGCCGCTGCTGCGCTGGCTGCGCGAGGCCATGTGGCCGGCCGAGGCGAAGATGACCGCGCGGGACGTCGGCGCCGGGATGCTGCTCGGCGCGGTGGAGATGCTGCGCAACGGCGTCACGACGAGCGCGGAGATGTACTTCCACGGCGAGCAGCTGGTGGAGTCGGTGCTCGCCGCGGGCTCGCGCGTGGTGTTCGGCGCGGCGATCCTCGACCTGCCCGGCACGCCGTGGCGGCCGATGGCCGACGAGATCAGCGCGTGGATCGACGCCGACGGCCTGCGGTCCGGCCCGCACGAGCGGATCGAGCTGGGCTACGGCCCGCACTCGGCGTACGTGCTGTCGCCGGAGACCCTCGCCGAGATCGCCGGTGAGGCGCGGAGCCGGGGCGCGCTGTTCCAGGTGCACGTGGCCGAGTCGCTCGACGAGGACGTGGCGCAGCGGGCGTCGCACGGGTCGGTGCCGCGACTGCTGGAGTCGTCCGGGGTGCTCGGCGGGCGCGTCCTGTCGGCCCACTCGGTGCACCTGTCGGAGGAGGACGTCGCGATCTACGCGCGGCACGGCGTCGGCGTGGCGCACTGCCCCGGCTCGAACGGCAAGCTGGCGTCCGGCATCGCCCCGCTGCGCGCGCTGCTCGACGCGGGCGTGCACGTGGGCCTGGGCACGGACGGCCCCGCGAGCGGCGACGACCTCGACCTGCTGGAGGAGGCGCGGCTGGCCGCCCTCTACAGCCGCCTGTCGACGATGGACGCCTCCTCGCTGGGTGCCGCGTCCGCCCTGCTGCTCGCCACCCGCGGCGGTGCGGCGGCACTGGGCCGCGACGACGTCGGCGCGCTGGAGCCCGGTCGCTGGGCCGACCTGGTGCACGTCGACGCCGACGACCCGGCGTTCGCCACCGGCCTGGACGCGCCGGACGAGCAGGTGCTGGCGAACCTCGTGTGGGCGGCGGGCGCGCGACGCGTGACCGACGTGTGGGTGGCCGGTGAGCGGGTCGTCGCCGGGGGCGAGTCGACGCGGGTCGACCGCCGGGCCGCCCAGGCCGCGGTGGGCGAGGTCTCGGCCCGGCTCCGCGCCTCCTGACCGGCGGGGATCAGCGGCGGTCCGGCCGGATCACGATCTCCGCCACGTGGGCGTCCTCCGTCGCCAGGACCGCCGTGCGCACCACCTCGGCCACGGACTCCGCGCGCAGGTACCGCTCGGGCTGGTAGTCGCCGGACTCCTGCTCCCGCACGCCGCGCTGCATGTCGGTGTCCACCCGGCCGGGGTGCACGGAGGTGACGCGCACGCCGGTGGTCTCCTCCTCGGCGCGCAGCGCGTCGCCGAAGGCCCGCAGCGCGAACTTCGAGGCCGCGTACACGCCCCAGCCGGGGTTGGCGCGCAGACCGGCGCCGGAGTTGATCAGCACGACGTGACCGCGGGAGTTGCGCAGCGCGGGCAGCACCAGCCGGGTCAGCTCGGCCACGGCGACGACGTTGATCTCCAGGGTGCGCCGCCACACGTCGGCGGTCGCCGAGTCGAGCGGTCCCAGCTCGGCGATGCCCGCGCTGTGCACCAGGACGTCGAGCCGGGAGATGCTCGCCGTCGCGTCGGTCAGCGCCTCGAGCGAGGTCAGCTCCACGGGCCACGGCGCGGCGTGCGGCAGGGACGAGGCCAGCTCGTCCAGCGCGGCGGCGTCACGACCTCCGAGCAGCAGCGAGTGGGTGTCCGCGAGGGCGCGCGCGACGGCCGCGCCGATCCCGCGAGAGGCACCCGTGACGAGGGCTACGGGCAGATCGGTCATGCCCGGAACCGTAGTGGCGGCCGGAACGGCGTGCAGCGGAGGCACCACCTCCGCCGCACGCCGGCACCGGTCAGCCGCAGATGCGGCCCCGGTCGGACTTCCACGCCACCACGACCGACGGGCGCGGCTGCGAGGTGCCGCCGTCCGGCCAGTGCGACAGCGGGTTGTCGGCGCTGGCGCCGGTGATCTCACCGGGGTGCTGCACCGACACGAGCACGAAGTCGTCCTCGATGATCGGGCCGCACGTCTCGGCGCCCTTCGGCACGGTGAGGAACTGCTTCACGCGCCCGCGGTAGCGGCCCTCGACCGGCACGGCGAACAGGCCGTCGTTGGAGCCGAGCGCGTTGCCGTCGGTGGAGATCCACAGGTTGCCGCTGCTGTCGAACGCGAGGTTGTCCGGGCAGGAGATCGGGCTGACCTGCGTCTTGTCGTACCCGCCGAAGTAGGTGTCCGACGTCGCCGGGTCGCCGCACACCAGCAGCAGCGTCCAGGTGAACGTGGTGGCGGTCGCGTCGTCGCGGTTCTCCCGCCACTCCAGCACGTGACCGTTGCGGTTGCCGTTGCGCGGGTTGACCTCGGTGGGGCCCTCCTTGCCCGGCTTGCCGCGGTCGGTGTTGTTGGTCAGCGCCGCGTACACCCGGCCGGTGCGGGGGCTCGCCTCGATGTCCTCGGGGCGGTCCATCTTCGTCGCGCCCACGGCGTCGGCGGCCAGGCGCGTGAAGACGTAGACCTCCTCGGCGGTGAAGCCGGGCACGAAGGACCGGTCGTCCGAAGCCAGCGCGATCCACTCGCCGCGGCCGTCGAACTCGCCGTCGGCCGGGAGCGCGCCGGTGCCGTCGATCTCGGCGGCGGGGCTGTCACCGGTGAACTTCGCGACGTACAGGGTGCCCTCGGTGAGCAGCTTCTTGTTCTGCTCGCGAGCGCGCCTGCTGCTGCCGGGGACCATCTTGTTCTTGGAGACGAACTTGTAGATGTAGTCGAACCGCTCGTCGTCGCCCAGGTACGCCACGACGCGGCCGTCGCGCGCGACGCGGATCGTGCAGCCCTCGTGCTTGAAGCGGCCGAGCGCGGTGTGCTTCACCGGGGTGGACGACGGGTCGTTCGGGTCGATCTCGACGATCCAGCCGAAGCGGTTGAACTCGTTCGGCTCCTTGGCCAGGTCGAACCGGTCGTCGAAGCGCTCCCACTTGCGCTCGGTGGTCGCGCCGGGCAGGCCGTAGCGGCGCGCGCGGGCCAGGGCGGTGGGGTCGGTGATGGCGGCGCCACCGGCGAAGTAGCCGTTGAAGTTCTCCTCGCCGGACAGGATCGTGCCCCACGGCGTCACGCCGCCGGCGCAGTTGCCGAACGTGCCGAGGACGCGGCGGCCGGTCGGGTCCGCTGACGTCCTGAGGTGCTCGCTGCCCGCCGCGGGGCCGACGACGGCGAACTCCGTCTTGACGGTGATCCGGCGGTTGTAGTGCCGGTCGACCTGCGGGATCAGCTTGCCGCTGCGGCGGTCCTTCTCGACCACGACGACGGAGAAGCCGTGCCCGGCCCAGCCGATCTCGACCTGCTCGCGGGTGGGGTTGTCCGGGTCGTAGCCGCGGTGCATGAACGACTCGGTGGTGTACTCGTGGTTCGAGCCCATCAGCCAGCGGTTCCAGCCGTCGAGCGGCACGAGCCCGCAGAAGTCGTTGTTGTAGCCGAACTGCTTCGCCTGCGCGGCGGCGGTCTGGTTGTCGAAGTCGAACGCGGGAGCGCCCGGCAGCACGGCGTCGCCCCAGCGGATGACGACGGCGGACTCGTAGCCCTCCGGGGTGACGATCCGGTCCTCGGTGTTGGGCGCGACGGCGGTGAAGTTCAGGCCGTCCCCGCGCCGTCCACCGCCCAGGTCGGCGTCGGCGTCGGACTGGCCGCGGCCGGGTGCCGCCGCGGCGGCACCGGTGCCCAGCGTGGCCGCACCGGCTCCGGCGACCGCGAGGACGGCGCCCGCCTTGAGCATCCCGCGACGGCTGACGACCTCGCGGACGACGTCGCCGAAGTAGGTGTTGTCCGAGGTGTTGGGCGCGGGGTGGGCGCAGGCGTTGGCGCAGCGGTACAGACAGGTGATCTCCGACCGCCCCAGGGGGTGGTTCGGCAGCAGCAGCGGCAGGAGCCTGCGGCCCTGATCAGCGGATGAGGACACGGATGCCTCCGAGGTCGGTCGGTGGGAACTGACCGACCGTAGGAGTGCGAATCGAGGTCCAGCGGGCGTCGAGGTGAACGGGGGACGAACACCTCGCACTACCTCTCACCCGTTAGGAGGATCGAAGATCACCTGGTCACCCGGTGTGACGCCTCGGTTCAGCCACCGATCTCGCCGGGCTGCCGCCGCCCCGGCTTCCACACCGCGACCACCGACGGCCTCGGCTGGCTCGCGCCGCCGTCCGGCCAGTGCGACGCGGGCGCGTCGGCGCTGGCCCCATCGACCTCGCCGGGGTGCTGCACGCACACCGTCACCACCCGGTCGGTGATCACCGGACCGCAGGTCTCGGCGCCGCGCGGCACCGTGAGGAACAGCGTCAGGCGACCGCGGCTCGGCCCCTCGACGGGCACGGCGTACAGGCCGTCGTTGATGCCGAGCGCGTTCGCCGAGTCGGTGGAGATCCACAGGTTGCCGCTGCTGTCGAACGCCACGTTGTCCGGGCTGGAGATCGGCGAGACCTGGTCCTTCGGGAACCCGGCGAAGTACGTGTCGGGCGACTCCGGATCGCCGCAGACCAGGAACAGGTTCCAGGAGAACGCCGTCGCGAGCGGGTCGTCGCGCCGCTCGGTCAGCTCCAGGACCTGGCCGTGCCTGTTGTTCACCCGCGGGTTCGGCTCGGTCGCGCCCTCCTTGCCCGGCTTGCCCCGGTCGACGTTGTTCGACAGGGCGCAGTAGACCTTGCCGGTGCGCGGGTGGGCCTGGACGTCCTCGGGCCGGTCCATCGTCGTCGCGTGCACGGTGTCCGCGGCCAGGCGCGTGAAGACGCAGACCTCCTCGACCGTCATGCCCGGCACGTACGACGTCGTGCCGCTGGTCAGCGGAATCCACTCGCCGGAGCCGTCGAACGCGCCGTCGGAGGGCAGCGTGCCGGAGCCGTCGATCTCCGCCGGCGGGCTGTCACCGGTGAAGCGGGCGACGTAGAGGGTGCCGTCGTCCAGCAGCGCCGAGTTGTGCCGCTTGGCGGCCCGGCTGTCGCCGGGGCGGACCCGGCCGTTGGAGACGAACTTGTAGAGGTACTCGAAGCGCTCGTCGTCACCCGAGTAGGCGACGACCCGGCCGTCGGCGGCGATCCGGACGTTGGCGCACTCGTGCTTGAAGCGGCCCAGCGCGGTGTGCTTGACCGGCGTGGAGCCGGGATCGGTCGGGTCGATCTCGACCACCCAGCCGAACCTGTTGACCTCGTTGGGCTCCTTCGCGAGGTCGAACCGGTCGTCGAAGCGCTCCCACCTGCGGGTCGTGGCTCCGCCGACGACGCCGTAGCGGGTCAGCCGCGGGTCGGCGCGGGTCTCGGCGTTGGCGAAGTACTGGTTGAAGTTCTCCTCGCCGGACAGGATCGTGCCCCACGGCGTCACACCGCCCGCGCAGTTGTTCAGCGTGCCGAGCACCCGCCTGCCGGTGGGGTCCGCGGTGGTCCTCAGCAGGTCGCTGCCCGCGGCCGGGCCGCGCACCTCGAACGGCGTGCGCGCGGTGATGCGGCGGTTGTAGCGGCTGAAGCCCGGCTTCAGCGCGCCCGTGGAGCGGTCGCGGGCGACCCGCACGACCGACAGGCCGTGCGCCGCCCACGCGACGCGCACCTGCTCCTCGGTCGGGTTCGCGGCGTCGTAGCCGCGGAACATGAACGTCTCCGAGGTGTACTCGTGGTTGGTGACCAGCAGGTTCGTCAGGCCGAGGTGGTCGAGCGGCAGCAGGGCGGCGAAGTCGCAGTTGTAGCCGAACTGGCGCTCCTGGGCCTGCGCGGTCTGCTGGTCGAAGTCGAACTCCGGAGCACCGGGGAAGATCGGATCGCCCCAGCGGATGACGACGGCCTGCTCGTAGCCCTCCGGCACGACGACGGCGTCCAGCGTGTTGGGCGCGACGGGCGGGAAGTTCAGCCCGCGCGGCGCGCTCCGCTCCTCCGCGGCAGCGGCACCACCGCCCGCGCCGACGGCCAGCGCGACGACCGCACCCGCTCTGAGGGCGGTGCGGCGGCTGATCATCTCGCCGATCACGTCGCCGAGGTAGGCGTTGCCCGAGGTGTTGGGGACGTCGTGGAAGCACGCGTCACCGCAGCGGTACTCGCAGGTGACCGCGGCACGGCCGGGGGTGTGCGGAGGCAGCAGCGGGAGCGGAACGCGGGGAGTGGCCAACGGGAACGCCTCCTGCGGTCGGTGGGGTCTCCACCGACCGTAGGCCGACGTTCACCGGTTGTTAACCCTCCGGTCGTCGACGAGCACGCCGCCCGGAGAGTGCCGGAGCCGCTCAGTTCCCGCTGATCACGCCGACCGCGATGCCGAGCGTGGCGGTGTTGTAGATGAACGAGAGCACGCCGTGCGCCAGGATGCGCAGCCGGATGCCGGAGGTCCGGGACTCGACGTCGGACACCGCGAACGTCGTGCCCACGGTGAACGAGAAGTACGTGAAGTCGATGAACGACGGGTGCTCGGTGTTGGGGAACACCAGCAGCTTCTCCGGCAGGGCGGCGTAGTACGCCTGGGCGTAGCGCTCGGCGTAGCCGAAGTGCAGGATCGCCCACGCCAGCAGGACGGCGGGCACGGCGACGAGCTTGGCCAGCACCTCCGTGGTGTCGCCCTTGTCGGTGAGCACGATGGTCAGGCCAGCCGTGATCCCGATGATGCTGGTGATCAGGGTGAACAGGGTGCCGACGCGGCGGCCGAGCGCGGCCCGGACCCACGCGCCCTGGTCGTCGCTCACCCGCTTGGCCCTCCGCAGGCGGGTGATGCGGACGGCCAGGTAGACGACGGCGAACAGGTCCCAGATCGTGATCCACGAGATGTCTTCGGAGAGGCAGATCGGAACGCCGAGCAGGATGAGCGCGCCCTCCAGGGTCCGGGCGAGCACGAGTGACGGGCTGAAGCGCATGACGTTCCTTCACGGGATGGGCACGGATTTCGCTGTCGGTCGCCCCGCCGCGTTCGCACTGCCCGAGGCGTGGCTCCACCCGTGGCGTGCGGCACGACTGCTCGGGGTCGGCGACGTCGGTGACAATAAGGCCTCGTCAGACCCCGACGTGCCCCCGAGGCAGGAAATGGTGCCCTTTTGTCGGCCGACCGTTTTTCCGTGCCGTGCAGCGGTGAGATTCCCGAGCGGTGGAACTCGGCGCGTCGCTCGCACCGATCCGACGTGGCTGACCGGGAACTCGTTCCGCCGGAGGCGATCTGCCGCGCCCGGCCGCGCTGCGACGCGCAGGGCGTCGACGAGCCCTGCGTCGCCGAGGAGCACCGACTCGGTCGTGCGCAGATCACACGACGAACCGACCGGCAACCCCTGAGGAAACCTCGGCGTTCATTGCTCTGCCGAGTGATTCGGCCACCAGAACCGGCAGAACGGCAGCGACGAGCCGCCCCGGAACGTCTCACGGCCATCGTGCGGGCTGCGCTTCTCCACCACCTGCGCAGCTCACCCGACAAAGCCGTCCCTCCCGTCGGCCGAATTGGAGGTGGCAGGTCCGCGTGAAAGCGGACATTAGGATGGGGGCCACCCACCTGCTGAGGCACGACGAAGCCCGGTGGGCGAGGAAGAACGGGAGTCGAAGCATGATGCTCGCTCACCACTTGACCGTCGCACAGTGGTGGATGGTCGCAGGCGCCGTCGCCGCACTGACGCCCCTGGCGATGTACTACCTCACCAGAAACCTGAAGGCCGCTCTGTACGGCGTGCTGATTCCGCTGGCCGGCTGGGGCGCTTTGGCGGGTACCGTGCACGGAGATCACGCCGCGATCGAATCCCTGGTCATGTACTGAGCCTTTTTCATCGTGGTTGGCGGCGGGTCTCGACGTGGTGCAGGACGAGGACGGCGGCGACGATCGCGGTGGCTCGGCGTGGGCAGCAGCGCAGCTTGGCCAGGACTTTCCAGCCTTTGAGCAGTGACACGGCGCGTTCGCCGAGGGCACGGATGCGGGCGTGAGCACGGTTGACCGCCTTCTGACCGTGTGACAGCCGTGGTCGTGCGGCGTGGCGCTTGAACGGAGTGCGCACCGTTCCGCCCGCACCTTGGTACGCCTTGTCGGCGAACGTCGTGACCTCGTGGGCGGTCAGCATTTCGACCAGGCCGTGTGTGCGGGCCGCGGTCAGGTCGTGCACGGCCCCGGGCAGTGCCGCCGAGGCCCACACCAGCCGACCCGCCGGGTCGGCGAGGACTTGGACGTTGACGCCGTGGCGATGGTGCTTGCCCGAGTAATACGGCTTCTGGTCGGCGACGCGGTCGATCGGGACCAGCGTGCCGTCCAGGATCGCGTAGGCCAGGCGGGCGACACGTCCACCGACGGCGTGGAGATCGTCGGTCAGACCGGCGAGGAGGTCCACCGCTTCCCGGACGTAGCGCCAGGCGGTGCTGCGGGAGATGCCGAACCCGGCGGCCAGGCGGGCGTGGGTGTCGCCATTGCGCAGATGGGCGAGTACGAGCAGCGCTTGGCGGCCGGGATCGAGACGCCGCCAGCGCGATCGACGTCGCACGCGCTCGGCGCGGATGAGATCGCCCAGGCGGACGAGGGTGTGGTTAGACAGCGGAATCGCGGCAGGGTAAGACAGCACGGCGAGGCTCCCGGTTGGGGCATCGGATCTTGGTCGACTGCTGTCTTACCGGGAGCCTCGCCCACCGCGCTCCCACCGCTCAGTCTGAGCCGTGACCTGCGACGTCACGATGAAAAAGGCTCACTGCAGCGCCATGCTCGGCTTCCTGGGGGCACTGGTGGCACTGCGGGGCGAGGTGGTGAAGAACATAGCGTGGGAAGAGGCCGCAGCACAGAACGAGGAAGTGAAAGGCGCGGCGTACGAGATCCCGAAGTGGAAGATCTACGTCATCACGCTGGTGGCGCTGACGTCGGCGTTAGTCGCCGTGTTCGTGCTGCTGGACTAGTACTGCGACGACACTCGGCGATCAGGGGTGGAGCTCGTTGCCCGGCGACGGGATCAGCCCGTCGAGGTCGGTCCGGGGTGCCCTTCTTCGCGATGCGGAAGCACTCCTCGATCGCCCGCCGCGCCCCGGCGACCCCGGTGCCGATGCGCTGACACCGCATCGCAGCACTGCCTGCTCAAGGCCCGGGACGTGTCCGTGGAACGGGTTGGCCACCTCTCATGCGCAGGATCAGGGCGACCGCGTCCTCCGAGTGGGCCGCCGGGGTCAGGACCTCCTGGAGGAGCAGGCCACGGATCGCGGCGATGGTGACGGAGGCCGTGGTCAGCGCTTCCTCGGCGTCGACCCCCTCGCGTTCCGCGAGCGAGGCCAGAACCCCGGTCAGGTCGCCGAGCGAGTCGATGAACTCGCGAAAGCTCTCCGGGTCGTACGCGGCCAGACCCACGACGTGGAAGAAGCCGCGGACGCGCGACAGCTGCTCGGGTCGGGTGTAGGTCCGCCAGATCGCCACGACGAGGTCGTCGAAGGTGCTCTGCTGGGCGGCCTCGACGAGCGCCTCGTTGTCCCGAGATCGCTGCGCCCCGAGCACGGCCGCCAACACGCCCGAGAGCGACCCGAAGTGGTACCGCAGGAGGGCGTGGCTGGTCCCGGTCCGGGCGGCGATCTCGCGGAGCGACACCCCCGGTGGGGGAAGGGCCTCGCCGAAGGTGTCGAGAAGCCGCGCCAGGAGACGCTCGCGCGCGTCGCCGGTGCGTTCCGTGCTTGACAAGGCCACTCCCACAGTTTATCCATTGGAAAAGACTGACGGCAACACAGCGCTTCGACCACGGTGGCAACCCGTTCGAAGATCCGAAGCTCTCCGCCGACCCGTCAACGCCGTACTCGTCGTCCGAGCCGGACGTGTTGTGAAGGACCTCCGATGAGCACCATGTGGCACGGCTGCCTCGCCGACACCGACTACTTCGAGATGCGCTCCAGCGGCGGGCGCGACTACGGCGTCTGGGTCACCACGCCACCGGGCTACGACCCCGCCACGACGCGAGCGCCTGCCGTGTACGTGCTCGACGGCAACTGGGCCGTGGGCTTGACGGCTCCGCTCATCGTCACCCAGGTGGACCCCGTGCAGCGGATACAGCCCTACGTCCAGGTCAGCGTCGGCTACGCGGGCGAGGACGCACAGCACTGGGACCGGCTGCGCAACCGAGATCTCGTGCCCCCCGGTGAGCCCCTCGCCGAGGAGGTCGTCGACGCCGTCGAGGCGGGAGTTCGAGCGGGCGCGAGGACACGCGAGGAAGCCGACGCCTACCTCGCCGAACTGCGCGACACCCGCGCCGACGCGTTCCTGCGCTTCCTCACCGCGGAACTGCACCCGCGGATCGAACGCGACCACGGCACGGCCACGAGCGGCCACGGCCTCTTCGGCTACTCCTACGGCGGCCTCTTCAGCCTCTACACCTGGCTCACCGGCAACACGCTCTTCGAGAGCATCGGAGCGGGCAGCCCCGGCGTCACCGGTGAGGACAGTCAGATCTTCGCCCAGCTCCAGGAGGTGGGCGACAGGCAGCACGCCACCAAGCTGCACGTGACCCTCAACGAGCGAGAGCTGCTCGGCGACCTGGCCGTCTACCAGAACATCACGAAGAACACGGCCACCGTCCTGCACCGCCTCACCTCGCGCGGCGGAACCGTCACCAGTGCGGTCCTGCGCGAAACACACGTGACCGGCCTGCAGGCGTCGTTCCTCAGCTACCTCAGGACCTGCCGGGCCCGATGAGCGTCGCCACGAGCGCTGCCCTCCGCGGTCGCGGCGATCTCCGGCCGACGTCCTCGGGGCGCCCGCCGGACTTCGCTCGGCCGTCCTGACGTGCTGCTCGGGTTCCCCGAGCGCAACGCGTCGCGGGTACGGTCGTGGGGTGGACGCGTTCGAAGCGGTGGTGTTCGACCTCGACGGTGTGCTCGTGGACTCCGAGCGGATCTGGGACGAGGTGCGGCAGGCGTTCGCGGCCGAGCACGGCGGCACGTGGCTGCCCGACTCGACCAGGGCGATGCAGGGCATGAGCACGCCGGAGTGGGCCTCCTACCTCGTGGAGCAGGTCGGCGTGCGGCTGTCGCCCGAGGAGGTGGCCTCCGGCGTGGTGGCCGAGATGACCCGGCGCTACGAGGCCGGGCCGCCGGTGCTGCCCGGCGCGGTGGACACCGTCCGCGGGGTCGCGGAGCTGTGCCCGGTGGCCATCGCGAGTTCGTCGCCACCGGCGCTGATCCGGGCGTTCCTGGAGGCGACGGGGCTGACCGACGTCGTGCGGGTCGCGCTGTCGAGCGAGCAGGCGGGAGCGGGCAAGCCCGCGCCGGACGTGTACCTGGCGGCGGCGCGCGAGCTGGACGTGGACCCGACGCGGTGCGCGGCGGTGGAGGACTCCACCAACGGCCTGCGCTCGGCGCTCGCGGCGGGGATGACCGTGTTCGCCGTCCCCAACCCGCACTTCCCGCCGGACCCGACCGTGCTCGCGCGGGTGGCCGTCCTCAGCGACCTGACGAACCTCCCGGCCGCCGTGCAGGGCAGGGCCTGATCACGCGCGAACGGCCCGCGGCGCGTGCCGCGGGCCGTTCGCGCGTCCGGGTCAGCGCTCCACGTCACCGCGGATGAACGCCTCCACGGCGTCGCGCGCCGTGCTGTCGTCGTACTGCTCCGGCGGGGACTTCATGAAGTACGAGGACGCCGACAGGATCGGGCCGCCGATGCTCCGGTCCAGGGCGATCTTCGCCGCGCGGACGGCGTCGATGATGATGCCGGCGGAGTTGGGCGAGTCCCAGACCTCCAGCTTGTACTCCAGGTTCAGCGGCACGTCGCCGAACGCGCGGCCCTCCAGGCGCACGTAGGCCCACTTGCGGTCGTCGAGCCACGCCACGTAGTCCGACGGTCCGATGTGGATGTTGCGCTTGCCCAGGTCGCGGTCGATCTGCGAGGTGACGGACTGCGTCTTGGAGACCTTCTTCGACTCCAGGCGCTCCAGTTCCTTCATGTTGAGGAAGTCCATGTTGCCGCCCACGTTGAGCTGCATGGTGCGGTCGAGCTGGACGCCGCGGTCCTCGAAGAGCTTCGCCAGCACGCGGTGCGTGATGGTCGCGCCGACCTGCGACTTGATGTCGTCGCCGACGATCGGCACGCCGGCCGCGCGGAACTTCTCCGCCCACTCCGGGTCGGAGGCGATGAACACCGGCAGGGCGTTGACGAAGCCCACGCCCGCGTCGATCGCGGCCTGCGCGTAGAAGCGGTCGGCCTCCTCCGAGCCCACCGGCAGGTAGGACACCAGCACGTCGACCTCGGCCTCGCGCAGGGCGGCGACGACGTCCACCGGCTCGGCGTCGGACTCCTCGATCGTCTCGCGGTAGAACTTGCCCAGACCGTCGAAGGTGTGGCCCCGCTGCACGGTCACGCCCAGCGGCGGCACGTCCGCGATCTTGATCGTGTTGTTCTCGCTGGCGCCGATGGCGTCCGCGAGGTCCTGGCCGACCTTCTTCGCGTCGACGTCGAACGCCGCGACGAACTCGACGTCCCGCACGTGGTAGTCGCCGAACTGGACGTGCATCAAGCCGGGCACCCTGGTGCTGGCGTCGGCGTCGCGGTAGTACTGCACGCCCTGCACCAGCGACGCCGCGCAGTTGCCAACCCCGACAATGGCCACCCGTACGGTGCGGCGATTCGCGCCCATGCCGAGTCCTCCTTCTGGTTCTTCGGTCGTTGTGCTCGTGGGATCCGACGTCATGCGTCCTTCTCCCGCTGTTCGGCCTGCTCGTGCGCGATCAGCTCGTTGAGCCAGCGCACCTCGCGCTCGGACGTCTCCAGCCCCAACCGGTGCAGCTCGCGCGTGTAGCGGTCGATCCGCTCACCGGTGTCGGACAGGGTCGTGCGCAGCCCCTCCCGCCGTTCCTCCACGCGCCTCCGCCGGCCCTCCAGGATGCGCATCCTGATCTCGGCCGGCGTGCGGGAGAAGAAGGCGAGGTGAACCCCGAAGGAGTCGTCGTCCCAGGTCTGGGGGCCCGCGTCGGCGAGCAGGTCGGCGAACCGCTCCTTGCCCTCGACGGTGAGCCCGTAGACCTTCTTCGCGCGCCGCCCCCACGCGGGAGCGACCTCCTCCGGCTCCCGCTCCACGATCAGGCCCTCGCGCTGGAGCCGTCGCAGAGTCGGGTAGAGCGTCCCGAACGAGAACGCCCGGAACGCGCCCAGCAGCTCGTGGAGCCGCTTGCGCAGCTCGTAGCCGTGCATCGGAGCCTCGTGCAGCAGGCCGAGGATTGCGAGTTCGAGCACGAGATCACCTCCCCGCACGTAAGCCGATGGGTGTGGTCACTATATCGGCCCGATACATCGGCCGCCCCCTGTCGTTGTGGGATGTCGCACACCCCTATACCCGGTCGGGGCATGCTGCCCTGAACGGCCCATCGGTCCGGCACGCACGCCACGTACGCTGGTCGCGTGTTGGACCAACGGCAGGTCGTCGACTACGCGTTGCAGCGCAGAGCGCTGCTCGCGGAGGTCCACGCGGGTCGGGTCGGCACCACGGAGGTGTGCGACGCCAGCCCGTACCTGTTGCGAGCTGCGAAGTTCCACGGCCAGCCGAGCGACGTGACGTGCCCGGTCTGCCGCAAGGAGCCGCTCACCCAGGTGTCGTGGGTCTACGGTGACGAGCTCAAGCACGCCGCTGGTTCGGCGCGCACCGCCGAGGAACTCGCACGGATGGCGAACCACTTCGATGAGTTCACCGTCTACGTTGTTGAGGTTTGCCGCACATGCAGTTGGAACCACCTGGTGCAGTCGTACGTCCTGGGAAAGCGCGGCGTGAACGCCGACAAGCCGCGCAGGAGGACCGCGGCGGAGTGAGGACGCTCCGCTCGCCGGCGTCGCGAACGACGCCACCCGCGACGTTCGACCACCTCACCGCGCGCTGCCGCGCGCCGGTCCGGGAGGCCATTTCGTGAACGACCAGCATGACGACAGGCACCGTGGCGGGGAGCCGCAGTGGCCGACGGGTGAGGACCCCGACGGCGACTCGCGCCCCACGCGCTCCGGAGCTCGGAATCAGCCGGAGGAACGAACCGGCTTCTGGAGCCCCCTGTGGGACGACCAGGACGACGGGCCGGGACGGGAGGCCGCCGCCCGGCCGCCCGGCGGGTCCACCCCGCCGAGCACGCCACCGGGTGGAACCCCGGCGCCCGCGTCCGGCTCGCGTCCGGCGAAGCCGGGTTCCGCCCCCGGCGAACCGCCTGCGGCTCCCACCTCGGTGATGCCCGTTCCGATCGCGCAGCCCCCGGCGGCCACGTCCCCGGCGGCCACGTCCCCGACGGCCACGTCCCCGGCGGCCACGTCCCCGACCGGGCAGCCCCCGACGGCCAAGATCTCGGCGGCTGAGCTCTCGGCAGCCCGATCGTCGGCAGCCCAGGCACCGACAGCGCAGGCACCCGCAGCGCAGGCACCGGCAGCCCAGGCACCGGTGACCCCCGCCGAGCAGAACACCGAGCAGCTCCGGGTGCCCGGAGCCCGCCGGGCGGGCACGAACGGCGCGAAGTCCGACGACACCGTCGTCGTGCCCAAGATCGCGCCGTCCGACCTGCCCCCGCCCCCGCAGACGGCGAAGACGCCCGTGAACGGCGCGTCCGGCCAGCGTCCCCACACCCCGCCCGCCGGTGCGCGCAGGTCCGGTGACGTGGCCGGCGCCCTCGGAGCAGGCGCGCTCGGTGCCGCGGGAGCGGGTGCCGCGTCACCGGCCGGTGGCCGTCCGCCCGTGTCCGGCGGCCCCTCCGGTCCCGGTGGACCGCGTCGCCCCGGAGGCCCCTCGGCCCCCGCCCAGCGCCGCAACTCCTCGGAGGAGGCGACCGAGTTCATCGCGCCGGTCGGCCAGCCGCAGACCAAGCGCGAACCCGACCTGCTGACGCACCGCGAGCCCGGTGAGCAGGTCCAGGACTTCCACACCGAGGGCCGGGGCGACCAGCGGGCTCACCACGACGGTGGTCATCACGACGGTGGTCATCACAACGGTGGTCACCCCGATCCGGACGAGAGCGCCGTGCGCAAGAAGAGGATCTGGCGTCGTGTGCGGCGCACCGGGTACGTGCTCGCGGGCCTGATGGTCCTCGGACCGGTCGTGGCGTTCGCCATCGCCTACCAGATCGTCGACGTCCCGAACCCCGCGCTGGTGGCGGCCGACCAGAACAAGGTCGTCACGCTCTACTACTCGACCGGCGAGGAGATGGCGAAGGTCGCGCCGCCCGGCGCGAACCGCTCCCCGATCGAGTACGAGGACCTCACCGATCCGGTGAAGAAGGCCGTGTTCGCGGCGGAGGACTCGTCGTTCGAGACGAACCCCGGCTTCGACGCCAGGGCGATCCTGCGCGCGGTGAAGATCCAGGTCACCGGTGGCGACAGCGGTGGTTCCGGTCTGACGCAGCAGTACGTCAAGCAGGCCACCGACAACGACCAGGGCACGCTCAGCCGCAAGTTCACCGAGGTCGTCACGGCCTACAAGATGAACAAGCAGCAGAGCAAGGCGGAGATCCTCACCGCCTACCTGAACACCATCTACTTCGGGCGCGGCGCCTACGGCATCCAGGCGGCGTCGGACGTCTTCTTCAAGAAGCCTCTCGCCGACCTCTCCCACTCCGAGGCCGCGCTGCTGGCGGGCCTCATCCAGAACCCCGGCAACTCGGAGGACTCCGAGTACGCGAAGAGCCGCTGGACCTACGTGATGGGCGAGCTGGAGAAGAACGGCTGGATCTCGGCCGAGGACCGCGCGAACGCCCAGTACCCCACGCCGGTGGAACTCGTCGAGGGCAACCCGTACGGCCTGGACGGCACCAGGGCCTACATCCAGACCCAGATCTACGACGAGATGGAAGATCCCGAGAAGGGAATCGGGATCAGCGCCGAGAGGGCGCAGAAGGACGGCCTGAAGATCTACACGACCATCGACCCGAAGGCCCAGACGGCGGCCGAGCAGGCGGTGGACGAGGTCATGTCGGGCGAGCCCGAGCAGCTGCGCACGTCCCTGAGCGCGATCAACCCGCGCACCGGTGGCGTGGTGGCCTACTGGGCGGGCCGGGACGGCACCGGACTGGACTACGCCAGGGGCGTGCTCCAGGAGCCCGGCTCGTCGTTCAAGCCGTTCGACCTGGTGGCAGCGCTGCAGAAGGGCGAGGGCCTCGGCGAGGTCTACGACGGCAGCTCGGGCCGGCAGTTCGGCGAAGTCAAGGTCAACAACGCCGCCGGTGTCACGTGCGTCGACCCCTGCACCGTGCGCCAGGCGATGCTGAAGTCGGTCAACACCGTGTTCACCGACATGGCGGTCAACCGCGTCGGCACCCAGGCCGTGGCGAACGCCGCGCACCAGGCGGGCATCCCCGAGGCGGCGAACGGCAAGAAGCTCCTGGTCGGAGCGGACGGCGGCGTCCCGGACGGCAACATCGCGATCGGCGGCGGCACGACCGTGGTCCGGCCGTTCGACATGGCGGCGGCGTACGCGACGTTCGCGGCGGACGGCGTGCGGCGCGAGCCGTACTTCATCGAGAAGATCGAGAGCCCGGTCGGCCTGGTCTTCCAGCACGAGGACCGGGCGACGGTCGCGTTCGACGCCGACCCGGAGAAGAGCAAGGACATCGCCTACAACGTCACCGAGTCGCTCAAGGGCATCCCGGCCAACTCGAAGATCCCCTGCGCGGCCAACCGCGAGTGCGCCGGCAAGACCGGCACGCACGAGCTCGCGGGCAGCACGATCGAGAACTCGAAGGCGTGGATGGTCGGCTACACCCCCTCGCTGTCGGCGTCGGTGTGGGTCGGCACGGACGAGCTCCAGGCCATCCGCAACGCAGCCGGCAAGCCGATCTTCGGCAGCGGCCTGCCGGGCCAGATCTGGCAGAAGTTCATGGACAAGACGCTCGCCGGCACGCCGGTGGAGAAGTTCACCAAGGGCAAGCCGATCGGCAAGTTCGCCGACCCGACGCCCACCCAGCCCAGGCCGACCACCTCGTCCAGGAAGAAGGACAAGGACGACGACAAGAAGCCTCCGTCGAGCCAGCAGCAGCCGTCCCCGCCCACCCGCGGTGACGACGACGAGGAGGAGACCTCCACCTCCTCGGCGGCCCCGACGACGAGGTGCCGTCCACTGCAGCAGTGCCAGACGCAGACGAACAACGGGCAGCAGAACAGCATCGGAGAAGGCGGCTGACCGCTCGCTCCGCAGGAGGCCCGGCACCGTTGGTGCCGGGCCTCCTGCACTTCTGCACGAACGGCGCGGTGCTCAGAAGCGCGCCACCGGTCGAGAGATCCACCGCTGCGACGATCGGGCTCCTTCACGGGCCACACAGCGCGATCCGTGTCGCGACCTGCGCCACGGGACGAGTTCACGCGTCTGCGCCGACCGTCGCGGGCGGGAGCGCGAGCGGCACTCCCGCCCGCGACGCGGCCCGGTTGACCACCGCCCCACCGCGCGCCCCGTAGCATCCGGCGGGTGTCCAGCCCTTCGGAGACGCCAGCGGCGCACAAGTCGGCCGACCAGTCGTCGGTCCACGACACCGACTCGCTCGGCCCGGGCGAGCGGGTCGTGCCCACGTGGACCGAGTCGCTCGCCAAGCACGCCAGCCGTCCGTTCGGCGGACCGCTGGGCAGACACGCCGTGATCGGCCGGCACTGGTTCTGGTCGCCGATGCGGGTCGTGCTGCTGCTGACGCTGGTGGTGCTGGCCCTCGGGTGGTTGCAGAAGTCGCCGTGCGTCCAGCAGTACACCGACGCCAACGGTGTCGTGCAGCTCGACTGGCGCGGCAACAAGCAGTTCACCGCGCTCTGCTACTCCGACACGGTGCCGCTCTACACCGCCGAGCGGCTCGACCAGCCCGACACGTTCCCGTACCGCACGTCGTGGATCGACGACCAGGGCAAGCCGACCGAGCACGTCAGGTACATGGAGTACCCGGTGCTCACCGGCATGTTCCAGTGGTTCAACGCCAAGCTCGCCCAGGGCTGGGTCCAGATCGCCAGCAGCGGCTGGCTGCCCACGGCGATGACGGTCATCGTGTACTTCGACATCACGGCGCTGTGGCTCGGGCTGGCCTGGCTCGTCACGGCGTGGGCGGTGGCGCGCATCGCGCGGCGCCGGGTGTGGGACGCGGCGATCGTCGCCCTGTCGCCGCTGGTGGTCGTGCACGCGTTCACGAACTTCGACACGCTCGCCACGGCGTTCGCCACCGGCGGCATGCTGGCCTGGGCGCGGCGCAGGCCCGTGCTGGCCGGGGTGCTCCTCGGACTGGGCGGCGCGGCGAAGCTGTACCCGCTGTTCCTGCTCGGTCCGCTCCTGCTGCTGTGCTGGCGCTCCGACCGGCTGAGCGACGGCCTGCGGACGCTGCTGGCCGCGGTCGGCACGTGGATCGCGGTGAACCTGCCGATCGCGCTGGTGTACCAGCCGGGCTGGCGCGAGTTCTTCCGGCTCAACACCGAGCGCAACGCCGACCCCGACTCGCTCTACAACGTGGTCTCGCACTTCACCGGCTGGCCCGGCTTCGACCCCGGACTCGCGCCGGGGCAGGCGCCGGAGGTGCTGAACACGGTGAGCGCGGTGCTGTTCGCCGTGCTGTGCCTGGTCATCGGCTGGGTGGCCGTGTCGGCGCCGACCCGGCCGCGGTTCGCGCAGCTCGCCTTCCTCCTGGTGGCGGCGTTCCTGCTGACCAACAAGGTGTGGAGCCCGCAGTACTCGCTGTGGCTGGTGCCGCTCGCCGTGCTCGCGCTGCCGCGCTGGAAGCTGCTGCTGGCGTGGATGACGATCGACGCGCTGGTGTGGGTGCCGCGGATGTTCTACTACCTCGGCGTCGACGACAAGGGTCTGCCCGCGGACTGGTTCCTCGGCACGGTGGTGGTGCGCGACCTGGCCGTGATCGGTCTGTGCGCGCTGATCGTGCGGGAGATCTACCGGCCGGACCTGGACCTGGTCCGGCGCGCGGGCGACGACGACCCCGCCGGTGGCTCGTTCGACGGTGCCCCCGACGTGCGGACGCTGCGCGGCTCGACGCCGCGGCACCGGGCACCGGTCACCGCCACCGCCACCGCGGGCGAGTAGCGGGCCGGGTCAGCTCGTTCCGGCGACCGCGGCCGGCCTGCGGCGCGGTGGCGCACCGGGCTCCACGGCGTCGTCCGCCGTGGAGCGCGCCTTCAGGAACACGAAGAACAGCGCCACGAGCAGCGCGGCCCTCCCCCACACGCCGATCATCACGGCCTGCGCGGAGAAGCTGTCGTAGATGCTGGCCTTCTCGCCGAACTCGATCGCGTAGTACCAGCGGAAGATGCCGATGCCCATCGCCAGGTCGGCGAGGAAGTAGACGAACGCCCAGGTCAGCGGGATGCGCAGCAGCACGAACATCGGCACCAGCCACAGCGTGTACTGCGGCGAGTGGACCTTGTGCAGGAGCATGAACCCGCACAGCATGGCCGCGGACACCGCGACCCACGGGTACGTGCCCTCGCGCTGGTAGCGACGCCAGCCCAGCCACGCGGCCAGCACGAACGAGGCCACGACCAGCACCGGGGACAGCACCCCGGCGAAGGACTGCATGGCGTCCTCGGTCATCGCCGGACGCAGGCCCCAGTACCAGACGGAGTTGGTGGTGATGTCCACCCGGCGCAGCTGCTGGAACGTGAACGAGGCCCGCCAGCCGTCGTAGCCCAGCACCGCGAACGGCAGGTTCACCACGACGACCGTCAGCATCGACACCACGGCGACCCTGACCGCGCCCGCGACGTCGAACCGCTTGCCCTCGGGCAGGTGGCGACCGCCGGGACCGCCGGTGAGGACGTAGAGCATCAGCGGTAGCACGAAGATCGCCGGGTAGAGCTTGAACGCGAACCCGAGGCCCAGCAGCACCGAGGACACCACGGCGCGGTCGATCAGCGGCCGGTCGGCGCCCCGGCGGCCCCAGCCGCGGTGCAGCACGTACACGGCGGCCACGGCGCACAGCACGACCGGCAGGTCCCAGTTGTGGAACGCGTACAGCACGAGCGGGGGGCCGATCGCCCACAGCAGCGCCCGCCAGCGCGACAGCGTGCCCAGCAGCCACGCCGTCGCCAGCCCGAACGGGGTCATGATCAGCGAGCTGAACAGCAGGAACGCCGCGTCGTCCGAGGCGAAGATCGCGCCGGCCCAGATCATCACGCCGGTGAGGACCGGGTACTCCACGGTGCCGCCGACGAGGACACCGTTGTCGTCGATCCCGCCGTGCACGTACGGGAAGACGTGGCGGTCGACGTCGCGGCCGATCCACAGGTGCTGGATGTCCGAGTAGCAGACCTCCTGCTTGTTGCGCTGCTCGTAGTCGGGCTGGCTGCGGCCCCACTGGTCGAACTGCGGCCCCGTGCAGCGGTCCTTGTTCGCGAACCCGATCAGCAGGGTGAGACCGCACAGCAGGACCAGCAGCGCCAGCGCGCCGCGTCCGAAGCGGGCGCTCGCCCGCGTGGACGGCGCTCGGGCGTCGTCGGGCACCGCGATCTCCGCTTCGGTCTTCACCGCGGTCACCGGCCGACGTGCTCGCGCAGGAACGCGATGTCGGCCGCCTGACCCTCGTCGGGTGTCTCGACGACCACCGGCGCGTCCGCCGCGGTGACCACCGCGGCGAGCACGTCGGGGTCGATGGTGCCGGTCGCGATGTTCGCGTGGCGGTCGCGGGAGGAGCCGAACTCGTCCCGCGAGTTGTTCAGGTGGACCAGGTCGATGCGGCCGGTGATGGCCCTGATCCGCTCCACGGCGTCCACCAGGTCCTCACCGGCGGCGAACGCGTGGCAGGTGTCGAGGCAGAACCCGGCGCCGAAGTCGCCCACCTGGTCCCACAGCCGCGCGATGGCGTCGAACTTCCGCGCCATGGCGTGCTCGCCGCCCGCGGTGTTCTCGATCAGCACGGGCACGCCGAACCCGCCGGAGGCCGCCTGGCGCTCGAAGAGCTTGCGCCAGTTGGCGAAGCCGTCGGCCGGGTCGTCGTCCTTGGTGACGTGGCCGCCGTGCACGATCAGCCCCTCGGCGCCGATCGCCGCGGCGGCCTCGGCCTGCACGGCCACGGCCTTGCGGGACGGGATGCGGATGCGGTTGTTCGGCGACGCCACGTTGATGACGTACGGCGCGTGCACGAAGACGGCCAGGTCCGATGCGAGCAGCGCCTCGGCCCGCGGGTGCGGTTGCGGCGCCTTCCACCCCTGAGGATCCGACAGGAAGAACTGGACGACGTCCGCTCCGCGGGCGGCCGCGGCGCCGAGCGGGTCGTCGTCGCGGACGTGGGCCCCGATGCGCATGTCCACGAGGGTAGTCGTCGCCCCCGACGGCCTGCTGGGGGACGTCCGCGGAGGAACGTCGGGCGAGGAGCGCGAATTCTCGGCATGACCCGCGTCACCTCGCGGACCCGCGCTCGTTGCTCGGAGGTAGGAACACCGGCGGGACGGGGAGGACGCGATGCGGACCAGGGGCGCACGGCTGGCGGGCGCGGTGGCCGTGGTGGTCTCGGTCGGTCTCGTCGGGGCGACGGCCGGGGCGGGGTCCGCCGGGGCCGCCGAGCCGATCGTCGTCGGGAACTGCCGCACGTCGGTCCAGGGGGAGCCCGGTCAGCCGGTGTCGCTGGCCACCTCGGCCGTGCTCCAGCCGGTGAGCGACCTGGTCAGGGCCGTTCCGCTGCTCGGTCCGCCGCTGGCCGAGCCGTTCGGGCGGGCGTTCGCCGCGCTGCCCCCGATCCCGGTCGGCTCGGTGCCCACCGGCACCGGGCACGTGCACGGCGCCGACATCGCGAACGCGGTCGTCGCGAAGCTGCGCGAGATGCCCCTGCTGGGGCCGGTCGTCGGCGCGCTCGCGACGAGCGTGCAGCAGACCCTGAGCGCGGGCTGCGGCATCACCGTCACGGCCGTCGGCTCGGCCGTCGCGCCCGTGCAGGACGGCGCGCGGGACCTGGCCGACACCTCGCAGAGCATCGCCGCGCAGGCGCTGCCCGGCCTCGCGCGGCCTCCGGCGGGCCAGCCGGGCCCGCAGCCGGAGACGCGGCCGGGGACCGCTCCCGGCACGCGGCCCGGCGTCGGCACCGGCGAGCAGCCGACCGGTGGCGCGAACCAGGTCGGCGGCACCGCCCAGGGCGGCTTCACCCCGGTGGGCGGCCTGGGCCCGGCCTCCTTCGGCCTGTACCCGGTGGGCCGGATCAGCAGCGGCAACTTCGGGCGCGTCGCGATGTTCAGCTACGGGTCGCTGCCGTTCGCCGCGCCCGGCGGCTACGCCCCGTCACCGGGTGTGCGCTACGGCGGCCAGGTGCCCGGCTACTCCCCCGGCTACGACGTGCTCGGCGCGGACGACGCCGACGGCGTGCAGACCGCCGGTCGCGCGCAGGCGCTGCCCCGCCTCGGCGGTTCCGCCGGCGGGGTCGGCGCACCGCTGCTGCTGGCCGTGCTGGCGCTGTCCTGCGTGACGGGCGCGCTGGTCCGCACCTGGGCGCTGCGCCGCGCGGGCGTCCGCCCGGCCTGAACACCCGTACACCCACCGGGTCCACGGCCTCGGCGGGGGTCGGCCCGCGGGGTTGTCGGTGGGACGTGACACAGTCCCCGCCGAGGGCTCGACCGGTGCGATTCGGATGTGCTGCTCGCGCGCTGTTACTCTGGACAGGTTGCTGACGCGACGACCCTCCTGCCACGGAAAGCCCGTGGCCGCGAGTCCACAGGAGGTGAGTGGTCCTCATGCGTCATTACGAAGTTATGGTCATCCTCGACCCCGCTCTCGACGAGCGCACGGTCGCCCCGTCCCTCGACACGTTCCTCAACGTGATCCGCACCAGTGGCGGAAACGTGGAGAAGGTCGAGGTCTGGGGCAAGCGCCGGCTGAGCTTCGAGATCAACAAGAGCGCCGAGGGCATCTACGCCGTCCTCGACCTGATCTCGACTCCCGACGCGGTGAAGGAGCTGGACCGCCAGCTCGGTCTGAACGAGTCGGTGCTGCGGACGAAGGTCCTGCGCCGCGAGCCCCCGAAGGCCCCCAAGGCCACCACCAAGGCCGCCTGAGCCGGGGAGTTCGGAACACCATGGCTGGTGAGACGACGATCACGGTTGTCGGAAACCTGACGGCCGATCCCGAACTGCGCTTCACCCAGTCCGGTGCGGCGGTGGCGAGCTTCACGGTCGCCTCGACGCCTCGGACCTTCGACCGCCAGAGCGGCGAGTGGAAGGACGGGGAAGCGCTCTTCCTGCGGTGCAACGTGTGGCGCCAGGTCGCGGAGAACGTGGCCGAGACGCTCACGCGCGGTTCGCGAGTCATCGTGAGCGGGCGGCTGCGCCAGCGTTCCTTCGAGACGAAGGAAGGCGAGAAGCGCACCGTCGTGGAGCTGGAGGTCGACGAGATCGGCCCCTCGCTGCGCTACGCGACCGCCAAGGTCAACAAGGTGAGCCGTGGCGGGGGTGAGGGCGGCGGCGGCGGCTTCGGCGGCGGCGGTCAGTCCGGCAACTCCCGCGGTGCCGCTCCCGCCGACGACCCGTGGGGCTCCGCGCCCGCAGCGGGTTCCGGCGGCGGTTTCGCCGACGAGCCCCCCTTCTAAGACCGCGCACCGGTCATCCAGACGAATCCACTGCGTCAACACAGGAGTAACCACATGGCCAAGCCGCCTGTGCGCAAGCCCAAGAAGAAGGTCTGCGCCTTCTGCAAGGACAAGAGCGCGAGCCTGATCGACTACAAGGACACCACCCTGCTCCGGAAGTACATCTCGGACCGGGGCAAGATCCGCGCCCGCCGGGTGACCGGAAACTGCAGCCAGCACCAGCGCGACGTCGCCGTGGCCGTCAAGAACGCTCGCGAGATGGCGCTGCTGCCCTACACCTCGACCGCCCGCTGAGCAGGAGCCCAGAATCATGAAGCTCATCCTCACCGCTGACGTGAGCGGCCTCGGCGGCCCCGGAGACATCGTCGAGGTCAAGGACGGCTACGGCCGCAACTACCTGCTCCCGCGCGGCCTGGCCATCGTGGCCACCAGGGGCGCCGAGAAGCAGGTCCAGGTCATCCGTCGTGCCCAGGAGACCCGTCGGGTCCGCGACCTGGACCACGCGAAGGAGATCAAGGCCGCTCTGGAGGGCCTCGGCTCCATCTCGCTCAAGGCCAAGGCCGCGGGCGGTTCCGGCAAGCTGTTCGGCTCCGTCACCACGTCCGACGTGGTGTCCGCCGTGCGCTCCGCCGGTGGCCCGACGCTCGACAAGCGCGCCGTCGAGCTGGCCGGTCACATCAAGACCACGGGCAAGCACACCGTGAACGTCCGGCTCCACCCGGAGGTCACCGTGTCCGTTCCCGTGACCGTGACCGCCGCGGGCTAGCACTCCCGCACCACGGCACGAGCACTCCCGAAGCGCCGTTCGACCG
Source organism: Umezawaea beigongshangensis (assembly GCF_016464305.1). Lineage (GTDB taxonomy): Bacteria > Actinomycetota > Actinomycetes > Mycobacteriales > Pseudonocardiaceae > Umezawaea_A > Umezawaea_A beigongshangensis. Next base: position 214,882 of record NZ_JAEIOJ010000003.1, read on the forward strand.
GTTGATCCGGCCGGACGGCGCTTCGTTCGTCCGCGGTGCTTCCGGACGGGTCGCGCCTGTGGACAGACCTGTGTGACACCCGCTCCGCGACACGCCGAAGGGCCGGTTGCACACGACACGCCGGGGCATTCCCCCACAAGTTTTTCCACAGGTTGTCCACAGCATCTGACCTGGGAAGACTTCCCCACCCTCTCCAGTTGTCCACAAGTTGTCCCCATGATCGCAGGGGGTTGTGGTCAGGTCTGGCCAACCATCCACAGCTTGTCCACCGGCCTGTCCCCAGGACGGTTTGCCCGGCCCGGACGAGGGCCTCTAGCGTCCGCTTCACAGCACGCCGCTCGTCGTCCGCACCCGGAACTGTCGGGGGTGCGGAGTAGAAACACGAGACGCGCGGAACCAGGAGTTCGACGGTGTGGAGGTGAGGGCGCGGTGGCGCTGGTGGACGACCGGGGAACGGCGGAACCCGGGTTCGAGCGGCAGCCACCGCAGGACCTCGCGGCGGAGCAGTCCGTGCTGGGCGGCATGCTGCTCAGCAAGGACGCCATCGCCGACGTGCTGGAGGCCCTCGCGCCGACGGACTTCTACCGTCCCGCGCACCAGGCGATCTACGACTGCATCCTCGACCTGTACGGGCGGGGCGAGCCGGCCGACCCGATCACCGTGTCCGCCGAGCTGGAGCGCAAGGGCGAGCTGCTGCGCATCGGCGGAGCCCCCTACCTGCACACGCTGATCGCGACCGTGCCCACGGCGGCGAACGCCGGGTACTACGCGGAGATCGTCGCCGAGAAGGCGGTGCTGCGCCGCCTCGTCGAGGCCGGGACGCGCATCGTGCAGCTCGGCTACAACGGCGCCGAGGGCGCCGACGTCGACGAGGTCGTCGACCGCGCGCAGTCGGCCATCTACGAGGTGACCGAGCGCCGCACCACAGAGGACTACGTGATCCTGGAGGAGCTCCTCCAGCCCACGATGGACGAGATCGACGCCATCGCCTCGCGCGGCGGCTCATCGCTGGGCATCCCCACCGGCTTCACCGACCTCGACGAGCTGACCAACGGCCTGCACCCCGGCCAGATGATCATCGTCGCGGCCCGTCCCGGTGTCGGCAAGGCGCTGGCGCTCGACACCCCGCTGCCCACGCCGGACGGCTGGACCACGATGGGGGAGGTCCGGGTCGGCGACCGCCTGATCGGCGCCGACGGCAGGCCGACCCGCGTGGTCGCCGCCACGGAGGTCATGACCGGCCGCCCGTGCTTCGAGGTCGACTTCTCCGACGGCACCACGATCACCGCCGACGCGCAGCACCAGTGGCTCACCCAGTCCCGCAGCGCCACCGGCGGCTTCTGGGCGATCCGCACCACCGAGCAGCTGCACCGCAGTCCGGCCCGGCACTCGGTGCGCCTCAGCTCGTCGTGGGACCTGCCCGCCGCCGACCTGCCGCTGGAGCCGTACGCGCTGGGCGTCCTGCTCGCCGACGCCGCCGAGCTGAACACGACGTGGTGGCGCGACCGCCCGGAGATCGTGGCCCGGCTCGACGCCGGGAGCGACGAGCGCACCAGGGTGCTCGTGGCCAAGGAGCTGGGCGTGCTGGACGAGCCGCACGTGCCGGTGCGGTACCTGCGCGCGAGCCGGGCCCAGCGGCGCGCGCTGCTGGACGGCCTGCTCGCCGCGGCGGACGGCCGGCTGCTGGGAACGCGCTTCCCCCGCCTCGCCCGCGACGTCGCCCAGCTCGCCGCGACGCTCGACCTCACCGGCCGGGTCACGGAGGCGGACGACGAGCACGTGGTCGAGCTGACCGGCCGCGAGGTCGTGGAGATCGTGGCCGTGCGACCGGTGACGAGCGTGCCGGTGCGGTGCGTGCAGGTCGACAACTGCGACCACCTGTACCTGGCGGGCGAGTCGGCCGTCCCGACGCACAACTCCACGCTGGGCCTGGACTTCGCCAGGTCGTGCTCGGTGAAGCACGGCATGACCAGCGCCATCTTCTCCCTGGAGATGAGCCGCACCGAGATCGTCATGCGCATGCTGTCCGCCGAGGCCAAGATCCGCCTGGGCGACATGCGCGGTGGCCGGATGAGCGACGACGACTGGACGCGCCTCGCCCGCCGGATGAGCGAGATCAGCGAGGCGCCGATGTTCGTCGACGACTCGCCGAACCTGACGATGATGGAGATCAGGGCGAAGGCGCGGCGGCTCAAGCAGCGGCACGACCTGAAGCTCGTCGTCGTCGACTACCTCCAGCTGATGTCGTCGGGCAAGCGCACCGAGTCCCGGCAGCAGGAGGTCTCCGAGTTCTCCCGGAACCTGAAGCTGATCGCGAAGGAGCTGGAGGTCCCGGTCATCGCGATCAGTCAGCTGAACCGCGGTCCGGAACAGCGCACGGACAAGCGTCCGCAGCTCTCCGACCTGCGCGAGTCCGGCTCGCTGGAGCAGGACGCCGACATGGTCATCCTGATCAACCGCCCCGACGCGTGGGAGCGCGACGACCCGCGCGCCGGTGAGGCGGACCTGATCATCGCCAAGCACCGCGCCGGTCCGACGGCGACGATCACCGTGGCCCACCAGCTGCACTACAGCCGCTTCGTGGACCTGGCCCAGAACTGAACCGACGGACGTCCGGCCACGACACCGACGCCCGCGACCTCCGCGGTTCCCCCGCCCCGGACAACGACCGGGGCGGGGTGTCCGCGTGGCGGTGTAGCTTCGTCCTGGTGATCGGTGCTGCCGGGTACGCGGTCGTCGACGTGGAGACCACCGGGCTGTCCGCCGGTGGCGGTGACCGCGTCGTGGAGGTCGCCGTCGTGCAGCTCGACCGCTCCGGGACCGTCACCGGCGAGTGGTGCACGCTCGTCAACCCGGTGCGCGACCTCGGTCCGCAGCACGTCCACCGCATCAGGGCCGCCGACGTGTGGGACGCGCCGAGCTTCGCCGACGTCGCGGGCGCGCTCGCCGAGCAGCTCGCCGGACGGGTCCTCGTCGCCCACAACCTGCGGTTCGACGCGCGGTTCCTCGGCGCGGAGTTCCGGCGGACCGGCGTGGAGCTGCCGGTGCCCGGCCTGTGCACGATGCGGCTCGCCGAGCGGTACCTGCCGCACGCCCGCGGCCGGTCGCTGCGGGCGTGCTGCGACGCCGCCGGGGTGCCGCTGCTCGACGCGCACTCCGCGCTGCACGACGCGCACGCCGCCGCGGGGCTGTTCTCGTCCTACCTGCGCGCCGCCGGTCGGCCGGAGCCGTGGCTCGACCTGCTGGACGAGGCCGCGACGACGTCGTGGCCCCGGCCCGTGCCGACGGGAGCGCGGCTGGTCCGCCGGGGCGAGGGCGCGCCTCCACCGCCGCTCCCGAGCGCTGCCGGGCCGCTCGCACCCGGTGACCTGGTCGTCTTCACCGGGCAGACCGTCGCCCCCCGCGACGTGTGGGTCGACCGCGCGCTGTCGGCCGGCCTGCGGGTCAACCGGGGGTACGTCACGAGGGCGACGCGGCTGCTGGTGGCGGCCGACCCGTACTCGCTCTCGTCGAAGGCCCGCCGCGCCCGTGCCTACGACGTTCCGATCGTGGACGAGGAGGGCTTCGCCGCGATGATCACGCAGCTCACACCCGCGAGCGGGGCGTCACACGTTTAGTACGAAGATCACCGAACTGGGTGGTGGTCGGGGTATTGAAAAGGTGCCCGGCCGCGGGAGAGGCTCATGCCGTCGCCCAGCGGGGAGGTACGAGTCTCGTGCGTACCGTTCAGTCGGTGGTCCCCCTCACCGCGGCCGCGAGTGCCGCCGGTGCCGTGTGGGACGACCTCGTCGCCGAACTGCCCGTGGGGATGCTGCTGCAGGACGAGCTGGGCGTCGTGCTCGCCGGGAACCGGCTGGCCGCCGAGCTGCTCGGGGTGCGGCACGAGGACCTGCCGGGCTCGTGCGACCCGCTGGGCCGGTCCGCCTCGGACGACTCCGGCGCACCGCTGCCGAGCTGCGCGGAGATCGCCGCCCAGGTGCGGCGGACCGGCTCGCCGCTGACCGTCCCGGTGGTCGTCGCGCGGGGAGGTGAGCGGCACGTGCGCCTGTGGGCGGACCACCACCTGCTCGTGGTGCACGGCCAGCGCCAGCTCCTGGTGGTGCTGCACCCGGTGCACACCGACGTCCTGCGCAGCAGGGGGCTGCTCGACCCGCTCACCGGACTCCCCGGCCGCGCGCTCCTGCTCGACCGCCTGGAGCAGGCGCTCATCAGGGCCCGGACCTGCGGAACGCTCGCGTCGCTGGTCCTGCTCGACGTGCGGCAACTCGCCGCGGTCAACGCGCGGCACGGCTTCCGCGGCGGCGACGAACTGCTGACCACGCTGGCGGGGCGGCTGCGCGAGGGCCTGCGCGACGACCACACCGTCGCCCGGTACGGCGGTGACGAGTTCGCCGTCGTCGCCGAGCACCCGAACGGCTCGGGCGAGGCGGTGGCGGAACGGGTGCTCGACCTGGTGTCGCGGTCGGTCCGGATCACCGGGACGCGGCTGCGGCCCGCGGTGCGCGTGGGCTGGGTGACCAGCGACGGTACGGCCGATCCGCACACGATGATCAGCCACGTGGAGACCCGCCTGCACCGCTGACCCGCGAACACGACCGAGCCCCGCGACGCCGTGCGTCGCGGGGCTCGGTCGTGCGGTGCCCGGTCAGATCCTCGGCAGCTCGACGGTGTCCAGCATCGAGTCGGCGTCCAGCGTGGACAGCGCCGACCCGAAGGAGCGCTCGCGGGGAGTGGTCAGCCGACCGGGGTCGACCCCCAGGCCGTTCACGGAGGGCGAGACGTCCGTGGTGCCGGACAGTCCGGGGAGACCCGGCAGCGCGGGTGCGCCGAGGGAGCGCTCACCCGGCAGGGCGGGCAGCGCGGGCAGGGCGGGCAGCACGTCCTGGAGCGGCAGCACGTCCTGGAGCGGGAGCAGTTCCGTCACCAGGGGGAGAGGAGCGTTGATCGTCCGGTCGGACGCCGCACCCGGCAGGGCGGGCAGCGCGGGCAGCGCCGGCAGCACGTCCTGGAGCGGGAGCAGCTCCGTCACCAGGGGGAGAGGAGCGTTGATCGTCTGCTCGGACGCCGCACCCGGCAGGGCGGGCAGCGCGGGCAGCGCCGGCAGCACGTCCTGGAGCGGGAGCAGCTCCGTCACCAGGGGGAGAGGAGCGTTGATCGTCCGGTCGGACGCCGCACCCGGCAGCACCGGCAGCGCGGGCAGCGCCGGCAGCAGTGCCTGCACGGGGGCCACCGGCAGCAGCTCCGTCAGCGCGGGCAGTGCGGGCAGCTCGGGCAGCGTCGCGGCGTCGACCGACCGGGGCTGCGCGACCGGCGCGGCCGGGACCACGACCGGCAGGACCGGGGCGGCCACGGGCAGCGTCCGCAGGCCGGGGGTGGCGACCGTCGTGCTGCGCTCCTCGTTCAGCGGGAGGACGCCGGAGATCGTCGAGACGTCGCCGGAGGCGCCGGGAGCCGAGAACCGCGTGCTGCGGGAACGCTCCCGCGGCGCGTCGAGGGGCAGCAGACCGGTCAGCGAGGACAGCTCCGACACCGGCAGGGTGCTCAGCGAGGGCAGCCGGTCCAGGGCGTCGAGGCTGGGCAGCTCGGTGGCGGTCATCAGGCTGTCGATGCTGTCGGGGAGCTGGATGCCGTGGTCGGGGGACTGGATGCCGCGTGCGCCGTCGATCTCCTCGCCGGTGCGCCGCACGACGGTGCTGCGACCGGACGCGGTGGCCGTGCCGAGGACCTCGGCGGGCACGGCGTGGACCTGGACCGGCTGCTCGACCTCCGCGTCCTGCGCGGTGAGCGGGACCTCGGCGAGCGTCTCGGTGATCTCGTCACCGGCGTAGGTGTCGGCGAGGCCGACGACCGCGACCGGCACGCCGAACACCCTGGCGATCGTGTTGACCGGAACGACCGCCGGGTTGCCCGCGGCCAGCACGTCCGCGGCGGACGTGTTGCCGTCGCCGGCCGACGCCAGGTAGCTGTCGTTCACGGCCGAGGCGTCGCGCGTGATCGCCACGCCCGCCGAGTCGCCGAAGGACTGCACCGGCGCCGCCAGTGCCCCGGCGGCGGCGTTGCCCGCCCGCGAGCCGCTGTGACCGTCGACCTGGACGTCGCCGTCGGTGACCGGGCGGAGGGCGTCGTACCCCCTGTTCTCGACGTGGCCGCCGGCGCCGGACGCGGTGCCGAGCACCCGCGCCGCGGGCACGGCGGGTGCGGACAGGACGGCGTCCGCGGTCGAACCCGTCCCGGCGGCGCGGAGCGCGTCCTCGCCGGTGCGAACGATCTCGCTCTCGTCGACGGTGCCGGCCGCCGACAGCGCGTTGCCGCCGAGCGCCACGGGCGGCGAGAGCGGCAGGGCGCCGTGGGCCCCGGTCAGGGTGCCCTCGTCGACCTCGACGTCACCGAGAGCACCGGTCGTGTCCTGGTCCGCGGTGGAGTCGAGGGCGGTGGCACTGGCGTCGAACCACCGCACGACGCGGTCGGTGCGGGAGGTGGCGCTGTGGAGCTCGGCCCGCGGTGCGAGCGGCGCGGCCGCGACGGTGCGGCCGAGGGCGTCGGCCTGCCCGCTGGTGTCGACGTCGCCCGCCGCGGTGATGCCGTCGCCGGTCACCCGCGGCGGCGCGATCCACTGGTCGGAGAAGATGTTGCCCGACATCCTGCCGTGCGGGCCGGAGGTCCGGACCTCACCGCCGGAGACGGCCGCCCGCCGGGTCGCGGTGCGGGTGTCGGCGGTGGCCGCGACGGCGTTGCCGCGGAGCAGCGGGTTGTCCGGGGAGAGCGCGTCGGGGGCGACGGCCTCGCCGGTCTGGTCGGTGTCGAGTTCGGGAAGTCGGTGCTGGTCGATCGGGGTGTCGACGACGTTCTGCTCGACGTCCACCGGCACGGCCACACCGCCGTCGACGGCGGAGGGAGCGGCGTCGGGGTTGACGTTCTCGTCGGCAGAAGCGATGCCCGTTCCGAGCATCAGCAAACCACCGGTCACAAACGCGGACTGGATTCCACGCTTTGCCCAGGTCTGCATTGGATCTCCTTCTCGGTTTCCCTTGCGGGGGTTTCGCAGGCGGCCGGACGCGAGGCGTCGGGGCAGACGGCCGTCCCAGATCAGAGGGGGAAGGACGCGCGGCTACCGGCGAGGAGAAGGAGCGCAGAAACAGCGCACCGGCCGATTCCGGGTAGCGAATCGCTACCGCGGGCCGCGCGCTGTGATCAGTCGGGCGTGGCGCCGGGCTGCTTGCCCGGCGTCACGGAGATCCGCTCGGTGGCCGGCTGGAGCGCACGGGCCACCGCGGAGTCGTAGGCGTTGACGAACGCGGCCGAGGAGGCGGCGTTCTGAGCACCGGCGGAGCCGGAACCGTCGTTGCCGCACGCGCAGTGCACCGGCGAGGTGGCCGGGGCGAAGGGTGCGAAGGGTGCGAACGGCAGCGGCGAGGGGTCGCCGGGCAGGGTGGAGCGGGGTTCGGCGGACAGCGCACCGCGCTGTGCGGCCGGGTCCTGCGTCCACTTCTCCACCAGACCGGCGAAGGTGGCGCTCGTGCTCGTGGTGACCGGGGCGTCCGCCGGAGCGGATCGGTCGATCACGGGGACGGCACCACCGGGGACCTGCGTCTCGTGGACGGCGCGAGTTCCGCCGTCCACGACGGCCAGCGCACCGCGACTCGTCGTCGCGGGGAGCTGGGCCGGGGGCTGGAACCGGTCGGCGACGGTGCCGACCGTGTCGCGGAAACCGCCCGCGACGTGCTCCAGCGGTTCCACGACGGTCTTCGCCCGCTCGGAGCGCAGAGCGGTGTCGACGTTCTCGACCACCTGCGCCACGGGGGCGACGACCGGGACGACCTCGGCGGGGAGCAGCCCGGCGAGCGGGTGCTGCTGGTCCTGCGGGACGCCCTGCTCGCGAACGCCCTGCTCGGGAACGACCTGCTCCGCCACCGCGGTCACCGGGTCGAGCCCGATGACGTCCGCGGAGGCCGAGGTGGTCGAGAGGGTCCAGACGGCGGCCGTACCGGCCGCCGTGCCGCCGACGACCAGCAACGCGCGGGTGAGGAGCTGCCGCACGCGGCTCGCCCCCGTCTCCGCTCGCTGGTCCACGGTCGACACTCCGGACACCTCCGACTCGCACTGCTCTGGAAGATCCGCCGACCTGGATGATCAGGTCGACGGGGCCGAGACTGCCAGCCGACGGCGGTCCGGCGCACCCTCCAGCCCCCCGGTTCGCCGGATCGTGTGATCGACACGGTGTGCACTCGCACGTGACGGCGAGTAGTCGACCAGGTCAGAACCTCTTGAGGACCCGCGCCGCGCCCGCCGCCGCCGTCGACGCGAGGATCCAGCCGACGGCGATGAGCGACCCGGAGATCCACTGCGAGGGGCCGGTGAACCGCCACCTGCCGTCCTGACCGAGGTCGACGATCGGGATGAGCAGGTCGATCGCCAGCAGCACCGGGTTCCACACCGGCTCCTCGTCGGTGTTGAGCCGCGTCATCTCGTGGCTGGCGAACCACACCGCGCCCATCAGCCAGAACACGCCCAGCCACGCGATGGCGAGCCACGGCCGGTAGCCGTAGCCCACGGTCCAGCGCTGGAGGAACCCCCACACCCGGCCGGCCACGCCGAGCTCGGAGTAGCGCCTGCGCTGCTTCTCCAGCTGCACGTGCTGGGCCAGCTCCTCCTCGCCGCCGTCCCGGTACACGGCCGCGAGCTGCTCGTAGGGGCCGGGCGCGAAGTCCGGCTGCACGTCCAGCAGCCAGCGCAGCCTCGTGTGCACGTCGACGTCCGGGCGGTCCTTGCGCTTCGCGGAGATCGCGCCGAACGTGAAGTCGTCCACGTCCACGCCGCCCTCGGCCGCCCACAGGCCGGGTCCGTCGGTCACCGAGGTGACCCGCGCGCGCTTGAGCGACACCAGGCCCCTCGGCCGCTCCTCGACGTCCAGGCCCAGCGCGAGCTGGTGGGCGGTCAGCCCGTAGGCGTTGAGCGCGATCTCCGCGCCGTCGCCGCCGAGCCGGGCGCCGGTGAACGTGGCCATCTTGCCGATCTCGGCCAGGCGCACCCGAACGCCGCCGGAGGCGTGGAAGCCGTGGCTGCACAGCAGGTCCTTGCCGATGGTCGCCACGCGCGCGTCGAGCGAGGGCTTGAGGGTGCCGTCGGCCCGGCGGCGCGGCTGCACCAGCTCGGCCCCGGTGCAGTCCAGCGTCGAGCCGATCGCCGCGTTCTGCAGCCGGACCGACCCCTTCGCGCGCAGGTGGCGCAGGAACAGCGTGCCGCCGATCCGCAGCCGGTCGGCGAACAGCACGTCGATGCCCGCGCCGTGCAGCTCCACGCCCGACAGGCTGGCGCTGCCGCGCACGTGGGCGTCGGCGAGCCGGACCTGGCCGTAGGCGCGCAGCGGGGCCTCGCTGTGCGCGCCGTCGCCGCGGAACCCGCCGCGCGCCTCCAGGTCGCCGCGGACCTGGACGCCGTCGGCGTGCAGCGCCACCGGGATGCGGTGCACCTCGTCGGCGCCCTGCTCCTCCACGAGGTCGGGACGGCCGACGACCGCGCCGGACAGCCGCAGGTAGCCGCCGACGTCGGCGTTGGGCAGCCGGACCGTGCCGGACGCGGTGAAGCCGTCGTCCAGCTCGACGTTCCCCTCCACCCGGACGCGGTCGGCGACGAGCGCCGCGGTCTCGTCGGCGAGGCCGCGCGGGATGATCAGCACCGGGCGGTCGACGCTCTGCGTGGAGCGCAGCCGCGCTCCGGAGAAGACGACGTCGCCGCCGATCCGCGCGCCGCCGAGCAGGACGCGGCCCTCCGCGGTGAAGCGCCCGCCGTCGGTGTCGCAGAACAGGTTGCCGCCGACCACGACGCCGGACGCCTCCAGGGCGTCGCCGCCGGGGTTGATCAGGCGAGCGCCGCCGAGGTGGACGCTGCCGCCGACGTTCGCGCCGCGCAGCCGCACCTCACCGGTCGACCGCAGCGCGACGGCCTGCACGGAGCCGGACACGCGCAGGCGCGCGGCGAGCAGGGCGTGCCCGGCGTCGGTGCCGCGCAGCACGGCGCCGGCCAGGCGCAGCGTGCCGTCCACGGCGCCGTCGGTGAGGTCGACGAGCCCGTCGCAGGTGAACCCCGCCTCCAGCGCGAGGTCGCTGTGCACGCGCAAGTTGCGGCCGAGCAGACCGGGCACGCGGCAGCCGCGCAGCCGCAGCCCCACGAGTTCGGCCATGCGCAGGTCGACGGGCTGCTGGAAGACGCAGTCGAGCAGGTCGACCACCGGCCGCACCCGCACGCCCTCCAGCGCGAGCCTGCCCACGACGTTCGCGCCGATCAGCCGCAGGGCGGCGACGCCGGGCGTCCCGCCGGGGTAGAGACCGGCCAGCAGACCGGTGAGGACGTCGCCGCGCACCGTGCGCGCCGCGCGGTCGGCGACACCCTTCCCGTCGCGGCGCAGGTCGAGGCGCGTTCCGGTGACGAACGCCTCGCGAACGCGCTGCTCGGTGCTCGTCAACTGCTCCGGCCGGACGAACTGCACTGCGTGCCTCCCCCTGGTGCGTCGATCACCACAGATCCGATCACCTCGACACCGCACTTGACCAGCGCTCGGGGGTTACCGTGATCGGTGTGACTCCAGCGGACGGCGAGATCGGCAGGCGGGTTCCCGGGCTGCTTCGGGTGTCGGCTGCGCTGAGCTGGCGATTCGTCGTGATCGTGGCGGCGCTGTACGTCGTGGCCCGTGTCGTCTCCTACCTGGCGGCGATCGTGATCCCGGTGGGGATCGCCCTGCTGCTGGCCGCGCTGCTGTCCCCCGCGGTGTCGAAGCTGACCGAGTGGCGGGTGCCGCGCGGGATGGCGACGACGACCGTGCTGGTCGGCGGCATCGCCGCGGTCGGCGGCGTGCTGACCTTCGTGATCACCGAGTTCTCCAAGGGTCTGCCGGAGCTCCAGTCGCAGGTCTGGGCGAGCATCGACACCATCCGCTCGTGGATGAAGGACGGCCCGCTGCACCTGAGCGAGCTCCAGCTCCAGGAGTACCTGGACCGGTTCGTCTCCACCGTCAAGGAGAACCAGGCGGAGATCACGTCGAGCGCGCTGACGACGGCGGCGACGGTCGGCGAGCTGCTGACCGGCGTCCTGCTGGCGCTGTTCACCCTCATCTTCTTCCTGCACGACGGCGACGGGATCTGGCGCTTCGTGGTCCGCGCGGTGCCGCGCGACGTGCGCGACCGCGCCGACATCGCCGGTCGCCGCGGGTTCGCCTCGCTGGTCAGCTACGTGCGGGCGACGGCGGCCGTGGCGGTCGTGGACGCCGTCGGCGTCGGCGTCGGGCTGTACTTCATCGGGGTTCCGCTGGTGGTGCCGCTGGCGGCGCTGGTGTTCCTCGGCGCGTTCATCCCGATCATCGGCGCCGTGATCACCGGCGCGGTGGCGGTGCTGATCGCGCTGGTCGCGAACGGCGCGGTCGCCGCGCTGATCGTGCTGGCGGTGCTCATCGGCGTGATGCAGCTGGAGAGCCACGTGCTCCAGCCGCTGCTGCTGGGCCGCGCGGTGAAGCTGCACCCGCTGGCCGTGATCTTCGCGATCACCTCCGGCCTCGTCGTGGGCGGGATCGCCGGTGCGCTGCTCGCCGTGCCGCTGCTGGCGGTGCTGAACTCGGGCATCCGGTCGCTGCTGTCGGAGTCCGACGCGCACGTGGCGCCGCGGGACGTCGACGTGCTCGAACCGCAGGAGACCGGACCGCCCGACGTGGCGAGCGACCGCGTGGAGGACTTCGGGCCGGAGGGCCCGCGGACGACGAAGTAGCCGCTCAGGCCATCTCGACGAGGTTGCGCCCGCAGCCCTTCGCGGCCAGCAGGGCCGAGTCGGCCGCCACGAGCAGGTCGGGCAGCTCGTAGCCGAAGCGGTCGGTCGTGGCCACGCCGATGCTCACCGTCAGGCCGGACAGCAGGTGGTCGCGGCCGTCGGTGGTGACGGTCGGCACGATCACCGTGCTCACGGCGTGCCGCACGCGCTGGGCCGCCGCCCTGGCCGCGGCCGGTTCGGTGTCCGGCAGCAGCACGACGAACTCCTCGCCGCCGAAGCGGCCGACCAGGTCCCCCCGGCGCACGGTGGAGCGCAGCAGGGCCGCGATCCCGGCGAGCGCCGCGTCCCCCGCGAGGTGGCCGAGCTGGTCGTTGACGCGCTTGAAGTGGTCGAGGTCGAGCAGCATGACGGCCATCGGACGGTTCCGCTCGGCCGCCTTGGCCAGGTCGAACCGCGCCCTGGCGTCCCAGTGCACGGAGTTCGCCAGGCCGGTCTTGGCGTCGCGCTGGGCCGAGCGCCGCCACTGCGGGAGCTGCGCGGCGCGTTCCAGCAGCGCCATCGGCGGCCCGGCGATCAGCGCGTGCACGGGGTCGCTCACAGCCACGCAGCCCATGAGGCCGCCGAGGCTGACGGCCACCACGCCCAGCACGACGTCGATCGGTTCGCCGACCGTGTCCTCCAGGGCGGAGCCGGGGGTGCGCAGGCGCAGTCCGACGACGACGAGCGCGGCGCGCAGGGTCAGCAGCGCCGTCGCGCACAGGATCATCCGGAAGAGGTCGTCGGTGGGGGCGGTCCAGCCCGCGACGAGCCTGGTGCCGAACACGGCGAGCGCGGAGGCCGACAGGGTGAAGATCCAGCGGTGCGACTCGGGGCGCTGGGTGAGCACGCCGTGCAGCGCGGGCCCGAACAGCAGCAGGACCAGCAGGTTCGGCGGGAGGGCGACGATGCCGGCGGTGAGGTAGCAGAGGTGCGCGGCCCACGGGTTGCGCGTGGACTCGCCCATGCGCTCGCTGAACAGCGAGCTGCCGACGACGACCGCGCCCGCCGTGCCGGCGATGGCGGCGAAGCGGGTGATCTCCTCGGACGTGGGCTGGGGGCCGACGACGACGATCCAGGCGACGACGGCGAGCGCCGCGGCGTCCACCGCGAGCCAGTACGCCAGTGCGGGTCGCCGCAACGTCCACAGTGGCCAATCACGCACCGTCGCCTCCCCCCGCGTCGGGAACGCCCCCCGTGCCGTGACGCGGAGTCAGCCTTTCACAAGGTCACAGAACGCAATAGACGTCCACCTGGGGGTTAGCCAGAGCACTCCGACACGGCAGGATGGGTGTGAAAGGAGCACACCGTGCGCGAAATGCCAACCGTTCCGGGGATGGTGGCGAGGGACGATCCGGTCGCACCGCTCTGGCGCGGCACGGTGGCGCTACGCGTAGTCACATTCCTGTTCGCCGCCGTCAACGTCACGATCCACAGCGACGAGTACCTGCGCCCCTGGCTCGGCTGGACCGTGCTCGGCGTGATGGGCCTGTGGTCCGCGTTCACCGTGCGCTCCTACAGCGCCGAGCGGGGCCGCAACTGGTGGGTCGTGGGCAGCGACCTCGCCGTGGCGTGCGGGCTCATGTCGCTGTCGCCGTTCATCCTCACCGACGAGCAGTACCTCCGCCTCGTCCCGCTGGTCACGACCATCTGGGCGTGCGAACCGGCCGTCGCCGTCGGCGCGCTGGGCGGCCAGGTCGCCGGGGCGCTCGCCGGTGGCGTGCTGGGTCTGAGCACCTACCTCAACCGCGGTGAGATGACCGTGGACGTGGTGCGCGACGTCGTGCTGCTGGTCGGCGCCGGGTTCGTGGTGGGGATGGCGTCGACGACGGCGCGGCGCACGGCCGTGCGGCTCGCGCGGGCGCTGCGCACCGAGGCGGCGACGGCGGAGCGGGAGCGGCTGGCCCGCTCGATCCACGACGGCGTGCTCCAGGTGCTCGCGCGGGTCCGCAAGCGCGGTCTCGAACTGGGCGGGGAGGCCGCCGAGCTGGCCGAACTGGCCGGCGAGCAGGAGGTGGCCCTGCGCTCGCTGGTCGCCGCGGCGCCGGAGGAGTCCACCGTGGACGGCGAGGCCGATCTGCGACCCGCGCTGCAGCTCCTGGCCACCCGGCGGTTCGAGGTGTCGACGCCGGCGACGAGGGTGCTGCTGCCGGCGGCCGCGGTGGCCGAGCTGGCCTCGCTCGTGCGCGAGGCCCTGTCCAACGTGGACGAACACGCTGGTGAGGACGCCAGGGCGTGGGTGCTGCTGGAGGACCTCGGCGACGAGGTCGTGCTCAGCGTCCGGGACGATGGGCCGGGCATTCCGGAGGGCCGGATCGAGGACGCCGCGGCGGAGGGCCGCATGGGCATCGCGAAGTCGATCCGGGGCAGGGTGGCGGCGCTGGGAGGAGCGCTGGAACTCCAGACGGGGCCGGGGGAGGGCACCGAGTGGGAGGTGCGAGTGTTCCGCGCGGGAGATGGGGGAGCTGGTTAGGTGGACGAGCAGAAGACGATCTCGGTGATGGTGGTCGACGACCACCCGCTGTGGCGCGACGGCGTGGCCAGGGACCTCGCCGAGCGCGGGTTCCGGGTGGTGGCGACGGCGCCGGACGCGCCGGCCGCGGTGCGGATCGCCCGCGCCGTGCGGCCGGACGTGGTGCTGATGGACCTCAACCTCGGTGAGCTCTCCGGCGTGGACGCCACCGCGATGATCACCGGCGAGCTGCCGGAGACGCGCGTGCTCGTGCTCTCCGCCAGCGGTGAGCACAGCGACGTGCTGGAGGCGGTCAAGGCGGGCGCGTCGGGCTACCTCGTGAAGTCGGCGTCGGCGGAGGAGCTGGTCGACGCGGTGAACCGCACCGCGGCGGGGGACGCGGTGTTCACGGCCGGGCTCGCCGGGCTGGTGCTGGGCGAGTACCGGCGCATGGCGGCCACCCCGGACGAGGCGGTGGACAAGCCGCAGCTCACCGACCGGGAGACCGAGGTGCTGCGGCTCGTCGCGAAGGGCCTGACGGCCCGGCAGATCGCGAACCGCCTGGTCATCTCGCACCGCACGGTCGAGAACCACGTGCAGTCCACGCTGCGCAAGCTCCAGCTCCACAACCGCGTCGAACTGGCCCGCTACGCGATCGAGCACGGGCTCGACGCCGAACCGGAGGTGTGAGTCGTGACCGATCCGAGGGACCTGCGCGTGTCCGACGCCGAGCGCGAGCACGTCGTCGGCGTGCTCCAGAAGGCGATCGGCCAGGGCATGATCACGCTCGACGAGTTCTCCGAGCGCACCGACCTGGCGCTGGCCGCCAAGACCCGCGGCGACCTGAACGCCGTCGTGGTCGACCTGCCCGGCGTCGTCAACCACGAGGCGACGCTGGCCGCCGCGCCGCGGCGCGACCAGGTCGAGCTGAAGAACACCATGTCGTCGATCAGCCGCAAGGGCCGCTGGACGGTGCCGCGCGAGCTGGTCCTGCGCAACCGCATGGGGTCGACGGAGCTGGACTTCGGCGACGCGGTCGTCCCCCACGACGTCGTGAGCGTCGTGCTGGACGTGACCGCCGGTTCGGTGAAGCTGGTCCTGCCGGAGGGCTCGACCGTGAGCAGCGAGGACGTCGAGGTGTCCGCGGGCACCATGTCGGACCGGGTCGGCGAGCGGGAGCACCGGGGACGTCCGCACTTCGTCGTCACCGGGACGGTGCGGGCCGGGTCGGTGGAGATCAGCCGGGTGCGGCGGATCGCGATCGGCGGTTTCGTCGTGCGGATGCCCGGCTTCCGGATCACCCGCGCCTGATCTCGTCGTGCACGCCGGGCGGTGTGCGCTCAGGATCGTGGCATGCGCTGCCTCGTCACCGGAGCCACCGGATACCTGGGCGGGCGACTCGTCCCGCGGCTGCTGGCCGCGGGGCACTCGGTCCGCTGCCTCGTGCGCGATCCCGGCAAGCTGCGGGACGTGCCGTGGGCGAACCGGGTGGAGGTCGTGCGCGGGGACGTGCTCGACCCCGCCACGCTGGAGCCCGCCCTGCGCGACGTCGACGTCGTCCACTACCTCGTGCACTCCCTGGGCAGCGAGGGCTTCCGCGACACCGACCGCCGGGCCGCCGAGAACGTCGCGGCGGCGGCCGGGCGGGCGGGTGTGCGGCGGATCGTCTACCTGGGCGGACTGCACCCGCAGCGCGTGCCGCTGTCACCGCACCTGGCGTCGCGCGCCGAGGTCGGGGAGGTGTTCCTGCGCTCGGAGGTGCCCACCGCCGTGCTCCAGGCCGCCGTGATCCTCGGCTCCGGGTCGGCGAGCTTCGAGATGCTGCGCCACCTCACCGAGCGGCTGCCGGTGATGATCGCGCCGCGCTGGGTGCACAACCGCGTCCAGCCGATCGCGGTGCGGGACGTGCTGCGCTACCTCGTGGCGTGCTGCGACCTGCCGCCGGAGGTGAACCGCGCCTTCGACATCGGCGGCCCCGACGTGCTCACCTACCTGGAGATGATGCTGCGCTACGCCCGCGTGGCCGGGCTGCGCGAGCGCCTGGTGCTGCCGGTGCCGCTGCTCTCGCCGCGGCTGTCCTCCCACTGGGTGAACGTCGTGACGCCCGTACCGCGGGCCATCGCCGCACCGCTGATCGAGTCGCTGGTGCACGAGGTGGTGTGCCACGAGCACGACATCGCGAAGCACGTCCCCGACCCGCCGGGAGGGCTGACCCCCTACGAGAGGGCCGTGGAGCTGGCGCTGGCGAAGATCCGCGACGCCGACGTGGAGACGCGCTGGTCCGGCGCGTCGGTGCCCGGCGTGCCCGCGACGCCCCTGCCGTCGGAACCGCTGCCGACCGATCCCTCCTGGTCGGGCGGCTCGATCTACACCGACGTGCGCGAGGTGCGCTCCGACGCCGACCCGGAGCGGCTGTGGCGGGTCGTCGAGGGCATCGGCGGCGAGAACGGCTGGTACTCGTTCCCGCTGGCCTGGGCCGTGCGCGGGTGGACGGACCGGCTCGTCGGGGGCGTGGGGCTGCGCCGGGGACGGCGCGACCCGCGGCGGCTGCACGTCGGCGAGGCGCTGGACTGGTGGCGGGTGGAGGAGATCGAGCGCGGGCGGCTGCTGCGGCTGCGCGCCGAGATGAAGGTGCCGGGGCTGGCGTGGCTGGAACTCCACGTCGCTCCGTCGGGTGATGGTGGTTCGCTGTACCGGCAGCGCGCGGTGTTCGTGCCGCGGGGGCTGGCCGGGCACCTCTACTGGTGGTCCGTGTGGCCCTTCCACGGAATCGTGTTCGGCGGAATGGTCCGCAACATCGCCCGAGCCGCCCTTGTGAAGAAGAACTGACGAAGCAGTTCAGAAACTCCAGATGGACCGCACGGTGCCGGTGTCCGAGACTGCCGCTGTGAGAGCACTCGTGAAGGTCGCCCCCGGTCCCGGCCTGGAGCTGACCGACGTCCCCGATCCCGTCGCCGGGCCGGGTGACGTGGTCGTGCGCGTCCTGCGCACCGGCATCTGCGGCACCGATCTGCACATCGACTCCTGGGACGAGTGGGCCGCGCGCAACGTCACCGCGCCGCTGGTCGTGGGGCACGAGTTCGCCGGCGAGGTCGTCGAGGCGGGCGCGGCCGTGACCGGTGTGCGGGTCGGCGACCTGGTCAGCGGCGAGGGGCACCTCGTGTGCGGCACCTGCCGCAACTGCCGCGCCGGGCGGCGGCACCTGTGCGCCAACACCCGCGGCCTCGGCGTGCACCGCGACGGCGCGTTCGCCCAGTACGTCGTGCTGCCCGCCGCCAACGCCTGGGTGCACCGCGATCCCGTCGACCTCGACGTGGCCGCGATCTTCGACCCGTTCGGCAACGCCGTGCACACCGCGCTGTCGTTCCCGGTGGTCGGCGAGGACGTGCTGATCACCGGCGCCGGTCCGATCGGCCTGATGACGGCCGCCGTCGCCCGGCACGCCGGAGCGCGCAACATCGTGATCACCGACGTCAGCGAGCACCGGCTGGACCTGGCCCGCAAGGTGGGCGTCGACCTGGCCGTGGACGTCTCGCGGTCCACGATCGCCGACGCGCAGGCCGAGCTGGGCATGTCGGAGGGCTTCGACGTCGGCATGGAGCTGTCGGGCCAGCCCGCGGCGATGCGGGACATGATCGCGAACATGGCCCACGGCGGCCGGATCGCGATGCTGGGCCTGCCCGCGGCCGAGTTCCCGGTCGACTGGAGCAGCGTCGTGCTGAAGATGCTCCAGATCAAGGGCATCTACGGCCGCGAGATGTTCGAGACGTGGTACTCGATGTCCGTGCTGCTCCAGGCGGGTCTCGACCTCACGCCGGTGATCACCCACCGGTTCCACCACACCGAGTACGAGAAGGCGTTCGCGACGGCCCGCGAGGGGCGTTGCGGCAAGATCGTTCTGGACTGGGAGAACTGATGTACGGCGCGATGCGCGAGAACCTGCGAGCCGGGCTCGACGAGATCCGGAGCGCGGGGCTGTACAAGGCCGAGCGCGTGATCGGCAGTCCGCAGAACGCCGCCGTGCGCGTCGGCTCCGGCGACGAGGTGCTGAACTTCTGCGCCAACAACTACCTGGGCCTCGCCGACCACCCCGCGCTGGTGAAGGCCGCGCACGAGGCGCTGGACCGCTGGGGCTTCGGCATGGCGTCGGTGCGGTTCATCTGCGGGACGCAGGAGCCGCACAAGGAGCTCGAGGCGCGGCTGTCGCAGTTCCTCGGCACCGAGGACACCATCCTCTACAGCTCCTGCTTCGACGCCAACGGCGGCCTGTTCGAGACGCTGCTGGGCGAGCAGGACGCGATCATCTCCGACGAGCTGAACCACGCGTCGATCATCGACGGCGTCCGCCTGTCGAAGGCGCGTCGCCTGCGCTACCGCAACCGCGACACCGCCGACCTGGAGAAGCAGCTCCGCGCGGCGGCCGACGCCCGGTTCCGGCTGATCGCGACCGACGGCGTGTTCTCGATGGACGGCTACCTCGCGCCGCTGGACGAGATCTGCGACCTGGCCGAGAAGCACGACGCGCTGGTGATGGTCGACGACTCGCACGCCGTGGGGTTCACCGGCCCGACCGGGCGCGGCACGCCGGAGCTGTTCGGCGTCACCGACCGGGTGGACGTCGTGACCGGCACGCTCGGCAAGGCGCTGGGCGGCGCGAGCGGCGGCTACACCTCCGGGCGTGCCGAGATCGTGGAGATGCTGCGGCAGCGGTCCCGGCCGTACCTGTTCTCCAACTCCCTCGCGCCGTCGATCACCGCGACCGCGGTGGCGGCGCTGGACCTGCTCGACTCGTCCGGCGAGCTGCTGGAGCGGCTGCGCGAGAACACCGCGCTGTTCCGCCGGCGGATGACCGAGGAGGGCTTCGACCTGCTGCCCGGTGAGCACCCGATCATCCCGGTGATGATCGGCGACGCCGCGGAGGCCGGTCGCATGGCCGACCTGCTGCTGGAGGAGGGCGTGTACGTGATCGGCTTCTCCTACCCGGTGGTGCCGCACGGGCGGGCGCGCATCCGCACGCAGATGTCCGCGGCCCACAGCACGGCGGACGTGAACCGCGCGGTGGACGCCTTCGTGGCGGCCCGAGCCCGGATGTAGCCCGCGGGTCCCGCGGGGGACGATGTGCGGGTGATCGACCCACGACGGCTGCGGGTGCTGCGCGCGCTCGCGGACCACGGCACCGTGACCGCCGCCGGGGCCGCGCTGCACCTCACGCCGTCCGCGGTGTCGCAGCAGCTCGCGGCGCTGGAGGCGGAGACGGGGCAGGACCTGCTGCGGCGGCGCGGGCGGCGGGTGTCGCTGACGGCCGCGGGCGAGCTGCTGGTCGGGCACGCCAACGCGGTGGCCGCCGAGCTGGAGCGGGCGAGCGCCACGCTGGCGTCGTTCGCGGCCGGGTCCACCGGACGGGTGCAGCTCGCGTCGTTCGCCTCGGCGATCACGCAGGTCGTGGCCCCCGCCGTCGCCGCGCTGCGCGTCTCGGCCCCGTCGGTGACGGTGGTGGTGCGCGACGCCGAGGGGCACACGAGCGTGCCGCTGCTGCTGGACGGCGAGATCGACGTGGCGATCACCGAGGAGTACCGGTCGGTGCCGCGCACGGACGACCGGCGGCTGACCCGCTTCCCGCTGTACGCGGAGCCGTTCGACGTGCTGCTGCCCTCGGCGCACCCGCTGGCCGGGGAGCCCGACGTGGACGTGCGCGACCTCGCGGACGAGGACTGGGTGGCCACGCTGCCGGGCAACCCGTGCCGCGACGTGGTGCTGCTGGCGTGCGAGAGCGCGGGCTACGTGCCCCGGATCGTGCACGTCTCCGACGACTTCCGGGCGGTCGCGGCGCTGGTCGCGGCGGGTGCGGGCGTGGCGCTGGTGCCGCGCGACGCCCCGATCCGCGTGCCGGGAGCGACGCCGGTCCCGGTGCGCGGCCGGGCCCCCCAGCGCCGGGTCTTCGCGGCGGTCCGCCGGGGCAGCGAGGACCACCCGCTGCTGCGCACGGTCCTGGACGCCCTGACGGCGTGAGCGACCGTCAGTGCGGGGCGCGGGCCGCGGTCCTCGCCGCGGCGGGGGTGGCGGCGGCGAGCGCGCCGCGGGCGGCGAGCTGGCACACGTCCAGGCTCGACGTCGCGAGCCTGGCGCCCACGGCGGTCAGCGCGGAGGGGTTCATCGACAGGCTCGTCGCGCCCAGACCGGTCAGGACCGTCGCCAGCAGCGGGTCGGCCGCCGCCTCGCCGCACACGCCCAGCGGCGTGCCGGTGGCGGTGGCGGCCTCGCCGACGAGGCCGATCAACCGGAGCAGGGCGGGCTGCCACGGGTCGTTGAGCGCGGCGACCGCGCCGAGCTGGCGGTCGGCGGCGAACAGGTACTGGGCCAGGTCGTTGGTGCCCAGCGACACGAAGTCGACCTCGGCGAGGATCTCGCGGGCGGCCAGCGCCGCCGCCGGGATCTCGATCATGACGCCCGCGCGGGCGATGCCCGCGGCGCGGGCGCGGGCGACGAACCAGGCGGCCTCCTCGGCGGTGGCCACCATCGGGGCCATCACCGAGACCTCGGCGCCGGTGTCGACCGCCGCGGCGGCGATGGCGGCGAGCTGCCGGTCGATCAGCTCGGGCCGGTCGAAGGCCACGCGCAGCCCGCGCACGCCCAGGGCCGGGTTCGGCTCGGCCTCGGGTTCGAGGAAGGCCAGCGGCTTGTCCGCGCCAGCGTCCAGCGTCCGCACGACCACCGGCTTGCCCGCGAAGGGCGCGAGCACGGCGGCGTAGGCGGCGCGCTGCTCGGACTCGCTCGGTTCCTCGGTCGCGGAGAGGTAGCAGAACTCGGTGCGGAACAGGCCCACGCCCTCCGCGCCGGCCGCCGCGGCGGCCTTCGCGTCGGCGGGCGAGCCGACGTTGGCCAGCACCTTCACCCGGTGCCCGTCCTTGAGCACGCCGACGCCGTTCCACGAGATCGCCGGGCCGGTGCCGGCCGCCAGCACGGTGCCGTCGGACGCGGTCACCTCGCCGGTGTCGCCGTCCACGGCCAGCGCGTCGGCGTCGGAGGCGAGGACGCCGCGCACCGCGACGACGGCGGGGATGCCCAGTGAGCGGGCGAGGATGGCGGTGTGGCTGGTCGGGCCGCCCTCCTCGGTCACCAGCGCGAGGACCAGCTCCGGGTCCAGTCCCGCGGTGTCGGCGGGGGCGAGGTCGCGCGCCACCAGCACGCTCGGCGTGCTCAGCGCGGGGACGCCGGGCGCGGCCGTCCCGAGGAGTTCGGCGATCACGCGGTCGCGCACGTCGGCGACGTCGCGGGCGCGCTCGGCCATGTAGCCACCGGCGGCGGTCAGGGCGGTGATGAACCCCTCCGCGGCCTGCCACACCGCGCGGGGCGCGGGCAGCGACGAGCCGGTGACGAGCGTCTCCGCCTGCGACAGCAGGGCGGGGTCGGTGGCCATCGCCGCCGTCGTCTCCAGCACGGACCTCGCGTCGCCGGACACGGCGGCGGCCCGTGCGGTCAGGGCGTCGGCGACGGCCCGCGCGGCGGGGCGGACGCGGGCGGCCTCGGCGGCCGGATCGGCCGGCGGCGGCGTCGAGGGCGGTTCGCCGGGGGCTTCGGCCACCCGCACCACCGGGCCGGACGCCCGACCGGAACTGACACCGACACCGCTCAGCCGCGTGCTCGACATGGTCTAGACCATACCCCTCACCGTTCGCCAAGACGACCAGTGTGGCCGAGCCGTGGTGCGACCGGTACCCGGCGGGACGAGCCGGCAGCGGAAGGCTCACCGTTCGAGTGGACGCGGTGCGCCCGATCGGGCGAGATCCGCTCCCCGGCACCGGCCCCTCGTCGGAGCCGGGGAGCGGACGGGCTGGTCAGAAGGGCACGCCGCAGCGCAGCACGACGTTCGCGAACGGGGTGGCCTCGCCGGTGCGCACGACGAGCCGCGCGCTCGCGACGCGGCGCTTGAGCTCGGCGTGGCTGATCCGGTGCGCCCCCGGCAGGCGCTGGCCGATCGCCTCCGCGCACCGCGGGTTGGCCTCGTCCACCTCGCGCGCGACCGTCGCGTCCTCGACCACGATCTCCGCCAGCAGCCCGTCGAGGACCTGGAGGAACGTCGGCACGCCGAAGGAGAACGCGAGGTCGACGACCTGCGGGCCGGGCGGGACGGGCAGGCCGCAGTCGGCGACCACGACCTCGTCGGTGTGGCCGAGCCGCGCCAGGGCGCCGCTCAGCTCTCCGTGCAGGATGCCGCCGCGCTTCACGGCAGCACCTCCTCCGCGGCGGGGTAGGACGGCTGCGCCCCGGCGCGGGTCACCGACGTGGCGGCGACGCGCGCCGCGAACCCGGCCGCGGCGACGAGGTCGTCGCCCGCGGCGAGCCGCGCGGCCAGCGCACCGGCGAACGCGTCCCCCGCGCCGGTCGTGTCGACCGCGTCGACGGACGGCGCGGCCACCTCCGTCACGCCGTCGGAGGTGACGACGGCCGCTCCGCGCGCGCCGAGCGTGACCACGGCGGAGCGCGGGCCCAGGTCGAGCAGCGCCGCGAACGACTCGCCCGCGAGCGCCCTCGCCTCGTGCTCGTTCACGACCAGCGGGTCCAGCAGCGCCAGCGTCCCGGCGGAGACCGGGGCGACCGGCGACAGGTTCAGCACCGGGCGCACCCCGGCCGCCGCGGCCGCGGCGATGCAGTGCTCGACGACCGGGACCGGCACCTCCAGGTTCGCCACCAGCACCGTCACCCCGTGCAGCGGCACCGCGTCCACGTCGTCGGTGGTGACGTCGCCGTTGGCGCCCGGCGAGACGACGATGGAGTTCTCCCCGTCGGGCGTGACGGTGATGTGGGCGATGCCGGTGGGGCGCTCGGAGGTGCGCACGAGGTCCGTGTCCACCCCCGAGTCCCGCAGCGACGCCCGCAGCAGCTCGCCGTACTGGTCGGAGCCGGTCGCGCCGAGCAGGGCGACCGACGCGCCGAGGCGAGCGGCGGCGACGGCCGTGTTGGCCCCCTTGCCGCCGGGCATCACGACGATGTCACCGCCCAGCACCGTCTCGCCGCCGGCGGGGCGGTGCCCCACCTCCACGACCAGGTCGGCGTTGGCGGAACCGAGGACCAGCACGTCGCGAGAGGTCATTTCGCGAACTCTGCCACGTTCTGCTTGGTCACGATCTTGACCTCGACGTCGATGACCTGCTGGACCTGCTCGCCCTTCGCGGCCTTCACGGCCTGTTCGACGGCCTGACGGCCGAGCACCTTCGGCTGCTGGGCGACGGTGGCGGCCATCGTGCCGTCCTGCACGGCCTTGAGGCCGTCCGGCGTGCCGTCGAAGCCGACGACCTGGACGTCCTTGCCCGCGCGGTCGCCGAGCGCCTTGATCGCGCCGAGCGCCATCTCGTCGTTGTCGGCGAAGACGCCCTTCACGCCGGGGTGGGACTGGAGCAGGTTCGTCATGACGTCCAGGCCCTCGGCCCGGTCGAAGTTCGCGGTCTGGCTGGCGACGACGGTGATGCCACCGGCGTTGAGGCCCTGCTGGAAGCCCTCACCGCGGTCGCGGGTGGCGGACGCGCCGGGGATGCCCTGGAGGTGGACGACCTCGCCGACGGCGGCGCGGGCCAGCTCGGCCGCGGCGAGGGTGCCGCCCTGCACGTTGTCGGAGGCGATCTCGGAGGCGACCTTGCCGCCGTCCACCGAGCGGTCGACCGAGATCAGCGGGATGTTCGCCGTCTCGGCGGCCTTCGCGGCCGGCGCGGCCTGGGCGGAGTCGACCGGGTTGATGATGATCGACTTCACGCCCTGGGTGGTGAGCGTCTGCACCTGGTTGACCTGGTTCGTCGCGTCGTTCTGCGCGTCGGTCACGACCAGCTCGACCCCGAGCTCCCGCGCCGCCGCCTCCGCGCCCTCCTTCAGCTGGATGAAGTAGGGGTTGTCCAGCGTGGACACCGCGAGGCCGATGGTGACGCCGCCGGACGACGCCGTTCCGCCCGAACCGCACGCGGCGGTCAGGGCGAGTGTCGTTGCGGACAGCGCGGCGAGCGCGGCCCTGCGGGTCAGCTTCATCTCTGTCTTTCCTTCCTACGACTGCACGGGGATCGGCTGGTGGAGCGGACTAGCGGGAGGAACGGCGGCGCAGCGTGTCGACGAGCACGGCGAGCGCGATGACGACGCCGATCACGACCTGCTGCCAGAAGGGGTTGACCTGGAGCTGGTTGAGCCCGTTGCGCAGGACGGCGAGGATCAGCGCGCCGACGAGGGTGCCGAAGGCGCGGCCGACGCCACCGGAGAGGGAGGCCCCGCCGATCACCACGGCGGCGATGGCGTCGAGCTCGTAGCCGACGGCGGCCTGCGGGCCCGCGGAGCCCAGCCGCCCGGCCAGCATCATCCCGGCGACCGCGGCGAACAGGCCGGACAGCGCGTAGACGACCAGCTTCTGGTTCTTGACGTTGATGCCGGACAGCCGCGCGGCCTCCTCGTTGCCGCCGATGACGTACATCGAGCGGCCCGCGTAGGTCCGGTTCAGGATCAGCGCGGTGAGGCCGAAGACCACCAGCATGACGATCAGCGGCAGCGGCAGGTGCGGCGTCAGGTTGGAGCCGAGGAAGGTGATGGCGTCGGGCGTGGCGACCGGCGAGCCCTGCGACACGACGAGGGTGAGGCCGCGGGCCACGCTGAGCATCGCCAGCGTCGCGATGAACGCGGGCAGCTTGCCGTGGGCGACGAGCACGCCGTTGACCAGACCGGCCACGACGCCCGTGGCCAGGCCCAGGAGCAGCGCGACCGGGCCGGGCAGCCCGGCCTCGGCCGAGCTCCACGCGCCGACCATCGCCGACAGCGCCGCGACGCTGCCCACGGACAGGTCGATGCCGCTGGAGACGATGACGAACGTCGAGCCGAACGCGAGGACCGCGACGACCGCGGCCTGCACGCCGACGTTGAGCAGGTTCTGCGTGGTGAGGAACGTCGGCCGCAGCACGGCCAGCACGACCACGAGTGCGATCAGCGCGACGAGGGCGCCGTTCTCGGACGCGTGGCGGCGCCAGTCCGGGCCCCTGCGGGCGGTGGCGGTGGTCATGCGGACATCTCCTCAACAGCGCGTTCCTGCACGGCGAGCGCCATGACCCGGTCCTGGGTGGCACCCCGCGCGGGCAGCTCACCCGCCACCCGGCCGTGCGCCATGACGACGATGCGATCACTCATCCCGATCACCTCGGGGAGGTCGCTGGACACCAGCAGCACGGCGCGGCCGGCCGCTGTCATCCGGTTGATCAGCTCGTAGATCTCGACCTTCGCGCCCACGTCCACACCGCGGGTCGGCTCGTCGAGCACGAGCACGCGGGGGTCGGCGAGCAGCCACTTGCCGATGACGACCTTCTGCTGGTTGCCGCCGGACAGCTCGCGCACGGTCTGGTCGAGCCCCGAGGTCTTCACCCGCAGCGCGCTCGCCATCTCACCGGCGCGGCGGCGCTGGCCGCGGCGGTCGACGAACCCGGCCCTGGTGGCCGAGCGCATCGTGACCAGGCCGAGGTTCTCCCCGACGGACGAGGTCAGCACGAGGCCCTGTCCCTTGCGGTCCTCCGGCACGAGGCCGAGCCCGGCGCGCATCGCGGCCCGCACGTCACCGGGGCGAAGCCGCTTCCCGCCGACCTCGACGGTCCCGGAGTCGTAGCGGTCCACGCCGAACGCGGCGCGCACGACCTCCGTGCGCCCGGCGCCGACGAGCCCGGCGACTCCGACCACCTCTCCGGCCCTGACCTCGAAGGACACGTCGCGGAACGCGCCCTC
Organism: Umezawaea beigongshangensis; assembly: GCF_016464305.1. Lineage (GTDB taxonomy): Bacteria > Actinomycetota > Actinomycetes > Mycobacteriales > Pseudonocardiaceae > Umezawaea_A > Umezawaea_A beigongshangensis. The sequence goes on from NZ_JAEIOJ010000003.1 coordinate 240,860, forward strand.
GCGGGTCAGGCCGTCGACGCGCAGCAGCACCTCGCCCGGCTCGCCGGCCCGGCGCGGGTACTGCTCCTCGATGCTGCGGCCGACCATCTGCTCGATCATGTGCTGGACGCTGGCCCCGGCCGGGAGCATGGCGACGCTGCGGCCGTCGCGCAGGACGGTGATCCGGTCGGCGACGCGCCGGATCTCCTCCAGGTGGTGCGTGATGAAGACGAGGCCGACGCCCTGATCGCGCAGCCCGGCCATGATCTCCAGCAGCCGGTCGGTCTCGGTCTCGGTGAGCACGGCCGTGGGCTCGTCCAGGACCAGCACGCTCGTGTTCAGGTCCAGCGCGCGGGCGATCTCGATCATCTGCTGCTGGGCGATGCCCAGTTCGCGGACCGGCCGGGCCGGATCGACGCGCAGGCCCACGCGGTCGAGCAGCGGCACGGCGTCGCGCAGCATCCGCGCCCGGTCCACGACGCCGAAGCGGCGCGGCAGGCGGCCGAGGAACAGGTTCTCGGCGACCGACAGCTCCGGCACCAGGGTCAGCTCCTGGTGGATCACGGCGATGCCGAGCGCGGCGGCCCGGTGCGGCGAGGTGATCCGCACCGGCCTGCCGTTCACGGTCAGCTCGCCCTCGTCCGGGGTGTGCACCCCGGCGAGGACCTTGACCAGGGTCGACTTCCCGGCGCCGTTCTCGCCGAGGAGGACGTGCACCTCGCCCCGCTTCAGCTCGAAGGTCACGTCGTCCAGGGCGAGGGCGCCGGTGAAGCGCTTGGTGATGCCCCGCGCCGTCAGGACGGTGCCGCTGTCAGGCTCAGCCACGATTCGTCTCTCCACACGATCCGCGCGCGATCAGCTTGGCGTTCAGCCGCACGTCGGCGGGCTGCTCACCGGCGATCAGCGCGAGCAGGCTGCGGGCTGCGGCCCGCCCCATCTCCACCGTCGGCTGCGCGATCACCGTGATCGGCGGGTCCAGCAGCGGGAACCACGGCTGGTCGTCGTACACGGCGAGGCCCACGTCGCCGGGCACGACGAGCCCCAGGCGGCGCAGCTCCTCCAGGGCGCCGAGGCCCATCAGGTTGTCCATGGCGACCAGCGCGGTCGGGCGCTCGGGCAGCGCCACCAGCTCGGCGGCGGCGCGCGCCCCGCTGTCGCGGCGGAAGTCGCCGTGCACGACGTACTCGGGCCGGAGGTCGTGGCCGAACTGGGCGAGCGCGGCGGAGAAGTACTCCAGCCGTTCGCGGCCGGTGCTGGTGACCGCCGGGCCCGCGATCACGCCGATGCGCCGGTGACCGGTGTCGATCAACCGCACGGCCAGCTCGGTGAGCGCCTCCGCGCCGTCCGCCCGCACGACGGGGCAGTCGGCCCCGGTGACGGTCCGGTCCAGCAGCACGAGCGGCACGTCACCGGCCACGACCTCCTCGACCCAGGTGGCGTCGTCGGTCGCGGGGCACACCAGCAGCCCGTCGACCCTGCGGTCGAGCAGCGTCCGCACGTAGGTGGCCTGCTGCTCGTCGTTCTCGTCGGCGTTGGCGAGCACCACGCAGTAGCCGTGCGCGCGCGCCTCCTGCTCGACGGCGCGGGCGATCTCCGCGAAGAACGGGTTGACGAGGTCGCTGATGACGAGGCCGAACGTCTTGGTGCTGGTCGTGCGCAACGACCGGGCGAGCGCGTTCGGCCGGTAGCCGAGTTCGTCGATCGCCGCCAGGACGCGGCTCCGGGTCTCCGGTGTCGGCGCGGCGTGGCCGTTGAGAACGCGTGACACCGTGGCGGTCGACACCCCGGCGTGCAGCGCGACGTCCTTCATGGTGGTCACGCTCCGCACCTCCCTGTGCACATGAGAACGATTACACACGCTGGTTAATCGGTTACACAATTCCCGGTGCCGCGTGGATCGATCAAGGGGACCGAGACCACACCCGGGCCCGGGTGAGTAGTGGTACCGATTCGCGCCGCTCGGCGGCGGGTCACGCTGGTGTGCATGACTGGACCGGACCCCCTGTTGCGGCTGGCCGACGAGCTGGGCGACCTGGGCAGGCGCCTCGACGAGGTCAGCTCCTCGCTGCGGCTCGCGCGCGCCGGCTACTCGATCGTGCGGCCGACGCCGCCAGCTCCCGCGCCCGAGGTCCGGCCCGTCGAACCCGCTCCCGGGGTCCGGACCGTCGAACCGCCGCGCGAGCCCGTGCCCGCGCCGCGGGCACGGATCGTCGAACCGCCGCCCGGGCCCGCTGCTCCCGAGCCGCCACCGGCACCGGCACCGGCGCCGTCACCGCCACCGGCGTTCGAGCAGCCCCGGCCGCGGTGGACGCCGCCGCAGGCCCCGCCGCGCCGGTCGCTGATCTCGCGGCTCGGCGAGGACGGCGCCGGGAGCAGGCTGCTGGCGTGGGTCGGCGGAGCCATCACGCTGCTCGGCGTGGTGATGCTGCTGGTCCTGGCCGTGCAGCGGGGCTACTTCGGACCGCTGCCGCGCGTCCTCGGCGGCGCCGCGCTCGGCCTGGCGCTGATCGGGACCGGCCTGCGGATGCACCGCACGCCCACCGCGCGGGCCGGGGCGTTCGCCGTCGCCGCGACCGGCATCGCCGCCCTCTACCTCGACGTCGTCGCGGCCACGTCGCTCTACGCGTACCTGCCGAGCTGGGCCGGTCTCGTCCTCGGGCTGCTCGTGGCCGGTGGCGGCCTGCTGCTCGCGACGACCTGGGACTCACCCCCGCTCGCGGTCGGCGTGGTGCTGGCCTGCGCCGTCACCGCGCCGGTCATCACGGCGGGCTTCACCCCGCTGCTGGTGGCGTTCCTGCTGGTCCTGAAGATCGGCAGCGCTCCGGTGCAGCTGCGCCGCGACTGGCCGGGGCTCGCCCTGGCGGCCGGGCTGCCGCCGCTGATCGCCACCGTGGTGCTCCTGGGCCCGGCCGGGCGAGGGGGCGACGAGCTGGTCGTGGCCGCGACGGCGCTCGCCGCCGCCGTCGCCGGGGTCGCCCTGGCGGTGCTGACCCTGCTGCGCCGGCCGGCCGACCAGGTCTCGCTGCTGCTGATCGGCAGCGCCCCGATCCCGGCGCTGCTGACCGCCGCGCTGCTCCCGCGCCACCTCGGCACCGCGCTCGCCGGTGTCGTCGCGGTGCTGATGCTCGGCGTGTGGGCGTCCGGCCGCGGGCGGCTGCCCGCCGCCGCCGTCGCGGTCGCCGGAGCCGCGGGCGCGTTCGCGCTGCTCCAGGCGACGTCCGTCGCGCTGGACGGCACCGCCCGCGCCGCCTGCGTGCTCGGCGAGGGGCTGCTGCTGACCCTGCTGGCCACCCGGCTGCGCTCGCGGTGGACGCTGCTCGCCGCCACCGCGTTCGGCGCGGTCGGCCTGGTCCTCGCGGTCGGGTCCGCGATCCCGCCGCGACTGCTGCTGACCGCGCCCGGCCCGCGCACGTCGGTCACGGCGGGCGAACTCGTCGCCGGAGCGCTGACGGCGCTGGTGCTGCTGGCGCTCGCCGTGGCGCTGCCGTGGGCGGCGCGGACGCTCGGGGTGCTGGACGAGCCGGGCGACGCGCCCCCGGCGTGGGCGGCCGCCGGCCTCGTGGCGCTCCACGCCGCCGCGGGCGTCGTGATGTGCTGCGCGCTGCTGGTCTCCCGGGACCGCGCGGGGTTCGTCTTCGGGCACACCGCGATCACCGTCTCCTGGACGATCGTCGCGCTGGTGCTGCTGGTGCGCGGAGTCGACGTGCTGCCGCTGCGGGTCGGCGGGCTGGTGCTCGTGGGCGCGGCCGTGGCGAAACTGCTGCTGTTCGACCTTTCGGCGCTCGACGGAATGGCCAGGGTCGCCGCGTTCCTCGGAGCGGGTCTCGTGCTGCTCACCGCGGGCACCCGTTACGCCAAGCTGGTGGCAAGTCGCCGATTTTCGCCCGACACGTGAGGAATGCAGAACCACGAAGCGCTTTCATGCGGCAATCTGTGGGGGGCTCCTTTCACGGGAGCTCCCCCGACCGGCGTCACGGCGTCGGAAGGACCCGGTGTCGGTCGTTTCGCCCCCCGAGCGATCGGCACCGGGCACCCGCTCACGCGGAAGGGCCCCCGGCACCGCGGTGCCGGGGGCCCTTCCGGTTCGCTCAGCCGACGGGAACGGGCCGCCGGTCCTCTTCGAGCAGCGGATCGTCCTCGTCCGACTCGCCCTCGTGGATCGCCATCCGCCGCTGGACGCGCTTGAGCGGACCGGGGGCCCACCAGGCCGCGTCGCCCAGCAGCTTCAGCACGGCCGGGACGAGCAGCATCCGGACCACGGTGGCGTCCAGCGCCAGGGCCAGGATCATGCCGACGCCGACGAACCGCATCATCGTGATCTGCGAGAACGCGAACGCGCCGGTCACGACGATGAGCAGCAGGGCAGCCGCCGTGATGACCCGGCCGGTCTTCGCCAGACCCGTGGTCACGGCGTCCTCGGTCGACGCGCCGCGACCGCGCGCCTCGACCATGCGGGACAGCAGGAACACCTCGTAGTCGGTGGACAGGCCGAACACGATGGCCGCCATCAGCACGACGATGCCCGACTCCAGCGGCGCGGGCGTCACGTTCAGCAGCGACGCGCCGTGGCCCTCCTGGAAGATCCACACGAGCACGCCGAACGTGGCGGACAGGCTCAGTGCGCTCATCAGCACGGCCTTGACCGGCAGCACGAGCGAGCCGAACGCGAGGAACATCAGCACGAGCGTGGCCCCGACGAGCAGCAGGACCATCCACGGCAGCTTCGCGCCGATCTCGTCGAGACTGTCGGAGACCATCGCGGTGCTGCCGCCGACGAGCAGCTCGGCGCCGTCGGGCGGGGTCAGCGCGCGCACGTCCTTCAGCGCCTGCTTCGACTCGTCGCTCAGCGCGTCGCCGCTCAGCCCGGCCATCATCAGGACCGTGCCGTCCTTCGGCTCGACGGTGAGCTGCGCGTCCTGCACGCCGGGCACCTCGCCGACGCGGGTGGCGAACTCCTGCACGGCGGCCGGGTCGGTCGTGCCGTCCAGCACGATCTTGAGCCCGGTGTTGGACAGCGTCGAGAACTCCGAGTTGACGGTCTCGGCGGCGACGCGCGCCGGGTTGCCCTCCGGCAGCACCTTCTCGGTGACCTCGCCGAACCGCACGCCGAGGAACGGCGAACCCAGCGCGAGCAGCACGGCGACGATCGGCAGGGCGAACAGCACCGGGCGCTTCATGACCCTGACGCCGAGCCTGCGCCAGCCCTCGCCCTCCTCGCCCCTGGCCGCGCGCTTGCGCCACGGCATCGCGAACTTGTCGATGCGCCTGCCCAGGACGGCGAGGAGCGCGGGCAGCAGCGTCAGCGACACGACCGCCGCGATGGCGACGGCCGTCACACCGCCGTAGCTCAGCGACTTGAGGAAGCCCTGCGGGAACAGCAGCAGCCCGGCCAGGGCGATGACCAGCAGCGTCGCCGAGAACACGACGGTCCGCCCGGCGGAGGTGACCGTGCGGCGCACCGCGTCCTCCGTGCTGCGGCCCGCGGCCAGCTCCTCGCGGAAGCGGCCCACCATGAACAGGCCGTAGTCGATCGCCATGCCCAGGCCGAGCAGGCTGGCGACGTTGACGGCGAAGGAGTTGACCTCGGCGTTCATCGCGATCACGTGCAGCACGCCGAGCGACCCGGCGATGGCGAGGCCGCCGACCAGGACGGGCAGCGACGCGGCGACCAGACCGCCGAAGATCACCACGAGCAGGACCAGCACGATCGGCAGCGAGACCGCCTCGGCCGTCGTGAGGTCCGACGCGGTGATGTCGTTGATGGCCTTCTGGGTGGGCACGAGGCCGCCGACCTGCGCGTCGACCCCGTCGACGGCGAGCTGGTCGCCGATCTCCTCGTACTGCTTCATCTGGCCGTTGGAGTCGTCGGACTCCAGCGTGATCAGCGCCAGGCCCCTGGACCGGTCCTCCGTCGCGAAGGACGGGACCCCGGTGTTCCAGTAGGACTGGACGGACTTCACGGCGTCGTCGGGCAGGCCGTCGAGCTGCGCGGCGATCCTGCTCGCGACCTCGGGGGAGTCCACGGTGGACCCCGGCGGTGCGGTGTAGACGACGAGGACGTCACCGCCCTGCCGGCCGAAGGTCTCGGTGGCCACCTGGTTCGCGCGGTCCGCCTCGCTGCCGGGGGCCTCGTAGCCGCCCTGGCTGAGCTTGTCGAACACTCCGAGGCCCCAGACGCCGCTCAGCAGGGCGAGCAGGACCGTGGCGACGAGCACCACCCATCTGCGCCGGTAGGCCAGTGCGCCCCACTTCGCGAACACGGTGGTCCTCCTCGTACTGGTGAGCCGAGAGCTCACGGGTTACCGTTTCGTCACTGGCGTCAACTCTGTAAACACCGTTTACTCAGCACTTCGAAGGTACGCGGGAGAAACAGGGCTCACAACTCGATGGAGTGACCTATGACTGAGGCCACACGCCGAGAGCGGCTACGCGCCGACACAGAACAGCACATCCGGCGACAAGCCCGTGCCCTTCTGGTGGGACATGGTCGTGATGCGGTGACCCTGCGTGCCATCGCACGCGAAGTGGGCATCACCGCACCCGCGCTCTACCGCTACTACGACTCGCGGGAGGACCTGCTCCGGCAGCTCTGCGACGACATCTGCACCGACCTGTCGGCGGAGCTGAACGCGATCATCGCGGCGTGCGGCGACACCGTGGTCTCCGACCAGGTGTTCGCCGTGTGCCGCGGCTTCCGCCGCTGGGCGCTCGCGCACCCGCAGGAGTTCACGCTGGTGTTCGCCTCCACCGAGGACACGATCGGCGCGCACGCCCCCCGCGAGCGCCCCGACGTGGTGGGCGACCAGTTCGGCCGGGTGTTCCTGCAACTCGCCGGACGGCTCATCGCGGGCCACCCCGCGCCGGACCCGCCGACCGGGACGGACGTGCCGGAGAGCCTGCACGACGACCTCGCGGCGTTCCAGAAGGTCCTGATCACCGCGGTGAACGAGCACGGGGCCGAGGTGACGCCCGACGTGCTCGGCGAGGAGGCGATCTTCCACGTCGTGCAGTGCTGGGTGCGCCTCTACGGGCACGTGGCCCTGGAGGTCTTCGGCCGCTTCCCCTTCGCGGTGTCCGACCCCGGCGCGATGTTCGACTCGATGATCCGCCGGATGATCGGCGAGATCGGCTTCCAGCCCTGAGCCGCACGGGTGGCCCGCGTCGCGGGCCACCCGTGCGAGGGACTACAGGACGATGTTGACCAGCCGGTTCGGCACCACGATCACCTTGCGCGGCGTCGCCGTGCCCACCAGCTCGGCGATCTTCTCGTCCGCCAGCGCCGCGGCGCGCACCTCGTCCTGGCTCGCCCCGGCCGCCACGACCACGCGCGAGCGGACCTTGCCGCCCACCTGGATCGGGTACTCGACGGTGTCCACGACCAGGTAGCGCTCGTCGGGGCGCGGGAACGGCCCGTGCGCCAGCGACTCGCCGTGGCCCAGCCGCGACCACAGCTCCTCGGCGATGTGCGGGCTCAGCGGCGCCAGCATCTGCACCACGCCCTCGGCGATCGTCCTCGGCGTGCCCGCCGTGCCGCCGTAGGTCTTGGTGATGTGGTTGTTCAGCTCGATCAGCTTCGCGCCCGCCGTGTTGTAGCGCAGGCTCTCGTAGTCCTCGCGCACCCCGGCGACGGCCCGGTGCAGCGCGCGCAGCGACTCCTCCGAGGGCTCCTCGTCGGTGACCCGCAGCTCGCCGGTGTTCTCGTCGACCAGGTTGCGCCACAGCCGCTGCAGGAACCGCTGCGCGCCGACGACGTCCTTCGTGGCCCACGGGCGCGACACGTCCATCGGACCCATCGACATCTCGTAGAACCGGAACGTGTCCGCGCCGTAGGTCTCCGCCATCTCGTCCGGCGTGACCACGTTCTTCAGGCTCTTGCCCATCTTGCCGTACTCGCGGTTGACCTCCCGGCCCTCGAAGAAGAACTTCCCGTCCTCCTCGACGACCTGGTCGGCGGGCACGTACGTGCCGCGCGAGTCGGTGTAGGCGTACGCCTGGACGTAGCCCTGGTTGAACAGGCGGCGGTACGGCTCGTCGCCGGACACGTGGCCCAGGTCGAACAGCACCTTCTGCCAGAACCGCGAGTACAGCAGGTGCAGCACCGCGTGCTCCACACCGCCGATGTACAGGTCGACGCCGCCGGGGTCCGCCGCACCGTGCTCGGTGGTGCGCGGCCCCAGCCAGTAGCGCTCGTTCTCCCGGCCGACGAACCGCTCGTCGTCCGTCGGGTCGACGTAGCGCAGCTGGTACCAGCACGAACCCGCCCAGTTGGGCATCGTGTTGGTGTCGCGGCGGTAGGTCTTCGGCCCGTCGCCCAGGTCCAGCTCGACCTCGGTCCACTCCGTCGCGCGCGACAGCGGCGGGGACGGCTCGGAGTTCGCGTCCTCCGGGTCGAAGGTGCGCGGCGAGTAGTCGTCCACCTCGGGCAGCACGACCGGCAGCATCGAGTCGGGCAGCGCGATCGGAGCGCCGTCGGAGTCGTAGACGACCGGGAACGGCTCGCCCCAGTACCGCTGCCGGGAGAACAGCCAGTCGCGCAGCTTGTACTGCACGGTGCCCCGGCCGTGACCGTGCTCCTCCAGCCAGCCGATGATCGTCTTCTTGGCGTCGTCGACGCCCATCCCGTCCAGGAAGGCCGAGTTGATCGCCGGACCCTCCCCGGTGAACGCCTCGCCCTCGAAGCCGTCGGACGGCCGCACCGTGCGCACGACCGGCAGGCCGAACTTCGTCGCGAAGTCCCAGTCGCGCTGGTCCTGGCCCGGCACCGCCATGATCGCGCCGGTGCCGTAGCCCATCAGCACGTAGTCGGCGACGAACACCGGGACGCGCGCGCCGTTGACCGGGTTCACCGCGTACGCGCCGGTGAACACGCCGGTCTTGTCCCGGTTCTCCTGGCGATCCAGCTCCGACTTGGTCGAGGCCGCCCTGCGGTAGGCGGCGACCGCCTCGGCGGGCGTCGCGGCGCCCTCGGTCCAGCGCGGGTCCACGTCGGCGGGCCACTCGTCGGGAACGATCCGGTCGACCAGGTCGTGCTCGGGGGCCAGCACCGCGTACGTCGCGCCGAACAGCGTGTCGGGGCGGGTCGTGAAGACCTCGATCGACTCGTCGCCGACGGCGAACCGGACCCGCGCGCCGTGCGAGCGGCCGATCCAGTTGCGCTGCATGGCCTTGACCTTCTCCGGCCAGTCCAGCCGCTCCAGGTCGTCGATCAGCCGGTCGGAGTAGGCGGTGATCCGCATCATCCACTGGCGCAGGCTGCGGCGGAACACCGGGAAGTTGCCGCGCTCGCTGCGTCCGTCGGCGGTGACCTCCTCGTTCGCCAGGACGGTGCCCAGGCCGGGACACCAGTTCACCGGCGCCTCGGACAGGTAGGCCAGCCGGTGCTCACCCAGCACGGCCTGCTGCTCGGTGCCGCTCAGCTCGGCCCACGGACGGCCGTCCGGCGTCGGGCGGGAGCCGTCGGCGAACTGCGCGATCAGCTCGTCGATCGGCCGCGCGCGGCCCGCGTCGGCGTCGTACCAGGAGTTGAAGACCTGCAGGAAGATCCACTGGGTCCACTTGTAGTAGCCCTCGTCGATCGTGGAGATGCGACGGCGCTCGTCGTGGCCCAGGCCCAGCCTGCGGATCTGCCGCAGGTAGGTCTCGATGTTGGTCTCGGTGGTCGTGCGCGGGTGCTGGCCCGTCTGCACGGCGTACTGCTCGGCGGGCAGCCCGAACGCGTCGAAGCCCATCGTGTGCAGCACGTTGCGGCCGTTCATCCGGTGGTACCGGGCGAAGACGTCCGTGCCGATGAAGCCCAGCGGGTGCCCGACGTGCAGACCGGCGCCCGAGGGGTAGGGGAACATGTCCTGGACGAACAGCTTGTCGTCCGGTACCGGCTTCCCCGTCGAGAGCGGACCGACCGGGTTGGGCGCGTGGTACGTGCCGTGCTCTTCCCAGTGCTGCTGCCACCGCTGCTCGATGCTCCCGGCCAGCGCGGCCGTGTACCGGTGTGCGGGGACGGCGTCCTGGTCGTGCGCCGTGTCGGTGCTCATCGAACGTCCCTCTCGATCGGAAAACCCGCCCTCACAACGACAAAACCCCCCAGCCACGGATGGGCGTGAGGGGTTGCCGCGCGGACCTGGTCGTGGTCAGCGCGGCGGCGTAAGGAGCAGGCGCGCCGTGCTCATGGCTACAACGGTACCGCGCGTGTCGACCGCCCTCCGAACCGACCTGGTCAGGGGCGGGACCGTGGCGCGGGGCACACCTGAGCGGGGTGGCCGAGCACGCCGGGAGGGCGCGGACCTACTCTCGAACGGTGAACCTCGCTGCCTCGGACGTGAACGCCGCTCCGCTCGCCCTGCGGATCGTGCTGCTGGTGGCGCTCGGCCTCGCCGGGCTGTCCCTCGCCGTGATCGGCTACCTGAGCCTGCGGGGCAAGCTGCCGCGCAACCGGGCCGTGGGCGTGCGCACGGCCGCGACCCTGCGCGACGACGAGGCGTTCGCGCTGGGCAACAAGGTCGCCGGGGTGCCCAACCTCGTCGCCGGCGCGGTCGGCGTGATCGGCGCCGTCGCCGCCGCCGCCCTGCCGTCCACCGCCCCGGTCGTCGTGGCCGCCCTGCTCAGCGGGGTGGGCGTGCTGGTGATCGCCGGAGCGGGCGGGGTCCTGGGCCACCGCGCGGCGGCGGCCATGCCCGAGCCCCCGAAGGGCTGCGCGTCGTGTGCGTGCGCCGGGGCGGGGTGCAGCCCGGTCCTGACCAGGTCGAGCTGACCCACCCGCACCCCGACGCCCACCCCGAGCGGGCGACTCGCGTGAGGGTGCTCTGCGCACCCTCAGTTCGTGCGCACGTCTTCCGGCTGGGTGGCCAGGAGCGCCAGGGGCATCCCCTGCCTGCGCAGGACCGCGCCCCAGAGGTCCACCCCAGGGGCCGTCAGGACGTCGTCGGGCAGGCCGGGCACCACGATCCAGTCGCCCCGGTCCACCTCCCTGGCCAGCTGGCCGTGGCCCCAGCCCGCGTAGCCCGCGAAGACGCGCAGGCCCCGCACCCTCGGCACCAGGTGGTCCGGGTCGCCGTCCAGGTCCACCAGCGCCACGGGACCGTGCACGCCGACCACGCCCTCCAGCTCCCGCAGGTCCTCGCCCGCGCGCAGGGCGGCCAGGCACAGCGCCGTCTTCTGCTCCACCGGACCGCCGATGTAGATCGCCTGCGGCCTGGTCACGTGCGGCCCCCACCCCGGCAGCACGTCGTGCACCGCGACCTCGCTCGGCCGGTTGAGCACGACACCGAGGGTGCCCTCGCCGCGGTGGTCGATCACGTAGACGACGGTCCGGCGGAAGTTCGAGTCGATCAGCCCCGGCGCGGCGACGAGCAGCGTCCCCGGCTCTACCTCGGCATCGTGTGGCACGGTCCGATGATCGCACCGCGCGGCCGGGTGCGTGGCGGGGAAGTCCGGGGCGACGCGGGTCACAGCTGGACGGGAACACGGGAGGGGGGTCGCTCGTTGTACCCGGTGTCAGGCGCTATCGAGTCCCCCGGGCCCTATCTCAACGCCTTCGCGGAATACCGTTCGGCTGGAGCCGCGTCGTGCTCATCGCCGAGAGGCGACCGGGCGTCTGATCTGTGGAAGCCGGACCCGCGAGGGTCCGGCTTCCGTGGTTTTCGCCCCGGATACGTAGGCTCCTCGACGTGAACACGGCCGGGACGACCGCGGTGCAACCGGCACCGCACCGAGGGACGCGTCGTCTGCTCGCCACGCCGGGACTCCGCAGGCTCCTGGCCAGCAGGCTCGCCGCCCAGTGGGGCGACGGCCTCTTCCAGGCCGGTCTGGCCGGAGCGGTCCTGTTCAACCCGGAGCGGCACGCCGACCCCGCCTCCATCGCGGCCGGTTTCGCGGTGCTGCTGCTGCCGTACTCGCTGGTCGGCCCGTTCGCCGGCGCCCTGCTCGACCGGTGGGACCGCCGCCGCGTGCTGGTGGTCGCCAACCTCGTCCGCGCGGTGTTCGTGCTGCTCACGGCCGGTGCCGTGGCAGCGGGACTGGACGGGGCCGCCCTCTACGTCTCCGCGCTGCTGGTCACCGGGATCAGCCGGTTCGTCGGCTCCGGGCTGTCGGCGTCGCTGCCGCACGTCGTGCCGAGGGAGAACCTCGTCGAGGCGAACGCGCTGGCCACGACGGCGGGCGCGCTGACGGCCGTGGTGGGCGCGGGTTCGGCGGTCGCGCTGCGCGAGGTGCTCGGGGCCGGTGACGGCGGGTCGGCGCTCACGACGAGCGTCGCGGTCGTCGGCTCCCTGGTGGCCGCCGCGGTGGCGGCGCGCTTCGCCCGCGGGTTCCTCGGGCCGGACGAGGTCGACGAGCCGAGCCGCACGTTCGTCGCCGTGGCCCTGGGGCTGCTGGACGGGGCGCGGGCCGCGTGGCGCACGCCCAGCGTGACGGCGTCGCTGGCCGCGCTGCTGGCGCACCGGATCGGGTTCGGGGCGTCGCTGCTGGTCACCCTGCTGCTGATGCGCTACAGCCTGGAGGACGTCGGCCCGTTCAAGGCGGGGCTGGCCGGGCTGGGCGAGGTTGCCGTCGCCGGTGGCGCTGGCATCCTGCTCGCCGGTCTGATCACCGACCGGGTGGTCCTCCTGCTCGGCACGCGGCGGACGATCGTGTCCGCGCTGCTGCTGGCGGCGGTCGCCCAGCTCGGACTGGGTCTGCCGATGCTGCTGCCGACGATCCTCGGGGCGGCGTTCCTGCTGACGTTCGCCGGGCAGGTCGTGAAGCTGTGCGTGGACGCGGCGGTGCAGAGCGACATCGGCGACGAGGTCAGGGGCCGGGTCTTCGCCCTCTACGACACCCTGTTCAACGTGGCGCAGGTCGTCGCCATCTCCACCGCGGCCGCCGTCGCCCCGCTGGACGGGCGCGCGCCGGGACTGATCGTGGTGGCGGCCCTCGTCTACCTCGCGGGTCTCGCGGCCCACCTGCTGCTGCTCCGCCGGAGCGCGTGAGCGGTCGCGGCCGGCCGCGACCGCTCACGAACCCGGTTCACCTCGGCAGGGGCAGGCGCAGCATCCCGGCCTCGTGGGCGTAGACGACTGCGGCCATGCGGTCCTTCAGGCCGAGCGCGTCGAGGATCTCCCCGACGACCCCGGCGACGTGCTGCTGACTCACGGCGAGCACGGGCGCGATCTCGTGGTCCGCGAGTCCGCGGGCGAGGCAGCGCAGCACGGCACGCTGCTGCTCGGACAGCAGATCGAGCCCAGAGGTTGTGCGACCAGGCGAGACGTGACGCCCGTTCATCGTGATCACCCCCCAGCGCACGAGCACGGTGCTCGGTGCGCACCGTCATCATTCCGCAACTCGCTGTCACTTCGCTAACAGCGAGCATTCCAGGTCGACACGAAGAGTGAGGAAACGGTCCGCCCGTCACGCCCCCGGCGGTGCGACGCCCTGCTCACGGGCCCAGGCGAGGAGTTCGGCCACCGCCTCGTCGTGGTCGAGCGGTCCCCGGTCCAGACGCAGCTCCTTGAGGAACGTCCACGCCCGGCCGACCTGCGGACCCGGTGGCACGCCGAGCAGTCGCATGATCTCGTTGCCGTCCAGGTCGGGGCGGACGCGCTTGAGGTCCTCCTCGGCGGCGAGACGGTCGATCCGCGCCTCCAGCTCGTCGTAGGTGCGCTGGAGCGCGCTGGCCTTGCGCCGGTTGCGGGTGGTGCAGTCGGCGCGCACGAGCTTGTGCAGCCGGGTCAGCAGGTGCTCGGCGTCCGTGACGTAGCGGCGGACCGCCGAGTCGGTCCACTCGCCGTTGCCGTAGCCGTGGAACCGCAGGTGGAGGTAGACGAGACGGGCCACGTCCTCGACGATCTCCTTGGAGTAGCGCAGTGCGCGCAAACGCTTGCGCACCATCTTGGCGCCGACGACCTCGTGGTGGTGGAACGAGACGCCGCCACCGGCCTCGAAGCGGCGCGTGTCCGGCTTGCCGATGTCGTGCAGCAGCGCGGCCAGGCGCAGCACCAGGTCGGGGGACCGCTCCTCGTCCTCCAGGTCGATCGCCTGCTCCAGCACGACCAGCGAGTGGCTGTAGACGTCCTTGTGCTGGTGGTGCTCGTCGATCTCCAGCTTCATCGCGGGCAGCTCGGGGAGCACCCGGTCGGCGAGCCCCGTCTCGACCACCAGCTCGACGCCGGCCCGCGGGTGCGCGCCGCACAGCAGCTTCGACAGCTCGACCTGCACGCGCTCGGGCGTGATCCGGTCGAGCTGGTCGGCCATCGAGCTCATCGCCTCGACCACCCGCGGCGCGGGGGTGAACCCGAGCTGGGACACGAAGCGGGCGGCGCGCAGCATCCGCAGCGGGTCGTCGGAGAACGACTCGTGCGGGGTGGCCGGGGTGTCGAGCACGCCGTCCGCCAGCGCCCGCGCTCCGCCGGTCGGGTCCACGAACACCCGCTCCACCAGTTCGAACGCCATCGCGTTGACGGTGAAGTCGCGGCGGAGCAGATCGCCCTCGACGGTGTCGCCGAACGTCACCTCGGGGTTGCGGGTGACGCCGTCGTAGGAGTCGGCCCGGAACGTGGTGATCTCCACGGTGACGCCGTGCCTGGTCGCGCCGACCGTGCCGAACGCGATGCCGGTGTCCCAGACGGCGTCGGCCCAGCCGGAGAGCAGCTTCTGCACCTGCGGCGGACGGGCGTCGGTGGTGAAGTCGAGATCGTTGCCGCCGCGCCCGAGCACCGCATCGCGGACGCTGCCCCCGACCAGGTAGAGGCGGTGACCGGCCGCGCCGAAACGAGCGGCGAGCTCGTCGGCGACCGGGGTGGAGCGCAGCACCTCGACGACGGCCTCGTGGGCCGTGCGGGCGAGGTCGTCGTCAGCGGTGGGTCTGGACACGGGGCATCACAGTATCGGCAGCACCCGCTCGTGACCCTCCGCGCCGGACGGGTGACCGACCGCGTCTCCGCCGCGCCACTACCATCGGTGCCATGCCCCAGTCGTCCGGTCGTTCCGGCGGTACCAAGCCGGGGCGCCGGAACCGGCGCCGGGGTCGTCGGCTGAAGACCGTGGACGAAACCTCCGCCGGTGGGCTGGTGCTCGACGCCGCTCACCGGAATGCTGCTGTCATCGGTCGCCTGGACCGGCGCGGCCGGCTGCTGTGGTCCCTCCCGAAGGGACACATCGAGGAGGGTGAGACCTCCGCGCAGACCGCGGTGCGCGAGGTCGCCGAGGAGACCGGTATTCATAGCAGGGTGCTTCGCCCGCTCGGGTCCATCGACTACTGGTTCGTCGCCGAGGACCGGCGGGTGCACAAGACCGTCCACCACTTCATCCTGGAAGCGCTGGGCGGAGAGCTTTCCGACGAGGACGTGGAGGTCACCGAGGTGGCGTGGGTGCCCCTTGGCGAACTGGACGCGCGACTGGCCTACGCCGACGAGCGCCGTCTGGTCCGCCGAGCCGCCGAACTGCTCGCCCAGTACGACGCGGACGGAGCGGAGTCGGCGTGAAGCGGCTGCTCGCCGCGTTCGCGGCGGCTGGATTTCTCCTGACCTCGGGGGTGACCACCTCGCCCGCGCTCGCAGCGCCGGGCGAGGGCGGGCGCGTCCCGATCAAACCCGCGCCGGCGACCCAGCTGTGGTCGACGCGCCAGGTGTCCGCCCAACCAGGACAGTCGCAGGCCCCCCAGTGGCTGCGGCTGGACGTGGAGCAGCTCACCCCCCGCGTCGTCACCGGCGAGGGCGACGTGACGATCAGCGGCAAGATCGTCAACATCGGCGACCGCAGGATCACCGACATCGACCTCCGGCTGGAGCGCGGCGACGCGCTGACCAGCGAGGAGAGCCTGCGCGCCGCGCTGCGCGAACCCGCGTCGGCCGAGCTGAAGCAGCCGCGCTTCACCCCGGTCGCCGACCTGCTGGAGCCCGGCCAGAGCCGGGACTTCTCGCTGACGGTGCCGCTGCGCGGTGGTGAGCGCTCGTCGCTGGAGATCGACTCGCCGGGCATCTACCCGGTGCTGGCCAACGTCAACGGCACGCCGGACAACGGTGGCCGCGCGCGGCTGGCGGCGCTGAGCACGCTGCTGCCCGTGCTGTCCGTCCCCGGCGGTGAGAGCAGGGCGAAGCCCGCCGACCCGGCGCGCACCACCGTGCTGTGGCCGCTGGCCGACGAGCCGCGTCTGGTCGGCACGGACGCGGAGGGCCGGACCGTGCTCACCGACGACGAGCTGGCCGGGTCGCTGTCGCTGGGCGGGCGGCTCTACGGACTGCTCCAGTCCTACGAGGCGGCCGTGCGCGACAGCACCCCGATGGCGTCGTCCCTGTGCCTGGCCGTGGACCCCGACCTGCTGCGGACCGTGGACGCCATGAGCGAGGGCTACCAGGTGCGGGGGCTGGGCGAGGGCGCGGGCCGCGACGAGGCGACGCTGTGGCTGGACCAGCTGCGGCAGCTCTCCAACGGCCGCTGCGTGCTCGCCCTGCCCTACGCCGACGCCGACCTGGTGGCGCTGTCCCGCGCCGGGCTCACCGGGCTGGAGGACCTCGCCGTCCGCAGCACGCTCACCGACGCCTCGTCGTCCGTCGTGGAGGACGTCCTCGACGGCGTCCAGCCGCTGGAGAACGTGGTGTGGCCCGAGGGGGGCGTGCTCGACCAGCAGACCCTGGACGACCTCGCCGAGCAGGGCGTGACGTCGCTCGTGCTCGACCAGTCCGGCCTGAGCCAGGCGCCCGGCACCGGTCCGGTGGCGATCGCGGGCACCGACGGCGTCACGGCCGTCCGGATCGACTCCATGGTGTCCGCGGCCCTCGTCAACGGCAGCGAGCAGACGCAGACCATCGGCGGTGTGAGCACCCCCTCCGAGGCGAAGCCGGTGTCGGTGCAGAACGCGCTGGCCGCGATGGTCTTCCGCGCCGGGTTCGCCGACGGCGGGCAGCACGTCGTGATCGCGCCGCCGCGCCGCTGGAACGCGCCGCTGGGCGAGATGAACGAGCTGCTCACGACGTTGCGCAAGCTCTTCGACAACCAGTTCGCCGCTCCCGCCGCGCTCCAGTCGCTGGTGGGCGGCGAGGCGCCGGAGCAGACCGCCGAGGTCAGCTACCCCGTGGAGACCAGCGCCGAGGAGCTGCCGGAGGCGATCGTCTCGCAGATCGCCGGCGCCGACGCCGTGCTCGGCGGGTTGCAGGGCGCGATGGCGCAGGAGGACAGCGACCGCGCGAAGCCGTCCGACCTGATCGACCCGCTGAAGCTCTCGGTGCTGCGGGCCTCCTCCAGCGCGTGGCGCGGCGACGAGGCGGCGGCGCGCGACGCGGTGGACATCGCCCTCGGCGAGATCGGCGAGCTCCAGGGCCAGGTCACGGCCACCGAGCCGAACAGCCCGATCCTGCTCGGCTCCGGCGACAGCCCCGTGCCGATCAACATCGTCAACAGGCTCGACCTCCAGGTGACCGTGCGCGTTGTGCTGGACGACACACCAGGAGTTCGCCCGGAGGCGTACGCCCCGCAGGTGATCCCCGGCAACGCTCAGCGACTGGTGCAGGTGCCCGTCGAGCTGCTGCGATCCGGCCGGTTCAGCGTCGACGTGCAGCTGATGACCGAGTCCGGGGTGCCGCTGGGCGAGAACGCCCGCGTTGAGGTGTCCTCGGCGGCGTACGGCACGATCACGGTCGTCATCACCGCAACGGGTGCCATCGCGCTCGTCCTGCTGTCCGCACGGCGCATCTTCCGGCGGATCAGGGCGTCGCGCGCGCCCGGTGCGGCGACCGACGTGGACCCCGCGGTCCTCGCCGGGCAGAACGAGCAGGCGCCGACGATCTCCGGCGACGCCGCGGCAGAGAAGTCGAGTACGAGTTGAGCGGAACGCGAGCGGTGACCGAGCAGCAGGTGGACCAGCCGACGGTGCAGGCAGCGCCGTCCGTGGCCAGGGCCAGCGGATCGATGGCGATCGCCACCGTCGTCAGCCGGGTCTCGGGCCTGCTGTCGAAGGTGCTGCTGATCGGCGTCATCGGCCAGGACGTCCTCAACGACTCCTACCAGGTGGCGACGACGCTGCCGACGATGATCAACGAGCTGCTCCTCGGCGGCGTGCTGACCAGCGTGGCGATCCCGCTGCTGGTCCGCGCCGAGAAGGAGGACGGCGACCGCGGCGAGTCCTACGCGCAGTGGATGATCACGATGTCGGCCGTGCTGCTGGGCATCGGCACGCTGATCGCCATCGCGTGCGCCCCCCTGCTGACCGACCTGTTCATCTCCGACTCGCCCGACGCGAACCCGGCGCTGGTCACGGCGTTCGCCTACCTGGTGCTGCCGGGCATCGTCTTCTACGGGCTCACCGCGCTCATCGGCGCCGTGCTCAACACGCGCAACGTCTTCGGCCTGCCCACCTGGGCGCCGGTGATGAACAACGTCGTGGTGATCGTCACGCTGGTGGTCTACACGGTCGTGCCCGGTGAGATCTCCCTCGACCCGGTTCGCATGGGCGACGCGAAGCTGCTCGTCCTGGGCCTCGGCACGATGCTCGGCGTGGCCGTGCAGGCGCTGGTCCTGGTGCCCGCGCTGCGCAGGACCGGCTTCCGGTTCCGCTGGCGCTGGGGCTGGGACCGCCGGCTCGCCGAGTTCGGCGACCTCGCGTTCTGGGTGCTGCTCTACGTCGGTCTCGGCTTCGCCAGCATGGTCGTGCTGACCAGGGTCGCCACCGAGAACGCGGGCGCGCTCGTCGCCTACAACTACCAGTGGCTGATCGCGCAGGTGCCCTACGGCGTGCTGGGCGTGTCCCTGCTGACCGCGCTGATGCCGAAGATGAGCCGCGCGGCGGCGGCGAACGACACCGACGCCCTGGTCGGCGACCTGTCGTTCGGCAACCGCATGTCGGCGATCCTGCTGATGCCGTTCAGCGCCCTCATGACCATCGGTGGCGTGTCCATCGGCATCGCCGGGTTCGCCTGGGGCCGGTCCGGCGTCGAGGGCGGCAGCGCGATCGGCACGGCGCTCGCGCTGTCGGCGTTCGGCCTCGTGCCCTACGCGATCACGCTGCTCCAGCTCCGCGTGTTCTACGCGATGAAGGACGCCAGGACGCCGACCCTGATCCAGGCGATCATCGTCGCGGTCCGCGTCGTGCTGCTCTACACGTTCCTGGCCGTCTCCCCGCCCGACAAGCTCGCGGTCGGCGTGTCCATCGCGATGTCGCTGAGCTTCGTCGTCGGCTGCGTCGTGGGCCAGGTGTGGCTGCGGGTGCGGTTGGGACGGCTGCGCACCGGGTACACGCTGTGGACGGTGTGTCTCACCGTCGTCGCGTCCGCGGTCGGTCTCGCCGTCGCCTACGGCGTGAGCAGGGGCGTCCTCGCCGTCTCCGGCGTGGAGCACCCGGTCGTGTCGGCGTGGGTCGAGGCCGTGCTGCTGACCGTCGTCGGGCTGCCGCTGAGCTTCGGGCTGCTCGCCCTGTTCCGCGTTCCGGAGATGAAGCCCGCCGTTGACAAGATCATTCGACTGGTACGGCGTCGCTGACCGCTGCACCGGGTGCACGTCCCGTACTCTCGGGCGCGGCACACCCGGAATCAGTGGGGGGCATCGCGGACGGGGGAGAGTCGCGTGAGTAGCGGGCCGAAGCTGGGTGGGAACCCCGGCGCCAACAACGCCTCGCTCGTGCCTGGCGGCGTCATCGGGGACGGCAGGTACCGGCTGCTCGCGTACTCGGGCACCGACGACCGGTGCGCCGCGCAGCTCTGGCGCGGTCGCGACGGGCAGCTCAACCGCGACGTGGCGCTCACCGTGCTGGTGGGCGACCTGCCCGACCTCCAGGCCGCCGGACGCGCGCGGCGCACGGTCGAGCGCGCCATGCACGCGTCGAGCTTCACCCACCCCGGCGTGGCCAGGGTGATCGACGTGCTGACGCCCGGCACCGGCATCAAGCCCGGCGAGGGCATCCTCGGCATCATCGTCGCCGACTGGACGCCCGGCACCGACCTCGTCGACCTCCTCGCGGAGGGCCCGCTGCCCGCGGGCACCGCCACCAGGCTGCTCGCGCCGCTCGGCGCGGCCATCGAGGGCGCGCACCACGCCGGTCTCGTCCTGGGCGCCGACCACCCGCAGCGGATCAGGGTCACCCCCGACGGCAAGCTGCGGCTCGCGTTCCCCGGCCCCCGGCCGGAGGCCGTCGCCCGCGACGACGTCCGGGGTCTCGGCGCCGTGCTGTACCTGCTGCTCACCGGCCGCTGGGCGCTGCCGGGCGGTCCCAGCGCGGTCCCGGCGGCCCCCACCGGCCCCGACGGCACGGTGATCGCGCCCAACGTCCTCCAGCCCCGCGTGCCGCACGAGCTGTCGTCGGTGGCCGTGCGCAGCCTGGAGGACACCAGCGTCGGCGGCATCCGCACCAGCGCCGCGATCCTCCAGGTGCTGGAGCAGATCGCCGGCGAGGAGTCCCAGAGCGGCGTCCTGGAGGACACGGCCGACGGCTCGGACGACGACCGCGCCGTGTGGACCACCCAGCGGCCGCAGCGCGGGCGCGAGCACAAGCGCAAGCTCGTCCTCAGCGTCGCGGTCCTCGCCGCGGCCACCCTCGCCGTCATCGCGTGGCTCGGCGTGCAGATCGTCAGCTTCTTCAGCGACGAGGGCCCCTCCGGCGGTGGCCCGACCGTGGTCATCGAGCAGTCCGGGTCGCAGGGCGTCGACGGCGACGCCGCGCCGACCCGCGCGGAACCCGCCGGTCCCGTGCAGCCCGCCTCGGTCGGCGTCTACGACGTCACCAACCAGCCCGACAACGCCAACCGCGGCAGCCGCGCCGCCGACAGCGACGCGGGCACCGCGTGGCAGACCGACGACTACCTCCAGCCCTTCCCCTCGCTCAAGCCGGGCATCGGCCTCATGGCGTCCTTCGCCGAGCCCGTGAAGCTCGCGTCGGTCACCATCACCTCGCCCAGCGCCGGGACGAAGGTGGAGATCCGCACCGCCCCCAGCGAGAGCGCGCCGCTGGAGGAGACCACGGTGCTGACGTCGGCCGACCTGTCGGCCGGGCAGACCCAGATCCAGCTCGGGGACCACGAGCCCGCTCAGCACGTCCTGGTGTGGATCACGACACTGGCGAAGGCCGGCCAGGGCAACCAGACGGAGATAGCCGAACTGGTGTACACCCGCGCCGGGTAGCACCGCGAGCCGGGCGTTCGGGGTGGGCGTCGTGTGACTGATCACTCCCGATATCCTCCCCCCGTGACCGCCGCAGCCAGCTCGGACGCCGACCTCATAGCGGCGCACGCCGCCGGTGACCCCCACGCGTTCTCGGAGCTGGTCAAACGGCACAGGGACCGGATGTGGGCGGTCGCGCTCCGCACCCTGCGCGACCCCGACGAGGCCGCTGACGCGCTCCAGGAGGCGTTCATCTCGGCCTTCCGGGCCGCCGGGTCGTTCCGCGCGGAGGCCCAGGTCACGACCTGGCTCCACCGGATCGTGGTGAACGCCTGCCTCGACCGGATGCGGCGCCGACAATCCCGGCCGACCGTGCCGCTGCCCGAAGCCGGCCCCGGCGAGCCGGTCTCGCCGCGCGACGCGATGTCCGAGCGGGAGACGAGCCTGGTCGTCCAGGAGGCCCTCGCGCAGCTCTCCGAGGACCAGCGGGCGCCGA
Organism: Umezawaea beigongshangensis; assembly: GCF_016464305.1. Lineage (GTDB taxonomy): Bacteria > Actinomycetota > Actinomycetes > Mycobacteriales > Pseudonocardiaceae > Umezawaea_A > Umezawaea_A beigongshangensis. The sequence continues at coordinate 262,389 of NZ_JAEIOJ010000003.1, forward strand.
TCGTCCTGGTCGACGTCGAGGGCTATTCGGTGGCCGAGACGGCCAGGATGCTCGGCATCGCGGAGGGCACGGTGAAGAGCCGCTGCGCACGTGGCAGGGCCAAGCTGGCCAAAGTTCTGGGGCACCTCCGGAACCAGGGTGCACGTGCGAACGTCCCAGTCGACGGTGTGGATGTGCAACAGCAACGTCAGTGGGAGGAACGATGAACGGCAGTGAGAGGCGCTCGGACGCGCCGATCGGGCCGCCGTGGTCGGTCGACCTCCTCGCGGATCTGCACGCCGGTGTCCTGGACCCCGAGACCGAGGCCGAGCTGCGGCCCCGCGTCGAGTCCGACCCCGAGGCGCTGGAGGTCCTGGCGGCACTCGACGCGACGCTCGCGGACCTGTCCGCGCTGCCGCCGCTGATCATGCCGGACGACGTGGCCGCGAGGATCGACGCCGCGCTCGCCGAGGAGGCCGCGAAGCAGCGCGCGGAGCAGGCCGCTCCGGCCGAGCAGGCCGCTGCGATCGCACCCGTCGTGAGCATCGACGCGGCCAGGCAGCGCCGCGCCAAGCGCCTCGGCTGGGGCGCGGGACTGCTCGCCGCCGCTGCCGCGGCGGTGGGCGTCGTCGTGGTCGCCCTGCCGGGCGGCGGGGGCGACAGCTCGCCACCGGCGGCGCAGCAGCCGCCCGGAGCGAGCGACGCGCCGCCGCTGGCCGTGCGGTCGGACGCGCTGGGCGAGGCGTACGGCGAGGTCTTCGGCCTGCGCAACTTCGGGCCGCTGGAGAACCAGACCACCCTGGCCGGTTGCCTGGAGGGGGCCGGGATCACCGGCAACCTCGACCCCGTCGGGGTGAGCCCGGTGACGCTGGACGGTGATTCCGCGGTCATGGCGATCCTCCCGGAGGGGCTCCAGAGGTTCCGGTTCGTGGTCCTGGACCCGAACACGTGCGGTCCGGGCAAGCCGGAGGGGCTGCTGGCCGACAGCAGCACCGGCGGCGAGTCGTCGACCGCGCCCACCTCGTAGCGGACCTCACCCGGTCGTCGCGGAATTTCGGCCGCATACCATCGCGTTGAGGCAAGTGCGCGTCCCGGACGTCCGGGACGTGCGACGCGACGTGTTGGAGGTCGAGGGTGTCGGACGTGCGGAACCTGATCATCATCGGATCAGGGCCGGCCGGGTACACCGCCGCGGTGTACGCCGCGCGGGCCCAGCTCCAGCCCCTGGTGTTCGAGGGCACGCAGTACGGCGGCGCCCTCATGACCACCACGGAGGTCGAGAACTATCCCGGCTTCCGCGAGGGCGTCATGGGCCCGGAGCTCATGGAGCAGATGCGGGAGCAGTCCAAGCGCTTCGGCGCGGAACTGCGCTCGGAGGACGTCGAGTCCGTCGACCTGACGGGCCCGGTCAAGCGGGTCACCGCGAACGGTGTCACGTACTCCGCGCGCGCCGTGATCCTCGCGATGGGCGCCGCGGCCCGCTACCTGAACGTGCCCGGTGAGCAGGAGCTGCTCGGGCGCGGGGTGTCGGCGTGCGCGACGTGCGACGGCTTCTTCTTCCGCGACCACGACATCGCCGTCGTCGGCGGTGGCGACTCCGCGATGGAGGAGGCCACGTTCCTCACCCGCTTCGCGAAGTCGGTGACGATCGTCCACCGCAGCGAGGAGTTCCGCGCTTCGCGGATCATGCTGGAGCGCGCCCGCGCCAACGACAAGATCAGGTGGCAGCTCAACACCAGGGTCACCGGCGTGGTGGGCGACAAGACCGTGACCGGTGTGCAGGTCACCGACACCCGCACGGGTGAGACGTCGGAGCTGCCGTTCACCGGCGTCTTCATGGCCATCGGCCACGACCCGCGCAGCGCGCTGGTCCGCGGCCAGGTCGACGTCGACGAGGCCGGTTACGTGCGGGTGCAGCACCCCACGACGCACACGAACCTGGACGGCGTCTTCGCGGCCGGCGACCTGGTCGACAAGACCTACCGCCAGGCGATCACCGCGTCCGGCTCCGGGTGCTCCGCGGCGATCGACGCCGAGCGCTGGCTCGCCGAGCACGGCGAGGCCCACGCCGAGGTGGCCTCCGAGGCCGTCGGCGGCGGGTACGGCACGGCCGTTCGCACCAGCTGATCCCCCACCGTCCCGACACCGTGCCGCTCGGTCCAGCGCGGCACACCTCACCAAGGAGAGAACATGGCCGGCACCACCGTGCACGTCACCGACAAGTCCTTCGCCGACGAGGTTCTGACCAGCGAGAAGCCCGTTCTGGTCGACTTCTGGGCGACCTGGTGCGGCCCCTGCAAGATGGTCGCTCCCGTGCTGGAGGAGATCGCCGCCGAGCACGCCGAGAAGATCACCGTCGCCAAGGTCGACATCGACGCCAACCCGTCGATCGCCCGCGACTACCAGATCATGTCCGTGCCCACGCTGATCCTGTTCCAGGGTGGCCGCCCGGTGAAGCAGATCGTCGGCGCCAAGCCCAAGGCCGCGCTGCTCAACGACCTCTCCGAGGTCCTCGCCTGATCGACCCCGTGTCACCCGTGCGGGTGTACCACGCGGCCTGGCCCGTCCGTCTGCTCAGACGGACGGGCCAGGTCCGTTCGGAGCAGCGATTTTCGCCTGCGTGCTCGCACTGCCACACTGAGTGGCCCTGGCGGGAACACCCGGCGGGGCAAGGCACAATGAGGCGTCAAGTTCCGCGTCGGCTGCTGCCGGCGCCTAGTCGAGCGAGGGGTGCATGCCGCTACTCCGCCGCGGGGATGTCGGTCCTGATGTCGCCGACATCAGGGCGACGCTGACCAGGATCGGTCTTCTGCCGCCGGGCGACCCCCACGCATCGCCCGTGTTCGACCCGACCGTCGAGCACGCAGTGCGAGCCTTTCAACAGCAGCGTGGCCTGATCACGGACGGGATCGTGGGTCCGGCCACCTACCGTGCGCTGCGCGACGCCACGTTCCGCCTGGGCGACCGTCCACTGGCGTTCCTCATAGCTCAGCCCGTCACCGGTGACGACGTGCTGACCCTCCAGGAGCGCCTGCTGGAACTCGGCTACGACGCCGGGCGCGCCAACGGCGTGTTCGGCCAGCAGACCGAGCAGGCGCTGCGCAGCTTCCAGCGGGACTACGGCCTGATCGTGGACGGCATGTGCGGTCCCGACACGGTCCGCGCGCTGCGTCAGCTCCAGCCGAAGGTGCGCGGAGGGCGTCCGGTGTTCCTGCGCGAGCAGGAGCTGGTCCGGTCCTCCGGTCCGCGGCTCAAGGGCAAGCGGATCATCATCGACCCCGGTCACGGCGGTGCTGACCGCGGCGCCGTCGTCGACGGCCTGTCCGAGGCCGATCTGATGCTGGACCTGGCCCGCCGGTTGGAGGGCAAGATGGCCGCCACCGGCATGGAGGCCCTGCTCACCCGCGGTCCGGACAACAACCCGGACGAGGCGTCGCGCGCGAAGTTCGCCAACGAGGCGGGCGCCGACCTGATCCTGTCGCTGCACACCGACGCGAACTCCTCCCCGGAGGCGCAGGGCGTCGCGACGTTCCACTTCGGCAGCGGCAACGGCACCAGCTCCACGGTGGGCGAGGCGCTGGCCGGGTTCATCCAGCGCGAGATCGCCGTCCGCACCGGGATGCGCGACTGCCGCACGCACCCGAAGTCGTGGGAGATCCTGACCCTGACCCGGTGCACGGCCGTGCGCGTGGAGGTCGGTTACCTGACCAACGCCGAGGACCGGGCCCGGCTCGCCGACCCCGGGTTCCGCGACGTCGTGGCCGAGGGCGTCCTGGTCGCGGTGAAGCGCCTGTACCTGCTGGGCAAGGACGACCAGCCGACCGGCACGTTCACGCTGGCCGACCTGCTGCGGCACGAGCTGGCCAAGAACTAGGCAGATGCGCGAGAGGGCCCCTCCAGCGGTGCTGGAGGGGCCCTCTCGCGCTGGCGGGGTCAGGCGGGGCGGAGGCTCGGTTCGGCTGTCGTCACCGTCACCGTGTTGAACAGCCGCTCCAGCGCCGCCTCGACGTCTTCCTTCCACGAGATCGCGCTGCGCAGCTCCAGGCGGAGCCTGGGCCAGCGGGGGTGGGGCCGCACGGTCTTGAAGCCGACCTGCTGGAGGAACGCGGCCGGCGTCACGCAGCCGGGGGAGTCCTCGTCGGGCAGGGCGTCGCCGAACGCCTCGATCGCCTTCACACCGCGCCTGGTCAGGTCCTTCGCGACGGCCTGCACGAGCATGCGCCCGAGACCACCGCCGCGGAACTCCGGCAGCACCTCCAGCGAGGTCATGAGGACCGCGTCGGCGCTGGGCGGCGAGGTGGGGAAGGCCAGCGAGCGGGGCACGGCGGCGGGCGGGGCGAAGAACACCGACCCGGCCGGGATGCCGTCGCAGTAGACGATGCGACCGCAGGAGCCCCACTCCAGCAGCACGCTGGAGACCCAGGCCTCCTTCTCGAACTCGGTGTCCCCGTACTCCTCGGCCTGCGCCTTGAGGTGCGGAGCCAGCTCCCAGTACACGCAGGTCCTACCGTGTTTCGAGAGGTGTTCCAGGTTGTCCAGCGTGACGCCCACAACGCGTCGAGACACCCGACCTCCACTCCACACGCAGGGACCTCTTCGAGGATAGGCCGATGTGCCGGTCCCCGGAAGCCGGATGCCCCGAACGGGACGACGGTTACACTCACCCGGGAAGACCAGCCGGTGACAGCCGGACCCCAGCCTCTCGGAGTGCCCGATGAACGCACCCGGACAGCCCGCCAAGCAGGGCGCCAGAAGCCTCGACCCCCATCTGCGGCGCTACGCAGCACGCACCGCGGGGATGACGGCATCGGAGATCCGGGCGCTCTTCGCGGTGGCGAGCAGGCCGGAGGTCGTGTCGCTCGCCGGTGGCATGCCCCACCTCGCCGCGCTGCCGATGGACTCCCTGGCGGCCGAGATCGGCGACCTGGTGGCCACCGAGGGTCTCGTGGCGCTCCAGTACGGCTCCGCGCACGGCGTGCCGGAACTGCGCGAGCAGATCTGCGACATCATGGCGCTGGAGGGCATCAGGGCCCACCCGGACGACGTGGTCGTGACCGTCGGCTCGCAGATGGCGCTCGACATGGTGACCCGGATCTTCTGCGACCCCGGTGACGTGGTGCTGGCCGAGGGCCCGTCGTACGTGGGCGCGCTCGGCTCGTTCGCCGCCTACCAGGCTCAGGTCGTGCACGTCGCGATGGACGCGGACGGGCTGGTCCCGCAGGCGCTGCGCGAGGCGCTCGCCGCCGTGGAGCGCACGGGCAAGCGGGTGAAGTTCCTCTACACGATCCCGAACTTCCACAACCCGGCCGGCGTGACCCTCGCGGTGTCCCGGCGCGCCGAGGTGCTGGAGATCTGCGCCCGGCACGGCGTCCTGGTGGTCGAGGACAACCCGTACGGGCTGCTCGGCTTCGACGGGCAGATCTACCCGGCGCTGCGCGCGTCCGACCCGGACAACGTGGTGTACCTGGGGTCGTTCTCCAAGACGTTCGCCGCCGGTCTGCGGGTCGGCTGGGCGCTGGCCCCGCACGCCGTGCGGGAGAAGCTGGTGCTGGCCGCCGAGTCGGCGACGCTGTGCCCGCCCACCCTGAACCAGATGGTGGTGTCTCGCTACCTGGCGACGCAGGACTGGAAGGGCCAGATCAAGACCTACCGCGAGGCGTACCGGGACCGTCGCGACGCGATGATCTCCGCGCTGGAGCAGCACATGCCCGACGGCGTGACGTGGACGAAGCCGGACGGCGGGTTCTACGTGTGGCTGACCGTCCCGGAGGGCATCGACACGAAGGCCATGCTGCCGCGCGCGGTCACCCAGCGGGTGGCCTACGCGTCGGGCACCGGCTTCTACGCGGACGGCCTGGGCAGCCGGCAGATGCGCCTCTCCTACTGCTACCCCACGCCGGAACGCATCCGCGAGGGCGTCCGCCGCCTCGCACACGTGCTGGAGGACGAGATGCAGCTGCACCTCACCTTCGGGCCGACGTCGGGTCGTGCGGTGTCCGGACCTCAGGGACCGTCACCGGACACCGCCTGACGGGTCAGTCAGTTCGTCGAGGGCCACCCGGCCGGCGCGGCCGGTCAGGGTGGCTCTCTCGTGATCGAGGAGCGAGTCGTGTCGGAGCGTTGGGTCGCGGTCCTGTCGGGTGGGCTGTCCCACGAACGCGAGGTGTCACTGCGATCCGGGCGGCGGTTGTCGGCCGCTCTGCGGTCGGTCGGCCTGACCGTCGAGGAGTGGGACGCGGACAGCAACCTGGTCGGCCGGTTGCGGGACCACCGGCCCGACGCGGTGGTGGTCGCCCTGCACGGCGGTGAGGGCGAGAACGGCTCGGTGCAGACGGTCCTGGAGATGTTCGGCGTGCCGTACGTGGGCACGGACTCGCGGGCGTGCCGCCGGGCGTGGGACAAGCCGACCGCGAAGGCCGAGCTGGTCCGCGCGGGCCTGACGACGCCGGAGTGGGTCGTCCTGCCGCACGCGACGTTCCGGGAGCTGGGCGCGCAGCCGGTGCTGGACGCGATGGTCGACACGCTCGGGCTGCCGCTGATGCTGAAGCCGGACCAGGGCGGGTCGGCGCTGGGCGCTCAGGTCGTGCGCGACGCGGGGCAGCTGCCGGCGGCGATGGTCGGGTGCCTGGCCTACGGCGAGGCCGTCCTCGCGGAGAAGTACGTGGAGGGCGTCGAGGTGGCCGTGTCCGTCGTGGACGGGCCCGACGGCCCCCGCGCACTCCCCGCGGTCGAGATCGTGCCGGAGAGCGGTGTGTACGACTACACGGCCCGCTACACCGCCGGGCTCACCGACTTCCACACCCCGGCCCGGCTCGACGCCTCGGCGGCGAAGGCGGTGGGGGAGCTGGCGGTGGAGGCGCACCGGCTGCTCGGGCTGCGGGACGTGTCCCGCACCGACGCGATCATCGCCGCCGACGGCACCGTGCACTTCCTGGAGGTGACGGTCTCCCCGGGACTGACCGAGACCTCGTTGCTGCCGATGGCCGCCGAGGCGGCCGGGGAGTCGCTCGGCGAGATCTACGCCGCTCTGATCGAGCGCGCGGTCACCCGCTGACAGCGATGACCCCTCGTGTCGGTCTCGACACGAGGGGTCATCGTCACCGTGACATAAGCACCCCGGTAGGGCGGCTAGTCGGCAGCACGTGTCCGATTTGTCGCTTCCGGCGACATGAGCGTGATGATCCGCTCCAGATCGTCCACCGAGCCGAACTCGACCACGATCCGGCCCTTCCGCTGCCCCAGTTCCACCTTCACGCGCGTGTCGAAGCTGTCCGACAGCCGCTCGGCGAGTTCCTGGAGACCGGGGGCGTGCATCGGCTTGCGCGCGGCGGGCTTCGCCTTCGGCGGGGCGGCGCCCTTCGCCACCGTCACCGCTTCCTCGGTCGCGCGGACCGACATGCCCTCGGCGACGATCTTCGTCGCCAGCTCCTCCTGAGCGCCGGGGTCCTCCAGACCGAGCAGCGCCCTGGCGTGACCGGCGGACAGCACACCGGCCGCCACCCGCCGCTGCACGGGGAGGGGGAGCTTGAGCAGGCGGATGGTGTTCGTGACGACCGGCCGGCTGCGACCGATGCGGTCCGCCAGCTCCTCGTGCGTCACCGCGAACTCCTGCAACAGCTGCTGGTACGCCGCCGCCTCTTCGAGCGGGTTCAGCTGGACGCGGTGGATGTTCTCCAGCAGCGCGTCCCGCAGCATGGCGTCGTCGGCGGTCTGCCGGACGATCGCCGGGATCGTCTGGAGCCCGGCCTGCTGGGTCGCGCGCCAGCGGCGCTCACCCATCACCAGCTCGTAGGTGTCGGCCGTCAGCTCACGCACCACGATCGGCTGCATGAGGCCGAACTCGCGGATCGAGTGCTCCAGCTCGCGGATCGCGTCCTCGTCGAAGACCTGACGCGGCTGCTTGCTGTTGGTCCGGATCGAGGTGACCGGAACTTCCCGGTACACCGCGCCCGCGACCTCACCACCGGCCGCGGTGGCCGTGGTGACGCCACCGGAGCGCGCAGGGGAGTGGCCGTTCGACGCGGGCCGCACCGGACCGGACCCCGGTGGCGGACCGCTCGGGATGAGGGCAGCGAGCCCGCGTCCGAGGCCGCCCTTGCGCTGTTCCGTCATGCCGTCCCCATCTTCGCGCCGAACTCGGCGATCTCGCGTGCCGCATCCAGGTAGCTCATCGCGCCCCGTGAGCCGGGATCGTAGGTGAGCACCGTCTGCCCGAACCCCGGCGCCTCGGAGACCTTCACGCTGCGGGGGATGACCGTGCGCAGCACCGTGTCGCCGAAGTGGCCGCGCACCTCGCTGGTCACCTGGTCGGCGAGCTTGGTGCGGCCGTCGTACATCGTCAGCAGGATCGTCGAGACGTTCAGGTTGGGGTTCAGGTGCGCCTGGACGAGCTCGATGTTCCGCAGGAGCTGACCCAACCCCTCCAGCGCGTAGTACTCGCACTGGATCGGGATGAGCACCTCCTGCGCGGCGACCATCGCGTTGACCGTGAGCAGACCCAGCGACGGCGGGCAGTCGATGAACACGTAGTCCGGCTGGAGCTCGTTGAGCGACTCGGCGCTCAGCGCCTCCTTCAGCCGCGACTCGCGCGCCACCATCGAGACGAGCTCGATCTCCGCGCCGGCGAGGTCGATCGTCGCCGGGACGCAGTAGAGGTTGGGGGAGGTGGGACTGATCTGAGCGGCCTCGGCGACCGAGCACTCACCGATCAGCACCTCGTACACCGACGGCGTGCCGGAGCGGTGCTCGACCGACAGCGCCGTGCTGGCGTTGCCCTGCGGGTCGAGGTCGATCACGAGGACCTTGAGCCCGGCGATGGCGAGCGCGCCGGCGAGGTTCACCGTGCTGGTCGTCTTGCCCACGCCGCCCTTCTGGTTCGCCACCGTGAAGACGCGGCGACGGGTCGGGCGGGGGAGCTGAAGGCTGTCGGGGTGCAGCACGCGAGTCGCGCGCGCGGCCTCTTCGGCGATGGGGGTCCACACGGCGCTGTCTCCTGCCGTCGCTGACTGCGGGTTCTCGGGGGTCTTGCTGCTGGACGTCGAGCGGAGCGCCTCACCGGCACCGACCGCGTCCGGCGCGGTTTCACGTGGAACATCAACCGCCTCGTGGAAGAGGGGCTGCAAGAACTCGTTGCCGGGCCGAGTCACGGGATCCGGATACACGCTCACCGATCCTTCCTTCTGCGCCGCCCACCGTCCCGTCGACCGCTGTTCTCGTCACGCTCGACGAGCACGACGGTCGTGGGGATGTCCAGGACCTCGTCACCACAGGACACGACGCGCTGACGACCGCCACCGGCCCGGCGCACCGCGTCCGCGTCTCGCTCCAGTTCCTCCAGGGCGCTCTCGCCCTTGAGAGCGACCAGCTGCCCGCCCGGTCGCAGCAGCGGCAGGCACCACCGAGCGAGCCGTTCCAACGGGGCCACCGCCCGTGCGGTCACGACGTCGCTGTCGGCCAACCGCGCCCGGATCGCGGGCTCCTCCGCCCGTCCGCGCAGCACGGTGATCGACAGGTCGAGCCTCTCCGCCACCTCCTCCAGCCACGCCACGCGGCGTGCCATCGGTTCGAGGAGGGTGAGTTCGAGGTCCGGCCGGGCGATCGCCAGCGGTATGCCCGGCAACCCCGCACCGGAGCCTACGTCGACCACCCGGCTTCCCGGTGGAAGCAACTCCGCGATGACCGCGGAATTGAGCAGATGACGTTCCCAGAGGCGCTCGACCTCGCGGGGACCGATCAGTCCGCGCTCGACCCCGTGCTCCGCGAGCATCGCGGCGAACGCGTGCGCGCCCTCCACGTGGTCACCGAAGACCAGCTTCGCCTGGTCTTCCATCGATCCGGCCATGTTCTCCGTCCGTGGCGTTTCACGTGAAACCACGCGGCGCTTCGCGAGCGACCGGTGGGTGAGTGGTGGGCGGGTGCGAGCGTCGAACCGCTCACGACGACTGCCGCCGACCATCATGACGGATCATCACCGCGACACGCCAAACAGGTCGCGCGTTTCACGTGGAACAAGAGGGCGAACCGCGCGCCCCACGCTCAGCGCGATCGGTGGCACCGGCCTCGCGGCGGGCGTCGCCGGAAAGACCCCCGACGACGAGCACCGCCCCCGTTTCACGTGAAACGGGGGCGGTGGGTGGAACGGTCGAGCGGGGTCAGGCCCGAGCGAAGATCACCACTCGACGCTGGGGCTCCTCGCCCTCGCTCTCGCTCTGCACGCCGTCGACGGTCGCGACCGCGTCGTGCACGACCTTGCGCTCGAACGGCGTCATCGGGTGCAGTCGCACCCGCTCGCCGGACGAGAGCGCCTTCTCCGCGCTGGCCCGGCCGAGGTCGGCGAGCTCGGCCCTGCGACCGGCCCTCCACTGGGCGATGTCGAGCATGAGGCGGCTGCGCACGCCGGTCTCCTGCTGCACCGCGAGACGGGTCAGCTCCTGCAACGACTCCAGCACGGTGCCGCGCTGGCCGACGAGCTTGTCCAGGTCCTCACCGCCGTCGATGCTGACGATCGCGCGGCCCGCCTCGACGTCGAGGTCGATGTCGCCGTCGTAGTCGAGCAGGTCGAGCAGCCGCTCCAGGTAGTCACCCGCGATGTCGCCCTCCTGGACGAGCAGGTCCTCGGAGCTGCCAGAGCGACCGCGCGCCCCGGTGTCCTCGGTGGTGTCGTCCGCGGCGTCCTCCACGGCGTCCTCCACGTCGGTCTCGGCGGCCTGCAACGTCTCCGACACGATGTCTCCTCTCCGGGGCAGAGCGCCCGGTCAACGACGCTTCTTGTTGCCCGGCTTCTTGCCAGGGGATCGGTCTGGGCTCAGACCGGGGACTTGGGTCGACGGCTTGGCGCCGTTCGTCGCTGTCTTCGGCGCGGTCTTCGGCGTGACCGTGCCGTCGTCCACCGGGGACTCGGTGGTCTCGGCGGGAGCGTCGGACGCCGGAACGGAGCCGGTCGAGTTCGCGGGGCGCTTCTTCTGCTGCGGCTTCGCGCCGGGCTTCGGAGCGAGGGCCTGGCGCTGGGTGGTCGCCACGACCTTCTTCTCCTCCTCCTCGCGGTCGATCCTGCGGTAGACGAAGTGCTGCTGGCCGAGCGTCCAGGCGTTGTTGCTCAGCCAGTACATCAGGATCGCGATGGGGAAGAAGAAGCCACCGACGAGCACGCCGAGCGGGAAGATGTAGAGGGTCAGCTTGTTCATGATCGCGGTCTGCGGGTTGTCCGTGGCCGCCTGCGTCTGCCGGGCCACGGAGTGCCGCGCCGTGAAGTGCGTCGCGATGCTGGCGACGATCATCAGCGGCACCGCGACGAGGACCACCGCGTAGCGCTGGGTGCCGAACTGCGCGAGCTGGTCGGCGGGCATCGTGATGAACGTCGACAGGTTCGCGCCGAACAGCTTGGCGTTGACGAACGACTCCACGCCCTTGGCGTCGAAGAAGTAGACCTCGCCCCAGCCGGGCCGGAACGAGCGCAGCACGTGGAACAGACCGATGAACACCGGGATCTGCACGAGCATGGGCAGGCAGCCGCCGAGCGGGTTGACCCCGTGCTCGGACTGGAGCTTCTGCATCTCCTGCGCCTGGCGCTGCCGGTCGTTGCCGTACTTCTTCTTGATCTTCTGGAGCTCGGGGGCGAACTCCTGCATCTTGCGCATCGACCGCACCTGGCCGACGAACGGCTTGAAGAGCAGCGCACGCAGCGTGAAGACCAGGAAGATCACGGACAGCGCCCACGCGAACCCGCTGGACTCGCCGAAGACGTGGCCGAACACCCAGTGCCAACACCAGAGGATGAAGGACACCGGGTAGTAGATGAAGTTGAGCACGGAGCTACTCCTCGGCGGATTGGTCGGGGACCGGTTCCGGGCGTTGTCGCCGCGGAGGAACGGGGTCCAGGCCTCCAGGGTGCCAGGGTCCGCAGCGGGCGAGCCGGCGAATGGTCAGCCAGGAGCCGCGCAGCGCACCGTGGACGGTCAGAGCTTCCACCGCGTAGGCGCTGCAACTCGGGTAGAAGCGACAGCTCGGAGGCAGCAGGGGGGAGATGAACCGCTGGTAGACGCGGATCGGCAGGACCAGCAGGCGCGCCACCGGTCCGGCACCGCTCGCGGAGACGCGGCTCATCGGTCACCAGCGAACCGCGAAGACGGCAGCAGCCGTCGCAGCGCCGCGTCGAAGTCGCGGGCCAGTTCGTCGCTCGTGGCGCCGGCGGCCGCGGGGAGCGCCCGCACGACGAGCGAGGTGCCCTCGGGCAGGACGGCCAGCCGATCGCGGACGACGTGCCGCAGCCGACGGCTGACCCGGTGGCGGACCACCGAGTTGCCGACGGCCTTGCTCACGACGAAGCCCACCTTGGAGGTGTCCAAGGTGGGCCCGGCCGTGGAGGTGGTGTTCTCCGCTGACGCGCCGTCGGGGGTTGACCGCGCTCCCGCGTCCCCGTGCGGGGACGTCAGAGCGTGCACGACCAACCGGGGCCGGCCTGCGCGTCTGCCTCGGCGGACGACCAGGCCGAAGTCCTGGCTGCGCGTGAGCCGGGCGGCCGCAGGTAGCACGGCGCTGCGGTCGTCAGGCGGACAGGCGGTCGCGGCCCTTGCTGCGCCGCGCGGCGAGGATGGCGCGGCCGGCACGGGTGCGCATGCGCAGCCGGAACCCGTGCGTCTTGGCGCGGCGGCGGTTGTTGGGCTGGAAGGTGCGCTTACCCTTGCTCACGGTCGGATCTCCCGGTGCTGACTACCAAGCAGGTCTGTGGTGTCCCCTAGCCGAGGATCGGCGCCGCCCAGCTTCGGTCGCAGGACGATCGCAGCACAGGCACGCCAAACGCGCCCGTGACTAGCGGGAGACTCCACCGAGGGTACGCAAGCCGACCACCGCTGTTCAAATCGGGGTCGACCAGCGGACACGTTCCCCGTTCCGGATCGCCCGACGATCGGCTCCTTGTGGCGCGTCGCCCGCCTTGTTAGCGTGCACCCCTCGCGGGCACCGGGGTGAGTGCGGAGGAGTCGCCGAGGGAGAGCGGCTCGGAGCAGGTGCCGACCGACTTCCGCCCGACTTCCGCGAGAGCCAGGGAGCAACGGGGGGACCGCTGTCTCCGGCACACCTTCGTGCACAGTTGTGGATAACTCTGTGGATACCTCTATCCTCCGTGTCCACGCCGTGCAGTCGTGACCGACTGGCGAGGGTGCCCCACTAGTGGGGATTCGTCGAGGGGAGGGGAGCGCGGAGGTGTCCGACCACCAGGTCGACCTGGGTCTCGTGTGGGAGCAGGTGGTGCAGGAACTGGCCGCCAGCACCCTCTCGCCGCAACAGCGGGCCTGGATGCGGGTCACCCGGCCGATCGGCCTGCTCGACGGCACCGCGCTGCTGGCCGCGCCGAGCGACTTCGCGAAGGAGGCGATCGAGCGCGCGCTGCGCGAGCCGATCACCGCCGCGCTGTCCCGGCGGCTCGGCCGCGCCGTGTCCCTGGCCGTGAAGGTCGACTCGCCCGAGCCGCTCGCCCCGCCGCCCACGACCCCGATCCCCGTCGCGCCCGGCATCCCCGGCGGCAACGGCATCAGCCAGCCGCCGCTCGGCATGGGCGGCATCGCCGGGCTGGGCTCGATGAACGGGATGGGCGGCCCCGTGGGCGGCGGTGGCATGAGCGTGCCGATGCCCCCCGGCCTCGTCGGGACCGTGCCGCCCGGACCGCCCTCGCACGTCGGCGCCGAGCAGCCCGGCGAGGAGGGCGAGACCGACTCCGACGGCGACGAGGTCGACGAGGAGCGCGAGGCGCTCGCCACCGTCCACGAGATCTGGCCCACGTTCAACGGCCAGGCCCCGACGAGCGGCACGCCGTTCACCAGGCCGGCGAACCCCCCGACGTCGCAGACGCGGCTGAACGAGAAGTACAACTTCGACACGTTCGTCATCGGCGCGTCCAACCGCTTCGCCCACGCCGCCGCGGTCGCGGTCGCCGAGGCCCCGGCCCGCGCGTACAACCCGCTGTTCATCTGGGGCGAGTCCGGGCTGGGCAAGACGCACCTGCTGCACGCCGTCGGCCACTACGCCCAGCGGCTGTTCCCCGGCATGCGCGTGCGGTACGTGTCGACCGAGGAGTTCACGAACGACTTCATCAACTCGCTGCGCGACGACCGCAAGGTCGCCTTCCAGCGCCGCTACCGGGACATCGACGTGCTGCTCGTCGACGACATCCAGTTCCTGGAGGGCAAGGAGGGGACGCAGGAGGAGTTCTTCCACACGTTCAACACCCTCCACAACTCGAACAAGCAGATCGTCGTGTCCTCGGACCGCCCGCCCAAGCGGCTGGAGACCCTGGAGGACCGGCTGCGCACGCGGTTCGAGTGGGGCCTGATCACCGACATCCAGCCGCCGGAGCTGGAGACGCGCATCGCGATCCTCCGCAAGAAGGCGGCGCAGGACCGGCTCGCCGCCCCGGCGGAGGTCCTGGAGTTCATCGCGGCTCGGATCGAGCGCAACATCCGCGAGCTGGAGGGCGCGCTGATCCGGGTCACGGCGTTCGCGTCGCTCAACCGGCAGCCGGTCGACGTGCAGCTCGCCGAAATAGTGCTGCGCGACCTGATCCCCGACTCGCACGCCCCCGAGATCACCGCGCCGACGATCATGGCCGTCACGGCCGAGTTCTTCAGCGTCTCGATGGACGACCTGTGCGGGCCGGGCAAGACGAAGGCGCTGGCCCAGGCCAGGCAGATCTCCATGTACCTGTGCCGCGAGCTGACCGACCTGTCGCTGCCGAAGATCGGGCAGACGTTCGGCGGCCGCGACCACACGACCGTCATGCACGCGGACAAGAAGATCCGCAAGGAGATGGCGGAGCGCCGTCGCATCTACGACCAGGTGCAGGAGCTGACCTCGCGCATCAAGCAGCGCGCCCGTCACGCGCCCTGATCCTCCCCGTCACCGGGCCCGCCGCGGCAGCAGCCGTCGCGGGCCCGTCGCACGTCCGGACCTCCCGCCCGCACCGCGCGACCGGCTCACCGGGCGCCTCGGGACCGCACCGGCGGCACGCCCAGAAATCCCCCGGCCCCTCCGCCCGCCGCACCCGCGTCCAGGACGGTCGGCCCGCCGCTCGCGGGGAGCGCCGGCCGGGTTCCGCCGGAGGCTCCGCCACCCCCGTGCGCGCCGGAATTTTTCTGACCCGGCGGCCGGGACGCGCCGCGCGCCGCCGCAGAAAAGTCCCGATCGGGCGAGATCCGGGCCACGATCAGCCTGTGCAGCACCCGGGTACAACTGGCTCCACACCCGGGGATGCACCCGGGGACAACCGGCCTCTCCTGTGGACCGTTCGGACGATCCGCGGAGTTGTCCCCGGGCACGCCGATCTGTCCCCGGGTGGCACCCCGGGTCCGTCCACATGGTCGCAGGGGTCCTGAGCTGCGAAGAAGAGGGTTGTCCACACAATCCACAACGCTTACTACTACTGCTGTTCGATCTCTTGAAGAGAAGAACAAAAGAAAAACAGGGGGTTGCCGAACCCGGGGACACCTCGCCTCGCAGCGGCTCGGGAGGAGCGGGGAGGAACGACGACCCGGATGACGCGGAGGGCCTCGACGCTCTACGGTTGAGCGACCGCACCGGGGGGCAGGCCGATCGTCAGGTCGGTCGCCGATCCTCTGCGGCGGACCCGATCCGCCCTGGCGGCTCCCACCAACTCCCGACGCACGTCGCGGTGACCCGACCCTCCTGCGGTCGGTCGTGCCGAATCCGAGGAAGGACGCCTCATGAAGATCCGCGTCGAGCGCGACGGCCTGGCCGACGCCGTCGCCTGGGTCGCGCGCAGCCTGCCGTCCCGGCCGCCCGTCCCGGTGCTCGGTGGCGTGCTGCTCGACGCCGGGTCACCGGACGGCGAGCCGGGTGACGCGCTCACCGTCTCGGGCTTCGACTACGAGGTGTCCGCCACGGTCGGCGTCCCGGCGACGATCGCCGACGGCGGCCGCACCCTCGTGTCCGGCCGGCTGCTCGCCGACATCACCAAGGCGCTGCCGAACCACCCCGTCGAGATCTCCGTCGACGGCTCCCGCATGACGATCAGCTGCGGCAGCGCGCGCTTCAGCCTCCCGACGATGCCGGTCGAGGACTACCCGCAGCTCCCGGTCATGCCGCAGCTCGTGGGCGAGCTGGCCGGCGAGGTGTTCGGCGAGGCCGTGTCGCAGGTCGCCGTCGCGGCGGGCAAGGACGACACGCTGCCGATGCTGACCGGCGTCCGCGTCGAGATCGGCGGCGGCAAGCTGACCCTCGTCGCCACCGACCGCTTCCGGCTGGCGATGCGCGAGTTCCCGTGGGAGCCGAACGAGGCCCTGGACGAGACCGCGGTGCTCGTCCCGGCCAAGACGCTCGCCGACGCGGCCAAGACGCTCGGCGTCTCCGGCGGCAGGGTCGAGCTGTCGCTCGCCGCCAACGACGGACTCCTGGGTCTGTCCGGCGCCGGTCGCCGCACGACGACCCGGCTGCTCGACGCCGACTTCCCGAAGTACCGCCAGCTCCTGCCCAGCGAGCACTCCTCCGCGGCGATCATCGACGTGGACCCGCTCGTCCAGGCGGTCAAGCGCGTGTCGCTGGTCGCCGAGCGCGGCACCCAGGTCAGGCTGGAGTTCGTCGAGGGCGGCCTGCGGCTGTCCGCCGGCGGCGACGACGAGGGCAGCGCCGAGGAGGAGCTGCGCGTCGAGTACACCGGCGAGCCGGTGACGATCGCGTTCAACCCCACCTACCTGCTGGAGGGCGTGAGCGCCGTGCGCACCCCCCGCGCGCACTTGTCCTTCACCACACCCAGCCGCCCGGCGCTGCTCAAGCCGGTGGACGAAGATGGCAACGTGGCGCCCGGTTACATCTACCTGCTGATGCCCGTGCGCCTTCCAGGCTGATCCACCCAAGTGAACAGGGAGCAAGACGTGCAGCTCGGACTCGTCGGCCTCGGCAAGATGGGCTTCAACATGCGCGAGCGGATTCGCCGCGCCGGCCACGAGGTCATCGGTTACGACCGCAATCCCGAGGTCACGGACGTGGCGTCGCTCGCCGACCTCGTCGGCGCGCTGCAAGCCCCGCGCGTGGTCTGGGTGATGGTTCCCGCCGGTGAGATCACCAGGCAGACCATCGCCGAACTGGCGGACGTCCTCTCCGAGGGCGACCTCGTGATCGACGGCGGCAACTCGCGCTACACCGACGACAAGGTCAACGCGGAGCTGCTCGGCGGCAGGGGCATCGGCTACCTCGACGTCGGCGTGTCCGGCGGCGTGTGGGGCCTGGAGAACGGCTACGGCCTCATGGTCGGCGGTGAGCCCGAGATGGTCGAGCGCGCCATGCCGATCTTCGACGCGCTGCGCCCGGACGGGCCGCGCGAGGAGGGCTTCGCGCACGCCGGACCGGCGGGTGCGGGCCACTTCGCGAAGATGGTGCACAACGGCATCGAGTACGGCCTGATGCAGGCCTACGCCGAGGGCTTCGAGCTGCTCGACGCGTCCGAGCTGGTCACCGACGTGCCGTCGACGATCAAGGCGTGGCAGCGGGGCACGGTCGTGCGCTCGTGGCTGCTCGACCTGCTGGTGCGCGCGCTGGACTCCGACCCGGAGCTGGACGACCTGCGCGGTTACGTCGAGGACTCCGGCGAGGGCCGGTGGACCGTCGAGGAGGCGATCAACCACGCGGTGCCCGCGCCGGTGATCTCCGCCGCGCTGTTCGCCCGGTTCGCCTCCCGCCAGGAGGACTCCCCGGCGATGCGTGCCGTCGCGGCGCTGCGCAACCAGTTCGGCGGCCACGCGGTGCTGACCGCGGGTCCGTCGTCGGGTGCCGGCAGCACCCAGGGCTGACACCGACCGTGTACGTCCGGCACCTCCAGGTCAGCGACTTCCGCTCGTGGGAGCACGCCGACCTGGTGCTGGAGCCGGGGGTGACCGTGCTCGTCGGGCAGAACGGCCAGGGCAAGACGAACCTGGTCGAGGCGATCGGCTACGTGGCCACCCTCGGTTCGCACCGGGTGGCCACGGACGCCCCCCTCGTCCGGCAGGGCTGTCCGCGCGCGGTCGTGCGCACCGCCGTGGTCAACGAGGGGCGCGAGCTGCTCGTCGAGCTGGAGATCACGCCGGGGCGGGCGAACCGGGCGCGGATCAACCGCGGCCCCGTGCCGCGTCCGCGCGACGTGCTGGGGGTCCTGCGCACGGTGCTGTTCGCGCCGGAGGACCTGGCCCTCGTGCGGGGCGACCCCGGTGAGCGGCGGCGGTTCCTCGACGAGGTGCTCACGTCCCGCGCCCCGCGCTACGCGGGTGTGCGCAGCGACTACGAGCGCGTGCTCAAGCAGCGCGGCGCTCTGCTGAAGAGCGCGGGCGCGGCGCGGCGCGGCGGCCGGCCGGCCGACCTGAGCACGCTGGACGTGTGGGACGGGCACCTCGCCGCGCACGGCGCCGAGCTGCTCGCGGGTCGTCTCGACCTGGTCGCGGACCTCGCGCCGCACATCGCGGCGGCGTACGCGGAGGTGGCGCCCGAGTCGCGTCCGGCGCGGGTGCTCTACCGCTCGACGCTGGGCGGTTCGCAGCCCGAGGGCGTCGGCGTGCCCGGTGGCCCCCGCGCCGACCGGGAGGTGCTGGAGGACGCGCTGCTGGCCGAGCTGAACCGGGTGCGTCCGCAGGAGCTGGAGCGGGGCGTGTCGCTCGTCGGACCGCACCGCGACGACCTCGACCTCGCGCTGGGTGAGCTGCCGGCGAAGGGCTACGCCAGTCACGGAGAGTCGTGGTCGTTCGCGCTGGCGCTGCGCCTCGGGGCGTACGAACTGCTGCGCGCCGACGGCACGGAACCGGTGCTCGTGCTGGACGACGTGTTCGCCGAACTCGACCGGCGGCGGCGCGCGCAGCTCGCGAAGGTCGCCTCGGGGGCCGAGCAGGTCCTCATCACGGCCGCGGTCGCGGAGGACGTTCCCGAGGAGTTGTCCGGTGCCCGTTTCGAGGTGCACGGCGGAGAGGTGCGACGTGTCTGACGAACGCCCCCTCTCCCCACAACCACTGGGCCCGTCCGGGAGCAAAGTACCCACATCTGGGGACAACCCTGTGGATGGTGTGGATAACTCCGTCACTGCACGACAACAACCGGCCCAAAAATCGGACATTTCGTCTTCTGGCGTCCCACTGTCGAGTGGTTCCTCCCCGACTGACAGCAACAAGGACCCACAGCCCCTGACCGGGTCGGACCTCGCGAGAGCCGCCCTGGAGGCGGCGCGCGCCTCCGCGAAGTCCCGCGGCAGGCAGCCGGGACGGCGCGTCGGGGGAGGCCCGGTGCGCCGCCGCAGGCGCTCGTGGTCCGGCGCGGGGCCGGACGACCGCGACCCGCAGCCGCTGGGCAGGCTGGCCTCGCGGCTCGCCGCCGACCGCGGCTGGGCGGAGCGGCTGGCGGGTGGCCAGGTCTTCGGCCGGTGGGCGAAGCTGGTCGGCGAGGAGGTCGCCGAGCACGCCAAGCCGATCGCTCTCAGTGACGGCGAGCTGACCGTCCAGGCCGAGTCGACGGCGTGGGCGACCCAGTTGCGCCTGCTCCAGCGGCAGCTCCTGGTGCGCATCGCGGCCGGGGTGGGCGACGGCGTCGTGAAGAGGCTGAAGGTGCAGGGTCCGGCTGCGCCGAGCTGGCGGTACGGCCCCAGGCACGTTCCGGGGCGCGGTCCGCGCGACACCTACGGCTGACCCCCGTCCGGCGCGCAGCGGCGATCCTGTCGCCCGATGAGCGCCAACCTGCGGATTTCAACCCCCGCAGCGGCCTGCCGGACTCGCCCGCCCCTCGCCCAGGGCCTCTGTGAGCAAACCAGAGGTGTCCTCGGCGCGTTTCTGTCGGTCCCTCCCAGTAGACTGTGGACAGGCGTGAGAGCGGGCATCCCCCGAGTTCAGCCCCCTCAGCACCACCAGTCGCTTCAGTCCGAGGAGACACCAGCCCCGTGGCAGCCAAGAAGAACGAATACGGCGCGTCGTCGATCACCGTCCTCGAAGGTCTGGAGGCGGTGCGCAAGCGGCCCGGCATGTACATCGGTTCCACCGGCGAGCGCGGACTGCACCACCTGATCTGGGAGGTCGTCGACAACTCGGTCGACGAGGCGATGGCGGGACACGCGACGACGGTCGACGTCACCCTGCTCGCCGACGGTGGCGTCCGCGTGATCGACGACGGCCGCGGCATCCCCGTGGACATCCACCCGGTCGAGGGCGTGCCGACCCTGGAGGTCGTGCTCACCAAGCTCCACGCGGGCGGTAAGTTCGACAGCGACTCCTACGCGGTGTCCGGCGGTCTGCACGGCGTCGGCATCTCCGTGGTGAACGCGCTGTCGAGCCGCGTCGACGTGGAGATCAAGCGCGACGGTTTCACGTGGAACCAGACCTACGAGCACAGCAAGCCCGCCCACGACCTCGTCAAGGGCGCGCCGAGCACCGAGACCGGCACCACGATCACGTTCTGGGCCGACCCGACGATCTTCGAGACCACCGACTACACGATCGAGACGATCGCGCGGCGGCTCCAGGAGATGGCGTTCCTGAACAAGGGGCTGACCATCGTCCTGCGCGACGAGCGGGTCGCCGAGGCCGACACCGAGGCCGACGCCGAGGGGCGGGTGGCCGCCGTCAAGGAGCGCGTCTACCACTACCCGGGTGGGCTGGAGGACTTCGTCCGGCACATCAACCACACCCGCGAGGCCGTGCACCAGAAGGTCGTCGGGTTCGAGGTCAAGGGCGACGGCCTCGAGGTCGAGATCGCGATGCAGTGGAACACCGGCTACACGCCGTCGGTCTACACCTTCGCGAACACGATCAACACGCACGAGGGCGGCACGCACGAGGAGGGCTTCCGCGCGGCGCTGACCAGGGTGGTCAACGAGTACGCGCGCGACAAGAAGCTGCTCAAGGAGAAGGACACCAACCTCACCGGCGACGACATCCGCGAGGGCCTGGCCGCGATCATCTCGGTCAAGCTCAAGGAGCCGCAGTTCGAGGGGCAGACGAAGACGAAGCTCGGCAACTCCGAGGCCAAGTCCTTCGTGCAGAAGTCGACCAACGAGCACCTCGCCGACTGGTTCGAGCGCCACCCGAACGAGGCCAGGGCCATCGTCACCAAGGCCGTCTCCTCGGCGCAGGCCCGGATGGCCGCCCGCAAGGCGCGCGAGCTGGTCCGCCGCAAGGGAGCCCTGGACATCGGCGGCCTGCCCGGCAAGCTCAAGGACTGCCGCTCCACGAACCCCGAGGAGTGCGAGCTCTACGTCGTCGAGGGCGACTCCGCCGGCGGTTCGGCCAAGGAGGGCCGGGACTCGATGTTCCAGGCGATCCTGCCGATCCGCGGCAAGATCATCAACGTGGAGAAGGCGCGCATCGACCGCGTGCTGAAGAACACCGAGGTGCAGAGCATGATCACCGCTCTCGGCACCGGCATCCACGACGAGTTCGACGTGACGAAGATCCGCTACCACAAGATCATCATCATGGCGGACGCCGACGTCGACGGTCAGCACATCCGCACGCTGCTGCTCACCCTGCTGTTCCGCTTCATGCGCCCCCTGATCGAGCACGGCCACGTCTACATCGCGCAGCCGCCGCTCTACAAGATCAAGTGGCAGCGCACGGACCCGGAGTACGCCTACAGCGACCGCGAGCGCGACGGCCTGATCGAGCAGGGGCTCGCGAACGGCAAGAAGCTCGGCCGCGACGACAACATCCAGCGCTACAAGGGCCTCGGCGAGATGAACGCCGAGGAGCTGTGGGACACCACCATGGACCCCGCGAACCGGGTCCTCCTCCAGGTCACCATGGACGACGCGGCCACCGCCGACGAGCTGTTCAGCGTGCTCATGGGCGAGGACGTCGAGGCCCGCCGCTCGTTCATCACCCGCAACGCCAAGGACGTCCGCTTCCTGGACGTGTGATCCGGGCGCGAACCACTCCAGGTAGAGCACGGCTGGCGAAGAGGAAAGAAGAACCGTGACCGAGACGACCCTGCCCCCGGAGCACGACCGCACCGAGCCGGTCGACATCCAGCACGAGATGCAGCGCTCCTACATCGACTACGCGATGAGCGTCATCGTCGGCCGAGCGCTGCCCGACGCCCGCGACGGGCTCAAGCCCGTGCACGTCCGCATCCTGTACTCGATGTTCGACTCCGGCTTCCGCCCGGAGCGCGGCTACAACAAGTGCGCCCGCGTGGTCGGCGACGTGATGGGCAACTACCACCCGCACGGCGACTCGTCGATCTACGACGCGCTCGTGCGGCTGGCCCAGCCCTGGTCGATGCGCTACCCGCTGATCGACGGCCAGGGCAACTTCGGCTCCCAGGGCAACGACCCGGCCGCCGCGATGAGGTACACGGAGTGCCGCCTCACGCCGCTGGCGATGCACATGCTGGCGGACATCGAGGAAGAGACCGTCGACTTCCGCGACAACTACGACGGTCGCATCCAGGAGCCGGTGGTCCTGCCGTCGCGCGTGCCGAACCTGCTGATCAACGGCAGTTCGGGCATCGCGGTCGGCATGGCGACCAACATCCCGCCGCACAACCTGCGCGAGGTGGCGGACGGCGTGGTGTGGGCGCTGGAGAACTGGGAGGCCTCCGAGGAGGACACGCTGGAGGCGATGATCCAGCGGATCAAGGGCCCGGACTTCCCGACCAGCGGCCTGATCCTCGGCACGGCCGGCATCGAGGACGCGTACCGCACGGGCCGCGGCTCGGTGAAGATGCGCGCCGTGGTCGACATGGACGAGGACTCCAAGGGACGCGTCGTCCTGATCGTCACGGAGCTGCCGTTCCAGGTGAACCCGGACAACCTGGTCGAGAACATCGCCTCGCTGGTGCGCGAGCAGAAGCTGCACGGCATCGCGAACATCGCCGACGAGTCGAACAGCCGTCGCGGGATGCGCATCGTGATCACGCTCAAGCGCGACTCGGTGCCGAAGGTCGTGCTGAACAACCTCTACAAGCACACCCAGCTCCAGTACTCGTTCGGCGTGAACATGCTGGCTCTGGTCGACGGGGTGCCGCGCACCCTGCGCATCGACCAGGTGATCCGGCACTACATCAAGCACCAGGTCGAGGTCATCGTCCGGCGCACCAGGTTCCGGTTGCGCAAGGCGGAGGAGCGGGCTCACGTCCTGCGCGGCCTGGTCAAGGCGCTCGACGCGCTGGACGAGGTCATCGCGCTGATCCGCCGGTCGCCGACGCCCGACGTGGCGCGGTCCGGTCTGATGGAGCTGCTGTCGGTCGACGAGATCCAGGCGAACGCGGTCCTGGAGATGCAGCTGCGCCGCCTGGCGGCCCTGGAGCGTCAGAAGATCATCGACCAGCTGGCCGAGATCGAGCTGGAGATCGCCGACCTCCAGGACATCCTGGCGAAGCCGGAGCGTCAGCGGACGATCATCCGCGACGAGCTGCGGGCGATCGTGGACAAGCACGGCGACGACCGCCGCACGAAGATCATCGCGTTCGACGGCGACGTGTCGATGGAAGACCTGATCGCGGTCGAGGACGTCGTGGTCACGATCACACGCACGGGCTACGCCAAGCGCACGAAGACGGACCTGTACCGCTCGCAGAAGCGCGGCGGCAAGGGCGTGCAGGGAGCGGCGCTCAAACAGGACGACATCGTTGCCCACTTCTTCGTGTGCTCGACGCACGACTGGATCCTGTTCTTCACGAACAAGGGCAGGGTCTACCGCGCGAAGGCCTACGAACTCCCCGAGGCGAACCGCAACGCGCGCGGTCAGCACGTGGCGAACCTGCTCGCGTTCCAGCCGGACGAGGAGATCGCCCAGGTCATCCAGATCAAGAACTACGAGGTGGCGCCGTACCTGGTGCTGGCCACGAAGTCGGGTCTGGTGAAGAAGTCGAAGCTGACCGACTTCGACTCCAACCGCTCGGGCGGCCTGATCGGCATCAACCTGCGGGACACGGACGAGCTGGTCGGAGCCGTGCTGTGCTCCTCGGACGACGATCTGCTGCTGGTCTCGGCGGACGGTCAGTCGATCAGGTTCCACGCGAGCGACGAGGCGTTGCGGCCGATGGGCCGGGCCACCTCCGGCGTGCTGGGGATGCGTTTCAACTCCGGTGACGAACTGCTGTCAATGGGTGTCGTCCAGGAGGGTCGTTTTGTTTTGGTCGCGACGGACGGCGGGTATGCCAAGCGCACTCCGCTCGAGGACTACCCGGTCCAGGGGCGGGGCGGAAAGGGCGTGCTCACGATCCAGCACGACCGTCGGCGTGGGAGGCTTGTCGGAGCGCTCATCGTTGACGTCGAGGACGAGCTGTACGCGATCACGTCCACCGGCGGGGTCATCCGGACCAGTGCCAGGGAAGTGCGCAAGGCGGGCCGGCAGACGAAGGGAGTTCGCCTGATGAACCTGGGCGAGGGAACGACCCTGATCGCTGTCGCGCGCAACGCGGACGAGCCGGTCGACGTCTCCGACGGTGTGGAACCGGCCGAGCCGGCCAACTGACAGCGGACGAGAGGTTGAGGACTGCTCGTGACTTCACCGGACAACCGAGAAGGTCGGGACGCGGAAAAGACCGCGGTGATCACACGGCCGACCGGCGCCGACGCGGAGTCGACGAAGGCCGCTGAGGAGGCGCGCGCCGGAACCGGTGCCGTTCCCGCGCAGCCGCCCGCCGAACCCGCCGGCGCCGACGCCAGGGGCACGAGCAGTCCCGAGCCCGTGCCGCCGTCGCAGCCCGCCGACGCCGCGCGGGACGTGACGGCGGACCGCGCCGAGACCGTCGACATGCCTCCGCCGCCGTGGCAGCGCGTTCCGAACGACGCGCAGCAGACGGCGACGCCGGACGGGGACGCGCCCCCGGTGGCGCAGAGCGATCAGCACACCGTCGAGACGCGGGTGCCGACGTACCCGGCGCAGGACCCGGACACGATCGCGGTGGCCCGGCCGGTGATCCCCGGCGCGGAGCCGCAGACCGGGAGCAACCGCACGTCGGTCAACCTGGGGCAGTCCGCGGCGCGTCCCGGCGCGGCGCCGTCGAACTCGCGGCGTCCCGGCAGGGGACCGCGCAGGGCGAGCCTCCAGGTCAAGCGGATCGACCCGTGGTCGGTGCTGAAGCTGGCGCTGGTGCTGAGCGTCGCGCTGTTCTTCGTCTGGCTGGTGGCGGTGGGCGTGCTGTACGGCGTGCTCAACGGCATGGGCGTGTGGGACAAGATCAACAGCACGGCGAACGACCTGCTCCAGGGCGACGAGCCGACGGGTGACCCGCTGATCAGCGCGGGTCGCGTGTTCGGTGTCGCCGCCGTCATTGGCGCGGTCAACATCGTGCTGTTCACCGCTCTGGCGACGGTGAGCGCGTTCGTCTACAACGTGTCCGCGGACCTCGCGGGCGGCTTGGAGCTCACGCTCTCCGAGCGCGAGTGACCCGATTTGGGGCAGCGTCGAGGGATGCGGTAACCTTTCGGCGTTGCCCCGAGGGCCTATAGCTCAGACGGTTAGAGCGCTTCGCTGATAACGAAGAGGTCGCTGGTTCGAGTCCAGCTAGGCCCACGATCGGTGTGGTGGAGGTCTGTCCGCAGAAAGCGCGGACCTCCACCGATCGCCGTCACACTGGGGGTCGAACCCCCAAACCCCCGCCAGGGGGCAAGCCCCCTGGACCCCCTGCGGTGGCCGCCTTCGCTTCGCTCGGCTTCACTTCTCGTGGCTGGCTGGCTGATGGTTCACCTGGCTCCTTGCACCTCTGGTGTTGTGTTCGAGCCGCTGGTGGCCTGGTTCTCGGCTAGGGTGGACGGGGTCTCTGGTTGGTCTTTTTGAAGGGGACGAACTGTGAAGAAGCTTCTGGTGCTCGCTGTGGTCGCCGGTGCGGCGCTGCTGTTCGTCAAGCGCAACCGCTCGGCCAAGGCCGAGGCCGACCTGTGGCGCGAGGCCACCGCTCCCACCAGCTGAATTCGCGCGGGCGGTTCTGCCGCCCCGTGACGGGGACGTAGCTCAATTGGCAGAGCACCGCCTTTGCAAGGCGGGGGTTAGGGGTTCGATTCCCCTCGTCTCCACCGGAGAACTGCACGCACGAACGCCGGATGGGCGGAGACCGATCACCGGTCTCCGCCCATCCGGCGTTCGCGGCGTCGTCGGGTGTGATGTTCGTGGCACGGTCGGCGCTCTTGACCTCGACCTCGGTGGAGTTCTTACGGTCTCCTGGTCAGTGATCTCTCACCGAAGGCGGCTCACATGATCAGTCAGCACCTCTCCGACGCCGAACTCGCGGTCCAGCCCGCCGCGTACTGGACCGGCGTGGCCCACGAGGCCCTCATCGCCTTCACCCGGGCTCAGCAGGCCGAGCTCGGCTTCACCCAGCCCCAGTACTGGCTGCTCCGCAACCTGTCGGTGAACGACATCTCGCCCGACGGCCGGGGCATGACCGTCCCCGAGCTCCAGCGGGCGATGAGCACCTACCTCAGGCCCGAGGACGACCTGGAGGCGGAGGCGGAGGTTCTGGTGGAGCGGGGCTGGCTCACGCGTGACGGCGAGACACGGTTGTGGATCACCGAGGCGGGGGACGAAGCCCGTGCCGGCCTCAAGAAGCACGCTCCGGTGATCCGCGATCGCATCCACGAGGGCATCGACGACACCGACTACGTCACCGCCCTGAGGGTGCTCCTGCGGATGATTCGCAACACGGGCGGCCCGGTGGTCTGAGCGCCTGGTCGGACGTCCGATCCGGCGCCGCGGTGCGGCCCCGCTCCCGTGTTTCGGTTTCGCGTCGTGCGTCGCGGCCCGGTATCACCACATCAGGTGATCAGGCTAGGGTGGGCGGCCCGGGCCACGTGGTGTCCCGATCCGACTGGCAAAAGGGTGACCGGGCTTCGCTCATGACTCTCGTCCTCAACTACGCGGCGCGCAGCGA
The DNA here is from genome assembly GCF_016464305.1 of Umezawaea beigongshangensis. Lineage (GTDB taxonomy): Bacteria > Actinomycetota > Actinomycetes > Mycobacteriales > Pseudonocardiaceae > Umezawaea_A > Umezawaea_A beigongshangensis. Next base: position 289,194 of record NZ_JAEIOJ010000003.1, read on the forward strand.
CCGAGGTCTGGTCCGCTCCAACAACCAGGACTCCGCGTACGCGGGTCAGTACCTCCTCGCGGTCGCCGACGGCATGGGCGGCTACGCGGGTGGTGAGGTCGCGAGCAAGGTCGTCATCGCCGCGCTCGCGCTCCTCGACGAGAACGAGCCGGGCGAGGACCTCCTCGACCAGCTGCGCGACGCGACGCGCGCGGGCAACGGCGCCATCGCCGACCTGGTGGACATCGACCCCGAGCTCGACGGCATGGGCACGACGCTGTCGGCCGTCCTGTTCACCGGCAGCCGCATCGGCCTGGTGCACATCGGCGACTCGCGCGTCTACCTGCTGCGGGGCGGCACGTTCTCCCAGATCACCCACGACGACTCGTTCGTGCAGTCGCTCGTGGACGAGGGGCGCATCACGCAGGACGAGGCGGCGGTCCACCCGCAGCGGTCGCTGCTGATCAAGGCGCTCACCGGGTACGAGGTCGAGCCGAAGCTGACGATCCGCGAGGCGAGGGCGGGGGACAGGTACCTGCTGTGCTCCGACGGCCTGTCCGGCGTCGTCGCGCCCGAGATGCTGAGCGAGGTCATCCGCACCCCGGACCGCCAGGCGTGCGCCGACCGGCTCATCGAGCTGGCGCTGGAGGGCGGCGGCCCGGACAACGTGACCGTCATCGTGGCCGACGTCGTGGAGAAGCCCGACGAGCCGCAGCAGCACGCCGGCAACGGGACGCGCCCCGGCACGCTGCGCCCGGTCGACGCCGACGGGCCGCAGACCGGCCCGATCTCGATCATCCGCGATCACCAGCTCCAGCAGGCGCAGCACCCGCACGACCAGCAGCGGAGCGGCGGCAGGGGGAAGCTCGTGCTGATCCTCGTGCTCGTGCTCCTGCTGCTGATCGCCGGTGGTGCCGTCGCGGCCTGGTACTTCCTGCTCGGCGGCAACGCCTGACGTCGTCGTCGGCGTGCTCGCCCGGCCCGGCCGGTCAGGCGGGCTGAGGCACCCGCGTCTCGGTCCGGCGAGCGGCGACGACGTTGTCGAGCGCCCACACGCCGGGGCCGGTGAACGCGATCAGCACGAACGCCCAGGCGAACAGCGTCGAGGTCTCGCCGCCGTTCTCGATCGGCAGCAGGCCCTGCGGCTGGTGCACCACGAAGTAGGCGTACGCCATGGAGCCCGACGCCAGGAGCGCCGCTCCGCGCGTGCCCAGGCCCAGGACGACCAGCCCACCGCAGACGACCTGGATCACCGCGGCCCAGCCGCTGGGCCAGGTGGTGAACGGAACGGCCGCCTTGGCGCCCAGGACGCCGAAGAGCGTCTTCACGCCGTGGATCACGAACAGGCCGCCCACGACGACGCGGAACAGGGCGAGCACGTGGTCACGGCCGCGGTCCAAGAAGTCCATGTCTTTCGTCCTCACTGTGCAGGGGGGGTGCGGTGAGGACAAGTTAGCCGTGGTCACGGTGCGCGATCGCGTCGTGACGCTGTCGATTGCCTATGGATCTTCTGGTTGACTGTCCGCGCCATGATTCGCGTCTCACGAGTCCTGCCGTCCCTGCTGTTGCTCGGTGTCGTCGCCGCATGCGGCTCGACCGGAACCGAAGCCCAGTCGGCCCCGCAGGCCACCCCCAGAGCAGAGCAGTCCACCAGCCGGGCACCGGAGGGTCCGCCCCCGGCTCCGGAACCCGTCGCCGACGGGCCCTGTCCCTACCTCGACACCGGGTTCGTCGCGGAGAAGAACGGCCAGCTCGTGCCGAAGGTGCGGCTGTCGGCGGACGAACCCACGCCGACGTGCTTCTTCTACGCCAGCGCCACGGAGGTCCAGCTCACCGTGCGCGTGTACGAGGGCGAGGCCGCGGTGGCGAAGTCCGTCGTGGACGAGGCCGCGCCGATCGCCGACTCGAACCCCGCGAAGGCGCCGGCCGGGTGGGAGGGCGGTTCGCTGGCCACCGGTGCGGGCGCGGTCTACGCGGTCGCGAAGGGCGGCTCCGCCGTGGTCGTCACGAGCAACCAGAAGCAGACCGTCAAGCCCAAGCAGATCGCCGAGGAGGCGATCACCAACCTGGGGCTGTGATCACCGGCGCACCGCTGTTCGGGCACGCCACAGCGCCGCGGTGCGCATCGCACCGCGGCGCCGCCGACCCGGCACGCCGGGCTCAGATCTGGCGGTCCGTCACCTGGCCGTTGCGCGCGCCCTGGCTCTCCTGGACGTCGACCACCTCGACGACCTCGTCCTCGGCCACGACGACCACGTCGGCGGTCGCCGGAGTGGTGGGCGCGTCCTCGTCGTGCAGGTGGATCTCCTCCGGGCGACGCGTGAGCGCCACGTAACCGGCGACGACACCGGCCACCAGGAGACCGAGCACCCACGGCCAGCGGCGGGGCTGCTGCGGCTCGACGGAGCTGGCGAAGTCCTTGCGGGCCTTCTTCGCGGCCTTGCGGAGCTCCTTGGCCCTGCCCTTGGCCTGCTTGCGGGTCAGCTGCGCGCTCCTGCCGACCTCCTTGCGGACCTCCTCGGCCCTGCTGAGCAGGTCGGCACGCGTGGCAGTGGTCTTCTTGGCGAACTGCTTGCGCTGCTTCGCGAGCTTCTTGCGCGACTTGCGGGTCGACTTCTCGAACTCCTCGGCCTTCCCGGCGAGGAGGTCGGCGCGCTCGGCGAGCACGCTGCGCACGGAGTCAGCGGTCACGCCGCGCTCCGCGAGCTTGTGCTCCGCGCGCGCAGCGACCTGGGCCGCAGCATCGGCACTGACCTGACCTGCGCGAACAGCCTGGATTCTGGCGGCGCGAAGTCCTGTGCCCACCGCCTTTCCCACCGACTCCCCCGCTCGGGTCATGACCTCTACCTCGTCCATCCTGTGCTCCGAAAGCTGCCGGTCAGTCATGTCCTCTCCTGTACCCCGTACTGCCCCTCCCCGAACATCCGGGCCGGTAGTGGCACGATGGTGGGGTGGCTGACAGCAACGAATCCTTCGTCGGGACCAAGGTGACGGCGACTCTGCACACCTCGCAGGGCGACATCCGCGTGAACCTCTTCCCCGACCACGCTCCCAAGACGGTGGCGAACTTCGTCGGTCTGGCCGAGGGGACCAAGGAGTACTCCGAACCCAACGCCAGGGGCGAGCAGAGCGGTCCGTTCTACGACGGGTCCATCTTCCACCGCGTCATCGACGGCTTCATGCTCCAGGCGGGTGACCCCACGGGCACCGGCCGCGGTGGCCCCGGCTACCGCTTCGCCGACGAGTTCCACCCGGAACTCCAGTTCAACAAGCCCTACCTGCTGGCGATGGCGAACGCGGGCCCGAACACCAACGGCTCGCAGTTCTTCATCACGGTGGCGCCGACGACGTGGCTGAACTTCAAGCACACGATCTTCGGCGAGGTCGCCGACCAGGAGTCGCGCGCGGTCGTGGACGCGATCGGCTCCACGCCGACCGCGTCCGGTGACCGTCCCGTCAACGACGTGGTGATCGAGAAGCTCTCGATCGAGCGGGCCTGACCGCGGCGCGTTGACCAACTCGCCAGTTCCCCCCGGTGAGCCGGTCGGGGCGCGGCCGGAACTGCCGGCCTGCGCACGTCATCCCGACCGGCCCACCGGGCTGCGCTGCACGAGGTGCGAGCGTCCGGCGTGCCCGGACTGCCTGCGCGAGGCGTCGGTGGGCTACCAGTGCGTGGACTGCGTCCGCGAGGGGCAGCGCACCGTGCGCCGTCCCACCACCGTCGCGGGAGGCCGGGTCACCGGCACACCGCTGGTGACACCGGTGCTGATGGCGCTGAACGTGATCGTGTTCGTGATCACCGCTGCCCAGGCGGGCAGCGTCGGCGACAACCAGGACTCGTCGCTGTTCAACACCTGGACCCTGCTGCCGCCCGCCGTGGCGAACGGCGAGTTCTGGCGGTTGCTCACGTCGGGCTTCCTGCACTTCGGGCCCGCGCACCTGGTGCTGAACATGCTGGCGCTGTGGATGCTGGGCCGTGAGCTGGAGCCGGTGCTCGGCCGCGTGCGCTTCTCGGCGGTCTACCTGCTGTCGCTGCTCGGCGGCGGTGTGACGGCCTACGTGTTCGGCGCGGCGTTCAGCAACGTCGCCGGCGCGTCCGGAGCGATCTTCGGCCTGATGGGAGCCATGCTGGTCGTGCTGCTCCGGCGCAGGTCCAGCCCCGGCCCGGTCATGACGATCATCGCCTTGAACGTGTTCATCAGCATCACCGTGCCGGGCATCTCGCTGCTCGGGCACCTCGGCGGGCTGGTGGTGGGCGCGCTGGTGACCGCGGGTCTGCTCTACGCGCCCCGCGAGCGGCGGAACGCCTGGCAGGCGGGGGCGGTCGTGGCACTGCTGCTGGTGCTGCTGTCGCTCGTGCCCGTGCGCAACGCGCAGCTGCTCGACGCGGGACTGCACGTCGTCCCGTGCCGGGACGGCGTCCACGTCTGCATCGGCGTCCGCTAGGCCGCCGCACCCGGTCCGGAGCGGGCCCGTCCACGCGGACGGGCCCGCCCCGGGTCGTCAAGGGCGCAGGGCGTGCAGCACGTCCGCCACCTCGACCGGGTCCGTGCCGAGGTCCAGACGGGTGAGCACGACCAGGTGCTCGTCCTCACCGCTGCGGCAGTCCAGCTCCAGGCTCTGCGAGTCACGGCCGAGGCGGCGGCTGTGGACCAGGCGCACCGTCACGTCGTGCCACGGCCAGTGCCGCCGGCCGGTGAGACCGCGCACGGCGAGGCCCGTGTCGTCGGTCGCGAGGCGGGGTCGCGCGATCGTGCCGTACAGGGCCAGGAACAGCAGCAGTGCCGCGGCGAGGCCCAGGATCAGCCGTCCGGTGTTCTCCTCGGCGAGCACGGCCAGCGCCAGCGCCACGACGCCACCCGCCCACGCCGTGCCCACCGCGCCGCTCTGCGGCGACCAGTTCGTCGGTGTCACGTCGTCGATCCTCCCGCACTCCGGCGACCGCGGACGCCCCGGACTGTGGACAACCGGAGCCCCGGACCGGCGCTTGTGCAACTTCTCGCAAAGTTGTCCACAGGAGTTGTCCCCACTGGGGATGAGTTGCACGCGTGTGGTTCGGTGACGCGCGAGTGGACGGGAGAGGACGCGGGGTGAACGCGGAGCGGCCCGGACGTGGGGACGTCCGGGCCGGTGAGCACGACGGGTGAGGGCTACCGCCAGCGCATCGTCATGAGGAGGCCGACGATCATCAGCGCGAAGCCGATCGCGAAGTTCCAGGAACCGAGTTCCATCATGACCGGGATCTTCTCGCCGGCGATGTAGTTCACGACGAGCCACGCGAGGCCGAGCAGCATCACGCCCAGCATCACCGCCACGTACACCGGGTGGGACGGCCCCGCGGCCTTCACCTTCACGGGCGTGCGACGGTCGGACGGAGCGGTGTACACGGCCTTCTTGCGGACCTTGGACTTCGGCATGCTGTCCTCGCCTGACGATGAATGTCCCCAGTGGCGCCAGTTTACGCTCACTGCCGGATGAACACGTTAACGTAGCGGAGGGGCGCAGCGAACCACGTGCAGACCCGCATCCTTCGCATTCACACTCTGGTCGGGAGGTTCTTCCGGTGAGTCACGACCCGCCGCCTCCTCCGAGAGGCGGCCAGCCGGGGCATCCGCCGCGCCCCCAGCGCCCGTCCCCCGAGGCTCCGCCCGCGCCTCACCAGGAAGAGCAGCAGGTGGCGCCGCCGTCGTCGCAGGCCGGGCCGCGCCCGGTGCAGGGTCCTCCGGGAGCCGGTCCCCGGCCGGGGCCGTACCCGCCCGCCGGACCCCAGCAGGGCCGCCCCGCGCCGCGCCCGCACCCGGGCCTCCGGCCGCAGGGACCGCAGGGAGCGCCGTTCGCGCCCGGCGCCGCTCCACCCGCCGGGCCGAACACCCCCGCGGGCGGCACCCGGCGCAGCGCCCCTCCGGCTCCGGGAACACCACCGGGAGGCACCCCGGCTGGAGGTGCCCAGGTGGGAGGCACCCCGGCGGGAGGTGTGCCGGTGACCGGTGCGCCCGGCCGGCGGCCGTCCCCGTCCCCGGCCGGCGGTCCGCCCCGGCGGCCTCCGACGCCGCAGGGCTCCCCGGTCGCCGACCGGCTCGGCGGTGCCCCGCGCTCGGCCGCGGACGCCCCGACCGAGCGGGTCCGGGCGCGCGCGGTCGCGCCCCCCGTCGAGCCGACGCAGTTCGCCAAGCCCGTGTTCACCGGCAGCCTGCCGCCCGCGGCGGCGACGCGCCCGCCGCAGCGCCCGGCGCCGCCGGTCCGCCCCCGGACGATCGACGCGCAGACCGTGGTCATCCCCCGAGTGGGTGAAGATCGCGACGCGCAGAACCTCCACGGCGTCGCGGACGCCGACGACGAGTACGACGTCGGCGACGAGGACGCCGTGGCCGCACGCGAGCACCCGGAGGACGGCATCGGCCGCAAGGCCGTGCGCGGGATCGGCGAACTGCTGATCACGGCCGGTCTCGTCGTGCTGCTGTTCGTCGTCTACGAGGTCTACGTCACCGACCTCGTGTCCGCGGGCAAGCAGGACGACGTGACCGCGGCCCTGGACGACCAGTGGGGCGCCAACACCGTCGACGGAGCCCAGCGCGAGGCGAAGTACGAGCTGATCGAGGGCTCGGCGTTCGCGAAGATCTACATCCCGGTGTTCGGTCCCGACTACAAGTTCTCCATCGTCGAGGGCACCACGGACGCGGACCTGGAGGTCGGTCCCGGTCACTACGTGGGCACGGCGCTGCCCGGCGAGCCCGGCAACTTCGCCGTCGCCGGTCACCGCGTCGGCAAGGGCTCCCCGTTCAACGACCTCGACCTGCTCAACTCCTGCGACGCGGTCGTCGTGGAGACGCAGACCGGCTGGTTCGTCTACCGGGTGCTGCCGATGGAGGGCGAGGAGCAGGGCTGGGCCGAGGGCAGGGGCCGCAGCGAGAAGTGCGCGAACGTCGCGCCGATGAAGGACCCGGCGCAGCCCGGCGGCGGCCCGTACGCGCAGACCGTCGGCCAGGAGATCGTCTCGCCCAAGCAGGGCGAGGTGATCAACCCGATCCCCCACTACGAGGGAGAGGTCCCGGTCACGCAGCAGGCGTCGCTGCTGACCCTCACCACCTGCCACCCGCGGTTCTCCGACAAGGAGCGCCTGATCATCCACGCGACGCTGGTCAAGCAGTGGGAGAAGAACCCCGACAAGCCCACCGAGACGCCCCCCGAGCTGGAGGAGTCCTGATGTACGAGTGGATCTGGCGGCACCTGCCGGGGCCGCTCGCGCTGCGCGTGGTCGAGGCGCTCCTGCTGGTCGCCGTCGTCGTGACGCTGCTGATGTTCGTGGTGTTCCCGTGGGCGGAGCCGCTGCTGCCGTTCAACAACGTCACCACCGAGTAGTCACCACCGAGCAGACCCCCGCGCGACACGAGCCCGCCCCCGAGGACCGGGGGCGGGCTCGTGTCGCGTTTCGGCGGGTCAGGAGTGGGAGATCGAGAGCATCGTGTCGCGGTCGACGACCTTCACGCGCTCGCGGCCCTCGGCGGCGCCGAGGGAGAGCTCGTGCTGGTCGAGCTTGGCCCAGCCCTCCAGGGTGGTGAAGGGCACGCCGCGCTGGGTGAGGAACTGCACGATCGCGTCCGGGTCGTCCTGCACGGGCGGCACGAGGTCCGGCACGTCCGCGAGGAGGCTGGTGATCGTCTCCAGCGCGTCGCCCTTGGTGTGGCCGATGAGGCCGATGGGTCCGCGCTTGATCCAGCCGGTGACGTAGACGCCGGGCAGCGCCTGCTCGTCCAGGTCCAGCACGCGTCCCGCCCGGTGCGGCACGGTGCCCGACGCGTGGTCGAACGGCAGGTCGGCCAGCTGCGTGCTGAGGTAGCCCACGGCGCGGTACACGGCCTGCACGTCCCAGTCGTGGAACTCGCCGGTGCCGCGCACGTCGCCGGTGCCGGTCAGCTCGGTCACCTCGGTGCGCAGACCGGTCACGCGCTCGTCGCCGAGGACCTCGACGGGGGCGTGCAGGAAGTGCAGGTGCAGGCGGCGCTGACGGGTGCCCGGATCGCGCATCGCCCACTCCTGGAGCGTCTTCACGACCATCTCGACCTGCTTGTTCGAGCGGATCGACGCCATGCTGGCCTCGTCGAACTCGATGCCCTCGGGGTGGACGATCACCTCGACGTTGGGGGAGTGGTCCAGCTCGCGCAGCTCCAGCGGCGTGAACTTCGCCTGGGCGGGGCCGCGGCGGCCGAAGACGTGCACGTCGGTGACCGGGCTGGCCTTGAGGCCCTGGTAGACGTTGTCCGGGATCTCGGTGGTGAGCAGCTCGTCGGCGGTCTTCGCGAGGATGCGGGCCACGTCGAGAGCGACGTTGCCGACGCCGAGGACGGCCACGCTGCTGGCGTCCAGCGGCCACGTGCGCGGCACGTCCGGGTGACCGTCGTACCAGGAGACGAAGTCGGCCGCGCCGTAGCTGCCGGGCAGGTCGATGCCGGGGACGTCGAGCGGACGGTCCTTGTGCGCGCCGGTGGAGAAGATCACCGCGTCGTAGAACTCGCGCAGGTCGTCGAGCTTCAGGTCGACGCCGTACTCGACGTTGCCGAAGAGGCGGATGTTCGGGCGGTCGAGCACGCGCTGCAACGCGCCCACGATGCCCTTGATGCGCGGGTGGTCGGGCGCCACGCCGTAGCGGACGAGACCGTGCGGCGCGGGCAGCTTCTCGAACAGGTCGACGCTGACCGGGACGTCCGACTTGGCGAGGATGTCGGCCGCGTAGGTGCCGGCCGGGCCAGCGCCGACGACGGCGACGCGGAGAGTACGACTCATGGGAAATACTTTAGGCGAGGCTAACCTCATGGTATTCATGAGGCTGGTCACGACTACCCTGAGCGTCATGCGCGTGCTCGTCGTCGACAACTACGACAGTTTCGTCTACAACCTCGTCCAGTACCTGGCGCAGCTCGGCGTCGAGTGCGTGGTCCGCCGCAACGACGTCGTGGAACTCGACGAGATCGGCGAGGTCGACGGCGTCCTGATCAGCCCCGGCCCGAGCACCCCCGAGCGCGCGGGCTCCAGCATGGACGTCATCCGCGCCTGCGCCGACCGCGGCACGCCCGTGCTCGGCGTCTGCCTCGGCCACCAGGCCATCGGCGCGGTGTGGGGCGGCACGGTCGACCTCGCCCCCGAGCTGCTGCACGGCAAGACCAGCCTCGTGCACCACGACGGCACCGGCGTGCTCGCCGGGCTGCCGAACCCGTTCACCGCGACGCGCTACCACTCGCTGACCGTGCTCCCGGACACCGTCCCGGCCGAGTTCGAGGTCACCGGCCGGACCGGGTCCGGCGTCGTGATGGCGATGCGGCACCGCGAGCTGCCCGTCGAGGGCGTGCAGTTCCACCCCGAGTCGGTCCTCACCGACGGTGGGCACCGGATGCTCGCCAACTGGCTCGCCGTCTGCGGTCACGTCGTCCCGGAGGCGACCGTGGCACGGCTGGAGAACGACATGCGCGTGCTGGCCGCCGCCGCGCGCCAGTAGCCCGGACGCGACGAGGGGGCGCACCGATCGCGGTGCGCCCCCTCGTCGCGTCCGGGCCGGTGGTCGTCGTGCGTTCCAGGGCGCTTGCGCGGGGTCGCGCGCACGCCGGGGTGCGCGGCCCGGATCAGCTCCGGGAGGCCAGCACCGCCACCGCCGCAGGACCCCCCGACGAACTAGTTCGTGCTCGTCGAGGTCGGCGGGACGATGCTGAAGTCGCCCAGCGACACCGTCACCGACTGGTTCTTGGTGATCTTCGTACCGGCGGGGACGCTCTGGGACTGGACCTTGTTGTTCTTGTTCTGGTCCGTCACCCTGGTCTCCTCGCCCTCTTCGAGGTTGCCCTCCCAGCCCGTCGCGCGCAGCTTGTTCCGCGCGTCGTTCAGGGACAGGTTGGTCAGGTCGACCACGATGATCTGGTTGCCCCTCGACACGCTCAGCGTGACGACCGTGCCCTTGTCGACCTTGCCGGGCCGGGGGTCCTGGCCGATGACGATGCCCTCCTCCTCGGCGCTGTCGACCTCCTGGGTCTGCACCTCCAGGCCCTCGCGCTGGAGGGTCGCGGTCGCGTTCGCGACGGTCTGCCCGACGACGCCGACCAGGTTGATCTTGTCGGGCGCGCGGCCGATCTTCACGGCGACCTGCGAGCCCTTGGCGAGCTTCACACCGGGAGCCGTCCCCTGCTCGGCGACGTTGCCGACGAGCGCGGCGTCCTCGGTCTCCACCTGCGGCGAGTCGGCGGCCAGCTTCAGGCCGACGCCCTCCAGCGCCGCCTGGGCGTCCTGGATGGTCATGCCGAGCAGGGCCGGCACGTCGACCTTCTCCGGGTTCGCGCCCACCCGCATGGTGACGCGGGTCTGCTTGTCGACGGGACGGCCGGCGGCCGGGTCGGTCTCCAGCACGCGGCCGAGGTCGTCCTCGCCGCACGCCGGGACGGAGCCCTCCTGGCACGGGATCTGCTCCAGGACGACCACCAGCCCGGCTCTCTGCAACTGGTCGCGCGCGACGGTCTCCTGCTGCCCGACGACGTCGGGCACCTCGACCGTGTTCGTGGGCGCGCTGTCCTTCGGACCCATCAGGGTGGTCGTGATCCACACGGCGAGCGCCAGCACGGCGATGCACAGCAGCACGACGAGCGCGATCATCATCGACTTCTTGCGCCGCACGCGGCGGAGTTCCTCCTCCTCCGCGGTCAGGTCGTCGTAGTCGTCGGGCTCGTCGCGCAGCGCCGACGGGCGGTGCCGCCCGCCGGAGGACACGACCTCGGTGCGCTGCGGCTGCTGGTTCAGCACGGCCGTGCGGTCCTCGGCGGTCATCACCGCGGGAGCCGACGGGCGCTGGCCGGACAGCACGCGCACCAGGTCGGCGCGCATCTCCGCGGCCGACTGGTACCGGTTCGCCGGTCCCTTGGCCATCGCCTTGAGCACGATCGCGTCGAGCGCGGGGGAGACCTGCGGGTTCAGCGACGACGGGGACTTGGGGTCCTCCCGGACGTGCTGGTAGGCCACGGCCACCGGCGAGTCCCCGGTGAACGGCGGCTCGCCCGTGAGCAGCTCGAACAGCACGCAGCCGGAGGCGTACACGTCACTGCGACCGTCGACCGCCTCGCCGCGGGCCTGCTCGGGCGAGAGGTACTGCGCGGTCCCTATCACGGCGGCCGTCTGGGTGACCGCGGCCTGACCGTCGTGCACGGCGCGGGCGATGCCGAAGTCCATCACCTTCACCGCGCCGGCCCTGGTGATCATGACGTTGGCCGGCTTCACGTCGCGGTGCACGATGCCGTGCCGGTGGCTGAAGTCCAGAGCGGCGGAGACGTCGGCCATGACCTCCATGGCGCGCTTGTTCGACAGCGGACCCTGGGTCTTGACGATGTCGCGGAGGGTGCGGCCGTCCACGTACTCCATGACGATGTAGGGCAGCGGTCCGTACTCGGTCGTCGTCTCGCCGGTGTCGTAGACCGCGACGATCGCCGGGTGGTTCAGCGCCGCGGCGTTCTGCGCCTCCCGGCGGAACCTCTCCTGGAACTGCGGGTCGCGGGCGAGGTCAGCGCGCAGCACCTTGACCGCCACGTCCCTGCTGAGACGAACGTCCCGGCCCTTGTGGACCTCGGACATGCCGCCGTAGCCGAGGGTCTCACCCAGCTCGTAGCGGTTGGAGAGCAGTCGCGGAGTGCTCATCGGTGCGTCGTCCCGCTCCTCGTCAACGGACTTCCCATCATGCCTGGCGTTCGCGCTCGTGCTGATTCGGCCCAGCGTGTCCGAATCATGTCGGTACGCACGTCACCTTCACGCGTGATCCCACCTCTACCTCGTCGGCGGGCGACACGGACGTGACGCGGCAGTTCGCCGGATCTCGCGGCAGACCACCGTCGATGGTCGCAGACTCCGGAACCAGCCCGTAATCCTCCAGGTTCGACACCACCACGTCGATCGGGCGATCGATGTAGTCGGTCTCGACGATCCGCACCGTGCTGCTCCGCGGGAGCTGATCCGCCGACTCCACGGGACGGGAGGGCCTGCTCTGCTCGCCCTGTCCCGGTCCGTTCTCCGCGGCGGGGGACGTCGTCGCGCCACGGGCGTCACCGGGGTGGTCCCCCGACGCGCCGTTCCGCTCGGCCATCTCCCGCACGACGACCACGCCGAGCACGATCAGCGCGATCACCAGGAGAGCGACCATAACCCACAGACCGGCCCTCCCCTTCCTCGGTGCTGGCTGGGGAGGGCCGAAGTTTCCGGTGTGCGGTCCGCTCGGCGGACTCGTGTGCGGTCCCACCGGACCGGGTGGCACGACGGGTTGCAGCCCCGGCGCGGAACCGGGGTGGTGCACGGGTTGCAGACCGGGGTGCGACATCTGCCCGGCCATCTGCTGACCCGCCATCTGCGGCCCCGTCATCTGCGGCCCGACCATCTGCTGACCGGTCATCGGCTGTCCGAGCCCGGGGATCATCCCCGTGTTCAGGCCGTTGCCCGCGGCCACCGCCAGCCCGGACGGAGCCGGCAGCGGCTGCCCCAGCCGCACGGCGGCGACCGCGGCGGCGAACTCCCCGCCGTTGCGGTAGCGCTGCCGGGGGTCCTTCACCAGGGTCGCCTCGATCAGCGCGCGCACACCGGGTGGCACGTCCGGCGGCAGCGGCGGCGCCAGGTCGCGGATGTGCATCATCGCGACCGTCACCGCGTTCTCCGACAGGAACGGCCGGTGGCCCGTCAGGCACTCGTAGCCGCACACCGCGAGCGAGTACACGTCGCTCGCCGGCTCGGCCTCGTGCCCGAGCGCCTGCTCGGGGGCGATGTAGTGGGCGGTGCCCATGACCATGCCCGACCGCGTCACCGGCGCCGCGTCGGCCGCCTTCGCGATGCCGAAGTCGGTGATCTTCACCTTGCCGGTGGCCGTCACCAGGATGTTGCCCGGCTTGACGTCGCGGTGCACCAGACCGCGCTCGTGCGCGGCCTGGAGCGCGGTGCCCGCCTGCTGGAGCACGTCCAGCGTGCGGTCGGCGGTCAGCCTGCCGCGGGAGATGATCGTGGCGAGCGGCTCGCCCTCGACCAGCTCCATCACCAGGTAGGCCGTGTCCTCCGGCCCGTCGGGGAGCGACGCCGTCTCGCCGTAGTCGTGCACCGCCGCCACACCGGGGTGGTTCAGCGACGCGGTCATCCGCGCCTCGGTGCGGAAGCGGTGCAGGAACTCGGCGTCACCGCTCAGCTCGGTCTTGAGCACCTTGACCGCCACCCGGCGGTCGAGCCGGGTGTCGGCGGCCTCCCAGACCTCGCCCATGCCGCCGACGGCGATCCGCCTCGTGAGGCGGTACCGGTCGGCGAGGAGCTGGCCGGAGGTCAGCATCAGCCACCTCCGAGGAAGGCGCCGATGATCGCCCGCCCGATCGGTGCGGCGACCTTGCCACCGGTCGCCCCGAGGCCGCGGTTGCCGCCGTCCTCGACGAGCACCGCGACGGCGATCGTCGGCTTGTCGGCGGGGGCGAACGCCACGTACCAGGCGTGCGGGTTGACCTTCTGCGGCTCCGCGCCGTGCTCGGCGGTGCCGGTCTTCGACGCGATCTGGACGCCGCTGAGCCTGCCCTCGCCGCCGGTGTTGTTCTCCGACTTGATCATCATGTCGCGGAGCTCGGCCGCGTGCTCCGGCTCCATCGCCTCGGTGACCTCTTCGGGGTCGATCTCGTCGATGACGCCCAGGTCGGGGTCCAGCACCTTGCTGATCAGGCGGGGCTTCATCCGCACGCCGCCGTTGGCGATGGTGGCCGCGACGACCGCGTTGTGCATCGGCGTCAGCGCGACGTCGCGCTGCCCCAGACCGCTCTGGTAGACCGCCGCGTCGTCCGCCATCTCGCCGAGGGTGGAGCCCACGACGGTCAGCGGGATCTGCGTGTCGGTGTCGTCGATGCCGAACTTCGCCGCCTGCGCGCGCAGCTTCTCCGCGCCCAGGTCACCGGCCAGCTCCGCGAAGTAGGTGTTGCAGGACTTCTCCAGCGCCTGCTCCATCGTCGCGGTGGTGCCGTTGCCGCACGTGGTGCTGTTGTAGTTCGTCAGTCCGGTGTTCGTGCCGGGCAGCGTGATCTCCGGGGCACCGGTGTAGGTGGTGTCCTTGTTCTTGCCCTCGGCCAGCGCCGCGGCGGCCACCACCAGCTTGAACGTCGAGCCGGGCGGCTGCGTCGAGGAGATCGCCCGGTTCAGCATCGGGTCGCCGGGGTCGGTGTTGTACTGGTCGTACGCGGCCTTCTGCTCGGCGACGTCGTGGCTCGCCAGCGGGGACGGGTCGTACGCCGGGCTGTTCACCATCGCCAGGATCGCGCCGGTGCTCGGGTCGAGCGCCACGGCCGACCCGGTCAGGCCCTGCAGACCGTCCCACGCCGCCTGCTGCGCGCGCGGGTCGACGCTGAGCTGGAGGTTGCCGCCCTTGGGGTCGCGACCGGTGATCAGCGACGCCAGCCTCCGGGTGAACAGCCGGTCGTCCGACCCGTTGAGCAGGTCGTTCTCGGCGCGCTCCAGGCCGGCGGGGCCGTACCTGGTCGAGTAGTAGCCGGTGATCGGCGCGTACATCGGCCCGTTGGTGTAGGTGCGCAGGTACTCCAGCTTGTCGTCCGTCTTCGTCACCCCGGCGATGGGCGTGCCGTCGGCGGCGATGAGCTGACCGCGCTCCCGCGAGTACTCGTCGAGCAGCACCCGGCTGTTCAGCGGGTTCTTCCGGTAGTCGTCGGCCTTGATGACCTGCACGTACGTAGCGTTGGCCAGCAGCAGCAGGACCATGACCATCATCGCCAGGCCGACTCGGCGGAGCGGTGTGTTCATTTCGGACGCTCCACCATGACAGTGTGCTGGTCGGCGATCGCCGGCTGCTGGACCTTCGGCTTCGGAGCCGTCTTCGGCGTGCGGGCGGCGGCGGAGATCCGCAGCAGCAGCGCGACGAGGATGTAGTTGGCCAGCAGCGACGAACCGCCGTAGGACAGGAAGGGTGCGGTGATGCCCGTCATCGGGATGAGCTTGGTGACGCCCCCGACGACGATGAACACCTGGAACGCGACGGCGAAGGCGAGGCCCCCGCCGAGCAGCTTGCCGAACGTGTCGCGGACCGCGAGCGCGCTGCGCAGCCCGCGCATGGCGAAGATCAGGTAGATCAGGAGCAGCGCGGCCAGGCCGACGAACCCGAGCTCCTCGCCGATCGCGGCCGTGATGAAGTCCGTGCTCGCCTCCGGCACGATCTCCGGCCGCCCGGCGCCCAGACCGGCGCCGAAGATGCCGCCCGTGCCGAGCCCGAACAGCGACTGCACGATCTGGTAGCCGTCCTCCTGGGCCGTGGCGAACGGGTCGATCCAGTTCGACACGCGGGTCTGCACGTGGGTGAACAGCCGCCACGCCACGACGGCGCCGCCGGCGAACATCACCAGGCCCAGCACCACCCACGCGGCGCGCTCGGTCGACACGTAGAGCAGGACCAGGACGATGCCGAAGAACAGCAGCGAGGACCCGAGGTCCCGCTGGAGCACCATGATGCTGACCGACACCGCCCACGCGGCCAGCAGCGGACCCAGGTCGCGGGCGCGCGGCACGTCCAGACCGAGGATCTGACGACCGGCGACCGTGAACAGGTCGCGCTTCGACACCAGGAACGCCGCGAAGAAGACCATCAGCAGGATCTTCGCGAACTCACCCGGCTGGATGGAGAACACGCCGAAGTTCAGCCAGATCTTCGCGCCGTTGATGGGCGGTGCGATGAAGCCCGGCAGGACACCGGGCAGCACCAGCGCCACCAGTCCGACGAGGCCGAACGTGTAGCCGTACTTCGCCAGCGTCCGGTGGTCGGGCAGGAAGCGCAGGGCGACGACGAACAGCACCAGGGCGATGGCGGTCCACATGACCTGCCTGGTCGCCTTGTCGTCGTCCACCGCCAGGTCGAGCCGGTGGATCATCACCAGGCCCAGGCCGTTGAGCAGCGCGACGCAGGGCAGCATCGCCGGGTCCGCGTAGGGCGCCCACCTGCGCACCGCGAGGTGCGCCAGGGCGAACAGCGTCAGGTACGCCAGGCCCAGGTAGACGATCTGCATCGTCAGCTCCTGCTCCTGGTTGGCCTCCACCAGGATGAGGGCACCGGTGACCAGCGTCGCGGCGAACGCGAGCATGACGAGCTCGGTACCGCGGCGCGTGGGCGCCTTCAGGCCGGGCGACGTGCTGCTCGCCCGCCCGACTGGTGTGCCCTCCCCGGCGGGGACCGGCGAACCCATCGACTACTGACCCTTCCGGCAGTCCACGCCGACTCGCTGCGCGGAGGTGGGAAGGGTCGTCACGCCGGGGGTCGGCGTGGTCGTCGTCGGTTCCGCCGAACTCGGCTGACCGCCCTCCGGCGACGCCGGTGTGCTGGCCGGAGGCTCGCTGGTGGTCGGCGCGCTGGTCGGCGTGCTCGGCTGCGTCGTGGTCGAGGTGTCGGCGCAGATCGGCAGGAGCTGCTCGGTGCGCAGCTGCCGGATCTTCTGCCGCGCGCCCTCCAGACCGTCGACGTCGGTGATCCCGCCGCGGACCACGTCCCTGGCCGCCGCTCGCAGGTCGTCGACCGCGATCGGCTGACACCCGAGCGAACCGGGCGGGCACGACCCCTCGGCCAGGTCGTGCAGCTCCACGCCGAGGAAGCTGCCGCTCACCCCGCGGAAGATCGACACCTGGCCGTCGTCGGTCGCGCCGACGTAGTACTGCCGCAGCACCCACCAGCGGGTGGCGTACCCACCCGCCGCCACCAGCAGGAGCAGGAAGAGCACGAGAAGCGCGGCCCGGATGCGGCCGCGCCTCCTGCGCTTCGGGTCCACCGGTTGCGCCGGTGTCTCCACGCGCTGCTGGGCCGGTCTCGGCGTCAGCGACTGCGCGCGGGACGCGGGGGAGTCCGGTGGCGGCGGGTCGTCCGCGCCGTCACCGGCGGCGCCGCCGACGATCGGGGCGTCCTCCCCGAAGTCGATGTCCGCGACGTCCGCCACGATCACCGTGATGTTGTCGGGACCGCCGCCCTTGAGCGCGAGCTCGATCATCCGGTCCGCGCACGCCTGCGGGTCCGGAATCCGGATGGCCTCCTCCATCGTCTCCTGGCTGACCACACCGGAGAGCCCGTCGGAGCACAGGAGGAAGCGGTCGCCCGCGCGCGCCTCGCGCACGGTGAGGCTCGGCTCGATCTCGTGACCGGTCAGCGCGCGGAGCAGGAACGAGCGCTGGGGGTGGCTCGCCGCCTCCTCCAGCGTGATCCGGCCCTCGTCGACCAGCGACTGGACGAACGTGTCGTCGTGCGTGATCTGCGAGAACGTGCCGGCGCGGTAGAGGTACGCGCGGGAGTCGCCGATGTGCACGAGCCCGATGCGGGTGCCCGCGAACAGGACGGCCGTGAGCGTGGTGCCCATGCCGTCCAGGTCGGGGTCGCCCGCGATGAGCTCGGATATGGCGCCGTTGCCGGCCACCACCGCTTCGCGGAGCTGGCCGAGCAGGTCGTCACCGGGCTCGTCGTCGTCGACGGGGGCCAGTGCGGCGATGACCACCTTGCTCGCGACTTCACCGGCGGCGTGGCCACCCATGCCGTCGGCTACCGCGAGCAGGCGGGGGCCCGCGTACACGGAGTCCTGGTTGTTGGAACGCACCAGGCCCCGGTCGCTTCGGGCCGCGTATCGGAGGACGAGGGTCATGAGCGCAGCTCGATCACCGTTTTGCCGATTCGGATCGGGACACCGAGCGGCACCCGCAGAGGAGCCGTGACCTTGTCCCGGTCCAGATAGGTGCCGTTCGTGGAACCGAGGTCCTCCACGTACCAGTCGGTTCCACGCATGGACAGCCTCGCGTGCCTGGTCGACGCGAAGTCGTCGTCCAGGACGAGGGTGGAGTCGTCGGCACGACCGATCATGATCGGCCTGCCGTCCAAGGAGATCCGGGTGCCCGTCAGCGCGCCGTGGGTGACCACGAGCTGCCTGGGCGCCTTGCTTCCCCTACCTGTTTTATTCGCGTTCTTCCGGAACCCGGTCGCCGCGACCCGCAGCCCTGAGGCGGCGTAGAGGTCCGACCGGACTACCCGAAGTGCAGCCAGCACGAACAACCAGAGCAGGACGAGGAAACCCGCTCTGGTCAGCTGCATCACCAGCTCTGGCACCGGTTGTAACCGCTCCCGCCTTGAGTGCTGACACCGACGCCCGTCTCGACCTCAGCCCTGTGTGCGGAAGACCAGCGAGGAGTGGCCGATGCGGACGACGTCGCCTTCCGCGAGCTGCCAAGTCTGCACTGGAGTGCCGTTCACCGTGGTGCCGTTGGTCGAACCGAGATCAGCGAGCATTGCACTCTGCCCGTCCCACGTGATTTCCAGGTGCCTCCTGGAGACCCCGGTGTCGGGGAGGCGGAAGTCCGCTTCCTGCCCGCGGCCGACCACGTTGCCGCCCTGCTTCAGGGAGTACGTGCGGTTCGAGCCGTCGTCGAGGTGCAGCGTCGCCGCCAGCTGGCGGGGGCCGGTCTGCACGGCGGGCGGGGCGTAGCCGGCGGACGGGTCCTGGTAGCCGGGCTGCTGCCCGTAGCCCTGGTCGTAGCCGCCGGGCTGCTGGCCGTAGCCCTGGTCGTAGCCCTGCGGCTGCTGGCCGTAGCCCTGGTCGTAACCGGGCTGCTGGCCGTAACCCTGGTCGTAGCCCTGGGGCTGCTGAGCGGGTGGCTGGCCGTAGCCCTGGTCGTAGCCGCCGGGCTGCTGCCCGTAGCCCTGGTCGTAACCGGGCTGCTGGCCGTAACCCTGGTCGTAGCCCTGGGGCTGCTGAGCGGGTGGCTGGCCGTAGCCCTGGTCGTAGCCGCCGGGCTGCTGCCCGTAGCCCTGGTCGTAACCGGGCTGCTGACCGTAACCCTGGTCGTAGCCCTGTTGGCCATAGCCGCCCTGCCCATAGGGGTCGTGGCCGGGCTGGCCCTGTCCTTGTCCGTAGCCGGGAGGCTGGCTCATGGATCGGTCTCCTGCGGTGCGAGGTGGTGCTGACCGTCGGCTGGCAACTTTCACGTCGGGGTCGACGGACGAGCTGGTTCGGAACTGTCCGGTGTGCAGCGCGTCGGAGCGCTCCAGGGAGACTACGACGTCACCATATGTGTCCCACCCGAACTCGGCGAGGTGCTCCTCGATCGAATCGGCCAGGAGCTGGGTTATGCGCAGTTCGTCCTGACCGTCGCCGGCGAGGCGGTCGTGGTCCTGCGGTCCGAGCAGAACCTTGTAGTGGTTCGGCGCGAGCAGGCGACCCCCGGCGAGTTCGCGGATGTTGCTCTCGCTCTCCCGCTGCAGCGCTTGCGCCACCTCCTGCGGGACGACGTTGCCGCCGAACACGCGCGCGAAGGTGTTGCCAACGATGCCTTCGAGCCTGCGCTCGAAGCGCTGCACGAGGCCCACGGCTAACCCCTCCAACCCGACGCTTCCTGACTCGATCGTATCCGGGCCGGGGAGGGTCGACACGGGGCAATTGGTTATTCGTGGGGACGCCGTGCTAGTGTTCTCCACGTCGCTCCGGGCGAGTGGCGGAATGGCAGACGCGCACGGTTCAGGTCCGTGTGTCCTAACGGACGTGGGGGTTCAACTCCCCCCTCGCCCACGTGTGAAACAAGGTCCCCCTGGTCTCTGGCCAGGGGGACCTCGTCGTTCACCCCTCTCCCGCGGTGTTCCCGGGTGTTCCCGCGCACATACGCCTGAACTCCGTGTTTCGCCCCGGTACTTCGTACGTGATCTCAGTCACCGGAGCGTCCTGGAGTGCTCTCCGAGCGTCCGGTCGGGGGTTCCTCTCCCCGCGAGGCCGCCCGTCTGTTCGCTGCGGGCGAACGCGACCGCCACGTCCCGTCACTCTCAGCGGCCGATCGCGGAGAACCGGCGGGTGCGATGGGCTGAAGTCCGCACACCGCTCTTGACGCGCCCGAGGTGCGGAATTTTCACCCCCTCGGACGTCGTCCGGTCGCTCTGGCACGACCAGCGGTCGATTCGGGCCCGCTCGGGCGTCGTCCGGTCCTCTCCGAACGGCTTCGGAGAGGTTGCTCCACGCGTTCCCCACCCCTCGGGAGCACTGCTTATGGAGTAGCGGGCGCCCGGCGCATCACCCAGACGGCAGCACCGCAGGACCGAACTTCTCCTACCGCCCGTCGACCGGTCACCGACGCCTCGAAACCGTCGATCGCAGGAGGTCAACAGAGCCGGGGGCAGCGCGCTTTCCACCTGGTACGCCTTATCCAGAGCACGAGTCGAAGCGCGGCGAACCCCCGCCGCGGTTGCCGAGGGAGGCCCTGGCGTGAGCAGCACCCCAGCACGGATCGCGGTTCCCGACAGCGCGCGAGCGCAGTCGGCCACCGCTCTTCCGGTTCCAGAACTGCCGGCCTCCGTCGAGGAGCTGGCTGCCGAGGCCGCCGTGCGGCTCGGCTGGAACGGCGTCGTGCTCCCCGAGACGGTCCTCATGGGCCGCAAGGTGGTCGTCGTCGCCGAACTGATCGCCGACGCCCACGCCGAGCGCGTCTGCGTCGGAGCGACCCCCGAGGCCGACCGGACCACGGTGTCCACGTGGGTGTGGCCCGAGATGGAGGGCCGCGTCCCGCCGTCGGCCGTGCGGATCGTCGGCGTGCTCGCCGTCGCCCGGCACTGGAGGACCGGCCTCGCGTCCGCCGTGCCGTTCGCCCGCTTCGGCAACGCCGCGGTCGTCCTGCCGTCCTCGGTGGCCTTCAGCCACGACTACCTGGTGAACTGTCTGCCCCGCGTGCGCCGCTACGGCGTCTCGGTGCTGCTCGCCGACACCGAGCGCGACGTCACCGTCGACGCGTCGGGCCGCAACGAGCAGGTGCCGGTCGAGGACACCGCCACCACCCGCTGGGTGAACGAACTGGTCTACGAGCAGGTGCTGGCCACCGCTTCCTGACCTACGGTCGGAGGCATGAGAGTTGTCGTCGCCGGGGGCCACGGGAAGATCGCGCTCCACCTGGAGCGCCTGCTGGCCACCCGAGGAGATCTGATCACCGCGCTCGTGCGCAATCCCGACCACTTCGCCGACGTGCGGGACGCCGGGGCCGTACCGGTCCACTGCGATCTCGAATCCGTCGAAGCGGGTGCTCTCGCCGAGTACATGACGAGCGCGGACGCCGCGGTGTTCGCCGCCGGGGCGGGGCCGGGCAGCGGAACTGCCCGAAAGGACACGGTCGACCGCGGTGCGGCGGCGCTGTTCGCCGAGGCGGCACAGCTCGCGGGTGTCCGGCGGTTCGTCCAGGTGGGCTCGATGGGAGTCGACCGGGCCGACGACCCCGGAGTCGACGAGGTGTTCGCCGCCTACCTGCGAGCCAAGCGCGCGGCCGAGGAAGACCTGCGGGAACGCGACCTCGACTGGACGATCCTGCGTCCGGGCGGGCTGACCGACGACGCGCCGACCGGGCGCGTGACGCTGGCCGCCGGGGTGGAGGGCGGCACGGTGCCGCGAGCCGACGTGGCCGCGGTCCTGGTGGCGCTGCTGGACGCCGCGGGAACGATCGGTCGCACCCTGGAGCTGACGAGCGGCGACACCCCGATCGAGGAAGCCGTCCGCCTCTGACCCCGAGCCGGGTCGTGTCCGATCGCCGCGCCCTCGTCGCGGGGGTCAGACACGACCCAGCACCCGGTCCAGGTACGGGTTCGTGAAGCGGCCCTCCGGGTCCACGGCCGCGCGGACGCGGCGGAAGTCGTCGAAGTGCGGGTAGCGCTCGCGCAGGACCGCCGCGTCGAGGCTGTGCATCTTGCCCCAGTGCGGCCGGCCGCCGACCGAGCAGGCGATCTGCTCGAACGTGTCGAAGTACTGCCGGTACGGCATGCCGAGGAACTGGTGCACGGCGACGTAGGCGGTGTCGCGGCCGTGCGCCGTCGACAGCCAGACGTCGTCGGCCCGCGCGACCCGCACCTCGACCGGCACGATCACGCCGTGGTCCAGCCGGGCCACCGCCGAGCGCAGTTCGCGCAGGACGCCGTGCAGCGCCTCGCGGGGCAGCGCGTACTCGGTCTCCACGAACCGCACGCGGCGCGGCGTCGTGAACACGCGGTGGGAGACGTCGTCGTAGACCCGCTCGGACACCAGTGATCCGCACACCCGGTTGAGCCGCCGGGTCGTGGACGGCACGGCGCGGGCCAGGTGGCACACCAGCCCGAAGGCCGCGTTCTCCACCACCTCGTACTCGTAGAACCGGCGCAGCGCCGACAGCGGGCGCCGCTCGGCGTCGGCGGGCAGCCGGTTGTTGCGCTTCACGATCACGTGGTCGCCGTGCGGGAACCAGTGGAACTCCACGTGGTCCTCGGCGGCGGTGAGGGCGTCGAACTCCTCCAGGACCGCGTCCAGGCGGCCGGGGGACTCGCACGCGTGCAGCGCGAAGGCGGGCACGCACCGCAGCGTGAGCGTCGTGATGATGCCGAGCGCGCCGAGGCCGACGCGCGCCGCGCTGAACAGGTCGGGGCGCTCGGTGGCCGAGCAGCGCACGACCGAGCCGTCGGCCAGCACGAGTTCCAGCGCCGCGACCAGGGTGGCCAGGCCGCCGAGCTCCGCGCCGGTGCCGTGGGTGCCGGTCGACACGGCTCCCGCGACGGTCTGCGCGTCGATGTCGCCCAGGTTGGGCAGGGCGAGCCCGAGCCGGTCCAGTGCGGCGTTCAGCTCGCGCAGGGTGGTGCCGGAGCGCACCGTGACCAGGCACGCGTCCCGGTCCACGTCGACCACGCCGGTCCAGGCGTCCAGGTCGACGGCCACGCCGGGGGCGACGGCGATGCCCGTGAAGGAGTGGCCGCTGCCGCGCGGCCGGACCGCGGGCGCGCTCGTCACCGCCTCGACGATCGCCTCGACGCTCGCCGGGTGCTCGACCCGCTGGGGGTTCGCGAAGGCCGTGCGCGACCAGTTCGTCCACGACGTGCCCATGCGACCTCCGAAGAGTGATGTGACCCACACACGTTAGGTGAATGGTATTCACCTTTCAAGGAGGTTCGTCGTACCGTGGGACGGTGAACCCCACGCGCTGGCGGATGCTGCTCGACACCGCGACGAAGGACCTCGATCCTCCGTTCGCGGTCGTCGACCTGGACGCGTTCGAGCACAACGCGGCCGACCTGGTCCGCCGTGCCGCCGGGCGACCGATCCGGGTGGCCAGCAAGTCCGTGCGCGTGCGTCACCTCCTGGACCAGGTGCTCGCGATGCCGGGCTACGCCGGGGTCATGTGCTACTCGCTCCCCGAGGCGCTCTGGCTGTCCGGGCACGACACCAGCGACGACCTGCTCGTCGCCTACCCCACGGTCGACCACGCCGCGCTGCGCAGACTCGCCGCGGACGACGTCGCGCGCGCCCGCACCACCCTCGTGGTCGACTCGACCGCTCACCTCGACCTGATCGACGCCGCGCTGGGTCTGCACCACCCCGAGATCCGCGTCTGCCTCGAACTCGACGCGTCCTGGCGACCGCTGCCGGGGCTGCACGTCGGTCCGCGGCGCTCGCCGGTGCACTCCGCGCGGGACGCCGGCCGCCTGGCTCAGCGGATCGCCGACCGCGCCGGATTCACCCTGGTGGGGGTCATGGCCTACGAGGGACAGATCGCCGGACTGGGGGACGCCCCACCGGGGCGCCCGCTGCGCGCGACGGCTCTGCGGTGGATGCAGCGGCGCTCGGCGGCCGAACTCCTGGATCGCCGTGCCGCCGCGGTCGCGGCCGTGCGGGCGCAGGCGCACCTGGAGTTCGTCAACGGCGGCGGCACCGGCAGCCTGGAGACGACCGCCGCAGACGGGTCCGTCACCGAGCTCGCCGCCGGATCGGGCCTGCTCGCGCCGACCCTCTTCGACGCCTACCGCGCGTTCACGCCCCGGCCGGCGGCCCTGTTCGCCCTCCCGGTCGTCCGCCGCCCCGGCCACAAGACCGCGACGCTGTTCGCCGGTGGCTACCCGGCCTCGGGCACGGCGACGCCGGACCGGCTGCCCCGGCCGCACCTGCCGGAGGGGCTGAAGCTGCTCGGGCTGGAGGGCGCGGGAGAGGTGCAGACCCCGGTCGTGGGCCGTGCCGCGGACTCGCTGCGCCTCGGCGACCGCGTGTGGATGCGGCACGCCAAGGCGGGGGAGCTGGCCGAGAGGTTCTCGCGGTTCCACCTCGTGCGCGGCGACGCGGTGCAGGGCGCGGTGCCGACCTACCGCGGCGAGGGAGTCGACTTCGGCTGACCGTCCGCCGTCGGCTGCCGCGTGTCGATGCGGCTGGACAGGTAGCCCCTGACCAGCTCCTTCGCCTCCGCGAGCACGCCGGGATCACCGTCGGGGTCGCGGCGGAAGGCGAGCTTCAGCACGCCGTCGGCCGCCTCCACGGCGATGGAGATCGGCAGTTGCAGCTCGTGCAGCGGGATGCCGAACTTCGCGGCGATCAGCTCCGAGAGCCGGTCGGAGATCACCGCGTTGTTGTCGCGCTGGTCGTCGAGCAGCCGCATGTCCACGACGTCGCCGAAGTGCAGCCGGGAGAACGCGGGCACCTCGCGGTGCATCGCGACGTACACGTCGAAGATCGAGTCGACGGCGTCCCACCAGTGTTCGAGGACCGTGGTGGAGAAGCGCGCGGTGATCGTCTCCATGAACTTCTCCAGGTTGCGCAGGGTCAGCGACTGCACGACCGCGCGCTTGTCCGGGAAGAACTGGTAGAGCGAACCGACGGCGACACCGGCGCGTTCCGCGATGAGCGTGGTCGTCACCCCGTCGTAGCCCACCTCGTCGATCAAGGACGCGCACGCCTCGACCATGCGCTCGACGCGCTTGGCACTGCGCTGCTGAACCGGCTGCCTGCGCAACGGGGTGGCACTGGTCACGGCGACTCCTGAAGTGGCGGTGGTCAGGTCATCTAACCCGTTTTGCGCTGCACGTACTTCCACGTCACCACCATCCGGCCCACTATCCGATCCGCTTTCACGTCTGGCCGCCGAAAAGATCACCCGGAGGCGCTACGCGGCCCTGCCCGACCGTTTCCCGCGGGGTGTTTCCACCTCGGCCTTC
This sequence comes from Umezawaea beigongshangensis, assembly GCF_016464305.1. GTDB lineage: Bacteria > Actinomycetota > Actinomycetes > Mycobacteriales > Pseudonocardiaceae > Umezawaea_A > Umezawaea_A beigongshangensis. The sequence continues at coordinate 314,140 of NZ_JAEIOJ010000003.1, forward strand.
CGGAGCGAGGTCGGGGTGGCCGAGGACGGTCGCGGCCCCACCGTCCGGGACACGGTCACCGCCGCTCCGGGCCGGGTCCGCGAGGGGCAGAACGCCGACGTCGCGTGCGACCACCACCGCCGCCGGCGCGAGGACGTCGCCCTGCTCAAGGACCAGGACGTGGACGTCCACCGCTTCTCCATCGCCTGGTCACGCGTGCGGCCGACCGGCAGCGGGCCCGTCGAGCCGCGCGGTCCCGACCTCTGCGACCGGCTCGTCGACGCACTCGCCGACGCGGGGGTCGAACCCGTCGTCACGCCGTACCACCGGCACACCCCGCAGCCGCTGGAGGACGCGGGTGGACAGCTCGTCCGCGACACGGCGGAGCTGTTCGCGGAATGCGCGGGGGTGACCGCCGATCGGTTGGCTGATCGGGTGAAACACGGGATTCCCCTGAACGGGCCAGCGATAGTAACCCTTCTGGGGTACGCAATCGGTCTGCACGCTCCCGGCCGGACCCTGCTGCACGGCGCGCTGCCCACCGCGCTGCCCCCTGCTCACCACCAGAACCTCGCGCACGGGCTCGCCGTGCGGTCCCTGCGCGCCGCCGGGGCCGAGAACGTCGGCACCGCCGACGACCGCACGCCCGCGTGGGCCGCGAGCGACTCGCGCCGCGGGACCGGGCGGTGGCCGACACCGGCAACGCGCCGCACGACCGGCTCTACGCCGATCCGCTGCTCACCGGCCGCTACTCCGACGAATTCGCCGACCGCTTGTCCGTCCTGGACGGCGATCTGGCGACGATCGCCGCACGACCAGCGGCGGATCGACTACCCGGCCGCGCACGCCGAGGCCGCCAGGAGGGTCGGGGCACGCGGCTGCTTCGTCTGGTCGGTCATCGGCGACGTCGAGTGGGCCTGGTGCTGCCACTTCGCGATCAACCTCGGCAACGCCTTCGGCACCCCGTCCGACCGCTCCGGCCGCCGCCCGTACGTCCTGCTCTCCGCCGGGGTCGTGGCCGTCGCCGCGCTGCTGCTCGTCGCGTGGCGGACCGGGACGGCCGCGCTGATCGCCGCGCCGCCGGATGTCGCGGGCTGTTCGCCGTGTCCGCGGTGGCCACGCTCGTCGCAGGCGCGTGCATCGCGCGTTCCGTGTCCTGACCCCGGGTGCCGTGGTGACCGCGGACCGGTGTCGGTCGAGGAGGGAAGGTGTGCACGACACCGGTCCGCGGGAGCACGGTCACGACGGCGGGCAGTGGCACCTGCCGGTGCCGTCGTGTCATTCGGTTGGTCTGTGGCCGGCCGGCGGCCCGGTTCGTCGCGGTCGGGGGTTCGCACGTCCCGGACCGCCGGCCGGTGGGCGGTTGCTCGACCAGTCGTGTCGGGGGAACGACAGGTCGGGGCCGCCCGTCAGTGGGCTCTGGCCACCGCGCGACGGGCACGGGTGACCGCGCCGGTCACGGTCGCCGAGCGCTGGCGAGCCGGGCGTGGAGCGAGACCGCCGACGACGAGGTGGTCGTAGGCCGCCCGCCAGACGGAGCACGGGGCCTTCTGCTGCCGCCAGCGACCGGAGCACTCGGGGCAGTTGCCCTTGTCGTCCGGTTCGTGGGCGGCGAGCAGGGCACGCCAGCCGTCCGTCAGCTTCGGCAGCTCGGAGCGAGCCACCGAGAGCAGGGAGGGGGCGTCAGCGCGTGTGGCCAGCTCCGTCAGGAGATCGAGCCGCTCCCACACCGCGTTGCGAAGAACTTGTCCGAGGATCTCGTCCACCGAAACGTCACCGTCACCTTTCCGCCTGCTCGGCGGCTTCGCGTAGAGCTGCCCTGAGCGCAACGAGCTGATCTGCCGACAGAACCGCAGTCTCACCCGGCGGACCCACGAGCACCACTCGGTCCTCGTCCACCATCACGGTGAGACACCTGTCCCGGTCGACGACGTCACCGCAGCTGATCCGCCACCAGCGGCGCTCGCCGGTCGTTCCACGCCTCGTGGAGTCGAGGGCCGACTCCACGTACGAGCTCGCGGGAGAGGAACCGGGGTCCGTCGTGGCGACGGCAGACGCTGCCGGGCCACCGGGGGTGGTGGTCACCGTCCGCTCGATCAGATCCACGTCGGAAGTTCCTCTCCGTGCTCACTCGCTCACCGGATCCCAGATTGCGATGATTCCCACAGCAACGGGGCGCCTGCGCGGTGGCCGGTGGCACTTCCACGACGAGCGGTCGGCGAACTTCGGCAGAGCCGATCAGCCTCGCCGATCAGCACTTCTCGCGGTCGGTGGAGTGCCCCTACTCTGCGAACGACGCCCAATGGACTGTGAGGGGGCGCAATTGAACACCATCGGTTCCCAGGGCTCTCCTGTTACCCCGGAGGTCTGGGATCAGCAGGAGATGCGCGAAGCGCTGGCGAAGCGGGAGATCAGTTCGGTCTACCGGCTGCTTCGCCGGCACGGCGTGTCCCAGCGCCAGATCGCCGCTCTCACGGGCCAGTCGCAGTCCGAGGTGTCCGAGATCCTCAAGGGTCGTCAGGTCATGGCCTACGACGTCCTGACGCGGATCGCGCTCGGTCTGGGCGTTCCCAGGGGGTACATGGGCCTCGCCTACGACGAGGCCACGGCAGTTCGGGTGGCTGCGACGCAGGAGTCACCCCATTCGGAGGAGGACGAGTCGGTGAAGCGTCGGAAGTTCCTCGCGCACGCCGCCGCCGTTACGGTGGGCGCGGCCGTGCTCGGTGCGGACTCCGGGTCGTGGGTCTCGAACCCCACACAGACTCCGGCTCCGGGACGCATCGGCATGACCGACGTCCGGCAGGTCGAAGCGGCCACCCGCGCCCTGCGCGCCCTCGACTACCAGTACGGCGGTGGCTCCTGCCGCGACGCCGTCGTCGCCCAGCTCTCCTGGGGTCAGCAGATGCTCGGCGCGACCGCGACGGACCTCGTGCGCGAGCGCCTCTACGTCGCGCTGGCCGACCTGCACAACCTGGCCGGGTGGACGTCGTTCGACACCGGCCTGATGGACTCGGCCCGCAACCACTTCGGCCAGGCGCTCGACCTCGCCAAGCAGGGCGGCAACGAGGCGCTGGTCGCCAACATCCTCTACCGCATGGGCCGCGTCTACCTGCACCAGGACGCTCCGGACGACGCGCTGAAGGTGTTCCAGCTCGGTCAGCTGGCCGCGCAGAACTCCGGCTCCGAACTGGCGGTGGGCATCCTGTGCGCCAACGAGGCGTGGGCCTACGCGAAGATGGGCTCCGACGACCAGGCCATGCGCCTGCTGGGCCGGGCGCGCGACGAGTTCGCGCGGGCCAACATCAGCGAGGCGCCCGCGTGGGCGAAGTTCTTCAACGAGATGGACCTGTCGTCCATGATCGGCACGGTCCACACCGAGCTGGCCCAGACGGTCGACCCGAAGTACACGCGCACCGCCATCCCCGCGCTGTCCAAGGCGATCAGCAGCTACGGCGAGGAGATGAGCCGCAACCGCTCGTTCAACCTCACGTCGCTGTCGATCAACCACCTGCTGGAGGGCGACGTCGAGTACGGGGCCAAGATCGGCCGCCAGGCGGTCGAGCTCTCCGAGGGCTTGAAGTCCAAGCGCACGCGCGACCGCATGAGGCCGCTCCAGCTCCAGGCGGAGAAGCGGCGCAACAACCCGGAGGCGCGCGAGCTGGCCGACCGGCTCGCCAAGTTCACCGGAAGCGACACGGCGGCATGAGCGTGCGCGCCGAGGAGCGGCCGGGGCGATGACCACGACCGCGGCGGCTCGACCCGGGGGGCGGTTCACCGCCGGGAAGCTGCACGCGGTCCTGGAGGACGTCTGCTCGGGTCTCGGCCTCGACCACCGCGGCGCGCGGCTGATCAAGTTCACCAGCAACGCCGTGTTCCACCTCGCGCACGACCCCGTCGTCGTGCGGATCGTCGGGTCGGTGGGGCTGCGGCACCGCGCGTCCAAGGTCGTGGACGTGGCCCGCTGGCTGGAGGAGCACGACGTCCCGGCCGTACGCCTGCTGCCGGGCGTCCGGCAGCCCGTCGTCGCGGGTGATCACCTCGTCACGGTCTGGTCCGCCGTCCCCGCCACGGGACGCGCGCTGACCGGCCGCGACCTCGGCCGGGTGCTGCGCAGGCTGCACGAACTGCCCGCTCCCACCTTCGCCCTGCCCCGGTGGGCGCCGCTGGACGACGTACGGCGTCGACTCGCCGACGCCGAGGAGCTGGCCGACGACGACCGCGCCTTCCTGGAGGAGCGGTGCGCCGACCTCGCGGTCCGCCTCGCGTCGCTGCGGCCGGTGCTGCCGACCGGCGTGCTGCACGGGGACGCGCACCTGGGCAACCTCATCCCGAGCCCGCGCGGTCCGGTGCTGTGCGACTTCGACTCCGTCTCGCTCGGCCCCCGCGAGTGGGACCTGACCGTGCTGCCCGTCGGCGTCGCCCGCTTCGGGCACGCCGCGCACCTCAACCGTCAGCTCGTGCGGTCCTACCGCTTCGATGTCACCCGATGGGATGGCTTTGGCGTTTTGCGTGCTGTGCGTGAGCTGAAGCTCACGACCGCGGTGCTGCCGATCCTGCGCAGCAACCCCGTCGTACGCTCTGAGCTGCGACGACGCCTCGACGCTCTGCGGCGCGGCGACACCCGGTCCAGGTGGACCCCTTACCGCTGATCACTCTCCGCGTGCGCGGCTGTTCGGTAACGTGGGTCGTCCCGAACACGAATGCAGCATCGACGGACTCGTTCGACCGTGTCAGGGTTCTGGTGCGGACGACGGTGAGGTGGGCGACCCGGGTGAACGCGTTGGTGAGTCGACTGGGACTGCGGCGCTGGCGCGCTCGACGCGCACTGCGGCACGCGCTCGTGCTGGACCAGATCGTCGACACGGAGCTTCCGCTCCTGGCCGCCTTCGACGAGGAACGCCGCCGCAGATCCGCCGACCACCTCGCCGAACTGCTCGAACTCGCCCGCGACTACCGCTACTACGCGAACGGCTGGATAGACGGCCGAGAGCTGGACCGCCGCGGCCAACAGGTGGTCGAACGCCTGGAAGAACTCCGCACCTGCCGAGCCAAATGATCGCCCGCTCCTCCAAACGCTTCTGCCCACCACCCCCGTGCGCGAGTTGAGCGTTCAGGCACCCCGAGTTGAGCGTTCGGGCACCGCGAGGTGAGCGTTCGTGCACGGCCCTCGGTGGCGACGTTCTACGTGAAACAATTCCGGGTTGTCCACAGGGTTGTCCACAGGGGTGGACGAGTCAGCTCACCGGGGCTCTGGACAGGACGACGGCCAGGCCGAAGGCCACTCCCATGATCGTCAGCTCCAGCGCGGCCCAGCCGATCACGGCCGTCGTCCGGTGCTGCGCGACGTGCGGCATCAGGCGCCAGCGGATGTTCGCGCCCAGCGCGGCCAGCAGTGCCGAGCACACGATCTTGCCCACCAGCACCAGGCCGTAGCTCGTGGTGAACAGCGACTCCGGAAGCTCCACGACCGGGTTCAGATTCAGCTCCAGCAGGCCGTTGAACAGGCCCGTTGCCGAAACCAGGATCAGTGAGACGGTCGCCAGCTTCGAGAACTTCGGCAGCGCGTCGGCCAGCAGTCCACGCCGGTGCGCGACCAGGACCACGAGCGCTCCGAGCCCTCCCGTCCACACCGCCGCACCCACCACGTGCAGCTCCATGGAGATCATCGAGTAGTCGTGGTACTTCCAGTTCGACGCGTGTCCGGTGATCGGCAGCGGCAGCAGTCCGAACACCGCGACGAGGATTCTCAGCTCGGCCGGAACGGACTCCCCGGAGCGCACGGCGAGCACGGCGATCCACAGGGAGACGAGGGCGCAGACGGCGCTGAACAGCAGCCCCTGCCCGGCCCCGACCTGGCGCACGTAGTCCACGGCCGAACCGATCGTGATCGTGGTTCCGGGCCGCAGTTCCGCGGCCTGGAGCACGATCGACAGCAGCGCGCACAGCACCCACACGGCGGCGGCGACCACGGCCGCCCGGCGGGCGATCCGCATCACCGGCTCCGTGAGGGCCGGACGCGAGAAGCCCAGCAGCTTCGGCAGCAGGCTCAGCCCCACGGCGGCGGTGGCCGCCAGGTCGAGCACGACGCGCACCAGCGGAAGACCCAACCGGACCGCGAGCCCCGGCTCCGCCACCCCCGGCACGGGGTCCTGGGCGGCGAGGAGCAGCCCGAGGAGCACGCCCAGCACACCGCCGAGCGTGGTGACCAGGAGCACGAAGTGCCTGGTGGGGAGCGCGGTCCGGTTGGTCGTCATGCCCGGCCGTCCTCCTTGCCGCCACCGCCGCGCAGCGCGAGGAACACGCCTCCGCCGAGCAGCACCACCGCGGCGACGATCCACGGCCAGATCGGCATTCCGCTCCCGCCGTCGGGAGAGTTGGACGCCGAGCCGCTCGCGGCGGACCCGGTCGCCCTGATCTCCGACTCCGGCGCCGGGGTGCCGGTGCCGGCCGTGGTGAGGGTGAACTTCACCGAGCCGGTCACGGGGTGGCCGTCGGCGGACAGGATCCGGTAGCCGACGGTGTACTCGGCGGCCGGGCCGAGCGGCCTGACCTGCGCCGTCACCACGTTGTCCTTGATGGTGGGGGCGCTGGCGGCTTCCCAGTGACTCCCGTCCGGACCGATCACGGTGACGGTGTTGATGTCCTCACCGCCCTGCACCGGCTGGTCGAACGTCAGGGTCAGCTGCCGCGGACCGGCGTCGACCGACGAGCCGTTCGCGGGATCGCTGCCGATCAGGACGTTGTGCGCCAGGGCGGGACCGGCGGTTCCGAGCGCCATCGCGCCGGCGATCACCGCGGACGCGAGGAGGGACGGCCAGCGCCTCATGCCCCGGAGCCCCCACCGCTGCGGCGGGACCGCAGGACAGCGCCCACGCCGACGCCGAGCCCGAGCGCGCCGACGGCGAGACCGGCTCCGGCCAGGTAGCGGGCGGTGGTGTCCTCACCGGTGGAGGACTCCGCGTGGGAGTCCTGTTCGGTGGACGCGGTGCCGGTGGACGCGGTGTTGGCGGCCGTGCCGTGGTGGTCGTCGCCCTCGGCGGCGTCCACCAGGTTCACGACGGGGGCCGGGTGCTCCGGCTCCTCGGCGCCCTCGGCGGGAGGCGGCGCGTCCCACGCGACGACCTCGCCGTTGTCGTAGGTCTGCGTGGCGACGAGCAGCAGGCTGTCGGTGTTCTCCGGCAGCGGGCCGACCGAGATGTCGAACTCGTTGAACTGGCCGGGCTCGATCCGGGTGCCGGGGTCGGCGGTCCAGGTGATGGTCCTGGCGGCCTCGGTGATCTCGGTGCCGTGGGACGTGATCGGGGTGTCGAGCGCGGCCTTGACGACCTCGCCCTTCCAGCCGGGAACCGGCTTCGTGCTCACCGAGGCCAGCGGGTGCTCGGCGGGGAGGGTGATCTCCAGCTTCACGGTGCCCGCGTTGGGGCGCTCGTTCGGCACGCGCAGGGTGATCTTGCTGTAGCCGCCCTTGACGGCGTCCTTCGGCGTGGAGGCCGTGACGTGCGCGGACGCCGTGCCGGCGGTGCTGAGGGCGACGACGCCGGCGACGCCGAGCACGGCGCAGCCGCGGGCGATCGTGCGCACGCCATATCGATTTGTCGACATTGAGTTGTTGCTCCTGAGATCCAGAGGGGTGCGGGGAAGGATTCGGAATCAGGAGAACAGCGGCGGGCCGCGCCGCCCGTGCACGCGGCACAGCAGCGCACCGGCGAGCACGTGCGGTCGCAGGTCGACGGGGGCCGCGCCGACGCGCAGCGGCGCGGACGCGGGTGGCGGCGCGAGCCTCCTCGGCACGAGCCGGGACACGGCGGCCACCAGGGAGAGCAGCGCCCGGTCCGCCCTGGCCAGCAGCAGGCCCGTGAGCAGGGCGGCCAGCGCGTGGGCGGCCGTCATCTGCCACGGGTCGATCAGCGGCTCGCGACCCGCGTGCTGGTGCCGGCCGACCGAGGTGAGCAGGGCGTGCTGGGCGATCTGCGCCGCGCCGAGCACGAGCAGGACCGACCGCGCGTCCCGCCGCCGGTCGGCCAGCGCGGTGCTCGCGGCTCCCGCCAGCACGGCCAGCGGCAGGGCGGGCAGGAACTCCGACGGCGAGCCACCGCCGACGCCGTGCGCCGTCACGGTGAGCGCGGAGGACGTGACGGCCAGCAGCACTCCGCGCAGCACGCGGGTGGGAGCAGGCCGTCCGGTCACGCCCCGAGCCTAGGAGACCGGGCACCCCCGGCGGGAGCCGGTTCTCCCGCTCACCGCGGGGCGCGGGACGAAAGGGCAGATTCGCAGAACGCTCGTACTATTTCTATTGGTGCGTTTCCCCAGGTCACAAGAGGGGAATCAGGCGGGCGGGTGCGCGCGTCGACTTGCCCTGTTCACTCGAATGGTCCACGGTGGTCGGGCTGCTGGCGGTCGGGGGATTGGCCAGAACGCCTCGGTCGCCTTGCCGATGAACGGGAAGGCACGCCACGTGACAACAAGTGAACACCCGGTGGGACAACCACTTCCGGGCACACCGCCACCGGACCGGCGGGGTCCGGCGGACGGGACGCGAAGCCCCGCCCGCACCGATCCCGTGGTGTTCGCCGTCGCCGCGGGCCTCGTGCTGGCCTTCGTCGGCTGGGGCGTCCTCGGCACGGACTCGCTGGCCTCGGCGTCCACGAGCGCGCTGAACTGGATCATCCGCAACCTGGGCTGGGCGTTCGTGCTGACGGCCTCGGGGTTCGTCGTCTTCGCGCTGTGGCTGGCCCTGAGCCGCTACGGGCGCGTCCCGCTGGGCCGCGACGACGAGGCTCCCGAGTTCTCCACGGTCTCCTGGGTCGCGATGATGTTCAGCGCGGGCATGGGCATCGGCCTGATGTTCTACGGCGTCAACGAGCCGCTCACGCACTTCGTGACCCCGCCGCCCGGCACCGTCGAGGGCGGATCGGACCAGGCCGTGCAGACCGCGATGGCGACCACGATGTTCCACTGGACGCTGCACCCGTGGGCGATCTACGCCGTCGTCGGCCTCGCCATCGCCTACGGCAGCTTCCGCCGCGGCCGCAAGCAGCTCATCAGCTCGGCGTTCGCACCGCTGCTCGGCGAGCGCCGCGCCGACGGCGGCGCGGGCAGGGCCATCGACGTCCTCGCGATCGTCGCCACCCTCTTCGGCTCGGCCGCCTCGCTCGGCCTCGGCGCGCTCCAGATCGGCAGCGGCCTGGAGGTCGCCGGCTGGGCCGGTGAGATCGGCAACGCCGTCCTCGTCGGGGTGATCGCCGTGCTCACGGCCGCGTTCATCGCCTCGGCGGTGTCCGGCGTGGCCAAGGGCGTGCAGTGGCTGTCGAACGTCAACATGGTGCTCGCCGTGGTGCTGGCGGCGTTCGTCTTCGTGGTCGGCCCGACGGTCTTCGTCCTGAACCTCGTCCCCACCGCGATCGGCGACTACTTCCGCGAGCTGGCCGACATGGCCGGTCGCACCGCGGCGTCCGGCGGCGACGCCACCGAGAAGTGGCTGTCCGGCTGGACGATCTTCTACTGGGCGTGGTGGATCTCCTGGACGCCGTTCGTCGGCATGTTCATCGCCAGGATCAGCCGCGGCCGCACGATCAGGCAGTTCGTCGCGGGCGTCATCCTCGTGCCGAGCGGCGTGAGCCTGGTGTGGTTCGTGATCCTCGGCGGCAGCGCGATCCACGCCCAGCGCGGCGGCACGGACGTCGCCGGTCGCTCGACGCCGGAGGCGCAGCTGTTCGGGCTGCTCGACACGTTCCCGTGGGCCGGGCTCACCACCGTGCTGGTGATGCTGCTCGTGGCGATCTTCTTCGTGTCCGGCGCGGACGCCGCGTCGGTCGTCATGGGGACGCTGACGCAGCGCGGCTCCATCGCGCCGAGCAGGGGCGTCGTCGTCTTCTGGGGCGCTCTCACCGGCCTCGTCGCGGCGGTGATGCTGCTGCTCGGAGGCTCGGACGCGCTGAAGGGTCTCCAGAACACCACGATCATCGCGGCCCTGCCGTTCGTCGTGGTGATGATCGGGCTGTGCGTGTCGCTCGCCAAGGACCTGCGCAGTGATCCGCTGATCCGCAAGGAGGAGCGCGTGGCCGAGGTCATGGACGAGGTGACCACCCGCATCGACGACCCGGAGCACCCCGGTGACACCATCCCGGTGGTCGACGAGCCGGTCGCCGAGCGGGCGGGCCGCCCGTGAGCTTCTCCGACTACGTCGCCTCCCGCTGGGAGCAGTTGCTGACCGACTCGTGGCTGCACGTCAGCGGGGTCGTGCAGGCCACCGTCCTGGCGACGGTCCTGAGCCTGCTGATCGGCGTCGCGGTCTACCGCAGTCCCGTCGGCTCGGCCGTCGCGACGGCGCTGACCAGCGCGATCCTCACCATCCCGTCGTTCGCCATGCTCGGCCTGCTGATCCCCGTGCTGGGGCTCGGCGTCGCGCCGACGATGACGGCGCTGGTGCTCTACGCGCTGCTGCCGATCGTGCGGAACACCATCGTCGGACTGTCCGGCGTGGACCCGGCGGTCGTGGACGCGGCGCGCGGCATCGGCATGAGCCGCTTCGACGTCCTGACCAGGATCGAGCTGCGGCTCGCGTGGCCCGCGGTCCTCGCCGGGATGCGGGTGTCCACGCAGATGCTCATGGGAATCGCGGCCATCGCCGCCTACGCCAAGGGCTTCGGCCTCGGCAACGTCATCTTCAGCGGGCTGGCCAGGGTCGGCAGCGCGAACGCGGTGAACTCTGCTCTCGCGGGCACGGTGCTCGTGGTGCTCCTCGCGCTCGTGCTCGACGGGCTGTTCGCGCTGTTCGGCCGACTGACCACTTCGAGGGGGACACGTGGGCGTTGAGATCAGGTTGGACGAGGTCACCAAGCGCTACCCGGGGCAGAAGGAGCCCGCGGTCGACCGCTTCTCGATGACGATTCCCGAGGGGGAGATCGTCGTGTTCGTCGGGCCGTCCGGCTGCGGCAAGACGACCACCATGAAGATGATCAACCGGTTGATCGAGCCCACGTCGGGCACGATCACGATCGGCGGCGAGGACGCGCTGTCGATCGACCCGGACGAGCTGCGCCGCAGCATCGGCTACGCGATCCAGCAGGCCGGGCTGTTCCCGCACCTCACGGTCGCGCAGAACGTCGCCGTCGTGCCCGGACTGCTCCGGTGGGACAAGAAGAGGGTGTCCGACCGGGTGGACGAGATGCTCGACCTCGTCGGGCTGGACGCCGGTGAGTTCCGCGACCGCTACCCGCGCCAGCTCTCCGGCGGGCAGCAGCAGCGCGTCGGCGTGGCCCGCGCGCTCGCGGCCGACCCGCCGGTCCTGCTCATGGACGAGCCGTTCGGCGCGGTCGACCCCATCACCAGGGGGAACCTCCAGGACGAGCTGATGAGCCTGCAGGCGGAGCTGCACAAGACGATCGTCTTCGTCACGCACGACTTCGACGAGGCCGTGAAGCTCGGCGACCGCATCGCCGTGCTCGGGCCGCGCTCGACGATCCTCCAGTACGACACGCCGGAGGCGATCCTCGCCAACCCGGCGGACGACACCGTGGCCGGGTTCGTCGGCGCGGGCGCGTCGCTCAAGCAGCTCACCCTGCAACGGGTGCGCGACGTCGAGCTGAGCGAGGTGCCCACGGCGTCGGTCGGCGACGACCCCGCCGCCCTGCGCGCCGCGCTGGGCTCCCGGCGCGGCGCGATCGGCCTGGTGCTGGACGTGCGGCGACGTCCGATGCGCTGGGTGTCCTCGCACGACCTGGCCGGTGCCGCGTCCCTGGGCGCGGCGGGTCGCGCGGTCGAGGACACCGTGTCCACCCAGTCGACGCTCCAGGACGCGCTGGAGGCGATCCTCACCGACGACGGCGGCCTGGCCGTCGTGGTGAAGGCGCGCGGCGAGTACGCGGGCGTCGTCACCATCGACACGCTGATGGCGACGATCCGGCAGATCCGGGAGGAGGCGGTCGCCCGGTGACCGCCGAGTTCACCCCCGACTCCGGGTCGAGGCGTGCCGAGCGGCTGCGGCTGTTCGCGCAGCCGGTCGTCGTGCTGCTGATCCTCGCCGGTGTGCTGCTGTGGGCGTTCAGCCGCGACCTCGACGAGATCGAGGCGCGCAACCTCAACGCCGCGAACATCCTGACGCTGACCTGGCAGCACCTGCTGCTGACGGTGACCGTCGCGGCGATCGTGCTCGTCGTGGCGGTGCCGCTCGGCGTGGTGCTGACCCGCCGCTGGGCCCGTCCCGTCGCACCGCTGTTCCTGATCGTCGCCAACATCGGCCAGGCCGCGCCCGCCGTGGGCCTGCTGGTGCTGTTCTTCCTGTTCACGGGGAACGTCGGCTTCTGGGTGGGCGTCGGCCCGATCGCGCTCTACGCGCTGCTGCCGGTCCTGCGCAACACGATGGTGGGCCTCCAGCAGGTCGATCCGGCGCTCGTCGAGGCCGGTCGCGGCATCGGCATGTCGTCGTTCTCGGTGCTGCGCCGCATCGAGTTCCCGCTGGCGGTCCCGTACGTCCTCGCCGGTCTGCGCACGGCGCTGGTGCTCGCCGTCGGCACGGCGACGCTGGTGTTCCTCATCAGCGCGGGCGGCCTGGGCGTGCTGATCGACACCGGCTACAAGCTGGACCGGCCGTCGGTGCTGGTGGTGGGCGCGACGCTCGCCGGGACGCTGGCGCTGCTCGTCGACTGGCTCGGCAACCTCGCCGAGCAGCGACTCGGACCGAGGGGGCTGCGATGAGGCGACCGGTCGCGACACGGCTCGCCGGAGCGCTCGCGGTCGTCGGCCTGCTGTCGGGCTGCGGCCTGTCACCGGGGTCCGCCGTGCCGCTGGACGTCGGTCCCGGCTCCATCACGCCGGTCCTGGACGGCGTCGAGGTGACCGTCGGCTCGAAGGACTTCACCGAGAACATCGTCCTCGGCTACGTCGCCGAGTTCGCCCTCCAGGCGGCGGGCGCCGAGGTCAGCGATCTGACGAACATCCAGGGCTCGCAGAGCGCGCGGCAGGCGCTGCTCACCGGCCAGGTCGACCTGTACTGGGACTACACCGGCACGGCGTGGATCACCTACCTGGGCAACACCGACCCGATCCCCGACGGGCGGGAGCAGTTCGAGGCGGTGCGCGCGGCGGACGTGGGCAACGGCGTCGCCTGGCAGAACTACACGGCGTTGAACAACACCTACTCGTTCGGCGTGGACAAGGAGGTGGCGGCGCGTCTGGGCGTCACCACCATCTCCGACCTGGCCCGGCTCGCCCGCGAGCGGCCGGAGGAGGCGACGTTCTGCCTGGAGACGGAGTTCGCCAGCCGCAACGACGGGATGCCGGGGTTGCAGCGGGCGTACGAGTTCACCGTGCCGCAGGACAACGTCCGCATCCTCGGCACCGGCCCGATCTACCAGGCCGCGGCCGACGCCGACGTGTGCAACTTCGGCGAGATCTTCACGACCGACGGCCGCATCCTGGCCCTGGACCTCCAGGTGCTCGTCGACGACCGGAAGTTCTTCCCGCAGTACAACGCGGCGCTCGCCGTCCGGCGGGCGAAGCTGGACGAGGACCCGCGCATCGCGGAGGTGCTCGCGCCCGTCGCCGCGAAGCTGGACAACGACGTCATGCTCCGGCTGAACGCCAGGGTGGACGTGGACGGCGAGGACCCGGCCGACGTGGCCCGCGACTGGCTGGTGGCCGAGGGCTTCGTCACGAAGGGCTGAGCGGGGCGGTCGGCCTCGCGACCGCGAGGCCGACCGCTCAGCCGACGCCCAGGCGGCGGAGCAGGTCGGCCTCCAAGGCGTCCAGGTCCGTCGCCACGGCCCGGTGGGCCGCCTTGCGCCGCGACGTGGGCATCCGCTCCGCCGCGCGCACCGCGGCCAGGAGCTTCACCAGGCGCGACTCCGTCTCCTCCACGTACACCCGGTCCTTCGCGCGCAGCTCGTCCAGCGCGCCCGCGAAACCCGCGATGCGCGCGTGCAGCCGGGCGCCCCTGCCGCTGTAGAGCGGCAGCTCGTCCACCGCGACGCCCAGCCGCGACGCCCGGTACCGGTCGTACCGGTCGGCCAGCACTCCGGCGGTCCGCGCCACGAACGGCATCATCACCGGGACGAGAGCGGGAGCCACCACCTTCGCCACACCGATCAGGTTCTTCGCCCTGCCCGGAGTGATCCTGGGACCCTCCGGGGTCACCTTCTTGCGCGCCATCGAGGCCCCACCTCCTACCCGGAACAGTACAAAAGATCCAGATCAACGGAGGGGTCCGCTCCACATCCTCCGCTGAACGGACATACCCTGCAGGGGTGACTTCCCAGGTGCAGCTCGACGCCGGCGTGGTCACTCGTTGTCGGCGGCGGGTGCACCTCGAAAACGATCCGGACGTGGTCCAGGCGCAGTCGGCGCCTCCCGATCTCGTCGCGGAGCAGCGGAAGGCGGACGCGGCCGCGCACCGCCGGGGCGTGGCGACCGCGCTCGGCCGGATCGTCGGCTCCGATCTCATGGAGATCCCGACGGGCCCCGACGTGCGCACGGCCGACCGCGAACGGGTGACCCTCGCCGCGATGCAGGCCGGAACGCAGTTCATCTGGGGAGCCGTGCTGCCCCGCGACGAGTCCGGCGGACGCCGCGGCGGCATCGACCTGCTGGTCAAGGACTCGACCGGGTACGTGCCGGTGCTCGTCGTCCGCCACAAGATCACCGATCCGGGACAGGGCGCGCGCACGTCGTCGCTGGCCTACCCGCTGCCCGGCGCCAGCCGCGCCGACCCGCTGCGCAGGGTCCGGCCGCAGCCGCGCGACCAGCTCCGGCTGGCCCACGCCCAGCGCCAGCTCCAGGCCGCCGGGTACGCCGTGCGCGGCCGGGCGTCCGGCGGCGTGATCGGCATGGACGCCGACGTGGTGCTGTGGCACGACCTGGAGGCGCCGACCTGGCCCGGCGGGCGCACGGCGCTGTCCGAGTACGACGCGCGGTTCTCCGACCGGTTGTCGGTCGCCCACGCCGCCGCGGGCGGGGCCGAGCCGCTGGCGCGGCCGTCGCGGATCGTGGAGTGCAAGAGCTGCCCGTGGTGGCCGAACTGCGAGCAGGACCTGCGGCGCGGCCGGGACGTGAGCCTCGTCGTGCGCGGCGAGGACGCCGTGGTGCTGCGCCGGGTGGGCGTGCCCACGGTGGACGCGCTGGCCGCGCTGGACCCGGCGAAGGAGCTGACGCCCCTGGTGGGGATGCCGTTCTCCGACGCGGTGGTCCTGGCGCGGGCGTGGCTGCGGGACCTCGCGGTCGTGCGGCGCGTGCCGCGGGTGGACGTGCCGCGCGCCGACGTCGAGGTCGACGTGGACATGGAGAGCTTCGCCGACCTGGGCGCGTACCTGTGGGGCAGCCTGCTGTCGGGGGCCGACGTCGGCGAGGAGCACGGCTACCGCGCGTTCGCGACCTGGGAGCCGCTGCCCACGAACGACGAGGGGCGCTCGTTCGGGGAGTTCTGGACCTGGCTGACGGGCGTGCGGCTGCGGGCCCGCGCGCGGGGCCTGACGTTCCGCGCCTACTGCTACAACGAGCTGGCGGAGAACCGCTGGCTGCTGGCGTCCGCCGAGCGCTTCGCCGGTCAGCCGGGAGTGCCGACCATCGCGCAGGTCAAGGAGTTCATCACCTCCGACGCGTGGGTCGACCTGTTCGGCATCGTGCGCGAGCAGTTCATCTGCGCCCACGGCAAGGGCCTGAAGACGATCGCTCCGGTCGCCGGGTTCACCTGGCGCGACCCGGAGGCGGGCGGCGAGAACTCGATGCGCTGGTACCGCGACGCGGTGGGCATGGACGACGGCGAGCCGAACGACCCGCAGCGGCTGCGCCTGCTGGAGTACAACGAGGACGACGTGCGCGCCACCCACGCCCTGCGCGAGTGGATGACCTCGGACGCGATGGCCCGGCTGCCCTTCGCCGGAGACCTGTAGCGGACGCGGCCGGGACGCCCCCGGCCGCGTCCTGGCAGGTCAGCGGGGGGACATCCGGATGCCGCCGTCCATCCGGATCACTTCGCCGTTGAGGTAGTCGTGCTCCACGACCGACACGGCGAGCTGCGCGTACTCCTCCGGCAGCGCGAGGCGCTTGGGGAACGGCACGGCGGCGGCGAGCCCCTCCCGGTACTCGTCGGCGACGGTCGCCATCATCGGCGTGTCCACGATGCCGGGGGCGATGGTCATGACCCGGATGCCGGTGGACGACAGGTCGCGCGCGGCGGGCAGCGTCAGGCCGACCACGCCGCCCTTGGACGCGGAGTAGGCGATCTGACCGATCTGGCCCTCGAACGCGGCGACCGACGCGGTGTTGATCACGACGCCGCGCGCGCCGTCGGTCAGCGGCTCCGTCCGGCCGATGGCCTCGGCGGCCAGGCGCAGCACGTTGAACGTGCCGATCAGGTTGATCTCGACGACCTTGCGGAACAGGTCGAGGTCGTGCGGCCCCCTCTTGCCGACGGTCCGGCTCGACGGCCCGATGCCCGCGCAGTTCACGACGATCCGCAGCGGGTGCTCGGCGGAGGCGGCGGCCGCGGTGTCCACGGCGAGCTGCACCTGCTCGGCGGACGTCACGTCCGCTTCGAGGTAGGTGACCCCGTCGATCGCCGGAGCCTTCTCCACGCCGGCGGCCAGGTCCAGCGCGAACACCCGCGCCCCGCGCTCGGCCAGCGCGCGCACCGTCGCACCGCCCAGGCCGGACGCCCCACCCGTGACGATCGCCGCGGTACCCCTGATCTCCATGCCACTCCTCCTCGACGCGCTGCGTGCCGTCCAGGAGGTTAACGGGCGTTCAGGGGTGGTGCGGAGCGACCGTGCTCGGGGTCATCCGCGTCTGGTGCTCGTGGGCGAACCGGCGAGGTGCAGCAGGGCGACCAGCGGCACGGCGGCCAGGACCGCGAGCCCGACGAACAGTGCGGCGATGGCGAGAAGCTCCATGTGGTGAACAGTGCCCCTTTCAGGGGTTTCGGCGCGTCGTCCTCCGGTGGTGATTCGTTCTCCACCCGAGGGACTACCCAGATCACGCTCCGCTACAACCATCGTTTCTGAGAGTGGTGGCGATCTCGTTAGCGGGGGTAACAAAACCGCGCGCGCAGACGTAGGTTGTCCTGGTGTTCACCACCCGGCCGGAACTCGTCGGCACCCACGGCATGGTCGCCTCCACCCACTGGCTCGCCTCCTCGGCGGGCATGGCGGTGCTGGAGGACGGCGGCAACGCGTTCGACGCCGCGGTCACCGCGGGCTTCGTCCTCCAGGTCGTCGAACCGCACCTCAACGGCCCCGGCGGCGAGGTGCCCGTCCTGTTCGCCCGCGCGGACGACCCCGTGCCGCGCGTCCTCGCCGGTCAGGGCGTCGCGCCCGCCGGTGCGACGATCGAGCACTACACCGGTCTCGGCCTGGACCTCGTGCCCGGCAGCGGCCTGCTCGCCGCCACCGTGCCCGGCGCGTGGGACGCCTGGCTGACGCTGCTGCGCGACCACGGCACCAGGTCGCTGCGCGACGTCCTCGGCCACGCGATCGGCTACGCCCGCGACGGCTTCCCGCTGATCGAGCGCGTCTCCACCACGATCGCCACCGTCTCCGACCTGTTCCGCGACCACTGGCCGACCTCCGCCGCCCGCTGGATGCCCGGCGGCCGTCCTCCCGCGCCGGGCTCGCGCTTCCGCAACACCGCGCTCGCCGACACGTGGGAGTGGCTGCTCGCCGCCGCCGAGGCCGCCGGTTCCGACCGCGAGGCGCAGATCGAGGCCGCGCGGCGCGCGTGGTCGCAGGGCTTCGTCGCCGCGCACGTCGACGAGTTCGCCCGCACCGCGTTCCGCGACGACTCCGGCCGCGACCACGCCGGCGTGCTGACCGGCGAGGACATGGCGAACTGGGAGGCCACCTACGAGGACGCGGTGTCCGCGGAGTTCGGCGACCTGACGCTCGCCAAGCCCGGCGGCTGGACCCAGGGCCCGGTGCTGCTCCAGCAGCTCCTGCTGCTGGAGGGCTTCGCCGACCGCCTGTCCCACGTCGACGGCGTGCCCACCGCCGAGACGATCCACCTCGCCACCGAGTGCGCCAAGCTCGCGTTCGCCGACCGCGAGGCCTGGTACGGCGACACCGGAGAGGTGCCGCTGGACGTGCTGCTCTCCCGCTCCTACGCGGCCGAGCGGCGCGCGCTCGTCACCGACCGGGCGTCCCTCGACCTGCGTCCCGGCTCGCCGAACGGCGTCGAGCCCGTCCTGCCGGGCCACGTCCTGCGCGGACCCGGCGCCCGCGGGACCACCGCGACGGGCGGCGCCATCGGCGAGCCCACGGTCTCGCGCACCGGCACCACGCGCGGCGACACCGTGCACGTCGACGTCGTGGACCGCTGGGGCAACATCGTCTCCGCCACGCCGTCCGGCGGCTGGCTCCAGTCGTCGCCCACGATCCCGTCGCTCGGCTTCTGCCTGGGCAGCCGCGCGCAGATGTTCTGGCTGGACGAGGGCCTGCCCAACTCCCTCGCGCCGGGCAAGCGACCCCGCATCACCCTGTCGCCGTCCCTCGCCCTGCGCGACGGCGCACCGGCGATCGGCTTCGGCACCCCCGGCGGCGACCAGCAGGACCAGTGGCAGCTCGGGTTCTGGCTCGCGCACGTCGTGGGCGGCCTGAACCTCCAGGCGGCCATCGACTCGCCGATGTGGCACAGCAACGCGTTCCCCAGCTCGTTCTTCCCGCGCGCCTGGACCCCCGGTGAGCTGGTCGTGGAGTCCCGGATCGGCGCGGCGGCGATGGACGACCTCCGCGCCAGGGGGCACTCGGTCGTGGACGCCGGCGAGTGGGCGCTGGGCCGCCTGTCGGCCGTGGCGCGCGACGCCGGGCCGGACGGGCTGCTCCGCGCCGCCGCCAACGCCCGCGGTGCGCAGGGCTACGCCGTCGGCCGCTGACCACCCTCCGTGACGCGGCCCGGTCCGGGGGGCACCGGGCCGCGTCACCCGTCCGGTGCCGTTGCCGCCGTGAGAATCCCACTGCGCGACTCCGTCTGGAACCGTTCGGCGATCGGGCGAGGACGAGGAGGTCACCGGTGGAGACGACGTTCCGGCAGCGGCGGCTGGGGAAGGCGTTGCGGGTGCTGCGCGAGCGGGCGCGGCTCACGCAGATCGAGGCGGCGCGGGGGCTGCGGTACGACCACCGCAAGCTGAGCAGGATCGAGAACGGCCAGCGCCCGGAGTACCACGCGTTCCGCGCGATGCTCGACCTCTACGGCCTCACGGTCCCGGAGTGGGAGCCCTACCTCGACCTGTACGACCGCGCCTGCGAGAAGGGATGGTGGCAGGCGTACGGCCTGGAGGACCAGGGCTTCATCAGCGTCGAGAACGACGCCACGGCCGTGCGCGAGTTCCAGCTCGGCTACGTGCCGGGCCTCCTCCAGACGGAGGACTACATGCGCGAGGTGTTCGGTTCGTCCAGCGTCGCCCGGTCGGAGAAGTGGATCGACGCGCAGGTGGAGATCCGGCTGCGGCGGCAGCAGCGCCTGATCGAGCCGGAGCCGCTGCGGCTGCACGCGATCGTCGCGGAGAGCGCGCTGCGGACGAGCGACCGGCAGCGGCGCGTCGTCCGGCGGCGGATGGAGCTGCCCAACGTGACCGTGCAGGTCCTCCCGTCCGGCTTCCACGACGGCCTGCTCGGCTCCTTCACCGTGCTCGACCTGCCCGAACACCACGGGATCGTCTACGTCGAGCACGTCGCGGGGTCCGTGCACATCGACGGCCCAGAACGGGTCGGGGCCACTAGGCTGCTGTTCGAGCACCTCTCGGAGCGAGCGCTGACTCCCGAGCAGTCCGCCGCGTG
Source organism: Umezawaea beigongshangensis (assembly GCF_016464305.1). Classification (GTDB taxonomy): domain Bacteria; phylum Actinomycetota; class Actinomycetes; order Mycobacteriales; family Pseudonocardiaceae; genus Umezawaea_A; species Umezawaea_A beigongshangensis. Next base: position 333,879 of record NZ_JAEIOJ010000003.1, read on the forward strand.
GATCGAGGGGCAACGGGGATGAGGTGTCGGCGGTGAACGGTCTTCGGTGGCGCAAGAGCACCCGCAGCGGCAGTGGCGGCAACGGGAACTGCGTCGAGGTGGCGCACACCGGCGCGATCCGCGACACGAAGAACCCGGCCGTGGTGCTGACGGCCGACTGGCCCGCGTTCCTCGCGGCGGCCAAGAGCGGCGTCTTCGACGCGGGTACGCCGGGAAGCGCAGGCGGGGGCTGCGCTGCTCGGGGGACGAGCGGACGCTGAACCCGGCGTAGCGTCGCCGGTGTGCGCCGGCGTCGGCTGTTCATCGTCCCCCCGGCGGTGTTCGCGCTGGTCGGGGCCACGGCCAGCCGCGGCTGGGAGCCGCCGCACCCCCTGGTCCACCTGTGGATCACCGGCACGTTCGCCCTGCTGGCGCTGCCGCAGCGGTACCGGTTCGCCGTCGTCGTCGCCACCGCGGCGTCCGCGTACCTCTACCACGCCGTCGCCCACCAGGGCGGGCCGCTCGTCCTCGCCCCGCTGATCGCCCTGTTCGTGCTGCGCCGGGACCAGGTGGTGGAACGCCGCCGCGCCCGCCAGCAGGAGGAGCGCGCCCGGATCGCCCGCGAGGTCCACGACGTCGTGGCGCACAGCCTCGCGATGATCAACGTTCAGGCGGGCGTGGCCGCGCACGTCGCCGACCGGCGGCCGGAGGAGGCGGTCACGGCGCTGCTCGCGATCAAGGAGGCCAGCCGGACCGCGCTGGTCGACCTGCGGGCCGCGCTCGGGATGCTGCGCTCCGGTGACGGCACCAGCCCCGTGCCGGGCCTGGCGAGGCTGTCCGAGCTGATCGGACCGGTCGGCCTGCCGGTCGAGGTGCGCGGGGAGCCGGGCGAGCTGCCGGCGCACCTCGACGCCACCGCGTACCGGATCGTGCAGGAGGCGCTCACCAACGTCGTGCGGCACGCGCGCGGAGCCACCCGCGTCACCGTGGCGTTCGACCGCGAGGACGACGTGCTGCGGCTGACCGTGTCCGACGACGGGACCGGCGCCGGCGACGCGGGGCCGGGCAACGGCGTCCGCGGGATGCGCGAGCGCGTCGAGGCCGTCGGCGGCGTGCTGGACGCGGGAGGATTCCCCGGTGGCGGCTTCCGGGTGCGAGCCGTCCTGCCCGTGGGAGGCGCGCGGTGATCAGGGTCGTGCTGGCCGACGACCAGGCGCTCGTGCGCGCCGGGTTCCGGCTGCTGCTGGAGACCGAGGACGGCTTCACCGTCGTCGGCGAGGCCGGCGACGGGGAGCGGGCCGTCGAGCTGGCCCGCGAGCACCGGCCCGACGTGGTCGTGATGGACGTCAGGATGCCCGGCGTCGACGGACTGGAGGCGACCGGGCGCATCGCGGGCGACCCCGGTCTGGCGGGGGTGCGGGTGCTGGTGCTGACGACGTTCGACGTCGACGAGTACGTGTTCGAGGCGCTGCGCGCCGGGGCCAGCGGGTTCCTGCTGAAGGACACCGAGCCGGTCGACCTGCTGCGCGCGCTGCGCGTCGTGGCGGCGGGGGACGCGCTGCTCGCGCCGAGCGTGACCCGCAGGCTCATCGCGGAGTACGCGGCACGCCCCGAGCACCGCCGGCCGGACCACGCGACGCTGCGGGAGCTGACGACGCGGGAGCGCGAGGTGCTGGCGCTGGTGGCGGGCGGGTTGTCCAACGACGAGATCGCGGCCCACCTGGTGATCAGCCCGGCGACGGCGCGCACGCACGTCAGCCGCACCATGGTCAAGGTGGGCGCGCGCGACCGCGCGCAACTGGTGGTGCTGGCCTACGAGTCGAAGCTGGTGGTTCCCCGGAGCTAGGCGATGGCGCCGGGCGGCAGCTTCAGCCGGAACGGCAGCGTCGTCACCACGGCCAGGTCGGACGCCGTCCGCCGCATGAGCGTCGGCGCGTTGCGCGCGCCGGGCTCGGGGAGGTCGATCAACCGGTCCACGGCCTCGATCAGAGGCCCCTCGTAGATCCACACGGCCTGGGCCGGACGGCCGGAGTCGCGCACCACGGGCAACCTGCCGGCGCGGGCCTCGGTCTCCGACCAGAACAGGATCGAGTCGATGAAGCCTCTGCGCTGCTTGAACGCCATGATCCGGTCGAGCTGGCCGTCGTCGTCCCGCAGGTGCAGGAACTGAAAGCCGCTTTCGCGCAACTCGATGACCTTGCTGAGCGCTTGGTCCACGGCGCACCTACCTCTTCGAGGTCCCCTGTAGGCACAGGCAGTCGTATGACTCAAAATGATCGTACGCTAAGTGCACAATAGACCATAAGATCTAGGCCGACCGGGTGTTGCAGCACGATCAACTCTGACTGTCCGTCCCCGTTTTCCTGCTGTTCATCTTCCGCGGCGAGCACGGCCCGACGCACGTGCGACGGGAGCGCGGCCGTCCGCGATTCGACCAGAACCTCGCGCGACCCCCTGCCCGGCTGATTAGGCTGCCGCTCGTGATGGTCGAACCGGGTGGTGCGCCTTCGCAGAAGAGGTCTGCGTTGCCCCCGCTCCACGAGTCGTTCCTGCCGCGCGAGCACGGGCTCTACCGCCCGCGCCACGGCACCCGCCAGGGCACCGCGCGCGGGGCGGCGGTCGTGTTCTTCTTCGTGCCGCTGCTGCTGCTCGTCCTGGGTGTGCGTCCCCCGGCCTTCGAGAACCGGGCGCTCGCCGCCTTCCCGTCCGTCACCGACGGCTGGGGCTTCTTCACCGGTTTCGACCGCTGGGCCACCGATCACCTGCCGCTGCGCGACAGGGCGGTGACCGCGGCCGACGGCATCAGCCGCGGCGTGTTCGGCGAAGCGCCGAAGCTCCAGCGGAAGACCGACGTCGGCCCGGTCCAGGCCCCGCCCGCTGCGACGGAGCCGGAGGAGGACCGCGACACCCCGCTGCCGTCGGACTACCCGGCCGTGATCGAGGGACGCAGGGGGTGGCTCTACTACGGGGTGGACGTCCAGGGCGCGTGCACGCCGGACCTGCCGCTGGACGAGGTGATGAGCAGGCTCCAGCGGCTCCGCTCGGTCGTGGAGGGATCGGGACGGCAGTTCGTCCTCGTGGTCGCCCCGAACAAGACGACGATGGTGCCGGAGAACCTGCCCACCCAGTACTACGGCTCCGAGTGCGCCGAACCCGTCCGCGACGAGTTCTGGAACCGGATCAGCGCCGAGGCCGGAGCCGTGGACCTGCGTCCCGCCCTGCGCCAGGCGGCGGCCGAGGCGGGAGCGCCCGTCTACTCCAAGTACGACACGCACTGGACGCACGAGGGCGGGCTGGCCATGAGCCGGGCGGTCGCCGAGCAGGTCAAGCCGGGCGTGACCGCGACCTGGAAGATCTCGAAGGCCGACGTCAGCGAGGTCCCGGCCGACCTGCCCAAGCTCCTGGGGCAGAGCAAGAGCGTCTCCCTCCAGAACTACGACCTGGCTCCCGACGGTGCCAGGGTGCGCAGCAAGCCGGTCCCCAGGCCCCTGTCCAACGCGAAGCGCTTCGTCCAGCTGCCCGGAACCGGGCTGGTGAGCACGGGGGTGGCGATGATCGGCGACTCCTTCACCTACTACGTGCTGAGCGACGTGGTCGCGGCCTTCTCCGACATCACCGTGCAGGACAGCGACAAGATCCCCGCCGATCCGCGCGAGGTCGGCGAGCTGCTGGCGCAGCAGGACGTCGTCGTGGTCGAGGCGGCCGAGCGCACCCTCGTGAACGGGACGCACCCGCTGCTCAACACCGAGATCGTCGACGCGCTCGCCGCCGAGCTGGCCGAGCGGCCGAGGTGACGAGATCGGCGGACCCGTGCCGATCGTTCACCCGGTCTCACTAGAGTCGCCGACGTGAGCAGCAGCGAGAACACTCGACCGACGGGCACGGTCGCGGTGTGGGGGACGTTCGACCTCGACAACTTCGGGGACCACCTCTTTCCGCGAGTGACCGAGCAGGAGATCACCCGACGCCTGGAGGGATGGCGGGTCAGGCCCTTCTCGCCGTACGGCGAGCAACACCCGTGCCGGATGGACGGGGGTTTCCTGGCCGAGGCGCTCGACGACTGGAGCCCCCTGCGCGTCGAGCAGCTCTCACGTCTCGCCGACCTCACGCTGATCGGCGGCGGGGAGATCATCCACTTCCAGGACCACGTCCTGGCGGGGGCGTACCACGCCTCGGAGGAGAAGCTCGCCGCCAGGGCCCCCTCCCGCTACTTCGTGGACGGCCTGGGCGCGGACTTCGAGCGCGCGCACCCGGTGGTGTGGAACGCGGTCGGCATCCCGTTCGCCCCGGAACCCGCACAGGCCGGGATGATCAGGGACGCCGTCGAGCGCCGCGAGTACACCTCCGTGCGCGACGAGCTGTCCCTGGAGCGCCTGCGGGCCTGCGGTGTCGAGAAGGACGTCGCGGTCGTCCCCGACATCGGGTTCCTGCTGGACCGCCTGGTCGCGCCCGAGGTGCTCGACGAGCGCCTGCGCTACCTCAAGTTCATGGAGTGGTACCCCAGCGACCGCCCGGCGCTGATCGTGCACGCCAACCGCTCGGCCGTGCACCGCGCCGCCGAGGTGGCGAAGACGATCGAGTGGGCGCTGGACGAGGCCGTGTCCGCCGACGTCGTGCTGCTGGAGACCGGCCCCGTGCACGGTGACGGTCTCTTCGCGGACGCGCTCGCGGCACGCCTGACGGGCCGCCGGATCTACCGGTTGCCCGCCGGGCTGCCGCCCGAGGACGTGCTCGCGGCCGTCCACGGTTCCGCCGGTGTGATCGCCATGAGCTTCCACGCCAACATCGCGGCCTTCGTCTTCGGCAAGCCGTGGGTCGTGCTCGACCTGAGCGACCAGAGCAAGCTCCGGGCGCTCGCCGAGACGATGGGAGCGCCGGACCAGCGCGCGGTGGACGCCGACACGCTCGCCAACGCCGTGCGCGCGGCGTTCGGGCGCACACCGGACCGGGAGCGGCTGCGCGCCCTCCAGGCGCGGGTCGACGCCCACTTCGACCGCGTGGCCGACATGGCCCTGCGCGCCCGCGAGGAACGCGGTGGCGACACCGCGGCGCGGATCGCCGACCTCGACCGGCAGAACGGGCTGCTGCGGCAGGCGTACCAGCAGTTGCGCCGCCGCCAGTTCGCCGAGCGGGTCGCCCTGGTGACCGAGCTGGAGAAGACGCGGTCCGAGCTGGAGCAGATGCGGGCCCGCTGGAACTCCGCGGTGAGCGAGTTGCAGGACCGCGCGGCGCACGACAGCCGTGAGCTGGAAGCGCTGCGCAACACCAAGCTCGTCCGCTGGAGCGAGCCGGCCCGCACCGTCTACGGCCGGATCAGGAGGTCCGGATCGTGATCGACCCGGCCTACGACACCCCGGTCCCGCCACTGGTGTCGATCGTGCTCGTGTCCTACGGCGGCCGAGCCATGCTGAACCGCTGCCTCTACCTCGTGGAGCAGCACACGAGCGTGCCCCACGAGGTGATCGTCGTCGACAGCGGTTCGCTCGACGGCACCGACGAGTGGGTCGGCAAGCACCTGCGCGGAGCCCGCGGCCACGTGATCGGTCGCAACGTGGGCTTCGGCGCGGGGTCGAACCGAGGCGTGCTGGACGCGCGAGCGCCGTACGTCTGCTTCCTGAACGCCGACGTCGAGGTCTCGCCGGGCTGGCTCCAGCCGCTGGTCGACGTGCTCGACCGGCACCCGGAGACCGGCGCGGTGGCTCCGGTCCTGCGGGAGTCCTCCGGGGAGATCCAGGAGTTCGGCTCGGTCGTCGGCGCCGACGGGTGGTGCCGCGCCTGGGGCGACGGCGCACCCGTCGGCGACGAGGACGCCCTCTTCCCGCACGAGGTCGACTACGCCTCCGCGGCCTGCCTGCTCGTGCGGCGACGGGCCTTCAACGAGGTCGGCGGGTTCTCCACCGACTACGGCGTGGCCTACTTCGAGGACGTGGACCTCGCGTTCGGCCTGCGGGCCGCCGGGTGGAGCACGCGCGTCGAACCCCGCAGCACGGTCGTGCACCAGCGGCACGGCTCCTCCGACGGCAAGACCGCCAAGGAGCTGATGGAGCTCAACCACAGCACGTTCCTGCGGCGGTGGGGGTCCACTCTGGACGGCCGGCCGACGCTGCCGCCGAAGGGGGAGCGCCCGCACCTGTTCTACTTCGCGCGCGACGTGCTCGCCGACGAGCGCGTCCTCGTGGTCGACGACCGCGTGCCCAACGCCGACCGGGGCAGCGGCGACCCGCGGACGATGCGGTTGCTCGAAGCCCTCGCCGCGCCGGGACGCCGCGTCACGTTCCTCGCCCGCGACCGGCTGCGCGCCGAGGCGTACGCGCCCGGACTGCTGGAGCTCGGCGTGGAGGTGGTGTGGCAGCACGCCAACCCGTTCCAGGTCATGCGGGAACGAGCGGGCCTCTACGACGTCGCGTTCGTGATGCGGCCGCACAACTTCGAGTGGATCGCCGAGGCGCTGGCCGAGAGCCAGCCGCAGGCGGTGAAGGTGTACGACTCCGAGTCCCTGTTCCACCGCCGCGCGGAGCAGTACGTCGGTGTCGCGCGGAGCGAGTCCGCGCGCCGCGCCGCGCGCCGCGAGGCCGACGAGCTGCGGCGGCTGGAGGAGGCCGCGTTCCGCTGGGCCGACGTCGGTGTCTGCGTCACCGAGATCGAGGCGGACTGGGCGCGGTCGATCGCGCCGGACACCTCGATCCGCGTGGTGGGCTACCCCACGGACGTCTCACCCGCGGTGCCCGGTCTGGAGGACCGCAGCGGCATCTCGTTCTTCGGCGGTTTCATGGCGGGGCCGGGAAGCCCCAACGAGGTCGCGGTGCTGGAACTCGTCGGCGAGGTGCTGCCCGAGCTGTCGCGCACGCACCCCGACGTCCAGCTGTCGATCATCGGAGCCGACCCGACCCCGGACGTGCTGGCTCTGGAGTCCGACCGCGTCCAGGTGATCGGTCGCGTGCCCAGCCCGGCCCTGTGGCTGGGGCGTTCCCGGTTGCAGGTCGTCCCCATGCACCTCGGGGCGGGCATCAAGCTGAAGTTCCTCGACTCGATGGCGGCCGGGCTGCCGTTCGTGACGACGACCGTCGGCGCGGAGGGGCTGCGGCTCGGGGCGTTCGCCAAGCACCTCGTGGCCGACTCGCCCGCCGAGATGGCGGAGCTGGCCGCCGCGCTGCTGTCCGACGACGCCCTGTGGCTGGAGGCCCACCACGAGGTGCTGCGCATCGCCCGCGAGTGGTTCTCCTGGCGGGCGTTCCGCGGCGAGCTGGACGAGGTGCTCGTGGACTGCGGAGTGGCGCCGAGGTTCTGATCGGAACGAGGAGGGGGACCGGGCGCGCGCCCGGTCCCCCTCCTCGTTCGACGTCCGTCAGCCGGCCGGGAACTCGTCCACCTGGCGCTGGAGCAGCGTCTTGTACGCCTTGGAGGCCACGTCCTCCGACGGCGCGTACGACTCGACCCGCACCACGAACCCGTCTGTGACGTAGTGGGCCCGGTACGTGGCGGTCTTGTTCACGTCGGTGAGCGGCAGGTGCCGTCCCAGGACGCCGGTCGGGCTGTCGTTCAGCGCTTCGAAGCTGGCCGCCTGGTACAGCTCGTCCACCTGCGTCAGCACCGCGGCGGCGTCGTTCGCCTTGAACGCCCAGATGCCCTGGACGAGACCCGTGTTCTCGTCCCTGCTGACGACGAAGCGGACCTCGGTCACCCCGGCCTGCTGGAGGATCTGCGCCTCCTCGACCGTGGGGACCTTCGCGTCGAGCGCCGCCTGGATGGGCAGGCTCTTGAACTGCACGGTCTTGCTCGGCAGTTCGACGAACGGACCGTCCGGCACCTTCTTGGGCACGGTGGTCGTGGTCGTCGGCGCGGGCTGCGCGGTGTTCGTGTCGCCCGTACCGCCGCTGCCGTTCCTGCCCCAGATGAAGTAGGCGCCGACGCCCGCGCCGACGAGCAGCACGAGGACCAGCACGATCGCGATGATCTTCCCCTTGCCGCCGCCGGTGCCCTCGTCGAAGACCTCCGGCCCCTGCTTGACGCCCCAGGCGCTCGCGGCGTCGAGCGAGGGGAAGTCGGTGTTGCCCCAGGGCGGAGCGGAGGAGTTGCCCCAGTTCGGCGCGTTGGGCGGGCCGGGCACCTGCTGCGCCGGGAAACCGCCGCTCTGTGCCGCTCCCTGGTTGCCGATCCCCGGAACGACCTGGGTGCGGTCGGAGTCCTGCGGGCCGTTGGTGCGCACGACCTGCGTGCGTTCCGCGTCCTGCGGGCCGTTGGTGCGCACGACCTGCGTGCGTTCCGCGTTGTCCTGCGGCTGGCCGCCGCTCTGCGCAGCGCCCTGACCGCCGCCCGGCGTCGCGTCCGGAGGACCCGCCTGCCAGGAGAAGGGGGGCGGGAACGGCGATCGTGATTGCGGCGCGGGTGGTTCTGCGGCCGACGGAGCCGCGGACGCGAGCAGCTCGTCACGACGGCGCCGGTACTCGTCCGCGGAGATACTCCCGCCAGCCAGCGCGCTGTCGAGCTCTTGCAAGTCCTCTTGCCAGGACATCTGCGCCCCTCCCGGTGAAACTCAGGCAGAGGCCATTCTCACCGATGGCCTCCGCCACTCGTGTTCCGCCTCCCGGATCGCAACCTCCTTGTGAGAACCGGGGGCGGCACACCACTACTTCGCCGGCACCTTCGCGATCACCTGGTCGAGGAACGCGGTGAACGCCGCCTGCGCCTCCTGCTCCCCGAACGCCTTCGGAGCCGCCGTCCCCACCCTGATCGTCGTGCTGCCCATGACGTAGACCGCGCGGAACAGGAACTGGTCCTGGTGCTGCCCCTTCGTGGTGGACACGCTCTCCGGGACGTCCTGCGCCTGGAAGGGGGTGAGGCCGATGGTGGTGTGCGTCTGGATGAAGGCGTTGCCGAGCTCGATCGCGGCGTCCTCGTCCTTCGCGCCGAACACCGCGACCGCGTAGCCGAGCCCGCGGTCCGACCCCGACTTCTGCACGACGTCCGTCACGCCCGCCGTCTGCGCGGCCTTGAAGTCGGCCTCTCCCAGAACCTTGCGGTTCTTGGCGTCGTCGACGCCGTACTCGCCGGTGTTCGCGTTGGGCTTGCCGGGCGGGTCGGGCAGGTCGTCGAGCCCCGGCGTCCGCGCCTGCTCGGCCGTCGTGGACGTCTGCTGGGCGGCCGGGGTGGTATTGCCGTCCCTGAAGCCGAACCACCACGTGGAACCGCCGACGAGCGCCAGCACCAGCACGGCGACGAGCACCCACAGCCCGGTCCGCTTCTTCCCCGTCGCCTCGAAGACCTCGGGACCCTGCATGCCCTGGTTCCAGGGCGTGCCCTGCTGGAAGCCCTGCTGTTGCTGCTGGGCGGCCCAGGGCGGTGGGGTGGCCTGCTGCTGCTGGCCGCCCGCCGGTGGCCAGTTGTTCGGGGGCGGGGGGAAGGCCGGCGGCCGGATGAACGCGGTGGCCCCAGCGTCTCCCGACGTGACCACCTGGGTCCGCTCCGCGTCGCCGGACGGCTCCTGGTTCCCGGGAGCCTGCGCCTGCCAGCGCAGGCCCTGAGGCGCCCCGCCGGTCGCGCTCGCCAGCACCTCGTCACGGCGTGCCCGGTGCTGATCAGGCGATATCTGCCCCTTGGCGAGCGCTTCGTCCAGCGTCCGCACCTCGTCCTGCCAGCCCATCGCGGTTTCCTCCAGGGGTCGGTTCATCGGTGTCAACAGGGCGTTCGAGGTCCGCGCGCCGTCGGCGTCGGCGGCGCAGCAGGCGTTCGAGCGGGCGTTCGACCGCGCGGTAGAACAACTCCGTCGCGACCGCGATCACCAGCACCGAGATCAGCAGTGCCCAGGACGCGCCGATCGCGTCGACGAGCAGTTCGAGCACCGCGAAGCCGATCGGCATGTGCACCAGGTAGACGCTGTAGGTGCGCCTGGCCAGTGCCCTGGTCCAGCGCGACCGCGCCACCGGGCCGTTGGCAGACATGAACAGCAGCACCAGCAGCACGATCATCAGCAGCACGTTGTGGTAGCCGCCGCCGGGGGTGAAGATGCCCCGGCTCACCAGGTCTGCGCGCACGAACAGCAGCAGGTGGACCGCTCCGAGCGCCACGGCGGCACCGAGCCGGACGCGTCCCGCCTGCGCGAGGGAGATCAGCTGTCCGATGAAGACGATCGGGAGGAACGCGACGACCGTCCGGACCGGCCCGACCGCGCCCTGCGGCACCAGCGACGTCGTCACCGAGATCAGTGCGGCGGCGACGGCGGACGGAAGCCACGGCCAGCGGCGCAGCAACGGGATCGTGAGGGCGGTGAAGGCGTAGAAGGCGAGCTGGACGAGCAGGGTCCACACCACGGGGAGCAGCACGGCGCCACCGACGAAGTACGGCCCGAACCACGCGTTGTTCAGCAGGTGGAGCGCGGTGGCGGCCGACTCCGGCGCCATCTCGCGCACCAGGCCCGTGCTCACGACCGCGAAGGCGAGGATCAGCGCGGCCCACAGCGGGGGGAGGACGCGGACCGCCCGGCGGCGCAGGAACTCGCCGGGGCTCTCCCGCAACGACACCCTCGTCACCACGAGCCCCGACACCAGCAGGAACGAGGCCACGCCGATGAAGGCGAGGTCGGGCCGCAGGTGCAGCGGCGACGTCACGGCGTTCACGAGGTCGCCGATCGGCCAGGACCGGTTCTTGCCGCTGATCCAGCTCGCGAGGTGGGTGTAGACGATGGCGGCGGACGCGACGACGCGCAGCACGTCCAGCCCGTGCAGGTACTCGGAGCGGCCACCGCCCGCGGTCGGCGGGGTCGTCGGCGTGGTCACGCTTGCCCCCGGACCGGCGCGGTGCGCAGCGCGGTGCTCGCCCGGTGACCGCACTCGGACGCCAGCAGCGTGGCGGCCGACGCGATCACCAGGGCGAGGAGAGGGGGGAGCGCGGACAGCGCGCTCGCCAGCGCCCAGCCGATCGTCCCGGTGAAGACGAGGATCCAGCGGCTCCGGCTCGCGAACCAGTCGCCCACCGAGCGGCGGGTGCTCCCGAGGTCCGCTCGCACCAGGGCGGTGAAGAACAGCGCCGCGTAGCACGCGGTCAGGCCGTACCACCAGCCTTCGAGGTCCGGGAACGCCCGCTCGGTCCATGCGACGAGGCCCCACGCCGCGAGCCCGGCGAGCACCAGCGGCCACAACGGCGCGGCGCCGCCCGTGCCGCTGGCGACGAGCTGACCGATCACGGCCAGCGGCCAGAAGCACAGCAGGAGCGCGAGGGGCGACGAGGGATCGCAGAACGCCGCGAGAACGCCGACGACCGCCAGTTGTGCCAGGGGCGTCCACCAGACCGCTCGGCCGCCGGACCGGGAGATCACGGCGCCGGTCAGGGTCGTGATCAGCTCGACGCAGACGACCCAGCCGAGCGCCAGCACCGGCGCCGCGCCGGGAGCCAGGTAGTTGATCAGGCCGACGTCGCCGAACGCCCCCGCCGGGCTCAGCTCGCCGGTGTCCCGGCCCGCCAGCACGTCACCACCGGCGAGCAGCAGAGCCGCGGCGACCGCCGCGCCCACGACGAGCGGGAGGTAGACCCGGACCAGCCGGTCGCGGACGGAGCGGCCCGCACCGCTCGCGCGGACCGAGGTGAAGCCGCTCGCGAGCAGCAGCAGCATGATGCCGAGCGGGCCGCCGTCCTCGCCGATGCCCAGCGGCCGGGAGACCCACTCGCGCGTCTCGTCGACGAGGGCGAGGCGGACTCCCCGCTGATCGCTCCACAGCCCCCACAGGTAGCTGTAGAGGAGGAGGGCTGCCCCCGCGGCCCGCACGACGCGCGCGGCCCGCACCTGCGCGTGGCGCGCCCCGGCGGAAGCGTGCGACATCGTCTTTCCTCGACCTTCCGGACCGCGGCTCGGAGGTCCTGTGCCGCGTCAGGGCCGACCCCCGAACGGGCGACCCTGAAAGCGTGTGGAAGGAGGGTAAAACACGACGGTCCGCACTTATGCGAGCTTTGCTCAGAGAACCTGCGGCAGCCGCTCCAGCTGAGCGGCGAGCGCCCCGGCGAACGTCCGCACGACGTGCTCCGAGTCGGTGCCGTAGGCCTCGACGCGCACGACGCCGGACGACGACACGTAGTGCCCGCGGCAGGTGACGACACCGTCCGCACCCGGCGGGGGTTCCAGCAGCAACGCCGACGTACCCGGTGGTGTGCTGCTCAACCGCTGGTAGTCCGAGTCCTCGTAGAACCGCTCGATCCCGGCGACGAGCTCGACGGGGTCGTGGTTCTGCCGGAGTTCGAACAACCAGCTCCCGACGGTCACCCCGTCGTCCGCGGCCACCTTGGCGGTGACGTTCCTCACGTGCGGTTCGAGGAGCTCGATCTCGGACCCGGTCAGCACGCGGGCGTTCTCGACCACCTGGAACTTCTGGGACAGGTCGAGCACGACCTCTCCCGGCGGGAGGACCACCGGGTCCGCCTGCGAGACGATCGTCGGGCGGCGCGGATCGCCGGTGACGACGACGCCCCGCGGAGTGCTGCTGTCCCCGCCGTCGCCGCCCCACGCCCACGCGCCCCAGGCCACCGCGGTCAGCAGCGCGACCGTCAGCGCGGCACCGGTCCTGCCGGGCAGTGGCGACATGGGAACTCCTGGTCCGCGGGTGCTTCGCAGCACGTCCGGTCGACGCGATCGTTCCGTATCCTGGACGCATGGCCTGGTTCGGACGTGACAAGACTATGCAGGTGGACGCCGCGAACGCTCTGCCAGGGCGTTCGACCCCGCTCGCCGTGCCCACCCACCACGCGGTCCTCCCCGACCGCCGCATCCGGCCCCCGTTCCCCGACGGGCTCCGGACGATCGTCGTCGGCATGGGCTGCTTCTGGGGCGCCGAGCGCGTCTTCTGGCAGACCCCCGGCGTGTACACCACGGCCGTCGGCTACGCGGGCGGCTTCACCGAGAACCCCACCTACGAGGAGACGTGCTCCGGGCTGACCGGGCACACCGAGGCCGTGCTCGTGGTGTTCGACCCCGCGCAGATCTCCGAGGAGGAGGTGCTGCGGGTGTTCTGGGAGGGCCACGACCCGACGCAGGGGATGCGCCAGGGCAACGACGTGGGCACGCAGTACCGCTCGGCGGTCTACTACGCCGACGACGCCCAGCGCGCCGCCGTCGAGTCGACCCGTGCGGCCTACCAGGAGGCGCTCACCGCCTCCGGCCACGGCGAGATCACCACGGAGATCGCCCCGCTGGGCTCCTTCTACTACGCCGAGGAGTACCACCAGCAGTACCTGCACAAGGTGCCGAACGGCTACTGCGGCATCGGCGGCACGGGCGTGAGCTGCCCGGTGGGCCTCGGCGCCTGACGGTCGCGCACGGCGTCCGCGCCGCGGGTGCGGCGCGGACGGGTGTGGACGGGAAGGTCGCAGCGGTCAGCCGCCGGACTCCGGCTGCTCGATCGCGGTGCTCGCCGCGTCGGGGGGCTCCGCGTGCGCCGCGCGGAACTCGACGCGGGTCACCGTCCTCGTCGCCCCTCCTCGGCCGCCCGCGGAAACCGTGCGAGCGGGTGCGTCGGCACGGGAAGCGCGCGCGGGCGGGGGTCACCCGGACGAAGGTCCTCTGATCGGCGTGGGCTACCTTACCTGCGATTACTCGATCACAGGTCGTGTCCAGAGCGGCGCATCGCGAGATCGCGCGCCGGGCGGCGGCCCACCGCTGGGGAGAAGACACTTGTCCACCACCGTCACCGGGGTGGCTAGCAGAGCTGTTGCGCTCGCTGCTGCCCTGACGCTGGGAAGCTGCGCGCTCGCGACCTCCGCCGTCGCGCAGCCGACCGGTGACCCGAGCAGCACGCCGACCACCACCACCCCGACCGCCACCTCGACGTCGGCGCAGGTCCCGGCGCCGGTGGCCCGGCCGGACCTGCGCGTCTCCGCCACGGCGGCCCCCGGCGGGCACCTCGTCGGGGAGCGGGTCGCGGTGACCGTCACCATCGTCAACGCGGGCCCCGTCGCCGCCACCGGCGTCAAGGCCACCACCTACCGCCGCTCCGGCTCACCGTTCTTCGTGGACTCGCAGTCGTGGGGCGACCTGGACGTCTTCGGCCCCGGCACGACCGTCCCGGCGGGGGCCACCACCGTGGTCGAGGTCGTCGGCTCCGTGCCCGGCTGGGACGGCGGCGACCCGCAGTTCACCGTGGACGTCCGCGCCGACGACGACGTCGAGCGCGCCGACAACCAGGCGCAGGTCACGTTCGGCCTCGTGCCGTCGACCACCACCGGCACCGTGTCCGGCGCGGTCTTCGGCGACCGCGACGGCGACGGCGCGTTCGGCGACGGCGAGGGGCTCGGCGGCGTGACCGTCGTGCTGTCCGGCAACGGCCGGAGCTTCGAGGGCACGACCGCCGCCGACGGGAGCTTCAGCGTCACCGGGGTGCCGGCGCGGGTCTACTCCGTCTCGCACCGCAACGTCCCGGACGGCTGGGTCGTCCCGCACTCGGCCGAGCAGGTCGGTGTCGAGAGCGGCACGTCGGAGCTGCTGGTCCGCGCGGTGCGCCCGCTGTCCGACGTGCTGAGCGCCGACGTGGAGTTCACGGCCGACTCGTACCGGGCCGGTGCCGAGGCGCGCGTCCGCGTCACGCTCACCAACAGCGGCCCGGTGGCGCTGCCGGGCGTGCACGTCGGGTGCGACCGCAGCGGCGACGGGCCGCACGTGCTCCTCGCCGACGTCGAGGACGTCGGCGACCTGCACTGGTCGCGACCCGGTGTGACCGTCGGCGCCGGGGTGACCTGGACGTTCGAGGCGCGCGGGACGGTGCCGGACGAGGCGGACCGCTACGGCTCGGTCTTCGCGTCCTGCGACTTCGGCAGCGCGAACTTCGACCAGAGCGGCTTCCCGAAGGCGTTCGACACGGCGAGGGTGCCCGGCGTCTCCGCGAACACCGACGGCCTGATCCACCACGACGCCGACGGCGACGGGGCGTTCGGCGAGGGCGAGGGCGTCGCGGACACCACCGTCGGCCTGGTCGACCCCGACAGCGGCCTGGTCGTCGCGGAGTCCACCACCGGGTCGGACGGTCGCGTCGAGTTCACCGCCGTGCCAGCGGGCATGTACCACCTGAGGCTGTCCGGGCCGTGGCGCTGGGAGGGCGGGACGGCGCCGTTCATCTACGTCGGCACCTGTCCGCTGTACTGCGGCGGCGGCTGGGAGTGGCGCGTCGTGCCCGGCGCGGCGGAGCGCGCGGTGGACCCCGTCGCGGCGGTGCCGGCGACGGGACTGCCGCGCGCGGCGCCGACGGTCCGCAGCAGCGGTGGCGGCGGTACGACGTCGGACGACCTGGCGTTCACCGGCGTCGACGTGGCGGGGCTGTTCTTCGCCGGTCTGCTGGCGCTGGTCGCCGGGATCGGCGCGGTCGTGATCGGTCGCCGCCGCAGCGCGTGAGCCGGTCAGCTCAGGGGTGCAGGCGGGTGACTCGCTCGTCCGGGTCCGGCGGCGGGTTGCGGTAGCGGCGCACCGCCTCGTCCACCGGCGCGGCCAGCGTGATCAGCTCGTCCTCGTACTCGGGCAGCGTCTCGACGAGGTGGTCCAGCCGCGCCTTCAGCTCCGGACCGGCCTCCCAGAACGACTCGTCGACGTTCAGCAGCGCCACGAGCACGTCACCGGGGTACAGGCCGCCGCAGGAGTACGGGGAGCGGTCGATCTCGTCCAGCACGACGGGCACCAGGTGCGCCAGCCCGACCTGCTGCTGGAGCAGCACCACCAGGTCGACCGGCCGCAGCTCGGCCAGCGGCTTCTGCCAGGCCTCGAAGACCGCCCTCGTCACCTCCGTGGTGGGCGAGAGCGGCCGGCCCCACTGCTCTCCCTCCAGGTCCTGGAGGGAGAGCGCGCGGTCGTCCACCGTCAGGCCAGCGATGCTTCCAGCGTGATGGTGGTGCCGGTCAGCGCCTGGCTGACGGGGCAGTTCTGCTTGGCGTCCTCGGCGGCCGCGGCGAAGTCCTCGGCGCTCAGGCCGGGAACGGTGCCGACCACGGTCAGCTTGATGCCGGTGATGCCCTGACCGGGCTGGAACGTCACGTCGGCGGTGGTGTCCAGCGCCTGCGGCGGGGTGCCGGCCTTGGCGAGACCGTTGGACAGCGCCATCGAGAAGCACGACGAGTGCGCCGCCGCGATGAGCTCCTCCGGGCTGGTCTTGCCGTTCGGCTCCTCGGAGCGCGCGGGCCAGCTCACGGGGTAGGAACCGATGCCGGAGGACTGGAGCTCCACGACTCCGTTGCCCTTGAGCAGGTCGCCCTCCCAGTGGGTGGTCGCCTTGCGCGTGGTTGCCATCTTCACGACTCCGTCTCGACGAGTTCCGGTGGATCCACCAGAACCGTAGCCGCTGCGAGCGCGGCCGACCGGCCGGGAGAGAAGATCGAGAGCGCAACACGAAGAAGCCGGTGCCCGAAGGCACCGGCTTCTCTGCTGAGCGGATGACGAGACTCGAACTCGCGACCCTCACCTTGGCAAGGTGATGCGCTACCAACTGCGCTACATCCGCCTGTACTGCCTGCACCGGTCGTTCTCTCCGGTACGTGGAGAACTATAGCGGATGTTCCGCCGGGGTTTCACCGGGGGGTCGGACGGACAGCAGCAGGCGGTCCACCTCGGCCAGCCGCTCGGTCGACCACCGCCACTCCCACAGCGGCCTGACCTTCTCCACGACCTCGGCCGGCAGCCGTCGCGCCACCTCGTCGCGCAGCTCCCAGTCGTCGAACACGTGCTCGTAGAAGCTCACCACGGCGGCGTTGGAGAGGAACTGCTCCGGCTGCTGGAAGCACCAGTGCGCGAAGTCGTACGCGCGGCGCAGCGTCCCCCGGTCCTCCTCGCGGTGCGCGTCGAGGGCCAGGCGCCACAGCTCCGACAGGAACACGTGGCAGGACCAGGAGCTGTGCTCGACCACGGAGACCAGTTCGGGGAACTGAGCCGAAGCTCTCTCGCGCCAGTCGGCCACGACGAGGCAGGCTACCCGCCACCACCGGCGGTGGCGCGGTGACGGGGCCCGAGCGACGTCCAGACGTGACCGGTCCGTCATCGCGGGTCGCCGCGCACCGTCGGCGTCCGGCCGCCGGGACTGCTCCGCCCGGCGGACGCCGGAAGTATGGTCTTGTGCTCGCGACGTCCGGGGCCGGTCGGCGGGCCGACCGCGCTGTGGCATGTTCGGGCAGACTGAGGACCGGGTGAGGAGGTGCCGCGCCGCATGGTCGCTGACGCTGTAGCGCCGAGGCGCGCACCGGACGGTCCCCCCGACGACCTCGAACTGCTCGCCAGGGTCAGGGCGGGCGACGACACGGCGTTCGGCGAGCTGTTCGCCCGGCACTCCGAGGTGGTCCGCCGCTTCGCGCTGCGGCACGTCGGCGCGGCCGCGGAGGCCGACGACCTGACCGCGGAGACCTTCTTCCGCGTCCTGCAAGCGGTCCGCCGCGGCTCCGGGCCGCGCGACCACTTCCGCACCTACCTGCTCACGGTCACCCGCCGCGTCGCCTGGGAGTGGAGCGCGCGCCGCAGGGACGTCCCGGTGGACGACGAGGAGCTGTTCCGCCGCGTCGAGCCGTTCGCCGACACCGCGGGCCGCCGCGCCGAGCACACCCTGATCACCCGCGCGTTCGCGAGCCTGCCCGAGCGCTGGCGCACCGTGCTGTGGCGGGTCGAGGTGGAGGGCGAGCGCCCGGCGACGGTCGCGCCGCACTTCGGGCTGAGTCCCAACGCGATGGCGGCGCTGGCCCGCCGCGCCCGCGAGGGGCTGCGGGCCGCGTACCTCCAGGCGCACCTGGCCGAGGGACGCGGCGGTCGCTCCTGCCGCTCGGTGCTGACCAAGCTCGGCACCTACACCGCCGGTGGCGCGCGGGGGTCGGAGGAGCAGCGCATCCGGCAGCACCTGGAGACGTGCTCGTCGTGCCGCTCGCTGCACGACGAGCTGGTGGAGGTGTGCTCCGCGCTGCGCGCCCACGCGCCGCTGATCGCGCTGCCGGCCGCCGCGCTGGCCGGTGGGCACGCCTCGGCGGTGCTGGGCGAGCTGTCCCTGCTGGCGGGACGGGCGAAGCTGGCCGTCGTGGCCGCGTCCACCGCCGCGCTCGGCCTGTTCGGGGTGGCTGCGCTGCTGCCGGACGGCGGCCCGGCCGCCGTGCTGCTGCAACCCGATCAGCGGGCGAGCGGCGTGCTGGAGCTGTCGACGCCGAACTCATCGGCGGGGAGGAGCACCACGGCGCCCGGTGACGCCGACGCTCCCGCCGAGCCGGGGACCGGGGCGCCGGTCGCCGTCGTGCCGGGACACCGGGACGGCGCGGGCCGGACGACGCCGCCCGCCGGGGTGACGCGGCGGGACGGGGAACCGGTGCGGACGGGAGAGCTGGTCGCCCCCGTCGTGGTGTCCGCGCCGTCCTCGGTCGCGCGGGACGCGGGCGTGCGGGACGCGGGCGTGCGGGACGCGGTCGTGCGGGACGCGGTCGCGCGGGACACGACGTCGCCGGTCGTGCCGTCGGAGGAGCCCGGCGGGGTCGGCGTCCGGAGCGAGCCGGCGTCCAGCGCGTCGGCGTCCAGCACGTCGGCGTCCGGTTCCCCGAGCACCTCGGAGGCCGCCCCGACCTCGGAGCGCCAGGGGGTGAGGTCGTCGCCCTCGATCACCACCACCAGCGTCCGGCTCCGCCCGACGCCGCTGTCGCACCCGGCGGACGCGGACGCTCAGCGCGCTCCGTAGTCGTCGCGGCGGCCGGTGTTTCACCCGCGGGGTTCATCCGTGGAACGGTACGGTTGGGGCGCTCGCAGGTGACGAGCGTTCGAGCCGAGGAGACGGTTGATGACGCGGCTGGTGCGCGGAGCGGACGGCCGGATGTGGACGGTCCGCAGCCGGGTGGAGTGGCGCAACCCGAGTGCCACCGACGACTTCGAGCACGACGTCAGCGGCGGTCACACGCCCGGCGTCGTGATGTTCGGAATTCTGATCGTCATGGGTGTCCTGCTGGTCGCGTGGACCCCCGAGGAGGTCGTCGTCCCGGCGTGGCTGATCTTCGCGCTGATCCTGCTGTTCCTGTTCTTCCCCGTCCGGTGGTCGCTGCGCAGGCCGTGGACGCTGGTCGCGGAGTCCAAGGCGACGGCCGACGACCAGCCGCCGGAGCTGTGGGTCGGGCAGGTGCGCGGTGTGCTGGCGGTGCGCCAGGAGGCGTCGAACGTCGTCCGCAACATCGAGATGTACTCGCTGCCGAACGTGGACGGCCCGCTCCAGCCGGTCGACTGATCGCCGCCACCGGGTGACACTGGTCGGGTGCCGGAACTCCCCGAGGTCGAGGCTCTCGCCCACCACCTGCGCGAACACGCCGCGGGCCGGGTGGTGCACCGCGTCGACGTGGTGTCGCTCCAGGTCTTGAAGACGGTGCTGCCGCCGTGGACCGAGCTGCACGGCCGGACGGTCACCGGCGCCGGTCGGCACGGCAAGCACCTGGACCTCGACTGCGACGGGCTGCACCTCGTCGTGCACCTGGCGCGTGCCGGGTGGTTGCGCTGGTCGGACACGCTGGCCGCGCCGCCGCCCAAGCAGGGCAGGGGTCCGCTGGCGCTGCGCGCGCACCTCGGGCCGCCCGGCGCGGGACCGGGCTTCGACCTGACCGAGGCGGGCACGAAGAAGGGGCTGGCCGCGTGGATCGTGCGCGACCCGGCCGAGGTGCCGGGCGTCGCCCGGCTCGGCCCCGACGCGCTGTCGATCGGCCGCGCGCGGCTCGGCGAGCTGTTCGCCGGCCGGTCCGACCGGCTGAAGACGGCGCTGACCGACCAGACGCTGATCGCGGGGCTCGGCAACGCCTACTCCGACGAGGTCCTGCACGTGGCGCGGCTGTCGCCGTACGCCACGGCCGGGCGGCTGCCGGCCGACGCGCTGGACCGGCTGCACGAGGCGCTGACCGGCGTCCTCACCGACGCGGTGAGCCGTTCGGTGGGCCAGGACGCGGCCCGGCTCAAGGGGGAGAAGCGGTCCGGCCTGCGGGTGCACGCCCGGACCGGCCTGCCGTGCCCGGTGTGCGGGGACACCGTCCGCGAGGTGTCGTTCGCGGACCGGGCGTTCCAGTACTGCCCGACCTGCCAGACCGGTGGCGAGCCGCTGGCGGACCGCAGGACGTCCCGCTTCCTGAGGTGAGGATGATCACGCGCGGTTCGGTGACGGCGTCCTGGTGTGCGGCGAGCCACCGATCGGCGCAGGAGAGATCCACCGGTCGGGTGAACAAGGCGGGCGTTGGTGACCGCGGACCCTTGCCACCGGAGAGCCGGGAGAACAGCATGGACCCGTGGGTGACCTTCTGACCGAGCGCGCGGTACTCGGTGTCATCGCGACGCTGGCCGTTCTCGGTCTCTTCGTGATGCTGTGCCGGGCCCGCCGAGTGAGCACCTCGGTCGAGGACGCCGTGATGGACATGCTGCACCGCATGTCGAGGGCGTCGTCCGACCTCCGCGAGGGCCTGACCGAGGAGGCCGCCAACAAGGCGACGCCGCACCTGCGCGAGATGCTGCGGTGCGTCGCAGTCGGCCTCACCGACGCCGACGGCACCCTCCTGTCGTGGGACGGCGGCGCCGCGGAGCACTACGCGCCGTTGCGCGAGTACGTGGAGCGGTCGATCCGGGAGCACCAGAAGGAGCACGTCGAGCACCGCAAGCTCGACTGCGAGCTGCCGGGACCGTGCGCGCTGCACAGCGCCGTGATCGTTCCCCTGTTCGTGGAGGGCGACGTCGCGGGCACGCTGATCGTCGTCAGCGGGGTCGCGAACAAGCGCCAGGTGCGCATGGCGGAGGAGACCGCGCGGTTCGT
Organism: Umezawaea beigongshangensis; assembly: GCF_016464305.1. Lineage (GTDB taxonomy): Bacteria > Actinomycetota > Actinomycetes > Mycobacteriales > Pseudonocardiaceae > Umezawaea_A > Umezawaea_A beigongshangensis. Next base: position 354,608 of record NZ_JAEIOJ010000003.1, read on the forward strand.
CTCGACGCAGCTGGAGCTGGAGGTGCTCCAGAAGTCGCGGCAGGCGCTGGCCCAGGCCGAGGTGAAGGCGCTGCGCGCGCAGATCTCGCCGCACTTCGTCTACAACGCGCTGAACACGATCTCCTCGCTGATCCGCACCGACCCGGCGCACGCCCGCGAACTGCTCCAGGAGTTCGCCGAGTTCACCCGGTACTCCTTCCGCACGGACGGCTTCTTCACGACGCTGTCCGACGAGCTGAACAACATCCACCGCTACCTGACGATCGAGCAGGCCCGCTACGGCGAGCGGCTGAACGTGCGGCTGCGCGTCGCTCCCGAGGTGCTCCAGGTGGTGCTGCCGTTCCTGGTGCTGCAACCGCTGGTGGAGAACGCGGTGCGGCACGGCCTGGCGAAGAAGCCGGGCGGCGGGCTGCTGACGATCACCGCGGAGGACAACGGCGCCGAGGCGCTGATCAGCGTCGAGGACGACGGCGTCGGCATGGACCCCGACCGGCTGTTCGACGACCTGAAGGACGCGCACCAGACGGGGGCGCACGTGGGCCTGGGCAACATCAACAACCGGATGCGGTCGGTGTTCGGCGACGAGTACGCCCTGGTGGTGGAGACCGCGCCGGGCGCGGGCATGAAGACGATCATCAAGGTGCCGAAGTTCAGCCGCGGCGTGCGGCCGAACCTGACGCTGGTGCAGCCGCAGGAGGAGCCGAACACCGCCGAGCAGCCGGTGATCCGGGCCTGACCGGCCGCGCGCTCAGGAGGCGACGGCGAGGACGGTCACGAACATCACGACGCACACGCCCCAGAGGATCCACATCCAGTAGACGTTCATCGGAGTGGGGCCGTCCGGGTGCTGGCGGCTGCGGTCGTCCCACCACTCGACGTAGCGTTCGAGCCACTTCACCGGGTTGAACGTCACTGCCCACCTCGCCGCGGTCCGACCACGATGCTAACGGGTGCGACCCCGCGTCCCGTGCACGTAGGGTCGGTGGCATGAGCGTGACGGACAAGATCACCGCACGGTTGCCCAAGATCGTCGCCGAGCGCGGTGACCGGCCCCCGGTGGTGGCGGCCGTCCGGTTGCACGGCGTGATCACGCCGACCCCCGCGCCGGTGGCGCGCAACACGATCAGCCTGCAGGCGCTGGAGTCCGCGCTCACCCGCGCGTTCGACCACGACCGCCTCGTCGCGGTCGCCCTGCTGATCAACTCGCCGGGCGGGGCGCCGACCCAGTCCGCGCTCGTCGCGGAGCGCGTCCGCGAACTGGCGGAGCGGAAGAAGGTGCCCGTGCTGGCGTTCTGCGAGGACCTCGCGGCGTCCGGCGGCTACTGGCTCGCGTGCGCGGGCGACGAGATCTACGCCCACGGCACGTCGATGGTCGGTTCGATCGGCGTCGTCAGCTCGGGCTTCGGCCTGAACGGCCTGCTGGAGCGCTGGGGGGTCGAGCGCCGGGTGCACACGGCCGGGCAGAACAAGGTGCGTCTCGACCCGTTCCAGCCGGAGAAGCCGGAGGACGTCGAGTGGCTGAGGGGTCTGCACACCCAGTTGCACGAGCAGTTCGTCGCGTGGGTTCGGCAGCGGCGCGGGGAGAAGCTCGCCGGCACCGACGAGGAGCTGTTCTCCGGTGAGGTGTGGACGGGCGCGCGGGCCGTCGAACTCGGTCTCGTGGACGGGCTCGGCACGGTGCGCAGCGTGGTCGCCGACCGCTTCCCGGACGCCGTGATCTCCGTCGCCGAGCCGCGCCGCCCGCTGCTCGCCCGGCTGGGGATGGCGGGAGCGACCACACGATCGGGCGACCTCCTGCTCACCAACCTGGCGGCACTGGAACACCGGGCGCACTGGTCTCGTTTCGGCCTGTGAGCTGTGGGTGGATCGATCGGGTGACGAGTGCGCAGCGGTGGTCATCACCCGGACGGACCGCCCGCGGAACGTAGACACGACGTGGTCCGGGTGGGCAAGATGCCCGACACAGTGAGCACCCAGGAGAGCGCCGGCCTCCTCGTCCTGGCGGTGGACGACGAGGCACCCGGTCTGAGCGAGATCAAGTACCTGCTGGAGAGCAGCCCGCACATCCGCCGTGTGCTGACCGCCTTCGACGCGGCCGAGGCGCTGCGCATCCTGCGCGGTGACTACGACGTCGAGGTGATGGACCGCACGAAGGCCGGGCTGCCACCGGTGGACGCGGTCTTCGCGGACATCAACATGCCCGGGTTGAGCGGCACCGACCTCGCCAGGGTCCTCAACGCGTTCCGCGCGCCGCCCGCGCTGGTGTTCGTCACCGGTGTGGAGCACTCGGAGGCGGTCGTCGCCTTCGAGGTCGGCGCGCTGGACTTCGTCACGAAGCCGATCAACGACGACCGCGTGAACAAGGCGATCGAGCGCGTGGTCCAGCGGGTCGGCTCGGTGCCGGCGACGGTGCCGGAGCCGGTCGCCGAACCGCAGGACGAGGAGGTCATCCCCGTCGAGCTGGGCGGGACGATCAAGCTCGTGCCGCGCGCGTCGGTGCGCTACGTGGAGGCGCAGGGCGACTACGCCCGCCTGCACACCGCCGAGGGCAGCCACCTCGTGCGCATCCCGCTCGCGCAGCTCGAGGAGCGCTGGGAGAGCGCCGGGTTCGTCCGCATCCACCGCTCGTACCTGGTGTCGCTGCCCCTGGTGAGCGAGCTGCGGATGACCTCCAACGGTTACGCCGTGATCATCGGCACCGGCACGGACGCCAAGGAGCTGCCGGTGAGCCGCCGCCACACCAGGGAGTTGAAGGAACGCATCGTCCGGCCGCCGAAGAGCGGCTGGAGCGGTGGCTGATGAGCCGTCACGACGGTGCTGCCCGTCCTCCCGGCCAGCCCGAACAGCCCCTGCCCGCCGCCCGTGACGCCTCGATGCCGGTGCCCTCGACGAAGCCGCCGAGACGCCGCCGCGTCGTCCTGGCCGAGTCGCGCGGCAAGGGCGGCACGGCCCGCGCGCGCACGATCGTCGAGCTGGAGGAGCAGACGAGTGTCGGCGAGAAGCTGGTTCGTGATCTGATCAAGCAGCAGTTGCGGACCGCGCTCGGCCTCGCCGGACTGGTCCTGCTCCTGCTGGGGTGGATGCCGGTCGCGTTCTACCTGGTCCCCGCGCTGTCGGAGGCCAGGCTGTTCGGGGTCCCGCTGCCCTGGTTGCTGATGGGACTGGTGCCGTTCCCCCTGCTGTACGCGGCGGGGTACTGGTACCGCAGGAAGGCCGAGCACCACGAGCGCGACTTCGTGAACATGGTCGACCGCTGACCAGGAGAGGCCGGACGACGCGGCGTGATCGAGAACCTGTGGAGCCTCACCGGTGTGCTGTGCGTGGCCGGTCTCACGTTCCTGCTGGGCTTCGTCGGCTCGCGCAGGGCGAACACCACCCCGGACTTCCTGGTCGCCCGCCGCGCCATCCCGACCAGCCGCAACGCCGCCGCGATCTCCGGTGAGTACCTGTCGGCCGCCTCGTTCCTGGGCGTCGCGGGACTGGTGCTGAAGGACGGCGCGGACGCGCTGTGGTTCCCGATCGGCTTCACGGCCGGGTACCTCGCGCTGATGCTGTTCGTGGCCGCGCCGCTGCGCCGCTCCGGCGCCTACACGCTGCCCGACTTCGCCGAGGCCAGGCTGGGCTCCACGACGCTGCGCCACTTCTGCACGTTCTTCGTCGTCTGCATCGGCGTGCTCTACCTGGTGCCGCAGTTGCAGAGCGCCGGGCTGACGCTCACCACGATCACGGGGCTGCCCGGCTGGATCGGCGGGGTCGTCGTCATCGTCGTCGTGGTGGTCAACGTCCTCGGCGGCGGGATGCGGGCGATCACCCTGGTGCAGGCGTTCCAGTACTGGGGCAAGCTCTTCGCCATCGCCGCGCCGACGTTCGTGCTGTTCGCGGTCTTCCTGTCCAACCCGTCCAACGGCTCCCGCCCGCTGACCGACGAGGGCGCGCCGCGGTTCACCGAGACGGCGCGGGTGGTGCTCCAGGAGCCCGTCGTGCTGGACGTGCACGAGCCGACGCGGCTGGAGGCCACCGGCACCGTCGAGGGCTCGCCGGTCGACGGCCCCGTCTACTGGGCGCCCGGCCGGACCTACCGGGTCGGGACCGGGACGGAGCTGGTGTTCGCCCCCGGCACGCCGGTGCCCGTCGTGGACGGCTCGCCCAGCACCAACGCCGAGTGGCTGCGCGCCGAGAACGACGGCCTGTCCGGGATGTTCGAGACGTACTCGCTGATCTTCGCGACGTTCCTCGGCACGATGGGCCTGCCGCACGTGCTGGTCCGCTTCTACACCAACCCCGACGGCAGGGCCGCGCGGCGGACGGCCATGCACGTCATCTACCTGCTCGGCCTGTTCTACGTGTTCCCGCTGATCCTGGGCGTGCTGTCGCGGGAGTACCTGCCGCGGCTGCTCGTGCACGGCCGCACGGACGCCGCCGTGCTGCTGCTGCCGGGGGAGATGCTGCCGAACGTCTTCGGCCAGATCCTCGGCGCGATCGTGGCCGCCGGCGCGTTCGCCGCGTTCCTGTCGACGTCGTCGGGGCTGGTCGTGAGCGTGGCCGGGGTGGTGTCGACCGACCTGCTGCCGGGCAAGGTGCGGGACTTCCGCTGGGCGACGCTGTTCACCGGCGCGGTGGCGATCGGGCTCGCGCTGCTGCTGCCGCGCAGCGACGCCTCGCTCACGGTGGCGGTGTCGTTCGCGCTGGCCGCCTCGACGTTCTGCCCGCTGCTGGTGCTGGGCATCTGGTGGCGCAAGCTCACCTGGGTCGGCGCGGTGTGGGGGTTGTGCGTGGGCGGCGGCCTGGTGCTGAGCGCGCTGGTCGTGAACGTCGTCAGCTCGTTCACCGGTGACTGGGCGCCGGACGTGCTGCTGCAACCGGCGCTGATCACCGTGCCGATCGCGTTCGCCACGATGATCGCGGTGAGCCGGGCGACGGCCCGCAGGCTGCCGGAGGACGTGAACACGATCCTGCTGCGCCTGCACGCCCCCGATCCGCTGGGCTTCATCCAGGACCGGGACGTGCAGCGGTTCGGCACCGCGGAGGAGAGGGCCTCGCAGGGCCGCCGCCGATCGCGCTGAGTGAACTATGTCTCGTTCGGGTGACGAGAACCTCACCGATCTGGTTAACGGGCCTTTGTTGCACGGGAGCGGTTGTTCGTCTCCGTGCACCTACCGCTCATCGCTTCACCCGGCGTCCCCGTCGCACGTGGTGGACCGGAGGGTTACGAACGTGACCCACGTCTCTCTACGGTGCTGCCGGTACCGGACGCACAGGAGGCATCACGTGCCCGTCACGCCGCTGACACAACCGCCGAGTAGCGCGAGGAGGGGACAGTGAGCACGACCGAGAGCAGCTCGGCGGGTTCCGACCCGACAGCACCCGACCCCGACGCGCAGAAGTGGATCGAGCTCCAGCAGAGCCCCGACTTCGTGGAGCTGCGAGCCCGGCTGAGGAAGTTCGTCTTCCCGGCGACCGGCCTGTTCCTGGCCTGGTACGTCCTCTACGTGCTCCTCGCGGACTACGCGCACGAGTTCATGGCGACCAAGGTCGTCGGCAACATCAACGTCGGCCTGATCCTCGGGCTCCTCCAGTTCGTCTCGACGTTCGCACTGACCACGCTGTACGTCCGGTACGCCAACAAGAGGCTCGACCCGGCCGCCGAGAAGATCCGCACCGAGGTCGAGGGGAGCGCGCCGTGAACAGCAACCCGGTTCTGAACATCGGCATCTTCGGACTGTTCGTCGTCGTCACGCTCGTCGTGGTGTTCCGCGCCAGCCGCAACACCAAGACCGCGTCGGACTACTACGCCGCTGGCCGGGCGTTCACCGGCCCCCAGAACGGCATCGCCATCGCGGGCGACTACCTCTCCGCCGCGTCGTTCCTCGGCATCGCGGGCGCCATCGCCGTCTACGGCTACGACGGCTTCATGTACTCCATCGGCTTCCTCGTGGCGTGGCTCGTGGCCCTGCTGCTGGTCGCCGAGCTGCTGCGCAACACCGGCAAGTACACGATGGGCGACGTCCTGAGCTTCCGGATGCGGCAGCGCCCGGTGCGCGCCGCCGCCGCGACGTCCACCCTCGTCGTGTCGTTCTTCTACCTGCTCGCGCAGATGGCGGGCGCCGGTGGCCTGGTCGCCCTGCTGCTCGGCATCACCAACAAGGCCGGTCAGGCCGCGGTGATCGCCGTCGTGGGCGCGCTGATGATCGTCTACGTGCTGATCGGCGGCATGAAGGGCACCACCTGGGTGCAGATCATCAAGGCGATCCTGCTGATCGTGGGCGCCGGCGTGATGACGCTCTGGGTGCTCGGCAAGTACGGCATGAACCTGTCCGGCCTGCTCGGCGCGGCGGCCGACGCCTCCGCGGGCAAGGACGTGCTCGGCCCCGGCCTGCAGTACGGCGCGACCGGCACCTCCAAGCTGGACTTCCTGTCCCTGGGCATCGCCCTGGTGCTGGGCACCGCCGGTCTGCCGCACATCCTGATGCGCTTCTACACCGTGCCCACGGCCAAGGAGGCCCGCCGCTCGGTCGTCTGGGCGATCTGGCTGATCGGCCTGTTCTACCTGTTCACGCTGGTCCTGGGCTACGGCGCGAACGCCCTCGTCGGCGCCGGCACGATCACGTCGGCGCCGGGCGGCGTGAACTCCGCCGCCCCGCTGCTGGCCGAGGTCCTGGGCGGCCCGGTCCTGCTGGGCTTCATCTCGGCGGTCGCGTTCGCCACGATCCTCGCGGTCGTCGCCGGGCTCACGATCACCGCGTCGGCGTCGTTCGCCCACGACATCTACGCCAACGTGATCAAGAAGGGCGTGGTCGAGGACAAGGACGCCGAGGTCAGGGTGGCCCGTCGCACCGCGGTCGTCATCGGCGCCGTCGCCATCCTCGGCGGCATCGCGGCCAACGGCCAGAACGTCGCGTTCCTCGTGGCGCTCGCGTTCGCGGTCGCCGCCTCGGCCAACCTGCCGGTGATCCTCTACTCGCTGTTCTGGAAGAGGTTCAACACCTCGGGCGCGCTGTGGAGCATCTACGGCGGTCTCACGATCACGATCCTGCTGATCCTGTTCTCCCCGGCGGTGTCCGGCAAGAAGACCTCGATGTTCCCGAACGCGGACTTCGACCTCTTCCCGCTGTCCAACCCCGGTCTGGTGTCCATCCCGCTGTCGTTCCTGCTGGGCTACCTGGGCACGGTCCTGTCCAAGGAGCACAACGCGCCCAAGTACGCCGAGATGGAGGTCCGCGCGCTGACCGGCATCGGGGCCGAGAAGGCCACCGCGCACTGAGCCCGCGTCCCACCCCCGCCGAGGGCCGTCTCCCACCGGGAGGCGGCCCTCGGCGCGCGACGCGGTGGGACGGGAGGAGTTCACCGAGAGGCGCCGGAGGACCGCGACGGCGTCGGTGGTGAGCTTCTTCGCCGACGGACTCCGACCGCGCGGCTCACGCGCGTCCGACGGGGTGACGTGGCAGCATTGCGGTGTGACCGTTCCGACCGTTCAGGTGTCCGACGTGCCCGGTGAGCTGCCCGAGGGCGCGGTGCTGCTCGACGTCCGCGAGGACGACGAGTGGGCCGCGGGCCACGCGCCCGGCGCGCTGCACGTCCCCATGAGCGAGATCGCGTCCCGCCTCGACGAGCTGCCCCCCGACGCCGAGCTGTTCGTGATCTGCCGCTCCGGCGGCCGCTCTGCCCGCGTGACGCAGTTCCTCAACGCCAACGGCTGGGACGCCGTGAACGTCGACGGCGGCATGTCCCACTGGGCCGCCACCGGCCGTCCGCTGGTGGGAGAGGGCGACACCGCGCCCGAGGTCCTCTGACGATGCGTCCGCAGCCGCCGATGCGGGTGGACTGGGTGGCGAGCCCGCCGCCCGGCGCCTACCAGCACCGCCCGGCGCCCCGCGCGCCGCGCTACGGCGGCCCCCCGTCCTACCCGGCGCCGCCGCGGTGGGGCTTCCCGCTGCTGGCGTGGCGCTGGCCGACGTCGGTGCTGGGCTCGCCGGACTCCCCGGTGGACTCGGTCGACCGGGTCAGGTCGCTGGCCCGCACGGCGAACAGCGCGCTCGGCCTGACGGCCGTGACGGCCCTGTGGGCCTTCGGCAGCGAGGTCTGGCGGTACGTGCTGGTCGCGATGAGCCGCTACGGCGCGCTCTCCGCGTCCGCGGTCGGCGTCTCCGACGCGATGGTCGTGTCGTCGTCGGTGGTGACGTTCGTGGCCGCCGGCGTGTCGGCCGTGCTGGTGCTGCTGTGGCTGCGCCGCGCCCGGTCGGTCGCCGCGCTGTCGGCGGGCTACGGCCCGTCGCGCTCGGACACCGCCGTCGTCGTGGGCCTGCTGGTGCCGGGGATGAACCTCGTCGTGCCGGGCTCGGTCGTGGCCGAGCTGGAGCACGCCGCGCTGCGCCAGCCGGCCGACCGGCGACCGGCGCCGTCGCGTCCGGTGCTGGTCTGGTGGGCGCTGTGGGCGGCGAGCGCCCTGCTGGTGCTCGCGAACGTCGTCGCCTCGTTCTTCACCAGCACCCAGGCCCTGGCGAACGGCATCGTCCTGCACGCCCTGTCCGACCTGGTCGCGGCGGCCACGGCGGTGGCCGCGCTGCTGGTCGTCCGCAGGATCACGACCCTGATCCTGCCGGTGGACACGGCGGCCCTGCGCTTCCTGCGCGTGCTGCGCGTGGACGACGCCCCCGCACCCCCGCTGCGCGCCTCCCGCACGGTCCCGTCCCCCCGCTGATCCACGAGTTGAGCGTTCCAGCACCACGAGTGGAGCGTTCGAGCACCGCGAGTGGAGCACCCCGATCGGACAGCTCGCCGACACCGCACGTCCACCTCGCCGTGCCAGGGTGGTCCGGTGCGAGCACTCGTCGCGGTCGTCGCCGTCCTGGCCGGTCTCCTCACGCCGGGGACGGCCGCCGCCCACCACCACCGGCAGTTCGACCTCCAGGCGCACCGGGGCGGCATCGGCCTCACGGTGGAGAGCACGATCGCCGCGTTCTCCACGGCGCTCGAACTCGGCGTGACGACACTGGAGCTGGACGTCCAGATCACCTCGGACGGCCGGGACGTGATCACCCACGACCGGCGGACGAACCCGGCGAAGTGCAGCGACACCGAGCCGGCGTTCCCCGGTGACCCGGCGTTCCCCTACGTCGGCAAGTACATGAAGGACCTGGCGTTCGCCCAGGTCAGGACGCTGGACTGCGGGTCGAAGCGCTGGTCGCAGTACCCCGGCCAGGAGCTGTCGCCCGGCGCGCGGATGCCCACGCTGGCCGAGGTGTTCGCCCTCGCGCGGTCCTACCGCGCGAAGGACGTCCGCTTCAACGTCGAGACCAAGGTCGAGGCCGCAGCGCCGCACGAGACCGCGCCGCGCGAGCAGTTCGTGCAGGTCGCGGCGAAGGAGATCCGCAGGTCCGGCTACCTGCGCAACGTCACGGTGCAGAGCTTCGACTGGGGCGCCCTGGTGCGGATGCGTCAGGTGGAGCCGCGCATCGCGCTCGTCGCGCTGACCCAGCCGGAGTTCCTGCACGGCCCGAACGGCACGCCGTCGCCGTGGCTCGGCGGCCTGGACGTGGACGACTTCGGCGGCAGCGTCGTGCGGGCCGCGCGCAGCATCGGCGTCAGCGCCCTGTCACCCGTGCACGGCAACCCGCAGGGCGGCGCCGTCACCGATCCGGGCTACGTGCCGTTCACGACGCGGGCGCTGGTCGTGGAGGCGCACCGGGCCGGGCTGAAGGTGATCCCGTGGACCGTGAACGACCGCGCCACGATGAACGCGCTGGTGGACGCCGGGGTGGACGGCATCATCACCGACTACCCGGACGTGCTGCGCCAGGTGATGGCCGAGCGCGGCCTGCCCCTGCCGAGGCCGTACCACCGCCGCTGACTCAGCCCGACAGACGCAGGTCGTGCAGGCCGCGCATCACGAACTCCGCCCTGCGACGGGGTTCCGCGGCCAGCTCGGCGGCCGGGAGCTTGCGCACCAGGGCGCTCAGCGCGGCCTCGAACTCGATGCGCGCCAGCGGTGCGCCCAGGCAGTAGTGGATGCCCGCGCCGAAGCCCAGGTGCGGGTTCGGCGTGCGGCCCACGTCCAGCACCTCGGGGGCGGTGAACACGGCGGGGTCGTGCGCGGCCGCGCCGAGCAGGGCGGCGATCTTCTCGCCCGGCCGCACCACGTGCCCGGCGATCTCCACCTCGGCCGTCGCCGTGCGCTCGAAGAGCTGCAACGGCGAGTCGTAGCGGATCAGCTCGTCCACGGCGGTCGGCAGCAGCGACGGGTCGGCGATCAGGCGCTCCCACTGCGAGCGGTTGCGCAGGAGGGCCAGCACGCCGTTGCCGATGCCGTTGACGGTCGCCTCGTGCCCGGCCATCAGCAGCAGCACGGCGGTGGCGACCAGCTCGTCCTCGGTGAGCTTCGCGCCGTCGGTGTCGGTGACCGCCACCAGGTCGCTGACGAGGTCCTCGCCCGGCTTCGCGCGCCGCAGCGCCACCAGGTCGCGCAGGTAGGCGACGAACTCGCCCGCCGCCCGCTCCGCCTCGCGCCGCCGCTCCTCCGGCAGCCCGTACTCGTACATCTTCACGATCGAGTTCGACCACGGCTGGAGCAGGCCGCGGTCGGCGCCCGGCACGCCCAGCAGCTCGGCGATCACCTCGACGGGCAGCGGAGCGGCGACGCGTTCGAGCAGGTCACCGCTGCCGCCGTCGCGCACGTCGCCCACCAGTTCGTCGACGAGGCGGTCCGACAGCGCCGCGATCCACGGCCGCAGCCGCTCGACGTGCCCGCGTCCGAAGGCGGCCGCGACGAGCCGCCGCAGCCGGGTGTGGGTGGGCGGCTCGTTCTCCAGCAGCGAGTTGCGGTGCAGCAGGTTGAACGAGGCGAACGCGTCGATCGGCCGGACGTCGGACCAGACGCGGCCGAGGGACCGGTGGCGCAGCACCGCGGACGCCGCCGCGTGGGACACGGCGACGGCGAGCCCGAGCCCGTCGTGCCGGTGGACCTCGCCCCGCGAGCGGAGCGCGGCGAAGGCGGGGTAGGGATCGGCGACGAAGGCCGGGTCCTCCGGGGCGAACGGCGGGGCGACGGTCACGAGCACGGACGGTAGGTCGCGAAGGGCACTCGCGTCCATGTGACCTTCGTTGTGCACGCGACTCTCCACCGACCGTCACCCGCCGCGGTTCCAGCTCGTCACCCGGAGGGCATTTACGCCGAACGCCACCGGGCTGCAACGCCGACGTCGCCTTCGATTCACCCCCCACCTGGATCTTGAACCATCGTGCCGCCCTCCGTGATCGCGCACCGCGGCGCCTCGGCGCACCGCGCGGAACACACCCTCGCCGCCTACGCGCTCGCCCTCGACCAGGGGGCAGACGGACTGGAGTGCGACGTCCGGCTCAGCCGTGACGGGCACCTCGTCTGCGTGCACGACCGCCGCGTGGACCGGACCGCCTCCGGCCGCGGCGTGGTCAGCGCCCTGACCCTCGACCAGCTCGCCGCCCTGGACTTCGGTCACTGGCACGACGAGATGCCCTCCTCGCCGGACGACCTGGTGCGCGTCCCGAGCGCGCTGCCGTCGGCCGAGCCGCACGCCCGCGGGCTGCTCACGCTCGACGCGCTGCTCGGTCTGCTCGCCGACACCCGGCCGGACGTGCGGCTCTTCGTCGAGACCAAGCACCCCGTGCGCTACGGCGGCCTCGTGGAGGCCAAGCTCGTCGCCGCCCTCGCCCGGCACGGCCTGTCGCGCCCGCGCTCCAAGGACGACTCGCGGGTGGTGATGATGTCGTTCTCCTCCCGCGCGGTGCGCCGGATGCGCGAGCACGCGCCGCGCGTGCCCACGGTCCTGCTGCTGGACCGGTTCCCGCCGGGCCGCCGCGACGGCACGCTGCCGCCGTGGGCCGACCACACCGGGCCCGGCGTCCACCTGCTGCGCGAGGACCCCGGCTACGTGGCGCGCAGCCGCGAGCGCGGCCACGACACGTACTGCTGGACCGTCGACGAGCCGCGAGACGTGGAGCTGTGCGCCCGGCTGGGCGTGCGGTACCTGGCGACGAACGCCCCGGCGTCGACCCGCGGCCTCCTTGCGGCAGACTTGCCCCTCTGACCTGCGAGCTCTAGGAGGGCACGGTGGCCAAGCGCACGGCCGTGAAGAAGGCAGCCGAGTCGGCGGACGGGATCAACCCGCGCCAGCCGTGCCCGTGCGGTTCGGGCAAGAGGTACAAGGCGTGCCACGGCTCCGGTGGTGGTCCCGCCGACGTGCTGGTCCCGCGGCCCTTCGAGGGGCTCGCGGCGGAGTGCGAGCTGATCGCGCTGCGCGAGTTCGTCCCGTCGGCGACGGTGCGCCTGCCGCTGCGCGAGGGCGACCGGGAGATCACCCTCGCGACGGTGCTGCCGATGGCGGCGGCCGGACTCGTGCGGGGCGACGGCGTCGCGTTCGTCGGTCTCCAGGTGCAGACGCGCTCCGGCGACATCAGCCGCGACGTCGCGCGCGCCGTGCTGTGGGCGCGGCAGGCGAAGACCGGTGAGGCGCTGCCCGTCGTGGGCGTCGACACCGGCGCCGACCCCGGCCGCCTCCAGGACCTCGTGGACCCGGACGCGGAGATCGTGCCCGAGCTGAAGACCGACTTCGCGTGGTGGATGCCGCCGGACAACGAGCCCACCGGTGACGTCGCGCTGTCGCTGGAGCGGGCGAACGCCGCGATCCTGCCGACCGAGCGCCTCGACGCGCCCGGCGTGCGGGCGGCCTACTGGGTGGACGCGGGCGACAAGGCGCACCTGCGCTGGGTGCGCCCGGAGCCCGAGGAGAAGCTCCTCGCGGCGATGGCCCGGCTCTCCCACCGCGGCGAGCTGGACCTGGGCGAGGGCTCCCGCTACGCGGGCTCGTTCCGCGCGCACGGCCTGCTCGTGCCGGTGTGGGACCTGGACCGCGAGCTGCACGCGCGCGAGTGGGCCACGCCGGCGCAGGAGCTGGGCGAGCGCCTGGAGGCCGCGCTGGCGAGCCTCGACGACGAGCCGCTCGCAGAGGCGGAGCGCCGGGCCCGCGACGGTCTGCGCGGCCGGCAGATCACGCTGCGCTAGCTGGAGTTCGTGGACGGGTCCGCGGTTGGCCGCGGGCCTGTCCACAGCTCTCCCCGTGGTTGTGCACAGGAGGTGTGGACAGGTGCTGCTGCACATCAGTTCGCGCGACGAGTGGGCGGAGAGCCGGCGGCGCGGGACGATCGCTCCGCGGTCGCTGACCGAGGTCGGGTTCGTGCACTGCTCCGACGTCGGGAGCGTGCACCTGCCGGCCAACTCGTTCTACCGGGGCCGCACCGACCTGGTGCTGCTCGTGGTCGACCCGGCGCGCACCGGGTCGCCCGTGCGCTGGGAGCCGGGACGGCCCGAGCACCCCAGCGGTGTGTGGTTCCCGCACGTGTACGGGCCGATCGCGGTGGACGCGGTCGTCGCCGTGCACGACTTCCCGCCGTCCGACGACGGCGTGTTCCGGCTGCCGCGAGCGCTCGCGGAGGTCTGAGCAGCACGACGGCGCCCGCCCCCGGAGGAACCTCCGGGGGCGGGCGCCGTCTGGCGCTCACGCGTGTGGCCGGGCGCTACAGGACGCCACCGGCGGCGCGCGGGGCGCCGGCGTCGCCCTCGTCGCCCACGTGCTCGCGGACCAGGAAGTTCTCCACGTGGAACAGGTTGCCCTCGGCGCGGTCGACGACGGTCAGCAGCGTGCTCATCGACGCCACCTCCTCGACCTGCTCGGAGAGGAACCACTGGAGGAACTGCTCGCCGATGTAGTCGCCCTCGTCGCGGGCGGTCTTCGCGAGCGTCACGATCTGCTCGGTGACGTCCTTCTCCTGCTGGAGCGCCAGTTCGATCGGCTCGCGGGCGGAGTTGAAGTCGTTGCGCACCTCGGGAATGCCGGGAATGGTCACCTGGATTCCGTTGTCCATGAGGTGCTGCACGATCATCATGGCGTGGTTGCGCTCCTCCAGGGACTGCTTGTAGAAGTGCGCGGCCAGCCGCGGGAGATCGTTGTTGTCGAACCACACGGCAACCGCGACGTACTGCTGAGACGCCGCGAACTCGTTGCCCACCTGGGCCTGGAGCAGCTCGTGGAACCTGGACTTGCGCGGGGTCAGCTTCTTCACGTCGAGTGCCATGACGGCGAATGTACGGGAGAATGGCGAAATGCGCACCGCAGGTTAGGCTGAATTATCTTTGGAAAGGCGAGCCTAAGGTGGGTGAGCCTTTCCTCGGTCGCACCGGCTCCGCCCCCGTCTCACGCGGCCGCGCGGCGCCGCCCGATCGCCGGTGCGACCGGGCGGCGCCGCGCGCCGCGGTGGCGCTCTCAGACCAGGGGAGCCCGGTCGATCGGGCACGACATGCAGCGCGGGCCGCCGCGACCGGAGCCCAGCTCCGAGCCGCTGATCCGCAGCACCTCGACGCCCGCGGCCTCCAGCCGTTCGTTCGTCTCGACGTTGCGCTCGTAGGCCACGACCAGGCCGGGAGCCACGGCGAGGGTGTTGTTGCCGTCGTCCCACTGCTCGCGCTCGGCCGTCACGACGTCCAGGCCCGTGTCGATGACCCGCAGCCGGTCGATGCCCATCGCCGTCGCCGCCGCCTCCAGGAACGGCACCGGCCCGTCGACCAGGACACCGCCGTCCCCGTTCGACCGCACCGGGTAGGCGAACAGGTTGTCGCGCACCGCCGGGTACATGACCAGCGCGTCCCGGTCGACCATGGTCAGGACGGTGTCCAGGTGCATGGTCGCCCGCTCCTGCGTGATCGGCACGGCCAGCACGGTGTGCGCGAGACCGTCGGCCAGCGCGGAGCGGGCGAACGACTCGGCACCGGCCGGGGTGGTGCGCTCGCCGACGCCGATGGCCAGCACGCCCGGCGCGAGCAGCAGCACGTCACCGCCCTCGACCGGCGCGGAGTGCGCGCCGTACGCGCGGCCCGTCCGCCCGAAGCGCGGGTGGTAGGCGTAGATCAGGTCCGTCAGGGTCGTCTCGCGGTCGCGCGCGGGCAGCGCCAGCGACGTGATCGCGACCCGGTCGGCCACCCACACCGACGAGTCCCTGGTGAACAGCAGGTTGGGCAGCGGGTCCACGGCGAAGTCGATCGGGTGGTGCATCCTCCTGACCAGCGAGGCGCCCTCGCCCGCGGGAAGCTCCTCGAAGGTCATGCCGGCCGTGAGCACGTCGGCCAGCGGCCCGGCGGCGAGGGAGGACAGGTGGGAGCGCAGCGCGTCCGCCAGGTCGATGCCGAGCCGCCGCTCGTTCACCGCGCTGTGGATGCCCGCGATGCGCGCCCGGTCGTCCGTCAGCGCCTGGACCAGCAGGTCCGACAGCAGCAGCACCTCGGCTCCGCGCGAGGTCAGCGTCTCGGCGAACGCGTCGTGCTCCTCCTGGGCGCGCGCCACCCACGGCACGCCGTCGAACAGCAGCTGGTCGTTGTTGCGCGGCGTCAGCCGCTTGAGCTCGGCGCCGGGGCGGTGCAGCAGCACGGTGCGGAGCGGGCCGACCTCGCTGTCGACCCTCGGGGCGGGGATCGGCGCGGGCGTGGCTCCGGTGTCGGCGATCGGGTGCGCGGTCACGGAGCCGAGCCTAACGCGTGACGGAGGAAACAGCCGCTCAGAAGTGTCAGAGCAGACCAAGTCCATAGCGTTGGTACCTCTGGGCGAAGATTCGTTGCGCAATCGGCGTATCGAGCGGTGATTTCGTTGTTCACCGTCGCACGCCCCGCCGCGCGCCGACGCAGTACCCTCCGCGCGCCACCCGATCCGAGGGGACAGCGCCACCGATGCCGAGCGTCAGAAGACCCCTGCGCTTCGCGACCGCGAACCACAGGTTGTCCACCGCACTGGTCCTCGTCCTCGTCGTCAGCTGCAGCGTGTTCGAGGCGTCGGCTCCTCCGCGCCCGGGCGAGCACCTCACCATCGGGATCAAGTTCGACCAGCCCGGCGTCGGCCACCGCACCGACGAGGGCACCTACGAGGGGATCGACGTCGGCATCGCCCTGCGCGTCGCCGCCGGGATGGGCGTCCCCGAGCACGCGGTGACCTTCGTCGAGGCCCGCTCCGAGGAGCGGGAGAACCTGCTGGCGCAGCAGAAGGTCGACCTGGTCGTCGCCAGCTACTCGATCACCGAGCCCCGCAAGCGCTACGTCGACTTCGCCGGGCCGTACTTCACCGCCGGGCAGGCGCTCCTCGTGCGCAGGAAGAACACCGACGTCACCGGTCCGCAGTCCCTGGACTCGCCCGACTGGCGGCTGTGCTCGGTCATCGGCTCCGCCGCCGCGCACAGGGTCAAGAACCGCTGGGCGCGCAGCGTGACGCTCAAGGAGGTCGAGTCCTACCGGGAGTGCGTGGACGCGCTGCGCAACGGCGACGTCGACGCCGTGACCACCGACGACGTCGTGCTCGCCGGGTACGTCGCCGCCGAGCCGGAGAAGTTCAAGCTCGTCGGGCCGCCGTTCTCGCAGGAGCGCTACGGCATCGGGCTGCACCGCGGCGACCCGCGCCGCGCGGCCGTGACCAGGGCGCTGCGCGTCGCCGTCGAGGACGGGAGCTGGCGGCGGATCATGCGGGAGAACCTGTCGAAGTCGAACTTCCCGATCCCGCCGGTGCCGCAGATCCTGGACTCGCCCTGAGGTCTCAGGGGAGCCAGGAGACCACGCCGCGCAGGGCCGAGTAGCCCACGAACGCCACCACGTCCAGGATCGTGTGCGCGAACACGAGCACCCACAGGCGGTTCGTGCGCTGCCACACCCGGCCGAACACCAGTCCCATGACCAGGTTCCCCACGAACCCGCCGAAGCCCTGGTACAGGTGGTACGAGCCGCGCAGCACGGCGGCCGCCAGCAGCGCCGTGTTCTCCCGCCAGCCGAGCTGCCGCAGCCTGGTCAGCAGGTAGCCGACGACGAGGACCTCCTCGGCCCACGCGTTGCCCGCCGCGGCCAGGATCAGCACGGCGCTGCGCCACCACGCCTCGTCCAGCGTCGACGGCTGCACCGCGAGGTTCAGGCCCAGGTTCCACGCCACCAGGTAGAACGCCAGGCCCGGCAGTCCGATCAGCGCGGCCAGCCCGAGGCTGCCGAGCAGGTCGGGGCCGAGCCGGGCGCGGTCCAGGCCCAGCGCGCCGACCCTGATCCCCGTCCGCCACAGCAGGTACAGGCCGAGGCCGCCCCACGCCGCGAGCTGGAGCACGCTCAGCAGTTGCGCCACGAGGTCCAGCAGGCCGAAGTCGGCCTGCGGCACGTTGATCGCCACCGACTGCTGGTTCAGCGGGACGGGCGTGAGGAGGCTGTCGAGCAGGCGCACGAGGCTGCGCAGCCCGGACAGCCCGAGGGTGACGCTGAAGACGATCAGCAGTTCGACCTGGAAGCCGCGACGCTCCGACCGCGGGAGCACGGCGGGGAACTCCGGTCGTGCGGGTGCCAGCCAGTTCACACCCGCACGTTACTCGTCAGCCCCGCCTGGTCCGCGCGAGGAACGGGCAGCCCACGAGCCGCCGCAGCTCCGACGCCAGCTCCGCCGCGGTGCTCACCGGGTGGGAGAACGCGATCCGGACGTCGTGGTCGGTGTCGGCCGCCTCGACCCGCAGCCGCAGGCCGAACCGGTCGAGGCCGAGCGGCCGGACGTGGCCGCCGCGCAGCTCGTCGGGCAGGTGCTGCGACAGCATCGCCACGACGTCGCGGTGCGACAGCTCCAGGTGCCGCAGCCACTGGTCCTCCTGCCCGCAGAACGGGTCGGGGGCGGCGGTGGCGAACTGCTCCGGCACGACGGACGACGTGCCCTCGGCGTCCGCGATCACCAGCGACGCCGGGGCCAGGCGCAGGACGGTCGCGCCGTGACCCGCGTCGAGCAGCCGCGGGTCGGGGCGCTCGTCGACGACCGCCAGCACCTCCTCGCGCGCCTCGACCGCGTCGAGGGCGCGCAGCCAGCCGGTGATCCACAGCAGGCCGCGCACGGGCTCGCGCAGCTGCACGGGTGCCTGGTCGGCGAGTTCCAGCACCACCGTCAGCTCGGACCCCGGCGCCTGCCACACGGCGGCCACGAGCGGGTGGTCGTCGGGCAGCATCAGCATCGCGCTGCCCGAGGGGTGCACGTGGTGCAGCAGCGGCGCGACGCGACAGGACTCGCCCGCGTCGGCGCCCAGCGACGGCAGCAGCGCGGCGCGGCCGCCCCGCGCCGCGATCGTCCGGGCCCGCTCGGCCGCGTGGGGCGCGGGGGGACGCCGGTGGACGTTGTCGGTCACTGCTCACCTCCTGGACTTAGGCGAGCCTAACTTGCCGAACACCGGTGACGGAAGTCCCCCGGTGGTCGTACCGTCTTCAGCACCCGGTGGAGGTGGCCGTGGCCGTGCGGGACACGCCGTCGACCCGGGTCGACGCGCTCGACGACCGGTGGACCCCGCGCCGCCTCCGGCGGGAGGCGTCGCGCTCGCTGCGCCGGGCCGCCGCCGGTACGCCTGGCGCTGCACGACGCGGGGCCGCTGGTGCGCGGCCGCATCGCCGGGCACCGGCGCGCGCGGCTCGTCGAACCCGACGCGAACGGGCACGCGGTGGTCGTCTTCCGCGGTGTGCGGCGTCTCTTCCCCGCCGCGGTGTTTCGCCCGTCGCGCGCACGGATATCCGGTCGGGAGTGAAGACCACGGCCCCCTCCGCGCACGGCCCCGCGATCAGCGACTCGTGGGCCGCCCGGTGCTCGGCGAACGCCGACCGGCGGGCCGGGGTGCTGCTCGGGCTCGCGGTGCTCTCGATCATCTTCGTCACCGCCGTGATCCGGGCCGTCGAGTCCCGCTGGTCCTACGTGCTCGTCGTGCTGCTGGTCCCGCTGTGCGTGGAGCTGGCGGTGCCGGGACTGCGGCACTTCCTCACCAGGTCCAGGACGCGGCTGCTCATGGCGGAGCACAGCTGGCGTCCCGTGGCCGCGGAGTTCGTCCCGGGCCGCGCCCGCGTCGGCCGGCAGACCTACCTCGACATCGAGGGCTACGACCGCAGCTTCCTGCGGCTGCCGGGCATGCCGGACCGGGTCCGCGAGCAGGTGCGCCGCTCGGGACGCGTGTGGCTGGCCGGACCGGACGACAAGGGGCACGCGGTGGTAGTCACCGACGCGCGCCCGTTCCTCACCCTGGGCCGGATCGTCGTCCGCTGAGTCACCTGCCCACCGGGAGGTCGGAGCGCTCCGCCCACGCGGCCACGTCCTCGCGGCGCAGCGCCGTCGCCAGCAGGTCGGGGAAGCGGTCCGGCGTGCAGGCGAACGCGGGTGCGCCCAGCTCCGACAGGTGCGCCGCCAGCTCGTGGTCGTAGGACGGGGTGCCGCCGTCCGACAGCGACAGCAGCACCACCACCGTCACACCGCTGGACACCAGCTCGCGCACGCGGCGGCGCAGCTCCGCGGCCGATCCGCCCTCGAAGAGGTCGCTGATCAGCACGATCACCGTGTCGGCCGGCCGCCGGACGAGCGTCTGCGCGTACGCGACGGCCCGGTTGACGTCCGTCCCACCGCCCAGCTGCGTGGAGAACAGCAGGTCGACCGGGTCGTCCAGCGCCTCCGTCAGGTCCACGACCTCCGTGTCGAACACGACGAGGCTCGTGCGCAGCGACCGGATCGACGCCAGCGACGCGCCCAGCACCGCCGCGTGCACCACGGACTCGGCCATCGACCCGGACTGGTCGACCAGCAGGACCACGTCCCGCAGCGACGCCGACCTGGTGCGGCGCGTGCGGCCCACCAGGTCCTGCACCACCAGCGTGTTCCGCCGCGGCTGGTAGTGCCGCAGGTTGGCCCGGACCGTCGCCGACCAGTCCACGTCGGCCACCCGCGGCCGACGGGTCCGCCGCGCGTGGTCCAGCGCGCCGTGCACCGCCGTCACGAGCCGGTCCCGCAGCCGCTTCTCGACGTCCTCCACGACCGTGCGCACCACCAGGCGCGCCGTCTCCCGCGTGCGCGCCGGGATGGCCGAGGACAGCGACACCAGCGTGCTCACCAGCGACACGTCCGGCTCCACGCTCGACAGCAGCTCCGGCTCCAGCAGGAGCTGCCGCAGGCCGAGGCGCTCCAGCGCGTCGCGCTGCACCACCCGCACCACCGACGCCGGGAAGTACCGGCGCACGTCGCCCAGCCAGCGGTGCAGCACGGGCGCGCTCGCCCCCAGGCCGCCACCGCGGTTGCCGCCGTCCTCCGCGCTCGCGCCGCCGCCGTACAGGCCGGTCAGCACGGCGTCGCGGCGCTGGTCGTCCTCGCCCAGCGGCACCTCGTCGCCCGCGGCCGGGCCCAGCAGCAGCTGCCACCGGCGTGCCCGCTCGTCCTCGCTCACCCGCCCACCCCCAGCAGTCCGCGCAGGTGACCGGTGATCCGGCCGGCCAGCGCCTCGTCCCAGTCCGCTCCACCGGTCTCCGCCGGGCCGGACCCCACCCGCTGGCCCAGCAGCCGCCGCTCGGCCGGGCTGAACTCCGCGACCGCGCGGCGCAGCAGCGGCAGCGCGTCGTCGAACCGCTCCGGGGACAACCCGGTCAGCCACGCGTCGACCAGGCCGAACAGCCGGGCGTCGGCCGCCAGCAGCGACGCCGACCCGCGCAGGAAGCCCGCCACGAACGCCGTGGCCCCGTCGTCCGCCGACACCGCCCGGTGCAGCCGGGCGGCCACCGCGCCGGTGTCCAGGTCGCCGGACTCCCACAGCAGCCGCGTGGCCCGGCCGGCCGGGAGCCCGTGCGCGTCGCGCACGTCCACGAGGCGCAGCAGCGCCCGCCGCCACCCGTCGCGGTGGCCGGCGTCCGCCGCGAGCCGCACGGCCTCGTGCGTCCCGTCCAGCACGACCAGCACGCGCTCCGCGGTCTCGTCGTCCACGCCCCGGCACGCCAGCGGCAGGCCGACGCAGCCGCGCGCCAGGAGCCCGTGCAGCGCCACCCGCAGCAGCTCCGGGTCCGTGCCGCGGACCGAGCCGTAGCGCACGGTCGTCGCCAGGCCCGGCACGGCGGCCAGCAGTTCGACGGCGTCCGTGGCCGCCGCGGCGCACCGGTCCAGGGCCGCCCGCGCGGCGAGCACCGCACCCGGCAGCTCGCAGCCCACGGCCCGCGCCAGCACAGCCGCCGCCTGCGCCACCCGCCGCGCCTGCGTGGCCTGCCCGCGCAGCACGCGGTCGGCCGCGCCGGCCACCGTCGTGCCGTGCCGGGCCGCCGCGGCGACCGCCACCGCGAAGCCGGGGTCCCAGCGCAGCTCCCACGTCTCGGCGAAGGTGCCCGGCGACCGCCGCTCGTGCGGCCTGCCCCACGGCACGCCCAGCACCTCCAGCCCGCGCAGCAGCATCGACCGCTCCCGGTGCAGCGGCGTGCGCAGGTCGAGCTGGACCTGCCGCGCCTCCGCGCCGGGCGGCAGCCGCAGCCTGCGCTGCGCCCGTTCCAGGTCGGCCGCCAGCGGGGAGCGCGGCACGCCGTCGCCGACCCGGCCCAGCCGCTCGCCCACCACGAGACGCTGGTGCACGAGCCGCAGCGGCACCTCGTCGCCACCGCACAGCACGGCCAGCGCCGCCTCGCTCACCTCCGACAGGCCCGGCGACGGCCGTCCGCGCAGCGCCGCCAGCGCGTCGGCCAGGCGCACCGCCTCGACGGCGCTCGCCGTGGAGGCGGGCAGGTCCTCGCCGCGCAGCACGCCGCACACCCCGGCGAACCAGCGTGCCGTGGTGGCCGCGGCGTCGTCACCGGCGACGGCGCACTCCCACAGGTGGGCGTACCAGCCGGGGGAGGCGATCCCGGCGCCGTAGCCGGAACCGGCCGTGAGCCGCCCGTGGCTCCACGGCACCCACGTGCCGGACACCGCGCGCCGGGTCCGGCCGCGCAGCAGCGCCGCGTCCGCGGACGCCGGCGGCAGCGTCCGCAGCGCGGGCACGTGCCACGCGCCGCACACCACCACGATGTCCCCGGTCACGTCCGCGCACGCCCGGCGGACCGCCTGCCGCATCGCCGCCTCGCGCAGCAGCGTCCGCGAGTCCACGGCCTCCGGCAGCTCCTCGCGCATCGCCGTCATCGCCTCGGCGACGGCCTGCGCGAGCTGGCGCGGGCCGGTGCTCGCGTGCCGCTCGACCACGTCCTCCCACCAGCGCTCCGGGTCGTCGAACCCGGCCGCTCGCGCCAGTTCGCCGAGCGGGTCGGCGGCGGCGCGCGCCTCCTCCGGCTCGTCCTCCCCGGACAGCGACACCGCGGCGGGCAGGTCGGCGAACCGGGCGGGCACCCCGGCGCGGTGCGCCCAGGCCAGCGCCTGCCACTCGGGGGAGAACTCGGCGAACGGCCAGAACCCGGCGGTGCCGGGACCGCTGTCCCCCCGCCGGGGCTCGACGTGCAGCAGCACCGCCACCGGCGGGGTCAGCGCGGGCAGGTGCGCCAGCAGCGCGTCCGCCTCCGGCGGCCCCTCGACCAGCACCAGCTCCGGCCGCACGGCCTCCAGCGCCGCCGCGACCATCCGCGCCGAGCCGGGGCCGTGGTGACGGATGCCGAGCAGCGTCACCCGCTCCGGCAGCGCGCGGGGACCGGCCATCAGGCGCCGCTTCCCGCGTACCCGGAGGTGTCGAGGTCCTGGCACGCCCGGTAGAGGTCGCGCCAGCCGGCGCGCTCCCGCACCACGGTCTCCAGGTACTCGTGCCACGCCGCCGTGTCCGACACCCGGTCCTTCACCACAGCGCCCAGCAGCCCGGACGCCAGCTTGTCCGCGCCGAGAGTCCCGTCGCCGAAGTGCCCGGCCAGCGCCATGCCACCGGCGACGACGGAGATCGCCTCCGCGGTCGACAGGCTGCCGCTGGGACGCTTGAGCTGCGTGCGGCCGTCCGAGGTGGCGCCACCGCGCAGCTCCCGGAAGATGCGCACGACCCGGCGCACCTCCTCCAGCGCGGGCGGCTCGGCGGGCAGCTCCAGCGCGCGGCCGAGCTGCGCGGCGCGGGCCACGACGATCCGCACCTCCGCGTCCTCGGTCGCCGGTGGCGGCAGGACGACGGTGTTGAAGCGCCGCGCGAGGGCGGACGACATCTGGTTGACGCCCCGGTCGCGGTCGTTGGCCGTGGCGATCACGGTGAAGCCCGGCACGGCCCGGACCTGCGTGTTCAGCTCCGGGACGGGCAGCGTCTTCTCCGACAGGACGGTGATGAACGAGTCCTGCACCTCGGCCGGCATCCGGGTCAGCTCCTCCACCCGCACCACCGAGCCCGTGCGCATCCCGCGCAGCACCGGGCTCGGCACCAGCGCGGCCTCGCTCGGCCCCTCGGCGATCAGCCGCGCGTAGTTCCAGCCGTAGCGGACGGACTCCTCGCTCGTGCCCGCCGTGCCCTGCACGACCAGCGTCGAGTCCCCGCTGACCGCCGCCGCGAGGTGCTCGGACAGCCACGACTTCGCCGTGCCGGGCACACCCACGAGCAGCAGCGCGCGATCGGTGACCAGCGTGCCGACCGCGACTTCCACGAGCCGCCGCTCGCCCACGTACTTGGGGGTGATCACCGTGCCGTCCGGCAGCGTCCCGCCCAGCACGTAGCGCACGACGGCCCGCGGCGACATCCGCCAGCGCGGCGGGCGCGGCCGGTCGTCCTGCGCGGCCAGCGCGGCGAGCTCGGCGGCGTACTCCTGCTCTGCGGCGGGCCGCAGCACGTTCTCGGAGCTCACTGGTCTTCCTCCCCCTCGGCAAAGGACTTCCTCAAGCGCAGCCGCAGCCGCAGCACCTCCAGCTCGCCGGAGTGCGCGGGCCAGCGCTGCTCGATCCGCTCCCGGCTCGCGCCGAGCACCCCGGCGTCCCCCCTGGTCACGAGGACGGACGGCGGACGGCCCACCCGCCAGGACGGGTCGCGCAGCTCGGCGAACCGGTCCAGCAGCGCCGCCGTCGCCCACGGCGGCCACGGCGAGGGCAGCTGCGAGCAGGCGTGGTCGACCACGTCGTAGTGCCACTCCCCGGCCATCGCCACGACCACCCGCGCCGCGAGGTCGCCGGGCAGCAGGCCGAGCAGCTCCAGCAGCGGCATCGAGTTCAGCACCAGGGCCGCGGCCATCGCCCACGGCTCGGGGTCGGCGGACCGCCTGATCTGCCCGGCGACCCCGCGCAGCAGGGAGAAGCTCCACGGCCCGCGCTGGAGCTCGCTCGCGGCCCGCGCGTCGTCCACGCCCAGCCGGGTGGTCCAGTGCTCGGTCGGCACGCTCGCCGCCGCGCCGCCGATGCGGTGCGCGACGCTGCTCTCCGACCCGTCGCGCAGCAGGTCCCGCGCCTCCTCCGCCGTCGGCGCCTGCTCCGCCCACAGCTCGTCGGGCCGCACGTCGAACCCCTCCGGCGTGAGCACCAGCCCGCGCAGCAGCCGCTCGGCCGCCCGCTCGCGCAGCGCCGAGCCGGGCAGCGCGCGCAGCAGCCGGACGGCCTCGTCGTGCACCCCGGCGGAGCGGTCGTCCAGCGCGGCCTCCAGCACCGGTTCGTCGTCCGGGGAGAGCCGGGTCGCCAGCGCGCCGATCAGCACCTCGCGGTCGGCGGCCCGGCGCTCCCGCCAGTACTGCGCGGCGACGAACGCGCCGACTCCGCCCGCGTCGGCGGCGCGGGCGCGGCGCAGCGCGGCGAGCCGCTGCGCCGACGGCAGGTCGAGCACGTCCTCCAGCGCGACGTCCTCGCCGCCGCTGGCCCACGCCCAGCCCGGCCGGGTCGTCGCGAGCCACCGGCCGCGCGACCCGAGGACCCCGAGGACCGCAGGGCGCAGGCCGGGGTGGGTCGTGCCCAGCCCCAGCAGGTCCGGCAGCTCGGCGGGGGAGGCGACCACGCGCGCACCGGCGGCCGTGGCGCACCACTCGGTCAGCAGCAGGTGGTCGTCCACCGCGAGGACCTCCGCGAGCACGGCCCGCGCCGCGCTCCCGGCCACCGCGTCCGCAGGCGGAGGGGCGGGGGCCAGCAGGCCGGTCGCGCCCAGCGGTTCCGGCAGCCGCGCCGCGTAGCGGGCCGGCCCCAGCGCGGCGCACGCGGCCAGCAGCTCCTCCGCCGCGCTCCCGCCCCGGTCCGCCCCCAGCACCAGCGCCCGCACGGCGGCGTCCCACTCCTGCCGCACGCTCATCCCACGACCTCCGGAGCCCCGCCGGGAGCCGCCACGGCCCCCAGCCGCACGCTCGTCCCGTCCCACAGCCCCCAGGCGTCGAACTCCGCGCCGCCGGTCACCGCGAGCGCGCGGTCCAGCGCGCGGTCGTCGCGCACCGGCAGGACCCGCCGCTCGGCGTCGGCGAGGTGCCGCACGTCGGCGGTGAACCGCACCCGCGCGCACCCGACCGGCTGCAACCGCTGCCACGGGTCGGCGAGCACCAGCGGCTCCAGCGCGGCCAGCGCCTCGCGCCAGGTGCCCGGCGCGGGGACCGGTTCCGGCGCGCGCTGCCCGTGCAGCTCGCCCACCGCCACCCGGCGCGGCGGCACACCGGGGTAGGGGTGCAGCTCGCCGAAGCTCTGCGTGCCGTGCGGCAGCGCGGGCACCGGCGCGGCGCCGCCTCCCGCGTGCCGGACCGCCACGACCCACTCGCGCCGCCAGCGGCCCCAGACCCACTGCCGGACCGTGCGGACCCGGCCGTCGTCGTGCTCGGAGCGCAGCAGGGCGGCCCAGTGGTCCGTCCAGCCCGGTTCGGCCCGCACCCGCTCCTCGGCGACGGTGAACCCCAGCCGGGCCCGCACGACGGCGGCCAGGGGCTCCTGCGGCGTCTCGGCGAGCCGGGTCAGCAGGTGCAGCCCGCCGAGCCGGTCGGCGGCGTCCTGCGGCCACGCCGGGCCACCGGCGGCGACGATCGCCCGCACCTCGGCGACCGCCGAGGCGAGACCCGCGGCCTTGGCGTCGACCAGCCGTGCCGTGGCCGCGCTCCACCACGCCGCGTCCCGGCCGGGCAGGGCGGCCAGCCCCGCTGACGCCACGTCGGCGAGCCAGTCGCGCAGCCCGGCCACGCCAGCGGTCACGGCCTCCCGCCGCTTGGCCGCCGTGCGCTCCCGCGCCCGCTCGCGGCGCTGCTCCGCCTCGGGGGAGGAGTCGCGCGCGGCCGGGCCCGCCGCGTGCCGGGCGAGCCGGTCCCGCACCCACGCCGGTTCGTCGGCGACGGGCAGCGGGGTCGCGGCGTGCCGCAGCCGCAGCGCGAGGGCGTGCTTGCAGGGGGGCCGGCGCGACGGGCAGGAGCAGTGCGCCGACAGGTCGGCGAGGACCACGCACACGGCGTGCGCGGCGTCGCCGCCACCGGGGCACGAGCCCCACAGCGCCGCCCCGCTGCGCCCCAGCCCGGACCAGCCGGTGGACGCGGCCAGCCGCGCCGCACCGCTCGCGACCCGCGCGTCCGGCGCGAGCCCGAGCACCGCCCCCACGTCCATGCCGCAACGCTAGGGGCGACCACCGACACTTTCCGCCGCCGAACGAGCGGTCAGGGCAGGTCCGGTCCCCGGCGTGCCCAGGACCAGGCGTAGCGGGGGTCCTCCGCCTCCAGCGCGGCCTCGCCCAGCTCCAGCGGCCGGAACGTGTCGACCATGACCGCGGTCTCGTCGAACGCCTCCACGCCCAGCGACGCCTCCACCGCGCCCGGCTGCGGGCCGTGCGTGCAGCCGGACGGGTGCAGCGAGAAGGACCCGACGCCGATGCCGGAGCCCTTGCGGGCCTCGTAGTTCCCGCCCACGTAGAACATCAGCTCGTCGGAGTCGACGTTGGCGTGGTTGTAGGGCACGGGCACGGCGAGCGGGTGGTAGTCGACCTTGCGCGGGCAGAACGAGCACACGACGAAGCCGGGGCCCTCGAACGTCTGGTGCACGGGCGGCGGCTGGTGCACCCGCCCGGTGATCGGCTCGAAGTCGCGGACGTTGAACGCCCACGGGTAGAGGCAGCCGTCCCAGCCCACGACGTCGAACGGGTGGTTGGCGTAGGTGAAGCTGGTCAGCCCGGCGCGGTGGCGCACCAGCACGTCCACGTCCTCGCCGTCCACCAGCAGCGGCTCGGTGGGGCCGCGCAGGTCGCGCTCGCAGTAGGGAGCGTGCTCCAGGAACTGCCCGCGCGCCGAGAGGTACCGCTTGGGCGGGCCGACGTGGCCGCGCGCCTCCAGCACCAGGACGCTCATCGGGGAGTCGGGCACGACGCGGTAGGTGCACGAGGTCGGGACGACGACGTAGTCGCCGTCGCCTACGGTCAGCGCGCCGTAGACCGTCTCCACGGTGCCGCCGCCGGACTGCACGTAGAGCAGCTCGTCGCCCGCGGCGTTGCGGTAGAGGGGACTCGGCTCGGACGCGACGACGAACGCGACGACCACGTCGGCGTTGCCGAACAGCACGCGCCTGCCGGTGACGGCGTCGGTCGGCTTCCACTCCAGCAGGGGGGCGCGCACGTGCCGGGGCTTGAGCGGGAGGTTCGGCGTGAGCACGCCGCGGTCCTCGTCGACGGTTCGCGCGTCCACGATCGCCGTGGGCAGGAACCGGTGGTAGAGCAGGGCGGAGTCGGCCGAGAAGCCCTCCACGCCCATCAGCTCCTCGGCGTACAGCCGGCCCTCCGGATCGCGGAACTGCGTGTGCCGCTTGCGGGGGATCTCACCGACCTGTCGGTAGTGCGCCATTGCCCCCTCCGGGCGTTCGCTGAGCGGACGTCTTTGTTCTGTGGCCGTACGCCACTAGCGTGTCAGCCGTGTCAAGCGCTGTCGAACTCCGTGCGCCCGGTCCACGCGGTACGCCGCCCCTGCTGGCAAGGCTCGTCGACGATGCCGCGTTGTTCCCGCCGGGCAACGCGTCGATGCCGGACGCCATCCGCGGCCACCTCGATTCGAGGGTCGGTGAACACGCCGGTGTGCTGGGACTCTTCCTCTGTCCCGCCTCGCGCCTCGCCGAGCTGATCACCGAGTTGATCAAGGTCAAGCCGGTGAAGCCCCTCGCCCTGTCCCTCGTCATCGACACCGGCCTCGGCGGGGTCCCCAAGGCGGTGTCGATCGTCGAGTCCCGCAGCGAACTGCTCGCCCTGCGCATGGTCGAGATGCCCGCGCCGTCCGACGTGGACGAGGTGTGGCTGGAGCGCGTCTCCGAGTTCGTCCCGGAGGACGTCATCCGGGTCGTCGAACCGCGCCGGGGTGGAGCGGAGTGGCTCGACGGCGTCCGCCGGGTCATCGAGCACGGCAGCTGGCCCAAGCTGCGCTGCGGCGGTGTGAGCAGCGAGAACTTCCCCAGCGTGCACGAGGTCGCCGACTTCCTGGCCGTCGTCAGCGGCGGCGGGGTCGCCTTCAAGGCCACCGCCGGGCTGCACGGCGCCGTCCGGCGCACCGCCGAGGACACCGGGATCACCCACCACGGCTTCCTGAACCTGCTCGTCGCCACGGCCAGGTCGCTGTCCGGCAAGGACGTGCGCGAGGCGCTGGCCAGCACCGACGCCGAGGCGCTGGTGAAGGAGGCGTCCGAGCTGTCCGACCAGGCCGCGCACGCCGTCCGCGGCGTGTTCGCCTCCTTCGGCTCGTGCTCGCTGTCCGAACCCGTCTCCGAGCTGGAAGAGCTGGGCCTGTTGTGAGCTGGATCTCCGACGCCGCGTTCACGCCGGACGAGCCGTTCGGCCCGCAGACCCTGCCCTACGGCGTCGTGGAGCGGGGGATCGCGGTGCGCGTGGGCGACTCCGCGCTGCCGCTGCGCTCCGTCGCGGGCTCTCTCGGCCCGCGGCTGCCCGACCTGGTCGGCGCCGACTCGCTCGACCCGCTGCTCGCCGCGGGCCGTCCGGTGTGGAGCGAGCTGCGCGCCCGCCTGGTCGAGCTGGTGTCCGCGGCGACCGCGCCGCGCGGCGCGGAGCTCGTGCCGATCGACGGCGCCCGCCTGCCGTTCGCGGTGGCGGACTACGTGGACTTCTACTCCTCGCGCCACCACGCCGAGAACGTCGGCAGGATCTTCCGGCCGAACAGCCCCGCGCTGCTGCCGAACTGGACGCACCTGCCCGTCGGCTACCACGGCCGCGCCGGCACGGTCGTCGTGTCCGGCACGCCGGTGCGCCGCCCGCACGGTCAGCTGCCCGCGTCCGGTGGGCCGGTGTTCGGTCCGACCCGCCGCCTCGACGTCGAGGCGGAGGTGGGCTTCGTGTGCGGCGGCCCGGTGCGCGGGCGGCTGTCCACCTCGCAGGCCGTCGAGCACGTCTTCGGCGTCGTCCTGCTCAACGACTGGTCCGCGCGCGACGTCCAGGCGTGGGAGGGGCAGCCGCTCGGCCCGTTCCTGGCCAAGTCGTTCGCCACGTCGGTGTCGGCCTGGATCACGCCGCTGGAGGCGTTCGCGGTGGCGCGGGTGAGCCCGCCGCCGCTGCCGAACCCGGTGCAGCCCTACCTGGTGAGCGACTCGCCGTGGGGGCTCGACATCACCATCGAGGTCGGCGTGAACGGCACGGTCGTCGCCACGCCGCCGTTCCGCGAGATGTCCTGGACGTTCCCGCAGCAGCTCGCGCACCTGTCCGTCAACGGTGCGACCGTGCGGCCGGGCGACCTGTTCGGCTCGGGCACGGTGTCCGGGCCGGAGAAGCACCAGCGCGGCTCGCTGCTGGAGCTGAGCTGGGGCGGCCAGGAGCCCTTCGCCCTGGACGACGGCACGACGCGGTCGTTCCTGGAGGACGGCGACACCGTCACCATGACCGCGTCCGCGCCGGGCGAGGACGGCTCCGTCGTCGGGCTCGCCGAGGTGACCGGCACGATCCTGCCCGCCGAGTAGGGAGAGCCGTCGTGCCCGCCAGACCGCACTCCGACCAGCGCGGCAGAGGGCTGGGGTCACCCGCGCCGGCGCCGTCGGCGTCCTCGCTGTCGGGTGGCCGGGAGAGCTCGCTGACGCTGGAGCGCGGTCTCGCCCTGCTCCAGGCCGTCGCCGACGCGGAGAGCGAGGCGCCGACGATCAGCGAGCTGGCGGCGGAGATCGGCGCGAGCCGGGCCGCCGTCTACCGGCTGCTGGTGCCGCTGCAGGCCAGGGGACTGGTGCGCCGCGAGGGCTCGCGGGTGCGGCTCGGCCTGGGCGTGCTGCGCCTGGCGTCGAACGTGCTGCCGCAGCTGCGGCTGGCCGCGCAGCCCGCGCTGCGCACCCTGGCAGAGGAGATCGGCGCGACCGCCCACCTCACCGTCGCCGAGGGCGGCGAGGCGCAGGCCGTCGCCGTGGTCGAGCCGTCGTGGACCTCGTACCACGTGGCGTACCGGGTGGGCAGCAGGCACGCGCTGCACCGCGGCGCGGCGGGGAAGGCCATCGCCCTGCCCGCGGAGGGCCGGAAGTGGGTCGCGTCGTCCGGCGAGCTCCAGACCGGCGCGTTCGGCGTGGCCGCCCCGGTGCGGGGCGTGCCCGGCCTGCGGGCGAGCGTGGGCGTCGTCGCGCTGGAGAAGTTCGACGGCGACGCCGTCGGCCCGCGGGTGGTGCGGGCGGCCGAGGAGGTCGCCGCGGCACTGGCCTAGACGAGTGATTCCCAGGTCGGTCAGTGGTCGCAGGCGGTCAAGGACCGGGTGAGGGCTCGTCCGGTGACGCGGTTGTGCCAGACGGCGGCGGCCGGGGCCAGCAGTCGCCGGGCGATGCGGACTGCGACTCCTCCGATGGTGCGCCCGCCGTGCTGTTCGAGGTTCAGCCGGCCCTTCACCGTGTCGTCGACCGACTCGACGAGCTGGCGGACGGACTTGAGCAGCGGTTCGCCGGGACGCGGTGCGCGGTTGCGGTGGGAGGGGCGGATCAGCCGGACTCCGCGCTGGTGCGGGAAGCGGGGGTGTTCGGGCCGGTCGTCACGAACCGATCTTGAACACCCCTCGTCCGTCTCCGGACACCACCCCGACTTGCGCACCGCTCGTCCAGGCCACCGCTCGTCTGGGCCCCCGCTCGTCTGGGCCACCGCTCTTCTAGGCCACCGCCTGCCACAGGGCCAGGAGCGCGAAGACGGTGAACACGACGCCCGCGCCGCGGTTGATCAGGTGGGCGGGGACGCGGTTGGCGAGCTTGCCGCCGACGAACACCGCGAGCGCCGTCACCGACATCAGCGCGAGGAACGTGCCGAGCACGACCGCGCTCGGCTGGGCGTACCTGGCGGCCACGCCGACCGCCGCGAGCTGCGAGGCGTCGCCGAACTCGGCCGCGAACAGCGTGCCGAACGAGGTCAGCGCCGCTCGCCGGAACGAGGTGGTCGTCGCCGTGCCGCCGGAGCCGTCGGCCTCGTCCGTGTCCGGCGTCGAGAAACCCTCCTTGAACAGCAGGAACGCGCCGACGCCGAAGACGACGAAGACCGCGGCGGCGACGAGCCGCTGGGGCAGCAGGGTGAGCGCGCTGCCCAGGGCCACGGCGATGACGGCCTGGAGCGCGAACGCGACGGCGGAGCCGGCCAGCACGGGCGCGGCGCGGAACCGGGTGCGGAGCACGAGCGTGAGCGCGGTGGTCTTGTCGGGCAGCTCCAGCAGGAACACCAGCCCGAAAGCGGTGACGAGCGCCAAGAACCACGAAGACATCTGCCAGAGCCCCTTACGTCCGATGAGAACCCGGACGGAGGCGCGGTCGACCCCGACCGGGTGTGGTGCAACCCGGCCGGAGGTCTCGTTCGCCCGCTGGCACGCGGGTGAGGGACCGGATCGGCGCGCAGGCCGGTCAGTGTGTCGATCACCTCGCCGGAACCCCCGCCGTTGACGAGCGCTGGCGGTTCCGGGAACTACTCCCCTCTGGCGAGACCATCGTACCTCGCGCGTTCGCGCAGGTCACCGTGACGGCGCGCACGGGGTCCCGGTCGCGGGGGGACCTTCGTCCCGCCCCCGGAGAGGACGCTCGCACCTGCTGCGCGGGGGTGCACCGGCCTACCGTCGACACGTGGACGTTCTCGACCTGGCACGGTGGCAGTTCGGCATCACCACCGTCTACCACTTCCTCATGGTGCCGCTGACGATCGGCCTGTCGCTGATCGTCGCGGGGATGCAGACCGCCTGGGTGCGCACGGGCGATCGCAAGTACCTCGCGATGACGAAGTTCTGGGGCAAGCTGCTCCTGATCAACTTCGCGATGGGCGTGGTGACGGGCATCGTGCAGGAGTTCCAGTTCGGAATGGCCTGGAGCGCCTACTCGCGGTTCGTCGGCGACGTGTTCGGCGCGCCGCTGGCGATGGAGGGCCTCGTCGCGTTCTTCGTGGAGTCCACGTTCCTCGGTCTGTGGATCTTCGGCTGGGACCGGCTGCCCAAGCGGGTGCACCTGGCGTGCGTGTGGGCGTTCTCGCTGGCCACGGTCGCGTCGGCCTACTTCATCCTCGCCGCCAACTCCTGGATGCAGCATCCCGTCGGCATCGAGGTGCGCGACGGCAGGCCGGTGCTGACCTCGATCGGCGCCGTGCTCGGCAACAGCACCGTGCTGGCCGCCTTCCCGCACACCGTCTTCGGCGCGTTCTGCGTCGCGGCCACGTTCCTCGTCGGCATCTCGGCGTGGCACCTGTGGCACCGGTCGGACGACGAGCCGGTGTGGCGCGGGTCGCTGCGGCTGGGCGCGTGGGTCGGCGTCGTGGCGTTCGCCGGTGTCGCGATCAGCGGTGACCTCCAGGGCAAGCTCATGTTCGAGCAGCAGCCGATGAAGATGGCCGCGGCCGAGGCGCTGTGCCGCACGGAGGAGCCCGCCAGCTTCTCGGTCTTCGCCATCGGCGACGTGGCCAGCCCGGACTGCGAGGACGTCAAGAGCATCACGGTGCCCGCGCTGCTGTCGTTCCTCGCGCACAACGACTTCAGCAGCGAGGTCAAGGGCCTCGACGAGCTGGTGCCGCTGTACCAGGAGCGCTACGGCGCGAACTACCCCGTGGACGAGCGGCTCGGCGAGCTGTCGGGTCAGCCGATCGACTACGTGCCGCTGCTGCCGGTGACCTACTGGGGCTTCCGGCTGATGATCGGCTTCGGCGCGATCGCCACGTTCGCCGGCGTCGCGGCGCTGTGGCTGACCCGCGGCGGACGCCTGCCGCGCGGCCGGTGGTTCCCGATCGCCGCGCTGGCGAGCATCGCGACGCCGTTCCTCGCCAACAGCTTCGGCTGGATCTTCACCGAGATGGGCCGCCAGCCGTTCGTCGTCGTGCCCAACCCGTCCGGTGTGGACGGCGTGTGGATGTACACCGCGCAGGCCGTGTCGAACTCGGCCCCCGGCGAGGTCCTCACGTCGCTGATCGCCCTGACCACCGTCTACGGCGCGCTGGCCGTCGTCGAGGGCTTCCTGGTCCGCCGCTACGTGCGGGCCGGCGTCCCCGGTGTGCTGCCGCCCGAGAAGCCCGCCGACCAGAAGCACGACACCGACGAGCACGACGACGAGAAGCCCGACGCCGAGAAGAAGTCCGACGTCCTCGCCTTCGCCTACTGAGAGGAGTCCGGTCGTGAACCTTCCCCTGCTCTGGTTCTGCGTGATCGCCCTGCTGTGGCTGGGCTACCTCTTCCTGGAGGGCTTCGACTTCGGCGTCGGGATGCTGCTGCCGGTCCTCGGCCGCGACGAGACCGAGCGCCGCGTCCTGATCAACACGATCGGCCCGGTCTGGGACGGCAACGAGGTGTGGCTGATCGTCGCGGCCGGTGCCACGTTCGCGGCGTTCCCCGGCTGGTACGCGTCGCTGTTCAGCGCCACCTACCTGCCGCTCACGCTGTTCCTCGTCGCGCTGATCGGGCGAGGGGTGGCCTTCGAGTACCGCGGCAAGGTCGACTCGGCGCGCTGGCGGCGGGTGTGGGACCGGATCATCGTGACCGGGTCGTGGACCGCTGCGCTGTGCGTCGGGTTCGTGATCACCGCGACCGTGCTGGGCCTGCCGCTGGACGCCGCCGGCGACCGGATCGGCTCGCCGTTCGCCTCGGTGACGTGGGAGACGGTGCTCGGCGCGCTCGCCGTCGCCGGGTACGCCCTGGTGCACGGCGCGATCTTCCTGGCGCTCAAGACCGAGGGCGACGTCCGGTACCGGGCCCGCGCGCTCGCGCTGCGGGCGGCGCCGGTGGCGCTGCTGCCGCTGGTCGTCCTGCTGCTGCTCGTGCAGCTCCGCTCCGGCGAGCCGTGGACGTGGGCCGCGACCGGCGTGGTGCTCGCGGCCGTCGCAGCGGCGCTGGCCAGGCTGGCGCGCGGACGCGAGGGCCAGGCGTTCAGCGGCATGGCCGTCGCGGTGGCCGCCACCGTGCTCGCCCTGTTCGGGGCGCTGTACCCGGACGTGCTGCCGTCGACCGCCGACCCGGCGCACTCGCTGACCGTCGCCGGTGCCGCGTCCAGCTCCTACACGCTCACCGTCATGACGTGGGTCGCCGCGTTCGGCACCCCGGCCGTCCTCGTCTACCAGGGCTGGACGTACTGGGTGTTCCGCAAGCGCATCGGCGTCCGCCACATCCCCGCGACGCACGTCCCGGCGGCGTCGTCGTGACGACCGCGCCCGTCCCGGTCCCCCCGGCCTCGACCCCTTCCGCCACGAGGCCGGGGAGGGGCCCGCTCGGCGCGCTGCCGACCCTCTCGCCGTCAGCGCGCCGGGCGCTCGCCCTCTGCGGGGTGCTCGCCGCCCTCACCGCCGCCGCCCTCGTCGTGCAGGCGCTCGCCCTCGCCACGGCGGTCGCGAACGCCGTCACCGGCGTGCCGTTCTCGGCCACCCCGTTCGCCGTCCTGGCCGGCGCGGTCGTCGCCCGCTCGCTGCTGGCCTGGGCCACCGAGTCCACCGCGGCCCGCGCCGCCGCCGGGGCGAAGGAGGAGCTGCGCGCCGCGCTGCTCGACCGGGCGCTGGAGCGCGGCCCCGAGTGGATCGCCGCCCGCGGCGCCGCCGAGCTCGCCGTCCTCGCCACCAGGGGGCTCGACGCGCTCGACGCCTACTTCACGAAGTACCTCCCCGCCCTGGTCACGGCCGTCGTCGTGCCCCCGCTGGCCGGTGGCTGGATTCTGCTGACCGACCCGACGTCGGCCGTGCTGATCGTCGTCACCGTGCCGCTCGTCCCGATCTTCGCGATCCTCGTCGGCTGGTACACCCAGCGCCGCGTCGAGCAGTCGGCCGACGTGACCGAGCGGCTGTCCGGGCACCTGCTGGAGCTCGTGCGCGCCCTGCCCGTGCTGACCGCGTTCGGCCGGGCCGCGGCGCAGGGCGAGGCGGTGCGGCGCGTCGGCGAGGAGCACCGCAGGGCCACCACCAGCACGCTGCGCGTCGCGTTCCTGTCGGCGCTGGTCCTGGAGATCGCCGCGTCGCTGTCGGTCGCGCTGATCGCCGTGGGCATCGGCCTGCGCCTGGTGTCCGGGGAGATGACGCTCGTCGTCGCGCTGTCCGTGCTGATCCTCGCGCCCGAGTGCTACCTGCCGCTGCGCGCGGCCGGTGCCGCGCACCACGCGAGCGAGGACGGCCTGGAGGCGGTGCGCCGGGTGGCCGAGGTCGTCGCGGCCGAGGACGACCGCGAGCCGGGACGCCGGACGCCCGCGGCGCGCGTGCACGGCGTGCGGGTCGGTGGCCTGCGGATCCGCCGCCGCGACGGGTTCGCCCCGGACGGCGAGTCGTTCGAGCTGCGCGCCGGGCACGTGCACCGGCTCGACGGCCCCAGCGGCGCGGGCAAGTCGACGGTGCTGGGCGTGCTGCTCGGGTTCGTCCGGCCCGACGCGGGCCGGATCACCGTGGACGACGCCGACCTGACCACCCTGGACCTCGCGGCCTGGCGGCGCAGGGTCGCGTGGGTGCCGCAGCGACC
This sequence comes from Umezawaea beigongshangensis, assembly GCF_016464305.1. GTDB lineage: Bacteria > Actinomycetota > Actinomycetes > Mycobacteriales > Pseudonocardiaceae > Umezawaea_A > Umezawaea_A beigongshangensis. The sequence continues at coordinate 390,174 of NZ_JAEIOJ010000003.1, forward strand.
CGCCTTCGCCGCCGCGACCCCGTTCGGCGAGCTGGAGCTGGCCGTCGCCGACCAGCCCGGCGGGCCGCCCGCGCGGCAGGAGGCGCTCGGCGTGCTGGCCGAGGTCGGCGCCGGCCACCTCCTCGACCGGCCCGTGCGCGAGCTGTCCACGGGCGAGCGGCAGCGCGTCGCCGTGGCCCGCGCGCTGCTGCGCGTGCGGCGCGGCGCGTCCGTGCTGCTGCTCGACGAGCCCACCGCGCACCTGGACCCGGTGACCGCGACGCGCGTCACCACCGCGGTGAGCGGGGCGGCCGCGGGGGGAGCGGCCGTCCTGCTCATCACCCACCGCGTCACCGAGCACGCCGAGGGCGCCGACGTGCCCGCCGAGGTCGTCGCCGCCGCCGGGGACGCGCCGACCGGTCCGCCACCGCCGCTGCGCGCGCTGCTCACCCGGCGCACCGTCGCCGGTGGGCTGCTGGGCGTGGGAGCGCTCGGGGCCGGGGTCGCGCTGAGCGCCGTCTCCGCCTACCTGATCGCCCGCGCGTGGCAGCAGCCGCCGATCCTCACCCTGTCCGTCCTCGTCGTGGGCGTGCGGACGTTCGCGCTGCTCAAGGGCGTGCTGCGCTACCTGGAGCGGGTCGTGTCGCACGACGCGGCGTTCCGGCTGGCCGGATCGCTGCGGGTGCGGCTGTGGGACGCCGTCGTGCGCCGCGGGCCCGCGCGGCAGCGCCCGGACGCGCTCCAGCGGCTCGTCGACGACACCGACACCGTGCGCGACCTCGTGCCGCGCGTGCTGGTGCCGCCGCTGGTGGCCGCCGGGGTCGCCGCCGGCGCGGTCGTGCTGCACCTGTTCCTGCTGCCGGGGGCCGGGCTGGCGCTCGCGCTCGCCCTGCTCCTCGGCGGCCTCGCCGCGCCCGCGCTGGCCGTGGCGGTCGAGCGCCGCGCCAGCACCGCCCTGTCGGCGGGACGGCGCTCGGTGAGCGCCGACGTGCTGACCCTGCTGAGCGCCGCCCCCGACCTGATCGCCACCGGCGCGCACCTGCGCCGCCGCGCCGACCTGGCCGCGCTCGACGCCGACCTCGCCCGGCAGGCCCGCAGGCAGGCGCTCGGCGCCGGTGCGGCCACCGCCGTGCTGCACCTCACGACCGGCCTCGCCGCGCTGGTGTGCACCGCGCTCGGCGCGGTCGCCGCCGCGGGCGGGAGCCTGAACCCGATCCTCGTCCCCGTGCTCGGCCTGGTCCCGCTGGCGCTCGCCGAGGCGCTCTCGACGCTCGCGCCCGCCGCGCAGCAGCTCCCCACCCTGCGCACGGCCCACGCCCGGCTGGACCTCGACGTGCCGCCGCCGGCCGCCCCGGCGGAGCGCGGCCTGCGGCTGGAGGGCGTGGACGTGCGCTGGCCGGGAGCGGCGGCACCGGCGCTGCGCGGCGTGGACCTCGACGTGCCGCGGGGCGCGCGGGTCGCCGTGCTCGGACCGTCGGGCGCGGGCAAGTCGACCCTGTTCGCCCTCCTGCTCGGGTTCCTGCCCGCCGAGCGCGGCCGGGCCGCCCTGCCCGAGCGGGTCGCCTGGTGCCCCCAGGAGCCCCAGCTCGTGTCCACGACCGTCCGGGAGAACCTGCGCCTGGCCGACCCGCACGCCTCCGACGACCGGCTGCGCGAGGCGCTCGTGCTGGCCGGGCTGCCCGGCTGGACCGACCGGCTCGACCTCGTGATCGACGGCACCACCACCTCCGGTGGAGAGGCGCAGCGCCTGTCGCTCGCCCGCGCGTGGCTGTTCGACGCGGACGTCGTCCTGCTCGACGAGCCCACCGCCCACCTGGACGAGCCCACCGCGCGCGCCCTGCTCGACCGGCTCGACGTGGCGCTGCGCGGGCGCACCGTCCTGCACGTCACCCACCGGCCGGAGGAGGCGCGCGGCGCCGACGTCGTCCTGGAGGTCGTCGGTGGCCACGTGCGGGAACGCGTTTACCGTTGACGGTCGTGGATGCCCCGCTCGCCAGCCGCGTGCTGGCCGCGTCGACCGAGATCACCTCGGCCGCGCTCGCCGGTGACGACCCGGACGCCGTGCTGCCGCTCGTCGTGCGCCGCGCCGCCGCGCTCGCCGAGGCGGACCTCGGCCTGGCCATGCTCAGCGCCGACGACGGCTCGCTGACCGTCGAGGCGTCCTACGGCCACTCCGGCGGCAACCCGGTGGGCACCGTGCTGTCCCCGCGCTCCGCAGCCGCCAGGGTCGCCCGCAGCGGCGTCCCCGTGGTCGCGGCCGACTTCACCACCGACCCCCGCACGGCGCCGTTCGTGCCCAGGGGCCTCGGCGGCTACGGACCGTTCGCCGTGGCGCCCTTCGGCACCCGCGAGCGCAAGATCGGCGCGCTCGCCGTCTACCGCAGGCGCGGCAGCGACCCGTTCACCTCCGAGACCGTGGACCTGCTGACCGCGTTCGCCGCGCAGGCCGGACTCGCCGTCGTGCTCGCCGAGGGCTCCACCGCCCGGCAGCACGTCGCCGTCTACCAGGAGCGCGAGCGCATCGCCCGCGACCTGCACGACGTCATCATCCAGCGGCTCTACGCGGCCGGGGTGCAGCTCGACCTGCTGGGCCGCCGGCTCGGCAAGCGCTTGCTGCCACCGGAGAAGGAGCGGCTCGCGGAGGCCGTGGACCAGCTCGACGAGACGATCGCCGAGGTCCGCGCCACCGTCCGCGCCCTGCGCAGCGCCGACCCGGCCGGTCCGGAGCACGCCGACCTGCTGGACTCGGTGCGCGCCGAGGTGCGCACGGCCGGTGAGCTGCTGGGCTTCCCGCCCGACCTGGAGGTCCACGGCGACCCGGCCGACCTGCCCGGCGACCTGGCCGACCACGCCCGCGCGGCGCTGCGCGAGGCGCTGTCGAACGTGGTCCGCCACTCCGGCGCGAACGCCGTGTCGGTGCTGCTGCGCCGCGACCCGTCCGGCCTGCTGCTGCGCGTGAGCGACGACGGCTGCGGCATCCCGCCCGACGTGACCCGCCGGGGGCTGCGCCACCTCCAGGAGCGGGCGCGGTCGTCGGGCGGCACGTTCACCGTCGACTCGTCCCCGCGCACCGGCACCACCCTGACGTGGCAGGTCCCCGTGCCGGACTGACCACCCCGCGGGCGGGACGAGACGTCAGCGGGTGCGGCGGGCGACCCAGGCCGCGGCCTGGGTGCGGCGCTGCATCCCCAGCTTCGACAGCACCGCCGTCACGTAGTTCTTCACGGTCTTCTCCGCCAGGAACAGCCGCTCGGCGATCTGGCGGTTCGTCATGCCCTCGCCGATCAGGTCCAGCACGCGCCGCTCCTGCTCGGTCAGCCCCGACAGCACGTCCGTCTCGGCCGGGCGGCGCATTCTGTCCAGCACGCGCGCGGTCGTCACCGGGTCCAGCAGCGAACGGCCGGCGGCCACCTCGCGGACGGCCGTCACCAGGTCCTGACCGCGCACCTGCTTGAGCAGGTAGCCCGACGCCCCGGCCATGATCGCTCCGACGAGAGCCTCCTCGTCGTCGAACGCCGTCAGCACCAGGCAGCGCGGCCCGTCGGGAAGAGAGCGCAGGTCACGGCACAGGTCGACGCCGTTGCCGTCCGGCAGCTGCACGTCCACCACGGCCACCTCGGGACGGGCCGCGCCCGCGCGGGTCAGCGCCTCCGCGACGCTCCCGGCCTCGGCGACCACCTCGATGTCGTCCTCGTCGTCGAGCATCTCGCGCAGCCCCCTGCGCACGATCTCGTGGTCGTCGACGAGCAGCACGCGCACCGGCACGAACCAACCGTACGTCGAATGCCGGTGTTCCGGTGGCCCGGGGGTTGACACAGTGCACGCATGGCAGGGAACACCGTGCGTCCGATCGACGAGGCCGACCGGATCGTGGTCGGCCGACTGGTGCTGGAGCTCTGGGGAGCGCACACCGCCGTGGCGCACGGCGAGGTGTTCTTCCCCGCGAGCCTGCCGGGGTTCCTCGTCGAGCAGAACGGCCAGGTGCTCGGTCTGCTCACCTACGCGGTCAACGGCGCCACGCTGGAGATCGTCACGTTCAACGCCCTGCGCCGCGGCCGGGGAGTGGGCACCTCGCTGCTGGAGGCCGCCGTCCAGCGCGCCCGGCAGCTCGGCCTGTCACGGGTGCGCCTGACGACCACCAACGACAACCTCGACGCGCTGCGCTTCTACCAGCGGCGCGGCTTCAAGCTGTGCGGCGTGCGACCCGACGCGCTGCGCGAGTCGCGGCGGCTCAAACCGGAGATCCCCACGGTGGGGGAGTACGGCATCCCCATCACCGACGAGCTCGACCTGGAGAGATGGGTCGCGCCCCGCCAGTAGTGCACAGGTTGTCCACAGCTCTGTGCACAACTGGCCGGCCTCAGCGGTGGGGCAGCGGGCTGAACACCTCGTCCCACGCAGCGGCCACCTGCCGCGCGCACGTCTCCGGGGCGACCCCGCCGACACCGGTCCCCAGACCCGGCACGGCGATCGTGCGGATCACCCGCCGCACCGGCCGGCCGTCGTCCAGCCGCCCGTTCTGCCACAGCCGCAGCACCGCGCGAGCCGCCAGGTAGGGGTGCACGGTGTCACCGGGCAGCAGCTCGCCCGGCGTGCGCATCGTCGGCGCGCTGATGAGCCACGCCGGCTCGGTCTCGCCGGTCGCCACCAGGAGCGCCTCGCCCACCGGCAGCTCACCGCCGTGCAGACCGAGGACGCCGCTGCGCACCTGGTCCTCCACGTGCGGGAAGGCTCTCGCGTAGACGGCGTCGATGCCCCCGCGCATCCACCCGAACGAGTTCGCGGGACTCACCACCGCCTCGGCGACGATGTCCAGCACCGATCCCCGGTGCACGCGGATGCCGGGACGTCCCTCGGCGACGGTGGACCAGGCTCTGGTCAGCGGTTCGTCAACCGCGCACAACACGAGTCGGGGCGCTGCAGCCGGAGCGTTGATCTCACCCTCCGTATCGGCGGTCACGTCTCAAGCATTCCAGGAGCACGGGCCGCTGCGGAACCGGGTGGGGCACCCGCCAGCCGGGTGATCCTCACCTCGCCGGTGCCCCCTCGCGGTCGTGCTCGTAGGGTTGCTCCCGTGTCGCGCATCGCCTACTTCGGCCCGCGGGGAACCTTCACCGAACAGGCCGCCCGCGCCTTCGCCGACCTCGACCAGGACGAACTGGTCGCCGCGGAGACCGTCCCCCTCGCGCTGACCTCGACCCGCCGCGGCGACACCGACGCCACGTGCGTGCCCGTGGAGAACTCCGTCGAGGGAGCGGTCCCGGCCACCATGGACGCCCTCGTCGAGGGCGAACCGCTCGTCGCCGTCGGCGAGTTCGTGCTGCCCGTCCGCTTCAGCGTCCTGGTCCGTCCCGGCACGGACGCCGCCGCCGTGCGCACCGTCGCGAGCCACCCGCACGCCCTCGCCCAGGTCCGCCAGTGGCTCGGCGAGCACCTCCCCGGCGCCCACGTCGTCGCCTCCACCTCCACCGCCGCGGCCGCCGCCGCCGTCCGCGACGGCGAGTTCGACGCGGCCGTCAGCGCCCCCGTCGCCGCGACGCACTACCCGCTGCGCGAACTGGCCACCGACGTGGCCGACGTCGCCGACGCCAAGACCCGCTTCCTGCTGCTGCGCCGTCCCGGCACGCTGCCCGAGCCCACCGGCCAGGACCGCACGTCCGTCGTCGTGACCACCGCCGACCGGATCGGCGTGCTGTCCGAGCTGCTCGCGGAACTCGCGCTGCGCGAGATCAGCCTGACCCGGATCGAATCGCGCCCCACCAAGGGACGCCTGGGCGAGTACCGCTTCTTCGTCGACCTCGCCGGTCACGTGGCCGAACCACGCGTCGGCGACGCGCTCGCCGCCCTGCACCGGCACAGCAACCACGTCCGCTTCCTCGGCTCCTACCCCGTGGCGGAACCCGCCGAGAACACGCGGCGGCCCGCCGCGACCAACGCCGACTTCACCGCGGCCGCCGACTGGGTGGCCGCCCTGCGCGAGGGGACGACCGCGTGAGACTGCTGCTGGTGCGCCACGGGCAGACCGCCTCGAACAGGCGCCACGCCCTCGACTCGCTGCCGCCGGGCCCCCCGCTCACCGAGGAGGGCCGGGAGCAGGCGCTCGCGCTGGCGGCCGACCTCGCCGACGAACCCGTCGTCGCCGTCTACGCGAGCACCGCCGTGCGCGCGCAGGAGACGGCCGCGCCCGTCGCCGCGCACCACGGCCTCCAGGTCGAGGTCGTGGAGGGCGTGCACGAGGTCTTCTGCGGCGACCTGGAGGGCCGCGCCGACCAGGAGGCGTTCGAGGCGTTCGTCGCCGTGTTCTCCGCGTGGGCCGACGGCGACCTGTCCGTGCCCGTGCCCGGTGGCGAGGCCGGCCAGGACGTCGTCGACCGCTTCGCCCCCGTCGTGCGCGCCATCCGCGACCGGCACCAGGAGGGCACCGCCGTCCTCGTCACGCACGGCGCGGCGATGCGGCTGGCCGCGCTGTCCCTGGCCGGCGACGTGCGCCCCACGCTCGCCGAGAGCGCCCTCATCCCGAACACCGGTCGCATCGCCCTGGAGGCGACGCCGGACGGCTGGCACTGCCTGTCGTGGACCGGCCTGGACCTCGACGCGGCCCGCGGGCCCCGCCCGGTGGGCTAACCCCAGCCGAGCTCGTGCAGGCGGGCGTCGTCCACGCCGAAGTGGTGGGCCACCTCGTGCACGACGGTGATCGCGACCTCGTCCACGACGTCGTCCTCGTCGTCGCACACGTCCAGGATCGCCTCGCGGTAGACGAAGATGCGGTCCGGCAGCACCCCGCCGTAGTCCGAGGTCCGCTCGGTCAGCGCCACGCCGTGGTAGAGCCCGAGCAGCGACGGGTCGTCGGGGTGCCGGTCCTCGACCAGCACGACCACGTTGTTCATCGCGTGCGCGAACTCGGGCGGGATCAGGTCGAGCCCCTCGCCGACCAGTTCCTCGAAGCGCTCCCTGGTCATCTCGACCGGCACGGCGTCAGCCCTCCTGCTCCTCGGTCCGGGTGACCGTGCTGGAGGTGGGCGCCACCGACGACTGGCCGGAGGGGGGCGCGGAGGGCTGGCCCGTCGTGGACGGCTGCTGGCCCTCGGAGTGCAGCGGTGCGCCGGTGGGCTCGGCCTGGGGGGCGACGGTGGTGGTCTGCGGCGGGTTGGACGTGGTCAGCGGGGGCGCGTCGGGGTTGCGGACGCTGCCGGTCCACGCGACGAGGGTGTTGCCCTCGGGAATGGCGCCGATCTTGCAGTTGGCCCTCCTGGACCCGGCGGCCCAGCTCTCCGAGACCCTGGTGTCCCAGCTGACGGCGAGCTTGTCGCCCCTGAGGTCGGCGCCGCCGGTGTACTCGGCCGCCATCGTGCTGCACTCCTCGGCGAGGACGTCGTCCTGCCGGGCGGGGTCGGGGAAGTCCGGGCCGACGAGCGTGCCGAGGTCGGCCACGCCGATGATCTCGAACGTGTGAGGCTGGGCGCACTCGATCGGGTCGCCCACGGAGTTGCCGTTGATGCCGAGGCAGACGCCTGCGTCGTAGACGAGCGACTGGTCCTGGGTCTTGGCGGTGCCGTAGGACGGCAGCAGCGCGCCGGAGGCGGCGGCGACCTGGAGACCGCAGCGCAGCGTGCGGTAGCCCTCGCCCCAGCGCCGCTCACCGGGGTTGAGGGTGCCGACGCTGTACTTGCCGAACGGGTCGAACTTCTCGTTCAGGTAGGTCAGGGACGTCTCGGTGCAGTGATCGGCGCTGATCGTCTGCCAGACCTCGTTGTCCGGGAACCGCGCGTCCTTCCCGTACGTCGAGGTGATGTCGACGGTTCCGGTGACCTCGAACAGGTGCTGACTGCCGCAGTCCACCCTGGCCACGTCCGACAGGTCGGGGCGGGTCCAGTTGAGGCAGTCGCCGGCGTTCGCCTCGAACGCCGGGTTGACGGCGGCCGCGGTGACGCCCCTGTCGCCGCGCGTGCCGGTGCCGCCACCACCGCCACCGCCACCGCCGACCGGCCAGGAGGTGAAGGTGCTCAGGACGAGGAGGAGGAACGCGCCCGCGGATGCGCCGATCATGACCAGGCGCGTGCTGCGCAGGCCACCGCGGCGAAACCACTGAACGTTCACAGGCATCCGCTCCATGATGCCCGTGTGCTCCGCACAACCGACCAGGTGGGGGTTGCAGTGTTGCTTTTGGGCAACTCGTCACCCGTTCGGCCGTCTATCTCTGTACCGTCCCCGGCGGGAGTGGCTGATGACTGAGAATGACAGGTCCGGGACCCCTGGTACGCCCGGGACCGGACGCAACGACGACAACACGACGACTCCGCCGCCGTACGTCCCGGCGGGTCAGGAGCAGCCGACGCAGGCGCCGGGCGCTCGTGGTTCCATCCGGAACCAGGAGGCCGGCGTCACGAGGGCGCGACCGGAGTCCCTCGCGGACAAGCGGGCGCGTCAGCAGGCCGAGGCGGCCGAGCTGGTCCGCCGGCAGGAGGCCGACGCGGAGTTCGAGCGCAAGGCGAAGCTGCGCAAGCGCTTGCTCGTCGGCAGCGGTGTCACCGTGGGCGTCGTGGCACTGGTCGCGGTCTGGTACGCGGTGGCGAGTCCCCGCGAGGTGACCGCGCAGTGCACCGACTCCAGCGACGTGATCGTCGACGACGACTACTGCGATCAGACCTACTACAGCAGTCACGGCGGCTACAGCAGCGGTGGCTTCATCTACATCGGCGGGAACTCCTACCGCTACAACTACGGCGGTGCGGGGACGGTCGGGCAGAAGGTCAGCGGCGGCAGCTACACCGCGCCGAAGGGCGCGAACGTCTCGACCAAGTCCGGCACGACGATCCAGCGCGGTGGCTTCGGCGTCTCCGGCGGCAGCAAGAGCGGGGGCAGCTGAGTGCGTCGCGAGTCCTCCCAGCCGAGGCAGAACTGGCAGCGCACCGTCTCCGACCAGGGACTCGTGTTCGGCGCCCCCGCCGCGGGGGTCAACGGCCAGCCGCGTCCCTACTGGGACGAGTCGGCCCACTACGTGTTCGAGATGAGCGAGGTCCTCTCGCTGGAGGCGGACGTCGAGCTGCTGCACAACATGTGCCTGGAGGCCGTGGACAACGTGGTGCTCACCGAGCGCTACCGCGACTTCGGCATCCAGGAGTGGCTGTGGCCGGCCATCGCGGAGTCGTGGAAGCGTCGTGATCCGCACGTCTACGGGCGGTTCGACCTGCGCTACGACGGGTCGGGTCCGGCGAAGATGCTGGAGTACAACGCGGACACGCCCACGTCGCTGCTGGAGGCGGCGGTGGTCCAGTGGAACTGGAAGACCGACGTGTTCCCCGACGACGACCAGTGGAACTCGGTGCACGAGCGGCTGGTCGAGCGGTGGGCGGAGATCAGTGCGAAGCTGCCGTCCGGTGAGCTGCACTTCACCTGGTCCACGGCCGATCCGTCGGGGGAGGACCACGTGACCGTGGCCTACCTGCAGGAGACGGCGGCCGAGGCGGGGCTGAACACGGTGGGACTGGCGATCGAGGAGATCGGCTGGGACTCGCTGCTGCGCAGGTTCGTCGACCTCGAAGAGGCGCCGATGCGCACGGTGGTGAAGCTCTACCCGTGGGAGTGGGTGGTCGACGAGCAGTTCGGCCGCTTCGCCGTGGAGACCCTGCCGGGCACGCTGTGGGTCGAGCCGCTGTGGAAGATGCTGCTGTCGAACAAGGCGCTGCTCGCGGTGCTGTGGGAGATGTACCCCGGCCACCCGAACCTGCTGCCGGCCTACCTCGACGACCCCGGTCTGCTCACGGAGTACGTGCGCAAGCCGCGGCTGGGACGCGAGGGCGCCAACATCCAGATCGTCGCGCCGGGCTACGAGACGCAGACCACCGGGGTGTACGGCAAGGAGGGCTTCGTGTACCAGCTCTTCGACCCGCTGCCCGAGTTCGACGGCTACCGCCCGGCGCTGGGCGCGTGGGTCGTCGGCGACACCGCGGCCGGGCTCGGCATCCGCGAGACGGTCGGCCTGGTGACCGACGACGGTGCCGCGTTCGTGCCGCACCGCATCGTCGGATGACCGACGCCCGGCGTTCCGGCCGGTCCCGTCCCCCGCACCCGTTGTCAGGCAAGATCCTCACGGCTCTGATCCCCCTTGGAGGGCACTGGTGAACATCACCACCATCGCACTGGAACCCGGCTTCGGGGCCGCGATCGGCAGGGGCGTCGGTGCGATCGCGCTGTACGCCGTCGTGGGGCTCCTGCTCATGGTCGTCGGTTTCTACGCCATCGACTGGACGACGCCGGGCAAGCTGTCCGTGCTCGTCCGCACGGGTGCGCCGAACGCCGTCATCGTGACCGCGGCCGGTCTGTTCAGCATGGCGCTGATCGTGGTCGTGGCGATCTACAGCTCGGCCGGCCGGCTGGACGAGGGCCTGCTCAGCGCGCTGATCTTCGGGTTCGTCGGGATCGTGGTGCAGGTGCTGGCGGTGCGGCTGCTGGAGTGGGTGACGCGGCTGGACATCGGTCCGCTGATCGAGTCGGAGAAGTTCGCTCCGGCCAGCGTCGTCGTGGCCGCCGCGCACATCGCCCTGGGTCTCGTGGTGGCCGTCGCCATCAGCTAGACCGGGTCACCCCGCTCGTGGAGGGGCCGTCGCCGTTCGCGGTGGCGGCCCCTCCGGCGTGCCGGTCCCGGAGCGGGTGGCCTACCCTGATCAGTCGTGATCGACCTCAAGGCAGTGCGCGAGAACCCGGAAGCCGTCCGTGCGTCGCAGAGGGCGCGGGGCGAGGACTCCTCCGTGGTCGACGCCCTGCTCGCCGCGGACGAGCGCCGCCGTTCCGCCGTCTCCCGCGCCGACACCCTGCGCGGTGAGCAGAAGGCGTTCGGCAAGCAGGTCGGCCGGGCGCGCGGCGAGGAGCGCGAGGCGCTGCTCGTCCGGGGCAAGGAGCTGGCCGCCGAGGTCAAGGCCGCGGAGGCGGAGCAGCACGCCGCCGACGCCGAGCTGACCGAGCTGCACCGGGCCGTGCCGAACGTGGTGCACCCGGACGCGCCAGCCGGTGGCGAGGACGACTACGTCGTCGTCAAGCACGTCGGGACGCCGCGCGAGTTCGACTTCGAGCCGCTGGACCACCTCGACCTGGGCACGCGGCTGGGCGCGATCGACGTGGAGCGCGGCGCGAAGGTCGGCGGGTCGCGCTTCTACTTCCTCACCGGTGTGGGGGCGCAGCTGGAGCTGGCGCTGCTGAACATGGCCGCCGCGCAGGCGACCGCGGCCGGGTTCACCCTGATGATCACGCCGACGCTGGTGCGTCCGGAGATCATGGCGGGCACGGGCTTCCTGGGCGCGCACGCCGACGAGATCTACCGGCTGCGCGACGACGACCTGTACCTGGTGGGCACGTCGGAGGTGCCGCTGGCCGGGTACCACGCCGACGAGATCGTGGACCTGGGCGCGGAGCACGCGCGCCGCTACGCGGGCTGGTCGTCCTGCTACCGCCGCGAGGCCGGGTCGTACGGCAGGGACACCCGCGGCATCATCCGCGTGCACCAGTTCAACAAGGTCGAGATGTTCTCCTACGTCCGCCCGGAGGACGCGGAGGCCGAGCACCTGCGCCTCCTCGCCTGGGAGGAGGAGATGCTCGCCAAGATCGAGGTGCCCTACCGGGTGATCGACACGGCGGCGGGCGACCTCGGGACGTCCGCGGCGCGCAAGTTCGACTGCGAGGCGTGGGTGCCCACGCAAGCGGCGTACCGGGAGCTGACCTCGACGTCGAACTGCACGACGTTCCAGGCGCGGCGGCTGAACATCCGCTACCGCGACGAGAACGGCAAGCCGCAGATCGCCGCGACCCTGAACGGCACCCTGGCCACGACGCGGTGGATCGTCGCGATCCTGGAGAACCACCAGCAGGCCGACGGCTCGGTGCGCGTGCCGGAGGCGCTCGTCCCGTTCGTGGGGACCGAGGTGTTCGTCCCGCGTTCCTGAGGGGACGGGTCAGACCAGCGACACCACGTGGCGGGCGATCTCCAGCGCGCTCGTCGCGGCCGGTGACGGCGCGTTCAGCACGTGCACCTGGTTCTCGGCGGACTGGATCAGGAAGTCGTCGACGAGGCTGCCGTCGCGCAGCATCGCCTGCGCGCGGACCCCGGAGTCGGCGCGCACCAGGTCCTCCTCGCGCACGGCGGGCACGAGCCGGGCGAGGCCGGCGGCGAAGCGCTTGCGGGAGAACGAGCGCAGCACCTCCTCCGCGCCGGTGCGGGCGAAGCGGCGGGCCAGCCGCCACGAGCCGGGGAAGCGCGCCACCTCGGCCAGGTCGCGGGCGGACACGTCGCGCCAGCGGTAGCCCTCGCGGCGCAGCGCGAGCACGGCGTTCGGCCCGGCGTGGACGCTGCCGTCGAGCATCCGGGTCAGGTGCACGCCGAGGAACGGCAGCGCCGGGTCGGGCACGGGGTAGATCAGGCCCCGGACGAGGTGGCGCCGGTCGGGGCGCAGTTCGAAGTACTCGCCGCGGAACGGCACGATCGTCGCGGCCGGGACGAGTCCGGCCAGTCGCGCCACGCGGTCGCTGTGCAGACCGGCGCAGTTGATCAGCGCGTCCGCCCGGACGACGCCCCGCGGTGTGGCGACCTCGATGCCGGTGCCGGCCGGTGACCGGCGGATCGCGAGGGCGGGGCTGTCCAGCCGCAGGTCGGCTCCGTGCTCGCCGAGCAGGCGGATCAGCGCGGCGCACACCGCGCGGTAGTCGACGACCGCGGTGCTGCGCACGTGCAGCGCGCCGACGGCCGCGACCTCGGGTTCGTGCTCGCGCGCCTGCTCGGCCGAGATCCGCTCGGCCGGGACGCCGTTGGCCTCCGCGCGCCGCGCGAGCGCGTCCAGCCGGGGCAGTTCGCCCGCGGAGGTGGCCACGACGAGCTTGCCGCACACGTCGACGGGCACGCCGTGCTCGCGGGCGAACGCGACCATCGAGGCGTTGCCCGCGATGGACATGCGGGCCTTCAGCGAGCCGGGCGCGTAGTAGAGCCCCGCGTGCACGACGTTGCTGTTGCGGCCGGTCTGGTGGGCGGCCCAGCGCGACTCCTTCTCCAGCACCGTGACCGCGTCGCCGCGCCGCGCCACCTCGCGGGCCACCGCCAGACCCACGATCCCGCCACCGATCACCACGACGTGCCGCACGCGCCACCCCCGCACCCAGGTCCGGTCTCGCAGCGTACGACCTGAAGCGGCGTCCACTCACCGTTGGTGAGTCGTGTCCGATCCGTCACCCTGATGGCCGAAGCGGGGCGGCATACTGGTCGGACCAACCTCGCAGGGTGACAGGAGCAGGTAGATGAGTTTCGCGAGCATCGTCCGTTTCACGGTGGCCACCGCTGCCGCGTCCACCCTCGCGATCCTGGCTGTGGCCCCTGTCGCCTCCGCCGGTGTCGTCAGCACCGACTCGGTGCGCATCACCAGCACCACGAACTGAACACTCGTTCGGGTTAACCCGAACGAGTGAAGGTTAGAACCAGCGCTCCAGCACGAGGGCCACGCCGTCCTCCGTGCTGGGCGCGGTGACCTCGTCGGCTGCGGCCAGCGCCTCCGGGTGACCGCCGGACATGGCCACGCCGTGTCCGGCCCAGCGCAGCATCGGCACGTCGTTGGGCATGTCGCCGAACGCCACCACGTCGTCCGCCCGCACGCCGTACCGCTGCGCCACGTCCGCCAGTCCGGTCGCCTTGGTGACGCCGGCCGCGGAGATCTCCACCATCCCCGAGTCGGTGGAGAACGTCACCGCGAACGCGTCCCCCAGCACCGCCTCCAGCGCCTCGGCCATCTGCCCGCTGGTCATCTCGCCGTGCTCGACCAGCAGCTTCACCGCCGGGTGGCCCAGCACCTCGGCGCGCGAGACGTCCACCTGGTCGCTGCCGGCCCACGGGTGCTGGTAGCTGTTCTCGGCGACGAACTGGCGCACGTCGTCGTCGAACGCCGTCGCGCCCACCCGCTCGGCGGCCAGCGCCGAGCCGGGCAGGGCCGAGTCCGCCGCGTCGGCGAGGTCCGACAGCTGCACCGGCTCCAGGCAGCGCTGCCACAGCACCCGGTCCGCGCCCACGTCGTAGAGCACGGCGCCGTTCGCGCACACCGCCAGCCCGTCGTGCCCCGCGCTGCGGGCCACGTCCGGCACCCAGCGCGGTGGCCGCCCGGTCACGAGCACGAACGGGGTGCCCGACTCCCGCACCCGCGCCACGGCCGCGGCCGTGCGCTCGCTCACCAGAGGGCCGAGGCCGAGCAGGGTTCCGTCAACGTCAGAGGCTACGAGCCGAGGTGCTTCCACCCCTCCATCTTGCCTGGCGGGGGTGAACACCGGGGGCGCGCTCGTTACTGTGCGGAAGTGCGCATCGGGATCACCATTCTGCCGGAGGACCGCTGGTGGGCGGCCGAACCCAAGTGGCGAGCGGCGGAGGAGTTCGGCTTCGACCACGCCTGGACCTACGACCACCTCGGCTGGCGCACGCTGGTCGACGGCCCGTGGTTCGGCGCCGTGCCGACGCTGACGGCCGCCGCGACGGTCACCACGCGCATCCGCCTCGGCACGTTCGTGGCCTCGCCCAACTTCCGCCACCCCGTGCCCTTCGCGCGTGAGCTGATGACACTGGACGACATCTCCGACGGGCGGCTGACCCTCGGCGTGGGAGCCGGTGGCGCCGGGTACGACACCCTCGTGCTGGGCGGGCAGCCGCCGGCGCCGAAGGACCGCACGGCGCGGTTCGGCGAGTTCGTCGAGCTGCTGGACCTGCTGCTCACCCGCGAGCGCACCACGTGGCGCGGGGAGCACTTCGCCGCCGTGGACGCCCGCAGCGCGCCCGGCTGCGTGCAGCGCCCCCGCATCCCGTTCGTCGTCGCCGCGAACGGCCCGAAGGCGATGGACGTCGCCGCGCGCTACGGCACCGGATGGGTGACCACCGGCGTGGAGACCGAGGACCACGAGGAGTGGTGGCGCGGTGTCGCGCGGCTCGCCGGGCGCTTCGACGAGACGCTGGCGTCGATCGAGCGCGAGCGCTCGACGGTCGACCGCTACCTGATGCTGGACTCCGCCCCGGTCTTCTCCCTGTCCAGCGCAGAGGCGTTCCGCGACGCCGTGAGCCGCTCCCGCGAACTCGGCTTCACCGACGTCGTCACGCACTGGCCGCGCGCCGACGGCGTGTACGCGGGGCGCGAGTCGGTGCTGGAACAGGTCGCCGCCGAGGTGCTGCCGGAGTTCTCCCTCACGGCTCGCGGCTGACCGGCTCGGTGAAACAGCCGCCTCGCCTGGGAGTATCTTCGGATCACGGCGACGGTGTGCGCACCTGCGGTCCGAGGCGCGGTGATTGTACGGGGGGTGACCTCCCGCCGCAGCTCAGACGGCCGGAGGTGCGTGCTAGCGTGCCACGTCCGAGAGTCTGCATCTGCATCTCGGCGTCCTTCGCGACGCTGCACAGGTGCACAACACAGGAGGCTTCATGCTTTCCGTGGTGATCCCCTGCTTCAACGAGGAGCAGGGGCTGGACCGCCTGAAGGAAGCCCTGGTCAAAGAGCTGAGCGAGATCACTCCTCAGTTCGAGGTGCTCCTCGTCGACGACGGCAGCAAGGACCGCACCCTGGAGGTGATGCGCCGCATCTCCTCCGAGGACCCGCGCTTCCGCTACCTCGCGCTGAGCCGGAACTTCGGCAAGGAGTCGGCCATGCTGGCCGGCCTGAGCCAGGCCGAGGGCGACGCCGTGGCGATCCTCGACGCAGACCTCCAGCACCCGCCGGAGCTGCTCGCCAAGATGCTCCCGATGCTCGACCAGGGCTACGACCAGGTGGTCGCCCGCCGCACCCGCAAGGGTGACAGCGGTGTCCGGTCGTTCATCTCGAAGTCGTACTACAAGATCATCAACCGGCTCGTCGACGTGCAGCTGGAGGACGGTGTCGGCGACTTCCGCGTGCTGAGCCGCCGCGCCGTGCGCGCGCTGCTGTCGCTCGGAGAGTACAACCGCTTCTCCAAGGGCCTGTTCTCCTGGATCGGCTTCGACACCGCCGTCATCGACTACGAGAACGTGACGCGGCAGGAGGGCGCCAGCAAGTGGTCCTTCCGCAGCCTCCTGAACTACGGCATCGACGGCGTCATCTCGTTCAACAGCCAGCCGCTGCGCATCGCCATCTACCTCGGCGGCTTCGTGACGTTCTTCGCGTTCGCCTACACGATCTTCGTCCTGGTGGACGCGATCGTGCGCGGCAACGGCGTGCCCGGCTACGTGACCCTCGTGTCGAGCATCCTCGGCATCGGCGGGCTCCAGCTGCTGTTCCTCGGCGTGCTCGGCGAGTACCTCGGCCGCATCTACTACGAGACCAAGCGCCGGCCGCACTTCCTGCTCAAGGAGGCCAGCGTCGCCGAGACCCCGGTCACCGTGGCCCTCGGTCCCGACCTGGAGAACGAGCTGCGCGTGCGGGACGCGGTCGTCGCCCGCAACGGGCACGACGGCCAGCCCGCGTCCGCCGCCGACGACGACCGGGCCCGGTTGTGAACTTCGGTCGCATCGTCCGCTTCGCCCTGGTCGGCGTCGTCAACACGCTGACGTACTACGGGTTCTACCTCCTGCTCGGCCGGGTCCTGCCCTACTTCGCCGCGCACGTGCTGGCCTTCGTGCTCAGCATGATCGGCTCGTACTTCCTGAGCTGCTACTTCACGTTCCGCGTGAAGCCCAGCTGGAAGACGTTCTTCCTCTTCCCGCTGTCCGCCGCGTCGAACTTCGTCATCACGTCGGTCGGCCTGTGGCTGCTGGTCGAACTGCTGCACATGAACGAGACCGTCGCGCCGCTGGTCGCCGCGGCCGTCGCCGTGCCGATCACGTTCGTCGTCGCCCAGTTCATCTTCCACGGCAGGGGCGGCTTCTCGCCCGTCCCCGCCGAGGAGCCCGCCGAGCCGCAGGAGACCGTCCGGTGAGCGTCGTCCGCGATCGAGCCGCGACCCCGGAGCCGCACGTCGGCGACGACGAGGCCGCCCGGACGCCGCGGGGCGGCCGCGCCCGCTGGGGCTGGCCGCTGCTGACCACGGGACTCGTCGTCGTCCTGGCGCTGATCCCGCTGGTCAACAACCGCATCTTCTACTACTGGGACGACAGCGCGGCCCAGTTCATGCCGACCTGGTACCACCTCGGTGAGCTGATCAGGTCCGGCGAGTGGCCGCCGTACCTCGACGTGGACGCCTGGATGGGCGGCAACTACGCCGCCGAGGCCCTCTTCGGCCTCTACAACCCGCTCTACGTGGCGAACTACGTGCTGGTGTCCGTGCTGCCGGACCTGGCCGTCGCCGCCACCCTCGTCAAGATCGAGTTCCTGGTCGTCCTGGCGCTCGGCGTGTACCTGACGTGCCGCGAGCACGGCGCCGCCCGCTGGGCCTCGTCGGTGTTCGCGGTGGCGCTGCCGTTCAGCGGCTTCACCCTCTACTTCGACACCAGCGTGTGGGCCGCCGGACTGATGTCGTTCGCGCTCGTGCCGCACGTGTGGTGGTCGGCCCGCAAGATGGCCCGCGGCCGGCTCAACCCGATCTGGGTCTTCCTGATCGGCGCGCTCACCATCACCACCGGCAACCCCTACGGCACCCTCGGCGTCTGCATCGTGCTGTTCGCGCTGCTGGTCGAGGTCGGCCTGCGCCGGGAGTGGCCCGCGCTGCGGCAGCTCGTCCTCGTGGGCCTGTGCATCGGCGCCACCGTGCCGCTGGTGTACCTGGCGCTGCTCGGCAGCTCCTCGGTCACCTGGCGCACCGGACAGGGCATCTGGAACGACGGGATGCTCGTCCCCGGGGTGGGCGACCTGCTCAACCTGAGCTCTCCCACGTACCTGCCCCAGGTGCTCAACTGGAGCGCCCGCAGCGGCCTGACCGTCCCCGCGACCTACTTCGCGTGGTTCGTGCTGCCGCTGGTGCCGTTCCTGCGCTGGCAGGTCCTGCGCGAGCGCTGGCGCGAGCTGACCGGCGTCGGCGTCGTGATCGTCGCGTACTTCCTGCTCACGGTCAGTCCGTCGCAGCTGTGGATGTTCCGCTGGCCGCTGCGGCTCGTGGAGGCGTTCTACCTCGGGGTCGCGATCCTGCTCGCCGTCGTGCTCTCGGCGGGCCTCCACCGCGACCGGCTGCGGCAGCGGGCGGCGGTCAGCGGCGTCCTGCTGGTGCTCGGCGCCTACCTCTCGTGGTCCGCGGCGCCGCAGTTCGGCAAGTGGCACGCGCTGGCCCTGCTGGTGACCGCCGCGCTGACCGCGCTGGTCGTGCGGGCGGTGCGGCACGGCCACACGCGGGCGGCGCTGGGCCTGCACCTCGGCACGGCGCTCGTCCTGCTGCTCCAGACCTCGGTCTTCAGCGGCAACTTCAACGTCAACCCGTACTACTTCCCGCACTCCGTGCAGGAGCTGCGGGCCAACGTCGACGAGCGCTACCGGGGCACGACGATGCAGTTCGCGTCGCTCCCCCTGGCCGCGGCGCACCAGGGCGGCCTGAGCCCGGACGGCGCGTGGCGCGACGTGCTGTTCGGCAGCGCCTACCGCCCGGCGGGCGTCAACTCCGTGCAGGCCTACACCGGCATGGGCTTCCGGGACTTCTCCGAGACGTTCTGCATGACGTTCATCGGCGAGTCCTGCCCCGCCGGCTACCGCAACCTGTGGTCCCCCCGCGACGCGGCCGGCACCACGCTGGCCGACATGATGCGGCTGGACACGGTGGTCGTGCAGCGCGGCATGGTCGACGACCCGCAGCCGGAGCCCGGCTGGGCCGTGCGGGAGCGCGACGACGACGTCACGGTCCTCACCAGGACCGAGCCCCGGCAGTGGCCCGACGGCCGCCTGGGGGCCGTGTCCGGGGGCGTCGAGGTCGTCTCGGACGTCTCCGACGGCGACACCTCGGAGACGGTGCGCTTCACGTCGTCCGGCGGGGGCGCGGCGACGTTCACCTTCGCCCGGCTCAACTGGCCCGGCTACACCGCGCACGTCGGCGGGCGCGAGCTCCCGATCAGCACGGGGCCGGCCGGTCTGCTGGTCGTGGAGGTCCCGGAGGACGTCACCAGCGGCGACATCACCCTGGAGTGGACCCCGCCGGGGTTCCTGCCGGGCATCGTCGCCGCCCTGGTCGGTCTGGTCGGCGCCGTCGCCCTCGGAGCGCTGGCGTGGTGGCGAAATCGACGGTCGGGGCAGTTCCGATCGGTGTCCCCCGGCCGGGTAGCGTGAGCCGCCGTGAACTTCGCTGACTATGACCTGATCGTCGTCGGATCCGGATTCTTCGGTCTGACCGTCGCCGAGCGCACAGCTACCCAGCTCGACAAGCGGGTCCTGGTGCTGGAGCGGCGCGAGCACATCGGCGGCAACGCCTACTCGGAGGCCGAGCCGGAGACCGGCATCGAGGTGCACCGCTACGGCGCGCACCTGTTCCACACCTCGAACAAGCGGGTGTGGGACTACGTGAACCAGTTCACCGAGTTCACCGGCTACCAGCACCGCGTGTTCGCGATGCACGACGGCCAGGCCTACCAGTTCCCGATGGGCCTGGGCCTGATCTCCCAGTTCGTCGGCCGCTACCTCTCCCCGGACGAGGCGCGGGCGTGGGTCGCCGAGCAGGCCGCCGAGTTCGACTCCAAGGACGCGCGGAACCTGGAGGAGAAGGCGATCTCGCTGATCGGCCGTCCCCTCTACGAGGCGTTCGTGAAGGACTACACGGCGAAGCAGTGGCAGACCGACCCGAAGGAGCTGCCGGCCGCGGTCATCAGCCGCCTCCCGGTCCGCTACAACTTCGACAACCGGTACTTCAACGACACCTACGAGGGCCTGCCGGTCGACGGCTACACCGCGTGGCTGGAGAAGATGGCCGACCACCCGAACGTCGACGTCCGGCTCAACACGGACTTCTTCGACGTGAAGGACGAGATCCCGGCGGGCACGCCGATCGTCTACACGGGCCCGGTCGACCGCTACTTCGACTACTCCGAGGGCTGGCTCGGCTGGCGCACGCTCGACTTCGAGCAGGAGGTCCTCCCCACGGGCGACTTCCAGGGCACGCCGGTCATGAACTACAACGACGCGGACGTCCCCTACACCCGCATCCACGAGTTCCGGCACTTCCACCCCGAGCGCGAGTACCCCGCGGACAAGACGGTCGTCGTCCGCGAGTTCTCCAGGTCCGCGGAGAAGGACGACGAGCCGTACTACCCGATCAACACGGCCGAGGACCGCGCCAAGCTGGAGCGGTACCGCGAGCTGGCCAAGACGGAGGCCGCCGAGCGCAACGTGCTCTTCGGCGGACGCCTCGGCACCTACAAGTACCTCGACATGCACATGGCCATCGGTTCGGCACTGAGCGTGTTCGACAACAAGATCGCTCCTCACCTGACCGAGGGCAAGGCCCTCGACGGCAGCATCGACTGAGGTCAGACCGCTCCACCACCGCCCGGCCGGACGCACTGCTCCGGCCGGGCGGTCGCGTTCTGCTACGAATCGTCCACTCCGAGCACCCGAGCAGAGCGCCGCCCGATCGTGGGTACTATGGTCGCTTGGCGCCGCCATCCCGGTTCTACGCACACCGGGGCGTTCGCCGGCGGCTCCAGCAGTGGACGCCGCGACCCCACGAACGTTGACATCTGACCCGAGCCGCAGACCAGCGGTTCGCCGGAGGAAGCACGTGACCGAGCAGGCCAAGCCCGCCAGCGCCGCAGCCCCCAAGACCGAGACCGCCGCGGACAGCAAGGTCACCGACGTGACCTCCGTCCGCGTGGCCGGTCGGGCAGCGGGGATCAACCCCGACCAGGTCCTGCAGCGGGTCATCCTGCCCAGGGACGAGGACCCGCTCGACGTTCGCCCGCTCTACCTGGACGAGCCGGACGGCGTGCACAGCCACGTCGCCGGTCGCCGCTCCGTGACCGTGCCGCACTCGGCGCGGGTGTCCTTCGCCTCCTACTTCAACGCCTTCCCGGCGAGCTACTGGAAGCGCTGGACGACCGTCGACGAGGTCGTGCTGCGCCTGACCGTCCGCGGCGCCGGGCGCATCGACGTGTACCGCTCGAAGCCCAGCGGCGACACGGTGCACCTGGAGGGCCACCCGGTCCGCAGCCCGAAGACGTGGACCAACCTGGAGCTGCGCGTCAGCCTCGCGCCGTTCGAGGACGGCGGCTGGATCTGGTTCGACGTCTTCACCGACGACTCCACGTTCGAGATCAAGGAAGCGGCCTGGACGACCGACACGCCCCTGCCGGAGCAGAAGGTCGCCATCGCCATGACGACCATGCGCCCGGTGGACGCGGTCATCGCGCTGCGCGCGCTCGGTGAGGACCCGCAGGTCCTGGCCGTCGTGCAGAAGGTCTTCGTGGCCGACCAGGGCAGCCAGAAGGTGCGCGACACCGAGGGCTACGCCGAGGCCGTGAAGCTCCTCGGCGACAAGCTGGAGGTCATCGAGCAGGAGAACCTCGGCGGCTCCGGCGGCTTCACCCGCGGTCTGTACGAGGCGATCGAGCACACCGACGTCGCCCAGATCATGCTCATGGACGACGACATCCGGCTGGAGCCGGACGCCGTCCTGCGCTCCAACGCGTTCGCCCGCGCCGCCGCGCAGCCGGTCATCGTCGGCAGCCACATGCTGAACCTCCAGGCCCGCGCCCGCCTGCACAGCATGGGCGAGGTCGTCGACCTCGGCACGTGCTTCTGGCGTGCCGCGCCCGGTGCGGTCACCGACCACGACTTCGGCGAGGAGTCGCTGAGGGACACCGAGAAGCTGCACAAGCGCATCGACGCCACC
Organism: Umezawaea beigongshangensis; assembly: GCF_016464305.1. Lineage (GTDB taxonomy): Bacteria > Actinomycetota > Actinomycetes > Mycobacteriales > Pseudonocardiaceae > Umezawaea_A > Umezawaea_A beigongshangensis. Next base: position 411,867 of record NZ_JAEIOJ010000003.1, read on the forward strand.
TACAACGGCTGGTGGATGTGCCTGTTCCCGCGCGAGATCGTGCAGCGCACCGGCTACCCGCTGCCGCTGTTCATCAAGTGGGACGACGCGGAGTACTCGCTGCGCGCCCTGGAGCTGGGCTACCCGACGGTGTCGCTGCCCGGCTCGGCCGTGTGGCACATGCCGTGGACCGACAAGAACGACGCGACGGACTGGCAGGCGTACTTCCACACCCGCAACCGCCTGGTGATGGCCGCCCTGCACAGCCCGTACGACGTGCGCTCCACGCTGGTGAAGCAGGGCCTGAAGCTGTCGCTGCGGCACCTGCTGTCCATGGAGTACTCGACGGTCGTGCTCCAGCAGAAGGCCATCGAGGACTTCCTGGCCGGCCCGTCGAAGCTGTTCGGCTCGCTGCGCACGGCGCTGCCGGAGATCCGGGAGCTGCGCAAGGCGTACAGCGACGCGCAGGTCCTGCCGTCGGCGCGGGAGTTCCCGCCGCCCACGTTCGACATGGTGCGCGCCGAGCAGATGCTGAAGCCGCCGGTGAACCCCGCCGTGATCGCGGCCAAGGCGTCTAAGGCCCTGCTGCACAACCTGCGCGCGCCGCTGGACGCGACGACCCGTCGTCCGCAGATCAACGTGCCCGCGACCAACGCGCGCTGGTTCCTGCTCGGCAACCTGGACAGCGCCACCGTGTCCAACGCCGACGGCAGCGGCGTCGCGTTCCGCAAGCGCGACCCGCAGGAGTTCCGCCAGCTCATGGCGCGCGTGCTGCGCAACTACCGCCGCCTGGGCCAGGAGTGGCCGCGGATGAAGCGCGTGTACCGCGACGCCATGCCGGAGCTGACGAGCGTGGAGTCCTGGCGCAAGGTCTTCGAGAACAGCTGACCGTTCTCCCCGGCCCCGAGGCCGCCCCCGCCACCAGGCGGGGGCGGCCTCGCCCGTTTCCGGACGCTCCACCCGCGAGTTGAGCGTTCGGGCACCACGAGTGGAGCGTTCGGGCACGGTGAGTGGAGCGTTCGTGACTCAGGCGCGGTCCTTCACGACCGTGCCGTGGTGGCGCGCGTTCTGGGGGATCGACTCCACGTGGGCTGCCACGACGTGGAGGAAGTTCACGGCGAACTCGTCGCCGTTGGCGCCGACGACGCTCTGGGTGTGGCCGTTGCGGACGATCTGGACCAGCCGGGGACCCAGTTCGTCGGCCGTCTCCGGCGTGATCTCGATCGTGAACGGGGCCGGGTTGGCGGTGAGGTGGAGCACGAGGGCTCTGCGCGCTGGAGTCATGTCCCCAGCGCACCAGCCGCCACCCGGCCCGGCAAGGCGGGTTCGCGGTCAGCGATTCCGCGTCGAGCGCAACGCGGAGCCGCCGACCGTTCAGCGCTTGCGGAAGAACTTCTCCGCGCGGCCCTGGAGCACGAGCTTGAACCACTCGGCGAACGCCTTCGGGTCCTTGCGCACGCCGAGGAAGTACAGGCCGAACCGGAAGACCTCCAGCAGCCCCAGCTTGCGCATTCCGGGCTGCGACAGCAGGTAACCGCGGTTGCGGTAGGTGTAGTACCGCTTGACCTGGTTCTCCGGGTCCTGCGCGTGGAAGCGCCCGCCGAGCATCGGCTTGAACTCGTCGGAGCCGTCCGGGTGCAGGTAGGTGGCCTTGAGCGACGTGCCGAACGGCACGCCCGTGCGGACCAGCCTGCGGTGGATCTCCACCTCGTCGCCGCGGAAGAACAACCGGTAGTCCGGCACGCCGATGACGTCGACCGTGGACGCGCGGAACAGGGCGCCGTTGAACAGCGACGCGATGCCGGGCAGGAAGTCCTGACCGAGCTCGTCGGTCCCCCGCTTCCACGTCAGGCCGCGGCGCAGCGGGAACGCGAGCTTGTCCGGGTGGTCGATGTTCGCGACCACCGGGGACACCGCGGCGAGGTTGCGCTGCTCCGCGGTGTCCAGCAGGGTCCGCAGCACGTGCTCGTCCGCGGGACGGCCGTCGTCGTCGGCCAGCCACAGCCACTCGGCGCCCAGCGTCAGGGCGTGCAGCATCCCCAGGGCGAAGCCGCCCGCGCCGCCCAGGTTGCGGTGCGACGCCAGGTAGGTGGACGGGATCGGGCACTGCTCGACGAGGTCCCCGACGGGCTGATCGGGACCGTTGTCGACCACCACGAGGTGGTCCGGGACGCGCGTCTGCGACGCCAGCACCTTGAGTGACTGGGCGAGCAGCTCGCGCCGGTGCCGGGTCACGACGACGGCGACCACGGAGCCCTTGGGCAGTGCGTCGATCACGTTCTACTCGCCGCCGTTCGCGCTCAGGATGGGTTCGTTGTCGAGTCCGAGCCGTTGCCGCGTCTCCGGGCTGAGGTACTCGAACGGGTCGTGCCCCTTGTACGCGGACAGCACCTCGCGCAGCGGGCCCTGCTGCTTGACGTGACCCTCGTCCATCCAGATCGCCGAGTCGCAGAACTCGATCAGCGTCTCGTCGGAGTGGTTGGCGAAGACCAGCAGGCCGGAGCGCCTGACCAGGTCCTTGAGCCGGTCCCGCGCCTTGGCCATGAACGCCGCGTCGACGGCGCCGATGCCCTCGTCGAGCAGCAGGATCTCCGGGTCGATGGACGTCACGACGCCCAGCGCGAGCCGCACCCGCATGCCGGTGGAGTAGGTGCGCAGCGGCATCGACAGGTAGTCGCCGAGTTCGGTGAACTCCGCGATGTCGTCGACCCGCTTCTCCATCTGCTTGCGGGTCATGCCGAGGAACAGGCCCCGGATCATGATGTTCTCGTAGCCCGAGATCTCCGGGTCCATGCCGACGCCGAGGTCGAAGACCGGCGCGACCTTGCCCTGGATGCGCTGGCTGCCGCGCGTGGGTTCGTAGATGCCGGCGAGCAGGCGCAGCAGCGTGGACTTGCCCGCGCCGTTGTGCCCCACGAGACCGACCCGGTCGCCCTCCTTGAGGGAGATGTTGATGTCGTGCAGGGCCTCGATGATCGGCACCCTGCCCTCGGAGCCGATCTTGCCGCCGACCTTGCCGAGGGCGAGCTTCTTCAGCGACCTCGACTTGGCGTCGAAGATCGGGAAGTCGACCGAGGCGTTCCAGACGTCGATGCTGACCATAGTTTGTCGCGGCCTCACTCAGACCCAGTAGGAAATGCGTGCACGGTAGTTGCGCAGGACCACGAGTGCCAGTGTCCACCCCACGACGGTGAACCCGGCGACGACGACCCAGTGGTGCCACTGCTGCTGGTGGCCCAGCAGCGGCGCGCGCACGATCTCGAGGAAGTGGAACAGCGGGTTGAACTCGGCGATGTAGGACCGCCACCCGCCGCTGCCGCCGGACACCGAGTTCAGCACGCCCACGTGCCACACGATCGGCGTCATGAAGAAGATCAGGTTGATGAAGCTGTGGATGACCGGGGGGATGTCCCGGAACCGGCTGCTGATGATGCCGAACAGCAGGGCGACCCACACGGCGTTGAACGCGACCAGGGCGAACGCCGGGATCGCCAGCAGGATCATCCAGTTCACGCCCGGCTGCACGACGTTCTCGCCCGCCATCTGGTAGGGCTCGGTCAGCGACGGGAAGAAGATCGCCAGCACGATGAGGTAGACGACGAGGTTGTGCGCGAAGAACAGCACCTGCCGCCACACCAGGCGCAGCACGTGCACCGTCAGCGGCGCCGGGAGGTGCTTGATGAGCCCCTCGTTGGCGATGAAGACGTCGGTGCCCTCGGTGATGCACCCGAGGATGAAGTTCCAGATCACGAACCCGGCCGTCACGTACGGCAGGAACGTGGCGATCTCCTGGTTGAACAGCTGCGAGTACAGCAGTCCGAGGGCGAGCGCCGTGGTGCCCATGGAGATGGTGATCCACAGCGGTCCGATGACCGAACGGCGGTAGCGCTGCTTGATGTCCTGCCAGCCCAGGTGACCCCAGAGCTCGCGATGACGCCACGCGTCGCGGACGTCTCCGACCGCGCGTCCGAAGGTGCGCGAGTCTGGCGCAGGGGGTGCCTCGGGTCCGTCGACCGTACTCGTGGGTTGCACGAGAAATGAGAGTACCGGCGGCACTCCCCTCCACTCCCCGCCGGGCGGTCACGGTGCGGTCACCGCAGGTCGCCGGAACCCGCGAACGCCGGGGGACGGCCAGCGCCGCCGCCCCGGCCGGGGCCTACAGGTACTGGCCCGTTCCCGTTCCGCGCAGGTGAGGACCGGCGTCGTGGGCCTCCGCCGCGCCGGAACCGGCGGGCAGCGCGCGGCCGCGCATCTGCTCCAGCTGGGCCCGCGCCGCCATCTGCTGCGCGAACAGCGCGGTCTGGATGCCGTGGAACAGGCCCTCCAGCCAGCCGACGAGCTGGGCCTGCGCGATGCGCAGCTCCGCGTCCGACGGGGTGTCACCCGCCGTGAACGGCAGCGACAGTCGCTCCAGCTCCTCGCGCAGCTCCGGCGCGAGCCCGTCCTCCAGCTCCTCGATCGAGCGCTGGTGGATCTCCTTGAGCCTGTTGCGGCTCGCCTCGTCCAGAGGAGCCGCTCGCACCTCCTCCAGGAGTTGCTTGATCATCGTGCCGATCCGCATCACCTTCGCGGGCTGTTCCACGAGGTCGGTGACGTCCTGGCCGCCCTGGGCCCCGTCGGCGGCGGGGATGCGGGCGGCGCCGACCGGCGTGCCGTCCGGACCGACCACCACGACGTGCCGCTCCTGCTCTCCTGCGTCGCTCATGCCTCCATCCTGACGCGATCCGGCGGCGGACGCCGCACCGGGTCGAAAGACAGCCCTCCCCTGCTTTCACCCGACCCGGGGTCCTCCGTACGGTGTGCCCATGGCGTTCGACGTCGCACGGGTGAGAGGGCTCTTCCCGGCGCTCGGAGACGGCTGGGTGCACCTGGACGCTCCCGCCGGGATGCAGGTCCCCGAGCAGGTGGCCACCGCCGTCTCCACCGCGCTGAGAGCTCCCGTGTCGGGTCCCGGCGGGATCTTCCCGGCCTCGCAGCGGGCAGAGGCCATCGTCGACGCTGCCCGCAGAGCCGTCGCCGACCTGGTCGGCGCCGATCCGGCCGGTGTCGTGCTGGGCCCGAGCGCCGCCGTGCTCCTGCAACGCCTCGCCGACGCGTTCTCCGACGGCTGGTTCCTCGGGGACGAGGTCGTCGTGTCCCGGCTCGACCACCCGGCCAACATCGCCCCCTGGCAGCGCGCCGCCCAGCGGACCGGCAGCGTCGTGCGCTGGGCCGAGGTCGACATCGAGACGTGCGAGCTGCCCAGCTGGCAGTACGACGAGCTGGTGACCGATCGCTGCGAGCTCGTCGCCGTCACCGCCGCGTCCGGCACCGTGGGCACCCGCCCGGACCTGCGCAAGATCGCCGAGACGGCCAGGGCGCACGGGGCGACGATCGTGGTCGACGCCTCCTCCGCCGCGCCGTTCGTGCCGCTGGACATCACCTCGATGGACGCCGACGTCGTCGCCGTGTCCGCGAACGCCTGGGGCGGTCCGCCGGTCGGCGCCCTGGTCTTCCGCGACCCGGCGATGCTGGAGCTGCTGCCCTCGTTCGCGGTGGAGCCCGGCGCCCGCGGGCCGGAGCGCCTCGAACTCGGCCCGCACGCCTACCCGCTGCTCGCCGGGCTCGTCGCGTCCGTGGACTACCTCGCCGGGCTGGACGACGCCGCCCTCGGCCCGCGCCGCGAGCGGGTGCTCAGGTCGCTCGGCTCGGTGAAGGCGTACCAGGCGGGCCTGCTGGCCAACCTCATCAACGAGCTGCGCTCGCTGCGGCACGTCATGGTGATCGGCGACGCCATGCGCCGGGTGCCGGCCCTGGCGTTCACGATCGCGGGGGTGAAGGCGGTCGAGGCGGTCGAGCACCTGTCCGACCGAGGGGTCTGCGCCTTCGCCGATCCCGGTCAGCACGGCGTGTTCTCCGCGCTCGGAGTGGGCGAGGTCGGCGGCGCGGTCCGGGTGGGACTCGCGCACTACACGAACGCCGCGGAGGCCGACCAGCTCGTGCGGGCGGTCGCCGAACTCGGATGAGCCGCGGCGTGGACGACGCGCTGGCCCGCGACCTGGCCGACCTCGCCGCGCTGGTGCGCCTCGCCCCGCTCACGACGGACTACCTGCCGAACACCGCGCACGAGCTGCGTCCCGCCGCGCTCGCGGCCGTGGTCGACGAGATCGTGGTGGGGTCGCGCACGGTGCTGGTGGAGTGCGGCTGCGGCTCGTCCTCGGTGATCATCGCCAGGCTGCTGGCCCGCCGGGGCTTCGGCCACCTGCTGTCGATCGAGCACGACGAGCGCACGGCCGCGTACGTGGCGAGCCAGTTGCGCCGCGAGAGCCTGGGCCACGTCGCCCGCGTCGTGTTCGCGCCCCTGGAGAAGCACCCGGCCGCGCTGGGCGCTCTGCGCTGGTACGCGCCCCGGCTGGTGCACGACGAGGTGGCCGCGCACGTGGAGCGCTTCGGCCTGGTGGACCTGCTGCTGGTGGACGGCCCGGTCTCGCGCGACGCGGGCGGTGAGCTGGTGCGCTACCCGGCGCTGCCGGTGCTGCGCGGCGTCCTGGCGCCCGGCGCGGCCGTGCTGGCCGACGACGCCGGGCGGCCGGGCGAGCGGGCCGTCCTGGCGCGGTGGTCCGAGGAGTTCGGCCTGAGGTTCCGGCTGGCCGACCGGACCCTCCTGGCGGTCGCGAGCGCCCTGGCCTGAGCGCCGGTCAGCCGGGCCGCGCCTCGGCGGACGGCTCCTCCGGCCGCACCGACGAACCGGACGCGCCGGCGCCCGGCGCGACGGCGCTGCTGCTGACCGGCGTGCTGCTGACCGGCGTGCTGCTGACCGGCGCGCTGCTGACCGGTGTGCTGCTGACCGGCGTGCTGCTGGGCGGCTGGCTCGCGGGGGCGCTCGGCACGGGGGAGGGTGCCGGCGTCGTGGACGACGTCGGCACGACGGGGAAGTCGGCGGGACCGACCGGCTCCTGACCGGCTCCGGCACCGCCCACCAGCACGGCGAGCACCACGGCCAGCGCGCTCGCGCCCCCGCTGGCCGCCACGGCCGCGTGCCTGCGCCGGCGGCGGACCCGCTCCCCGGCCCGGACGACCGCGTCGGCGGTCAGCCACCCCGGTGGCGCGGGACGGTCGCCGACGTCCCCGAGCACGGATCGCAGTTCTGCCGGGTCCACGTCACACCACCTCCTGGTTCCTGCTCGGCGCGGCACGCTCCGAGAACTGCCCGTTCAGCCGCCGCTTCAACGTCGCCAGCCCCTTGGACGTCTGGCTCTTGACGGTGCCCGGCGAGCAGCCCAGCACCTCGGCCGTCTCCTGCACGCCCAGGTCCGTCCAGTACCGCAGCACGAGCACCGCGCGCTGCCGCGGCGGCAGCGCGCCCAGCGCGTCCCAGACGACGATCCGGTCCTCGCCGCCCGGCCCCTCCGAGGGCACCTCGGCGTCGGTGCCGGTGCTCTGCTCCCTGCGCCACCACAGCCTGCGCCGCTCGGCGAGGTAGGCGCGCGTCACGATCCGGCGGAGGTACCGGGTGAGCTGCTCCCGCTCGTCCAGGTCGTTCCACCGCAGGTAGAGCTTGAGGAAGGCCGACTGCGTCAGGTCCTCGGCCCGGTGCCGGTCGCCGCACAGCAGGTACGCCGTCCTGCGGACCGCGTCCACGTGCTGCTCGAAGCAGAGGCGGAACTCCTCCTCCGGGACGGTGTGCGTCCTCACCGCGCGTCCTCCGCGACAGCGCGGAGCGCCGGTGCGCGCCCGCGCACCGGCACCCCGTCGTGGTGGGTGGTCAGTTCTGCGCCTCGGCGACGGACGGCACGGGCGCGGCGGCGGGGTGCGACTGCTCGGGCGCGGTAGGGGGGTGCGACTGCGCTGGTTCGGCCACCGGGGACGACGGCGCTGGCACGGCCTCCGGGGGCGTGGAGGCGGGCGCGGCGGTGGGGTGCGACTGCTCGGGTGCGGTCGGGGGGTGCGACTGCGCGGGCTCGGCCACGGGGGACGAGGACGCGGGCTCGGCCACCGGGGACGAGGACGCGGGCGTGGCGGCCGGGGACTGCACGGGCCGCGGCGCGTCCCCGCCTCCGGCGAACGCGATGGCGGGGACGGCGACGGCGATACCGCCGAGCGCGACGGCGACCGCCGCGAACGTGAGTCGAGTGCGCACGAGAACTCCACGGGTGACTTCCGGACGCCGCGTGGTTCGCGGCGATCTCGGTGATCCCCCAGGGGGGCGGGGGCGGCACCCGGTTGCCCACCCGTGGAGTGACTCGGGTCACCCCGCTCAGCGCACCCGCAGCACGACCTTGCCGAACACGTCCCCGCCCTCCTCCAGGAGCCGGTGCGCCCGCGCCGCCTCCCGCACCGGCACGACCTCGTGTACGACCGGCTTCACCAGGCCGCGCTCGACCAGTGGCCACAGCCGCTCGCGCACCGACCGCACGATCTCCGCCTTGCCGCCCCTGCCGTCGACCGGGCGGGCGCGCAGGCCGGTGCCCGAGACCGAACCGCGCTTCGCGAGCAGCCTGCCGATGTCCAGCTCGGCCTTGCGCCCGCCCTGCATCCCGATCACGGCGAGGTGCCCGTCCGCCGCCAGCACGTCGACGTTGCGCGCCAGGTAGGAGGCGCCCATGTTGTCGAGCACGACGTCGGCGCCGTGGCCGTCGGTCGCTGCGCGCACCTTCTCGACGAAGTCCTCGTCCCGGTGGTTCACCAGGATCTCCGCGCCCAGCTCGGCGCACCGCGCGAGCCGGTCGGCCGAACCGGCCGTCGTCGCGACCCGCGCGCCCAGCGCCACGCCGACCTGGACGGCGTGGGTGCCGATGCCGCCCGCGCCGCCGTGCACGAGGAGGACGTCGCCCCGCTCCAGCCCGGCGAGCATCACCACGTTCGACCACACCGTGCACGCGACCTCCGGCAGCGACGCGGCCGTCACGAGGTCGACGCCCTCCGGCACCGGCAGGAGCTGCCCGGCGGGCACCACGACGCGCTCCGCGTAACCGCCGCCGGCGAGCAGCGCGCACACCTCGTCGCCGACGCTCCAGTCGCGCACCCCCTCGCCGAGCGCGGCGATCGTGCCGGAGCACTCCAGGCCCGGCACGTCCGACGCGCCCTTCGGCGGCGGGTAGAGGCCCTGCCGCTGCAACAGGTCCGCGCGGTTGACGGCGCTCGCCGCGACGTCCAGCAGCACCTCGCCCGGTCCCGGCTCCGGATCGGGCGCCTCCGTCCACTCCAGCACGTCGGGGCCGCCGGGTTCGCGAATCGTGATCGCACGCATGTCTGCGACCGTAAACCGCTCGCGGAGGCGGTGCCGCGCGGGCACCACCGCCCGGTGGACCACCCGTGGCCGTTCGCGAACCTCGTCCCGCGCGCACCGCGGCCGGACGGGACGCCGCACGTCACCGGGGTCACGGAGCGTCTCCACCTGCTCACGGGGCGACAACCATCCGGGTGAGGGCTTGTGCGAGCCCGCTCGGCTGGCGAGAGTCGGCGCACCCGACGAAGGGGGCGTGCACATGCCCGCCAGATCATCAGTGGGACGCGGCGCCGCCGCCGCGTTCGCAGCCTGTGTCACCGTCGCGCTGGTCACCGGACCGGCAGCAGTGGCGGGACCGGCGGCGAAGACCGGTCCCGCTCTCGCGGAGAAGCTCGCGAAGAGCGTGACGCCGACCGGCGTGAACCGCCATCTCATCGCCCTCCAGCGGATCTCCGACCGCACCGGGGGAACCCGCGCGGTCGGCACACCGGGGTTCGACGCCAGCGTCGACCACGTCGCGGGCACGCTCCGCGGCGCCGGTTTCGAGGTGACGACGCCCGAGTTCACCTATCCCGTGCAGGTCACCGACGCCGCTCTCGCCGCGGTCGGCGGCGTCACCGTGGAGAACATCCCGCTGGAGTTCTCCCCGCAGACCCCGGTCGGCGGGGTGACCGGCCCGCTGCGCGTGGTGCCGGAGGACGCCACGCCGGGCTGCGAGGCGTCGGACTTCACCGGGCAGGACTTCACCGGTTCGATCGCGCTGATCCGGCGCGGCGCCTGCACGTTCGACGTCAAGCACCGCAACGCCGCCGCGGCCGGGGCCGTCGCAGTGATCGTGGCGAACAACGCCGACGGCCCGCTGTCCGGCGTGACGCTGGGAGAGCCCGGCGTCGTGCCCACGGGCGGGGTGAGCCGCGCGGACGGCACCGCGCTGGCCGCGTTCGCCGGGCAGGCCACGACGGTCGACCTGCGCTTCCACGTCGACGAGCGGGTGGCGCGCAACGTCCTGGCGCAGACGCGGACCGGCCGCGGAGACAACGTGGTGATGGCCGGTGCGCACCTCGACAGCGTCGAGGCCGGGGCGGGCATCAACGACAACGGCTCCGGCTCGGCCGCGCTGCTGGAGACCGCTCTCCAGCTCGGCAGCCGCCCGAAGGTCGACAACGCCGTGCGCTTCGCGTGGTGGGGCGCGGAGGAGCTGGGCCTGATCGGCTCCACGGAGTACGTGCGGGCGCTGTCGTTCGAGCAGCAGCTCGACATCGCGCTGTACCTCAACTTCGACATGGTGGCCTCGCCGAACGCGGCCTACTTCGTCTACGACGGCGACGACTCGGACGGCGTCGGCGCGGGCGCTGGCCCGTACGGCTCGGCCCAGATCGAGAAGGCGTTCGTCGACTACCTGGCCTCCACGGGCGTGCAGACCGAGGGCTCGGACTTCACCGGCCGCTCCGACTACGGCGAGTTCATCGCCAACGGCATCCCCGCGGGTGGCCTGTTCACCGGGGCCGAGGAGATCAAGACCGAGGCGCAGGCCGCCAAGTGGGGCGGGACGGCGGGCGTCGCCTACGACCCGTGCTACCACCAGGCGTGCGACGACCTGGGCAACCTGGACCGCACGGCGCTGGACCGCAACGCCGACGCCATCGCCTTCGTGACGGCGTCCTACGCGGTGAGCACCGAGGACGTCAACGGCGTCCCGCCGCGCGCGGAGCGTGCCGAGGTCCGCGCGTCGACGGCGCGCGGTCTGCACGTCGAGCACCACTCGCACGCGGCCACGTCCTGATCGCCGGCGCGGGTCCGTCCACCCGGACGGGCCCGCGCCGTTCCTCGCACCCGGCGATGCGCGCCAGCACCTCCGGGTGTCCGTCGTGGACGGTGACGGGGACGGTGTCGTCAGCGCGCCGGGTTCGTCGACGACCAGCGCCGACCCGGCCCTCCCGCACCACTCGGTCCTCCAACCGGTCTGCGTCGCGTCGGAGTCGGTCGAGGACGCCGCCCGCGAGGTGGTGCGCGTCGCCCGTCTCGGACCGGACGGCCCGACCGGCACCTTCACCTCGTGGGATGGCGTGAACGTCCCGTGGTGACCACCCGCTCCGCCGCGGCCCGGTCGCCCGCCCCTCGTCGGAGGACGGCTCCGGTCCCGCCGCCGGTCAGGCCGCGAGCTGGAGCGGGCGCAGGAAGGTGATCTTCCGGTGGCTCGTGCGCACGACGTGCCGCTCCGCCAGGTCCCGCAGGCACGTGCTGACGGCGGGGGTGGACGCGCCGATCGCGGCGGCGAGGTCGCCGTGGGTGAGACCGATGTCCAGCTCGCGGCCGTCCTCCGAGGGGACGCCGTAGCGCTCGTCGAGCTTCTTCAGCAGCGCCACGAGCCGCACCGGCACGCCGTGGGTGGAGTAGGCGAGCGCCGCGTCCCGGAGACGGAGCTGGGTGGCGAGCGCCCAGTTCACGACCGTCGAGATCCGCGGGTCCTGCTCGGCCAGCGCCAGCAGCCGGGACGCCCGCACCGCCCGCACGCGGACCGTCCTGAGCGCGATGTGCGAGGCGTTCCACGTGCCGTGCAGGAAGGCGGACTCCACCCCCAGCAGATCGCCGGGGCCGCTGATGCCGATCACCGCCGACGAACTCCCGGTGCGCGCCTCCCGCACCGACTTCACGTGCCCCTCGACGAGGACGAGGACCGAGGACGCCGGTTCGCCCTGGACGGAGAGTTCGCTGCTCCCGGAGAACTCCTGGTCGGTTCCCGTGGAGAACAGCGCGGTCGCCTCCGCGAGGCCGAGTTTCGACATGAAGGTGTTCTCGGGCCACGGAATCGTCATCGTCGGCTCTCTCGTGCGGCGAACTCCGGCACGTTCGGCGACGACGTTCTGAGGATTAATCCGACAATGGCGGGAAAGGGGACCGGAGCCGTGTTCACGAGCGTCGGGCGGTGACTGGAGAGCATGGCGTGGTCCTGTTCGCTGAACGTGGCACGAAGTGTGCCCGCACACCGGTGACACCGGCGTGGTGTCCCTGCGTTCATTCACCCTATCCAGTGAACAACTGCGGGGTGGAACCGGCGAGGTCCAGCAGTTGTCCGAAGTCGCGCTTCCGCGATTCCCGCGCGCGGCGCTCGTCCGTCCAGCACGGTGGTGGGACGCGGGTCACCGCGTGCGGCGACCCGCGTCCCACCCGCTCAGAGGTCGTTCGTGCCGAACGTGTCGCAGCGGGCCGGGTCGCCGGTCTCCAGACCGGTGGTGAACCACCGCTGACGCTGCTCGGAGCTGCCGTGGCTGAACTTCGTCGTGTCGACGGCGCCACCGCCCAGTTCGGACTGGATGAAGTCGTCGCCGATGCGCCCCGCCGCGTCCAGCGCGGCCGTCACGTCGGCCTGGTCGATCTCGCTGATGAGCGGCTGGCCGCTGGCCGTCGGAACGGTCGTGGCGTGGTTCGCCCAGGCCCCCGCGTAGCAGTCGGCCTGGAGCTCCAGACGCACCGAACCGGAGTCGGGACCGGTCTCGTTGCCCACGCGCTCGTTGGTGCCCAGCAGGTTCTGCACGTGGTGGCCGTACTCGTGGGCCAGCACGTAGGACTCCACGAACGGGCCACCGGTGGCGCCGAAGTCCTTCTGCAACTGCTGGAAGAAGTTCAGGTCGATGTAGACCTGCGCGTCGGCCGGGCAGTAGAACGGGCCCACGGCCGAGGTCGCGTTCCCGCACCTGGTCTGCACGCCGCCCTTGAAGAAGTTGGTCTTCGCCAGCTGGTACGTGGTGCCGGAGCGCGCGAACTGGTCCTTCCAGAACGCCTGGACCGAGTTGATGACCGCGACCGCCCGGCAGTCGGCGTTCGCGTTGGCGTCCGCGCCGGTCCGGCACTTCTGGGACAGCGACTCGGAGCTGATCGACTGGTCCTGTCCCACGTCGCCGAAGCCGGCCGTGTCCGGCAGGGAGCCCCCGGCGAACTGCGAGAACAGGAAGTAGATGACGAGACCCACGACGCCGAGGCCGCCGCCGCCGAGGGCGACGCGGCCCCCGGACCCTCGTCGATCCGCGACCTGTGATGTGTCGAGTTCGGCGTTGTCGTTGAACTGCACTGCACGTCCTCCCGCCAGGAACCCCCCGGAGCGGGACAACGATAACGCCGGAACGACCTCGGTGCGGTGCCCGAGCAGGGCACCGCACCGAGGCTTCCAACACGTGACCGTGGTGATCGTGGTCGTGAGCGGGTGGCGCGGAACTCGTCCGGCTCACTCCTGAGAGGAGCCGAGGAGGAGTTCAACAGCGTCGGTGCGCGTGACACAACACCGATGGTGCTCGCGCACCGGAGCCTGCTCCGCTGCCCGTCGAACACGTGCGGAACGGATCAGAAGCGTTCCGGACGTGGAGGTGCAGCCGACGGCACGTCATCACGTCGATGAGTTCTCCGCACAGCACCACCTGATCCTTTCCGGCGGGTCCGCGGGGCGCTTCTGGGGTGGCACCCGCCGACCGGCTCTGGTTCGAATATGCGCTTGACCGGCGGGCTGCGCAACCCCAGGAGGCATCTCCGAACCGGTGAAACCACGGGTCGCCGATTCGGGGGACGCACAGTTGCCGACGGTTGCCCAGGGTGACCTGGATCACCGGAAAAAGTGAACAATGCACACATCCGATCCCGCGCGGGGTTCGTGGTCGCGGTCCGTGTCGTCGCGCGGCCGTTCGACGTACTAGATCTTCTCGATCGAGGGTTTTTTGGCATTCTTATTGCTCGTCGGTAACCGCAGCTTCACTCGTTTCGGGGGTAAGTCACACGAAACGGGAAGGTTCTTTCCCTAAGGGCTGAAAAAGGTGGCGTACTAAATCCTGTGGCCTACAGTCGCGTATGTCTTTGTGATCAAGCCGGGATGACGTCGCGTGTCGGCGTCGACGGTCGGTGGAGGAGAGGCTCGTTGACGCCCCGTTCCGGTCCGGCCCGCTCTGGGCGCCACCGAGGACGTGATCGATCCGACCGTGCGAACCGCCGAGCGACGTGAGAGGTCCTCCTCAGTTCGTCCCGCCTTGTCTCGTGAGACCCCGATCCACACGAATCGAGAGAGAGCCCAGCAATGCACATCTCCGTGCGCAGAGCCCTTCAGACCGCCGTCGTCGCGAGCGGTGTGGTCGTCTCCGGCTCCGGCCTCGCCCTGGCGAGCCCGGACTCGGCGGCACCGTCCCCCGTGATCAGGTGCGACGAGCGCGGCACCGTCTGCACGCCGCAGGAGCAGGCTGCCTGGAACGAGCACTGGATGGCCAACATCCCCGTCTCCGCCACCTCCACGCCCGACTGCCCGTGCGAGGAGGGCACCGAGAACGAGTGCGAGAACCCGCCGACGACCACCGTGCCCACCCTGCCGCCGACCACGTCGACGCCCCACACGTCGACGCCTCACACGTCGACGCCGAGCACGAGCACCCCCGGCACCACGCCGCCGGTGACGACCACCACCGTCGCCACCAGCACCCCGCACACCAGCACCTCCGCGCCGCGCACGAGCACGGTGTCCACCAGCACGAAGCACGTCGTGCACGTCGGCGGCTCGCACCGCGTCCCGCCGGCGCACGCCCAGCGCACCCCCGAGCTGGCCAAGACCGGCGTCAACCCGGTGGTGCTGCTCCTCGGCGGACTCGCGACGGTTCTCGCGGGTGCGGCCGCCGTGCTGTTCGCCCGCAGGAAGCGCGCCTGATCTGACCTCGCGCACCGCGGGCGGCCCTGGGGCGGGTCGCCCGCGGTGCGCGAGCGGATCGGACCAGGTCGACGCGATCTGGTGACCCGCTCGCGCGAAGGCGGCGACCACGGCGTGTTCACCCGCTCCCGCACGGCGGCCTCCCGGCCCGCCGCCGCGGTCGAGCGCCGCACGTGCCCGTCGAGCCCACCCACCAGCGGGCGGACTTCCGGGATTCCGGTGTGGACGGTGGCCGCGCTGAACTCCGAGAACCCCGCCGGGCCGGTGCTCGCCCTTCCCGCCGACGCGCGGTGGAAGTTCCCCCCACCGCTCCTGACCGGCGCGTTGTTTGATCTTCGCGTTACGGGGGAAGTGTGCGGGACATGACTGCTCCGCAACGCTGGTCGCGCCGGCGCTGGGTCCTGGTCCTCTGCTCGTACTTCCTCGGCTGCGTGGTGTTCGGCGTCCTCCTGGCCGCCGTCGACCCCGGTCCGCTGTGGATCGCCTACCTGGCCACGATCGGCATCGCCCTCACCGGCGTGGCCGTCTTCGGCGTGATCGGCGGGTTCGGCCAGCTCTCGCTGCGCAGGCAGCGGTAGCGAAAAAGCCGGAGGTGGCCGGGCGGACGGCGTGCCACGATGACCGCGTGTCCGCTCTCGATCTCGCCGCCCGCACCGCCCGCGCCACGAACGCCGCCGTGGAGGCCGGACGCGCGCTCGGCCTGACCGTCGGCGAACCGCGCGTGCTGCACGACGTGTTCTCCGTCGTCGTCCACCTGGCACCCTCACCGGTCGTGGCGCGCGTGCCGACCGTCCTGACCTCCACGTCGGCCGGGCTGGCCGCGCGGCAGCGCGACGAGCTGGCCGTCGCCGGGTGGCTCGCCGACCAGGGCCACCCCGTCGTCCCGCCCAGCCCGCTCGTGCCGCGCGAACCCGTGTCGCACGACGGGTTCTCGATGACCCTCTGGCAGTTCGTGGAGCAGGACCCGGCCGCGGAGCCCGACTTCTTCCGCAACACCGCCAGCACCGCGCGCCTGCACGCCGCGCTGCGCGACTTCCCCGGCGAGCTGCCGTTCCTGGGGTTCCTGGACGACTCGATCGCGGAGTCCTTCACCGCGCTCGCCGATCGGCCCGACCTGCTCGCGCCCGCGGACCTCGACCGCGCCCGGCGCGAGTGGGCGGTGCTCGAACCCGTCGTGCGCAGCCGCGAGGGCTTCGCCGCGGCCTTCCCCGGCGTCGACGTGCAGCCCGTGCACGGGGACGCGCCGTTCTACAACGTCATCGTCACCGCCGACGGCGAGCTGTGGTCGGACTTCGAGTGCGTCGCGCTCGGCCCCGTCGAGTGCGACCTCGCGCTCCTCGGCGAGGAGGGCCTGGCGATCTACGACGCCACCGCGGCGGAACTCGGGCTGCGACCGCTCGACGAGCGCGTGCTGGCCGTGATGGGGGCGGCACGGCAGATCCAGGTCGTGGCGGCGCTCGCCCTGGTGGACCACCTGCCGTCGCTGGCCGAGGACCTGGCGCCGGCGGTGGAGGCCTGGCGCGGTGCTCCGTTCGCGGGAGGGCTCGCCGACCGCTGACGCGGTGCCCCTATCCTCCCCGCGTGAGCGAGGACGTGTGGGACGTGGTCGTTGTCGGTGCCGGACCCGCTGGGGCGTCGGCGGCGCGGTCGGCCGCGGAGAACGGCGCGCGGACCCTGCTGCTGGAGCGAGCCGAACTGCCCCGCTACAAGACGTGCGGCGGCGGTCTGATCGGCCCGTCCCTCGGCGCGCTGCCCGACGACCTCGCGCTGAAGGTCCGCGCGGACATCACCTCGATCAGCTCGACGCACGCGGGCCAGCGGTTCCGCAGCAGGAGCCACTCCGAGCCGGTGCTGAAGCTGGTCTACCGCGACGAGTTCGACGCCGCCCTCGTGGACACCGCTCGCGCGCGCGGCGTCGTCGTCCGGGAGCGCACCCTCGTGCGCGAGGTCGAGCAGGACGCCGACGAGGTGGTGCTCCAGACCGGTGACGGTCCGGTCCGGGCCAGGGTCGTGGTGGGCGCGGACGGCAGCGCGAGCAGGCTCGCCGCGCACGTCGGCGTGGAGTGCGACCAGGTCGACCTCGGGCTGGAGGTCGAACTCGACGTCGCCGGGCGCGAGGAGGACTGGGCCGGGCGCGTGCACCTGGACTGGGGACCGCTGCCCGGCTCCTACGGCTGGGTGTTCCCCAAGGGCGACGCGCTCACCGTCGGCGTGATCTCGGCGAAGGGCGACGGGGCCGCGACCCGCGCCTACCTGGACGACCTCGTGCGCTGGCTCGACCTGGCCGACCTGCCGGTGCTGCGCAGCTCCGGGCACCTCACCCGGTGCCGCACCGAGTCCTCACCGCTGGCGCGCGGCCGGGTGCTCGTCGCCGGAGACGCGGCCGGGCTGCTGGAGCCGTGGACGCGCGAGGGGATCTCGTTCGCCCTGCGCTCCGGCGTGCTCGCGGGCCGGTTCGCGGCGTCCGCCGCCGTCGGCTCCGGACCCGTGGAGCGGCACACCGCCGAGTACGCGCGGGAGGTCGACCGCGACCTCGGCGCGGAGATGCGCGCCGGGCGCGTGCTGCTGCGGGCGTTCGAGAAGCGTCCCGGCGTCGTCCACGGCCTGCTGTCGCGCACCCGGCCCGGCTGGCGCGCGTTCGTGGACATCACCAGCGGGCGCAGCACCCTGGCGCGGAAGCTCCGGCACCGGGCCGTCCGGCTCGCGGTCCGCGCCATCAGCCGCTGACCGGGGAGGATCAGGCCCAGCGGAACGGCCAGGCGATCTTCTCCTGGATGCGCTCGCCGTAGCCGCTGAGCGTGCCCGCGTTCTGCTCGACGTTGTCCGGGCAGAACACCCAGTGCTCGGCGGCCACGTGCAGCGCGTGCTCGTCGACGACCGGCGGCGCTCCGACGCTCAGGTTCAGCGAGGTCGCCCCCGCCTGCACCAGACGTGCCCCGAACCGCTCCTCCCACGAGCGCAGCAGCGCCGTCAGGGGAACGGTGTCGGCGTGCGTCGCCGCACCCTCCCAGCCCATCGCCACCAGCGCGTCCGCGCTCCGCTCGACCGGCACGAGGGCGATCAGCACCCCCTCGACCTCCAGCAGCCCGGCGTACATGTCGGCCACCGAGTCGGGGTCGCGCTCCTCCTCGCCCGCCGCCGTCAGGCCGGGGCAGTGCTCGCCGAACGGCGCCAGCAGCTCGTAGCCCTCGTCGGCGTGGCTCTCGACCCAGTAGTCCCAGGTCTCGGCCATGAAGTCGTCCGGGTCGTACTGGTCGACGTAGTCGACGGACTCGGGCGAGCTGCCCTCCCACCAGGCGCGGTCCTCGCGCACCAGCACCGGCCACAACCCCGACGTCGCGTGCGCGAGGCGCAGCGCCGCCCACAGCCCGGTCGGCGCGGAACCGGTGCTGATCCAGAACGCGTCCTCACCGGCCAGCTCGACCACCCGGCCCTCGGGCAGTTCCACGTTCAGGTCGTTCAGCCGGTCCCGCAGTTCCACGTCACGCCTCTCAGTCCCGCACGAGTTCTCCGGAGGGATGGTGTCAGGGCCGCGGCCGCGGTGCGCGGCGGCCACCTGCGAGGGCGTGCGCGACGAGCGCCTCAGCGACGCGGGCCGCGGGACCCGGCGCGGTTGCGGGGACGGCGATCGGCCGGGCCACCGACGAGCGCACGGCGGGAACCGAGGTGCGGGCGGGCCACTCCGGCCTGGTGGGAGTGCAGGTCGGCGGGCACTTCGTTGATCTTGTCGTCCATGCGTCGGACTGTATTGACCCCCACCGACAAAAACGGGAGGGCCGCCCCGAGCGGGACGGCCCTCCACGTCGACCGGTCCGTCACGGGGTGGTCGTGATGCGTCCCGTCGCCGGGGGAACGAGGTCCGGGTTGGCACCCAGGAACGCGATGAACGCGTCCAGGTCGATGCCGCCGCCGGTCACCTCGGTGCCCTTCGTGAACTCGCTGAACCCGTCACCGCCGCCCTGGAGGAAGCTGTTGATGGTCACGCGGTAGCTCGCCGCCGGGTCGATCGGGGTCCCGCCGATCGTGACGTCCGAGACCTTGGAGCCGATCGGCGCGCTCGCCGACCACGTGTAGGCGAGCCCGGCCGACGGCTGGAGGATCGTCTGCTTGACGCTCCCGTCCGCGTTGGCCTTCCACTGCTGCTCCAGCGCCGCCTCGATGTTCGCGCCGGTCAGCGTGACCGTCTGCAGGATGTTGCCGAAGGGCTGGACCGTGAACGCCTCGCCGTAGGTGACGACGCCGTCGCCCTCGCCGTTCGGGGACGAGGCGAAGGTGAGGTCGGCCCGCACGCCGCCGGGGTTCATCAGCGCGATCACGGCGTCGTTGCCCGCGGTGGCCGCGAGCTGCGAGTCGGCGATCGCGTTGCCCAGCGCCGAGTCACCGGCGGGCGTCTGCGCCTTCAGGAGGTCCCTGGCGATCGTGCCGACCTGGCGGTTCGCGATCGGGCCGGACTTCGCCTTCGCCACGTCGATCAGCGCCTGGACCTCCGGGTCCGGCGCGACGTCGCGGGTGACGACCTTGTTCTCGGCCCGCGTCGCGGAGCGGATCACCTCGCGCGTCCTGCGGTCGATCTTCAGGTCCACCACGGACAGCTCGCGGCCGAACGCCAGACCCTCGATGAACGGGCGCGGGTTGCCGGCCGGGTCGGTGACCGTGCAGTTGTACTGCTGGTGGCTGTGGCCGCTGAACACGGCGTCGATCTTCGGGCTGACCCTCTCGGCGATCAGCTCGCCGGGACCGCCCGCGACCGTGGAGCAGTCGTTGGGGCCGCCGCCCGAGGTGCTGTCGCCCTGGTGGACGAGCAGCACGATCGACTTCACGCCCGCCGCGTCCAGCAGGTTCGCGTACTCGTCCGCCGCGGTGATCTCGTCGCCGAACCTCAGCTCCTGGATCCCGTTCGGGTCGACCAGCAGCGGCACGTCCTTCAACGGCATCCCGATGAAGCCGACCGGCACGCCGCCGCGGAACTCCACCCAGAAGGGCGGGAGCGCGGGCAGGCCGTTCTTCGCCAGCGTCACGTTCGCGCCGAGGAACGGGAAGTCCGCGCCGTCGTAGGTCTCCTCGAACTGGCAGCCGTCGGTCGGGTGGCAGCCGCCGTGCTGCATCCGCAGCAGCTCGCGGTAGCCCTCGTCGAACTCGTGGTTGCCCGCCGCCGTGGCGTCCATGCCCACGTCGTTCAGGAACTCGACGGTCGGCTCGTCGTGGAACAGCGCCGACACGATCGGCGACGCGCCGATCAGGTCGCCCTGGCCGACGACGATCGAGTTCTTCACCTGCGCACGGAGTGCCTTGATGTGCGTGGCGTTGTAGGCGGCGCCACCGGCGTCGACCGTGGAGCCGTTCGACAGCGTGACGCGGCCGGACGAGCCGGACGGCGGTTCGACGTTGCCGTGCAGGTCGTTGATGCCGATGAGCCGCACGTCGACCGTGCCGCCCCGGTGCTTCGCGCTCTGGTCGGCACCGGCGGGACCGGCGTTCACCGTCACGGCGACGGCGGCGGCTGCGGTCAGTGCCAGCACCGACGTGCGCCGGGTGGACAACCTCATGGAGTTCCTCCTCGCCTGCCACCCGGCTCCGCGGGCGGGTCACGGCGCAGGAGTTTGCCCCGCCGAGGTCTCAGAAACCAGACGTCCGGGCGGATCGTCGGTTAACGGAGATGAACCGGGCCTAACCTGGGGGTCGTGACGGGTGCCCAGGAGCCGCACTGGCTCGACGACGGTGAGATGCGCGCGTGGCGGAGCTACGTGACCGGTGCCGCCATGCTGTCCTACCGGCTGCACAAGGAGCTGGTCGACGGCAACGGCGTCTCGCTCGCGGACTACGAGGTCATGGTGCGGCTGTCGGAACAGCCGGGCGGGCGGATGAGGATGACGCAGCTGGCGAGCGAGGTGGCGTCCTCGAAGAGCCGCGTCTCGCACCAGGTGGCGAGGATGGAGAAGGCGGGCCTGCTCAAGCGCAGCAACTGCGGAGAGGACGGCCGCGGCGTGTTCGCCGAGCTCACCGAACGCGGCGCGCGCCAGCTGGAGCAGGCGGCCCCGACCCACGTGGACGGCGTCCGCTCGCACCTGGTCGACCTGCTCTCGCGCGAGGAGCAGGAGGTGCTGGCGAAGGTGTTCGACCGCGTCATCACGCACCTGCGCGAGGTCGAGGGGTAGCCCGGTAGGCTCTGGGCGGTATCGGGAAGCGTGGCAGAGCGGCCGAATGCACCCGCCTTGAAAGCGGGAGACGGGCAACCGTCCGGGGGTTCAAATCCCTCCGCTTCCGCAGGTCGGAGCCCCGGTCACCTCGTGAGGTGACCGGGGCTCTCGTCGTTCGTCTCAGTCGTCGTCTCAGTCGTGTGAACTAGGCCGGTACGGGCACCCCCGCCGTCCCCTCGTCGTCACCGTCGTCGTCCACGTCGGCGGGCTTCCAGAGCAGCCCTCCGACGCGCTGAGCGACGTCCCGCCGGATCGCGGAGGTGATGTGCTGGTACCTGGCGGCCATGGCCGTGTTGGACCACCCCATCGTGCCCATGACGGCCCGCTCGGCCACACCGAGCAGCAGCAGCACCGTCGCGGCCGTGTGTCGTGCGTCGTGCAGTCGCCGGTCCGGTACGCCAGCTCGTTCCAGCAGTCGCTTCCACTCCACGTGGTCCGTGCGCGGGTTGAGCAGTGCTCCGGTCGGCGTGGTGAACACGTAGCCGCTGTCCGTCCAGAGCTGAGCGGCCTTGACCCGTTCCCGTTCCTGCTCGCC
Organism: Umezawaea beigongshangensis; assembly: GCF_016464305.1. Taxonomy (GTDB): domain Bacteria; phylum Actinomycetota; class Actinomycetes; order Mycobacteriales; family Pseudonocardiaceae; genus Umezawaea_A; species Umezawaea_A beigongshangensis. The sequence goes on from NZ_JAEIOJ010000003.1 coordinate 433,463, forward strand.
TGCGTGCAGGCGCAGCAGGGCGACCAGTTCGTCCGGCAGTCCGATTCCGCGCTTCCCCGCCTTCGACTTCGTGCCCGCGGTCTCCTTGCGGGCCGCTGCTCGTTGCGGGCAGTGACCGGCGAACCTGCGTCCGCAGGGGTCGGCGCATCCGTGCTTCCACCGGGGACGCAGTCGGCTGCGTCGGACCTGGAGCGTTCCCGCTTGAAGGTCCACGTCTTCCCAGCGGAGACCGAGTGCTTCTCCCTGGCGCAAGCCGAGCGCGAGTGCGATTGCCCACCGCGCGCTGTTCCGCTTCTTCAACGCGGCTTCCAAGAGCTTCTTCACATCTTCCACGGAGTACGGCTCGACCTCCGTTTCTTCGAGTTTCGGAGAACGTGCCAACGTGGCTGGATTCTCGGTGATGTGCTTCCGCTGCATGGCCACGTTCAGCGCGGCGCGGACAGTGCGGTGCACCTGGTGTGCGGTCGCGGATGCTGAGCCGTTGCGCATCATCTTGCGGTACAGCCTTTCGAGGTGTTCGGGCTCCAGTTTGTCCAACCGGTGCGCCCCAACTCCGGGAATGAGGTGAACCCTCACCGCGATTTCGTAGGCGTTGTACGCGTTCTCCGTGAGGACTGGCGGGGCGACGATGTTGTCCAACCAGTGCTGTAGCCACTTCTCCACGGTCCACGCCTTGCCGGTCTTGCGGACCTTGCCCGCGTCGCGCTCCTGTTCGAGCTTGCGGACCTTCTCGGCGACCTCCGGCCGTGTCGTGGCCTGCATGTGACGGCGGTCGGGCTTGCCGTTGTCCTTCACACCCACGGTCACGCGGCCGTGCCAGTAGCCGTCCGCACCCTGGTAGATGGTGGATTCCCCGTTTGACCTGCGTCCCACTGCTGCCTCCTACGCGGCTTCCGGGTTGTTCGTGTGCTGGGTGGTGAGTCGTTCGACGTAGCGGATCAGCGCGGAAACGGGGACGCGGTGCAGTCGGCCGATGTGCACCGTTTCGACCTGTCCGGTGCCGACGAGTTCGTACATGAGGGTTCGGCCGATGTTGAGGCGCTTGGCCGCGTCTTTGATGGACAACAGCAGGTCTTCCGAACCCTGGAATGCGGTTGCGTTTCCGGTCACGCGGCACCTCCGGCGTACTCGGTGGGGAAGGGCGTCACGACACCGTGTCGCTCGGATCGGTTTTCGCGCGGGTCGTCGTTGTCGGGTTGGGGGCAGTAGCGGTTCCAGGCGTCGGTGAAGGTGTCGCGGTTGTAGCCCTTGGCTTGGGTGCCGTCGGGAAATCGGATGTTGGTGGAGGTGATGCGGTATTCGCGCAACATCGCGCCGAGTTTGTGGGCGGTGAGTCCGTTGGGTCCGTGGGTGCGCCAGGGCGCTTCCGGGTCGGCGTTGAGGCGGGCGAGCAGGTGTGCGGTGGGCAGGGTGGGGGTGTTGGTGAAGAGGGCGCGGCAGTCGGTGAGGAGTCGGACGCCGGGGGTGGCGTCGCCGTCGTCGTTGGCTTCGGCGGTGAGGGCCAGGACGGCGGCGCGGGCGCGGCCGGGCCAGTGCCCGCCGGCGTGGTCGGCGACGGCGATGAGGGGTTCCCAGGTGTCGGCGGCGCGGTCTTCCACGGGCATGGCGGGTTCGGCGTTCTCCAGGCGGTCGAGGTCGGTGCGCAGCCAGCGCGCGAGTCGTTCGGCGAGCTGGCGCAGGGCGGGGCGGTCGCGGCGGTGCCGGTAGGGCGCGGCCTGTTCGCCGGGGGCGCGGCGGCGCATCCGGACGACCACGGCGCGGTCTTCGATGGTGTCGGGCATGGCGCCGATTCCGGCGAGGGCGGCCATGGCGAAGGTGGGGATGGATTCGACGGTGTTGCTGGCGGCGTCGTAGCGCTTGGCGGGGCGGTTGCGCTGGTGTCCGGCGTTGAGCAGCCCGCGCAGGTCCTCGTTGCCCTCGGCCTTCGGGCCGAAGATGGTGTCGGCCTCGTCCACGAGCATCGTGGGCGGGTCGTCGCTGATCGAGCGGTACACGGCGGCGGGGGAGGAGTTGACGGTGATGAACGGGTCGTGGCAGGTGGCTTCCACGACGTCGAGCAGCCGGGACTTCCCGCACCGCTTCTCCGGTCCCCGGATGACCAGCCGCGGGGCGTGTGCCCACGCCGGTTGTGCGTGACTGGCGGCGATCCACAGGACCACGGCGTCGGAGGCTTCGGCGGTGGGCAGCACGACGTAGCGGGTCAGCGCGGCGTGCACGTCGTCCAGCAGTGCGGCACCGCCGGTCGGGTCCTGGATCATGCGCGTGCCTCCGTGGTGTTCTGCTGGTTGCTCATGCCGCGCCCTGCGTGCTGAACAGCTCGGGTGCCGGTGCGCCGGGGCTGCCGGGTTGGGAGGGCCGGGTGGTGGTGGCTCCGGCGCGGAGTCCTTCGGTGATGGTTCGGCGGACCTTGGCGTCGGTGCAGTCGCAGCGGTCGCTGATCATGTGGGCGGCGGCTGCGTGCAACTGGACCTCTGCTGTAGTCGAGGACAGACGGCCGTCCCCGACGTGGCGGCCCAGGGCGACGGCGGCGATGAACAAGGTCTTGCCGTGGGTGCCTGGTTGGGCCGCTGCGACCCGGTCCCGCTCACCTCGCACAGCGGCGGAGGTGTAGGCGTCCAGCCGCGCGGAGGAGCGCAGAACGGGCGCTGAGACGGCCGTACGCGGCTTGGGCGTGAGCGCCTGGACCAACCAGCCCGGCAACGGGGCGGGGTCGAGGTCGTCGGTGACTTCGTAGGCCCCGTCCGGGGTGGACGATCCGGGCGCGACGACGTATCCGCCGGCCGCGCGGGTGTCGACCATCGGTCCGAGCGTGGCCGCGGTGTTGCGCAGCTGCACATCGGCCGGGGCGCGGTAGTACAGGTGCTCACCGCCACGGGCGGTGGAGACCGAGCGCGTGCCGAACAGCTCGGCGAGGTCGTGGTTCCCGCGCACGCACAGGTCGGTCAGCACGTCGCGGCCCCACTCGATCCCCGCTCGACTACAGCCGTCCTGCCCGACCACGGCGGCAGGTGACTTCGGCAAGTCCAGGTCGACCACGACCAGACCGGAGGGGCCGGTGGCGATGCCGACGTTGAACGCGCCCGTCGACCAGCAGCGGCGGATGGTGTCGGGGTCGCGGGTGGCACGACGCTCCCACCCGACGTGACCAGTGGTGCAGGAACCGGTGCGGGGACAGGACTTCTCACCGTGCAGGGCGGGAACCTTGCTGCCGGGACGCAGTGGGAAGACGTGCCAGCCGCGCGCGGCGGCGGCCAGGGCGTGCTGAACCAAGGTGCTCATGTGGTGGCTCCAGGTGGCAGGACGGACGTGGGGTTGCGAGAGCCCGGACCGGCGGGGGGTGTGTCGTGGCGGACTGCTCCGCCGGTCCGGGTGGTCAGGCCAGGGCGCGGGCGACGGCTGTGCCGAGCCATTGGGCGACGTTGGCGGAGACGGCGTTTCCGGCCTGCATGGTCTGTTCGCCGACGTTGCCGGTGACGCGGTAGGTGTCGGGGAAGCGTTGGGCGCGGAGTTGTTCGCGGGGGCGCAGCATCCGGTAGCGGCAGTCCTCGACGGCTAGGGCGGTGTGCAGCAGGCCGTGGGCTTCGCGGGTGGCGAGGGTGGAGATCGGGCGGTCGGTGCGGTGGGGTGTGGCGCCCTTGCGGTAGGGGATGACCAGGGCGTGCGCCGGGGCGGTGTGGTGGCGCCCGGGCGGGACGGTCAGCCCGTGGTGGTTGCCGCCGGCGGAGACCGTGGAGAGCGGATCGGTGACGGCGGTGGCGGTGGCGTGGTTGCGCAGGACGGTGACAAACGGCGGGCAGAGCACGGCGTCGTTCTCGCGTGTTGTGCGGGCGGGCATGGGCACGGTGACGGTGGTGGGGTCGGTGCGCCAGGTGCCGCCGGAGGGCACGAGCATGGGCGGGCAGGCCAGTCCGTCGCCGATCTTGACGGTGCGGGTGGGCAGGGGGCCGTGGTAGGCGGGGTAGGCGCGGCCGTCGTCTCCGCCGTGGGTGACGGTGACCATCGTGGGCTGCTGACCGAACATGGCCAGCCCGGTCCGGATGCGCTTGAGGGTCGACGTCGCCAGAGGTCGGGTCCTCTCGCCGATGAGGCCGCCGAGGTCGGTCCAGTCGATCGCGGCGGCGGCGGGCAGGACGTAGGGCTCCACGACCGTGTGGCGGCACGTTGCGTTGGGGCAGCGGTAGTCGTACTGCTGGCGGTACTTGCCGATGCGGCGGGTGCGGTCGCGTCGCCACACCTGCCGCGCCCGCACGTCGGCTTCGCACACCGGGCACCACGCGGGTGGGCGGGGTGCGACGTCGGGCAGGGGCACGCCGTGGCGGGTGAAGACCATGTACAACCTGTCTCGCCACTGGGGTGCGTGCGGGTTGGTCTCGTCTCCGACGTGCGCGGAGGACACCGACACGAACTGGACGTTGTAGCCGAGGGTCTTCATGCCGCTGACCCACCAGTCGAACAGTTCCCAGTCGGTGGCCACGTCCACGACGTTCTCCACCAGGACGGCGCGGTAGCGGTGGACCTCGGTGGCGCGGATGACGTCGTGGAACGTCGCTCGTGTGCGCTCGAATCCGGCTCCCGCGACCGGTCCTTGCTCCAGCAGGTCGAGTTGGGCGCGCTGGCGCTTGCGCCCGCCGGCGGGGCTGATCTCGGTGCAGATCGGCGAGGCCCACAGCACGTCCGTGGCGGGCAGGCGGCGCATGTCGTAGTTGGACACGTCGGCGCACAGGTGCTCTGCGTCGGCGAAGTTCGCCGCGTGGGTCTCGATCGCCCGGTCCCAGTGGTTCGCGGCCAGCTTCAACTCAAACCCCGCGGCGGTCAGGCCGATCGAGGACCCGCCCGCGCCGCAGAAGATGTCGGTGAACGTCAGGCTCATGTCGTGTGCGTCCTTAGTGGTCGTTGAGCGAGCGGGTGCGGCTACTTGCGTGCGTCGTCGGCCCTCTTGCAGGTGGGGCACCAGGTGCGGGTGGTGAGCCAGGTCCAGACCGCTTCGGGCTTGTCCACGCGCAGTCCGCACGCGGTGGTGGAGTGGCCGTCCCACAGGCTGCGTTTGACTTCGAGGTGGATGAGGTCGTCGTCGGGCATGGCGGGGCTCCTGGTGGTCATTGGCGCTTGTCGTGGGTCCATCCGGCGCGGGTGACGCAGGTGGGGCACAGGGGCGCGTTGCGGGCCGCGCCGGTGCCGACGCGCACCCCGCACAGGGCGCGGGGGTTGTCGGTGAGTCCGAGGGTGTGGGCGAGGGTTCGGGTGTTGCCGACGATGTGCATGACGGACACAACACCTCCATGATGTGACTCTGAGTAGTCAACTGTGGGCGTGCGAGGACCAGGGAGGGAGGCGTGCCCTTCTGGTCCGGCAGGCTGTTTTCCGGGGTTTGTGCAGGTCGGAGCGGTGAGGCTCCCTGGCTCCCTGTGTGGGTGTTCGTGCTGTTCACGACAGGGAGCCGGGTTGGGGAGGCGGTTGGGGAGTCCTCCCCGTGGCGTGTCCGCCTCCCCGTGTTCCTCCCCGGCTCACCCTCCGCCCGTGTGGTCACTGTCAGTGATCGCGCGGCGGATGTCGGTGAGTCGCAGGGTCATGTAGCCGTTGGACTTGTAGGGCTCGACGTGGCGGTCGGCGAGGCGTTCGGTGAAGTCGGTGGCGGACATGCCCTCGTAGGTCGCGGGGTGCAGCTCGGCCAGGCGCTGGCGGGCGATCTCGGTGCGGACCTTGGGCTCGTCGCCCATGACCTGCTCGACGTCGGCGAGCAGGTCGCGCGGCGGGGTGCGGTCTGCTGCCTGGTTGGTGGTGCGCCGGCCGCGCTGCTGCTTGGCGCGCTCGGCGATGGTGGTGGCCTCGTCGCCGTCGATGAAGTGGGTGCGGATGGTGATGGAGGACTGGCCGGAGGGCAGCGGGACGCCGTCACCGGCGACGACGAGGGTGCCCTTGTCCATGCCCTGGCGCAGCTTGTGCGGTGCCGCGCCGCCGTTGATGGCCTTGTCTCCCAGCGCCATGCGGGCTTCGGACTCGGTGCCGACCACGAGGGACGCGCGGATGTGCGCGCCCTCGCGGACCAGCTTCGGGAGGTTCTGGTCGGTGGGGTTCTGGGTGCCCTGCCAGAGGATCACGTTGACCGCGCGTCCCTGGTTGTGCAGCTTGCGGGCGGCCATGAAGTACCGCGACGTGCTCTTGGAGCCGCCGTAGGGCCGCTTGTCCTCGCCGATGGCCGGGCACATGAACGCCTGCTGCGCCTCGTCCACGACGAGGAACAGCGGGTGGAAGCCCTGCCCGGAGCGGGCGAGGTCGCGGTCGACGCCGTTCTTGTGGGTGTCCGGGTCCACAGCGGCCAGACGGCGTTCCATCTCCCGCACGCCCTCTTCCAGCATCTCCGTGGCGGCGATGACGTGCTCGTCGGTCGGCCCCTCGATCAGGATCGAGGCGAGCCCGTGGAACATGTGCCAGTCGCCGATGCCCTTGAGGTCGGCGATGCGGAACTCCACCGAGATGTCGAGTGCCAGCCACAGCGCCAGCGCCCGCAGCGCGGCGGTCTTGCCCTGGTTGGACAGACCGGTGATGAGCAGGTGCCGTTGCAGCAGCGCGATGGCCGCGGCGTCACCGCGCAGGTCCTCACCCCACGGCGCGCGTCCGGTGTAGAGGTCCGCGCGCAGCGTCTCGTCCACCACCAGCGGCGACGGGCCGATCGGCTCGTCCAGCGCACCGGAGTCGGCGATCCACAGCCGCACCGTCCGTGCGGCGGGCGGGATGCTGATGAACAGCTCGTGCTCGTGGCGGTCCAGGTTCTCCGCCAGCGCCCGCCGGCGGCCCTGCACCTGGGCGGTGTTCACCCCGGACGGGAGGGTGACGTCGACCTCCACACCGCGCCCGGCGATGACGATCGGACCCAGCAGCGACGCGCCCGAATCGTCCATCTTCTTGATGGCGTCGCGCAGCTCCTTGATACCCAGGTCCCGCAGCGCGGTCACCACCCGGGAGGGGGTGACGGGCGCGCCGACATCGCGACCGGCGCCGGGCTTGACCAGCCACGCCGGGGCGTCCCCGACACGACGGCCGGTGTTCCACAGGTAGGCCGCGCCCACCCACGGGGCGGCCAGCAGCAGTGGCCCCCACACCACGGAAACCACGAACACCACCCCGCGCACGAACGCCAGCACCGCGGAGAACGGGTCCAGGAACGCCGAGACGTCGCCCTGCGACACGGCCAGCACGATCCCGATCCCGGTCAGCGCACCGGTCAGCCCGGCGGCACCCACGGCCGTGGCGCGCACGACCTTGACCGGCGCGTCGAGCCAGTCCATCGCCCGGCGGTGCCGGGCGTCCTTGAACCGCTCGGCACGCTCCTCCCACGCCGCGACCGCGTCGGTGTCACCGGCGATCTCGGCGGCGCGCATCATCCGCTCGTAGCGGGAGGTGGTGCGCGAGTCCCACACCCGACGCACGACCACCGACGTCCCGGAGGTCAGGTAGAGCGTGTGGCGCAGCACCCACTTACCGGTCCGCACGGTGCGGTCGTGGGTGGCGACCGTGCGCACCACGACCACGCCGCGCACCACGGCCGCGGTACTGCGCTCCACGCGGTCGGTGACGGCGGCACGCATCCGCCGCCGGTCCAGCTCGGCGGACTCCTCCTCGGTCAGGATCTCGCCCTGGATGACCGTGGACGGCTCGATCTCGTTGCCGGGTTCGGTGGCGGGCGAGTTGGTGGGGCGCAGGGGAAAGACGTTGCTCGTGCTGGTCGAGTCGTCGGGGTCGGGTGCTCCGGACGCGGTCGTGGTGGTGCTCATCGCTGCGCCTCCTCGGCGGTGTCGTCGTCGTGCATGAGGTGGGTCAGGGCCGCGCCGAGTCCGAGGACGAGGACGGGCAGGCAGGACACGACGGTGGTGATCTGCCAGGGGGCCACGGCCATGCCGGCGGCCTTCATCAGGTGGTAGGCGATCTGCCCGCCCGCACCGAGCAGCAGTGCGCCGAGTGCGGACCACTTCGCGAACGAGCGCGCCTTGCGGGAGCGGGTGGTGCTGGACAGCCACACCCGCAGAGCGAACGCCGCGTACGCCTCCACCCCCAGCGGGAGCGTGATCGCGGAGTCGATCGTCCAGCCGTCCGCGATGCCGGGGAGCGGGGTGATCTCGCCGAACCCGGTGAGCTTGCCCAGCTCCACCCACCCGCCCCAGATCGCGACGAACGCGCCCAGGGCGATGAGCAGCACCGGCCAGGATCGGACCTGCCGGGCACGCCGCACCGGACGCACCGGGGTGGTGTCGCGGTCGGTGAGCACCAGCCACGCCCGCCGGACACGACCGGTCACTACTGGGCTGCGATCCGCTGGCGGGTTGGCCACCTGAACCGCGGCCGATGTGGTGTCCGATCCGATGCCCAGGTCTGCGGCGATGCTGACCTGCGACGACGAGAGCACCACGGCGGGCTGCGCGGACGCAGTCGTGTCGGTGTCCTCGTGCGCGTCGGGGGCAGCACCGACGGGTACGGCATCGGGCGCGCCGTGCGTGGCGTGCTCGGCAGTCGGGACGTCCTCGGTGGTGACGTCGTGCCCGGTGTCGTGCCTGGTGGTGGGTGTGGTGTCGGGGGTGGGCACGGCGTGCAGCAGCCGGGGCCGGGTGTCCTCGGGAACGGTCAGGGTGGTTCCGGTGCTCGGGGTGGTGGAGCGGACGGCCTTGACTGCGTCGAGTGCGGCGCGGGCCTTGGGGCCACCGACCTTGAACTTCTTCATGACCTGGTTGCGGGAGGGGATGCGGCCGTCGTGCTCGGCCAGCTCGGCGACCTGACGGGCCAGGCGGTCGAGCTGCTTGGGGTAGGCGCTGGTCACCGGAGACCTCCTCGGTAGGCGTGAGCGGTGCGCAGGGAACGGGGAAGCCGCGGTGCGCGGCGACGGGTGATCAGGTAGGCCACGGCCAACGCCGGGACGGCGTAGGCCAGGGCGAGCGCGGCGGGGTGCTCGGCCTGGGTGGTGACCGCCCACTGCACGGCGGCGATCACTGCGGCGGTGGCCAGGAACTTCCACAACAGCGCGCCTAGGACCAGCCCCGCGACGACCACTGCCAGGACGAGGAAGGCGTTCACCGGTCACCACCGTTGTGCTCGGCGCGGATGGCGGCGGCGGTGCGGCGGGCGCGTGCGGCCAGCTCGGCGGCCTCGGCCTTGTCGGTGGTCCAGGGGTCGGTGGCGGTGCCGTCCAGGACGTTGGCCTTGTGGTCGAACCAGGCGGCGCGCTGCTCGGGTGTGGCGTCGGGGCCGGGTTGGGTGCGCAGCAGTTCCAGCAGCGAACCGGTCAGGGTCAGCGGGCGCGGGCGGTCGTTCTCGGGCATGGCAAGGCTCCGGTGGGTCGGGTGTGGGGTGGCGAGGAACCCGGACCGGCGGGGTGTTGGTGGTGGCGGACTGCCGCCGGTCCGGGTTGGTGGGTGGTGCGGTGTGTCAGTGGGTGCGGGTGAGGTGGTCGCGGACGAGGTCGAGCTGGTCTGCGACGCAGGTGCCGTCCCAGCGGACTTCGGGGGTGGCGCCGGGGGTGGTGTGGACGGTGCCGGTCTGGTCGTGGCGGGTGTGCTGGACGCGGTCGCCGTGGCGCAGTCGCAGGCGGGTGCGGTGGGTGCTCATCGCGGGGCCTGTCCGGTGCGGGTGGCGCGCTCGCCGAGGGTGTCCACGATGTGCTGGGAGGTGGCGGGGTCGCCGTTGACGAACGCCTCGATCAGGGCGTCGGCGAGGTCGGTGGTGTCGGTGATGGTGTTGCGGTCGCGGGGCGTGGGCCTGCCGCTCATGACGGGGCTCCTGCTCGTGAGGTGGTGGTGCGGGGTTGTGAGAGCCCGGACCGGCGGTGTGCGGGTCGTGGCGGACTGCCCGCCGGTCCGGGGCGGTGTCAGCGGCGGCGGGGGTCGGTGAGGTCCTTGGGGCCGGTGTAGTCGAGGGGGTAGCCGTCGGCTCCGCGTCCGCGTCGCTTGGACTCCTTGACGAGCTGCTCGGCGGTGGAGTGCTCGCCCATGTCGCGGTAGTCGTTGATCTGCTGGCGGAGGTGGCGGGCGTCGGCGTGGAAGGCGATTTCGGCGGCCTTGTTCTTGAACTGCACGGGTGCTCCTGTGGTCTGGTCTGGTGTGCCGGGGTGGCGGAGTGCGGGCGGCCGGTCGTGAACCGGCGGGGCCAGGTGCCCACCGCCCGCCGTGCGGGTTAGGCGTCGCGCCAGATTTGGCAGAGGTTGCGGCCGCAGGTGCGGCCGTCGGCCATGCGGCCGGTGGCCAGGGCCTTGCCGCAGGGCTTGCCGCCGCGGCCGGTGGGTGCGGGGCAGCAGGCGCGGGACTGGGTGAGGCCGCTGACGGCCTTGCCGCCGACCCACTTGGCCGCCTTGAACGCGGCACTGGACGTGCTGGACACTGGGTGTGCTCCTTCGGTCTGGTGATCGTTGGGGTTGTGAGAACCGGACCGGCGGTGTGTCTGTGGCGGACTGGCCGCCGGTCCGGGCACAGCTAGGCGGCGGCGCGGCGGCCCTGCCGCACGTGGCAGGCGGCCTGCCAGGTGCCGCAGTGCACACGCAGTCCCTGGGCGGACCTGATTTCGACGAGCACGGTCATCTGCCCGCAGGTGGGGCAGGGGCGCTTGGTGCCGTCGGGGTGGGGGATGCGCATGGCTGTTCCCTTCTCGGTTCACGGACTTCTCGTTGTGGTGCAGGGGGTTCAGGCGGCGAGGCTTGTGGTGTCGTCGTCGGCCTCGAAGCAGGGCCAGCACAGGCCGGTGGAGGTGGGGACGACGTAGCCGACGTCCTTGCCGCAGGTGCCGCAGATGCGGCGCGCGAGGTTGGCCTTCGCCAGAGCGGTCCACTTGGCGGGGGTCATCGGCAGGCAGGGCACCGACTCGGCGATCAGGTAGAGGTTGGCGAAGACCTTGCGCTTGGAGGCGTTGTGGCGCAGGTAGAGCAGCGCCACCGGGCCGTGACCACCGGGACGGCGGTTCATCGCCCGCAACTGCCGGCGGGTGGCCAGCAGATGCCGCGGTGCGATGCCCCAGGACAGCAGCGGCAACCCCAGGTGCGTGCCGCGGGTGAACTGCTGGGCGTCCGACCAGGGCACGTCGGCCATGACCCACGGGTACTGGCGGCGGCCCATCACGCCACCACGGCGGTCAGCAGCGCTGCGACCAGCAGCCACAGCCAGTGCCAGGACTGGTCCAGCGCGTACGCCCCGGTGCCCAAGCTCGGGTTGTCCCACGACACCTCCGCACCGCCAGCGTCCGTGTGGAAGAGTCGGACCTTGACGTCGGTGTCGGTCAGCGCGATGACCTCGCGGGGTGCGCCCAGGGCGTAGAACTCGGCCTTGCCCACCAGCGCGGCCAGCTTCGCCAGCGTGGTGTAGCGGTCAGCCCAGTAGTGCGTCACAGCCGACACCACCTGACCGGTGAAGAATCCGGCGGGGGAGATGGTCAGGTCCAGCACCGCCCACAGCAGCGCGACCACGGCGGCGGTGACGGCGGTGTAGACCGCGACGTGCGAAGCACACGCCACACGACCCGCACGCCCCGGACGGCCCTTGGTCGCGGCCTGGTGACTGGTCTGCCCCCAGTGATCAGCCACGGCGTGCGCCACCAGCAGGCCAGGCAGAACCACGGCGAAGGTGACAGCGGCGGTCAGACTCATCACGCCACCCGGCCCATGCCGGAACCAGCAGCGGCGCGAGCGGCCTCACGACGCGCCTTACGCCCGACACGCTTGGCCTTGCCGAACACCGGGGCGGGAATCGTCGCCGCGGTGACCGGGTGAGTCATCTCCTCGGCCTCCTGCTTGGTCTGAGCCAGGGTCACGCCGTACTGCGACACAACGCCCTTCAAGGCGCGGGCCAGAATGCGACGGTCACGCCGCTGACGAGCCGTGCCGTCCAGCAGCGCCGATGTAGGCGCTGCCGAAGCGGCGATCTCCTGCGATACGTGGCCCTGGAGCGACTCCAAGAGGCGGCGGGTGAGGCCGTCGGGGTAGATGCGGTCTTCCATTCGATGTCCCTTCTAGAGCGTTACCTTGCGTTCTAGTACGACCAAAGCTAGCCGGGTGCCGCGAGCTGGTCCATACTCCGATTGGGTGATCTAGAACGGACTAGAACAGCAGGTATCGTGGAGGCATGCAACTTCCGCGAACCGCAGGTCATCCGTACCAAGCGCTGGCGGCTGACGTCGTGGCCCAGATGGAGCGGGGCAGCCTCAACGTTGACGATCAACTGCCGTCAGTTCGTGAACTGGCCAAGACCTATGGCGTCACCATTGCGACGGCACAGCGCGCCGTGAGCCAGCTCGCTTCTGACGGTTATGTGAGAACCGTGCCGGGGTTGGGAACCTTCGTGACAGCGAAGCCGGTCGACGCTGCTGGAAGCCCTGTCGCGGTCACCCCAGAGCGCTTCGCGGAGTTGGAGGCGGAGGTCGCTGAGCTTGCGAAGGTGGTGGACGAAATACGGCGAAAGGTCGGTGGTGGTGACCGGTAATGTCTGGCGCTCTCGTGCTCATGGCTCAACTATCGGGCCATGACTAGGGCAGTGTCCAAAGACGGGTTGTCCTAAACGTAAGAACCGTATGACTAGCAGGCATAAGTGCTGGTCACTGACGCCGAGGGGCGCTGAGAACGCTAGTGGAACAGCCGTGGTTGTCGCGAGCAAACGCCGAAGCGACTCTGAACACGAGTCTTCTTCCGGAAGTGTTGAAAGAGTACCGAAAAGCAAATGGTCTAAATCAAGCCGATATGGCTAGACTGCTCAACCTCGATCAATCTTATGTGTCAAAGATCGAGAATGGGCAACGGCATGTTCGAGACATGGAAGTCTTGCTGCGCATCGCCAACCAACTGAGCATTCCGCCTAGTCACCTGGGCGTCTCTCAAGACTTGCTCGAACCGGTTCCTGAACCGTCTACTAGCCCGCTTGTCGGTGCCGCCGATCCGGTGGAAGTCAGCCAAAGTGACTGGAGGCGGGATAGGCGATATTTGAATCGCCACCGTGGGGAACTTGCGCAACTAGCCAAGGATCTGTATAGCGCTGACTTTCATCTGAATTCGACCACGTTGATGGCTCCTGCGGATTGGATGCCTAATGCTCCAATCAAGTTGGATGACATTGAGTTGGAGTGGTCAGAAAGTCAGCCCAAAATTGCGGTCACCGGGACTGAGCCAGAAGCCTCTAACGTTTTGCCCTTGCGTGCTGCGGGACGACGCTTCGACAGGTACACGTCCGCAATCCGATACTTGGATCGACCTGCGCTCTTCGAGAATCGGGCAAGCTATCGCCTTCTCGGTGCGAACCTCCAGGATGGGAAAAAGGCGAAACTGAGCTTTGGTCTAGGTACCTACTTTGACAAACTGGATGCTTCGGAGGCGGCTGCGCACGAGTTGGCAGCGGCGGTGAGGTCTGGCCCAGCGGATGAAACTCCGGACTGGTCCGCTCTGCCGTTGCGCTCCTTGATTGGTGACCCGTTTGACCTAGAGCGACGAGCAGTAATGCCTGCTATTGAAACCCTTACGCTTAGGCGTCAGGTTGACAGCGGGCGTGCGACTTTCCTCCTGCACTGGAGAGACCCCGCCAAGGTTGCAACCGCAGCGGGTATCTACGGCCTGATCCCTGCGGGGGAATTCCAGCCTTCGAGCGTGACGGCGTGGGACACCAAGAACGATTTTAACCTCTGGCGGAACATGGTGCGCGAGTACTCGGAAGAGCTATTGGGGGAGCCGGAGCGCGATGGAAGTCAAGGGCAGCCGATTGACTACGACAACTGGTCGCTCTATCGGTCGCTTCAGCAAAGTCGCAGTGAAGGCACTGTAAACGCCTACTGTCTAGGGTTGGGGTTAGACACCCTAACTTTGACGGCCACGCTGCTAACTGTGGTCGTGATCGACGACCACGTCTTTGATGAACTTTTTGGCGACACCGTGAAGATAAATGCTGAGGGTTCGCTCGTGTCGGCTATCGAATCAACGGCGGTGTCGGACGGTGTTCCCTTCACGGAGGAAACCGTGCAAAGGATGCTTACTTCGGAACCAATGGCGTCCCCTGGAGCCTGCATCCTGTCGCGTGCTTGGGAGTTCAGGGATCAGCTCCTGCGAGACCGTTGACCCACGTGCTAGTTGAAGCACTCCGCGTACCGGGGAGCCTCGCCACTCAACGGCATCGTGGCCCGAGTGGCGGGAGCACCCCCGCGTACGCGGGGGAGACCCTGGCTCCGGCACGAGCGACACGGCCGGGCTCGAAACACCCCGGCGTACGCGGGGAAGACGTCTCCGCGATGTCGTCGGCATCGCCGATGTAGGGAACACCCCCGCATACGCGGGGAAGACCCCGACCCGCGCCCGGCCACCGAGCGCATCGAGGGAACACCCCCGCGTACGCGGGGAAGACGCTCGGCCCTGCGTCATGATCTCCATCAGGACCGGAACACCCCCGCGTACGCGGGGAAGACGGCCGCTGGGTCGACGCGAGGTTCACGTTCAAGGGAACACCCCCGCGTACGCGGGGAAGACCGTGGTCCAGGGGGAGGCAACCCCCGCAGAGGCGGAACACCCCCGCGTACGCGGGGAAGACTCGGTCTCGACGTCGATCTCGCGCCGGGCCGCCGGAACACCCCCGCGTACGCGGGGAAGACACCGGGCGCATCGAGAACGACGTCGCCCACGTGGGAACACCCCCGCGTACGCGGGGAAGACGCGATCACGGTCAGGGCGATCAGGGTGGTGGTGGGAACACCCCCGCGTACGCGGGGAAGACCAGAACGAAACACTCGACATCGCTGGCATCGTCGGAACACCCCCGCGTACGCGGGGAAGACTCGGTGGTCGCCTCGGGGCTCTGGGTGGTGGGGGGAACACCCCCGCGTACGCGGGGAAGACGATCCGTCTCCGGAGCGGGAGCAGATGGAGGCGGGAACACCCCCGCGTACGCGGGGAAGACGTCGATGCCCTTGATGTCGCCGTGGTCGGCGAGGGAACACCCCCGCGTACGCGGGGAAGACACTTCTTGACCTGGTGCTTTGTGTCGAGTGGTGGGCTTTCAGCATGGGTTTGTACGGGTGGAGCATAGCCGTGAGGCTGCCGCAGTGGCTTGAGAAGGATTGGTCTGCGGTTGCGGAGGTAGTGGCGGCTGCTCTAGTCGTTTCCTGGGGGCGAAGCGTCCCAAGCGTCCCAAGCGTCCCGTCGCAGGTCAGCCCTGGGACGCTTTGATTCGCCGGGACGCTTGAAGCGTCCCATGGGACGGATGAAGCGTCCCGCTCGTTCAAAGCGTCCCAGGGTTGACCTGCACTGGGACGCTTGGGACGGATGGGACGCTTTGGGGAGGGGTACCGGCGTGGCTGGTCGCAGCGCAGGGCGATTTGGTCGGACATTGGTCTAGATGTGGAGTGTGGGCAAGGGATCAGGGCGTCGGGCCGGTGGGTCGTCCGCAATCAGTCTCAGTCGTCGTCTCAGTCCTGGTGTGTTCGGCCGTGTTCGCGGACGTCCGTGCAGGTGCGCGCGATGGGTGATAACTGCTCTGAGCAGCCAATATGGTGGTGCATGGACGTGGATGGACGGTCGTTCGCAAACCTTGAAAGCGGGAGACGGGCAACCGTCCGGGGGTTCAAATCCCTCCGCTTCCGCAGGTCGACCAGCGAGAACGGGCCGGGCGCGACGTGCTGTCGCGCCCGGCCCGCCGCTATCCGGTCGCCGCTCGCCTGCGCGTCAGCCCGCGGACCTGCCTGCTGGTGAGCGCGGCGAGGGTGGCCGTCACCAGCAGGGCGGCCAGGACGACGAGGGTCGTGGACACGCCCCAGTGCTTCGCGAGCGGACCCGCGGCGATCTCGCCGATCGGCATGGCGACGAACGAGCCCAGCATGTCGTAGGAGTACACCCTGGCGAGCTTCTCCTCGGCCACGTTCTCCTGGAGCGACACGTCCCAGGCCACCGCGAAGAGCTCGTTGGACACCCCCACCAGGAACATCGCCAGCAGCAGCGGAACCACGCGCGGCGCCCCGGCCAGCACCAGCAGCGGCACCGCGTCGAGCAGCACGACCAGCACGCCCACCAGCAGCGCCCGCCGTGGTCTCCACGTCGCGGCGACGACTCCGCCGACCAGCAGTCCGACCGTCTGCGCGGCGATCACGAAACCCCACGCCGCACGCCCGATCGTCCCGTCCGCGACAGCTGGTCCGAGGACGAACAGGCCACCCGCGACCACCGCGTTGACCACGGTGAACTGGAGCACCACCACCCACACCCAGGTGTGCTCCACGAACGCCCGCCACCCGTCGCGCAGGTCGCCCAGGACGTCGGTCGTCCCGGAACGCGGCACGCGGACCGCGCGGACACGCCAGTACGCCAGCGCGGCCAGCCCGAACACCACGCCGTTGCCGACGAGCGCCCAGCCCGGTCCCGCCGTGGCGACGAGCAGGCCGCCCAGCGCCGCTCCGGAGAAGCGACCGGTGTTCACGGCGATGCGGGCCAGCGCGTTCGCCCTGACGAGCAGTTCCGCCGGAACCGTCTGCGGGGTCAGGGCCGAGGCGGCGGGCAGGGAGATCGCCGCGACCGCGCCGTTGGCCGCGCTCAGCGCGATCAGCAGCGGCAGCGAGCGGAGATCGCCCAGGAGCGTCGCGGCGATCAGCAGCTGGGTCGCGGCGGCGGCGGAGGCCGTGCCCTGGAGGACGACCGACCGTGGCAGCCGGTCGGCCAGCACGCCGCCGAACAGCACCAGGACGACCAGCGCCGCCGACCTGGCGCCCACCACGATTCCGAGGTCGACGACGCTCCCGGTCATGTCGAGCACGGCGAAGGCCAGCACGATCGGGGCGATCGCGTTGGCCAGTTCGGTGCAGCCCCGCCCGGCGATCAGCCAGCGGAACGCGGTGAACCGCAGAGGGGTGGGTGTGCTCGTGGTCGTGCGGTTCTGTGCCACGCCGGGGAACACTGCCGAAGAACCGTTCGGGTGTCAGGTGATTTTCGCCCGGTCCCCGCCGCCACCGCCCGGTGCGGGTCCGGCTCCTCGGTGGAACTCCCCAGGGGACGCGTCGCCGGCGTACCCCCACGGGGGTGGTCGAAGATGCCGCCTCCGGGCGACGACCGGAGCCGCCGATCTCCCTAGCGTTCGGCCCATGAAGCGAACCTGTGCAGTGTTGATGGCGGTGACGGTGGCGCTGGGCACCGCGACCGCCGGGGTGGCCGGAGCGACGGGCGACCACCGTCCGGACACCCGGACCCTCCAGCGCGACGCCGACGCGCTGCTGAAGCAGGGCGCCCCCGGCGTGCTGGTCGAGCTGGACACGCCTCGCGGCGACGTGAGGGTGCGCAGCGGCTTCGGCGACGTCGCCGCGAAGACGCCCGTGCCGTGGAACGCGCGGTTCCGCATCGGCAGCTTCACCAAGACCTACGTGTCGGCCACCGTGCTGCAACTGGTCGGCGAGGGGAAGCTGTCGCTGGACGACAGCGTCGAGCGGTGGCTGCCCGGTGTCGTCGCAGGCAACGGCAACGACGGGAACGAGATCACCGTGCGGCACCTGTTGCAGCACACCAGCGGTCTCCACGACTACGTGGGGGAGCTGACGTACCTCTTCGACCGGGACCAGTTCGTGCAGAACCGGTTCGTCAGCCACGAGGCGGCGGACCTGGTCGCGCTGGCGATGAAGCACCCGCCGCTGTTCCAGCCGGGCGAGGCCGGGAAGTGGGAGTACTCCAACACCAACTTCCAGCTCGCCGGAATGGTGATCGAGAGCGTCACGGGCCGCAGCTGGCAGAGCGAGGTGCGCAACCGCGTCGTCCGGCCGCTGGGGCTGCGCGACACCGTCCTGCCCGGCACGTCCAGCGCCGTTCCCGGCCCGAACGCCATCGGCTACCAGCGCTTCCTCGTCGACCAGACCCGGCCGGAGCTCGACGAGTCGTGGACCGAGGCGATCGACGTGACGGAGCACGACCCGTCGTGGGGCGGCGCCGCCGGTGACATGATCAGCAGCACCGAGGACGGCAACCGCTTCCTGCGGGCCCTCGTGAGCGGGAAGGTGCTGCGTCCCGCCCAGCTGGCCGAGATGCAGAAGACCGTGTCCACCAACGAGGGCTTCCAGGGCGCGTGGCCCGGCGCCCGCTACGGGCTCGGCCTGATGTGGGTCCCCAACTCCTGTGGCGGCTCCTGGTCGCACGGCGGCGACATCCACGGCTTCAAGACCCGCAACGGCGTCTCCTCCGACGGCTCCCGCAGCGTCGTGGTGTCGATCAACACCGACTCCATGGTGCCGGAGCGGGGCACGCCGCCCCCCGCGAAGGACCAGACCGTCGACCTGATCGAGCACGCGCTCTGCGGCACCCGCTGACGGCGGACCAGCACGAGGGGGGCGGTGGGCCAGGGGGCCACCGCCCCCCTTCCGGCGCGTCGTGGTTCGCTGCGTGTCGTGAGCGAATCGCTGATGTCCCCGTCCGGCGTCGTCCGCCGCTGGCAGCTCGGCTGGGGCGCGGTCAGGGGCCTCGGTCCCGCCGAGGAGGTCCGCGGCGGGCTGCGCGTGCTGATCGGCCAGCCCGGCAGGCACGCGGAGGTCGTGGCGCTGCACGCCGACGACGACCCCGCCTCGCTGCGCGGGCTCGCGGCCGAGGTCGCCGGCGCGGAGCGGCCGAGCTGGCTGACCGTGCCCACCACCCGCCCGGCCGAGGTCGCCGAGGTCCTGCGCGGCGCGGGGCTCGCCCTGCTCGACCGGCCGGAGTGGCTGATGACGACCGAGCTGGAACGGCACCCCGCCCGCACGCCCGCCGAGGACTACTCGGTCGCCACGACGACCACCGCGAACGACGCGAGCACGGTGGTCCGGGTGGAGGTCGTGCACCGCTGCGGTGACGTGGCCGCGCACGGCACCACGGCCGTGACCGGCGCCGACGCCGTCGTCCACGACGTCGCCACGGTGCCGGCGCACCGCCGTCGCGGCCTGGCCGCCGCGGTGATGGCGGCTCTGGCCCGGTGCGCGCGGGAGCGCGGCGCGACGACGGGACTGCTCGTCGCCAGCGCGGACGGCAGGCACCTGTACTCGGCACTGGGCTGGACGGAGCGCGCCGCCGTGGTCATCGCGCGCACGCCCGACGCGGACTGAGCGCGGAGACCCGGAGGAACTGCGTGCAACCCTCCGCCGACCCCACCGCGTTGAAGGGGACGAGGACGTCGCCGAACCCGGTGACGACCGCGAACCCGAGGAGCAGCAGTGCGCACACGACTGGTGTTGGTGGCCGGAGCAGTGGTGCTCGGCGGTCTGGGCGTCGCCCTGCCGGTGATCGCCAGCGCGTCGGGCGGCGACGCACCCGCTGCCGCGGCGACCACGACGATCCCGACCTCGAAGCCCGCGCACAGCACCACGCGGATCTCGGTGCCCGTCGCGGTCGAGCCGGGGCGGAGCACCGCGCAGGCGCCCGGCACCACCGTCCCCGAGGACACGACGTGGGCGCCGCGGCCCACTCCGCAGGCCACCGCGCGGCCTCTCCCGGCCACCGCGCCGGGGCCCGCCACGAGCGCCGCGCCGGAGACCACGCCGTTCCCCGACCCGGCCACGACCACGCCTCCGGTACCCGCGACGACCGTCCCGTCCGCGACGACCGTCCCGACCACGACGACCGCCCCGTCCGCGACGACCGTCGCGACCACGGCGCGCTGACCGGGCGAAGGCGGAGACCAGCACGCGGTGACCGACCTGACCTGGGACGCCGAGTTCAGCGACCACTTCGCCCGGAGAGCCGACGCGATGCGCTTCACCGCGTACCTGCTGTGCGGCAACTGGTCCGAAGCCGAGGACGTGATGCAGGCGGCGTTCCTGAAGCTCTACCTGGCCGGACCCCGGATGGCGAACAGGGAGGGGCTCGACGCCTACCTGCGCCAGATCGTGGTCCGCACCTTCCTCGCCGAACGGCGCCGGGTCCGCTGGCGCAGGGAACGGCTGACCGACTCCCCGCCGGAGCTGCCGCAGACGGGGCCGTCGAGCGAGGTCAAGATCGTGCTCTGGCAGGCGCTCGGATCGGTGCCGGCCCGGCAGCGCGCCGTGCTCGTGCTGCGCTTCTGGCACGACCTGAGCGTGGAGGAGACGGCCGAGGCGCTGCGGTGCTCGGTGGGCACGGTCAAGAGCCAGGCCAGCCGCGGCCTCGCTGCGCTGCGGCGACGGCTGGGACCGAACTTCGCCGATCTGCGGATGGAGGTGTGAGGTGGTTCGGGAGGAGGACCTGAGGGAGACCTTCAGCGCGCTGCGCGCGGGGAGGGCGCCCGAGCTGGGGGTCACCGCCGCCGACGTCGTCCGCGCCGGGGGGCGGGTGCGCCGGCGCCGGCGTGCCGCGGCCGTCGCGGGCAGCGGGGTGCTCACGGCCGCTGCGGTGGCCGTCGCGGTGTTCCTCCTGCCGCTCGGGCGCGGAGGGGCGCCGGACACGGTGGGTCCCGCGGGGCCGACGACGGAGACCGGGACCACCACCACGGCTCCGGTCACCACCACTCCGGCCACCACGGCTCCGGCCACCTCAGGTCCGGCCACCACGGCTCCGGCCACCACAGCTCCGGCCACCACGTCGCCGCCCGTGCCGACGAGTTCCGTCGTCCCGCTGAACCCGGTGCCGACCGCGCCCACGACCGCCGGGCCCCCGCCCCGCACGGCTCCCGGCGTCGAGACCTCCGCGGCCAGGACGCCGGTGAACACCACCTCCGGAGACCGCGGTGGCGACCACGACCCGGTGACGACCGGGTGACGACCGCGAGCGTTCGGCCGTTCGAGTGACGTGAGGCGCTCGTTCGAGGTCGTGTCGGGTGGACTTCTACCCTGGTGGGGGACCCGGACGACCGCGAGGTGCTCATGGCGAAGAACGGCGGTGCGCTCGCGCTCGTCGTCGTGGCCGGGGTGGCGTTCGCGGTGGCCGGCACCGACGGCGATCCCGCCCGGCGGGGCGCGGGAGCCGAGGTGGGGGACGCGCGCACCACGGCGTGGCAGGCGGGCGGGACGGCGTTCCGGCGGCAGGCGTCGACGCGGGTGATGACCTGCTTCGACCACTCGTTCGGGCAAGTCCAGCAGTTCTTCGCGTCCACCGAGTGCCGCTCGCTCCACCGGGTGCTGCTGGAGAGCGACGACGAGCACGGCAACACGGCGGTGATCCTGCTGTCCTGGATCGAGATGCCCGACCGGGACGGGGCCGAGGACCTGAAGGCGCTCGTCGACGTCTACGGCACGGGCGACATCACGCCGCCGGACGAGGAGGTCCTGCGGTCCAGCGGCGTGCGGTTCAGCGGCAGGTACTACGGCTCGCGGCTCGACGGGCGGGTGCTCGTCGTCGCCGAGGCCGAGGCGTCGGACGGACCCGTGTCCGGTGAGGCGCTCGACCGCATGGCGGAGACGGCCGCCGAGTTCCCCGCGGGCTGACGGTCGCGCTCAGCGGTTGAACGAGTACCCGAGCACGCCGACGGTGATGACCGCGATGCCGAGCCACGCCAGCGGCCCCGGCGACGCGGTCGCGAGCACGAGCGGCTCGGCGACGGCGACGAACACGACCTCGCCGGCCTGGGTGGCCTCCACGGCCGCGAGGTGCAGCGGGTCGTCGCGCACGCGCCTGGTGGCGGCGAAGAACAGCGCGGTCGCGATCACCCCCGAGCACACGGCGACCACGGCGGTGCTGGCGAGCTGGCCGCCGTCCGGCGGACCGGCCCGCACCCCGCCGACGACCGCCAGCAGCAGCCAGCAGGGCAGGCTCGCGATCGACATGGCGAGCAGGCGCTGGAACGTGTCGAGTCCCTCGCCCGCCAGGTCCATCGTCGCGCGGTTGCCGACCGGGTAGGCCACCGCGGCGACGAGCACGGCCGCGACGCCTCCGGCGACGCTCCAGGTGATCCCGCCGGGGGCCTCCAGGACGGTCAGCGCCACGCCCGCGAGCACGACGCACGACAGCAGCAGGGCGATCCGGGGCACGCGCCGCCGCTCGTCGCGGTACAGCAGCGGAGCCAGGAGCATCCCGCAGACGATCGTCACCTGCCACGCGGACGCCACGACCCAGCCCGGCGCCGACCGCGCCGCGAAGCAGATCGGCGCGTAGAACAGTCCGAAGCCGACCGTGCTCCACAGCACCCACCGGCCCGGTGCCGCGCGCAGCGCGGCGAGCACGGGCCGCACCCCGCCGCGCAGGCCCACGACCACCGCGACGATCGGCAGCGAGATCAGGAACCGCAGCGACGCGCTCCACTCCCACGCGCCGCCGCCGAGCGCCATCCCGTGGTTGACGACGAAGGACACCGAGAAGAACAGCGCCGACAGCACGCCGAGGCCCATCGCCGCCGGGAGCCCGGCGAACGCGGCGGCCACCCGGCGGGGGCCGCGGAGCGCGCCGCGCGGCGCGTCGAGGGCGAACGCGGTCGTCAGGGGGACGGTCATCAGCGCATTCTGCTCGGCGAGGTGCGCCGTGCCACCGGTTGTGTCAGCAGCCCCACACGGTCGCCCTCCAGCTCCTCCTCGCCCGGCGGCGTGCCGGGGCCGGTGCCGGGGTGCCGCTCGCGTCCGGGGAGCCGTGCGGGTGTCTGTCCCGCCACACGTCCCGCGTTCCGGCGGGTACCGCGTGCACACTGTTGTGCTTTGCCGGAGACCGGGGGAGGAGTGGTCGAGTGACGCCGCTGGAAGCGATCGCCGTCGTCGTGGCCGGTGTGTTCGCCGGTGGGATCAACACCGTCGTCGGGTCGGGGACGCTCGTGACGTTCCCCGTGCTGCTCGCCGTCGGCTACCCGCCCGTCGTCGCGAACGTCTCCAACAGCCTGGGGCTCGTGCCCGGCTCCCTCAGCGGCGCCGTCGGCTACCGCGAGGAGCTCAAGGGGCAGGGGCCGCGGATCAAGCGCCTGCTCCCGGCGTCGGTCCTCGGCGCGGTCGTGGGCGCGATCCTGCTGGTCACGCTGCCCGAGGACGCGTTCTCCACGATCGTCCCCATCCTGATCGCGGTCGCGCTGGTGCTGGTGGTCGCCCAGCCGTGGCTCAACCGGAAGCTGTCCGAGCGCCAGGTGCGGCGGCACGAGCACGGCGGTGCGGCGCTGTGGGTCGGCGTGTTCGTCGCCGGGATCTACGGCGGCTACTTCGGCGCGGCGCAGGGCGTGCTCGTGATGGGCCTGATGGGCGTGCTGGTCGTGGAGCAGCTCCAGCGGATGAACGCGCTGAAGAACGTGCTGACCGCGTTCGTGAACCTCGTCGCCGGTGTGCTGTTCATCTTCATCGCCGACGTGGCGTGGCTGGCCGTGCTGCTGCTCGCCGTCGGCTCGGTCGTGGGCGGTCAGCTCGGCGCGAAGGTCGGCCGCAAGCTGCCGCCCGCCGTGCTGCGCGGCGTGATCGTCGTCGTCGGCGTCGCCGCCGTCGTCACGCTGCTGACGGACTGACCGGCCGTCCGGGAGGGGCGGTGGCGTCCCCTCCCGGACGACCCGTCACCTCGCGAAGGACTTCGCGGCGGCGAGGAACGCGTCGTTCTCCGCCGGCTCGCCGACCGTCACCCGCACCCCGTCGCCGGAGAACGCCCGCACCACGACCTTCTGCGCCAGGCAGTGCTCGGTGAACGCGTCGGTCAGCTCGCCCAGCGGCAGCCAGACGAAGTTCGCCTGCGACTCGGGCACGTCGAACCCGGCGGTCAGCAGCTCGCCGCGCACCCGCGTCCGCTCCGCGACGATCGCCCGGCAGCGCGTCATCAGCTCGTCCTCGGCGTCCAGCGACGCCAGCGCGGCGACCTGGGCCAGGGCGTTCACGCTGAACGGCACGTAGACCTTGCGCAGCGCCTCGGCGACCGGGGGCGGCGCGACCGCGTAGCCGACGCGCAGCCCGGCCAGCCCGTACGCCTTGGAGAACGTGCGCAGCACGGCCACGTTGTCGCGGCCCCGCGCCCACTGCGCCTTGGCCAGCTCCACGCCGTCCGGCACGTGCGGGTCGTCGACGAACTCCTTGTACGCCTCGTCGACCACCACGAGCACGTGCGACGGCACGCAGTCGATGAAGCGCTCCAGCTCGTCGGTCCGCACCGCCGTGCCGGTCGGGTTGTTCGGGTTGCACACGAAGACCACGCCCGTGCGCGGGGTGATCGCCGCGGCCATCGCGTCCAGGTCCAGCGCGTGCCCCGCGGTGATCGGCACGCGGACCTGACCCGCGCCCACGACCTGCGTGATGATCGGGTACGCCTCGAAGGAGCGCCAGGGGAACACCACCTGCTCGGCCTCGGTGCAGGTGGCCTGGATGATCTGCTGGCACAGCGTCACCGAGCCGCAGCCGATCGCCAGGTGCTCCGCGGGCACGCCCAGCTTCTCCGCCAGGCGCGCGACCAGCTCGGTCGCACCGGTGTCGGGGTAGCGGTTCATCGTCGTCGCCGCCTCCGCGACGGCGCGCACCACGCTCGGCAGCGGTCCCGCCGACACCTCGTTGCTGGCGAGCTTGATCGCGCCCGTGATGCTCCTGCCCGGAACGTAGGCCGGCAGCGCCTGCAGGTCTGCCCGGGTGCGGACGGTCATCGAGAACTCCTTCCGGCCGGCTCCCTCGCCGGTTCCACCCGCACCGTAGCCGCCGCCGCGTCCCGGCCCCAGCCCCTCGCGGCCACGTCCACTCCCGTTCACGTGGGCGTGCGAGGGTGTGCGCATGACTCCCACCAGGACCGAAACGCTGTCGCTGACCGACGGCCGCGAGCTGCGGTTCACCGTCGCCGAGCCGGAGAACGCGGTCCGCGGCGGGATCGTCGTGCTGCACGAGGCCCGCGGTGTGACCGACACGGTCAGGGGACTGGTCAGCGGGCTGGCCGACGAGGGCTGGCTGGCCGTGGCGCCGCACCTCTACCACGACGCCGACGAGCTGGACAGCGGTGACGGCGACGGCGTGCGGGAGCGGGTCAGCGCGCTGTCCGGCGACGCCGTGCTGGCCGACACCGACGTGGCGTTCGTGTGGCTGGGCCAGCGGGGCGTGCACGGCGACCACATGGGGGTCGTGGGCTTCGACCTCGGCGGCACCGTCGCGATGGTCGTCGCCGCCAGCCGCACGATCGGCGCGGCCGTCAGCATCGGGGCCCCCGGCGTCCTGGAGCCGCTGTCGGACGGGCTGCCCGCGCTGGTGGACATCGCCGAGGAGCTGGCCTGTCCGTGGCTCGGCCTCTACCGGGCCGGCGCGGAGGTCTCCGAGTCCGACGTGGAGAAGCTGCACGACGTCGCCTCCGACGCCTCCGTCGCGACCGACGTCGTCACCGTCGGCGACACCCCCGAGGCGAGCGCGCAGGCGTGGCAGAGGGCGCTGAGCTGGTTCGACTCGCACCTGCGCTGACGATCGTTCGGCGGTTGGAACCGGCTGCGGGGGTAGGTACATCTAAGGGGCTGAGCCGACGCAGCAGGGGGTTCGTGATGCCTGACAACTCGTCCACGTCCAGCGCTGGAGCGCCGCCGGGGACGGCCGTTCCCGCCGACCCGGCGTTCTCCGCGTCCGCCGGGACGGAACTGGTCGCCACCGCGCAGGCCGTGCAGGCCGTCGACGCGGACGTCCGCGACGGCACCGTGCAGCTCGACGAGGGGTCGGCCGAGGCGCTGATCCGGTCGATCGCCGACGCGCAGGCGCTGGTGTGGGAGATGCACGACCAGGTGGCCCCGCAGCTGGAGACCGAGCTGAAGCTCGGCGACAACTGGGTCGCCAGGTCCATCAGCCGCAGGCTCCGCGAGGTCGGCGTCGGCGACGACGGCTCCGCCGTGCACGTCATCCGCGAGTTCCTGCACGTCCTGAAGGACGTGGAGGACGTCGTCCGCCAGGCGGCCGAGCAGATCAGGGACACCGATCAGAACTCCGCGGCGTCCATCTCCGCGGCGGGCAGGGGGCACTGATGAGCGACGAGGCTCCGCCGAGCCCGTACCCGGCGCCGCAGGTGCGGGAGCCGTCCCAGCTCGACGAGAAGGTCGACTGGATGGCCTACACGCACCAGCAGCTCTACGACATGGTCCACACCGGCGTCGACCTGACCACCGCGGCGACCGTCAAGGACAGCTGGAACACCCTCGCCACGACGCTCGCCGAGGTGCGCGAGAACCTGACGCAGGCGATCGAGGCGTCCACCGGCGGCTGGGAGGGCGAGTCCGCGCAGAAGACCCGCGACGCGCTGCTGACCGTCACGAACTGGGCCGACAGCACCAGCGAGCACGCCGAGAACGTCGCCACCTGCATCAACGTCGAGATCGAGCACGTCGAGACCGCGCGCAAGACCATGCCGCCACCCCCGGCCGCCGCGCCGGTGCCGGTGGCCGTGGACCCCGCGGTCGCCGCGCCGCCCGCGGTCGGGGACGCCTTCGGGGTCCGGTCCGAGGACGCCGGGCTCGTCCCGGTCACCGGGAACCCGACGTTCGCCGGGGTCGACACGGTCGCGGCGCCCGCCGTGGACACCGTCGCCGCGGCCGACGCGGGCCACCAGCAGGCCGCCGCCGTCATGGCGATGTTCCAGCAGAGCTCGCTGGCCGTGGACCAGACCGTGCCGCAGTTCGCGCCGCCCACCAACCCGGTGGTCGCGCCCGTGCTGCCCGGCGCCACGCCCACGCCGACCCCCGTGCCCACGCCCGACCCCGGTGCTCCCGTCGTGACGGCGAGCGCCGCGCCCTCCACCACCACGACCGGCCGCGGCACGGGCGTCTCCTCGCCCGCGGCGACTCGCGCCACCGGTGGCCGCGGCGGGTCCACCGGCGGCGGCGACACGGGCGGCACGTTCGCGCACGTGCCCCTCAGCGGTGGCGGCGGTGGCGGCGGCGGTACCGGCGGCGGTGGCGCGTTCGGCGGTGGCGGCGGCTCGTCGCCCGGCCTGCCGGCCGCGGGCGGCTCCAGCGGCGTCGTCGGCTCCCCGGACAACTCCCGTTCCGGCACCCAGTCCCCCGGTGCCGCAGCCGCCGCGCAGTCGGGCAGGTCCGGCGCACCGCACGGCGGCGTGCTGGGCGCGGCCCCGATGGCCGCGCCGATGGGCGCGACCGCCTCCAGCGCCGACGAGCGCGGCCACCAGCGGGCCGGTTACCTGGAGGACGAGGACGACATCTTCGCCCTGGACCGCAAGGCCGCACCGCCGGTGATCGGCCAGTGACCGCGCCGGAGACGACCTTCCGGCTGGCCGCGCCGGAGTTCTTCGTCCTGTGGCAGGCGGTCAACGGCGAGGAGCACCCCGTTCCCCTCGGCACGCCGCACGTCGGCGCGACGCGGGCGGAACGGGCGGAGCTGATCGCCACCTGCTCCCGCACGCTGTCCGCGCGCGGCCTCGGCACGGTGGAGCGTCCCGACGCCGAGCTGGAGGCGCTCGTGCGCGGGCTGCGCCAGCACGAGCGGTGCCTCGACCTGGTGTTCTCCCACCGCGGCGAGACCGCGCGCGCCGTCGCGGCGGCCGGGTGGGGCGGCGTGTTCGCGGCCCGCGTCGGCGCGGAGGTGC
The DNA here is from genome assembly GCF_016464305.1 of Umezawaea beigongshangensis. Taxonomy (GTDB): domain Bacteria; phylum Actinomycetota; class Actinomycetes; order Mycobacteriales; family Pseudonocardiaceae; genus Umezawaea_A; species Umezawaea_A beigongshangensis. Next base: position 460,812 of record NZ_JAEIOJ010000003.1, read on the forward strand.
ACCTGCGGTCGTTCCGCTCCACCGCGCTCGCCTCGGCCACCGTCGAGACCCTGCCGGTCAGCCCGGCCGGGTCCGGCCGGGCGGCCAACGTCCGCTGGGACGACTTCGTGGCGGCCGGTGCGGCGGGGGAGCGCGACGGCGCGCAGGGCTTCCTGGAGGTGCTGCGCGCCGCGGGCGTCCGCGAGCCGGAGGCGAACACGCTGCTGCGCGCCGTGACCACGCGGCGCGGCGGCGGGCAGGTCGGCCTGACCGAGCGCAACCGCGACGGACACCTGCGGCCCACCGGGCGGACCGTGTCGTGGATCGACACCGGAGAGGGCCGCTACCTCGCGCAGCGCTCCGGCGGGTGGCTCGTCCTCGCGCCCACCGACCGGGCGAGGCTGACCGCCGCCGTGGAGGACCTGGTCGTCGGCGCCGGGCGGCGCTGACGACGCGTTCGTCGCGCGGCTGTGGTTCTGCGGCCCGACTTCGGCTAGGAACCACCTATGACCGACACCCCCGCCGGCACCGTCGCCGACGAGCCGGAACTGATCTGGAGCCCCGACCCCGCCGCGGTCGCGAGCAGCCGCACGACCGCCTTCCGCGACTGGCTGCGAGCCGGGCGCGGGCTCGAACTGGACGACTACGACGCACTGTGGTCGTGGTCCACGACGGACCTGGAGGGCTTCTGGAGCGCCGTCGCCGAGTTCTTCGACGTCGCGTTCCACACCGCTCCCACCGCGGTGCTGCCGGAGGAGGTCATGCCGGGCGCGCGCTGGTTCCCCGGCGCGACGCTCAACTACGCCGAGCACGCCCTGCGCCCCGGTCCGGGCAGGGCGGACCACGACGTCGCCGTGGTGTTCCACCGCGAGGACGGCCTGGTCGAGGAGATCGACCACGCGACGCTGCGCCGCCGCGTCGCCGCGATCCGCGCCGGTCTGGTCGAACTGGGCGTCGGACGCGGTGACCGGGTCGTGGCGCTGGTGCCGAACTCGCCGGAGGCGCTGATCGCGTTCCTCGCCGCGGCCAGCCTCGGGGCCACCTGGTCGTCGTGCTCCCCGGACTTCGGCGTCCGCGCCGTCGCCGACCGCTTCACCCAGATCGAGCCGGTCGTGCTCGTCGCGGTCAACGGCTACGGCTACAACGGGCGCACGTTCGACGTGCGGCCCACCGTCGAGCAGCTGCGCGCGGCCACGCCGTCGCTGCGCGGCACCGTGCTCGTGGACCACCTGGGCACCGGCGCGACCCTGCCCGGCGCGGTGGAGTGGGACGCGCTGCTGACCCGGCACGACGGCGCGGAGCCGGCGTTCGAGCCGGTGCCGTTCGACCACCCGCTGTGGATCCTCTACTCCTCCGGCACCACCGGGCTGCCCAAGGGCATCGTGCAGGGCCACGGCGGCATCCTGCTGGAGCACCTGAAGGCGCTGGCGCTGCACTGCGACCTCGGGCCGGGCGACCGGTTCTTCTGGTTCACCACGACCGGCTGGATGATGTGGAACTTCCTCGTCTCCGGCCTGCTCACGGGCAGCACCGTCGTGCTGTACGACGGCAGTCCAGCGCACCCCGACCTGACCGTGCTGTGGCGGCTGGCCGAGCGGCACCGGGTCACCTACTTCGGCACGTCGGCCCCCTACGTGCAGTCCTGCCTGAAGGCGGGGCTGGCGCCGTCCGCGGAGTTCGACCTCTCCGCGCTGCGGGTCGTGGGCTCGACCGGCGCACCGCTGTCGCCGGAGGGCTTCCGCTGGATCGCCTCGGCCGTCGGCGACGTGCAGATCGCCTCGGTGTCCGGCGGCACGGACCTGTGCACGGCGTTCGTCGGCGCGTCGCCCGACGTGCCGGTGTGGCTGGGCGAGCTGTCCTGCCGCGCCCTGGGGGCCGCCGTGGCGGCCTACGACGACGCCGGGCGGCCCGTGGTCGACCAGGTGGGCGAACTGGTGATCACCAGGCCCATGCCGTCGATGCCGGTGTCGTTCTGGAACGACCCGGACGGCAGCCGGCTGCGCGAGGCGTACTTCGAGACCTACGAGGGCGTGTGGCGGCACGGCGACTGGCTCCGGATCACCCCGCGCGGGTCGGCCGTGATCCACGGCCGCAGCGACTCGACGCTGAACCGCGGCGGCGTCCGCATGGGCACCGCCGAGTTCTACCGCGTCGTGGAGGCGCTGCCCGGCGTGGCCGACTCGCTGGTGATCGACACCTCCGGCGCGGCCGATGCCGCCGAGGGCGAACTGCTGTGCTTCCTGGTGCTGGAGCCGGGCGTGGCGCTGTCCGACGTGGAGCCCGCGCTGCGCGCCGAGCTGAGGACGGCCCTGTCGCCGCGGCACGTGCCGAACCGGTTCGCGGAGGTCGAGGAGATCCCCCGGACGCTCAACGGCAAGAAGTGCGAGGTGCCCGTGAAGAAGATCCTCGGAGGCACTCCGCCGGACCGCGCCGTGAGCCGCGACGCCCTGCGGAATCCGGACTCGCTGACCCCGTTCGTGCAGTGGGCGAGATGAAGATCACCCCTGACCCGTCCCGACCCGTTCTTCGGGCGGGTCGGGGGTGTGTGACCTGCGGAAACCCGGTGGAGGGGGGCCGTTTTGCTTCTCGACTGCGGGTGTGTGTAATCTATGCGTCGTAGCCGAGGGGCTCCAGGAGGCTTCGCCTAGTCTGGTCTATGGCGCCGCACTGCTAATGCGGTTTGGGTTTATCGCCCATCCCGGGTTCAAATCCCGGAGCCTCCGCAACACCCCGCCCCGGCGAGGTGATAACTTAATACCGAGCGCTCATAGCTCAACGGATAGAGCACTTGACTACGGATCAAGAGGTTGCAGGTTCGAATCCTGCTGAGCGCACAGAGCCGGAAGCCCCCTCTCGCCAGGGGGTTTCCGGCTTTTTGCGTGTCCGGGCAGGCGTCCCCGGACGCCCGGAGGGGAGCGGACCTCCGGGGAGCGGCGGTCAGGATCATCCGTTCGACGCTGTCACCGGTCGGCCGCTCGTCGTTACGTTCGTCCCATGGCAGCTCTCCGACGTCGTGACGTCCTCGCGGGCACGGCCGCACTGGCGGGCGTCGCCGCCGTCGGGCTCAACCCCGCGTCCGCGCTCGCGGCGACCGCGCCGCGCACCGGCGCGTCCCGCGCCCCGCACCTCCTGTGGAGCGATCTCGCCGTCGCGACCAGGGTGCGGACGCACCGCGCGATGGAGCACCTGCGGGTGCTCAGCGACGACATCGGGCCCCGCGTCGGCGGCACCGGGGCCGAGCACCGCGCCCGCGACCACATCGCCCGCGTCCTGCGCGACCTGCGCTACGACGTGACGCTCCAGCCGTTCCCGGTGGCGGACAAGCACCTGGGCGAGATCCGGACCGGCCGCGCGCGCTGGCAGACCGGCGCGGCCCCGCTGGGCGCGCGCGACGCCTCCGCGCGGGGCGAGGTCGTCGACCTGGGCGCGGGGGAGACGCTGCCGGACGACCTGACGGGCAGGGTCGCGCTGTTCGTCGGCGCCGCCACGTCGGCCGCGGTCGCCGCCGCGGCGCGGGGCGCGGCGGCCGTGCTGCTCGGCCGGATCTCCACGACGGCCACCAGGGCGTCCGCGTTCAGCCCGGTCCTCCCCGAGGCGGTGGCCGTGCCGGTGCTGGGCATCGCGCAGGTCCACGTGGAACGCCTGCGCGCGTCGGCCGCACCGGTTCGGCTCGCGCTGTCCACCACGCACCACGCGAACCTCACGTCCTACAACGTGATCGCGGACCGCCGGGCGACGTTCCCCGGTCCGGACCGGGGTGTGGTGGTGGTGAGCGCCCACTACGACAGCGTGCCCGGCTCGCCCGGCGCGAACGACGACGGCAGCGGCACCGTGCTGTGCCTGGAGCTGGCCCGCGTCCTGCGCCACCTGCCGACCCAGAAGGCGGTCCGCTTCGCCCTGTGGGGCTCGGAGGAGCAGGGCCTCGTCGGGTCGCGGCACTACGTGAACCAGCTCGCGGACGCCGAGGCGGCGCGCATCGCCGGGTGCTTCCAGAACGACATGGTGGCCACCAGCCACGACCCGGCCACGGCCTACTGGCTGCTGTCCGTCGACGGCGGCGACAACACGACGACCTCGGCCGTGGCCGCCGCGGCGGAGCGCTTCGGCTACGCGCCGCGGGTGAAGGGACCGACCGCGCGCGGGTCGAGCGACCACGTGCCGTTCCACGAACGGGGCATCGCGGCGGCGAACTTCAGCTGGCGCGGCGAGGCGGGACCGGCGTCCCTCGAACCGATCTACCACACGCCGGAGGACACGATCGCGGCCAACGTGAGCACCGAGCGGCTGAAGGTCTCGATGGAACTCGTCGGCGCCGCCGCCTACGGAGTCGCGTGCCGCGCGTAGCCGACGTGGCATCGTGATCGCATGGAGAACGACGAGATCATGCAGCGGGCCATCGGCGTGCTCACGCTGATGCACGGCGCCGCGTCGGGCGGGCCCGCCGGCGAGGGCGACGACCTGCGCGTGGCGCTGAAGATGCTCCAGGAGGACGTCTTCAGCTACTCGGTGCCGCTGCCGCAGGGCGAGGACGTGGACCCGGCGGAGTTCCTGCGCCAGGCGCTGGAGCAGATCATGGCGCGCTTCGCGACGTTCACCGCCGGGCTCGCGCTGGGCTTCCAGGCCGTCGCGCACGCCTACGAGGAGGAGTGCCCCGACGCGGACGTGTCGGCCGTCCTGCAGGAGCTGTCGATCCGCATCACGACGCGCGAGAGCTGAGCTCCGCGAGCACGGCGTCGCTGAACGGCGTCCACGCCTCCACCGCCCACGGCCCGAAGCGCCGGTCGGTCAGGGCGACGCAGGCCGCACCGGCCTCCGGGTCGACCCACAGGAACGTGCCGCTCTGGCCGAAGTGGCCGAACGTGCGGGGGGAGTTGCCGGTGCCCGTCCAGTGCGGACTCTTGTGGTCGCGCAGCTCGAAGCCGAGCCCCCAGTCGTTGGGCCTCTGCTGCCCGTAGCCGGGGAGCACGCCGTTGCGACCGGGGAACACCACGGACGTCGCCTCGGCCACCAGCCCGGCCGAGACCAGGCGCGGGGCCTGGAGCTCGGCGGCGAAGCGGGCCAGGTCGGCGCACGTCGACACCGCGCCGGAGCCCGCCGGTCCCCGCAGAGCCGTGCCGCTCATGCCGAGCGGCGTCAGCACGGCCTCGTCCAGGTAGTCGGGGAACGCGATGCCCGACGCCTCCTGCACGGCGTCGGCGAGCACGCCGAACCCGGTGTTGGAGTAGACGCGGCGGTCGCCGGGCGCGGCCTGCACGGTGTCGTCGGAGAACGCCAGCCCCGACGTGTGCGCGATCAGGTGCCGCAGCGTCGAGCCCTCCGGCCCGGCGGGCAGGTCCCACTCGACCGCGCCCTCCTCGACGGCGATCAGCACCGCGTACGCCGTGAGCAGCTTCGTCACCGACGCCAGCTCGTAGGGCCGCTCCTGGTCGCCCGAGGTGCCCAGCACCCGTCCGTCGGCGGCGACCACGGCCACCGACGCGTTGTCCACCGGCCACTGCTCCGCACCGCGCACGCTCTCCACGCCCCAGACGGTAGAGCCGCGTTCCCGAGCCGCGGCGGGGTGGGGCGGGTTACCGTCTGCCGGTGTCGATCCGAGAGCTGGTCGTGCTGGGAACCGCCAGTCAGGTGCCCACCCGGACCCGCAGTCACAACGGGTACCTGCTGCGGTGGGACGACCAGGGGTTCCTGTTCGACCCCGGCGAGGGCTGCCAGCGGCAGATGCTGTTCGCCGGGGTGCCGGTGAGCGACGTGACGCGGGTGTTCGTCACGCACTTCCACGGCGACCACTGCCTCGGCCTGCCCGGCGTCGTGCAGCGCGTCTCGCTCGACCGCGTGCCGCACCCCGTGCACGTCCACTACCCGCGGTCCGGGCAGGAGTTCTACGAGCGGCTGCGGAACGCCAGCTCGTTCCACGACCTGGCCGACGTGCGGGCGGAGCCGGTCGACGCGGACGGGCCGTTCGCCAGCGGGGACTTCGGCGTGCTCGACGCGCGCCGGCTGGACCACTCGCTGGACTGCTTCGGGTACCGGCTCACCGAGCCGGACGGCCGCCGGATGCTGCCCGACGCCCTGCGCCACCACGGGATCAGCGGTCCCGACGTGCGGCGGGTGCAGGCCGAGGGGTCGTGGAACGGCGTCGGCCTGGAGCAGGTGAGCGTGCCCAGGCCGGGGCAGAGCTTCGCCTTCGTCATGGACACCCGGCTCTGCGACGGCGTGTTCGCGCTCGCCGACGGCGTCGACGTGCTGGTGATCGAGTCGACGTTCCTCGCCGAGGACACCGACCTGGCCGTGCGGTTCGGGCACCTCACCGCGGCGCAGGCCGCGCGGGTCGCGGCGGACAGCGGCGTGCGGACGCTGGTCCTCACGCACTTCTCCCAGCGCTACGGCGATCCGGAGCGCTTCCGCGCCGAGGCGGCGGAGGTCTTCGACGGCGAGATCGTCGTGGCGGCGGACCTGGACCGCGTCCCCGTGCCCCCGCGCCGCTAGCGGGTCAGCTCGAACGCCCACTGGTCGGCGACGATCCGGTCCAGGTCCGAGTGCTCCGGCCGCCAGCCGAGGACCTCGCGCAGACGGGTCGTGCCGGCCCGCAGCTCCGGGGCCTCCGCCGGGTTCGCGGGCCGGTGCTCCAGCCGCACCGCCCTGTCGGTGACGCGCTCGGTGGCCGCCACGACGTCGCGCACGGCGGCGGGGGTGGCGCCGACGTTGAACACCTCCTGCTCGCCGGTCCGGCAGTGCTCCAGCGCCAGCACGGCGGCGCTCGCCACGTCGCGGACGTGCACGAAGTCCCGCACGGCCGAGCCGTCGCCGAAGACGCTCATCGACTCCAGCCGCCCCGACGCCACGCCCACGGCCCTGGTGACGACGCGGGAGTCGTCGACGTCGCCCCGCCCGGCCAGCGCGCCCGCGGCGTTGAACACCCGCAGCACGGCCGCGCCGATCCGCCCGGCGTCCGCCGCTTCCCGGACCGCGTCCTCCGCGGCGACCTTCGAGGCGGCGTAGGGGGTGCCCGGCGCGCGCGGGGCGTCCTCGCGGACGGGCTGCGCGGCGGGCGAGCCGTAGACGGCGGCGGTGGAGAAGAGGACCAGCCGCGGCGCGGACGGGGTCGCGGCGAGCGCGTCGAGCAGGTTCAGCGTGCCGCCGGCGTTGACCCGGTGGTACAGCAGCGGTTGCTCCAGCGACGCCCTGATCCCGGTCAGCGCCGCGAGGTGCACGACCCCGTCGACGCCCGCGACGGCCGGGACGAGGCTCGCCGCGTCCAGCACGTCCCCCCGGACCACCTCGACGCCGTCGAGGCCGGTGAACTCGGTCCTGTGCACCAGGACCACGGGCCGGTGCCCGTCGTCGAGCAGTCGCCGGGCGACCGCGAGACCCAGGCAGCCCGCCGCGCCGGTGAGGAGAACTCGCACGGACACATCCCAGCAGAAAGTGCCGAGCAGGTCTCAAGGTGCTCCGCGGGCGGGCCGATAACACCCACGTGAGCTACTCCAGTCGACCCGTGCGCAGAAGCATTTCCGGTGCTCTCGCGGAGCACGCCCGGCAGGAGACCCAGCGCAAGGTCTTCCTGACCAGGGCAGCCGCCCTCGTGGCCGTGGCCACGGTCCCCGCCCTCGTCCTGGACGAGCTGGCCGCTCCGATGACCGGTCTCTCGGGCCCCGAGGGGTTCCTCGCCCGTGCTGACCAGGTGCTGCGCGACGCCGCTCACTGAGCGCCGGCACCACCAGAACCTCCCCGACCGACCCCGTCCACGCGGTTCTCCCCACCCTTCACCGGGCCGTTGCCGGACCGTGCTTCGTCCTGTCCACCGGGTGCATCTACGCTTCGCGTCACCCGGCGCTCGCCGGACTCATTCCGCTTCTCACCAAAGCGAGTTCCCGGTGATGGATACTGTCCTTTCCACGCTCCACGAGCGTCTCGGAAAGCTGTTCGGCAACCGGCCGGTCGTCCTGGCCGGTGGCACGCGGTTGAGCAAGCGCGTCGCGGAGCTGCACCAGCTCGGCGCGCGCCGGTCGCTGGTGCTGACCACCGACGACCACGCCCCCCTGCACGACTCGGAGGTGGCCCGCTGGGTCCCGCTGGGGTTCACGGGCGGGCTGACCGCGTCGGAGCAGCGCAGACTGACGCGCGTGCTCGTCGACCCCGACCGGCGGACGCGCGACCTGCTCGACGACTTCGACCCGGCGGGCGAGGCGCTGGTGATCAGCACGCCGTACGTCGAGACACCGGAGTTCGCCGGGCGGCCGATCCTCAACCACCGCCGTCCGGCGTGGGTCGCGCTGGAGAACAAGACCACCGTGGACGCGCTGTGGGACGACCTGTCCGCGCGCCGCGCGCCCGCCGTCGTCGCGGGCGTCGACGAGGCAGAGCTGTGGCGTGCCACGGAGATGCTCGACCGCGGTGCCGGTGTGGTCTGGTCCGGTGACGGGCCGTCGATCAACGGCGGAGCCAACTTCGTCCGCCGCGTGCGGTCCCGCGAGGAGGCCGACGCCGCGTTCGCCGTGCTCGCCCCGAAGTGCGACTTCATCCGGGTGATGCCGTTCCTGGAGGGCATCCCGGTCAGCGTCCACGGCGTCGTGTTCCCCGACGGCACCGCGGTCCTGCGCCCGGTCGAGATGGTCGTGCCGCGCCGCGCGGGCGCGGCGCGCTTCCTCTACGCGGGGTGCGCCTCCTACTACGACCCGCCCGCGCGGATTCGCGACGAGATGCGCAACCTCGCGCGCCGCGTCGGCGAGGAGCTGCGCGGATCGGTCGGCTACCGCGGCGTGTTCACCCTCGACGGCATCGCCACGGAGGACGGCTTCCTGCCCACCGAGATCAACACCCGCTACGGCGGGGCGATGGTGCTGTTCGAGGACGCGCTGCCGACGCTGCCGATCTCGCTGGTGCAGGCCGCGCTGGTGGCCGGGCACGACGTCGGCGTCTCCTCCCTGGACTTCGAGGCGCTGGTCCTCTCGGCGTCCGACGAGTTCCGCTCCACGTCGGTGGGCGCGAACGTGCGGGCCGTGCGGCAGACGGAGACGTGGGAGCGGGGTGTCGTGTTCACGGAGTGGTCCTGCCGCTGGGCGCACCCCGACGAGGTGGCCCACGGCCTGCTGCGGCTGCGGCCGGCTCCTCTCGGCGGACGCCTGGAGCTGGAGCTGGACCGGACGGTCGTGCCGCCGGGCCGGGCGGTGGTGCCGCTGACGGTCTCCGCGTTCGCGCTCGCCGACCAGGACTGGGGCACCGGCCTCGGTCCGCTGGAACCGGCGGTCCCGGTCGCCGAGCACACCCGCTCCGTCGACGAGGTGGCCGTCACCGCCTGACCGGTCGCGCGAGGGGGGTGCCGCCGCGGCGGCACCCCCCTCACGCGCCGTGGAAGGCGCGGCGGGCGAACGTCATGCCCATGTGCGCGAGCGTCACGTCGTGCGGCTGGTTCTGCGGGCGCGGGGAGTTCTCCAGCCAGTCGAGCACCTGCTCGTCCTCGTGGCCCACGCCGAGCAGCGTGTACTCGCACACCTCGTAGGCCGACACGAGGTGGTCCGCCACCTCGGCGGCGGCGCGCAGCATCCTGGCCGCCGTGTCGCCCGGGTCGAGGTGGTACTCGTTCGTCATCGTGTGCAGGGCGGTCGCCGCGAACGGCGGGACCGTCTCGGGCACGGCGATGGCGAGCGCGACCGTGCAGGCGACCTCCTCGCGCGCCAGCACCTCGAAGATCTTCTGCGCGCTGCGGGCCACGGCGTGCCGCGTCTGCGAGATCCAGTCGGGGGCGAGCCGCGGCAGCTCCCGGCCCGCCGCGTTCCACCTGCGGCGCGTGCGCTTGCCGTCCTCGGTCAGTCCCCAGTCGGCGGCGGCCATCTCCGCCATCAGGAAGATCACCCGGTCCCGCGTGTCGGCGGGAACGCGGTAGCTGGCGCCGAGTTCGGCGAGGAAGCGCACGGAGTGGGCGCTGGCCTCGCACACCGTGCCGTCGGAGAACAGCCGCTTCTCCAGCTCGTCCAGCGCCGACGACCTGACCAGGGGGTCGGGTTCGGTGGCGCACCGCAGCAGCTCGTCCAGACCGGCCCCGCAACCCCGGTGGTCGGTCAGGTCGTCCCACGGCACGTCCTCCAGACCGCGCAAGGGGTCCGGCCGTCGCCACGTACGCGGCAGCTCCATGTCGCGGACGCTACGGGATCGCCGAGCGGGTCGTCCTTCTGAGCGCGGCGTGTTCGCCCGTACGATCATCCCCGTGTCCGCGCCCTCCCTCGTTCGTGGCTCCACCTTCACGGTGGCCGACGTGTTCTCGGGGGCCGGTGGCATGAGCTACGGGTTCCACGCGCACCCGTCGTTCACCGTCGTGGGCGCGGCCGACGCGCAGATCGGCAAGCCGTCGTCCCGGCTGGGGTCGTTGCGCTGCAACGGGACCTACCGCGCCAACATCGGCGTGGACCCGGTCGAGGCCGATCTCGGTCTGGTCGATCCGGCCGACCTGCGCGTGGCGTGGGGGCTGCGGCGCGGCGAGCTGGACGTGCTGGTGGCGTGCCCGCCGTGCACGGGGTTCAGCCGCACCACCGCCGCGAACCACCTGCGCGACGACCCGCGCAACTCCCTCGTGGGCCGGGTCGCGGCGTTCGCCGCCGAGCTGCGGCCGCGGGTGGTGCTCCTGGAGAACGCGCGGGAGCTCGTCAAGGGCAGGCACCGGCACCACCTGGACGGGCTGGCCGAGCGGCTGATCGCCCTGGGCTACCGGGTCCACGCCGACAGCCACCTGCTGTCCCGCTTCGGCCTGCCGCAGCTGCGCGAGCGCGCCGTGGTCGTCGCCGTGGACGCGGGGCTGCCGCTGCTGACCCCGGACGACCTGTGGCGGGGACTGGAGATCCGGCCGTCGGCCATCACCGTGCGCCGCGCGATCGGCCGCCTGCCGGCGGTGCCGGCGGGCCAGGCGCACCCGAAGGACCCCACGCACGTGTCGCCGTCGTTCCGCCGCGACCGGACGCTGCTGCGGATGCGGGCGATCCCGGCCAACGGCGGGTCGTGGGCGGACCTGCTCGGCTCGCAGGAGACCGAGCTGCTGCTCAACCCCGCACAGATCAAGATCATCGAGGCGGGCCGCTGGGGGTCCCACCCGGACGTCTACGGTCGCATGTGGTGGGACGAGCCGGCGCGCACGATCAAGCGCGAGTGCGCGCACGTGGGCAACGGCCGGTACGCCCACCCGCAGCAGGACCGGCTGTGCACGGTCCGGGAGATGGCGCTGCTCCAGGGTTTTCCGCGCACGTTCCGGTTCGACGTGTCCATCCTGGGCAACGCCTACCGGCACGTCGGCGACGCGGTGCCGCCGCTGATCTCCTACCAGCTCGCGAGCCTGGTCGGCTGGATCCTGACCGGTCGCCGCCCCGGCGCGCGCGAGCTGTGCCTGCCGGGGACCTCGCTGCGGGCGGGCGACGTCCGCGCGGTCGCGAGGACCCCCGAACTGGTCGCCTGATCACAGTTCGGTAACAGTGCGTCGTTCTGCGTTTGGCTTGTTGAACTCAGAATCATCTCCGTCGTCCTCTGAGCTGGGGAAACGGCTTGTCCGGTGATGGTCGACACGTCACGCCGACGCCGGAGCGGACACTCCTTCTTCTTTGCAAACGCCCCTCTCCCGCCTCGGTAACCGTCCACCTTTCGTCCACTGTGGATGATCCTTGGGTGTTGTCGCAGGTGGGGCACCGTGTGGCGGTCCGTCGCACCCGTCACTGTTCGGGGGTAACTCGATCGGATAGTGTGCGGTCGCTTCCTGTCGGTTTCCTCTCGAAAATCGGACCCTTTAGTCCGATCGAGCCAACAGGAATCCCCGCCTTTGCCCCATTTGGGCTAATTTTTGCGAGCTTGAAGGAGACCCATGGCATCCCGGATGAACTCGGCGCGCATCGGCGCGGCGATTCTCGGAGCCTCCGTCGCTCTCATGGCCACGGCTGTGCCGGCCTCTGCGGACACGAAGGCGAAGCTCGACCAGTCCGGTGACGAGGCTGGTCTGCACGTCAACCTGAAGAAGGAGGGCGTCACCTACACCGGCCTCATCGGTCTCGGCATCGAGGGCGCCGACACCGTCGCGCACACCTACTGCGTCGAGCTGCCGGAGCCCGTCAAGGGCGATGCGGGCATGGTCGAGGTGCCGTGGGACGCGCACCCGCGTCCCGAGTCCGGTTTCCACCAGAACCGCGACAAGGTCAACTGGATCCTCGCGCACTCCTACCCGTCGATCGAGGTCGACGCGCTGCGCGCCGCCGTGAAGATCGACGACCTGACGGTGCGCGAGGCCATCGCCGGCACCCAGGCGGCGATCTGGCACTTCAGCGACAACGACGAGCTGGACCTCGCCAACCCCCTGCGCGGTGGTGAGACCGACGAGGACGACAAGCCGGTCGACCAGGACCCCGCCGACGTCGTCGCGCTCTACCAGTACCTCACCAGCGACGCGAACACCGGTCTCGGCGAGACCAAGCCGTCCCTGGACGTCGCGCCGCTGCTGCAGAAGGGCAAGGCCGGCGACAAGATCGGTCCCTTCACGATCACCACGACCGCCGGTGAGATCGCCGTCGAGGGCGAGATGCCCGTCGGCGTGCTGCTGACCGACGCCGAGGGCAAGCCGTTCACGCCCGCCGAGGACGGCAGGTTCACCGTCGCGGACGCCAGCGCCAAGACCGTCGACGTCTACGTCACGGTGCCCGCCGACGCCGCCGCCGGTTCGGCCAAGTTCTCCGTCCACGCCGACTCCCGCGTCGACGCCGGTCGCCTGTTCATCCGCGGCGACGAGAACAAGAAGACCCAGTCGCTGATCGTCGCCTCGCCGGTCGACGTGGAGCTCGACGCCGCCGCCGCCGCCGAGTGGGAGGGCGCGCAGGTCGAGGTGCCGCCGACCACCACCACGCCGGTCAGCACGACGCCCGCGCCGGAGACGTCCACCACCACCTCCGCGCCGTCCTCCAGCGACGTCCCCTCCTCCACCACCACCCCGGCTCCGGTCGCCGGTGGCGGCAGCAACGACGACGACGAGCTGGCCAGCACCGGCGCGTCGATCTTCCTGCCGCTGACCATCGGTGTCCTGCTCCTGGCCGCCGGTGCCGCCGCTCTGGTCCTGGTGCGTCGCCGCAAGGCCTCCGCCTGATCGAGTCGGTCGTCCGATCCGGAACGCCCCCGCGAGTCCGCTCGCGGGGGCGTTTCGTCGATACGCAGCGTGTTCGTCACGGTGCACCGATGAGTTGATCACTGGGGCGGCGGAGTCCCTTCCGGTACTCTGCGCACGCGTCACAGTGAAGTGCGGAGGGCGACCATGGACTGCGAGAACCTCGCCGGCAGGGCTGGCGATCTGCTGAACCAGCACGGCGACCGGGTCGGGTTCGTCGTGGAGAAGGCGGGCGCGTGAACTCCTCCAACTCGACCGAGCGCGTCGTCTCCTCCGCGGAGAGCCGCTCGGCCCCGGCACCCCGCCGCCCCGAGATGCTCACCTGGCAGGGCTACGACACCCCCCGGCTGGAGCAGGTCCGCCTGCTGCTGTCCGACCGGCGCCTGCGGGCGTCCGGCCGCCTCGTCGCGGCGGCGGGGGAGACGGAGTCGTTCAGCGCCTCGTTCGAGCTGTCCGCGGGTGAGACGGGAGCCGTGACGCGCCTGCTGCTGCGCACCGCGACCGTCGAGGAGGAGCGGCAGATCTCGCTCAGCCGCACCGAGGACGGCGCGTGGCTGGTCGACCTGGGCCAGGGCGTGGAGCGCACGGACTTCGAGGGCGCGGTGGACGTGGACGTCCAGTTCGTCAGCCTGTTCAACGCGATCCCGATCCGCCGCCTCGGCCTGCACCGCGAGGCGTCCGAGCACGACCTGCCGGTCGTGCGGGTGTCGCTGCCGGACCTGACCGTGCGCGTGGTCCGGCAGAAGTACCGGACCGTGTCGGTCGGCGCCGAGGAGTCCGTCGTGAACTTCAGCAGCGAGGACTTCAGCCAGGACATCACCGTGGACTCCAGGGGCCTCGTCCTGGACTACCCGCGCATCGCGCGCCGCATCTGACCCGTCCGGGCGGTTGTGGCCACCGGTCACGACCGCCCGGACGCTCGTCGGCGACGGCCCCGGCGCCAGCTCCTCCGGACCCGGCTGGTTCGGGGTGCGCGGCGTCGAGTCCCCGCCCGCGGCCCGCGCCCCGCAGGACCGGGGATCACACGCGGACGGCGACGGCGAGGCCCTGGCCGACGCCCACCCCGCTCGCCGCCACCCCCAGGCCACCGCCGCGAGCGCGCAGGTGGCGGCACAGGTCCACGATCACCCGCGGCATCGACGCGCTCAGCGGGTGACCGTAGGCGATGGCCCCGCCGTGCACGTTGACCTGCTCCCGCTGCACCTCCGGCAGGTGGTGCAGCACGGACAGCGCCGTCGCCGCGAACGTCTCGTGGACCTCCCACAGGTCCACGTCCTCCGCCTCCACCCGCAGCCTCCGCAGCAGCTTCCGGATCGCGGTGACCGCGGCGAGCGAGAAGCGGTGCGGCTCGTCGGCCGTCACCGCGCTGCCCAGCACCTCGCCCAGCGGTCGCAGGCCCAGTTCCTCGGCGAGCGTCTCGGTGCCCATCAGCACCGCCACCGCGCCGTCGCTCAGCGGCGAGGAGTTGCCCGCCGTCACCGGGCCGTCCTCGGAGAACGACGAGCGCAGCCTCGCCAGCTTCTCCTCGCTCGTCTCCGGCCGCACCGTCTCGTCGCGCCGCATCGACGAGCCGTCGGCGCGCAGCACGGGGAACGCGAACCCGTCGTGCACGCCCGCGTCCCACGCCGCCGACGCCCTGCGGTGCGAGCGCAGCGCGTAGAGGTCCATCCGCTCGCGGGTGATGCCCAGCTCCACGGCGACCTGCTCGGCCGCGCGCCCCAGCGGCACGGTCCACTCGCCGGGCATCCGCGGGTTCACCAGCCGCCAGCCCAGCGCCGTGCCCGCCGTTTCCACCCGGTCGGGGAACGCCCGATCGGGACGGGCCAGCACGAACGGGGCGCGGCTCGGGCCCTCGACCCCACCGGCCACCAGCAGGTCGGCGTCCCCGGCGGACAGGGCGCGCGCCGCCTGCACGACGGCCTCACCGCCCGAGGCGCACAGCCGGTTCAGCGTCACCCCCGGCACGGTCGGCGGCAGACCGGCGAGCAGCGTCGCCATCCGCGCCACGTTCCGGTTCTCCTCACCGGCGCCGTTGGTGTTGCCGAGGAGCACGTCGTCGACGCGGGCGGGGTCGAGCCGGTCGGCGTGCCGGCGCAGGAGCTCGCGGATCGGCAGGACCGCGAGGTCGTCGACCCTGATGCCGGACAGGCCGCCCCGGTAACGGCCGAACGGCGTGCGGGCGGCGTCGAGGAGCAGTGGACGTGGCATGCGGGTCATCTAACCGCGAGGTCCCCGGTCTCACGCCCTGAGCTGGAACGGCACGAACACGGTGCGCGACAGGGCCGCCGGATCGGTGCTGTGGGCGCGTATCTCGATCGAGTGCGGTCCGGCGGACAGCTGCGACGTGGTCAGCGCGAACCGCCAGCGGCCACCGGCGGCCGGCCCGTCGAGGTCGGTGGGAACGGCGGCGACGCGCTCCTCGTCGATCAGCACCTCGAAGCCCGCGAGCCCGGCCAGCGGCGTCGTCTCGCGCAGCCCGTCGGCGCTGACGTCCAGCACGAGCCGCCCGCGGGTCAGGCCGGAGCCGGGGGGCGGTTCCCCGCCCGAGGCGTCCAGCAGGACGCCCACGGGCTCTCCCAGCGCGGCCCGGCTGCCGTTCAGCGGCTCCAGCGACCGCGCGGGCGGTGGCGGCGCGTCGTGGCCCGGCGCGGGCGTCAGCTCCAGGTCGGCCGCGGTGACCCGCACGCGCGCCGAGGACACCACGGTCGCCTGGAACACCCCGTCGTCGCCGAGCACGACCAGCGTCTCGCCGGACAGGTCGGCGACGTAGGAGTACTCCACGTCCGGCTCCCGCGCGCCGCCCTCGACGGCCGGGCGCAGCGGCACGGCCACACCCCCGACGACGAGGTGCGCGTCCGGGTCCACCGACCCGGCAGAGACGAGGTTGAGCCGGAGCTGCCCCGACTCGGCTCCCGGAACCGGGCGCAGCCCGGCGGTGGACACCTGACCGCCGACGTCGACGGTCGTCCGCGGCGGCTCGACCAGCGGTGGCGTCCGCGTCCGTCCGCCGCTGAACGCGACCAGGTCGACGCCCACCCGCGCCACACCGCCGGCGAGGCCGGCCACGCCGATCAGCGCCGTCGCCTCCCGCCACGCCGGCACGGCGGGGGAGACGGCCACGAGCACGCCGTCGCGCAGCGCCCGCAGCCCGTCGGCGCGCAGCACCAGCTCCCAGCGGGAGCTCAGACCCGTGCGCGGCGGCGGCACCGGCGCCACCTCCCCGGCGACCGGGTGCGCGCGCGGCACGTCCGCGCCGACCAGCAGGTCCGCGGTCGTGGTGCCCCGGACGTCGGTGGCGACCCGCAGCCGCACCGCGCCCGGCGGCAGCGCGTCGCCCTGGAGGCTCACCGGACCGGGCACGAGGTCCAGCAGCAGCTCGCCGGGAACGCTCGCCGCGTCGGTCTCCACGACGAAGCGTCCCAGCTCGGGACCGTCGCCGAGGACGAGAGGAGTGCGCGAGCGCAGGGCCACCGAGGTGCTCGCGCAACTGCTGCTGACGACCAGCCGCCGCACGTCGTCCCCGTCGCCGGGGGTCGCGCGGGCGCAGTCGGAGCGCTTCGCCAGCCGCCACCGCGCCGGGTCCGGCACGGTGGGCCCGTCGAAGCGGTCGACCAGGGAGAAGCGGTCGTCGCCGGACGTGTCGAGCCGGGGGGTGCCCCGCGCCTCGACGGGGTCGGAGCGCTGCCCGAAGGCGTCCACGGCGCGCACCTGCACCCGGTGCTCCACGTCGTCGTCGAGCCCGTCGAGCTGCGCGGAGGGCCGCACCACCAGTTCGGTGCGGGTCAGCTCGTCGCGTCCCCAGCGCACCTCGTAACCGGGCGCGTCGCCCGTCCAGCTCAGCTGCAACCGGTGCGCGCCGGGCACCACGGCGACGTCCTCGGGCGGGGCGGGGCGCTCACCCGCGGTGGGCACCAGCACACCGTCGGCGGCGAAGGCCCGCAGCGTCGTCGTGGCGGGCCTGCGCGTCGGGCCGGACGCCGGATCGCCCAGGCCCTCGGTCCGCAGCACCGCCACGACGCCGCCGAACAGCACCAGCGCGACCACTCCGATCGCGACCCGGCGTCGCCCCAGCTCCATCCACGAGACGCTAGGCGTCTGCGTGACCAGAATCACGGCTCGTTGTGGACCTGATATCAGACGATCACGAAGGTCCGCTCCGAGGAGGTCGTCGCCAGCGCGGGGTCCTCCGGCACGACCTCGACCCGCACCCGGTGCCCACCGCTGCTCAGCGCCGCGGTCGGCAGCCACACCTCGTACCGGCCGGCCACCGCCGGGCCGTCGCGCGTCGTGGGCAGCGCGAGCACCGGTTCGCCGTCCAGCGAGATCCGGACGCCCGCCAGCGGGACCGGCGCGAGCCCGGTCAGCCCGACCTCGGCCACGACGCGCACCTCCCCGCCCGCGGGGAACTCGGCGGGCGCACCGCGGCCGTCCCGGTCGAACAGGACGACGAGCGGACGGGGCGTCTCCTCCCGCGCGGCGCTCTCGGCGAGTCGCGGCAGCGGTTCGCGCGGCGCGTCCGGCCTCCCGGTGAGCACGACGCCGGACGTCGTCACGGCCAGCGCGGAGAGGTCGTCGGCCAGCAGGGCGGCGCGCGCGCTCGGAGGCGGGTCCACGTCGTCGAGGGGGAAGTCCGCGTGCGCCAACCGGACCACCCCGTTCACGTCCGACACCACGGCGGGCGCGGTGCGTCCGGCGAACTCCAGCCGCAGCGGCTGGTCGCTCCTGCTCAGCACGGTCGCCGCGACGCGTGCGGTCAGCGCCGTCCGGAGCCGCTGGCCGCCGACCTCGCCGAGCACCAGCGCGCCGTCCCGCTGCTCGGTCACGTCGAAGCGCACCTCCGACACCGGGTCCGGCTGCTGCCGCCCGCCCCGCACGGCGAGCGTGTCCAGCAGCGTGCCCGCCCCGCCGGAGAACGCCAGCCGCGGCCGGGCGACCCGCCACGGCACCGCGACGGGTGCGCTGGCCACCACCCGCCCGTCGCGCAACCCCACGACGGAGTCCGCCAGCACCCGCAGCTCCCAGCGGTGCCGCACCCCGTCGACCGGCGTGAGGGCGCCCTCGGGGACCGGTGGTCGCGCGGTCGTCGTCGGAAGGCGGCCGAAGCCGATCCGCGCGTCGTCGCTGCGGATCGTCAGCGCGACCGCTCCCGGTGGCAGTGCCGCGTCCGACGGCCCCGGCTGCCCCGTCGTGCCCCGCGCGGCGATGCCCGGTGCGCGCAGCTCCTCGTAGGGCTCTGGCAGCAGCGCCAGCGTGACCGACCCGCCCGGTCCCACCGGACCGTCGGTGGTGAGCACCGCGCGGGCGATCGCCCCGTGCTCGTCCGGCACGCCGACCCGCAGCGGCACGGTCGACTGCATCTCCGCGTACTCGCAGCCGATCTCCACCCGGCGGCGCCCGTCGACCTCCCGCAGACCGAAGCAGCTCTGGTCCACGAGCAGCCGCCAGCGGCGCGGATCGAGCGACTCGGGGCCCTCGAAGCGGTCGACCGGCTCGTCCAGCCCGTCCGCCCAGCGCTCGTCGTCGAGGGCGTCCGGGCTCCGCCCCACCAGCAGCGGCTGCGACCGCAGGCCCGTCGCGCCCACCGCGCGCACCTCGACCCCGAGGACGCGCACCGGATCGAGCCCGCCGATCTCGACCGCCGTCGTCGTCGTGTAGCGGACCGAGTCGTCCCAGCGCACCTCGTAGGCGGGGGCGTCGCCCGACCAGTCGACCCGCAGGCTCTCCCGGTCGAGCGCGTCGACCCCCACCAGTTCCGGCTGCCGCGGCGGCTCCTCCGCGCCGTGCCGCACGCCCTCGGCGGTGAACTCCTCGATCCGCACCGGGCCGGACGCGGGACGGTCGGGCAGCTCCGTCTCCCGGCGCAGCACCGCGACCGCGCCACCGAGCACCACCACGCCCACGACGAGCACGGCGGTCCGGCCGCGCCGCGTCACGACGTCTCGCGTCACGACGTCTCGCGTCACGAGGTCTCGGCGAGCGCGGACGTACCCCGCACGGCGGTGATCCGGCCGCCCCGCGCGCCGAGGGCCAGCAGCGCCTCCAGCGCGCCGGGCGACGTCAGGTCGACGCTGATCCCGGTCCGCTTCACGACGCGCTGCGCGTCGAGCGTGCGCCGCCCGGCGTGCCCGGCCTGGATCGTCTTGGCGAGCCCGCCGGTCGAGGCCAGCGACCCGCGCGCGGCTCCCAGCCTGCCCAGCGCGTCGTCCACGGCGTCCAGCAGCGCCGTCCGGTTCCCCTCGCACATCGCCCGCACCAGCTCGGGATCGCTGCCCGCGACGCGCGTGCCGTCGGTGAACGACCCCGCCGCCAGCGCCATCGCCAGCGGCCCGCCGTCCGCGCCCACCGCCGCGAGCACCGCCGCCAGCACGTGCGGCAGGTGCGAGACCCGCGCCACCGCGGAGTCGTGCTCGGCCGCGGTCGCGGGCACGACGTGCGCGCCGCAGTCCAGCGCCAGGGTGATCACGTCGAGGAGCACCTCGGGCTCCGGGTGGTCCTCGTCGGCGATCACGACCCACGCCGCGTCGCGGAACAGCGCCTCGTCCGACGCCGCCCAGCCGGACCGCGAGGTGCCCGCCATCGGGTGCCCGCCGACGTAGCGGGCCCCCGGCAGCCGGTACCGCACGGCGTCGTCGACCTGCTCCTTCACGCTGACCACGTCGGTCAGCCGGCACGTCGGCGCGACGGCCGCCACCCGCCGCAGCACCTCGTCGACGGCGGGCAGCGGCACCGCGACCACCACGAGCGCGTCGCGCTCCGCCGCTCTGGCCAGTGCGACGTCGACCGTCTCCTCGACGTCGAAGCCGTCGGCCGCTGCCGCCGCCGCGTCCGCGGGCGACGCCGTGGCGCCCCACGCGGTGCGCCCAGCGGCGCTCGCGGCACGCAGCACGGAGCCGCCGATCAGTCCCAGTCCGAGCACGCACACGTCACGCACCCGCCCATCCTGCACCGATCGGGCAGCTCAGTCGATCACCACGGCCCGAGCCGGGGCGGATCAGCGCAGGGCGTCCAGCGCGAACGCGCTGTACAGGGCGACGCCGTGCTCCATCGCGGCCTCGTCGAACAGCACGCGGTTCGAGTGGTTCGGCGCGGCGTCGGCCAGGTCGACGCCGCGCGGGCACGCGCCGAGGAACGCGAGCGCCCCCGGCACCCGCTGGAGCACGTAGGAGAAGTCCTCCGCGCCCATCAGCGGATCGCCCATCGGCTCGGCCCAGCGCGGCCCCAGCGCCGACGCGGCCAGGTCCAGGACGTGCTGACCGACCTCCGCGTCGTTCACCGTCACCGGGTAGCCGGGCACGATCGACACCTCCGCCGCGCAGCCGTGCGCCGCGGCGACGTGCTCGCAGACCTGCCGCAGCTCCCGGTGCACGAACGTCCTGGTCTCCTCCGCCAGCGTGCGGATCGTCCCGTCCAGCCGCGCCGTCTCCGGGATGACGTTGTTGGTCGTGCCGGCCTCGATGCGCCCCACCGTCACCACCGCGGGCCGGTGCACGCTGACCCGGCGGGCCACCATCGTCTGGAGCGCGCCGACCATCGCGGCCGCCGCCGGAACGGGGTCCACGGCGTCGTGCGGCATCCCGCCGTGACCGCCCCTGCCGGTGACGTCCACCCGGAACGTGTCGGCCGACGCCATGATCGTGCCGGGCCGCGACCGCACCGCGCCGGACGTCGCCGTCGAGGTGATGTGCAGGGCGAACGCCCGCTCCACCGGCGTGCCCGCCGCCTCCAGCACGCCCTCCTCGATCATGTGCCGCGCGCCGTGGAAGCCCTCCTCGCCCGGCTGGAACATGAACACGACGCTGCCCGCGAGGACGTCGCGCCGCGTGCTCAGCAGGCGCGCGGCCGACGCGAGCATCGCCACGTGGGTGTCGTGCCCGCAGGCGTGCATCACGCCCGGCACCTCCGAGGCGTGCTCGAGCCCGGTCGCCTCGGTCAGCGGCAGCGCGTCCATGTCGCCGCGCAGCAGCACGGCCGGGCCGGGCCGCCCGCCCCGCAGCACCGCCACGACGGAGTCCGTCGTCGTGCCCGTGGTGATCTCCAGGGGCAGCCCCTCCAGCGCGCGCAGGACGGCGGCCTGCGTCTCCGGCAGGCGCAGCCCCTCCTCCGGGTGGCGGTGGACCCGCCTGCGCAGAGCCACGGTCCTGGGCTGCAGGGCCCGCGCCGCCTCGGGCAGACCCGTGAAACGGGGCTCGGACTGGACGTGTCGCACCGGTGAACTCATGCGCCGATGGTGGCACCGGATCGGCGCCACCGCCCGAGCCGGTGGCCCTCCGCTACCGGGGTGGACCCCGGACCCCTACGGTGTGTGCATGGCAGAGCAGGAGCCGGTCAGCGGCTTCGCTGTCGCGGTCGTCCGGGAGGACGGCCGCTGGCGGTGCGGGAAGATGGACAGCTCCGCGCTGTCCGAGTTGGACGCGGCGATCACTGAGCTGCGCGGGATGCGGTCCACGGGGGCGGTCTTCGGGCTGCTGGCCGTGGACGACGAGTTCTTCGTCATCTGCAGGCCCGTCCCCGGCGGTGTGTCGCTGCTGCTGTCCGACGCGGCGGCTGCGCTCGACTACGACATCGCCGCCGACGTCCTCGACCTCCTGCGGGTGGAACCGCCGGACGAGGAGGACGAGGAGCTGTGGCCGGAGGGCGACCTCGGGGTCCTGACGGACCTCGGGATGCCCGAGCACGAGATGCAGATCGTCGTGGACGAGGTCGACCTCTACCCCGACGAGCAGCTCCAGATGATCGCCCAGCGGTGCGGGTTCGGCGACGAGTTCACCAAGCTCCTGGACACGATCCAGGCGTGAGCCGGGACGAGGACCTGGTCCGAGCGGCCCTCCGCGCGGCCGGACGCGCTCCCGAGACCGGCGACGTGCCGATCGGCGCCGTCGTCTTCGACCCCGACGGCCACGAGCTGGCCGGTGCCTGCAACGCCCGCGAGGCCACCGGCGACCCCACGGCGCACGCCGAGGTCCTGGCGATCAGGGCCGCCGCGGCCCGCTTCGGCGACGGCTGGCGGCTGGAGGGCTGCACGCTGGCCGTGACGGTCGAGCCGTGCACGATGTGCGCAGGCGCGCTGGTGCTCGCCAGGGTGTCCCGAGTGGTCTTCGGCGCGTGGGAGCCGCGCACCGGGGCCGTGGGCTCGCTGTGGGACGTGGTGCGCGACCGCCGCCTGAACCACCGCCCCGAGGTGGTCGGCGGCGTGCTGGCCGACGAGTGCGCGGCCGTGGTGGAGGAGTTCTTCGACGGTCACCGCTTTCGCTGAGACCCCCCGGTGCGGGGCCCCGGAGGGGGTCTTGTATTGTTCTCGGCGGTGGCGTGTCCGAGCGGCCGAAGGAGCACGCCTCGAAAGCGTGTGAAGTGAAAGCTTCCGTGGGTTCAAATCCCACCGCCACCGCAGATCAGAGCCCCGGTGACCAGAGATGGTCACCGGGGCTCTGTCGCGTGGTCGCACTTCTGGTGGCAGTTGCCCGCACGCGCCCGGTGGCCGGACACGCGATCACCGGCGTGCGGGCCGTGCTAGCTTCGGCGCCGGTCCAAGCCGGTGGTGGGTGACGGGAGGCCGCAGTGGAGTGGTTCACCGCGATCAGCGGACTCCTGGTCGACCTGGCCTGGCCGATCGTGGCCCTCACCGCGATCGTGCTGTTCCGCAGGCCCCTGGGCGAGGTGATCGGCCGCGTCAGGTCGGTGGAGGTCCCCGGCGGCGCGATCACCTTCGGCGACGAGCTGGAGCAGGTGGAGCGGCAGTTGCAGGACGCGTCCGAGCGGCTGGCGGAGCTCCCGTTCGGCCGGGGGCACGAACAGCCGTGGGACCTCCAGCCCGATCCGCCGTCGCAGGCGGGGACGCACGGGTCGGTGCCGCCGCCCACGTTCGGCGAGCCGGGGTACGGCGGGGAACCGGCCGACCGGTCGCCGCCCGCCGCCCGCGGCACCGGCGGTGATCGGAGCGCTGTCGACCCGGACCCGGTCGGGACGGTCGTGCGGTCGTGGTCCGCCGTGGAGGAGAAGGTGGTGGACCTCTACGGCGCCGTCACCGGCGACCCGTCCCGGCAGTTCTACGGCGACGTCGTGCTGATGCGGCTGGCCGGTGTGCTGCCGGTCGAGCTGGCCGGGGCGATCCGGTCGTTGCGCCGGTCGCGCGATCTGGCCGTGCGGGGGAGCGGTGAGGTCTCCGCCGGTGAAGCCGTCGCCTACGCGAGCAGCGCCGACACCGCGATCGAGATGCTGGAGGCCGTCGCGAGGACTTCTGGACGCTCCGGGAGGCCGTGACCGGTCCCGCACGCCGAAGGGGCCCCCGCTCGTCAGCGGGGGCCCCTTCGGCGTCTGAGCGATCCGTCGGCGTCCGGTGCCTGGGAGGGGTCTCACCGTCCGCCGTCGTGAACCTAACCCTACCCCATCGTCGAACACCTGTTCGACCGCGGTGGACATCTCCCGGCTGCTCCGTACGGGTCAACCGTTGAACGCGCGGTCTTCCTGAATTCACCCGACGCGGGGAGGATCACCCGATCTGCTGACATCGGAGGACGCGTTGAGATCACTGCCCAGACTCGGCCTGGCGGCCACCGCCGCCACCGCCGTGACACTCGCGCTGACCGTGCCGAGTTCGGCCGCCCCGAGCCAGGACGCGCTGATCGCCGAGGTCTACGGCGGAGGCGGCAACTCGGGGGCGACCCTGACCAGCGACTTCGTGGAGCTGGCCAACCGCGGTGCGGCTCCCGTGAGCGTGAGCGGCTGGAGCGTGCAGTACCTCTCCGCGTCGCCCGGCCCGACGAGCAGGTGGCAGGTCACGCCGCTCACCGGCTCCGTCGCGCCCGGCGGGCGCTTCCTCGTCGGCGAGGCCACGGGCACCGGCGGCACGGTCGCCCTGCCGACGCCCGACGCCACCGGCACGATCGCCATGTCGGGCACCAGCGGCACGATCGCCCTGGTGGCCGGCGCCGAGGCGCTCACCTGCCTCACCGCCGCTGACTGCGCGGCCGACCCGCGCGTGCGCGACCTCGTCGGCTACGGCAGCGCCGTCGTGCGCGAGGGCGGGAACGCGCCCGCCGCGTCCAGCGCCAGCGCCGTCGCCCGCGGCAGCGCGCTCACCGACACCGACGACAACGCCACCGACTTCACCGCCGGTGCGCCCACGCCGACCAACGCGGCCGGGGACACCGCCGGCGGTCCCGGCCCGGACCCGGACCCGGAGCCCGATCCGGACCCGCAGCCGGGCGACAAGCGCGTCCGCGACGTCCAGGGGACGGGCCGGGTGTCGCCGCTGCTCGGCCAGCTGGTCACCGGGGTGCCGGGCACCGTCACCGCCGTGCGCAACAGCGGTGACGAGGGGTTCTGGATCCAGGACACCGCGGCGGACGGCGACCCGCGCACCAGCGAGGGCGTGTTCGTCTACACCAACGCGCCGGTCACCGGCGTCGCCCCCGGCGACGCGGTGCTGGTCACCGGCACCGTCGCCGAGTACCGGCCCGGCGGCGCGACCAGCGGCAACCAGACGCTGACCGAGCTGACCGCCGCGAGGTGGACCGTGTCGTCCAGGGGCAACCCGCTGCCCGCCGCCGAGGTGCTCGACCGCACCACCGTGCCCGACTCCTACGCGCCCGACGCGAACGGCGGCAGCGTCGAGGGGCTCCCGCTCGACCCCGCCGCGCACGCCCTGGACTTCTACGAGTCCCGCGAGGGCATGCTGCTGCGGGTGGACGACGCGCGCGTGGTCGGCGCGAGCAACTCCTTCGGCGAGACCTGGATCACCGTCCGGCCCGAGCAGAACCCCAGCAGCAGGGGCGGCACCGTCTACACCGGCTACGACCAGCCGAACAGCGGCCGACTGAAGATCAACACCACGGGTGCTCCGCTGCCGGTGTCGAACGTGGGCGACGTCCTGCGCGGCACCACCACCGGCGCGCTGGAGTACACGAACTTCGGCGGCTACACGCTGTCGGTGATCACGCCCGGCGAGCACGTCTCCGGCGGCATCCAGCCCGAGACCACCAGGGCGGCGAGGCAGAGCGAGCTGTCCGTCGCCACCTACAACGTGGAGAACCTGGCCGCCACCAACGACCGGGCGAAGTTCGACCGGCTCGGCGCGGCCGTCGTGCGCAACCTGAGCAGCCCGGACGTGGTGGTGCTGGAGGAGATCCAGGACGACAACGGCGCGGTCGACGACGGCACGGTCGCCGCCGGTGGCACGCTCGCGAAGTTCGTGGACGCGATCGTCGCGGCGGGCGGGCCGCGCTACTCGGCGCGCCAGATCGACCCGCAGAACAAGACCGACGGCGGTGAGCCGGGCGGCAACATCCGGGTGGCGTTCCTGTTCAACCCGGCGCGGGTGTCCTTCGTGGACCGCCCCGGCGGCGACGCGACCACGCCCGTGTCGGTCGTCGAGCAGCGCGGTCGTGCCGCGCTGTCCGTCTCACCGGGACGGATCGACCCCGCCAACCCGGCGTGGGCCAACAGCCGCAAGCCGCTCGCCGGTGAGTTCGTCTTCCGCGGGCGCACGGTGTTCGTGGTGGGCAACCACTTCAACTCCAAGGGCGGCGACCAGCCGATGCACGGCGTCGTCCAGCCGCCGGTGCGCAGCTCCGAGGTGCAGCGGCAGCAGCAGGCGGCGACGCTGCGCGCGTTCGTGGACTCCGTGCAGAAGATCGACCGGGGCGCGAACGTCGTGCTCGCCGGTGACGTCAACGACTACCAGTTCTCGCCCGCGGTGCGGACGCTGACGGCGGGTGGCGCGGTGGTCGACCTGATCGACACCCTGCCCGAGAACGAGCGGTACGGCTACGTCTTCGAGGGCAACTCGCAGGTGCTGGACCACATCTTCCTGAGCCGCAACGTCACGCGGTTCGACTACGACGTGGTGCACGTCAACGCCGAGTTCGCCGACCAGGCCAGCGATCACGACCCCCAGGTGCTGCGGATGCGTCCGAGCACGGGCAACGCCCACCTGGACGAGCTGGTCTTCTGCCTGGAGGACCTGACCGACCGCCTGCCCCGCCCCTGACCGGACCGCACGGGGGTCACCGCGGTGACCCCCGTGCGCGGCGACACGGCCCCGGAACGCGGCAGAGGCCCCGGCACACGCGGTGCCGGGGCCTCTGATCTGCGGAGGATACGGGATTTGAACCCGTGAGGGGGTTAACCCAACACGATTTCCAGTCGTGCGCACTAGGCCACTATGCGAATCCTCCGTCGCCGAGACTACCGGAGGGGGTGGCGCTGCTCCAAAACGGGTGGCCGCCCGTCTGTCCCGCCCGCCCCCCGCGCCGGGAGTCCGCACGGACTCGCTACACTGGACTCGGACCTCGTGCGGCACACATCTCGCGAACCTCCCCAGGGCCGGAAGGCAGCAAGGATAAGCGGGCTCTGGTGGGTGCACGGGGTCCCCTTTCGTCGTCGGGGCCTGCCGGTACTGTCTCCCGCGTGGCGCTGGCCCTCTACCGCAAGTACCGACCGGCCTCCTTCTCCGAGGTGGTCGGGCAGGAGCACGTCACCGAGCCGTTGCGCACGGCGCTGGCGTCGGGGCGGGTGAACCACGCCTACCTGTTCTCCGGGCCGCGCGGCTGCGGCAAGACGTCCAGCGCGCGCATCATGGCGCGCTCGCTGAACTGCGTGCAGGGCCCCACGCCGGACCCGTGCGGCGAGTGCAACTCGTGCGTCGGTCTCGCGCCCAACGGCCCCGGCAGCGTCGACGTCGTCGAGCTGGACGCGGCGAGCCACGGTGGTGTGGACGACGCCCGCGAGCTGCGCGACAAGGCGTTCTTCGCCCCGGCCGAGTCCCGCTACCGGGTGTTCATCATCGACGAGGCCCACATGGTCACGACGCAGGGCTTCAACGCCCTGCTCAAGATCGTGGAGGAGCCGCCGGAGCACCTGATCTTCGTCTTCGCGACGACGGAGCCGGAGAAGGTCCTGCCGACGATCCGCTCGCGCACGCACCACTACCCCTTCCGGCTGATCCCGCCCGGCGCGATGCGCTCCCTGCTGGAGCGGAACTGCGCGGCCGAGGGCGTGCAGGTCGCCGCGCCGGTGTTCCCGCTGGTCATCCGGGCCGGTGGCGGCTCGGCCCGCGACACCCAGTCCGTCATGGACCAGCTGCTGTCGGGCGCCGGGCCCGAGGGAGTGACCTACGACCGCGCCGTGTCGCTGCTCGGCGTCACGGACGTGGCGCTGATCGACGACGTGGTCAACGGCCTCGCGACGGGTGACGGGGCCGCGGTCTTCGGCACGGTCGACCGTCTCGTGGAGGCCGGTCACGACCCGCGCCGCTTCGCCTCCGACCTGCTCGACCGGCTGCGCGACCTCGTGCTGATCAGGGCCGTGCCGGACGCCGCCGAACGCGGGCTGGTGTCCGCGCCGGAGGACGAGGTGGCGACGATGGTGGCGCAGGCCGAGCAGATCGGCCCCGCGACGCTGTCCCGCTACGCCGAGATCGTCCACCAGGGCCTCACCGACATGCGGGGGGCCACGGCCGCCCGCCTGGTGCTGGAGCTGGTCTGCGCCCGCATGATGCTGCCGGCGGCCGACGAGTCGGAGGCAGCGCTGCTCCAGCGCGTCGAGCGGCTGGAGCGCCGGACGACGTCGGCCCAGATGGCTCCCGGCGACGTCGCCGCCGAGTCGCGGCCCGCGTTCCAGCGACCCTCCCGGCGCGGCCCGGAGCCCGAGCCGGTCGCGCCCGTGCGGGAGGCTCCCGCGCAGGTCCCGGAACCCGCGCGGCCCGCGCCCGTCGCACCGCCGCCGGTCGCCGCGCCAGCACCGGTCGTGCCAGCGCCCGTCGCGGCCGCACCCGCGGTGTCTGCCGTGCCCGCGGTGTCTGCCGTGCCCGCGGTGCCCGCCGCGCCCGTGTCCGCCGCACCCGTCGCCGAGCCCGTCGCCGACGCGGCGACCGGGGCCCTCGACGCGGCCGGTCTGCGCCGCAGGTGGTCGGAGCTGCTGGGCGCGGTGCGCGCCAGCAGCCGCAGCACCGAGGCGATGCTGACCAACGCCACCGTCACCGCGGTCGACGGCACCACCGTCACGATCGGTCACACCTCGGCCCCGCTGGCCCGCCGGCTCGCCGAGCCGCGCAACGCCGAGGCCATCTCCAAGGCGCTGACGGCGGTGTTCGGCGGCACCTGGCAGGTCCTGTGCGTGCACGCCGAGCCGGGGTCGGCCGGAGCGCGGCCCGCGGCACCGGTGAAGCAGCGCGCCGCCGCCCCCACCAGGCCCAGCCAGGCCGGGCGGGCGGCGCAGGAGCCGCAGTCGTCGTCGCAGCGCCCGCGCTCGGCGGCCGACGACGTGCCCCCGCCGCCGGAGCCGCCCGAGCCCGACGACCCCCTCCCGCCGGAGCCGGTGGACGAGGAGGAGATGCTCGCCGAGGCCGCGCGCCCGACCGAACCGGGCGACGAGGGGGAGAAGCACGACCCCGAGGCCGTGATGCTGAAGCTGCTCGCCGACGAACTGGGCGCCAGGCCGATCAAGTCGAAGTGACGGCCGTCGCGCCCCGGTGCCGCGCGGGACGACCGCGTGCCCGGCGCGACTACGCTGGAGCCGGCGGCAGAACCGACGAGAGGAACCGCGGTGCAACCCGGTCAGCCCAACATGCAGCAGATCCTCCAGCAGGCGCAGAAGATGCAGCAGCAGCTAGCTGAGGCACAGCAGGCGCTCGCGGACGCCGAGGTCACGGGCACGGCCGGTGGCGGTCTGGTGACGGCGGTGGTGTCCGGCGGCGGCGAGCTGAAGACTCTCACCATCGACCCGAAGGTCGTGGACCCCGACGACACGGAGACCCTCGCGGACCTCGTCGTCGCCGCGGTGCGCGACGCCAACCGCGCGGCGCAGGAGCTGGCGGCGCAGAAGATGGGCCCGCTCGCGGGCGGGCTGGGCGACATGGGCGGCCTCGGCGGCCTGCTCGGCTGATCCCCGCTCCGGTCACCGGCGGCCCGCGGCACGCGCCGCGGGCCGCCGGTGCGACCGACCACTCCGATCACAGACGGGACGCGGATGTACGAGGGTCCGGTACAGGACTTGATCGACGAGCTCGGCCGGTTGCCGGGCGTCGGTCCCAAGAGCGCGCAGCGCATCGCCTTCCACCTGCTGGCGGCCGACCCGGCCGACATCGGGAAGTTGCAGGACGCCCTGCAGAAGGTGAAGGACGGCGTGGTGTTCTGCGACGTCTGCGGCAACGTCTCGGCCGAGACGACCTGCCGGATCTGCCGCGACCCGCGCCGCGACCCGTCGGTGGTGTGCGTGGTGGAGGAGCCGAAGGACGTCCTCGCGGTGGAGCGCACCCGCGAGTTCAAGGGCCGCTACCACGTGCTGGGCGGCGCGCTGGACCCGCTGTCCGGCGTCGGCCCCGACCAGCTCCGCATCCGCCAGCTGCTGACCCGGATGTCGACCCGCACCGACGGCCAGGACATCACCGAGATCATCATCGCCACCGACCCGAACACCGAGGGCGAGGCGACTGCGACCTACCTCGTGCGGATGCTGCGCGACTTCCCCGGCCTCGCGGTGACCCGGCTCGCGTCGGGCCTGCCGATGGGCGGAGACCTGGAGTTCGCCGACGAGCTGACGCTGGGCCGCGCGCTGTCCGGCCGCCGCTCGATGTGACCGACCTCGTCGCGGCGGTGCTCGCCGCACCACCGAGGCTGGGCGCGGTGCGGCTGGTCGCCGTGGACGGGCCGTCCGGCGCCGGCAAGAGCACGGTCGCCGCGAGGCTCGCGGCCGACCTGCCGGTGCGCACGGTGCTCGTCCCCACCGACCACTTCGCCACCTGGGACGACCCGGTGTCGTGGTGGCCGACGCTGCGCGACGGCGTCCTGGAGCCCCTGTCCCGCGGGGAGGCGGGCCGCTACCAGCGCGTGGTGTGGCCGAACGGCTTCCCGGAGCCCGGTGAGCACATCACCGTGGAGCCGCCCGAGGTGCTCGTCGTCGAGGGCGTGTCCGCCGCCCGCCGGTCGATCGCCGAGAAGCTGTCGCTCGCGGTGTTCGTGGAGCTGGACGACCCGCTGGTGCGACTGGAGCGGGCCGTGCGGCGCGACGGCGAGGGCAGCCGCGAGCACCTGCGGCGCTGGCAGGACTTCGAGCGGGGCTGGTTCGCGGTGGACGACCCGCGCTCGCGCGCCGACGTCGTGGTCACCGCCTGACGCCGGTCAGCGCCGGTTGCCCGTCACACCCTCGACCGTGCCGCGCAGCACGTGCGCGTCGGGCGTGCCGACCTCGGTGAACACCTCCAGCGCGCCCGACCAGGCGCGCAGCGCCGCCTCCCGGTCCCCGGCGGCCAGCAGCGCGTCCCCGGCCAGCCACGCCGCCTGCGCGTGCACGAGCCGCTGGCCGCTGCGCTCGCTGAGCTCCTCGGCGCGGCGCGCGCGGTCCAGCGCCTCGTCGACGTCGCCCAGTTCGAGCCGCACGCGCCCGAGCAGCACCAGCACGTCCGTCTCGGCGAGCCGCAACCGGGCCCGGCCGGTCGCCTCCCACGCCTGCGTGGCCAGCAGCAGCGCCTCCTCCGGGTCACCCGCCGCGAGCCGGGTCCACGCCAGGCCGCGCCGGGCGTTGCACGCGCCGAACGCGTAGCTCGACTCCTCGGCCAGCCGCAGCGCCTCCCCGTGGCACGTCGCGGCCTCGTCGCCGCGCCCGGCCAGGGTCAGCGCCTCGCCGAGCACGTTGTTCGCGTCGCACACGCCCTTCTGGTTGCCGATGTCGGCGGCGATGGTCCTGGCACGGGTGGC
The DNA here is from genome assembly GCF_016464305.1 of Umezawaea beigongshangensis. GTDB lineage: Bacteria > Actinomycetota > Actinomycetes > Mycobacteriales > Pseudonocardiaceae > Umezawaea_A > Umezawaea_A beigongshangensis. Next base: position 491,604 of record NZ_JAEIOJ010000003.1, read on the forward strand.
CTCGGTGATCGCCTCGTCGTAGTCGCCGCGCATGATGTGCACGACCGCCATGCCCTCGTGCGGCAGGTGGCTGAAGATCCGCGCCGACGCGCGCTCGTAGAGGGCGCCCGCGCGGCGGAACATCTCCGCGGCCTCGGCCGGTCGCCCGCGCAGCGCGTGCACCTCGCCCAGCGCGCGCACGCTGTTGGCCTGCGTCACCCACACCCCGAGCCGCGTGCCGACCGCCAGCGACCCCTCGAACGCCCCGGCCGCCCGGTCGAGCTGACCGAGCTGGAGGTACACGCCGCCGAGGTTGAACAGGGCGACCGCCTCGCGCTGGTGCGCGCCGATCCGGCGGGTGATCACCAGCGCGTGCTCCAGGTGCTCCGCCGCCTGCTCCAGCTCGCCCAGGTCGATGTGGACCGTGCCGAGGTTGGACAGCAGCGCGGCCTCCGCCTCGGGCACCCCGGCGCGCTCCAGCAGCGGCACGGCCCTGCGGTAGTGCTCCAGGGCGGTGAGCTGGCGGCCGATGGCCCAGAACAGCGTGCCCAGCGAGCTGAGCATCGCGACCTGTCCCACCGGGTCGTCGACGTCCTGCGCCGCGCGCAGCCCCGCCTTGGCGGTCGTCAGCCACTCCGCTGGCAGGCCCTGCGTGTAGAAGTAGCCGCGCAGGGCGTCGGCGAGCTGCCAGGACCCCCGCTGGTCGCTCTGGGCGGCTTCCCCGACGAGCGCCACGAGGTTCGCCCGCTCGGCGTCGAGCCACGCCTTGGCCTCCAGGTGGGAGCTGAACGTGCGCGGCGCCAGCCCCTCGGACTCCGGCGGGCGCGGCAGCCGCAGCATGGTCGTCTTCATCGCGGTCGTCGCGTTGTCCACCGACCGCACGCTCCACTGCACCAGCCGCTCGAACGCCGCGGCGGCCTCCTGCGCGGTCCGCTCGGCGTGCAGCCGCGCGGCGGCGTACTCGCGCAGCAGGTCGTGGAACTGGTAGCGGTTCGGCGCGTGGTCGTCGACGAGGTTCGCCGCCGCGAGCCGGTCCAGCCCGCGCCGGGCCTGCTGGGTGGTGAGCCGGGTGATGGCCGCCGCCACGTCGGGCGTGATGTCCGTGCCCGGCACGACGCTGAGCAGCCGGAACAGGTGCGCCAGCTCGGGAGGCAGCGCCGCGTAGGACAGGTCGAACGCCACGTGCACCGCGATCCGCTCGTCGCCGTCCACGGCCAGCGCGGCGAGCCGGTTGCCCGCGCGCAGCTCCTCGGCGTACTCGGCGATCGTCGTGTCGGGGCGGCTCATCAGGTTGGCGGCGGCGATGCGCAGCGCCAGCGGCAGGTGGGCGCACAGCTCGGCGAGGGCGTCGGCGGCCTCGGGCTGCGCCTCCACCAGGTCGCGGCCGAGCATCCCGGCCAGCAGCGCCCGCGCCTCCCGCACGTCGAGCACGTCGAGCCGCACGTTGCTGGCCGCGTGGCTCACGGCGAGCTCGCGCAGGGTGTCGCGGCTGGTCACCAGCACCGCGCAGCCCTGCGAGCCGGGCAGCCGGGTCAGAGCGGACACGGCCTGCGGACCGGGCAGCAGCGGACGGATCTGCTCGGCCGTCGCGGCGTTGTCCAGGACGAGCAGCACGCGGCGCCCGGTGAGCCGCTCCCGGAACATCGCCTCCTGCTCGTCCTGGTCCAGCGGGATCGACTCGGCGGCCACGCCCAGCGCCCGCAGGAACCTCGGCAGCACGTCGACGGCGCTCAGCGGCGGGCCGGGCGCGTACCCGCGCAGGTTCACGTAGAGCTGGCCGTCGGGGAACCGCGCCCGCAGGCGGTGCGCGCAGTGCACGGCCAGCGCCGTCTTGCCCACACCGGGCGGCCCGGCGAGCGCCACCACGGGCACGTTCTGCGCCGTGAGCAGCAGCGCCTCGACCAGCCGCGCGGCCCGGTCGCGGCCGACGAAGTCCCCGATGTCGGCCGGCAGCTGCGACGGCACCGCCCGTTCCGGTCCCGCGACCCGCGCGACGACGGCGGCGCGTTCCAGGAACGGCTCACCGCGCAGGACCTGCGCGTGCGCGGCGCGCAGCTCGTCGCCGGGGTCGATGCCCAGGTCGTCGGCCAGCAGCCGGGACACCCGGTCGAACGCCGTCAGCGCCTCGTCCCGCCTGCCGCTGCGGTGCAGGGCCAGCACGAGCTGCGCCCAGAACCGCTCGCGCAGCGGGTGCTGGGAGGTCAGGGCGGTCAGCTCGGGCACGAGCAGCGCGTGCAGGCCGAGCTCCAGGTCGACGCCGATGCGGCGCTCCAGGGCGTGCAGCCGCCGCTCGTCCAGGCGCGGCACCTCGTCGCGGTGCAGCACCTGCGACGGCACGTCGACCATCGCGGGGCCGCGCCACAGGCCGAGCGCCGCGCTGAACGCGGCCGCCGCCGCCGTGAGGTTGCCCGCGGCGAGGTCCTGCTCGCCCTGCTCGACCAGCGGACCGAAGCGGGCGAGGTCGAGGGTGCGCTCGTCCACGTCGACCAGGTAGCCGTCGGGCACCGTGCGGATCGGCACGGCGGGACCGAGCGCCTGGCGCAGCCGCATCACGTAGGTCTGGAGGGTGCCGCGGTACCTGGCGGGCGGGTCGTCGCCCCACACGTGGACCGCCAGCTCGTCCACGGACACCGCCGCGCCGGCCCGCAGGAGCAGGGAGACGAGCAGCGCGCGGTGCCGTCCTGCCCGGACGGGCAGCTCCTCGCCGTTCACCAGCACCTGGAGCGGGCCCAGGACCCCGAACTCCAGCTGCGTGCTCATCTCGCCGAAACCTCCTGTCCGGGCGTACGAGTTCCGTTCTACATGTTGTCCGGCGGGCCGCTTGACAGAGCCTGGTCACGGTGGGTCAGCGGTCGGGTGCGCGACGTAGGAGAATGTTCGTTCCAGTGGCCGGATCGTGACCTCACGGACCCCGGAAGGCGTAGTCGAACCGGTTAGGGTCCGTGACCACACCGTGAGATCCCGGACTGTTTCCCTAGGGGTGTTTGATGGTTCATCTGCGAACGGCCCGGCGCCGTGCGTCCGCGGCGATCGGCATGACCGCGGTCGCCGCGCTCTCCCTGTCCGCCTGCGCCCAGTCCGACCGGGGCGGCGACTCGGGGTCCGGCGCGGTCGGCGGCACGATGATCTTCGGTGCTGCTGGTGAGCCGAAGAACTTCGACCCGATCTTCAACGACGACGGCGAGAGCTTCCGCCCGATCCGCCAGATGTACGAGACGCTGATCACGTACAAGCGCGGCACGGCGGACCTCGCCCCCGGCCTGGCCGAGAAGTGGGAGGCGAGCGAGGACGGCAAGTCCTGGACGTTCACCCTCCGCTCCGGAGTGAAGTTCCACGACGGCAGCGAGTTCAACGCCGAGGCCGTGTGCTTCAACTTCGACCGCTGGTTCAACATGAAGGGCGCTGCCGCCCAGAGCCAGATGATCTACTACGGCGACGTGTTCGGCGGCTTCGCGGCCAACGAGGGCGACGCCGCCGGCGAGCCGCTCTACCAGGGCTGCGAGGCCAAGGACGCCACCACCGCGGTCCTGAACCTCTCGACCTACAAGGGCGCGTTCCCCGCGGCCTTCGGCCTCACGTCGTTCTCGATCTCCAGCCCCGACGCGCTGAAGAAGTACGACGCCGACAAGGTCGAGCAGTCCGGTGACTCGTTCAGCTACCCGGCCTACGCCACCGAGCACCCGACGGGCACCGGCCCGTTCAAGTTCGAGGGCTTCGACAAGGCCAACGGCACGATCACCCTGGTCCGCAACGACGCCTACCACGGTGAGAAGACCAAGCTCGACAAGCTGATCTTCAAGATCATCCCGGACGAGCAGGCGCGCAAGCAGGAGCTCCAGGCCGGTTCGATCGACGGCTACGACCTGCCCAGCCCGGCCGACTTCGAGTCGCTCAAGTCCAGCGGCTTCCAGGTCACCCCGCGCCCGGCGTTCAACATCCTCTACCTGGGCATCAACCAGGCGAACAACCCGGCGCTGAAGGACGTCCGCGTCCGCCAGGCCATCGCCTACGCCGTCAACCGCGAGCAGCTGGTCAAGACCAAGCTGCCCGAGGGCGCCGAGGTCGCGACGCAGTTCATGCCGGACACCGTCGCCGGTTACGCCGACGACGTCCAGCAGTACCCGTACGACCTGGAGAAGGCGAAGTCGCTGCTGACCGAGGCCGGCGCGGCGAACCTGACGCTGAAGTTCTTCGTGCCCACCGAGGTCACCCGCCCGTACATGCCGAACCCCTCCGAGCTCGCGGCCGTCATCGCCGACGACCTCAAGAAGGCCGGCGTCACCGTCGAGCTGGTGTCCCGCCCGTGGAACGGCGGCTACAAGGACGACGTGCAGAAGGCGGGCAAGCACGACCTGCACCTGCTCGGCTGGACCGGTGACTACAACGACGCCGGCAACTTCGTCGGCACGTTCTTCGGTCGCGAGAAGGCCGAGTTCGGCTTCAACGACCCCGCCCTGTTCGACGCGCTCGCCGCGGCCGACGCCACCGTCGACCCGACCGCGCACGCCGACGCCTACAAGCAGGTCAACAAGGACGTCATGTCCAAGTTCCTGCCCGCCGTGCCGGTGTCCCACTCGCCGCCCGCCATCGTCGTGAGCGGCAAGATCTCCGGTCTCGTCGCGAGCCCGCTCACCGACGAGCGCTTCGACACGGTCAGCAAGAACTGAGCCGACCGGTCCCACGAGTGGTGGGGGCCCCCCCCCGGGGCCCCCCCCCCGGCGGGGCCGCCGCCAGACCACCAAGCAGCGCTAGAGCCGCCCGAGCCGCCAGGCGGCGGGTAGCACCCCGCCGTGGGGGCGGGCTTTGCTGGGGGGGGCGCGGGGGGGGGGGGGGGGCCGGCCGCGCCGGGGGGCGCCCCCCCCCCCGGCCCCTGAACCCCCCACGCACGCGGTCCCCCCTCGGCCCGCGCTTCCTGCATCCCCCCGAGGAGCCGTCCCCCTGCCGGACGTCCGGCGCACGAGGCGCCGGTATCCCCTCGCAGAGTAAGGAGCCGGTCCGGGCCCCCTGGATACGTCCGGCGGAAAAACTTTTCCCCGGAGTTCTCGGGCGGGGAAAGCACTGGTCAGGCGCACCGGCTACGGTCGAGTCGTGTCACGTGTCGTGCTCGTCACCGGAGCCTCCCGCGGGATCGGCGCCGCCACCGCGGACCTCGCCGCCCGGCGCGGCCACCGCCTCGTCCTCGTCGCGCGCGACGCCGGGCCGCTGCGCGAGCGCGCCGACCCCGGCAGGGTCTGGACCGAGTCGTGCGACGTGACCGACTTCGCAGCGCTCGCGTCCCTGGTCGCGCGCGTCGAGCGGGAGTGGGGACGCCTCGACGTGGTGTTCGCGAACGCGGGCACCAGCGTCTCCACCTCGTTCCTGACCGACGGGGGAGCACCGCCCGAGCGGTGGGCCGACATGGTCCTGACCAACGTCTGCGGCCCGGCGTTCACCGCGAAGGCCGCGCTGCCCGCGCTCGTCCGCAGCCGCGGCCACCTCGTGTTCACCGGCTCCGCCGCCGGTCGGGGCGTCCGGCCGGGCAACCTGTACTCGGCGACGAAGTGGGCCGTCACCGGCCTCGCGGAGAACGTCCGCGCCGAGTGCGCGGGCACCGGCGTGCGCGTCACGCTGCTGCAACCCGGCCTGGTGGACACCGGCGGCATCCCGCCCGAGCGCGCGGCGGACCCCAAGCTGGCTCCGTCCGACGTGGCGGAGGCGTTCCTCCACGCGATCTCCCAGCCCCCGCACGTGGACGTGAACGAGATCCTGCTCCGCCCGGTCTGACCGCCGCCCGGAACGCTCGACTCAAGCCACCCGAACGCTCAACTCACCATGCCCGAACGCTCAACTCACCATGCCCGAAAGCTCAATTCGAGGTGCGTGGGGTGCGACCGGACTCCGAGCACCCGAACCGCCGAATCAACGCCGCGCCACCTCGGGCGTCTCGTGCACCACCACCATGCCCTTGCCCAGGCGCTTGGCCGAGTACATCGCCGCGTCGGCGCGGCCCAGCACGTCGTCCGCGCTGCAACCGGGCTCGTAGGCCGTCTGCTCGCAGACGCCGATGCTCGCGCACACCCGGTGCTCGCGGCCCCCGATGCGGTGCGGCACGCGCAGCGCGGCCAGCACCCGCTCGCCGATCTGCTCGGCCGCGCCCCGGTGCCCGTCGACGAGCACGCCGAACTCGTCGCCGCCGAGCCGCGCCACCACGTCCTCCGGGCGCACGCACCCGAGGAGCCGCTCGGCGACGTTGCGCAGCACCGCGTCGCCCTCGGCGTGGCCGAAGTCGTCGTTGATCTTCTTGAACCCGTCGACGTCGATGAACAGCAGCACCAGCCGCTGGTCCACCCGGTCCTGCCGGGCCAGGGCGGCGGTGAGCCGGTCCCGCAGCAGCGCCCGGTTCGCCACGCCGGTCAGCGAGTCGTGGAACGCCAGGTGCCGCAACTGCTCGCGGCTGTGGCTGAGCTGCTCCACCAGGCGCACGTTGTCGATCATCGTCAGCAGTTGCCGCACGATCACCAGCAGCACCACGGCGAGCCCCGCGTAGATCTCCACCGGGTCGAACCGCACACCGCTCGCCGTGCCGAACGCGATGAACAGCCCGGTCACCACCAGCGGCAGGTACGGCACGAGCAGGTACAGCGTCTCGCCGGCGGCGGACGAGCGCCGGCCGCGGACGGGAGCGAGGGCGGCGAGCAGGAACAGCACCGGGCCCGCCAGGAACCCGGCGTCGGCGATCGTGGGCACGGCCGTGGCGCCCTGGCTGATCAGGTAGGCGAAGACCCAGCCGGACGCGGACTGCGCGAGACCGCCCAGCGCGATGAACAGCATCGGCAGCCGCCGGACCGAGTCGTGGTTCCACGACAGCACCAGCAGCACCACGACCAGCACGAGGTACCCGGCCGGGTGAACGACGACGGGGGTGAAGGCGGGACCGGAGCTGGCCCACTCGCGGACCACCGACTCCAGCGCGGACACCCACGTCAGGACGAACACCGAGCCCGCGACGACCAGCCCGTCGAGCACCAGCACCGCCCGGCCGCGCGGTCGCCGGACCGGGCGGTCGGCGGGGTGGGCGTGGTCGTGGTCGTCGCCGCGAGCCACGGCCAGCACCGCGCCCAGCACCAGGAGCGGCACGAGCACGAAGCACACCGGCGAGAGCATCGACGTGGGCAGCCAGACCCCGAAGAACACCTGGCCCCAGATCCACACCGCCAGGCCGACCGCGAGGCTGCCGGTCGCGGCGACCATCCACGACCGCCAGCGGCGGGCCACCCCCGCGCGGTGGCGCGCGGTGCGGGAGAAGGCCACGACGGCGGCGGCCGAGCCGGTGAACTGGAAGACCTTGTCGATCACGAGCGACGCCTCGCGGCCGAGCGCGTCGGTGCCCACCAGCGCCACCACCGCGACCAGGACGGTCGTCGCCGCCGCGGCCACGACGCTGAACCGCTTGGCGGTCATCGCACCCCACACTGGTAGCGGCTCGGCGGACTCGGTCACTGTAGTAATCCGGTGACGCTCTGTCGACCGTTCGTCTCCACAAGTCACCTCAGCGTGTCGGTTCCGCCGGTGTCGGCCGCACCCTCTAGGGTCTCGAACGAGTGTTCGGCTGCGAAGGGAACGACGTGCGCGTGCTGGGTGTCGACCCCGGCCTGACCCGGTGCGGGTTCGGCGTGGTCGACGGAGGTCCGGGGCGCACCGTGCGGTGCGTCGCGGTGGACGTCGTGCGCACGCCGGTGGACGTGGACCTCGCGCTGCGGCTGCTCCAGCTCTCCGAGGCCGTCGAGGTGTGGCTCGACCGCTACTCGCCCGAGGTCGTGGCGATCGAGCGGGTGTTCAGCCAGCACAACGTCCGCACGGCCATGGGCACCGCCCAGGCCGGTGGCGTGGTGGCGCTGGGAGCCGCGCGGCGGAACCTGCCGGTCGTGTTCCACACGCCCAGCGAGGTCAAGGCGGCGGTCACCGGCTCGGGCCGGGCCGACAAGGCCCAGGTCACGACGATGGTGACGAGGCTGCTCGGTCTCGCCGAGGCGCCGAAGCCCGCCGACGCCGCCGACGCGCTCGCGCTGGCGATCTGCCACCTGTGGCGGGCGCCGATGCGGTCGAGGCTGGCCGACGCCCAGGCGAGGGCGGCCGAGCTCGCGCGCAACCACCGAGCCAGACTGGCGCAGGCGGCGAACGACAAGACGGGCAGAGCAGGAGGCGTGCGGTGATCTCGTCGGTGCGCGGTCCGGTCCAGCACATCGGTCTCGACCACGCGGTGGTCGAGGTGGGTGGCGTCGGGCTCGCGGTGCAGGCCACCCCGGCGACCCTGGCGACGCTGCGCCGGGGCCAGGAGGTGCAGCTCGCGACGGCGCTGGTCGTCCGCGAGGACTCGCTGACCCTGTTCGGGTTCGCCGACGCCGACGCGCGCGAGCTGTTCGGCCTGCTCCAGACCGTCTCCGGCATCGGCCCGCGCCTCGCCCTGGCGACGCTCGCCGTCCTGGAGCCGGACAAGCTGCGGGCCGCGGTGGCCGACGGCAACATCACCGTCCTCACCCAGGTGCCGGGCATCGGCCGCAAGGGCGCCGAGCGGCTGATCGTCGAGCTGCGCGACAAGGTGGGCCCGCTGACCGCCGCAGACGGCCCGTCCACGCGCGTCGACGCCGAGCGCGTCCGCGGTCAGGTCACCGAGGCGCTGCTGGGCCTGGGCTTCCCGGCCAAGCAGGCCGAGCAGACCGTCGAGGCGGTCCTGGCCGACGACGCCTCGATCGACACCTCGACCGCGCTGCGCCGCTCGCTGGCCGCGCTGGGTCGCAAGAAGTGACGGGCGAGCCGTGAACGACACCTCCTGGAACGACGGCGACGCCGACGCGGACCCGCTCGTGTCACCCCTGCCGCAGACCGCGGAGCGGGACGTCGAGACGACGTTGCGACCGAAGGACCTGCACGAGTTCGTGGGTCAGCCGCGCGTGCGCGAGCAGCTCGAACTGGTGCTGCACGGAGCGATGCGCCGGGGCGCCCCGCCGGACCACGTGCTGCTGTCCGGCCCGCCCGGCCTGGGCAAGACCAGCCTCGCGATGATCATCGCGGCGGAGCTGGGCGCGGCCATCCGGATCACCTCGGGGCCCGCGCTGGAGCGCGCGGGCGACCTCGCGGCGATGCTGTCGAACCTCGTCGAGGGCGACGTGCTGTTCATCGACGAGATCCACCGCATCGCCCGTCCCGCCGAGGAGATGCTCTACCTCGCGATGGAGGACTTCCGGGTGGACGTCGTGGTGGGCAAGGGGCCCGGCGCGACGAGCATCCCGCTGGACATCGCCCCGTTCACGCTGGTCGGAGCCACCACGAGGTCCGGGGCGCTGACCGGCCCGCTGCGCGACCGCTTCGGCTTCACCGCCCACATGGAGTTCTACACGCCGGGCGAGCTGGAGCTGATCGTCCGGCGCTCGGCCGACATCCTCGGCGTCGACCTGCGCGACGACGGCGCGCGGGAGATCGCCGGGCGCTCCCGCGGCACGCCCCGCATCGCCAACCGGCTGCTGCGCCGGGTGCGCGACTTCGCCGAGGTCAGGGCCGACGGCGTGGTGGACCTGGAGATCGCCCGCGCCGCGCTCGCCGTGTACGACGTGGACGAGCTGGGGCTGGACCGGCTGGACCGCGCGGTGCTGCACGCGCTGGTGCGCTCCTTCGGCGGCGGCCCGGTGGGCGTGTCCACCCTGGCGGTGGCCGTGGGGGAGGAGCCCACCACCGTCGAGGAGGTGTGCGAGCCCTACCTGGTGCGGGCCGGGATGCTGGCGCGCACGCCGAGGGGACGGGTGGCCACCGCCGCGGCGTGGGCGCACCTCGGGCTCGACGCCCCCGACCACGCTCCCGGTGAAACCGCTCCCACACTGTTCGACGACGCCACCGGCTGATCGGCGCGAACCGACCTGGCACAATCTCCGGTGCACCCAGCGAAGTGGGCACTCCGGTACGAATCGGGCGCCCGATCGAACGGAGAATGATGGAACTCTCGTCCCTGCTGTTCCCGATGCTGCTCGTGCTGCTCGCCGTGCCGCTGTTCCTCAGCGCTCGCAAGCAGAAGCGCGCCCTCGCGGAGCAGCAGCAACTGCTCAGCTCCCTGGAGCCCGGTGACCGGGTGATGACCACCTCCGGCCTCTACGGCACGGTCGCGGACACCTCCGACGAGACCACGATCGACATCGAGATCGCCGACGGCGTCGTGACGACCTGGCTGCGCCAGGCCGTCCGCGAGAAGATCGTCGCGACCGACGAGGTCGACGAGGTCGAGGACGAGGACGAGTACGACGAGGTCGTCGAGACCGAGCCGACCACGACCACCGGGTCCACGGCGACGACCGCGTCCGCGGCCGAGGTCGCTCCTCCGCTGGAGCACAACACCAAGAAGTGATCCGGGCAGGCGCCCCGGCCCCGGAGTTGGCAACGGTCAAGACGTCAACTCCGGGCAGTGACGTTCAGCTCACACGCAGCGGGGTACGCTGCGCCCTCGCCCGAACTGACAACGCCTCGGGTGAGTGTGCGCTGCTGCGGAACCGATCCGGGCCCCGGTCGCGCGCCTACAACATCATCCAGTTCGAGGAGACGGACGGACCGTGGCACCTCCGGCCGGGCAGATCCGCCCAGCGAAGTACCTGGGCGCATTTGTCCTCATCGTGGTCGCGCTCTACGCCCTGGTGTTTCTCACCGGCGGTGGCAGCGCGATCCCCAAGCTCGGCATCGACCTGCAGGGCGGCACGCGCGTCACGCTGACGGCGCGCACCCCCGACGGTGGCACGCCGTCCGACGAATCGCTCGACCAGGCGCGCGGACTCATCGAGACCCGCGTCAACGGACTCGGCGTGTCCGGTGCGGAGGTCGTCCGCGACGGCACCAACCTGGTCATCACGGTTCCGGGTGACAACAGCGAGGGTGCCAAGAGCCTGGGCCAGACGGCCAAGCTCGCGTTCCGCAAGGTCGTCGGCTCGCCGATGCCGGTGCAGCCGCAGGCGCCCAGCACGACGCCCGCTCCGTCGGGCAGCGCCGACCCCGGCGCCGCGCCCACCTCGGGCAGCGCCGCGCCGAGCGAGTCGGTCGCGCCGAGCGAGTCCGCCTCCTCCCCGTCGTCGCCCGCGCCGCAGGGCCGCCCGGCACCGGCCCAGCAGGGCCAGCCGGCGCCGACGACGGAGCCCGCTCCGGCCTCGGAGACCCCGGCGCCCGAGGGCGACGCCGCCGCTCAGCCGCAGGTCGACTGCCAGAAGGTCTTCAACGGCGAGTACTCCAGCGACGGCTCGCAGGCCATCCAGGAGGCCAAGACCTGCCGCCAGGACCCGCAGCTCGCGCAGCTCGACGCGCAGACCGTCCAGCAGGCCCTCGCCGCGTTCACCTGCCCCGTGGTCGACCCGCTGCTCGGCAACGACGACCCGAGCCTGCCGCTGATCACCTGCGACCAGGACCGCGTCACGAACTACCTGCTCGCCCCCGTGCAGCCGGCCGACCCGAACGAGACGCCGGACGACTACAGCACCTACACCCGCCTCACCGGTGAGGACATCAGCGACGCGAACGCGGGCAGCGACCCGCAGGGCGCCGGCTTCATCGTCAGCCTGAACTTCGAGGGCGACGGCGGCGCGAAGTGGGGCAAGTTCACCTCGGCCAACGTCGGCCAGCAGGTCGCCGTGGTGCTCGACACGCAGGTCGTGTCGGCACCGAGCATCAACGAGGCGATCCTGGGCGGCCAGACCCAGATCTCGGGTCAGTTCACCCAGAGCGAGGCCACGAACCTCGCGAACGTCCTGAAGTACGGCTCGCTGCCCCTGTCGTTCTCCGCCTCCGAGGCCGAGACCGTGTCCGCCACGCTCGGCCTGGCGTCGCTGGAGGCCGGCCTGATCGCCGGTGGCATCGGCCTGCTGCTGGTCTTCGTCTACTGCCTGTTCTACTACCGGATGCTCGGCCTGCTGACGATCCTGTCGCTGGTGCTGTCCGGTGTGATCGTCTACGGCGTGCTGGTGCTGCTCGGCCGCTGGATCGGGTTCACGCTCGACCTCGCGGGCATCGCCGGTTTCATCGTCGCGATCGGCATCACGGCTGACTCGTTCGTGGTGTTCTTCGAGCGGTTGAAGGACGAGGTCCGCGAGGGCCGCTCGTTCCGCTCCGCCGTGCCGCGCGCGTGGGTCCGCTCCCGCCGCACGATCCTGTCCGCCGACGCGGTCAGCTTCCTGGCCTCCGCGATCCTCTACGTGATCGCCGTCGGCCAGGTGAAGGGCTTCGCGTTCACGCTGGGCATGTCGACGGTCCTCGACCTGATCGTGGTGTTCCTGGTGACGCACCCGCTCGTCGCGATGGTGTCGAAGTCCAAGAAGCTCTCCCACCCGAAGCTCACCGGCCTGGGCGCGGCACAGCGCGCCGGCGCCGACGAGCGGGCCGTGGCCGCCAAGAGCACCGCCGTGAAGGAGGCCTGACGTGTCCAAGCCCGACAGCAGCAAGCCGGACACCACCGAGCCGACCCGCCGCAACGGCGTCCTGCACCGGCTCTACGTCGGTACCGGCGCGTTCGACATCGTCGGCAAGCGCAAGCGCTGGTACCTCCTGTTCGGGACGCTGGTCCTGATCTGCCTCGCCTCCCTGGTGTTCCGCGGCTTCAACCTCGGCATCGACTTCGAGGGCGGCACGCGCATCCAGCTCCCGGCGGCGAGCACGCAGGCCACCATCACCACCGAGGCCGTCGAGGACTCCTTCAGCAAGGCGGTCGGGCGCGACGCGGGCGTCGTCCAGCAGGTCGGCACCGGCGACACCGCCAGCATCCAGATCCGCACCGAGACGCTGGACCAGCAGCAGATCGCGCAGCTCAAGACCACGCTGAACGACGACCTGAAGCCGCGGGGCGGCATCGAGACGATCAGCGACAGCGCCGTGAGCGCGTCGTGGGGCGGTGAGATCACCCAGCAGGCCCTGATCGCGCTGCTGGTCTTCCTCGTCGCCGTCGTGCTCTTCCTGGTGCTGTACTTCGAGTTCGCCATGGCGATCGGCGCGCTCGTCGCGGTGCTGCACGACGTGGTGATCACCGCGGGCGTCTACTCGCTCGTCGGCTTCGAGGTCACCCCGGCCACGGTCGTCGGCCTGCTCACGATCCTCGGCTTCTCCCTGTACGACACCGTCGTGGTGTTCGACAAGGTCAAGGAGAACACCCGCGGCATCCTGGGCCTGACCAGGCGCACCTACGGCGAGGCGGCGAACCTCGCGGTCAACCAGACCCTGATGCGGTCGATCAACACCACGCTGATCGCGCTGCTCCCGGTCATCGGCCTGCTGGTCATCGGCGTCGGCCTGCTCGGCGTCGGCACGCTGAAGGACCTCGCGCTGGTGCAGCTCACCGGCATGTTCGTCGGTGCCCTGTCGTCGATCTTCCTGGCCGCCCCCATCGCGGTGGACCTGAAGATGCGCAACCCGAAGTACCAGGCGCAGGCGCAGCGCGTCCGGGCCCGCCGGGACAACCTCGCCCGCAAGACGGCCCTCGCGGGCCGGGTGGTCACCGAGGACGACGAGGTCGAGTCGACCGACGACGAGGCGCTGTCCGCCGAGCTGCGCAGGGAGAGGGCGATGTCCGCGGCCGCGAGCACGCCCGCGCGCACCGCCAGGGCGACCGACGCCCGTCGTGGCCGTCCTACCGGCAAGAGGAACCGTTGAAGCTCGACCGCGCCCTGGCGCTGATGCGCGAGGTCCCGGACTTCCCCTCACCGGGAGTGCTGTTCCGGGACCTCACGCCGGTCCTCGCCGATCCGGACGCGCTCCGGGCCGTCGTGGACGCCCTGCAGGACCACATCCACCCCGACACCCGGCTCGTGGCGGCGATCGAGTCGCGGGGCTTCCTGCTGGGAGCCCCGCTGGGGTACGGGTGGCACTACGGCGTGGTGCCGCTGCGCAAGCCGGGCAAGCTGCCGGCCGTCGCGGACCGGGTCTCCTACGACCTGGAGTACGGCACCGCCGAGCTGGAGCTGCCCTCCGGCGCCGTCCAGCCCGGTCAGCACGTCGTCGTCCTGGACGACGTGCTGGCCACCGGTGGCACCGCGGAGGCGGCGTGCACGCTCGTCGAGCGCGCGGGCGGCATCGTGACCGGCGTCTCGGTGGTCCTGGAGATCTCCTCTCTGGGCGGTCGTGCTCGACTAGCGGGACGGAACGTGAACGCGCTGCTCGCCGTGTGAGACCGCGCGCTCGTCGCTCCCGAGAACGGTGTCCGCGCTCGCCGGGGTTATTCTCGGAGTCCGGGTCGTAGACAGCACCGACTCGGACCCTCGTTACCGGCGGGACCCCTCCCGGCCGGTGCCCGAGACCGAGGAGCGTGGTTGAGCCAGGACACCGAACCGGCAGCGCCGACTCCCGCCGCCACCGAGCGGCAGGTCCCGTCGGCGACGCGTCGCGTGCGCGCCCGCCTCGCGCGCCGCATCACCGCCCAGCGAGCGGCGCCGGTCAAGCAGGTCCTCGAACCGCTGGCCGCCGTTCACCGCGACCTGCACCCGAAGGCCGACCTGGCGCTGCTCCAGCACGCGTACGACGTGGCCGAGGAGAAGCACCGGCCGCAGCGCCGCAAGTCGGGCGACCCCTACATCACCCACCCGCTCGCCGTGGCGACGATCCTCGGCGAGCTGGGCATGGACACCACGACGCTCGTCGCGGCGCTGCTGCACGACACCGTCGAGGACACGGACTACTCGCTGGAGCAGCTCAAGGCCGACTTCGGCGAGGAGGTCGCGCGCCTGGTCGACGGCGTCACCAAGCTCGACAAGGTCAAGCTGGGCGCGGCGGCCGAGGCGGAGACCATCCGCAAGATGGTCATCGCGATGGCCCGCGACCCGCGGGTGCTGGTGATCAAGCTGGCCGACCGGCTGCACAACATGCGCACCATGCGCTTCCTGCCGCCGGAGAAGCAGGCCCGCAAGGCCCGCGAGACGCTGGAGGTGCTGGCCCCGCTGGCGCACCGGCTGGGCATGGCCACGGTGAAGTGGGAGCTGGAGGACCTCGCGTTCGCGATCCTCCAGCCGAAGAAGTACGACGAGATCGTGCGGCTGGTCGCCAACCGCGCGCCGTCGCGCGACACGTACCTCAGCGGCGTGATCACGGAGCTGTCCGGCCAGCTGGAGACCGCGCGGATCACCGCGAAGGTCGAGGGCAGGCCCAAGCACTACTACTCGATCAACCAGAAGATGATCGTCCGCGGCCGGGAGTTCGACGACATCCACGACCTCGTGGGCGTGCGCATCCAGGTCGACGAGGTGCGCGACTGCTACGCCGCGATGGGCGTCGTGCACGCCCTGTGGCAGCCGATGCCCGGTCGTTTCAAGGACTACATCGCCCAGCCGCGCTTCGGCGTGTACCGCTCGCTGCACACGACCGTCATCGGGCCGGACGGCAAGCCGCTGGAGGTGCAGATCCGCACCTACGAGATGCACCGCACCGCCGAGTACGGCATCGCGGCGCACTGGCGGTACAAGGAGACGCGCGGCACGCACAGCGGCAAGGGCGTCGAGGTCGACGAGATGGCGTGGATGCGCCAGCTGCTCGACTGGCAGCGCGAGGCCGCCGACCCCGGCGAGTTCCTGGAGTCGCTGCGCTACGACCTCGCGACCCGCGAGATCTTCGTGTTCACCCCCAAGGGCGACGTGCACACGCTGCCCGTGGGGTCCACGCCGGTCGACTTCGCCTACGCGGTGCACACCGAGGTGGGGCACCGCTGCATCGGAGCCCGCGTCAACGGCCGGCTCGTCGCCCTGGAGCGCAAGCTCGAGAACGGCGAGGTCGTCGAGATCTTCACCTCCAAGGCGGAGGGCGCCGGTCCCACCAGGGACTGGCTGTCGTTCGCCGCGTCTCCCCGCGCCAAGGCCAAGATCAAGCAGTGGTTCGCGAAGGAGCGCAAGGAAGAAGCGATCGAGATCGGCAAGGACGCGATCACCAAGGAGGTCCGCCGCGTCGGTCTGCCGCTCCAGCGGCTCGTGTCCGCCGACTCGATGAACGCCCTGTCGAAGGAGCTGCACTACCCCGACATGTCGTCGCTGTACGCGGCGGTGGGGGAGGGGCACACCTCGGCCAGGCACGTCGTGCAGCGGCTCGTGGCGCTGCTCGGCGGCGTCGACCACGCCGAGGAGGAGCTGGCCGAGCGGTCCACGCCGTCCACGGTCACCCGTCGCAGGGTCACCGGCGACGCCGGTGTGGTGGTCAAGGACGCCGGTGACGTGTGGGTCAAGCTCGCCCGGTGCTGCACGCCCGTGCCCGGTGACGACATCCTCGGGTTCGTCACCCGCGGTGGCGGGGTCAGCGTGCACCGCACCGACTGCACGAACGCCGACGACCTCATGGGCTCGCCCGAGCGGCTGCTGGACGTGGAGTGGGCGCCGTCGTCGTCCTCGGTGTTCCTCGTCGCCATCCAGGTGGAGGCGCTGGACCGGCACCGGCTGCTGTCCGACGTGACGAAGGTGCTCGCCGACGAGAAGGTGAACATCCTGTCGGCGTCGGTGACGACGTCCCGCGACCGGGTGGCCGTCAGCCGGTTCACCTTCGAGATGGGCGACCCCAAGCACCTCGGGCACGTGCTCAAGGCCGTGCGCAGCATCGAGGGCGTGTACGACGTGTACCGCGTGACGTCTGCCTCGTGACGTCACGCGGTGTGACGTCTGCGGCGTGACGTCAGCGGCGTGACAGCGGGGAGCGGCAGACTTCCCGGCAACCGGCTCGTGGGGGAACTCTCCACGACGGGGAAGCACGAGGGGCCCGGCGCATCGCGCGCGCCGGGCCCCTCGTGTCGTCTGGTCGTGCTAGGCCAGGACGGTGGCCGAGGTGATCTGCACCGGGGTCTTCGGCGAGCCGTCGCCCTCCTGGGTGGCGCGGATCGTGCCCGCGTTGGCCACCTCGTCGACCAGCTTCAGGCTCTCCGGGTCCACCGAGCCGAACACCGTGTAGCTCGCGGGGAGCTGCGCGTTGCCGTAGACGACGAAGAACTGGCTGCCGTTGGTGTCGGGGCCCGAGTTCGCCATCGCCAGCATGCCGCGGCCGTAGGTCAGCTCCGGGAACACCTCGTCCTTGAAGCTGTAGCCGGGACCGCCGCTGCCCTGCGCGGTCGGGTCACCGCACTGGAGGACCTGGAGGCCCTCGGACGTGGTGAGCCGGTGGCACGAGGTGTCGTTGAAGTAGTTCTGCTGCGCCAGCGACACGAAGCTGTTCACGGCGCACGGCGCGAGCGCGCGGTCCAGCGTGAACTTCAGGTCGCCGACCGAGGTGCCCAGCGTGACACCGACGGTTCCCTCGGCGGGGACCTGCCCGGCGGCGGGTGCGTTGACCTGCTTGCTGGCCGGTTCGGCGCCCGCCGGGTACTCGCAGCTCGCCGGCGAGGGCAGGGGGGTGGGCCGCTTGGGCATCGCGGCGATCTCGGTCGGGATCGCCGCGGGCTTGTCCACGACCTCCGAGGGCTCGGCGGTGCTGCTCGCCGCAGCCTCGGCGTCGCCGCTGCCCCAGTCGCGCGTCGCCAGGAAGTAGACGCCGCCGGCGACCACCAGCACGGCGACCGAGGTCAGTGCGACAGCGGTGATGCGACGGCGCTTCTGCCTCTCCGCTCGGCGGACGAGTTGACGCTCCAGCTTCCGCTTTGCCTGCTCGCGGCGCTGCTCGTTGGTCGGCACCTGCTCCCTCCCCGGGGATTCGTGCTGCTCGTGGGTGGTCGTCGGCTGGCATCCTATTGCCATCACCTGTGAGGTCCGTGTGCTGGTCGTCGCGCGCGCCCCTCCCGCTACGCTGGTCCTGCGGTTCCGCTGGAATTCGTTGTCGTTCTGTTGCCTCCGGAGGTCTGCCAGTGCTCGTCATCGGGTTCCCGACCGGGGCCCTGCAGGCCAACTGCTACCTGCTGGCCCCCGAGAAGGGCGGGCCGTGCGTGGTGGTCGACCCTGGGCAGGACGCCGTCGAGCCGATCGCGGAGGCCCTGCGCGAGCACCGGCTGTCGCCGGTCGCCGTGCTGCTCACCCACGGGCACTTCGACCACTCGTTCTCCGTCGCGCCCGTCTGCGACGGCAACGACGTCCCCGCCTGGATCCACCCGGACGACGAGGCGATGCTGGCGGACCCGATGCTCGGCCTCAGCGCGGAGTCGCGGGCGTTCTTCGGCGGTCAGCTGGAGATGCGCGCGCCCCGCGAGGTGCGCTCGCTGGCCGACGGCGCCGAACTGGACCTCGCCGGGTTGACGATGACCGTCGACCACACGCCGGGCCATACCGGCGGGTCGGTGATGTTCCGCGCCGGCACGCAGGAGGGCGGACGGCTCGTGCTGTCCGGGGACACCCTCTTCGCCGGCTCCGTCGGACGCACCGACCTGCCGGGCGGAGATCACCGGAGGATGCTGGCGTCACTGCGCGACAAGGTGCTGACGCTGCACGACGACACGGTGGTGCTGCCCGGCCACGGGCCCACGACGACCATCGGCCGCGAGCGCGCGAGCAACCCGTTCCTGCTGGAACTGGGCGCGGACGCACCGGCCACCCCGCACCGAGGACTGTAGAAGTGACTTCATCCGGCATCACCCCCTTCCAGGCGCCCAAGGGCGTCCCCGACTACTTCCCGCCGGTCTCGGCGTCGTTCGCCGCCGTGCGCGACACCCTGGTCGAGTCGGCCCGGCGTGCCGGGTACGGCCACGTCGAGCTGCCGGTCTTCGAGGAGACCGCGCTGTTCGCGCGCGGCGTCGGCGAGTCGACCGACGTCGTGAGCAAGGAGATGTACACCTTCGCCGACCGCGGCGACCGCTCGGTGACGCTGCGTCCCGAGGGCACGGCCGGCGTGATGCGCGCTGTCGTCGAGCACGGCCTGGACCGCGGTTCGCTGCCGGTGAAGCTGTGCTACGCCGGGCCGTTCTTCCGCTACGAGCGCCCGCAGGCGGGCCGCTACCGCCAGCTCCAGCAGGTCGGCGTCGAGGCGATCGGCGTGGACGACCCCGCGCTCGACGCCGAGGTCATCGCCGTCGCCGACGCCGGTTTCCGCGCGCTGGGCCTGACCGGCTACCGGCTGGAGATGACGTCGCTGGGCGACTCCACCTGCCGCCCGCAGTACCGGGAGAAGCTCCAGGCGTTCCTCGCCGCCCTGCCGCTGGACGAGGAGACCCGCCGCCGCGCGGAGATCAACCCGCTGCGCGTGCTGGACGACAAGCGTCCCGAGGTGCGGGAGATGGTCGCCGACGCGCCGCTGATGGTGGACAACCTGTCGCCGGAGACGCGGGAGCACTACGAGCAGGTCAAGGGGTACTTGAGCGCGCTGGGCGTGAAGTACGTCGAGAACCCGCGGATGGTGCGCGGCCTGGACTACTACACGAAGACGACGTTCGAGTTCGTGCACGACGGCCTGGGCGCGCAGTCCGGCATCGGCGGCGGCGGGCACTACGACGGGCTCATGGAGCAGCTCGGCGGGCAGCCGCTGGCCGGTGTCGGCTTCGGGCTGGGCGTGGACCGCACGTTGCTGGCGTGCCGGGCCGAGGGCATCACGCCCGGTGACGTGACGCGCTGCGACGTCTTCGGCGTGCCGCTGGGCGACGCGGCCAAGGGCCGGGTGGTGGCGCTCGCGGGTGAGCTGCGCGCCGCGGGCGTGCGGACCGACCTCGCCTACGGCGGTCGCGGCCTCAAGGGCGCGATGAAGGCCGCGGACAAGTCGGGCGCGCGGTTCGCCCTGGTGCTCGGCGACCGGGACATCGAGGCCGGTGCGGCGCAGCTCAAGGAACTGGCCACGGGTGAGCAGCGGCAGATCCCGCTGGACGGGGCCGTGGCCGCCGTGCTGGAGGCGCTGGGCCGGTGAGCGACGAGACCGAGGGCTCCGCACAGCCGTCGACCGCGGAGGAGCGCGTACCGCTGGACCTGCTCGACCCGGCCACGGTGCGCAAGCGCGCCCGCATGGTCGGCATCGGCGCGGTGCTGATCGCCGGTGCGATCGGTGGTCTCGTGGGGCTGATCGGCGGGCGCACCGCCGGTCTGGTCGCCGCGGCGATCGTGGGCCTGCCCCTGCTGATGCTCGCGTGGAGCGAGGCGCGGCGGCGGGTGTGGCTCCAGGGCACCGTCCTGTCCGTGCGGGCCTTCGGGACGCGCTCGGTCGACCTGCACGGCGCGGAGAAGATCGACCTGCTGGTGACGGACGTGCGCGGCAGCAGGACGATGGGGCTCCTCGTCAGCGGTGGCCGCAAGGCGATCAACCTGGCGCTCGCGATCTACGCGGGCACGGGCGGGCGCGAGCTGGGCGTGTTCCCGCTGCGCCGCCTCGCCGACGTCCTCGCGGGCCGCGGCGACGCCAGGGGACTCGTGTACTCGGGCCTGCTGGTGGCGCAGCTGCGGGCGGAGGCGCGCGGCGAGGCGGCGGCCGACCGGCCGCTGTACCGCCTGGGGTCGCTCGCGCCGCAGGGCCGGATCGCGCAGAAGCTCCACCCGGACGCCGTGTCGCGCTTCGTGACCACGCTGGACTGACGCGGCGGCTCAGCCGGACGAGCCGCTCGGCGGCTCAGCCGAACGAGCCGCTCGGCGGCTCAGCCGAACAAGCCGCTCGGCGGCTCAGCCGAACAAGCCGCTCGGCGGCGTCGGGGACGGCGCCGCCGTCGCGTCGGTCACCGGCTTGCGACCGCTGGTGAAGCGGGTGAGGGCCGCGCCCTCCAGCAGTCGGCCCTGGAACACGTCGCCCGCCGCGTGCCTGGTGAGCGCGGCGATCGGCAGCGGCTGGTGGCTGCCGACGATCACGACGTTGCCGAAGCGGCGCCCGTTCAGCGTCCCCGGATCGCTGATCGCGCACACGTGCTCGAACACGGCGGTGGCGTTGGCGATCTGGGAGCGGGCGTACTCCAGCGGCCACGTGTCGCCGACGTTGGCCACGAACACCCCGCCGGAGCGCAGCACCCGGTCGGCGTCGCGCACGTACTCCCGCGTGGTCAGGTGCGCCGGTGTCGTGGCGCGGGCGAACACGTCGCTGATCACCACGTCGAAGGCGTCGTCCGGCGCCCGCGACATGACCTCGCGGGCGTCGCCGTGCCGGATGCGGATGCGCGACCCGCGGTCGACCGGCAGCTCGCGGCGCACCAGTTCGACGAGCGCGGCGTCGGCCTCGACGACCTGCTGGCTCGATCCAGGCCGCGTGGCGGCGACGTAGCGCGGCAGCGTCAGCGCCCCGCCGCCCAGGTGCAGCACCCGCAGCGACTCGCCGCGCGGCGCGGTGTGGTCGAGGACGTGGCCGATCCGCCGGGTGTACTCGAACAGCAGGTACGACGGGTCGTCGAGGTCCACGTGCGACTGCGGGGTGCCGTCCACGGTGAGCTCCCACGCGCGCTGCCGGTGCTCGTCGGGCACGAGCCTGGCCACGCCGAAGTCGACCTGTGCCGTGATCGTGCCGGGAATCTCGCGCTGTCGTCCCACGAAGACCAGTGTCCCACCGGGAAGCGCGCGCCCCGCGCCGAGTAGGTTGTCGAGTCGGGCCGATCTTCGTCCCGGTCACTCCGAGGGGAAACGCGTGCAGATCGTCGCGAACGTCCTGGTCGTGCTCGTCGCGATCATCCACGTCTACATCGTCGTGCTGGAGATGTTCCTGTGGCGCACGCCGCGCGCCAGGGCCGCGTTCGGCACGACGGAGGCGTTCGCGGAGGAGTCGGCGTCGCTGGCGGCGAACCAGGGGCTCTACAACGGTTTCCTCGCCGCCGGTCTGCTGTGGTCGCTGTTCGCCGGTGGCGCGGGATTCCAGTTCGCCGTGTTCTTCCTGCTGTGCGTGATCGTCGCGGGCGTCTACGGAGCGATCACGGTCAGCCGCCGCATCCTGTTCGTCCAGGTGCTGCCCGCCGCTCTCGCGCTGGTCTTCGTGCTGCTGGCTCGCTAGAGCACGTCCGACCGCGCCGCGTCGAGCGCTGCCAGCAGCGCCTCGACGTGGCGCTCCTCGGTGCCGAAGTTGCTGATCGCCGCCCGCAGGAACACCCGGCCGTCCGGCCGGCAGGTCGTCACGAAGAACTCCCCGGAGTCGGCCAGCCGCTGCTGGAGGCGCTCGTTGAGGGCGTCGGCGTCCACCGCGGGGTCCGCGGGCAGCACCCGGAAGCAGCAGATCGCGACGGTGGGCTCGCCGAACAGCTCGAAGCCCTCCCGCGCACGCACCCGGTCGGCGAGGTGGCGTGCCACGCCCAGGTTGCGCGCCAGCAGGTCGGCGTAGCCCTCGCTGCCGAGCTGGCTCATCGCGAGCCACAGTCCGAGCGACTTCCACGGCCGCGCGCCCTCGACGGCCATGAAGACGGTGTCGACGTCCTCCTCGACCTGCCAGTAGTGCGCCCCGCCGCGGAAGCTCCTGGCCAGTTCGGCGCTGTCCCGGACCAGGAGGCAGCCGAGCCCGTAGGGCGTGAACAACCACTTGTGCGGGTCCACCGTCAGCGAGTCGGCGCGGTCGAGCCCGGCGAACGCAGCCCCGGTCTCCGGCAGGCCGGCGTAGGGCGCTCCGCCCGCGCCGTCGACGTGGAACCACATGTCGTGCTCCGCGGCGACGTCGGCCAGCTCCGTCAGCGGGTCCACCGCCCCCGTGGCGGTCGCGCAGGCCAGTCCGACCACGCAGGCCGGTGTGCGGCCCGCTGCGACGTCGCGGGCGATCAGGTCCCGCAGCGCGGGGAGCGAGATCCGGCCGTGCTCGTCCACCGGGACCACGCGCAGCGCGTCCCGGCCCACTCCCAGCACGTCGAGCGCGCGGGGGATCGAGTAGTGCGTCTCGGACGAGGCGTAGAACGTCAGCCGCCGGGGGGAGTCGGCGAGCCCCGCGTCCTGGACCTCCCGCCCCAGCGTCACGTCGCGCGCGAGCTTCAATCCGGCGAGGTTCGCCGTGGACCCGCCCGAGGTGAACACTCCCGGCAGGCGGTCCGGGCCGCCGCGGGGGTAACCGACGAAGTCGGCGAGCCAGGCCAGGGTCTCGTACTCCAGGGCGGTGGCCGCCGGTCCCATCCGCCACGCCGCGGGACTCTGGTTCAGCAGGGAGGCGATGGCGTCCCCGAGGACGGTCACGGGCAGGGGGCGGGGGTGGAAGTAGCCGTGGTACTGCGGGTGCGCGCCGTTGCAGTAGCCCTGCTGGAGCACGAGGTCCAGCACCTCCGGCAGCAGCTCCGCCAGCGGCCGTCCGGTCTTCGGCAGGGGGCCGGGGGTCTGCGCGCGGACGCGGAGCGAGGGGGCGTCGCTGGACACCGGCAGCTGGGTCGGGTCCTCCTGGACCCGGAACAGCCTCTCCAGGTGCGGGGTGGCGGTGGACACGAGGTCGTCCCAGTCCGCGAGTGCGTGGCGAAGCGGTTCCATCCCGCGAAGGCTACGGCGGCGTGCGGCGGACGCGCAACGGGTACGAAGAGGACGGTCGCCGTGACCCTGACCTGCTGTGACGCAGAAGACTGATGCCTTGTAGCCGTAGTCGTCGGCGACCTGCGCTGCGGCCGCCGCTCGTCCTCCCCCGCCCGGAGGGGTCGCACGTTCATGACCTCCGACGCCGCGACACGGTCCCCCTGCGAGCGCTGCACCAGGTACCCGCTGCTGAGATCCACCTGGGACACCGGTCCGGAGTGGACCGGTGGCGTCGTCGTCACCGCCGGGTACCAGGCCGCGGAGCTGTGCCTGTGGCTGATCGACGACGCCCTGCACGACGAGCGGCCCGCGGTGCTGACCGATCGCGGGCTGCGTCGGCTCGCCCACCTCCTGATCACGGGCCTGGAGACCCTGCACGAGTTCCTCGCGGACGAGCGGGTGACCCCGCCGGAGTCCTTCCCGCGGGAGGACTCCGGCGACGCCGGGTCGGTGTCGGCGTTCCGCGTCCTGCTCGCGCTGGGGGCGCACGAGGTGTCCGGGGTGGCGCGGGCGTTCACCTCGCGTCCCCCGCCGTTCCGCACCGGCGTCGAGTCGCACGTCGCGGCGGCCTGCGACCGCCACGGGCTGCCCCGTCCCGTCGCGGACCCCGACCTGCCGCTGCTGGACCACCTCCGGGTCGTCCGGCCGGACGTGGTGCGCCGCCTGCGCGCGACCACGCCGTCCGGGCCGGAGGACCACCTGTTCCGCAGCGCCCACCAGATCACCGAGTGCTGGCTGCGCATCGCCGAGCACTACGTGGACCTGGCCGAACGGCTGGCCGGGGAGAAGCGGTGGGCGTCGGCCGCCGGGCACGCAGAACGCGCCGCGCGGGCCGTGGACCGGGCGGTGGACGCCGGACAGGCGCTGGACCTGGTGAACCTGGCGGACTTCTACCCCCTGAGCGTGCGGCTGCGCGACGCCAGCGGCGCTCAGTCGGTCGCCGCGCGCCGCCTGTCGGCCGTTCCGCGTCGACTGCTCCAGCCGCTGCTGACCGAGCTCGGGGAGCGGGGCCGCACGGTGGCGACCCCGCTGGACGCGCCGGAGAGCGCGCTGGACGAGTACCGCTACCCGATCGCGGTCAAGACGATCGGCAAGACCTGCCAGAGCTTCCTGTTCCAGCACTACCTGCTGGCGCTGAACGTCCACGGGGCCGACGACGAGGGCGGTCTCGGCCACGGCATCCACCAGCTCGCCCGGCGCTCGGGGGGTCACCCACGAGCTGGGCGCCACCACCGAGTTCGAGGGCACCGCGCGGTTCCGCTTCGACGGGAACGGTCTGATCACCCTCGCCGAGACGTTCTGGGACCCGGAGGCGGTCGCGCGGCGGGTGTGGCCCCGGGCGACCTAACCGCCGGTGCGGCGCTGCGGTGGCGGACGTCGCCACGGACCCCTGTCGGGGGAGTAGCCGTACAGCTCGCCCTCCATGCGCGTCACCGCGCGCGGGCGCTCGGGCTCCGGCTCCGGTTCCGGCTCGGGGTCGGGGTCCGGTGGGGCTGCGGGCGTCTCCCGGCTCGCGACGAACGCCGCGAGCGCCGTCGTGATCGGGATCGCCGCCACGAGGCCGATGCTGCCCACCAGCGTGCGCACGATCTCCTGCGCGACCTGCTGCGCGGTGAGGATCTCGCCCAGCGTGCGCCCCGACACCGAGAACGCCAGCAGCACCGGCAGCGCCGCGCCCGCGTAGGCCATGACCAGCGTGTTGACCACCGAGGACATGTGGTCGCGGCCGATCCGCAGACCGGCCGCGTTGAGCTGCCGCCAGGTCAGCGACGCGTTCGCCCGGCGCAGTTCCCACACCGCGCTGGTCTGCGTGACCGTCACGTCGTCCAGCACGCCCAGCGCGCCGATCAGGGCTCCCGCCAGGAGCAGGCCGCGCGTGTCGATGCCGTGGCCCAGCAGCGTGACCAGGTTCGCGGTGT
Source organism: Umezawaea beigongshangensis (assembly GCF_016464305.1). GTDB lineage: Bacteria > Actinomycetota > Actinomycetes > Mycobacteriales > Pseudonocardiaceae > Umezawaea_A > Umezawaea_A beigongshangensis. The sequence goes on from NZ_JAEIOJ010000003.1 coordinate 516,805, forward strand.
CCTCGTCCAGGCCGGTCAGGTCGCTCGCCCAGGAGAACAGCGAGCCCAGCACGCCGATCAGCGCGAGGCTCACCAGCGTGCCGATCACCGCCGTCGTGGTGCGCGCCGACCACCCGTGCGTCAGGTACAGCACCACGAACATGATCAGTCCCGCGCCGACGACCGCGACCGTCAGCGGGTTCTCCCCGGCGAGGATCGCGGGCAGCACGAACACGACCAGCACCACGAGGCTCAGCACCAGCGCGCCCAGCGCCGCCAGACCCTGCCAGCGCCCCAGCAGCAGCACGGCCAGCGCGAACAGCGCGCCCAGCACCAGCAGCGGTGTCCCGCGCTGGAAGTCCACGAGCTGGTAGGACTGGCTGTTGGCCGGGTCGGAGCCGGAGTACTGGAGCACCACGGCGTCGCCCACCGCGAACCGCGGGGTGCTCGGCTCGACCGGCACCGGCAGGACGATGCTGCCGCCCGGTGTCGGCCCGTCCTCCATCAGCACCGTCACCAGCAGGCACCCGGCGTCCGCCGGCTGGTCCTGCGGCACGCCGACCTGCACCCGCGACCCGTCGCACGGCCCCCGCACCGCCGCGGTGATGTCGCCGCGCACCGGCACCTGGGTCAGACCGATGTCCGCGCCGGTGGCCTGGTCCTTCCCGAACGGGTAGAGCACGAGCGCGCCCACGACCGTGGCCAGCACCAGCGGGAGCGTGAGGATCAGCAGCAGTCTGCGCACCCGCGCCGACGCCGGCCCGGCGGGGGAGTGCCCGTGGCCGTGGCCGTGCCCCCGCGGTGCGGCGACGGCTCCGCGCCGCACCGGCTCCGCGCGTCTGCGTCGGCGCCGCGGGGCGGCGGGGTCGCCGGAGTCGTCGTCGCGCACGGGTCCATCCTGCCGGGGGAGGTGGCCGATGGGCCAATCCGGTGACCGGAGGGCGGGGTGAGGCGTTCCAGGAGGTCCGGGCCGGGTGCGTGCTCGGCCGACGACCGGCGTCGTCCAGCCGGGGCGCGGCCGTGGCCGATCAGCAGCTCCGCGGCACCGGCCCGCCGCCGCGCGTCGAGCGGCCGGAGGACCTGCGCCCGCGCGGTGACGTCGAGCGCCGTGGTCGGCCCGTCCGCAGCTCCAGCACTCGTCCGTCCACTCGGGACGGTGGCGGAACCTGGTGCGTGCGCGGGGGTTCCGCGACCTCGGCACCGACGCGGCGGCCGCGGACGCCGCCCTCGTCCGCCGCGACCTGCTGGCAGGAGGGGACCTGCCCGTAGAACGCAACTGGCCCGCGGTGACGTCGCGGACGGTGGCGAGGTCGTCGGCGACCACGGCGGGCAGCACCACCAACACTCGCGGGGCCGGTCGTCCGGCGGCCTCGGCGGCCCTGGTGATCGCCGGGACGATCCGGGTGGACGGCGTGCGCGGACCGGCGGGGAGCGGCACGGTGCCGTCCGCAGCTCCCCGTCGACGAGGTTCGGCGCGTTTCCGGTGTCCCCGGAAGGCGCGTCGACTCCGACGGGCACGACTTTCACGCTGGTCGCGCCCTGTGCCCGCTACGAGCGGGCCAGGCGATTCCCGCGGGTTCCCCCGGTGCTGCCCAGAATTCGCGTGGTGCGGTCAAGAAAAAAGAGCCGTGTCGCCGACGCGGCTCTTTTTTGCGAACTGTCCCGAGAAAGTCCCGCTCACCGGTGGGCGTCGGCCCAGGTGCGCTTCAGCGCGCCGTGCAGCTCGTCGGTCGAGCAGGCGCCGGCGGCCAGGTGGGCCCCGCCGAACAGGAACGTGGGAACGCTCGTGACGCCGATCCGCCTGGCGTCGGCGACGTCCTGCGCCACCTCCGCCGCGTGGGCGTCGCTCCGGAGGACCTCGGCGACCTCGGCCCGGTCGAGCCCGACCTGCTCTGCGAGCGAGAGCAGCGTCTCGTGGTCGCCGATGTTCACGCCCTCGCCGCAGTAGGCGCTGCTGAGACGTTCCCGCAGCTCGTCGCCCTTGCCGTTGGCCGTGGCGAAGTGCAGCAGCCGGTGCGCGTCCCCGCTGTTGACCGGACGGGCGTCGCACAGGTGGTAGTCCAGGCCGACCTCCTCGGCGAGGCCGGTGATGTAGGTGATCCCGTACTCCGCCTCCCCCGGCGGCAGCCCGAGCACGTTCAGCATGCGCTCGGGCAGGGTCGGCGGATCGGTCCTCGGGGCGCTCGGGTCCAGTTCGAAGCTGCGCCAGCGCACCTCGACGTGCTCGCGGTGCTCGAATCGTTCGAGCGCCTGTTCGAACCGTCGTTTGCCGAGGTAGCACCACGGGCAGACGGGATCCGACCAGACGTCCACGGCAATCTTCTCAGTCATCTTCAGACCTTGCCCGTGATTGACTCGTGTCGTCAGGAAACGTCTTCGATCACCCTAGCAGCGCTTCACCCGCGGCGTCGATGAAAGAGCCGCTGATCCAGTGCGATTGGTCCGAAGCGATGAACGCCACCGCACAGGCGATGTCCGCCGCCTTCCCGACCCGCTCGAACGCCGAGAGCTGCGCCGTCTGCTCCACCGCCTCGGAGATGTCCAGCAGCGGGCTGCCGTCGTCGGTGATCCGGGCGTGCGTCGCCTCGTCGTGCGGCGGTACCGGCACCTCCTCCCGCACGTGCGGTTCGCGGGCGGCCGAGCGCGTTCAGCCGGGGGGAGCGCTGAACGTGAAGTGCTCGCGCAGCAGCTCCTCGCACAGCTCGACGGCCCGCGCCACCCGCGCCTCCAGCGACCCCGACAGCAGCGCCCACGGCACGCCCCGCTCGCGCAGGCGCTCGGTGAACAGGCCGGTCATCCACGGCCGCAGGTGCTCGCCGTCGCGCCAGCCGTCCTGCTCGAACGGCACACCCGCGTCGTCGGTCAGCAGGTAGAGGTGCGGACGGCGGTTCCCCACCGCCGCCGCCACGTCCGGGTGGGGTGCGCCCAGGTAGCGGTGCGCCCAGACCGTCGCGGCCCACGCGTCGTTGTCGCACACCAGCAGCGGGCCGCCGACCGCCGCGGCGGCGTCCTCGTCGGCCTGCTGCCCCCGCGCCACGTCCACGAAGTCCCCGACCGTCCACACCAGCCCGGCCGCGTCGGGCCGCTCCCGGCCGGCCGCGTCGGCCAGCGCGTGCGCCGCGAGGAGCTTGTCCCCGGTGTGCGCCCGCCCGCGCTCGGGCACCCACCCCGCGCCGAAGTGCTCGGCCAGCAGGCGGGAGACGGTGGTCGTGCCGGTGCTCTCCGCGCCCACGACGACCACTCGCGCGGCGAGCCCGGCGCGCGTGGCCGGGGCGAGGTGGTGCCACGTGCCGCGCGGATCGGCCCGGACCGCCGTGCCCGAGACCGGGTGCGCGACGCGGCCGGGGTCCACCGGCACGTGCCGCGCCCCCAGCCGCTTCGCGAGCTCCTCGCCGTAGTCCTCGCTGGAGAACACCGCGTCCACGGTCGCCGCGCCCGGCGTCCCGTCGGCGATGGCCCGCCGTGCCAGGACCGAGCGCGCGACACCGACGTGCAGTTCCCAGACGTCGTCGTCGAGGAGGTCCATCGGGTGGTCGTCCACGTCGCCGACGATCGCCACGCCGGGGGTGTCCGCGTGCTCGGCGGCGAGCCACGCCACCCGGTCGGCCAGCGGGATCGACTCGGCGCTCGACGCCAGCACCGCGACCGTCGTGCGCTCGCAGGCCGCCGCGGCGGTGCGGATCAGGTGGTGGTGCCCGGCGTGCGGCGGGTAGAACTTGCCCAGCACCAGGGAGTGCGCGAAGCGGCTCACGCGGCCACCCGCTCGGCCCGGTCGACGCGCAGCGCGGACGTCCACGCCCGCAGGCCCACGACGCACAGCCCGAGGAAGCCGAGGTAGAGGATCGCGGTCAGCCACAGGTCCTTGTGCGCGTAGAGCGGCACGTAGATCACGTCGGCGGCGATCCACAGCCACCAGCACTCGACCTTCTTGCGGGTCTGGCCCCAGGTCGCGAGCAGCGACAGGACGGTGGTGACGGCGTCGGCGAGTGGCACCGTCGACGGGGTCCACGTGCTGAGGACCCAGGTCAGCAGCGCCGTGCCCGCGACCCCCGCGGCCAGCAGGCCGAGCCACTGCGGCCGGGTCGTGGTGCTCACCGGGAGCGGCGAGCGCCGGTCGCCGCCGCGCAGCCACGCCCACCAGCCGTAGAGCGCGAGCACGACGTACACGACCTGGAGCCCGGAGTCGGCGTAGAGGCCGCTGGCGAGGAAGAGGACGAAGAACGCCAGGTTGTTGAGGATGCCGATGCCCCAGTTCCAGGGGTTCTGCCTGGCGACCAGCCACACGCAGAGCGCGCCGGTCACGAAGCCGACCACCTCGCCCCAGCTCGTGGACGCGCCGAAGGCCACGACGGCCGTGGTGTGGAAGGGGGTCAGGACGAGGTCCACCGCTGACAAGGAGCACTCCGTGGTGTGATCGACGGGTCTTCGAACGCGTGTTCGAGCGGGCGGTACGAGGTGGAACGGGCCGAGGGGCGGGGTGTCGGGGCAGCGGGTCCTGCCGGGTCTGGTGTGCAGCGTACGAACTCCCGAGTGCGCCGACGTGGTGTTTCACGAGGTCCGGGCCAGATCGGTGCTGAACCGGTGCCCGGCGGCGGCCTGTCGTTCGCCCCGGCGGTGGACCCGCACCGGGGTCGTCCGCGCCGCCGCGTCCACTGCTTCGCCCGCACCTGGCCCACCCGTTCGGACCTCGACGTGCCCGAGGTGCTGGCCGAGCGGTTCCGCGGCCGTGTCACGGTCTCGCGTCGCGAACGCTCAACTCGCGGTGTTCGAACGCTCAACTCATGGTGCCTGAGCGCTCAACTCGTGGTTACATGCAGGCTTGACTGTTTGTTTGTGACGCGCGACACTCGGTGGGTGATCGAGGTGCGGCAGCGGCAGGTGGACCGGAGCCGGGAGACCCGGCGCAAGCTCATGGAGGCGACCGTCGCGTGCCTGGTCGAGCGGGGGTGGTCGGGCACGACCACGACGCTCGTCGCCGAGCGGGCCGGGGTGTCGCGGGGCGCGCAGCTGCACCACTTCCGCACGCGCGGCGAACTCGTCGCGGCGGCCGTGGAGCACCTCGGCGCGGAGAGCGTGCAGCAGCTCGAAGAGCGGGCGCGAGCGGTGGACGGCGGCACCGAGGCGGTGGTCCGGCTCATCGCCGACTTCTACGCCAGCGAGCTGTTCACCGCCGCGCTGGAGCTGTGGGTCGCGGCGCGCACCGACCCCGAGCTGAAGCGGGTCGTGATCCCGCTGCAGACGCGCATCGGCCGCGAGACGCACCGGCTGGCCGTCGAGCTGCTCGGCGCGGACGAGAGCAGGCCCGGTGTGCGCGAGGCGGTGCAGGCGACGCTCGACCTGGTCCGCGGTCTCGCCCTGGCCAACCAGCTCACCGACGACGGCAAGCGCCGCGCGCACGTCGTGCGCGGCTGGGCGGCCCTGCTCGACCGAGCGCTCGGGGAGGACGCGTGAGCACGCGCACGGACCTGCTCGACGACCTGCGCGCGGAGAGCGCCGACCTCGACGCCCTCGTGGCGGCGCACGAGGACTGGACGACGGTCACGCCCGCCGCGGGCTGGACGATCGCCCACCAGGTCGCGCACCTCGCGTGGACCGACGAGGTGGCCCTGCTCGCGGTGACCGACGAGGCCGCCTTCACGGCCGCCGTGCGGGAGGCGCTGGACGAGGGGGCCGGTGCCGTCGACGTGGCCGCCGGGCGCGGGGCCGCGCGACCGCGCGCGGAACTGCTCGCCCGGTGGCGGACCGGGCGGGACGCGCTGTCCCGCGCGCTCGCCGCCGTGCCCGACGGGCGGAAGCTGGCCTGGTTCGGGCCGCCGATGAGCCCGGCGTCGATGGCGACGGCGCGGTTGATGGAGACGTGGGCGCACGGCCAGGACGTCGCCGACGCGCTGGGCGCGGCGCGCGAGCCGACCGCGCGGCTGCGGCACGTCGCCCACCTCGGCGTGCGCACGCTGGGCTTCTCCTTCGCCGTGCGCGGTCTGCCGGTGCCCGACGAGCAGGTGCGGGTGGAGCTGACCGGGCCGCGCGGCGAGCTGTGGACGTGGGGCGAGCCGGACGCCGCGAACCGGGTGACCGGGTCCGCGCTGGACTTCTGCCTGCTGGTGACCCAGCGGCGTCACCGCGACGACCTCGGCCTCACCGCGACCGGGCGCGTCGCCGCGTCCTGGCTGGGCGTCGCGCAGGCGTTCGCGGGCGCCCCCGGCCCCGGCCGGGACAGGGCGCGGTCGTGATCCGCGTCGGCAACGCCTCCGGCTTCTACGGCGACCGCTTCTCCGCCGTGCGGGAGATGCTCCAGGGCGGCGACCTGGACTTCCTCACCGGCGACTACCTCGCCGAACTCACCATGCTGATCCTCGGCCGCGACCGGGCGCGCGACGCGGGTCTCGGCTACGCCAGGACGTTCCTGCGGCAGATGGAGGACGCGCTCGGCCTCGCGCTGGAGCGCGGCACCCGGATCGTCGTCAACGCCGGTGGTCTCAACCCGGCGGGACTCGCGCGGGCCCTGGACGAGCTGGCCGACCGGCTCGGCCTGCACCCGCGCGTGGCGCACGTGACCGGTGACGACCTCCTGGACCGGGCGGCGGAGTTCGGCTTCGGCGACCCCCTCACGGCCAACGCCTACCTCGGGGCCCACGGCATCGCCGACTGCCTGCGCTCCGGCGCCGACGTCGTGGTGACGGGCCGGGTGACCGACGCGGCCCTCGTCGTCGGTCCCGCCGTCGCCCACTTCGGCTGGCGGCCCGACGACTGGGACGCGCTGGCGGGCGCGGTCGTCGCCGGGCACGTGCTGGAGTGCGGCGCGCAGGCCACCGGCGGCAACTTCTCCTTCTTCGGCGAGGTCCCCGGCCTCGACCGGCCCGGCTTCCCGATCGCCGAGCTGCACGCGGACGGATCGGCCGTGATCACCAAGCACGACGGCACCGGCGGAGCCGTCACGACCGGCACGGTCACCGCGCAGCTGCTCTACGAGATCGGGAATCCCGCCTACCTCGGGCCGGACGTCGTCGCGCACGTCGACACGGCGGTGCTGGAGCAGGTCGGCCCGGACCGGGTGCGGATCAGCGGTGTCGTCGGCTCGCCGCCGCCGCCGGAGCTGAAGGTGTGCCTCAACACCCTCGGCGGGTTCCGCAACGGCACGACGTTCGTCCTCACCGGACTGGACGTGGACGAGAAGGCGGATCTGGTGCGGCGGCAGCTCGACGCCGCGATCGGCTCCGACGGTCTGGAGTGGACGCTCGCGCGCGTCGACCGGCCGGACGCCGACACGCAGGAGACGGCGAGCGCGCTGCTGCACGCCACGATCCGCACGCGCGATCCCGCACGCGCCAAAGGTTTCGCCCGCGCTGCGGTGGAGCTGGCGCTCGCCTCCTACCCCGGTTTCCACGTGACCGCGCCGCCGTCGGACGGCACGCCGTTCGGCGTGTGCTCGGCGGCGTTCGTGCCGCAGAGCGCCGTGCGGCACACCGCCGTGCTGCCCGGTGGCGCCCGCGTCGCGGTCGCGCCGCCACCCTCGGGACCACGCCGTCACGTGCCGCCGGAGCGGGTGCCGGACGCGCCCGCTCCCGGCTCGACCCGGCGCGTCCCGCTGGGCGCGGTGGTGGGCGCGCGCTCCGGGGACAAGGGCGGGGACGCGAACCTGGGCGTGTGGGTGCGCTCGGACGCGGCGTACCGGTGGCTCGCGCACGAGCTGACCACCGCTCGCCTGCGCGAGCTGCTGCCCGAGACGCGGGACCTGGTCGTGGACCGCTACGAGCTGCCGAACCTGCGCGCGCTGAACTTCGTGCTGCACGGCCTGCTCGGTGCCGGTGTCGCCTCCTCGGCCCGCTTCGACCCGCAGGCCAAGGCGCTGGGCGAGTGGCTGCGCTGCCGGCACGCGGACGTTCCGGAGGAACTGTTGTGACCGTTCCGGAGGAGCTGTTGTGACCGTCCGGGAGGAGCTGTTGTGACGATCACCGGGGAGCTGTTCGAGACGCCGGAGCGCGTCGAGCTGCGGGCCACGACGCGCCGGTTCGCCGAGCGGGAGGTCGTGCCGCACCTCGACGGCTGGGAGCGCGCCGGTGAGCTGCCGCGCGAGCTGCACCGCAGGACCGCCGAGGTGGGGCTGCTGGGCGTCGGGTTCGCCGAGGAGGTCGGCGGCTGCGGCGGCGACCTCCTCGACACGGTGGTGCTCACCGAGGAGCTGATCCACGCGGGCGCCTCCTCCGGGCTCGTCGCCGGGCTGTTCACGCACGGCATCGCGCTGCCGCACGTGGTCGACGCGGGCGATCCCGGCCAGATCGAGCGGTTCGTCCGGCCGACGCTCGCCGGAGAGCTGATCGGCGCGCTCGCGATCACCGAGCCCGACGGCGGCTCCGACGTGGCCGCGTTGCGCACCAGGGCCGTGCGCGACGGCGACCACTACGTCGTGGACGGCAGCAAGACGTTCATCACCTCCGGCAGCCGCGCCGACTTCGTCACCACCGCCGTGCGCACCGGCGGTGAGGGGCACGGCGGGATCAGCCTGCTCGTGGTCGAGCGCGGCACGCCCGGCTTCACGGTGACCCGCGGGCTGGAGAAGATGGGGTGGCACTGCTCGGACACCGCCGAGCTGTCCTTCGCGCGGGCCAGGGTCCCGGTGGGCAACCTCGTCGGCGCGGAGAACGCCGGCTTCGCGCTGATCGCGCGGCAGTTCCAGGCCGAGCGGATCTCGCTGGCCGTGCAGGCGTGCGCGACGGCCCAGCGCTGCCTGGACCTGACGCTGGCGTGGGTCCGCGCGCGGGAGACGTTCGGCCGGCCGCTGATCTCCCGGCAGCTCGTGCGGCACCGGCTGGTGGAGATGGCGCAGCGCACCGCCCTGGCGCGCACGTTCACCCGCGAGGTCGCCGCGACGGTCGCCGCGGGCCGCGAGTGCGTCGACCGGGTGTGCCTGGCGAAGAACGCCGCGGTGGAGGCGTGCTCGCACGTCGTGGACCAGGCGGTGCAGCTGCACGGCGGTTTCGGCTACCTGCGCGACGCCGAGGTGGAGCGGCACTACCGCGACGCGCGGGTTCTCGGCATCGGAGGAGGGACCAGCGAGGTGCTGGCGGAACTGGCGGCGAGGCGAATGGGGTTCACCCGATGACCGTGCTCAGAACCGGCGTCGACACCGGCTCGCCGGAGTACGCGGCCAACCGCGCCGCGCTGCTGGAGTCCCTCGCCGCGCTGGACGCCGAGCACGCGAAGGCCGTCGCCGGTGGCGGCCCGAAGTACACCGAGCGGCACCACCGGCGCGGCAAGCTGCTGGCCCGCGAGCGGGTGGAGCTGCTGCTGGACCGGGACGCGCCGTTCCTGGAGCTGTCGCCGCTGGCGGCGTGGGGAACCGACCACGCGGTCGGCGCGAGCGTCGTCACCGGGATCGGCGTGGTCGAGGGCGTCGAGTGCGTGATCGTCGCCAACGACCCGACCGTGCGGGGCGGCGCGAGCAACCCGTGGTCGTTGCGCAAGACGTTCCGCGCGGCCGACATCGCGCTGGCCAACCGGTTGCCGCTGATCAGCCTGGTCGAGTCCGGCGGTGCCGACCTGCAGAGCCAGAGCGAGATCTTCATCCCCGGCGGCCGGGCGTTCCGCGACCTGACGCGGCTGTCCGCGGCGGGCGTGCCGACGGTGACCGCCGTGTTCGGCAACGCCACGGCGGGCGGCGCGTACGTGCCGGGCCTGTCCGACCACGTGATCATGGTCGCCGACCGCGCCAAGGTGTTCCTCGGCGGTCCGCCGCTGGTCAAGATGGCCACCGGCGAGGAGGCGCGGGACGAGGAGCTGGGCGGCGCGCGGATGCACGGCTCCGTCTCCGGACTGGCCGACTTCGTCGCGGAGGACGAGACCGACGCGATCCGGCTGACCCGCCGCGTCGTCGCGCGGCTCAACCACCGCAAGCAGGGACCGCCGCCCGCGCACGAGGTGGAGGAGCCGCTGCTCGACGCCGACGAGCTGCTGGGAGTCGTGCCAGCGGACCTGCGGGTGCCGTTCGACCCGCGCGAGGTGATCGGGCGCGTCGTCGACGGGTCCCGCTTCGACGAGTTCAAGCCCGCCTACGGCACGAGCCTGGTGACGGGCTGGGCGTCGCTGCACGGCTACCCGGTCGGCGTCCTCGCCAACGCGCGGGGCGTGCTGTTCAGCGAGGAGTCGCAGAAGGCCGCGCAGTTCGTCCAGCTCGCGAACTCCGCGGCCACACCGCTGATCTTCCTGCAGAACACCACCGGCTACATGGTCGGCACCCGCTACGAGCAGGGCGGGATCGTCAAGCACGGCGCCATGATGATCAACGCGGTGTCCAACAGCCGCGTGCCGCACCTGACGGTCGTGATGGGCGCGTCCTACGGCGCGGGCAACTACGGCATGTGCGGTCGCGCCTTCGACCCGCGGTTCCTGTTCACCTGGCCGAACGCCAAGTCCGCCGTGATGGGGCCGAAGCAGCTCGCCGGGGTCCTGTCGATCGTGGCGCGGCAGGCCGCCGCCGCGAAGGGCCGGGAGTACGCCGAGGAGCACGACGCGGCGATGCGGGAGCTGGTGGAGGGGCAGATCGAGCAGCAGTCGCTCGCGCCGTTCCTGTCCGGCCGCCTCTACGACGACGGCGTGATCGACCCCCGCGACACCAGAACGGTGCTCGGCCTGTGCCTGTCCGCCGTCCACAGTGGACCTGTCGAGGGCGCCGCCGGCTACGGCGTCTTCAGGATGTGAGCCCCGTGATCACCCGACTGCTCGTCGCCAACCGCGGCGAGATCGCCCGCAGGATCGTCCGGACGTGTCGCGAGCTCGGCGTGGGGACCGTCGCGGTGTTCTCCGACCCCGACGAGCACGAGCCGTTCGTCGCCGAGGCCGACCTGGCGGTGCGGCTGCCCGGCGCGACCCCCGCCGAGACCTACCTGCGCGGGGACGCGATCGTCGCCGCGGCGACGGCGGCGGGCGCGGACGCCGTGCACCCCGGTTACGGGTTCCTGTCGGAGAACGCCGACTTCGCCCGCGCCGTCCTCGCCGCAGGGCTCACCTGGGTCGGCCCGCCGCCCGACGTGGTCGAGGGCATGGGCTCCAAGATCGCTGCGAAGCAGCGGATGGCCGCCGCCGGCGTGCCCGTGCTGCCCGAGCTGGCGCCGCAGGACGTCACGGCGGCCGACCTCCCGCTGCTGGTCAAGGCGTCCGCGGGTGGCGGCGGCCGGGGGATGCGAATCGTGCGGTCCCTCGGCGAGCTGGCCGATCAGCTCGCCGGTGCCCGCCGCGAGGCGGAGTCGGCCTTCGGCGACGGCACGGTGTTCTGCGAACCGCTGCTCACCGCCGCGCGCCACGTCGAGGTGCAGGTCCTCGCCGACGAGCACGGCACCGTCTGGGCGCTGGGCGAGCGCGAGTGCTCGATCCAGCGCCGCCACCAGAAGATCGTGGAGGAGACGCCGAGCCCCGCCGTGGACGAGGCGCTGCGCGCCCGGCTGTGCGACGCGGCCGTCACCGCCGCCCGCGCCGTCGGCTACGTCGGCGCGGGCACCGTGGAGTTCCTCCTCGACGAGCGCGGCGCGTTCCACTTCCTGGAGGTCAACACCCGGCTTCAGGTCGAGCACCCGGTGACCGAGCTGGTGTTCGGCCTCGACCTGGTGGCGTGGCAGCTCGCCGTCGCCGAGGGCGCGGCGCTGCCGCCGGAGCCGCCCGAGCCCTCCGGGCACGCGATCGAGGTCCGCCTGTGCGCCGAGGACCCCGCCTGCGACTGGCGTCCCTCCACCGGCACCCTGCTGCGCTTCGACGTCCCCCTCGTGCCGGGCGTCCGGCTGGACAGCGGCGTGGAGACCGGCTCCGAGGTCGGGGTGCACTACGACCCGATGCTCGCGAAGGTGATCGCGTGGGCCCCGCACCGGCACGCGGCGGCCCGCACGCTGGCCGCCGTCCTGCGCGGGACGCGCGTGCACGGTCTGGTCACCAACCGGGACCTGCTCGCCGACGTGCTGAGCCACCCGGCGTTCCTCGCCGGGGACACGCACACCGGCTTCCTCGACGAGCACGGTCTCGCCGGACCGCGTCCGGCGCACGACCCGCGGATCAGCGCGCTGGCCGCCGCGCTCGCGCAGGCCGCCGGGCGCCGCCGCGGCAGCCACCTGCCGAGCGGCTGGCGCAACGTCGTGTCCCAGCCGCAGCGGGTCTCCTACCTGGTCGGCGACGACACCGTGCGCGTCGAGTACCGGCACACCCGCGACGGCGTGCTCACCGACGTGCCCGCGCACGTCGTGTCGGTGCGGTCCGCCGGTCCGCAGGAGCACGAGGTCGTGCTGGAGCTGGCCGGGGTGCGGCACCGCTTCGCCGTCGCCCTGCACGGCGACCGCGCCGAGGTCGACTCCCCCCTCGGGGCGGTCTCGCTGCTGACCGCGCCGCGCTTCCCCGACCCCGCCGAGCGCGTGCTGCCGGGAGCTGCGGTCGCGGTCGTGCCCGGCACGGTCGTCCGGATCGGCGTCGGCGAGGGCGACCGCGTCGCGGCCGGGACCGAGCTGCTGGTGCTGGAGGCGATGAAGATGGAGCACCGGGTGCTCGCGACGACGGACGGCACCGTCGCGGAGGTCCGGGTGCGGCGGGGGGACCAGGTCGACGCCGGAGACGTGCTGATCGTCGTGGAGGAACAGTGAACGCGTTCATCGAGACCGAGGAACGGCGGGCGCTGCGCGCGGCCGTCGCCGCCCTGGGCGCCCGCTACGGGCACGAGTACTTCACCGCGAAGGCCCGCGCGGGGGAGAAGACCGCGGAGCTGTGGGCGGAGGCCGGTGCGCTGGGCTACCTCGGCGTGTCCGTCCCCGAGTCCTACGGCGGCGGTGGCGGCGGCATCGGGGACCTGGCCGCCGTGTGCGAGGAGCTGGCCGCCGCGGGTGCGCCGATGCTGCTGATGGTGGTGTCCCCGGCGATCTGCGCGACGGTCATCGCCCGCTTCGGCACCGACGCGCAGCGCGCGCGCTGGCTGCCGGGGTTCGCCGACGGCACCACGAAGATGGCGTTCGCGATCACCGAGCCCGACGCGGGCTCCAACTCGCACCGCCTCGCCACGGCCGTGCGCCGCGACGGCGACGAGTGGGTGCTCGACGGCGGCAAGCACTACATCTCCGGCGTCGACGAGGTGGAGGCGGTGCTGGTCGTGGCCAGGCACGTCTCCGCGACCGGTGAGCGGCTCGCGCCGTCGCTGCTGATCGTCCCGACCGACGCGCCCGGCTTCACCTTCCGGCCCGTCGAGATGGACCTCGTGTCCCCGGAACGGCAGTTCACCTGCTTCTTCGACGGTGTGCGGCTGCCCGCGGACGCGCTCGTGGGCAGCGAGGACGCCGGTCTCGCGCAGCTCTTCGCCGGGCTCAACCCCGAGCGGATCATGGCGGCCGCGTTCGCCACGGGCGTCGCGCGCCGCGCGCTGGCGCAGGCGGCGGACTACGCCCGCACCCGCGAGGTGTGGGGCACGCCCATCGGCGCGCACCAGGGCCTGGCGCACCCGCTGGCGGCGTGCGCGATCCAGATCGAGCTGGCCAGGCTCATGACGCAGAAGGCCGCCGCGCTCTACGACTCCGGGCAGGACGGGGCGGCGGGGGAGGCGGCGAACATGGCCAAGTACGCCGCGGCGGAGGCGTGCGTCGCGACCGTGGACCAGGCCGTCCAGGTGCACGGCGGCAACGGTCTCGCCACCGAGTACGGGCTGGGCTCGCTGCTCGGCGCGTCCCGCGTCATGCGCATCGCCCCGGTGAGCCGAGAAATGATCTTGAATTTCGTCGCTCAGAACACGCTGAAACTGCCGCGCTCCTACTGACGGCGTGTCTCGAAATGCGTTCCACACACGACCGGGGAGATCGTCAACATCTCTCACCGGCCGGGAAGTCGCAGGTCAAACGTACTTTTAACATTCAAACCAAACTGGCAATTCTTCCTGCTTTCACCCGTTCGTGTCCTCTGTTTAGCTCAGTGACAGCAAGCGAGGGTGCAGTTGCCCTGGGTGATCATCGTCCACGTCTCCACTCCCGCTCCCGAGCCCTGCAAGGCGTCACGGGGAGCGGGCGGAACTGTTCGAGAACAGGAAGCACGCATGGGACAGTCACGCAAGATCCGATTCCTGGCCGGCGCCGCGGTGGCCTCCACCGCCACCATGTCCCTGATGGCCGGGACGGCACAGGCGGCCGAGGGTGAGATCCGGGCGGCCGACGCGACCGAGAAGGTCGCGGACAGCTTCATCGTGAAGTTCAAGGAGAACACCGGCGCCGTCACCTCGGCCGCCGACACCAGCAGCAGGGCCACCGGGCTCGCCAGCCGCTTCGGCGGCCGGGTCGACCGCGTGTTCCCCAGCGTGCGCGGCTTCAGCGTCACCCTGTCGGAGAAGCAGGCCAAGCGCCTGGCCGCCGACCCCGCCGTGGAGTACGTCGAGCAGAACCAGGTGTTCCGCACGACCGCCACGCAGACCAACCCGCCGTCGTGGGGTCTGGACCGCGTCGACCAGGTGAGCCTGCCGCTCAACCAGTCCTACAGCTACACCACGACCGGCTCCGGCGTGAACGCCTACGTCATCGACACCGGCGTGCGCATCAGCCACTCCACCTTCGGCGGCCGGGCCCGCAACGGCTACGACTTCGTCGACAACGACGCCGTCGCCCAGGACGGCAACGGCCACGGCACCCACGTCGCCGGCACCATCGCGGGCAGCCAGTACGGCGTCGCGAAGGCCGCCACGGTCTACGGCGTCCGCGTGCTGAACAACTCCGGCAGCGGCACCACCGCCGGTGTGGTCGCGGGCATCGACTGGGTCACCGCCAACGCCGTCAAGCCCGCCGTGGCCAACATGAGCCTCGGCGGCGGCGCGTCCACGACGATCGACGCCGCCGTGCGCCGCTCGATCGCCGCGGGCGTGACCTACGCGGTGGCCGCGGGCAACAGCAGCACCAACGCCTCCAGCACCTCCCCGGCCAGGGTGACCGAGGCCATCACCGTCGGCGCCACCACCAGCACCGACGCCCGCGCCAGCTACTCCAACTACGGCTCGGTGCTCGACATCTTCGCGCCCGGCTCGTCGATCACCTCGTCCTGGAGCACCAGCGACTCGGCGACCAGCAGCATCTCCGGCACGTCGATGGCGACCCCGCACGTGGCCGGTGCGGCGGCGCGCTACCTGCAGTCCAACCCGTCCGCCACGCCGGCCCAGGTCTCCAGCGCCCTGGTGAGCGGTGCGACGAGCGGCAAGGTGACCAGCCCCGGCAGCGGTTCCCCGAACCGCCTGCTGCACCTGGCCCCCTCGGCCTGATCCCCGCCCGTTCGACGCGACGGCCCCGGCCACCAGGCCGGGGCCGTTCCGCGTCGAGGGGGTCAGCTGCCGCCCACGACCAGCACCGCGCCGGTCATCATCGCCACGGTCACCACCAGGCCCACGTACGGCCACGCCACCCGCGGGCCGCGCCGCGCGCCCACCCACGTCGCGAGCACGCTCACCAGCGCCACCGCCGGGATCGCGACGAACGCGACCACCGTCCCCGCCCGCCCGTAGGCGCACGCCCCGGACGTCGCGCCGGGCTCGCAGGCGCCCATCGGTGTGAAGCCCAGGATGCCGAAGAACACGCACAGGGCCGTCACGATGCCCAGCAGCAGACAGCCGACGAGTGCGACGGCGTTCCTCAACGAAGTCCTCCCGGTGCTCGTCGGGCGGGGCGCCGGGAACGAGCGCGACAGCGCTCGGAACGTCCGGTCCCGCACCTCCGGGCGATCGTAGCGGGATCGTCCCCCGTGCTCCGACGTCCGTCGTGTGGGCGATTTGTCCGGACCAGCGATGATCTAGGCTCGCGCTCGTCCGACCATCCGGTCTCGACAGCAGAGTGGGAGAAGGACCAAGCATGGTCTTCAAGAAGTTGCTCGGTGCGCTGGGCGTGGGCGGCCCCTCCGTGGACACCGTCCTCGCCACCCCGCGGGTGCAGCCCGGCGGCGTGGTCACCGGCGAGGTGCGCGTCACCGGCGGAACGCAGGACGTGGAGATCGAGCACGCCGCCCTGGGCCTGCTCACCAGGGTCGGCGTCGAGCACGGCGACCACGAGGGCGACCGCACCGTGGAGTTCCACCGCGCCGTCGTCGCCGGTCGCTTCCGCCTCGCCGCGGGACAGGACCAGGTGATCCCGTTCTCCCTGCCACTGCCGTGGGAAGCGCCCGTGACCGAGGTGCTGGGACAGCACCTGCACGGCATGAACCTCGGCGTGCGCACGGAGCTGGCGGTGGCGAAGGCCGTCGACAAGGGCGACCTGGACCCGCTCGCCGTCGTGCCCCTGCCGTCGCAGCAGCGCGTGCTGGAGGCGTTCTCCCAGCTCGGCTTCCAGTTCCGCAAGGCCGACCTGGAGCAGGGCCGCATCCACGGCGTGCACCAGGAGCTGCCGTTCTACCAGGAGATCGAGTTCTACCCGCCCCCGCAGTTCGCCGGGTCGCTCAACGAGGTCGAGCTGACCTTCGTCACCAGCCCGCACGAGCTGGTCGTGGTGCTGGAGGCCGACAAGCGCGGCGGCTTCTTCAGCTCCGGTCAGGACGCGTTCGGCCGCTTCCACGTCCCGCACGCCGAGGCGATGAGCACCGACTGGGCCTCGCTGATCGGCGGCTGGCTCCAGCAGGTCGGCCAGCGCCGTCAGCAGTTCGGCGGCGGCCACGGCGGGCACCGCGGCGGCCACGGCTACGGCGGCCACGGCGGGCACCACGGCGGCGTGGGCGGCATGGCCGCCGGCGCGGCGGCCGGGTTCGTCGGCGGCATGGTGCTGGGCGAGGTGTTCGAGGAGGCCGGCGAGGAGTTCTTCGGCGAGGAGGAGTAGCGCCGGTCGAGCGGGCGCGGGGGGGGGGGCCGCCCCCCCCCCCCCCCCCCCCCCCCCCCCCACAAAAGAAGGCCCCCCCCCCGCAAGGCAAGAAAGGGCGCCGGCCCCACCCAACCCCGGGGGCAGCCCACGGGGCACCAACCCCACA
>NZ_JAEIOJ010000003.1:533725-729970 GCF_016464305.1 Umezawaea beigongshangensis
CGACGCCGAATGCCAGCCGGACACCGTCGCGGGGGGGGCGGGCGCGGGGGCGGCCGGGCCGCGGGGGGGCGCCCCCCGCCGGGGGGGGGGGGGGGGGGGGGGGGGGGGGGGGCCCCCCCCCCCCCCCCCCCCCCCGCCCCGGCAACCTGATGAGCCGGACCCCGCCGTCGTTGGCTAGCCTTGGCGCCTTGCCACAGCTCAGCTGGTACGACACGAGGAGAGCAGCACCCGTGATGCGCACGCACGAGGCCGGAACGCTCCGGGCCGAGCACGCCGGGCAGACAGTCACCCTGACCGGGTGGGTGGCACGCCGGCGCGATCACGGTGGGGTCATCTTCATCGACCTGCGCGACGCCTCCGGTGTCGCCCAGGTCGTCTTCCGCGAGGGCGAGATGGCCGAGCGCGCCCACCGGCTGCGCTCCGAGTTCGTCGTCAAGGTCGTCGGAGAGGTCTCGCCGCGACCCGAGGGCAACGAGAACCCCGAGCTGCCCACCGGCGCCATCGAGGTCTACGCCTCCCAGCTGGAGGTGCTCAGCGAGTCGGCCCCGCTGCCGTTCCCGCTGGACGACCACCTGGAGGTCGGCGAGGAGACCCGCCTGCGCCACCGCTACCTGGACCTGCGCCGCAGCGGTCCGGCCCGCGCGATGCGCGTGCGCAGCGAGACCAACCGCATCGCCCGCGAGGTGCTGCACGCCGAGAACTTCGTCGAGGTCGAGACCCCGACGCTGACGCGCTCCACGCCCGAGGGCGCCCGCGACTTCCTCGTGCCCGCCCGCCTGCGCCCCGGCTCCTGGTACGCGCTGCCGCAGTCCCCGCAGCTGTTCAAGCAGCTCCTCATGGTCGGCGGTCTGGAGCGCTACTACCAGATCGCCCGCTGCTACCGCGACGAGGACTTCCGCGCCGACCGCCAGCCGGAGTTCACCCAGCTCGACGTCGAGATGAGCTTCGTCGAGCAGGACGACGTGATCGCGCTCGGCGAGCGCGTCATCACCGCGCTGTGGAAGGAGCTGGCCGACCACGAGATCACCACCCCGTTCCGCCGCATCTCCTACGCCGAGGCCATGGCGAAGTACGGTTCGGACAAGCCGGACCTGCGCTTCGACCTGGAGCTGACCGAGCTGACCGAGTACTTCAAGGACACGCCGTTCCGGGTGTTCCAGTCGCCCTACGTCGGCGCGGTCGTCATGCCCGGTGGCGCGAGCCAGCCCCGCCGCACGCTCGACGCGTGGCAGGACTGGGCCAAGCAGCGCGGCTCCCGCGGCCTGGCCTACGTGCTGATCGGCGAGGACGGCACGCTGTCCGGCCCGGTCGCCAAGAACCTCTCCGACGCCGAGCGCGCCGGACTCGCCGAGGCCGTCGGCGCGAAGCCCGGCGACTGCGTGTTCTTCGCCGCGGGCACCGCCTCCAGCGCGCGCGCCATCCTCGGCGCGGCCAGGGTGGAGATCGCCCACCGCGTCGGCCTGATCGACGAGAACGCCTGGTCGTTCGTGTGGGTCGTGGACTTCCCGATGTTCGAGTCCACCGGTGAGCTGAAGGACGGCGACGTGGCCGTGGGCGGCGGCGAGTGGACCGCGCTGCACCACGCGTTCACCTCGCCCACCCCGGAGTGGATCGACCGCTTCGAGTCCGACCCCGGCAACGCGCTCGCGTACGCCTACGACATCGTCTGCAACGGCAACGAGATCGGCGGCGGCTCCATCCGAATCCACCGCGCCGACGTGCAGCAGCGGGCGTTCTCGGTCATGGGCATCACGCCGGAGGACGCGCAGGAGAAGTTCGGCTTCCTGCTGGAGGCGTTCAAGTACGGCGCCCCGCCGCACGGCGGCATCGCCTTCGGCTGGGACCGCATCGTCATGCTGCTGACGGGGTCCGACTCGCTGCGCGACGTCATCGCCTTCCCCAAGACCGGCGGCGGCTACGACCCGCTGACCGCCGCGCCGGCGCCGATCACGCCGCAGCAGCGCAAGGAGGCCGGTGTGGACGCCAAGCCCCCGGCCGCGCAGAACCCCGGAGCCTGATCGGTCGTGCTGCACCTGCGTGCGATCTGTCCGACCGACCGCACCGACGCCGTGCTGGACGTCCTGCGCGAGCACGACGGCGTGACCCACGTCGTCGTGCTGCGCGGTGCGGCCGTCCAGCCGCCGGGTGACCTGGTCGAGGCGGACGTCGCCAGGGAGTCCACCGACGACGTGGTGGCCGACCTGTGCGCGCTCGGCGTCGACGAGCGCGGCGGCATCACCCTGGAGCAGATCGACACGTCGCTGTCCGACGCCGCCGACCGGGCGGAGGAGGCCGCGCCCGGCGACGGCGCCGACGCCGTCGTGTGGGACGGGCTGGTCAACCGCACCGGCGAGGAGTCCAGGCTCAACGCGACGTTCCTGGCGTTCCTCGTCGTCGCCTGCCTGCTCGCCGCGGTCGGCGTGATCACCAACTCGCCGGTGACGGTGATGGGCGCGATGGTCCTGGGACCGGAGTTCGGCCCGCTGGCCGCCATCGCCGTCGGACTGGTCCAGCGCAGGTGGGACCTGGTGCGCCGGGCCGCTCTGGCGCTGGTGGTGGGCTTCCCGGTCGCGGTGCTGATCACCGCGCTGGCCACGCTGCTCGGCTCGTGGGCCGGGCTGTTCGGCCGCGAGGAGGTGCTGGCCGGGCACGAGATGGACTTCGTGTTCCAGATCGGCCCGTTCTCGCTGGTGGTCGCCCTGCTGGCGGGCGCGGCCGGGATGCTGTCGATGACGTCGGCCAAGTCCGCGGCGCTGGTCGGCGTGTTCATCTCGATCACCACCGTGCCCGCGGCGGGGTACGCGGCGGTCGCCGCGGTGCTCGGCGAGTGGGTGATCTGTGCGCAGGCGCTCGGGCAGCTCGCGATCAACCTGACGGGCGTCGTCGCGGCCGCCGCGCTGGTCCTGGCGGTGCTCAGGAGGGGGCGGCGGCACCGTACCGTCGTCCGGCCGCTTCCCGAGGGCTGAACGGCGCATCCGGAACGGGACCCGCGCGTTATCTGCGGGTGGTAGAAGTCGGGGTCCGTGGCCGGTGCGGCCACGCTCCGGGATTCTCGCGCGAGGGCGGGACCGGGGGGCCGTCGGGGAGTAGGGTCGGAGGAGATGAGCGTGGAGATCACCGCCGGCTCGCCGGACGTGGACGACGCAGCTCCCTCCGAGATCCTCGACGCGGTGGCAGCGGCGGAGTCCGTCCTCAGCAACCGGTTGGGTGCGAGAGTCGGTCTGGCCGATCCCGAGGACCTGGGCGGGACCGGTCGTTCCGTCGTCGTCAGGGTCCGGGTGGCGTCCACCCCGTTCTCCCTCCCGCGCACGCTGGTCGTCAAGAGGTACCCGCCGGCCGCGGCCGACCGCGACTCCTTCGCCCACGAGGCCGTCAGCCACCAGCTCCTCACCGCGCTGCCCTCCGAGGAGCGGCTCACCCCCGAGCTGTTCGCGCAGGACAACGTCAAGCGGCTCGTCGTGCTGGAGGACCTGGGACGCGCGCCGCGACTGGCGGACAAGCTGCTGGGCGCCGACGCCCGCTCCGCCGAGCGCGGCCTCCTGTCGTGGGCGCACGCGATGGGACGGCTGCACGCCACCACCGCGGGCCGCGACGCCGACTTCGACGCCCTGATGCGGCGTCAGCGCACCCAGTGCTGCCAGGACCCGGTGGCGGTCGACGTGCACACGGCGCTGGCCGGGCTGCCCGAGCTGCTGGAGACCGAGCTGGCCGTGGCCACCTCACCGGACGCGCTGGCCTTCGCGCTGCGCGCCGGCAAGCGCTTCGGCTCCTCGCGGTACCGCGCGTTCAGCCCGTCCACGTCCTGCCCGGACAACCACATCGTCACCAGCAGGGGCGTGCGCTTCCTCGACTTCGAGGGCGGGTGCGTGCGCGACGTCGTGTTCGACGCCGCCTGCCTGCGGGTGCCGTTCCCGACGTGCTGGTGCGGCTGGAGCCTGCCGCCCGGCATGTCCGAGGCGATGCTCGCCGCGTGGCGTGCCGAGGTCAGCTCGGTGTGGCCGGACCTGGAGGACGACGCGGTGCTCCTGCCGCGCCTGCTGGAGGCCCAGCTGCTCTGGGTGTGGCTGTCCACCTGGCGCGGACTGCGCGGCATGGAGGCGCTCGACGTGTCGGGCCACCGGCTGCTGGACTCGCCGCCGCGGCACCGGGTGCTCACCTCCCGCTGGGCGCGGCTGCGCACCGAGGCGCTCGCGCTCGGGGAGCACGCGGTGGCCGAGCACGCGGTGGCGATGGTCGCCGCGCTGACCGCGAAGTTCGGCCCGGAGGCGGCCGTCCTGCCGCTGTACCCCGCGTTCCGCTGATCTCCCGCCCCGACCCCGCCGCGGCCGACGCTGGTCAGTCCTGCTGCTCCATCACGAGCAGCGCGCCGTTCGGCTGACCGGAGGCGGACCGCAGGGAGCTGCACACCACCCGCACCAGGACCTCCCGGCCCTTGCGGTTGACCGACGTGATCTTCAGCTCGGTCGTGAAGGAGACGTCGTTGAGGGCCTGGCGCACCGCGGGCCGCAGGTCGGCCACCGGCAGCCCGCTGTCGATGTTGAGCAGGTGCTCGCCCTCGGCCTCGTCGCGCCGCACCCCCCACAGCTCCTCGGCGCCGCTGTTCCAGGCCATGACCCGCATCCCGAGGTCGAGCACGACGACCCCCGCGCGCAGCGACGTGAGGATCGACTCCAGGAAGTCGTTGACCTGGTCCAGCTCACCGCTGCGCTCGCGCAGGGTGTCGTTGATGGCCTGCAACTCGTCGTTGGTGGACTGGAGCTCCTCGTTCATCGTCTCCAGTTCCTCGTTGGTGGACTGGAGTTCCTCGTTGGTGGTCTCCAGCTCCTCCACGGTCGACTGGAGTTCCTCGTTCGTGGTCTCCAGTTCCTCGTTGGTGGACTGGAGTTCCTCGTAGGCGGTTTCGAGCTGCCGGTTCGCGAGTTCCAGGTCCTGGAGCAGCCGGTGGGCCGCGCTCACGTCGTCGAACACGACGGTCACGCCGATGACCCGCTTCGCCACGTCCAGCAGCGGGTTGGCGGTGATCTCCAGCCAGTACCTCTCACCACCGCGCGACCACTCGATCTCCTCGCTCCGCACGGCCCTGCGCTCGGTCCTCGCCCGCTCCACGTACCCGCGCAGCTCCACGGGCCGGTAGGACAGCTCCAGGTCGCGCAGCGGCCGGCCCACGTCGCCGGGCAGCAGGTCGAACAGCTCCTGCGCCCGCTGGTTGATCAGCGCCACGACCTCGTCGGTCGTGACGACGACCTGGGCGACCGGGCTGCTGAGGAAGGCGTGCTCCTGGAGCCTGTCCAGGCTGTCCACCGAGCTCCTGCGGTCGTGGAAGTACGCCTGCGACACGAACGAGGTCACGGGTGGGGAGTCGTTCCCCGACTTGCGGAACAGCCGGTGCTTCAGGTCGATCGCCTCGAAGATGCGGCCGTGGCTGAGGAGCATCTCGGCCTTGCCGAGGAACAGCACGCCGCCGGGGTTCAGGGCGAAGTGGAACCGGCCCAGGATCTTCGACTGCGTCTCCTGGTTGAAGTACATCAGGGTGTTGCGGCAGACGAGCAGGTCGATCCGGGAGATCGGCGCGTCCTGCACGAGGTCGTTGCGCCCGAAGATCACCGACCGGCGGAGGTCCTTGTGGAAGGCGTACCGGCCGCCGGACTGCTCGAAGTAGGCAGCCAGGAGCTCCGGCGGGACGCCCTGGAGCTCCCGCTCGCCGTAGACGGCCTGCCTGGCCTGGGCGAGCGCCTCCTCGTCGACGTCGGTGGCGTAGATCTTCACCCGCTTGCGGAACTCCTCCACGCCCATTTCCTCGGCGAGGACCATCGCCAGGCTGTACGCCTCCTCGCCCGACGCGCAGCCCGCGCTCCACACCCTGACCGGCTCGCCGGAGCCGATGCCCGCCAGCAGTTGCGGGACCACGCTGTGCCGCAGCGCCGCCCACGCGTCCTCGTCGCGCAGGAACGCGGTCACGTTGATCAGGATGGTGTTGAACAGCGCCGCGAACTCGTCCGCGTTGACCTGGAGGTGGTCGACGTAGTCGGTGTAGTCGTCGATGCCCACCTGCGTCATCCGGTGGCGCACGCGACGCTGGAGGCTGGTGCGCTTGTAACCGGTGAAGTCGAACGCCCTGCTCTCCTTCAGGTGCAGCAGCACGTTCTCGAAGGCGTCGTCGGGCACTGTCCGGGTCTCGCTCACACGCGGTAACGCTACTCCGGGTGGACGTGCCCGGTCCGCGGGTTCAGCTCCCGGTCCAGCACCGCCCACACGACCTTGCCGTCCAGGGACGGGGCCGTGCCCCAGGCGCGGCTGATCGTCGCCACGAGCGGCAGCCCGTGGCCTCCCCGGTCGTCCGGCTCGCGCAGCGCCGGCGGTGTCGGATCGGAGTCGCGCACGGCGATCGACAGCTGACCGGGGCGCAGCTCCAGCCGCAGCCGCGGCCCGGAGGCGGTGTGCCGGACGGCGTTCTCCACCAGCTCGCTGGTCACCACCAGCGCGTCGTCCAGGACGTCGTCCACGCCCCACCGCCCGCAGGTCTCCTCGATGAACTGCCTGCTCAACCGGCTCGCGATCAGCGCGGGCGGCAGCTGCACGTGATCGCGCCGCCGGGGCGGCGGACTGCCGAGGGCGGTCACCGCGTCCCGCAGGGTGGCGAAGTACCGCACGAACCGGTGCACGCCGCTGTCCACCATCGTCTCGCGGTGCGCGGCGGTCTCCGCCGCGACGACCACCGGCACGCCGGGCCACTCGGAGATCCGCATCCAGACCGTGCTGAACACGTTCGCCACGCTGTCGGACCCGAACTCGAACTCGTCGCCGAGCTGCACCACGATGCCGACCGGTTCGTCGGCGGCGATCTTGAGCAGGCTGTCGCGCAGCTTCGCGTAGGTGGACAGGTCGAGGCGGCCGGTGGGGCGCACGACGATCGCGTCACCCAGGTGGTACGAACCGAGGACCAGCGCGGAGAGCGTCACCCCGTCTCGCTCACTGCCTGGTCGTGCAGGGCGCCCGAGAGCAGGTGCTCGCGCAGCACGGTCGCGGCCTCGTTCGCCTCCTCCTCGGTGCGCCGGTAGCGCGACACGAGGCGCTCGTGGTACTTGCCCAGTGCGCCGTCGTGCATCCTGCGCGCCAGGGTCGCCTTCTCCTCCAGGGTGCGCAGCGCCGTCCACAGCGCCTTCTCCAGGGTGGTCGACTGCGCCTCCAGGAGCGCGTCCGCCGTCCAGGCGTGGCCGACGCGGCAGCGGAAGCGCGTGCTCGTGTCGTTCAGCCGGACGAGGCCGCCGGAGCAGTCGGGGCAGCTGAGACCGGAGGGCACGCCGAAGTCGTTCACCTCGTCGGCGACAGCACCGCCGTCCCTGCTGGCCACCAGGGCCTCCATCTTCGTCAGCGGTGAGACGTCGTCGACGACGTCCTCGTCCACGACGTGCCCGGCGTGTTCGCGCACGACCTCTCCCATCTTCCCGGCGGGCAGGACGTGGTCCGCCTCGGTGTAGCGCAGAACACTCTCCGGCATGCTGCGGTAGAGGGCGTCGTCCGGGTCCTGCACGATCACCAGCCCGCCGCGCGCGGCGAGGGCGACCATCCCGGCCGCGCCGTCGTCGAGCGCGCCGGAGAGCTGGACACCGATGGTCCGGGGCCCGTGCGAGACCGCCGCGGACCGGAACAGCACGTCCACGGCCGGTCGGTGCCCGTTCTCGGTCGGACCGTGCGACAGGTGGAGCACGCCGTCCGGGACGAGCAGGTGGTGGCCGGGCGGCGCGACGTAGACGCACCCCTTCTCCAGGGGCTGGCCGTTCTCCGCGGTGAAGGCGGGCAGCGGGCCGCTGCGGGAGAGGATCGACGCCAGAGCGCTGTTCCCGCCGGACGGCAGGTGCAGCACGACGCACACGGCGGCGGGAAGATCGGCGGGCAGGCCGGCGACGAACGCGCGCAGTGCCTCGACCCCGCCCGCTGACGCTCCCACCACCACCAGATCCCTGGTCCGGGACGGCACGGGCATCACCCCTCGTCAGTTCTGCTTCCGCCACGGGTACCACCGACGGGTCCGCTCAACCCTCCACGCCCGTCCCGTCACGTAGGGTGCGCTCATGGCGTTGGTCGATCGCGTGCTGCTGGGGCCGGGCCCGTCCACTCCGTACCCGGAGGCGACGGCCGCCCTCGCCGCACCGCTGCTCGGGCATCTCGATCCGGAGTTCCTGCGGATCCTCGACGAGACGTGCGATCGGCTGCGCGTCGTGTGGGGAACCGGCAACCGCAGGACCCTGCCCCTGTCGGGCACGGGCTCCATCGGGATGGAAGCGGCCTTCGTGAACACGGTACGCCACGGCGACCCCGTCGTGGTGGCGGTCAACGGGCTGTTCGGCGAACGGATGTGCGAGGTCGCGGCCCGCCACGGCGCGGAGGTCCACCGGGTCGACCACGAGTGGGGCCAGCCGGTCGACGTGGAGCGCGTCCTGGCCGCCCACCCGGCTCCCGCGCTGGTCGGGGCGGTGCACGCCGAGACGTCCACCGGCGTGCGCAGCGACGTCGGCGCGCTCGGCGCGGCGCTGCGCGCGCGGGGGGACTCGGCTCTTCTGCTCGCCGACTGCGTGACCTCGCTGGCGGGCATCGAGGTCGCCGTCGACGACTGGAACGTGGACCTCGCGTACTCCGGCACGCAGAAGTGCCTCGGGGTCGCGCCGGGTCTCGCGCCGTTCACGATCAACGAGCGCGCCTGGGAGCGGCGGATTCCCCGGCCCGCGACCTGGTACCTGGACCTGGGGCTGATCGGCGACTACGTGGGCGGATCGGCCGGTGGTGGCCGCACCTACCACCACACCGCGCCCGTCGCGATGATCGCGTCCCTGCACGCCGGGCTGGGCCGCGTCCTGGAGGAGGGCCTGCCCGCGGTGCACGCCCGGCACGCCGAGGCCGGCCGCCGGTTGCAGGAGGGCCTGGAGGAGATGGGGCTGTCCCTGTTCGCCGCCGCGGGGCAGCGGCTGCCGGAGCTGACGACGGTCCGCGTGCCGGAGGGAGTGGACGCCGCCGCCGTGCGCGGACGTCTGCTCACCGAGTACGGCATCGAGATCGGCGCGGGCGCGGGCGAGTACGCGTCGACGGTCTGGCGGATCGGCCTCATGGGCCACAACGCCCGCCTGGACCGCGCGGAACTGGTGCTGGCCGCGCTGCGGCGGGTCCTCGGGCGCTGAGCCGTGCTCGACCGCCGCGACGGGCGTACCCCGGCGGTCGTCGTCCCCTCCTGAACGGGGGAGGGGACGACCGCCCGGAGGGGACGGCCGACCAGCTGCTGGCCGTCATCGGCCTCTCCGGACGGCCGCGCCGCGGGCCGCGAACGCTCCACTCGCGGTGCTCGAACGCTCCACTCGCGGTGTCCGAACGCTCCACTCGCGGGCAGGTCGTAGACCGTCCGGCTCCCCGGCGTCGTGGCGGTGTGGTTCGCGGCCACCCGCTCCGCGGCTGCGGTACCGCTCAGGGGCCGAACAGCAGGCGCGCGACCCCGGTGTCGGTCTCGCGACCCTCGTCGTAGCCGCCCTGGTCGCCGAGCGCGTTCATCACCACCAGGGTGTAGCGCTCGCCCGGTCCGGCGAAGCCGACGGTGTTCATCACCCAGCCGTCCACCTCCAGCGACCACCCGTTCTTCGTGCCGGGCTCGGCGGCGGGACCGGCGCCCCACACGCCCCACCGCTGCTCCTCGCCGACCGACCGCATCCGCCGCACGACGAACTCCCGGTCCTCGGCGGGCAGGCTCGACAGCACGAAGGACATCAGCCGGTCCAGGTCGTCGGCCGTGCACTTCTGGAAGCCCCAGTAGGGGAACGTGTCGCCGAAGCCCTCCTGCGGCGTCAGCGACGTCATCCCGTACTCGCCGAACGCCGCGTTGAACGCCGTGTGGCCTGGTCCGCCGTACCGCAGCCACAGCTCGTCGGCCGCGCGGTCGTCGGAGCTGTGCAGCATCGCGTCGACCAGCGCCAGGTCGGCGTCCGTCAGCTCGACCTCGCCCGCGCGCCGCCGCACCAGCAGGTCCACGACCATCGCGAGCTTGATCGTCGACGCGGTCCACACCGGATCACCGGCGTGCTCGTTGCGCCAGAGCGCGCCGGTGACGCGGTCGCGGACCACGACGCCCACCTCGCCTGGCCTGCCCGCGACCCAGTCCCGCGCCGCGACGATCCGCCGTTGCAGGTCGCACTCGAACCCCGAGTCGGGCACCGGGCACTCCCCGGCGGCCCGAGCGGAGGAAGAACCGCCGGTCACGGCCCGCGGCTCGGCGCCGCACGCGGTGATCCCGCAGATCAGCGCCACCGCGGCGAGCACCGGCCCAGCACGTCGGATCATGGCCGCACCCTAGTGCCGCGAGGACGGCGAACGCAGGGTCTGGCGCGTCTGCCCGTGCGATCCACGACGAGCCTTCGTGCCCGAGAACAGCCCCGTCCGCCGCCGTGCCGTGCTCGCCGGAGACGCCGCCGGGGTCCGGCCCGCGGTGGGAGTTCGACCACCCCGCCCACGACGACGTCGGCCCGGCCACGATCTCCACCCCGGTCACGCGGTCCGCGCCGAGCGGGGCGCGACGACCACCCCGCTGCGCGCCGTCGCGGTCGACGACTGCCGCCGGTCCGGCGGCGGCGACTTCCCGCACGTCTCCACCGCCCCCGTGCCGCTGGACGAGCAGCGGGAGATCTGCCCGCTGGTGATCGACCACGCGCGGGTGACCGGCGAGGTCCACCCGGCCACCGTCGCGTCCACCGACCGGCGGCTCGTCGCGAGCGGCAGACCGGTCGTCGTCACCCCCCGACCGCCTGCGGCCGTTCCTCCCGCGACTCGAAGCGGTGGGAATCGCCGCTTGCGGTGGGGAGCGCGGCTCACCGCTGGCATGGTGAGCCGCGTGGTGACCGGACAGGAGGGTCCCGACCAGCTCAGAGCCCTGTCACTGGTCGTGGCCAGACAGCGCGAGGAGCTGGCCCGGCTGCGCCGGGCGGCGCGCACGACAGCCCTCGTGGAGCAGGCCAAGGGCGTCGTCGCCGAACGCCTGGGGTGCAGTCCGGAGCAGGCGTTCGACCACCTCGTGCGCCTCACCCGACCGGGTGAACAACGGTTGGTGGACGTGTGCGCCGAGATCGTCGGCGCACCGGCACCGCCCGCCGGGTCCCCCGAGCCGGTCGACAGCACCGTCTTCGTCCGGGCCGAGCACCTGCGACCGGCCCGGAGGGCCGAGCCCGAGGTGGACGACACCGCCCACCTCGCCGCGCTGGCCGCGCTGGGCGGCGTCGCTGACCCGGCCGAGCTGGCCCGCGTGCTGCGGGAGGAGGCGCTGTCCGGCGGCGGCACGGTCCTCGTCTACACGGCCGAGCCCGGCGGCGGCCTGCACCTGGAGGCCGCGGCGAACGCCCCGACCAGGGTGCTCCTCGGCTGGCGGCAGGTGCCGCCGCACGTCTCCACGCCCCCCTCGACCTGCGCCTCGACCGCCGAGGCGCTCTGGCTGCCCGACCTCGCCGCTGCCCGCGCCCTGCACGGCGCGCTGGTGGGCGACCCCGAACCGCTGTGGCCCAGCCGCGCCTGGGTGCCGTTCTTCGACGGCGACCGCGTCGCCGGGGTCGTCGGCCTGCTGTTCGACGAGCCGCAGGAGTTCGGCCCGGCGGACCGCGCCCGTCTCGCGGCCCTCGTGCGGGGCGCGGGCCGCCGCCTGCTCGCGATGCTCGCGACCGGCCCGGACGGGCGCCCCCGCACCTGGACGCTGTGGGTGCAGCAGGTGCTCGACGCCCTGCCCGGCTGCGTCGCGCTGCTCACGCCCGTGCGCACCGCGGACGGCGCGGTCGTGGACCACCGGATCGAGGCTGCCAGCCCCGACGCCACCGACCCCGCGGGCCGCACCCGCGTCGAGCTGGTCGGCTCCACCGTCGTCGGCACCCACCCCGAACTCGTCGGCACCGAGCTGTGGAACGCCTGCCAGCGCGTGCTCGACACCGGCAAGCGCGAGGTCGTCGGCCCGTTCGAGCACGTCGAGGTCCGTGCGGGGGAGTCGCGCACGTTGACCTCCTCGATGACCGTCGGCCCTTTCGGCGACGCGCTGCTCGTGACGTGGCAGACGCACGAGTCGGCGCGGGAGAGGGACCGGCTGGGGCGGGTGGAGCGGCTGGGCAACCTCGGCTGGGGGCGCTGGAACCTGGTGACCGGCGAGAGCTACTGGTCCGACCAGGTCTACGCGGTCCTCGGCCGCGATCCGGCGCTGGGACCGCTGCTGCTCGACCAGGTGCCCTCGGTGGTCGTGCCCGACGACCTGCCGATCGTCGCCAACGCGATGAGCCGCCTGCTGCGGACCGGCGAACCCGTCGACGCGGAGTTCCGGGTCGACGCGGGGGGACGGGAGCGGCACGTGCGCTTCGTCGCCGAACCGACCCTCGACGCCGACGGCCGTCCCGTCGCGCTCGACGGCATCGTCCAGGACGTCACCGCCGCGCGACGGGCGCAGCGGCAGATGCTCGCGCTGCACCAGCAGGTGCGGCGGCACCGCGACGACTTCACCAGGGAGCACCAGGTCGCCACGCACCTGCGCGACGCCGTGCTGCCGCTGCCGGCCGGTCCGCTCGACCTGCCGGGCGTGCGGGTCACCGTGCGCTACCTCGCCGCCGAGCGGTGGGCCGACGTCGGCGGCGACTGGTACCAGGCGCTGGAGCTGCCCGGTGGCGACGTGCTCCTCGCCGTCGGCGACGTCGCCGGGCACGGCCTGACCACCGCGTCCACCATGGCGAAGCTGCGCTACGCCCTCACCGGGGCCGCCCTGGCCGACCCCGACCCGGCCGGGGTGCTGAGCTGCCTGAACACCCTGCTCGTGGGCGCGGCGGACGTGACGCTGGCGTCCGGCGTCGTGGCCAGGTTCGACCCGCGGACCCGCGAGCTGGTGTGGGCGCAGGCCGGGCACCCGGCGCCGCTGCTGGTGCGCGGCGGCGACGTGGAGGTGCTCGGCCGGCCGCGGGGCATGGTGCTCGGCGCGGTCCCCGACGCGCCCTACGACGTGCTGCGGACCGTGCTGCGCGAGGGCGACACGCTGCTGCTGTTCACCGACGGCCTCGTGGAGCGCAGGCCGGGCGATCCGCGCGCGGGCGACGACGTGGCGAGCCTGGTGGAGGACCTCCGCGGCATCGCCCGCGGCCTCGACCCGGCCGAGCTGCCGGGCGGGATCACCTCGGCGCTGGTGCCCGCGACGCAGCTCGACGACACCTGCGTGCTGGCGGCCACGGTGTGCGCCCCGTCGGGGTGACCACTGGCCAACACACTCGCTGGACCGGGTGAAATCCAGCGGTTCTCCTGCGGATACCCCGGTTCCGGGTGGCACCACCTCGTCCAGATCGGGTACCAACGCCGCACGCCGGTGACCGCCGGCGACCACGGTGGACGTGCTGCTGATGCGGTGATCTCCTTGCAGTTGTCGAAGAAGGTGCCCTGGTCCGTCGCGGCGCTGGTCGTGCCTGCGCTCGTCGCCGGTGTGGGAGTGGTGCGCGGTGGCGGGAAGATGGAGCGCGAGCTGGTGTCCCGCGTCGGCGGCGCGCTCGCCGTCGCCGGGTACCGGGGCGAGGTCGGAGCCAGCGGCCGGGACGTCGTGGTCTCCGACGTCGTGCCGCGCGACGCCGCGAGCGTGCGCCGGGTCGCCGCCGGGGTGCCCGGCGTGCGGTCGGTCGCCCTGCGGGAGGTCCCGGCCGGGTGGCTGACCGTGCTGCTGCGCGCGGACGAGGTCGTGCTGTCCGGCACCGCGGCCGACGCGGCCGAGCACGACGAGCTGATCGCCGCCGTCCACGCCGCCGCGCCCGACCACCGCGTCACCGACATGGTCGCGCCGGACTCCTCGCACCGGCTGCCCGTTCTCGCCGCCGCCGCGGCGGCGCTGCTGCGCGCCGCGCTGGACAGCCGGGCGCACGACTTCGGCGCGGCCGTCGACGGCGGGGGGCTCGACGTCACCGCCACCACCGCCGACGACGAGCACGCGACGGCGCTGCGCATCGCGCTGCGCGACGCCGCCGGAGACCTGCCGGTCCGCGAGCACGTCGTGATCGGCGCGCGCCCCGCGGTCGGTGACCTCGACGTCGCCGCGCTGAACGACTCGGTCGCACGACTGCTGCGCGGCAGCGGCGGCATCCGCTTCCAGCCCGGCTCGGCGGAGTTCGAGGGCGACGGCGCGGTGCTCGTCGAGCGCGTGGGCCGCCTGCTGCGCGTCGCGCCGCGCGTCACCACGACCGTCGTGGGTCACGCCTCCGCCGCGCACGACCGCGAGGACTCCCGCGCGCTCGCCGGGGCGCGTGCGAACCGCGTTCGCGACGTGCTGGCCGCCCGCGGTGTGCCCCTCGCGCTGCTGGAGGTCTCGACCTCGGTCGACGCCGCCGCGGAGTCCGATCCCGCCGCGCGTCTGGTCGACGTGCGCGTCCGTTAGGAGCTGTGCGTGTTCTGGTTGTTCTCGCAGGTGTTCGCCCTGTGCGCGGTGGCGTTCGCCGCCGGTGCGCTCCTCACCTGGCTGCCGATGCGCGTCGCGCTGCGCCGCGCGTCGGCGCGCGGCGCGGTCGTGCGCACCTCGTCCGCGGCGCTGCTGCCCGTTGCGCGCGAGCCGGAGAGACCGGTCGAGCGGGACGCCGGGGAGCCGGAGGTGAAGGGCAACTCGAAGTCGATGATCTGCCACACGCCCTCCTCGCCGTACTTCCGGCGGATGAAGGGCGACGTGTCGTTCCGGTCGGCCGAGGACGCCGTGCGGGCCGGGTACACGCTGTGGACTCCCCGCCCTCGTGGCGGGGCCGACGCGGAGCGAACGCGCGCGTCGTCGTCGGCGTTGTCATGATGGAGACGTGACTCCGACTCGCGACCAGCTCGCCGAGGCCAAGAACCTGACCCTGCCCGACGTGGTCGGACCGGGGCTCGACGTGCTGTTCTGCGGGATCAACCCCGGCCTGTACTCCGCCGCGACCGGGCACCACTTCGGACGGCCCGGCAACCGGTTCTGGCCCGCGCTGCACCTCGGCGGGTTCACGCCCCGGCAGTTCGAGCCCTCCGAGCAGGACCTGCTGCCCGAGCTCGGCCTGGGGATCACCAACCTGGTCGCGCGGGCCACGGCGCGGGCCGACGAGCTGAGCGACGAGGAGCTGCGAGCCGGTGGGAAGCGGCTCGTCGCGCTCGCGCTGGAGCACCGCCCGCGCGCGGTGGCGGTCGTGGGCGTGACGGCCTACCGCGCCGCGTTCGGCCGCAAGCACGCGAAGGTCGGGCCACAGCAGGAGCGCGTGGGGGAGTCGCCGCTGTGGGTGCTGCCCAACCCCAGCGGGCTCAACGCCCACTACGGCCGCGAGGCGCTCGGCGCGGAGTTCCGCGCGTTGCGCGAGGCGCTGCCGCGGGGCTGGTGACCACCGGTCAGTGCCGCCGGTGGTTCTGGTTGATGAGCCTGCGCAGCTCGCTCTCGCCCAGCCCGCCCCACACCCCGTAGGTCTCCTCGACGGCGAGCGCGTGCTCGCGGCACCGCGCCAGGACGGGACACGTGTCGCAGATGGCCTTGGCGCGCGCCTCGCGGTTCTCCCTGGCCGAGCCGCGTTCGTTCGGCGTGTGGAAGAACAGCGTGCTGTCCATGCCGCGACAGGCGCCGTGCAGCTGCCAGTCCCAGGAGTCGGTGACGGGAACGGGCAGTCGGGAGAGTTCGGGCATCGTCACCACGTCCTGGATCGCGTCGGGTGGAACCGGTGCAACCCACAGTAGATTCGATTCAAATTCGTTTCAACTTGGGGGACTGTGACGTGCGATCCTTCCGCGTCCGCGCGCGGCGACACGGGTCGAGCGGGAGCGCGCGGTGGAGGGAGGCGGTGGAGGAGGTGGGGTCAGCGGGTGGCGTCGGCCGAGCGCCCGGAGTGCCGCAGCACCCCGGAGATCGCCTCGTCGAGGCTCGACACGCGCTCCACACCGGCGGGCAGCCGCAGGCCGGGCCAGCCGGGGCCGCCCACGAGGACGGCGGTGTCGACGTCGCCCAGTTCGGGCAGCGGCACCAGCCGCGCGTGCTCCGCGGTGTGCGCCCACACGACGACCGCCGCCGGTGACAGCAGCGCCACGGCGTCGAGCAGCGCGGTGGCCGGGACGCGTGCGCCGAGGTTGCGGAACGCGCAGCCGCGCTCGACCAGCGCCGCCCCGAGCGCCTCCAGCGGCAGGCTGTGCTGCTCCTCCGGCGCGCAGGCCAGCAGCGCGGGCAGCCGGCCGCCCTCCGGGACGTCCGCGCTGAGCCGCAGCGCGGCGACGATGCTGCTCGTGGCGACGTGCTCGACCTCCACGCCGCCGTTCAGCTCGACCGTGCGCTCGCCCAGCGCCACCAGGAACGGCGAGAACACCTGCTCCCAGGCGTTGACCACGCCGTGCTCGCCGATCAGCTCGACCGCGAGCCTGCGCATCAGGGGGGCGTCCAGCCGGTTCGCGGCACGGGTGAACCCGCGCCTCTCCGCGGCGGCTCGCACGATCGGGGTGGTGCGCGTGCCGGTGCTGTCCGGTGCCGCTCCGCTCAGCGCGCCGGCCGCCGCGGCCGCGGGAGCGACGCCCTGGCCGGTCAGCTCCAGCATCCGGCGCAGCCGGTCCACGTCGGCGGAGTCGTAGCGGCGGTGCTTGCCCTCCTCCCGCGTGCTCGGGCCGAGCCCGTAGCGGCGGTCCCAGGTCCGCAGCGTGGTGGGGGAGATGCCGAGCATCCTGGCCACCGCACCGGCGCTCCACCGCGGGCCGGACCGGGCGTCGGGCTCCTCGGCCACGCTCGATCACTCCCCGTGTGCACCGTGAAACGCTTGTGAAACGAAATTCAGACTGTACTCGTCGTCGTGCGGGAGCACCCGGCGGCCGTTAGCTTTCGCGACGTGGCTGACGAGGTGGACGTGGTCGTCGTCGGTGCCGGACTGGCGGGTCTGAGCGCCGCTGACCTGCTGTGCGACGCGGGACTCGACGTGGTCCTGCTGGAGGCGGGCGACGAGGTGGGCGGGCGGGTGCGCACCGATCGGGTGGACGGGTTCCTGCTCGACCGCGGGTTCCAGATCGTGCTGCCCGGCTACCCGGAACTCGCGCGCCGGGTCGACCTGGAGGCGCTGCGGCTGCGGCCGTTCACCCGCGGCGCGTTCGTCCACTCGCGCGGGCGCCGCTTCCTGCTCGCCGACCCGCGCGAGGGCGGGACGGCCCTGCGCGGTCTCGCCGGACAGGGCGTGCTGGGTGCGCGCGACCTCGCCGCGCTCGCCGGACTGTCCGCCAGGGACCTGCTCGCCCCCGCCTCGGCGATCCTGGGCGGCACCGACCGCACGACCCGCCACGAGCTGAGCCGCTGGGGCGTCTCCGCCGCCGCCGTGAACTCCGTGCTGCGGCCGTTCCTCGCGGGTGTGTTCCTGGAGGCCGACCTGACCACGTCGTCGCGGTTCTTCCACCTCGTGTGGCGCAGCTTCGCCCGCGGTGGCGCGGCGCTGCCCGACGAGGGGGTGGGCGCGCTGCCCCGCCAGTTCGCCGCGCGCCTGCCCGCGGGCGTGCTGCGCCTGCGCTCGCCGGTGACCGCCGTGCGGACGGGGAGGGCCGACCTCGCCGACGGGACGCGGATCGCGGCGCGCGCCGTGGTCGTCGCCACCGACGGCGGCACCGCCGCGTCCCTGCTGCCCGGCGTGCCAGCGCCCGTGTGGCACGGCGTCACCACCTGGTACTTCACCACGCCCGAGCCTCCGCTGAACCGGCCCGCGCTGCTGGTGGACGGTGACGGCGGGCCGGTCGTGAACACCGCGGTGCTCTCGGTGGTCGCGCCGTCGTACGCGCCGCCGGGACACGCGCTCGTGCAGGCCTCCGCGCTCGGCGCCGACGATCTCACGACCGAAACCGAAGTCCGAAGAGGACTGTCCACCCTGTACGGGACGGACACGCGGAACTGGGAACTGGTGGCACGGCGGGCGATCCCGCGCGCGGTGCCCGCGATGCCCGCGCCGCACCCCTTCCGCAGACCCGTCCGGTTCGGCGACGGCCGCTACGTGTGCGGAGACCACCGCGACACCGCGTCCACGCAGGGCGCGCTGTTCTCCGGCGCCCGCGCGGCGCGCGCGGTGCTGGCCGACCTGGGCCGAGCCGGTCGCGGCGGCCCGCGTCCCCGCACGACTTCGCCCTGATCAGGACGGACGTCACGAGGCGGCTCGGTTTTCCGCCGGGTCCACCCGGGTAGCCGAGGCGGCATGGCGGAAGTGAGCACGGAGATCCTCACCTCGGCGGAACGGGTGTGGGAGGTGATCGCGGACGGCTGGTCCTACGCGGGCTGGGTCGTCGGCGCCTCCCACATCCGCCAGGTGGACGAGGGGTGGCCCGCGCTCGGCACGCGCATCCACCACAGCATCGGCTTCTGGCCCGTGGAGATCGAGGACACCACCGAGGTCAAGGCGGTCGAGCCGCTGCGGATGATCGAGCTCGACGCGCGGATGTGGCCGGTCGGCGCCGCGGTCGTCCGGCTCGAACTGCACCCCGTCGCCCCCGACCGCACCAGGGTGCGGATGATCGAGCGGATCACCCGCGGCCCGGCGACGGTGCTGCCGAAGACCGTGCAGGACGTGCTGTTCCCCCCGCGCAACCGCGCGGCGCTCGCCCGGCTGGCCGACCTCGCGGTGCGCCGCCAGCGCTGAGCGCCGCGCTCGGCCTTCAGCGGTAGATCGCCCGCTGAAGGCCCTGCACCACCGCGCGGTAGCCGCCCCCGACGACGCCGTCGCGGACCAGGGCGGCCCGCGCGGCGTTCGCGCCGGCCGACCCGTGCACACCCCCGCCGGGGTGCGCCGAGGAGCTGGCCAGGAACAGCCGGTCGATCGGCGTGTCCGGCCGGGACAGGCCGGGCACCGGCCGGAACACCAGCTGCTGGTGGATCGCCGCCGTGCCCGAGTTGATCGCCCCGTCCACCAGGTTCGGGTTCATCGACTGGATCTCGGCCGGGCCGTTGACCACGCGGCCGACGATGCTCTCGCGGAACCCCGGCGCGTGCTGCTCCACCACCTGCTCGATGCGGTCCGCCCTGCGCCGCAACCGGTCCGCCGTCCAGCGCTCACCGCGCGGCACGTGCGTGTAGGCCCACACCGACTCGGTGCCCTCCGGCGACCGGGTGGGGTCCGTCGTCGTCATCTGGCCCAGCAGCAGGAACGGCGTGCGCGGCACCCGGCCGCACGCCAGGTCGTTGCCGACGCCCGCCAGTCCGTTGAAGTCCGCGCCGAGGTGCACGGTGCCCGCGCCGCGCGCCTGTGGCGCGGTCCACGGGATCGGCCGGGACAGCGCCCAGTCGACCTTGATCGTCGCGTCGTCCCACTCGAACTTCGCCAGGTCGTCGACGAGCCGGGACGGCAGCGCGTCCGCGCCCACCAGCCCCAGGTACAGCGCCGGGGCGTTGACGTCGGCGAGCACCGCCCGGCGCGCGCGCACGTCCACGCCGTGCGCGTCCCGCACGCCCAGCGCCAGCCCGCGCGCCGTGAGGACCTTCACCACGGGCCGTCCGCACTCGACCCGGCCGCCGCGGTCCTCCAGCCGTCGCACCAGCGCTGCCGTGAGCTGCCCCGCGCCGCCCTCCGGCACGGGGAACCCGACGTCCTGGCCGAGCATCGCGAGCAGCCAGCCGAACACGGCGCTGCCCGACTGGTCCGGGCCGAGGTCGGTGTGCATCGCGTTGCCCGCGAGCAGCAGCCGCGCGCCCTCGCCGGTGTAGCGCTCGTCGGCGTAGGCCCGCACGGACTGCGTCAGCGTGCGGGCGAAGCGCAGCGCCCCACCGGCACCCAGCGTCCGCAGCAGCCGCCCACCGGCCCGCACGGGCGGGAACGGCCGCAGCAGCGCCTCCAGCAGGTCGTCGCGGAGCCGCCGCCACTCCGCCACGTCGGCGCGCCACGCGTCGGCGTCACCCGGCGCGAAGGTCGCGACGGACGCGACGGTGCGCTCCAGGTCCCGCGACAGCAGCACCGCGCGGTCGTCGGGCAGCACGTGCGCCAGCACCTCCGGCGCGTGCCGCCAGCGCAGGCCGTACCGCTCCAGCTCCAGCTCCCGCATCACCGGTGATCCGGCTCCGAGCGGGTAGAACGCGCTGAACAGGTCGTTGTGGTAGCCGGGGGCGGTGTTCTGCGTCGTGCGCACCGCGCCGCCCGGCTCGTCGGACGCCTCCAGCACGAGCACCCGCCACCCCGCGTCCGCGAGCACGTTCGCCGCGACCAGACCGTTGGGACCGGACCCCACCACCACCGCGTCTGCGTCCGCGTCTGCGCTCACGCCACGTCCCTTCGTCGCTCGCCCCGACCGGGGGCACGTTTCTCCCTCCGTACCCCCGGACGAGCGATGACAACCTCAGCTTCCCCGCAGACCCGCCCTGCGCAGGGCGTCGGCCATCGCGCCGCCGCCGAACCCGGACCCGGAGCCGCCGCCGGAACCGCCGGAGCGCCCGCCCGACCGCTGCGGCTGCTGACCCCGGCCACCCCGGTCGCCGCCACCGCCGCCTCGGCCGCCGCGCTCGCCCCCGCCGCCCCGGTTCTGCTTCGCGGGCTTGCCCGGCTCGTCCTGCAACCGCAGGGTCAGGCCGATGCGCTTGCGGTCGACGTCGACCTCCAGCACCTTCACCTTCACCACGTCGCCGGACTTCACGACGTCGCGCGGGTCCTTCACGAAGGTGTTCGACAACGCCGAGATGTGCACGAGACCGTCCTGGTGCACGCCGACGTCGACGAACGCGCCGAACGCGGCCACGTTCGTCACGACGCCCTCCAGCACCATGCCGGGCTCCAGGTCGCCGATCTTCTCGACGCCCTCGGCGAAGGTCGCCGTCGTGAACGCCGGACGCGGGTCGCGGCCCGGCTTCTCCAGCTCCTTGAGGATGTCGGTGACCGTGGGCAGGCCGACCGAGTCGTCGACGAACTCGGCGGGACGCAGCGAGCGCAGCACCGAGCTGTTGCCGATCAGCGACTCGACGCCCGTCCCCGCCCGCTCCAGGATGCGGTGCACGACCGGGTAGGACTCCGGGTGCACGCTGGAGGAGTCGAGCGGGTTCTCGCCGTCCCGGATGCGCAGGAAGCCCGCGCACTGCTCGAACGCCTTCGGACCGAGGCGCGGCACGTCCTTGAGCGCCCGGCGCGAGCGGAACGGGCCGTTCGCGTCGCGGTGCAGCACGATGTTCTCCGCGAGGCCGGTGCTGATGCCGGAGACGCGGGTCAGCAGCGGCGCGGAGGCGGTGTTGACGTCGACGCCGACGGCGTTCACGCAGTCCTCGACCACGGCGTCCAGCGACCGCGACAGCTTCGACTCCGACAGGTCGTGCTGGTACTGCCCCACGCCGATCGACTTCGGATCGATCTTCACCAGCTCGGCCAGCGGGTCCTGGAGGCGGCGGGCGATCGACACCGCGCCGCGGATCGACACGTCGAGGTCGGGCAGCTCCTGCGAGGCGAACGCCGACGCCGAGTAGACCGACGCCCCGGCCTCGGACACGACCGCCTTCGTCACCTTCAGCTCCGGGTGCCGCTTGATCAGGTCGGTGGCCAGCCGGTCGGTCTCGCGGGACGCGGTGCCGTTGCCGATGGCGATCAGCTCGACCGAGTGGGCCTTCGCGAGCCGCGCCAGCGTGGCGATCGACTCGTCCCAGCGGTTCGCCGGCACGTGCGGGTAGATCGTCTCGTGCGCGACGACCTTGCCGGTCGCGTCGACCACGGCGACCTTCACGCCGGTGCGGAAACCGGGGTCCAGGCCCATCGTCGCGCGGGTGCCGGCGGGAGCGGCGAGCAGCAGGTCGCGCAGGTTCGTGGCGAACACGCGCACCGCCTCGTCCTCCGCGGCCTGGCGCAGCCGCGAGCGCAGGTCGATGCCGAGGTGCACGAGGACGCGCGTGCGCCACGCCCAGCGGACGGTGTCGGAGAGCCAGCGGTCGGCCGGGCGGCCCAGGTCGGCCACGCCGAAGCGCTGCGCGATCCGCGTCTCGTAGGAGCTGGGGCCGTCCTCGGCGGTGTCGTCGGACTCCGGCTCCAGGACGAGGTCGAGCACCCCCTCCTTCTCGCCGCGGAACATCGCGAGCACGCGGTGCGAGGGCAGCGTGGTGAACGGCTCGGAGAAGTCGAAGTAGTCGGAGAACTTCGCGCCCTGCGCCTCCTCGCCCTGGCGGACCTTCGCCACCAGGCGGCCGCGCGACCACACGGTCTCGCGCAGCTCGCCGATGAGGTCGCCGTCCTCGCCGAAGCGCTCCACGAGGATCGCGCGGGCGCCCTGGAGCGCGGCGGCGGCGTCGGCGACGTCCCCGCCCGCGTCGACGAAGGTCTCCGCGAGCGCGCGGGGGTCCTGCGACGGGTCGGCCAGCAGCGTGTCCGCCAGCGGTTCGAGCCCGGCCTCGCGCGCGATCTGGGCCTTGGTGCGGCGCTTGGGCTTGAACGGCAGGTAGAGGTCCTCCAGCCGCGCCTTGGAGTCGGCGGCGCGGATCTGGGCCTCCAGGGCGTCGTCCAGCTTGCCCTGCGATCGGACCGAGTCGAGGACGGCGGTGCGCCGGTCCTCCAGCTCCCGCAGGTAGCCGAGGCGCTCCTCCAGCGTGCGGAGCTGCGCGTCGTCGAGCGTGCCGGTGGCCTCCTTGCGGTAGCGGGCGATGAACGGCACGGTCGCGCCGCCGTCGAGCAGCTCCACCGCCGCCGTCACCTGGTTCGCGCGCACACCGAGCTCGTCGGCGATCCTCTGGTCAATGGACGTCGTCACGGGCTGGCATTCTGCCGGTGGGGTCCGACGCTTCCGGACGGCGGGGGCACCGCATCACCTGATCGTGCGCGTGCGAACGGACGCGCCGCGCGGCGACCGACTTCCCCTGGTCGGTCGCCGCGCGGCGCGGTCCGCGGCCGGGCTACCCCTGCGCCCGGACCTCGGCGGCGCACGCGAGGTCGCGCGCAGGACGCGGCCCGCCGAGCAGGTAGTCCGTCACCCGGTCGTTCGCGCAGGTGTTCCCGCCCAGCACGTAGGCGCCGTGACCGCCCTGGTCGACGGTGACCATCGCCGCCCGGTCGCCGAACGCCCGGCGCAGGGTCCGCGCCCCGGCCAGTGGCGTGGCGGGGTCGCGCTCGTTCTGCACCATCAGCACGGTGCGCGGTCCCCGGTCGGAGATCCGCACCGGCGGCTCGACGGGGTCGGGCCAGAAGGCGCAGGGCTGGACGTTGGCCCCGGCCGCGCCGAACAGCGGGTAGCGGACGCGGTCGACGGCGACGTTGCGCTGGTAGGTCTCCACCGACGTGGGCCAGCGGGAGTCGGCGCAGATCACGTGCAGGCGGCTGGAGACCAGGTTCTCCAGGTCCACGCCGGGGAGTTCCGGCAGCTCCGGCAGCGGCACGTTCGTGTCGACCGCCCTCCAGATCGCGGCCAGCGTGCCGAACGCGGCGTCGCTGTAGGTGAAGACGAACGAGAGCATCCGGAACTGCGGACCGGTCAACCCCTGAACCGGTGCCTCGTCGAGGCGACCGGCGAGGTCGAAGTACTTCGCGCGCACCTGCTGCGGCGTGCTGCCCAGGCCGAGGTCGGGGCGGGCCGCCACCCACGTCGCGAAGTCGGGGAACCTGTCCTCCATTCCGCGGCCGTACCTGCGGTTGGCGTCGACGTCCCAGCCGCCGGCGCCGAGGTTGCTGTCGAGCACGACGCGGTCGGTGGTCCGCGGGAACAGCGTCGTGTACACCGCGCCCAGGTGGGTGCCGTAGGAGTAGCCGAGGAACGACGCCGTGCGCTCACCCAGCGCGGCGCGGACCCTGTCCAGGTCGCGGGCGGTGTTCGCGGTGCTGATGTGCGGCAGCATCCAGGCCGTCGAGGACGCGGCGCACTGCTGCGCGATCTTCTTCGTCTCCTCGGCCCACTCCCGCACGTCGGCGGGCGTCACGGCGTACGGCGGGACGCTGCCCGCGGCCTGCTGCTCCTCCGTCAGGTCGCACGTCACCGGTGTGCTGTGGCCGATCCCGCGCCCGTCGACGCCGATCACGTCGTAGGCGTCGAGCACGCTCTGCGGCAGGCCGAAGGCCTTCAGCTCGGCCGGGAACATCAGGCCGGGGCTCGGTCCACCGGGGTTGGTCAGCAGGACGCCCCGGCGCTTCTCCGGGTTCGTGCTGGCCAGGCGCGAGATCGTCAGCTCGATCGTGCGTCCCTCCGGTTCGGCGTGGTCCAGCGGCACCTCGACGGTCGCGCACTCCAGGTCCGGCGCGGTGACGGCCTGCGGGCACCCGCCCCACGTCACGGTGCCGACCGGCGCCGGAGCAGCCGAGGAGACCCCCGGCACCACCAGCGCCACCACCGCGGCCACGACCGCGGACGTCGTCCTTCGCACGTGCGAACACCTCCTGGTGGCGTGACACGGCACGCCCTGGTCGACAGATGGGAGAACTAGCTGTTCAGACGGACGAGAACGTCGATCTGAGCGGTGTTGTAGAGCTCGGCGACGACCTCGCCGATCGTGCGCCCGGCGAGCGCTTCGCCCCGCGGCGCACCGGCCAGCACGCTGGTCGCGTCCGGGAAGATCCCGCGCAACCTCTCCACGACCGGGAGCTCGCGCATCCGGTCGGCCAGGTGTTGCCGGGTCCGCTCGTCCGCGTCGGCGGGCAGGTCGTCGAACTCGGCCTCCACCGGGTCCTGCTCGTACCCCCGCAGCGCCTCGGCGTACGCGGACAGCTTCTCCGGCGCGATCAGCCGTGCCAGCACCACGGCGAACGAGCGGTCCGCCGTGGACGGTGTCGCGTCGGCGATCACCCGCGCCACGTCCGGCGGCAGGGCGATCAGCACCTCCTGGTCCAGGACCAGGGCGAGTTCGGCCCGCACCCCCTGGAGGTGTTCGACGGTCGCGGCCAGTTCGGCGTCCAGCTCGCGCAA
This sequence comes from Umezawaea beigongshangensis, assembly GCF_016464305.1. Taxonomy (GTDB): domain Bacteria; phylum Actinomycetota; class Actinomycetes; order Mycobacteriales; family Pseudonocardiaceae; genus Umezawaea_A; species Umezawaea_A beigongshangensis. The sequence continues at coordinate 558,545 of NZ_JAEIOJ010000003.1, forward strand.
CGCTTCACGGGGGTGGTCGTCGACGTCGCCCAGCTCCGCGACCTGCGCCAGCGACAGCCCGAGACCGGTCAGGCGCTTGACGTGCAGCACCCGGACGAGGTGGGGCACGCCGTAGCTCTTGTAGCCGTTGGCCCGGCGCTCGGGCTCCGCGAGCAGGCCCACCTCGTGGTAGTGCCGGATCGTGCGCAGCGTGGTGCCGGCGAGCTCCGCGAGCTGCCTGGTGCTCCACCCCACGACGTGTCCCCCTCCGGTCTCCGCGACGTGGTCCCGACGCCGACGACACCCAGTGAAAACCATGCCGCTGCGGCACGGTCAAGCTCGGCGGCGGGACTTCAGACGAAGGAACGATCCCGGAGTCCACCTTCGTCGCGACCCGTCCGCCGGGCCGAGCCGGCAGGAGCTGACGACGGGGGCGGTGTCGCTGGTCGTGCCGGACCGCGCGTTCCCCGGCCGGACCCCGGCCCCGATCGAGACGTGACGGTGCTGGCGGTGTGATCGATTCTGAAACACACTGGCAGCGCCGCACGCTCGACGCCGAGCCGGGGAGGTACCCGTGCCCAGGACTACGGACCACGTTTCCGCACCACCCGAGCCCGAGCCGAGAACCTCTCCGCTGCACCTGGTCACCGGGCGGCCTCCGGGGTGGCTGTGGTGCCTCACCGAGCCCACGCGCTGCGTGGTGGACCTGGGGCAGTTCGCGATGTCGCGGTCGCTGCTGCGCGGTGCGCCCAGCGGCGACGGGCACCCCGTGCTCGTCCTGCCCGGCCTGCTCGCCGGTGACAGCGCGACCGCGCCGCTGCGCCGGTTCCTCGCCGGGCTCGGCTACGACGTGCACGGCTGGCGGCTCGGGGCGAACCTCGGTCCCACCGCGCCGGTCGTGCGCGGCGTGCGCACGCTGCTGCGCGAGCTGACCGACGCGCGCGGCGGCCCGATCAGCCTCGTCGGCTGGAGCCTGGGCGGCATCTTCGCCCGCGAGCTGGCCCGCGAGGCGCCGGAGCTGGTGCGCCAGGTGATCACGCTGGGCAGCCCGTACGCGATGACCGACCTGCGGCAGACCCGCGCCAAGGAGGTCTACCAGCTGCTCACCCGGTTCTTCCGGCACGACGTGGAGCACCCGCTGCCCGAGCGGGCGCGGCACCCGGTCCCGGTGCCCGCCACCTCGCTGTACTCGCGCACGGACGGCATCGTGGCGTGGGAGACGTGCGTCGAGGAGCCGGGACCGCTGCGGGAGAACGTCGCCGTGGCCAGCAGCCACCTGGGTTTCGGCTGCAACACCTCCGTCATGTGGGTCGTCGCCGACCGCCTCGCGCAGCCGGTGGGCGCGTGGGCGCCGTTCCGCCCGCCGCCCGGCCTCGTCCGGATGTACCCGAAGGCGGCCTGACCTCCCGCGCAGCGAGACGAGGGGAGTCGTTCGCTCCCGCGGTGCTGCCCGTGGACGCGTCACCCCCGTCGATCCGCCGCTTCCCGGCGCGCGGCGGTCGTACGGTGCGGGGACCGGTGGCTCGCGGGCCCCGGCACCGCCCCGGGCGCGGACGGACGCGCTCGGACAGCCGGTGGAACGCGGTCGGACGCGTCGGGGGACGCGCCAGCGAGGGGAACGACGATGGGGATCGAGACGACCAGCACGGCGGGCAGCCGCGCGGCCGGCACCGGGGCGCAGCCGTCGGGACCGCCGAGCTGCGGACGCGTGGTCGGGCCGCGCGAGCGCGTCGCGGTCGGCGAGGGCGAGCACCGCGGCGCGCACCTGGTCGACGTCGCCACCGGTGACGTCGTGCTGTCGCAGACCGACGTGGAGGTGCGGGGGACGCTCGCGCTCCTGGTCCGCCGCACGCACGTGTCCTCCTACCGCCACGGGCGCTGCTTCGGCCCGTCGTGGGCGTCGACCCTGGACACGCGGCTGGAGCTGAGCGACGGGCGCGCGCACTGCTTCTGGCCGGACGGGCTGGTGCTGGACCACCCGCTGCCGGTGCCCGGCTCCTCCTCGCTGCCCCTGCGCGGTCCGCGCTGGCCGCTGTTCGCCGACGAGGACGGCGCCCTGCGCGTGGTGCACGCGCCCACCGGGCACACCCTCCACTTCGGACGCCCCGACGACGCGGAACGGCCGGTCGACGCCGTGCTGCCGCTGCTGGCGGTCACCGACCGCGGCGGTCAGCGCGTCGACGTGGAGCGCGACGACGCGGGCGCTCCGGTCGCGCTGCGCCACTCCAGCGGCACCGCGATCGGGATCAGCACCGCGCGCGGCCGGGTCACCGGCCTGCGCGTGCTGACGGCCCGCTCCGGCGTCGCCGTGCCGGTCGCCCCGCTGGTGACCTACCGCTACGACGCGCGGGGGCACCTCGGCGAGGTGGTCGACTCCACGGGCGAGTCGACGTTCTTCGAGCACGACCGGGCGGGCCGGCTGCGCGGCTGGCGCGACCGCGTCGGCACGTGGTGCCGCTTCGTCCACGACTCCGCGGGGCGCTGCGTGCGCGTCCTCGGCCCCGGCGGGAACCTCGACGCGCGGTTCGACCACGGCGAGCGCTCCGCCGACGGCGGGCGGACCACCACGCGCACCGACGCGCGCGGCCACACCACCGAGTTCCACCTCAACGCCGCTGGCCAGGTGGTCCGCGAGGTCGACCCGCTGGGCAACGCCACCGAGTTCGCCCGGGACCGCCACGACCGGCTGCTGTCGGTCACCGACGCCCTCGGCCACACCACCCGCCACCGCTACGACCGGTGCGGCGACCTGGTCTCCACCACCCACCCCGACGGGACCGTGCGGCGCTGGGTCCGCGACGCCGCGGGCCGGCTGGCGCGGTTCGTCGACGAGACCGGCGCGGCGTGGCGGTACGAGATCGACGACCGCGGCCACCTCGTCGCCCTCGTCGACCCGCTGGGAGCGCGCACCGTGCAGACCTTCGACGAGACCGGGGCGCTGGCGTCGCGGACGGACCCGCTGGGGGCCACGACCTACTGGGTGAACGACCGCGCGGGACTGCCCGTCGCGGTGATCGACCCGCTGGGCGGCACCACCCGCTGCGTCCGGGACGTCTTCGGCAGGCCGATCTCGGTGACCGACCCGGTCGGCGGGGTCCACCGGTTCCGCTGGTCCCCCGAGGGCGCGCTGCTGGAGGCCACCGGGCCGGACGGAGCGCGGGAGAGCTGGACCGTCGACGCGGAGGGCCACCGGCGGCGCCACGTCGACGCGATGGGCCGCACCACCCACTACGACGTCGGGCACTTCGGGCTGCTGCTCGGCGAGACCGCGCCGGACGGCGCCCACCGCGAGCACGAGTACGACCGCACCCTGCGCCGGATCTCGACCACCGACGAGCGGGGCCTCGTGCACAGCCGCGAGCACGACGCGGCGGGCAGCCTCGTGCGGGAGGTCGACGGCGACGAGCGGGTGCTGACGCACGTCCGCGACGCGGCGGGACGGGTCGTCGAGCGCACCGACGGGACCGGTGTCACCACCGTGCTCACCAGGGACCCGCGCGGCCGGGTGATCCGCACCCGGTGCGGCGACGAGGTCACCGAGTTCCACCGCGACGCAGCCGGGCGCCTCGTGCGGGCTCGCACCGCGGACGTCGAACTGGTGATCACCAGGGACGCGGTGGGCCGCGTGCTCACCGAGACCGTCGACGGCCGCACCACCACCTCCGAGTACGACGCGGCCGGGCGGCGGGTGCTGCGCCGCACGCCGACGGGCGTGGAGAGCCGCTGGGAGTACGACGCGGCCGGGCGTCCCGCGGTGCTGCGCACACCGGGCCGGGTGGTCGAGTTCCGCCACGACGCGGCGGGCCGCGAGGTCGAGCGCCGCTGCGGCGACTCCGTGGTGACGACCACCTGGGACGCGGCTCACCGCCCGCGCACCCGCACCCTCGTGGCGGGGACCCCCGGCCTGGTGGTGCAGCACAAGGCGTGGGTCTACCGCCTCGACGGCGTGCTGCTGGCGGAGGAGGACGCGCTGTCCGGGGCGCGCACCCTGGACCTGGACGCCGCTGGCCGCGTGCTCGCCGTGCAGGGCGAGGGCTGGTCCGAGCTGTACCACCACGACGCGGCCGGTGAGGTGGTGCTGGCGAGCTGGCCCGCGCCGCAGACCGACGCGATCGGCGGTCGCGAGCTGCACGGGACGCTCGTGCGGCGCGCGGGCAACGTCCACCAGGTCCACGACGGCCACGGGCGCGTGGTGCGGCGGCAGCACGTCGCGCCGTTCGGCGCCACCGGGACGTGGCTCTACTCGTGGGGGCCGGGCGACCGCCTGGTCGGCGTGGTCACCCCGGACGGGCAGCGCTGGCGCTACCGCTACGACCCGCTGGGCCGGCGGGTGGCGAAGCTGCTGGTGGACCGCGACGACACGTCCGTGCTGCACCAGGTGGACTTCGCCTGGGACGGCGACCGGATCGCCGAGCAGGTGCACCGCAACAGCAGGGCGACGGTGTGGGACTGGGACCCGCGCACGGGCTGCGCGGTGGCCCAGTCGGAGTGGACGACCCTCGCCGGTGGGAGCCGGTGGCTGCGGCAGCGGAACTGGACGGTGGTCACCGACGTGACCGGCACGCCGACCGAGCTGGTGGACGAGTCCGGAGCCGTCGCGTGGCACTCCCGGTGGACGGCGTGGGGAGCGCCGTTGCAGCAGCGCTTCGGCGACGCGTGGACACCGCTGCGGGCACCGGGCTGGTACTGCGACCCGGAGACCCGCGCGCACCACGGCCTCGCGGGGGTGCACGACCCGCTGACCGGAGGTCCGCTGGCGATCGGCGCGGTCCACCCGTCCCCGGTGCGCGCGCTGCCCGGCTGGACGGACCCCCTCGGCGCGGTGTGCGGCGCGGGAGTGGTCGAGTTCGGCCGGTGACCGGGTTCCTGAGGCCGGAGACCGCCGGTCGGGTGGCGACGCTCCGGCGAGTTCCCGACGCCGCGAGCGCCGCGCGCGCCGCGCGCGACAGCGCCGCCGTGCACGCGGGGGAGCGACCCCGGACGAGCCGACCGTCGCGGCGATCACCGGCTTCTGCGTCGGCGGGGGTGCGAGATCGCCCTCGCGTGCGACCTGCGGGTGGCCGCCGACGACCTCACCTCGACCGAGCGGCCCGCCGTCTTCTGACCAGGGGGAGCAGATCGACGAGAAGGCCCACTCCCCGAAAGCTCAACTCACCACGCCCGAAAGCTCAACTCACCACGCCCGAACGCTCAACTCGCGCCGGGGTGGGAAAGGACCGGACCAGAGCGCCCGCACCGCCGTCTCCGGAGGAGCGGCGATCGGATTCAGCGCTTCCAGAGGACCGGGGAGTCGTCGTAGTCGCCGCCCTTGCCGAAGGTCGCGCCCGTTACGGCCGACGCGTCGCGCGCGCCCTGGAGCACGCAGGTCTCGTACGTCTCACCGGCCGCGGTGAAGCTCTTCGGCGCGCTCTCCGACTCGCACTTCGGGGTGTCGCCGGTGATGATCACGCCGGTGCCGCGGCCGTCGCTGCCGACCGCGCGCAGGCTCACCGAGCTGTAGGCCAGGTCGTCGCCGCCGACGTTCTCCACGGTCACCCGGACGTAGATCGGCACGATGCCGGCGGCCTTCTCGCCGAACGCGGCGAGGTCGGCGTTGTCGCCCGCCTCGATCGCGGTGACGGTCACGGCGATCGTCCCGGACTTGTCGGTGCCGTACTCGAACGGCACGACCGCGCGGTCGCCGACCGACAGCTCCGTGCCGGGCGGGGTCGTGTCACCGGTCGCGGCCGGGGCGCTCTTCGAGGAGGAGGCCGCGGAGGAGGCGGTGGACGACGACGGCGTGCTCGACTTCTCGGCGGCCGTCGACCCGCTCGCCGGCGCGGAGGTGCCCGCGACGTCCTCGCTGCCGCAGGCGGACAGCAGGACGGCGGTCACGCCGGAGAGGACGAGCAGGGTGCTGCGCGAGTGCTTCACGGAACTCCTCGGTAGATCTCACCGGAGGGCTTTCCGGTGACGACGGGGCACGGGCGGCGGCGCGGTGGGGGTCGGTGGCGGTCGCGGCCACGACCACGTGGCCGTGCCGCCCTGCGAACTCCGCTCCCACCCCCGGCGGGAACCGCGCCCGCGTCCTGGACGCTAGCCGCGACCGGTGCCGGGCGGTGTGGGTCGTTCGCACCACACCCGCCGCTCACAGGTCGTGGGCGGCGACCAGCCCGTCCTGGATGGCGCGGGCCACGAGCGCGGCCTTCGTCGGGGCGTCGCGGCCGATCTGGGCGTACTTGACGCGGATGCGTTCGAGGTGGGAGTTGACGGTGGTCGGCGCGATGCCGAGGCGGTGCGCGACGAAGTCCTTCGACTCGGACTGGAACCACTCGACGAGCACCTCGACCTCCCGCGCCGACAGCGCGGGCCGCTGGTCGGAGCGGTCGCCCGCGAGCGCCCCGGCCAGCGACGGCGGGGTGTGGGGCCGGTCGTGACCGGCCGCGCGCACGGCCTCCACGAGGTGGTCCTCGCCCTCGGCCTTCGTCAGGTAGCACAGCGCGCCCAGTTCGAGGCACTGCAACGCGGTGGCGTCGTCGGCGCGCATCGAGTAGACCACCACGCGCCGACCTGCCGCGGCCAGCCTGCGCAGGTCGCCCAGTGCCGGGGTCGGTCCGCCCAGGTGCAGGTCCAGGACGACGACGTCCGCGTCGGCGCCCTCCCCGAGCCACGCGACCCGCACGTCCTCGCCGCTCGCGACGACCCGGATCGGCGGGTCGGCCGAGGACAGCCAGTGCGCGACCCCGGCGCGGACCGCCGGGTGGTCGTCCACGACCACCGCCGTCAGTCCTGCGCCGTCCGGTGGGAACGCCATCTCGCCTCCGTCCACGTCTGCTGCCCGTGCGCGTGGCACGTGACCTCGACCTCGGGTGACCCGGCCGGTCGCGGGCCGGGACCTTCCGCGTCGCAGACCACGGCGACCCGCACCTCCTCCTCGGTGCGCAGCACGCTGACCCTCGCACGGGACCGCGCGCGGGCCAGCGCCGCCACCACCGGGCCGGTCAGCTCGCGGCGCACCGCCGTCGGCACCGGCACCGCGTCCCCGCTGACCGCCAGCGACACCGACAGCCCCCAGCGCTCGGCCGCGTCCACGCACGCGGACACCTCGTGCACCAGCGGGTCCGGCACCTCGTCGTTCTCGGCGAACAACCGGCGCAGCTGCGCGGCGACGACCGCGCACCGGTGCCGGACGTCGTCCTCGCGCGGGTCGAGGGTCCGGTCCGCCAGCCCGGCCAGCAGCGGCAGGGTCGCCCCGAGCTGACCGGCGAACCTGGCGCGCTGGTCGAGCTGCCGCTGCTCGGCCAGCGCCGCGCCGGTGACCAGCCGGTCCCGTTGTGCGGCCAGCTCGTCGGCCTGGCCCGCCCTGCGGTGCAGCACGCGGGCGATGGCCACCGCCGCGAGCTGGAAGGTCGTCACGCCGAGCACGACGATCCCCGCGCCGCCCACCGCGGCGCGATCGGACGGACCGGTCGCCACGACGTGCCCGACGGTCATCGCGACGTGCGTCGCGAGAGCCGCGCCGAACAGGGGGAGCCGGTCGAGCAGCAGCAGCATCAGGTGCCAGCCGATCAGGCCGAACGACCAGTCCGGCGTGCTGAACTGCCCACCGGGCGGCAGCGCCAGGGTGGCCGCGGCGGAGGCGAGGAGCACCACCGCGGTGCCGGGCGCGACGACCACCGGAGGCAGCGGTCGCCCGCGCAGGACCGGGACCGCGCTGACCGCGGTCACCAGCGCGAGCGCGGCGAACGCCGCGTCGGCGGCCCACGCCGGGCGGTACTCGCCGTGGTGGGTGATCAGCGGCGCCGAGCTCAGCCCGATCTGGAGGGCGGCCACGACGGCGAGCAGCGCGACGCGCACGATGACGGACATCCGGCCCGCCGCGGTGCTCTCCCCGCTCATCCGGGCCACACCAGCCGCACCGTCGTGCCGCGGCCCGGCTCCGAGGTCACGGTGGCGCTGCCGCCCACGGCAGCCACGCGCTCCACCACCGAGTCCCGGATCCCGCGCCGGTGCCGGGGCACGTCGGCCGGGGCGAAACCGGAACCGGTGTCGGTCAGGGTCACCACCACGCCGCCGTCGCGCGCCTCGACGCCGAGCCGCACCGCGCACGTCCCCGCGTGCCGCTCGACGTTGGTCAGCGCCTCGCGCACCGCGCGCACCAGCGCGAGCACGACCGAGGCGGGGAGCGGCGGAACCGGCTCCCACCGCGCGTCGACCGGCAGCCCGCTCTGCCCGAGCAGGGCGCGCAACGACTCCCCGGCGTCGACGAGGCCGTCCTGCGCGCCCTGCGACGAACCGGTGAGCACGGCCAGGTCGCGGCGCGCGTACTCGGCGACCTCGGCCGGATCGGCGGCCCGGCCGTGCGCCGCCACCACCAGGAACGTCGCGGACGCGGTGTCGTGCAGCAGGGCCAGGTACTCGCGCTCCTGCCTGCGGCGCGCGCGCAGCAGCAGCTCCTCGCGCTCCAGCGCGGCCCGCCGCTCGCGCAGCGCGTCCACCTCGCGGGTCGTCCGCAGCAGCAGCGCGAAGACCAGCCGCGCCAGCACGCACTCCACCAGCACCCGCGCGGTCGTGAACACGGCCTGCTCGGCGTCGATCGGCAGCAGGTCCACGAGCAGCAGTCCCGCGGTGACCGGCACGGTGACGGCGGGCGGCCACTCCCACTGGAGGGTGAGCGCGGTGACGGTCAGGGCGTTGACCGCCCACTGGTTCGGCTCACCGGGTTCCGGCGCCGTCCACGTCCCGGCCGCGCAGATCACCGCCGTCCGCGCCACCACGAGCGCGAGGGTGGTCCGCGCGCCGAGGCCGGTCCTCGCCGTGCGCAGCTCGGCCACCGCGACGACCGCGGTGAACCCGAGCAGCGCGAAGCCCAGCGGCAGCGCCCCGGACGGCGTGGCCAGCACCCCGAAGACCCCGATCAGGCACAGGACGGCCCCGCGCGCCCGCCCGGCGAACCGGCCGACGGCGCCGAGGAACTCCGCCTCGACCCGGCCGGGGACCGGCCCGCTACCCGAGACCGGGGGCACCGCGTCCGCCCGCCGTCGTGGCGGGCCGGTCGCACCGGGCGTCGCAGCCGGTGCGACCGGGACGTTCCGCCGCGGCCGACATCCACGGCATCGTAGGCGACGGCCCCGGCCCGTCAGACGTTCGCGGCCTCCGCGGCGATCGTCGTGCTGTCGCCGTGACCGGTGTGCACGACCGTCTCCGGCGGCAGCGTCAGCAGCCGCGACCGGATGGACGCCACGATCGTCGGGTGGTCGGAGTGGGAGCGGCCCGTCGCGCCGGGACCGCCCTGGAACAGGGTGTCGCCGGTGAACACCACGCCCAGCTCGGGGACGTGGAAGCACACCGCGCCCGGCGCGTGGCCCGGCGTGTGGATCACGTGCACCTCCGTGCCGCCCACCGCGACGACCTGACCGTCGGACAGGTCGCCGTCGGGCGCCCGGTCCGGGTGCGTCAGGTCCCACAGCACGCGGTCGGCCGGGTGCAGCCACACCGGCGCCCCGGTCGCCGCGGCCAGCGCGGGGGCCACCCGCACGTGGTCGTCGTGCGCGTGGGTGGCCAGGACCGCGACGACCCTCCTGCCGTCCACCACCCGCAGGATCGCGTCCACGTCGTGCGGGGCGTCGATCACCGCGCACTCCTCGGCGTCGCCGATCACCCAGACGTTGTTGTCCACGTCGAAGGTCTGGCCGTCCAGCGAGAACGTGCCCGACGTGGTGGCGTGGTCGATCCGCGCCGCCATCAGAGCACCACCACCGAGCGCAGCACGTCACCGGAGCGCATCCTGTCGAACGCCGCCTCGACGCCGTCCAGGGCGATCTCCTCGGTGACGAACGCGTCGAGGTCGAAGCGTCCCTGGCGGTAGAGGTCGACCAGCACCGGGAAGTCGCGGCCGGGCAGGCAGTCGCCGTACCAGGAGGACTTGAGCGAACCGCCGCGGCTGAAGAGGTCGATCAGCGGGATCTCCAGCGTCATCTCCGGCGTGGGCACGCCGACCAGGACGACGGTCCCGGCCAGGTCGCGCGCGTAGAACGCCTGCTTCCACGTCTCGGGGCGGCCCACCGCGTCGATCACCACGTCCGCGCCGAACCCGCCGGTCAGCTCCCTGATCGCCTCCACGACGTCGCCCTCGCGGGCGTCCACCACGTGCGTCGCCCCGAAGCCCCGCGCCCACTCCAGCTTCCGCGGGTCGGTGTCCACGGCGATGATCGTCCCGGCGCCCGCGAGCCGCGCGCCCGCCACCGCGCCGTCGCCCACGCCGCCGCAGCCGATCACCGCGACCGAGTCGCCGCGGGTGACCCCGCCGGTGTTGACGGCAGCGCCGACCCCGGCCATGACACCGCAGCCGAGCAGGCCCACCGCCGCGGCCCGCGCCTGCGGGTCGACCTTCGTGCACTGCCCGGCGTGGACGAGGGTCTTCTCCGCGAACGCGCCGATGCCCAGGGCGGGGGAGAGCGCCGTGCCGTCGGTCAGCGTCATCGGCTGTGCCGCGTTGTGGGTGTCGAAGCAGTACCAGGGCCTGCCGCGCTCGCAGGCGCGGCACCGCCCGCACACCGCGCGCCAGTTCAGCACCACGAAGTCGCCGGGCTCGACGGACGTGACGCCCTCGCCGACCCGCTCCACGACACCGGCGGCCTCGTGGCCGAGCAGGAACGGGAACTCGTCGTTGATGCCGCCCTCGCGGTAGTGCAGGTCGGTGTGGCACACCCCGCACGCCTGCACGCGCACCACGGCCTCGTCGGGGCCGGGGTCCGGGACCACGATCGTCGTCATCTCGACCGGGCGGCCCTTCCCGCGCGCGATCACGCCCTGAACTTCCTGCGACACGACGCCACACCTCCACGTTGGGCTGTCATGCGTGGTTGCGCATGCAAGCGGGAACCTACCTCTCGGCAGCGCTCCGACGCCGGGTGACACGACGGCGCCGACCCCGGTCGTGCGATGGTGTCTCGACGGAGATCTTCTGACGAGAGGTGCGGTGTGGAGCGCGTTCTCCTTCTCGACGAGTCCGGCAACGCCGTGGGTACGCAGGACAAGGCGGCGGTGCACCACGCCGACACGCCCCTGCACCTGGCGTTCTCCTGCTACGTGTTCGACGCCGGCGGACGGCTGCTCGTCACCCGCAGAGCGCTGCACAAGAAGACGTGGCCCGGCGTGTGGACCAACAGCTGCTGCGGGCACCCGCTGCCGGACGAGCGCTTGGAGGAGGCGGTGCGCCGCCGCCTCGACGACGAGCTGGGCCTGACCGGGGTGGGCCGCCTGAACCTCGCGCTGCCCGCCTTCCGCTACCGGGCGGTGATGGACAACGGCGTGGTGGAGAACGAGATGTGCCCGGTGTTCTTCACGTTCTCCGACGGCGGGTTCGCGCCCAACCCGGAGGAGGTCGACTCGGGGGAGTGGGTGCCGTGGGCCGAGTTCTCCGCGGGCGTGCTGGACGGCACCCGCGAGATCTCGCCCTGGGCGGCGCTGCAGATCCCCGCCCTGGTGGCGCTGGGTCCCGACCCGCGCGACTGGCCGGTGGCGTCCCCGGAGTCCCTCCCGCCCGCCGCCCGCTGACGCCGGCGCCGGGGCCGCCTCGGCGGAGACGGCCCCGGCGTCGCTCCCGGCTCTACAACCACTACAGCTTCAGTGTTGAGTGAAAGGAACGCTCGGGTCCGTGGCCTTCGACCACGGCAGCGCCTATCACCGGCTGGTGCTGCGGCAGGTGCCAGCCGGTGCGCGGACGGCGCTCGACGTGGGGTGCGGGACCGGGGCGCTGGCGGGGAAGCTCGCGCGGCGCGGGCTCGACGTGGAGGCGCTGGACGTCTCCGCGGACGTGCTCGCGCGTGCTCGGCCGCACCCCGGCGTCCGCTACCGGTGCGCGGACGTCACCACCGCGGACCTCGGCCGCCACGACGTGATCACCTGCCTGGCGAGCCTGCACCACGTGCCGTTCGAGACCGTCTCCCGGCTGCGGGACGCGCTCGCGCCGGGCGGTGTGCTGATCGTCCTGGGCTGCCCGGCAGGGCCCGCGCCGGTCGATCTCGTGGCCGTGCCGGTCAACGCGGTCGTGCGGGTCGCCGTGGCGCTGGGGGAGCGGATCACCGGGCGCGAGCTGCACGAGCCGATGACGGCGCCGGTGACGCCGCCGGAGATGACGCTCGCGCAGGTCCGGCGGCGTGCTGCGGAACTGCTGCCCGGCTCGCGGGTGCGCCGCCTGCTGCTGTGGCGCTACCTCCTCGTCGCCGGGGCGGGGCGTCCCTGAGAAGTTCCTGTCGATCGGCCGGGTGCGGAATCGGGGTGGGAGGGGTGTCGTTGGTGGGGTGAACCCCCGCCCCGGACACGAGGAGCACGGTGCTGATCGACGACGCGACCCCGCACGCGAGTGCCGCTCACCCCGGTGTCCGCGCCCTGGCGCTGTCCGGGGCGCTGGCGGTCGTCGTGACGGTGGTGATGATCGGTGCGATGGACCTGCGGCAGGCCACCGAGTCGGTGACGCTGCTGCGCCGCACGATCAGCCAGTACGCGCTCGGGCCGCAGCGGTGGGTCTTCGACTCGGCGGTGCTGCTGCTGGCGGCGGGCAGCGCGGCGATCCTGGCGGCGCTGGTGCACCGGGGACTGGCGCGGTGGCGCTCGGGGGGCGCGGTGGCGCTGCTGCTGTGGTCGCTGGGGCTCGTGGTCGTGGTGCTGTTCCCGAAGAACGACTGGTCGCGCGGGGGCGACGAGATCAGTGGCCACGTCCACCGGTTCGGCAGCCTGCTGGCGTTCGTCAGCCTGCCGGTCGCGGCGCTGCTGCTGGCGCGCCCGTGGCTGCGGGACGCCGTGTGGGGCGTGCACGCGCGGTGGTCGTTCGGGCTCGGCGCGGCCTCGGTCGTGGCGTTCTCGCCGCTGCTGCTCGCGATCGTGCGCTCGGCCGTGGGAGGGACGCCCTGGTGGCGACTGGTCCCGCTCGGTTACGTGGAGCGAGCACTGGTGCTCGTCGAGGTGATGGCGGTGCTGGCGATCGGGGTGTGGGCGGTGGCGGCCTGTGCACGCCCTAAGGTGAGTTCGTGGCCACCTGGGACGATCTGACGGCATACGTCCGCAGCGAGTACGACGTCATCCGCGAGGAGGGCGACGAGCTGCGCATCCTCTTCACCTTCGACCACCTGAACGAGGAGGACGCGCGTTCGCAGGTCGTGATCATCGTGCGCGAGGTGCTCGACGCGAAGCACGAGTGGGTGCAGATCGCGTCGCCGTGCGGGCTGGCGGCGAATGTCGACCTGCTGGCGCTGCTCACCGAGATCGGTCACTCGACCGTGGCGTGCGGTGCCGCGGTCATGGGCGATCACGTGGTGCTGCGGCACTCCCTCCCGCTGGAGAACCTGGACATCAACGAGTTCGTCGACCCGCTGGCGCTGCTCGCGGGCACCGCGGACACCATCGAGGAGCAGTTCTTCGGCGGCGACGGCTACTGAGGCGTCAGGCGTGCTCGACGGTGGCGTAGAAGCTGTCGAGCAGTGCGCGGTGGCGCTGTTCCACGGCGCGGCGGCGCAGCTTCATGCTGGGTGTGAGGTCGCCGGACTCCACGGTGAACTCCTCGGCGAGGATCGCGAAGTCCTTGACGGTCTCGTGCCGCGCCAGCCGCGCGTTGACGCCGTCGACGGCCTCGCGCACCAGCGCGCGCATCTCCGGGTGGCCGCTCACCTCGCCGGGGGGCACGCCCCGCTCCCGCGCCCACGCGGCGCTGATGTCGGGGTCCAGCGTGACGAGGGCGACGCAGAAGTTGCGGCGGTCGCCGTGCACGAGCACGTTGCTCACGTAGGGGCAGGCGGCCTTGACCAGGCCCTCGACGTGGGTGGGCGCGACGTACTTGCCGCCGGAGGTCTTGATCAGCTCCTTCTTGCGGTCGGTGATGCGCAGCCGCCCGCGCTCGTCCAGCTCGCCGATGTCGCCGGTGTGCAGCCAGCCGTCGACGACGGTGCGGGCGGTCTCCTCGGGGAGTCCGTGGTAGCCCCGCATGACCCCGGCGCTGCGGATGAGCACCTCGCCGTCCTCGGCGATCCGCACCCGCGTGCCGGGCACGGGCTGCCCGACGGTGCCGAGCGCGGCCTCGCCCGGCCTGGTGATGAAGCTGGCCGCCGAGCTCTCGGTGAGCCCGTAGCCCTCCAGGATCGCGATGCCCGCGCCGTCGAAGAACTGCGCGACCTCGTGGGGCAGCGGTGCGGAGCCGGACACGAAGTACCTGATGCGTCCGCCGAGGCGGGCGCGCAGCTTCGCGAAGACCAGCCGGTCGGCGACGGCGTGCTGCACGCGCAGCGCCGGTGACGGCCGGCGGCCCTCCTGGCGGGCGCGGCTGGTCCGCGCGCCGACCCGGCGGGCCCAGCGGAACAGGGCGAGCTTCACGCCGCCGTCGGCCCGCACGGTGGCCACGACCGTGTTGTGGATCTTCTCGAAGATGCGCGGCGCGGCGGCGACGATCGTGGGCCGCAGTTCGGCCATGTTCGCCGCGATGCGCTCCACCGCGCCGTCCACGGCCGTGGCCATGCCGGTCGAGATCATCTCGATCTCCAGGACCTTGCCCATGGCGTGCGACAGCGGCAGCCACAGGAAGTGCACGTCGTCCTCGTGCAGCACGGCCAGCTCGCGCAGGGCGCGCGCCGGGTACAGCCAGTTGGCGTGGGTGAGCTCCACGCCCTTGGGACGGCCGGTGGTGCCGGAGGTGTAGATGAGCGTGGCGAGGTGGTCGGGCCGCACGGCGTCGACCCGCCGCTCGTGCTCGTCGGGGTCGCGCTCGCGTCCCAGTTCGGCGAGGCGGCGCAGCGGCAGGACGGTGTCGTCGGCGGGGTCGGGCTCGCCCTCGACCTGCACGACGTGGCGCACCTCGGGGGTGTGCTCGCGCACCGATCGCAGCTTGGCGACCTGCTCGGCGTTCTCGGCGAAGACGACGACGCTGCCGGAGTCGCGCAGGACGTAGGCGCACTCGTCGGCGGTCGTCGTGGGGTACACGGAGGTGACGGCGGCGCCCGCGTCGAGGGCGGCCATGTCGGCGGCGATCCACTCGTAGCGGGTTCCGGAGAGGATCGCGACCCGTTCCCGCGGGGCCACGCCGAGGGCGATCAGGCCGAGCGACAGCTCCCGCACCAGGTCGCCGAAGCGTGCCCACGACAGCGAGGTCCAGCCGTCGCCGTCGCGGTAGCGCATCGCCTCGCGGTCGGGGGTGGCGCCGATCCGGCGGCGGAGGAGGTCGGGGATGGTCGGGGCATCGGTGATCTCGGCCATGAGCGCTCCCGTGGTCGAACGGTCGAACTGCTGTGTCCCGCGTCACTCGGAGCGTCATGCTGCCGTGATCCGATCACGGGCACCAGGGCCGGTCGGCCACCACGTGCGGCGACGGCTGTGCTGCGTCCTGTCGGGGTGGGGGATTAGCCTGACGCGACCAGTCGTGCCGTGGAGGGGAAGTCGTGAGCGGTAGCTCGCAGTCGATGATCGTGCAGGTCCGGGCCGGGCTCGGGGAGGAGCGCCTCGTCGCCGGGGTGGGTTCCCTCCTGGACCGCCACGACGTCCTGCGGACGCGGCTGCGTCGTGCCGACGGCCGACCGACGCCCCCGCTGCCCGCCGGCGGGGTGCCCGCGATCCTGTGCCTGCGGCACGTCGACGTGTCCGCGGCCGGGCCGGAGCAGGTCGCCGCGGTCGCGCGGGAGCAGCTCGCGGCGGCGGCGGCCCGGCTCGATCCCGGTGCCGCGGTGATGATCCAGCTCGTGTGGCTGGACGCCGGTCCCGTCCGATCGGGACGCCTGCTGGTGGTCGTGCACGACCACGTCGCCGACCGGGTTCCGTGGCCCGTTCTGCTGCGCGATCTGGTGAGCGGCTGGAAGGACGCTCCGCCCGCGCCGGCGCAGGGCTCTCCCGCCGTCGGGATTCCGATCGAGCGGGTCGTCCTGCGTTTCCCGGCTCCCGCTGGTGGTCCGTTTGTTTCGTCTCCGCTGCGCTGAACGGTCTCAGACCGCTCCGGGCGTGTCGGGACATTCCCGCGGAGGAATCTTCTGGCACGGCGCGGAGAGCTGTTTCTCCCCGTCCCGAACAACCGTCCGAAAAGGTGATCAAGCCTTTTCGGTGATCGTCGGGGAGGTGCTGCCGCAGAAGAACGATCACGTGTCGGTGGTGGGCGTCACAGCGCGCCAGGGGGGCGTCGGTGGAACGCTGGTCCGAGCGCGCCGGCGGTTCACCGTTGACACTGCACCATTTCTGACGTCGACGGAACCGGTCGGGTGACAGGGTGCGTCCATGCGGAAGAACAACCAATTGCGTTCAAAAGGCTTCTGTGCGTGATCGTGACTGTGCATAGTGGCATGAGTGCGCGGGGTAGCCGTGCTCACGCGCGGACAGAGCAGCCTGGTGGGCGCCGCCGCGCACACGGACTGGGGGCTTGACGGTGACACCGGGAACAGCACGGGTGCGCGAGTACCGGGCGCTGTGCTGGGCCGAGGTCGCGTCGGTGGCCGGAGACCAGTTGGCCAAGGTCGCGTTGTCGCTGCTCGTCTTCGACCGCACCCAGTCGGCGATCTGGACCGCGCTGACCTACTCCATGACCCTGCTGCCCGATCTGATCGCCGGTCCGCTGCTGTCCGGTCTCGCCGACCGCTACCCGCGGCGCGAGGTCATGGCCCTGTGCTGCGTGCTCCAGGCCGGGCTGGTGGCCCTCATGGTCGTGCCGGGGATGCCGCTGTGGGTGGTCGGAGCGCTCGTCGCGCTCGTCGCCGTCGCGCAGGCCCCGTTCAAGGCCGCGCAGACCGCCAGCGTCCTCGACGTCCTCGGCGAGGAGGACAACACGGCCGGTCAGGCCCGCATGTCGACCATCCGCGAGGTGGGCCAGCTCGTCGGCCTCGCCGGTGGCGCCGTCCTCGTGGACCGCCTGGGCACCACCACCGCGCTGCTGATCGACTCCGCCACGTTCCTCGTCGCGGCCGTCCTGCTGCGGGTGTTCCTCGCCGAGCGCGGCGTCGTGCGCGGAGAAGACCACCCGATCGGGGGACTGGCGACCATCTGGGGAAACCCGCTGCTGCGGACGTACGTCTGGCTCTACTGCCTGTGGGGGCTGGCCATCCTGCCGGAGGCGGTGCTGATCCCGCTGGCCGCGGAGATCCACGCGCCCACGTGGAGCATCGGCCTGCTGATGGCGGCCGACCCGCTCGGCTTCACCCTGATGCTGCTGCTCGTGGGGGGCAGCACCAACTCCGCGCGCCGCCGCTTCTCCGCCTCGACGCAGCAGGCGCTGGTGGGGCCGCTGGCGGTGCTGGTGTTCGCGCCGCTGGTGCTGTTCGCCCTGACCTCGCACGTCGTGGCGATCGGCGTGCTGCTGTTCGTGTCCGGGATGGGCGCGTCCTACCTGGGGCTGGCCAAGGGCCCCATCGTCGCGATGGTGCCCGATCAGGTGCGCGGCAGGGTCAGCGGCCTGGTGCGCACCGGTCTGCGGGCGAGCCAGGGCGTCGTGGCGGCCACGGCGGGCCTGGTGGTCGAGCTGTTCGGCTCGGCCACCACGGCCATCGCCGTGGCCGGTGCGTGCGGCACGCTCCTCGCGATCGTCGCCGCGCTGAGACTGCGCCACTACTCCGCGCGCGGCGGAACCACCGCGGTGGTGGCACCGTCGTGACGGACGAGATGACGACGTGCGGGCGTCAACCGCGGTCAGAGATCACGGTCTCCCCTGGATGGCGTTCTGCGGGCGGACATCGCATTCACCTCCTTGGCGGGGGTCAGTTGGACATCGCAAGTACAGCCGCGATTCACGGGGGTGTGAAGTGGTACTGAAAGGGGCACAGCGTCTAACGTTTCAAACCGTACCGGTAACCGGAGCCAAGGTGCTGGCTCGCGTCCGAACCGTGTTCTCCGGATCGTTCTACTGGCTTCTGGGAACCGCGCACCGGATCCGGCGCTGGGTGCCGCTGGCGGTCGCCTGCGTCTGCCGTCCCCGGTCGTGGTCGCTGTGGCAGGCCCGCCGCCCGTTCGTCCGGCTGATCCTCGCCGTGGACGTCGTGGCCCTCACCGTGGTCGTCGTGGGCCTGAGCACCGCGGCGCCGCTGGGGCGCGACGACTGGGCGCACTGGGTGGCCCTGATGATCTGCGCCGGCATCCACCTGGTGTGGTCGCACCGCCACGAGGAGACCAGGCGCGAGAGCAAGAAGGTCTCGCCCAACGTCGACTGGGCCGGGATCTGGTCGGTGGCCGCGCTGCTCGTGCTGCCCGTCCCGCTCACGGTCCTGCTGGTCGTGGTCGTGCGGCTGGTGCGCTGGTTCGTCGCCCGCAAGCCGCCGCACCGCTACCTGTTCAGCACCGGCAGCATCCTGTTCAGCGCCGTCGTCACCACCTGGCTCGTGCGGGCGATCGGAGTGCAGGTCGGGCACACCCCCGGTCTCGTCCACTCCACGACGCAGCTGCTGCTGATGATCGCCGCCGGTGTGCTGTACGCGGTGATCCAGGCCGCGCTGGTGGGGGTCGCGTTCGTGCTGTCGACCCCCGACATGCCGCTGTCGATGGCGCTGGGCAGCCGCGCGGAGAACACCGTCTCCGCGGTCAGCGCCCCGCTCGGCGCGCTCGCCGCCATCGCGCTGGTGACCGCGCCCGCCGCCGTGCTCGTGGTCTCCGGCATCGCCGTGGCGTGCACGAAGTACACGTCCCTGAACCAGGACGCCACCTACGACCTGCGCACCGGGCTGCTCAACCACTCCGCGTGGGAGCAGCAGGCCGGGCGGGCCATCGCGCAGGCGCAGCGCAGCCACGCGCCGTGCAGCGTCATGTTCATCGACGCCGACAAGTTCAAGCTGATCAACGACACCTACGGTCACCCCGCCGGTGACGCGGTCCTGCGGGCGCTGGGCGACGTGCTGCGCCGCGAGACCCGGCGCGGCGACCTGGCCGCCCGCTTCGGCGGCGAGGAGCTCGTGGTGCTGCTGCCCGACACCGGCCCCGACCAGGCCGCGCACGCCGCGGAGCGCATCCGCCACGTCATCGGCGCGCTGTCCGTGCCGACCACCAACACGCGCGGTGCGCCGGTGATACTGCTCGGGCGCGACGCGCCGCTGCCCGTCGACGCGCACGGCGACCCGCAGCTCGACGGGCTCGGCCGGCCCGTCGACGCCGACTGCCGCACCATCAGCGTCTCCATCGGCGTGGCCACCGCCTCCGGGCCCGACATCAGCCTGGAGTCGCTGACCGCCGTCGCCGACGCCGCCGTCTACGCGGCCAAGCAGAACGGCCGCAACCAGGTGAAGCTGAGCTTCCCGAAGCCGGAGGCGCCGGCGCCGCTGCCGCACCGCGCCCCGGCCCGCTGGCGCTCCTGACGCCCGGCCGGGGCGTGCCTCACCAGCAGTGGACCGGCTCGTTGGAGTGCATCAGCGTGCGGTAGGTGCGCAGCATCGCGCGCAGCGCCTCGGCGCGGTCCAGGCCGCTGTGGTCGTAGAGGTCGTGGAACGTGCGGGCCTGCCACGTCGCGCCGTTCACCCCGGTCAGGCAGCGCTGCTCGATCACGCCGAGCAACCGGTCGCGCTCCTCGGCCTGCACGCCCCACCGCACCAGACCCTCGTGGGCCATCGGCAGCAGCCGCCGCAGCACCAGCTCCACCACCGGCACCGTGCCCAGCCCCGGCCAGTACACCTGCGCCTCCATGCCGTGCCGCGCGCCGGCGAAGAAGTTCTCCTCCGCCGCGCTGAACGACATCTGGGTCCAGAGCGGACGGTCCTGGTCGACCAGCGCGCGCACCAGTCCGAAGTAGAACGCCGCGTTGGCCAGCGTGTCCACCACCGTCGGGCCCGCCGGGAGCACCCGGTTCTCCACGCGCAGGTGCGGCTTGTCGCGCACCACGTCGTAGACCGGGCGGTTCCAGCGGTAGATCGTCCCGTTGTGCAGCCGCAGCTCCGCCAGCGCCGGGGTGTCGCCGCGCTCGAACACGCGGACCGGGTCCTCCTCGTCGCAGATCGGCAGCAGCGCGGGGAAGTAGCGCACGTTCTCCTCGAACAGGTCGAAGATCGAGGTGATCCACCGCTCGCCGAACCACACCCGCGGCCGGACGCCCTGGGCCTTCAGCTCGTCGCCCCGGGTGTCGGTCGCCTGCTGGAACAGCGCGATGCGCGTCTCCCGCCACAGCTCCTTGCCCGCGAGGAACGGCGAGTTCGCGCCGATCGCGACCTGCACGCCCGCGACGACCTGCGCCGCGTTCCAGTACGCCGGGAACTGCTCCGGGCTCACCTGCAGGTGCAGCTGCGTGGACGTGCACGCCGCTTCCGGCACGATCGAGTCCGCCGTGAGCTGCAACCGCTCCACGCCGTCGATGGAGATCTGCAGGTCCTCGCCGCGCGCGGCGAGGACCTGCTCGTTGAGCAGCGCGTAGCGCGGGTTGACCGACAGCGCGTCGATCTCCAGGTGCTCGGCCCGCAGCGTCGGCAGGATGCCCACGGTCACCATGTGCGCGCCGACCTTCGCCGCCTTGGACTCGGCGGCGTTGAGGCTGTCCCGGACGGACTCCTCGAAGCCGCTGACGCCGCCGTCGGCCAGGCGGCGCGGGGCGACGTTGATCTCCAGGTTCCACTGGCCCAGCTCCGTCACGAAGTCCGGGTCGGCGATGGCCTCCAGCGCCTCGGCGTTGCGCATCGCCGGCTCGCCCCGCTCGTCGACGAGGTTCAGCTCGATCTCCAGGCCGGTCATCGGCCGCTCGAACTCGAACCTGGCGTCGCTGAGCATGCGCTCGAAGACGTCCAGGCACCGCCGCACCTTGGTGCGGTAGCGCGTGCGGTCGTCGCGCGTGAAGTCCTGCCTCGCGACTTCCTCGCCCATGCGGACCCTCCTCAGCAGTCTCGCGGTGTTCCTACCCGCGCGCTCCGCCGCGCACACATGCTCTCGCGCACCGGCACCGCGCGTCCCCGTCGCCTCACGCGGCCGCGGGCACCGCGACGGTGGTCAGCAGCAGGCCGTCGCGGCACAGCCAGCGCCCGTGGAACACGTCCAGCGGCACGCCGCCGACCACGGGCGGCTCGACCAGGACGCGGGAGGTGAAGGTGCCGTCGGGACGCAGGACGATGTCGGCGTCCTCGAAGCCCAGCCAGCGCCGCGCGACCGGGTACCACGCCTTGTAGGTGCTCTCCTTGGCGCTGAACAGCAACCGGTCCCAGCTCACGTCGGGGTGCGCCGCCGACAGCGCCTCGCCCCTGGCGATCTCCGCGGGCAGGGCCACCGCGCCCAGCACCCCGTCGGGGGTGGGCGCGTTCGGCTCGGCGTCGATGCCGACCGTGAGGAGGTCGGAGACGCGCGCCACCGCGCACGCCCGGTAGCCGGCGCAGTGGGTGATGCTGCCCACCACGCCGTCGGGCCACAGCGGTTCGCGCTTCGGGCCCGGCAGCACCGGGACGGGCGGCACGCCCAGCCCGCCCAGCGCCTCCCGCGCGCACAGCCGCGCCGTGCTGAACTCGGCGCGGCGCGAGGCCACCGCCCGCCCGAGCAGCGCCTCCTCCTCCGGGAACAGCGCCACGTCCGCCGAGTCGTCGAACCGCTCCGCCGTCGACACCGGCGCCCCCAGCACGTCGGCGATCACCGCTGGTCCCCCTCGCGCAGCACGTCGACGAGCTTCACCGCGGTGGTGCCGCGCGGACGCCACTCGCGCGGGTAGCCCAGCGACACCTCGTCGAACCGGACGCCGTCGTGGCGGGTCGTGCGCGGGATGTGCAGGTGCCCGTAGACCATCGCGGCGGCGTCGAACCGCAGGTGCCAGTCCGCGGTGCGCTCGGTCCCGCACCACAGGGCGAACTCCGGGTAGTGCAGCACCCTCGTGGGCTCGCGCACCAGCGGGTAGTGGTTGATCAGCACGGTCCGTCCCCGCACCTCCGCCAGTCGCCGCTCGGTCTCGGCGATCCGCGCCTCGCACCACGCGTCCCGCGTCGGGTACGGGTCGGCGTGCAGGAAGTACTCGTCGGTGCAGACCACTCCGGCGGCGTGCGCGGCGGCCAGCGCGCTGTCGCGGTCGTGCGTGCCCTCGGGGCGGAACGTGTAGTCGTACAGGGTGAACAGCGGCGCCACGGTCAGCGGCTCGCCCGCGCCCTCCCAGACCGGGTAGGGGTCCTCGGGGGTCAGCACGCCGATCGAGCGGCACAGCTCCACCAGCAGCCGGTAGCGCTCCTCGCCGCGAGCCTGCACCGGGTCGTCCTTCGTGGTCCACAGCTCGTGGTTGCCGGGGGACCACAGGACGGTGTGGAACCGCTGGGCCAGCAGGGACAGCGTCCGGTCCACGTCGGCGACCTTCTCGCCGACGTCCCCGGCGACGATCAGCCAGTCGTCGGGACCGTCCGGGCGGAGGTCCTCGACCAGCTGCCGGTTCTCCTCGTAGGTCACGTGCAGGTCGCTGGTGGCGAGCAGTTTGCGCGCCGAGGTCGGTGACGGGCTCACCCGGCGACGATAACCGGACGGCGGCGCGGCGTGGCGGCGCAAGTCCGTTCGGTGACGAACGACCGCTCGTCCGCTCGTCGCACACCAGGGGCCGCGCATCGCCGCAGCAGGACGTTCGGCGCTTCACGGCAGAGCGGCCCTTACGTGACAGGACGTCTCATTTCTACGGTGATCGTCGTCACGCTGAGTTGGCTACGACGTCCTGGCGGAGGACCACATGCCCGACCCCCAGAGGGTGAGCAGCAACGGAGCGATCCCGACCCAGCACAGGCGGAGCCCCTCGCCGCAGATCACGGCGAGCCCCGGCGTCCACCAGCGGCAGCGCGTCGAGCAGCGCAGGCCGGAGCACGACCGCGCGGTGCCCCAGCAGGTCGGTCGCGGCGACGCGGTGGAGCAGCTCTCCTCACGGCTCGTCCCGCCGTCGCTGTGGGCGGTCGTCGAACCGCTGATCCCGCCGGTCAAGGTGCGTCACCAGGGCGGTGGGCGCGGCCGGGTCGGCAACCGCACGGTGTTCACGGCGATCGTGTTCGTCCTGGCCAGCGGCTGCGCGTGGCGGCACCTGCCCCCGTCGTTCGGCGTGACGGTCCCCACGGCACACCGTCGCTACCAGGAGTGGACCGAGGCCGGACTGTGGCGCAGGTTGCGTCGCGCCGCCCAGGAGGGGCTGCTCGACCCCGCCCAGGCCGCCTGGCTCGCCGGGGTGCTGGACGCGGCGGAACTGCGGTCCGCGAGGGCGACCGTCGGCTAGGGCGTTCGTCGACCCGGCTCCCGCACCGCCTCCACGCGACCGGGGGCACGTGGAGGCGGGGGTCCGGCGCGGTGGTCGAGACGCTCCGGGAGGCACCACCGCGACTCCGGCCCGACCCGCGTCGGGTCCTCGCGGCCGGTCTCGACGCGCGCCCTAGGAGGCGTGGACGCCCGGCTGGTACTTCGGGAACCGCACCCTGATCTTCGTGCCCAGCCCCTCCGCCGTCTCCACGACGAGGCCGTAGTCGTCGCCGTAGAGACGGCGCAGCCGTTCGTCGATGTTGCCCAGCCCTATCCCCGCCGACTCGTCCACGCGGCCAGCCAGTGTCCGGCGCAGCTCCTCGGGGTTCATGCCGATGCCGTCGTCCTCGATGGTGATGTGGGCCTCCGAACCGCCGTCCGCGGCGTGGATCGAGATGTGGCCCGGCTCCACCTTGCCCTCCATGCCGTGCCGCACCGCGTTCTCCACCAGCGGTTGCAGGCACAGGAACGGCACCGTCACCGGCAGCACCTCCGGCGCGATCTGCAACGTCACCGTCAGCCGCTCGCCGAAGCGCGCCCGCTCCAGCGCGAGGTACTGGTCGATCGACTTCAGCTCCTCCGACAGCGTCGTGAAGTCGCCGTGGCGGCGGAAGGAGTAGCGGGTGAAGTCGGCGAAGTCCAGCAGCAGCGTGCGGGCCCGCTCCGGGTTGGTGCGCACGTAGGACGCGATGGCCGACAGCGAGTTGTAGATGAAGTGCGGGGAGATCTGCGCCCGCAGCGCCCGCACCTCCGCCTCCACCAGCCGGGTGCGCGAGCGGTCCAGCTCGGCCAGTTCGAGCTGCCCCGCCGCCCAGCGCGCCACCTCGGTGGTGGCCCGCACCAGACCGGCGGTCGCCTCGGGGGAGTAGGCGGCGAGCACACCGGCGACGTGCCCCTCCACCACCAGCGGGGCCATCACCACCGACCTGATCGGACAGCTCGGCTCGTCGCAGGTCACGTCGAACACCTGCGTGCGGGCGTTCTCGAAGACCTCCTCGGACAGGTCCATGGTCTGCGCGCCGTGCTGCTCGCCCGTGCCCTCCCACGCCACGACGTCGGTCTCGTCGGTGAGCGCGAGCGCCGGGGTGTCGAGCAGGGTCCGCAGGTGCCTGGCCGACTTGCGGGCCGCGTCGGGCACCAGCCCGGCGCGCAGCGGGGGAGCGGCCGACCACGCGGTGTGCAGCGTCTCGTAGGTGACGCGCTGCGCCTGCGTCCAGAAGCCCCGCCGCGACCTCGTCGCGTGCCAGACGACCGCGACGAGCGCCGCGCCCACCAGCAGGACGGCACCGGCCGTCAGCACGTCGTCCACCGCGATCTCCTCACCTGGTCCCGCCCGAGCCGAGACCCTCCGGCGCGTGCAGCCGCACCATGACCCGGTCGACGCCGACCGGCACGTGGCCCGGCGTCAGCAGCGACACCGCGTACATCACCCCGAAGCCCAGCGGCACCGTCCACGCGGCCGGGCGGGCCAGCAGCACGTGGTACCAGGCGTCGCCGACGTCGAGGAAGATCGTCGCCAGTCCGGCGGCCAGCGCGGGCGCACCGCCGGCGAGCATGCCCGCCACCGCGCCGACCGTGGTGATCCGCCTGCTCCAGATGCCCAGCAGCAGCAGCGGGCACAGCGAGGACGCGGCCACCGCGAACGCCAGCCCCACCAGGTCCGCCACCGGCATCCCGCTCACCAGCAGCGTCATCCCCAGCGGCACCAGCACGGCCACCAGCGCGGAGACGCGGAAGCCGCGCACGCCGCCCAGCCGCAGCACGTCCTGGCTCAGCACCCCGGCCAGCGAGATCATCAACCCGGAGGACGTCGACAGGAACGCGGCGAACGCGCCACCGGCGACCAGCGCCCCGAGCAGCTGCCCGCCCAGCCCGTCGATCATCCGGCTCGGCAGCACCAGCACCACGGCGTCGGTGTTGCCCGTCATCAGCAGCTCGGGCGTGTAGAGCCGCCCCAGCGCCCCGTACAGCGGCGGCACGAGGTAGAACACGCCGAGCAGACCCAGCACGATCAGCGTCGTGCGGCGCGCGGCCCTGCCGTTGGGATTGGTGTAGAAGCGCACGATCACGTGCGGCAGCCCCATCGTGCCGAGGAACGTCGCGATGATCAGCGAGTACGCCGCGTACAGCGGGTACCGCTCGCCGCCGGACAGCGGCAGCGCCCACGCCTCGCCGGAGAGCGGCGCGACGTCGTCCACGTGCGGCACGGGCGAGCCGCCGGGGAACGTCAGCCTGCTGCCCGCGTCGACGGTGTGCGTGCCCGGCCCCAGCTCCAGCGCGCCGCCTGCGAGCCGCTGCCCGTCGACGACCCCGCTGCCGGTCACCGGCACCGCCTCCAGCGCGCGCACGGTCGTCGGCGTCTCGAACGTCACCGTCGTCTCGTCGGCGAACACCGGCAGCGCGGGACCGGCCAGGTCCGGCATCCCCTGCGCGCGCCACGCCAGCACCAGGAACACCACCGGCACCGCGATGGCCGTGAGCTTGAGCCAGTACTGGAACGCTTGCACGAACGTGATGCTGCGCATCCCGCCGGACATCACGTTGATCGTCACCACCACCGCGACGATCAGCGCGCCCGCCCACGTCGGAGCGCCGGTGATCGTGTGCAGGGTCAGCCCGGCGCCCTGGAACTGCGGCAGCAGGTACAGCCAGCCGATCGCGATGGCCAGCGCGCTCGCCGCCGCGCGCACCCGGCGGGAGGCGAACCGCGCCTCGGCGAAGTCGGGCAGCGTGTACGCGCCGGAGCGGCGCAGCGGCGCGGCCACCATCGTCAGCAGCACCAGGTAGCCCGCCGTGTAGCCGACGGGGAACCACAGCATGTCCGGACCGTGGGCGAAGATCAGGCCCGCGATGCCCACGAACGAGGCTGCCGACAGGTACTCACCGCCGATGGCCGAGGCGTTCCACCACGGCGACACCGTGCGGGAGGCGACGTAGAAGTCCGACGTGGTGCGGGAGATGCGCAGGCCGTAGGCGCCGATCAGCACGGTGCCCAGGGCCACGGCGATCACCGCCGCGAGGCTGTAGGTGCCGCTCACGGTCGTTCGACGAGTTCGGCGAACTCGCGTTCGCTGCGCTCGGCCTGCCACACGTAGAACCACCCCGCCAGCACCAGCACGGGGAACACCAGCACCCCCAGGACCAGCCACGGCAGCGGCAGGCCCAGCAGCCGCTGCTCGCCCAGCCGGGGCGCGAGCGCGAACAGCAGCGGCAGCGCGGCCAGCGACCCGCACACCACCCCGCAGACCAGCAGCCCGAGCCTGCGCTGCTCCTTGATCAGCGACCGCACGTAGTGCGTGCTCAGGTCGCTCTCCTCGCTGAGCAGCGGCACCGGCACCGCGGGCTGCGCCCTGCGCACGCGGGCCGCGCGGGTGCGCGGGCTCGTCACCACCACGCGCTGCGCCGGGCGCCCGCCCTCCCCCGGATCGCTCACGGCGCCACCTGGTCCGGTCCGGCCGGCGCGTGCTTCTGCAGCATCGGCCGGGCGCGTCGCACCAGCAGCTGCCGCAGGTGCCGGGAGTGGCGGCGGCTCACCGGCAGCACCGCGCCGCCGATGTTCACGCTCAGGTGCCCGTCCTCCAGCCGCAGCTCCTCGATGTGCCCCAGGGACACCAGGTGGCTGCGGTGGATGCGCACGAACCCGGCCGAGCGCCAGCGCTCCTCCAGGCCGCTCAGCGCCGCGCGCACGAGCCCGCTGCCGGTGGCGGTGTGCAGGCGCGCGTAGTCGCCGTGCGCCTCGACGTAGCGGATGTCGGCCAGCCGGATGAACCGGGTGACCCCGCCCAGCTCCACCGGGATGACCTCGTCCCCCGCGTCCGGGGCCGGCGCTCCGGGCTGGGTCGCCGGTTCGGGCGTCTTGCCGTCCCACACCTCGTGCACGATGCGGTGCACCGACTCGGCCAGCCGCTCCGGGCGCACCGGTTTGAGCAGGTAGTCCAGCGCCTTCAGCTCGAACGCCTCGACGGCGGGCTGCTGGTGGGCCGTGACGAACACGATCGGCGGCGGCTGCGCGAACCGCGACAGCACCCGCGCCAGGTCCAGCCCGTCCAGGCCGGGCATCCGGATGTCGAGGAACACGGCGTTGAACGGCTGACCGGCGTCCTCGGCGCGGTGCAGGCAGCGCAGCGCCGTCGTGGCGTCGGTGACCGGCTCGGCGTGCGCGATCCGCGGGTCCGAGCGCAGCAGGTACACGAGGTCGTCGAGCGCCGGGGCCTCGTCGTCGACCGCGAGCACGCGCAGCGTGCGGTCGAGACCACCCCGGCGGTCGGGCCCCTCGCAACTGGGGCAGGGCAGGGCAGAGGTCATCCGTATCCGGTCCAAACTGCCGACGGCGGTGTCAACATGACGGCGGTGTCAACCTGCGGGCGACATGTTAACTGAGTCACAACGCGCTGGTGAGTCGATCGCGCCGGTCGCGTTCATCACGGTGCGGACGGGTCATCCCATCTGCCCGACCTCCACGATCCGCACGTCGGCCGTGCCCAGCTCGTCGGAGGACTCCAGGTCGACCTCGGCGGTGATGCCCCAGTCGTGGTCGCCGGCCGGGTCGTCGAAGGCCTGCCGCACCCGCCACCGGCCCGGCTCCTCGGTGATGATCAGCAGTGCCGGACCGCGCGCGTCCGGGCCGGTGCCGATCTCGTCGTGCTCCTCGAAGTAGGGCTCCAGCGCGTCCTGCCAGGCGTCGGAGTCCCAGCCCGAGCCGCCGTCCAGCTCGCCCAGCTCCCACCAGTGCCGACGCGCGGCCAGCTCCACGCGCCGGAACAGCGCGTTGCGCACCAGCACCCGGAACGCCCTGGTGTTGCGGGTCACGGCGGGCGGGCGCTCGTCGACGGGAGCGGCGCCGGGACCGGTGACCTCGCCGGTGGGGTTGCGCAGCTTCTCCCACTCGTCGAGCAGGCTGGAGTCGACCTGCCGCACCAGCTCGCCGAGCCACTCGACCAGGTCGTTGAGCTCCTCGGTCTTCGCGTCCTCCGGCACGGTCTGGCGCAGCGCCTTGTAGGCGTCGGCGAGGTAGCGCAGCACCAGGCCCTCGGAGCGCGCCAGGCCGTAGAAGCTCACGTACTCGCCGAAGGTCATCGCGCGCTCGAACATGTCCCGCACGACCGCCTTGGGGGACAGGTGGTGGTCGGCGACCCACGGGTGACCGCGCCGGTAGGTCGTGAACGCCGCCTCCAGCAGCTCCGCCAGCGGCTTGGGCCAGGTCACCTCGTCCAGCAGCTCCATGCGCTGGTCGTACTCCAGGCCCTCGGCCTTCATCGCCGCGACGGCCTCGCCGCGCGCCTTGAACTGCTGCTGCGACAGGATCTGCCTCGGATCGTCCAGAGTGGACTCCACGACGGACAGCACGTCCAGCGCGTAGCTCGGCGACTCCCGGTCCAGCAGCTCCACCGCCGCCAGCGCGAACGGCGACAGCGGCTGGTTCAGCGCGAAGTTGAACTGGAGGTCCATCGTCAGCCGCACGCGGCGGCCCTCGTCGTCGGGCGTGGCCAGCTCCTCGACCACCCCGGCGTCGCGCAGGCCCTTGTAGATCGAGATGGCCCGCAGGACGTGCTTGCGCTGCGCGGGCCGCGGCTCGTGGTTGTCCTCCAGCAGGTGCCGCATCCCGGCGAACGCGTCACCCGGTCGGTTGATGACGTTGAGCAGCATCGCGTGGCTCACGGCGAAGCTGGAGGTCAGCGGCTCCGGCTCGGCGGCGACCAGGCGCTCGAAGGTCTGCTCGCCCCACGACACGAAGCCCTCGGGAGCCTTCTTGCGGACGACCTTGCGGCGCTTCTTCACGTCGTCGCCCGCCTTGGCGAGCGCCTTCTCGTTCTCCACGACGTGCTCGGGGGCCTGCACCACGACCGTGCCGATCGTGTCGTACCCGGCCCGGCCGGCACGCCCGGCGATCTGGTGGAACTCGCGCGCCTTGAGGTGCCGGGTGCGCGTGCCGTCGTACTTGGACAGGGCGGTGAACAGCACCGTGCGGATCGGCACGTTGATGCCCACGCCCAGCGTGTCCGTGCCGCAGATGACCTTCAGCAGCCCCGCCTGGGCCAGCTGCTCCACCAGCCGCCGGTACTTCGGCAGCATCCCGGCGTGGTGCACGCCGATGCCGTGGCGCACCAGCCGCGACAGCGTCTTGCCGAAGCCCGAGGTGAAGCGGAAGCCGCCGATCGCCGCGGCGATGGCGTCCTTCTCCGCCCTGGTGGAGACGTTGACGCTCATCAGGGACTGCGCGCGCTCCAGCGCGGAGGCCTGGGTGAAGTGCACCACGTACACCGGGGCCTCGCGGCCGTGCAGCAGCTCCTCGATCGTCTCGTGCAGCGGCGTGGTGACGTACTGGAAGTTCAGCGGCACCGGGCGCTCGGCGGAGCGCACCACGGCCGTGGGACGGCCGGTGCGCCGTTCGAGGTCCTTCTCGAAGAAGGTGACGTCGCCGAGGGTGGCCGACATGAGGAGGAACTGCGCCTTCGGCAGCTCGATCAGCGGCACCTGCCACGCCCAGCCCCGGTCGGGCTCGGAGTAGAAGTGGAACTCGTCCATCACGACCTGGCCGACGTCGGCGTCGGCGCCGTCGCGCAGCGCGATGTTCGCCAGGATCTCCGCCGTGCAGCAGACGATGGGCGCACCGTCGTTGACGCTCGCGTCACCGGTCGTCATGCCCACGTTCTCCGCGCCGAACGTCTCCACGAGCGCGAAGAACTTCTCCGACACGAGCGCCTTGATCGGGGCCGTGTAGTAGGTGCGCTGCCCCTTGGCGAGCGCCGCGAAGTGGGCGCCGAGCGCGACGAGGCTCTTGCCGGAGCCGGTGGGCGTGCTCAGGACGACGTTCGAGCCGGAGACGATCTCGATCAGCGCCTCCTGCTGGGCCGGGTACAGCGAGAGTCCCCGCTCCTCCGCCCAGGTGGCGAAGGCGTCGAAGAGGGCGTCGGGGTCGGGGTTCGCGGGGAGCTGATCGGTGAGAGTCATGGCACGCGGGATCATAGGTGGGACCGGCGCCGACGTGTCGGTCCGCGTTGGTTTGAGTCCGCAAGTACTGTGCCGGGAGCGACCGCCGAGCGGGACCACCACCGGGAACGACGAGGAGCAGGGGGAGTCCGAGTTGTCCGGTAATCACAGCGCCACCGAAACGGAACGGGCCGTGCGGGCGAAGCTCGGCGAGGTGCCCCTGAACCGGGAGCAGATGGCCGCGGTCACCACCGTGCACCGCGCGGCCACGGCGGTCCGCCAGCACCTGGAGAACTCCGTGCTGCGCGAGGCCGACCTGACGTGGACCGGGTTCGTCGTGCTGTGGGTCGTGTGGATCTGGGGCGACATGGAGACGCGCTACGTCGCCGAGGAGGCCGGGATCTCCAAGGGCACGCTCACCGGCGTCGTGAAGACCCTCCAGTCGCGCGGGCTGCTGGAGCGCCGGCCTCACCCGACCGACGGTCGCCTGGCTCTGCTCAGCCTCACCGGATCGGGCGAAGAGCTGATGGCCGAGCTCTACCCGCGCTTCAACGCCGAGGAGGCGTTCGTCGTCGCGCCCCTGGACGACGCGGAGGCGCAGGCGCTCGCGGACCTGCTGGGCAGGGTCGTGGCCCACCTGGACGCCCAGGGCGGCCAGCGCCGCTCCGACCTGCGCGGGGGCCACCCCCTCCCGCCCCGCCGCAGCGGTCGCCGCCCCAGGGTCTGAGGCGCTTCTCGCCGGTGTCGCCGCTCACGCCCGCGGTTGTCGCCAGGGTCTGGCCACAGCCGTCGGTCGGCAACTAGCGTGACCGGCGTGCAGACAACACTGGCCATGCATGTGAGCGACGGGCTGCTCGACGCGCGCACGTCCGTGCTGTTCCTGGTCGTGGCCGCCCTCGGGGTGGCCGTCGCCCTCCACCGCGCCCGGCGCGACCTCGACGACCGCACCGCACCGCTGGCCGGCCTCGTCGCGGCCTTCGTGTTCGCCGCGCAGATGCTCAACTTCCCCGTCCTGCCCGGCGTCAGCGGCCACCTGCTCGGCGGCGCGCTCGCCGCGATCCTCGTCGGCCCGTGGGTCGGGGCGCTGTGCGTGACGATCGTCCTGGTCGTCCAGGCTCTGCTGTTCGCCGACGGCGGTGTCACCGCGCTCGGCGCGAACATCACCAACATGGCGCTCGTCGGCACCGCGGCCGGGTTCCTCGTCGCGCTGGCGCTGCGCCCGCTGGCCGTGCGCGGCAAGGGCGGGCTCGCCGCAGCCGCGTTCCTCTCCGCCCTGGTCAACACCGTGATCGCCTCCGGCGGCTTCGTCCTGGAGTACGGGATCGGCGGACAGGGCGGCGTGGCGTTCGGCACGGTCGCCGCCGCGATCATCGGCGTGCACGTCCTCATCGGCCTCGGCGAGGGCGTGATCACCGCCGTCACCGTCACCTCCGTCGCCGCCGTGCGGCCGGACCTGGTGCACCTGCTGCGCGGCACGGCCCGTCCGCTCGAACTGCGCACGTCACCGCTCACCGGGGGGAACCGGGCATGACCCGCAACCGCACCTTCTTCGTCGGGTTCGCCGTCGCGGCGCTGCTGCTGGCCGGGATCGTGTCCTACTTCGCCGACTCCGACCCCGACGGACTGGACTCGGTCGCCCTCGACGGCTGCACCGTCGTGGAGACCGGGGGCGGCGAGACGCTGGAGGGCGACTGCATCGCCCAGCACGCGCAGGACCACCCGCTCGCCGAGGGCCCGTTCGCGGACTACACCGTCGGCGGCGACGACCGGCTCACCGGCGCGGCCGGGGTGATCGGCGTCGTGGTGACGCTGGCGGTCGGCGGCGGCCTGTTCCGGGTGCTGCGCCGCCGTCCCGAGAAGGGGTAGTGGGCGCTGGACACGGCCCCGGTGCGCTGCACCGGCCGGGGGACTCGCCGATCCACCGCCTTCCGCCGCAGGTCAAGGTGCTCGCGACGCTCGGGGTGGTGCTGTGCGTCGTGGCGACGCCGCGCGAGGCGTTCTGGGCGTTCGGCTGCTACCTGCTGCTGGTCGTGGGCACGTGGGCCGTGGCGCGGGTGCCGGTGCGCTGGTTCGCCACCAGGGCGCTGATCGAGGCCCCGTTCGTGGTCCTCGCGCTCGTGCTGCCGTTCGTCGGGCCCGGAGAGCGCGTCGACGTGCTCGGCGTCCCCGTGTCGGTCGAGGGCGCGCTGGCGGGCTGGAACATCCTCGCCAAGGGCACGCTCGGCGTGCTGGTGTCGCTGACCCTCGCCGCCACGACCTCTCCGCACGACCTGCTGCTGGGGCTGCAACGGCTGCGCGTCCCCGTCGTGCTGATCACCATCGCCTCGCTGATGCTGCGCTACGCGGAGATCGTCGTGGGCGAGGCGGGGCGGATGCGGGTCGCCCGCATCTCCCGCGGCCACGACCCGCGGTTCCTCTGGCAGGTCGGCGCCACCGCGCGCGGCGTGGGCGCCCTGTTCGTCCGCGCCTACGAGCGCGGCGAACGGGTGCACCTGGCGATGGTGTCGCGCGGCTGGACGGGCACGATGCCCGACGTGAACCGCGATCCGATCCCCGCGTCCGCGACGGAGCCCGCGTCCAGCGACGCGCCCGCGCTGCTCGTGCGCCGCCTGGCCTACGCCTACCCCGACGGGCGCCAGGCGCTGCACGGCGTCGACCTGCGCGTCGAGCGCGGTGAGCGGGTCGCGCTGCTCGGCCCCAACGGCGCGGGCAAGACGACGCTCGTGCTGCACCTCAACGGCGTGCTCAGCGGCGGCAGCGGACGCGTCGAGGTCGCCGGGCTGCCGGTGGACCGGGCGAACCTGCGGGAGATCAGGCGTCGCGTCGGCGTGGTCTTCCAGGACCCCGACGACCAGCTCTTCATGCCCACGGCAGGACAGGACGTGGCGTTCGGACCGGCCAACTTCGGCCTGCGCGGCGCGGAGCTGGAGGACCGCGTGCGGGCCGCGCTGGACGCG
The DNA here is from genome assembly GCF_016464305.1 of Umezawaea beigongshangensis. GTDB lineage: Bacteria > Actinomycetota > Actinomycetes > Mycobacteriales > Pseudonocardiaceae > Umezawaea_A > Umezawaea_A beigongshangensis. The sequence continues at coordinate 591,550 of NZ_JAEIOJ010000003.1, forward strand.
GTCGGCATGGCCGAGCACGCCGACCGCTCCCCGCTGCACCTGTCCGGCGGGCAGCGCCGCCGCGTCGCGCTGGCCACGGTCCTCGCCTGCGACCCGGAGATCCTGGTGCTCGACGAGCCCTCGGCGAACCTGGAGCCCGTGGCCCGCCGCGAGCTGGCGGAGGTCCTGCTGAGCCTGGACCGCACGATGCTCATGGTCACCCACGACCTGCCCTACGCGATGCAGACCTGCACCAGGGCCGTCCTGGTCGACGGCGGCGTGGTGGTGGCGGACGGCCCGATCGCCGAGATCCTCGCCGACACCGCCCTCCTGGCCGCCCACCGCCTGGAGCTCCCCCACGGCTTCCACCTGGACCGACCCGCGAGTTGAGCGTTTAGGCACCGCGAGTTGAGCGTCCGAGCACCGCGAGTTGAGCGTTCAGGCGCTCGACCCGCGGTCGACGACCAGCGCGGCGAGCCGGTCGAGCGCCTGGTCGACGTACTCCTCCGTCAGCTCCGTCGCCTCGCCGCCGACGTTCTCCGGCTGCGCGCCGTCCAGCGTCAGGTGGAGCGTCACCGTGCTGTTGTCCGGGTCCTGCTCCGTCACCTGGAGCCACCCCGAGTACCCGCCGCCGTCCAGGTCGCCCCACTCGACACGCATGTCCTCGGCGTCCACCGACCAGTAGCCGTCCGCGTCGTGCTCGTCCTCGCCGATCGTCACGTGCCCGGTCACCCGTTCCGGGCCGGACCGCTCCACCTCCAGGCCGTCGGGAACCCACGCCTGGAGGGCCTCGGTGTCGGTGGCCACCCGGAACACGGCTCGCGCGCCGGCCGGAATCCTGCGCTCTCGTTCGAAGTCCGCCATGTCGGATCGGTACCCGCTGTGCGCGCGGCTACACGGCGGGACGGCGTGCCGTCCCGCCGTGGCGCACTCGTCAGCTCACCGCGCAGCTCAGCGTCGGAGCCGCCGTGCTCGTGCCGTTCGCGTTGAACCCGAACGTGGTGCTGGCACCGCCGCCCACCGTGCCGTTGTAGGGCGCGTTGGCCACCGTGACCGCGCTCCCCGAGGTGCTCAGCGTGCCGTTCCACACGTTGCTGATCGTCTGGCCGCCGCCGAGCGTCCAGCCGACCCGCCACCCGTTCACCGCGGACGTGCCGGTGTTCGCGACGGACACCTCACCGGAGAAGCCGCCGTTCCACGTGCTGGTGACGCGGTAGGTGGCCGCGCACCCCGCGTCCACCGGCGGAGTCGTCGTGGGCGGTGTCGTCGTGGGTCCGCCGGTGCCCACGCCGGTCTCCTGGCCGTTGCCGCCGTCGAAGACCACGTCCGAGCAGGAGTAGAACGTCTCCCGGCTGTCGGAGCGCTCCCACACGGTGTAGACGACGTGCTGCCCGCTCTTGCCGGACGGGAGGGTGCCGGTCCAGTTGTACTGGCCCTCCACCGTGCCCACCGACCCCTTCATCGGGGGGTTGGTGACGGTGAGGAACGGGGTGTCCTCGACGTCGTTCCACGCGAGCGGCCTCGTGGGGCTCCACGAGTCCTTGGTGATGTAGACGCGGAACGAGCCGGGGTGCGCCGCCCACGCGTTGTAGGCGAACGTCCAGCTGCCGCCCGCCGTCACGTGCGTGAGCGGCCAGGCCGTGCTGGGGATGTCGAAGCCGGAGAACGTCGGGTTGCCGCCGCTGCACAGCTGGCCGTCGGGGATGAAGCCGCGCGTGCGGCCCGCGCCGTCGGAGCGCAGGACCGAGAACCAGTTGTAGAGGGCGTTCGTGCCGCCCGCGTTCACGGCGGCCGCGCAGGCCGGGTTCTGCGGCACGATGTTGCCCTGCGGCGAGAGGCCGTCCTTCCAGCACAGGAAGGTGCGGCTGCCGGGCTTCATCATCGTGCCGTGTGCCGACGCGGGAGCGGCGTTCACCAGGAACGCCACCAGGAGTGCCGCGAACGCGGCGCTGAGCAGGGCAATGCCTCGTCGCACCTTCACATCTGCCCGCCTTCGGTCGTGTCGTCGTCGTCGACGAGTTCTGGGAGCGCTCCCAGAACTGGGTCGACTGTAACGCGGATGGCACGAAGAGTGAACAGGTGATCACGCAGTGCGTGCGAAAGGCCCATCGGGTGAGGCCGTGTGCCGGACGTGCAGCTCCGCCAGTTCGGTCCGCGCCCGCGCCGGGCCGAGCTGCCGCATCCCCGCCGCCGCGCAGCGACGCACGACGGCGGGCTGCTCGCGCATCAGCCGCAGCCCCCGCCGCAGCAGGAACGGCACGGGCTTGCGCGCCTCCCGCACGTCGCGCACGAACCGCCGGGCGAACGTCACCGGAGCGCTCGGCGTCAGCACGACGGCGTCCGCCAGCACCCCGGCCCGCCGCGCACCCGCCACCAGCACGTCCGCGAACAGGCCCTCGGCGATGAACGCGGGCGCGTCGCCCAGCCGCACGGTGTGCTGCCCGACCCTGCGGTCGGCCCCGATCTCGTAGACGGGGGCCTGCACCTCGCCGCACGTCGCCAGCGCCACGACGGCGGCCAGCGCGTCGTCGGCGTTCCACGAGCCGATCGCGTCCCAGTCGGCCCGCCCGTGCTCGTCGCGGGGCAGCAGCGGGTCGTCGCCCTCGCGGTAGTAGTCGTCCAGCCGCAGCACGGGCCACCCGAGGTGAGCGGCGAGCGTCGACTTGCCGGAGCCGGAGGGGCCGGCGAGGAGCACGGCGCGCGGGTGAGGTGCTGGTGACGACACGAGGAACGATTTTCGCACACCAGGTGGCGTGCGGGGGTGTCGGTGCCGCCCGGTAGCGTCGAGCAGGTGAACGAGGGGCTGTTCGACGACGGGCTGTTCTCCGCCTCCGACGAGGAGCGCCGGGAGCGCATCGCGGCCAACGCGCCGCTCGCCGTGCGGATGCGGCCCGCGACGCTGGACGAGGTCGTGGGCCAGGACCACCTGCTGCGCCCCGGAGCGCCGCTGCGGCGGCTGGTCGAGGGCGCGGCACCCGCGTCGATCATGCTCTACGGCCCGCCCGGCACCGGGAAGACGACCCTCGCCACGCTCGTCTCGCAGGCCACCGGCCGTCGCTTCTCGGCGTTGTCCGCGCTGTCCGCCGGGGTCAAGGAGGTCCGCGCCGTCATCGACGAGGCCCGGCGGCGGCTGGTGCGCTCCGGCGAGTCGACCGTGCTGTTCATCGACGAGGTGCACCGCTTCTCCAAGACCCAGCAGGACGCGCTGCTCGGGGCCGTGGAGGACCGGATCGTCCTGCTCGTGGCCGCGACGACGGAGAACCCGTTCTTCTCCGTGGTGGCCCCGCTGCTGTCGCGGTCGCTGGTGCTGCAACTGCGCCCGCTGACCGACGACGACGTGCGCTCGGTCGTGCGGCGCGCGGTGAGCGACGAGCGCGGCCTGGCCGGGGCCGTGTCGCTGGCTCCCGAGGCCGAGGACCACCTCGTGCGCCTCGCCGGTGGTGACGCGCGCCGCGCCCTCACCGCGCTGGAGGCGGCGGCGGACTCGGCGGGCCAGACGTCCGAGCGGGTGATCGACCTGCCCGTGCTGGAGGCGACGGTCGACCGCGCCGCCGTGCGCTACGACCGCGACGGCGACCAGCACTACGACGTGACCAGCGCGTTCATCAAGTCCATCCGGGGCTCGGACGTGGACGCGGCGCTGCACTACCTGGCCAGGATGATCGAGGCGGGGGAGGACCCGCGGTTCATCGCCCGGCGGCTGGTGATCCACGCCAGCGAGGACGTGGGCATGGCCGATCCCACGGCGCTGCCGACGGCGGTGGCCGCGGCGCAGGCCGTGCAGCTCATCGGACTGCCCGAGTGCGCGCTGAACCTGGCCCAGGCCACGATCCACCTGGCGACCGCGCCGAAGTCCAACGCGGTGACGACGGCGATCTTCGCGGCGATCGAGGACGTGAAGCGCGGCGCGGCGGGCACCGTGCCCGCGCACCTGCGCGACGGTCACTACGCGGGGGCGTCGAAGCTCGGCAACGCGCAGGGCTACCGCTACCCGCACGACGTGCCCGAGGGCCTGGTGACGCAGCAGTACCCGCCGGACGAACTGGTCGGCCGCGACTACTACGAGCCCACCTCGCGCGGCGCGGAGCGCGTCCTGGCCGACCGGGTTCCCAAGCTGCGCCGCGCGATCCGCGGTCAGGACTGAGCTCGAACGGTCCCCTCGGGGTCACCAGGCGTCGGGGGGTGGGATCGGGGGGACCTCGTGCAGGGGGTTGGGGACCTCGCCCGACCGCGGGACCGGGGGGCGGGCCGCGAGGTCCCGGTAGCCCGCCGTCAGGCGGTAGCCGTTGAGGGGGTAGCGGCCGAAGGTCTCGCCGAGCAGGGTCCCGGCGTCCGTGCGGGCCGACAGGTGCGGGAAGCGGCGGTGGTGGGCCTCGACCTCGCCGCGCACCATGCCCCAGAACACCGGCTCCGGGAGTTCCAGCAGCCTCGCCAGCGGGCGGAACACGCCCACCAGCAGCGCGTCCACGACGTACTGGCGCAGCACGTGCCACTCCTTGCGGGGCAGGACGCGGTCGTGCGAGTCGGGTTCGAGACCCCGCTCCGGCACCGGCTCCACCGACACGTTCACGTCGTCCACCAGGTCGTGCAGCGCCACCCGCGCCGGCAGCCCGTCCGGCCCGGTGAGCACGGCGACGTTCTCGCCGTGCGGGTTCACCGTGATCCCGTAGGTGTAGAGCACGTGCAGCAGCGGGCGCAGCAGGGCGCGCAGCAGCGCGGCGAACCAGGTCCGCGCGTCGCCGCCGGAGGCGCGCACGTACTCCCGCACCAGCGCGTCGCCCGCGCCGTCGACGTGCAGCACGGCGGCCAGCGGCCAGGAGCGCTCGCCCGGTCGCAGCCGCGGCCCCAGCGGATCGCGCCAGATGCAGCCCAGCGTCTCCAGCCACTGGTAGGGCACGTCTCCCGCGCGGGAGAGCTGCGGGTGCCGCACGGTCACCGACGCCACCTCGCCGAGCAGTTCGGTGCCCCACCGCGCGAGCAGCTCGTCGCGCTCCCAGACGCCGCGCAACCACTGCGTCGTCATCGGCGCGGCCAGCGTGCAGTGCGGCGGGATGCCCCGGTACACGGAGGTGTTGAGGATGCGCAGCGGCAGCTTCACCTGACGCCGCCGCGGGTCGTCCACGTTCACCACCGTGCGGATCGACTGCGTCGGCAGGTACCGGTCCGGTCCCTCGCCCAGCTCCACGATCCGCCCCGTCGCGACCTCCGGGGCCCACAGCACCCGCACGACGTGGTCGATCTGCCACGGGTGCGCCGGCGTCCACACGAACGCGCCGGGGTCGGCGCCGGTGTCCCGCAGCACTCCGGTGAACCGCTCGACCGTCTCCCGGTCCAGCTCCTGCTCCCGCACGGCCAGCTCCGACAGCTCCGGCGTGCCGCGGAACTCCGCCAGCCCCCGGTGCACGGCGAGCCACGGCAGCCGCAGCGGCGTGCGCGCCTCGGGCGCCCAGCGCTCCCGGTCCCGCGCGGAGAACCCGATCCGGCCCTTGTTCGCGATCATCCACGGGTGGCCGGTGAGGTGACCGTCCAGCTCGGCGTGCGCCAGCAGTGCCAGCTCCGCCACCGGCCGCGCGGTGGCGGCCGTCGCCGCGTCGGCGGCGAGCGTCGCGGTGACCTCCGCCAGCAGCCCCGCGGTGGTGGCCGGGTCGACGCGCATCTCCCGGCAGGCGTCCACGAGGAACTGCTGCACGTCCTCGCACGGCTCCACGACGTCGTCGCCGAGGATGCCGCTCGCGCCGCGGCGCACCGATCCCGGCCTCACGGCCCAGCCGCCGAACGCGGTGCGCTCGGCCTCGAACGCGTACACCGCCCCGTTCAGGCGCAGCACGTGCCCGTCGCCGTGCTCGGCGGGCACGGGGACGAGCAACCGCTCGAAGCACAGTTCGCCGATCGCCTTCGCCAGCAGCGCGCGCGAGCACTCCCGCCACGCCCCGGTCACGTCGCGCCCCCGGGAGCGGTGAAGCTGGTGAACGCGGTCCGCTTCGGCAGCGGGTAGACCTCGCGGCCGGTGACGGCGTTGAGGATCGTGGCGTTGCGGACCGCGCCGATGCCCAGGTCGGGCGCGGCGACGCCGTGGCTGTGCAGGTCGGCGTTGGCCACGAACACCCGTCCGGTGACCGCCGGGTCCAGCTCGATCGAGTGGTCCAGCGCCACCCGGTAGCGGCCCAGGTCGTCGCGGCGCACCAGCGGCTCCACCGGGTGCAGGAACACCGGTCTGCGCGGGCGGTAACCGGTCGCGGCGATCACCAGGTCCGTGGTGTGCTCGAACACCCGGCCGGTGTCGCGGTGGGCGCAGGTCAGCACGACGCGGCCCGCCGCACCCACCGCCGCGCCCCGGACCGCGGTGCCCGGCCGCAGCTCCACGTCGGGCAGCCCGTGCACCAGTTCCCGGCGGTAGAGCAGGTCGTGCAGCTCCTCGACGGTCTGCTCGGAGATCGCCCTGTGGTGCCGCCACTGCTCGGCCACCAGCGCGTCGCGGGTGTCCTGCGGCAGCGCGTGGAAGTGCCGCACGTACCCCGGCGTCGTCATCTCCAGCACGAGCTTCGTGTAGTCCAGCGGCGCGAACACCGGCGTGCGGGACAACCAGCTCACGCCCGCGCCGCCGTTCAGGTTGCGACGCAGCAGGTCCAGCACGACCTCGGCGCCGGACTGCCCCGACCCGACCACCGTCACGTGCCCCACGTCCAGGTCGGCGGCGCGGGTGAGGTAGCTCGCCGTGTGCATCAGCGCCTCCGGCGGCAGGCCCGCCAGCTCGGCGGGCACGAACGGCTCGGTGCCCACGCCCAGCACCAGGTCGCGGGCCAGCAGCCGCACCCGCGCGCCGTCGCCGCGCGCGGCCTCCACGGCGAAGCGCTGCGCGGCCGCGTCCCAGCGCACCGACTCCACGCGGTGCGAGAACCGCACCGACGGCAGCCGCGCCGCCGCCCAGCGCAGGTAGTCCTCGTACTCGCGGCGCGTCGGGTGGAACCGCTCGCGCACGTAGAACGGGTACAGGCGGTCCGCGTCGCGCAGGTAGCACAGGAACGACAGCGGGTGGCTCGGGTCGACGAGGCTGACCAGGTCGGCGAGGAAGCTGACCTGGAGCAGGGCGTCGTCGAACATCATCCCGCTGTGCCAGCGCAGTTCCCGCGCGGCCTCCAGCACCACCACGTCCAGACCGTCCACGGTGGACGCCAGCGCGGCGAGCCCGAGGTTGAACGGCCCGCAGCCGATCGCGACGACGTCGTGCTCCGTCGCGGCGCTCACCTGGCCCGCACCACGAGCAGCGCGGTCTTGTCCGGCAGGGAGATCTCCCCGGCCGGGGTGAAACCAGCGGCGGTGAAGGAGCGGATGGCGCGCTCGTTGCGCACGTCGGGTTCCAGGATCACGCGGGTGCACTCCGGATCTGCGGCGAACAGGGCGTCGGTCAGCGGTGGGAGCAGCGAGCGCACGAGCCCGCGCCCGGTCCTCGCCGGGTCGCCGACCGCCACGTGCAGCCCGAGGTCGTGCGGCCGCGCCGGGTAGCAGGCGGCGACCCGGTCCCGCGCGGCGCGGTAGACCTCCAGGTACAGCACGGGGACGCCGTCGCGCTCCACCACGCACGGCAGGGAGTGCACGCCGCCGAGCTGGTCGCGCAGCTCCCGCTCCCACCTCGCGCGCGGCCACGCCTGCCGCCAGTGCTCGGCCACGTGCGGCGAGCGCATCCACCGGTGCAGCAGGTCAGGGTCGGTGCCGCCGGGGTCGGCGCGGCGCACCAGCCACCCGCCGCCGACGTCGGGCAGCGGCGGCGGTGGCACGGCGGGCGGGTCGGCGTCCATCAGCGCACCTCCGCGAGCGGGTTCGGGGCGTCCAGGTAGACGGACTGGGCGTCGACCGGCGCGAGCACCTCGTCGATGCCGTGCAGCCGGGTGAGCAGGTTCGCCTTGCAGGGCAGGGTGTCCGCGGTGAGCCAGCGCCGCGCCAGCCGGTCGCCGCCGGGCCCGGCGGCGGCGAGCGCGGGCAGCGCGGCGGTCAGCCGCTCGGTCACGACGCGCAGCAGGTCCCGCTCGTCGGCGAGCCCGTCGACGGCGAGGCAGCCCACGACCGCCAGCGCCTGGTTGCGCAGCAGGTAGTACGACAGCCGCTCGTCCACCACGTCGTCGTCGGCGACGGCCAGCGCGGAGCGCTCGACCCCCAGGTGCCGCAGCACCTCCGGCAGGCGCGAGGAGGCGAGGTAGTAGCCCTGGTTGTCGCGGTAGCGCCCGCCGGTGACGCGGCCACCGGCGCCGACGCGCACCAGGGTGTTCTGCTGGTGGGCCTCCAGGCCGATGCCCGTCTCGGCGTACAGGCTCAGCACCGGCACGAGCACGTGGTCGACGTAGTCGGCCACCCACCGCGCCGGATCGCCCCTCCCGACCAGCTCGGCGAGGCGGCTGCGGCCGATCCCCGGCCGGGGCGCGACCAGGCCCGCCACCACGCGGGAGTCGGTGATGTCGGCCGGTGAGCTGCGCACCGCCACGTCCAGACCGGTCACCTCGCCGCCCTCGTCCACGGCGATCCACGACGGGTCGCGCACCACGTCGAAGGACGGGTGCGCGGCGAACGTGCCAGCGGCGCGGCCGGTCTCCAGCAACCGGTGGACCTCAGAACCCCGCCGCAGCTCGGTGCTCGTGGACTCGCGGCGGGAGTTGGTCAGCCGCAGGCCCAGCGACAGCTTCAGCATCACCGGCGCGCCCGGCCGGTACACCGTGCGCAGGCTGGACGTGGGGAACCAGGCCGGGCCCGACTCGCCCAGCGGGGTCAGCCGGCCCGACCGCACCAGCGCCGCGATCCGCGGCCGGTGCAGCAGGTCCCGCGCCTGCCACGGGTGCGCCGGCACCAGCACCCGGCCGTCGGCGGAGGAGCGCCCGGCCAGCTCGGCCATCAGCACGGGCGCCGCCGGCCCGGCGACCGAGCCGTGCGAGACGATCCCGGCGTCGGCGGCGAACCAGAACAGCGGGAACGAGCCGCGCAGTTCCGGCGCGAACAGCGCGTCGTCGCCCGAGGAGATGCCGTCGCGGCTCTTGGGAGCCGGGTGGTGCAGGTGCCCCAGCAGGAGGCCCTGCTCGGCGTCGAGGAACCCGTCGGCGACCGGGGACGACGTCTCGGCGCGGCCGTGCGCGACGTAGCGGGCGACGCGGCGCACCGACTCGGCCGTGCGCTCCACGAGGTCGGCGGCCTCGCCCGGCCGCTCGCCGCCCGGCCGGGACGCGCCCAGCTCGGCGGCGACCAGCGCCACCGCGACCACCGGATCGGCCGGGCCGACCCCGGTGCCGCCGCGCAGCAGGCTCACCCGCCCGAAGCGGTGCCAGCCGGTGGGGGAGGCGTGCCGCACCGGCGCGCGCAGCGCGAGTCCCGTGGTCGGCAGGTCCACCAGCAGCGCGTCCCCCTCGACCGGGGTGTTCGTCTCCCGCGCCCAGCACCGCAGCAGCGACTCCAGGTGGGCGTGCTCCGCGACGGCGCGCGGGTCGGGCGAGTCGAGCGGATCGGGTGCGGAGGTCTCGGTCACGCGGCACCTTCCTCGAACAGGTCCTCCGTCGCCGCCCCCGCCTGCCGCACCAGCGCGAGCAGGTCCACCAGGTCCGCCTCGGTGGCGGCCGGGTTGAGCAGCGTGAGCTTCAGGCAGGTGCGTCCCGCCACGTCGGTGCGGCCGATCAGCGCGTCACCGGAGCGCAGCAACCGCCGGCGCAGCTCGGCGTTGACCGCGCCGGACCGCGCGGGATCGCGGACCAGGTAGCGGAACACCACGGTGGTCAGGTGCGCGCCCGCCACCAGCTCCAGCCGGTCGTCCGCGCTGATCAGCGCCTCGGCCCGGCGGGTCAGCTCGTGACAGCGGTCCAGCAGCTCGCCCAGGCCGGCGCGGCCGTGCGCGAGGAAGGTCGCCGCCACCTTCACCGCGTCGGGGCGGCGCGTCGTCTGCAACGACCGGCCCAGCGCGCCGTCGTAGCCCTGCGTCCGGTCGTCCTCGGGGTTGAGGTAGGCCACCGAGCGGTCCAGCGCGGCGAACGACGTCCCGTCGCGCACCAGCAGCACACCCGCCGCCGCGGGCTGCCAGCCGATCTTGTGCAGGTCGGCGGTGATCGAGTCGGCCAGCGCGATGCCGTCCACCCGCCCGGCGAGCCGCCGGGAGAACAGCGCGCCGAAGCCGTAGGCCGCGTCCACGTGCAGCCACACCCCGTGGCGGCGCGCGATCTCCGCCAGCGGCCGCAGCGGGTCCACGGTGCCGAAGTCGGTGGTTCCGGCCGTGGCGACGACGGCCACCGGCGTCTCGCCCTCCGCCAGGCGCGTCAGCGCCTCCTCCAGCGCGCCGGGCAGCATCCGGTGCTCGGCGTCGACCTCGACCGCCCGCACGGCGGCCTCGCCCAGGCCCAGCACGGCGCAGGCCCGGTGCACGGAGAAGTGCGCGACCCGCGAGCAGAACACGACGGGTCGCGGCAGCGCGGCGACGCCGTCGCGCCGCGCGTCGAGCCCGCGCCCGGCCGCCGCGACGTCCCTGGCCAGCAGCAGGGCCGTGAGGTTCGACAGCGTTCCGCCGGGGGTGAACACGCCGGCGGAGCCGGGGCCGTACCCGGCCAGGGCGGCGAGCCCGGTCACGACCCAGCGCTCCACGGCGATCGAGGCGGGTCCGGAGTCGTAGGTGTCCACCGAGTTGTTGCCGGTGCTCGCCAGCGCGTCGGCCGCGACGGCCACGGACAGCGGCGGCGGCTGGAGGTGGGCGGCGGCGAGCGGGTGGGCGAGGTCGGCGCCGTGCTCGCCCAGCACGCGGGCCAGCAGGTCCAGCGCCGCGGCGGAGCCCAGCCCCCGCTCGGGCAGGCCGTCCCCGCCGAGCCGCGCCAGCACCGCGGCCAGCACCTCGGCCGGGTCTCCGGCGGGCAGGGGCCCGGCGGGTCTCTTGGCGCCGCTGACCGCGTCGGCGCAGGTCGTGAGTTCGGTGAACCCCGCACCGGTTCCGGCGAGTGGACCGGGGTCGGTTGCGGAGAACACGCCACCTCCGGGGGACACGACGGACGTCAACCGGGGCGAGCCTCGACTCACCGCGTCGGAACTCGCTTGCCGAGTGATCGTCGGGGGCGCTCACCGGCCGGACCGGGTCCGTCTCAGGCTAGCCGGGCCAACGAGGATCCGGCCGGGTCCGTTCGGGGGAGGGGCGGTAACCTGACCCGCAATTCCGCGAGTCGCTGCAATCAGGAGGATCCGTGTCGCCAGGGCAGATCGCCGCACTGGTCGCCGCAGGCGCGTTCGTGCTGCTCGTGCTGCTTCTTGCGATCCCGTTGATCAAGCTGGGCCGCACGCTCGACGAAGCCACGAAGGCCATCCGCACGGCCAACGAGAACAGCGAACCGCTGTTCACCGGTGCCAACACGACGCTGACGCACGTCAACACCCAGCTCGAACGGGTGGACGGCATCACCGCGAACGCCCGCGCCGTCACCGGCAACGTCTCCGCGCTCACGTCGCTGTTCACCGCGACGCTCGGTGGACCGCTGGTCAAGGCCGCCGCCCTGTCCTACGGCGTCAGCAAGGCCGTTCGCGCCCGCCGCAGGGCCGTCGCGGAGAAGCCGGGCAAGCACTCCCGCCGTCCTCGCGGTGGCAGGGGAGGCGCGCGGTGAAGCGGATCTTCTGGTTCTCCGTCGGCATCGCCGCCGGGGTCGCCGCCTCCCGCAAGGCCGCGAACGTCGTCCACCAGGCGACCCCGGCCGGGATCGGCGAGAACGTCGGCGAGGGCCTGCGCGAGCTGGCCAGCGCCATCGGCTCGTTCGGCGCCGACGTGCGCGCCGGGATGAGCGAGCGGGAGCAGGAGCTCCAGGACACCGTCGAGCGGCGCACCGGCTTCGTCCCCGGTCGCGCGCTCGCCGAGTCCGCGCCGCACGAGTCGCAGCGGAGGGGGAGCGGCGCGCGAGCGCGCAGGGCGGGCCGCTGACCTGGCCAGCCGTCCGCCGCAGCCGACCCCTCCCCGCTCGTCCCAGCTCTCCCCCCGAGGAACACCGTGCAGACCCACGAGATCGTCAAGCGCTTCCGCGAGCACTTCGAGAAGGCGGGGCACACCGTCGTGCCGAGCGCCTCGCTGCTGCTCGACGACCCCAACCTGCTGTTCGTCAACGCGGGAATGGTGCCGTTCAAGCCCTACTTCCTCGGCGAGGCCCCCGCGCCGTACGAGCGCGCCACCAGCGTGCAGAAGTGCGTGCGCACGGGTGACATCGAGGAGGTCGGCAAGACCGCCCGCCACCTCACGTTCTTCCAGATGGCCGGGAACTTCTCCTTCGGCGACTACTTCAAGGAAGACGCGATCCGCTTCGCCTGGTCGCTGCTGACGAACCCCGTCGCCGAGGGCGGCTTCGGGCTCGACCCCGAGCGGCTGTGGGCCACCGTCTACCTGGACGACGACGAGTCGGCCGAGCTGTGGCAGAAGATCGCCGGGCTGCCGCCGGAGCGCGTCCAGCGCCGCGACGTCGAGGACAACTACTGGTCGATGGGCGTGCCCGGCCCGTGCGGCCCGTGCTCGGAGATCTACTACGACCGCGGCCCCGAGCACGGCGCCGAGGGCGGTCCGATCGTCGACGAGGACCGGTACCTGGAGGTCTGGAACCTCGTCTTCATGCAGAACGAGCGCGGACCGGGCGGCGCCAAGCGCGACTACCCGATCATCGGCGAGCTGCCCGCGAAGAACATCGACACCGGTCTCGGCGTCGAGCGCCTCGCCTCGGTGCTCCAGGGCGTCGACAACGTCTACGAGACCGACCTCGTGCGCGCCGTCATCACGAGGGCCGAGCAGCTCTCCGGCAAGCGCTACGGCGACGACGCCACCGACGACGTGCGGTTCCGCGTCATCGCCGACCACGCCCGCAGCGGCGTGATGCTCGTCGGCGACGGCGTGACGCCCGGCAACGAGGCCCGCGGCTACGTGCTGCGCCGCCTGCTGCGCCGCATCGTGCGCTCCTCCCGCCTGCTCGGCGTCACCGAGCCGGTCCTGGTGACCTTCGCCGAGACCGTCCGCGACGAGATGGGCCCCACCTACCCCGAGCTGGTCAAGGACTTCGGCCGCATCGTCAACATCGTGCGCGCCGAGGAGGAGACCTTCCTCCAGACGCTGTCCGCCGGGTCGAAGATCTTCGACACGGCCGCGACGCAGCTGAGGTCCAGCGGCGGCAGCACCCTGCCGGGCGACAAGGCGTTCCAGCTCCACGACACCTACGGGTTCCCGATCGACCTCACGCTGGAGATGGCCGCCGAGGCCGGGCTCACCGTGGACGAGCAGGGCTTCCGCGACCTCATGGCCGAGCAGCGCGCCCGCGCCAAGGCCGACGCCGCGTCCCGCAAGACCGGCCACGGCGACCAGTCGGTCTACCGCGAGCTGCTCGACCTCGGCGCCACCGAGTTCACCGGCTACGGCGAGCTGACCAGCGAGGCCTCCGTGCGCGGCGTCGTGCGCGACGGGCAGCGCGTCCGCTCCGCCGGCGAGGGCGAGATCGTCGAGGTCGTCCTCGACCGCACGCCGCTCTACGCCGAGTCCGGCGGCCAGGAGAGCGACGCGGGCACGATTGTGGCCGACGGCGTCGAGCTGGAGGTCGTCGACGTGCAGAAGGTCGCCCGCAAGCTGTGGGTGCACCGGGTGCGCGTGCGCAACGGCGAGGTGGTCGAGGGGCAGCAGGTGCAGGCCCGCGTCGACCCCGAGTGGCGCACCGGCGCACGCCAGGGCCACTCCGGCACGCACGTCGTGCACGCCGCCCTGCGCCAGGTGCTCGGCCCGACGGCCCTGCAGAGCGGCTCGTACAACAAGCCCGGCTACCTGCGCCTGGACTTCGCCTGGACCGGTGGTCTCTCCGAGGCCACCCGCAGCGAGATCGAGGAGGTCAGCAACCTCGCGGTGCGCCAGGACCTCCCGGTGCAGGTCGTCTACACCGACATGGGCGGCGCGCAGGACATGGGCGCGGTCGCCCTGTTCGGCGAGACCTACGACGAGACCGTGCGCGTCGTGGAGATCGGCGGCCCGTGGTCGCGCGAGCTGTGCGGTGGCACGCACGTCGAGCACTCCTCGCAGATCGGCCCGATCACGCTGCTCGGCGAGTCCTCCGTGGGGTCGGGCGTGCGCCGCCTGGAGGCCTACGTCGGCATCGAGGCGTTCCGCTACCTCGCGCAGGAGCGGGCCATGGTGCAGAACGTCGCCACGCTGCTGAAGGTCCCCGACGCCGAGGTGCCCGGCAGGGTCGAGGCGCTGGTCGAGCGGCTGCGCGTCGCGGAGAAGGAGCTGGAGCGCCTGCGCGCCGCCCAGCTGCTGTCCTCCGCCGGCCAGCTCGCCGAGCGGGCCGTCGACGTGCGCGGCGTCTCGCTGGTCGCGCTCGCCCTCCCCGGCGGCACGTCCGCCGGTGACCTGCGCACGATCGCCCTGGAGGTCCGAGGACGTCTCGGCGAGCGCCCCGGCGTCGTCGCGCTGTTCGCCACCGACGGGCCGAAGGTCGCCTTCGTCGTCGCCACCACGGCCGCCGCGCGCGACCTGGGCCTGGCCGCGGGCAAGCTCGTCCCGGCGTTCGCCCCGGCCGTCGGCGGGCGCGGCGGCGGCAAGCCCGACATGGCGCAGGGCGGCGGCACCGACCCCTCGGGCGTCGACGCCGCGCTCGCCGCGGTGAGCGCCGAGGTCGACCGCGCCCTGGCGAGCCGTTGACCGGCTCCGATCGAGCTGGCGTCGACGATCCGGGCTCCGGGAGGAGGCTGGGCGTCGACGTCGGCTCCGTGCGGGTCGGCGTCGCGCTGAGCGACCCGTCCGCGTTCCTGGCCACCCCGCTGGTCACGCTCGCGCGCGACGAGAAGGGCGGCTCGGACCTCGCCGACCTGCGCCGACTCGCCGCCGAGCACGACGTGGTGGAGATCGTCGTCGGCCTGCCGCGCACCCTGGCCGGGCGACACGGCCCGGCAGCCGTCGCCGCGGAGGGGTACGCTGCCGCGTTGGCCGAGCAGGTCGCCCCGATTCCCGTGCGGCTCACCGACGAGCGGTTGACCACCGTGACGGCGAGCCGGGTGCTGGCGGAACGCGGCGTGCGAGGCAAGAAGCAACGTGCTGTGGTGGACCAGGCCGCTGCGGTGGAGATCTTGCAGTCGTGGCTGGACGCACGGGCGCGTCACCTGGCTCGGTCCGCCGAGACGGAGCGCGCCCCCGGAGCGAAGGACGGCTCGTGACCGACGACCTCGGGTTGTTCGCGGACACCGACGCGCGTGCCGACGAGGAGCGGCCTCGCAGCGGCAAGGCGAAGGCCGCTGCCGCGGCGCGTGCGCGCAGGGCGAAGCAGAAGCGGAAGATGACGGTCCTGTGGGTCGTCGCCGCCGTGATCGTGGGTGTCGGCGGGTTCGGCGCCTACTACGGCTACCAGACGCTGGCGGGCATCGGCGACTACGCGGACTTCCCCGGTCCCGGTGAGACCGAGGTGATCGTCGAGGTCAAGGACGGCGACCTCGTCACCTCGATCGGCGAGACGCTCAAGGAGAACGGCGTCGTCGCCTCCGCCCGCGCGTTCGTCGAGGCCGGTGCCGACGACGCGCGCGTCACCGGCATCCAGCCGGGCTTCTACCTGATGAAGACCAAGATGTCCGGCACGGAGGCCGTCACGCAGATGGTCGCCGAGGGCACCAGGGTGCCCGCGCTGGACATCAAGGGCGGCGACATCCTGCACGACATCACGCTGCCCGGCGGCCAGGTCCGCAAGGGCATCTTCTCCATGCTGTCGGACGCGAGCTGCACCGGCGACGGCGAGGCGAAGACCTGCGTTCCCGTCGACGAGATCCGCGACCAGGCGGAGAACGCGGACCCGACGGCGCTGGGCGTGCCCGACTGGGCGCTGCCCGACGTGCAGCGCGCTCCCAAGGAACACCGCCTGGAGGGGCTGATCGTCCGGGCCGCCTACCAGGTCAAGCCGGGCGCGTCCGCCGTGGACCTGCTGCGCGGCCTGATCACGGCGTCCGCGGTGAAGCTCCAGAGCTACGGCTTCCCCTCCGGCACGAACGGCACCGGCTTCTCGCCCTACCAGGTCCTGATCATCGCCTCCCTCATCGAGAAGGAGGGCATCGAGAAGGACTTCGGCAGGATCGGGCGCGTCATCTACAACCGGCTGGCCGAGCCGCAGGTCCTGGGGCTGGACTCCACGGTCAACTACCAGCTGGAGAAGCCGGAGCTGACCACGAGCGACAGCGACCGCGAGAACGACTCGCCGTACAACACCTACGTGGTGCGCGGGCTGACCCCGACGCCCATCGGAACGCCCAGCGACAAGGCGATCGAGGCGGCCGTGAAGCCTCCGCCCGGGCCGGAGATGTACTTCGTGAAGTGCCAGAAGGACGGCACGTCGTGCTTCAACGTCGACTTCGAGGCCCACGACGCCGCGTCGGCCAAGGCTCAGGCGGAGGGCGTCTTCTAGTGCCTCGCAGGGCTGCGGTGCTCGGGTCGCCGGTGGCGCACTCGCTGTCGCCGGTGCTGCACGTCGCCGCGTACAGCGCTCTCGGTCTGGAGGGCTGGACCTACGACCGGGTCGAGTGCGGCGCCGAGGGGCTGCCGGAGTTCGTGGCCGGGCTCGGGCCGGAGTGGGCCGGGCTGTCGGTGACGATGCCCGGCAAGCGCGCCGCCCTGGCCACGGCGAAGGAGCGCACTCCGCGCGCCGACGCCGTGGGCGCGGCGAACACCCTGGTGCCGCTGGAGCACGGCGGGTGGCGGGCGGACTGCACCGACGTCGACGGCGTCGTGGGGGCGCTGCGCACGGCGGGCGGGTTCACCTCCGGCACGCGCGGCGTGGTGCTGGGTGCGGGCGGCACGGCGTCGGCGGCCCTCGTGGGGCTGGCGACGCTGGGCGTGACGGCGGTGGACGTCGTCGTGCGTGATCCGGCCCGTGCCACCGAGGCGGTGGAGTGCGCGGAGCGCGCCGGGCTGGACGTGACCGTGCGGCGCTTCGACGCGTGCGACGTGGGCGTGCTCGCGGAGCGTGCCGACGTGCTGGTGAGCACCGTGCCCGCCGCCGCGGCGGCGGAGCTGGCCGAGGACCTCGCCCGCGCCCCGTCCCTGCTGGACGTGATCTACCACCCGTGGCCGACCCCGGTGGCACTGGCGGTGCGCCGCACCGGCAGCGGCCTGGCCACGGGCCTGGACATGCTCCTGCACCAGGCGTTCGGCCAGGTGGAGCAGTTCACCGGTCTCCCGGCCCCCCGCGAGGCCATGCGCGAGGCCCTGACACGAGCAACCACCCCGAGTTGAGCGTTCAGGCACGGTGAGTTGAGCGGTCAGGCACGGTGAGTTGAGCGTTCACGCCTCACCAGGGTCCGCGAAAGCTCAACTCGGGGTGCCCGAACGCTCAACTCACCCTGTCCGGATGCTCAACTCGCGGCGTTGCGGACGAACGCCTCCAGGGCTTCTGGCGTGGTGGGGAGGGCTGAGGACAGGACTCGTGGGCCCTCGGGGGTGACCACCACGTCGTCCTCGATGCGGACGCCGATGCCGCGCAGCTCCGGGGGGACGGTCAGGTCGTTGGGGTGGAAGTACAGGCCCGGCTCCACGGCGAGGGTCATGCCCGTCTCCAACCGGCCGTCGTGGTACGCCTCGGCGCTGGAGTTCGCGCAGTCGTGCACGTCCAGGCCCAGGAAGTGGCCCACGCCGCACACGATGTAACGGCGGTGCTGCTGACCGTCGCCGGACAGCGCCTCGTCCACCGACACCGGCAGCAGGCCCCAGTCGTGCAGCCCCTCGGCGAGCACGCGCATCGCCGCCTGGTGGAAGCCGCGGTAGTCGGCTCCGGTGCGCACGGCGGCCAGCGCGTCGACCTGAGCGCGGGCCACGAGGTCGTACACCTGCCGCTGCGCCGCGCTGAACTCGCCGGACACCGGCAGCGTGCGGGTGATGTCCGCGGTGTAGAGGGTGTCGACCTCCACGCCCGCGTCGAGCAGCAGCAGGGAGTCCTCCGGCACGCGGCCGTCGTTGCGCACCCAGTGCAGCACCGGCGCGTGCGGCCCGGCCGCCACGATGGAGGAGTAGCCGGGGCCGTTGCCCTCGGTGCGGGCGCGGCGGTCGAACGTGCCCTGCAACCAGCGCTCGCCGCCGCCCCCGATCGCGGTCGGCAGCTCGGCGGCCACGTCGGCGAACCCGCGGATCGTGGCGTCCACGGCGGCCTGGAGCTGCTCGATCTCCCAGTCGTCCTTGACGCGGCGCAGCTCGGCGAGGACGCGGCGCAGCTCGGCGGTGTGGTCGCCACCGGCCAGCGCGTCGAGCAGCGGGTCCACGCCGGTCGTGGCGTGCACGGCGGGCAACCGCCCGCGCAGCGCCGACGGCAGCTCGTGCAGCGCACGGCAGCGCAGGCCCAGCGCCGCGCTCCACTCGGCGAGGCCGGGCACCGGGCCGATCCACAGCTCGCCGTCGCGGGCGTTGGCGAAGAAGTCCGGCTCGGCCGGGCCAGCCGGTTCGCGCAGGAACAGCTCGGCCTCGTGGCCGCCGCCGACCGGGTGCATGACCAGCACCGCGCCCTCGGAGCCGCAGCCGGTGAGCCACGAGAAGTCGCTGTCGGGCCGGAAGTCGTAGTCGCTGTCGTTGGAGCGCACCGGCGCCCAGCCCGAGGCCACGGCGATGCGCGTGCCGGGCAGCGCCGCGCTCAACCGCGCCCGGTGGGTCGCGGCGGCCGCGGCCGCGCCCGGAGCGAGCCGGACCTCGCGGTCGCCCTCACCCCAGCCGTCCCGCACGAAGTCGCGGAAGCCGCGAGCGTCGACGAGCTTGCTGGGATCGCGGCGGGCTGGTCGGGTCACTGCGCTCACCTCTCTGCCGGGGTGCGGCGACCGGATGTGCGCCGGTCGCGCCTGTTCCGCCACTGTGCCACCCGGAGGGGCGACGACCACCGCGGGGGCGTGGCGTCGCAGCACGAAACCGCGCGGGAACGGGTCGGTCGGAGCGAGCAGGCACTGCGCCGTCCCGGTGAAGGACGTGCCGGTGAACGACTCGTCGACGAAGTCCTGTCCGGTCCCCGGTCCACAGCGCACGGGGCCCGCCGATCCCGCGCGGACCCCGTGCACCGGCAGAACACGTGCTCAGCTCCCGGTCAGCACCACCTCGTCGGGCGACGGACGCTCCTCGGTGTGAGGCTCGACCGGGCCGTCGCCGCGGTCGGTGACGTGCGGCGGCTGGATCACGGTGACCGTCGCGTCGGCGTTGATCCTGATGACCTGCGCGCCGGTGTAGCCGGAGTGCGAGTCCGCGCTGAACCCGAACGGCGTCAGGCCGGGACCGTCGAACGACGTGGTGGTCATGGCGTCCAGCAGCTTCTGCCTGGTCAGGTCGCGACCGGCGGCCTTGAGCGCCTGGGCGAAGGTGAACGCCTGCACCATGCCGTAGACCATCGTGTCGGTGAACGGCTCCGACGGCGCGTACCGGTCGTGGATCTCGCGGAAGAACGTGCTCCACGGGTCGTCCGTCAGGTTCGGGCCCGGCAGGTAGCTCGTGCCGATCACGCCGGCGAGCAGCGCCTCACCGGGCACGTCCGCCCCCGCCTGCTTCGCGAACTGCTCGACCAGGCCCTTGAGCGTGGCGGGGTCGGCGCCGATGCTGCTCAGCACGAACTGCGGCTTGTAGCCGATCTTCGCGGCGGCGAGCAGGGACAGCGCGGTGAACGCCGGGATGCACTCGCAGACGACGACCTCCGCGCCCGCCTGCTGGAACTTCGACAGCTGGGGGTTCACGTCGGTGTTGGCCGGGTCGTAGCCCTCGCGCGCCACCACCTCGTCGGTCAGGAACCTGTCCAGACCGGCCTGGGTGTCGCGGCCCACGTCGTCGTTCTGGTAGAGGTAGGCGACCTTCTTGCCCGCGAAGTTGTCCTTGACGAACTTGCCCTGGATCTTGCCCTCGCGGGTGTAGTCCACCTGGTAGCCGAAGGTCGTCGGGCTCTTCCGCGGGTCGTCCCACATGAGCGCGCCGGAGGACACCAGCAGGTCGGGCACGCCCTCGCCGTTGAGGTACTCCACGACCTTCGAGTGCGTCGGGGTGCCGAGGCCGCCGACGATCGCGAAGACCTGCTCCTCCAGCACGAGCTTCTTGACGACCTCGACGGTCTTCGTCGGGTTGTAGGCGTCGTCCTCGACCTTGTACTCGATCCTGCGGCCGTTGATGCCGCCCGCGTCGTTGAGGTAGGAGTACACCGCTCTGGCTCCCGCGGAGATCTTGCTGTAGCCGGGGGCGGCGGGCCCCGTCAGAGGCTGGTGGGTGCCGATGACCACGGTGTCGTCGGTGACGCCGGGGGCGGAGTCGGCCGACCGGTTCCCCCCTCCGCCGGTCTCCCCCGCGCCACCGCAGGCGCTCAGCGCCAGCGCACTCGCCAGCACACCGGCCAGGACGCGCGTCGTTCGTGGGCTTCTCATGCTTCTCCTTCTGAACGGGGGTCGTCCGCGTCGGTGACACGGTCGGTGACGCCGCGGCGCGGCGACCGGCTCGCCAGCAGCCGCAGCCGCAGGTGGTGCAGACCTCCCTGGACTCCGTGCGGGAACAGCAGGATCACCACGACGAGGACCACGCCGTAGAGGGCCAGCGGCAGGTTGTCGGCGACGTTGGTGGGCAGGTGGAGCAGGTCGGAGAAGTCCTCGGTCCACACCTGGAAGTAGACGAGCGCGAGCGCTCCCCACAGCGCTCCCCACAGGCTGCCCAGACCGCCGAGCACCAGGGCGGCCAGCAGGCTCAGCGACAGCGCCGGGGTGAACGAGCCGGGTGCCGCCGTGCCCAGCAGGAACGCCTGCAACCCGCCGGCGAGCCCGCCGCAGACCGCGCTGACGAGGAACGCCAGGACCTTCGTCCGTCCCACGTGGACTCCGGCCAGCGACGCGGCCACCTCGTCGTCGCGGACCGCGCGCAACGTCCGGCCGAGCCGCCCGCGCGCCAGGTTCGCCAGCACGACCAGCGCCAGCAGCACCGCGACCCAGACGACCCACGCCTGCCACCGGGTCGGCGGCACGACGCCGACGAGCGCGTCGGGCGTGCTGTTGACGGTGAAGCTCAGTCCGTTGCTGCCCTCCAGGAGTTCGGGGAAGCGCTGGGTGACCGCGGGCAGCCCGACGGCGAGCGCGAGCGTGGCCCCGGCCAGGTAGGGGCCGTGCAGCCGGGCGGCGGCGGCTCCGGCGAGCAGCCCGGCGACACCGCTGGTCACTGCGGCGAGCAGCAGGTCGGCCCACAGCGGGAACGCCGGCACGTGCAGCACCAGCAGGGCCACCGTGTAGGCGCCGATGAACATGAACGCGCCGTGGCCCAGCGACACCTGGCCGTTGAAACCGGTCAGCAGCGCCAGTCCGGCGACGGCGACGAGGTAGTAGCCGACGGTCGCGATCCGCAGGTTCGTGAACGGGTCGGTGAGCAGCGTCAGGGCCACGACGGCGGCCAGCGCCACCAACGCGGCCAGCAGGTGCACCAGCAGCGGCGGCACGACGCGGGTGCGCGGCCGGTCGAGTCCCCCGGACGCCGGTGCTTCGGCGACGCCGGGGCGGGAGGTGTTCGTCGACGTCATCAGACCCGCCTCGCGATCGTCCGGCCGAACAGTCCGCTCGGTCGCACGGCGAGCACGAGCACGAGGACGGCGAGCGCCGCCAGCGGCACCAGCTCCGGCCCGACGAGGCCGGAGATGCAGGACAGGCCGATGCCCAGGGCGAACCCGCCGACGATCGTGCCGACGGGGTTGTCCAGGCCGCCGAGCACGGCGGCGGTCAGCGCGAAGACGAAGACCTTGTCCAGCACGTTGGGGGAGATGAACGGCGGTATCGCGAGCATCCCGGCCAGCGACCCGACGAGCGCGGCGAGGCCCCAGCCCGCGGTGAGCATCAGCCCCACCCGGACGCCGAGCATCTTCGCGACCTCGGGCCGGAACGCGGCGGCGCGCATCCGCAGCCCCAGCGGGGTGAACTTGAACAGCAGCAGCACCCCGGCCGCGGTCACCAGCACGGCGGAGACCGCGAAGAGGTCCGTCGCGGAGAAGCGGCCGCGGAAGTCGAACGCGTAGCCGAAGGCGTGCGGTTCGTTGGACCAGATCATCCCCGCGACCGCTTGCAGGACCAGCAGCAGCCCGAGGGTCACGATGATCGACGACAGCTCGCTGCGCCGGCTGACCCGGCGTATCAGCAGCCGCTCCACCAGCACGCCCAGCAGCGTGCCCGCGAGGAGGGCCACGGCGAAGCCGAGCCAGTAGCTGCCGGTGGCCTTCGTGGTGGCGTAGGCCAGGTAGGCGGAGATCAGCGCCAGCGCGGGCTGCGCGAAGTTCACCACGCGCGTCGCCCGGTAGATGATGACGAGGGACAACCCGAGCGCGGCGTAGACCGCTCCGCTGGAGATCCCGTTGAGGACGAGGTGCCAGATGGTGTTCATTCGCGGGTCCTCCGCTCGTCAGAAACCGAGGTAGGCGTGGCGGAGCTGGTCGTCGGCCAGCAGCGTGCCCGCGTCGTCGGACGCCACCACCCGGCCGAGCGCGAGCACGAATCCGCGGTCCGAGATGGACAGTGCGCTGCGCGCGTTCTGCTCGACCAGCACGACGGTGAGGCCCGTGCGGGAGCGCAGGTCGCGCAGCACGTGCATGATCCGCTCGGTGACGAGCGGGGCGAGCCCCAGCGACGGTTCGTCGAGCAGCAGCAGCCGGGGACGGCTCATCAGCGCCCTGCCGATGGCGAGCATCTGCCGCTCACCGCCGGACAGCGTGCTCGCGGCCCGGTCGCCGCGCTCCGCCAGCGGCGGGAACAGCTCGTGCACCTCGCGCAGCGCCGCCGCCCGGTCCGCGCGGTCGCGCCGCCACAGCGCGCCCAGCCGCAGGTTCTCCTCCACGGTCAGCTCGGTGATCACGCCGCCGCCCTCCGGCACGTGCGCGAGCCCGCCCCTGGCGATCTCGTCGGTGGGCGTGCGCGTGATGTCGCGGCCGAACGCGGTGATCCGCCCGGAGCGCGGCCGGACCAGGCCGCTGATCGTGCGCAGCAGGGTCGTCTTGCCCGCGCCGTTCGCGCCGAGGACCGCGGTGATGCTGCCCTCGTCGACGCCGATGGTGACCTCGTCGAGCGCCCGCACGGCGCCGTAGGTCGTGGTGACCGCGTCGATCTCAAGCACCGGCCCGCTCCTCGCCGTCGGCGGCGTTGCCCAGGTAGGCGTCGAGCACCAGCGGATCGGCCCGCACCCGCTCCGGGGTGCCGGTGGCGATGACCTCGCCGAAGTTGAGGACGACGATCTCGTCGCACACCCGCATCACCAGGTCCATGTGGTGCTCCACCAGCACGACGGTGGTGCTCTCCCGCAGCCAGCGCAGCCGCCCCACCAGCTCGTCCATCTCCGCCGACGACAGCCCGCTCGCCGGCTCGTCGAGCAGCAGCAGGTCCGGCTCGGCCACCAGCGCGCGCGCCAGCGCGACCCGCTTCTGCACGCCGTAGGGCAGCGAGCCGGGCAGGGCGTCGCGCACGTCGGCGACGTCCAGCTCCTCCAGCACGGCCAGCGCCCGCTCCCGCAGGTCGCGCTCGTCGCGCGCCGATCCGGCTGTGCCCAGCAGGGCCGCGACGGTCCCGGACCCGGCGTGCCGGTTCGCGCCGGTCATGACGTTCTCCAGCACGGTCAGGCCGGCGAACAGGCCCAGTGCCTGCATCGTGCGGGAGATGCCGAGCTTCGCGAGCTGGTGCGGCCGGTGCCGGCGCAACCGCTGCCCGCGCCAGTGCAGCGTGCCGCTGTCCGGGCGCACGAAGCCGCAGACGACGTTGAACAGGGTGGTCTTGCCCGCCCCGTTGGGGCCGATGACGCCGACCACGGTGCGGGGCCTGATGGTCAGCTCCACGTCGTGCAGCGCGACCAGGCCACCGAACCTGACCGTGACGCCGCGCACCGCGAGCAGCGTGTCGGAGGAATCGCTCGTCATCGGTCTCATTTCCACGGCGGAGGAGAAGTGGGCGTTCGTCGGTGAAGTCTCGGCGTGCCGGTCGCGCAGCGGCATCGGTGCAATCACCAGTCCTGCCGGACGATCAAGGCCGTGGCCAGCGCGGAGACGGAGCGGACCGGATCACCGCGGGGGCGATCCGTCTCCGCGTGGTGCGGGCCGCGGGGAGTGCGGTGCGGAGGGTCCGCTGCCGGTGCCGCACCCACGACCGGGGTCGTCGCACCGGTGCGATCACCGGGTCAGCCGTTGACGAAGTCCGCGATGGCGTCGGCGAACGCCGGTTCGCGCAGGACTCCCGGGTGGTCGCCGGGCACCAGGAGCAGCTTCGCGCCGGGCACGGCGCCGGCGAGCACCTCGGGCCGGGTCGCGAACGGGTCGGCGTCGCCCGCGATCACCAGGGTGGGCGCGGTGATGCCGTCCAGCGCGACGCCACCCCGGTGCGAGGCGGTGAGCTGCGCGGTCAGCGCGAGCCGGTCGCCGCCGGTGGCGTCGGCGAGCTGCCGGAACCCGGCGGCCAGCGGGTCGGTGATCGTGCGCGGGTCGTCGGTGGTGAGCGCCTCGATCACCGCGTCGCTCCGGACGGCGCGCGAGTCCAGGCCGCCCACCTCCACGACGCCCGAGCCGACACCGCCGACGACCAGCCGCCGCACGCGCGGCTCGCGCGTCGCGGTGATCAGTGCGACCACCGCGCCCATCGAGTAGCCGACGAGGTCGACCAGCGGCACGGCCAGCTCGTCGATCAGCGCGGAGACGTCGCGGGCCATCGTCAGCTCGCCGCAGCGGCTGGCGTCGTGGTGCTTGTCCGACTCGCCGTGACCGCGCGCGTCGATGCCGACGACGTGCCGTCCGGAGCCCACGAGCGTCTCGACGACGCCCGGCAGCTCCCAGTCGATCCGCGCGGTGGCGGCGAAGCCGTGGTGCAGCAGCACGGGAGGCAGGTCGCCGTCCGGCTCGCCCCAGAGGTGGTAGCTGATCCGGGTGCCGTCGAAGGAGGTGAACCGCTGCATCGGAGTTCCACTTCGTCCGGGAGCGTCGGGAAGGTCAAACCTAACGTTGTCAGGTAAATCGTCGTCAACCCCTTCCGCTTGCGTAACCTCCGCGCAACACTGTCGCCATGGTCGCTGAGATCGTGTTGCGAGGACGCGATCACGAACTTGCCGTCCTCGGCGGGATTCTCGACGACGCGCGGTGCGCACGCGGTTCCGCGCTGGTCGTCGGCTCCGGTACCGGCACGGGAAAGAGCGCGCTGCTGCGGGCGGCGCGCGCCACCGCACCGGACTTCCTGGTCCTCGGCACCGGCGGGGTCGCCACCGAGGCCGGGTTGCAGCTCGGCGGTCTGCACCGCCTCCTGCAACCGCTGTCCCACCTGCTCGCCGACCTCCCCGAGCGGCAGCGCGAGCTGCTGACGGTGGCGGTGGGCCGCGGCACGGGGCCGAGCGACGACGTGTTCGGCCTGTGCGCCGCCGTGCACCGGCTCGTCGCCGAGGCCGCGGGCGACCGGCCGGTGCTGCTGTGCGTGGACGACGCGCAGCACCTCGACAGCGCGTCGGCCCGCGCGCTCGCGTTCGTGGCCCGCCGCATCGCCTCCGCGCCGGTCGCCGTGCTGTTCGCCGACGGCCGCGAGCCGCGGGCCGGGGGCGAGCTGTTCGACGGCGTCCCCGTGCTGGAGCTGGGCGCGCTCGACGAGGCCGACGCCGTCCGCGTGCTCGCCGACCGGTCGCACCACCCCGTGCCGGAGGACCTCGCCCACGAACTGGCCGAACTCGCCTCCGGCAACCCCCTCGCGCTGGTGGAGCTGGCCACCGCTCTCACCCAGGAGCAGCACGGCGGGCACGCCCCCGCGCCGGAGGCGCTGCCGCCGGGGAGCCGGGTCAGGGCCGCGCTGCGCACCCGCTTCCTGCGGTTGTCGGCCGACGCCCAGCGGCTCGTGCTGCTCGCCGTGCTGGACGACCACCTCGACGTGGACACGGTGGTGCGCGCCGCCGCCCGCGCCGACATCGCGCTCCCCGCGCTCGACGAGGCCGTCGAGTCGGGACTCGTGCGCGTCGACGGCGACACCGTCGCCCCGCCCACCACCCTGGTCCGCTCCACCCTGCACGCGGAGGCGTCCGTCGCCGAGACGCGCGCCGCGCACCGGCTGCTGGCCGCCGTCCTGGACACCGAGGAGCACCGGCTGCGGCACGTCTGGCACCGCGCGGCCGTGGCGGGCGCGGAGCGCGACCGCCTCGCCGGTGAGCTGGCCGCCGCGGCCACCGCCGCGCGCGCCGCGAGCGACTGGGCCACCTCCGCGCGCGGCTGGGAGCGCGCCGCCGCGCTCACCCGCGACCCCGAGGTGACGGCGTCGCACCTGGTGCACGCCGCCGCCGACCACTGGGCGCTCGGTCTGACCCGGCAGGCCCGCACCGCACTGCGCCGCGCCCGCCCGCTGTCCGCGCGCCCCGACCTGCGGGGCGCTGCCGACCTGGTGCGCGGGGGGATCGAGCTGGGCGCCGGCGTTCCGGCGATGGCCGCGACGACCCTGCTCAAGGCGGCGGGGGAGCTGGGGCCCACCCGCCGCACCGCCGCCCTGATCGCGCTGGTGTTCGCCTGCGAGGCCAGCAGCATCGCGGGCGACCACCTCGGGTGCGTGGAGGCCGCGCGCCGGGCCGCCCGGCTGCGCGACGTCGACACCGCGCCGTTCGACCAGCTCATGTGCGACTTCCTGGACGGGCTCTCCGCCACCTTCCGGGGCCGCCACGACGAGGCCGTGCCCTCGCTGCGCCGCGCCGTGCGGCTCTCGGCCGTCGTCGACGACCCGCGGGCGAAGATCTGGGCGAGCCAGGCCGCCTACACCCTCGGCGACGCGCAGCGCTCCTACGAGCTGGCCACGGACGCGGTGGGCGCCGCGCGCGACCGGGGGATCGTCTCGCTCGTGCCGTGGGCCACGGTCTACCTGTCGCTGTCGGCGCTGCTGCTGGACCGGCACTCCGCCGCGTCGACCACGTCGATGGAGGGGATGCGGGTGGCCGAGGCGATCGGCCAGCACAACAGCGCCGTCGACCACCTCGCGATCCTCGCGCTCGTCGCCGCGCTCCAGGGCGACCGGGAGACCGCCGTGCACCGCCTGGAGACCGCCGCCGCCGGGGTCGCCCGGCGCGGCCTCGGCCGTCCCAGCGCGTTCAGCTCGTGGGCGTTCGCCTGCGTCGACCTCGCCGACGACCGACCGGCCGACGCCTTCAACCGGCTGCGGCTCATGGCCGTCGGCGCGGGCCGGGTGCACCCGGCCATCCAGATCATGGCGGCCCCGCACCACGTCGAGGCCGCCGTCGGCTGCGGGGAGCAGGCCGCGGCGGAGGAGGTGCTGCGCCGCTTCGACGCGTGGGTCACCAGCACCGGCAGCACCGCGCGGCTGGCCCTGTCGCACCGCTGCCACGCGCTGCTGGCCGGTCGCGGCTCCGCCGCCGACGAGCACTTCCGCGAGGCGATCCGGCTGCACCGCGCCAGCGGCACCGCCCTGGAGCTGGCCAAGACCGAGCTGCTCTACGGCCACCGGCTGCGCCGCGAGCGCAAGCCGCGCGCCGCGCGCGAGCACCTGCGCGACGCGCTGAAGATCTTCCAGCGCTACCAGGCCGAGCACTGGGTCACCAGGGTGCGCGCCGAGCTGCGCGCGGCGGGGGAGACCGTGGAGCCGGGCAAGGCGGGCGCGGAGAACTCCCTGACCGCGCTCACCCCGCAGCAGACCCACATCGCCCAGCTCGTCGGCGAGGGCGCGACCAACCGCGAGATCGCCGCGCGCCTCTTCCTGTCCCACCGCACGGTGGAGCACCACCTGCGCAACATCTTCGCCCGCCTGGAGGTGCGCTCCCGCGTGGAGCTGGCCAGGCTGATCACGTGACCGGAGCAGTTCGAACAGGAGGGCCCGCACGGGTGCGCACCGACTACCGCCACTGGCACCGCGTCCCCACGCGCTGGAACGACAACGACGTGTACGGGCACGTCAACAACGTCGTGCACTACGCGTTCATGGACACCGTCATCAACACCTGGCTGATCGAGCACGCCGGTCTGGACATCCACTCCGGACGGTCGATCGGCCTGTGCGTGGAGTCGCACTGCTCCTACCGGGCGTCGATCTCCTTCCCCGACGTGCTGGACGCCGGGCTGCGGATCGCGCACCTGGGCCGCTCCAGCGTCCGCTACGAGGTCGGCTTCCACCGGGCGGACTCCGACGAGGTCGTGGCCGAGGGCCACTTCGTGCACGTGTTCGTCGACCGCGACACCCGCGAACCGGCGGAGATCCCCGCCGGCCTGCGCACCGCCATGGAAGGGCTGATGATCCCGTGACCGCCGTGCGCGGAGTGCGCGCCGCCGTGCTGACCGAGCTGGCCAGGCCGGCGCCGTACGCCGAGTCCAGGCCGCTGGAGGTGCGGGAGCTCGACCTCGACCCGCCCGGCCCCGGCGAGCTGCTGGTGCGGCTGCGCGCGACCGGCCTGTGCCACTCCGACCTGTCGGTGATCAACGGCTCCCGGCCGCGCCCGCTGCCGATGGTGCTCGGCCACGAGGCCGCCGGTCAGGTCGTGGAGGTCGGGCCGGGCGGCTCGGACTTCGCCGCGGGGGACCACGTGGTGCTGTCGTTCGTGCCCGCCTGCGGCTCGTGCCGCCGCTGCGTCGCCGGACGGCCCGCGCTGTGCGAGCCGGGCGCGGTGGCCAACCGCGGCGGCACCCTGCTCTCCGGGACGAGCCGCTGGCTCGCGCCGGACGGCACCCGCCCGCACCACCACCTCGGCGTGTCCGGGTTCGCCGAGCACGCCGTGGTGTCGGCCGCCTCCGCGATCCGGGTCGACGACGACCTGCCGTTCGAGATCGCCGCCCTGTTCGGCTGCGCCGTGCTCACCGGCGCCGGGGCCGCGTTCTACAGCGCGCGGGTCGTGCCGGGGGAGAGCGTGGCGGTGTTCGGACTCGGCGGTGTCGGCCTCGCCGCGCTGCTGGCGGCCCGCGCCGCCGGAGCGGCAGCGATCGTCGCCGTCGACGTGGTGGAGCACAAGCGCGCGCTGGCCGTGGAGCTGGGCGCGACGCACTCCGTGCCGGGAGGACCCGACGCCGTGGAGGCGGTGCGGGAGCTCACCGGCGGCGGCGCGGACAAGGTGATCGACACCACCGGCAGCGAGAAGGTCCTGGCCCAGGCGTACGCGGCGACCACCACCGGCGGCACGACCGTGACCGTCGGCCTGCCGCACCCCGACCGGCAGCTCGTGCTGCCCGCGCTGAGCCTCGTCGCCGAGGAGCGGACGCTGCGGGGCAGCTACCTCGGCTCGTCCGTGCCGCG
The DNA here is from genome assembly GCF_016464305.1 of Umezawaea beigongshangensis. Classification (GTDB taxonomy): domain Bacteria; phylum Actinomycetota; class Actinomycetes; order Mycobacteriales; family Pseudonocardiaceae; genus Umezawaea_A; species Umezawaea_A beigongshangensis. Next base: position 620,719 of record NZ_JAEIOJ010000003.1, read on the forward strand.
CCGCGACGTGCCGCGCTTCGTGGACCTGTACCGCGCGGGACGGCTGCCCGTGGACCGGCTGCTGTCGGGCCGCCTCACCCTGGACGAGGTGAACACGGGCTTCGACCAGCTCGCCTCCGGCGACGCGATCCGCCAGGTCGTCCTGCTGTGACCCGTTCGCCGATCTGACCGAGAACCGTCGAACACGATCCGTTCGACGCGGCTCGGAACGCACGTCGCCGGTGCGCCGTCGGCGCGATCGCCGCCCACCGGTGGCCGGTCCGGCGCGTCGGGGGCCGCGCGGAGGTCGCGGAACTGGCCGACGCGGGCCGCCGTGCTCTCGTCGCTGATCTTCGGCCCGACGCACCTGCTCAACGCCGACGCGACGCTGCTGGCCGTCGCGGCGTCGAGGCGGTCCTCGCGGTAGCCGACCCGCACGGCGGCCGGGCAGTCAGCGGCTTGCTCGACGAGGACGCGCAGCGAGCTCAGCTCGGCGTGCGCGCGCCGGTGGTCTCCAGGACGCCGAGCGGGAAGCGCAGTTCGGTGAGGGCGGTGCGTCCCGAGGCGGTGATCGCGGCGAGCACCGGGTAGTGCGTCGCGTGGTCGAGGAGACCGGCTGGCGAACCGCGCGGTGTCAGCAGCGCGACGACGGAGCCCGGTGCTCCGTTCGCACCGTTTGACCTCCGCGTGCCACGGGCACACCTCGATCATGGTGGGACGACCGTACTCAGTGGTGATCGACTCGGGGAACGCTCCGGCGCTGGCGGAGTTCTACGCCGCGCTGCTGGGAGGAGAGATCACGAAGGACGACGGGGACTGGGTCGTGGTGACCGACGGCCAGGGCCGGAGGTGGTCGTTCCAGACCGCTCCGGACTACCGGCCGCCCGTGTTCCCCGACCCGGCCGGCTCGCAGCAGATGCACCTGGACGTGCTGATCGAGCGCGCGGAACTCGACGAGGCGACGCGCCGGATCGAGGAACTGGGCGGCAGGCGGCTGGCCGAGCACGGCGACGACTTCCAGGTCTTCACCGACCCGGCCGGGCACCCCTTCTGCCTGGTCTGGACGGACTGACGGCTCATCCGGCGGCGGGAACCCGGTCGCCGAGGCCGGGTCGTCGAACCCCGTCGAACGCGTTCACGCGGGAGGACGAGAGGGGCGGACACGGCCGGTGCCGTGTCCGCCCCCTCTCCCGCGAAAGATCAGCGCACGCCGAAGAGGTGCTCCAGGGCGAGCTGGTCCAGGCGCTCGTAGTGCATTCCGCGCGCCGCGGCGGCGTCGACGTCGAAGTCCTCCTCGTTGCGGAGGTCCTCCACCGTCTCACCGCGCTTCAGGGTCGGCAGGCGCAGCTCCTCCACGCGCGACTCGCGCAGCGCCTCGACGACCTCCGGGTCGGCGCGGAACGCCCGCGCCTTCTCCGCGAGGATCAGGTAGTTGCGCATGCAGCCCCGCGCCGACTCCCACACGCCCGAGTAGTCCTCGGTGCGCGGCGGCTTGAAGTCGAAGTGCCGCGGACCCCGGTAACCGCCGCGCTCCAGCAGGTCCACCAGGAAGAACGCGGTCTTCACGTCGCCGTTGCCGAAGCGCAGGTCCTGGTCGAAGCGCGGACCGTTCTGGCCGTTGAGGTCGATGTGGAACAGCTTGCCGTGCCACAGGGCCTGCGCGACGCCGTGCACCATGTTGAGCCCGGCCATCTGCTCGTGGCCGATCTCCGGGTTCAGGCCGACGATCTCGGAGTCCTGGAGCTCGTTGATGAACGCGAGGGCGTGACCGATCGTGGGCAGCAGGATGTCGCCCCGCGGCTCGTTCGGCTTGGGCTCCAGGGCGAAGCGGATGTCGTAGCCCTTGTCCTTCACGTACGACGTGAGGAGGTTCAGACCCTCCTTGTAGCGCTCCAGCGCCATGTCGACCTCCTTGGCCGCCGCCGACTCGGCGCCCTCGCGGCCACCCCACACCACGTAGGTCTGCGCGCCCAGCTCCGCGGCCAGGTCGATGTTGCGCAGCACCTTGCGCAGCGCGAAGCGCCGCACGTCGCGGTCGTTCGCGGTCAGCGCGCCGTCCTTGAACACCGGGTGGGTGAACAGGTTCGTGGTCACCATCGGCACCTTCATGCCGGTGGCGTCCAGCGCCTTGCGGAACGCGGCGATGCGCCTGTCGCGCTCGGCGTCGGCCGACCCGAACGGGATCAGGTCGTCGTCGTGGAAGGTGATGCCGTGCGCGCCCAGCTCGGCGAGCTTCTCCACGGCGTGCACCGCGTCCAGCGGCTCGCGGGTGGCGACGCCGAAGGGGTCGACGCCGGTCCAGCCGACCGTCCACAGCCCGAAGGTGAACCTGTCCTCGGGGCGCGGGGTGTAGGCGTCGCTCATGATGTGCTCCTGTGTTGTTCCGGGGCTTGTCGCACCGCTGTCGCGGATCGTGACGGTGCTGTGGTCGGGTCGGTGAGGACGGCGTCCAGCGCCGCGTGCGCGCCTCCGCGCACGGCGGCGGTGAAGCCGAGGTCGGACAGCACGAGTTCGCACCCGGCCGGGCCGGGGGCGAGCACCCGCGCGCAGAGCTCCTCGCGGGCGGGTCCGAGCAGCCAGCGGCCCAGGACCGCGAAGTAGCCCCCGAGGACCACGACGGCGGGGTTGAGCACGTTGACCAGGATCGACGCGCCCACGCCCAGCGCGGAGCCGATGCGGTGCAGCGCGGCGAGGGTGCGGGCGTCACCGGCCCGCGCGCGCCCGGCGATGAGGGTGAGCCGCTGCTCCAGGTCCAGCGCGGGATCGCGCACCGGGTCGTCGTCCCCGGCGACGCCCCGCAGCAGCGCGGCCAGGCCGACGGAGGTCTCCCAGCAGCCGATCCGGCCGCAGCCGCAGCGCTCGCCCGCCGGGTCCAGCGGCATGTGGCCGACCTCGCCGGTGAACCCGGTGGCCCCGCGCAGCAGCGAGCCGCCGGAGATCACGCCGCCGCCGACGCCGACCTCGCCGGTGAGGTAGAGCAGGTCGGGGGTTCCGGCCGCGACCCCGGCGGCGTGCTCGGCGAGCGCGGAGTGGTTCGCGTCGTTGTCCACGCCGGGCACGAGGCCGATGCGCTCGGCCAGCCGCGCGGCCAGGGGCACCTCGCGCCAGCCGAGGTTGGGGGCCAGGCGCACGACGCCCGCGCTCACGTCGATCAGGCCGGGCACGGCGACGCTGACCCCGGCCACCCAGGCGTCGTCCGCGCGCAGCGCCGCGATCTCGGCCGAGGCCAGCTCGCCGAGGAGGTCCACGGCGCCGTCCGGACCGAGCGCCACGAGGTCGCGGGCGACCCTGCGGTGGCGCACGAGCGTGCCCGCCACGTCGAGGACGGCGACCGCCGCGTAGTCGACGTTGACCTCCAGGCCGATGCCGCACACCGTGCCGGGGCGCAGCTCGACCAGGTGGCCGGGGCGGCCGAACTGGCCGGTGGCGGGGGAGCCGAGCCGCACCAGTCCCCGGTCGGTCAGCTCGGCCACCAGGCTCGACGAGGTGGCCTTGTTCAGGCCGGTCAACCTGGCGATGCCGGCGCGGGAGTGCGGGCCGTGCACGCGCAGGACCTCCAGGACGTGCGCGAGGTTGGCCCTGCGCAGTCCGATCTGGTCCTTCGGCTCCATCGCTCGCTCCCACTAAGTTGACTCATCCAACAAAGTAGGCGCGCGCGGGGCCCCGGTCAATGCCGGGGCCCCTGCGATCAGATCCCGTGCACCTGGTGGCGGGCTGCCGAGTAGGCGTCGCGGACCGCTGCGCCCGCGTCTCCGGCGGGCGGGTCGTGCCGCTCGGTGCGCAGGCTCCACACCGGCGGCGCCTCGCCGCCCGACAGCGCCCACGCCGCCTGCCGCGCCGCGCCCAGCGCCACGTACTCCGCGGGCTCCGGCACCTCCACCGGCACGCCGAACAGCAGCGGGGCGATCTCGCGGACGGCGGCCGAACGCGCCGCGCCGCCGATCAGCAGCACCCTGCGCACCTCGACACCCGCCTCGACCAGGGCCGTCACCCCGTCCGCCAGACCGCACAGCAGACCCTCGACGGCGGCGCGGGCCAGGTTCTCCGGCGTGAAGTTCGCCCGCCGGATGCCGGTCAGCGTTCCGCTGGCGTCCGGCAGGTCCGGCGTGCGCTCGCCGTCCAGGTAGGGCAGCAGCACCAGACCGCCGGCGCCCGGCTCGGCCGCGCGCGCCAGCGCGTCCAGCCCCGCGAGGTCCGTGCCCAGCGCCTGCGCCGAGGCGGTCAGCACGCGCGCCGCGTTGAGCGTGCACACCAGCGGCAGCCAGTTGCCCGTGGCGTCGCAGAACCCGGCCACGACACCGCTCGGGTCGAACGTCGGCTTCTCCGACACCGCGAACACCGTGCCGGACGTGCCGAGGGACACCACGACGTCCCCCGGTCCGACACCCAGCCCGAGCGCGGCGGCCATGTTGTCGCCGGTGCCCGCGCCGAGCACCGCGCCGGACGCCGTCCTGCCGGGCGAGTCGGCCGGGCCGAGCACCCGCGGCAGCTCCAGCGTCCGTCCGAACGCGCTCTCCAGCACCTCCGGCAGCCACTCGCCGGTGGGGGCGGAGAAGTAGCCGGTGCCCGAGGCGTCACCCCGGTCCGTGGTCGGGTCGGCGCCGTCGGAGAGCTTCCAGGTGAGCCAGTCGTGCGGCAGCAGCACGCTGCGCACCCGGTCGGCGTTCGCCGGTTCCCGCTGGGCGAGCCACGCCAGCTTGGTGACGGTGAAGCTCGCCACCGGCACCACGCCGGTCCGCTGCGCCCACGTCTGCGCGCCGTCTCGGGACACCAGGTCGCGGGCCTGCGGAGCCGAGCGGACGTCGTTCCACAGCAGTGCTTCGCGGACCACCTCGCCGTCCGCGTCGAGCGTCACCATGCCGTGCTGCTGACCGGCGACGGAGATGGCCGCGACCGGCCCCGGCGCCGACGCCGTGGCACCGGCGATCGCCTCCTGGCAGGCCGCCCACCACGCGTCGGGGTGCACCTCGGTGCCGTCGGGGTGCGGCGCCCTGCCCTCGGCGACCAGCTCGCCGGTGTCTGCGTCGACCAGCAGGGCCTTGGTCGACTGGGTGGACGAGTCGATTCCGAGAACAAGAGTCACGGTTGCGCATCATGCGCCGCCGACGCGCGCCGTGACAACGCCCGACGCCCGCCGGAGCGTCTCAGCGGGCCACCGAGCGCAGCAGGTCCTCCAGGTGCCGCTCGCCGTCCGGGGTCTGAGCGCCCGCCGCGAGCGCGCCGCGGAACAGCTTCTCCGCCGCGGGCCCGGCGAACCGGCCGGCCCACGCCTCGTGCTCGCGCAGCATCCCGGCGGACAGGTCTCCCGGCGGCAGGGCGTGCTTGACCGCCCCGATCGTGCCGTCCGGCAGGTCCGCGACGTTGCGGGCGAGCCGGTCGACGAAGGCGTCGATCTCGTCGGCGGGCAGCGCGCGGTTGACCCAGCCGCAGCGCTCGGCCGTCTCGGCGTCGAACAGGTCCGCGCCGAGGACGATCTCCAGGGCGCGGTTGCGGCCGGTCCGCGCCAGCGGGTACTGCGTCCCGCCACCGCCGGGCACGATGCCGCTCAGCGCCTCCACCTGCCCGAGCCCGGCCCGTCCGATCGCCGCGAAGCTCATGTCGGCCGCCGCGACGAACTCGGCGCCTCCGCCGCGGGCCAGCCCGGCCAGCTTGACGATCGTCACCTGCGGCAGGGTGCGCACGGCCTCGCCGAGCGCCTGGAAGACGTTGAGCCCCTCCGGCGCGCCGGAGGTCGGGTCGGCGTTCTCGTCGTCCACGAGCGTCATGTCGACGTGGGCGATGAAGAACTCGGGGTTCGCGCTCTCGAACACGACGACCCGAGCCGTGTCGTCCTCCCGCAGGGAGGCCAGCAGCGTCATCAGGCCGGTCATCGTCCGCAGGTCGAGGACGTTGACGGGCGGGTTGTCGATGCCGACCACGACGACGCCGCGGTCGCGCGTCACGCGCAGGGTGGGGACGGTGGGCCGATCCACGTCGATCTCTCCGTCCGAGGCGCGGCAGAAGCGCCTGCCGAGCCAGTGGGTATCCGATGAACACCCATGGTTGAGTGATCGCCGCAGGGCGTCAACGACGCACTTTCAGCATCCCCGGGATTGTGGAGGACACCGAGCGTGACCGGAACCGGTGGTCCCGAACCGGTCTTCCGCACCGACTGCCCGACCCGCCCGATCCTCGACCAGATCGCGGACAAGTGGTCGATGGTGGTCATGGCGGTGCTGGCGGAACCGCAGCGGTTCAACCAGATCAAGCGTCGCCTCGACGGGGTGACGCAGCGCGTGCTCACCCAGACCCTGCGCCGCCTGGAGCGCAACGGCGTGGTCGAGCGACGCGTGCTGCCGACCTCGCCGGTGGGTGTGGAGTACTCGCTGACGCCGCTGCGCGAGCCGTTCTCGCACCTCTACGACCGGACGGTCGAGCACGCCGGTGAGATCGGCGTCCGGCAGCGGGACTACGACGCGCGGTCGGCGGGCACGTCCGACGAGCGGTCCTGACGGTGTCGCGGTGGCGCCGGCGGTGGCGCCACCGCGGTCCGGTGTCAGAACTGGTTCTCGCCGCCGTCCACGTACAGGTTGGAGCCGAGGACGAAGCTGCTGTCCGAGGAGGCGAGGAAGGCCACGGCGGCGGCGACCTCCTCCGGACGTCCCATCCGGCCGATCGGGACCGTGCTGATCAGGTGCGTCTTGAAGGCGGCCGAGTTCTCACCGGCGAGTTCGACGACCCCGGAGGTGTCGATCGGCCCCGGCGAGATCGCGTTGACGCGGATGCCGCGCTCCTTGAGCTCGTTGGCCCAGGTCCGCGCGAAGGACCGGACGGCGGCCTTGGACGCCGAGTAGGCGCCGAACGCCGCCGTGCCGTTGTCGGCGGTGGTGGAGGCGTTCAGGATCACCGAGGCGCCGTCGTTGAGCAGCGGCAACGCCTTCTGCACGGTGAACAGGGTGCCCCGGACGTTGACGTCGAAGGTCTGGTCGAAGTGCTCCTCGGTGGTCTGCTCCAGCGTCGCGAACGAGGCGGTGGCCGCGTTGGCGAACAGCACGTCCAGGCCCTTGCCGTGGTCGCGGACCACGTCGTACAGCCGGTCGAGGTCGGCCGGGTCCGTGATGTCGCCCCGCACCGCGGTGACCCCCCGGCCGATCGACTCGACGGCCTCGTCCAACTCGGTCTGGCGCCGACCGGTGATGAACACGTGCGCTCCCTCGGCGACAAGTCGCGCCGCGGTGGCCCGACCGATCCCCCGTGTGCCGCCGCCGGTGACGACCGCGATCTTGCCTTCGAGCTTGCCCATTTTCGACCTCCACAGACTTTAGCATCGATCGGTGCTGAAGTGACCGTAGCAGTTCAGTACCGTTCGGTACTAAATTGGCTGGTCGTGGTGGTCGACCGGGGGCGGGGACGCGTCGCCGCGTCCCCGCCCCCGCCACTGCGCGATCGGGACGTCCGCGCTGACGCCCCGGCGCTCAGAGGGCGCGGCGCAGGTGGAGCAGCTTCGTCTCCGGCAGCGTCGGCCACACCTTGTGCCCGCCGAACGGCGACACGAGGATCTCCTTCGGCGAGGTGATCTCGTTGTAGGCGGCGTACACCGTGGACGGCGGGCACGTCTCGTCCATCAGGCCGACGCTGACCAGGACGTCCGCCCTGATCCGCCGGGCCAGCAGCGCGCAGTCCACGTAGCGCAGGGTGTCCAGCGCCCGCGGGACCAGCTCCACGTGCTGGGCGAGGAACTGGGCGATCTCGTCGTAGGGCGCCTTGGACGCGATCGTCACGGCGCGCTGGAAGTCGCACAGGAACGGCACGTCCGACTGGCACACCCGCACCAGGTCCGGTTGCAGCGCCGCCGCGGCCAGCGCCAGACCGCCGCCCTGGCTGATCCCGGTCACCGCGACGCGCGCCGGGTCGACGCCCGGCAGCTGCGCCGCCTCCTCGACCGCGCGAGCCGCGTCCAGGTACAGCCTGGTGTAGTAGTACGTCTCCGGGCTCGCGATGCCGCGGGTCATCACGCCGGGGAACTCCGGCCCCGCGGGCAGCGCGCCGGGATCGCCGGTCGCGCCGACGGTCCAGGCCGCACCCTGGCCCCTGGTGTCCATGACGAACACGGCGAAGCCCGCGCTGGGCAGCAGCACGTGGTCGGAGGGCAGGCCGCGGCCACCGCCGTAGCCGATGAACGTGACCACGACCGGCAGCGGCTCGTCACCGCTGTGCGGCGGCCGCAGGTACCAGCCGCGCACGCGGTCCCCGCCCGCACCGGAGAACTCGACGTCGTGCGCCTCCAGCGGGCCGTACACGTCGGGTGCGTGGCGGGTGAGCGTCGTCGGTGCGGACTTCGCGCGGGCCTCGGCGAGCCGCGCGGCCCACCACGCGTCGAGGTCCTCCGGCTCGGGGGTGCTCGTGCGGTAGACGTCGAGCTCTGACTGGGGAAGGTCGAACCACGGCATGTGCGCAAGCTATCCGACGGACGTCAACGATGTCATGGCCTGATCCGGACGTGCCGGAGCGTCGAACGCGTGCGCGGTTCCTTCGACCACGGGGCTGGTGAAGGCCGGTGGCGGGGGGCGTCGAAGGCGGCGCGACCGTGGTCGACGGCTCCCGGCCCGTCTTGACGCTCCACCTGCCCTGTGTCACATTTTTGCCACCCCGCCACGACATCCGCCGAGGTTCGGCGCGCGTCGGACTCGAATCGCTTCGAGGGTGGTGAAGGGCGGTGTCGACCCGTGTCGATCCACGTCCGGACCGGTGGGAGCCTCTCGCGGGCCTCCGCGTTCGCGACGTCGATCCGGTCGACCGCCGGTGTCCTCTCCCGATCCGGTCCCGTCCCGCCCGGACCCCGGCCGTTCCCTCAACGACGAGGAGGCGCCGATGGTCACCATCGCGGAGGTAGCCCGGCACGCGGGCGTCGCACCGAGCACGGTGTCGTACGCCCTGACCGGCAAGCGCTCCATCTCGGCCGACACCAGAGCCAGGGTGGAGGAGAGCGTCCGCGTGCTCGGCTACCACCGGCACGCCGGGGCGCGGGCGCTCGCCAGCAACCGCGCCAACGTCCTGGCCCTGGTGCTGCCGCTGCGCGCCGGGATGCACGTGCCGGTGCTGATGCGCTTCGTCGTGTCGGTGGTGACGGCCGCGCGCAAGCACTCCCAGGACGTCCTGCTGGTGACCGCCGACGAGGGCGCGGCCGGGCTGAGACGCGTCGCGGGCGGGGCGCAGGCCGACGGCGTCCTCGTGATGGACGTGGAGATGCACGACGAGCGCGTCCCGGTCCTGCGCGAGCTGGACCGCCCGTCGGTCCTCATCGGCTACCCGGCCGACGCCACCGGGCTGACGTGCGTGGACCTGGACTTCGCCGCCGCCGGGAGCCGGTGCGTGGACCACCTCGCCGATCTCGGGCACCGCTACATCGGCCTGCTGGGCGCCCCGAAGGCCGTCTACCAGCGCGACACCGGCTACGCGCACCGCACGATGGCCGGGTTCGGCGCGGCGGCGATGCGGCGCGGGATCTCGGCCACGACCGTGCCCACGGAGAACGACTACCAGTCGGTCCTGCGCACCGTGGCGGAACTGCTGCGCGAGCACCCCGCGCTGACGGGTCTGGTGGTGCACAACGAGGCCGCGCTCGGCGCGGTCGTGGAGGGGCTGCGGGTGCTGGGCCGCCGGGTGCCCGAGGACATCGCGGTCGTGGCGATCTGCCCCGACGAGATGGCCGAGCACCTGTCTCCGCCCCTGACGTCGGTGCAGGTGCCGGCGGAGGAGCTGGGTGCGCGGGCGGTGGACCTCCTGATGAGCAAGCTCGACCGCACCGCCGTGCCCGCCCTGACCCTGCTGCCGCCCCGGCTGACCGACCGGGCGAGCGCGGAGCGGCGGCACCCGGCGGCCTGAGCCGTCCTCCGACACGCGGACGGGCGGTGGGAACGCTCTCCCACCGCCCGTCCGCGTGACGCGCGACTACTTCGCGGCGGTCTCCGCGAACAGCGGGACGGCCTTCTCGACGGCGTAGCTCGTGCCCAGCGTCGAACCGCTGGAGAACGCCGACACCAGCTCGGCGTCGTCGAGGATCAGCAGGTGCCCGTCCTTCGCGACCTGCTGGGAGTTGAGCACGGTGTCGTCGCGCAGGACCTGCGCGTCGGCGCCGATCGGGAACATCACCGTCAGGTCGGAGTCGTACATCGCGAGCTGCTCGGAGGAGATGTCGACGTAGAAGGTGCCCTTCGAGTCGATCTCCTGGATCTCCTTCTTGTTCGTGAAGCCCAGCTCCGTCATGAAGTCCACGCGAGCGTCACCGGCGACGTAGGCGCCGTACTTGCCGCCGTAGTACGCGCCGACCACGACCTGCTTGCCCGCGAACGCCGGGTTGGCCTGCTTCGCGGCGGTGAACCGCCCCTCCACCTCGGAGATCAGCTTCTCGCCCTCGGCGGCCCTGCCCAGCGCGGTGGACACGAGTTCCATCTGCTGCCGCCAGGTCGTGCCGTACTGGATCACACCCTCGGGCGCGGAGATCGTCGGCGCGATCTTCGACAGGGTCTCGTACTTCGTCCTGTCGTTGTCCGAGCGCGTGTTCAGGATCAGGTCGGGCTGGAGCGCGGCCACGGCCTCGTAGCTGATCTCCATCGTGCCGAGGATCGTCGGCGGGGTCGTGTAGAGGCCCTGCGCCCACGGGCCGACGCCCTCGCCGCCGAAGGCGAGCCAGTCGCTCGCGCCGACCGGCTGCACGCCCAGGGCGAGCGCGGTCTCCGCGTCGGACCAGCCGAGCGCGACGACGCGCGTCGGGGCCTTCTCGACCGTCACCCGCCCGAACATGGTGTCGACCGTGACGGGGAACGCCGCGCTCTGGTCGGAGGAGGGGACGGGATCGCCGCCGCCGCTCGTGCTTCCGCCGCCGCAGGCCGCCACGGCGGTCAGGACGACCGCCGACACGAGACCCGACACGCTGCGCTTGAACCGTCTGGACACTGTCGCTCCCACCACTTCCCGGCTTAGGTATGGCTAAGCTAACACGCTGGTCGCGGACCCTCCGAGGTGACGTGCCGCACGCGGTTCCCGGTGGTCCACCGCGCCCGTGCGGTCGCGGTCCGGTGCTCTCCGGACGGCGCGATCCGGTGCCGGGGCGGTGTCCACGACGGACACGACCACGCGCGCGGCGACGACACGGCCACCGCGCCGGGCCGCGTCGGCCCGCGTCGTCCAGGCCGCCGGCATCGCCCGCGACCGGGACTTCCTGCGCGCGCTGCGCGAGGACGCGTCCGCACCCGGGGTGGTGCGCGTCGGCGGGGTGGTGGCTGCCGCGCTGACCGCCCGGTTTGGCGCCCTCGCGCCGGGTACCCGTCCCGGGACGACCGCAGAGAGGAGCCGTGTCGTGGTGCTGCACGAGCTGGACGATCCCGAGGACGTCGTCACCGTTCCGGACCAGCGCCCCGGTGACGACTGGACGGTGCGCGTCGGCGAGGCGGACGACGAGGTCGACCCGGTCGTCGTCCGCAGCGTGGACTGACGGTGGAGGACTCGGACTTCGAACTGACGCGAGAACTTCCGAGGCGGCTGGCCGACGCGCACCCGCGCGTGGTGGTGCTCGGCGACGCCATCCTCGACGGCTGGCTCACCGGCCGCTGCCACCGGCTCGCCAGGGAGGCACCCGCGCCGGTCGTGGAGGTGGACCAGCGCTGGCACACCCCCGGCGGGGCCGCCAACACGGCGTGCAACCTCGCCGCGCTGGGCGCGGACGTGCGGCTGGTGGCCCCGATCGGGGACGACGCCGACGGCGCGCTGCTCCTGGAGTGCTTGCGCACCTCGGGCGTGGACACGACCCGCGTGGTCGTCGTGCCCGGCCGCCGGACCACGTCGAAGCGGCGCGTCGTGGCGGGGGAGCAGGTCCTCGTGCGGTTCGACGAGTGCGCCGACGAGCCGCTCGACGAGCACGCGCACCGGCTGGTGGACGAGGCCCTGCGCTCCGCGGTGTGCGACCGCGCCGCCGTGCTGGTGTGCGGCTACGGCGACGACGCCCCCGGCCGCGCAGCCCTGGCCGAACTGCGGGAGAGGATTCCGCTGCTGGTCGTCGACGCGCACGACCTCACCGCGTGGACGGACCTGGAGCCGGACCTGGTGACGCCGAACGCCGCTGAGACCGAGCGCGTCCTCGGGCACCTGCCGAGCGGTGACCGGGCCGCCTTCCTGGACGCGCACCGGGCCGAGCTGCACGCCGCCACCGGCGCGCGGTCCGTCGTGGTGACGCTCGACCGGGACGGCGCGGTGCTGTTCACCCCCGGCCTGCCCGTGCACCGCACGTGGGCCGATCCCGCGCCGGACAGCCGGACCTCGGGCGCGGGGGACACCTTCGTCGCCGCCCTGACCCTCGCCGCGGCCGGTGGCGTGCCGCTGAGCACCGCCGTGGAGTTCGCGCAGGCCGCGGCCGACGTCGTCGTGCGCCGGCCGGGCACCGCCGTGTGCGGCACCGACGAGCTGGTGCGCCGCCTGGGCAGCTTCCGCGACCGCGCCGTGCGGCACGACGACCTGGCCAGGCTGGTGTCCGAGCACCGCGCCGCCGGTCGGCGCATCGTGTTCACCAACGGCTGCTTCGACGTGCTGCACCGCGGGCACGTGGCCTACCTCAACCAGGCCAAGCGCCTGGGCGACGTGCTGGTGGTGGCGCTCAACGGCGACGAGAGCGTGCGCCGCCTGAAGGGACCGCGGCGCCCGGTGAACACCGCCGCCGACCGCGCCGCCGTGCTGGCCGCGCTGAGCTGCGTGGACCACGTGACGATCTTCGACGAGGACACCCCGGCGCACCTGCTGGAGCGCCTGCGCCCGGAGATCTACGCCAAGGGCGGCGACTACACCCCCCAGATGCTCACCGAGACCGCCGTCGTGGAGTCCGGCGGCGGTCGCGTGGTGATCCTGGACTACGTGGCCGACCAGTCGACGACAGCCGTGATAGCCCGCATCCGCAGCACGAGTTGAGCGTTCGGGCACCGCGAGTTGAGCGTTGGAGCACCGCGCGGCCCGCTCGCGGGTCAGCAGCGGGACAGGACGTCCGTCGGGGTGATCGCCAGGAGAGCCGGGTCGGGGTCGTCGGCGAAGGGGGCGCCGCGGCGCAGGGACGGGTGGGCCAGGGTCGCGTGCGGTCCGGGGGGCGGGCCCCAGCGCTCGGGGCCGACCGGGCCGTACAGGGTCACGGACGGGGTGCCGTAGGCGTAGGCCACGTGGGCCGTGCCGGTGTCGCCGGAGATCACCAGCGCCGCCGAGCGCACCAGCGCGCACAGGGTCGTCAGGTCGGTCGAGCCCGCCAGCACCTCGTGCGCCGGCACCTGCCGCGCCAGGTCCACCTCCGACGCGCCACCGGTTACCACCACCCGGTGCCCGCGGCTCATCAGCTCGCGCGACACGGCCGCGAAGCGCTCCACCGGCCACCGCTTGCTGCCGTGGGCCGCGCCGGGGTGCACGACCACGGCGCCAGGCGCGGGCGACGGCACGGCGGGAGCCGCCAGGCGCAGGTCCAGCGGATCGGCCGGCACGCCGTGGGCCTCCAGCAGCGCGCACCACCGGTCGCGCTCGTGCAGCGAGTCGTCCCACGCCGGGCCTTCCCAGCCGTGCCCGCCGTGGCCGATGCGCGCGGCGGGTTCCAGCGCGTCCAGGACCGCGTTGCTCTCCGGACCGGCGCCGTGCAGGTTCACCGCCACGAGAGGACCGTGCTGTGCCGGGTCCAGCGGGCGCAGTCCGGCCGTTGGCACGAGCGTGTCGACCGATCCGACGAGGTCGACCACGGGCCGCAACCACCCCGGCGTCGCCAGGACCAGCTCCCGATCGGGCCACCGCCTGCGCAGAGCGCGCAGCGCAGGCACGGCGACCAGGAGATCTCCCAGCTTGAGGGCGCGCAGCGCCAGCACTCGTCCGGTCACCCGCTCGGGCTACCCGGAGGAGGCCGGAGGACACCGCGTCGTCCGGGTGAGTAGTCGCTACGGTGAGTAGTAGTTGTCACGCAGGTGTTTACCCCGGTTGCTCGGGGCAATCTCCTCGCAGGTGAGGGAAGCCCAGAACACCGCACCGGGACTCGTCCTGTTCGACCGGGACGGCACCCTCGTCGTGGACGTCCCGTACAACGGGGACCCGGCGAAGGTGCGGCCGGTTCCGGGCGCGCGAGAGGTCCTCGACGACCTGCGCGCCAGGCGGGTCCGGGTCGGCGTCGTCACCAACCAGTCCGGCGTCGCGCGCGGTCTGCTCACCCCCGAGCAGGTCACCGCGGTGAACGGCCGCGTCGACGAACTGCTGGGCCCCTTCGCCACGTGGCAGACGTGCCCGCACGGACCGGACGACGCCTGCGCGTGCCGCAAACCCGCGCCGGGCATGGTGTTGCGGGCGTGCGCCGAGACCGGGGTCCCGCCGCAGGAGGCGGCCGTCGTCGGCGACATCGAGTCCGACGTGCTCGCCGGGCTCGCCGCCGGAGCGCGCGCCGTGCTGGTGCCCACCGAGCACACCGCGCCCGAGGAGGTCCGACGCGCCCCGGTGGTCGCCGCCGACCTGCGCGGCGCGGTGGACGTGCTGTTCGGTCCGGACGAGGGCGCATGAGCCGGGTCCTGGTCGCACGGCTGGACGGCGACGGCGACGTGCTGCTCGCCGGACCGGCCGTCCGCGCCGCCGCGGCCGGGGGTGCCGAGGTGACCGTGCTGTGCGGTCCGGGCGGACGCCAGGCGGCCGACCTGCTGCCGGACGTGGCCTCGGTGCTGGAGTGGGCCTGCCCGTGGATCGCCGCCGACCCGCCACCGGTGGACGGGGCCGACGTGTCGCGGCTGCTGGAGTCGTTGCGCGCGCGGCGGTTCGACGTGGCGGTCGTGCTCACCTCGTTCCACCAGTCGTCGCTGCCGCTGGCGCTGCTGCTGCGGCTCGCCGGGGTGCCGCGGATCGTCGGCATCTCCACCGACTACCCCGGATCGCTGCTGGACGTGCGGCTGCGGCCGGGCGAGGACTTCGACGACGACCGCCCGGAACCGTTGCGCGCGCTGGACGTGGTGCGCGCGGCGGGCTTCGCGCCGCCGCCCGGCGACGACGGCCTGCTGCGCGTGCTGCTCCCGCCGGACACGACCGCGCTCACCGGCCCGCCCGGCCACGTCGTCGTGCACCCCGGCGCCACCGCGCCGTCGCGCACCTGGTCGCCGGACCACTGGGCGGACGCCGTGGCGCTGCTCGCCGACGACGGCCACCGGGTCGTCGTCACCGGCGGTCCGGACGAGCGGGAGCTGACCGCGGCGGTGGCCGGGTCGCGGGCGCTGGACCTGGGCGGGCGCACGTCGTTCCGCGAGCTGTCCGGGGTCCTCGCCACGGCCCGTGCCGTCGTCGTCGGCAACACCGGGCCGGCGCACCTGGCCGCCGCCGTCGGCACACCCGTCGTGTCCCTGTTCTCCCCGGTCGTCCCCGCGCGCCGGTGGGCGCCCTACGGCGTGCCGCACGTGCTGCTGGGCGACCAGTACGCGCCGTGCCGCGGTTCGCGCGCGCGCACCTGCCCGGTCCCCGGCCACCCGTGCCTGGACCTCGTCGATCCCGGTGAGGTCGTCACCGCGGTCGAGAAGCTCGTGGAGGTGGGGCGGTGAACGCGGGGAGCGGGACGCTGCGGGTGCTGGTCTGGCACGTGCACGGCTCCTGGACGACGTCGTTCGTGCGGGGACGCCACGAGTACCTGCTCCCGGTGCTGCCAGGGGGCGGGCCGTGGGGCGGCGGGCGCAGCGGTCGCGACTGGCCGGAGCGGGCGCGCGACGTGCCGGTCGGCGAGCTGACCGACCGGCACGTCGACGTGGTCGTGCTGCAACGCCCCGAGGAGGAGGAGCTGGCCCACCGCTGGCTGGGCCGCCGGCCGGGCCGGGACGTGCCGGTGGTGTACGTGGAGCACAACACGCCGAAGAACGACGTGCCCACCACGCGGCACCCGCTGGCCGACCGGCCGGACGTGACGCTCGCGCACGTCACGCACTTCAACCAGCTCATGTGGGACTGCGGGAGCACCCGCACGACGGTGGTGGAGCACGGCGTCGTCGACCCCGGCCACCTCTACACCGGAGACCTCCCGCGCGCGGCGGTCGTGATCAACGAACCGGTCCGGCGCTGGCGGGTGACCGGAACCGACCTGCTGCCGCACTTCGCCCGCGAGGCTCCGCTCGACGTGTACGGCATGGGGCTGGACGGGTTGCGCGACCGGCTGGGGCTGGCGGAGGACCGCCTGTCCGAGGTCGGCGACCTGCCCCCGGACCGGCTGCACGCGGAACTGGCCGCGCGGCGGCTCTACCTGCACCCGCTGCGCTGGACCTCCCTCGGCCTGTCGCTGATCGAGGCGATGCACGTCGGGATGCCGGTGGTCGCGCTCGCCGCCACCGAGGCGCCCGTCGCGGTGCCGCCGGAGGCCGGTGCGGTGTCGACCAGGATCGACGACCTCGTGCGCGCGGTGCGCGACCTGGTGCACGACCCCGCGCGAGCGCGGGAGACGGGCGAGCGGGCGCGGGAGTTCGCGCTGGCCGAGTACGGCCTGGACGCGTTCCTGCGCCGCTGGGACGACATCCTGCTGGAGGTGAGCGCATGAGGATCGCGATGGTCTCCGAGCACGCCAGCCCCCTGGCGGCGCTCGGCGGAGTGGACGCGGGCGGGCAGAACCTGCACGTGGCCGAGCTGTCGGCGGTGATGGCCCGCGCGGGCTTCGAGGTCGTGGTCTACACGCGCCGCGACGACCCCGGCCCGCCGGAGCGGACGACGACCCCGCAGGGCTACGAGGTGGTGCACGTCCCGGCCGGGCCGGCCGAGCAGGTGCCCAAGGACGACCTCCTGCCGCACATGGGCGACTTCGCCCGGTTCCTGCTGCGCGACTGGACCGTCAAGCGGCCGGACGTCGTGCACTCGCACTTCTGGATGTCCGGGCTCGCGTCGGTGCTGGCCGCCCGCGAGCTGGGCGTGCCGGTGGTGCACACCTACCACGCGCTGGGCGTGGTGAAGCGCCGCCACCAGGGCACGGCCGACACCAGTCCGCCGGAGCGCGTCCCCATCGAGCGCGCCCTGGGCCGCGAGGTCGCGCGCGTCGTCGCGACCTGCTCGGACGAGGTGTTCGAGCTGGCGCGGATGGGCCTGCCGCGCTCCCGGATCTCCGTCGTGCCGTGCGGGGTG
This sequence comes from Umezawaea beigongshangensis, assembly GCF_016464305.1. Lineage (GTDB taxonomy): Bacteria > Actinomycetota > Actinomycetes > Mycobacteriales > Pseudonocardiaceae > Umezawaea_A > Umezawaea_A beigongshangensis. The sequence goes on from NZ_JAEIOJ010000003.1 coordinate 637,813, forward strand.
GACCCCGAGGTCTTCACCCCGCTCGGCCCGGCCGCGCCGAGGGGTGCGCTGCGCCGCGTCGTCACCGTCGGAAGACTGGTGCCGCGCAAGGGTTTCGCCACGGTGGTGGCCGCGATGAAGCGGCTGACCGACACCGAGCTGATCGTCGCGGGCGGGCTGTCCGAACCGTCCCTCGCGGACGATCCCGAGGCGCGCAGGCTGCTGGCCGCCGCCCGCGACGCCGGTGTGCAGGACCGGGTCCGGCTGATCGGCCGCGTGTCGCGGGCCGAGGTGCCCGCGCTGCTGCGCTCGGCCGACGTCGTGGCGTGCGTGCCCTGGTACGAGCCGTTCGGCATCGTGCCGCTGGAGGCCATGAGCTGCGGCGTCCCGGTGGTCGCGGCGGCGGTGGGCGGCATCACCGACACCGTCGTGGACGGCGTCACCGGTCTGCTCGTGCCGCCGCGCGACCCCGACGCGCTCGCCGGGGCGCTGCGCACGCTGCTGGACGACCCCGCCCTCCGCGACGCCTTCGGCACGGCGGGCGCCGACCGGGTCCGCGCCCGCTACACGTGGGACCGCATCGCGCGGGACACCGCACACGCCTACCAGCGCGCCGGGGTGGCCGCGGCGCGTCTACCCGAACCAGTGGGGGCAGGAGAAGCGCCATGACCGGGCACCCGTGCGACCCGGTGACGAACGCGCACCTCGACGGGCTCGCCGACACGCTGACCGGTCTGCGCTCGCAGGCGGCGACCCTGAACCGCTGGGCCGCCGTCCTCGCGACGAGGCTGGGCGCCGGTGGGCGGCTGCTGGCCGCGGGCAACGGCGGGTCGGCGGCGGAGGCGCAGCACCTCACGGCGGAGCTGGTCGGCCGGTTCCGCGACGACCGCAGGCCGTTCTCCGCGCTGGCGCTGTGCTCCGAGACCTCCAGCCTCACCGCCATCGGCAACGACTACGGCTACGACGAGGTCTTCGCCCGCCAGGTGACCGCGCACGGCAGGCCGGGCGACGTGCTCGTCCTGCTGTCGACCAGCGGGCACAGCCGGAACCTGCTGCGCGCGGCCCAGGCGGCCGACGAGTGCGGGCTCACCTCGTGGGCCTTCACCGGGCCGGGGCCCAACCCGCTCGCCGACGCCGTGCACGAGGCCGTGTGCCTGCCTGGCGCCGGCACCAACGTGCAGGAGGCGCAGCTCGTCGCCGTGCACCTGCTGTGCACCGCGTTCGAGGCCGCTCTGTCCACTTCGGACGACGAGGCGCGGCCGGTGTCCTCGTCGCGGAGGGCGTCGTGAGGCTCGTCGTCGTCGGTGACGCGCTGCTCGACGTCGACGTCGAGGGCACCGTCGAGCGGGTGTGCCCGGACGCGCCGGTGCCGGTGCTCGACGTGGACCGGGAGCACGTGCGGCCCGGTGGAGCCGGGCTCGCCGCCGCGCTCGCCGCCGCCGACGGGGTGGACGTCGTGCTGGTGGCGCCGCTGGCCGACGACGCCGACGGCGCCCGGCTGCGCGAGGCGCTCGACGGCGTGCCCGCGGTGTTCGGCCGCAGCGCCGCCCCCACGACGGTGAAGACGAGGCTGCGCAGCTCCGGCCGGTCCATCGCCAGGATCGACCGGAGCGGTGGCGGCGAACCGCCCGTGCTCACCGGGGACGCGCTGGACGCCGTGCGCTCCGCGGACGCCGTGCTGGTCGCCGACTACGGCCGGGGAACGGCCGCCGACCCGCGGTTGCGCGACCTGCTCGGCGCGCTCGCGCGGCACGTGCCGGTCGTGTGGGACCCGCACCCGCGCGGCCCGCGCCCCGTCCCGTGCGCCCGGCTCGTCACGCCCAACCTGTCCGAGGCGCTGGCCGCGTGCCGCGTCCGGGACACCGATCAGCAGACCGTCGAGCACGTCGCCGCCCGGTTGCGCACCGCGTGGCGGGCCCGCGCCGTCGCCGTGACGCTCGGGGCCGGCGGCGCGCTGCTGCACCAGGGCGGTGCGCCGATCGCCGTGCCCGCCCCGCCGGTCACGGTGCTCGACCCGTGCGGCGCGGGCGACCGCTTCGCCGTCACCGCCGCGGTGCGGCTGATGCGCGGGGACACCGCCGACGAGGCCGTCACCGCCGCCGTCACCGCGGCGGGGGAGTTCCTGGAGCGCGGCGGCGCCTCCGGCTTCAGCGCCGGGCCGGCGGCCGCCGCGGAGCCGCGCGGCACCTCCGCGTTCGACGTCGTGGCCCGCACCAGGGCGCGCGGTGGCACCGTCGTCGCCACCGGCGGCTGCTTCGACCTGCTGCACGCCGGGCACGCCCGCACCCTGGCCGCCGCCCGCTCGCTCGGTGACTGCCTGGTGGTGTGCCTGAACTCCGACGCGTCCGTGCGCCGCCTCAAGGGCGAGGAGCGCCCCCTCAACGGCCAGCGCGAGCGCGCCGAGGTGCTGGCCGCGCTGAGCAGCGTCGACGCCGTCGTGGTGTTCGACGAGGACACCCCGGAGGAGGTCCTGCGCGGCCTGCGGCCCGACGTGTGGGTCAAGGGCGGCGACTACTCGGCGGACGCGCTGCCGGAGGCCGCCGTCGTGCGCGGCTGGGGCGGTCGCACGGTCGTCGTCCCCTACCACCCCGGCCGGTCGACGACCCGGCTGGTCACCGCACGGCACCGGACGAGCTGAAGGGAACCGGAGCATGGAGCTCGGAACGATTCTGATCACCGGGGGAGCCTCCGGGCTCGGCGCCGCCCTCGTGCACGCCGTGCACGCGGCCGGTGGCCGAGCCGCCGTGCTGGACAAGGCGGCTCCCGACGCGCGGGTTCCGGTCTCGGACTTCGAGGCGGTCGACCTGTCCGACACCCGTGCCGCCGAGCGGGCCGTCGCCGACGTGGCCGAGCGCGCCGGTGGTCTCGACGGCGTCGTCACGGCGGCGGGCATCGACTCCTGCGGCGCGCTGGACACCGTCGCGGCCACCGACTGGGAACGCGTGGTGCAGGTCAACCTGCTGGGCACGGCCGCCGTCGTGCGCGCGGCGCTGCCGCACCTGAAGACGAGCCGGGGACGCGTCGTCACCATCGCCTCCACCCTCGGCGTCAAGGCGGTCGGCGACGCGACCGCCTACTGCGCCTCGAAGTTCGGCGTCGTCGGCTTCACCCGCGCGCTGGCCGCCGAGACCGCCGGGCAGGTCGGCGTGACCCTGGTGATCCCCGGCGGCATGAACACCCGCTTCTTCGACGACCGCACCGAGCAGTACCGCCCGCAGGACACCAGCAAGCTCAACTCCCCGCACGACGTGGCCTCGGTGATCCTCACCGCGCTGCGCCAACCGCCCGGCTGCGAGATCCGCGAACTCGTCGTGTGCCACGAGGAGGAGCCGTCGTGGCCGTAGGCGAACTCCTGAACTCCACCGGGCGGCGGCACCTGGAGATCCGCAGCCCCTTCGACGGCTCGCCGGTCGGCTCGCTGCCGGTGGCGACCGAGCGGGAGGTGGCGGACGCCCTGGTCGCCGCGCGCCGCGCGTTCCCCGGCTGGGCGCGCACCCCGGCCGCCGAGCGCGGCGCGGCGCTGCACGCGGCGGCGACCGCACTGCGCGAACGCGCCGACGACCTCGCCGAGGTCAACCGCGCCGAGACGGGCAAACCCGCGGACGACGCCCGCGGCGGTGTCCTCGCCGGAGCGTCCACACTGGACCAGTACGCCGAGCTGGGACCGCTGCGCGGCGGGCGCACCCTGCTGGGCGACCGGGGCGCGACGGACTTCGCCGTGCCCGAGCCGCGCGGTGTCGTCGTCGTGCTCAGCCCGTGGAACGACCCGGTCGCCGTCGCCTGCGGACTCCTGGGCGCGGCCCTGGTCACCGGCAACACCGCCGTGCACAAGCCCAGCGAGCGCTGCCCGCGCACCGGGCAGCTCCTGCACGAGGTGCTCGCGCCGCACGTCCCGGACGACGTGCTGCGCCACCTCGTCGGGGACGCCCCCGTCGGGGAGGCGCTGTGCGCCAGCGGCGACGTGGACCTCGTGGCGCACGTCGGCAGCACCGCCGCCGGTCGCGCCGTCGCCGCCCGCGCCGCCGCCACCGGCGCGAAGGTGCTGCTGGAGAACGGCGGCAACGACGCGCTGATCGTCGACGCCGGAGTGGACCCGCTGTGGGCCGCGGAGCAGGCCGCGCTCGGCGCGTTCGCCAACGCCGGGCAGATCTGCACCTCGGTCGAGCGGATCTACGTGCACCGCGCCGTCGCCGAGGACGTCACCCGCGCCCTGGTGGAGCTGGCGGGGCGCTGGTCCCAGCCGCTGGTGGACCGGCGTCACCGCGAGCACGTGCACTCCCACGTCGCCGACGCGGTCGACCACGGCGCGCGCGTGCTCACCGGCGGAGCCGTCCCGGACGGGCCCGGCTCGCACTACCCGGCCACCGTGCTCGCCGGCTGCACGCCCACCATGCTGGTGCTGCGCGAGGAGACGTTCGGCCCCGTCGCGCCGATCCGGGTCGTGCCGGACTTCGCCGCGGGACTCGCCGAGGCGTGCGCCGACGAGTACGGACTCGCCGCCACGGTGCTCACCGACTCCACCGCGCACGCCCAGGAGGCGTGGCGCGCTCTGCCGGTCGGCACCGTCAAGATCAACGCGGTGTTCGGCGGCGCCCCCGGCGGCGCGGCCCAGCCCCGGCGGGCCAGCGGCTCCGGGTACGGCTACGGCCCCGAGCTGCTGGACGAGATGACCACGACCAAGGTGGTGCACTGGGAGCCGCCGTGTCCCTGATCTTCGTGGGCCCGGCGTTCCCGCACCCGGCCGCCGACCGGGGTGCGCCGATCGACTGGGGCGCGGTGCGGCGTGTGCTGCTCGTCCGGCCGGACAACCTCGGGGACGTGGTGATGCTGACCCCGGCGGTGCGGGCGCTGGCCCGTGCCGCCCCGCGGGCGGAGCTGGTGCTGCTCGCCTCACCGGCCGGGGCGGCGCTCGCCCCGCTGCTGCCGCGCCTGCACCGCGTCCGCGCGGTGTCGCCGTCCTGGCAGGACGCCTCCGGATCGGGGCGCACCGACGTGGCCGGGGAACGGGCGCTGGTGGACCTGCTCGTGCGGGAGGCCCCGGACGTGATGCTGGTGTTCACCTCGCACGGCCAGTCGCCGTGGCCCGCCGCGCACGCCGGGATGCTCGCCGGGATCGGCGTGCGGGCCGTGCAGTCCACCGAGTTCGGCGGGGCCGTGGCCACCCACTGGGTCAGCCCGCCGCCGGAGACCGCCCACCAGGTCGACCGCTGCCTGCACCTGCTGGCCGCGCTCGGCGTGCCGTCGGCCGGCACCGAGCTGGAGCTGCGCGTGCCGCCGGACGCGCGCCGCGCCGCCGCCGACGTGCTCGCCGCCGCCGGGGTAGGGGAGGCGGACCCGTTCGTCCTGCTCGCCCCCGGCGCGTCCTGCTCGTCGCGCCGCTACGACCCGCTGCGCTTCGCCGAGGCGGCCCGCTCGATCGCCGTGCCGGGACGGCCCGTGCTCGTCACCGGGTCTCCGCGCGAGACCGACCTCGTCCGGTCCGTCGTGGACGCCGCGGCCCGCCCCGGCGTGCGTCCCCTCGGGGACGTCGACGTGCCCGCGCTGGCCGCCGTCGTCGACCGCGCCGATCTCGTGATCTGCAACAACTCCGGACCCCTGCACCTCGCCGACGCCGCGGGCACCCCCGTCGTCGTCACCTGGGCCGGCACCGAGCGGCTCACCGACATGCCCCCGCGGCACGTGCCGCACACCTCCCTGCAACGTCGCGTGCCCTGCTCGCCGTGCCGCCAGTTCCGCTGCCCGTTCTCCCTGGAGTGCCTGGACGTGCCCGCGGCGGAGGTCGCCGACGCGGCGTCCGCGCTGCTGGAGGCGGCAGGGGTTTCACGACTCGCCGGACGGGGAACGTCCCTGCGGACGTGGGTTGAGAAGGGGTGGACGTGAAGGGCAGTGCATACGGTGCGGGCGGGCAACCGCTCACCCTGCGCGCCGAGCGGGAGGTCGTGCGAGTCGCGGGAGAGGTGGACGCGACGAGCGCCGACCGGCTGGCCGAGGCGCTGACCAGGGCGATCGCGAAGTTCGACGTGGTGGTGGCCGATCTCGGAGCGGTGACGTTCCTCGGCTCGGCCGGGTTGGCGGTGCTCGTCAAGGTGCACAACGAGGCGCGGGCGCGAGGTGGTGCGCTGCGGGTGGTGGCCACGACTCCGGCGGTGCTCGTCGTGCTGTCGGCGACCCTGCTGCACAATGTGCTCTCGGTACACGGTTCGGTACCGGAGGCCCTGGAGGCCGACTGATCCGGAGCCCGGTTGGTGCCGGGCTCCGCGGGGAAGCCTCACGCTGATCGCGCCGGGGTCGGGCCGGCCCCGCGGTCGCGTGTGAACAGCGAGGAGGCGCGGGTGCCGGGGAAACTGTCGTTGACATCCCTGGGCGAGATGGGTTCGGCGATCGCCGGGAAGGACTGGGCGTCCACGCCGATCGGGCCGATCGAGCAGTGGCCGCGCGGACTCCGGACGGCGATCAGCACGTGCCTGCCGTCCAGAATCCCCATGCTGCTGTGGTGGGGGCCGACCCTGGTGCAGCTCTACAACGACGCCTACCAGCCCTTCCTCGGTGACAAGCACCCCGCGTCGCTCGGCCAGCCCGCCGCGGAGTGCTGGGCCGAGGCGTGGCACGAGCTGGGACCGATGGCCGACGGCGTGCTCGCGGGCGGTGAGGCCACCTACTCGGAGAACCAGCTCCTCTTCATCAACCGCCACGGCTACCTGGAGGAGACGTACTGGACGTTCTCCTACAGCCCGATCCTCGACGACGACGGCGCCGTGCAGGGCATCTTCGTCGCCACCAGCGACACGACCCGCCGGGTGCTGTCGGAGCGGCGGCTGCGCACCGTGCGCGAGCTGGGCGCGGTGTCCACCACCGAGGTCGGCTCGGCCGCCGAGGCGTGCCGCGCCGTGCTGGACGTGCTGGCCGGGCACCGCACCGACGTGCCGTTCGCGCTCGCCCACCTGTTCGACGACGACGGCGACGACGCCGCGCTCGTGGCGTCCTACGGCATCGCCGCGGACGAGGACGCCGCGTCGGCCGTGCTCCCGCGCGCCCTCGTCGACCCCGCGCTGAGGGAGGTCGCCACCACCCGGAGCCCGCGCCTGATCAGCGGGCTGCGCGAGCACGTGGCGGCGGGCTTCGAGGCGGACGGCGCCCTCGGGTCCGCCGTTCCCGACCAGGCGATGGTGCTGCCCCTGACGGCCAGCGGACACACCGGGGTGCTGGGGGTGCTGGTGCTGGCCATCAGCCCCTACCGCGCGGTCAACGAGGACTACCTGGGCTTCTTCGACCTCGTCAGCGGCCAGGTCTCCACGGCCCTCACCGACGCCCTCGCCTACGTGGCCGAGCGGGAGCGGTCGGCCGCGCTGGCCGAGCTGGACCGAGCCAAGAGCGACTTCTTCGCCAACGTCAGCCACGAGCTGCGCACCCCGCTCACCCTCATCGCCGGTCCGGCCGCCGACGCGCTGGCCGACACCGCCGCGCCGCTGCTCCCGGCGCAGCGCCAGCGGCTGGAGCTGATCCAGCGCAACGCGCGGCTGCTGCGCAGGCTCGTGGACGAGCTGCTCGACTTCGCCCGGATCGAGGCGGGCGGGCTGCAACCCCGGTTCAGCGTCATCGACCTCGCCGAGCTGACCCGCGAGATCACCGAGTCCTTCGCCCCCGCCGTGCTGCGGGCCGGGCTGGGCCTGGAGGTCGACTGGTCGGAGCTGTCCCGACCGGCCGTGGTCGACGTGGACATGTGGGAGAAGATCCTGCTCAACCTGCTGTCCAACGCGGTGAAGTACACCCCGAGGGGCGGCGTGCGCGTGTCGCTGGCGCAGGACGGCGACCACGCCGTGCTGCGCGTGGCCGACACGGGCGTGGGCGTGCCCGCCGACGAGCTGCCGCTGCTGTTCCAGCGCTTCCACCGGGTGCGCAGCACGCGGGGCCGCTCGCACGAGGGCGCCGGCATCGGCCTCGCCCTGGTGCGCGAGCTGGTCGCGCTGCACGGCGGCACCGTCTCCGCGACGTCCGCCGAGGGCGCGGGCGCGACGTTCACCGTGCGCGTGCCGCTGGACTCCACCGCGGCGCGGGACGCCCCCGAGGACACCACCGCGGATGCGCGCAGCCCGCTGGCCGGCGCCTACCTGGAGGAGGCGCTGCGCTGGAGCGCCGCCGACGAACCGGAGGCGCCAGCCGAGGACGACGACGCCGATCCGGCCAGGGCCGTGGTGCTGGTCGTCGAGGACAACGTCGACATGCGCGGGCTGCTGACCCGCCTGCTGCGCCCGCACTACCGGGTGCTGCTCGCCGGAGACGGCAGGGCCGGCCTGGCCGCGGCCCGCGAACACCGGCCGGACCTGGTGCTCAGCGACGTGATGATGCCCGAGCTGGACGGCCTGGGCCTGCTGCACGCGCTGCGCCGCGACCCGACCACCGCCGCGATCCCCGTGGTGTTCCTGTCCGCCCGCGCGGGCGAGGACGCCGCCGTCGTGGGGCTCGACGCGGGCGCCGACGACTACCTGCCCAAGCCGTTCTCCACCCACGAGCTGATCGCCCGCGTCCGCGCGAACGTCGAGCTGTCCCGCCTGCGCCGCGGTGAGGCCGAGTTCCGCCGCGCGCTCGTCGACTCCCTGCAGGAGGGCTTCTTCGTCGCCGACCACACCGGGGCGATCGTCGAGATCAACAGCGCGTGGGCGAGCATCACCGGCTACGGACCCGAGAGCCTGCCCCACCTGGCCCCGTACCCGTGGCTGGCGGACCCGGAGACCCGGCCCGACCTGCGCTCGTCGCAGGACGAGGCCATGAACCGGCTGGCGGAGGACGGCTGCGGCGACTTCGTCATCCCGCTGTGCCACCGCGACGGCCACGTCCTCTGGGTGGCGCTGAGCTCCAACTCCATCGAGGGCGACGGCGGCCGGATCTTCGTGGGCACCCTCCGCGACGTGACGGCGGAGCGGTCGGCGGCGCTGCGCCAGTCGGCCCTGCACGGCTTCGCCGTCGCGCTCGCCGCCGCCACCGACGTCACCGAGGTCCTCGACGCCGGGATCGCCGGACTGCGTCCCGTCCTCGGGGCGTCCAGCGCCGTGGCCGCGGTGTGGCCCTCCGACGCCGACGACGGCGTGATCGTCGGCGCCCCCTCCGGCGGGTTCGCCGACCTGCCGCCGATGATCGCCGCCGCGCTGGACGACGCGCGGCGGCACCCCGTCGCGTCGGTCAACGCGACGCCGGGGCCCGGCGGGGAGGGCGTGCTCGGACTGGCCGCCCCGCTCGACGGGGACGCGGCCGTGTGGCTGGGCTTCCCCCCGTCGCACTCGGTGTCCGCCGAGGACCGCTCGCTGTTCGCGCTGCTCGCGAGCCACCTCGCGCAGGCGCTCCTGCGCGCCCGCAGCTACGACCAGGCGCGCACCGTCGCGCTGACCCTCCAGCACGCGATGCTGGGCCCGACCGAGCTGCCGCCGGGGTTCGCCGTCCGCTACGAGCCCGCCGTGCAACCGCTGGAGGTCGGCGGCGACTGGTACGACGTCGTCCCGCTGCCCGGTGGCCGCATCGGCGTCGTCGTCGGCGACTGCGTGGGCCACGGTCTCGCGGCGGCGGCCGTCATGGGCCAGCTGCGCAGCTCCTGCCGCGCGCTCATGCTGCGCGGCGGCGGACCGGCGCAGGTGCTCCAGGACCTCGACGCGTTCGCCGAGCAGATCCCCGGAGCCATGTGCACCACCGTGTTCTGCGCCGTGATCGAACCCTCGGGCGGCGTGCTGCGCTACAGCAGCGCGGGGCACCCGCCCGCCGTGCTCGGCCACGCGGGGGGCGGTGGCGAGCTGCTGGAGGGCGCGCGGTCCCTGCCGCTGGGCGTCGACGCCACGACCGTGCGCGGCGAGGAGACCGCCGAGCTGAAGATCGGCTCGGTGCTGCTGCTCTACACCGATGGCCTCGTGGAGCGGCGCGGCGTGCCCCTGGACGACGGGGTGGACGCGACGCGCGACGTCGTGGCGTCCGGTGTGGACCTGAGGCCGTCGCAGCTGGCCGACCGGCTGCTGGCCGAGCTGCTGCCCGCCGGGGGCCACGACGACGACGTGGCGCTGGTCGTCTACCGGCACCCGCCCGTGCCGCTGCGCCTGGAGATGCCCGGCGTCGCCACGCAGCTGGCGCCCATGCGAGCGCGCCTGCGCGAGTGGCTGGCGGGCGCGGAGATCTCCGAGGAGGTCTCCGACGAGGTCGTGCTGGCGGTGGGCGAGGCGTGCGCCAACGCCGTCGAGCACGGCTACGCCGACGGCCGGGTCCACCCCGTGCTGGTCACCGCGAGCGCCGAGGACGGCGCGCTGGAGCTGGCCGTCGCCGACAGGGGCATCTGGAAGCCCCCCGGAGACGACCCCGGCTACCGCGGTCGCGGGATCGAGATGATGAGGGCGTTCATGGACGAGGTGGAGGTGCTGCCCGGTGAGGGCGGCACCGTCGTGCGGATGAGGAGGGCGTACCCGGCATGACCGCCCGGATCACCTCTCGCCCCGCCGCCGACCCCACCGGGAGCCCGCTGGTCGTGGTCGTCGGCGAGGTCGACCTGCACAACGCCGCCGAGCTGCACGACGCCCTCGCGACGGCGGCCAGCAACGCCGAACGCGTCGTGGTGGACCTGACGAAGACGGAGTACCTGGACAGCGCGGGCATCCGCGTGCTGTTCGCCCACGCGGGCCGGGTGCGCCTGGAACTGGTGGTGGAGGACAACCGCATCGTGTCGTCCGTCGTGGTGGTGTCGGGCCTGACCGCCCTGGTGGACGTGCGCTGACCCGCGGGCCGGGTCAGGACCCGGCCACCACGTCGGCCACCACCACGGTGACGTTGTCGGGTCCGCCGCGCTCCAGCGCCAGTTCGACCAGGCCGTCCGCGCACCCGCCCGGATCGCCCTTGCCCAGCGCCACGGCGAGGTCGTCGTCGTCCACCACGTCGGACAGGCCGTCCGAGCACAGCAGGTAGCGGTCACCGGGGTGCGCGGTCAGCTCGCTCGTCGTCGTCTCCACCGGGTGCTGCCCCATCAGCACGCGCAGCACCATCGACCGCTTGGGGTGCCTGCGCGCCTCCTCCGGCGTGATCCGGCCCGCGTCCACCAGCGACTGCACGAACGTGTCGTCGTGGGTGAGCCGGTGCAGCACGCCGTCGCGCAGCAGGTAGGTGCGGGAGTCGCCGACGTTGACCAGGCCGATCCGGTCGTCGGCGAACAGCAGGGCCGTCAGCGTCGTGCCCATGCCCTCCAGGTCGGGGTCCGCCGCGACGAGCCGCGAGATCTCCCGGTTGCCGTCGAGCACGGCCCGGTCCAGGCTGCCCAGCAGGTCGTCGCCGGACTCCTGGTCCAGCGGCGCCAGCGCGCTGATCACGACCCTGCTGGCGACCTCACCGGCCGCGTGACCCCCCATGCCGTCGGCGACCGCCAGCAGTCTCGACCCGGCGAACACCGAGTCCTCGTTGTTACCCCGGACAAGACCCCGATCGCTGCGGGCGGCGCAGTTCAGCACGAGCACATGTGATCAGACGCCCGCGAACCCCTGCGGGTTGCCCCCCGTTTCCCGGCCGCGGGAGGCCGCTCAGCCGCGCCGGGCGCGGGCCCGCCGCTTGCCCTCGTGCATCGCCTGCACGCGCGCCACGGGGATCGTGCGGCCCTCCTCCACCAACCCCCGGTCCAGCCGCTGCGGCTCGGGCAGCGCCTCCGCCCACGGGTCGCGCTCCGCGACCAGCCGCGCCGCCGTGCGCAGGGTGAAGTCGGCGGGGGCGACGCGGTCGAGGTCGTCCCAGGCCACCGGGAACGACACCGGCGTGCCCGGCCGCAGGCGCGGGCTGTAGACCGCGACCACGGTCGTCCCGCCCGCCCTGGTCGAGTCCAGGAACACCCGGCCGCCCCGGTCGTCGCGGACGAACGCGGTCGTGGTCAGTGCGGGGTCGAGGCGCTCGGCGCGCGCGGCGACCGCGCGGGTGGCCGCGGCCACGTCCTCGGTCGGCGCCTCGCCGTCGAGCGGCACGACGACGTGCAGCCCCTTCGCGCCGCTGGTCTTCACCGCACCGGCCATGCCGGCCTCCGCCAGGACCTCGCGGACCAGCCGGGCGGCGAGGACGGTCGCGGAGAACGCGTCGTCGGCCGGCGGGTCGAGGTCGAGCACGAGGTCCGTGGGACGGCCGGGCCGGTCCTCCCGCAGCAGCGGCACGTGGTACTCCACCGCCCGCTGGTTGGCGAACCAGAGCAGCGTGGGGCGGTCGTCGCACAGCGCGTAGGCCACCTCGCGGCGGGACGTCTCCGCCCACACCCGCACGGTCCGCACCCACGGGGGCGTGCGGTCGGGAACGTTCTTCTGCACGAACGGCGCTCGCCCGCGCAGCACCCGGATCACCGACAGCTGCCGGTCGCGCAGGACGGGCAGGACCCGGTCCGAGACGGCGTCCAGGTAGTCCACCAGGTCCCGCTTGGTGGCGTTCGCCCCGTCGAACAGGGGCTGGTCGAGATTGGTCAGCGTCACGCCGTCCCGCACCTCGTCAGCGCTCATGGCCACATCCTGCCCCCTGCGCGGCGGGGGAGCGAGAGCAACGGCACCGCCACGGATCGGGGTCACCTCTTGACAGGTGTTCGAACGTTTGTGCGAGTATGCGGGTGCGATCTTCGGGTCGCACGTCGGGCCCGGGGTGGGGAAGCGCCTCGGGCCCGACGCCGACGTCGGAGGTGCTGGCGGTGATCGTGCGACACGTGGTGGACGTGCACGTGGTGCTGCGGCGGGCCGACGAGGTGCTGCTCCTGCGGCGACGCGACCCGGCCCCCGAGTTCGACGGCGGCTGGCAGCCACCGGCGGGCAAGCTCGACGCCGGCGAGTCGGTGCTGACCGCCGCCGTGCGCGAGGCGTTCGAGGAGGTCGGCGTGGGGATCGACCCGGCCGACCTGCGACTCGTGCACACCGCGCACGCGCGCGTCCCAGGCCACGAACCGCGCCTGGGCCTGTTCTTCGCGTGCGAGCGCTGGAGCGGCGAACCGGCCAACCGCGAGCCGGACAAGTGCTCGGAGGTGGCCTGGTTCCCGCTGTCCGCCCTGCCGAGCCCCCTGCTGGAGTACCCGTGCAGCGGCCTGGCCGCGAGCGGCCCGCTGGCCGTGCTGGGCTGGGACTGAGAGCGTTCACCCGTCCGGGACGATGCGGGAGTGCGGACGTTCCAGCGCTTCGGCCCGGCCGACGGCCGGTGCGCCACTGCTCCTGCTGGTCGGGTGATCCGCGCGGACCTCGTCGTGGACACGGCGACGGGCGCGATCGGCCACGGGCCGTGTCCGCACGACGCACCGTGAGGACCGGAGGCCGACCGCGAGCGGTGGCGACGCGGTCGGTCGTGCGGATCTCCCACTCGCTGCGGTGGATCAGCGTGTGGCGGCGGCACGACAACACGAGGTTGTCGATGGTGGTGGGGCCGCCGTGGTGCCAGTGCCGGACGCGGTGGGCGTCGGTCCAGCGGGGTGGCCGGTCGCACCGGGGGGAGGCGCAGCCGCGGTCGCGCAGGTGCGGGGCTGGGTCGGCGTGACATCCGGCCGATGTCAGGACCCGGCTGTCACCGCCGAGCACGGCGGGGATGATTCCGGCGGTGCAGGCGATCTGCCGCGCCCGCGCGGCGCTGATCACCGCGCCGCCAGGTCGAGCAGGTCGGCGAATGCGTCACCTTGGCGTTCGGGTGGGGTGCGGGTGTCGGGTCCGGTGGCGTCGGCGGGGTGCTCCAGCGCAGTGCCGCCGCCCGCGCCGCGATCACCGTCGACGGCCGGACGCCTCCGCGCCGGGACGTCGGGTGAGCCGGGCCGACCGCGCGAGCCGGTCGGCGAGCGCCAGGACGAGATCGCGGAGCTCGTCCGGTCGCTCCACGACGAACGGCAGGTCCAGCGACGCGAGCACGCCAGGCAGCCAGTCGAGCCGTTCCACCCGCAGTTCGACGCGCGACCAGTCCCCGGCCTCCGTCACGACCGCGACGCTCGGGGGAAGCCGGGTGCGGATCTGCTCGGCGGACCCCCGAACCCGCAGGGCCACCTCGTGCCGGTGCGGAGCGGTGGCGAGTCCGGTGAGGACCCGCTGCGCCGGGTCGAGTTCGCCGGGCGGCTCGAACGAGCCGGGCAGGGGACTCGCACCGGCGATGCGGTCCAGCCGGAACGTCCGGTCCTCGCCGATCGCGGGGTCCGCTCCCGTCACGTACCACCTGCCCGAGTGGGCGACGAGCCCGTACGGGTGCAGCGTGCGTTCGCTGCGCCTGCCGTCGGCGGCGGTGTAGCGGATCGACACCGGCCGGTGGTTGCTCACGGCGTCGGCGAGCACGAGCAGGACCGCGCTCTCCGGGGCGGTCGGCTCAGCGGCCGGAGTGGTGAAGGTCAGGGAGCCGAGCACGGTGTCGAGCCTGCGGCCGAGCCGTTCGGGCAGCACTCGCCGGATCTTGGCCGCCGCGGTCTCGCTCGCCATTCCCGTGGCCGTCGCCAGGCCGACGCGCCGGCCCGCGATCAGGCCGAGCAGCACGGCGAGCGCTTCCTCGTCGCTCAGCATGATCGGGGGAGTGCGGTAGCCGGAGACGAGCCGGTAGCCGCCGTAGCGGCCACGCACCGATTCGACCGGCACGTCGAGGTCGAGGAGGTGGTCGACGTAGCGCCGCACCGTGCGTTCGTCCACGCCGAGCCGGTCGGCGAGGGAGGCGACGGTCTGGACACCGCCCGCCTGGAGGAGCTCCAGCAGGGTGAGCACGCGAGCGGTGGGGCGGGGCACGGGGAGAAGTCTGCCCGCGATACCGGGCGGATTCTGTCCGGTACCGGTCCTAGCGTGGGATCACCAGCACCGATCCACCGGGAGGACCCAGCTCATGAACTTCGTCTCGATCCGCGTCATCACCGAGGACGTCGCCCGCCTCGTCGACTTCTACGAGCGCGTCACCGGGGTGCGGGCGGACTGGGCGAACGAGGACTTCGCCGAACTCAGGACCGCGGCGGCCACCCTCGCGATCGCCAGCACCCGCACCGTCCCGCTGTTCGCGCCCGGCTCCGCCCACCCGGCCGACAACCGCAGCGTCGTCGTCGAGTTCCTCGTGGACGACGTGGACGGCGTGCACCGGAACCTGACCGGTGTCGTGGAGGAGTTCGTCACCGAACCCACCACGATGCCCTGGGGCAACCGCGCTCTGCTGTTCCGCGACCCCGACGGCAACCTCGTCAACTTCTTCACCCCCGTCACCCCGGCCGCCGTCGAGAAGTTCGCCCGCTGACACCGGGCGGCTGAAACGGGGAAATCCGGTGCGCCGAGGAGGATTCCCCGTCCACACTGGTCGTCGTGCCCGTGCAGCCGCGCAGCGTCGCCGATCTGACCCGTGCCCTCCTCGACGGGAAGCGGGTGGACTACCTGTTCTTCTGGGGGCACCGGCCCGAGCCGGACGGCGGCGTCGGCCGGGGTTGCCTGAGCCAGTGGTGGCCCGTGCCCTTCACCGTCGACGGGGTGCGCTTCGCCAGCGCCGAGCACCACATGATGTGGAGCAAGGCCGTGCTGTTCGGCGACGACGACACCGCGCGGGAGATCCTCGCGGCGCCCGACCCGCAGCGCGCCAAGAGCCTGGGGCGCACCGTGCGGGGGTTCGACCACGACACCTGGGAGCAGGCGCGCTTCGACGTCGTGGTGGCCGGCAACACGGCCAAGTTCGGCCAGCACGACGACCTGCGCGGCTTCCTGCTCGGCACAGGTGACCGCGTGCTGGTCGAGGCCAGCCCGGTCGATCCGGTGTGGGGCATCGGCCTGGCCGCAGACGACCCCGCGGCGGAAGACCCGGAGCGCTGGCGGGGACTCAACCTGCTCGGCTTCGCCCTGGCCGAGGTCCGCGCGGCGCTGCGGGCACGACCGTGAGCACCGTGCGCGTCGCACCGGCCGAACCGCGCCACCTCGACGAGCTCCTCAACAGCTGAGGGCGGTCCCGCTGGGAGCGCGGTGGACCTCGTCGAGCTGAACACCGACTCGCGCCCTGCTGGAGTCGGTCGCCGACCGCCTCCCGGCGGACACCGTCGCGCAGTACCGCAGGCCGGGCACGTCCTGGTCCTGCTGGCCCGGTTCGCGCACCGTTCCGGCCGTGCTGCGCGGCGGTGCACGCGGACAGCGCCAGGACGCCCGCCTCGGTCGCGTCGCGGGCGGCGGGGGTGTCGTCGGTGCGGTCCACGACCACGACCCGCGCGCCGCCAGGTCGACCGCAGCGGCGCCGCCGATGTCCAGTCCTCCCGGTCGCACACCGGTCGCCCCGGCGATGACGACCTCGCCGTCGGAGGAACCCGCGTCGGCCTCCGCTCCGCCCTGGCGTGCTCGATCGGGACCCCGCGTGAGCGGGACGGCACCGGGGTGAACGGTTCGTCGGCGGGGGACGGTGTCGAGCGCATCACCCGCCAGGGGGAGGAGTCCTCGGTCCGCCGGGGGAAGATCGGCCGCGCCGGAATTCCTACGGTTCTCCCATGGCTCAGTTCAAGTCCCGCGTCGTCGCTCTCGCGATCACCGCAGGCGTCCTGCTCTCCCTCGTGTACCTGAGCGTGCGGCCGGAGCAGACCCTCGCCGTGCCCGAGGGAGCGGGCGCTGGTTCGCTGACCACGGAGCAGTGCGACTTCTCGACCGAGGCCGGGACGGTCGCCGCCGACTGCGGCACGCTCGTGGTCCCGGAGAGCCGGAACGACCCGGCGTCCGAGCTGATCGCGCTCCCGGTGATCCGCGTCCGCGCCACCTCGCCCGATCCCGGCGAACCGGTCTTCCGGCTGGGCGGCGGTCCCGGCATGACGAACATGACCTTCCCCCAGGCGAGCAGGCTGAACGCCGACCACGACGTGGTCCTGGTCGGCTACCGGGGCGTCGACGGGTCGCGCCGCCTGGACTGCCCCGAGGTCGGTCTGGCCATGCAGTCGTCGGACGACCTCACCGGTGCCGAGGCCCTGCCCACCACCACCAGGACGTTCGAGCTGTGCGCGAAGCGGCTGACCGGCGACGGCGTCGACCTCACCGCCTACTCGATCGTCCAGCGGGTCGAGGACCTGGAGGCGGCCCGCACCGCGCTGGGCTACTCGACGATCAACCTGGTCAGTTCGAGCGCCGGGACGCGCACCGCGATGATCTACTCCTGGCGGCACCCCGACTCGCTGAACCGGTCCGCGATGATCTCGGTCAACCCGCCCGGCCACTTCTTCTGGGACCCGCGCACCACCGACTCGCAGTTCGAGCAGTACTCGGAACTGTGCCGGGCCGACGCCACCTGCTCCGCGCGCACGCCGGACCTCGCGGCCACGGTGCGGGACACCGCCGCCGACATCCCCGAGAGCTGGGGGCCGCTGCGGATCAAGGACACGGGTGTCCGCGTCCTGAGCCAGTACGCCATGCACCACAACGGCCCGGCGTCCGCTCCGAACAACGCGCCGACCCTCGTCGACGCCTACCTCAGCGGTGACACCGGCGCCCTGTGGGCCATGTCGGTCCTGGCCGACGTCACGCTGCCCACCTCGATCGTCTGGGGCGAGTTCGCCTCGTTCGCCGCGATCGACGCCCCGGCGGCCCAGAGCTACTACGACGACGGCGGCGATCCCGGTTCGATCCTGGGCAACGCGTCGACCGACTTCCTCTGGGGCGGGCCGTCGGGCTTCTCCACGGTGTGGCCGGACAGCCCCGACAACGCCGAGTACCGCACGACGCGCCCGAGCGACGTGGAGACCCTCCTGGTCAGCGGCTCGGTCGACTTCTCCACCCCCGCGCGGTTCGCCACCGACGAGCTGCTGCCCTCGCTGTCGCGCGGGCAGCAGGTGATCCTCCCCGACCTGGGCCACACCGCCGACTTCTGGGAGCACCGCCCCGAGGCGGGGCAGCACCTGCTGACCACGTTCTTCGACACCGGCGAGGTGGACAGCTCCCGGTTCGACACCCGCCCGGTCGACTTCGCGGCCGTGCCGCTGAGCATGTCCACGATCGCCAAGCTCCTGATCGGCGTCACCGTCACCGGCGCAGCCCTGGCCCTGCTCCTGCTCGGCGCGATGGCCCGCAGGTGGTACCGGCGCGGCGGCTTCGGCCCGCGGGCGGGCGTCTGGCTCCGCGTCCTGACGGTCGTCCCGCTCGGCCTGGGCGGCTGGTTCCTGGGCGTCCTGCTGGTCTGGACCGTCGACCCGGACGACTTCGTGGCCAGCGCGACGGCCACTGTGCCCGGTGCGGGCCTGCTGATCGGCCTCGGCACGTACCTGGCCGCCACCCGCCGCGACCTGCCGTCCCGCGTTCAGCGGGCGAGCCTGATCGCCGCGATCGGCGGGGCGCTCCTCGGCGGGGTGCTGGGCTCCGTCGCGGTGCCGGGCCTCGTGGCGCCGGTCACCGTGATCGTCGGAGCGGCCGCGGCGGCGAACCTCGCCCTGCTGGTCCTCGGCCTCTCGTCCCGGTCCGTCCCCCGCACCGCGTCCTGACGAGCACGACTCCCCGCTGTGCGCCCGCCGAGCGCACAGCGGGGTTTCGTCACGTTCGAGCTGAAACGGCCAGCGGCTCGTGCGGGGACAGCGCGATCCACCGGCCGGTGCGGCTGGCCCGCGAACCCGGTCGCGAACGGACCGACCACGACGGAGCTCGTCGCCGTCGCGGTGGTGAGCAGCCGCACCCCTCAGCGCGATGCCGGTCCCGGCCACGACCAGCGGCGGCCGAGTTCGGGCACGACCGTCCCGGAGCGGGCGGGGGGCGACGGTGGCCGTGCGGTGACGGGCAACTCCGCGGCACGCGGCGGGCACCGGCGTTTCGTCACGGTCGCGGGTGACGCCACGCGTCACGACGGGAGGCGTTGGGCCGGTCGGCCGCATTTGCCTCCGGACGACCACCCCCGCCGCCGGGGTGTGACAGCCTGTGCACGGCAGGTGGCAGGGGTGGGAGCTGGTGATGGAGTTCGGCGTGCTGGGGCCGGTGTCCGTGCGCGACGGCGAGAGGGAGATCCGGCTCAGCGGCAGACTCCGCAGACTGCTCGCCGCGCTGCTCTGCGAACGGGGTTCCGCGGTGCACCCGTCGACCCTGGTGGAGACGATCTGGGGTGATCAGCCGCCGCGCGACGTCCGCAACACCCTCCAGGTCAACGTGCACCGGCTGCGCACGGCGCTGGGCAGCGCGCAGCGCATCGCGCACGGCCCGGCCGGGTACACCCTGCACGTCGAGCGCGGAGAGGTGGACGCGGACCGCTTCGCCGATCTCGCCGCCGACGGCCGGCGCGCGCTGGTCGCGGGCGACCTGGACGCGGCGAGCGCGCTGCTGGGGCGGGCGCTGCGGCTGTGGCGGGGAGCGCCGTTCGCCGACCTGGCCGACCTGGAGGTGGCCCGCAACGAGGCCGCGCGGCTGGAGGAGCAGCGGCTGATCGTCGTCGAGGAGCGCATCGCGGCCGACCTGCGGCGCGGCTCGACCGCCGAGGTGGTGCCCGAACTGCGCGCCCTGATCCGCCGCCACCCCTACCGGGAGCGGGCGCGCGGCTACCTGATGATCGCGCTGCACCGCACCGGGCGGCAGGCCGAGGCGCTGAAGCTGTACCGGGCGACGCACAGCGGGTTCATCGCCGAGCTGGGCATCGAACCCGGCTCCGAGCTGCGCGCGCTGCACGAGGCGATGCTGCGCGAGGAACCGCTGCCGCGCTTCGCCGACGTCCCGGCCGAGTCGGAGACCGCCGCGGTGGCCGCCGACGCCGCGGTCGTGCCGGTGCCGCGTCAGCTCCCCGCGGCCAGCACGTGCTTCGCCGGGCGGTCGGACGTGCTGGCCGAGCTGGCGGCGCTGCTGGCCCGCCCGGTGCCGCCGTCGACGATGGTGATCTCCGCGATCGACGGTGTCGCCGGCATCGGCAAGACCGCTCTCGCGCTGCACGTCGCGCACTCCCGGACGCACGAGTTCACCGACGGCCAGCTGCACGTGAACCTCCGCGGCTTCGACCCGGTGCACCCGCCGGTGGAGCCGGTCGAGGCGCTGGGCCAGTTCCTGCGGGCCCTCGGCGTGCCCGCCGAGCGCGTGCCGTCCGGTGTGGACGAGCAGGCCGCGCTGTACCGCTCGCTCCTCGCCGGTCGCCGCGTGCTGATCCTGCTCGACAACGCCGTCAGCGCCGAGCAGGTCAGACCGCTGCTGCCCGGCACCTCCACCTGCCTGGTGCTCGTCACCAGCCGCAACCGCCTCACCGGCCTGGTCGTCCGCGACGGCGCGCACCACGTGGCGCTCGACCCGCTGAGCGAGCAGGAGGCCCTGTGGCTGATCACCGAGCTGCTGGGCGAGGACCGCGTCGGCTCACGAGCGGAGGCCGCCGAGCTGGTGCGGCTGTGCGGACGGCTGCCGCTCGCGCTGCGCATCGTCGCGGGCGACCTCGCCGTGCACCCCGGTCGCGCGGTGGGCGACGTGGTCGCCGAACTGCGCGAGGGCGACCGGCTGGGCGCGCTGGAGGTCGAGGGCGACGCCGAGTCCACCGTGCGCGCGGCGTTCGCGCTGTCCTACGCCGCGCTGGACGAGCCGGTGCGCGAGGCGTTCCGGCACATCGGCGTGCACCCCGGTCCCGTCGTGACGCCGGTGGCGCTGGCCGCGCTGCTGAACCGCACCGAGAACGCGGCGGACGAGCTGCTGCGCCGCCTCGTGGAGACCAACCTCGTCGAGGAGGAGCGCCCGGAGCGGTTCCGGCCGCACGACCTGGTGCGCGTGTACGCGACCGAGTGCGCGGAGCGCGAGATGACCGCGGTGCAGCGCGAGGACGCGCTGAACCGCCTGCTGACGGTCTACTCGCACACCGCGCTGCTCGCCGGTGAGCTGCTGTTCCCCAGGGTCGGCCCGAGCCTGGAGGGGCGCTCCGAGGCGGTGCTGCGGATCGAGCCGCGCTCGGAGGAGGAGGCCCTGCTCTGGTTCGAGACCGAGCGGGCCAACCTCGTCTCCGCCGTGCTGCACGCCGCCGAGCACGGCCCGCTGCCCGAGGCGTGCCGTCTGGCCGACGCGCTGCGCGGGTTCTTCATGGTGCGCAAGCACCTCCCGGACTGGCTGGCGGTCGGCCGGGCCGCGCTCGCCGCGGCCGAACGCCTCGGAGACCGGCACGCGCGGGCCGCCATGCACGCCTCGCTGGCGCTGGCGCACTGGACGCGGGTGGAGTACCGGCTCGCGATCGAGCACTTCGAGCAGGCGCACGAGCACTACTCCCACGCCGGGCTGCGGCACGGCGAGGGCGGCGTCATGACCAACCTCGGCGGCATCCACTGGGAGCTGGGACAGCTGGAACTGGCCGAGAAGGCCTACGTCGTGGCGCGCGCCGCCTTCGAGGAGATCGGCTCGCGCGACGGCATCGCGACCGTCGTGGGCAACCTCGGGCTGATCCGGCAGGACCGCGGGGACCTCGACGAGGCGCTGGAGCTGTTCCGCACGGCGCTGGCCACGTCCGAGGAGCTGGGATCGCTGTACGGCATGGCGATCTACCAGGTGAACCTGGGCCGCCTGCACCGCGACCGGGGCGAACTGCGGGAGTCGACGCTGGCCCTGCACCGCGCGCTGGACCTGTACGAGCGCAACGGCGCGCGGGACGTGGAGGGCTACGCCCGCAACGAGCTGGGCCGGGTCGCGCTGGACGACGGCCGCGTCGAGGAGGCGGGCGAGGCGGCGCGGCGCGCGCTGCTGGTGGCCGAGCAGATCGGCGAGACGCGCCTGGAGGTCGACGCGACGAGCTTGCTGGGCGACGTGCACCGCGCCACCGGCGACACCGCGCGGGCCGCGGAGCACCACGGCAGGGCGCTCGCCGTGGCCAGGGAGGCGGGCTACGTGCGCGGAGAGCTGGAGGGGATGCTCGGACTGGCGCACGACGAGCTGGCCGCCGGACGCGCCGAGACCGCACTCGAACACGCCCGCGCCGCCGCCGGGGTCGCCGCGCGGGCCGGGTTCGAGCTGTTCGTCGTGAGCGCCCGCCGCGCGGAGGAGACGATCAGGGGCAGCGGCGGCACGTCGTCGTGATCTCCTCGCGGACCGGCGACGCCGCCGCGCGATCGGCGCCGCGCCGGTAGCGGACGCGGCCGGACCGGCGAGCGGCCACCTCGAACCGCCGTCCGGTGGAGTTCAGCCGAGCGGCACGGCCACGACCCCCGCGACGACCACCAGGACCGCGATGACGCCTACGGCGAGCCGGTGCGGCCCCCGGTGCACGTCGTCCTCAGCGGTGACCAGGCGGAGCCCGATCAGCCCGATCAGCCCGATCAGCGCGGTCGTCGCGACGGACCCGCGGACGAGCGACGACGCTCCGACGTCGCCGAGCAGTCGACACCCCCACGAGGACGGACAGGCCGTTCCGGCGGTACTGCGGGAGGTGGTCGCGCGTCGCCGTCCGGACGAGGAGAGGTGGGTGCGGGTCCGGCCGCCCAGAGGCCGGACCCGCACCCCGCGAGTCCCGCGGTCAGCCGGAGCAGCCCGGGCGGGACGTGGCCAGTGCGACGTCGTCGAACCAGAGGGTGTCGTCGCCGCTGCCGTAGCTCTCCCAGCCCAGGCGCAGGTCGGTCACGGCGGGTCGCCAGCCGGTGCGGCGCAGCCACTGGCCGTCGACGTCGGCGGTCGGCACCCCGTCCACCTGGAGCCCGGCGACGGCAGTGCCGTTCACCCACGTGCTCAGGTGGCCGTTCGCCCCGTCCACCCGGAACTCGACGCAGGTCCAGGTGTTCAGCGGCAGCGGCGCGCTCTGCGCGACACCGGCGGGGCTCTGCTCGGGCAGCGTGGCGTCGTCGGACTCGCGGTTCCACTGCAGGGCACGGTTCTGCCCGCCCATGCGCAGGTCCTTGCCGTTGTCCGCGCTGTCGCGCATCGCCAGGAACGTCACGTGCGCCTCGGGGAGCGCGGTCGTGTGGCGGACCCAGAACCGGCCGAACACGGGCTGTCCGGCCGGCAGCCCGGAGAGGCCGGTGCCGACGAAGACGTGGTTGCAGTACCCCGCTCGGCCGTCGACGCGGACCGACTTCGACCCGCTGTGCGCGACCGCGGAGTCCACGGAGGCCGTGCCGGTGCCGGAGCAGTTCGGTGAGCCGACGGTCCAGCGGCCGGACGGGGTGACGCCGGTCTGGTCCTCGAACCCGTCGCACACCCCGCCGCTCGGGCAGTCGACCGGGGGGACCGGCGTCGTGGTCGTGGTCGTGGTCGTCGTCGTGGGAGGGACGCCGTCGTCGTTGCAGCGCACGCCGTTGAGCGCGAAGTCTGCCGGGGTGGCGTTGGTGCCGCTGTAGGTGGCCTGGAACCCGAACTGCGCCGATCCGCCGGTCGGCAGCGCGCCGGTGCCGGCCGCGCTCACCGTCCGTCCGGACTGGACGACGGTCGCGTTCCAGCCCGAGACCACCCGCTGGTCCCCGGCGAACGTCCAGGTGAGCGTCCAGCTCGGCAGGGCGGCCCCGGCGTTGCTCACCGCGACCTGCGCGACGAACCCGCCGGTCCACTGGTTCAACTGGTAGGTCGTGGTGCACGCGGGCGCGGCGCCCGCCGAAGTGCCGCCCGCGACGACGAGCGCCGCCGTGACGGCGGTCGCGCCGAGCGCGGCGGTCAGCCGTGCGATTCCGATTCTCACGCGTCCTCCTCGTCGGCACTGACTTCTGGGAGCGCTCCCAGGACTGTAACGAGCCGGACATCTGCCGCAAGTCGAACTGTTTCCCCGGTGGCGCAACGGTTGTCGCGATCCGTGATCCGGCCGCATGGCGGGTGGTGCGGCGATCCGGCGATCGGGTAGATCTGGGAGCGGGTCGGGTGGAATCCTCACCCGGCGCACCCGCGTGGCCGGGTGGGAGTGGGCCGAAGGGTTGAGGCATAACGGTTTCCTGTCGATGCGGCCGTTGAGACGCTCGGTTGACGCCGGGTGAACCGGATGCGATCGTCGGTGGACTGGGAGCGCTCCCAGTCTCCGGGGGACACCACAGCGCAGTGACGAAGGAGAAAAGGTCTTGCGACACAAGCGCACCGCGGCGTCGGCCGCCGCACTCGTCACCGCCCTCGTCGCGAGCACGATGCTCGCCCAGAGCGGTGAAGCACTGGCACACGGCTCGATGACCTACCCGTCGAGCAGGACCCACGCCTGCTACGAGGACGGTCGTGCGCACGGCAACGGCGACCTGAACCCGACCAACCCGGCCTGCGTGCAGGCCGTCGCCATCGGCGGCAAGCAGCCGCTGTGGGACTGGTTCGGCAACCTGATCAGCAACGCCGCCGGACGCCACCAGCAGATCATCCCCGACGGTCACCTGTGCGGCCCGCAGGTCAAGTACGACGGCTACAACCTCGCGCGCGCCGACTGGCCCAGCACCCAGCTCCGCGCGGGCGCGCCGATCACCTTCCGGTACAACGCCTGGGCGCCGCACCCCGGCACCTGGCAGCAGTACGTGACGAAGGACGGCTTCAACCCGGCGGCACCGCTCAAGTGGTCCGACCTGGAGGCCCAGCCGTTCGACCAGATCACCAACCCGCCGCTGGCGGGCGGCGAGTACCGCTGGAACGCCACCCTGCCGAACAAGACCGGGCGGCACGTCATCTACTCGATCTGGCAGCGCTCGGACAGCCCCGAGGCCTTCTACAGCTGCTCGGACGTCGTCTTCACCCGGTAGTTCCCAGCCGGGCTCGGGTTCGCCGGGGCCAGGACCAGCACGGCGAACCCGACGGCGGTCACGCCGCCCGCGCGGTGGCGTGACCGCACGAGGAGCGGACCCGCACAACGTCGTGCGGGTCCGCGCCACATCTCCGAGTTGAGCGTTCGAGCACGGTGAGCTGAGCGTTCGAGACGGAGCTCGCCGCGAGCAGCGCGACGCCCGCCGCCAGTGCCAGCGGGGTGCGCGGGCTCGTGCCGGAACGCTCCACCCGCGGTGCTGGAACGGGCGACTCGCGCGGTTCAGGCGTCCAGGTCGGACAGGAACGCGGCCAGGGCTTCGTTGACCTCCGCCGGGCGTTCCAGGTTCGGGAGGTGGGCCGAGTCCACCACCAGCAGGCGCGAGTCGGGCAGGAGGGCGTGCATCCCGCGGACCTCGGCCACCGGCGTGTACTCGTCCTGCGTCCCGACGACCACCAGCGCCGGGACCGTCGCCCCGGCCAGCACGCCGGACAGGTCGGGGCGCTCGCACCGGCCCCGCATCGCGGCGGCCGCCGCGGCGGGGGACGTCCGGCGCATCACGTCGAGCACGTGCGCCGCCACCCGCGGGTCCGCGGTGGGCGAGACCATCCGGTGCAGCACCTCCCGCGCGTACGGGTCGAGCCCCTCGGCCTCCAGGCGCGCGGCCGTCGCGCGGCGGGCGTCGGCGGCCTCGGGCGTGTCGGCGGCGGGCGAGGTCGCCATCAGCACCAACCCGCGCACCCGCTGCGGGAACATCCGCAGGAACGTCATGACGATCTGCCCGCCCATCGACAGACCGCCGATCACGACCGACTCCACCTCCAGCGCGTCCAGCAGCGCGGCGAGGTCACCGGCGAAGTCCTCCAGGCGCACGGGACCCGGCCCGCTGGCGGGGCTCGCGCCGTAACCGCGCAGGTCCGGCACGATCACCCGCCGCTCGGGGCTGAACCGCTCGACCTGCGGACGCCACGTCGTGCGGTCGAACGGGTGGCCGTGCACCAGCAGCAGCGGTGTGCCGCCGCGTCCCTCGTCGTCGAACGCCAGTTCCACGGAAGGCTCCTCTCGTTGACGCTTCGAGGCTATTGCCCGCACAATCAAGCGAGCAATGAAAACAATGCACTCGGTGCAATGCGGGGGAGTCGTGGTGGAGGACTACCGGGCGCTGGCCGACGAGCTGGCCGCCGACATCGCGGCCGGGCGGCTGACGCCGGGACAGCGGCTGATCCCGCAGCGCGCCTTCGCGCGTCAGCGCCGCATCGCCGCGTCCACGGCCGCGCGGGTCTACCGCGACCTGGTGCGCCGCGGCCTCGCGGTGGGGGAGGTCGGCCGCGGCACGTTCGTGCGCGTCCCGGCGGACGTCGCGCTCGCCGACCCCGGCGGCGCGCGGGTGGACCTGGAGCTGAACTTCCCCGTGCTGCCCGAGCAGCCCGCGCTCCTCGCGCGGAGCCTGACCCGGCTGCTGCGTCCCGACGTCATGGCCGAGTCCCTGCGCCCGGTCGGGGTGGACGGCACGCCGGCCGCGCGCGAGGCGGCCACCGCGCTGCTGGCCCGTCCCGGCTGGGCTCCCGACCCGCGGCACCTGCTGTTCGCGGGCAACGGACGGCAGGCCATCGCGGGCACGATCGCCGCGTTCGCGGGTCCGGGGGATCGGCTGGGCGTCGAGGAGCTGACCTACCCGGTGGTCAGGGGCATCGCCGCGCGGCTGGGTGTGACGCTCGTGCCGCTGGCGGTCGACGAGCACGGCCTCGTGCCGGACGCGGTGCGCGCCGCCGGGCGGCTGCGCGCGCTGTACGTGCAGCCCACCATGCACAACCCGCTGGGCACGACGGCCCCGCACGCGCGCCGGGCCGAACTCGCCGAGGTGGCCCGCGAGCTGGACCTGCCGATCGTCGAGGACGCGATCTACTCCTTCCTGCGCGAGGACCCGGCACCGCTGGCCGCGCACGCGCCGGAGCGCACGGTCGTCGTGGAGAGCCTGTCGAAGCGCCTCTCACCCGGTCTCACGCTGGGGTTCGCCGCCACGCCGCCCGCGTGGACGCAGCGGGTGGCCTCCGCGCTGCGCTCGGGCGGCTGGATCGCGTCGCACTTCGCCCTGGACGCCGCGACCTGCTGGATGGGCGACGGCACGGCCTCGGGCATCGCCGAGGCCAAGCGGCGCGACGCCGCGGCCCGGCAGCGGATGGTGCGGGACCGGCTGGCCGGGTTCGACCTGCGGGCCGATCCCGGCGCCTACCACGCGTGGTGGGAGCTGCCGGAGCCGTGGCGCGCGGAGACGTTCGTCGCCGCCGCCGCCCGGCGCGGCATCGCGGTCAGTCCCGCCGCCGCGTTCGCGGTCGGGGCGGGCCGCGCGCCCGACGCCGTGCGCCTGGCGCTGGCCGCGCCCCCGCTCGACGACCTGGCGGCGGCGCTGGACACCCTGGCGGCCCTGGCCCGCCGGACCCCGGAGGACGCGGGCGTCGACTGACGGGTGCTGGTCAGGGCCGGCGCAGGAGCTGGCCGAGGCCGAACTCGAAGCGGGCCTCGAAGTCCCGCGCGCCCAGGTGCGACAGGGTCCGCGTCAGCGCCGGGTGGCCGTGCGGGGTCACGGCGGCGGCCAGGGCCGTGGGCGTCACGTGCTCACCGGCCTGCTCCTCCTGGGTCAGGCCCAGCACGAAGTAGGTGATCGACCAGGCCGTCCACGCCGCCTCCCGCTCCGGCAGACCGCCGTCGAGCAGCGCGGCGACCAGCGCCTCCGCGTGGGCCAGCGTCGCCGGCTCGGTCACGAACGTGCCGGTCACGACGGCCGCGCCGTCGCGGTGGGCCAGCAGCGCGCCGCGGTGGCGCCGCGCCAGCGCGCGCACCCGCTCGTCCCACGGCTCGGGCAGCCCGTCGAGCGACGCGCCCGCGACGATCGCGTCCGCCATCAGCTCCAGCAGCCGGGTCTTGCTCTTCGCGTGCCACAGCACGGTGTTCATCCGCACGTCGAGCCGCTCGGCCACGGCCCGCAGCGACACCGCGTCCGCGCCGCGCTCGTCCAGCAGCTCCAGCGCGGCCCGCACGACCGCCTCCGGGGTGAGCTTCTTGGTCACCGACCAATCGTATCGGGTCCTCCTGTGGTCGTACGCGGCGTGCGACCCCGGTGCGATTCGGAATGATCTCCCACCCGGCAGCATCGGGGCACGCGGCGGTCCCGCCCGTCCCGCCGGTTCACCGCACCGCCCCGATCGGAGCACAGATGTCACCGTCCCTGGCGGAACGGCGCCCGCCCGCACCGTCCGGAGTGGACGCTTCCACGAGCGCTGCGGACCGGCTCCGCTGGACCGGGTTCGGCGGCGTCCTCCTGCTCGTCGCCGCCGCGTGGGCCGGTGCGGTGACGGCCCCGTCGTCCGCTCCGGCCACGGCGGCGCTCGCGGCCGGGATCGCCGGTGCCGCCGTGCTGGTGCTGTCGTGGGCGCTGCTCGGCCGGACGCCGCCGAGTCCGCAGCGGCTCAGGTGGACGCTGGCGCTCTGGTGCGCCCCGCTGCTGGTCGCGCCACCCCTGTTCAGCCGGGACGTGTTCAGCTACCTCGCGCAGGGGGAGATCGCCGCGCGCGGTCTCGACCCGCACGCCCTCGGTCCCGCGACGGCGCTCGGCGCGGCGTCGGAGATCGTCGGGCGGGTGGGCCCGCAGTGGCGCGACACGCCGTCGCCCTACGGTTCGCTGTTCGGCGCGGTGCAGCGGCTGATCGCGCAGGTGTCGGCGGGAGATCCGCTGGTCGGCGTCCTGCTGCACCGCCTGGTCGCGGTGCTGGGACTGGTCCTGGTCGTCTGGGCGGTGCCCCGCCTCGCCGTCCTCGCGGGAGGCGCGCCGCGCACCGCGCTGTGGCTCGGCGTGCTCAACCCGCTGGTGCTGTGGCACCTCGTGGCCGGCGTCCACAACGACTCGCTGATGCTGGGCCTGATGCTCACCGGCGCGGTCGTCGCGCTGGAGGCGCTGCGCGAGCGGATCGAGTGGGGGCCCCTCGCGCTCGGCGTCGTGCTCGTCGCCCTCGGCGCGGAGGTGAAGCTGCCCGCGCTGCTCGCGCTGGCCGTGGTCGGGACCGCGCTGGCACGCCGTCGCGGCGGCACGGTCGGCGACCTCGTGCTCGCGGGGGCCGGGACGCTGCTGGCCTTCGTGGCGGTGTGCGGCGCGGTCTCGCTGCTCACCGGGCTCGGATTCGGGTGGGTGCGGACGCTGGGCACGTCCGGGCAGGTCGACAGCTGGCTGGCGCCCACGAACTGGTTCGGCTTCCTGACCGGGGGAGTCGGTGCGGTGTTCGGCGCGCAGATCACCCCGGTGATGATCGGCGTCGGCAGGACGCTCGGCTGCGTGCTGGCGGTGGGCGGGATCGCGCTCGTGCTGCGCGCGCAGCTGCGCGGCCGGATCGGCGGGGTCGCGTCCCTCGGCGCGGTGCTGGGACTGTTCGTCGTCCTCGGGCCGGTGGTGCAGCCCTGGTACCTCCTGTGGGCCGTGGTCCCCCTCGCCGCCTGCCCGCTGCCGGGACGCGCCCGGACCGGCCTGGCCGCGCTCGTCGCGGTCTTCGCGCTGCTCGTCCCCCCGCTGGCCGGGGACTTCTCCGGCCGGGCCGGTCAGCTCGTCACCGGCTACGCCATCGGCGCGCTGCTGGCGGGGGCGGCGCTCCCGCTGCTGCGCGGCACCGGGTTGCTTCTTGGTCACCGACCAAGGTTTACTGGTCCCGTTGTTGGTCGGTGACCAAGGAGCAGTGATGACCGAGATCGAAGCGGGGCGACGGGTGATCGTCGCGGGGGCGGGCCCCACCGGCCTGTGGCTGGCCGCGGAACTCGCGCTGAACGACGTGCCCGTGCTCGTCCTGGAGGCCGCGCCGCGGCGGGGCACCCGCTCCAAGGCGCTCACGATCCACCCGCGCACCGTCGAGGTCCTCGCCTCGCGCGACGCGCACCGGCCGTTCCTCGACGAGGGGGTGCGCATCCCCACCGGGCACTTCGGCGCGCTGGAGAGCCGGCTGGACTTCTCCGTGCTGGACACGCCGTTCCCGTTCACCCTGGCGCTGCCGCAGGTCAGGACCGAGGAACTGCTGGAGGCCCGTGCCGTGGCGCTGGGGGCCGAGATCCGGCGCGGGGCACGGGTGAGCGGGTTCGCGCAGGACGGCGACGGCGTCGTGGTCCACGTCGACGGCTCCGCGGACGAGCGGGGCTCCCACCTCGTCGGCTGCGACGGGGCGGGCAGCGCCGTGCGCGCCGCCGCCGGGATCGACTTCCCCGGCACCGACGCCACCACGTGGGGCTTCCTGGGCGACGTGCGCCTCGACTCGCCGCCGCGGGAGCCGGTCGGGACGGTCACCGAGCGCGGCAACCTCCTGGTGGTGCCGCTGGGAGGAGGGCTGCACCGCCTGGTCGGCGTGACCCCCGAGCACGTCGGGACGGACCGGCCGGGGCGGTTGACGGAGGAGGAGTTCCGCCGGACCGTCGAGCGGATCGCCGGGCACGACGTCGGGATGGGCGCGCCCGTGTGGCTCTCGCGCTTCGGCGACGCCACCCGCCAGGCCGCCCGGTACCGGCTCGGCCGGGTGCTGCTCGCGGGCGACGCCGCCCACGTGCACTTCCCCGCCGGCGGGGTCGGGCTCAACCTGGGCGTGCAGGACGCCGCCAACCTCGGCTGGAAGCTCGCCGCCGTCGTGCGGGGCGAGGCGCCCGACGTCCTGCTCGACACCTACCACGACGAGCGCCACCCGGTCGGCGCGGCCGTGTTGCGCAGCAGCCTCGCCCAGACCGCGCTGATCACCTCCTTCTCCGCGCAGGGCCGTGCGCTGCGTGACGTGCTCTCCACCCTCGTGGTCACCCGCCCGGAGGTGTCGCGCGACCTGGCGGAGCAGCTCTCCGCGCTCGGCGTGGCCTACCGCGCCCCGGACGACGCGCACCCGCTGGTCGGCACCCGTGCACCCGATCTGCCGGTGGGCGGATCGGGATTGTTCGCACTGCTGCGACCCGGTCGGCACGTTCTTCTCGACTTCGCCGGGAACGCCGAATTGCCGGTACCGGCCAGAACGCTCGTGCACTCTGCACGTGCACCGCGGGATCGTCTCGAATGGGACGGCGTGGCCGCCGCGCTGATCCGTCCCGACGGCCACGTCGCCTCGATTTCCGCATCGCGGTAGAGCGGGACGCGTGTCATTCAACTCGTGGTCGGCAAATTGCATCGCGCAGTTCACGCGCGATTTCGAAGCGCTTCGTCAGCCCGCGCGGGCCGACGTCCACCCGAAGGCCGCGAGCACGCCGGGGCCGGGTTCGCGGTGCGCCACGATGGACTGCTCCAGGCGCTCGTCGGTGAGCACCCACGGCACGCCGTTCACCAGCAGCGAGGCCGTGAGCTCGGCGACGAGCCCGGTGCCGCCGCGCTCGTCGGTGACGTACCGGTAGTCCGGCGCGTCGGTCTGCCGCCGCATCCCGACCTTCTGCAGGGCGAGCCCGAGGGGAATGCCCAGGTCGAGGTCCTCGCGGACGCTGCGCGGCAACCTGCTGGTCACCACCAGCGCGTTCACCGAGGCCAGACGCACCGGGACGCCGGCCAGCTCCGCCCACAGCTCGCCCTGCCGGTAGGTGGTGCGCTCGCCCTCGTCGAGGTCGAGCACGTGGGCCTCCGCGGAGGTGGCGCACCGCCGGTCCTCGGAGAGCAGGCGGTGCGTGACGCCGCTGCGGTGGTTGTCCTGGATGCCCAGCCAGGTGCTGACCGACGAGGTCAGGCAGTTCTGGGCCCTGATCAGCGTGACGAGTCTCCTCATCCGGCGCAGGAGTTCCACGTCCGTGTTCGCGGCGATCGTCTGCATCGTCTCTCCCTGGGGCTGCTGACCGGGTTTCGGCGCTGGAGTCGTGATGGGGTTCGGACAACGACGAGGAACCGGGGTGGCGGTCCGCGCACTGCCCGGAAGAGGTAATCGCATCCCTTCCAACAATTGCCTCGTTGAACACAACACTTTCTCCGGTCACGAGTGTGCGCCACAGTCCTAACGTTTGGGTGTCACGTTCCCGCACTTCGCGCGGAACACACAGAAGGGCGCGGCCGTTTGTGTCTGCTCGTCGCGCGGTTCGGCCGATCGGCCGAGCGCCGTCACCGTCCGCGGCGTTCCCCGCGACGGTTCCGGTGTGCTGCGAACGCCGGGGACGTCGCGGCCGACCGGGGTGCGGCGCTCACCCGGCCGGGGTGACGGGGCCGAGTCCCCGCGGGGAGCGCCACCGGGGGCAGATCACGGGGGGCGTCAGCGCAGTCGGCTCCGCGAGACGACCCCGCCGTTCGACACGGTGTGGCCCTACCGGTACTTGTGTGGACATGCTTCACGCCCGCCTGATCCGTCCGCTCCCCGAGCTGCTCGCCGAGCACGTGCGCGATTCGCCGACCAGGGTCGCCTTCGACGACGGCACCCGCAGCGCGACGTACGCCGAGCTCGACGTGAGAACGGCGCGGATGGCCGGGCACCTCGCCCAGCTCGGGCTGGAGTCCGGGGACCGGGCGGCGATCCACCTGGACGACGGCGTGGCGGTCGTGGAGAGCCTGATCGCGATCACCAGGGCGGGCGGCGTCGGCGTGCCGCTCGACGCGCGCTGCACCGAGGCGGAACTGACGCACCTGCTCGGCGACAGCGCCCCGCGCGTGATCATCACCGACCCGCAGCGGCTGCCCGCCGTCCGTCGCGCCCTGCCCGCCGGGCAGCACGCCGAGTTCGTCGTCACCGGTCCCGAGCCCGCGCGGGACGCGCCCAGCGGAACCCTGGGCTACGACACGGCCACCGGCACACAGCCGCTGTGGCCGGCCGCCGACGCGCTCGACCTCGACGCCCCGGCGTGGATCCACTACCCGCCCAGCGGCACCGCTCCCACCCCGCGCGGGGTGGTGTCCAGCCAGCGGGCCGCCCTGTGGCCGTCCTCGGCGTGCCACGCCCCGCTCCTCGGTCTGACCTCCGACGACGTCGTGCTGTGGCCGCTGCCCACCACCGACGCGTTCGCGCACTCGCTGTGCGTCCTGGGGGTCCTCGCCGTCGGAGCCACCGCCCGGATCACCAGCCCCTCCCAGATCGACCGGAGCGTCGAGGTGCTGCGCGCCGGAGGGGTCACCGTCCTGGTCGGCGACGCGGCCACGTTCCGCCGGCTCGTGCGCTCGGTCCGCGACGCCCGGTTCACCCCGCGCGGACTGCGGATCTGCCTGTCCACGGGTGCGCCCAGCACCCCGCTGCTGCGCCGCTCCGTGCTCGACGCGCTCGGCGTCGACCTGCTCGACGGCCACCACGCGCCGGAGACCTGCGGCCTGATCTCGGTCACCAGGCCGGGCGACCCGCCCGTCGACGACTCCTCCGGCCTGCCGGTGCCCGGCCGGATGATCCGCCTGGTGGACCCGGCCACCGGACGCGACGTCAAGACCGGCGAGGAGGGCGAGCTGCTCGTCGGCGGCCCCGGTCGGATGCTGCGCTACCACAACGATCCCGAGGCGTCGGACACCGCGCTGCGCGAGGGCTGGTGCCGCACCGGCGACCTCGCCCGGCGCACCAGGAACGCCCACGTCCAGATCACCGGCCGGGTCGCCACCGCCCCGCCGCCTCCGCCCCGCGACGTGGTCACGGTGCCCGTGCGGGAGCCGCTGTTCCGGGTCGACTGGGTCGTCAAGCCCGACCCCGTCGGCTCGGTCGACGGCACGTGGGTGGTGCTGCGCCAGGACACCGACGTCGCCGAGGGGCAGGACGCGCCCGACGTCGTGGTCCTGCCGGTGAGCACCCGCGCCACCGACACCGACGTGGTGTCCACCGTGCACTCGCTGACCTCCCGCACGCTGGAGTCCCTGCGCACCTGGCAGGAGCGGCCGGGACTGGCGCGGGCCAGGCTCGTCGTCGTCACCCGCGACGCCACCGCCCCCGTGCCCGACCTCGCCGCGGCGGCGGTGTGGGGGCTGGTGCGCACCGCCCAGTCGGAGAACCCCGGCCGCATCACGCTCGTCGACCTCGACGGGCGTGCCGAGTCCCTGCGCCTGCTGCACGCCGCCGTCGCCGGTGGTGAGCCCCAGCTCGCGATCAGGGAGGGTGTCGTGTCGGTGCCGCGGCTCGCGAGGGCCTCGGAACCCGCGACCCCCGGCCCGACGCCCACCGCGCGCGGCACCGTCCTGATCACCGGCGGCACGGGAGGTCTCGGCGCCGTCGTCGCCAGGCACCTCGCCGACAAGCACGGTGTGCGCGACCTGCTGCTGGTGTCGCGGCGCGGCCCGGCCGCCCCCGGCGCGGCACGGCTGCGCGGCGAGCTCCAGGCGATGGGCGCGCGGGTGCGCATCGTCGCGGCCGACGTCACCGACCGGGCCGCCCTGGGCGCCGTCGTGCACGGCGTGCGGTCGACCCTCACCGGCGTCGTGCACGCCGCCGGGGTCCTGGACGACGGAGTCCTGTCCGCGCTGACGCCCGAGCGGATGGCCGCCGTGCTGCGGCCCAAGGTCGACGCGGCGTGGAGCCTGCACGAGCTGACCCGCGACCTCGACCTGTCGGTGTTCGTCCTGTTCTCCTCCGCCGCCGGACTGCTGGGCACCCCCGGCCAGGGCAACTACGCGGCGGCCACCTCGTTCCTCGACGCCCTCGCCGAGCACCGCAGGGCGCAGGGGCTGCCCGCGCAGTCGCTCGCCTGGGGCTCCTGGGCGCACGACCGCGGCATCGCCGCCCGCAACCGCCAGCGGCGCAACGGTTTCACCGGCATCTCGCCCGAGCGGGGCATGGTGCTGCTGGACGCGGCGCTGCGCTGCGGCGAACCGGTGCTCGCGCCGATCCTGCTCGACCCCGAGGCGGAGCGCCCGCCCGCGTCGGCCGTGCCCGCCGTGCTGCGGAGCATCGTCACCCCGGCCGCGCCGGGCACGGCGCTGCCCGAGTGGCTGCTCGACCACGTGGAGCCCCAGGCCGAGCGGGAGCCGGACACCGTCCTGCTGCCCAGGATCAGCGCCTCCACCAACACCCTCACCTCCCTCTACCGCGGGGTGTGCCGGGCGGGCCAGCCCGCCTCGGCGACGCAGATGCTCGTCACCGCGTCGTGGGCGCTGCCGTCGTTCGACGCGGCGGCCCGCGGCTCGCACGCCCTCCCGCCGGTCCGGCTGTCCCCGGCACCCGTGCGCGGCCCCGCGGTGATCTGCCTGCCCTCGTTCGTCCCGGCGGCGGGCGCGGGGGAGTACGTCCTCTTCGCCGACCACCTCGGCCCCGGCGTCGAGGTGCACGTCCTGCCGCACCCCGGCTTCGGCACCGGGCAGGCCGTGCCGGACGACTGGCGCACGCTGGCCCGGCTGCACGCCGAGACGGTCCTGCGGCACTTCGGCGACCGGCCGTTCGTCGTGCTGGGCCGGGCCAGCGGTGGCCGGGCGGCGCACGCCGTGGCCACCCACCTGGAAGACCTCGGCTCACCCGCCGCGGCGCTCGCGCTGATCGACACCTACCCCGACGACGACGCCCACGACTGGCTCCCGGCGCTGCTGGCCCGCACCGCGCTGCGCGAGGGCGACCGGCTCGACGCCGCCGCCGAGGAGGCCGCGCTGGGCGCGACCGGCGCCTACACCCGGATCTTCGGCGCGTGGACGCCGGAGGTCATCGGCACCCCCACGCTGCTGCTGCGCGCCCAGACGCCGGCGCCGGAGATGGTCGGCCCCCGGCACGGCCAGGACTGGCGGACCTCCTGGCCGGTGCCGCACCACGTGCTGGACGTGCCCGGAGACCACTTCACCGTCGTGGAGGAGCACGCCAGGAGCACCGCGACCGCCCTGCGGGGATGGCTGGAGTGGTTGGGGCTGCTGCGTTCCCCCGTGCGGAGCAACCTCCCCGCCGACGCCGGGGCCGCGCGCGGCCCGCTCGTGGGGTAGTGGGATGATCGCCGCTCGTTCACGCCGCTTCCGCCGACGGAAGGTTCCGACCCTGTGACCGGACCCGACAGGTTCTCCCAGGACACCGAGTGGTTCGGCCCGGTGGGCGGGACCGCCGTGGGGCTCGTCGACCGCCCGCACGACCCGCTGGACGCGCTGACCATCACGACCGCCGACGTGCTGGACGTGCTCGGTCCCGACGCGGACGACCTGCTCGCGTCGGTGGACGTCGACGTCGACGAGCTGATCCGGCTCATCAACGCCGAGACCGCGGTCATGCCGCCGATGATCGTGCCGGACTCGGCGGAGGGCGCGGAGCTGGTCGAGGCGCTGGGCAAGTGGAAGCGGCGCTTCCTCAAGAGCGCCGTCGCGGCCGTGCTGATCTCCATCACCGGCGGCGGCGCGTCGGCGCTGGCGATGGACAAGTCGATCACCGTGGACGTCGACGGCCACAGCACGACCGTGCGCACCTGGGAGTCCACCGTCGGCGAGGTGCTGGCCGACGAGGGCATCACCATCGGCGAGCACGACGCGCTGAGCCCGTCGCCGCAGGCGAAGGTCGGCGACGGCGGCAAGATCGTCCTCGACCGCGGTCGCCAGGTGCGGCTCAGCGTCGACGGCGAGGAGAAGCGGGGCTGGGTCCGCTCGGTCACCGTCGGCGAGGCGATGCGCCAGCTCGGCGTGGCCGCCGACGACGCGTGGACGTCGGTCGGCCGCGACGCCGAGGTGCCCCTGGAGGGCATGTCGGTCGAGGTCAAGACCGTCAAGACGATCACCCTGTTCGACGGCGCGCAGGAGGCCCGCCAGCTCCGCACGACGGCGGTGACCGTCGAGGAGCTGCTGAAGACCGAGAACCTCGCCGTCGGCGCGGAGGACCACGTCGAGCAGGCGCTCGACCTGCGGATCACCAACGGCGCCGAGGTGCGCATCAGCCGCACCGGCGTCGCGGTCCTCAACGTCTCGGAGTCGATCGCCCCGCCCGTCGAGGAGATCCCCGACAGCACCCTGATGAAGGGCTCCGAGGAGGTCGTCGACCCCGGTGAGGCCGGTGAGCGGGTCGTCACCTACCGGGTCACCCAGAAGAACGGCCAGGAGATCGGCCGCGAGCAGCTCGGCACGAAGGTCGTCAAGGAGCCGAGGGCCAAGAAGGTCAAGGTCGGCACGAAGGTCCCGCCCGACGGCGCGGTCTGGGACCGCCTCGCGCAGTGCGAGGCGACCGGCAACTGGGCCATCAACAACGGCAACGGCTACTACGGCGGCCTCCAGTTCGACGCCCAGACGTGGAACGCCTACGGCGGCTCCCAGTACGCGCCGCTGCCGCACCAGGCCACCCGCGAGCAGCAGATCGCCGTCGCGACGAAGGTCCGCGACGCGCGCGGCGGCTACGGCGCCTGGCCCCACTGCAGCGGCCAGCTCGGCCTCTAGCCGTTCACGGGACCCCGGTGACGGCGCGAGCTGGCCGAGCGGGCCACCGCCGAGGTGATGAGCCGCTGCGTCATCACCGTGACCACCGAGGACGGGAAGCTCGTCACCGGTTGAGGTAGGCCAGCACCGCCCGCACCCGCCGGTGGCTGTCGTCGGCGGGGGGCAGGTCGAGCTTCGCCAGGATGTTGCTGATGTGCTTCTCCACGGAAGCGGGCGCGAGCACGAGTTCGGCGCAGACGGCCGAGTTGGACAGGCCCTGCGCGACGAGCGAGAGCACCTCCCGCTCCCGCGCGGTGAGCGCCGCGATGCCGCGGTCGCCCGCGTTGCGCGCGACGAGCTGCCGCACGACCTCCGGATCCATCACCGTGCCGCCCGCCGCGACCCGCTCGATGGTGTCCAGGAAGTCGTCCAGCGCGGTCACCCGGTCCTTCAGCAGGTAGCCGACCGCGCCGTTGCCGCCGGCGATCAGATCGGCCGCGTACACCCGCTCGACGTACTGCGACAGGATCAGCACGGGCGTCCTCGGCTCGCGGGCGCGGATCGCCAGCGCGGCGCGCAGCCCCTCGTCGCGGAAGCCCGGCGGCAGCCGGACGTCCACGATGGACAGATCGGGGCGGTGCCGGGCCACCGCCTCCTCCAGCTCCGGCGCGGTGGCCACGGCGGCCACGACCGTGTGCCCGGTGTCGGTGAGCATCCGCACCAGCCCGTCGCGCAGCAGCAGCAGGTCCTCGGCGATCACGATGCGCACGGCAGCTCCACGTGGACGACGGTCGGGCCTCCGACCGGACTGGTGACCGACATCGTGCCGTCCAGCGCCTCGACCCTGCGGCGCAGGCCGTCCAGGCCGGACCCGGTGGCGTCCGCGCCGCCGCGGCCGTCGTCGCGGACCTCGACGGTCAGCGCGTCGGCCCTGCGGGTCAGGGTGATCGCGCACGCCTGCGCCCCGGAGTGCTTCACGACGTTCGCGAGCGATTCGGCGACGACGAAGTACGCCGCCGACTCCACGGCCGCCGCGAGTTCCCCCAGCGCGTCGCCGCGGATCTCGACGGGCAGCGGCGCGTCGCCCGCGAGCGCGGCGAGCGCGGCGGTCAGCCCCCGGTCGGTCAGGATCGGCGGGTGGATGCCGCGGACCAGCCTGCGCAGCTCGGCGAGCGCCTCGTCGAGCTGGCGGCGGGCGGTGAGGACCTGGTCGCGGGCGGGCTTCCCGGTGGTGCGCATCGCGCGGTCGGCCAGGGCGAGCGTCATGCCGGCGGCGACGATCCTGGCCTGAGCGCCGTCGTGCAGGTCGCGCTCGATCCGGCGCAGTTCGGCCGCCTGCACGTCCACCACGCGGCGACGGGTGGCCGCGAGCTGGCGGGCGCGTCGCGCGAGGCGCTGCCGGGGGCCGGGTTCGAGCAGTGCCACCGCCACCCGCGCCTGCACGCGAACCGAGACGGCGACGAGCCGCCACGCCACCGGGGCCAGCACCAGGCCGAGCGCGGTGAGGACGAACCGGCCGCCCGCGCTGGTGAACAGCCAGCGGACGACCGGCGGCAGGTTCGGGTTGGGCACCGCCCACAGCCACAGCGGCGCGACGATCGCGCCGAGGTCCACCAGACCGACGACCACCCCGGCCAGCCCGGCGAGCCCGAGGGGGAACAGCAGCAGCAGCCAGGCGAGGTCCCGCCAGGTGGCGGGTTCGCGGATCAGCTCGCTGCCGCGCCGCCACGGGTTCGCCGACGTCGCCGGCTCGTAGGGCGATTCGACCGGGCGGCCGAGCACCAGCGCCGCGCGCAGGCGTTCGAGCCCGGCGAGGTGGCGGGTCACCCACGTCACCACGAGGAACACCGGCGGGGCGAGCTGGGTGAACGACAGCACGGTGCTGGCCAGCGTGGTGACCAGGACCCACACGAAGGTGGCGGGGCCCAGCACCAGGCTGGCCAGCAGGTGGGCCAGATCGCGGGCCCCGCGGCGGATCACGTGATCAACCTAGTCCGTCGTCGCGGCGCCGGGGGCGGAATCGCGGCCCGTCGGGAGCGACCGGGTGCCGATCACGAGCCGGGCCGGCACCGCCCCGGCGACCACACCCAGCAGGGCCACGCCGCCGAGCATCGTCAGGTACCGCAGGGGTTCGGCGAACAGCCTCCACCGCCCGTCCTGCGCCACGCTGAACGTGCCGACCACCGCCCCGCTGATCACGCAGCCCAGCACGAGGGCGACGCCCACGACGACGAGCGTCTCTCGACCGAGCATCCGGTGCAGCTGCCCGGCCGTGGCACCGGCCAGACGCAGATCGGCGAACTCGCGGCGACGGGCGCCGGTGGCGACGGCGAACGTGTTGACCACGGCTATCGCGGTGAAACCGAGCGAGACGACCACCATCAGCTCCCACGCGGCCTGCTGGTTCTGCACGTCCGACGCACCACCCCGCGGGTCGGCGGCGTCGGTCGCGGCGAGCGTGGGCCACCGGCCGCCGACCGTCGAGGCCAGGTCCGCGGCGCCGCGCAGGTACAGGGCTCCGACGAGGCCGTGCGGGTCGTGCGTCGCCACCAGGTCGGCCGGCAGCACGAGATCGCCGAACCCGCGCCGGTTCAGGTAGGTCGCGACGACGGTCAGCTCGACCCGCGTGCCGTCGGCCAGCCAGAACACCGGTCGGTCGCCGACCCGCCAGCCCCGCGCCTCGGCGAGCGGACCGCTCACCGCGACCTCGCCGTCACGCAGGTCGGTCAGGTCCCCGGTGGTCACGCCCAGGTCCACGGCCCGCTCACCGGTGACCCGCAGGCCCTGGGCCGGGTGGTCCTCCGGCTTGCCGCCCTCGTCGACCACGACGCGGGTGCCGAGCGTCGCGGCCGACCCCGTCACCCCCGGCAGGGCCGCGACCTCGGCAGCCGTCGTCAGCGGCAGCCCTGGCGCGTTGGTCGCGGCGACCCGCACGGTCGCCGGTGCGGTGCGCGCGGCCTGCTGGTCGGCGGTCACCGCGGTCAGGACGTCGCCGTTGAGCAGCATCGTCGCGTTGATCGCGAACATCAGGGTCAGCGGGATCGCGACCCCCACGACCCGCCGCGACCCGGCGCGGGTCATCGCACCGGCCAGGCGGCCGAGCACCCCGGTGAGCCCGGCCAGCCGGGACAGCACGGCGATCAGCGGGTCGACCACGACCGGCCCGAGCGCGGCGGCGGCGCACAGCAGCAGCGAGCAGGAGACGAATCCCATGCCCATGCCGAACTGACCGCCGAGCGGCACCAGACCCAGCACCGCGACCGCCCCGCCGACCAGCACGGCTGCGGTCAGCACCCGCGGCACCACACCGGTCCGGCTCGCGGTGACGGTCTCCCGCAGCGCCTGCGTCGGCGCGATCCGCACCGCCCGCCGCGCCGCGAACCCGGTGGAGAGCACGGTCACCAGCAGTCCGAGCACCACGGAGACGAGCAGCACCACCGCGTTCAGCGACACGGTGAACTGCGCAGGCACCGCGCCGAGCGTCCGGAACCGGGTCGCCACCAGCTCCGCCACCACGACCCCGAGCGGCAGCGCGGGCACGGCCGCGGCGAGCGTCACGAACGCGATCTCCAGGCGCAGCAGGCGGTGCAGCTGACGCGGCGTCGCACCAGCCGTGCGCAGCAGTGCGAGTTCCCGCAGCCGCTGACGGACCGCGAGCGACACCGTGCCGGTGAGCACGAACACCGCCGCGAACCCGGTGATGCCGAGGACGAACCCGAAGACGGAGATGGCGCCGACGTGGTCCGGCACCGCGCCGGGCAGATCGGCGGTCACGCGGTCCGCCCCCGCGTGCACGGTCGCGGTGTCCCCGAGCCGCTCGCGCAGCGCGGCGAGCGTGGAATCACCGTCCACTCCGGACTCCAGGTGCACGCCGACCGCGGTCGGCCCCGGCAGCCCGGACAGCTCGGCGACCCGCGAGTCCGCGACGAACACCGCGGCCTGGCCCGGCACGCTCCCGCCCGCGATCCCGATGACGCGCAGGTCCCGCGCCCCGGTGCGGCTGGTCAGCCGCACCGTCTGGCCGACGTGTGCGCCGAAGCCCTGCTGGAGCACGACCTCGTCCGCTCCCGGCGCCGCCCCCTCCAGCAGCGAGTACGGGGTCAGCTCCGCGGAGGACCACCCGTGCGCCACGGTGGCCGCGTCCACCGCGCGCACCGGAACACCGCCGAGGTCGAGCGCCACCGGAAAGGCGTGGTCGGCCACCGCTGCGGCGACACCCGGCGTCTCCGCGACCGTGTCGACGACCGACTCCGGCAGCGGCTCCGCACCGGTCAGCCGCTCGCTCTTCGTCTTGACCTTGGCCTCGTCGCCCTTGTCGATCGACGTGCTGAGCACGATCGACCGGTCGCCCGCGACCACCGCGTCCGCGGCGGCGAACCTGTTCCCGCCCGGCCCGGCGGTCAGCACCGACCACAGCAGCAGACCGCTCCCGGCGATCAGCGCGATGGCGAGGAACGCCGTGAGGAACGTGCCCGCGAAGGATCCGAGGCGGCGTCGCACGCTCGCCACCGCCAGCCGCGCCATCACCGGGTCAGCTCCATCATCGACGCCGACACCCGCTCGGGGGACGGCGAGAACATCTCGTCCGCCATCCGCCCGTCGGCGAGGAACACGACCCGGTCCGCCCAGCCCGCGGCGACCGGGTCGTGGGTCACCATCACCACCGTCGCTCCGAGCTCGTCCACGAAGCGCCGCAGCAGCGCCAGCACCTCGCGGCCGGTGGACAGGTCCAGCGCCCCCGTCGGCTCGTCACCGAAGACGACCTCGGGACGCCCGGCCAGCGCGCGGGCCAGCGCGACCCGCTGCTGCTGCCCGCCGGACAGCTCACCCGGACGGGCCTTCTCCCGGCCCGCCAGTCCGACCAGGGCCAGCAGCTCCCGCGCCCACCCCCGGTCCGGCCGCGTGCCGGCGAGCTGCTGCGGCAGCAGCACGTTGTCCCACACCGACAGCGCGTCGACGAGGTTGAACGACTGGAACACGAAGCCCACGTGCGACCGGCGCACCGCGGTCAGCTTCGGCTCGCGCAGCGCGGCGATCTCCTGCCCGGCCAGCACGACGCGGCCCGAGGTGGGCCGGTCCAGTCCCGCCGCGCAGTGCAGCAGAGTCGACTTGCCCGACCCGGACGGCCCCATGACCGCGGTGAACGACCCCCGCTCGAACCCCACCGTCACACCGTCGAGCGCCCGCACCCCACCGGGGTGCACCTTCGTCACAGCGGTCAGCTCCACCACGTCGCGCGGTGGCACTTCCGTCGAACCCTGCACCAGAACCATGTGGAAGATACTGCTGGGGCACGAGTTCCGAACCCACCGTGCGAGCAATGATCCGGAGGACCGGGCTGTCCCCACCTCCGTTCGGCGGATCGGGAGAGCAGCTGATCCGTGTCGTGCGGACGGCCGCGGTGCTCGGCCACACCGAGGAGCAGCTCACGGGGGAGCGCACGACGGAGGCGCGCGAGCTGCACGGGATCGACCTGGCGGTGACCGCGGAGCTGCGGTTCGAGCGACGGCGACCCGCCGCCCGCCCCCTGCGGAACGGGCGGCGGGTCGCCTCACACGGCCGACAGCTCCTCGCGGGAGGGCCTCGTGCGGCGCCAGGCGATCGTCAGGAACGTGATCAGCCCCAGCAGCGGCAGCGTCGCCACCGCCCAGCTCAGCGCCAGCGGCG
Organism: Umezawaea beigongshangensis; assembly: GCF_016464305.1. Taxonomy (GTDB): domain Bacteria; phylum Actinomycetota; class Actinomycetes; order Mycobacteriales; family Pseudonocardiaceae; genus Umezawaea_A; species Umezawaea_A beigongshangensis. The sequence goes on from NZ_JAEIOJ010000003.1 coordinate 680,246, forward strand.
GTCCCGGCTGCTCCAGGACCTCCAGGTTCGGCAGCACGCCCTCGCCGCGCCCGTCCGGGCCGTCGACGGCGAACGTCATCGTCCACGTCCCCGGCGTGTCCAGGGAGGCGATGTCCATGCCCCACACCTCCAGCTTGCGCGGGTGGCGGGCCAGTTTGCGCGTCTTGTGCTCGTCCGCGCCCACCAGCTCCTGCCGCACGGTGCCGGTCCTGCCCTCGATGCCGCCGTCCGGGGCGAAGGTGAAGTCCAGCGACTGCATGGCGCGCACCGGCCAGGTGCTGAACCCGACGGTGATGCCGTACGGACCGGCCTGCACCCGCTCGGTGTGCACGACGTTCACCGGTTCGTAGGCCGCCGCGGGCTGTGCGCTCGTTCCGAGCAGGGTTGCGGTCGCCAGCAGTGCCGCGACGGTGGTCCGCGTCCTCATCACGCCTCCTCGGCGGTGGTCGGGGCGATGGCGCGCAGCGTCAGGCCGAAGCGCCAGCCCAGAAGGCCGGCCAGCGCGCCCAGCACGAGCGCGACGATCGCGGTCGGTGCCACGTAGCCGAACTCGGGGAGCGGAGCGTCGAACAGCAGCGTGCGCTGCAGGGGTGCCAGCGCCGCGACCAGGGCGGTCGCGACCGCTCCGCACAGGGGTGCGACGACGCGCGCGGACCAGCCGCTCGCGCGGGCCACCCGCAGCGCGCCCTCCAGGAGCAGCGCCACGCCCAGCAGGGACATCGGTATCAGGCTCGGCAGGCCGGGCACCCGGTCCACGTAGTCCCGCACCGGCAGCCCCACGGCGTCGGCGTAGGTGTAGGTCGCCCACGGCGTGAACACCCACAGCACCGCCTGGAGCGCCGCCACGGCGCCGCCGGCCAGCAGCGCCGCACCCGGCCTGCGGAAGTACGACACGGCCACCACCAGCAGGAGCACGGTCGTGAACGCGATGCTCGTGTCCACGGCGTCGAACGCGCCGTCGGCGTCCTGGAACGCCAGCGACGTGATCGTGAAGAACGCCACCAGCAGCGCCAGCGAGACGAGCACGCCGATCCGGCCCCAGCGCTCGGCCCGCGCCGCGGCGAACGCCATCAGCGAACCGATGATCGTGGTGGAGATCGCCAGCAGCAGGCCGATGTGCGGCGGCGAGTCGATCGTCGCGTCGAAGCCGTACAGACTGTGCCACCACTGGTCCCACAGGCCGTAGAGCAGGAACGTCGCGGCAGCCGTTCCGGTCACGAGATAGGCGACGGGAGCGGCGAACGTCCGCCCGAACACGCCGATCGCGTGCCCGCCGACCGCCGGGTCCACCGAGCGTCCGGCGCGCTGCGCCGCGGTCGTGCGCAGCACCACGACGAGCGCGGCCACCCCGGCGACCGCGCTGCCGGTGTAGAGGAGCAGGTGCGGCAGCGTGAAGAACGTGTCGGGTCCCACGTCGCTGTGCCACTGCACGTCCCAGCTCAGCCCGAACATCGACATCAAGGCGCCCAGGAGCACCGCGGCCGCAGGTGGCCACCCCCTGGTTCCCGCGCGTGCGCGGGCGTTCACCGCCACGCGTGTTCCCGGTGCTGTCAGGTCCATCGTGCTCGTCTTCCTCTCATCCGCTGATCAGGAGCGGGAACACGACCCGCTCCGCTCCTCGCGCGTCGTCGACGACGACGGTCAGTTCCCACTGCCCGGCCATGTCGAGCGGCACCTCGGCCGCCCGGTACCGGCCGTCCCCGGTGCGCTGCGCCGGGATCGGCGGCAGTGCGTGCCCCATGTGCGGCATGGCCGGTTCGATCCGCACCTCGTCCACGTCGGGCGCGCCGCTCACCTCGACGTCCACGCCGGTGGTGCCGGCGCGGGCCGCGTCGACCACCAGCCGCACGCCGTGCCGCGACGTGGCCGCCTCCAGCGCGGCCGGTGCGCTTCCCGAGCCCGGTCGGGCGAACAGCACGACGGCCGCCGCGACCACCACCGCCACGAGCAGCGCCGCCACCGGCGCCGCCCGCATCCACCGCCGCGTCACGGCGTTCCTCCTTCTCCGGCTCCGACGTCCAGCAGGACCGGTGTCGTCACCAGGGCGTAGTCGCGCTGGTTCTGCACCCACACCCGGTAGCGGCCGGGCAGCGGGAACGTGTGCGTGAACGTCACCACGGGGCCGTAGGCGGCGACCGTCTCGTCCGGCGGCCCGCCCGTCGCGCCCGGCGTCAGCGGCACCATCGCGTGCGCGTGCGCCCACACCGGTGCCCGCTGGGCCGCGTCGCCCACCGGCTCCCCGTCGGGCAGCGGGCCGACGACGATCAGGTGTCCCACCATGCCCAGCCAGGGCTGGAGGTCGGCCGTCGTGCCGACCCGTGCGGTGATCGTGGTCGGCTCACCCGCTCGCGCCCCGGTCACGGCGACGTCGACGGGGGTGCCGTTCACGTCGCGCGCACCGGCGGCGGGCGGCGACGACGGGTCCACCGGCGTGCCGGGGACGTCGAAGCCGGTGGGGGAGCGCAGCAGCTGCACCCCGCCACCGCGGCGGGAGATCTCCGCGGACACCGCGTGGTGGCCGGGTTCCGGGGCGCGCAGCCGCGCGCGGTACTCGCCGGGAGAGACCCGCACCGGGTGCACGTGGCGCAGTCCGCCGGAGGGCGTGACGACCACGAGGTGCATCAGCGCGTCGTCGTGCACGAGCAGGTCGTCCACCGGGCGTCCGCTCGCGCCGTCGGTGAGCGACAGCTCCAGGTCGAGCGCGTCTCCGGTGCTCCCGGCGCGCAGCAGCAGCGTGACCGGTGGCCGGGAGAGGTCCGAAGTGGACGGACGCTGCACGGAGTACGGGTCGCGGACGGCGTCCTCGGTGGCGTCGACGTCCTCGCCGGGACGTGGTGGGGCCGGGGTGGAGGCGGACAGCAGCGCGGCCGTCACCGCCACGGCCAGCGCCGCCACGAACCCGCCCGCCGGCAGCAGCACGACCCACCCGTGCCGCGCCGTCACAGCCGTGCCCAGCGCGACGAGCAGCAGCAGCCCGGCGGCCACGAAACCACGGTAGGTCAGGCCCTCCGCGGGCGACATCACCGCCACCGGCACCACGAACGGGATCAGCGCGACCCGCTCGCCGTCGTCGACCGCCAGTTCCTGCGGCCCGGCGGTGTCCACCCGCAGCGTCCCGTGGTGCGGACCGGGCGTCGCGCCCAGCGCCACCACGGCCTCCGGCCCGCCGCCGCCGCCCGGCCGTGCGACGCGCAGCCGCAGCTCGCCGGGCGCGCTGCCCTCGTGCGTGATCACGTCGACCCTCAGCGGGCCCGGCACCGCGTCCACCCGGCGCAGCACCACGGTCAGCTCGCGGTCCCCCAGCGTCTGCGCGACGTGCACGTCACCACCGGCCGGTGCCCCGTCGGCGAGCGCGAGCGCTCCACCGCACAGCGTGGCCAGCGCGCTCAGCAGCAGCGCCGCGATCGTCTTCTCCGTCGTCCTCATCGGGACCGACTCTAGGAACGGAGCGTGTCCCCGTCGTCACGGCAACGGGGGACCGCTCGTCCCCCGCACGAGGGATTCGACCCCGGCACCGGGTCGGGGTCGGCGGGCTCAGCGGTGCGGACCGCTCACCAGACCGTGCGCGTAGGCGTAGACGGCGGCGTGCACGCGGTCGCGCAGCCCGAGCTTGGTGAGCACCCGCGACACGTGCGTCTTGACCGTCTCCTCGCCCACGTGCAGCTGCGCCGCGATCTCGGCGTTGCTGCGGGCCGCCGCGATCAGCAGCAGCACCTCCTGCTCCCGCGAGGTCAGCCGCCGCACCTCCGGCGGCGCGGGCGGCGGTTCGATGCTGGTGGCGAAGCGGGTGATGAGTCGCCGGGTCACCGACGGGTCGATCAGCGCGTCGCCCCGCACGGCCACCCGCATCGCCGAGATCATCTCCTCCGGCGGGAGGCTCTTGAGCAGGAAACCGCTGGCACCGGCCCGCAGCGCGCGGTAGACGTACTCGTCGCTGTCGTAGGTGGTGAGCACCAGCACCCTGGTGACGTTGCCCGGCGCGCCCAGGATCGCCTCCGCGGCGGCGAGGCCGTCGAGCTTCGGCATCCGCACGTCCAGCACGGCGACGTCCGGGCGCAGCCTCGCGGCCAGCGCGACCGCCTCGCGCCCGTCAGCGACCTCGGCGACGCACTCCAGGTCCGGCTGGGTGTCGAGCACGGCGCGCATCCCCGAGCGGAACAGCGCGTGGTCGTCGGCGAGCAGGACGCGCAGCGTCACGGGCGCTCCCCGGTCGGCAGGAGCGCGCGCACGACCCAGTGCTCGCCGGTGGCGTCCGGGCCGTGCCGGAACTCGCCGTCGAACAGCGCGACCCGGTCCCCGATGCCGGCCAGCCCCAGCCGCGGCGTCCCGGTGTTCCGGTGGGCTCCGCTCGTCGCCGTCCTGTTCGTCGCCGCGCTGTTCGTCGCCGTCCTGTTCGTCGCCGCCCTGTTCGTCGCCGCCCTGTTCGGCATCTCGTTCGTCACCGTCAGCACGACGTCCCTCTCGCGGACGTGCACGTCGACCTCCACCAGTCCTCCCCCTCCGTGGCGCAGCGCGTTCGTCAGCGTCTCCTGCACGATGCGGTGGAGCGCCACGTCGACCGATCCCGGCAGTTCCCGCCGCCCGCCGCGGGTGGTCAGCGCCACCGGGAGCCCGGCGGCCCGCACGCCCTGCACCAGCTCGTCGACGCCCGCCAGTCCGGGCTGGCGGTCGGCGCGGTCCTCGTGGCCGTGCAGCAGGGCCAGCAGCCTGCGCAGATCGGCCATCGCCGAGCGGCTGGCCCGTTCCACGGCGTGCAGCGCGCGCCGCGCCGGGCCGTCGGTGTCCTCTCCCAGGCCGAGCCGGGCGGCTCCCGCGTGCACGCCGATCGCGCTGACGTGGTGGGAGATGACGTCGTGCAGGTCGCGGGCGACGGCGCTGCGCTCCTGCGCCACGGCTCGCGCGACGGCGGCCCGCTCGGCGTGCTGCTGCCGCTCGCTCCGCTGCTCCAGCTCGGCGATGTAGGCGCCGCGCGCGGTGGTGTAGCGGCCGACCAGCAGCGGCAGCAGGCAGCTCGCCGCGACGTCGAGCACCACCGGCCACGGGCCGGGTTCCCGGCCGCCCTCCAGCTCCAGTTCGTTCACGACGAGGCCGACGGCCATCGCGAGCGCGGAGGTCGCGGCCTGCGCGCCGCCGAGCCAGGCCCCGGCGCGGTAGGCGGCGATCAGCACCCCGGCGTCGTTGACCTGCTGGCCGCCGGGGCCCAGCAGCAGGGAAGCGGCGACCAGCAGCAGGGCGTGCGCTCCCGCGACGAGGCCCGAGCGCCGGGCCGAGGTGGCGAGCGCGCCGTCGACCGCGAGGATCAGCACGACGAGGACCTGCTCGCGCCAGCCGAACGGCGCGGGCTCGCTCAGGACGAACGAGGCCACGTCGACCACCGCGCACGTCGCCGCCACCAGCAGGGACTGGCCGACCAGTGATCTGCGGGTGCCGCGCACCGGGTCGGTCGCGCCGTCCGTTCCCACCTGTTCCGTCCCCCGCTCGCCTCGTCCGGCAGGGGAGAAGCGTAAGGCGCGCGCGACGGAGCCAGATCCCCCGCGCGGGGGACCCGGCGACGGGCCGAACGGTGTCCGCGGTGAACGGGGGGAGGAAGTGGCGCGGCCGGTGGTCAGCCGACCGCGTTCACCCCCCTCACGGACGTCCTCACGACGCGAGTCGGGCGGCGCGAACGCCGGCCTTCCGCCACGAGGGAGGCCGTACCGTCACGGGGCGCTGCTCCACCGGAGGAACGTGGAGCGAGCGCGGTGCGGGAACGGCCGTACGCGGTGCATCGGGATGGTCGGGGTGGACCAGGTTCAGCAGAGCCAGGAGGGCGCGGTCGGCCCTGCCCTGGTACACCCAGACGACCTGCTCGGGGGCGAACAGGTCGATCTTCTCCCGCTTGGGCACCCGCGCGGCGGTCACGTGCTGGAAACCCCTGAGCGTCACCATGTCGACGTAGTCGTCCCAGTCGTAGGTGCAGACGATCGCCGACGGTTCCACGACCCCGCCGCAGTAGCGGAGGGTGAAACCGTCGTTCACGACGTCGACGAGCAGTCGTCGCACCAGCGGCGACAGCTCGTCCTCGGTGATCTGGGCATCGCTTCCTGCCGATGCCACGCGCAAATCACCAGTCTCCGTGCTCATGACCACCGCCAAGCTCCAGTGCACAGTCACCTGAAGATGCACGTGCATTTGGTTCGTGCAGGACGCTAGCATCGTGCACGTCCGGATGCACGTGCATCCGCACGGCACGTCCGAGTGGTTCTTCAGCTCCAGGAGGTCACCGTGTCCGTCGTCCAGAACGGCATGTCCGCCGACGCTCTGACCGAGGCCCGGTGGCGGAAGAGCCGCCGGAGCGGGGCGGTGGGCAACTGTGTCGAGGTCACGCCCCTGCCGGACGGTGGCGTCGCGGTCCGCAACTCCCGCTTCCCGAGCGGCCCGGCACTCGTCTACACCCGGGCCGAGATCGAGGCGTTCTTCCTCGGGGTCAAGGACGGCGAGTTCGACGACGTGATCGGCTGATCCGCGAAATCAACCGATCGGAGGAGCTGGCCGCTGCTGCGAACGAGACCTGAACCGGTCGAGCACCGCTCGGCCCGGCGTCAGTTCCCGTCGACCTGCTCCCGCAGCGCGCCGCACGTGTCGCAGGCGAAGACGTGCACCAGCGGGCCCTCGGCGGACGCCGGTCCGAGGTAGGCCGCCGGGCGACCGTGGCACAGCGGCCAGCACTCGCCCCCCGGCGCCGCGTACGCCGGTGTGCGCAGCAGGTCCAGCAGCGCGGCCGGCGCCTCGCCGAAGCGCACCGGACCCGCTTCCGTGTCGTGGCTCTGCACCCACCGACCGGCGCTCAGGCAGTCCAGGCACCCGTGCGCGTCGAGATCCGCTCCGCGGGTCAGCGCGTCGGCGGCGCCGGGGCTCAGCTCGTCGCGCAGGTCGATCGCGGTGCCGCAGTGGTGGCACGAGTCGGCGTGCCCGCCCCGCCGCACCCTGGTCCGCTGGGTGCAGCGGGGGCACGCGGTGACCACCTCGTCCAGTCGCAGGCACTCCCGCGCGGTGCCGCACAGCGCGCACGTGCGCACGCCCCCGAACCCCGACGCCTGCACGACGTCCGTGCGGAACAGGGGGAAGAGCGGCGCGGCGAGGGTCACGCTCGCATGATCCCCGCTCCGCCCGGTCGCGCGACACCGACCAACGACCCGTTCTGTCCGGTCGCGCTTGCGCGCACGTCACTCCGTCGTGTGGTCAAAGGGGAAAGCTTCTACTGGGCGTGGTCTCGTCGCCGATTGTGACGAACCGCACACCCAGAGGTGGCGATGATCGGTCTAGACCTCTGACCAGGGCCTTCGAGCCTTCGAGGCATCCCGGCAGTGCCCGAAGAGCACGCCGTGCTGAGACGTGTGGGCACTCGGTGAGCAGTTGTGGTCTGTCGGATGAGCACTCGTTCGGAGCAACATCACCCTCGGCAGTGGCACTCCGCCACTCGCCCGTTCCCCGGAACGCACCTCGACGGGTCGTCGGACGCGGTTCCGCCGACCGCTCCGCCGGTGCCGGGCACCGGTGTCCGCTTCGGCGGCGAGGCAGAGCAGAAGAGCGGTCCGGGCACGACGGACGTCCGTCGTCCGGATCGACTACGGGTAGGGGAGGACCTGTGGAGAGAATGCGTGTAGTGCTGCGAGCGACCGATCCGATCACGCTCGCCGGACTGAGCGGTTCGCTCAAGGAGCGGACCGAGCTGATGGTGATCCCGCCGCAGCGCATGGCCGAGGCCGACGTCTGCGTCATGGCGACCGACCGGGTGACCCCGGAGGTCGTGACGCTGATGCGCGGCGTCGCGGCGGAGTGCGGGGGGCCGACGGTGCTCGTCACGGGCCACGTCGATCCGAACGACCTGCTCACCGCCGTGGAGTGCCGGGTCGTCGCGGTGCTGTCCCGCGTCGCGGCCACTCCCGAGCGGCTGGCCGGCGCCATCAAGGCCGCCTGCACCGGGCGTGGACTGCTGCCGCCGGACCTGCTGGGCGAACTGCTCCAGCGCGTCGGCAGGCTCCAGCGCGAGGTGCTCGCGCCCAACGGCCTCACCGCGTCGGGCCTCACGGCGCGGGAGATCGACGTCCTGCGCCTCATGGCGGAGGGCTGGGACACGGCGGAGATCGCGGACAAGCTCTGCTACTCCGACCGCACGGTCAAGAACATCATCTACGGCATGACCAAGCGGCTCCAGCTCCGCAACCGCTCGCACGCCGTCGCGTTCGCCCTGCGTGCCGGGGTGATCTGACGCGAGGTGGTCCGACGCGGTGTGGTGCGCCACCCGTGCGCACGGGGGCGTCGTCCGGTTCACCGGCCGGCGCCCCTTCGCACGGGGGAACTGCGTCATCGAACGACCCCTGTTCGCACTCGCGACCACTCGTGGTGCACAGATGATCACGACGGCCGGCGGTGCGTCGAGGTGTGGATACCTCCGCTGCCCCAACGCACACCGATGCGTGCCCGCCCCCGGACGCGCCCGCGAGGTGGGCACCGGATGAGCTGTGGGTGAGCTGTCGGGTGAGCGCCGATCACGAGCAGTCTTGAGATCATGGAAGAGACCGGCCGGGCCGTGGTCGTCGGTGCGGGCATCGCCGGACTGCTGGCCGCCAGGGCGCTCAGCGACGTGTTCGAACGGGTCGCGGTGATCGACCGCGACGTCCTGACGGCCGGGGCCACCGGCCGGCGCGGCGTCCCGCAGGGCCCGCACGCGCACGCGCTGCTCGCGGGAGGGACGGCCGCGCTGGAACACCTGCTCCCCGGCCTGGGCGACGAATTGGTCGCCGGGGGCGCGGTGCGCGCCGACCTCCAGCACGACCTGCGCTGGTACAGCGGTGATCACCGGTTGCGCGCCGGACGGCCGCGGCTGGAGGGCGTCGGCGTCAGCGGAGTCGCGCTGGAGCGCGCCGTCCGGGACCGCGTCCGCGCGCTGCCCGGCGTCACGATCATCGGCGCGTGCGACGTCGTCGGCCTCACCTCGGCACCGGGACGCGACCTGGTGACCGGAGTGCGGCTGCTGCCGCGCGCGGACAGCGCCGCGGAGACCAGGCTCGCCGCCGACCTCGTCGTGGACGCGGGTGGGCGGGCCTCGCGCACTCCCGCCTGGCTGGAGGAGATGGGCTACCAGCGCGTGCCGGAGGAGAGCGTCGAGATCGGCCTGGCGTGCGTCACCCGCCACTACCGGCGCGAGCCGCACCACCTGGACGGCGGGCTGGGGGCCGTCGCCGGGTTCCACCCCGGAACGCGGCGCGGCGGCTGCGTCATCGCCCAGGAGGGCGACCGGTTCGCCGTGACCGTCGCCGGGGTGCTGGGCGAGCACCCGCCGGGCGATCACGCCGGGCTGCTCGCGTTCGCCGAGTCGCTGCCCGGCGGCGAGGTGGCCGAGGTCGTGCGCACCGCGCAGCCGCTGGACGACCCCGTGCGGATGTCCTGGCCGAGGCACACCCGCCGCTACTACGAGCGGGTGCGCCGCTTCCCGGACGGGCTCCTGGTGCTGGGCGACGCGCTGTGCACCTTCAACCCCCTGCACGGGCAGGGCGCGTCGGTCGCGGCGCTGGAGGCGCAGCTGCTGGCGCGGCTGCTCGCGCACGGCACCGACCGGCTGGCCCGGCGGTTCTTCCGGGCCGCCGCCTCGCTGGTGCACGGCCCGTGGTCCATCGGCCGTGGCACCGACCTGCGGTTCCCGGAGCTGGGCGGTCGCCGCACCGCCGCCGCCCGCCTGGTCGCGGCCTACCTCGACCGCTACCGGGCCGCGGCGGCCGGTGACCCGGTGCTGGGCGGCGCGCTGGTCCGCGTGTTCGCCCTGACGAGTCCACCGGCTCGGTTGTTCGCGCCGGACCTGGTGGCGCGGGTGCTGCGCCACCGCGCCGGGTCGCGCTGAGCCCGCGTCCCGGCCCCGGATCAGCCCTGGTCCGGGGCGAGCAGGATCGCGACCGCCCGCTTCGCCGCGACGGTGAAGCGTCCGAGGGTGGTGTTCGGGGTGCCGAGCAGGACCAGCAGCAGCGTGCTGCTCAGCGGGACGATGCCGATGCAGCCGCGGTCGCCCTCGAACATCGCGCCCTGCATCCGGCCCAGCGAGGTGACCTGCAGGAAGCGGGAGCCGATGCCCGCCGCGGCTGCGGCCATGGCGGCGGCCTGCGAGGCCACCGCGTCGCCGTCGGCGGCGCTCAGCCCGGTGTCGGCGGACAGCACCATGCCGTCCCGGCTGGTCACGACGGCGCCCTGGATGCCGTCGACCTGTGCCCGGACCCCGCCCAGGAGTTCTGAGAGGACGCGGGGATCGCGCAGGCGGATCGGCGTGCGGTTGCCGTTCTGCTCGTTCATACCGTGAGCTTCTGCTCGACGCGCCGCAGGTGGTGCCGGGCGAGCGCCAGGTTGGCGCGGCCGCGGTCGAGCACCAGGTACAGGAACAGCCTGCCCACCAGGACGTCCGACAGCGGGCGGATGATGTGGTACTGCCGCTGGAGCGTGATGAGGATGTCCTCGATCGTGTCGTCCAGCTGGAGCGAGGCGATGGTCCGCAGCTTCGCCCGCATCACCTCGGTGTTGCCCGCACCGGCGGCTTCGAGGTCCAGCAGGGCGTTGCCGCCCTGTGCTCCCAGCGTCATGCCGCTGTCGTAGTCGACCAGCGACACACCCACCGCGCCCTCGACCGTCATGGCGTCGCGCAACGCCTCGTCGATGTTCACCCGCTGAACCTCCACCCGGACCGACCGGAGGCGACGGACCGCGCCCCCGTGCCACGTGATCGTGGCTGCCGCAAGCACGTTACCCAGACGGGTGACGTTTGCGCGGGGATCTTCACCCGCAAGTCGCAAACGGGCAGGTCACATCGTTACTGTTCGGAGTCGGTGGGTGTGGTCCTGTCCAGCTCGATGCGTGCGAGCATCCGGCCGAACACCGACTCCAGGACGTCGAGCTCCTCGGCCGACAGCGGGTCGAAGAAGTAGCGGCGCACCACCTCGACGTGACCCGGAGCCGCCGACTCGATCGCCGTGCGGCCCGCGGGCGTCAGCCGCACCATCGAGCCCCGCGCGTCGTCCGGGCACTCCTCGCGGACGACGAGCCCCCGCTTCTCCATCCGGTTGACCTGGTGGGAGAGCCGGCTGCGTTCCCAGCCCACGGCGCGACCCAGCTCGCGGGTGCGCAGCACACCGTCCGCCGCCTCCGACAGGGGAGCGAGCAGGGCGTACTCGGCGGCCGAGAGGCCGGCGTCGCGCACCAGCTGCCGGTCGAAGGCGGCCTGGAGCTCCCGTCTGAGGTCGCGGTAGGCGAGCCACACGCGGTCCTCGTGCTCGTCGAGCCACCGTGCCTCGGCCACCGGACCACCCCACTCACTCGTTGACGTGTCACGCCGAGCGTCGCACGGCCGTGTCGATGCCGTCCAGCAGCACCTCCGGGCCGGTCTCGACGGCGTTCCCGGCCGCCTGCACCAGGTGCGGGACGTCCTCGTCGACCGGTCGCCCGGCCACGCTGGTCGAGTCGCTGCCCGCGGACGCGCGGGCCGTGGTGTTCATCGGTGGTGTTCGCCGCGGCGACGTCGCGCCCTGACACGGCAGCGCGCTGCCGGACGCCGTGCGCGCGGCGGAACCGCCGCCCGGCTCGGTGTTCGCGCGGCTCGCGGGCGGGGGCGCTCTGCGCCGCCACCTCCCGACCGAACGCGGCCTGGACCGCCGGTCGGCCGAGTGCACCGGCTACCGGCGGCCGCGGCTCACCCGGGACGACGCCCTGTCCGAGCAGGACCCGGCGGAGGCGCGGGAACGGGTGGCCCGGCTCGGCGGCGAGCAGGGCTGATCACGCCGGTGGTGCGGAGTTCAGCTCGACTGGCCGTGGCCCGCGTCCAGGATTCCGCCGGTGGCGCAGACGTCACCGGCCAGCGCCTCCGCCTCGTTCACGCCCGGAGAGCCGACGGGGACGTCGAGACCGTTGGCGACGTCCTCCACCGGCACCTGGGCGATCAGCGCGTTCACGTCGAGATCGCACGCGCCGACCACCACGTCGGCGTTGTGCAGCAGGTCGGTGTCGTTCGTGTTCACCAGGCCGACCTGCACGTGGTCGCTGTTGTCCACGACGTCGATCCCGCCGACCTCCAGCGGGCCGGGGACCTCGGCCGCCGAAGCCGCACCGGCCAGCATCACGGTGCCCGCGGCGGTGGCCGTCACGACGGCGCCAAGCTTCTTGAACACGACCAACCCCTTGTGGTGATGTCATCCGCACGATCGAGAGGACGGCGACCCCGGTCACGCACGACGTGCCGGTGGTGATCGACGAGGCCGCACCGTGGGGTGCAACGTACCGACGCCCCCGCCCCGATTCCACCGCCCAACACCATCGTGTGATCCGCTCCCCCTCCCGCGTGAACGCGAGTGGAGCGTTCCAGCACCCCGAGCGGAGCGTTCGGGCACGGCGAGCGGAGCGTTCGCGCGACCCGGTCCGGTGCGGACCGTCCACACCGGACCGGACGACGATCAGCCGGCGTGCTCCGCGCACAGGCAGCCGACGCCCCTGCCGAGCCACTCCCGGCCCGTCCAGTCCGGGTACCGCTCGATCATCAGCGCCGAGACCTCCTCGGCGATCGTCTCCTCGCTCACCGCCGAGTCGCGCCGCACCCACGTCTCGTCGCGCAGCAGTGCCAGGTAGTCGCGCACGTCGGTGAGCAGCTCCGCGCCGCCGACGTCGCCGTGACCGGGCACGACGACCCGCGGTCTCCCGGCGGCGAGCCGCTCCAGCACCGCCAGCCAGCGGGTGCCGGACACGTCGGTGTCGTGCGGCGGGAACCACGGGAAGATGGCGAACTGGCCTGCCTCCACCAGGTCGCCGGTGAACAGCACGCCCGCGTCCGGCACCTCCACCACCTGGTCGCCCCGGCTGTGCGCCCGGCCGGTGGCCCGCAGCCGCACCACCCGGCCGCCCAGGTCCAGTTCGTGCTCGCGCTCGTAGACGACGTCGGGGGTGGCCAGTTCGACGCCCTCCAGCCGACGCGCGACCGTCTCGCCGAGCCCGCGGAACATCTCCAGGTAGCCGGGGCCCCTCGTCCTCAGGTCGTCGGCCTGGTCCCGGTTGAGCAGGAACGTCGCGTCGTCGGCGAAGACCTGCGCGCCGAACGCGTGCTCGGGGTGGAAGTGCGTCGTGGTCAGGAGGAGCCTGCGTCCCCGCGCGTACTCGGTCGCGAACGCCAGCACGGTCTCCGCGTTGCGCGGCCCCAACCCCGTCTCCACGACGAGAACGGAGTGCTCGCCGCCGATCACCCCGATGTTCGGGACGAGCGGCACCCGCCGGTCCGGGATCACCACCAGGTCGCGGGCGAGTTCCCGCACACCGGTGGTCTCCACGACGGGATCGGGCAGCACCTGATCGGACACGCTGACTCCTTCTGAACGGGAACGGGACCGGCCCCAGTCCAGCGCGCGGGCGTTCGCGGTGTCCAAGTCCGGTGCGGTGCCGCCGATACCGGCCGCGTATCGTCGCAGCTGATGGACCTGCGCGAGCTGCGGTACTTCGTGGCGGTCGCCGAGGAGCTGCACTTCGGCCGGGCCGCCGCGCGCCTGCACATGACCCAGCCGCCGCTGAGCAGGGCGATCAAGCAGCTGGAGACCGATCTCGGTCACGTGCTGCTGCACCGCTCACCCGCCGGGGTGGCCCTCACCCCGGCCGGGGCGGCGCTGCACGCCGAGGCGCGCACCCTGCTCGCGTCGGCCGACCGGCTGCGCACGCGGGTGGCCGACGCCGCCGGCGCGTCCACCATCACGATCGGCACGCTCGGCGACAGCTCGGAGCAGACCGGCGCCCGGCTGGCCGCCGCCTACCGCGAGCAGCACCCCGGCACGCGCGTGCGCGTCCGGGAGGCCGACTTCACCGATCCGACCGCCGGCCTGCGCGCCGGTCTGGTCGACGTCGCCCTGACCAGGTCACCGTTCGACGACACCGGCATCACCACCCACGTGCTGCGCAGCGACCCGGTGGGCGTGGTCCTGCGCGCCGACGACCCCCTCGCCGGTCGGGACCGCCTGCGCACGGGCGAGCTGGCCGACCGCCCGTGGTTCCGGTTGCCCGAGGGCACCGATCCGGTCTGGCGGGCGTACTGGAACGTCCACGACCGCGACGGCCCGGTCGTGCGCACGGTCCACGAGTGCCTCCAGGCAGTCCTGTGGAACGGCTCGGTGGGGATGGCCCCGCTCGCGCACCCGCTGCCCCACGGCCTCACGGCGGTTCCGCTGGTGGACGTGCCGCCCAGCGACGTCGTCGTGGCGTGGGCGGGCACCGGTCCGAGTCCGCTGGTCCGCTCGTTCGTCCGGCTCGTCGTGGCCGCTCACCGACCGGAGGGCTGAGGACCCTCAGCCCGGCGCGTGGTGCGCGAGCAACCGGGTGAGCAGGCGGACGAGCGCCTGCCGGTCGTGGGCCGACAGCGGTTCGAGCAGTTCGTCCTGCACGCCGTCGAGCGCCCGGTCCAACCGTCGCAGCTGCCGGTTCCCGGCGCCGGTGAGGGTCACGGTGTTGCGCCTGCGGTCGTCCGGACGACGTCACGGTCCACTCGCCGAAGGCCGGGGAGCTGCACGGCGCGGGCGAGGTGGTCGACCTGCTGCGCCGGAGCGGGGTCGAGGGGGAGCGCACCCGGCACTCGAACACCGACGTGCTGGTGGACCTCGACGGTGACAGCGCGGAGGTGTCGGCGAACCAGTTCGTGCGCTTCTACCGCGACGGCCAGCCGCCCCACCGCTCCAGCGGCCTGCGCCTGGCCCACACCGCGGTGCGGACGCCCGCGGGCTGGCGGTGCCGCGAGGCGTGGATCGTGCTCGCCTGGACCCGCGAGGACTGATCACGAGCGCGGCGTGGCGAGCACCGGCTTCCCCGAGTTCGTGGTGCTCATCGTCAGCAGCGCGCTCAGCTCGGCCGCCTGCTCCGCGGCGAGCAGCCGCTTCGGCAGCACGAGCACGACGGTGGGGCTCTGGTGCAGCAGGAAGAACTCCGCGGTCTCCCGCAGCCGGTGGAACGCCGTCCAGCGGACCGCGTACCGCTCGGTGGCCGTGACCGCGGAGATGCCCTCGTCCGTGACGGTCCACCGGGTCGGCACGCACAGCCTCTCCGCGGCCTTGCGCACCGCCCGGCGACGGCCGGCGGTCGTGTTCCAGATCAGGAAGAGCGCCGCGCCGACGCAGGTGGCCCCCGCCCAGATCTCCCCCGACAGCAGGTAGAGCACGCCCAGGACCAGCGACACCGCGGCGAGCACCCGCAGGAGCACGTCCCTGCCGCGGAACGCGAAGCCCATGCCCCTGACGTACTCGTCGACGCGGACCTGACCGGCGAACTCCAGCCGTTCGGGCGTCGCGCCCTCCGGTGGCGGCGGGAGCGCGCCCGCCTGCGGCAGCACCTTCCCCCGCTCGCGGTGCGGGGCGAGCACGGCGCTCAGCTCGGCGGCCTGCTCGTCGGTGAGCAGGCGTCCGGGCAGCACGGTCACCTGCTGGGAGTTCTGGAACAGCAGGAAGAACTCCGGCGTCTCGACGATCCGGTGCAGCGCGTCCCAGCGCAGCTCGTACCGGTCCGTCTCGGACTCGAAGCGGTAGACGTCGTCGGTCAGGACGAACCTCGCGGGCACGCACACGCGGTGTGCCACCTTGCGGATCGCCCGGCGCTGTCCGAGGGTCAGCTGGTAGACGACGATCACCGCGCAGACGATCAGCGACGAGCCGACGTCGGCGAACGCGGTGGTCAGCAGGGCGGCTCCGCCGACCAGCGCCGCCGCGCACACGGCGAACACCACCGCTCGCGATCTGTGGTGGGCGGCGGCGAGCCCCCGCAGCTGTTCGGCGACGTCGACGCGGCCGGTGAACTCGATGTGCACGGCGGACTGCTCCCGTTCTCGGAGGTGGGAGCGGATCGTCGCACCTCGGGCCGCGTTCACCGGCACGTCGAGATCGCGTCGTTGTGAAGTCCGATCGGTGGTCACCGTGCGTGAACGGACAGTTCCGGCGACCCAGTTCGCGCACGGAGAGCAACCCGGTGAACGACGAGTGCGCCGACTGCACCGCCGCGGACTTCGGCACCCGGCCGACGCTGTCCTGCCCGCCGTCCGGCGACCACGACCTCACCCGACCCGGTGACAGGTCTCAGCGGAACGCGGCGACGTTGCGCGCGGCCCAGTCCGCGAAGGTGCGCGGAGTGCGGCCCAGGACCCGCTGGACGTCCGGGCTGACGCGCAGCTCGGCCGGGTTCGGGGAACCGAGGATGTCCAGGGTGTCGTCGGCGAGTTCCGCCGGCATGGCCAGGGACATGCCCGCCTTGGCCTCCTCGCGGGTGAGTTCCCGGAACCGCACCGGTGAACCCAGCGCGGCGGCGATGGCCTGCGTCTGCTGGCGCGGAGTGATCACCTCCGGGCCGGTCAGCTCGTAGACGCCGCCGCTGTGCCGGTCGTCCAGCAGGCACGCCGCCGCCACGTCGGCGATGTCGGCCGGGTCGAGGATCGGCACGCCGACGTCGCCGAAGGGCGCGGCCACGACCCGCTGCGCGCGGACGGACTCGGCCCACCACAGGGCGTTGGAGGCGAAGCCGCCCGGCCGCAGGACCGTCCAGTCCACACCGGACTCCCGCAGGACGTCCTCCACGCCGCGCAGCGCGATCCGCGTCGCGCCGTGGGGCCTGGTCACCACGCCCAGCGAGGAGAGCAGGACGATCCGGCGGACCCCGCTGGCGGCGGCCCGGCGGACGACGCCGGCCGGGTCGGCCCCGGCGGCGTGCAGGTCGCCGGGCAGCAGGAGGAACAGCGCCTTCGCCCCCTCCAGCACGGGGTCCAGGCCGGCGGGCTCGTTCAGGTCGGCGCTCACGTGGCGGACGCCGTCCCGTGCTGCCGCCGCGTTCCGCGACACCGCTGTCACCTGCTCGCCCGCCTCGGCCAGTGCCCGCGTCAACGGCCGGCCCACGTTCCCGGTAGCTCCGGTCACCACGATCATGATCTGCTCCTCGTTCGACGTCCTCTGTGGAGAGAACGCTAGGAGGCGGGCTAACTCCTGGTAAGGACGTACCTCCGGGTAAGCTCAGCACGTGGCAGAAGGCGCGCAGTTCACCCCGGCCGAGGCGGACGCGTCGTATGAGGTGTTTCACACCGACTGCCTCGCGCGCGACGTGGTCGACCACGTGACCAGCAGGTGGGGCGTCTGGGTGCTGATCGCCCTGCGAAACGGAGACCTCCGGTTCTTCGAGCTGCGCCGGAGCATCCGGGGCGTCAGCGAGAAGATGCTCGCCCAGACCCTGCGCGCACTGGTCCACGACGGCCTGCTCTGGCGGAAGGTCGAGCCGACGACGCCGCCACAGGTCACCTACGGGCTGACCGAGTTCGGGCGGGAGATCGGCGAGCCGCTGACGGAGCTGTTCGACCGGATCACGCGGCGGCTGTCGCCCAGCGGCACCCAGTAGGACGACACCCAGTAGGACGGCACCCGGTAGGACTGCACCCGGGACGGCACCTGTCAGGCGTGCCGCGCCGCCGGGTGGTGCTTGCGCAGGTCGGAGACCGTCAGCCGGTCGAGCACACCCGGCCGGGCAGGACGCGGGAGGCGCGCCGGTGGTGCAGCGGGTGCGGGGCCTGCGGTCCGTCACGGCCTTCGCGATCGTGCGGGCCGCGACCTCGGACGGCACGCCCGCCCTGGTGAACGCGGCGACGTGGGAGGGCGGCGCCCGCACCAGATCCTGCTCACGACCTGGCCGGACGGCCTCCGGATCACCGGAGCCGGTGTGACGCTACGACTCCCGGTCCGGCGTCGTGAGCCCCACGACCAGCACGTGCAGGGCGGAGTCGACGGTGGCGTCCCGCTCGTCCTGCGACGGTTGGGGCTGGAGGTTGGGCAGGAGGGTGGCCAGACCGTGGACCGTCGCCCAGCTGGCCATCACCGCGTCAGCGGTCCTCTCCGGTGCCAGGCACCCCACCGCGGTCAGGCGGGCGAGCGCCTCCAGGAGCACCGAGTCGGGCTTGGGCCGGTCCTCGTAGCCGGGGTCCGTCGTGTCCTCGACGAAACCGGGCGCCTTCACACCGACGGGATCGCCCGCCATGGCCGTGGCGAAGAGGCCCGGTTCGTCCAGCGCGAACCGCACGTAGGCGCGGCCGACCTCGCACAGGTGGGCCTTCGCCGCCTCCACGGGGTCGGCGGGTTCCCGGAACTCGGCGAGCTGGGCGATCATCGCGGCGGCCATCGCGCGGAGAGCCTTCTGGGACACGGCTCGCTTCAACGTGGCCAGCGTCGTGAAGTGGCCGTACGCGGAGTTCGGCGCGACCCCGACGATCCGGGTGACCTCCCGCAGGACGACGGCGTGCGGGCCACCTGTGCGGGCCAGCTCCACGCCCGCGTCGACGAGAGCAGCCCGCAGGTCACCGTGGTGATAGGTGGCGCGCTTGCGTCGCTGTTCCATGGGGAGATCCTGGCACGCGGGGGTCGGGGGGCCGGGGTGGCCCGCGCGCCGGTCACACCTCGACGGGCACGGCGTCGGCCCGTGCCGTCCCGCGCGGTGCGGGAGACGGGGAGAACCGGAGGCCGGGAAGGTCGCGGCGCCGGATCATGATCTCCGCGACGACGATGTTCGGCAGCCAGCACAGGAAGGGAACGGCGGCGTAGGCGTCGCCCATCAACTGGTCGACCTCCGGGTCGGGACCGCCGACGCCGATCGCCAGCTGGAAGAGGATGAGAACCCCCAGCCACAACCGCAGCGTGGGGGCGGCGAAGGTGAGGGCGAAACTGCGGATCATCCACGCCTGGTGACTGGCGAAGTCGCGTTCCCGCGCGGCGCGATAGCCGCGCCACGTGGTCCAGCCCCAGAGCACGGCCAGCGTTCCGAAGCCGAAGAACCCGACGAACGCGGCGGTGCTGAAAGCGGCCATCACCAGGCCCGAGACCGAGGCGAACGCGATGGACACGGCGTAGGTGCGGCCGATCCAGCGGTGCACGGCCCGGTAGCGGCGGCGGATCGTCCTGGCGAACTGGAACGGCCCCACGGCCAGGGCGACGCCCGCCGAGACGATGTGGACGTAGAAGGCGATCTGGACGAAGAACGGCCGGTCCGCGTAGCCGCCCGCGAGGCCGACCTCCTGTTCGGCGAGCGCGTCGAGGCTGCCGGTCGCGTACTGGCCGACGAAGTACCCGGAGATCGCCAGCGATGTCAGCGTCACCGCGGTCCAGCTGCCGCGTGAGCCGCGTCGTGGCCGTGTCCGGGACGGGGGTGGCGAGGAAGTCAGCGCGGTCATCGCGACGAACCTGCTTTCACGAGGTGTGCGGAGAAGAACGGCAGCAGGAGGAGAGCGGAGCTGAGGAGCGAGACGTGCTTCTCCGGGGAACGCGCGCACTCGTCGGCGGCGCGGTCGAGGCATCAGCGTGCGCACGCGATCTGGACAGTGTGAGTTTGCCCGTGCCGGAGCGCGGCTGTCAAGCGAGCCGACCTCCAACGCCGACCTCCGACGCCGACCGGTGCCGGGTGCACCGGGAACCCCTCCGTTCCGCCCCTCCGTGTGCCGGAGGTGCCGGGGCTCCGGGGAGTCGAGAGGTGACGTGGAGTTCGGCGTGGTCCGCGGTGCTCGGCGATCCGGTGCGGTTCCTACCGCTGGCACTGCCGTTCCCATCCGGCTTCGCGCACGCCCTGCTGCTGTTCTCCGGCGACGTCCTCGCCGTGTGCGGACTGGCCGGGTTGCTGCCCGCCGCGCCCCGCCCCGCCGAGCACCTGCTGCGGCGGCTCACCCGCGGAACGCGGCGGAACCGGTGGCCCGGCCGCTCTCCGCGGGCGTCGCACCGTCAGGACAGGTCGGACAGGTCGAGGACGAAGCGGTGCCGGACGTCGCCCCGCTCCAGGCGGTCCAGGGCGAGGGCCGCGTCGGCCGACGGGAGGACCTCGACGTCGGCGGTGATGCCGTGAGCGGCGCAGAAGTCGAGCATCGCGGCGGTGGCGGGAAGGCCCCCGCTGCCCGCGGAGCTGAGCTTCTTGCGGCCGATGAGCAGGTCGAGCGTCTCGACGGTCACGGGACCGAGGTGACCGAGGTGGCTGAGCGTGCCGTCCACCGCGACCAGTCGGAGGTAGGGGCCGAGGTCGTGCGGGACGGGGATGGTGTCGATCAGGACGTCGAACCGGTCGCGAGCCGCGGCCATCTGGTCGGGATCGCCGGAGACGACCAGGTCGTGGGCACCGAGTTCGGCCGCCTCGGCCGCGCGGTCCGGCGACCGGCTGATCACCGCGACCTCGGCGCCCAGTGCCGCGGCGAACTTGACCGCCAGGTGGCCCAGGCCGCCCAGTCCGCTCACCGCGACGCGGGTGCCCGGCCCCACGCCGAGAGCCCGCAGCGGCTCCCACACGGTGACCCCGGCGCACATCAGGGGCGCCGCCGCGGCCGGGTCCAGTCCGGCGGGCAGGGGGTGGGCGAACCGGTCGCGGACGACGTACTCGCGGGAGAAGGCGCCCAGCGTCGGAGACCCGTCGTGGCGGTCGGTGCCGCCGTAGGTCAGCGTCGGGAACTCTCGGCAGAAGTTCTCCTGACCCGCCGCGCACAGGGCGCACTCGCCGCAGGAGTCCACGATGTTGCCCACGGCGACGGGATCGCCGACGCGGAAGCGGGTCACGTCGGGACCGGTCTCCGTCACCACGCCGGTGAACTCGTGACCCGGCACGAGCAGCGGCCCGTCCTCGCCGCGGTGCTCGCGGACGGCGTGCAGGTCGGTGTGGCAGACGCCGCAGAAGTCCACGCGCACCGCGACGTCGTCGCGGCGGAGGTCGCGCCGGGGGATCGACACCCGGTGAAACTCGCGCGGGCCGTGCGCCTGCCAGCCGGTGCTGTTCCTCATGACACTCCTTCAAACAGACTGTTCGGTCTGTTCGAAGGTAGGACAGTGCCGCAGGAAAAGCAAACCAACTGTTCTGTCTGTAGAGTGGGTGCCATGCCCGACCAGCAGTTGACCGCCCGAGGTGAGGCCACGCGCAAGCGCATCGTCGACGTGGCCACCCGCGAGTTCGCCGAGCACGGCATCGCCGGAGCCCGCATCGAACGGGTCGTCGCCGCGGCGCGCACCAACAAGGCTCAGCTCTACGCCTACTTCGGCAGCAAGGAGAGGCTGTTCGACGCGATCTTCTTCGCTTCCCTGGAGCGGATCGTCAACGTCGTCCCCATCGACGCCGGTGATCTGGCGGACTGGGCCGTGCGCCTGTACGACGAGTACCTCCAGCGCCCCGACCTCATCCGGCTCGCCACCTGGGCCCGTCTGGAACGACGACCCACCGGCCACCTGGTCGAGAACGCCGACCGGCTGGACGACGCCAAGCTGCGCGCCATCGCCGAGGCGCAGGCGGCGGGCCTGATCCGCGCCGGTGACCCGTTCGACCTGATGGCCCTGGTCATCGCCATGTCGATGGCCTGGTCGCCGGTCAGCAACGTCTACGCGGCCACCGCCGACGAGCCCGCCGACGTCCACGACCGCCGCCGGGAACTGCTGCGCGACAGCGTGCGCCGCGCCGTGTCGCCCGCCTGACGGCGCCCGGTCCGGTGTGGACGGAACCGTCCACACCGGACCAGATCACCTCCCCGGTGCCGGGCGTCGATCCCGGACGGCCGCGATCCGGGCCTGTTTCTCGCGCCGGGGATCACGCGCCACCAGGTCGTGACCGTCGTCACCGGGCCCGTCGAGCGCGGCGCGACTCCGTCGACGTCGTTGTAGGGTGCAAGCCTGCTCGGCCACGTGGCC
This sequence comes from Umezawaea beigongshangensis, assembly GCF_016464305.1. Classification (GTDB taxonomy): domain Bacteria; phylum Actinomycetota; class Actinomycetes; order Mycobacteriales; family Pseudonocardiaceae; genus Umezawaea_A; species Umezawaea_A beigongshangensis. Next base: position 701,947 of record NZ_JAEIOJ010000003.1, read on the forward strand.
GAGGTGGTCTGGCCCGCTGCGGGCTGATCCGGGGCTCGAAACCTCCAGCGTTCCTTTCGCAAAGCCGGAGCTTTCCTCGTGTCCACACCCTTGCCCTCTTCTCCTCCCGATTCCCGGCGCTGGTGGGCGCTGGCGGTGCTGTCCCTGACCCAGCTGGTGGTCGTGCTGGACGCGACGATCGTCAACGTCGCCCTCCCGCAGGCCCAGGAGGACCTGGGGATGACCGACGCCCAGCGCCAGTGGGTCATCACCGCCTACGTCCTGGCGTTCGGGGCACTGCTGCTGCTCGGTGGCCGGATCGCCGACTACTGGGGCCGCAGGCGCAGCTACCTGGTCGGGATGCTCGGCTTCGGCGCCGCTTCCGTGTGGGGCGGGCTCGCGCACAGCGGCACCGAGCTGATCCTCGCCCGCGGCCTGCAGGGCGTGTTCGCCGCCCTGCTCGCGCCCGCCGCGCTCGCCCTGCTGACCGTCACCTTCCCGTCGGGCCGCGATCGCGGCACCGCCTTCGCCGTGTTCGGCACCGTCGCCGGAACGGGCGCCGCGGTCGGGCTCGCCCTGGGAGGCGTGCTCACCCAGTTCGCGGGCTGGCGGTGGTGCCTGCTGGTCAACGTCGTCTTCGTGGTCGTCGGCGTGGTCGGCGCGCTGCTGTTCGTCTCCGAGAGCAGGGCCGACGGCGACAACCGCTACGACGTCGCGGGCGCCGTCACCGTCACCTTCGGCCTGGGCAGCCTGGTCTACGGGTTCACCCTCGCCGAAGCCGGCTGGGGCTCCCCGGACACGCTCGTGTTCCTCGTCCTGGGGCTGGTGCTGCTGGCCCTGTTCGTCCTGGTCGAGTCCCGCGTGGCCCAGCCGCTGCTGCCGCTGCGCGTGGTCCGCGACCGCGTTCGCGCCGGAGCGTTCCTCATCCAGGCGATCATCGGCGCCGTCTTCATCGGCATGACCCTCTACCTGGCGTTCCACCTGCAGATCGTGCTGCACCTGAGCCCGCTGCTGGCCGGGCTGGCCGCCCTGGGCATGACGCTGGCGACCACGGCCACCGCGCCCGTCGCGGCCAGGCTGTTCCCGAAGCTCGGCGCGCGCGTGCTGATGACGACCGGTCCGCTGATCGCCGCGGCCGGAATGCTCCACCTGACGCGCATCACCCCGGAGGGCGGCTACTGGACCCAGGTGCTGCCGGGGCTCGTCGCCGCCGGGATCGGCATCGCGTTCGTCCTCGTCCCGCTCCAGAACGTCGCCCTCAGCGGCATCGCCCCGCACGACGCGGGAGCGGCCTCGGCCCTGGTCAACTCGGCCATGCAGATCGGCGGCTGCATCGCCCTGTCCGTTTTCACCACCCTCTACATCGCGACCGTGGAGAACTCGGACGGCCCGCCGCTGCGCGCGTTGACCGACGGCTACGCGGCGGTCTTCCTCGCCACCGCCGTCGTGCTGCTGCTCGCCGCCCTCGTCGCCGCGACGATGCTGCGGGGGCACCGCGCGCCGCCGTCGTCCGATCGAGCGCCGGGCGAGGAGTTCGTCCACGCCGGGTGAGCCCGCCGCGCCCCGGCGGGGTGTGTCGTGCCGCTGTGCGGCCACCTCGCCGAGGCGCAGGTCGGGAAACCGGGTGAACGGCCGCTCCAGGCCGGTGGCGATCTCCTGGCGGGCGGCGGTGCGCCGATGCAGGAGTGGGGCCCGCGCCCAAGCCGAGGTGGCCGCGGCGGGGGCGGGCGACGCCCGGACCTGGCGGGGTCCTGTCGCGGGGAGACCGGCCCTCAGGCGCGGGTGGAGCGCCTCGGCCGCGCCGCGCCGGCAGCGGGAACCCGGTCGGGGTCGTTCACCGGGGACGGCGCGGCACGAGGGCGACGTCGCCCGCCGGGTGCTCGGCGGTCAGCGCGGGCGCCGTGCCGTGCAGGGCCGCCAGTTCCGCGGCCAAGAGGCAGAACACGCTGCTGCCGCTGGACTCCGCCCACGTGGTGAGGGCCTGGTGCGGCAGCTCGCGGTCGGAGGCCGCCAGGACCACGTTGCCCGGCCGCTTGCCCAGCATCGGGCCCGCTTCGGTGAGCAGCACGACGTGCGGGAACACCTCGCCGAGGGAGGCCACGGCGCGCAGCACCAGCGTCACGTCCGCCGCGGACCACATGTTGCTCAGGTGCAGGCCGCCGGGACGCAGGACCCTGGCGATCTCGCACAGGAACTCCACGGCCGCCAGGTGGACCATCATCGTGTCCGCCTGGAAGACGTCGACCACCACCACGTCGGCGCTGGCGTTCGGAGCGCGCCCGACCCCCGACTCGCCGTCCTCGACGTGCACCCGCAGGTCGGCGACCGAGTCCAGGGCCAGGTGGGAGCGCACGAGGTCGACCAGCGGGCCGTCCAGTTCGTACACCGTCTGGGGTGAACCGGGGCGGGTCGCGGCCACGTACCTGGGGATCGTGAACCCGCCTCCGCCGACGTGCAGGGCCGACACCGGCTCACCGGCGGGGTGGTGCAGGTCCAGCACGCGAGCGATCCACTGGGAGTAGGGCATGTGCAGCCTCGCCGGATCCTCCACGTCCACACAGGACTGGAGAGTGCCGTCGACCGTGAGCAGCAGGGCCGTCGGGTGGTGCGGGGCCGGCGCCAGCCGGGCCGTGCCGAACCTCACCGGACGTTCCACGGCCTCGCGCGATTCCACGCCGCCATCATAGGTCTCGGCGTGCCGCGCGCCGAGCGAGGTGCCCGGAGTCCGCCCGTGCGGACGGAGCCCGAACACCTCCCGTTCGTCTCGTGGCAGCGCTCAGGACCCGGCTGCTAGCACGGGCCGTCGTGCCAGCTCAGCTTCGTCACGGTCACCGGGAGGTAGAAGATGTTGCCGCCGGGGTCGAAGCAGTTCTGGTAGGACGAGGTCGACCCGTCGGGCCAGGTGTAGGAGTACTCCAGGTCGACGCTGCGGGGCGTGTGGTTGTAGTAGGTCAGCGCCGGGACGCTGCCGGACCACTCGCGGTTGGTCACCAGGGACGGGGTCTCCACGGGCGCGGGCTCCGGGTGGGCCCAGTTGGGCCAGATGCAGAAGTTGTCCTGCGGGCAGTTCCCGGGCGGCCACGCCTCGCCCGACGTCTCGGACATCGCCGCCGACGCGGTGGGGGCGGTGACCAGCAAACCTGCGGCGGCCACGGCGAGGGCAACGGACCTCAGTCGCATGTTTTCCCTTTCCGAGATGAATCGGTGATTCGTCCCGGAAAGCTACCGCTCAGATGTTGAACGGTCAAGCACATCATTCGAGCACTGTCCGAACTCGCGTTCAGAATTCATTCCAGCACTACCGCGGGAGCTGTTGCGAACCACTGCTGCCGAATGCTGTCCTTCGTTCTTTCTGGGTGGGGCGGGCACTGGTGCGAACGATCGTGATCGGAGCCGGGATCACCGGCCTGACCACCGGACCGGCACTGCGAAGAGCCGGGTTCGGTGTCCTCGTCCGTGAACGGGCGCCCGGGGTCGGGACCGCCGGAGCATCGCCGGGGTGTGGACCACCGTGCTCGCCGATGAAGAACCGAGGGTCTGCCGCACCGTCGGCAGCGCGACGTCGACGGCGTTCTGGTCGACGGCGTTCTGGTCGAGGACGACCACCAGTTGACCCGTGCACGGCACGACGAGTGCCGGCAACTGCGACGTGCTCGTCCGCCGGGCGGGTCGACCCGTGGTTCGTCGCCCCCCACCGGGAGGCCGTCGAGCACGGTCCGGAAGTCGCGCAGCAACCCGCTGAGCAGGACGTGGTCCTCCCGCAGCACGACGACGATCGGCCGCAGCTCCGGGAACTCCTCGTCCAGCAGCGGGAAGGCTCCGACGTCCTCTCCGGAGTGGTGCTGGTGCGGCGCGGAGCAGAAGGACGGGCAGTGCTCCGGAGGTCGCGCGGCCGTGTCCGCCCGCAACCGGTTGTGGATCAGAACCATCTCGTCACCGAACGCGGCCGGACGCCCGGCCGCGTTCCGCGAGGTCCCCACGTCCGGAGCCTGCCGGTCCGGTCACCCGTCGAGCGCCGTGGCGCACCTCGCGCGGACGACCGGACCGGCGGCTCACGAGGCGGGTGCCCCCGGCCCGCCGAGCCGAAGAGACAGGTCTACAACAGCTTGTCCTGAGTGATGGGGAGGTCGCGCACCCGTCGACCGGTGGCGTGGTAGACCGCGTTGCCGATGGCGGCGGGCACTCCGGTGATCGGGGTCTCCCCGAAGCCGCGTGCTCCCAGAGCGGTGCTGGACGGGTCCGGGCGGTCGACGAACAGCGTCTCCACGCTGGGCACGTCCGCGCACACGGGCACGAGGTAGGTCGAGAGGTTCGGGTTGACCACCCTGGCCGTGGCGCGGTCGTAGACGGTGTGTTCCATCAGCGCGTGCCCGATGCCCCAGGTCACGCCGCCGAGAACCTGCCCGCGTGCGGTGCGGCGGTTCATCACCCGTCCCATGTCGTGGGCGGTGACGACCCGCGTGACGCGTACAGCGCCCAGCCGGGCGTGCACCCGCACCTCGGCGAACACCACGCCGTAGGAGTGGCCGGGCACGTTGGGCACGCTGCCCGTCGTCTCCACGGGCTTGCCCGCCCTGCTCACCACCGCCCGGTAGGTGTCCCGGCGTGCTTGGTCGCGGGTGTGGATCAGGTGCCCGTGCCTCGTCTCGACGTCGCTCACCGGGACGCCGAACAGCGGAGAACGCCGGTCGGCTACGGCGAGCCCCACGACGGTGTCCCTGGCTGTGCGGGCGGCTCGGTCCACCGGCCCGCTGATGCTGGCGATCGTCGCCGAGGCGGCCGACAGGCTCGCGTTGGGCAGCGCCGAATCGCCGATGACGGCGTGGACGTCGGTGATCGGCACGCCCAGGGCGTCAGCGCCGATCTGGCAGATGATCGTGCGGGTGCCGGTGCCGATGTCCTGGGTGGCGATGCGCAGGACGGCCTTGCCGTCGAGGCCGATGGTGACCGAGGCGGTGGCCGGAATGGCGGAGAAGGTGTGCGCCTCGGTGGCCATGCCCCACCCGATGTACTCGTCGCCGTCCCTGGTCGCGCCGGGCGCGGGGTTCCTCCGCGACCAGCCGAAGGCGTCAGCGGCCGTGGTGTAGCAGTCGAGCAGGTGCTTGCTGGCGATCCGCAGACCGGTCTCCTGGTCGATGTCGGTGTGGTTGCGCCGCCGCAGCTCCAGCGGGTCCACGCCCAGGACCCAGCTCAGTTCGTCCAGGGCGGTTTCCAGGCCGAAGTGCGCGGTGGTCTCGGGGGAGCGCATGTAGCTGGAGGTGGCGATGTCCAGGCGCACGCCCTCCTGTCTGATGTGGACGTTCGGGCACGTGTAGAGCGTGCTGGTGGAGTCGCTCTCGTTGAAGATCGACTCCTCGGTGGTGGTCAGCTGTGCCGTCGTCGTCTCGACGATGGCCGTCAACCTGCCCTCGCGGGTGGCGCCGATCTTCAGGTGCTGGCGGAACTCCGCTCGGTGACCGGTCAGGGTGAACATCTGGGCGCGGCTGAGCACCAGCCGGACCGGACGCCGGGCGAGGCGCGCGGCCGCGGCGTTGACGATGGTGTGTGGCCAGACCGGTCCTTTCGCCCCGAAGCCGCCACCCAGGTAGGGGGCCAGCACCCGGATGCGGTCAGCAGGCAGCCCGAACGCGGTGGCCACGACGCCTCGGGTGACGTTGACGCCCTGCGTGGTCTCGTGCAGAGTCAGCCGGTCGCCGTCCCAGTGCGCCGTGGTGGCGTGCGGTTCGATCGGGTTGTGGTGGCGAGTGGGACTGGAGTAGTGCGCCTCCACGCGGACCTCCGCCTGCGCCAGCGCCCTCGACGCGTCGCCGCGGGTGAACTCGTTGGGCCGGTCGCGGAACGGTGGCGGCAGGTACGGCTGCTGGCCCGCGTCGTCGATCACGGCCCTGGGAGGTTCGGAGCGGTAGCGCACCTGTACCAGGGACGCGGCCTCCTGCGCCTGCTCCAGCGTCTCGGCCAGCACGATCGCCACCGGCTGGCCCGCGTGGTGGATCGCGGTGCCCTGCAAGGGGATGAACCCCTTGGGGTAGGGGAACGGCGGTACCGTCAGGCGCGGCATCTCGCGGTGGGTGTACACCGCGACCACGCCGGGGTGGCCCAGCGCGGCAGACGTGTCGATGTCGGTCACCTCGCCCCTCGCCACCGTGCTGGTGACGAGGAACCCGTGCAGAGCACCGGGCACCGGGTCGTCCGCCGGGTAGCGCGCGGTGCCCGTGACCTTGGCGTGCCCCTCGACCCGTTCGACCGGGCGTCCGACCAGACCGTTCACCGCCGACCTCCCATCCCGTTCAGCAGTTCGGCCAGTGCGCGCTGCACCAGTTCGACCTTGAACCCGTTGTCGTGGCGCGGCACCGCGTCGCGCACCAGCGCCCGCCCAGCCTCTGAGATCGTCTCCACCGTCAGGCTGCGACCGCGCAGTGCGGCCTCGGCGTCGGGGGATCGCCACGGAGTGGTGGCGATCCCGCCGAACGCCAGCCGCACGTCGCGGACCGTGCGGCCGTCGAGGTGCAGAGCGGCGGCGGCCGACACGACCGCGAACTCGAACGTGGCCCGGTCTCGCAGTTTGAGGTAGCGCGACCCCGTTGCGGTCCGGCTGTTCGGCACCTCGACCGCGGTGATCAGCTCCGCGGGCCGCAGAGCCGTGTCGACGTTCGGCGTGTCCCCCGGGCGGAGGTGGAACTCCCCGATCGGGATTCGCCGCGGGCCACCAGGTCCCAGCACGTGCACCGTCGCGTCGAGCGCCGTCAACGCCACCGCCAAGTCGGAGGGGTGGGTGGCGATGCAGTGCTCGCTGCCACCCAGCACGGCGTGTCCGCGGTTCCACCCAGCCAGCGCGGGGCAGCCGCTGCCGGGCGCTCGCTTGTTGCACGCGGATGCCGTGTCCCGGAAGTAGCCGCACCGCGTGCGTTGCAGCAGGTTCCCGCCGATCGTCGCCATGTTGCGCACCTGCGGCGACGCCGACGCCAGCAGCGCTTGTGCCAGCACGGGGAAGCCCTTGCGGACCGCGGGGTGCTCGGCCACCTGCCGCATCCGGGCCAGCCCGCCGATGTGCAGGCCCGTCGCGGTCCCGGTCACCGCGGCCAGGTCGAGCCGGTTGACGTCGATCAGGTGGTCGTGGCGCTGGACCCCGTCCTTCATCAGGTTCAGCAGGTCGGTGCCGCCCGCGATGAACCCGGCCCCTGGTGTCCGGTGCGCCAGGCTCACGGCGTCGGCCGCGTCGCGGGCCTGGGTGTAGCCGAAGGCCTTCACCTCCGCACCTCGCGAGCCGCGTCGGCCACCGCTGCCACGATGTTCTGGTAGCAGGCGCAGCGGCAGAGGTTGCCGCTCATCCACTCGCGGATCTCCGCCTCCGACCCGGTGTGACCTTCCCGGACGCACGCGACCGCGGACATGATCTGGCCCGACGTGCACCCTCCGCACTGGAACGCGTCGTGCCGGATGAACGCTGCCTGCACCGGGTGCAAGCGGTCCCCGTCCGCCAGCCCCTCCACGGTGGTGATCTCGGATCCCCGGCGCATCACGGCCAGCGTCAGGCAGGACTTGATGCGCTCGCCGTCGACCAGGACCGTGCACGCGCCGCACTCCCCGCGGTCGCAGCCCTTCTTCGTGCCCGTCAGTCCCAACCGCTCGCGCAGCGCGTCGAGCAGGGTGACCCGCGGCTCGACGTCGACGACTCGACTGCGTCCGTTGACCGACAGGGTGACGCGCACGACGTCTCCGGGGTTCGCGGCTGCCGGCGACGCGGCACCGGAGGCCGCGTCCGGCAGGAGCGCGGTGCTCGCGGCGGCCACCGTCGTGGACTTCAGCACCGTTCTGCGCGTGTGGGTGTTCGCGTGGTGGGGCGGGTTCGGCACGGCTCCTCCTCGACTCGGCGGATGTAACGGAGGTATAGGAACTCGGGTAACGGTTTATGTTTATACAGGCATGCCATAACGATGGCAACCAATCCGTGTAACCTCGTTACATGTCAAGTTCCACGCGCGCGCACGTCCTCGAAGTGGCCACCACCCTGCTCGGCGAGGTCGGCGCTTCGGCGATCTCCGTGCGCGACGTGTGCCGGGCCGCGGGCATCACGGCCCCCACGCTCTACCACCACTTCGGTGACAAGCAGGGCCTGCTCGAAGCTGTCGCGGCCACGGGCTTCGAGCGGTACCTGGCCGAGAAGCGCCGTCACGGCCCGTCGGAGGACCCGCTCGTCGACCTGCGGGTGGGCTGGGACAGCCACGTCGGCTTCGGTCTGGCGCACCCGGCGTTCTACGAACTCATGTACGCCAACACCGGACGCGGCACTCGTGCCGCCGCGCAGGAGGGGTTGCAGGTCCTGCACGGGATACTCGTCCGGCTCGCCGAGCAAGGCCGACTGCGGATGACGCCGCGAGAAGCCGTGCTCACCATCCACGCGGCCTGCGTCGGCACCACTCTGATTCTGCTGTCCGCCCAGGACGACCCCGCCCACGAAGGCTTGTCGCACCGAGTTCGCGATGCCGTCTTCGCCGCGGTCGTCGAGGAGCCGGGGAGTCCCCGCGATCGCGAGAACGCGTTGGCGATCCAGGTCAGAGCCCTGCGCGCAACGCTGAGCGTCCAGTCCGATCTCCCGCTGTCGGCGGGCGAGCGCCTGCTCCTGACGGAGTTGCTGGTCCGTTTGGACCAGTAGGTCGTCCGTGGACGACCTTGACTCGGCGGCGCGGCGAGAGACCTGTCTCCACTGCAATCGGCCGACATCTGTGTCGTGGTCGGCCTCTGCCGAGCGGCAGTCGAGTCCGGAGAACTTTCCCCGGGGGTGGAATCGTGCACCGACTTTCCACGCTTTGGAGTGGCGCGGGGTCGCCACAACCACGCCACCCGGATGACCGAGAACGGCATCCCGGAGGTCGCCCGCCGCGACCGCCTCGGGCAGAGGGTGAAGGACATCACCGCACCTGCGCCCGGCGCTCCACCCGCTCCGGATCGCGACCCCGGCGGGCCCCGTCACCCGACCATCGCCCCACCGATCGTGAAGCACAGCAGAACGACCCGCTCCTGGAGGAGCGGGCCGTTCTGCTGTGCTTTTTCACTTGTGGGCGATACTGGGATTGAACCAGTGACCCCTTCCGTGTCAGGGAAGTGAGGGCAACGCCCTGAGCTGCGGTTTCGCCGTCGCCGCAGCTCAGGAGCGTCCATTGCGACTCGTTGAGCCTTTTTCGTCGTGACGGTGCGGGTCACGGCGCAGGCTGAGCAGTGCGGAGCGCGGTGGGCGAGGCTCCCGGTAGGACAGCGGTCGACCAAGATCCGACGCCCCGACCCGGGAGCCTCGCCGTGCTGTCTTCCCCCGCCGCGATTCCGCTGTCCGACCGCACCCTCGTCCGCCTGGCCGATCTCATCCGCGCGGAGCGGACGCGACGTCGGTCCCGGTGGCGGCGCCTGGATCCCGGTCGTCAGGCGCTGCTCGTACTTGCCCACCTGCGCAGGCGGCGACACCCACACCCGCCTCGCCGTCGGGTTCGACATCTCCTGCAGCACCGCCTGGCGCTACGTCCGCGAAGCGGCAGACCTTCTCGTCGCTCTGGCCGACGACCTCCGCACCGCAGGTGAACGCGCCGCCCGACTGGCCTGCGCGATCCTGGACGGCACCCTCGTCCCGATCGACCGCGTCACGAACCAGAAGCCGTGCTGCTCGGGCAGACACCGTCGCCACGGCGTCAACGTCCAGGTCCTCGCCGACCCGGCGGGTCGGCTGGTGCGGGCCTCGCCGGCCCTGCCCGGCTCCGTGCACGACCTGACCGCGGCCCGCACCCACGGCCTGCTCGACGCGCTGACCGCCCACGACGTCACCACCTTCGCCGACAAGGCGTGTCAAGGCGCGGGCGGCACGGCGCGCACCCCGTTCAAGCGCCACGCCGCACGTCCGCGGCTGTCACGAGGCCAGAAGGCGGTCAACCGGGCACACGCCCGCATCCGCGCACTCGGCGAACGCGCCGTGTCACTGCTCAAGGGCTGGAAAGCGCTGGTCAAGCTGCGCTGCTGTCCACGCAGGGCCACCGCGATCGTCCCGGAGCTCGGGTTCTGGATTCCCAAGGCCGTCGCGCCCTGGGCTCCTTCGGAGGACGTCGAAGACGGTTACCTGGCTCGGCTCTTGAAGAGCGGCGGCACGATCAGGCTGACGCCGGAGGGGCTCGCGGCCAATGAGCTGATGGAGACCAGCTACTTCCATCCGCTCAGGCCCGGTGGTTCCTCGGAACAGGCCGCCCCGCGAACGCACTCCTCCTGAGCTCCGGAGTTCCTGTCATGCCTGTCGCCATCACCGTCGCACCCACCGGACCCGTCGCCACGACGGCGGACGACCGCCGATCTCGGCATCGGGCGCCGTGTGATGGAGCTGATCGCAGAGCGGTGCCCGATCCTCGTCCAGCTCTCGACCGGAGTCGGTCTCGACGTGCTGTTCGAGGAACGGGCCGAGCTCGTCGAACTCCGGCCGCGGATGGCCACGCTCAACCCGTGCTCGACGTCGTTCGGCGCCGGTCAGTTCCTGAACCCGCCCGACGGCGTGCGGCGGCTCGCCGCGAGGATGCGCGACCTCGGCGTCCTGCCGGAACTGGAGGTCTACGACACGGGTCGTCTGGAGGCGTGCCTGCGGCTGCGCGACGAGGGCCTGCTGCCGGAGCGTCTCCAGTTCTCGCTCGTCCTCGGCGTGCGCGGCGGGATGGCGGCCACGGCCGACAACCTGCTCACGATGGTGCGCCGGCTGCCCGCGGACGCGATCTGGCAGGTGATCGCGATCGGCCGGAGCACTCTCGAACTGACGGCGATCGGGCTCGCTCTCGGCGGCAACGCCGGGGCGGGGCTGCAGGACGCCCTGCACCTGCGTCGTGGTGTCCGTCGCCGACGGGAACCTGCCGCTGGTCGAGCGAACCGTCGCCCTCGCCCGCCACCTCGATCTCACGATCGCGGGTTCGGGCGAGTTCGCGGCGGGAACTCGGCGTCACCGGTTGACCGAGGTCGCCTGACGCCGGCGCGTCGGGAAGCCGCTCCGTCAGGAACAGGGCTCCTCGGGGGCCGGATCGGTCGGGGGCTGGTGACCGGCTTCCGCGCTGGACCGCTGCTGGTGCGGGAGGCGAGGTGAGTCGGCCGTCGCGCCCTCGTCGACGAGACGCTGGAGGACGTCGGCCAGCCAGCCGCGCAGTTGCGGGCCGGTGGCGGCGGCGACCGCACCCGTGTGCAGCATCCTGCGGGTCACGACGGTTCCGACGATGAAGGACTGGATCGCGTTCGCCGTGTCGACCGCCTGGTGCTCGGAGAACCCCCACGACACCAGCGCCTCGGTCAGCGGTGCGGTCGCTTCCTTCTCGAGGAACTCGCCCAGTGCTGCCGGGCGGGAGGCGACCGAGCGCAGCAGGGCCAGCAGTGGGTCGGCGTCGCCCTGCCGCTCCCAGCGGTCGACGATCCGGTCGGCCAGCCGCCAGCCGAGGCCGTCGACGGGACCCGGCAACGTCGAGTCCAGGTTCAGCCGGGTTTCCATCGCCGCGAGGAACAAGCCCTCCTTGCCGCCGAAGTAGCGGGTCACCAGGTTCGGCGAAAAGCCGGCGGCCCTGGCGATCTGGCTCACCGTGGTCGCCTCGTACCCGTTCAGCGCGAACAACCCGGCTGCGGCCTTCAGAAGCTGTTCCCGCGTCCCGGCCGCGTTCCGCGGCCGGGACGGTTGCTTGTCCTCCGTGGCTTTCGTGGCTGCTCCCGAAGTATGTGTATGGACAGACACAACTGCGTGAGTCTACATGCGTGCTGCGCGCGATCGCCGTTGCGAGCGGTCCGGACGAGCGACGTGCCCGCGCCTCGCGAAGCCGGGGATGTGTACAACGAAACACATGATGTGTATGGTCGTATACAAGTTGGTTCGCCAAGCCGCAGGCAGGAAGTCGAGGCACGTCGTCATGACCAGCAGGAGCTACGCCATCCGCAACGTGAAGGTGTTCGACGGTGAATCGGTCGTCGACGCCTCCACGGTGACGTTCTCGGACGGTGTGATCACCGACGTCGGCCACGGTCGCCCGCCGGCGGAGGCGACGGTGGTCGACGGTGCCGGTGGGACGCTCCTGCCGGGCCTCGTCGACGCCCACGTCCACCCCGACGACGACGGCCTCGCCCTGGCGGTGAGCTTCGGCGTGACCACCGTCGTGGAGATGGGCGGAGCTCCGCGCAGCCAGGAGGACCGCGCCCGGATCGCCGAGGACGACCGGCTGGCCGACATCAGGTCGGCGGGTCTCCCGCTCACCGCCGTCTGCGGGCACCCGAACGAGCTGTTCGTCCCGATGGAGAAGCTGATCGGGCCGGACGGCGGTCATCATCCCGAAGCGGCGCCCATGCCCGGCCTCGCGAACCCCGACGAGCTCCCGGCGTTCATCGCCCAGCGGGTGCGAGAGGGTTCCGACTTCATCAAACTGCTGGCGGAGGAAGGCACGGTGCTGAACGCGCCCGGTCTGCCGGAGCTCAGCGAGGACGTGTTCGCCGCCGCGGTCCGGGAAGCCCACGGCCACGGCAAGCTCGTCGTCGGCCACGCGCTCACCCACGACGCGACGGTGGAGATGCTGCGGGTCGGCGTCGACGGACTCGCCCACCTCTTCCTCGACCGTGCGCCGACCGACGAGATCGTCGACGCCATCGCACGGGCCGGCGTGTTCGTCATCCCCTGCCTGGTGCTGAACCGGTCCATCACGGGCACGACCGGCGAGGACCTGGCGGCCGACAGCCGCGTCTCGTCGCGCCTGAGTGAGGAGTGGCTGCGAGCGCTGCGCAGCTCCTTCAGCACCTATCCCGAAGGGGACTACCGGTTCTCGCGGCAGACGGTGAACGCGCTCCACCGCGCCGGCGTGCGCATCATCGCCGGAACCGACGCGGCGCGCGCAGAGGAGAAGCACGGCGGACTGGCCCAGGGCGCGAGCCTGCACCACGAGCTGCAACTCCTCGTCGAGGCGGGACTGTCGAACGTCGCGGCACTGCGCGCCGCGACGTCCAGCCCCGCCAGGGCCTTCGGGCTCGCCGATCGCGGCGTGATCCGGCGAGGGGCCAGGGCCGACCTGCTCCTGGTGGACGGCGACCCCACCAGCACCATCTCCGACACCCTCGCGACGCGGGCCGTCTGGCGGCGAGGGGCGATGACCACGCCGCTGGCGACCGTGTGACGCGGCCACCCCACCACCGGAGGGAAACAGACATGACCACCGCACGCAACGTCGTGATCACCGGGGCCGCCGGCGGCATCAGCTCCGAGATCACCGACCGGTTCCTGCGGAACGGTGACACCGTTCTCGCCAGCGACCTGCACCAGGAGACGCTCGACGAGTGGCGCACCCGCTGGGACCTCGACGGCCCGAACCCGTCGCTGCACACCTTTCCCGCTGACGTCTCCGACGAGGCGAGCCTGACCGGCCTGGCGGAAGCGGCGCAGGATTGGCTGGGCACCGTCGACGTCCTGATCAACGCCGCCGGGCACTTCCCCCAGACGCCCTTCGAGAAGATCTCGGGCGAGGAGTGGCGCCGGGTCGTCGAGGTCAACCTCAGCGGCACCTTCTACACCGTCCAGGCGCTTCTCCCGCTGATCAAGCGGAGCGAGCGCGGGCGCATCATCAACATCGGGTCCGGCGGAATGTTCTTCGGAGTCCCGATGCAGGCGCACTACATCGCCTCGAAGGCCGGTGTCATGGGCCTGACGCGAGTCCTGGCCCGCGAGCTCGGCAACGACTACCCGATCACCGTCAACCTCGTCACCCCGGGGCTCGTCGTGACCCCTGCGGCCGCCGCGGTCCTGCCGGAGCCTCTGCTGGCGATGCAGCGCAACCTGCGCTCCTTCCACCGCGACGAGGTCCCGGACGACGTCGTCGGCTCGGTCTTCTTCCTCGCGTCCGACGACGCCGCCTTCATCACCGGCCAGACGCTCAACGTCGACGGCGGCCTCACCATGTGGTGATGGCAGCCGCACTCTCGATCCTGGAGGAGCCATGCCCAAGCTCTTGATCATCATTGGCAGCACGCGGCCGGGCCGGGTCGGGTTGCCGGTGGCCACCTGGTTCTCGAAGCTGGCGGTCACGGACGGGCGCTTCGACGTCCAGCTCGTCGATCTGGCGGAGCTCGCGCTTCCGTTCCTCGACGAGCCCGACCACCCCGCGCTGCGCAACTACACGACGCCGCACGCGCTCGAGTGGAGTTCGATCGTCGACAGCGCCGATGCCGTCGTGCTCGTCACGGCCGAGTACAACTTCGGTTACCCGGCCCCGCTGAAGAACGCACTCGACTACCTCTGTCACGAATGGCGGCACAAACCTCTCGGTTTCGTCTCCTACGGTGGTGTCGCCGCCGGGACGCGAGCGGTCCAGCAGCTTCAGCAGGTGACCAGTGCCCTGCAGATGGTGACGGTCCGCACCTCGGTGCACATCCCGTTCGTCCACAGCGCGCTGGACGCGAACGGAGAACTCGTGGCCAACACGCAGATGGACGCGGCGGCGACTTCGATGTTCGCCGAGCTGGAGGCCCTCAACGCGGCGCTGGCACCGGCACGAGCTGTGAAGTAGTCCCACGAGCCGTACGCGCTCTCGTTCTCCAGAAATCGGCCAGGGACCCGGAGCAGACGTCGATCGCGACGTCTGCTCCGGGTCCCTGGCCGCTGCGCGTCGCCGAGCCCGTTCAATAGCCGGAAGCAGATGACCGCGGTGACGAGAACTATTTGCGCGCCGGACGCGCCGAAATCTAGCTCCAGTGAACCTTTTTCATCGTGGTTGGCGACGGGTCTCGATGTGGTGCGGGACGAGGACGGCCGCGACGATCGCGGTGGCCCGGCGTGGACAGCAGCGCAGCTTGACCAGCGCTTTCCAGCCCTTGAGCAGTGACACGGCGCGTTCGCCGAGTGCGCGGATGCGGGCGTGTGCCCGGTTGACCGCCTTCTGGCCTCGTGACAGCCGCGGACGTGCGGCGTGGCGCTTGAACGGGGTGCGCGCCGTGCCGCCCGCGCCTTGACACGCCTTGTCGGCGAAGGTGGTGACGTCGTGGGCGGTCAGCGCGTCGAGCAGGCCGTGGGTGCGGGCCGCGGTCAGGTCGTGCACGGAGCCGGGCAGGGCCGGCGAGGCCCGCACCAGCCGACCCGCCGGGTCGGCGAGGACCTGGACGTTGACGCCGTGGCGACGGTGCGTGCCCGAGCAGCACGGCTTCTGGTTCGTGACGCGGTCGATCGGGACGAGGGTGCCGTCCAGGATCGCGCAGGCCAGTCGGGCGGCGCGTTCACCTGCGGTGCGGAGGTCGTCGGCCAGAGCGACGAGAAGGTCTGCCGCTTCGCGGACGTAGCGCCAGGCGGTGCTGCAGGAGATGTCGAACCCGACGGCGAGGCGGGTGTGGGTGTCGCCGCCTGCGCAGGTGGGCAAGTACGAGCAGCGCCTGACGACCGGGATCCAGGCGCCGCCACCGGGACCGACGTCGCGTCCGCTCCGCGCGGATGAGATCGGCCAGGCGGACGAGGGTGCGGTCGGACAGCGGAATCGCGGCGGGGGAAGACAGCACGGCGAGGCTCCCGGGTCGGGGCGTCGGATCTTGGTCGACCGCTGTCCTACCGGGAGCCTCGCCCACCGCGCTCCGCACTGCTCAGCCTGCGCCGTGACCCGCACCGTCACGACGAAAAAGGCTCAGTGCTGTCGACGCGTGCTCCACGACGTGCCTTGGTGGCTGTTTTCGAGCTACTGGGGTTGGGTGAGTCGGCGGCTGGTGATGCGGATCATGGACCAGCGGACCATGGCTTCGTGGTGGTGGCGTAGGCGTTCGTAGTCGCGAACGCAGCGGCGGTGGCCGGTGATCCACGCCAAGGTCCGCTCGACCACCCACCTTCGTGGCAGCACGGTGAAGTACGGCAGGTCGGGACGTCGGACGATCTCCACCACCAGGCCGAGAGTGGCGCGGGCCCAGTCGAGCAGGGGGCCGGTGTAGCCGCCGTCGGCCCACACCGACGAGGCTCGCCTGCCGGCGGCGTCGCGCATGCGGCGCAGCAGGCTGCGGGCGGCGACCCGGTCCTGCGTCGACGCCGGGGTCACCAGCACGGCCAACAGCAGTCCCGTGGTGTCCACGACGATGTGACGTTTGCGGCCGGGGATCTTCTTGCCCGCGTCGTAACCGCGGGTCGCGCGGCCGACGGTCTCGGCGGCGCGCACCGACTGCGAGTCCATGATCACCGCCGACGGCGCCGCGACCCGGTCTCCCACAAGCCTGACCCGGTCGCGCAGCTCGTCGAGCAACCGCTGTGTGGCGCCGACCTTCTCCCAGGCGGCGAAACGCTCGTAGACCGTGGGCCACGGCGAGAAGTCCGCCGGCAGGGCCCGCCACTTGATGCCGTTGTCGACCACGTACAGGATCGCGTCCACGATCACCCGACGGCAGTGCTTCTCCCACCGCCCGCCTTGACCGGCCAGACACGCCGGATCGGGCAACAGCGGGTCCAACTCGGCCCACTGGGCGTCGGTGACGTCGCTGGGATACCGACTCGTCCGTCGGGTGGGCTGGTGGGAGGCGGCCAGACGGCAGCACGGCGCACCCGCGGTGGAACCGCCCGCGGGCATCGGGCACGATAACAACGGAACTCCTGGTGGAACGGCGCATAGACACCGTCCGATCTACCAGGAGTTCCCCGTCTCCGCACCAAAGGCCCCTTCACCTGCCCAAGCTCGGAAACGGGCACTCAGAAAGCTCCTCGGTGTCACCGACGTACTTCTGCCCACAACAGCAATCTGCAGATTGCAGGATCGTCGCGTCTACCGTGGTGGAAATGCTCGCCGTTCGGATGGCAGGTGCAACCGGTGATGCAGTGGAGGGTGCGTGGAGTCGGTCGAGCAGCCCTCAGCCGAGATCGCGGGCGTCGTCGGTGTCGCCGAACTGGTCGCCGCGCTGCACGAGGTCACCGTCCTCCTGGGACAGTGGCTGCAGCGCGCGCCGCAGGACCCCGACGCGCTCCTGACGACGGAACAGGCCGCGCAGCTGCTGCAGGTCCCCTGCCGCAGCCTGCAGGACCGGGCTGCCGCTGACAGCGTCCCGCACCACCGCTTCGGCAAGCACTACCGGTTCAGCAGAAGCGACATCGCCGCTATTCACGAGTTGACCCAGCGCGCCAAGAACTCGGACAAAAAGCGACCGCAACCACGATGACGCGAGTGCGGGTATTCACATTGAATTGTGTCACCGCAGTCGTCGATTTGGAAAGGTGAGTCGCGCACGGCGTGCGGCGAGAAAGACCACGACGGTCCCAACGGGTGGCGGTCCCGGTACCGCAAGCCCGACGGGACCCTGGGCAGCAGGTCCGGCTTCTCCTCGGAGACGGCGGCGAAGAAGTGGGGCGAGGAGCAGGAGGCGCTCATCCGCCGCCACGTGTGGATCGACCCGCGAGCCGGCGAGACGCCCTTCGGGAAGTTCGCGGAGCAGTGGTACGAGGCGGTGAAACCCAGGCTGGGCGGGAACACGGTCAACGAGTACCGCTCGTTCCTGGACAACCACCTCCTCCCGCAGTGGGAGGACTGGCCCGTGATCGCCATCTTCAACGGCTACCTCGAGATCGAGAAGTGGGTCTCCGAGCTGCACGACGAACTCGCCGAGTCCAGCATCTCCTCGGTGTTCGCCCTGTTCTCGCAGATCATGAAGGCCGGAGTCCGGGCCAAGGTGATCCCCGCCAGCCCGTGCGTCGACATCAAGGTCACCACGGGGGAGTTCGAGGAGGAGCGACTGGTCCGCGACACCGGCGCAGGCCCTGCGCGCGGCCATGCGGTTGTACGAGAGCAAGGCGGGCCTCGCGGGGTTCACGCTGTGCCTGCTGGACTTCTGCACCGGCGCCCGGTGGGGCGAGCTGGTCGGGCAGCAGCGGCACGAGTACGACGAGATCGGCCGCGCCATCGCGATCAGGAAGCCCCTCAAGGAGATCAACGGCAAGGTCAGCAAGGCCGGTGTGCTCACCGCCGAGGTGCTCGACGAGGTCCCGGTGCTGACGAAGAGGGGCACGCGCAGGGCGAAGAAGACCGGCCGCACCAAGACGCCCGCCGGAACCCGGCCGGTCGAGCTGCCTGCCAGCATCGCCACGTTCTACGAGATGCTGATGCGCAGTCACGACAACCCGTTCGTCCTGCACTCCCCCGAGGGGCACGCCCTGCGGCGGTCGAACTTCCGCCAGCGCTTCTGGCGCGAGGTGTGGGACGGCGTCTCGCCCGACGAGCCCGGCGCCCGCGACCACGTGCCCCCGATCCTGCCGACCTTCACCTTCCACGAGGGCCGCCACGGCCACAACGCCTGGATGGTCGAGGACGGCATCCCCGAGGTGGCGCGTCGAGGCAGGCTCGGGCAGAAGATGAAGGGCATCGCCCGCACCTGCGACCACGTCACGCCGACGATGCGGGCCGACATCCTGCGCGGCATGGAGGCGCGCTGGCAGTCGTCACTGTCCGCGCTCGCCGGTGAGGAGCGTCACAGGCTGTTCGAGTGGTTCCCGCACCTGCGCGAGCAGTTCTCGCACCAGGGCCCGGCGGCCTCGCCGCTGCGCCAGCAGGACTCGGCCTGAGCGGTTCTCCATTTTCGCTCCACTTGATCTTGAACGCAACAAAGAAGGCCCGCTCCTCGATGAGGAACAGGCCTTCTGAGCAGTGCGTATACTCGGTGGGCGATACTGGGATTGAACCAGTGACCCCTTCCGTGTCAGGGAAGTGCTCTCCCGCTGAGCTAATCACCCGAGGCGGAGACGGGAATCGAACCCGCGTGCAGGGCTTTGCAGGCCCTTGCCTAAGCCACTCGGCCACTCCGCCCTTGCACTGCTGCACAGCCTAGACCACCCACCACCCGCTCTCGCACCGGGGGGTCGATCACGCGGCCCGGCCGGGTTCCGGCTGCTCGGGCAGGGGGAATGCTTCCGGGTGCACCAGCAGGAAGCCCTCACCGGGGCGTCACCGGTCGCCAGGCGGCGCGGGCCGTCGTGGCCCAGCACCACCCGGATCGGAAGCCCCGCTGCGGATCAGGACGAGGTCTCTCCGCGAATCGCCCCGCTCCAGCAGCGCGAGCGGACCGTCCGGGTCCGGCGGACGACATCCGCCGGACCCGGATCGGACGTGCGCCTACCCGGCCCGGCCGGCCAGGAACCCGCCGAACACGGAGGCGAGGCCCAGCACGCCGAGCAGCAGGGGAACCACGACGGGAGCACCCATCGCGAGCACCAGCACGGCGAACAGCACCAGCAGCGCGCCGAGGACGATCAGCCCGCGACCGCCCCACAGCTGGAGGGCCGTAGGGCCGGACGAGCTGGCCGTGACGGCCTGCTCGTCCGTGGCGGCCTTCTCGTCCGCGGTGGTCGGCGTCGCCGCGACGGCGGCGGGAACCGCCGCGGGCTCCGGCTCGGCGACCGGGGAGTCGGCGACCTCGGTCTTCGCGGGCTCGGACCCGACGGGCTCGGTGGCCGCGGGCGTCGCGATCTCGGGTTCGACGATCTCGGGCGTCGCGACCTCGGTGACCTCGGGCTCGGCGGCCGCGGGCGTCGTGACCTCGGGCTCGACGATCTCGGGCGTCGCGGGCTCGACGGCTTCGGTCTTCGCGACCTCGGGCTCGGCGGGCTCGGGCTCGGCGGGCTCGGTGGCCGCGGGCGTCGCGGTCGCGGTGATCGGCGTCGACTCCGGAGCGGGGTCGGTGGCCGCGGTGAGCGCCGGCGCCTCGGGGGCGGCCTCGACCGCCGGGGTCTCGGGCTCCTCGGCGGCGGGCAGCGCGGTCACCGAGGAGGTCTCTGCGACGGCGGGCTCCTCGGCGGGCTTCTCGGTGGGCTTCGCGACGGCGACGGGGGTCGTGGTGACGGCCACGGCCTCGACCACCTCCGCGTCCACGACACCGGCTTCCACGGCGTCCGCCTCGGCGGGCGTCTCCACGACCACGGCGTCCACGATCTCGGCCCCGGCGACCTCGGTCCCGGCGACCGGTTCCGCAGCGGGCATCTCACCGACCAGCGCTTCGACGACCTCGGCCTCGGTGACCACCGGCTCGGCGGGCTCCGCGACCGGCGTCGGAGCGTCGGCGGCGGGTGTCTCGGCGACCTCCGCGACCTCGGGCGCTGCGACGGTCGTCGCGGCCACGCGCGCCTCGGCGAGCGGTGCCACCTCCGCCTCGACCGGAGCTGGTGCCTGTGCCCGTGCCTCGACGATCTCCGCCGCGGGGACCTCCGCGGGGACCGGGACCACCGGCGCGGCCGGTGACACCGAGGCCGACTCGCCGAGCTTCGTGCGCAGTTCGTCGTGGCTGAGCACGGTGACGCCGAGCTGGGTCGCCTTGGTGACCCTGGCCGCCTCGGCCACCGCGCCCTCGACCACCAGGTAGTCGACGGTGTTGGTGAGGATCTTGGCGAGCCGCGCGCCGCGCGACACCGCCCACTCCCGCAGGTCGTCCGCCGCGGGGGAGGAGCCCAGCACGAGCACCCTGGGGCCGGGTGCGACGCGCTTGGGGGACGCTGACTTCGTCACAGCAGTTTCCACCTTCTCACTCGTGCTGACCCGGAATCGACGCTGCCCCTCGCGCCGCGGCGGCCCCGTCGGGCAGCGCTCCGCTCGTGACGAGCGGGAGGCGAGACGATCACCGGGTGGCAGCGCGGGCCTCGTGTGGCACGCACGTCATCACACCTGCGGCTGAACGGTCAAGTTTCGCGTGGCACACGTGCGGTGGGTTCGCACGACGGGATCGCCGAGCGGTGCACCTCCGGGTGAACTCACCGCTCCGACTCGCGGAGGACGGCGGCCACCTCCTCGGCGAAGAGCTGCTCCGGGTCGAAGCTCGTCCCGGTGAACTGACCGGCCAGTTCCAGGCTGATCACGCCGTGCATCCGGGTCCAGAACGTCAGCGCCCTGCGCAGCGCCGACGGCGGTGCCGGATGCTCTCCGGCCCACTCGCGGTGCGTGGCGAGGTGTTCGTCGAGGGGACGCTCGTCACTGGCGCGCAGCCGCTCGAACGTGTCGAGCAGGGCGGTCATGACGCGCCGCGCGCTGTGCACGGTCTCCGGCGGGGCGGCGTAGCCGGGCACGGGCGTGCCCCAGACGAGGAAGTAGCGGTGCGGCTGCGCGAGCGCCCACCGGCGCAGCGCGTGCGCGATGGCCGCGGGCTTGACGGCCGGGTCCTGCTCGGCCGCGGCGGCCGTGCTCACGACGTCGGCGATCTCGCGGTAGGCGTCGCCGATGAGGTCGGTCATCAGCTCGTCGCGGTTGGCGAAGTAGCGGTACAGGGCCGGGCCGCTCATGCCCATCTTCTTGGCGATGGCGTTGAGCGAGATCCCGGACGCGCCGGTCTCCGCGATCTGCTGCCAGGCCAGGTCCTTCACCTCCGAGCGCACCTGCCTGCGGTAGCGCTCCCTGGGGTTGCCGCTCTCCGTCACCGAGCTCTCCTCCACGCTTGCATCATGCAGTAGTTAGAAGTTATAACGGTAATGACAACTTCTAGTGGAAGTACGAGATGTCTAACGCCGAACTGATCGAGGTCGTCCTGCCGGGCGAGGTCGAGCCGGAGGGCCTCCAGCTGCGCCGCGGGCCCGTGCCCGTGCCCGCCGCCGGTCAGGTGCTGGTGGGCGTGGAGGCGACGGGCGTGTCCTTCGCGGAGCAGCAGATGCGTCGCGGCCGGTACTACGACCAGCCGCCGTTCCCGTTCGTCCCCGGCTACGACCTGGTGGGCCGGGTGCTGGTCACGGGTGGCGGGGTGGACCCGGCGCTGCGCGGCACCCGCGTCGCGGCGCTGACGAAGATCGGCGGGTGGGCCAGCCACGTGCTCCTCGACGCCGCCGACCTGGTCGAGGTGCCCGAGGGCGTCGACGCGATCGACGCGGAGACCCTCGTGGTCAACGGCATCACCGCCTGGCAGATGCTGCACCGCAGGGCCCGCGTGCGGCGGGGGCAGACGATCCTGGTGCACGGCGCCAACGGCGGCGTGGGCTCCACGCTCGTGCAGCTCGCCCGCGCGGCGGGCGTGTCGGTCATCGGCACGGCGTCCGTCCGGCACCACGACACCCTGCGGGCCCTGGGTGTCACGCCGATCGACCACCGCACCGAGGACGTTCCGGCGCGGGTGCGCGAGATCGCGCCCGACGGCGTCGACGCCGTGTTCGACCACGTGGGCGGTCGCAGCGTGACCGACTCGTGGAGGCTGCTCGCGAGGGGCGGCACCCTCGTCGCCTACGGCACCGCGGTCACCAGGGACGACACCGGCTCCAAGCGGCTGCCGGTGCTGAAGGTCCTCGCCCGCACGCTGCTGTGGAACGCGCTGCCCAACGGCCGCAGCGCCGGGTTCTACAACATCTGGGGCGGCAGGTCGTTCCGCGCCGACCGCTTCCGGGCGCGGCTGCGCGACGACCTCACCGCCGTGTTCGAGGCCCTGCGCGACGGCCGGATCACCGCTCAGGTCGGCGGGCGGCTGCCGCTGACCAGGGCCGCCGACGCCGTGCGGCTGGCCGAGTCGGGCACGGTCGTCGGCAAGGTCGTGCTGACGCCGTGAGGTCTCGGCCGCCGGCACCGCGGCCCGTGACGCGCGGCGGTGGGAGACCGGCCCCTGTCCGCCGGTCTCCCACCGCTCGGAGGCGAAGACGGGATTCGAACCCGTGTACGGGGTTTTGCAGACCCCTGCCTGTCCTCTCGGCCACTCCGCCCTGGTGAGGACCACGAAACACGAGGTCGTGACGGGTGTCGAGCGCGTCCGTTCTCGTCCCGACCGGTGAGAGCGGTTGCCGTGCGGACGGAGAACGGCTACGGATCGCGGTCGAGGGTCACCGCGCGCATTCCCGGTGCGAATGCGCCGAACCGGCTCCGGGTGTGAAAGATTGACGCCGCGCTTCGCGGCGCGGATGCGGCGGTGGCGTCGTGTTGCGCACGGGGCCATTGTGCGGCACGAAGATCGTCGGCGAGACGTGCGACACATCCGGCAATCGCAGCGCGGGCACGATCAGATGTGCGCGGGGGCCATCGTGCGCCTCCGGAAGCCAGCACCCGCTGCCGCTCTCCCACCTGCGTCTACCTCGTGCCGTTGCTCCGTTCGAGCTAAGCCGGAGTCGGCGAATGCAGTGCGCCTTGACACTCCGGACGGCGCTGGGCACGCTGATCGCGCTCCGCGGGCCGCGGCAGACGTGCGAATGGTCGGGTCGAAAGACCGCCTTCCCGGCTCGTGTGCAGCACCGATGATCTCGTCCTGTCCGAAAAATCTCTCCGGGGGAGTGGTAGAACGCCGCATCCGTGTTCTCGACCTCGATGCGGCGCGGAACCGACCGGTGAGTAGCATCGGTTCTCCCGTGCGGTGGCCGCGTCTCGAACCACCAGCCCGATGCTACGAGGAAACGGTGTTGAACGAGCAGATCCGGGTCGCGTCGCCGATCGTGCGCATCCGCTGAGCGGACAGTTGTCCCAGCACGAAAATCCCTGTCGTCACCAATCGCCCGCGAGGACCTGATTGATGTCAGCACACACACCGATTCGTCGATCGGCGGAACGCCCGCCCGCGGGCCGGGCAGTGCTCGCGTTCGTGATCGCGTTGCTGGTCACCACCGCCGCGTGCGTCTGGGCGGTGGTCGCGACCCCGGACTCGGGCAGAGTGCTCGTGGCGTGGTGCGCCGGTGCGACCGCGGTGCTGCTGTCGGTGGCCGTCGCGCTGGCCGTGCACGGACGCGACGCCGCGCGGTTCCACGCCGGGCGCGCGGCGCAGGTGCGGGCGGAGTCGGCCCACCTGGCCGACCAGCTCGTCCCGGCGCTCATCGGGCGCCTGCGGGCCGGATCGTCGCCGGAGACGGCGCTCGCCGAGATCGAGGAGCCGGTCGACCCCCGGCACCAGCTCGTGCTGCGCACGCTGGCCGAGGAGGTCGGTCGGGGCGAGCGGATGCGCGCCGCGGCGATGGCGGCCTGCGCCAACGCCGCCGGGCGGGTGCAGGCGCTGGCCACGAGCATGCTCGCCGACCTGCGCGAGATGGAGGAGCGGCACAGCGAGGAGGTCCTGGGCGACCTGCTGAAGCTCGACCACAGCACCGCTCAGGCCGGTCGCCTCGCCGACAGCATCGCCGTCCTGACCGGCGCCCGCTCCGGCCGCCGCTGGACCAAGCCGATCGTGATGGAGAGCATCCTGCGCGGTGCGGTCGGCCGGGTCAGCGCCTACCAGCGCGTGCGCACCCACTCCGCCAGCACGGTCGCCGTCGTCGGCTACGCCGCGGAGGGCGTCATGCACGCCCTCGCCGAGCTGATCGACAACGCCACCAGCTTCTCGCCGCCCTCCGAGCAGGTCCACGTGTACGTGGAGGAGGTCCAGACCGGTGTCGTCGTGACCATCGAGGACGGTGGTCTCGTCATGGGCGATCTGGCCCTGCGGCGCGCGGAGCAGGCCGTGTCCTCGGAGACGCTGGACCTGACCACCCTGTCCGGCACCAGGCTCGGCCTCGCGGTCGTGGGCTGTCTGGCGCGCAAGCACGGCCTGACGGTGTCCTTCCGCCCGTCCTCGCGCGGCGGCACCGGTGTGGTCGTCATGATCCCCCGGCAGCTCATCACCGAACCGCGGCAGAGCGGTACCGGCAAGCGCCGGTTCGCCGGCTCGTCGCGGGCACCGGCGACGGTCGCGACGTCCGCGCCGCTCCAGCTCCCCACGGCCGCCGACGTCGAGGCGGCGACCGGAGTCACCGCCGAGGCGCCGGCCGCCGACGGCGCTCCGCCCGAGCTGCCGCGCCGCGCGCGCGGCCGCACGCTGGCCGCGACGTTCCCCGCCCCGCAGCGCAGGGCGGCCGAACCCGCGCCGCGCGCCGACGCGGGCGCCCGCTTCGGCGCGTTCCGCAACGCCGGTCGCCCGGCCGCCGCGAGCGGGAACAACGGGACCGTCCCGGAGTTCCGCCTCCCGGCGGAGGAGACGCCCGCGCAGCCGGAGCAGGACCTCCAGCAGACCGAGCCCCCGCAGCAGGACCAGGCCGACGCCCGGCCGGACGGGCTCCAGCAGGAGGAGCGCGCCCCGCGGCCGGAGCCGGAGACCGCGCAGTTCCCGGTGCCGGACCTCGCGTCGGGGCCGCAGTTCCCGCACGCCCGGACCACCAGGCCACTACCGCCGCCGCGGGAACCCCGGCAAGCTCCTCCGACGGAGGACGGCCCGAGGTGGCCCACCTGAACCTCCACCGGAGACCGGTGAGCCGCACCGGTCCTCTTCAGGAACGTCGAACACCCGCACAGATTGGAGGCAGGGGCACGCTTCCGGGCAACCGCGCCGGGAACACCGCCCCACAGGCCGGATGAACACCACGGACCGCGATCTCGACTGGCTGCTGGAGAACCTGCTGGAGAGGACACCGGGAGCGAAACACGCCCTCGTGCTGTCCAAGGACGGACTCAAGCTCTGCCGCACCTCCGGGCTGTCGGTGGACCAGGCCGACCAGCTGGCCGCCATCTCCTCCGGCATGCAGAGCCTCGCCTACGGCGCCTCCGTCGAGTTCGGCGACGGCACCGGCGGCGTGCGCCAGTCCATGACGGAGTTCCACGGCGGACTGCTGTTCATCGTGGAGGCCGGGCAGGGCGCGCACCTCGCGGTCGTCGCGGTGGACGACGCCGACGTCGGCATCATCGGGCACAACATGAACGAGCTGGTCGAGCAGATCGGGGAGTACCTCAGCACGCCGCCCCGTCAGTCCCGGCACAGCCCCCGGCCGGCATGAGCCCGCGGCTCGACGACGAGGACCCGGACCGGTTGTACACGGTCACGGGCGGGCGCAGCCGGGTGGACGCCGGCGCGGTCGACCTCGTCACCCTCATCGTCAGCGAGAGCGAGCCGTCGACGGGGATGCAGTCCGAGCACGTCCGCATCCTGACGCTGTGCCGCAGGCCCACGGCGGTCGTGGAGATCTCCGCGGACCTCGGGATGCCGGTCAGCGTCGTGAAGATCCTGCTGTGCGACCTGCTCGACACGGGTGCCGTCACCGCGCGGCACCCGTCGGTGACGCGGGTGTCCTCGTCGCCGGGCGTCCACCCCTCCCTGCCCGACCCCGAACTCCTGAAGCAGGTGCTCGTTGGACTCCAGAACCTCTGACCGAGACGTCCGAACACCGCTGCGGAGCACGGCGGAGAACGGTCTGAAGATCGTGATCGTCGGCGGGTTCGGCGTGGGCAAGACCACGATGGTCCGCTCGGTCAGCGAGATCCGCCCGCTGAGCACCGAGGAGACCATGACGCGGGCCGGGGTCGGCATCGACGACGCCGCGGGCGTGCAGGACAAGACGACCACGACCGTCGCGTTCGACTTCGGCCGCATCAGCCTGAACGACGAGATGGTGCTGTACCTGTTCGGTGCGCCGGGGCAGGAGCGGTTCTGGTTCCTGTGGGACCAGCTGTTCGCCGGCACCCTCGGCGCGGTGGTGCTCGTGGACACCAGGCGGCTCGCCGACTCCTGGTACGCCATCGACCGGCTCGAACACCACGGCACGCCGTTCATCGTGGCGCGCAACGACTTCGGCGGTCCGCAACACACGCTGGAGCAGGTGCGCGACGCGCTCGACCTGTCCCCGGAGGTACCGCTCGTCGACTGCGACGCGCGGTCGCGCGACTCCAGCAAAGCCGTGCTGATCGCTCTGGTCGAACACCTCCACGCCTTGTCCTCCGCCAGGGAGACCACTCCGTGACCAACCCCCCACACCCGTCCGACCTCTCCACGCCGCCGGCCGGGTGCCCGGCGCACGCGAAGTCCGCGGTGGCGCTGCACAGCCCGCGGTTCCAGCAGCAGCCCGCGGAGCTGTACCGCGAGCTGCGCCGGGAGCACGGCCCCGTGGCCCCGATCGTGCTCGACGGCGGCGTGCCCGCCTGGTACGTCATCGGCTACCGCGAGCTGCACCACGTCCTGAGCAACCCGCACCTGTTCGCGCGGGACTCCCGCCGGTGGAACCAGTGGGACCGCGTCCCGGCGGACTGGCCGCTCATGCCCTACGTCGGCCACAACCCCTCCGTCATGTTCACCGAGGGCGACGAGCACCGGCGGCGCTCCGGAGCGATCAGCGACGCGCTCGCCGCGGTCGACCAGTTCGAGCTGCGCACGAGCTGCGAGCAGATCGCCGACCAGCTCATCGACGCGTTCGTGGTGTCCGGCGAGGCGGACCTCAAGGCCCAGTACGCGCACCCGATGCCGTCGCTGGTCGTCTCGAAGCTGTTCGGGCTGCCCGATTCCGAGGCTCCGGAGGTGGTGCGCAACCTCGCCGCCTCGCTCGACGGCGGACCGGACGCCATCCCGGCGTACCAGCGGGTCGTCACCACGATGGAGCGCCTGCTGCGCACCAAGCGCGCGCGTCCCGGCCCCGACGTGCCCTCCCGGCTGCTGGCCCACCCGGCCGCGCTGACGGAGGAGGAGCTGACGCAGGACCTGCTCGTCATCATGTCCGCCGCGCAGCAGCCCACGGCCAACTGGATCGGCAACACGCTGCGGCTGATGCTGACCGACGACCGGTTCGCCGTGACGCTGTCCGGTGGTCGGCGCAGCGCGGGCCAGGCGCTCAACGAGGTGCTGTGGGAGGACACGCCCACCCAGAACTTCGTCGGCCGCTGGGCGTCGCAGGCCACCCAGCTCGGCGGGCAGCGCATCCAGCAGGGCGACCTGATCGTCATGGGCCTGGCCGCGGCCAACACCGACCCGCAGGTGCGACCGGACTCCTACGAGGGTTCTGTGGGCAACCACGCGCAGATGTCGTTCAGCCACGGCGAGCACCGCTGCCCGTTCCCGGCGCCCGAGCTGGCGGAGGTCATCGCCAGGGCCGCCGTCGAGGTCCTGCTCGACCGGCTCCCCGACGTCGTGCTGGCGGTGGCCCCCGAGCAGCTCGTGTGGCGGCAGTCGGTGTGGATGCGCGGACTGGAGTCGCTGCCCGTGGAGTTCACCCCGGCCTACGTCACCAGCAGCTTCCGCTGATCCCCGGTGGTGGGGGGGGGGGGGGGGGGGGGGGGGGGGGGGGGGGGGGGGGGGGGGGGGGGGGGGGGGGGGGGCGGCGGGGGGGGGGGGGGGGGGGCGGGCGGGCGGGCGGGGCGCGCGCCCCCCGGCCGCGGCGCCCCCCCGCCCCCCCCGCGCC
>NZ_JAEIOJ010000040.1 GCF_016464305.1 Umezawaea beigongshangensis
ACAGCTGGTTTCAGAATGACTCGATCGGCAGATGCGGGATCAGTTGCTGCAGGTGCAGGGTGGGATGATGGTCGAGGAGTTGGTTCCTGACGATCTGTGGCGGAGGGTGGAGCCGCTACTGCCCGCTCGCGCACCCAGGCGGTATCGGCATCCGGGGCGGTTGCCGGTGGATGACCGGGCGGCGCTGGCGGGGATCGTGTTCGTGCTCAAGACGGGCATCACGTGGCGGGAGTTGCCGCGGTCGGTGTGCGGGTGCTCGGGGGTGACGTGCTGGCGGCGGTTGCGGGACTGGACCGAGGCCGGTGTGTGGCCGGCGCTGCACGAGACGCTGCTGGACCAGTTGCGGGCGCTGAAGAAGCTGGAGCTGGACGTCGCTGTCGCCGACGCCTCGCACGTGCGGGCGCTCAAAGGGGGGACGCGACGGGCCCCTCGCCCGTCGATCGGGGTCGGCCGGGTTCCAAGCACCACCTGATCACCGACGGGACAGGTGTCCCGCTCGCGGTCCTCCTGACCAGCGGCAACCGCCACGACAGCACCCAACTGCTTCCCCTGGTGCGCGCGATGCCGAAGATCCGCGGCACTCGCGGCAGGCCACGTCAACGGCCTCGCCGGCTCTACGCCGACCGGGGCTATGACTACGACGTGCACCGCAGATCCCTGCGCACGCTGGGCATCACCCCACGCATCGCCCGCCGCGGCACCCCGCACGGCTCCGGACTGGGCAAGGTCCGCTGGGTCGTGGAGCGCACCTTTTCCTGGCTACACCAGTACAAGCGACTGCGGATCCGCTGGGAACGCAGAGCCGACATCCACCTCGGACTGATGCAACTGGCCTGCGTACTGATCTGCTACCGCAAGCTAGCAACCTCATTATGAAACGAGCTGT
>NZ_JAEIOJ010000041.1 GCF_016464305.1 Umezawaea beigongshangensis
TGAGTTGCTTGAAGCAGGTCAGCGCTGCGGCCAGGGTGGCGAAGGCGCAGTAGTTGACGGCATCGCGTTCGTACCGGGTGACCAGTCGGCGGTAGCCAAACAACCAGGAGATCGTGCGTTCAACCACCCATCGGTGCCGGCCGAGTCGTTGTGAGGACTCGGTTCCCTTGCGGGCGATGCGCGGGACCGTGCCGCGCTCGCGCAGCCATCGGCGGAGGTGGTCGATGTCGTAGGCCTTGTCCGCGTGCAGCTTCGCGGGCCGGAAGCGGCGCGGTCCGCGTCGTGAGCGGATGCGCGGGACGGCCATGAGCATCGGCTCGAGCGCTCGGCTGTCGTGCAGGTTCGCCGCCGAGACACCGACCGCCAGCGGCAGTCCGGCGCGGTCGGTCACGACGTGGATCTTCGAGCCGGGCTTGCCGCGATCTACCGGGTTCGGACCGGTCATGTCGCCCCCTTTTTCGCCCGGACCGACGCGCTGTCCAGAATCGCCCGCGACCAGTCCACCAGGCCTCGGGCACCGAGTTCGTCGAGCACCGCCCGGTGCAACCGCCGCCACAACGCAGCCCGCGTCCACTGCGTGAACCGGCGGTGCGCCGTCGGCGCCGACACGCCGAACGACGGTGGCAGATCCCGCCACCGACATCCGCTGGTCAGCACGAACACGATCGCGGTGAACACCGCCCGGTCGTCCACCGGAGCCGTCCCACCGCCCTGCGGGCGCCGCCTGAACTCGGGAATCAGCGGCTGCACCAACGCCCACAACTCATCCGGCACCAACCGCGACGACAACTGATCGACCACGGCACCACATCATCCCAGCACCGTCACCGCCACGTGAGACCGGCTCT
>NZ_JAEIOJ010000042.1 GCF_016464305.1 Umezawaea beigongshangensis
TCGTGGTAGGTGGCGACGACCTGGGTTCGTTCTTCGGTGGTGGTGGCGTTGTTGTAGGCCTCGTGGAAGTAGGGCCGGATGGTGGCGTGCAGGTTGGGGTAGAGCTCGCGCATGCTCTGCTGGACGGCGGGGTCCGCGGTGTTGTCGTGCCAGGTGCGGAACTCTTCGCGGCGCTGCATCTCCAGGCTGTAGTCGCGCAGGGTGTCTTCTGCGCGGCGGTTCATCTTGTCGTAGTCCTGCACGGTGTCGAGCAGGGTGACGTTGTTGCCGGCGCTCATCATGCTGTTGAGGCTGGCGATGGTGACGCGGGCGTCGGCGCCGGGATTCGGGTCGACGGCTTGGGGCACGGCGCCGGGTGGGACGTCGCCGGCGGTGTTGATGGTGTAGTCGCCGGGGTTGACGCCCATCGCGCCGATCCAGGTGTCGACGGGGACGGGGCCCAGGCCGAGGGCGGGGTCCAGGACCATGGGGACGGTGCGGCCGCCGTTGCCGAGGTCGACCTGCACGAGCGGGGCGACGTGGTAGTTCCAGGTGACCTGGCGGGGTGCGGCGTCGGTTCCGCCCAGGGCGTTGGCGGAGTTGACGGTCAGGCTGGAGTCGCGGGCGACGAAGACCTTCTGGGTGTCCACGCCGGCCTGGCGCATCTGCAGTGCCCACAGGTGGGCGCGCATGTAGCAGCCGTCCTCGGGGTGACCGGTGGGGATGCGGGTGCTGCCGTCGCCGTGGTGCTCGAAGGTGGC
>NZ_JAEIOJ010000043.1 GCF_016464305.1 Umezawaea beigongshangensis
GCGGATGCGGCGAGCATGGCGATCGATCCGTTCGGGACGTTGATGTCGTCGGCGGCGGCGTTCTTGATGGAGCACGTGCAGCCGCTCAAGGACGTGCTGGACTGGTTGGCGGGCAATCCGCCGGTGATCGAGTCGTACTCCACGACGTGGGGCAACGTGTCGGTGGAGTTGGGCAGGATCGCTGAGGACTACGTCGCGGCGGTGGGGTCGGGCACGGCTGGGTGGTCGGGTGCGGGGGCGGAGGCCTACGCGGCGCAGTCGCGGGCGGCGGCGGATGCGTTGTCGGGGGCGGCGTCGGCTGCGGGGTCGGTGGGCACGGTCGTCGGGATCATGGGGATGGTCGTGGCGTTCGTGCGGGAGATGGTGCGTGATCTGATCGCGGACCTGATCGGGAAGTTGATCGCGTGGGTGCTGGAGGCGGTGTTCACCCTCGGGTTCGGGACGCCGGTGATCGTGGCGCAGGCGGTGACGGCGATCTCGCGGTGGGCGGCGAAGATCGCGGAGTTGGTGCAGAAGCTGCTGGACACGATCAAGCGTGTGGCGCCGATGCTGACGAAGTTGATCGAGGTGTTCGAGAAGATCGCGAAGGTGGTCGGGAAGATCGCGGGCAAGGTGACCGGCCTTGATGTGATCTCGACCAGGAACGTCAGGCCGGGCGGGTTCGTGCAGCGCGGCGGCGGTGGCGG
>NZ_JAEIOJ010000044.1 GCF_016464305.1 Umezawaea beigongshangensis
CTGCACCGGTTGGTGGAGGGGCAGGTGGATCGGTCGCCGGGTGCGGTGGCGGTGCGTGCGGTGGACGGGGTGTTGACGTACGGGGAGTTGGAGGTGGCGGCGAACCGGGTCGCGTCGCATCTGCGGGGTGTGGGTGTGGGGCGGGGTGATCTGGTCGGTGTGCGCATGTCGCGGACCGCGGATCTGGTGGTGGTGCTGCTGGGGGTGTTGAAGTCGGGTGCGGGTTATGTGCCGATCGATCCCGGTTATCCGGCCGAGCGGGTGTCGTTCATGGTGGAGGACTCGCGGGCGAAGGTCGTGCTCTCCGGTGACGAGGTCCTGCTGGGCGAGTCCGCGGAGCGCGTGTCGGTTGATGTGGGTGCTGCTGATGTTGCTTATGTGATCTACACGTCGGGGTCGACGGGTCGGCCGAAGGGTGTGGTGATCGAGCACCGTCAGGTGGTGGCGATGGTGTCGTGGGCGGGTCGGGTGTTCGCCGGTGGTGAGTTGGATCGGGTGCTGGCGGCGACGTCGGTGTCGTTCGACCTGTCGGTGTTCGAGATCTTCGCCCCGCTGTCGGTGGGTGGGACGGTGGTGCTGGCTCC
>NZ_JAEIOJ010000045.1 GCF_016464305.1 Umezawaea beigongshangensis
CGCACACCCAGGCGGTGCCGCAGCACCCGCACGCCGTCCTCACCGGCCAGCTCGGGCCGCAGCGCGGCGATCTGCCGGTCGGACAGACCCGAGCGCTTGGCACGCCGCAGCAGCGGCTCGTCCAGCACCGGCGCGTCCTCGATCTCGCCGCGCAGGCCGATCAGCCAGGCGATCTGCTCGACGAACCACGGATCGATGCACGAGGCCTCGTGCACCTGCTCGACGGTCGCACCGAGCCGCAGGGCGCGCTCGACGGTGTAGAGACGGCCGTCGTGACCGGTCTTCAGCGCCTCCAGGGTGTTCTCCAGGGTGGCGCCGACCGGGTCGGGAGCGGTCCAGAACGACGCGGCCTTCGTCTCCATCGACCGCAGCGCCTTGCCCAGCGCCTCGACGAAGCTGCGCCCCATCGACATGGCCTCGCCCACCGACTTCATCGTGGTGGTGAGGGTGGGGTCGGCGCCGGGGAACTTCTCGAAGGCGAACCGGGGCACCTTGACCACGACGTAGTCCAGCGTGGGCTCGAA
>NZ_JAEIOJ010000046.1 GCF_016464305.1 Umezawaea beigongshangensis
AACTCGCTGCGGTCGGCCACGGTGCCCGGCGGCTGTGAGGTCAGCTCGGTCGTGGGCGGATCGTCGAGGTCCGAGTCGGAGTCCGAGTCGGCGGCGTCATCGTCCGACCCGGTCGCGTTCTCCTCCGCCTCCGGGTCGTCGCCGCGTGAGCGGATGTCGTCGCCGGCCGCTGCGTTGAAGTCGAACACGTCGTTCATGTCGAACGGCGCGTCGTTCATGGTGACGTCGGTGGTGCCGGTGTCGAGGGAGGCGAAGAACTGGTCGAAGTTGAACTGGCTGAAGTCGAACTGGCCGAGGTCGTCGAGGTCGAAGTTGAGGTCGAGGTTGCTCAGCGTGGGGTCGTTGATGAAGTCGTCGAGGTTGATGTTGTCGAAGCCGAAGGGGTCGGGGTCGACTGTGGTGTCGGTTCCGGCCTTGCTGATCTCGTGGTAGGTGGCGACGACCTGGGTTCGTTCTTCGGTGGTGGTGGCGTTGTTGTAGGCCTCGTGGAAGTAGGGCCG
>NZ_JAEIOJ010000047.1 GCF_016464305.1 Umezawaea beigongshangensis
GCGCGTGATAACCACGCGTGATCCCCGCACCCGACAGGTACAACTCCCCCACCACACCCAGCGGAACCGGCCTCAGATTCGCGTCCAGCACGTACGCGCTCGTACCGTCCACCGGCACACCGATGGGCGTCCGGTCGTGCGCCGGATCGGTGACGGCGTGGGTGGAGTAGGTGGTGTCCTCGCTGGGTCCGTAGAGGTTGTTCACCACGTCGACGACCGGGTGCGCGTACAACGCGCGCACCAGTTCCGGCGACAACGGCTCACCGGCCAGGTTGATCGTGCGCGCCAGCGGCGGCACCGCATCAGCAGCCAGCAGTTCTCGCGCCGCGGAGGGCACGGTGTTCACCAGCGTGACGTCCCGGTAGCGCTCGGGGTGCTCGATCACGTCCAGCACGTTGTCGGGAGCCAGCACCACCGTCCCACCCACCGACAGCGGGGCGAAGATCTCGAACACCGACAGGTCGAACGACACCGACGT
>NZ_JAEIOJ010000048.1 GCF_016464305.1 Umezawaea beigongshangensis
CTGGCGATTGGGACGAAGTCGTAACAAGGTAGCCGTACCGGAAGGTGCGGCTGGATCACCTCCTTTCTAAGGAGCTTCTCTCACTGAGGATCTTTCGGGGTCCGACTGTGGAGGTCCATGCCGACGGCGAACGATCGTCGGATGGTCGCTCATAGATGTGGATGCTGGCTAATGCATTCGGCTGGGTTGTCAGACGAGTCAGTACTGTCCGCAAGGGCGTGGAAGGGTCGTGGAGGGGTTCGGTCTTGGATGTCGGTACGCTGTTGGGTCCTGAGAGAACACGCGAGTGTCTTTCAGTGATCGGGCCTCGTGGCCGCTGAACCGGGTTCCCGCTGGGGAGTCCAGGCGGTGGTCGTGAAGCGGGGTGTCCGATTCGTTCTTTGAGAACTGCACAGTGGATGCGAGCATCTTTGTGGTCAAGTTTTTAAGGGCATACGGTGAATGCCTTGG
>NZ_JAEIOJ010000049.1 GCF_016464305.1 Umezawaea beigongshangensis
CCACGCGTGATCCCCGCACCCGACAGGTACAACTCCCCCACCACACCCAGCGGAACCGGCCTCAGACTCGCGTCCAGGACATGAGCACTGGTGCCGTCCACCGGCACACCGATCGGCGTGCGGTCGTGCGCCGGATCGGTGACCGCGTGCGTGGAGTAGGTCGTGTCCTCGCTGGGTCCGTAGAGGTTGTTCACCACGTCGACGACCGGGTGCGCGTACAACGCGCGCACCAGCTCCGGCGACAACGGCTCACCGGCCAGGTTGATCGTGCGCGCCGAAGGGGGAACGGCGTTCGCCGCGAGCAGCTCCCGCGCCGCCGAGGGCACGGTGTTCACCAGCGTCACGTCCCGGTAGCGCTCCGGGTGCTCGATCACGTCCAGCACGTTGTCCGGAGCCAGCACCACCGTCCCACCCACCGACAGCGGGGCGAA
>NZ_JAEIOJ010000004.1 GCF_016464305.1 Umezawaea beigongshangensis
CCGCTGCGCCGCACGATCCAGCGCGAGATCGAGGACCAGCTCTCGGAGAAGATCCTGTTCGGCGAGATCCAGGCCGGTCAGATCATCATCACCGACGTCGAGGGCTGGGACGGCCAGGAGGCCACGCAGGACAAGGCGAAGTTCGTCTTCCGCGGCGAGCTGAAGCCGACCGGTGTCCCGGACGCTCCTCCGGTGAACCTGGCCTCCTCCGGAGGCTCCGACGCCTCCGGTGAGGTCGAGTCCGCCTGATCGGACCCGCTGTCGCGACGAGCCCCCCGGCTTCCGAAGCCGGGGGGCTCCGTCGTGCTCAGGACAGGGTGCCCGCGCTCACCGCGAGGTCCGTCGACACCTCCAGGCTCGCGCGCACGATCACGTCCAGCGCGTCGGCGGTGGTGCTGACCGGCAGGCTCGGCGCGTCCTTCCCCTCCGCCTGCTCGGGGGAGAACGGCACGTGGACGAACCCGCCCCGCACGTGCGGCAGCTCCGTCGCCAGCAGGTGCATCAGCCCGTAGAAGACGTGGTTGCACACGAACGTCCCGGCCGTGTGCGACACCGACGCGGGAATCCCCGCCTCCTCCAGCCGCGCCACGCACGCCTTCACCGGCAGTCCGGTGAAGTACGCGGCGGGCGCGTCCGGCACCACCGGCACGTCGATCGGCTGGTTGCCCGCGTTGTCCGGGACGCGGGCGTCGCTGAGGTTCACGGCGATCCGCTCCGGCGTGATCCCGTCGCGGCCACCGGCCTGTCCGACGCAGATCACGACGTCCGGCGCGTGTTCGGCCACGGCGGCGCGCAGGGCGGTGATCGAGGCGTCGAAGACGCAGGGGAGCTGGAGCACGACGAGCTGGTGGTCGCCGGTGCGCGGGCGTGCGGCGAGTTCGATCACCGCGTCCCAGGAGGGGTTGGTCCGTTCGCCTCCGAACGGTTCGAACCCGGTCAACAGAACGGTCGAGGTCTCCACTCGGGCAGACTAGATGCGCGGTGCCCCCGCAGCCGACGGATCCGCCCGGAGCGGGCAGGCCGAGGGACGGGGGTCAGCGCCGGGACAACCGCGCGTCCAGCTCCGCCAGCGCCTCCGCCGCGCCCAGCGGCAGCGACACGCCGCGGCCGTGCCGGATCTCCGGCTCGCGGGGGTTGATCCGGATCAGCGATCCGCTCGCGGCGCTGGCCAGCTCGGCCTGCCGCCGCACGGTCGGCACCGCGCTGCCCGCGCCCAGCTCCACCACGACGAGGCGCGCGGCACGCAACCCGCGCCGCCACGACGTCAGCTCGTCCAGGGCCCGCTGGCTGCGGTCGCCCACCCACGAGCGGTCGCCGAACATCAGGATGTTGGGCCGAGCCAGCCCGCCGCAGTTGCGGCACTCCGGCAGCGGCCCGCGCGCCCGCATCGTCTCCGGGTCCACGTCCACCGCCACGCCGCCGGCCGGCCACACGTCGTCCGTGCACGGCCGCACGCACTGCAGGTGGTGGATGGACCCGTGCACCTCGGCGACGCCGTCGAACCCGGCGCGCTGGAACTGGCCGTCCACGTTGGACGTGAACACCCGGAGCCCGGTCCGCTCGCCCCAGCCGCGCAGCACCGCGAACCCGGCGTGCGGCACCGTGCGCCGGTACAGCTCCAGGCGGTGCCCGTAGAAGCCCCACGCCAGCGCCGGGTCGTCGGTGAAGTGCACCGGATCGGCCAGTTCCTCGAAGCGCAGGCCCAGCCGCTCGTACGGCGGGTACGCGCGCCAGAAGCCGTGGTCGCCGCGGAAGTCCGGCAGGCCGGAGTCCACGCCCACGCCCGCACCGGCGCAGACCAGCAGGGCCTCGGCGCTCTCGACGAGCGCCGCGGCCCGGTCCAACTCGTGCACTACTCCGCTGGCTTCGGCTGCGAGCTCAGGACGACCTCGAACTCCAGCAGGTTCGAGCCGGACGCCACCGGCTTCGCGCGCTCGCCGGAGTGCGCCTCGCGGGCACCGCCGTCGCGCCAGTTCTCGAAGTCGGCCTCGGTCTCCCAGCGCGTGTAGACGAAGTAGCGGTTGTCGCCCTTCACCGGCCGCAGCAGCTCGAAGCCCAGGAAGCCGGGGGAGGAGTCGACCGCGCCGAGCCGCGCGGCGAACCGCTTCTCCAGCTCGGGGCCGGCGCCCTCGGGGACCTCGATAGCGTTGATCTTCACGACTGCCATGCCGTCCACCCTACGGCCGTCGGCCCGCTCCGCGCCGCTCCCCGTTCGGGTCAGCGGCGCAGCGGACCGGGGTAGAGGTGCTCGTCGGCGGGCTTCGTCGTGCCCCGGAACCACGCGGCGAAGAAGGCGTCGAGGTCCTGGCCCGCCACCCGCTCGACGTGCTGCTCGAACTCCGGCCAGGAGGCGTTGCCGTCGCGGTGCAGCGCCGCCCACTCCCGCAGGGCGCCGAAGAACGCGTCGTCGCCGATCTGCCTGCGCAGGGCGTGCATCGCGACGATGCCCTTGTCGTAGACGCCCTCGAACTCCCGGCCGGGCCCCATGTCGTACAGCGCGCGCTCCCAGTAGCCGCTGCGGAAGTCGCTGCGCTCCACCACCATCCGGTACTGCGAGTCGAGGTCGCCGCCCTGCTTCGCCTCGTCCCACAGCCACTGCGCGTAGCTCGCGAGGCACTCGTTGAGGCAGATGTCGGCCCAGTTCTCGATGGTCACGGAGTCGCCGAACCACTGGTGCGCCTGCTCGTGCACGACGGTCTCCAGCTCGGCCCACCCCGCGTAGACCGGCCGCGTCTGCGTCTCCAGGGAGAAGCCGATCTGGTCGGCGAGGAAGATCCCGCCCGCCGCGCGCTGCGGGTACGGCCCGAACTTCTCGGCCAGGAACGCGAGCACCTCCGGCATCCGCTGCTGCACCGACCGCTTGTGCTCGGCGCCGGGCGCGTAGGCGTCGACGACGGGGGTGCCGTCGGGGAGCTGCGAGCGGTCGACCGTCCACCGGTCGATCGCCACGGTCGTCAGGTAGCTCGCGATCGGCGTCTCCTCGCGCCACTCGAACGTGGTCCAGCCGTCGGCGGAGACCGGCGTGCCCTCCAGCCCGTTGGAGATCGCCGTCCAGCCGTCGGGGACGCGCGCGGACAGCGTCCAGGTCGCCTTGTCGCGCGGGGTGTCGTTCACCGGGTACCAGGTGGACGCCGAGTGCGGCTGTCCCGCCGCGAACGCGCCGCCGGACGCGGAGACCTGCCAGCCGCTGGTGCCCAGCGAGTCGTCCGCGATGGCCGCGGGATCGCCGCCGTAGACGACCTCGGCCGTGAAGACGCCGCCCGGCGGCAACGGCGTCTCGGGCGTGATCACCAGTTCGTGATCACCCTCCCTGGTGAACGTCGCCGGTCGGCCGCCGATCGTCACGGCGCTGACGTCGAGGCCGCGCAGGTCGAGGTGGAAGCGGGACAGCTCGGCGGTGGCGTTCGCGGTGATCGCCGCCCTGCCGTCGAGCCGGCGCGTGTCCGGCGAGTAGCTGACGTCCACGTCGTAGCCGGTGACGTCGTAGCCGCCGTTGCCGTCCTGCGGGTAGTAGGGGTCACCGGCGCCGTCCGGGCTCGGCGGGGCCGACGTGAGCGGCGGCCTGCTCCCCGTCGTCGCGGGCACGAGCGCCGACGGGCTCCCGCCCGACTCGACGGGCAACCGGGCGACCACCACACCCGCCGCGAGCAGCGCGACCACGACGATCACCAGGTACGTGCGCGTGCGCGGGCTGACCACCATCCGCCCATCATGCCTGCGGTAGACCTGATCCGTGACACACGTCGACTTCGGCGGGGCGGGCCCCGGCATCGTCCTGCTGCACGGCCTGATGAGCCGCGCCACCACGTGGTGGACCGTCGCGCAGTGGCTGCTGCCGCACGGGCACGTCGTCGCGCTCGACGCGCGGGGCCACGGGCGCGACCGGCGGCGGGGTCCGTGGCGCACCGAGGACCTCGTCGCCGACGTGGCCGCCGAGGTGGAGCGGCTCGACCTCGGCCCGGCCGTGGTGATCGGTCACTCGATGGGCGGACTGCACGCGTGGGGCCTCGCCGCCACCAGGCCCGACCTGGTGCGGGCGGTGGTCGCGGAGGACGTCGTGCCGGACAACCGCGGGAGGTCGGTCGAGGACTGGAGGTGGTACTTCGACGCGTGGCCGGTGCCGTTCACCTCGCTCGCGCACGTGCGGTCGTTCTTCGGCACCCCGCACGTGCAGGAGTTCTTCACCGAGCGCGAGGACGGCTGGCACCTCATCGCCCGGCTGGAGGACCTGTACGCCATCGCCGGGGAGTGGGGCGAGCGCGACTACTGGCACCTCGTGGACGGCGTGCGCTGCCCGTCGCTGCTGATCGAGGCGGGCCGCGGCGGGATGCGGCCGGGCCAGATGGCCGAGGTGGCGCGGCGCACCGGCGGGCGGCACGTGCTCGTCGAGGAGTCCGGGCACTGCGTGCACGACGACGCGCCGGACGTCTACCGGGGAGCGGTGGAGGCGTTCCTGTCCGACGTCCTGGCCCGCTGATCGGCCGAGTTCGCGCGCCCGCGCGTCAGTGCTCGCCCGGCAGGGCGAACAGCCCCGACGAGGTCTGCTCCACGAGACCGTCGACCAGCAGCGAGTGCAGGCAGCGGTCCCGCTGGCCCGCGTCGGCCCACACCGCGTCCAGCACGGTCTTGCTCACCGGGTCCTCGGTGCCGCGCAGCACGTCGAGCAGCTTGCCCCGCACCTGGCGGTCGGTGCCCGCGAACTTCTGCGCGGTCTTCACCGGGCCGTCGTACGCCGGGCGACCCGCGCGCTGCCAGGCGCACTCGCCGAGCACCGGGCAGTCCGCGCAGCGCGGCGTGCGCGCGACGCACACCAGAGCGCCCAGCTCCATCAGCGCCGCCGAGTACCGCGCGGCCCTCGCCTCGTCCTGCGGCAGCATCGCCCGCACGTCCGCCAGGTCGCGCGTCGTGGACGGCGGCCCGGCGTCGGCGGCCCCGTGCACCGCGCGGGCCACCACGCGGCGCACGTTGGTGTCCACGACCGGTACCCGCTGCCCGTAGGCGAAGGCCGCGACGGCGCGCGCGGTGTAGGCGCCGATGCCGGGCAGGGCGAGCAGCGTGTCCACGTCGGACGGGACCACGTCGCCGTGCTCGGCCGCGACGACCTGCGCCGCCGCGTGCAGCCGCAGGGCCCGGCGGGGGTAGCCGAGCTTCCCCCACGCCCGCACGACCTCGCCCTGCGTCGCCTCGGCCATCGCGGACGGCACGGGCCAGCGCGCCGTCCACGACCGCCAGACCGGCTCCACCCGCGCGACGGGCGTCTGCTGGAGCATGATCTCGCTGACCAGGACGCCCCACGCGGTGCAGCCGGGATCGCGCCAGGGCAGGTCGCGCGCGTTCTCGTCGAACCAGTCGAGCAGCAACTCGGTGTCCACGCTCATGGTGACGCGATCATCCCAGTGCCGCCGCACCGGCGCTCAGACGACCTCGTGCAACCGGCCCGTGTGCACGTCGTAGACGAAGCCGCGGACCTGGTCGCGGTGCGGCAGGTACGGGCTCTGCCGGATGCGGTTCACCGACCCGCGCACGCTGTCCTCGACCACGCGGAACGCCTCCACCGCCCACGGCGGACGCAGACCGGACTCGCGTTCCAGCTCGTCCTTGAAGTCGTCCTCGGTCACCAGCTCCAGGCCGCAGTTCGTGTGGTGCACGAGCAGCACCTCGCGGGTGCCGAGCTTGCGCTGGCTCAGCGCCAGCGACCTGATCATGTCGTCGGTGACGACTCCGCCCGCGTTGCGCAGCACGTGCGCCTCGCCCTGCTTCAGCCCGAAGATCTCGAACACCCTGATCCGCGAGTCCATGCAGGTGAGGATCGCCACCTGCATCGAGGGACGGGGGCTGGAGCGGTCACCGGGCACGACGTCGCCCAGCTCCTCGTTCCGGCGCAGCAACTCGTCGACAGCGGTCACGTCACACCTCCGGCGATCACTTCTACAGGGGTCGAGTGGACATGGCACGGCCACCCTCTGACAAGGGGTTCCGGGGGTACGTCACTTTCACCGGATTCAGCGATACCGCAGGGCGCGAAGATCGTTGGGGGCGCGGTTACCGTCGAGTGGTGACCGAGTCCGCGGGACCGCTGCCGCCGTGGGTGCACCGCCACCGGCGTGCGGCGGCCCTGTCCGGCGGCGGTGTGCTCCTGCTGCTGCTCGTGTGGACGGTCGCGGTCCTGAGCGGCGGTGACGATCCCGCCGGGCAGCGCCTCGCCGCCCAGCGGATCGGCGCGGACGAACCGACCGCGTCGTCGTCCGCGCCACCGACCGCGCCACCGACCGAGCCACCGGCCGGCCCGCCGCGGGCGTGCCCGGACGAGGCCGTCCAGGTGGTCGCGGAGGCCGACCGGCCCGGCTACCTCGGTGGTCGGCAGCCGGTCTTCCGCCTCGTCGTCGGCAACACCGGCCCGGTCGCCTGCACCAGGGACATCGGCCGTCACCTGCGCGAACTGGTCGTGTCGACGGCCGACGGCGCGACCAGGCTGTGGTCGAGCAACGACTGCGGGCCCGCCGAGGGCGTCCAGACGCGCGTGCTGCACCCCGGTGAGCGCTTCCGGTTCGGCGTCACGTGGGTCGTCGGCACGTCGGTGCCGGGGTGCTCCGGCGACCACGTGCCGCTCGCGCCGGGCGACTACCTGCTCACCGCGCGGCTGGGCGACCTGGTCGGCGAGCCGGTCGTCTTCCGGGTCTCCTGACGGCGTCAGGGGCCGAACCAGCGCTCCTCCTGCGCCGAGTGCGGCGCCGCGGCCGTGCGGCCGGTGATCAGCTCGGTGCCGAGGTCGACCGTGCGCGGCCTGGTCCGCTCGCTCGCGTCGAGCAGCAGCTTGCCCGCGGCGCGGCCCTTCTCCATGACCGGCTGGCGGATCGTGGTGAGCCCGGCCCGCTCGGCCTCGTGGATGCCGTCGAAACCGGTGACCGTCAGGTCGTCCGGCACCCGCAGACCGCGGCGCTCCGCCTCCTGGAGCGCGCCCAGAGCCAGTATGTCCGACGTGCAGACGAGGGCGGTGATGCCGGGATCGCGGTCGAGCACCTGGGCCGCGGCGGACGCGCCGGAGGCGATCGTGTGGTCGAAGCGCTCGACCACGGGCACCCGCGTCCAGTCCACACCCGCCTCGGCGAACTCCTCGGCCAGGCCGGTGAGCCGGGCGCGCTGCACGTGGAAGTGGGCCGCGTGCTGGCGGTCCACCGACACGAAGCCGTCGTTGCGGTCGCGGGCCAGGCGCATGCACACCACGCCGACGCGGCGGTGGCCCAGCGCGATGAGGTGGGCGGCCAGTCCGCGCATCGCGGCGCGGTCGTCGATGCCGACGCGGTCGACGTTGTCGAGGTCGGGCTGGTCGCAGACCACGGTGGGCACCGGGCGCTCCAGCACGGCAGCGAGGTGCGGGTCGTCGTCGGGCACGGAGTAGACGACGAAGCCGTCGACACCGGCGCGGTGCACCGCCGCGACGTCCTCGCGCTCGGGGCTCGCCGGGACGAGCAGCAGGCCGGTGCCCGCGTCCTCGCACGCCAGCGCCAGACCCTCCAGGAACCCGATCGCCGCCGGGTCCCGGAAGGCGTAGGAGAGGTTCTCGGTGAGCAGCAGGCCGACCGCGCCCGCCTTGCGGGTGCGCAACGACCGCGCGACCGGGTCGGGGCCGGGGTAGCCGAGCCTGCGAGCCGT
Source organism: Umezawaea beigongshangensis (assembly GCF_016464305.1). GTDB lineage: Bacteria > Actinomycetota > Actinomycetes > Mycobacteriales > Pseudonocardiaceae > Umezawaea_A > Umezawaea_A beigongshangensis. The sequence goes on from NZ_JAEIOJ010000004.1 coordinate 7,654, forward strand.
CTCCAACACCCTGCGCCGCAGCTCCGGGGAGAGCTGGTCGGGCCGGTTGTACGCGTTGGACACCGTTGTCCGGGAGACGCCCAGCTCAGCGGCCAGAGAGGCCAGCGTCGCGGGGCGTCGCACATGCATAGACCGCGCCATAGACGGACCGTAACGGTTCAGAACCATTTGGAGAAGTCCAGGTGACGCGTGTCCCTACGATTTTCCGTTTCTGCACGTCAGAACGGGTTACCGATCAGGAGATTGGTTCAGACCATTGTGGTCGTCTGGGAGGTGCTGTGGATTTCCGGACGCCGGGCTGTGGGCGGAACACCCGAGTGCGCTTCCCGAGCCGGGGCGACCCGCTGTCCGTTCTCCCCGGTGACACCCGCTCGGCGGTTCAGGACCCGGCTCGCGGTCGGGATGCTCACCCCGGCTGCCCCGGTGATCCCGGACGGTCCGGACGTGCGACCTCCTCCGGCGTCGGCGTGCCGGGCGGCCCGGAGGCGAGCGCAACTTTTTGCAGAAATTGTTGAGCGTTCATCGAGAAGGGTGGGTCCGGTGCGTCCGTTGGGGGTGTGGTTGTCCGCCAGGTCTTGACCAGCCGCAGCTCAGGGGTATGTGATCCGCTTCGACCATTCCGCAAGATCTTGCAACACCCTCATCGTGGATGAGGCCAGCAGGAGGGACGACAGCAACGATGCGACGGACAACCCTCGTGACAGCCGTGGCCGCGGGCATGGCCGGAGCCCTGGTCCTCACCGCGTGCGGCGGCGGGAACTCGGGCGGTGGTGGCGCGGACAGCGGAGAGGTCGTCTTCTGGGACACCAGCGGCGCCAACGAGAGCCCGGTGTTCACCACGATCGCCGCGGAGTGCGGGACGAAGGGCGGCTACACGGTCACGACCGAGACCGTCGCCTTCGACCAGGGCCTGAACAACTACAAGACCGCCGCCCAGGGCGGCCGGGGGCCGGACGTGTTCCGCGCCGAGGTCGCGTGGGTCGCGCAGCTCGCCAAGAACGGCCTGATCGCCGACCTGACCGGCACGGCCCTCGCGCAGGACACCGACGACTTCCTCCAGACGCCGCTGGGCTCCACCCGGTACGAGGGCAAGACCTACGGCGTCCCGCAGGTCACCGACTCGCTGGCCCTGTTCTACAACGAGAAGCTGCTCGCCGAGGCCGGCGTCGAGCCGCCGAGGACGTGGGACGAGCTGAAGGCCGCCTCCGCGAAGCTCGGCGGCGCGAAGTCGTTCTTCCTCAACAACGACGCGTACTACGCGCTGCCGTTCCTCTACGGCGCGGGCGGCGACCTCGTCGACGCCGACGCGAAGAAGATCGTCGTGAACTCGCGGGAGAACGTGGAGGCGCTCGAAACGGCCAAGGGCCTGCTCGACGCCGGGGCCGCGTCCACCGCGCAGGACCCGACCAACTCCTACAGCAACATGCAGGCCGCCTTCTCCGGCGGAGAGGTCGCGATGGTCGTCAACGGCCCGTGGGCCGTCGCCGACTACCTGAAGGGGGCCGCGTTCGGCGACGCGGCGAACCTCGGCATCGCGCCGGTCCCCGGTGACACCGCGGGCGGCGGCAGCGCCCCCGTCGGCGGCCACGACTACGTGATCCGCCAGGGCACGAAGGCCCGGGACTCGTCGACGAAGTTCGTCGAGTGCATGAGCAGCACCGAGAACCAGGTGCGCATCGCGAAGGAACTGGGCCTGCTGCCCACCCGCAGGTCCGCCTACGAGAACGCCGAGGTGAAGGCGCAGCCCGTCGTCGCCGCGTTCGAGCCGATCGTGACGGACGCCCACCCGCGCGCGTGGATTCCCGAGGGCAACCAGCTCTTCGACCCGCTCAAGATCGCCTACGCCGACGTCCTCTCGGGCGCGAAGGACGCCGAGACCGCGCTCGACGGGGTCGCCAAGGCGTACAAGGACCAGGTCGTGCCGGACTACGCCACCAGCTGACGGCCGGTGCGGGCCGCGGGGGAGCGCCCCGCGGCCCGCCCGCGGAGGACTAGGAGGGGTGCGGGTGCGCAGGTTCCTCGACCGGCACTGGTACGCGTACGCGATGGTCCTGCCCGTCGTGGTGGTCGTCGCCGTGCTGGTGCTCTACCCGCTCGTCCAGGGCGTGTACTTCACCTTCACGGACGTCAACGAGGCGACCATCGCCAACCCGGTGCTGGACCGGCCGGCCACCTACGAGTTCACCGGTCTGCGCAACTACCTCAACGTGCTGTCCGGCGACTCCAGCTACGGCGCGTTCTGGTCCACGCTCGTGCGCACGCTGATCTGGACGTTCGGCTGCGTGTTCTTCCACTACACGATCGGCCTGGGCCTCGCGCTGCTGCTCAACCGCCAGGTGCGGGGCCGCTCGCTCTACCGCGTCGCGCTGGTCCTGCCGTGGGCGGTGCCCGCGTTCATCAGCGCGTTCGCCTGGAAGTACATGTTCAACGCGCAGTACGGGATCGTCAACCAGGTCCTGCGCGCCGTCGGGCTGCCGGACCCGGTGTGGCTCGGCCAGTCGGACTGGGCGCTCGTCGCGGTGGTCGTCGTCAACGTGTGGCTGGGCGTGCCGTTCATGATGGTGGCCCTGCTCGGCGGCCTCCAGTCCATCCCCGGCGACCTCTACGAGGCGGCCGAGGTGGACGGCGCGACCCCGTGGCAGCGGTTCCGCGACATCACGCTGCCCGGCCTGCGCTCGGTGTCGAGCACCGTCGTGCTGCTCGGCGTCATCTGGACGTTCAACATGTTCGCGATCGTCTACCTCGTCGCGGGCCCGAACCCGAACACGCGCATCCTCGTGACCTACGCGTTCGAGCGGTTCTTCTCCGGGGCCTCGCGCGACTACGCCGTCGCCTCCACCTACGGCGTGCTGATCCTGTCCGTGCTGCTGGTGTTCGCCAGCGTCTACCGCCGCGCGCTGCGCGAGCAGGGCGAGGTGTGGTGATGACGTTCGACGCCAGTTCCCCGCGGGTCGCGAACCCCGCCGCCGCCGCGCGCGCCACCGGGTTCCGGCGCGGCACGCGCTCGACGGCCGCGAGCATCGGCCTGCACACCGCGCTGATCACCGCGTCGCTCATCGCGGTGTTCCCGGTGTTCTGGGTCCTCGTGACCTCGTTCAAGCCGGACGCGCGCGCCGTGGAGACGACGCCGAAGCTGTTCAACGAGTCCTCGCTGGACAACTACGTGCGCGTGCTCTCCGGCGAGAAGGGCGACTTCCTCGCCTGGTTCGGCAACTCCGTGCTGATCGCGCTGCTGACGACCGCGATCGCGGTGTTCCTGTCGGCGACCACGGCCTACGCGGCCAGCCGCTTCCTCTTCCCCGGCAAGCGGTCGCTGATGCTGTCGTTCCTCGTCGTGCAGATGTTCCCGTTCGCGGTGCTGATCGTGCCGCTCTACAACGTCCTGCTGGCGCTGGGACTCCAGGGCACGAGCCTCGGTCTGGTGCTCGTGTACTGCACGACGGCGGTGCCGTTCTGCACGTACATGCTGAAGGGCTACTTCGACACGATCCCGCAGGACATCGACGAGGCCGGCCGGGTGGACGGCCTGTCGCCGTTCGGCGTGTTCTGGCGGCTGGTGCTGCCGCTGGCCAGGCCGGGCCTCGCGGTGACGGCGTTCTACGCGTTCCTCACGGCGTGGGGCGAGGTGGCGTTCGCGTCGGCGTTCCTGTCGGCGGCCGACGAGTCCAAGACCCTCGCGGTGGGCCTCCAGGTCTTCGTGCAGCAGAACCGCACCGAGTGGGGCCACCTGGCGGCGGCGTCGATCGTCGTGGCGATCCCGGCCGTGGTCGTGTTCTACCTCGTGCAGCGCTTCCTGGTGACGGGTCTGAGCTCGGGAGCCGTCAAGGGCTGACCCCGTCGCGAAACGAGGTCGGCGGAGGTGTTCCCGTAAGCGCTTGCAATCCCTAACGTCTGCCACAACGCGGTAACGGTGAAAGGTGCGTCACATGGCAGAGGTCGCCTACGACAGTGCGTCGCGGATCTTCTCCGGCAATCCGCCGGTCCGCGCGGTGGACCAGTTGAACCTCGACGTGGCCGACGGCGAGTTCCTCGTCCTGGTCGGTCCCTCGGGTTCCGGCAAGTCCACGGCGCTGCGGATGCTGGCGGGCCTCGAGGACGTCGACGAGGGCGCGATCAAGATCGGCGGCAAGGACGTCACCAACGTCCCGCCGAAGGGTCGCGACATCGCGATGGTCTTCCAGTCCTACGCGCTGTACCCGCACATGACGGTCGCGGACAACATGGGCTTCGCGCTGAAGCTGCGCGGCGTCGACAAGGGTGAGATCAAGAACAAGGTCGCCGAGGCGGCCAAGATGCTCGACCTGACCAAGTACCTGGACCGCAAGCCGAAGGCCCTGTCCGGTGGTCAGCGCCAGCGCGTCGCGATGGGCCGCGCGATCGTCCGCGAGCCCAGCGTGTTCCTCATGGACGAGCCGCTGTCGAACCTCGACGCGAAGCTGCGCGTGGAGACCCGCGCCAACATCGCCGCGCTCCAGCAGCGCCTGGGCACGACCACGATCTACGTCACCCACGACCAGGTCGAGGCCATGACGATGGGGCACCGCGTCGCGGTCCTCAAGGACGGCCTGCTCCAGCAGTGCGACACCCCGCGCAACCTCTACGACCGCCCGGCCAACGCCTTCGTCGCCGGGTTCATGGGCTCGCCCGCCATGAACCTCAAGACCGTGCCGCTGACGTCGGAGGGCGCGAAGCTCGACGGCGTCGTCGTGCCGCTGTCGCGCGCCGCCCTGGGCGGCGCGTCCGGCGAGAGCCTGTCGGAGGTCACCTTCGGCATCCGGCCCGAGGCGCTGGGCATCGTGCCGTCGAGCGAGGCCGGCATGGACATGACCGTCGAGCTGGTCGAGGAGCTGGGCGCGGACGCGCTGGTGCACGGCGCCGTGCGCATCGGCGACTCCTCCGAGCGCTTCGTCGTCCGCGTCGACGGCCGCACGCCGCCGACCCTCGGGCAGAACGTGAAGGTCGCCGTGCGTGACACCAGCGAGATCCACCTGTTCCACCCGGAGACGGGCAACCGCCTGGACGGCTGAACCGCCGCGCCACCCCGAGCCGAGGCCGCTCTCGCCGACGACAGGTCGGTGGGAGCGGCCTCGACCACGTTCGGAGCTGTGAGCGGCGATACCCGACCGGGTGGACACGACGATCGCGGAGAGTTCTATATTGAACTCGACAACGGTTTCCATTACTTGATCGTCAGCCCGTCGAGGAGCACCCGATGACTCTCCGCAACACCCGGTTCGGGGTGGCCGTCGCCGGCCTCGCCGTCACAGCGCTCGGTCTCACGGCCTGCGGGAGCGAGAACACCGCCGCCGACGCCGGAGCCGCCGGCAAGATCAAGGTCGTCGCCTCGACGAACGTGTGGGGCAGCGTCGTCGCGGCCGTCGGCGGTGACGCCGTCGAGGTCACCTCGATCATCGCCGACCCCTCGGCCGACCCGCACTCCTACGAGAGCAAGCCCTCCGACGTGGTCGCGCTGAACGACGCGCGCCTGGTGATCTTCAACGGCGGTGGCTACGACGAGTTCTTCGAGCAGCTGCTCACCGAGTCCGGGAAGGACGCCCGCCGGATCGAGGCGTTCGAGCTGTCCGGGAAGGAGTCCCACCCGGAGGAGCCTCACGCCGAGGAGTCCCACGCCGAGGAGACTCACGCCCCCGGTGAGGCCGAGGAGTCCCACGCCCCCGGCGAGGCCGAGGCGGAGGGCGAGCACGGCCACGAGCACGGCGAGGTCAACGAGCACGTCTGGTACGACCTGGAGACCGTGCACGCCGTGGCCGAGAAGGCCGCCGAGGAGCTGAGCGCGGTCGCGCCCGACCGGGCCGCCGACTTCACCGCGAACGCCGAGGAGTTCGGCCGCGGCGTCGACGACCTGCTGACCCGGCTGGCGAAGATCGGCACCGACGCGCCCGGCGTGAAGGCCGTCGTCACCGAGCCCGTCCCCGTCTACCTGCTGGAGGCCGCGGGCGTGCAGGACGCGACCCCGGCCGACTACAGCGAGGCGATCGAGAACGAGACCGACGTGCCCGCCTCGGCGCTCGCGCAGACCTCCGACCTCATCACCGGCAAGCAGGTCGGCGTCGTCGTGCAGAACGTGCAGACGGAGAACACCGTCACCGACCAGCTCGTGCAGAGCGCCGGCACGGCGGGCGTCCCCGTCGTGGAGGTGACCGAGACGCTGCCCGAGGGGGTCAGCGGTTACCTTGACTGGATGACGAAGCAGGTGGACGCGCTGTCCAGCGCGATCGTGAAGTGATGACGGCTCACCCCTCCACGGGCGCCGCGGCGTCCACGGCGGACCGCTCCGCGCGACGCGGAGCGGTCTCGCTGCGCGGCGCCCGGCTGTCCTACGGGGACCGGGTCCTGTGGGACGGTCTCGACCTGGAGGTCCAGCCCGGCGAGTTCCTGGCCGTGCTCGGCCCCAACGGCTCGGGCAAGACCAGCCTCCTGCGCGTGCTGCTCGGCCTCCAGCCGCTGTCCGGCGGCACGGTCGAGATCAACGGCCGTCCGCCCGGCCGCGGTGACCGGCGCATCGGCTACGTCCCGCAGCAGCGCTCGCTCGACCCGACGCTCACGCTGCGCGGACGCGACCTCGTCGGCCTCGGGCTGGACGGCCACCGCTGGGGCACCGGCCTGCGCGGCAGGGCCGTGCGGAGGTCCGGGGTGGACGAGGTGCTGGCCGCCGTCGGGGCCACCGACTACGGGAACGTGCCGGTCGGCCTGCTCTCCGGCGGCGAGCAGCAGCGCTTGCGCGTGGCGCAGGCCCTCGTCGGCGACCCCGACGTCCTGCTGTGCGACGAGCCGCTGCTGTCGCTCGACCTCGCCCACCAGCGCGTCGTGAGCGAGCTGATCGACACCCGCCGCCGGTCGGCCGACACGGCGGTGCTGTTCGTGACCCACGAGATCAACCCGGTGCTGCACCTGGTCGACCGCGTCCTGTACCTCGTGGACGGACGCTTCCGGATCGGGCCGCCGTCGGAGGTCATGACCTCGGAGACGCTGTCGGAGCTGTACCGGACGCCCGTCGAGGTGGTCAGGGTCCGCAACCAGATCGTCGTCGTGGGCGCGCAGGGGTCCCTGTGCGAGGAGCAGCCGCACCACGTGGCCGAGGAGACCTGATGGACGCGCTGTTCGACTTCCAGCTGACCGCGCAGCTGCTGACCTACGACTTCGCCCGCAACGCCGTCGTCGCCGGCGCGGTGCTGGGCGTCGTCGCCGGGGTGCTCGGGCCGCTGGTCGTGACGAGGAAGATGTCGTTCGCCGTGCACGGCACGAGCGAGCTGGCCCTGACCGGGGCCGCCGGCGCGCTGCTGCTGGGCGTGGGCGTGGGCTACGGCGCGCTCGCCGGTGCCGTCGCCGCGGCGCTGCTGCTCGGCCTGATGGGCCAGCGCGACGCCGAGCGGGACTCGGTGATCGGCGCGATCCTGGCGTTCGGCCTCGGCCTCGGCGTGCTGCTGCTGTGGATCTACCCCGGCCGGGCGGCCAACAAGTTCGGCCTGCTCACGGGCCAGATCGTGGGCGTCGGCTCGACGGACCTGTGGCTGCTCGTCGGCTGCGGCGTCGCCGTGCTGGTGGTGCTCGCGGGGATCTACCGGCCGCTGCTGTTCTCCAGCGTCGACACGGACGTGGCCATCGCGCGCGGGGTGCCGACACGGCTGCTGTCGGTGGTGTTCTGCCTGCTCATCGGCATCACGACGGCTCTGAGCGTGCAGATCGTCGGCGCGCTGCTCGTGCTGGCCCTGATGATCACCCCGGCCGCCGCGGCGATCCGCGTGACGTCGAGCCCGCTGCGGGCGACGGTGCTGTCCGTGGTGTTCGCCGAGGTCTCGGCCGTCGGCGGCATCGTGCTGTCGCTCGCGCCCGGTGTGCCGGTGAGCGCGTTCGTCACCGGCATCTCGTTCCTGATCTACGTGACGTGCCGCCTGATCGGCCGCTCGCGACTCGCGCGGGCCGGTGGCCGGGCGTCGGCCGCCCAGCCGGTGACCGCCACGACGGCCTGAGAGCCGGGTCAGGCCGAGCGGCTGGTGCGGGGCCGCACCTGGCGAGGCGCGGGGACCTGCCGGGACGCCACGTCGCCCTCGGCGACCTGCACCCGGTTCCGCCCGCTCTCCTTCGCCCGGTAGAGCGCGGCGTCGGCGCTGTGCTGCGCCGCGGCGAGGCTGTCGCCGTGGTCCGGCACCACGGCCACGCCGATCGACGCCGAGATGGCGCGCGCGTCCGGGCGACCGCCCTGCCGCGACAGCCCGCGCCCCAGCAGCGTCACGGTGTTGCGGTGCTTGTCCGTGGTGCGGACCCGCAGCGCGGCCAGTTCCTCGCGGAGGCGCTCGGCGATGACCGCGCCCCTGGCGAGCGGCGTGTCGGCGAGGACGACGACGAACTCCTCGCCGCCCTCGCGCCCGGCCACGTCGCCCGGCCGCAGGCGTTCGCGCAGGACGCGTCCCACCTCGGTCAGCACCGCGTTGCCCGCCGGGTGTCCCCAGGTGTCGTTGATGCGCTTGAAGTGGTCGAGGTCGATCGCGAGCACCGTCACGGGACGGCCGTCCAGGCGGCACCGCTCGACCAGCCGCCCGGCCCGGTCGGCGAACCCGGCGGCGTTGAGCAGACCCGTGCGGTGGTCGGTGTGCGCGTCCTCGGCCAGCCGCTGGTGCAGCTTCCGCTCCTCCCGCAGCAGCCGTTCCAGGTGCTCGCGCCGCTCGGCCGCCCGCCCGAGCAGCGACCCGATCAGGACGATCGGCCCCACCAGCAGCAGCGGGCCCACCCAGTGCGTCGTGACGAGCGCGCCGAGCACCGCGCCGGCACCGAGCGTGGCCACCTCCAGCACGTTGTCCTCGCGGGAGCCGAGGAACTCGGTCAGGCGCGAGTGCGGCGTGACCGTCCGCAGCGCGAACGCGATCGTCACCACCTGGACGAACCAGTACAGCAGCGCCGCCACGGCCAGCGTCAGCGCCAGGCCGAGGTCGGCCAGGACGCTCCCGCCACCGCCCAGCGGCGCTGGTGACAGGCGCACGACGCCCCACGCGAGGAGCGTGCTGCACAGGATGCTCGCCGAGCTGAAGACGTAGCGGAACGGCTGGCGGCGCGCGATGGGCTGGATCAGCACGCGCACCCACAGCACGACCAGCACGGCGGGCCCGGCGGGCAGCGCGACGGCCGCCGCGAACGTCCACACCGACGTGAGGTCGATGTGCGGGCCGGGCGAGGCGTTGCGGCGGGACTCCTCCGCTCGCCTGGTGACCACCAGGTGGACGGTGACGGCGGCGGCCAGCGCGCCGAAGCGCAGCCAGTCCGCCGCGGACGGGGAGTCCGAGCGCACGACCAGCAGCACGGCCACGACCACCACCAGACCCTCGGCCAGCAGGAAGTAGGCGACGGCGGCCGGGCGCAGCGACCAGAGCTCCCAGCGGCGCGGAGAGCGCGGGCTCCCCGACCGCGGTGCCGTGCGGTCAGTCAGACTGAGTCTCACCAGGACTCCCAACGTGCGGCTGAGCGAGTTCGAGCTGCGACGCGGGGGCCGGTCCCGCTCCAGGGGCGGGCGTCGACCGGACGGAGGAGGAACGCGTCGTGCGCAACCGTGACATGTGAATCCGTCCTCTCTGGACGTTCCCGCTGGTCCCAGCCGTAATCGCGGGCCTCACGGAAGAGGTGAACCGGTGTGCGACCGCGACGCGCGGTCACCGCCCGTCCGTCCGCCCGCCGCCGCGCGGGCGGAACGGCCCGCCGCGCTCGGCGATGGTCGACCCGATCGGGTGAAGGACGGCTCCGGAGCGAATCGTCGAAACTTCAACCTCTTTACTACCACGCCGGGGTGCCGCCAAACCTGTCGAAACGCTGGTCCCGGCCGTGCGACCGGTCAGAGCGTGCCCCAGGTCCGCGCGCGGGCCAGCAGGTGCTCGTGGACGAGGGCCGTGGCCGGGTCGGCGAGCCCGCCGGACCGCACGGCCAGGTAGATCGTGTTCAGCGGGGGCACCTGCGCCTCGTGCAGCACGTCGAGCGCGCCGGTCGCCACGACGGGGTCGGCGTAGTAGCGGGGGAGCACCGAGACACCCGCACCGGCCACGACGACGGCGAGCACCGCGCGCAGGTCGGGCACCACCACGGACACCGGGTTGGGCGGACGGCGGCCGAACTCCGAGCGCCAGTACCGCCGCACGATCGGCAGGTCCTCGGCGTAGGCGACGAGCGGCAGGTGCGCGAGCGCCTTCACCGGCTCGGCGGCCAGCTGGACGGGGTCGACGGTCGCGGCCAGCGCGGGCGGCCCCACCAGCAGGAACTCCTCGTCCACGAGCGGCGTCGCGGCCACCGTCCGGTCGGTGGGCCTGATCGCCGACACCACCAGGTCGAGCCGGCGTTCGGTCAGCGCGGTGAGGAGGTCCTGCGCGAGGCCGTGCACGACCCGCAGCCGCAGGCCGCGCGCCGCCAGCGGGGCGAGCGCGGGCAGCACGCGCGCCGCGAGGATCTCGGCGGGCCCGCCGAGCCGGACCGTGCCCGACGGACCGGCGGTGTCGGCGGCCAGCGCGGACCGCAGCTGGTCCAGGTGGGGACCCACCCGGCGGGCGAGGTCGTTCCCGCGGGCGGTGGGAACGGCGCCGCGGCTCGTGCGGGTGAACAGCGGCTCGCCGAGCCGCCGCTCCAGCCGGGCGAGCTGCCCGGAGACGGCGGGCTGGGTGAGCCCGCGCCGCTCGGCCGCCGCCGTGAGCGAGCCGGAGCGGTGCACCTCCAGGAACGTCGCCAGCAGGTCCAGGTCCTGCACGCAAACCTCCAGCCATAAGCAACGTGATGGGCTGGTGGAATCTACTGGATGAAAGGCGATGGCCGAGGAGTTGATCGGAGCACCACGCACGAACGACGACAGGAGCTGTGATGACGAAGGTGCTGATGATCGTGTCCGCCGCCGACTCGCTGGAGCTGGCCGACGGCACCGCCCACCCCACGGGGTTCTGGGCCGAGGAGCTGGCGGCGTCGCACGAGCTGCTGCGCGCGGCCGGTGCCGAGGTGGACGTCGCCACCCCCGGCGGCGCGCAGCCGACGGTCGACCCGATCAGCCTCGACGAGCGCGGCGGCGTGAGCGAGGCCGACGCGGAGCGGTTCCGCCGCTACCTCGACTCGATCGCCACCGAGCTGGCCGCGCCCCTGTCGCTGGCCGACGTGACGATCGACGACTACGACGCCGTGTACGTGCCGGGCGGGCACGGCCCGATGGCGGACCTCGCGCGCGACGCCGACACCGGCCGCCTGCTGCGCGCCGCCGACGCGCGCGGCTCGGTCGTGGCCGTCCTGTGCCACGGTCCGGCGGCGCTGCTGAGCACCGTCGACGCCGACGGGACGTTCGCCTTCGCCGGTCGGCGCGTCACCGCGTTCACCGACGTCGAGGAGCAGCAGGGCGGCCTGGGTGAGCGGTCGCCGTACCTGGTGGAGTCGCGGCTGCGCGAGCTGGGCGCCGTGATCGAGTCCGGTGAGCCGTGGACCAGCACCGTCGTGGTGGACGGCACCCTGATCAGCGGGCAGAACCCGCAGTCCAGCAGGGCCACCGCCGAGGCCGTGCTGGCGGCGCTGCGCGTGGCCTGACGGCCGTTCGCGGTCTGGTCGCCGCACCGGTGGTCGTGATGAGGTGTGGGGGTGACGGGGGAGAGCGGTGAGCGGACGGCGGGGCCGGTGCCCGTGGGCGAGATCGTCGGCGGGTGGCTCCGCTCGTGGGACCGCGACGCCCTCCTCGGGTACGTCCTCGTCCTCGCCCCGGTCCTCGTGGGCCTCGTGAAGCTGCTGTCCTTCGCGCGCTGGGACCCGGACAACGTGCGGGTGGTCGCCCGCACCCTCGACCTCGCCTCCATCACCACGATCGTCGTGCTGCCGGTGCTCCCGCTGCTGCTGCTCGTGGTCGCGGCCTTCGTGCTCAACCGGCTCCTGGTCGGTGGTGCGGGCAACCGCGCGCTGGCGGCCGTGGCCGCGGCGTTCGCACTGGTGGCGTTCTTCGCCGTGCCCCCGCTGCACTTCAGCGCCGTGCTCCTCGAACTGCTCTGGTTCACCACCGTGGTCGTGGCCCGGCGGCGGGGTGAGGACAGCACCGACCACGGCGCCCCGCTCATCCGCGTCGCCGGGGCCGCGCTCGTCGTGCTGGCCCTGAGCTTGACGACGACCGCCGCGTGGCTGCCGTCGGAGGTGATCATCCGCGCGGACGGGACCCGCGACATCGGGTACGTGCTCGAAGCGGGTGACCACGACCTGACGATGATGAACGCGCGGACCGGCACGGCGGAGATCCTCCGCCAGGACGACGTGCGCAAGCGCGTCCTGTGCCGCGCCGGTTCCCACCCGGCGATCGACCTGCTGACCAAGAACACGGCGTTCGGCCACGTCGTGCACGGTTCGCCGCAGCGGTTCACGACGTGCTTCGAGCTGTCGCGAACCGACTCCTGACCGCTCGCCCGCGTCAGGGCCGGATCGTCGCGTGGAGCAGCATGTCGCGCCGGGTGCCGCCGATCTCCTGGTGGCTGCGCAGCAGTCCCTCCCGCTGGTAACCGGCGGCCTCCGCGACGCGGATCGAGCCGGTGTTCCACGGCTCGACGTAGAGCTCGATCCGGTGCAGGTCAGGGATCGTCCAGGCGAACGCGGTCAGCGCCCGCAGGGCGTTGCTGGCGAACCCGCGCCCCCGGTGCGCGGGGGAGACCGAGTACCCCGCCGTCGCCCGGCCCGCCGGGAGGTCCCGCAACCAGAGCCCGATCGCGCCGACGGCCCGGCCGGACGCGGCGTCGGCCACGGCGAAGGAGAACCCGGCACCCTCGGCGAGCCGCCCCCGCTGCCGGTGGACCCACGCCAGGGCCTCCTCGTCCGTGGGGAACGCGGGCAGCGTGCCGATGAGGGGGACGTAGGGGTCGGCCCCCGACTCGACGGCGAGGTGCACGTCCTCGTCGGTGAACTCCCGCAGCACGACCGGACCGCGGGCGGGCGGTGTGCTGGGCCAGGGCGGCAGCGGAACGGTCATCCGGTGATCGTCCCCCGGCCCCGGCGCCCGGTACCAGCGATTTCACCGGCTTCGCGGAGTCGCGTGCGCGTCGTGCCCCGGCCGGGTTCGCCCGGCGGCCGATCGGTGAGCGGGTCCGGCCGCGCCGGCAGACGCGCGGGCCAGAACCGGCGCCGGTCAGAACTGGTAGTACAGGAACGGGCTGAAGGTGCCGCTGGCCACCAGGATCGCGGCGTAGAGCAGGCCCACCGTCATCACCGACACGCGCAGCACGGTCGCCGTGGTCGCTCGGGACGACTCCAGGAACGGGCCCGTCACCGGGGTCGTCGGGAGGAACAGCACGCCCAGCGCGGCCAGCAGGAGCACGACGCGCTGGTTCGTGGCCGCCGCGGACACCGTCTCGGTCAGGCCGTCCAGGTCGATCACCAGCATGTGGCCGATCACCGTGAACGCCGTGCCCAGGTCCGGTGAGCGGAAGAAGACCCAGCCGACCACCACCAGCAGCATCGTCAGGACCCGGCGGCCGACGACGGCGGCGCGCGACGACGGGACGGTGTCCCAGCCCCTGGCGCGTTCGACCACCAGCAGGGCGCCGTGGAACAGGCCCCACACCAGGAACGTCCAGTTCGCGCCGTGCCAGAAGCCCGTCAGCACGAACACGATCCCGAGGTTCCGGTACGTCCTCGCCACGCCGCGCCGGTTGCCGCCCAGCGGGATGTAGACGTAGTCGCGGAACCAGCGCGACAGCGACATGTGCCAGCGGCGCCAGAAGTCGGTGATCGTCACCGACGAGTACGGCCTGGCGAAGTTCTCCGGCAGCCGGAAGCCCAGCATCCGTCCCAGGCCGATCGCCATGTCCGAGTAGCCGGAGAAGTCGAAGTACAGCTGGAGGGTGTAGCCGATCGCCCCGAGCCACGCGATGCCGAACGTCATCTCGTCCGACGGGGTCGCGAAGCACGCGTCGACCAGCGGCGCGATCGAGTCCGCGACGACGACCTTCTTGCACAGGCCCAGCGCGAAGCGCGGGAAGCCCGCCGCGACGTCGTCCAGGCGGTGCGTGCGCTGCTGCGGGAGCTGGTCGGCGATCTCCCGGAAGCGCACGATCGGACCGGCCACGAGCTGCGGGAACATCGCGATGTAGGCGATGAACGACACCGGGTCGCGCAGCGCCACGCGTTCGCCGCGGTAGACGTCCACCACGTAGGAGATGTGGTGGAACGTGTAGAACGAGATGCCGATCGGCAGCGCCAGGTGCACCACGGCCAGGTCCGCGCCGAGCACCGACGCGATGTTCGCGAGCTGCTGCGTGGCGAACCCCGCGTACTTCCACACCACGAGCACCGCGAGGTCGAACGTGACCGCGCCGATCAGCAGCTTGCGGCGCAGCGCGGTCGAGCCGCCGGTCGCCGAGGGCTCCAGGCGCGGCCCGACGAGGTAGTTGACGACCATGCACGCGAGCAGCAGGAGCGTGGTGGCCCCGGCGCCGCTCGCGTAGAACGCCAGGCTCGCCACGGCGACCACGCCGTTGCGCCAGCCGCGCGGGGCCGCCAGCAGCGCGACCAGCACGACGGGCATGAAGAACCACAGGAACAGCGGCGTGGCGAAGGACATGGACGTGGGGCCTGTCGTCGTCGGGGGGATCCGACACGGGACCTTAGCGTCCCGCCCGCCACGACCGTGAGGGATCGCGCGTGCTCGTGCACGTCACGCCGGTCACGGTCGTGGCGGGACGTGTCAGGTGCGGACGTCCAGCCGGCGACGGCGCGCGACCTCGGCCAGCACCACACCGGCCGCCACGGAGGCGTTGAGCGACTCCACGCCCGCCGACATGGGGATCGACACCGTCTGGTCGCACGTCTCGCGCACGAGCCGGGACAGGCCGCGGCCCTCGGAGCCCACGACCACCACGAGCGGCCCGGTGGCCAGTTCGAGGCCGTCGATGTCCACGTCGCCGTCCGCGTCCAGGCCGACGATCATCAGGCCCTGCTCGGCCCACTCCTTGAGCGTCCGGGTCAGGTTCGTCGCGATGGCGATCGGAATCCGCGCCGCGGTGCCGGCGCTGCTGCGCCACGCCACGGCCGTCATCGACGCGCTGCGCCGCTGCGGCAGCAGCACGCCCTGCGCGCCGAACGCGGCGGCCGAGCGGATCACCGCGCCGAGGTTGCGCGGGTCGGTGACCCCGTCCAGCGCCACCAGCAGCGGCGGCGTCCCGGCCTCGCGCGCGACGTCCAGCAGCTCGCTCGGGTGGCTGTACTCGTAGGGCGGCACCTGGAGTCCGAGGCCCTGGTGCATCGCGCCGCCGGTGATCCGGTCCAGCTCCGTGCGCTGCACCTCCAGCACCGAGATGCCCCGGTCGGCGGCCAGCCGCACGGACTCGGCCACGCGGTCGTCGGCGTCGATGCCCAGCGCCACGTACAGCGCCGTGGCGGGGGTGCCCGCGCGCAGGCACTCCACGACGGGGTTGCGCCCGGCGACGGTCTCCGGCGCGTTCTCCGCCTGCTTCCGCCGCTGCTGGCGCGCCTGGTCGGTCTTCGCGACGGCGTTCGCGCGGCGGTACGCCGGGTGGTTGGGGCGCTCGGAGGCCTTCGGGGTCGGCCCCCTGCCCTCCAGGCCCTTGGACTTCTGGCCGCCGGAACCGACGACCGCGCCCTTCTTGGAGCCGGTCTTGCGCATAGCGCCCTTGCGCTTGGAATTGCCCGCCACGCTCAGTCTTCCCTCAATGTCCACTGTGAGCCGTCGGGGCTGTCCTCGACGGCGATCCCGGCCTCGGTCAGGCGGTCGCGCAACGCGTCCGCCTTCGCGAAGTCCCGGCTCTTGCGCGCCTCCAGGCGCTCGGCGAGCACGTGCTCGACGAGCGCGACGAGCGCTTGACGGGTGCCGGTGTCGGAGGTGGACGACTCGTTCCACCTCGGGGACAGCGGGTCCAGGCCGAGCACGTCGGCCATGCCGCGGACGCGTCCCGCCGCGTCCCGCGCCGCCGCCTCGTCGCCGCGGTCCAGCGCCGCGTTGCCCTCGCGCACAGTGTTGTGCAGCGCGGCCAGCGCGCCCGGCGTGCCCATGTCGTCGTCCATCGCGGCGACGAACTCGGGGCACAGCTCCGGGTCGAGCGGCACCGCACCGGTGCGCTGCGCGACCCGGCGCAGGAACGACTCGATGCGCCGGTACGCCGAGACGGCCTCCTCCAGCGCGGCCTCGGAGTACTCGATGGTCGACCGGTAGTGCGGCCCCACGAGGTAGTAGCGCAGCTCGGGAGCGCGCACCCTCGTCAGCATCTGCGGGATCGAGACGGTGTTGCCGAGCGACTTCGACATCTTCTCGCCGCTCATCGTCACCCAGGCGTTGTGCATCCAGTAGCGCGCGAAGCCGTCACCGGCCGCGCGCGACTGCGCCTGCTCGTTCTCGTGGTGCGGGAAGACGAGGTCGATCCCGCCGCCGTGGATGTCGAACTCCCGGCCGAGGTACGCCGTAGCCATCGCCGAGCACTCCAGGTGCCAGCCGGGACGGCCGGGCCCCCACGGGGTCGGCCAGGACGGCTCACCGGGCTTCGCGGCCTTCCACAGGGTGAAGTCGCGGCTGTCGCGCTTGCCCTGCAACGCCGTCTCGCCCTGGTGCACCTCGTCCAGCTTCTGCCCGGACAGCGCCCCGTACTCGGGGAAGGACGTGACCGAGAAGTAGACGTCGCCCCCGGCCGCGTAGGCGTGCCCGGAGTCGATCAGCCGCTGCATCAGCTCGACCATCTGCGTCACGTGCCCGGTGGCGCGCGGCGCTGCGGACGCCGGGAGGCAGCCGAGCAGGTCGTAGGCTGACTCGAACTCGCGCTCGTGCGTGGCGCCCCACTCCCACCACGGCCGGCCGTTCTCGGCGGCCTTGGCGAGGATCTTGTCGTCGATGTCGGTGACGTTGCGCACGAGCAGCACGTCGTCGCCGCCGCGGGCCAGCCAGCGCCGCAGCACGTCGAAGTTCAGGCCGCTGCGCACGTGGCCGATGTGCGGAACACCCTGCACGGTGGCCCCACACACGTAGATGGACGCCGTTCCGTCGCGCAGCGGGTGGAACTCCCGCATGCTCCGGGTCGCGGTGTCGTAGAGGTGGAGGCTCACGCGAAGATGGTACGGGCGCGACGCCCTCCGTGTTCGCCCGGCTGCTACCGGTCGAGCAGTTCGTGCTCCCGGAGCACCGTCAGCAGCGCGTCCGGACGCGTCCCCACCGCCACCGGGTCCACGAGCGCGACAGCGCAGCCGATCGCGGCCGCCCCACCGTCCGCCTCGGCGCTGTCGCCGACCATCAACGTCTCCGCCGGGTCGACGCCCAGCCGCGCGCAGGCCAGTTCGAAGATCACCGGATCGGGTTTGAGGAGACCCTCCTCGAACGACAGGACCGACGCGTCCAGGTGCTGCCGGAGGCCGTGGCGGTCGAAGACCGTGCGGACGTTCCACGCCGTGTTGCTGAGCAGGCCCACCGGCACGTCCCGCGCCGTCAGCGCCGCCAGCGCCTCCGCCGTGTCGGGGTAGGGCTCCCAGCACTCGGGGCTGCACAGCTGGTCGTAGGTCCGCTCCGCCGCCTCGGGCGTCAGGCCCGCGGTGAGCAGGGCCGACACGTTCGCCGCGCGGTGCAGGGCCGGGTCGAGGTCGCGCCGCTCCCAGGCGTCGCGCATCTCCGGCGACAGGCCCTCGGCCACGCCCACCGGCGCGGTCAGGGCGCGCATGATCGCCGACTCGGGCGGCAGGTCGGGGTGTTCGAGGCGGAACAGCGTCCCGGAGAAGTCGAAGATCACCGCTCGGATCGTCACAGCGGGAACTCCGGGGGGCGACGCGCGGCGGTGACCGGAGAAGCGATCTCCGTCATCCCGGCACGACCAGAGCGGTCGCCACGGCGGCGATCCCCTCGCCGCGACCGGTCAGGCCGAGCCCGTCCGTGGTCGTCCCGGACACCGACACCGGTGCGCCCAGGGCCTCGGACAGCACCCGCTGCGCCTCGTCACGGCGCTTGCCGATGCGCGGCGCGTTGCCGATGACCTGCACCGACGCGTTGCCGACGGTGAAACCGGCCTCCTCGACGCGGCGGCGCACCTCGCGCAGCATGTCCACGCCGTGCGCGCCGTCCCACCTCGGGTCGCCGGTGCCGAACACCGCGCCCAGGTCGCCCAGCCCGGCCGCGGACAGCAGCGCGTCGCACAGCGCGTGCGAGGCGACGTCCCCGTCGGAGTGCCCGGCGCAGCCGTCGGCGTCCTCCCACAGCAGGCCGGCCATCCAGCAGGCGCGACCCGGTTCGACCGGGTGGACGTCGGTGCCCGAACCGACCCTGGGGATTCCCGCGGCCGTCACCGGCCACCTCCTGCGAACAGCGCTTCCGCGACGGCGAGGTCGAACCTGGTGGTGATCTTCATGGCGTTCTGGTGACCCGGAACGGTCGACACGGGCACGCCCAGCCGCTCGACGAGCCCGGCGTCGTCCGTGGCGTCCCGCGCGGTGGAGTGGGCGCGGCGCAGCACGTCGGGGTCGAACCCCTGGGGCGTCTGCACGACGCGCAGGAACGACCGGTCGGGAGTGGCGATCACCACTCCCTCGGAGTTCACCTGCTTGACGGTGTCCACGACGGGCAGCACCGGGACGACGGCCCGGTGACCGGCCTCGACGGCCTCGACCACCGCGCGCACCACCTCGGGAGGGGTGAACGAGCGGGCCGCGTCGTGCACGAGCACGACCGAGACGTCCCGGACGACCCGCAGCGCGTGCTCCAGCGCCAGGCGCACGGAGTCGGAGCGCTCGGCTCCTCCGGGCACGACGTGCACCGCCCCGCCGGCCGGAGCCAGCGAGGCGGTGACGGTGCGCACCGAGTCCACGTCGGAAGGCGGAGCGGCCACGACGACGTGCCGCACGCGGCCCGAGTCGAACAGGCCGCGAACAGCGTGTGCCAGCAGTGGAGCCCCGTTGACCGGTACCAGCGCCTTGGGCGTCGTGTACCCCAGGCGCTCACCCCGGCCGGCCGCCGGCACGAGCGCGACGACACTCACGTCCGCGGTCCGCGTGGAGTCGTCGTCGGTCAGGACGCGGTGGCGAGGACTTCGTCGAGGAGGACCTCGGCCTTGTCCTCGTCGGTGCCCTCGGCCAGTGCCAGTTCGCTGACCAGTATCTGCCGCGCCTTAGCCAGCATCCGCTTCTCGCCCGCGGACAGCCCGCGGTCCTTCTCGCGCCGCCAGAGGTCGCGCACCACTTCGGCCACCTTGTTCACATCGCCGGAGGCGAGCTTCTCGAGGTTGGCCTTGTAGCGCCGGGACCAGTTGGTGGGCTCCTCCGTGTGGGGAGCGCGCAAGACCTCGAAGACGCGGTCGAGTCCCTCTTGGCCGACGACGTCGCGCACGCCCACGATCTCGGCGTTGTCAGCGGGAACCCGAACCGTGAGGTCACCCTGAGCGACCTTGAGGACGAGGTACTTCTTCTCCTCGCCCTTGATCACACGGGTCTCGATCGCTTCGATGAGAGCGGCACCGTGGTGCGGGTAGACGACGGTCTCTCCGACCTTGAAAACCATGTGTCCTCTGCCCCTTTCGCTAACCCCATCCTAACACGGCGGGCAATCCCCTCACCGGCCTCAGGAGATCCGTAAGCGCTGGTCAGGGCCATGCGGGGGGTTGACAAACCACCTGTTCGCGTGCAACACCTATGCTCGGCGACCGCGCCGTCCCGATCCACTCGCGGTGCCGCGCGCCCGTCTCGCCCGCGGTGGTGACCCCCGATCGCACCACCACGTTTCGTGCGTTTTCCCCTTCCCGGTTAGGCTCCAGCACCGGTGGTCGCACCCCGCGTCAGCGCGGGGGCGATCTTCCTCAAGCCCGGTACACCAGGAAGGACCCTGCAGCCGTGAGCCGCGCACAGCAGATCTTTCGAGCGCCTCGCCGCTCGGCCGTCACTCTCGCCCTGGCGGCCGGGCTCGGCATCGCAGCAGCCGGTTGCAGCGCCGGGCAGGTGACCCAGACCGACACCCAGGTGGCCGCGGTGAACGGCGCCAGCGGCGACGTCGGCGAGATCGCCGTCCGCGACGCCCAGCTCCAGTTCCCGGACGGCGAGCACGGCTACGAGTCGGGCGACGACGCCCCGCTGGTCGTGACGATCGTCAACAACGGCGCCGACGAGGACCAGCTCGTCTCCATCAGGACGAGCGCGGCGGGCGAGGTGGCCACCGACGGCGACACGTCGCTGGAGCCCTGGACCGCCCTCGTCTCCGCCGCCGTGGAGGGGTCGAAGGGGTCGTCCTCCCCCGCCCCGTCCGCCACCGGCTCGTCGTCGGTGAGCCCCACGTCGGGCAGCCCCTCGTCGGGCAACCCCTCGTCGGCGGCCCCGTCCTCCAGCGGCTCCCCGTCGTCCACCGGCGCCCCCTCCTCGGGCTCGCAGGAGTCGGAGAACCCGTCCGTGGCGGGCATCCCGGACCAGTCGATCTCGAACCCGCCCACCGACAGGTCGTCCGGCAGGCCCACGTCGGAGGCCGAGCCGCGCGAGGTGGGGAAGGTCACGATCACGCTGCGCGGCATCACCGAGCAGCTCCGCTCCGGTCAGACCGTCGAGGTCACCTTCGTGTTCGAGAAGGCCGGTTCGCTGACCCTCACCGTGCCGCTGGCCCCGTCGGCCGAGCCGCGCCACGACGAGGAGTCCGGCCACTAGGACCCCGCAGCACCCCACCGGTGGCCGTCGCCCCTCCAGGGCGGCGGCCACCGGTGTCTTGTCGGTGGGTTGTCCTACCGTGGTGCCGTGGCGAAGACAGCACGACCTCCGCGTCCCTCCCACCGCTGCGCCGAGTGCGGGCACGAGGTGGCGAAGTGGGTCGGCCGCTGCCCGGAGTGCCAGGCGTGGGGCTCCATCGAGGAGCGCGGCGTGGCGCGGGCGGCGTTCTCCTACGTGCCGGCCGGGGCGCCCGCCGTTCCGGCGCGGCCCATCTCGCAGGTCAACATCGAGACGGCGCGCGCCCGTCCCACCGGCGTCGACGAGCTGGACCGCGTGCTCGGCGGCGGCCTCGTGCCGGGCGCCGTGATCCTCATGGCCGGTGAGCCGGGAGTCGGCAAGTCGACACTGCTGCTGGACGTGGCGCACAAGTGGGCGCAGTCGGGCGGCGAGTACGGCCCCTGCCTCTACATCACCGGCGAGGAGTCGGCCGGTCAGGTGCGGCTGCGGGCCGAGCGGACCGGCAACATCCACGACCAGATCTTCCTGGCCTCGGAGAGCGACCTGAGCGCCGTGCTCGGCCACGTCGACGCCGTGAAGCCGGGAATGCTGATCATCGACTCGGTGCAGACGATGTCCGCGCCCGGCGTCGACAGCTCGCCGGGCGGCGTCACGCAGGTGCGGGCGGTGGCGTCCGGCCTCATCGCCGTCGCCAAGGAGCGCGGCCTGCCGATCGTCCTCGTGGGACACGTGACGAAGGACGGCTCCGTCGCCGGTCCGCGCGTGCTGGAGCACCTGGTGGACGTCGTGCTCCAGTTCGAGGGCGACCGCCACTCGACGCTGCGCCTGCTGCGCGGCGTGAAGAACCGCTTCGGCGCCGCGGACGAGGTCGGCTGCTTCGAGCTGCGCGACGACGGCATCGTGGGCGTCCCCGACCCGTCCGGGCTGTTCCTGAACCAGCGGGAGCAGGCGGTGCCCGGCACTGCCGTGACGGTGATCGTGGAGGGCAAGCGGCCCATGCTGGGCGAGGTGCAGGCGCTGGTGGCGGACACGAACCTGCCCGCGCCGCGCCGGGCCGTCAGCGGGCTGGACTCCGCGCGCGTGGCGATGGCGCTGGCCGTGCTGGAGAAGCGGGGGAGGGTGAAGCTCTACAACCGGGACATCTTCACCGCCACCGTCGGTGGCATGAAGCTCGTCGAACCGGCCGCGGACCTGGCCGTGGCGCTGGCCGTCGCGTCGGCGGCGAACGACATCGCGCTGCCGCCGGACCTGGTCGTGCTGGGGGAGGTGGGCCTGGCGGGGGAGATCCGCCGGGTCAACGGCGTGGGCCGCAGGCTCGCGGAGGCCGCCAGGCTGGGCTTCACGAAGGCGCTGGTGCCGCCCGACGCGGGCAAGCTGCCCCCGGACGTGCGCACCCTCGTCGCACCGGACATCTGGACCGCGCTGGAAGTGCTCAAGCTGCGTTAACCGAGCTTCACCGAGGAGATGGTGTCGGAGAAGTCGATCGCGCCGAGATCGGAGACGTCGCCGGTGATCGTGTAGGAGATCCCGGTGCAGTTCACGTCCGACCACACCTCGACGTCTCCGGCCGGCTGGAGCGACGACGCGGTGTTGTCGCGGGCGACGTTCTGGCACCCCGTCCCGGACATCCGCTGCGACGATCCCGTGTCGGCGAAGCGCGCCTCGTCGAACAGCACCACGCTGCCCGCCGAGTCCTCCGCCCGCGCGTCCTCGCCGCGCAGCGTGGTGAACTGGATCGCCTCGCCGCCGGTGCTGCTCGGCGAAGCACTGCTCTCACCCGGCTGGAAGAAGGCCATCGCGGCCCCGGCGACAACGGTGGCCAGAGCGGCGGTGACGACTGCCGTCGACTTCTTCATCTCGTGCGTCCCCCTGCTGCGGTGTGTGTTCACGAAGACGTCGCGAACACGCACCGGTTGTGCCGGGGGTTCAGAGCTGTGATCGGTCCCACCCGGACGCAACCACGGGCGGACGTGCGGTTCTCCGGCCGCCTCGCGGGTGGTGGAGGAGGTCCTCCACCACCCGCGAGCAGCGGATCAGACGGACAGGAGCTGGGCGCAGCGGATCAGGCCCAGGTGGCTGTACGCCTGCGGGTGGTTGCCCAGGGAGCGCTCCGCGATCGGGTCGTACTCCTCGGGCAGCAGGCCCGTGGGGCCAGCCGCGTCCACCATCTGCGCGAACAGGTCCTCGGCCTCGGGACGCCTGCCGGTCAGCAGGTACGCCTCGATCATCCAGGCCGCGCACAGGTGGAAGCCGCCCTCGTCGCCGGGCAGACCGTCGTCGCGGCGGTACCGGTAGACGGTGGAGCCGCTGCGCAGCTCGGCCTCGATCGCCGTGACGGTCGCCTGGAAGCGCTCGTCGGTCGGGTCGATCAGACCGGACAGCCCCACGTGCAGGGACGCCGCGTCGAGGTCCGTGCCGTCGTAGGCCGTCGTGAACGACTGCGCCTCGTCGTTCCAGCCGTTCTTCAGCACGTCCGTGGCGATGGTGTCGCGCAGCGCGGGCCAGCTCGGGTCGATGTCGCGGCCGAACCGGTGGCCGAGCTTGACGGCCCGGTCGATCGTCACCCAGCACATGACCTTGGAGTACACGTGGTGGCGCGGCGCGTGCCGCTCCTCCCAGATGCCGTGGTCCGGCTCGTGCCAGCGCCGCGACACGGCCTCGGCCATGGCCTGGACCATCTGCCAGTCCGAGTCGGCCAGGTCGCCGCGCACCTCGGTGAGCTGCACGACCAGGTCCACGACCGGGCCGAACACGTCGAGCTGCACCTGCTGGTTCGCGAGGTTGCCCACGCGCACCGGCCGGGAGCCCGCGTAACCGGGCAGCGTGTCGATCACGGCTTCCGCGCCGAGCATCGTCCCGTGCAGCGTGTAGAGCGGGTGCAGTCGCTCCGGGCCGGGCAGCGTGGCCAGCACGCCGTGCACCCACCCCAGGTACGCCTCCGCCTCCGCGGTGGAGCCCACGGAGACCAGCGCCTGCGCGGTCAGCGCGGCGTCGCGCAGCCAGCAGTAGCGGTAGTCCCAGTTGCGGATGCCGCCCAGCTCCTCGGGCAGCGACGTCGTGGCCGCGGCCATGATCGCGCCCGTGTCGGCGTGCACGAGGCCGCGCAGGGTCAGCGCGGACCGCGCCACCAGTTCGGTCTCCACGGGCGGCAGCTTCAGCGTCGCCGCCCAGTCCGACCAGTACGCGCCCGCGCGGGCCTGGCGCTCCTGCTCGCCGATCGGGTTGTCCGACAGGTCGTCGGTGCCGCAGCGCAGCTCCAGCACGATCGGTGCGCTCTCGCGGGGACGCACGATCGCCCGCGCCGTCTCCTGGAGACCGTCGGAGGTGATCTCCCAGTCGACGCCGGGGGAGCGCAGGACCATCGGGTCGGACGTGCCGAGCACGCGCAGGCCCTCGCGCTCGCGCAGCAGCCGCACCGGGACCTGGCCGAACTCCGGGCGCGGCGCGAAGGTGATCACCGCGTTGGTGGAACCGCTGATCCGGCGGACGATGTCCGTGCGGTGCGCCGGGGTGTCGTGGTCCAGGTAGTCCGTGACCAGCAGCCGCGACCAGCGGGTCTCCACGATCATGGTGCCGGGCAGGTAGCGCTGGCCCAGGGGCAGGCTGCCGTGCTCCGGCTTGATCGAGAAGTGACCCGCTTCCGGGCCGCCGAGCAGGTCGGCGAACACCGCGGCCGAGTCGGGCTCCGGGTGGCAGAACCAGTTCACCTTGGCGTCGGGCGTCACCAGGGCGACGGAGCGCTCGTTGGCGAGCATCGACAGCCGCTCGATCGGCACGGCCTGGTCGCCGTGCAGCCAGTTGCGCCGCTCCTCCAGCAGGAGGGCGAGCACGGTGGCCACGTCGGTCGTGTCGTCGATGAAGTACTGCGCCAGCGACTCGCCGGAGCCGACCTTGATGCCGACGTCCGGCCCGGAGAGCCGGGCGAACGCCTTCTCGTCGGTCACGTCGTCGCCGACGAACACCGCCGCGGTCGCGCTCACCCGGTGCCGCAGCACGTCGAGGGCGTGGCCCTTGTCGGTCTGCACGACGGCGAGCTCGATCACGGACTTGCCCTCGGTGACCTGCACGCCCTCGCGGGTGGCCGGTCCGCCGCGCACCGCTTGCAGCACCTCGGTGCCGGTCTCGGGAGTCGCGCGGCGGACGTGCACGGCGATGCTCGCCGGCTTGACCTCCAGCGCGACACCGTCGCGGCCCCGGACCATCTGCTCCAGCTCGGTCTCCAGTTCGCGCAGCAGCGTCTTCGCGTCGGCGTCCAGCGCGTGCACGAAGCCCACGTCGAACTCCGAGCCGTGCGAGCCGACGAGGTGCACCTCGGACGGCAGTCTGGACAGTGTGGCGAGATCGCGCAGCGCGCGCCCGGAGATCACCGCCGTGGTGGTTTCGTGCAATCCGGCGAGGGAGCGCAGCGCGCCGACCGACTCGGGCAGCGGGCGGGCCTCCTCGGGGTTCTCGACGATCGGTGCCAGTGTCCCGTCGTAGTCGCAGGCCACGAGAAGTCGTGGCGTACGAGCCAACTGCACGATCGCGCGGCGCAGCTCGGCGGGGAGGGCCTCGGCGGTCAACGCCCCTCCATGTGCTCAGTGGGACAGGTCGGTGTCCTGAACCGATTCGGGTTCAGGCGGAAGTCTGCGTGCCCAGTGCCTCGAGGAACGATCGCGCCCAACGGTCTACGTCGTGTGTGAGGACTTGGCGGCGCAGCGCGCGCATCCTACGGCGGCCCTCGGCCGGATCGACGGTGAGGGCCGAGTGCAACGCGTTCTTGACGCCGTCGAGGTCGTGGGGGTTGACCAGGTAGGCGCTCGTGAGCTCCGCCGCGGCCCCGGCGAACTCGCTGAGCACGAGCGCGCCGCCCAGGTCGTAGCGGCAGGCGACGTACTCCTTGCAGACGAGGTTCATGCCGTCGCGGACCGGGGTGACCACCATCACGTCGGCCGCGCTCATGAACGCGGCCAGCTCCTGCCGGTCGACCGACTGGTGCAGGTAGTGCACGACCGGGCGGCCGACGCGCGAGAACTCGCCGTTGATCCGGCCCACGGTCTGCTCGATGTCGCCGCGCATCTGCTTGTAGTGCTCGACGCGCTCCCGGCTGGGGGTGGCGAGCTGGATCATCACGACCTCGTCCGGGTCCACCCGGCCGTCCTCCAGCAGCTCGTGCAGCGCGTTGAGCCGCACGTCGATGCCCTTGGTGTAGTCGAGCCGGTCCACGCCCAGCAGGATCTTCTTCGGGTTGCCGAGGTCCTCGCGGATCTGCTTCGCCCGCTGCTGGACCTCCTTCTTGCGCGCCACCGCGTCCAGCCCGGCCGAATCGATCGAGATGGGGAACGCGCCGACCCGCACCGTGCGGTCGCCGACCTGGACCACGCCGGGCCTGGTGCGGACGCCGACGGCGCCGCGGCTGGGCTCCAGGCCCACGAGGCGCCGGGCCAGCCAGAGGAAGTTCTGCGCGCCGCCGGGCCGGTGGAAGCCGACCAGGTCGGCGCCGAGCAGACCGCGGATGATCTCCGTGCGCCACGGGAGCTGCATGAACAGCTCGACCGGGGGGAACGGGATGTGCAGGAAGAAGCCGATGCGCAGGTCGGGACGCTGCTCGCGCAGCATCGCCGGGACGAGTTGGAGCTGGTAGTCCTGCACCCACACCGTGGCGCCGTGAGCGGCGACCTTCGCGGTCGCGTCGGCGAAGCGCTGGTTGACCCGCACGTAGGCGTTCCACCACTTGCGGTGGAAGGCGGGCGGGGCGACGACGTCGTGGTAGAGCGGCCAGAGGGTGCCGTTGGAGAAGCCCTCGTAGTACTCCTCGACCTCGGTGGCGCTCAGCGTCACCGGGTGCAGGCGCAGGCCGTCCTCCTCGAACTCCTCCACCTCGGCGTCGGCGATGCCCGGCCAGCCGATCCACGCGCCGCTGTGGCTGCGCAGGAAGGGCTCCAGGGCGCTGACGAGACCGCCGGGACTGTGCTTCCAGCGCTGGGTGCCGTCCTCCGCCCGTTCCAGGTCCACCGGCAGGCGGTTGGCCACGACGAGGAACTCCGCACCGTGCTCACCGATGTTGCTGCTCACCGAGGTCGTGCCTCCTACGTCCGCTTCGTCACGAGGTTAGTGGCGCCGGCGCCGCTCGCACGGTGGTCGTCGCGCCCGTCACACCTCGTGACCCGGATGCGCGGGCTCTGGACGAGTGCGCTGCTCCGTCCGAGGGTGTACCCGCTCCGACCGATGATCACTCAGAGGCGCTGGTCACGTCCACCGGAACCGGTTCCGGCCCGGCCCGGCCCGCGGGTGGCGGTGAGGCGGCGCTCCAGGCGGTTGAGGCCCGTGCGGACGGGGCGCGCGAAGTGCTCGCCGAGCACGACGCCGCCCGCCAGCGCCAGCGCGATGCCGCCCGCGAGCACGAGCGTGGACAGCCCGGCCGTGTCGCCCTCCGCCGTGAGCTGGTAGAGCCCGCGGTAGGTGGTCCAGCCCGGCAGCAGCGGCGTCAGGCCCGACACGCCCACGACCAGCGTGGGGATGCGCAACCGGCGCGAGGTCACCGCGCCGCCGAAGCCGACCAGCGTCGCCGCCAGCGCCGAGGCGGTGATCGCGTCGACGCCGGTGAGCGTGAGCACGCCGTAGGTGGTCGTGCCGATCGCCCCCGCCCCGGCGGCGACGATCAGCGCGCGCGGCTTGGCGTAGCTGGCCAGGGCGAAGAACGCCGAGGTCGCCGCGCCGGCGGCGAACTGCTTCGGCAGGCCGGAGATCAGCGGCGGCAGCGGCTCGGCGATGGAGGTGACGACGCCGAACCGCACGCCGGTGCGCAGCGCCAGCGCGACGCCCGCGATCAGGCCGGCGGTCAGCAGCACGATCTCCACCGTGCGACCGGCGGCCGTGACGTTGTAGCCGGTGATCGCGTCCTGCACGGTGCTGACCAGCGACAACCCCGACAGCAGGACGACGATGCCGGCCGCGACCACCAGCGACGGCCGCACGCTGGGCAGCAGGTCCGTCGCGTACAGCACCAGCGCCGCGCCCGTGGCGAGCGCCCCGCCCGCGATCTGCTGGAAGAAGAACGGCAGCGCCCGCCGGTTGAGCACGCGTCCCACCCGGTCGATGACCGCCGTGATCCCGGCCGCGGTGAGCGCCAGCAGGGGACCGCCGCCGACGAGGAACGCCACCGCCGCCGCCATGCCCGCCCACGCGAGCGTGGCGACCCAGCGCGGGTACGGGTGCGGCGCGGTCGTGATGCGGTCCAGCTCGGCGTACGCCTCCTGCGAGGTGACCGCTCCCGCCGTGACGCGGCGGATCAGCTTCTCGACGTCGGACAGCCGGGTGAAGTCCAGGCTCCGCGAGCGCACGACGCGCAGCGAGGTCACCGGAGCGAGCTCCGTGCCGCGGTGGCAGGTCGCCGTGATGGAGGTGTAGGTCACGTCGGCCTCGGTGTGCGGAAGGCCGTAGGACGAGGTGACCGCGACGATCGTCGCCGTGACGTCCGCCGCGCCGGCGCCGCTGGCGAGCTGGACCTCGCCGACGCGCAGCGCGAGGTCCAGCACGAGGTGCACCGTGGCGGCGTCCAGCTGCCGCGGTCCGTGGACCCGGTCCGCGCGCACGTCCGGGGTGGCGCCGTTCCGCCGCTCCCACCGCGCCAGCGCCCGCCGGGGGCGATCGAGCCACACTCCGCGTCAACTCCTCCGTGGTTCCCGCGCCGCTCATCGGTTCGCCACGCCGGACCGTTGCACAGATCGTGCTGTGGCGTGTGCCACCTCCTGCGGGCCGCCGCGCCGGTGTGGTCGGCCGAACGGCCGTCCGCGCTGGTCAGGGCGTTGTACTGGGGTTTTCCGCCGTTCCTGGACCGCTCGGCGGACAGCCGGGGGACCGCTCGGAGCAGCGGGGGTGCCACCGGAGCGGGCCGATGGGGGCGGGTGGCACGCGGTTCGGACGCTTACGATGTTCGAGGCCAACGGTCGCGCCGGCGTAGCTCAATTGGCAGAGCACCCGCCTTGTAAGCGGAAGGTTAGGGGTTCAAGTCCCCTCGCCGGCTCCACTGGTCAGGTGTTCCAGCAGGTCAGAGTGCTCGTGGCTCGGCCGGGACGGTCACCGTGAACGTCGTGTGTCCCGGTTCGGACGTCACGTCCACCGAACCGCCGTGCGCGTCCACCAGCGAGCGCACCACCGACAGTCCCAGGCCGCTGCCGCCGCGCTCGCGGGCGCGGGAGTCGTCCGCCCGGTAGAACCGGTCGAAGATCCGCTCCAGGTCCTCCGCCGGGACGCCCGGCCCGGCGTCGGTCACCCGCACCACGGCCGCGCCGTCCGTCCGGGACACCGCCAGCGTCACCGGTGTCCCCGGCGGGGTGTGCACGGCGGCGTTGGTCAGCAGGTTGTCCAGCACCTGCCGCAGCCGCAGCGGGTCGGCCCGCAGCGGCACCTCGTCGTCGAACCGGAGCGTCAGCGGGTGGCCGGGGTGCGCGGCGCGGAACCCGGCCGCCGCCTCGTCGGCCAGCTCCACCAGGTCGGTCCGCCGCTGCCGCAGCGGCTCCTCCACCTCGGCGGAGTCCAGGCGCGCGAGCAGCAGCAGGTCGTCGAGCAGGTGGCTCATCCTGGTCGCCTCGGAGCGCATCCGCTCCAGGTGCGCCTCCCGCTCGGCCGGTTGCGACGCGGCGGCGTAGCGGAACAGGTCGGCGTACCCGCGCAGCGAGGTCAGGGGCGTGCGCAGCTCGTGCGAGGCGTCGGCGACGAACCGGCGCAGCCGCTGCTCGGCCGCCGTGCGCGCGGTCAGGGACGAGTCGATGTGCGCCAGCATCGTGTTGAACGCCGTCCGCAGCTCCCGCACCTCGGCCCCGCCGCCGTCGCCCTCGGCGCGCACCGGCAGCCGTCCGGAGTCGGTCAGGTCGTGCGAGGTGATGTCGTGGGCGGTGCTCGCCATGTCCGCCAGCGGACGCAGACCCCGGTGCAGCACGGTCCGGCCCGCCACGACCAGCGCGATCAGCGCGGTGAGGAACGCGGCCACCTCCACGATCACCAGCTGCCGCACCGTCGTGTCGAGGTCCTCCTGCGGGGCGGCGGTGACCAGCACCAGGTCGTCCTTCACCGGGCACGCGCGCACCCGGTAGGTGCCGTCGCCGCGCAGGTGCACCGTCTCGAACAGCTCCGTGCCGCGCACCCGCTCGGCCACGGCGGCCAGCCGGTCGACGTCGCGCGGCAGGTCGGCGCCCGTCGGCTTCAGCACCGCGTCGCCGTCGTCGACGACGAAGACGCCCGAGTACCAGTCGAGCACGCTGTGCCGGCGCAGGTCGCCGTAGATCTTGACGTCCGCCGCCTGCTGGAGCTGCGTCTGCTTCATCTGCTCGTCGAGCCGGCGCTCCAGGTAGTCCTGGATGCTCAGGCTCGTCACGACCGCGATCACCGCGAACACGGTGAGCGCCACCCCGCCCAGGGCCAGCGCCAGGCGCGTGCCGAGTGGCATCCCGCGCCACGAGTCCAGCCAGCGCCGCGTGCGGTCCCTCATCCGGCGGTTCCCCCGTCGCGCGGTGTCACCCGGCGGCTCGCCGCAGCGTGTAGCCGACGCCGCGGACGGTGTGGATCAGCGGCTCGTGCCCGTCGTCGAGCTTGCGGCGCAGGTGCGACACGACCAGCTCGACCACGTTGGACCGGCCGCCGAAGTCGTACTCCCACACGTGGTCCAGGATCTGCGCCTTCGTCAGCACCGCGGGGGAGCGGCGCATGAGGTAGCGCAGCAGCTCGTACTCGGTGGGCGTGAGCGTCGCGAGCTTCCCGGCGCGGCGCACCTCGCGGGTGTCCTCGTCCAGCGCCAGGTCGGCCACCTCCAGCACCGACCGCCGCCACACCGGCCCGGTGCTGCGCCGCAGCACCGCGCGCAACCGCGCCATCAGCTCCTCCACCGAGAACGGCTTCACCAGGTAGTCGTCCCCGCCCCTGGTCAGCCCGGCCACCCGGTCGGCCGTGCCGTCGCGCGCGGTGAGGAACACCACGGGCACCATCGTGCCCTCCGCGCGCAGCCCGTCCAGGACGGAGAAGCCGTCGACGTCGGGGAGCATCAGGTCGAGCACCACGATGTCCGGGCGGAACGCCGCGGCCTGCTTCAGGGCGGCCTCGCCGCTGCATGCGGTCACCGCCTGCCACCCCTCGTAGCGCGCCACCGTCGCCACGAGGTCGGCGATGTGCGGCTCGTCGTCCACGACGAGCAGTCGAACCGCGCTGCCCTTTTCCACGTGTCCCATAGTGCGGCACCTCCTGCGGGGCGCCGCCCGCCGTCCGGGGCTCGCGCCGCGATCCACAGGCAACCGACAGGTTCGGCACAGGTGGCGGACAGCACCGCCGCGGAGTGCCGGCGGCGGATCGACACGACAGGAGCCGCCAGTGACCACGACCGGGACACCGGGACCGTCGCCGGACGACCTCGCCGCGCGACCACGCGCCGCGGCGGCCGTCCTCCTGGGGACGGTGGTCGCGGCCAACGTCGTGGTCGTGTGGATGCTCTTCGTGCGCGGCGGGTTCGCCGCGAACGCGCTGATCCTCGTCGGCCGCTTCACCGGCCTGTACGCGGCGGTGGTGATGGCGCTGCAACTGCTGCTCGTGGCCAGGCTGCCGTGGCTCGACCGGCGCGTCGGCACGGACCGGCTCACCTCGTGGCACCGCTGGACCGGGTTCGCGCTGCTGTGGCTGCTGCTCGCGCACGCCGTGTTCACCACCCTCGGCCTCGCGCAGGACTCCGAGCTGGACCCGGTGTCGGAGCTGGTGCACCTCGCGACCACGGTCGAGGGCGTGCTGCGCGCCGTCGTCGCGCTGCTGCTGGTCCTCGTGGTCGGCGCGGTGTCGGCGCGGGCGGCGCGGCGCAGACTGGCCTACGAGACCTGGCACTTCGTGCACCTCTACACCTACGTCGCGGTCGTGCTGGCCTTCGCCCACCAGGTCGCGGTCGGCACGTCGCTGACCGCGTCGCCGTTCGCCCGCGGCTACTGGTGGACGCTGTGGGGCGTCGCGCTCGGCGCGGTGCTGCTCGGCCGGGTGCTGCTGCCGCTGTACCGGAACCTGCGGCACGGCCTGCGGGTCGAGGCGGTCGTGCCCGAGTCCGACGACGTCGTGTCGGTGTACGTCACCGGCGCGCGCCTGGACGAGCTGCCCGCCAGGGCGGGGCAGTTCTTCCTGTGGCGCTTCCTCACCCGCGACCGCTGGTGGCAGGCCAACCCCTACTCGCTGTCCGCGGCTCCGGACGGGCGGCGGCTGCGGCTCACGGTCAAGGCGGCCGGCGCGGGCAGCGCCGGGCTGCGCCACCTGCGGCCGGGCACCCGCGTGTTCGCCGAGGGCCCCTACGGCGCGTTCACGTCGCTGCACCGCACGAAGCCCGACGTGCTGCTCGTCGCGGGCGGCGTGGGCGTCACGCCGGTGCGCGCCCTGCTGGAGGAGGCGGTGGGCCACGTCGTGGTGGTCTACCGGGTCCGCGCGCACTCCGACGCCGTGCTGCTGGACGAGCTCCAGCGGCTGGCGCACGCCAGGGGCGCCGTGCTGCACGTGCTGACCGGGCCGCGGGCGGGCGAGGACCACCGCGGCCCGCTGCTCGGACCGGCGAACCTCGCCGCGCTGGTGCCCGACGTGCGGCAGCGCGACGTGTTCGTGTGCGGTCCGCCCGGCATGACCACCGCGGTCCTGGCGAGCCTGCGCGAACTGGGCGTCCCGCGCGACCAGGTCCACTTCGAGCGCTTCAGCTTCGCGAGTTGAGAGGAACACCCCCGTGCGCAGAGCCGTACCCGTGCTGCTGCTGACCGTCGCCGGACTCGTGCCGCTGTGGCGCTTCGAAGCGCGACCCGCCTCCACCTCCGGCACCGCGGCGGTCGCCGAGGCGCCGGCCGGCGCGCGGACCGTCGACGGAGAGCTGATCAGCACCAGCGAGGGCGACGTGCAGGTCCGCGTCGTCTACTCCGGGGACGAGATCGTCGCCGTGCAGATGCTGAAGCAGCCGGACAGCGGGCCGACGAGGCGGGCCGTGCCGATCCTGCAGGAGGAGACGTTGCGGGCGCAGAGCGCGGACGTCGACACCGTCTCGGGCGCGACCGCCACCAGCGAGGGCTACATCGCCTCGCTCCAGTCCGTCCTCGACGGGCGGGGGTAGCGCGGTGCGGCGCGTCGAGCAGGTCATGGGGCTGCCGATCTCGGTGGACCTCGTGGACCGCGAGCCCGAGCTGGCGGACGCCGTCGAGCGGGCGTTCGCGTGGTTGCGCGCCGCGGACGCGCGGTTCAGCCCGTTCCGGGCCGACAGCGAGGTGTCCCGACTGGACCGGGGCGAACTCGCCGAGGACGAGCTCAGCCCGGACCTGGCCGAGGTGCTCGGCCTGTGCTCGTCCTACGAGGAGGCCACCGGCGGCGCGTTCACCGCGCGCCTGCCCGGTCGCGGCCTCGACCCGTGCGCCGTGGTGAAGGGCTGGGCGGTCCAGCGCGCGGCGGGCGTCCTCGCCGACGCGGGCGCGCGGAACTTCTGCGTCAACGCCGGGGGCGACGTCGTCACGGCGGGGTCGCCCGGCGGGGGGCGGCCGTGGCGCGTGGGCGTGCGGCACCCGGACCTGGCCGACCGGGTGTGCGTGGTGCTGGAGTCGCGCGACGGGGCCGTGGCGACCTCGGCGCTCTACGAGCGGGGCCAGCACGTCCGGGACGGCCGCACGGGTCTGCCGGCGCGGGGCCTGCTGAGCGTCACGGTCGTCGCGCCCGACCTGACGACGGCCGACGCGACGGCCACGGCGGCGTTCGCGCTGGGCGCGGACGGGGTCGCGTGGGCGGCGGCGCGACCGGGCTGCGAGGTGTTCGCCGTGGACTCGGAGCGCCGCGTCCTGCGCACTCCGGCACTCCCCGTCGCGGCGTGATCTTGCTCACTCGAAGCCGCGTCGGAGCGTGGACCGGACGTGACTGCGCGGATGCGGCTCTGCTAGGTTTTGACACACGGGAGTACTGCTTCCGCTTCACGAAACGTTGATCAAGAGCAAGACGGGACCTCGCTCGGGGTGAGCCCCGAACTGCTGTTGACCAAGCCGTGGAGTGGCGGCCCCCGCCCGCGCGTTTTCGGGAGCGCGCCGCGGGGGCCGTCGGCCCCGGCCTCACTCGTAGCGGGACTCGTCGAAGTCCAGCCCGACGGCCGACCTGCCCAGATCGCGGCCCGTCTCGTCGAGCACGTCCACCAGTTCCAGCCCGCTGAGCCAGTCGCGCGGCAGCGCCGCGGTCCCGTGCAGCGCGCCGAAGACGTTGCCCGTCAACGAGGCCGTCGCGTCGCTGCCGCCGGAGTGGTTGGCCGCCACGCGCATCGCGTCCACGAACTGCGACGGCTTCGGGTGCAGCAGCACCGTGTGCACCGCGATGGCGAGCGCCTCCGGACCCGTCCAGCCGCTGCCCAGCCGGTCCACCCGCACGGCGTGCCCGCCCAGCTCGCGGTGCTCGTCGGCGAACACCACGGCCCGGTTCAGCGCGTTGGCCGTGTACGGGTCGTCGCGCAGGACGCGCCCGATCACCTGGTCGATCGCCTCGCGCAGCGGACGCCCGCGCACGGCGAGCAGGTGCACGAGCAGCGCCAGCGCGCCGCCGGACACCCAGCCGCCGGTGCCGCCGTGGGTGAGCGCGGCGAACCGGCACCCCAGGTCGTAGGCGATGGACGCGCTCGGCGCGAACCCGGCCGGCGCGGTGCGCGTGACGCCGTTGCAGCCCGACGACTCGTTGTGCGGGCGCTCCGGTGACGGCGCCTCGTCGGCCGCCAGCGCGCGCAGGCACGTCAGCCCCGGCGAGCGGCTGGCGAACAGCCTCTCGTCGGCGATCAGCCCCGTGGCACCCGGTTCGGGGCCGTCGCTCTGCTGGGTGACCAGCCACCGCTTGTAGCTGCGCCACACGGCGTCGACGGGTTCCCACTCACCGGTGGCCTTGCCGTGCACCCACGCCCGCAGGTAGCCGTCCGCGGTGAACAGCGTCAGCTGCGTGTCGTCGGTCACCAGCGCCGGTCTGGGCGGTGACAGAACGCCTTCCTGGCCGTGCTCCCGCTGGATCTCGGCCCACCCGAGGTACTGCACCGGCGCGCCGAAGGAATCGCCGAGCGCCCCTCCCAGCAGGCATCCGGCGCCACGGTCGACCACCGTCGACTGGTCTCGCGGCACGTGCCCTCCCGAAGTCCTTCCGGTCCTGGGCTGCGAACAGTACTTGGCCCGGAGCGGGTCCCGTGCACGCCGCACGTCCGATGTGCCCCGAAGGTGCCTTCACGTATCTGACGTCCGGATCGGGACACCTGTCCAGGTGATGTACCGCGATCGGGGGGAGGGGCATGCCGGACGACGCGATCGAGGAGCCCGGAGCGCGAGCCGGCCGCGGCCTCGAACTCGGAGTCCTGGGTCCCCTCCAGGTCCTGGCCGACGGCCGGCCCGTCCCGATCGGCCGCCGCGGCGTGCGGGGTCTGCTGGCGCTGCTGGTGGTGGAGGCGGGCCGGACCGTGCCCGTCGACCGCATCGTCGACGGGCTGTGGGGCGACGCCCCGCCCGCGACCGCGCGCACGATCGTGCACGGCTACGTGTCCCGGTTGCGCCGCCTGTTCAGGCAGGCCGACCCGTCCGGCTCGGCCCGGATAGTGACGACGCCGACCGGCTACCAGCTGGAGGTCGACCCGTGGCGGCTCGACCTGCACCGCGCACGGGAGCTGGTGGCCGCCGCGCGCGGCAAGTCGGCCGCGATGCGCGCCGGTCTGCTGCGCGAGGCGCTGGGGCTGTGGCGCGGGCGGGCGCTCGCCGACGTGCCGGGCGACCCGGTGACCACGGACCTGGACGAGCTGCGCCTCGTCGCGATCGAGGAGCGCATCGCCGCCGAGCTCGACCTCGGCCGGCACCTGGAGCTGGTGGGGGAGCTGCGCCAGCTCGTCACCGAGCACCCGTTCCGGGAACGCCTGGTGGCGCACACGGTGCGCGCGCTCTACCGCTCCGGTCAGCGCGCCGACGCCCTGGACGCGTTCCTCCGCTTCCAGCGGCGCGCGGCCGACGAGCTGGGCATCGACCCCGGTCCCGAGCTGCGGGCGCTGCACGAGCAGGTGCTGCGCGACGACCCGGCGCTCAGCGCGGTGGGGGAGCCGGAGCGGTCCGTCGTGCCGCCGCGGCCCGGCGTGGTGGTCCCCGCGCAGCTGCCGGGGCCGGTCGGCGGTTTCGTCGGGCGCGAGGCCGACCTGGCGCGGCTGGACGCCGTGCCGAGCTCGGACGCCTCGGCGCTGGCCGTGCTGACCGGCCCGGCCGGGGTGGGCAAGACCGCGCTGGCCGTGGCGTGGGGCCACCGGCGTGCCGGCGACTTCCCCGACGGCGTGCTGTTCGCCGAGCTGCGCGGGCTCGTCGGCGGCGACCGCTCCGCCGACCCGGCCGAGGTGCTGGAACGCTTCCTGCTGGCGCTGGGCGTGCTGCCCGACGCCGTGCCCGGCGCGCCGCAGGACCGCCTCGGTCTCTACCGCTCGCTGCTGGCCCGGCGGCGCGTCCTCGTGGTCCTCGACGACGCCGCCTCCCCGGAGCAGGTGCGCCCGCTGCTGCCGAGCGGGCCGGGCTCGGTCGCGCTGGTGACCAGCCGCCTCGGTCTGGGCGCTCTCGTGGTGAGCGGCGGCGCGCGCCTGCTGACCGTGGACGTGCTCGACGCCGCCGCGTCGGCCCGCCTGGTGCGCGAGGTCGTGGGCGAGCGGCTCACCGGGGACGACGCGGGGGCCGTGGACGCCGTCGCCGAGCTGTGCGGGCGCCTGCCGCTCGCGCTGCGCATCGCGGCGGCCAAACTACTGATCAGTCCGAAGTGGACGGTGGAGGACCTCGTCCGGGAGCTGTCCGACGACGACACCCGGCTGCGCTCGCTGGAGCTGTCCGCCGGCGCGGTGGGGGTGGCCCGCGCGCTCGACGCCTCGTACCGCGCCCTGCCGCCGCACCTGCGCGAGGCGTTCGCCGCCGTCGGCCGCTTCCCCGGCCACCAGATCGGCCCGCACGTGCTGGCGTCGGTCTGCGGCACGGGACTGCCCGAGGCCACCGGGTGGCTGGCCGGGTTGGCGGAGGCGAACCTGCTCACCGAGGTCGCGCCCGGCGCGTTCGCCGTGCACGACCTGGTGCGCCTGTACGCCCGCGCGCTGCCGGGCGGCGACGGCGACCGGCGGGGCGCGCTGGTCGCCGTCCTGCGGCACTACCTCGTCGTCTGCGACACCGCGCGCCGCCTGATCGGGCCACCGGGCGACGACCTGGACCTCGCCGCGGCCGACGCGGGCCGCAGCGTCGTGCCCTCCCTGCCCGACCGCGGGGCCGCCATCGCCTGGTTCGCCGCCGAGTGGCCCGTCCTGGTCCCGCTCGTGCGCACGGCGGCGGAGGCCGGGCTGCACGAGCAGGTGTGGCAGCTCGTGCGGCTGCTGCACCGCTACTGCGCGGTCCGCTCGGTGGCGGGGGAGTGGCCGGCCCTGGTCCGGTTCGGCCTGGAGTCCGCGCGCGCGAGCGGCAGCGCGCTGGGCGAGATGCTGCTGCTGTCCACGACGTGCGCCACCAGCAGCCGCATGGGCACCGCCGGGCACTCCCTGCCGCAGGCGCGTCGCGCGCACGAGATCGCCGTCGAACTGGGCGACTCGCGCCACCTCGTCATCACCGTCAACCAGCTCGCCACGGCGCAGCTCGCGCTGGGACGGCACGACGAGGCGCTGGCGAACTTCTGGGAGTCGGTGCGCCTGGCCGCGCGGCAGGGCGACCGGGTCGGCGAGGCCCGTGGTCTGAACAACGTCGCGCAGGCCGAGCAGGCGCTGGGCGCGCGGGAGAGCGCCGTGCGGCACCAGGAGCGGGCCGTGCGGCTCTACGAGGACACCGAGGACCGCGCCGCGCACGTCCTCGCGATCACCAACCTCGCCGAGCTGCACGCCGACCTCGGGCAGCTGCGCGCGGCGGAGGAGCACGCCCGGCGCGGCATCGAGCTCGCGCGCCTCGGGGGCAGCGTGCTGGCCGAGGCGTTCGGCAGGCAGGTGCTCGGCCGAGTCCTCGCGCGACGCCGCGAGTGGATCGCGGCACGCGCGGAGCTGACCGAGTCGCTGCGTCTGTACGAACAGGCCGGATCGCCGCGCGCGCTGGGGACGCGCGCGGCCCTGGAGTCGCTGACCTCCGACGTTTAGCCGGTGTTTAGCCGCGTCCCTCCGGACCGTGGCACGGTGGCAGCGGCACGGAGATCGGCAGTTGCCCTTCGTGCTGGGGTGGCGCAAGGGGGGAGACCGAGGGGGTGGGCCGCCCCGGCCGGCCGGCCGGCGTCCAGGGGAGAGTGCCGGCCGGTCGGCCGTTCCCGGATCGGCGAGGGTCGCGGTGTCCACTGATCACTCGATCGTGCGAACGTGGGCGCGCGAGGGACGAGCTACGTCATTTGGACCCGTACTCTGTCGCGCACCGCACAGTCGACCGGCAGGAGAACTCGTGCCGACGCGCTTCCCCGTTCCCGTGATCTCCCTGTGCGCCGTGACCGTCTCCCTCGGCCTCGCGCTGGGCGTCGCCCTGACCAGCACGACCGAGGAGCAGGACCCCGACGACCGCCGGAGCGGTCCCGGCCCGGCGGGGCCGCGGCCGTCCGTCACCGACGGGGGCGGGGACCCGCCGATGGAGTACCGGCTCGACGTCACCGCGGAACCGGCGGAGACCTCCGAGGACCCCGCGCCGCCGGTGGGGTCCACTCGCGCGACCGCTTCCGAGGTCCGGTCGGCCGCTCCCGACCCGCGGCCGACCTCGACCCCGCCGGGAACCGGCTCCCCGACGCGGACGCCCGCGCCGCTCCTGGTGCCGCCGGACCCGCGTGCGGCGCTCACCCCGGCACCGCTGCTCACGGGCACCGGCTGGGAGATCCGCTCCGGCTGAGCCGCCGGATCACCAGCCGGGGCTCGGCGCGCCGGCGTCGTGGCCGCCGCGCAGCCGCCGCTCCGCCGAGGGCGGCGCGTGCACCGCGTCCAGGCCCAGCAGCGCGGCGCCGACCACCGGCGGCACGTCCACGACGCGCACCCGTGCCAGCGGAGCCGCGTCCAGGACGCGCCGCTCGACCTGCGACACCAGCGGCTCGCCCCGCCCGGTGAGCACACCACCGCCGAGCACCACGTCGACGGCCTCGCCGCTCAGGCCGAGCGTGCGCAGCGACACCCCGGCGAGCAGCGCGATCTCCTCGACGAGCCGGTCCACGACGCCGCGCGCCACCTCGTCACCGGCCTCCGCGACCTCGAAGAGCAGCGGGCACAGGGCGTGCACGTCCAGCTCCCGCTCCCCGAAGTGCACCTGCTCCACGACCTCCGCCAGCGCGGGCACGCCGTAGTGCGCGAGCAGCCGGGCGTGCAGCGCCGTGGGCCGCCCGCGCCCGTCCTCCGCGCGCACCGCGCACCACAGCGCCTCGGAACCGATGTGCGCCCCGCCGCCCCAGTCGCCGGAGATCCGGCCCAGCGCGGGGAAGCGGTGCACCCGGCCGTCGGCGGCGACCGCGACGCAGTTGATGCCGGCGCCGCACACCACGGCCACGCCGACGCCGTCCGGTGTGCCCGCGCGCAGCAGCGCGAACGTGTCGTTGCCGACGACGACCGTGTCCGACCAGCCCAGCTCCCCGAGGGCGGCGGTCAGCTCGGCCTCCTCGCGCGGCAGGTCGGCGCCCGCGAGGTAGGCGGAGGTGTGGCTCGCGACGCGCTCGCCCGGCGGCAGCCCGGCCCGCGCCGCCGCCTCGCGCACCAGGCCGTCGAACACGGCCCCGCTGCGCGCCAGCCCCACGTTCTGCGGCGACGCGCCCGGCCCGCGCACCCGCGCGAGCACGGTGCCGTCGCCCTCCACGAGCAGCACGTCGGTCTTGCTGTTGCCGCCGTCGAGCGCCAGCACCCGTCCCGTCACGCGGTCACCCACGGCAGGAAGTGGCGGTTGCGCGCGATCAGCTCGTCGGCGAGCTTCTCCGCCCGGTCGTGCTGCCCGATCAGCGGGTGCGCGAGCAGCGCGTCGGCCACCCGGTCGCGCCCGCCGCGCACGGCGGCGTCCAGCGCCAGGTGCTCGTAGGCCGCGACGTGCGCGATCAGTCCCGACGTCGCGGGTCCGACCGGCGCCACCGGCAGCGGCGTCGCGCCGTCGGCGTCCACCGCGGACGGCACCTCCACCACGGCGTCGTCCGGCAGGAACGGCAGCGTGCCGTCGTTGCGCACGTTGACGACGTGCCGCTCGCCGCTCGCGCCACCGGTCAGCGAGTGCACGAGCTGCACCGCCGCCTCCGAGTAGTACGCGCCGCCGCGCTGCGCCAGCGCCTCCGGCTTCGTCACGACCGCCGGGTCCCGGTAGACGTCGAGCAGCTCCTCCTCCACCGCGCTGACGACCTCGGCGCGCGGCTGCTCCACCCGCTGCCGCGCCACCACGGCGTCGTGGTCGTAGAAGTAGTTCAGGTAGTACGACGGCACCGCGTTCAGCCGCCGCATCAGCCCGATCGGCAGCCGGACGTGCTCCTCCAGGGCGTCCGCGTGCTCGTCGAGCAGCTCCGGCAGCCGGTCGGCTCCGTCGACCCGCACGGCCCGCACCCACGTCAGGTGGTTGAGACCGACGTGGTCCAGCTCCACCCGCTCCGGCGTCGCGCCGAGCAGCGCCGCCACCCGGCGCTGGAAGGAGATGGCGACGTTGCACAGCCCGACCGCGCGGTGCCCCTCCTGGAGCAGGGCGCGCGTGACGATGCCCACCGGGTTGGTGAAGTCGACGATCCAGGTGTCCTCCCCGGCCACCGCGCGCACCCGCTCGGCGATGTCCAGCACCACGGGCACCGTGCGCAGCGCCTTGGCCAGGCCACCGGCCCCCGTGGTCTCCTGGCCGACGCAGCCGCAGGTCAGGGGGAAGGTCTCGTCGGACAGGCGCGCGGTCTGCCCGCCGACCCGGAGCTGGATCAGCACGGCCGACGCGCCGTCGGCCGCGGACTCCAGGTCGGTCGTGGTGCGCACCCGCGCCGGGTGGTCGGCGTGCTCCAGCAACCGCCGGCTGAACGCGCCGACGACCTCCAGGCGTTCGGCGTCCGGGTCGACCAGCACGATCTCGTCGACCGCGAGGCCGGCGCGTCGTCCCGCGATCCCGTCGACGAGTTCCGGCGTGTACGTGGACCCGCCTCCGATGACGGTGAGCTTCACCCCTTGACCCCCGTGAAGGTGATGCCCCGGACGAACGAGCGCTGCGCGAACGCGAACAGCACGATCGCCGGGATCATGATGAGCAGCGTGACGGCCATGGCCAGGTTCCACTGGACCTGGTGCAGGGACTTGAACGACGCGAGCGCCAGCGACAGCGTCCACTGGTCGGGCCGCTCGCCGGTGTAGAGCAGCGGTCCGAAGTAGTCGTTCCACGTGTAGAGGAAGCAGAACAGCGACGTGGCCGCGATACCGGGCCTGGCCATCGGCACGACGATCCGCACCATCGCCTGGAACTCGCCGCACCCGTCCACCCGCGCCGCGTCCACGTAGGACTGCGGGATGGTCAGGACGAACTGGCGCAGCAGGAAGACGCTGAACGCGTCGAACAGGAAGTACGGCGCGATCAGCGGCCACAGCGTGCCGGTGAGCCCGAGGCTCGACCACGTGTCGTACAGCGGCACGGCCACCACCTGCGGCGGCAGCATCATCGCGCCGACGACCAGCAGGAACACCGCGTCGCGCCCGCGCCACCGCAGCTTCGCGAGCGCGTAGGCGGCCGGGATCGACGACAGCAGCATCCCGGCCGTGGCCAGCAGCGAGTAGAGCAGGCTGTTGCCCAGGTACTTCAGCAGCGGCGCCTTCTCGAAGGCCAGCGCGAAGTTCTCCCAGTGCCACTCGCTCGGCCACAGCGCGGAGGTGAACGCCTCGTCGTCGCCCATGACGGCGGTGAGCAGCACGAACAGCACGGGCAGCGCGAACATCAGCCCCAGCGCGAGGCCGATGCTGTGCAGGGCGACCCAGTCGAGGACGCCGCGCGCGTCGCGGGAGCGGCGCTGCGGGGCTCCGGCCGGCGCCGGCGGAGCGGGCAGGGTCTCGGTCATGCTCCGGAACCGCCTTCCTCCTGGTGCGACGAGCGCCGCATCCGCTGCACGAGCACGGCCGTCGCGGCGAACGAGACCACGAACAGCACGGTCGCCATCGCGGCGGCGTAGCCCATGTCGAAGTAGCGGAACCCCTGGGTGTAGAGCCAGACGGGGAACGTCAGCGTGGAGTTGTCCGGGAAGCCGAGGTTGCGCGTGTTGCCGGTGACGTCCGCCGCGCCCGACCCGGCGGACCCGGCCACCACCGCCTGCGTGAACAGCTGCAACGCGACGATCACCGAGTTGACCACGCCGAACAGCAGCACCGGCGAGATCGTCGGCAGCGTGATGTGCCACCAGCGGCGCAGCGCGCCGGCGCCGTCCAGCTCGGCGGCCTCGTACTGCTCCTGCGGCACGTCCAGGACCGCCGCCAGCAGGATGATCACGAGGTCGCCGGAGACCCACAGCAGGATCACCGCGAGGCCGGGCTTCGCCCAGTCCGGGTCGGAGAACCACAGCGGGCCCTGCAGGCCGAACCAGCCGAGGGCGGTGTCCAGCGGCCCGCCGTTGGGGCGCATGACCAGGAAGAACACCAGCGTCGCCGCCACCGGGGGAGCGAGCGACGGCAGGTAGCACAGCGTGCGGATCAGACCGACGCCCGAGCGCAGCCGCGCGATCACCGACGCCACGCCGAGCGCGAACACGACGCGGGAGATCGTGACCACGACGACCAGCCACAGCGTGTTGTAGATCGACGTGAGGAACAGCGGGTCGTCGAGCATGAACAGGTAGTTCGCCAGGCCGACGAACTCCGGGGGGTTGATCAGGTCGTAGCGGGTGAAGGAGAACACGACCGTCGCGACCAGCGGGTAGCCGAAGAACAGCACGAACCCGGTGATCGCGGGGGCCAGGAACGCCAGCACGGTCAGGCGGTGTCGGGTGCGGGCGCGCGACCGCCCCCTCGCGGGGGCGGCCGGGCGGCCGGTGTCCACGCGTTCCAGCGCGGCCGTCATCGCTACTTGCCGCTCTTCGCGATCTGGTCGTCGATCTGCCGGTCGACGGCTCGCAGGCCCTCGACCAGGTCGGGCACCTGCCCGGCCTGCCAGGACGTCGCGAAGTCGCTGACGACCTTGAGGTGCGCGTCACCGATCGGCGTGACGGGGCTGCCCTCCAGGTCGTCGCTGCGCGCCATGTCCACGAACGTCCTGAACTGCTCGTCCACCTCCAGCCGGGGGTCCTCCAGCGCGGCCCTCGTGTTCGGGACGTTCTTGATGGCGTTGGACATCTGCACGATCACGTCCGTGTCCAGCGACAGGTACTTGATCAGCTCCCACGCCGCGCCGGGGTTCTTCGAGCCCTTGGGGATGCCCATGATCGTGCCGCTGGTCAGGCCGGTGCCGTAGGTGTCGGCGACGCTGTCGGCCACCGGGAACGGCGCGGTGCCGAACCGCACCTGCGGGGCCTGGGCCTTGATGAACGCGGTGCGGAACTCGCCGTCGACCATCATCGCGATCTTGCCCTGGTGGAACGCGTGGTCGGGGGAGTACTCCTGGCCGAGCCCGGCGCGGAAGCGCTCCAGCGCGTCGTGGCCGTAGAAGTCCACCAGCTCCTTCTGGAAGCGGAACATCTCCTGCCACCCGGGGCTGTCCGCGAGCCCGGACCTGCCGTCCGGCCCGAACCAGTCCGCGCCGAAGTTCGGCGCCCAGATCTGCGGGCGGTTCTGGTAGTACGGCATCGACGGCAGGAACCCGACGACCTCCAGCGAGCCGTCCGGAGCCCTCCTGGTGAGCTTCTTCGCCTGCTCCAGCAGCTCGGAGGTCGTCCTCGGCGGCGCGCTGATTCCGGCGGCCTCGACCATGGCCGCGTTGTAGTACAGGCCGTTGACGTCGGTGAGCATCGGCATCGCGCAGCGGTTGCCCTTGAACTCGGTGTACGAGCGCACGGCCTCCGAGATCTGGGACAGGTCGACGCGGTCGCGCTCCAGGTAGGGCTTGAGCTCCTGGAACGCGCCGCTGGAGCAGAACTGGCCGATGTTGTCGGTCGTGAACGACAGCGCGAGGTCCGGCGGGTTGCCGCTGCGGATGCCCGCGGTGATCTTGTCGTCGTCCTGGCTGCCCTGGTGCTCGATCGTGACGTCGGGGTAGATCTCCCGGAAGGTCTCCATCGCCTCGGTGACGGCGGCCAGCTCGCGGTCGGAGT
The DNA here is from genome assembly GCF_016464305.1 of Umezawaea beigongshangensis. GTDB lineage: Bacteria > Actinomycetota > Actinomycetes > Mycobacteriales > Pseudonocardiaceae > Umezawaea_A > Umezawaea_A beigongshangensis. The sequence goes on from NZ_JAEIOJ010000004.1 coordinate 51,433, forward strand.
AGTTGCTCCAGACCGTCAGCGTGAACGCGGCGTCCTTCGCCGGTGCCTCCGCCGGCCCCGTCCGGTCGGATCGGGAGGCGCCTGCCGCGCAGGCGGTGAGGGACACGGCTGCGGCGACGCAGAGCAGTGCTGCGCGAGACGTCAGACGCATGAGCACTCCTTCGGTTCGAGCGTGCGGACGGGACCTGACCGCCGTCTCAGACGGCGCCGTGCGGACCGCGGAAGGGTTCGGTGGTGGCGGCGGGCAGACCGAACACCTCCTCCCTGACGACCGAGAGCGCCGTGTGCAGCGCTCCGGAGCGCACCGGTTTCCCGGTCACCAGCGCGAGTCGGACCGGGGTGCGGGGCACCACCAGCCGCCGCAGTTCGGCGGAGACGAGGTCGACCAGCGCCTCGCCGCCCGCCTGGGCGATGTCGCCCGAGAGCAGCACCAGTTCCGGGTCCAGCACGGAGACCACCCCGGCGACACCCGTGGCGATCCGGCGGGCGAAGTCGCCCAGGAACTCCCGGCCGGCCGTGCCGGAGCCGAGCGCCTTGCGCACCGCGGCGTGCCCGGTGCGGGCCGACAGGCCGTGCGCGCGGGCGAGCTTCACGATCGACGACGAGCTGAGCAGCTCGCCGAACGTCTCGCCGTGCCGGTCGGTGTCGGTCGTGGCGACGGCCCGGTCCGGCACGGGCATGAAGTCGATCTCCCCGGCGCCGCCGGTGGCTCCGCGCAGCAGCACGCCGTTGATCACGACGGCGGCACCGATGGCGTCCGCCGGCCAGACCAGCACGAAGTTGCGCACCGCCGTGGCGCGGCCCGCGATCATCTCCTCGATCGCGACGAGGTTGACGTCGTTCTCGACGGTGACCGACGTGCCGAGCAGCTCGCGCAACCGGCCGGGGACGTCGAAGCCCTCCCAGCCGGGCAGGTGCGGGGCGAAGCCGAGCCCGCCGGTCGCCGGGTCGACGGCGCCGGGGCTCCCGACGACCACGTGGTGCAGGTCGCCCGGCGTGAGACCGGCCTGACCGGCGGCCTTGCTCATCGCGTCGGTGAACGCCTCCAGCACGTCCGCCGTGCTGCCCGACGGCATCGGCGCGCGGTGCTCGGTGATCAGGGTCCCGGCGATGTCGGCGACGACCACGTCCACCGCGTCCGGCCTCAGGTCGACCGCGGCGACGTGGGCCAGCGCGCCGTTGACCGACCACAGCTGGGCCCGCGGGCCGCGCCCGCCACCGCGCAGCCCGTTGCGCAGCACGGTGTGCGACTCCTCCAGCCGGGTCAGCAGCTGAGCGGTGGCCGGCTTGGACAGGCCGATCAGGCCCTCCAGCTCCGAGCGGGTGAGCGGGCCGTTGCGCAGCAGCGCCTCGACGGCCGCGCGGTCGTTGATCTCGCGCAGCAGTCGCGGGCTTCCGACGCGCATGGGGACACCCCCGTCTGTTAACTTTCCAGACTATTTCGAGCCACCGTAGTGACGCCGGTCACGTCGGTCAAGGGTCGCTCTGTCGGGTCGCAGCCGGTCCGGGCAGGCTGGTGGCATGAGCGGTACGGGCGTGCACCAGGAGTCCCTGGCCGAGATCCTGGGCGGGCGGCGCGGCGCGCTCGACGCGTCGCTGCCACCGGTGGCCTTCGTGCTGGGCTGGTTGCTCGGCGGCCGGTCGGTCGCCGCGGGCGCGGGCGCGGCCGTCGGCTGCGGTCTCGTCGTCGGCGCGGTGCGGCTGGCGCGCGGGGAGAAGCCGCGCGCGACGGTCGTGAGCGTGGCGTTCGTCGTGCTCGCCGCCCTGATCGCCCTGCACACCGGTCGCGCGGAGGACTTCTTCCTGGTCCAGCTCCTGTCGAACGCCGCCAGCGCGCTGGCGTGGGCGGCGAGCGTCGTGATCCGCTGGCCGCTGCTCGGGCTCGTGGTCGGCACCGTCACCGGCCAGCGGACGAGGTGGCGCCGCGACCCGGACCTGCTGCGCGCCTACAGCGTCGCGAGCTGGCCGTGGGCCGGTCAGTACGTGCTGCGCGTGCTGGTGTTCACCCCGCTCTACCTGACGGGCGACGTGCTGGCCCTGGGCGTGGCGAGGGTGGCCCTGACCTGGCCCCTCCAGGCCCTGTGCATCGCGTTCAGCTGGTACGTCCTGCGCCGCTCCCTGCCCGAGGACCACCCCGGCCTCCGCCACCCGAGGGTTCCCCCGGCTCCCACCCCGTGACTCCGCGAGCCGCCCGTTCCAGCACCACGAGCGGGCGACTCGCGGTCACGGCCGGAGGGTGGCCAGGCGGGCGGCTCCCGCGGCCGGGTCCGTCGCCAGGCGCACCTCGGCGTGCGGGGCCAGGGCCGAGCGGACGGCCGCGCCCACGGAGGTCGTCATCACGCCGCCGACCAGGACCACCGGGGTTCGTTCGGCGGCGGAGCGCAGGGACAGGGCCAGGTCGGCCAGCGAGCGGGCGGCGTCCGCGACGATCGACGCGGCCAGCGGGTCGTCCTCGTGGGCGGTGACCAGCGGCGCGTACGAGGCCAGGGTCACGGGCGGGACCGCGTTCACGGCGGTGATCAGCGCGCCGCGCGCCGCCCGGCCCGTCCCGACCGGCACCCCGGCCGCCTCCAGCACGGCCGCCGCGAGCCCCTCGGCGGGAACCGACGAGTCCAGCAGGCGCAGCGTCCGGCGCACCGCCTCCCGGCCCAGCCAGAACGCCGAGCCCTCGTCGCCCAGCAGCCAGCCGTGACCACCGGCGAGGGCCTCCAGCGAGTGGCCGGAGATCCGCGCCGCGATCGACCCGGTCCCGGCGACCAGGACCGTACCGTCCGGCTCGGTCGTCCCAGCGGCGAACGCCGCCTCCGCGTCGCTCACGACGACCAGCGGGCACCGCAGCCCGGCACCCGTCCACGCCTGCTCGAACAGCGCCCGCACCCCGCGGTCGGACAGCGCGCCCGCGCCCGCGAGGCCCAGCACACCGGCCCGCACGTCGGCCGGGTTCAGCCCCTCCAGCGCCATCCGCAGGGCGTCGCCGACCCTGGTGGCCGCCACGGCCGGGGGATGGGAGTGGGGGTTGCCGCCACCGGCCAGGCCCGTGCCGCGCCCGCCCCCGTCCGGGTCGAGCACGAGTGCCCTGGTCGACGTTCCGCCGGCGTCCACTCCCACCACGAGGGCCATTCCCCCGAGTATGCCGAACACGCGCGAGGGCCCGGCACTCCCGAACGGGTGTGCCGGGCCCTCGACGGGGTGCGGATCAGCGCGCGTCGATCACCTGCGTGCGCGTGCCCGAGCCGTTGTGGTGGTGCAGGACGAGCAGGCTCTCCGCCGCGTCCTGCGCGAGCGCCGCCTCGTCCCGGTGCACGGTGACGACCGCGCCGGGCGCCGCCACGTACGTCAGCGCCGGCTCGCCGCCGCCCTGCGCCCACAGGCCGGGTGCGAGCGGGTCGAACGACAGCGTCGCGCCGATCCGGTCGACGAAGCCGTCCTGGCTGCCGGGAGCGGGGTAGCTGCCCGTGGTGCCCGCGACGTAGGAGATCCGCGCCGAGGACGCCGCCGGGTCCAGGCCGAGCGCCGTCAGCGACACCGGCAGCACCACGACGTCGCTGTCGAACACGTTCGTGTCGACCTCGCCCCACTGACCGTTGACGGGCTGCTCGTCGACGATCCTGCCCGCGGCGGTGGTGGTCAGCGCGATCCACAGGTCGGCCTTGACGTTGCCGTTCGCGTCGGTCGGCTTCACCACCCGCACCGTGAAGTCGCCGACGCCGTCGCCGGTGGTGTCCACCCTGATCTCCGGCGTGGTGGTGCTGCCCAGGTTCGCCCAGTTGTTCCAGGTCGCCACGCCGAAGGCGAGCAGCGCCTCGTCCGGCGTCCCGGCGGCCCGCTCCTGCGGCGCGGTGGACGCGACGCCCACGTAGCGCAGGTCGCCGCCCCTCGCGGTCTGGTTGATCGCGCAGTCGGTCGCGACGCCGTCGCCGCAGTCGGGCAGCCGGCCGCTGGTGCCCTGGAGCTCGAAGACGCTCACGAGCGAGCGGTACGCCGCGTCGCCCTCGCCCTGCGCGAGCCCGCGGCCCGACAGGGTCAGCTCGGCCGAGCCGCCGCCGCGGAAGAACAGCGGTGACGCGCTGATCGACGCCGTCGGCTTCGGAGCCGCGTACACCGGCACCCGCAGCACGCTGCCGCCGTCGTCGGGCGTGAGCACCAGGCGGCCGGACGCCTCGGCCAGGAACTGCCTCGCCACACCGGACTGCTGCTTGACCACCGTCGGGTCGGCGACCTTGCGCAGCGCGGCCGGGTCGACCACGCGGAACCGCACCCTGATCCGGTCCTCACCGCCCGCCGGGACGCGCAGGGACCAGCGGGACAGGTCGAACGACACGCCTGGCACGGTCGTGGCCGCCGCGTACCGCGCGTCCACCCGCACGGTGTGGTCGCTCCGGTTGAGCACCCGCACGGTCTTGGTCGCCGTCGTGGGGCCGTCGATCTCGACCGGGCCGAACGACACGCCGACCGCGCCGGGCTCGTCGTCGACCATCGCGAGGACGCGGTTGTCCACGGCGGCCTTCGCGTCGACGCGGCCCGCGCCGACGCGCATCGGGGCCTCCGGCAGACCCGTGGTGTTGTCGTCGCCCGAGGTCACCGTGCCGCCCGCGGTGTTCATCACCGAGGCCTTGACCTCCTCCGGAGTCCACTCCGGGTGCGCCTCGCGCACCAGCGCGGCGATGCCGGCCACGTGCGGCGCGGCCATCGACGTGCCGCCCATGCTCACGCCGCTGTCGCCGGTGCCGACGTGGGCGGACACGATCGTGTCCCCCGGGGCGGACACGTCGGGCTTGGCCGCGACGGGGCCGCGGGAGCCGCGCGCGGACGACGGCGTGATCGTGTCGGCGAGCTTCGGGGTCGTGGTGGGCACGGACCTGCGCAGCGCGCCGGTCATCCGCACGCGCAGCGCGCCGGCCTGGAGCGCGGGACGCTGCCCGGCGGTGGCCGTGCCGGTGAACTGGAAGGTCGGGATGTTCGCGTTGCCCGCGATGCCCGCGAGGAAGTTGTCCCTCGTGGACGTCAGGATCACCCCGGCGGCTCCGGCCGCCTCGGCGTTGTCGACCCGCGCACCCGACCCGCACGCGCGGGTGGCGTCCACGTCGTCCCACTCCAGCCAGACGAACTTGTCGGCCACGGCCGCCGCGTCGGCGGGCGAGAACGCCGTGCACCCGTCGAGGTTCTCGGCGTCGGTCATCGGCACGACGGGCCGGGTGAGGTCGAGCGTCTCGTAGCCGGTGTAGCTCTGGCCGTACTGGCCGGGCCGGTCGCCGAGGTCGGGGATCTCCACGCCGTCGAGCAGCGCGAACGCGTCCCTGGAGTTGGCGACGGCCAGCGCTTCCGGCGTGTTCGCCGGGGAGCCGCCCACGTCGTAGAAGTCGCCGCCGTTGCCCGCCGCCGCGACGACGAGGACGCCGTGGGCGGTGAGTTCGCGGACGAACAGGTTGTCCGGGTCGTCCTGGGCGCCGTAGTCGGTGCCCAGCGACAGGTTCACCACGTCGAGGTGGTCGGAGAAGTCGCCGTCGCCGTTCGGGTCGAGCGTCCAGTCCAGCGCCTGGCCGGTGAGGTTGGTCGACCCGGTGCAGCCGAACACCTTCAGCGCGTAGAGCTGCGCCTTCGGCGCGCTGCCCGGGCCGATCCGCATGGCGTCCAGCGCCTCGGGCGTGAGCGCCGAGTGGTCGCCGGTGAACGTGGAGCCGTCGGCGTTCTCGCCGAGCCCGGCCGCGCTGCCCGCCACGTGCGTGCCGTGGCTGTTGCAGTCCAGCGGGTTCGGGTCGGGCTTCGGGACGGAGCTCTCCGGCGTCCCCGCGTCGTAGTCGTCACCGGCGAAGTCGTAGCCGCCGACGACCTTCGCCGTCGGGAAGAACGACGGGTCGACGGTGGTGCGGTCGACGGCGTCGTACGCCTCGGGCGTGCCGGGGCCGCCGAAGTCGGCGTGGGTGTAGTCGACGCCGGTGTCGACGACGCCGATGCGCATCCCCTCGCCGAGGCGACCGGTCCGCTGCCAGACCTGCACGGCCCTGGTGAGCTGCACGGAGCTGGCGTTCTGCACGACCTTCGGCACGGACAGCCGGACGGAGCGCACCTCGGGCAGCGCCACGAGCTCGCGCACCCCGGCCGCGTCCGCCGACACCACGAGACCGGCGACGGCGTTGGCGGTCTTCGCGACCTCCCGCGTCGCGGAGTCCTTGTCGCGCAGCACTTCCAGCACCCTCTCGGCCTTCTCGGCGCTGCGGACGCGCGTGCGCTTGGCGGCCTCGGTCGCCGCGCCCAGGTCCGCGCTCCTCGCCCGCTCGTCGGAGAACGCCTCGACGGCGGGTGTCTCGGCGAGCTCGACGAACGCGGTGACCGTGCCGGTCGCCCGCGCGAGCGTCGCGCCGATCCGCTCGGAGGACCCGGTGTGCACGACCTCGGTCGCGGAGTTCGGCAGCGGCTCGGCGAGCACGGCGCCGGGTTCGGGCGCGGCCTGCGCGCCCGGTGCGGTGAGCGCGGTCGTCAGGAGCGCGACGCCGAGCGCGGCGCCCACCCCCGTCGGCCGGTTCAGCCGGTGGTGTCTCATCTTCATCCCCTGAGTTCGACGGCCGCTCCCCCCGCGTTCCCCGCGGTGCGGGCGGACCCTGCGAGAGGTCAGATCCGGTCCACGTCGGCCCGTGGCCGTCGACCGCACCCCCGATCGGAGGGTCGTCGACGGGCTTCGGCCGTGCGTCGTCCGAGCGGAGCAGCGCGGCGCACTCGGCTACCGGAGCCGGATCGGGGCGTCGTGGCGGGGCGGTGGCACGATCTGCGAGACGTTCAACCGGCTCGTCCTCTCCTCGTCCGACGGCCGACACGATCTTCACCGGGGCCGCCGGGGACCGCTACCCCAGTCCTCCTACCGGGGGACGTTCCGATCCCGTCCCGGCGCGCTCGATCGACACCCCGCGCACGGGGACGGGCGCCGCCGGAGCCGGTGTTCGACGTCGGGCCGGCCGCGTTCGGCCCGTCAGCCCGACACCCACCGCTCGACACCGGCGACGTGCACCGTGGACCACGAGCGGGCCAGCTCCGGCTGACGCGCCTCCAGCGCGTCGACGATCGCGCGGTGCTCGGCCACGACGCGCTCCACGGCGCGCGCCCCGGTGATGCCGTGCCAGACCCGCGTCCGCGCGGCGGGACCGGCCATCGTGTCGAGCAGCCGCGCGAGGTAGGTGTTGCCCGAGCAGCGCGCGACCGCCCGGTGGAACGCCAGGTCGTGCCCGGCCAGCTCCTGCGCCGACCGCGCGGTCTCGGCCGCGTCGCACAGCGCGCGCAGCTCGGCGATCTCGTCGGGCTGCGCGCGCTGCGCCGCCATCGCGGTGGCGGCGGGCTCCAGGATGCGGCGCACCTGGAGCACCTGGAGCACCGAGTCGTCGCCGTGGTGCAGCTCCAGGACGAACGACAGCGCGCCGAGCAGCTCGTCGGCGCGCAGGCTCGACACGTAGGTCCCGTCGCCCTGCCGCACGTCCAGCACGCGCACCAGCGACAGGGCCCGCACGGCCTCGCGCAGCGAGTTGCGGGACAGGCCGAGCCGTTCGGCCAGATCGGCTTCGCGCGGCAGCCGGTCGCCCGGTTTCAGCTCGCCGGAGACGATCATCTCCTTGACGCGCAGGATCGCGTCGTCCGTGACTGCCACGCGCCCTCGACTCGCTCGTAGACCTCGGATGTCTGGTTCGTCAGTATGAATCACTCTCATGTCAGGCCGGTGGCGTTCACCGTTCTCCGCAGACCTGCGGTCATTTCTCACTTTCTGTTACCGAATTCGGTTACCTTCTAACGAAGTGGTGGTGCTGTCCGCCCGGCGTCGTCATAATGGTCTGGACCACTCTTGGAGGGACCTTGGACACCGTCGTTGCAGCTCCACGGGCACTGCTCGGCCACTCGATCACCGGTCCTGCCTCGGTGCGGATCCGCGAGGGCCGCGTCGTCGAGGTAGTGGCGGGCGACCCCCCGCCCGGCGCGCAGGTGTGCGGCGGCGGGCTGCTCACCCCCGGCCTGGTGGATCTCCAGGTCAACGGCGCCGTGGGCGTCGACTTCGCCGACGTCGACGCGGCCGGGATGCGCAGGGTCGTCGACGCGCTCCCGCGCACCGGCGTGACCCGGTTCGTGCCCACCCTCATCACCGCGCCCGTCGCCGTGATCCTCCGGCAGGCCGGGGCGGTGCTCGCCGCCGCTGCCGCGCTGCCGGAGTCGGGCGGCGCGCGACCGCTCGGTCTGCACCTCGAAGGTCCGTTCCTGTCGCCGCAGCGCGCCGGCGTGCACGACCCGGCCCTCATGGACGAGCCGGGACGGGCGCAGATCGACGCCCTGCTCGGCGACGACCTCGTGCGGCACGCCCTGCGCCTGGTGACGCTGGCCCCGGAGCGGCCCGGCGCGCTGGAGGCCGTGCGACGCCTCACCGAGGCCGGTGTGCTCGTGTCCGTGGGCCACAGCGACGCCACCGGCGAGCAGACCAGGGCCGCGGCCGACGCCGGTGCCGCCATGGTCACCCACCTGTTCAACGCGCAGCGCCCGCTGGGGCACCGCGAACCGGGCGTGCCCGGCGTGGCGCTGGTGGACGAGCGCTTCACCCTCGGCCTGATCGCCGACCTCGCGCACGTGGGACCCGACGTGGTCCGGCTCGTGTTCGCCGCGGCGGCGTCCCGCGTCGCCCTGGTGACCGACGCCATGGCCGCGGCCGGGATGCCGCCCGGCCGCTACCGGCTCGGCGGCGCGGACGTGCTGCTCGCCGAGGACGGCGTGCCGCGCTCGCCGGAGGGCGTCATCGCGGGCAGCGCGCTGACGCTGGACCGCGCGGTGCGCAACGTCGTGTCGCTGGGCGTGGACCCGGCGCGGGCCCTCGCGGCGGCGACGATCGTGCCCGCCGACGCGATCGGCGAGCCGACCCTGGGCAGGCTGGCCCCCGGCGCGGTGGGCGACCTGGTCTGGTGGGACGACGACCTGCGTCCTCGTCGGGTGTGGGTGGACGGCGAGGTCGTCTTCGACGCCGCCACCGCCACCGCCGCCGACGTCTTCGACGCGGACGGCGAGGTCGTCTTCGACGGCGCGGCCGGGGTCTCCTCCTACGCGACGGCCACCCCGGCCTGACCTCCGGACGGGGAGGGGACGCGCGGGTCCCCTCCCCGGTCAGGGCGCGATGCGCAGCCGGCGGATCGCGGTGTCGTCGAAGTCCTCGAACCGGAACCGCAGGCCCGCGACCGGGCTGCCGGGGAAGTCGCCGCTGATGGTGGTGGTGACGACGGGGCCCTCCGGCGTGGAGACGACGTCGGTGATCTCGTACCGCACCAGCGGCACCCCGCTCCGCCACGCGCGGACGGCGTCGAGCCCGCTGTGCTCGCGGCCCTCGTCGTGCACCACGGCGTCCGGGGCGAACAGGGCGAGGTACTCCTCGTCGTCGGGCCGGGCGGCCAGCTCGAAGTAGCGGCGGACGACGTCGGGGGTCGTGCTCGTCGTGCGTCCTCTCCCGTGCTGGTCAGATGGTGCGGACGGTGCCGCCGTCGATGCGGTGCTCGGCGCCGGTGATGGCCGAGGCGCGGTCGGAGACGAGGAACGCCACCAGTTCGGCGACCTCCTCGGGCCGGGCCGGGCGGCCCAGCGGGATGCCGCCCAGGGAGGCCATGACGCCGTCCAGCGCCTCGGCCTCGGTGATCCGCTGGCCGCGGGCGATGCGGGTGACCATCGCGTCGGCCGCCGAGGTGCGGACGAAGCCCGGCGCGACCGTGTTGACCCGCACGCCGTGCGGGGCCACCTCGGTGGCCAGGCCCTTGCTGTAGGTGGTGAGCGCGGCCTTGGCCGCGGCGTAGCCCAGCGTCGCCTCGTGCAGCGGCATCTCGCGCTGCACGGAGGTCACGTGCACCACCGCGCCCCGGCCGCGGGCGGTCATGCCCGGCACCAGCGCCCGGTCCAGGCGCACCGCGCCGAGCAGGTTGAGGTCCAGTTCGGCCGCCCAGTGCTCGTCGGTGAGCGCGGCGTACCCGCCCGCGGGCGCGCTGGAGCCGCCCACGACGTGCACCAGCACGTCGACCTCGCCGACCTCGGCGGCGACCCGTGCCACGCCCGCGGCGGTGCCGGTGTCGGCGGCGAGGAACCTCGCGCCGGGCGGGAGGGTCGCCGGCGCGTTCCGCGCGGTGACGGTGACCTCGGCCCCCAGCTCGGCCAGGCGTGCGGCGACCGCCGCGCCGGTGCCCTTCGTGCCACCCGTGACCAGGGCGTGCCTGCTCGCCAGTTCCACTGCCGACCTCCTGTGAGTGCTAAAATAGAAGTAAGTGACTTCGACATTAGCACCTACTGGGTGCGGAGGTGGCGTGGTGGGAAGCAAGGTGCGGCTGGAGGACCGGGAGTGCCCGCTGTCGACGGCCCTGGGCTACGTCGGCGAGTGGTGGACGCTGCTGATCCTGCACGACGTGTTCGACGGCTACACGCGGTTCGACCAGTTCCAGGAGAACCTGGGGATCTCCACCAGCATGCTCACCGCGCGGTTGCGCGCCCTGGTCGACGACGGGCTGCTGGAGAAGCGGCCCTACCAGCAGCGGCCGGTGCGCCACGAGTACGTGCTGACGGACCTGGGCCGGTCGCTGCGGCCCGTGCTCGTCGCGCTCGCCGCGTGGGGCAACTCCCGGCTCGCCCCCGAGCAGCGCAGCATGGTGCTCGTCGACGCCGGGACGCGCCGGGAGGTCGAGCCGGTGCTGGTGGACGCGGCCACCGGCCGCCGGGTCGACGGCGACGGGTTCGTCTTCGCCGCCGGACCTGCCGCGAGCAGCGCCTTCCGCGAGCGCTACCCGGAGGCGGCGCCGGGTCCGGCCGGAGACGCGAGCGGGGAGGGACGCACGCGCGTCCCTCCCCGCTCGTGACGGTCTAGCGGGTGCGGGTCACCTTGTTCAGCCCGCGCGGGGCGTCCGGGTCGCCACCCCTGGCCAGCGACAGACCGTGGGCCAGGCGCTGGATCGGCAGGATCTCCAGGACCGGCGCGACCTCCTCGGCCGTCCGCTCGACGTGGACGCGCAGCGCCGCGGCCACCTCGTCGGCGGCCGAGCCGACCGCGAGCACGTCGGCTCCGCGGCCGTGCACCACGTCGAGCACCTCGCGCAGCGCGTCGCCGCCCCGGCCGGCGCTGGTCACGGCCAGCACGCCGGTCTCGCCGTCCACGGCCGCCACGGGGCCGTGCAGCAGGTCGGCCCCGCTGTAGGAGCGCGCGGCCAGGTAGCTGGTCTCCGCGAGCTTCAGCGCCGCCTCCGCCGCCGTCGCCGACGAGTAGCCGCGGCCGGTCGTGATGACCCGGTTCACGAAGCGGTAGCGCTGCACGGCCTCGGCCACCGCCTCCCGCGAGTGGTCGAGGGTCTTCTGCGCCAGCTCGCCCAGCGCCGCCGCGTGCTCGCCACGCCCGCCGCGGACCGCGTCCACCAGCAGGTACAGGGCCAGCAGCGTCGCCGAGTACGTCTTCGTCGCCGCCACGGCCCTCTCCAGGCCCGCGCCGACGTCGATCGACAGCTCGGCCGCGGCGTTCAGCGGCGAGCCGGACGTGTTGGTCACGGCCACGGTCAGCGCGCCGCGCCGCCGCGCCGACTCGGTGACCTCCAGCAGGTCGGGCGAGCCGCCGCTCTGGCTGACCGAGATCACCAGCACGTCGGTCAGGTCCGGCTCGGCGCCGTAGAGCGTGGTGGTCGACGGCGACACCAGGCCGGCGGGGAGCTGGAGCAGGACCTCGGTCAGGTACTTGGCGTAGAGCGCGGCGTGGTCGCTGGAGCCGCGCGCGCCGAGCAGGACGAAGCGCGGCGCGCGCCGGCGCACGACCTCGGCCACCTCGGCGATCTCGGCGCGACGGGCCACGAGTCGGTCGAAGATCGCCGGTTGCTGGGCGATCTCCGCGGCCATGTGGCCGCCCGGCTGCTGTTCGGTGCTCATGTTCTGACCCCTGTCGTGGAGGCGATCCGCTCCGCTGCGGCCCGCAGGCACACCCGTGACCCGCCGTGGGTGTCGATTCGGGCGGCGCTGCCCAGGTCGGGACCAGGCACGCCGGTCTCGACGTGCACGAGGTCTAGACCAATATTAGCCAACTCGACCACCAGGTCGCGAGCTCGCGCGTGCCGGTGCGCCTCCCTGGTCACGACCACGATCGTCCGCCCTTCGGCCACCGCCGCAACCTCGGCGGCCGTCGGCGCGGACGAGGTCAGCACCTCGGTGCCCGGCAGCAGCTCCACCAGGTGCGGCCCGAGGCCCCACGGCACGTCGCCGACCGCGACGGACGGCGCCACGACGAGGTCCACCACCAGCGGCGGAGCCGACAGCGCCAGCTCGCCGCGCACCCGCACCGCCCGCCGCGCCGCCGCGAGACCCAGCTCCGGGTCGTGGGCGGGCGTGCTCGTCGGGGGAGTGCCCAGCGCCGCCGTGCGCCGCGCCGCCTCCGCCAGCCGCTCCTCCGGCAGCTCGCCGGACTCCACGGCCGCCACGACGCTGGCGATCAGCGCCTCCAGCCCCGCGTCGTCGAGCGGCTCGCCGCCGAGGCACAGCGCGTCCACCCCGGCCACCAGCGCGCGCACCGAGCCGTGCGCCAGGTCGCCGCCCACGGCCTTCATGTCCAGCCCGTCGGTGATGATCGCGCCGGTGAAGCCCAGCTCGGTGCGCAGCACCTCGATCGCGCGCGGGTTCAGCGTCGCCGGGGCGTCGCCCCACGCGGGCACCACCAGGTGCCCGGTCATGATCGACCGCACCCCCGCGGCCACCGCCGCGCGGAACGGCACCAGCTCGACCGCGGTCAGCTCCTCCTCGGTCCGCGGCAGCACCGGCAGCTCGTGGTGCGAGTCGGCCGTGGACGCGCCGTGGCCGGGGAAGTGCTTCGCGCACGCCGCGACGCCGACCGCCTGCATCCCGCCGACGTAGGCGGCGACGTGCCGGCCGACCTCCTCGGGGTCCGAGCCGAACGCGCGGACGCCGATGATCGGGTCCTCCAGCGTCAGGACCAGGTCGGCGGACGGCGCGAGGTTCAGGCTGACCCCGCACGCCGCGAGCCGCGCGCCCATCGACGCGGCCACCTCGCGGGTCAGCGTCACGTCCCCGGCCGCGCCGAGCGCGTGGTTGCCAGGAACCTCCGACCCGCGCCCGGCGTCGAGCCGGGTGACGTCACCGCCCTCCTCGTCGATGCCGATCACGACGTCCGGCCTGGCCGCGCGCAGGGCCGCGCTCAGCGCGGACACCTGCTGGTCGTCCACGACGTTGCGGCCGAACAGCACCACACCGCCGAGGCCGCCGTCCGCCACGCGGCGCAGCAGCCAGTCCGGCGCGGTCGTGCCGTGGAAACCGGGCAGCAGCACGGCCGCCGCCAGCTCGTGCAAGGACATGGGCGCTATCCCTTCACGGCGCCGGCGGTCCCGCCGGCCACCATCTTGCGCTGGACGATCAGGAAGAACACCAGCACGGGCACGGTGAACAGCGCGGACGCGGCCATCGTGCCGCCCCAGTCCGTGCCGAACGCCGACTGGAAGCCGGACAGCCACACCGGCAGCGTCTGCTTGTTCTGGTCGCGGATCAGCACGAGCGCGAAGAGGAACTCGTTCCACGCCGTGATGAACGCGAACACCGACGTCGCCACCAGGCCGGGGCCGAGCAGCGGCAGCGTGACCCGGCGGAACGCGCCCCACCGGCCGCAGCCGTCGACCATCGCGGCCTCCTCCAGCTCCGCGGGGATGCCGTTGACGAAGCCGCGCAGCGTCCAGGCGCAGAACGGCAGCGTCACCGCGAAGTAGATGAGGATCAGCGAGGGGAGCCGGTCGAGCAGGTCGAGGTCCCGCATCATCAGGAACATCGGGATCAGCAGCGCCTCGAAGGGCGCCATCTGCGCGACGAGCATCATCAGCAGGAAGCCCTTGCGGCCGCGGAACCTCATCCGGGCCAGCGCGACCGCGGCGAGCAGGCCGACGACGAGCGCGGCGGCCACCGCCGACAGCGACACGAGCAGGCTGTTGGTCAGCGACGACAGGAAGCCCGGCTTGCTCCACGCCGTGGAGAAGTTGGTGAACACCACCGTCGACGGGATCAGGTCGAAGTCGCTCGACAGCAGGTCGGCGCGCGGCTTGAGCGCCGTCGTCACCATCCAGTACGTGGGGAAGGCGAAGAACAGGGCGACGAGCACCGCCGCGGCGTTCGCCGCCACCTTCTTGGCGGTCACAGGACACCCTCCTGGGAGCGGATCAGCCTGCGGACGTACTGGAACGTCAGCGCGCCGAGGATGAGCACCATCAGCACGCTCACCGCGGCGGCCACGCCGAAGTGGCTCTGCGAGATGCCCTTGAGGTACTGGAGCACCGGGAGCGTCGTGCTCCCGCCGTCGGGACCGCCCTGCTTGAACACCCACACCTGGGTGAACACCTTGAAGTCCCACAGCATCGACAGGAACGTCACCATGAGCAGCAGCGGCTTGAGCTCGGGCCAGGTGACCGCGCGGAACGTCTGCACGGGGCTGGCGCCGTCGATCCCGGCGGCCTCGTAGAGGTCCTTCGGCACCCCGATCACGCCGGCGTAGAGCGAGAAGGCCAGGAAGGGGATGGCCTGCCAGACGATCAGGAGTCCGATCACCGACAGCGTGGAGGTGCCGGTGGTGAACCAGGAGTACCCGGCGAACGACTCGAAGCCGATCTTCACCAGGGTCTTGTTGAGGATGCCGAACTGCTGGTCGAACATCCACTGGTAGACGGTGGTCGCCGCGAGCTGGGGCATCGCCCACGCCAGCAGCATCGCGATCTGCAGAACGATCCGCACGACCGGGTGGAGCTGCTTCATGAGCAGCGCGATCAGCAGACCGGCGAGCACCGAGACGCCGACGACGACGGCGGTGAAGACGACCGTGCGCAGGGTGATCGTCCAGAACTCGCTGTCGCCGAGCACCTCGGCGTAGTTGTCCAGCCCCGTCCACACGATCTCGCCGCGCACCAGCTCGCCCAGGTCGAGCTTGCGGAAGCTGGTGAACAGCACGGACAGCACCGGGAACCCGATCAGCCACAGGATGCCGATCACGGCGGGGGCCAGCAGCAGGTGGGGCAGGGCCCGGTCGAGGGCGCCCGCCCGGCGGCGCGGTGCGCCGCCCGTGGCAGCACGACGCCGTGCCGGAGGGGTGGGAACCCCGGCCGGCACGGCGTCGGTCGTGGTCTTCACGGCCGTCATCGGACGTCCGTCAGCCCGCGAGCAGCTTGGTCAGCGCGTCGTTCGCCGACGCGGTGGCGTCGTCCACCGGGGTGCCGGTGAGCACGGACGTCAGCAGGTCCTTCAGCGGGTTCTGGCCCGCCTCGACCGCCGCCCACGCCGGGGTGACCGGGGTGACCTTGCCGCCGGGGGCCGAGGCCGCCATGGCCTCGCCGACCGGGTTGGAGGCGAGCTGCGTGGTGTCGGTCGAGGTGCCGGGGACCATGCCGGTCGCGGCGAGCTGGTCCTGGTACTTCTTGCCGCCCAGCAGCTTCAGGTAGGACTTCGCCAGGTCGGCGTTGGCGCTGCCGGCCGGGATGGCGAGGTTCGAGCCGCCGAGGAACACCGGGGCGGTCTTGCCCGCGGTCTTCGAGGGGATCGGGAAGGCCGCGGTCTTGGCCTCCAGCTCCGGGTTGGCCTTGACGGCGCCCGCGAGCTCCCACGGCAGGCCGATCATCATGGCGGTGTTGCCCTGGGCGAACACCTCCATCTGCTGCGGGGTGGCCTCGTCGGTGTCCTTCGGGGCCTTGGTGCCGGACTTCTCGACCAGCTCCTCGTAGAACTTCAGGCCCGCCTTGGCCTCGGGCGTCGTCAGCGTGCCGGTGAAGGTGCCGCCGTCGCTCTTCGCGACGTCGCCGCCCTCGTCCCAGATGAAGGACAGCAGGACGTACCAGGACTGGCCGGGCAGGTACACGGACTGGAAGTCCGGGTTGGACGCGTTCGCGGCCTTGAGCTTCTCGATCGCGTCGAGCCACTCGGCGCGCGAGGTCGGCGGCGTGGCGATGCCGGCGGCCTCGAACATGTCGGTCCGGTAGACCACCGTGCGGTTCGCGGCGTAGAACGGCACGCCGTACTGCTTGCCGTCCCAGGTCAGCGAGTCCTTCAGACCGCCGAGCCACTGGTCGCCGTTGAGGTTCGACACGTCACCGGAGAGGTCCAGCAGGGTGCCCTCGGCGGCGAACTTCGGGGTCTGGGTGTTGCCGAGCTCGATGACGTCCGGCGGGTTGTTGCTCGTCAGCGCCGTGGTCAGCTTCTCCTGGATGCCGGTCCACTTCTGGACCTCGTACTTGACCGTGACGCCGGGGTTCGACTCCTGGAACTCCTTGTTCAGGGAGTCGGTCAGCGCCGCGGGCGCGGAACCGTCCATCAGCCACACGGTCAGCGTCTTGTCGCCGCCCGCGCCGCCGCTGCCGCTCGTCCCGCACGCGGTCAGTGCCACCGCCAGTGCGGCGGCACCGGCGGCGAGTCCTCTCCAGCCCTTCACAGTGTGCGCCCTTTCACCAAGCCCGGCCCTCGCCGGATCTTCGAAGTGGTGTAGACCAATGCGGCATAGAGTGTGCCGCGCCACAGGTCCTGTCAAGGACGTTGCCGAGACGTTGCAAAGTCATCCGATCAATTTCCGGCCGCTTCTCGGGGGTTCGGAAGCACGATGTGCGCTGGACAGGGCATCCTGTGAGCGGGAGCCGCGCAGTCCTTCGAGGAGGAGAGCCATGCTGGAGACGACGCCTGCGCCGGGCGTGGACACCAGGACCCGCGCGCAGCGCGAGCCGAAGTACTGGGGTCTCAAGCGGCACCTGCTCGACCTGCTGCGCGCGCTGCCGCCCGGATCGCCCATCCCCACCGAGCGCTCCCTCGCCGCCGAGTTCGACGTCTCCCGCACCACGGTCCGCCAGGCCCTCGCCGAGCTGACCGTCGAGGGCAGGCTGCTGCGCGTGCAGGGCAAGGGCACGTTCGCGGCGGAACCCAAGGTGGCGCAGCGGTTGCAGCTCTCCTCCTACACCGAGGACATGCGCGCCCAGGGCCGCCAGCCGTCGTCCCGGCTGCTGGAGGCGTCCGAGCAACCCGCGGAGGCCGAACTGGCCCGGCTGCTCGGCGTGCGCGCCGGCGCGAAGGTGCTCCGCCTGCACCGCCTGCGCCTGGCCGACGACGAGCCGATGGCCATCGAGACCACGCACCTCGCCCTCGGCCGGTTCCGCGGCCTGCGCCGCTACCTCGCGCCCGGCGGCTCGCTGTACCAGGTGCTGCGCGACCGCTTCGGCATCGAGATGGGCCACGCCGAGGAGACGATCGAGACGGCGCTCGCCAGCCCGGAGGAGGCCGAGCTGCTCGGCGCCGACATCGGCCTGCCGATGCTGCTGCTGTCGCGGCACTCCTTCGACACCGAGGGCAATCCGGTGGAGTGGGTCCGCTCGGTCTACCGGGGCGACCGCTACAAGTTCGTCGCCACCCTGAACCGTCCGCACTGACGGTGGCGGACGGGCAGCTCACCTGGGGGACGCCGCGGGCGCGGGCCGTGCTCGCGACGACCGTGCTGGGGTCCGGCGTCGCGATGCTGGACAGCACCGTCGTCAACGTCGCCCTGCCGAGCATCGGAGCGGAGTTCGGGGCCTCGGTCACCGGTCTGCAGTGGATCCTCGACGGGTACCTGCTGTCGCTCGCCGCGCTGATCCTCGTCGCCGGGTCGCTGGGCGACCGCTACGGCCGGCGTCGCGTCTTCGTGATCGGTGTCGTCTGGTTCGGCGTCGCGTCCCTGCTGTGCGGTCTCGCTCCCGACGTCGGCTACCTCGTCGCGGCGCGCGTGCTCCAGGGCGTCGGTGCCGCGCTGCTCGCGCCGGGGTCGCTGGCCGTGCTCCAGTCGGCGTTCGCCCGCGCGGACCGCGCCCGCGCGATCGGCGCCTGGTCCGGCCTGTCGGGTGTCGCCGCCGCCGTCGGGCCGCTGGTGGGCGGCCTGCTCGTGCAGGCGTGGTCGTGGCGGCTGGCGTTCCTGATCAACGTTCCGGTGGCCGTCGTGTGCGTGTGGCTCGCCCAGCGCTCGGTGCCGGAGTCGCGCGACGAGCAGATCACCGGGCGGCTCGACGTCGCGGGCGCGGCCGTGGGGGCGCTCGGCCTGGCCGGGGTCACCGCGGCGCTCGTCGAGGCGCCCGCGCGCGGTGCGGCCGACCCGCTGGTGCTCGTCGCGGGTGTCGTCGGCGTCGTCTCGCTGGGCGGCTTCGTCCTGCTCCAGGCGCGCGGGCGCGCGCCGCTGGTGCCGACCTCGCTGTTCCGCGACCGGACGTTCGTGCTGGCCAACGCCCTGACGTTCCTCGTCTACGCCGCGCTGGGCGGCGTGTCCGTGCTGCTGGTCCTCCAGCTCCAGGTGTCGCTGGGCTACTCGCCGACGGCGGCGGGCGTCGCGAGCCTGCCGATCACCGTGCTGATGCTGCTGTTCTCCGCCCGCTCCGGCCGCCTCGCGCAGCGCGCCGGACCACGCGCGCAACTGGTCGTCGGCCCGCTGCTGATCGCCGCCGGGATGCTGCTGCTGCGCCGCGCCGAACCGGGCGCGACCTACGCGACCGGCGTGCTGCCCGGCGTGCTGGTGTTCGGGCTCGGCCTGATCGCGGTCGTCGCGCCGGTCACGGCCACCGTCCTCGCCGCGGCGCCGGACCACCACGCCGGGGTGGCCTCCGGTGTGAACAACGCCGTCGCCAGGACGGGCGGCCTGCTCGCGGTCGCCGTGCTCCCGGCCGTGGCCGGGCTGACCGGCGCGGGGTACACCGATCCGGCCGCCCTGACCTCGGGCTGGCGGACGGCGCTGCTCGTGTGCGCCGTCGCGGCGGCGGTGGGCGGTGTGCTGGCGCTCGGCGTCGACAACCGCGTGCTGAACCGCCCGGCCACCGCGGAGCCGCCGGAACGGCCCAGGCCCGGCGACTGCCTGAGCTGCGGCGTCGACGCGCCGCCCACCCACGTGCGGGCCTGACCCCCTACGCGCGCGCCGGGTCGCCGGTGCCCGCCAGCAGGGACGTGAACAGCGCGGGGTCGACGTTGCCGCCCGACACGACCGCGACCGTGCGCCCGGCGGGCAGCTCCGCGCCGCGGTGCAGGTGGGCCGCGACGACCGTCGCGCCGCTGGGCTCCACCACGAGACGGCTGCGCCGCGCCAGCAGCGGCACCGCGGCGGCGATCTCCTCCTCCGACACCGTCACGACGTCGTCCACCAGCGCGCGCAGGTGGCTGAAGGTCAGCTCGGACGGCTGGGCGCGCAGCCCGTCCGCCATCGTGCGCCCGCGCAGCTCGGGCGACCAGTCGACCCGCTCTCCCGCGCGCAGACCCTCGCGCGCGTCCGCCGCCAGCTCGGGCTCCACGCCGACGACCGCCGCGTCCGGGCAGAGCGCCTTCACCGCGGCCGCCACGCCGGAGATCAGCCCGCCGCCGCTGACCGGCACGAGCACCACCTCCACGTCGGGCAGGTCCTCGGCGATCTCCAGGCCGACGGTGCCCTGCCCGGCGATCACGTCCGGGTGGTCGAACGGCGGGATCAGCGTGGCCCCGCGCTCCTCGGCGAGCTGCTGGGCGCGCGTCTCGCGCTCGGCCATCGGCACGATCAGCACCTCCGCGCCGAGCGCCCTGGTCGCGTCGACCTTGATCTGCGGCGCCGACGAGGGCACCACGATCGCGGCGGGCACCCCGAAGGACCTCGCGGCGCTGGCCACGGCCTGCGCGTGGTTGCCGCTGGAGTGGGCGACGACGCCGCGCGCCCTGACCTCCTCGGGCAGCCGGGACAGCGCGTGGAACGCGCCGCGGATCTTGAACGCGCCGATGACCTGGAGGTTCTCCGGTTTGAGCCACAGCGGTCGGTCGGGCGTCGACCAGGCGCACGGAAGCAGGGGCGTGCGCACGACGGCGGGGGCGATGATCGCCGCCGCCGCCCGGATGTCGTCGATCGTCACGAGGGTCACGTGAACATGATGCCGGGACGAGGTGTTGGTCCTCACGATCGGTGAACCCCTCTACGGGGTGAACCGTCCCCCGTCAGAGCCGAGTTGTCTACGCACAGAAAAGGATCATGAGCGACGAGCAGGAGAAGACAGGACCGCTGGGCATCACCCCGGTGCAGGTCGCCGCTGGAGCGCTGGCCGCCGTCACCGCCGCCGTGCTGGGAGCGCGGCTGAACGTCGCCGGAACCGTGGCGGGAGCCGCGGTGGCGAGCGTGGTGAGCACGATCGGCAGTGCGCTCTACCAGCGTTCGCTGGAGCGCACGACCGAGTCGGTGCGCAAGGTCGGCAGCAGGGCGTGGGTGATCAGACCCGCGCGGGGCGAGACCCCCGTCGGCGCCGACACCGCGAGCCCCGGCGAGAGGGTGCACGCGATCGAGACCCCGCCCGCTCGCGCGACCCGGCCGCGCTGGCACCTCGCCGCGGCGGCCAGCGTGCTGGTGTTCGTGATCGGGATGCTCGCGGTCACCGGGATCGAGTGGGCGCGCGGCGAGTCGCTGTCCGGCGACGGGAGCGCCACGACGATCGGCGCGATCACCGAGGGCGGCGGCTCGGGCGGCGGCCGGCGGCAGGAGGAGCAGCGGCAGGAGGAGCAGCGGCAGGAGGAGCAGCGGCAGACGCCCGGCGGAACCGACGCGCCGAGCGCGAGCGAGGAGTCCGCGACGACCGCGCCGTCCACCGGCCCGTCGAGCGGGAGCGCCCCGACGCCCGGCTCGCCGGAGACGTCGTCCGAGCCGACTGAGACGTCCGGCTCTCCGCAGACGTCCGAAGGGGTGACGTCCGCCCCCGCTCGGCCGGAAGTAATGACACCCAGTCAGCCGACGGTGGCACCGACCACTGGCGGTTGACCCTTTTTGGGTACTTCGCCCGGATGTGATCACCGCACTCTTATTGTTTGAGTGTGCATTTCACTACGGTGAGCAAACGTTAATAGTCAACGGCTACACAGCGCAGTTGACCGAGCGGGTGCTGTGACACACTCAGCCCTCGGATGGCCTGGACCGTCATAGGTGAAGAGGCCATGAAGTCGCTCTTACGGGTGACTGACCGACCGGTTCCTGCACCGGAAGGAGTGCCAGATGCCGCTCGTGGTCGATGATGAGATGCGCGTCGCTCCGCCGTGGACGTCGGCCAGCGCCAGCGCCGTGAGGGCGAGCTGGACGGGAACGGACGAAGAAGATGGGGTGGGGCGACCCCTGCCGCCGCCCCACCACCCGTCCCCCTAGAGCCCCCGAGAGTGGTCCCTGCAACCAGTTCTCGGGTTCCCTGCACCCGAAGATGAGGGAGACGTTCATGAACCGCACGAGTGCGGCCCGCTTCACCGGGGCTGTTCTGCTCGCCGCCGGTGTCGCGACATCGTTCAGCGTACCGGCGAACGCCGATGCTGCCGCGACCGCCACCGCAAGCTTGCCCGAAGCGGCTGCCGTTCCCGCCGAATTGGTCCAAGCGGCCCAGCGCGACCTGGGCCTGAACGCCCAACAGGCGCAGGAGCGTTTGACGCGCGACGCGAACGCCGTCGACGTCGAGAACGCCGTCCGGGGTGTCGCGGGCGACTCCTTCGGCGGTGCCTGGATCGACCAGGGCACCGGCAAGCTCACGGTCGGTCTCACCGACGCCTCGAAGGCGTCCGCCGCGCGTGCGGCCGGTGCCGACGTGACGTTCGTGAAGCACTCCCAGAAGTCCCTGAACGGCACGAAGGCGGTGCTCGACACCCTGTCCGCGCCGCTCTCCGTCACGGGCTGGCGGGTGGACGAGACGAGCAACACCGTCGTCGTCGAGGTCAACAAGAACACCCGCGACGCCGCCGCCGACGCGTTCGTCGCGACCGCGAAGGGCATCAGCCCGGCCGTGGTCGTGGCCGAGGTGACCGAGTCGCCCACGCCGCTGTACGACATCCGCGGTGGTGACGCGTACTACATCGGCAGCGGCCGCTGCTCGGTCGGCTTCTCCGTGTCCGGCGGCTTCGTCACCGCCGGTCACTGCGGCCGGGTCGGCCAGGCGACCACGGGCTTCAACCGCGTGGCCCAGGGCACCTTCGCCGGGTCGTCCTTCCCCGGCAACGACTACGCCTGGGTGCGGACCAACGCCAACTGGACCCCGCGTCCGTGGGTGTACCGCAGCGGCACGAACGTGACCGTCACCGGTGCCACCTCCGCCGCGGTCGGCGCGGCGATCTGCCGCTCCGGTTCCACGACCGGCTGGCGCTGCGGCACCGTCCAGGCCAAGAACCAGACGGTGAACTACGCGCAGGGCTCGGTGTCCGGCCTGACCCGCACCAACGCCTGCGCGGAGCCCGGTGACTCGGGCGGCTCGTGGGTCGCGGGCTCCGGCTACAGCCAGGCCCAGGGCATGACCTCGGGCGGTTCCGGCAACTGCTCCTCCGGCGGCACGACGTACTTCCAGCCGGTGGGCGAGGCCCTCTCCGCGTACGGCCTGACCCTGACCACGGGCTGACGCGACGGGTGGTGACCGCCCCTGCCGGTCGCCCTCCGCGGAACGCCCCCGGACCCGCTCCACATCCCCCCTCGGGTCCGGGGGCGTTCCGCTCGTCCTCAGGAGAACTGGAACGAGCGCTTGGACAGGCCGTACCAGAAGCCCTCCACGGCGGTCTCCGGCGCGGCCTGCCCGCCGCTCGCGCCGAGCGAGACGAACAGCGGCGCGAAGTGCTCGGTGCGCGGGTGCGCGATCCCGGCGGCCGGAGCCCTGCGCTGGAAGTCCAGCACCGAGTCCACGTCGCCCGCGGCGAGCGTCCGCGCTGCCCAGTCGTCGAACTCCACCGACCACGACGGCGGGGTGCTGCCGGTGCCCGCGGCGAAGTCCACGCAGCTCAGGTTGTGCGTGAGGAAGCCGCTGCCGACCACCAGCACGCCCGCGTCGCGCAGCGGGGCCAGCCGGCGCCCCACGTCGAACAGCGCCAGCGGGTCGAGGCTCGGCATCGACATCTGGAGCACCGGCACGTCGGCGTCGGGGAACATCTCCTTGAGCGGCACGTAGGCGCCGTGGTCGAGTCCGCGCTCCTCGTCGCTCGCCACCGGCCCGGCGGCGCCGAGCAGCGCCCGCACGTCCGCGGCCAGTTCCGGCGCTCCCGGCGCGTCGTAGGCGACCTCGTAGTAGCGCCGCGGGAAGCCCCAGAAGTCGTACGTGAGCGGTGCCCCCGTGGTGGAGCCGAGCGTCAGCGGCGACTCCTCCCAGTGCGCGGAGACGACCAGGATCGACCGAGGCGTCGGCAGAGCCGCCGACCAGGCGGCCAGCTCGCCGGTCCACGTGGGGTCGTCGGCCAGCGGGGGCGCCCCGTGGCCGAGGTAGAGCACGGGCATCCGCTCGTCGGGCACGGTTCGCTCCTTGGAAGTTGAAGGTTCAACTTCGAGGGTACGGGAAGTTGCTACAACTTTCACGCAAGTCGTCGGCGCAGCGCCTCCGCCGCGGCCCTCGGGTCCTCCGCCTCCGTGATCGCCCGCACCACCACGATCCGGCCGGCCCCCGCGTCCAGCACCTCGCCGAGCCGGTCGGCGTCGATCCCGCCGATCGCGAACCACGGCCGTTCGGTGCCCAGCCCCGCCGCCTCGCGCACCAGCGGGAGGCCGGGGGCGTGCCTGCCGGGCTTCGTGGGCGTGGGCCAGCACGGCCCGACGCAGAAGTAGTCCACGCCGTCCTGCCGCGCCGCCGCGCGCACCTGCTCGCCGTCGTGGGTCGAGCGCCCGATCACCACCTCGTCGCCGAGGACGCGCCGCGCCACCTCCACCGGCAGGTCGTCCTGACCCAGGTGCAGCACGTCCGCGCCGACCGCGAGCGCCACGTCGGCGCGGTCGTTGACCGACAGCAGCGCGCCGTGCCGCTCGCACGCCTCCGCCAGCACCTCCAGCGCGGCGATCTCCTGCCGCGCCTCCAGCGGTGCGCCGCCCCGCTTGTCCCGCAGCTGCACGAGGTCCACGCCGCCGGACAGCGCCGCGTCGACGAACTCGGCGAGGTCGTCGGCGCCGGACCGCGCGTCCGTGCAGAGGTAGAGCCTGGCGTCCGCGAGCCGCCGCCTGATCGTGTTCCCGTCGAGTCCTGGCACGGCGGCACCGTAACCGCCCGCTCGGCAGGTGGGAAGCGCCGAACCGGTGCGCTACGGTGACAGCGGTCCGCACGGGAGCCCGGGACACGACCGGGCTGAGAGGGAGCGTGGAGCGCTCCGACCGTCGAACCTGATCCGGGTCATGCCGGCGCAGGGAGCGTGAGTGCCTTGGCAGTGCAGGTCGCCGTCGTCGGCGGTGGGGTCGTCGGTCTGTCGATCGCGTGGCTCGCCGCGCGCGACGGCTTCGCGGTGACCGTCTCCGACGACTCCTCCCCGCACGGCGGCTCGTGGGTCGCCGGCGGGATGCTCGCCCCCGTCACCGAGGCGTGGCCCGGCGAGGAGGCCCTGCTCGACCTCGGCGTCCGCTCGCTCGACCTGTGGCCGCGGTTCGCCCGCGACCTGGACGTGGAGCTGCACACCGGCGGGACGCTGGCCGTCGCGGTCGACCGGGCCGACGCGCAGGTGCTCGACCAGCTCGCCGCCCACCTGCACGGCCTGGGCCGCACGGCGGACCGGCTCACCGGCCGCGAGCTGCGCCGCCGCGAGCCCGGCCTCGGTCCGTCCGTCCGCAGTGGACTGTCGGTGCCCGGAGACCTGGCGGTGGACAACCGCTCCCTGCTCACCGCGCTGCGCCGGGCGTGCGTGCGGGCCGGAGCGGTCTTCGAGGAACGCCGCGTCCGCGCCCCCGACCCCTCGGTCGTCACGGTGATCGCGGCGGGCGCGTGGAGCGGTGAGCTGCACGACGAGCTGAAGGCCCTCGTCCGCCCGGTGAAGGGGGAGATCCTGCGGCTGACCGCCCGGCCCGGCGCGCTCCCCCCGCCGCGGCACGTCGTCCGCGCCCACGTCGAGGGCAGGCAGGTCTACCTCGTGCCCCGCCACGACGGCCTCGTGCTCGGCGCGACCCAGTACGAGGCGGGCTTCGACCCGGCCGTCACCGTCGGCGGCGTCCGCGACCTGCTGCGCGACGCCGAGACCGTGCTGCCCGGCGTCGCCGAGTACGCGCTGACCGAGTCCGCGGCCGGGTTCCGCGCGGGCAGCCCGGACAACCTGCCGATCATCCGGTGGCTCGAACCCGGCGTGCTCGCCGCGACCGGCCACCACCGCAACGGCGTGCTGCTGGCGCCGGTGACCGCGCACCGGGTCCTCGACCTGCTGCGCACGAGGGAGGACACGTGAGGGCGAGGGTCAACGGCGAACCGCGCGACCTGCCGGAGGACGCCACCGTCGCGTCGGTCGTCGAACTGCTCGGCCTGCCGGGCACCGGCGTGGCCGTCGCGCTGGACGGCGAGGTGGTGCCGCGCGCCGCCTGGTCCGGCACCCCCGTGACGGACGGGGCCGTCGTCGAGGTTCTGACCGCCGTGCAGGGAGGCTGACGTGGACGACCCGCTGATCATCGCCGGCCGCGAGTTCGGCTCGCGGCTCGTCATGGGGACCGGGGGAGCGGCGAACCTCGCCGTCCTGGAGCGCGCCCTCGTGGCGTCGGGCACCGAGCTGACCACCGTGGCCCTGCGCCGCGCCGACGCCGGTGGCGGCACCGGCGTGCTGGACCTGCTGCGGCGCCTGGGGATCGAGGCCCTGCCCAACACGGCGGGCTGCCGCGGCGCGGCCGAGGCGGTGCTCACCGCGCGGCTCGCGCGCGAGGCGCTCGGCACGCACTGGGTGAAGCTGGAGGTCGTGCACGACGACCGCACGCTGCTGCCGGACCCGATCGAGCTGCTCGACGCCGCCGAGCAGCTCGTCGACGACGGGTTCGCCGTGCTGCCCTACACCAACGACGACCCCGTGCTGGCCCGCAGGCTGGAGGACGTGGGCTGCGTCGCCGTGATGCCGCTGGGCTCGCCCATCGGCACCGGTCTCGGCATCCGCAACCCGCACAACATCGAGCTGATCACCTCCCGCGCCGCGGTTCCCGTCGTGCTCGACGCGGGCATCGGCACGGCGTCCGACGCGGCGCTCGCGATGGAGCTGGGCTGCTCGGCCGTGCTGCTCGCCACGGCCGTGACCAGGGCGCAGGACCCCGAGCGCATGGCGGCGGCGATGCGCGCGGCCGTCGAGGCCGGTCGCCTGGCGAGGCTCGCCGGTCGCATCCCGCAGCGGTTCTGGGCGCAGGCGTCGAGTCCCGACCGCGACGCGATCTGAGAGGGCTGCTGGCAGCGCGCAACGGCATCGTGGATGCTGGAGCACTCACCACGTGGTGTCTCGACGTCGTCTTCGAGGAGGAGAGTGCCGTGACGGCCCCGATGGCCGACGAGATCTCCGATGCCACCGCGCGCCTGTACCTCGCGATCGGCAGGCTCGCCAGGCTGCTGCGCCGCACCGGCTCTCCCGGTCTGGGACCGGGCGCCGTGTCCGCGCTCGCGACGCTGGCCCGCTGCGGCCCGATGCGGCTCGGCGACCTGGCCGCGAAGGAGGGCGTCGCCCCGCCGACGCTGTCCCGCATCGTCGCCGCGCTCGTCGAGGCGGGCTACGTGCGCCGCGAGCCGGACCCCCAGGACGGCAGGGCGTGGCTGGCCACCCCCACCCCCGAGGGCGAGACGATGGTGTCCGGCGTGCGCTCGGCCCGCGTCGAGGAGCTGCGCCGCCGCCTGGAGGGCCTGACCCCGGACCACCGCCGGGCACTCCTGGACGCCCTGGACTCCCTGGAATCGCTGACCGAGTAGTCGATCGCGCCCACGTCGCGGCGGTCCGGGTGCTCCGCCACCCGCGATGCGCGAGTTGAGCGTTCAGGCACGGCGAGTTGAGCGTTGGAGCACGGTGAGTTGAGCGTTCGAGCACCGCGGGCTGGTCGCCGACGCGGCGCGCGGCTCAGCGCGGTCGCGCGAAGCGGTGCGCCAGGTACGCCACGTGGTGCGACGTGGCCACGCCGATCCAGCGCGGCACCGTCTTCGCCGTGCGCCCGCCCCGTCGCGCGCACTCGTGCAACTGCCGGTCGCCCCACGAGAAGTCGGGACCGGCGAAGTCGTCGCCGTGTCCCACCACGAGGTCGTGACTGATCCTGTCGAACCCCTCGCCGAGGTCCTCGCCCTTCGGCACGCCACCGGGGCGCGGCACCTTCTCGCTGAAGCAGAGCGCCCCGCCGCGGACGGTGTAGCGCAGGTACGGGTTCGGTGTGCTCCGGCGGCCGCCGCTCTCCTTCCGCACCGGGTGCACCACGCCGTGGTCGGCGAATCCGCACCTCCGGCCCAAGCGCTCCCACAGGGTCTCCTCGTGACGCGGCAGCAACCGGCCGGTGTAGTCGTCGCGCCCGCCGGGGGCCGATCCGGCCGCGACGGACACCGAGCGCAGGCCGGGAACCCGGTCCGCTCCGTCGAGTGCGGCGTCGGCCACCCGCACCTGCCACGCCGAGCCGGTGAGGTCCCCGAGGTAGCCCAGGTCCAGGACCACCGACAGCTCGCTCGGTGGGAGGTGGAGCACGGACAGCGTCCGCTCGACGCTCCGGGCGATCGTCTCCTGATCGGTGTCGGGCGTGAGCTGGACACGCAGGCAGAGACCGCAGCCGTACTGCTCGGCGACGATCTTCGCCGCGACGATCCGCTGGTCCGACGCGTCCCGCCGCACCACCGGGACGAGCAGCGGCTCCCGGTGGAAGAGCTGGTCGCGGTCCAGCAGCGCGTCGGCGGTGTCCTGGCAGCGGGCGCCGAGTGCGCCGAGCGGACCCGTGCCGAACTCGTCCAGGCCCTCCAGCTGCGAGCAGTCGACCATCACCGGCCGCCCTCGTCCGGTGAGGTGTCCCACGGCGGTGGTGAACCCCTTCGCCACCCGGCCGTCCCGCTTCGGCCCGGGGACGAACTCGACCAGGGGCTGGACCTCGCGGGCGTCGCGCTCGGACGCGTGAGCCAGCGCGTCCAGCTCCCCCTGCTTGGCCAGGACGATCAGCACCGACGAGTGATGAGTCATGAGACCTCCCCGCCCTCGACGCTAGGAGGGGGAGAGGACGGCCGCGTCCGCCGCAGGTGTGGACCACTGCGGCCGAACCGGTGACCGGGTGTGGAGGGCCGGTGGCGCCGCGGCCCTCCACACCGTCGTCAGTCGGGCAGGCGCCAGAGCGGGGACACCGGGCCCACGCCGCTGCCCAGCGGGTACGCCGCCCGCACCGAGCGGACCACGAAGTCCTTGCCGAAGCGGACCGCCGTGGGCACGTCCTCGCCGCGCGCCAGGCGGGAGCAGATCGCCGACGCCAGGGTGTCGCCGCTGCCGTGGGTGTGCTTCACGTCGTAGCGCGGCCCCGGCAGCTCGACGAAGTCGCTGCCGTCGAACAGCAGGTCCAGGCACTCCGGGTCGGTCCACATGTGGCCGCCCTTCACCAGCACCCACTCCGGGCCGAACTCGTGCAGCGCCCGCGCCGCCCTGCGCTGGTCGGCGCGGTCGCCGACCTCGACGCCGGTCAGCAGCGTCACCTCGTCGATGTTCGGCGTCACGAGCGTCGCGCGCGGGAACAGCAGCGTGCGCAGCGCGTCGAGCGCGTCGTCGGCGAGGAGCTGGTCGCCGTGCATCGACGCCGACACCGGGTCCACGACGAACGGCGTGCCGCCCGACCGTCCGATGTGGACCTCGTCGCAGGCCTCGGCGACGGCGGCGATGATCTCCGCGTTCGCCAGCATCCCGGTCTTCACCGCGTCCACGCCGATGTCGGTGGCCACCGCCCGGATCTGGGCGGCCACCACGTCGGGCGGGATGGCGGTGTACCCCGTCACGCCCAGCGAGTTCTGCACGGTGACGGCGGTGACGGCGGTCATGCCGTGCACGCCGTTGGCGAACAGCGTGCGGAGGTCGGCTTGCAGGCCGGCACCGCCGCCGGAGTCCGATCCGGCGATGGTGAGGACCTTGGGCGGTGTCTGGCTCAACTCGGCTCCACGACCGGAAGGTAGACCCTGCCGCCCTGGTCCGCGAACTCGCCGGACTTCTCCCGCATCCCGGCTTCGATGGCCTCCGTGCTGGTCAGCCCGTGCTCCTCCGCGTAGCGGCGCACGTCCTGGGTGATCTTCATGGAGCAGAACTTCGGCCCGCACATCGAGCAGAAGTGGGCGGTCTTCGCCGGTTCGGCCGGCAGCGTCTCGTCGTGGAACGACCGGGCGGTGTCCGGGTCCAGGGAGAGGTTGAACTGGTCCTCCCAGCGGAACTCGAACCGCGCCTTCGACAGCGCGTCGTCCCACTCCTGCACGCCGGGGTGCCCCTTGGCGAGGTCCGCCGAGTGCGCCGCGATCTTGTAGGTGATCACGCCGGTCTTCACGTCGTCCCTGTTCGGCAGGCCCAGGTGCTCCTTGGGCGTGACGTAGCAGAGCATCGCCGTGCCGAGCCAGCCGATCTGCGCCGCGCCGATGGCCGAGGTGATGTGGTCGTAGGCGGGCGCGATGTCCGTGGCCAGCGGGCCGAGGGTGTAGAACGGCGCCTCGCCGCACCACTCCTCCTCCAGCCGCACGTTCTCGGCGATCTTGTGCATCGGCACGTGACCGGGGCCCTCGATCATCACCTGCACGTCGTGCGCCCGCGCCACGTGGGTCAGCTCGCCCAGCGTCCGCAGCTCGGCGAACTGCGCCTCGTCGTTGGCGTCCGCGATCGACCCCGGCCGCAGGCCGTCGCCGAGGGAGAACGTCACGTCGTAGGTGCGCAGGATCTCGCACAGCTCCTCGAAGTGCGTGTAGAGGAAGCTCTCGCGGTGGTGCGCCAGGCACCACGCCGCCATGATCGAACCGCCGCGCGAGACGATGCCGGTGACCCGCTTCGCCGTGAGCGGCACGTACGCCAGGCGCACGCCCGCGTGCACGGTCATGTAGTCCACGCCCTGCTCGCACTGCTCGATCACGGTGTCCCGGTAGACCTCCCAGGACAGCGCGGCCGGATCGCCGTTCACCTTCTCCAGCGCCTGGTACATCGGCACCGTGCCGACGGGCACCGGCGAGTTCCGCATCAGCCACTCGCGGGTCTCGTGGATGCGCTTGCCGGTGGACAGGTCCATGATCGTGTCGGCTCCCCAGCGGGTCGCCCACACCATCTTGTCCACCTCGTCCTCGATCGACGACGACACGGCCGAGTTGCCGATGTTCGCGTTGATCTTCACGAGGAACTTCTTGCCGATGATCATCGGTTCGGCCTCGGGGTGGCGGCGGTTCGCCGGGATCACCGCCCGGCCGATCGCCACCTCGTCGCGCACGAACTCGGGTGCGAGTCCCTCGCGGACGGCGATGAAGCGCATCTCGGGCGTGATGGTCCCGGCCCTGGCCGCCGCCAGCTGGGTCACCGCCCCGTTGATCGGCTCGCGAGCCGCGATCCACGGCGCACGCAGCGGAGCAAGTCCACTGTGGACGTCGATGGTAGCGCTCTCGTCCGTGTACGGACCGGAAGTGTCGTAGAGGTCGACGTGCTCGCCGTTGGTCAGGTCCACCCTGCGGAAGGGCACCCGGACACCGTCACCGGCATCGCGGTACACCTTGCGCGAGCCCGAGATCGGGCCCGTGGTGACACTGGGTCGGACCGAGCGGTCGTCAAGTGCCGTCACGACGTTCCTCCCTACGCCGGCATTACCCGGTCAGGTTCAGGCGGTCGGCGGCACCGGGTCGACACGTCGACACCAACCGCCCTCTCAGCCCGCTCAGGCGCGAGCTCCCGCGTTGTGGAGTTGTCCGCCCGACCATAACCACGGCACGGCCCCACTGCCAAGAACCGTCCGGAGGACGATCCCCGGCAAGATCGTGCCAGCCCCTCCACACGGCACCCGGTTTGGCAGTACCTTGCACGCGTGGCTGATCGCCAGCCCTTCCCGCCCGGCGCCCGACGCGGTGAGCGTCCCGTCGAGGTTTCGCCGTGCCCGTCGTGCGGCCGACTGGCCGGTCGGGGCTACCCCGAGTGCCGGTACTGCGTGGAGCTGGTGGAGCAGCCGTGGCTGCTGGACTGGCAGGAGCTGCTCTCCGCCCAGCAGCGGACGTCCGGCGGCGCGGGTGAGCGCGAGCTGGCGGAGCTGGTCGTCGCCGCCGAGGTCGGCACGTACTCGTGGACGTGCACCGACTGGGCCATGACCCTCGTCGAGTGCTCGGAGTGCGCGGCCGAGCTGGGCACGGGCCCGGTCGACTGCGTGCGCTGCGCCCTCGCGGAGGAGCTGCGCTGGTCGTGGGACCACCACGGCCACCCGGGGGCCATCACCGCGCTGGAGCACTCGCTGCGCGTGGCGCGCGCCGTGCTGCGCGCCCCGCACCGGACCCGCGACACGGTCGTGAAGACGTGGCGGCTGTGCCTGCCGTTCCTGCTCGCGGGAGACGTGGCCACGGCCGGGGAGATCCAGCGCATCCGGGCGCAGGTGCTCGCCGGGCACTACGACGAGCTGGCGCGTCCGACCACCCAGGTCGAGGTGACCACGATGCCGGAGCTGTTCTGGCGGCGCGGCGGATCGGGATCGGTCCGCGTCGAGTACGAGCCGAACTCCGAGCGCCAGCAGGACGCCGCCAGAAGGCTTCTCCAGGCACGTGCGCACGCGCGGTCCGCCGAGCCACCCGCCGATGCGGTGCGGGAACCCGACGAGGACCAGGCGCCAGACCGCGTCGACGGCGACCCGGACGACGGTGACCAGCACGACGGTGACCAGCACGACGGCGACCAGCACGAGGAGGGGCTCTCCCGCGCCTCCGGCTGGCACGAACTGCGGTAGGAACGACACCGCGAACACGCCCAGCTCCGGGTCGGCCACGCCGACCAGCGGCCCGGCGCGGAGCTGGAACGGGCGACTCGCGGATCAGTCCTCGTCGTCGGCGAAGGGGTCTTCCGACGTCGCCGGGTCCCAGGACAGGCCGGGGACGCCCCAGCCGTTGGACCTGATCATGCGCTTGGCCTCGCGGCGGTGGCGGCCGATCAGGCGGTCCAGGTAGAGGTGGCCGTCGAGGTGGTCCGTCTCGTGCTGGAAGCAGCGGGCGAGGAAACCGGTGCCCTCGGCCTCGACGGGGTCGCCCTCGGCGTCGACGCCGGTGACCCTCGCCCAGGACGCGCGGCCCGTCGGGTACGTCTCGCCGGGCACGGACAGGCAGCCCTCGTGGTCGTCCTCGGGGTCCGGCATGGACTCGGGGATCTCGGAGGTCTCCAGCACCGGGTTCACGACGACACCGCGGTGGCGCACGCCCTCCTCGTCGGGGCAGTCGTAGACGAACAGCCGCAGGTCGATCCCGATCTGGTTCGCCGCGAGGCCCACGCCGTGCGCGGCGGCCATCGTCTCGAACATGTCGGCCACGAGGGTGCGCAGCTCCTCGTCGAACACCTCGACCGGCCTGGTCGGGTTGTGCAGGACGGGATCGCCGGCGATCCGGATGGGGTGAACTGCCATGTGGTGAACTTTATCCGCGCTCCTCTGCTGACGCGCCGGGTGATGAGACGACCGCGATGACGATCACGTGGTGTAATGAGCGCCGAGAAGAACACGGGCGTGGCGAGGAGCCGGATGGACGCCGCAGAGGCACTGGCACCGGCTGGGGAGCCGGACGGCGGTTTGAACAGCCGGGAGCAAGCGATCCTGGCCTTCGAACGCCAGTGGTGGAAGTACGCGGGAGCCAAGGAACAGGCCATCAGGGAGCTGTTCGACATGTCGGCGACCCGCTACTACCAGTTGCTCAACGGAGTCGTCGACAAGCAGGAGGCCCTGGCGGCCGATCCGATGCTCGTCAAGCGCCTGCGCCGTGTCCGCACCGTCCGTCAGCGGTCCCGCGCGGACCGCAGGCTGGGAATCGAGCCCCGATGAGCTCTCCTGACAGCGCGGGTTCCGCCCGCCCGGCGAAGACGGCGGGCATCGCCCTGATCGCCGTCGCCGTCGTCGCCCTCGTGATCGGCGTCCTCAGCCTCGTCGACGGCGGTGACTCCGGCGACCCGCTCGCCGGAGGCCCGCCGGCCGACCCGCCGAGCACGAGCGCGCCGGGTGGCGACCAGGGCGGGGGCGGCTCCGACGAGCCCGCGCCGTCCACGACGCAGGCGCCGGAGTCCTCGACGGCCGCCAGCACCACGAGCGAGCAGTCGCCGACGACGCAGCCGCCGACCGAGCAGCCACCGGCCACCACCAGCCAGCCCGCGGCCGGGCAGCCGACCGCCGCGGAGACCGACGGCAACGCCGCCGAGCGGCCCCCGGTGCGCGTCTACAACAACAGCACGGTCGCCGGGCTCGCGAGCCGCGCGTCGGAGGACGTCCGGACCAACGGCTGGACCGTCGCCGAGACGGGCAACTACTCGCAGGGCCAGATCCCCACGACGACCGTCTACTACCGGCCGGGCACACCGGAGGAGGCGTCGGCGAAGACCCTCGCCGCGATCATCCGGGCCAGGGTGGAGCCGCGCTTCGACGGCATCCAGGCGGCCCACGAGGGCATCATCGTGATCGTCACCAACGACTACGGGACGAAGGCCGCCACCAAGTAGCCGGGGTCGCGCTCACGAGGAGCGCGACTCCGCGTAGGCCGCCAGCGACGCGAGCTGGGCCGGGTCCAGGGACGGCCGCACCGTCCGGCGGGCGGCCGTCAGGTGCGCCGCGGTGACCTCCGCGGCCTCCAGCGACTCGCGCATCGCGGTGAGCGCGGCCTCCCGGATCAGCGCGGCGCAGTCCGCCGCCGAGTAGCCGTCCAGGTCGGCCGCCACCGCGTCCAGGTCGACGTCGCCGGCCAGCGGCGTGTTGCGCGACGTGGCCCGCAGGATCGCCGCGCGGGCCGGTGCGTCCGGCGGCGGCACGTAGACCAGGCGCTCCAGCCTGCCCGGCCGCAGCAGCGCCGGGTCGATCAGCTCCGGCCGGTTCGTCGCGCCCACCACGACCACGTCGCGCAGCGGCTCCACGCCGTCCAGCTCCGTGAGCAGCGCCGCCACGACGCGGTCGCCCACGCCGGAGTCCGACGACTGCCCGCGTCGCGGGGCGAGCGCGTCGATCTCGTCCAGGAAGATCATCGCGGGAGCCGCCTCGGCGGCGCGGCGGAACAGCTCGCGCACCGCCCGCTCCGACTCGCCGACGAACTTGTCCATCAGCTCCGCGCCCTTGACCGACAGCACGTTCAGCTTGCCGCTGCCCGCCAGCGCCCTGACGAGGAACGTCTTGCCACCGCCGGGCGGCCCGTAGAGCAGCACGCCGCGCGGCGGGGCCACCCCGAGCCGGGCGAAGGAGTCGGGGTACTGCAACGGCCACAGCGCGGCCTCGGTCAGCGCCTGCTTCACCTCGGTCATGTCGCCGACGTCGTCGAGCGTCAGCCCGCCCGTCTGCAACGTGTCCGAAGTGGACATCGAGATCGGCCGGACGGTCTCCAGCGCGGCCAGCAGGTCCTCCTGGCCGACGTGCGGCGCGTCCGCGTCGCGCTGGCGCAGCGCCGAGCGCACGGCGGCCTCGCGGCGCAGCGCGACGAGGTCGGCCGCGACGAAACCCGGTGTGCGGTCGGCGATGGCGCCCAGGTCCACACCGGACTCCACCGGCACGTCCCGCAGCAGCACCCGCAGCAGCCCGCAGCGCGTCTCGCCGTCGGGCAGCGGCAGCACCAGCTCCCGGTCCACCAGCTCCGGCACCCGCAGGCGCGGGTCGAGCGACTCGGGGTGCGCGCTCGTGACGACCAGCGCGAAGCCCGGCGTGCGCACGGCGGCGCTCAGCGCGTCCAGCACCACGGTCGCCACCGGGGGCGGGGTCGTGGCGGGCAGCAGCGCGTCCACGTCGGTCAGCAGCAGCACGGCGGGTTGCCGCGCCGTGGCCTCGCCGATGGCGTCCGCGATCCGCCGCGCGGTCGCACCGGCCTCCAGCACGGCGACGCTCGGCGCGGCCAGTTCCACGACGTGCGCGCCCGCGCCCTGCGCGACGGACCGCACCAGCGTCGTCTTGCCCACCCCCTCCGGGCCGCTGAGCAGGGCGGCGAGCCGGGGTTGCGCGCCGAGCAGGGTCAGCAGGTCGGGACGCTGGAACGTCAGCTCCAGCCACTCCGACAACCGCTTCGCCTGCTCGCGCTGCCCCACCAGGTCGGCGAGGGGGACCGGCGGCCGGGCCGGTTCCGCCGCCGCGGCGGTCCGCGGAGCGGGGGCGGCCGGTGCCGGAGCCGGCGCGACGTCACCGGTGCGAGCACCGTCGCGCCAGCCCACGAGGCTCGACGGCTGCACCGCGACGGGGCCGGTGGGATCGGTGGCGGTGATGGTGAGCAGTTCGCTGGTCCACGTCGTGCCGATGGCGTTCGACAGCTTCCGCCGGGTCGTGGGCACGTCCGCGCCGGGCGGCGGGGCGAGGTCCTGCGGCAGCAGCGACACGGCGTCGCCCACGGTGAGCACCTTGCCGGTGAGCGCGAGCCGCAGCGTCTCCGGGGTGAGCGAGGTGGTCGCCAGGCGCGAGCCGGACACGGTGACCGTGCGGGCCGCCGCGACCTCGACGGGTGTGACGACGACCTCGGAGCCCTCGGTGACGCCCAGGTTGGACAGCGTCACGTCGTCGAGCAGCACCACGCCGGGCGGCCCGTCACCCGCCGCGGCGAGCGCGGCGCTGACCCGTGCGCCGGTGAGCTTCACGGCGTCCCACGCGCGCAGGCCGAGCGCGTCCAGCACCTCCGGGTGCATCCGGACGACACCCCTGCGGGTGTCCAGTGCGGACGGGGACAGCCTTGCCGTCAACGCGATCACGCCCAGAGCCTAGGCGACCAGCGCCCGCCGCGAGTGGAGCGTGCGGCGACCGAACGCTCCACTCGCGGTGCCTGAACGCTCCACTCGCGGTGCCTGAACGCTCCACTCGCGGTGCCTGAACGCTCCACTCGGGGTGCCCGAACGCTCAACTCGCGGGGCTGGGGCGGGTTACTCGGGCTGGTCGGGCGGGGTGGTCTGGTTCTTCTGGGTCCGGCGGATGCCCGCGCCGCGCCAGTCGCGGCGCGGGGGCGGCGGGGGCGTCGAGCGGACCGCGTGGCGGCGGGGCAGGCGCACCGCGCGGAGCGCGGCACCGGCCACCCGGCCGCGGAGCGGCCGGCGCAGACCGAGCCTGCGGGCGGCGACGCCGTGCGCCCTGCGGATGGCGCGGCGGTCGGCGGGAGCGACCTCCCACGCCTCGGGGTGCTTCGCCAGCCAGCGGTAGCGGCGCACCGAGTAGGGCAGGT
Source organism: Umezawaea beigongshangensis (assembly GCF_016464305.1). Classification (GTDB taxonomy): domain Bacteria; phylum Actinomycetota; class Actinomycetes; order Mycobacteriales; family Pseudonocardiaceae; genus Umezawaea_A; species Umezawaea_A beigongshangensis. Next base: position 87,468 of record NZ_JAEIOJ010000004.1, read on the forward strand.
GGGCCAGGTAGATCACCATCGCGGCGATCAGCGCCACCAGCGGGTAGATGAAGATGATCGCGCCGAGCACGGCCACGGCCACCAGCAGCGGCGCGGCGTAGCTCGGCGGCACCCGCACGGTCTTGACCGACAGCGTCGGGATGCGGCTGATCGCGAGGACGCCGACGGCGACGGTCCAGATCATCACCACCGGCGTCGACGACCACCAGCCGGAGCGGTGCATCTGCTCGTCGACGATGAGCGGCAGCAGCAGGAGCAGGCCACCGGCCGGAGCGGGCACGCCGACGAAGAACTCCTTGGCGTACGGCGGCTGCTCGACCTCCAGCAGCGTGTTGAACCGCGCGAGGCGCAGCACCATGCACACCGCGAAGACCAGCGAGATGGCCCAGCCGAGGCGGTCGTCGAACCGCCACACGTAGATCACCAGCGCCGGCGCGACGCCGAAGGAGATGGCGTCGGCCAGCGAGTCCAGCTCGGCGCCCATCTTGCTGCTCGCGTCGAGCATCCGCGCGATGCGCCCGTCGAGCCCGTCGAGCACGGCCGCGACGGCGATGGCGCCGATCGCCAGGCCGTAGAACCCCGCCAGCGCGAACTGGATGGCGGACAGGCCGGAGCACATCGCGAGCACGGTGATGGCGTTGGGCAGCAGCCTGATGCCCGGCGTGCTGGGCGCCAAGGATCAGTCCTCCGGAAGCTCGGCGAGCACGGTCTCGCCGCCGACGGTGCGCTGACCGGCCTCGACCAGGGGACGGCTGCCGCGCGGCACGTACAGGTCGACGCGCGAGCCGAAGCGGATCAGCCCGTAGGTCTGACCGGCGCCGACCTTCTCGCCCTCGACGACGTCGCACACGATGCGGCGCGCGATGAGGCCGGCGATCTGCACGACCACGACGTCGCGGCCGGACGGCGTGCGCACCAGCACGGTGTTGCGCTCGTTCTCCTCGCTGGCCTTGTCCAGGTCGGCGGAGAGGAACTTGCCGGGGTGGTAGGAGACCTGCCGCACCTCGCCGTCGACGGGGACGCGCTGGACGTGCACGTCGAACACCGACAGGAAGACGCTGATGCGGACCATCGGCTCGTCGCCCAGGCCCAGCTCGGCGGGTGCGGGCACCTCGACGACGTGGGACACGGTGCCGTCGGCGGGGGCCACGGCGACGTTCGGGCGGGTGGGCGTCACGCGCTTCGGCTCGCGGAAGAACCACGCGACCCAGGCCGTGACGAGCCCGCCGACCACACCGAGCTTGGGGGACAGGCGGCGCAGCAGGAGGGTCGCGGCGGCCGCACCGGCGACGAACGGGCGTCCGGCCGGGTGCATCGGCGGCACCACGCTCCGGGCCAGTTCGAGGAAGTGGGAAGCGGCACCGCTGGGCTTGTCGCTGGTCATCTCGTCTGGAATCCGTTGTTCTTCCGGTGGGGTGGGTGGCGGAAGAGCACACGCTACGCGACCGCGGCCGAGGTGGCCGTCCGGTCGACGCGTGCATCCCCCGACGAATGCACGCGCCGACCGGGCTTCCAGCACTGCTGATGCGGTGCCCGCAGGGCACCCTCGCCCTGAAGTGTAATGCGGATCACACACCGTGATCAACGCACTGCGGTGAGCCCTCCGTCACACCCGTTTCACGGACTGTGCAGGTACCGGACGAGCACCTCGTCACCCTCGGCCAGCTCCACGACGTCCGCCGGCACCTCGATCAGGCAGTTCGCGACGGCCAGCGCCGACAGCAGGTGCGAGCCGGGGCCGCCCACCGGCGTGACCACCCGGCCGGACTCCGGGTCGTGGGCGCCGCGCCGGTACTGCACGCGGCCGGGGGGCGAGGTGATGGCGGTGCTGATCGCGGCGCGGGCGGTGGTCCGCTCGACCCGCTCGTGCCCCATCGACGCGAGCAGAGCCGGACGCACGAACACCTCGAACGACACCTGCGCGCTGACCGGGTTGCCGGGCAGCGTCACCACGGCCGTGTCCCGGTACCGCCCGGCGCCCTGCGGGCCGCCCGGCTGCATCGCGACCTTGCCGAACTCCACGCCGCGCCCGGTGAACGCGTCCTTGACGACCTCGTAGGCCCCCGCGCTCACGCCGCCGGAGGTGATCACCAGGTCGACCTCCTCCAGACGCGGGTCCAGCGCGGCCAGGAACTGCTCCACGTCGTCGGGCACGAACCGCAGCAGCTCGGCCTCGCCGCCGGCCTCGCGCACCGCCGTCGCCAGCATCACGCCGTTGGACTCGTAGATCTGCCCCGGCAGCAGCGGCTGGCCGGGCCCCACCAGTTCGGAGCCGGTGGACAGGACCAGCACCCGCGGCCTGCGCCGCACCGGCAGCGCGCCGAAGCCCAGCGCGGCGGCCAGCGCGAGCTGGGCCGGGCCGAGCTGCCGACCGGCGCGCAGCACGGTGTCACCGGTGGTCACGTCGTCGGCCGCCGTGCGGATGTTCGCGCCGGGCGCGGCGGGGGCGAACAGCCGCACCCGCTCGGTGCCCGCGTCGGTCAGCTCCACCTGGACCACCGCGTCGGCCCCGGCGGGAACGGGTGCGCCGGTCATGATGCGGTGGGCCGTGCCGGGCAGCAGCGGCGGCAGGTCCGTGCGCCCGGCGGGGACGTCCTCGGCCACCGGCAGCTCCACCGGGGAGTCCGGTGCGGCCCCGGCCACGTCGGCGGCGCGCACGGCGTAGCCGTCCATCGCGGAGTTGTCGAACGGCGGCAGGGACACCGGAGCGACGAGGTCGCGCGCCAGCACCAGGCCGAGGCAGTCGGAGACGGGCAGCTCCAGGACCGGCATGAGGCCGACGAGAGCGGCGACGCGCGTCCTGTGCTCCGCGACCGCGGTGAGTGGTTTCGACACGTCCCGCATCTTCCCCCGCTCGTGCGAGACTGCTCCGACCGGCCGCCGGACGATCACCGCGATGCTCGTCGCCGCCTGGTCCCGCCCGCGTCCCTGGAGGAGATGTTGCAGGTCCGCACCCGGCACACGCCGACCTTCGGCGTGGCGCGCCTGACCCTGGCCCCGTCGGAGTCCGCGCTGATCGACCCGGACTCGGTGGTGGCCACCAGCTACGGCCTGGGCGTCGAGCGGAAGGGGCGCGGGGGAGCCGGGACCTGCACGGCGGGCGTGGAGGGCGGCTGGGTGGACCTCGCGCCGCCGCTGCCCGGCGACCTGCACGTGCTGGAGCTCGACGGCTCCACCGGCTGGTGCGTGGCCGCGGACGGCTGGCTCGGCTCGGCCGGAACCGTGTCGGTGGAGTCCACCGCGCCTCCGCTGCGCGCCCTCTTCGGCGGTGATCACGGCGGGTTCCTGCGCTTCGTGCACGGCCGCGGCGCGGTGGTGCTCGCCTGCTACGGGATGCTGGACGTCGTCACGCTGGAGGCCGGTGAGCTGGTCACGGTCGACAGCGGCCACGTCGCCGGGTTCGCCGACACCCTCCAGTGCAGGCTGCGGGCGCTGGTCCCGGACGCGCCGCAGTCCGTGCGCACCGGTCGCGGGCTCGTGCTCGACTTCGCCGGACCCGGCCTGGTGCTGACCAGGACGCGCAGCCCGCGCCGGGCGGCGTCCTGGCTGCGGGACAGCGGTTCCGGCCGCCGTTCGTGACCGGTGCGTCCGCGCGGTCCGCGGGCTCGCCGGGACGGTCGGCGCCCGCCCGCGCCGGGCCCGGTTCGCGGAACCGCACGCGGACCGCGATCTGCGGAGGTTAGGCTGCCCGGCGTGTCGGAGGACCTCAGCGGGCGACGTCTAGGCCACTACCGCATCGACGGCGTGCTCGGCCGCGGTGGTATGAGCGTCACGTACCGGGCGACGGACGTGAGACTCGGGCGGAAGGTCGCCCTGAAGGTCATCGGGGAGCACCTGACGGCCGACGCGGAGTTCCGCGAGCGGTTCGTCGACGAGGCGCGCAACACCTCGGCGATCGACCACGCGAACATCGTGCCGCTGTACGACTTCGACGAGGTCGACGGCCTCCTCTACATCGCCATGCGGCTCGTCGACGGCTCCGACCTCGCGAGCCTGATCAAGGACGGCCCGCTCGCGCCCGGCCGCACCCTGACGCTGCTCGGCCAGGTCGCCGAGGCGCTGGACATGCTGCACGGCAAGGGCCTCGTGCACCTCGACGTGAAACCGGCGAACGTGCTGGTGACCACGAAGGAGGCGTCGCGCGAGCACGTCTACCTCGCCGACTTCGGCCTGACCAGGCGCGGCGCCACCGGCCACCGCACCCGCACCGGGGACTTCCTCGGCTCGCCCACCTACGCGGCGCCGGAGCACCTGCGCGGTGAGCCGGTCGACGGCCGCACCGACGCCTACGCGCTGGCCTGCATGCTCTTCGCCTGCCTGAGCGGCAGGCCGCCGTTCCAGGGCAACGTGCAGGACGTCATCCAGGGCCACCTCGGCTCCGAGATCCCGCCGCTGACGTCCCTGGTGGCGCTGCCCAGCGCGATCGACGACGTGCTGCGCAAGGGCACCTCGAAGGACCCCCACCAGCGCTACGCCACGTGCACCGAGTTCGTGAACGCCGCGCGCACGGCGCTGGCCGCCGTCGCGCGTCCCGGCACCCCGGCGCCGCTGCGCCCGCAGGGCGAGCAGGGGCAGCAGGGCTCCGCGCAGCCGGGCCAGACGAGCCAGTCGCAGCCGGTGCAGCACCCGCAGTCCGGGCAGCAGCCGGTCCAGCAGCAGTCGGGCCAGCAGCCGGGCCAGTCGCAGTCCGGGCAGCCCCAGTCCGGGCAAATCCAGTCCGTGCAGCCCCAGTCCGGGCAACTCCAGTCCGGCCAGCCCCAGTCCGGCCAGCAGCCGGTCCAGCACCCCCACCTCGGTCCCGGCACGGGCGCGGTGCCCGTGTTCGGGCCGCCGCAGGGCTACCAGCAGCCCCAGCCGCAGCCCCCGTACGGCCAGTCCGCGCTGGGCGAGCCGGTCCGGCTGCGCGCGCCGGCGCAGATCAGCTCCAGCGCGTTCAGCGGCCGCCCGTCGCGTCCTGCGTGGTTCGCGCCGGTCGCCGCGGGCGCGGTGGCGCTGGCGATCATCGTCGTGCTGGTGATCGTCTTCTCGCCGAAGGACGAGCCGCCGCGTCCGCCGACCGGCGGGCAGACCTCCACGGGCGAGTCGATCCCGGTCGGCGAGAGCGGCAGCAGGAAGCCGCTGCCGACGAGCGTGCCCGTGCGGAGCAACTGAGGCCGGAGGGTGAGAACCGCCTCCTTCTGGGCGACGCGCTGAGCTGCGGTTCTTGCACTCGTCGCGGTCGAGTGCTAAACACGAACTGGCACTCGCACCACTTGAGTGCCAGCACGTGAGGCTGGGACGGTGAGGCAGGCTCCGAGAGATCGGGGCAGGTCGTCCGTCGCGGGCACCGAGCCTGGCCTGAGCACCGTGTTCCGCTGTGGGCAGCACGTCCGCAGTGGCCCCATTCGTAGATCAGGCGGAGGAACACACCGCAATGGCCAAGATGATCGCGTTCGACGAGGAAGCCCGCCGCGGTCTTGAGCGCGGCATGAACATCCTCGCGGATGCAGTCAAGGTGACCCTCGGCCCCAAGGGCCGCAACGTCGTCCTCGAGAAGAAGTGGGGTGCGCCGACGATCACCAACGACGGCGTCTCCATCGCGAAGGAGATCGAGCTCGAGGACCCGTGGGAGAAGATCGGGGCCGAGCTCGTCAAGGAGGTCGCGAAGAAGACCGACGACGTCGCGGGTGACGGCACCACCACCGCGACCGTGCTCGCTCAGGCGCTCGTCCGCGAGGGTCTGCGCAACGTGGCCGCCGGCGCGAACCCGCTGGGCCTGAAGCGCGGCATCGAGCAGGCCGTCGAGGCCATCGCCGAGCAGCTGCTGAAGACCGCCAAGGAGATCGAGACGAAGGAGCAGATCGCTGCCACCGCGTCCATCTCCGCCGCCGACCCGACGATCGGCGAGCTCATCGCCGAGGCGATGGACAAGGTCGGCAAGGAAGGCGTCATCACCGTCGAGGAGAGCAACGCGCTCGGGCTTGAGCTGGAGCTCACCGAGGGCATGCGCTTCGACAAGGGGTACGTCTCCGCGTACTTCGTGACCGACCCGGAGCGTCAGGAAGCGGTCCTGGAGGACCCCTACGTCCTGCTCTACGGCTCGAAGATCTCCACGGTCAAGGACCTGCTCCCGCTCCTGGAGAAGGTCATGCAGGGCGGCAAGCCGCTGCTGATCATCTCCGAGGACGTCGAGGGCGAGGCCCTGGCCACGCTGGTCGTCAACAAGATCCGCGGCACCTTCAAGTCCGTCGCCGTCAAGGCGCCCGGCTTCGGCGACCGCCGCAAGGCGATCCTCCAGGACATCGCGACCCTCACCGGTGGCCAGGTCATCACCGAGGACGTGGGCCTGAAGCTGGAGAACGCCGACCTGTCGCTGCTGGGCCGCGCCCGCAAGGTCGTCGTGACCAAGGACGAGACGACCATCGTCGAGGGTTCGGGTGACGCCGAGCAGATCCAGGGCCGCGTCAACCAGATCCGCGCCGAGATCGAGAAGTCGGACTCCGACTACGACCGCGAGAAGCTCCAGGAGCGCCTGGCCAAGCTGGCCGGTGGCGTCGCGGTGATCAAGGCCGGTGCCGCGACCGAGGTCGAGCTCAAGGAGCGCAAGCACCGCATCGAGGACGCGGTGCGCAACGCCAAGGCCGCCGTCGAGGAGGGCATCGTCGCCGGTGGTGGCGTGGCCCTGCTCCAGGCCGCCGAGGCCGCTTTCGCGGGCCTGCACCTGGAGGGTGACGAGGCGACCGGTGCGAACATCGTTCGCGTCGCCGTCGAGGCTCCGCTGAAGCAGATCGCCGTCAACGCCGGCCTCGAGGGTGGCGTCGTGGTGGAGAAGGTCAAGGGCCTGAAGGCCGGCGAGGGTCTGGACGCCGCCACCGGCGAGTACAAGGACCTCGTCGCCGCGGGCATCATCGACCCCGCCAAGGTGACGCGCTCCGCGCTGCAGAACGCCGCCTCCATCGCGGCTCTGTTCCTCACCACCGAGGCCGTCGTGGCCGACAAGCCGGAGAAGAACGCGGCCCCGGCCGCGCCCGACGCCGGCGGCATGGACTTCTGATCCACGCCTGAACGACCGAAAGAGGCCCCGCGACTCGTCGCGGGGCCTCTTCGTGTCCTACCGGGTGCTCAGGACGTGCCCAGGCAGACGAACGGCCGGCGCAGCGGGTCCAGGGCAGTGGCCTCGGCCAGGGCGTGCGCCACGGGCTTGCCCTCGGACACCAGCCGGTGGAACTCGTCCACCGTCTCCGCGGCGGCCCGGTCGCCGACGCGGTTCACCGCGGCCACCACGGTGTGCGAGCCGCTGGCGAGCAGCGCGCCCGCGAACCCCAGCGCCTCGTCGCCCGGCCGGATGTGGCTGAGCGCCAGCTCGCACGCCGCGAGCACGACCCGTTCCGGCACCCGCCCCAGCCGGGACAGCTCGTGCGCGAACAGCGGGCCGTCGGCCAGTTCCAGCCGGGAGAACAGCGCGTTGTCCGGCTCGTGCACGCCGTGCGCCGCGACGTGGGCCAGGCGCGAGCCGTCCAGCTCCGCCACGACGTTCTGCACGGTCGCGAGGTCGCCGTCGAGCAGCGCGGCGTCCGGGAAGGCCGCGCGCAGCCTGCGCACCTCGCCGACGCCCTCCGGCAGGTCGGGGCCGCCCACCAGCACCACGCCCTCGCGGCGGCCGCTGTCGGCCGCGCCCCGCGCCGCGGTGAGCCACGCGGTCGCCGACGGCGCGACGACGACCGGGCGCCCGCGCAGCGACGGCAGCGCGCCCCACGGCACCGCGTAGAGCGAACCGGTCGGGACGACGACCAGCTCCCGCGTGCCGACCAGCTCGGCCAGGGGACCGATCAGGACGGCGTCCAGCGCCTCGGCGCGGCGTGCCGCCGAGGCGGTCACGGCGTCGACCAGCGGCTGCGGCAGGTGGTCGGGGGCGAGCACGTCGAGGTCGGCGTGCAGCTGGCGGGAGATCTCCGCCGCGGGCTCGGCCGCCCCGAGTCGCACGAGGCTGGCGCCGTCCGAGGTCAGGACGACGGCGGACAGCTCCTCGTCGTGGGTGGTGAAGCTGACCAGCGCGCGCTCGCCGAGCACCGGCACGACGTCGTCCGCGGTGCACACCGGGCGGGGGCGCCCCCACCGGCTGGTGTACCACCCGAGCCGGGTGACCTCGCGCTGGAGCTCCTCGTCGCGGGCCTCCAGCTCGGTCACCGGCCGTCCCTCCAGGCGTGCCTGCTGGAGCGCCCGGCTGACCGAGCGCGCCTCGGCCACCCGGTCGGCGAGCACCGGGTCGTCGATGGCCGGCAGCGGTTCGTAGCGGTACACCTGCGCCCTGGTGCGCTCCAGCCAGGCGAACGCCTCGCGGGCGTCGCTGCCCTCCAGGGCGAGGCCCACGGCCAGCTCTCCCAGCTCGCGGCCGTGCACGGCCGTGCCGCTCAGCAGGTCCAGCCCGCCCATGCGGTCGCGGACCCGGCCCAGCTCGGTCAGCCCGGCACCGGCCTCGGCGAGCGCGCCCGCGCGGTCCCCGGCGCTCACGGACAGCTCGGCGCGGCACAACCGCAGCAGCATCCGGTGGTCGACGGGCGTGGTGCGGCCGGGGCGGGAGACCTGGGCGACGAGCGCCCGTGCGGTGGGGAGGGACCCGCGCCGGATCGCGAGCCGCGCGCCGAGCATCTTCGCCATCGACGCCTCGTCGGTGAGGCCCACGTCGCCGAGCCGCCTCGCGAGCTTCGCCGCCCTGGCGGGCGTGGCCGACCGCCCGTGCTCGTCGCGCAGCACGGCGACGGCCTCGGCGCGCATCTTCGTCAGCGCGGCGACCTCGGCCCACGACCTGCTGCCGCGCCGGGCGAACCGGCGCTGCGCACTGCCCGCGAGGAGCCTGGCCCCGTCCAGGTCGTCCTGGAGCAGCGCGGCAGCGGCGCGGGCCAGTTCGGCCTCGGCGAGGTCCTGACCGGCCCGGTTGCGGCGGAGCTGGGGCAGGGCCAGGTCGAGCTGCTCGGCCGCCTCGTCGGCGAGGCCCGCCGCGAGCAGCGCCGTGCCCTGGTCGATCTGGGTGCGCGGCACGAGGTCGGGCGCGAGCTCGCGGAACATCAGCTCCGCCTCGGCGTAGTACCTCAGCGCGCCGGGGACGTCGCCGGTGAGCTTCGCGACGTCACCGAGGTTGCCCAGCGCCTTGGCCTTCACCAGCGGGAGGCCGCGCTCGTCGGCCGTGCGGGCGACCAGGCGCATGTCGGCCTCCGCCTCGACCGGGCGGCCGGAGGCGATGTGCGTGAGCCCGCGGTTCATCACGACGCCGGGCAGCAGGATCGGGCTCACGGGGACGTCCCCGGCGTTCTGGAGCAGCTCGATCGCCTCGTCGTGCAGGGCGATGGACTCGGCGCTGCGGCCCGCGCGGTGCAGGATGAGCGCGTGCTGGGCCTTGACGAGCACCTGGAGCTCGAACCGGACGCTCCCGTCGGGCCAGCTCGCCAGCAGGTCGCTCGCGGTGCCCAGGTGCACCAGGCCGGTCGCGGTGGACCCGACCTCGGCCTCGGCGTAGGCGAGGGTGATCAGCACCCTCGTGCGCACCTCGGTGGCCTCCAGGCCGCCCGTTCCGAGCGGCAGGACGCGCAGTGCCCTGCGCAGCAGCCGCACGGCGTCGGCGGGTCTGCCGGCCTCGGCCCTGGCGTGCGCCTGCGCGCGCAGGGCGAGCGCGTCGCGCACCGCGTCGGCCGCGGTGACGTCGCCGGGCGCACCACCGTTCGCTTCGGCATCGTTCGCTTCAGCGTCGTTCGCTTCGGCGCCGTCCAGCGCCCCGCCCTCCGGAGCGCCGCCGTTCGAGCGGGCGTCCGGGGGAGCGGCGGCGGCGCCTGTCGCCGGTCGGCGGGACAGGGTCGGCGCGGCAGCTGGGGGACGTGTTCGAGGCACGTGCCCAATGGCAACACACCTGGCGCGTCCGGTGGGGCCCCTGGCCGAGTTGTGTGGTGATCCGAACGGGTTGCGTTCGGTGCGGGGTCGGAGACGCACGCTCCGTGACCCCTAGAGGACGATCGTGGGTGTCACCACCGTGCGTCCCCGTTCGCCGCGCGCGTTGACCAGGTGGACGACGATCTGCGTCGTCCCGGTCGGCACGTCGGCCAGCACGAACCGCCCGCCGTCGTCCGCGGTCGTGGTCGCCGACGCGTGCTCGGACACCCGGACCTCCACGGTGTGCTCCCCGGCCGGCACGAGCCACCCGTCGATGCGGTTGCGCTCGCCGGTGGCCGTGAAGTTCACCATCAGCGTCAGGTTGTCCACCGTGAAGGTGATGGTGCCGGGTTGTCCGCCGCGCACACCCGTCAGCGAGCCGGCGCGCACCCAGCGCGCCACCTCGACGTCGATGTCCTCCAGGTCGATGGCGAACTGCACGCGCTGCACCAGATCGGTGGGGGGCGGGTCCAGTTCGTCGACGAGGTGCGCCAGCGCGGTGAGGACGGCGGTGTCCTCGTTCCCTCTGCGGTCATCGCGCGGGTCGATGTCGTTCACCGCGATCCTCCTTCCTGTTCGAGAAAACCGCGCAGCACGGTCAAGCACCTGCCTCTGGTCGGGCCGATGCTGCCGCGCGGCATGGCGAGAGCCTCGGCGACCGCCCGGTACTCCGAGCGGCCGGCGAGGACGGTGAGTCTCAGCAGTTCCTGGCAGCGGGCGTTCAACCGGCCGAACGCCCGCCAGAGCCGGTGGTCGCGGTCGTCGTTCAGCGCGGCGTCCTCCGGCAGGCCCGTCTCGCTCTTCAGCTGGTCCGCCACCTCGGGGGCCAGCGGGAGTTCGGTCTTCTGCGACGGCCAGGTCCGCTGGGCCTCCCGTCGCGCGGTGACCACGAGCCACCCCACCAGCGCTCGCGGTTCCTTCAGGCGGTCCACGTTCTTGAGCAGTGCGAGCCACACCGTCTGCACCACGTCCTCCGCGGTGCTGCGGTCCAGCCCGTTCCCCCTGGCCACGTGCCACACCAGCGGTGTGAGCTCGGCGACCAGCACGTCCATCGCCTGCCGGTTCCCGGCACGTGCGGCGACGATGCAGGCCGCGTGGCGTTCGGTACCGTCGAGTCCCTCCCACGGCGGGTGTTCGCCCGTCGTGCGCACTTCTCTCACGCCGAACCTCCGATCGGACGTCCTCGATGACGACGCCGTTCGATCGGACAGGAGGAACCTGTCCGGTACCAGATACGTGCGACCGCCGCGCGCGTGCAAGCTTCACACGAACGGAGCAGCGGTGGTTCGGCGGTGCTGTCCGCGGAAGCGGTTCGCGGCGCCCTCCCTCGCCGCGAACCGCCCCGTGCGGGGTGATCCCCCTCGATCGACACCCCTCGAAGTCGACCGACGGGTCACCTCCCCCTCCCCCGAGGGGTCTCTCAGTTGACGGAGCCGGGCTCGCCGAACGGCTGGTGGTGCCCGTTCGGGGTGACCGGCGGAACGGTCGTCGCGGGCGGCGTCGGCACGTCGGTGCCGGGCTCCACGGTCTTCACGGGCTTCGTGGTGCTGACCGGGATCGTGGTGGCGGGATCGGTGCTCATCCGGGTTCCTCCCTCGGTTGCGGCGGGGCTTCCACCAGATCAGGAGTCGACGGGGCACACCCAGATACGTCCACTTCGCCCAACCCGGTCCGCGGAGCTGTCCACGGGCGTGGATGCGGGTGTGGATCGTCGTTATGGTCCAGACCGTGTTCGAGGTGATCGCGCTGGACGCGACCGATGCGACCGCGGCCCAGGCCGGTGGGGCCGACCGGCTGGAACTGGTGGCCGACATGGCTTCCGACGGGCTCACGCCGCCCGTCTCGACGATCCGCGAGGTGCTGTCGGCGACCGACCTGCCGGTGCGGGTGATGCTGCGCGACGCCACCGGGTTCGCCCCCGGCGACCTCTCCGCGCTGCGCCGCGCCGCCGCCGACGCGCGCGGGGCGGGGGCGCAGGAGTTCGTCCTCGGCTTCCTGGACGCCGCGGGCCGGGTGGACGAGGCCGCCTGCGCCGCGGTGCTGGCGGAGATCGAGGGCTGCGCCTGGACGTTCCACCGGGCGCTGGACAACTCCGCGGACCCGCTGGCCTCCTGGCCCGTCGTGGTGGGGCTGGGCTGCGACACGGTGCTCGCCGCCGGGAGCCCGCGCGGTGTGGCCGACGGGCTGCCGGTGCTGCGCGACCTGGCCGCGCGGCAGGAGCGCGACGGGGTGGCGGTGCTCGTCGGCGGCGGCCTGAGGCTCGATCAGGTGACCGGCCTCACAGCGGCGGGGATCACCGGGTTCCACGTCGGCGGAGCGGTGCGTCCCCGTGGCTGGGAGGGGCCCGTCGACGCCGCCGCGGTCCGCACCTGGGCCGATGAGGTGGTCAACGTCCTGTAGCGGTCTGGTCCAGACCCTTGCTCATCGCCGTTCGCCCTCTTAGCATCGCCGCATTCGTTGCTCTCCACGAAACACGCGTTGCATGATGTGCAACGCACGGTGAGGGGATTCGGTCTATGCGGTTCGTGCGGTTCGCGGTGGTGGCGGCGGTGGGTGCCGCCGTGGTGGCCGGGTGCGCGCCGGTCCAGTCGGGGCCGGCCTCGTCCGGCTCCGACGAGAAGACCGGCCAGCTCCGGGTGTGGTTGTTCGACGAGGTCAACCGCGGTCCCAAGGAGGCCGTGGTGAAGGAGGCGGTCGAGGAGTTCCAGGCCGCGCACTCCGGCGTCACCGTCGACGTGCAGTACGTCCAGGTGCAGACCAGGGCCGAGCGCTTCAAGGCCGCGTTCAGCGACCCGAAGAGCGCGCCGGACGTGGCCGAGTTCGGCAACACCGACCTCGCGGGCTACGTCGCCGCGGGCGGCTTCGCCGACATCAGCGGCGAGGTGTCCGGCTGGGACGAGGGCGCCGACCTGCTGCCCGCCGTCCTGGACACCGCGAAGGTGGACGGCAAGGTCTACGGCCTGCCCTGGTACGTCGGCGTCCGCGCCCTCTACTACCGGACGGACGTGTTCGCCGAGCTGGGCCTGACCCCGCCGACGACGCTCGCCGAGATCGCCCCCCTCGCCCGGCGCGTCCGCGCCGCCAAGCCCGACCTGCTCGGCATCTCCGTGGGCGGCAAGTACACCTACGGCGCCATGCCGTTCGTGTGGGCCAAGGGCGGCGAGATCGCGGAGGAGGAGGGCGGGAAGCACACCGCCGCCATCGACTCCGAGCAGGCCCGCCAGGGCGTCGCCGCGTACACCGAGCTGCTGCGCGACGACATCTGTCCGCCCGCCCAGTGCGCGGGCAACGGCGGTGACGCCAGCGTGGAGGCGTTCCGCGCCGGCAAGGCCGCGATGACCATCGGCGGCGACTTCAACCGCAAGTCCGTCGACGAGAGCGCCGCGGCGGGCAAGTACGCCGTCGTGCCGCTGCCCGGCGAGACCGCCGGGTCCATCGCGCCCGCGTTCTCCGGCGGCAACCTGCTCGGCGTCATGAGCGGCACCGAGCGCAAGACGCTCGCCGTGGAGTTCCTGAAGCTGCTGGGCGGCAAGCAGTACCAGCAGAAGATGTTCACCGCGATGGGCAACCTGCCCACGTTCGCCGACGTGCAGGCCGAGGTCGCGAAGAACGACCCGTTCGAGGAGCCCTTCATCAAGACCCTCTCCGCGGGCGCCCGGTTCGTGCCGGTCACCGCCGACTGGGCCGAGATCGACGCGCAGGCCGTGCTGCCGACCATGTTCCAGCAGGTCGCGACGGGCGCGCAGGACGTGAACACGGCGACCACGGCGGCGGCCGAGCAGATGAACGCCGCGTTCGGCTCGTGAGCCAGCAGGTCGTCCGGACGAGGTTCCGGCGCGGGGACGGGCGGGTCGCCTACGCCTACCTCGCGCCGGCGCTCCTCGTGCTCGCCGGACTGCTCGGGTACCCGATCTACCAGCTGGTCCTGATCTCCCTGTTCGACTACGGGCAGGAGCAGGTCAGCGGTGGGGCGGCGCTGGAGTTCCTGGGGCTGGGCAACTACCGGGCCCTGCTGTCGGACTCCCAGTTCTGGACCGTGCTCGCGCAGACCGTCGGCTTCGCCGCGGTCTGCGTGCTCGGCACGCTGCTCGTCGGCACCGCGCTCGCCGTGCTGAGCACGCGCGTCCGCACGTGGGCCAGGACGCTGCTGTTCCTGGCCGCGCTCGGCGCGTGGGCCACCCCGGCGGTCGCCGGGTCGACGATCTGGCTGTTCCTGTTCGACGCGAACTTCGGGTTCGTCAACGAGGTGCTCGGCACGACCGGCTTCTCCTGGACCTACGACCGCTGGATCGCCTTCGGCCTGGTGGCCGCGCAGGTGATCTGGTGCTCGTTCCCGTTCGTGATGGTCACCCTCTACGCGGGCATCAAGGCGATTCCGGTGGAGGTGGTCGAGGCCGCCGCGCTGGACGGCGCGTCGACGTGGCGGACCGCGCGCAGCGTGATCCTGCCGCTGCTGCGGCCCCTGCTGCTGATCGTGACCATCCAGTCGATCATCTGGGACTTCAAGGTCTTCACCCAGATCTACGTGATGACCAACGGCGGTGGCATCGCCGGGCGCAACCTCGTGCTCAACGTCTACGCCTACCAGCAGGCGTTCGCGGCCTCGCAGTACGGGATGGGCGCGGCGATCGGCGTCGTGATGACCGCCCTGCTGCTGCTCATCACCTTCGGATACCTGCGGGCCCTGCGCCGGACGGGAGAGGAACTGTGACGTCCCCGCTGGGCAAGCGGCCGGGGCGGACCGTCGCGGAGGGCGTGACCGTGCTGGTCGCCGCCGTCGTGGCGTTCCCGCTCTACTGGATGGTGCTGACCGCGCTGAAGCCGTCGGCGGAGGTGATCTCCGCCGAGCCTCGGCCGTGGACGTTCGCGCCCACGCTCGACAGCTTCACCCGCGCGCTCACCGTGCAGAGCTTCGGCCGCTACTTCCTCAACAGCGTCGTGATCGCGCTGATCGTGGTGGCGCTGAGCCTGCTGATCTCGTTCCTCGCCGCGACGGCGCTGACGAGGTTCCGGTTCCGCAGCCGCACCACCCTGCTGATCATGCTGCTCGTGGTGCAGATGGTGCCGGTGGAGGCGCTGACGGTCCCGCTGTTCTTCCTCATGCGCTCGGTCGGCGACACCGTTCCGGCCTTCGGGCTCAACCACCTCGGCTCGCTCGTGCTCGTGCACCTCGCCTTCGGCCTGCCGTTCGCGATCTGGATGCTGCGCGGGTTCGTCGCGGCCGTGCCGGTGGAGCTGGAGGAGGCCGCGACGCTCGACGGCGCGAGCCGCTTCCGCTTCCTCTGGCAGGTGCTGTTCCCGCTCGTCGCGCCCGGCCTGGTGGCGACCAGCGTGCTGTCGTTCATCCACGCCTGGAACGACTTCCTGTTCGCCAAGACGTTCATCATCTCGGCGGCGGAGAACCAGACGCTGCCGCTGGCGCTCCAGGTGTTCGTCAAGCCGGACCAGAACGACTGGGGAGCGATCATGGCGGGATCGACGCTCATGACGATCCCGGTGCTGGTCTTCTTCCTGTTCGTGCAACGACGCCTGGTGTCGGGGCTCGCCGGGGCGGTGAAGGGCTGATGACGACGCTGCTGCCGCGACCGGTGTCGTTCGCGCGCGGCGAGGGCGAGTTCCGGGGCGACCCGCGACCCGAGGTGCGCCTCGTGGCCGGGGAGCCGGAGGGCTACCGGCTGGAGATCACGCCCGAGCGCGTGCTGGTCGAGGCGTCGGACGAGGCGGGCGCGTTCTGGGCGGAGCAGACGATCCGGCAGCTGCGCGGACCGGACGCCTTCCGCGCCGCGCCGCTGCGTCCCGGCCCGGCGGTGCTGCCCGCTTGCACGGTCGTGGACCGGCCGCGGTTCGCCTGGCGGGGCTGCATGATCGACGTGGCGCGGCACTTCCTGCCCAAGCACGACCTGCTGCGCTACGTCGACCTGCTGGCCGCGCACAAGCTCAACGTGCTGCACCTGCACCTCACCGACGACCAGGGCTGGCGCTTCGAGGTGAAGCGCTACCCGGCGCTGACGGAGGTCGGGTCGTGGCGGCCGGAGTCGCGGCTGGGCGACCGGCGCGGCGGGCTGGTGAACGCCCGCCCGCACGGCGGCTTCTACACGCAGGACGACCTGCGCGAGGTCGTCGCGTACGCCGCGCAGCGGCACGTCACCGTCGTGCCGGAGATCGACGTGCCCGGTCACAGCCAGGCCGCCGTCGCCGCCTACCCCGCGCTCGGTCTGCACGGCGGCGGCGTGTGGACCGACTGGGGCGTCAACCCGCGCGTGCTCGACGTCGGCCCGGAGACGCTGGAGTTCTACCGGAACGTGTTCGACGAGCTCGTGGACGTGTTCCCGAGCACCGTGATCGGCCTCGGCGGCGACGAGGTCCCCGACCAGGGGCCCGAGCACGGCGCGTTCGTGCGAGCGCTCGCCGCGCACCTCACCGGGCGCGGCCGCCGCCCGTACGGCTGGGACGAGATCGCCGAGTCCGGCCCGCTGCCGCACGACGTGATCATCGCGTCGTGGCGGGGGGAGGAGCAGGGCGTCGCGGCCGTCCGGGAGGGCCACGACGTCGTCATGTGCCCGGAGCAGCACGTGTACCTGGACTACCGGCAGTCGGACCTGCCGTCCGAGCCGATCCCGGTCGGCACCGTGCTGGGCGTGGAGGACGTCTACCGGTACTCCCCGGTGCCGCCGGAGATCACCGGCGACGAGCCGGGGCGGGTGCTCGGCGCGCAGGCGAACCTGTGGACCGAGCACGTCGACTCGCCCCGGCGGCTCGACTACGCGGCGTTCCCCCGGCTCTCGGCGTTCGCCGAGGTCGTCTGGGGCACGGCGGGCGACCCGGCGTTCCTCGACCGGCTCACCACCCACCACCTGCCGCGCCTGGACGCGCTGGGCGTGGAGTACCGGCCGCTGGCCGGACCGCGCCCGTGGCAGAGCCTGCCGGGCGTTCCGGGATTTCCCCGGTAGGCGGGGTCACGGGGTCTCGTCGGGCACCAGTGCCCAGGCCACCAGGTAGAGGACCGCTCCGGCGCCGAATCCCAGGAGGGTGGCGGCCACCAGCAGGAGGCGCAGCAGGGCCGCGTCCACGCCGAGCGCCTGCGCGGCACCGCCGCAGACACCGGCGACCATCCGGTCCTGCCGGCTGCGCCGCAGCTGCCTGAACTTCGTCGTCGCTTCGTTCAGCACGTCGTTCGTCATGTCCCCACCCTGGTCGCGGGCGGCGGCGCGCACATCGGGGACCGACCCCGGTCCTACCCGGATCACGACCCCGGCACCCGCCCCGGTCGCTCGCACCGCCCCCGCCCGTCGCAGCGGCGCCGTGCCGGGCTCCGGCACGGGCACAATCGGAGCGTGGACGGGTTGATCACGAGTCTGACCGGGTTCGCGCACGCCCTGCGCGTGTCCGGCCACGAGCGCGCTCACCTGCGGGAGCCGGAACGACTGCTGAACGAGGTGCGCGATGCGTGACGTGCTGGAAGAACTGGCCCTGCGGTGGACCGCCGGCGAGTCGGTGGGGGTGGGCACGGTGGTGGCGACGTTCAGCTCGGCCCCGCGTCCGCCCGGCGCGGCGATGCTGGTGGACCAGGGCGGCGCGGTCGTCGGCAGCGTGTCCGGCGGCTGCGTCGAGGGCGCGGTGTACGAGCTGGCGCAACGGGTCGTGGCCGAGGACGCGCCGGTGCTCCAGCGCTACGGCGTGAGCGACGACGACGCGTTCGCCGTGGGCCTGACCTGCGGCGGCATCCTCGACGTGTACGTGGAGAAGGTCGACGCCACGACGTTCCCGCAGTTCGCGGAGGTGGTGGAGAGCGTGCGGGCGGAGCGGCCGGTCGCGGTCGTCACCGTGGTCGAGCACCCCGACGCCGACCGGCTGGGCCGTCGGCTGGTGCTGTGGCCCGACCGGGCGTCCGGGTCGCTGGGATCGGCCAGGCTGGACGACGCGGTCGTCGACGACGCGCGCGGGATGCTGGCCACCGGCCGCACCGGCGTCCTGCACTACGGGCCGGACGGGCAGCGCCGCGGCGACGGCGCGACGGTGTTCGTCAACTCGTTCGAGCCGCCGCCCCGGATGCTGGTCTTCGGCGCGATCGACTTCGCCTCCGCGATGGCGCGGCAGGGCGCGTTCCTCGGCTACCGGGTCACGGTGTGCGACGCGCGCCCGGTGTTCGCCACGGCCAGTCGCTTCCCCGACGCCGACGAGGTGGTCGTGGACTGGCCGCACCGCTACCTCGCCGCCGAGGCCGCGGCGGGCCGGGTCGACGAGCGGACGGTCGTCGCCGTGCTCACCCACGACCCGAAGTTCGACGTGCCGCTGCTGGAGGTGGCGCTGCGGCTGCCGCTGGCCTACGTCGGGGCGATGGGGTCGCGGCGCACCCACGACGACCGGCTGGCCCGGCTGCGGGAGGCGGGGGTGACCGAGGAGGAGATCGGTCTGCTGTCCTCGCCGATCGGCCTGGACCTGGGCGCTCGGACTCCGGAGGAGACGGCCGTGTCGATCGCCGCCGAGATCATCGCCCTGCGCTGGGGCGGGCGCGGCGAGCGGCTGACCGCGACCGACGGGGCGATCCACCGCTGATCGCCGGACACCGGGGGAACCCCGGGGTCAGCCGAGCGCGGCCACCCTGGCGAGCCGGTCGAGCCAGCGCGCGGTGGTCGCCGCGTCGGCGGCGACACCGGCGCGCAGATCGGGCACCGGGGCCACCGGCGGCACCGGCAGGTGGCCGTCGACGGGCCGCAGCGAGTCCGTCGCCACGTCACCGGTCAGCAGCGGCAGGGTGCCGAGGCCGCAGGCGAAGTCCAGCTCGGGCAGCGCCGCCGCCAGGGCGATCCCCGCGGCCAGGCCCACGGACGTCTCCACGGCGGAGGAGATCACGCACGGCAGTCCCGACGCCTCGGCGACCTGCAGCGCGCGGCGCACCCCGCCCAGCGGGGCCACCTTGATCACCGCCACGTCGGCCGCGCCGGCCACCGCCACGCGCAGCGGGTCATCGGCACGCCGGATCGACTCGTCCGCCGCGATCCGCACGTCCACCCGCCGCCGCACGGCGGCCAGCTCCTCGATCGTCCGGCAGGGCTGCTCCACGTACTCCAGCCCACCGGCCGCCCGCTCCAGCTCGCGGATCGCCGCCACCGCCTCGCCGACCTCCCACGCGGCGTTCGCGTCGACCCGGATCGCACCGGACGGCCCCAGCGCGTCGCGCACCGCGGCCACCCGCTCCAGGTCGTCGGAGAGGCGCGAACCGGGGTCGGCCACCTTCACCTTCGCCGTGGCGCAGCCGGACGCCGCGACGATCTCGTGCGCCCGCTCCGGGGACACGACCGGCACCGTGCAGTTGACCGGAATCCGGTCCCGGACCGGCGCGGGCCACCCCTCGGCGACCGCCTCGACGGCGCACGCCAGCCACGGCGCGCACTCGGCGTCGGAGTAGTCGAGGAACGGGCAGAACTCGCCCCACCCGGCCGGACCGGACAGCAGCACGCCCTCGCGCTCGGTGATGCCCCGGAACCTGGTGCGCATCGGGATCGAGTAGACGAAGGCGCTGTCGAGTTCCACCGGGGAATCCTCGCACCAGGGGCTCAGCCCACCTCGGGCAGCTTCGGGCCCAGCAGGTCGTCCGCGTCGACGATCTTGTACGCGTAGCCCTGCTCGGCGAGGAACCGCTGCCGGTGCGCCGCGTAGTCGGTGTCGAGCGTGTCGCGGGAGACCACCGAGTAGAAGTGCGCCTGCCTGCCGTCGCCCTTGGGGCGCAGCAGGCGGCCCAGCCGCTGGGCCTCCTCCTGCCGCGAGCCGAACGTGCCGGACACCTGCACGGCGACCGACGCCTCCGGCAGGTCGATGGAGAAGTTCGCGACCTTCGACACGACCAGCGTGCGCAGCTCACCCCGGCGGAACCGGTCGAACAGGACCTCGCGCTCCTTGTTCTTCGTCGACCCCTGGATCACCGGCGCGTCCAGCGCCGCGCCCAGGTCGTCGAGCTGGTCGAGGTACGCGCCGATCACCAGCGTCGGCTCGTCCGGGTGCCGGTCGAGGATCGCCCTGACCACGGGCAGCTTCGTGTCGGCCGTGGAGCACAGCTTGTAGCGCTCCTCCGGCTCGGCCGTCGCGTAGGTCAGCCGCTCGTTGTCGGTCAGCGTCACCCGGACCTCGGTGCACTCGGCCGGCGCGATCCAGCCCTGCGCCTCGATGTCGCGCCACGGCACGTCGTACCGCTTGGGCCCGATCAGCGAGAACACGTCGCCCTCCTGGCCGTCCTCGCGCACCAGGGTCGCGGTCAGGCCGAGGCGGCGGCGGGACTGGAGGTCGGCCGTCATGCGGAACACCGGCGCGGGCAGCAGGTGCACCTCGTCGTAGACGATCAGGCCCCAGTCGCGGGAGTCGAACAGCTCCAGGTGCTTGTACTCGCCCTTCGACCTGCGGGTGATCACCTGGTAGGTCGCGATCGTGACCGGCCGGATCTCCTTGCGCTCGCCGGAGTACTCGCCGATCTCCTCCTCGGTCAGCGACGTGCGCGCGATCAGCTCGCGCTTCCACTGCCGCCCGGCGACGGTGTTCGTCACCAGGATCAGCGTCGTCGCGCCCGCCTCGGCCATCGCCGCCGCGCCGACCAGCGTCTTGCCCGCGCCGCAGGGCAGCACGACCACGCCGGAGCCGCCGGCCCAGAACGCCTGCGCCGCCCGCCGCTGGTAGTCGCGCAGCTCCCAGCCGTTCTCCTCCAGGGAGATCGGGTGGGCCTCGCCGTCGACGTACCCGGCGAGGTCCTCCGCGGGCCAGCCGACCTTGAGCAGCACCTGCTTGAGCCGGCCGCGCTCGCTGGGGTGCACGACCACGGTGTCGTCGTCGACGCGCGCGCCCAGCATCGGTGCGATCTTCTTGTGCCGCAGCACCTCCTCCAGCACCGCGCGGTCGATCGAGGTGAGCACGAGGCCGTGGGCCGGGTGCTGGGAGAGCTGGAGCCGGCCGAAGCGCCCCATCGTGTCCACGACGTCGACCAGCAGGGGCTGCGGGACCGGGTAGCGCGAGTAGCGGACCAGCGCGTCCACGACCTGCTCGGCGTCGTGACCGGCCGCGCGGGCGTTCCACAGCGCGAGCGGGGTGACGCGGTAGGTGTGCACGTGCTCCGGGGCGCGCTCCAGTTCCGCGAAGGGCGCGATGGCCGTGCGGGTCTCGTCCGCGAGGGGGTGGTCCACCTCCAGCAGGAGGGTCTTGTCGGACTGGACGATCAGAGGGCCGTCGGTCACGTGGGGGAACTCCTGTCGGTTGGCCGTCTTCCCAGTGTGGCAACACGCCGCAAGCCCGCGGGAATTCCCCGTCGCCCCGCGTGCCCGCGGGGGCACGGTGAGCAGCGGCCGTCCCACGATCCGGGGATTCACCGGCCGGGGGGAACGGTCGATGAACAGGGGTGAAGAAGTTCGGGTTGATCGCAGCGGTGCTCGTCGCACTCGTCGCCGTGCTGTACGTCATCGGGTCCGTCTCGAAGAACGCGGAGGAGGAGGCCGCCCGTGCGCGGGTCGGCGACTGCGCCAGCGTGTCCGAGGCGGACGGCAAGCGTCCCTACGAGCGCATCGACTGCTCCGCCGACCACGCCAACGTGAAGATCGCCACCATCGAGCCGCAGGGCGCGCGCTGCCCCTCCGGCGGCGCCCCCTACTCGACGTTCACCACGGACGTCGTGCTCTGCCTGATCCCCAACTTCGTCGAGGGCTCCTGCTACGGGCAGGACGAGCGCGCGGGCATCGTGAAGGTCTCGTGCGACGCGCCCCGCTCGGTGCGGATCACCAGGGCCGTCACCGGCACGGCCGAGGACGGCGTCTGCGGGAAGGACCGCAAGGTCGTGTTCCCGAAGCCCGTGCTCACGTTCTGCCTCGCCGAGAACGGAGGCTGACGCGGGAGCGCAACGATGCGGTGGAACCGCCCGCGCGCGACCCGCCGGAGGGCTAGGTTCCGCTCGCCAGCACAGCGAGAGGAACCGCACGTGACCACGCCTCCCCACCAGCCCCCGCCGGGTCAGTCGCCGGGGTTCCCGCCCCGGCCGGGCGGCCAGCAGCCGCAGCAGCCCTGGGGGCCGCCTCCCGGTGCGCCGCCGCAGCCGCAGTGGGGGCAGCAGCAGCCGTGGGTCGCCACTCCGCCGCAGGGAGCGCCCCCGCAGGACTGGAACCAGCAGAACCAGGGCTGGGCGCAGCAGCGACCGGGGCAGTACCCCGGCGGTCAGCACCCGGCGGGGCAGGTCCCCGGCGGGCAGCGACCCGCGTCCGGAGGCGGCCGGAAGCTCGCCCTCGCCGGAGTCGGCGTGATCGTGCTGGTGCTCGTGATCGTCGGCTTCAACGTCTGGGGCACCGGCGCGGGCGCCGCGAAGGCGGGCGAGTGCGTGAAGGTCACCAGCGCCAGCGCGTCGGACGCCGACGCGGAGAAGGTCGACTGCTCGGCACCGGACGCGTCCTACGAGGTGGCCGTGAACCTGGACAGCCGCACCGCGTCCTGCCCGGACGGCGACTACGCCGAGTACAGCCAGAAGGGCCGCCGCAGCAACGGGTACCGGCTGTGCCTGATGCTCAACGCCTCGGTGGGCGACTGCTTCACCGAGTCCGGCAGCACCGTCTTCGGCAGGACCGACAAGTCGGCCTGCACGTCGTCGTCCACGTTCAAGGTCGTCGAGGTGCTCGACCGCCGGGACGAGGCCGGTTGCCCGAACGAGGAGGGCGCTCTCGGCGTGCTCACCTACTCGCAGCCCCCGACGACGCTCTGCCTCGGCGAGCCCGTCTGACGCCGTGGCGGGCGGCCGCTCCAGCGGCCACCCGCCACGGCGGTGATCGTCAGCTCCGGGCGTCCGGCGGGATCAGCGACTGCACGTCCAAGCGGTTGGGGAGCACCTTCTCGTCCAGCATCATGTCCGCGACGCGCTGGAGGCGGACCGGGCTGAGCGACAGCGGGAAGGTGCCGACCGACACCAGCGCGGCGGTCTGCTGGTCGAGGTCCATGTACTCGCGCAGCGAGTCCTGCACGCTGATCTTGTCCGTCGACGCGAGCTGCTGCGCCTGCTGGAGGACCGACCGGAAGACCCTCAGCGTCTCGGGGTTCTCGTCGGCGAACTTCTTCGACGACGCGTAGCCGGACATCGGGAAGTCCACCGTCGGGCCGCGCGCGGTGTCGGTCACGATCTTCGCGCCGATGCTCGTCTGCACCCTGGTGATGTACGGCTCGATCATCCACGCGGCGTCGACCGTGCCCGAGTTCAGCGCGTCCGCCATCTGGTCGAACGGCATCTCGTTCGCGACGATCCGGCCCTTCTCCACGCCGGCGGTGCCCAGCACCGCCTTGGTCGTGAGCATGCCGACGTCCTGGTCGTCCGGCACCGCGATCCTCGGGTTCGCGTCGTCCGACGGCCCGTTGTAGGGCGAGCTCGGCCCGGCGACGAGGGCCATCGTGTTGCTGCCGGCCTGGTACGCCTCGCCCTGGATCTGAAGCTCCTTGCCGTCGTTGCCGATGGCGCGGAACAGGTTGACGTGGCTCGCCCAGGCGACGTCCAGCGTCGTGTCGAGCTGGTTGATCCCCTCCAGCTCGCTGCTCTCGTCGACCAGGTCGACGGTGAGCCCGGCCCGTTCGAACAGGCCCTGCTCCTTGGCGATCTGCAACGGGGCCACGTCGACGACCTGGAGGTAGCCGACGCGCAGCGTGTTGCGCTCCATCTGCGGGTTCTCGCCGTCACCGGACCCCGGCAGCAGGCTGCAACCGGCGCTCGCGGTGAGGGTGGCGACGCTCGCGAGAATCGCGGCGGCACGTCGCAGAACATGCGCTCGGGTAGCCATGAAACCTCTCGCCTGCTGTCCTCGGGTGAGTCGAGTTGGTGGGTGACGGTCGCCACAGGTCATAATGATCGAGGTCCGAAACGGAGCAACGGTCGTGGTGGGGCGTACCGACAACCGGGGATGTTAACCACCCGGACGTGTGAAACGACAGCCCATGTCGATACGGTCCGTGCTTCCAGAGGCTTCCCCGGAGCGGAATTGCCCATTACGCTCCCCGCCGGGTGGCACAAGGTCCAAGCGGACCATCGTGCCCCGGTCCGGGGGTGGTGGGGTGTCGAACCGACGTCGCCGCTCCGGGGCTGCAGTTCGGCCCGATTTTCGAGTCCAAGCTTCGGTCCAGGGGGAGTGGCCGGGGACACTGCTGCCGGAAGAGGAAGCACCAGGGTGGCCCGACGAGAAAGAGGTCCCAGCCAGACCGGCGTGGGGTTGTCACCGCGTTCCGGAAGGCCCGAATCGGGTGACGGGTTGGCTGCGCCGAGTGATGGAAACGTGACTGAGTCAACCGGGTACGGCACGACCGACGTGCGTGAGAAGAGCTCGACCAGCACCGACGAGGCACGGAGGTCCCGCGCTGCGACGTGGCGCCTGAAGAACTGGCGTCTGCGCACCAAGTTGTTCGCGGTGCTCGCCATTCCGACCATCTGCGCTCTCGCGCTGGGCGGACTGCGCGTCTACACCGATCTCGACGAGGCCGAAGGTCTCGCGCAGCTCGCCAACCAGGTTCGCCTGGAGGACGCCGTGGGCGACCTCGTGCAGCAGCTCCAGCGCGAGCGCGACCTGAGCGCGGACTACGTCGCGTCCGGCAGGAGGGTCGAGCGCATCGTGCTCGACCGCCAGCTCAAGCGGGTGAACGACGCGCAGGCGGAGCTGGACGACAGGATCTCCGAACTGAGCGGCGACCTGGACCCGGTGGTGGCCGAGCGCTACCGCAGGGCCTCGGACCAGCTCGCGCGGCTGAACAGCCTGCGCACCGCGGTGATCGACACCAGCTACCCCTCGGAGGCCGTGCTGCGCACGTACTCCGAGTCGGTGGAGAGCCTGCTCGACCTCGGTGAGCAGGCCATCGCGGACATCGACGACCCGGTTCTGGTGCGACTGCACCTCGCGACGAACGCCATCGCGCGCATCAAGGAGCAGGAGTCCCGCAAGCGCGGCATCCTCCTCGACGTCTTCCAGCGCCAGCAGTTCATCGGCGACCAGGAGCGTCAGCTCCTCGCCGCGGACGCCGAGCTGGACGCCGCGCGCAACGACTTCCGCAAGTCGGCGACCGCGGAGCAGGCCAGGATCTACGACGACACCGTCATCGGTCTCGTCGTCGACAACGCGCACGACATGCAGGAAGCGGCCCTGAGCCGGGTCCAGACCGGGAACGACGACTTCTCGGCGCTGTCGCCCAAGGACTGGGACATCGCGTCCACCCTGACGGTGAACCTGACCCGCGACGTCGAGAGCCTGCTGCTGGAGCAGTTGCAGACGGACTCCGACGACAAGGCCGCCGCCGCACGCGCCCGCGCCTTCCAGGACTCCGCACTGGTGCTGGGCGCACTGGCACTGGCGCTCGTCATGGCGCTGTTCGTGGCCCGCTCCATCCTCGGCCCGCTGCGCATCCTGCGCCGCACGGCCCTGGAGGTCGCGGACCACGGTCTGCCGGACGCGGTCGAGAGGATTCTCGCCGACCCGAACCCGCAGGAGGCGTCCAAGGGCGCCATCGCCCCGGTGCCCGTGCACACGAGGGAAGAGGTCGGTCAGGTCGCGAGGGCGTTCGACGCGGTCCACGGCGAGGCGGTCCGCCTGGCGGCCCAGCAGGCCCTGCTGCGCGACAACGTCAACGCCATGTTCGTCAACCTCTCCCGCCGCAGCCAGGCGCTCGTCGAGCGCCAGCTGAACCTGATCGACCGGCTGGAGCAGGACGAGCAGGACCCGGACCAGCTCGCGAGCCTGTTCGAGCTCGACCACCTCGCAACCCGCATGCGCCGCAACAGCGAGAACCTGCTGGTCCTCTCCGGCACGGACCTCTCCCGGCGCCTCACCAGGCCGGTCCCGGCCGCCGAGGTGCTCGGCGCCGCGGTCTCCGAGGTCGAGCAGTACGCCCGCGTGCAGGTCGGCCAGACCCCGGAGCTCACCGTCCAGGGTCGCGCCGTCAACGACCTCGTGCACCTCATCGCCGAGCTGCTGGACAACGCCACGGCGTTCTCCGACCCGGTGACGAAGGTCACGGTCCGCACGGCCCGCACCCGCAAGGGCGAGCTGGCGGTCGAGATCCACGACCGCGGCGTGGGCATGGGCGACCAGGAGATCGTCGACGCGAACGAGCGACTGGCCGACCCGCCGGACGTCGACGTCGCGGTCTCCCGCCGCATGGGCCTGTACGTGGTCGCGCGGCTGGCCAAGCGGCACGACATCAAGGTGCGGCTGCGGGCGAACGACGACATCGAGGGCGGCACCACCGCGCTCGTGATCGTGCCGGACACGCTGGTCGCGATGCCGGGCGCGAGCCCGCAGCCGATGGTCCAGCCGGAGCCGACCGCCGACTACAGCCACCCCGCGCAGCGGGCCAGCGGCATCGCCGGCGCGTTCACCAGCGCCGTGCCGAGGCTGGACGACCAGCCGAGCTTCCCGGCCCAGCCGGAGTTCCCGGTCAGCGTCGTGCAGAGCACCAACGGCTCGGCGACCGGCAGCTTCCCCGTCTTCGCGGAGACGCCGCAGGAGATCTCGCAGCCCTGGCTGCCGGTGTCCGGCGACGAGCTGGAGCAGTCGGGCGTCACCCCGCTGGAGCGGTCCGGCGTGAACGAGCTGCCGGAGCCGCAGGGCTCCTTCGGCGAGCCGACGCTGTTCACCGCCTACGAGGACCGCGGCGAGGACGCCGACGCGCCCTACGAGCAGGGCTTCGAGACGACGCAGTTCGCGCCGGCTCTCGGCCTGGACCAGGGGCTCGACCAGGGCGTGCAGCGCAACGGCACCTCCGACGCGGCCCGTGTCCAGCAGCGGGACGACGCTCCGACCGAGCGGCTGCCGATATACGAGGCCGTGCTGTCCCAGTGGTTCCAGGCCGTGGGCGGCGAGACCTCCGCGTCCACCGCACAGGCCGTGCCTCCCGCAGCGGAGCCGCAGGAGACCGCCGCCCCCGCACGGGAGGAGAAGCCGCTGCCGACGCGCAAGCCGAAGCCGGTGCCCGCCGTGGCACCCACCACGCAGGAGACGGTGCTGCCGTCGCGTCCGGAACCCGCGGCGAGCAGCGGATCGACCTCCGGGTCGTCCCTGCCGAAGCGGACCCCGGAGAGCAGGGCACCGGAGACCCGCGTCCCCGAGCCCGAGCCCGAGCCCGTCACCCCGGAGCCCACCGCTCCGGAACCCGTGCAGGAGCCCGTCGCTCGCGAGCGGGCGGAATTCCCCGAGCGGGCGGCGCGTTCAGCTGAGTCGGCGTGGCAGTCGCCCGCCGACGAGGGCTGGCACGCTGCTCAGGCGCTGCTGAGCAAGGCACCGGAGAGCAAGACGCCGGCGGGTCTGCCCAAGCGGACCCCGAAGGCGCAGCTCGTGCCCGGTTCAGCAGCACCGAAGCCGCAGTCGGCGCAGCAAGTGCAGCGGCCTCCGCTGCCCCCGCGGTCGCCAGATGCGATCCGCGGCCGGATGTCGAGCCTCCAACAGGGGGTCCGCCGTGGCCGGCACGCTTTGATCGACGCATACGCTGGTGACCAGTCCAGCCGGCAAGACGAGGAGCAGGAGTGACGACCGCAGCGCAGCCAGGCACCTTTGGTTGGCTTATCACCGACTTCGTGCGTCGGGTTCCCGGCGTTGCACACGCCGTCGTCGTGTCGGCGGACGGCTTGCTGCTCGCCGGCTCGCAGGGCCTGCCACGTGACCGCGCAGAACAGCTCTCGGCCGTGGCATCCGGTCTCGTCAGCCTCACGGCCGGCGCGGCCAGGTGCTTCGAGGCCGGGGTCGTGAACCAGACCGTGGTCGAGATGGAACGGGGTTACCTGTTCCTGATGTCCATCAGCGACGGTTCGTGCCTCGCCGTCCTGGCGGCACCCAACTGTGACATCGGTCTGGTTGCCTACGAGATGACACTGCTGGTCGAGAGAGTCGGCCAGCAGCTCACCCCGGAGCTGCGTGCCCAGCTCCAGGGTGTGGTTCGCCGGTAGTCGTCCGATGACCGCGGGGGTGACTAGTAAATGGCTGAACGCCCTGGCGCCGGTGGCCGTCGCTTCGGTAGGAACTTCAACTACCAGGAGTGGGCGGGCGGCGGCTTCCAGTTCGACGAGCCCGATGCTGGCCCCGCAGAGGACGAGAACGCCGGAAGCGCACGCAACACGTGGCACGAAGAGCCCGAGCACGCCGAGGGCGCAGGGGTCAGAGGCGCACGGGTCGAGGGCACAGGGCAGGGGCTAGACGACATGTCTCAGCGTGAGGTGAACGATTCGTCGTACGACTACGACGACGTCCCGAACCGGTTCGACATCGACGGGTACGGCAGCGGGCTGTTCGGTGGTCCCGGTGCCGACCTGTTCGGTACGCACGATCTGCCCAGCAGCGTGCCGGAGCAGACGCCGTACACGACCGGCCCCCAGCCGGTCGTTCGGCGCGAGGAGAACCCGGCCGCGGAGTCCGGGTCGCTGGTGCGTCCCTACACGCGTACCGGTGGCCGCACCCGACCGGACTACGATCTGGCGATCGAGGCACTGGTGTCCACCAGTGAGCGAGGGCTGGAACGTGATGCGGCGGTGCTCCCGGAGCACCGGTCGATCTGCGGGTTGTGCATCGACACCCGTTCGGTCGCCGAGATCGCCGCACTCATGCGACTGCCCCTCGGGGTCGCCCGGGTGCTCATCGGGGACATGGCCGGTGCTGGATTGGTTTTGATTCACCAGGGTGGCTTGGTCGTGGGGGACAGGCCTTCCATTGATTTCCTTGAGAGGGTGCTCAGTGGGCTTCGCAGGCTCTAGTCCCCAGGCCGAGGGCGTACGGAAGCCGACGACCTCCGCGAAGATCGTGGTGGCTGGTGGCTTCGGCGTGGGCAAGACGACGTTCGTCGGCTCGGTGTCCGAGATCGTTCCGTTGACCACGGAGGCGGTGATGACCGAGGCGAGTGCGGGCGTGGACGACCTGTCCGCGACGCCGAACAAGGTCACCACGACCGTGGCGATGGACTTCGGTCGTGTCTCGCTCGACCAGGACCTGATCCTGTACCTGTTCGGTACGCCGGGTCAGCACAGGTTCTGGTTCATGTGGGACGACCTCGTGCGCGGCGCGATCGGCGCGATCGTGCTGGTCGACACCCGCCGTCTCGCCGACGCGTTCGCCTCGATCGACTTCTTCGACGACCGGCAGCTGCCGTACGTGGTCGGGGTGAACTGCTTCGACGGTTTGCTCCACCACCGCATCGAGGACGTCCGAGAGGCGCTGACCATCGACCAGTCGGTCCCGATCGTCACGTGCGACGCGCGGAACCGGCAGTCGACCAAGCAGACGCTGATCACGTTGGTGGAACACGCCATGCGGCAGTGGATGTCCGTCCGCGCGGGCTGACGCGGAACCGCACGAACCCCGAGGGGCCGCTCCGACACCGGAGCGGCCCCTCGGCGTCGTGCCGGGTCGTGCGTCCGAGGTCTAGTCCGGCGGGGGCCGCCCCGGCACGGCCGGTGCCGGGCACGGACCTCCGGAACGCGGCCTAGTCGTCGACGAGCGCGACGGACGTGATCCGGTGCAGGGGGAAGCGGCGCACCTCGCCGTAGCTCACGTCCACGCCCTCCAGGACCCCGCCGCCGACGATCTGCGGCCGGACGACCCGCTCGGCGGCCGTGCCGTGCGAGTCGACGAAGCCGACCAGCACACCGCGCTGTTCCCGCGCGGCCCGCTGGAGCAGCGCGAGCGTCGCGGACGGGCCGGAGCCGAGGTTGGCCGGCACGGACACCCGCGTGCCGCGCGGCGTGCTCGCCGCCCGGTCACCGGCCCGCACGAGCCGCACCAGCTCGGAGAGCTGCTCGTCGCTCGCCGGGGGCGGTGAGACGGCCCGGCGGGCGCGGTTGCGGCCGGTGATCCGCCTGCCGCCGGGGCGCAGGTCCAGGACGCGGCCGTCCGGTCCCTCGGCCGACGGGGAGAACCCGGCGGCGCGCAGGGTGTCCAGCACGTCGGCCAGCGGGAGCGGGCCGACCAGCACGGTCGGGGCGATCCGGCGCAGTTCGAGCCGTTCGGCGATCGGGTGGGCGAGCACCTCGGCGATCAGCACGGGGTCGTCGCAGCGCAGGAACGCGCCGGCCGCTCCGCCGCGCAACCGGCCGTGCTTGCGGGCCGCGTCGTCGATCAGGTACGTCAGGGACTGCGGCACGGGCGTGCGCGAGCGGCTGCGGAACAGCTCCTGGAGCTCGGCCGCCGTGCGTCCGGAGTCCAGGGCGCGGCGCACGGAGTTCTCGCTCACCCGGTACACCGTGGCGCCCCCGGCCGACTCGACGTCGGCGACGGCGGCCATGTCCTCGGCCAGCTCCGGCTCCAGCCGTCCGGGGGCCACCACGGTGAGGTCGGCCTGCACGAAGACGTGGTCGACCGGCTCGGGCAGCGCGTCGGCGAGCTGCTTGGCCGCCGGGCCGGGGCCCTGGTCGAGCAGCACCCGCCCGGCGCTGGTGGCCGCGCCGAGGGCGACGACGGCGAACGCGGTCGCCTCCTCGACGGTCCAGGCCACCAGTTCGTCGCGCAGCCGCCCGCCGCGCCGGGGCGCGCGCCAGGCGAGCACGGCGGCCAGCTCCCCGGTGCTCGGCGCGGCCGTGCCCGGCTCCAGCGCGGCCAGCGCCTCCAGCACGCGCCTGCGGTCGCGGGAGGCGCCGGGGTGGCGCAGCTCGTCGGCGAGGGGGTTGAGCAGCCGGTCGCGGTCGTCGCGCCGCCCGACGAGGCCGGGCAGCCGCGGCAGGTCCAGCCAGGCGGCGGCGAGCGCGGCCCAGCGCTGCTCCACGGGCGTCAGCAGCCACGCGTCGGCCTGCGTCGTGGGAACCCACTCGGGGTCGGTGCCCTCGCTGTCGGCGATCAGCCCGGCGTGCACGGCCACCTCGACGAGCAGCGCGGCCCGCCGCTCGTCGGCGTCCAGGTCCCTGGCGAGCTTGCGCAGCTCGCGCACGCCCAGGCCCCCGGAGCGCAGCACGGCGGGCGGGTCCTCCGACCAGCTCGCGACGAGCGTCTCGGTGTGCCGGAGCACCTCCAGCGCCTCCCCGGCGCCCGTGGCGTCCACGGTGGCGGGGTTCAGCGACGTGGTCCGCAGCGGCGGCTCGGTGACCTTGATCTCACCCATGGGGTGCGCGCCGCGCAGCGCCACGCCGATCTCGCGCGGCAGCTCGACGGTGGACGGGTCGCGGCGCAGCAGCACCTCGCGCGCCAGGAGCCGCTGCACGGGCGTCTCCGCGCGTTCCAGGGGCACGATCAGGGCCGCGTCCCGCGTCTGGCCGATCGGCTGACCGGAGGCCAGCGCCTCCAGCACCCGCCGCTCGCCCTCGTCGAGCCCGTCGACCAGTTCGGTGACGTTCGTCTCGGCGAGCTTCGGGGAGGAGCGGCCCAGGCCGCCGGGGAAGCGCGGCACCGCCTCGC
The DNA here is from genome assembly GCF_016464305.1 of Umezawaea beigongshangensis. Lineage (GTDB taxonomy): Bacteria > Actinomycetota > Actinomycetes > Mycobacteriales > Pseudonocardiaceae > Umezawaea_A > Umezawaea_A beigongshangensis. The sequence goes on from NZ_JAEIOJ010000004.1 coordinate 118,721, forward strand.
GGGCGGCGGGCGGCACGCACAGCACGTCGTCGGCCCCCCAGACCAGGGCGCGGGAGCGCAGGGTCGCGACCGCCTGCTTGACCTGCTTCGCCCGCACGTCCCGGCCGAGCACCGCGGTCGCCGCCCGCAGCGGCACCGGGTCCACGTCGGCGTCCAGGACCAGCAGGGACTCCAGCACCGACAGCGTGAACGTGTCGAGGTCCTCGCAGGCCCGCGAGACGGACGCGCGGGTCCCCGTGCGGGTGGCGAGCACGGTGGTGTCCGCGGGAGGCGGCGTGGCCAGATCGGGCCGTGCGCGCAGCAGCGCCACGAGGGTGGCGTCGTCCTGCGCGCGCAGCCAGTCGGCCAGTGTGGTGCCGGACATCTGCACCACGGTATATGGCGCTGCCGGAGGTCTGGGGCACACTTGTCCGGACACAGGCACCACCGAGGAGGAATCGTGGCGAAGGCACGCCCCGAGCGCATCGACCCCAGCTGGCCGCAGGCTCCCGAGGGCGAGCACGCGGTGAGCGAGCTCGCGAGCGAGGTGCAGGGCGCGCAGTCCCCGTTCGGGCAGGTCGTGTTCCCGCTCCCCGCCGACGAGCTCGGCTACCAGCACCCGAGGACCGAGATCAACAGGTAGTCCTCCCGGCGCGCGCGGCGAGGACGTCCGCACCTCGCCGCGTGCTCCGGACCACACATCGAGCCGCCCGCGTTCTGCGAACGGGGCGGGACTACGCTCAAGACCTGCTTGAGCTGTGTCGATGTGGGAGGTTCGATGCCGGTCCCCGGCCCCGGGTACTCGATCACCGTTCGCCTGGAGGCCCCGCCCTCCGCGAGTGCCGCGGGTGATCTCACCAGCGCGGTCGGTCGCGCCGGTGGCGTGATCACCGCGTTCGACGTCGTGGAGTCGCACGCCGACCGCGTCGTCATCGACCTCACGTGCAACGCGCTCTCCGCGAACCACGCGAAGGACATCACCGACACCCTGGGGCTGCTGCCGGGGATCGAGGTCCGCAAGGTCTCCGACCGCACGTTCCTGGTCCACCTCGGCGGCAAGATCGAGATCAGCTCCAAGGTCCCGCTGCGCAACCGCGACGACCTCTCCCGCGCCTACACCCCCGGCGTCGCCAGGGTGTGCCAGGCCATCGCGGAGAACCCGGACGACGCGCGCCGCCTGACCATCAAGCGCAACACCGTCGCCGTGGTCACCGACGGCTCCGCGGTGCTGGGCCTGGGCAACCTCGGTCCCGCCGCGGCCCTGCCGGTCATGGAGGGCAAGGCGGCGCTGTTCAAGAAGTTCGCCGGCGTCGACGCCTGGCCGGTCTGCCTGGACACCCAGGACACCGAGGAGATCATCCGCACGGTCGAGCTGATCGCCCCCGTCTACGGCGGCATCAACCTGGAGGACATCGCGGCGCCGCGGTGCTTCGAGATCGAGGCCCGGCTGCGCGAGAAGCTCGACATCCCCGTCTTCCACGACGACCAGCACGGCACGGCGATCGTCGTCGTCGGCGCGCTGCGCAACGCCCTGCGGGTCGTCGGCAAGAAGATCTCCGACTGCAAGGTCGTCGTCTGCGGCGTCGGCGCGGCCGGGTCGGCCATCATCCGCCTGCTGTGCCAGCAGAGCCCCGGTGACGTCGTCGCCGTCGACGTGGACGGCATCGTCCACCGCGACCGCGAGGGCCTGGACAGCAACCTGGCGTCCATCGCCGCCCAGACCAACAAGCACAACGTCAGCGGGCGCCTGCACGACGCGCTCGTCGGCGCGGACGTCTTCATCGGCGTCTCGGCCCCGAACCTGTTCGGCGCCGAGCAGGTCGCGACGATGAACTCGGACGCCATCGTGTTCGCGCTGGCCAACCCGGACCCCGAGATCGACCCGATGGAGGCGCAGAAGCACGCCGCCGTCGTGGCCACGGGCCGCAGCGACTTCCCGAACCAGATCAACAACGTGCTGGCGTTCCCCGGCGTGTTCCGCGGGCTGCTGGACGCGCACGCCAGGACCATCGACGACTCGATGCTGCTGGCCGCCGCGCACGCCATCGCCGACGTCGTGGACGGCGACCGCCTCAACGCGTCGTTCATCGTGCCCAGCGTGTTCGACACGACGGTCGCGCCCGCCGTGGCCGAGGCCGTCCGCAAGGCCGTGTCCGAGCAGGTGTGAGGCCGTGCGGGCCGCCCCGCTCCGGCGGGCGGCCCGCACGCCTAGCATCGCTGTCATGAGCGAGCAGTTCACCCACCTCGACGCCAGCGGCGCCGCCCGCATGGTCGACGTCTCCGACAAGGTCCAGACCGCGCGCACGGCCGTGGCCACCGGTGTGGTCCGCACCACCGCCGAGGTGGTGGAGCTGCTCGGCTCCAGCGGACTGCCCAAGGGCGACGCGCTCGCCACGGCCAGGATCGCCGGGATCATGGCCGCGAAGCGGACCTCCGACCTCGTGCCGCTGTGCCACCCCATCTCGCTGTCGAGCGTGAAGGTGGACCTGGTCCTCGGCGCGGACGAGGTGCTGATCACCGCCACCGTGCGGACCACCGACCGCACCGGCGTCGAGATGGAGGCGCTGACCGCGGTGTCCGTCGCCGGTCTCGCGCTGCACGACATGATCAAGTCCGTGGACCCCGCCGCCACCCTGGACGCGGTCCGCGTCCAGCGCAAGGACGGCGGCAAGAGCGGCACGTGGACCCGACCGGAGGGCCGATGAACACCGCCCGCGTCATCACCGCCTCCAACCGCGCCTCGGCCGGTGTGTACGCCGACCGGGGAGGCCCGCTGATCGTGGAGTGGCTGCGGGGCCGCTCCTACGAGGTGGGCGAGCCCGTGGTCGTGCCGGACGGCGAGCCGGTGGCCGACGCGCTGCGACGGGCCGTGGCCGACGGGGTCGACGTGGTGATCACCACCGGCGGCACGGGCGTCAGCCCCACCGACCGGACCCCCGAGGCGACCCTCGGCGTGCTCGACCGGGAGGTGCCCGGCCTGGCCGACGCCATCCGCGCGGCGGGCTGGCCCGGCGTGCCGACCTCCGTGCTGTCGCGCGGCGTCGCCGGGGTCGCCGGCCGGACCCTCGTGGTGAACCTGCCCGGCTCGACCGGCGGGGTGCGCGACGGCCTGGAGGTCCTGGGCGGCGTGCTGGACCACGCCGTGGACCAGCTGCGAGGCGGGGACCACGCGCCCGCGCAGCCGCACCGGCACTCGCACGGGGCGGTGCACACCGGCCCGGCGGCCGTGCTGCGCGCCACCGTGACCGAGGAGCCGCTGTCGGTCGAGGAGCACGCCGCGCTCGTCGACGACGCCGGAGCGGGAGCCGTGGTGACGTTCGCGGGCGTCGTCCGGGACCACGACGGCGGTCGCTCCGTGCGCGAGCTGGAGTACCAGGCGCACCCCAGCGCGGCCGACGTCGTCGCCGACGTCGTCGCCGAGCTGGCCACCAGGCACAGCGGCGTGCGCGCCGTCGCCGTCACCCACCGGGTCGGCCCGCTCGGCATCGGCGACGTGGCGCTCGCCGTCGCCGTCGCCGCCGAGCACCGCCGGGAGGCGTTCGCCGCCTGCTCCGACCTGGTCGACGAGGTGAAGCTGCGTCTCCCCGTCTGGAAGCGCCAGGTCTTCACCGACGGCACGGACGAGTGGGTGAACTGCCCCTGACCCCGGCCTCGCCTTCGGCGAGGCGGTGAGGCCGCGCGCCCGCTGCGCGAGTTGAGCGCTCGGGCACCGCGAGTGGAGCGTTCGGGCACCGCGAGTGGAGCGTTCGCGGTTCGCCGGGGCCGTGCCCCTGCGCGCGGGACCCCCACCGCGAGGGGTGCGGTGGGGGTCCGGTGCTGCTGTGCGGGCCCTACTTGGTGGCGATCTTGTGGCCGACCATGATCAGGTCCGGGTTCGGCAGGAAGTCCTTGTTCTTCTCCGCCAGGGCCGTCCAGCCGCCCTCGATCTTCAGCTCGGACGCGATCTTCGACAGGGTGTCCCCGGCCTTGATCTCGTAGTCACCGTTCGGGTTCGACGTCGGCAGGGCCACCGTCACCGGCGCGGCCTGCTGCACGGGCGCCTGCTGCACGGGCGCCTGCTTCTGCACGGGCGCCTGCTTCTGCACCGGCGCCTGCTGCTGCACGGGGGCCTGCTGCTGCACGGGCGCCTGAGCGCGCTGCTGCTGGACCGGCGCGGCGCTACCGCCACCGCCGAGGCCCTTGGGGCCGCAGACGGGCCAGGCACCGATGCCCTGGGTCTGCATGACGCGCTCGGCGACGGCGATCTGCTCCTCGCGGGAAGCGTTCGCCGCACTGCCCTGGCCACCGTGGCCGGCCCAGGTCTGGGGGGAGAACTGGAGGCCACCGTAGTAGCCGTTGCCGGTGTTGATGGACCAGTTTCCGCCGCTCTCGCACGCGGCGACGGCGTCCCAGTTGACACCGGAACCCTCCGCGCTCGCCGTGCCGGCGGCGATGCTCAGCGGCGCTCCGACGATGGCGCCGGCGACGGCGACCTTCGCGAATCCGCGAGCGGTGTTGGACATCTTGCGGTGCTTGCCTCGGTAAAGAGCCATTTCCCTCTCGGCCTGCTGCACCTGCACGACGTGCTCGGGTTCGGGCCCGGAGTGCTCGTCAGTCCCTGTCCAGCAGAGTTCTCTCGCTCGGGGTATGTGCCGGGAACCGCTTGGACAGGGCTCGGTGCTCGGTCCCGGTGGTGCTCTGGCTGGATTCGGGGCCAGCCGATTAGCGACCGTACGTAACCGGAGCCGGGACGCCAAACGGTAGCGGGTGTGACCCAAGTCATAGTAACGCGGCGCTACGTCAGTCGATCACCCATGTTTTCGCAGGTAGGAGCGCCGTTATCGGTCTGTTTCCGTTCTGAGACCATTCAGAATTGATCACAGTAGGTGAGGCGTGGCTCACGCTTCCGAGGGCACTCTTGAGCTGACCGTGACTGTCTCACTAGCCGTGAATCACCCGGCGGAGGAGATCGACGAGGGGTTGAGATCCGCTCCGGAGGGGTACCGATCAATCGCGGTCAGCCACCGGCGAACGGAGGGAGCACGTCCAGCAGCGCCCCCGGTGGCACCGGCGCGGACCGGTCCCGCACGGCCACGCCGTCCAGCAGGAAGCTGGAGGCGGTCAGCACGCGCGCGAGCGCGTCGCCGTGGCGGTCGCGCACCGCCGACAGCGCGTCGGCCACGGTCGGCTCACCCGGCAGTTCGACGCTCTCGTCCTGCACGCCCGCGGCGGCGCGCGCCCCCGCGAAGTACCGCACGGTCACCCGCGTCACCCTCAGCCCCCGATCGCGCTCATGGGCCGGTCGGGCTGGTCGAACCCGGCCCGGTTGATCCCGTGCCCCGCCGCCTTGGCCCACATCGTGCCCCGCCACAGGTCCGCGATCTCCTCGTCGGTCGCCCCGGCCCGCAGCGGTGCCCGCAGGTCCGTCTCGCTCGTGCTGAACAGGCAGTTGCGCAGCTGTCCGTCCGCGGTGAGCCTCGTGCGGTCGCACGCGGCGCAGAACGGCCGGGTCACCGACGCGATCACGCCGACGACCGCGGGACCGCCGTCGACCAGCCACCGCTCGGCTGGTGCGCCCCCGCGATCCGTCGACTCCGGCGCGAGGGTGAACTCGCGGCCGAGCGCGTCGAGGATCTCCTCCGCCGTCACCATGCTCGACCGGTCCCAGCCGTGCTGGGGGTCCAGCGGCATCTGCTCGATGAAGCGGAGCTGGTAGCCGTTCTCCAGCGCGAAGCGCAGCAGGGGGACGGCCTCGTCGTCGTTCACCCCGCGCAGCAGCACCGAGTTGACCTTCACCGGGGTCAGCCCCGCGTCGCGCGCCGCGGCCATGCCGGCGAACACGTCGGAGATGCGGTCGCGCCTGGTCATCTCGTGGAACCGCGCCGGGTCCAGGGTGTCCAGCGACACGTTCACCCGGTCCAGCCCGGCCTCGGCGAGTCCCGCCGCACGCTTGGCGAGGGTGATGCCGTTGGTCGTCATGGACGTATTCGGCCTCGGGGAGAGCGCGGTGGTGGCGGCGATCACCTTCTCGATGCCGGGTCGCAGCAGCGGTTCGCCACCGGTGAACCGCACGTCCGTCACACCGAGCCGCGTCACCGCGATCGAGACGAGCCGGGCCAGTTCGTCGTCGCTCAGCAGTTCCGGCTTCGGCAGCCAGTCCAGCCCCTCGGCGGGCATGCAGTAGGTGCACCGCAGGTTGCAGCGGTCGGTCAGCGACACCCGCAGGTCCGTGGCCACCCGGCCGAAGCGGTCCACGAGGTGGGGCGATTCGGGTCGTGCGGACACGTCGGGCGCGCTGCGCACGACGGGGACTCCCAGGTTCACCGCAGTCACCTTCCCCAGAGTAATCCGCTGACACGGGCGAGTGGTGCTCCTGGAGCGACGGGTGCACGTCGGGTCACCGCGCGCAGCGGCGCCGCGCCTCTCGGCGCTGGAGCGCTCCGGCCACGTGCGGTGCCGGGGGAGCGCGCCGTGGCCGAGCGCTGCGACCGGGAGCTGATCGAGGAGTCCCGCGGGCACGTCGTCGGGTCGTGAGCTGGCCGCGCCCTCTCCAGCGGGTGAATCATGGGCGCATGTCGGAGAGCGAGCCCAAGCGCTGGAACTACCTGATGGACATGGACGGGGTCCTGGTGCACGAGGAGCACCTGATCCCCGGCGCGGACGAGTTCGTCGCCGAGCTGCGCGCGAACGAGGTCCCGTTCATGGTCCTGACCAACAACTCGATCTACACGCCCCGCGACCTGCGGGCCCGGTTGCTGCGCACGGGGCTCGACGTGCCCGAGTCGTCGATCTGGACGTCGGCGCTGGCGACGGCCAAGTTCCTCGACTCGCAGCGCCCCAACGGCTCCGCGTTCGTCATCGGCGAGGCCGGGCTGACCACCGCGCTGCACGAGGCCGGGTACGTCCTGACCGACCGCGACCCCGACTACGTGGTGCTGGGCGAGACCCGCACCTACAGCTTCACCGCCATCACCAGGGCCATCCGCCTGGTGGAGGAGGGCGCGAAGTTCATCGCGACCAACCCCGACGCGACCGGTCCGTCCCGCGAGGGCTCGCTGCCCGCCACCGGCGCGGTGGCCGCGCTGATCGAGCGCGCGTCCGGCCGTGCCCCGTACTACGTGGGCAAGCCGAACCCGCTGATGATGCGCTCGGCGCTGCGCGCGCTGGGCACGCACTCGGAGAACACCCTGATGATCGGCGACCGGATGGACACCGACGTCCGGTCGGGCCTGGAGGCCGGGTTGCAGACCGTCCTGGTGCTCAGCGGCATCTCGGCCGACTCCACGGCCGAGCTGTACCCGTTCCGGCCCACGAGGGTCGTCGGCTCCATCGCGGAACTGGTCGGCCACTCGGCCGATCCGTTCGCCGGGAAGCCCGCCGACGTGATCGGTTGAACCACCCGGCGTGATCGGACGGGTGCCGCGCGCGGTCGGCGGGCGACACCGCGGCTCCCGTCCCCTCCGCGTTTCGGCGCGGCACCGCCACTTCGCTTATCGTCGCTGCTGTGACCACCGACCCACGGCCTCTGCACGTGGTCGGCGACGTGCACGGGCACCTCGCCGAACTCGTCCACGCGCTGCACGACACCGGCCTGCTCGACGCGGAGGGCAACTGGGCCGGGGGGAACTCCGAGCTGTGGTTCCTGGGCGACTTCGTCGACCGCGGCCCCGACGGCGTGGGCGTGATCGAACTCGTCATGACGCTGTCGCGGCAGGCGGCCGAGGCGGGCGGCGCGGTGCACGCCCTCGTCGGCAACCACGAGATCCTGCTGCTGGGGATGCGCCGCTTCGGCGACGAGCAGGTGCCCGGCAGCCAGGGCCCGCGCAGCTTCGCCCGCAGCTGGCTGATCAACGGCGGTCTGCGCAGCGACCAGGACCGGCTGACCGACGAGCACGTCGCGTGGCTGACGAACTGCCCGGTGCTCGCCGTGGTCGACGACCACCTGCTGATGCACTCGGACACGACGGCGTACCTGGAGTGGGGCGGCACCGTCGAGGAGATCAACGACGCGGTGCGCGCCGTGCTGGCGAGCGACGACCTGAGCGAGTGGTGGGAGGTGTGGCGCAGGATGACGACGCGCTACGCCTTCCGCGGCCCGCACGGCTCGGACACCGTGGACCACGTGCTGGAGGCGCTGGGCGGCAGCCGGGTCGTGCACGGCCACAGCGTCATCGCCGACCAGATGGGCGTGCCGCCGGAGGAGATCGACGGCCCGCTCGTGTACGCCGACGGCAAGGTCGTGGCCGTGGACGCCGGGCTCTACAGCGGCGGCCCGTGCCTGGTCGTCCCCCTGCCCTACGAGGCCGGGCCGGGGGCCGGCGGCTCCGAGACGGTGACGGAGCGGTAGCCGCGGACGCGGCGCCCGCCCGGTCTCCCCGGATCGCGTTCCGGAGCGGCCCCGTGCCTCCGGTCGTCCACGGAGGACGGCGCGACGCGTTCCCCGATTAAGCTGCCGCGGTGGCCGAACGAGTGCGTTGGGGAGTGATCGCGACCGGTGGCATCGCCGAGGTCGTGACGGGTGACATGCTGCGGGTGCCGGACGTCGAGGTGCTCGCGGTGTCGTCGCGGAGGATCGACAGGGCGCGCGAGTTCGCCGAGCGGCACGGCATCCCGCGACCCTACGGCGACCACCACGAGCTGCTGGCCGACCCGGACGTCGAGGTCGTCTACGTGGCGACGCCGCACGCCCAGCACCACGAGGTCGCCCGCGACGCGCTGCTGGCCGGGAAGCACGTGCTGTGCGAGAAGGCCTTCACGCTGACCGTCGCCGACGCGGAGGACCTGGTCGCGCTGGCGCGCGATCGCGGGCTGTTCCTCATGGAGGCCATGTGGACGCGGTTCAACCCGCTGGTCCGCGAACTGGGGGCCCTCGTCGCGGACGGGACGATCGGCGACGTGCGCACGGTGCACGCCGACTTCGGCTTCGTCGCCGACTACGACGCGCGGGCCAGGCTGTGGAACCCGGCGATGGGCGGCGGTTCCCTGCTCGACCTGGGCGTGTACCCGGTGTCGTTCGCGCACCTGCTGCTCGGGGAGCCCTCGGTCGTGCACGCGCACGGCTCGCTCGCCCCGAGCGGCGTGGACGCCGAGATCGGCCTGCTGCTCGGGTACCCCGGCGGCGCGCACGCCCTGCTCAGCGCGTCGCTGGTGACGGCTCCCGCCGTGCGGGCGACGGTCGTGGGCACGATGGGCCGCGTCGAGGTCCACGACCCGTTCTTCCGCCCCGAGGCGATCACCGTGCACCGCACCGGCGAGGAGCCGCGGACGCGGACGGTCGCCCTGGACGGCGCCGGGTACACCTACCAGATCCAGGAGGTCGTGGACCGGGTGCGCGCCGGGGACGTGGAGAGCCCCCGGATGCCGCACGCCGACACGGTGGCCGTGATGCGGACGATGACCCGAGCCCTGGACGCGCTCGGCGTGACGTTCCCGCGCCCGTAGGGGCGCCGGGGTCTCCGGCTACCCCGCAGGTGGTAGCCGGAGATGCCACCAGCGGCTGGCGACCGCGCCGCCGCGCGGTGGATACCGTGCAGGTGTGCGGGTGAACCTGAGACCGGTCCTGTCGGACGTGCTGCTGGCCGTCGTGCTGACGGCGCTGACCGCGGCCACCCTCGCCGGGATCGACGGAGGGGCCGGGTGGGTCGCGCACCTGGTGGCCGCGCTCACGGTGGCGCCGGTCGCCCTGCGCCAGTGGGCGCCGGTCCTGGTGATGGTGGTCGTGGTGAGCGCGCTGGCCGCCTTCAGCCTGCTGGGCTTCGGGACGTTCCCCAACGGCGGCGTCGGGATGCTCATCGGGATGTTCACCGTGGCGACGCTGCGGCCCCGGTGGGTGGCCGCCGTCGTGTTCCTGGCGGCGACGGTCGCCGAGGTGTTCTGCTTCTCGACGCTCCCGCACCCGTTCGCGTGGGCGCAGGTGGTGCAGGCGGTGCTGGTGACCCTGGGTGCGTGGGTCCTCGGGGAGAGCACCAGGCGGTGGGGGGAGCGCACCGAACGGCTCGCCGAGAAGGCGGCGCGGGCGGTGGCCGACGAGCGCGTGCGCATCGCCAGGGAGCTGCACGACGTCGTCGCGCACCACATGTCCGTCATCTCGCTCCAGGCGGGCGTGGCGCGGTACGTGCTGGACACCGACCTGCCGACCGCCCGCACCGCGCTGGACACCGTGGCCGGCACCAGCCGCGAGGCGCTGGCGGAGATGCGCCACCTGCTCGACGTGCTGCGCGTCGACACCGGCGCCGACGACACCGACGCCGACGCCGACGACACCGACCTCAGCCCGCAGCCGGGGCTGGCGATGCTGGACGAGCTGGTGGAGCGCACGCGCGGCGCGGGACTCCCCGTCGAGGTGGTCGTCACGGGCGAGGTCCGCGAGCTGCCGCCGGGGCCGGACCTGTGCGCCTACCGCGTGGCGCAGGAGTCGCTGACCAACGTGCTCAAGCACGCGGGACCGGCCAGCGCGCGCGTCGAGCTGGACTACGGCGAGCGCACGCTCACGCTCCGGGTGACCGACGACGGCACGGCGTCCCGCTCGCACCGGGGTCCGGTGGCGGCCTCGTACGGCATCCGGGGGATGCGCGAGCGCGCCGAGCTGTACGGCGGCGTCCTCGACGCGGGACCGGGGGAGCACGGCGGGTTCGCCGTGTCCGTCCGCCTGCCGGTGAGCGGCGGTGCGCTGTGACGATCCGCGTGCTCGTCGTCGACGACCAGGCCCTGATCCGGGCGGGGCTGGCCGCCCTGTTCACGGCGGCGCCGGGGCTGGAGGTCGTGGGCCAGGCCGCCGACGGCGCGCAGGCCGTGGCGCTGGCCGCCGAGGTCGCACCCGACGTGATCCTGATGGACGTCAGGATGCCCGTGCTGGACGGCATCGCCGCCACCCGGCAGATCCTGGCCGCGGCCGGCGAGGACCCGCCCCGGGTGATCGTGCTGACCACCTTCGACCTGGACGAGTACGTCTACACGGCGCTCGGCGAGGGCGCCGCGGGCTTCCTGCTCAAGGACACGCCGCCGGAGCGGATCATCGCCGCGGTGCACGCGGTCGCGGCGGGCGACGTCCTGCTCGCGCCGCGGATCACCAGGCGGCTGATCGAGTCGCACGCCCAGCAGCACCGCGCGGCGGCCGCCGGTGCGCCGCGGCTGTCGGTGCTGACCGCGCGGGAGACGGAGGTGCTGCGCCTGGTCGGCAACGGCCTGAGCAACGGCGAGATCGCCCAGCGGCTCGTGCTCAGCGAGGCCACGGTCAAGACCCACGTCAAGAGGACGATGGGCAAGCTGCACCTGACCAGCCGCGCGCAGGCCGTCGTCGTGGCCTACGAGTCGGGGCTGATCGTGCCCGCGGTGGCGGCGGCGGACCGCCCGACCCGGCGCTGATCACGCGGGCGGGGCGTCGGCACGGGCGGATCGGCGCCGGTGGCGGCACGTAGAGTGCTGGCGTGCGGCTGACCGTCGGTTTCGACCTCGACATGACCCTCATCGACCCGAGACCCGGCATGGTGGCCGTCATGGACGCCCTCGCCCGCGAGACCGGCCACGCGATCGACGGCGAGCACTTCGCCGCGAACCTCGGACCGCCGCTGGACCTGACGTTCCGGCAGTTCGGCGTGCCGGAGGAGGAGATCCCCGGCCTCGTCGCGCGGTTCCGCGCCCTCTACCCGGACGTCGTGGTGCCCTCGACCCGCGCGCTGCCGGGGGCCGCCGCGTCGCTGGGGGCCGTGCGCGCCCTCGGCGGGCAGGTCGTCGTCGTGACCGGGAAGTACGGGCGCAACGCGGCGCTGCACCTGGCCGCGCTCGGCTGGGAGGTCGACCACCTGCACGGCGAGCTGTGGTCCACGGGCAAGGCCGACGTGCTGAAGCAGCACGACGCGGCGGTGTACGTCGGAGATCACACCGGTGACGTGCACGGCGCGAAGGCGGCGGGAGCCGAGTCCGTGGGCGTGGTCACCGGACCGTGCTCGGCGGAGGAGCTGGAGCGCGCCGGAGCCGACGTGGTGCTGACCGACCTGACCGGGTTCCCGGCGTGGCTGGCCGCGAACGCGGAGCGGCTCAGCGCTCGCGTCGCGAGTCGCGCACCACGCTGAGCACGGCCATCGCCAGGCCGATCGGGGTGAGCAGGCAGGCCGCCACGCTCAGCCAGAGCGGCATCTCGGTGTACCCGGCGGCGAACAGGCCGAAGACCACCACGAGCGCCAGCACACCCGCGGCGAACAGCGCCACGGCGATCGGCAACGTCTTCGGACGGGGTGCTGCGGCGGTCATGCCTCCAGGGTAGTACGCCTTTGGAGGTGCCCGGACGGGAGTGTTCTGGCTACTCTGGGGGGACGCGTCCCAGGTACGCCCCGGGGCGCGTTCGTCGTGTTGATGCAGAGGAACGGTGAGAGCGGTGCCGACCGGCAAGGTCAAGTGGTACGACTCCGAGAAGGGCTTCGGCTTCGTCACCCAGGACGGTGGCGAGGACGTCTACGTCCGGGCGTCGGCCCTGCCCCCGGGGGTGGAGGGCCTGAAGGCCGGTCAGCGCATCGAGTTCGGCATGGCCGAGGGCAGGCGCGGCCCGCAGGCGCTGAGCGTCCGGCTCGTCGATCCGGCCCCCTCCGTGGTGGAGGCGCGTCGCCGTCCCGCCGAGGAGCTGCACGGCCTGATCGACGACATGATCAAGGTGCTGGAGGTGAAGGTCCAGCCGGACCTGCGCCGCGGCCGCTACCCCGATCGCAAGAACATCAAGCTGATCGCCGACCTGGTCCGCGCGGTCGCCAGGGAGCTGGACCCGTGATCCGCCCGATCAGCCGCGGTCGTCGATCGACAGCACCCAGGTCGCCCGCGTGAAGAACTGGAGGTCGGTGCCGTCCGGGGTCAGGGCGGCACCGAGCTGCTGCACCTCCACCGTCTCCAGCTGGTCACCGGGGTCCGGCAGCGTCAGCGTGTAGGCGTACTGCTCGTCCTTCGTGAAGATGCGGCTGCGCGCGGGCTCCTGCGGTTCACCGGCGGCGTTGCGGTAGCTGAACACGACCGTCCACGGCGTCTCGGCGACCTCGCCCGGCACCGAGATCTGGAGCGGACGGCCCGGCGGCACCCGCAGTGCTCCGGCGGCCCCGGGGAACGCCTCGCACTCGTTCAGCGCGACGTCGCACAGCTGGGTCGGGCCGACGTCGATCGTGGTGCCGGCCGCGTAGAACGTGACCTCGGGGTCCGGGGGTGCGGAGCACCCGGCCAGGACGAGACCAGCGGCTGCCAGGGAGACGGTCAGAACTGGGCGCACGTCGAGCGAGCCTACGGCCTCGGCCGTTCGGTGAACTTGTCGGTCTCCTGCACCGCGTTGGGGTGAACGGGCCGGTCACCGCCCAGGCCGGGGATCAGCGACGTGCCGCGGCGGCACTGGACCGTCTGCACGAGTCCCAGCGCGAGCAGCGCGGCCAGCACCGCGAAGCCGATCCGGTAGTCCGGGGGCAGCAGCACGCCCAGCGCGCCGCCGAAGACCCAGGTGAGCTGGAGGATCGTCTCGGAGCGGCCGAACGCCGACGCCCGCGACCGCTCCGGCAGGTCGTCCTGGATCACCGCGTCCAGGTTGATCTTGGCCAGCGACGAGGCGGTCGCGCCGACGAACCCGACGACCGCCGCCGTGACCAGGCCGGGCAGCACCGCGGCCACCACGACCGACGCGAGCGCCGCGGAGACGGCGAGGACCGTCGTCCGGTCCGGGTCGCCGAAGTGCGTCCGCGCGCCGATCGCGTTGCCGGCGAAGCTGCCGATCCCGGCCGCGCCCGCGATCACGCCCAGCAGCAGGAGCTGCATGAACGCGTCGCCCTCGGTCTGCGCGCGCACCACGAACGCCGAGAACAGCATCAGGAAGCCGGTCAGCATCCGGACGCTGCCGTTGCCCCACAGCGCGACCACGACGTGCCGGCCCAGCGGCTGCCGCCGGGCGCGGTGCGGCGCCCGCCGCAGCGACGCCGGCACCTCGCCCTCGGTCACCTCGACCCGCGAGGGGATGCGCAGGCAGGTCCAGGCGTTCGTGGCGGACAGCACGGCGGTGAACCACAGCGCGCCCGCCGGACCGAACGGGACCGACAGCCCCGCCGCGACCGCGCCGAACACCCCGCCCGCGGCGAGGCCGAACACCGTCGTGCGGGCGTTCGTCCTGGACAGCGTGATGTCCGGCGGCAGCACGCGCGGCGTGATCGCGGACTTCAGCACGGTGAACGACTTGGACAGCACCATCGAGCCCAGCGCGGCCGGGTAGAGCATCCAGTCGTCGAAGTGCAGCGCCATCACGATCGTCAGCAGCACCCGCAGCAGGCACGACGCCGCGAGCGCGAAGCGGCGGCCCCGCTGGACGCGGTCCAGCGCCGGGCCGATGACCGGCGCGACGAGCGCGAACGGCGCGACCGTGATCAGCAGGTACAGGGCGACCTTGCCCTTGCTCTCCCCGGCGGCGGCGGAGAAGAACAGCGTGTTCGCCAGCGCCACGGCCATCGCGGCGTCGGCGGCGTAGTTCAGCATCACCGCGTAGGTGAGCGACGACAGGCCGGACTGCTTCGCGCCGTCGGCGTGCAGGGCGCGGCGGAACGTCGTGACCCCCTGCTGCCCGAACTGGCGCCACCGCCAGAAGGCGACGCGCGTCACGGTCAGCTTCTTCGGCAGCTGCGGCGTGGTCCGCCGCTCGTCCGGGGGCTCCAGCCGGTGCTCGTCCAGCGGCGGCACGCCCGTCGGGTACGGCCTGGTGTCGCGCGGGCGTCCCGGCGGCGGAGGTCGCCGCACGGGCCGGGTGACGAAGTCCTCGTCCTCCTCCCACGGCCTGCGCCCGGCGGGCTGCCGGGGAGGCGGAGGTGGTGGCTGCCGGTGAGGCTGGGGCGCCGGCGCCTGCTGCCGGGGCGGCCACTGGACGACGCCCTCGTGCCGGCCCGGCTCCCGGCGCGTCCTCCTGCCGCCGCTCCACCCCCTGGTGCGCGGAGCGCCCCGCGACGGTTCTTCGGAGCCGGATCGCTTCACGCTCTCATCCTGCCCGAACGGGACCGCCCGTGTGTGGCGTTCACTCCCCGGGGTCGGCGTTTCCCCCGGTGAGAACGGTCGCGCAGCGCTCGCGCGAGGGCGCGTACGCGGCGATGGCCGCCAGCCCCGCCGCCCCCGACGGCTCCAGCACGAGACCGAGCGTGCGCCGCGCCAGGTCCACGGCCGAGCGCATCGCGTCGTCCGAGACGAGCACCACGTCGTCCACGACCTCCACCAGCCGGGTGAGGGACTCGCGCACCGGCGTGCGCACCGCCAGTCCGTCCGCGATCGTGTCCGCGCGGTCGGACTGCACGACCTGACCGACCTGCCAGCTGTCGGCCATGCTGGGCGCGCCCTGGGCGCACACGCCGACGACGCGCGTGCGCGGGGCGTGCTTCTTGGACCACACGGCGATCCCGGCGATGAGCGACCCGTCGCCCAGGGGCACGTAGATCGTGTCGAACGGCCCGGCCGGGAGCAGCTCCACCGCGATGCTGCCCGCGCCCTCGGCCAGCGCGGGCTCCCTGCCGTCCTCCAGGAACACCCGGTTCCCACCGCGCGCGTGGTCGCGGGCCCGCGTCTTGGCGTCGGTGAAGTCGCCCTCGACCGGCACGACGCGCGCCCCCATCGCGCGCATCCGCTCCACCTTGCTCTCCGACGCGGTGGCGGAGACGAACACCTCGACGTGGAAGCCGCGCTTGCGGCCCACGTACGCCAGTGCCTGACCGAAGTTCCCGGCCGAGGCGCAGACCACCCGCGTTCCCCGCTCCAGCCGCGAGGTCGCGAAGTCCACCCCGCGCCCCTTGAAGCTGCGCAGCGGGTTGGCCGTCTCGACCTTGACCACCACCCGCGCGTCGAGCGCCTCGTCGAGCAGGTCGTCGCGGTACTGCGGAGTGCGGCGGAACACCGGGTCGATGGTCCTGGCCGCGCGCTCTACGTTCCCCAGGTCTACGTCCATGATCCCCGGACCATAGGGCCGTGTGCGCGCGGAAATCCGGCGGACCGCGTCACGGGCCCCCGACCAGCCGCACCCGGAAGGTGGTCGGCCAGTTCTTCCCGGTGACGAGGAACTCGTCCGTGCCGGGCACCGCGGCGATGCCGTTGAGGACGCCGGACGCGCCGGCGGGCTTCAGAGCGGCGAGGTCCGCGACCGCCGTCACGCGGCCGGAGGCGGGGTCGACGCGGACGATCTCGTCGGTCTGCCACACGTTCGCCCACACCGCGCCGCCGACGCACTCCAGCTCGTTCAGCTCCTCCACGGGCGTGCCGTCGCGGGTCACGGTCACCCGGCCCGTCTCGGCGAAGCTGGTCCGGTCGCGGAACGTCAGCTCCGGCGAGCCGTCGCTCATGACCAGCCGCGCGCCGTCGTGGCACAGCCCCCAGCCCTCGCCGTCGTAGGACACGCGGCGGAGCTCGGCCAGCGTGGCCCGGTCCCGCTCGACGGCGACGCCGTCGCGCCAGGTGATCTGCCAGATCCGGTCGCCGACGACGGTGATCCCCTCGCCGAACAGGTCGGCCGGCAGGTCCACCCGCTCGTCGACCCGGCCGGTGTCCGGGTCGCTCGCGCGCAGGGACGACCGCCCCCGGAGACCCGTGCCCTCGTAGAGGACGCCGTCGGCCAGCTCCAGGCCCTGGGTGAACGCGTCGGCGTCGTGCGGGAGCCGCGCGATCACCTCGGGGCGCAGCGCGAGCACCTCCGGCGGCTCCGCGACGGGCACGGGCGACGCCGAGCACGCCCCCGTCAGCACCAGCACCGGCAACACCAGGAGCATCCGCACACGGGAAGGGTGGCACGTGCGCACACGTCCCGGCACGGCGTGCGGCACAATCGCAGGTGTGACCGCGACGCCGACCCAGCCCAAGCCAGTGCTCGCCGACGCCGTCGACCTCGCCCGCGCCGCGGCGCAGGAGGTGGCGGGGGAGCAGAGAGTGGGCGCGCACACCGGTGTGCAGGCCGAGGACGAGTTCTCGGCCACCCACCTGTTCGACGCGCAGCACCCCGGCTACGGCGGCTGGAACTGGGCCGTCACGGTGGCGTACGCCGGTCCCGGCACGCCGGTGACGATCAGCGAGGTCGTGCTGCTGCCCGGCGCCGACGCGCTCGTCGCGCCCGCGTGGGTGCCGTGGGAGGAGCGGGTCCGCGCCGGTGACCTCGGTGTGGGCGACCTCATGCCCAGCAGGGCCGACGACCCGCGGCTGTCCCCCGGCTACCTCGCCTCCGACGACACGGGCGTCGAGGAGGTGGCGCTGGAGATCGGCCTCGGCCGCGTGCGGATGCTGTCCCGCGAGGGCCGCCTCGACGCCGCGCAGCGCTGGCAGTCCGGTGAGTTCGGCCCGCGCAGCGACATGGCCCGCGGCGCCCCGGCGACGTGCGGCACCTGCGGCTTCTACCTCCAGCTCTCCGGTTCGCTCGGCGCGGGGTTCGGCGTCTGCGCCAACGAGCTGACCCCGGCGGACGGCCACGTCGTGAACGTCGAGTACGGCTGCGGCGCGCACTCCGAGGTCGCGGTCGAGGGCGGTCCCGCCATCCCGGTCGCCGACGTGATCTACGACGACGCGCTGCTCGACGTGGAGGTCAACGTCCCGGTCGCCGCGCCGGAGGAAGCACCGGCGCAGCTGTGAGTTCGGACCCCTTCGGCACCGGCGCGCTCCGCGACTCGGTGCTGGCCTCCTGGCGCGGCTCGCCGACCCGCTTCCGCGAGGACGCCAACGCCGAGGAGGACCTGCGCCTCGGCGGCTACCGGGACCGGCTCCTGGTCGAGATCGCCCAGAACGCCGCCGACGCGGCCGGTGCCGAGCCGGGTGTGCTGCGACTGTCCGTCGTGGACGGTGAGCTGCGCGCCGCCAACACCGGCGCTCCGCTGGACGCGGACGGCGTCGCCGCGCTGGCCTCGCTGCGCGCCTCGGCCAAGAGCGCGGGGACCGTCGGCCGGTTCGGCGTCGGGTTCGCCGCCGTGCTCGCGGTCACCGACGCCCCGCGGGTGGTCTCGTCCACCGGCGGTGTCGCGTTCTCCGCCGACCGCACCCGCGAGGCCCTGCCGGACCTGGCCGAGCTGCGCGGTGGCGACGTGCCCGTGCTGCGGCTGGTGTGGCCGACCGACGAGGGCGGTGTCCCCGAGGGCTTCACCACCGAGGTCAGGCTCCCGCTGCGTCCCGGCGTCGACTCCGACGCGCTGGTCGCGGGCTTCGTCGAACAGGTGCCGGACCTGCTGCTCGCCCTGCCCGGCCTCGGCCGGGTGGAGATCGGCGACCGCGCCTGGTCGCGCGAGGAGCCGACGGAGAACACCGTGCTGCTGCACGGCCCCGCCGGCACGACGCGCTGGCTCGTGCACCGCGCCGGGGGCGAGCTGCCGGACGAGGCCGTGAGCGCGCTGGGCGTCGAGGCGCAGGACCGGCCGAGGTGGACGGTGTGCTGGGCCGTGCCGCTGCGCGACGACGAACCCGTGCCGCTGACCTCGGACGTGCTGCACGCCCCGACCCCCACCGACGAGCGGCTGTCGCTGCCCGCGCGGCTGCTCGCGACCATGCCGGTCGAGCCGTCCCGGCGGCGCGTCCTGCCCGGTCCCGCGACGACGGCCGTGCTGACCGAGGCCGCCCGCGAGTACCCGGCGCTGGTCGCGGCGCTGCCCGCGATGTTCCGCACCGCGCTCGTCCCGCTGCCCGGCTTCCCGCTGTCCGAGGTGGACGACGTGCTCCGCGCGCTCGTGCTCGCCCGGCTGCGGGAGACGGAGTGGCTGCCGCTGGCCACCGGCGAGTGGGCCGCCCCGGCCCGTTCCCGCGTGCTCGACGCGGCGTCGGAGGACCTGGTCGACCTGCTGGAGGACGTCGTCCCCGGCCTGCTCGACGCCGAGCTAACCCTCCCCGAGCACGCGCGGGCGCTGGCCGCGCTCGACGTGCCCCGGCTGGGCGTGGCGCAGGTCGCCGCGGCGCTGGCCGGGCTGAGCGGCGAGCCGGACTGGTGGCGGCGGCTCTACGCCGCGCTGCTGCCGATCGCCGAGGTCGACCCGCAGGCCCGCGAGGAGCTGGGCGCGCTGCCCGTGCCCCTGGCCGACGGCCGCACGGTGTCCAGCCCGCGCGGCGTCCTGGTGTTCGACGCCGACCCCGCGATCCTCGACCTGCTCGCGAGCGTCGACGTGTCCGGTCTGCGCATCGTCCACCCCGACGCGGTCCACCCGCTGTTGCTGCTGCTCGGCGCGCAGGAGGCGGGTCCGGTCGAGCTGCTCGACTCCGCCGCGCTGCGCGAGGCCGTGCACCGCAGCGTCGAGGAGGCCGAGGCCGGGCTCGACACCGCCGACCTGGTGCGCGTCGTGCTGCGCCTGGTCGAGCACGCCGGTGTGCGCTCGGGGGAGCAGCCGTGGCTGTCCGAGCTGGCCCTGCCCGGCGCCGGCGGCGAGTGGCACCGCGCCGACGAGTACGTGCTGCCCGACTCGACGCTGCGCGACCTGCTCGCGCGGGACGCGCCGGTGCGGGTGCTGGCCGCCGAGTTCGCCGAGAGCTGGCCGCGCGAGGTGCTCGCCGCCGTCGGCGTGATCGACGGGTTCGCGCTGGTCGTGGACGAGCTGCCGACCGCGCCCGAGCACGACCTCCCCGACGAGGAGGAGTGGTGGGACGCGCTGCCCGAGCCGCCGAACCGGCTCGTCGGCATCCGCGACCTCGACCTGATCGCCGACACGGCGTGGCCGCGGGCGCTGCGGCTGCTCGCCGGGGACCCGGTCACGGCGCGCGCCCTGCGCGACCCGGACGGCCACCCGGCGTGGTGGATCTCGCGGCACGCGCTGCTCGCCGGTCGTGCGCCGCGGCACTGGCGGCTGTCCGACGCCGAGGAGCTGACCGGCCTCTACGACCCCGTCCCGGACACCGGCCTCGACCGGTCGCTGCTGGAGCTGATCGGCGTGCGCGCCGACCTCGTGGTGGAGGACGTGGCCGACGCCTCCGACCTGCTGGCCCGGCTCGGCGACCCCGACCGGCAGATCCCGGCCGGGGTGGTGCTGCGGGCGCACGCCGAACTGGCCGACGCCGACGTGGACCCGGCGCGGGTCGACCTGCCGGACCACGTGCGCGTGCTGTCCGGCGGGGTCGCGGACGCCGAGTCCGTCGTCGTGGTCGACCTGCCGTGGCTGTTCGGCGTCGTGCCCGCCGAGCGGGTGCTGGCCACGCCGTCGGTGGACGAGGACACCGCGCGTGCGCTGGCCGAGCTGCTGGACCTGCCGCTCGCCTCCGAGGAGCTCGGCGGGACGGTGCTGGGTGACGGCGACCCGGTGAGCTGGCAGGACCTCGGCGCGGTGCGCGTGGCGTGCGAGCTGCTGGACGTGCCCCTGCCGGAGGGCGGGGTCGTCGTCCACGACCGGCTGGTCGTGGTGGACGGCGGTGGCGTCGAGCACGAGGTGCCCTGGTGGACGGCCGACGGCGTCCCGCACGCCGCCGACACGCCGGAGGGGCTGGCGCGCGCGCTCGCCTGGACGTCCGGGCGCTGGGCCGAGCGGCACGCGTTCGCCGCGCTCGTCGCCGAGCCCACGCCCGCCGTGCTGCTCGGATAGGTGATCTACAGCCCCGTCTGGGCGGTGCGCGATCCGCGTCGAGCTGCCCCGCGTTGCCAGCGGAACAGGCCGTGCCCGATGATCCCCAGCGCGAAGCCGCAGAGGCTGGCCCACACCCAGGTCGTGGTGTCCGCGTCGAAGGCGAGCCGTGCGACGAGCAGCACCACGAGTGCCAGGCCCCACAGCGCCGTGCCACCGACGATCGCGGGCACCGGGTCCGCGAGACGCGGCGGCAGCGGCGGGGGACTCGGCAACGGGTCGATCTCGGACGGTTCGGCCACGTCGCGGAGATTACCCGGCCGGAACACGCGTGGGGCAGGCTCACGTGCCGAGAACCGCCGCACCGAGGGGAAGCGCATGGCCACGACGACGTCGACGCCGTCGAAGATCGACGGGTTCTTCAAGATCTCCGAGCGCGGCTCGACGATCGGGCGGGAGGTGCGCGGCGGGCTCGTCACGTTCGTGACGATGGCCTACATCGTCGTGCTGAACCCGCTGATCCTGGGCAGCTTCTCGGCCGACGACGCGGGGGCGAAGAAGGACGTGCTCGGCGCGGTCCTGCCCGTGCCGCAGGTCGCCGCCGTGACGGCCCTCGTCGCCGGTGTCACGACCATCCTGTTCGGGCTGGTGTCGAACCTGCCGTTCGCGATGGCGGCCGGGCTCGGCATCAACAGCTTCGTGGCCGTCACGATGGTGCCGCAGATGACCTGGCCGGAGGCGATGGGCCTGATCGTCGTCAACGGCGTCGTCGTGCTGCTGCTCGTCGTCACCGGTGTGCGCAAGGCGGTGTTCAACGCCGTGCCCGCCGAGCTGAAGGCGGCCATCGCCGTCGGCATCGGCCTGTTCATCTGCTTCATCGGCCTGGTCGACTCCGGGTTCGTGCGGCGGCTGCCCGACGCGGCGAACACCACCGTGCCCGTGGGACTGGGCATCGACAACTCCATCGCCTCCTGGCCGACGCTGGTCTTCGTCGTGGGGCTCCTGCTGATCGGCGTCCTGATGGCCCGCCGGGTGAAGGGCGCGATCCTCGTCGGCGTGCTGGCGACCACCGTGCTGGCCGTGGTGCTGGAGGCGGTCGTGCACGCCGGTCCGTCCGGGGGCACCGACCCCGGGGGCTGGAACCTCGGCTACCCGGCCGTGCCCGACTCGGTGTTCGGCCTGCCCGACCTGTCGCTGCTGGGCGACGTGTCGTTCGGCGCGTGGACCCGCGTCCCGGCGATCACCGCCGCGCTGCTCGTGTTCACCCTCGTGCTGACGGACTTCTTCGACACCGTCGGCACCATGACGGGCCTGGGCAAGGAGGCGGGTCTGGTGGACGAGCGGGGCCAGCTGCCGGACGTGAACCGGGCGCTGTTCGTCGACGGCCTCGGCGCGGTGGCCGGTGGCGCCGCGTCCGCGTCGTCCAACACCGTCTTCGTGGAGTCGGCCTCGGGCATCGCGGAGGGCGCGCGGACGGGCCTGGCGAACGTCGTGACGGGTCTGCTGTTCCTCGCCGCGATGTTCTTCACCCCGCTCTACCAGGTCATCCCCGTCGAGGCGGCGGCACCGGCGCTGGTGATCGTCGGCGCGCTGATGATGACGCAGGTCAAGGAGATCGACTTCGGCGACTTCTCCGTGGCGCTGCCCGCGTTCCTCACGATGGTGGTCATGCCGTTCACCTACTCGATCGCCAACGGCATCGGCGCGGGGTTCGTCAGCTACGTGCTGCTGCGCGCGCTGACCGGGCGCGCTCGCAGCGTCCACCCGCTGATGTGGGTGGTGGCCGCCGCGTTCGTCCTCTACTTCGCGATCGGGCCGATCCGGGCCCTGCTGGCCCCGTGACGCCCCGTTCGGCGCCACTGCCGGGTGAGATCGTGAGGTAGGCTAACGACGTGGACGACGCGGACGATCGTGGGCTTGCCGGCCGGTTGAGGTTGGCGGTGGTCAGGTTGAACCGTCGTCTCCGCGCACAGCGCACCAACTCCGCGATCTCGCTCACGCAGGTGTCCGCGCTGTCCACACTGCACAAGTGCGGACCGCTGACCCCCGGTGAGCTGGCATCGAAGGAGGGCGTCCAGCCCCCGTCGATGACCAGGGTGATCGCGGCCCTGGAGGACTTCGGGTTCGCCACCCGCCGCCCGCACCCGACCGACGGCCGTCAGGCCATCGTCGAGCTGAGCGAGCGGGGCCGGACGTACCTGCTCGACGAGATCTCCGCCAGGGAGGCGTGGCTGGACAAGCGTCTGGCCGAGCTGTCGCGCGAGGACCGGGAGCTGCTGTCGAGGGCGGCGGAGATCATCGACGGGATGGCGGGGCAGTAACGACGTGCCGGCGTACGCGGGTGGTGGCGAAGCGGACCAGCGGGACCGGGACCGATCCCTACCCCCGCCACCGTCAGCACCGCCACCGTCGCCACCGCTGGGACGCGCGCCCCGCGCCAGCGGCACGTTCGGCTCCCTGCGGGTCCGCAACTACCGCCTCTACGCCTCCGGGCAGGTCGTCTCGCTCGTCGGCGTGTGGATGCAGCGCGTCGCGCAGGACTGGCTCGTGCTGGAGATCTCCGGCGGCAGCCCGGTGGCGCTCGGCATCGCCGCGGCCCTGCAGTTCCTGCCCGTCCTGCTGCTGTCCCTGTGGGGCGGCGTGCTGGCCGACCGGCTCGACAAGCGCCGGTTCCTGCTGGTCCTGGAGACCGGGCTCGGCCTGTGCGCCCTCGCGCTCGGCCTGCTCGACGTCACCGGTCTCGCCCAGCTCTGGCACGTCTACCTGCTGTGCCTGCTGCTGGGCTGCGTGTCCGCGGTCGAGACGCCGGTGCGGCAGTCCTTCGTCGTGGAGATGGTCGGCCGCGACCAGCTCGGCAACGCCGTCGCGCTCAACTCGATGACGTTCAACCTGGCCCGCATGGTCGGCCCGGCGGTCGCGGGCGTGCTGATCACGGTCGTCGGCACCGGCTGGGTGTTCCTGGTCAACGCGGCGAGCTTCGTGGGCGTGCTGACCGGGCTGCTGCTCATGCGGACCGCCGACCTGCACCGCGCCGATCCCGTGCCCCGGCAGAAGGGGCAGCTGGTCGAGGGGCTGCGCTACGTGCGGCGGCGGCCCGACCTGATGATCCTGCTGTTCCTGGTGTTCTTCGTCAGCACCTTCGGCCTCAACTTCTACGTCACGCTCGCCGTGCTGGCCCGCAACGTCTTCGGCGGGGGCGCCGACGCCTACGGACTGCTGTCCACGCTGCTCGCCGTCGGCACGCTGGCCGGCGCGACGCTGGCCGCCCGGCGCAGCTCGCGCGGCAGACCCCGCACGAGGCTGCTGATCACCGGCGCGCTGACGTTCGGCGTGCTGGAGATCGTGGCCGGGCTGATGCCGAGCATCTGGACCGTCGGCGCGGTGCTGATCCCGGTGGGCATCGCGATGATGACCTTCACGACGACGGCCAACTCCACCGTGCAGCTGTCGGTGGCACCGGCGATGCGCGGGCGCGTCATGGGCATCTACATGCTGGTCTTCCTCGGCGGCAACCCCCTCGGCGGACCGGTGATGGGCTGGCTGGCCGAGCACTTCAGCGGTCGCGCGCCGCTGGTCGTGGGAGGGGCCGTGTCCGTCGTGACGGCGCTGGTCGGCGGGTTCGTGCTGATGCGCCGCAGAGACGCCGTCGAGAAGGACTTCCCCGAAGCCAAAGCTTAGGCTAACCTAAGTCTCGTCGCTTCGTGGTGGGAGCGGCGGTCAGTTCGGGAACGGACGGTGCCCCGCCCCTCGCTCGTACCGCGAGGGGCGGGGCACCGTCGTCCGCGCTGGAAGGAGGCCGGTGCCGGACCCCTCGTGAGGGCCCGGCACCGTCGACGGGAGCTTGTCGGAGCGTCCACGCCGAGTTCTGCGGCGACGCGACTACGTCGTGGGCAGCAGCAGGCCGTTCTGGCCCGCCCGCGCCGCCTCGAAGCGGGCGTTGACGTCGGTCCAGTTCACGACGTTCCACAGCGCGCTGATGTAGTCGGCCTTCAGGTTGCGGTACTGCAGGTAGTACGCGTGCTCCCAGATGTCGAACACCAGCAGCGGCGTCGTGGCGATCGACAGGTTCGAGTGGTGGTCCTTGAGCTGCTGGGTGATCAGCCGCCGGCCGACCGGGTCCCACGCCAGGACTCCCCAGCCGGAGCCCTGGATCGTGCTCGCCGCCGCGCCGAGCTGGGCGCGCAGCTTGTCGAACGAGCCGAAGTGCTCGTCGATCGCCGCGGCCAGCTCACCGGTCGGCTTGTCGCCGCCGTCCGGGCTGAGGTTCTTCCACCAGATCTGGTGCAGCGAGTGACCGGCGAGGTGGAACGCGAGCGTGGTCTCCAGGCCGACGATCGAGCCGAACGCGTCCTGGTCGCGCGCCTCGGCGATCTGCTCCAGGGTGTCGTTCGCGCCCTTCACGTAGGCCAGGTGGTGCTTGCTGTGGTGCAGCTCGTTGATCTCGCCGATGATCGCCGGCTCCAGATCCGCGTAGTCGTAGTCCAGGTCCGGCAGCACGTACGGGGCCATCGCGCTCTCTCCCATCGCCTTCTTCTGCAAGTGTCTATCACTTGCAACATACTGGCAATTAGGCGCGTGCGGGCGTTCGGGGGACGTTGCCGCTGGTGGCGCGCGACCGGCCCGGCGTCGCCGCGGCGCGCGTGAACCGCATTCCGGACGTGTGAGCGACGGTCTCGCGGGAGGGTGCAGACTGGACACCATGGCATCCGAGGAGGACTGGCCGGTCGAACAGACCTGGTCCATGCGCAACACGCACTGGCACGCGTACGTCGAACACACCTCGCTCGACCACGCGTCCCCTCGGCAGGAGCGGCTGGAGCGCACCCCGGAAGAGGTGCTGACCACGCCCACCGAGGTCGCCGCCTGGCTGGAGGTCAACCTCCGCAGCGCGACGAAGCCCGAGGAGGCGGGGAAGAAGCGGGTCACGGACGACCGCGACTTCTCCGACTCCAACCGGGTGCACACCTCGATCGCCTCGCGCGGCGAGTCGATCTACACGGGTGTGAAGGGGATGCTGACGCTCGCCGTCGAGGCCGTCACGCCCGACGACTGCCGCAGCTCCCACGACGGGGCCGACGTGGCGCCGCTGAAGTCGGGGCGCCGCCGCTGATCGCCGGCCGCCGCTCGCGGGGAGGAGGACCGCCGCCCTCCCGCCCGCTCGCGACGGCTCAGCCGATCGGCCAGGTGTGCACCGGTTCCCCGGTGTGCATCAGCTCCACGTAGCGCTTCACCATGCCCGTCAGCGCCGTGTCCCGGTCCGCGCCGCGCTCCTGGAGCAGTGCCACGGTGTCCCGCTGCCACGACGCGCCGGTGCACCGGGCCAGGCAGCGCTGCTCGATCACCCCGAGGTAGCGCTCCCGCGCCGCGTCGGACACGCCGCAGTCGCGCAGGCCCTCGTGCGCCATCGGCAGCAGCAGTCGCAGCACCAGCTCGTCGGACGGCACCCAGCCGATGTCCGGCCAGTACAGCTGGGCGTGCATCCCGTGCCGCGCACCGGTGTAGAGGTTCTCCTCCGCCGCCTGGAACGACATCTGACTCCACAGTGGACGGTCCTGCGAGACGAGCGCCCGCTGCGCGCCGTAGAAGAACGCCGCGTTGGCCAGTGTGTCGACGACCGTCGGTCCCGCCGGCAGCACCCGGTTCTCCACCCGCAGGTGCGGCACGCCGTCCACCACGTCGTACACCGGGCGGTTCCACCGCCACACGGTTCCGTTGTGCAGCCTCAACTCCGCCAGACGCGGCGCGCCTCCGGCGGCCAGCACCTCCAACGGGTCCTCGTCGCCGGTCTCGGGCAGCAGCGCGGGGAAGTAGCGGGCGTTCTCCTCGAACAGGTCGAAGATCGAGGTGATCCACCGCTCGCCGAACCACACGCGCGGGCGCACGCCCTGGTTCTTCAGCTCGTCGGGCCTGGTGTCCGTGGCTTGCAGGAACAGCGGGATGCGGGTCTCGTGCCACAGCGCCTTGCCCAGCAGGAACGGCGAGTTCGCGCCGATCGCCACCTGCACGCCCGCGAGGCACTGCGCGGCGTTCCAGTGGTCGGCGAAGTCCTCCGGCGCGACCTGGAGGTGCAGCTGCACCGACGTGCACGCGGCCTCGGGCAGGATCGTCTCGGCGTAGCTGCGCAGCCGCTCCGGCCGACGGCGGCCCGGCATCGGGGTGCCCTCCACCTGGAGCACCGTCTCCTCACCGCGTGCGGCGAGGATCTGGTCGTTGAGCAGCGCGTAGCGCGGGCCGCGGGAGATCCAGCGGGCGTCGAAGTGCTCGTGCCGCAGGGTCGGCAGCACGCCGATCATCACCAGTCGCGCTCCGGCGTCCCCGGCCTTCGCGTCCGCCGCGTTCAGCGACTCCCGCAGCTCGTGCTCCAGGCCGAGCACCTCGTCCCCGGCCAGTGCGCGCGGCGGGACGTTGAGCTCCAGGTTCTGCTGACCCAGCTCCAGCGTGAACGACGGGTCGTCGATCTTCTCCAGCACCTCGGCGTTGGCCATCGCCGGACGCATCTCGTCGTCGACGAGGTTGAGCTCGATCTCCAGGCCCATCTGCTGACGGGGGAAGGAGAAGCTGTTCTGCGCCAGCATCGTCGCCAGGGCGTCCAGCGACCGGTGGACCTTCTCGCGGTACCGCTGCCTGTCTTCCCTGGTGAACGTGCGACCGGAGACCTCTCCTCCCACGTCGTCCCCCCTTCGCTCGACCCGGCACAGCGGTTTCGGCGGAGGCTTCACCGTGGCACGGACACCTGGCCCCCGCCAGCGCCCATCCCGGTGCTCTCCGTCACCTCGTAGTGACGATCAGCGAGAAGACGCTGGTGGAAGGATTGATCGTTGCGCCCTCCGGGGCATCCCACGTGTCCGGGATGCGAGACTGGCCCGGTGCAGGCCATCGAGATCGACGACCCGGCCGACCCCAGGCTGGACGACTTCCGGGACCTGTCGACGGCCGACCGGCGTCCCGACCGGCCCGGCGGGCGCGGCCTCGTGATCGCCGAGGGCGTCGTCGTGGTGGAACGGCTGCTCGCCTCGCCCTACCCCGTGCGCGGCCTGCTCGGCGTCCGCCGCCGGATCGAGGCGCTGGAGCCGCTGCTCGCGCCGGTCGACGCCCCCGCCTACGTCACCTCCGCCGAGGTGATGGCCGAGGTCGTGGGCTTCCACCTCAACCGGGGCGTGCTCGCCGCAGCCGATCGCGCTCCCCGGCGCTCGGCGCGGGAGCTGGCAGCCGGGGCGCGGCGGCTGGCCGTGCTGGAGGGCGTGGGCGACCACGAGAACCTCGGCGCGCTGTTCCGCAACGCCGCCGCGCTCGGCGTCGACGGCGTCCTGCTCGCGCCGGGGTGCAGCGACCCGCTGTACCGGCGCAGCGTCCGCGTGTCGATGGGGCACGTGCTGCGCGTCCCGTTCGCGACGCTCGACGACTGGCCCGGCGGTCTGCAGGTGCTGCGCGACGAGGGGTTCCGCGTCGCCGCGCTCACCCCGCGCGGCGGAGCGGTCGGCCTGGCGGACGCCGGTCTGCGCGGCGAGCGGGTGGCCGTGCTGCTCGGCTCGGAAGGACCGGGGCTCACCGAGGAGGCGCTGGCCGAGGCCGACCTCGCCGTGCGCATCCCCATGGCGGACGGGGTCGACTCGCTCAACGTCGCCACGGCCGCCGCGGTGGCGTTCTACGCCATCACCTGAGACGGCCCGGACACGATACGTTCGACCCGGCGGAATTCGACCGGTCGGTGGAGGCGAGGGGTTCGTGGAGTTGCGTGTCCGCGATGGCCGCGCGGTGCTGGCGGGGCGGGACGAGACCGGTGAGCAGGAGGTCGACCCGCACACGCTGCCGCTCGGCGGCGGTCTGGCCGAGGCGCTGCACGAGTGGGCGAAGGTCGCCGACGCCGTCACCCGCAACGGCGTGCCGGACGACGGCGCGGCCGCCGCGCTCGTCACCCGGCGCGGCCGGCAGCTCGCGCTGCGGCTCGCGGCCTCGATGCGCACCCCCGTGACGTACTCCGATCCGGTGACGGGTGAAACGGGTCTGATCACCGCTCCCGAGCCTCCCGCGCCGACGCCGGAGGGTCCGGCGGAGGAGCCGTCGCCGTCGACGCCCGCGAAGGAGACGCCGGGGGAGGAGACGCCGGCGGAGGAGACGCCGTGGGCGACCGGGCTCACCGTCAGCGGCGTCGTCACGGCCCTGGTGGCGTTCAGCGTCGTGACGCTGTCCCTCGGCCTCGGCGAGACCGGCGGCTGGCTCGCCCTGGTGGCGAACGTGCTGGTCGTGGGCGGGCTCGCGCCGTCGGTGTGGCTCGCCCGCCGGGTCCCCGTGTGGCGCTGGGTCGCCCACGGGGTCGTCGCCGGCGTGCTCCTCGCCTGGTTCGCGCTGGTCCTGACCCTGCTGTAGGGCGCGGCCGGTGCCGGACGCCGACCTCGGGAACGCGGCTCAGGCCAGGGAGTCGAGCCACGCCGTGTGCAGCGCGGCGAACCGTCCGCCGTCCCCGATCAGCTCCTCCGGCGTGCCGTCCTCGACGACGCGCCCGCCGTCCACCACCAGCACCCGGTCGGCGATCAGCACCGTGGACAGCCGGTGGGCGATGATCAGCGCCGTCCGGTCGGCCAGCACCGTCTTCAGCGCCGCCTGCACGTCCCGCTCGGTCGGCACGTCCAGGCTGGACGTGGCCTCGTCGAGCACGAGCACCGCCGGATCGGCGAGGAACGCCCGCGCGAACGCCACCATCTGCCGCTGCCCGGCCGAGAGCCGCCCGCCGCGCTTGCGCACGTCGGTGTCGTAGCCCTCGGGCAGCGCGGTGACGAACTCGTGCGCTCCCACCGACGCCACCGCCTGCTCGACGTCGGCCCGCGACGCGCCCGGCCTGCCCAGCGCGACGTTGTCCGCGAGGGAACCGGAGAACAGGAAGTTCTCCTGCGTCACCATCACCACCGCTCGCCGCAGGTCGGTGTCGGACAGCGAGCGCAGGTCGACGCCGTCCAGCAGCACCGCGCCCGCGCTCGGGTCGTAGAACCGGGCCACGAGCTTCGCGAGCGTCGTCTTGCCCGCCCCCGTCGCACCGACCAGCGCCACCGTCTGCCCGGCCGGGACGTGCAGGTCGAAGGAGGGCAGCACCACCGGCGTCCGCTCCGAGTAGCGGAACTCCACGCCGTCGAAGCGCACGTCGCCGCGGGCGTGCGGCAGCGGCTTCGGCTCCTGCGGCTCCGGCACCGACGGTTCCTCCTCCAGCAGTCCGGAGATCTTCTCCAGCGCCGCCGTCGCCGCCGTGTAGGAGTTGGTGAACATCGCGATCTCGTCGAACGGGTCGTAGAACCGCCGCAGGTACAGGGTGAACGCGGCGAGCACGCCCAGCTCCAGGCCGCCGCCGGCCACCCGCACCGCGCCGATCGCGATCACCACGGCCAGCGAGACGTTGCCGATCACGCGGGCCAGCGCCGTGAACGTCGCCATCACGGTCAGCGCGTCGGTGTTGGCGTCGCGGAACCGGCCGTTCAGCTCGCCCATGATCTTCTCGTTGCGCGCCTCCCGGCGGAACGCCTGCACCGCGCGGATGCCGTTCATCGTCTCGACGAACTGGACGATGATCTTGGCGATGGCGCCGCGCGTGCCCCGGTAGACCCGCGCCGAGCGCCGCCGGAACCACCGCACCAGCAGCACCATCGGCACGAACCCGGCCAGTGCGACCAGCGCCAGCGGCAGGTCCAGCCACAGCAGCACCGCGGTGATGCCGACGATCGACAGCATCGCCGTGAAGAAGCCGTCCAGCCCCATCTCCAGCAGGTCCTGCAACGCGTCCACGTCGCTGGTCAGCCGCGAGATGACCTTGCCGGACGTGTAGGACTCGTGGAAGGCCACCGACAGCCGCTGCGAGTGCCGGAAGACCCGGTTGCGCAGGTCCTGGAGGAGGTCCTGGCCGATGCGGCCGATCAGCCGCACGAACGCGTAGCGCATCCCCGTGGCGACCAGCGTCGACGCCGCGTACCCGCCGACGAGCCACGCGAGCGCCTGCGGGCGGCCGTCCAGCGCCGCCGGGACACCCGTGTCGATCGCGGCCGCGATCAGCAGCGGACCCGCCAGGGTGACGACGTTCTCCAGCACCACGATCAGCAGCGCCAGCAGGACGGGGCGCAGCCGCGGTCGCAGCAGCGAACCCAGCAGCCGCCGCGACCTGGTCTGGAGCTTCACGCCCGTCGCGTGGTCCAGCTCCTCGACGTCCTCGGCGGCGACACCGCGCCACGCCTCCTCCGCCGCGGGAACGTCCACCCGCTCCGTCTCCGCGTCCGTCGTGCTCATCGCGCCGCCACCTCCTCGTCCTGCGCCGCGCTCCCGGCGGTGCCGGCGGTGCCGGCCGTGCCGGCGGTGCCGTCAGCGCTGGACAGCAACCGCCGGTACTCCTCGTCGTGCTCCAGCAGGTGGTGGTGCTCGCCCACGGCCGCGATCCGACCGTCGACGATCATCGCCACCCGGTCGGCGAGCTGCACCGTGCTCGGCCGGTGCGCGACGACGAGCGCCGTCACCCCGTGCAGCACGCGCCGCAGCGCCGCCTCGACCTCGGCCTCGGTGTGCACGTCCAGCGCCGAGAGCGGGTCGTCCAGCACCAGCACGGCCGGTCGCCCGACGACCGCGCGGGCCAGCGCGAGCCGCTGCCGCTGACCACCCGACAGCGACAGGCCCTGCTCGCCGATGCGCGTGTCCAGGCCCCACGGCAGCGCGTCGACGAACTCCTCCGCCCGCGCGATCCGCAGCGCCTCCCGCACCCGCGCCTCGTCCGCGCCCGGAGCGCCCAGCGCCACGTTCTCGGTGACGCTCGCGGAGAACAGCACCGGCTCCTCGAACGCCGTGCCCACGACTCGCCGCAGGTCGGCGAGGTCGAGGTCGCGCACGTCCACGCCGTCCACGGTCACCCGCCCGGCGGTGACGTCGGCCAGTCGCGGCACGAGAGCCGTGAGCGTCGTCTTGCCCGAGCCGGTGGCCCCGACCAGCGCGATCGTCTCGCCGGGACGCACGTCCAGGTCGACGCCGCGCAGGACCTCGTCGTCGCTGCCGGGGTGGGAGAACCGGACGCCCTCGAAGCGCACGTGCCCGCGCACCGGCGTGGCCAGCGGCACCGGCTCGGCCGGGTTCTGCACCGTCGTCGGCTCGTCGATCACCTCGAAGTACCGCTCGGTCGCCGCGGCGGCCTGGTTCGTCTCGGCCAGCAACCAGCCGATCGAGTCCGTCGGCCAGCGCAGGTAGGCGCTCACGGTGATCGCCGCGACCAGCGTGCCCACGCTCGTCGTGCCCTGCGCGATGCCGAAGCTGCCCAGCGCGAGCTGTCCGGCGACCGCCATCTCCGGCAGCACGATCAGCACGGCCCACAGCGCGGCGAAGATCCGCGCCTTGTGCAGCTCGGTCGCGCGCAACTCGGCGGCCTGCGCGGCGAAGCGCCGCGCCAGCTCGGGGCCGCGGCCGAACGCCTTGAGCACCCGGATGCCCAGCACGGACTCCTCGACCGTGGTCGTCAGGTCGCCCGCCTGGTCCTGCGCCGTGCGCGCCACGACCTTGAACTTCGACTCGAACAGGTAGGAGATGGCCACCAGCGGCAGGGAGGTGACCAGGAGCACGGCGCCGAGCAGCGCCGACAGGTGGAACAGCACGCCGAGACCGATGACGAGCACGGCCGTGTTGACCACCAGGAAGATGGCCGCGAACGCCACGAACCGGCGCACGGTGTTGAGGTCGGTCGTGGCCCGCGACAGCAGCTGGCCGGACTGCCAGCGGTCGTGGAACGAGACCGGCAGCGCTTGGAGGTGGGCGTACAGCTCGGCGCGCATCGTCGCCTCCACCGCCGTCGACGGCGCGGCGATCAGCTTGCGCCGCAGGTAGAACAGCCCGGCCTCGGCGAGGCCGAGCACGACGACGAGCAGCACGAGCCACGGCAGCGAGCCGGTGTCGCCGCGGGCGATCGGCCCGTCGACGACCTCCCGGATCACCAGCGGGATCGCGAGGCCGCAGAGCATCGCCACGAGCGTCGCGAAGATCACCAGCAGCACCCGCGCCCGGTGGGGTCGGACGTGGGGCCAGAGCCTGCGCAGTGTCGACGTGGTGGAAGTGCTGCGGTCGGACAGGTCGGTCACGCGTCCCCCTCGGGTCCACCTCGACAGTACGAAGGCGGCCCGTTCCCGGCATCCGCTTTTTCCATCGTGCGACCTGGAGCGCGCTGGAGGTCCAGTTGCCGAGCGCGGTGCGTGCTGGACATCATGTGGGCCATGACGCGCCCGGAGCCGGTCCGCTTCCTCCGCAGCGAGCCCTCGATGGCCTTCCCGCACGGCCGTCTGCTGGCCGTGCGGGAAGGACGCGCGCACGTGCTCTCCGCCGACGGCTGGGACCGCGTGGGCGACCGCGCCCCGAGCGGAGCCACCCGCCTGAGCCGCGCCGAGGCCGAGGCCTGGTGCGCCCGCGAGGGCTGGCCCCAGCCCCTCCTGACCGAGGTCCCCCGCCCCTGACCCGCGTGGGGGTCAGGAGCGCTTGATCTTGTAGGACGTCAGCAGGGCGGCCAGGGCGTAGCCCGCTGCCGCCACCAGGGCCGAGGCGACCCACTTGTTGCCCACGACGTCGCGCAGCGACTCGTGGAGGCGGAACCAGTGGGCCACGGCCACCACGAACGGGCCCAGGACCACGATCGGCCAGACCGGGCGGACGCGGACCAGCCACAGGACGGGACCGGCCAGCAGCACGCTCAGCACCAGGGCGATCGGGAGGGCCACCAGCACGAGCAGGACGAACTCGCTCATGTCCGTCTCGTTCAGCCAGTCGTTGAGCACGCCGTTCTGGTACGCGCTGGCCCACGCCATCACGAGTCCGAAACCGACGACCGCGGACGCCACGACCCGGTAGAGAACGGTGAAGACGACACTCCTGGGGGACGTGCGAGTCACATCAGTCACGCCCTGCACTATTACCGCTCTGCCACCCCGCTCAAACCCCGGAACGCGAACGGCTCCCGAGTCGCAACGCGATTCGGGAGCCGTGCACGTGCGGTCTACCCCCGGTTGGACCGGACGCCCAGCAGGACGTCCTCCCAGCTGGGCACGATCGGGTGGTTCTTCTTGCCGCGCTTCGGCGGCTCCTTGCGCGCGGCGGCGGCGTCGGCCGCGACGGCCTGCGCCGGGACCTGCTCGCCGGGCTCCACGGGCACGACCGTCTCCGGCAGGACGACCTCGACGGGCTCGGGCTGGCGGGGCTCCTCCTTGGCGAGGATCTCCGGCTCGAGCTCGCGGTCGATCGGCGACTGCGGACGGCTCTGCGCCTCCAGCGCCTGCCTGGCCAGCTGGGTGACCGGGCGGACCGTGCGCAGCGTGCGGTTCGGGTTCGGGTCCATCAGGTCGACGGCGCCCTCGTCCAGCGCGGTCACCGTCCCGCCGTGCGCTCCGGGGTGGAACGCCCAGTGGGCCAGGTTGTCCGACCGCCCCGCCTGCCAGTGCAGCTGGACGACCCACTTGCCGTCCTCGCCGCGCCAGGAGTCCCACCGCACGTCGGTGTAGTCCTGGCCGCGCAGCCCGAAGGAGTGCGCCACGACCTCGCCGAGCGTCTGCACGTCCGGCCCGTCCTCGCGCACCGGGTGGGCGCGCTGGGCCAGGTCGGCCGTGCGGGAGCGCTCCAGCAGGACCGGGTACGCGTACCGCTCGACCCGGTGAGTGGGCAGCCCGGCCGCCGCGGCGACCTGCTCCACGCTCTCACCGGCGCGGATGCGCGTCTGGATCTCGCGGGGGCGCATCTGGCTCTGCACCTCGATCTCGATCTGCCCGAGCCGGGTGAGATCTCCGCGAGCGGCCGCCCGCAGCCGCTCGTCCGCGGGGAGCACGAAACGCTCGCCGCGGTCGGGACATTCGAGGATGACGGACTTGCCGTCCTCGTCGAGCCCGACGACTCGCAACGCTCGCATCATGGCCTCCCTCCGCTGCGCCACCTGCTGAGCGCTGACGCTAATGCGGCGAGCCTCCTTGACGCGGGAGGCTCGCCGTGCGATTTGATATCTTCACGTGATCCTGCCCCAACTCCGGCGACCGCGCACTCCGGTTGTCGCAGTTCGTGCGCGCTGTGAACTCCCCGAACGCCGGCGAGGCCGCCCCGCGGTGCGCGGAACGGCCTCGCCGGGTGCTGGACAGGATCACCCGAGCTGGGACACGACCCACTCGATCGACCGGGTCAGCGCGGTCACGTCGTCCGGCTCGATCGCCGGGAACATGCCGACCCGGAGCTGGTTGCGGCCGAGCTTGCGGTAGGGCTCCACGTCGACCACGCCGTTCGCGCGCAGCACCTTCGCCACGACGGAGGCGTCCACGGAGTCGGCGAAGTCGATCGTGCCCACGACCTGCGAGCGCAGCGCGGGGTCGGTCACGTACGGCGTCGTGTATTCGGTGGCCTCGGCCCACGAGTAGAGGCGCTGCGAGGAGTCGGCGGTGCGGGCGGTGGCCCAGTCCAGGCCGCCGTTGCCGAGAATCCACTCGATCTGGTGGGCGAGCAGGAACAGCGTGCTCACCGACGGGGTGTTGTAGGTCTGGTCCTTGACGGAGTTGTCGACCGCCGTGGGCAGCGACAGGAACTCCGGCACCCAGCGGCCCGACGCGCCGATCTCGGCGACGCGCTCCAGCGCGGCCGGGCTCATCAGCGCCACCCACAGGCCGCCCTCGGCGGCGAAGGACTTCTGCGGCGCGAAGTAGTACACGTCGGTGTCGGCGACGTCCACGGGCAGCCCGCCCGCCCCGGACGTGGCGTCGATCGCGACGAGCGCCCCCTCGGAACCGGCGGGGCGGCTCACCGGCACGGCCACACCGGTCGACGTCTCGTTGTGCGCCCAGCCCACGAGGTCGGCGCCCTGCTGGTAGGCGATCTCCGGCGCGGAACCGGGGTCGGCCTTCACGACGATCGACTCGCCGAGGAACGGCGCGTCGTTCGTGACCTTGGCGAACTTCGAGGAGAACTCGCCGTAGGTGAAGTGCTGGGCGCGCTCGCGGACCAGACCGAACGCGGCGGCGTCCCAGAACGCCGTGGTGCCGCCGTTGCCGAGCACGACCTCGTAGCCCTCGGGCAGCGAGAACAGCTCGCGCAGACCGGAGCGGACCCGGCCGACGAGGGACTTCACCGGCTTCTGCCGGTGGGAGGTGCCCAGGAGGGCCGCGCCCTCCGTGACCAGCGCCTGCAACGCCTCCGGGCGGACCTTGGAGGGGCCGCAGCCGAAGCGCCCGTCGGACGGCTTCAGCTCGTCGGGCAGCGTCAGGGTGGTCGGGTCGGCGGTCTGGGTCATGTGCGACGCCTCCGTGGGCGGGAGTGGTGGGACCTCCTGACCGGCGCCGTTGCCGGGAGTTCCAGTGTTGCAGCCGGGTAGCCGGGACATGACGCCCGGGTGCCGCTCGTCACGGTCAGCGCGTCAGCTCGCCGCGGTCGATCGCCGTGGTCACGGCGGCGGTGCGGTCGGACACGCCGAGCTTGGCGAAGACCCTGAGCAGGTGCGTCTTCACCGTCGCCTCGCCGATGTGCAGGGCGCGGCCCACCTCGGCGTTGGACAGCCCGTCGGACACCAGGCGCAGCACCTGCACCTCGCGCGCCGTCAGCGACTGGCGCACCGGGGTGCGGACCCGGTTCACGAGCTTGCCCGCGACGGACGGCGCCAGCACGGTCTCCCCGCGCGCGGCGGCCCGGATCGCGGTGACCAGCTCCTCGCGGGAGGAGTCCTTGAGCAGGTAGCCCGCCGCACCGGCCTCGACGGCGCGCAGGATGTCGGCGTCCGTCTCGTAGGTCGTGAGCACGACGACACGGCTGGGCGACCCCGAGGAGATGATCCGGCCGGTGGCGCCCACGCCGTCCAGGCCGGGCATCCGCAGGTCCATCAGCACCACGTCCGGCGGGTCGGCGAGGACCAGCGCGACGGCCTCCTCGCCCGATCCGGCCTCGCCGACCACGACCAGGTCCGGTTCGGTCTCCAGCATCCCGCGCAGCCCGGCCCGCACGACCGGGTGATCGTCGGCGAGCAGCAGTCTGATCACAGCGGCACCTCCAGGTCGACCGTCGTGCCCCCGGCTGGCTCGCCGCGCACGACGAGCGAGCCTCCCACCTGCTCGGCGCGCGCCCGCATCCCGCGCAGGCCGAACCCCTCCGGCCGCTCGCCGACGCCGCGGCCGTCGTCCCGCACGAGCAGGCGCACCGACGCCGGGCCGAACCGCAGCTCCAGGGTCACGTGCGACGCCCCGGCGTGCTTGCGGACGTTGTTCAGCGCCTCCTGCGCCGACCGCAGCAGCACCACCTCGACGGGGGTGGGCAGCGGGCGCGGCGTGCCGGTGGTCGACCGCTCGGTGGTGATGCCCAGCTCCTCGGCCAGCCGCGCGACCTGCCGCTCCAGCGCGTCGTCCAGGGAGCGGCCGGAGAGCTGCGCCGGTGTGGTGGTCTCCACCAGCGCCCGCGCCTCGGCGAGGTTCTCCCGCGCGGTGCCCGCGGCCAGCGCGAGGTAGCGGCGTGCCGCCTCGGGGTCGCCGTCGAGCCGCGACTCGGCCGCCTGCACGAGGGTCACGACGCTGGTGAACCCCTGGGCGAGCGTGTCGTGGATCTCCCCGGCCATCCTTGCCCGCTCGGCGGCCACGCCCGCCTCGTGCGACAGGCGGGCGTAGTTCTCCCGCGTCTCCCGCAGCTCCTCGGCCTGCCCGACCATCCGGTCGATCGCCCAGGCGAACGCGTGCGAGAGCACCACGACGAGCGCGGTCAGCGGGAACACCCCGCTCGGGAAACCGGTGGTCAGCCACCCGGTCACCGGCCAGACGCCCACGAACAGGACGGCGGGCGGGAGCGCCCACCACAGCGGCAGGGACGCGTAGACCAGCGGGACGTGGGCGAACAGCGCGAACGTCGCCGAGGGCGCGGCCAGCACCGCGCACACGTGCAGGACGAACAGCACGCCCAGGAACGGGACGCGCCAGCGCAGCTCCAGCCGGTCGTCCGGCAGCCGCGGCCGCACCAGCAGGCACCAGCAGGCGGCGAGGACCAGGAGACCGGTCGCCACCGCCTGCCGCCGCGCGGAGACCCCGTCGCCGAGGAGGACCGCCACCACCGTCACCGCGAGCGCGACGAGGGCGAAGCGGCTCCACGGGTCGACCCTCATCCCGCGCGCCGGTCCGTCCAGCGGAACGTCACCGCGCACAGGGCGAGTCCCGCGACGCACCACGCGAGCAGCACCAGGGCGATCCGACCGTGTTCCCACGAACCGGCAGCCTCCTGCAGGGCGAGGGTGTCGGGCAAGAACACCGACCGGAACCCCTGGCTGACCCACTTGAGCGGGAACAGCGAACCGGTCGTGACCATCCACGACGGCAGCGAGGAGATCGGCAGGATGAACACGCCGGACACGAACTGGAGCGCCACGTACGGCAGGTTCAGCACGGCCGGGGCGCTGCGGGCGGAGCGGGCGAGCGAGCTGGCCGCGATGCCCAGCAGCGAGCAGGAGATCACGCCGAGCACGAACACCCACGCGAAGGTGAGCCAGCGGCTCGCGTCGGTCGGCAGGCGCACGTCGAACAGGGGGACGGCGACCGCGAGCATCAGCACGACCTCGGCGGCGCTCGCGACGGCCACCAGGACCAGCTTGCCGATGAAGTAGGAGGCGGCGGGCAGCGGCGTGCCGTGCAGGCGCTTGAGCGTGCCGTCCTCGCGGTCCTGCGCGATGCCGACGCCC
Source organism: Umezawaea beigongshangensis (assembly GCF_016464305.1). GTDB lineage: Bacteria > Actinomycetota > Actinomycetes > Mycobacteriales > Pseudonocardiaceae > Umezawaea_A > Umezawaea_A beigongshangensis. The sequence continues at coordinate 156,845 of NZ_JAEIOJ010000004.1, forward strand.
AGGGTGAGGAACGAGGTCGAGATGATGCCGGCGCCGATCATGCTGGCCGCGAACATCTGGCTCGTCGTGACGTCCGTGCCGGGGATCTCGTCGCCGAAGACGCTGCCCAGCAGGGCCATGAGCAGCGCGGGCAGCGCGAAGGTGAAGAGGACCGCCTCCTTCGCGCGGAAGAACTGCCGGAGTTCGGCGCCGCCCCTGGCGAGGCCGAGCGCGAGGGTGCCGGGGAGCGGACGTGCCTCGGTGGTGGTCATGCGCGTGCTCCGATCAGGTCCAGGTAGGTGTCCTCCAGGCTCGGCCTGGTCACGGTCAGCTCGGTCAGCTCACCGTGCGCGCCGAGCTCCGCGACCAGCGCGGTGGGGTTCGGGGTGCGGCGCAGCTGCGGGCCGCGCTCGTCGACCCAGCGCACGGTGGCCTCGGCCGTCGCGCGCCCGCCCAGCGAGGCGGGGGTGCCCTCGGCGACGACCTCGCCGTTCGCGATGACGGCGACCCGGTCGGCCAGCTCCTCGGCCTCGTCCAGGTAGTGGGTGGTCAGCAGGATCGTGGTGCCCTCGGCGGCGAGCGTCCTGATCAGCGACCAGAACCGCCGCCTGGCCTCCGGGTCGAACCCGGTGGTCGGCTCGTCGAGGAACAGCAGCTCGGGACGGCCCACGATGCCGAGCGCCACGTCCAGCCGCCGCCGCTGACCCCCGGACAGCGAGTCGGCCCTGGAGCGGCTCTTGCCGGTCAGCCCCACCAGCTCGACGACCTCGGCCGGGTCGCGCGGGTTCGGGTAGAGGCGGGCGAAGTGGCGGACCGACTCGGCGACGGTCAGCTCGCCCGCGTCGTGGGTGTTCTGGAGCACCACGCCGATGCGGGCCCGCCACGCCCGCGTCGCCCGGCCGGGGTCCTCGCCGAGCACGGACACCCGCCCGTCGTCGCGGCGGCGGTGGCCCTCCAGGATCTCCACGGTGGTGGACTTGCCCGCGCCGTTCGGGCCGAGCAGGGCGAACACCTCGCCCGGCGCCACGTGCAGGTCGAGGCCGCGCACCGCCTCGTGCTGCCCGTAGGTCTTGCGCAGACCCCGTACTTCGATCGTGTTCATGGGACACATGCTGTCGCCCGGAGGGGGTCCGGCGGGACGACCGTGCGACGTACTCCCCGTGTCCACCGGTCGGTGGACACGGGGAGCGGATCACGCCGCCGAGACGGTGTCCCAGCCCTCGACCTCGGAGGGGGTGCGCGGGGCGGGGCCGACGTACTTCGCGGACGGCCGGACCAGGCGGCCGGTGCGCTTCTGCTCCATGACGTGCGCCGACCAGCCGGCCGTGCGGGCGCACGTGAACATCGCGGGCATCATGTGCGGCGGGACCTGCGCGAAGTCCAGGATCACCGCGGCCCAGAACTCCACGTTCGTCTCGATCGCCCGGTCCGGCCGCCGCTCGCGCAGCTCGGCCAGCGCCGCCCTCTCCAGCTCGGCGGCCACCTCGTAGCGCTCGGCGCCCAGCTCCTGGCACGTGCGGCGCAGCACGCGGGCCCGCGGGTCCTCGGCCCGGTAGACCCGGTGCCCGAAGCCCATCAGCCGCTCCTTGCGGTCCAGCAGGCCCGCCACGAAGCCCCGCGCGTCACCGGAGCGCTCGACCGCCTCGATCATCGGCAGCACGCGCGCCGGAGCGCCGCCGTGCAGCGGACCGGACATCGCGCCGATCGCGCCGGACAGCGACGCGGCCACGTCGGCCCCGGTCGAGGCGATGACCCGCGCGGTGAAGGTGGAGGCGTTCAGGCCGTGCTCCGCCGCCGACACCCAGTACGCGTCGAGCGCCTTCACGTGCGCCGGGTCGGGTTCGCCGCGCCAGCGGGTGAGGAACCGCTCGGTGGTCGACGCGCACTCGTCGATCCGCTTCTGCGGCACGGCCGGGCGGCCGAGGCCGCGCGCCGACTGGGCCGCGTAGGACAGCGCCATGACCGACACGCGGGCGAGCTGCTCGCGCGCCTGCTCGTCGGTGATGTCCAGCAGCGGCTCGCAGCCCCACACGGGGGCCAGCATCGCGAGCGCCGCCTGCACGTCCACCCGCACGTCACCGGTGTGCACCGGGACGGGGAACGGCTCGGCGGGCGGCAGGCCCCGGCCGAAGCGGCCGTCGACCAGCAGCGCCCACACGTCGCCGAAACCGACGTGACCCGCGAGGTCCTCGATGTCCACGCCCCGGTAGCGCAGCGCGCCGCCGTCGCGGTCGGGCTCCGCGATCTCCGTGCGGAAGGCGACGACGCCCTCCAGACCGGGTTTGAAACCGTCGTCCTGCTCGACCACCTGCACCACGTCGTGCACCGTCCCGTTCTCTCGCGTCGTCTCCCCGGACTCCGCGCGCGACCTGGAACTCCGGCGCGCGGGCTGGCGCCACAGTGCTCCCGCGAGAGCCGCTGGGCAATCATCCCGGCGGTGGTTTCGATCACGATCCAGTGAACGATTCAGTCGGGCGGTTCCACCGCGCGTGCGCCAGCCGCGCCAGCGCCCCGCCGCGCCCCGTCGAGTCCGGACCCGACGCGGTTCCCGGCGGCGGTCTCACGACCGTCCTGGCGCGCGACGCCGTGACAGCGCAGCGTGACGACGGCTCCGCGTCGCGCGCACAAGCGAGATGGAATTCCCCGGAGAACCCGCTGGAAACGCGGGGGATCGTCTGACTCGATCACGTTCACGATCTAGACGAGCGACGCGTGCGGACGGTCACCTCGACCGGTGTCGGGCATCACCGTCCGGGTGGTTTCGCGGTGGTGGATTTGGCCGTACGGTCGCGTGACCACGGGCCATCACGAGTACCCGTCTTCTCGCTCGGCTGGAGGTCGATCCATGACGGAGACGACGAACATCGCACTCCCGGCGATGCGTGCGTCCTACGAGCACGGTTCGCTGAGCGAGGCGGAGCTGATGCCGACGTGGCACGAGCAGTTGCAGCTCTGGCTGGACCAGGCGGCGGGCGCGGGTCTGCCCGAACCGAACGCGATGGTGCTCGCGACGGCCGACACCGAGGGCCGCCCGTCCTCCCGCACGGTGCTCGCCAAGGGACTCGACGCGCGCGGACTCGTGTTCTTCACCAACTACACGTCCAACAAGAGCCACGACCTCATGGCCACGCGCTACGCCTCGGCCACGTTCCCCTGGTACCCGGTGCAGCGGCAGGCGCACGTGCGCGGCACCGTGGAGAAGGTCGGCCCGGAGGAGACGGCCGCCTACTGGGCGAGCCGGCCGCGCGGGTCGCAGCTCGGCGCCTGGGCGTCGCCGCAGTCCCGCGTCGTCAGCGGCCGCGGCCCGCTGGAGAGCGCGCTGCACAAGATCGAGAGGCAGTTCGCGGACGCCGAGCAGGTGCCCGTGCCACCGCACTGGGGCGGCTGGCGCATCCGGCCGGAGGAGGTCGAGTTCTGGCAGGGCCGCCGCGACCGGATGCACGACCGGTTGCGCTTCCGGCAGGGCCGCGACGGCTGGTCGCTGGAACGCGTGGCTCCCTGATCCCCCGGCACGACGAGGCCGCCTCCGACTCCGGTCGGGGGTGGCCTCGGTGACGTTCTGGGGTCGGCACAACTCCTTCGCCTAGGCTAACGAGTCGTGCGTGCGCTGAAGAGGATCGCGATCGACACGCGGCCGCTGAAGGTGGTCGCGTTCCGGCGGCTCTGGCTCTCCACGATCGTCACGGCGATCGGCAGCCAGCTCTCCGCGGTGGCCGTGCCGAAGCAGGTCTACGACATCACCGGCTCGTCGGCGTGGGTCGGCGTCGCGGCGGGCGCCGCGCTCGTGCCGCTGCTGGTCTTCGGGCTCTACGGCGGCGCCATCGCCGACACCGTCGACCGGCGCAAACTGCTCGTGGTCACCAACTCCGGCCTCGCGGTCACGGCGGTGCTGCTGTGGGTCCAGGCCGCGCTGGGGCTGGACTCGCTGTGGCTCGTCATCGTCCTGCTGGGACTGCAACAGGCGTTCTTCGCGATCAACGGACCCGCGCGCAGCGCGTCCGTGGCCCGGCTCGTGCCCGCCGAGATGCTGCCCGCGGCCTCCGCGCTCAGCTCCACCGTCATGAGCTTCGGCGCGGTCCTCGGACCTCTGCTGGCGGGCGCGCTGATGCCCGTCCTCGGCCTGCCGGTGCTCTACCTGATCGACGCCGTCGCCCTCACCGCGACGATCTGGGCGGTGTGGAAGCTGCCGCCGCTGCCCCCGCTCAACGGCCCGGCGCGGCGCGCGGGACTGCGGGACGTGCTCGACGGGTTCCGCTACCTGGCGGTCCAGCGGGTGCTGCTGGCGTCGTTCCTGCTGGACGTCATCGCCATGGTCTTCGGGATGCCGCGCGCGCTGTTCCCCGAGCTGGCCGAGCGGACGTTCGGCGACCCGCCCGGCGGCGGCTTCGCGCTGGGCGTGCTGTTCGCCGCCGTCCCGATCGGCGCGCTGGTCTTCGGACTGACGTCCGGGTGGCTGTCCCGCGTGCACCGGCACGGCGTGGGCGTCGTGCTCGCGGTCGTCGCCTGGGGCGTGGCCATCGCCGCGTTCGGCCTGGCCGGGTCGCTGTGGGTGGCCGCGGTGTTCCTCGCGCTCGCCGGGGCGGCCGACATGGTCAGCATGGTGTTCCGCGGCGCGATCCTCCAGACCGCGGCCACCGACGAGATGCGCGGCCGGATGCAGGGCGTGTTCATCGTGGTCGTGGCCGGTGGCCCGAGGCTCGCCGACCTGCTGCACGGCACCGCGGGCGCGGCGGTCGGCCCTGGGACCGCGACGACGGTCGGCGGCGTCCTCGTGGTGGTGGTGACGGTCGTGGCGGTCCTGCTGCTCCCGGCGATCTGGCGCTACCGCTTCACCCCGGAGACGGGGTCGGCGGTACCCGCGGAACGCTGAGGCCGCAGACCAACACCGAGTGGAGCGATGTTGTTCACTTCCGTGTGAGATGCGGACCCGATGGGGCTGACTTACTTTTGAGCCATGGCCAACGTGTTGCTGACGCCGGAAGCCGCGCCCGGCGAGCGCCCCTCGCTGAGGGGCTGGCTGCACCTGTGGTCGTTCTACGTCTCCCTGGTGGGAGCCTCGACGCTGATCTCCGTCGCCGTCGTCCTGGCCGACCTGTCGGACCGCGGCATCGCCAGCGTCGTCCTCTACTCCGTGACGCTGATCGGCCTGTTCGGCACCAGCTCGCTGTTCCACCGGCACACGTGGACCAGTTCGCGGTCCTACGTGTGGATGAAGCGCCTCGACCACAGCATGATCTTCCTGTTCATCGCGGGCACGTACACGCCGTTCGCGGTGCTCTCGATGTCGTCCTCGACCGGGGGCGTCGTGCTCGCGGTCGTGTGGGGCGGCGCGCTGGCCGGGGTCGTGCTCAAGATGGTCTGGCCGCGCGCGCCCCGCTGGGTGGGCACGCCGATCTACATCGCGCTCGGCTGGGTCGCCGTGTTCGTGCTGCCGGACATCGCGCGCGGAGCGGGGACCGCGGCCCTCGTGCTGCTCGCGGTCGGCGGCGCGTTCTACACGGCGGGCGCGGTGCTCTACGCGACGCGCTGGCCCGACCCGTGGCCCGGCGTCTTCGGCCACCACGAGTTCTTCCACGCGGCCACGGTCCTCGCCGCGCTCTGCCACCACGTCGCGATCTGGCTGGCGGTCTTCTCGGGCTGAACGGCCGCTACCGGCCGCGGGCGTGATCCGGCACACTCGGCGCGCATGGCGCAGGGGACGAACACGGGCGCGCAGCCCGAGCTGGACCGGGCCATCGGGCCGAAGCTGCTGTTGTTCTTCGTGATCGGCGACATCCTCGGGACCGGCGTGTACGCGCTGACCGGGAACGTCGCGGGCAAGATCGGCGGCGCGCTGTGGCTGCCCTTCCTCATCGCGTTCGCGGTCGCGTTCCTGACCGCGTTCAGCTACCTCGAACTCGTCGGCAAGTACCCGAGGGCGGCGGGCGCGGCGCTCTACGCGCACCGCGCGTTCAAGATCCGGTTCCTGACGTTCCTGGTGGCGTTCGCGGTCATGAGCTCCGGCGTCACGTCGGCGGCGTCGGCCGCCCTGGCCTTCGGCAGGACCTACCTCCAGTCGGTGGTGCGGGAGTTCTTCTCGGACACGTTCGCGGTCTCGTCCACGCTGGTGGCGATCCTGTTCGTCCTCGGGCTCGCGGTCGTGAACTTCCGCGGCGTGTCCGAGTCGGTGAGGACCAACGTCGTCCTGACCTGCATCGAGGTGTCCGGCCTGCTGATCGTCGTCGCGATCGGCGTCCACGCCGTCGCGACCGGTGACGGCGACGCGAGCCGCCTGACCCGGGTCGAGCCCGCGCAGGGACAGGGCACGCTGGTCGCGATCACCTCGGCCACGGCGCTCGCGTTCTTCGCGATGGTCGGGTTCGAGGACTCGGTCAACATGGCCGAGGAGTGCCGCGACCCGGTCCGGATCTTCCCGCGGGCGGTGCTGGTCGGCATGGGCGTCGCCGCGCTGATCTACGTGCTGGTGGCGATCACGTCGTCCCTGCTGGTCCCGGCCGACGAGCTGGCCGGTGCCGGCTCCGGCGCGCTGCTGAAGGTCGTCCAGGTCGGTGCGCCCGGTTTCCCGCTGTGGGTGTTCTCGCTGATCGGCCTGTTCGCGGTCGTCAACTCCGCGCTCATCAACATGCTGATGGCGAGCCGGCTGGTCTACGGCCTGGCGAACGAGCGGATCGTCCCGAGGGCGTTCGGCCTCGTGCACCCGTCCCGGCGCACGCCGTGGGTGTCGATCGTGTTCACGACCGGCGTCGCGGTGGTCCTGGTGTCGACGGTGGACATCGCGAAGCTCGGCGGCACCACGTCGCTGCTGCTGCTCGTCGTGTTCGCGATCGTCAACGTCGCCGTGCTCGTGCTGCGCCGGGAGCCCGCTGAGCACCGGCACTTCCGGGCGCCCACGATCGTGCCGGTGCTCGGCGCGCTGAGCTGCGCCTACCTGGCCAGTCCGCTGTCCGGGCGGCCCGGCGACGAGTACCGGATCGCGGGCTACCTGCTGCTGGCCGGGGTCGTGCTGTGGCTGATCAACCACGTCGCCCAGCGCAGGAGCCCTCCGTCGCTCCCCGAAGCCTGAATCGCCACGAGCCTCACCCGAACGCTCAACTCGCGGTGTCCGAACGCTCAACTCGCGGTGCCTGAACGCTCAACTCGCGTGTCGGTGGTGGGCGTGCAGGGGGCGCGGAGCACCTGGACCGCCTCGACGGAGGCGGGGCGGTCCGACACGGCACTAGGCTGACCGGCATGAACGTGCCCACCGGCGAGCAGCTGGTCATCACCGACGGCACGGCGCGCGCCGTGATCACCACCACCGGAGCCGGGCTGCGGTCCTACGAGACCGGCGGCGTGCCGTACACCGAGACGTTCGGCGAGGACGAGAAGCCGCCGATGGGCGCGGGCGCGGTGCTGGTGCCGTGGCCCAACCGGGTCACGGACGCGACCTGGACGTTCGACGGCGAGGTCCAGCACCTCGACGTGACGGAGGAGGCGCGCGGCAACGCCATCCACGGCCTGGTGCGGCACGCGGAGTGGACCGTCGTCGAGCACACCGGGTCGCTGGTGTCCCTGGAGGCGGGGATCGGGGCCGGTTCCGGCTGGCCGGTTCCGCTGCGCACCACGATCAGCTACGCGCTGGACGACAACGGGCTCACCGTGACCCACGGCGTGACGAACCTCGGCGAGAAGACCGTGCCGTTCGGCGTCGGCACCCACCCCTACGTCCGCGCCGGGAAGGCCGAGACCGACGACTGCGAGCTGACGCTGGCCGCGCGCACCGTGCTGCCGCTCGACCCCGAGCGCATGGTGCCGTCCGGTCCCGCGCGGGACGTAGCGGGCACCGAGCACGACTTCACGAGCCCGCGGTCGCTGCGCGGGGTCGAGCTGGACACGCCGTTCGGCGACTGCCGGCCGGGTGAGGACGGGCTGGTGCACCACGTGCTGCGCGGCGCGGACGGCGCCGTGGAGGTGTGGGCCGATCCGGAGTTCCGGTGGGTCCAGGTCTACACGCCGGGGAACTTCCCCGGTCGCGGCCGGGCCGTCGCGATCGAGCCCATGACGTGCCCGCCGGACGCGCTGAACTCGGGCGTGGACCTGCTGCACCTGGCACCGGGCGAGACCTGGGCCGGGCGCTGGGGCGTGCGCCCACTGGCGTGAACCGCGCCAGGTAGTTAGCCTGGCTAACCATGAATCTCGCAATCACGGGTGGGTACGTCGTCCCGGTCGAGGGAGATCCCGTCGACGGCGGCACGGTGCTGATCGAGGACGGCAAGATCGTCGCCGTGGGACGCGACGGCGAGGTGGACGTCCCCCCGGGCACCACCACCGTCGACGCGACCGGGAAGTGGGTGCTGCCCGGCTTCGTCGAGGCGCACGCGCACCTCGGCGTGCACGAGGAGGGCGAGGGCTGGGCCGGTCAGGACACCAACGAGATGACCGACCCCGTCGGCGCGCGGATGCGTGCGCTGGACGCCATCAACCCCGCCGACACCGGCTTCACCGACGCGCTGTCCGGCGGTGTCACGACCGCCGTCGTCAAGCCCGGCTCCGGCAACCCCGTCGGCGGGCAGACCGTCGCGGTGAAGTGCTGGGGCCGCACGGTCGACGAGATGCTCGTCCGCGAGCCGGTCAGCGTGAAGAGCGCGCTGGGCGAGAACCCCAAGCGCGTCTACGGCGACCAGAAGAAGCTGCCCTCCACGCGCCAGGGCGTCGCCGCCGTCATCCGCGACGCCTTCACGAAGGCGCAGGACTACAAGCGCAAGCGCGACGCCGCCGCGGCCGACGACAGCCCGTTCGACCGCGACAACACCCTGGAGGTCCTGGTCAGGGTGCTCGACGGCGAGCTGCCGTGGTGCCAGCACTGCCACCGCGCCGACGACATCGCCACGGCCCTGCGGCTGGCCGAGGAGTTCGGCTACCGGCTCGTGGTGAACCACGGCACCGAGGGCCACCTCGTCGCCGACCTGCTGGCCGAGCACGGCGTCCCCGTCATCGTCGGCCCGCTGTTCACCACCCGCTCCAAGGTCGAGCTGCGCGAGCGCTCGATGCGCACCCCCGGCGTCCTCGCCCGCGCGGGCGTCGAGGTGGCCATCATGACCGACCACCCGGTGGTGCCGATCCACTTCCTCGTGCACCAGGCGACGCTGGCGATGAAGGAGGGCCTGGACGCCGACACCGCGTTGCGGTCGATCACCGCGAACCCCGCCCGCATCCTCGGCCTGGACGACCGCGTGGGCTCGCTGAAGCCCGGCCTCGACGGCGACGTGGTGATCTGGTCCGGCGATCCGCTGGACGTGATGAGCCGCGCCCTGCGGGTCTTCGTGGACGGCCGCGAGGTCTACACCTTCGACGAGGCCACCGGGGTCGGCACGGCGGCGGACCCGTTCTACCGGGAGTCCTGAGTCAGCCGGCCGGGTCGCGCGGGTGGTGGCGCGCGGGTGGTGACGCGCGGCTGCGAGGGCGTGCTCGCCGGGGTCGGCGACGGTCCTACCGGCGCAGCTCCCGGCCGATGACGAGTCGCTGGATCTGGTTGGTGCCCTCGAAGATCTGGAGCACCTTCGCCTCCCGCATGTAGCGCTCCACGGGGAAGTCGCGGGTGTACCCGGCGCCGCCGAGGACCTGCACGGCGTCCGTCGTGACCCGCATGGCCGCGTCGGTCGCGACGAGCTTCGCGATCGACGCCTCCCGCCGGAACGGCAGCCCGCGGTCCCGGCGGCGTGCCGCGTCCAGGTAGGTGGCCCGCGCCGAGCCGACGGCGGCGGCCATGTCGGCGAGCAGGAACTCCAGTCCCTGGAAGTCGATGATCGACCGGCCGAACTGGGTGCGCTGCTTCGCGTACGCCACGGCCTCGTCCAGCGCGGCCTGCGCCAGGCCGACCGCGCACGCCGCGATGCCGAGCCGCCCGGAGTCCAGCGCGGACAGCGCGATCTTCAACCCGTCGCCCTCCGCGCCGATCAGCCGCTCGGCGGGCACGCGCGCGCCCTCGAACACCAGCTGCGTGGTGGTGGAGCCGGTCAGGCCCATCTTCCGCTCGGGCGGCGCGGCGGTGATGCCGGGCGTGCGACCGTCGGCGAGGAAGCAGGAGATGCCGCGCGAGCGGTCCTCGGAGGTGCGCGCCATCAGCGCGTAGAAGTCGGCCACGCCGCCGTGGGTGATCCACGCCTTGGTGCCGGTGACCACGTAGTCGTCGCCGTCGCGGACCGCGCGGGTGCTCAGCGCCGCCGCGTCGGACCCGGCGTGCGACTCCGACAGGGCGTACCCGCCGAGCAGCTGGCCCTCCAGCACCTCCGGCAGCCACCGCTCCCGCTGCTCCGGCGTGCCGAACGTCGCGAGGCCGTAGCTCGACATGACGTGCACGGACAGGCCGACCGCGACCGACATCCACGCGGAGGCGATCTCCTCCAGCACCTGGAGGTACACCTCGTAGGGCTGCTCACCGCCGCCGAAGCGCTCGGGGTAGGGCAGGCCGAGCAGGCCGCTGCGGCCCAGCAGCCGGAACACCTCGCGGGGGAAGCGCTCCTGCTCCTCGTGCTCCGCGGCCCGCGGGGCGAGCTCGTCGCGGGCGATCTCGCGGACGAGGGCGACGAGGTCGTGCGCCTCGGTGGTGGGGAGCAGGCGTTCGGCGGGCACGGGCGACCTCCGGTGAGTACTGGTACCAGTACTGTAGGACTACTTCCAGTACTGCGGCCAGTGGAGGAGGGCGCGATGACGCTGCCCCGCGCGACGTCGGAGGTCCGCACCCCGCCGACGGCCAGGCAGGTCGAGCTGCTGGCCGGGCTGGAGGAGCTGTTCCTGGCCGAGGGGTTCGCCCGCTTCACGCTGGACGACCTCGCCGCGCGCCTGCGCTGCTCCAAGTCGACGCTGTACTCGCTGGCAGCGAGCAAGGAGCAGCTGGCCGTGCGGGTCGTCGCGCACTACTTCAAGGCCACCGCCGAGCGCGTCGAGGCGCGCGTCGCCGACGTCGCCGACGTGCGCGAGCGGATCGGCGGCTACCTGTCCGGCGCGGCGGAGGAGCTGCGCCGCGCCTCGCCCCGCTTCATCGCCGACGTCGCCGAGTTCGCCCCCACCCGCAGCACCTACGAGCGCAACGCCCGCGCCGCCGCCGACCGCATCCGCGGCTTCGTCCAGCGGGGCGTCGACGACGGCGTGTTCCGCTACGTGCACGCCACGCTCGTCGCCGAGATGGCGGGCCTGCTCATCGAGGGCATCCAGACCGGTGTGCTCACCCGGCGTGCCGGGGTCACCGACGCGGAGGCGTTCGCCGGGCTGGCCGACCTGCTGCTGGGCGGCCTGGCGGAACCGGGCACGGCGCAGGGGCGGATCGGAGCGCGCGAGCGCCCCGCGGACGGGTAGTTTCTCGCCCGGACCCGGCGCGGCCGTGTCCTGGCGAGGGGAGGCGTTCGTGATCGTCGTGGCCGGTGAGGCTCTGGTCGACCTGGTTCCGTCGTCGGAGGTGAGCGGGGGCGGCCTGGCCGACCTCCAGCCGAGACCGGGCGGCGGGCCGTACAACGTGGCGGTCGCGGCCGGTCGCCTCGGGGCGCCCACGAGCTTCCTGTCCCGGATCTCCACCGACCTGTTCGGCGACGCGCTCGTGGACCGGCTGCACGCCTCCGGCGTCGCCTCCGGCCTGGTGCAGCGCGGCCCGGAGCCCACGACCCTCGCCGTGGTGGGCCTGGCGGCCGACGGGTCGGCCCGCTACTCGTTCTACGTCGAGGGCACCGCCGACCGGCGGGTGGCCGACCCCGGCGGGCTGGCCGACGACGTGCGCGCCGTGTCCTTCGGGACGCTGTCGATGGTGCTGGAGCCGGGCGCGAGCGTGTACGAGCGGGTGCTCGTGCGGGAGTGCGAGCGCGGCGCGCTGACCGTGCTCGACCCGAACGTCCGCGCGATGCTCATCACCGACCCGCTGGCCTACCGCGACCGCTTCGAGTCGTGGCTGCCGCACGTGGGGCTGCTGAAGGTGTCGGTGGAGGACGCGCGCTGGCTGGCCGACCTGCCGGAGGACGCGCCGGACGACGAGGTGCTCGACGTGGCCCGGCGGTGGCGCGCGGCCGGTCCGGCCGCCGTCGTGCTCACCAGGGGAGGCGACGGGCTCGTCGCGCTCACGGGGGACGGCGAGGTCGTGCGGGTGCCCCCGACGCCGGTGACCGTGGTGGACACGATCGGCGCGGGCGACACCGTGCAGGGCGCCCTGCTCGCCTGGCTGCACGAGCACGACGCGCTGTCCGCGAAGGCCGTCCGGGCACTGCGTCCGGCCGAGTGGGCGGAGGCGCTCGCCCACGCGGGCGCGGCGGCGGCGTTCACGTGCACCAGGGCGGGCGCGGAACCCCCCACCAGCGAGGAGCTGGCGGCCTTCCGGAGCAGGTGAGACGCGTCGCACGTCGTGATCCACGACACGGCCGCGTGCCGGTTCCCAGCCCCGATCGGGTGGGAATTCGCCCGGTGCGCCCCACCGCGCGGTTCGTGGCGCTGACCGGGCGATCCGGGGCGTCCGGCACCTCGCGCACGCACGCGCGCGAGGGCCGGGCACGTCCGCGGGGGCGTCCGGCGGGCGTGTGATACCGGTCCCACCTCGCAGAATCGGTTCACTCTGCTGCTGCGCTCGGCGTTCGGGGCCGACTAGCGTGGCAGGACTGACTGACAGGACCCCAACGGGGTGGTGCTGCGGTGCGGTCACCCAGATCCGCGTGCCGAGTGGCTCGGCCTGCACGAACCGGCCGAGCCGAGCTCTCCACCCCGTCCGAGCGTGAGAGGGACTTGAATGCCCGACGCGACGACTGCGCCGAACGACACCCGTACCGTCGCGCTGCGCCATGAGGGCGGAGAGCACGAGATGAACGTGGTGCCGGCCACCGAGGGTGCGCCCGGTATCGATCTCGGAAAACTTCTGGCCAAGACCGGACTCGTCACCCTCGACTCCGGCTTCGTCAACACCGCCTCCTGCTCCTCTGAGATCACCTACATCGACGGCGACGCGGGCATCCTGCGTTACCGCGGTTACCCGATCGAGCAGCTGGCCGAGCGCTCCAACTTCATCGAGGTCAGCTACCTGCTGATCTACGGCGAGTTGCCGACGCAGGCCCAACTGGAGGACTTCTCCTCCAAGATCAGCAGGCACACCCTGCTGCACGAGGACCTGAAGCGCTTCTTCGACGGCTTCCCCCGCGACGCGCACCCGATGCCGGTGCTGTCCTCCGCGGTGTCCGCGCTGTCCACGTTCTACCAGGACAGCCTCAGCCCGTTCGACGCCAACCAGGTCGAGATCTCCACCATCCGCCTCCTGGCGAAGGTGCCGACGATCGCGGCCTACGCGTACAAGAAGTCCGTGGGGCAGCCGTTCCTCTACCCGGACAACTCCCTGGGCCTGGTCGAGAACTTCCTGCGGATGACCTTCGGGTTCCCCGCGGAGCCCTACGACCTCGACCCGGACCTGGTGAAGGCCCTGGACCTGCTGTTCATCCTGCACGCCGACCACGAGCAGAACTGCTCCACGTCGACCGTGCGCCTGGTGGGCTCGTCCGAGGCGAACCTCTTCGCGAGCGTCTCCGCGGGCGTCAACGCCCTGTTCGGCCCGCTGCACGGCGGCGCTAACAGCGCGGTTCTGGACATGCTGGAGAAGATCCGCAGCGAGGGCGGCGACGTCGCGGCGTTCGTGCGGAAGGTCAAGAACAAGGAGGACGGCGTCCGCCTGATGGGCTTCGGCCACCGGGTCTACAAGAACTACGACCCGCGCGCCGCGATCATCAAGAAGACCGCCGACGAGATCCTCACCAAGCTGGGCGCGTCCGACGAGCTGCTGGACATCGCCAAGAAGCTGGAGGAGACGGCCCTCGCGGACGACTACTTCATCGAGCGCAAGCTGTACCCGAACGTGGACTTCTACACCGGCCTGATCTACCGGGCGATGGGCTTCCCCACGAAGTTCTTCACGGTGCTGTTCGCGCTCGGTCGTCTGCCCGGCTGGATCGCCCACTGGCGCGAGATGATCCAGGACCCGGCCACCAAGATCGGCCGTCCGCGGCAGATCTACGTCGGCCCGGCCGAGCGCGACTTCATCGCGATGGAGAGCCGCTGAGCTAGCGCCTCCGCACCACCCGTCCGCCCCGGTTCTGGCCCCGTGCCGGTGCCGGGGCGGTGTCGTGTCCGTCCACTCGCGACTCCCGCTTCGGTCCTCTGTGGATCGAGCGGCCGCATTCCGGGTGACGGGTGGCACGCCGGACGGGCCGGCCGCGCGCACGAGGCGGAACCCGTTGGGCCACGACGCTCAGCGCTGCCCACCCGGCTGGCCGAACTGCGCGCGCAGGCGGGCACGACTCGCCCCGGGGTGTGGGCGTGGGGCGTGATCGGGGGGAGCATCGGGGGTCCACCGATCTCCCGGGGGTCGCCATGCTCTCCACCTCCTCGGCCGCCGTGGTCCGAGCCACGCTGCCCGCCGTGCGCGCCCACGCTGACGCCATCTCCACGACCCTGCACGCCTCGGTCCTCGCCGAGACACCCGTGCCGGGGGGCGTGTTCAACGGCGGCAACGACTCCACCGGCGCGCAGTCGCGCGCGCTGGCCGCGGTGGTCGTCGCGTTCGCCGACCACCTGCTCGGCGGCGCGCGGGTGCCCATCGGCACCGTCCTGGAGCGGGTCGCGCACAAGCACGCGTCACTGGGCGTGCTGCCCGAGCGGTACGCGGCCGTGGGCAAGCACCTGGTGCGCGCGGTGCACGACGTGCTGGGCGACGCCGTGACACCGGCGGTCGCGGCGGCCTGGGAGGAGCTGTACCTGGTGCTCGCCACCCGGATGCGCGAGGTGGAGGCCGTGCTGTACCGGGACGCGGGCGTCGACCCGCGGCACCCGGTGACGCCGTGGCGGGTGACGCACCGGAACGCGGAGGCGGAGGACGCGGTGTCGCTCCTGCTCACGCCCGCCGACGACACGCCACCGCCCGATCACCGGGCGGGGCAGTACGTGACGGTCGTCGTCGACCTGCCGGACGCCGGGCGGCAGGCCAGGCAGTACTCGCTGTCGTGCGCGCCGGGGCACTCCTCGACGCGGATCACGGTGCGCCGGGCGCGCGGCGCGGCCGGCGCACCGGACGGACTGGTCTCCACGCACCTGTGCGACCGGGTGCGCGAGGGCGACCTGCTGGACATCAGCCACCCGTTCGGCGAGTTCGTGCCGGGACCGGCCGGCGGGCCGCTGGTCCTGGTGAGCGCGGGCATCGGCGTCACGCCGATCGCGGCGGTCGTGGAGCACCTCGCGGACGCCGGGTCACGCCGCCCGGTGATCGCGGTGCACGCCGACCGCAATCCGCAGCGGCACGTCCTGCGCGAGCACGTGCTGCACCACGGGACGCGGCTGGAGTCCTTCCGGCAGTGGAACTTCTACGAGAGCGGGGCGACCGGCGCGGTGCTGGGACGCGTGCGCACGGCGGAGATCCCGGTCCCGCCGGGCGCGTCGGCCTACCTGTGCGGCCCGCCGGGGTTCGTCCGCGAGGTGGGCGACGACCTGGTGCGCCGGGGCGTCGCGGCGCACCGGGTCCACCGCGAGGTGCTCGGCCCGGAACTGGTGGAGATCGCCTAGCGGATCGTCGTGCCCGGATAGTCGACGCAGCCGGGGACGACCGCGCCGACGAGGGCCGATCCGCCGCCGGACGGCCCCCGCGCCGACCGTCGACCGCCCGCCACGACTCGGTGCGGACAGCTCGTCGCGGCTCACACGTCCAGCGCAGGCGCCAGCACCCTGGTCGGGGAGATCTCCGGGACGAGGACGACGGCGTCGTAGGCGTCGCGCAGCGAGCGCACCTCGTGGTAGTGCTCGCCGTCGCGGGTCGCGCTCCGCCGCCGGGCCGCAGGTCCGCGTCCGGCGGCAGCACGATCTCGGCGAGGTCCACGACGCGGGTGCGGACGTCGCCGGGCACCTGCGCCACCACCCAGTCCGCGACGGCCCGCCCGATCCGCTGCTCCCGCACGCTCGCGACCACGACGACCAGTTCCAGTTGTTCGCTCATGCCGAGCACACTGCGGGGTGAACCTTTGTCGAGGTCGAGCCGCTACCGTGGCGGCACGACCTCGGCCATCGCGTTGACCGTCGGCGACGTCGCCCGCGCCGCGGGCGTCGCCCCCTCGGCCGTCCGGTTCTACGTGTCGGAGGTCCGTGTCACGGCCTAGGCGCGCAGGGCGTCGCGCAGCTTCACCCTCGCTCCGGCGCGCAGCACGGCGTTGCCGTACACCCGCCCGCCGATCCAGGTGATCAGCGCGATGGCGGCCAGCGCCAGGACGACCGCCAGTCCCACCTGCCAGAGGGGTGCGACGCCCATCGCCATGCGGCTCGGCATGAGCAGCGGGGCGAACGGCGGCAGCACCGACATCACGGCGACGGTCGTGCCGTCGGGGTCCTGGCCGAGCAGGCCGACACCCGCGACGAACGCGACGACGATGACCGTGTTGATCGGCATGACCACCGCCTGGAGCTCCTCCTGCCGCGACACGAGCGCCCCCGCGGCGGCGAACACCGTGGCGTAGAGGAAGAAGCCGAGCAGGTACCACACGACACCCGTGACGAGGCTGGTGCCGGCCACGGAGACCCCGTCCAGCACGCCGCTCACCGCAGCGACGACGAGCCCGACGCCGGCGAGGACCACGAACTGCAGCAGTCCGACCGCGCCGAGCCCGAGAACCTTGCCGAGCAGGAGCTGCCACGGTCGCAGCGTCGCCAGCAGCACCTCCACGACGCGGCTGGACTTCTCCTCCACGACGCCCTGGGCGACCATCGTGCCGTAGACGAGCAGCGAGTAGTACAGCAGCGCGGCGACGACGAGACCCACGGCGAACCGCTGCCCGCGCTGGTCGTCCCGCGGCTCCAGCGCCGTCACCTCGGCCCCCGCGTCGGCGAGGTTGCGGGCGACCACGGCCGGGTCGAGCCCGCCCTCGGCGAGCTGCGCGTCGAGGGCCTGCTGCTTCACGACGGCGTCGAGCGAGTTGCGCAGCGCGTCGCCCAGCGAGTCCTTCACGACCACGCGCAGCGCGTCGGGGGCGCCGGTGATCAGGGCGTCGAGATCGCCGTCGCGCACCTGCTGCTCGGCCGCGGCGACGTCGGTGACGTCGCTGGTCTCCACGGTCTCGCCGAACGCCGCGGCGGTCTGCCGCAGCGGGTCGGCGAGCACCGTCGCCTGCCCGCTGAACGCCACGGTGCTGGTGCTGTTGCTGGTGATCAGCGTCGCCTGGAACACCCCGTAGGCGCCCAGGAGGACCAGCACGACCAGCGTGCCGAGGACGAACGCCCTCGTGCGGACCCGGCCGAGGAACTCCCGCCTGGCCACCAGGAAGACGGCCCTGCGGGGGCTGAGCTGGCTCATGCGGAACGCTCCTCGGACACGACGTTGCGGAACAGCTCGGTGAGCGAGGACCGGCGGCGGCTGAACTCCCGCACCGGGCCGGTGGCGAGCGCGGCCCGCAGCACCGCCTGGTCGTCGGCGTCCGGATCGAGGTCCAGCACGGTCCGCGCGCCGCCGCTCTCCACGACGCGCACGCCGGGCACGCCGTCGGCCCAGCCGGGCGTCGCGTCCGGCGCCTCCACGACCAGCTGGGTCCCGCTGCGCAGCTCGTCCACGGTCCCGCAGGCCACCAGCGAACCGGCGCGGACGATGCCCACGCGGTCGCACAGCCGTTCCACCAGGTCGAGCTGGTGGCTGGAGAACACCACCGGCACACCGCTCGCGGCCTTCTCGCGCAGCACCTGGCTCATCACGTCCACCGCCACCGGGTCGAGCCCCGAGAACGGCTCGTCCAGCACCAGCACGTCCGGCTCGTGCACCAGGGCCGCGGCGAGCTGCACGCGCTGCTGGTTGCCGAGGCTGAGCTTCTGCACCTCGTCGCCGCGCCGGTCGCGCAGACCGAGGCGGGCGATCCACGTCTCCGCGGAGCGGTGGGCGTCGCCGGTGGACAGGCCGTGCAGCTCGGCGAGGTAGACCAGTTGCTCCAGCACCTTCATCTTCGGGTACAGGCCGCGTTCCTCCGGCATGTACCCGATGCGCTGCCTGGTCTCGAAGGTGATCGGCGCGCCGTCCCACCTGACCTCGCCGGAGTCGGCGGCGAGCACGCCCAGCGCGATGCGCATGGTCGTGGTCTTGCCGGCGCCGTTGCTGCCGACGAACCCGAAGAGCTCACCGGCCCGGACGTCGAAGGTCATGTCCTGGAGTGCGACGACGTCCCCGTAGCACTTGGAGACGCGGTCGATCTCCAGCACCCCCTGAGCCACGACTGTCTCCTCTTCGTCGTTGCCGCGGGCGAGACCCGACGCGGCCGAACGGACGCATCACCGCTCACGAGCACCCGGAACGCCCGATCGGAGTGAAACGATACGTGCCCCGGAACCGAATCAGATCGGCGACGGTCCAACCGTCACGGGTGCGACACCCGATGCTGACCCAGGGGGTGACGATGCAGCCCGACCAGTGGCTCGCGCAGTACGGCGAGACCGTGAACGCGGCCAAGCGGAGGGCCGAGCAGGCCGAGGCGCAGTTGGGAGAGGTGGGC
The DNA here is from genome assembly GCF_016464305.1 of Umezawaea beigongshangensis. Classification (GTDB taxonomy): domain Bacteria; phylum Actinomycetota; class Actinomycetes; order Mycobacteriales; family Pseudonocardiaceae; genus Umezawaea_A; species Umezawaea_A beigongshangensis. The sequence continues at coordinate 175,330 of NZ_JAEIOJ010000004.1, forward strand.
GGCAGCGCGTCCAGCGACGACGGGCTGATCACGGTGTCGGTCAACGCGTCGGGAGCGCTGACGAACCTCGTCCTGCGCCCCGGTGTGCGGGGCCTCGACCCCGAGGACGTGGCGACCGCGATCCTCGCCACCGCGACGAAGGCGCAGCGCACGGCGTCGGGCCGCGTGGTGGAGATCGTGCAGGAGTTCGTCGGCGACGGGCCCGCGCTCGACTTCGTCAAGACGCAGATGCCGCACGGCTATTCGGGTGACGGCACCGACGTGGCGGAACCGGCGCCGGAGCTCCAGCGTCGGGACACCAGGCCCGACGACGAGTACTTCACCGATCCGCCGGAAGTCATGGGCTGAGGAGGGGCAGGGCGATGAGCAGCTCGTTCACCGTGAACACGGCACAGATCAGGGAGCACGCGACGACCGTCGCGGAACTGGCCGAGAGGACGCGCCGGGCCACCGAGACGGCCGATCCGTCCCTGTCCAGCAACGCCTTCGGACTCTTCGGCGGCTTCCTCGCCGAGTTCGTCCTGAGGACGGCGGGAGGGTGCCAGGACGTCCTGGGCGCCGCGGCGGGCACCGTCGAGGACATGCGCACGGGCCTGGACAACGTGGTGCGGACCTACGAGGCGCTCGACGGCAAGCACGGCGCCGGGTTCGCGCGGACGGTGACCTCGTGACGACCGCGCAGGCCGCGCCGAACCGCGACCCCGCCCACCTGATCAACGACGTCAAGGGCACGGTCGCCGCCGTGGAGCGCGGTGACTGGGTCGCCGCCGGGGTCGGCATCACCAACACGGCCATGAGCGTCGTGGGCCTCGCGACCAACCCGCTCGGCGGTCTCGTCTCCGCGGGCTTCAGCTGGGCGGTGCAGCACGTCGACTTCCTCAAGGAGCCGTTCGACGTCCTGCTGGGAGACCCGGACGCCGTCGCGACGATGGCGCGGAACTGGAAGTCGGCCGGGACGCAGCTCGCGTCGATCGCGGCGGACTACCGCACCTGCTCGGTGCGGCAGACGTCGTCGTGGACCGGGCAAGCGGCGGACAACTACCGCGCCGCGAGCGCGAACCACGCCGGTGGGCTGGAGACGCTGGCCAGGGCCACGACCGGCATGGCGGGCGCGGTCGAGGGCGCCGGTCAGCTCGTGGCCGCCGTGCGCAAGGTGATCATGGACCTGATCGGCGACGCCGTGACCTCCATGGTGATGTCGATCGTCCAGTGGTTGTCGGTGTCCTGGCTGACGTTCGGCGCGTCGATCGCCAAGGCGATCGTCGACGTCGTCCAGAAGGCCGTGAGCACCGCGCAGAAGCTCGCCGAGAAGCTGAGCAAGCTCGCGTCGTCGTTGCAGAAGCTGATCTCCCTGGTGCAGAAGGTCGCGCAGATCGTGCAGACCGCGAAGCAGCTCGTGGACACCCTGACGGCGAAGACGAAGCAGGCCCCGGTCGTGTCCGGCGGTGGGCTCGCGCCCGCACCCGGCACCGGGCTGACCTCCAGCGGCGGACGGATCGACTCCTACACCGGGCGGCACACCGCCACCGGGGTCCGGCCCGCGACGGACACCGGTGGCCACTGGGTGCCGGGGCACTGGGAGCCGGGGTACACGCCGCCGCGCTCGTCCGCGGGAGCGCCGCCGCCCCCCGGTCGGCACGGGTCGTCCGGCGTGCGGCCGGGGCCGAGGTACACCCCGCCGTCGGTCCCGCGCGGCGCCTGGACCACCACCGGTTCGCTGGACGACACGGACACGTCGTCGTTCTCCTCCCGCGCCGCCGCCCTCCCCGGCGCACCGTCCGATGTGGACCACCGCGGCGCCTTCTCGGGCGGTGGCGGTGGTTCGGGTGCCGGTTTCTCCGCCGCGGGCCTCTCCGGCGGCGGTTCCTCCGGTGCCGTCGCGTTCGGCGGTGACCCCGGAGTCGATGGCGGTGGCGCCGGAGCCGGAGCCGGTGGCAGCGGCGGTGCGGTCGGTGGCAGCGGCGGTGGAGTCGGCGGCGGTGGCGGTGGAACGCCCGGCCCCGCGTTGGCTCCCGGCGGCGCGAGCGGCGTCGTGCCGACGTCGTCCGCCGTCGCGGGTGCTCCGGTCGGCGTGCCCGGCGCGGGCGGCGGCAGCGGCCCCGGTGCGGGTACCGGTGGCGCGGGCATGATGGGCGGCGCACCGATGACGGGCGCGGGCGCCCAGGGCGACGCCAAGGAGCACCAGCGCAAGGTCCGCATCGAGGGTCAGCAGGCCGAGGACGTGCCCAGGGCCGCCAAGCCCGTCATCGGCGAGTAGCGGTGCCGCACGGGTGGGGCGACCGCCTCACCCGTGCAGACCCGCCAGCGTCCGGGTGACGAGGTCGGTCACGGCGGGCTCGGCCGCCGCCCGCTCGGCGGGGACGAGTCCCACCCTGGTGCGCCGGTCGAGCACGTCGCCGGCGTTCAGCGCGCCCTCGTGCCGCACCGCCCACACCACCTCGGCCGCCGTGATCTCCCCGGCGACCGGCTCGGCCAGCTCCGGGTCGAGGTCGCCCAGCGCCGCGATCCGGTCGGCCTCCACGCCGTAGCGCGCGGTCAGCCGCGCCGGGGTGTCCGGTCCGGCGGGGGTGCCCGCGCCGACCAGGGGCAGGTCGGCCGTGCGGGAGGGGCCTGCGGCGAGCCCGCGCTCCCGGATCGCCGTGTCGACGGCGTCCGCCGCCATCCGCCGGTAGGTCGTGAGCTTGCCGCCGATCACGGTGATCACGCCGTTCGCCCCCGTCAGCACGGCGTGCTCGCGGGACAGGTCGGCCGTGCTCCCGCCGGGCACGTCGACCAGCGGCCGGAGCCCGGCGAAGCCGCCGATCACGTCGGCGGGCGACAACGGCCGCCGCAGGACGGACGACGCCACGCCGAGCAGGAAGTCCGCGTCGGCCCGCGGCACCTCCGGCACGTCCGGGACCGGCCCGTCCACCGGCTCGTCGGTCAGTCCGAGGTAGACGCGGCCGTCGAGCTGCGGCAGGAGGAGCACGTAGCTGTTGGGCCGCTCCGGCACCGGGATCGTCAGCGCCGTCCCGCTCAGCCCGACCGTCCCGGCGTCCAGCACCAGGTGCGACCCGCGCGACGGCCGCAGCCGCACGTCCTCGGCCAGCTCGCCCGCCCACACGCCGGTGGCGTTGACGACCGCCCGCGCCCGCACCTCGAAGTCCTCGCCGCCGATCTCGTCGACGACGTGCGCCCCGCCCCGGTGCAGCGCGGTGACCCGCGTCCGGGTCAGCACGCGCGCCCCGAACCCGGCCGCCGTGCGGGCCAGCGCCACGACCAGCCGAGCGTCGTCCACGAGCTGGCCGTCGAAGCTGAGCAGGCCGCCGCTCAGCCCGGCGCGGCGCAGTCCGGGGACGAGGGCCACCGCCTCGGCCGCCGGGACCCGGCGCGGGCCGGGCAGCACGCTCGACGGCGTCCGCGCGGCGCGGCGCAGCGCGTCACCGGCGCGCAGCCCGGCCAGTACCAGCCTGCCCCGGTCGGCGCCGTGCAGGGGGACGAGCTGCGGCAGCGCCCGCACCAGGTGCGGGGCCGTGCGGGTCATCAGCACCCCGCGTTCCACGGCGCTCTCCCGCGCCAGCCCCACCGCGCCGTGCGCCAGGTAGCGCAGGCCGCCGTGGACGAGCTTGCTGGACCAGCGGGACGTGCCGAACGCGAGGTCGCGCGACTCCAGCAGGCACACCGACAGGCCGCGGGAGGCCGCGTCGAGCGCGACGCCGGTCCCGGTGACCCCGCCGCCGACGACGAGCAGGTCCACCACCTCGCCGTCCGCGACGGCCGTCAGGTCCCGCGCGCGGCGGGCGGAGTTCAGCGAGGTCTTCACAGGTCCTCCAGGGGACGCAGCGCGGCGTCCAGGTGCAGGCGCAGCTCGGCGAGCAGGGCGGAGAAGGCGATCCCGGTCGTGGCCGGGCGCGCGGAGAGCACCATCGACTGGGTGATCAGCAGGACGAGCCTGGCCTGAACGAGGGCGTCGCCGGGCCGGATCGAGGCGTCGTCGTGACCCGCGCGGACCTCGGCGACGAGGAACTCCTCCACCAGCCGTTGCACGCTGCCCAGCCGTTCGACGAGGTAGGGCAGCACCAGGTCGGCGTCCAGCCGCAGCACGCGCTGCATCAGCGGATCGGCGGCCAGCAGCTCCACCCCGGCGGCGGCGCGGGCGACCAACCGCTCCCGCGCGGTGCCGCCCGAGCCGTCCACCCGGCCGAGCAGCGCGGTGAACTCCCTGGTCATGAGCGAGGTCACGAGCCGCCGCACGTCGGGGAAGCGCCGGTAGAGCGTCATCCGGCTCACCCCGGCGCGCTTGGCCACGTCGGTGAGCGTCGTGCGCCGGACCCCCACCTCCAGGACGCAGTCGCGGGCGGCGTCCAGCAGCGCGTCATCCGTGTGACGTTGAGACGTCATGTGTAACACTGTAGCGGTGGACGAGCGCATCGAGCACACCCTGCGCGGCGCGTGGACGCCCTCCACCGCCCCGCTGCCGCCGCACGCGCTGGCCTGGCTGGGCACCAGGACCGGGCTGGGCGCCACCGGCACGCCGCGCAGCGCTCCCGGCGCGCCGGAACCGGCCCTGCCCGCCGCCGCGCGAGCCGCGCTCACCGCCGTCGCGGGGGAGGAGCACGTGCTGCTCGACGGGCCGTCGCGGCTCGGCAGGGCGGGCGGGCTGTCCTACCTGGACCTGCTGCGGCACCGGGGCATCGGTGCGCCGGCCGTGCCCGACGCCGTCGTGCTGCCCGCGGACCCCGAGCAGGTGACGGCCGTCCTGCGGGTGTGCGCCGAGCACGACGTCGCCGTGGTGCCCTTCGGCGGCGGCACGTCCGTCGTCGGCGGGGTGACGGCGCTGCGCGGCGGCCGGGTCGCGGTGGTCGCGCTCGACCTCGTGCGGCTGGACCGGCTCGTCTCCGTCGACGCCGTGTCCCGCACCGCCGTGCTCCAGGCGGGGGTGCGCGGGCCCGACGCCGAACGGCTGCTCGCCGCCCACGGCTTCACCCTCGGCCACGTGCCGCAGTCCTTCGAGCGCGCCACCGTCGGCGGGTTCGCCGCGACCCGCTCCGCCGGGCAGGCGTCCTCGGGGTACGGGCGCTTCGAGGACCTGGTGGAGGGCGTGCGGGTCGCGACGCCGGTCGGGGAGTGGCGGCTCGGCACGGCCCCCGCGTCGGCGGCCGGACCCGACCTGCGGCACCTCGTCCTGGGCAGCGAGGGGGCGTTCGGCGTGCTCACCGAGGTCACCGTGCGCGTGCGCCCGCTGCCCGTCGCCACCCGCTTCGAGGGCGTCGTCGTGGACGGCTGGGAGGCGGGCGCGGCGCTGGTCCGCGACCTCGCGCAGGGGCGCGTGCTCGCCGACGTCACCCGGCTGTCCGACGAGGACGAGACGACGGTGTCGCTCGCGCTGTCCGGCGGGCGGCGCGCGGACGTCCTGCGCGGGTACCTGCGGGCGCGCGGCGTGCGCCGCCCGTGCCTGCTGGTCCTCGGCTGGGAGGCGGCGTCGGCGCGCGAACTGGCGCGCAGGCGCAGGGCCACCCGCGCCGTGCTGCGCGGGCGCGGCGTCGTGCGGCTGGGGCGGGCGCTCGGGGAGGCGTGGCGGCACGGCCGGTTCGCCGGTCCCCGCCAGCGCGACGCCCTGCTCGACGCCGGGACGTGCGTGGAGACCCTGGAGACCGCGGCGCACTGGTCGCGGCTGGACGCGCTGAGGACCGCCGTGCGCGACGCGCTGACCGGCGCGCTCGGCGACCCGGTGGTGATGTGCCACGTCTCGCACGCCTACGAGACGGGCGCGTCGCTGTACTTCACCGTGCTCGCCCCGCGCGACGCCGCCGATCCCGTCGGCCAGTGGGAGCGGGCCAAGGCCGCCGCGAGCGAGGCGATCAGCGGCCTCGGCACCATCACCCACCACCACGCCGTGGGGACCGACCACGCCCCGCACCTGGCGGGGGAGGTCGGGACGATCGGCGTGGACGTGCTGCGCGCGGTGAAGCGCGTGGTCGACCCGGCCGGGATCTGCAACCCCGGCAAGCTGCTGGGGCCGACGGTCAGCTGAGCCGGACCAGCATCTTCCCGCGGTTCGCGCCGCGCATCATGTCGAGGAAGGCGCGCGGGGCCTCGCGCACGCCGCCGTCCACGACGGTCTCGGTGTGCTTCAGCTCGCCCGACGCGAGCCAGCCGCCGACCTCCTGGAGGAACCGCGGCCGCAGCGCGATGTGGTCGGAGGCGATCATCCCGTGCAGGCGCAAGCGCTTGCCGATCGCCAGGGCCAGGTTGCGGACGCCGGTCGGCCGGCCCTGCTCGTTGTACTGCGAGATGGCGCCGCAGAGCACGACCCTGCCGTCGTTGTTCATCAGGTCGATCGCGGCCTCCAGGTGCTCGCCGCCGACGTTGTCGAAGTACAGGTCGATCCCGTCGGGGGCGGCCGCCGCGAGCTGCTCGCGCACCGGGCCGTCCTTGTAGTCGAACGCCGCGTCGAAGCCCAGGTCGTCCACGAGGTGCGCCACCTTCTCGGCGGACCCGGCGCTGCCGATGACCTTGGACGCGCCGCGCAGCCGCGCGATCTGGCCGACGACCGCGCCCACCGCCCCGGCCGCGCCGGAGACGAACACGACGTCGCCCTCGCGGAACTCGCCGACCTCCAGCAGGCCCGCGTAGGCGGTCAGGCCGGTCATGCCGAGCGCGCCCAGGTAGGCGGTGAGGGGAGCGGCGTCCGGGTCGACCTTCACCGCGCGGGCCGCGTCGAGCACGCCGTACTCGCGCCAGCCCAGACCGTGCAGCACGGTGTCGCCGACCTCGAAGCCCTCGGCGTTCGAGATGACGACCTCGCCGACCGCGCCGCCCTCCAGCGCCACGCCGAGCTCGAACGGCGGCACGTAGGACTTCGTGTCGTTCATCCGGCCCCGCATGTAGGGGTCGACGCTCATGACGAGGTTGCGCACGACGATCTGGCCGTCACCGGGCCGGGGCACCGGCACCTCCACGACCTCGAAGTTCTCCTCCGTCGGCCAGCCCTGCGGGCGTGACGCGAGACGGACCTCCAGGGCGCTGCTGGGCACGGTCATCGGTGACCTCGGCTCTCATTACGAAACTAACGGGTGTCGAAACGTGCAACAGACGGTGCCCTCCCGATGTTCCCTCAGGTCCGGCGACGCCGCACGACTCCCATCCACAGCCCGGCCACCGCTCCGCCGAAGAACAGCACCGACGACACGGTCTCCCGCTCGCTCACCCCGCGCTCGCACACGTCCACGTAGGTCAGCAGCTCGGTGCGGTTCAGCTCGGGCACGTCGCCGGCGATGCGCGGGGTCTCCACCCCGCCGATCACCGAGCCGCACGACACGTCGGACGACCGCGTCACGTCCGGTCCGGCCACGTGCACCGGCACGAGCGCCAGCACCAGGCCGATCAGCAGCGCGGTCACGGCGGCCAGCGCGAAGAACGTGGCCGGGCGCAGCGTCACGGCGGCGAGCGGGTCGGTCTCGTCGGCGGGGCCGGGGACAGCGGGGGTGGGATCGTCGGGTGTCACGCCCTCAGCCTGCCCGCCCGGCGGCCTCTTCACGCCCGAACGGCACAACGTCCGACAGGAGGACGGTCACATCCCGGTAGCGGAAGCCCAGCCGCGAGTAGAGCCGGATCGCCGTCGCGTTGTCGCCGTCCACCATCAGCGTCACCGCGCCGTGCTCGGCGAGCAGCGCGGAGACCACGAACGCGCAGACCAGGGAGGACAGCCCGCGCCCCCGGTGCCCGGGGTGCGTGGCGACACCGCCGACGAAGCCCGCGCCGGGGGCGGGCCACGCGTCGGCGGCCACCGCGACCGGCAGCCCGCCGTCGAACACCGCGGCCCAGCGCCGCGCGCCCACCTCGCGCGGCCACGTCCAGCTGCCGGGGTTCGCCACGCGCAGCAGGTCGGTCACCGCGTCCAGCTCGTCCTCGCGCACCCACCGCGCTCCGGCGCCCGGCTCCAGCGAGCCCGTCCGCTCCATCCACCCGAACACCGCGTGCTCGGCGAAGCCGGGCGCGTGCCGCCTAACCTCCTCGACCCGGTCGGCGGCCAGCAGGGTCTTCACGCCGGGCGCGCGGCCGTGCGCGTCGAGCAGGACCGCCACGTCCCGAGCCGGTCCGGCCAGCACGAGCCGGTCCCTGCGGTTCAGGTTCGGCGCGAGCACGCACGCGGCGTCGCCGTGCGCCCACGCGCGGCCGGCGCCGGGGAAGCCGGGCAGCAGCGCCTGAGCGGCCCAGCGCAGCAGGAGGTCGTCGCAGACCGCCGTCACGTCGGCGGGACCGGTCAGTTCGCGCACACCCGCATCATCGCGGACGCGCCGATCAGGGCTTGCGGCGCAGCAGGGTCCGCTTCTGCAACGAGTCCTCCAGCGTCTGGTACGCCGCGTCCATCGCGCTCACGTGCTCGTGCAGCGGCCGGCGCGGCACGGCGGTGTCCGGGGCCGGGCGCGGCTTGCCCCGCATCCACCGCTCCTCCCACAGCGCCTCGGTGACCTTCTCCCAGTGCAGCTCGACGCCGAGCCGCACCACCTTCTCCTCCTGGAGCACCCGCGCCATCCGCTCCTGCGACTCGATCAGCCGGCCGATCAGCTCGCGGGTCCGCTCGGCGTCGTGCCCGCGCATCCGGTCGTGCGCCTCGGCGGCCGTCGCCAGGATCTCCTTGTACCGCTCGACGGCGGTGAGCCGCGCCGCCCGCGGCGGCTCCTCGTGACCCCCGCGCCGCTGTACGGGGAGCAGCGGTCCGTGCTGCGTCTCGGTGACGTCTGCGTTCACGGCACGTCCTCTCCGGTGTCGAACGGGATGACCACCTGCGGCCGGGAGTGCTCGAACCGGTCGAAGAACAGTCCGCGCCGCGGCCGGGGCGACCACGCCATGACCTGCTCCGGCCCGAACGACAGCAGTTCCTTGCCCTGCACGTCGAAGGCGATCCACGCGCCGATGTCGTCGTACACGCCGGGCGGGAGGCTGTTCTTCAACCGCTGCACGCCGCGCCACCAGCCCAGCACGTGCGTCCGGTTCTCCGGGCCGTGCTTGAGCACCGTGCGCAGGGAGTCCACACCGGACACCCGCGTCGTCGCGTCCTTGTGCTCCAGCAGGCCCTGCGCGGCGTCCACCGCGTACAGCACCAGGTAGTGCGGAGTCGGGGGCGGCCCCTCGGCCGCCGAGGCGCCGTACCCGCGCAGCCGCGCCGCCTCGGCGTCCAGCAGCGCCCGGACGCCCTCGCCGCGCACGAGGTCCGCGGTGTGCCCGCACTCGGCGAGCTCGGCGCGCAGAGCCGTGGCGTACGGCAGCGCGTCGTCGGCCAGGCAGACGACGTCGAACCGCGCGGCGCCCGGCTCGTGCTGGCGCGACAGCGACCTCGCCGCGCTGCCCAGCACCGCCGCGGCGTCTGCGGCCTCCGAGCCGAGCACGGCGACGTTGCGGCCCGGCGTGCGGGCGAGCCGCACCCGCGCCGCGCTGCCCGCGACGTCGATGACCTGGCCCAGCAGCACCGCCGGGCTCGGATCACCCGGTCGCAGCGACTGGAAGTCCTCCTGCTTCTCCAGACCGGGCACCCTGCTGCCGTCGAACAGGCTCGGCGGGTCGTCCGGCCCCATCTCCCACAGGGTCCGCTGCAACGCGTCGAAGGTGCCGCGCTTCGTCGCGTCCGGCACGCGCGCGATCAGGTTGCCCGGCCGCACGCCCGACTCGTGGTTGATCACCGCGTGCCAGCGCGGCAGCTCCACGGCCGCGTCGTTGGCCGGTTCGGCCAGCACGCGCCGCGCCTTGGGCAGGGCGATGCGCAGCGTGAACTGCTCGAAGATCGCCGACTTGCCCCAGAAGCCCTCGATGCCGGCCACGTCCTGACTGGACAGCACGAGGTGGATGCCCTGCGACCGCCCGCGCCGCGCCACGTCCTCCAGCAGCTGCGTGGCCTGCGCCGTCACGTGGTCGCGCTCGCCGAACAGGTACTGGAACTCGTCGATCACCGCGACGATCCGCGGCCAGCGCCCGCCGGGGTCCTCCTCGCGCAGCTCCTCCAGCTTCGTGACCTCGTGCCGCTTGGCCGCGTCGGCGCGCCGCCGCATCTCCTCGGACAGGAACCGCAGCAGCGCCACGCCGAACTCGCGGTCGGTGTTGATGTTGACGCCGACCAGGCGGGCGTGCGGCAGCCACGTGGGGTCCTTGCGGCCCGGCGCGAACTGCGCGAACGACACGCCCTCCTTGAAGTCGAGCAGGTACAGCTCCAGCTCGTCGGGCGAGTAGCGCGCCGCGAGGCTGCCGAGCATCGTGTAGAGGAAGTTCGTCTTGCCCGAGCCGCTCGGTCCGCCGACCAGCGCGTGCGGCGAGGTGTCGCCGAGGTGGACGTGCACCGGCTCGCCGTCGGCGAAGCCCACCGGCGCGGCCACCCCCGCCGCCGAGCTGTCCGTCCAGACGTGGGCGCGCGCCGGCAGCAGGTCCGCGAACGTGCCGAACCGGGACCGCCGCTCCTCGCGCTTCTCCGCGATGGCCGCGCACGCCCTCGGCACCTCGGTGCGCGGCAGCGGCTCGTCCAGCCGCACGGTCGTCGTCCGGCCGGTCATCGTGCAGGTCGCCGTGCCGTCCGGGCGCAGCACCACCGTCTCCACCGGACTGTTCACCGTGATGGGCAGGTCCACGAGGAACAGCTGCACACCGGCGGCCAGGCCGTTGCGGGCGACCCGCTGGAGCTGCTGCTGGTGCTCCTCCTTCAACGCCTGGCGGTTGCCGAACAGCACCGCCACCCGCCACGGTTCGGAGCGCCGCGTCTGCTCGCTGACCGCGCGCACCGACGTGTGGCCCTCGACCAGCACGCTCGTGTGCACCCGGCGGATGTGGTCGGACAGCTCGTCGAGCAGCTCGTGCAGCCGCGCCGGGTCGTGCACGGTCAGCAGCCCGGCGCGGGTCAGCGGGTACAGGCCGGGCAGCGAGCCGGTCAGCTGGTTCACGTCCCAGACGTGCACGTGGACGAGACCGGGCTGGAAGTGGCTCAGGACGCGCAGCAGCAGTCCCTCCACGAGGGACTCGGCCTGCGCGCGGCTGTCGTACGTGGACGACACGTGCAGGTGCGCCTGGTCCAGCAGCGGGACGGCCACCGGGAACGGTTGCAGGGTCGGCGCGCTGTCCACCAGGCCGGTCCCGATGCGCCACAGCTCCGGGACGCCCTCGCTGCCGTCGGCGGTGCCGGGCGTGCCGAGCCACTCCTCCGGCGGGCGCGACGCCGAACCGGGCGCGACCTCGTCGACCAGGTCCGCCACCCGCTTCGCGCCGCTGCGGCTCCACTCGGCGAACGCCTGCTCCCGGTCGCGCAGCGCCGTCAGCACGCGGTCGCCGAACAGCGGGTTGCGCAGGGCGTTCGCCAGCAGCGGGTCGTCGAGGGCGCGGTCGACGCCCTCGCCGCGCAGCACGACCTCGAACATGTCGCGCGCGCGTTCCTCGGCCAGCTCGCGGTGCTCTCTCGTCACCGCGCCCAGCACCGCTGCGACGGCCGACCGGAACTCCTCGTAGGAGTCCTCGATCCGCCTGCGGCGATCGTCACGCCTGCTCACGGCGCACCTCGTGCTCGGCTGCGCGACCCGGCGGTGGTCGCATGATCAAATTACCAGTCGACGCGGCTCGGTTCGCATCTACAACTCTCCCGACAGGCGCTGTGCGGCTTCCAGACTCCTGACCATCAGCTCCAGCAGCTCCCCGAACCGTTCCCCGGCCCTGGTGAACTCGGGTGGCAGGAGCGACTCGTGGTGGTTGCTCCCGGCCTCTCCGAGGATCTCCACGGCCTCGTCCAGCGCCTGCTGCGCCTCGCGCACGCTGCGGTAGGAGTCCCGCATGTGCTCGCAGGCCAGTTCCAGCGCCGCCTTCACATCGGCGACAGAGGTCATGGTTCAGAGCCTGGAGTTGATGCCCTCGGCTCCGGAGATCCCGGAGGTCAGGTGCTGCTGGAGGTCGCCGACCCCGCTCACCACCTGTGCGAACTGCGCGTTGACCTGTTCCGCGTCGCCCTGGCCGCTGCCCTGCACCGCGTTGCTCAGCAGCGCCTGGGCGTCCTCCGCGAGATCGGCCGCCTGTTGCAGGGCCGCTGCGCTCTGCCCGGCCTTCTCGATGGCCTGTGCGATGGCAGCGCGGACCTCTTCGATGCTAGCCATGTCAGCTCCCCGACCTCACCCGTGCGGGCGTCCGCCCGCATCTCCGACGGTAGTGCCCACAATTATGATCATTTAAAAGATGGTCTAGACGAGTGGACCCTGGTCTCCACTCGTTGGGGTCTTGTGGCCCCGGCCGGTCGGGGGTCACTCGGGCAGCGTCCAGACCGATTCGACGGGGTGCTGCGCCACGAGTTCCATCCCCGTGATCCCGGCGTCCGGAACGGGGTCCGCTGACCAGCGCACACGTGCCTCGTCGTCGATCCACTCGACGTCGGACCACCCGGAGCGTCCCAGCGAGGACACGGCGTTCAGCAACGCCGTCGCGGGGGAGTCCGCCGTCGAGCCGAGGTCGAGGTGCACGCTGAGTGCACGCCCCTGCGGGGCCACCCGGGTGATGGTTCCCCGGCGGGCGACCCTGCTCGCTACTGCCCGCGCCTGCCACTCGGCCCCCGCGGAGCGGTCGGTCACCACGTCCACCCGCAGCAGGAGCCGAATCCGGGACGAGGTCGTCTGCTCGGGTGACGCCTGTTGGGCTTTTTCTGGCTCTGTGTTCGGTTCTGTTGCTTCTGGGCGCTTCCGGCGGCCGTACGGGTCTCCGCCCGCCCACGCCTCGACCAGCAGCCGCTCGGCGCCCGGCACCGCCCGCTCCAGCAGGTGCGGGTCGTCGAGCACCGTCCACGCGGTCGGCGGCTCGCAGGCCACCCTCGGCGTGGGGAAGTCCTCGCCCAGCAGCCGCACGAACGACCTCACCGCCCGCGCCAGCGCCGCGGCCACGTTGTGCGTCGCCCGCTCCCGGCTGGTCAGCGACACGGTGACCGACCAGCAGCCGGGCTCCTCGTCGGAGCAGTCGCCCGCTCGCACGACCCGACCGTCGACGCGCGCCACGAGCGGCGCGCAGGCGGTGCGCGCCTGCTGCTCGTCGACCGCCGCGACCACCACCGTGATCAGCAGTTCGAGGTCATCTGGCTCCATCGTGAAACGAATTGTTCCACTCCCCGCGCGTGGTCCTCGGTCAAGGCCACCTTTGCCGGGCGGGCCTCCGGCGCGGCGGCCCCGGCCACCACCCCGGCGCGGCGTGGCCGGCCCGGATCGCACCGCTCGGCACGGCCGTCAGCGGGTCCAGCCGTCGGCCAGCACGGGGAAGTCGCCCACCGCCGCGACCCACAGGTAGGTCCAGCAGACGGTGCCGTCCGGCAGCACCGCCCTGACCCGGCGGTACTCGTCGCCCTCGTAGTCGTCCAGCACGGGCAGCGCGTCCTCCGGCGAGGTCAGGCGCAGCACCCACCCCGGCACGCCCGGCCCGTCGCCCGGCCGCAGCGCCGGGTGGCCGTGGCCGGTGTCGAACAGCGTCCCCGGCACGCGGACGCGCTCCGGCTCGCCGTCGCAGAGGTGCTCCACCAGGTGCCAGGCGCTGCCGCCGGGTTGCAGCGTGCCGTAGACGAACAGCCGGTCCGGCCAGTCGTCGGCCGACGGCTCGCCGTGCACGGGCGTCACGTCGAGCCCGTCCGAGGTGGCCGGTCGGCCCACCAGGTGCCGCGCCCGGCGCTGGTCGACGTCGGCGCAGCGCACCGGCTTCCCGCGCACCAGCAGCGGCATCCGCTTGCTGCCCGCGCCGGTGTAGGCGAGGACGGAGTCGATCTCACCGCCGTGGTGCAGGCTCACCCGGCCGCTGTGCAGCCGGACCAGCCGGTAGCGCAGGCCGCGTCCCTCGCAGCGGTCCAGGACGCGGAGCTGCTCCGGTGTGGCGAACCAGACGGAGTGCTCCTCCACGACGCCGGGCAGCGCGGCGAGCGTGGCCGGGCGCTGGTCGTCGCGGGCGCGCAGACCGGCGGCCCACACGGCGGACAGGCCCTCGCAGCGGGCCCGCAGGAGAACCGCGGAGCCGGTGAGCCCGAGCTCCTCGCGCAGCCAGGTCAGCTTGGCGGGGTTGGCGTTCGACCCGTAGCCGAGGACCGGCATCCGTGCCGCGAGGGGGAGCTCGCCGCGGTCGGCGAGCCAGCGGTCCAGGTCGGTCCCGTCCGGTTCGACGCGCCAGCCGGAGTCGAGCGAGAGGTCGGGGACCAGTGGCCAGCCGGTGCCGTCGAGGTGCACGAAGCAGTGGTCCGGCCGGGTGCCCGGGTAGGGCTCCGCCGGATGACTGTCGTCCGTGAACGGCTGTGCCACCCGTCCATCATGACAACGGTTCACGAGCTGTGCGTAGAAGAAGTCCGGGTGAACACCCGGTGCCCCCGTCACTTCTGGACCAGCTCCCGGAAGTGTGCCCGCTGCCGTCCTCGCAGCTCAGGACCGGTGGACGCTCCTCGGCCGGACCACCTCCGCCGGGGCGGAGCGGGCGAAGGTGGTCTATCTGACACCGGGGGATCGGGGGAGGGGGACGGCCGCCCCGGTCACCACCACGCCGGGAGCCGACGCGGGGACGTCGACGGTCAGCAGGCTCGGCCGGCCCATGTCCTCGCCCTGGTGGACGAGCACCCGCGCCGGTGGGGTCAGCGCGCCGATCGAGCGCAGGTACGCGCCGAACGCCGCGGCCGCCGCGCCCGTCGCCGGGTCCTCCACGACGCCGCCGACCGGGAACGGGTCGCGCGCGTGGAACTCGCCGCCGGGACCGCGCCAGAACAGGTGCACGGTGGCCAGCTCGAAGGCGCGCATCAGGTCGCCCAGCTCGTCGAAGGCGTAGTCCAGCCGCGCCAGCCGCTCCCGGCTCGCCGCGCCCAGCACCAGGTGCCGCACGCCCGCGAACGCCACGTGCGGCGGGAAGGCCGGGTCCAGCTCGGCGGCGTCCCAGCGCAGCGCGGCCAGCGCCCGCTCCACCAGTTCCGGCGGCGCGGGCGAGGAGTGGGCCGCCACGCTGGTCAGGCTCGCCGTGCCGTTCGCGGTGTCCACCTCGACCAGCCCGGCCGGGGTGTGGAACGACAGCCGCCCGTCGCCGTCGCGCTCGGCCAGCGCCACGGCGGTCGCGATCGTCGCGTGGCCGCAGAACGCGACCTCGGCGAGCGGGCTGAAGTAGCGCACCGCGTGGTGCCGCGGCTCGTCCAGCGGGGTCGCGAAGGCGGTCTCCGAGTAGCCCACCTCCGCCGCGATCCGCAGCATGGCCGCGTCGTCCAGGCCGGCTGTGTCGAGCACGACGCCCGCGGGGTTGCCGCCGGCGGGATCGGTGGTGAAGGCCGAGTAGCGCAGAACTCCGGTCATGACCGCACTCTGCCCGCTCGCGGGTTCGCCGTCGCGTGCAGGTGCAGGAAGCGGTCCTGCTCGTCGCGGTACGACCGCAGGTGCGCGAGCCCGATCCGGGTGATGACCCGGCCGGACGCGGTGTTGCCGTCGATCCAGCGCGCCGCGACCACCGGCGCGCCCGTCCGGAACGCCTCGTCGCGCAGCGCCCGCGCGATCTCCGTGGCCAGACCGCGCCCCCACAGCGGCGGGTCGACCCACCAGCCGATCTCGACCGCTCCCGCAGGCAGGTCGGCGGTCGCGTCGCGCCGCACCGCCGACGCCACGCCGATCAGCTCGCCGGTGGCCGTCTCCTCCACGGCACGCCAGCCGAACCCGTGCCGCTCCCAGTGCTCCAGCGCGCCCTCGTGCCGCCGCCGCGCGTACTCGGCCGGCCACGGCAGGCCGTCGCGGACGTAGCGCGTCACCCGCTCGTCGCGCGACAGGCGCAGCAGGTGGTCCCGGTGTTCCGGAGCCCACCGCACCAGGGTCAGCCGTTCGGTCGACACCGCGTCCCGCATCGCGCAGCTCCTCAGCTCAGCCGGGTCAGCATTCCCTCGCAGCTGCGCACCACCACTCCGGCGGCGGCGCGCTGCGCGGTGTCCAGCACGGGGTTGACGGCCTGATCCTGCCAGCGGCGCAGCACGTCGGTCACCGCCAGACGCAGCGAGCGCTCGTCCGGCTCGAAGTCCATGCCCAGCCGCGCCACCGGGTCGGTGCCCTCGCCGCCGACGATCCGGACGGCCTCGGCCTCCAGGTCGCCGGGCAGCGTCGTCCGCCCGGTCTGCAACGCCGCCAGCAGCCGCAACTCCTTCAGGTCGTGCGCGCTGGCCAGCGCCCGCTCCAGGTCCGCGGTCAGCTTCCGCGCGCCCTGCCGGGGCTCCGCGCGCAGCACGAACTCCAGCGCGCGCCACACCGACAGCGCCTTGAGGACCTCGTGCCGCTCGGTGAAGTTCTGCCCGATGGCGTCGCGCAGCTCACCGAGCCCGCTGCGCTGCACGAGCTGGCCCACGAGCTTCGTGCGCGTGTCGAAGCCCTGCCGCACCAGCGTCGCGGTCAGCCGCACGCCGAAGATCCCGAACCGCTCCAGCAGCCCCTGCCGCACCTGCGGGGCGAGCGCCACCGGGAAGTCGTGGCCGACGAACCGGTCCGCCGACAGCAGGTGCTCCTCCAGATCGGTGCGCGGCAGCGCCGCGAGCGCCGCGACCGCGTCGAACTCCGCGTCCCGCAGCGTGCGCGCGGCCACGGCCAGCAGCCCGGCGACCGCGACGACGTTCTGGCACAGCGGCTGCACCTGCGGGTCGCGCCGGTAGCGCCGGGCGATCTGCTTGGCCGAGGACAGCGCGTCGATGCGCCCGCCGCCGATCTCGTCGGCGCGGGAGAGCACCACGACCGTGCTCACCGACGGCCGGTCGCCACCGGCCTGGAGGAACCGCAGGTCGGCGTCGTGCATGTGCCGCATCAGGTAGACCACGGCGTCGGCCTCGCCGAACACCAGCTCCGGCGACGCCCCGCCCGGCGTGTCCAGCAGCGACGTCTCGCGCAGCGACCGGGCGGGCCAGTCCACCAGCACGCGCTCGACCTGCTGCGACCGCCACGCGCCGGAGTCCACCCGCTGGCGGCCGTCGCGGCGCACGATCGGCACCTCCTGCGGCGGTGCGGGCGGCGCGATCACCACGGCGCGCGGGGCCGGACCGTCCCGGTAGGACACCAGGCCCTCCACCGGCGCGATCTCCTCGCCGATGAGGGAGTTGACGACGGTGGACTTCCCCGCCCCCGGCGCACCGGCGACGGCGACGCGCACCGGTTCGCCGAAGCGGGCGAGCTGCGCGCGCAGGAACGCCGTGGCCCGCGGGCTGTCCCGGTAGACGGCCAGCGCCTCGTTCAGCATCGCCCACGCGGCGGCGTGCGGGGTCACGCGCTCAGCTCCAGTCCGGGGCCGCCGAGCGCCTGCGCCCTCTTGTAGAGGGCGACCAGCGCGTCCAGGTCGCTCCGG
Source organism: Umezawaea beigongshangensis (assembly GCF_016464305.1). Taxonomy (GTDB): domain Bacteria; phylum Actinomycetota; class Actinomycetes; order Mycobacteriales; family Pseudonocardiaceae; genus Umezawaea_A; species Umezawaea_A beigongshangensis. The sequence goes on from NZ_JAEIOJ010000004.1 coordinate 192,634, forward strand.
ATCTCGCGCGCCCTGCGCTCGCGCTCGGTCTGGTCGTCCTGCACGGCGCGCTTCGCGCTGCGGGCCGACTCCAGCAGCGTCTCCTGCAACTCCTCGGCGAGCGTCGTGAAGTGGTTGCGCAGGCTGCGCTGGACGTGCCGGGCGGCGTCGCGGCAGTCCTTGCTGAACTTCAGGAAGAAGTCGTCCACGTGCCGCTGCGCGGCGGCCCTCGCCGCGGCCTGGCGGCGCTTGAGCCTGGTGTCGCTCTCGTCCTTGATGGACTTGCCGCCGAACAGCGCGCCGGCGCCCAGCGAGATCACGTTGATCAGCGGCATCCCGGCGAGGCTGGTGACCAGGCCGAACATCAGCACACCGCCGTAGGACCCGCGCAGACCGGTGAACGCCTTCTGCGGCAGCGAGAAGCTCTCGATCCTCGGCCGGTCCAGCTTGTTCACCCGGTCCAGCACGTCGTCGGGGAAGATCTCCGGCGGCAGCAGGTCGTCGCGGTGCACCGGGAAGCTCCTGGCCACCTTCTCCGCGACCCACTCCGCCCGGTCGAGCAGCCAGGAGAAGTTCGTCGTGGCGGCCTCGGTGAGGTTGTCCTCCAGCCACTGCTCGAAGGCGTCCCAGCCGGTCGCCGGGTCGGCCTCCTCGAAGGTCCGGTCGACCTCGCGCAGGATCGTGCGGGTGCGGTCGCGCAGGTCGTACTCGATGTCGGACACCAGGTCGGCCATCTCGTCGGCCAGCACGGTCTGCCAGCGCGCGGAGCGGCGGCGCAGCTCGTCGATGCGGCGCTGCGCCTCGTGCAGCGCGCCGATGGTGTCCGCGGTGCGCCGGGAGTCCTGCGCGGACAGCTCCTCGCGCAGCGGCGCGACGAGCTGGGTGATCGCCGATCCGGCCGCGGCGGCCACGGTGCGCCGGGCGAGCCGGTCGGAGCCCGCCACCACGTCGCGCTGCAGGCAGGCGAGCAGGTCGGGGAAGCCGGACTCGGCGTTGAGGCCCTTGTCGCCGGACTTCGCCGCCCGCAGCCGCAGCGCGGAGGACACCGGGAAGAGCTGGGCGGAGATCCCGGCGCGGGCCAGCAGCGCGCGGTTGCGCTCCACGACCTGCCGCCACTGCGGCGAGATGTCGATCTTCGTGACGACGACCGTGACGTTCGGGCAGTTCTCCAGGACCTTGCGCAGCAGCTCCAGCTCGGTCGCGGTCAGCTCCGCGGTCGCGTCCGACACCATCAGCACCGCGTCGGCCTGCACCAGCACGGCGAACGTGCTCGCGGTGTGCGCGGGGCGCAGATCGCCCACGCCGGGGGTGTCGATCAGCACGAGGCCGGTGGTCAGCAGCGCGCGGGGAATGCCGATCTCGGCGCGCACCACCTCGTGACCGACCTGCTGCGCGACCTGGTCGATGGGCACGGGGACGCGCTCGGTCGGGCTGCTGGCGATGGCGCTGCGTCTCGACGCGCTGCGCACGAGCGCCGCCGACGGCGTCTCGGCGTGCCGCACGAACGTGGGAACCGTGGTGGTGATGTCGTCGCCGACCGCGCACACCGGGGCGTTGATCAGGGCGTTGACCAGCTGGCTCTTGCCCTGCTTCGCCTCGCCGATCACGAGCACCCGCACGGTGGGGTCGAGCTGTCTGGCCCGCTTCTCGCGCAGTCTCAGTTCCAGGTCGTGCCGGTTGTGCGTGACGCAGACCTTGATCGTCTCGTCCAAGACGTCGAGCCAAGGTGGAGCCATCATGCTGACGGAGTGTGCCGTGTTCACCCCTCTGGGTGAAAGAGGGCCGGTTCCTCCCCCGTCGGCGGAACCGGCCCTCTGCGCGGCTGAGCGTGGTCTCAGCAGGAGGAGGAACTCAGAACAGCAGGTCCGTCACGCCGTCGGTGACGTCGCAGACCACGGGCAGGTGGCCCCCGACGCCGTCGACGGTGGTGGTGACGTTGCTCACGACACCGGTCACGCCGGTGTCGTGCACGACGGTGGTCACGGTGGAGTCCACGGCACCGGCCAGCGCGACGCCGTTGTCGACGTCGAGCACGCCGCTGCCGGTGTGCAGGCCGGTGACGTCCAGGGCGTCGCCGAGCTGCAGACCGTTCGTGACACCGCCGCTGACGCCGACGGTGACGTCCGCGACGACGCCGGTCAGGGAGTCGACCGAGTCGAAGACGTCGCCGTGCACGCCGTCCAGGTCCGGCAGGAGCTCGCCGGTGGCGCCCGAGACGGTGTGCGACGCGGAGTCGACCGTGAGCTCCACGGTGCCGCCCGCGCCGTCCACGGTGGCGGTGGCACCCGTCACCGTGGCGTCGAGGGTGTCGGTGAGGTCGCCGACGACGGAGAAGTCACCCGCGAGGGTGAGGTCCGCGGAGAGCGCGCTCTCGCCGACGCCCCAGGCGGACACGCCGCCGAACGCCTCCAGGCCGGTGGCGTCGGCGGTCAGCGCGCCGGCGGCGGCGAGGTTGAGCTCCGACGTGGCGGGCAGGCCGCCGAGGGAGAGGTGCTGGGTCACCGCGTGCAGCTGGCTGATGGCGCCGGCCGCGCCGTCCTCGACGACGTCGAGGGGCAGGGTCTCCAGCAGACCGGCGTCCAGGGCGGGCAGACCGGCGGTGGGCGCGTAGTCGAGCACCAGGGGGATGACCTCCTGGACGTCGAGGGCGCTGATGTCGCTCAGGCCGGCGTCGGCGAGCGCGCCCTCCGCGTCGTTCTGGAACGCCCGCAGTGCCGTCGGGTCGCTCAGCAGGTCGAGGACGAAGTCGTGCAGCGTGTTCGAGGTCACGGGAGGTCTCCAAGAGCTGAAGTGCGGGACTGGCCGAGCCGGGCGGTGCTGCTCCGGCGATGACGATGACGCTAGGGGTGATCACCCGATAGCGGCATCGGGGATTACTCCGGGGCTACAGTCCGACCCTCAATAGGGTGTCTTTCGTTCACCCCCTAGGGGACTAGGGGTCGTGCTTGTCGCTCTCAGTGCGTCCGTGTAGTCCTGTGGCCCTGCTGCGGGCAGAGGAGTCCGGACGGGAGGAGGCGGTGTGCCGCACGTGGTCGGGGTGGACGTGGGCGGTGCCAGCACCGCCGCCGCGCTCTGCCGCCTGGGCGAGCCGTCGCGCGGCGCGGAACTTGTCCCGCTGGACGAGCGCGCCGGGGCCGTGGCCTCGGTCGTCCAGATCGCGGCGGACGGCACGTTCTTCGTCGGCGAGTCCGGCGCGGTCGACCCCCGGCTCGCCGCGCGCCACTTCCTGCGGCGGATCGGCGACGAGGTGCCGTTCCACCTCGGCGACGAGGTCTGCTCGGCCGAGGAGCTGACCTCGCTGATGATCCTCTGGGTGGTCGGCCAGGCCGCCACCCGCACCGGCGAGACCGCCCGGCACGTCGTCGTCACCCACCCCCTCGGCTGGGGGCCGCACCGCAAGAACCTGCTGCTGCGCTCCCTGCGCGAGGCGGGCGTCGGCAACGCGACCCTGCTCGCCGAGCCCCTCGCGGTCGCGGAGAACCACGCCGCCCGCGAGCGCGTCCCGGTCGGCGCGCTGCTCGGCGTGCACAGCCTCGGCGCGCACGCCTTCGGCGCGGCCGTCGTGCGCCGCACCCCGGCGCACACCTTCGAGCTCGTTACCGGGACCGAGGGCGCCGGTCAGCTCGCGGGCGCGGACTTCGACGACGCCCTGGTCGCGCACGTCCTGGGCCGCCAGGCGGGCGCGGTCGACCCGGACGACCCGCAGGACCGCGCCGACATGGCCAGGCTGCGGCACGCCTGCGCCGCGGCCAAGATCGCCCTGTCCACGGCCGCCGAGGTGACGATCCCCGCCCCGGCGGGCCAGGTGCGCATCACCCGCTCCGAGTTCGAGGAGCTGATCAGACCCGCCGTGGAGATGTCCGTCGCCGCGCTGCTGCGGGTCGCCGGCCGCACCCCCCTCGACGCCGTCGTCCTCGCGGGCGGCAGCGCGCGCGTGCCGCTCGTCGCCGACCTCGTGGAGGCCGCGCTGGACTGCCGCGTGCTGGTCGAGGCCGCGCCGGAGACGTCGGCCGTCAAGGGGGCCGCGCTCGCCGCTCGCCTCCTGCTGGAGGGGCCCGCGCCGGAGGCGGAGCCCGTCGAGACCTCGGTCCTCGCCCGCTCCGACGACGCGTCCCTGCGCTTCCCGGTCGGGGAACTGCGCGTGCGCGAGGACGAGCTGACCGCCCCACCGCCGCGGCCCCCGGTGGACATCACCCCGCTCGACCTGCCCGAACGCCGCTCGGTCCGACGCGCCGTGCGCGCGTTCGGCGGCGCGCGGCGCGGTGCGGGCACATCCGAGGAGGACGGCCGTTGACGCCGACCCGGCACGGCACCCCGACCCGCCCGCTCGCGCTGGACCAGCGCGGCAGACGCCTGCTCGACGCCGTGGCGGCCGATCCGCACGCGCCGCTGCACGTCGGCGTCGTCGCGCCCGGCGGGTACGGCAAGACCGCGCTGCTGCGCGAGATCGAGCACCTCCTGCGGCGGGCCGACGTGTCCGCGCACGTCGTGGACGACGCGCACCTGCTGGACGCACGGCGGCTGCGCGAGCTGCGCGCCGTCGCCGAGGACACCGGCGCGCGGATCGTCGTCGCCCACCGGCCGTGGCCGCGCAGCGCCGAGCTGGACGCGCTCGCCGAGACGCTGGGCCGCGCCGGTGAGCTGCTGGTCCCGGCGCGGCTGGACCGCGACCGGGTCCGGGCGCTGCTGCCGGCCTCCGCCGGTCGCGCGCACGTGGACCACGTGCTCGCCGAGACCGCCGGCGTGCCGCGCTTCGTGGAGCGGATGGCCGCCGCGCTCGGCCCGTCGCCCACCGGGGTCACCGCGGAGGCCCTGGCCGGGTTCCGCACCGACCTCGACTGGCTCGACGCCGACGTGCAGAGGTTCCTGCTGGCCGCGGAGGCCGGGGCCGCGCTGCGGCTGGACCTGCTGGCGGCGCTGCTCGGCCGGGGCCTCGACGAGGTCGGCGACGTGATCGAGGCCGCGCGGGCCACCGGACTGCTCGCCGAGGACGGCACCCTCGTGCCGATCGTGCGCCGCGCGGTGGCCGCTCACAGCAGGACCGACCGGCGGATCGCCGTGCGGTTGCGGCTGGCCGGGCTCCAGCTCGAACGCGGCGGCCCGGTGCTCGGCCTGGTGCGCCCGCTGCTCGGGACCGGCGTCGGAGGACCCGAGGTGGCCACGGCGTTCCGCGCCGCCGCGCGCGAGGCGCTGCCCACCGATCCCGCGCTGGCCACGAGGTTCCTGGCCGCGGCGGTGAGCGCGGGCACGCCCGCCGCGCAGGTCGCCGCGGAACGGGCGCTGGCCGCCGTCATGTCCGGCGACCTCGACTCCGGCCTGCGGCTGGCCGACGAGGTGCTCGCCCGGCCCGCGTCCGCCGACCGGGCCACCGCGGCCGACGTCGCCGCCGCCGCTCTCGCCCACCGCGGGCAGCTCGCCCGCAGCACCGAGCTGCACCGCTGGTCCGGCACGGCCGCGTCGTCGGCGTTCGCCACCGTCGGCCTCCTCGGCACCGGGCGGCCGAGCGAGCCCGTCGCGCACCCCGCGCAGCCGCCGACCCTGCTCGCCGGGGCCGCGTCGCTGATGGCGCAGGGGGTGCACGAGTCGGTGTCCGGCACGCCGACCGCCGCGCTGTCCACGCTCGTGCGGGCCTCCGGGCTGCTGGAACCCGCAGGGCGCGCGGTGCTGCTGCCCGACAGCCCCGCCGCGCTGGCGGCGCTGGTGGCGCTGCACTGCGGCGAGTCCGGCGTCGCGGAGTCCGTGCTCCAGCGCGCCGTCGCCACCGACACCGGCGGTGTGCTGATGGCGGCGCGGCACCGGCTGCTGCTGGCGTGGATCGCGATGGCCCGCGGTGACGTCCTGCTCGCGCGGGAACGCCTGGTGGAGCTGAAGAAGACCGGGCGGGCGCTGGAACCCCGCGACTGGATCTTCGCCATCGCGCTGGAGGTCGGCATCGCCCGCCGCGGCAGCGATCTCGCCGCCCTGCGCCGCACCTGGGAGCAGGCGTGCGAGGCCGTGCTGCGGCACCCGGTCGACCTGTTCACGCTCCTGCCGCTGGGCGAGTTCTCCGCCGCCGCGGCGCGGCTGCGCGACCAGCACCGCCTGCAACCGCACCTCGCGCAGGCCGAGGAACTGCTGCGGCGACTGGGAGATCCGCCCCTGTGGTCGACCGCGTTCCACTGGGGAGGGTTGCACGCGGCGATCATCGCCGAGCAGATCCCCGCCGCCGAGCAGCACGCCGAGGCGCTGGCCGCCGACCGCGGGCACAGCCGCTACTGCGCCGTCGTCTCCGCCGCGGCGGAGAGCTGGCTCGACGTCGTGGCCGGGAAGATCGACCCGGACCAGGTGGAGGAGGCGGCGCGCGGGCTGCACGCCGTGGGGCAGTGGTGGGACGGCGCGCGGCTGGCCGGGCAGGCCGCCATCCGGACGTCGGACCGGCAGGCGATGGTGCGCCTGCTCGACTGCGCGCGGCTGTTGCAGGGCAGGCCGGTCGGCGCGAAGAAGGCGGCGGAGACGCCCGCCGCCGTCGCGGACGCCTCGGCGGCGGCGAAGCTGAGCGAGCGCGAGCGGGAGGTCGCCGCGCTCGTCGTGGAGGGCCTGACCTACAAGCAGATCGGCGACCGGCTGTTCATCTCCGCGAAGACCGTGGAGCACCACGTGGCGCGGATGCGTCAGCGCCTCGGGTGCGGCAGCCGCAGCGAGCTGCTCGCGCAGCTCCGCCAGCTCGTGTCCTGACGCTCGTCCCGACCGGGGGCGCGATGCCCTCAATTCCACCCGTTCGGATTAAGGGGTGCTTCTCACCTGCGCCTATGGCCAACTAACCGTAGGAGTTACCTCGATCGGGTCTCATCTGGACTTTCGCGGGAGGTGAGAGCGGTGGGACCGCTCCGGTAGGCTGCACGACCGGCGTACACGGGTTGTGAACGCAGGTTCGTCCGCTCGTGTCAGGAGCACCGACCCCAGGCAAGGTGGCATGAGTTCGCCCTTCCCGGACGGAGCGAAGGCTCCGCTCGGTGGTTCGACGGCCTCCGGTGACCCCCGCCGCGAGCGGGACAGGCTCGCTCGGAAGTGGGCCTACCTCGTCAGCTCCACCGCCTACGTCCCGCTGTCCGCACCGGAGATCGAGCAGGTGCTCGGAGAGCTGGTGGACGGACTCGTCGACGTCCTCCGGCGCGAGCCGTTCCGGCCGGAGGCCGCCGACGCCCTCGGCGCCCGGCTGGTCGCCCTGCACTGCGTCGGACCGGACAGCCTGCGCGTCAGCGTCGGCGTGCTCGGCAAGGCGCTGCTGTCGACGACCGAACTCGCCGGGCTCCCCGACCTGCCCGAGCGGGTGGTGGCGGTCCTCGGCGCGTTCTCCTCGGGGTACGCGCAGGCCAGGCAGCTCCTCGCGCTGGAGCAGCAGGAGGCCGTCACCAGGGCGCTGCTCCTGGCCGCCAGCACCGCCCGCTCCAGCCTCCGGGTCAGCGAGGCGCGCTTCACCGAGGTGTTCGCGTCCTCGCCCAGCGGCATGGCCATCACCGGTCTCGACGGCGGGTTCACCCTGGTCAACGAGGCGTTCGCCGACGTCTTCGGGCACACCGCCGCCGGGCTGGGCGTGCTGTCGCTGTTCGACCTGGCCGATCCGGCCGACCTGCCGCTGCTGCGCGCCGCGTTCGAGGACCTGTGCGACGGCCGCGTGCCGCGCGCCCAGCACCGGCAGCGCTTCCTGCGCCGCGACGGCGAGCAGGTGTGGGCGTCGATCGCCCTGGCCGCGGTGCGCGACGAGCAGGGCGGCCCGGCGAACGTGCTGGTCGTCGTCGAGGACGACAGCGAACTCGCGCTGCTCGGCGGGCGGCTCACCCACCAGTCGCTGCACGACGTGCTCACCGGCCTGCCCAACCGCCAGTTCCTCACCACCCAGCTGGAGAAGGTGATCGGGCAGACCGATCCGCGACTGGGCGCGACGCTCTACCACCTCGACCTCGACGCCTTCTCCGCCGTCGCGGACGGCATCGGCCGCGACGCGGGAGACCAGCTCCTCAAGCACGTGGCCCAGCGGTTGCAGGCCGTCGTCGCGGAGGAGAAGGCGATGGTGGCGCGGCTGGAGGGCGACGAGTTCGTGGTCCTGGTCGAGAACGGTCCGTCCACACCGGACGTCTCCTCGATGGTCGACCTCATCAACGAGCGGCTCGGCGAACCCGTCTACTTCGGGGACCACGGCGTCGCCGTCTCCGCGACCGTCGGCGTCGTGCACCGGCTGCCCCGGCTGGAACCGGCGGAGCTGCTGCGGGCCTCCGACCTGACGCTGCGACGCGCCAAGCGCAGCGGACGCAGGCAGTGGGGCCTCTACGACGCCGCGCAGAACGCCGAGGACCGCGCGCAGCTGAGCCTCGCCGCCGGGATGCCGGGCGCCTGGGAGAACGGTGAGATCACCGTCGTCTTCCAGTCCGTGGTGGCGCTGGACGGCGGCGCGATCACCGCGCTGGAGGCGCAGATGCGCTGGAAGCACCGGAGCGCGGGAGTGATCCCGCACGAGCGGTGCGTCGCGCTGGCCGAGCAGACCGGCCTGATCCTGCCGCTGGGCGCGTGGCTGCTGCGCACGGCGGCCGAGCAGGTGCGCTGGTGGGCGTTGCGCGAGAAGCGCGACGTGCCCGTGGTCGTCCTCCTCGCCGCGAGCCAGGCGCGGGACCCCGACCTGGTCGGCTCGGTGCACCGCGTGCTCGCCGCGACGGGTCTCGCGGCGGCGTCGCTGCGCCTCTGCGTCCCGGCGCGGGTGCTGACCGACGAGAGCGGCGAGGCCGTGGAGAACCTGACGCTGCTCGCCGAGGCCGGTGTCGTGATCGAGGTGCGCGACTTCGGCGGAGCCGCCGACGCCGCCGACCTGGAGGACCTCCCGGTCGCGTCGGTGCGCGTCGCCGACCGCCTCGTGCGCAAGCAGGCCGAGCACGCGCCCTCACCGGCCACGACCCGCGTGCTCACCGACCTGGTCGAGGTGGTCCACCTGCTGGGCCGCGAGGTGGGCGTGGACGGCATCGCCACCGAGGCCCAGGCCGCCTGGTGGCGCTCGCTGGGCGCCGACACCGCGACAGGCCCCCTCTACCCGCGAGTTGAGCGTTCAGGCACGGTGAGTTGAGCGTTCAGGCACCCCGAGTGGAGCGTTCGCGACCCGGTGCCGTCCGGACCACGTGCTCGAACGCTCCACTCGCGGTGCTCGAACGCTCCACTCGGGGTGCTCGAACGCTCAACTCGCGGGAGGGGGCGGGGTGCGGGACGGGAGGTGGACCAGGATCAGGCCGACGCTCGCGATCAGGACGTTCTGCAGCGCCGCCGAGTTGCCGTTCCACGTGTCGGACTGCCACATCTGGAACCACTCGCCGCCGATCGTGATGAAGCCGCCGGCGAACAGCACCACCTGCATCAGCCAGCCCAGCGACGACAGGTCGCGCGCCGCGGCCGCCCCGCGCACCCAGGCGACGAACGCGGCGCCGAGCACCAGCGCCGTGGCCGCCTCCCAGACGATGATCAGGACGTACGCCGTCGTCGCCAGCGTCGGGCTGGTCACGGCCCGCCACATCACCTCGGGCGACTTGAACGTCGTGTCCATCGCCAGCACGTGCTGCACGAACGCCTCGTTCGTGCCGTAGTCCGTCGTGTTGCCGAGCACCACCAGCGCCATGTAGAGCGCCGTGATCGCCGTCAGCGCGGCCACCACCGTGTCCGCACTGCCCATTCTCCCCAGAAGACGCATGACGCGAAACACTACGCACAGGATTCGGAAGGTCACTAGATCGGATGGTCGTGCTTGTCCGATACGGTCGACTTCGTGCGCGTCTGCCTCGTCTCCCACCGCCTCGGTGGTCACGACGGGGTGAGCGTCGCGGCGGCCGCGTGGCAGCGGGGTTTCCGCGCCCTCGGCTGGTCCGTCACCAGGGCGGCGGGGTTCTTCGCCGACGACGAGCCGGGCGACGTCCTCGTGCGCGGGCTGTGGGCCGACCGGCCGGGTGAACCGCCCCCGCCGGTGGACCACGGGACCGTCGCGAGGCTGTGCCGCGAGCACGACCTGCTGGTGCTGGACAACGCGGGTTCGCTGTGGAGCGCCCCCGAGGCGTCCGCCGCGCTGGAGCGGCACGCGCTGCGGGCGGGCGTGCCGGTGCTCCTGCGGCACCACGACCCGGCCTGGCAGGGCGTCGCGCTGCGACCCGCGCACGGCGACGTCGTGCCCCTGCACTCCGAGCGGCACCTGCACGTGCTGGTCAACGAGCTGACCCGCGCCGAGTTCGCCCGCCGCTGGCCGGTGCTGGAGCGCGCCGGGGCGCTGCGGCTGGCGCACAACACCGTGGACACCTCGCCGCACGGCGACCGGGACGGCACCAGGGCCCGGCTCGGCGTCGCGCCGGGGGAGGTGCTGCTCGCCCACCCCGCCAGGGTGGAGGCGGCCAACAAGAACGTCCCCGGCGCGGTGGCGTTCAGCCGGGCGCTCGCGGCCGTCGCCGGGCGGCCCGTGCGCCACTGGCTGACCGATCCGGCGCCCGGACCGCTGGACGACGTGCTGGCCACGGCGCCCGGCCTCGTCCGCGGGCACGTCCGCGACCGCGACGACCTCTACGCGGCGGCCGACGTGGTGCTGCTGCCGTCCACCTGGGAGGGCTGGGGCCTGCCGGTCGTGGAGGCCGCCGCCGCGCGCCGCCTGGTCGTCGCCGGGCCGTACCCGGTGCTGGAGGAGATCCGCGCGCTGGGCCTCGACGTGCTGGACCCGTCCGAGGTGGACCGCTGCGCGGCGCTGCTGGCCGACCCGGTCGCCGCGGCGGCCGTGCTGGACGCGAACCGGGCGGTGGTGCTGCGGCGCTGGTCCGAGCGCGACCTCCCGGCGGCGCTGGCGGACCTCGCCGGGTCGGCCGCGGCCCTGGCGCTCAGGGGCAGGGCGGGGTGCGGGGCTGCTGGGGGAGGTGCTGCGCCCACAGCTCCGGCGTGAGCACCCCCCTGGTCGTGGCGCAGATCCGGTCCACGGCGTGCCGCACGTCCAGGTCCCACAGCCGCACCGACGTGCCGTCACCCGTCACGAGGTACCGGCCGTCGGGGGAGTACGTCACGCGGTTGACCCTGCCGGTGTGGCCGGTCAGCGGCTGGCCGAGGGGCCGGGCGTTCGCCGGGTCGGAGACGCTCCAGCGGCGCACCGTCCGGTCCACGCTGGACGTCGCCAGCTCCCGGCCGTCCGGGGAGAACGCCACCGACATCACCGACTCGGTGTGCCCGGTCAGCGGCTGGCCGAGCTGCGCGGGCCGGGCCGGGTCCGACACGTCCCACAGCTTCGCCGCCCTGTCCTCGCTGGCGGTGGCCAGCACCCGTCCGTCCGGGCTGAACACGGCCTGCATCACGGGGTTGGCGTGCGCCTTGACCGGCGTGCCCAGCAGCGTCGGCGCGGCCGGGTCGCGCACGTCCCACAGCGCCACGGTGCGGTCGCTGCTGGCCGTGGCGAGCAACCGCCCGTCCGGGGAGAACGTCACCGAGTTCACGTACCCGGTGTGCACGGGCAGCGGACCGCCGAGCTGTCTCGGCGCGGCGGGGTCGCGCACGTCCCACAGCCGCACCGAGTGGTCGTCCGCGCCCGTCGCCAGCACGTTGCCGTCCGGGGACAGGGCGAGCGGCGCGCTGTAGCGGGTGTCCAGCACCAGCGGGTCGCCGAGCTGCCGGGGTCGCGCCGGGTCGCGCACGTCCCACGCCCGCACGGTCTTGTCCCCCGCCCCGGTGAACACGACCTCGCCGTCCGGGCGGAACACCGGCAGCGACACCCTGCTGCGGTGCCCGGTCAGCGGTCCGGGCAGCGGCGCCGGGTGCGCCGGGTCGGCGACGTCCCACAGGTACACGTCGTCGCCCGAGGCCGGGCTCGCCACCAGCCGGCCGTCCGCGCTCATCGCGGGTGTGGACGGACCGGGCCGGTGTCCGCCGAGCACCGATTCCGGGATCGACCACAGCCGGGCGCTGCCGTCCTCGCTGCCGGTGGACAGCGTCCGGCCGTCCGGGCTGAACCCCACGGTGAACACGGTGCTCGTGCCGCCGGTCAGCGGCTGGCCCACGGTGTCGGGGTGCGCCGGATCGCTCACGTTCCACAGCCGGGCCGTGCTGTCCGCCGCGCCGGAGGCGAGCAGCCGCCCGTCCGGGCTGAACGCCACCGACCACACGTCCGCCGTGTGCCCGAGCAGCCGCTGCCCGAGCTGCTCCGGGCGCTCGGGGTCGCTCACGTCCCAGAGCTGCACCGTCTTGTCGGAGCTGCCCGAGGCGAGCGTGCGGCCGTCCGGGCTGAACGCCACCGAGTGCACGGTCGCGTCGTGGCCGCTCAGGGGCTCGCCCACCGGGCGGGGCCGGGTCCGGTCGGCGACGTTCCACACCTGCACGGTGGTGTCGTCGCCGCCCACGGCCAGCAGCTGCCCGTCCGGGCTGAACGCCACCGACCGCACGGGCGCGGTGTGACCGCGCAGCGGTGCGCCGAGCGGCGTCGGCGCGGCCGGGTCGCTCACGTCCCACAGCCGCGCGGTGGCGTCCTCGTCGGCGGTGACGACGGTCCGCCCGTCCGGGCTGAACGCGACGAGGTAGATCGTGCCGTTGTCGCCGTTCAGCGGCTCGCCGAGCTGTCTCGGCGCGGCGGGGTCGCTCACGTCCCACAGCCGCAGCGTCTCGTCGTCGCCCGCGGTGGCGAGCGTGCGCCCGTCCGGGCTGAACACCGCGGAGCTGACCCAGCTCCGGTGCCCGCGCAGCGGCTCGCCGATCGGCCGGGGCGCACCGCGGTCGGACACGTCCCACAGCCGCACCGTGCTGTCGTAGCTGGCGGTCGCGAGCACCCGCCCGTCCGGCCGGAACGACGTCAGGTAGACGGCGCCGGTGTGCCCGTTCAACGGGGTGGCCAGCGGCGTGTGCTGGGACGACAGCAGGCGCGACCACACGTCCCGGTCGTCGGGGCGCATCCGGTGCGCGACCAGCGCGAGCTGCGCCGACAGCGACGGGTCGCTGTCGAGCACGCGGTCGGCCTCGGCCACGACCTGCCGGTACACGGCCTCGTCGCGCTGGTTCACGGCCAGCACGGCGGCGGTCGCGGCGATCAGCGCGAACACCACGACCATCGCGACCGCGGCACGCCTGCCCCACGTGCTGAGCCTGCTGTGCCGCTCGGAGGTGCGCAGGAACTCGGCGGCCGGCGCGCTCAGCGCGCCGGGGGCCGCTCCGACCGCCCACTGCCGCGCGTTCTCCAGCCTGGCGCCCCGGTAGAGCAGCGACTGGTCGCGGTCCTGCGCGGTCCACGTGGTCGCGTCCTCCTCCAGCCGCTGCCGCTGGAGGTTGCCCTCCCGGTCCTGGTCGATCCAGGAGCGCAGGCGCGGCCACGCCTGGAGCAGCGCCTCGTGGGTGATCTCCACCGAGTCGGCGTCGAGGGTGACCAGGCGGGCCCTGGCCAGCACTTCGAGCGCCTCCTCCGTGGCGGCGGTGTTCACGGCGGAGCTGATCAGCTCCTGCCTGGTGGACCGGCGGCGGGTGTCGCGGGTGTCGTCGCCGACGCGCACCAGCCGCAGCAGCAGCGGGCGCGCCGCCGCCTGCCCGGCCTGGTCCAGGTCGGCCCACGCCCGCTCGGCCGTCGCGGCCACGGCGCCCTGGATGCCACCGGCGGCCCGGTAGCCGGAGATCGTCAGCTTGCCGGCCTGGCGGCGCTGCCACGTCGCGAGCAGGGCGTGGGACAGCAGGGGCAGCGCGCCGGAGTCGTAGGCGTCGCCCGCCTTGGCCGACCTGGTGCCGCGCACGCCGAGGTCGCGCAGCACCAGGTCCACGAGGCCGGGTTCGAGCTGGAGCCCGGCGGCGCGGGCGGGTCGGTTCACGGCCTCGCGCAGCTCGGCCGCCGTCATGGGGCCGAGCACCATCTGCCGGTCCTGCAACGCCTCGGCCAGCTCCGGGTAGGCCAGGCAGCGGGCGTAGAAGTCGGCGCGCACGCCGAGCACGACCACGGCCGGAGCACCCCCGCCGCGGCTCGCCACGTGCAGCGCGTGCAGGAACGTCCGGAGCCGCTCCTCGTCGCGGCCGAGCGTGAACGCCTCCTCGAACTGGTCGACCACGAGGACGGTGCGCGCGCCGGGCCCGGCCTCCGCCTCGGCCTGCCGGGCGAACGCGGCGCGCACCCGCCGGGCGAACCGGTCGTCGTCGGTCTCGTCCACCACGTCGGTCAGCTCGGGCAGCCGGTGCAGCAGCTCCTTGAGCGGGTCGCCGCCGGGCGTCATCAGCTCGACCGTCCACGGCGACGCGGCGTCGAGGCCCTCCGCGCCGACGGCGGGCAGCAGCCCGGCGCGCACGAGCGACGACTTCCCGGCTCCCGAGGCGCCCACGAGCACCACCGTGCCGCCGGTCGCCGCCGCCTCCCGCGCCCGTGCGACGAGCGCGGCGGTGCTGCGCTCGCGGCCGAAGAACCAGCCGGAGTCCTCGGGGCGGAACGCCGCGAGCCCCCGGTAGGGGCAGACGCCGGTGTCGTGCGGATCGGGCTCCGGCGCGTCGTCCGCGCTCTCCGTCACCGGGCTGGCGAGCGCCTCCTCCCACAGCGCCCGCCACGCGTCCACGTCGTACAGGCCGGTGGCGGCCGGCTCGGTGCGGGCCTTGCGGGCCTCGCCGACGAGCACCTCCAGCACGGCGGCGAGTGCGCTGAACCTCGCCGGGACGTTGCGGCCGCGGCGCCAGTCGCTCACGCGCTGTGCCGGAACCCGGAGCGGTCGCCCGTGCTCGTCGGTGCGCCGCGCGCGGGCGACCGACTCGGTGACCTTCTTCAGCGGCGGGTCTCCGGCCTCCGCGTAGAGGAGTGCGAACCGTTCGGCGAACACCCCGCGCGGGCCAGAACTTCCCATCTGCTGGTCTGCCACCCCTCAGTGTCTCGGCTCGGCCGGTTCCGGTCCGGAAAACCCGCTCGGTGTTGATGACCTGTGCGTTCAGCGCCTCCGGCCGGTCGGTCCGCTCGGCTCACCGGGTGGCGGTGCGATGCTCGTCTCACGCTCCGGCAAGAACGCGGTGAACGCCGCGAGGCCGTCGATCTGGCCAGGGGGGAACGTCCGAGTGGCTTCAGGAGCACGCACGATTCTCGCCACGCCCACTGCTGAGGGGCTCTGGGGGTCTTCTCAGCAGTGGGCGTGGGCCGGTACGCCGCCGTGGAACGGGGAAGCGTCGTAGTGACGGAAGGTGACCGCACGTCCGGTGCCTCCCGTGCTCGACGGTGATCGGTCCGCAGTCCTCCACTCTGTCGCAGACGGCGCTCTCGTGCACCTCGTTCGGTGTGCCCCGAACCAGTTCGCGCGGTGGACGGCCGGAACGCGCCGGTGGGGAGCGGTTCGGGAGGTGGTGGTGAGCACGGGTACCGAGCGTGACGAGGCCGGGGGCACGGCCACGGGCCGCGCCGTCCGCCGGTCCGGCGACTCCTGGCGTCCTGGTCCCCCGGACGCCTCCTTCGCCTGCGGCTACCTCGTGCTCGCGGGCGTGTGGGTGCTGCTCGGCTTCCTGGAGTGGTGGTTCTACTTCGTCGTGGCCGCGGCGTCGCTCGTGCTGGGCGGGGCGCACGCGCTGCGCCTGCGCGCCGGGACGCGCGGAGACCGGGAAGCGCCGCGCGGTTAGCGTCGCGCGGTCTCGCCGTCGCGCGACGGCGGCCCCCACCGGGGCGTCACAGGCCCGCCGCGGTGAGCAGCGCGTCCGCCGTCGCCGTCGCCCGTGCACGTCCCGAACGTGCGCTCCGTGCTGTCGTGGATCGCGCTCAACGGCTCCCGCAGCGCGTCCAGGGCGGCGCTCTGGACGACGAGCAACTCGCTGCGCCTGGAGCTGGCTCCGCGCGGCGTCGGGGTGACCGGCCTGCACGTCGGCCACGTCGACACCGACATGGCCGCCGACGTGGACGCCCCGAAGTCCTCGCCGCGGGACGTGGCGCGGCAGGCGCTCGACGGCGTGGAGGCCGACGCCTTCGAGGTGCTGGCGGTCGAGGTGTCGCGCCGGGTGAAGGCCGGGCTGTCCGGCGACCCCGCCGCGCTCTACCCGCAGCTCGCCGTCTGATCGGCGCCTCTCGCGCGGTCCCGTGCAAGAACCGCCGCCGTTGTCGCACTACCCGGTGAGAGAGTTGCGGCGAGGGGAATCTGCGTGATCGACGCCCACCGGTTCGGCGAGCTGTACTCCGACTGCTACCCGCGCGTCCTGGCCTACGCCACGAGTCGCGTCGGACGGCAGCTCGGCGAGGACGTCACGAGCGAGACGTTCACCGTCGCGTGGCGGCGGCGCGAGGTCCTGCCGTCGCCGCCACTGCCGTGGCTGCTCGGCGTGGCGCGCAACATCGTCCGCGAGGCGCTGCGCGGGGAGGACCGCCAGTGGGCGCTCGCCGCGGCCGCCGCCGAGCGCGAGGTGCTGGGGACCGACCCGGCGAGCGACGTGGTGGAGCGCGCGGCGGTGCTCCAGGCGCTGGGGTCGCTGTCCGAGCCGGACCGCGAGCTGCTGACGCTCGTCGCGTGGCACGGCCTGAGCGCGAAGGACGCCGCGCGGGTCCTGGGCTGCGCCACCGCCACCCTCACCGTGCGGCTGCACCGCGCCAGGCGCCGGCTGGAGCGGGCGACCGCGGCGGCCGAACTCTCCGCACCACCCCGTCCGGCCGTGGCACTGAAGGAGAACTGACGATGCACCGCGAACGACCCGACGTGCTGGGAGCGCTGCGCGACGCGCGCCCCGACCTGCTCGACCCCGCCCGCTTCACCGGCTCCGAGCGGCGGGAGCGCGACCTGCGCGCGATCACCGCGCTGCCTCGGGCCGCCGCCGAGCCGCCGCGCCGCGGTCCCGTGCTGCGCTGGGCGGTCCCGATCGGTCTCGCCGCGGCGGCCGCCCTGGTCGCGGGCGTCGTGACGGGCGAGACCGCGGGCGACCCGCAGGGGCCCCCCGCGGTGGCGCTGGCGCCCGCCGACGTCGACTCGGTGCAGGTGCTGCTGCGCGCCGCGGAGACCCTGCCCGACCTCGGCGCCGAGTCCGCCTACTGGCGGCTGGTCACCAGGCAGACCTCCGCCCTCCCCGTGAGGGCGGGTGGTGAGCGGTTCGTCGTGACGGACGAGTCGGAGAGCGAGCACTCGATCGGCGTCCGGCCCGGCACCGAGAGCCTGCGGGTGTGGAACCTGCACGTCACGACGACGCCGCGCACGCCCGCCGACGAGGAGGCCTACCGCCGCGCGGGCTCGCCGGCGGAGCTGGAGCTGCTGCCGGAGCCGACCGGGGGGCGGGGCGGCCTGACGATGCCCGCGGGCGGGCGCGTCCCCCGCGTGGACCGGACGGACTCGGGCGACGACGTCTACTCCGTGGGCGACGTGAACTCCAGCTACGCCGACCTGCTGGCGCTGCCGGGCGACGTCGACGCGCTGCGCGCCGAGCTGCTGAGCAGGTTCGCCGCCAGCGGGGGCGCGGAGGTCGGTGACCAGACGCAGTGGCTGTTCCAGCAGGCCGCCGCCCTGATCACCATGCCGGTGACGGCGGAGGTCAGGTCCTCGGCGTACCGGATCGTCGCCGGGCTGCCCGGCGTCCGCTCCCTCGGCCGGGTCACCGACCCGCTGGGCCGGGCCGGGGTCGGCGTGGCGGTGGCCCCGGAGCGCTCGGTCACCCACGGGACGGTCGAGCGGCAGCTCGTCGTCGACGAGCGCACCGGCGTCCTGCTGGCCGAGCGGGAGGTGCTGCGCGCGCCGGACGAGCAGCTGCGCGCGCTCGGCCTGGCCGACGGCGACGTGGTCACCTCCACCTCCACGCTGCGCGCGGGGTGGGCCGACGAGCAGGTGCGGGTCCCGCCGGACGCCGTCCGCTGAACGGCGTTCTCGCCCTTCGGGTAGCGCCGCTAACGGGGTCGTGTTAGCGTTGTTCAAGTCAGAACGAGAACAGCGCTAACACCCCGAAGGAGCGAGTCCCATGACCAGCACCGCCACCCGCGTCGCCCTCGTCACCGGTGGATCGCGCGGCATCGGCCGCCGGACCGCCGAGCGCCTCGCCGCCGACGGCTTCGCGGTCGTCGTGAACTTCGCCGGGAACCGGGCCGAGGCCGACGCGACGGTCGCGGCGATCGAGGACGCGGGAGGCCGGGCGATCGCCGTGCAGGCCGACGTGGCCGACGAGGTGGCCGTCTCCGCGGCCTTCGACACGGCCGAGGAGACGTTCGGCGGGCTCGACGTGGTCGTGAACGCCGCCGGGATCATGCACCTCGGACCGGTCGCGGACTTCGACCTCGACTCGTTCGACCAGCTGATCCGCACCAACCTGCGCGGCACGTTCGTGGTCGGTCAGCAGGCCGCCCGCCGGCTGCGCTCCGGCGGCGCGATCGTCACCTTCTCCACGTCGGTGATCGGCCTGGCCGCGCCGGGGTACGCCGCCTACGCCGCCACCAAGGGCGGTGTCGAGGCCCTGACGCTGATCCTGGCCCGCGAGCTGCGCGGTCGCGACATCACCGTCAACGCCGTGGCCCCCGGCCCGACCGCCACCGCGCTGTTCCTCGACGGCAAGGACGAGGAGACCGTCGCCCGACTGGCCGCCCAGTCCCCGCTGGAGCGCCTCGGCACGCCGGAGGACATCGCCGAGGCCGTGTCGTTCCTGGCCGGACCGGCCCGCTGGGTCAACGGCCAGGTGCTGCGCGTCAACGGCGGCATCGTCTGACCCGCGCACCCCCGCGCGACCCGCGGACTTCCCGGACCGTGCAACCTCCCGGGCCGTCGGAGGTGTTGTTGGGGGTGATGAGCGAGAACAGCGCGACCACGGCGAACGGCGACGGCGGCGACGACCCCGACGGGGGTGATCGCGGCGCGGGGGACGCCGTGCCCGCCGTCGAGGTGGAGGACCCGGCGCCCGGACGCGCGCGGCGCGTGCTGCGCGGTGTCCGGCGCGTCCTCCCGTCGCCGAAGCTGGTCGCGAGCCTGTCCCTGCTGCTCGTGGTGCTCGCGGGCGCGGCGTTCGCGCTCGCCCTGGCCCTGGTGGAGATCCCCGAGCCCAACGACTTCGCCACCCGCGAGGCGACGATCTTCACCTGGGCCGACGGCTCGCGCATCACCCACGTCGGCGTGAACCGCCAGCCCGTCGAGTTCGAGGAGATCCCGCAGGTCGTGCGCGACGCCGTGCTCGCGGCGGAGGACCGCTCCTTCTACAGCGACCCCGGCGTCTCCGTGACCGGCCTGCTGCGCGCGCTGAAGAACAACATCACCGACGACAGCGGCGGGAACCTCCAGGGCGGGTCGACGATCACCCAGCAGTACGTGAAGAACTACTACCTCACCCGGGAGCAGACCCTGCGCCGCAAGGCGGAGGAGATCCTGGTGTCCGTCAAGATCGCCGAGAGCACTCCCAAGGACACCGTGCTGCGGGACTACCTGAACACGGCGTTCTTCGCCCGCGGCGCGTACGGCGTCGAGGCGGCCTCGCGCGCCTACTTCGCCGTGCCCGTCGACTCCCTGGACGGGGACCCGGCGCGGGCCGCCTACCTGGCCGCGCTGATCCAGGCCCCCTACTACTACGCCACCGCGCCGGACGACCCCGAGGCCGCGACGGCGCTGCGCGAGCGGTGGGACTACGTCGTGGACGGCATGGTCGAGCAGGGTCGGCTCACCGCCCAGCAGCGCGCCGGACTGGCGTTCCCGGAACCGGTGCGCCACCAGCCGGACGAGCTGTCCGGCGTCAACGGCTACGCGGTCGACGCGGCCACCCAGTACCTCGACGGCCTGCACGAGCGGGACCCGAGCGTCCCGGACGCCGCGACGCTGACCAGCGGCGGGTACACCGTCGTGACGACCTACCGCCCGGAGACGATGAGGGCGACGAGCGAGGCCGTGGCCTCCGGCCTGGCCGGTCTCGACCCGGCCAGGCCGGAGGACCGCGACGTCCACCTGGCCGCCGCGTCGGTGGACGTGGCCACCGGCGCGATCGTCGGCTTCCACGGCGGACCCGATTACCTGGAGCAGAGCTTCAACGACGCGTTCCAGGCCGCCGGCCCGATCGGTTCCCTGGCCCGGCTGCTGCTGAAGTCCGGGGACAAGGGGTTCGAGGAGGAAGCGCTGCCCCCGAGCACCGTGGAGGCCCTGGCGGCCATGCGGGTCCACGACGTCCGGCACGACGGCCGTCCCCCGACCGTGGAGGACCTGGCGACGACCCCGATGCGCGCGGCGGCCGCGCTCGCCGCCCTCGGCTCGACCTACCGGGAGCCGTACCACGTGGCCGAGATCCGCAAGGACGGTCGGGTCGTGTGGCGGGCGCCCGAGCCCGACCCGGTCGCCGAGGCGGAGGCGCGACCGGGGGCGCTGATGAGCTCGGGCACGGACGACGGCGGCAGGTGGGCGTGGTCGATGGGCCTCGACGGCACCACGGCGACGGCCGTGGCGATGTTCGCGACAGAACCCGGCAGTCACCAGAACCGCAGGCTCGGCGGGATGTCGCCGATGGGCGAACGGCGTGCGCCGACGGAGGCGGACGGCGACGGCCTCCTCTCCGACCGGCCGACCCACGTCCTGGCGACACTGCTGTCCCGGCGGTGACCGCTCCGTCGGACCGTCGCGACGGCGTGCGGTGTCCCGATCCGCCGGACACGGCGGGGGAACCGGGCGAAGGCGCGACCGCACGCGCCCGACGAGCTCGCCCGCGGGGTGAGGCGGTGCACCGGCGCTGCACTTGCGGACACCCGTTCGGAGGGCGTCGGGGCAGGACGTTCCACGAGCCCTGGACAGGCGACCCCCCGAGGCGTAAGCGTCGACCATCTCCGGCCGGGGGACGCCGTCGCGCGCACCGGCCGACCGGCACACCCGCACGCAGAGGAAAGCCACACCCGATGACACGCAGCGGACCCGATCCCCTCGGCACACCTGCTCCCCGGCCGACGGGCGCGCAGCCCGACCGGCTGTACGAGATCGACCTGCTGCGGATCATCGCCGCCGTCGCGGTGGTGATCTACCACTACACGTTCTCCGGTTTCGCGAGTCACCTCACCGAGGTCGGTTTCCCCGGACTGAGCGTCATCACCCGGTACGGCTACCTCGGCGTCGACCTGTTCTTCCTGATCAGCGGGTTCGTCGTGCTGCTCAGCGCGTGGAACCGCACGCCGGAGAAGTTCGTGGTGTCGCGGATCGTGCGGCTCTACCCGGCGTTCTGGGTGGCGGTCACGCTCACGGCGATCGTGTCGGTCACGCTGAGCCGCGGCGTGTTCCCGGTGTCGATCGTGCAGTACCTGGCGAACCTGACGATGTTCAACTCGCTGCCGAACATCGAGAACGTCGACGTCGTCTACTGGACCCTGTGGGCCGAGATCAGGTTCTACCTGCTCGTCTTCGTCCTCACCTGCGTCGGCATCACCCGCCAGCGCGTGATCGGCGTGCTGTGGGCGTGGCTCGCCGCCACGTTCCTGCTCCAGGCCGGTTTCCTGCCCGCCGGGCTGCACGGCGTCCTCGACCTCGCGGTGCAGTCGACGTTCTCGCACTACTTCATCGCGGGCATGGCGCTGTGCGTGATCCACCGGTCCGGCGGCTCCTGGTCGCTGTGGGCGATCATCGCGATCTCCCTGGGCAACGCCCTGTTCCGCGGCGCGCAGTTCGCCGCCGCGGTGGCCGACCGCTACCAGACGGAGCTGAACACGGTGGTCGTGCTGGTCACCATCGTGCTGATCTTCGTCGTGATCTGCCTGATCGCCCTGCGGGTCACCCGCTCGCTCGGCAAGCCCTGGTTCTCCACGGCGGGGTCGCTGACCTACCCGCTGTACCTGGTGCACGCCCACATCGGCTTCGTGATCTTCGTCTGGCTCGGCCCGGTGGTTCCCGGCTACGTCCTGCTGGTCGGCACGACGGCGCTGATGTTCGGCGTCGCGTGGCTCATCCACATCACGGCGGAGCGCCGCTTCGCACCGGTGCTCAAGCGCGTCCTGGACCGCTGGGCAACGGCGCTGCGCAACCGGATCTCACCACCGCAGCCGCCCGCGCCGCCCGCCCCGCAGCGGCCGGTCGACGAGCCGACGGAGTTCCTGACCGTGCCCATCACGCCCTACCGCGACGGCGGCCCCCGCCCGGCGCCCGGCCACCACCGGTAGGCGGCGGACGTGGGCAGGGGCCGGGTGACGCGCGCCGTTCCGCCGGACGACGCGCCCGGCGTGCGCGAGCCGCGGCGGCCACGGCCCCGCGGTCCCGTCGACGCGGGGCAGAAGGTCCCGGCGTCCGACGAGGCCGCCGCGGCGAGCAACGACACCGAGCGGGCGGGGGAGGACCAGCCGCGGCGCGAGCGGTCCCGGTAGCGGGACGGTCGTGCCGGTGGTCCCCCCGCGACCGGGAGATCGCCGGTTCCCGGCCGGGCGGTGGACGCCCCGGATCGACCTCAGGAGCGCGGTGGGCGCGTGATCACCCGTTCTTCGCGCTCTCGCCGCCGGGCGCGGTCTCCGCGATGAACCGGGCCGCGAGTTCCGGGGTCGCGCCCCTGACGAACGCGAGCGCCTGGCCGGTGCCGGCGTCCGGCAGCACGTAGTGCCGTCTTCCAGCCGGGGTGGGGATCTGCACGGTCACCCGCTGGCCGATCCGCTGCGGGATCGACTGACGCAGGGTCCAGCCGATCACCGCGCGGGTCTCCAGCGCCACCGTGGACCGGCTGAACGCCCCCCGGCGGACCACCAGGTACGAGCCGCTGAGCGCGTGGCCGAGCGACCGGTACGCGAACACGGCGGCGAGCAGGGCCACCGGCCAGATCCCGAACCCGATCAGCCACGCCCGGTCGGGGAGCACGTCGGTCCTCCCGAGCCAGAACAGCACTCCCGCGACGACGGCCGCGCCGCAGGTGGCCCAGAGGAGGCGCCGGGTCAGCGCGCCGCGCGGGTGGCGCTCCAGCCGGGCCTCCATCGGGCTGGGCTCACCGGTGAGCACTCCGGCGGCCACCTCGCGGGCCTCCCACAACCGCACGCGCGGCAGGATGGCGGCCGCGGCCTCCTCGCCGGAACCCCCGGCGAGACCGGTGGTGACGACCTTCGTCCTGGTGAGGCCGAGCCAGCGCCACAGCAGCGGTTCCTCGAACTCGATGCCGCGGATGCGCGCTTCGTCGCGGTACACCGTGCGGGAGCTGAGCAGCCCTCGCCGGGTGAGCAGCGCCGGACGCCCCTTCGAGGCGGTGCGGACGAGTGCGAAGTTCCAGTTCGCCATCACGTGGGCGAGGGCGAGGCCCGCGACGCCCAACGGGTGGGCCACCGCGCAGAAGAGGACGAGCGACCACCAGAACCCGCGCTGCTCGTAGCCGACCAGGTCGCCGACGACCTCCAGGAGGTCGACGCCGAACGGCTGGAGGAACCAGTGCAGGCCGAAGCCCGGACCGACGACCAGGGCGATGGCCCAGACGCTGAACATCTCGTAGAGGACCCACGGTCCGCGGAACCGGGCGAGGACCTCCTCCTGCGGTCCGGCCTCCGGCTCGACCGCCTCCCGGTCCGCGTCCACCACCGGCGCGACCCCTCCCACCGGCGGGGGCCGGGAGGCCGGTTCGTCCGCGACGTCCGGCATCAGCTCGCGGCGGAGCTCCTCGGCGGTGGCGGTGGCGAGCGCGTTCAGCGTGAACGAGGACCTGGCCTCGCCGGATCCGATGTGGACCACCCGCACCCCGGCGAGGCGGTGCCGCGGCCGCGCGCTGCTGTCCACGCTCCGGACGCGGTCGCGGGGGACGTGGCGGTACTTGCGGACCAGCCAGCCGGTCCGGCGCTCGACGCGTTCGGGGGTGACGCGGTACCGGGTCTTGAGGAAGCGGAGGAAGGCCAGCACGGTGACGGAGATCCCGGCCGCGCTGGCCACGAGCAGCGGCCACGCGGGACCGGACGGGGTGTTCAGCACGGCCGTGGCCAGCACGCCCGGCACGACGGAGATGATCAGCCGGACCAGGTCGGCCCACACCGTCCGGCCGCTGAGGCGTTCCCAGGGGATCTCGGGGTGGCTCTCCGGGGCGGGCGCCGGCTCGGCGGGAACGTCGTCGACGGCGCCGGTGCGCCCGGTCGCCGTGCCGGAGGCCGGGTTCCCGGCGGTCACGTCGCGTCCCCCGCGGTGGCCTGCGTGATCCTGTTGAGGTGACGCACGGTCTCCTCGGCGACCTCGGCGTCCAGCCCCTCGATGGTGATGCCGCCCTCGCTGGACGCGGTGACCACCTTGACCGTGGCCAGACCGAGCGCCTGCTGGAGCAGACCGCGTTCCGCGTCGATCCGCTGAATGCGCGAGATCGGGACGATCCGCCACTCCCTGGTGAGCCAGCCCTGCAACACGTACACCGCTTCGTCCGACGTCTCCCACCGGTGCACCGAATAGCGCCAGGCCGGCATGACGGCGATGTTCACCAGGTAGACGGCGCCGACGACCAGGGTGATCGGGAGCAACCACGTGCGGATTCCGTCGAACAGCACGAGAAGAGCGGTCAGGACCCCCAGCACCCCCGATGCCCAGAACAACGCGTTCAGCGTGCGCCAGAGGACGAAACGGCGGTCGAGCCGGTGCCGGGGCGGGTGGACGACCAGTTCGTCCGAACCGAGTCCCGACGGGGCTGGACGGGACACTTCGGCCATGACTCGATGTTCCACCAGTTCGTGAGCCGGGGCAACGAGACGATCTCGGCGAGACGGCGAGGGCGACCGGAACCCCGGCCGGCAGCAGGCACCCCTGCCGTCTCCGGTCGACGACCACGCCGGTTCCGGGCTCGTCCTCCGGCGCGTCGCGAACAGTCGGACGCCACGCGTTCCCGTTGATCGGATCAGCGCTTCTGGACGGCAGCACCACGTTCCCGACGGCCGTACACCATGTTCCGCAGAACGACTTCCGCCGGTCCGCGCCGCCCGGTGCCCGTCTGGAGCCGGATCAGCACGCCGCTGTCCGAGAGCGCCTCCGCGGGCAGGTCGAGGTGCCCGAGGTTCGCCAGCGCCGTCGGCAGCCCGCCGAGCCAGCCGATCGTCACGCCGAGCACGGCGGTCCACCGGAGCGGGCGCAGGTGGCGGTACGGCTCCTCCAGCACGCGGTGACGTGCCGTCACGAACCCGAGCAGCACCGCGGCGTGCCCGGCGAAGGACAGCGGTCCGCCGACGAGGGTGACGATCGACCACGTGCCGAGCCTGGTCCACACCGAGGCCGGGAAGTCCGGCTCGCCGGGGGCGTACGCGGCGACGGAGGACCGACCGGGCGTGAACCGGTCCGAGCCGAGGTCGCCGCTGACGACCGCCAGCAGCACGGGCACGATCGTGACCAGGACCAGCACGGCCTGGTTCACCGAGCCGCGTGCCACCTGCGGTGGTTCGACCACGATCCCGAGACCATCGCCGACGCCGGTGAAGCAGGTCCGGTTTCAGCGTCGGAGTCCGGCGACGGGTGGAAAAGATCAAGCCCCGACCGCGTTTCAGCAGGTCAGGGCTTGATTCACCCGGCGAAAGGTGAGTGCCCCCGGCAGGATTCGAACCTGCGACACACGGTTTAGGAAACCGATGCTCTATCCCCTGAGCTACGAGGGCGAGGCACGACCAGACTAGCGGACACCCCGCGCGCCCCCCGCACCTGGGCTCACCCACGTGAGCCGCGGGAGCACCACGCGGGCCGGGCGGTGAGCACCGGGGGTGAGAACGCGGCACCCGGCCCGCCGCTGATGGGAGGAAGGTGGGGTCCCCGCCTTCTGCCCCGGACGTGCGTCGGGTAGGCAGGAGCCACCCCCACAGCGAAGGCAGCAGTCATGAGCGGCAGACCCTGGCCCGACTTCCGGCCCGGCCCCCTCGGATCCGTCGGGGCCTGGTGGCGTCGGCGTCGCGACCTCGGCGCCTACTCGGAACTCAGCGATCCGCTACCCCAGTTCACGATCGTGTCCACTCCCTCGTCGCACCAGCAGGAGTTCCAGACGCCCCTGCCGAGCGTCGTGCACGGGCTCGACTTCCAGGCGTCCTTCACGGTCGTCTGGCGGTTCGACGCCAGCACCGGGCGGCGGCACAACTCGCCCCGGTCGGCGGCGGTCAACGGCATCGTGCAGCGGGCGCGGGAGATCAGCTCCACCACCAGCGTCGTCCACCACGCGCCGTTGCAGCACCAGCTCGGCGACGAGCTGGCCGCGGAGCTCCAGGTCGGCACGACGCACGTGTGGGCGCGCGCGGAGAACGTCGAGATCAGCGTCGAGGAGGACGACCTGGCGCTGGCTCGCAAGCACCTCGAACTCCTGCGGACGCGGACGCTGCGGCAGGCGGAGCGGGAGCTGGAGCGGGCCGAGATGAGCTACCTGCGGGACGAGGTCCTCACCGATCTCGCCACCGCGACGGTGTGGTGGTTGCAGCGCAACGGGTACCAGGTCGAGCAGGCGGTGGCGCTGTCCCAGCAGCTCGACGAGCTGGTGCGGATCGCGTCGCAGCGGCGCGACCGGCACTGGGCCGAGTCGCTGGTCACCAGCTTCGAGCAGGCGCTGCCGCGGTTGTCCGACTCCCACCGGCACGACGTGCGGCAGCACCTGGCCAGGGCGCTGGGCGTCTACGGCGGGTCCGAGGTCGCCTCGGAGTTCGCGGACCGGATCGGGCTCCCGCACCAGCTGCCCCGCGGCGAGTCCGACGGGCGGCAGCCGCCCGGCGGGCAGCAGCACACCAACGGGGTCGCGAAGCAGTTTCCGTGACCGGGTGCGGGCGCGCGGTGGCATCACTAGGTTGTGCCGGGTGACCAACAACCTCACCGACCACCTGCCGCACGCCCGGAGCGCTGCCGTCGCGGCGGGGCTCCGCGTGCTCGCCCGGTTCACGCCGTTCGCCGAGCCCGAGCTGCTCGGGCTGCGCGACGTCGTGCGGCCGGGCGACGTGTGCGTGGACGTCGGTGCGGCTCTCGGCCTCTACACCGTCACCCTGTCGCAGCTCGTCGGCCCGACGGGGACGGTGCACAGCGTCGAACCGCTGGTGTTCGCGCACCCCGCCCTGTCGTTCCTGCTGCGGCCCCGCGAGGGGCGCAACATCGTGCGGCACTCGGTCGCGCTGGGCACGCGGGAGGGGCGCGAGGTCATGAGCGTCCCGGTCCGCCACGGCTCGCCGGTCACCGGCCGCTCGTTCCTCACGACGGGGTCGAACGGTCTCGGGTCGAACACCGAGTTCTCCGAGCACCTGGACGTCCTGGTGCGGACGGACACGCTCGACCGGTTCTGCGAGAGCAACGGCGTCGACCGGCTCGACTTCCTCAAGGCCGACGTCGAGGGCGCCGAGCTGCGGGTGCTCCAGGGCGGCGAGCGGACGATCGACAGGTTCCGGCCGACGGTGCTGCTGGAGATCGAGGAGCGCCACGTGCGGCGCTTCGACCACCACGCGCAGGACGTGGCGGACTGGATGTGCCAGCGCGGCTACCGGATGACGGTGTGGCAGGGCGGGGCGTGGCGCGAGGCGGACCGGGTCAGCTCCGCGGTGCGCAACTACCTCTTCCGGCCGTTGTAACCACTGGAACGGTCGCTTTCGCGAACGGTCTCCCTGCCGGTAGGCAACGATCATGAGTTCCCCGCCAGCGGTGCAACCCCGGGGTTTCCGCGCTCTCGTGCCGGCCCCGGTGTGGCGGGAGCTGGTGCGCAGCGCCACCCGCCGCGAGTTCCGGCCGAACGAGTCGCTGCTGGTCCAGGACGCGCCGGGCACGTCCCTGCTGCTGCTGGAGTCGGGGCGCGTGCGGGTGGTCCGGGAGGGCCGCGACGGTCGCGGGCGGGTGCTGGTGGCGCTGCGCGGGCCGGGCGACCTGCTGGGCGAGCTGGCGGGTCACGGTGATCGGCGGCGGGTGGCGTCGGTGCTGGCGCTGGAGCCGTGCGTGGCGCACAGCATCGCCTACGAGGCGTTCCGGCGGCTGCTGCGCCGGCACGCGGTCGAGCAGCAGTTCGACGCGTACATCGTGGCGAAGATGGACGAGTTCGCCGAGCGCAGCGCCGACCTGGCCGGTGTGCGGCCGCTGTACCGGGTGGCCGACCTCTTCCTCCAGCTCGTGCGGCTGGCCGACCCGTGGCACCCGGAGCCGCTGCGCATCCCGCTGTCGCAGGTGGCCGTCGCCGAGGCGCTGGGGCTGTCGCGGCGGGCGGTCGCGCAGATCGTGGCCGACCTGCGCGGGCAGGGCGTGCTGACCGACGGCGATCCGGTGGAGGTGGCCGACGTGGGCCGGTTGCACGTGCTCGCCCACGCTTTGTGATCCGGGTCACAAGTCGTGTGTGCAGTTGTGCACAGCACGCCCGCGCGCGCTCCTGCATCGTGTGTCCCGACATCCGCGGCCGGAGAGGCAGATCATGGTCGACGAGCACGCCGACGAGAAGATGACGCTCCCGCTGTACCGGGCGGTGGTCGTGGTCGACATGGAGAACTACAGCGGTCACCGCGGCGCGGAGCACCCGAAGCTGACCGAGATGATCCCGCTGGTGCTGGAACGGGCCCTGGACCGCGCGGGCCACGAGGACCTGTGGTCGCAGCGGCTGTTCCCCGACAGCACGGGCGACGGCTACGCGGTGGGCTTTCCCGCGGAGCGGCTGCCGGTCCTGGTCGGCCCGTTCCTGGACGCGTTGCAGGACGAGCTGGCCTACCAGGACGGGATGCTGCGCACCCTGGGACGCGACGTGCGGATGCGGATGCGCGTCGCGGTCAGCGTCGGCCCGCTGCACGAGGACCACCCCGACGCGCCCGGCACCGGTGACACCCGCGTCGAGGCGCACCGCCTGGTCGACGCCCCGGCCCTGCGCTCGCTGCTGGCCGAGTCCGACCCGAACCTCACGTTCGTCGTCGCGATCGTCTCCGAGCGCGTGTTCGACGACGTCGTCGCCGCGGGCTACGGCTCCACGGAACCCGGACAGTTCGTGCGCACCGACGTCGAGGTGAAGAAGTACCGCAAACCCGCCTACCTGCACGTGCCCAAGGCGTCCGGCCGCCTGCTGTCCGACGGGTTCGCCCCCGCGCAGGAGGAGGCGCTGCCGCCGGAGCTGGCCGACCTGGCGGAGTACACCGAGGCGCGTCGCGGCAGCACCACGACCAACACCTTCACCGGCAACGCCAGCGGCACGGTCGTGCAAGCCGGGAGCATCGGCCGCGTGCACAACGGCGACGACAACCGCGTCGAGCAGCGGGTGCGGGGCAAGCACAACACGGTCGTCGGCCGCGACCTGAACGGGAAGGACGTCCGGAAGGACTCGCGGTGACCGTGGACGACCGGTACGCCGACACCGGTCTCCCCGTGCTCAACATCCGCGGCAGCACCCGGCTCGTCACGCAGTTCGTGCTGCACGACCGGGTGGACGTCAACCACGTGCGGTGGCTGCGCGAGCGCTTCGCCCCACCACCGGGCTACACCGGGGTCGTCACGACGCTGCACCTGCGCCGGACGGTGCTGCTGCACCGCTGCGCGGCAGGCGGGCGCACGACCGGGATCTGCGCGCTGGCCGACGTCGGCGGCGTGCTGGACCGCCCGGTCGAGGTGGTCGAGGTCGACGACGGCACCGACCTGCGGTTGCGCGCGGTCGAGCCGGGCGCGCTGCTGCTCGTCGACCTGCGCACCGCGCCGGAGGACGACCTGCGCCGGGCGGAGGAGTGGTTCGCCGACGGCGTCGCCGAGGTGCTGGCGCGCGGCGCGCGCCTCGTCGTGCTGCTCTCCGGCCGGGAGAGCCGCGCGTTCCTCGCCGCCCACGGCGAGCTGTGCGTCGACGTCGGCACGCCGGGGCCGGAGCACGTGCTGATGGCGCACCTGTCGGCCGACGGGCTCACCGGGCACCTGCCGCGCGTCCTGGGCTCGCCGGCGGTGCGCGCCGCGCTGCACGGGGCCGCGCCCCGCGACGTGGCGCGGTTCGCGCGGACCGTGCTGCGCGTCGGCGTGGACCGCGCGGGTCCCGCCGACCCGGACGAGCGGCTCGACCACGTCCTGTCCGCGCACCGCCACTGGTCGGACCTGCTCGCGCGGGAGTTCGACGGGTGCACGACCGACGACCACCGTCGCGCGCTGCTGCTCTCCCTGGCGCTGTTCGACGGCGGTCGCTCCTGCGTCGTGCACCGCGCGGAGCAGGTGCTGCTCGGCATCACCGGCTCGGCCGATCCGTGCTCGAACCCGCTGCTGGGCCGGGCGTTCGCCGACCGGGTGACCGAGATCGACGGCGTCGTCGTGGAGGGTCAGCGGGCGCGGTTCGCGCGCCGCGACTACGCGGCCTCGGTGCTGCACCACGTCTGGAGCCGCTTCCCGCAGTTGCGGGACCCGCTGGTGGAGTGGATCGGGACGGTCGCGCTCGACGAGCGCGCCGCCCTGGACCGGGCTGAGCAGGCCGGCCTCGCGGTCCGCTTCCTCGACCTGTGCGCGGCGGGTGGCTCGGCGCGGCCGGTGCTCGACGTCGCCGCCAGGTGGGTGCGGACGGACCCGTCGCTCGCGGCCGGTCTGCTGGACGCCGCCGCCGTGGACGACCGCATCGGCGGCGAGGTGCGGCGCGGTCTGCTGCGGTGGGCGCGGCAGCCCGACCTCGACGGGCGGCTGGCCGACGCGGTCGCGCGGGTGTGCGGCGGCGACCTCGGCCGGGTCCACCCGGAGCTGGCGCTGGTCCGTCTCGGCCACCTCGCCGAGCACGACGACCCGCGGGTGGCGCGGCACGTCGCCGCCGCCGCGGGGGAGGTCGCCCGCGCACCGGCCGCCCTGCCGCTGGTGCTCGGCAAGGCCGTGGCCTGGCTGCGCGACGGCTCCGAACGGCAGTGGCTCGCCGGCGCGCGCGTGCTGTGCGCGATCACCGGGGCGGGTGGCCCCGCCGAGCACCTGCCCGGCCGGTTGCGCCTGGTCGTCGTCTCCGGCTGGAACGCGCTGCTGTCCGGTCCCGACCGGGTGCTCGTCACCGCCGCGGTGCGGGAACGGCTCGTCCAGGCGATCGACCCGGTGGCGCGCGCCAGGGTGCTGGAGGCGCTCGTGGCCGCCGCGCTGGGCGACGTCGACCTGCTCGACCTGCTCGGCATGACGGCCGACCGCTGGCGCGGCGATCCCGCCGTGGTGCGCGACCTGCTCGCCCGTCTCGACCGCGCGCACCCGGCGTCGATCCGGGCGGCCGGGGGAGCTCTGGTGCTGCGGTGAGCACGACGTGGTGGCGAGCGCTGCACGGGCCGGGCAGGACGACGGCGTCGGAGCACCACCGCACGCCGTTCGCCGCCGCGCTGCCCAGCGCGGTGTCCGGAGTGGACTTCCGGGTGAGCTGGACCGTGCTGTGGTGGCTGGACGTCGGCGACGGCGACGGCGAGCCGGACCACGCCGCGCCGGAGTCGGCGGCGCTGAACGGCGTGTACCAGCGCGCGCTGCCGCTGGGGGCGGCCAGCGCCCCGCGGCACGCCGAACTCCTGCGCCACCAGCTCGCCGACCAGCTCGGCAGGACGCGCGCGATCGAGGAGACCGGCGTCCGGGTGCAGGCGCACGACGTGCGGGTCGAGCTGACCGCCGAGCACGCCGCGCTCGCCGAGCGGCACGCCGAGCTGCTCGGCAGGCGCGGGCTGCGCGACGCGGAGCGCGAGCTGGAGGCCGCGGAGATCCGCCACCTGGGCGAGCACGCCCTGGCCGACGAGCGCTCGGCGCTGCTGTGGTGGCTGCACCACAACGGCAACGACGTGGCCCGCGCGGCGTCGCTGCTGGACGACCTGCGCTCGCTGGTGCGGGTCGTGGGGGAGGGCGAGGACTGGGCGACGGCGCTGGTGACGGCGCTGGAGGCGGCCGCGCCCGGACTGTCCGACCACCGCCGCTGGGGCCTGCACCAGCAGGTCCGCAAGGTGCTGGAGGTCTACGCCGATCCCGTGGCCGTCGCGCGCTTCGACGCGTGTGCCGTGCGGTGGGACGTGGGAGCCGCGGGCTGAGCGGGCGCGGAGTCCGACCTCCGAGGGGCGGGCCGGACTCCGCGCCGCGCGGATCAGCGCGAGCGGACCTCCAGCTCGTACAGCGAGTACCCGTGCGCGGTGCCGCGCCGCACGCCCGTCATCCGCACGAAGCGCGCGTCCACGCCCGCGAACACGACGAGGTCGCGACCGCCGTCGCCGGTGGTCGTGGCGAACACCTCGCGCCACGCCGTGCCGTCCGCCGACACCTCGATCCGGTACGCCCCGGCGTACGCCGCCTCCCAGTGCAGCGAGACCCGGCCCACGCGCCGCACCGAGCCCAGGTCGACGGCGAGCCACTGCTGATCGCTCCAGTCGCTCGCCCAGCGGGTCGCCGGGTCGCCGTCCACCGCGTTCGCGGGCGGCGACGGGTACCAGCCGCGCTCGTGGCTGCTGGCCGTCGCGGTCCGCCCGGCCGCCAGGTTCGCCACGTCGTCCCCGCGCCGGGCGGGGAACTGCACGACCTGCTGGTAGGTGGGCCGGTTCTGCCAGCTGATCTTCTCCTGGGTGATGCCGCCCATCGCCCGGTGCACGACGCTGTCGGCGCACCACTGGTCGCCCGCCGCGCACACGTCGTCGCCGGGGTAGACGGTGGTGGCCGGGGTGGCCGCCGCGGCGGCCAGCGTGTCGAGCAGCACCCGACGGCACCGCGCGAGGTCCCCGTCGCCGCAGTACGTCCGCGCCGGGCCGCCGTTCACCTGCTCGCCGAGCACGCGCCGCAGGTCGGCGTCGACGTAGCTCCACCAGCCGTGCTGGAAGGAGGAGCCCTTGTGCGGGGTCGTGCCGTGCGGGTCCGACGGCGCCTCGTCCACCTGGATCGCCCTGGTCAGCTCGGTGTAGAGCTCCGTGCCCAGGCCGGGCTCGAACTCGGCGCGCACCAGCAGCGGCCACCACGCGTCGAGCACGCGGATCGCGTCGGCGTGCCCGTAGACGTGGCTGCCGCGCGAGGTCTCGGTGCGCTGCGAGCCCGCGTCCACCCACGCCGCGAGCCGCTGCACGGTCGCCGCCTGCGCCGGATCGGTGATCGGCGCGCTGCGCAGCACCCGCAGCAGCTCCGGCAGCACGCCCTCGGCCCGCAGGTCGACCAGACCGGCCTCCGCCATCGCCCTGGTCAGCGCGGCTCGCGTGACCGGCTGGTCGGCGGCCACGAGCGCGCCGACCCGGTCGTCGAGCAGGTCGCCGCGGTGCACCGAGCCGTTGCCGAAGCCGCCGGAGGTGAAGTCCGGTGCCTGCTTGTTGTTCCAGCTGACGTAGTAGTCCTGGTTGATCGAGTTCGGGTGCTGGGCGAACGGCGTGTACGTCGCGCTGTTGGTCGTCGGGTCCCAGCCCTGCCACTCGGTGGCCGGACCGGCGAGCAGCGGCAGGTTCGGGTCCACGTCCGGCTTGCGCACCGGGTTCGCCCCGGAGTTGAAGTACGCCGTGTCGCGGGAGTCGACGTAGAACCAGTTGAACGCGTAGCCGACGTGCTCGGCGGCGCGCTGGAAGTCGGCGGCCGACCGGATCGCGCCGGGGTCGTTGAACTCCTGGAACCCGATGATCGAGCCCACCTCGTTCAGGTAGGTGGAGCGCAGCGCCGCGTACGCGACGGGCTTGCCGTCGACCAGCGCCCTGCTCTGCACCAGGCCGTACCTCGTGCGGTGGGCGACGAGCGTGTACGACCCGGCTGCCGTGCCGTCGGCGACCGTGGGCTTCCAGGCGTTCTTGCGCTCCAGGCGCTCCATCGGCGTGCACGTGCCGCGGAACAGGTAGGAGTTCGACGCCTTCGTGGCGGGACCGCCGCCCGGCTCGCACAGCTCCACCGCGTAGGTGTCCACGATGTCCTGACCCGCCGACGTCGCGCTCCACGAGTAGTCCTGCCCGCGGCCGAGCTGCACGTACATGCTGACGCCCGCGAAGGACACGCCGCGCGCGCTGATGCCGGGGCCGTGGAGCTCCTGGAGCATGAGCAGCTGCGGGGCGAAGTACCCGGTCTGCGGCCCGAACACCGCGATCGGGTTGCCGCCCTCCGCGTGCTGGCCGGACACCACGAGCGCGTTGGACATGCCGCGCTTCTCGTCGAGCAGCTCGGGCGGCAGCACGCCGTCGGCGAACATCCCGCGCGCGGGCTCCAGCTCGGCCGCGGCCGGAACGTCCACCGTGGACGGTCGCGCCAGCCCGGCCGAACCGGTCGGGTCGTAGACCACCTGCTCCGGCGTGACGGAACCCCGCTGCGGCATCGCCACGCCCCGCGGGTCCGCCGGGCTGGCCGAGTAGGGGAAGCGCTGCCCGTCGTGCAGGGTCAGCACGGCCTCCGGGTCGTTCTGCTGGCGGAACGACCGCCAGATCCGCTCGCCCTCCACCGCGCCGTAGCGGTTCTGCGCCGCGAGCTTGACCAGCGCCGACTGCACCTCGCCACCGCCGCCCGCGCCGAACAGCCCGCCCACCACGGCGGCGATGGCCACCAGGTCGGTCGCCTCGAAGGGCTCGACGTCGTTCCAGTTCGTGATCGCGTCGGCGTGGCCGGTGAGCACGTACTCGCCGGGGAAGGTGCGGGAGCTGATCGACTGCGCGAGGTAGGCGTTGATGCCGGCCACGTAGTCGGTGACGTCCTGGAGCGCCTGCGCGCCGCGCGGGCCGTTCGCCGCGACGCGGTCGATCTGCGCCTGCAGGTCGGCCTCGGTGTAGGCGATCTGCGAGTAGAAGCTCTGCTCCAGCGCGCGGTTGCCCGGTGCGCCACCGGCGAACCCGGTGAGCTGGCCGCGGCCGAGGTGGCGGAACACGTCCATCAGCCACAGCCGGTCCTGGGCCGCCGCGTACCCGGCGCCGAACTCGGTGCCGGAGCGGGTGGTGCCGTAGACGTGCGGCATCCCGATCTTCTTGTCGCGCACGATCACGACGTCCGGACGCGGGGAGATGGTGCTCTCCACCTGGTCGGCGGGGACGCCGGAGGAGGCGTCGTTGAAGAACGTCGAGAGCTGCTCGTTGGTGAGCCCCCGGTAGCCGGTGGCGAGCGCGTCGTACTTGCCGATCTGGTCCGCCGAGTGCGCGGGCCTCGTGCCCAGCACCCGGTGGGCGAGGATCTCGGCCAGCGTGGCGTTGCCGTTGACGCCGGGCGGCAGCACGTCGGCGCACTGGCCGAGGCAGAAGTCCTCCGCCGGCGCGGCGGACACGGCCGCGGGCGAGGCCGGGACGGCGGTGTCGGGAGCGGCGGTGGCGGGAGCGGCGGTGGACGTGGACGTGGTGGCGACCGCGGCCAGCAGGGCGACCACGACCCGGGTACGGGCGGCTCTTCGCATGACGCGAAGCCCCTTCCTGCTGAGGTGGGTGACGCACGTTGCTTGTGGCAGCTAACCGCGAAAGGTATTCGCGTTTCGTGACCCGATAGGATGCTTGATCGCTCCAGAGGGTGGATTCCCCTTGACCAGGTGACGCCGCAGTGCGAAAAGTTTTGACACGGAGGAAGAGTCCTGGCCAGGGGGATCGTTGAGAGGAGCGCTGATGAACCGTCGTACGCTGTTGCGAGGAGTGGTGGGCACCGGCGTTCTGCTGACCACGGGCGCGGGCTCTCCCGGACGGGCCCACGCGCGGGGCATCGTGCTGCCGGTCCGGTCCTGCGCCGACTGGGGCGCACGTCCGGCGAGCCAGGCGATCACCGTCGTCCCCCGCCGACCCGTCCGCATCCTGGTCCACCACACGGCGTCGGACAACGTCGAGGACTACTCGCTGGACGCCGCCTGCGCGCAGGCCCGCTGGATCCAGCACGTGCACATGGACCAGAACGGGTGGCTCGACTCCGGCCAGCACTTCACCAACAGCCGGGGCGGCTACCTGCTGGAGGGACGGCACCAGAGCCTGGACGCGCTCCGAGCCGGTGACCACATGATCCAGGGCGCGCACTGCCCCGGACAGAACGAGGCCGCCATCGGCATCGAGAACGAGGGCACGTACGTCGACGCCGAGCCGCCGACGCCGCAGTGGGAGACGCTCGTGTCCTTCTGCGTCTACGCCTGCGACCAGTACGGGATCTCCCCGCGCGAGATCTTCGGGCACCGCGACTTCTACGCCGACACCGTGTGCCCCGGCGACAGGTTCTACGCCATGCTGCCCCGGTTGCGCCGCGAGGTCGCGGCCGTTCTGGGCTGAGCCGCGCAGGCTTCCGGCAACTGTGAACGCGGTGCTCGGCGGGGGTGACGCTGGGCAAACTCCTGGTCACGTGATGAGATAACGGCGAGTTGACGTCGGGTTGCGCGAGGGTGCGCGATGCCGTCCGGAGCAGAGCACGGAACGCCGAAGCGGGAGGCGTCGTGATCAAGGTGATGCTGGCCGACGACGAGGACCTCGTCCGTTCCGGCCTTCGCATGATCCTCAGCAGTGCCGGAGACATCGAGGTCGTGGCGGAGTGCGACGACGGGCACCTGGTGGCCGATCTGGCCCGCCAGCACCGCCCGCACGTCGTCCTGCTCGACATCCGCATGCGCTCCTCCGACGGACTGGTCGCGCTGCGCAGGCTGCGCGCCATCCCCGACCCGCCGCGGATCGCCATGCTCACCACGTTCGACGTGGACTCCTACGTGAGCGAGGCGCTGCGGCTGGGCGCGAGCGGGTTCCTGCTCAAGGACACCGAGCCCGAGCAGCTCGTCAAAGCGGTCCGCGACCTCGCGCGCGGTGGAGCCGTGCTCGACCCCGGCGTGGCGGCGCGGGTGCTCGCGGCCGTGGCCGACGGCGAGCGCGCGGCCGAGCCCGCGCGCCGGTTGCTGGCGTCGCTGTCCGAGCGGGAGCGCGAGGTGCTCGTCCTCATCGGGCAGGGCATGTCCAACGCCGAGATCGGCAACACGCTGCACCTGTCGGAGGCGACGGTGAAGGGCTACGTGTCGTCCGTGCTCGGCAAGATCGGCGCGGTGAACCGCGTCCAGGCGGCGCTGGTGGCCTACCGGGGCGGCCTGATCGCCTGACCGGCTCCCGGCCGCAGCGCTGAGCGCCCCGGTTCAGGAGCCCAGCAGGGGCGTGGTCGCCCCCGTGACCGACGGCTCCACCTCGACGCGGTTGCGGCCCTGGCGCTTGGCCCGGTAGAGGGCCATGTCCGCCGCCGCGAAGAGCTGGTCGAGCTTCGCCGGGCCCGCGGCCACGCCGATGCTCACCGTCGGGCGTCGCACCGTGCCCAGCACCATCGTCCAGTCGTGCCCGTCCACGGCCGCCCTGATGCGCTCGGCCACCGTCGGGCCCACGTCGTAGTCGCCGCCGGAGCTGCCCAGCACGATCACGAACTCGTCGCCCGCCCACCGGGCCACCAGGTCGTCCGCGCGGCACTCGCGGCGGAGCAGTTGCGCTATCTCGCGCAGCGCGGCGTCACCGGCGGCGTGCCCGGCGTCGTCGTTGACGTCCTTGAACCAGTCCACGTCGACGATCACCAGCCACGGCACCCGCCCGCGCGCCGCGGTGCTCTCCAGCAGCGCCGACGCCGACCGCTCCAGGCCCAGGCGGTTCGCCAGGCCCGTGAGCGGGTCGCGCGCGGCCGCCTCCTGGGCCGCCTCCGCGGCGCGCTGCGCCTGCACGGCCAGCCTGCGCTGCTCCAGCGCCTGCCCCAGGCCCTCCTGGAGGGTGTCCATCGCCGTCCGGCTCGCCGCGACGCTGCGCCGCAGCGCCTCCGCCTCGCCCACCGGGTCGCTCATCCTGCGGCACACGTCGGCGAGGTCCAGCGAGAAGCGCAGCAGCAGCGACGTGTCGTTGATCAGCTCGGCCGCCGTCACCGAGCGGCTGCCCAGCGTCCTGGCCTCGAACATCCGGCCCTGCTCGCGGCGCACCACCGACAGCACCCAGTTGCCCACGGAGATGCCCCACTGGTCCTCGGCGACGACGGACAGCGCCAGGGTCTGCTCGGCCACCTCCACGGCGCGCTCCAGCTCGCCGAGACCCGCCAGCGAGCGGCTCAGCGCCCCGAGCAGCGAGCGGCGCTGCGAGTCCAGGATCGAGGGGAACGTCAGCCCCTCCTCCAGGTGCCCGCGCGCCTCGGCGAAGATCGTCGGAGCCACGTCCGGAGGACTGTTGATGGCGCGGAAGTTCAGCACGCCGCCCAGCCGCTGGAGGCACTGCGCGAGGACGACCGGGTCCTCGCCGCGCCGGGCCACGTCCACCGACTGCCGGATGATGTCGAGCGCGGCACGCCGGTTGCCGATGCCCTCCAGCAGGTAGCCCATCGACGACATCGCCTCGGCGACGGACGAGGTGGAGGAGCTCTGCGGGTCGAGGTCGGTCGACCCCTCCGCCGCGAGTTCCAGCGCGAGGGGTATCCGGCCGAGCCGCCACGCCGTGACGGCCCGGTAGAGCATGACCGCCGTCCGGCCGACGTGGTCCGCGTCTGGGGAGATCCTGGTGACGACCTCGTCGAACAGCGTGTTGGCCTCGGCCAGACGGCCAGCGTTCAGCAGCGCGCGGACCTCGCGGTCCGGCCACGGAATCTGTCCCGCAACCTGTTCCACTGGCTCTCGACACTCCGTTCCGACTCGCCGGGCGAAGCGTGCGACCTCGCCGGTGCCGGTAGGCCACAACAGGCTACCGGGAGCGTCGCTCCCCGTACCGCTCGTGGTGCAGGACGTCGTCGAGCGGCAACCGGGTGCGCCACCCGTGACGCTCCAGATCGGGCGTGTCCGGCAGATCGCGGACCGGTCCGACGCACAGCCACGCCACCGGGCGCAGACGGGTGGGGATGTCGAGCAGACGCCGCAGGACGTCCTCGCGGTAGAAGCTGACCCAGCCGACGCCCAGGCCCTCCGCCGTGGCCGCGAGCCACAGGTTCTGGATCGCCAGGCACACCGAGTACAGCCCGGCGTCGGCGATGGCGTGGCGGCCGAGCACGGCCGGTGAACCGCGGTCCGGGTCGTAGGTGACGACGACGCCCAGGCTCGACTCCTGCACGCCCTCGACCTTGATCCGGGAGAACGACCGCGCCCGGTCGCCGTCCAGCTGGGCCTCGAAGACGCTCCGCTCGGCGTGCACGTGGTCGCGGAACGCGCGGCGGGTGCGCTCGTCGCGGACCAGCACGAAGTCCCACGGCTGGCTCAGACCGACGCTCGGGGCTGCGTGGGCGGCGCCGAGGACGCGGCGCAGCACGTCGTCCGGGACCGGTTCGCCGGTGAACTCCGCCCTGGTGTCCCGGCGCCGGTGCAGCACGTCGTACAGGCCGGCGACCCGGTGGGGGAGTTCGTGCGCGGTGCTCATGTCGCCCGATCGTGCCGCACGGGTGTGCGCGCGCCGCTCAGGGGGCTGGCCGGACGCCCCGCCGCCACGTCTGCTCCTCGCCGTCGGGTGAGGCGCGCCACTGGTCGAACGGGCGGTCCAGGGCCCAGTGGTCGCCCTGCCGGTCGAGCACCCGGTACTCGCAGGTGTCGAGGTTGGACAGCGATTCGAACAGCTCCACGCTCCACTCGAACAGGCGGCGGCACAGCAGCCGGATGGTCAGGCCGTGCGACACGACCAGCACGGTCTCCGGGTGACCGGGCTCCTGCTCCATCCGCCACTGGAGCTTCTCCAAGAACGCGGCCAGCCGGTCGTCCACGTCCGCGCCCGACTCGCCGTTGGGCAGCCGGAAGAAGAAGTGCCCGAACGCGTGCCGCTGGTGCTTGAGCACCTCCTGCTGCACCGGGTCCTGGAGGTTGCCCCAGTCCTGCTCGCGCAGTCGCGGCTCGGCCACGACGCGTTCCACCCGGTCGCCCAGGTCGAGCATCTCCAGGGTCCGGCGGGTGCGCCGGTAGGGGCTCACGTAGACCGCGACCGGCCCGTCGCCGAGCAGTTCGCGCACCGCGGGGCCCGCCGCGGCGGCCTCCCGCTCGCCCGTGGGCGTCAGCGGCAGCGCGTGGTCGGGCACGCGGCAGTAGGCGAGTTCGTCGACGTTGCCCAGGCTCTGCCCGTGGCGCAGCAGGATGATCCGCACACCCACATCGTGCAGGAGACTCGCTGTTACAGTTTTGTGCGACTCGACGTCAGGAGTGTCACATGATCAAGTACGTCGTCCTGTACCGGAAGCCCGACGACGCCGAGGCGTTCGACGAGAAGTACTTCACCAGCCACCTCCCCCTGGTCGAGAGGACGCCGGGACTCCTGCGCGCCGAGGTGGCGCGGGTCGACCGGGTGTTCGTCCCCGGCTTCTTCGGCGACACCGAGCCGCACCTGGTCGCCGAGATGTACTTCGAGTCGCGGGACGCCATGCGCACCGCCTTCGCCAGCCCCGAGTGGCACGCGGCCGGGGCGAACCTGACCGAGATCGGCGGCCTGGAGCTCGTGGCGATGTTCTCCGCGGAGGTCGTCGAGCCGTGAGCGCGCCCGACAGCGCCGCCGTCGTGGGCGGCGGGACGATGGGGGCGGGCATCGCGCACGTCCTGCTGGCCGGCGGCAGCCGGGTCGTGCTGGCCGAGACCTCGGCCGAACGGGCCGCGGCGGCCCGCGCCGCCGTGACCGCGTCGCTGCGCAGGGCGGCCGACCGGGGCAGGCTCGACTCCTCCCCGGACGACCTGCTCGCCCGGCTGGACGTGGTCGAGGACCTCGGCGCGCTCCCGGCGGACGCGCACCTCGTCGTGGAGGCCGTGCCCGAGGACCTCGCGCTGAAGCGGCGCGTGCTGGCCGAGGCCGCGCGCGCCTGCCCGGACGCGGTGCTGGCGTCCAACACCTCGTCGCTGTCCATCGGCGCGCTCGCCTCCGGGCTGCCGGGCGAGCGCGTGCTCGGCGTGCACTTCTTCAACCCCGTGCCGGTGCAGGCGCTCGTGGAGCTGGTCCACCACGCCGGGGTGTCGGCCGAGGTCGTGGCCCGCGTGCGCGGCTGGGCCGAGGCGCTGGGCAAGACCGTGATCGAGGTCCGCGACTCGCCCGGCTTCGCCACCTCCCGGCTCGGCGTCGCCGTCGGGATGGAGGCGATCCGGATGCTGGAGGAGGGCGTGGCCTCGGCCGAGGACGTCGACACGGGCATGGCGCTGGGCTACGGCTGGCCGATGGGGCCGCTGCGGCTGACCGACCTCGTGGGCCTGGACGTGCGGCTGGCCATCGCCGAGCACCTCACCGCCGAGCTGGGGCCGCGCTTCACCCCGCCGGCGCTGCTGCGCGAGAAGGTCGCCCGCGGCGAGCTGGGCAAGAAGACCGGCCGGGGCTTCTTCACCTGGTGAGCCGGGTCCGCGGAGGCCGGAGAGCTCGTGGAGGGCGACCGCGACGACGTCGTGCGCACGAGGACGCTCGCCTGCGGCCCCCGCTGTCCGCGCCGCACCGGGCTGGAGGGCGACCCGGTGGACGCCGCGCCCCCGGCCCTGCTGGCGGGCGCGACCGGCACACCCCGGACGGCCGGCCTCCGCTGAACCGGGCCCCGCCCTCCGCCGGCACGTAGGGTGCCCTTCCGTGCTGCTCGTCGTCCTGGAACTGGTCGGGATCGCCGTCTTCGCCGCGTCCGGCGCGGTCGCCGCGGTCCGGGCCGGTCTCGACGTGTTCGGCGTGATCGTGCTGGCCCTGACGACCGCGCTGGGCGGGGGAGTCCTGCGGGACCTGCTGCTCGGCGTCACCCCGCCCAGCGCGCTCGTGCACTGGCCCTACCTGCTGGTTCCCGCCGTGACCGGGCTCGTCGTGTTCCGCCACCACCCGCGGGTCGCCCGCCTGCGCCGCGCCGTGCTGCTGCTCGACGCCGTGGGCCTGGGCCTGTTCGTCACCGCGGGCACGTCGACCGCCCTGGCCCTGGGCACGCCCCCGTACACGGCTTGCCTGATCGGGATGACCAGCGGCATCGGCGGCGGCGCGGTGCGCGACGTGCTGCTGCGGGAGATCCCGCTCGTGCTGCGCCGGGAGATCTACGCGGTCGCCGCGCTGGCCGGTGGCGTCGTCGTGACCTCGGGCCACGTGCTGGGCCTGCCGCCGGGACCGGTGGCGCTGATCGCCACCGCGCTCGTGGTCGCCGTGCGGGTGCTCGCCCTGTGGCGGAAGTGGAACGCCCCCGTGGCCAGGGGATTTGACGCCTGATTCACACGCGGCGCTGCGGTGCTTCTCAGGCACCTCTCAGGACCGCGGGCAAGACTGGCGCCATGCGCATCCTCGTTGTCGACGACGACCGGGCCGTGCGGGAGTCGCTGCGGCGGTCCCTGCAGTTCAACGGCTACCAGGTCGAACTGGCCGGTGACGGCCAGCAGGCTCTCGAAGCGGTGCTGGCGCAGCGGCCCGACGCGATGGTCCTCGACGTCATGATGCCGCGCCTGGACGGCCTGGAGGTCTGCCGCAGGCTGCGCAGCACCGGCGACGACCTGCCGATCCTCGTGCTCACGGCGCGCGACGCCGTGTCCGACCGGGTGTCCGGGCTGGACGCCGGGGCCGACGACTACCTGCCCAAGCCGTTCGCGCTGGAGGAGCTGCTGGCCCGGCTGCGCGCCCTGCTGCGGCGGGCCGCGAACGAGGCCGACGGCGGCGAGCCGGTGCGCGCGGCCCTGCGGTTCGCCGACCTGGAGCTCGATCCCGGCACGCGCGACGTGCGGCGCGGCGAGCGGCCCATCAGCCTCACCCGCACGGAGTTCGCGCTGCTGGAGCTGTTCCTGTCGCACCCGAAGCAGGTGCTCACCCGCGGTCGCATCCTGGAGGACGTGTGGGGCTACGACTTTCCGACCTCGGGCAACGCCCTGGAGGTCTACGTGGGCTACCTGAGGAGGAAGACCGAGGCCGAGGGGGAGCCGAGGCTGCTGCACACGGTCCGCGGGGTCGGCTACGTGCTGCGGGAGACGCCTCCGTGATCGGTGCCGGGGTCGTCAACGGGCGGCTGAAGCAGGTCTCGCTGCACCGCAGGGTCACGCTCCTCGCGGCGCTCTGCGTGGCCGGCGCGGTGGCCTTCGTGTCCCTGGGCG
Organism: Umezawaea beigongshangensis; assembly: GCF_016464305.1. Classification (GTDB taxonomy): domain Bacteria; phylum Actinomycetota; class Actinomycetes; order Mycobacteriales; family Pseudonocardiaceae; genus Umezawaea_A; species Umezawaea_A beigongshangensis. The sequence continues at coordinate 235,240 of NZ_JAEIOJ010000004.1, forward strand.
CCTACCTCATCGTGCGGCAGAACCTCTACGAGCAGCTGGACGAGAACCTGCGCCAGCGCGCGGCGGCGGCCGTGGACTCGCCGACGATCAGCGACCAGCTCAGCGAGATCCCGGTGGGTCTGCTCGCGGCGAGCGACGTGCGGATCGGCGTGCTCGACGCCGACGGCCTGCGCATCCCGTACGGCGGCACCCCGCCGTCGATCAACTCGGAGGACCTGGACGTCGCCGACGGCCGCAGCCCCGAGCACCTGTGGACCGACGGCAGGACCGGCTTCCGCACGATCTCCGTCCCCTACGGCGAGGGCAGGGCGATCGTCGTCGCCCAGTCCATGCAGCCGATCCGCAACACCCTGGCCACCCTCAACGTGGTGCTGTTCGTCATCGGCGGGGTGGGCGTGCTGTTCGCGGCGCTCGCGGGCACGGCGGTGGCCCGCACGGGCCTGCGGCCGGTGCAGCGGTTGACCGAGGCCAGCGAGCGGGTGGCGCACAGCGGCGACCTGCGGCCCATCCCGATCTCCGGCGACGACGAGCTGTCGCGGCTCACGCAGAGCTTCAACGCGATGCTCGGCGCCGTCGCCGAGTCGCAGGAGCGGCAGCGCAGGCTCGTCGCCGACGCGGGCCACGAGCTGCGCACGCCGCTGACGTCGATGAGGACGAACCTGGAGCTGCTGCTCGCCTCCGAGCGGCCGGACACGCCGACGCTGTCCGAGCAGGACCGCACCGAGATCCACGCCGACGTGCGGGCGCAGCTGGACGAGCTGACCCAGCTCATCGGCGACCTGGTGGAGCTGGCCCGCGAGGACGCGCCGCAGGCCGTGCACGAGCCGGTGGACGTGGTGGAGGTCGTGGAGCGCGCCCTGGACCGGGCACGCCGCCGCGCGGTGACCGACGTGCAGTTCGACGTGCGGCTCCAGCCGTGGTCGCTGCTCGGCGACTCCAGCTCGCTGGAGCGCGCGGTGCTCAACCTGCTGGACAACGCGGTGAAGTTCAGTCCGGGCGGCGGAGTGGTGCGGCTGGAGCTGCGGCAGCTCGGCGACGGCAGCGCCGTCGTGGAGGTCGCCGACTCCGGGCCGGGCATCGCCGACGCCGACCTGCCGTACGTGTTCGAGCGCTTCTACCGCTCGTCGGAGGCGCGCACGCTGCCTGGCTCCGGCCTGGGGCTGGCGATCGTCAAGCAGGCCGCCGAGCGGCACGGCGGCAGCGTGTGGGCCGGCCGGGCACCCGAGGGCGGCGCCCTGTTCCTCCTGCGTCTGCCCGGACGTCCCTGAGGGGGCCGCTCACCCCCTCGCCGTCTCCGGCGTTCTCCGGTGCGTCGTTGCCCCCACGGATGACACTCGAACGAACTAACTCCAACAAAATTGCGCACAATGTGGTTCAGGACACAGTACTGGTCGGGGGCCGTCGGCCGGGTGCGGTCTCCGCAGGTCACAGCCGTGCAGCGACAGCGGTCACCTCGCGCGACCGGAACGGCCGATCGGAGTCGATCGCGCCCGACCCGCTGCGCGTGTTCGACTGTGTTGACTCATCCGGGGCCGTGATTCACGCTTGCCGCATGAGCAGGTGGCCCTCCACGCCCGGCCTCGCCTGGGGCGCGGACTACAACCCCGAGCAGTGGCCCGACGAGGTGTGGGACGCCGACGTCGACCTCATGCGTCGCGCGGGCGTCACCCTCGTCAGCGTCGGCATCTTCTCCTGGGCCCTCGTGGAGCCGGAGGAGGGCCGCTACGACTTCGCGCTGTTCGACCGGGTGCTCGACCGGCTGCACGCCGCCGGGATCGGCGTCGACCTCGCCACCATGACCGCCGCGCCCCCGCCGTGGCTGACCACCCGCCACCCGGACGTGCTCCCGGTGCTCGCCGACGGCACCCGGCTGTCCCCCGGCTCCCGCCAGTCGTACTGCCCCAGCTCGCCGGTGTACCGGGAGCGGGCGACCGCGCTGGCGCGCGCCGTCGCCGAGCACTACCGCGACCACCCCGCGCTGGTGGCGTGGCACGTGGGCAACGAGTACGGCTGCCACGTCGCCCGCTGCTACTGCGACCGCTCCGCCGAGGCGTTCCGCGCGTGGCTGCGCGAGCGCCACGGCGACCTCGACGCGCTGAACGAGGCGTGGGGCACGGCGTTCTGGAGCCAGCACGTCACCGACTGGGACCAGGTCCTCCCGCCGCGCGCGACGCCGACGTTCGGCAACCCCGGCCAGCTGCTCGACTTCGACCGCTTCAGCAGCGACGCCCTGCTGGAGCTGTTCACCGCCGAGCGCGACGTGCTCCGCGAGGTGACGCCGGACGTGCCGATCACCACGAACTTCATGGTCGGCTGGACGTTCGCCGAACTCGACTACTGGTCCTGGGCGCGCGAGGTCGACTTCGTCTCCAACGACCACTACACCCGCTCGGAGTCGCCGGACCGGCACGTCGAGCTGGCGATGGCCGCCGACCTCACCCGCGGCCTCGCGGGCGGGCGTCCGTGGCTGCTGATGGAGCACTCCACGTCGGCGGTGAACTGGCAGGAGCGCAACATCGCCAAGCTGCCGGGTGAGCTGCGGCGCAACTCGTTGCAGCACACCGCGCGCGGCGCGGACGGCGCGCTGTTCTTCCAGTGGCGGCAGTCGAGGGCCGGTGCCGAGCGCTACCACTCCGCGATGCTGCCGCACGCCGGGCCGGACACGAAGGTCTTCCGCGAGGTGTGCGAGACCGGGGCCGGGTTCGCGCGCCTGGCGGAGGTCGCGGGCTCGACCGTGCGCGCCGACGTCGCGATCGTCTTCGACTGGCAGTCCCTCTGGGCGTCGCGCCAGCCCGCCCACCCGACGCGCGACTTCTCCTACCAGCAGTTGGTGTCCGACCTGTACGCCCCGCTGTGGGCGGCCGGGATCACCGTCGACTTCGTGCCGCCGTCGGGCGACCTGTCGGCGTACCGGCTGGTCGTCGTGCCGGGGCTGTGCGCGGTGACCGACGCCGACGCGCGGCGGATCACCGAGCACGTCGAGGCGGGCGGCACGGCGCTGGTGACCTGGGCGTCCGGACTGACCGACGAGCGCGGGCACGTCCGCCTCGGCGGGTACCCCGGCGCGTTCCGGGACCTGCTGGGCGTGTGGACCGAGGAGTTCCACCCGCTGCGCGCCGACGAGCGCGTGCTGCTCGACGACGGCGGCGAGGTCGCCGTGTGGACCGAGCACCTGCACCCGCGCGGCGCCGAGGTGATCGCCTCCTACGCCGACGGCCCGCTGCCGGGCGTCCCCGCGGTCACCCGCGCCACCAGGGGCGCGGGCGCCGCCTGGTACCTGGCGTGCGGACTGCGCGGCGAGGGGCTGCGCCGCCTGGTGACGACCGTCGCCGAGCAGGCCGGGGCGACCCCGGCCGGCACGCCGGCCGACGGCGTCGAGCTGGTGCGTCGCCACGGCCGCCGCGGCGACCGCGCCGTATCGTGGTTGTTCGCCCTCAACCACACCTCCGCCGACGTCGAACTGGACGTCGCCGGCGTCGACCTGCTGTCCGGTGACCCGGTCTCCGGCCGCACGACGCTGCGAGCCGGGGACGTGGCCGTCATCAGAGAAGAAGAGGTGTGACGTGCTGGCGCGGCAACGGCAAGCGGTGATCCTCGACGAGGTCCGCCGGACCGGCGCGGTCCGGGTCAGCGACCTGGTGGTCCGGCTCGGCGTCTCGGACATGACCGTGCGCCGCGACCTGGACGTGCTGGCGGGTCGCGGTCTGCTGGAGAAGGTCTACGGCGGCGCGACCAGCGTCGTGGGGCGCAGCACCGACGAGCCCGGCTTCGAGGCCAAGTCGGTGCGGCAGCTCCCGGAGAAGGAGGTCATCGCCGCGACCGCGGCCGGACTCGTCCGGCCCGGCACCGCGATCGGCCTCTCCGCGGGCACCACGACGTGGACCGTCGCCCGGTTCCTGGACGACATCCCGGACCTCACGGTCGTGACGAACTCCATCCGCGTGGCCGACGTGCTCCAGCAGAGCGGTCGCGCGGACCGCACCGTCGTGCTCACCGGAGGCGTGCGGACCCCGTCCGACGCCCTCGTGGGGCCCGTCGCCGTGCAGGCGCTGCGCTCGCTGCACCTCGACCTGGTGTTCCTCGGCGTGCACGGCATGGCCGAGCGCTCCGGGTTCACCACGCCGAACCTGGACGAGAGCGAGACGGACCGGGCGCTGGTCGACGCGGCGGGACGCGTCGTGGTGCTCGCGGACCACACGAAGTGGGGAACCGTCGGCATCTCCACGATCGCGAACCTCGACGAGGCGGACGTGCTGGTGAGCGACGACGCCCTCGCGGAGGACGCGAGGGCGGTGCTGGAGGACAAGGTGGGAGAACTGGTGCTGGCACACGTTGCGGGCAGGGGCGAGGAGTGGGCGTGAAGGACCTTGCGGAGCAGTCGCGCGCGTACCGGCGCACGACGCGGACGCTCGCGGACGGCCGGGAGATCATCTACTTCGACGACACGCCGGACGCGCCACCGCGCACGGCGGAGGACACGCGCGACCTGCCGGAGTCGCAGCCGCGCTCCGAGGTGCGGCGCGACCCGCTGACCGGTGAGCGGGTGGCCATCGCCTCGCACCGGCAGACGCGGACGTACAAGCCGCCGGCGGACCTGTGCCCGCTGTGCCCGTCCACGCCGGGCCGCCCGACGGAGATCCCCGAGTCGAGCTACGACGTCGTGGTGTTCGAGAACCGGTTCCCGTCCCTGGCCGAGAACGTGCCAGACACGCCGTCCACAGTGGACGGAATGCCGATGGTGGAGCTCGCGCCGGGCCGCGGGCGGTGCGAGGTCGTGTGCTTCACCTCCGACCACTCCAGCTCCTTCGGCCAGCTGTCCGCGCAGCGGGTGCGCACGGTGGTCGACGTGTGGGCCGACCGCACCGAGGCGCTGAACGCGGTGCCGGGCGTGGAGCACGTCTTCCCGTTCGAGAACCGCGGCGAGGAGATCGGCGTCACGCTGTCCCACCCGCACGGCCAGATCTACGGCTACCCGTTCGTCACGCCGCGGACCGAGCTGATGCAGAAGGTCGCGAAGGACCACCTGGAGGCCACCGGCAGGCCGGTGATGGGCGACGTCCTCGCGGCCGAGCGCGCCGCCGGGACGAGGGTCGTCGCGGAGGGCGAGCACTGGACGGCGTTCGTCCCGGCCGCCGCCCGCTGGCCGGTCCAGGTGCACCTCGTGCCGCACCGCCAGGTCCCCGACCTGCCCGCGCTGACCGACGCGGAGCGCGACGACTTCGCCCACCTCTACCTGGAGGTGCTGCGCCGCCTGGACGGCCTGTACGACCGGCCGCTGCCCTACATCGCCGGGTGGCACCAGGCCCCCGCCCGCACCGGCCGCGACCTGGCGTGGCTGCACCTGGAGGTGTTCTCGGTGCTGCGCACGGCGGACAAGCTGAAGTACCTGGCCGGTTCGGAGTCCGGCGCGGGCGTGTGGATCAACGACGCGACTCCGGAGCAGATCGCCGAGCGCTTGCGCGGCTGATCGCGCGGGGTCCCCGCGCACCACTCACAACAGACGCCCAGGTGCGTTTAAGCCTCTTCTCAGGCGGGCAACGCACAGTATGGGCATGACCGAGAACAACGAGGGCGCCGCGGGCGGTCAGCCGGAGCGGCGAGACGAGTCATCCGCCCCTCTCGACCCCCGCCCCGCCGCCGCGACGGGCGAGCAGCCGAGCCCGTGGGCCGGGCCGTCGTCGCGGCCCGGCGGCGAAGATCACGGCGGCGAGGATCACGGCACCCCCGAGCCTTCCGTGCCGACGCCCCCGGCGTCCGCCGACGCCACGCCGGCGCACGGCACGCAGTTCTTCCCCGGCGGTCACCAGCACCCCGGCCACCAGCAGCCCGGTCACCAGTACCCCGGCCACCAGCAGCCCGGCCACCAGCAGCAGGGTGCTGGTCTGCCGGGTTCCGGCCAGCCGGGCGCCGTGCAGGGGGCGCCCGGCCAGCCGTACTACCACGCCCCCGGCCAGCAGCCGGTGCGCACGGCGAGCAGGGGGCGGGGCAGGGCCGTCGCCGGTGTCGCCGCACTCGTGCTGCTGGTCGGAGGCGTGGCAGGTGGTGTCGGCGGCTACGTGGGTCACGAGATCGCGGCGGACGGCCGCACCGTGGTCAACGCCCTGGACCAGACGCCCGGCGCGAACCGGACCTCCAACGACGCCCCGGAGGGCTCGATCGAGCAGGTCGCGCAGAAGGTGCTGCCCACGGTCGTGCAGTTGCGGGTGTCCAACCGGCAGGTCGCCGGCGAGGGCTCCGGCATCGTCATCAGCAGCGACGGCGACATCCTGACCAACAACCACGTCATCGAGGCCGCGGCGGACGGGGGCACCGTCGAGGTCGTCTTCCAGACCGGCCAGTCGGTCCCCGCGACCATCCTCGGCCGCGACCCCGACTCGGACCTCGCCGTGGTGAAGGCGCAGAACGTGGCCGACCTGCCCGTCGCGGCCCTCGGCACCTCCGGCGACCTGAGGATCGGCCAGGGCGTCGTCGCGATCGGCTCGCCGTTCGAGCTGTCCGGCACGGTCACCTCCGGCATCGTCAGCTCCCTGGACCGCCCGGTCCGCGCGGGCGGCGAGGAGGGCTCGCAGGCGTCTGTGCTGAACGCGATCCAGACCGACGCGGCCATCAACCCCGGCAACTCCGGCGGCCCGCTGGTGAACATGCAGGGTCAGGTCATCGGCATCAACTCGGCGATCTACAGCCCCAACTCCACGCAGTCGTCGCAGGGCGGCTCGGTCGGCATCGGCTTCGCCATCCCGATCGACCAGGCTCGCCGCACGGCCAAGGAGATCGCCGAGACCGGCAAGGCCACCCAGACCGTGCTCGGCGTGTCCGTCACCGACGGGGAGGACGGCGGCGCGCTCGTCCGCGAGGTCACCGCGGGCGGTGCCGCGGAGCAGGCCGGGATCAAGACCGGTGACGTGATCACCAAGCTCGACGACCGCGCGATCGAGACGTCCGACGCGCTGGTGGCCGCGGTCCGCTCGAAGTCCCCGAACGACCGGGTGAAGCTCACGGTCGGCGGCAACACCGTCGAGGTGACCCTCGGCGGCCAGACCGTCGAGCCGAAGTAGCACCCGGACGCTCCCGGCTCGCGCCCCGAGCCGGAGGGGTTTCCCGGGGAACCACGCCCCGAGCCGCGCCGACGACGGACCGCCCCCTCCCGTCGCGGCGCGGCTCGGGGCGCACGGGGCGGGAGGGACCGGTCCGCGCGGGGGTGAACACCCGGTGGCGCTCCGGTCCCGGTGCCCGGTCGTGGAACGGTCAGATCTCGGATTGGCTACGGTGATCGCATGGAACGCAGCGCGCAGCGCCTCGGACGCGCCCTCGTCGTGATCGTGGACGACCGGGTGGCGCACGGTGGGCACGACGACAGCAGTGGCCCTCTGGTCACCGAGCTGTTGGAAGAGGCAGGTTTCATCGTCGACGGCACCGTCGCGGTGGAGGGCGAGGTCGTGGACATCCGCGCGGCGCTCAACACGGCCGTGATCGGTGGTGTCGACCTGGTGGTCACGGTCGGCGGGACGGGCGTGTCGCCCCGCGACGTCACCCCGGACGCGACGCTGGGCGTGCTCGACCGCCCGATCCCCGGCATCGCCGAGGCCCTGCGGGGCTCCGGTCTCGCCGCGGGCGCGGTCGACGCGGGCATCTCGCGGGGGCTCGTCGGGGTCTCCGGCAGCACCCTCGTGGTGAACCTCGCCGGGTCCCGCGCGGCCGTCCGCGACGGCATGGCGACGCTCTCGTCGCTCGTGCCCTACGTGATCGAGCAGCTCTCCGGGCTCGACGAGGCGTGATGAGCGACCCGGACGGAGGCGCTGGCGCGGAACGTCCTGCGCGGCAGCGCCGTCCGGGCGCGGAGTCCGGCTCCGGCGGCGCCGAGGCAGCTCGGCGCCGCCGCCTGGACGAGGTGTTCGGCGACGTCCTCCCGGACACCACGACCGACGAGCGCGGCGGCTCCGCCGACGACCGCGAGTCGTGGTACCGGGAGAACCGGCCGCCGCACCACGGTGGTTAGTGCCCGCGCGGCCCGGTCTGCTGGGACTGCTGGGCCGCGAGCAGGTCGCGGATCTCCTTGAGCAGCTCGGTGTCGGTCGGCTCGGAGGGGCCGGGCTCCCTGCCCTTCTCCCGACGCTCCTTGATCTTGTTCATGGGCAGCACGAACACGAAGTAGACGACCGCGGCGACGATCAGGAAGTTCAGCGTCGACGTGATGAGCGCGCCGAAGTCCACGACGGTCTTGTCGCTCTCGCCGAGCTGGACGGCGAGGCCCTCGACGCTGTTCTTGCCGCCCAGCCGGGCGATCAGCGGGTTGATGATGTTCGACGTGAACGCGGTGACGATCGCGCTGAACGCCGCGCCGATGACCACGGCCACGGCGAGGTCGACGACGTTCCCGCGCATCAGGAAGTCCTTGAAGCCCTTGATCACAGCTCTAGCTCCTCGTAGGCAGGGGAAGAACTAGCGGAGCGTAACGGCAAGGTGCTCGCCCAGGGACGCGGCGGCGACGCGCACCGCCTCGTCCCGCCGCACCAGCGCCACGAGCACGTGACCGCCGGGCACCACGCGCACCGAGAGCACCACGGCGTTCTCCGCCAGCGCCGAGTCCGGGCCCACGAGGTCGACCCGGCGGCCCGTGCGCAGCAGGTCCGCGACGCCGGAGTCCGGCAGCGGCACCACCACCGACGCGGTGTCGCGGTCGGGGCCGGTGAGCCGCGCCTCGTTCAGCGGCTCGCCAGCCGGGGCCGCTCCGGTCAGCGCGCGGCCCACGACGGCGGCGGGATCGGTGAGCGACCCGTGCGGGCGCAGCTCCTCCGGCACGTGCAGCACCCGCAGGTCGGCTCCGGTCAGCGGCACACCGGGCGGGAGGTCGCGGGCGGCGGCGAGCACCGGCGTGCCGGCGGCGGGCGGCCGGAGAACGGTGGCCACGGCGAGCAGGGCGCACGCGGCGGCGAGCACGCGGCGCGCGCGGTCCAGGTGGGGAGGACGGCGGCGGGCCAGCGCGCGGAGGCGGTCGAGCGGGGTCGGGTCGAGGGTGTCCACGTCCGCGACGCTAGGGCCGCGATCGGCCGCGGGCGCGGAGGAGCCGCCGAGCTGTGGACAACTCGGCGGCTGTGGACAACCCGCTCAGGAAGCGGCGGCCGTGCCGGAGCCGGACGACGACGTCGTGGACGAAGACGAGGACGAGGACGAGGTCCCCGGCGACGTCGTGGACGTGGACGAGGACGTGCTCGACGAGGAGTCGCCGCTCGCCGCGCCCGCGGGCACCGTGCTGGACTTGCCGCCGGAACGGCTGTCGGTCCGGTAGAAGCCACTGCCCTTGAACACCACGCCGACGGCCCCGAACAGCTTGCGCAGCCTGCCGTGGCACTGCGGGCACTCGGTCAGCGCGGAATCGGTGAAGGACTGCACCGCGTCGAAGCGGTGGTCGCACTCGGTGCAGGCGTACTGGTAGGTCGGCACTTGCCCTCCACGAGCAGAAGTCCTGGCACTCTGGCGTTCGGAGTGCCAGTCGATGATGCGTCAGTGGGTGTACACGACGCAAACACCACAGGTCAACGTCACAGGCGCGTCAGCCCCCTCTCCGGGGTCAGCACGGCCGTCATCCGCACGTCGTGCTCCTCGTGCGGCAGCTCGGCCACGAACTCCTCGTCCCGCACGACCGCGACCAGCGGCGCGACGGCCGCGGGCAGCGTCCGGTCGTAGTGCCCGCCACCCCTGCCGAGCCGCGCCCCGCGCCGGTCCACGGCCAGCGCCGGCACCAGCACCAGTCCCGCGCCGCCCACCGCCGCCGGACCCAGCAGGGGACCCGACGGCTCGCGCAGCCCGTGCGGGCCCGGCCGCAGCCCCTCCGGTCCGGTGTGGACGGCCCAGTCGAGCGGCGCCGCCCCGACGACCACCGGCAGCAGCACCCGGTGGCCGTGCGCCCGCAGCGCCTCCAGCAGCGCCACCGACCCCGGCTCCGACCCGATCGGCAGGTACGCGCACACCTCCGCCCCCACCGGCACGGCCAGCGCGGTCAGCAGCGACGGCACGTGCGCCACCAGCGCGGCTGCCTCCTCCCGTCGTGCGGAGTCGGGCACCGCTCGGCGCGCGGCGAGCAGTCGTGTGCGCAGCGTGACCTTGTGGTCACGAGAACCGGACGTCATGACGGACAACAGTAAGGACGCCGTTACGCTCGGAGCCATGAGCTCCGAGAGCCCCTTCCTGACCGCCATCGTGCCCGCCGCCGGGCTGGGCACCCGCTTCCTGCCCGCCACCAAGGCGGTGCCGAAGGAACTGCTCCCGGTCGTCGACACACCCGGCATCGAGCTCGTGGCCGCAGAAGCCGCCGAGGCCGGTGCGACGCGGCTCGTCATCGTCACCTCGCCGGGCAAGGACGCCGTCGCGCAGTACTTCCGCCCCCAGCCCGAGCTGGAGGAGACGCTGAGGAGCCGGGGCAAGACCGAGCTGCTGGACAAGGTCCGCCGCGCGTCCGCCCTCCTGGAGGTCGAGACGGCGATCCAGGACAAGGCGCTCGGCCTCGGGCACGCCGTGGGCTGCGCCGAGGGCAACCTCACCGACGAGGACGGGGCCGTCGCCGTCCTGCTGCCCGACGACCTCGTGCTGCCGACCGGCGTGCTGGCCCGGATGGCCGAGGTCCGCCGCGAGCACGGCGGCACGGTGCTGTGCGCGTTCGACGTCCCGCGCGAGGAGATCTCCGCCTACGGCGTGTTCGACGTGCGCGACGCCAGCAGCTCGACCGTGCCGGACGGCGACGTCAAGCGGGTCGTCGGCATGGTGGAGAAGCCCTCCGCCGAGGACGCGCCGTCGACGTTCGCCGCCGCGGGTCGCTACCTCCTCGACCGGGCGATCTTCGACGCCCTCAAGCGCATCGAGCCCGGCGCGGGCGGCGAGCTCCAGCTCACCGACGCCATCGCCCTGCTGATCGACGAGGGTCACCCGGTCCACGTCGTCGTGCACCGGGGTGGGCGACACGACCTGGGCAATCCGGGTGGATTCCTCCGAGCTGCGGTTGACTTCGCACTGGAGCGCCCCGACTACGGGCCCGGGTTGCGGGAGTGGCTGCGGGGTCGCCTCGACAACTCCTGAACGAGGTTTCACGATGAGGACAGTGGACGAGCAGCTCGCGAGGGTGGTCGCCGCAGCGGTGCGGCCCGCCCCGGTGCGAGTGGCGATCTCCGAGTCGCAGGGCCTGCTCTGCGCCGAGGAGGTCGTGGCCGAGCGAGCCCTGCCCGGGTTCGACCAGGCCGCGGTCGACGGGTACGCGGTGCGCAGCGTGGACGTGCAGGGCGCGGGCGGTGAACAGCCGGTCCCGCTGCCCGTGGTGGGGGAGACGGCCGCCGGCTCCCGCCAGCCCCGCCGCCTGCAACCGGGTCAGGCCGTGCGGATCGCCACCGGTGCGCCGCTGCCGACGCTGGCCGACGCCGTGGTGCCGGTCGGGTACACCGACGGGCACCACGCCAAGGTGACCGTGCACCGCGCCGTCCCCTCGGCCGCGTTCGTCCGCCGCACCGGCGAGGACGTGCAGCCCGGTGACGTCGCGGTGCGCCGCGGCACGACCATCGGCGCCGCCCAGGTGGGGCTGCTGGCCGCCGTCGGCCGCAGCAAGGTGCTGGTGCACCCGAAGCCGCGCGTCTCCGTGGTGTCCCTCGGCGAGGAGCTGGTGGACGTCGACCGCACACCGGGCCAGGGCCAGGTCTACGACGTCAACTCCTACGCCCTCGCCGCCGCCGCCCGCGACGCCGGGGCCGAGGTCAGCAGGGTCGGCATCCAGCCCTCCGACCCGCGCAGGCTGCGCGAGGTCGTCGAGGGCAGGCTCCTGCTGTCGGAGATCGTCGTGATCGCCGGTGGCGTGGGCGGCGCGATCGGCGACGAGGTGCGCGCCGCCCTCACCGAGCTGGGCGACCTGGACATCACCAGGGTGGCCATGCAACCCGGCTCGGCGCAGGGCTTCGGCCGCCTCGGCCCGGACGCCGTGCCGACGTTCCTGCTCCCGGCCAACCCGATGAGCGCCCTCGTCGTCTTCGAGGTGCTCGTCCGGCCGTTGATCAGGGCGGCGCTCGGCAAGCGCAACCCCTACCGCAGGGCCGTCACCGCGCGGCTGCTGTCGCCGGTGGCCTCCACACCGGGGCGGCGCGGGTTCCTGCGCGGGCAGCTCCTGCGGGACCAGGAGACCGGCGAGTACCTGGTGCAGCCGCTGGGCACGTCCGGCTCGCACCTGCTGGCGTCGCTGGCCGAGGCGAACTGCCTGATCATGCTCGACGAGGACGTCACCGACGTCTCGGCGGGCGCCGAGGTGCTGGTCAGCTTCCTGCGCCAGGAGAGCTGAGCCCCGTCCCCGGAGAACCCCCGGCAGCAGGAGGAGAAGCAGCGGCATGAACGCCGGTCTCACCGGTGACACCAGCCGTCACCCCGGTTGGCCAGCGCGGCTGGGACCGCTGCGGGTGCGCGCCGGGCTGGTCGAACTGCGCCCGCCCCGGCTCTTCGACGGCAGCAGGTGGAGCCACATCCGCCTGCGGGACCGCCGCTACCTGGAGAACTGGGAGCCCACGGCCACCGAGGGCTGGGCCGAGCGCAACGCCGCGCTGGCGTGGCCGGGCCAGTGGTCGTCGCTGCGCGCGCTCGGCCGGCGGGGGCACGCGCTGCCGTTCGTCATCACCGTCGACGGCGAGTTCGCCGGGCAGATCACCGTCGGCAACGTCGTGCGCGGCTCGCTGCGCTCGGCGTGGGTCGGCTACTGGGTGGCCGCCGACCGCGCGAGCGGCGGAGTCGCCACGGCGGCCGTCGCGATGGTCGTCGACCACTGCTTCCGGGTGGCCGGGCTGCACCGCCTGGAGGCGACCGTGCGACCGGAGAACGCGCCGAGCCTGCGGGTGCTCACCAAGTCCGGTTTTCGCGAGGAGGGGCTGTTCCAGCGCTACCTCGACGTGGCGGGGGACTGGCGGGACCACCTGTGCCTGGCGATCACCAGCGAGGAGGTCCCGGACGGGCTGGTGAGCCGTCTGGTCGCACGGGGACAGGCCCGAACACCCTGAAGCCGACACCCGGACGGAGCAACGGTTGATCCGAAAGTGGGTGATGCGCCACATCTCGGTACGTGTGCCGCGCGGCGTGCCTCCGACACTGGTGTGACTGTTGTGACTAGCGTGGCAGGTGCAGTACACGTGCCACTGGGCCGCCAGGGGGAGGTGGGGGATGCCGAGCTCGCTGATCATCGTCGGGCTGGTCGTCGCCTGGCTCGTCGTCCTCGTCCCGATGGTGGTTCGCAAACGCCAGGAGAACACGCGCGGCAGCATGGAGGAGGGGTTCGCCATGTCTGACGCCGACGCGGATCTGGACGAGTTCGAGGCGGAGTTCGACGACTTCGAGCCGGAGTACGACGACACCGACCTCGACGACCGCGCGCCGCGCTCCTACCGCCCCGGCCGCGGCGGCTACGACCCGGAGGGCGCGGCCGTCGTCGCCCAGGTGAAGTACGCCTTCCGCCGCCGGGTGGTCGCGCTCCTGCTCGTCGCCGCCGTCGCGAGCGGCGTCGCGGCCGGGCTCGTCGAGCCGCTCGTGTGGTGGGCGCACGGCGCCGTCGACCTCGTCCTCGTCGGGTACCTCGGGTACCTGCGCCGCCAGGTGCGCATGGAGGAGGAGATCCGCGCGCGCAGGCAGGCGCGGCTCGTCCACGCGCGCCGCCAGGCCGCCGGACGCCGTCCCCGCGCGCCCCGCGAGCACGCCGAGGCCCGTCCCGAGCGCCCGCGCGCGCAGGAGCGGTACGAGCGCGACGATTCCGCACCGGAGGTCCGGCCGCGCTTCCAGCACCACGTCCGTCCCGGCCACGTCGTGGTCGACCTGGACGACGAGGACCCCGTGTTCGTCGAGCTGGACGGCCCGGAGACCCTGCCGCGCCGCAGGGCGGTGGGCGAGTAGAGGGGGGTGGTAAAACCACCCCTCCGGGGCTGATACAGTTCTCCTGCACGACAACGAGGGGCTGTAGCGCAGTTGGTAGCGCGTCTCGTTCGCATCGAGAAGGTCCGGGGTTCGATTCCCCGCAGCTCCACGCGCGAAGAGCGAGGTGGTCGACGAAAAGCGTCGACCACCTCGCTCTTCGCATGTGCGGGGGTGCAGCTCCCTCACCCCACCTCGGCGGCTTCGCCTCCCCGGCCCCGTGCGGTGAGGGCCTTTGTGGTTCTGCTCACCCTCCGGATTTCGTTCTCCCCGGACTTCCGCCTTCTCCGTTCCGCGGTCGACCCGTGTCGTGTGCTGCCGGTCGAGCCGGCGTGGTGAACGAAAGCCTCGCCCGTGCGCGATCGGGTGTCGTCGGCATTTGTGCGGAGCGTTCTTTCGCCGTTGCCGAACGTCGCCCGCCGGGACGCTCGTCCGTCCCGTGCCGACGCACCTGTGCCCTGACAGGTGCGGTGCTGCGACCACCGCGGTCGGGGGCCGTCGTCGAGGTGGGAGCGCGCCGGGGTCCGGTCGTGGACCGTGCGGGACCAGATCACGACCCCGCGCCGGCGCGGGCCCCACCGCAGCCGGTACCGCGAGCACCCGCTGCCCGACGCCGAGGCGCTGCGGGAGGTCGCCAAGACGGAGCAGAGGCACCTCGTGTCCCCTTCCGGGTGAAGGAGATCGGCGGGCGGGCGTGGACCGGTGCTGCCGGCAACGGCCCGTTGTCCCTCCACACGGGCGTGAGGGCGGTGTCGGAGGGCCGTCGGCCGATCGGGGGTTCGCCCACCCGCACCGCCCGGTGCCCATAGGCTGTCGGGTGACGAGGGAGGGTGGTGGGAGGCGTGGGGCTGGCGGCAGACCTGCTGGCGTGGTTGTTCGGTGTCGCCGCGGTGCCGCTGTGCCCCGGTGACTGGGCCTGGACGACCACCGCGTTCGGAGCCGCGGTCGGGACGCTGCCGACCGTCGCGGCGCTGCTGTCGATCGTGGTGCGGCGCGTCGTCGGCAACTCCTACGGACCGGCCAGCGGCACCGTCTTCGCCGTGCTGGGTGTGACGGGAACGCTGATCCTGCCCTGGGTGCTGTTCTCCGGAGCGAGGGCCGCGCTGGACCTCGGCAACATCAGCAGCTGGACGAACTCGATCGACGAGTCGTTCTGCGGCATCGACATGAGCCAGCGCGACTACCTCCTGAACGCGCCGTCCGCCGCGGAGGTCGTCTCCGACCCCGGCAGCGCCCAGTCGCTGTTCGCCGTCGCGACCGCGATCACCGGCGCGCTCGCCGTGCTGTGCCTGCTGTTCGTGATGATGCAGGCCGGTTCGGCGTTCCGGCTCGGCCCGAGCTGGCCGCGGCGCTTCTTCTGGCCGCCGTTCCTGGTGCTGCTGCTCGTCTCCTGCACGCTGCCGGTGACGCTCGTCGGGCACCTGCTGCTCGGGTTCTTCCCGATCGCGCTGCTCGGCTCGCTGCTCGTGCGCCTCTTCGGCCTGTCCACGGCCGTGCTGAACCGCCCCGGCCGCGACCGCAGCACGAAGAAGGACGAGCAGCCCCCGCTGCCGCGCACACCGCAGCAGTCCGGGGCCCGGCCGCTCCAGAACGCCGCGAAGCCGCCGCCGTACCAGCCCGCTCCGCCGTCCCACCGGCCCGTGACCGCGGTTCCTCCGCCCTACCAGCCCTCCGCGCAGACGCCGGTGCCGCAGCAGGGCGCGCAGTCGCACCACTACCCGCCCACGCGGGTCGCCGGTGCGCGCGCGAAGGAGCCGACGCCGACGCGGGTCGAACCGCCGTCGCCCGCGCAGCCGCCGCTGTCCAAGCTCGCGGACACGCCGGGCCCGCTGCCGTTCGGCCTCGGCGGCTCCACGCCGGTGCCGCCCGTCGCGCCGGTCGGCGACTCCGGCGCGGTGTGGAACCCGGCCAGCGGCCGGTTCCGCCGGGTGCGGCAGATCGGCAGCGGCGGCTTCGGCAGCGTGTGGCTGGCCGTGGACACCCAGCTCGACCGGACCGTCGCGGTGAAGCTCGCGCACGCCCCGGACGCCGACACCGAGCAGCGGATGCAGCGGGAGGCGAGGGCGCTGGCCGCCGTGCACCACCCCAACTGCGTGCGCGTCTACGACATCGTGCAGGACGTGAACGGTCTCGCGATCGTCATGGAGTTCATCGACGGCAAGCCGCTGTCCGAGGTGGTGGCGCAGAGCGGCCTGCTCGCTGACCAGTTCGCCGCCCGGCTGTGGGTCAACATGGCCGACGCGCTGGTGGCCGCCCACGAGAAGGGCGTGCTGCACCGGGACGTGAAGCCGTCCAACGTGATCGTCGACGGCAACGGCACCGCCCACCTCATCGACTTCGGCATCGCCCGCTCGCGCGGGGACCAGACGCTGACGGCGGCCGGGATGATGGTCGGCACGCCCGACTTCCTCGCCCCGGAGACCGCTCGCGGCGAGGAGGCCACCCCGTCGTCGGACGCCTGGCAGCTCGCCGCCACCGTCAGCTACGCCCTGTCCGGGCAGCCGCCGCGCGGTGAGCGGGAGAACGCGATCTCGGCTCTCATGGCCGCCGCCAGGGGCGAGCCGAACGTGAAGCTGCCGCAGAACACCGCGCACCACCGCCTGCTGGTCGCGGCGCTGGACGCCGACCCGGCACGCCGTCCGCCGCTGAGCGCGGTGCGCACCGAGCTGAGCTCCTGGCTCGCCCGTCAGGGGCTGAGCAAGGAGGGCCCGGTGACCTCGATCCTGCCGGTGCCGGACCCGCCCACCCGCCCCGCCCACTGATCAGCGGGCGGGTGGGGCGGTGGGATCACCGCCAGGACGGGAGCCAGAGCTGGGCCTGCCAGATCGCGTTGGTGATCGGAACCCCGTTGAGGATCGGCCACAGCCAGACGAAGTTCGCGACCACCAGGCCCACGTACAGCGCCACCGCCAGCAGGCCCGTGCCGCGACGCTCGCGGCCCGCGTCCGCCCTGCCGAGGATCTCGCCGAGCACGAGCGTCAGTCCCAGCACGAGGAACGGCGCCATCGGCGTCACGTAGAAGAAGTACATCTGCCGGTCGATCATCGTGAACCACGGCAGCAGACCGGCGGCGTAGCCGACGAGCACGGCGACGTAGCGCCAGTCCGGGCGGGCGATGGCACGCCACAGCGCCCAGGCCAGCAGCGGGAACGCGAGCCACCACATCGCGGGCGTGCCGATCAGCATGATCGCGCCCACGCAGGTCGCCTCGCCGCAGCCCGTCTCCCCGCCCTCGAAGTAGTAGAGCATCGGGCGCAGCCCCATCGGCCACGTCCACGGCTTCGACTCCCACGGGTGCCGGTTCGTCTCCGAGGTCACCAGGTTCTCGTGGAACTCCAGCACGTTGCCGCTGTAGTACCAGAGCGAGCGCAGCACGTCGGGCACCCACGAGTCGTCGCCGATCTTCACGCCCACGACGTGCCGGTCGATGCCCGTCTCGCTGCTCATCCACGCCCACCAGGTGCCCACGTAGACGAGGACCGCCACGGCGACGAGCGCCCACAGCGCGGGCAGCACGTCCCGCACGATCGTGCCGACCCACGGCCGCCGCACACCCGCGTTGCGGCGCGCGGCCACGTCCCAGAGCACGCACAGCAGGCCGAACGCCGCGACGTACCACAGCGCCGACCACTTCACGCCGCCCGCGAGGCCCAGGGACACACCGGCGCCGAACCGCCACCAGCGGAAACCCAGCTGGGGACCGAAGGGGGAGTGGTCGGCCCAGCCCTCCCGCACGGCCACCGCGAGCCGTTCCCGCACCTGGTCGCGGTCCACGACCAGGCAGCCGAACGCGGACACCACGAACAGCGCCATGAAGATGTCGAGCATCCCCATCCGCGACTGGACGTGGCTCACGCCGTCGGCGATCAGCAGCACACCGGCGACCGCGCCCAGCAGGTCGGAGCGGGTGAGGCGGCGCGCGATGCGCACGACCAGCAGGACGCACAGCGTCCCGGCGACGGCGGAGGCGAAGCGCCAGCCCCACCCGTCGTAGCCGAAGATCCACTCGCCGACGGCGATGAGCTGCTTGGCCAGCGGCGGGTGCACCACCAGCTCGTAGCCGGGGTTGTCCTCGTACCAGCCGTTGCGCAGCACCTGCGCCGCCTGCGGCACGTAGTGCTTCTCGTCGAAGATCGGGGTTCCCTTGTCGGTGGGGAAGCCCAGGTTCCAGAAGCGCACGATCCCGCCGAGCAGTGCCACCGACAGCGCGACGACCCAGCCGCGCACCCGGTCGTGAGGCATCGGCGACGCGAGCAGGCGTGCCCGTCCCTCCCGGTCGGAGCCCGCCGGCTCCGCGGTCGGCGGCACTTCGCCGACGTCGACGACGCCGTCCGTTGACTGCGGTACGAGGACGCTCACGCGCCGATCGTAGGGTGCACGGTGTGAGTCCCGTATCTGGATCGCCGCGCCTGGTGCTGGCGGCCACGCCTCTGGGCGACGTCCGCGACGCCTCTCCCCGCCTGGTCGAGGCACTGGCCACGGCCGACGTGATCGCCGCGGAGGACACCCGGCGCACGCGGTCGCTGGCCGCCGCGCTCGGCGTGTCCCCGGCCGGGAGGGTCGTCAGCTTCTTCGACCAGAACGAGACGTCGCGGTTGCCGATGCTGCTGGAGGCGCTGCACGGCGGCTCCACGGTGCTGCTCGTGACGGACGCGGGGATGCCCAGCGTGTCCGACCCCGGCTTCCGGCTCGTCGCGGCCTGCGTGGCCGAGGACCTGCCGGTGACCTGTCTGCCCGGCCCGTCGGCGGTCACGACGGCGCTCGCGCTGTCCGGCCTGCCGTGCGACCGGTTCTGCTTCGAGGGCTTCCCGCCCCGCAAGCAGGGGGAGCGCAGGCGGTTCTTCGCCGGGCTGGCCGCCGAGCAGCGCACGGCGGTGTTCTTCGAGTCGCCGCACCGCCTGGCCGCGACGCTCGCCGACGCGGCCGACGTGCTGGGCGCGGCCCGGCGCGCCGCGGTGTGCCGCGAGCTGACGAAGACCTACGAGGAGGTGCGCCGCGGCGGCCTCGGCGAGCTGGCCGAGTGGGCGGCCGAGGGCGTGCGCGGGGAGATCACGGTCGTGCTGTCCGGCGCGGAGCCGCCCGCGGCGGGGGCCGACCTGGAGACCCTGGTGGCCGAGGTCAAGCAGCGCGTGGCCGACGGCGAGCGGCTGAAGACGGCCGCGGCCGAGGTCGCCGAGGCGGCCGGGGTGAGCAAGAAGGTCCTCTACGACGCGGCCATCGCGTCGTCCTGAGCCGTCAGCCGCCGAACAGCGGTGTCGGCCCCTCCACGAGCGCGGTGACCCGCCGCGCGGCCCCCCCTGGCCCGGCGGCGTCGACACCGCCGGGCCCGGAGGTCGCTCAGCCGTTCTCGCGCTGGAAGGTCCGCACCCCCCACGCGGTGCACGCCGCGGCCAGCGCCAGGGCGACCAGCGCACCCGGCCACCCGGTCCCACCGGCGAAGACGGCCCGCTCCGCGGTCACCACGTGGCTCAGCGGGTTGACCGCCGCGACGGTCGCCAGCCACGCCGGGGCGAGCGTCATCGGCAGCAGCACGCCCGACAGCAGCACGAGCGGCATCACCACGGCCGACAGCAGGGGCGCGAACAGGTACTCGTGCCGCAACCGCAGCGCGAGGGCGTGGCTGGCCGACCCGACACCGATTCCCACGAGGGCCACCAGGCCGAGCCCGAGCAGCAGCCCGGTGACCGACGTGCGGAACCCGAGGGCCAGCGCGACCACCGCGACGAGCGCGGCCTGCGTCAGCAGCAGGACGACGTCCTTGAGCACCCGGCCCAGGAGCAGCGCGGTGCGGCTCACCGGCGACACGCGCATCCGCTCCAGGACGCCCGAGCGGATCTCCGGGATCAGCGCGAAGCCCGCGTAGGCGGTGCCGGTCAGGGCCGTCATCACCAGCAGGCCGGGCACGAACCACTGCCACGAGCCCTGCCCCAGCGACGGCAGCAGCGGCCCGAACAGCGCCAGGTGCAGCAGGGGCTGCACCGCGCCGAACGCGACGGCCCACGGCGTGCGCAGGACCGGCAGCCACGCGCGCACGAACACCAGCCAGGTCTCACGCAGCACGGTCGTCCTCCCGCAGGGAGCGGCCGGTCAGGGTCAGGAACACGTCGTCGAGCGTCGGCCGCTGCACCCGCACCGAGTCCAGGGTCACGCCCGCGCCGTCGACGTGGCGCAGCAGGTCGGGCAGCAGCGCGTCCCCGCCGGGCACCCGGAAGCTCAGCCGGGAGTCCGACACCACGGCCTCCCGCGCTCCCGGCAACCGCCGCACGACCGGCAGCAGCAGTTCGGGACGCGCCGCGCCGAGCGTGACGAGGTCGCCGGACACCGCGCGCTTCAGCTCCTCCGGCGCACCCTCCGCGACGATCCGGCCGTGGTCGATCACCAGCACCCGGTCGCACAGGGCGTCGGCCTCGTCCAGGTGGTGCGTGGTGAGGAAGACGGTCGTGCCCTCCTCGCGCAGCGTCCGCACGTGGTCCCACAGGTTGCGCCTGCTCTGCGGGTCGAGCCCGCTGGACGGCTCGTCCAGGAACACCAGGCGCGGCCGGTGCAGCACGCCCATCGCGATGTCGAGCCTGCGCCGCTGTCCGCCGGACAGCGTGGCCACGGCGCGGCGCTCGGTGCCCACGAGGTCCAGCCGCTCCAGCAGCGCGGCGGCCCTGCGGCGGGCCTCCGCCGTGCTCAGCCGGTGCAGCCTGCCCTGGAGCACCAGCTCCTCCCCGACGCGCTGCTCGTCGCCCGCGCCGCTGTGCTGGGCGACGTGGCCGATGCGCGCCCGCACCCCGGCCGGATCGCCGACCAGGTCGCACCCGGCCACGACGGCGTGCCCCGCCGTGGGCCGCAGCAGCGTCGTGAACAGCCGCAGCGTCGTGCTCTTGCCCGCGCCGTTCGGCCCCAGGAAGTGCCTCTATCATCGGATTCCCCGCGGTCGTCAAATTTGACTACCGGCACAGCGTGGCGTGCGGGAAGGAGCTAGTCAAATGTTGACTACTGCGCCTCGTCGGCGAAGGAGTAGCGCCCGGACTCCACGTGCTCCACCAGCGTCCTGGTCCAGGAGAGCTGTGCCTCGCCGTGCACCGCCCACAGGTTGGCCAGCTCGTCGACGTGCTCCGGCAGGCCGCGCTCCGCGAACGTCCCGACGTTCTGCCGCATCGCCGGGACCTCGGCCTCCAGCGCGGCCAGCCGGTGCCGCAGGGCGGTCAGGACCCGCTCGCGCGGCACCTGGACCATCACGACGGCCGCCGCGCCCAGTTCCGTCGGATCGGCCGCGGTGTCGCCGAACGCGCGGCACACCATCTCCGCCAGTGCCGTCCTCCCGGCCGGGGTGGCCCGGTAGCGCGTGCGCGCCGGCCCCTCGGAGCTGTCCTCGGTGCCCACCGACTCCAGCAGTCCCTCGGCCGTCAGCGTCTTCAGCGCGTGGTAGACCGATCCCGGCTGGACGTTCGCCCACCGGTCCACGGCCATCGCCCTGAACCGCTGGCGCAACTGGTAGCCGTGCGCCTCG
Organism: Umezawaea beigongshangensis; assembly: GCF_016464305.1. GTDB lineage: Bacteria > Actinomycetota > Actinomycetes > Mycobacteriales > Pseudonocardiaceae > Umezawaea_A > Umezawaea_A beigongshangensis. The sequence continues at coordinate 256,655 of NZ_JAEIOJ010000004.1, forward strand.
CCGGACCAGCGCACCACGCCCAGCACCAGCACCCGGATCGCCGACATGCGCGAAGCCTAAGTGATTGGTGCTTCTGAGCAGCGCCTCCGTAGGCTGTGCGCATGAGTGCCCCCGTGTCGTCAATCCTGACGGCGGTGGCCTGGCCCTACGCCAACGGCCCCCGTCACATCGGTCACGTCTCCGGATTCGGAGTCCCGTCCGACGTCTTCTCCCGCTTCCAGCGAATGTCGGGCAACCGGGTGCTCATGGTCAGCGGCACCGACGAGCACGGGACGCCGATCTCGGTGCAGGCGGACAACGAGGGCCTGACCACCCGCCAGCTCGCCGACAAGTACAACCGCGTCATCGCCGAGGACCTCCAGGGGCTCGGGCTGTCCTACGACCTGTTCACCCGCTCCACCACCGGCAACCACTACCGGGTGGTGCAGGAGCTGTTCCTCTCCCTGTGGCGCAACGGGTACGTGCTGCCGAAGACCCAGATGGGCGCGATCAGCCCGTCGACCGGCCGCACGCTGCCGGACCGCTACATCGAGGGCACCTGCCCGATCTGCGGCTACGACGGCGCGCGCGGCGACCAGTGCGACAACTGCGGCAACCAGCTCGACCCGATCGACCTGAAGAACCCGCGCTCGCGGATCAACGGCGAGACGCCGAAGTTCGTCGAGACCGAGCACCTGTTCCTGGACCTGCCGGCGTTCACCGAGTCCCTCGGCGGCTGGCTCCAGACCAGGAACGAGTGGCGGCCGAACGTCCTGAAGTTCAGCCAGAACCTGCTCGACGACATGCGGCCCCGCGCGATCAGCCGCGACCTCGACTGGGGCGTGCCGATCCCGCTCGACGGGTGGCGCGACAAGCCGATGAAGCGGTTCTACGTGTGGTTCGACGCCGTCATCGGCTACCTGTCGGCCAGCGTCGAGTGGGCCAGGCGCTCCGGCGACGACGACGCGTGGCGCGCGTTCTGGACCGAGCCGGACGCCCGCGGCTACTACTTCATGGGCAAGGACAACATCGTCTTCCACTCGCTCATCTGGCCGTCGCTGCTGCTCGGGCAGAACGGCGAGGGCGACAAGGGCGGACAGGTCGGGTCCTTCGGGAAGCTCAACCTGCCGACCGAGGTCGTCTCCAGCGAGTTCCTGACGATGAGCGGCTCCAAGTTCTCCACCTCGCGCGGCACCGTGATCTACGTGCGGGACTTCCTGCGCGACTTCGGTCCCGACGCGCTGCGCTACTTCATCTCGGTGGCGGGCCCGGAGAACCAGGACACCGACTTCACCTGGGACGAGTTCGTCCGGCGGACGAACTTCGAGCTGGCGAACGAGTGGGGCAACCTGGTCAACAGGTCCGTCTCGATGGCGCACAAGAACGTGGGCTCCGTGCCGAGGCCCGCCGCTCCCACCGCGGCCGACGAGGAGCTCAAGGCGCTCTCCCGCGCCGCGTTCGACACCGTCGGCGGGCACCTGGGCCGCTCGCGGTTCAAGGCGGCCTCCTCCGAGGCGATGCGCGTCGTCACCGCGGCCAACCGGTACCTGTCCGAGCAGGAGCCGTGGAAGATCAAGGACGACCCGGAGCGCAGGGACACCGTCCTGCACACCGCGCTCCAGGTCGTGCAGGACGCCAACACGCTGCTCACGCCGTTCCTGCCGCACTCGGCGCAGAAGGTGCACGAGCTGCTCGGCGGCACGGGCGTGTGGGCGGCGCAGCCGGAGATCCGCGAGGTCGCCGACCTCGACGAGCCCGACCGCGAGTACCCCGTCCTCACCGGCGACTACCAGGGGGAGCAGGCGGCCTGGGCGTCCACGCCGATCGAGGTCGGCCGCCCGCTGGACAAGCCGGTGCCGCTGTTCGCGAAGCTCGACCCCGAGCTGGGCGAGACCGGCCCGGAGTGGGCGCCCGTCCAGAGGTGAGCGCACGACGCGGTGAGCGCCCGCCGGTGCCGGAGGCCCTTCCGGCGCCGGCGGTCGACTCCCACACCCACCTGGACGCGTGCGGCGCGGTCGACGCCGACGACGTCCGCGCGATGCTCGACCGGGCGAACGCGGCGGGCATCAGCCGCGTCGTCACCGTCGCCGACGACCTCGCCGCGGCCCGCTGGGCCGCCGAGGCGGCCACCTGGGACGAGCGGGTCTTCGCCGCCGTGGCGCTGCACCCGACCCGCACGGCGGTCTTCGGGGACGCGGAGAAGACCGAGCTGGAGGCGCTGGCCCGGCAGCCGCGCGTGGTCGCGATCGGCGAGACCGGTCTGGACAACTACTGGGACCACTCGCCGCCGCGGGCCCAGCGCGAGGCCTTCCGCTGGCACATCGACCTCGCCAAGCGGCTGGGCAAGACGCTGATGATCCACGACCGGGACGCCCACCAGGACGTGCTGGACGTCCTGCGCGAGGAGGGCGCTCCCGAACGAGTGGTCCTGCACTGCTTCTCGGGTGACCTCGACTTCGCCCGCCGGTGCGTCGACGAGGGGTACCTGCTGTCGTTCGCGGGCACGGCGACCTTCCGCAACGCGCACGCGCTGCGCGAGGCCGCGGCCTGGGCCCCCGACGATCACGTGCTCGTCGAGACGGATGCGCCGTTCCTCACACCTCACCCCTTCCGGGGACGCCCGAACGAACCGTACTGCGCCGCCTATACCCTGCGGGGTCTCGCTACTTTGCGTGACCAGGATGAGGCAACTCTCGCGCAGGTAGTCACCCGAAACGCCGAACGAGTCTTCGGTTTCGATCACGCACCGCAGTCATAGTCCGGTTGCACCGAACAGGGGATGGCGTTACTCCACCCGTGAAGTGACTGGCGTCACAAGACTGCTCGGGGTGTTGGCGGATGCCCCTCCGCTCCGTTACGGTCCCGTGACCGAAGCCGGAGTCGTCACGGATTCCGGGGACACACCCGCAGTCAGGCCGGTGCACGTCGGGGCGGCCGGGAGACCGGCCGAGGAGCAGCGCTGGCGCGGGAGTCGGAACGAACGCCAGAAGCGAGACGCTCTCGCTCACGCACGCAGGGAGTTGCCGGACAGGTCGAGCACGACTGACTGACACGTCAACGCCCCGCCGTGAGCGGGCTCCGCCTTCGGGAAGGTATCGACCCTGTGACTGGACGCGAAAGATCTCACGAGGACGGTTACTCGTTCTTCAACGAGGACACCGACTGGTTCACCCCGGTGACCACGACCTCCGTGGGGCTCATGGAGCGCCCCGATGCTCCGGAGGGCTGGGACCACCCCAGCTTCCCGCCGGGCGCGCTGGCCCCCGTCTCCCTGGACGACGCGCTCACCATCACGCCGGACGACGTCCGCGAGGCCCTCGGCCCCGACGCCGACGAGCTCATGGCGACCGCCAACGTGGACGTCGACGAGCTGATCCGGCTCATCAACGCCGAGACCACGGTCATGCCGCCGCTGGTCATCCCGGACGCCCTGCCCGGTGAGGACCCGGCCAACCCGCCCGCGCAGGTCGTCGAGGCCGTGGGCAAGTGGAAGCGCCGCTTCCTCAAGAGCGCCGTGGCCGCCGTGCTCGTCTCCATCGCCGGTGGCGGCGCGACCGCCCTCGCGATGGACAAGACCGTCACCGTCGAGGTCGACGGCCAGCAGACGAAGGTGCGCACGTACGACGGCACCGTCGGCGAGGTGCTGGCGGAGGAGGGCATCAGCGTCGGCGAGCACGACGCGCTCAGCCCGTCCCCCAACGCCAAGATCGGCGACGGCGGCACCATCACCCTCGACCGCGGGCGCCTGGTCAAGGCGACCGTCGACGGTGAGCAGAAGGAGGGCTGGGTCCGCTCGGTCACCGTCGACGAGGCGATGGACCAGCTCGGCATCCCCGACGAGGGCGCCTGGACCTCGGTCGGCCGCGACCTGGACGTCCCCGTGGAGGGACTGTCGCTGGAGGTCAAGAGCCTCAAGACCGTCACGGTCTTCGACGGCGGCGCGGAGCCCCGGCGGGTCACCACCACCGCCCTCACGGTCGACGAGCTGCTGCGCGGCGAGAACCTGACCCTCGGCGCGGACGACAAGCTGGAGCAGGCGCTCGACCTCAAGATCACCAGCGGCGCCGAGGTCCACATCACCCGGACCGGTGTCTCGGTCGTCAACTCCGCCGAGGCGATCCCCGCCCCGGTCGAGGAGATCCCCGACGCCACGATGCCCCGCGGCGAGAAGACCGTCGAGCAGGAGGGCGTGCCGGGCGAGAAGATCATCACCGCCCGCGTGACCCAGACCAACGGCCAGGAGACCGCCCGCGAGGTCCTCGGCGAGAAGGTCACCAGGGAGCCGGTCGCCACGAAGGTCCGCGTCGGCACCAAGGCCCCCGCCCAGCCCGTCGCGGCCGCCGCGCCCGCCGTCTCCGACGGCGCCGTGTGGGACCGGCTCGCGCAGTGCGAGGCCACCGGCAACTGGGCCATCAACACCGGCAACGGCTACTACGGCGGCCTCCAGTTCGACGCGCAGACGTGGAACGCCTACGGCGGCTCCCAGTACGCCTCGCTGCCGCACCTGGCGAGCCGCGAGCAGCAGATCGCCGTCGCGACCAAGGTCCGCGACGACCGCGGCGGCTACTCGGCGTGGCCCGCGTGCCGGGCCAAGCTGGGCCTGCCGTAACCACGCCGTACGCTGCACGTGTGAACGACGTGTCGTCATCGGCGGGGCCGGGGAGTGCGCTCCTCGGCCCCGCCGACGTCCGCAGGCTGGCCGCGGAACTGGACGTCCGCCCGACCAAGAAGCTCGGGCAGAACTTCGTCCACGACCCGAACACCGTGCGGCGCATCGTCGCCGCGGCGGACCTCGCACCCGACGACGTGGTGCTGGAGGTCGGCCCCGGTCTCGGCTCGCTGACCCTCGCCCTGCTGCCGGCCGCCGCCGCGGTCGTGGCCGTGGAGATCGACCCCGTGCTCGCCGCCCGGCTGCCGGGCACCGCGGCCGACCGCGCGCCCGGACTCGCCGACCGGCTGCACGTGGTGCTCGCCGACGCGATGCGCGTGACCGCCGAGCAGTTCCCGGTGCGGCCCACCGCCCTCGTCGCGAACCTGCCGTACAACGTGGCCGTGCCCGTCGTGCTGCACCTGCTGGCCGAGCTGCCGTCGCTGACCAAGGGGCTGGTGATGGTCCAGGCCGAGGTGGCAGACCGGATGGCCGCCGGCCCCGGCAGCAAGGTCTACGGCGTGCCCAGCGTGAAGCTCGCCTGGTACGCCGACGCCCGCCGGGCCGGGGCCGTGCCGCGTGCCGTGTTCTGGCCGGTGCCCAACGTGGACTCGGCGCTGGTGTCGTTCACCCGGCGCGCGGAGCCGCTGTCCGGGGTGGACCGGTCCGTGTTGTTCCCGCTGGTGGACGCGGCCTTCGCGCAGCGCCGCAAGACGCTGCGCGGCGCGCTGTCCGGCTGGGCCGGGTCTCCCGCGGAGGCGGAGCGCAGGCTCCTCGCGGCCGGGGTCGATCCGAGCACGCGGGGTGAGCAGCTCTCCGTCCAGGACTTCGTGCGCATCGCCGAAGTGGCGGATTGACAGTCCTCCGTCGTAGCTGACCGGGAATCGTCCGGTGAGCGTGTGGAGCAACGCGTGATGCGTTGGTGGGGTGCGCCGGTCGAGAGATGATCTGCGGCCATCGGTGTGATGTCGCAAACGATCCCGCATTTTGGGCGTTTCGGGCTTGCTTCAACCCGCAAGCGTCGGGTCTACTCGTGGTGCCATCCCGAGCGGCCGAGAGACCTGGCTCCACGACGCCGCAGCAACCACCCGCTGGACGCGGGCAGGTGCTTCAGCCAGGACCGATGGAGGAGCACGTGCCCACTTCGCGAATGCTGACACGCAGACGAGTGGTCGACCAGTGCCGTCGCACGTCGACCGGCTGTCGTACCTCGCGCTAGACGGCCCACCGCGGCATCTGCCTGGCACTGTCGAGAACCACCCCGGACGTCCCCGTCCTCATCGGACGGTCTACTTCTTCGCGGTCGCACGCGCCCTCACCCGGCGCGCGCCGCCGCGCGCAGTCGTGGAGCGAATCACGTGATCACAGTCGAGAACCTCACCAAGTCCTTCGTCGGCGCGAGCGGCCCGGTCAACGCCCTCAACGGCGTCGACCTGAACGTCCAGGCGGGCACCGTGCTCGGTGTCGTCGGTCCCAGCGGGGCCGGCAAGTCCACCCTCGCCCGGTGCGTCGCGCTGCTGGAGCGCCCCGACAGCGGGGCCATCAGGGTCGACGGCACCGACCTCGTCTCGCTCGGCGGCACCGCGCTGCGCGCCGCCCGCCGGCAGATCGGCGTCGTCCCGCAGGGCGACTCGCTGCTGCGCCAGCGCACCGCGGCGGGCAACGTCGCGCTGCCGCTGGAGGCCGCCGGTGTCGCCGGTCCGCAGCGCCGCACCCGCGTGGCGGAGCTGCTCGACCTGGTCGGCCTGACCGACAAGGCCGACAGCTACCCCGACCAGCTCTCCGGCGGTCAGCGCCAGCGCATCGCCGTGGCCAGGGCGCTCGCCGCCAGCCCGTCGGTGCTGCTGGCCGACGAGCCCACCTCCGCACTCGACCCGGAGACCACCGGCTCCGTGCTCACCGTGCTCGACCGGGCCCGCGCCGAACTGGGCGTGACCGTGCTCGTCGTGACCCACGACATGGGCGTGGTCCGGCGGATCTGCGACGACATCGCGGTGCTGGAGCAGGGCCGGGTCGTCGAGCACGGGAAGGTCCTCGACCTGGTGGCCGACGCGGGCAGCCGCACGGCCGCCTCGCTGCTCCCGGCCGTGGACCAGAACCCGGCCGCCGACAGCGCCCACGACCGCGTGGCGGACGTCGTCCTCGTCGGCTTCGCCGCCGTGGGCGCGCTGCTGCCCGAGGCGGCCAGCCGCTTCGGCGTCGAGCTGAACCTCCTCGGCGGGGGACTCACCCGCCTGGCGGAGACCCCCGTGGCGCGCTTCCGCGTCGGCCTGCGGGGCGATCGTGCCGACTCCGCGCTGGAATGGATCTCGGACGCGGGCGCCGCGGTCCAGCGCACCCCGAAGGGCCCGCAGGGAGTAGCAGCTTGAGAAGGGCAACACCCTGGTCCACCGTCTTCGACCTCCTCGTCTCCGCGACGGGTGAGACGTTGTACATGGTGGGCGTCTCGACCCTCGTCGCCACCGTGCTCGGCATCCCCGTCGGCGTGCTGCTCCAGCTCACCGCACCCGGAGGTCTGCGACCGCGACCCTGGCCGCACAAGCTGCTCGGGTTCGTGGTCGACCTCGGCCGCGCCATGCCGTTCCTGATCCTGCTCGTCGTGCTGACCTCGATCACCCGCACGGTGATCGGCGTGTCCATCGGTCCGACGGCGGCCATCGTGCCGCTGTCGGTCGGTGCCGTGCCCTTCGTGGCGAGACTCGTGCAGAACGTGCTGTCCGAGGTGCACGTGGCCGCGGTCGAAGCGGCCGTGACCACCGGCGCGAGCACGCTGCGGATCGTGCGCAGCGTGCTGCTCGGCGAGTCGCTGCCCGCGCTGATCAACGCCATCGGCGTCACCGCCATCGCCCTGCTCGGGTACTCGGCCATGGCCGGGGTCCTGGGCGGCGGCGGACTCGGCGACCTCGCCGTGCGGCTGGGCTACCAGCGCTTCGACGACCGCGTGCTGTGGAGCACGGTGGCGGTCCTCGCCGTGGTGGCGACCGTGATCCAGTTCGTCTTCAACCGGGCCGCCCGCGGCGTGGACCGCCGCCGGCACGCCTCCGTCTGACCTCGAAGAACCACCCGGGCACACCGGGTTCACCCCGCCGCCACGAGCGGCGTCGAAAGGAACACACCGTCATGCGTCGTCTTCGTGCTGCCCTCCCGCTGGTCCTCGGCGCGGTCCTCCTCGCCGCGGGGTGCGGAGGTGGCGGCGGTGCCGCCAGCGATCCCGCCGCCCCGCTCAAGGTCGGCGTCAGCCCCGTGCCGCACGCGGAGATCCTCCGCTACGTCGCCGACGAGCTCGCGGCCGGAAAGGGCCTGGAGATCGAGGTCGTCGAGTTCACCGACTACGTGCAGCCGAACACCGCGCTGATCGACGGGTCGCTCGACGCCAACTACTTCCAGACCGTGCCCTACCTGGACACGGTGAAGGCGGAGAACCCCGACGCCGCCGACCTGAGCTGGATCGCGGGCGTCCACGTCGAGCCGCTGGGGCTGTACTCCGGCAAGCACCAGGCCGTCGCCGACCTGCCCGACGGCGCCAGGATCGCCGTGGCCAACGACGCCACCAACGGCGCCCGCGGCCTGAAGCTGCTCCAGGACAACGGCCTGATCACGCTCAAGGCCGGTACCGAGACGACCGCGACCGTCCGCGACGTCGAGACGAACTCGAAGAACTTCGAGTTCGTCGAGCTGGAGGCCGCGCAGCTCCCGCGCAGCCTGGAGGACGTGGACGCGGCCGTCGTCAACGGCAACTACGCCATCGACGCCGGTCTGAAGCCCGCCGACGACGCCCTCGTGCTGGAGGCGGCGGAGAACAACCCCAACGCGAACGGTCTGGTCACCCGGTCCGAGCTGGCGGGCGACCAGCGGATCGAGGACCTGGCGGAGCTGCTGGCCTCGCAGCAGGTGAAGGACTACATCGAGCAGAACTTCTCCGGCTCCGTGCTGCCGGTGTGACCGTGCTCACCACTCCGGTCCGCCGCCCGATCGCACGTCGCGGACGTGCGATCGGGCGGCGGACCGCCGTTCTCGGCGCCTCGGGTGGCAGCGAGCCGCGCCGGAACCGCCGTAGGCTGCACGAGTGCTCGCCGTAGTCCCACCCCCGGTCACCGTCCGCGTCCCGGCCAAGGTCAACCTGCACCTGGCGGTGGGAGACCTGCGCGAAGACGGATACCACGATCTGGTGACGGTCTTCCAGGCCCTCTCCCTGGCCGACGAGGTCACCGTCGCCATCACCGACGACCCCGGTGTCGAGGTGCACGGCGAGGGAGCCGATTCGGTCCCCACCGGCCCGTCCAACCTCGCGTGGCGGGCCGTGGACGTCCTCGCCGCCCACGTGGGCCGCGACGCCGCCGACTCCAGGGTGCGGATCGTCATCCGCAAGAACATCCCCGTCGCCGGTGGCATGGCCGGTGGCAGCGCCGACGCCGCCGCCACCCTCGTCGGCCTGGCGGCGCTGTGGCGGTTGGACGTCGGCCGCGACGAGCTGGCCACCGTGGCCGCGGAGCTCGGCGCCGACGTGCCGTTCGCCCTCTACGGCGGCACGGCGCTCGGCACCGGCCGCGGAGAGCGGATCGTGCCCGTGCTGGCCCGCCACCAGTTCCACTGGGTGCTGGCGTTCGACCGGCAGGGCCTGTCCACCCCCGAGGTGTTCCACGAGCTCGACCGGCTGCGCGCCGACGGCGACCCGCCGCGCGTCGGCGAGGTCGAGGCCGTCCTGGAGGGGCTGTCCTCCGGCGACCCGCGTCAGCTCGCCCTGCTGCTCGGCAACGACCTCCAGGCCGCCTCCGTGTCGCTGCGCCCCAACCTGCGCCGGACGCTGCGCGCCGGGGTCGACGCCGGCGCGCTCGCCGGCATGGTCTCCGGCTCCGGTCCCACCTGCGCGTTCCTGTGCAGCGACGCCGACTCCGCCGTGCGCGTGGCGGCCGAGCTGTCCGGCGCCGGCGTGTGCCGCACCGTCCGCGTCGCCCAGGGCCCCGTGCCCGGCGCGCGCGTCGTCGGCACCGACGACCCGACCCGCCCCACCCCGCCCGAGGTCCACGCCCGACCCACGAGTTGAGCGTTCGAGCACCACGAGTGGAGCGTTCCAGCACGACGAGTGGAGCGTTCGGGCTTCCGTGCGGGAGCGCCGCCCGAGCGCGCGACTCTCGCGGACCGGGTTTGTCTAGGCTGGACGGGGCGCAGACCGCGTCCCGTCCGTTCAGCGTGAGGAAAGTGCTGCCCCCATGGCCAACCTGGTCAACCTCGAGTCCGTCTCCAAGTCGTTCGGCGTCCGGCCGCTGCTCGACGGCGTGTCGCTCGGCGTCGGCGACGGCGACCGGATCGGCGTCGTCGGCCTCAACGGCGGCGGCAAGACCACGTTGCTGGAGGTCCTGGCCGGTCTGGAGGACCCCGACGAGGGACGGGTCAGCCAGAACCGCGGCCTGCGGATGGCCGTGGTCACCCAGCGCACCGAGCTCCCCGAGGGCTCCACGGTCCGCAACGCCGTGATCGACCCCCTGGGCTTCGACGCCGAGCACGAGTGGGCCGCCGACGCCCGCGTGCGCTCCATCCTCGACGGACTGGGCATCACCGCGCTCGGCATGGACTCGCCCGTCGGCACGATGTCCGGTGGCGAGCGCCGTCGCGTCGCACTGGCCGCCGCCCTCGTGCAGGACCTCGAACTGATCGTGCTCGACGAGCCCACCAACCACCTCGACGTGGAGGGCGTGCGCTGGCTGGCCGACCACCTGCTCGCCCGCCGCAGCGCCCTCGTCGTCGTGACCCACGACCGGTGGTTCCTCGACACCGTGTGCACCCGCACGTGGGAGGTCGTGGGCGGGAAGGTCGAGCAGTACGAGGGCGGCTACGCCGACTGGATCTTCGCCCGCGCCGAGCGCGCCCGGCTCGCCGACACGCTGGAGGAGAAGCGCCGCAACCTGGCCCGCAAGGAGCTGGCCTGGCTGCGCCGCGGCGCCCCCGCCCGCACGTCCAAGCCGCGCTACCGCATCGACGCCGCCGAGGCGCTGATCTCCGACGTGCCCGCCCCGCGCGACACCGTGGAGCTGCTGGCGTTCGCGAAGCGCCGCCTGGGCCGCACGGTCCTCGAACTGGAGGACGTGACGCTGACCGTCCCGGCGGGGGAGGACACCGACGAGCGGCGCACCCTCGTGCGCGACCTGACGTGGCGGATCGGCCCCGGCGACCGGATCGGCCTCGTCGGGGTCAACGGCTCCGGCAAGACCACGCTGCTCAAGCTGCTGGCCGGTGAGCGCGACCCGGAGACGGGCAAGCGCGTCGAGGGCCAGACGGTGAAGCTCGCCCACCTGAGCCAGGAGCTGCACGACCTCGACGGGTCGATGCGCGTGCTGGAGGCCGTCGAGGAGGTGGCGCGGCGCGTCGTGCTGGGCAAGCAGGAGATGTCGGCCTCGCAGCTCGCCGAGCGCTTCGGGTTCTCCTCGCAGAAGCAGTGGACGCCCGTGTCCGACCTGTCCGGCGGTGAGCGCCGCCGGTTGCAGCTCGCCCGGCTGCTCATGGCCGAGCCCAACGTGCTGCTGCTCGACGAGCCCACCAACGACCTGGACATCGACACGCTCCAGCAGCTGGAGGACCTGCTCGACTCGTGGCCGGGCACCCTCGTGGTGATCTCGCACGACCGGTACCTGGTGGAGCGGGTGTGCGACCAGGTCGTGGCGCTGCTGGGCGACGGCGGCCTCACCGACCTGCCCGGCGGCATCGAGGAGTACCTGCTCCGCCGCGACGCCTCGCGCGACGTCGCCGCGCCGGTCAGGGCCGCCGCCGCGGCGGTGACGGCGGGGCCGAGCGCGGCCGACCAGCGCGCCGCCCGCAAGGAGCTGGCACGCCTGGAGCGCAAGCTGGAGACGTTGCAGCGCAAGCAGACCCAGCTGCACGCCGCCCTCGCCGAGGCGTCCACCGAGCCCGACCGCCTGCTGGCACTGGACGCCGAACTGCGCGCCGTCGTGGCCGAGGCGGCCGAGGTGGAGCACCAGTGGCTCGCGGCAGCCGAGCAGTCCGAGGGCTGAGCGGCCCCTCCGGCGGGCGAGGCGTCCTCACCCGCCGGAGGACGGGTCAGCGGCCCCGGCGGCGGAGCTCCGACACCAGCTGCGGCACGAGCTGGTCGACGAAGCGGCGCTCGTAGCCCTGGCCGTTCAGCAGCGACAGGGCGAACTTCGTGCCCTGCACCTCCGCCGCCGTCGCGCCCAGCATCCCGTCCAGGCTGATGCCGATCTCCTCCAGCAGCCGGTCCACCTGCGCCACCCGGTAGCCGCGCTCGTTCGGGCCGGCCGACGGCAGCTTCAGGGCGCGCAGCTCCTTCCACGACGACACCTGCGGCACGCGGGGCAGCGGCGGCCGCGTCGCGCGCGCCACCGCCTTCTCCTTGCGCGCCAGCTCGCCGCGCAGGTGCTCCTCGACGCGGCTGAGGAACGTGTCGACCTCGCCCTCGTGGTACCCGCGGCGGCCGATCAGCGGACGGCTGAACATCACGTTCCGCACGTCGTCCGGCGTGAGGTCGTCCTGTCCCAGCAGCGTGTCGGCGATGCGGTCGAGGAACTTGTCGACCTGCGTCTCCAGGTACCCGCGACGGCCGCGCGGGGGCTTGCTGAACGCCACCGCCCGCACCTCGCGCGCCGTCAGCGGCGGCGACTTCGGCTTCGGCCGGGCGGGGGTGGGCGGGGTGCGCTCCAGCGTCACCACGACGAGGTCGAGGAACGTGTCCACGTCGTCCTCGTCGTAGCCGATCTGCCCCTTGCCGGCCCAGCTGAACTCGATCTCCTGCACCTGGAGCGCGGTCAGGTCGTCCCGCCCGCGCAGCGTCGCCTCGATGCGCTCCAGGAACGCGTCGATCTCCCCCTCGTGGTACCCCCGGTTGCCCGGCCGCGGCTTGTGGAACCGCACCGCGCGCACGTCCTCCGGCGTCAGCCGCGGCGGCGGCCGCAGCGCCGAGGACGTCGCGTGCGCGCCCTGCGCCGGTGCCACCGCCTGCCGCCGCTGCGGCGTGGAGCGCAGCGTGTCGGCCACCAGGTCGAGGAACGTGTCCACCTCGTCGGCCAGGTAGCCCGCCGCGCCGGGCGGCGGTTCGCTGAACCGCACGCGCCGCACGTCCTCCGCCGTCAGCACGTCCTGGCTGCGCATCGTGGCCTCGACCCGGTCGATGAACAGGTCGACCTGGTCGGCGTCGTAGCCGAGTTGCCCCGGCACGGGTTGGTGGAAGGCCACCGCCTGCACGTCCTGCGCGCTCAGCAGTGGCGCGGGGTGCGCCGGCTGACGTTGCTGCGTGTCGTGCCCAGCCCACTGCACCAGTGCCTCCTGCTCGTTCGTGTGATGGGAGTATCGCCCCAGGGGGGGTGTGATGTTTCGCCTGATCGGCCCAACAGGCATCGCGATCCAGGACACCGCACGGGGAGGAGGCGGGTCGTTCTACCCTCTCCGCATGAGCGAGTTCGTGAACACGATGGTCGCGACCGCCACCGGTGCCGGTGGCCGTGACAAGGGGATCACCACCGGCGAGCCCGCAGCAGCGCGCCGCCGGACCTGGGCGGAGGTTCACGAGGAGGCGGCGCGCGCGGCGGGCGCGCTGGTCGCGGGCGGTACCGCGCCGGGAGAGGCGATCGCCGTGCTGGCGGCCGACCCCGCGGCCATCGCCCCCGCCGTGCAGGCCGTGTGGCTGGCCGGCGGCAGCGCGACGATGCTGCACCAGCCCACCGCCCGCACCGACCTCGCCGAGTGGGCCGGGGACACCATCCGGGTGCTGTCGATGATCGGCGCGAAGCTGGTGCTGCTCGGCAGCCCGTTCGACGCCCTCGCCGGCGTGCTCGACGAGCACGGCATCGCCTACCGCAAGCTCGACGAGCTGGACGGGGAGCCGCTGGCGCGTCCCGTCGAGGTCGACGAGGACGCCACGGCGCTGCTCCAGCTCACCAGCGGCTCCACCGCCGACCCGAAGGCCGTGCGGATCACGCACGCCAACCTGATGTCCAACGCGGACGCCATGCGGCAGGCCGCCGCGCTCGACACCTCCGTCGACGTGATGATCTCGTGGCTGCCGCTGTTCCACGACATGGGGATGGTCGGGTTCCTGACCGTGCCCATGCTGTTCGGCATCGAACTGGTGAAGGTCACGCCGGTCGACTTCCTCGCCCGCCCCACGCTGTGGCCCGACCTGATCAGCCGGTACCGCGGCACGATCACCGCCGCGCCGAACTTCGCCTACGCCATCGCCGCGCGCCGCATGTCCACCGTGGACGACGACGACGCGTTCGACCTGTCGACCATGCGCCTGGCCCTCAACGGCGCCGAGCCGATCGACCCGGCGTCCGTGCGGGCGTTCACCGACGCCGGTGCCCGCTTCGGCCTGCGGCCGGAGTGCGTGATGTGCGCCTACGGCATGGCGGAGGCGACGCTGGCCGTGGCGTTCGCCCCGGTGTTCACCGGTCTCGCGGTCGACGTGGTCGACGCCGAGCAGCTGGAGGCCGGTCACCGCGCCGTGCCCGTGCCGGAGGACACGCCGGGCGCGCGGGCGTTCCCGCTGCTGGGACCGCCGGTGCCGGGCCTGGAGATCCAGGTGGCCGACGAGCGGGGCGTCGTGCTGGGCGAGCGCCAGGTGGGCCAGCTGCGGCTGCGCGGCGAGGCCGTGACGCCCGGCTACCTCACCGTGGACGGCCCGCTGGCCACGCAGGACGCCGAGGGCTGGCTGGACACCGGTGACGAGGGCTACGTCGTGGACGGTCAGGTCGTGGTGTGCGGCCGCCGCAAGGACGTGATCATCATGGGTGGGCGCAACATCTACCCCACCGACATCGAGCGGGCCGCGACGGCCGTGGAGGGCGTGCGAGCGGGCAACGCGGTCGCCGTGCGGCTGGACGCGGGCACCAAGCGCGAGCGGTTCGCCGTGGTCGTGGAGTCGCGCTCGGCGGACGACGAGGAGGTCGCCGCCGGACTGCGCAAGGAGATCAGCTCCCGCGTGGTGGACGCCGTGGGCCTGCGGCCGTACTCGGTGGTCGTGCTGAAGCCGGGCAGCCTGCCCAAGACCCCGTCGGGCAAGCTGCGCCGCTCCGCCGCCGCCTCCCTGGTGACCGCGTAGCCGCGAGGGGCGGTGCGGCCGAACCGGAACCCGGTCGGCCGCACCGCCCCTCGCGCCGTCTCCCGCCGGCCCCCGGTCAGTAGGCGATCCGGCCCCGGCGGTCGTGGAACTCGCCGGTCGGGCCGTCCGGGCCGAGCAGGGCCAGGGCGACCGTGGCGTCGGTGCCCTCGGTGACGGTCTGGTGACCGCTGTGCCGGTTGAGGTCGGTGGCCGTGTAGCCGGGGTCGGAGGCGTTGATCCGCATCGCGGGCAGGCTCTTGGCGTACTGCACGGTCAGCGCGATCACCGCGGCCTTCGAACTCGGGTACGGGATCGTGGTGACGGGGAAGCAGTCGTCGTCGGGGTCCAGCAGGGCGCGGGGGAACCCCATTCCCGAGGCGACGTTGACGATCACCGGGGCGGGCGAGCGCTCCAGCAGGGGCAGGGCGGCCTGGACGACCCGCACGACGCCGAAGACGTTGGTCTCGAACGTCGTGCGCATCGCCTCGACGTCCAGGTCCCGCAGGCTCCACGACGGGCCGGCGATCCCGGCGTTGTTGACCAGCACGTCGAGTCCGGGCAGCGAGGCGATCGCCGCGTCGACGCTGTCCTGGTCGGTGACGTCGAGCTGGACCGGGTGGGCGCCGAGTTCGCGGGCCGCGTCGCCGGAGGCGAGGTCGCGCATCCCGGCGTGGACGGTGTGGCCCGCGGCGATCAGGCGGCGGGTGGTCTCCAGACCGAGGCTCTTGTTGGCCCCGGTCACCAGTGTCGTGGTCATGCCGCCACTCTGCGCCGCCGCCGGAACGGCCGACAGGCACCGTTCGACGGTGGGACCGGCGGTACCACCCACCGCGCTCGCCGAGGGGGCATCATGGCGGCGTGGACGAGTTCGCGCAGGTGCTCAGGGCGTGGCGGGACCGGGTTCGTCCGGAGGACGTCGGACTGCCCCCCGGTCTGGGACGTCGCGCGCCAGGACTGCGCCGCGAGGAGCTGGCCCTGATCGCCGGGGTGAGCGTGGACTACGTCGTCCGCCTGGAGCAGGGCCGCGCCCGCAACCCCTCGCCGCAGCTGCTGGCCTCGCTGGCGCGGGCGCTGCGTCTGAACGACGGCGAGCGCGACCACCTGTTCCGGGTCGCCGGGGCGGCCGTGCCCCCGGCCGGGCACGTGCCGAGAGACGTCACGCCGACCGCGCAGCGGATGGTGGACCGGTTCCGCGACGCCCCGGTGGCGGTGGCCGTGCACACCGCGATCTACGAGCTGGTGCTGTGCAACCCGTTGTGGGCCGCCCTGTTCGGCGACCCGGCCAGCCAGACGCGGCTGGAGCGCAACGTCGCCTGGCGCTACTTCACCGATTCCGCGATGCCGGTCACGCACACGCCGGAGGACGACGAGGAGTACGCACGCGACCTCGTCGGCCACCTGCGCACCGCAGCCGGCCGCTACCCGGGCGATCCGCAGATCCCGCAGCTGATCGCCAAGCTGCTCGACGCCTCCCCCGACTTCGCCCGGCGCTGGAAGGAGGGGACGGTCGGGGAGCTGCGCACCAGCCGCAAGACCGTCCACAACGACCTGGTCGGGGACATCGTGGTGGACTGCGACACGCTGACCAGCGGCCCCGGCGACCAGACGTTCGTCATCATGACGGCGGCACCGGGTTCGGAGGACGAGCAGAAGCTGGACCTGCTGCGGGTGATCGGGTTGCAGGAACTCCGGAGCTGACCTGCCCAGAACCGACCTGCCCAGAACCGACCGGGTCCGGGTGGTTCGGGGTTGATCCGTCCGCGCCGACCGGGAGCGTCAGCCCGCGTTCGCGCAGGGGCCGGGCGTCGTGCTGGACGGCCGTGGGGCGGCGTTCAGTGGAAGCTGTTCTGGGCGGCTTCGAGGCCGTGCGCGATCAGGGCCTCCACGGCGTCCGCGGCGCGGTCCAGCTCGAAGGCCAGTTCCTTGCGCTCGGCGGGGGAGAAGTCGCGCAGCACGTAGTCGGCCGGGTCCATCCGGCCCGGCGGGCGGTCCACGCCGAAGCGCACCCGGTGGTAGTCCTTGGTGCCGAGCGACTTGGTGATCGACCGCAGGCCGTTGTGGCCGTTGTCGCCGCCGCCGAGCTTCAGCCGCACCGTCGCGAACGGCAGGTCCAGCTCGTCGTGCACCACGACCACCGACGCGGGCGGCACCTTGTAGAACTTCGCCGCACCGGCCACGGGACCGCCGGAGAGGTTCATGAACGACCGGGGCTTGGCCAGCACCACCCGGTGACCGCCCAGCCGCCCCTCGACGACCTCGGCGCCCGCCTTGTGCGCCTTGAACCTGCCGCCGACGCGCGCGGCCAGCTCGTCCAGCACGAGGAACCCGACGTTGTGCCGGTTGCCCTCGTAGCGGGGACCGGGGTTGCCCAGACCGACGACCAGCGTCAGGTCGCTCTCACCGACCACGGAACCGCAACTCCTGCTCCAGCTCGTCCAACAGGTCGTCGACGGCACGCACCCGGTAGCCCCGCTTCAGCCCCGTCGTGGTGCTGAACCTGGTGTTCCTGACCTCGTTCGCGCGCATCGTGCCGCGGCCGTCCAGGTTGGACGCGGCACGGGTCAGGAAGGCGTCGACCTCGCCGCGATCGTAGCCGCCCGTCGACCGGGGCAGCTTCACGGCGAGCAGGTCCGCGCCGCTGCGCAGCGACGTCGGTGCCAGCAGGCCGACCCGCAGCTGCCGCTCCACCCGGCCGAGGAGGTCGTCGACCGCGCGCTGGTCGTAGCCGCCGGACGCGGTCCGGAACACGACCGAGCGAACTTCGTCGGGGTGCAGGTGGCCGCGGTGGGCGAGCGCGTCGGAGATCCGCCGCAGGAAGGCGTCGACCTGGTCCTGGTCGTAGCCGGACAGGCCGCGCGCCGGGCGGGGAAAGCGGATCTGACGCACCTGCACGGCGGTCAGGGGGTGCTCCGAGAACGGGAACGGCACACCACCTCCGCTGTGCGGGGGTGGTGTGCCGTCCGATCTGCCCGACGTGATGGGCTCAGCTTTCCTCGGTGGTCCCGGCGTCGTCCGAGTCCTCGGCGGCCTCGGAGTCCATCTCGGCCGCGGTCGGAGCGGCGTTGACGGCGACGATCAGGGTGTCGGGGTCGGTCACCAGGGTGACGCCCTCCGGCAGCGACAGGTCGGAGGCGTGGACCTGCAGACCGGCCTGCACACCGGCCAGGGAGACCTCGACCTGCTCGGGGATGTTCAGCGCGTCGGCCTCGATCTGCACCGACGTGGCGTCCTGGGCGACCAGGGTGCCGGGAGCGGTGTCGCCGGTCAGCACGACGGGGAGGTCGACGACGACCTTCTCACCGCGCTTGACCAGCAGGAGGTCGACGTGCTCGATGTAGTTCTTGATGGGGTGGGTGGTGACGGTCTTGGTCAGCGCGAGCTCGGTGGCGCTGTCGATGTCCAGCGTCAGAACTGCGTTCTGACCGTGCTCACGGACTACACGGGCGAACTCGAGCGCCGGCAGGGCCAGGTGCTTCGGGTCGGAACCGTGGCCGTAGAGAACCGCGGGGATCTTGCCGGCGCGGCGGGTGCGGCGGGCAGCGCCCTTGCCGAACTCGGTGCGCTGCTCGGCGGCGAGACGGACCTCGGACACGGTGGGGCTCTCCTTGTACGTCGGGCGATCGTGCGGGGGCGGCGGCAGCCTGCGGCGGCGAGCAGCGCGGAAAACGGAAAAACACGCGCGGCGTCAAAGCCGCCGCGTCGATCACGCCGAGCGTGATGCTCGCCCTCGCCGAGGCAACCCCAGCAGTGTAGGCCGCGTTTGTGCCGCACTCCAACCGGGGTACCTCGGGCGATGCTCCCTCAACCGCGAACGCCACCCGGTGGTGGCCGGGTGGCGTTCGCGGAGGGGGTGCGTCGTGCTCAGGCGTTGCCGTCGAAGAGGCTCGTGACCGAACCGTCCTCGAAGACCTCCTGGATCACCCTGGCGAGCAGCGGGGCGATCGACAGCACCGTCATCCGGGGGAAGCGCTTCTCCGCCGGGATGGGCAGCGTGTCGGTGAACACGACCTCGCGGGCGCCGCAGTTGGCCAGCCGCTCGGTCGCCGGACCGGACAGCACGGGGTGCGTCGCCGCGATGATCACGTCCTTCGCGCCCTCGGCCAGCAGCTGGTCGACGGCCTTGGTGATCGTGCCACCGGTGTCGATCATGTCGTCGATGACGACGCAGGTCCGGTCGGCCACGGCGCCGACCACGCGGTTCGCCTTGACCTCGTTCGGGCGCAGCGGGTCGCGGGTCTTGTGGATGAACGCGATCGGACAGCCGCCGAGCGTGTCGGCCCACTTCTCCGCCAGCTTCGTGCGGCCCGCGTCCGGGGAGACGACCGTCAGGTCCTCGCCCGCGTACTTGTTGCGCACGTGGTCGGCCAGCAGCGGCATCGCCCACAGGTGGTCCACCGGGCCGTCGAAGAAGCCCTGGATCTGCGACGTGTGCAGGTCGACCGACACGAGACGGTCGGCGCCCGCGGTCTTGAACATGTCGGCGACCAGGCGCGCGGAGATCGGCTCGCGCCCGCGGTGCTTCTTGTCCTGCCGCGCGTACGGGTAGAACGGCATGATCACGGTGATGCGCTTGGCGCTGGCGCGCTTCAGGGCGTCGACCATGATCAGCTGCTCCATCAGCCACTGGTTGATGGGCGCGGTGTGGCTCTGGATCACGAAGGCGTCGCAACCGCGGACGGACTCCTCGAACCGGACGAAGATCTCGCCGTTCGCGAAGTCGTAGGCCGACTGGGGGGTCACCTGCACGTTGAGGTGCTTGGCCACCTCATCGGTCAGCTCCGGGTAGGCGCGGCCTCCGAAGAGCATCAGGTTCTTCTTCGGTGTGCTGGTCATCGTCGGGTTCACGGTCAGCGCCCTTCCTCGGTGGTGTCCGCCCGTGTCGCGTCCTGGACGGTGTTCTGCTGGGCGAGCGCGCGTTCCGCGGCCTCGGCGGCCGCGGTTCCGGGACGCTTCTGGACCACCCAGTTCTCCAGGTTGCGCTGGGGACCGCCGGACACGGCCAGCGCGCCGGGCGGGACGTTCCGCCGCAGCACGGTTCCCGCTCCGGTGTAAGCGCCGTCACCCACGGTGACGGGCGCGACGAACATGTTGTCCGAGCCGGTGCGGCAGTGGGATCCCACGACGGAGCGGTGCTTGTTCACGCCGTCGTAGTTCACGAACACGCTGGCCGCGCCGATGTTGCTGTGCTCGCCGATCGTGGCGTCGCCGACGTAGCTCAGGTGGGGCACCTTGCTGCCGGTGCCGATCTCGGAGTTCTTGACCTCGACGAACGTGCCGATCTTGCCGTGCTCGCCGAGCTTCGTGCCCGGCCGCAGGTAGGCGAACGGGCCCACGCTCGCGCCGTCGCCGATCTCGGCGCCGCTGCCGTGGGTGCGCACCACGCTCGCCCCGGCGCCGACGACGCACGAGCTCAGCGTCGTGTCGGGTCCGACGGTCGCGCCCTCGCGCACGACGGTCCCGGCCCGCAGCTGCACGCCCGGCTCGATCAGCACGTCGCGCGCCAGCTCGACGTCGGCGTCCAGCCACGTCGTGGCCGGGTCGACCACCGTCACGCCCTCGCGCATCCAGCGCCGCACCAGCCGCCGGTTGAGCTCGGCGCCCACGGCCGCGAGCTGCACGCGGTCGTTCACGCCCTCCACCAGCCACGGGTCGGCGGTGACCTGCGCGCCCACCCGCCTGCCGTCGCCGCGGGCGATGCCCAGCACGTCGGTCAGGTACAGCTCGCCCTGCGCGTTGTCGGTGGACAGCCGGGAGAGGCCGTCGCGCAGCACGGCCGCGTCGAACGCGTACACGCCCGAGTTGATCTCCGTGACGGCGAGCTGCTCCGGCGTGGCGTCCTTCTGCTCGACGATGCCGCTGACGGTGCCGTCGTCCTCGCGCAGCACGCGCCCGTAGCCGGTGGGGTCGGTCACCACGGCGGTCAGCACGGTCACGGCGTTGCCCGCGCGGACGTGCTCGGCCAGCAGGCCGCGCAGCGTCCCGGCGTCGAGCAGCGGCACGTCGCCGTAGCTGACCAGGACGGTCCCGGTGAGGTCGGCCGGCAGTTCGGCGAGCCCGCAGCCCACCGCGTGCCCGGTGCCCCGCTGCTCCTCCTGCACGGCGACGACGACCTCGCGGCCCAGGTCGCCCGTGAGCGAGTCGAGGTGCTCGGCCACGGCGGCGCGGCCGTGCCCGACGACGACGGCCAGGTGGTCGGGGTCGGTGCCTGCCGCGGCTCGCACCGCGTGCTCCACCAGCGTCCTGCCCGCGACGCGGTGCAGCACCTTGGGGGTCGCGGAGCGCATCCGGGTGCCCTCGCCCGCGGCGAGGACGATCGTGCTGACGGGGCCTGCGGAGCCGGAGGTGTGGGGTCCGCCCTCGAGCATCAGCGCTCTCCCTAGCTGTGTCGTTCCTGAGGCGGGAAAGCCCTGCTCCCGCCGGGAATCGATACTAGGCCTCCGCCGAGAGCTCGCCCGCCACGGCGGCCACCCGGCAACCGCCCTGGCGCTTGGCGACGTACATCGCCGAGTCGGCGCGCGAGAGCGCCTGGTTCGCCGACTCCTTCGGGCGCACCGACACCACCCCGACGGACAGCGTCACGCCCCTGGACAGGTCGAACGGCAGTGCTGCCACGGCCTCCACGGCCCGCCAGAGGGCCGCCTCCGCCGCCGGGAGCGGCGCACCGGGCAGCAGCACGACGAACTCGTCACCGCCGTAGCGGGCCACGACGTCGTCGCCCCGCAGCGCCTGGCGCAGTGTGCTGGCAATCACCCGGAGCACGTCGTCGCCGTCGGCGTGCGAGTGCCGGTCGTTGACGGTCTTGAAACCGTCCAGGTCGACCAGCGCGACCGACAGCGGGTGCGCCTGGCCGGTGACGAGCGTGCGGAGCTTCTCGTCCAGCGCGCGCCGGTTCGGCAGGCCGGTGAGCGGGTCCTGGAGGGCCTGCTGCGCGATGGCGCCGTGCTGGCGGCTGAGCCGCTCGTGGTCGCGCCGGGTGAGCAGGGTCGCGGTGCGCGCCTCCTGCATCGTCCACAGCTCGCCCTCCAGGGCGTGCGCGTAGGACTGCAGCGCGGTCGTCGTGTGCTCGCCGCCCTCCAGCCCGGACAGCCGCGCGAACTCGCGGACCAGGCACAGCAGCAGCGCGGCCTCGCTGGTGTCGTGCTCCACGGCCTGCCTGGTGCCGTCGAGCACCTTCTGCGCGTCGGCGATCTCGCCCTCGCGCTCCAGGCACCTGGCGGTGGCGATCGACACGATGATCTGCTCGCGGGCGTGGGTGGCCAGGTCGAGCAGGCCGCGGAGCTGCCCCAGGTGCTCGCCGTCGGGGCGGGCCAGGGCGTGGGCAGCGCCGATCACCGGCACCTGCTCGGCGGCGGTGAGGCCGCGGTGGCGGGGGTGCAGCGACTCCAGGAACGGGCCCTCCACGGCCTTGGCGATGGCCGACGCGGTGGCGAAGCGCTCCAGCGCCTGCTCGAACTCGTTCACCCGCTCCAGCCGCAGTCCCCAGCCGATGAGCATTCCGGTCCGGTGCAGCAGGTGCACGTAGATCTGGTGGGGCCCGGCGCTGTGCCGGATCGCCACGTCGGCGCGGGCGAGGACCTGGTCGGCCATCTCGTAGACGCCGAGCTGGATGAGCACCAGGCCGGTGTCCTGCAGCGCGTTGGCGAGCTGGCGGTCCCAGCTGCGCCGGTCCATGACCGGGTCGGGGACCAGTTCCTCGTCGAGCATGGCCAGGGCGCGGGCGACCTCGCTGAGCGCCTTGTCCTCTGCCGTCGCGGCGAGCAGGCGGCGGGCGCGCAGGGCGTGCGCGTCGGCCTCCAGCACCAGCAGCCCGTGCCGCTGGGTGTGGGTGATCATCTCGTCCAGCAGGGGATCGGACATCTCGACCAGGCCGGGCGTCAGGAGCCGCACGACGGCGGCGGCGCGCAGCAGCTGGGCGACGATGCGGGGCTCCCCGCGGCCCTGGGCCTCGGCGAGGATCGCGTCCACCTCGTCGGTGACGTCGGCCTGCCCGGCGGTGCCGCTGCTCTGGGCGATGGCCATCAGCTCGTTGGCGCGACCGACCAGCCAGGCGTCCGACCTGTCCCGGTGGGCGGCGGGGGCGGGTGCGTGGTCCTGGACCACGTCGTCGTGCAAGACCTCCACCCCCTCGTCCGGACGCAGGGTGACCGGGTCGGACGACCCGGACGTCATCTCCTCCGCTCCGCCACCAGGATTCGAACCTGGACCATCGGAACCAAAATCCGAGGTGCTGCCTTTACACCATGGCGGATCGGGGCCAGCCGTCGCTCGCCCGCGCGCACACATGTTGTCACGAGTGGTGCTCACCGGTCAGCACCCCCACTCGACTGGCCGTGGTCGAGCGGCGGTCCAGCGGCTCCGCCGTAACCTACGCTGGCGTAGGTTACGGTGGCGTAGGTAGAGCGCGACGGTGTCCGGACGACTCGGCGTGCCAACCTCGTTCACTCGTAGTGGTGAGGGGTCACGCTCTTCCGAGCGATGATGACCTTAGAGTGACCACGGGGCGACACAACTCGAGGAAGGCGGACGCGATGCCGGCGGCGAGGGTCAGGATGACCGGCAAGGAGCGCCGCGAGCAGCTCCTCGACGTGGCGCGCGCGCTGTTCGCCGAAAAGGGCTTCGAGGCGACCTCCATCGAGGAGATCGCCCACCGCGCGGGCGTCAGCAAGCCCATCGTGTACGAGCACTTCGGCGGCAAGGAGGGCATCTACGCCGTCGTCGTCGACCGCGAGATGCAGGCCCTGATGGACCAGATCGTCTCCGCGCTGTCCGGCGGGCACCCCCGGGAGCTGCTCGAACAGGCCGCGTGCGCGCTGCTCGACTACGTCGAGGGCTCCACCGACGGCTTCCGCATCCTCGTGCGCGACTCGCCGGTGGCCTCGGCCACCGGCACCTTCTCCAGCCTGCTCAACGACATCGCCAGCCAGGTCGAGCACATCCTCGGCCAGCACTTCACCCGGCAGGGCGTGGACCGCAAGCTCGCCGCGATGTACAGCCAGGCGCTCGTGGGCATGGTGGCGCTGACCGGTCAGTGGTGGCTGGAGGCGCGCAGGCCGAAGAAGGACGAGGTGGCCGCGCACCTGGTCAACCTGGCGTGGAACGGCCTGCACCACATGGAGCAGAAGCCCAAGCTCAAGATCCGCTGACCCCGCTCAGGCGACGCCGGGGGTGATCCGCAGGAGCTTGTCGTCGCTGCCGTTGGACGTCGTCACGTACAGGGCGCCGTCGGGCGCGGAGCGCGCCGCGCGCAGGCGGCCGTACGTGCCGTCCAGCTCCTCCGGGATCGTCACCGACCGCACCGCGCCGGCCTCGTCCAGGGCGAACAGCAGCAGCTTCGAGCCCTTCAGCGCGGTCACGGCCAGCGTCCCCTCCAGCTCGCCCCACCGCTCACCGGTCAGGAACGCCAGGTCGCACGTCGCCTCGGTCGGCCGGCCGGAGCTCCACACGGCGGGCACGGCGTCCGGGAAGCGCTCGGCGTCCGTCATCGGGACGCTCTCGTCGTAGCCGCCGGCCGTGCCGCCGCGCGACGGGTCCCAGCCGGAGTTGCCGCCCGGCCGCAGCAGGTTCACCTCGTCGTCCACGTCCGGGCCGTGCTCGGAGGTGAACACCTGCCCGGTGCCGGGCCGCACGGCCACGCCCTGCACGTTGCGGTGCCCGAACGCCAGCAGCCGCCGCTCGTCCTCGTCGGCCGAGTCCGCGAACGGGTTGCCCTCCGCGGCCCCGCCCGTCTCCAGGTCGATCCGCAGCACCTTGCCGCCGAGCCCCGAGCGGTCCTGCGGCGCCGAGCCGTCGGCCGCGTCACCGGTGCCCACGAGCAGCGCGCCGTCCGGCGCGACCGTCGGACGGCAGCCGGAGTGCCGTCCGCCGGGGTTCACCGGCAGCCCGCCGAGCAGCGGGTCCGCCACGCGCCGCGCGCTCGTCCCGTCCTCGGACAGCTGCCAGGTGACGAGGCGGACGTCGACGGCGGTGCCGCCCTCCTGGTGCGTCTGGCAGGTGGTGAACTCGCGCGAGGTGGCGAAGTCCGGGTGCACGGCCATCCCCATCAGGCCGCCCTCGCCGCGCACCAGCACGTCGCCGAAGTCGGCGGCCACCTGCGAGACCCGGTCGCCGTCGACCAGCGCGAGCCGGCCGGGGCGCTGGGTGACGAGCATCCGCCCGTCGGGCAGCACGCCCACGTCCCACGCGTGCTCGAACCCGCCGGCGACCTCCTCCACGAGCAGGCCCCGCGGCACGGGCGCCGAACTCGGAGCCGTGCCTCCGGTGGCCTGCGGCGCGCACGCCGCCGTCAGCAGTGCGACCAGGACCCACGGGAGTCTGCGCATGTGTCCAGAGTGCCCGTGTCGGCGTGAGTTCGACGTTCACTCCACCGGGAGCGCGTTTCCCCCGGTGGAGTGCGGCGCGCGTGCGCCTCGTCCGCCACCCGCGCGGAATCGAGCGGAGAACGTCGGCCCCACGACGTAGGCTTGGACCCGAGATCCCCACCGGCCGACTCGTCCCGGGCAGGGGTCTGTCCACGTTGTGCACGCACCTGAGGTGAACCGCGCATGTCCCAGCCCGGACCGCTCTCCGGCCTGCTCACCACCGTCCTGCCCGACCCGGCGTTCCGCGCTCTGGTCGAGGCCGTCGACCGCCCCGCGCTGGAGCTGGAGGGCCCGCCGGCGGCCCGGCCGCTGATCACCGCGGCCCTCGCCGCGCAGCAGGGCGGCGACCGCCCGGTGCTCGTGGTGACCGCCACCGGCCGCGAGGCCGAGGAGCTGACGGCGGAGCTGTGCGACCTCATCGGCCACGACGCCGTGGCGACCTTCCCCTCCTGGGAGACGCTGCCCCACGAGCGGCTGTCCCCGCGCGCGGACACCGTCGGCGCGCGGCTGTCGGTGCTGCGCCGCCTCGCGCACCCCGAGGAGTCCTCGCCGCTGAAGGTGGTCGTGGCCACCGTCCGCTCGGTGATCCAGCCGATGGCTCCCGGCCTGGGCGAGCTGACCCCGGTCCACCTGGAGGTGGGGGTCGAGCACGACTTCGGCGCGCTGGTCGAACGGCTCACCGAGGTGGCCTACGCCCGTGTCGACATGGTCGAGAAGCGCGGCGAGTTCGCGGTGCGCGGCGGCATCCTCGACGTGTTCCCGCCGACCGCCGAGCACCCGCTGCGCGTGGAGTTCTGGGGCGACGAGGTCAGCGAGATCCGGCCGTTCTCCGTCGCCGACCAGCGGTCGCTGCCGACCGAGGTGCACGACTTCGTCGCCCCGCCGTGCCGCGAGCTGCTGCTCACCGAGTCCGTCCGCGCCCGCGCTGCCGACCTGTCCGCCGTGCACGCCGCCGACGCGCAGCTCGTGGAGATGCTCGACAAGCTCGCCAACGGCATCCCGTCGGAGGGCATGGAGGCCCTCGTCCCCGCGCTGTGCGAGGGCGAGCTGCAACTGCTCACCGACGTCGTCCCCGAGGGCACGCACGTGCTGGTCGCCGACCCGGAGAAGGTCCGCGCCCGCGCCCACGACCTCGTGCGCACCGGGCAGGAGTTCCTGGAGGCGTCCTGGATGGCCGCCGCCGGTGGCGGGAAGGCCCCCATCGACCTCGGCGCGTCGGCCTACCGCAGCCTCGCCGACGTGGCCGAGGCCGCGCGCGGGAAGGGCCGTCCCTGGTGGACGCTCAGCCAGCTCACCACCGAGAACGCCGACGTGGTGCGCGTCGGCCTCCAGCACGTCGAGGCGTACGCCGGTGACGTGGACCGGGCCTTCGCCGACCTGCGCGCGCACACCGCGGCCGGTGGCACCGCGCTGCTGGTCGTCCCCGGCGCGGGCACCGCGCAGCGCGCGGACCAGCAGCTCCGCGAGGCCGACGTGCCGTCGGTGCTGCTGGAGCGCGGCCTGGTCGACCCGCCGGCGCCCGGTGTCGTCACCGTCCTGCGCGGCGCGCTGGAGGAGGGCTTCGCCATCCCCGACCTGGGGCTGGTGGTGCTCACCGAGACCGACCTGACCGGCGGTCGCGGCGGCACGTCCACCAAGGACATGCGCAAGATGCCGTCGCGGCGGCGCAACGCCGTCGACCCCCTCGCGCTGCGGCCCGGCGACTACGTGGTGCACGAGCAGCACGGCATCGGCAAGTACGTGGAGATGGTGCAGCGCACCGTCAAGGACACCGCGGGCGCCACCTCCACCAGGGAGTACCTGGTCCTGGAGTACGGCTCCAGCAAGCGCGGCCAGCCCGGCGACCGGCTGTTCGTGCCGACCGACCAGCTCGACGAGGTGACCCGGTACGTCGGCGGTGAGCTGCCCACGCTGAACAAGCTCGGCGGCTCCGACTGGAAGAGCACCAAGGCCAGGGCGCGCAAGGCCGTCAAGCAGATCGCGGCCGAGCTGGTGCAGCTCTACGCGGCGCGGCAGTCCGCGCCCGGCCACGCCTTCGGCCCGGACACGCCGTGGCAGCGCGAGCTGGAGGACGCGTTCCCGTTCACCGAGACCGTCGACCAGATGGCGGCGATCGACGAGGTGAAGGCCGACATGGAGCGCTCGGTCCCGATGGACCGGGTGATCTGCGGCGACGTGGGCTACGGCAAGACCGAGATCGCGGTGCGCGCGGCGTTCAAGGCGGTGCAGGACGGCAAGCAGGTGGTCGTCCTGGTGCCGACGACGCTGCTCGCCCAGCAGCACCTGGGCACGTTCACCGAGCGCATGAGGGCGTTCCCGGTGAACGTGCGGGGACTGTCCCGGTTCACCGACTCCGCCGACGCGGAGCAGGTGATCGCCGGGCTCGCCGACGGCGAGGTCGACGTCGTCATCGGCACGCACCGGCTGCTCCAGAAGAACCTGCGCTACAAGGACCTCGGCCTGGTGATCGTGGACGAGGAGCAGCGCTTCGGCGTGGAGCACAAGGAGCACATCAAGGCGCTGCGCACGCACGTCGACGTGCTGACCATGTCCGCGACGCCGATCCCGCGCACCCTGGAGATGAGCCTCGCCGGCATCCGCGAGATGTCGACGATCCTCACCCCGCCGGAGGAGCGGCACCCGATCCTCACCTACGTCGGCGGGTACGACGACAAGCAGGTCGCCGCCGCCATCCGCCGCGAGCTGCTGCGCGACGGCCAGGTGTTCTACGTGCACAACAGGGTGTCGTCGATCGAGAGGGCGGCGCGGCACATCCGCGAGCTGGTCCCCGAGGCCCGCGTGGTGACCGCGCACGGCCAGATGAACGAGGACAAGCTGGAGAAGATCATCGAGGGGTTCTGGGAGAACGAGTACGACGTCCTCGTCTGCACGACGATCGTCGAGACCGGCCTGGACATCTCCAACGCCAACACGCTGATCGTCGAGCGCGGCGACATGCTCGGCCTGTCCCAGCTGCACCAGCTCCGCGGCCGGGTCGGCCGGGGCCGCGACCGCGGGTACGCCTACTTCCTGTACCCGCCGGAGTCCCCGCTGACCGAGACGGCGCACGACCGGCTCGCGACCATCGCGCAGAACACCGAGCTGGGCGCGGGCATGGCCGTGGCGATGAAGGACCTGGAGATCCGCGGCGCGGGCAACATCCTCGGCGCGGAGCAGTCGGGCCACATCGCGGGCGTCGGCTTCGACCTCTACATCCGGCTGGTGGGCGAGGCCGTGGAGGCGTTCCGCAGGCACGCCGGAGCCGAGGGCGACGGCGAGGAGGAGCTGGCCGACGTCCGGGTCGACCTGCCGGTGGACGCGCACGTGCCGCACGACTACGTGCCGGGCGAGCGGCTGCGGCTGGAGGCGTACCGCAAGATCGCCGCCGCGCCGGACGCCGCCGCGCTCCAGGCCGTGTGGGACGAGCTGAAGGACCGCTACGGCACGCCGCCGCTGCCCGTGCAGCGCCTGCTCGCCGTGGCCGCGTTCCGCCAGGAGTGCCGCCGTCACGGGGTCGCCGAGGTCGCGGCGCAGGGCAGCACGATCCGGTTCGCGAAGCTCCAGCTGCGCGACTCCCAGCTCGTGCGGCTGCGCCGGCTGCACCCGAGGGCCGTCTACAAGGAGGCCGCCGGGACCGTGTCCGTCCCGCGTCCGACGGAGGGAGCGGCCGGCGGCCGGATGGGCGCGCCGCTGCTGCGCGACCAGGAGCTGCTGGACTGGTGCGCGTCCTTCCTGGGGTCGCTCGCGGGTACTCCCGTGAGCGCCGTCACGGGTTCGTGAGAGGCTGGCGGACGTGAGCACTGCACTGATCACCTCCGGGCAGAAGTCATCGACCGGCCGTCGTCGGCGGATCACGACGGTCGGCGCGCTGGTGGGCGTGCTGCTCGCCGGGTGCGGTTCCGGTCCGTCGCAGGTCGGCGCGGCGGTCGTCGTCGGGGACCGGGTCGTCCCCCTGGAGCAGGTGCAGCACCGCCTCCAGGTCGTCCTCGACAAGGAGTCCGCCGCCCAGGACATGCAGCAGCAGGGCAAGCTCGGCCAGATCTCCTCCTCGATCGTCACCTCCGAGGTGCAGCACGAGCTGACCGCGAAGGCCGCCGAGCGCGAGGGCGTCACGGTCGACGAGTCCAAGGTCGAGGAGCTGATCGACAGCGCCGGTGGCGCCGAGGCCGGCTCGCGCAACACGATCGACGACGCCTCGACGCTGCGCGCCACCGCACGCGACCAGCTGCTCCAGATCGCGCTCGGCGCGAAGTACGCCGACAAGCTCCAGATCACGTTCGACTACTTCCCGGTCAACGACCGCGCCGACGCCGTGGCGAAGGCCGAGCAGATCGCGGCCGACCCGTCGCGCATGGACGACTTCATCGCCGAGGCGCTCCAGGACACCGGTGGCGCCGGTCAGGCGGAGAAGGGCGTGGTGCTCACCTCCGCGGCCTCCCCGAAGTACGCGCAGACCGAGCTGTTCGCGGTGCCGGCCGGGACGGTGCTGGCGTTCCAGCCCGACCAGGGCAGCGGCCGCTGGCTCGTCGCGCACGTGACCGACCGCAGCACCGACGCGGCCCCGGCCGACGACGCGTCCGTGGAGCAGCTCACCGACCAGGTCCGCCGGCTGATCGGCCTGCGGGTCGTCCAGTCGCTCACCACCGACCTGGAGATCCGGATCAACCCCCGCTACGGCGTGTGGGACGCCTCCTCGGTGCAGGTCGTGCCGAGCGAGGGGGAGATGGCCGGGTACCAGGCGACCGTGCGCAAGACCGACGCATGACCGAGCTCCACCCCGGCACCCTCGTGGTGCTGCTCGACGAGCACGACCCGCACGTCCTGCCCGCCGCCGCCCTGCGCGCCCTGCGCACGGCGGCGGTGGTCTGCGGCGGGCCGGCGTGGACGGAGTTCGGGGCCGATCCGGTCCCGGCCGACCCGGCGGGCGCCGGGACGGCCGCGCCGCTGGTGCTGATCACCGCCGA
Organism: Umezawaea beigongshangensis; assembly: GCF_016464305.1. Lineage (GTDB taxonomy): Bacteria > Actinomycetota > Actinomycetes > Mycobacteriales > Pseudonocardiaceae > Umezawaea_A > Umezawaea_A beigongshangensis. The sequence goes on from NZ_JAEIOJ010000004.1 coordinate 286,670, forward strand.
CGAGCGCGACCCGGCCGCCACCGCGCTGATCGGCGCGGGCGCTCCCGTGCTGCGCGCGCCGCGCCGCCCCGGCTCCGGGCTGGTCGCGGCCGCCGCCGTGATGGACCGGCTGCGCTCGCCCGGCGGGTGCCCGTGGGACGCCGAGCAGGACCACGACTCGCTGCGGCAGTACCTCGTGGAGGAGACCTTCGAGCTGCTGGAGGCCATCGAGGACGGCGACCGGGCGGCGGTGCGCGAGGAGCTGGGCGACGTGCTGCTCCAGGTGCTGTTCCACGCCCGCGTGGCCCGCGAGCACCCGGACGACCCGTTCGACGTGGACGACGTGGCGCACGACCTGGTGACCAAGCTCGTGGGACGGCACCCGCACGTGTTCGCCGCCGCCGATCCGGCCGTGCGCGACGCGTCCTCCCAGCAGGTGCGCTGGGAGGAGCTCAAGCAGCAGGAGAAGAAGCGCGAGTCCAGCGTGGACGGTGTCGCGCTGGGGCAGCCCGCCGTGGCGCTGGCCGCGAAGCTCGTGCAGCGGGTGCGCAGGGCGGGGCTTCCCGTCGACCTGCTGCCCGAGGGCGACGACACCGGCACGACGCTGTTCGCCGTGGCCGCGCTCGGCAAGATCGCCGGCGAGGAGCCGGAGACGGAGCTGCGCCAGGTGGCCCGCCGGTTCGCCGCCGACGTGCGCTCCGCCGAGGCCGCCGCCCGCGTGCAGGGGCACGACCCGGCCGCGCTGAGCCCCGAGGAGTGGCGCCGGTTCTGGCCCCGGTGACCCGAACGGTCCACCCGCGGTGCCCGAACGCTCAACCCGCGGTGCTGGAACGCTCAACTCGCGGTGCCCGAACGCTCAACTCGCGGGCGGTTCCTCGCTAACGTCGGGGTGGTGACCGACGCCTATCTGCGCTTTCCGCACCTGCACGGCGACCTCGTCGCGTTCGTCGCCGAGGACGACGTGTGGCTCGCGCCCGTCGACGGGGGGCGTGCCTGGCGGGTCTCGGCGGACCAGGCGCCCGTGCGCTCGCCCGCGTTCTCCCCGGACGGCGCGCTCCTCGCGTGGACCAGCGGGCGCGACGGCGCACCCGAGGTGCACGTCGCGCCCGTGCGGGGCGGCCCGTCCCGCCGGCTCACCCACTGGGGCCACCGCACGACCGACGTGCGCGGCTGGACGCCCGAGGGCGAGATCGTCGCCGTCACCGCCGCGGGACGGCCGACGCACAACCAGCAGTGGGCGCACGCGCTGCCCGTCGACGGCGGGCCGGGCCGGGCGCTGCCGTTCGGGCTCGTCGGGGACCTCTCCTTCGGACCGTCCGGTCAGGTCGTGATCACCAGCGTCTACGGGCAGGACCCGGCGTGGTGGAAGCGCTACCGCGGCGGCGCGGCCGGGAAGCTGTGGGTCAGCACCCGCGGAGACGGCGAGTTCACCCGAGTGCTGCCCGACGTCACGGCCTCGCTGACGTCCCCGATGTGGATCGGCGACCGCATCGCCTTCCTGTCCGACCACGACGGGGTCGGCGGCGTCCACTCGATCCGGCCGGACGGCAGCGACCTCGTCCGGCACACCGAGCAGGAGTTCTACGCGCGCGCCGCCACCACCGACGGCAGCCGGGTCGTCTACCAGTGCGCCGGTGAGCTGTGGCTGCTCGACGGCCTGGCCGCCGAGCCCCGCCGGATCGACGTGCGGCTCGGCGGGCCGCGCACCGGCCGTGCGCGGCACCCCGTCGCCGCCCGCGACCACCTGGAGGACCACAGCCCCGACCACACCGGCCGGGCCAGCGCCGTCGAGGTGCGCGGCACCGTCCACTGGGTCACCCACCGCGACGGGCCGGTCCGCGCGCTGGCCGAGCGGCCGGGCGTGCGGGCGCGGCTGCCGCGGGTCGTCGGCGACACCGGGCAGGTCGTGCACGTGACCGACGCCGAGGGCGAGGAGTCGCTGGAGTTCACGCCCGTGGGCGGCGTCGAGCCGGGCAACACCCCGCGCCGCGTCGGCACCGGGCGGCTGGGGCGGGTGCTGGAGCTGGCCGTGTCGCCGGACGGTCGGCACGTCGCCGTCGCCACCCACGACGGCCGCCTGCTGCTCGTGGAGGTCGAGTCCGGCGAGGTCCGCCAGGTCACCGGCGACGCCAACCCGCACGTGGAGGACCTGGTGTTCTCGCCCGACTCGGCGTGGCTCGCCTGGTCCCACCCCGGACCGCGGCCGCTGCGCCAGATCAAGATGGTCGACACCACCGGCCTGTCCACCGTGGACGTGACGCCGCTGCGGTTCACCGACTTCTCCCCGGCGTTCACCGAGGACGGCAAGCACCTCGCGTTCCTGTCGGTGCGCAGCTTCGACCCGGTCTACGACGCGCACGTGTTCGACCTGTCCTTCCCGACCGGCTGCCGCCCGCACCTGGTGCCGCTGGCCGCGACCACGCCGTCGCCGTTCGACCCGCTGCGCCTGGGCAGGCCCGTCGAGAGCGACGACGACGAGCCGGAGTCGAGGTCCAAGGACGACGACGACTCGCCCGCGTCGACGGTCGTGGACCTGGAGGGGATCGCCGACCGGGTCGTGGTGTTCCCGGTGCCCGCCGCCCGCTACTCCGGGCTGTCGGCGGTGCGGGACGGCCTGCTGTGGCTGCGCAACCCGCTGTCCGGCGTCCTCGGCGACGACCTCGCCAAGCCCGGCGAGCGCCGCCCGCGGCCCGTGCTGGAGCGCTTCGACCTGGTCAAGCTCAAGTCCGAGGTGCTGGTCGACGGGCTCAGCGGCTACACCGTCACCGGCGACGGGCAGCGGATGGTGGTCGAGAACCGGGGCGAGCTGCGCGTGCTGCCCACCGACCGCAAGGTCGACACCGACGACGACGGCGGCGACTCCACCGACGTCGACCTGTCGCGGATCAGGGTGGTCGTGGACCCGGCCGCCGAGTGGCGCCAGAGCTACGCCGAGGCCGGACGGCTGATGCGCGACCACTTCTGGCGCACGGACATGGGCGGGGTGGACTGGGACGCCGTCCTGGAGCGCTACCGGCCGCTCGTGGAGCGCCTGGGCAGCCACGACGAGTTCGTGGACCTGCTGTGGGAGGTGCAGGGCGAGCTGGGCACGTCGCACGCCTACGTGTGGCCGGCCGACCGGGGCGGCGGTGCGCGCGATCAGGGGCTCCTCGGCGCGGACCTCGCCCGCGACGACGACGGGACCTGGCGGATCACCCGCGTCGTGCCCGGTGAGACCTCCGACCCCCGCGCGCGGTCACCCCTGGCCGCGCCGGGGGTGGCGGTGCGCGCCGGTGACGCGGTCCTCGCCGTGGACGGCAGGCCGGTCGACCCGGTCGCGGGGCCGGGCCCGCTGCTCGTGGGCACGGCGGGCAAGCCCGTCGAGCTGACCCTGCGGCCCGGCGGCGGGGGAGAGCCGCGCCGGGCCGTCGTCGTGCCGCTGGCCGACGAGTCGGCCCTGCGCTACCAGGCGTGGGTGGCCGACCGCCGCGCCCACGTGCACGAGCTGTCCGGCGGGCGCGTCGGCTACCTGCACGTGCCGGACATGATGGGGCACGGCTGGGCCCAGCTGCACCGCGACCTGCGGGTGGAGGTGCAGCGGGAGGCCGTGGTGCTCGACGTGCGGGAGAACGGCGGGGGCCACACGTCGGAGCTGGTCGTGGAGAAGCTGGGCCGCACGGTGATCGGCTGGTCCGTGGCGCGCGGGTACCGCACGTCCGACAGCTACCCGTCCGACGCGCCGCGCGGGCCCGTGGTGGCCGTCGCCGACGAGTTCGCCGGGTCGGACGGCGACATCGTGAACGTCGCGATCAAGGAGATGGGCATCGGACCCGTCGTCGGCACCCGCACGTGGGGCGGGGTGATCGGCATCGACATGCAGTACCACCTGGTCGACGGCACGCTCGTCACGCAGCCCCGCTACGCGACCTGGTTCACCGGGCCGGGCTGGGCCGTGGAGAACCACGGCGTCGACCCGGACGTGGAGGTCGTGATCACTCCGCAGGACCGGGCGGCCGGGCGCGATCCGCAGCTCGACACGGCCGTGCGGCTGGCGCTGGAGGCGCTCGCCGAGCACCCCGCGGCGACGCCGCCGCGGGTTCCGCCCCTGGCGGGCCACTCGACCGAGTGACCTGAGGGAGTGTTGCGTGGCGTTCTCGTCCGCGGGTCAGGAGTCTGTGCGAGCAGCCTTCGTGATCGGGGGACACCACGTGAGTCATCGGGAGGAACCGCCCAGCGGCCGGGGGTGCTTCAGCGCCGCGGTGCTGCTGCCGCTCCTGGCCGTGAGCGGAGTCGTCGCGCTCGTGTCGTACTTCGGCGGGGGCGCGGGCCCCGGCACGGCGTTCCCGCCGCGCGGACCCGGCGTCGTCAGCGCCACCGCCACCGGGAACGTCACCGTGGTGCGGCCCGTGCCGCCCGTCCTCACCGCGCCCGCGCGGCGGACCTCGGCTCCCGACCGGGGGCGCGGACGCGGAACGGTGCTCGTGGACCTGCGCGCGTTGACCAGCGCGCCGGTGCCGGTGCGGGACGGGGCGCCGCGCGAGCCGTTCCCGGAGGCGGTCGCGGCGGTGCCGGGGGAGAGCGGCACGGCGTCCGCGCCACCGGGGACGACCGTCCGGGCGTCCGGGCGGCCGAGCACCGCCAGGTCCGAGCCGGGCGTCGCGCGGTCGACGACCGGACCGCCGCCGACGGGGGCCACGACGACCGCGGACGTCTCGACCACGCAGCTCTCCACGGCGCAGTCCTCGGCGGCGCAGTCCTCGGCGGCGCAGTCCTCCACCGCGCAGTCCACTGCGCAGTCCTCCACTGGGCAGTCCTCCGCGGCGCAGCCCCCCGTCGGGACGCCGCCGACCACCGCCGAGCCGTCGCCGACGGTCACCACGACCGCCGACGCCTCGGCGACGGCTCCGGGATGACCGGACCGCTCGCTCCGACGACCGCCGGTCGATCACGCCGGGTGACAGCGGTGCCTCGAACGTGAACGGGCTCCGGGGTGGTCCGACCGGGTGAACGGCACCCGCATCGCGCTTGACCTGCGCACGCGACAGAAGCGGCTCACGCGTCCGAACGGCCGTCCAGATCACCGTGATCACTCACCGTGGTCAACCGCCCGCAAGTGGCACTTCACGCCGTAGCCTGGGGTCGTGGTCCCGCCCTCGCCGCTAGACACCGGTACCGATCCGACGCGCAGCGACGGCGGACGGCGCCCGCCCCGGCGACGCGGCAGGTTCGGCGACCTCGCCGGCCGGCTCGTCCTCGTCGTGCTGCTCGTGGCGTTCGTCGTCGGCGGCGTCTGGGTGCTGGGGAAGGTCCAGCGCGCTCCCCTCGAACCGGCGGCGCCTCCGTTCCTCGTGCCCCTCCAGAACGTTCAGCCCGGTGCCGCCGCGCCCGTGGGCGCGGGGGAGGTCCCGGCCAGCGGGGAACCGCAGGCCGCTCCGGCGGGACGGCCCACCGCCGCCGACGACCCGCTGAACGCCTGGACCGAGCGGGTCTCCGGCAACACCGACATCCCGGTGCGGGCGCTGCGCGCCTACGCCGTCGCCGACCTCGTCATGCGGGCGCAGGCGCCGTCGTGCCGGATCTCCTGGGCGACGCTGGCCGGCATCGGCCGCATCGAGTCGCACCACGGCGAGTACGGCGACGCGGTGCTCGGCGACGACGGCCGCACCTCGCCGCCGATCATCGGCATCCCGCTCGACGGCTCGCCCGGCCTGAAGGCGATCGGCGACACCGACGGCGGCACCCTGGACGGCGACACGACGTGGGACCGCGCGGTGGGCCCCATGCAGTTCATCCCCGGCACGTGGGTCCAGTACGCGATGCGGGCCAACGGCGACGGCTCCCCGCCCGACCCGCAGAACATCGACGACGCGGCGCTGACCGCGGCCCGCTACCTGTGCTCCTCCGACACCGACCTGGCCACCGGCGAGGGCTGGTGGCGGGCCGTGCTGAGGTACAACGAGTCCGTCGAGTACGGCCAGAACGTCTACAGCGGCGCCGACGCCTACGCCCGCGCCAGCGTGGAGGACTAGCGTGGAGAGCTAGCGGTCCCGCTCCACCGCGATGCGGGCGCTGAGCTCGTTCAGCGCCTCCTGGTACTCCGGCGACGGGTTCATCACCGCGGCCATCCGCAGCTGCGCCAGCGCCTCGGGCAGCCTGCTCTGCCGCTGGAGGGTGCGGCCGAGCGCGAAGCGCGCGTAGTGGTCGCTGGGGTCGAGGTCGAGGACCTTGCGGAAGGCGTCCTCGGCACGCGTGAACTGGGCGGACCCGAGGTAGGCCCGCCCCGCGAGCAGCTGCACGCTGGGGGCGTCCGGCGCGACGTCGAGCACTTGGCGCAACTCCCGCAGCGCCTCCAACGGCCGGCGCTGCGACAGCAGCGCCTCCGCCCGGCGGAACGCCTCGAAGGTGCTGTCGGTCATGGTCGGATCAACGCTAGTCGCGCACCCCGTGTTCCTCGACAGCCGAAAGGGTGTCAGCCACCGCGAGTGGAGCGTTCAGGCAGCGCGAGTGGAGCGTTCGAGCACCGCGAGTGGAGCGTTCGGGACCGTCCACACCGGCCGGGCGGTCACACCAGCGCCGAGCGGAGCCGGTCCAGCAGGGGGAGCAGCGCGCCGGGCTCCTCCACGTGCACGTGGTGGCCCAGTCCCGGCAGGACGAGCCCGTCCGGCACCGCGGCGCGCAGGTGCTCCGGCGGGCACATCGGGTCCCGCTCGCCCGCCGCGAGCACGACCTCGGCGCGCGAGGCGGCCAGCAGGGCGTCCACGTCCGGCTGGCCCACCCCGAACGCGGCCGGGTCCAGCGCGGGCCGCCACCCGTCGCCCGCGGGCAGGACCGCGTCGCCGAGCAGCGGGGAGTCGTCCGGCACGAGCCGCCACAGGCCGGACAGCTTCTGCGCGCGGGCGACGGCCTCCTCGCGCGTGGCGCACGCCGGGTGCGGACGCGCCGCCAGCTCCGCCGCCCTGGCCAGCTCCTGCTCGGTCCAGCGCAGCTTCACGCCCAGTCCGCACACCACGGCGGGCCGGGGGCCGAACCGGCCGCTGCCCAGGGCGAGGGCGACGACCCCGCCCAGCGAGTGCCCCAGCACCGCCACCGGCCGGTCGACCGGCACGGCGGGCGCCAGCGCGGCGGCCAGCGCGTCGAACGAGTACGAGGGCAGCGGCGCCGAGCGGCCGTGGCCGGGCAGGTCGGGAGCCGCCCAGCTGCCCGGCCACCGCCGCGCCACCTCGTCCCACACCGCGCCCGTGCCGCCGAGACCGTGCAGCAGCACCAGCGCGGGTCCGTCTCCGCCGCGCCGAACGTGGAGAGTCATGCCGCGATCCTGCCGGGCAGTGCCGGAAGTGTCACAAAGTTCATGCGACCGGGGGGCTCTGGCCTGCGATCTTCACGGGAACTTCCTCAGACCATCACGCTCCGTGCACCCCGTTCCGCGTGCGCCTCCACTCGACCGGCCGCTCACCCGGCTAGGCTCGGCACCGAGACGACATGCAGCTGAATAGGGAGCGCACGTGGCTGTCATCGAGCAGGTAGGCGCCCGCGAGATCCTGGACTCGCGAGGCAACCCCACCATCGAGGTCGAGGTTGCCCTGGACGACGGCACGCTGGAGCGCGCGGCCGTGCCCTCCGGTGCTTCGACCGGGGAGCACGAGGCGGTCGAGCTGCGCGACGGCGACCCGAAGCGCTACAACGGCAAGGGCGTCGAGCGGGCCGTCGCGGCGGTGCTGGACGAGATCGGTCCCGAGCTCGTGGGCATCGAGGCCGTCGAGCAGCGCGTGGTCGACCAGAAGCTCGTGGACCTGGACGGCACGCCCGACAAGTCCCGCCTGGGCGCGAACGCCATCCTCGGCGTCTCGCTCGCGGTGGCGAAGGCGGCGGCCGAGTCCAGCGGGCTGGAGCTGTTCCGCTACGTCGGCGGACCGAACGCGCACGTCCTGCCGGTGCCGATGCTGAACATCCTCAACGGTGGTTCGCACGCGGACACCGACGTGGACGTCCAGGAGTTCATGATCGCGCCGATCGGCGCCGAGTCGTTCCGCGAGGCCCTGCGCTGGGGCTCCGAGGTCTACCACTCGCTGAAGTCCGTGCTCAAGAGCAAGGGCCTCGCGACCGGTCTGGGCGACGAGGGCGGCTTCGCGCCGAACCTGTCCAGCAACCGCGACGCGCTGGACCTGATCCTCGTCGCGATCGAGAAGGCCGGGTACGTGCCGGGCCGCGACATCGCGCTGGCGCTCGACGTGGCCGCCACGGAGTTCTACTCCGACGGCGCTTACACGTTCGAGAAGTCCAAGCGCAGCGCCGAGCAGCTCACCGGCTACTACACCGAGCTGGTGAACTCCTACCCGATGGTCTCCATCGAGGACCCGCTGTCCGAGGACGACTGGGACGGCTGGGTGCAGCTGACCAGCGAGCTGGGCGACCGCGTGCAGATCGTCGGCGACGACCTGTTCGTCACCAACCCGGAGCGCCTGGAGGAGGGCATCTCCCGCCGCGCCGCCAACGCGCTGCTGGTGAAGGTCAACCAGATCGGCACGCTGTCGGAGACCCTCGACGCCGTCTCGCTGGCCACGTCCTACGGCTACAAGAGCATGATGAGCCACCGCTCCGGCGAGACCGAGGACACCACCATCGCCGACCTCGCGGTCGCGACCGGCGTGGGCCAGATCAAGACCGGCGCTCCCGCCCGCGGCGAGCGCACCGCCAAGTACAACCAGCTCCTGCGGATCGAGGAGACACTGGGCGACGCCGCGCGCTACGCGGGCGACCTGGCGTTCCCCCGGTACACGCCGGAGTCCTGAGTCCATGCCCGAGCCCGATCGGGACCGGAGTCGCAGGCGGTCCGCGGGAGCGCGGGCGACCCGGCCCGACCGCGCCCGGCGCACGACACCGCCGGTGTCGCAGAAAGCGCAGAAGGCGCAGAAGTCGCAGCCGTCGCCGTCCCGCGCGCGGCCCGCTCCGCGGCCCAGATCGAAGGCCAGGAGCAGGGTCAACGCCGGGACCGGCGGCGCGTTCGGGATGTCCGGGACGCGCAGGGCCGCGATGCTCGCGATGGTGCTGTGCGCACTGGCGCTCAGCATCGCGGTCCCGCTGCGCACCTACCTCGCGCAGCGGGACGAGCTGCGTGCCGTCACCGCGGACCAGGAGCAGCTCAAGGCCACCGTCGCGGAGCTGGAGCGGCGCAAGCAGCAGCTCAGCGATCCCGCGCAGGTGGAGATCGAGGCGCGCAAGCGGTTGCACTACGTGCGGCCGGGGGAAACGCCCTACATCGTCCAGCTCCCCGGAGACGAGGAGCGCAAGCCGGAAGAGGAGAGGCCGGCCAGCCAGCCGGCCGCGAACCAGTCGTGGTACCAGGAGTTGTGGGAGTCGGTCTCGGGGTGAGTACGTCGAACCCGGTCAGCGAGCAGGACCTGATCGCCGTGGAGGAACAGCTCGGGCGGCGTCCCAGAGGCGTGCGCGCGATCGCCGCGAGGTGTCCCGGCGGGCACCCGTCGGTGGTGCGGACGAATCCGCGGCTACCGGACGGGACACCGTTCCCCACGCTCTACTACCTCACCTGCGCACGGCTGAACTCGCTGGTCAGCACCCTGGAGGGCGAGGGGCTGATGCGGGAGATGACCGAGCGGCTGGCGGTCGAGCCCGAGCTGGCCGCGGCCTACGAGCGCGCGCACGAGGCGTACCTCGCGGAGCGCGACGCGATCGAGTCGCTGGGCACGCGGGTCAGCGCGGGCGGGATGCCCACGCGCGTCAAGTGCCTGCACGTCCACGTGGCGCACTCGCTCGCTGTGGGTGAGGGCGTCAACCCGTTCGGGGACGAAGCCCTCGCCCGATTGAGGGATAATTGGCCGAGTGGGGACTGCGCCGCGTCCTGAGGGGTATCGCACGTTCCCGCACGGCGGTGGTCTGTCAAGGCCGCCTGTACGGCGTCTTCACCCGCTGTTCGGTAGTCAGACAGGACAAAGGCTCTCCGTGTCCGTGACACGGATGAGTGGATGGGGCAGGCTGGACGGGCAAGGGTGCGGGGGCGCCGGGCGGATCGACGGCTCAGCGCGCCACGACGGGCTCGGGGAGCGAGGGTTTCCGTGGCAGGCACGACCAGACGCAGGCACCGGCGCAGGACGAGGAAGGCGGCCCCCGCGCGGGCCGTCATGACCCCTCGCCAGTGGGGGATCGCGGCCTCGGTCACCGTGGCCATGCTGACCCCCGCCGTCCTGTCGGGCACCGGCACGCTGGACTGGACACCCCTGTCCGCCCGCTCGGCCATCGACGCGCTGCCCGTCGGCGTCGCGGACCTCACCTCCGCCCAGCGCCTCGGCAGCTCCTACGGCGACGAGCTCGGCGCCGGTGGCCGTCTGCCGCTGTCCGACCAGCTCAGCGCTGCGCTGCTGGCCGAGGTGGACGACCTGTCGGACCTGGAGGGCGGCTACTCGCTCGACGGGCTGACCGACGGCCCGCTCGGCGTGCCCGGCGTGGTGCTCGACGCCTACATGCGCGCGGAGGAACGGCTCGCCGAGACCACACCGGGCTGCAACCTCGACTGGGCGCTGCTCGCCGGGATCGGGAAGATCGAGTCCGGGCACGCCCGCGGCGGCCTGGTCGACGCCGACGGCGACGCCACGCCTCCCATCCTCGGGCCGGTGCTGAACGGCGGCCCCGGTATGGCGACGATCCTCGACACCGACGACGGCAGGTGGGACTCCGACACGGTCTACGACCGGGCGGTGGGGCCCATGCAGTTCATCCCCTCCACGTGGGCGGGCTACGCGGCGGACGGCAACGAGGACGAGCAGCGCAACCCCAACAACGTCTACGACGCCACGATCGGCGCGGGCAACTACCTGTGCTCCGGCGGCGGCGATCTGACCGACCCGCAGCAGCGCGCCGCGGCGGTGTTCCGCTACAACCACTCCGACGAGTACGTGCGCAACGTGCTGACGTGGGCCGACGCGTACGCCGACGGCGTGACGCCGCTGCCGAACTCGCCCGGTGAGGACCTGGACGCCTACGACTTCTCGTTCGCGGACGACCACGACGGCCTCTCCGACGTGGCCCTGCCCGGTTCGCCGGGCGCCACGACCACCACCACGACGTCCACGTCGGGCGGTGTCACCACCACGACGACGGTCACGACCACGACGCAGCAGTCCCAGAGCGGTGCGACGACCACCACCAGGACCGCGGTGACGCTGGTGCCGTCCGAGCCCACGAAGACGCCGCCGGACAGCACCACGACCACGACGACGGACAGCACGACGACCACGACGACCACGCCGTCCGAGCCGACCACCACGACGACGACCACCACGCTCATCACCACGACGACCACCACGAGCACCGGCCCCGAGGAGGGCACGGTGAGCGAGGTGAGGGAGTGGACGGACGAGACGGGCGTGTTCCACCGCGTCACCACGACCTTCCACCCCGACCACCGGGTCGTGCGCACGACGGTGACCGACGGGAAGGCCGCCAACGGCGTTCGGACGATCACGACCGAGGTCGAGGAGTGGAACTCGAAGATCTGCGCCGGGACCACGGTCACCGGTGAGACGACGACGATCCCGCCCGGTGGCGAGCCGCAGACCACGCCGAACCACTCGCCGGACAACTCCACGTGCCCCGAGGTGACGCGCCCCGCCTGACCGTGGCCTACCGTTGCCGGAGAAGTCCGGGACGGGAGGAGCGCTGATGGCTCGGGTGGCCGCGATCGACTGCGGGACGAACTCGATCCGCCTGCTGGTGGCGGACGTGACGTCGCACGAGGACGGTTCCCACGCGCTGCGCGACGTGCACCGGGAGATGCGCGTCGTCCGGCTCGGTCAGGGGGTCGACGCGACGGGCGTGCTCGCGCCGGAGGCGTTGGCGCGCACCAGGTCCGCGCTCGTGGACTACGCGGCCGTGCTCCGTCGCAAGGGGACGGAGCGGGTGCGCATGGTCGCCACGTCGGCCACCCGCGACGCCCGCAACCGCGAGGAGTTCTTCGCGATGACCCGCGAGGTGCTCGGCGCCGAGGCCGAGGTGATCTCCGGTGAGGAGGAGGCGCGGCTGTCGTTCACCGGCGCCGTGTCGGACCTGGAGCCCGAGGAGGGCCCGTTCCTCGTCGCGGACGTCGGCGGCGGCTCCACGGAGGTCGTGCTCGGCTCCTGGAACGGCACGACCGGCCAGGTGGAGGGCGCGCGCTCGGTGGACGTCGGCTGCGTGCGGCTCACCGAACGGGTGCTGCACTCCGACCCGCCCACCGGGGCGGAGATCGCCGAGGCGGTCCGGGTGACCCGGTCGCTGCTGGAACCGGCGTTCGACGCGGTTCCGGTCGAGAAGGCGCGGACCTGGATCGGGGTCGCCGGCACCGTCACCACGATCGCCGCCGTCGCGAAGGAGCTTCCCCGCTACGACCCGCAGGAGATCCACCTGTCGCGGTTGCCGCTCGACACCGTCCACGAGATCACCTCCCGCCTGCTGGCGATGGACCACGACCAGCGCGCGGCGATCCCGTCCGTGCACCCGGGGCGGGTGGACGTGATCGGCGGGGGCGCGATCGTGGTGCGCACGCTCGCGGAGCTGCTCGCGGAGCGCGCGGGCATCGCCGAGCTGTCGGTGAGCGAGCACGACATCCTGGACGGGATCGCGTTCTCGCTGGCGCAGTACGGTCCGCAGTCGCACCAGCACTGATCGTGACGTCTTTGTGACCCCTGCCAGGTGTGGCGCGGGCCACTCGGACCGTTAACGTCCTCTCACGATCTGGGAGGGGGCGTCCCTCCGGAGATCACGGCGAGCGCGCCACCGTCGCGGGCACGCCGACGAGGCGGGAGGCCCCATGTCGCGATCGCGTTCGTCCTCGCTCGTGGCCACGACGGCCGCGGTGGCCCTGGCCGCAACGGCGTGCGGAGGCGGGGGTCCGGGCGGCACCGCGGCCGACACCGACGCCGCCATCACGATCTTCAACACCGAGCCGGAGAACCCGCTGGTCCCCGGCAACACGACCGAGGTCGGCGGCAGTCACGTCCTGGACCCGATGTTCACCGGGCTGGTCGAGTACGACGGTGACACGGCCCAGCCGACGAACGCGATGGCGGAGTCCGTCGAGACGACCGACTCGACGGTCTTCACCATCACGCTCAAGCAGGGCTGGACGTTCCACGACGGCACGGCGGTGACCGCGTCCAGCTTCGTCGACGCGTGGAACTGGACCGCCCACGGCCCCAACGCCACGCAGGGCGCGAGCTTCTTCTCCCAGATCGCGGGCTACGACGAGGTCCACCCGGCTGACCCGGACGGCGCCGACGGGCCCCTGGCGGCCCCCGCGCCCACCACGGACGCGATGTCCGGCCTGGAGGTCGTCGACGACCACACCTTCGAGGTCACGCTCTCCGCGCCGTTCTCCGTCTTCCCGGTGACCCTGGGCTACGAGGTCTACGCGCCGCTGCCGAAGGCGTTCTTCGACGACCGGGCGGCGTTCGAGGCCCACCCGATCGGCAACGGCCCGTTCGAGTACGTCTCCCGCGTGGTCGGCCAGGAGGTGAAGCTGACCCGCTACGACGACTACCGGGGGTCGGACGGGCCGAAGTTCAAGGACCTGACGCTGAAGGTCTACCAGAGCCGCGAGTCGGCCTACGCCGACCTGGTCTCCGGGAGCCTGGACTTCATGGAGGAGCTGCCGCCCAACGCGCTGGCGGGCCAGAAGTACCAGACGGACCTGGGCGAGCGCGTCGTGCAGAAGGAGACGCTGAACAACCAGACCATCGCGTTCCCGTTCTACCTCGCGCCCTACGACAACGCCGACCTGCGCAAGGCGCTGTCGATGGCGATCGACCGCGAGGAGATCACGCAGAAGATCTTCGAGGGCAGCCGCATCCCCGCCGACGGCTGGGTGCACCCGCTGACCAAGGGCTACAGGGCGGGTCAGTGCGGCGAGTACTGCACCTACGACCCGGAGAAGGCCCAGGAGCACCTGGCCAGGTCGGGCTACACCGGCGAGATCCTGCTGGAGTCCAACACCGACGGCGGCCACCAGGAGTGGGCCGAGGCGGTCGCGAACAGCATCAAGAACACGCTCGGCCTCGACGTCCGCTTCGTGCCGGCCACCAGCTTCGGCGACTTCCGGCAGAAGGTGAACGCCCACGAGATGAAGGGCATGTACCGGGCGGGTTGGATCGCGGACTACCCGTCGATCGAGAACTGGCTCAACCCGCTGTTCCGCACGGGCGCGTCGTCCAACGACGGCCTCTACAGCAACCCGGCGGTGGACGCGAAGCTCGCCGAGGCCGACCGGGCGGCGGACGAGGAGCAGGCCGCCGCGCTGTACCAGGAGGCCGAGAAGATGATGGCGCAGGACGTGCCGTCCATTCCGCTGTGGACGCAGAACACCATCGCGGGCAGGTCAGAGCGGCTCACGGTCGCGAAGCTGGACCCCTTCCGCAGCCTCGACCTCGCGTCCGTCGAGGTCGGCTGACAGCACAGCGCCGTGGACCGCCTCGGCGAGGGGAGTTCTCGTGGGCCGCTACGTGCTGCGCCGACTGCTGCAGATGATCCCGGTGTTCCTCGGGACCACGTTCCTGATCTACGTGCTGGTGTGGGCCGTGCCCGGCGATCCGTTCGCCGGCAAGTGCGGGGAGCGCGACTGCCCCGACTCCTACGTGTCCGCGATGCGCGAGGAGTTCAACCTGGACGACCCGGTGGTCGTCCAGTACGGCGAGTACCTGCTGAACCTGGTGCGGGGCGACTTCGGCCGGACGTCCTCCGGCGTCGAGGTCAGCGACCGGATCGTGGAGACGTTCCCGGTCACGCTGAGGCTGGCGCTCGTGGCGCTGGTCGTGGAGGCGGTCATCGGGATCACCGCCGGTGTCGTCAGCGGTCTGCGCAACCGGGGCTTCCTGGACAGCCTGGTGCTGGTGTCGACGCTGTTCCTCATCTCGATCCCGGTCTTCGTCACCGGCTACGTCGTGCAGCTGGTGTTCGGCCTGCAACTGGGCTGGATCTCGCCGACGGTCAGCACGCCGACGTTCGGCGGCCTGATCGTGCCCGGCCTGGTGCTGGCGAGCCTGTCGATGGCCTACGTGGCGCGGTTGAGCAGGGCGAGCATCTCGGAGAACCGCAGGGCCGACTACGTGCGCACGGCGCTGGCCAAGGGGCTGCCGCAGAGCCGGATCGTGGGCGTGCACGTGCTGCGCAACTCGCTGATCCCGGTGATCACGTTCCTCGGCACCGACCTCGGCGCGTTCATGGGCGGTGCGATCGTCACCGAGGGCATCTTCAACGTGCCCGGAATCGGCGGCCTGGTCTTCCGCTCCGTCCAGACGAAGGAGGGCGCGATGGTGACCGGGCTCGTCACCGTCCTGGTGCTGGTCTACCTGGTGATGACCCTCGTGGTCGACCTGCTCTGCGCCGTGCTCGACCCGAGGATCCGCTATGAGTGACCCCAGCGCCGCCGCCGCCGGTGCGGCCCTCGGCGCCGACGCCCGCGTCACCGCCGCCGAGGGCGGCCCGGAGCGGCAGGACCGGCCCCGCGGCCTGTTCGGCGACGCGTGGCGGGAGCTGCGCGCGCGCCCGCTGTTCTGGATCTCCGTCTCGCTGATCTCGCTGGTGCTGCTGCTGGCGGCGTTCCCGGCGCTGTTCACCTCGGCCGACCCCGCCTTCGGCGACCTCGGCCGCAGCCGGGAAGCGCCGTCGGCCGACGCCTGGTTCGGCTACGACAACCAGGGCTACGACGTCTACGCCCGCGTCGTCCACGGCACTCGCGCGTCGATCGTGGTCGGGGTGCTCGCGACCCTCGGCACCGTGCTCATCGGCTCGGTGCTGGGCATCCTCGCCGGTTTTCACGGAGGCTGGCCGGACGCGGTGGTGTCGCGGGTGGCGGACGTCCTCGTCGGCGTGCCGTTCGTGCTGGGCGCCATCGTCGTGCTGAGCACGCTCAACGCGGCGGGCTCGGCGTCGGCCACGCGCATCGTGGCCCAGGTCGTGCTGTCGATCGCGCTGCTGTCGTGGCCGGTGGCCATGCGCATCATGCGCTCGGCGGCCGTCGCCGCGAAGCAGCAGGACTACGTGAAGGCGGCGCGGGCGCTCGGCGCCAGCCCGCGGCGCGTGATCCTGCGGCACCTGCTGCCCAACTGCCTGGCTCCCGTGCTGGTGTACTCGACCATCGCCCTCGGCGCGTTCATCGGCGTCGAGGCGACCCTGTCCTACCTGGGCATCGGGCTGCGCCAGCCGGTCGTGTCCTGGGGAGTGATGATCAACGGTGCGAAGGACTACATCCGCGTCGCGCCGCACGCCCTGCTGTTCCCCGCGGGCTTCCTCACCGTCACCGTGCTGGCGTTCGTCATGCTCGGCGACGCCGTGCGCGAGGCGCTCGACCCGAAGCTGAGGTAGGAACATGTCCGAAGTGGACCACTCCGGTGCTCTGCTGGAGGTCGAGGACCTGCGCGTGGAGTTCCGCACCCGCGACGGGGTGGCGAGCGTCCTCAACGGCGTGAGCTACCACGTCGCCGCCGGTGAGACCCTGGCCGTGCTGGGGGAGTCGGGCTCCGGCAAGAGCGTCACCGCGCAGGCCGTCATGGGCATCCTCGACACCCCGCCCGCGTTCGTGACCGGCGGCGCGGTGCGCTTCCACGGCGAGGACCTGCTCAGGGCCACCCCCGAGCGGCGCAGGGTGCTGCGCGGCAGCGGCCTGGCGATGATCTTCCAGGACGCGCTGTCCGCGCTGAACCCGGTCTTCACCGTCGGCTTCCAGATCGAGGAGCAGCTGCGGGTGCGGCTCGGCGCCAGCCGGCGCGACGCCCGGCAGCGCGCGATCGAGCTGCTGGACCTGGTGCGCATCCCCGGCGCGAAGCAGCGCGTCCGCGAGTACCCGCACCAGTTCTCCGGCGGGATGCGGCAGCGCGCGATGATCGCCATGTCGCTCGCGCTGGACCCCGAGCTGCTCATCGCCGACGAGCCGACCACGGCGCTCGACGTGACCGTGCAGGCGCAGATCATGGACCTGCTGGCCGAGATCCAGGCCGAGCGGAACACGGGGCTGGTCCTCATCACGCACGACCTGGGCGTGGTCGCCGAGGTCGCCGACCGGATCGCCGTCGTGTACGCGGGGCGCGTCGTCGAGCACGCCGACGCCCGCGACCTGTTCCGCTCGCCCGGCCACCCCTACACGGCAGCGCTGTTGGAGTCGCTGCCGCGGCTGGACCAGAGGGGATCGGCCCTGCACACCATCAGGGGCCTGCCGCCGTCGCTGCTGGCCGTCCCGCCGGGGTGCCCGTTCCACCCGCGCTGCCCGCGTGCGCGGGACGTGTGCCGCACCGAGGTCCCCGCGCAGGTGGCGCTCGGGTCCGGCCGCGTCAGCGCGTGCCACTTCGCCGAGGAGGTCGTCAGCGGTGGCTGAGCCCCTCCTCCGGGTCCAGGACCTCGTCAAGCACTTCCCGGTGACCACCGGCGTGCTGGTCAAGCGCACCATCGGCCACGTCAGGGCCGTGGACGGCGTGTCGTTCGACCTCGCCGCCGGGGAGACCCTGGGCGTGGTCGGCGAGTCCGGCTGCGGCAAGTCGACGCTCGCGCAGGTGCTGCTGCGGCTGGAGCCCGCCACGTCCGGCGAGGTGCGGTTCGAGGGCCGCGACGTGTTCGCGCTGCGCGGCGCCGAGCTGCGGCGGTGGCGGCGCGACGTGCAGATCGTGCTCCAGGACCCGTACACCTCGCTCAACCCGCGGATGACCGTCGGCGACATCGTCGGCGAGCCGTTCGAGATCCACCCCGAGGTGGCTCCGCGCGGCTCGCGGGCGGCGCAGGTGCGCGAGCTGCTCGACGTGGTGGGGCTCAACCCCGAGCACATCAGCCGCTACCCGCACCAGTTCTCCGGCGGCCAGCGCCAGCGCGTCGGCATCGCCCGCGCCCTCGCGCTGCGGCCGAGGGTGCTCGTGTGCGACGAGCCGGTGTCCGCGCTCGACGTGTCGGTCCAGGCGCAGGTCGTGAACCTGCTGGGGGAGCTCCGGGCCGAGTTCGGGCTGTCCTGCCTGCTCATCGCGCACGACCTGTCCGTGGTGCGGCACCTGTCCGACCGGGTCGCCGTGATGTACCTGGGCAAGATCGTCGAGATCGGCACGGAGGAGCAGATCTACGGCCACCCCACCCACCCGTACACGCAGGCGCTGCTGTCCGCGGTGCCCGTGCCGGACCCGGCGCTGCGGGGACGGCGCGACGTGATCCGGCTGACCGGCGACGTGCCGTCGCCGGTGGACCCGCCGTCGGGCTGCCGGTTCCGCACCCGGTGCTGGAAGGCGCGGGACGTCTGCGCGACCGAGGAGCCCGCGCTGGCCGACCGGCCGGCCGGGGCGCCGGGAGCCGATCATCCGAGCGCCTGCCACTTCGCCGAGCCACGCGTCGTCGTTCCCTGAAATTTCACCCGATCGGCGTAGTGGTTCGGCCCTCGTTCCCCCGGTTCGCGGTCCAGAACTGTCGGGGGTGGGCTGCATCCTGCAAACATGACGGACGCGGAGTGGAGCGGTGAGGCGAGCGAACTGGCTGCACACGGCCGCCAGGGCGTGATCGCCCTGTCGACCCTGCGCCGGTTGGGCGTGCCCGAACACGTGGTCGAGGAGCGGTGCCGGTCCGGTGGGCCCTGGCGGTGGTTGTTACCGCGAGTCGTGCTGCTGAGCCGCGCCGAGCCCAGCACGCGGCAGCGGGTGGAGGCCGCTCTGCTGCACGGCGGCCACGAGTCCGTGGTCACCGGGTTCGAGGCCGCCCGGTTGCAGGGCATGGGCCGGGCTCCCGACCTGGGCGTCGTGCACCTGCTGGTGCCGCCGGACGTCGAGGTGGCCGACGCCGGGTTCGTCGTGGTCGAGCGGACGAAGTTCCTGCCGTCGGTGGTCATCCGCAGCGGGATGCGGCTCGCGCCTCCCGTCCGCGCGGTGCTCGACGGGCTGCGCCGGATCACCGAGGCGTCGGCCGTGCGGCCACTGCTGGTGGAGGCCGTGCGCCGCAAGCTGGGCACGCTGGAGGACCTGAACCGCGAGGTGGAGAACGCGGCCAGGCGCGGCCAGCCGCTGCCCCCGCACGTCGTGCTCCAGGTGCGGACCGAGCTGCTCACCGTGGCCGAGGCCGACACCACCGCCATCTGGCGGCGGGCCGGGCTGCCGGCGGCGCAGCGGCGGGTCGCGGTGTACGACCGGGCGGGGAAGTTCCTCGGAATGCCCGACGCGTGGTGCGGCGAGGTGGCCCTGGCCTGGGAGCTGGACTCCTACGAGGCCCACCACGGCGCGGCCGAGCACGCCGAGCTGCTGCGCCGCAACACGCGCTACGCGACCGCGGGCGTCGTCGTCGTGCAGACCCTGCCGAGCAGGCTGCGCGACGACCCCGACGCCGTGATCGCCGAGCTGCGGGCCGCCTACGAGCAGGCGCGGGCCAGACCGCACCCGCTCGCGGCGGTCGACCACCACCAGGAGGTCGCGTGACGGCGCTCCGGCACGAGCGGGTGCCGGAGCGCCGGGCGGCCGATCAGCGGTTGGACGCCGCCTGCACGAACGCCGCCAGGTCCTTCGACTGCTGCACGCGCGACGGCTCGTGGACGTACATCATGTGACCGGCCGGGTAGTAGGCCGACTCGACGTTGCCCACCAGCTCCGCCGGGATCGCCAGGTGCGCGAGCACGTGCTCCGCGGCGTAGTACGGGGTGGCCCCGTCGTGGTAGCCGAGGGCGACGTGCACCTTCAGCGCCGGGTTCGCGCGCATCGCGGCCGACAGCTTGCCGGACACGTTCACGTGCGCGTTCTCGAACTCCTTGTACGACCAGGGACGCACCGACCTGGAGATGATCTCGTAGGGCAGGTCGTTGGCGTACCCCAGCTCCGCGCGCACGTACTGGTTGAACGCCGCCGTGTACGGCCCGAGGATCGCCGAGTACGAGGGGTCCTCCGACATGTGCTCGCGGCCGTAGTCGCTGTCCCAGCCGGTGAACCGCGAGTCCAGGCGGCCGACCACCCTCCGCTGCGAGCGCAGCAGCTCGGTGAAGAAGCGGACGTGCTCGACCCGCAGGTCGACGCGGTCGACGTAGTCCTCGGACAGGCCGGTCAGCGCGGCGAGCCGGGTCACGACGCCCGCGCGCTCCTCGGCGGTGAGCCGGTTGCCGCGCGCCAGCGCCCACGGGTAGTCGCGGGAGGCGAACTCCTCCGCCTCGGACAGCACGTCCTCCAGCGCGCGGTCGCCGTGCAGGCCGTGGTGGTGCGCGATGGCCGCGTAGGTCGGCAGGAAGAGCGCGTGCGGGAGGTCGTTGCCCTCGCTGAAGTCGATCGTGCCGAAGTCCAGCACGGACGAGATGAGCACCAGGCCGTTGAGGTACATGCCGTAACGGGTCTGGAGGTGCTCGGCGAGACCGGCGGCGCGGGTCGTCCCGTAGGACTCACCGGCGAGGAACTTCGGCGACATCCAGCGGCCGTGCCGCGAGGTCCACAGCCGGATCACCTCGCCGACGGACTCGATGTCGGCTCCGAAGCCGTGGTACGCGCCGGGCTTCTCGCCCGTGATCGCGCGGGAGTAGCCGGTGGACACCGGGTCGATGAACACGAGGTCGCTGTGCGCGAGCAGCGTCTCCGGGTTGTCGACGAGGTCGTAGGGCGGTGGCGTCAGGTCGTCCACGTCGCCGGACACCACGCGGCGCGGGCCCAGCAGCCCGAGGTGCAACCACACGCTCGACGAGCCGGGGCCGCCGTTGAACGCGAAGGTCACCGGGCGCTTGGCCGGGTCGGCCCCGTCGAGGGTGTACGCGGTGAGGAAGACCTCGGCCTTGGGCTTGTGTCCGTCGAACGTGCCGTCGGTGAGCACCTCCTCGCGGAGGACCACCCGTCCGGTCGTCGTGGTGTAGTTCAGCTTGCGCCGCTTGACCGTGATGCTGTGCTGGATGGTGACCAGGTCGTCGGACGGCACCTCGTGCGCGCCGTCCTCGCTGTGGTCGCTCTTGTCGCTGTCCTTCTCCTCCGGCATGGTCCAACCCTACGTTCGTCCGCTGGAGGTGTCCGGTGAGATTCCGCTCGCTGCCCGAGCTGGACACCGCCGTCACGGGGTGCCGCCGCTGCCCGCGCCTGGTCGCGTGGCGGGAGGAGGTGGCGCGGGTCAAGCGCGCCGCATTCCGCGACGAGGACTACTGGGGCCGTCCGGTGCCCGGCTTCGGGCCGCCGGACGCGCGCCTCGCGATCGTCGGCCTGGCTCCCGCCGCGCACGGTGGGAACCGCACCGGCCGGATGTTCACCGGTGACCGCTCGGGCGAGTTCCTCTTCGCCGCGATGCACGCCACCGGACTGGCGTCGCAGCCCACCGGAGACCGCCCGGACGACGGCCTGGAGCTGCTCGGCACCAGGATCACCGCACCGGTGCGGTGCGCGCCGCCGGACAACAAGCCGACTCCGGCCGAGCGCGACACGTGCCGCCCGTGGCTCGCGACCGAGCTGGAGCTGTTGATGCCGACCCTGCGCGCGGTGGTCGTGCTCGGCGGTTTCGGCTGGCAGGCCCTGCTGCCCGTGCTGGCGGCGGCGGGGTGGGAGGTGCCGCGCCCTCGCCCGGTCTTCGGGCACGGGCGCGAGGTGGACCTCTCCGGCGACCGGCCGCTGCGCCTGATCGGGTGCTTCCACCCGAGCCAGCGCAACACCCAGACGGGTCTGCTGACGCCGGTGATGCTGCGCGAGGTCCTGACCACCGCGAGAACGGCCGCCGGTCTGTGACGGCGTCGCCCGAGCGACGGACGGCCGGGCGACGGACCGCTGAGCGACGGACGGCTGAGTGACGGACGGCTGAGCGACGGACGGCTGAGCGGTGGGCGCCGGGAGGCCCGGCCCGGTGCCGTTCCCGGCGGCACCGGGAACGGCACCGACGTCGTGGCGGTCGTCTTCGAGGACGCCGGTCGCCGGGGCGAGAACTCCCCGCCGCCTCCCGCGCCTCGGCTCCCGGTGATGCCGGTCCCGTTCCGGGCGCGGTGACGGTCCGCGTGCGGCGCAGCCGGGGATCGTCGCGCTCGCACCTCCCCGTCGGGGTGGTTCCGCATCCCCCCGATCACCGGGGCGACGGCCGTCCCGCCGCGGCCGAACGGGTCCTCTCTTGAACGATCCTCGCAGGGCTTTTACCGCTCGCACCCTCCGTCGCAGGTCAGCCGTCCGAGTGGCTGGCATCACCCGGCGACCGTCGTCACAACGGGCCGTTCAGATGCGCACACACGTGGACGGGGGTGCGACCATGTCCGTATGGCTGCTGTGAAGTCGCAACCCACACGGATCGTGATCGTCGGCGGTGGGTACGTCGGCATGTACACCGCCCTGGGGTTGCAGTCGAAACTCCGTTCCGGTGAAGCGTCCGTGACTGTGGTGGACCCGCAGCCGCACATGACCTACCAGCCGTTCCTCCCCGAGGCGGCTGCCGGGTCCATCGAACCGCGTCACGTCGTGGCGCCCCTCCGCAAGGTCCTCAAGCGCTGCCACGTCGTCACGGGCCGTGCCACGAAGATCGAGCACGCCAGCAAGACCGTCACGGTCGAGACGGCCGACGGCCACATCGAGACGCTGGAGTACGACGTCCTCGTCAGCGCCCTCGGCTCCGTCGCCCGCACGCTGCCCATCCCGGGCCTGGCGGAGCGCGGCATCGGCGTGAAGACGATCGGCGAGGCCATCTACATCCGCAACCACGTGCTGTCGCGGCTGGACCAGGCGTCCAGCACCGACGACCCGGAGCTGCGCAAGCGCCTGCTGAGCTTCGTGGTCATCGGCGGCGGCTACGCGGGCATCGAGACCCTGGCCGAGCTGGAGGACATGTCGCGCTACGCGATGCGCTACTACTCCAACCTCGAACCCGAGGACATGAACTGGGTGCTGGTCGAGGCCACCGGCCGGATCATGCCCGAGGTCAGCGCCAAGATGGGCGTCTACACCGTGCAGCAGCTGGAGAAGCGCGGCATCACGGTGTTCCTCGACACCAGGGTGAAGTCCCTGGAGGGCGGCCACGTCGTCCTCGACGACGGCACCGAGTTCGACTCGGACACCGTCATCTGGACCGCCGGCGTGAAGGCCAACCCGGTCCTGCGCAACACCGACCTGCCGCTCGACGAGCGCGGTCGCGTCCGCTGCACGGCGAAGCTCCAGGTCGAGGGCCTGCCCGGCGTGTGGTCGGCCGGTGACTGCTCCGCGGTGCCGGACCTCTCGCGCACCGAGGAGGACCCGAACGCGACGTGCAGCCCCTCCGCGCAGCACGCCGTCCGCCAGGCCAAGCAGCTCGTGAAGAACATCGTGGCCGTGCAGCGCGGCAAAGAGCCGCAGGACTACGTCCACAAGTACGCCGGTTCCGTCGCGGGCCTGGGCCTCTACAAGGGCGTGGCCGACGTCTACGGCATCAAGCTCAAGGGCTTCGTGGCGTGGTTCATGCACCGCTCGTACCACGTGAGCCGGATGCCCACGTTCAACCGCAAGTTCCGCGTCGTCGTGGACTGGACCCTCGCGCTGGTGTCCGGCCGCGAGATCGTCGCCCTCGGTCAGATCAACAACCCGAAGGCCGAGTTCGACTACGCCACCAAGAGCTGATCACCGCGACGGGTGTCGCGTCGTCCCCCGGGCGGCGCGACACCCGTTCGGCGTAGTACAACTGCGGGGAACAAAAGCTGTAGTGGCGGCGAGTGGGTAACTTGATCCCCCGTTCGGCGCAATGATGTGACAGCAACCTTGACATTGCGTAACGTCAACCAGAGACTACTGCTTGTGCCGCACCCAAATGTGTGACGCACGTGCTGGGGAGGAAGGTGATCCCGATGTCTCTCGAGGAGCTGGCCGCACAGCTTCGCCGCGGCGAGATCGAGGACCGCGTCCTGGCGGACTACGCCGCCGAGTACGCCACGGCCGGGAAGATTTTCCGAAGCAAGAAGGACGACTGACGGTGTCCGCGTCCGGGCGTGGGGTTCGCACCGACGGGCCCCCGTCCGAAGCGCGGTCACCCGCTCCCACGCCGCTCCTGCTCCAGGGCCAGGAGTACCTGTTCCGCTCCAAGCCCAAGTGCCTGGACTTCCAGGAGCAGGTGCACCGCCTGGGCATGGTGGACGACAGCACCGACGGCAGCCCGCAGCCGTGCGTGCTGGTGCTGGCCCGCGCCGCCGACATGGAGATGAACGAGCTGTCCATCGCGCTCGCCGAGCGCGGCATCCGGATGGCCCGCATCGACGCCGACCGCTGCGCCGACATCCCGTTCACCGTCTACACCGACGCGCCCCTGATCGAGCTGGACCGCTGGCTGCTGCGTCCGCTGCTGGTGTGGCGCCGGCACTTCGAGCTGTCCGCCCTGCCCGTCGAACCCGGTACCCTCTCCGGCGCCTACGCCGTCGACCAGTGGGCGTCCGTGGCGAACTGGCTCACCTCCCGCTCCGACTGGGGCCACGTCAACCCGTCGCGGTCCACCGCGCACCTCGACCGGCTCACCCAGCTCTCCGACGCCTCCGCGTTCGGCCTGCGCATCCCCCGGACCGCCGTGACCACCCGCCCCGGCCGCACCAGGCCCGGCGGCGGGGCGTGCATCGTGAAGACCACCGGACGGCACCTGCTGGAGCCGCGTCCCGGCGTGCAGCACGGCCTGTTCCCGCGCCCGCTGGAGACCAGCCGCTCCTCCGACGCCCCCGAGCCCGCGCCCGTCATCGTGCAGCAGTACGTGCCGTCCGACACGGAGCTGCGGGTGTTCGTCGTCGGCGAGCGGTGCATCGCCTACCAGGTGGACAAGATGGACCCCGCCCAGCTGTGGGTGGACCCCGACGCCGTGCGCGTCACGCCCACCGAGGTGCCCTCCCGCCTGGTCGACAAGATCCTCGCGCTGACGCGCCACTGGCGTCTTCAGGTGGCGGCCTTCGACCTGCTCGTCACGGGCGACGACCACGTGTTCCTGGAGGTCAACGTCAACTGCGACTGGCGGTGGTTCGAACACCGTGCCGACAGCACGGCGGTCTCCGACGCGGTGCACGACTGGGTGGCCCACCGGTTCAGGGAGCTCTCGGGTGCGGGTAAAGGTCGCTGAGCACGCGACGCTGTTCTACGAGGCCGGGAACGTGGTGTGGGACGACTACCTGCACCACCGCCAGTTCGCGATCAGCGAGACGGCCGAACTGCTGTGCCGCAAGTTCGTCGGGTTCACCGACGTCGACGACCTGCTCGCGCCGCTGCCCGACGCGGACCGCGCGGCCCTGCGGGGCGTCCTGGACCAGCTCCTCGACGCGGGCGTGCTGATCGTCGAGGGCTCGCCCGAGCACCGCGACGAGAGCAGCCTGCTGGAGAAGTGGTCGTCGTGGGGCGCGTCCGCCAGGCACTACCACTTCGCCAGCCGCACCCTCGCCGACGCGCCCTACCAGGCGGCCGACGACCACGACGCGGTGCTGGAGGAGAAGCTCGGCGTGGAGCCGCCGCCACCGCCGTTCCGCAGCTTCGGCTCGGGCGTGGCGCTGCCGCCGCTGCGCGACGACCCGGCGTGGGGCACCGCGGGCATCCTGGACGTCCTGATGGCCCGCCGCACCACCCGCCGCTTCGCGCCGGGCGCTCCGACCGTGCAGCAGGTCGCGGAACTCCTCGCCGTCCTGGCCGGCCCGTCCCCGGCCCGCCCCCGCACCGGTCGTTCCGGCACCGTGTTCAAGACCAGCCCGTCCGGCGGGGGACGGCACCCGGTGGAGCTGTACGCGCACGTGCGCGGCGTCGACGGCCTGGCGGACGGCTGGCACCACTACAACGGCGCGGAGCACGTCCTGGAGCCGCTGGGCGCGGTGTGGACGGCCGCGGAGATGACCACCGCGGCCGGTGATCAGGAGTGGGTGGGCGGCGCCCCGCTCGTGCTGGCCCACACCGGCGTGCTCGACCGCACCCGCTGGCGCTACGACACGTCGCGCGCCTACCGCGTCGTGCAGATGGACGTCGGCCACCTGTCCCAGACCGCCTACCTGGTGGCGACGGCGATGGACCTGGGGGTGGGCTACACGGCGGCGCTGCGGGACGAACTGGTAGAACGCGTGCTCGGGTGCGATCCGCACTCGGAGGTCGTGCTGGGCATGACGGCCATCGGTCCGCTGCCGGACCGATCTGTCCGGTGGTGAGCACTGGGCCGTCCAGGCGACATCGGGGGGATCTGGACCCGGTGGAGTTCGTCGACCCCATAGGCTGCCCGTCGCCCCCGTGGCCCAATCGGCAGAGGCAGATCCCTTAAAAGGATTGCGGTACGGGTTCGAATCCCGTCGGGGGCACCACCGCTCGTCACGTCGGACGACCCGCGACCGGGTTCTCCCGGTCGAAGGTCGTCGTGCTCGCGCTGACGCCACCCGACCGTCCTGGTTCGACGCGTGCCCGAGTTCGCGAACTGCTCACCGGCGGACGGAACCCGGTGGGGCAGCGCGGAACGCTCTGCTTCCGACCGGCGACCGCGGACCGCCTCGACCTCAGAAGGTGACCACGTCGGTGTCCTCAGCGACGGCCGTTCTCCAGGTAGCGCAGGACCGCCGTCACGCGGCGGTCCGCCCGGTCCGCGGGAGCCAGGTCCAGCTTCGCGAAGATGCTGCGGATGTGCTTGTGGACGGCTCCGTCGGTAACCACCAGGCGTTCGGCGATGGCGGTGTTGCCCAGGCCCTCCGCCATCAGCGCCAGCACCTCGCGCTCGCGCGGGCTCAGGCGTTCCAGCCTCGTGTCGGGGCGGCTCCTGGACAGGAGCTGGGCCACCACCTCCGGGTCGATCGCGGTGCCTCCTCCGGCCACGCGGTGCAGCGCGTCCAGGAACTCCTCCACGCGGCCGACCCGCTCCTTGAGCAGGTAGCCCAGGCGTGCGCCGCCCGTGGCCAGCAGTTCGGTGGCGAACGCCTGCTCCACGTACGCCGACAGCACGAGCACCGCCAGGCCGGGTTGACGGCGCCTCGCCTCGACGGCGGCGACGATGCCCTCGTCGGTGTGCGTCGGGGGCATCCGGACGTCCACGATGGCCACGTCGGGTTCGTGCGCGTCGATCGCGTCGAGGAACTCGTCCGGGGCACCGGTGGTGGCGACGACGTCCAGGGACTCGGCGCGCAGGAGCAGCGCCAGCCCCTCGCGCAGGAGGGAGTCGTCCTCGGCTATCACGATCCGCACGGCAGGCTCACAACGAGAGTGGTCGGTCCCCCGGAGGGGCTGGTCAGCGCGAAGGTCCCGTCGTGGGCCTCCACGCGGCGGCGGATGCCGGCGAGTCCGGACCCGGCGTGGACGTCCGCCCCGCCGTGCCCGTCGTCGGTGATCTCCAGCCGCAGGTGGTCGTCGTGACGGCGCAGCGTCACGGCGGAGTGCTGGGCGCCGCTGTGCCGCGCGACGTTGGTGAGCGCCTCGGCGGCCGCGAAGTACGCCGTCGCCTCGACGGACGCCGCGCACCGCTCGGCCTCGTCGGTGTCGATGCGGCAGGGCACCGGGCACGCGGTGGCCAGGGTGGCGAGGGCGTCGGCGAGGCTGCGGTCGGTCAGCACCGGCGGCAGGATGCTGCGCACCACCGCGCGCAGCTCGGCGAGCGCCTGCTCGGCGGCGTCCTGAGCGCGGTCGACGATGACGGCGGCCTGCTCCGGATCGCGGGCCAGCGCCCGGCGGGCCGCGCCGAGCAGGACGGTGACCGCGACGAGCCGGTTCTGCGTCCCGTCGTGCAGCGACCGCTCGATCCGCCGCAGCTCAGCGGCGTGCGCGTCCAGCGCGCCGGCGCGGGTCGCGGTCAGCTGGGCGATGCGCAGGACGAGGTCGGCGTCCCGGTCGGACGACAGGAGGCGGCGTCCGGGCCACGCCTGCCACCGGGCCATGTGCGGGACCAGGATCATGGCGAGCGTCAGCCACACCGGGCCCAGCAGCGCCACGCCGAGGACGTCGGCCAGGTCGTCGACGGTCCAGAGCCCCATGGACGACGTGGCGAGATCGTCGGGCGGCACCAGGTGCCACCACAGCGGGAAGGAGATGTCGCGGACCGCGTTGAGCGGCAGCGTCAGCGCGGCCAGGCCGAGGGACAGCCCGAAGAACGCGTGACCCGCGACCCAGACGAGCTCGCGGCGCACGGCGAGGTCCCGCAGGGCGGCCAGCGGCCGGTGCGGCACCGGTTCCGGGGCGGTGATCTCCGGACCCCAGCGGGAGAGCCGTTCGCGCTCGCGGTCGGCGACGACGCGGAGCCCGCGCAGCGCGGTGGGGACCAGCAGCACGCCCACGCCGACGAGGCACGCCGCGGCGGTGACGAGCAGTCCGAACAGCGCGGCCACCGCGAGCACCGCCGTGCCCAGTCCACCGACGAGGTGCTCCATGGCGTCCAGAGTGGACCGTGCGCGAGCGACGAGGTCCCAGCGCCGGAACGGCTTCACGCCGGTCGGCGCGACGTCGTGGGTCCGCATCCGCACCTCCTGGTCGAGGGCCACAGGTAACCACGGGCGCGCGAGCCGCACCAGGCCAGGGGGACAGGAGTGCAGCCTGCTGTACCAGGGGTCGGCCCGCTGGCGGGATCGTCCGGGCGGGTCCGGATTCGTAGCGTTGGTGTCACACCGAACAGCCCGTCGAACGAAGGAGAGACCGGTGGCCGACTCGTACAGCGCCAGCGACACGTCCACCGCACCGTCGATCGGCAGGAGCAGCGGGACCGTGCGTCCGCTGCTGTGGCTGGCCCTGGTGGTCAGCGCGGCCGGGAACGTGGCGACCTCGACGGCCGGTCTCGTCGCCGTGAGCGTCGTCTTCGGCCTGCTCGTGCTGGCGTCCGCGGCCGCGCTGATCGTGCACCACCGCAGCCACCGGCGGTGAGCGCTCGCGGGGGGACGGGTGTGCTCCCGGCTCCGGACGGGGGGTCCGGAGCCGGGAGCGCGCCGGTCAGGAGGCGAACGCCTCGCGCACCTGCGGCAGGACCTTCGTGCCCAGCAGTTCGATCGCGGTCATCACCGTGGCGTGCGGGACGCCGGACCAGTCCATCTGCATCGCGTAGCGGTCGGCCTTCACCAGCTTCCCGACGGAGATCATCCGCTCGGCGATCTCGTTCGGGCTCCCGGTGAACAGCGCCTGCGCCCCGCTGGTGTACTCGTCGTAGTGGGCGCGGCCGGGCATCGGCCAGCCGCGCGCCCGCGAGCCGTACTTCATCGTCTCCAGCCAGTACGGGTAGAACGCCTCCTTGGCGTCCTGCGACCTCTCGGCGATCAGGCCGATGGCGCCCATCGTGACGTGCGCGCGCTGCGCCGGCTGCCCGGACGCCTCGCCCGCCTGGCGGTAGAGGTCGACCAGCGGGGCGAACCGCTCGGGCCGTCCGCCGATCACGGCGTACACGACGGGCAGTCCCAGCGCGCCCGCGCGGATCGAGGACTCGGGGTTGCCGCCCGTGCCCACCGAGATGCGCAGGTGCTCGCCGTACGGCCGGGGCAGCACGCTGGCGTTCTCCAGCGGTGGCCGGAACTTGCCCGACCAGGTGATCGGGTTCTCGCGGTCGAGCGCCAGGAGCAGGTCGAGCTTCTCCTCGTACAGCTCGTCGTAGTCGGTGAGGTCCGCGCCGAACAGCGGGAACGACTCGGTGAACGAGCCGCGGCCCGCGAGCAGTTCGGCCCGGCCCCCGCTGAGCTGGTCCAGCGTCGTGAACTGCTGGTAGAGCCGGACCGGGTCCTCGGTGCTCAGCACCGTCACGGCGGAGCTGAGCACGATGTCGCGCGTGACGCTCGCCGCCGCGGCGAGCACGGTGCCGGGGTTGGAGATCGAGTACTCCGGCAGGTGGTGCTCACCCAGTCCGTAGAACGACAGACCCAGCTCGTCGGCGAGCCTGATCCGCTCCAGGGTGTTGGCCAGTGCCTCCGCGACGGAGAGCTGCTCTCCCGTGATCGGGTCGGGATGCCGCTCGCCGAAGCTGTAGATGCCGAGTTCCACGTCGCCCTCCAGCGCCTCGACGGCGGGTGCCATCGATGACGCGTCAACCAAACTAGCCAGCTATAGGTGACGTGTCAACCAACCGTCGTCGGGCGGGGGTCAGCCGCGGGCCGCCCACTCCGCGACCACGCCGTCCAGCACGGCCAGCGGCAGCGGCCCACCGGCCAGCACCAGGTCGTGGAACGCGCGGACGTCGAACGACGACCCCAGCTTCTCCTCCGCAGCCGCGCGGATGCGCTGGATCTCCAGCCGCCCCACCATGTACGCCAGCGCCTGCCCCGGCGCCGCCAGGTACCGGTCGACCTCGTTCTCGATCTCCACCGGTGCCAGCGCGGTGTTGTCCCGCATGTAGGCGATGGCCTGCTCCCGGCTCCAGCCCTTGGCGTGCAGCCCCGTGTCGCACACCAGCCGCGACGCGCGCAGCGAGTCCATGCTCAGCATCCCCAGCCGCGCCAGGTCCGAGGAGTACAGGCCCATCTCGTCCGCGAGCCGCTCGCAGTACAGGCCCCAGCCCTCCAGGTACGCCGTCACCGACGCGATGCGGCGCAGCATCGGCAGGTCGGCGAGCTGCTGGGCCAGCGAGATCTGGAAGTGGTGGCCGGGCACGGCCTCGTGGAAGGCGATGGCCTCGGACACGTAGCGGTCCCGCTCCCGCGCCTTGTACGTGTTGGCGTAGTAGGTGCCCTGCCGGGAACCGTCCAGCGCGGCCGCCATGTAGTACGCCGTGGGAGCGCCCGGCCCCTCGGCCTCCGGCACCGCCTTCACCAGGCAGCGCTCGGCGGGCAGCGTGCCGAACCAGCGCGGCGCGGCCTCCTCGGCGCGGACGACGGCGGCGCGCGCCGCCTCCAGCAGCTCGTCCGCGTCGTTCCAGCGCAGCGCCGCGTCGGTGCGCATCCGGGTGAAGATCTCGCGCAGGTCGGAGGTGCCGAACACCCGCTGCCCGATCTCGGCGTACTCCCGCTCCAGCCCGGCCATCACGTCCAGGCCGGTGCGGTGCAGCTCGTCGGGGGTGCGGTCGGTGGTGGTGTGCACGCGGGCGAGCGCGGAGTAGGCGTCGTCGCCGCCGGTCAGCCAGCGCAGCCCCGCCCGGTCGGCCGGACGGCCCACGGGCTCCAGCTCGTCGGCGAGGACGTCGCGGTAGACGGCGAACGCCGGGCGCACCACCTCGGCCAGCAGCCGGTCGCGCTCGGCGGTGAACGCCGGGTCGTCCGCGGACGGGCGGCCCAGCGGATCGGCCTCCGGCGCGGCGAGGTAGCGGTCCAGGTGGGCCACGGCGGCGCGCACCAGGTGCGCGACCGGGGTGCGGCCCGCGGCCACGCCCTCGCGGTGCCGCGTGGCCACGGCCTCCAGGAAACCGGGCACCCCGGACAGCCGCGTGAGGTACGCCTGCCGCTGCTCCGGCGTCGTCACACCGGACATCGGCATCACGAACAGCAGCTCGCCGGCGGCGGCGAAGAACGAGTCGGTGATCGTGAACTCGACCGCGCCCACGGCGAGCTGGTCGGCCAGCGCCTCCGCCTGCTGCACGACCACGGCCAGCGTGATCCGGTCCTGCTCGTCGTCGGTCTCCACGGCGCTGGCCCGCGCCGCGACGTCCAGGGCGCGGTGGCGCACCGACTCCTCGCCCGCAGCGGTCCGGTCGCCGAGACGGTGCTCGTGACCGGGGACGCCGTAGAGCGTCGCGCCGAGCGGGTCGTGCTCGGCGACGAGGTCGAGCAGTTCAGCGGCCAGGTCCTCGGTCTCGGTCACGTCGTCCCCCCGTGGTGGTGTCCCGTGCCGCGATGGTACTTAGCGGGGGGAGCCACCCGCGGGCAGGCGCTGGCACGTCAGGTCACCGGCGTCGCCGTGACGACGCGGTTCTCGTCGTAGCCGACCTGGCCGCCCACCCACTCGCCGCCGCAGGTCACCAGCACCAGCCGGTGCGGGCCGCTCGGCCCGAACAGGTCCAGCGCGCGGGTCGGCAGCTCGTCCTTGTGCAGGGTGACGACCTCGGAGATCCGGTACCGGTGCTCGGCCCCGGCCGCGTCGAGGACCGTGACGTCGGTGCCCGCGCTCGCCTGCCAGAGCTCGGCGAACGGCCCCGTGACGCCCTTCCAGTTCACGTGACCCGCCAGCACCGTGGCCCCCTGCTGTCCGGCGAGGTCCGCGCCCCACCAGGTGGCCTCGCCGACGCCCTCCGGCACGGGCAGCGTGCCGGACTCGTCGACCTCGGACCGCACCAGCGTGGCCGTGCCGCCGCGGGGCAGCCGCACCGTGCCCGGCTGCTGGGCGGGCGGTGGCCGCTGCGTCCCGGGCTGCTGCGTCCCCGGCTGCTGCGCGGACGGGGACGGCTCGGCCGGTGGGGGAGGAGCGGGCGTCGAGCGCTGCTCGGGCGGGTTCGCGCCGCCCCTGATCCCGGCGAGGTCGGCGCCCCGGCCGGTGCTCATGCTGTCGCCGATCGGACTCGGCTCCGGTGCGACGTCCAGCGCCACCGGCTCACCGCCGACGACCGTGGACGGCCCGGAGGTGACCAGCGCGCCGGTGGCGAGGAGCCCCGCCACCAGCACGCCGGTCAGCACGCTGGAAGACCTCACCCGCCGGACGCCCTCCGCCACGCGACGAACCCGACGAGCCCGGCGCCGAGCAGCACCACGGCGCCCAGTCCGATCAGCGAGCCGGGCTGGACCGTCGTCAGGGTCTGCGCGGTCGCGACGATGCCGCGACCGTCGATCCCGGCCGGGATCGTGCTCGGCACGACGGGCTTGTTCGGCTTGTTCTCCATCGCCAGCGCGAGGGTCTCGCCCGGCTGGACCACGCCGCAGACGCTCGGCGGCGCGTTCGGGTCGAAGTTCTCGTCGTAGCCCTTGGGCGCGGCCACCTCGATCACGCAGATCTCCTGCGGTGTGCGCAGGTCGGGCACCTCCACGGTGCCGTCCGGCCCGGTCTGGAGCACGACGGGCTGCCCGTCGACGCCGACCAGCGCCGCGTCGTCCTGCTTCACCGCGGCGGACGACCTGTCCGCGCCCGTGACCCGCAGCGAGACGCCGGGCAGCGCCTTCTTCGTCTCGGAGTCCGTCTTGGCGATCTTCACCGCGCCGGGCGCGGTGCGGGCGGTCGTCTCGGTGGAGGCGGTCAGCTTCCGCTCACCGCCGGTGGTGACGATGCGCTGCATGTCCTGCACACCGGGCACGTGCACGACGGGCCGGGTGGCCGGGCTGTCCAGCGCGGCCGTGAGCTTCGGCGCGGGGCCGGTCGGCACGACCTGGACGTTCACCGGCTCGCCGCTGTCGGAGGTCGTCAGCGTGCCGGAGGTCGAGCCGTCGGGCAGCGTCGCGTCGACCAGTTCGAACGCCACCGGCACGCCGGGCACGCCCGTCCCGTCCTTCTCCTTGGTGACGCTCACGGACCACGTGTCGGCGGTGCCGATGGTCTGCGGCTTCTCCGGTGCCGCCGCGACGGCCTTCCACGGCCCGCGGTTGGCCTCGGCGTCGGCCCGGAGCCGCTGCACCGCCGCCTTCGCCGGCTCGGGCAGCCGTTCGAGGTGCCACGGCGCGTCGTAGGCGACCGTGAGGTAGGTGTTCTTGGTCGGGTCGACCTGGTCCGGGCTCTCCGGCGCCGCGGTCCAGCCGTGCAGCAGGTGCGCGAGCGCGGCGGACTCGTCGGCCGAGGTCGTCGTCGAGTAGCGCAGCAGCAGGTAGGAGATGTTCGCCGCGACGTCGGCGGGCAGCGGCTTGCCGTACTTGGTCAGCAGCTCGTCGCCCTCCTGGTAGGCGACGGTGCTGTCCGGGGCCTTGAGCGCGTACTGGACGCACCAGACCTGCTTGCCCTGCCAGACGTAGGAGCCGATCCAGTCGAAGCCGTCGGGCTCACCGACGTAGCCCTGGGCCGCTGTCTCGTACCCGAGGCCCTCCTGCACCTGCGCGACCGCGACTCCGGGAACGGACAGCAGGGCCGACCCCGCGACCACCGCCGCACCTGCGAGACGTCTCCATCCCATGCTGATCCTGGCTCCCTCTGACCCGTGGCGCTGCCCGCTTCCCCGGCGAGCCGCGACCAACGAGCCTTGCGGTCCCGGCAACCGCTCACAAGCCCCCACAGGAAGGAACTCCGCACATCACGATGCGTGCACGAACATCCGACACGCCCGGTGGAGGAGGCGCCCGAGGTGCAAGATCTCCACGGACGGGTCGGCAATTGATCACGCTGCGTAAATCACACCCGTGTCTACGAGATCGACAGCACGGGTAAAGTCGCTTTTACCGACCGGGAACGAATCGACCGCCGTGGTCGTTCACCACGGTGAAGGCGTCAGACGCCACCAGGAGGACGAGGTGCGCACCACCAGCAATCCCGCGTTCCGCAACCTGCCCACCGGCGGTTACGGCGGGAACTACGCAGGCTTCGGTCAGCCGCAGGACGTGGCGGGCCACGGCGGCGGTTACCAGGCTCCACCGGCGACGGCCGAGCGGCCCATCACCATCGACGACGTGGTCACCAAGACCGCGATCACCCTCGGCACGACGATGATCGTCGGGCTCGTCTCGGCGTGGCTGGTGCTGACCGGCCAGATCGCGCCGTTCGCGCTGATGCTGCCGGGCCTGATCGTCGGTCTGGTCGTGTCGCTGATCGTCATCTTCAAGCGCACCCCGAGCGCGCCGCTGGTCATGACCTACGCGATCGCCGAGGGCGTGTTCCTCGGCGCCATCACGGGTGTGTTCGAGGCGTTGTTCCCCGGCATCGCCTTCCAGGCGATCCTCGGCACGTTCGGCGTGTTCGGCGCGATGCTCGTGGTCTACAAGACCGGAGCCATCCGCGTCACGCCGCGCCTCACCAAGTGGATCATCGGCGCCACCGTCGGCGTCGCGTTCCTGATGCTCGGCAACCTGCTGCTGGGCGTGTTCGGCGTCAACGCCGGTCTGCGCGACGGCGGCACGATGTCGATCGTCTTCAGCCTGGTGATCATCGGTGTCGCCGCGTTCAACTTCCTGCTCGACTTCGAGCAGGCGAACGAGCTGATCCGCGCCGGTGTCCCGGCGAAGTGGGCCTGGTACGCGGCGTTCGCGCTGATGACCACGCTCGTGTGGCTGTACCTGGAGATCCTGCGCCTGCTGTCGTACCTGCAGCGCGACTGAGTCTCCGCGGAACGCGGAAGGGGCGTCCGGCCGATGGCCGGGCGCCCCTTCCGTGTTCACTCGGTCGTGAGGTCGGAGCCGAGGCTCAGCTCAGGCGCTCCAGCACCATCGCCATGCCCTGACCGCCGCCCACGCACATCGTCTCCAGGCCGAACTGCTTGTCGTGGAACTGGAGCGAGTTGATCAGCGTGGTGGTGATGCGGGCGCCCGTCATGCCGAACGGGTGGCCCACCGCGATGGCGCCGCCGTTGACGTTGAGCCGGTCCAGGTCGATGCCCAGGTCCTGGTAGGACGGGATGACCTGCGCCGCGAACGCCTCGTTGATCTCCACGAGGTCGATGTCGCCGATCGACATGCCCGCGAGCGCCAGCGCGCGCCTGGACGCCTCGACCGGGCCGAGGCCCATGATCTCCGGGGACAGGCCGGACACGCCGGTGGAGACCACCCGCGCGAGCGGCGTGATCCCCAGCTCCGCCGCCTTCGTGTCGCTCATGACCACCAGCGCCGCCGCACCGTCGTTCAGCGGGCAGCAGTTGCCCGCGTTGACCCGCCCGTCGGGGCGGAACACCGGCTTGAGCTGCGACACGGCCTCGTAGGTCACGCCGGGGCGCGGGCCGTCGTCCTTGCTGACCACCGTGCCGTCCGGCAGCGTCACGGGCGTGATCTCGCGCGCCCAGAAGCCGTTGGCGAGGGCCTTCTCGGCGAGGTTCTGCGACCGCACGCCGAACTGGTCCATCTCCTCGCGGGACACGCCCTTGAGCAGCGCCAGGTTCTCCGCCGTCTGCCCCATCGAGATGTAGACGTCCGGCACCGCGCCCGAGGTGCGCGGGTCCACCCACTCGGACGCGCCCTCCCGGGCGGTCCTGTCCGTCCGCTCCTCGGCGTCGGCGAAGAGGGGGTTGTGCGTGTCGGGCCAGCCGTCGGAGTTGCCGCGCGCGAAGCTCGACACCGTCTCGACGCCCGCGCTGACGAACACGTCGCCCTCGCCCGCCCGGATGGCGTGCAGCGCCATGCGGGTCGTCTGCACGCTGGAGGCGCAGTAGCGGGTCACCGTCGTGCCGGGGACGGTGTCGTGGCCCAGGAGCACCGACACGACCCGGCCCATGTTGAAGCCCTGCTCACCGCCGGGGAGGCCGCAGCCGAGCATCAGGTCGTCGATCTCGTCCGGGTCGAGCTCGGGCACCTTCGCCAGAGCGGCCCGCACCATCTGCGCCGCCAGGTCGTCGGCGCGGACGTCCTTGAGCGAGCCCTTCCCGGCGCGTCCGATGGGGGACCGGGCGGCGGAGACGATCACTGCCTCAGGCATGAAGAAACTCCCTTGTTTCACCGCTACCAATGGACCGCACCCTAGTTAACGGCGGTTCATCGATCTCGGCGACGAGACGCCGCTCACCCCCGCGAGGGCTACCCGGCGGGGGGAAGGTGGCGAGCGGACCGGTTCAGCCACGCCACGAACCGCGTCGTCGGCCGACGCGCCTCCGCCGCGGCCGACCGGCGCGGCAGCACGGGCAGCGGACCGCCCCGCCACACCCCGGCGACCGTGCACAGCGGGGCGAGCAGCACCTCGGCCGCCCGCACGTACCCCGCCGCGCTGGGGTGGAAGCCGTCCGCGCTGAACATCTCGGTCGGCCTGGTCAGGAACTCCGGCGCCAGCAGGTCGGCCAGCGGCACCGGCACCCCGCCGGCCCGCAGCACCTCGCGGCGCTGCGCGCGGGCCAGGTTCAGGCTCCACGTCCGCGCGACCGACCGCAGCGGTTGCGCGAGCAGCCGGACCGCGCCCAGATCGGGACACGTCCCCACGACCACGCCGATCCCGGCCGCGCGCAGCCGCCGGACCTCCACGCCCAGCAGCGCGGCCGACACGCCCGCCGCCATCCGCGACGTCACGTCGTTGGCCCCCACGATCACCAGGGCCACGTCGGGAGGGTCCTGCAGCACCCGGTCGACCTGCCGCGGCAGCGTGCGCGTCGTGGACCCGCTCACGGCGTGCGTCTCCAGCCGCACCGGCCGCTCGGCCTCGGCGGCCAACCCGCGCGCGAGGAGCACGCCGGGCAGTTCGTCGGCCCGGTCCACCCCGACCCCCGCGGCCATCGAGTCGCCCAGCACGGCGAACCGCAGCGGCTCGCCCGGCGAGTCCGGCACCCCGTCCGTCCGGTGGAACCCGTCCGCGCACGGCGGCGGGTCCTCCTGCACGCCGATCACCAGCCGCGCCCGGCGCGACTGGTCCGTCAGCAGCTTGTACGTCGCCCCCGACAGCCCCCCGAGAGCGCCCACCCCCATCGCGGCCACCCTCAGCACCCGAACACCGATCACCACGCCACCCCCTCACCGGTTCATCGTCCAGGACCGCCGAAACGAACCGGGGAGGAGTCGATCACACCTCTCCGGAGCTAGGCTCTCCTGCGAACCGTCTCGCTACGTGGGAGAGGACGCATCCGGTGGAGTACGTCGAGCACGTCGTGGACCTGGTCGGCAACACGCCGCTGGTGAAGCTCAACTCGCTGACGGAGGGGCTCGAACCCCTCGTCCTGGCCAAGGTCGAGTACCTGAACCCCGGCGGCAGCGTGAAGGACCGCATCGCGCTGCGCATGGTGGAGGCGGCCGAGCGCTCCGGAGAGCTGCGCCCCGGCGGCACGATCGTCGAGCCGACCTCGGGCAACACCGGCGTCGGCCTCGCGCTGGTCGCCCAGCGCAAGGGCTACAAGTGCGTGTTCGTGTGCCCGGACAAGGTCAGCGAGGACAAGCGCAACGTCCTCAAGGCCTACGGCGCCGAGGTCGTGGTGTGCCCGACGGCCGTCGCGCCCGAGCACCCCGACTCCTACTACAACGTCTCCGACCGGCTGGTCCGCGAGATCCCCGGCGCCTGGAAGCCCAACCAGTACGCGAACCCGGAGAACCCGGCCAGCCACTACCACCAGACCGGCCCGGAGATCTGGAAGCAGACCGGCGGGCGGATCACCCACTTCGTCACCGGCGTGGGCACCGGCGGCACGATCTCGGGCACCGGCAGGTACCTCAAGGAGGTCTCCGACGGCGCGGTGAAGATCATCGGTGCCGATCCGGAGGGGTCCGTCTACTCCGGAGGCTCCGGTCGCCCGTACCTCGTCGAGGGCGTCGGCGAGGACTTCTGGCCGACCACCTACGACCGCGACGTGTGCGACGAGATCATCGCGGTCTCCGACGCCGACTCGTTCGGCACCACCCGCCGCCTCGCCCGCGAGGAGGGCCTGCTCGTCGGCGGCTCCTGCGGCATGGCCGTCGCCGCTGCGCTGCGCGTGGCGCGGGACGCCGGTCCGGACGCCGTGATCGTCGTGCTGCTGCCCGACGGCGGGCGCGGCTACCTCTCGAAGGTGTTCAACGACTCCTGGATGTCCTCCTACGGCTTCCTGCCGCCCGACTCGTCCGGCGCCACCGTCGGCGACGTGCTGCGGCGCAAGAGCGGCAGCATCCCCGAGCTGGTGCACGGCCACCCCGCCGAGACCGTCGCCGACGCGGTGGCGATCCTGCGCGAGTTCGGCGTGTCGCAGATGCCGATCGTCAACGCCGAGCCGCCGGTCATGGCGGCCGAGGTGTCCGGCGCGGTCAACGAGCGCGACCTGCTCGACGCCCTGTTCACCGGCAAGGCGCAGCTCACCGATCGCGTGGAGCAGCACATGTCGCCGCCGCTGCCGACCATCGGCGCGGGCGAGTCGGTCAGCAGGGCCATGACGGCCCTGTCCCGCGCGGACGGCGCGCTCGTGCTGGAGGACGGGAAGCCCGCGGGAGTCGTGACCCGGCAGGACATCCTGGGTTTCCTCGCCGGTCGCTGAGGTGTCGTCCCGGTGCACGCCCGCCGGTTGCCTCGGGGCCGGCGGGCCCGATCCGATAGCGTGACCGGGACTTCATCGTCAACGGCCCACGCCAAGGGGGTTGGAAACCGCATGAACGCTCCGCAGCCGCCACACGAGAACCAGCAATTCGGCGGTCAGCCGCAGCAGGAGCAGGCACAGGGTGGTCAGTTCCCGAACGCCGACGCGACCCAGGTCGTGCCGGGGGGCGCCAAGTCCCCGGCCTTCCCGCCGTCGGACGCGACCCAGGTCGTGACCCCGGGGCAGCCGTCCGCAGGCGGTCCGCAGTCCGACGCCACGCAGGTCGTGACGCCGGGTCAGCCCCCGTCGGGTCAGTTCGGCCAGCAGATCCCCGGTTCCGGAGGGTTCCCCGCGCAGGGCGCGCCGCAGCTCGGCCAGTACGGCCAGCCGCAGCAGCCCCCGCAGGGCCAGCCGGGCCAGTACGGCCAGCCTCCTCAGTTCGGCCAGCAGCCCGGCCAGTTCGGCCAGCAGCCCTCGCCCTACGGCCAGCAGCCCGGTCAGTTCGGGCAGCCCTCGCCCTACGGCCAGGCGCCGTCGCCCTACGGCCAGCCCGGTGGTTACCCGCAGCAGGGCGGCTACGGCGCCGCGGCGGGCAACCGCGCCGAGTGGGGTCAGCGCGCCGTCGGCGCCCTGATCGACTACTTCGCGCCCGGTCTGGTCCTGGTGCTGGTCGTCGTCCTCGGTCTCAGCATCGACCCCGCGGTCGGCATGATCCTGTCGGGCGTCGGCTACCTGGCGCTGATCGGCTTCAGCATCTGGAACACCGGCTACCGGGCCGGCACCACGGGCCAGTCGCTCGGCAAGAGCGTCGCCAACATCAAGCTGGTGAAGCTCGAAACCGGTCAGCCGGTCGGTTTCGGCAACGCCTTCGTCCGGCAGATCTGCCACGTCGTCGACGGGATCCCCTTCGGCATCGGGTACCTCGCGCCGCTGTGGGACCAGAACAAGCAGACGTGGGCCGACAAGATCATGAGCACCGTCGTGGTGACCGTCCCCGCGGGTGGTGGCCAGCAGTACCCGCAGTCGGGCGGCTTCCCCGCGCCGCAGGGCTACGGCCAGCAGCCGCAGCAGGGTTACGGTCAGCCGCAGCAGGGCTACGGCCAGCCCCCGCAGGGCTACGGCCAGCCGCAGCAGGGGTACGGCCAGCAGCAGCAGTGGTGACGCGGTGACGTACCCGCCCGAGCACCAGCCCCCGGCCCAGCAGTGGCCGGGGGCTGGTGGTCCCCAGTTCGGTCAGCCCCAGCCCGGTCAGCCCCAGCCCGGTCAGCCCCAGTTCGGTCAGCCGCAGTCCGGTGGGCCGCAGTCAGGTGGGTTCCAGCCCGGTCAGCCTCAGCCGGGCGGCCCCCCGCCCGGTGGTCCCCGGTACAGCGGCCCCCACTTCGGCGGCCCGCAGCCCGGTGGGGTCCAGCCCGGCGGCCCGCAGTTCGGTGGAGCCCAGTTCGGTGGAGCGCGGCCCGCGAGCGGTGCGACCACCGCGGCGGGCGGAGCGGCGTCCGTGCTCAGCGCGCTGCTGCTGATCGCGGGCGTCGTGCAGACGTTCGCGGTCGCGGGCTCGAACGCGCTGCTGCTGGAGGGCCCGTCCGGTCTGCCGATCGGGACCGCCGT
Source organism: Umezawaea beigongshangensis (assembly GCF_016464305.1). Taxonomy (GTDB): domain Bacteria; phylum Actinomycetota; class Actinomycetes; order Mycobacteriales; family Pseudonocardiaceae; genus Umezawaea_A; species Umezawaea_A beigongshangensis. The sequence goes on from NZ_JAEIOJ010000004.1 coordinate 327,023, forward strand.
CGTGGTGCAGGTCGTCGTCGCGCTCCTGGCGCTGCTCGGCGGTGTGCTGCTGTTCGCGCGCCTGAGCGCCGGCCGGTTCCTCGTCGTCGGAGCGGCGGCGCTGACCGTCGTCCTGGCGCTGCTCGGCTTCACGGGTGTCGTGGGACTCGTCGGCGGCTTCTTCTTCGGCGTCGGCCCGGTGGGCGACGTGAGCCTGCTCGCGGTCCTGGTGTCGATCGCGGCGGCCGTGCTCGCGCTCCTGCCGTCGACGGGCCGCTGGATCGCGACCGAGTCGCGCTCCGGAGGCCAGCAGCCGCCCGGCCCGCAGGGCTGGCACCCGCAGCAGCAGCCCCCGCAGTTCCCACCCGGTGGTCCGCCTCCCGCGCGGTGGTGACGGCGCCGTCGTGAGTCCGCGCTCCGCACGTACCCTCTTCCCATGACGATGCACGGCTTCGCGACCAGGGCGATCCACGCCGGTCAGGACCCCGACCCGACGACGGGATCGGTGATCGTGCCCATCCACGCGACCTCCACCTACGCCCAGGACGGCGTCGGCGGTCTGCGCGAGGGCTACGAGTACTCCAGGACCGGAAACCCCACCAGGACGGCGCTGGAGACCTGCCTCGCCTCCCTGGAGCGCGGCAAGCACGGGCGGGCGTTCTCGTCCGGCATGGCCGCCACCGACGCCGCGCTGCGCGCGATGTGCCGTCCCGGCGACCACGTCGTGATCCCGAACGACGCCTACGGCGGCACGTTCCGCCTCATCGACAAGGTGCTGAGCGTCTGGGGCGTCGAGCACACGCCCGTCGCGCTGTCCGACGTGGACGCCGTGCGCGCGGCCATCAGGCCCACCACGAAGGTCGTCTGGGTCGAGACGCCGACCAACCCGCTGCTCAACATCGCGGACATCGCGTCGCTCGCGCAGGTCGCCCACTCCGCTGGCGCGCGGCTCGTCGTGGACAACACCTTCGCCTCGCCCTACCTCCAGAGCCCGCTGGACCTGGGCGCCGACGTCGTCCTGCACTCCACGACCAAGTACATCGGCGGCCACTCGGACGTGGTCGGCGGTGCGCTGATCACCTCCGACGACGAGCTGAACGCGCAGTTCGGCTTCCTCCAGAACGGCGCGGGCGGCGTGCCGGGACCGTTCGACGCCTACCTGACGCTGCGCGGCCTGAAGACCCTCGAACTCCGCATGGAGAAGCACTCGGACAACGCCGAGCTGGTGGTCCAGGCGCTGCTGCGGCACCCGAAGGTGAAGACCGTGCTCTACCCCGGCCTGCCCGAGCACCCCGGCCACGAGGTCGCGGCGAAGCAGATGAAGCGGTTCGGCGGCATGATCTCGTTCACCGTCGAGGGCGGTGAGCAGGCGGCGCTGGACGTGTGCTCGCGCACCAAGCTGTTCACGCTGGCCGAATCGCTGGGCGGCGTCGAGTCGCTCATCGAGCACCCCGGCCGGATGACGCACGCCAGCACGGCGGGGTCCCTGCTCCAGGTGCCCGACGACCTGGTCCGGATCTCCGTGGGCATCGAGTCCGGGGAGGACCTCGTCGAGGACCTCGTCACCGCGCTCGGCTGATCGGCGCGAACGAGGGGGCGCCGTCCACCGGACGACGCCCCCTCGGCACGTCCGCGGTTCAGGGCTGGAGCTGCCGCCCGTCGACCGGCACGTCGTAGCCGACGTTGCCCACCCTCGGCGGCACCGCTGGCAGGTTCGTGCCGTCGACGCAGCCGCCGACGAACTCGACCACGCCGTCGCGCTGCTCGAAGTAGCCCGACTCCGCACAACCGGCGTGCGCGACCGTGAACACGGCCGCACCGGTCAGCGCGACGGCCGTGGCGACCGCGCCGGCGAGCGGAAGCACCGCGGCGACTCGGCGTGCGAGTGCCATGCGACCTCCCAGGAGCCGTACTGGATGTGTGGTGGGTGTGTGCCCCCCACGGCGAGCGTACTCGTGGGACGACTCCAGGAGGCCCCCGCACAGCGAACTCTCAGCTTCTTCGCAGGCCGGCGCGGACGGGGGTCGGAGGTTGCCCCGGCGGTGTCCGCTGCCCCCTCGGCGCTGCAGATTGCCTCGGCGGTGTCCGCTGCCCCCTCGGCGCTGCAGATTGCCTCGGCGGTGTCCGCTGCCCCCTCGGCGCTACAGATTGCCTCGGCGGGCCTGCTCCCTCTCGATGGCCTCGAAGAGCGCCTTGAAGTTGCCCTTGCCGAAGCCCAGCGAGCCGTGCCGCTCGATCAGCTCGTAGAACACGGTGGGACGGTCGCCGATCGGCTTGGTGAAGACCTGCAACAGGTAGCCGTCCTCGTCGCGGTCGACCAGGACGCGGTGCTCCTTGAGCACCTCGATCGGCACCCGCACCTGGCCGATGCGCGCCCGCAGCTCCGGGTCGTCGTAGTAGGAGTCGGGGGTGTCGAGGAACTCCACGCCCGCCGCCCGCATCGCGGTGATGGTGCTGATGATGTCGTTCGTGGCGAGCGCGATGTGCTGCACGCCGGCGCCCTCGTAGAACTCCAGGTACTCGTCGATCTGCGACTTGCGCTGCGCGACGGCGGGCTCGTTGAGCGGGAACTTGACCCGGTGGTTGCCGTTGGAGACGACCTTGCTCATCAGCGCCGAGTAGTCGGTGGCGATGTCGTCGCCGATGAACTCCGCCATGTTCACGAAGCCCATGACGCGGTTGTACCAGGCGACCCAGTGGTCCATCTTGCCCAGCTCGACGTTGCCGACGCAGTGGTCGACGGCCTGGAACAGGCGCTTGGGCGCCCCCTCCGGCCGGACGACGGTGCTGGTGCGCGGCTCGTAGCCGGGCAGGTAGACGCCGGTGTAGCGCGAGCGGTCGACCAGGGTGTGGCGGGTCTCGCCGTAGGTCGCGATGGCTGCCGTGCGGACGGTGCCGTGCTGGTCGGTGACGTCGTGCGGCTCCTCCAGGACGGTGGCGCCCTGCGCGCGGGCGTGCGCGATGCAGCGGTCCACGTCGCCGACCTCCAGGGCGAGGTCCACGACGCCGTCGCCGTGGCGGCGGTGGTGGTCGAGCAGGGGGCTGTCGGGCGCGACGCCTCCGGTGATCACGAAGCGCGCCGACCCGGACTTCAGCACGAACGACTTGTGCGAGCGCTGGCCGGTCTCCGGGCCCGCGTAGGCGACGAGCGTCATGCCGAAGGCCACCTGGTAGAACCACGCGGTCTGGGTGGCGTTGCCGACGACGAAGACCACCGCGTCCATCGCGCGGACGGGGAACGGGTCCTTGGTCGCGTCGTAGTCGACCAGGCCGACGAGCTGGCGGAGCTGGTCGAAGCTCACGTCGTCGATCTGCTGGTCGGAACGCCCCAGGATGCCGGTCATGGTGTCCTCCTGCGATTGCCGGTAGCGGTGGGCGAAGCATGTGTCCGGCCGTGCAGGGTGAGCAACAGGGGAAAATTCCACTGGACAACCTGTCCGGTCGCCTAGGGTTTCCGCTCGACAAGCGGTGCAGTCTGACCAGGAGGTGCGCTGTGGCGTCCACCGATCCCGAACAGCCGCTCGACGCGCTGGACGCGCGGCTGCTCCTGCTGCTCACCGACGAGCCCCGGCTGGGCGTGCTGGAGTGCTCCCGGCGGTTGTCGGTGGCGCGCGGCACCGTGCAGGCCCGGCTGGACCGGCTGGTGGCGCGCGGAGTGCTCGGCGGGTTCCCGCCGGAGCTGGACCTCGCCGCGATGGGCTACGGGCTGACGGCGTTCGCCGTCGTGGAGATCGCGCAGGGCCGCCGCCAGGAGGTCTCCGAGGGCCTCGCGGCGATCAGCGAGGTGTGCGAGGTGCACGCCACGACGGGACAGGGCGACCTGTTCGTCCGCGTGGTGGCCCGCTCGAACGACGACCTCCAGCGCGTGATCGACGAGATCGTGGCGGTGCCGGGCGTCCAGCGCCTGTCGACGTCGATCGCCCTGTCGACACCGGTACCCCCGAGGGTCCGCCCCCTCCTGACCAAACTCCTGCCCACCAGATGAGATGAGCGTTCGAGCACCCCGAGTGGAGCGTTGGAGCACCCCGAGCGGAGCGTTCGAGCCCCCGGACGACGAGGGGGCGGCCACCCCGCACGGTGGCCGCCCCCCTCGGTCGATCGTCGCCTCAGGCGGAGTAGGGCACCGCCTTGATGAGCGTCACCTTCTGCGTCTTGCCGTTCGGCAGCTCGTACTCGACGGTCTCGCCGTCCTTCGCGCCGAGCAGGGCCTTGCCGAGCGGAGACGCGGGCGAGTAGACCTCCATCGCGCCGTGCGCGCCCTCCTCGCGGGTGGCGAGCAGGAACTCCTCGGTCTCGTCGTCGCCGTCGTAGCGGATCGTGAGAACGGTTCCCGGTGCCGCGACGCCCTTGGTGGTGGGGGCCTCGCCGACCTTGGCGGCCCGCAGCAGCTCCTGGAGCTGGCGGATCCTCGCCTCCTGCTTGCCCTGTTCCTCACGGGCTGCGTGGTAACCGCCGTTCTCGCGGAGGTCACCCTCCTCGCGCCGCGCGTTGATCTCCGCAGCAATGACCGGGCGATTTTCGATCAGCTCGTCCAGCTCCTGCTTGAGCCGGTCATGGGCCTCCTGGGTCAACCAGGTCACCTGGGTGTCGCTCACGGCCACCAACTCCTCGTCTTGCTCCAGCCCACGGCGTGGACCGGAAATTCCCGGACCTCCGGGTCCGGAACGGAAAAACACGGCCCACGCCGGGGCCGTGCTGAGCTGCAACAGTAACACGGTCACAACGGTCAGCGACCGGCTTTTGTTCCTGAACCGGCCGCTAAACCCGCAGATCACCCGCTTGGCGGCTACCTCGTGGACAGGTATGCGGGCACCTGGTAAGAGCAGCCGAAGACCTCTCCGGTGACGGGGGGTTTCGACGTGCGCAGCACCGTGGTCACGCGGCTCGTGCCCTCCGCCGGTGGCACGAGGACCTCGCGCCGTCCCGCCTCGTCGCCGTCCTCGGAGCGGGCCCGGACGATGCACACGGCCGGTCGTTCCGGTCGATCGCGGGCCACCTCGACGGTGATCTCCACGGAGCTGTCGTCGAGGACCTCGAACGCGGCCTGCTCCGACTCGATGGGCTGCGTGCCCAGGTTCTGGTAGCCGATCCACGCGACGACGCCGCCGACCACGAGAGCGACGACGAGCAGCGCCCAGCGCAGCACGGGCGACACCGGACCTCGTGCCCGCGAGCCGTACCTGCCCTCGGGCAGCGTGCGCTGCGCCACTCCCGCGCCTCCCGACGTCGATCGGGACACCCGCGCGACACCGGCTCGGAGTGCTCCGGGAACAATGGGCGTCCTCATCGGTGTTGATTGTCCCAGGAGCCCGCGCGGTGATGACCGGCAGGGCGGTCGAGCACGAAGCAGGAGGGACCCCGTCGGTCATGGCTGAGAAGCTGCGCCTCATGGCGGTGCACGCGCACCCCGATGACGAGTCGAGCAAGGGTGCGGCCACCATGGCGCGCTACGTCGCCGAGGGTCACGACGTGATGGTCGTGACCTGCACGGGTGGTGAGGCGGGCAGCATTCTCAACCCCGCCATGGACCGCCCCGAGGTGCTGGAGAACATGGCGGAGATCCGCCGCGAGGAGATGGCCCGCGCCGCCGAGATCCTCGGTGTGCAGCACCGCTGGCTCGGCTTCGTCGACTCGGGCCTGCCCGAGGGCGACCCGCTGCCGCCGCTGCCGGACGGCTGCTTCGCGCTGGTTCCGCTGGAGGAGTCCACGAAGCCGCTCGTGCAGGTCATGCGGGAGTTCCGGCCGCACGTCGTCGTGACCTACGACGAGAACGGCGGGTACCCGCACCCCGATCACATCCGCTGCCACGAGGTGTCGGTGGCCGCCTTCGAGGCGTCCGGCGACCCGGAGCGGTTCCCCGACGCGGGCGAGCCGTGGCAGCCGCTGAAGCTGTACTACTCGCACGGCTTCTCCCGCAAGAAGCTCCAGACGTTCCACGACGCCTTCCTCGCGCTGGGCCAGGAGTCGCCCTACGAGGAGTGGCTGCAGGGCTGGGACCCGAGCCGTCCCGACGTGATGGAGCGGGTCACCACGCAGATCGAGTGCTTCGACTACTTCCCGGTGCGCGACGAGGCGCTCAAGGCGCACGCCACGCAGATCGACCCCACGAGCCGCTGGTTCCTGGTCCCGATGGAGATGCAGCGCGAGCTGTGGCGGACCGAGGAGTACGAGCTGGCCCGCTCGCTGGTGGACAGCACCGTGCCCGAGGACGACCTGTTCGCGGGAGTGCACGAGAAGGTGACCGCGTGACACCGCTGCTCGCGGGCGTGCCCGTCGAGCAGACGGTCGCGCTGGTGCTCGCCCAGCCGTCGAACACCAACGACGACCCCGGCGGTCAGGGGGAGGACTTCGGCAAGTCCTCCCCGGTCGGCCTCGTGCTGATGATCGTGCTGCTGATCGCGGTCTTCTTCCTCGTCCGCTCCATGACGAAGCACCTGAAGAAGGTCCCGGCGAGCTTCGAGGAGCCGGACGCGGAGCCGAAGAAGGACTAGCCTCCTGCGGTGTGGACCTCTGGGAGGGCACCGACCCGGTCTCGGTCGCGGACACCCTCGACGGTTTTCCCGGAGCGTGGTGGATCGGCGGCGGCTGGGCGCTGCGGCGCTTCACGGCCGTGCCGTTGCCGCAGGCCGACCTCGACGTGTCCGTGTTCACCGGTGACGTGGCCGTCCTGCTGGAGCGCTTCCCCGCGTCCCGGCAGGTCGCCGACGACCGCTGGTGGGCCGGGTCGGGCTCGGCGTGGCAGGTCGACGTGCACGTCGAGCGCCGCTGGCAGGGCCAGTGGGTGTTCCCGCTCGACCCGTCGCTGACCCTGCCGCTGGACGAGGCCACCTGGATCAGCGACGGCGTCCGCTACCTGCGTCCCGACCTGGCACTGCTGTTCCAGGCCCGCGGCGCCGGGAGCCGCGAGGACGGTGACGCCGGTCTGGACGCCGCGCTGCCGTGGCTGCGCGGCGACGCGCGGGACCGTCTCGTGGAGGTGCTGACGACGTCGAGCCCCGGCCACCCGTGGCTGGACCGGCTGACCTGATCCGGTCTCAGCCCAGCCGCAGCCGCAGCACGAGGTCGTTCAGGCCGTCCTCGGTGCTCGGGTGCTCCGGCAGCGCCGACTCCTCCCGCGCTCGTGCCAGGACGCCGTGCCAGTGCTCCACGTCCCGCTCCAGCCGCGCGGTGTCCGGCCGCGCGGACAGCTCGTCGAGCGACCGGTGCTCGCCCAGCGCCTTGGCCTCGATCAGCCCCGGCAGGTGGTCGGGCCCGTCGAGCTCGTCCAGGAGTTCCGGCAGGTCCGCCAGCACCCGGCCGGTGCGCATCAGGTGCACGCCCGTGAGCAGCGCGCGGAACGTGTAGAGCAGCGGCTTCAGCTCGCCCGTCCGCTCGAACAGCCGCCACTGCGTCGTGGCGAAGCCCCGGTAGTGGTGGGCGTGCCTGGAGGTGACGCACCCGGCGGCCAGCTCGACCATCCGGGCGTGCTCGGGCGTCGTGTGCACCACCAGCGGCGACAGCAGCTGCTCCAGCACGTAGCCGTTGGGGCGCAGCAGCAGCCGGACGAACTTCAGCACGTCGTGCGTGACGAGGTCCAGCTCCACGCCCGCGCGCCACCACGTGCGCTCCAGCGTCTCCGGGCCGTGCCGCAGCCCGACGACCTCCTCGACGCCCAGCACGTGCACCCCGCGCAGGTCCACGTCCGAGTCGCGCGAGGGGAACCCGTACAGGTGCGCGCCGGAGACGGTCGCGAACAGCAGCCGGTTCGGCTGCTCCGCGACGACCTCCCGCAGATCGGGAACCTCGAACGTCATCCCGTCACCTCCAGCGTGCGCCTGCGCACCGACACCAGCCAGTCCTCCACGACGGCCGTGCCCGGTTCCTCCGGCAGCGGCCCCTCCGTCCGGTCGATCTCCGCGCGCAGCCCGTCCGCCCAGGCCAGCACCTCCGGCCAGCCCAGCTGCCCGGCGCGCACGGCGAGCAGCCGCTCCCGGTGCTCGGACGCGTCGATCGACAGCACGCCGTCGCGCAGCAGGTCCCGGCACACGATCAGCAGCCGCAGCGAGTGCATCACCTGCTTCCACCGCGTGCCCTCCGCCGCCCGCGCGCGGGTGATCTGCGCCGACGTGGCCCGGAGGTAGCTCTGCGCGACCCGCCGGGACAGCACGTGCGGCAGCAGCGCCCGCAGCTCCTCGCCCAGCGGCGTCATCACCTCCACGCGGTCGGAGACGAACACCTCCAGGACCGTCGGGTTGGAGCGCAGGGCCAGTTCGCAGAACCGCCCGAGCTCCCAGTTCAGCTCCTCCGGCCGCGGTCCCTCCCGGCTCGCCGGAGGCTCGTCGAACCGCCAGAACCGCTCCGCGGGAACGACGAACACGCCTCGTCTGTCCACATCGGACGCCGTGGTGGCCAGTCCGTACGCGTGCGAGCCGACCACCGTCGACAGGATCGTGGTCGCCGGTGTCGCCGCGGCGGGTCGCTCGGGCTTCCCCCGCTCCCTCGCCACCAGCCGTCCGGGCGCGTCGTACCAGGTGCGCTGCGCCGCGACGGAGACGACCTCGCGCTCGGGGTAGCGCAGCGCCGACAGCTTCCCGCCGAACACCACGCCCGTGTCCAGGCACATCGTTCCGTTGACCCACTCGGCCTCGGGAACCGTCGTGTGTCCGTAGAGGACGGTCGCCTCGCCCCGGTAGTCGTTCGCCCACGGGTAGCGCTCCGGCCGGCCGTGCTCGTCGGTCCTCCCCGTGGTGTCGCCGTACAGCGCGGCGCTGCGCACCCGGCCCGACGAGCGCCCGTGGTAGCGCTCGGGCAGACCGGCGTGCGCCACCACCAGGTCGCCGCCGTCGAGCACGAGGTGCGCCGCGAGGTCGTGGCAGAACCGCTCCACCTCGGCCCGGAACTCCTCCGGCTCCGCGGCGAGCTGCTCCAGGGACCGCGCCAGACCGCCCGTCACGGTGAGCCTCTTCCCGCGCAGTGCCCGCACGAGCTTCTGCTCGTGGTTGCCGCACACCGCGAGCGCGTGCCCCGCGCCGACCATGCCCATCGCCAGGCGCAGCACCCCCGGAGTGTCCGGGCCGCGGTCGACCAGGTCGCCGAGCAGGATCACGCGCCTGCCCGCCGGGTGCGCGGCGTCCACGGCGCGGCCCCGCGCGTCGCGCACGAGGTCGTAACCCAGCTCGACGAGCAGCTCCTCCAGTTCCGCGCGGCAGCCGTGCACGTCGCCGATCACGTCGAACGGCCCGGTCTCGCCGCGCCGGTCGGCGCGCAGCGGTTCGAGCACGACCTCGGCCGCGTCGGCCTCCGCGCGGGTCGTCAGCACGTGGACGTGCCGGAAGCCCTCCCGGCGCAGCGCGGACGGCGACCGGTGCGGGCCGCTCCCCGCCTCCCCGCCGAGCACGATCACGGCGGGCGGCACGTCGTGCGCGCGGGCGAGCGCGACCAGGGGGGCGCGGGTCTCCGGCCGCGCGTCGGCGACCTCGACCACGACGAGCCGCCCGGCCTCCAGGCGCGCGGCGACGGCGTCCGCGTCGCCTCCGCCCAGCAGTTGCGCCGGCGTGAAGTGCCTGCTGGCGAAGTCCGCCCCGGAGGCGGTGACGAGCACGAGCAGGGACGGATCGGGAACCGCGAGTCTCACGGGGCACTCCTTCCACCGGGCACGACGCCCACCGTCGCACGGCGGGGCGGCGTGACCAGCACCAGGAGAGTGTGATCCATCTGTTGGCGAACCGCGGCGGAATTAGTGTGGAGCGCATGACGAACCGGCTCGCGACGGCGACCAGTCCCTACCTGTTGCAGCACGCGGAGAACCCGGTCGACTGGTGGGAGTGGTCGCCCGAGGCGTTCGCGGAGGCGCGCGAGCGGGGCGTGCCCGTGCTGCTGTCCGTCGGTTACGCGGCGTGCCACTGGTGTCACGTCATGGCGCACGAGTCGTTCTCCGACGAGCGGATCGCCGCCTACATGAACGAGCACTTCGTCAACGTGAAGGTCGACCGCGAGGAGCGCCCGGACGTCGACGCGGTCTACATGGAGGTCACGCAGGCCATGACCGGCCGGGGCGGCTGGCCCATGACCTGCTTCCTCACCCCCGGCGGGGAGCCCTTCCACGCGGGCACCTACTACCCGCCGACGCCCCACCCGCAGGTGCCGTCGTTCCCGCAGCTCATGGAGGCCGTGGTCACCGCGTGGCGGGAGAACGCCGACGAGGTGACCGCCGCGGCGGGGCGCGTCGTCGAGCAGCTCGCCGAGCGCTCCGGGCCGCTGCCGCCGTCCACTCTGGACGAGGACGCGCTGTCCGGAGCCGTCGTGTCGCTGCTGGGGGAGTACGACCGGCGCAACGGCGGGTTCGGCGGTGCGCCGAAGTTCCCGCCGTCGATGGTGCTGGAGTTCCTGCTGCGCCACCACGAGCGCACCGGCTCCGTCGAGGCCGTGTCGATGGCGCGGGTCAGCTGCGACGCGATGGCGTCCGGCGGGACCTACGACCAGCTCGCCGGTGGCTTCGCCCGCTACAGCGTCGACGCGGGCTGGGTGGTGCCGCACTTCGAGAAGATGCTCTACGACAACGCCCTGCTGCTGCGCCTCTACACCCACCTCTCCCGGCGCGGCGGCGACCAGCGCCACCGGCAGGTGGCGCAGGACACCGCCGAGTTCCTGCTCCGCGACCTCGGCACGCCGCAGGGCGGGTTCGCCGCGTCGCTGGACGCCGACACCGACGGCGTCGAGGGCCTGACCTACGTCTGGACGCCCGCGCAGCTCGTCGAGGTGCTGGGACTCGCGGACGGCGCGTGGGCGGCGGAGCTGTTCGGCGTGACCGACGAGGGCACGTTCGAGCGAGGGACCTCCACGCTGCGGCTGTTGTCCGCGCCCGACCAGGAGCGGTTCGCGAGCGTGCGCTCCCGGCTGCTGGCCGCGCGCGCGAAGCGGCCCCAGCCCGGTCGCGACGACAAGGTCGTGACCGCGTGGAACGGCCTGGCGATCGCCGCGCTGGCCGAGGCGGGCGCGCTGTTCGACCGTCCGCGGTGGACGGAGGCGGCCGTCGCGGCGGCGCGGCTGCTGCTGGACGTGCACGTGGTCGGCGGCAGGCTGCTGCGCACCTCCCGCGACGGCGTTCCCGGCACGGCGGCCGGTGTGCTGGAGGACCACGGCTGCCTGGCCGAGGGACTGCTGGTGCTGCACCAGGTCACCGGGTCGCCGGAGTGGCTGACGGCGGCGTGCGCGCTGCTCGACACCGCGCTGGAGCGGTTCCCGATCGACGGCGTCCCCGGCGGCTACCACGACACGGCAGACGACGCGGAGACGCTGGTCCGCAGGCCGTCCGATCCGACCGACAACGCCACCCCGTCCGGTGCGTCGTCCCTGGCGTCCGCGCTGCTGACGGCGTCGGCGCTGGCCGGGGCGGACTGGGCGGGCGCGTACCGCTCCGCGGCGGAGGCCGCGGTGGCCCGTGCGGGCGTGCTCGGCGCGCAGGCCCCGCGCTTCGCGGGCAACTGGCTCGCCGTGGCGGAGGCCCTGCGCGCCGGTCCCGTGCAGGTGGCCCTGGTCGGCTCGTCGCCGGAGCTGCGCGCCGTCGCGCTGGCCGAGGTCCACGGCGGAGGCGTCGTGCTCGCCGGGGAGCCGTCCGCGCCGGGCGTCCCCCTGCTGGCGGACCGCCCGCTGGTCGACGGCGAGCCCGCCGCCTACGTGTGCCGGGGCTACGTCTGCGACCGGCCGGTGACGACGCCCGACGCCCTGGCGGCGGCGCTGCGCACCTGACCGGCGTTCCGCTGGACGCGAACAGCTCTCGTGCGAGCAGGACTTCGGCGTAACGTCGATTACGACGTAATCCTGTAATCAAGGTGGTGCGCGATGGGACGTGGGTGGAGCGGACGCGGGGGCCGGTCGCAGGCGGACCTGCCGCCGGCGCACGAGGCGGCGGGCTGGTTCAGCGGGCGGCTGCCCGACGGCTGGTTCGTCGGCACGCCGGAGGTGACCGTGGACCGGGAGGAGATCCTGCTGGTCGGCGAGCTGCCGGCGCTGGAGGACGAGTTCGCCGACGACGCGGCGCGCTCGGCGGCGGAGGCGGGCCGGATCAGCCGGTTCCGCGAGCAGACCCGCGAGGAGCGCATCGAGATCGCCAGGCAGGCCGAGCACCGCTACGGCCGCAAGGTCGCCTGGGGAGCGAGCCTGGGCGGGACGACGGAGCTGTTCACGACGCTGTCCGTGCCGGTGATGACGCGCCTGCGCCAGCCGGAGCGCAAGGTGCTGGACACGCTGGTGGACGCGGGCGTGGCCCGTTCCCGCTCGGAGGCGCTGGCCTGGGCCGTGCGCCTGGTCGGCGAGCACGCGGAGGACTGGCTGGCCGACCTGCGCGAGGCTCTGAGCACGGTGGAGAACCTCCGCCAGGAGGGCCCGAACCCCAGCTGAGGTCCGGAGCGTGTGCGCGCCCACGACCGGTGTCCCGGCCTCGCTGGAGCCGCTGACCACGGTGGGTTCACGTCCCGCCCGTCGTCTCGTCGGGGGCCGGTCCAGCGCCGCTGGACCGGCCCCCGGCACACCGGGCTCAGGAGTAGATGACCAGCCAGATGGCGATGTAGTGGCACAGGGCGGCCAGGACGGTCGCCGCGTGGAAGAACTCGTGGTAGCCGAAGACCGTCGGCCACGGGTCCGGCCAGCGGGTGGCGTAGAAGATCGCGCCCACCGTGTAGAGGACGCCGCCCACCACGATCAGCGTCAGGGCCACCGCGCCCGCGTGGTGCAGCAGGTCCGGCACCACGAACACCGCCACCCAGCCGAGTGCGATGTAGATGGGCACGCCCAGCCAGCGCGGCGCGTGCGGCCAGGCCAGTTTCAGGGTCACGCCGCCGAGCGCGCCGCCCCACACCACCGCCAGCACCAGGTTGCCGGTGGCCGGTGGCATCGCCAGCAGGGCGAACGGCGTGTAGGTGCCCGCGATGAACAGGAAGATCATCGAGTGGTCCAGGCGCTTCATCCACGTGCGTGCGCGGACGCTCGTCCAGTTGCGGCGGTGGTACAGCGCGCTGATGCCGAACAGGCCCAGCACCGTCACGCCGTAGACGGAGGTCGCGAGCGCCGCCTTCGCGGACACCGTCGCCGCGGCCAGCGCCACCAGGGTCGTGCCCGTCGCCACTGACGTGACGAAGGACCAGAGGTGCAGCCAGCCCCGCATGCGTGGCCGCAGAGCCGACACGGGTGCCGGCGGACGAGTCGCAGTGGTCACAGCACCGAGGTTACGGCACCGTAGGTTTCTCGGCAGTAGGCCCCGATGACCCTGCGGTGAACCTCGCGGAAAGCCGCACGGGGCCGTTCGTGACCTCGCCCACCCGGCGTACATTGTCCGAACATGGCTCTCCGCACGCGCGTCAAGGACGCCATCCTCAAGGTCTACGAGCAGATCTTGACCCGTGAACTGGTGGGCAAACCGAGCCCCAGACACGTCGGAGTGGTGCTGGACGGCAACCGGCGCTGGGCCAAGGAGGCCGGGTTCACCGACGTGGCCGACGGCCACCGCGCCGGCGCCCGCAAGATCCTCGACCTGCTGACGTGGTGCCGCGACGCCGAGGTCGACGTCGTCACGCTGTGGCTGCTGTCGACGGACAACCTGAACCGCGCCAGCGAGGAGCTGGGCCCGCTGCTGGAGATCATCGCCGACATCGTCGACGAGATCGCGGAGCCGGGCAACCCGTGGCGCATCCGGCACGTCGGCGCTCTGGACATGCTGCCGACGGAGACCGCGGCGCGGCTGTCCTCCGCTGCGCTGCGCACGAAGGACCGGCAGGGTCTGGAGGTCAACGTCGCCGTCGGCTACGGCGGGCGGCAGGAGATCGCCGACGCCGTGCGCAAGCTGCTCCAGAAGCACGCGGAGACCGGCGGCACCATCGAGGAGCTGGCCGAGTTCCTCGACGTCGACCACATCGCCGAGCACCTCTACACCTCCGGTCAGCCCGATCCGGACCTGCTCATCAGGACCTCGGGGGAGCAGCGGCTGTCCGGGTTCCTGCTGTGGCAGTCGGCGCACTCGGAGTTCTACTTCACCGAGGCGTACTGGCCCGCGTTCCGCCGCACCGACTTCCTGCGCGCTCTGCGCGAGTACGCGATCAGGCACCGCCGCTTCGGTTCGTGAGGTCCGCGGGCCGGTGAGCGCCTAGGCTGCCCGGCCGTGGACGCCGAGAGGATCGTGCGCGAGTACCAGCTGCTCGGGCTGCGCTTCGACCGCCTGGTGCCGGGGTTCGTGGACTCCTTCACGGGGGACCCCGCGCTCCGGCGGCAGGTGGACGACGAGCAGCGGCCGGAGCCGGGGGCGCTCGCGGCCAGGGCCAAGCTGCTGCGCCGCGAGCTGCGCGGTTCCGACCTGGCCGAGGTCAGGCGCAGGTTCCTCGCGGCCCACCTGGTCGCGCTGGAGTGCACGGCGCACCGGCTCGCGGGGCGGCCGACGTCGTTCGTGGCCGAGGTCGAGGCGTACTTCCAGGTGCGCGTGCGCCCCGGTGACCCGGACGTCTACCGGCAGGCGCACGCCGAGCTGTCCGACCTGCTGCCCGGTGACGAGTCGCTCGCGCTGCGCCTGGCCGACTTCCGCGCGCTGGACGAGGTGCCCGCGCGGCGGCTCCAGGGCTGCGTGCAGGCCCTGTCCAGCGCGCTGCGCGACCTGGTGCGCCAGCGCTGGGAGCTGCCCGCGGACGAGGTCGTGGAGTACCGGATCGTCACCGACCGGCCGTGGAGCGGCTTCAACCACTACCTCGGCGGCCACCGCTCGCGGGTGTCGATCAACGCCGACCTCGGGCACCGCATGTCCAACCTGCCGCACCTCGTCGCGCACGAGTCCTACCCCGGTCACCACACCGAGCACTGCCGCAAGGACGTCGGCCTGGTGGGGCGCGACGGCTTCGCCGAGCAGTCGATCTTCCTGATCAACACGCCGCAGTGCCTGGTCGCGGAGGGGCTCGCCGACCTGGGCCTGCACGCGGTCGTCGGGCCGGGCTGGGGCGCCTGGACGGAGGCGGTCCTGGCCGACCTGGGCCTGCGGATGGAGGGCGAGCTGTCGGAACGGGTGGAGCGGGCCGCCGCCGGGCTGGCCGGGGTGCGCCAGGACGCCGCGCTGATGCTGCACGACCGGGGCGCGGACCCGGACGAGGTCGTGGCCTTCCTGCGCCGCTGGCTGCTCGTCCCCGAGCGCCGCGCCCGGCAGATGCTCAGGTTCCTCGCCGACCCGCTGTGGCGTGCCTACACCACCACGTACGTGGAGGGCGCGCGCCTGGTGCGGGCCTGGCTGGACCTGCGCGCGCCCGGAGAGTCCACTGCGGACCGTTTCGTCCGGTTGCTCGACGAACCGCTCGTTCCGGCGACACTGGCGGGTGAACTGACCAGCGGGGTGTCCTGGTTGGCCCGCGACGCTGAGTGATCAGGATGGACAGAAACCGCTGACCTGGCCGAACGTCACCCGTGACAGCGGAGGCACGTTCGCGCGCTCGCCTTTCGCACACTTTGCGCAGAGGTGACGACTTCGCGAATCACCTGTGTGGCTGCCTGCGAAACGGGGACCTCGCAGGTAACTTCCGACGTAGCGGGCCGCGACCACTGCGGACCGCGCAGGGAGGCCCTGATCGTGGCGGTGAGCACGAGGGGGCCGGCACCCGGCCCTCGTGGCCGGTACGCCTGACGTCTCCGCGAGGAGACGCCGGGAGCACCGGTCGATCGGGGTGGTTGCCTGGCCCAGCGAGGAGCGGACGCGGGTGCCGCGTTCGTGAGGGAGTTGCCGTGAACGCACGACGTCCCGCGAGCCGTTCCTCAGGCTCAGCCCGCAGCAGTTCTCGGCGCCGCGGTGCGCCGGCCACCCGCACCTACGTGGTCGACACCTCGGTGCTGCTCTCCGACCCCCTGGCCACCACGCGCTTCGCGGAGCACGAGGTCGTGCTGCCGCTGGTGGTCATCAGCGAGCTGGAGGGCAAGCGGCACCACCCCGAGCTGGGGTGGTTCGCACGGGAGGCGCTGCGCCTGCTCGACGACCTGCGTCTGCGCCACGGTCGCCTCGACTCGCCGGTGCACGTCGGCGACCTCGGTGGCACCCTGCACGTGGAGCTCAACCACTCCGACCCGGAGGTGCTGCCCCCCGGTTTCCGCACGGACTCCAACGACGCGCGCATCCTCGCCTGCGCGCTCAACCTCGCCGCGGAGGGGCGCGAGGTCACGCTGGTCACCAAGGACATGCCGCTGCGCGTGAAGGCGGGCGCGGTCGGCCTGGCGGCGGAGGAGTACCGGGCG
Source organism: Umezawaea beigongshangensis (assembly GCF_016464305.1). GTDB lineage: Bacteria > Actinomycetota > Actinomycetes > Mycobacteriales > Pseudonocardiaceae > Umezawaea_A > Umezawaea_A beigongshangensis. The sequence goes on from NZ_JAEIOJ010000004.1 coordinate 343,232, forward strand.
CACGACGTGACGCTCTCCGGCTTCTCCGGGATGTCCGACCAGGACGTCGAGCAGAGCGTGGTCGACGCCCTGTACCGCGACAGCGTCGTGGACCCCGCCGAGCACGGCATCGCCCACCTGGGAGAGCTGCCCTGCCACAGCGGCCTGCGACTGCTCGCGGGCACGGCCAGCGCCCTCGGCCGCGTCACCGCCGACAAGCAGATCCGGCTGGTCAGGGGTGATCGGGAGGCGTTCGGCCTGCACGGCAGGTCGGCCGAGCAGCGCATCGCCCTCGACCTGCTGCTCGACCCGGACATCGGCATCGTCTCGCTGGGCGGACGAGCCGGCACGGGCAAGTCGGCGCTGGCGCTGTGCGCCGGTCTCGAAGCGGTGATGGAGCGCCAGCAGCACCGCAAGGTCGTGGTGTTCCGGCCGCTCTACGCCGTCGGCGGTCAGGAGCTGGGCTACCTGCCCGGTTCCGAGAGCGAGAAGATGCAGCCCTGGGCGCAGGCGGTGTTCGACACCCTCGGTGCGCTGGTCAGCCAGGACGTGGTGGAGGAGGTCATGGGCCGCGGGATGCTGGAGGTCCTGCCGCTGACCCACATCCGGGGCCGTTCGCTGCACGACTCGTACGTCATCGTGGACGAGGCGCAGTCGCTGGAGCGCAACGTCCTGCTGACGGTGCTGTCCCGCCTGGGCACCAACTCGCGGGTGGTCCTCACCCACGACGTCGCCCAGCGGGACAACCTGAGGGTCGGCCGGCACGACGGCGTGGCCGCCGTGATCGAGAAGCTGAAGGGCCACCCGCTGTTCGCCCACGTCACCCTGACCAGGTCGGAGCGCTCCCCGATCGCGGCGCTGGTGACCGAGATGCTGGAGGACTACGCCTCCTGACGCCGTGCCGGGGCTCCCGCGGGTGATCGCGCCCGCGGGAGCCCCGCCCGGTCACCAGCCGCCGGGCAGCGGGCGTCCCTCGGCGAATCCGGCCGCGGACTGCACGCCCAGCACGGCGCGCTCGTGGAACTCCTCCAGCGTGGTCGCGCCCGCGTAGGTGCACGCCGAGCGCACGCCGGAGGTGATCGCGTCGAGCAGGTCCTCCACGCCGGGGCGCACCGGGTCCAGCTTCATCCGCGACGTGGAGATGCCCTCCTCGAACAGGCCCTTGCGCGCGCGGTCGAACGCGCCGTCGGTCCTGGTCCGCGCGCTCACCGCGCGCTTGGACGCCATGCCGAACGACTCCTTGTAGAGCTGCCCCGACTCGTCGCGCAGCAGGTCTCCCGGTGACTCGTGGGTCCCGGCGAACCACGAGCCGACCATGACGTTCGACGCGCCGGCGGCCAGCGCGAGCGCCACGTCGCGCGGGTGCCGCACGCCGCCGTCGGCCCACACGTGCGCGCCCAGCTCCCGCGCGGCGGCGGCGCACTCCGCGACGGCGGAGAACTGCGGGCGGCCCACGCCGGTCATCATCCGGGTCGTGCACATCGCGCCGGGGCCCACGCCGACCTTGACCACGTCCGCGCCCGCCTCCACGAGGTCGCGCACGCCCTGCGCGGTCACGACGTTGCCCCCCACGACCGGCACGCCGGGGCCGGTGGCCCGCACCGCGCGCAGCGCGGAGATCATCTTCTCCTGGTGGCCGTGGGCGGTGTCCACGACGAGCGCGTCCACCCCGGCCGCGAGCAGCTCCTCCGCCTTGGCCGCCACGTCGCCGTTCACGCCGATCGCCGCGGCCACGCGCAGGCGGCCGCCCGCGTCCAGCGCGGGGGTGTAGACGTCGGCGCGCAGCGCGCCGATCTCGGTGAGCACCCCGGCGAGCCTGCCCTCGGCGTCCACCCCGAGCGCGACGCGCCCGGCGCGTCCGTGCAGGGCGTCGAACACCGCGCGGGGAGCGGTGTCCAGCGGCAGCGTGAGCACGTCGGGGTCGGCGACCTCGGACACGCGGGTGAAGCGGTCGACGCCGGAGCAGGCCCGCTCGTCGACCACGCCGACCGGGCGGCCGTCGTCGTCGACCACGACGACGGCGTGGTGGGCCCGCTTGGGCAGCAGGTTCAGGGCGTCGGCCACGGCGTCACCGGGGTGCAGCACCAGCGGGGTGTCCCACACGGTGTGCCGCTGCTTGATCCAGCCGACGATCTCCGCGACGGCCTCGGGGGCGACGTCCTGGGGCAGCACCACCAGACCACCGCGCCGGGCCGTCGTCTCGGCCATGCGGCGGCCCGCGACGGCCGTCATGTTCGCGACCACGACGGGAATCGTGGCGCCGGTCCCGTCGGAGGTGGACAGGTCGACGCCGAACCTCGACTCCACGGCGGAGCGGCCCGGAACGAGGAAGACGTCGTCGTAGGTCAGGTCGTAGCTCGGCTCGCGGCCGTTGAGGAAGCGCACGAGGAGTTGACGATACCCCCGCTCGGCTCACTCGGCGGCGAGGTGGACCGCCGTGGCCGTGGTGCGGTAGCCGACGGACTCGTAGAGCCGGGCCGCGCCGTCGTCGCCGGGGGTGAGCCAGGCCAGGCGTGCTCCGGCCAGTCCGGCGGCGACGGTGGCGTGCGCGGTGATCAGCGCGCCCAGCCCGGTGCGCCGGTGCCCCGGCAGGACCGCGACGCCGACGACCTCGCCGACCTCGTCGGCGATCCGCGTCCAGGACGCCACGGCGACCGGGGTGCCGTGCAGCCGGGCGAGCACGGAGCCGCCCTCCTCCGGCGGCGGCGGCGTGCGCGCGGGCTGGTCGAGCTGCACGCCGAAGGCCACGTTGGCCACGGCCGTGGCCGCGCCGTGGTCCTCCGCCGTGCGCACGAACTCCACCCGCACGCCCGGCGGCACGGCGGGCGCGGACACCGACTCCGGGTCGACCGTCATCAGCGGCACCCGCGCCGACACCGTCGCCCCGGCGGCGACGAGCGCCTCGGCCGCGCCGGGACACGCCTCGTCGACCAGCTCGAACCGCACCGGCCCCGGCGCGAACTCCGGCCGCAGGACGTCCAGGCAGGAGCCCAGCTCGGTCACCGGCTCCCCCGGCCGGGCGGCGACCGCGCAGGACAGGAACTCGGGACCGTCGACGACCAGCAGCCCGGTGAACGGCCCTGCGGGCACGACGCGCCGGTCCGCGCTCAGGCCGGTCAGCTGGGCTGCGGCGATGCGGACGGCGAGCTGGGCCGGAGAGGTCATCCGCGGACGGTAGCGCGGGTCACCGCGTGCCCGGCAACAGATTTCGCACGGCGTCGATGGTGTCGGCCTCGCCCGCGTCCTTGTCCGGGCGGTAGCGCAGCACGCGCGCGAACCGCAGCGCCACCCCGCCGGGGTAGCGGGGGCTGACCTGCGCGCCGTCCAGCTCGATCTCCACCACCAGGTCCGGCCGCACCCGCACGGTCCAGTCGTCCTCCTCGGTCGCGCGGGCCCGCAGCTCGCGGGTCTGCCACGCCAGCAGCTCGTCGGTGAGGCCCTTGAACGTCTTGCCGACCATGATCGGCGGACCGCCGTCGGGGTCGCGCGCGCCCAGGTGCAGGTTCGACAGCAGGCCCGTGCGCCGCCCGCTGCCCCACTCGACGCCCAGCACCACCAGGTCGAGCGTGTGCACGGGCTTGACCTTCTGCCACGCCCTCCCGCGCCGCCCGGCGGCGTACGCCGAGTCGAGGGACTTCACCACCACGCCCTCGTGCCCGGCTCCCAGCGCCTCGTCCAGCACGGCCGCGGCCCGCTCGTCGTCCGGCTCGACAGTGCTCGCGATCACGTGCCGTCCCGCGACCCGTTCCAGCGCCGCGCGCCGCTCGCGCAGCGGCAGGTCCAGCAGGTCGGCGCCGTCGAGGTGCAGGCAGTCGAAGAAGAACGGCGACAGCAGCAGCCGCCGCAGGTCGTCCTCGCCGAGTTCGGCGGGGGCGCCGGGCAGCAGCGCGCCGAAGCGGCTCATCGTCTCCTGGAACGGCCGCGGCCTGCCGTCGTCGGTCAGCGCCAGCGTCTCGCCGTCGAGCACGACCGACGTGCACGGCAGCCCGCGCACCAGCTCCACCAGCTCGGGAACGCTCCCGGTGATGTCGCGCAGGGTCCGGGTGAAGATCCGCACCTCGTCGCCGTCGCGGTGGACCTGCACCCGAGCGCCGTCGAGCTTGTGCTCCACGACGCACGACCCCAGCTCGGCGAGCGCGCCGGACAGCGACTCGGCGGGGGAGGCGAGCATGGGGCGCACCGGCCGCCCCACCTCCAGCCGGAACTCCGCCAGCGCCGCCGCGCCGCCGGACAGCGCCGCCGCGGCCGTCTCCGGCAGGCGGCCGGACAGCATGAACGCCCGGCGTACGACCTCGCCCGGCACGTCCGCGGCCCGCGCGACGGCGTCGAGCATCACGCCCTCCAGCGCCCCCTGCCGCAGCTCGCCGGTCAGCAGCCGCTTCAGGAAGTCCTGCTCGGCGGCCGTGGCCCGGCCGAACAGCCCGGCCAGCAGCTCGGCGCGGCGGGCCGCCGAGCCGCGCCCGCTCGTGGCGGCGAACTCCGCGAGCGCGGAGTCGACGTCGGCGACGGTGAGGACGGGCTCCGGCGCGGGTGCCGCGGCCAGGTCGAGCACGGTGCGGAAGCCCGCGCCGATCCGCCCCTGGCTCGGCACGCCGACGAGGAACGACACGACGGCGGGCGCCGCCGACCGCCGCAGCAGGTCGGCGAGCGCCGCGACCTTGGCGAGCCGGGACCGCGTCGCGGCCACGGTCGCCGACACCTCGACCACCTCGGAGAGCAGCACGGGACCATCCTGCAACGGAGCACCGACAGTCCGCAGGACGCGCGCGCCGGTCAGCCGACGCGCTCGTCGTAGGTCGCGCGGTTGTCGAACACGTCGTCCATGTTCGTCTCGGCCCAGGACTTGAGGGCGCGCATCGTGTGCTGAAGCGAGAGACCGAGATCGGTCAGCGCGTAGGTCACGGTGACGGGCACGGTCGGCGTCACGGTGCGGGTGACGAGCCCGTCGCGCTCCAGCGAGCGCAGCGTCTGGGTGAGCATCTTCTGGCTCACCCCGGCCAGCAGGCGGGACAGCTCCGAGTAGCGCATCGCCCCCGGCTCGCCCGCGCAGTCGCCGCCGCTGCCCAGCGCGGACAGGATCAGGGTGACCCACTTGTCGGAGACGCGCGCGAGGAGCTGGTGACTCGGGCAGACCGCCAGGAACGCGTTGTACTCGGCCCTCGCCCGTTCTCTGCGCTGGGCCGCCGACGTCGTCATGGTCCCCTCCTCGTGTCGCCGAGTGCGTTGCGCACTTTCAGGTGCCTGCTTCCCGTTGGAGAGTAGCTCGCCGATGCTGGTGCGGGACGCCTCGGGCGTCATCGATCAGCTCAGCACGAGAGGCAGCACCATGAGCACGTCCTCCACCCCGCTTCCCGGTGGCACCTGGACCGCGGGCGACCTGACCCTCACCCGGTTCGGCTACGGCGCGATGCAGCTGGCCGGCCCGTGGGTCGTGGGTCCACCGGCCGACCACGACGGCGCGCTCGCCGTCCTCCGCGAGGTCGTCGACCTCGGCATCACCCACATCGACACCGCCGACGCCTACGGCCCGCGCGTCACCAACGAGCTGATCCGGGAGGCGCTGCACCCGTACCCGGAGTCGCTGCACGTCGTGACCAAGGTCGGCGCGACCCGCGACGAGCGGGGCGGCTGGCCCCCGGCCCGCCGGCCCGACGACCTGCGACGCGCCGTCGACGCGAACCTCGAATCCCTCGGCCTGGACGCGCTCGACCTGGTCAACCTGCGGATGGGCAACGCGGAGGGGCCCGTGTCCGGCTCGCTCGCCGAGGCGTTCGAGACGCTCGTGGAGCTTCAGCGGCAGGGCCTGGTCCGGCACCTCGGCGTGAGCAACGCGACGCCGGAGCAGGTCGCCGAGGCGCGGTCGATCGCGCCGATCGCGTGCGTGCAGAACGTGTACAACCTCGCCGTGCGCCAGGACGACGAGCTGATCGACGAACTCGCGGAGGCCGGCATCGCCTACGTGCCGTTCTTCCCGCTCGGCGGTTTCACCCCGCTCCAGTCCTCGGCGCTCTCGGCCGTGGCCGACCGGGTGAGCGCGACGCCGATGGCGGTGGCCCTGAGCTGGTTGTTGCAGCGCTCGCCGAACGTCCTGCTGATCCCCGGCACGAAGTCCGCGGCGCACCTGCGGGAGAACGCGGCCGGGGCGGGACTCGTCCTCTCCGAGCAGGACCTCGCCGAGCTGGACCAGATCGGTCGCTAGGTCACAGCGAGCGGAACACCGCCGCCACGACCGAGACCGCCTCCCGCAGCCGGTCGGGGGTCGTGGCGGCGTAGCCGACGACGAGACCGGGGAACGAGGGCTCGCGCGTGTGGTTCGCCAGCGCCCTCACGTGCACGCCCCGCTCGGCCAGCGCGCGCTCCAGCGCGAGGTCGTCGGTGCCGTCGGGCAGCCGCAGCACGACGTGCAGCCCGGCCGCGATGCCGATGGGCCGCCAGTCCGGCAGCTCGCTGGCCACGGCGTCGAGCAGGGCGTCGCGCCGCTGCCGGTACAGCACGCGGGTGCGGCGCAGGTGCCGGTCGTAGCCGCCGGTGCGCAGCAGGTGCGCCAGCGCGGCCTGCGCGACGGTGGCCGTGCCCATGTCGTGGAACCGCTTGCGCTCCACGACGTCGTCGCGCAGGTGCTCGGGCAGCGCCAGCCAGCCCAGCCGCAGCGCGGGCGCCAGCACCTTGCTCGTGGTGCCCTGGTAGACGACCCGGCTCGGGTCCAGCGCCTGCAACGCCCCCACGGCCGGCCGGTCGTAGCGGTGCTCGGCGTCGTAGTCGTCCTCCAGCACCAGCCCGTCCCGCTCGCGCGCCCAGTCGATCAGCTCGCGCCGCCGCTGCGGGTGCAGCACGACGCCGAGCGGGAACTGGTGCGCCGCGGTGACGAACACCGCGCGGCAGTCCGTGGCGGCCAGCGCGTCCACCCGCAGCCCGTGGCCGTCCACGGGCACCGGAACGACCTCCAGGCCGTGCGAGGTGAGCATCTCCCTGCTGCGGAGGTGGCTGGGGTCCTCGACGGCGATGCTGCGGTGCCCGCGCTCGCGCAGCACGCGGCTCAGCAGCGAGAGACCCTCCGCGGACCCGTTGATGATCACCAGGGACCCCGGTGACGCGGCGACGGCGCGCACCCGGCCGAGGTAGTCGGCGAGTTCGGCCCGCAGCCCGGCGAACCCGGCCGGGTCGGGGTAGCCCAGCGCCTCGTCGGGCAGGGCGGTGAGGGCGGCGCGGTGCGCGGCGAGCCACTCCGCGCGCGGGAACGCCGCGAGCGCGGGAACGCCGGTGCGCAGGTCGAAGCGCCAGCGCGGGGGCCGTTCCGGCTCGGCGTCGTCGCCGGAGGGCCACGTGCCGGTCGCCGTGACGGTCGTGCCGGAGCCGTGCTTGGCGGTCAGGTACCCCTCGCCGACGAGCTGCGCGTAGGCCGCGGTCACGGTGCCCCGCGCGACGCCGAGCTGCGCGGCGAGGTCGCGGCTGGACGGCAGGCGGGTGCCGGGCGTCAGCCTGCCCTCGCGGAGGGCGCGGCGCAGCTCCGTCTCCACCGCGCGCCGCCGGTTGGGCCGGGGGAGGAGCAGCTCGCGAAAAGTGGTCCAGTTCCGCGCCATCGAAGTGGAGCTTAACCGTGGTCCACCGGCGGGTGAAGCTGCTCGCCGTGACCAGAAGAACGGCGATCCTCTGCGGAGCGGTGGCGACGTGCGTCGTCGGCGGCTCCGTGCCCGTCAACGGAGTGCTCCAGCAGTACCCCGTGCTGTCCGGCCAGGCCCTGCGCTATGCGCTGGGCGCGTTCGCGCTGCTGGTGTGGGCGGCGCTGCGCGGGCAGAGCCTGCCGAGACCGGCCGCGCGGGACCTGCCCGCCCTGCTGGGCGTGGTGGCGACGGGGATGCTCGGCTTCAACGCCGGCGTGCTGTTCGCCCAGCGCCACGCCGAGCCCGGCTTCGTCGCGGCGGTCCTCGGCGCCGCGCCCGTGGTGCTCGCGCTGCTCGTGCCGCTGCTCCGCCGCCGCCGCCCGGCGGTGGCCCCGGTCGTGGGCGCGTGCGTCGTCGTGACCGGCGTCGTCGTGCTCTCCGGCGGCGGGGCGTGGCAGGGGCCCGGCCTGGTGCTGGCGCTGCTCGCCCTCGCGGGCGAGGTGTCGTTCACGCTGCTCGCCGTCGGCGTGGTGCGCCGGCTGGGCGGGCTCGCGGTGTGCGTGTGGACGTGCCTGCTCGCCGCCGCGACCGCCGCCGTCCTCGGCACGGTCGTCGACGGCGCCGCGGCGTGGCGCGCCCCGACCGCGCGCGAGGCGGTGGCGCTCCTGCTGCTGGGCACGGTGCTCACCGCCGTCGCGTTCGGCCTCTGGTACGCCGCCGTGTCCCGGCTCGGCGCGGACCGCGCCGGGGTGCTGATCGGCCTGATGCCGGTGTCGGGACTGGTCTCCTCGGTGGCGCTGGGCGCCCAGGACCCGCGACCGGTCGCGGTCCTGGGCGCGCTCGTCGTCGCCGCCGGTTGTGTGATCGCGCTCGGCGGCGGCGCGCTGAGACGGGTCAGCGACCGCCGTGCGCCATCCGCAGCACGTCCAGAGCCGAGTCCAGCTGTTCCTCGGTGAGCTTGCCGCTGTCCACGTGGCCCCGCTCCAGCACGACCCGGCGGATCGTCTTGCGCTCCTTCAGCGACTGCTTCGCGATGGACGCCGCCTCCTCGTAGCCGAGGTAGCGGTTGAGCGGGGTCACGATCGACGGCGACGACTCGGCCAGCTCCCGCATCCGGTCGACCTGCGGCTCGGTCCCGGCGAGCACCTTGTCGGCGAGCAGCCGCGCGACGGCGGCCAGCAGCCGCGAGGACTCCAGGACGTTGCGCGCGATCACCGGCAGCATCACGTTGAGCTGGAAGTTGCCCTGCGACCCGGCGAACGCGACCGCCGCGTCGTTGCCGATCACCTGCGCGACGACCATCATCGTCGCCTCGGAGATCACCGGGTTGACCTTGCCCGGCATGATCGACGACCCGGGCTGGAGGTCGGGCAGCGCCAGCTCGCCCAGCCCCGTGCGCGGGCCGGAACCCAGCCAGCGCAGGTCGTTGGCGATCTTGAACAGGGACACGGCCGTCGCGCGGAGCTGACCGGAGATCTCCACGACGCCGTCCTGCGTCGCCTGCGCCTCGAAGTGGTCGCGCGCCTCGGTCAGCGGCAGCCCGGTCACCGACGCCAGCTCGGCCGCGACCGCCGCGCCGAAGCCCTCCGGGGCGTTGAGCCCGCTGCCCACGGCCGTGCCGCCGATGGGCAGCTCGCCCAGGCGCGGCAGCGACGAGGTGAGCCGCTCGACGCCGTAGCGGACCTGCGCGGCCCACGCGCCGACCTCCTGGCCCAGCGTCACCGGCACGGCGTCCATCAGGTGCGTGCGGCCGGACTTCACCAGCTCGGCCCACTCCCGCGCGCGGCCCTCCAGCACCTGCGCCAGGTGGTCCAGCGCCGGGATCACGTCGCCGACGACGGCCTCGGTGGCCGCCACGCGCAGCGTCGTGGGGAACGTGTCGTTCGACGACTGCGACGCGTTGACGTGGTCGTTGGGGTGCACCTCGCGCCCCAGCGCACGGGTCGCGAGCGTCGCGATCACCTCGTTGGCGTTCATGTTCGACGACGTGCCGGACCCGGTCTGGAACACGTCGACCGGGAAGTGGTCGTCGTGCCTGCCGTCCGCGACCTCGTCGGCCGCCGCCGCGATGGCGGCGGCCAGCTCGGGCTCCAGGACGCCCAGCCGCTCGTTGACCCGTGCCGTCGCCGCCTTGAGCAGGCCCAGCGCGCGGACCTGCGACCTCTCCAGACCACGTCCGGAGATCGGGAAGTTCTCCACCGCGCGCTGCGTCTGCGCGCGCCACAGCGCGTCGACCGGCACCCGGACCTCGCCCATCGTGTCGTGCTCGACGCGGTACTCCATCTCACCCATGTGACCACTCTGGCCCGCCGAGCGGCCCTGGGCACGGTGACGCGGGGCACCCTCTGGGCACGGTGACGCGGGGCACCCTATGGTCGGTGGAGGCCACTGCCACCGGTGCGAGGGGCGAACCGTGAGCGAACTGGACGTCGATCTGCTGATCGTGGGCGCCGGGCCGACGGGCCTCTTCGCCGCCTACTACGCGGGCTTCCGCGACCTGTCGGTGGCGCTGGTGGACGCGCTGCCGGAGGCCGGCGGGCAGGTCACCGCGATGTACCCGGAAAAGATGATCTACGACGTGGCGGGGTTCCCCGCGGTCAGGGGACGCGAGCTGGTGACGGCGCTCGTCGAACAGGCGGCGCGGTGGAACCCGACCTACCTGCTGGGGCGGCAGGCCCGCACGCTGACGGACGTGGGCGCCCGCCTGCACGTCGGCCTGGCCGACGGCACGACCGTCGGTGCCGGGGCGGTGCTCGTCACGGCGGGGATGGGCGAGTTCCGCCCGCGCCCGCTGCCGGCCGGTGACGGCTGGCTGGGACGCGGGATGGTCCACTTCGTACCGGAGCTGGCCGTCCACACCGGACAGGACGTGGTGGTGGTCGGCGGCGGCGACTCGGCGTTCGACTGGGCGCTCGCCCTGCACCCGATCGCCGCGTCCGTGACGCTGGTGCACCGCAGGGCCACGTTCCGGGCGCACCCGGCGACCGTGCGGCAGGTGCGGGAGCTGGGCGTGCCGATCGTCACCGACGCCGAGGTGCTGGCGCTGAACGGGAACGGCGAGCTGGCGGAGGTCGTGCTGCGCGTGCGCGGCGGGAACGAGGAGGTGCTGCCGGCGCAGGCGGTCGTGGCGGCGCTGGGCTTCACCGCCGACCTCGGGCCGATCGAGTCGTGGGGCCTGGGCCTGCACCGGCGGGCCGTCGTGGTGGACACGACGATGAAGACCGGCCGGGAGCACGTGTACGCGGCGGGCGACGTGGCCGCGTACCCCGGCAAGGTGAAGCTGATCGCGACGGGCTTCGGCGAGGCCGCGACGGCCGTGAACAACATCGCGGTGGCCCTGGACCCGGACGCCCACCTGTTCCCCGGCCACTCCAGCGACGACGGCTGAGGCCGTCCGCGTTCGACGCGGACGGCCTCGGCGCGAGCGGTGGGAACTAGGCGACGACCTGGACCTGCTCGCCGACGAACAGGTTGTCGTAGAACGTCGCGGCGGCCTCGGGCGACAGGTGCACGCACCCGTGCGACTGCTCCGTGAGGCTGCCCTCGTGGAACGCGATGCCGTCGGTCGTGAAGTAGGTCGAGTACGGCATCGGAGCGTCGTACGGCACGCTCCACTCGTCCTTCACCTTGCGCAGCACCGGAAAGGTGCCCTGCGGCGTCTCGTACCCCGGCTTGCCGGTGGTGATCGGCACGGGGCCGTAGGAGGCCCGTCCTTCGTAGACGAGCCACGCCTGGTTCGTCGAGAGTTGCACGCACGCCCCGTGCTGCACGTCGCAGGGCGTGCCGGGAACCGATGCTTCCGCCGGGGACGCGGCGAACCCGACGGAGGCCGCCGTGGCGGCGATCAACGTTGCGACACTGCGCTTCCTGATGGCCATGAGCTATCACTCCCTCTGGGAGCGAGATTCCCCGCCACGGGTGAGAGGTAAACCCGAACGTGGCACACAGCGTCCGTTCAGGTGATCACGACGCGCGAGCGCCCCACCGCCTCACCGGAGCGGTGAAGCGGTGGGGCGCCGGGGGAAGCGGGTGCCGACGAGCGTCACACGGCTCCCGCGTACCCGCTGATCCAGCTGCGGAACGCCGGGACGTCCTCGTAGATCGACGGGGCCGTGGCGCAGGTGGAGCTGTTGTTGCCCGCACGGCTGGTCGCGCCGATCAGCTGCCAGGCACCGCCCACGGACTTCACCTGCGGGCCGCCGGAGTCGCCGTAGCAGGCGCCCTTGTTGCCGCCGGGGTTGTTCGTGCAGATCTCGGCGGCGGCGTAGATGCCGGAGCAGTTGCCGTCCGACACGATCGACGTGTCGAGCTGCTGCAGCGTCGTCGGCGCACCGCAGCCACCGGACGGGGCGCACGTCTGGCCCCAGCCGATGATGCGGGTGGCGGTGCCCGTGGCGCCCGAGGTGGCCGCCACCGGGATCGGCGCCTGGGTGACGGACGTGGACAGGCGCAGCAGCGCGATGTCGTAGGTCGGGTGCAGCACGATCTGCGCGCCCGACGCCAGCGTGCCGCCGGACGTGCGGTTCGTCGTGCCGATCCGCGCGCGCACCGACGTCGCGCTCCGCCCCGAGAGGCAGTGCTTCGCCGAGACGATCCAGTTGGCCTTGATCAGCGAGCCGCCGCAGAAGTGGCTGCCGGAACTCGACTGCAGGGACGCCATGAACGAGTAGGTCTGCGTCGCGTTGGTCCCGCCGACGATGAACGGGGTGACCTCACCCGGCTCGTCGGCGGCGGACGCGCCACCGCCGGAGGCCAGCACCACACCCAGAGCGACCGCGAACGCCGTGACAAGGGAACGTGCTCTCATCTGATTCGTTCCTCTCCCGCCCCGGCGCAGGGTGCCGGGACGACGAGGCGAACGTATTGACCGCATCCGGGTGGTCACCAGGCCCGACCGGACGGTACCCGGACCTTGACCGTTGACAGCGGTTCAGGGCAGCGGCGGCAGCGCGTTCTCCGCCTCGGTGAAGCGGTCGAAGTCCACCGAGGAGTACTCGCGGAGCTTCGTCAGCCGGTGGAAGCCGTCGATCATGCGCACGGTGCCGGACTTGGAGCGCATCACGATCGACTGCGTCGTGCACCCGCCCGCCCGGTAGTGCACACCGCGCACCAGGTCGCCGTCGGTCACCCCGGTGGCGCAGAAGAACACGTTGTCGCCGCGCACGAGGTCGTCCGTGCCGAGCACCCGGTCCAGGTCGTGCCCGGCGTCGAGGGCCTTCTGCCGCTCCTCGTCGTCCTTCGGCCACAGCTTCGCCTGCATCGCGCCGCCCATGCACTTCAGCGCGGCGGCGGCGATGATGCCCTCCGGCGTGCCGCCGATGCCGATCAGCACGTCCACGCCGGTGCCGGGCCGCGCGGCCGAGATCGCGCCCGCCACGTCGCCGTCGGAGATGAAGTGGATGCGCGCACCGGCCTCGCGGATCTCGCCGACGAGCTTCTCGTGCCGCGGCCGGTCCAGCACGCACACCGTCACGTCGGACACGTCGCTGTGCTTGGCCTTCGCCACGCGGCGGAGGTTCTCCGCGATCGGCGCGGTGATGTCGATGACGTCCGCGGCCTCCGGCCCGACGGCCAGCTTCTCCATGTAGAACACCGCAGACGGGTCGAACATGGCGCCGCGCTCGGCGACCGCCAGCACCGCCAGCGCGTTCGGCATCCCCTTGGCCATCAACGTGGTCCCGTCGACCGGGTCCACGGCGACGTCGCAGTCCGGGCCGTTCCCGTCGCCGACCCGCTCGCCGTTGAACAGCATCGGGGCCTCGTCCTTCTCGCCCTCGCCGATGACGACGACGCCGCGCATCGAGACCGTGCCGATGAGCTTGCGCATCGCGTCGACTGCGGCCCCGTCACCGCCGTTCTTGTCACCGCGGCCGACCCAGCGACCGGCGGCCATCGCGGCGGCCTCGGTGACCCGCACCAGTTCCATCGCGAGGTTGCGGTCCGGGGGCTCGCGGCGGCTCCGGACGCTGCTGGTGGACGGGTTCGGGGTCATCGTCGCGCTCCTCTGCGTGGTGCCGGGCGGTGCACCGATCCTCGCACGCGGAGGGGCTCGATCAGGGGTCAGCGCTTCCTTGAACGATCCTCTGCGACGTTCCCCACGGCGTCGCCGCCGGACGCGTCGTCCGCGGACTCCTCCACGACGGCCAGCGCCGCGTCGATCCGCTCCCGCGCGCCGGCCAGGTGCCGCTCGCACGTCTTGGCCAGCGCCTCGCCGCGCTCCCACAGGGCGAGGGAGTCCTCCAGGGACAGTCCACCCGCTTCGAGCCTGCGCACCACGTCCACGAGTTCGTCGCGCGCGGCCTCGTAACCCGGCTCGGTCTGCTCACTCACGTGGTCGGGCTCTCCAATCGGTTCTGCACGTGCACCACGACGGTGGCCACGGCCTGGTCGTAGCCGATGAACGCCTCCGCGAACTCGGCCCCGTCACCCTCCCGCACGGCCTCGTCGATGCGCACCTCGGCCTCCCGCACGCGCTTGCGGTGCACCGAGCCGTGGCCGAGCCACCACCGGGTGCCCGCGTAGATCGACGCCGCCTCGGACAACCCGTGCAGGCGGGTGATCAGCGAGCTGCGGCTGTGCGAGTTGCAGCCCGCCAGCATCGCCGCCCAGCAGTCCGCGGCGGCCCGGTTGGCCTCGTCGGTCCGGCACATCACCGGGAACAGCGGATCGAGCGGGTCGTCGGCCGCCCGACGCGTCGCCGCCGTCGTCAGCGGCAGGAACACGGGTTCACGCGCCAGGTGTGCCACCGCTGTCTCCGTCCTGGCCCACGTGCTCGTCGTCGGGCCGCTCGCGCTCGCCGGTCGCGGTCACCCGGACCGCCCCGTCTGCGACGCGCACGCGCAGCCGAGTCCCCGGTGGCGCGTCGGCCACCGAGCGGAGCACGCCGTGCGCTCCGTCGGGGGTGATCCGCTGCACGACGGCGTACCCGCGGGCCAGAGTGGCGGCAGGGCCCAGGGTCGTCAAGCGCGCCGTCGTCGCGGTGAGTCCGGCCCGCTCGGTGCTCAGCGCGTTCAGCACCGCTCTGCGGGCCCGTTCGCGCAGCGCGTCCACTTTCTCCGCGCGCCGGTCGAGCGGGCCGTGCGGGTCCGCGAGCACCGGCCGCGTGCGCAGGGCGTCGAGCAGCTCGCGCTCCCGGTTCACCCAGCCGCGCAGCGCGCGACGGCCCCGGTCGCGCATCTGCCCGACCCGCTCGAACTCCTCGGCCACGTCCGGCACGACCCGCTTGCCCGCGTCGGTCGGCGTGGAGCAGCGGACGTCGGCCACGTGGTCCAGCAGCGGGGTGTCCGGCTCGTGCCCGATCGCCGACATCACCGGCGTGCGGCAGGACGCCACCGCCCGGCACAGCGCCTCGTCGGAGAACGGCAGCAGGTCCTCCACGCTGCCGCCGCCGCGGGCGATCACGATCACGTCCACCTCGGGGTCGCGCTCCAGGGTGGACAGCGCGGTGAGGATCTGCGGCACGGCCGACACGCCCTGCACCGCCACCGTGATCACCCGGAAGCGGGCGCCCGGCCAGCGGTCGCGGGCGTTGGTCAGCACGTCCCGCTCCGCCGCCGACGCGCGGCCGGTGATCAGGCCGATCTTGTTCGGCAGGAACGGCGGGCGGCGCTTGCGCCTCGGGTCGAACAGGCCCTCGGCGTCGAGCAGCCTGCGCAGCCGCTCGATGCGCGCCAGCAGCTCGCCGACGCCGACGGTGCGGATCTCGTCCACCCGCAGGCTGAACGTGCCGCGACCGGCGAAGAACGTCGGCTTGCCGTGCACGACGACGCGGCTGCCGTCGGTCAGCGGTGGCTCCACGCCCCGCACCAGGCCCACCGGGCTGGTCAGCGTCATCGACATGTCGGCGGACGGGTCGCGCAGCGTGAGGAACGCCGTCGACGTGCCGGGGCGGGCCGACACCTGCGTGACCTGGCCCTCCACCCACACGGCGCCCAGCCGGTTGATCCACTCGGTGATCTTGCGCGCGACCGTGCGGACCGGCCACGGCTCGTCGGCGGACGAGGGCGCGTCGGACCTGGTCACGACTGCGGGGGCGGGTTCTGGACCCGCACGTTCGCGATGCGCCGCGACAGCATCCCGATGAACTCGGGCCGCGCGGCGTGCGAGCGCTCGAAGGCGAGCAGCTCCTCCAGCGACGTCTCCGACAGCGTCCGCAGGCGGGCGCGCAGCTGGGGCAGGCTGAGGTGGTCGTAGCCGGGCACCGAGACGGGAGCGTCGGGGACGACGGGCACAGGGGGCGCAGGAGGCGCAGCGGTGGTGCTCCCGGTGGTGTCGTCCCGCACCTCCTCCTCGATGGCCTCCTGCTCGTCCTGCCACGGGTCGGAGCCGGGCTCGTCCTCGTCGAACGTCGCCCACTCGGGCGTCTCCTCGACGGGGCGCAGCATCGCCAGCACGTCGTCGCCCTTGATCGCCAGCTCCGTCACCTGCTGCTGGAGACGCATGGAGAGCTGCAACGCCTCGCTGACGACCGTCACGGGCAGACCGGCGAGCTGCCGGGGCAGCTCGCGGGCCTGCTCCAGGGCGGTGGCCGCGAGCCCTGCTGCGATGCGGACGGGCAGCGGCAGTGGCTTCATGGTGCTAAGCCTGCCGCACGCGGGCGCCGGATGCCCAGCCCCGCGGGCGTGAGCCACGGCATTCGGCGCGTCGCGCGCCCGCCCGTACTCTGGGACCATGACCCGCAAGCGAGTGTTGTTGGCCAAGCCACGCGGTTACTGCGCTGGTGTGGACCGCGCGGTCGTCACCGTCGAGAAGGCCCTGGAGCAGTACGGGGCGCCGGTGTACGTGCGCAAGGAGATCGTCCACAACAAGCACGTGGTGGAAACCCTGACCGAGCGCGGGGCCGTGTTCGTGGACGAGACCGACGAGGTGCCGGAGGGCTCGCTCGTCGTGTTCTCCGCCCACGGCGTGTCCCCCGCGGTGCACGAGCAGGCGGAGGAGCGGCAGCTGCGCACGATCGACGCGACCTGCCCGCTCGTCACCAAGGTCCACATGGAGGTCAAGCGCTTCGCGCGCGAGGACTACGACATCCTGCTCATCGGCCACGAGGGCCACGAGGAGGTCGAGGGCACCGCAGGTGAGGCCCCCGAGCGCGTGCAGCTCGTGGACACCGCCGAGGACGTCGACAAGGTCGAGGTCCGCGACCCCTCCAAGGTGATCTGGCTGTCGCAGACGACGCTGAGCGTCGACGAGACGATGGTCAGGGTGAACCAGCTCAAGGGCCGCTTCCCCGAGTTGCAGGACCCGCCGAGCGACGACATCTGCTACGCCACCTCCAACCGGCAGGTCGCCGTGAAGACGATGGCGCCGGAGTGCGAGCTGGTGATCGTGGTCGGCTCGCAGAACTCGTCCAACTCCAAGCGGCTCGTCGAGGTGGCCGTCCAGGCGGGTGCGAACGCGTCGTACCTGGTGGACTACGCGAAGGAGATCGACGAGGCCTGGCTGGACGGCGTCACCACGGTCGGCGTGACCAGCGGCGCGTCCGTGCCGGACATCCTGGTCATGGGCGTCCTGGAGTACCTGGCGGAGCGCGGCTACGCCGACGTCGAGGAGATCACCACGGCCAACGAGAAGATCGCCTTCGCCCTCCCCCGCGAACTGCGCAAGGACCTGGTCCGCTAGTCCGAGAGCTGCCCGTTAGGGCACCCCGAGTGGAGCGTTCGGGCACCCCGAGTTGAGCGTTAGGGCACCCCGAGTTGAGCGTTCGGGGTGCCCTGGACGCCGGGTCAGTCCTCGCGGGGACGGCGGCGCGGCTGCGCCGGACGGCTGCCACCGCGCCCCGGGGGCTCCTGGCGGGTGCGGCGCTCGCCGGCCGGGCGGCGCGACGTGCGCGGGCTGGGCGACTCCTCGTCCGCGGGACGAGCCGGACGGCGGCGCTCGGAGACGCTCCTGCGCTCGGCCGGGGCGTCCTCGTCGGCGACCGGACGGGTGGGACGGCGTCCCGCCGACGGGCGCTTGCGGGGACGTTCCTCCTCGTCGTCCGTCGCGCGGACGCGCTTGCGGTCGGCCGCGGCCTCGCGCCGCTCGTCCTTCGTCACCCGGTTCGGGTCGCGCTGGAGGAAGACCCTGGCGGCACCGATCGCGACGGTGAAGATCGTGGTCACGGCCATCGTGGGGAAGCCGTCGATGAGCGGCGTGCCCAGCGCCAGCGCGGCCGTGCCGAGCTTGCCCCCCAGCACGTCCTGGGTCAGCAGCACCACCAGCGGCACCACGATCGCGAGCACCAGCGGGGGCTGCACGACCGGACCGAACATGCTGCGCCTCTGCACCAGGCAGACGGCGGCCACGCAGCCGGTGAAGAACGTGATCGTGAACGTCCAGCCGACGGTCTTGGCGTCGCTGCCGACGTCGACGAGGGTGCCGACGATCGTGAGGGCGAACGCCCCCAGGACGGCGATCCACCACTTCAGACCGCGGAAGTCACCCGCGATGGCCCGGTCGTTCCAGCGGATCTCGGGCTCGCCGTCCAGATCGTCGCGACGGTCACGTGTGGCGGTCACGCAATCTCCTCGTCTCGCTCGGTCACGCGGCACACCGTAGCCGTTCCGCGTTGCGCTTCCGGCGCGTCGGACGCACGTCCGGGGGACGCTCCACCGGGTGACAACCCGGTGGCGTCCCAGCGCCTCGTGCGTGGTCCGACAGCTTAGGGCCTGACGTCCGCGACGATCTGCGAGGTGGTCCTCCTCGTCGCAGGTCCGCACACGTGTTCGAGCGACACGCCGGGGAGGGTCACCGGCCCCCCGGCGCACGCCTCTAGGTTGTTCGCCATGCGAGTGCTGCACACGTCCGACTGGCACGTGGGACGCACGTTCCACGGCCGAGACCTGCTGCACGAGCAGGAGGCGGTGCTCGGAGGTCTCGCGGACCTGGTCTCCGACGAGCGCGTGGACGTGGTGGCCGTCTCCGGCGACCTCTACGACCGGGCCGTCCCGTCCGGTGACGCCGTGCAGCTCTGCGAACGGGTGCTCAGCCGCATCCGGGCCGCGGGCGCGCGCATCGTCATCACCCCCGGCAACCACGACTCGGCGCCGCGCATCGGCGTGTTCGGGGCGTTCGCCGAGCACGGCGGCCTGCACCTGCGCACCACGATCGCCGACCTGCACCGGCCCGTCGTGCTGCCCGACGAGCACGGTCCCGTCGCGCTCTACGGCATCCCGTTCCTGGAGCCGGAGCCCGCGAAGCACGCGCTGGGCGTGCCGCGGGCCAGGGGGCACGAGGGCGTGCTGACCGAGGCGATGCGCCGGGTCCGCGCCGACCTCGCCGGACGTCCCGGCACCCGCTCGGTGGTCCTCGCGCACGCCTTCGTCACCGGCGGGGCCAGTTCCGACTCCGAGCGCACGATCGCCGTCGGCGGTGTGGAGACGGTGGGCGCGGACGTGTTCGGCGGCGTCGACTACGTGGCGCTGGGGCACCTGCACGGCCCCCAGCGGCTCGCCGACGGCCTGCGCTACTCGGGCAGCCCGCTGGCCTACTCGTTCTCCGAGGCGCGGCAGCGCAAGTCCGTGTGGCTGGTCGACCTGGACCACGGCGGCCTCGCCGGGGTCGAGCGCCGCGACCTGCCCACGCCGCGCGAGCTGGCGACCGTGTCGGGGAAGCTCGCGGAACTGCTCGTCGACCCGGTCCACGCGCCGCTGGAGGACCGCTTCCTGTCCGTGGAGCTGACCGACCGGGTGCGTCCCAAGGACGCCCTGCGCGAACTGCAGAAGCGCTTCCCGCACGCGGTGCACGTGGAGTGGCGCCCGGAGGGCGGCCGTCCCGCCGGGATGACCTACGCCGAGCGGCTCGGGGGCCGCACCGACGCGGAGATCGCCTGCTGCTTCGTGGACGACTGCCGCGGCGAGCCGCCCACCGGGAGCGAGGAGCGCCTGCTGGCGCGGGCGTTCGCCGCGGTGGCCGTGGAGAGGCGCGCGTGAGACTGCACCGGCTGGAGCTGACCGCGTTCGGGCCCTACCCGACGCGCGAGGAGGTCGACTTCGACCTGCTCGGCGCGGACGGGCTGTTCCTGCTGCACGGCGACACCGGCGCCGGCAAGACGACGCTGCTCGACGCCGTGGCGTTCGCCCTGTTCGGGAGGGTGCCCGGCGCGCGGGGCGACGTGAAGAAGCTGCGCTGCGACTACGCCGGCCCCGACACGCGCACCGAGGTGACGCTGGAGTTCACCGTGCGCGGGCGGCGCGTGCGCATCGTGCGCAGCCCCGAGTACGAGCGGCCCAAGCGCCGCGGTGACGGGTCCACCACGCAGCAGGCGAAGGCGTCGCTGACCTGGCTGGCCGGCTGGGAGGGCGAGGGCGCGACCCGCATCGACGAGGTCGCGCGCGAGGTCGAGCTGCTGCTGGGCATGACCCACGAGCAGTTCTTCCAGGTCGTGCTGCTGCCGCAGGGCGAGTTCGCGCGGTTCCTGCGGGCGGAGACGTCCGAACGGGAGAAGCTGCTGGAACGCCTCTTCGGCACCGAGCGGTTCCTGGACGTGGAGAGGTGGTTCCGCGACCGCCGCAAGGAGGCCCGCGACGCGCTGGAGGAGCAGCGGACCGGCATCCGGCTGCTGGTCAACCGGGTGGCGGAGGCCGCCCGCGAGGAGCCGCCGCAGGACGCGGCGGACGACGAGTGGCTCAGCGCCGTGCTCAAACGGCTGGACGAGGCCGGCCGCGAGGCGCAGGAGCGCGCGGAGCTGACGTCGGCCGAGCGGGCCCGTGCCGAGCAGGACCTGGCCGCCGCGCAGCGCCTCGCCGAGCGGGTGCGCCGCGTCCGCGCCGCCCGCCGGGAGCTGGCGGCGAGCGACGCGAGCAGGCCGGAGCGCGACCGGTGGGCGGCGGCGCGCACCGCGGCGCACCGCGCGTCGCCCGTCGTGGCGGCGCACGAGGCGAGCACCGAGCTGGCGCGGGCCGTCGCCGTCGCCGAGGGCGTCGAGACGGCGGCGGAGGCTGCCGTGGCCGCGCTCGGCCACACCGGCACCGACCTGCGGGGGGACTGCGAACGGGCGCGCGAGGAGGCCGGTGGGCTGGCCCAGCTCGCCGCGGAGGCCGAGCGGCAGCACGCCGACCAGCGGCGCGTCACCGCGCTGGAGCACGAGCGTCGTGACGCGGTGAAGCAGGCCGAGGAGCTGACCGCGCTGCGAGCGCCGCTGCCGGAGCGCATCGCCGGGCTGCGCGCCGAGCTGGGCCGCGGCAGCACCGCGGGCGGCCGTCTCGACGGGTTGACCGCCCGGTGCGCCGAGCTGCGCGCCCGGCTCGCCGACGCCGACGCGCTGCCCCTGCTCACCGTGCGCGCGGAGACCGCCCGCGACGCCCTGCGCCGGGCCGTGGACCAGCACCAGGCCGCCCGCGACCGGGTGCAGGACGTGCGGCAGCGCCGCCTCGACGGCATGGCCGCCGAGCTGGCCGGACGCCTCGGCGACGGCGACGGGTGCCCGGTGTGCGGGTCGACCGAGCACCCGCGTCCCGCCGTGCCCGTGGCCGACGCCGTGGGGGAGGGCGACGAGGAGCGGGCCACCGCCGCCGAGCAGGGCGCGCTGGCCGCGCGCTCGGAGGCGGAGCGGGCCGTGCAGGACGCCGTGCGGCGGCAGGAGCAGGTCGCCGAACGGCTCGCCGGACGCGAGCACGCCGAGATCGCCCGCCTGCTGGCCGAGGCGGAGGCGGACCTGCGGGAGGCGACGGAGCTGGCCGCGCAGCACGAGCTGTACGCGACGCAGATCGCCGAGACGGAGCGGCGGTACGAGGACCTCACCGCGCGCGTCGTCGCCGCGGAACGGCGGGCGGCCGTCGCCGGCGGGACGATCACCGACCTCACCGCCGCCGTCGCCGCGCGCGCCGAGCGGCTCGACGCCGCCCGCGGCGAGCACCCCGACGTGCTCACCCGCCGCGCCCACCTGCTGGAGCTGGCGACGGCGCTGACGGCGCTCGCCGACGCGCGGCAGAGCGCGGCCGACGCGCGAGAACGCCTGGAGCGGCAGCGCGCGAGCACGGCCGACCGGGCGGCGGCGGCCGGTTTCGGCTCCGTCGCCGCCGCGCTCGCCGCCGCCCTGAGCGACGCCGCGCTGGCCGATCTCGACGCGCGGATCAGCCGCTGGGACAGCGCGCGGGCCCACGTGGAGACCGTGCTCGCCGAACCCGAGCTGGTCGGCGTGGACCCGGACGCCGACGTGGACCTCGCGGGCCCCGCCGAGACCGCGCGCCTGGCCGGTCTGGCCGCCGAGGAGGCGGCCGGCGAGCTCAACGTCACCCGGCAGGCGGACCGGCGCGTCGGCGAGCTGGCCGCGCAGCTGCGCGCCGCCCGTGCCGCCGCCGAACCGGCCGAAGCGGCGTTCGCCGAGCTGAGCGGCCTCACCGAGGTCGTCAGCGGCCTGGGGCAGAACACGAAGAAGATGACCCTGCGGTCCTACGTGCTCGCCGCGCGGCTGGAGGAGGTCGCCGTCGCGGCCAGCCAGCGGCTGCTCACGATGAGCCGGGGCCGCTACAGCTTCGTGCACTCCGACGCCGCGGGCGCGCGCGGAGCCCGCGGCGGGCTGAGCCTGGACGTGCTGGACGACTACTCCGGGCGGGAGCGGCCGGCGAAGACGCTGTCCGGCGGCGAGTCGTTCCTCGCGTCGCTGGCGCTGGCCCTGGGGCTCGCCGACGTCGTCGCCAACGAGACCGGTGGCGCGCTGCTGGACACCCTGTTCGTGGACGAGGGCTTCGGCACGCTCGACTCCGACACCCTCGACCTGGTCATGGACACCCTGGACGAACTGCGCGCCGGTGGCCGCGTCGTCGGCCTCGTCTCCCACGTGGAGGAGCTGCGCCAGCGCATCCCGACCCGGCTGCGCGTCCGCAGGGCCAGGACCGGCTCCACCCTGGAGCTGACCGCCTGAGCCCCCGGCCCGTCGTCGATCAGCCGGCCGGCGTCTCGTGGGCCAGCAGCCAGCGCTTCACCGGCACGCCCCAGCGGAAGTTCCCCGTCGCACCACCCGTCCGGACGACCCGGTGGCACGGGACGAACAGGGCGGCGGCGTTGCTGGCGCAGGCCGTGGCCGCCGCGCGCACCGCGGCCGGGCGACCGGCGAGCGCGGCGAAGGCGGCGTAGCTGACCGGCCGGCCGGGCGGCACGGTCCGCAGCACCTCCCAGGCCCGGCCGGTGAACGCGCCGCCGCGCTGGCGGACGACCACGTCGTCCACGGCGCGCACGTCGCCGGAGTGGTAGGCGGCGACGGCCCTGGTGACCGCGCCGACGTCACGCCGTTCCCGCAGCTCGGCGGGGCGCAGCGACGCCGAGATCAGCGGCAGCAGGTCGTCGGCCGAGCCGGTCCAGCCGCTGGCCAGCACGGCCCCGTCGGCGGCGACGATCGTGGTGAAGGGTCCGGCCGGCGTCGCCGTGGTGCAGGAGTGAGCGGTGCTCATCCCGCAGATGGTGCCACCGGCTCGTTTCGTCCCGATCGGGTGCGGGAACCTTCGGAGCGTGACGACGACGACCGCGAAGAAGAAGACCCTGGCCGTGCTGGTCAGCGGCGCTGCCCTGTTCCTCACGCTCGGCGCCGGTTGCCAGGGAGAGGGCGACGACGGCGACGACGGCAACCCCGGCGTGAACCAGCAGGACGGCGACGGCGAGGGTGACGGCGACGGCGACGACTAGCTGCCCGTAGACTCGACGATCGTGAGTTTGACCCTCGGGATCGTCGGCCTGCCCAACGTCGGCAAGTCCACCCTCTTCAACGCCCTGACGCGCAACGACGTGCTCGCCGCGAACTACCCGTTCGCGACCATCGAGCCCAACGTCGGCGTCGTCCCGCTGCCCGACGAGCGGCTCGGGAAGCTGGCCGAGATCTTCGGGTCGGAGAAGGAGGTGCCCGCCGTCGTGTCGTTCGTCGACATCGCGGGCATCGTGAAGGGCGCGTCCGAGGGTGAGGGCCTGGGCAACAAGTTCCTGGCCAACATCCGCGAGGCCAACGCGATCTGCCAGGTGATCCGCGTGTTCGACGACCCGGACGTCGTGCACGTCGACGGTCGCGTCGACGCGGCGTCCGACATCGAGACGATCAACACCGAGCTGATCCTCGCCGACCTGCAGACCCTGGAGAAGGCCGTTCCCAGGATCGAGAAGGAGGCGCGGATGCAGAAGGACCGCCGCGCCGTCCTCGACGCGGCGAAGAAGGCCAAGGAGATCCTCGACGGCGGTCGCACGCTGTTCGCGGCGTCGTCCGAGGTGGACGGCGAGCTGCTGCGCGAGCTGAGCCTGCTCACCACCAAGCCGTTCCTCTACGTCTTCAACGCCGACGAGGGCGTGCTGACCGACGAGGCGAGGTTGAAGGAGCTGCGCGAGCTGGTCGCCCCGGCCGACGCGGTGTTCCTGGACGCCAAGGTCGAGTCCGAGCTGCTGGAGCTGGACGAGGAGTCCGCCCGCGAGCTGCTGGAGTCGATCGGCCAGCACGAGCCGGGCCTGTACTCGCTGGCCCGTGCGGGCTTCCACACCCTGGGTCTCCAGACGTACCTGACGGCGGGCCCGAAGGAGTCCCGCGCGTGGACCATCGCGAAGGGCGCCACGGCCCCGCAGGCGGCGGGCGTCATCCACACGGACTTCGAGCGCGGCTTCATCAAGGCCGAGGTCGTGTCGTTCGACGACCTCGTGGAGTCGGGCTCCAAGGCCGCCGCGAAGGCGGCCGGCAAGGTCCGCATGGAGGGCAAGGACTACGTGATGGCCGACGGCGACGTGGTGGAGTTCCGCTTCAACGTCTGACCGGTCTGACTTCCAGCACCCCCTGTTCTGTTCCACGAACAGGGGGTGCTCGGCGTTCTGGGGTCGGCGCGGTGAAGATCAAGAGACTGGAAGTCCGCCCGGAGTGGAAGGTCCCCGTCCGCGTCGCGCTGGCCGGGGCGGTCGCGTCGCGACGACGCGGTGAGCACCACGAGCGCGACGTGATCCTGCGGAGGTGAACCGTCCGATACTTTCGGATAATAGTTCGCCGCCCTATGGGGCAACGGTGACGGCTGAATGGACCAGCGGCAAGCTGTTTTTCCAGGTGAACGGTAAATCACTCGCTGCGCCTGGTGAGACGCCGATGAGATCACGTCCGGTCTGACCCCTTGTCGCTCCGATACTTTTCGGATAATACTTTTCACGGTTTCAGGTCTGGACACCGGCGAGTGCCGCCCTCGACGGGTTCCTGCCCCGCACCCGCTCGGGAGAGCCCGAGCGGGGCGCGGCGTGAACCGCACGGTCCCTCACCAGCCCACCTGCCGGGTTCGCAGGTGCTCCCCAGAAGGTGTTGAACATGAAACTGACATCGAGGTCAGTGTCACGAGCGGTACTGGTGTCGACGATGGTGACCGCGACGGCGGCGGCCTCCGTGCTCGTCGCGTCGCCCGCCAGCGCCGCGACGACGCTCGGCGCGTCGGCGGCCCAGTCCGGGCGCTACTTCGGCACGGCGGTGGCCGCCGGCAAGTTGGGCGACTCCACCTACGTGAACATCTTGAACCGCGAGTTCGACATGGTCACGGCCGAGAACGAGATGAAGATGGACGCCACCGAGCCGAACCCGGGGCAGTTCTCCTACGGCAACGCCGACCGGATCGTCAACCACGCCCGCAACCAGGGCAAGCGGGTGCGCGGGCACGCGCTGGCCTGGCACCAGCAGCAGCCCGGCTGGATGCAGAACATGAGCGGCAGCGCGCTGCGCCAGGCGATGCTCAACCACGTCACGCAGGTCGCCACCTACTACCGGGGCAAGATCCACTCCTGGGACGTGGTGAACGAGGCGTTCGCCGACGGCAACAGCGGAGGCCGCCGCGACTCCAACCTCCAGCGCACCGGCAACGACTGGATCGAGGCGGCCTTCCGCGCCGCCAGGGCCGCCGACCCCGGCGCGAAGCTCTGCTACAACGACTACAACACCGACAACTGGTCGCACGCCAAGACCCAGGGCGTCTACCGCATGGTGCAGGACTTCAAGTCCCGCGGCGTGCCGATCGACTGCGTCGGCTTCCAGGCGCACTTCAACAGCGGCAACCCGGTGCCGAACAACTACCACACCACGTTGCAGAACTTCGCGAACCTCGGCGTGGACGTGCAGATCACGGAGCTGGACATCGCCGGGTCCGGGTCGAGCCAGGCCGATCAGTTCAAGGGTGTCACGCAGGCGTGTCTCGCGGTGTCGCGCTGCAACGGCATCACCGTGTGGGGCATCCGCGACAGCGACTCGTGGCGCGCCTCGGACACCCCGCTGCTGTTCGACCGCAACGGCAACAAGAAGGCCGCCTACAACTCCGTGCTGGCTCAGCTGAACAGCTGAGCGGCGGCGTCACGACCGGAACGCACTGCGGCGGGACGGCTCCGCCAGGCGCGGCCCGCGGCACCGGATGACGCCGGTGGCGGTGGAGGAACCAGAGCGCGGTCCCTCCACCGCCACGTCCGCGCGTCAGCGGCCGGGCGGCGCTCCGCGATCAGGCGCGGTAGCGGTCCGCCAGTGCCCGGAAGGCGACCTTCGGCTCCCACGGCAGGCCCGGGTAGGTGTCCCCGGTGCGGCCTTCGAGCACCTTCACCACGCCGTAGCTGGCCACGTCCAGATCCTCGCGCGGGTCGTCGCGGTGCGGCAGGTGGTAGGACGCGAAGGTGACCACGAACGCCGTGTCCACGTCCTCGGCCTCGAAGACGTCCAGCAGTTCCAGCAGGTGCGCGGCCTGCTCGTCCTCGTCCCGGACGTGCTCGCCGATCAGGCCCACGGGCATCCGGTCCTCGCCCCACTCGATCATCCTGTCGCCGCGCGCGCCCTCGGCCGCCGCGCCGCGGTGGGTCGTGCAGCCGAACTCCGTGATGGCCACCGGCTTGCCCCGCGCGACCAGACCGCGCACGGCTCCCCGGTACTGCTCCGCGATCTCCGCGGTCCGGTAGAGGTCGACCGAGACGAGGTCGAAGGGCGTCCAGTCGACGCCCTCGAACGGGATCGAGGCGTAGGTGACCCGGCCGCCGAACCGCGCGCGGACGACCGCCACGGCCTCGCCCAGGAAGTCGTTCATCCGGTCGGGCAGCCCGGCCAGCAGCTCGCCCAGTCCGGCGCGCGGGCCGAGCAGCAGGTCGAGGCGGTCGGTGCAGACGTCGCCGGGCAGGAACCCCGCGGTGAACAGGCTCAGTTCGGCGCCGGTGACGAAGACGACCTCGGCTCCGCGCCCGCGCAACCGCTCGGCGCGGTCGGCGCAGTCCGCGAGGACGTCGAGCAGGGCGTCGGTGGTCAGGTCGCAGGTGAACGGGGAGAACCAGACCTCCAGACCGGCGTCGGCCGCGAGGGTGGCGGCGAGCTCCAGCGCGTCCGGATCGCCGCCGGTGACGCGCACCGCCGTGCAGTGCAGGTCGTCGTGGATCACGCGCATCTCGCGCCGCACGACGTCCGGGTCGAGAGGTCCCCTCGTGCTCGCCCCGCCGTTGACGAATCCCGTGTCGTAGGTGATGCCCCTGCCTCGCACGATCCGTGCCTCCCGTTCGATCACCACATAAGGTACGAGTAGTACCCTAATGGTGACGCTAGCACGACTGGTCGAGATGATGGTGAAGTACGATGCGTACCCTCACGAAGGGGGAGACGTGGTGGACGACTCGACCGCCCGGCCCACCCGGCGGCGCGGGGAGGCTCTGGAACGGGCGATCCTGGACGCCGCGGTCGCCGAGCTGACCGGGTCCGGGTACGCCGGGCTGACGATGGACCGGGTCGCCGCGCGCGCCGGGACCAACAAGAACGCGATCTACCGCCGCTGGCCGAACCGCGCGGCGCTGGGCGTCGCCGCGTACGAGCGGCTCGTGGAGGCCGACCTGCGGCTCCCGGACACGGGAGAGCTGCGCGCCGACGTGCTGGCCCTGCTGCGGCAGATCAACTGCGACCTGGCCTCGCCGAGGGCCGAGGTCCTGCGCGGCCTGCTGGCCGCCGTCGGCGACGAGCCGGAGCTGCTGGCGCAGGTGCAGGCGCAGCTCGGCGACGGCGGGGCCGGTCGCTGGCTGACGCTCCTGGGCCGTGCCGTGGCTCGCGGCGAGATCCGCCCGGAGGCGCTCCACCCGCGCGCCGCGACCACGGCACTCGTGCTGCTGCGCAACGAGTGCGTCACGCGCGGGATCTCCACCGTGCCGGACGGTGTCCTGGTGGAGATCGTCGACGAGGTGTACCTGCCGCTCCTGCGCGGACGCGGCGTCGTGCGCGGCTGAGCCCGAGCACTGGACGGGTGATCACTTGGCCAACGGTCACACGCCCGGTCGACTCACCCGACCGTGAGAGCTGAACGGGCGGTGACCGCGGTCGGACGGCGCTCGACGGATGCCCTCCCGGTCGATCTCTCGCGTCCGGGTGACAACCCGGCCGTCGCACAGGACGTTCACCATCACGTGCTTCCCACACGACACAGCGGCAAGCAGCTCGACGCGGGCTTCGAGGAGTTCGTCGCCGCGCGGTCCGCTGCCCTGCTCCGCACCGCCTTCCTGCTGGTGGGCGACCGGGGTCACGCCGAGGACCTGGTGCAGAGCGCGCTGCTGCGCGCGGCTCTGCGCTGGCGCCGGGCGCGCGACCACCCGGAGGCCTACGTCCGGCAGATCCTCGTCAACCTCGCCAGGGACCGCTGGCGGTGGAACAGGAGACGAGTGACCGAACGACCGCTGACCGACCTGGTCCCGTTGCCCGATCAGCGCGACCACGCGAACGCCGTGGTCGACCAGGCGGCCGTCCAGCGGGCACTGGCCGCGCTGCCCGCGCGGCAGCGCGAGGTCGTCGTGCTGCGCTTCTTCGCCGACCTGTCCGTGGCCGACACGGCCGCGGCGATGCGCACCTCGGAGGGCACCGTCAAGTCCCAGACCAGTCGGGCGCTCGCGCAGCTCCGCGCACTGCTCGGCGACCACGCAGACGATCTCGCGGAGGCAGACCGTGCACGGTGACGACGAGTTCGACGAGGCGTTCGTGAACGGCGTGCGCACGGCGATGCGCGCCGGTGCCGCCGACCTGAGCGTGCCGCCGACCCTGCTGCCGACGCTGCGCACGCGGTACGCCCGGCGGATCGCCGCGCGGCGGGCCGGGCTGGTGGCCGCGCCGCTCGTGGTCGCCGCCCTGGTCGTGGGGGGTGTGAGCGTCACGGCCGTGCCCGGCCCGTCCGGCTCCACGGCCGCTCCGGCGTCGACCCCGTCGACCAGGTCGACGGGGGAGACGCACGAGGTCCGGGACGTTGCGCTCGTGGCCCCGCGCATCGTCGAGGCGCTGGACGGCGTCGAGGGGCACGTCGTTCACCAGACGGTGGTCGAGACCGGCGAGGGCAAGTGGAGCAAGCCGGACCGGCCCGCGGTCTACGACACGTGGATGCGGGCCGACGCCCGTGCGATCAGGATCCGGACGACGATCGAGGGCGAGGCGGTGTGGGAGCGCAGCGAGGACCTGACCCGTGACGTCACGATCCACCACCTGGAGCGGACCTGGGCGATCAACGTGGTTCCGGCCTCGGCTCCTCCGGGGAAGACGCGCGTCAGGGTCACCGACGAGATCCGCACGCCGACGATGATCCGAGAGGCTTTGGCCAGTGGCCAACTGGAGATCGTCGGTGAGGGCGACGTGATCGACGGTGAGCCGACCGTTCACCTGCGCGGGTCGCTCCGGGGAGGGATCGGCTTCTGGGTGAACGCGACGACCTACCTGCCGGTGCGCACGGAGGAGCAGGAGGAAGACGGGACGTGGGGTGCGCCGACTGACCTGAACTGGTTGCCGCCGACCCCGGAGAACCTGGCCCTGCTCGAAGCGTCCGTCCCCGACGGGTACACCGAGAAGCGCTGACGAACCCGTTCCGGTTCCGCCGTGCGACGCCCGATCTGGTGTCGCACGGCGGAACCGGTCCAGCGCCGACTGACACGTTCGTGGCAGTTCTTGCGCTGTTCGAGTGGCGTTCCGCGGGGAGCAGACCCCCGCAGGCCACCCTGCGCATCGGCGGTTCCCCCCGTTGTCGCAGTCGTGCTGAAAAAGGATGAAATGGTTCTGCCGCGCTTCACGCGCGGGTCGTCTTCGTGCACGATGTCCGGAAACGAATTCTGGGTCTCGGGAGAGAGCACGGGGGCGTCATGCCCGGTGGAGAAGTCGAACTCCACGGTGTGAGGGGAATTACCGACACGCTGGTGGACGAGCTGATCCGCCGACCGGGTGGCGCGAGCCGTCAGCTGCCGATCGTGCAGGTCATCGGCTCGCGAGGTGCGGGCAGGACCGCGCTGCTGCGCGCTGTGGAGCAGCGGTGTCGCACTCGCGTTCCGCACGCGTTCGTCGACGTCGAGGAAAACCACGACGTGCGCCCGAGCGTGCTGCTCGGCGAGCTGGCGTTCCAGTTGAACCGGCGATGTCCGCAATTCGGCAGAATTCCCTTCCCCCGTCTGCTGCTGTGCGCGCTCGTGGTGACGGGTGACCTGGATCTGCGGGACCGGTCGAAGGCGCTGCTCCAGCTCGATCAGCTGATGAAGCAGGACGGGGTCGTGGGCCGTCGCCGGGACACGGTGCTGGACGTGGCACGGCTGGCGGGGGAGTCGGGTGTCCTGCCGGGGTGGGCGCTCGTCGCGGCGGACGTGCTGCTGACCGGTCTGGGGAGGATCGCGCGCAGGAACGCGCTGCGCACCATCCGGAACGTCTCGCGCGGCGCGGCGGACGACCCGCGCGACCTGCTGGTGGACCTCAACGCGAAGGACAGGGGCTCGGCGGCCGACCGCCGGGTCGTGGACGAGATGTTCTTCGACGCCTTCCTCAGCGACCTGCGCGCGGCGTACACGGGCCTGCTCGACCGCGACCGCCGCACGGCCAACTGCGTCGTGCTGCTGGACAACGCCCACACCGCCGACGGCCGGGCCTTCCTGGCGGGACTGCTCGCCGCGCGGGAGCGCGCCGGGACCGCGTACGACCCCGTCGTGGTGCTGGCGACCAGCCGGACGTGGAACTCCGACTGGAGCGCCGACTGGCAGCGTCCGGGAACGACGAGCACGGCTCGGCCGCTGCCCCGCACCGCCGCCCGCGCCGCCGAGGAGTGCGGGACGCTCGCCGGGCGGGGCCGCTGGTACCTGACGAGGATCGGGCACCTGGCCCCCGACGACTGCGCCACCGTCCTGAACGGGACGGGTCCGCCGGTGCGCCGCGACTTCCCGCACCGGCTCACCGGCGGCCACCCGTGGGCCCTGGCCGGGCTGCGCGACCTGCTGGCCCGGCACGACGCGCCCGAACGGCTGGGCGGGCTGCTGTCCGTGCGGCCGGACCCGGAGCGGGACGAGACGTTCGCCGATCACGCGGTGGACCACCTGCTGCGGGACTTCGCCGACAACGGCCTGCTGGCCGACCTGGTGACCGCGAGCGCGTTGCGCGACATCGAGTTCGTCGCCGACGAGGGCGTTCTGCTGTGCGGGCAACCGGACGGTGGCGGCGCCCTCTACAACGCGCTGGTCAACAACCTGCTGCTGGTCCAGGAGGAGGAGGAGGGCGGCGAGCCGCGCGTCGTGCTCGACCGCTGGCTGCGCACGCTCCTGCTGCACCGGCTCGCACGGCGCGACGACACCGGTCAGGACGGGTGGAGCGCCGTGCACACCAGGTGCCGGGACCACTACCTCGCCCTGGACCGGCGGGCCGAGGCGCGCTACCACGACCTGGCGCTGGGGGACGTCGGCGCGGTCGTCGTCCACCTGGCGAAGCCGTTCGGGTCGCCGGACGCCGTGTTCGACCAGGACGCGGCGGAGGCGTGGCTGCGCGACCTGGACCTGATCACCTCGGCCCCCCACCGGTCGACGGCCGACCAGGACCCGCTCGAAGTGGTCGAGGACCTGATCGAGCACGTGCCCCCGGCGGGGCGCTTCGGGCACGCGCTCCCCCGGCTCGTCGCGGCGCTGTGGGTGACCGGCGATCCGCTCGGCGACCCGGCCGGGGTGCTGGCTGGCCGGATCAGGAGCAGCTACCGGGAACTGGCCAGGGTGCGCGGCCAGGGTTCGATCCTGCTCCACGACAGGGCGGAGACCTACGGGACATGAGGTGGAAGCGCGGACGACGGGTGGACGACGGTGTTCCGGTGCCGCGGTCACGCCTGCGGCTGGTGCTGCGAGTCGCGCTGACGATCGCAGTGGTCGGTGTGGTCGCCGCCGGCGCGCTCGTCGCGGCCGACCGCACCGACCGCTGCGACGGGCAGGCGGACGTGCGCGAGGAGGACGGGCAGTGCGTCGGAGTGACCGCCGCCCTCTCCGACTTCGACCGGTCGGAGCTGGCCGACGTCGTCGGGCGGATCGCCCGCGCCAACGCCGAGGCGGAGAGCGACGACCAGCACGTGAGCGTCGCGGTGTTCCTGCCGATGACACCGGCGGCCGACGGCCTGGTGCCGATCGAGTGGGTGCGGCACCAGTTGCAGGGCGCGTACCAGGCGCAGGCCGACCACAACCGCAACAGCCGTCCCCGCGTCCGGTTGCTGCTGGCCAACCCCGGAGGCCGCGTGGAGCACTGGGAGCGGGTGGTGGAGGAGCTGGACCGCAGGCGCGACGGCCCCGACCACCTGGTGGCGGTCACCGGCATCGGGCTCAGCCTGGACAACGCGCGCGCGGCGATGCGGCGGCTGTCCGAGCTGCGCATCCCGATGGTGGGCTCCACCATCACGGCCGACGACCTCGACCGGATTCCCGGCCTGCTGCGGCCCGCGCCCACCAACCGCCGCCAAGCGGCGGCGGCGGCCAGCTACGTCAAGGCGACCGGAGCGAGCACCGCGCTGCTCGTCGTCGACACCGACACCGACGACCTCTACCCGAGGACGCTGGCCGACGCGTTCCGGGCGCAGTTCGACGACGACGCGCACCGCGTGCTGTCGCACGAGCAGCAGTACGACTCGAGCCTGGACGGGGTGAACAGCGCGTTCGCCCTGATGCTGCCCAACATCTGCGCGACGGACGCCGACGTCGTGTACTTCGCGGGACGCGGTCAGGACCTCGCGCTGTTCATCGGCCAGCTCGGCTCGCGCGTGTGCCAGGACCGAGCCGTCTCCATCGTGACCGCCGACGACGTGGCCGCCACGCTGTTCCACACCGAGGAGGTGCGCGCGGGGCTGGCGTCGGGCGTGACCGTCATCTACACCGACCTGGCCCATCCCGGCGCGTGGGCGGCGGACGCGGCACGCCCCTCGGCGGAACGGGCCTTCGCCGACTCCGCCATCAGCCGCTTCGTCGGCGTCGGGGAGTCCACGGTGTGCTTCCGGTGCGTGTTCCCCGAGGAGTCGCTCGACGACGGCGCCGCGATCATGGCCCACGACGCCGTGCTCACCGTGACCACCGCGCTCCAGAAGACCTCGGGCAGCTC
Organism: Umezawaea beigongshangensis; assembly: GCF_016464305.1. Classification (GTDB taxonomy): domain Bacteria; phylum Actinomycetota; class Actinomycetes; order Mycobacteriales; family Pseudonocardiaceae; genus Umezawaea_A; species Umezawaea_A beigongshangensis. The sequence continues at coordinate 376,085 of NZ_JAEIOJ010000004.1, forward strand.
GGCGCGCAGGGTGAAGCCGACCGAGCTGTTGCAGACCTTCAACGCGCTGAACGGCGAGAACGCCGTGGTGGGGTCCAGCGGAATGCTGTCCTACGACAACAGCGGCACGGTCGAGAGGAAGGTCGTTCCCGTGCTCAGGCTTCGCGAGGACGGGACAACGGAGTTCCTCCACCTGGAGTCGCGCTGATCGGCCTCTCCGCGGCCGGTGGTGATTCCGTCGACGAGACGGAGAACCGCTGCGGTGGAGCGATTCGGTCAGAGCGTGTTCAGCCACGCGATCCGGTCGGAGCTGAATCGGAAGGACGGGTCGAGCAGCACCACGTGCTGACCGGAAGGACTTCCCTGCGGAGCGTCGAAGCAGACGTCGGCGGTCATGGTCCCTCCCGGTGCCAACTGCCCCGACTGCAAGAGGTTGTCGCTTCCGGTGAACGTGCTCGAGAGGATCGCGCCGTTCGGACTCTGCAACTTCCAGTCGAGCCCGCCGCTGAACGTGCTGGGCTCGTCGGACTGGTTGTCGTGGGTGACCGTCGTGCAGAGGGTGTTGCCGAGGGTGCTGTCCCCCGGAGCGAGCGGTGTCGTCGTCGTCTTCAAGCCGTCGGCGTCCACGGTGTCGCCGGCCCGAGCTACTACGTCGTTCTTCGTCGCGCCGGGGAACGCGGGCTGCGCGTTCGCTTCCTGTGCCGCGGAACCGGCACCGCCCGGAGACGTCACGGTCGGTCCGCTGTCACCGCCGCTCGTGTTCACGACGACGATCCCCGCCACGACGAGGACCAGTGCTGCGAGGATGAAGCGCTTCTTCTTGTACCAGGGCCGCTGAGCCTTGCGATACGCCTTGTCGGCCCGAGCGTGAGCCCTGGCTTCGCGCGGATTGTTGAACACGGGTTGTGAACTCTGTGGCTGAGACATGAGACTCACCCAACCTGGATGTGCGGGACAAGTACGGGCCGTCAGCGTACCGCCGGATCGTGTGATGTGCATCACCCAAAAAATATGATCAGTCGACGGGTGTTCCTTTGCCGATCATTGCGGAAGGCGCTCGTCCTGGAGTTGAAAAAAATTCAGGTGTGCGGATTTAGCGCACTCCGTGACTCCCCGTCGATGTCGATGCGGAGTCGTCGGTCGAATCATTCTGGCGATCTGGATCGTAAATCTTTGACCAGCAGTCAAAGTGGGGAGGAATTCACCGGGCCGCGCGAGGACGTGAGAACCTCGGGGCTCGATCTCGCTGTCGTGCTCGGCCTGCTCGACGCCGGGTGGGCCGGGACGCGAGCGCCCGCGCCGGGACCGAACGGTTCTGACCTCGCGGCGCTCTTGTCGGGTGAGATCGGCGAGTCGGCGGTGTTAACGTCGTCGCGTGGACATGACACCGCGACCCGCGCAGGACGGCGTCGGTGAGACGCGATCGGCGGCCGAGCGCCGCGAGCGCGAGGAGTTGATCCGCGCGCTCTCGCTCGACGGCCGCACGCGGTACGCGGCACTGCTCGATCGGCTCTCGCGGTGACCGTCGACCACCTCGCCCTGGAGGACCTGCTCCTCCTGACCGAGGACCTGGACGTGCCGCGGGTTCGCGACCTCGGCCTGCTGGACTCGGCGGCGCACCGGCCGCAGTCCTCGATCATGGGACAAGACGCCTACCCGACCGTGCACGAGAAGGCCGCCGCCCTGATGGAGTCGGTGGCCCGCAACCATCCGCTGATCGACGGCAACAAGCGGTTGTCGTGGATGGCGGCCTTCGTCTTCTGCGGTCTGAACGGAATCGACCTCGACGCGCCGGAGGACGACGCGTACGACCTGGTGATCGCCGTGTCGACCGGCGCGATCGGCTGTGCCGAGGTCGCCGAGCGCCTCGCCGAGTGGACTCGCGCCGCCGCACGATCCGCGTGACCTCCGCTGCATCGGCTTCTGGTGGGCGGGTGGGAGTTCTCGCAGGCCGGACCGACAGCGACCCGCGGTAGCTCGTGGCACCGCGTCACAGATCTTCGCGGCCGGGCGGGAGGCCGTCTTTCAGGGCTTCGCTCAGACTGATGGCAACGTCGCCGGGGTTGTGGACGCCCGGGAGTGCCGTTCGGGCACCGATTTTTCTCGCCGATCCGTGAAGATTCATCTGTCCGCTGATCGACCAGGTGTCGTGGTGTTTTCCGGCTCCGAACGGAGAATTGCTCCGAGGAGGTGGAGGGTGTTGTATTTTGACCATCGGTCAAAGAGTGGAGGAATTCACCGGGACGCGCGAGCGCAGGGGAATCCCGGAGCGCGGGTCCTGCTGTCATGGTCGTCGGCGTGGAGTACAGCATCCCGGCGATACGCAGGCTGCAACTCGGCCGTGTGCTGCGCGAGCTGCGCAAGCGGGCGTCGTTGAGCATCGACCAGGTGGGGCCGGACCTGGACGTGTCGGCCAGCACCCTCAACCGCATCGAGTGCGGACGGGCGCGGGTGCACCCGCTGGTCGTGCGCGGCGCTCTGGACCTCTTCGGCGTGCCCTTCGAGACGGTCGAGGACGTCATGGCACTGGCGCGCGAGGCGTACCGCAACACCTGGTGGACCGTGCAGGGCATCGCCGCCGACAGCTACGTCGCCCTGGAGACGGAAGCGGTGGCGGCGCGCAACTTCGAACTGGCCCTGATTCCGGGACTGCTCCAGGTCGAGGACTACGCGAGGGCGTTGTTCACCCTCGATCCGCCCGCTGAGCGGGAGCGGTACCTGCGCATCCGGATGGAACGCGCGGCCCGGCTCACGGGTGATCGGCCGATCGACCTGCACGCGGTGGTCGACGAGACGGTCCTGACACGCCCGGTCGGAGGGCGGAGGGTGCTGACCGAGCAGGTGCGGCACCTCGTGGAGATGGCGCAGTTGCCGGACGTGAGGTTGCAGGTCCTGCCGGTCGCGGTCGGAGCGAGCCGTGGACTGAGGGGTGCCTTCAGCCTGCTGTCCTTCCCCCCGGACACGATCGACGATCTCGCCTACGTCGACCACCCGGCGGGGAACCTCCAGTTGTCCAAGCCCGCCAAGGTGAAAGAGCTGACTCAGCGCTTCGACCGGATCGCTAGAGTCGCACTGGACGAACACGAGTCCCTGGAACTCCTGCGCGGGCTCGTCCGTGACTGAGAACGCGAGGTGGACCGTGGACCACGACATCACGTGGCGGACGAGCAGTCACAGCGCCGAAGGTGGCGGCAACTGCGTCGAGGTGGCGCTCACGGGCACGGTCGCCGGGGTGCGGGACTCCAAGAACGTCACCGGGCCGCACCTGCGGTTCCAGGCGCGGGCGTGGGCCGAGTTCCTGGGGAAGATCAAGCACTGACGACACGGGCCCGCGGCGGAGAGGTGATCCGCGGCGGGCCCGGCGCGTCGTCAGTGAACCTGGTTGCGGCTGTGCGCGGCCAGGGCGAAGACGCCTCCGGCCACCGCCAGCATCGCCACGGCCGAGACACCGGCGAACGCGAGGTCGCCATCGGCGGCAGGCATGGCGAGAACCGCCAGTACGAGCACGAACAGAGTTGCTACTGCGGCAAGAACGGCCTTCATGATTCCCCTTGCATAGACTTCTCACCTCTCAAGACGTACGGGTACCCACTTCGTGCTGCCGGAGTCGCACACTTCACACTTCCGGACGTGACGTGAGACGCACTCCGGTACGTGGAGTGGATCTTCGAGGCCGGTCGATAGGATCGCCGACGTGCAGCGGGGCGTGAAGGGGCTGGCCGAGCGGCTGCTCGGTGAACCCGTCCTCCCCCGCGGCGGACGGGAGGACGCGGCCGCCTCCCTCGCGGTCTTCGCGACGTGGCTCGGCGCGTGGACACCCGCCGTGCACGCCATCTACAACGGCTGGAACGTCGCCGGGCTGTGCGTCGCGGTGCTGCTGCTCGTCGTCGCGATCGGCAACGGCGCCGCGCACGGGGCGCCGTCGCGGACCGTGCTGCTCGTCGCGATCGCCAGCACGCCGCTGCCGCTGCTGATCTCCCCTCCGAACCGGCACAACCTGGACGCCGGGGTCGGCGGACTCGTGCCGTCGATGGTGCTCGCGGGTGCCGCGGCGCTCGCGGTGGCCGCCGTGCTGCTGCCGTCGCGGATCTCGCCGAGGGCGAGCGCGGTCGGCGTGCTGGCGATCTCGGCCAGCGCGTTCGGCGCGATGATCACCGGCAGCCGTCCGCTGATCGACGTGTGGGTGATCCTCCAGGACTCCGCGCGCGGGCTGCTCGACGGCCGGAACCCCTACACGATGAGCTTCCCCGGCGTTCCCGCCGGGCAGATGGACTGGTGCTTCAACTACTGGCCGGTGACGTTCCTGTCGACCGCGCCGGGGGAGTGGGCGCTCGGCGACGTGCGCTGGGCCGAGGCGCTGTACCTGCTGGCCGCGCCCGCGCTGCTGGTGTGGCACGTCGGGCAGCGCTCGGCGTGGCGGGACCGGAGGGGCGTCGCGCTGGCCGTGCTCACGGCGGTCGTGCCTGGCGCGCTGCTGATCGTGCAGCAGGCGTGGACCGAGCCGATGCTGCTGCTGGGGATGGTCGCCGGAGCCGTGCTCCTCGCGCGGGACCGGGCGGACTGGGCGGTGCTGCCGCTCGGCCTCGCGCTCGCGACCAAGCAGCACCTCGTGGTCCTGCTGCCGCTGCTGCTGTTCTGGCCGCGCTTCGGGTGGAAGCGGCTCCTCGCGACCGGTGGAGTCGCCGCGGCGGTGTCGCTGCCGTGGCTGCTGGCCGACCCGGCTCGCTTCCGGCTCTGCTCGGTGGACTTCTTCCTCGACCAGCCGGAGCCGCCGAAGTCGCTGTCGGTGTGGCAGGTGCTGCCCGAGCCGGTGCGGATGCCGGTGCTGCTGCTGGGCTTCGCGGCGACCGTCGTGCTGCTGCTGCGGCGCGTGCCCCGCACGCCGGGCGGCTTCCTGGTCGCGTCGGGCGTGCTGCTGTCGGTGTTCTCCCTGCTCAACAAGCAGACCTTCATGAACCAGTGGTGGCTCGCCGCCGCGTTCGTCGTCGCCGGGTACGCCCTGCGACGCGCGCGGACGGACGACCGGGCCGAAGCGGACGTCGGGAGTGATCGGTGAGGGCTGTGGGGATCGGGGCCGTCGAGTCGAGGGTGCTCGCGTTCGCGCCGTGGCTGCTGGCGCTGTCGCTGGTGGGGCACTTCCTGCTGACGGCGCTGGACGACGTGCAGAGCGTCGTCGACCTGCGGGTCTACGTCTACGGGGCGCCGCACCTGCTCCGGGGCGACCTGTACGACTTCACCTACGCGGAGTTCACGCCGGACTTCCCGCTGCCGTTCACCTACCCGCCGTTCGCGGCGCTGGTGTTCCTGCCGCTGTCGGTGCTGCCGTGGATCGTCGCCCGGTGGCTGTGGCAGGCGCTGAGCGTGGCGTGCCTGTTCTGGATCGTGCGGGTGTCGCTGCGGCTGGTCCGGCAGGACACCGGAGCCGAGGGGGACGCCGGGGTCGACGGCGACACCGCCGAGGTGTGGCGTCGCCGGGCGATGTTCTGGACGGCGCTGACGCTGTGGATCGAGCCGGTCCGCACCACCCTGAACTACGGGCAGATCAACCTGGTGCTGATCGCCGTGCTGCTGACCGCGATGGCGAGCAGCCGCTCCTGGCTCGCCGGGCTCGGCGTCGGCGCGGGAGCGGGCGTGAAGCTCACCCCGGCCATCTCCGGGGTGTACTTCCTGCTCCAGCGCCGGTTCGCCGCCGCCGCGTGGTCGTTCGCCGGATTCCTGCTCACGGTCGCGCTCGCGTGGCTGATCGCGCCGACCGAGTCGTTCCGCTACTGGTTCGAGCTGCTCGGCGACGCCGACCGCATCGGCCCCGTCGGCTCGGCGATCAACCAGTCGCTGCGCGGCTCGCTGACCCGCACGGTGCACTTCGACGTGGAGACCGGCCCGATCTTCCTGGCCGCCGCCGCCGTCGCGACCGCCCTGTTCCTGTGGGCCGCGCGGGAGGCGGTGCGCGCGGAGGACCGGCTCGCGGCACTGGTGTCCGTGCAGGTCTACGGGCTGCTGCTGTCGCCGATCTCGTGGAGCCACCACTGGGTGTGGGCGGTGCCCGCGCTGCTGTGGCTGCTGTACGGGCGGGCGCGCGGACAGCGGGTCGTGGTCGCCGCGGCGGTCGTCTGGGTGCTCGCGGTCGGCAGCTACGTGATCTCGTTCCTGATCCTCGCCCAGCAGGGCGACATCTGGAAGATCGACCGCGCCTGGTACCTGTCGGCGCTGGGCTGGGTCTACCCGCTGTGCGGTCTGCTGACCCTGATCGCCGTCGCGGTGAGCCTGCGCAGCCGCGTCCGCGAGCCCGAGGTCCTCCAGAACTCCTGAGGCAACACGGGTCCGCCCGGCGGACACAAGAGGTCATGACGACCGAAGAGGTGGACGACCGCGCACTGTGGTCTCAGGCCGCGGCCGGGAGCGGACACGCCTTCGGCGTGCTGTTCGACCGGCACGCCAAGGCGGTCTACAACCACTGCTTCCGGCTCACCGCCTCCTGGGCCTCGGCCGAGGACCACCTCCAGAACACGTTCCTCACGGCGTGGCGCAAGCGCGACCGGCTGCGGCTGGAGCACGACTCGGCGCTGCCGTGGCTGCTGGCCGTGGCCACGAACGTCGTGCGCTCCGACCGGCGCACGGTGGCGCGGCGGCTGCGGCTGTTCCAGCGCGCGCCGGCGGAGGCGGCGGTGCCCGACCACGCGGACCACGTGGCCGACCGGGTGGACGACCAGCGGCGGATGACGGCGCTCCTGGCGGCGGTGAACCGGCTGCCGCGCAGCGAGCGCGAGGCGCTGGCGATGTGCGTGTGGTCGGGGGTGTCCTACCGGGACGCCGCCGCCGTGCTGGGCATCACCGAGAGCAGCGTGCGCGCTCGGGTCAGCAGGGCGAAGGCCCGGCTGACCCGGATGTTCGCCGAGCCGGAACAGGTCGTCCCACTCGCCGCGACCACCGTGGAGGACCGATGAACAGCGCTCCGCCCCCCGCCCGCGACCTGCCGCCGCACCGGCGGGCCGAGATCCGGGCCGAGATCGAACGCGCCGCGGGCTCCAGCCGGTCGTTCCGGTACGCGCCGCTGCTCACCGCAGGTGTGGCGACGGCCTCCGTGGTGGCGGTCGTGGCGGTCCTCCAGCCGTGGAGCGGGCCGCGGCCGGACACCGCCGCACCGCCGTCGCCGACCTCCGCGCCGGTGGTGACCACCGGAGCTCCGCCCACGTCGACGGACGCGCAGCAGTCCGTGCCGGGCAGGCCCTCGACCCACGTCCCGGCGCCCTGGCCGGTGAGCGGCGACCCGCTCCCGGCGGGCCCCGCGGAGCTTCCCGGCCTCGACGCGGCCCGCATCACCGAGATCGAGAACGGGTGCCTGCGGAGCGCGGGCCTGTCGGGCACCCCGGTGCTCCACCAGTACCTGGAGGACGCCCACGGGCACTTCGCGCTGGTCTACACCGAGAACGCGGCTCTGAGCTGCACGGTCGACGGTGAACCGGCCATGCCGTACAACGCCGGGTTCTCGGCCGGGTTCGCCGTTCCCTGGCTGCCGGGCCCCTTCTCGATCGACGCGTCGCCCGGCCGCATCCTCGATCCCCTCGGCCCCGCGCCGGTGCACACCACCGGTGCGGCCGGACGGGTCGAGCCGAACGTGGCGAGGGTGACCTACGACGTGGACGGCATGACGGCGGAGGCGACCGTCGCCAACGGCACGTACGTCGTACGGGTCACGTACCCGCCGGGAGTGGTCCCGGACGACTTCACGACGGGTGAGGTGCGGGCCTACGACGAGGACGGCACCCTGCTGGGCACCAGCGAGGACATGGGAGCCCACTGCTGGGTCGACCCGGAGGGGAAGATCGTCCGGGGGCGGACGGACGGTGGGGAACCGGGGAACTGCCTGCCGGCTCGGCGCTGGCGCTAGAGGGGTCCTCGAAGCCGGAGCGCGAGGGGCCGGGTCTCGATCACGGCGCGCGACGAGGTGGCGGTCCTTCGCACCGGTGGGCGTCCGCGGCGCCCGGATCGGCCGCGACGACGTCGAGCAGTCCGGTGGAGCGCGCCACGTGATCGACCACGGTGCGCGGGCCCGCTCCACCTCGTCGGGGAGCTTCCCCGACGCGTCCAGCTTCCTCGGCCGCATCGCGCTGTGCCGCATCCGCTCCGGCCAGATGCGCAAGGGCGAGACCGTGGCCTGGATGCGCGAGGACGGCGGCGTGCAGAAGGTGCGCACCACCGAGGTGCTCGTCACCGAGGCGCTCGACCGCGTTCCCGCCGAGGAGGCCCACGCGGGCGACCTGGTCGCCGTCGCGGGCGTCCCGGACTCCCTAGGGCGTCGCGAGCAGGGCGTCGATCTTCTCGGCGAGGGTGACGTCCAGGGCGGTGATGCCGCCCGCCGAGTGGGTGCTCAGGTGGAACACCAGCGTGCGGTAGTGGATGTCGACGTCCGGGTGGTGGTCGTCGGCCTCCGCGATCTCCGCCACCCGGTTCACCACCGCGACGGCCTGCGCGAAGCTGCCCAGCTCCACGGTCCGCTCCAGCGTCGTGTCCCGCGCCGTCCAGCCGGGGAGCGTGTGCAGTGCGGCGGTCACCTGGTCGTCGGTCAGCAGTTCGGCCATGCCCCGATCGTGCCACCGCGTGGCGTAGGCTGCGCGATTGCCACGGGAGTCCGGTGATGCGCCGGGCTGAGAGGAGGGCGCGCAGCCCTCGACCGTCCACACCTGATCCGGATCATGCCGGCGCAGGGAGGGATTCGTCGTGCCTGCGCGTCCTCGTTCGGGAGGACCAGGAATGCCACGCACGTTCACCGCGACAGCCGCTCTGCTCGTACTGCTCTCCGGCTGTTCGCTCGGCGGGTCGGGCGGCTCCGGCGGGGACGCCGCCGCGCGCGAGGTCACCCTCGTCACGCACGACTCGTTCGCCGCGAAGCAGGAGACGCTCGACGCGTTCACCGCGCGCACCGGCATCACGGTCAAGCTCCTGGCCAGCGGCGACGCCGGAGAGCTGACCAACAAGCTCGTCCTGACGAAGGGCGACCCGATCGGCGACGTCGCGTTCGGCGTCGACTCGACCTTCGCCTCCCGCGCCCTCGACGAGGGCGTGTTCGAGGAGTACGCGAGCCCCGAGGCGAACTCCGGCGCGCAGCGCTACGCCGTGGGCGGCGGCACGCGGCTGCACGCCGTGGACGTCGGCGACGTGTGCGTGAACGTCGACGTGGCCGGCCTGGCCGAGCGCGGCCTGCCCGAGCCCGCCGGTTACGAGGACCTGGCCGACCCGAAGTACAAGGACCTGCTGGTCGTGGAGGACCCCGCCACGTCGTCGCCCGGCCTGGCGTTCCTGCTCGGCACGATCGGGAAGTTCGGCGAGAACGGCTGGCAGGACTACTGGACGCGGTTGAGGGCCAACGGCGTGAAGGTCGTCTCCGGCTGGGAGGAGGCCTACACGCAGGACTTCTCCGGCTCCAGCGGCAAGGGCCCGCGCCCGGTCGTCGTGTCCTACGCCTCGTCGCCGTCCGCCGAGCTCGCCGAGGACGGCACGCCGCGCACGAAGGCCCTGCTCGGCACCTGCTACCGCCAGGTCGAGTACGCCGGCGTGCTGGCCGGGGCGAAGAACGCCGCCGACGCGCGGCAGGTCGTCGACCTCCTGCTGTCGGAGAGCTTCCAGGCCGACGTGGCCGAGCAGATGTACGTCTACCCCTCGCGCGAGGGCGTCGCGCTGCCCGAGTCGTGGACGAGGGCAGCGCCGCTGCCCGAGCAGGCCGCGACGCTGCCCGCCGAGCAGGTGCAGGCGAACCGGGAGCAGTGGGTCCAGCAGTGGCGCACCCTCGTGCAGGGCTGAGCCGGTCCGCCGTCGGGTGGGCGCTGGCGGCGCTGCTGCCGCTGGGGTTCCTCGGCGTCTTCTTCGCGTGGCCGGTGCTGGCGATCGTGCGCCTGGGGCTGCGCGAGGGCGGCGTGCTCGACGCGCTGACCTCGGGCGAGACGTGGCGGCTGGTCGGGTTCACCCTCGGCCAGGCCGCCGCGTCCACGGCCCTCGCGCTGGTCGCCGGGATGCCCGTGGCGTTCCTGCTGGCCCGCGCGGACGTGCCCGGCACCGGGCTGGTGCGCGCGGCGGTGGTGGTGCCGTTCGTGCTGCCCACGGTCGTGGTGGGGCTGGCGTTCCGCGCGCTGTGGCCCGACGGCGGGATCACGCCGATCGTGCTGGCGAACGCGTTCTTCAACGTCGCCGTCGTCGCCCGCACGGTCGGCGGGCTGTGGGCGCAGACCGACCGGCGTGCCGAGGACGCGGCCCGCGCGCTCGGCGCGTCGCGGCCCCGCGCGTTCGTCTCCGTCGTGCTGCCCGCGCTCGCCCCGGCGATCGGATCGGCCGCCGCGGTGGTGTTCCTGTTCTGCGCGACCAGCTTCGGCGTCGTGCTCGTCCTCGGCGGCTCGCGCCACCGCACGCTGGAGACCGAGATCTACCTGCGCACGGTGCAGCTGTTCGACCTGTCCGGCGCGGCGGCGCTGTCGCTGCTCCAGTTCGCCGCAGTGCTCGCGGTGCTGCTGCTCGGGGCGCTCGCGCGGCGGCGCGGGGAGACGGCGCTGGCGCTGCGCGAGCACGCCGAGCTGACCCGGCGGCCCACCGGCGGCGAGTGGGGCGTCGTGGCCGCCGCGTGGGCCGTCGTCGTCGCGCTGCTCGTGCCGGTGGTGGGTCTGCTGGTCCGCTCGGTGTCCACGTCGGACGGCTGGAGCCTCGACGGGTACCGCGCGCTGACCGGCACGGGGGAGCGGGGCACGCTCGCCGTGAGCGGGGTCGACGCCGCGCTGAACTCGCTGCGCACCGCCACCGACGCGACCGCGCTCGCCTGCGTGTTCGGCGTGCTGTCCGCGGTGGTCGTCGTGGGCCTGCGCCGCAGCCGCGCTCCCGGCTGGCTCGCCGACGGGCTCGACACGGCGCTGATGCTGCCGCTCGGCGTGTCCGCCGTGACGGTCGGCTTCGGCTACCTCGTCACGCTGAACGCGCTGCCCGGCGACCTGCGCACGTCACCGGCGCTCGTGCCGCTGGCGCAGGCGCTGGTGGTCACGCCGCTGGTGGTCCGGATGGTGCTGCCGGTGCTGCGCGCGATCGACGAGCGGCTGCGGCAGGCCGCCGCGACGCTCGGCGCGAGCCCGTGGCGGGTGTGGCGCGAGGTGGACCTGCCGCTGGCCGGGCGGTCGCTGGTCGCCGCGGCCGGGTTCGGCTACGTCGTGGCGCTCGGCGAGTTCGGCGCGACGAGCTTCCTCGCGCGCCCCGACGCGCCCACGCTGCCGATCGTCGTCGCCCGGCTCATGTCGCGGCCCGGACAGCTCAACAGCCAGATGGCCTACGCGGCGTGCGCGCTGCTGATGATCGTCACGGCCGCGGCCGTGCTGCTGATCGAGAAGCTGCGGGTGCCTGCCCGCACCGAGTTCTGACGGGGTGTGCGGTGGCGCTGGAGGTGACCGGACTGACCGTCCGCTACGGCGACGTGGCGGCGGTGTCCGACGTGGACCTGCGGGTGGCGGACGGCGAGGTCGTCGCGCTGCTCGGCCCGTCGGGCTGCGGCAAGTCCACGCTGCTGCGCGCGGTCGCCGGACTGGAGCGCCCCGGCGGCGGACGCGTCGCGTGGGACGGGACCGACCTCGCCTCGACGCCCGTGCACCGCAGGGGGTTCGGGCTCGTCTTCCAGGACGGGCAGCTCTTCCCGCACCGCGACGTCGCGGGCAACGTGGCGTTCGGGATGCGGATGCACGGTGTGGAGCGGGAGAAGCGCGCCGAGCGGGTCGACGAGCTGCTCGAACTCGTCGGCCTCGGCGGCTACCAGCGGCGGCGGGTGACCGAGCTGTCCGGCGGTGAGCAGCAGCGCGTCGCGCTGGCCCGCGCGCTCGCGCCCGAGCCGCGGCTGCTGCTGCTCGACGAACCGCTCTCCGCGCTGGACCGCGCGCTGCGCGAGCAGCTCGCCGTGGACCTCGCCCGGCTCCTGCGCGACGCCGGGGCGACCGCGCTGGTCGTCACGCACGACCACGACGAGGCGTTCACGCTCGCCGACCGGGTGGCGCTGATGCGGGGCGGGCGCGTCCGGCAGACCGGGCCGCCGGAGCTGGTGTGGCGGCGGCCGGTGGACGCCGAGGTGGCGCGGTTCCTCGGCTGCGGCACGGTGCTGCCCGCACGGGTCAGCGACGGCGTGGCGACGTTCGCGCTGGGCGAGGTCAGGGTGGGCGACGCGAACGGCGACGTGCCGGACGGGCCGGTCCGGCTGGGGCTGCGCAGCACCGCGCTGCGCGCCGACCCCGCCGGAGCGATCACGGGCGAGGTGCTGGAGCAGGTGCACCGCCGCGACCACGTGCGACTGCTGGTGCGGGTGGGGACCGCCGAGTACGAGGCGGTGGCCCCCGTCGCCGCGGCGCCCGCGGTCGGCGACCCCGTCCGGTTGTCGGCCGATCCGGACGGGGTGGCCGTGCTGGCGGGGTCGTGATCAGCTGTCCTTCGTCGTCACGCGCCACAGGGCCAGCGACAGGCCGATCAGGAGGTAGCAGGCGGCCAGGCCGGTGCTCTCCCACAGCGGCTGCCACGGGATCGGGTCGCTGATCACGTTGGCCAGCGGGTCCCACGCCGACGTGAGCAGGAACGGCTGCAACCAGTCCAGCGCGCTGAACAGGCTGAACACCTGGAACGTGATCAGTCCGGCCAGCACCGACGACACGACGACCAGCGGGTGCTCGGTGCACGCGGAGATCGCCAGCGCGACCGCCCCCACGGCCCACGTCTGGAACGTCACCAGCAGCATCACCAGGCCGATCCTGGCCAGCGAGTCGCCCAGCGACAGCGTGGTGCCCGACAGCGAGATCATGCCGCCACCGCCGAGCGTGATCAGGCCCGTGATCAGGCCGACGACCGTCACGACCACGACCGCCACGAACGACAGCGCCGCCACGCCGAACGCCTTCACGGCCAGCAGCCGAGCGCGGCCCACCGGCGCCACCAGCAGTCCGCGCAGCGTGCCGTTCGCGGTCTCGCCCGCGAGGCCGTCCGCCGCCCACACCGCGCTCAGCAGCGGCAGCAGCAGCGGCAGCGACAGGAACAGCACGAAGATCGGCAGCAGCAGGCCGTTGCCGCCGATGATCGCGGCCAGCCCCTCGCCCGCCGGGCCGGAGCCGTCGCCCGTCGCGATGCTCAGGCCGATCCCGGCCAGCACCGGCACCAGCGCCAGCAGACCCAGTCCGATCAGGGTCCGCGGCCGGCGCAGCATCCAGCGCAGCTCGGACGCGAGCAGCCGCCCGGTCGGCGCGCGGCGCGGTCGCGCGGTGGCGGCCACCAGGGTCTCGGCGGTCATCGCAGTTCCTCCTCGGCCTCGAACGCGACGTCGATCTCGGCTCCGCGGTCCGGTCCGTCGTCCTCGGTGAGCCGGGCGAACAGGTCTTCCAGGCCGGTGTGCGGCCGGGTGGCCTCGTGCACCGCGACCCCCGCGCCCACCAGGGCGCGCAGCACGTCCGGCGCGGACGTCCCGGTCAGCTCCACGCGCAGGCCGTCCTCGGCCGGTCGCGCCGAGATCCGGGACGCGCGCAGCACGTTCAGCCCCTCCTCGACGTCGGGCGTGGTGATCATCAGGGCCTGGCTGCCCGAGCGCAGCAGTTCGGCCAGCTCGCCCTGCGCCACCACGGTTCCCCGGTGCAGCACGGCCACGTGCGTGCACGTCGCCTCGATCTCGCTGAGCAGGTGCGACGACACGAGGACCGTGCTCCCCGCCGCGTGCAGCTCGGCGATCACCCGGCGGATCTCCCGCGTCCCGGCGGGGTCCAGCCCGTTGGTGGGCTCGTCGAGCACGATGAGCCTGCGCGGCACCAGCAGCGCCGAGGCCAGGCCGAGCCGCTGCTTCATGCCGAGCGAGTAGCCGCGGTAGCGCCGGTGCGCCGCTGGCGACAGCCCGACGCGCTCCAGCGCGTCCTCCACGGCACCCCGGATCGACCCGCTCGCGAGCAGCGGTTCGAACGCCGCCGCCCTGCGCAGGTTCTCCCGGCCGGACAGGAAGGGGTGGAAACCGGGTCCCTCGACGAGCGCTCCCACGTGCGGCAGCGCGTGCCCCGCGCCGTCGGGGAGCGCGTGGCCGAGCAGTTCGACCTCGCCCCGCGTGGGCCGCACGAGCCCCAGCAGCATCCGGATCGTGGTGGTCTTGCCCGAGCCGTTGGGGCCGAGCATCCCCAGCACCGCGCCCTCGGGCAGGTCGAGGTCGACGTTGTCGACGGCGACGGTGCTGCCGTAGGTCTTGCGCAGGCCCCGCGTCCTCGCGGCGAGGGCCGGAGCGGGGGTGGAGCCGGCCCTCGCCGGCCCCACCCCCGCCCGAGCGCTGGTCGAGGTGGTCACTTCGTCTGCCCCAGCGCCTCGACGAGGACCTGCTCCGGCACGGCGCCCAGGGCCACGCGACCGTCCTCGGCGACGACGGCGGCACCGACCTTCGTGGTGATCAGCGTGCCGCTGCCCCACTCGCCGCTCACCGGCTTGCCGAGCTGCGCCAGCAGCGCCCGCGGGTCGAACTGCTCGCCCTCCGGGCGGGGGCCCCGCTCCGGCCGGGAGTCCTCCCCGGCGTCCTGCGGCACGATCGCGTCCAGCGGCGCGTTCACGACCAGGACCGTGTCCCAGCCGTCGCCCACGACCTGCGGGGCGACCTCGCCGAGCGCCTTCTCGGCCTCCTCCCGCGTCGGCTGCTCGGCGTCCTTCGCGCCCTCGTCGACCTTCGCCCCGGCGGGCGGGGTGAAGGTGAACAGCCCGGCGTCCTGCGGGCCGACGTTCAGCTCGGAGAACGCGATCTGCGCGGCGGGCTCGGCCGTGCCGTTGGTGAACACCGAGAACCGCAGCGGGATGCGCAGCTCGGCGTCGACGGCCACCCTGACCTCCCGCAGCACCGTGCGCTCGTCCGGCTTCGGCGTCAGCACCAGCTCGTAGGCGGCGCGACCGGCCACGCGGGCCGTGCCGTCGACGGCGACGTCGCTGGTCTCCTGGACCAGCGCCACGGCCTGCCTGGCCGCCGCGACCGGGTCGAGCTGCTGCTCGCCCGACTGCTGTTCCGGAGCCTCGCCGTGCGGGAACTTCGTCACCGTCTGGTCGGCGGAGTTCCACAGCCACGAGTTCTCGCCGTCGTCGACGAAGGTGCGCTCGGTCTGCGAGCCGGGCAGCGAGACCCGGACGCGGTCCTGACCGTCGGTCCACATCCGCACGCTGCTCACGCCGTCCGACAGCTGCGGCACGCCGCTGATCGCCGGAATGCCCAGGTCGTTGTTCACGTCCACCGTTCCGCCGAACGCGGCGGGCTCGGTGGTGAGCACGGACTCGACCAGGCTCTGCGCGTCGATCTCGGGCAGCACCGGCGCCGGACCCGCCCCCGCGGGCATCGCCAGCACACCGAGCCCGGCCACCCCGGTGAGCACCCCCGCCGCCGCTGCGGCCACGGTGACCCTTCTTCCGTTCATGTCCCCTCCTCCGACGTGTCGGGCGGCTGGATCGCCGTTCCGACACCACAGACACTGCGCCCCGTGTCCTGAGACGGCGCTGAGAACGCCGCCGTTGCTGAGAGCGCGCTGAGACGTTCCCCCGATCCTCCTCCTGGAAGCGGCATGCTGTGGGGCGTGAGGCCACGGGTGCTGGTTGTAGACGACGAGATCGGCGTGCGCAGGGCACTGGAGCGGGGACTCTCCGCCGAGGGCATGGAGGTGGTCACGGCCGCCGACGGCCCCAACGCGCTGCGCGTCGCCCTGACCGGCGCGTTCGACGTCGTGCTGCTCGACGTGATGCTGCCGGGCCTGTCCGGGTACCGGGTGCTCCAGCGGCTGCGCGCCGAGGGCGTCCGCACGCCGGTGCTGATGGTCTCCGCGAAGGACGGCGAGGTCGACCAGGCCGACGGGCTGGACCTCGGGGCCGACGGCTACCTCGTCAAGCCGTTCTCGTTCGTCGTGCTGGTCGCGCAGGTCCGCGCGCTGCTGCGGCGGCACGCCGGTGGTGGCGCGCGCCGCCGCCTGCGGCTGGGGGAGCTGGTGGTGGACCGCGCGCTGCGCGAGGTGAGCTGGGCGGGGGCGCCGGTGTCGCTGAGCCCCCGCGAGTACGCCGTGCTGGACGTGCTGGCCAGCCGTGCCGGGTCGGTCGTCACGAAGGACGAGCTGCTGCGCGCGGTGTGGGGCGACGAGCAGGCCGCCACCCGCAACGCCGTGGAGGTCTACGTCGGCTACCTGCGCCGCAAGCTCGACGCGACGGGTGCGGGGGAGGTCGTGCGGACCGTGCGCGGGCACGGCTACATCGCGTCCACGCCCGACCTCGACGCCGCCATCGGCGCGGTCGTCAAGCGCAGGTGAACCCGCGCCGCTGGTGGCTGCGGCGCACGCTGCGCTTCCGCATCACCGTGGTCGCGACCGGCGTCGCGCTGCTCACGCTGCTCGCGTTCACGCTCCTCGCCCCCGCCCTGATCGGCCGCGTGCAGCTGGTCGCCGTCGACGAGCAGCTGCGGCACCGGCTCGTGGCGGCGAGCGCCGACGTGGCCGCTGGACGACTGCCCGACCCGCCGACGCGGGTGCTCGACACGGCGGGCGCACCGGTGGACGGCGGCGGGTCCGCCGGTCTCGACGCGGCGGCCGTGCGGCGCCTGAAGTCCGGTGAGCCGCTGCTGCGCACCAGTGGGGAGAGCGCCGCCCGCTGGCTCGGCGGGGTCGTCGTCAGTCCCGACGGCACACCGCGGCTGGTCGTCACCGGGAACGAGCTGCTCGGCTACTCCGGGGCGAACGTGCTGGGCACGCGGTGGCTCGCGCTGGCCGCCGTCCTGGCCGCCGGACTGGTCGGCATCGCGACCTGGCTGTCCGTGCGGTCCTCGCTGCGGCCCGTGGAGCGGATGCGGATCGCCGCCGGAGCGCTGCCGCGCGGGCAGCGGCTGCCCGTGCCCGAGTCCCGCGACGAGGTGCAGGCCCTCGCGGAGGCGCTCAACGGCCTGCTGGCGCGGCGCGACGAGGCCACCGAGCGGCTGCGGCGCTTCACCGGCGACGCCGCCCACGAGCTGCGCTCGCCCGTGACCTCGGTGCGCGCCCAGGCGGAGGTCGCCGTCGCCCACCCGGACCCGGACTTCTCCCTGGAGGTGCTGGAGTCCGTCGTGGAGGAGTCGCAGCGGCTGTCCGCGCTGGTGGACGCCCTGCTGATCCTCGCCCGCGCCGACACCGGCGAGCTGCCGCCCGCCGAACCCGTCGACCTGGTGCTCCACGCGCAGGCGGCGATCGACCGGATGCCGGAGAGCGACCTGGTGGTGCGCCTCGACGCGCCGCTGTCGGCGTGCCTGGTCTCCGCCACGCACACCGAGGTGGAGCTGGTCGTGGACAACCTGCTGCGCAACGCGGGCCGCTACGCCGAGACGCTGATCCGGGTGTCCGTGCTGCCCGCCGGTCGTGAGCTGCGGCTCGTCGTGGACGACGACGGGCACGGCATCGGCGAGGAGCACCGCGCCCGCGTGTTCGACCGGTTCTACCGCGTCGAGGAGGACCGGGGGCGCGACACCGGCGGTTTCGGCCTCGGGCTCGCGCTCGTCGCGCACCTCGTCCGGCGGCGCAGGGGGACCGTCCGGGCGGCCGAGGCGCCCGAGGGCGGTGCCCGGCTGGAGATCCGCTGGCCGCAGTGGCGATGATGCGCGGGTGCCGCACCTGCGCAACACCACGCTCGTCGACGTCCCCGCCCGCACCGTCGCCGGCGCCCTGCTCGAACCCTCCCTGCTCGGCGGGCGGGGCGGGGTGCTGTGCGCCGGGGACGAGGTGGCGTCGCCGTTCGGGCCGGTGCGGGTCGAACGGGCCGACGAGACCGGCGCGGAGGTCGTCGGCGCCGGGCTGCGGCTGGTCACCGAGCTGAAGCGGACCGGCGGCGGGACGCTCGTCGTGGACGGCCTGTCCCACGGCGGCCGGGTCGGGCGGCGCCTGGCGCTGCGGGTGCTGGCCGCGCGGGCGCGGGTGATCTCCCTGCGCGCCGAGCAGCTCGCAGCCGCGCGGGTCGTGGTGGGCGCGGCGATCGTGCGGGACGGGCGGCTGCTCGTGCAGCAGCGCGCGTGGCCGGAGCGCGACGCGGGCCGCTGGGAGCTGCCGGGCGGCCGGGTGGAGCCGGGGGAGTCCGACGCCGCCGCTCTGGAGCGCGAGTGCGCCGAGGAGCTGGACGCGCACGTCGTGGCGGGCGAGCGCCGCGGCCCCGACGTGCCCCTGAAGCCGGACCTCCTCCTGCGCGTCCTCACCGCGACCCTGGTGAGCGGCGAACCCCGCCCCGTGGAACACCGGGCCCTCCGCTGGATCACGGCGGCCGAGCTGACCACCCTGGACTGGCTCCCCGCGGACCGAGCCCTCCTCCCGTCCCTGCGCCCCCTCCTCCCCCGAACCGCGAGTTGAGCGTTCAGGCACCGCGAGTTGAGCGTTGGAGCACCGCGAGTGGAGCGTTCGCGTCCCGGCTGGACATGACCGGATCGCGAACGGTCCACTCGTCGTGCCTGAACGCTCAACTCGCGGTGCGCGAGTGCTCAACTCAGGCCGGCTACCTTCAGGGCCGCGTTCAGGCGGTGGGTGGAGCGCTCGCGGGCGCGGACGGCGCCCTCGGCGCGGACGCGGTCCAGCTCGGCCGGGTCGGCCAGCAGTTCCTGCGTCCGTTCGCGCACCGGGCGCAGCTCCTCCACCACGGCCTCGGCCACCAGCGACTTCAGCTCCGCGTAGCCGCCGATCTCCCCGGCCAGGTCGCGCGGCGAACCGCCGGTGCACGCGGCCAGCACCTCCAGCAGGTTCGCCACGCCGGGTTGGGCGTCCGGGGCGTAGCGCACCTCGCCGGAGCTGTCCGTGACCGCGCGGCCGATCTTGCGCCGCACCAGGTCGGGCGGGTCCAGCAGGAACACCACGCCCGCCGCGTCCTTCGCGGACTTGTCCATCTTGCGCGTGGGATCGGACAGGTCGCGCACCCGCGCCGCGGTCGGCGGTGTCACCGCTCTCGGCACGGTGAACACGTCGCCGTACGCGCCGTTGAACCGCTTGGCCAGGGCGCGCGCCAGCTCCACGTGCTGCGTCTGGTCCTCGCCCACCGGCACCTCGTGCGCGCCCTGGAGCAGGATGTCCGCCGCCATCAGCACCGGGTACGTGAGCAGGCTCAGCCGCACCGAGTCCCGCCCCGCGGCCTTCTCCTTGAACTGGATCATCCGCGCTGCCTCGCCGTAGGTGCAGGTGCACTCCAGCAACCAGGTCAGCGCGCCCAGCTCGCGCACCAGGTCCGACTGCACGCAGACGCTGTGCGGGTCCACCCCGGCCGCGACGAGCACCGCCAGCTGCTCCCTGGTCAGCGAGCGCAGCCCGGACGGGTTGTGCGACGTCGTCATGGCGTGCAGGTCGCTGATGAAGTAGACGTCCTGCTCGGTGCCCTCGCGGGCCCAGCGGCGCACCGCTCCGAGGTAGTTCCCGAGCTGGACGTGCCCGGACGGGGTGATGGCCGACAACCTGATCACGTGTGGTCCCTCCGCGGTGAGAGGGCCGCCGCCGGTCAGCACCGCCGAACACGACGAGGGCCGCCCGATGGGGCGGCCCGTGTGGTCTTGCGCACAGGTCTAGAGCCGCCGGGAAGCGGCCCGCCAGGACTGGACGAGGCTGTGCACGCCGTTGATCGTAGCGCGCGCCGCGAGGGCTGACGACGGGCGGCGGTGACCGCGACCCGAACACCCCGTGAACTCGCACGACTCTTCACGCGGCCTTCTTCGCCGCTTTCTTCTCCGCCTTCTTCATGGCCTTCTTCTCGGCCTTCTCCCGCTCCGCTCGCAGGACCACCACCGGGCAGCGACGGCACCGCGGCGTCGAGCGGCAGCACTTCGCCACGGGCTTGATCTTCCCCACGTTCTGTGCTCCACTCGTCCGGTGCCGCCAGGATAGGTGAGGCTGACCTCACCCTGCGCGCATGTGTGGTATTGGCGATGGAGCCGGTACCCTTGGTGAAGGCTGTGCGCGATCTTCGTTCCGGCGTCGGCCTCCTTTCCTGACTTCCAGCTCTAGGAGTTCCGCGTGCCCACGGCCACCGCGTCGATCAAAGAATCGCCTGCTCAGGTGCGAAACGACCTGCGCAACGTCGCGATCGTCGCGCACGTCGACCACGGCAAGACGACCCTGGTCGACGCCATGCTCCGCCAGTCCGGCGCCTTCTCGGCGCGGGCTGAGCTCGTCGACCGCGTGATGGACTCGGGCGAACTCGAGCGCGAGAAGGGCATCACCATCCTCGCGAAGAACACCGCCGTGCGTCGCGAGACGCCCGACGGTGCGGTGACGATCAACGTCGTCGACACCCCCGGTCACGCCGACTTCGGCGGTGAGGTCGAGCGCGGCCTGTCGATGGTGGACGGCGTCGTGCTGCTCGTCGACGCCAGCGAGGGTCCGCTCCCGCAGACCCGCTTCGTGCTGCGCAAGACCCTGGCGGCCGGCCTGCCCGTCATCCTCGTGGTCAACAAGGTCGACCGCCCCGACGCCCGCATCAGCGAGGTCGTCGAGGAGGCCCACGACCTGCTGCTCGACCTCGCGACCGAGGTCGGCGCGGACGACTCGGTGCTCGACCTGCCGGTGGTCTACGCCTCCGCGCGCTCCGGTCGCGCCAGCCTGAACCAGCCCGAGGACGGCGGCCTGCCGGACGAGGAGAACCTGGACGTGCTGTTCCAGGTCCTGCTCGACCACGTGCCCGCGCCCACCGGTGACGTGAACGGGCCGCTCCAGGCGCTGGTCACCAACCTCGACGCGTCCAGCTTCCTCGGCCGCATCGCGCTGTGCCGCATCCACTCGGGCCAGATGCGCAAGGGCGAGACCGTGGCCTGGATGCGCGAGGACGGCAGCGTGCAGAAGGTGCGCATCACCGAGCTGCTCATCACCGAGGCCCTCGACCGCGTTCCCGCCGAGGAGGCCCACGCGGGCGACCTGGTCGCCATCGCGGGCATCCCGGACATCACCATCGGCGACACCCTGGCCGACGCCGACGACCCGCACGCGCTCCCGCGGATCACCGTCGACCAGCCCGCCATCTCCATGACCATCGGTGTGAACACCTCGCCGCTGGCCGGTCGCGGCGGCGGCACCAAGCTCACCGCCCGGATGCTGAAGGCCCGCCTGGACTCCGAGCTGGTCGGCAACGTGAGCGTCCGCGTGCTGCCCACCGAGCGTCCCGACACCTGGGAGGTGCAGGGCCGCGGTGAGCTGGCGCTGGCCATCCTGGTCGAGCAGATGCGCCGCGAGGGCTTCGAGCTGACCGTCGGCAAGCCGCAGGTGGTCACCCAGACGATCGACGGCAAGCTGCACGAGCCGTTCGAGCACCTGACGATCGACGCCCCCGAGGAGCACCTCGGCGCGATCACCCAGCTGCTGGCCAACCGCAAGGGCCGCATGGAGAACATGGCGGGTCACGGCACCGGCCGCATCCGCCTGGAGTACGTCGTCCCGTCGCGCGGCCTGATCGGCTTCCGCACGGAGTTCCTCACCGAGACGCGCGGCACGGGCATCGCCAACGCCGTGTCCCAGGGCTACCAGCCGTGGGCCGGGGAGATCCGCACCCGCCACAACGGTTCCCTCGTCGCCGACCGCACCGGCTCGATCACCGCCTACGCGATGATCCAGCTCGCGGACCGCGGCACGTTCTTCGTGGAGCCCGGCGCCGACGCCTACGAGGGCATGGTCGTGGGCGAGAACCCGCGCGCCGAGGACCTCGACGTCAACGTGTGCCGGGAGAAGAAGCTGACCAACATGCGGCAGTCCTCCGCCGACGTGATGGAGACGCTGGCCCGCCCGCGCAAGCTGTCGCTGGAGGAGGCGCTGGAGTTCTGCGCCTCCGACGAGTGCGTGGAGGTGGCTCCGGAGGTCGTGCGCGTGCGCAAGGTGATCCTGGACGCCAACCAGCGCGGTCGTGAGCGCAGCCGCCAGAAGCTGCGCGGCTGATCCACCCGCATCCGCGAGAGGCGCGTCCCGGAACGTCCGGGACGCGCCTCTCGCGTTCGCGCGGCTTCTCCCCGGAGCGGACGGGATCTCGCGGCGCGGACGCGGTCGTTCCTCGCGCGACTTGGCGACGCCGCGCCCGGCTGGCATCCTGTCGGCGCGGAACGACGTTCCGATTCGGCCTGACGAACCGTGCTCCGCTCACCGGGGCGCGACGGGAGCGACGATGACCGGCACGAGCGGTCCGCGGAAGCGGGCCGACGCCCAGCGCAACGAGAAGGCGCTGCTGGAGGCGGCCGCCGCGGTGTTCGTGGCCTCCGGCGTCGACGCGCCCGTGCGGGACGTCGCGGCGGCCGCGGGTGTGGGCGTCGGCACGATCTACCGCCACTTCCCGACGCGGGCCGATCTCGTCGTCGCGGTCTACCACCACCAGATCGAGGCGTGCGTCGCGGCAGGTCCGGCGTTGCTGGCGCGCAGCGCCTCGCCGCACGCGGCGCTGGCGGCCTGGATCGACCTCTTCGTCGACTTCCTGGTCACCAAGCACGGCCTGGCCGAGGCGCTGCGGTCCGACCAGGACACCTTCCAGACGCTGCACGCCCGCTTCCTCGACGACCTCGTCCCCGTCTGCGCCCACCTGCTCGACGCCGCCGCCGGGGCGGGCGAGATCGTCCCCGGCGTGGACCCCCTCGTGCTGATGCGCGGCATCGGCAACCTCTGCATCGGCGCGGGCGACCCCCGGTACGACCCCGGGTTCGTGGTCGGACTCGTCGTCGCGGGACTGCGGCTCCGCTGAGCCGCTCCGGACGTCCACCGACCACGACTCCTCGCCCCCCGGCAGCGCTCCCGGCGCGGTCTGGCACCCTCAACGGCATGAGGGGGTCTGGGGGGACTGGGAGAGGGCGCGCGCGGCTGCTGCCGGTGGCGCTGGCCGTCGTGCTCGCGGTCGCCGGGTGCACCAACGCGCCCCCGCCGCCGCTCGTGTCGCCCACCGAGGTGTCCGCGATCCCGCAGGAGAAGCTCAACGAGGTCGTCGTCGGCATCGACGAGCTCGCCGGCGGCTACAACCCGCACACCCTGGCCGACCAGTCGACGATCACCACGGCCCTGTCGTCGCTGCTGCTGCCCTCGGCGTTCCGCGCCGCCCCGGACGGCACGCCCCGGCTCGACACGACGATCATGGTCTCCGCCGGGGTCACCGGGACCGACCCCTACACGGTCACCTACGAGGTGCGCCGCGACGCGTCGTGGTCCGACGGCGCTCCGGTGGCCGCCGAGGACTTCGTGTACCTGTGGCAGCGGATGCGCGACGAACCCGGCCTCGTGGAGCCGGCCGGGTACCGCTTGATCTCCGACATCGCCTCCCGCGAGGGCGGCAAGACCGTCGAGGTCACCTTCTCGGAGCCGTACCCCGGCTGGCGGTCCCTCTTCAGCGACCTGCTGCCCGCCCACCTGCTCAAGGACCTGCCGGGGGGCTGGGGCGAGGCGCTCACCGACAGCTTCCCCGCCACGGCGGGCCCGTACGCCGTGAAGACCATCGACGCCGCCCGCGGCGAGATCATCCTGGAGCGCAACGACCGCTACTGGGAGCGTCCCACCGCCCTGGACCAGATCGTCCTGCGCCGCTCCACCCACAGCGGTACCGTCAGCGCCCTCGCCGGTGGCGACGACCAGGTGGCGCTCGTGCGCGCCGACGCCATCGCGGACAACCTGCTCGCCGACCTGGCCACGACCACGCAGCTGACCACGACGCCCGTGCCCAGGCCCGAGGTCGTGCAGGTGCTCCTGCGGCCCGTGAGCGCCCAGCTGGCCGACCAGCGGGTGCGCCGCGCGCTGGTGGCCGCGCTGGACCGCGACGCGCTCATCGTCGCGGGCACCGGCAACGGCCCGTCCGCCGGGCTGCGCGCCGACTCGCTGGTCGTACCGCCCTCCGCGACCGGTCACACGGCGACCCTCCCGCAGG
Organism: Umezawaea beigongshangensis; assembly: GCF_016464305.1. Lineage (GTDB taxonomy): Bacteria > Actinomycetota > Actinomycetes > Mycobacteriales > Pseudonocardiaceae > Umezawaea_A > Umezawaea_A beigongshangensis. The sequence goes on from NZ_JAEIOJ010000004.1 coordinate 399,917, forward strand.
ACGCGCCCCCGGCGCGACCCGATCCCGCGCTGACCGAGCAGCTCCTCACCGAGGCGGGCTACACCCGCTCCGCCGGTGGTCAGTGGGGTCGGGACGGCTCGCCGCTGACGGTGAACCTCGCGGCTCCCGAGGGCGTGGACCCCTACGCGCAGGTCGCCGAACTGGTCCGCGGCCAGCTCGTCGCCGCCGGAATCACCGTGGCCCTCGCGACTCCGGACGCCGAACAACTGTTCACCGAACTGCTGCCGGGAAGGGCGCCGGAAAATCAGGCCGCCGTGGACTCGCGAGTGGATATCGCGGTCGTGCCGAGAGCGTCGTCCGGGGATTTCGCGAGCGATCTCGCGGCGTCATTCGGGTGCGTCACCAGCTCACCCGGTAGTTCGACCCCCGTTCCGGCTAATTCAGCCGCATTCTGCGACGAGTCGCTGCAACCGGCGATCGAGGCGGCTCTGACGGGTGAGATGATGCTCTCCGACGCGCTCGCGCAGATCGAACCCGTGCTGTGGCAGCAGGCCGTCGCCGTGCCGTTGTTCCAGGTGGCGGACGTGCTGGCGGTGCTGCCGACGGTCTCCGGGGTGGACGCGGGAGCGCCGTTGGCCGGTGTGCTGGCCGGTGCTGCCGAGTGGCGGCGGCTCGACCGCTGACCGGTCGCGCTCGCGCCCGAACCGTGTTCTCCTTTTACCCGTTCCGACGTGCGCTCCGCCACTGTTGTTCACAGTATTCCCACCGGCTGGTCAACAGAAGCTCCCTGCCGGTAACGGGGGAGTAGCATCCTGCTACCAGCGTGTCACCCTTTGGTCACGATCGGGCGGTGGGCAGTGACCGGTTGCACCAGTGCTTCTTACGGTGCTGCAACGGTGTGTCCGTTCGGGGCGCGTTTGGCACACCACGGGTAATGGGTGACGCAGGACCATCCGGTCGCGAGCACCCTGTGCTAGGAGGGCACGTGTCGATGAGGAGATCCAAAGCACTGCCGGCGGTCGCGCTGTTCTCGAGCGCGGCACTGGTTCTGAGTGCGTGTGGCGGCGGTGGTGGAGGTGGCGACACCGAGATCAGCAACGACGTCGCGGCCATGGCCGTGGCGAAGGGCGAGAACGAGAGCGACGCCTCGTACACCGCGCCCAAGGTGGAGGACATGGGCGAGGTGGTGGTGTCCACCGACAAGCCGTACACCACGTACAACAACGCCACCGCCGACGGCAACAACTCGTACAACACGTTTGCCCTGACCCTGGTGCAGACGGGTGCGTACCGCCTCAACGGCAACGAGAAGGTGATCCTCAACAAGGACGTCATGGAGTCCGTCGAGGTCACCAGCGAGAACCCCCAGGTCGTGACCTGGAAGATCAAGCCCGGCCTCAAGTGGTCCGACGGCGACAGCTGGGACTGCGACGAGTTCTACATGGCGTGGCTGGCGCAGAGCGGCAAGGCCAAGAAGGCCGACGGCAGCTCCTTCTTCCAGGCCGCCGCCACCAACGGTCACGAGCAGATGGACGCGAAGTGCGAGGACGCGACGACGTTCGTCGGCACGTTCGCCTCTCCGTACCCGGACTACAACGGCCTGTTCATGAACGACGTCCTGCCGGCGCACATCGGCGCGCAGAAGGCGGGCGTCGACGACATCAAGAAGATCACGCCGTCCAGCACCGCCGAGCTGGAGAAGCTCGCCGATTTCTGGAACACCGGCTGGAACGGCTTCGACGCCGCGATCATGCCGGGCTCCGGCCCGTACAAGATCACCGGCTACGAGCAGAACCAGTCGGTCACGCTGGAGCGCAACCCCGAGTGGGCCGGCAACCCCGGTGGTCCGTCCAAGATCACCCTGAAGGCCATCCCGGACCCGGTCGCGCAGGCTCAGGCGCTGGAGAACGGTGAGGTCTCCGTCAGCTTCTTCGCCCAGCCCGACGCCAACGCGGCCGACCGCCTGAAGGGCCTGGAGGGCCAGGGCGTCACGTTCGCGGCGTCCCCCGGCCTGTCGTTCGAGCACTTCGACCTGAACTTCAAGAACCCGGTGCTCGCCGACGACGCGGTCCGCAAGGCGTTCTTCCAGTGCGTCAACCGCCAGGACATCGTCGACAAGCTGATCTCGAACGTCCAGGCCGACGCCAAGCCGCTGGGCAGCCTCCTGTTCTTCCCGAAGGACGAGGGCTACACCGACGTCTACAGCGACAAGTCGACCGGTAGCGCCGACGAGGCCAAGAAGACCCTGGAGGGCGCCGGCTACACGCAGGGCGCCGACGGCATCTTCGAGAAGGGCGGCCAGAAGGTCACCTTCCGGATCAGCCACACCGACATCCCGCGTCGCAAGCAGACGGTCGAGCTGGTCCAGGGCCACTGCAAGGCCGCCGGCATCGACATCCAGGACGACACCGACCCGAACTTCCTCGACGAGCGGGTCAGCAACGGCGACTACGACGTGGCGCTGTTCGCCTGGTCGGGTGGCCCGTGGAAGTCGGAGAAGAAGTCGATCTACTCCACCACCGGTGGCCAGAACTGGCAGGGCGTGAGCGTCCCCGCCGCCGACGAGGCGCTGCAGAGCGCGGTGACGCAGGCCACGCAGGAGAAGGCGACGCCGTTCTACCAGACCGCCGACAAGGCGCTGGCCGACGAGTACGCGTCGCTGCCGCTGTTCCAGGCTCCGAAGATGTGGTCCTTCAAGGGCGTCGACCGCGTCTACAACCAGGGCTACGTGGGCGCTCTCTGGAACGCCAACGAGTGGCAGACCACCAGCTGATCGAACCCCCCCGGCCGCCGCTGAGCGGTTGAGGTGCGCACGGTCACAGGGGATGGGGTCGGACCACGAGTCCGACCCCATCCTCGTGAGCAGCCCCGAGGCCGCGCGTACAGTTTTCAGCGGCAGGGGCCAGTACCCGGCCTGACCCGGCCGCCGGGTGCCACCGAGGAGCTTGTCGTGATTCGCTACATCATCCGTCGTCTACTCATATCGCTTCCGATCCTGCTGCTCGGAAGCTTCCTGTCCTACGTCCTCGTGGCGTCCGCGGGAAACCCGCTCGCCGAGATGCGCGCCCGGCCCGGCGTGACCGAGCAGCAGGTCCAGGAGCTCGCCGCCGAGCTCGGCCTGGACAAGCCGGTCATCGCCCGCTACTGGGACTGGCTGACGAGCTTCGTGCAGGGCGACTGGGGCACGAGCGTCGCGCTCGGTCAGGCGCGGGCCGAGGTCTTCCCCTCCGTCACCGAGGCCCTGTGGGTCACCGGCCGGCTCGTCGTCGGCGCCGAACTGCTGGCCCTCGTGCTCGGCGTCTCGGTCGGCGTCCTCGCCGCCGTCCGCCAGTACTCGATCTTCGACTACCTGGCCACCAGCACGGCGTTCCTCATGTTCTCCATGCCGATCTTCTGCGTCGCGGTCATCATCAAGAGCTACGGCATCGAGTTCAACAACGTGCTCCAGTCGATGGGCGTCGACCGGTGGCTGACCACGGCCGGTCCGCCCACCGAGGGCTTCACCGGCAGCATCGGCGACGTGATCTTCAAGTACACCGGCACGTTCCTGCTGCCGACGCTGAGCCTGATGCTGATCAGCTTCGCCGCCTACAGCCGCTTCGAGCGCGCCTCGATGCTGGAGATCATGCACTCGGACTTCGTCCGGACGGCTCGCGCCAAGGGCATCTCCAACGGCCGAGTGGTCTTCCGGCACGCCTTCCGCAACGCGCTGATCCCGGTGGCCACGCTGTTCTCCCTCAACTTCGGCGCCGTCCTCTCCGGCGCGATCATCACCGAGCGCGTGTTCGGCTGGTTCGGGATGGGGTCGCTGCTCGTGGACTCGGTCCGGACGTTCGACCCCAACATGCTGATGGGATGGCTCGCCGTCACCGCGACGCTGGTCGTCCTGTTCAACCTGGTCGCCGACATCGTGTACGGCTTCCTCGACCCGAGGATCCGCCTTGGCTAACGTCAACCTCTCCTCGTCGACCACGGCGTCACCGGCGGAGGTCGGCGGCAAGGGGTCGAGCACCCACGAGTTCGACTCCACCACCGCCCGCACGCAGGGGCAGCTCGTCCGGCGCCGCTTCCTGCGGCACCGCCTGGCGATGGTCAGCTCGGCCGTGTTCGTGCTGCTGTGCGTCTTCGCGTTCGTCGGCCCGCTGCTGTGGACGTTCGACTACGAGGACGTCTCCAGCCGCTCCTACCTGCCGCCGAGCGGGGAGCACCCGCTGGGCACCACCCAGGTCGGCAAGGACACCCTCGCGCTGCTCATGCGCGGCACGGGCTTCTCGCTCCAGATCGCCATCGTGGTGGCCATCGTCGCGACGTTCGTGGGCGTGCTCTTCGGCGCGCTCGCCGGCTACCTGCGCGGCTTCGTCGACACGGCGCTGATGCGCCTGGTCGACCTGCTGCTGATCGTCCCGCAGATCGCGGTCGCCGCGATCGTCGTGAAGGGCCTGTCGGGCAGCTGGTACGTGGTGGCCCTCGTGCTCGCCACGTTCGGCTGGATGCAGATCGCCCGCATCACGCGCGGTGAGACGCTGTCGCTGGCCCAGCGCGAGTTCGTCGAGGCCGCCAGGGCCGCGGGCGCCACCACCCCGCGGATCATCTTCAAGCACCTCGTGCCGAACATGATCGGCAGCATCACCGTGAACGCGACGCTCGCCGTCGCCACCGCGGTGCTCGCCGAGGCGGCGCTGTCGTTCCTGGGTCTCGGTGTGCAGCTCCCCGACACCTCCCTCGGTGTCATCGTGAACGAGAACTACGGGCAGATCACCACCCGCCCGTGGCTGTTCTGGGGCCCGTTCGTGGTGATCGTGCTGATCTCGCTGGCCGTCAACTTCATCGGTGACGGGCTCCGGGACGCGTTCGACCCCCGGCAGACGAAGGTGCGTGCGTGATGGCAGAAGTTTCCGAGCTGGCGCAGGCGCTGCGGACCGACGACGTGTCTCAGCCACTGCTGTCCGTCCAGGACCTGGCGGTCACCTTCCCGACCGACGACGGCGACGTGCGCGCGGTGCGCGGCGTCTCCTTCGACCTGCGACCCGGCGACGTGCTGGGGATCGTGGGCGAGTCGGGCTCGGGCAAGTCGGTGTCCTCCATGGCGATCATGGGTCTGCTCCCGAAGAACGCCCGCATCACCGGTTCGATCCGGTACCGCGGCGAGGAGCTCGTCGGGCGCAGCTACAAGCAGCTCCAGAAGTTCCGGAGCAAGCACATCTCCATGATCTTCCAAGATCCGATGACGTCGCTCAACCCGGTTTACACCGTCGGCTGGCAGCTGGCGGAGGCATACCGGGCCCACCACGACGTGTCCCGCAAGGCCGCGTGGGCGAAGGCCGTCGAGTCGCTGGAACTGGTCGGCATCCCGCAGCCGGACCGGCGCGCGTCGCAGTACCCGCACGAGTTCTCCGGCGGCATGCGCCAGCGCGTGGTGATCGCCATGGCGATCATCAACGACCCGAGCGTGATCATCGCCGACGAGCCGACCACGGCCCTCGACGTGACCGTGCAGGCGCAGATCCTGGACACCCTGCTGCGCGTGCAGCAGGAGACCGACTCGGCGATCGTCATGATCACCCACGACCTCGGCGTCGTGGCGGGCATGGTCAACCGCGTGCAGGTGATGTACGGCGGCACGGTCGTCGAGTCCGGCGGCGTCGACGAGGTCTTCGAGGCCGCGCGGATGCCCTACACGATCGGCCTGCTGGGTTCCGTGCCCAACCCCCAGCTGCTGGGCAAGCGGCTGACCCCCATCAAGGGCGCGCCGCCCTCGCTGGTGAACCTGCCGACCGGCTGCGCCTTCTCCCCGCGCTGCCCGCTCGTCGTGGACGCGTGCCACGACGGCGAGCCGCAGCTCGTGCAGACCGACCACCCCGGTCATCGCGCGCGGTGCATCCGCTGGGAGCACCTCGCCGGGCTGGAGAGCCCGCAGCGGCTCTTCGCGCACGACGAGATCGGTGTCGTGGAGGACCCCGCGTCGTTCGTGGAGGTCAACCCCGACGTGCCGGTGGCTCAGGACCTCGCCGACGTGCACGCTCAGGACGAACAGGAGCGGACCTCATGAGCACCGCGACCGACGGCCAGCGCACCTCCGGTGCCGGCCAGCAGACCGCACCGCTCCTCCAGGTCACCGACCTGGTGAAGACCTTCCCGGTCCGGGGCAAGGGCATCATCCCGCGCGCGGTCGGCCAGGTGCAGGCGGTGTCCGGCATCAGCTTCGACCTCGACGTCGGGGAGACCCTCGGCCTGGTCGGCGAGTCGGGCTGCGGCAAGTCCACGGCCGGGCGCGCGATCCTCCAGCTCCACAAGCCCACGTCGGGCTCGGTGAAGTTCGAGGGCCGCGAGCTGACGAAGCTCAACGCGAAGCAGCTCCGGCCGATGCGCCGGGACATGCAGATCGTGTTCCAGGACCCGTACGCGTCGCTGAACCCCAAGTGGCAGGTCAACGACATCATCTCGGAGCCGTTGCAGATCCACGGCGTCGAGGGCGGCAGCAGGGGCGTGCAGCTGCGGGTCAACGAGCTGATGGAGCTCGTGGGCCTGAACCCGGAGCACCGCAGCCGGTACCCGCACGAGTTCTCCGGCGGTCAACGCCAGCGCATCGGCATCGCCCGCGCGCTCGCCCTGAACCCGAAGTTCATGGTGCTGGACGAGCCGGTGTCGGCGCTGGACGTGTCCGTCCAGGCCGGTGTGGTGAACCTGCTGGAGGAGCTCCAGGAGCGGCTGGGCCTGGCCTACCTGTTCGTGGCGCACGACCTGTCGGTCGTCCGGCACATCTCCGACCGGGTGGCGGTGATGTACCTCGGGTCGATCATCGAGATCGGCGACCGCGAGGACATCTACACCCGGCCGATGCACCCGTACACGCAGGCCCTGCTGTCGGCGGTGCCCGTGCCCAACCCCAAGCTGGAGCGCCAGCGCCAGCGCATCGTGCTCACCGGCGACGTGCCGAGCCCGGTCGACCCGCCCTCGGGCTGCCGGTTCCGCACCCGCTGCTGGAAGGCGCAGGACATCTGCGCCACCGAGGCGCCGAAGCTGGAGCGCCGCGGTCCGAGCAGCCTGCTGTCGGCGTGCCACTTCGCCGAGGAGAAGGCCGTCGTCTGACGCGTCCGGCCGAGGCCACCCGCACGGCGGTCCGCACCCGTGCGGGTGGCCTCGGCCGTTCCGCTGGACGGCCGAGCCTTAGAGTTAGCCGGTGACGCTGACTGCTCCACCACGGTTGCTGCTGGTACACGCACACCCCGACGACGAGAGCCTGTGGACGGGCGGCACGATCGCCCGGTACGCGGCCAGCGGCGTGCACGTCACCGTGGTCACCTGCACCCTCGGTGAAGAGGGGGAGATCATCCCCGCCGGCCTGCGCGAACTGGCCGCCGACGCGGCCGACCAGCTCGGCGGGTACCGGGTGGCGGAACTGAGGTCGGCGTGCGCCGCGCTCGGGCTCGCCGACCACCGCTTCCTCGGCGGCGTGGGCCGCTGGCGCGACTCCGGCATGGCCGGTGTTCCCTCGAACGAGCACCCGCGGGCGTTCGTGCGCGGGGAGAAGGACGAGCAGATCGCCGCGCTGAGCGAGATCGTGAAGCAGCTGCGCCCGCAGGTCGTCGTGACCTACGACGCCTTCGGCGGGTACGGGCACCCCGACCACATCAGGGCGCACGAGATCACGATGGCCGCAGCCGCGGGCGCTCCCGGCGTGGAGCGCGTCTTCCACACCGTGACCTCCCGCGAGGCGACCGAGCGGGGAGAGGCGGCCCTGGCGGAGTTCGCGGACCTGCCGTTCCGGCTGCCGCGGCCGGGCGAGCTGCCGGTGACCGACGACGCGCTCATCACGACCACGATCGACGTGTCCGAGCACCAGACCGTGCGGCTGCGCGCCCTGCGCGCGCACGCCACGCAGGTCAGCGTGTGGCAGGACGGGTCGGGCGGCGCGAGCTACGCGCTGTCCAACGGCATCGCGCAGCCCGTCGTGGACGCCGAGTACTACGTGCTGGCCCACGGACCCGCGCAGGGCGCGGCCGACGACCTGTTCGGAGGTCTGGGATGACGGGAACGGTGACGTGAGCGGCAAGGACCGGGTGGCGGTGGCCGTGCTGCTCGTGGAGGCCGTCGTCCTGGCGGTCCTGGAGGTGTTCTTCCTGAACCTCCGGTTCGACGGCACCCTGCTGCCCGACCTGTGGGACTTCCCGTTCCCGGTCACGGTGCTGGTGGCGATGGTCACCACGCCGTGGCTGGTGATCACCGCCGCGAAGGTCCACCCGAAGATGTCCGTCGCCGGGTCGCCGCTGCTGGTCTGGCTGGTGACGCTCGGGCTGTTCGGCTTCAGCGGTCCCGGTGGCGACGTGACGCTGCTGGCCGACTGGCGGGCGCTGCTGCTGCTCGGCGCGGGCGCGATGCCGGCCGCCGTGACGGTGGGGGCCGTGATGGGAAGGCCGCCCGTCGATGGCTGAGGCGATCACGGACCGCCACGTCGTCGCCGCGCTGCGGCCCTTCGTGCGGGCGACAGGTCCGCTGCTGGACGCGCTGCGCGAGTCGAACCCGCTGGGGCTGCGCGACCGGATCGCCGAGACCGACGGCGACCGCGGGCTGCTGGAGAAGCTGCACGACCAGCTCGCCGCCGTGAAGGCGCCCGGCACGGCGGCGTGGGCCGCGATGACGACCGAGCAGCGCGACGACTGGTGGCTCAACCGGGTCGGCCGGTTCGTGTCCCTGCTGACGGCCGTGCCCGGCATCGGCGGCGCGCTGGCCGACCGGCTGCCGATCCAGGACACCCTGGGCGCGGCCGGGCAGGGTCTGCTGCTGTGCGCGCTCGCCGGGGAGCACGGTCACACCTCCCACGGCGACCGCGTGCGACTGCTCGCCGCCGTGCTCTTCGACCGCGACGTGGACCCCGCTCTCGCGGAGGGCGGCGCCGAGGACGAGGACGAGCGCACCGCCGAGCTGACCGAGGACGTGGACCGGTCCAGGCGGGCGCACGGGAAGGTGACGCTCAAGGCCGTGGGACGCACCCTGTGGAAGCTGGGCCGGATGCTGTGGTCGCTCGGCGACGAGCTGGGCAAGCGTCCGCAGGGCCGCGTCGTGCACAGGGTCCTGGGGATGCTGCCGGTCGTGGGGGTGCTCGGCGACTACCTGGGCGAGCGGTCGGCGCTGCGCCGGGTGCGGCGCGAGGCGCTGGCCTGGTTCGCCGCGAACCCGCCGCCCGCGCGGTAGCTCAGGCCGGTACCCAGTACCGGTAGCGGTGGTGCGCGGCGCAGCCCAGCGCGTCGTAGAGCCGGACGGCCGCCGTGTTGTGCACGGCCACCTGGAGGGCGACGGTGGTGGCCCCGTGCTCCGCGCCCCACGCCGCCAGCGCCGACACCAGCTCCGTCGCGAGGCCCCGCCGGCGGTGCTCCGGGCGCACGGCGAGCCGCGCGACGTGCAGCAGGTCGCCCACGACGGCTCCGCGGACCGCGGCCACCACCTCGCCGTCGACGGCGCCGACGCCGAACCCGACGAGCGGGCCGGACGCCAGCACGTGCCGCTGGGCCGGTGTCGGGTCGGCCGAGGCCGTCAGCTTCCACCACGTGGGACGAGGAAGGGCCTCGATCCTCACCTGCTGAGACGCCGAGTCGGGGAACGCCGCCACCGGACCGGTGAGCACGACGGACTCCGCACCACCCGGATGGTCCAGGTTCACCCGCCAACCGGCGGAGGCCACCGCGCCCTCCGCCGCGGAGCCGACGACCACGTGCGCGGTCGGCGGGATGCCGTTCGCGGCGGCGAAGTCCACCGCGCGGCGCAGTGCCCGTTCGACCGGAATTCCGGGATCTCCGGTGGTCAGCGTGCTGTTGGCCCGCCCGGTGAAGCCGCCGGCCGCTCGCATCCGCCACTCGCCCAGCGGCTCGTCGGCCAGTGCGGGCCACGCGTCGGCGCAGCGGTGCTCCAGCTCCTCGGCCTCGTTCACCCCGGCATCCTGCCCCGCCGCGGTGTACGACCGACTGTGAAGTGGAACACCGCTCTAAGGCGAGCCTCACCGGGAGATACTCGAGGGTGCCGCGTAATCTCCGCGTGCGCGGTGCGGACGCGGAAGAAGAGCAGGAGAACGCAGTGACCTATGTGATCGCCCAGCCGTGCGTGGACGTGCTCGACAAGGCGTGCATCGAAGAGTGCCCCGTCGACTGCATCTACGAAGGCGACCGGATGCTCTACATCCACCCGGACGAGTGTGTCGACTGCGGTGCGTGCGAGCCGGTGTGTCCGGTGGAGGCCATCTACTACGAGGACGACGTCCCCGACGAGTGGAAGGACTACACCAAGGCCAACGTCGACTTCTTCGACGAGCTGGGTTCGCCCGGCGGCGCGTCGAAGGTGGGCAAGGTCAGCGCCGACCCGGTGTTCGTCAAGAACCTCCCGCCGCAGGCGGAGTGACCGCCCTGCGTCGGGGTCCGGCACTGCCGGACTTCCCCTGGGACTCCCTGGCCGACCACGCCGCCGTGGCGCGTTCGCACCCCGGCGGTGTGGTCGACCTGTCCGTCGGAACACCCGTCGACCCGGTTCCCGGCCCGATCCAGGACGCGCTGGCGTCCGTCGCCGACCAGCCCGGCTACCCGACCACGCACGGCACGCCCGCACTGCGCGCCGCGGCGGTCGGGGCGCTGGAGCGCAGGCACGGCGTGACGGGCCTGGACCCGGCGGCGGTGCTGCCCACGATCGGCTCCAAGGAGCTGGTCGCGTGGCTGCCGTCGCTGCTCGGGCTGGGGCCCGGCGACGTCGTGGCGATCCCCGAACTGGCGTACCCGACCTACGAGGTGGGGGCGCGGATCGCGGGAGCCGAGGTGGTGCGGCTCGCCGACGGCGAGACCCCGCCCCCCGGCACGTCGCTGGTGTGGCTGAACTCCCCGTCGAACCCGACCGGTCGCGTGCAGGACGCGGCGGCGCTGTCCGCCGCCGTCGAGGCCGCGCGCTCGACGGGCGCGATCGTGGCGTCCGACGAGTGCTACCTGGCGCTGAGCTGGGCGGCCGAGCCGGTGTCGGTGCTGCACGAGAGCGTGCGCGGCTCCGGGATCGAGGGCTTGCTCGCCGTGCACTCGCTGTCGAAGTCGTCCAACCTCGCCGGGTACCGCGCTGGCTTCGTCACCGGTGATCCGGTGCTGGTCGCCGGACTGCTGGAGATCCGCAAGCACGCCGGGATGATCGTGCCGAGACCGGTGCAGGAGGCGCTGACCGCCGCCCTGTCCGACGACGCGCACGTGGCCGAGCAGCGGGCCCGCTACGCGGCCCGTCGCGAGGTGCTGCTGCCCGCGCTGCGCGCGTGCGGGTTCACCGTGGACCACTCCGAGGGCGGCCTGTACCTGTGGTCGACCCGCGGCGAGGACGCGTGGGCGACGGTGGCGTGGCTGGCCGAGCGGGGCGTCCTGGCCGCGCCGGGCACGTTCTACGGCCCGGCGGGCGCGAGGCACGTCCGGATCGCCCTGACGGCGACGGACGAGCGCGTGGCCGAGGCGGCCTCCCGCCTGAGCTAGACCGGGGCGAGCGGGAACGCCCGGCTGTCGGAGACGCCGAGTGCCGCCGCGTCGAGCGCGCGGTGGCACTCGGCGACGACGCACGGGTGCTCCGGGAAGACGCCCCCGACGGGGGTCTGCACGCGCACCACCGGCCGCTTCGGCGCTCGACCGGTCGTCCCGGTCGGAGGTCCGGGGCGCCGGCTACGTGGTCGTCGGCGACGCTCGCGGGACGGGCGCGGCGACTCCGCGCTTCCACACGCCGACGACGTCGCGGGTGGCGGTGATGTCCCGGGCCGGATCGCGGGCGACCAGCAGGAGGTCCGCGCGCTTGCCGGGGGCGATGACCCCGCGGTCGTCCAGGCCGAACACCGCGGCGGCGCGCGAGGTCGCGGCGCTGAGCGCTTCGGACGGGCTCAGCCCCGCGTGGACGAGCAGCGCCAGTTCCTCGTGCGCGGAGGAGCCGTGGGCCACGCGCGCCGGTGAGGTGTCGTCCGCGTTCGCGTCCGTGCCGAGGACGATCGTCGCCCCGGCCCGGTGCAGCGCCCCGGTGGAGGCGAGGGTCTGGCCGAAGTTCAGCGACTTCGGTGTGAACGGGAGCTTCAGGGTCCTCAGGATGGTCCGCATCATCACCAGCGTCGGGGACACGGCCGTGCCGGAGGCGGTGACCCGCCGGGCCAGGTCGGCGGACAGGGTGTCCCTGACGGGTGCGTGGGTGATGACGTCCGCGCCCGCGTCGAGCGCGATCGCGTAGGCGCGGCTCGACGCGGCGTGCACCACGACCTTCTTCCCCGCGCGGTGCGCGTGGGCCACGAGGGCGGCGACGGTGTCCGGAGCGAGCGGCTTCGGCTGGAACGGCAGCTTCTCCTCCAGGACGATCTTCACGTAGTCGGGGTCCTGGTCCAGCCGTTCGGCGATCCACCGGGCGGCGTCTCCGGGACCCCGGACCGCGGTGGAGGCGGGGTGGTTCATCTTCCGCACGGCCGTGCCGCGAGGAGCGCACGCCGGGGAGGAGACGCCGCGCAGATCGGCGCGGGCGTCGTCGTCGGCGTCGCGGAGCGCGCGCAGGCCGTCCCACCGGGGCGTGCCCATGTCGAGCACGGTCGTCACGCCCCAGCGGAGCGCGGCGACGAGCTGGTCGGGGTGGTCGACGTGCACGTGGGTGTCGATCAGGCCGGGCAGCAGGTACCCGCCGCGCCCGTCGACCTCCGCTCCGCCGGGGCGGTCGACGATCACGCCGTCCTCGACGGCCACCGACGTCAGCGGGCCGAACGTGCCGTCGGCGGCGAGCGGGTGGACGTCGGTGATGGTGAACCGGGAGATGTCACGCCTCCACGAGCTGAGGGGGCAGCGCCTCAACGGCTGCCGGGACGGGGGTCGAGCGCGTTCAGGACGGTCGTCAGGGCTTCCGAGACCGCCCCGATCCGGGTGGGATCGGCCTTGCTCAGCAGTTCGTGCTGCGCGGCGACGACCTCGCCGACCACTCGCCGAGCGACGTCCGCGCCCTCGGGTGTCAGGGAGATGCGCCGGCTGCGCCCGTCCGCCGAGTCCGGCGAGCGGTCGACGTGGCCACGCCGTTCCAGGGAGCGCAGCACGTTGCTCAGCCCGCCGGTGGTGAGCAGCAGCCGGGACGACAGCTCCGAGGGCTTCACCCGCACGTCGCCCGCCGTCACCAGCGTTCCGAGCACGTCGTACTCCGCCCGGCTGAGGTCGAACCGGGCCAGCACGGCGACCGTGACGCGGTCGGTCAGGGCGTGCATCCGCGCCACCCGCTTGGTGAACTCGATCGTCGCCGCGGGCAGCTCGGGCGCTTCACGCGCCCACCACCGGACCACCTCCGCCACCTGGTCGGGCACCGGGACCTCCTCTCGACCGCGCCACATCAGCTTTGGTGAAAGCTTTTGTGAAAGCTACGTGGTCGAGAGGGTCGGTGTCCACCACCGGGGAGTTCGGGGCGGTCCTTCCGCCGACGTCGGTACTCGTCACCGTGGCAGGCGCAGGCGACGACTACTCGTACGAGGGATGGTGGACTGAGTTTTGACCACTGGCCAAACTCAGGAGGTCCGTTCGGGCGCGACCCCTCGGCCGCTCAGGCGGGCGTTGAGGCGGGCGGCCCGGCGGGTCAGGTGGTCGCGTTCGGCGAGGGTCTGGGCCTGGTGGGCCGCCTCGGCGTACAGCGTCGCCGCCGTCGCCAGGTCGCCGTCGCGCTCGTGCAGGTACGCCGCCACCGCCGTGTGGCGCGGCAGTGACGCGTCCAGCGCCGCCAGGGCCGCCAGACCGGCGCGCGGGCCGTCGGCCTCGCCCACGGCCACCGCGCGGTTGAGGCGGACCACCGGACTGTCGGTCAGGGCCGCCAGCTCGTCGTACCACTCCACGATCTGCACCCAGTCCGTCTCCTCGGCGGTGGGCGCGTCGGCGTGCAGGGCCGCGATGGCCGCCTGGGCCTGGAACTCGCCTAAGCGGTCTCGGGACAGGGCGGTCTGCAGGACGCGCACGCCCTCGGCGATCAGCCCGGTGTCCCACCTGCCCCGGTCCTGCTCGGCCAGCGGGACCAGGCCGCCGTCCGGCGCGGTCCGGCTGGCGCTCCTCGCGTGGTGCAGCAGCATCAGGGCCAGCAGGCCCGCCACCTCGGGGTGGTCGATCGCGGTCGCCAGCTGCCGGGTCAGGCGGATCGCCTCGGCCGCCAGGTCCACGTCACCCGAATAGCCCTCGTTGAAGACCAGGTAGAGGACGCGCAGCACGGTGGCCACGTCGCCCGGCCGGTCGAACCGCACGCCCGAGACCGTGCGCTTGGCCCGGCTGATGCGCTGCGCCACCGCGGCCTCCGGCACCAGGTACGCCCGCGCGATCTGGCGGGTGGTCAGACCGCCCACGGCGCGCAGCGTGAGCGCGACCGCGGACGACGGCGTCAGCGACGGGTGGGCGCACAAGAAGTACAGCAGGAGCGTGTCGTCCGCCGCGGCCGCCGGTCCCGGCTCCGGCTCCTGGTCGACGAGGTCCTCGCGCCGGCGGCGGGCCGTGTCCGCCCTGGCCGCGTCGAGGAACCGGCGCCAGGCCACGGTGATCAGCCAGCCCCGCGGATCTCGGGGCGGGTCGTCCGGCCAGACGCGGACCGCCTCGACCAGCGCGTCCTGCACGGCGTCCTCGGCCGTCGCGAAGTCGGCTCCGCGACGGACGAGGACGCCCAGCACACCCGGCGTGAGGCTCCGGAGCAGGCCCTCGTCCACCGGGGAGGTCACTCCGTGATGGTGGGCGGCGTGCCCAGGAACGGGCGCAGCTCCAGCCACTCGTGGATGGGCTTCCCGCCCGCGCCGGGAGCGGCCGACAGCTCCCCGGCCAGCTCGACGGCGCGCTCGTAGCCCTCGACGTCGATCACCATCCACCCGGCGACGAGGTCCTTGGTCTCGGCGAACGGGCCGTCGGTGACCGGCGGACGCCCCTCGCCGTCGTAGCGGACGAACGTCCCTCCCGGGGCGAGCGCCTGAGCGTCGACGAACTCGCCGGTCTCCTGCAACCGGGCCGCGAAGTCGTTCATGTACTGCACGTGCGCCGAGATCTCCTCCGGCGTCCAGTGCTCCATGGGCACGTCGTTGACCGCCGCCGGTGCGCCGCGGTAGTGCTTGAGCAGCAGGTACTTGGCCATCGTGTGTCTCCCGGTGCTGGTGCGGCCCTCCATTCTGGCCGCTTCACCCCTGAGACGGAGCCGGTGACGGGTTCTCGACATCCCCGCGGGGAGAACTTTCCGGCCCCGCGAGTTCCCGGGGACCCGGTCGGGTCCCCGGGAGCGCGTGCTCAGTTCTTGTGCAGGGCCTCGTTCAGGGTCACCGCGGCCTCGGGCCTGCGGGGGAGGACCTTCACCGCGCCGGTGGTCGAGTCGCGGACGAACAGCAGGCCCGACGCGCCGGAGAGCTCGCCCGCCTTCACGACGTCGCCCTCCGCCGTCGTCACCTTCGTGCCCGCGGTGACGTAGAGCCCGGCCTCGACCACGCAGTCGTCGCCCAGCGAGATGCCCACGCCGCCGTTCGCGCCGATCAGGCAGCGCTCGCCGATCGACACGACCTGCTTGCCGCCGCCGGACAGCGTGCCCATGATCGACGCGCCACCGCCCACGTCCGAGCCGTCGCCGACGACGACACCGGCGGAGATGCGGCCCTCGACCATCGACGTGCCGAGCGTGCCCGCGTTGAAGTTCACGAAGCCCTCGTGCATGACGGTGGTGCCGCTGGCCAGGTGCGCGCCGAGGCGGACCCGGTCGGCGTCGCCGATGCGCACGCCGGACGGCACGACGTAGTCGATCATCCTGGGGAACTTGTCCACCGAGTACACGGTGACCGGGCCGCGCCCGCGCAGCCGCAGGCGCGTCTGCTCGAAGCCCTCCACCGAGCACGGGCCGTGGTTGGTCCACACGACGTTCGTGAGCTTGCCGAAGACGCCGTCCAGGTTCAGGCCGTGCGGCTTCACCAGGCGCGTCGACAGCAGGTGCAGGCGCAGGTAGACGTCGTAGGCGTCGGCCGGGGGCGCGGACAGGTCGGCGATGCTGGTGCGCACCGCGATGACCTCCACGCCGCGCTCGGCGTCCGGGCCGATCACGCCGGTCGGCACCGCGCCCAGGTGCTCGGCGGCCTCCAGCTCGGACAGCAGTTGCGTGCCGATCGACGGCGGCTCGCCGAGTTCGGGCGACGGGAACCACGTGTCGAGAACGGTGCCGTCGGGGGTCACGGTGGCGATGCCGACGCCGAACGCGCCGGTGACGTTTGCGGTGCTCACGGCTGGCAACGGTAACGTGCCCGGCGTGGCCGACACCCTTGACCTCTCCGCCGATCCCGTTGACCTGACCGCCGCGCTGGTGGACGTGCGCAGCGTCTCCGGCGAGGAGGCCGAGCTGGCCGATCTCGTGGAGCGCTCCCTGCGCGAGCAGGCGCCGCACCTGGAGATCGCCCGCTCCGGCAACGCGGTGCTGGCCCGCACGAACCTCGGCCGCCCGCAGCGCGTCGTGTTCGCCGGCCACCTGGACACCGTGCCGATCAACGACAACTGGCCGTCGCGCCGCGAGGACGGCGTCCTGCACGGCTGCGGCACCGTCGACATGAAGGGCGGTGACGCGGTGATGCTGAGCCTCGCCGCGGGCGTCACCGAGCCGCGGCACGACCTGACGTTCGTGTTCTACGACTGCGAGGAGGTCGAGGCGACCCGCAACGGCCTCGGCCGCGTCGAGCGCGACCTGCCGGACTGGCTGACCGGTGACCTGGCCGTGGTGTGCGAGCCGTCGAACGCCGTGGTCGAGGCCGGGTGCCAGGGCACGATGCGCGTCGAGGTCCGCGCGTCGGGCGCGCGGGCGCACACGGCGCGCGGGTGGATGGGCGTCAACGCCGTCCACAAGCTCGGCGCGGCGCTGCGCACGCTGGAGGACTACGAGGCGCGCGTCGTGGACATCGACGGCTGCACCTACCGCGAGGGCATGCAGGCCGTGCGGATCTCCGGCGGCGTCGCGGGCAACGTGGTGCCGGACGAGGCCGTGCTGACCGTCAACCACCGGTTCGCGCCGGACCGGTCGGTCGCCGACGCCGAGGCGCACCTGCGCGAGGTGTTCGCCGGGTACGACGTGACCGTGACCGACTCCTCCGGCGGCGCGCTGCCCGGCCTGTCCGCGCCGGCCGCGCGGGAGCTGGTCGAGGCCGCGGGCGGGACGCCGGTGGCGAAGCTCGGCTGGACCGACGTGGCGCGCTTCGCCGCGCTGGGGATGCCCGCGGTGAACTTCGGCCCCGGCGACCCGACGCTGGCCCACACCCAGCAGGAGAACGTCCCGGTCGAGGAGATCGGGCGATGCCTGGACGTGGTGCGCAGGTTCGTGAGCTGACGGCTCGTCGTCGGCCCCCGTTCGCCGGAGATCACTAGAGTCCCGCTGATGACGACGGACAACGGACCCGTGGACGAGCACCCCAGCGAGCGGCAGCGCGGCCCGGTCACGCTGCGCCGAGACCGGCGGCACGAGCTCACCACGACCGATCAGCGCCTGCTCGACTCCCGCGGCCACACCGACTGGGTGCACACCGACCCGTGGCGGGTGCAGCGCATCCAGGCGGAGTTCGTGGAGGGCTTCGGCGCGCTGGCCGAGCTGCCCAGCGCGGTCACCGTCTTCGGCTCCGCCCGCACCCCGCGCGACCACCCCGAGTACCAGATCGGCCGCGAGCTGGGCGCGGCGCTGGCGAGCGAGGGCTTCGCGTGCATCACCGGCGGCGGGCCCGGTGTGATGGAGGCGGTCAACCGCGGCTGCTCCGAGGCCGGTGGCTTCTCCGTCGGGCTGGGCATCGAGCTGCCGTTCGAGCAGGGGCTCAACCCGTGGGTGGACCTCGGTGTGAACTTCCGCTACTTCTTCGTCCGCAAGACCATGTTCATCAAGTACTCGCAGGCGTTCATCTGCCTGCCCGGCGGTTTCGGCACGCTCGACGAGCTGTTCGAGGCGCTGACGCTGGTGCAGACGAAGAAGGTCACCAAGTTCCCGGTGGTCCTGTTCGGCACGCAGTACTGGCAGGGGCTCTACGACTGGATCCGCGACTCGATGCTGCCCGCGGGGAAGGTCAGCGACACGGATCTGGACCTGCTGCACCTGACCGACGACATCGACGACGCCGTGCGGGTCGTGACCGAGGCGCACAAGGCGTGGGGAGACGCTCACTGATGGGATTCACCGTCACCGTGTACTGCGGTTCGCTGCGGACCGTTCCGCAGAGCTACCTCGACCTCGCCGCGGAGGTGGGGAAGGAGATCGCCGCGCGCGGGTGGTCGCTGGCGTGGGGCGGCGGCCGGACGTCGATGATGGGCGAGGTGGCGCGGGCCGCGCGCGAGGGCGGCGCCCGCACGACCGGTGTCATCCCGCGTGCGCTGGCCGATCGGGAGATCGCCGACTTCGACGCGGACGAACTGCTGGTGGTCGACACGATGCGCGAGCGCAAGGCCGTCATGGAGGCGCACGCGGACGCGTTCCTGACGCTGCCCGGCGGCATCGGCACGTGCGAGGAGCTGTTCGAGGTGTGGACGTCGCGCTCGCTCGCCATGCACGGCAAGCCCGTCGTGCTGCTCGACGTGGACGGCCACTACGCGGGGCTGATCCGCTGGCTGGACGAGCTGGGCGAGCGCGGGTTCGTCGCCCCGGCGGCGCGGGCGGCGCTGGTCGTCGCCTCCGACGTCTCCTCGGCGCTGGACGCCTGCGCGGTCTGACCGGAGGTCCCGGCCGGGGCCGATCGCGGCCCCGGCCGGTGCTCGCGCCGGTCAGGAGGGCAGGTCGTAGTCCAGTTCGATCGCCTCGTGCACGAGCTTCGCCGTGCCGGACAGGCCGGTCAGCTCACCCGTGCCCGAGCCGGGGACCACGTACCCGACGAACGCCTCCACGCCCTCGTGGGTGGTGGCGCCGTGCTGGAGGACGAACGATCCGCTGCGCCCGGCGAGCGTGCCGACGACCCGCTCGGTGCCGACGTACCCGGCCGATCCGCCGGCCGCGACGCAGGTCGTGAGGCGGCCCGTGCTGGTGCCGGACAGCTCGCCGCCGTAGGTCTTCGCCACGTCGACCACCGCGAGTTCGGGACCGCCCGCCTCCGGGGCGAACGGCGTGCCCTCCCAGCGGGTGATGGTGAACGTCGCGTCGAGATGAGTGCTCATGGGCCGACCCTGACAGCGGTACCTGACAACCGCTGTCAGGATCGACCGGGCAGTTCTCAGCCCAGCGGGATCTCCAGTCGCGACGGGTCGTGCGCGGGGGAGCTGAACGTCACGGTGGAGCCGAGCGCGCTCTCCTCGTCGTAGCGGGCGTCCACGGTGTCCACGACCAGGGCGAGCCGGTTGCCGGCGGCCACGTCCCACACCACCGGGTTCAGGTCCACGTCCACGGTCCGCGCCACGCCGGGCTGCGCGCCGCGCAGCGTGATCGGCTGGTGCGTGACGAGCGCGCCCAGCCCCAGCGGCCCCACCTCGTAGAGGTGGGCGAACAGCGTGGTGTCCGCGCGACCGGGCGTGACCGTCAGGTGCGCTCGCGGGGTGCCGCTGACGGTGGTGGCCGTGGGGCGGACCGGTCCCGTCCACACGGCGGCGGCGGTGCGGTCCACCAGCGGCAGGGAGACGCCGGTGGGGATGCGCAGGAAGCCCTGGAGCGCGCCGCTGACGAGCAGGGTGCCGCTGTCGGCGAGCGTCGCGCGGCCCGCGCCGATGCGCGTGGTCCCGGTCAGCGGCAGCGTCTCGCGGGTGCGGGTGGCCGCCGCCCACGTCGGGAAGCCGCGCCACGTGCCGCCGTTGTTCGGCTTGAGCTGGACCGGGTTCTCCCGGTCGACGCCGTTGGCGACGCCGCGCAGGTGGTGGTCGAACCAGCGGCCGACGGACTCCCAGATCTCGTCGGGCAGCCCGGCCGCGCCGAACAGCTCGGCGGTGGCGTGGTCGCCGGGAGACAGCATCAGCCGCTTCGGCCCGGTCAGCCGCGTGTAGAAGTCGGTGATCTGGCCGGGGGCGAACAGGCCGTCGTTCCAGGCGTTGCCCAGGAGCACCGCGGTGCCGCTGGCGTTGATCGCGTCGACCTTCGAGGCGGCCGAGCGGGGCGGCGAGATCGGCAGCACGTCGGCGAAGCGGCCCTCGCGGTAGGCGGCCTCGGCGTCGCGCAGCACCGGGCCGGGCCGGCCGGTGAGGTGGCCAGCGGCCAGCAGCAGCTCCACGGCCTGCTCGTTGACGGTCTCGTTCGGGTAGAGCGAGCGGGCCAGGTCGGTCCA
This sequence comes from Umezawaea beigongshangensis, assembly GCF_016464305.1. Taxonomy (GTDB): domain Bacteria; phylum Actinomycetota; class Actinomycetes; order Mycobacteriales; family Pseudonocardiaceae; genus Umezawaea_A; species Umezawaea_A beigongshangensis. Next base: position 420,090 of record NZ_JAEIOJ010000004.1, read on the forward strand.
CGTGCTCAGCGCGGCCACCGCGTCGACGCGCGGGTCGGCCGCGGCGGCGAGCAGCGCCTGACCGGCGCCGTAGGAGATGCCGGCGACGCCGACCTCGGTCGCGTCGCCGCGCGCGTTCGCCACGGCCCAGTCGATCACCCGGCTCACGTCGGCGACCGTCTCCGGTCCGGCGACGTCGATCGCGCCGCCGGAGTCGTGGAAGCCGCGGCTGGTGTAGCTGACGACGACGTAACCGGACTCGTGGGCGAGCTTCGCCGCCGCGCCGACGTACTCGATGTTCGGCAGACTCCAGCTCGACGGCATCACCAGCAGGGGGAACGGGCCGGCGCCGCGGCCGGTCGGCTCGACGACGTACGCGCCGAGCGGCGTGCCGCCCTCGCCGGGGACGGTGCGGTAGGTGACCGTGAAGCCGGGTGCGGCCGACGCGACCGGGCTCACCAGGGCCGTCGTGGTGAGCAGGGAGGTGACGAGCGCGAGCAGGAGCAGCAGGGATCGACGCACGGTGGTCCTCCTCGACCATGACCCGCAGCACACAGGCGGTTACCGCGGAGTAAAGCGGTGGCTACTCGCGAGTAGCAATATCGTGTGAGCCAGTTCACACGACGGTGACGCGGTTGCCCGGTGCTCGCGCCCCGCGTGGCACCATCCGACCTCGTGACACCACTCCGGTTCGGCGCTCGCGAGGTGACGCAGGACCGCGCCCTCGTCATGGCGATCGTCAACCGCACCAGGGACTCCTTCTACGACCGCGGTGCGACGTTCGCCGAGGACGCGGCCCTCACCGCCGTCGACCGGGCCGTCGCCGACGGCGCGGACCTGGTCGACATCGGCGGCGTGCGAGCCGGGTCGAGGGGCGAGGCGGTCGACGCCGCCGAGGAGATCCGCCGGGTCGTCCCCCTCGTCGCCGCCGTGCGGGAGCGGCACCCGTCCCTGGTCGTCAGCGTCGACACCTGGCGGCACGAGGTGGCCCGCGCCGCGTGCGAGGCGGGCGCCGACCTGCTCAACGACACGTGGGCCGGTGCCGACCCGAAGCTCGCCGAGGTCGCCGCGGAGTTCGGCGTCGGCGTCGTCTGCTCGCACACCGGAGGCCTCGCGCCGCGCACCGACCCGCACCGCGTGCGGTACGAGGACGTCGTCGCCTCCGTCGTGTCCGAACTGGTCGACCGCGCCGAGCGGGTCGTCGCCCTGGGCGTGCCGCGCGAGGGCGTGCTCGTCGACCCGACCCACGACTTCGGCAAGAACACCTGGCACGGCCTGGAACTGCTGCGCCGCCTGGACGAGCTCGTCGGCACCGGCTGGCCCGTGCTGATGGCGCTGTCCAACAAGGACTTCGTGGGCGAGACGCTCGACGCCGGGGTGGACGACCGGCTCGACGGCACGCTCGCCGCCACCTCGGTCGCCGCCTGGGCGGGGGCGCGCGTGTTCCGGGCCCACCAGGTCCGCCAGACCCGGCGAGCGCTGGAGATGGTGGCCAGCATCCGCGGCACCAGGCCGCCCGCTCGCGTGCTGCGGGCGCTCGCGTGATGCGGTCGGCGGCCGAGCGCTGGTTCACCGGGCGCACCTGGCAGAGTCCACCGTGGACGGTGCGGGAACTCGTGCGGCAAAAGGGATCTCGCACCGTCAGCGTCGTGCTGCCCGCCCTGGACGAGGAGGCGACGGTCGGCGCGGTGGTGGCCGCCGTGCGCCCGCTGCTCGGGTCCCTGGTGGACGAACTCGTCGTGGTCGACTCCGGCTCGGCCGACGCGACGGTCCGGGTCGCGGCCGAGGCGGGCGCGCGCGTCGTGCTGCGGACCGACGTGCTGCCCGACCTGCCGCCGCGCCCCGGCAAGGGCGAGGTGCTGTGGCGCTCGCTGGCCGCCACGTCCGGCGACCTCGTGGTGTTCCTCGACTCCGACCTCCTCGACCCCGATCCCGGATTCGTGCCCGCGCTGCTCGGCCCGCTGCTGACCGCGCCCGGCGTGCACCTGGTGAAGGGCTTCTACCGCCGCCCGCTGCACCGGGAGAGCAGCGGCGGCGGACGGGTGACCGAACTGCTGGCCCGGCCCCTGCTGAACGCGCTGCGGCCCGAGCTGGCCGGGGTCGTGCAGCCGCTGGGCGGCGAGTACGCGGCGACCAGGGAGTTCCTGGAGTCCGTGCCGTTCGCCGCCGGGTACGGCGTGGAGATCGGCCTGCTGCTCGACGTGCTCGCCCGGCACGGACTGGACGCGCTGGCGCAGGTCAACCTCGGCGTGCGCGAGCACCGCAACCGCCCGCTGCTCCAGCTCGGCGTGATGTCCGCGCAGATCACCGGCACCGCCCTGGCCCGCTGCGGCGTGCCGGTGACACCGGGACTGACCCAGTTCGCGCAGGTGGCCGGCGAGTGGCTGCCCGACACCCACGACGTGTCCCTGGACGACCGCCCGCCGATGAGGACCCTGGCGGGCGCCCGCGAGCACGACGGGAACCGTTGCGGGCGACCGTAGACTTCCTGCACATGAAGTCCGACGCGCTGCGCGGCCACCTCGACGCGCTGCTGCTGGCCGTGCTCGACGGCAGGAGACTGCACGGCTACGCCATCATCGAGGCGCTCCAGGTCGCCAGCGGCGGCGCGCTCGACCTGCCCACCGGCACCGTCTACCCGGCGCTGCGGCGGCTGGAGCGGGCGGGCCACGTGAGCAGCGAGTGGGGCACCGTGGCGGGACGTCAGCGCCGCACCTACCACCTCACCCCGGCCGGACGGCGCGCGCTGACCGAGGAGCGCACGGCCTGGCGCGAGTTCACCGCGGCGATCGAGGGCGTCCTGGGAGGTGGTGGCCCGTGGCCGGCGCGGGCCTGATCGAGGAGTACGTCTCCGCGCTCGACCGCCGGCTGCGCGGACCCGGCCCGGTGAAGCGCGACCTGCTGGCCGAGGCGCGCGACAGCCTCCACGACGCCGCCGAGAGCTACCGGCACCGCGGCCTGCCCGAGTCCGAGGCGCAGGCCCGCGCGGTGGCCGAGTTCGGCCCGCTGGGCGTCGTGGCCCGCGAGTACCAGGGCGAGCTGGCCGTCGCGCACGGCGCTCGCACGCTGCGGTCGCTGCTGCTCGTGGTCCCGCTCGCCCACCTGCTGTGGGAGGCCAACCGGCGGTTCTGGATCGGCGCCTGGCAGCCGTTCGACCAGCCGCCGCCCGACTGGTACCCGCTGATCGCGACCGCCAACGACACGACCGCGTGGGTCGTCGCCCTCTGTGCCGTCGCCGCGCTGCTCGCCGTGCGGTGGATGTCGCGGCGCGGCGCCAGCGGCGTCGCCCTCGGGCGGCTGGCCGGTGCGGTGGCGGCGGCCGCGGTCGGCACGACGGTGTTCTGCAACCTCGCCCTCGTCGTGGCCACGGCCCACCTCGACGCCCAGCGCCTCCTGGCGTCACCGCCGGTGCTGCTCGCCACCGCGCTGTCCTACGTCATCACCCTCCGCTGCGGTGTCCTCGCGCACCGCTGCCTGCGGTTCTCCGCCGTGTGACGGGGACGCCGCACGTGCCGCGCGGGGGACGTGCCACGATCGTCCCGTGACCACAGCGCTCATCTACCTCGTCGTCATGGTGCTCGTGGCGGCCGTGGTGTTCCTGCTGGCCTCCTTCGTGTTCGGCCGGGGCGAGGAACTCGCGCCGCTGCCTCCGGGGGCGTCGCCGACGAGGCTCCCGGCGGCCGACGTGACCCCCGACGACGTCCGCGACCTGCGGTTCCAGCAGGTCCTGCGCGGTTACAAGATGAGCGAGGTGGACTGGGTGCTGGAGCGACTGGCCGGCGAGCTGGACGCCCTGCGCACCCGCGTCGCCGAGCTGGAGACCGGGCTCGTGGACGGCTCCGGGCACGGGATCGCCGGCACCGGGCCGGAGGGCGCGCGGCGCAACGGCTCCGCCCCGGCGAGCGCGGAGCCGGACGAGTCCGAGCTGGAGCGGTCCGAGCCCGGGGGTGCCGGGCGGGTCGGCGGGGAGGCGGGCACGTGACCGAGCTGGAACTGCGGGTGCACGTGGGGGCACCCGCCGAGACCGTGTTCGCCGCCGTCACCGACTGGCCGCGGCAGGGCGAGTGGATGCTGGGCACCAGGGTCTCGGTGACCTCCGGCGACGGCGAGAGCGTCGGCAGCGAACTGGCCGCGTTCACCGGCGTCGGACCGCTGGGCTTCACCGACACCATGCGGATCACCACGTGGCGGCCGCCGCTGCGCTGCGACGTGCTGCACACCGGGGCCGTCGTCCGCGGCGTCGGCGAGTTCGTCGTGACGCCGCTGACCGACTGGACGTCGGAGTTCGTCTGGACCGAACGGCTGGACCTGCCGCTCGGCGTGGTCGGGCGGCTCGGCTGGCAGGTGGTGCGCCCGGCGTTCCGCTGGGGCGTGCAGCGCTCGCTCGACCGGTTCGCCGCGTTCGCGGAGGACTACGCGTGACCGTCGTGCGCTGCGCGTGGGGCGACTCGACCCCCGAGTACGCCGCCTACCACGACGACGAGTGGGGCGTGGAGCTGCACGGCGAGACCGCCCTGTACGAGCGGCTGACGCTGGAGTCGTTCCAGTCCGGCCTGTCCTGGCTGACGATCCTGCGCAAGCGCGAGTCGTTCCGCCGGGCGTTCGCCGGGTTCTCCCCGGCCGCCGTGGCGGAGTTCGGAGACGACGACGTGGCGCGGCTGATGGCGGACGCCTCCGTCGTGCGCAACCGCGCCAAGATCGACGCGGCACTGCGCAACGCGCGTGCCGTGCGGGCGCTGGACGTGCCGCTGGACGACCTGCTGTGGTCGTTCGCGCCGTCCGGTCCGCGCACCCGCCCGGCCACGCTCGCCGACGTCCCGGCGACGTCTCCGGAGTCCGTCGCGATGGCGAAGGAGCTCAAGCGCCGCGGCTTCACGTTCCTCGGCCCCACCACCTGCTACGCCCTGATGCAGGCGACGGGCATGGTCGACGACCACGTCTCGACGTGCTTCCGGGCGCGGCAGCCGGTCAGCGACCGGTGAACACCGGGGGGCGCTTCGCCACGAACGCCTCCACGGCCTCGCGGTGGTCCGCCGTCGCGCCCGCCTCGGCCTGGGTGCGGGCCTCGACGGCGAGCGCGTCGGACAGCGACCCGCCCGACGCGGCTGCCAGGGCCTCCTTGATCTTCGCGTAGGCCGTCGTGGGCCCGGCCGCGAGCCGCGCGGCCAGCTCCTGGGCCGTCGCCAGCACCTCGGCGTCCGGCACGACGCGCGTCACCATGCCCAGCCGCAGCGCCTCCTGCGCGCCCACGGGCTGCGCGAGCAGCATCATCTCCATCGCCCGGCCGTAGCCGATGAGCCGCGGCAGCAGCCACGACGCGCCCGAGTCGGCGGTCAGCCCCACGTTCGCGAAGGCCATCAGGAACTTCGCCGACTCCGCCGCGATCCGCAGGTCGCTCGCGTACGCCAGGGACGCGCCCGCGCCCGCCGCCGTGCCGTTCACCGCGGCGATCACCGGCTTGGGCATCGAGGTCACGGCCTCGATCAGCGGGTTGAAGTGCTTCTCCACGGTGTGCAGGGGCGCCGGGTCGCCCGCCTGGAGCAGCACCACGTGCTCCTTGAGGTCCTGGCCCGCGCAGAACGCCCGGCCGGCTCCGGTCAGCACCACGGCGCGCACCGACGTGTCGCGCGCCGCCTCGGCCACGGCCTCCAGCAGCGACTCCTTCAGCGCGACCGTGAAGGAGTTGAACGCCTCCGGCCGGTTCAGGGTGAACGTGCGAACGCCCTCGGCGTCGTCGACGAGCAGCTCTGCCACGGATCTCGACCTCCTCTACCCGGTGGACTCGCCGCGGACGTGCTTGTCCAGGCAGTCGTCCACGAACTTGTCGACGGCGGGCGCGAGACGCGCCGTGTGCCGGTCGAAGAACTCGGCGGCGGCCAGGCCGGGCCAGTCCGGCGGCAGCAGCTCGCGCGGCAGGCCGGGGTCGCGGAACAGGAACTTCCGCCACTCGTGCAGCAGCCGCTGCGACGCGGCGAACGCCTCCGGCGGCGACGATCCGTCCACAGCGGACACGGCGGCCTCGTGCTCGGCGGTGAACTGCGCGTAGTCGCGTCCCAGGGCGGCCAGGTCCCACGCGCGGGCCGCGAGATCGGCGTCGTCGCCCTCGTGGGTGCCGTGGAAGGTCCGCGCGACGACGTTCGCGGTGGCGAGCACGTCGGTCAGCTCTCTCGACGGGCGGGGTGCGACCCAGGTCACAGGACCGAGCGCTCCGTAGCCGAGCAGTTGCAGCGAGGAGGAGAGGTGCTCGCGCGCGTCGCGGGCCGGCACCTCCTCCAGCACGACGACGTGCCAGCGTCCGTCCCAGGTGGACGGCCGGGTGCGGTAGATGCGGGCCGCGGCCTCGTCGAGCCGCCGCTCGGCGCGCGGGGTCAGCGCGTAGCCGGGACCGTCGGACAGGCGGACGGGCTGCAACCAGCCCTGCCGCACGGTCCTGGACACGGCGGTGCGCACGGCGGGCGCGGCGAAGTCGAGCGGTTCCAGCAGACGGACCAGGGCGGCGATCGTCGCGGCGCCTCCCCGCTCGCGCAGGTGGCCGCCGTAGACGTCGAAGAGCGCGGAACGGGCTCGCACGATCGTCGAGTCTGTCAGCACGCCCCTCCGAGAACCAGCGGCGGCTCGATCTGGCGACACCCCCTCGGGCGATCGGTGTTGCGGTTCGGTGACGGATGGTCGGGACCGGAAGCCGTTGTGCCACGCGGGAAGCGGGTCACCGCCGAGTGCCCCCGAAGATCAAGAGCACCCTTCGCGACCTGCCGAAAGATCGGTTCGGTTTCGCTGCTGAGTCAGCATGGGGGAGAATGGCGGAGGATCCGGTGGGCTGGGAGGCCAGGCCGGACGGGGAAGAGTTCGACGGAGGGAGCACGCGATGGCGGCCATGAAGCCCCGGACCGGCGACGGTCCCCTCGAGGTCACCAAGGAGGGGCGCGGCATCGTCATGCGCGTTCCGCTCGAGGGTGGTGGGCGCCTCGTCGTCGAGATGTCGGCGGAGGAGGCAAACGCCCTGGGCGACGCCCTGAAGGCTGCCGCGGGCTGATCTTCGAGCCCTGGTCCTCGACCTGCGAAGCCCCGGTTCCTCCTGGAACCGGGGCCTCGTTTCGTTGTCGAGCGCCGCGGGGGTGACACTGGACGTTCGTTCGACACACCAGCCGTGAGGAGTCAGTCCGTGCGCACGCCGGTTCCGACCGTGCCCACCCCGCTCGTGGACGTCGAGGTGGCCACGGCCCCGCGACGCTCCGCGTCGCCGCCGGTCGTCCTGGCGTCCACCGGTCCCGTCTTCGGGCCGGGCGGCGACGCGCTGGACACCGCGTGGACCGAGCGCGGGGAGTTCACCGGCGAGGCCGGGGAGACGACCGAGGTGCCCGACGGCAGCGGCACCCGCGTCCTCGGCACCGGCGCGGGCCGTCCGGCCGACTGGCGCCGTGCGGGCGCGGCTCTCACCCGCGTGCTCGCCGAGCTGTCCGAGAAGCGCTCGCAGCGGGTGACCGCCGACGTGCTGCTGCCCGACGACGTGGACGCCGCGCAGGTCAGGGCCCTCGTGCTCGGCCTGCTGCTCGGCGGCTACCGGTTCAGGGTCACCGCGCGGGACGCCCCCGCGCTGCCCGGCACGGTGCGCCTCGTCGTGTCGGACCTCGGCTACGCGGAGGTGCTCGCCGCCGAGGCCGCGCGCGCCGCGGAGGCCGCCGCCGCGACCGCTCTCGCGCGTGATCTCGCCAACACCCCGTCCAACGTGAAGGACCCGCAGTGGCTCGCCGCGACGGCGGCGAAGCTCGCCGACCGCGTCCCCGGCCTGTCCGCGACCGTGCGGGACGAGAAGTGGCTCGCGAGCCGGGGCTTCGGCGGTGTGCTCGCCGTGGGAGGCGGCTCGGAGCGTCCGCCGAGGTTCCTGGAACTGGTCTGGAAGCCCGCCCAGCCGCGACCGGAGTCCCCGCACGTCGTGCTGGTCGGCAAGGGCATCACGTTCGACACCGGCGGCATCTCGATCAAGCCCGCCGACGGGATGCACCTCATGCGCACCGACATGGCCGGTGGTGGCGCGGTGATCTCCGCCGTGCTGACCGTGGCCCGGCGCGCCCTGCCCGTGCGGGTCACCGCGCTGGTGCCGATTGCGGAGAACCACGTCTCGGGGTCGGCGTACCGGCCCGGCGACGTCGTGCGGCACCACGGCGGCACGACCACCGAGGTGACCAACACCGACGCCGAGGGCCGCATGGTCCTGGCCGACGCGCTGGCCTACGCCGTGGGCGACCTCGCCCCCGACGTGCTGGTCGACGTGGCGACCCTCACCGGCGCGATGAAGGTGTCCCTGGGCCTGCGCACCGGCGGCCTGTTCGCGACGTCCGACGACCTGGCGGAGCGGATCACCTCCGCCGGCGAGCACGTCGGCGAGGCGTGGTGGCGGATGCCGCTGCTCGACGAGCACGCCGACGCCGTGCGCAGCGACGTCGCCGACGTCCGCCAGTGCCCGCCCGGCCCCGGCGGCGTCACCGCGGCCCTGTTCCTGCGCGAGTTCACCGCGGGCCTCCCGTGGGCCCACCTGGACATCGCGGGCCCCGCCCGCGCCACGGAGGACTACGACGAGGTCGTCGAGGGCGCGACGGGCTTCGCCGCCCGCACCCTGGTCACCCTGGTGGAGACCTACACCCGCTGACCCCCGAGTTGAGCGTTCGAGCACCCCGAGTTGAGCTTTCGAGCACCGCGAGTGGAGCGTTCGGGGTTTCCGCTCGGACGGACCGGTGCTCCAACGCTCAACTCGTGATGCCCGAACGCTCAACTCGGGGTGCCTGAGCGCTCAACTCGGGTGGTGGACGTGGCGTGGGCCCGGAAGGCGCGGACCGCGGGGGACAGGGGGGCTCCGGCCAGCCAGACCAGGCCTATCGTGCGGGTCGCCCTCGGGGTGAGGGGGAGTTCCACCAGGCCCGGCACGGGGGCCGGGGCGGCGTGCGGGAGCAGGGCCACGCCCAGACCCGCGGCGACGAGGCCGCGCACGGTCTCCGTCTCCTGCCCCTCGAACGCCGTCCGCGGGGTGAACCCGGCTGCCGCGCACAGCTCGTCGGTGATCTGCCGCAGCCCGAACCCGTGCTCCATGCCGACGAAGTCCTCCTCGGCCAGCTCCGCCAAGCGCACGGTCCCGCGCCCGGCGAGCCGGTGCGACGCGGGCACGACGAGCACCAGTTCCTGCTCCAGCAGCGGCGTGCTCTCCAGCCCGGGGACGTCCCGCGGCGGCGGCCCGACGAGAGCCAGGTCGACCTCGCCGCTGGTGAGCTGGTCCAGCACGTGCTGCCGCGACGACTGGACCAGCCGGAACCGGACGTGCGGGTGCCGCTCGCGGAACTCCCGCAGCATCTCCGGCACGACCGAGCGGCCCAGCAGGTGCAGGAAGCCCAGCACGACCTGGCCGTGCTCCGGGTCGACCTCCTCCACGGCACGGCGGCAGCCCGCCTCCAGCGCGCTCATCGACCGCTCGGCTGCCTCGGCCAGCAGCCGTCCCGCACGGGTCAGCCGCACCCCGCGCCCGACGCGCCGCACGACCGGAGTGCCCAGCTCCTCCCCGAGCTGGGCGAGCCAGCGGCTCACCGTGGGCTGGGGCAGGTCCACCAGTTCGGCGACCCTCGTCACGTGCTCCTCGCGCGCCAGGGCCCGCAGCACGGCGAGCCGGGGCGCGATGGTCGTCGCCAGCGCGTTCTCATCCACCACGGTATGAATTCTGGCACCACGCAGTATTGGACGCATGTGTTCGCACGGCCTAGCGTCGAGGGGTGACACGTCAGAGACGGATCACCCTGTCCGTCACCGCGGCCGGGCTCGCCTGCTTCGCGCTGCTCTACGCGCCGCAACCGGTGTTGCCGCAGCTCGCGCAGGAGTTCGGGCTCACCCCCGGCGGCGCGTCCCTCGCGGTCAGCGCGGCCACCGGCGCGCTGGCCGTGGTCGTCGTGCCGGTCGCCACCCTGTCGCAGCGGATCGGACGTCGGCGGGTGATCATCGCGTCCGTCGTGGCCGCTGCCGCGATCGGCCTGCTGCTGCCGTTCGCCCCGACCTACTCCGCGCTCGTCGCGCTGCGCGTGCTCCAGGGCGCGGCCGTCGCCGGAATGCCCGCCGTCGCCATGGCCTACCTCGCCGAGGAGGCGGGCACGGCGGGCGTCGGCGCGGCCATCGGGGCCCTCGTGGCGGGCAACAGCGTCGGCGGCATGTCGGGACGGCTGCTCGCCGGGTTCACCGTCGACCACCTGCAGTGGCGCGGCTCGCTGGCCGTCGTCGCCGCGTTCGGCGCGGTCTGCGCCGTCGTCGTGGCGACCTGCCTGCCGCGGGAGAGGTCGGTGCCCGTGCGCGGCCGCAACGGCCTGCGCGACGCGCTCACCGACCCCGTGCTGCTCGCCCAGTACGCCGTCGCCGCCCTCGCCATGGCCGCGTTCGTCTCCCTCTACAACGTGATCAGCTTCCGGCTGGCGGCCCCGCCGCTGAACCTGCCCGCCACGATCGCGTCGCTGGTGTTCCTCGCCTACGCGATCGGCGGCGTCAGCTCCGCCGCGGCCGGCCGGTTCGCCGACCGGCTCGGCCGCGCCCCCGTCCTGCTCGCCGGACTGGGGGTGGCCGCGCTCGGCGCGCTGCTCACGCTGCCCGACTCGGTCCCGGCCGTGGCGCTCGGCACGGCCCTGTTCACCGGCGGGTTCTTCGCCGCGCACTCCGTCGCCAGCGGCTGGGTGGGCGTGCGGGCGCCCACCGCGGCCAAGGGCCAGGCGTCCGGGATCTACCTGTGCGCCTACTACCTCGGCAGCAGCATCGGCGGCACCGCAGGCAGCAGCGCGTTCGGCGCGTGGGGCTGGAACGGGCTGGTGGCCGTCGTGATCGGCTGGTTCGTCCTCGCGGCCGGAGCGGCGGTGGCCGCCCGGCACGCGGGACGGCCCGCGCTCACGCCCGCGTGAGCGCCGCCCGGTAGACCTCCACGGTCTGCTCGGCGACCGTCGCCCAGGAGAACTCCTCCACGGCCCGCTGCCGTCCGGCCTCGCCGAGCCGCGCCGCCCGCTCGGGGTCGCGCAGCAGCTCGTTGACCGCGTCGGCCAGCCCGTCCTGGAACGTCGCGTGGGCCTGCTCGTCGTAGTGCACCAGCAGCCCCGTGCGGCCGTGGTCCACGACCTCCGGGATGCCGCCGACGTCCGAGGCGACCACGGCCGTGCCGCACGCCATCGCCTCCAGGTTCACGATGCCCAGCGGCTCGTACACCGACGGGCACACGAACACCGTCGCGCGACTGAGCACCTGCCGGACCTCGGCCGGCTGGAGCATCTTCTGGATCCAGAAGACGCCGGGCCGGGCCGCCGCCAGCTCCGCCACCGCCGCGCGCGTCTCCTCGGCGATCTCCGGGGTGTCCGGCGCTCCCGCGCACAGCACGATCTGCGCGTCCCGGTCGATCCGGTGCGCCGCGGCCACCAGGTGCCCGACGCCCTTCTGCCGTGTGATCCGCCCCACGAACGCCACGATCGGCCGGTCCGGGTCGATGCCGTGGCTCGTCAGGGCGTCCGTCTCGGTGACCGGGTGGTAGGCCGTGGTGTCGATGCCGTTGCGCACCACGTGCACGCGCTCCGGATCGAGAGAGGGGTAGCAGTCCAGCACGTCGCGGCGCATCCCCTCGCTGACCGCGATGATCGCGTCGGCCGCCTCGTAGGCCGTCTTCTCCGCCCACGAGGAGATCCGGTAGCCGCCGCCGAGCTGCTCGGCCTTCCACGGCCGGCGCGGTTCCAGCGAGTGCGCCGTGACCACGTGCGGGACGCCGTGCAGCAGTTTCGCCAGGTGACCGGCCATGTTCGCGTACCAGGTGTGCGAGTGCGCGACCTGCACGCCCTCCAGCACCGCGGCCATCTCCAGGTCGACCGACAGCGTGCTCAGCGCCGCGTTCGCGTGCTCCAGTCCGGGCGCGGGCGAGTGCGAGCGCACCGACGGCTCGCCCGAGCGCGGAGCGCCGAAGCAGTGCACGTCCACCTCGATCAGCTCGCGCAGCCTCGGCACCAGAAAACCGACGTGCACTCCAGCTCCGCCGTACACCTCGGGCGGGTACTCCCGTGTCAACACACCGACTCGCACGGGCTCACCGTAACCCCTCGGGAGGGGGCCGTCGCGCGAGCGCGCACGATCGCACCGACACGATCCGACCTCCGCCGGTGGTAGGAGGAGCCGCGTGCAGATAGGGTCAGCAGCGTGAAGGGGCAGCCGCGCGTACTGGGGATTGTCCTTGCTGGTGGAGAGGGCAAGCGCCTGTGGCCGCTGACGGCCGACCGGGCGAAGCCAGCGGTGCCCTTCGGAGGCAACTACCGGCTCGTCGACTTCGTCCTCTCGAACCTGGTCAACGCCGGTTTCACCAACCTGGCGGTGCTGACGCAGTACAAGTCGCACTCGCTGGACCGGCACATCTCGACGGTCTGGCGACTGTCCAACGTGCTCGGGCAGTACGTGACCCCGGTCCCGGCGCAGCAGCGCCTCGGGCCGCGCTGGTACACGGGCAGCGCCGACGCGATCTTCCAGTCGCTGAACCTCGTCTACGACGAGAAGCCGGACCACATCGTGGTCTTCGGCGCGGACAACGTGTACCGGATGGACCCGAGCCAGATGCTGGACCAGCACGTGCGGTCCGGCGCCGGGGTGACCGTCGCCGGAATGCGCGTGCCGCGCGCCGAGGCCAAGGCGTTCGGCTGCATCGACTCCGACTCCACCGGCCTGATCACCCGCTTCCTGGAGAAGCCGGCCGATCCGCCGCACGTGCCCGACGACCCGGACGTCACGTTCGCGTCGATGGGCAACTACATCTTCACCACCGAGGCGCTGCTCGACGCGCTGCGCAGCGACGCCGCCAACCCCGACTCCGACCACGACATGGGCGGCGACATCATCCCCATGCTCGTGGACCAGGGCGCGGCGCACGTCTACGACTTCGCCGACAACGTCGTGCCCGGCGTCACCGAGCGGGACCGCGGGTACTGGCGCGACGTCGGGACGATCGACGCCTACTACGACGCGCACATGGACCTCGTGTCGGTGAACCCGATCTTCAACCTCTACAACTCGGCGTGGCCCATCCGCACCGCCACCCCGCCGCTGCCGGGCGCGAAGTTCATCGCGGGCGGCAGCGCGGAGGACTCCATGGTCGGCCCCGGCTCGATCATCTCCGGCACCGTCCACGGCTCCGTGATCAGCTCGGACGTCGTCGTCGAGGTCGGCTCCGTCGTGCAGGGCAGCGTCCTGCTGCCCGGCGTGCGCATCGGCAAGGGCGCGGTCGTGCGGCGCGCCATCCTGGACAAGAACGTCGTCGTTCCCGACGGGGCGCTGATCGGCGTCGACCCGTCGACCGACCGCGAGCGCTACACGGTGAGCGCGAACGGCGTGACGGTCCTGGGCAAGGGCGTGCGCGCGCTGTGACACCGGCCGCGACCTCGTCGCGCTCGAACGTGCGGCTCACCCGCGCTCCGCGCCCCCGTGCGTGACCGGCCGCGCTCGCGCCTCGCGAGTTGCCCGCTCGGGCACCGCGAGTCGGGGGTTCGGGCTCGCTGCGCGTCGGGCTCGCTCCGGCTCGCGGTCGCGGGCTACGGGAGTTTGGCGGCCACCAGCAGGCCGTCGCCCAGGGGGATGATCACGGGGACCAGGCGGTCGTCCTCCCGGACCGCCCTCGCGACCTCCCGCATGACCGTCGTGTCCGCGTCGCGGTGCGCCGGGTCGGCCACGCGGCCCCGCCACAGGACGTCGTCGAACGCGATCACGCCGCCCGGCCTCAGCAGGCGCACGCCCTCCTGGAGGTAGCGCGGGTACTCGGACTTCTCCGCGTCCACGAACACCAGGTCGTACGCCCCGTCGGTGAGCCTCGGCAGCACGTCCAGCGCCTGGCCCATGATCAGTCTCGTCCTGCTCAGCGGGATGCCCGCCTCGGCGAACGCCTTCCTGGCCGCGCGCTGGTGCTCCGGCTCCACGTCGATGGACGTCAGCACGCCCCCGGCCGGCATCCCGCCGAGCAGGAACAACGCGCTCACGCCGACGCCCGTCCCGACCTCGACGACGGTCTTGGCCTGGAGCGCGGTCGCGAGGAAGCGCAGCGCGGAACCGGTGCCGGGACCGACCGGAACGCAGCCCAGGTCCGCACCCCTGCGGCGAGCGGCGGTCAGCACGTCGTCCTCGGGGAGGTAGTGCTCGACGTACTCCCGAAGCGGCGAATCCGGTGTCACAGCCCAGGAGATTAGCGCCGGGAGTGCCCGATTCGGGTGAACAGGTGCCCGAGCTGCACGGGTGGCGGCGAGTTTCGCCGACATCACCACAGCGAACGCGATTCTCAGCGTGCTCTCAGCCGACTCTCACCATCGTTATAAGCGCACCCGTCAGGGTGGGTCGCAGCAGAAGGATCGGTGTCGGCGACGCGCTTCCGGGAACACTCCGGGCAGGACGATCGTTGATCCGTACGTCAGGGCCGAGCGGCCCGCTGGAGGTGCTCCACCGCACGATGCACACACAGCCCAGTTCGCCGACGGCCGTCGCGCCCATCGAGACGGCCGACTGGACGCCGCCCTCGTGGGACGAGGTCGTGCGAGAGCACGCAGACCGGGTGTACCGGCTGGCCTACCGGTTGAGCGGTAACCAGCACGACGCCGAGGACCTGACCCAGGAGACGTTCATCCGGGTCTTCCGCTCCCTCGCCTCCTACAAGCCGGGCACCTTCGAGGGCTGGTTGCACCGGATCACCACCAACCTCTTCCTCGACATGGCCCGCCGCCGCTCGCGGCTGCGCATGGAGGGGCTGCCCGAGGACACCGACCGGCTCGCCGGGGACGACCCCAGTCCCGAGCAGGTCTACTCCGACACCCATCTCGACCCCGACCTCCAGGAAGCGCTCGACGAACTGCCGCCGGAGTTCCGCGCCGCGGTCGTGCTGTGCGACGTGGAAGGTCTGTCCTACGAGGAGATCGGCGCCACGCTCGGTGTGAAGCTGGGTACGGTGAGGAGCCGGATCCACCGGGGCCGCCAGGCCCTGCGCGCCAGCTTGGAACGTCGCCGGGAGAACGTGCGGGAGGACTCTGCATGACGGAACTGCGAGGGTGGAGCCTCCCCGAGCAGCACCTGGTGCCCGACGCCGTGGTGGCGTACGTGGACGGCGAGCTGTCGAAGATCGCGCACGAGCGGGCCTCGGCGCACCTGTCGCGCTGCCCGCTGTGCGCCTCCGAGGCGTTCTCCCAGCAGCAGGCGCGGGCCGTCGTGCGGACCGCGGAGACGCCCAGCGTCCCCGCCGGTCTGCTGGCGAACCTGAGGGCCATCCCGCAGGAGGTCGACCTGCCCGGCGTGCCCGACGGGCTCGCGGTGACCGAGGACGGCCAGCTCGTCGCGGTCCTGCGTCCCGACCGGGCTGCACGGGCCGAGCGCACCTCGTTCGGCGCCGGGCAGGTGCTCGGCGAGTCCCGGCCCCTGGGCAGCGGTTCCGCCGTCCTGGGGCAGCAGCACCGCTGGTTCAGCGGCAGGCGCGCGCGCGGCGGCGCCGGGGTCGTCGTCTCCGGGCTGATGCTCGGCGCGCTGGCGCTGGTCGCCCCCGGCGGCGAGCCGCGGCAGCACGAGTCCGTGCCGGCCCCGCTCACCGGGAACCCGCCCACGGCGCTCGACAGCCCCCTCCAGGTCGACGAGCGCGACCGCGTGGAACTGCTCAGACCGGTGGTGCACGGCCAGCTCGGCCGCTGACCTCGCACTACCCCGGTCCCCGTCCGCCACCTGGCGTACGGGGACTTCACCGGTCGCACGTCAGGCTTGTCGTCAACTCCAGCAATCACCGACCAGCTTGGGGAGCGATGAGCCAGCCAGAGCAGGGCAACGGTCAGACGCCCGTCTCGGGAGTCGACAGCGCCACCAGCGGAGCGCACCTCCGGCTGGCTCCGCGCCCGCTGGACCGGCCGCGGGTCGACCCGACGCAGGCCGCGACCTTCGGGCGACCGCGGGGCGTCGACGGCGCGTTCGCCGGTCGTCCCGGGTCCACCGGCTCCCCCCGCTCGGTCGCGCTCGCCCCGCCCGCGCCCGAGTCGCTCGCCACGGCGTTCGGCCGCCCGGCGGGCGGTGAACTGCTCCAGCGTCCACCCGGCCACCAGCCCCTGGACGCCTCTCCCGAGGTCGACGCCGTGTTCTGGGCCGACCGCCCGGCCGGTGACCCGTGGCGCGATCCGGGCGCCAGCGCCGTCATCGGCCCGCCCGCCGTCACCGAGCAGAGCACGCCGCGCCCGGACGACGAGCAGGAGCCCGGCCCCCGGCTGAGCGTCCCCGAGCTGTTGTTCGGCCGCCGCGTGCAGCCCCTCGGCCTCGTGCTGTTCCTCGTCGCCGCGCTGCTCGTCGGCACGGCCGGCGGCCTCGTCGGCTGGCTGATCGGCCGCGCGGGCAACCCCCTCACCGACGCCGAGGTGACCCTGTCGCCCGTGGCCCCCGGCAAGGAGCGCCCCGCCGGGTCCGTGTCGGACATCGCGAAGCGCGTCACGCCCGGCGTGGTGTCCATCGAGTTCAAGGGCGCCAACGTCAGCGGCGTGGGTTCCGGCGTCGTCGTCGACGGCGGCGGCTACGTGCTGACCAACGACCACGTCGTCGCACCGGCCACGCAGGACTCGTCGGCCAAGCTCACCGCCGTGTTCACCGACGGCACCCGCGCCGAGGCGCGCATCGTCGGCCGCGACCCCAAGACGGACCTCGCCGTGATCAAGGTCGAGGTGACGAACCCGACCGTGATCCAGTTCGGCGACTCGGACCAGCTCCAGGTCGGTGACGTCGTCATCGCGATCGGTTCGCCGCTCCAGCTGTCCAACACGGTCACCGAGGGCATCGTCTCCGCTCTCAACCGGCCGGTCACGGCACCGGGCGAGGGCGGTGGCCCGCAGGTCACCTACGACGCGATCCAGACCGACGCGGCGATCAACCCCGGCAACTCCGGCGGCGCGCTCGTCGACTCCTCCGGTTCGCTCGTCGGGATCAACTCGTCGATCCGGACCGAGACGGGCGGATCGGTCGGCCTCGGCTTCGCGATCTCCGGCAACTACGCCCGCGCGATCTCCGAGGCCCTCATCCGGGACGGCGAGGTCAAGCACGCGGACATGAACGTCAACGTGAAGTCGGTGTCGGCCGAGACCTCCGAGGGCGCGCAGGTGCAGAACGTGCCCGAGGGCGGCGCCGCCGCGGCCGCCGGTGTCGAGGAGGGCGACGTGATCACGAAGGTCGGCGACCGGATGGTGCGCAACGCCGCCGAGCTGACCGTCGCCGTCCGCGAGCACGAGATCGGCGAGACCGTGCCCGTGGTGCTGGCCAGGCAGGGCAGGCAGCTGACGGTGCAGGTCACGCTCCAGTCGGACTGACCGCTGCGAGGGCTAGGCTGGCGGAGCAGGCCAGCGCGGAGGAGCCGACGTGTTCGACAGCATCGGGTGGGGCGAGATCCTCATCATCGTGGTCGCGGGACTGTTCATCCTCGGCCCGGAGCGCCTGCCGTCCGCGGCGGCGTTCGTCGGCCGCACGATCCGCCAGGTCCGCGAGTACGCGACCGGTGCGCGCGAGCAGCTCAAGCAGGAGATGGGGCCGGAGTTCGAGCAGCTCCGCAAGCCGCTGGAGGACCTGCGCGAGCTGCGCAACTTCGACCCGAAGCGGGCCGTGACCAAGCACCTGTTCGACGACCCCGACGACTCCGTCAAGCCCAACGGCCACCCGACGCCGCCGACGCCGCCCGCCGAGCGTCCGCTGTCGGCGGGCGAGCGCGCCCCGTACGACCCCGACGCCACCTGACCCCGACGCCACCTGACCCCGACGCCACCTGACCCCGACGCCACCTGATCCGGACGCCACCCGTCCCGGACGCCGTCGCGACGGCGTCCGGGACGCGGGTCAGCGACCGGCGGGCGAGACGTTCAGCAGGCGGCCGGCCAGGCCGCGGGAGCGGACGGAGAGCTTCGCGGCCACGTCGGTGAGGACCTTCGCGGCCGGGGCCTCGGGGTCGGCCAGCACGATCGGCGTGCCCGAGTCGCCCTGCTCGCGCAGGCGCGGGTCCAGGGGCACCTGACCGAGCAGCGGCACGTCGGACCCGACGGCGCGGGTCAGCGAGTCCGCCACGGCCTGCCCGCCGCCGGAGCCGAAGACCTCCATGCGGGTGCCGTCGGGCATCTCCAGCCACGACATGTTCTCCACGACGCCCGCGATCCGCTGCCGCGTCTGGAGCGCGATCGAACCGGCGCGCTCGGCCACCTCGGCGGCGGCCTGCTGCGGCGTGGTGACGACCAGGATCTCGCCGTTGGGCACGAGCTGCGCCACGGAGATCGCCACGTCGCCGGTGCCGGGCGGCAGGTCGAGCAGCAGCACGTCCAGGTCGCCCCAGAACACGTCGGCGAGGAACTGCTGGAGCGCGCGGTGCAGCATCGGACCGCGCCACACGACCGGCGCGTTGCCCGGCGTGAACATGCCGATCGAGATCAGCTTCACGCCGTGCGCCTGCGGTGGCATGATCATCTTCTCGACCTGGGTGGGCTTGTCGTCCGTGCCCAGCATCCGCGGGATCGAGTGGCCGTAGATGTCGGCGTCCACGACGCCCACGGACAGGCCGCGCGCGGCCATCGCCACGGCCAGGTTCACCGTCACGCTGGACTTGCCGACACCGCCCTTGCCCGAGGCCACGCAGTACACCCTGGTCAGCGAGCCGGGCTCGGCGAACGGGATGCGGGGCTCCTCCACGCCGCCGCGCAGCGACTTCCGCAGGTCCGTGCGCTGGGCGTCGCTCATCACGTCCAGTTCCACGCGGACCTGGCGCACGCCCTCCAGCGCGGAGACCGCGGTGGTGACGTCCTTCGTGATCCGGTCGCGCATCGGACAGCCGGCGACGGTCAGGAACACCGCGACGTCCACGGTGCCGTCCTGGCCGACCACGACGTCCTTGACCATGCCGAGCTCGGTGATGGGACGGCGGATCTCCGGGTCCTGGACACCGGCGAGCGCCTCGCGCACTGCGTCCACGGTGGGGAGGGGCTGGGTGGTGGTCACGGGATCGAGCACCGACCTTCGAGAAGGGGGATTCGTCTTGAGCTCCAATGCTACGTCCGCGCCACGCGGGAGCTACCGGCCGGTCACTTCGTAGCCGGGGTCACCGCACCGCGCACGGGGTGTTGTCCGTAACATCGACACCCGTGCCGGACTCGGGTAGTGACATCCGGTTGCCCTCTCGAACCGAGCTCGAGGCGTGGCGATCGTTCTTGCGGGCTCACGCCCGCATCACCCGTGTCCTGGAGACCGAGCTGATCGCCGGGCAGCGCCTGTCGCTCGCCGCCTACGACGTCCTCGTCCAGCTCGCCGAGGCACCCCGGCAGCGGCTCCGCATGACCGAGCTCGCCGACGCCGTGCTGCTGTCGCGCTCCGGCGTCACCAGGCTGGTCGACCGGCTGGAGCGCGCCGGCCTGGTGGGCCGCGAGCGGGCCGACGGCGACGGACGCGGAGTGGTCGCCGTGCTCACCGAGCAGGGCGTGGAGCGGCTGCGCGCGGCGTCCGGCACCCACCTGAGCGGCGTCGCGCGGCACTTCGCGGGCAGCTTCGAACCCGGCGCGGTGGAGGGCTTCGGCCGCGACTGCGACCGGCTGGCCCGCGACGAGCAGTCCCGGTGACCGCTCCGGTGGTCGTGGTGGTGGGGCTCGTGCACCTGCGCGGAGGACGGCTCCTCGTCGCCCGCTCGGCGCGCAAGAAGGCGTTCTACCTGCCCGGCGGGAAGCTGGAGCCCGGCGAGACCGGTGAGCGGGCGCTGCACCGCGAGGTCGCCGAGGAGCTGGGCGTGGGCCTCGTGCCGGGCAGCGTGCGGGAGTTCCGGCACTACCTCGCGCCCGCCTACGGCGAGGGCGACGGCGTGCTGGTGGACATGACGTGCTTCACGGGAGACCTCGACGGCGAGCCGCGGCCCAGCGGCGAGATCGCCGAGCTGGCGCTGGTCACCGAGGCCGAGTACGCCGCGCACGCCGAGACGGCCCCCGCGATCCACGAGGTGCTGCGCGACCTCGCCGAGGCCGGTCTGCTCGCGGTGTGACCGTCAGGACGGCACGTCGTCCCAGCGCGGATCGTCCCTGATCACGTCCGCCGAACCCCGGCGGCGCTTCGGGCTCTGCTCCCGGAACACCCGCTCCAGCTCGCTGCGCAGGAAGTCGCGCGTCGCCACCTCGCCCACGGCGATCCGCAGCGCCGCGAGCTCCCGCGCGAGGTACTCGGTGTCGGCCTTCGTCTGCGCGGCGCGCGCCCGGTCCTCGTCCAGCGACACCCGGTCCCGGTCGTCCTGCCGGTTCTGCGCGAGCAGGATCAGCGGCGCCGCGTACGCCGCCTGCGTGGAGAACGCCAGGTTGAGCAGGATGAACGGGTACGGGTCCCAGCGCAGCGTCACCGCGAAGACGTTCAGCACGATCCAGACGATCACGAGCAACGTCTGCCAGAACAGGAACGTGCCCGTGCCGAGGAACCGGGCGAGCCGCTCGGAGAAGCGGCCGAACGTGTCCGGGTCGACCCGGAAGCGCACCCGGCCGGGCTGTCGCGGCTGGTCGAGTCTGCGGCGCGGCGCCAGCTCAGGCATGGGTGAGTCCCGTCTCGCGCCAGTTGGCGGGCAGCAGGTGGTCGAGCACGTCGTCGACGGTGACGGCGCCCAGCAGGTGCTCGCTCTCGTCCACGACCGGAGCGCACACCAGGTTGTAGGCGGCGAAGTAGCGGGTCACCTCGGCCAGCTGGGCACTGGGCGCCAGCTGGGCGAGGTCGGTGTCCAGGACACCCGCGACGAGACCGGACGGCGGTTCGCGCAGCAGCCGCTGGATGTGCACGCAGCCCAGGTAGCGGCCGGTGGGAGTGGCCGAGGGCGCGCGGCACACGAAGACCATGCTGGCCAGCGCGGGCGTCAGATCGGGGTTGCGCACCCGCGCCAGCGCCTCGGCGATCGTGGCGTCCGGGGTGAGCACGACGGGCTCGGGCGTCATCAGACCGCCCGCGGTGTCGTAGGAGTACTCCAGCAGCCGCTTGACCGGCTCGGACTCCTCCGGCTCCATCAGCTCCAGCAGCCGGTTCTTCTCCCGCTCGGGCAGCTCGGCGAGCAGGTCGGCCGCGTCGTCGGGGTCCATCGCCTCCAGCACGTCCGCCGCCCGCTCCTCGTCGAGGTGCGCGAGGAGCGCCTTCTGGTCCTCCTCCGGCAGCTCCTCGATGACGTCGGCGAGCCGGTCGTCGTCCAGCGCGTCGGCGACCTCGTGACGGCGCTTGCTCGGCAGCTCGTGCAGCGCGGTGGCCACGTCCACGGCCCGCATCGTCTCGAAGATCGCGAGGAGCTGCTGCGCACCCTGCGGCTGGCCGGACAGCTCGGTGACGCTGAGACCGCTGATCTCGTCCCAGCGCACGACCTGCACCGGACCCCGGCGACCCAGGCGTCCGGTGCGCTCGCGCACGGCGACGCGCGTCATCCGCCAGTCGCGGGTGCGGGTCGGCTCCATCGCGGCGTCCACGACCACGGCCGCCGCGTCCGTCTCCAGCTGGATGCGGGCGTCGAGGACCTCGCCGAGCACCAGCACCTCGTTGGGCCGCTGGTGGAACTTGCGCAGGTTCACCGACCCGGTGGCGAGCGTGACGGCGTTCGGCTCGATCGAGGTGACCCGCAGCATCGGCACGAAGATCCGGCGGCGCGTGGTCAGCTCGACCACGACGCCCAGCACGCGGGGCGGCTGGCGGTCGATGCGCAGGCCGATCACCACGTCGCGGACCTTGCCGATGGACTCGCCGTCGGGCCCGAACACGGGAAATCCGGCCAGCTGAGCGACGAAGACCCTGTTCACGGCGACCACGTGATCAGGCTAGTGGGATCTCCCGACTCCCGCCTCGGCGAGCCCGCGGTGGCGCGCACCCGGTGCGGCCGGGAGCGCGGGTGCTCAGAGCGCCAGCTCGTAGACCTCCCGCCACGTCGGGTCCGCGTTCAGCCGCGCCGCCCGCAGGGCCGCCGCGATCTCCTCGTCCGGGTCCACCAGGTGCGCGGTCACCGGCACGTCGGCCAGGTGCGAGTGGGTCGTGGGGGAGCGCAGGACGACCGTGCACGGGACGCCGTCGGCGAGTCCCGGCACGTCCTGCTCGGTGCCGCCGACGGCGACCCACAGGCTGCCGTTCCGCCACACGACCTGCGCCAGCCTGCCGCGGTGACCCCGCGGCGCGATCCACACGGCGGCGGCCTTGCGCAGCGCCGCGTCCAGCACTCGGGTGATCTCCACCGGTTCAGCCTCCCACGGGCCTGTGAGCCGCATCTCGGGGAATGGCGACGCCCCGGCGGCCGTGCCACGCTTCTGCGCGACGGTAGTTACCGGCCGGTACGAGGAGGTACCCAGTGGTCGACCAGCAGCGTCCCCGGCGCTCGTGCCTGGCTGTGCCCGGTTCGAGCCAGAAGATGATCGACAAGGCGCGCACGCTGCCCGCCGACCAGGTCTTCCTGGACCTGGAGGACGCCTGCGCCCCGCTGGCCAAGCCGGACGCCCGCAAGACCATCGTCGCCTCGCTCAACGAGGGCGGCTGGGACGGCAAGACCCGCGTCGTCCGGGTCAACGACTGGACCACCGAGTGGACCTACCGCGACGTCACCGAGGTCGTCGAGGGCGCCGGGGCGAACCTGGACTGCGTCATGCTGCCGAAGGTGCAGACCCCCGAGCAGGTCCACGCGCTCGACCTCCTGCTCACCCAGATCGAGAAGACCATGGGGTACGAGGTCGGCAGGATCGGCGTCGAGGCGCAGATCGAGAACGCCAGGGGCCTGATCAACGTCAACGCCATCGCCACCGCGTCCCCGCGCGTCGAGACCGTCGTCTTCGGACCGGCGGACTTCATGGCGAGCATCAACATGAAGTCCCTCGTGGTCGGCGAGCAGCCCCCCGGCTACGACGTGGGCGACGCCTACCACCACATCCTCATGAGCATCCTGATGGCGGCGCGCGCCGGCGACGTGCAGGCCGTCGACGGTCCGTACCTCCAGATCCGCGACGTGGACGGCTTCCGGCGCGTCGCCGAGCGCTCCGCGGCGCTGGGCTTCGACGGCAAGTGGGTGCTGCACCCCGGCCAGATCGAGGCGGCCAACGAGGTCTACAGCCCGAAGCAGGAGGACTACGACCACGCGGAGAACATCCTCGACGCGTACGAGCACTTCACCTCCGAGGCGGGTGGCCGGCGCGGCGCGGTGATGCTCGGCGACGAGATGATCGACGAGGCGTCCCGCAAGATGGCGCTGGTGATCTCCGGCAAGGGACGGGCGGCCGGGATGACCCGCACCGACCGCTGGACCCCGCCCGAGGCGTGACACCGCGCCGTTCGGGGAGGAGAACGGGAGAGGAGCAGGACCGCTACCCCCGTGGACCGGTCCGTAACACCATCGGCCCGCAACGGGTGAAAGACCGCGTCGGGACGCCTTTCAACTGGCGATCTTGCCTGGTGGGAAGTGCATTCTGCGTTCATGTCACGTTCGAGCAACACACGAGGCCGCCGGGGACTGCGGGTGTTCCGCCGTCGCACCGACGACCTGTTGGAGCGCTCTCTGCGGACCTGTCCGGGATGCGCCGCCGCCGTCCACGTCTTCGCCGACACCTGCCGCCACTGCGGCGGGCACCTGGAGGTGTCCGCCTGCTGATCCGGGCCGACCGGCCCGCGTCGCGAGGGAGCCCGGTTCCTGTTTCGGTACAGCGGGTGGGCTTGCGCACCTTCGCGGCGCGGACGTGCGTCGCACTGACCATACTCGCCGGTAACCCCAGCGACGAAGGGAAGTGCGATGCCGCGCCTCGCCCAGACCGCAGGTCTCACCGATGTCCAGGAGGAGATCCTGTCGACCGTCCGCGCGTTCGTGGACAAGGAGATCATCCCCCACGCGCAGGCGCTCGAACACGGTGACACGTACCCGGCGGACATCGTCGAGGGCATGAAGGAGATGGGCCTGTTCGGCCTGACCGTCCCCGAGGAGTTCGGCGGGCTCGGCGAGTCGCTGCTCACCTACGCCCTCGTGGTCGAGCAGATCGCCCGCGGCTGGATGAGCGTCTCCGGCGTCATCAACACCCACTTCATCGTGGCCCACATGCTGAAGCAGCACGGCACCCCCGAGCAGAAGCGGAAGTACCTGCCGCGGATGGCGACCGGCGAGGTGCGCGGCTCGTTCTCCATGTCCGAGCCGGAACTGGGCTCCGACGTGGCGGCGATCCGCACCAGGGCGAAGCGCGACGGCGACGAGTTCGTGGTCGACGGCCAGAAGATGTGGCTGACCAACGGCGGCACCTCCAACCTCACCGCCGTGCTGGTGCGCACCGACGAGGGCACCGAGGACGCCGTCAGGCCCCACCAGCGCCTGACGGCCCTCCTGGTCGAGAAGCCGGAGGGCTACGGCGAGGTCGCCCCCGGCCTGACGATCCCCGGCAAGATCGACAAGATGGGGTACAAGGGCGTCGACACGACCGAGATGGTCTTCGACGGCCACCGCGTCCCCGCCGGTCAGGTGCTCGGCGGCGAGGTGGGCAGGGGGTTCGGGCACATGATGGACGGCGTCGAGGTCGGCCGCGTCAACGTGGCCGCGCGCGCCTGCGGCATCGCGATCCGCGCGTTCGAGCTGGCCGTCGACTACGCCCAGCAGCGCACGACGTTCGGCAAGCCCATCGCCGAGCACCAGGCCGTCGCGTTCAAGCTCGCCGAGATGGCCACCAAGGTCGAGGCGGCGCACCTGATGATGGTCAACGCCGCGCGGCTGAAGGACTCCGGCGCGCGCAACGACGTCGAGGCGGGCATGGCGAAGCTGATCGCCTCCGAGTACTGCGTCGAGGTGACCCAGGAGGCGTTCCGCATCCACGGCGGCTACGGCTACTCCAAGGAGTACGAGATCGAGCGCCTCATGCGCGAGGCCCCGTTCCTGCTCATCGGCGAGGGCACCAGCGAGATCCAGAAGACGATCATCAGCAGGGGACTGCTGCGCGAGTACCGCTCGCGCGGCTGACGCCGGTGACGCGGTCCGCGCCGGAGAGCGGCGCGGACCGCCCGGACGCCCGCTCGGCCGAGTCGATCAACGCGGGTCTGGTCGGGCAGCAGAACTGCGAGAACACGTTCGCTGTTGTGACAACTGTTCGCTGGACGAGTGCACCCACCTCCAGGAACTCTGGTTGCAGTGGAGAGTCGGCAACGGCGATGTGGAGAGCGGCGCGGGGGCGGCCGAGCCTTGACGAAGGACGTCCTCCTCGACACCGCGGCCGAGTCGTGTGCTGCGGGGCCGAACAGCCTCACCGGTGACACGCTGGTCGTGCCGCACGGATGCCGCCAAGGCGCGGGTGGATCTGGTGGTTGAAGCGCCGGACGGCTCGAAGACGGTGATCGTCACGGCGCACCCCCGTTCTGCAACGCTTCGATCGAGGGGCGGGTCGCTGCTGACCTGCTTGAACCAGGTGATCTGCGCAAGCGTCCACAATCGTTCTGTCATCACTTCGAGCACTGTTCGCCCGGTGGAACTTCGTACGCACAACCTCTGTGCCCGTGAAGTTCACGTGCGCCTGGACGTCCGACTGTTCGACGGGTAGCCGAAAGGGCTTTCGCTGGTAATGGAATCGACATCTCAAGGGTTTACGAGGGGAAGTGTCAGCTCTGCCGTCGACTCCTTCAGGGTGCTGGCTGTTGATATCGGGAACGTCCTGGAAGCTCAGCTTCCCGGGGTCGACTACTCGAAAGTCGAGCCCCTGTGCTGCACAGCTGACGCAATTGGTCGTCGACAATCCGGATCAGAGATCGCTGTTCGAAGAGGAGTTTCGAGGTCTGATCCACTCCGAGAACTTCGGCATGTTGGAGATCGTGCAGTACTCCGTGCACGTCCTCCGCTGGCCGTCCGTGCGAAGTGCTGTGGAGTTCGCTCGGTACGAGGTGAGCGATGGGCGCAGGCAGTATGTCCTGATGAGAGTCCTGGAGGCGTTCGACGACGACTGGGAGGAGAGAGAGGTCTTCGAGCGGTTTCGCGGTCGAGCGGAGGGGTGAGCACTCGTTCCGGCCCCTGGTCGTGCTCGTCGGCGTGAACGTCCGCTGGGGCGGGTGCGGGCGGTGCTTGCGGAGCGCGCCGCCGTCGCCGCACCGCGCCGCACCCGTTTCGCACGGTGTGCCCCGACTTGGCAGGATGGGGTGATCAGCGCTGCGAAGAGGTGGTCACCGTGACGAGTTCGTTCTCCGGTCAGAGTCAGAGCCGCCAGGGCCTCACCCCCCGGCTGCCCACGCCGCCCACCGGCTGGCCCATCGGGTCCTACACCACCTACGAGGAGGCCCAGCGCGCCGTCGACTTCCTCGCCGACGGGGACTTCCCCGTCCAGGAGGTCACCATCGTCGGGGTCGACCTCATGCTCGTCGAGCGGGTCACCGGGCGGCTGACCTGGGGTCGCGTGATCGGCACGGGGGCCGCGTCGGGCGCCTGGTTCGGTCTGTTCGTCGGCGTGCTGCTCGGGTTGTTCAACAGCGCGGGCACCGGCAGCTTCGGGCCGATCCTCGTCGGGCTCGTCACCGGTGTCGTCTTCGGCGTCGTGTTCGCGGCGGTGGGCTACGGGTCCACGCGGGGCAAGCGGGACTTCCAGTCCGCCAGTCAGCTCGTGGCCGGGCGGTACGACGTGCTGTGCCAGCCGCGGTCGGCCGAGAAGGGGCGCGACCTGCTCGCCAAGCTCGCCATGAAGCCCGGCGGCCCGGCGGTCTGACGCTTCGGTCCTGAATCGTTGTCCGTCTCGGTTGCGGGCAGTGATCAACAGGCCTAGGTTCGTTCCACCGGTCGTCACCCAGGAGACGGACGACCGGTTCTGGGGCACGACGGGGTGCCGGGCGCAGCCGTGACCGGCTCTTCCGTGAGGTTGTCGGAAGGAGGCTGGGCCGATGAGGGACGCCGACCGATCGGGGCGTTGCCGAACACCACGTCGTCGGATGGCCGCAGCGCTGGGGGCCGCACTCGTGGCGGCTCCACTGGTGACAGCGTGCGGGGCTAGTGACGACGGCATCACCATCAACGTCTACAAGTATCCGCAGGAGAGCTTCCAGTCAATCGTCGACCGCTGCAACGAGGTCGCGGGCGGTCGCTACGACATCGTCTACCACAAGCTCCCGCGCGAGGCCGACGCCCAGCGCGAGCAGATGGTGCGCAGGCTCGCCGCCGGTGACACCGGCATGGACGTCATGGGCATGGACGTCACGTGGACGGCGGAGCTGGCCGAGGCGGGCTGGATCAGGGAGTTCACCGGCGACGCGAAGTCGCAGGTGGAGGCGGGCACTCTCCAGACACCGCTGGACACCGCCAGGTACGAGGGCAAGCTCTACGGAGCGCCGGACAACACGAACGTCCAGCTGCTCTGGTACCGCGGTGACCTGGTTCCCACGCCCCCCGCGACGTGGGACGAGATGATCGAGATGGGCGAGGAGCTGCGGGCCAAGGGGCAGCCGGGCCTGATCGAGGCGACCGGCAAGCAGTACGAGGGCCTCGTCGTCATGTTCAACACGCTCGTCGCCTCCTCCGGGGGCACCATCCTCGACGTGAACGGCACGAAGGCGATCGTCGACGACGGCGTGGTGCGGGCGCTGGAGACGCTGCAGACCTTCGCGACGTCCGACGTCGTGGACCCGTCGTTCTCCAACGCCGCCGAGGACGACGCCCGGCTGGCGATGGAGGCCGGCAACGCGGCCTTCATGCTCAACTGGCCGTACGTCTACGCGGCGGCGCAGGAGAAGCCCGAGTTCGCGAAGAACCTCAAGTGGGCGCCCTACCCGTCCACCGGCGACGGCGACTCGCGGGTCACCGTGGGCGGCATCAACTACGGCGTGAGCGCCTACTCGGAGCACCCGGACGAGTCCTTCGACGCGGTGACCTGCCTGCGCAACGCCGAGAACCAGAAGCTGCAAGCGCTCAAGGACGGTGTGCCGCCGACCATCGAGGCCGTCTACGACGAGCCGGAGATGGCCGAGACCTACCCGATGAAGGACGCCATCATCGAGACGCTGAAGACGGCGAGCGTCCGCCCGCGGACCCCGGCGTACCAGAACGTCTCCACGGTGATCTCCACGATCCTGTCGCCGCCGGCGAGCATCGACCCGCGGGCGACGGCGGACCGGCTGCGCAGCGAGTTGCAGGAAGCGCTCGACTCCAAGGGGGTGCTGCCGTGAGCGGGACGACCACCGAGCCGGCCGACGTGGCGGCGCGGGCCGTTCGCCCGGCCGGCGAGAAGGACAAGCCCGTCCTGAGCGAGGGCAAGAAGGCCGAGCGCAAGCTGGGCCTGATGCTCGTCGCGCCCGCGGCGATCGTGATGATCGCCGTCACGGCGTGGCCGATCATCTACTCCGTCTGGCTGTCGCTGCAGCGCTACGACCTGAAGTTCCCCGACCGCACCGAGTTCGTCGGACTGGACAACTACGTCACGGTCCTCACCTCGGAGTACTGGTGGAACGCGGTGTGGGTGACGGTCGTGCTGACCGTGGTGTCCGTCGTGATCGAGCTGGTGCTCGGCATGGCGCTGGCCCTGATCATGCACCGCACGCTCGTCGGCCGCGGCATCGTCCGCACGTCGACCCTGATCCCGTACGGCATCGTCACGGTCGTCGCGGCCTTCTCCTGGCGCTACGCCTGGACGCCGCAGACCGGGTACCTCGCCGAGATCGTGGCCAGCGGCGACCCGGTGCTGACCCAGAAGATCCCGGCGCTGATGGTCGTGGTCCTCGCCGAGGTCTGGAAGACCACGCCGTTCATGGCGCTGCTGCTGATGGCCGGTCTGGCGCTCGTGCCGGACGACCTGCTGCGGGCCGCGTCGATGGACGGCGCGAACGCCTGGCAGCGCTTCGCGAAGGTGATGCTGCCGATCATGAAGCCCGCGATCCTGGTGGCGCTGCTGTTCCGCACCCTCGACGCGTTCCGCATCTTCGACAACCTGTTCGTGCTGACCGCCGGATCGCAGGGCACGTCGTCGGTGTCGATGCTCACCTACAACAACCTGATCAGGGGTCTGAACCTCGGCATCGGATCGACGATGTCGGTGCTGATCTTCATCATGGTGGCGGTCATCGCCTTCGTGTTCATCAAGCTGTTCGGCACGGCGGCGCCCGGCAGCGACGACGGGGGGAAGCGCTGATGGCAGGCGTGGGAGGGGCCGAGACGACGGCCCGCAAGGTCCGCTGGGGCGTGCTGAACGCCGTCGTGGTGATCTACGCGCTGTTCCCGGTGCTGTGGATCGCGTCGCTGTCGTTCAAGTCGGCCGCGACGCTCACCGACGGGAACTTCGTCCCGCGCGAGTGGACGCTGGACAACTACGCCAACATCTTCGCCACGACCGAGTTCGTGCGCGCGCTGCTGAACTCCATCGGCATCGCGCTCATCGCGACCACGATCGCGGTGGTGTTCGGCACGATGGCGGCGTACGCGATCGCGCGGCTCGACTTCCCCGGCAAGAAGCTGCTGGTCGGGGTGTCGCTGCTGATCGCGATGTTCCCGCAGGTGTCGCTGGTGTCGCCGCTGTTCGAGATCGAGCGCTCGCTGGGCCTGTTCGACACGTGGCCCGGCCTGATCCTGCCGTACATCACGTTCGCGCTGCCGCTGGCGATCTACACGCTGTCGGCGTTCTTCCGGGAGATCCCCTGGGAGCTGGAGAAGGCCGCGAAGATGGACGGCGCCACGCCGGGCCAGGCGTTCCGCAGGGTCATCGCCCCGCTGGCCGCTCCCGGCGTGTTCACCACCGCGATCCTGGTGTTCATCTTCTGCTGGAACGACTTCCTGTTCGCGATCTCGCTCACCTCGACCGAGCGCTCGCGGACCGTTCCGGTGGCGCTGTCGTTCTTCACCGGCAGCTCGCAGTTCGAGGACCCGACCGGGTCGATCGCCGCGGCGGCCGTGGTGATCACGATCCCGATCATCCTGTTCGTGTTGTTCTTCCAGCGTCGCATCGTCGCCGGGCTGACGTCCGGCGCCGTCAAGGGGTGAGGTTCCAATGGCAGAAATCGTTCTGGACAAGGTGACCAAGCGGTACCCCGACGGTGCGCTGGCCGTGCAGGACGTGGACGTGGAGATCGCCGACGGCGAGTTCATCATCCTCGTCGGCCCGTCCGGCTGCGGGAAGTCCACGACGCTGAACATGATCGCCGGGCTGGAGGACATCTCCTCCGGGGAGCTGCGCATCGGCGGCGAGCGGGTGAACGAGCGCGCGCCGAAGGACCGGGACATCGCGATGGTGTTCCAGTCCTACGCCCTCTACCCGCACATGACGGTGAAGGAGAACATGGCCTTCCCGCTGCGGCTGGCGAAGGTCGACGACGCGACGGTCGAGAAGAAGGTGGCCGAGGCCGCCGACATCCTCGACCTGGGGCAGCACCTGGACCGCAAGCCGGCGAACCTGTCCGGTGGCCAGCGGCAGCGCGTCGCCATGGGGCGGGCGATCGTGCGCAGCCCCAAGGCGTTCCTCATGGACGAGCCGCTGTCCAACCTCGACGCGAAGCTGCGCGTGCAGATGCGGACGTCGGTGTCGCGGTTGCAGCGGCAGCTCGGCACGACGATGGTCTACGTGACGCACGACCAGACCGAGGCCATGACGCTGGGCGACCGCGTCGTGGTCATGCGCGGCGGGCTGGTGCAGCAGATCGGTGCTCCGCAGTTCCTCTACGACCACCCGACGAACCTGTTCGTCGCCGGGTTCATCGGCTCGCCGTCGATGAACTTCGTCCCGGCGACGCTGGAGAACGGCTCGCTGCGGTCGGGCCTGGGTGACGTGACGCTGAGCGACCGCATCCGGAACCTCCTGGAGAGCGCGGACGCGCCCCGCGAGGTCATCGCGGGCATCCGCCCCGAGCACTTCGAGGACGCCCGGCTGATCGACGACGCGTCGAGGTCCCGCGGTGCGACGTTCACCTCCTCCGTGGAGGTGCTGGAGTCGATGGGGTCGGACAAGTACGCCTACTTCAGCATCTCCGGCGAGCAGGCGACGTCGGCGGAGCTGGCGGAGCTGGCGGCGGACGTGGGCACGAGCGACGTCCCCGGCGACGGCATCTCCCTGGTCACACGCATCTCGGCGACCTCGACGGCCAAGGTGGGCGAGCCCGCGGAGATCTGGTTCGACGCCGACAAGGTGCAGCTCTTCGACCCGGCCACCGGGAAGAACCTCACCTACTCGGGCGACTAGTCGTTCTGCTGCTCGACCGGCGCGGGCCGTCGTCGGGGAGGACCTCGCGTCCTCCCGGCGGCGGCCCGTTCCGTCGTCGGGGCACACCGCGGAACGTGCTGCGCGCAGCAACTTCCCCACTGACCGCAGCCACCGATATGACGCTGAGTAGCTGATTGGCCAAGGGCATCTGCCGGGACGAACTCGCGTGGTCCATTCAGCGCAGCCTGGCGACTTTTCAACGCACCGTGATCCGCAGCTCTACGGATCGTCCTCAGGCTGGTCGAAGGCGGGTACATCCCGGCTGGTCGTCGGGGCAGCGGGTGTCCGCCGAGGACAGGGGAGAGCGCATGGGGATCCTGGACGGGAAAGCGATCGTGGTGACCGGTGCCGGCCGTGGCCTGGGAGAGGCGTACGCCGTGCACGCGGCGCTCGCCGGCGCCTCGGTCGTGGTGAACGACGTGGACGCCGACCTCGCGGAGCGCGTCGCGGAGAACATCGGGCTGCACGGGGGCCGCGCGGTCGCCAGCGCGCACACCGTGGCCGACCCGAGCGAGGCCGAGAAGATCGTCGACCTCTGCACGACGGAGTTCGGTCGCGTCGACGGCCTGGTGAACAACGCCGGGCTCAACTACGAGACGCCGCCCTGGGAGGACGACCCCGACACGATCCGCCGGGTCGTCGAGGTCAACCTCCTCGGCGTCGTCTACACCGGGATGGCCGCCATGCGCGCGATGCGCGAGCAGGGCGGTGGCGGCTCCATCGTCAACATCTCCTCCGGCGCGTTCCTCGGTCAGCGCAAGCTCGCCACGTACTCCGCCACGAAGGGCGCCGTCGTCTCGCTCAGCTCGTCCTGGGCGCTCGACCTGGAGCCCGAGGGCATCCGCGTCAACGCCGTCTGCCCCGTCGCGCACACGCGCATGGTGTGGCAGTCCGAGCGGTCGCTGCGCGCGATCCCGGCCGACCGCACCCCGTCCAAGGTCGCCCCGCTGGTGCTGTTCCTGCTCAGCGACGCGTCCGAGGGCATCACCGGTCAGATCGTCCGCTGCAACGGCCGCCAGCTCCACCTCGTGGGACACCCCCACTTCAAGCAGCCGATCCTGGAGAGCGACCTCTGGGACACGGCGAGTGTTGAGCGCGCGTTCACCGGCGTGCTGCAGGCGCACCTCGAACCGTTCGGTCTCGAGAAGCGCATGCCGCCCCGGTTGCGCGAGCTCGTCGAACCGTCCCGCACGGCGTAACCGCGCAACGCCGAGCGGGACTGCTGGACGCGGGGGGCTTTCGTGCCGTCCGACGGGACGGAAGCTCCCCGCGTTCGGACATCCCGGCCTCCCCTCCGCGCACACCGGTCCCACCCGCCCCCCGGTCCACTCCTCCCGCACGCCGGAGCACGAAATCGCGCCCGCTGTGAGCCCTTCGGCGGTCCGACAGCGCCGGTGCGGAGTGCGAAGATCGGATCGTGGACGAGACAGGCGGAGACCGGCCCCGCGCCGCCGACTGGCGGCTCGTGGTGGAGGCGCGGCTCAACCGGGTCAAGGCCGATCTGGCCGCGCTCGGGCCGCGCGACCCGCTCGACGAGGAGGGCCAGCAGTGGCGGCGCACCGCGGACGACGCGGTGGCCGTCGTGGAGTCGGCGCTGGCCCACCGGGACGGGTTCTCACCACGTGCCATCACGTCGTGGTGGTCCGGCTGGCACATCGAGCGCGCCTGGCGCGCACTGCACGAGGCGGAGATCGCCACCGTCGCCGCCGAACCCGGCCTGGACGGCAGGCTCCCGAGCCTCCAGGCCAGGGTGTGGGCGAACCTGCCGGACGAGGACCCGCGGCGCAGAGCGCTGGAGGAGCTGCGACCGGGCGAGTTCCCGCCGCGGGTCGAGCGGGCCGTGGTCGTGGACGCGCTGCGGGCGGCGTTCGACAACTCCGACAGCTCCCACGCCGGCGCGCGGGCCCTGCGCAACAAGCTCATCGCGGCGAGCGTCGTCCTCTTCGTCCTCAACACCGTGCTCGGCGTGATGGGCGTGGTCCGGCCGGGCACGATCCCGCTGTGCGTGCGGGCCAGGGAGGAGCTGGCGGCGATCTGCCCCGGCGGTCCGGCACCGGCGGGCATCGACCTGTTCCTCGTGCAGCTCCTCGGCGCGTTCGGCGCGCTGCTCGCCGCGGCCGTGCCGCTGCTGCGCCGCAGGCCCAGCCTCTCGCCCTACGTCATGATCGGCTACCAGGCGCTGATCAAGGTCATGCTCGGGGCCGCGCTGGCGGTGGTGGGCGTGCTGGCGCTGAGCGCGGGGGTGGTGACCGGGCTGATCGGCATCACCTCGCAGGGCGCGCTGCTGCTGTGGGCCGTGATCCTCGGCTACGGGCAGCAGATCGGCACGCGCCTGCTGGACAACTACGCCGACCGCGTCATGCACCGGGCCCGGCCGCTGCCGGAGGACGACTAGCGTCAGTGCTGGCTGGACCGCACCGCGTCGAGCACCTCGGGGTCCCAGCGGTGCGTGCGGATCAGCCGGTACCGCTCACCGGCGACCCACACGTACGCCTCGGCGTCGGTGCGGTCCCCGATCATGTCGGCCTGCCGCAGCATGGTCACGACCGGCTGGTACTCCTCGGAGTACCAGCGCCGCGCGACGGTGGCCCGGTCGAGGAACCGCCCCTCGTCCTGCATCAGCCGGAAGCCCCACGCCTCGACGTTCTCGCCCAGCCGCGCGTAGTCCCACGGGTCGCACACCACCACCGCGGTCCGCGCCTGTCCGGTGAGCGGCACGCGCTCCAGGAACAGCCTTCGGTGGTCCTTCACGATGAGGTCGCCGCGGTGCCGGATGCCGCGGGCGTTGATCCGGGTGACGACCTCCGTCACGTAGGCGTCGATCGTCTCCAGCCCGAGGGCGTGCGCCACGGACACGCGGTGGTGCCCGTCGGAGACGAAGTGCAGGTCGCCGACCCGGTAGACGTCGATCGGCGGCACGGACTCGCCGCGCCGCTGCGCCAGCGCCAGTCGCTGCCAGCGCTCCCGCACCCGCCCGGACGTGGGCCGGAACCGGCGGTCGAAGTCCCGCGTCCGGTCCACGCTGCCGACGATCGAGTCCAGCCGGATCACCCGCAGTCCGGTCCTGCGCTCGCTGAGCCGGCCCAGCGCGTCCACGACCTCGGCGAACGGCAGCATGATGTTCACGTCGTCCGGTTCGCGCCGCAGCCACGCCGCGAGCCGCGACAGCACCTGCTGCCGCCGCATCCTGGTGAAGTCGTTCTCCGCGTCGGCGAGCGGGAATCCGGTGTCACGGGGCACGATCGACCTCCGGGTTCGTCGCGGACGGGACGTCGAGCACCCGGTGCCCCACGACGTTCACGACCCGGGTGCCGTCCAGCAGGCGGTCCGGCTTCGGCTCGCCGTGCGGGTGGATGTGCCCGTGCAGCAGCAGCGGTGGCCGCAACCGCCGCACACCGTCGTGCAGGCACTGGAAGCCGCGGTGCGGCGGGTCGGGCTCGTCACCGCAGTCGCGCGGCGGCGAGTGGGTGAGCAGCAGGTCCACTCCACGACCGTCGCGCATCCGCCGCCAGTTCGCCAGCCTCGCGACGCGCCGCATCCGTCGCGCCTGCTGCCGCTCGGTCCACTGGTTCGGGCCGGAGTTGTAGCGGATGGAGCCGCCCAGCCCGGCGATGCGCAGCCCGGCGACGTCCACGACGCGCTGGTCGGCGTTCACCCCGCCCACCGGGCCCGGCCAGCGGGCCGGCAGGCCGTCCCTCGTCCACAGGCCGCGCACGTTCGAGTAGCCGCCGAGGTCCGCGTCGTGGTTGCCCGGCACGAACACGCACGGCCGGTCCAGCGCCGTGGCGAGGAACTCCAGGTAGTCGAACGGCAGGTCGCCCGCCGCGACGATCAGGTCCACCTCGTACCGGCGCACCCGTTCGGTCCACAGCGACTCGACCACCTCGTCGGCAACCGCCAGCACCCTGGTCACGGGTTCGAGGGTAGGCCTCCCGGCAGGCCCGTGCGGAGTGCGGCAAAACCTGGTCGCGGCGGCGGCGACCGCACTAGGTTGTGGGTCGGAGCGGAGTCGACAGCGGGGGTTCTTCGTGGCGGGCGAGGGGTTGTTCGGAGGTCTCTTCGGCTTCGTGACCGAGGCCGCGCAGCAGTTCGCCGCCGCCGTGCGGGAGTACCGCAAGGCGGAGAGGTCGGCCGACGACGCCTACGTCGCCGGTGGCACCCACTGGGACGGCTACAGCCACAAGGCGCTGTTCGCGATGGTCTGGGAGAAGGCCGACCCGACGCACGTGGAGCGGCTCGCCGACACCTGGCAGCGCCAGGGCACCAGCATCTCCGAACGGTCGGAGGAGTTGCAGCGCTCGCTCGCGAAGCTCCTGCAGCACTGGTCGGGAGGCGCGGCCGACGAGGCGTCGCGGACCGTCCTGCGCAACGCGGCCTGGCTGTCCGACCTCGGGGAGACCGCGACGAGCATGGCGGCTCCCGTCGAGCACGCGGCGGGCGCGCTGCGCTCGGCGCAGCAGCAGATGCCGGCTCCGCCCGACGGCTTCAGCTGGGGTTCCCTCGCCGGGGGAGCCGCAGCCGGTGCGGCCTTCGGCGGCCCGGCCGGTGCCGCGATCGGCGCCGTCCTCGGCGGCATCGGCTCGTTCTTCGCCAGTGCCAGCAAGAAGCGCAAGCTCAAGAGGCGCGCGGTGCAGACCATGCAGCGCTTCGAGACGGCCGCTCTCGACGTCGACGGCTCGACGCCGCGCTTCGGCGGCCCGGCCAGCGGTGGTGGCGGCGCGGGCGCGGCGGGTCCCGGCGCCACTCCCGGTCACGGCATCGGCACCCCGCCGGTCGTGCGGGTGCCACCCCGCGGCTCCACCGGCGACACCGACACCGACCACGGCGACGCCACGGGCACCAGCGGCGCGGGCGTCTCCGCACCGGGCTCCGGTTCCGGCGCGGGGTCGGGGGCCCGGTCCGGCGACAGCACCGTCCCGAGCTTCGCCAGCGGTTCCGACGCCCGGTGGAACGCGCTCACCGGCGGCCCCGGCGGCGCCGGGTTCGACGCGGCGAAGCTGGGGCTCGGCGCGGGCAGGCCCGGTGTGGGCCTGCCCGGCGCGAACGGCCTGTGGGGCGGCCTGCCCGGCGTGTTCCCACCCGGACTCGGCCCCACCGGCCGAGGTGCCGGTGGTGGCAGGGGCGGTGCCGGTGGTGCTGCCGGAGGTCTGCTGCGCGGACGGCCCGGCGCGGGTGGTGCGGGCTACGGCCCCGGCGCGACCGGACGGCGCGGAGAGGGCGACGAGGACAGCGAGCACGAGCGCCGCTACCCGTTCGAGGAAGATCCGTTCGCGCTCGACGCGAAGGCCGCTCCGCCGGTCATCGGACTGTGAGGGGAAGAGGACGTGACCGGTAGCTGGGAGGTCGAGCCGGAGCGGGTCGACGAGTTCGCCGCCGCGGTGGAGGAGGTGCGGGCCCGCTTCGAGGCGCTGCGCTCCGACGCCGAGGAGCTGATGCACCCGTCGAACGACCCGAGGCTCGGCACGAGCCCCGTGGGATCGGGCCTGACCGACAAGTTCAACAACCGGCTCGGCGGGACCGCGGGGCTGCTGGAGCAGCTCGGCACCGCCCTGGCCCGGATGGACGAGTTCGTGGGCAGCGCGGAGGCCGCGGCGGCGCGCTACCGGCGCGACGACGCCTCCGGTGCCGCCGGGCTGCGCATGGACGGGCCGCTGCCGTCGTGAGCGCGCCGGTGAGCACGCGGGGCGTCCTGCACCCGTACGAGGTCGACCTGCTCTGCGTGCACGCCGAGGTCGAGCCGCCGTTCCCGCTGGAGATCCCGCCCGGCGGCACGTCGGAGGCGGAGCGGTCGGTCGTGTTCCAGGGCGCGCGCGAGTCCCTGGAGCTGCGCGGCCTGGCCGGCGCGAACGGTCCGACCGGCATCGCGGACGAGTTCGTGCGGCTGCTGCGGCACCGCACGGGTGCACTCGATCTGGTGGTCCACGGCGAGGGCGGCGCGCTGCGCGCGGTGCTGCTCGTCGGCGCGGTCCCGCACGCCCTGCTGGCGGTGCAGCGCGACGGCGACGAGGAGGGCGCCGTGCGGCTGCGGTCCGTCCCCGTGGACCGGGCGGCCGACGCGCTGGCCGCGCTGGTGCCGGACGTCGACGCCGCGTCCGCCAGCCCGTTCGCGCTGCCGGTGCGCGCGCTGCGCGCCGCCGAGGAGCTGATCGCCGACCGCGTGCGGGCCGGCGAGCGCGTTCGCGAGGACGACCTGCTGGACCTGCTGGAACGCGGTGGCCTGGACGACCGCGTCACCCGACGGATGATCGCCCACCTGCAACCCGTCCACGGTCGGGGGCAGCTCGGCGGATCACGTCCGAACGGCCTGCGCGGCGACGACGAGGACCACGTCCGGTTCGGCGCGGAACTCGCCTGGATCGACACCCCGCGCGGCCGCTTCCGGCTCACCGAGGAACCGGGAGCGGACGGCTCCGGGTGGATCAGCGTGAACCCGCTGGGCCGCGACGACCTGCGTGCCGCGACTCGTCGGCTGCTCGAACCGCTGCGCCGAGACGGGTGAACCGGCTGCTCTTCCCGTTGCGCCGTACGGAAGACGGACTAACGTCGACGCGTGCTCGCCGAACTGTTCGTCGACGCGGCTCGCGGCTGTTCGCAGTCCAGCCCACTGACCGCCACCCTGCTGAACGCCGCCGCCGACGACCTCGCCGCCGGTGGCATCACCGCCAAGGTGATGGCGGGCTGCGAGTGCGACCGCAGGGGCACCGTGCCGGGGCTGCGCTTCGCCGGCGCCGTGCACCGAGTCGTCCTGGAGGGCCGTGCGCCGCAGCTCGCCGCGCACTACCCGTCCGTGGGTGGCACGCCTCGCCTGGACTCCCTCTGGGAGGACGTGCTGCCGGTGCTGCACGAGAACACCGAGGAGCTGAACCGGCGCATCAGCTCGACGGTCGTGCAGACCAACGAGCCCGGCCGCAGCGCGCCGCTGTTCGGCGGGCTCCAGGTGGCGGCGCACCGCGCAGCCGAGGCCACCGGCCGGGCCGCGCCGTTCCCCGTCCGGCTGCTGGAGATCGGCGCCAGCGGCGGCCTGAACCTGCGCCCGCACCGGATCGGCTACCGGATGCCCGACGGCCGGGTGCTCGGTGACGCCCGCAGCCGCCTCGTGCTGGACCCGGTGTGGACGGGTGCGCCCGCCGCGGACCTGTCGCACCGGCTGACCCTCGTCCGCCGCGCGGGCTGCGACGTGAACCCCGTCGACGTGTCGACCGACGACGGGCGGCTGCACCTGTCCTCGTTCGTGTGGGCGGACCAGGTGGACCGGTTCCGCCGCCTGCGCGACGCCCTGGACCTCGCCGCGACCGATCCCGTGCCGGTGGAGCGGGTGACGGGTCCGGAGTGGCTCGTCGAGCAGCTCGCCGACCGGGCCGATGGCGTGCTGACCGTCGTGTGGCACTCGGTGGTGTGGCAGTACACGTCACCGGCCGACCGCGCGCGGGGCAGGGCGGTGCTGGCCGCGGCCGCGGAGCGTGCGACCCCGTCGGCCCCCCTGGCGCTGCTGGTCTACGAGTCGAGGCGCACGCACGACAGCCGTGGGCCGACCTACGAGTTCCACCTGCTCCTGAAGCTCTGGCCCGCCGGCGTCTCCCTGCGCCTGGGCAGCGGAGCGGGCCACGGCATCCCCTTCACCTGGGACGAACGACCGTGGTCGTGACCCGCCACGTCCCACCCCGAGGTGCCCGAACGCTCAACTCACCACGCCCGAACGCTCAACTCACCAGGCCCGAACGCTCAACTCGCGGTGCCCGAACGCTCACGGCGTTTCCGCGATCAGGACGGTCACCAGGGTCAGCCAGGTGAAGACGAAGGCGAGGATCCAGAAGCGGGGGTTGGTGAGGATTCTGGTCATGTCGGAACTTCCCGTCACTGCTGCGAGGTGGGTGGGGAGGGGTGGTCCGGCGGGTCGGAGACCCGCTAGAGCCATCGGTTCCGGCGGAAGATGCGGTAGAGGATCACGCACGCCCCGAAGATCAGCGACACGACCAGCGGGTAGCCGAACTTCCACTCCAGTTCCGGCATGTACTCGAAGTTCATGCCGTAGACCCCGACGACCATGGTCGGCACGGAGATGATCGCCGCCCACGAGGTGATCTTGCGCATGTCGGTGTTCTGCTGGAGCGTGATCTTCGCGAGGGTCGCGTCGACCAGCGTGGTGAGCAGTTCGTCGAAGTTCACGACGCGCTCGGACACCTCGGTGAGGTGGTCGTCGACGTCGCGGAAGTAGGAGCGGACCTGCTCCGGGATCAGCGGCGTGTAGCCCTCGGCGAGCCGCCGCAGCGGCAGCGCGAGCGGCATGACCGCGCGACGCAGTTCGAGCACCTCGCGCTTGAGCAGGTAGATCTGCTCGGCGCTCACGCTGCTGCGCACCGCGAAGACCATCGTCTCCATCTGGTCCAGGTCGCTCTCGATGTGGTCGGTCACGTCGAGGTAGTTGTCGACCACGTGGTCGGAGATGGCCCACAGCACGGCGGACGGCCCCACGGTGAGCCGCTCGGGGTCGGCCTCCAGGTCGTGCCGCACCCGGCCGAGCCCGGAGTGGTTGCCGTGCCGCACCGTGACGATGAAGTCGTGGCCGAGGAACGCCATGATCTCGCCGGTCTCGACGATCTCGTTGGCGGTGTCGGGCGACTCGTGCTCCACGTAGCGCACCGTCTTGAGGACCATGAACAGCGTCTGGTCGTAGCGCTCCAGCTTGGGGCGCTGGTGCGCGTGCACCGCGTCCTCGACGGCCAGCTCGTGCAACCCGAACGTCTCGGCGACGCCCTGGATCTGCTCCTCGTCGGGCTCGTGCAGGCCGATCCACACGAAGCCCTCGCCGCGCTCGCGGACCTCCTCCACGGCCTGCGTGTGGGTGAAGCGGCCGGGCAGGCGCTCGCCCTCGACGTACACCGCGCAGTCGACCACGTACGCCGACAGCGGCACCGGGATCGGCACCGGATCGGGACGGCGGGAGGTCGTGCGGCCGCGCAGACCGCCGAGCGAGGGCAGACCGGGCATGGGGTCCTCCAGGTACTCACGTCGTGAACGGCTTACGACGTGCCGGGTTCCGCTCGCAGAGCGGGGAACCGGCACCGGAGCGTCCCCGACCGGATACCGCGGGACCTGCTAGACGGCCCGTCCGGTGAAGACGCGGGTGGTACTGGCAGGGTGTGGGTCGTTGCTCACGGGGCGTCCTCACCTCCTCGGGTCGACGGGCGCGAACGGTGGATTCGCTCACACACCGGTTGCCGAGGGTACTCCCCCGGTGCTCACACTGTCGTCCCGGTCGTCGGGGGTTTCCGGTCACACGACCCGTAGGAGGACTGACGTGCAGTTCGGGCGGTACTACGAGGAGTTCGACGTCGGCGCGGTCTACAAGCACTGGCCCGGCAAGACGGTCACCGAGTACGACGACCACCTGTTCTGCCTGATCACCATGAACCACCACCCGCTGCACCTGGACGCGCACTACGCGGCGGAGACCACCGACTTCGGCCGCAACGTGGTGGTGGGCAACTACGTCTACTCCCTGCTGCTGGGCATGTCGGTGCCCGACGTCTCGGGCAAGGCCATCGCGAACCTGGAGGTCGAGTCGCTCAAGCACGTGAAGCCGACCTTCCACGGCGACACGATCTACGGCGAGACCGAGGTGCTCGGCAAGACGCCGTCGAAGTCGAAGGACGACCGCGGCGTGGTGCACGTGGAGACTCGCGGGTACAAGCAGGACGGGACCGTGGTCTGCGTCTTCCGCCGCAAGGTGATGGTGCCGAAGCGTTCCCACGGCGAGAGCCGCGGCGGGGAGCAGCCCGGCCGACCCGAGCCCAAGGAGTGAGATGACCGATCTGGATCTCGTGCGGGAGAGGCTGCGGGAGTTCGCCGAGCGGGAGGCGGCCGGTGTCTCACCGCTCTACGAGCACCTCGCGTCGCGGGCCGCCGACGATCCGGACGTCGCCGCTCTGCTGACCGCGGCGCCGCGGGAGTTCGCCTACCCGGAACTCCTGCTCGCGGCGGTGCACCGGGTCGTGCAGGCGGAGCCGTTCCACCGGCTGTCGGACTACTACCCGTCGCTCGGCGGGACGCACGGCGTGGACTCGGGCACGTGGCCGCTGGTCCGCGAGTTCGTGCTGGAGCGGGCCGACCGGGTGCGGGCGCTGGTGGCGGCTCGCTCGACGCAGACCAACGAGGTGCGCCGCGCCGCGCAGCTGTTCCCGGCCGTCGCCGCGGCGGCGAAGCGGGCGGGCGGGAAGATCGGCCTGCTGGAGGTCGGAGCGAGCGCCGGGCTGCTGCTGGGGCTCGACCGCTACTCCTACCGCTACCAGACGCAGGCGGCCGGTCAGCTCGTCGCCGGACCGGCGAAGGCGGCGCTGGGCCTGCACTGCGCGCTGGAGCTGGCGCCCGGTGCGGAGCTGCCGAAGCTGCCGAAGAAGGTCGACGTGGGCGCGCGGGTCGCGCTGGACCGGATGCCGGCGGACCTGACCGACGAGGACTCCTACGCGTGGCTGGAGGCCTGCGTGTGGGCCGACCAGCCGGAGCGGCTGCGCCTGTTCGGCGTGGCGGCGACCGTGCAGCGCAAGGACCCGCCGGTGTTCGTCGAGGGCGACGCCGTGGACGACCTGGGCGCGGCCGCCGAGCTGGTGCCCGCCGACCTGCCTCTCGTGGTGATCACGAGCAGCGTCCTGCCCTACCTGCCCGGCCCGCGGCAGGCCGAGTTCGTCGCCGCGCTGGCCGCGCTGGCCGCCGGGCGGCCGCTGTGGTGGGTCAGCAACGAGGTCTACGGCGACGCGCTGGAGCACGTCCTGCCCGGCCGCGACGACCTCGTCCCCGGACCGGGGGAGCAGCGCGCCGGCGTCCTCGGCCTGACGACCTGGGAGGGCGGGGAGGCGCGGGCCACCGCGCTGGCCCGCACCGCCGTGCACGGCCAGCGGCTCACCTGGCTCGTCTGACGCGCCGTTCGTGCCCCCGGCCGCGGGGGCACGAACGGGTGGACCCGTCAGCTCCGCGGCAGGCAGTTCCAGGACCTCAGCGCGGCGACGAGACCCTCCGTGAGCATCGACTCCCGATCGAGTGTGGCCAATATCGCAGCCGTCGCCCACCGGACGTCCGTCGCGTCGTCCCCGGCCCGCAGCGTTCCCGATTCCACCTGGCAGAGGTGGTCGTGGATCTCGTAGACCCCCTCCGCGGCCGGTCGCAGCACCGTTCCGGCCACGCGGCCCACGGTGACGCTCAGTCCCGTCTCCTCGGCGATCTCCCTCGTCACGGCCGCGACGTCGGTCTCGCCCGGCTCGACCCGGCCGCCGGGGAGCGACCACAGGCCCTCACCAGGCGGATTGCCCCGCCGGACGAGCAGCAGCCGCCCCTCCGCGTCGTGCACGATCCCACCCGCGCAGCGGATGCGCGGCTGCTCTCTTCGTGGCATGAACACGCAGAGTAGTCACACCGCAATGGCGGTGCTGCGCGCTGACCCAAGTGCGGTACAAATCTCCCGAGTGCTCGCCGAGTGCGGTACAACGGTTTCCACTGGCGCCACAGGGGTGCGGGTAGCGGACGGGGATGATCACCGTGAACTTGAAGAAGATCCTCACCTTCGCAGGAGTGGGCTTGGTGCTGTTCTTCATGATCGCCGAGCCCGCGAACGCGGCGCAGCTCGTGCAGAACATCCTGGGTACTCTCAGGGACGCTGCCGAGGCGATCGTCACGTTCGCCAAGAACCTGTTCGCCTGAGTCAGCTGCTCCAGTCGCCGGCGAGAGGCGTGTGATCCGTGTTCGCTCCCAGAGATCCGGACGACTACATCCTCGGGACCGAGCGCCGGGTCATCAAGGTCCGCCGGCACTGGAGCGTCCTGCTCGGTGACACCCTGGAGGGCGCGGCGCTGCTGGTCGGGCTGATGATGATCTCGTACCTCCTCCCGGAGAACGCGGACATCGTCCAGAACGTCCTGTGGTACGTCGGGCTGTTCGTGGTGCTGAGGCTGTCCTACTTCGTCATCGAGTGGTGGGTCGAGCGGATCGTCGTCACCGACAAGCGGTTCATGATCGCTTCCGGGGTCTTCGACTCGAAGCTCGCCATGATGCCGGTCACGAAGGTCACCGACCTCACCTACGAGCGCACCGTGCTCGGCCGGATGTTCGGCTTCGGCACGCTCGTCGTCGAGTCGGCCGGTCAGATCCAGGCGCTGAACCGCATCGAGTTCCTGCCGTACCCCGAAGAGGTGTACGACGCCATCTCCGAGCTGGTCTTCGGCGACAAGAAGGCCCAGGCCGACCGGTTCTCGATGATCAAGGCTCAGCGCATCGCCAGGGGCAAGAAGATGGTGCCGTAGCGAGCCGTCCGGGCGAATGGTCCAGACTGGACGGGTGCGCATCGACCTGCACACCCACTCGAACCAGTCCGACGGCACCGACACCCCGGAGCAGCTCGTGGCGGCCGCTGCCGCCGCGGGTCTCGGTGCCCTGGCCATCACCGACCACGACACCGCAGCGGGGTGGGCGGAGGCCGCGGCGGCTCTGCCCGCGGGTTTCCAGCTCGTCCGCGGCGCCGAGCTGTCCTGCGCGGCACCCGACGGCCGGGGCCGTCTCATCACCGTGCACCTGCTCGCCTACCTGTACGACGCCACCTCGCCCGCCATCGTGGACGAGCAGCTCCGGCTGCGCGCCGAGCGCCGCCACCGGCTGCGCCGCATGGCCGACCAGATGGTCGCCGACGGCTTCCCGATCAACACCGACGAGCTGATGTCCGGCCTGCCGGACGACGCGCCGGCCGGGCGCCCGCACCTCGCGATGGCCCTCATCCGCGCGGGCGTGGTGTCCTCGGTGGACGAGGCGTTCGCGAGCTACCTCACCGGTGGCCGCTACTACGTGCCCCGCACCGACACCCCCGTCGAGCGGGCGATCGAGATGGTCCGCGACGCGGGCGGCGTGACCGTGCTGGCTCACCCGTTCGCGATCTCCCGCGGCCCGATCGTCACCGCCGAGGTCGTCGCCGACCTCGCGGGGCGGGGGCTCGCCGGGGTGGAGGTGGACCACCCGGACCACGACCGGGAGACGCGCGCCCGGCTGCGGGGTCTCGCCGGTGAGCTGGGCCTGCTGGTCACCGGCTCCAGCGACTACCACGGCACCAACAAGACCGTCCGGCTCGGCCAGGAGACGACGCACCCCGACGTGCTCGACGCGCTGGCCGAGCGCGCGACCGGGGGCAAGGTGCTGGTGGGCTGAGAGCGCTTCCGCGCGAGCCGGTGCCCGCGCGGGGGTGTCGGTGCGCTTGCGTACCGTGTGCGGGG
This sequence comes from Umezawaea beigongshangensis, assembly GCF_016464305.1. Lineage (GTDB taxonomy): Bacteria > Actinomycetota > Actinomycetes > Mycobacteriales > Pseudonocardiaceae > Umezawaea_A > Umezawaea_A beigongshangensis. Next base: position 464,482 of record NZ_JAEIOJ010000004.1, read on the forward strand.
TGGCGGATCAGCTGGGGCTCGACTTCGGGGACGTGCCGCGCAAGCTGGTGCGCGTGACCCCGGCCAAGTTGTCCACGTGGGCCGACTGCCCGCGCCGGTACCGCATGGCCTACCTCGACCGGCCGTCCCCGCCCCGCGGCGGCGCGTGGGCCCACAGCACGCTGGGCGCGGTGGTGCACAACGCGCTGAAGGGCCTGTTCGACCTGCCCGCCGAACGGCGCACGACCGACCAGGCCGTGGCGCTGCTGCACCGGCAGTGGAAGAACGAGGGCTTCCGGGACCCGGAGCAGGCGGCCGAGTACCGACGGCGTGCCGAGGGCTGGATCGGCGACTACGTGGCCGAGCTCGACCCCGCCCTGGAGCCGGTGGGCGTCGAGCGCTGGGTGTCCACGCCGACCGAGCGGATCGTGGCCGAGGGCCGGGTCGACCGCATCGACCTGCGCGACGGCGAACTCGTGATCGTCGACTACAAGACCGGGCGGCACGCCCTCACCACCGACGACGCGCGCGGCTCCCTCGCGCTCGCGCTGTACGCGCTGGCCGCCGGGCGCACGCTGCGCAAGCCGTGCCACCGCGTCGAGCTGCACCACCTGCCCACGGGCACCGTCGCCGCGTGGGACCACACCGACGAGACCCTGGAGCGGCACCTGCGCCGGGCCGAGGAGGCGGCGGACGACGTGAGCCTCGCCGCGGACACGCTCGCCGCCGGGGGCGACCAGGACGTCCTGTTCCCGCCGCGGACGGGCCGCCAGTGCTCCTGGTGCGACTTCCGGCGGAGCTGCCCGGAGGGACAGCGCGCCGCTCCCGCCCTCGATCCGTGGGCGATGCTCGCCCCCTGACCGGAGCCAGGACAACGTGTGCGGAGGCGACGTGACGAACGAGCAGATGACCGAGGACCTGAGAATCCCGGAGCGCACCGAGCCGCGCCGGCCCAGCAGGATCGCCCGGACGTGGCGCGGGACGACCGGGGTGCTGGCGGCGGGCTCCCTGCTGCTCGCCCTCGCGGTCATCGGCGTGCAGGTCCACGCCGGGAACCGCGGCCTGCCCGGTCCCGGCGCGTTCGTCGTGACCGGACACGTCGTCGCCGCGGTGGTCGCCGTGGCCGCGCAGGTCGTCGCGGATCGCCGGGGCGGTCGGGTCGGCGCGCTGTGCGGTCTCGTCGTGCTGGTCGCCGTGGCGACGAGCCTGTGGCTGTTCTGGTACGCCTGAGCGGTCCGCGACCGCGTTCCGGTGGTCAGTCCCGCAGCCAGGCCCGCCAGGTCGGCAGCAGCGTCGCCAGCAGTGCGTCCGGGGCCTCCTCGGCGGGCGAGTGCGCCACGCCGGGCAGCAGCGCGAAGTCCGCGTCCAGGCGCTCGGCCATGTCCCGCTGCGTCGCGGGCGCCCACGCGTCGTCCAGGTCGCCGCACACGACGAGAGCCGGGACGCGTGCGCTGCGCAGCGCACGCGCGAGCTTCGCCACCAGGTCCGGTTCGTGGCGCAGGCCGTCGGCCATGCCGGCCAGTCCGGCCGGGGTCGAGCGCAGGAAGCGCTCCCGCAGCAGCTCCTTGACGCGCCCGTCCATCGTGGTCCAGCGCGGCTGCGCCGCCACCCTGGCCTCGTTGAGCTCCTGAGCGCCCCGCACGCCGTGCTCCCGCAGGACGGACTCGCCCGTGTCCAGCGCGGAGCGCCTCGCCCCGAACGGCAGCTCGGCCGGACCGCTGGACAGCAGGGTCAGCCCGGCCAGCGGCGCACCGGCGAGCGCCGCGCCGCGCGCCACGAGACCGCCGTAGGAGTGGCCGAGCAGCAGCACGCGGCGGCCGTCCGAGGACAGCTTCTCCACCAGTTCGGCGACGGCCGCGCCCAGCGGCGCCGGGCGGTACTCGGCCTCGTCGTCGGGACCGGCCGACTCGTACTGGCCGGGGAGGTCGATCGCGACGACCTCCACACCGGCGGCGGCGACGGGGTCGACGATCGGCGCGAAGTCCTCTTTGGACCCGGTGTAACCGGGCAGGAACAGGGCGGTCGCGCCCAGGTCGTCACCCGTGGCGGGGGCGCGCAACGCGGCCACCGGGCCGTACCTGCCCGGCAGGTCGACGCGCTCGGCCCCGTTCGGGGTCAGTTGCGAGGGCGTGGTCGGCAGGTCGGTCACGAGAAGCAGTCTGCCTCAACGACGCCGCCGAGTGGTGCCGCGGCGGTGAGAGCTTTCTCGCGGAGCGGTCAGCGCAGGGCGACCAGCGTGCCGCCGCGCTGCTCCAGGACCACGGGACCGACCGCGGTGAGCCGCACCGGGCCCTCGTGGCCGCCGCGGTCCAGCGCAACGACGCCGATCTGCTGACCGGTCGCCTGGTCCAGGACGCGGAAGCCCTCCGGCACCGGCAGCAGCAGCCGACCGGCGAGCACCGTGCCGGGGCCGAGGGTGTCCTCGGCGGTCCACACAGGACTCAGGGTGTCCAGGGCCAGGGCGGTGGTCCGGGAACCGGTGTACCAGAAGACGTGGGAGGAGCTGGTCCACGTCGGCGCGGTCCGGCCCTCGGGGTCGCCGGACAGGTCGCCGTCCGGCACGTCGAGCGGACGCTCGTCGAGCACCGCGCCGCTGTTCGCGTCGAGCACCACCAGGCGGCTCGGGCCGGGCAGCGCCACGGCGACGCGGTCGGTGGTCACCGCGACCACCCGCGCGCCCGTGCCGCCCAGGACGGTGCTGCTGAGGACCTGCGGCTCGTCGGACTTCTCCGGGTTCGGCTTGAGCACCGTCAGCCGGTCGCCGGGGTCCTGCTCCGGGCACCGCTCGACGAGCGCGATCTTGCCGGTGGCCACGGCGAACGAGCCGTAGGAGCAGTTCGTGCGGGGCTGCTTGCCCGAGTTCACCGGCGCGCGCAGCGTGCCGTACTCCAGCGACCGCACGAGGTCGTCGCGCCGGTAGACGTCCACGTAGCGCTCGCCGGTGGTGACCAGGTGCGAGCCCTCCGACAGCAGGACGGTGCCCAGCTCGGCGTCGCCGTTGCGCTGCGGGCCGCGCGTGCCGGACGCGGGGTCGAGCGTGGTCACCTCGGAGCAGTTGGTCTCCTTGCGGTGGACCGCGACGACTTTGCCCCAGGCGGCCGAGACCGTGCACAACGGCCAGTCGCGCGTGTAGCTCCAGCGGACGTCGCCGGTCAGCGGGTCGCGACCGGCGACCTGGCCGCCCTCGCCGGTGACCGCGGTCGAGTCGAGCGTGATCGGCACGTGGGTGGCCCCGCTGGGGGCCCGCCACACCTCGCCGAGGCTCGGCGGGAGCGCCACCGCGGAGGGCAGCTGCGGCACCGAGCTGGGGCCGGTGATCGACGTGGTGGCGCGCGCGTCGCCGAACCGCCACACGAGCAGCCCGCCGACGAGCACGCCCACCACGATCACCGCGAGGGCGGCGTAGTCGCGCCCCGTGCGCCACGTGCGCGGCCGGGGACCGTCCGGGACGGGGGCCGGCTCGTCGTCGCCGAGCACGTCCTCCGGCGGCACGCCCCGGCTCTCCCGGTGCGCCTGCGGATCGGGAGCCAGGTGTTCCGACTCCGGGAGCTCGTCCGTGTCGTGCGGCTGCTCCGGTCGTCCCACTTCCCAGCTCCCGATCGTCCGGCGGAAAAGATCTGCTGACGGGTGTCAGTCTGCCGTCGAACCCGCGTCGCTCGCAGCCACCTGCGCCGAATCGCCGCTCTCGACGCCGCCGCGACGACGGCGACGGCGCTTGACCTGCCGCTCACCGCCCTCGGCCGCGGGCGACTCCGCCGGCGTGTCGGTCTGCGGTGCGGGAGCGTCGCCGTTCTCGCCCGCGCGGCGGCGGCGACGGCGGCGCGGGCGCGTGCCGTCCTCCTCGGCGGCCGGCGTGTCGGCCGCGGCGCTCTGCTGCTCCACGGTGGACGCGCCGCCGCGGGTGCGGGTGCGGGTCTTGCCGCCACCGCTGGAGCGGCTGCGCGACTTCCGCTCGCCCTTGAGGTTCTCCTCCGGCTCCGCGTCCAGCCCGGCCCTGGTGCGCTGGCCGAGCGGGAGCCTGCCGGTGGAGTCCTCGGAGATGTGCAGGTCGGCGAACAGGTGGTCCGACGTCGAGTACGTCTCCACCGGCTCCGGCTTGCCGAGGCCGAGCGCGTCGCTGATCATCTTCCAGCGCGGCATCTCGTCCCAGTCGACGAGCGTCACGGCGACACCGGTGCGCCCGGCGCGGCCCGTGCGGCCGATGCGGTGGACGTAGGTCTTCTCGTCCTCGGGGCACTGGTAGTTGACGACGTGGGTCACGCCGCTGACGTCGATGCCGCGGGCGGCGACGTCGGTCGCGACCAGCACGTCGACCTTGCCGGAGCGGAACGCGCGCAGCGCCTGCTCGCGCGCGCCCTGGCCCAGGTCGCCGTGCACGGCCGCGGCGGCGAAACCGCGCTCGGCCAGGTCGTCGGAGATCTTCTGCGCGGTCCGCTTGGTGCGCGTGAAGATCATCGACAGGCCGCGGTCCTTCGCCTGGAGCACGCGGGCCAGCAGCTCGACCTTGTCCATCGCGTGCGCGCGGTAGACGAACTGCTCGGTGCGCTCGTGGATCGCGCTGGCGTCGTTCTCCTCGGCCCTGATGTGCGTGGGCTGCGTGAGGAACGTCCTGGCCAGGGTGATGATCGGGCCCGGCATGGTCGCCGAGAACAGCATCGTCTGCCGCTTCTCCGGCACCATGCGCAGGATGCGCTCGATGTCGGGCAGGAAGCCCAGGTCGAGCATCTCGTCGGCCTCGTCCAGCACCAGGTTCTTGGCCTTGCCCAGCACGAGGTGGCGCTGCTCGGCGAGGTCCAGCAGGCGGCCGGGCGTGCCGACGACCACGTCGACGCCCTTGCGCAGGGAGGCGATCTGCGGCTCGTACGGACGGCCGCCGTAGATCGCCATGACCCGCACGTCGAGGTGCTTGGCGGCGTGGGTCAGGTCCGCGGTGACCTGGAGGCACAGCTCGCGGGTCGGGACCACGACGAGCGCCTGCGGCGTGCCGTCACCCGGAGTGGTGATCCGCTGGAGCAGCGGGATGCCGAAGCCGAGGGTCTTGCCGGTGCCGGTGCGGGCCTGGCCGATCACGTCGTCCCCGGCCAGCGCGAGCGGCAGGGTCAGCTCCTGGATGGCGAACGCCCGCTCGATGCCGGCCTCGGCCAGTGCGCGGACGATCTCCTCGCGCACGCCCAGCTCGGCGAAGGTGGGGGAGTTCTCGCGCACCGGGGCGTTGGCCACCAGCGGCTGCGAGGGGTCGTCGTCGGGCAGACCCGCCTCGCTGTGCTCCAGGGAGATCGGGTCGAGGTTCTTGTCTTCTTCACTAGCGGTCAGGATGATCGCCTCTCTCAGCTCGTTCCAGCGCGCACGTGGCCCTGGACGGGCCTCTCGACCGCGCCGTCCGCCGCGGGCCGTGTGGCCGGGCGGGGCGCGGGAGGGCCTGCGAGGTTTGTGCGCGCACCCTCACGTGGCGGCAGTGCACCGCCGTGATCTGCACCGCGGTGCCGTCGCTGCCGCGAAGCCCGTCAGCTCCGCCGTCCTTCCGGGGAGGCCGAACCGTGGCCGCGCTGCGGCTCGCACCGGGCGTCGAGGGAGAAGTCTACCCGCAACGACCGGTCTACCGGGCATTTCGTGATTCGTGCGTCCGTCGTGGTCGTGCGGAGCCGCCCGGCACGCTGCCACTAGGCTCGTTCTCATGAGCGAGGCGGTAACGGTCGGGGTCGCTGGAGAACTGCCGGAGGGGGTGTCCGACCTGCTCGGGGCGCTCGCCTACGGGGAGCTGTCGGCGTTCGACCGGATGGCCGAGGACGCGCGGACGGCGCCGTCGCTGTCCGGGCGCGCCGCGCTGTCGGCGATGGCGGCGGCCGAGATCGGGCACTACGGGCTGCTGGAGCGCTACCTGGCGGACCGGGGCGTCGTGGTCGAGGACGCGATGCGCCCGTTCGTCGTCGGGTTCGACAACTTCCACACCTCCACGGCTCCCAGGACGTGGCTGGAATCACTGGTCAAGGCGTACGTGGGCGACGGGCTGGCCGCCGACTTCTACCGCGAGGTCGCCGAGTGGCTCGACGCGCCGACGAGGGAGCTCGTGCTCGCCGTCCTCGCCGACACGGGCCACTCCGCGTTCGCCGAGCGCGAAGTCCTCGCGGCGTGCGAGGCCGACCCGAAGCTGCGCGACCGGCTCACCCTGTGGGGGCGTCGCCTGCTGGGCGAGGCGTTGACGAACGCCCAGTACGTGGTGGCGGAGCGGGACGCGCTCGCCGAGCTGATCATCCGCGGATCGGGTGATCTCGCGGGCATCGCGGGCCTGTTCCGGAGGCTCCAGCAGAGCCACACGCGCCGCATGGGGAACCTCGGCCTCGGCTAGTGTTGGTTCCGAGAGTCATCAACGCGCACGGAGGTCAGCGTGGAGGTCAAGGTCGGCGTCGCGGACAGCGGGCGGGAGCTCGTCGTGTCCAGTGGTCTCACTCCCGACGAGGTCGAGTCGCTGGTCGCGGACGCGCTGAAGAACCAGCAGGGCGTCCTCGCCCTGGTGGACCAGAAGGGTGCGCGGTTCGTGATCCCCACGGCCCGCATCGCCTACGTGGAGATCGGCCCCAGCGACTCGCGGCGGGTCGGCTTCGCCGCCGTGTAGTTCCCGGCACCGTGCGACCCGGTCGTCCCGTCGCGGACGGCCGGGACCCGCGCGGTCGGCTCACCACCGCTGGTGGCGCGCCGGCCGTCGTGACGCGGTGGCGCTTCCGCCGGCCGGGTTCGGCCGGTCGGGGCGTGCGCCGCGGTCACCGCGCCTCCCCGGTGTGCTCCCCGGTGATCAGCCGCAGGCGCGGACCCGAGGTCAGCGGCTCGTCGGGGTCGATCTCGATGCCCGCGCCGCGCAGCAGGCCGTCGATGGCGTGCCAGATGAGCGTGGTCAGGTACTCGCTCAGCGCCTGCTTGGTCATCGACTGCCGGTCGAGCCACCAGTCGCCCGCGTTCTGCACCATGCCGACCAGCGCGTGCGCCCACGGCTCCGCGCCGCCCGAGTCCATGCCGAACGCCCGCAGGTGGTCGCCGAGCAGCCGGGCCAGGGCGGCGGCGATGAGCTCCTTGTCCTCGCTCACGACGTCCTGCTCCACCGGCCGGTCGGTGAACGAGCCGCGCACCACGAACCGGTAGAGGTTCGGGTTCTCCTCGATGACGCCGAGGTAGGCGTTCACGATGCGGCGGATGCGCTCGCGGATCGGGCCGTCGGTGGCGATGGCGGGGCCGAGCTGGTCCATCAGCAGTTCGGTGGCACGCCGCCCGACCGCCAGGTAGAGGTCGGACTTGTCGGTGAAGTGCCGGTAGAGCACCGGCTTGCTGACCCCGGCCTCCGCGGCGATCTCGTCCATGCCGACCTCGGGGCCGTGCGCGGCGACCGCGCGGATCGTCGCCTCGACGAACTCCGCCCTGCGGGCCTCGCGGTGCCCCTTCCAGCGCTCTCGGCGTGCGTCGGTCCCGCCGGGCGCACCCTTGACAGTGCGAGCCATGTGACGCACGCTACCAGAAGTAACCGTTACCACTGGTAACACCTACTGCTCCGGGGAGGACCTGATGACGCGGGCCGCGAGGGGCGCCGACCGCCGGAGGACCGCGAAGCCGCCGCCCGACCGGGCGACCTCCCGGTTCACCACCTCGGACGGCACCGCGCTGCACGTCGTCGACACCGGCCCCCGCGACGCGGGGACGACCGTCGTGCTGCTGCACGGCTGGACGCTCGACCACTCGTCGTGGAACCGCGTCGCCGACGCCCTGCCGGGGCGGGTGCTGCGCTACGACCACCGCGGCCACGGCGCCTCGGCGCCCGCGGCGCCGGGAACGGCCACGATCGAGCGGCTGGCGCGGGACCTGGCCGAGCTGCTGGCCGACCGCGTGCCCACCGGGCGGGTGGTGCTGGCCGGGCACTCGATGGGCGGCATGACGATCATGGCGCTCGCCGAGACGCACCCCGAACTGCTGGACCGCGTCGCGGGCGTGGCGCTCGTGGCCACGTCGTGCGGCGGACTGGCTCAGATCTCCCTCGGGCTGCCGGAGCGGGTCGCGGCGCTGGTCGCGAGGGGTGAGAAGGTCGTCAACCGGCGGATCGCCGCGCTGCGCGGACCGGTGCTGCTGCGCCGCCCGCGGCTCGTCCGGCCCGCTCTGCGGTGGCTGCTGTTCGGCGCGCGCCCCGACCGCGCGGACGTCACCGCGACCGCCGAGACCGTGGCGCGCTGCCACCCGGCGGCCCTGGTCGCCTTCCGCGAGTCGCTCAGCGAGCACGAGCGCCGCGAGGCGCTGGCCGCGCTGGCGCCCGTGCCGTCGGTGGTGCTCGCCGGTGGCGCCGACCGGCTCACGCCCGTGCCGCACGCCGCGGTGATCGCCGACGAGCTGCCGCGGACCCGGCTGGTCGTCCTCCCCGGCGCGGGCCACATGCTGCCGCTGGAGCGCCCGGCGGAGGTCGCCACGCGCATCGCGCGCCTCCTGCGGTGACCCCGGTGGCCGGGGGTCAGTGCTGGAGCGGGAAACCGCCGCCGATGCCGCGCCACGCCAGGTTGGAGATCAGCGAGACCGCCTCCTCCTTCGGCACCTTGCGGTCGTCGGCCAGCCACGAGCGGGCCGTCACCTGGCTCAGGCCGACCAGGCCCACGGCGAGCAGCCGCGCGCGGTGCTCGTCGAGCCCGGCGTCCGCGGTGATCGTCCGGGTGATGGCGTCGACGCTGTCGGTGGTCGCGCGCTCCACGGCCCGCGCGACCTGCGGCTCGCTGCGCAGGTCGGACTCGAACACCATCCGGAACGCCTGGCCCTCGCCGTCGACGAAGTCGTAGAACGCGGCCACGGCGGCGTGCACCCGCAGCTTGTTGTCCGTGGTGGACCCGATCGCACCGCGCACCCGGCTGACCAGCTCGTCCACGTGGGAGTCCAGCAGAGCCATGTAGAGCTCCAGCTTGCCGGGGAAGTGCTGGTAGAGCACGGGCTTGCTGACACCGGCGCGCTCGGCGATCTCGTCCATCGCCGCGGCGTGGTAGCCGTTGTTCACGAACACGTCCTGCGCGGCGGCGAGCAGCTGAGCGCGGCGGGCGGTCCGCGGCAGGCGGACGCCGCGGCCGGCGGGTGCCGTCCCGTGGTGCCCGACCGCCGGGTGGGTCGTGTCCGTCATGGTGCCTCCAGCCAGGTCATCGCGGCGCCGGGACGGGGTTGCCACACCCGGCACGGCCGCAACCTTACTCGGGGGTAGCAGCCCGCCGTGAATCGTCGCGGCGCGTCTTCCAGCATCCTGGGGAGATGACGGAAACCACCGGGGTGCCCCGCGCACCGCTCACCCACGTGCCCCTGTCCACCGTCTCGCTCCCCCCGCTGGACAGCTCCGCCCCGCCGTGGCCGGGGGAGAACGTCGAGGTCGCCGGGCACCGCCTGCACGTCCGCACCACCCCCGGACCGGGGCCGGACGCGCCGACCGCGGTCTACGTCCACGGCCTCGGCGGATCGGCGACCAACTGGACCGACCTGGCCGCGCAGCTCGCCGGTCACGTCAACGGGATCGCGCTCGACCTCCCCGGTTTCGGCAGGTCGGAGCCGGTGGACGGCTACGACTACGCCATCGCCACGCACGCCGGAGTCGTGATCGAGTTCGTCGAGGGCCTGGACCGCGGGCCCGTTCACCTGTTCGGCAACTCGATGGGCGGCGCGATCTCGCTGCTGGTCGCCGCGACCCGCCCCGACCTCGTGCGCACCCTGACCCTCGTCTCGCCCGCCGTGCCCGACCTGCGGCCCAGCCTGTCCAGGGTGTCCGACCCGCGGCTGCCGCTGGCGTTCCTGCCGTTCGTGGGCACGCCGGTGCGTCGCAGGCTGGCCACGATCTCCCCGCGCCAGCGCACCGAGCAGATGCTGCGGCTGTGCTTCGGCGACCCCGCGTCGGTCCCGGAGAACCGCATCAGGGAGAGCATGGAGGAGAACGACGAGCGCAGCCGCCAGCCGTGGGCGCAGGCGGCGCTCACCGCCAGCACGCTCGCCATCTTCCGCTCCTGGTTCGTCCCGCGCGCCCGGTCGCTGTGGACCGTCGCGCCGCGCGTGAGCGCCCCGTCGCTGGTGGTGTGGGGCACGCGGGACCGGCTCGTCAGCGTCCGCAAGGCCCCCAGGACCGCGTCGCTGCTGCCGCGCGGGCGGCTCCTCGTGCTGCCCGGCACGGGGCACGTGGCCCAGATGGAGCGGCCGGTGACCGTGGCGCGGGCCGTGCTGGGCATGTGGGAGTCGGTGGACGACCACGCCTGGTGATCGACCCCGCTCGCGCGGTGACGGGCGCGTGGTGTAGTGAAGACCTGCGCGCCCCGGTGTGGCACCCTGAGCGCATGACTTCCGAAGGGCGCGGCGAGGAAGCCGATCGTTCCCCTTCTGCCTCCGGAACGGGCTTCACGGCCGTCGGCGAGCGAACGCTGAACAACGAGGAGCGCTACCGGCGCGGCACGCGGCGCACCGCGGCGGAGCCCCTCACCGCGTCCTGGGTGCCGGACGCGGCGGTCGAGTCGGTCGTCAGGCGTCCGGTCGCGCCGCGCCGCACCGGCGTCGCCGGACTGCTGTCGCACTACGGCTGGCGCGTCTACGCCGTGCCGGTGCTGCTCGTGCTCACCGCGCTCGTGGCCCTGGACTCCGCCGCGCCGTCGGTGACGAACACCGGCGCCGGTGACGCCGGGGTGTCCGGCGGTGGCGGCGGCACGGGACAGCCCGCGCGCGAGCAGCCCGCGCTGCCGGACGTGAGCGAGGTCCCCGCGCCGAAGCCGGACCTCGGCGGCACGACCGCCGAACTGCCCCCCGGCCCCGAGTTCACCCGGACCGCCACGGGCATCTGGCGCGGGGTGGCCGGAGGCACCGACGTGTTCGGCGTCGAGGGCGACGTCGTGCGGTACGCGGTGGCCGTCGAGGAGGGCATCAGCCCCTCCGGCTACCAGAACGACGAGGCCGCGTTCGCGTCGACGATCGACGACACGCTGCGGGACCCGCGCAGCTGGATCGGCACGAGGACCGTGCGGATGCAGCGCGTCCCCGTCGAGGAGAACCCCGACTTCACGATCAGCCTGACCACCCCGGAGACGACCCACCGGCTGTGCGGCGAGTCGATCAACGCCGAGTCGTCCTGCTACGACCCCGGCCTGGCCGGTCCGACGAACCGCGTCGTGCTCAACCTGGCCCGGTGGGTGCGCGGCGCGAAGGCGTACGGGCCCGACCTGTCGACCTACCGCGCGTACGTGATCAACCACGAGGTCGGCCACGCGCTCCAGCGCCCGCACGAGGGCTGCCAGGCCGACGGCGCTCCCGCGCCGGTGATGATGCAGCAGACCTTCGGCGTCGCGAACGACTACGTCTGGGAGCTGAACCAGACCGACGCCACCAACCGCGAGGTCGTGCCCAAGAACGGGTTCGTCTGCACGATCAACCCCTACCCGGTGCCGGGGGGCGGCCAGTAGGCCGTGTCCACGGGGTGAGACGGTTTCTCACCCGGGAAGACCGGGGTGCACCCTGGCGTTGTCCAGGACTGGACTGTTCACACGCTTCGAGGAGGAGCAGATGGCGCTTCCGCCGCTCGTGGAGCCCGCAGCGGAGCTGACCAAGGAAGAAGTCGCGCGCTACAGCCGCCACCTGATCATCCCGGACGTCGGGGTGGACGGGCAGAAGCGTCTGAAGAACGCGAAGGTGCTGGTGGTCGGCGCGGGTGGTCTCGGCAGCCCCGCCCTGCTCTACCTGGCCGCGGCCGGAGTGGGCACGCTCGGGATCGTCGACTTCGACGTGGTGGACGAGTCGAACCTGCAGCGCCAGGTCATCCACGGTCAGTCCGACATCGGCAAGCCCAAGGCGGAGTCCGCGCGCGACTCCGTCGCCGAGATCAACCCGTTCGTCAAGGTGGTCCTGCACCAGACGCACCTGAACTCGGAGAACGCGCTCGACGTCTTCCGCGACTACGACCTGATCCTGGACGGCACGGACAACTTCGCCACCAGGTACCTGGTCAACGACGCCGCGGTGCTGCTCGGCAAGCCGTACGTCTGGGGCTCGATCTTCCGGTTCGAGGGCCAGGTCAGCGTCTTCTGGGAGGACGCCCCCGGCGGTCAGGGCCTGAACTACCGCGACCTCTACCCCGAGCCGCCGCCCCCCGGCATGGTCCCGTCGTGCGCCGAGGGCGGCGTGCTGGGCGTGCTGTGCGCGTCCATCGGCTCGATCATGGTGACCGAGGCGATCAAGCTGCTCACCGGCATCGGCGACCCGCTGCTCGGCCGCCTGATGGTGTACGACGCGCTGGACATGACCTACCGGACCATCAAGATCCGCAAGGACCCGGCCAGCCCGAAGATCACCGAGCTGATCGACTACGACGCGTTCTGCGGTGTCGTCTCCGACGACGCGCAGCAGGCCGCGGCGGGCAGCACGATCACGCCGCTGGAGCTCAAGCAGAAGCAGGAGGGCGGCGAGGACTTCCTCCTCGTCGACGTCCGCGAGCCCCACGAGTTCGAGATCGTGCGCATCCCCGGCTCGGTCCTGATCCCCAAGGACCGCATCCTCTCCGGCGAGGCGCTGTCGGAACTGCCTCAGGACAAGCAGGTCGTGCTGCACTGCAAGTCGGGCGCGCGGTCGGCCGAGGCGCTGTCCGCACTGCACAAGGCGGGCTTCGCCGACGCCGTGCACGTCGGCGGCGGCGTCCTGGCGTGGGCCCGCGAGGTGGACCCGAGCCTGCCCACCTACTGACCCCCCGAGGACCCGGTCGGGCGACGGCCCGCGACGTGTTCGTGCGTCGCGGGCCGTCGCGCGTGGACCGGAGGTGGTGAAAACGTTGCGGCGTTCCCCCACTCGGCGCGCGTGTCCGGGTAGCGTGCCTGGTCGTGACGCCACATCCGGAGCCGCCCCCGTCGCACGTGCGCGCCGCGTTCGGTCAGCGGGACGCGGAGCCGGAGCTGATCGACGGCGGGCCCGCCTGGCGCTGCGGTGACGCGGCGATCAAGCCCGCGGGGAAGCCCGCCGAGGCCACCTGGGTCGCGAAGACCCTCGACTCCCTGCAGGTGCCCGACCTGCGCATCGGGCGTCCGCTGCGCTCGACCGACGGCCGCTACGTCGTCGGCGGGTGGACCGCGACCAAGTACCTCGCGGGCCGGGCCGAGCCGCGCCACGACGAGGTCGTGGCCGTCGCGATCCGGCTGCACGAGGCCACCGCCGGGCTGCCCCGGCCCCGCTTCCTGCAGACGCGCACCGACGTGTTCGCCGTCGCCGACCGCTGCGCCTGGGAGGAGGAGAGCGTCCCGCTGCACCCCGACCTCGGCGGCCGGACGTTCGAGCTGCTGACCGCGCAGCGCAAGCCCGTCACGCTGCCCTCGCAGGTCGTGCACGGCGACCTGTTCGGCAACGTGCTGTTCTCCGGCGCCGCGTCACCGGCGATCATCGACTTCATCGCCCACTGGCGTCCGCCGGAGTGGGCCGCCGCCGTGATCGCGGTGGACGCGTTCGCCTGGGGCGGCGCCGACCACGGCATCCTGGAGCGCTGGGGCCACCTGCCGGAGTGGCCGCAGATGCTGCTGCGCGCCGCGCTGTTCCGGCTGGCCGTGCACGCCCTGCACCCCGCTTCGAGCCAGGAGTCCATGGTGGGCCTGGAGCGGGCGGCCCTGTACGTCTCCGCACTCCAGTAGGGCGAACCTCACCGGGGGCTCCCGCCCGGCGAGCGGGCAACGTGCGCTGCCCGAAACATCGGGTGCGGTGGAGTTAACACCCCCTTCCTACGTTCGAGCGGTGACCTCCACCGCCACGCACTGCCCGTACTGCGCGCTCCAGTGCGCGATGTCGCTCGACGGACGACGCGTGCGGCCGCGCGAGTTCCCCACGAACCGCGGTGGCCTGTGCCAGAAGGGCTGGACGTCCGCCGAGGTGCTGACCGCCGCGGGCCGCCTGACCACGCCCCTGGTGCGCCGCGACGGCGTGCTGCGCCCGGCGAGCTGGGACGACGCGCTCGACGTCGTGGCCACCCGGCTCGCCGGTCTGCGCGCCGAGCACGGCCCCGACTCGGTGGCGGTCTTCGGCGGCGGTGGGCTCACCAACGAGAAGGCGTACCAGCTGGGCAAGTTCGCCCGCGTCGCGCTGGGCAGCGCGCAGATCGACTACAACGGCCGCTTCTGCATGTCCTCGGCCGCCGCGGCGGGGACGCGGGCGTTCGGCCTGGACCGCGGGATGCCGTTCCCCGTCACCGACCTCGACGACAGCGGCGCGGTGCTGCTCGCGGGCAGCAACCCGGCGGAGACGATGCCGCCGTTCGTGCAGCACCTGCGGGGCGCCGAGCTGATCGTCGTGGACCCGCGCCGCTCCGCCACGGCCGAGCAGGCCACGCTGCACCTGCAACCCGCGCCGGGCACGGACCTCGCGCTCGCCCTGGGCCTGCTGCACACCGCCGTCGCCGAGGGCCTGATCGACGAGAAGTACCTGGCCGAGCGCACCACCGGCTTCGAGGAGACGTGGCTGGTCGCCGCCGCCTGGTGGCCGGAGCGGGTGGAGCGCGTCACCGGCGTCTCCGCGGCCGACCAGCTCGCCGCCGTGCGCATCCTCGCCGCCGCCGACACCGCGCACGTGCTCACCGGGCGCGGTGCCGAGCAGCACGCCAGCGGCACCGACACCACGTCGGCGTGGATCAACTTCGCGCTGGCGCTCGGCCTGCCCGGCACGCCGGGCTCCGGGTTCGGCTGCCTCACCGGCCAGGGCAACGGGCAGGGCGGCCGGGAGCACGGCCAGAAGGCCGACCAGCTCCCCGGCTACCGCAAGATCGACGACCCGGCCGCGCGCGAGCACGTCGCCGGGGTGTGGGGCGTCGACCCGGCGTCGCTGCCCGGCCCCGGCCGATCGGCCTACGAGCTGCTCGACGCGCTCGGCGAACCGGCCGGGCCGCGAGCGCTGCTCGTGTTCGGCAGCAACCTGCTGGTCTCCGCGCCGCGCAGCAACCACGTCGCGCAGCGGCTCGCCGCGCTGGACCTGCTGGTCGTCGCCGACGTGGTGCTGTCGGAGACCGCGCAGGCCGCCGACGTGGTGTTCCCGGTGACGCAGTGGGCCGAGGAGAGCGGCACGACGACCAGCCTGGAGGGCCGGGTGCTGCTGCGCGAGCGCGCGCTGCCCGCGCCCGACGGCGTGCGCAGCGACCTGGACCTGCTGCACGGGCTCGCCGTGCGGCTGGGCCAACCGGCCGAGAGGTTCCCGGTGGAGCCCGAGGTCGTGTTCGACGAGCTGCGCCGGGCCTCGGCAGGGGGACCGGCCGACTACTCGGGCGTCACCTACTCGCGGCTGCGCGACGGCGAGGCGCTGCACTGGCCCGTGCCCGCGCCCGGCCACCCCGGCACGCCGCGGCTGTTCCTCGACCGGTTCGCCCACCCGGACGGCCTGGCCAGGCTCGTACCGGTCGACCACCGCGGCCCGGCCGAGCCGCAGGACGCCGACTTCCCGCTGCACGCCACCACGGGCCGGCTGCTCCAGCACTACCAGTCCGGCGCGCAGACCAGGCGGGTCCGCGAGCTCGTGGAGGCGGCGCCGGAGGCGCACGTCGAGGTCCACCCGGACACGGCCACCCGCGCCGGGCTCGCCGACGGCGCGCTGGCCGCCGTCGTGTCGCGGCGCGGCCGGACCGTGGCCAGGGTGCGCTGCGTGCCGTCGATGCGGCTCGACGTGGTGTTCCTGCCGTTCCACTTCCCCGGCGAGGGCCGGGCGAACCTGCTCACCAACCCGGCGCTGGACCCGACCAGCCGGATGCCCGAGTTCAAGGTCTGCGCAGTGCGATTGGAGCAGCCGTGAGTGCACGTCGCGTGGTGGTCGTCGGATACGGCATGGCGGGGGCGCGGTTCGCCGAGGAGGTCCGCCGCCGGGACCCGTCCGGGGACCGGGTCGCGCTCACCGTGGTGGGGCAGGAGCGGCACGCCGCCTACAACCGGGTCCTGCTGTCGGGGGTGGTGGCCGGGACGATGCGCGCCGACGCCGTGCGGTTGCAGACCGCCGACTGGGCCGACGCGCACGGCGTGGACCTGCGGCTCGGCGCGACGGCGTGCGGGATCGACCGGGACCGCCGGGTCGTGCGGCTCGCCGACGACTCGGAGGTGGGCTACGACGCGCTGGTCCTGGCGACCGGCAGCCGCCCGTGGATACCGCCGACGGAGGGCCTGACCGACCCGGACGGCTCGCTCGCGCCGGGCGTCGTGGCGTTCCGGACGCTGGACGACTGCGTGCGGATCACGTCCCTGGCCGCTCCCGGCACGCCGGTCGCGGTGGTCGGCGGCGGGCTGCTGGGCCTGGAGGCCGCCAGGGGCCTGGCCGGGCGGGGCTGCCTCGTCACGGTGGTGCACCCCGTCGGGCACCTGATGGAGCGCCAGCTCGACGCGGGCGCCGGACGGGTGCTGGCCCGCGCGCTGGAGGGTCTGGGCATCGAGTTCCGGCTCGGCGCGCTGGCGACGAAGTACCTGGCCGGCGACGGCCTGGCCCTGGACGACGGCACCCGCGTGCCCGCCGAGCTGGTCGTCGTGTCGGCCGGTGTGCGCGCGGAGACCGGGCTCGCCGCCGACGCGGGGATCGCCGTGGACCGGGGCGTGCTCGTGGACGACGCGCTGCGCACCGACGACCCGCGCGTCCACGCGATCGGCGACTGCGCGCAGCACACCGGCACGGTCGGCGGCCTCGTGCAGCCCGCGTGGGAGCAGGCCGCCGTGCTCGCCGACCGGCTGACCGGCACCGCGCCGGGCGCGCGCTACACGGGCACACCCGTGGTGACCAGGCTCAAGGCCCGCGACGTCGACCTCGCCGCGCTGGGCGACGTGCACGTGGAGGTCGACTGCCCGGACTCCGAGGTGCTGTGCTTCGCCGACCCCACGCGCGGCCGGTACGCGAAGCTCGTGCTGCGCGACGACCGCGTGACCGGGGCGATCCTGCTGGGCGCTCCGGACGCCGCCGCGGCCATCACCCAGCTCTACGACCGCGACCTGCCCGCCCCGACCGACCGGCTGGCCCTGCTGCTCGGCCGCACCCTGCCGGGGGAGGCGGCGGTGGCGAGCCCGGCCGACCTGCCGGGCAGCGCCGTGGTGTGCCGCTGCAACACCGTCAGCAAGGCCCAGCTCGTCACGGCGTGGCGGGCCGGGGCGACGACGCCGTCCGCCCTGGCGGAGCGGACGCGGGCCACGACGGGCTGCGGAGGCTGCAAGGACGCCGTGCGGGACGTGTCGGCCTGGCTGGCCAGCACGTCCTGACCGGTGTCCTCACAGGCCGGTCGGCCGGGGTGTGCGAGGGAGTTGCCGCCCGTGCAACGCGCCCGCACGCCGGGGTAACGACCGCTTCCTAGGTTTCCACTGCAACGCGATCTCGGGAGGACGGCATGACCGCTGTGGTGGAGGACCGCGACGCCGTGGCGCCGCGCGGGCGGGGCAACCCGCTGCGCAGGAACCACTGGATCGAACACTGGGAGCCGGAGGACCCGGCGTTCTGGGAGGGCGGCGGCAAGCGCGTCGCGAACCGCAACCTCCTGCTCTCCATCGTCTCGGAGAACCTCGGCTTCTCCGTCTGGCTGCTGTGGAGCGCGGTCGTGGTGTTCCTGCCGACGGCCGGGTTCGCGTTCAGCACCGACCAGCTGTTCTGGCTGGTGGCGCTGCCGAACCTCGTCGGCTCGGTGCTGCGACTGCCCTACACGTTCGCGGTGCCGCTCTTCGGCGGTCGCAACTGGACGGCGATCAGCGCGCTGCTCCTGCTGATCCCCACCGGTCTGCTCGCGCTGTGCGTGCTGACCGCGGCGCCGTTCGAGATGTTCCTGCTCGCGGCGGCCACCGCCGGTCTCGGCGGCGGCAACTTCGCCTCGTCGATGGCCAACATCTCGTTCTTCTTCCCCGAGTCCCGCAAGGGCTTCGCGCTCGGTCTCAACGCGGCGGGCGGCAACATCGGCGTCGCCGTCGTGCAGCTGTCCGTGCCGCTCGTGGTGCACATCGGCACCGGTGTGCACCTCGTCCACGCGGCGCTGATGTGGATGCCGTTCATCGTCGTGGCGGCGTCCTGCGCGCTGTTCTTCATGGACAGCCTCACCGTCGCGAAGTCCGACTTCACCGCCTACGCGGGATCGGTGAAGCGCAAGCACACCTGGGTGATGTCGTTCCTCTACATCGGCACGTTCGGCTCGTTCATCGGCTACTCCGCCGCGCTGCCGCTGCTGATCAACACGACGTTCCCCGAGTCGAAGGCCGCCTACTTCGCGTTCCTCGGCGCACTGGTCGGCTCGCTGGCGCGCCCCCTGGGCGGCTGGCTGTCCGACCGGCTCGGCGGCGGGCGGGTGACGCTGTGGACGTACCTGCTCATGGGCATCGGCGTCGCCGGCGTGCTGGCCGGTCTCGCGCGGCACGACTTCACCCTGTTCCTCGGTTCGTTCCTGTGGCTGTTCTTCACCTCCGGCATCGGCAACGGCTCCACCTACCGGATGATCCCGGCGATCTTCGCCGCGCGGGGCGGCGACCGGGTGGCGGCCAAGCGCGAGGCGGCGGCGGTGATCGGCATCGCCGGGGCCGTCGGCGCGCTCGGCGGGTTCCTCATCACCCGCGGGTTCTCGATCTCGCTCACCTCGTACGGCTCGATCGCCCCCGCGCTCGGGGTGTTCCTCGCCTTCTACGGCGTGTGCCTGGCCGTGACCTGGTGGTTCTACCTGCGGCGCAGGTTCATGGTGGCCAGCGCGCCGAGCCTGGCGCACGCCGCCGTCTGACGCACCTCGCCCCCACTAGCGGTGTGAGGGTCGTTTAACGCTCGCGAAACAGTTCCGTACTCGGCAGGACACGGCCCCCGGTGAGCATGGCGGGGCAGGAGGAGGGATGCACCGATGACGCGAACACTGGTGGTCGTGGGCCACGGGATGGTCGGGCACCGCCTCGTGGAGGCCCTGCGCGACCGGGACTCGGCCGGGACGTGGCGCGTGGTCGTGCTGGGCGAGGAGAGCCGCCCGGCGTACGACCGGGTGGCCCTGTCGTCCTACGTGGAGGACTGGGACGCGGCCTCGCTGGCCCTGCCCGGCTCGGAGTACGACGACGACGACCTCGTGGAGCTGCGGCTCGGCGACCCGGTGGTCGGCGTCGACCGCGAGCACCGGGTCGTCACCACCGCCTCCGGCGCGCGGCAGCCCTACGACGCGCTGGTGCTCGCCACCGGGTCCTACCCGTTCGTGCCGCCGGTCCCCGGCCACGACCTGCCCGGCTGCCACGTGTACCGCACGATCGACGACCTGGACGCCATCCGCGCGACCGTGCGGGCCGCGCACGGACCCGGCAGGCGCGCGGGCCTGGTGCTCGGCGGCGGCCTGCTCGGCCTGGAGGCGGCCAACGCGCTGCGCGGCATGGGCGTGTCGCCGCACGTCGTGGAGCTGGGACCGCGCCTCATGCCGATCCAGGTCGACGAGGGCGGCGGCGCGCTGCTCAAGCGCCTCGTGGAGGACCTCGACCTGACCGTGCACACCGGGACCTCGGCGGCGGCGGTGAAGCGCGACGGCGACCGGCTGTTCGCCGTGCTGTCCAGCGGCCTGGAGCTCGACCTCGACGTCGTGGTGTTCTCCGCGGGCATCCGGCCGCGCGACCAGCTCGCCCGCGAGAGCGGCCTGGAGGTCGGCCAGCGCGGCGGGATCGTCGTGGACGCCTCCTGCCGCACCTCCGACGAGCACGTGTGGGCCATCGGCGAGTGCGCCTGCCTCGGCGGCTCGGTGTACGGGCTCGTCGCACCGGGCTACTCGATGGCCGAGGTGGTCGCCGACCGGCTGCTCGGCGGCCGCGCCGAGTTCCCCGGAGCGGACACCTCGACGAAGCTCAAGCTCCTCGGCGTCGACGTGGCGAGCTTCGGCGACGCCCACGCGACGGCCGAGGGCTCGCTGGAGGTCGTGCTCAACAACGCCGTCGCGGGCACCTACGCGAAGCTCGTGGTGTCCGACGACGCGAAGACCCTGCTCGGCGGCGTGCTCGTCGGCGACGCCTCGTCCTACCCGTTGCTGCGCCCCCTCGTGGGACGCGAGGTGCCGGGCGACCCGGCGGCGCTCATCTCGCCCGCCGGTGGCGAGCCGGTCGGGCTCGACGCGCTCCCCGCCGACGCGCAGGTGTGCTCGTGCCACGCCGTCACCAAGGTCGCGATCACCGACGCGATCACCTCCGGCGGGTGCTCGGACGTGGCCGGGCTGAAGAGCTGCACGAGGGCCGGCACCGGCTGCGGCTCGTGCGTCCCAATGCTCAAGCAGCTCCTGGCCTCGTGCGGCGTGGAGCAGTCCCGCGCGCTGTGCGAGCACTTCGACCACTCGCGGGCCGACCTGTTCGAGATCGTCCGCTCCACCGGGATCGACACGTTCAGCGCGCTCGTCGCCAAGCACGGCAGGGGCCGCGGCTGCGACGTCTGCAAGCCCGTCGTCGCCTCGATCCTCGCCTCGCTGGACCGCGGACACGTCCTGGAGGGCGAGCAGGTCACCCTCCAGGACACCAACGACCGGTTCCTGGCGAACCTCCAGCGCAACGGCACCTACTCCGTCGTGCCGCGCATCCCCGGCGGCGAGATCACCCCGGAGAAGCTCATCGTGATCGGCGAGGTCGCCCGCGACTACGGCCTCTACACCAAGATCACCGGCGGCCAGCGGATCGACCTGTTCGGCGCGACCGTGGACCAGCTCCCCGACATCTGGCGGCGGCTCGTCGACGCGGGCTTCGAGTCCGGACACGCCTACGGCAAGGCGCTGCGCACCGTGAAGTCCTGCGTCGGCAGCACGTGGTGCCGCTACGGCGTGCAGGACTCCGTGGGCCTGGCGATCGAGCTGGAACTGCGCTACCGCGGGCTGCGCTCGCCCCACAAGCTCAAGTCCGGTGTGTCCGGGTGCGCGCGCGAGTGCGCCGAGGCGCGCAGCAAGGACTTCGGGATCATCGCCACCGAGAACGGCTGGAACCTCCACGTCGGCGGCAACGGCGGCTTCACCCCGCGGCACGCCGAACTGCTGGTGTCGGACGTGGACACCGAGACGCTGATCCGCACGATCGACCGCTTCCTGATGTTCTACGTGCGCACCGCGGACCGCCTCCAGCGGACCGCCGCGTGGATCGAGGCCATGGAGGGCGGCCTCGACCACCTGCGCGCCGTGATCGTCGACGACTCGCTGGGCATCTGCGCCGACCTCGACGCGGCGATGGGCGTGCACGTGCGCGACTACGCCGACGAGTGGCGCGGCGTCCTCCAGGACCCGGAGAAGCTCGCCAGGTTCTCCTCGTTCGTCAACGCACCCGGCACGCCGGACCCGGCGATCTCCTTCCGCGAGGAACGGGGTCAGCGGGTACCCGTGCTGCTGGGCACACCGGAGGTGGCCGCCAGATGACATCACTCGTGGAACGCGACACGGCGACGTGGACCAGCGCGTGCGAGCGCGGTGCGCTCCAGCCGGAGCGCGGGGTGGCCGTGCTGCTGCCCGACGGCACGCAGGTCGCGCTGTTCCTCTGCGCCGACGGCTCGCTGCACGCCCTGGGCAACGTCGACCCGTTCAGCGGGGCGGCCGTGCTGTCCAGGGGTATCGTCGGAGACCGGGACGGCGTGCCGGTGGTCGCCTCCCCGGTCTACAAGCAGTCCTTCGACCTGCGCAGCGGCGTCTGCCTCGACGACCAGGAGACGAGCGTGCCCGTGCACCCGGTCCGCGTGCTCGACGGTGTCGTCCAGGTGGGGGCTGCGTGATTCCGGCCGACGTCGCGCCGCTGGCCGGGTACACGGTCGGCGTCACCGCCGCGCGCCGCGCCGAGGAGCTGTCCGCGCTGTTGCAGCGCAAGGGCGCGACCGTGGTGCACGCGCCGGCGATCCGGATCGTCCCGCTGACCGACGACACCGAGCTGCACGCCGCGACCAGCCGCCTGGTGGCCGGACCGGTGGACGTCGTGGTCGCCACCACCGGCATCGGCTTCCGCGGCTGGATCGAGGCCGCGGAGGGCTGGGGGCTGGGCGGGCGGCTGCTGCGCCGCCTGGGCGACGCGACGCTGCTGGCGCGCGGCCCCAAGGCGAAGGGCGCCGTCCGCGCGGCGGGCCTGGACGAGGCGTGGTCGCCGGACTCGGAGAGCAACGCCGAACTGCTGGAGTACCTGCTGCGGTCCGGGGTCGACGGCCGCCGGGTCGCCGTGCAGCTGCACGGAGAACCGCTGCCGGGCTTCGTGACCGCGCTGCGCGACGCCGGGGCCGAGGTCGTCGAGGTCCCGGTGTACCGGTGGACCGGCCCGGCCGACCCGGCGCCGCTGGACCGGATGCTGGACGCGCTGCTGGCCCGCCAGCTCGACGCGCTCACGTTCACCAGCGCCCCCGCCGCGGCGAGCGTGCTGAGCACGGCCCGCGACACCGGCCGCTACGACCAGCTCGTGCGGGTGCTGCGCTCCGACGTGCTCGTCGTGGGCGTCGGCGCGATCACGGCCGGCCCGCTGGTGAGCGCGGGCATCCCCGTCGTGCAGCCCGCGCGCGCCCGCATCGGCGCGATGGCCCGCGAACTCGCCCTGGAGCTCCCGGCGCGCGCGGTGCGTCTGCGACTGGGCACCCGCGAGGTGGAACTGCGCGGTCAGGCCGTGGTGGTCGACGGCGAACTGCGCCCGATCGCCCCCGCGCCGATGGCCGTGCTGCGCGCCCTGGCCGCCGCCCGCGGCGCCGTGGTGTCGCGCCAGGCCCTGCTCGCCGCGCTGCCCGGTGGCGGCGAGGAGCACGCCGTGGAGACGGCGATCGGCAGGCTGCGCACCGCTCTCGGTGAACCGCGACTCGTGTGCACGGTGGTGAAGCGCGGCTACCGGCTGGCGATGGAGCCGGCGGCATGACCCTCGTCCTGGTGGCCCACGGGACCAGGCGCCCGGAGGGCTCGGTCGTCGTGGAGCAGATCGCCGCACTGCTGCGTCCCCGCCTGGACGTCCCCGTCCTGGTCGCCTACGCCGACGTGCGCCAGCCGGACGTGACGACGGTGCTGCGCTCGATCGACGGACCCGCCGTGGTGGTGCCCGCGTTCCTGGCCTCCGGCTACCACGTCCGCGTGGACGTGCCGCAGCAGATCCGCGCGAGCGGGCGTGCTGACGTGGTGCTCACCGCTCCGCTCGGCCCGCACCCGGCGCTGGTGGGGGCGATGCACGACCGCCTGCTGGAATCGGGCTGGCGGCGAGGCGACGCCGTCGTCCTGGCAGCGGCCGGTTCGTCGGACGCGCGAGCGCTGGCCGACGTGCGGGCGGCGGCGGCGCTGCTGTCGGTGCGGACGGGCTCGGTGGTGCCGGTGTCGTTCGTGGCCACGGCGGTCCCCCGGGTGCCGGACGTGGTGGCGGGGTCGCCGGGCCGGGTGGGCGTGGCGTCGTGGCTGCTGGCACCGGGCCTGTTCCACAGCTCGCTGGCGTCGTGCGGCGCGGACGCCGTGGGTGGTCCGATCGGCGCGCACCCGAGGCTCGTGGACCTGGTGCTGCACCGCTACGCGGCCGGAATAGTTGACGCTTCAACCCGGTTGAGCGTGGCATGAGCACCGTGAACGACCTGCTGGAACGAGGAAGGCTGCACCGAGCGACCGGAGACCCGATCACCGCCGCCCGCCACCTGGCGGAGGCGGCGGACCTGGCCCCCACCGACCGCACCGTGCTCACCGAACTGGCGCTGGCGCACTTCCGGTCCGCCGCGCTGGGCAAGGCGGAGGAGGTGCTGCGAACGCTGCTGGAGCTGGACCCGTCGGACGCCTACGCGCGCCTGCTGCTGGGCCGCACCCTGAGCCGGGCCTCCCGCCACGCCGAGGCCCTGCCGGAGCTGCGGATGGCCGCGGTGATGACGGGCGACCCGGAGGTGGCCGCCGAGGTGGCCCGCGTGGAGGCACGCCTGGCCTGAGGCCACCCTCCGCTGCCCGATGATCACGAACGGGTTGGCACCGCACGACCGTGCTGGCACGGTCGTGCGGTGCCGCTGTTCCGCGGCCACCGAGCCGAGGAGTCCGAAGTCCAGATGACCGCACCGACCGACCTCGCTCCCACGCCCGCACACCGCTTGGCCCGCCTCGCGACGGAGGTCCTGGCCCCGTGGGTGTGGGTGCTGGGCCTGCCCCTGGCGATCGGCTGGCACGCCACCGGCACCCCGGGCGGCACGCTGCTGTGGGGCCTGGTCGTCGGCGTGACGGGATCGGTGATCCCGATGCTGGTGATCGTCCGGGGAGCGCGCCGCGGTGCGTGGGAGGGTCACCACGTCACGAACCGCGAGGGCAGGGTGATCCCCTTCGCGGTCTGCACGTCGTCCCTGGCGGTGGGCATCGCGATCCTGGTGCTGGGCGGAGCGCCGGGCGAGATGACCGCGCTGGCCGTGGCGATGTTCGTGACCCTGGTCGTGAGCGTGACGATCACGTTCGGCCTGCACTGGAAGGTCTCGATGCACGCCGCCGTGGCGTCGGGCGCGGTGGTGATGCTGGTGGCCGCCTACGGCCCCCTGCTGGCCCTGCTCACCCCGGCGGTGGTCCTGGTCTGCTGGTCCAGGGTGGAACTGCGCGACCACACGACCGCACAGGTGTGGGTGGGCGCGGCGGTGGGAGTCCTGGCAGGCGGCCTGCCGCACTGGGCGCTCGTGACGACGGTCCTGGCCTGACCCGAGAGGTCGCGTCCCTCCGGTGGGGTTCCCGCTCGCGGGTGCCTTGGGCGGGGCGGCTGCTGATGTCGCCCCACGGGCTCCCGCTCGCGCGGGAAAGACCAACCTGCGGACTCGACACCTGCCCAGTGCGCGGGACCACCCCCGCTCGCGCGGGGAAGACTTGGCCGGGACGTTGCCCACGATCGTGACGGTGGGACCACCCCCGCTCGCGCGGGGAAGACTACATCGAGGACCAGCAGGAGGACATCAACGCGGGACCACCCCCGCTCGCGCGGAGAAGACATCGTGCAAGGGACGCTCCGAAGAATCTTCGACGGACCACCCCCGCTCGCGCGGGGAAGACCACGTCTCGTCCCCGTCGAGAGTGGCCTCGGACGGACCACTCCCGCTCGCGCGGGGAAGACACCGAGCAGACCCGCCTCATCCTCGCCGCCGCGGGACCACCCCCACTCGCGCGGGGAAGACGAGCTCTTCGCGCGAGGTGAGACGCTTGGCGATGGACCACCCCCGCTCGCGCGGGGAAGACTTCGTCCGGTCCTTCTGTCGCACCAGCTTCAAGGGACCACCCCCGCTCGCGCGGGGAAGACTCCAGCCACTCCGTCAGGAATCCGTTCGCCCCGGGACCACCCCCGCTCGCGCGGGGAAGACCCGCTGGGCGCCGCGGGCACGCGCACGCTGGCGGGACCACCCCCGCTCGCGCGGGGAAGACGACCTGCACTGGGCCAACCTCACCGGCCCCGCCGGACCACCCCCGCTCGCGCGGGGAAGACCGGATGCTCGCTCCACGCAAGTGGGAGTGGCAGGGACCACCCCCGCTCGCGCGGGGAAGACGGCGCTGACCTGCTGGGGCTGGTGGTGGGTGCGGGACCACCCCCGCTCGCGCGGGGAAGACGGCCTGCCAGTCGATCAGCTCGAACGGCTCGCCGGACCACCCCCGCTCGCGCGGGGAAGACCTGCTGCACTCGATCT
This sequence comes from Umezawaea beigongshangensis, assembly GCF_016464305.1. Taxonomy (GTDB): domain Bacteria; phylum Actinomycetota; class Actinomycetes; order Mycobacteriales; family Pseudonocardiaceae; genus Umezawaea_A; species Umezawaea_A beigongshangensis. The sequence continues at coordinate 490,006 of NZ_JAEIOJ010000004.1, forward strand.
GCCAGGGCCTCGACGCCGGACCACCCCCGCTCGCGCGGGGAAGACGACGAGGACGTTCGTCGTGCCAGGTTCGGCGCCGGACCACCCCCGCTCGCGCGGGGAAGACGCCCGCATCCACTTCACGATGCTGGTGACGATGGGACCACCCCCGCTCGCGCGGGGAAGACGGCGTGCCCGCCTCGTCGTCACCATCGGACGACGGACCACCCCCGCTCGCGCGGGGAAGACTCGCGGTCTACCACCACGACCGCGGCGAAGCGGGACCACCCCCGCTCGCGCGGGGAAGACGACCTGACGCCAGATCGGTACGCCTGACGCGCTGGGACCACCCCCGCTCGCGCGGGGAAGACGCTAATTGACCTGCTGCTTTGCGGAGCTTACCGGCGATTCAGCATGGGTTTGGACGGTCAGCGGCGACCGAAGCGGCGTCGCTTGCTCGCACTGCTCCAGCCCTTCGACGGAGGCGCTGTCGTGGTTGCCTCGTCCGCCGAAGCGGGGCGGAGCACGAGGCTGATGCCCTCGAAGTCCGTCGGCACCCAGTTGTGGTCGTGGACCTCGAACGCGAGTCCCTGCTCGTTGTCCGCGTTGTGGACCATGATCGCTCTACCGGACTTGACCATGTCCACCACGCGGACCCACATCAGACCGCGGACCCTCGCGCTGACCTTTCCCACGAACACGCCGGGGGAGATCTCCAGCAGCCACCTGGTCAGGTGACCGCGCAGGCCGACCGGGCAGGCGGCGACCACGATGACGGTCATTCGTCGTCTCCGTACGCCGTGCCGCCCGCGACGGCTGGGCCCTTGTAGTCCCACAGCATCACGACGTCGGGGTCCTCGAAGGCCTCGGGACCGTACTCGACGACGTCGTCGTCCTCCCGGAGCAGGGTTTTGACGTCGCGGACGCAGGTCTCCAGGAACGTGCCTCCCTTCATGTGGTCGCGCACCGCTCGTCTGGTCTCCGCGCCGACGTCGGCGACGTCGCGGGCGGCGATGTCGAACGCGATCGGGATGGTGATGTCGGCCTTGTAGAGGTCGGCGATGTCGTAGACGAACGACTTCACGTGTCCGGTGTGCACGAAACCCAGACCGGGAGCGCATCCCAGTGCGACGACGACCGCGTGCACGACGCCGTAGAGGCTGGTGTTGGCCGCGGAGAGCGCCTGGTTGACCGGGGTGCCGCCGGCGAAGTCGGTGGGGTCGTAGTCGCGGCGGTTCCACTCGACGCCGGTGCGGCTGGAGTGCTCCCGGTAGAGGCGGCGCACGCGTGCGCCCTCGCGGCCGCGCAACTGCTGCATGTCCAGGCCGGTGGTGTCCTCGCCGGGGAAGCGCACGGCGTACATCTCGCGGGCGACCCGCAGACGGGTGCGGTTGTTGGACACGAGTCGCGCCTGAGCTTCGAGCAGGCGCGAGGAGCGGGCGAGGCTGCGGCCGTGCGCGTAGTAGCGCACACCCTGCTCACCCACCCACACCGCGGTGGAGCCGCTCTCGGCCAGCAGCACCATCGCCTGCTGGCTCACCGTCGTGCCGGGCCCCAGCAGCAGTGCCCCGAGGGTGGCGGCGGGGATGTGCACGGTGCCCCTGTTGTCGCGAGCGGTGATCGCGTTGGCGTCGCGGTGCACGACGCAGTGCTCCAGGTAGAGGAAGGTCAGCCTGTCCTGCGCGCGGACGAGCTGGGACAGGGGGACCGGCTTCGCACCGGGGACGTCAGCCACGGCGCAGAGGCGCCAGGGTCAGCAGGCCGCAGCCGTAGCCCTTCGCCGGTCCGATGCCCTGCACCAGACTGCGTCGGAAGACCTCGGCGTCGCTGATCTCCAGCCTGCCCTCGAACACCGCGGTGCTCAGGGTGACGGTGCGTCCGCAGCGGTCGAACTTCAGCGTCTCACGCCCCTGCACGGCGACGTCGGGTTCGTCGTGCACGCCGGTGGGAACGGTGAACCCGTGGCGCTCGGTGCGGTCGAGCAGCCAGCGGGTCTGTTGAGCGACGGTGACGTGCCCGAAGCGCTGGGACCGCGTCGCGTCGGCGGTCTTGCGACGGCTGCTGACCGGGTTGGCCCTGAGGCGGAACGCCCACTGCTGTCCGGCGGCGAGCTTGCCGAGCAGCGCGCTGTAGTCGCGGGTGTCCCAGCCGTTGGTGGTGGGCCAGCCGACCTGCTCGACCAGGTGCGTGAGGTCGGGTTCCCGCGGGCTGACGAGGTAGAGGTTGCTCTGGTGAGCGCGCTGGTCGAGCCGCCACAGCACCCTGTCCGGCTCGGCGTCGTCGCCGGGGGAGGGGAAGGCGGAGAGAACGGCGGCGTGCAACTTCTGCGGTGAGGTCAGCAGGGATCGCGCGGCGCGTCGTGCGGTGTTGATCTCGAATCGGGTGAGGTGCATCAGGGCACGTCCTCGAAGATCGCCATCGGGTCGAACTCGTCGACGGCGGAGGGGGAGTGGGCAGCGGTCGCGTCGCGGTGGGCGGGGTTCGGGGCGTCCACGGCGTAGCGCTGGACCGATCGCCAGCCGTAGCGGCGGTGGCGCGGGTCGAAGCTGATCGGGTCGTCGCGCACGAGGTTCGCGCCCGGTTCGTCGGGCGCGCAGTCGAGCACGACGTCGAGCCGGACGGTGGGTGCGTGGTGGGCGCGCTGCACCCGCGGTGAGGCCATCCACGGCTCGGCGGCCAGCACGCCGGCCGCGTCGCCCTCGCGCAGCCCCTGGATCAGCTTGCCCGCCGGCGGGCAGGAGCGCCTGCCCAGGAACAGCGGGAACTGCGGTCGCCGCACGGCCTGCACCAGTCCCTCCAGGACCGCCCGGTCTCCTTCGACGGCGACGGCGAACACGGCGTCGGCCAGGTAGAACCGGTAGGACAGCGGCATGGACTGGCCGCCGTCGCGGGTTCGGGCGGTCTGGAAGTCGCGTTCCAGGACGCCGGGCTGCTCGACGCGCACCCCGATCCGCAGGTCCAGCAGTTCTTCCAGCTCGTCCGTGCGTCGGCGGCCCTGCGCGGCGGCGAGCAGGCCGATGATCCCGCTGCGGCTGGGCGTCCGGTCGGTGTTGCGGCGAACGAACCTGCTGCTGGTGCCCCAGGACTGCAACGGGGCGCCCAACCGCAGCAGCAGGACGGTCACGGAGCGTCCGCCAGACGCTCGGCCACCACGGTTCCGAGTCCGCGCACCGCGGTGTCGAAGGTCGTGCGCTCAGCGAGCTCGGCCAGGGGAGCGGTGCGGTCGCCGACCCCGAACGACCAGCCCGTCACCGGCGTTTCGTCGAACGCCTCGTGCAGGTCGCGGCCGTGCTGGACGAGCCTGCGCACCGACTCGCCGATCCGGCCGCCCGGCACCCCCTCGGGAACGGGGTCCTCGAACGCGCCGACGAGGTTGACCGACTGGGTCTCCCGGACCAGGACGAGCACCGCGTCGGGCAGGGTGCGGTTGGCGAACGTGTTCTGCTTGCCGGTGGGCATGCTGGCGACGAACGCGCGGACGAACGCCTCCACCGCGCGCTTGGTGGCCTCGGCGTCACCCAGGCTGTCGTGCAGCCGGTCCACGTCGACGGTGGCGTAGCGGTAGAGGGTGGAGGAGTTGAACTCGACCGTGCCGATCATGCCCGCGCCGGCGTCCTCCTCGTCGTCGTCCTTCTTGTGGTCGTCCACGGCGGTGAAGTAGTCGTACTCGTTGTTCACCGCGTGCACGCTCAGCGCGTGCGCGACCTGACAGGCGGCGTCGACGTTGAGGTCGGTGGCGTCGGCGACCATGCGTCCGAACAGCGCCACGTCCACCGAGTGCTCCCGGTCCGCGCGAGCCCTGGCCTCGCCCTTGGCGAACTCCAGCTTGCCCCCGCCCGCGGCGTGCGCGGCCTGCACGGCCAGCTCCGCCAGGCCCACGACCTGCCGGTGGCTGAGGAAGAGCAGGTAGCCGGACTCGGGCAGCGCATCGGCCTTGCGGGCGGGTTTGGTCTTGATCCCCGCCGCACCCAGCACCGCCGCCGCCAGCTCGGCGGAGCGCTCGTTCAGGGAGGGGTCCTGCCTGGTGATCTCGTCACCGATCAGCTCCACCACCCGCTTGGTGCGCACCCCCAGCTCGGAGCGGTCCAGCAGGTCGTCGAACTCGTCGCGGGTCGCGCGCTTCCACGCCTGGCTGGACACCCGCGCGCGCCGCGCACCACCGTAGACCGCGGTCTTCGGGCTGCCGGTGTCGTCGCGGTTGATGTTGCTGGGCGGCACGGTCTGCAGGACGTGGACGTCGACGATGGTGCGAGACATGGTTGTTCCTTCGGGCTCTGATCAGTGGGAGTCGGTGGCGGCGGGGCGGGTGCGGTAGAACTCGCGCCCCCACCGCAGCCGCACGGCGGACGCGCCACCGGGGCGCTGCCAGCGGACGAGGTCGTCGGCGAACAGGGCGTAGTCCAGCGGGATCTCCTTGCCGCGCAGCAGTTGCACCACGCCGCGCGCGTGGTGGACCAGCTCGTCCAGGTCCGCGGAGGTGCCCAGCGCCTGGAACCTGCGCAGCACCGGGCCGGGGGTGGTGCCGGGCTCCTCGGGGTGCAGCCGGCGCACCGCGCGCCCCACGCCCCAGCCGCGCTGGTGCATCGGCTTGTCCTTGGACTGCTGGTGCAGCGCGTAGAGGGTGAGGCTGATGTGCGCGGCCCGCTCGGCGTGGGTCGGCTCGTCCGCGGCGCAGCGGTCGACGAACTCGTCGGCCAGGGTGTACTGGAGGATGTCGTTCACGGTGCCGGGGGTCTTCCCGACTCCGCGGCGGAGCCGGGCGAGGGCGGCGACCCCGGCCGCGCGGTTGTCAAGCACACCCCTTTGCAGGAGCTGAATGCGGTCGTGCACCACCGTCCCGACGGTGTGCAGGTCCATCCAGCGGGCAGAGGGGGCTGAAGTGGGCGACGGCTGTGCTTCTTCATCGGTCATGACACGTTCTCCGAGTACGCCAGGGGAAGTACGTCGCGCAGTCGCCGGAGGAAGGTTCTCTCGGCGTGGTTGGAGGTGAGGAGCTTGCCGTCCACGACGCGACCGGTCCACGCCGTCATCGGGGCTCGGGCGATCAGATCGCGTCCCAGCGGGCGCAGGACGTCACGGGCGGCGGTGTGCCAGTCGACCTGTGCACCGGTGGGGTCGGTCTCCGCGGTCACGTCCTGCACCCACCTCCGGAACAGCGGATCCAGCGCGGCGAGACCCCGTTCCCCGGCCCTGGTGCTGGGGCCCTCGCGTTCGTCCCGGCCGCAGCCCGCCGCGGCGGCGAGATCGCCGGCCAGCCTGCCCAGCGCGCGGGCGGCGTCCTCCGCGGCCTTCGCGCACTCCAGCACCGGACGCACCAGGTGCCCCGCGTCCTGGCGCAGCAGGACCGCCCGCAGGTCCAGCACGTCGTCGACGACGTCCTCCGTGGTGGAGCTCTGACTGCCGTAGGCCATGCCGATCGTGCGCAGCCGGATCGGGTAGTCGCGGCCCACGTCGCCGGTGATCTCGCCGACCCACTCCAGTACCGGCGGGGAGAGGAACGGGGCCGCTTCGTCACCCTGCGGTCGTTCCGCGCCGGGCAGCAGCGACTGCAGTCCGCGCCAGACCGCCCGCTGCGGGGCGTGCTCCCGTGGCATGTACACCGGCGAGCGGCCCAGCTTCTTCTCCTGCGCCGTGCTGCGCCGCCATCCGGAGTGAGGCTCCACCCGGTGCTTGTCCTGCGGGGTGATGCGCTCTCCGTTGCAGATCAGCACCCCGGTCACCCGCTCACCGTCGTGGTCCAGCCGGATGCGGCGGCTCTGCCACGTGCAGAGGTCGACCGGACCGGTCGGCGCACGGCCGCCCGGCTCCTCCTCCGCGGGGCCCACGGCGGCGCGTTCCCACACCGGCAGGTCCTCCTCGGCGGACCTGGCCGTGTCGCCGTGGTCGCGTGCGATCAGGTTGAGCAGCAGCGTGTCCTTCAACGTGCGCCCCTCGGGCAGCACCCCGCCGAGGAAGCCGCTCCACCCGGTTCCGATCGGATACCCCTTGCCGCCCTTGACCCGGTCGTCGCCCACGGCACCGGACTTGATGCCCGAGGGGTCGAACGCCTGGGCGTGCACGACCCAGCGCGCCGCTTCGGCGAAGGACAGGTTCAGCCGCGGGTCGAGGCGGGTGGAGAAGAACGGCTGCCCGTTGGGCACGTCGGCGACGAGCCGGTCCAGACCGGTCATCTCGCCCTTGGTGGTGTGCAGACCCGCGACCTGGAAGAACGGCGTTTCGGGATGCAACAGGTCGAACCGTTCGCGGTGCTGGTCCAAGTAGGCGTCGATCGAACCGACGGGGAGCGTCTCGGCGTTCCACAGCTCCAACCAGTGATCGACGTCGCGAGGCCCGCGCAGCGCACCGTGCAGCACCGCGAGCAGCAGGCGGGTCGAGGCGAACACCTGCGTGGGCACGTCGCCCAGCAGCTCCGTCAACTCGTGGGCCCGCGTCAGCACCTCGCGCAGCGACAGTTCCGGTGTCTCGCCGTCGTGGACGCGCACCAGCAGCCAGGGCTGATCGATCAGGGAGAACGAGGCGGGTTCAGCGGCGCTCATGCACCAGTCCTCGGCGTGGGTCGTAGGTGAGGTGGAAGTGGGCTCGGCGGTGCTTGAGCTCTGCTGTCCGCGCCTGGTCGAGCACGAGGACGAGGTGTCCCTTGAGCAGGGGCGACTGCTGAAAGCTGGTGAACTGGTCGCGCTCCAGAGCGCAGATCACGTCGTCGACCACGCCGGGGTGGCACAGGGCCAGCGGCAGCCGCAGTCCGCACGCGGCGATCGTCTTCGCCAGTGAGGGGCGCATCTGCGAGTCCAGCGGAATCTGCCGACCGGCTTCGTCGCCGATCCAGTCCGGTGTCACGAGCCCGCCGTCGGCGTCCCGCTGCACCACCAGCACCTCCAGCGACTCCTCCCCGTCACGCACCTGCGCCACACCCCGCGGATCGACCTCCGGTTCGCCCACCCCGCCGCGGACCCAGCCCACGAGGGTTCCCGCACCGGGGACCGCCTCGCCGAGCAGGAACGTGCGCGCGGCTTCCGTCCGCTTGCGAGCTGCCGTCTCCGCGTCTGTTCGCGCGCGGAGCATCGTCGGCTGCCAGCTCGGCGGTCCGACCGGTTCGGGACCGTAGGCCCGCTGGACCAGGGGAGAGATGTCGGTGGGCAGCACGACGTGCCGCCGCGACGGCCCCAGCAGGGCGGCCGCGCGCAACAGGTTGTGCGCGCCGTAGACCCGCCGGGACCCGGCGACGGCCTCGACCGGCTCAGCGGTCCAGTCGCCCACTCCGACCAGTGCGCAGCGCGGTGTCCGCAGCGGCGCGGGTCGGTCGCGCTGGTGGCGGTGCAGCCGTCCGATGCGCTGCAGCACCAGGTCGACCGGCGCGAGGTCGGTGACCATCAGGTCGAAGTCCACGTCCAGCGACTGCTCCACGACCTGAGAGGCGACCACCACGTGCAGTGGCGGACGCTCCACCTCGGGACCGGGGGGACCGAAGCGGCTCAGCAGTGCGCGGTCGGTGCGGGCACGGTCGCAGCTCAGGAACCGCGAGTGGTTGACCGTGACGTGGTCAGCACCGAACTCCGCCTCCAACCGCTCGGCCGTCTCCTGCACACGGGTCACGGTGTTGCGCACCACCACGGCGCACCCGCCCGCGGACAGGTGTTCCCGCAGGTAGGACACCAGCGTGTCCGGGTCATCGGTCAGATGATCCAGTTGCACGGCGGTCCTGTCCGGGGCGATCGGCACCAGGCGAGGCGGCGCACCACCGGTGCTCAGCACCACCGGATAACCCAGATCGTCCTGCGGAACGTGTCGCAGCGTGCTACCGGCACCCTGCTCGTAGGCGTTGAGCAGCGCGGCGCGGCGGTCAGCGGGCAGAGTCGCCGACAGCAGCACCACCGGCACGCCGTAGGCACCGAGCCAGTGCAGTACCCGGTCCAGGTACTGCGACATGTAGACGTCGTAGGCGTGGACCTCGTCGATGATCACGACCTTGCCGGCCAGGCCCAGGTGACGCAGCATCAGGTGCTTGCTCTTCAACCCGCCGAACAGCACCTGGTCGACGGTGCCCACCACGAAGCTCGCCAGAACGCTCTTCTTGCGGCCCGACAGCCACTGGTGGGCGATCAGGGGCGGGGCCTTCTCGTCATCGGTCTCATCGCCGATCGAGCTGTACCGACCCCGGCGGACCAGCCCCTCGTACTCCTCGTTCAGCGACGCCTTGCCGTGAGCCAGCGTCACGCTGACCGGGCCGTCCCGTCCCGGAAGGGCGTCCAGCCACGCCCGGACCCGGCCGAACATGGCATCCGTCGTCGCCTGTGTCGGCAACGCGATGAAGCACCCGTCAGCTCCGGACTTCCCCGCCAGCGCCTCCGCCGCCAGCAGCGCCGCCTCGGTCTTGCCCGCCCCCATCGGCGCCTCGACGATCAGCATCGCGGCACCGCTCTGCGCGGACGCGACCTCCAACGCGGCTGCCTGAACCGGACGAGCGCCGGCTGCCCCCGGGTCGAACCGTTCTCTGAACAACCGGTCCACATCGGAACCCGGCGGCTGAGCCTCCCAGGGGGACGGCAGGTCGAGCGCGGCCCACGCGATCTCGACCCGATCGCGCATCGTCTCCTCGTCCAGTTCGACCGGTGGATCGCCCAACGCGGTCAACGGCTGGATCGGGAACAGTTCGGTGTTGGAGGCGATCCAGTCCGCGACGATCACCACTGCCGTCAGCAACACCTGACCGGGCTTGCTCAGCGTCACGTCGCGATAGCGCTCCAGCACCGCCGCGCCACCGATCCGCGCCGTCGCTCGATCGAGGAAGAACGCCCGAGCCTCGTCCCACACGCCCGTGCCCATCAGATCCGGTCGCTCGCGCACCAGTTCGAGTTGACCGTTCTCGGGGGTCACTCCGTGATGACTCCCCACGACACCGGCCAGTTGCGCAGCCGCACCGCGCCGGGAGAACCCGTGCCGCTCGACCAGTCGGTCCAGGACCGCCACGTGCCCGACCAGCGCATGAGACACCGCGCTGCGCGCCGGGTCCTGCGCCAACCGCGGATTTGCGCTCAACCCCCGACGGCGCATGTGGTCGCACAAAACCGGAACTTGAACGGCGAAGGCCGGGCTCGCTTTGCCGACGTCGTGAACGGAGGCCAGCCAATGCGCGAGAACACGAACACCGTCAAGACCGTCCGGGAGATCGCGAGCTATCCGGTGCAGCACCTGAGGGGACAACCAGTGCTCGACCAGGAAATCGGCCACCGCGCCAGAATCGTCGAGGTGCTGGTGCAGTGGAAGCCAATCGGTGATGTTCCCCTGCTCGTCACGGGCAGACTTCGCCCACACCGACAACAGTCCAACTCGGTCAAGCATCCGTGGTGTTCCCCATCGTTCGAACGCTGTTGCGTCCACATGCGAAAGGAATAGTCCGCCAGGAGGTGCCTGTTACTCCTGACGTCCGATGTTCGCTCGAACGGACCAGCGTCGATCGCTCGTTACCGCATTTGTGCGACCCGAGGCCGAGGTGATTGACCCCGCACCACCACCAAGCGGGCACTCGACGACGTGGTGTTCACGGGAAAGACTCTGGCCGTGAACCTCGCTGCGGCGGTGAGGCCGGACCACCCCCGCTCGCGTGGGGAAGACGCGTTCGGTCCGGACGTCGCCGCGGCCGACCGGGGACCACCCCCGCTCGCGCGGGGAAGACTGGGCGGAACGAACAGACGTGGATCGCCTCGCGGGACCACCCCCGCTCGCGCGGGGAAGACGCCGCCGGTCACGGCTCGCCCACCTGCCAGTGGGGACCACCCCCGCTCGCGCGGGGAAGACGCCGGGGCGCCGCTGGTGAAGGTCCGGCAGGGCGGACCACCCCCGCTCGCGCGGGGAAGACTCGTCACGGACGACCGCCAACCAGAGAGCCCCGGGACCACCCCCGCTCGCGCGGGGAAGACGCCCGGTAGGCCAAGGCGTCGACCAGCGACGACGGACCACCCCCGCTCGCGCGGGGAAGACCCGTACGCCTGGTGCGTCTTGCCGCGGCCGACCGGACCACCCCCGCTCGCGCGGGGAAGACGCCATCGGCGTCGGCGCGTTCGCGTCGTACCTGGGACCACCCCCGCTCGCGCGGGGAAGACATCTCGTCGATGTGGTCGACCGCCCACCCGAACGGACCACCCCCGCTCGCGCGGGGAAGACGTGCGCTCGGGATCGAAAAAGCCGATCACGACGGGACCACCCCCGCTCGCGCGGGGAAGACGGCGACTTCCTGCTCACCAACGCCGCCCCCGACGGACCACCCCCGCTCGCGCGGGGAAGACTTCTTCCCGCTCCGGCTCAGCCGTTCGACGGTGGGACCACCCCCGCTCGCGCGGGGAAGACGAGAACATCCTCGGTAACCCGCTGCTGCCTGCGGGACCACCCCCGCTCGCGCGGGGAAGACGACCTGCAAGAACAGTATCGGCGACTCCAGATGGGACCACCCCCGCTCGCGCGGGGAAGACACTAACTGACCTGGCGTTTTGCGTAGCCTACCAACGATTCAGCATGGGTTTGACGCCGCTCGGCAGCACCGCTCTGGCGCCTGCGCGGGTGAACCGCGACCGCCGTCACCACAGGCCGGGTTCCTCCGGTGGGGCTTCCTTCACGGCGTCCTCCCAGCGGTAGACGCGCAGGTCGACCTTGCCGTCCACCACCGTCACTCCCTCGCCGCGCAGCAACTGGGCCTGCTCGTCGGCGATGTGCGGGGCGAACGTGCCGTTGGCCTTCAGGATGCGCTGCCACGGGAGGTCGTGGCCGTCCTGGTTGAGCACGGTGCCGACCAGTCTCGCCGAGGGGGCTCTCGCGATGTCGGCTATGTCGCCGTAGGTCGCCACGCGTCCGCGCGGGACGGCCTTCACGGTGTCGCGGATCTTCTCGTGCAGTACCTCGTCCACACGCGTCAGCTAACCAGTCTCGGGTGGCCTCGTCAGCTTCACACGACGCAGAACGGCCCTGCACGTCCACGGTGGATCGAAGGGGTCTGGAGCTGTGCCACCCCTTCGTGGCGCGGAGCCGTGTGGGGGCGGTGACGCGGGTGGGTGACCTGGCAAGATCGGGTTGCTGCGTACGGCGGGTGGGGGCGGAGCCTGTCGGGGCAACGTGGTTCGATCCCTCCCGTGGTTTCGACATCCGCGCCCCTGCTGGTGCGCCGGGCGCCTCGTGAGCGGCCCCGGCTGCTCTGGGAACCCGCTGCCCGGCGGGCGCTCGACCACACCGGCGGTTTCCTGCGGATTCTCGGCGGTCCGGGCTCGGGCAAGACCACGCTGCTGGCCGAGATCGCGGCGGACCGGGTGCTGCGCGGGGGCGTCGACCCGGAGAACGTGCTGGTCCTGACGTCGAACCGGCGAGCGGCGGAGGCCGTGCGCGCGCACATCACCCGGCTGCTCACCGCCGCCGCGCCGGAGGAACCGGCTCTGCGGACCTCGCGCGAGCCGCTCGTGCGGACCGTGCACTCCTACGCGTTCGCCGTGCTGCGCGCGCGGGCCGCCCGCGACGGCGACCCCGCCCCCCGGCTGCTGTCCGGCCCCGAGCAGGACACCGTGGTCCGCGAGCTGCTCGCCGGTGACGTGGAGGACGGCGCGCTGTCCTGGCCGGAGCGGCTGCGGCCCGCGATCCCGCTGCCCGGATTCGCCCACGAGGTGCGCGACCTGCTGCTGCGCGCCACCGAACGCGGCCTGGGGCCCGAGGACCTGATCGAGCTGGGCCAGAAGCACGACCGCCAGGAGTGGGCGGCCGCCGGGCGCTTCGGGGAGGTCTACGAGCAGGTGCTGCTGCTGTCGGCCGCCGACGCCGCCGGTGAGTTCGCCGCCCCGCTGGACGCCGCCGAGCTGGTGGGCAGCGCCCGGCTCGCGTTCCACCACGACGACGAGCTGCTCGCGCGCGAGCAGTTCCGCGTGCGTCACCTGCTGGTGGACGACGCGCAGCACCTCGACCCGCAGCAGTGGCTGCTGATCCGCGAACTGGGGGACGCGGCGGAGCAGTTCCTCGTCGCGGGCGACCCCGATCAGGCGATCTTCTCGTTCCGGGGCGCCGATCCGACGATCCTGACGAACGCCGATCCGGCCGGTGACCGCACGGCCGTGCTGGGCCTCGGGCACCGGATGGCCCCCGAGATCCGCGCGGCCGTGCGCGGTCTGTCGGCCCGGCTGCCCGGCGCGTCGGTCACCCGCGAGCTGGACAGTCCGGACGTGAAGGGGTCCGTGCAGGTCAGGCTGCTCGCCTCGGTCGCGCAGGAGGCGTCGTGGGTCGCCGACCAGCTGCGTCGCGCGCACCTCGTGGACGAGGTGCCGTGGTCGGACATGGCCGTGATCGTCCGCTCCACCACGCAGGCGCTGCCGGTGCTCCAGCGGGCGCTGCTCGCGGCGGGCGTGCCGCTGGCGGTGCCCGCCGACGACCTGCCGCTGGCCCAGCAGCCCGCGGTGCGCCCCCTGCTCGCGATCCTGCGCTGCGCCGCCGACCCGGCCGCGCTGGACGAGGACACCGCCACGATGCTGCTGTCCTCGGCGCTGGGCGGCGCCGACCCGCTGGCCCTGCGGCGGCTGCGGCGCGGCCTGCGCAGGCTGGAGATGGCCGCCGGCCGCGACCGGTCCAGCGGCGAGCTGCTCGTCGAGGTCGTCCGCTCCGCCGACCGGCTCGCGGCCCTGGAGGACTCCGAGTCGCTGCCCGCGCGGCGCGTCGCCGGACTGCTGCGCACCGCGCGCGACGCCGTGGCCCGCGGGCGCAGCGTCGAGCAGGTGCTGTGGGAGGTGTGGCAGGACAGCGGCCTGGAGTCGCGCTGGGTGGCGCAGGCCGGGCGGCGCGGCACCGCCGGGATGCAGGCCGACCGGGACCTGGACGCGATCGTGGGCCTGTTCGAGTCGGCGGCGAAGTACGTCGACCGGCTGCCCGGCTCCGGCGTCGGCGGGTTCGCCGACTACCTGATGGCGCAGCAGATCGTCGGCGACACGCTCGCCCCCTCCGCGCCGGTGGGCGAGGCCGTGGCCGTGCTCACCGCGCACGCCTCCGCCGGGCGGGAGTGGGCCGTCGTCGCCGTGCCCGGCGTGCAGGAGGGCAGCTGGCCGGACCTGCGGTTGCGCGGCTCGCTGTTCGGCGTGGAGCGGATGATCGACGTCCTCGCCGGTCTCGACCCCGCCGACCGCGTGTCGGCCACCGCGCCGCTGCTGGCCGAGGAGCGGCGGCTGCTGCTCGTGGCCGCGAGCCGGGCGCGGCGGACCCTGCTGGTCAGCGCCGTGCGCGGGGACGACGAGCAGCCGTCGCGGTTCCTCGACGAGGTCGACGTGCACGACCTGGACCCCGATCTGGTCGAACGGCCCGTGTTCACGCCGGAGCGCGGTCTCGTGCTGGCCGAGCTGGTCGGCGAGCTGCGCCGCGTGGTGTGCGACCCGGACGTGCTGCCCGGCAAGCGCGAGCGGGCCGCCGCGCAGCTCGCCCGGCTCGCCGGGGCCGGGGTGCCCGGCGCGCACCCCGACTCCTGGTACGGCCTGCCCGACGTGTCGGCGCGCAGCCCGCTGTTCACGCCGGAGCAGCAGGTCACCGTGTCCCCGTCGACGATCGAGGTCCTCGCGACGTGCCCGCTGCGGTGGGTGGTGGAGCGTCACGGCGGCCAGGACCCGGCTGAGCTGTCCTCCATCACCGGCACCCTCGTGCACGCCCTGGCCCAGGCGGCGGCCAGCGGGGCGGACGCCGATCGGCTGCGCGCCGAGCTGGACGCCGCCTGGGTGGCGGTCGACGCGGGTGCGCCCTGGTTCTCCCGGCGCGAGCGGATGCGCGTGGAGCGGATGCTCGACACGTTCCTCGACTGGCTCACCAGCAGTCGCGACCAGCTCAAGCAGGTCGCCGTCGAGCACGAGATCGAGGTCGACGTGCCGCGGGCGGAGGACGGCCCGTGGCTGCGCGTGCGCGGCCGGGTCGACCGGCTCGAATCCGACGAGGACGGGCGGCCCGTCGTCGTCGACATCAAGACCAGCAAGAACCCCGTGACCAGGCAGGAGGGGGAGGAGCACCCGCAGCTCGCCGTGTACCAGCTCGCGTCGGCGCTGGGCGGCTTCACCCACATCGGCCTGGGCACCGAGCCCGGTGGCGCGCGCCTGCTGTACGTGGCGCGCGAGGACAAGAAGACCGGTGCCGTCGAGCGGTCGCAGGCCCCGCTCGACGAGCAGGGCGTCCGCACCTGGCTGGAGGCGGTCCAGGAGGCCGGCGGCTCCAGCGTCGGTCCCGTCTACAGGGCGAACGAGAACTCCGACTGCACCCGCTGTCCCGCCCGCACGTCGTGCCCGATCCACCCGTCGGGTAGACAGGTCGGGCAATGACCGAACTCGTCAGCCCCCACGTCGTCGCGTCGGCGCTGGGACTGCCGAGGCCGACGGACGAGCAGGCGGCGGTGGTCGCCGCGCCCACCGAACCCGCCCTGGTGGTCGCGGGCGCGGGAGCGGGCAAGACGGAGACGATGGCCGCGCGCGTCGTGTGGCTCGTGGCCAACGGTCTCGTCCTGCCCGATCAGGTGCTGGGCCTGACGTTCACCCGCAAGGCGGCCCGGCAGCTCGCCGAACGCGTGCGGCTGCGCCTGCGCAGGCTCGGCGGCTCGCGGCTGCTGGACGACCTCGACCCCAGCGGCGAGCGCCGTGCCGCCGTGCTCACCACCGAGCCCGTCGTGCTCACCTACCACGCCTACGCGGGTCGCCTCGTCGGCGAGCACGGTCTGCGGCTGCCGGTGGAACCGGGCGTGCGGCTGCTGACCGGGACCGCGTCGTGGCAGCTCGCCCACCGCGTCGTGTCGACCTGGGCCGAGGACCTCGACACCGACAAGGTGCCCGCGACCGTCACCGGTCACCTGCTGGCGCTCGCCGGTGAGCTGGGGGAGCACCTCGTGGACCCGGCGGACGTCCGCGAGCACGCCGAGTGGCTGATCCACGCCGTCGAGTCCGCGCCGAGGACCCCGCGCCAGCGCGACGCCCTGCCGGAGAAGCTCAAGGAGGTCGTCGACGCCCAGCGGCTGCGGGTGGCGCTGCTCCCGCTGCTGGAGGCGTACGGCGTGCGCAAGCGGCGCGAGGCCGCGATGGACTTCGCCGACCAGATGAGCCTCGCCGCGCGGCTGGCCAGCGAGCACCCGGAGGTCGTGGAGGGCGAGCGCGACCGCTACGGCGCGGTGCTGCTGGACGAGTACCAGGACACCGGTCACGCGCAGCGCGTGCTGCTGCGGTCGCTGTTCGGGCGGGGCGAGCCGATGGCCGTCACGTCCGTGGGCGACCCGGCGCAGGCGATCTACGGGTGGCGCGGGGCGAGCGCCGCGAACCTGCCGCGCTTCCGGGAGGACTTCCCCCGCGCCGTCGACACCGCCGGGGACCCCGTCCCGTCGCGGCGCTACGGCCTGCTCACGAGCTTCCGCAACCCGCCCGAGGTGCTGACGCTGGCCAACGCCGTGTCCGAGCCGCTGCGCGCCGCCGGACTGGAGGTCGACGAGCTGCGCGCCCGCGACGGCGCACCGGAGGGGGACGTGCGCTGCGCGCTGCTGCCGGACGTGCGCTCCGAGCTGGACTGGCTCGCCGACGCCCTCGCCGCGCAGTGGGACCACGCCCTGGAGGTGAACGGCGCCCCGCCGACCGCCGCCGTGCTGGTGCGCCGCCGCGCGGACATGGCCGCCATCGCCGCCGCGCTGCGGGAGCGGCACCTGCCCGTGGAGGTCGTCGGCCTCGGCGGCCTGCTGGACGAGCCCGAGGTGCGGGACCTGACCAGCGCCCTGCGCGTGCTCGTGGACCCGCTCGCGGGCACCGCCGCCGCCCGGCTGCTCACCGGGTCGCGCTGGCGCGTCGCCGCCGCCGACCTGCGCGCCCTGTGGGAGCGCGCCCGCTCCCTGGCCGGAGCCCCGGACCGGCAGGCCGTCGTGGACGACCCCCTGGCGGTGTTCGCCGACGCGCTGCCCGGTGAGCACGCCGAGCAGGCCGGGCTGGCCGACGCGCTGGACGACCCCGGCGACCCGAAGGCGTACTCCTCCGAGGGGTACCGGCGCATCCGCAGGCTCGGCGGCGAGCTGGCCGCGCTGCGCCGCAGGCTCGACCAGCCGCTGCCCGAGCTGGTGGCCGACGTCGAGCGCACGCTGCTGCTCGACATCGAGGCGATGGCCAGGCCGGGAGCGATCGGCCGGGCGCACCTGAACGCCTTCGCCGACGTCGTCGCCGACTACGCCGCCGCCAGCCCGTCGGCGACCCTGCCGTCCCTGCTGGACTACCTCTACACCGCGGAGCACGCCGAGGACGGACTCGAACCCGGTGAGGTGGAGGTCGCGGAGGACCGCGTGCAGATCCTCACCGTGCACTCCGCCAAGGGCCTGGAGTGGGAGATCGTGGCGCTGCCGCACCTCGTGCGCGACGTGTTCCCCGGCCGCCGCAAGTCGTCGAGCTGGCTGAGGTCCGCGCCCCAGCTCCCCGCGCCGCTGCGCGGCGACGCCGCCGACCTGCCGGTGCTGCGCATCCCCGTGGGCGGCAACCGCAAGGAGGTGGAGGAGGCGCTCGCGGAGCACGGCGACGACTTCGAGGAGCGGCGGCTCGTGGAGGAGCGGCGGCTGCTGTACGTGGGGGTGACCCGCTCCGAGCGCGTGCTGCTGCTGTCCGGGCACTGGTGGGCGGAGAAGGGCGAGAAGCCCAAGGGGCCGTCGGTGTTCCTGCTGGAGCTGCACGAGCTGCTGTCGGGGGAGGACGCGCCCGGCGTGGTCGTGCACTGGGCGGACCGGCCGCCGGAGGAGGAGCCCAACCCGCTGGCGGCGGAGACCAGGACGGCGCAGTGGCCGGCCGACCCGCTGGGCTCCCGCCGCGACGCCGTCGCGGAGGGAGCCGAACTCGTGCTGCGGGCGCTGGAGGCGGAACCCGTGGAGTCCCCGGACCCGCCCGAGGACCCCGAGGGCTGGGCGCGCGACGTGGACGTGCTGCTCGCCGAGCGGGCCGCCGCCGCGAACCGCCGCGAGCGGGTCGAGCTGCCCGAGCACCTGTCGGTGAGCCAGCTCGTGGAACTGGCCGCCGACCCCGACTCGCTGGCCCGGCGGCTGCGCCGGCCGCTGCCCTTCCCGCCGAACCCGCTCGCGCGGCGCGGCACGGCGTTCCACACGTGGCTGGAGCGGCGCTTCGGGGCCAGCCGCCTGCTCGACCTGGACGAACTGCCCGGCGCGGCCGACGAGGGCGCGGCGCCCGACGCGGAGCTGGACGACCTGCAGACCGCGTTCCTCGCGAGCGAGTGGGGCACGCGCACGCCGCACGACGTGGAGGTGTCGTTCGAGACGGAGATCGACGGCGTCGCCGTGCGCGGCCGGATGGACGCCGTGTTCGCCGACCCCGACGGCGGTTTCACCGTCGTGGACTGGAAGACCGGGGCCGTGCCGGGGGAGGACCGCCTGCCGACGCTGTCCGTGCAGCTCGCCGCCTACCGGCTGGCGTGGGCGTCCCTGGCGGACGTGCCGGTGGAGAAGGTGCGCGCCGCGTTCCACTACGTGCGCCCCGGCCACACGCTGCGCCCGGCGGACCTGCTGGACGCGGCTGGGCTGCGCGCCCTGATCCGCACGGTCCCCGTGCCGTCCTGATCAGCGGACCGGGTCGTGGGCGGCGGTGCCGAACTCCCTGGTGCCCAGCTCCTGGGTGCCGATGACCGAGAGGAGTTCGAGCTTCTCGTGGCTCTCGCTCCCCGGGACGGCGGTGAACACCAGCAGCGACTGGTCCTGGCCCGGGTCCAGAAGGGTCTGGCAGTGCAGTTCGAGTTCACCGAGTTCGGGATGGACCAGCCGCTTCTGCTCGCTGTGGCGCAGGCCCACCTCGTGGTCGCCCCACACCCGGACGAACTCGGGACTGGCCGCGTCGAGCGCCGCGACGATCTCGGCGGCGCGGGGGTACCGGCCGCGGGCGAGGACCGCGCGCAGCCGTGAGGCCAGGATGCGCGAGTGCATCCGGTGGTCGGCCTCGGGGTAGACACGCCGTTCGGCCGGGTCGGTGAACCAGCGGTAGATCGCGCTGCGGGCGAGTCCCTCGTACCGGGTGTGATCGCCGAGCAGCGCGACCGCGAGCCGGGTCTGCACCAGCGTTTCACCCAGTGCGCCGATGATCTGCGCGGGCGTGTCGTCGAGCCGGGCCATCACCCGCATCAGCCCGACGTCGACGTGGTCGCCGCGCTGCGTGCGCCCCGGCTCGCCGTACCCGGCGAGCCGGAAGAGGTGGTCGCGCTCCTCCAGCGAGAGCCGCAGGCCGCGGGCGAGCGCGGCGACCACCTGCTCCGACGGTCGCGGGCTCTGCCCACGCTCCATCCGGGCGTAGTAGTCGGTCGACATGTCCGCCAGCGCGGCGACCTCCTCGCGGCGCAGCCCGGCCGTGCGACGGCGGCGGCCCCGCGGCAGCCCGACGGCCTCGGGCTGGATCACTTCCCGGCGGGTGCGCAAGAAGTCGGCGAACCCAGCTCTGTCCATCGTGCTCATGGCGCTCCGTCATCCGCTCCGGTCCGAGGGCTCCAGTCTGCGCCCGCCCGTGGTGGTCAGCCACTGACCGGTTGTCAGTGGTGGATCGGGCACTGCCTCCGCACTCGGCACCTCCCTAGCGTTGCTGGAACCGACAACGGACACGAGCACGGAGCGACGAGCAGATGAGCACTCAGAAGTGGACAGCGGCGGATCTCCCCGACCTGTCGGGCACGACGTTCGTCGTGACCGGCGCGACCGCCGGTCTGGGGCTGGCGACCACCCGCGAGCTGGCACGGGCCGGCGCGCACGTCGTGATGGCGGTGCGCGACGAGGCCAAGGGCGCCGAGGTCGCGCGCACCATCGCGGGTGACACCGAGGTCCGCCGGCTGGACGTCTCCAGCCTCGCCTCGGTGCGCGCGTTCGCCGGAGCCTGGACGGGCCGGCTCGACGTCCTGATCAACAACGCCGGGATCATGCTGGTTCCGCTGTCGCGGACCGGCGAGGGCCACGAGTTGCAGATGGCGACCAACTACTTCGGCCCGCACGCGCTGACCAACCTCCTGCTGCCCCACATCACCGACAGGGTGGTCACGCTGTCCTCCCAGCTCCACCGGATCGGCCGTGCCCGCGCCGATGACCTCGACTGGCACAAGCGCAGGTACCGGAAGCTGGGCGCCTACGCCGACTCCAAGCTCGACCTGGCCCTGTTCGGCCTCGAACTCCAGCGGAAGCTGGAGGCGATCGGCAGCCCGGTGCGATCCGTCCTCGCCCACCCCGGCATCGCGACCACCACGCTGGCCAGCCACGCCGGCGGTCTGTCGGGCCGGATCAACAACCTCGCCCCGCTGCTCAACGACGTCGAGCACGGCGCGCTGCCCACCCTCTACGCCGCGACCGGGGACGTCCCGGGCGGTTCCTACGTCGGGCCGGACGGGTTCGCGAGCGTCAAGGGGCACCCCGCGGTGCGCAAGCCCTCGCGCCGCGCCCGCAACGCCAGGACAGCGGCCGAGCTGTGGTCCGCCACCGCCGCCATCACCGGCGTCGACTTCGCCGTCACCGCGGGTGGCTGACGGCGAAGTCGAGGCTCTCGCGGGACAGCGGCCGACCGGGGTGTGAACGGCTCCGACGCCGGGACGGAGCGGATGATCAGGCCGGCGGCCAGTGCCGCAGGGCCATGTCGGCCACCAGGTGGAGCTCGTCGGCGGCCGCGCCGCCCGCGGCCTGGACGGCGATGCCGTTGGCCACGGTCATGAGGTACCGGGCGAGCAGACCGGGATCGGTTCCCGCGGGCAGGTCGCCCTCGTCGGCGGCCCGCTGGAACCGCGTCCGCAGGAGTGAGACGCCGCTGTCGCGCCAGGCCGCCAACGTGTCCCTGGCGCTGCGGCCGGACTCGCCCGCAGCCAGGGAGCCCTGGACGCCGAAGCACCCGGTGGGGCAGTCGGGGAGGGTGGTGGCCCGGACGGAACCGGCGAGGAACGCGGTGGCCACCTCTCGCGCGGTCGGCTCCTCCAGGGCGCGGGGGACGTACGAGGCGGGGCCTTCGGAGTAGCGCTCCAGTGCCTTGAGGAACAGCTCTTCCTTGTTGCCGAAGGCGGCGTACATGCTGGTGCGGGTGATGCCCATGGCGCTGGTCAGGTCGGTGAGGCTGGCGCCCTCGTAGCCCTGGGCCCAGAACACCCGCATCGCTCGGTCGAGCGCTTCGTCGGCGTCGAAACCGCGTGGCCGACCGATCGGTGACTTCCGCTGGGTCTGCACGAGCCCCATCCTACCCCTCCTGCACCGGACGGTACGGAAGTGCTACGGTTGATTTCAGTACCAATCGGTACGAATATTTGCAGAGGTGGGTCATGGGGCAGCTGGAAGGCAAGACCGCCGTCGTCACCGGTGGTGGAACGGGCATCGGCCTGGCCGCGGCCACGCGGCTGGCGGCCGAGGGCGCGCACGTGTTCATCACGGGTCGCCGGAGGTCCGTGCTCGACGCGGCGGTGGAGAGCATCGGCGCGTCGTCGGTGACCGCCGTGGAGGGCGACATCTCGGACCTCGCCGACCTGGACCGGCTCTACGAGGCGGTCCGCGCCAGGGGGCGGGGCTTGGACGTGCTGTTCGCCAACGCCGCCACCGCGTCGTTCGTGACGCTGGAGCAGGTCACCGAGGAGCACTTCGACCAGACCTTCCGCGTCAACGTCCGGGGCACGCTGTTCACCGTGCAGAAGGCGCTGCCGCTGCTCAACGACGGCGCTTCGGTGATCCTGACCTCCTCGGTGCGCGCCGGTGACGGCGTCGCGGCGTTCGGCGTGTACTCGGCCTCCAAGGCGGCGATCCGGTCCTTCGCCCGGACCTGGGCCAACGAGCTCAAGGACCGGAACGTCCGGGTCAACGTCATCTCCCCCGGCGCGATCGACACCCCCGCGCTCGACGGCATGGTCGCGAAGGAGGAGGTGGAGGCCGTCAAGGCGAAGTTCGTCGAGGCCATTCCGCTCGGCCGGATCGGCCGCTCGGAGGAGATCGCCAACGTGGTGGCCTTCCTCGCGTCCGAGGAGAGCAGCTTCTTCCTCGGCGCGGACCTGGTCGTCGACGGTGGCGAGACGCAGTTCTGAGCGCTGGAGACTCCCGGTGGGGCGTCGCTCCACCGGGAGTTCCCGTGCCCGAACGCGCCCGGTCGCGGCTCTGCGGCGTGAGCGGTCAGGCGGGACCGTTGGCCAAATTTGGTGCCCCGTGGTCACTTCGGGTGTCTTGGCCGTGTGACTGAGCCGTCCGGCCCAGCGTCGCCGCTAGCGTGCCGGGCCATGCACCCGCGTCGGGATTCCACGGCACGCAGCCGTCAGTTCGGTGACGAGCTGCGGGCCAAGCGCAAGGCCGCCGATCTTCGGGCCACCCGGCTCGCCGCGATGCTCGGCTGGTCACCAGCGAAGATCAACAAGCTGGAGAGCGGCGAGCGGGGCACGTCGGACGTCGACGTCGCGGTCTACCTGAACAGCTGCGGCGTCGTCGGCGACGAGCTGCACCGGCTGCTCGCCCTCAACCGCGAGACGAGCCGGGGCGCGTGGCTGGACGTGATGGGCCTCCGGCCGCCGAACAGCCCGAGCCGGTTCATCCACGAGGAGGCGCGAGCAGTGGCCATCACCGGTTACTGCTCGCGGTTCGTGCCCGGCTTGCTCCAGTCCCACGGCTACATGGAGCACGTCGTCCGGAGCGGAGTGGAGCACCGGCTGCGCCGCCAGCAGTTGCTCCGCCGTTCCGACCGTCCCGACATCACCTTCTTCGTGGACGAGCAGGTTCTGCGCCGACCCGTCGGCGGACCAGCTGTGATGCACGACCAGCTGATGGCGCTGCTGTTCACGCCCGCTGTCGTCCGGATCGTGCCTGTCGGCGAGGTCGTCCACTCCGGGCTCGCCCACGGGGACTTCGTCCTGCGGGAGTACGCCGAAGACCGGCCCGTCGTGTACGGGGAAGCGTGGTGGGCGAGCGTCTACCTGGAGGACGCGGTGGTCGTCGAGGCGTGCGTGGAGGCGATCGGCGAACTGGCGGAGTGCGCGCTGGACGTGGAGGACTCGCGGGCGTTCGTGTCCGCGCTGGCCGACGAGTACGGCGCGTCGTGCGCGAGCGGTGATCAGGCCAGGACGCGGGCCTCGTCCGGGACCTCCTTGAGCACGCGCTCGTAGAGGACCTCCAGCAGCCAGCGACCGAACAGGGACGGGCCGAACTCGGTCGAGCGGTCCTCCGGGGGCACGAGCAGCTCCGCGCCGCTCACCTCGTCCACGGAGACCACGCCGATGCCGTAGTAGTCCAGCTCGATCATCGACCACGACTGGCCGCTCTGGGACGCGGGCAGCACGACGACGCACGGGGCGAGCGTCATGAGCGTCCCGCAGGACTGCAGCGCCGTGTCCACGGTGGACTCGCCGACGAGCACGCCGACCAGTTCGACGGCGGCCACGGGCAGTCTGTCGTGGGTGGAGGGCTCGAACCACGAGCGGAACCAGGACGGGTCGGCACCCGGCGGCCAGCCGTTGGCGACGCGCCACTCGTGCACGTCGGCACGGAGCCGCACGACCGCGGAGACCTGCTGGCCGAGCACGGTGACGTCGGGAACGACCGTGCCGCGCCAACCTAGCGCCGTCGCGGCGGGCTGGAGGAGCGGTTGCACTCGCGCATCCTATGGTGGTTGCAGATTCAAGGACAGGGTCTGTTCGCCGCAGAGTGGCACGGCGAACGCCGAGCGTGATCACACCACACGAGACCCGGCAGCGGGAGTTCGTGTGGGAGTGCTCTCAGGGAGCGGTGCTCTCAGGAGGACGAACGGCGCACCCGCAGTGCCCACAGCACCAGCGGCACCTGGAGCGGCAACCGGCCGTACGCGACGGCCCTCGCCTTCGCCGGCTTCGTCCGGTAGCGCCACGCCATCGTCACGTTGGCCGGGAACACCGCCACGAACAGCGCCGCGGCCAGCGTCGCGCCGAGCCGCCTGGTGCGCGGCACGGCCACCGCGACGCCCACCGCGATCTCGGCGACCCCGGACAGGTGGGTCCAGGTCCGGGGCTCGCCCGGCAGCGCGCGCGGCACGATCGAGTCGTACGGGCGCGGCGCGGCGAAGTGCGTGATCCCCGCTCCGACGCACAGCGCGGCCAGCGCGACCGCCGGCCAGGAACGTGTCATGACCGCACCCTGCCACGCCGCTCGCGACGACTCGGCACCGGACCACCCGATCCGTCACCGGTTCGCCCCGCCGCGCGGTTATCCTCCCGCCGTGACAGGTGATCCCGAGCCCGCGCACCGGGAGCGCGAGGCCGTCGCCGCGCTGGCGGACGACTTCCTCTCCGGGCTGCGCGAGTGGCTGACCATCCCCTCCGTGGGCGCCGACCCGGCGCACCACGCCGACGTGGGCAGATCGGCCGAGTGGCTGGCCTCGGCGCTGCGCGCGGACGGCTGGCCCGTGGTGGAGGTGTGGGACTCGGGACCGGCGCTGCCCGCCGTGCACGCGCGGTGGCCGTCGGACGACCCGGACGCGCCGACGGTGCTGGTCTACGGGCACCACGACGTCCAGCCGGTCGACCCGGTCGAGCTGTGGCACACCCCGCCGTTCGAGCCCGTCCTCGTGGGCGAGGAACTGTTCGCGCGCGGTGCCAGCGACGACAAGGGGCAGGTCGCGATGCACCTGCTGGGGGTGCGCGCGCACCTCGCGGCCACCGGGCGGACCTCCCCGGCGGTGAACCTCGTGCTGTTCGTCGAGGGCGAGGAGGAGTCCGGCTCGCCGCACATCACCCGCCTGCTCGACGAGCACCGCGCGGAACTGGCGAGCGACCTGATCGTGTTCACCGACACACCGCTGTACGAGCGGGACGCGCCGACGGTCTGCACGGGCCAGCGCGGCCAGTACGCCGCCGACGTGGTCTTCACCGGCGGCACGTCCGACGTGCACTCCGGCCGCGCCGGTGGCGGTGTCCCCAACCCGGCGACGGCGCTGGCCCGGCTCGTCGCGGCGCTGCACGACGACGCGGGCCGGGTCGGGCTGCCCGGCTTCTACGACGACGTCGCGGAGCTCTCCGAGACCGAGCGCGCGTCGTGGGCGGAGCTGCCCTTCGACGAGGCCGCGTGGCTCTCCGCGAACGCCGGGGGCGCGCAGGCCGCCACCGGCGAGGAGGGCTTCACGACCTTGGAGCGCGTCTGGGCGCGGCCGACCGCCGAGGTCAACGGCATCGCCGGCGGCTACACCGGTCCCGGCGGCAAGACGATCGTCCCCGCGTCGGCGTCGGTGAAGCTGTCCTTCCGGCTCGTGCCGGACCAGCGGCCCGAGCACGTCGCCGACCAGCTCCGCGCGTTCGTCGCCGCGCACACCCCGCCCGGAGTCCGGGCCGAGGTGATCGAGCGCGGAGCGGGCGCTCCGCCCTACGCGGTGGACCTCACCCACCCGGCGAACCTCGCGGTGCACGACGCGCTGGAGGCCGCGCTGGAGCAGCCCGTCCGGTTCAGCCGCACCGGGGGTTCCGGCCCGGCCGCGATCCTGCACGGCTGGCTGGGCGCGCCCGTCGTCTACCTGGGCGTCACCCTGCCCGGCGACCGCATCCACGCCCCGAACGAGCGCGTCGTCGTGCCGCTGCTGCTGCGCGGCGCGGAAGCCGCCGCGCACCTGTGGCGCCTGCTGCCGGGGAGGCTGTCGTGATCCGGGTGCGCACCCCCGCCGATCGGCTCACCGACCGGCCGGACCACTCGCTGGTGGGCGTCATCACGATGCCCGCGCACGTGCAGAGCCCGACCAGGGCCATCCTCAAACGCGTGATCGGCGCGCTGACGGCGCTGTTCGCCGCCGTGCTCATCGTCTACGTGGACCGCGACGGCTACCGGGACGTCAGCGAGGACCCGCTGTCGTTCCTGGACTGCGTCTACTACGCCACCGTGTCCCTGTCGACGACCGGCTACGGCGACATCACGCCGGTGAGCCCGATGGCGCGACTGGTGAACGTCCTGGTGATCACCCCGCTGCGGGTGCTGTTCCTGATCGTGCTGGTCGGCACGACGCTCGAAGTGCTGACGGAACGCTCGCGGCAGGCGTTGCGCATCCAGAAGTGGAGGACGAAGGTGCGGAATCACGTCGTGGTGGTCGGGTACGGCACGAAGGGGCGGTCGGCGGTGGCCGCGCTGCTCGGCGACGGTGTGACGCCCGGCGGCATCGTGGTGGTCGACACCGACCAGCAGTCGCTGGACTCGGCGTCGGCGATCGGCCTGGTGACCGTGCACGGCTCCGGCACGCGCAACGACGTGCTGCGCGTCGCGGGCGTGACGAAGGCGCGGGCGGTCGTCGTGGCGGCGAACCGCGACGACACGGCGGTCCTGGTGACGCTGACCGCGCGGGAGCTGGCCCCGAAGGCGCAGATCGTCGCGTCTGTGCGAGAGCGGGAGAACGAGCACCTGCTGCGCCAGTCCGGCGCGGACTCGGTGGTCGTGTCGAGCGAGACGGCGGGCCGCCTGCTGGGCATGGCCACGGCGACGCCGACCGTCGTGGACATGGTGGAGGACCTGCTCACGCCGGACTCGGGGCTCGCGATCTCCGAGCGCGACGTCGAGCAGCACGAGATCGGCGGCTCGCCGCGGCACCTGCCGGACATCGTGCTGGGCCTCGTGCGCGCTGGGAAGCTGTACCGGGTGGACGCCGCCGAGGCGGACTCGATCGAGCCCGGCGACCGGCTGCTCTACGTCAAGAAGGTGACCCCGCCCAACGGAGACTGACCGTCCAGCCGAAGGAGACCCGGATGTCCTCGACCACCTCTGCGCGCTCCCTCGTCGAGCGCTACTACGCGCTCGTCGACTCCGGGGATCTCGGCGACGCGGTCGCGCTGATGCGCGACGACGTGACACTGACCTTCGCCAACGCGGAGCCGGTGTCCGGCAGGGCGGCCGCGCATGCGTCGATCCAGACGGTCCTCGACCGGTGCGACGCGATCAGGCACACCGTCGTGACCTGGTTCGAGCAACCGGGCGCGAACGGGAACACGGACGCGCTGTTCGAGATCCGCATCGCCTACGACCTGAAGAACGGCGGCCACGTCGACATCCCCGGCTGCGTGTTCGCGACGATCGACGCCACCGGCGCGTTCGTGGAGCAGCGGCTCTACGGCGACCTCGCGCCCGTGTTCGCCGGGGGCTGACCCGTCAGCCGCCGTCCGGCACCGGACGGCGGCGCGACAGCGGCAGGGTCAGCCGGAACACCGCCCCCGGTTCGCCGGGGGCGGGGGCCTCGGCCGTCAGCTCGCCGCCGTGCGCGCGGACCACGCCGCGCGCGATCGGCAGGCCCAGGCCGGAGCCGCCCGAGCGGCGGTCGCGGGCGTCGTCCAGCCGCACCAGCCGGTCGAAGATGCGCTCCCGGTCGGTCTCGGGAACGCCGGGCCCGTCGTCGGTGACGACGAGTTCGGCCCACGCGCCGGACTGCCCGGCCCACAGCCGCACCCGGCCGGTCGGCCCGACGGCCTGCCGCGCGTTGTCCGCGAGGTTCGCCAGCACCTGCGCCAGGCGTTGCGGGTCGCCGTGGACGAGCGCCTGCTCGCCCTCGCTGCGCACGTCCAGCTCCGGGGCCAGCAGGCCGGTGCGGATCACCTCGGCCTCGGCCAGCGCGAGCAGGTCGACGGTCTCGCGCTGAAGCTCCAGGCCCGCGTCGATCCGCGCGAGCGCCAGCAGGTCGTCCACCAGCCGCCCCGCGCGGCGCGCTTCGCGGACCAGCAGCAGGTTCAGCCGCTCGCGCTCCTCCGGAGCCGCCTGGACGAGCGCCTCCGCCACGGCCTGCACCCCCGCGATCGGCGTGCGCAGCTCGTGGGCGGCGTCGGCGACGAACCGCTTCGTGCGCTCCTCCGACTCCAGCGCCGAGGTCTCCGCCCCCTCCAGGGAGTCGAGCATGTCGTCGAACGCCGCCGCCGTGCGGCCCAGCTCGTCGTCCGTGCGCGCCGGGTCGAGCCGGCGGCCGCGGTCGCCGCTGGAGATGGAGCGGGCCAGCGTGGTCATCGCGTCCAGCGGCGCCAGCGCGCGCCGCTGGACCAGCACCAGGGCCAGCGTCGCCACGGCCAGCGCCCCGCACCCGGCCAGCACCAGCAGCCTGCGCAACCGCACCTGCGCGGCGGTGATCACCGACGTGTCGGCGAACAGCCGGATCGTCGAGCCGTCCTGGAGCGGGCGGCTGGTCTCCTCCTGCGCGCCGCTCGGCGCGCGTCCCCAGGTCGTGCCGTCGGCCCCGACCACCACGACGCGCACCCCGCGGCCCTCCAGGCGGTTGACCAGCTCACCGCCGCGCACGCGCTGCTTCACGAGCTGCTGCGCGCTGCGGGCCTTCTCCTGCACCAGCGCGTCGAGGTCGTCGTGCGACTGCGCGGCGAACAGGGCGTCGACCAGGAACACCACGCCGACGAGCACCGCGGCCAGCACGGCCAGCGCGGACAGGGTGACGCGCCGTCGCAGCGACACCGTCCGCAGACGGCTCACCGCTGGTCCGCCCTCAACACGTACCCCAGACCGCGGACGGTGTGCAGCAGGCGCGGCCCGTGCTCCTCCAGCTTGCGGCGCAGCGCGCTGACGTGCACCTCCACCAGGTTCGGCGCGTAGTCCTCGTAGCCCCACACGGCGGTGAGGATCTGCGTCTTGCCGACCACGCGCCCGCGCTGCGCCGCGAAGTACTGCAACAGCCGCAGCTCGGTGGCCGTGAGGTCGACCGTCCGGTCGCCGCGCAGCACCACGCCGGAGTCGGCGTCGACCAGCAGGTCGCCGATCTCCACGGCGGACGGCGTGCGGCCCAGCCTGCGCAGCACGGCGCTGACCCTGGCGACCAGCTCGGCCAGCACGAACGGTTTCACCAGGTAGTCGTCCGCGCCGCGGTCCAGGCCGCGCAGCCGGTCGGACACGCCGTCGCGCGCGGTGAGCATCACGACGCCCGCTCCGCTGGCGCGGCGCACCACCTCCAGCAGGACGAACCCGTCGCGACCGGGCAGCATGACGTCCAGCACCACCAGGTCCGGCCTGAACCGGGCGAGGTCGGACTCCAGCTCACGCCCGCCGCCGCGGAGCAGGACCTGGTAGCCGACGTCGCGCAGCGCGGAGCTGACGGCGACCCCGATGGCCTCGGCGTCCTCGATCACCAGCACCCTGGCGGGGGTCGACACGAGCACCATTGTGGTGGTCGGGCGCAAATCGGGTGAGCCACGTTCACCCGGTCCCGCAGGACGAGCAGGTCCCCGTGCCGGAACCCGAGCGGCCGTCCGGCCGCGCGGCCGGGTGCGGCCGTCGCGCGCTGGTCGTGGTGCGCGTGGCGGACGGCGACCGCGTCGCTCGTGGGCACGGTCACGGCCGTCGGGGGGAGATCGGGCGCGGCTCGTGCGGACCGGCGCCGTGCGCGTCCCGCCGGGAGCGGGCTGAAACCGTCGACACAGACCCACGACAAGGGGCCCCCGGTTCTGGGAGCATGCGCGGGTGGCGGTTGGGCGTGGCCCCGGACGACGGGTGCTGGTCCTGCTGGTCGTCGGACTGGTGGGTCTGGGAGCAGCGGTGGGCCTGGTGTGGGTGCTGTCCGGCGTGTCCGGGTCCGCGGCGGTGAGCGGCGAGCGGGTGACGGCCGAGGTGCTCACCTCCACCTCGTGCGGTGCGCCCGACGCCCACGACACCGTGCGGTTCACCGCCGGTGGGGAGACCCGCGAGGCTCGGCTGGACGGCTGCGGCCACGCGGAGGGCGAGACGTTCGAGGTGGTCGTCCCCGCCGGGGCGACGACCGTGATGATGGCCGGTGCGGTGCCCGAGGGGGTGCCGCTGGCCACCCGGCTCACCGCCCTGCTGCTGGCGCTGAGCGCGGTGGCCGGCGGTGTCTACGCGTTCCTCGTCCGCCGTCCGATCGGCTCCCGCCGCCGGAGTCCCGCGTCACCCGCGGTCGGCTGACCCGACCGGCTCAGCCGATCTCCGAGGCCGGGGCGGCGAAGGTGTTGCAGGCCGCCGTGGAGTTCTCGGCGAGTCCCCGCTCCACCCAGCGGGCCCGGCTGGAACCGCTGCCGTGCGTGTTGTCGGCCGGGTCCTCCCCGGCGCTGCGCCCGAAGTCCTCCAGCACCAGCGCCACCAGGTCCGCGCCGATCGATCCGTGCGCGGCGGCCAGGAACATCCCGGCGAAGCAGTCCGCCTGGAGCTCCACGCGCCGCGACATCTCCAGGTCGGTCGCGCCGTCCACCTGCGCCGCCCGGAGCAGCCCGCTCACCGCCTGCACGTGGTGCCCGTACTCGTGCGCCAGCGTCGCCAGGTGCGTCGTGGGAGCGTCCCCGCCGACCTCCCGCAGCCGCTCGGTGATCATGTGAACGGTCCGGTCGGAGCCGCAGTAGTAGGCCACGACCTCCTCACCGCCGGGCGCCGCGCCGCACGGGCCGTCCTCCGTCCCCGGCGTCGTGTCCAGCCGTGCGGGCTCGGGAGACGTGCCGCCCGCCGTCAGCACCGGTTCCCACGCCCGGCTCAGGCAGGTGAGCCCCGCCTCGTAGTAGAGGCGCAGGCGCGCGTCGTCCTGATCGAAACGGGGCAGCTCGCACGTCACCGGCGTCAGCGACACCGGGCTCGTCATGAGCTGGTGCCCGGCGACGCGCTGCGCCGCGCGCGGGCGCGACGAGTCGGCCACGGGCAGCGCGAAACCGGAGATCACCCGCGACTCCGTGCCGCGGGTCGCCAGGCCGAGCGCGAGCACCGCGCCGACGACCAGCACGAAGACACCGGCCAGCACGACCGGGTCGTTCCGCTCGGCGCCGTCCTGCCGCACCACTACGCGACGTCCTCCGCCGGGGACAACCACGTGTTGCACTCGGCGGTCGAGTTCGTGTCGTACCCGTGCTTGGCCCACGCGGCGTTGCGCTCCGGGGAGCCGTGGTCGCGGGGCAGCCCGTTGTCCGGCCAGTCACCGCGGTTGCCCGCGTCCTGCAGCGCCATCGAGATGACGTCCATCGGGATCGCGCCGCGCGACAGCGGAGCCAGCGCCATGCCGCCGAAGCAGGTGGCCTGCAACTCCTTGCGCCGGTTCACGTCCAGCCCGGCCGGGGTGTCCCAGCCGCCCTTCTCGTACTGCGCGTTGCTCGACGCCTTCAGGATTCCGGCGAGCCACTGGACGTGGTGGCCGTACTCGTGGGCGAGCTGGCCCAGGTACTTGCCGGGGTGGTTGGGGCTGTTCGCGCTCTGCTCGCCGGCGTAGGCGTTGGCCGTCCAGTAGACGACGCCCTCGCAGTAGCGGGCGGTGCCGTCCGGCTTCACCGTGCCGCACGGGCTCTGCGTGGGCGTGGTGACGATCATCAGCTCGGCGGGCTGGTAGGGCAGGTTCGACCGGGTGAACGCCGGTCGCCACATCTGCTCGATGCACGGCAGCGCGGCCCGCAGGAACCGGTCCTGCCCGGCCGGGGAGTAGTCCATGCTCGGCAGGGCGCAGCCGGGGACGTCGAACGCGCCGATGTTCGCGCTGTGGATCGGGTTGTCGCCGAGCGCGATCACGGACTTCGGGCCGGAGGACGGTCGGGAGGCCGAGCTCGAACGGGTCGAGGTCGGCGCGCTGGCCGTCGTCGTGGCGCTCGTCGTGGTGGTGGCCGCGGTGGTGCGCCGCGGGGTCGCCGTGGCGGTGTAGGTCGTGTAGCCGCCGGAGTAGCCGACGTCGACGCGGTCCGGCCTGCTCGACGCGGCGACCACGCCGACCAGCGCGATGCCGAGGACCACCACCGACAGCAGCGCGCCGGCGACGACCGGGCCGTTGCTGCGCCGCGGCGGCGGAGGCGCCCACCGGCCGGGAGGCGGGCCCCAGGGGCCGCCGTGCTGCGGCCCGGTGGCCTGCGGTGGCGGCATCACGGCGGCGGGCGGCGGGTGCTGCGGCCACGGCGGCGGCCACTGCTGTCCGGCACCGGGCCGACTCGGGAGCGGCTGGACCGGGCCGGTCTGCTGGGGACCGGGCTGGACCGGGCCGGGTGGGATCGTGCCGGGCGGGACCGTGCCCGGCTGGTCCGTGCGGGTCGGGGGCGGTCCGCCGGGGGGCGGACTCACCCGGTGCAGCGGCGCGGGCACCGGAGGCGGCGCGACCGGACGCGGTGGCGGCCAACCGCCGGGCGGCGGTGGTTGCGTCATTGCTGCGTGGCCCCCATATCGCCGCCGTGATAGCGCACCGTCGAATCCCCACGAGAGCATAGGCCGACTCCGCTATTGTCCGCGGCCGTGTTCACAAATCGGGGAACGGTCACCGGATCGGTCGTGGTCGTCGCCGCGTTCGCGTCGCTGATCGGCCCGCTGGCCGCCGCCGGCCCGGCGACCGCGCTGACGTCGCAACCCCTTCCCGACGTGGTGAGCAGCGAGGTGCGTCTCAAGCTGGAGCGCGACGGCCGTCTCGGTGTCACCGAGGTCGTCACCGTCCCCGAAGGAGGGACCGCCCGTCGGGTGGTGCCGCTGCGCTTCGCCGCCGGCGAGGACCTCGACCGGGTCTTCACCGTCACCGACGCGCGCGTCGAGGGCAGCGGCTCCGCGTCCGTCACCGGCGACGAGCTCGTCCTGGAGGCGGGCGGCGGGCGCACGACCGCCACCTACGTCGTCGACGGCACGATCAGCGAGGTCGGCGACGAGCTGGAGCTGCGCTGGCAGGTCGCGGGCGGCTGGAACACCGACCTGGACTCGGTGACGGTCTCGCTCGCCTCGCCGGAAGCGCCCAGATCGGTCAACTGCCTCGCCGGTCCCGCCGGATCGTCCACCCCGTGCACCAGCGCCGACCTCGCCGACGGCCGCGGCGTGCGGGCCGAGGAGATCGGCCTCGGCACGGGCGAGCGGGTCGACCTCGCCGTCGGCCTGAGCGCCGGGGTCGTGCCGCCCAACGCCCTCGTCGTGGAGAGCTCCGGCCTCGCCGCCGCGTTCGCCCTGACCCCGGTCACCGCCGTCGGGCTCGGCGTGCTGCTGGTGCTGCTGCTCGGCGGCGTCGCGCTGCTGTGGCTGCTGCGCGGCAGGGACGCCGCGGCGATGGCGGCCGGGGTCGGCCCGGTGACGGTCCTCGTCGCGGGCGAGGACGGGCGCGTCGCGTTCGCCTCGCCGGACGGCGTCCTGCCGGGGCAGGTCGGCACGGTCGTCGACGAGCACGTCGACGTGGTGGACGTGACCGCGACGGTGATCGACCTCGCCGTGCGCAACTACCTGTGGATCGCCGAGGTCGGCTCGGCCGGGGGAGTGCTGGACTGGCGCATCGTCCGCCGCAACCCCGCCGACGCCGCGCTGTCGGGCTACGAGCGCGCCGTCTACCGGGCCGTGCTGCCCGACGGCGCCGACTCGGTGCTGCTGTCCGAGCTGCGCGCCCGCGACGTCGACCTGAGCGCGGTCCGCGACGAGCTGTACGGCGACGTCGTGGCCAAGCGCTGGTTCGCCCGCCGTCCCGACGCCGAGCGCACCCTGTGGTGGTGGGCCGGAGCGGGCACGGCCGCGGCGGGAGCGGTCCTCACCGCCGTGCTCGCCCTCACCGTCGGCCACGCGCTGTTCGGCCTGGTCGTGGTGGCGGCCGGGATCGCGCTCGCGGTGTTCGCCAGGGCGATGCCCGCGCGGACCCGGCGCGGCAGCGCCCTGCTGGAGCACGTGCGCGGCCTGCGCGGCTACCTGCGCGAGCTGGACCCGGCCGACGTCCCGGACGCCGATCGCGAGCTGGTGTTCTCCCGGTCGCTGCCCTACGCGGTCGTCCTCGGCGAGGCCGACCGGTGGCTCGGCACGTTCGCCCGGCTGCGCTCCGACGCGGACGGCACACCCGGTCTGTACTGGTTCGGCGAGACCGATCCGGCCGACGACCTGGACCGGTTCGCGCAGCGCTTCCCGTCGTTCCTGGGGGCGCTGGACGGGGTGCTGGCCCAGGCGGGGCACCTCCGCTCACTGCGAGGTCCGACGCCGTAGGCTTTCTTCCATGGCCCCACCCGAGCTGCACAGGTCGACGCTGTCCAACGGTCTCCGCGTGGTGCTCGCCCCCGACCCGACTGCGCCGGTCGTCGGGGTGAGCGTGCACTACGACGTCGGATTCCGCTCCGAGCCGGAGGGGCGCACCGGCTTCGCCCACTTGTTCGAGCACCTGATGTTCCAGGGCAGCGAGAGCCTGGAGAAGCTGGCGCACTTCCGGCACGTGCAGTCCTCCGGCGGCACCTTCAACGGGTCGACCCACCCGGACTACACGGACTACTACGAGGTGCTGCCGTCCGCGGCCCTGGAACGCGCGCTGTTCCTGGAGGCCGACCGGATGCGCGCCCCGAAGATCACCGCCGAGAACCTCCGCAACCAGATCGACGTGGTGAAGGAGGAGATCAGGCTCAACGTGCTGAACCGCCCCTACGGCGGCTTCCCGTGGATCTTGCTCCCCCCAGTGCTCTTCGACACCTTCCCCAACGCGCACAACGGGTACGGCGACTTCACCGACCTGGAGAACGCCACCGTGGAGGACTGCGCGGCGTTCTTCGACACCTACTACGCGCCGGGCAACGCCGTGCTCACCGTCGCCGGTGACCTCGACGTGCGGACCACGCTCGCCCTCGTGGAGAAGCACTTCGGCGACGTGCCGGCGCGTCCCGTGGCGCAGCGGCCGTCGTTCGCCGAGCCGCCGCCCAGCGCCGCCCGCCGCGCGGAGCACACCGACGCGCACGCGCCGTTCCCCGCGCTGGCCGTCGGCTACCGCGTGCCCGACCCGGTCGGCGACCTGGACGCCTACCTCGCGCACCTGGTCCTCGCCGGTGTGCTGACCGACGGCGACGGCTCCCGGTTGCAGCAGCGCCTGGTGCACCGCGACGCGATCGTCACCGACGTGGGCGCGGGCTGCGGCCTGTTCGGCCCGCTCGAAGCGCGCGACCCCGACACGTTCAGCATCACCGCGATCCACGCGCCGGAGGTGGCGGCGGAGACCGTCCTCGCCGCGATCGACGAGGAGCTGGAGAAGCTCGCGTCGGAGCCGCCGACCACCGAGGAGCTGGCCAAGGTCACCGCGCGCTGGGTGTCCACGATGCACCGCGAGCACGACCGGCTCACCAGCCGCACCCTGGGCCTCGGCTCGGCGGAACTGCTGTTCGGCCGAGCGGAGCTGATCTACGAACTTCCCGAGCGCATCGCCGCCGTCACCGCGGAGGAGGTGTCGGCCGCGGCGAAGACCCTGCGGCCCGACGCCCGCGCCGTCCTGATCGTCAACCCCGCCAGCAGTGGAGGCACCGAGTGAGCGCCGCGGACCAGAAGCTCGACCCTGCGCCCGGCTCGCACCGCACGGCCGGGGAGATCGGCCGCACCGAGCACGGCCCCCGTCCCCTCCCCGAGCTGGGCGAGCAGCGCCCGCCCGCCGACCTGTCCAGCGTGGACACCGTGCTGCCCAACGGCCTGCGCGTGCTGGCCGTGCGGCGCTCCGCGGTGCCGCTGGTGGAGCTGCGGCTGCGCATCCCGTTCGCCGACCCGGCCGACTCCGCCGAGGGCTCGCAGCACTCGGCGCGCGCCGAGGTACTGGCCAGCACCGTCCTCACCGGCACCGACCGGCGCAGCCGCGTCGAGATCGACACCGAGCTGGCGCTCGTCGGCGGCGAGCTGGACGCCGTGGTCGACCCGGAGCGGCTGAGCATCTCCGGCAACGCGCTGGCCAGCGGCCTGGACACGCTCCTCGACGTGCTGCGCGACGTGCTCACCGGCGCGGCCTACCCGGCCGACGAGGTGGAGCGCGAGCGCGACCGGCTCGTCGAGCGGATCGCACTGGCCCGCTCGCAGCCCAGCGTCATCGCGCGCGAGGCCCTCCAGCGGCACCTCTACGGCGACCACCCCTTCGCCAAGGAGATGCCGGAGGCCGAGGAGATCGCGCGGGTGCGGCGCGACGAGGTCGCCGAGCTGCACGCGAGCGCCGTGCTGCCGCGCGGTTCCGTGCTGGTCGTCGTCGGCGACGTCGACCCGAACGACGCGGTGCGCGCCATCGGCGAGTCGCTGGCGGCCTGGTCGTCCGACGCGAGCGCCGTGGAACTGCGTCCGCTGCCCCTGGTCACCGGCGGTGACCTGCTGCTGGTGCACCGCCCCGGCGCGGTGCAGTCGCAGATCAGGCTGGCCGCGCAGGGGCTCGCCCGCACCGACCCGCGCTACCCGGCGCTGCAGATCGCGAACCTCGTCTTCGGCGGGTTCTTCTCCTCGCGCCTGGTGGAGAACATCCGCGAGGACAAGGGCTACACCTACAGCGCGCGGTCGCACCCGGAGTTCACGCCGGGCACCGCGACGCTGCTGGTCGACGCGGACACCGCGAGCGAGGCGACCGCCGCCGCGCTGCTGGAGACCCGCTACGAGCTGGGCAAGCTCGGCCTGGTGCCGCCCACGGAGTCCGAGGTGGACACCGCGCGCCGCTACGCCGTGGGATCGCTGCTGACGGCCACGTCCTCGCAGGCGGGCCTGGCCTCGTTCCTGGTGAACCTCGCCGGGAACGGCCTGGACGTCGACTGGTTCACCGCCCACCCCGAGCGCCTGACCGCCGTGACGCGCGAGCAGGTGGCCGAGGTGGCGCTGGAGTTCTTCGCCCCGACCGCGTTCACCGGCGTCCTCGTCGGCGACGCGGAGCGGCTGGCCCCGCAGCTCCGAGCGCTGGGCGGTGTCGTCCTCCCGTGAGCGGCCCGTTCGAGCTGATCGGCGATCCCGCGCTGTCGCGCTTCACGGTCGACCGCCGCGAGCCGCTGCGCGGGGACGCCGAACGGCTGGCGGCCCTGTGGCCGAAGTCGCGGGTCGTCGCCGTGGACGTCCGGGGTCGCGCTCTCGTGGCGGAGCGGGGCACCCGGCTGGTGGACCGCCCGGCGACCGACTTCGGCGACGAACCACCCGCCTCGGCGGTGCTGCTCGGTGAGCAGGACGGCGTGGCGTACTGGGGCGTGCCGCTGACCGAGGACGAGACCGACGCGTCCGCACCGGACGCGCGCGCCTGGCTGGCCCCCGACCTGACGGACGAGCCGCAGTGGCTCGACCTGCGGGCCGTGGGCGCGCTGCTCGACGACACGGGCGCGGGGCTGTTCACCTCGGCCGTGGCGCTGTTCCACTGGCACCGCAACGCCCGGTTCTGCGCGCGCTGCGGTTCGGCCGCGGAGCCGGGCAAGTCCGGCTGGGTGCGGGTGTGCACGCGGTGCGGGCACGAGGAGTACCCGCGCACGGACGCCGCCGTGATCTGCCTCGTGCACGACGGCGAGGGCGTGAACGGCGAGCGGGTGCTGCTCGCGCGGGGAACGGGCTGGCCGGAGGGGCGGTACTCGGTGCTCGCCGGGTTCGTGGAGGCCGGTGAGTCCCTCGAAGCCTGCGTCGCGCGGGAGATCGAGGAGGAGGTCTCGGTCCACGTGCACTCGATCCGCTACCTGGGCAGCCAGCCGTGGCCGTTCCCGCGCTCGCTGATGGTGGGCTTCGCGGCCGTGGCGGACCCGGACGAGCCGCTCGTGCCAGCGGACGGGGAGATCGCCGAGGCCAGGTGGGTGTCCCGCGCGGACGTCCGGCGGGCGATCGACGAGCCGGGCAGCGTTCCCGACCTGCTCCTGGCGGG
Organism: Umezawaea beigongshangensis; assembly: GCF_016464305.1. Classification (GTDB taxonomy): domain Bacteria; phylum Actinomycetota; class Actinomycetes; order Mycobacteriales; family Pseudonocardiaceae; genus Umezawaea_A; species Umezawaea_A beigongshangensis. The sequence continues at coordinate 526,428 of NZ_JAEIOJ010000004.1, forward strand.
CGGGTCGTCCATCGCGTTCCGGATGCTCCAGTCCTGGTCCAGGGCCTGACGAGACGGGTGCGGCACTCCTGACGAGGTGCCGCACCCGCCCTCAGCCCAGCGTCGCCGCGGTGTTGCCGCCGGACAGGACCAGGACGACCACGCGCGCGTCGCCCAGCGGGAGCGCCCCGCTGCGCAGCGCGGCCAGGCCGACCGCGGCAGACGGCTCCACCAGCAGCTTCGTCGCGTCCACCAGCGGCCACCAGGCGTCGCGGATGCTCTGCTCGTCGATCTCGACGACCCGGTCCACCAGTTCCCGCACGTGAGCGAGGGTGTGCTCCCCCGCGAAGGGGGCCGCGAGGCCGTCGGCCAGCGACACCGGCCGCACGGGCAGCGGCTCGGGACGGCCGACACGCAACCCGTGCGACACGCCGTTCGCGGTGAGCGGCTCGACCCCGGCCACGCGGACGCCGGGCTTCACCGCCCTCGCGACCACGGCGGTCCCGCTGATCAGCCCGCCGCCGCCGACCGGCACGACGAGCAGGTCGACGTCCGGGCAGTCCTGGAGCACCTCCAGGCCGACCGTGCCCTGCCCCGCGATGACCGCCGGGTCGTCGAACGGGTGCAGCAGCCGGTGACCGCGCTCCTCGCACAGGGCGCGGCACGTGCCCAGCAGGTCGTCGGTGAAGACGACCTCGGCGCCGCGGCCGCGCACCGCCTCGACCTTCGACGCCACCGCGGCGGGCGGCATGCACACCACGGCCGGGATGCCGGCGAGACGTGCCGCGTGCGCGACGGCCGCGCCGTGGTTGCCCGCGGAGAACGTGGCGACACCGGTGGGCAGCTCGCCGTCCTCCTGCCAGCCGAGCAGGGTGTTCAGCGCGCCCCGGAGCTTGAAGCTGCCGGTGTGCTGGAGGTTCTCCGCCTTGACCAGCACCCGCACGCCCAGCTCCGCGCCGAGGCGCTCGGACTCCAGCAGGGGCGTGCGCACCACCAGGGAACGGATGCGCTCGGCGGCGCGCTCGACCTCCGCGAGCGGGACCGTCGGTGTCACGCCGGTGTCTCCAGCCGCCGGACCGCCTGGTCGACGAGGTCCGCGGCGGTTCCGGAGGCGTCGAGCACGAAGCCGGGCTCGTCGGGCTGGAGCACCTCCAGCGTGGCGTACTGGGAGTCGAGCAGGCTCACCGGCATGAAGTGGTCCTCGCGGGCCGCCACGCGCGCGGCGACGACCTCCTTGGGGGCGTAGGGGTGCACGAACAGCACCCGGTCGTCGCCCTCGCGGAGCAGGTCGCGGTAGCTGCGCTTGAGCGCGGAGCAGGTGACGACGCCGCCCCGCTCGCCGCGCTCGCGCAGCCAGTCGGCGATGGTCCGCAACCACGGCCAGCGGTCCTCGTCGGTCAGCGGGACACCGGCCGCCATCTTCTCGATGTTGGCGGTCGAGTGGAACTCGTCGGCCTCGGCGTACGGCACACCGAGCCGCTTCGCCAGTTCCTGCGCGATGGTGGTCTTGCCGGAACCCGACACGCCCATCACGACCACGAGCTGCTTCACCTGGGACCTCCTGCCCTCGACGTCCGATCCCGCGCAACTGTACGAGCGCCCCCCGACCCCCGACCGCGAGTGGAGCGTTCAAGCACCCCGAGTGGAGCGTTCAGACACCCCGGGTGGAGCGTTCGAGCACCGCGAACGGACCGTTCACGCCGGGGAACGGTCCGCCCGCGGTGCTCGGGGCCGTCAGCTCACGGTCCACTTCTGGTTGGCGCCGCCCGTGCAGCTCCAGATCTGGACCGGCGTGCCGTTGGCCGAGGTGTTGCCGGTGACGTCGAGGCACTTGCCCGCCCCCTGGTTGACGACGTCCCGCGCCGCCGTGACGGTCCACCGCTGGTTGCCGCCGCCGAAGCAGTCCCAGACCTGGACCCCGGCCCCGTTCGCGGTCGAACCGTCCTTCACGTCCAGGCACTTCCCGCCGGGGGTGCGGATCGTGCCGTCGGTGTTCACCGCCCAGCGCTGCGCCGCCGAGCCGTTGCAGTCGTGGACCTGCACGGCCGCGCCGTTGGCGGTCGAGCCGCCCGCGACGTCGAGGCACTTGCCGCCGAGACCGGTGATCGCGCCGCCGACCGGGGCGGGGTTCCCGGCCTGGACGCCCCGCCAGGTGAACGTGGCCGAGGTCTTCGCCGGGAGGTCGTAGGAGAACGACGAGCTTCCCCAGTTCACCCGCACGTTCTGCGTGCCGCCGGTGGTGTTGTGCGCGATGAGGGCCTTGGAGCCGTCGGGGTTCTTCCAGGCCACGTTGCGCACGGCCGCGTTGTCGGTGGACGCGACGCGGTGGGCGTTCTTGCGCACGAACTTCGTCAGGTGGCCCATCGTGTAGTACTCGACGGTGTAGTCCACCTGGCCGTGCCTGGAGTCCCCGTTGTGAACGGTGATCAGGCCGGTGCACGTGCCGCAGCCGCCGTTGTGCGGGCCCCGGTTCTGGTCGACCGCGAGGCTCCACTTCGTCACCGTCCGGCCCCAGTTGCGGGTGTAGTCGATGATGTTGTTCATGTCCTCGGCCTGCTGGTCGGAGATCCAGGTGCCGCCGGAGTGCTCGGTGTCGTAGGACTTCACGTTCGGGAACTCGTCGTGCGCGCGCGTCTGCGTCGCCACGTCACCGCCGTAGCCGTGCCACGCGATGCCGCCGAACAGCGGGTCGTTCACGATCGCCGGGTCCTGGAGCTGCGGCTTGGCCCACGTGTCGTAGGCGTCGAAGTTCCAGTCCATGACCAGGGTCTTCGTGGTGATCCCGGCCGAGCGGAACGCGGGCCACAGGGCGTTCTTCGTGAAGTAGATCAGCCCGTCGGTGTTCCAGTGCATCGACGGGTACCCGGGGCAGCAGCCGGGCTCGTTCTGCACCGACACGTAGTCGATCGGCACGCCCCGCGACTGGTACGCCTGCACGTACTTCGCGAGGTACTGGCCGTACTGGCCGTAGTACTGCGCCTGGAGCCAGCCCTGGTCGAGCCGGCCGTTGTCCTTCATCCAGCCCGGCGCGCTCCACGGCGACGCCATGACCGTCAGCTCGGGGTTCAGCTCCTTGGCGCGCTTGGTCAGCGGCAGGACGTCCGCGAGGTCGTGGGCGATGGTGAAGTCGCCGACGTCGCAGCACGTGTCGTCGTAGGAGAAGTTGCCGCGCGCGAGGTCGGACGAGCCGATCACGTTGCGGTTGAAGGACAGCCCGATCCCGTTCACCGGGTCGAACAGCTTGCGCACGGTGTCCTCGCGCGTCGCCGCGCTCAGCGCGCCGCTGCTGTTCATCAGCCACGCCGCCGTGTCGGTGAACGACGCGCCGCCGCCCTCGAACTGCTGGTAGGTGGTGTTCTCGTCGACGGTGATCGTCTGGCCGCCCGTGCCGTTGCCGGCGGTGAAGGTGACGGGGGTCTGCTTCTGCAGGCCGCGGGTGACCACGCGGCCACCGGGGTCGGAGGTCGTGGTCAGGTGCACGTCGACCGACTCGCCCGCCGCGGTGGCGGACGGCGCGTCGGGGACCACCGCGAACGCGGCCACCAGTGCGGTGAGCGCGGCGGCGACGGGGATCAGGCGGTGCGGCCCCTGGCGGGGTGGCGAGGAGTGAGGCATGGCAGGGAGTCCTCGTTCGCTGGAGGGCGGAGGCGCGCGCGGAGGACGGCACGCCCGCTGGGCCGTCGCCCCGCCCCGGCCGGGAGGGCGGCGGGGACGGCGCGGGGTCACAGTTCTCGCAGCTCTGCGACGACTGGCACACTCGGACGCGACACCTTCGCATCACGCCTTACTTCAAGACGTGATTCAAGCGACGCGCAGGTGTGCCGTCAAGGGGTGGGAGGTCCGCAGCGGTGCCGCTGAGAACAGGACACGGCAGCAGACGCACGGTGCGGGACCTGCGCGCCGCCAACCGCGCCCGCGTGCTGCGCCACCTCTACTTCCACGGCCCCCTCAGCCGTCACGAGCTCGCGGGCGCGACCGGGCTGAGCCAGGCGTCGGTCAGCAACGTCGCCGGTGAGCTGCTCGACGACGGCGTCCTCGCGGAGGCCGGGCTCGTGGAGTCCGACGGCGGACGGCCGCGCGTGCTGCTGCGGGTGGACCCCGGCCACGCCGCCGTCGCCGGGGTCGACGTCGGCGAGACGCACGTGCTCGTGGAGGTCTTCGACCTGACGCTCACCCGGCTCGCGATGACCACCTTCCCGGTGGAACCGGGCGCGCAGTCCGTCGACACCGTCGTGCGGCGGGTGACCGCCGGGCTCACGCGGTGCCTGGCGGACAGCGGCGTCGAGCGCGACCGGGTGCTCGGCGTCGGCGTGGGCGTGCCGGGCCTCGTGGAGCAGGGGCCCGAACCGCTCGTGCACGCCCAGACGACCGGCTGGGACGGTGTCCCGCTGCACCGGCTGCTCGCTGCGAGCACCGGCCTGCCGCTGCACGTCGACAACGGTGCCAACACCCTCGGTCAGGCCGAGATGTGGTTCGGGGCGGGGCGGGGCGCGCGCGACGCGGTGATCGCGCTCATCGGCTCCGGGGTCGGCGCGAGCGTCGTCGCCGACGGCACGCCGTACCGGGGGGCGTCGGGCGGCGCGGGCGAGTGGGGGCACACCACGATCGCGCTCGACGGGCGAACGTGCCGCTGCGGCGCGCGCGGCTGCCTGGAGGCGTACGTCGGGGCCGCTGGCGTGCTCGACCGGTACCACGAGGCCGTGGGAGCGCGGCCGGTCGAGGTGGACCAGGAACGGGCGCTGCGCGACCTCGTGGCGCTCGCCGACACCGACGCGCGGGCGCGGGCCGTGCTGGAGGAGACCGCGCGCTGCGCCGGTGCCGGCGTGGCCAACCTGATCAACACGCTCAACCCGGAACGGGTGATCATCGGCGGCTGGGCCGGTCTGCTGCTCGGCGAGCGGCTGCTGCCCGGCATCCGCGCCGCCGCGGCCGAGCACGCGCTGCGCCGGTCGTTCCAGCGGGCGTCGATCGACCTGTGCGAGCTGGGGCCGGAGTCGGTGGCGCTGGGCGCGGCCACGCTGCCCGTCGCGGAGTTCCTGGCGGCGGGCGGGGTGCGCGCGGCGTCGGCTACGCGCTCCACCGGGTGAGGTCGGCCAGCAGCGTCTCCAGCACGTGCTCCTCCTCCACGACGAGCCCGGCCGAGGTCATGGCGCGGACCAGCTCGGAGTCCCCGGAGGGTGCGGTCGTCAGCGTCGGCAGGTCGACACCGGCCGGGATCAGCTCGGCCACGGCGGCCCGGTAGTCGGCCGCGCCCATCCGCCACGGCCGTCCGCCGGTGACCGCGACGACCTCGTCCACCAGTGCCAGACCCGCGCGGTCGAAGTCGGCGTGCACGACCACGTCACGCCCGCGCAGCACCTCGCGCGCCTCGTCGGTGAGCCGGTCGTCGACGCAGACCAGCGGATGCGCCACCCCGGCCGCGACCGCCTCCTCGACCAGTCGCGGGCTCCGGCACACGGCGACCGTGCCGCCCGCCTCCGCGGCGTGCACGATCGGCGGCGCGCCCAGCCCGTGAGCGGCGACCCCGGCCCGCTCCCACAGCGCCCGCTCCTGCGCGGCGGTCACCGGAACCTCCACGCCGAGGGAGAGGGCCAGGCCGCGCAGCACCAGCCGGGCCAGCGGCCGTCCCCGGTCCAGGGCGGTGCCCGCCAGCGCGTGCCGCGTGGTGGCGCGGGGCAGCGAGGCCAGGACCTCGGCGGCACGCCGCGCGGTCGCGGGCGCCTCTGCCGCGGGGACGCGACCGTAGCGGCGCACCTCCTCCACCCACCGCTGCGCCCACGGCTCGCGCACCAGCCCGTGCTCGTCGAGCGCCTTCCACAGCGACGTCTCCACCGGGTCCCGCGCCACGAAGGCGTCCGCCCGCTCCGCGCCCCGCTCCACCGGCCTGCCGTGCACCGCGTGCAGCACCTCCACGAGGGGACGGCCGTGCGGACCGGCGAGCAGGTGCTCGTTGAGCTTGACCAGCGAGACCTGCCGCCGCGCGGGGAAGCCGACCTCCTTGCGCAGCACGAACCCCAGCGCCTCTGCGGTGGCGGCGTCGGGCACCCGCACGCTGAACGCCGACCGGGGCCGCGGCGACTCCATCGTCTCCCTGGCCAGCCGCCACAGCTCGGCCAGCTCGGTCAGCCCGTAGGCGTCCCGCAGCTCCTCGCGCGTCACGGGTCCACCCGGCCCAGCGCCACGCCGTCCCACGTCGTGCGCGTGCACGCCACGCCTCGGCCGTTGCGCGGTCGCAGGACGTCGTAGATGTGCATCCGCGGGATCTTGTCCGACACGCCCCAGCCGCTCGGCCAGGTGATCACCCAGTCCATGTCCAGGTCCACCAGCAGGCCCAGCATCCGCGCGATCGTCGGGTCGTCCAACCGCTCGAACGCCTCGTCCAGCAGCACCAGGCGCAGCGGCTCGAACGAGTCGGAACCGCTGCTCACCGCGTCGTAGAAGGACGCCGCCGCCGCGAACAGGGTCACGTAGGAGATCAGCCGCGTCTCGCCGGAGGACAGCTGGCGCAGCCTGCGCTCGCGCGGGCCGCCGTCCGGGCCGGTGTCGGCGACGGTCACGGTGAACGCGTGCCACGCGCGGTAGTCCAGCGCCCGCGACAGGATCTCCGCGTAGCCGCGGGTCTGCGAGTCGCGCTCCGCCTCGATGCGCTCGGTGAACACGCGGCGCAGCGTCGCGTCCTGCTCCGGCGTCCGGTTCGCGTACGGCAGCCGCACCAGCGCGAGCGCCTGCCTCGTCTCCTCTTCCAGCGCCGACGACGACCGCCAGGCGAGCTTCACGTGCACGCCCTGGCTGGACCGCGCCCGCCCCAGGACCTCGTTCATCCGCCGGCACAGGTCCTCCGCCACGGCGATCTGACCGCGCAGCCACTCGGCGAGGTCGCGGATCAGGTAGTCGGCGAAGATCCCCTGGTAGGACTCGTCCAGGAAGCTGCGCTGCTCGGCCAGCTTCGTCCGCACCCGGCGGGCTGCCACGGCCACCGGACGCGGGCCCTCCTCGCCGGTCACCGTCACCGTCAGCACGCCGCCGTGCTGCTCGGCGGCGATGTCGTGCGACCCGGCCAGCGACGTCTGGAGCGCCTGGAGCTTGCTGATCACGGTCGCCTCGCTCGCGCCGCGCCGCTCACCGGCCGCGGCGACGGCCGCCCGCACCGCGGCCAGGTCGTCCTCCGCGAGGTCGGGCAGCGCCGCCACCAGCACACCGGGCGCCGACACCGCGGCCAGGCACTGCTCGGCGGCGCGGGCCTCGGTCTCCCGCGCCTCGGCGAGCTGCGCGTGCGCCGCCTCCAGCTGGGCCTCCAGCTTCGCGGCCTCCTCGCGCGCGGCGGCGACCCGCTCGCGCACCCCGCGCAGCTCGGCCCGCACCGACCGGCGCGACGACTCCAGCGACGTGAGCTGCGCGGAGATCTCCCGCGCCTCACCGCCGACGGCGTCGGTCAGCTCGGTCAGGGCCGCCGCCTGCGTCGCCAGGTCCACGCAGCGCGCCTCCGCGTCGGCCTCGGCGGCCTCCCGGTCGGCGACGGCCGCGTGGTAGCGGTGCACCGCGTCGGTGAGGTCGGCCACGGCACCGCGGCAGCGCCGCCGCAGGACGTCGCCGAGCCGGTCGGCCGTGCGCTGCGCCTCGGCCGCCGCCTGCTGCGCCTGCCGCAGCCCGTCGCTGCCGGTGGGCAGACCGGCCTCGCCGACCCGCCGCGCGAGGTCGGTCCGCGCCGCCTCCGCGCGGGCCAGCGCACCCTCCAGCTCCTCGCGCAGCGCAGCGGCCCCGGTCAGGGCGCGGTCCGCCGACTCCTGCGCGGCCTGCGCCCTGCTGTGCCTGCCGATCAGCTCGCCGTCGTCGGGGAACCCGGCCAGGTGCGCCTCCCAGCGCGCCACGCGGGCGCGTGCCGCCGTCAGCTCGGACTCGGCCGCGCCGAGGTCTCCGCGCAGCGCCTCCAGCTCGTCCTCCAGGGCCGCGATGCGCCGCCGTCGCGCGGCGTCGCGCGCGCCCGCGCCGATGAACTCCGCCGCGGGCTTGCTCCACGCGCCGCCGAGCACCCCCGCGCTCCACCGGCCGGTCACCGACACCGACAGCCCGCCCGCCACCGGATCGTCCGCCGCCGGATCGTTCACCGCCGCGGTCGTCGACACGGCGGCGAGCAGCCCGGCCACGACCCGCGCGTCCACCGGCTCCCCCTCGGTCGCCGGCACCAGCAGCGACGTCAGCGCCGCGCCCTCCACCGGGGCGGCGGCGCGGGCGAACACCCCGGCCAGGTCCGGATCGTCCACGACGCCGTCGCCGCCGACCCACGCGTCGAGCAGGCCGCACGCCTGCAACGCCGACTCCAGCCCGGCCCGCTCCGCGTCCCCGAGAGCCGCGTCGAAGTCCACCAGCCGGTAGAACGGCGACCCGGTCGCCGGGTCGCGCCCGGCCGGGGAGAACCGGTCGCGCGGCGGCGCGGGCTCCTCGCCGGAGCGCAGCCCGGCCAGCTCCGCGTCCCGCTCGTCGATCAGGGTCCGCAGCTCGCTCCGACGCCCTCCCGCCGCGTGCTCGGCGTCGCGCGCCGCCCGCACCAGCGGGGTCACCCACGCGCGGGCCGCGGTCGTGGTGGTGCGCGCGCCGGCCGGGCCGGTCACCAGATCGGCGGTCTCCGGCAGGTCCAGCGCCTGCTCGGGGTGCTCCTCGGCCAGCGGCCCGGTCGCCCGCCAGCGCGCGACGGCCTCCACCCAGCCGGTCGCGGCCGCGGTCAGCTCCGCGGTGGCCCGGTCGCGCAGGGTGGCGGCGTCCGCGGCGGCGCTCCGCGCGTCCTCGGCCCGCCGCCGCACGTCCTCGACGTGCCGCTGCTCGGCCTCCAGCCGCACGGCCCGCTCGTGCAGGGCCAGCGCCAGCGCGCCCCGCTGCCGGGCGGCCGAGGCGATCTCCTCCGCCGCCGCACCGGCCCGCTCCAGCCCGGAGAGGACCTCCCCGGCCGACGGCGAGGGCGGGACGCGCCGGTCGACGGGCAGCGGATCGGCCTCGGGATCGGGCTTCGCCCGCACCCGGTCGGGAACCGAGGTCGCGTCGGTCACCGGCACCCGCGGCACGACCGGCGCGAGCGCCGGGTCCAGGCCGATCGCGCGCAGGTGGCCGCTCAGCGGCTCCACCAGCTCGTCGGCCGACGCCAGGTCGTCGGCGAGGCGGCGCAACTGCCGCAGGACGCCGTCGACGGCCCCGTCCTCGGCCGTGCGCTGCTTGTTCGCCATCTCCAGCGCCGCCACGGCCGACGAGCGCTTCTCGTCGACCAGCTTCTCCCGCGTCCGGAGGTCCTCCAGGTCGCGGAACGCGGGCAGCTCCTTGAGCGCCCCGATCCGCTCCTCGGCCCGCTGCTCGCCCGTCTCCAGCTCCACCTGCGCGCTCTCGGCGCCGGTCCGCTCCTCGCGGGCCCCGGCCAGCAGCGCCGTCAGCCGCCGGGACTCGCGCTGCCGCTTGTGCACCGCGCCCTCCGCGCCGGTCAGCCGCTCCAGCGCGGCCCGCACGCCCGCGAACGCGTAGTCGGAGTACGTCGTGAGGAACGTGCTCAGCGCCGCGTCGGCCGACGACAGCCTGGTGATGTTCTCCCGGATCGACTCCAGGTCGTCGAACGAGGTCGCGAGCTGTTCGATCATCGCCTGGTCCAGCGGCGGCAGCGCGTCGGACAGGATCTGCTCCAGCTGCCCCTCCAGGACCTTCAGACCCACGTCGGGGTTGCGCAGCGTGCGCTGGAGGTGCAGCAGGTCGCCGTAGCGGGCCGCCGGCACCCCGTAGACGCTCTCGGCGATCTTCGCCCGGAACGGGGCCTCCTCGTACAGGCAGTCCGCGCCGATGATCTCCCGCAGCTGCGGCTGGCTCAGCGGCGCGCGCTCGGTGTCGGTCACCGTGACCCACAGCTGGAGGTCGCGCCCCACCCGCGCCGGCGTGATGAAGCGCCACGAGTCGGTGATCGCGTTGGACGTCTTCGACGCCTTCACGCCCAGCCCGCAGGTCAGGTGCTCCTCGACGCCGTTCACCACGCGGTGCAGCTCGATCCACGCGTAGCCGACCCGGTTGGGGCCGCCGTTCCAGTCGTCCAGCATGAGACGGCGGATGCTGACCGTGTCGAAGCCCTTGGAGCCCAGCTGGCGCAGGTCGCCGTCCAGGCACAGCGGCAGCAGCAGCTCCAGCGTGCGGGACTTGCCCGAGCCGTTGGTGCCCTGGAAGATCGCCCGCCCGCCGGAGAAGTCGAACGTCTGCTCGCTGTACTGCCAGATGTTGACCACGCCGCCGCGGTGCAACCGCCACCTGTCCCGCTCGGCGTTCACGCGCCGCCCTCCGTGTCGTCGTCGTCGTCGAACAGGGACCAGCTCGGCTCGGGCGCCGCCACGGCCACCGGAACGACCTCGCGCTCCGGATCGCCGTCCGGCTCGGGCACCCAGCGGTGCGCGGCCGGGTTGAGCAGCACGCCCTCGTCCGTCACCACCGCGAGGCCCGCCGCGCGCAGCAGCTCCACGACCTCCTCGGCCAGCCGGTCCACGTCTTCCGCCACCTGCTTGGACCAGGCGGCCGGGTAGTCGGCCACCAGCAGCTCGCACACCTCGCGCAACCGGCCGGGCGCGACGGGGTGACGGCCGTCGGTGCGGTGCGCCTGCTCCTCGTCCGGGTCCTCCGGGTCGTCGGTCTCCAGGAGTCGCGGCAGCGCCAGCAGCGCGATCCGGGCGACCGTGGACGCGCCGGGGAAGTGCACGTCGGTCAGGTACTCCTCCGGGTCGGTCGCGAGCACGCCCTCCGCGCGGCTCTCCGTGCGGAGCCCGAAGCACCTCTCCAGCAGCACCGACTCCCGCCGCTGGTGACGCCGCAACCAGTCGGCCTGCTCCGGCGGCAGGTCCGCGTACAGCACCAGCGGCGTCTCCACGAGCCTGCGCCGCACCGCGTGCTCCACACCCCGCGGACCCGGCCGCGCCGCCAGCTCCACCAGCCGCCGCGGCGAGTCCGCCTCGCCGACCGGACCGGTGAGCAGCTGGCCCAGCAGGTCCGTGTCGATCGTCAGCAGCGCTTCGAGGGGCACGAGCGCGACCTCCGGCCCGCTCGGCACCACCGAGTTCACCGAGCCCTCCGTCTCGTGCAGCACCCCCAGCGACACCAGGTGCCGCAGCGCCGCCGTCAGCGCGCGCCGGTCGGCCGTGTCGTCCACGACCTCCACGCCCGCCTCGGCCGCCGCCGACCGCACGTCCGCCACCAGCCGCGACAGCAGCACCTGCCGCCCCGCGCCGGTCAGCACGGCCAGCGTCAGCGCCAGGTAGGCGTAACCGCGCGGCGACAGGCCCGGCACACCGCGGGTGTCGTCGGCGCCCGGCCCCGACTTGTACAGCCGCGCGAAGCGGCGCTCCACGACGAGCCGGTAGCCCAGCAGACCGGCGAAGAGGTCCTGGAGCGCGAACCGGTGCCGGTACACCAGCGCCAGCAGGTCGCCGTCGTGGCCGCCCGCGCGCAGCAGCGGCCTGCGCAGCAGGGTGCGCGCGCAGCGCACCACGTTCGCCGCGTCGATCTCCGGCAGGTCGTCCAGCACGAGCGGGCTCACGACGCGCCGCCTCCGTGCAGGGTCAGCGCCGCGTCGTGCAGCGTCAGGGTGCCCGCCGCCGACGTGATCCGGGTGGCCCCGCCGGGCTCGGCCGCCACCGTCACCCGCAGGCCGCGCACCGGATCGGTCGCCGACCCGGTGTCGGCCGCGTCCTCCCGCTGGGCCATCGCGAGCGTCAGCAGCTCGCACAGCACGCCCAGCGCGCCGGGGGACAGCACCGTCTCCTCCAGCGCCGACGACGCCGCCGTCAGCTCCGCCACCGACGCCGCGCGCCGCTCGTCGGCCTCGCGCGCCTCGGCGAGCAGCGACTGCTCGGTGATCGGGTCGTCCACGATCCGCGAGGTGCGGCCCCGCGCGCCCCGGTCGCCGCGGCTGCGCACGCTCACCGTCACGTCCAGCACCGGGCCGTCGCGCCACGGCGTCCGCTCGTCGTCGCCGTCGTGCTCCGGCGCGGGGGACAGGTGGCGGGCGGAGTGCAGCCCGAACGCCGCCGCGTACAGCTCGTGCGCCTGATCGCGGGTGCCGCCGTCGAACCAGGCCGCGAGCTTCAGCAGCTCCGCGCGCCGCCCCGGCAGCAGGCCGCCGCCGGACGTCGCGCGCTTCACGCTCGCCAGCAGCGAGCCGATCGCGCGGGCCGTGGCCTCGCGCAGCGCCGTCACCTGGCTGGGACGGCCGGGCCGGTCCACGAACCAGTCCGTCAGCTCGTCCCAGTCGTGCGCTGACCGGCCGCGGGCGCGCTCCACCTCCGCGCCGAGCCCCTCGGCCGAGCCGAGCAGCCGCAGCAGCTCCGCCCGCGCCCGGTTCAGCCCGGCCAGGGCGTCCGCGACGGCCGGGGTGTGCCGCAGCACGTCCTCCACGACCATCTGGATGTACTCGACCAGCAGGTTGCGGAACCCGGAGATCTCCTCCGGCGCGAGGTGGTTGCGGGTCACGACCTGGCCCAGGTAGGCGTAGAAGTCGCGGACCGTCGCCGCCAGCTCGGCGTGCTGGAGGAACACCGTCGTGACCCGCTCGGCCAGCACCTCCCTGGCGCGCGGCGAGGACGCGCCGGACACCAGCGCCTCGGACAGCGACCGGCCCAGCTCGCTCAGGCCGCGCTCGATCGCGGGCAGCAGCTCGCGCGACACCTCGCGCGCGCCCTCCGGCACCCGCAGCACCTCGTCCACGTCCCGCTGCACGCGCAGCGCCAGCTTGCTGACCTGGTAGCGGGCGCTGCCGTGCTGGAACTCGGCGATGCTCGCCGCGACGACCTCGCGCCGCCCGCGCACCAGGTTGCCCCACTCCACGAGCTGGTTGAGCCGGTTGATCACGTTCTCCACCCGCGACTCGCCGCGGTCGACGCGCCCCGCGCGCTCGGCGCCGGCCAGCGCGCCGGCGACCTCGCCGGCCGACAGGTCGGCCAGCAGCGTCGAGGCGAACAGCCGCATGATCGCCAGGTAGGTGCGCTGGTGGTGCTGCGCGTCCAGGTAGGCGTACAGCTTCAACCTGCGCTGCCGCCCGCCGTCCGGTGTCTCGTCCCCTGGCTCCACGGACGGCCACCCTAGTGCCGCGCACCGACAGGACCCGCCGCGACGGGAACCGCGGACCGCCGTCCGACCGGGTGACGGGCAGGCGATACGGTGCTCGCTCACACCTTCGTGTCATCTGGGGAGGCCGGAGTGGGCGCGGGACGCGCGGTGGGACTGGTGCTGGGAGTCGCGGCGGACGCGGTCCTCGGCGACCCCCGCCGAGGACACCCGGTCGCGGCGTTCGGACGCGTGGCGGGCGCCGTGGAGAGGGTGCTGCACCGCGACCACCGCGTCGCCGGGGTCGCCCACACCGCGCTCCTGGTCGGCGGGGTCGCGCTGGCCGGGCGGGCCGTGGAGCGCGCGAGCCGGGGCAACCTGGTCGCCGAGGCCGCCACGACGGCGGTCGCCACCTGGGTCGTGCTCGGCGGGGCCTCGCTCGCCGCGGAGGGCACCGCGATGGGACGCGAGCTGAACGCCGGTGAGGTCGACGCCGCCCGCGAGCGCCTGCCGAGCCTGTGCGGCCGCGACCCGCAGCGCCTGGACACGGCCGGACTCGCCAGGGCCACCGTGGAGTCGGTGGCCGAGAACACCTCCGACGCCGTCGTGGCCCCCCTGCTGTGGGGCGCCGTCGCCGGGGTGCCGGGGCTGCTCGCCTACCGGGCCGCGAACACCCTCGACGCGATGGTGGGGCACCGCTCGCCCCGCTACCTGCGCTTCGGCTGGGCGTCGGCGCGGCTGGACGACGTGGCGAACCTGGTGCCGTCGCGGATCGCCGCGCTGCTCACCACCGCGGGCGCTCCCGTCGTCGGCGGCTCCGCGCCGCAGGCGTGGTCCACGTGGCGCCGCGACGCCGCCGCCCACCCCAGCCCCAACGCGGGGCAGGTCGAGGCGGCGTTCGCGGGTGCGCTGGAGATCAGGCTCGGCGGGCGCACGGTCTACCGGCACGGCGTGGAGGACCGGCCGGTCCTCGGCGACGGGCGCGCTCCCGACGCGGGGCACGTGACGCGCGCGGTGGAGCTGTCGCGGGTGGTCGGAGCGGGGGCCGCCCTGCTGGCCGCCGTCGTGGCGCTGTTCGCCGGTCGCCGGTCCAGCAGGGGCTGACCGCGCTCAGCCGCTGACCGGGTCCTCGGCCAGCATCTCCTGCACGGTCTTGCGGCGCGGGCGCTCCTCGGCCAGCACGCCGCCGGGCTGCGCCTCGCGCCAGGTGAAGTACAGCCAGCCGCCCAGCGCCATCACGCCGAACGCGATCCACTGGAGCGCGTAGGAGAAGAACGGGCCCGCGTCGAGCTTCGGCAGCGGCAGCGCGCCCTGCACGACGCCCGGCTGACCCTCCACGAGCTGGAAGTAGCCGGGACGCACGTCGCCGAGCCCGGCGGCCCGGCCGACCACGGCCGAGTTGATCGAGCGCACCTGCCGGTGGCCGTCCTCGGTGAACGCGTCACCGCTGTCGGACTCGCCCGCCCGCACCAGGGCCACGACGCTCACCCGGCCCGCCGGCGGCGCGGCGTAGTCCGGCACGCGAACGCCGTTCACCGGCCGCACGTAGCCGCGGTTCACCAGCACGGTCGGGCCGTCGGCGAGCCGGAACGGCGTGAGCACCTCGAAGGCGGCCTCGCCCTGCACGGTCCGCAGCCGGGCCACGGCCTCGGCGTCGGCCAGGTACTCGCCGGTCAGCTCCACCTCGCGCCACTCGTGCGCGGAGTTGTCCCGGCCCAGCACCTCGGAGACGGGCGCCGGGTCGAGGTCGACGGAGGAGGAGATGGCGTCGTTCTGCGCCTCGCGCTCGGCGTCGCGGCCGAACTGCCAGGGTGCGAGCAGTGCGAAGCACGCGCCCGCGAAGACCCAGACGGCCAGCGTCAGCGCGAGCCAGCCGGGGCGCAACAGGAAGCGGAACCGCACGGAGACCACGGTAGGCGTCTGACCACCGGTCCGGCGCGGCGACCCCGGCCAGGTGTGAGCTCCACCATCCTCGACCGGGGGCGTCCGGTGCTCGCGCCGGTGAACCGCGCGGTGGAACCGGGACGGTCCGGAGCCGCGCGCGTCACGCCCGTGCGCACCGGCACGTCCGGCGGCAGGTGGACCAAACGCGGCAACGTCACCGGTGGCAGAGGTCGAAGACCCTCGTACGGGTGATTGTACCCGTGTTCCAGCTCACCATCGGGCGCTGCGTGCAACCTCGGGCCGGGACGAGGGCGTGTCAACGGTAAAATCGCGCAACGCGCGCAGCGATCATGAGCCCATGAGCCGTCGTGTTGCGAGCGATCGAACCAGGGGGAAGATTCTCGTGTCCGACCAGTGGCCGCGACGGGTGTCGTACGTGTTCCCGATCTTCAACGAGTCGGGGAACATCGAGCTCCTGCACCGCACCATCAGCGAGGTCGTGGCTCCGCTGAGCGACCGCTACGAGTTCAGCTTCGTCTACGTCAACGACGGCAGCGAGGACGACTCGCTCGCCAAGCTGCACGAGCTGACCGGGACCGACGACCGCGTGACCGTGATCGACCTGTCCAGGAACTTCGGCCACCAGGTCGCGGTCACCGCGGGCCTGGACGCGACCGACGCGGACGCCGTGATCGTCATGGACAGCGACATGCAGGACCCTCCCGCGGTCAGCCTGGAGCTGCTGGAGCGCTGGGAGGACGGCTACGACGTCGTCTACGCGCAGCGCCGCTCCCGCCAGGACACGGTCTTCAAGCGCTCCACCGCGCACGGCTTCTACTGGCTGCTGCGCCGCCTCGCCGACATCGACATCCCGGAGAACACCGGCGACTTCCGGCTGCTGGACCGCAAGGTCGTCGACGAGCTGCGCAAGTACCGCGAGCACAACCGCTTCCTGCGCGGACTGGTCAGCTACGTCGGCTTCCGCCAGACGGCCGTGCTGTTCGACCGCGACGCCAGGCACGCGGGCAGCACCGGCTACCCGCTGCGCAAGATGCTGCGCTTCGCCGCCGACGGCATCCTCGGCTTCTCCGCCGCGCCGCTGAAGCTGGTGGCCCGCATCGGCTACTCGATCTCCGCGCTGAGCCTGCTGGGCATCCTGTACGTGCTGGGGGTCAAGCTGCTCTCGCCCGAGTCGGCCGTGCCGGGCTGGGCGTTCATGACCATCGCCATGTTCTTCCTCGGCGGCATCCAGATCAGCATGCTGGGCCTGCTCGGCAGCTACATCGGCCGGATCTACACCGAGTCGCAGGGCAGGCCGCTCTACGGCGTGTCCTCCGTCCGGAGCGGCGGCGAGCCGGCCCCCGCGCCGCGCCGCCGCACCCTCCGGGCCGCGCAGGGCGGCGGCGCGGAGCAGCGCGTGCCGACCGAAGCGGCCGTCGGCGGATCGCGATGACGTTGACGAACTCCGCTCCGGTGACCCGGCAGACCGAGGACGCCGCCCCCCGCGCGCGCCGCGGGTGGAACCGGGTGCGAGGCGACTTCGCCAGAGCGGCCGTCGTGGTGCTGGTGTGGCAGGCCGCCATGACCGCCGTCGGCGCGGTCGTGGAGCCGTCGCTGCTGCTGACCACCGGCATCGCCAGGATGAGCGGCGTGGACCCGACGGTGCTCGTCCACACCTACCGGTGGGACGGGTTGTGGTTCCACCGCATCATGAGCGGTGAGTACGCGACCGACGCCGCGGTGCCCGCGTTCTACCCGCTGTTCCCGCTGAGCGTGCGGCTGGTCCAGCTCGCGAGCTTCGGCACGCTGCCCTTCCTCGCCGCCGGACTGCTGCTGAACACCGCGGCCACCTGGCTGGGCGTCGTCGCCCTGATCAAGATCACCCGCTACTTCGCGGTCGGCCCGCGGATGCCGTGGCTCGCGGTGGCGCTGTTCCTCACCTCGCCGGCGGCCCTCTTCCTGCACGCGTTCTACAGCGAGGCCACGTTCATCGCGCTCGGCTTCTGGGCCTACCTGTTCGCCCTGCGCAGGCAGTGGATCTGGATGGCGCTGTGCCTGATCCCGCTGACCTCGTCGCGGATCACCGCCGTGCTGTTCGTCGGCCTGTGCTTCCTGGAGTTCTGCCGTTCGGTGAACTGGAAGCCGCGCGGTCTGCTGTCGTGGAAGCTGCTCCTGTTCCCCGCCAGCGCTCTGGGCTTCGCCGCCTTCGCGATCCACCTGGAGATCGTCTCCGGCAGGGCGCTCGGGATGACCAGCGCCTACGAGGCCAACCCGGCGTGGGGCTACCACGTGTTCAACCCGAACATCCTGAACACGGTCGGCCGGGAGACGTGGCTCGTGCTGCGCGCGCTCACCGGCAACGTGCCGATGTCCTACGGCACGGTCGTCGACCACCTGCTGCCGCTGGTGGGGCTCCTGCTGCTGCTCGTCGCCTCGGTCTACGTGCTCGTCGCGCTGCGCTGGGACGGTGTGCCGCTCGCGGCGTTCGGCCTGATGTCCTTCGTGATGTTCACGCTGAACAGCAACCTCGTCTCGGTGCACCGCTACACGCTGCCCTGCGTCGTGCTCTACCTGGCGCTGGTGATCGCGGTGGAGCGGCGCCCGGCGCTGCGGCCGGTGGTGTTCGGGGTGATGTACTGCAACATCGTGGTCCAGACGGTGCTCGCGACGATGTTCTTCACCGGCAACTGGGCGGGCTGACCGGCCGGGGTCACGCCCGCGCGGCGGCGAGCGCCTCGGCGGCGTAGCCCCGGCCGAACAGCACGACGTGCACCAGCAGCGGGAAGAGCTGGTGCAGCGGCACCCGCTCCCGCCAGCCGGGGGCGAGCGGGGCCCGCTCCCGGTAGGCGGCCAGCACGCGGTCCAGGTGCGGGCAGCCGAACAGCCGCAGCATCGCGAGGTCGGTCTCCCGGT
Organism: Umezawaea beigongshangensis; assembly: GCF_016464305.1. Taxonomy (GTDB): domain Bacteria; phylum Actinomycetota; class Actinomycetes; order Mycobacteriales; family Pseudonocardiaceae; genus Umezawaea_A; species Umezawaea_A beigongshangensis. Next base: position 544,254 of record NZ_JAEIOJ010000004.1, read on the forward strand.
GGCCGCCGTGCGCCGACGCGTCGACCAGCCACGCGCGGCCGTCGGCGGCCCAGTGCACGTTGCCGCTCCACAGGTCGCCGTGCAGCCGGGCCGGGGGCTCCGGCGGCCCGGCCAGCCCCTCGATCCGGTCGCACGCGTCCTCGAACACCCGCGCCTCGGCCGCGGTGAGCACACCGGTGTCCCGCGCGGTCCGCACGTAGGGCAGGACGCGGTGCTCGGCGTACCAGGACGGCCACTCCCCGCCGGGCACGTCGCGCATCGGCGCGAGTCCGATCGAGGCGTCCCGCGGGCCGCCCGGCGGCGGGGAGCCGAACGCGGGCGCTCCCGCGGCGTGCAGCACGGCCAGGGCACGGCCGAAGTCCTCGGCGGCGCGCTCGGACGGTCTGCCGGGCGGCACGTGGTCGATCACGAGCCACCCGTCGCGGTGCCCGCGCACGCCGGGCACCGGTGGTGCGCCCGGCACGGCGAGCCACGCCAGCGACGCGGCCTCCGCACGTGCCCAGCCGGGTTCGCGGTGCCGCTTGACGACGACGGCCGTGCCGTCGGCGAGGTCCACGACGTGCACGTCCCCGGAGAGCCGTCGCGCGGCCGTCGCAACCGTGCCGGTCAGCTCGGCGGCGACGTCGGCCGGTGGTGAGTCCGTCACAGCCGCTCGCGCACCTCGGCCAGCAGGCCGGGCACCGCGGCCTCCACCATCGCGAGCACCTCGTCGAAGCCCTCGCGCCCGCCGTAGTAGGGGTCGGGCACGTCAGGCCCGTCGGCGTCCGGGTCGAACGAGCGCAGCAGCCGCACCCGGTCCGGGTCGTCGACCAGTCGCCGCAGGTCGCGGGCGTGCCCGGAGTCGAGCGCCACCAGGAGGTCCGCGCCGAGGTGCTCGTGCGACACCTGCGCGGCGACGTGCGCGGTCGGGTACCCGGCGTCGAGCAGGGACCGGGCGGCGCGCGGGTCGGCTGGCTCGCCCACGTGCCACGGCCCGGTGCCCGCGCTGCTCACCTCGACCTCCCCGGCCAGCCCGGCACGCCGCACGTGCTCGGCGAACACGAGCGCGGCGACGGGGGAGCGGCAGATGTTGCCGGTGCAGACGAAGCTGACGCGAAGAGTCCGGTTGTTCGACACCACGGCCGGACGCTACTGGAGCGGTGGCGGTGGTCGCGAGGCGATCACCGCCCGACCCCGCGCGGTTATCATCCGGTCGTCGGGACGTGGTGCGCCGGACGTGGTCCCGGCCGCCCGCTGCGGGCGTGCCGTCCCCGTCGGCGCCGACTGGTGGACGGGGTTCGCTGATGCGGCGTGAGCTGGCCTTCTTCGCGGCGGGCATCGCACTGGGCAGTCGTGCCGGTGCGCTGCGGAGGCTGTTGCGGCGTCCTTCGCGGGAGCCGGGAGCCGCGGAGGTCGTCGTGCCGTCGGACAACGGCTTCCGGCTGGGGCCGCTGACGACCGGGTACGTCTCCCTGGAGGGGGACGGGACGCGGACGATCGCCGAGGACCGGGTCCACGTCGCGGTGACGCCGGAGGACGTCGAACTCCCGCCGGAGCTGCGGGAGTGGCGCGAGCAGGAGCGCGCGCGGCTCGACGCCCGCAACGGCGGCCGCACGTGGAACGGGCTGCGGTTCGCCGTCGCGGACTTCGCGATCGGCAGGCACGGCGAGTCCGAGGACCCCGAGCTGTGGCTCACCCTCAAGCACAGCGAGTACGTCAACTTCCTGGCGACGCAGCAGCTCGACCGGGCGTTCGCCGACGGGACGACCCCGCGCTCCCGCTACCTCGCCGGTCGCTCCCCGGCCGACGTCCCCGACTTCATGTCCAACAGCTTCGGCGCCCACGTCGCCGTGATCACGGCGGACGACCGGCTCCTGCTCGCGAAGCGCGGCGACGCGGTCGCCGTGCAGCCGGGACTGTGGGCCGCGTCGGTGTCGGAGGGCCTGGCCAGGGGGATGGACGGCGAGGCCCCCGGCCCGCACGCCCTCGCCCGCAGGGGACTGCACGAGGAACTCGCGCTCGACGCCGACGAGTACGACCTCGAACTCCTGTCGGTCGGGGTCGCCACCACCGTGCACCAGTGGGTGGGCCTGTTCACGGCGACGCTGCGGACGCTGACGCTCCAGGACCTCCTGGACCGGCTGTCGCGCGGGTCGGCCGACCCGTGGGAGAACTCGGCGTTCGAGGTCGTGGAGCTGACGCCGGAGGCCGTCCTGAGCACCCTCCTGCGGGAGGACCGGAGGGAGAGGTGGATCTCGGTGGTCCCGCCGCTGCTCCACTTCGCCCTGGTCCGCCGGTTCGGCCGGGCCGCGGTCGAGCAGGAGCTGGCCGCGGTGCTGCGCGGCTAGCCGCCCGGCAGCGAGGCGAGGGCGTCGGTGGCGGCCCCGGTGTCCGGGTGGTCCTCGCCGAGCTGGCGGACGCGTCCGGCGACGACCGCGTTCAGCTCCTCCCGCGCACCGGCCGCGTCCCCGGCGGCCCTGCGCGCCAGGGCGTGCTGGAAGAGGGTCTCCAGGACGTAGGGGTGGTCCTCGCCCAGCGCCAGCCGCTGCTCCTGGAGCAGGGCGGCGAACTCGCCGAGCGCGAGGTCGTGCCGCCCGCGGGCCAGCGCGATCCGCGCGAGCAGCACCCTCGTGCCGAAGACCTGGTCGTTGTCCCTGCCGTAGACCCGCCGCTGCACGGCCAGCAGGTCCTCCAGCTCCTCGGCCGCGCCGTCCGGGTCGTCCTGCTCCAGGCGGACCTTCCCGAGGTGCTGCCGGACGATCAGCGTGTAGGGGTGCGTCGGTCCCAGGACCCGCTGGCGGATCTGCACGACCTCGCGCCACTGGGTCTCCGCCGCCGCCAGCTCGCCCAGCCTGGCGAGCACCCCGGCGAGCTGGTTGCGGGTGCTCAGGACGTCGCGGTGGTGCTGGTTCCCGTCGTGGGCGCGCAGCCGTCCCTCCAGCACCTCCTCGAACTCCAGCTTGGCCTCCGCGAAGTGGCCGAGGTCGCGCAGCACGACGGCGAGCTGGTTGCGGGTGGCCAGCGTCTCCGGGTCGTCGGGCCCCAGCAGCTCGGTCCGCTTCGCGAGCACCTCGCGGTACTCGTCGGCGGCCTCGGCCCAGCGGCCGAGGCCGCGCAGCGCGAGTGCGAGGCTGTGCCGGGTGCTGAGGGTGTCCACGTGGTCGGAGCCGAGCGTGCGCTCCCTGACCTCCAGCACGGACCGGAACTCGCGGACCGCGGGCGTGAACTCGCCGCGCAGCCGGAGCACCCCGGCCAGCCTGCTGCGGCTGGTGACGGTGTCCGCGTCCTCCTCGCCGAGGTGCTCCCGCTGCGTGGCGAGCACGGTCTCGAACCGCTCCTGCGCCTCGGGCCAGCGCCCCGCGTCGCGGACCACCCGCGCGAGGTCGTGCGCGGTGCGCAGCGTCAGGCGGTGCTCGTCGCCGAGCAGTCGGCGGCGCAGGCCGAGCACGCGGTTCAGCTGCTCCTCGGCCTGCCGGTGCAGACCGCTGCGGTGGACGAACCAGGCCCCGCGGTGCGCCGCGGCCGCCGCGCGCAACGCCGTCGCGCCGTCGTGCTCCGGGTGCGCGGGGTCGGGGACGACCTCCTCGGCCAGCAGGTGCGTGGCGTGCTCGGAGACCGTGCGCCAGACCGGCCAGGTCCCGCTGTCCTCCGGGTCCAGGTCGCGGGTGACGGCGTCCACGACGTCCACGGCGCGGCGGTAGGTCTCGGCGGGGTTCTCGTCGTCCAGGCGGGTGATGGCCTGCACGAGCCGGTGGACGATGACGGCGCCGCCGGGGGCGATGTCCGTGCGCGGGTAGAACGTGAGCAGGCTGTAGGACGCGAGCAGGGCGAGGTCCTCCCGGACGTCGAGCGCCTCCAGCACGGGCTTGCCCGCCACGAGCACGGACACCGGCACCAGGTCCGGGCTCAGCCGGGCGAGCACGCCCAGCAGCAGCACCGCGGAGGGCTGGTCCCGCGCGATCCGCTCCACCGTCACCTGCCAGGTGCGCCGGACGGCCACGGCCTCGTCGGCGAGCGCCGGAGCCCCTTTGCCGTAGAGGCGGGCGGGCGCGGCGGCCAGCAGCGCGCGGTACTCGGCGAGCGACGCGCCGATCGAGGCCGTGTAGGCACCGGCCTGCTTGAGGGCCAGCGGGAGGTCCCCCAGCTCCTCGGCCAGCGCGGCGGCCTCCCGGCGCTCCTGCGCGGTGTCGGGACGCCCGCTCAGGTTCAGCAGGAGTTCGACGCTGGCCGACCGGTCGAGCACGTCCAGCAGGACCGTGCGAACCCCCAGCTCGTCCCACGCGGGCGTGGCCCGGCGGGTGGTGATCAGGACGTGGCCGCCCGCTCCGGCGGTGCCGACGTGGCTCAGCAGCTCCTGCACGTCGCGCGGGTCCTCGACGTTGTCCAGGATCAGCAGCCAGTCGCCGTGGTCCTGCAACCACTGCCGCGCCCAGACCGCCGCCGCGCCGTCGTCCGCGAAGGACGCGCCCCTGGCCGACGCCGCGGGTTCGAGCACGAGCGCCAGGTGCGCCAGGCCCTGCACCACGCTGTTCGGGTCGTCGGCGGTGACCCACGCGACCAGTGCGTAGTCGGTGTGGTGCAGCCAGGCGTAGTGCAGCGCCAGTGTCGTCTTGCCGACGCCGCCGAGCCCGTGCACGGCCTGCTGGCCGATGGCCGTGCCGCCGCTGTCGAGCAGCGACCGCCGCAGCGCGGCCAGCTCCTCCTCCCGGCCGAACAGCGCGGTCTTCGGGGTGACCGGCACCTGCCACGGGTGCTTCGGCGGCGGGACCTCGCTCGGGTGCCGCGGGCCCTGGACGTGGAAGTCGTCCCCCACGTGGATGTGGCTGTTGGTCACGTCGCGGGCGGCGAACGAGCCGTCGCCCGCGGCGGTGACGTTCCCCGGCCCGGTCGCGGTCACGTGGTCGTGTGGTTGTCGCCGACGTGGACGTGACTGCCGCTGACGTCGCGGGCGGCGAAGGACCGCTCGCCGATCGCGGCGATGACCACGCCCTCGGTGCGCAGCACGCCCGTGAGGTCCTCGCGCAGCTCGGGGTCCTGCTTGAGCAGCTTCCTCACCTGGAGCAGCAGGTCGTCCCGGTTGTCCTGCTCCTCGGGGTTCTCCGCCAGGTCGACCATCGCGTCCTCCACCCGCCGGGAGGCGTCGCCGCGGGAGAGCAGCTTGCGCAGGAGTTCCTTGCCCAGCCCCACCGATCCCTCCGCCGCGGCGTCGACGGTGTCGTCGCGGACCCTCTCCAGGACGGCCGCGCCGTAGGTCGTGGCGAGTGCTCCCAGGTACGGAACGACGGTGGCGGCGAGATCGTCCATCGGTTGTCCTCAGCGGTCGGTGATGATCGACTGATCGAGGCTAGCGGAGGAGAGCGCCGGAAAAGGGGACAGTTCTCGATCGTGCGCGCACGGCACGGGTTCGTCCAGCATCCTTCCGGGTGTCGTCCTGCGGTTCGGGAGAGCGGGGGGTTCGGGTGCCGGAGATCGTCGTGGTCGAGCGAGCGCTGGTCGGCGCCGTGTCCGAGGCCGAGTGCGCCGACGTGCTGGTGCTCGCGCCGCGGGTGGCGGGCGTGGTCGACGGCGCCACCGCCAAGCCGTGGGACGACCCTGGCGGGCCGGACGGGCGGACGATCGCCCTGACCGCGGCGGCGCGGCTCGCCGCCCTGGACCCGGCCACCACCGCGCAGGAGGCGGTGCGGGCCGTCACCGGGGACGTCGGCCGTCTCCTGGACGCCGCCGGGATCGGCCGGGGAGCGGGGTCCGCCGCCTCCTTCGCCGTCGTCCACCTCGGCAGCCGACAGGTGTGGCGGGTCGGCGAGGCGCACGTCCTGGTGAACGGCCGCGCGATCCCCGAGCGGCCCACCGGGGAGGACGTCGTCGCCCGCGCGCGTGCCCTCGTGCTGCGCTCGGAGCTGGACGCCGGGGCCGAGGTGGAGCGGCTCAGGGCGGACGACCCTGGCAGGGCGGCGGTGCAGCCGCTGCTGCGCGCGCTGGTCGGGCTGCGGAACCGCCCGGTGGCCGGGTACCGCAACGCCGCCGTCGACGGCGGGGACGTGCCGCCGGGGTTCGTGGACGTCGTGGACCTGCCGGACGAGCGGTGCGAGGTGGTGATCGCCAGCGACGGGTACCCGGCCGCCGCGCCGAGCCTGGCCGAGGCCGAGAGGCTGCTGGCGGAACGGCTGGCCGCCGACCCGCTGATGATCGACGAGCCCCCGGCGACCAAGGGGTGGGCGCCGGGGAAGCGGTCCTTCGACGACCGGAGCTACCTGCGGGTCGTCGTGCCCAGGGGGTAGTCGCGCAGGTGGTCGTGGGCCAGCATCGGCAGGACGTTCTCGCGGACGAGCCGGAACGAGCGGACGGTCTCGGCCGGACCTGGGCCGATGCCCCCGGCGTACCGCGCGAGGTCGTCGAGGTCCACCGCCTCCCGGTACCGCGCGATGGTCGCGTGCACGATGCGCGGCGCCGGTTTGGTGCCCGGCGGCAGCTCGACGGCGGCCGTGAACGCCTTCCTGATGCTCGCGAACGACCCGTCGTCGCGTCCCCTGACGATGATCGCCCGCTCGCTCACCACGACCTCGTCGAACCGCACCTCGACCGGTGAGCGCCCGGCCACAACGGCGGCGAGCGCCCGGTCGCACTCCGGGAACACGCGCTCGAACAGCCGGTGCGGGTCCTCCTCGTACGTCACGAGCGGCGCGATCCAGTCCAGCAGCGTGATGTGCAGCGAGTGCGCCGGGGCGAGCCACAGCGCACCGGGGAGCCGCGCGTCCAGCAGCGCCTGGAGACCGCGCACGGCGTCCTGAGCGGCCGGTGAGAGCGCGGCGTTCACCAGGTAGCCGACGGCGTCCCTGCCGATGGTGTCGTCGGGCACACTGCGCACGACACGACCCTAATCCCCCGAACGTGTCGGCAGCGGGCGGGGCGGGCCCCGGCTGCCTAGCGTGCCGGGGGTGGAACCGAAGAGCTGGCGGGTGCCGTGCACCGACGCGACCGGCCGGGACCGGGAGGCCCGCGTGACCCTCCGGGACGACCGCATCGACGTCGTGTTCCCCGCCCCCGGCACGGGGTCGTTCCGCGGCTCGCAGGCCAGCAGGCTCGCCATCGTGCTCAACGAGGCCCTGCACGAGCTGCACGAGCGGGAGCGCCCGGCGCGCTGATCCCGCACCCGCCTAGAATTCCGCCCGATGACCAGCCAGGACTCCTCGCGCGCCCTCCTGCGGCACCACGGAGACGTCGACGCCGCTCCGGGGCTCGTGGACTTCGCGGTGAACGTGCGCTCCCCGCGCCCGCCGGCCTGGCTGCGCGACCGGCTCGCCGCCGCGCTCGACGGGCTCGGCTCCTACCCCGCCGCCGCGGCCGACGAGACCGCCCGCCGGACCGTCGCCGACCGGCACGGGCGACGGCCGGACGAGGTGGTCGTGCTGTCCGGCGCGGCCGAGGGCTTCGCGCTGCTGCCGGTGCTGCGGCCGTCGCTCGCGGCGCTGGTCCACCCCTCGTTCACCGAGCCGGAGGTCGCCCTGCTCGACGCGGGCGTGCCCGTGCGGCACGTGCTGCTCGACCCGGCCGACGGCTACGCCCTGCGGCCGGAGCTGGTGCCCGACGACGCCGATCTCGTCGTCCTCGGCAACCCCACCAACCCGACGTCCGTGCTGCACCCGGCCGAGGTGGTCCGCTCGCTGGCCAGACCCGGCCGGGTGGTGCTCGTCGACGAGGCGTTCATGGACGCCGTGCCCGGCGAGCCCGAGTCCCTGGCCGCCGAGCGCGTCCCCGGCCTGCTGGTGCTGCGCAGCCTCACCAAGGCGTGGGGCCTCGCCGGGCTGCGCGCCGGGTACCTGCTCGGCGAACCCGGCCTGCTCGCGCGGCTGTGCGCGCACCGGCCGCGGTGGCCGGTCGGCAGCCTCGTGCTGGAGGCCGTGACGGCGTGCTGCGAACCCGCGGCGACCGCGTCCGCCGAGGTCTTCGCGGCCGAGCACGCCGAGCACGCCGCGCACGCGGTCCGCGCGCTGCGGGACGTGCCCGGCGTCGAGCTGGTCACCGAGCCGCGGGCGCCGTTCCTGCTGCTGCGGGTGCGCGACGGCGAGGCCGTGCGCGCGGCGCTGCGGGACGACGGGATCGCGGTGCGCCGCTGCGACACGTTCCCCGGACTCGACGCCGACCACCTGAGGGTCGCGCTGCGGCCCCCGGAGGAGTTCGACGTGCTGGTGAAGGCCCTGAGCGCAGCAGTGGAGGAGAACCCGTGAGCCCGACCCTCGGCGACGTCGTCGCCGCGCTGGAGGCGGTCTACCCGCCGGCCACCGCCGAGTCCTGGGATGCCGTCGGCCTCGTCTGCGGCGACCCGGCCGACGAGGTGAGCAGGGTGCTGTTCTGCGTCGACCCGGTGGAGGAGACCGTCGAGGAGGCACTGCGCGCCGGCGCTCAGCTGATCGTCGCCCACCACCCGCTGCTGCTGCGCGGCGTGCACGGCGTGCCCGCGAACGACCCCAAGGGCGCCCTCGTGCACCGGCTCGTCCGGGCGGGCGCCGGGCTGCTCTGCGCGCACACCAACGCCGACTCCGCCAACCCCGGCGTCTCCGACGCGCTCGCCGCCGCCATCGGCCTCACCGTCACCGGGGCGCTCGTGCCGAACGCCGACGCCCCCGGCACCGGCATCGGCCGGGTCGGCGAGCTGGCCGAGGCCGAACCGCTGCGGACCTTCGTCCAGCGCGTCGCCGACGCGCTGCCGCCGACCGCGTGGGGCGTGCGCGCCGGGGGAGACCCCGAGCGGCCGATCCGCCGCGTGGCCGTGTGCGGCGGCGCGGGCGACGGCTACCTGACCGCCGCCACCGCCGCCGGGGTGGACGCCTACGTCACCGCCGACCTGCGCCACCACCCGGCCGGTGAGCACCTCGCCCGCGGCCCGCGCGTGCCCGCGCTCGTCGACGTCGCCCACTGGGCCAGCGAGCAGCCGTGGTGCGAGCAGGCGGCCGACGTCGTGCGGCGGGCCTTCGGCGGTACGGTCGACACCCTCGTCTCCACCAGCCGGACAGATCCGTGGACCGTTGCTGCGACGAGCCGGAACACAGGAGGACCCGCGTGAAAGCCGACCCCGCCGTGCAGCGCCGGTTGCTCGACCTCGCCGAGGTCGACGCCGAGCTGGCGCGCGTCACCCACCGACGCCGCACGCTGCCCGAGATCGCCCAGATCGCCGAGGCCGAGAAGCAGGTCCAGGTCAAGCAGGACGCGCTGGTCACCGTCGAGACCGCGCTGGGCGACCTCGACCGGGACGTGAAGCGCCAGGAGACCGAGATCGACCAGGTGCGCGCCCGCGAGGACCGCGACCGCAAGCTGCTCCAGGGCGGCACCGTCGGCGCGAAGCAGCTGTCGGACCTGGAGCACGAGCTGGCGACGCTGGAGCGTCGGCAGGGCGTGCTGGAGGACGACCTGCTGGAGCTGATGGAGCGCCGCGAGGCCGTCGAGGCCGACGTGCAGCACGGCCGCGTCGAGCTGGACAAGGCGCAGCAGGCCATCGCCGAGGCCGCGCACCGGCGCGACGAGGTGTTCGCCGACCTCGACCAGCAGGAGGCCAAGCGCATCGCCGACCGCAAGCGCATGGCCGAGCAGTTCCCGGCCGACCTGCTCGCCCTCTACGACCGCGTCCGCGCCCACAAGGGCATCGGCGCCGGTCTGGTGCGCAGCCGCCGCTGCGGCGCGTGCCGCATCGAGATGGACCGCACCGCGCTGGGCAAGGTCCGCGACGCGGCGGCCGACGACGTGGTCCAGTGCGAGGAGTGCGACGCCATCATGGTGCGCACGGGAGAATCGGGCCTGTGACGCGGCGGGTCGTCGTCGAGGCGGACGGCGGGTCGCGGGGCAACCCCGGCCCCGCCGGGTACGGCGCGGTCGTGAAGGACGCGGTGACGGGCGCGGTGCTGGCCGAGCGGTTCGCCGGGATCGGCCACGCCACCAACAACGTCGCGGAGTACCAGGGCCTCGTCGCCGGGCTCCGCGCCGCGGGCGAGCTGGACGCCGACACCGTCGACGTGCGGATGGACTCCAAGCTCGTCGTCGAGCAGATGTCGGGTCGCTGGAAGATCAAGCACCCGTCGATGCAGCCGCTCGCCCTGGAGGCGCGCGACCTGGCGAAGCGGTTCTCGCGCGTGACCTACGAGTGGATTCCGCGCGCGCAGAACTCGCACGCCGACCGCCTCGCCAACCGGGCGATGGACGAGCAGGCGGAGGGCGGTTCCACGACGCCGTCCGCTTCCCCGGCCGCCCGCGAGCAGGCCCCGCCGTCGTCGTGGACGGGGGCGTCCGGCACGCCCACCCGGCTGCACCTGCTGCGCCACGGCCAGACCGAGCTGTCCGTGCAGCGCCGCTACTCCGGGCGCGGCAACCCGGCCCTGACCGACACCGGGCTGAGCCAGGCCGAGGCCGCGGCGAAGCGGCTGGCCGCCCTGCCGGACGTCGCCGCGATCGTCACCTCACCGCTGGAGCGCGCCCGCAGGACAGCCGAGGCGGTCGCCGCGACCACCGGGGCCGAGATCGTCGTGCACGAGGGCCTGATCGAGACGGACTTCGGCGCCTGGGAGGGCCTGACGTTCACCGAGGCCGCGGAGCGCGACCCGGACCTGCACCGGCGCTGGCTGTCCGACACGTCGATCGCCCCGCCGGACGGCGAGAGCTTCGACGAGGTGCACCGGCGGGTGCGCCGCGCCCGCAACGACGTGATCACCCGCTACGGCGGTGGCGACGTCGTCCTGGTCAGCCACGTCACGCCGATCAAGACCCTGCTGCGCATGGCGCTCGACGTGGGCCCGTCACTGCTGTTCCGCCTGCACCTGGACCTGGCGTCCCTGTCGACCGCCGAGTTCTACCCCGACGGCCACGCCAGCGTCCGCCTGGTCAACGACACCTCCCACCTCCCCTGACCCCGAGTTGAGCGTTCGGGCACCCCGAGTGGAGCGTTCGGGACCGGTGAGTGGAGCGTTCGGGCGCGAGCCGGACCGCGAACGCTCCACTCGCGCTGCTCGAACGCTCAACTCGCGGTGCCTGAACGCTCCACTCGGGAGGCCAGGGGGTGGCGGCGGGCGCGCGTCGTCTTCAGGGCAGACAGGAAGCGGTCGGCGGCGGCGTCCAGGGCGAGCGCGGAGTCCGGTGCCAGCACGCCGCCGTCCGGCGTGAGGCGGACGTCGCGGTCCAGCACGAACTCGCCGCGCACGACGGTGTCCGCGCCGCGACCGGCCAGCAGCGGGATCAGCACGTGGTCGAGGGCGACCAGGAAGCCCTGGCTGCCGCCGTGCGCCAGCGGCAGCACCGCCCTGCCGCGCAGCGCCCGCTCCGGCAGCAGGTCCAGCAGCGCCTTCACCAGTCCGCTGTGGGCCGCGCGGTGCACGGGGCTCGCGACGACGACCCCGTCCGCGGTCACCACCCGGCGCAGGGCGTCGGAGATCTCCGGGTCGCGCCGGTCCTCGGTCAGCAGCGAGATCGTCGGCAGCCGCCGGACGTGCAGCACGCCCACGTCGTGGCCGGGTCCTCGCAACCGGGCGCCGACGTGCGACACCAGCGTTCCCGTGCGGGAGGACGGGGACGGGTCACCGGAGACGATCAGGATCGTCGACATCGTCGGAACACCTCGTCGTTCGTGGGCCGGAGCACGGCGAACGGCCGAGCGGTCCGAAGTGGACGGACGCGTGCGCTCGGCGGACTCCGGGCTGGGCGAGCGGGACGGGCGCGGTGCCGCGCCGCGGCGAGCGGAGGAGACCGTCAGGAGCGACAGGCGCAGCTGGTCGCGCGGTGGTGGTCCACGTGACGGCGGCGGGTCAGCACCCCGGTTCCGGCCATGCCCCGAGTAGAGCAGCACGCCCCGGCCGCGACAAGGGAGACCGGGGCGGATTCCAGGGCGTGGGAACACGGCCGGTATCCTGGTGACGCGGACGAGCCGGCCGGGCGGCTGCGGCGGCGGGAACCCCCGTCGTCGAGGAAAGTCCGGACTCCGCAGGGCAGGGTGGTTGCCAACAGCAACCAGGGGCGACCCTCGGGACAGTGCCACAGAGAACAGACCGCCGCGGACGCCTCAGGGCGACCGCGGTAAGGGTGAAACGGTGGTGCAAGAGACCACCAGCGCCCCCGGTGACGGGGGCGGCTAGGTAAACCCCACCCGGAGCAAGGCCAAGAGGGAGTCGCGCTCGTCGTGACTCCTGCGCAGGCGTTCGAGGGCTGCCCGCCCGATGCCTGCGGGTAGGCCGCTAGAGCCCGCCGGCGACGACGGGCCCAGATGGATGGCCGCCGATCGGACCGCCGCGAGGCGCCCGTGAACAGGATCCGGCTTACAGGCCGACTCGTCCGCGCCGAACCGCCCCGCCCTCCGGCGGGGCGGTTCTCGCGTTCGCGCACCCGGAAGCACCCGTTCGCACGACCGGCGCTCGACCGGCCGACGGGTGCGCGGGTCCGATCGGGTGGCCCCGCGACCGCGGTCGGTATCACCGGGGGGTGGTGCCGCTCCTCCTCGCAGGCACCGACCCGGTGCCGGTTCACAGAGGGGGAACCCCAGTGCGTCAACCGATCACACGAGGACGGACCACCTGGCTCGCGCTCAGCGGGCTGATCACCACCACCGCGTTCGCCGGTGCGGGCGCGAGCACCGCGCTCGCCGCGTCCGCACCCGAACTCCCGTACTTCCACGTCGCGTCCGAGGGGCTGGACCAGAACCGGGCCGCCGCGCTGAGGGCCGCGTTCGACCTGCGGGAGGTGCGACGGACCGGGAGCGGGGCCGTCGCGTTCGTCGACGAGGAGAACCACCTGCGCGTCCCGTCGGTGCGCCTCGGCGACGGCGAGGCCGACGAGGACGGCGGGCGGACCGCGCTCACCGGCATCGACTTCGCCGCGCTCGGCAGGATCACCGCCCTGCCGGAGGACCAGGCGGCGAAGCGCGCGGTGGAGGGGCTGCGCGCGGCGGGGGCGCTGCCGGGCAACGCCCGCCCGACGACGGGGCGCACCACGTTCGACGTCGTCGACGACCAGGGGCGGACGAGGGTGTCCGCGCCGCTGGACACCGCCGTGTCGTTCACCTTCGACCTCGGCGGGATTCCGCTGGTGGGTCCCGGCGCCGATCTGCGGGTGGCGTTCGACCCGACCGGCCGGGTCACCCAGCTCTCGCACAGCGCCAGGACGCTGGAGCGGGCGGGCACCGTCGCCGTGCTCGACCTGGCCGGCGGTCGCGAGCGCTGCGCCGAGGCGCTCGGGAAGAACGTGCGGGTGGGCACCGCGTCCTACGTCTACGACGCTCCCGCGCTCGGCGAGGAGGTCGACCGGCTGGAGCCGAGCTTCCGCTGCGACGGGATCGCCTCCGACGGCTCGGCCACGCAGGCGATCACCGTGCCCGCCGCGGTCGACGCGACGCTGCCCGTCCCGGCGCCCCCGCAGCCGCCGCGCCAGGAGGTCCGGTCGGCGCCGGACGCGCAGACGCGGTCCACCGCGCCGATCGCGGTCGGCAGCGAGGGCACCGGTCCGTGCTCCGGCCTGCCCTGGACGGCGCAGAACATCGCCTCGTTCAACGCCGAGTTCAGCGGCCGGGGCGTCCCGGTGCAGTTCAGCTGGCTCGACGGCAACGCCTGGGAGAGCGACTTCAAGGACTCGTCGCTGCCCGGTGGCCACGACGACGTCTACGCCGACGACGTGGACATGACCTACTGGCAGGGCCACGGCGCGCCGACCGGCTTCTCCTTCGCCGGGTGCAGCGACCACGACGACTCCTTCCTCTCCAACACGGACGCCCACTGGGGCAACACCGACGACGTGGAGTGGATGAGCCTGTTCACCTGCTCGATCCTGCAGGGCACCTCGGGCGGCCAGACGTGGGCGCAGCGGTGGGGCAGGGCGTTCCGCGGCCTGCACCAGATCAACAGCTTCGACACGGTCTCCTGGCACCGCGCCGACCACGGCGGCATCTACGGCGACTACCTGATGCGCGCGCCGTTCCTGTGGTGGAACCACCCGATGAAGGTCCGCGACGCGTGGGCGCAGGCGTCGATCGACACCCAGCCGGCGTCCGTGAGGTGGGCGACGATGGGCCCGGTCGGGCCGTCGGGGCTGGCGAACTTCGACGACTACTTCCACGGCAGGGGCACCGGTCCCGGCGTGGACACCCCGTCCGCGAGCGGCTTCTACTGGCGGATCAGCGGCATGTCCTGAGGTGAGCACCGTGCCGGGGGCCGTCGCGACGGCCCCCGGCACGCCGCGTCAGACCTCGCCGACCAGCGGGCGGCGCGAGGGCCGGCCGGGGGGCATCCGGAACACCGGGCGGAACGCCTCCCCGCCGTTGTAGCGCCGCTCCAGCTCCTCGACGTACTCCGCGACGGCGGGGTTGACGATGTCCGCGAGGCTGCGCACGCCCGCGACCGGCTCGTACGCGGCGAGGTACGTGGCGGCGGCTCTGGCCCGTTCCAGCACGTCGCTGTCGAAGTTCACCGTGCGCTGCACCCGGCGTCCGGTTTGCCGCCCGGAGCCGGTAACCTGATCACCGTCGGTTTCTGCGGTGCTGGTCGTTCTGGAGGCTGCGATCGGGTCCAGTGCTGCACCCGCGTCGGGAAGTGGTTCGGGCTGGTGGGCCATCTGCGAGTCTCCTCGGATGTGCGACTCCGGGCCGCGGTCCCCGGCGGCGGCGATCCGGCCGATCACGTGCCTGTTCGATCACGACTTCCGGGGCCGCGCACGGTGGGTGAACGTCGTGCCCGCATCCGGGTGAAAGATCTCGGCAACCGGGAGAATCGGCACTTCGATGTTCACCGCCGAGACCCCCTCAACGATGATGTGTGTCAGTAGATTAGACGTAATAGATCGTGAGGGGAACGGCTGTTGATCCACCAGGACCACCCACTGCACCACCGCTCGTGACCTGAACGTGTTCTACTCGACAGCGCACGCCCCGGACGAGACTCGATCAGTCCGTCCGGACACGCTAGGCGTACCCGGGAGTACGAGATGACCGCCATGGCCCTGGTAACACTCGCTCAGGACCAGCCCGCTCTGGGAACGACAGGCATCCGCGCCTGGATCCTGGACAACCTGGTACCGCTGCTGCTGCTCACGGTCGCCGTCCTCCTGCTGTGGCTGGGTGGCGGCAAGGGTGACAACGCGGGTGTGATGCGCCGCCTGGGCGGTGTGATCATCGCGCTGGGGATAATCGGCCTCGCCGTGACCACGAACGCCGGCGCCAACATCGGCACCTGGATCGCCGGCCTCTTCACCGGGGGATGACGCGTGCGGGTGCGCACTGACGACGAGGTCTACCGGGTCGACGCCGTCTGGCTCGGCCCGCCCAAGGCAACCTTCCCCTGGCGCGCGCGCTACGTCGCCTGGGGTGTCGGCATCGTGGTGTTCCTGCTGGTCATGACGGTGGAACGCAGGATGGGCTTCGGCTTCGGCTTCTTCTCGACGGCCTGGGCCTTCGTCATCACGATCGTCATCACCCGCTTCATCTGCGCGCGGATCAGCCACGAGCGCCCGCTGTCGTCGGCGGTCACGATGTGGGTCCGCGAACTCACCGCGCCCAGGGAACGGAGCTCCGGCGCCGGTGGGGCGGCCAGTGCCGCCCGCATCCGGATCAGCTCCGCGCGCCCCCGCCCGAAGAGGAAGAAGCGGGGCGGTGGTTCGAGAGGACGACCTCAGCCCCAGCAGGTCTCGCCCCGATCCCAGCAGCGCCGGAAGTCCAGCGGCAAGAAGGAGGCTCGCGGTGTTCGCACGCCGGCGTGACCGTGACCGACGACGCTCGGCGCAGCAGCACGTCGCCCAGCACGCCGCGGCGGCGGCCGCGGACGATCGCAGGGTCCACAGCCGGAGGGGCAGGAGACTGCCCGGCGAACAGGCGGTGCCGAGCTACACGCCGTCGATCTCCGCGCGCAGCATCGACGGCCACCTGCTGCGCACCGGCCAGGAGGTCTACGCCTGGTACAAGCTCGCGCCGCAGCGCTGGTCGTTCCGGTCGGACTCGCAGCGGCAGGACCTGATCGCCGCCATCGCCGGGCAGTACGCGGAGCTCCAGGGCCGCTGGATGCACCTGCGCGTGACGACCCGCCCGTACCCCATCCGGATGTGGGCGGAGGCGCACGTGCACAACGCCGTGAAGCGCCTGCCCGACACCCCCGGCACGCTGTCGTTCGACGACTACATGGTCGGCGAGCAGCAGCAGCTGATGGGCCGGTCGATGGCGGAGAAGGAGGTCTACCTCGGCGTCCAGGTGCAGACCCGCAACGTGGTGGACCGCGCCGTCGAGCGCGCGGCCCCGCTGCTGCGCAAGGTCTTCCCCGACGCCGTGGACGCCGAGCTGGTCGCGCTGGACAGCGAGGTCGACCACCTCGACCAGGTGATCGGCTCCGCCGGGCTGGAGGGCCGCCCGGCCACGGCGGAGGAGATGGCCTGGCTGATGCACCGGTCGTGCTCGCTGGGCCTGCCGGCGCCGCGCAACCTGCCCGCGGTGCCCGGCGCCGCCTGGGAGCCCGAGGACCTGGCGAGCTTCACCGACGCCGCCGACTTCCACCAGGAGCCCTACTCGCCGACGGTCACCGTGCGGGGCCGCACCGGTTCCAACGCGGGCATCAAGCGGCACGTCGCCGTGCTCACCGTCGGACTCATGCACGGCCTCCAGATCCCCGAGGTCGACGACCCGTGGGTGCAGCGCGCCGACCGCCTCCCGGCCTCGGTCGAGTGGTCCGCCCGCATCTACGTGCGGCGGCCCGAGGAGGTCTCCGGCGAGCTCCAGCGCCAGATGAACAAGGTGCGCTCGCAGGTCCGCCACTACACCGACGAGCACGAGCTGGAGCCGCCGCAGTCGCTGGCGCGCCAGGCGTCGCGGGTGCTGGAGATCGACGACGAGATGACGTCGGGCTTCACCGCGCTCGGCACGCGGGTGCGCTCGTGGTGGCGGCTCGCCGTGTCCGGGCCGTCCGAGCGCGAGGCGCTGCGGCTGGCCCAGTCGCTGCTCGACCTCTACAAGCCGAAGATCGCGATCGAGCACCCCGAGGCGCAGTACGCCATCGCGCGGGAGTTCATCCCCGGCGAGGCGCTGTCGTCGTCGGCCTACCTGCGCCGCGGTTCGGTGCTGTGGGCGGCGAGCGCGGTGCCCACGGCGACCGCCGAGGTGGGCGACCGCCGCGGCATCCTGCTCGGCGAGACGTGCACGGCCACCCGCCGGCCCGTGGCGTGGGACCCGTGGATGGCGCAGGAACTGCGCGACGCCTCCGGTCTGACGGCGATGGTCGCCGGTCTGGGCGCCGGAAAGTCGTTCCTCGGCGGCGGCATCGTCTACAAGACGCTGCGCGCCGGGGCGCACTGGACGCTGCTCGACCCGTCCGGCCCGCTCGCCGCGCTGTGCGAGCTGCCCGAGCTGAAGCCCTACGCGCGGCCGATCAACCTCCTCAACGCCCAGCCCGGCATCCTCAACCCCTACCGGGTGGTCGCCGAGCCGCTGATCGACCACTTCGCCGACGAGGAGGACCCCGAGCGGGCCTGGCGCAGGGAGAAGGCGCTGGCCGCCGCGACCCGCCGCCGTCTCGTGCTCGACGTGCTGACCGGTCTGCTGCCCTACGAGGTCGCGAAGCTCGCGCAGACCAGGATCGTGCTGCTGCGCGCGGTCCGCACCGTCGGCGGTCGCTTCGACGCGCACCCCGGCCAGGTGTTCGAGGCCCTGCGGCGCGACGCGAGCGAGCACCACGAGCACGCCGTGGTCGTGGCGGACTTCCTGGACGAGATGCGCGAGCGCATGTCGCTGCTCATCCCCGAGCGCAACGCCGACCCCTACGACGAGCAGCGCGACGA
The DNA here is from genome assembly GCF_016464305.1 of Umezawaea beigongshangensis. Lineage (GTDB taxonomy): Bacteria > Actinomycetota > Actinomycetes > Mycobacteriales > Pseudonocardiaceae > Umezawaea_A > Umezawaea_A beigongshangensis. The sequence goes on from NZ_JAEIOJ010000004.1 coordinate 562,008, forward strand.
CCGGCTCACCGTGCTCACGATGGCGGGGCTGAACCTGCCGAAGGACGGTGTCGGCCGGGAGCACTGGACCGACGCCGAGGCGCTGGGCGTGGAGATGCTGAACCTCGCCGCGTGGCTCACCCAGCGCTCGATCTACGAGCGCCCCAAGGACCTGCGCAAGGGCGTCTGGATCGACGAGGCGTTCTTCCTGTCCGAGGTTCCCACGGGCCGCGTGCTGATGAACCGCTTCGCCCGCGACTCCCGCAAGTGGAACGTCCGCGTGCTGCTGTCCAGCCAGGTCCCGGCGGACTTCTTGAAGATCCAGGGCTTCGTCACGCTGCTCGACTCGGTGTTCGTGGGGCGGCTGGACGACGACCAGGCGCAGGCCGACGCGTTGCGGCTGTTGAAGGTCCCGGTCGGCGCGGGCTACGAGCAGGTCGTGGCGAGCCTCGGCCGCAGGCCCGGTGGCGCGCGCACCGCGACCGAGCGGGACCGCGCGCCGCGGCAGTTCATCTTCGGCGACGGCGCGGGCGGTGTGGAGCGCATCCGCATCGACTTCAGCGGACCGCACCTGGAGCACCTGCGCAACGGCCTGGACACCACACCGGACGCGATGCGCGAGTCCACAGCCGAGGCGCAGAACCAGATCGAGGTGTCCTCGCCGGGGCAGGAGCTGACCTACGACGAGAGCTACGGCAGCTACGACGACGACGAGCTGGCGGCCGACATCGAGGTGGGTCTCGCCGACGAGCTGGTCGACTCGACCCACGGTGACGGAGGAAACCGCCGCTCGGGCCGGGAAGGCGTCGCATGACCACCGTCCTGCTGGTGCTGGGGGTCGTCGCCGTGCTCCACGCGCGGCGGCGCGCCCGGCGTGCGCCGGGCGCGGTGGTGCCGAGGCGGGGCGCGGCGATGGCGGTCGTCGTCGCGATCACGGCTCTCCAGGTGGTCCTGGGCGCACCCGCGGCGCACGCGGCGAACTGCGGCGTGCCCAACCCGGAGCGTCCGGGCACGGGCATGGTCGGCGCGCTGGACCCGGCGGTCGGCAACGGCCTGCCGGACAGCGCGTACTCGGTCTACGGCTACGCGGGCATGGTGTGGCACACCTACGACCCGGACTGCAAGGAACTCAGCATCCCCGACCCCAACGCCACCATCGACACGTGGGCGGGCAACGAGCTGTTCAGCGTCGCGAAGAACATCGTCGGCGCGACGAACGCCTTGCACTACACGGTGATGGGCCGCGGTCTGCTGGCCCCGCTCGACGACGCCGTGAAGGACGGCGTGCAGCAGGTCTACGACAACGTGTACCTGCGCTGGTTCGGCCTGGTGGCGCTGATCCTGGCGGTGCTGATGTTCCGCCAGATCTGGAACGGCGACCTGGCGACGATCAGCAAGCGGAGCCTGTGGGCGCTCGCGGGCATGTGGCTCGCGACGTCGACGCTGGCGCTGCCGCAGTTCTACAGCTTCCTGGACAACACCCTGGTCAGCAGGACCTCGGAGATCCAGGCGGGTTTCATCGACGACGCGGAGAACCAGGGCACGCTGCACGTGCTGCCCACGAAGCTGCACGAGATGGTCGTCTACCAGAGCTGGCTGCGCGGTGAGTTCGGCTCGCCGGAGGCCCCGCAGGCCGCCGAGTTCGGTCCCCGGCTGCTGAACGCGCAGGCGTGGACGCGCACCGAGCTGATCGACCACGAGGACGGCGACGGCGACGCGCTGAAGGCGAAGAACGCCGAGCTGGACACCGTCGCGAAGAGCCTCGGCGCGACCAAGGGGTACTTCACCGGCGTCGACGGCAGCCGCACCGGCTCCGGGTTCCTCGCGCTGCTCCAGGCGATCGCGTTCTCGCTGTTCCAGCTCTTCGCGAAGGCCGCGGTGCTGCTCGCGCAGCTCCTGCTGCGCCTGCTCACCCTGGCCGGGCCGCTCATCGGCCTAGTCGCGCTGCTGCACCACGACCTGCTGCGCAAGGTCGCCCGCGCGGCGGCCGTGACCGTGTTCAACGTGCTGATCCTCGCGGTGCTGGCCGGCGTGCACGCCCTGCTGCTCCAGGCGATCTTCAACGCCACGGCGCTGTCGCTGCTGACCCGGACGCTGCTGGGGCTGATGCTCACCCTGGTGTGCTTCATGGTCGGCCGCCCGGTGCGCCGCATGTGGCAGATGGTCGAGATGTCCGTGGGCAGCGCCAGCAACGCGCTCCCGTCCGGCCAGGGGCCGCTGGCCCGGCTGCGCGGACGCAAGGCCGACGCCGGTCCCACGCCGCAGGACGAGTTCTGGGACACCGTGCGCGGCGCCGACCCCGACGCGAGCGGTCCGGACGCGGCGGGCGCGCAGCGCACCCGGCGCATCCGCCCCGAGGCGGCGAACCCGGTCGTGGCGAGCGCGCAGCGGCTCGACCGCTCCGCGCAGGCCGGGGCGCTGCCGTCCAACGGCGGACTCGGCACCCCGGCCCTGCCGGCCGGTCCCGGTGTCCGCAGCGGCCCGGCCGCGGCGCTGCCGTCGGGCAGCGTCCCCAGCAGGATCGTCGACACGCCTCCCGCGGTCGACCGGAGCTGGGACCGCCAGGACGACGCGGTGCTCGTGCCGTCGCGCATCAGCGCGGGCGGTCCGGGCCGGGCGGTCGACGGCCCGGTCGTGCCGGGCCCCAGACGCGCCGAGACCGAGGTGGTCGCGGGCCGTCAGGTGCACGTGATCTACCGGCCGTCGCGCGGGCTCGAAGTCCGGGACAACTGAGAGGGGGACGCAGGTGCCCATTCGCACGAACCGCGGTCGCGCGGCCGTGTACCGACGCCTGTGGGGGTGGCCGCTGCGGTCACCCGCCCACCTGGTGGCGGCGGCCGTCGGGTTCGCCGTGCTGGTGACCGTCGCCAGCGTCGTCGTCCCCGGGGTCACGGGCACGCGGTCCCCGGCCGCCCAGAGGCAGACCGGCGGCGGCGCGACGACCACCCCCGCCTCCGCCGGACAGGTCGGCGTGCTGCCCAGCGGTCCTCCGTCCAGCCTGCCGACGAAGCTGCCCAGTCCCACCCAGACGCCCACGACCGTGCCCCCCGACCCGCTGGCCACCGCGGCGGCGATGAGCTGGGCGCAGGCGTGGGTGGACCACCCGGAGGGGACGACGAACGAGACGTGGCTGGACGGGCTGGAGCCCTACACGTCGGAGGAGATGCTGCCGCAGCTCAGGTCCGTCGAGCCCGCGAACGTCCCGGCCACCAGGGTCACGAGCATCCCGTCGGTGGTCGCCTCCTTCTCCAACCGCGTCGAGGTCGACGTGACGACCGACGGCCCGAAGCTGCGCGTGACCGTGGTCAAGGGAGCTGACGGCCAGTGGGTCGTCCACCAGTACGACGAGGTGAGCTGACGTGCTGAAGATCGGTCTGATCGTCTCCGCGATCATCACGGCGCTCATCACCGTGACGATCACCAGTGGTGTGAGCACGGTCATCAGCGGCACGACGGCGCAGGAGGAGCGCGTCGGGCTGCGCAGCGTGAGCTGCAACGCCGCGCTGGGCCCGTGGGACAGCGGCAGCGGTGACCGGGGCGAGCAGCAGGCGGCGAAGCTCACCGAGGAGCAGATGGGCACCGTCGCCAAGATCATCGAGGTCGGGCAGCGGCGCGAACTGCCGCCGCTGGCCTGGCAGATCGCCATCCAGGCCGGCATGACCGAGTCCGGGCTGCGCAGCCTCGACCACGGCGACCGGGACTCCCTGGGCATCTTCCAGATGCGGCCCTCGATGGGCTGGGGCAGCCCGGAGGAGGTCACCGACCCCGAGTACGCGGTCAACAAGTTCTACGACGTGCTCCAGGCCCTGCCGGACTGGGAGACCACCCGTCCCGGCGACTCCGCGCAGGCCGTCGAGCGCTCGGCCTTCCCCGACCGGTACCACAACTGGGAGGCCATGGCGGCCTTCCTCATCGGCAGGTCCGGCGAGATCCCGGACCCGGCGGGCTGCGGCGACAGCATCGGCAACTACCTCGTCGCCTCCGCGGCGGCGGCCACGGCGATCGACTTCACCAAGGAGCAGCTCGGCGAGCCCTACCTGTGGGGCGGCAACGGTCCCGACGCCTGGGACTGCTCGGGAATCCTGGTGAAGGCGTTCGCGAAGGCGGGGGTCGCGATCCCCAGGGTCGCGAACGACCAGTACCTGTCCGGCGGCGCCCACCTGCCCGTGCGCGAGGCCCAGGCGGGAGACCTGGTCTTCTGGGCCACCGACCCGAACGACCCCGTCACGGTGCACCACGTGGCCATGTACCTCGGCAACGACGAGTACATCCACGCGCCGCAGACGGGCGACGTGGTGAAGGTCAGCAAGATGAACTGGGACTACCACGAGCTGATGCCGCAGGCCGTCCGGCCGGGCGTGTGACCGCGTGCTGCGTCGATCGTCCGCAGTGAGGAGCCGACATGTTCACCCCCGACCCCATCCCGCGGCCGGCTGGGCCACCCGCCTCCAGCACGCCGTTGAAGGACTACCTCGACCACACGGCGCTCGGCGTGGACCGGGGCTACGCGGTGCTGCCGCGCTCCCTGCTGGAGAACATGCCGCTGCCGTGGCAGCAGCACATGGCGCACCTGATGGCCGAGTTCCACCGCGCCTACGCGCACCTGAACTGGCCGCTGTACCGCGTCGTCCCGTCGCGGCACGAGAAGCTCGTGGACCTGGACGAGGACCAGCTCGCCGAGGTCGGCGCGATGGTCGAGATCGACTCGGACGGCGAGCTGGTCTACCGGGAGCGCAACGGCGCGCGGATCGAGAACCCGGAGACCCGCACGGTCCTCGTGTCGTGCCTGGACCCGATCCCGTCCGAGCACGCCAACGCCAACCAGAGCACCCCGCCCCGCGGTTTTCCCCGGCCGCACCAGCAGCAACAGCAGCAGTCCCAGTTCCCGCCGTCGGGCTCCCTGCCGAAGCAGTCGCCGCACAACTGGTGAGCACCGGCCGTCCGTGACAGGGTTGGACCATGGTCGATCCGGACGGCTGGTACTACTGCCTCACCCACCGCACCCCCGAGAAGGGCGCGGGCTGCCGCGGCCTGGACCGCATGGGCCCCTACCCGGACGAGGCGTCCGCGCGCCGGGCCCTGGACACGGCCCGCGAGCGCAACGAGGCGGCCGACGAGGCCGACCGCGCCTGGCGAGAAGACTGACCGCGAGTTGCCCGCTCCCGCACCGCGAGTGGACCGTTCCAGCACCGCGAGTGGACCGTTCGCGCCACGCTGGTGTGGTGGGAGACTCCGCGGAGATCGACACCGGAGAGGTTAAGGTGCACCGGTGGCCTCGACGGTGATCCGGACCGGCCGCGCCGAGCTGGACTTCGACGGCATCCGCGACGAGTTCGTGCTGCCGCAGGAGTTCCCCGCTGCGGCGCTGGCCGAGGCAGAGCAGGTGGTCTCGGGCGGAGTTCCGCTCGGAGACCGCGAAGACGCGACCTCGTTGCCCCTGGTCACGATCGACCCGCCAGGGGCGAAGGACCTCGACCAGGCCCTGCTGGTGCAGCGTCGCGGTGACGGCTTCCGGGTGCACTACGCCATCGCGGACCTGGGCGTGTTCGTCGTCCCCGGTGGCGCGCTGGACGCCGAGGTGCGCCGACGCGGCCAGACCCTCTACCTGCCCGACGGCAACGTGCCGCTGCACCCCACCGTGCTGTCGGAGGGGGCGGCGAGCCTCCTGCCGGACCAGACCGTGCCGTGCGTGCTGTGGACGCTGGACTGCGACGCCGAGGGCGAGCCGCGGGACGTGCGGGTGCGCCGGGCGGTCGTGCGGTCCAGAGCGCGCTTCGACTACGAGACCGTGCAGGCCGCGCTCGCCGCCGACGAGCTGCACCCGTCGCTGGCCGCGCTGCCCGACTTCGGCCGGTTGCGCCGCGGGCTCGCACTCGACCGCGGCGCGGTCGAGCTGCAACTCCCCGAGCAGGAGATCGAGCCGACCGGTGACGGCGGCTGGCGGCTGACCCTGCGCCCCCGCAACGAGATCGAGGCGTGGAACGCCGAGATCTCCCTGCTCACGGGCATGTGCGCCGCGCGGATCATGCTGGACGCGGGGATCGGCGTCCTGCGCACGCTGCCCGCCCCCGACTCCGACGCGATCGACGCCCTGCGCCGCACCGCCGCCGCGCTCGGCAGCCCGTGGCCGCAGGACGTCGGCCCCGCGCGGTTCCTGGCCGGGCTCGACCCGGCGCGGCCGGAGTCGCTCGCCCTGTTCGTCGACGCCACGAGGCTGCTGCGCGGTGCCGGGTACACCGCGTTCGACGGCACTCCGCCCGAGATCACCTCGCACGCCGGACTGGGTGCGCCGTACGCGCACGTCACCGCGCCGCTGCGCCGTCTCGTGGACCGCTTCGCCACGGAGGTGTGCCTGGCGGTGAGCGCGGGCGAGGAGGTGCCGGACTGGTTGCGCGCCGCGCTGCCCGAGCTGCCGAGCCTCATGGGCACGTCCGACTCGCTGGCCAGCAAGGTCGACCGGGCGTGCCTCGACCAGGTCGAGGCGTGGGTGCTGGCCGACCGGGTGGGGCAGGAGTTCGACGCCGTGGTGCTGCGCGCCGACGCGTCGGCGGCGGACGTGTTCGTCGTCGAGCCGCCCGTGATGGGCCGCTGCGCGGGGGAGGACCTCCCGGAGGGCGAGCAGATCCGGGCCAGGCTCACCTCCGCCGATCCCGAAGCTCGCAAGGTGTCCTTCGAACGCGTGTGACCGCGGAACCTGTGTGACCATCGGACACGGCCGTGGAGAACCGAGCTGGGAGAAGACGTGACCGATCTGAACGAGTTGACCGTCGGCGTGCTGGGTGGCACCGGGGCGCAGGGCAAGGGCCTCGCGCTGCGGTGGGCCGCGGCGGGCCTGACGGTCGTGATCGGATCGCGCGACGCCGAGCGGGCCGGGGCCGCGGCCGCCGAACTGCGCGAGGCGGCCGGTGTGGACACCATCAGCGGCGCCTCGAACGCGGACTGCGCGGCGCGGGCGGACGTCGTGCTGCTCGCCGTGCCGTGGGAGGGGCACGCCGAGCTGGTCGAGTCCCTGCGCGACCCGCTCGCGGGCAAGATCGTGGTCGACTGCGTCAACCCGCTGGGCTTCGACAAGCAGGGCCCGTACGCGCTGCCGGTGCCCGAGGGCAGCGCCGCGCAGCAGGCGGCCGCGCTGCTGCCCGACTCGCGCGTCACCGCCGCGTTCCACCACGTCTCCGCGGTGCTGCTGGCCGACCTGTCGATCGAGCGGGTCGAGCTGGACGTGCTGGTGCTGGGCGACGACAGGGACGCCACGGACCTGGTGCGGGCGCTCGCCGACACCGTGCCCGGCTTCCGCGGCGTCTACGGCGGACGGCTGCGCAACGCCCACCAGGTCGAGGCGTTCACCGCGAACCTCATCGCGATCAACCGCCGCTACAAGGCGCACGCGGGTCTGCGGATCACCGACGTCTGATGCTCCTCGCCGACGACCTCGGCGAGGTCGTGCTGCTGGCGGAGCCACCCGTGCGGGTGGTGAGCCTCGTGCCGTCCCTCACCGAGGCCGTCGAGGTCTCCGCTCCCGGCAGGCTCGTCGGCGCCACGGACCACTGCACGCACCCGCCGGAGCTGGACGTGACGAGGGTCGGCGGCACGAAGTACCCCGACGTGGACCGGGTGCTCGCGCTGCGGCCGGACCTCGTGCTGGCGAACGTGGAGGAGAACCGTCCGCAGGACGTGGACCGCCTGCGCGCCGACGGGATCGCGGTCTGGGTGATGGCGGCCCCCGCCACGGTGCCGCAGGCCCTCGGATCGCTGCGCCGACTGCTCACGACGGCGTTCGCGCTGCCGGAACCGGCGTGGCTGGTGCGCGCCGAGCGGGAGTGGCGCGACGTGCCGCCGGTGCGGGTCACGGCGGTCGTGCCGGTCTGGCGGCGGCCGTGGATCGTGCTGGGACGGGACACGTTCGCCGGTGACGTGCTGCGCAGGCTCGGCGTGGCCAACGCGTGCGCCGAGCACCCGGAGCGCTACCCGCGCCTCCCGCTCGCCGAGCTGACCGCGATCGGGGCCGACCTGGTGGTGCTGCCCGACGAGCCGTACGCGTTCACCGCGGACGACGGGCCGGAGGCGTTCCCCGGCCTGCGGTGCGCGCTGGTGTCGGGCCGTCACCTGACCTGGTACGGGCCGTCGCTGCTCCGGGCGCGCGAGGAGCTGGGGCACCTCGGTCGCGGGTGACCGCTCCCGGCGACCACCCGCGACGCGAGGACCTCAGTGGAACGTGTGCTCCGCGGCGGGGAACTGCCGGTTGCGCACGTCGTCGGCGAACGCCCGCGCCGCACCGGACAGCACACCGGCCACGTCGGCGTAGCGCTTGACGAACCTCGGCGCGCGCCCGCGGCGCAGGCCGACCATGTCCTGCCACACGAGCACCTGCGCGTCGGTGTCCGGACCGGCGCCGATGCCGACCGTGGGGACGCGCAGCTCGTGGGTGATCTTCTTGGCCACCTCGGAGGTCACCATCTCCAGCACGACGGCGAACGCCCCGGCCTCCTGCACGGCGTGCGCGTCGGCCAGGACCGCGTCGAACCCGTCGCGCCGCCCCTGCACCCGGTAGCCGCCGAGCTGGTGCTCGCTCTGCGGCGTGAACCCGACGTGCGCCATGACGGGGATGCCCGCGTTGACGATCGCCTCGACGTGCGGCGCGAAGTGCCGGCCGCCCTCCAGCTTCACGGCGTGCGCCCGGCCCTCCTTCATGAACCGGACCGCCGTGGTGACGGCCTGCTCCACCGACACCTGGTAGGACCCGAACGGCAGGTCGGCCACGACGAGCGAGCGCTTCGCCGCCCTGGTCACGCTGCGCACGAGCGGGATCAGCTCGTCCACGGTGACGGGGAGGGACGTGTCGTAGCCGTAGACGTTGTTGGACGCCGAGTCGCCGACGAGCAGCACCGGAATCCCGGCCTCGTCGAACAGCTCCGCGGTGTACACGTCGTACGCGGTGAGCATGGGCCACGGCTCGCCGCGGTCCTTGAGCTCCTGGAGGTGGTGGATGCGAACCCGCTTGGCGGGTGTCTTCGGCTCGCCCGGACCTGATCCGTAGGGAGCGGACACCTCGGCAGCAGAGGTCATCGTCGACCGTCCTTTCCTCGAGGCCCGCCCCGTCGCGGGTCCCCGGGCTGTTGTGCACGGTTGCCGATACCAGCGTGACACCGACGAGCCCGGCGGGGGAGGCTGTGCGAGTAGCCTCACACGACCTCGGGGGACGCATGGCCTGCCGCATCACCGAACTCGCGATCCACTCCGCCGATCCGGACGCGCTCGCCGCGTTCTGGTGCGCCGTGCTCGACTACCAGGTGCTCGACCGCGACGCGGACGTCGTGCAGATCGGGCGTGCCGACCAGGCGCCGGACGACCGCCTGACGATCGTGTTCGACCGCGTCGCGTCGCCGAAGACGCAGAACCTCCGGCTGCACTTCGACGTCAACGCCACGGACCGCGACCAGGCGGCCGAGCTGGAGCGCCTGCTGGCCCTGGGCGCGACGAAGGTCGACATCGGTCAGGGCAGCCCGTCCTGGCACGTGCTGGCCGACCCGGAGGGCAACGAGTTCTGCCTGCTCCGCAAGCGCGTCCCACCCGCGAGTTGAGCGTTCGAGCACCGCGAGTGGAGCGTTCGAGCACCGCGAGTGGAGCGGTCAGCCCTCGCGCCACGCGTTGGTGACGGGCAGCCGCCGGTCCCGGCCGAACGCCTTGTTGCTGATCTTCGTGCCCGGCGGGTACTGCCGGCGCTTGTACTCGGCGCGGTCGACCATCGTGAGCACCCGCTCGATCAGCTCGGGGGCGAACCCGACGGCCAGCAGGTCGGCGTGGCCCTTGTCGCCCTCGACGTAGTCGTCCAGGACGTCGTCGAGCAGCTCGTAGTCGGGCAGCGAGTCCGTGTCGAGCTGGCCCGGCCGCAGTTCGGCCGACGGCGGCTTGCTGATCGAGTTCTCCGGGATCGGCGGCACCTCGTCGTGCTTCTCCGCCTCCGCGTTGCGCCAGCGCGCCAGGTCCCACACCTTCGTCTTGAGCACGTCCTTGATCGGCGCGAAGCCGCCCACCGCGTCGCCGTAGATCGTCGAGTAGCCCACGGCCAGCTCGGTCTTGTTGCCGGTCGCCAGCACCAGGTGCCCGTGCTGGTTGGACAGCCCCATCAGCGTCACGCCGCGGCAGCGCGCCTGCACGTTCTCCTCGGCCAGCCCCGTCAGCCCGAGCTGCTCGACGAACGCCTCGACCATGCCCGCGATCGGCTGCTCCTCGTAGTGCAGGCCCGTGCGCTCGGCCATGTCGCGCGCGTCGGACTTCGAGTGCTCGGAGGAGTAGCTCGACGGCATCGACACGCCGTGCACGGCGTCGGCGCCGAGCGCGTCCACCGACAGCGCCGCCACCACCGCGGAGTCGATGCCGCCGGACAGGCCCAGCACGACCGAGCGGAACCCGTTCTTGCGCACGTAGTCGCGCAGGCCGGTGACCAGGGCGTGCCACACCTCGGCCTCGTCGGACAGCGGCTCGGCCGGGCGCGGCACCGGCAGCGGGTCGTAGGCGGCCACCGGGTCGGCGGTCAGGACCGTCCGGGTGACGGTGAAGCCCTCCACGTCACCCTCGGCGCGCGGAGCGCCACCCGGCAGGTCGAGGTCGAGCACGGTCAGGTGCTCCACGAACTGCGGCGCCCTGGTGATCAGCGAGCCGTCCGCGCCCACGACCATCGAGTCGCCGTCGAACACCAGCTCGTCCTGCCCGCCGATCAGGTTCGCGTACACCAGCGGCACCGCGGCCTCCACGGCACGCCGCGCCACCAGCTCGAAGCGCGTGTCGTCCTTCTTGCGCTCGTACGGCGAGGCGTTCGGCGACACCACCAGGTCCACCCCGGCGTGGCCGAGCGCAGCGATCGGGCCGCCGTCCTGCCACAGGTCCTCGCAGATCACCACGCCCACCTCCAGGCCGTCGATCCGCACGACGTCCAGCGTGGTGCCCGGCTCGAAGTAGCGGCGCTCGTCGAACACGCCGTAGTTCGGCAGGTGGTGCTTGTACTGGCGGGCGACCACCCGGCCGCCGTGCAGCACGGCCACGGCGTTGCGCACGCCGAGCTCGTCGAGGTCGAGGTAGCCGACGAAGGCGGCCACGTCGCCGCAGCCCGCCTCCTCCAGCCGACCGGCCAGCTCCTCCAGGGCACGTCCGGAGGCGCGGGCGAAGGACTGCCTGATCGCGAGGTCCTCGACCGGGTAGCCGGTCAGGACCATCTCCGGGAAGACCACGAGGCGGGCACCCGATCGGGCCGCCCGGCACGTCCAGTCGACCACCACGTCTGCGTTGCCGCGCAGGTCACCGACACACGCGTTGACCTGGGCGAGGGCGATGCGAAGCTGCGGCATTGCACCATCTTCTACCACCGGGTGCCGTCGTGTCCGCTGATGTGTGTGACCTCGCGTTGCGGCGGTCCGGCACCGGGGGTGGCACCATCGTGAGGTGCCCCGCCTCTCGCGCGTCCTGCCCGTCGTCGCCGCCGCCACCGTGCTGGCCTCCTGCTCGGCGGCGGTGCCGGGAACGCCGAGCGCGGGAGTCAGCCTGGAGAAGCCCGGTCCGGCCGGCGCGGTGCCGGCCGGGCTGGAGGAGTTCTACGGCCAGACCCTCGGCTGGGGCGACTGCGGCGCGTTCGCGACGACCGCCAACGACCGCCGCGCCTACGGCAGCAAGAGGGACCTGGAGTGCGCGCGGCTGGCCGTGCCGCTGGACTACGCCGACCCCGGCGGCGAGAAGATCGAGCTGGGACTGCTGCGCCACCGCGCCGCCTCGCAGCAGGACCGCATCGGCTCGCTGCTGGTCAACCCCGGAGGTCCCGGCGCGTCCGGCATGGCCGCCGCGGCGAGCCTCGCCGCGAACCTGGGCGACCTGGGGCGGCGCTTCGACTTCGTGGGCTTCGACCCGCGCGGCGTCGGCGCGAGCGAACCGCAGGTCAGGTGCCTCACCGACGCCGAGCGCGACGCCGACCGGCTCGACGTCGACGTGGACACCACCCCGGCGGGCATCGCCGAGACCGAGGCGGAGAACAAGGCCTACGCCGAGAAGTGCGCCGCCAACACCTCGCCGGAGGTGCTGGCCAACGTCGGCACCCGAGACGTGGTGCGGGACCTCGACGTGATGCGCTCCGCGCTGGGCGACGAGAAGCTCAGCTACGTCGGCTACTCCTACGGCACGCGCATCGGCTCGCAGTACGCCGAGGCGTTCCCCGGCAACGTGCGCGCCCTCGTGCTCGACGGCGCGGTGGACCCGACCCAGTCGCAGGTCGACTCGCTCGTCGCCCAGGGGGCCGGGTTCCAGAAGGCGTTCGACGCGTTCGCCGCGTGGTGCGCCCAGCGCCAGGACTGCGCGGTGGGCGACGACCCGGCGAAGGCCAACGACGTGTTCCGGCAGCTCACCCTGCCGCTGATCGACCGGCCGGTGGACGTCGAGGACCGCAAGCTGTCCTACGACGACGCGATCACCGGCGCGATCCAGGCCATGTACTCCCAGGAGCTGTGGGAGCCGCTCAACTCCGGCCTGACGGAGCTGGCGAACAACCGCGGCCGGGTGCTGATGCTGCTCGCGGACACCTACTACGACCGCGACGCCGACGGGAAGTACTCGACGATCACCGACGCGTTCAACGCGATCCACTGCGTCGACGACGCGCGCATCACCGACCGCGCGGTGCTGGACGAGGCGACCCGCCGCTACAAGGAGGCCGCGCCGTTCCTCGACGACGGCCGTCCCGCCGCCGCCGCGCTGGACTCCTGCGCGTTCTGGCCGGTGCCCAGCACGTCCGAGCCCGCGGTGCCGCAGGTCCGGGGCCTGCCGCCGGTGCTGGTGATCTCCACGACCGGCGACCCGGCCACGCCGTACCAGGCCGGTGTGAACCTGGCGAAGGCGCTCGGCGGCGGCCTGCTGACCTACGAGGGCACCCAGCACACCGTGTTCCTCCAGGGCGACGCGTGCGTGGACCCGGCGACGACGACGTACCTGATCGACCTGACCCTCCCGGCGGAGGGCACCGTCTGCACGTCCTAGTCCTGCTCCCGCCGCGGCAGCAGCAGCGCGCACAGCGCGCCGGCGACGCAGATCCCCGCCGTGAGCAGGAAGATCTCGTGGTACTCCGTCAGCAGCGCCCGCTGCACGGAGACCTGGTACTCGGCGAAGCGCTGCCGGAACTCCTCCGGCGGAACGCCGAACGGCAGCGGCGTGTCCAGCGTCGCGGTCAGCTCCCGGAACCGGTGCAGCCCCCAGGCGGTCAGCGCGGCCACGCCCACGAGCATCCCGGTCGTCCGCGCCACGACGACGGCCGCCGACGCCACGCCGTGCGAGGCCGCTGGCACGACCCGCAGCGCGGCCGCGGACAGCGGCGCGATCACCAGGCCGAGCCCGAACCCGGCCACGACGAGGTCGGTGTCCAGCACCGGCAGCCCGAACGGGTGCCGCGCGGACAGCACGTCCGCCGGCCAGCGCGCGATCAGCAGGTACCCGGCCGCGGCGAGGACGAGCCCGGCGAACGTCACCCACCGCTCGCCGAAGCGCCCGGCCAGCCGGCCGCCCACCAGCGCCCCGACGGGCAGCGCGATCAGGAACCGCACGAGCAGCGCCGCCGCGGACGCGGAGTCCTCGCCCAGCAGCGTCTGCGCGAACAGCTCCACGTCGACGAGCGTCACCATCAGCGCGGCGCCCGCGGCGAGACTCGTGCCCAGCGTCGCGAGGAACGGCCGCATCCGCACACCGGCCGGGTCCAGCAGCCGCACCGCCGAACGCCGCTCCCACAGCACGAACCCGCCCAGCACGACCAGGGCGGCCAGCAGCACCGGCACGCCCCAGGACGGCAGCACCGCCCGCTCCGGATCGGGGTTGTGGAGGCCGACGACGAGCAGCGCGAGCGCCAGCGCCAGCAGGCCGCCGCCGACCACGTCCACCCGCGTCGCGCGTCCGTGCGGCGGACGGCCGGGCGGCACGGTGAGCTGCACGACCACCATCGCCACCACCGTGAGCGGCAGGTTCACCCAGAAGATCCAGCGCCAGCTCTGCGGCTCCAGGTCCTCGAAGAACGGCCACGCGTTGGCCAGCGCCGCCAGCCCCACGCCGTAGAGCGTGCCGAGCACGCTGCCCAGTTCCTGCGCCGCGCCCACCAGCCCCAGCGCCGAGGAACGCCCGCGCTCCTGCCACAGGTCCGCCACCAGCGCCGTGGTCACCGGCAGCAGCGCGCCACCGGCGACGCCCTGGAGCACCCGCCCGGCGACGAGCACCGGCAGGTCGTCGGCGAGCGCGGTCACCGCCGAGCCGATCGCGAACGCCACCAGGCACAGCTGGAGCACCAGACGACGGCCGAGCCGGTCGGAGAGCTGACCCAGCAGCGGCATCCCGGCGACGTAGCCGAGCAGGTACCCGGTCACGACGGGCGTCGCCCGCTCCAGCCGGTTGACCGCGATCCCCAGGTCCCGCACCACGTCCACCAGCACGCCGACCACCACGTAGGCGTCGAGCGCGCCGAGCAGGACCGCCGTGCCACCGGCGCCGATCGCGAGCCGCCGCCTGCGCCGCGACGGCGGCGCCAGGACCGCGCCGCTCACGCGGGCGGGGTGACCGAGACGGGCGCGTTGAAGCCGGACAGCGCCACCTCGACCGAGGCGGGCTTCCCGTCCGCGCCGTCGAGCTCGAACCGCGCGCTGCCGAGCTGCGACGAGTCCGAGCTGATCGTGAAGGAGCCCCGCACGTCGGAGCCGATGCCCGGCACGAGCCCGGCCGCGACGTCCCGCGGCACGGTCCCGGACACCACGTGCGCACCGTTCTCCGAGCGCTCGGTCCGCGCGTCGCGCACGCTCGACAGCACCTTCGCCACGCCACGATCGGGGTCGAGGATCGCCGACGGGTCGTACACCCGATCCGCGAGCGCCCCCGGCAGCTTCGTGAAGCCGCCCGTCGCGCCCTTGACGTAGAGGTCCTTCGCGGCGAGCACGAAGTCCACCTCCAGGAGCTGACCGAACTGGTCGGTCGTGGCCCGGCCCCGCGCGTCGCCGTCGCCGTTGAGGTCGCCCTCCGCGCTGCGCACCGCGATGTCGGGCAGCTGCCCCTCCACCGAGACGGTGAAGTGCGTGCTCGTCACCGACCGCATCGCCCCGGCGGACCTCGACAGCAGGTCGGCCGCGGCCGGGAGGTCGGACGACGCGCCCCCGGAGGAGCCGGACGAGCACGCCGAGACCAGCGCGACCACCACGAACAACGGCCCCAGGAGGGCACGGCGAGCAGACATGCGGCGATGGTAGAGCCAGCGGGTCCGCGATACCCGCACGACGGGCGAAGTCCTCCCACGAGAACCCCGCAACGCGCGCGTCACCTCGTTTACCTAAGCTGCCTGACATGGACCGCCAGCAGGAGTTCGTGCTCCGCACCCTCGAGGAACGCGACATCCGGTTCGTCCGGCTCTGGTTCACCGACGTCCTCGGCTTCCTCAAGTCCGTCGCGGTCGCGCCCGCCGAGCTCGAAGGCGCCTTCAGCGAGGGCATCGGGTTCGACGGCTCGGCCATCGAGGGCTTCTCCCGCGTCTACGAGTCGGACATGGTCGCCAAGCCCGACCCCGGCACGTTCCAGGTCCTGCCCTGGCAGACGCCCGACGGCAGCAACTACTCCGCGCGGATGTTCTGCGACATCGCCATGCCCGACGGCTCGCCGTCCTGGGCCGACCCGCGCCACGTCCTGCGGCGCACCCTCTCGCGCGCCAGCGAGATGGGCTTCACCTGCTACGTCCACCCGGAGATGGAGTTCTTCCTGCTGAAGGACCTCCCGGCGGACGGCAGCGAGCCCGTGCCCGCCGACAACGGCGGCTTCTTCGACCAGACGAGCCACGAGACCGCGACGCACTTCCGCCGCCTCGCGATCGAGGCCCTGGAGGCCATGGGCATCTCGGTGGAGTTCAGCCACCACGAGGGCGCGCCCGGCCAGCAGGAGATCGACCTGCGCTACGCCGACGCCCTGACCATGGCCGACAACGTCATGACGTTCCGCTACGTCATCAAGGAGGTGGCCATCACCCAGAAGGTGCGAGCCTCCTTCATGCCGAAGCCGTTCACCGACCAGCCCGGCTCCGGGATGCACACCCACGTGAGCCTGTTCGAGGGCGACCGCAACGCCTTCTACGACGCCGAGGACCCCTACCAGCTCTCCGACACCGGCAAGGCGTTCGTCGCCGGGCTGCTGCGGCACGCCAGGGAGATCTCCGGCGTCACCAACCAGTGGGTGAACTCCTACAAGCGGCTCATCGTCGGGGGCGAGGCACCCACGGCGGTCTGCTGGGGCCACGCCAACCGGTCCGCCCTGGTCAGGGTGCCCATGTACTCGCCGGGGAAGTCCTCGTCGCGGCGGGTCGAGATCCGCAGCCTCGACTCCGCGTGCAACCCCTACCTCGCCTACTCGGTGATCCTCGCCGCCGGGCTCAAGGGCATCCAGGAGGGCTACGAACTGCCGCCGGCCGCCGAGGACGACGTCTGGTCGCTGACCGACCGCGAGCGCCGCGCCGCCGGGTACGCCAACCTGCCGCAGAACCTCGGCGAGGCGCTGACCGAGATGGAGAACTCGGAACTGCTGCCCGAGGCGCTCGGCGAGCACGTGTACGACTACTTCCTGCGGAACAAGCGGAACGAGTGGGACTCGTACCGACGCAGCGTGACGCCCTACGAGCTGCGCACCCTCCTTCCGGTGCTGTGAGGCAACAACCGGTGCGGGTGGTCCACAGCGGGCGCTCGGAAAAGCTAGGTTTGCAGACCGTGACAGAAGTCCCGGCCGCAGCAGCGCAGGCTCCTCCCGCCGACGCGGAGGGCGGTCCGCTGATCCACGTGTGCACCGTGGCCACCGCGGCGCAGCTCCCCGCCCTCAAGGTGCTGTCCAGAACGCTCCTCGCCACGAACCCCGACGCGCGGTTCGTGGCGCTGGTCGTGGACGCGCAGCCCGGCAGCTCGGGGCCCGGCCTCGCCACCCCGGCGGAGCTGGGCATCCCCGAGGAGGAGCTCGCCGAGCTGGCCACGGCGTGCACCGCCGAGCAGCTCTGCGCCGTGCTGCGCCCGCGACTGCTGGCCGCCCTGCTCACCCAGGGCCTGCCGGTGCTCTACCTCGACCCGTGGACCCAGGTGCTGGCCCCCATCACGCAGACCGTGCTCGACGCGCTGGCCAAGGCACCCCTGGTCCTGGTGCCGCGCGCGCTGCGCCCCCTGCCGGAGGACGGCCTGCGCCCCGAACCCGCCGAACTGCTCGACACCGGCGTCTTCGACCCCGGCTTCCTCGCGGTCGGCCCCGGCTCCGAACCGTTCCTGCGCTCGCTCGCCGAACTCGTCCGCCGCAAGCCCGACGCGACCAAGGCCGTGCTCGACACGGCCCCCGCGCTGGTCAGCCACCACGTGCTGCGCGAGGCCAGGATCGGCCTGTCGGCGTGGAACGCCGACCAGCGCGACCTGCACCGCACCGAGGACGGCGTGCTCCGGGTCGTCGGCGAACCGCTGGCCACCGTCCACTTCGACGGCTTCGACCCGCAGCGCCCGTGGCTGTTCTCCGCCGACTTCGCCGACCGCCCCCGCGTGCTGCTGTCGGAGAACCCGCTGCTCGCCGACCTGTGCACCACCTACCGCGCCGACCTGGTCCGCGCCGGGCACACGTCCCAGCCCGTGCCCTACGGCTTCGGGCAGCTCGTCGACGGCACCGTCCTGCCCGACGCCCTGCGCGTCGAGTACCGCGAGGCGTCCCTGAAGCAGGCCCCGCCCCCCGCGTTCGGCCCGGACGGCGGCGGCGGGTTCCTGATGTGGGCCTGCGAGCCCGCGCCCGGCCTGTCCGGCAGCACCCGCTGGTCCGCCGCGCTGTGGCGCTCCGACGAGACGCTGCGCGCCCAGTTCCCCGACCCGTTCGGCGCCGACAGCTCCGCGTTCCGCGAGTGGTGCGCCGGAGTGGGCGTCGCCGCCGCTCGCCTGCCGGTGCCCGCCGTGCCGGGACCGCGCGACACCGGCCCGGCGCTGGTGGACCAGCTCGGCGTCTCCGTGCTGGGCGCGGAGGGCGGCACGGACGGCGGCGGCGTCGCCGGACTCGTGCTCGCCGCGGCCCGCGCCTCCGGCATCCCCACCTCCACCGAGGCCGGCTACCCCGTCGTCGTCCGCGCGGGCGACGAGCCCGTGGACGTGCCCGGCGACCGGTTCCTCGTCGACTTCGCGCTCGACGCGAGCTCCACCGACGACCGCGAGGGCGTCACCGAGCTGTGGGTCCCGTCCCGCGCCACCAAGAACGCCGCCGAACGCGTCGGCGGCCCGGTCGTGCGCACCCTCCCGCTGCCCGTCCTCGACCCCGGCGAGCGCGACGCCGCCGCCAGGAGCACCGCCCGCGAGCGCTTCGGCTTCGACGACGACGTGCTCGTCGTGGGCGCCGTCGCCGACTACCGCGTGGACCGCTCGGGCAACGTGCTGGGCGCGGTGTCCGCGTTCCTCGCCGCCTTCCCCGACCACCCCGGCGCGGCCCTGCTGATCACCGTCTCCGCCGCGGCCGAGCACCCGGAGGCGGCCGAGCGGCTGCGCCTGGCCACCGCCTCGGACTCGCGCATCGTGCTGGTCGAGGACACCCCCGCGCAGAACGTGCTCGACGCGGCCGACCTGGTGCTGTCCCTGCACCGCGGCGGCGCGTGCGACCGGGTCGCGCTGGCGGTGTCCGCCGTCGTGGCCCGCGGCGTTCCCGTGCTGGCCAGCGACCACGGCGCCGTCGCCGACCTGTTCGACCGCTCCACGGCCCTGCTCGTGCCCTGCCACCACGGCGGGGCCGAACCCGACGTGCAGGCGGCGGCCAAGCTCATCCGCACCGTCGCGGAGGACCTGCCCACCGCGCGCGCCATCGGCACCGCCGCCCGCGAGCACCTGCTGCGCACCCGCTCGACCGGCGTCGTCGGCGAGCAGCTGCGCGAACGCGTCGAGCACGCCTACCGCGGCTGGCGCGCCCGCCGGTCGGCCGCCACGCACCCGCAGACCGCCGACCCGCTGCACGCGCTGCACTCCGCCAAGCACGCGCTGCTGCGCCAGCCCGACACCGGCGTCGCCAGCCGCACACCGATGGCGCCCGCGCTGCGCAAGGCCGTGCTGCGCGTCCTGAGCCACTACGACAACCACGTGCGCGAGGTGCTGACGAGCCTCGTCGACGGCGTCGAGCGCACCGCCACCGAACTGGTCCGCAGGCAGGACGACATCTCCGCCGGGGTCGGCCTCGGCGAGCTGGAGATCCTGCGCGCCGAGATCGAGCAGATCACCGAGCGCCAGTCCCAGTTCGCCGACCACCTCGTCGGCACCGACGACGGCGTGGTGCGGATGCGCGCCGACATGGCGGGGCAGGGCCGCAGGCTGCGCGAGATCGAGGACGCCGTCGTGGGGGAGGCGGGAAAGCGGGCCAAGCAGAACGACCTGCTCTCCCAGCGCATCGACAAGCTCACCACCGCCCTGGACCTCACGCTCGACCGCATCGACTCCCTGGAGTCGAAGGTCGTCGAGGTGCTGCGCGAGCGCGACACCAGGCTCGACGCCGGGATGCGCGCCGCGAGCCAGGCCCAGCAGACCGCGGACGCGCTGCGCCGGGTCGTCGTGCGCGAGCACGAGCGCCAGTCGCCACCCGTCGACGGCGTGCGCAGCTCCCTGGTCCTCAGCGACGCCGGCCTGCTGCGACTGCCCGCCGACGACGCGTTCATGCTGCCGATGCTGTCGAGCAACGGCGTGTGGGAGGCGGAGCTGTCCGAGCTGATCGACTCGGTGATCGAGCCGGACGGCGTGTTCCTCGACGTCGGCGCCTACGTGGGCTACCACTGCGTGCGGATGCTCAGCAGGTTCGGCACCGGAGGCGCGGTCGTCGCCGTGGAGCCGAGCGCCGACGCGGTCGCTCTGCTGCGGCACAACGCGGCGGTGAACCTGCCCGAGCGGATCGCCCAGCGACTCCTGGTGATCGAGGCCGCCGCGTGGGACAGCGCGGGGGAGCTGGTGGCGCAGCCGGCGCTCACCGGCGGGGTGTCGGTCGTGCCGCCACCCGTCGCGGTGGACGGCGAGTCGGTGCCCGACCTGCCCGGCGTGCGCTCCACCCGGCTCGACAAGGAGCTGGAGGAGACCCCGGAGCTCCAGGGGATGCGCCTGTCGGTGGTCCGCGTCGACGCGCCGGGCCGCGGGCACCGCGCGCTCGCCGGGCTGGTCCGCCTGCTGCGCCGGGACCGGCCGCACGTGTTCCTGGAGTTCTCCGCGACCGCCACCGAGGGATTCGGTGACGATCCGGTCACGGTGCTCGCGGAGTTCCTGCGCTGGGGATACGAACTGGTGCCGCTCGTGTCGCTGCGGCCCGCCTCGCCGGAGCAGATCGTCGAGGCGATGACAGGGATGCGGACGACCACGCTGTGGCTGCGACCGCGCGCTGTCCGGGCCGAGCAGCCGGTGCCACTGGTGCCCCCGTCGCCGCCGCAGGCCGTTGACCAGGCGATTTGACTTCGCTCCACCTCGTGCGTAACTTACTCCAAGTCGTACGAGTCACCGGATCGAGCGGGTTGACACCGCGAACCGAGCCGAGTAGCGTTGTGCGTCGGACCTCCTGAGAAAACCTGGTTTGTAGACCGTGGCGTCTCGGGGTCACTTGAACTCCCAGAACTACATGAACAGCACATTTTCGCTGCCCGGAGTCGGAAACGACGCCGATTTGACAGGGAAAAAGCGGTTCGGATAGCGTCTGGAACGAACAAAAACTGAATGCGAAGCGAGATCGCCGCTGAGCCGAAGAAGCCGGAACGGCCGATTTGACAAGGCGAAAACGAACGAGCTAAGCTTTCAACACAAGCCCCGGAGCGAGACGCGGTAAAACGCGAAGAGCGATGGTGTGCGCGTGTTCTTTGAGAACTCAACAGCGTGCCGAATAGCCAGTAAATTGTATGAAACCTCGTCAAGAGG
>NZ_JAEIOJ010000050.1 GCF_016464305.1 Umezawaea beigongshangensis
GGCCGTGGACACGGTCGGGTGCGCCACAGCCAGGTGGTCCAGGAGTTGCCGACCAGCGGGCGAGTCCTGGACGGAGGCCCCGGTCACGATCACCGCGAGCAGCAGTCCGAGTACGTCGATGGCGATGTGCCGCTTGCGTCCCTTGATCTTCTTGCCCGCGTCGATGCCCTGGCTGGATCCGTTGACATTGCACGAGGTTTTCACACTCTGCGAGTCGAGGATCGCCGCCGTCGGCGTGACCATTCGTCCACCTGCGACACGAACACGGTCTCGCAGCAGATCGTGCAACGCCTCGGCGGTACCGTCGGCCTCCCACTTGGCGTAGTAGTCGTAGACAGTCTT
>NZ_JAEIOJ010000051.1 GCF_016464305.1 Umezawaea beigongshangensis
GGTCGATCTTGCCGTTGGGCAGCAGGGGCAGTTCGGGCAGCGTGACGTACGCGGCCGGCACGAAGTGCGCGGGCAGCTTCTCGCGGAGGTGCCCGGTCAGCACCGCGTGGTCGACCTCGTCTCCGGCGAGGACGACGTAGGCGACCAGGGCCGTGGACTCCGTCTCGTCGTGGCGAGCGACGACGACGGCGTCGGCGACGTCGGGATGCGCGCGGAGAACGGTGTCGATCTCACCGAGTTCGATGCGATGACCGCGGATCTTGACCTGGTCGTCGGCACGACCCAGGTAGTCCAGCATCCCGTCCGTGCGCCACCGCACCAGATCACCCGT
>NZ_JAEIOJ010000052.1 GCF_016464305.1 Umezawaea beigongshangensis
GGCATCGGCGTGCGCGGGCTGCTCAACGTGCAGTACGCGCTCAAGGACGACGTGCTCTACGTCCTGGAGGCCAACCCCCGCGCCTCGCGCACCGTGCCGTTCGTGTCCAAGGCCACCGCGGTGTCCCTCGCCAAGGCCGCCGCACGGGTCATGCTCGGCGCGAGCATCGCCGAACTGCGCGCCGAGGGCCTGCTGCCCGCCACCGGCGACGGCGCCGAGCTGCCCGAGCACGCCCCGGTCGCGGTCAAGGAAGCCGTGCTGCCCTTCCACCGCTTCCGCACCAAGGAGGGCAAGGGCGTCGACTCCCTGCTCAGCCCCGAGATGAAGTC
>NZ_JAEIOJ010000053.1 GCF_016464305.1 Umezawaea beigongshangensis
GCGCGCATGTAGCAGCCGTCCTCGGGGTGACCGGTGGGGATGCGGGTGCTGCCGTCGCCGTGGTGCTCGAAGGTGGCATCGGTGATCTGGTCGTAGAGCCGCTGAGCGTCCTCGACGTGGATCGAGGGGGCCAGTGCTGTGGCGTTGATCCGTGCGACGCTGTCGGCCCTGTTGCGACCGGACAGGTCGGCCCACAACTGCCTGCCGCCGGTCTGCTGGGTGTAGGCGCCGGAGACCAGCCACAGGGCGCGCTCGTTGCGACCGAGCTGACCCAGCAGCGCCAGCGCCGCGTCGGACTGGCGTCC
>NZ_JAEIOJ010000054.1 GCF_016464305.1 Umezawaea beigongshangensis
CGCATCAGCTCCAGCTCGTACTCCTTCCACCCCAGCGCGCTCTCCTCGATCAGCACCTCGGTGACCGGGGACTCCGCGAGGCCGGACGCGGCGAGCCGCTCCAGCTCTTCGGGGGTGTGCGCCATGCCGGAGCCGAGGCCGCCCATCGTGAACGACGGCCGGATGACCACGGGCAGGCCCAGGTCGGCCACCGTCGCGCGGACCTCCTCCATCGACCGGCACACCGCGCTGCGCGGCACCTCCGCGCCGATCTTGCGGAC
>NZ_JAEIOJ010000055.1 GCF_016464305.1 Umezawaea beigongshangensis
GTGCTGCCCTTGCTGCCGGACGGGGGTGGGGTGGTCTTGGGTCCGCCGGTCGTGGTGTTGGGGCTCGCGGGCGGGGGTGTGCTGCCCTTGTTGCTGGACGGGGGTGGGGTGGTCTTGGGTCCGCCGGTCGTGGTGTTGGGGCTCGCGGGCGGGGGTGTGCTGCCCTTGCTGCCGGACGGGGGCGGGGTGGTCTTGGGTCCGCCGGTCGTGGTGTTGGGGCTCGCGGGCGGGGGCGTGGTGCCTCTGCCGTCCGGTGCGGG
>NZ_JAEIOJ010000056.1 GCF_016464305.1 Umezawaea beigongshangensis
GCCAGCGCGGAACGGGCCGGAACGCCGGAAGGCGGGACGGAACGAGCGAGGCAGGGGTCACGGACCAAGCTCCCGCCAGTAGGTGGTAGAGTGGGTGGCCTTGCACGACAAAGCTTCATGTACGACACAGCCCCGGATTTTCCCGCGGTTTCGCCGCGGTGGATGATGGTG
This sequence comes from Umezawaea beigongshangensis, assembly GCF_016464305.1. Taxonomy (GTDB): domain Bacteria; phylum Actinomycetota; class Actinomycetes; order Mycobacteriales; family Pseudonocardiaceae; genus Umezawaea_A; species Umezawaea_A beigongshangensis. The sequence continues at coordinate 172 of NZ_JAEIOJ010000056.1, forward strand.
TGCGCGTGTTCTTTGAGAACTCAACAGCGTGCCGAATAGCCAGTAAATTGTATGAAACCTCGTCAAG
>NZ_JAEIOJ010000057.1 GCF_016464305.1 Umezawaea beigongshangensis
GAAGGGTCTTCTGAGGGTTCGGTCTTGGATGTCGGTACGCTGTTGGGTCCTGAGAGAACACGCGAGTGTCTTTCAGTTCCGGGCCATTCTGGCCATCGAACCGGGTTCCCACTGGGGAGTCTAGGCGGTGCGCGGATCGGGGTGGCGTTCGGATCGTTCTTTGAGAACTGCACAGTGGATGCGAGCATCTTTGTGGTCAAGTTTTTAAGGGCATACGGTGAATGCCTTGG
>NZ_JAEIOJ010000058.1 GCF_016464305.1 Umezawaea beigongshangensis
CTGGCGATTGGGACGAAGTCGTAACAAGGTAGCCGTACCGGAAGGTGCGGCTGGATCACCTCCTTTCTAAGGAGCTTTCTCTCGCACTCGCCGCTTCGGTGGTGTGTGCGGAGACTCGTGCCGGCGGCGAACGATCGTCGGACGAGTGCTCATAGATGTGGATGCTGGCTAGTGCATTCGGCTGGGTTGTCAGAGGAGTTAGTACTGTCCGCAAGGGCGTGGAA
>NZ_JAEIOJ010000059.1 GCF_016464305.1 Umezawaea beigongshangensis
CCGACCTCGCGGATGACCGCGATGCCCACGTCGCGCATCTGCTGGTACTCGCGGTCGGTCAGCGTCATCGCCGGCGCGACGGTCACCGAGTCGCCGGTGTGCACGCCCATGGGGTCGATGTTCTCGATGGAGCACACGACCACGACGTTGTCGTTGCGGTCGCGCATCAGCTCCAGCTCGTACTCCTTCCACCCCAGCGCGCTCTCCTCGATCAGCACCTC
>NZ_JAEIOJ010000005.1:0-272867 GCF_016464305.1 Umezawaea beigongshangensis
GCACGCCAGCGCGGTGCGCCGCACCGCCGCCAGCGCCGTGCGGTCCCCCGCGGCGAGCCGGGCGCGCAGGCCGAGCGCGGTCGCGACCGGCGTCCAGGTGTGCCGCCGCTGCGCGCGGAACAGCGTCGCGGCGCGGTCGGCGAGGAGCCCCGCCGCGGGGAGGTCGCCCTCGGACCACGCGCACCGCGCCGCCAGCAGCACGGCGTCCGGCAGCCGGGAACCGCGTCCCACCCGGTCGAGCATCCGCACGGCCGGGTCCAGCACGCGCCGCGCGTCGCCGACGAGTCCCGCCGCCAGCAGCGCCTCCGCCCGGTCGAGCAGCGCCTCCGGCTGCCGCGTCGCGTCCAGTCCGGCCGCCGCGGCGCGCTCGAAGCGGTCCAGCGCGACCGGCAGGTGCCCGGCGAGCGTCGCCACGAAGCCCCGGTTGTGCAGGCAGGCCACCGCGCGCTCGTGCTGGCCGATGCGTTCCAGCACCTCGTGCGCGGCGACGAAGTCCGCGTCCGCCGCCCGCAGCAGCAGCGCGTGGGCGCGGGCCACGCCCCTGCCGATCAGGGCGTTGGCCAGCCAGCGGTGCTCGCCGTGCCGCCGCAGGTCCCGGATCGCTGCGGTCAGCGCGGCGGCGGCCTCGCGCGGGTCGGCCGTCTGGCAGAGGTTCAGCCCGCGCAGGCAGCGCGCTCTCGCCAGGTCGGGGCCGCGCAGCAGCGGTGCGGCGGCGTCGAGGTGCCGCAGGCTCGCCTCCGACGACCCCCGGTCCAGGTCGATCCAGGCGAGGACGAGCCGGAACCGGGCGGCCTGCGCCGGATCGCGGGTCCGCAGGCCCGCGGTGGCGTGCCGCCGCGCCTCGGCCGGTCGGCCCCGCTCGATCAGCGCGAGGGCGGCGGCGTGCCGCTCGTCGGCGGTCATCCGACGAACCACCCCGTCGAGACGGCCCCGCGACCGGGTGCGCGCACCACGACGCGCAGCGGACCGGGCGGGACGCCGTCGGCGCGGAACCAGCCGCCGTCCACCACCACCTCGCGCGATCCGCCGGGCCAGCGCACCAGGGCCGTGCCCGCGCACGGCGGGTGGACGAGGCCCAGCACGTCCAGCGAGCCGCTGAACTCCAGGTCCACCCGCACTCCCGGACCGCCGAACGCCAGTCGCGAGGTGCACCCGCGCACCCCGGCCGGCTCGGGCAGCCGCTCCAGCGCGTCGGCGTCCTCGCGACGCGCGTCGAACGCCAGCGCCGCCGCCGCGACGACACCCGCCGGCACGGGGTCGGCGGCGTGCAGCGCGTCGGCGAGGTCGTCGAGGATCACCGCGTCACCCCGCTGACCAGCCCGGCCGACACGGCACGGCGGCGCAGGCGCTCGACGCAGCGGCTGCGGGTCGGCCCGACGCTGCCCACCCGCAGGCCGAGCGCCTCCGCCACCTGCGCGTACGTCAGCTCGGGGGCGCACGCGACGAGGCGCAGCACGCGCTGGCACTGCTCGCTGAGCTCCGCGAACGCCCGCCACAGCGCGGTGGCCAGGGCGTCGCCCAGCACCACGTCCTCCGGCCCCGGACCGGTACCGGCGGGGTGCCACAGGTCGATCGGCTCCTCGCGGCCCCGCACCCTGACCAGGCGCAGCGACTCGCGCCGCGCCGTGGTGATCAGCCAGCCCGCGATCCGCTCCGGCTCGCGCACGCGGTGCAGGTGCTCGGCGAACGCGAGCCACGTCGCCTGGCAGACGTCGGCCGCGTCCGCCTCCGCCAGCCGGAACGAGCGAGCGACCGACCAGACGGCCGGCGCGTGCCGGTGGACCAGCGCGCGCCAGGCCGACTCGTCGCCGTGCCGGGCCAGGAGGACCAGGTGAGCTGTCGTGTGTTCGTGCACGACGGCTTGGAAGCCGTCACCGGCGCGCCGGTTGCCGGTGCCCCCCGAAGGAGTGGTTTCCGGAACGGCGCCGGGGGACGGTCAGTCGAACAGCTCCTCCAGGAAGCTGCGGCGCCGGCGCTGCGGGTGCCCGTGGACCTGGCCGTAGCCGGGGTGCGCGGGCGGCTGCTGGCCGGGCGGGGGCTGGTAGGGCGGCGGCGGACCCGGCGCGTAGCCCGGCTGCGCGGGAGGTGGCGACGCGTATCCCGGCTGAGCCGGTGGCGGCGCGTAGCCCGGTTGCGCGGGCGGCGGCGCGTACCCCGGCTGAGCCGGTGGCGGCGCGTACCCCGGCTGGGCGGGCGGCTGCTGGCCCGCCGGCGTCGGGTAGGGGGCCGTGGGGGGCTGGAGGGCCGTGGTCGGCTGGTGCGCCGGCTCGGCCTGCGCGTAGTGGTTCTGCTCGGCGGCGACGATCTGTTCGAGCTCACCGCGGTCGAGGAAGACGCCCCCGCACTGCTCGCACTGCTCGACGTGCACGCCGTTGCGCTCCAGCGTCCGCAGGAGGTTCTGACACTTGGGACAGATCACACGACCAGCGTACGCAGGAAGCCCGCCGCCGCGCCGCCGCGCGACACCGCCGTGCACACCGACGTCTCGCCCCGCGACGCCGGTGGGCCATGATGCAGCGGTGTCCAGACTCCGCCAGCAGACCCTGCTCACGGGATGCGTCCTGGCCGCGCTGCTCGCGACGGCCGGACTGTTCGTCACCGAGTACGGCATCGACCCGCAGACCTGGCTGATCGGGCTGGTGCTGGGTTTCCTGCTGTTCCTCGCCGTGCTCGACCCGTGGCTGCACCGGCGTCGCGCCGCCGGGCCCAGCACCGACGCCGACCTCGACGCCGCGTGCGCCGCGCTGTCGGTGGCGCTGAAGAAGCAGTGGCAGGACGAGTGCCGGGCCCGCGGCCTCGACGCCGACGCGCTCGACGTGCGCTGGACGGCGACCCAGCTCGACGTGAGCGACCTCCCGTCCGCGCCGCCGGGCCGGGTCGACGCGGTGGTGGGCGCCTTCGAGCGCCAGCCGAACCACCGCGTCGTCGTGATCGGCGCGCCCGGCACGGGCAAGAGCACCGTCGCGATGCTGCTCGCCGTCGGGCTGCTCGACCGCGGCTCCGGCGAGGGCGTGCCGCTGCTGCTGCCGCTGTCCACCTGGGACCCGGCCGCGGAGGACGTGCGGACCTGGTTCACCCGGCGGCTGCACGAGGACCACCCCGCGCTGCGCAACACCGAGCTGTACGGCAGCTACGCGGCGGACCTGCTCGTGGAGCAGCGGCGGCTGATCCCGATCCTGGACGGCCTCGACGAGCTGCCCGACGCGAAGCGCGGCGACGCCCTGGCCAGCATCAACCGCGCCTTCCCGACCACGCCGATGCTGCTCACCTGCCGCACGGCGGAGTTCGCGCGCGCCGTGAACCGCGCCGGGCCGGTGCCGGGGGCCGACGTCGTGGAACTGCACCCGCTGGACCTGGAGGACGTGGCCCGCTACCTGCGCGCCGGCGCGGACCCGGTGACGGCCGCGGGGTGGGAGCCGATCTTCCTGCACCTGCGCGCCGAGCCGGAGGGGCGGTTGGCCGACGCGCTGTCCACGCCGCTGGCGGTGTGGCTGGCCGACGTCGTCTACAGCACGGGCGACGCCGAGCCGAGCGAACTGCTCGACCGGGGCCGGTTCCCGGACCGGCGCTCCATCGAGGACCACCTCGTGGACAGCCTCGTCGACCGCTCGTTCGGCAGCAGGGACGCCGCGCACCGGGCGCGGGTCAGCCAGGTGTGGCGGACGGCGCACGCCCGGCGGTGGCTGGGGTTCCTCGCGCACGAGATGCGCGACCGGGGCATCCGGGAGCTGGCCTGGTGGGAGCTGCGCCGCTCGGTGGGCAGCACGTGGCTCGCGCTGCTGGGCGCGATCACCCTCGGCACGATCGGCGGGTTCGGCGTGGGGTGGCTGATGGCCTACGCCAGCACGCCGGACCTCGCGCCGATCACCGGTCTGGGCGCGGGCGTCGCCGTGGCCGCCGCCGCGCTCGCCGCGTCCAACCGGACCGTCCGCGAGCGCACCGCCCGACAGCACCTCGGGCTCTGGCGCAGCCTGCTGCTGTCCAGCGCCGTCCTCGGCACGGCGGTGGGCCTGGTCTTCTGGGCCCTCTACGGCGCGGAGGCGGGCCTGGTCGTCGGCCTGGGGCTCGCGGTGGCCACGGCGCTGCGCTTCGCGCTGTCCAGCTCCGCCGAGCTGAGCACCGCGTCCAGTCCGAAGTGGACGATGTCGCGCGACCGGACGGCGGTGTGGGCCGGATCGCTGGTGCTGGGGGTGGTGTTCGGCGCGGCGGCGGCCCTGGTGTTCGGGCCGAACCAGACCGGCATGGTCGGTCTCGGCCTGGCCTCCGGGCTGATGCTGGGCTTCGCGCTGGCCGTGCTGCACCTGCGCTGGTGGTGGTTCACGGTGGCGCGGGTGTGGCTCGCGCTGCGCGGGAAGCTGCCGTGGGAGCTGATGCAGTTCCTGGAGGACGCCAGGGCGCTGGGCGTCCTGCGCCAGGCGGGCGCGTGCTACCAGTTCAGGCACGCCCTGGTCCAGGACCGGCTGGCCGACCAGCCGTCCGCGCGGGAGAGGGCGACGACCTCCGTCTGAGCGTGCCCGCGCCGCTCACCAGGGCCGTTCGCCCGCGCTCGGGGCAACCGGTCATCGCGGATGACCGGTTACTCCGCCACATCGCGGAGCGGGTGACGCCTACAGTGGTGTCGTGACTGGTCTGGCAGCCGGCTGGGACCATCGAACCAGGCTCCAGGATCACGCCGGCGACACAGAGCACGATGTCGAACTGCTGCTCGCGTTCCTCAACACCAGAGACCTGGAACTCGGCACCGACGTGCTGGACGGCGAAGCCACGTGGCGGGCCTGGGTCAGCGAGCGCGGACTGGGCCGCTGGGGGAACCCGGAGCAGGCCCGCGAGGTCCGCGCCGCCCTGCGCTGCGTCCTGGGCGACGAGCACGAGAGCGGGCGGCCGGGAACGCTGGGCCTCATCCGCGTCGACCTCAGCAGCGGCGTGCCCCTGCTGGCCACCGGTGACGCGCTCGGTGCCGTGCTGGCCGCCTCGGCCCGCCTCGCCGTGCTCGGCTCGTGGGAACGGGTGAAGGTCTGCTCCGCCGAGGGCTGCGGACGCGCGTTCTTCGACCGCTCGCGCAACCGCTCGCGCACCTGGTGCTCGATGCAGGTGTGCGGCAACCGGGAGAAGGCCCGCAACTGGCGCGAGCGGGCCCGCTCGGTGGCCGCCTCCTAGTCCGCGTCCGGCCGGTCAGGCGAAGAAGATCGACGCGATCGTGTGGATCAGCAGACCCGCGAGCGCGCCCACGACCGTGCCGTTGATGCGGATGAACTGGAGGTCCTTGCCGACCTGGAGCTCGATCTTGCGCGAGGTCTCCGCCGCGTCCCAGCGCTCGACCGTGTCCGTGATCAGCGTGGTGATCTCGGCGCGGTAGTTGTTCACCACGTACGCCGCCGCGCCCTCGATCCAGCCCTCGACCTTGTCGCGCATCGACTCGTCCTCGACCAGCCGCCGGCCGAAGGAGACGAGACCCTCGCGGACGCGCTTGCGCAGCTCGCTCGACGGGTCCTCGGCCGCGTCGAGCAGCATCTTCTTCGCCGTGCCCCACGCGGAGTCGATGAGCCGCTGCACGTCGGGGTGGCCGATGATCTGCTGCTTGACCTGCTCGGCGCGCTCCACCGTGAGGGGGTCGTCCTGGAGGTCGCCGGAGAACTCGACGAGGAACGTGTCCACCGCCCGCCGCATGGGGTGGTTGACGTCGGTCTTCACCGCCCAGGCGAAGTTCACCAGCTCCGTGTAGACCTTGTCGGCGAGCATCGAGTCGACGAACTTCGGCGACCACGTGGGGGCCCGGTTCGACACGACCCGCATGACCGACTCGTGGTTGTCGCGGACCCAGTCGTAGGCGCGGTCGCACAGCAGGTCGACCAGCTTGTGGTGCGCGCCGTCGGTGAGGACCTGCTCCAGCAGCCTGCCCAGCGGCGGGCCCCACGGCTTCGCCGTCACCCTGGTCACGATCGCCTGCTCGACGATCGCCTGCACGTCCTCGTCGCGCAGCACCGTCACCGCGCCCCGCACGACGCTGGCCAGCTCGGACGTGACGCGCTCGGCGTTCTCCTCCCGCGAGATCCACTCGCCCGCGCGGCGGCTGATCTCCGCCCGGCGCAGCTTCTCGCGCACCACGGTCTCGGCGAGGAAGTTCTGCCCGACGAAGTCGCCCAGCGCGTTGCCGAACGTGTCCTTGCGGGTGGGGATGATCGCCGTGTGCGGGATGGGGAGCCCCAGCGGCCTGCGGAACAGCGCCGTCACGGCGAACCAGTCGGCGAGCGCGCCGACCATGCCCGCCTCGGCCGCGGCGCGCACGTAGCCCACCCACGCCGGGCCCCCGGCCTCCTGGGAGCGTGCCGCGAAGAAGATCACCGTGGCCACCACGAGGAACCCCGTCGCGACGAGCTTCATCCGGCGCAGCTCGCGCTGCTTGCTCTCGTCAGCCGCTGTCAGTTGCTCCACGGCACCATTGTCCGTGATGATCGGACGCTGTGCGGGTACCAGCGCTAGTTCCCCGGTTGCGGCCGTTCACCTCGACGATCTTCGCGGAGATGACCGCGCTCGCGCTGCGGACCGGCGCGGTCAACCTCGGTCAGGGCTTCCCCGACACCGACGGCCCCGCCGGGATGCTCGCGGCGGCCAAGGACGCCATCGACGCGGGACTCAACCAGTACCCGCCCGGCCCCGGCGTCCCGGCGCTGCGCGAGGCGGTCGCCGAGCACCGCGTCCGCCTCGGCACGTCCTACGACCCGGACACCGAGGTCCTGGTGACGGTCGGCGCGACCGAGGCCGTCGCCGCGTCGCTGCTCGCGCTGGTCGAGCAGGGCGACGAGGTCGTGCTGATCGAGCCCTACTACGACTCCTACGCGGCGTCGGTGGCGCTGGCCGGAGCCGTGCGGCGCACCGTGGGCCTGGTCGAGGACCCGGAGACCGGACGGCTGGGGCTGGACGCGGCGGCGCTGCGCGCGGCGATCGGCCCGCGCACCCGCGCCGTGCTGGTCAACACCCCGCACAACCCGACCGGCACCGTCCTGACCCGCGCCGAGCTGACGTCGATCGCGGAGCTGTGCGTCGAGCACGACCTGATCGCCATCACCGACGAGGTGTACGAGCACCTGGTGTTCGACGGGAGCGAGCACGTGGCGCTCGCGTCGTTGCCCGGCATGGCCGAGCGCACGTTGACCATCTCCGGCGCGGGCAAGACGTTCAACTGCACGGGCTGGAAGATCGGCTGGGTGTGCGGGCCGGCCGAGCTGGTGGCCGCGGTGCGGGCGGCCAAGCAGTTCCTGACGTTCGTGGGCGGTGCGCCGTTCCAGCCGGCCGTGGCGCACGCGCTGCGCCACGAGCTGCCGTGGGTCGACGGGCTGCGCGACGACCTCCAGGCGAAGCGGTCCCGGCTGTCGGCGGGGCTCGCCGACGCCGGGTTCGCCGTGCGCAGGTCGGAGGGCACCTACTTCGTGTGCGCCGACGTCCGCCCGCTCGGCTTCACCGACGGCGCCGAGCTGTGCCGCGCGCTGCCGGAGCGGATCGGCGTGGCCGCGGTGCCGGTGCAGGTGTTCACCGACGACCCGGACCGGTGGCGGCACCTCGTGCGGTTCGCGTTCTGCAAGAGGGACGAGGTCATCGACGAGGCGCTGCGCCGTCTGGCGACGCTGGCCCGCGGGTGAGGCCGCCCGCTCACAGCGGCCAGGAGTGCTCGCTGGTCGGGGCGTCGAGCCAGAAGCGCTGACCGTCCGGTCCGACGGTGACGCCGAAGCGGTCGCGGCGCGGAGAGCCCAGCGCGAGCCAGTGCTCGTGCGCGGCCTCGGCCAGGTCCCACAGCGCGCGGGGCCCGCCCTGCTCGACCCGTGACGTCCCGTCGCGGGTGGTGTGCCGCACCCACGAGCCGTCCTCGTGCGCGAAGCGGGCCCCGCCGCGCTCGACGCGGCACCCGGCCACGTCGGCGAGCACCAGACCGGCGAAGAACTCGAACGGGTGCGACGCGGCGAGCACCGCGTTCACCGGCAGGTCCGTCTCGCGGCGCGACACCGCTTCGGCCGTGCCGGCGTGCTCCAGCGCGGCCGCCGTCCAGTGCCTGGCGTGCGCGCGCAGCGGCATGAACCGGCCGTCCTCCCGCAGCACCCGCCCCTCGCCGCACGGGCCGTCACCAGCGGTGATCCGCACCAGCCCGGCGCCGATCAGCCGGTTCAGCGTCGTGACGACCAGGCCGCCCGGTGTGGTCTGCTCCAGCCACGGCAGCGGCACGCGCGTCACCGCGCAGGTCCCCAGCACCCGGTCGAACGGCGCGCGGCCCGGCACGCCGAGCAGCCCGTCGCCCGTGACGACGGTGGGCGCGTGCCCCGCCGCGGCCAGGTTCTCCCCGGCCAGCGCCGCGATCGAGCGGTCCACGTCGACGGTGGTCACGTGCTCGTCGCCCAGGACGTGCCCGAGCAGCGCGGCGTTGTAGCCGGTGCCGGTGCCGATCTCCAGCACGTCGTGCCCGTCGCGGACCCGCAGGGCCTCCAGCATGATCGCCATGATCGCGGGCATGCTGGACGAGCAGGTCGCCTCGCCGGGCACGCCGCCGTGCGCGCGGGCCCTCTCCCACGACTCCGGGTCGCCGTCGAGCTGGGTGACCCGCACCTGGTCGTCGTAGACCAGTTCCAGCCAGTCCGGGCGGCTGGAGTCGGCCGCCTCCCACAGGCCGTCGGGGCGCTGGAGCAGGAAGCGGCGCAGGAAGACGTGGCGCGGCACGGTCCGGAAGGCGTCGAGCCAGCGCGGGTCCCGCACCGCCCCGTCGGCCAGCAGCGCGGACGCCAGGCGCTTGCGCAGGCGGCCCGCGCGAGCGTCGAGACCGCTCCACCGGGGCATCGTCTCCCACGGTAGACCTGTGTCGGAGGTCATGTCTCCCCCTGCTAGCACCCTGCTTGCAACTGCTAGCACTTCCGCGTACGGTCGAAGAAGGCCGAGAGGAAGCGAGGTGCCCCGTGGAGAAGTCCATCGACGAGGCCGTCGCCGGACTCGGCCGCGACATCGGCGAGTACATCAGGCAGCAGCGCAGCAACGCGAAGATCTCGCTGCGCCAGCTCTCGAAGCTCGCCGGCGTCTCCAACCCGTACCTGAGCCAGATCGAGCGGGGGCTGCGCCGGCCGAGCGCGGAGATCCTCCAGCAGATCGCCAGGGGCCTGAAGATCTCGGCCGAGGCCCTCTACGTCGAGGCCGGAATCCTCCAGCAGCGCGAGGGCGGTGCGCTGGCCGACGCCATCGCGGCGGCGACCGAGCTGACCGAGCGGCAGAAGCAGGTGCTGCTCGACGTCTACGAGTCCTTCCGGCGGGAGAACGCCGCCAAGCACGACGCCACACGACCAGAGGAGTGAAGACCCGATGCCGAACGTCCCCAGTCAGGAAGAGCTGCGCAAGGCCGGTGAGCAGGCCGCTGCCGCCGCGCGCACCCCGCTGCTCGCCGCGCTCGGCGCCGGTGACCTGGCGGCCAAGGCCGTCGTCGAGGCGCTGAACAAGGCCAAGAGCCGCTTCGAGGAGCGCAGCGAGGCCGCGAAGAACGCGCCGAACGAGTTCGCCGGTCTGCGCGACCGGCTGGACCCCGCCGAGCTGCGCAAGCTCGTCGACGCCTACACGCAGTCCGCGATGCAGCTCTACGGCTACCTCGCCGAGCAGGGTGAGCAGACGCTGGACAAGCTCCGCTCGCAGCAGCAGGTCAAGAAGGCCGCCGACGACGCCCGCGAGCTGGCCGACGACGTGCTGGGCAAGGTCACCCGCCGGACCCGCGCGGTCGGCGAGAAGGTCGCGGACGCGACCGACGACGTCACCGAGAAGCTCGCGGTGACCGTCGAGGAGGTCGGCGGCGACGTGGCGCACGAGGTGCGCAGCACGGCCCGCAGGGCCGCGCCCCGCAAGGCGACCGCGACGAAGAAGAACACCTCCACCGCGGGGGAGTGACGCAGGTCACCCGCTCTGGAGCGACGAGGGGCACCTTCCGGCGGAAGGTGCCCCTCGTCGCCCTCACCCCGACCGCCGTGTCCCCGTACTCTGGGACGCGTGTTGTTCCCCTCGGCGAACGTCCTGTACCTGGACCAGTGGATCCTCTTCGCGATCTACTGGGTCGCGCTGTTCGCGGGCGTGTTCGCCTTCGTGCACGCGCTGATGCAGCGTGCCGACGCCTACACGGCCGCTGAACGTCTCACCAAGCCCGCGTGGCTGGGCATCTCCGGCGGTGGCGCCGCGGCGCTGCTGATCTTCGGCCCCGGTGGCGTCGGCATGATGTTCTGGATCGTCGGCCTGGTGGCCGTGCTGGTCTACCTCGTCGACGTGCGCCCGAAGCTGATCGAGGTGCAGCGCGGCCCGCGCTGGTGACCGCGCTCGCCTCCGGTCTGCTCTGGCGGGCCCACGGGCGGGGCACGCCGGTCACCCTGGTCGCCCACGGGCTCGGCGCCACGCCCGGTGAGGCGCGGCTGCCCGCGTCCGGGCTGCCCGGCACGCGGGTCGTGGTGACCCTGCCCTCCCACGGCGACGCGCCCGACGCGCCGCCGGACTACTGGTCCTACCGCGGGATCGCCGCCGATCTGCGCCACGTGGCGCAGGAGGTCGGCGCGACCCGTGCGATCGGCGTCTCCCTCGGCGCGGGCGCGCTCACCGCGCTCGTCGCCGACGTCCCCGACGCCTTCGAGCGCCTGGCCCTGCTGCTGCCCGCCGCGCTCGACCGGCCCCGCGACGGGTCCGTCCACTCGCGGCTGCTCGCGGTCCTCGACGACCCCGGCGCCCTGGAGGCGCTGGTCGCCGCCGACCTGCCCGGCGGCGTCGACGCCGGTGATCACCCGCGCGCCAGGGCCGCCGCGCTGACCCGGCTGCGCGACGCGCTCGTGGCGCTGCCCGGCGACGTCCCCGTGCCCGACCCGGCCGTCCTGAGCCGGGTCGCCGCGCCGGTCCTGGTCGTCGGAGCGACCGCCGACCCGGTGCACCCCGAGGGTGTCGCACGGGCCGTGGCCGCGGCGTTCCCGCGGGGTGAACTGGATCTCGTGCCCTCCGCCGCGCCCCTGCTCACGCACCGCCCGGCCGTGCGCGAGCGGCTCGTGGCGTTCTTCACGGGTGTGTGACCGCCCGGCCGCCGGGTAGCCGGGGGGCATGGCTGACAAGAAGATCGCGTTCCTGGTCGACTCGGAGGGCATCGAGCAGGTCGAGCTCACCGACCCGTGGGCCGCTGTGGAGGGAGCCGGCGGCACGCCCCGGCTGATCTCGCCGAAGCTCGGCGAGGTGCGGGGGTTCCACCACCTCACCCCGGCCGACGCGTTCGAGGTCGACACGACCTTCGCCGACGCGTCGCCGGACGACTACGACGCCGTGGTGATCCCCGGTGGTGTCGCCAACGCCGACTTCCTGCGCATGGACGCCGACGCCGTGCGGTTCGTGCAGGAGCACGTGAAGGCGGGCAAGCCGGTCGCGTCCATCTGCCACGGCCCGTGGCTGCTGGTCGAGGCCGACGTCGTGCGCGGCAAGTCGCTCACCTCGTTCGCCAGCCTGAAGACCGACGTCCGCAACGCCGGTGGCCGGTGGGACGACCTGGAGGTGCGGGTCTGCACGGCGAACGGCTGGACGCTGGTGACCAGCCGCACCCCCGACGACCTGCCCGCCTTCAACCGCGAGGCGCTCACGGCGTTCGGCCTGGGCTAGCGTGCGGGGTGTGTGGACCATCACCGGATCTCTCACCCCCGTTCCCGCGCTCTCCGCGCCCGACCTGCTGGCCGGCCCCGTCGTCGAGGCGCTGCGCGCGCTGGACGCCGCCGACGCCGACCGCTGCGCGGTCGTCGAGATCGACCCCTCGCTCGCCGACACGGCCGAGTTCTGCGCCACCTACGGCTCGCCGCTGTCCGCCTCGGCCAACTGCGTGGTCGTGGCGGGCAAGCGCGGCGCCGCGGTGCGGTACGCGGCCTGCCTGGTGCTCGCCACGACCCGCGCCGACGTCAACGGCGTGGTGCGCAGGCGGCTCGACGCGCGCAAGGCGTCGTTCGCGCCGATGGACGACGCCGTGTCGCTGACCGGCATGGCCCACGGCGGCATCACCCCGGTGGGCCTGCCCGCCGACTGGCCGCTGCTGCTGGCCCCCGAGGTCGCCGCCGCGCCGGAACTGGTGATCGGCAGCGGCGTCCGGCGCTCGAAGCTCCTGGTGCCCGGCGACGTGCTGGTCGAGCTCCCGAACGCGGAGGTCGTGGAGGGTCTGGCCTCCTGAGGCTCACCGGTCCGGCTGGTAGGAACCGAGGAACTCGACGGCCTCCTGCGCGTCGTCGGTGACGAGGATCCACCGCTCCGCCTCCCGGCCGCGCGCCAGGCGCTGCACGAGCGGAGCGGCCGGGACCTCCTCCGTCCAGAACCGCCGTCCCAGGAACACCATCGGCGCGGCGGGGCCCACCGAGCCGTAGTGGTTCTGGGTGTAGTCCTGGAACACCTCCTGCACGGTGCCCGCGCTGCCTGGCGTGTAGACGATGCCGCCGGTCGCGACGGTCAGCAGGCCCTCCTCGCGGACCGAGTTCGCGAAGTACTTGGCGTGCAGCTCGCACGCCGGGTTGGGCGGCTCGTGGCCGTAGAACCAGGTCGGGATGCCGATGGTGCGCGGGATCTCGAACGCGGGCAGGTCGGCGGGGAACGCGGCGAGCCAGCGACCGATGCCCTCGGCGTCCGCGCCGAACGACGGCACCGCCGCGAGCGCGTCCAGCACCTCGTCCAGGTCACCCTTCGCGCCGAGCCGCACGCCCAGCGGCACGGCCTCCATCGCGCCCGGCCCACCGCCGGTGAGCACCGTGAACCCGGCCTCGCCGAGCGCGACGCCCAGCTCAGCGGCGTCCCGGTACCCGGAGGAGCCGCGGGCCAGCGCGTGCCCGCCCATCACCGCGACGGGTGTGCCGGTGAGCGCCTCGTCCAGCGCCTCGGTGATGGCGTGGTCGTGCAGCCGCTCGGCCAGCGCGTGCAGCGGGTCGGGGTGGTGGCCCTGCTGGCGGGAGTGCCGGTAGATCCGCGCGTCGGGGGTGTCGGCGTAGGACTCCGGCCGCGCGGGGTCGAACCCGGCGAACAGCTCGGCCGGGGTGTAGAGCCGCGAGCGGTAGACGTCGTACGGCAGCTCGGGGATGACGGGGAACAGCAGCGCGCCCGCCGCGTCGGCCCGACGCCGCGTGGCCGGCGCGAGCACGCAGCCGAGCAGCAGCGCTCCGTCCAGCGGAGCCCGCAGCAGCTCGTCGTCGTCGCTCAGGTCCAGCCCGACGAGCACGGCCCGCCGCAGATCACCCCCGCCGGCCCGGTGGTCCCGCAACTCGTCCAGCGACCTGATCTCGACACGCACCGACGCAGCCTAGAGGGTGAGTTGAGCACTCCGGCAGGGTGAGTTGAGCGTCCGGGCACGCCGGGTTGAGCGTTCGGCACCTGAACGCTCGACCCGCGGTGCCCGAACGCTCAACTCGCGGTGCCTGAACGCTCAACTCGCGGTCAGAAGATGACCGTCTGGTTGCCGTGGACCAGGACGCGGTCCTCCAGGTGCCAGCGCAGGCCGCGGGCCAGCACGACCTTCTCGATGTCGCGGCCCTTGCGGACCATGTCGGCCACCGAGTCGGCGTGGTCGACGCGGATCACGTCCTGCTCGACGATCGGGCCCGCGTCCAGCTCGGCGGTCACGTAGTGGCACGTCGCGCCGACGAGCTTCACGCCGCGGCGGCGTGCCTGGTGGTACGGCCGGGCACCGACGAACGACGGCAGGAAGCTGTGGTGGATGTTCAGCGCGCGTCCCGACCACGCCGCGCACAGCTCCGGCGGCAGGACCTGCATGAACCGCGCCAGCACCACGGCGTGCGGGTCGTTGGCCTCCACGAGCTGGCGCAGCTGCGCGAACGCCGCCTGCTTGCCCTCCGCGTCGCCCACCGGGAACGGCACGTGGTGGAACGGGATGCCGTGCGCCCTGGTGATGTCGCCCAGGTCGGGGTGGTTGGCGATCACGGCCCGCACGTCGACGTCCAGCTCGCCCGCCGCGACCCGGCCGAGCAGGTCGTACAGGCAGTGGCCCTCCTTGGACACGAGGATCACCACGCGCCGCCGCTCACCGCTGTCGGTCACCTGCCAGCTCACCGTGCCCAGCTCGCGCGCGATGGCGGCGAAGCGGGCGCGCAGCTCGGTGACGTCGAACGGCAGCGAGTCGGCGCGCACCTCCTGCCGGGTGAAGAACCAGCCGGTGTCCGGGTCCGTGTGGTAGGCCGCCTCCACGATCCAGCCGCCGTTCTCGGCGAGGAACGAGGAGATCCTGGCGACGATCCCGGTGCGGTCGGGGCAGCCGAAGGTGATGACGTACCGGCGTTCGGGGAGTGACACGGCTGACCAGTATTCAGGATCAGGGGGCGGGCAGTGCGCTCAGCAGCGTCGCGTCACCCGACACGACGGCGCCGCTGGGCCTGCGCCACACCGCCCGGTACACGGAGTCCGCGGTGCCCGCCACGACGCAGTCGGTGTCGGTGGCCGCCCCGGAGACGCCGCCGACGACCGGCGGCTCGCCCGCGGTCAGCGTCACCTCCCACGCCCGCTCGGCGTCGGCCGCGTGCAGCAGCAGCCGGCCGGTCACCTCGACCGGCGCGCGGTGCGCCGCGTGCCGGAGCACCAGGTCCAGGTACTCGTCCACGCCGTCGGCGGCGAACTCGGGGTCGTACAGCAGCGGGGCGACGGCGTGCTCCGCCGCGTGCTCGCCGTCGAGGCGGTGGATCGCGATCTCGTGGGCCTGCCGTCGCGCCCACCAGGCGACGTCCACCGGACCGGCGAACCCCCACAGCACCGCGTCGGGGGAGGTGTCGCGCAGCCGGTCCACCAGGGTCGCCCGCCGCTCGTCCCACCAGGTCAGCAGCTCGTCGAAGTCCTCGGGCGACTCGCGCACCGGCGCGGGCGGCTCGTCGGGAGCGCTGCGCAGCGCGGCTCCGGCCAGCGTCTGCGCGCGGCCCACGTGGGTCACCAGCGCGAACACGGTCCAGCCCGGGCACGTGGGCACCGGCGCGTCCGGCCCGGCGGCCACCGCCACCCCGCGCAGCGCCGCGCTCTGGATCTCGATCTGCTCGACGAAGTCCACACGGCGACTCTAGGGCGTGCCGGGCCCGGCGGCCGGTGCTTCCGCCGGAGCCACGGACTCCCAGGGCAGCGTCAGCTCGCCCAGGCGCCAGCGGCGGCGCCCGTCGAGCACCGGCCAGCCCCGCTCCCGCAGCGCCCCCACGGCCTCCACCCACCGCGCCCGCGGTCCGAAGGGCGCGAACGGGGCCGCGGCGGCCCAGCACGCGTCCAGCTCGCTCAGCAGGGCGTGCACCCGCTCACCGGGCACGTTGCGGTGGATCAGCGTCTTCGGCAGCCGCTCGGCGAGGTCGCCGGGCGTCTCCAGGTCGGCGGGCAGGCACGCGAGGGTGAACGTCAGCGGGCCGTCCGCGGACAGCGTCACCCAGCAGTTGCGCCGGCCGATCTCGTCGCACGTGCCCTCCACCAGCAGGCCGCCCGGCGCGAGGCGGGCCGTCATCGTCGACCAGGCCTGCACGGCCTGCTCCTCGGTGTACTGGCGCAGCACGTTGAACGCGCGCAGCAGCACCGGACGGCGTCCGGCCAGCTCGAACCCGCCGCGCCGGAACTCCAGGCGCGGCGGGTCGGCGACGGCCTCACCGGCGGCGACCCGCTCGGCGTCCAGCTCCAGCCCCAGCACCCGCACGTCCGGGCGCACGGCGCGCAACCGCTGCGCCATCTCCACGGTCGTGACGGGCGACGCGCCGTAGCCCAGGTCCACCACCAGCGGGTCGGCCGCGGCGCGCAGCGCGTCGGCGACGCGCGGGGTGCCCGCCATCCAGCGGTCGACGCGGCGCAGGCGGTTGGGGTTCGTCGTGCCCCTCGTCGGCAGGCCGAGCGCGCGGGCCCGGCCCGCCGCTAGGCGCGGCGCGCGAGCCATTCGGAGGTGAACCGCGCCTCGGCGTCGAGCAGCTCCACGACCTGCTCGACGATCAGTCCCTCGACCTTGCCGCCGACCAGCGGGATGCTGACCCTGACCTGGCCGGACAGGGTCATCGCGCTGGCCCGCTCGCCGGTGTCGGCGAGCCTGGACGAGCCGTCGAGCCTGCCGGGCACCCCGCCGAGGGTGACCTCGACGGCCCCGGCGAGGTCGTCCGCGCGCCAGGTCTCGGTGCGCTGGATCACCAGGTCGCCGCCGAGGACGTTGCGCGCCACCGGCGGCAGGTGCTCCGCCGACACGCCCTGCTTCAGCTCGAAGCGGGTCTCGCCGTTCCCCCCGGAGAACGAGATCAGCTCGGCGCCGTTGCCGCCCAGGGCGGCCAACCGGTCGCGCACGTGGTCCTCTGAGGTGAGGGCGCCGAAGACGTCCCGCGCGGTCCACGGGTACGTGGTCAGGTGCTCGATGCGGCGTGCCATGGCGCGGAGGCTACCGTTGACGGTCGTGACCACCCCGCTGTCCAGTGCCCAGGCGCGCGCCGCTGTGCCGCTCGCCGACCGCACCACGCTGCGGCTCGGCGGCCCCGCGGCGCGGTTCTTCCGCGCCACCAGCGCGTCCGACCTCGTGGACGCCGTGCGTGCCGCCGACGCCGACGCCGAGCCGCTGCTGCTGCTCGGCGGGGGCTCCAACCTGGTGATCTCCGACGAGGGCTTCGCCGGGACGGTCGTGCAGATCGCCACCACCGGCCGCAGGGCCGACCCGCTCGGCGACGGTCTCGTGCAGTTCACCGTGGAGGCGGGCGAGGACTGGGACGACGTCGTGGCCGAGGCCGTGAGCCAGGGGCTCGGCGGCCTGGAGTGCCTCTCCGGCGTGCCCGGCCTGGTCGGCGCGACGCCGGTGCAGAACGTCGGCGCGTACGGCGTGGAGATCTCCCAGGTGCTGACCTCGGTCGACCTGCTGGACCGCCGCAGCGGCCGGGTGCACCAGCGCTCCGCCGACTCCCTCGGGCTCGACTACCGCACCAGCGTCCTCAAGGGCACCGATCACGCCGTGGTGCTGCGGGCGCGCTTCCAGCTCACCGCGGGCGGGCAGTCGGCGCCGATCCGCTACGCCGAGCTGGCCCGCGTGCTCGGCGTGGAGCAGGGCGACCGCGTGCCGGTCGACGCCGCGCGCTCGGCCGTGCTGGAACTGCGCCGCGGCAAGGGCATGGTCCTCGACGCCGCCGACCACGACACGTGGAGCGCCGGGTCGTTCTTCACGAACCCCGTGCTCGACGACTCGACGCTGGCCGGTGTGCTGATCCGCATCGCCGAGCGGCTGGGGTCCGACGTGGCCGTGCCCGCGTTCGCGGCGGGTCCGGGACGGCAGAAGCTGTCCGCGGCGTGGCTCATCGAGCGCGCCGGGTTCACGAAGGGGCACCGCGGACCGGGTGGCCGGGTCGGGTTGTCGACCAAGCACACCCTCGCCCTGACCAACCGCGGCGGTGCGTCCACGCTGGACCTGCTGGACCTCGCGCGCGAGGTCCGCGACGGTGTCCGGCTGGCATTCGGCGTCGAGCTGCACCCCGAACCGGTGCTGGTCGGCTGCTCGCTCTAGTTCGGTCGTGAACGGCCGAACGGGTGACGCTGTGTGACGGGAGCCTCACTACACGTGTTTCATGGGTGGTGATGGTCCAACACGAGGGGGTCATCATGGCCTGCCTGCACGAGTACCAGCGCTCCGCGATCAGACTGGTCAAGCGGCGTGTGGAGGACGACTTCCTCTCCAGGCCCGGTGTGACGGCCGTCGACGTCGGGGAGAAGACCCGCCGCGGTCGCCCCACGGGCGAGGCCGCCGTCGTCGTCTCCGTCCGGCAGAAGCACGCGCGGCCCGCGGGCGGCATCCCGGCGCTGGTCGACGGCGTGCCCACGGACGTCGTGGAGGAGACGATCGTGCTCCACCGGGCGCTGCTGTCGCCCGAGGGCAACTCCACGCCGGTGCTGGGAGCCGAGCGGCACACGACGGTCGTCGGCGGCATCGGCGTCGGACCGGGCCGCACCGTGCGGCTCGTGCCGCCCGACGTGGCGGTGGCCGGTGACTACGTCGTCGTGGGCACCCTGGGCGCGCTGCTGGCGCCGCGCGGGGCTCCGGAGCGGGTCATGGGGCTGACGTCCTTCCACGTGGCGTGCGTGGACGACGCGTGGGCCGTGGGCGACCCGGTGGTGCACCCGTCCCGCCCCGACGGCGGCTGCCCGTGCAGCGACACCGTTGCGGTGCTGTCCAGGGCCGCGCTGTCGCACGGGGTCGCCGCGGCGGCCCTGTCGCTGCTGCCGGTCCGGGGGCACCGCGCCGAGGTCGTCGACGTCGGACCGGTGCGCGGCACCGCCGAGCCCGTGGTGGGCGCGCGGGTGCGCAAGCGGGGCCGCACGACCGCGCTGACCAGCGGTGTCGTCGTGTCCACCGACGCGTCGGTGCTGGTCGACTTCGGCGAGGGTCTCGGGATGCGCGTGCTGCGCGACCAGGTGCGCGTGGCCTCGGCCGAGCGCTTCACCGACTTCGGCGACTCCGGCGCGGTCCTCGTGGACGACGCCGGGCACGTCGTCGGCCTGCACGTGGCCGGGTCGACCACCGGGCTCGCCGGGTTCGCGAACCCGATCGCCCCGGTCCTGCGCGCGCTGGACGTCGACCTGCTCGTCAGCGGCGCGGGACCGGGGACGGGGCCGGCTCAGGACTCGCGGTGAGCGCGGGTGGCGCTCGCCTGCGCTCGGGGCTTCAGGACGATCTGGTCCAGGTTCACGTGCGACGGGCGCGTCACCGCGAACGAGATCACGTCGGCCACGTCGTCGGAGGTCAGCGGCTCCAGGCCCGCGTAGACGCCCCTGGCCCGCTCGGCGTCGCCGTCGAAGCGGACGAGGGAGAACTCCGTCTCGACCATGCCGGGCAGCACCTCGGTGAACCGCACGGGCTGGCCGAGCAGCTCACCGCGCAGCGTGCGGTGCAGCGCCGACTGGGCGTGCTTCGCCGACGTGTACCCGGCGCCGTTGTCGTAGACCTCCTGCGCGGCGATGGAGGTGACGGTCACGACGTGCCCGTCTCCTGAGGCGATCAGCGCGGGGAGCAGGGCCTTCGTCACGCGCAGCGTGCCCAGGACGTTGGTCTCCCACATCCAGCGCCAGTGGTCCTCGTCCGCCGCGGCCACGGGGGCCAGGCCCCTGGCGCCGCCCGCGTTGTTCACGAGCACCCGCGCGTTCTCCACCCGTGCGGCGAACTCCGCGACGGAGGCGGCGTCGGTGACGTCCAGGGGCAGGGCCGTCCCGTCGATCTCCTCCGCGATGGTGCCGAGACGCTCCAGGCGACGGGCGCCGAGCACGACGTGGAACCCCTCGGCGGCGAGCCTGCGGGCCGTCGCCTCTCCGATTCCGGCGCTGGCGCCGGTGACGACTGCTGTGGGTCGATGGCTGGTCACCCGGTGATCCTGCCCCCTCGGGGGAGGAACCGCCGCGGGGACTATGACCGGTGTCACGCCGTGGCGAGCAGCACTTCGGGGTGGTGCGCGCGTCCTTCCAAGCGTTGGGAGCCGTGTGGAGTTCAGGAGGTCTGTGGTGGTGATGGGACGCAGGAAGTTCTGCGCGACGCTGGTGGCGAGCGCACTCCTGCTCGCGGGCTGTGGCGGCGCCGATCCGGTGAGCGGCGCGGCGACCACCCCGCAGGACGCGGCTCCGGCGGCGGAGTTCACCACCGTCCCCGGTGACGGAGCCGTGGACGTGGTGGTGAACGTGCCGGTCGAGGTGACCGTGACCGACGGCACGATCGACGAGGTGACCCTCACGAACGACCGGGGCGAGCAGGTCCGGGGGCAGCTCGCCGAGGACAGGACGTCCTGGAAGAGCGCCGAGCCGCTGGGCTTCGGCCGCAGCTACACCTACGCGGGGACCGCCTCGGGCGGCGACGGCGCGGAGGTGCGGCTGACGGGGACGTTCTCCACGCTCCCCGAGGGCGCGCAGAACCGCGCCACGCTCTACCCCGGCGACGACCAGACCGTGGGCGTGGCCGTCCCGATCATCGTCAAGTTCGACGCCCCCGTCACCGACAGGGCCAGCGCCCAGAAGGCGCTCTCGGTGACCAGTTCGGCCGGCGACCCCGGTGGTTCCTGGGCGTGGCTGAGCGACCAGGAGATCCACTACCGGCCGGAGAAGTACTGGCCGGCGAACACGCGGGTGCACGTCGAGGCGAAGCTCTACGGCGTCCCCTACGGCGACGGCGTGTACGGCAAGGCGGACGTGACCAGCGACTTCACCATCGGCCGCAACCAGGTCGTCAAGATCGACAACCCGACGCACCAGCTGGTCGTGCAGCGCGACGGCCAGACCGTCGCCACCTACCCGGCGAGCTTCGGGAAGGACGACGACAGCGAGCTGACCACCCCGAACGGCACGTTCGTCGTGATGAGCAAGCACGACACGTGGAGCTTCGACAACCCCCGCTACGGCTACACCAACGTCGTGAAGAAGTGGGCCGTCCGGTTCTCCAACCACGGCGAGTTCATCCACGAGAACAACGACAACGCCGCGAACATCGGCAAGAACAACACCTCGCACGGCTGCGCGAACCTGCTGGAGGCCGACGCGAAGGCGTACTTCGACAGCGCGCTGATCGGCGATCCCGTGGAGGTCGTCAACTCCATCACCACGCTGGAGCCGGTGAACGACTGGTACGACTGGCAGCTCACCTGGGACCAGTGGAAGGCCAAGTCGGCCCTCTGACCGGCCGCGCGGCAGCACCCGTGCGCGATTCACCGGCCGGGCGGGAAGAACCCGCCCGGCCGGTCGCGTTGACACCGGGTGTGCGGAAGACACGGGTGACGACGGCGCGCGGTGTTGGACTCTCGCTGCGGGAGGCCGGGGGCGGGGACGGCCCGCCGCTGGTCCTGCTGCACGGCTGGGCGCAGAGCGGCGAGGTGTGGGCTCCGCTGCTCGGCGACCCGGCGCTGACCGGCCGCCACCGGGTCGTGGCGCCGGACCTGCGCGGGCACGGCGAGTCCGACGTCCCCGCCGACGGCTACGACGACCCGGCCGCCTGGGCGGACGACGTCGACGCGGTGCTCGACCACGTGGGCGTGCCGGCCGTCCTCGTCGGCTGGTCCTACGGCGGCCTGGTGATCACCGACCTCCTGCGCGAGCGGGGAGCGGACCGGGTGGCCGGTCTGGTGCTGGTCGGCGCGATCACCGAGATCGGCCGGGGCAGACCGGGAGGCGAGATCGGCGACGTGATGCGCGCCGCGCTGCCCGACGCCCTGGCCGACGACCCCGGGGTGGCCGTGCCCGCGCTGTCGCGGTTCTGCGCGGCCGTCTCGCCCGGTCTGCCCGGCGAGGTGGTCCAGCGCTGGCTGGGCACCGCGCTGCGCGTGCCGCCGCACGTCCGCGGCGCTCTCTTCCGGCGCGACGTCGACAGCTCGGCCGTGCTGAAGGGCCTGGACGTGCCGACGCTGGTCGTGCACGGCGACTCCGACCGCGTGGTCGCGCCCGGCGCGGCCGAGCACGCCGCCGCTCAGATCCCCGGAGCCGTGCTGAGCCGCTACGCAGGCACCGGCCACGCCCCCTTCGCCGAGCACCCGGAGCGGTTCGCCGCCGAGCTGGCCGCGTTCGCGGGAGCGCTCGCGTGAGGCGCGTCGCGGTGCTGTCCGTGCACACCTCGCCGCTGGAGCAGCCGGGCACCGGTGACGCGGGCGGCATGAACGTCTACATCGTGCAGACCGCGACGAGGATGGCGCGGCGCGGCGTCGAGGTGGAGATCTTCACCAGGGCCACCTCGTCCGACCTGCCGCCGGTCGCCGAGCTCGCGCCGGGCGTGAAGGTCCGCCACGTCGTCGCCGGGCCGTTCGAGGGGCTCGGCAAGGACGAGCTGCCCGGTCAGCTGTGCGCGTTCACCGCGGGCGTGCTGCGGGCCGAGGCCCGGCACGAGCCCGGCTACTACGACGTCGTGCACTCCCACTACTGGTTGTCCGGCCAGGTCGGCTGGCTCGCCCGCGACCGGTTCGGCGTGCCGCTCGTGCACAGCGCGCACACCCTGGCCAAGGTGAAGAACGCCTCGCTGGCGCAGGGCGACGTCCCGGAGCCGCGCGGGCGCGTCATCGGCGAGGAGCAGGTGGTCGCCGAGGCCGACCGGATGATCGCCAACACCGACGTCGAGGCGGCCGAGCTCGTCGACCTCTACGACGCCGACCCGGCCAAGGTGCTGGTCGTGCCGCCCGGCGTGGACCTGGAGCGCTTCACGCCGGGCAGCTCCGCCTTCGCGCGCGTCGAACTGGGCCTGCCGCAGGACGCGGTGGTCCTCGCGTTCGCGGGCCGCATCCAGCCGCTGAAGGCCCCCGACGTGCTGCTGCGCGCCGCCGCCGAGCTGCTGGCCCGCGATCCGGGGCTGCGCTCGCGGCTCGTGGTGCTCGTCGTGGGCGGCCCCTCCGGCAACGGCCTGGAGCAGCCGAAGGCGCTCCAGGAGCTGGCCGCAGCGCTGGGCATCACCGACGTCGTGCGCTTCCTGCCGCCGCAGTCGGGCGACGCGCTGGCGCAGGTCTACCGCGCGGCGGACCTGGTGGCCGTGCCCAGCTACAACGAGTCGTTCGGCCTGGTGGCGCTGGAGGCGCAGGCGTGCGGCACACCGGTCGTGGCCGCGTGCGTCGGCGGACTGCCGGTGGCCGTGGCGGACGGCGTGTCCGGCACGCTGGTCGACGGGCACGACCCGGCGCGGTGGGCGCGCGCCCTCGCCGACGCGGCTCTCGATCCGGCACGGCGCGAGCACCTGGCGAGCAACGCCGTCGGCCACGCGAGAAGGTTCTCCTGGGACCGCACGACGGACTCGCTGCTGGACGGCTACGCGGAGGCCCGCGAGGCGTTCCGGGCGACGGTGGAGGAGGAGATCCGAGTTGAGCGCTGAGCGGACGCATCCAGAGGGGACGCACCCGGAGGGGACGCGTCCGGAGCGGACGCATCCAGAGGGGACGCACCCGGAGGAGGCTCACACCGGCCGGGTCGCCGAGCTGGACGCGGTGATCGCGGCCGCGCTGGACGAGCGCGAGCTGCGCTACGACCGCAAGGGGCCGGGGGCCTTCTTCGTGACCCTGCCGGGCACCAAGAAGCTCCAGACGAACTGCTGGCTCGTCGTCGGCCGCCACTCGCTGCTGGTCGAGGCGTTCGTGTGCCGCCAGCCGGACGAGGCGCACGAGGACGTCTACCGGTTCCTGCTGCGGCGCAACGCCAGGCTCTACGGCGTGCACTACACCGTCGACGACCGCGGTGACGTGCACCTGGTGGGCCGGGTGTCGCTGCACGCCGTGACCGCCGACGAGCTGGACCGCCTGCTCGGCCAGGTCGTCGAGGCGGCGGACGGGGACTTCAACACGCTGCTGGAGATCGGGTTCGCCAGCGCGATCCGCCGCGAGTGGGACTGGCGCGTGTCGCGCGGCGAGTCCCTCAAGAACCTGGAGGCGTTCCAGCACCTCGTGGGGGCGCCCTCGGCGACGGGACCCTCGGCCGACGCCTGATCGTGACCGCCGCCGCGCAACTGCGGCGGCCTCCCCCTCCGTCAGACGGGCACGGGACGACGGAGGTGGGGGAACGTGATGAGACGTCGGTGCGGCGGTCTGGTGGTGGCGGTGCTCGCGCTGGGGCTGATCGCCGGGTGCGGGTCGGGCGAGACGGGTGCGGCTCGGGACGCGGCGGCGCCCGCACCGGCCGTGGGCGGTGCCGGGCAGGGGACCGCCGGGGCGCCGCAGAGGGCGGAGGAGCCGCGGTCCGAGTCCGAGTCGGTGTCCACCGACGCGGTCCAGCAGGACAGACAGCTCGTGCGGACGGCCGAGCTGGAGGTCGTCGGCGAGGACGTCGAGGGCACGACGGCGCGGGTGAAGGACGTCGTGCTGGGGGAGGGCGGGTTCTCCGGCGAGGAGTCGGCCACCCGGCGCAGCTCCCGCGTCGTGCTGATGGTGCCCGCCGCGCGGCTCGACGCGGTGCTGGCGGGCATCGACGCGATCGAGGGCGCCGACGTCACCAGCCGCACGATCCGCACCGAGGACGTGACCGACGAGGTCGTGGACGTCCAGGCGCGGCTGGAGTCGCAGCGCGCGAGCGTCGAGCGG
This sequence comes from Umezawaea beigongshangensis, assembly GCF_016464305.1. Lineage (GTDB taxonomy): Bacteria > Actinomycetota > Actinomycetes > Mycobacteriales > Pseudonocardiaceae > Umezawaea_A > Umezawaea_A beigongshangensis. The sequence continues at coordinate 24,012 of NZ_JAEIOJ010000005.1, forward strand.
GTGCGCGCCCTGTTCGAGCGGGCGACCACCACCTCCGAGATCACCGCGATCGAGGGCGAGCTGACGACCAGGCAGGCCGCGCTGGAGTCGTTGCAGCGCCGCTACGACGGCCTGCGCGACCGGGTGGCGATGTCGACGCTGACCGTCGAGGTGCGGGGGGAGAGCGTGGTCGCCGTGCCGGAGCGGGCCGGGTTCTTCAGCGCGCTGGGCGACGGCTGGGGCGCGTTCCTGGACGTGCTGAGGTGGCTGTCCGTGGCGCTCGGCGCGTCGCTGCCGTTCCTGGTCCTGCTGGGGGTTCCGGCAGCGGTGGTCCTGCGGGTGCGCCGTCGGCGCAAGACCACTGGTCCGATCGAGTGAAGATCGGCCAGGGGTTCTACTGGCAGTAGTGCGGGAGGAGCGCGGGGCGGTTCGGGAGAGAGGGGGAGTCACGAGCTCGAACCGCCCCGCGTCAGGTCCCCGCTGCGACGGTTCCTCGGACGGGGGGAGCCGGAGGAACCGAGCGGGCACGCGGTCCGACGGGGGGACGAACCGCGCTCTGTCGCCGCACGAGCCGAGGAGTGCGTGGGAGTCGGCTCGTGAAGCCCTGTCAACTTCGCAGATCGGGTCAGCTGTCCACAAGAGCAGTGATTAGTCCATTCGAGTGTTATTGCGAGCGCTGCGTAACGCCTGAGTGGTCCTGCGGAGGTGCTTGACCTCCTCCTGTGGTGTGAATCACGATGAGCCGACCGGTTCTGGCCGGATGACGCAGCACGACTGGTGAGTGAGGCAGCCGCATGATCTTTCGCAGTCCGTTCCCCGACGTCGAGGTCCCGGACGTGACCCTGCACGAGCTCCTGTTCGGCGACCTCGGTGGGAGGGCGGACAAGACCGCTCTCGTCGACGGCGCCTCCGGTGCGTCCATGACCTACGGCCAGCTCGTCGGGGCGATCGACCGCCTCGCCGCCGCGCTCGCCGAGCGCGGCATCGGCAAGGGCGACGTCGTCGGAATCCTCAGCCCCAACACCCCGTACTACGCCGTCGTCTTCCACGGCGTCCTGCGCGCGGGCGCGACGGCCACGACGGTCAACGCGCTCTACACGGCCGACGAGGTGGCCCACCAGCTCGCCGACGCCGGGGCGAAGATGCTGTTCACCGTGTCGGCGCTGCTCGGCAGCGCCGCCCCGGCCGCGGAGAGGGCCGGCGGCATCGAGGTCGTCGTCCTCGACGGAGCCGAGGGCTTCACGTCGCTGCCGGAGCTGCTCGCCACGACGGCCCCCGTGCCGGAGGTGACGATCACGCCGTCGGAGGACCTCGCCGTGCTGCCGTACTCCTCGGGCACCACGGGCAGGGCCAAGGGCGTGATGCTCACGCACACCAACCTCGTGGCCAACCTGGTGCAGTGCGCGTCGATCATGACCGTCGGCGAGGAGACCCGCGTCCTCGCCGTGCTCCCGTTCTTCCACATCTACGGGATGCAGGTGCTGATGAACCACGGCCTGTACGTGGGCGGCACCGTGGTCACGCTGCCCCGCTTCGACCTGGCGGAGTTCCTGCGCGTCATCGCCGAGCACCGCACCGACCGCGTCTACATCGCGCCGCCCATCGCCGTGGCGCTCGCGAAGCACCCGCTCGTCGACCAGTACGACCTGTCCCCGCTGGACACGATCTTCTCCGGCGCGGCGCCCCTGGACGTCGACCTCGCGGCGGCCGTGTCCGCGCGGCTGGGGTGCCGGGTGCGGCAGGGCTACGGCATGACGGAGATGAGCCCGGTCAGCCACACCATCCCGGACACCAGGGACGACATCTCCGTGGGCACGGTCGGCCTGACCGTCCCCAACGTCGAGTGCCGCTTCGTCGACCCGGCGACCGGCGAGGACGTGGGCGTGGGCGAGCGCGGCGAGCTGTGGTGCCGCGGCCCGAACGTGATGAAGGGCTACCTCAACAACCCCGACGCGACGGCGGCGACCCTCGACGCCGACGGCTTCCTGCACACCGGCGACGTGGCCGTGATCGACGCCGACGGCGTGGTCACGATCGTCGACCGGGTCAAGGAGCTGATCAAGTACAAGGGCTACCAGGTGCCCCCGGCCGAGCTGGAGGCCGTCCTGCTGACCCACCCGCAGATCGCGGACGCCGCGGTCGTCGGCGTGCGCGACGAGGACGGCGAGGAGGTCCCCAAGGCGTGGGTGGTGCGCCAGCCCGGCGCGGACGATCTCGACGGCACCGGCGTGATGGCGTTCGTGGCCGAGCGGGTCGCGCCGCACAAGAAGGTGCGCGTCGTCGAGTTCATCGAGGCGATCCCGAAGTCGTCGGCGGGCAAGATCCTCCGCAAGGACCTCCGCGCCCGCGAGGCCGTCTGACCGACGCGTTCCCGGCGGTCGTGGTCGTCCTGACCACCGCGACCGCCGGGAACCTCCTAGGCTGGGCACATGGCTGTCGGAACTCTTGTGCTGCTGCGCCACGGCGAGAGCACGTGGAACGCGGAGAACCTGTTCACCGGGTGGGTGGACGTGCCCCTGTCGGAGAAGGGGGTGGCCGAGGCGAGGCGCGGTGGCGAGCTGCTGCGCGCGTCCGGGCTGCTGCCCGAGGTCGTGCACACCTCGCTGCTGCGCAGGGCCATCTCGACGGCGAACATCGCCCTCGACGCGGCCGACCGGCACTGGATTCCGGTCAAGCGCGACTGGCGTCTCAACGAGCGGCACTACGGCGCGCTCCAGGGCAAGAACAAGAAGCAGACGCTGGAGGAGTTCGGCGAGGAGCAGTTCATGCTCTGGCGCCGCTCCTACGACACCCCGCCGCCGCCGATCGAGCCGGGGACGGAGTTCAGCCAGGACGCCGACCCGCGCTACGCGGCCCTCGGCCCCGACCTGCCGCTGACGGAGTGCCTGCTCGACGTCGTGAAGCGGATGATCCCCTACTGGGAGTCCGACGTCGTGCCGGACCTGCGCGCGGGCAGGACGGTGCTGGTCGCGGCGCACGGCAACTCGCTGCGCGCCCTCGTCAAGCACCTCGACGGCGTCGACGACGACACCATCGCGGGCCTGAACATCCCCACCGGCATCCCGCTGCGCTACGACCTGGACGAGGAGCTGCGCCCCCTGAACCCCGGCGGCGAGTACCTGGACCCGGACGCCGCGGCGAACGCCATCAAGGCCGTGGCGAACCAGGGCCGCTGACCCGCGAGTTGAGCGTTCGCGACCCGCGAGTTGAGCGTTCGCGACCACCGAGTTGAGCGTTGGCGCACCAGGCGCTCAACTCGCCGTGCCCGAACGCTCAACTCGCCGTGCGTGAACGCTCAACTCGCGGTGCGTGAGCGCTCAACTCGCGGTCAGACCAGGCCCAGGTCCTTCGCCCTCGCGCCCGCCTGGAAGCGGGACGTCGCGCCCAGGGCCTCCATCAGCTCGGCCACGCGGCGGCGGTAGGTGCGCAGGGACAGGCCCAGGGCGCGGGCGGCGGTCTCGTCCTTCCAGCCCGCGTTCAGCGCGCTGATGATCCGCGGGGCCAGGGGGCGCAGCTCGGCCATCTGCCGGTCGTGCGCGTCCAGCTCCACGGCCGCCCGCCACGCCACCTCGAACAGCGACGCGATCCCGCGCACCAGGTCGGGCGAGGTCACCACGGTGAACGACCGCACGCCGTCGACCACGTCACCGGCGAGGATCGCCAGCCGCCGGTCGAGCAGGACGGTCTCGTTCGCCTCGTGCGAGGTGATCCGCACCTCGGCGCCGTTGTCGGCCATCGCGCGGGCGTGCTGCGCCCAGGACGGGTCGAGCATCGCGCTGCGCCGGAACACCTTGCGCTTCGGCACGGGCGCCGACGCGCCGAGGGGTCCGGACGGGTGGGTCGCCTGCCAGGTGAACAGCGAGTTGGCGATGCAGGCGATCTCCTCGCGAGCTGTTCCGAACAGGTGACCGGCGCGCTCGTGGAGTTCCCGCTCGCCCCGGACGACGACGATCTGGTCGACCTGGTGCACGTGTCGAGTCTCCGCCGATCGGATCGCGGCGGCAACGGCTGGCAGTTTGCTGCCACTCGCGGGCGTTCGCCCTCGCCGGCGAGCAGGGTGAGCCGCATGACCAAGTTCTCTGACGTGCGCCGCATCGGCTACGGCGCGATGAAGCTGGCCGGCCCCCACGTCTTCGGCCCGCCCGCCGACCCCGAGGCGGCGAAGGCGGTCCTGCGCCGTGCCGTCGAGCTGGGCGTGAACCACGTCGACACCAGCGACTACTACGGCCCGCACGTCGTCAACGACCTGATCCGCGAGGCCCTGCACCCCTACTCCGACGACCTGCTGCTGGTCACGAAGGTCGGCGCGCGCCGCGACGACCGGGGCCAGTGGCTGCCCGCCTGGTCGCCGCAGGAGATCCGCGACGCCGTGCACGACAACCTGCGCCGCCTGCGCGTCGAGCGGATCGGCGCGGTGAACCTCCGGATCATGAGCGCCGACGAGGAGCTGGAGCCGCAGTTCACCGTGCTGGCCGAGCTCCAGCAGGAGGGCCTGATCGGCGAGCTGGGCGTCAGCAACGTCGACGCGGGACAGCTCGCCACCGCGCAGTCGATCGCGCCGGTCGCCTGCGTGCAGAACGAGTACAACATCACCAACCGCGCCGCCGACGCGCTCGTGGACTCCACGGCCGCGCAGGGCATCGCGTTCGTGCCGTTCTTCCCGCTCGGCGGTTTCCAGCCGCTGGACCTCTCCCGGGTGCGGGCCGTGGCCGACGGTCACGGCGCGACCGTCCACCAGATCGCCCTGGCGTGGTTGCTGCACCGGTCGCCGAACGTCCTGGTCATCCCCGGCACGTCGTCGATCGCGCACCTGGAGGAGAACGTCGCCGCCGGTGGTCTGACGCTGTCCGAAGAGGACCTGCGCACGCTGAATGACACGGCCGGGTGAACTGTGTCTTGACGTGGGAAGAACAAGGTGGCCCCGAGGTGTCGCAGGCGTCACGGTTGGCCGTCGCGCTCTAGGCCGGAACGCCCGTCACCTGCTTACCATTCGAGCGTGACCGCTGCGGGATGGCTGGCCCTGTCGATCGGCTTCGTGCTCATCGGCGGTGGAGCCTTTGTCCTCGGCCGCCGGACGGCGCGCGCGCAGGCCCGCCGCCCGGCCGACCTCACGGTCGCCGACCTGATGGGGCAGATCGTCCAGTCCTCCCACGACGGCATCGCCGTGCTCAACGTCTTCGGCGACGTCGTGCTGCACAACCCGCGCGCCGAGGAGCTCGGCGTCGTGCGCAACAACCGGGTCGACGAGCGCGCCCGCCGCGCGGCGGAGATCGTCCGCGGCGGGCGCCCCGTCGTGCAGGTCGACCTGTCCCCGCTGGAGGTCAAGGGCCGCCAGCCGGAGGCCGTGCACGCCGAGGTGCGGATGCTGGCCCACGACTTCACGGTCGTGGACGCGTCCGACGAGTCGGAGTCGGTGCGCCTGGAGGCCACCAGGCGCGACTTCGTGGCGAACGTGAGCCACGAGCTGAAGACGCCGGTGGGCGCGCTCGCGCTGCTCGCCGAGGCCGTGCTGGACGCGGCGGACGACACCGAGGAGGTGCGCCGCTTCAGCGCGAAGATAATGCAGGAGGCGACCCGCCTCGGCAGGCTCGTGACCGAGCTGATCGCGCTGTCGCGGTTGCAGGGCGCGGAGAAGCTGCCGGAGCTGAACACCGTCGAGGTCGACGTCGTGGTCAGCGAGGCGCTGGGACGCTCCCGCCTGGCGGCCGAGTCCGCCGACATCACCATCGCCACGGACCCCGAGAGCGGCCTGCTGGTCGAGGGAGACCGGACGCTGCTCGTCACCGCACTGAGCAACCTGCTGGACAACGCCGTCGCCTACTCGCCGCCGGGCAGCCCCGTCTCGGTCAGCCGCCGGGTGGTCGACGGGTTCGTGGAGATCGCGGTCACCGACCGCGGCATCGGCATCGCCGAGGACCAGCAGCAACGGGTCTTCGAGCGCTTCTACCGGGTCGACAAGGCCCGGTCCAGGGTGACCGGTGGCACGGGTCTGGGGCTCGCCATCGTCAAGCACGTCGCCGCCAACCACGGCGGCGAGGTCCGGCTGTGGAGCCTTCCGGGCACCGGCTCGACGTTCACGCTGCGCATCCCCGTCCGCGAGGACGCGCAGGTGGGCGGCGGGATCACCACGTACGTCCCGTCCGGGACGAACGGCAGCGGCGTGCGACCGGCGACACCGGTCGTCGCTGATCATGGAGGAGACCTGTGACCAGGGTGCTCATCGTGGAGGACGAGGAGTCCTTCGCCGACCCGCTGGCGTTCCTGCTCCGCAAGGAGGGCTTCACGGCGGCGCTCGCCGCGACCGGCCAGGAGGCGCTGGAGGAGTTCGACCGCAACGGCGCGGACATCGTCCTGCTGGACCTCATGCTGCCGGGGATGAGCGGGACGGACGTGTGCAAGCAGCTCCGCACGCGCTCGGCCGTGCCGGTGATCATGGTCACTGCCCGCGACAGCGAGATCGACAAGGTCGTGGGGCTCGAACTGGGTGCCGACGACTACGTCACGAAGCCCTACTCGGCCCGCGAGCTGATCGCCCGCATCCGCGCGGTGCTGCGCCGCGGCGGCGAGCCCGACGAGCTGTTGCCGCAGGTCCTGGAGGCGGGACCGGTGCGGATGGACGTCGAGCGGCACGTCGTCGCGGTCTCCGGAACCGAGGTCGCGCTGCCGCTGAAGGAGTTCGACCTGCTGGAGTACCTGCTCCGGAACGTGGGTCGCGTGCTCACCAGGGGCCAGCTCATCGATCGGGTGTGGGGCGCCGACTACGTGGGGGACACGAAAACCCTGGACGTGCACGTCAAGCGCTTGCGGTCGAAGATCGAGCCCGATCCGTCGGCTCCTCGCCACCTCGTGACGGTGCGCGGTCTGGGTTACAAGTTCGAGTCCTGAGGTACGCGACCGGGTACGGTGCACGCCGTGCGCCTCGGCGTTCTCGATGTGGGGTCCAACACCGTCCACCTCTTGGTGGTGGACGCGCATCGTGGTGCCCACCCGACGCCGATGAGTTCGGAGAAGACCGTGCTGCGCCTGGCCGAGCAGCTCACCCCCTCGGGCGAGCTGAGCAGAACGGGCGCCGACCAGCTCGTCCGCGCGGTCGCGGCCATGAAGGCCGCGGCCCTCGACCAGGGTTGCGAGGACCTGATGGCCTTCGCGACCTCGGCCGTGCGGGAGGCGGCGAACGCCTCCGACGTGCTCGGGAGGGTCCGCTCGGAGACGGGCGTCGACCTGCGGGTGCTCTCCGGCGAGGACGAGGCCAGGCTGACGTTCCTGGCGGTCCGCCGCTGGTACGGGTGGTCCGCGGGGCGTCTGCTCTGCCTGGACATCGGCGGCGGGTCGCTGGAGCTGGCCGCCGGGCGGGACGAGGACCCCGACGAGGCGTTCTCGGTGCCGCTCGGCGCGGGCCGGCTCACCAGGACCAGGTTCCACAACGACCCGCCGAGCCGTCAGGAGATCCGCGAGACCAGCGACTGGCTCGCGGACCAGCTCGCGCCCGTGGCGGAGAAGCTGCTCCACGACGGCGAGCCGGACCGGGCCGTCGCGACGTCGAAGACCTTCCGCTCGCTCGCGCGGCTGACCGGCGCGGCGCCCTCGTCCGCGGGGCCGCGGGCCACCAGGGTGCTCACGCACGCCGGCCTGCGGCAGCTCATCGCGTTCGTCTCGCGGATGCCGTCGGCGGACCTCGCCGAACTCGAAGGAGTGAGTTCGGGCCGGGCGCACCAGCTCGTCGCAGGAGCACTCGTGGCCGAGGCGGCCATGCGTGCGCTGTCACTCCCGCAGTTGGAGATATGCCCCTGGGCGCTGCGGGAAGGTGTCATCCTCCGACGGCTGGATCACACTAACGGCTCGGACCCGGCTGCGGAGGGCGAGCGAGCCCAGCAGCCGGGCAGCACTGGACGTACTGGCCAGCACGGGGCACGGTGGAGTTGATGACACGAGAGAGCGGCTCGGAGCAGACCCAGCGCACCGTCGCGGAGTTGCTCGCCCAGTACGGCGCGAGCGGCGGTGACGCTGCGCCCCGTCGACGACGTCGACGGGCCGAGGACGTGTCCGACACCGCTCCGCAGCAGATCATCGAGCGCGTGCTGTCCGACAGCGGACCGATCGCGAGGGTCACGGACGACCCGGTCGACGAGGTGGAGCCGCCGCAGGCGCCTCCGCCGCCGCCCGTGCCGCCGTCGGTCGCGGCCTCCGCCGCGGCGCGCACGACCTACACGCCACCGGTCCGGCCCGCGGCGACCGGCCAGGGCGCGCACGAGGCGCCGCTGGGCAGAGCGGTGCCGCCGGTCGACGCGGCGGAGGAGACGGCGCTCGTACCGCCCATCACCGACGACTACGCGCCGCCGGAGCCGCTGTCGCGGCCGAACATCCCCAAGCCGCCACCGGGCCAGCTCCCGCCGGAGCAGCCGGTCCGGCCCGGCGCGGCGCGCCCGCCGCTGCCGGTGGCGTCGCTGCCGGTCGCCCCCCAGCCGATCGCGCCGCCGCCGATCGCGCCGCAGCTGCCCCGCGAGCCGGTCACCGAGCAGATCCCCCGGATCGCGGACAAGCTCCCGCCGTCCCGCTCGGCCGACGCGACGCAGGTCACCGCGGCGGTGCCGCTCCTGCCGCCCGCGCCGGCGACGATGCCGGACCCGCTGCCGGGGCAGACCGCGGAGAACTGGTTCGGCCACGACCCGGCGTTCGCCTCGCAGGAGCAGACGCAGACGCACCCCGCGCCCTACGTCGACGACGAGGACGGCGACCCGCTCGACGGCCGCGGCGCGCTGGACCGCGAGGTCGCCGAGCGCCGCCCCGCCGAGCGCCGCCCCGCCGGGCGCGGCAGCGCGGACCTCGACGACTACGCCGACGAGGACTACGTCGACGACGAGGGCCCGGCCGGGCTCGACGACGTCGACGAGGTGGTCGAGGACGAGGAGCAGTCGCCCGCGAAGGAGTGGGCCGTCATGGCGGGCCAGCTCGCCGTGGGCGTCGTCGGCGGCGCGGGCCTGTGGCTCGGGTTCAACTTCCTGTGGCGCACCCTCGCGCCCGCCGCGCTGGTGGTGGCCCTCGCGGTCACCGTCGGACTGGTGATGCTCGTGCGGAAGATCCGCAAGGCCGACGACCTCCAGACCACCGTGCTGGCCGTGCTGGTCGGACTCATCGTCACGGTCTCACCAGCGGCGATGCTGCTGGTGAAGTCTTGACGATCCCGATCGGGCTCTCCACGGCAGCGGTCTGGCCGCAACCGGCCGGCGCCGCGTTCGAGCTGGCGGCGGAACTCGGGTACGACGGCGTCGAGACCATGATCTGGATCGATCCGGTCAGCCAGGACGTGCGCGCGCTCGGGCGCCTGTCGGAGAAGACGGGCGTGCCGGTCCTGGCCGTGCACGCGCCGTGCCTGCTGATCACCCAGCGCGTGTGGTCGCCCGACCCGGTGGTGCGGCTGCGGCGCAGCGTGGCCGCCGCGCGGGACCTCGGCGCGCGCACCGTCGTGGTGCACCCGCCGTTCCGCTGGCAGCGCGCCTACGCCGACGGCTTCGCCGACCTCGTGGCGGAGCTGGAGGACAGCAGCGGCGTCGCCGTGGCCGTGGAGAACATGTTCCCGGTCCGCCGCGGCGTCGGACGCGGACGCTCGGTGCAGGTCAGCGCGTTCCGGCCGTCCATCGACCCGACCGACGTGGGCCACCGGAACTACACGCTCGACCTGTCGCACACCGCGGCGGCGGGTGTGGACGCGCTGGACCTGGCTCGCCGCATGGGCGACGGCCTCGCCCACGTGCACCTCGCCGACGGCACCGGCGGCCCGAAGGACGAGCACCTCGTGCCCGGCCGCGGCTCGCAGCCGTGCGCGCGGGTCTGCGAGGACCTCGCCACCGCGGGCTTCGGCGGTCAGGTCGTCCTGGAGGTCAACACCAGGCGCGCGAGGTCCAGGGACGAACGCGCCGAGATGCTCGCCCAGTCCCTGGTGTTCGCCCGGCTGCACCTGGACCGGCCGGTCACGTGGTGACCCGGCACCGGACCACTACAGTCTGGATCGTGAATCCGTTGCGCTCGCTGATCCTCGCCGCGGCGGACAACGACGCCGTGCGCCGCGCGGTCGCCGGTGCGCCGGTCAGCCGCGACGTCGTGCGCCGGTTCGTGGCGGGGGAGACGACGGCCGACGCGATCAGCGCGACGCGCGCCCTCGTCGCCGACGGGCTGAGCGTCACCCTGGACCACCTGGGCGAGGACACCCGCGACCGCGCCACCGCGGAACGCACGGTGGGCGCCTACCTGGAACTGCTGGACCTGCTGCACGCCGAGGGCCTGGCGCGGCACGCCGAGGTCAGCGTGAAGCTCTCCGCCGTGGGGCAGGCGCTCGGCGAGGACGCCGCCCTCACCGGCGCCTCCCGCATCTGCGCCGCCGCCGAGCAGTGCGGCACGACGGTCACCCTCGACATGGAGGACCACACCACCACCGACTCCACGCTGCGCGTCCTCGCCGAGCTGCGCCGCACGTGGCCCTCGGTCGGCGCGGTGCTCCAGGCGTACCTGCGGCGCACCGGGGACGACTGCCTCGCCCTCGCCGGGCCGGGTTCGCGGGTTCGGCTGTGCAAGGGTGCCTACGCCGAACCGGCCGACGTCGCGTTCGCGAGTCCCCACGAGGTCGACCTGAACTACGTGCGCTGCGTCAACGCGCTGCTCGCGGGCGACGGCTACCCGATGTTCGCCACGCACGACCCCCGGCTCGTCGAGATCGTCGGCGAGCGCGCCCGCTGGTACGGCCGCGAACCGGGCACCTACGAGCACCAGATGCTGTACGGCATCAGGCCCGTCGAGCAGACCCGGCTCGCCGCGCAGGGGCACGTCGTGCGCGTGTACGTCCCGTACGGACGCCAGTGGTACGGCTACCTGATGCGGAGGCTCGCGGAGCGGCCGGCCAACTCCGCGTTCTTCCTCCGCGCACTGGCCACCCGCTCATGACGGCACGTCAGAGGAACCCCTTGCTGCCCTTCTCCCAGGCCAACGCCGTGCGCCCGCTCGGCGACGGCACCTTCACCGCGTCCCTGCCCGCCGCGTGGACCGTCGGTCCGAAGCCCCACGGCGGATTCCTGATCGCGCTGCTGGCCCGCGCCGCCGCGCAGGCCGCCGGTGACGGGCTCGGCCCGCTCTCCGTGAGCGCCCAGTTCCTGCGCGCCCCCGAGGTGGGGCCGGTGCTGCTGCGCACCGACGTCCGCAAGGCCGGACGCACCGCCACCGTCGTGACCGTGACCATCGAGCAGCGCGGCCAGGTCTGCGTGGAGGGCTCGGTGACCGCCGGACGCATCCCGGACGCGGCCGCCGACTACGCCGACCTGCCCGAGATGCCGGCCGAGCCGCCGGCGGACTCCGTGGACCTGGCGTCGCTCCAGTCCGGCTCCAACGTGATCTACAAGATCGGCACCGCCTGCGAGGTGCGGCTCGACCGCGCGGGCGCCGGGTTCCTCACCGGCAGCACCACCGAGCCGCTGGTGCTGAGGCTGTGGGCGCGTCCGCACGGCGAACGCCCAGACCCGTACTTCGCGCTGGTGGCCGGGGACATCTCCATGCCGGTGACGTTCAACCTGGGCCGCTTCGGCTGGTCGCCCACGGTCCAGCTCACCGCCCTGCTCCGCTCCCGTCCGGCGCCCGGCTGGCTGCGCGTGCGGGTGACGTGCAGCGCGGTGCACGGCCAGTGGTTCGACGAGGACGCCGTGGTGATGGACTCGTCGGGACGGCTGGTGTGCCAGGCCCGTCAGCTGGCGCTGGTGGGCGCGGGCTGAGCCCTCCCCCCGGCGGGCTCCCGGCGGGCCGGGTGCGGGGCTCAGCACCGGGGTGGGCGTGCTGAGCTCGTGCGCCACTGCTTTCATCTCCTCCATGACGACCATCGCTGTCATCGGGGCCGGGAAGATCGGGGAGGCTCTGCTCTCCGGGCTGTTGCAGGGTGGGCGGGACGCCTCCGACCTCGTCTTCACCGAGAAGCACCCCGAGCACGCCGCTTCCCTGACCGCCCGGTACGGGGTGCGGGGGGTCGACGTCGCCGAGGCCGCTCACCTCGCCGACGTGCTCGTCGTCGCCGTCAAGCCCCAGGACATCGAGCCCGTGCTCGACCAGCTCGCTCCGGTGATCGAGTCCCGGACGCTGGTCGTGTCGCTCTGCGCCGGGTTGCCCACCGCGCTGTTCGAGCGGCGGTTGCCGCCGGGGACGCCCGTCGTGCGGGTCATGCCGAACACCCCGATGGTCGTCGGCAGGGCGATGAGCGCGATCTCCGCCGGCGCGCACGCCGGTGCCGAGCACCTGGCGCTGGTCGAGGAGCTGCTGTCCACCGTCGGCAAGGTGGCGCGGGTGCCCGAGTCGCAGCAGGACGCCGTCACGGCGCTCTCCGGCTCCGGGCCCGCGTACTTCTTCTACCTCGTCGAGGCGATGATCGACGCGGGCATCCTGCTCGGCATCCCGCGCGACCTCGCGGGGCAGCTCATCATCCAGTCCGCGGTCGGTGCCGCGTCGATGCTCGACGAGGGCGGTCAGCACCCGGTGATCCTGCGCGAGGCCGTCACGTCGCCCGCCGGGACGACGATCATGGCGATCCGCGAGCTGGAGAAGCACGGTGTCCGCGCCGCCCTGCTCGCGGCGATCGAGGCGGCTCGGGACCGTTCGGTGGAGCTGGGCGCGGCCCACCGGACGGACTGATCACGCAGCGCCTCCTCCGCCTCTCGCGATCGGGTGATACGGCACGGCCATCAGGCGCACCCGGCGAACTCGGCCGTCGCAGTCGCACCACCTGTCCCGCTACTCTCAGAGGTAGCACGTGCGTGTCGAACCGTCGGTGGGGAAGCCGACGGCACGACACGTGTCGAAGGACGCGGTGATGCATGTCTGCGAAGGAGAACGATCGAACGGGCCTCACTCAGGTGCAGTTCCTGACGGTCGCCGAGGTGGCGGCCATGATGCGCGTGTCGAAGATGACGGTGTACCGGTTGGTGCACTCCGGCGAGCTGCCCGCGGTGCGGGTCGGCAAGTCGTTCCGGGTGCCCGAGAAGGCCGTGCACGCCTACCTGGAGAACGCCTACTTCGACGCCGGTTAGAGCCGGTGGCGAGGGGCGGGGGCGGCTCCGCTCGGCCTGCGGGGTAAAGTCGTAGGCCGTTCGTGCGTGGTACCCGCGCGCCCTGCAGCCAGGGGGTTCGCGACTCTGCCGGTGCCGCCGCACGAGAGCGTGAACCACCAACGTCTAGAGCTAAGGAACCCGCATGGGCTCGGTCATCAAGAAGCGCCGCAAGCGCATGTCGAAGAAGAAGCACCGCAAGCTGCTGCGCAAGACCCGCGTGCAGCGTCGCAAGCGCGGCAAGTAACCACGCGGGTTCTCACACGCGCTGCACCGCCGCCGCCCCGGTCCGCCGGGACGGCGGCGGTCGCGGTTGCGGGGGCCGCTCGTCGAGCGGCACCCCGCTCCCCGGGAGTACGTTCGCAGACGGCGAGATCTCGCGGGGCTGAACGGGTGACAACCCGCCGGTGTCCGCGTGACCTGCGTCGGGGCCGCGTTCCGAGGTGATCGCGCCCACGGTCCGGCTTGTAGCATCGTCGGATTCGCCCGCTGGTTCGGATGTGGAGTCGCATGGCGCCCGAGGTCGTTCTCGTCACCGGGGTGAGCCGCTTCCTCGGCGGTCACCTCGCCGCTCGCTTCGCCGCCGACCCGAACGTCGAGCGCGTGCTCGGCGTCGACACGGTGCCGCCGTCGCGCGACCTGCTGCGGCGCATGGGCCGGGCGGAGTTCGTCCGCGCGGACATCCGCAACCCGCTCATCGCGAAGATCATCAGCGGCGCGGGAGTCGACACCGTCGTGCACGCCTCCGTCACCGCCAACCCGCCCGGTCCCACCGGCAGGACGGCGATGAAGGAGATGAACGTCATCGGCACGATGCAGCTGCTGGCCGCGTGCCAGAAGTCGCCGCGGGTGCGCAAGCTCGTCGTGAAGTCCACCAGCGCCGTGTACGGGTCCAGCTCGCGCGACCCCGCGGTGTTCACCGAGGACATGGGCCCGAAGGACCTGCCGTCGAGCGGCTACGCGAAGGACGCCGTCGAGGTCGAGGGCTACGTGCGCGGGTTCGGCCGTCGCCGCCCGGACGTCGCCGTGACGACGCTGCGGTTCACGAACTTCATCGGTCCGCGCATCGACACCGTGCTGACCAGGTACTTCGCCCTGCCGGTCGTGCCCACCGTGCTCGGCTACGACGCCCGCGTGCAGCTCCTGCACTCCGAGGACGCGCTGGCGGTCCTGGAGCGCGCGGCCACCCACGACCTGCCCGGCGTGTTCAACGTCGGCGGTGACGGGGTGCTGCTGCTGTCGCAGGCGATCCGCCGCGCGGGCCGGTTGGTGCTGCCGGTGCCCAGCCAGGCCGTGCCGACGGTCGGGCGGCTCTTCCGCGGCGCGCGGCTCGTCGACTTCTCACCCGATCAGATGAGATTTCTGAACTGGGGCAGGGTGGTCGACACGACCCTGCTCAAGCGCGAGTTCGGTTTCACGCCCCGCTGGACCACCCAGCAGGCGTTCGACGACTACGTGAGCGGTCGCGGGCTGCGCCCGCTCGTCGACCCGGAGCGGGTGGCCGCCGTCGAGCGGGGAGTCCTCGACGTCGCCGCCAGGTTCCGCTGACCCCCGGGAGATGGACGACTTGGCAGGAGCACGTGTGATCCCGCTGCACGGCGCGGGCCGTGAGCGCACGACCCGTCCCGCCGCGGAGGCGGAGGACCTGGCCGCCGTGCCGGACGCCGGGGAGGCGGAGCACGAGTCGGACCGGGAGCGGCGCCTCGCGGACTTCACGGCGTTCCTGCGCCGCAGGATCGCCGGTGACTACCGGGTCGACGAGTTCGGCTTCGACGAGGACCTGACCGATCACGTCCTCATGCCGCCGTTCCGCGCCCTCTACGAGAAGTGGTTCAGGGTCGAGACGATCGGGATGCACAACATCCCGGCCGAGGGCGGCGCGCTGCTGGTGGCCAACCACTCGGGGACGCTGCCCCTGGACGCCGTGATGACCGCCTACGCCGTGCGCAACGAGCACCCGGCGCAGCGGCACCTGCGGATGCTCGGCGCCGACCTGGTGTTCCGCACGCCCGTGCTGGGCGCGCTGGCCCGCAAGTCGGGGCAGACGCTCGCCTGCAACCCCGACGCCGAGCGGCTGCTGCGCTCCGGTGAGCTGGTCGGGGTGTGGCCGGAGGGCTTCAAGGGCGTCGGCAAGCCGTTCAAGGACCGCTACAAGCTCCAGCGCTTCGGCCGCGGCGGCTTCGTCTCGGCCGCGCTGAACACCGGTGTGCCGATCGTCCCGTGCTCGATCGTCGGGGCGGAGGAGATCTACCCGATGATCGGCGACGTGAAGGCGCTCGCCCGGCTGTTCGGGTTCCCGTACTTCCCGGTGACGCCGTTCTTCCCGCTGCTGGGGCCGCTCGGCGCGGTGCCGCTGCCGTCGAAGTGGTACATCGAGTTCGGCGAGCCGATCCGCACCGACGTGCACGGCGAGCACGCCGCGGACGACCCGATGCTGGTGTTCAACCTGACCGACCAGGTGCGGGAGACCGTCCAGCAGACCCTCTACCGGCTGCTGACGCAGCGGAAGAACGTCTTCCTGGGCTAGGGGGTGGTCAGGAGCGGCGGCGGTGGTGCAGGCCCGCCACGACGGCCCCGGCCACCGCGCCCGCGCCGAGCACGGAGGGGACGCCGATCCTGGCCGCCTTGCGGCCGGTGCGGAAGTCACGCACGTCCCAGCCCTTCCTGCGGGCCGTCTCGCGCAGCCCGGAGTCGGGGTTCACGGCCACCGCCGTGCCGACGACCGACAGCATCGGCACGTCGTTCGCCGAGTCCGAGTAGGCCGTGCAGCGCCGCAGGTTGAGGCCCTCCTTGGCCGCCAGGGCGCGCACCGCGTGGGCCTTGGCCCTGCCGTGCAGCAGGTCGCCCACGAGACGGCCCGTGTAGACGCCGTCGACGCTCTCGGACACGGTGCCCAGCGCGCCGGTGAGGCCGAGCCTGCGGGCGATGATCTGGGCCAGCTCCACGGGCGTGGCCGTCACCAGCCACACCCGCTGCCCGGCGTCGAGGTGCATCTGCGCCAGCGCCTGCGTGCCCGTCCAGATCTTGTCGGCCATCAGCTCGTCGTAGATCTCCTCGCCCAGGGTGATGATCTCGGCGACGCTGCGGCCCGCGACGAACGACAGGGCCTGCTCGCGGCTGGCCGCGACGCTCTGCGGGTCCTCCCGGCCGCCGACTCGGAACTTGATCTGCTGCCAGGCGAACCCGGCGAGGTCGGAGTTCTTGAAGTACTTGCGCGCGGCGAGCCCGCGGGCGAAGTGGAAGATCGACGCGCCCATCATCATCGTGTTGTCGACGTCGAAGAACGCCGCGGCGGTGAGGTCCGTCGCCACGGTGGCCGACGGCTCGGGGCCGGGCGGGAGAGCGAGCGCGGCACTGGCCGACGCCTCGCCCGCGAGTGCGGCGAGCCGCTCGCGCTCCGCGGAGCTCTCCACCTCACGCCTGCGTGCCACGCCAGCCCTCCCGATCCGCGACGAGCCCGAGGCCCAAGGGTAGCGATCAGCCACCGGTACCGATGCCGGGCAGGGCGGGGGCCGGTGCGGGCACCTCGACACCGGGCAGGGGCAGCGGCAGGGGCAGCGGCAACGGCAGCGGCAGGGGCAGCGGCGGGGTCGGCACGGGCGGTGCGGTGGTCGTCGGCGGCGGCGGCGCGGGGGCCGGCGTGCCGGACGGGGGCGGCGCGGAGGGCCGGTCGCTCGTCGCCGGGGGGACCGGCGCGACCGGGGGAGCCGGGAGCTGCCGCGCCGACCCGCCGCCGGGCTCGTCGGTGGGTTCGTCGGTGGGTGCGGGCGGACCGGGGAGCACCGTCGGGGCGGGCGTCAGCGCGCCCGTGGAGGAGTTCGGCACCACCGGTGCCCGCGCGCACTCCCGCGCGGGCACCGGACCGACCTCGTCGGCCGAGCCGGACGTGACGGGCAGGCAGGCGGACCGCGCCAGCAGCTCGTCGGCGCGCTGCCGGACCCGGTCCAGCAGGTCCAGGCTCGTCCCGGCGCGCTCGACGACCGGCGACGGCGTCCGGGGCCGCAGCGCGGACAGCCGCTGCCCGTGCGACCGCGCCCAGTCGGCGAGCAGCGTCAGCGCCGCCGCGTCGGAGTTCACGCCGACCGTCGCGAGCCGCCGCGCGCCCTCGGCGGTGTCGGCGTCGAAGTCGGTGAGCGCGGTGAGGTAACCGCCGGCCGGGCCTCCGCCGGACTCGCGGAAGCGGTCGGTCATCGTCTCCATCTCGGCCAGCCGCGCCGCCGCGAACCCCAGGTGCTTGAGCGCCCGCTCCCGCTCGCCGAAGGTCAGGCCGAGGGACGCCGACTCGGCGTTGCGCTTCACCGCGTAGAGCGCGTCTCCCGGCAGCGCGCCGCGGCTGAGCAGCAGGGACATCCCGGCGAGGGCGAACACCAGGCACAGTGCCGCGGCCAGCGCCACGAGCAGGCGGCCGCGGGCGCTGGTGCGCGCCGGTGGCGGGGTGGTGCCGCCTCCCGGAGCGTGCAGGACGCGCTGGCGGATGCGGTCGCGCTCCTCGCCGGTGGGGCCGCTGAGGGGGGCCGCGCGCCGCAGCAGGGCCACGACGGCGAGGTCGCCGGCCAGCCCGCCCGGCGTCGCGGGGTCGGTCGAGTCGCCTCCCTGGCGCGACTCGACCGCGCGGGCGAACGCCTCGCGCTCCCTCTGACGCCCTCTCGGCGTGGTGCCTCTGTCCACCGTCCCACTACCAACCTCGACCGGTTCTCGACCACGTCAACGAACGCGGGGGCCGCCGGGTTACGGCGTGGCACGTGATTCCGGGTGAGTTCAGCGCAGCCAGCTCGGCAGCAGCTGCCCCAGGCGGCGCACCGCGCGGTGCTGGAGGGCCTTCACGGCTCCCTCGTTGCGGCCCATGAGGGCGGCCGTCTCCGCCACGGACAGGCCCTGGAGGAAGCGGAAGACGATGCACTCGCGCTGGTCGTCGCCGAGCTGCTGGATGCAGCGCATGAGCTCGGCGTTCGTCGCCTCGGTCATGACCTCCTGCTCGGGGCCGTCGGTCACCTCGCGGTTGTCGGCCAGCTCGGGGGTCGTGACCTCCAGGCGGTAGCGGCTGGACTTCACGTGGTCGAAGACGATGTTGCGGGCGATCGTCACGAACCACGCGCCCACGTCGCGGCCCTGGTAGCTGATGGAGCCGATGCCGCGCAGCGCCCGCAGGAACGTCTCGCTGGTGACGTCCTCGGCGAGCGAGCGGTCGTTCACGCGGAACAGCACGAACCGGAACACCACGTCGACGTAGCGGTCGTAGAGCTCGCCGAACGCGTCCGAGTCGCCCTCCTGGGCGGCTCGGACCAGGTCCCACGGCTCGGCGACGGGTCGGTCGTCGGCGGGAGCGTCCGCGCCGCCCCGCGCGACGCGGAACGTCCGAGCGGTGCTGGGGCGTGCTCTGGCGGTCATCGGGCGGCGGCACCTCCACAGAGTCACCGGAAGGGCAGCATACGTGTTGTTACTCCGTAGTAGGTAGTGCGCGCCGCGCGGGCGGACCCCTGTGGGCGGGGACCCTCGCCGTGACAGACTGCCCGGAAGATCGCAGTCGCTGCCAGGAGGTCACGGTGTCGGTGCACGAGTCCCCCGCCCGCAACGTCGCCGACCTCGTGCGGACCTCGGCGGCCGGAGATCCGCAGCACGTCGCCCTGATCGACGCGGCCACCGGCGCGTCCTGGACGTGGCGGCAGGTCGACGGAGCCGTGGACGCGGAGGCGGCGCGGCTCGTCGCCGCCGGGCTGAGCCGCGGCGACCGGGTCGTCGTGCGGCTGCCCACCGGCGCGGCCTTCTGCGTCGCGGTGTTCGGCGCGCTGCGCGCGGGCGCCGTGGCCGTGCCGCTCGGCCCCGGCCAGCCGCCGCGCGAGCTGGAGCGCGTGCTCGGCGACAGCGGCGCGACGCTGCTCGTCGGCGACGGCGAGGGCGCGACGGGCGTGCGGGTGCTGGACGCCCCCGACCCGGACGCGACCGCGGCCGGGGAGTTCGCGGCCGTCGGGTCCGGCGAGGACGTCGCCGTGCTCGGCTACACCTCCGGCACGTCCGGCGTCCCGCGCGGCGCGATGCTGTCGCACCGGGCGCTGCTCGCCAACGTCGCCCAGTGCGCCGCGCTGCGGCCCGCCCCGGTCGCCGCGGGGGACCGGGTGCTGCTGGCCCTGCCGCTGTTCCACGTCTACGGCCTCGGGCCCGGCCTGTTCCAGGTCGCCGGGGCCGGGGCCACCGGCGTGCTGCTGGAGCGCTTCGACGCCGAGACGGCGCTGGCCGCCGTGCGGCGGCACCGGGTGACCACGGTCGTCGGCGTGCCGCCCGTGTACCGGGCGCTGCTGGCCCTGCCGCAGGACCGGTTGCGCGAGGGGCTGGCCAGCGTGCGGCTGTTCACCTCCGGCGCGGCCCCGCTCGCCGCCGGTGTGCTCGACGGCGTGCGGCGCGGCGTCGGCCTGCCCGTGTACGAGGGCTACGGCCTCACCGAGACGGGCCCCGTGCTGACGTCCACCCTGGTCGGCGGCCTGGCCAAGCCCGGATCGGTCGGCAGCCCGCTGCCCGGCGTCGAGCTGCGCCTCGTGGACAGCGACGGGTCGCCGCTGGACCTGCAGGAGGACGAGCCGGGCACCGGCCTGGTCTCCGTGCGCGGGGCGAACCTGTTCAGCGGCTACTGGCCCGACGGAGCGCACGGCCCGGCCGCCGACGGCTGGTTCCGCACCGGCGACGTCGGCTACCTCGACGCGGACGGCGACCTGCACCTGGTCGACCGGGCCGGCGACCTGATCATCGTCAACGGCTTCAACGTCTACCCGCACGAGGTCGAGCGGGTGCTCTGCGAGCTGGACGAGGTCGCGGAGGCCGCCGCGGTGGGCGTGCCGGACGAGCGCACCGGCGAGACCGTGAAGGCGGTGCTCGTGCTCGCGGAGGGCGCGGAGCTGACGCCCGACGAGGTCGTGCGGCACTGCGCCGCCCGCCTCGCCCGCTTCAAGGTGCCCGCGGTGGTCGAGTTCGCCGACGCGCTGCCGCACACCCCGACCGGCAAGCTGGTCCGCTCCCGCCTGCGCGGCCCCCTGACCTGAGAGCGCGGCGCGACCGGTGCAGGATGGTCGGGTGGGACATCACGTGACCGTCATGAGCCGGGTCGACTGCCACGCCTGCGAGCGGGCGGAGGCCGACGTGGAGCGCGTCTGCGGAGAACTGGGCGCGACCTGGTCCGTCGAGGACGTCGACACCGATCCCGAGTGGCGGGCCGAGTACGGCGACCGGGTCCCGGTGATCCTGGTCGACGGGACCGAGCACGGCTACTGGGAGGTCGAGGAGCCCCGGCTGAGGGCCGCCCTCGCCTGACTCGGACCCGCGGTGCGAACCGCCGAGCGCTGGGAGCCGAATGCCGAGCATGGACGCCACGAAGCCGGGACGACCGTCGATCAGCGTGCCCGTCGCGGGACTGATCGGTGTGCTGGGTGTGCTGGCGGCGCTCGGGGCCGGTCACCTGGTGGCCGGCGTCGTCGGACCGTCCGCCTCGCCGTACCTGGCAGTCGGCAGCACGGCGGTCGACCTCACCCCTGCGCCGGTGAAGGACTTCGCGATCCGCACGTTCGGGACCGCGGACAAGCTGGTCCTCCTCGGCGGCATGGCGGTCGTGCTGCTGCTGCTCGCCGTGCTGGCCGGCGTGCTGTCGCGGCGCGGCGCGCTGCCCGGCTCCGCGTTCGCCGTCGTGCTGGGCCTCGTCGGCGTGGCCGCGGTGCTCGCCCGGCCCGACGTGGGCCGTCTCGGGGTCTTCGCGCCCGTCGTGAGCCTCGTCGTCGGGGTCGCGGTGTTCCGCCTGCTGCACGCGAAGGCGCTGGCGGCGGCCGGCGCGGACGAGCCGTCGCCCACCGGCGGGCCGTCGCGGCGCTCGTTCCTCGTCGCCTCCGGCGCGGTCGCCGCGAGCGCCGGGATCGCCGGGGGAGCCGGTCAGCTCCTGGCGGGCAGCGCGGACGTCGAGGGCTCGCGCCGGGCCGTCGGCGACCTGACGCCCGCGACGAGGGCGCCCGCCGTGCCCGCCGGGGCCGACTTCGCCGCCGAGGGCACGCCGACGTTCCTCACGCAGAACCGGGACTTCTACCGCGTGGACACCGCGCTCACCGTGCCCCGGCTGCGCGCCGAGGACTGGTCGCTGCGGGTGCACGGCATGGTCGACCGGGAGCTGACCCTGCGCTACGCCGACCTGCGCGACCGCGACCTCGTGGAGCGCACGATCACCATGACCTGCGTCTCCAACGAGGTCGGCGGCCCGTACGTCTCCACCGCGAACTTCGTCGGCGTGCCGCTGCGGGACGTGCTGATGGAGGCGGGGGTCCGGCCGGGAGCCGACCAGCTCTTCAGCACCAGCGTCGACGGCTGGACCGCCGGCACGCCCACCGACGTGGTGCTGGCCGAGGACACCGGCGCGCTGCTCGCCCTGGGCATGAACGGCGAGCCGCTGCCGGTCGAGCACGGCTTCCCGGTGCGGATGGTCGTGCCCGGTCAGTTCGGCTACGTCTCGGCGACGAAGTGGGTCGTCGACCTCGAACTGACGACCTTCGCCGCGAGGAGGCCGTACTGGATCGAGCGCGGCTGGGGCGTGCGCGGGCCGATCAAGACGCAGTCCCGCGTCGACTCGCCGATCGGACTGTCCACGGTCGGACCGGGCAGGACGGTCGTCACCGGCACGGCCTACGCCCAGCCGCGCGGGATCGCGAAGGTCGAGGTGCGCGTCGACGGCGGTCCGTGGCAGGACGCGCGGCTCTCCGCCGAGGTGAACGACTCCACCTGGCGCATGTGGCGCGTCGAGCTGGACCTGGCGCCCGGTGGGCACACCGTGGAGTGCCGCGCGACGGACAAGACCGGGTTCACCCAGCCGCAGGAGCGCCTCGACCCGGTCCCGGACGGCGCCACCGGCTGGCACTCGATCTTCTTCACGAAGAAGTGAGCAACTCGATCGCGTGAAATGCGAACCGCGAACCGGCCGCCTTCGAAGGTCTCAGTGTAAGACGAAGCAATCGAAGGACCCGGCCCCACCGGGAACGCAGAGGAGTGATCCGCGTGAGGAAGACCCAGATCGCCACCATCGGTGCACTCGCCGCCGCCACCCTGTCGCTCAGCGCCTGCGGCGGCGGTGACACGGCATCGACCGCCGCGTCGGGCGTCGCCTCGTCGATGATGGCCTCCGCTCCGACGACCGGCTCCTCGACCTCCGCCGCGCCCAGCAGCAGCGGCGCGAGCGACGGCGTGACCCAGACGACCGACGTCTTCGGCTCCGGCTGCGCCTCCGTCCCGCAGGACCCGAGCGACAAGGGCTCCCTGCAGGGCATGGTCACCGACCCGGTGGCCACCGCCGCGAGCAACAACCCCCTGCTCACCAAGCTCACGGCCGCCGTCGGCGCCGCGAACCTGGGCGACACCCTGAACTCCGCGCCCGCCATCACCGTCTTCGCCCCCGCCGACCCGGCGTTCGAGGCGCTCGGCGAGGCGAAGTTCGCCGAGCTGGCCGGTGACGCGGCCACCCTCGGCCCGATCCTGCAGTACCACGTCGTGGGCAAGCGCTACGACGCCGCGGGCCTGGAGTCCGCCGGAACCGTGAAGTCGCTGACCGACCAGGACCTCACGATCGAGGGCTCCGGCGAGAACATGACGGTCAACGGCGCGAAGGTGCTCTGCGGCAACGTCCCGACCAAGAACGCGACCGTGTTCGTGCTGGACACGGTGCTGACGCCGCCCGCTGCCTGACCTTCCGCGCTCCGAACGACCGCGAGGACCACCGCGCGGCGAGGTGACCAGGTCACCTCGCCGCGCGGTCCCGCGTCGTCGTCTTCCGACTTTGTGCACACGTTCACAAGCGGTACGGTGGAATCGTCACTGCGCCGGAAGCGGACGTGCTCCACCCCGGGAACGGGGTGCACCACCCGGCGGTCCAGCGCTCGCATCTCGTGGTCGGTGAGGAGTACCAGCGTGGCGGTCAAGCGGGGCGCGGGTGACGAGGTCGTGACCACCACCCCGGCGACTGCCGCGCCGGACCTCGACGGCCCCGCGGTGCGCGAGCGGGCCCGCGCCATCCCCGAGGCCGCCGTCGCACGGCTCGCCGTCTACCTGCGGGTCCTCTCCGGCATGGTCGACGGGGGCGTGACCACCATCTCCAGCGAGGAGCTGTCCGCCGCCGCCGGGGTCAACTCGGCGAAGCTCCGCAAGGACCTCTCCTACATCGGCTCCTACGGCACGCGCGGCGTCGGCTACGACGTCGAGGTGCTCGTGAGCCACATCGAGCGCATCCTCGGCCTGACCCGCAAGCACAGCGTCGCGGTCGTCGGAATCGGTAATCTTGGTCACGCGCTGGCCAACTACGGCGGTTTTCCGAGCCGCGGCTTTCCGGTCGTCGCCCTGTTCGACGTGGACGACGACCTCACCGGAGTGCCCGTGGGAGGCATTCCCGTCAGCCACATCGACGAGATCGAGCAGGTCTGCGCCTCGCGCGAGGTGTCGATCGGCGTCATCGCGACACCGCCGCCCGCGGCGCAGGCCGTCTGCGACCGTTTGGTATCCGCCGGAGTCCAGTGCATTCTGAACTTCGCACCCGTCGTGCTCCAGGTTCCGGACCACGTCGAGGTGCGCAAGGTCGACTTGGCGGTCGAGATGCAGATCTTGTCCTTCCACGTCGCCCGCAGGGCTGACGAGGCATCTGCCGAGCAGGCCGCCAACGGCATGGTCAACGGAGTGGGCGTGGAAGGCGTGGTGATTCGCCCGTGAGTGCGCGGATCGAACGGACCGCGAACCGGACGGTTCGCGGAGACGTGGTGACGGCATGAGCGTGCTCGCGGTCGGCCTCTCCCACCGAACCACACCCGTCCCCGTCCTCGAACGGGTGACCGTCGCCGAGTCCCAGCTCGGCAAGGTGCTCGACCGCCTCCTGGGTTCCGACGGCGTCTCCGAGGCCCTGGTCCTGTCGACCTGCAACCGGGTCGAGGTCTACGCCGTCGTCGAGACGTTCCACGGCGGGGTGAACGAGGTGGTGGACGTGCTCGCCGAGCACGCCGGCGTCGAGCCCGCCGACCTCTTCGACCACCTGTACGTGCACTACGCCGCCGCGGCCGTGGAGCACCTGTTCTCCGTCGCCGGCGGCCTGGACTCGATGGTCGTCGGCGAGTCCCAGATCCTCGGCCAGCTCCGGTCGGCCTACGGCACCGCCGACGAGGCGGGCACCGCGGGCCGCACGCTGCACGAGCTGGCGCAGAACGCGCTGCGCGTCGGCAAGCGCGTGCACACCGACACCGGCATCGACCACGCCGGCGCGTCCGTCGTGTCCGAGGCGCTGGCCGACGCCGAGCAGGCGCTGGGCGGCCTCGCCGGTCGCCGCGCGCTGCTGGTCGGCGCCGGGTCGATGGGCGGCCTCGCCGCCGCCCACCTGCGCCGCGCGGGCATCGGCGAGGTCGTGATCGCCAACCGCACCGCGGCCAACGGCGAGCGGCTGGCCGCCGCGCTGCGCGCCGAGGGCGTGTCCGCGTCCTCCGTCGCCCTCGTGGAGCTGCGCTCCGAGCTGGCCGACGCCGACGTGGTGTTCGCGTGCACCGGCTCGGTCGACACCGTCGTCGGCGCTGACCTGCTCACCTCCGCGCTGGCCGACCGCGACCCCGGCCGCCCGCTCGTCGTGTGCGACCTGGGTCTGCCCAAGGACGTCGACCCCGCCGCGGCCGAGCTGCCCGGCGTGCGGGTCGTGGACCTGGAGACCCTCCAGCAGCGCCTCACCGACGCCCCGACCGGCCAGGACGCCGCGCGCGCCGCCGAGATCGTGGCCGAGGAGGTCCGCGAGTACCTGGCGAGCCAGCGCTCCGCCGAGGTGACGCCCACCGTGACCGCGCTGCGCAAGCGCGCCGCCGAGGTGGTCGACGCCGAGCTGCTGCGCCTGGACTCCCGGCTGCCCGAGCTCGACGGCGCCGTGCGCGGCGAGCTCGCCAAGACCGTTCGCCGGGTGGTGGACAAGCTGCTGCACACGCCCACCGTGCGGGTGAAGGAGCTGGCGTCCTCCCCCGGTGGTTCCGGCTACGCGGAGGCCCTCCGCGAGCTGTTCGGGCTCGACCCGCAGGCACCGTCCGCGGTCAGCCAACCCGGTCGCGCGCCGTCGGCGCGCGACGACAAGTCCGTTGTGGACGGTGAGAAGCGGTGAACCGCATCCTGAGGATCGGTACGAGGGGCAGCGCGCTGGCGCTCGCTCAGACGGGGTTGATCGCCGACGCGCTGGAACGCGCGGGCGCCCGGGTGGAGATCGTCACGGTGTCCACGCCGGGTGACCGCTCGTCGGCGCCCATCGCGGAGATCGGTGTCGGGGTCTTCACCTCCGCGCTGCGCGACGCGCTGGCCGACGGCGAGGTGGACGTGGCGGTGCACTCCTACAAGGACCTGCCCACCGCGCCCGACCCGCGCCTCGTGCTGGCCGCCGTGCCGCAGCGGGAGGACCCGCGCGACGCGCTCGTGGCGCGCGACGGCCTCACGCTGGGCGAGCTGCCCTCCGGCTCGACCGTCGGCACCGGGTCGCCCCGGCGTGCGGCGCAGCTGGAGGCGCTGGGGCTGGGCCTGACGATCGTGCCGCTGCGCGGCAACGTGGACTCCCGCATCCGCAAGGTGGCCGACGGCGAGCTGGACGCCGTCGTGCTGGCCCGTGCGGGCATCGCACGACTGGGCAGGGTCTCGGAGATCACCGAGACCATCGACCCCATCCAGATGCTCCCCGCGCCCGCCCAGGGCGCGCTCGCAATCGAGTGCCGGGTCGACGACGTCGACACCGAGCACCTTCTTCAGTCCACACTGGACGATTCGGCCAGCAGGGCCGCCGTGACCGCCGAACGAGCGATGCTGGCCGCGCTCGAAGCTGGTTGCAGCGCGCCGGTCGGCGCGCTGGCCGATGTGGTGGAAGACCTCGACGGAGACGACGTCGTGTTCCGACTGTCGTTGCGCGGGGTCGCGGCGACTCCGGAGAACGCGATTCTCCGAGCGTCCGCCACCGGTGACTTGACCGCAGCAGAGCAACTCGGTCGCGCGCTGGCCGCCGAGTTGCTCGACCTCGGGGCCGCCGTGCTCAGCGGCCCAGAGGCGTAAGTGATGGGGAGTGCCCTGATGACCCGCGCACGCAAGACCCCCGGACGCATCGCCTTCGTGGGCTCCGGCCCCGGCGACACCGGGCTTCTCACAGTCCGGGCCCACGACTTGCTCTCCAGGGCTGAACTCGTGGTGACGGACCCGGACGTACCGGCCGACGTCGTCGCCACGGTCCCCGAGGGCGTCGAGATCCGCCCGGCCGTCGGCGAACCCGCCGACGTCGCCAAGGACCTGGTCGCCGAGGCGAAGAACGGCCACACCGTGGTCAGACTCGTCGCCGGAGACCCGCTGACGCTGGACGCGGTGGTGAAGGAGGCGCAGGCCGTCTCCCGCACCAGCATCGCGTTCGACGTCGTCCCGGGAGTACCCGCCGGAACGGCGGTGCCCGCCTACGCGGGCGTCGCGCTCGGCGCCGTGCACACCGAGGTCGACGTCCGCGGCACCGTGGACTGGGCCGGCCTCGCCGCCGCGCCCGGCACGCTGGTGCTGCACGCGTCCGGCAGCCACCTCGCCGAGGCGGCGTCCTCGCTCGTCGAGCACGGCCTCGCACCGCAGACGCCCGTCGCGGTGACCGCGGACGGCACCGGCTTCAGCCAGCGCACGATCGACACGACGCTCGCGTCGCTGGCGGCCGACGCGGGCGAGCTGTCGGGCCCGCTCGTCGTCACCGTGGGCGCGGCCGTGGCCGGTCGCTCGAAGCTCTCCTGGTGGGAGTCGCGGGCGCTCTACGGCTGGCGGGTCCTGGTGCCGCGCACCAAGGAGCAGGCCGGCGCGATGAGCGACCGCCTGCACTCGCACGGGGCGATCCCGGTGGAGGTCCCGACCATCTCGGTCGAGCCGCCCCGCAGCCCCGCGCAGATGGAGCGCTCGGTCAAGGGCCTGGTCGACGGCCGCTACCAGTGGGTGGTGTTCACCTCCACCAACGCGGTGCGCGCCGTGTGGGAGAAGTTCCGCGAGTTCGGCCTGGACGCCCGCGCGTTCTCCGGCGTGAAGATCGCCTGCGTCGGCGAGAGCACGGCGGCCAAGGTCCGCTCGTTCGGGATCATCCCCGAGCTGGTGCCGTCCGGCGAGCAGTCCAGCGAGGGTCTCCTCGCGGACTTCCCGCCCTACGACGACATCCTCGACCCGGTCGACCGCGTCCTGCTCCCGCGGGCGGACATCGCCACGGAGACCCTCGCCGCCGGTCTGCGCGACCGGGGCTGGGAGATCGACGACGTGACGGCGTACCGCACCGTGCGGGCCGCGCCGCCGCCCGCCGACACCCGCGAGATGATCAAGTCGGGCGGTTTCGACGCGGTGTGCTTCACCTCGTCGTCGACCGTGCGGAACCTCGTCGGCATCGCCGGCAAGCCGCACGCCCGCACGCTGGTCGCCTGCATCGGCCCGCAGACCGCGGAGACCGCGCGCGAGTTCGGCCTGCGCGTGGACGTGCAGCCGGAGGACGCCAACGTGCCCGCCCTGGTGGACGCGCTCGCCCAGCACGCGGCCCGCCTGCGCGCCGAGGGTGCGCTGCCGCCGCCGCGCAAGACGAAGCGCCTGCGCCGGTCCTGATGTCGGTACCCCCGTCCACGGGTGCGGTCGTACGCCGACCGCACCCGTGAACGGGGGTTTCTTCTTCTGCAGAGGAGAGCACGCCGTGTTCCCGTCCCACCGCCCCCGGCGGCTGCGCACCACCCCCGCGATGCGCAGGCTGGTGAGCGAGACCACCATCCGCCCGCGTCAGCTCGTGCTGCCGGTGTTCGTCAAGGAGGGCGCGACGTCCCCCGTGGAGATCTCCTCCATGCCGGGCGTGCACCACCACACCCGCGACTCCCTGCGCAGGGCGGCCGAGGAGGCCGTGCGGGCCGGTGTGGGCGGTCTGATGCTCTTCGGCGTGCCCCAGCGGCGCGACGCGGTCGGCTCCGGCGCGGTCGACCCCGACGGCGTCCTCAACGCCGCGCTGGCCGACCTGCGCTCCGAGCTGGGCGACAGCACCGTCCTGATGGCCGACACGTGCCTCGACGAGTTCACCGACCACGGCCACTGCGGCGTGCTGGCGGCCGACGGCACCGTCGACAACGACGCCACGCTGGAGGTCTACGCGGAGATGGCGGTGGCGCAGGCCCGCGCCGGAGCCCACGCGCTCGGCCCCAGCGGCATGATGGACGGCCAGATCGGCGTCCTGCGCTCCGCGCTGGACGAGGCCGGGTTCACCGACACCTCGCTGATCGCCTACTCGGCGAAGTACGCCTCCGCGTTCTTCGGCCCGTTCCGCGACGCCGTCGAGTCCCAGCTCAGCGGTGACCGCAAGACCTACCAGCAGGACCCGGGCAACGGCCGCGAGGCGCTGCGGGAGGTCGTGCTCGACCTCGCCGAGGGCGCCGACGCCGTGATGGTGAAGCCCGCCCTGGCCTACCTCGACGTGCTGCGCGCGGTCGCCGAGATCTCCGACGTGCCCGTCGCGGCCTACCAGGTGTCCGGCGAGTACTCGATGGTCGAGGCGGCGGCCCGCAACGGCTGGATCGACCGGGACCGCGCGATCCTGGAGACGCTCACCTCGATCCGCCGCGCGGGTGCCGACGTCGTGCTGACGTACTGGGCGACCGAGGTCGCCGGGTGGCTCGACCGGGACTGAGCGCCCCGCCCCGGCCGCTGGTGCTGTCGCGGTGGCTGTGGACCGCCGGCGCGGTGCTGGGGGCGACGCGGTTCGTGCTCCAGCTCGCGGACCGGCGGATGCTGGCGGAGCGGGTGCGCGAGGTGCAGCCGTGGCTGGGGCAGGCCGAGGTGGACTCGGCGGTGTCGGCGAGCGTGCTGTTCGGGCTCGTCCTCGCCGCCGGGCTCGTCGCGCTCTACGCGGTGCCGGGCGCGTTCGCCGTGCGCGGACGGCGGTGGGCGCGGGTCGTGCTGGCCGTCGTGGGCGGAGTTGGCCTGCTGTTCACCCTGACCCGTTTCGTACTGCTGGCGGCCGGGCTCTCCGCAGCGGCCGGACTGGTCGTCAACCGCGTGGACCTGGCCTTTCTGGTCGTCACGGCACTCGTCGACGCCACCGCGCTGACGCTGCTGTTCACCCCTTCCGTCAACGGTCACTTTCGTGATCCGTCTCTCGGTGATCGCGTCGTAGCCAACGGTAGCTAACGGATCGTGTAACTCGGTCGACAGCCTGACCTCGGCTGTTTACGTTCCGCGCATGAGCAACCCGAACGAACCCCACTACAACCAGGCACCCCCGCTGAACGAGAGCGAACTGCGCTCCGCCGAGCGGCCCAAGGCGGTGGACACGGCGTACCTGCTGTGGCTGATCGCGGCGGGCCTCAGCGTCGTGGCGAACCTCCTCGGCTTCGTCACCCAGCAGGCGGTCGTCGACCAGTACGTCAAGGACAGCGGCCTCCCGCCCGAGATCGCCGAGAGCGCGGCCCCCGGCTACGGCAGCATCATCTTCTCCCTCGTGATCGTGGCCCTCTGGGTCGTGGTCGTGCTCCAGATGCGCAAGGGGGCGAACTGGGCCCGCATCGTGCTGACCGTCCTCGGCGCGCTGTCCGTCCTGTTCAGCGTGCTGGGCATCTCGGTGCTGCTGAGCATCGGCTTCCTGGGTGTGCTCCAGGCGCTGCTGGGTCTCGCGGGCGCCGTCGTGATCGTCGGCGCGATCGTGTTCATGTTCAAGCCGGAGTCCAGCAGGTTCTTCAAGGCCAGCTGATCGCGACCGGTGGTGGGCGGCTCCGTCCACCACCGGGACGTGGCACCGGCGTCCGGTTCGCGGTGGACAGCCCCGGTGCCCGGTTCTAGCGTGCGGGGGATGACCACACCTCCTGAACCGGACCAGCCGCAGCGGTCCTTCCCCCCGGCGCCTCCGCCGCCGCCCTCCGACGCCGGACCGTTCGCCGCGCCCCCGCTGAACGAGTCGGAGCTGCGCGCCTCGGGCGACGGCCCCGCCGGGCCGCCGCCGAAGGAGGTGCGGGCGTCGTTCTGGCTGTGGATCGCCGGCGCCGTGCTCTCCACCATCAGCGCGCTGCTGGTCCTGACCCAGCGGGACGCCGTCGTGGACCAGGTGCGCTCCACCCCGGAGGGCGCCTCGCTCGGCCAGGAGCACGTCGACTCGCTGGTGCTGACGACGCTGCTCGCCGCCGTCGCGGTCAGCCTCGTCGTGGCGGCCCTGTACGTGCTGTTCGCGTTCAAGGCCCGCGCCGGACGCAACTGGGCCCGCGTCGTCCTGGCCTTGCTCACCGGTGCGAGCCTGCTGTTCCAGCTCGTCGGCGTGTCGATCCTCGGACTGCTCGTGGCCCTCGTCGGGATCGTCGCGACCGTGCTGCTGTTCCTCCCCGGCGCCAACCAGTACTTCACCGCGGCTCAGCGCCGAGACTGACGCCCGTTCCCCGCACCGCGCCCCCGCCGCGCGCGGTGCGCCGGACGCGACGTGCGTCGATCCGCGCCGCGCACGGGGTCGAGTGCGGCACAGTGGTGCCAGCTCATCACGAAGAGGTCGTGCTCCAGGAGTCCGTGCTCGTGCTGGCCGCGCCGGGAACCACGCCGATCACGACCTCCACCGACGAGACTCCTGAACCACGACCTGGGAGACCGGCATGTCGCAGTACCACCCGCACGGTCAGCAGTACGACGTCGTGCCGGTGAGCACCCCGCTGGGCTGGCACGCCCCCATGCCGGGCGACGCGTGGTCCGGCGGGCCGCCCCCCGCTCGCCCGGCCGAGCTCGTCGCCTCGTTCTGGTGCTGGATCGCCGCCCTCGTCCTGAGCGTGCTGACCGTGCCGGTGATGATGCTGCTGCGCGACGACGCGTTCACGACCGCCGTGCAGGCCGGTGAGGGGCTCACGCCGGAGGAGGTGGCCGCGGCCGGTCTGCTGTTCCGCATCACGGTGGCGATGACGGTCGTCGGCTTCGTCGTGGCCGCCGCGCCCTACCTCGTCGGCGCCCTCAACCTGCGGCTGGGCCGGGCCTGGGCGCGGATCTTCCTGACCCTGCTCACCGCGCCGGCCGCCCTGTACTGCCTCGTCTGGTTCTCCGTGTTCGCGACGGACGACCTCTGGGGCGGCGTTCGCGGTGTCGGCCTGTTCGCCGTGGTGCTGACGGTGCTGCTCACCCTCGCCGCCGTCGTGCTGATGTTCCTGCCCGCGGCCAACCGGTACGTCGCCGCGGGAGGCAGCAGGTGACACGACCCCCGTTCGACCCGTACGGCCAGAACCCGCTGCGCCCGGTCGACCACCCGGCCGGCGGGCGCGGCCCGCACCCGCCCGGCGCGATGCCGTACCCGGCGCCGATGAACCCGGTGCAGACGACCGTCACGGGCGCCGGCCGTCCCGGGGCGGTGGTCGTCGCGTTCGTCCTGTGGCTGCTCGCCTCGCTGACCTGGCCGGTGGGCACGCTGGCCCGCGACCTCGTCGCGGGCGAGGCCGACGCCGGCTGGTCCGCGTTCGACCTGTTCCTGATGCTGTGCTTCGTGGTGCTGGTCCTGTGGGGCGCGCTCTCGTTCCTGTTCGGCAGGCACGCGGCGCGCGTCGCGCTGTGCGGCGGCGCGTTCCTCGCGGAGGCCCTCGCCGTGGTCCACCTGGTCGTCGCGGTGCGCGACGGCACCGGGTACACCGGCGCCGCGCTGGTCGTCGGGTGGCTGGTGCTGGTGCTGCGCGTGGTGCTGCCGCCGCTGGCCGTGACCGCGAGCTTCGTCCCCGCCACCCGCGGGTACTTCGCCGCGAGCGGGTCGTGACGGACGACGACGGCCCCGTGCTGCACGCCGAGCGGGGCGCGACGTGGTGGCCGGTGCTCTGGGGGCCGCTGTTCGCGCTCGTCGCCATCGGCGTGGAGGCGCTCACCGGGCCCGTGCTCGTGCTGCCGTGGCTCGCCGCCGGTACCGCCCTGGCCCTGCCCGCCGCCGTGTGGGTGCAGGGCCGGCGCGCCATCGGCTCGGTCCGCCTCACCCGCGGCGTCCTGCGCCAGGGCCGCGAGACGCTGCGCGTCTCCGACCTCGCCGAGGTCGACGACGTGGGACGGCCCGTGGGCGCGCGGGTGCTCGGCGGCGGCTGGAACGTTCCGCGCGGCACCACCGAGCTACCCGTCCGGCTCGCCGACGGCACCGTGGTGATCGCCTGGGCCCGCGACCCCGACGCCTTGCGCAGGGGCCTGCGCGAGGTGCTCCCGGCGTGAGAGGCTAGCGCCCGTGACGGCACCACCGGTCAAGCTGGACGACGACACCGCGCGGGACGACGCCGGGCCGCCGGTCTTCGCGTCGGCGCTGCACCAGCCGCGGCGCGCGCTGGTCGCCGCCGCCGAGGTGGTCCTCGTGCTGCTGCTCGCGGTGGCGGCGGTGTGGTGCTGGAACCGGGGCGTCGTGCCGCTGGAGTACCCGATCGAGGGCCGTCCCGAGCCGCTGCCCGGCAGCAGGTACCGGGGCAACTGGCTCGGCGCGGCCGTCGGCCTCGCGACGCTCGCCGCCGTGTTCGCGCTCGACGCCGTCCGCCAGTTCGTGCTGGCCTCCCGCGTCCGCCGCCGTTCTCGCTGAGGAGGGACGTGGCCCTGGCCACTGCGCGGCTCGTGTGAGACTGGGTGTCGTGACAGCTAGGAGCACGACAGCGGAGACCACCCGATCCCAGGCGCTGTTCGAGCGAGCGGCGACCGTGACCCCCGGCGGGGTGAACTCGCCGGTCAGGGCGTTCCACTCGGTGGGCGGCACACCCCGTTTCATGGTGCGCGGCGCCGGTTCGCACCTGTGGGACGCCGACGGCAACCGGTACGTGGACCTCGTGTCGTCGTGGGGGCCGATGATCCTCGGCCACGCGCACCCCGAGGTCGTCGACGCCGTCCGGTCGGCCGCCGTGCACGGCCTGTCCTTCGGCACGCCCACCGAGGGCGAGATCGAGCTGGCCGAGGAGATCGTCGGCCGGGTCGCCCCCGTGGAGCAGGTGCGCCTGGTCAACTCGGGCACCGAGGCCACGATGAGCGCCGTGCGGCTCGCCCGCGGCTTCACCGAGCGCCGCAAGGTCGTCAAGTTCGCCGGGTGCTACCACGGCCACGTCGACGCGCTGCTCGCCCAGGCGGGCTCCGGCGTGGCGACGCTCGGCCTGCCCACCTCTCCCGGCGTGACCGGCGCGCAGGCCGCCGACACGCTGGTGCTGCCCTACAACGACGTGGACGCCGTGCGGGCCGCCTTCGCCGCCAACCCCGGCGAGATCGCCTGCGTGATCACCGAGGCCGCCGCGGGCAACATGGGGGCCGTCGCGCCGCGGCCGGGCTTCAACGCCGCGCTGCGCGACCTGTGCCGGGAGAACGGCGCGCTGCTGGTCGTCGACGAGGTCATGACCGGTTTCCGGGTGTCCCGCGCCGGGTGGTTCGGCCTGGAGGGCGTGGCCGGCGACCTCTACACGTTCGGCAAGGTGATGTCCGGCGGCCTGCCCGCCGCCGCGTTCGGCGGTCGCGCCGACGTGATGTCGAAGCTCGCCCCCGTCGGCCCCGTCTACCAGGCCGGGACGCTGTCCGGGAACCCCGTGGCCGTCGCCTCCGGCCTCGCCACGCTGCGCGCGGCCACCGACGACGTGTACGCGGCGCTCGACCGCAACGCCGCCCGTCTCGGCGAGCTGTTCACCGGCGCGCTGTCGCAGGCCGGCGTGGAGCACCGGGTGCAGTTCGCCGGGAACCTGGTCAGCGTGTTCTTCACCGCCGACGAGGTCGTGGACTACGCCGGTGCGCGGGCCGCGCAGACGTGGCGCTTCCCGCCGTTCTTCCACGCCCTGCTGGAGCGCGGCGTGTACGCGCCGCCCAGCGCGTTCGAGGCGTGGTTCGTCAACGCCGCGCTGTCCGACGACGACTTCCAGGTCGTCGCGGACGCGCTGCCCCACGCGGCCGCCGCCGCGGCCGCCGCCCAGGAGGGAACGAAGTGACGCGGACCGTCGTGCACATGCTGCGGCACGGTGAGGTGCACAACCCGACCGGAGTGCTCTACGGCCGGATGCCCGGCTTCCGGTTGTCGGAGCTGGGGGAGAAGCAGGCGCTGACCGTGGCCGAGCACCTCGCGGACCACGACGTCGTGCACGTCGTGGCGTCCCCGCTGGAGCGTGCGCAGCAGACGGCGACGCCCATCGCCGACGCGCACCAGCTGGAGCTGGACACCGACGAGCGGCTGCTGGAGTCGATCAACCAGTTCGAGGGCCTGAAGGTCGCCGTGGGCGACGGCGCGCTGCGCGAGCCGCAGCACTGGCCGAAGCTCGTCAACCCGTTCCGGCCGTCCTGGGGCGAGCCCTACATCGACCTGGCGCACCGGATGCTGGGCGCGGCGCAGCGCGCCCGCGCCGCCGCGGAGGGCCACGAGGCGGTGTGCGTGTCGCACCAGCTGCCGATCTGGACGCTGCGGCGCTTCCTGGAGGGCAAGCGGCTGTGGCACGACCCGCGCCGCAGGCAGTGCTCGCTCGCGTCCCTGACGTCGCTGGTGTTCGAGGGCGAGAAGCTGGACCGGATCGTCTACACCGAGCCGGTCGGGGCGACGAACCCGCGGGTGACCGGGGCATGAGAGCGCGCCTCGTCGCCGTGGTCGCGCTGCTGTTCGCCGCGGGCTGCTCCACCGGCACCGACGCCGTCGTGACGGGGTCGCAGTACGAGTTCGTCGCGCCGGCCGGGCAGACCCGGATCACCTACTCCGGCGCGGACCGCAAGCCGATCGCCGGGCTGAGCGGCCCCGACCTGATGAACGAGGGCCGGGAGCTGTCGCTGGCCGACTTCGCCGGGGACGTCGTCGTGGTCAACGTCTGGGGCCAGTGGTGCCCGCCGTGCCGCACCGAGGCGGCCGAGATGGAGACCCTGCACGACGAGCTGGGCGAGTCGGGCGTGCGGGTGCTGGGGCTGGACGTGCGGGAGACCTCGCGCCAGGCGCCGCAGGACTTCGTGCGCGACCGCCAGCTGACCTACCCGTCGATCTACGACGAGTCGGGCCGCACGCTGCTGGCGTTCAGGGGCTACCCGCCCAACGTGGTGCCGTCGACGATCGTGCTCGACCGCGCGCACCGGGTGGCGGCCGTCCACCTGGAGCCGGTGCTGGCCGACGACCTGCGCCCCCTCCTGGCGGAGCTGGCCGCCGAGACCGCCTGATCCCGCGACCGGCACCGGCGGTCCGCCGCCGGTGCCGGTCGCGGGTCAGTTCAGCTCGGGAATCCTGGTCCGGAAGGCGGCGATCATCGCGTCGCGGCCGATCGAGTTGAACTCGCGGCCCAGGGTGCGCATGATCGAGTCCTGCGTCGGGCGGTAGAGCCCGTGCAGGTGGTACCTGGCGCCCTCGTACGCGCCGACCACGCCGCCGTCCGGCGACGGCTGGCCCAGGTACTCGCTCCACTTCGCGCCGGTCGGGTCCTTCGTCACGTTCACCTCGGACGGTTCGACACCGGTGTGGGTGTCGTAGGGGTAGTCGTACTCGTCCGCGAGGTGGCCGATCGAGTGGCCCAGCTCGTGCACGGCGATCTGCCCCGCCTGCCGGTTCGCCCCCGCCGCCGACGCGACACCGCCGCCCGCGCCGCCGTACTTCGCGGTGTTGCCCAGCGCGATCACCTGGTCGGCCTGCGGCGCGAGCGCGCCGAACTGACGCGCCTTGGCCTGGTCCACGCACAGCAGGCGCTCGGTGGCCGGGTCATCGCCCCGGCAGAAGAAGCCCATGTCCAGCGCGGTGTCGCGGAGCTCGCCCAGCGCCGGGTCGTGATCCACCCCGGACTGGGGCGAGACGACGTTGACCTGCCACACGTTGAAGTACCGCGCGTGGGAGGTGAAGGGCTCGACCGCCGACAGCTCGGCCCACTTGCTCGCCACGTGCTCCGAGTACGCGGCCAGTTCCGCACCGGTGTACCCGTCGCCGACGAAGACCAGGTCGAACCGCGCCTCCGGCGCACCGGTCTCCTGCACGGGCACCACCTCGGCGTGCACCGCCGACGCGGACAGCGGCCGGTCCCGCGCGACGGGCACCCGCACCCGCGTGATCGCGCCGTCCGGGGAGAAGACCTCGCGCCACTCCAGCGCCCGCTCGGGAACGGGGGCGGCCGTGCTCGCGGTGGGCGCCGCGGCGACGAGGGCGAGGGCCAGCACCGGGAGGACGAGCCGCAGTGGTCGCACGGCTCACGACGGTACGAAGACCGCGGTACCCCCACAAGGTGCATTCGTCGTCAGTTGCGCCGTGTGAGCCACGACGCGCCAAGGGGTACCCGGTCCGCCGTCGTCGGTGCCACTACCTACGCTGGACGACGTGAACCCCACCGACCTCGCGACCTCGGGGCCGCTGCTGCTCGCCACCGGGGTCGCGCTGCTCGCCGGGATCGTCTCCTTCGCCTCGCCGTGCGTGGTGCCGCTGGTGCCGGGCTACCTCGCGTACCTCGCGGGCCTGGTCGGCGCCGAGGCGCCCGCCGTGGGCGACGGCGAGGGCGCGAAGGCCGGTCGCTGGCGGGTCGCCGGTGCCGCCGGCCTCTTCGTCCTCGGGTTCACGGTCGTCTTCGTGCTCACCTCGTTCGCCGTGCTCGGCCTCACGCAGGTCCTCTGGCTCAACGAGGACCTGCTCCAGCGCATCGGCGGGGTCGTCACCATCGGCATGGGCCTGGTCTTCGTGGGGCTCGTCCCCGCGCTCCAGCGCGACGTGCGGATGCACGGCGGCGGCAGGCGGGGCGGCCTGCTGGGCGCTCCGCTGCTCGGCGGGGTCTTCGCGCTGGGCTGGACCCCGTGCGTCGGTCCGACGCTCGCCGGCGTCCTCGCCCTCGCCCGCGGCACCGAGGTCGGCTCGGCCACGGCGCGCGGCGCGGTCCTCGTGCTCGCCTACTGCCTCGGCCTCGGGCTGCCGTTCGTGCTGATCGCGATCGGCGCGCGCTGGGCGGTGCGGGTCACCGGCTGGCTGCGCACGCACACCCGCGGCGTGCAGGTCTTCGGCGGCGTCCTGCTGATCCTGGTCGGCGTCGCCCTGGTGACCGGCCTGTGGGGCGACCTGGTCGCCCAGCTGCG
Organism: Umezawaea beigongshangensis; assembly: GCF_016464305.1. Taxonomy (GTDB): domain Bacteria; phylum Actinomycetota; class Actinomycetes; order Mycobacteriales; family Pseudonocardiaceae; genus Umezawaea_A; species Umezawaea_A beigongshangensis. The sequence goes on from NZ_JAEIOJ010000005.1 coordinate 61,064, forward strand.
CGACGGCGTGGTCAACGACGTGGAACTGCCGCTCTGATGAGGGACGTCCTCGCGCACCTGCGCAACACCTGGCGCGGCCTCACGGCCATGCGCACCGCCCTCACGCTGCTGTTCCTGCTGGCGCTCGGCGCCATGCCCGGCGCGCTGCTGCCGCAGCGGTCGCTCAACCCCGCCAAGACCGAGGAGTACGTCGCCGAGCACGGCTGGTGGGGCCGCCTGCTCGACCGGATGCAGTTCTTCGACGTCTACGGCAGCGTCTGGTTCTCCGCCGTCTACGTGCTGCTGTTCGTCTCGCTGGTCGGCTGCCTGCTCCCGCGCACCTGGGAGTACTTCGCGCAGATGCGCGCCAAGCCGGTGCTCGCGCCCCGCAACCTGGCCCGGATGCCGCACCACGAGCGGGCCGAGGTGGACGCGAGCGTCGAGGAGGCGATCGGCCGGGGCCGCGCCGCCCTGCGCGGCTGGCGGCTCGTCGAGCGCGAGGAGGCCGACGGCGCGCGCAGCCTCAGCGCCGAGCGCGGCTACCTGCGCGAGACCGGCAACCTCGTCTTCCACTTCGCGCTGCTGGGCCTGCTCGTGGCGTTCGCGCTGGGCAAGATGTTCGGCTACGAGGGCCAGGTCATCGTCCAGGCCAACGGCGGCCAGTTCTGCAACTCCGGCATCTTCAACTACGACTCGTTCCGCGCGGGGCTGCGCGTCGACGGCACCGAGCTGTCGCCGTTCTGCGTGAAGGTCGACGGGTTCGAGGCCAGCTACCTGGACAACGGCCAGGCGGAGAGCTTCCTCGCCCGCGTCGGCCACCAGAGCGGAGCCGACCTGGAGACCGGGACGTGGCGGCCCTACGACCTGCGCGTCAACGACCCGCTGCGCACCGCGGGCGACCGGCTGTACCTGCTGGGCCACGGCTACACGCCGACGTTCACCGTGACGTTCCCCGGCGGCGAGACGCGCAGCAGCGCGGTCCAGTGGCGGCCCGCCGACCCGCTGACGCTGCTGTCGGAGGGCGCGACGAAGTTCGACCCGCCCGGCTACACCGACGCGGCGCAGCGGCGGCAGCACCAGCTCGCGATCACCGGCCTGCTCGCCCCGAGCGCCGTGTTCACCGGCGACCTGCTGGGCTCGGACTTCCCCGAGGCGCGCGATCCGGCCGTGGCCGTGGACGTCTACCGCGGCGACCTCGGCACCGACTCCGGCCGCGCGCAGTCGATCTTCTCCATCGACGAGTCCCTCGTCGAGGACGGGCGGCTGGTGAAGGTCGCGCGGGTCAACCTGATGGCGGGGGAGTCCACGACGCTGGACGACGGCACCGTGGTCCGCTTCGACGGCGTCACCGACTGGGTCTCCCTCCAGGTCTCCCACGACCCCACCCAGGTGTGGGTCCTGGTGTTCGCCGTGCTGATCGTCCTGGGGCTCGTGACGTCGCTGGTCGTGAAGCGCCGACGGGTCTGGGTCCGGGCTCGCCGAGGTGAGGACGGGCGTACCGTGGTCGAGGTCGGTGGCCTCGCCCGCACCGACCAGGCGGGGTACGGCGAGGAGTTCACGGGCTTGGCCCGAAGCGTGCTCAGCGGGAAAGAGGAGAGCTGATGCCGGTCAACGAGAGCCTGGCGACCTACAGCGACTGGACCTACTCCAGCGCCGTCGTCGTCTACGTCGTCGCCACCGTGCTGTACCTGTCGGAGCAGGCGTTCGGCCGGGTGAGGGGACCGCGGGCGCGGGAGCGCGAACTCGTCGCCGCCGGAGCGACCGGCTCGTCCGCGTCGACCGGTTCGGCCGGGAGCGCGCCGCCCGCCGCGACGCCGCCCGCCGAGCGGACGCGCGCCGAGCGGCTGGGCCGCATGGGCGCCGCGCTGACGATCCTCGGAGTGCTGCTGCACCTGGCCTCGCTGGTGCTGCGCGGTGTCGCGACCGGCCGCGCGCCCTGGGGCAACATGTACGAGTACGCGTCGCTGCTGTGCCTGTTCGCGGTGGTGACGTGGGTCGTGCTGATGCGGCAGTTCCCGGTCCGCAGGCTCGGCGCGTTCGTGCTCACGCCGGTCGTGATCCTCATGTTCCTCGCCGGGACGGTGCTCTACTCGACCGCGGCCCCGGTGCAGCCCGCGCTCCAGTCGTACTGGCTGGTCATCCACGTCTCGGTGATCTCCGCGGCCAGCGGCATCCTGCTGGTGCCCGGCGTCGCGAGCCTGCTCTACCTGGTGCGGTCCGCGCACGACCGCGAGCCGGGATCGTTCGCGAGGTTCGGCCCGAAGCTGCCGGAGGCGGCGGTCCTCGACCGCCTCGCCTACCGCACCACGGTCTTCGCCTTCCCGCTGTTCACCATCGGCATCATCTGCGGCGCGATCTGGGCCGAGGCCGCGTGGGGCCGCTTCTGGGGCTGGGACCCCAAGGAGACCGTGGCGTTCGTGTCGTGGGTCGTCTACGCGGCCTACCTGCACGCGCGGGCCACCGCCGGGTGGCGCGGCGCACCGGCCGCGTGGATCAACGCCTTCGGCTTCGTCCTGACCGTGTTCAACCTGTTCTTCATCAATCTGGTGGTGGCGGGGTTGCACTCCTACGCCAACGTGAGCTGACTTCCGCTCTTCCGGAGGCCCCGCACCACGGATGATCTGCGTTTTCCCCCTTCCGGGCGAGAAGACCCCGGTGCGAGGAACCCGGCAGCGCCGACTACCGTCGAACACCGGGGGTCGGGGCGGTCTCGATCCGCATGCTCAGGGAGGTCTCCAGCGGTGACTGGTCGCTACGAGGAGCCTGAGCCGCGGCACAACGTGTCATGGCAGCAACCCGCCGGGGCGGACACCCAGAACGCCGGGGCGGAATCGGGACAGCAGCAGTACGTCGAGCCGGAGACGGTGTTCATCGACCCGGTCAGCTCGGGTCCGCTTCCGGTCGGCGGTGGGCCGTCCGGCCCGCACCCGGTGAGCGGCGGCGCGTCGGGTCCGCACCCGGTGCCGGGCGCGCAGTCGGGGCCGTACCAGGTGCCCGGCAACCAGTCGGGCCCGCACCCGGTCCCGGGCAACCAGTCGGGGGCCCACCAGGTCTCCGGCGGCCAGTCCGGCGCCTACCAGGTGAGCGGTGGCCAGTCGGGGGCCTACCAGGTCGGTGGCGGTCAGTCCGGCGCCTACCAGGTGAGCGGCGGTCCGTCCGGGGCCCACCAGGTCGGTGGCGGTCAGTCCGGGCCGTACCAGACCGGCTACCAGGGTGCGGCGCACCAGTTCCAGGGCCCGTTCCCCAACAACTTCCCGCAGACGTCGCCGGGACAGCCGCCGAAGCTGCCGCAGCAGCGCCCCGAGCAGGCGTCGGCGCAGGACATGTCCTCGCAGCGTCTGATCAAGCAGGACAAGCGACCGCCGTCGTCGGGCTGGCGCAAGACCCTGCACGCCCTGACCGGTGGCCTGATCAACCTCGGCGAGAGCCCGGCGGACGTGCGCCGCCGCGAGCTGATCGGGCGGATCAACCAGCCGCTGCGCGGGTGCTACAAGATCGCGATGCTGAGCCTGAAGGGCGGCGTCGGCAAGACGACGACCACGATCACGCTCGGCTCCACGTTCTCGTCGCTGCGCGGTGACCGGGTCATCGCGGTCGACGCGAACCCGGACCGCGGCACGCTGGCGCTGAAGGTGCCCAGGGAGACCACGGCGACCGTGCGGCACCTGCTGCGCGACGTCTCGCGGGTCACCAAGTACAGCGACGTCCGCGCGTACACCTCGCAGAGCCCCAGCCGGCTGGAGATCCTCGCCAGCGAGCAGGACCCGGCGGTGTCCGAGGCGTTCAGCGACCAGGACTACCTGCGCACGGTGGCGCTGCTGGAGCACTTCTACAACATCGTGCTCACCGACTGCGGCACCGGGCTCATGCACTCGGCCATGAAGGGCGTGCTGGACCAGGCGGACTCGCTGGTGCTCGTGTCGTCGGGCTCGGTGGACGGCGCGCAGACGTCGGCGGCCACCCTGGACTGGCTGGACGCCCACGGCTACCGCGACCTCGTGGCGAAGTCCGTGGCGGTCATCAACTCGGTGCGTCCCGGCTCGGGCAAGGTCGACCTCGACAAGCTCGCGGCGCACTTCGCCTCGCGCTGCCGCGCCGTGGTCAAGATCCCGTTCGACCCGCACCTGGAGGAGGGCGCGGAGATCGAGCTCGACAAGCTCGCGCCGGACACCAGGCTCGCGCTGCTGGAGCTCGCCGCCACCGTCGCGGACGACTTCCCCAGCTAGGTCCCGGCCGCCCGCCGCGATGTCGCGGCGGGCGGGCGCGACCGGTTCAGCCGCGCGGGGTGTGCAGCTTGTCGACGCTGATGACCAGCACGACGCGCTGCTGCTCCCGGCCGCCGAACCACGGGTAGGGGCGCCCCAGGTACTTGTGGGCCAGCTCGTCGACGTGCTTGTCGGCACCGTCGGTCGTGGACGAGACGACCCGGCCGCGGACCGCCCAGTAGCGCGCGGGCGAGGTCGGGTCCGCGATGGCCGCGGCGACCCGCGGGTCGCGTTCGACGTTGCGGACCTTCTGGTGGGTGAGCACCGTGTTGACGACGACGTTCTCCCCGTCCGTGTCGACCCAGGTCTCGGTGATCTGGGGCGATCCGTCGGGCATGAGGGTCGTCAGGAAGCAGAGGGCGGGCGAGCGCAGGACGTCGAGCAGATCATCGGGTAGTGCCACGGGGGACGACCTCTTCCTCGGGTGTTGCTGACGGAACGCCGTAGAGGCGGTCGATGACGTCCTCGTCCGGTTGCTCACCGGCGAGTTCGGCGTGGCGGAGCCCGGCGAGCGCCACGGCCAGGGCCCGTCGCCACAGGTTCGGGTCGATCTTCCGGGCGGCGTCCATCACCGCGCCGACCATGAGGTGCACGGCGACCAGGTCGCCCGGTACCACCCCGGCGGGCAGTCGACCGGCGCGAACGGCCCGCTCGACCAGTTCCGCCACGAGCGGTGTTATCCGGGCGCGTCCCCGCTGCACGAGCTCCGAGGACTGGTTCCCCCTGCGCAGCAGTTCGCCGAGCGCGCGGTCGTCGACCTCCAGTTCGAACTGCCGCGTCATGAACCGGGTGATGCCCTCCCACGGGTCCTCGGCCCGGCACGCCTGCCGGGCGAGTTCGACCACGGTGTCGACGTGCTCGGCGAACAGGGCGTCCACGAGGTCCGACCGCTCGGGGAACCGGCGGTACACGGTGCCCGTGCCGGTCCCGGCCGCGCGAGCGATCTCCTCGTAGGACACGTCCAGCCCCTCACGGGCCATCAGCTCGCGAGCCGTGCGCAGCAGGAGTTGCCGGTTGCGCTCAGCGTCGCGGCGCAGAGGACGTTCTTCCACGCGCCGAACCTAACAAGTGGACGAGTCCTTCTCAAGTTGACAGAAGATTCCACTTTCTGTTGCGATGTGCTGACCGACCACCTCCGGAGGGCCTCGTGCCACCACTGCCCACGACCGTCGAGCCGTTCCGCGTCGCGGTCGACGACGGGGAGCTCGACCGGCTCGCCCGTCGCCTCGCCGACACGCGCTGGCCCGATCGGGAGACCGCCGCGGACCAGGGGCCCGAGCTGGACCGGGTGCGCGCGCTGTGCGAGTACTGGGCCACCGGCTACGACTGGCGGCGCTGCGAGCGGGAGATGAACGACATCGGCTCGTTCCGCACCGTCCTGGACGGCGTGGGCGTCCACTTCCTGCACGCCCGCTCGCCCGAGCCGACGGCGCTGCCCCTCCTGCTCTGCCACGGCTGGCCCGGCTCGGTGCTGGAGTTCCGGGACCTGATCGGCCCGCTGACGGACCCCGTCGCGCACGGCGGACGAGCGCAGGACGCGTTCCACGTCGTCGTGCCCTCGATGCCGGGGTTCGGCTTCTCCGACAAGCCGGTCACGACCGGCTGGGGGACCTCCCGGATCGCCGCCGCGTGGATCGAGCTGATGCGCCGCCTGGGCTACGAGGAGTGGGGAGCGCAGGGCGGGGACTGGGGCTCCGCCGTCGTGGAGGCGATCAGTCGCACGGCTCCGGCGGGATTCCGCGGCATGCACGTCAACCTGCCGCTCGTGTTCCCCACCGAGCGCGAGGTGGCCGAGGCGACGCCCGACGAGCAGCGCATGATCGAGAGGGCGCAGCGCTACCGGTCCGTCCTGGACGGCTACGCGCGGGAGCAGTCCACGCGACCGCAGACGATCGGCTACTCCCTCGCCGACTCGCCCGCCGGGCTGGCCGCCTGGATCTACACGCTCTTCCAGGACGTCGCCGACGGCGACCCCGAAGTGGTCGTCGGCCGCGACGAGATCCTCGACGACGTGATGATGTACTGGCTGCCCAACGCGGGGGCCTCGTCGGCGCGGCTGTACTGGGAGGCGAGCCGCGAGTCGCAGGCGCCGTCCGGGCCGAACCCCACGCCCGCCGGGTTCAGCGTCTTCCCCGGCGAGGCCGTGCAGGCGTCACGCCGGTGGATCGAGCGGCGGTACACCGACGTCCGGCACTACCGGCAGCTGGACCGGGGCGGGCACTTCGCCGCGCTCGAACAGCCCGCCGTCCTGACGGAGGAGATCCGGGAGACCTTCCGCTCCCTGCGCTGACCCCGTCCGGCCCCGCGGTGCTCTCGACGAGAGCGCCGCGGGGCCGGACGCGCGTCAGGAGCCCTTGCCCTCCTCGGACTCGGGCTTGGGCTCCCCGAGGGAGCGGAGGAACTCGGGGTCGTCGTCCGGCGCGATCACCGGTCGGCGGGGTGCGAGTTCGAGTCGCTGCGGTCCGAACGCGCGCCACAGCAGGAACGCCACGGTGAGCGCGCCGATCGCCGCGAGCAAGTACAGCAATGTGGCCACCTCCTCTGTCACGAGATTACGCGCGACAGCCCGTGACGGGTTCAGAGGTTCAGTGGCGAACCGGTTCGGTCGCCTCGGTCGTCAACTCCGACAGCAGCGCCTGCACCTCGGACTCCCTGAACCGGCGGTGCCCGCCCGGGGTGCGGATGGAGCCGATCCGGCCCGCCGTCGCCCAGCGGGTGACGGTCTTGGGGTCCACGCGGAAGAGGCTGGCCACCTCCCCCGGCGTGAGCAGTCTCTCTCCGGTGTTCTGACGGGTTGCCTGCACGGACGCGGTCACGATCGTCCTCCTCAGATCCGACGTACCGGTCGCATCGTGGCATCTCACCCGTCGGGTACTCGAACGCTTGGGTGATGGTAAAGAGGGAGTAAGGGACGAAACACGCGCTTCGGACATGCGGGGTGATCCCACTAGGCTGACCCGGTGGACGCACTCGACCGGCGGATCATCGCCGCACTCCGGGTCAACGGCCGTGCCACCTACGCCGATCTCGGCAGGCAGGTCGGCCTGTCGGCCTCCGCCGTGCACGAGCGCGTGGGCAAGCTCGAATCCGCCGGGGTGATCGTCGGCTACCACGCCGTCGTGGACCCCAGCGCCGTCGGACTCGGGGTGACCGCGCTCATCGGCATCCACCCCACGGACACCGCGGACGACGACGACGTGGCGACCGCGCTGGCCGAGCTGCACGAGGTCGAGTCGTGCTACCGCGTCGCCGGTGACGAGTCGTTCATCGTGAAGGTGCGGGTGACCACCGTGGACGACCTGGAGCGCGCTCTGGGCAGGCTGCGGCGCATCACCGGTGTCGCGCGCACCAGGACCACGGTCGTGCTGTCCACGCGGTTCGAGGGCAGGCCCAACACGCTGGACGAGGACGCCGTCGCGGAGGCGTAACCTGGGCGATCGTGCACCCGGGTCGAGATCTCACCCTGTACGTCCTGGCGCGGCTGGGCCTCGTCGCCCTCGTGACGGCGCTCCTCGTGCTGGTCAACGTGCCGCTGCTGGTCGCCCTCGCAGTCGGCGTGGTGGTCGCCCTGCCGCTGTCGCTGTTCCTGTTCAGGGGACTGCGCGCCCGCGTCGCGATCGGCCTGAACGAGCGCGGGGCCCAGCGCCGCGCCCAGCGGGAGGAGCTGCGGGCGCAGCTCCGCGGCGACCGCGGCAGGGGCGACGCCACCGGCTGACCCCGCTCAGAACGCCGCGGGAGCCAGCACGTCCAGCGCCTCGCGAGCCAGCCGCTCCACCGCGTCGCGCAGCTCCAGGCGGTCCAGCCAGTGCTGCGGCACGGTTCCGGCCCCGTCCCGCGCGCCCAGCAGGTTCCCGCAGATCGCCCCGGTCGAGTCGCTGTCCCCGCTGTGGTTGACGGCCAGCACCAGACCGTCCGCGACGTCGTCCGCGACGAGCGCCGCGTGCAAGGAGATGGCGAGGGCCTCCTCGCCCACCCACCCCCCGCCGAGCCGGTCGGCGATCACCTCGGGAGTGGGACGTCCGTCACGCGTCATCTCGACCGCGCGGTCCAGCAGGACGAGCTGCTCCTGGTGGCCCTCCCACCGCACCAGCTCGGCCCGCGCCACGGCCGTGGCGTTCGGCAGGTCGTCGCCGTCGAGCAGCCGCCGGACCAGCACGGCGAGCACCCCGGCCGACAGGTAGCCGCTGGGGTGGCCGTGGGTCAGCGCCGCCACACCCGCGCCCAGCGCGAAGACCTCGCGCACGTCGGTGGACCACAGCGCGGCCGGTGCCGCGCGCATCACACCGCCGCAGCCCTTGGAGGTGTTGAGCCGGTTCGTCACCGTGCCGAACGTCGGGCGGCGCAGCGCGGTGAGGCAGGTGTTGCCCGGCGCGCGCAGCGAGTGCAGCTCCCGCTCGTGGATCAGCCAGCCGTCCGGCGTCACCTCGGGGCCGCCCTGGGTCTGCAACCAGCGGCCGTACGCGGCGCGCACCGCGAGCAGCGGGTCGACGCCGTGGCGACGGGCCAGCACGAGACCCTCCAGGGTGAACAGCGTCATCTGGGTGTCGTCGGTGATGGCGCCCGCGCGACCGAAGGCGGGAACGAGGTCGGTGAGACCGGCCGGGCCGTGCGCGGCGCGGATCGCGTCGATGCGGTCGAACTCGATCGGGGCTCCCAGCGCGTCGCCGACGGCACCGGCGAGGAGGAAGCCCGAGACCCTGTCGTGGAGGTTCGTCACGGCTGGTCAGTCTGGTCGAAGTTAGGGTGCGGCGTGAGCTCTTCTGTGGACAGGTGCTGTGACACGACGCGCGACTGGGTCTGCGAGGCGGTGCGGATCATCGAGGCGGACGCCAACCGCAGCGCCGACACCCACCTCCTGCGCTTCCCGCTACCGCCCGGCTGGGGCGTCGACCTCTACCTCAAGGACGAGTCGACCCACCCGACCGGCTCCCTCAAGCACCGCCTGGCGCGGTCGCTGTTCCTCTACGCGATCTGCAACGGGTGGATCACCGAGGGCACGCCGGTGATCGAGGCGTCGTCGGGCTCGACGGCGGTGTCCGAGGCGTACTTCGCGCGACTGCTCGGTCTGCCGTTCATCGCCGTGATGCCCCGCTCGACCAGCGCGGAGAAGGTCGTGCTGATCGAGCGCGAGGGCGGCCGGTGCCACTTCGTGGACTCGCCGGGCGCGATCTACGACGAGTCGCGCCGCCTGGCCGCCGAGCTGGGCGGGCACTTCATGGACCAGTTCACCCACGCCGAGCGGGCCACCGACTGGCGGGGCAACAACAACATCGCCGAGTCGATCTTCGAGCAGATGGCGCTGGAGACCTCGCCGGAGCCGGAGTGGGTCGTCGTGGGAGCGGGCACCGGCGGCACCAGCGCCACCATCGGCCGCTTCGTGCGCTACCGCAGGCTGCGCACGCGGCTGGCCGTCGTGGACCCGGAGCACTCGGTGTTCTACGACGCGTGGCGCGACGGCGACCCCGGCCTGGTGGGCACGCGCGGCTCCCGCATCGAGGGCATCGGCCGGCCGCGGGTGGAGCCGTCGTTCGTCGGTCAGGTCATCGACCGGATGATCAAGGTGCCGGACGCCGCGTCGATCGCCGCGGTCAGGTTCGCCCACGACGTGCTGGGCCGCCGGGTGGGCGGGTCGACGGGCACGAACCTGTGGGGCGCGTTCCAGCTCGTCGCGGACATGGTGGCCGCCGGGCGCCGCGGCAGCGTCGTCACGCTGCTGTGCGACGGTGGCGAGCGGTACGCCCACACCTACTACGACGACGAGTGGGTGGCGGCGCAGGGACTGCGCCTGGACGAGCACCTGGAGGTGCTGCGGGAGTTCCACCGCTCCGGCCGCTGGACCGCGCCGGTCGACGCCTGAACGGAACCGCGCGGTCTCGCCCGGCGTCGCACGGGGACCGGATCACCCGTGCCGCGGTGGTGCCGGTGGGTGGCGCGGGCCCACGCCGGGGTCCGCTCGTCGAGAGGCGGGGGTGCGGGTGACCGCGTCGTGGAGGACGGCCGAGGTGGTGGCCGCCGAGGACGTGCTGAACAGGGCCGTCGCGGAGGCCGAGCGGGCCGTCGCGGAGGCGGAGCGGCTGCGCGTGCCGGCCGTGGAGCCCTCCGCCGAGGACGTCCGGCGGATCATCGCGTTCGCGAAGTCGGGCGAGGCGTCGCCGGAGCTGCGGGCGTTGCAGCGGCGGATCGCCGCGGGCGTGCTGAGCTGGCGGCAGGTGCTGATGGGCGAGGCGGGCGGCGACGCCGTGGTGCGAGCGGCGCTGGCCGCCGACCGCGACCGCATCACCGAGCTGATGCGGGGCGAGCGGCCCGCGCCGCGTCCCCGCCCGGTCGTCCGCGACGACGACGAGGAGGGCGAGGCCCCCACTGTCACCGAGGACGCCTGGTGAGGCTCAGGCCAGGAACAGCGCCGCGGTGGTGACGACCGACCACAGCAGCATCGCGAGGCCGGTGTCGCGCAGGACGGGGATCAGCTCGCGGCCGGTCAGGCCGCGCAGCACCCGGCGCAGTCCCAGCGCGGCCACCGGCAGCGCGAGGAAGCCGAGCAGCGCGGCCGGCACCCGGAAGCCGATCATCACGGTGATCAGGAACGGCACGACCACCAGCGCCGCGTAGAGGAGGCGGGTGTCGCGGTCGCCCAGCAGCACCGCGAGGGTCCGCTTGCCCGACACCCGGTCGGTGGGGATGTCGCGCAGGTTGTTCGCCACCAGCACGGCCGCCGAGAAGCAGCCGACGGCGACGGCCGAGCCGATGCCGAAGCTGCTGACCTGTCCGGCCTGCACGTACTGGGTGCCCAGCACGGCGGCCGGACCGAAGAACAGGAACACGGCGATCTCGCCGAGGCCCGCGTAGCCGTAGGGCTTCGTGCCGCCGGTGTAGAACCACGCGCCCGCGATGCAGACCGCGCCGAACGCGAGCAGCCACCAGTGCCCGGACAGCGCCACCAGCACCAGCCCGGCGAGCGCGCCGGCGCCGAGGCAGGCGAACGCCGCCGCGCGCACGGCAGCCGGGGCCGCCGCGCCGGAGCCGACGAGCCGGAACGGGCCGACCCGGTCGGCGTCCGTGCCGCGGATGCCGTCGGAGTAGTCGTTCGCGAAGTTCACCCCGACCTGGAGCGCCACCGACACGAGCAGCGCGAGCACGGACCGCGGGACGCTGAACCCGCCGATCTCGTGCGCTGCGCCCGCCCCCACCAGCACGGGGGCGATGGAGTTGGGCAGGGTGCGAGGGCGCGTTCCCTCGATCCACTGGGCGATGGTGGCCATGCGCTCATCCTCGTCCATGCCCGCGGCCGCACGTGCCCCGGTGGCGGGTCAGCCCGTCGGCGACCGGAAGAGGGAGGCGACGGCGGTGCGGTCGACCTTGCCCGGTCCGCGCAGCGGCAGTTCCGGCACGAACCGGAGGAGCTTCGGCGCGCTCGCCCGTCCGGCCGCGACCCGCACGGCCTCGCGCAGCGCCTCCCCGGCCGGGAGGGCGGCCCGGTCGACGGGCACGACGACGGCGGCGACCACCTGGCCCCACTCGTCGTCCGGCACGCCCACCACGCACGCCTCCAGCACCCCCGGCTGTTCCACGAGCACCCGCTCCACCAGGGCGGGCGGCACCTTCTCCCCGCCGGTGACGATCACGTCGTCGGCCCGGCCCACGACCTCCAGGCGGCCGTCGGGCAGCGTCATCCCCAGGTCGCCGGTGCGGAACCAGTCGCCGATCGGCTCCCCGCCCCGGTGGCCCAGCGCGAGCACGGGCCCGGCCAGTTCGATCCGCTCGTCGGCGAGCCGCACCCGCACCCCGTCCAGCGGGACCCCGTCGTAGACGCAGCCCCCGGCGGTCTCGCTCATGCCGTAGGTCGTGACGACCCGCACGCCCGCGTCGGCCGCGCGGCCGAGCAGCGCGGGCGGGGCGGCCGCCCCGCCCAGCAGGACCGCGTCGAAGCGCCGCAGCGCCGCGAGCCCCGGCCCCTCACCGGCGAGCAGCCGGGCGAGCTGCGTGGGCACCAGGGCCGTGTAGTGCCTGCCCGGCGACTCCAGCACGGGGGCCGCCGCGACCGCGAACGCGGACGGCCGGAACCCCGGCGTCAGGTCGAGCACGCCGGGCGCGACGCCGGCGAGCAGCGACCGCACCACCACCTGCACGCCCGCGACGTGCGTCGCGGGCAGCGCCAGCAGCCACCGGCCCGGCCCGCCCAGCCGCTCGTGCGTCGCCGTCGCCGACGCGCGCAGCGCCGCGGCGGACAGCAGCACGCCCCTGGGAGCACCGGTCGACCCGGACGTGGCGACGACGAGCGCGGCGGCGCTCTCCCAGTCCCGCAGCGGCCCGGCCGCGCCGGGCGGGACCGGCTGGCCGGCGGGCACGGGCAGCAGCGCGGGGCCCTCGCCGTCCAGGGCGCGGCGCAGCGGTTCGACGAGGTCGAGCACCCCCGGTCCCAGCGGGACCGGGAACGCCTCCACGTGGCTGGCCATCAGAAGTGGTACGGGAAGCGGGACCAGTCCGGCTCCCGCTTCTCCAGGAACGCGTCGCGCCCCTCGACGGCCTCGTCGGTCATGTACGCCAGGCGCGTGGTCTCCCCCGCGAAGATCTGCTGGCCCACCAGCCCGTCGTCGACGAGGTTGAACGCGTACTTGAGCATCCGCTGCGCCGTGGGCGACTTGCCGTTGATCTCGGCGGCCCACTCCAGGGCGGTGGACTCCAGCTCCGCGTGCGGGACGACGGCGTTGACCGCGCCCATCTCCTTCATCTCCTGCGCGCCGTAGGTGCGGCCGAGGAAGAAGATCTCCCGAGCGAACTTCTGCCCGACCTGCCGGGCGAGGTAGGCCGAGCCGTAGCCGCCGTCGAAGCTGCCCACGTCGGCGTCGGTCTGCTTGAACTTCGCGTGCTCGGCGCTGGCGAGCGTCAGGTCGCACGTCACGTGCAGGCTGTGCCCGCCACCGGCCGCCCAGCCGGGGACGACGGCGATGACGACCTTCGGCATGAACCGGATGAGCCGCTGGCACTCCAGGATGTGCAGCCGCCCGGCGCGTGCCGGGTCGACGGTCTCGGAGGTGTCGCCGGAGGCGTACTGGTAGCCGGTGCGGCCCCGGATGCGCTGGTCGCCGCCGGAGCAGAACGCCCAGCCCCCGTCGCGGGGCGACGGCCCGTTGCCGGTGAGCAGGACGCAGCCCACGTCGGAGCTCATCCGGGCGTGGTCCAGCGCCCGGTACAGCTCGTCGACCGTGTGCGGCCGGAAGGCGTTGCGCACGTCCGGCCGGTCGAAGGCGATCCGCACGGTCCCCTGCGAGACGGCGCGGTGGTAGGTGATGTCGGTGAACTCGAAGCCCTCGACGGGACGCCACGCGGCGGGGTCGAACAGCTCTGAGACTTCCTGGTCTGCCACGCGAGGGACAATATGCCTCGTGAACCCGTCCACCGCGCAGGCGCACGTGCTCGTCGACGAGCTGATCCGCAACGGAGTGCGGCACGTCGTGCTGTGCCCCGGCTCCCGCAACGCGCCACTGGCGCTCGCCCTGCACTCCGCCGCGGCGGAGGGACGGCTGACGCTGCACGTCCGGATCGACGAGCGCAGCGCCGGGTTCCTCGCCCTCGGCCTGGCCCGCGGCGGAGGTGACGTGACGGCCGTCGTGTGCACGTCGGGCACCGCCGTGGCGAACCTGCACCCCGCCGTGCTGGAGGCGCGGCACTCGCGGGTGCCGCTGCTGGCGCTGACCGCGGACCGCCCGGTCGAGCTGCACCGGGCGGGCGCGAGCCAGACCGTCGTGCAGCACGGCGTGTTCGGCGACGCCGCCACCACGCTGGAGCTGCCGATCGCCGAGCGGCGGGGCGGACAGAACGGGGTGTGGCGCTCGCTGACCTGCCGCGCGGTCGCCACGGCGCGGCGCGGGCAGCCGGTGCACGTGAACCTGCCGCTGCGCGAGCCGCTGGTGCCGGACGGCGACCCGGAGTGGCCGGAGGACCTCGGCGGGCGGCCGTTCGACCAGCCCTGGACCCGCGTCGAGCGGGTCGAGCGGTCGGCCGCCGAGCCGGTGGGCCACCTGGGCGCTCGCACGCTCGTCGTGATCGGCGACGACCGTCCGGAGCGGGTGGACGCCGTGCGCGCCGCGGCGCGGCGCGCGGGCTGGCCGGTGATCGCCGAGCCCACCGCGTCGGCCGGGCTGGCGCACGGGGCGCTGCTGCTCAACGCGGGCGAGCTGCCCGCGGCGCTGAGACCGGACGCCGTCGTCGTCGTGGGCAGGGCGACCCTGTCGCGCGGGGTGGGACGCCTGCTCGCGGTCACCCCGGTGGTGCACGTCGTGGGCGACGAGGAGGACTGGGCCGACCCGCAGTTCGCCGCCACCCACGCCTCGGCCGAGCTGGGGGAGCCCGACGACGAGCCGGACGCCGCCTGGGAGGCCGCGTGGGAGCACGCGTCGAAGGCGGCGGCGGTCGCCGTGCAGGAGGTGCTGGCCGGGCAGCCGTGGCCCACGGGCCTGCACGTGGCGCGCGACCTGCTGGAGGCCCTGCCGCCGGGCGCGTCGCTGGTCCTCGGCTCGTCCAACCCGGTGCGCGACGTGGACTTCGCGGCGCGCTCGCGCGCTGACGTGGCCGTGCACGCCAACCGCGGCGTGGCGGGGATCGACGGCACCGTGTCCACGGCCGTGGGCGTCGCGCTGACCTCGGGGCCCGGCTACGCGCTGATGGGCGACCTGACGTTCCTGCACGACCTGAACGGGCTGCTCCTCGGCCCGCTGGAGCAGCGCCCCGACCTGGCGGTCGTGGTGCTCAACGACGACGGCGGCGGCATCTTCGCGCTGCTGGAGCAGGGCGCCCCGGAGCACGAGGCGGGCTTCGAGCGGGTCTTCGGCACCCCCCACGGCGCCGACCTGGGCCTGCTCTGCGCGGGCTACCGGGTCCCCCACACGAGGGTCACCACGGCAGAGGAGTTCCGAGCCGCCCTGGCCCCCGCCCCCGGCCTGCGGGTCGTCGAGGTCCGAGCCGACCGAGCCCCCCTCCGCGCCCTGCACGCCCGCCTGAAGGAAGCCGTGTCGACGTCCCTCCCCACCTGACCCGCGAGTTGAGCGTTCGAGCACCGCGAGTGGAGCGTTCGAACACCGCGAGTGGAGCGTTCGCGACGCCCGAACGCCCGTTCGCGTCCGGGCCCGGCCCGGATGCTCCTAGCGTGTGGGAACCGACGTACGGAGGTACTGCCGGGGTGCCCGCGTGGCTACCTTCGCCCCATGTCGATCCGATCCACGCTCGTGGCCGCCGTCGCGACCACGTCAGCGATGCTGCTGCTCGCGGGCCCGGCCAGCGCCGCGGCCGGCCCCGGCGCACCGGGTGCCGGCGACCCCTACTACCCGAACGCGGGGAACGGGGGCTACGACGTCGCGCACTACGACCTCCGTCTGAACTACCAGCCGGCGACCGACCGGCTGTCCGGCACGACGACGGTCCTCGCGAAGGCGACGCAGGACCTGACCACGTTCGACCTGGACTTCCTGCTGAAGGTCTCGTCCGTGCGGGTCAACAACCGCGTGGCGTCGTTCACGCAGGCCGGCGGCGAACTCGTCGTCGACCCGCGGACCAAGATCGCGAGCGGCACGCCCCTCACCGTGGTCGTCACCTACGACGACGTGCCGTCGACCCACGTGGTGAACGAGTTCACCGCCTGGAAGCGCACCGCGACCGGCGCGCTGGCGATCGACGAGCCGGACATCGCGCCGTGGTGGTACCCGAGCAACAACCACCCGACCGACAAGGCGACCTTCGACGTCTCCGTCGCCGTCCCGGACGGCACCGAGGTGATCTCCAACGGCCTGTTCAAGGGCACGACCAAGCAGATCAACGGCTGGACCAGGTGGAACTGGCGCTCGCTGAAGCCGCAGGCCACGTACCTGACGTTCGTCGCCATCGGCCAGTTCGAGATCGTGCAGTCGACCGCGCCCAACGGCCAGCCCGTGCTCAACGCCTACTCCGACGACCTCGGTGAGAACGCCGACGCCGCCAGGGCCAGCATCGAGCGCACACCCGAGATCACGGAGTTCCTGGAGGGCTCCTTCGGGCCTTACCCGTTCGAGGCGCAGGGCGGTGTGGCGACGAGCGGCATCGGCTTCGCCCTGGAGAACCAGACCCGCCCCACCTACGACACCGCGTTCTTCCGCCGCGGCACCAACACCTACGTCGTCACCCACGAGATCGCCCACCAGTGGTTCGGCGACTCGGTGTCCGTGAGCGGCTGGAAGGACATCTGGCTCAACGAGGGCTTCGCGAGCTACGCGGAGTACCTCTGGTCCGAGCACGTCGGTGAGGGCACCGTCCAGGAGAACGTCGACTTCGTCTACGCGCTGTACCCGGCGGACGACCCGTTCTGGACCGTGCTGCCCGGCGACCCCGGCCCGGACAACCAGTTCGACAACGCCGTCTACGACCGCGGCGCGCTGACCGTGCACGCCCTGCGCGTGGCGGTCGGCGACGAGGCGTTCTTCGAGATCCTGAAGACCTGGCTGGCGCAGAAGCGCTACTCCGACGGCGACACCGCCGAGTTCGTCGCGCTCGCGGAGCAGATCTCCGGTCAGCAGCTCGACGAGCTGTTCCAGACCTGGCTGTTCACGCCGGGCAAGCCCGCGGCGGCTCCCGGCGCGTCGGCGGCGCAGGCCCGCACGGCGGCCGTCCCGGCGGAGCCGAAGTCCCACCAGAAGATCCGCGAGACGCACGAACTGCTCGCCGCGCGCGGGCACTGACACGCGCGAACGGGCCGGGTGCGCGCAGCACCCGGCCCGTTCCCGTGGCCACCCGGGACGGGGTCGGTCCGGGAGGTGAGCGGCAGGGTGTCGGGCCGAGCGTCCGCGAGTGCTCGCGCAGCCGGGCGGGCGTGCGCGCCCGTCAGGTCGGGAGGGGCGGCCCCGCGTCCGGCCGCTCCGGTCGCACCGGTGGTCGGCCGCTCAGCCGGAGGTCACACCCCTTCGAGGGCCTCGCGGATCGGCCGCATCTTCGCGTGGGCCTCGCGGACCTCGGTGTCCGGATCGGACTCCGCGACCAGGCCGCACCCGGCGAACAGCCGGGCCGTGCGGCCCCGCACCTCGGCGCAGCGCAGCGCGATGCCCAGCTCGCCGTCGCCGTCGCCGTCGATCCAGCCCACCGGACCGGCGTAGCGGCCCCGGTCCAGGCCCTCCAGGCGGCTGATCACCTCCACGGCGTCGCCGCGCGGCGTCCCGCCCACGGCGGCGGTGGGGTGCAGGGCCTCGCCGAGGCGCAGCAGCGACACCGGCGAGCGCAGCGTGCCGATGACGTCGCTGGACAGGTGCGACACGTTGGGCAGCCGCAGCACCGACGGGCCGTCCACGGACATCGTGGAGCAGAACGGGCGCAGCACGTCGGCCAGCGACGTGACCGCGTACCCGTGCTCGTCGCGGTCCTTCGGCGAGCCCAGCAGGGCGGTGGCCAGGTCGTCGTCGGACACGCCGTCGTGCGGCCACGTCGTGCCGGCCAGCACGCGGGAGTCCACGACGGACCCGGCGCGGCGCAGCAGCAGCTCGGGGGTCGCGCCGAGCAGGCCGTCCACCGCGTACACCCAGCACTCGGGGTAGCGGCGGGCCAGGCCGTCGAGCACGAACCGGTGGTCGATCGGCACGTCGGTGACGGCCAGCAGGTCGTGGGCGAGGACCACCTTGCGCAGGTCGCCGGTGCGCATCAGCCGCACGGCCTCGCGCACGGCCTCGCGGTAGCGCGCAACGGGGAGCTGCCCGTCGGAGTAGCGAACCGACGACGGGCGGCGGACGGGCTGGACGCGCGGGGTGGTCGTCGCGCCGCCGACGGTCGTGATCCAGTGCTGGCCGTTGCGGCTGCCCAGGACGACCTCGGGGACGATCAGCACCGAGCGGCCGGGTTCGTCGGCGAAGGCCAGGGACGCGAACGCCACGGGGCCGGTGCCGGAGACGCCGGACTCGCCGGTGACCTCCAGGTCGGAGGTGAACTCCCTCCACAACCGGTCGGCCTCGGCGAACCGGTCGGGACCGGAGACCTCGAACCGCGCGGCCTCGCCCCAGCCCACCAGGCCGGAGCCGTCCCGCACCCACGCCAGGGCGTTCGCCGGCCGGGGGAGCGCGCGCAGCAGGTCGCGCGCTCCCGTGTCCGCGGTGTGCACGCGCAGCCGTTGCCGAGTCCTTGACGCAGGTGCAGATGTCACCCTTCGAGGGTATGGACTCGTAGCTGAGATTCCTCTCCGACGCGGCTCTAGACTCCTCTGGCGTGACGGACGACGCAGTGGTGACCAGCTGGCGAACGCCGCTCCTGCGCCGGGTGCGCACGGGCCTGATCAGGGCGTTGCTGACGCTCGGCTGCGTCGTGACCGTCGTCTGCGTGATCCTGGTCCTGGCCTGCTGGCGGGACGACGCGGCCGTCGAGGCTCGCACCGGTCGGGCGAACGCCGAGGTGGTGTCGGTGGCCTTCAACCGCACGGTCGTGCGCTTCGGCACGTCCGACGGGCGGGTGTTCATCCCCTCCCAGGGCGTGCTGTACCCGGAGGGGCTGGAGGTCGGGCAGGTCGTGCGGGTCGAGTACGACACCGCGAACCCCGAGACGACCAGGGTGGCCGGGCGGACCGCGGTGCTGTCGTTCCTGCCGGTCGGCACTTACCTGCTCGCGGTGTGGGCCGTGCTGGCTCCGCTGATCTGGTGGCTGCGCCGCAGGGCCCGGCAGACTTTGTGACAGTCAACGCCGGAATGCGGTCACAGGTGTAACATCGGTCGGGAGTGCACGGCCGGTGGAGGTGGGCATGTCCGAAGACCTGGAGTCCCGGTTCGAGGCGGCGGTGCGGTCCGAGTCGCGGATCGAACCGCGCGACTGGATGCCCGACGGCTACCGCAAGACCCTGATCAGGCAGATCGCCCAGCACGCGCACTCCGAGATCATCGGGATGCAGCCGGAGGGCAACTGGATCAGCCGCGCCCCCAGCCTGCGCCGCAAGGCCGTCCTGCTGGCCAAGGTCCAGGACGAGGCCGGGCACGGCCTGTACCTCTACTCCGCGGCGGAGACGCTCGGCGCCGAGCGCGGCGACCTCACCGAGAAGCTGATCGCCGGTCGCCAGAAGTACTCGTCGATCTTCAACTACCCCACGCTGACGTTCGCCGACGTCGGCGTCATCGGCTGGCTCGTCGACGGCGCGGCCATCTGCAACCAGGTGCCGCTGTGCCGCACCTCCTACGGCCCGTACGCGCGCGCCATGATCCGCGTCTGCAAGGAGGAGTCCTTCCACCAGCGGCAGGGCTACGAGCTGCTCGCGACCATGATGAGCGGCACGCCCGCGCAGCGGGAGATGGTGCAGGACGCGGTGAACCGCTGGTGGTGGCCGGCGCTGATGATGTTCGGCCCGCCCGACTCGGAGAGCTCCAACACCGAGCGGTCGATGGCCTGGCGCATCAAGCGCAACACCAACGACGAGCTGCGGCAGAAGTTCGTCGACATGTCCGTGCCCCAGGCGGAGCGGCTCGGCGTGACGTTCCCCGACCCGGAGCTGCGCTGGAACCCCGAGCGCGGCCACCACGACTTCGGCACGCCCGACTGGGACGAGTTCTGGCGCGTCGTGCAGGGGGACGGACCGTGCAACGCGCAGCGTGTCGCCCACCGCAGGGCGGCCCACGAGGACGGCGCGTGGGTCCGCGAGGCCGCCACCGCGCACGCCGCGAAGCGGGCTCGCCGGGCCGGGCGGGAGGCGGTGGCGTGAGCGCGTCCTGGCCCCTGTGGGAGGTGTTCGTCCGCGGCAAGCGCGGCCTGAACCACGTGCACGTCGGCTCGCTGCACGCCCCCGACGCGGAGATGGCCGTGCGCAACGCCCGCGACGTCTACACCCGGCGCAACGAGGGCGTGTCCGTCTGGGTCGTGCCCGCCGAGGCGATCACCGCCTCCAGCCCGGACGAGAAGGACCCGTTCTTCGCGCCCAGCGGCGACAAGGTCTACCGGCACCCCACGTTCTACGCGATCTCCGAGGACGTGCCGCACCTGTGAACGTCTACGACGGACTGACGGCCGGCGACTCCGGCGACGCGCACTGGGCGTTCGGCACGGGGTTCACCGAACCCCTCGCCGGGATCGACCGGGACGTGCCGTCCGGCGTGGACCGCGCCGACCTCACCGCCTACGCCCTCATGCTCGGCGACGACGCGCTCGTCGCGTCCCAGCTCCTCGCCGCGTGGACCTCCCGCGCGCCGGAGCTGGAGGAGGACGTCGCCCTCGCGAACATCGCGCTCGACCTGCTCGGCCAGGCCAGGCTGCTGCTGACCAGGGCGGGAGAGGTCGAGGGCCGAGGCCGCGACGAGGACGCCCTCGCCCACCTGCGCGCCGAGCACGAGTTCCGCAACGTGCACCTCGCCGAGATCGACTGCGGACCGTCCCGGATGGGGCCGTCCGCCCCCGGCCGCGACTTCGCCGCCACCACCGCGCGCCTGCTGGTGTTCTCGTCGTGGAAGCTCGCCCTGTTCGCGCGGCTGCGCGACAGCGCCGACCCGGTGCTCGCCGCGGTCGCCGCCAAGGCGGTCAAGGAGCTGACCTACCACCGCGACCACGCCGCCAGGTGGACCGTGCGCCTGGGCGACGGCACCGACGAGTCCCACCGGCGGATGCGAGCCGGGATCGAGCGGGTGTGGCCGTTCGTCGACGAGCTGTTCACCGCGCACCCGGTGGAGACGCGGCTGGCCGCCGCCGGGGTCGCCGTCGACCCCGCCGAGCTGCGGTCCGAGGTGGACGGTGTGCTCGACGAGGTGTTCGCCGCCGCCGGTCTGGAGCGTCCCGCCCCCGTGCCGGTGGCCACCGTGGCGGGGAGGGCCGGGCGCGACGGCGTGCACACCGAGGCCATGGGCTTCCTGCTGGCCGAGATGCAGCACCTGCACCGCTCGCTGCCCGGAGCCGTGTGGTGACCGCCGCGCGCCCCGCCGCGCGTGCCGTGGCCGAACGGGTCCGCGACCCGGAGCTGCCGGTGCTCACGCTCGCCGACCTCGGCGTGCTGCGCGACGTGACCGTGACGGGGGAGAGGGTGCTCGTCACGATCACCCCCACCTACTCGGGCTGCCCCGCGATCGACGAGATGGGCGCCGACCTGCGCCGCGCGCTCACCGCGGCCGGGTACGCCGACGTGGAGGTCCGCACGTCGCTGCACCCCGCGTGGACGACCGACTGGATCACCGACGACGGCCGGCGCAAGCTCGCCGAGGCGGGCATCGCCCCGCCGCAGCGGGTCGGACCGCGCGCCGCCGGGCCGATCCCGCTCACCCTGACCCCGCCGCCGCAGCGCGTGCCGTGCCCCCGCTGCGGCTCGTCCCGCACCGCGGAGCTGTCCCGCTTCGGCTCCACCCCCTGCAAGGCGCTGCGCCGCTGCGAGGACTGCGCGGAGCCCTTCGAGCACGTCAAGGAGCTGTAGGTGGCCGCACCCGCGCCGACCCGTCGCCGGACGACGTTCCACCCCCTCGCCGTCGCGGCGGTCGAGCGGCTGTGCGACGACGCCGTGGCCGTCACCTTCGCCGTGCCGGACGCGCTGGCCGACGAGTTCGCGTTCCGCGCCGGGCAGCACCTCACACTGCGCCGCGAGGTCGACGGCCGCGAGGAGCGCCGCTCGTACTCGATCTGCGCGCCGGTCGGCAGCGCGCCGCGCATCGGCGTGCGCCGGGTCGACGGCGGGCTGTTCTCCCGCCACCTCGTGGACGAGGTCCGGCCGGGCGACGTGCTGGACGTGCTGCCGCCGCGGGGCGAGTTCACCCCCGTGCCGACCGACCGGGCCGACGGCGAGCACCACGCCTTCGTCGTCGCCGGATCGGGCATCACCCCCGCCCTGTCGATCGCCGCGACCGTGCTCGGCGCCGGTGCCCGCGCGACCCTGCTCTACGGCAACCGCCGCACCGACACCGTCATGTTCGGCGAGGACCTGGCCGACCTGAAGGACCGCCACCGCACGCGGCTGCACCTCGTGCACGTGCTGTCCCGCGAGGCCCGCGACGTCGACCTGTTCACCGGCCGGCTCGACGCGGACAAGCTGCGCGCCCTGCTCGCCGCCGTGGTGCAGGCCGACTCGGTGGACCACTGGTGGCTGTGCGGCCCGCACGGCCTGGTCGTCGACGCCCGCGCGGTGCTCGCCGAGCGCGGCGTGCCGCCCGAGCGCGTCCACCACGAGCTGTTCTACGTGGACGAGCCCCCGCCGTCCCCGCGCCGCGCCGAGGAGGTGCTCGGCACGGCGTCGTCGGTGACCGTGGTCCTCGACGGCAGGAGCACGACGCTCGCCGTCCCGCCCGGCACGCCGGTCCTGGACGCGGCGCAGCGGGTGCGCTCTGACCTGCCGTTCGCGTGCCGGGGAGGCGTGTGCGGCACCTGCCGCGCGCTGGTCACCGACGGCGAGGTGGAGATGCGCCGCAACTACGCCCTGGAGCCGCACGACGTGGCCGCCGGTTTCGTCCTGACCTGCCAGTCCGTGCCGCTGACTTCGTCGATCACGGTCGACTACGACTCCTGACGTGGCATCATCGGCCGCGTGGGTCACGTGGGCAGGTCGGTCGCAGCCGGAGCGCTGATCGGGACCGGTGCCGCGCTCGCTCTCGTCCTGCTGGTGCTGTTCAACGCGCCGGGGGACTACTTCCAGCCCAACCCGGTGACCAGCTCGATCGCGGCCCTGGTGGTGTCGGTGGTCCTCGGCGGACCGCCCGGCCTGATCGGCGGGGCGGTCGTGGGCGTCGTGCGCCGGTCGCGCGCCGCCGCGCTCGCCGCCCCGCCCGCGCCCCGGCCGCCGTCGCCCCCGTTCCAGCCGCTGCCGTCGTACCGGCCCCCGGTGACGCACGACGACGTGTGGGCGGTGCTGGTGGCGTCCTGCGAGCAGTCGGCGCGGCGCGTGGCCGAGGCCGTCGCGGCCGTGCCGCCGTCACCGGCCAAGGACTGGATGGTGCAGATCACCGGCCGCCTGGAGCCGGAGCTGGAACGGGTGCGCGGCGTGGCCCGGCTCGGGCGCGCGCTGGGCGGCTCCGACGAGAACAACCCGGTCCGTCAGCGCCTGGTCGCCGCCCGTCGCGACTTCGCCGCGTTCGAGGCGGAGGTGGGCCGGATCGCACTGACGATGTTCGACGGCCCCGACCTGGCGCGGGCGCGGACGGACCTGGAGTACCTGGAGCAGCAGTTGCCCCACCTGACGACCTGACTCCCCGGCGTCTCGTACCCTTCTGGCATGTCGCGAGCCGGTCTGGACAAGAACCCGCGCGAGGTCGCCGAGATGTTCGACGGCGTGGCGAGGGGCTACGACCGCACGAACTCCGTCATGACGCTCGGGTTCGACCGCCGCTGGCGCGAGTGGAGCCGCCGGGTGCTCGACGCCCGGCCCGGCGAGCGCGTGCTGGACCTCGCCGCCGGGACGGCGGTGTCCACGGTGGAGTACGCCCGCAGCGGCGCGTGGTGCGTGGCGGCGGACTTCTCCCTGGGGATGCTCCAGAACGCGCGCGGTCGCGCCGTGCCCAGGGTGGCGGCGGACGCCCTGCACCTGCCGTTCGCCGACGGCGTGTTCGACGCGGCCACCGTCTCCTTCGGCCTGCGCAACTTCAACGACACCGTCGCGGCGCTGCGCGAGATGGCGCGCGTCGTCCGTCCCGGCGGCCGCCTGGTGATCTGCGAGGTGTCGACGCCGGTGTTCGCGCCGTTCCGCGTCGTCTACATGCGCCACCTGCTGCGCGTCCTCCCGCTCGTCGCCCGCCGCGTGTCGTCCAACCCCGTGGCCTACGAGTACCTGGCCGAGTCGATGCGCACCTGGCCCGCCCAGCGCCAACTGGCCGAGAAGATCGCCGAGGCGGGCTGGGAGGACGTGGCCTGGCTGAACCTGACCGGCGGCGTGGTGGCCCTGCACAAGGCGACGAAGCCCGCCTGACCGATCGCGAGTTGAGCGTTCGAGCACCCCGAGTTGAGCTTTCCAGCACGGTGAGTCGAGCGTTCGGGCACCGAGTCGCGACGGCCCGGTGCCCGAACGCTCAAGCCGGTGTGTCCGAGTGCTCATCTCGCTGTGCCCGAGTGCTCAACTCGTGCGCGGTTAGAGTGGTGGGGAGATTGTGAAGCGATGCACAAGGAGCGCGGGATGACTACTCCCAGCCGTCGGCAGGCCGGTGACGACGCCGAGGTGATCGTCGTCGGGGCGGGGCCCGCGGGTTCGACCGCGGCCACCTACCTCGCGCGGGCGGGGCTGGACGTGATCTTGCTGGAGAAGAGCACCTTCCCGCGCGAGAAGGTCTGCGGCGACGGCCTCACCCCGCGCGGTGTGAAGCAGCTCATCGACCTCGGCATCGACACCCGCGAGGAGGCGGGCTGGCTGCACAACCGCGGCCTGCGCGTCGTCGGCGGTGGCGTGACGATGGAGCTGGACTGGCCCGAGCTGGCCAGCTTCCCGCCCTACGGCGTGGTCCGCCCGCGCCAGGACTTCGACGAGCTGCTGGCCCGCACGGCGCAGCGCGCCGGGGCCCGCCTGCTGGAGCAGACCACCGTCACCGGCGCGATCACCGACGAGCGCACCGGCCGGGTGGTCGGCGTCACGGCGAAGACCGGCCCGGACAAGACGCCCGTCACCTACCGGGCGCCGCTGGTGCTGGCCTGCGACGGCGTCAGCGCCCGGCTCGCGCTGAGCGTCGGCATCGAGAAGAGCGACGCCAAGCCGATGGGCGTCGCCGTGCGCCGCTACTACGCGAGCCCGCGCACGAAGGACGACTACCTGGAGTCGCACCTGGAGCTGTGGGACCGCAGCGACCCGGCGAACCCGGTGCTGCTGCCCGGCTACGGCTGGATCTTCGGCATGGGCGACGGCAGCGTCAACGTCGGCCTGGGCATCCTGTCGACCTCCAAGGCCTACGGCACCACGGACTACCGCGCGCTGCTGAAGTCGTGGCTCGACGGCACGCCGGAGGAGTGGGGCTTCCGCGAGGAGAACGCCACGAGCAAGATCGGCGGCGCCGCGCTGCCGATGGGCTTCAACCGCAAGCCGCACTACAGCAACGGACTGCTGCTCGTCGGCGACGCGGGGGGCATGGTCAACCCGTTCAACGGCGAGGGCATCGGCTACGCCATGGAGTCCGCCCGCATCGCCGCCGAGACGGTCGTGCAGGCGCTCGCCCGCCCGGCCGGGTACTCGCGGGAGCACGCGCTGGCCGGTTACCCGGTGCGCATCGAGCAGGCCCTCGGCAGCTACTACCGGCTGGGCAACGTCTTCAGCAAGCTGATCGGCAACCCGGTGATCATGCGGACGGCGACCAAGTACGGGATGCCCCGCAAGACCCTGATGAAGCTGGTGCTCAAGCTCCTCGCGGGTCTCTACGACCCGAAGGACGGCGACGCGTTCGACCGCATCATCACCGCAGCTACGAAGCTCGCACCCTCCGCGTAATTCACTCGAACAGAGTAAAACTTAGGTTTACCTAAGAATCAGGAGAGCGCCGTCCCCCGGGGCGGCGTTTTTCGTGCCCGTCGCGACCTCGTTCACTCCTGTTCCGATCGTGTGAACGGGCTGCTTCCCGCCGCAGGTCAGGCGCACTGTGGGGGGTGGGAGACACGCCACTCTGTGACGTCTTACACTGACCCGCAGGGCTTGTGAATCAGTTCACAACGCCTCGGTCAGGCTTGTGAACCATTTCACAAGCGACGTGCCGAATGTTAGGTCCGCCTAACTCGAAAGGGGCTCGTCAAGCCCCCTTAGGGTGCGGACCGGACAGGCTGCGACAGCGAGGAAAGGACGACGGAGAGTGCTGGACCCCTACCTCCCCCTCGTGTTCATGTTCGCCCTCGCCGGGGCGTTCGCGCTGTTCTCGGTGACGGCCGCGCCCTACATCGGGCCGCGCCGCTACAACCGGGCCAAGCTCGACGCCTACGAGTGCGGCATCGAGCCGTCGCCGCAGCCCGTCGTGGGCGGTGGCCGGATGCCGGTCGCCTACTACCTGACGGCGATGCTGTTCATCCTGTTCGACATCGAAATGGTGTTTCTCTACCCGTTCGCGGTGTCCGCGGACAGGCTCGGCCTGTTCGGCCTGGTGGAGATCGCCCTGTTCGTCGCGACCGTCGGATTCGCCTACGCGTACGTGTGGCGGCGCGGCGGCCTGGACTGGAACTAAGCACCGGGTACCGGTGCGGGGAAGGCGACAGTCATGGGTCTTGAGGAGAAGCTCCCCAACGGGATCCTGCTGGCCAACGTGGAGAAGCTGGTCAACTGGACCCGCAAGTCCTCGCTCTGGCCGGCCACGTTCGGTCTGGCCTGCTGTGCCATCGAGATGATGACCACGGGCGCGCCGCGCTACGACCTGGCGCGCTTCGGCATGGAGGTCTTCCGGGCCTCGCCGCGGCAGGCCGACCTGATGATCGTGGCGGGCCGGGTCACCAACAAGATGGCCCCGGTGCTGCGGCAGATCTACGACCAGATGCCCGAGCCGAGGTGGGTGCTCGCCATGGGCGTGTGCGCCTCCAGCGGCGGCATGTTCAACAACTACGCCGTCGTGCAGGGCGTCGACCACGTGGTGCCGGTCGACATGTACCTGCCCGGCTGCCCCCCGCGCCCGGAGATGCTGATGGACGCGATCCTCAAGATCCACGCGAAGATCATGGACGAGCCGCTGGGCGCCGCCCGCGCCGCCGCGCTCCTGGAGAGCGGCCACCGCACCGACCTGATCCCGTCTTCGCAGCGCTTCGCGAAGAAGGGGTGAGCGACGTGGCCGACGAGAAGAACGTGAACGACGACAAGACGCCCGGCTCGGAGATCGGGGCCGCGCACAGCTCCGCCCAGATGTCCGAGGCGGACCACGAGGAGCACCTCGCCCGCGGCGGCCTGGTCGCGGGCCGCAACCGCCAGGGCATGTTCAACGTCAGGGGCAGCGGCGACACCTCCGGCTTCGGCGGTCTGCGGCTCCCGGCGTACGCGCCCGCCCCGGCCGAGCGGCCCTACGGCGGCTGGTTCGACGAGGTCGTCGACGAGCTGGCGGTCGCGCTCGGCGAGGCCGGAGTGCCGGCCGACGCGGTCCAGCAGATCACGGTCGACCGCGGCGAGATCACCTTCTACCTGCGCCGCGAGCACCTGCTCGACGTGTGCCGGGTGCTGCGCGACGACCCGGCGCTGCGCTTCGAGCTGTGCAGCTCGGTGTCCGGTGTGGACTACGGCGCTGACGTCGCCCAGCGGCTGCACTCGGTCTACCACCTGACGTCGATGACCTACCGCCGCCGCATCCGGCTGGAGGTCGCGGTCGACGTCGACGACGCGCACGTCCCCTCCGTCGTGTCGGTCTACCCGACCGCGGACTGGCAGGAGCGGGAGGCGTGGGACATGTTCGGCATCGTCTACGACGGACACCCCGGCCTGACCCGCATCCTCATGCCGGACGACTGGGACGGGCACCCCCAGCGCAAGGACTACCCGCTCGGCGGAATCCCGGTGGAGTACAAGGGCGCGGAGATCCCCCCGCCCGACCAGAGGCGGTCGTATTCATGAGCAACGAGAGCATTGCCGACGTCACCGGCGGCACCGACACCACGGCGGCCGGCAGCGACAGCCACTCCGCGACCAGCGGCGCGGAGTCGCGCAAGGCGGCCGGGCGCGAGGACCTCGCGCAGGACCCGAAGGCCGCTGACCCGAACGAGGCCGAGCTGCACGAGTCGGCCACGACCGGTCCCGACCCGTACGCGGCGGACTCGCGCGACACCACCGAGGGGCGCGTCTACACCGTCACCGGCGGCGACTGGGACGAGGTGCTGTCCGACGTCGAGGGCGACGAGCGCATCGTCATGAACCTCGGCCCGCAGCACCCGTCCACGCACGGCGTGCTCCGCCTCGTCCTGGAGCTGGAGGGCGAGACCGTCACGCAGGCCAGGTCCGTCATCGGCTACCTGCACACGGGCATCGAGAAGAACGTCGAGTACCGCAACTGGACGCAGGGCGTCACCTTCGTCACGCGCATGGACTACCTGGCGCCGCTGCACAACGAGGCCGCCTACTGCCTCGCCGTGGAGAAGCTGCTCGGCGTGACCGTGCCGGAGCGCGCGCAGGTCATCCGCGTCCTGCTGATGGAGCTCAACCGCGTCAGCTCCCACCTGGTCGCCCTCGCGACCGGTGGCATGGAGCTGGGCGCGCTGACCGGCATGACCGCGGGCTTCCGCGAGCGCGAGGAGGTGCTCCACCTGCTGGAGTTCCTCACCGGCCTGCGGATGAACCACGCGTTCATCCGGCCCGGCGGCGTCGCGCAGGACCTCCCCGAGGGCGCCGAGCAGAAGATCCTCGACTTCCTCAAGGTCATGGACTCCCGGCTGCCGCAGTACGACAAGCTGCTCACCGGTCAGCCGATCTGGAAGAACCGGCTCGCCGGGGTCGGCTACCTGCCGGTGGACGCCTGCCTCGCGCTCGGCATCACCGGGCCGATCCTGCGCTCCGCCGGACTGCCGTGGGACCTGCGCAAGATCGAGCCGTACTGCGGCTACGAGAACTACGAGTTCGACGTCCCCACGTCGAACCAGGCCGACAGCTACGCGCGCTACCTGATGCGGGTGGAGGAGATCCACCAGTCGCTGCGGATCGTGCGCCAGGCCGTGGACCGCCTCGCGCCGGGCCCGGTCATGGTGCAGGACGCCAAGATCGCCTGGCCCGCGCAGCTCACGATCGGCCCGGACGGCATGGGCAACTCCCTGGAGCACGTCCGCAAGATCATGGGGCAGTCCATGGAGTCCCTCATCCACCACTTCAAGCTGGTGACCGAGGGCTTCGACGTTCCCGCGGGCCAGGTGTACGTGCCGATCGAGTCGCCGCGCGGCGAGCTCGGCTACCACGTGGTGTCCGACGGCGGCACGCGGCCGATGCGCGTGCACGTGCGGGAACCCAGTTTCGTGAACCTCCAGTCGATGCCCGCGATGTGCGAGGGCGGCATGGTCGCCGACGTCATCGCCTCCGTGGCCTCGATCGACCCGGTGATGGGTGGGTGTGACCGGTGAGCACGTCCGAAGAAGTCCTCGCGGCCTCGGTGCTGGACCCCGCCGAGACCGAGCGGCTGGCGAACGAGTCCGTCGTCGACACCAGCGTGTTCGGCGAGGACGTCGTCGCGAGGGCGCGGGCGATCATCGCCCGCTACCCGCAGCCGCGGTCGTCCCTGCTGCCGATGCTGCACCTCGTGCAGTCGGTGCAGGGCCACGTGAGCCAGGCGGGCATCGCGTTCTGCGCCGCCCAGCTCGACCTGACGGCCGCCGAGGTCAGCGCGGTCGCGACGTTCTACACGATGTACAAGCGCCGTCCCTGCGGCGAGCACCTCGTCAGCATCTGCACGAACACGCTGTGCGCGGCGCTGGGCGGGGACGAGATCTACCGGACGGTGCGCGAGCACCTCGGTTCCGACGGCAAGCCGCTCGGCCACGAGGAGACCTCGGGCGAGCCGGGCGCGCCGGGTTCGATCACGCTGGAGCACGCCGAGTGCCTCGCCGCGTGCGACCTCGGCCCGGTGCTCCAGGTCAACTACGAGTTCTACGACAACCAGACGCCGGAGAAGGCGCTGGAACTGGTCAAGGCGCTCCAGGCGGGGGAGCGGCCCGCGCCGACCAGGGGCGCGCCGCTGACCGACTTCCGCCAGGCGGAGCTCCAGCTCGCCGGGTTCTTCGAGGGCCGCGAGGCCGACCTCGACGGCCCGTCCGCCGCGCCGGAGACCCTGCGGGGGGCGTCGATCGCCGCCGACCGCGGGTGGACCGCGCCGTCGATGCCGGACGAGGCGGAGTTCCCGCCCGTTCCGGAGAAGAAGTAGAGGAGGCGGGTCGTGGACAAGGTCGCTGACACCCTCACGCCGGTGCTCACGAAGCGCTGGCTGTCCCCGCGCTCGTGGACGCTGAAGACCTACGAGCAGCTGGAGGGCTACACCGCGCTGCGCAAGGCGCTCGCGGCGCACCCGGACCAGATCATCGCGCAGTGCAAGGACTCCGGCCTGCGCGGACGCGGCGGCGCCGGGTTCCCCACCGGCATGAAGTGGGGCTTCATCCCGCAGGGCGACGGCAAGCCGCACTACCTCGTCATCAACGCCGACGAGGGCGAGCCGGGCACCTGCAAGGACATCCCGCTGATGATGGCGGACCCGCACTCGCTCATCGAGGGCATCATCATCACCTCGTACGCGATCCGGGCGAACTTCGCCGCGATCTACGTGCGCGGTGAGGTCCTGCACTGCATCCGCCGCCTCAACGCGGCCGTGCAGGAGGCGTACGCCGCCGGGTACCTGGGCAAGAACGTCCTCGGCAGCGGGTTCGACCTCGACGTCGTCGTGCACGCCGGCGCGGGCGCCTACATCTGCGGCGAGGAGACGGCGCTGCTCGACTCGCTGGAGGGCAAGCGCGGCCAGCCGAGGCTGAAGCCGCCGTTCCCCGCGACGGCAGGTCTCTACGCCTCGCCCACCGTGGTGAACAACGTCGAGACCATCGCGAGCGTTCCCTACATCGTCAACGGCGGCTCGGACTGGTTCCGCAGCATGGGCCGCGAGCGCTCGCCCGGCCCGAAGATCTACTCGCTGTCCGGCCACGTCGAGCGGCCCGGCCAGTACGAGGCCCCGATGGGCACGACGCTGCGTCAGCTCCTGGAGCTGGCCGGTGGCATGAAGGACGGGATCCCGCTGAAGTTCTGGACGCCGGGCGGCTCGTCCACCCCGCTGTTCACGGCCGACCACCTCGACGTCCCGCTGGACTTCGAGGGCGCGGCCGAGGCGGGGTCCATGCTCGGCACCACGGCGCTCCAGGTCTTCAACGAGACCGTCTCGGTGCCGTGGGCGGTCATGAAGTGGACCGAGTTCTACAAGCACGAGTCGTGCGGCAAGTGCACCCCGTGCCGCGAGGGGACCTACTGGCTCGTCCAGATCCTCCAGCGGATGGTGCGCGGCGAGGGCACCCCGAGCGACATCGACACCCTGCTCGACGTCTGCGACAACATCCTCGGCCGTTCGTTCTGCGCGCTCGGCGACGGCGCGGTCAGCCCGATCACCAGCGGCATCAAGTACTTCAAGGACGAGTTCCTCGCGCTGTGCGAGGCCAACGCCGCGTCGAACACCGCACCAGCCCTGGCGGGAGCTGCCCGATGACCCTGGCACCTGAGAAGTCGAGCGAGGTCGTGGTCCCGGAGGGCCACGTCAAGCTCGTGATCGACGGCCGCGAGGTCGTGGCCCCCAAGGGCGAACTGCTGATCCGCACCGCCGAACGGCTCGGCATCATCGTGCCGCGCTTCTGCGACCACCCCCTCCTCGACCCGGCTGGCGCGTGCCGCCAGTGCCTCGTCGAGGTGGAGATGGGCGGGCGGCCGATGCCCAAGCCGCAGGCGTCCTGCACGATGACCGTCGCCGACGGCATGGTCGTGAAGACGCAGCTCACCTCCCCGGTGGCGGACAAGGCGCAGCAGGGCGTGATGGAGCTGCTGCTCATCAACCACCCGCTGGACTGCCCGATCTGCGACAAGGGCGGCGAGTGCCCGTTGCAGAACCAGGCGCTCAAGCACGGCCGCGCCGACTCCCGCTTCCACGAGCACAAGCGCACGTTCCCGAAGCCGCTGGCGATCTCCACGCAGGTGCTGCTGGACCGCGAGCGCTGCGTGCTGTGCCAGCGCTGCACCCGCTTCTCCTCGCAGATCGCCGGTGACCCGTTCATCGAGCTGCTGGAGCGCGGTTCGCAGCAGCAGATCGGCGTGGCGGAGGAGAAGCCGTTCCAGTCGTACTTCTCCGGCAACACCATCCAGATCTGCCCGGTCGGCGCGCTCACCAGCGCCGCCTACCGCTTCCGCGCCCGGCCGTTCGACCTGGTGTCGACGCCGAGCACGTGCGAGCACTGCGCCTCGGGCTGCGCGGAGCGGGTCGACTGGCGGCGCGGCAAGGTGCAGCGCGTCCTCGCCGGTGACGACCCCGAGGTCAACGAGGAGTGGCTGTGCGACAAGGGCCGCTTCGGCTTCCGCTACGCCACGGCCGACGACCGGATCCTGCGCCCGCAGGTCCGCGACGCCAAGACCGGTGAGCTGCGCGAGGCCGCGTGGACCGAGGCCCTCCAGGTCGCGGCCGAGGGCCTGCTGCGGGCCCGCGAGGGCCGCGGCGCGGGTGTGCTCGCCGGTGGGCGGCTGACCGTCGAGGACGCCTACGCGTACTCGAAGTTCGCCCGGATCGCGCTGCGCACCAACGACGTCGACTTCCGCGCCCGCCCGCACTCGAACGAGGAGCTGGAGTTCCTCACGAGCACGATCGTGGGCACGACGCCCGACAACGGCGGGGTCAGCTACAAGGGCATCGAGGCCGCGCCGGCCGTGCTGTGCGTGGCGTTCGAGCCGGAGGAGGAGTCGCCGATCGTCTTCCTGCGGCTGCGCAAGGCGGCCCGCAGGGGGAGGACGAAGGTCTTCCACCTCGGCCAGTTCACCACCCCCGCGGTGGAGAAGACGTCCGGCACGCTGCTGGCCTGCGTCCCCGGCGGGGAGCCGGCCGCGCTGAACGCGCTGCCGGAGCACGCCGCGGACGTGACCGAGGCGCTGAGCGCGTCGGGCGCGGTGATCCTCGTCGGCGAGCGCGCCGCCGAGGTGCCGGGCCTGTTCTCCGCGGTGGCCCGGCTCGCCGAGCGCACCGGGGCCCGCGTCGCGTGGATCCCGCGCCGCGCCGGCGAGCGCGGCGCGCTGGAGGCCGGCGTGCTGCCGACGCTCCTGCCCGGTGGCCGGCTCGTCGGTGACGACGCCGCGCGCGCCGAGGTCGAGCGGGCGTGGGGCCTGGACGCCGGCGCGCTGCCCGCGACGCCGGGCCGCGACACCAACGGCATCCTCGCGGCGGCCGCGAACGGCGAGCTGGACGCGCTGGTCGTGGGCGGCGTCGACCCGTACGACCTGCCCGACACCGCGCTCGCCGAGCGCGCCCTGTCGGCGGTGGGCTTCGTGGTGAGCCTGGAGATGCGGCCCAGCGCGGCGACGGCGCACGCCGACGTGGTGCTGCCGATCGCCCCGGCGGTGCAGAAGTCCGGCAGCTACCTCAACTGGGAGGGCCGCCGCCGCGACTTCGGTCTCACGCTGGAGGGGACGAGCGCGCTGCCCGACTGCCGCGTGCTGGACACCCTCGCGGTGGAGATGGACGCCGATCTGTTCACCCAGACGCCGGCTGCGGCGTCGGCCGACCTGGGCAGGCTCGGCCACGCGGTCTCCGCGGCGAGCGCACCCACCGCGGCCGCCCCGCTGCTGCCGCAGCCGAGGGACGGCCAGGTGGTGCTCGCGATGTGGCGGCGGCTGCTGGACAACGGCTCGATGCAGGACGGCGAGCCCAACCTCGCCGGTACCGCGCGGCCGGTGGTGGCGAAGGTGTCCGCCGTGACGGCCGCCCACCTCGGTCTCGTGCTCGGCCGGGAGATCACCGTGTCCACCGAGCGCGGTGCGGTGACCCTGCCCGTCGAGGCGGCCGACCTGCCCGACGGCGTGGTGTGGCTCCCGGCCAACTCGGGTTCGGTGGCGGTCCGCCGCGCCCTGGCCGCCGGGCACGGCGCGCTCGTGACGGTCCGGGCTTCCCGGAGCGGCGCCACCGGGGTCGACGCGGTCGTGAGCGGCGTGCCGGTGAGCGGCGCTCCTGCTGGAGGGAAGGCATGAACGGCAACACAGCGGAACTCCTCGCGGACGACCCGATCTGGCTGGTCCTGGTCAAGGTCGTCGGGATCTTCGCGTTCCTCGTGGTCATGACCCTGTTCATGATCAACTGGGAGCGCAAGGTCGTGGCGCGGATGCAGCAGCGTCCCGGCCCCAACCGGGTCGGGCCGAACGGCTGGCTCCAGTCGCTCGCGGACGGCCTGAAGCTCGCCTTCAAGGAGGACATCCGCCCGGTCCTCGCGGACAAGTGGGTGTACTTCCTCGCGCCGGTCATCTCCTGCGTGCCCGCGTTCCTCGCGTTCTCGGTGATCCCGCTCGGCGGCGAGGTGTCGATCTTCGGCGAGCGCACGGCGCTCCAGCTGGTCGACCTGCCGGTGGGCGTGCTCGTCGTGCTGGCCTGCTCCTCGGTCGGCGTCTACGGCATCGTGCTCTCCGGCTGGGCCTCCGGCTCGCCGTACCCGCTGCTCGGCGCGCTGCGCTCGGCGGCCCAGGTGATCTCCTACGAGATCGCGATGGGCCTGTCGATCGTCGCCGTCGTCATGTACTCGCACTCCATGTCCACCGCGGACATCGTGAGCGCGCAGTCGGCCGGCTGGTTCTTCTGGCTCCTGCCGCCCAGCTTCGTCATCTACGTCATCGCGATGGTCGGTGAGACCAACCGCGCCCCGTTCGACCTCCCCGAGGCCGAGTCGGAGCTGGTCGGCGGCTTCCACACCGAGTACAGCTCGCTGAAGTTCGCGCTGTTCTTCCTCGCCGAGTACGTGAACATGGTGACGGTGTCGGCGCTGGCCACGACGCTGTTCCTCGGCGGCCCGATGGCTCCGTGGCCGCTGTCGGCGATCGGCGGCGGTGTCCTCAACACCGGCTGGTGGCCGCTGCTGTGGTTCATCGCCAAGACGCTGTTCTTCCTGTTCCTCTTCATCTGGCTGCGCGGCACGCTCCCCCGCCTGCGCTACGACCAGTTCATGCGGCTGGGCTGGAAGGTCCTCGTCCCGGCGAGCCTCGTGTGGATCGTCATGGTCGCCACCGTCCGCGCGTTCAAGAACTCCGGCGACTTCGAGACCTCGGACTTCCTGATCGTCCTCGGCATCGCGCTGGGCGTCCTCGTCCTGCTGTCGCTGCTGCTGCCCGACCGCAGGCCCGAGCAGGACGAGAACGCGGTCCCGGTCACCGGCGGCGGGTACCCGGTGCCGCCGCTGGACCTCGAAGTCCCCAAGGCGCCACCGCGCCGCAAGGCCGTGGGTGCGCAGCCCTCCGGCACCAGCACATCGCAGGGGCAGCAGCCCGTCGCGGTATCGAGCAAGGAGGCCAGCGATGGGGATGTTTGATCCCGTCAAGGGCTTCGGCGTCACCTTCTCCACGATGTTCAAGAAGGTGGTGACCGAGGAGTACCCCGAGGTCAAGAAGGTGACCGCGCCCCGCTACCACGGGCGGCACCAGCTCAACCGGCACCCGGACGGGCTGGAGAAGTGCGTCGGCTGCGAGCTGTGCGCCTGGGCGTGTCCCGCCGACGCGATCTTCGTCGAGGGCGGGAACAACACCGAGGAGGCGCGCTTCTCCCCCGGTGAGCGCTACGGCGCCGACTACCAGATCAACTACCTGCGCTGCATCGGCTGCGGCCTGTGCATCGAGGCGTGCCCGACCCGCTCGCTCACCATGACCAACGAGTACGAGCTGGCCGACGACAGCCGCCAGCGGCTGATCTTCACCAAGGAGGACCTGCTCGCCCCGCTGCTGCCCGGCATGGAGCAGCCGCCGCACCCCATGCGGCTCGGCGAGGACGAGCAGGACTACTACGTGAACGGGCCCCGGCTCGCCCGCGAGGCGGGCGTCCCGAGCGGGCAGACCGTCGAGACCGGGGCAGAGGAGGCGCTGAAGTGAGCGCGTTCCTCCTCGCGCAGCAGGTCACCGAGGTCGCGGACACCGTCAGCACCGGCGAGGCCGTGGCGTTCTGGGTCCTCGCTCCGCTGTCCCTCCTCGGCGCCCTCGGCATGCTGTTCGCCCGCAACGCGGTGCACTCTGCGCTGTTCCTGGTGCTGACGATGCTCAGCCTCGGTGTGCTCTACATGGTCCAGCAGGCGCCGTTCCTCGGCTTCGTGCAGATCATCGTCTACACCGGCGCGATCATGATGCTGTTCCTCTTCGTCCTCATGCTGGTGGGCCGGGACAGCTCCGACTCCGTCGTGGAGGTCCTGCGGGGACAGCGGCTCGCCGCGTCCCTGCTGGGCGTCGGCTTCGCGGCCCTGGTGGCCGCGTCGCTGGCCCGCGCGCTGAACGACGTGACGCCGGTCGGTCTCGTCACGCCGAACACCACGGACGGCGGCAACGTCGCCAACATCGGTGTCGCGCTGTTCACCGACTACCTGTTCCCGTTCGAGCTGACCTCGGCGCTGCTGATCACGGCCGCGGTCGGCGCGATGGTGCTGGCCTTCACCGACCGGCACGCGCGGGGCACCAAGAAGACCCAGCGCGAACTCGTCGAGGAGCGCTTCCGCGGCGACCGCCCCGGCTCGCTGCCCGGTCCCGGCGTGTTCGCCACGGCGAACTCCGTGGCCACCCCGGCGCTGCTGCCGGACGGCTCGATCGCCGAGGAGTCGCTCTCGGCGATCGTCGAGACCACCGCGAAGGAGCGGCTGTCCGGTGACGTCCGCGACGTCGCGGGCACCGGCGAGCGGCCCGACGCGCACGCGCTGACCGGCGCTCGCGCCGACGCGCGCGCCGACACCCCGGCCGAGGGCACCGCCACGAAGGAGGGGGAGGAATGACCCCGACCTACTACCTGCTGCTGTCGGCGCTGCTGTTCAGCCTCGGCGCGGTCGGCGTGCTGGTGCGGCGCAACGCCATCGTCGTGTTCATGTGCGTGGAGCTGATGCTCAACGCGGTGAACCTGAGCCTGGTGACGTTCGCCCGGATCAACGGTGAGCTCGACGGCCAGATCATGGCGTTCTTCGTGATGGTCGTGGCCGCCGCGGAGGTCGTGGTCGGTCTCACGATCATCATGTCGATCTTCCGGACGCGTCGCTCGGCCTCGGTCGACGACTCCAACCTGCTGAAGTACTGAGGGGTCCACCGGTGACGACGGGAACCTTTGCCGCCGCGGAGGCAAGCACCGCGAGCGGCCTGGCCGGCTACGCCTGGCTGCTGATCGCGCTGCCCGCGCTCGGCGCGGCGGTGCTGCTGCTGGGCGGCAGGCGCACCAACGCGTGGGGCCACCTGCTGGGCTGCGCGACGATCCTCGCCGCGTTCGCCTACGGCGTGGCGCTGTTCATCTCCAGCACCGCGCTCGATCCGGAGGAGCGGACGCAGGACCTGCACCTGTTCGACTGGATCTCGGTCAACGCGCTGGAGGTCGACTTCGGGCTCCAGATCGACCCGCTGTCGCTGACCTTCGTGCTGCTGATCACCGGTGTGGGCTCGCTGATCCACATCTACTCGATCGGCTACATGTCGCACGACGCCGACCGGCGCAAGTTCTTCGCGTACCTGAACCTGTTCGTCGCGGCGATGCTCGTCCTCGTCCTCGGCAACAGCTTCGTGATGCTGTACCTCGGCTGGGAGGGCGTCGGTCTCGCGTCCTACCTGCTGATCGCGTTCTGGCAGCACAAGCCGGAGGCGGGCAGCGCGGCGAAGAAGGCGTTCCTGATGAACCGGGTCGGTGACCTGGGACTCGCCATCGCGATCTTCATCATGTTCCGCGAGCTGGGCACCACCCGGTACGACGAGGTGTTCTCCCGCGTCGGCGAGCTGGGCTCCGGCACGGTCCTCGCGATCACGCTGCTGCTCCTGCTCGGCGCGTGCGGCAAGTCCGGCCAGTTCCCGCTCCAGGCGTGGCTCCCGGACGCCATGGCGGGCCCGACGCCGGTCTCCGCCCTGATCCACGCGGCGACCATGGTGACCGCGGGCGTGTACCTCGTCGCCCGCTCGCACCCGATCTACGACCTGTCCGAGGACGGCCGCCTGGTCGTCATGGCGATCGGCGCGGTCACGCTGCTGATCGGCTGCGTCGTCGGCTGCGCCTACGACGACTTCAAGAAGGTCCTGGCGTACTCGACGGTCAGCCAGATCGGCTACATGATCCTCGCGGTGGGCCTCGGCCCGGTCGGCTACGCGCTGGGCATCATGCACCTGCTGACGCACGGCTTCTTCAAGGCCGGGCTGTTCCTCGGCGCCGGTTCGGTCATGCACGGCATGAACGACGAGGGCAACATCCGGCGGATGGGCGGGCTGCGCAAGTACATGCCCATCACCTTCGCCACCTGGGGCCTGGGCTACCTGGCGCTGATCGGCATCCCGCCGTTCTCCGGCTACTTCTCCAAGGACGCCATCATCGCGGCGGCGTTCAGCGCCGAGGGCTGGCGCGGCTGGCTCTTCGGCGGCGTGGCCCTGCTCGGCGCCGCGCTCACCGCGTTCTACATGACGCGGCTGCTGATCCTGGTCTTCCTGGGCCAGCCCCGCTGGAAGGACCTCAGGAGCGAGGACGGCCGCGAGTACCACCCGCACGAGTCGCCGCTGTCGATGACGGTGCCGATGATCGTGCTGGCCGTCGGCTCGGTCGGCGCGGGCGCGTTCTTCGCCCTCGGCGACCGCCTCGCCGCGTGGCTGGAGCCGTCGGTCGGCCCGCTGGAGGAGGCGCACGGCGCGCTGTCCCACACGGTCGTCGGAATCCTGACCGTGGTGCTCTCGCTGCTCGGCGCCGGGCTCGCGTTCGCGCTGTTCGGCCGCAAGCCGCAGCCCGCGACCCGCCCGGAGCGGGTGTCCTTCCCGGTGCGGGCCGCCCGCGCCGACCTGTACGGCAACGCGCTGAACGAGGCGCTGTTCGCGCGGCCGGGCACCTGGCTCACCCGCGCGCTGGTGTTCGTCGACAACAAGGGCGTCGACGGCGTGGTGAACGGGACGGCCGCGCTGCTCGGCGGCACGTCCGGCCGCTTGCGCCGGTTGCAGACCGGGTTCGTGCGCTCCTACGCGCTCTCCATGCTCGGAGGCTCGATACTGCTGCTCGCGGCACTGATGATGGTGAGGTTCTCGTGAGCTGGACCCTGATCGCGCTGCTCCTGCTGCCGCTGGTCGGCAGTGTGGTGGTGGCGGTGCTGCGGCGCTCCGACGCCGCCGCGAAGACCGCGGCGCTCGCCTTCGCGCTCGGTGAGCTGGTCCTGGCCGGTGTCACGTGGGTCGCCTACGACCCGGCCAGCACGGACCGGTTGCAGCTGACCAGCTCGGTGGAGTGGATCCCGAACTTCGGCGTCCACCTGTCGTTCGGCGTCGACGGCATCGCGCTCGTCATGATCGCGCTGATCGCCCTGCTGGTGCCGGTCGTCATCGGCGGCTCGTGGGCGGACAAGCTGCCGGAGGGTCGCACCGCCGGCGGGTTCTTCTCGCTGCTGCTGGTGATGCAGACCGGCATGGTCGGCGTCTTCGCCGCCACCGACGTGTTCCTGTTCTACGTGTTCTTCGAGGCCGTGCTGGTCCCGATGTACTTCCTCATCGGCCGCTTCGGCGGCCCGCGCAGGCAGTACGCGGCGATGAAGTTCTTCCTCTACTCGCTGCTCGGCGGCCTGATCATGCTGGCCTCGGTGATCGGCCTCTACGTGACCAGCGCCGAGACCCTCGGGAAGGGCACGTTCGACTGGGCCACCCTGGTCGAGGCGATGCGCACGGCCGACACGACCACGCAGATCTGGCTGTTCCTCGGCTTCTTCATCGCCTTCGCGATCAAGGCGCCGCTGGTGCCGCTGCACACGTGGCTGCCCGACGCCGGTGCCGAGGCCCCGGTGGGCGCGGGCGTGCTGCTCGTCGGCGTGCTCGACAAGATCGGCACGTTCGGCTTCCTGCGCTACTGCCTGCCGCTGTTCCCCGCGGCCAGCAAGGAGCTCGCGCCGCTGGTGCTCGTGCTGGCGGTGATCGGCATCCTCTACGGCTCGCTGCTCGCCGTGGGCCAGACCGACATGAAGCGCTTCGTCGCCTACACGTCGATCGCCCACTTCGGCTTCATCGCGCTGGGCATCTTCGCGTTCACGACGCAGGCGAGCACGGGCGCCGTGCTGTACATGGTCAACCACGGCATCTCCACCGGCATGCTGTTCCTGGTCGTCGGCATGGTGATGTCCCGCGGCGGTTCGCGCCTGATCCAGGACTACGGCGGCATGGCGAAGCTGACGCCCGTGCTGGGCGGCCTGTTCTTCGTGGCCGGGCTGTCGTCGCTGGCGCTGCCGGGCACGAACTCCTTCATCAGCGAGTTCCTCGTGCTCATCGGCTCGTTCCCGACGCGGCCGGTCCACACGGTTCTCGCGACGCTGGGCATGGTGCTGGCCGCGCTGTACGTGCTGTGGCTCTACCAGCGGGTCTTCCAGGGCCCGCTGCGCGGCACGGCGCTCGTCGGCGTCGCCGGCGGCCCCGGTGCCGCCACCGCCCCCGAGGTCGGGGCCGCCCGCGAGGTGAAGGACCTGGGCAAGCGCGAGATCGCCGTGCTCGCGCCGCTCGTGGCGCTGATCCTGGTGCTCGGCGTCTACCCGAAGCCCGTGTTGGACGTGATCACCCCGTCGGTCGGGGCGACGCTGAGCGAGGTCGGCGTGACCGACCCGGTCACCGCGCAGGAAGGCAAGTGACGTGGGAGTGACGACGTTCCTCGCGCAGGCGGACGAACTGCGGGCGCCCGCGGTCGACTACGGGGCGGTCGCCCCGGTGCTGATCGTCCTGGGCGCGGCCTGCGCGAGCGTGCTGTTCGAGGCGTTCCTGTCCAAGAGCCAGCGCTGGATCGGCCAGGTCGTCCTGGCGCTGATCACGCTCGTGGCCTCCGGCACCGCACTGGCGATCTACGCGGGTGACGCTCCCGAGCAGGGCACGCTGACCCTGTCCGGGGCGCTCGCCGTGGACCGGCCGGTGCTGTTCCTGTGGGCCACGCTGCTCCTGCTGTCGTTCGGCTCGATCCTGCTGATCGCCGACCGCTCCGTCGAGCCCGGCGGCGCGTTCGTCGCCGAGGCCGGTGTGCGGCCCGGCACCGTGCAGGACCGCGCGCAGGCGGCGAAGAGCGGGATGCAGACCGAGGTCTTCCCGCTGACGCTGTTCGCGCTCGGCGGGATGATGGTGTTCGTCGCGGCGAACGACCTGCTGACGATGTTCATCGCGCTGGAGGTGCTGAGCCTCCCGCTGTACCTGATGTGCGGCCTGGCCCGCCGTCGCCGCCTGCTGTCGCAGGAGGCCGCGGTCAAGTACTTCCTGCTCGGCGCGTTCGCCTCGGCGTTCTTCCTCTACGGCGTGGCCCTGCTCTACGGCTACGCGGGTTCGGTGAAGCTCGCCGACATCGCCGCCGCCGCCGCGGGCACCAACCGCTCGGACACGCTGCTGTTCGCCGGGTTCGGCCTGCTCGTCGTGGGTCTGCTGTTCAAGGCGTCGGTCGGTCCGTTCCACGCCTGGACGCCGGACGTCTACCAGGGCGCTCCGACGCCGGTCACCGCGTTCATGGCGGCCTGCACGAAGGTCGCCGCGTTCGGCGGCATCCTGCGGGTGCTGGGCATCGCGTTCGAGGCCACCGAGTGGGAGTGGCGCGGCGTGCTGTGGGGCGTCGCCATCGCGTCGATGCTCATCGGCGCGGTGCTGGGCCTGACCCAGACCGACGTGAAGCGGATGATCGCCTACTCGTCGGTCGCGCACGCCGGGTTCCTGCTCGTCGGGTCGATCGCGCTGACGCCGGAGGGTCTCTCGGGCACGTTGTTCTACCTGCTCGCCTACGGCTTCACGACGCTCGCCGCGTTCGGCGTGGTGAGCCTGGTCCGCGACGCGGACGGCGAGGCGACGCACCTGTCCCAGTGGGCGGGGCTCGCCAAGCGGTCGCCGGTCGTGGCCGGCGTGTTCACGTTCCTGCTGCTCGCCCTGGCCGGCATCCCGCTGACCAGCGGTTTCATCGGCAAGTTCGTGGTGTTCTCCGCCGCGGTCCAGGACGGCATGGCGCCGCTGGTCGTGGTGGCGCTGGTGGCGAGCGCCGTGGCGGCGTTCTTCTACCTGCGGGTGATCGTCCTGATGTACTTCAGCGAGCCGGCCCCGGACGGTCCGACCGTCAGCGTGCCCGGCGCGTTCACCACGGTGGCGATCACCCTGGGCGCGGTGATCACCCTCGTCCTCGGACTGTGGCCCGCCTTCGTCCTCGATTGGGCGGGGGCCGGGGCCTTCATCTCCTAGGTGTACGTAGGCTGCTGAACGTGACCAGTAGCGAGCGGGCGGGGACGGGGTTCGAGTTGGTGGACCCCGTGCTCGCGGAAGTGGTGCAGGGCGGCCTCGGCGACGTGGAGCGGCTCGTGCACGAGTCCGTGCAGAGCGAGTTCCACCCGGTCATGGAGACCTCCCTGCACCTGGTGGACGCGGGCGGGAAGCGGATCCGTCCGCTGTTCACCCTCCTGGCCTCGCAGTTCGGGGACCGTCCCGGCAGCCCGGAGGTCGTCAAGGCCGCGGCGGTCGTCGAGATGACGCACCTGGCCACGCTGTACCACGACGACGTCATGGACGAGGCGACCATGCGGCGGGGCGCGGAGAGCGCCAACGCCAAGTGGGACAACAGCATCGCGATCCTGACCGGTGACTACCTCTTCGCCCAGGCGTCGCTGCTGGTGGCGGACCTGGGCGTGGAGGCGGTGCGGATCATGGCCCGCACGTTCAGCGAGCTGGTCACCGGCCAGATGCGCGAGACGCTGGGCCCCCGCGAGGGCGAGGACCCGGTCGAGCACTACCTGAAGGTGATCGACGAGAAGACCGGGTCGCTCATCGCGACCGCGGCCCGCTACGGCGCGATGTTCTCCGGTGTCCCGGCCGAGCAGGTCGAGTCGCTGCACCGCTACGGCGACGTGATCGGCGCGGCGTTCCAGATCTCCGACGACGTCATCGACATCGCCTCGCCGCCGGAGGAGTCGGGCAAGACGCCGGGAACGGACCTGCGCGAGGGCGTGAAGACGCTGCCCATGCTGTACGCGCTGGCCGAGCCGGGCGCGGAGTCGACCAGGCTGGGCAGCCTGCTGTCGGGCCCGATCACCGAGGACGCCGAGGTCGACGAGGCGCTGGGCCTGCTGCGCACGTCCTCCGGCCTGGAGCGGGCGCGCAAGACCCTCGACACCTACGCCGACCGGGCACGTGCCGAACTGGTGAACCTGCCGGAGTGCCCGGCCCGCGAGGCGCTGGAGACGCTCGCCGACTACGTCGTGGCCCGCTCGAACTGAGGTGCGCGCGGGGGTGGGCGGCACCGGCCGTTCACCGTCGCCGCCCGCGGTGGTCCGGCGCGGTGGTCCGGCGCCGTGGTCCGGCACGGAGGTCTGCCGGGACCGGTCGCCGAGCCGGGTCGGCCGGGCCGGGTAGGCCCACCACGGGCGGGTGCGCGCCCTCACGGGTCGGCCGAGCGTGCTCTGCGACACGATCAGGGTAGGTTGACACCCGTTCCCACGACCGGGTGAGACCGGGGGAGCGATGCGTGTCGGGGTGCCGGAGGGCGTGGCGGTGGTGTCCCTCCGGGACATGGCAGTGGAGGAACTACCCGTGGTGTCGATCTTCGGGCAGGTCTGGCTGTGGAGCCTGCTCTCGTTCCTGGCCGGAGTCTTTCTGACCTGGCTCGTCCTCGCTCGGCCAGCTCGCAAGCAGGTCGAGGTGCTGGACGAGCAGCTCTTCGAAGCGCGCCGGACCAAGGTCGAGCCGCTGCGCATCGTCTCGTCGGACCCGGTGGCGGTGGAGCCCGAGCGCGACGAGTTCGACGAGTGGCACAAGGAGACGTTCTCCCCGCCGCCGCCCGTCGAGGCGCCGAAGCCGTCGCGCGCTCCGGAGTCGTCGCGGGTGGAGCTGCCGCCGCGGCCCCCGTCGCCGCCGCGCGCGCCCGAGCCGCCCCCGGTGGCCCGGCCCGCCGAGCCCCGCGTGCCCGAGCCGCCGCGTCCCGCTGAGCCGCCGCGTCCCGCTGAGCAGCCGACCCGCGTGGTCGAGCCGGTCCGGGACAGCAGCTGGGCGACCTCGCCCCGCGACGAGCAGTACCTCGACGCGCTGAGCCGCGAGGGGGACGAGCCGCGCAGCCTGTTCGAGCGCCCGGACCCGGAGCCGCGGCG
This sequence comes from Umezawaea beigongshangensis, assembly GCF_016464305.1. Lineage (GTDB taxonomy): Bacteria > Actinomycetota > Actinomycetes > Mycobacteriales > Pseudonocardiaceae > Umezawaea_A > Umezawaea_A beigongshangensis. The sequence goes on from NZ_JAEIOJ010000005.1 coordinate 104,923, forward strand.
TCCCGCCGAGGCGCGGTCCGCCTTCCCCGCGGCGCGCGAGGACGTGACGGCCGACGAGGTGCGCCGGTCGTCCGAAGCCACCCAGTACGTGTCGGTCGGTGACCGCGGTGGTGCGCCGGAGGCCGCCCCGCGTCCGCCGGAGCCGGTCGCGCCGCCCGAGGTCCCCGCCGACGAGGACGCCTTCCGCCCGCGCGAGGTGTGGCGCGAGGGGGACGAGCCGGTCGAGCAGCCGTTCGTGCCGATCTTCGTCGACGAGGCGGCCCAGGAGCCTCCGCGCAGGCACGTGCCCGCGGACGACGAGTTCGACGACGACGACTTCGAACCGATCATGTCCTACACGGACGAGCGCACTCCGCAGCAGGTCAGGGACGAGGCGCGGGCGTTCGAGGAGGGCGTCCCGGTCGACCACGAGCCCCCGCACGACGGGCCGCGCATCGGTCACTACCGCGCCGACGAGCTGTCCGCCGACGTCCTGCCCGGCCGCGCGGTGGTCAGCAGGCCGCCGGCCGGGGAGCAGCCCGAGACCGCCGAGACCGGCCCGGTGGACGTCCGCGCGGTGCGCTCGGCCGACCAGCACGAGTTCCAGACGTCGCTGATGCCGGTCGTGCCCGCCGACGACGAGTCGTTCGAGCCGGTGGAGCGGTACTCCGAGCGCGACGCGGCCGAGGAGATCGGCTTCACCGAGCCCGTCGACCGCACGGAGCCCGCGCCCGCCGAGCCGGTCGGGGCGTCCGCCGAGGTCTTCGCCGAGCCCGAGCGCGTCTCGGAGCCCGAACCGTCGGACTCCGAGGTGACGGTCGCGCAGCCGGTGTTCGACGAGCCGGTGCGGGAGGAGCCCGAGCAGCGGGAACCCGTCCGCGAGGAGGCCGACCACGACGCGGCGGACGTCTCTCCGGCGACCGTGGAGCGGACGGTGGAGCGGGCCGCGGAGCAGCCGGGGCACGACCCGGCGGCGACGGCCGAGCGGCAGGTGTACGCGGACGAGGACCTCGTGTCGTCGAGCGGCTCGCTGGACGCCGAGCTGGTGGCCGTGCCCGAGGTGATCCCCGAACCGGAGCCCGAGCCCGCGCCGGAGCCGGAGTCCGCGCCGGAGCCGGAGGTGCAGGCGCCGCGCTCGCTGTTCGAGCCGATCGACGAGGACTCGGACGAGCCGCTCGCCCCGTTCCCGCCGATGGCGCCCGCCGGGTCCGGTCAGCCGTTCGTGCCGCAGCTGGCGCCCGAGCTGCTCACGGCCGAGGGCAGCGGCCTGCCGCAGCGTTCGCCGCGCGCGAGCACGCCCAAGCAGCCGAAGCCCGCGTCGCCGCCTCCGCTGCCGCAGAAGCCGCCCGCGCCCGCGATCCCGGTGCGTCCGCGCCCGGTGGGCTTCAGCCCGAGCACCGGTGGCCGCAGCGGCACCACCAGGTACCAGCAGCCGGAGGGCTTCAACCCCCGCTCGCCGTTCGGCCCCGGCTCCGTCCTGCCGAAGTCCGACGGTCTGGCCCCCGCGCCGGACTTCGCGGTGAAGGCGACGCTCACGGGCCGCCGCTACTACACGCCGGAGTCCAGCAAGTTCGGCAGCACGAGGGCCGTCGTGCGAGACGGGGGGGGTCAGCCCACCACGGTCCAGGTGTCCCTGCCGTGCAGGAGCGAGGCCAGGTCGGCCTGCTTCGCCGCCTTCGCCTCCTCCACCTGCGCGCGCGCCGAGTCGTCGTAGGTCGGGCGCGACGCCTTGCGGAACACGCCCGTCACGGTGTGCGAGAGGTCCTGGGTGGACAGCCGCGACAGGGCGAACGCGAGGTGCTCGTCGCTCGCGTCGTGCACCACCACGTCGGACGCGGAGACCTCGCTCGTCGGCGCCACGCGCAGGCCGAAGCCCTCGCGCACCACCGCGAACTCGCCGCTCGCGCCGAACGTGATCGGCTTGCCGTCCACGAGCGGGATGATCCGCTTCTCGGCCTCGTCGGCCTCCTTGAGGACGTCGAACGCGCCGTCGTTGAAGATCGGGCAGTTCTGGTAGATCTCCACCAGGGCCGAACCGCGGTGCTCCGCGGCCTGGCGCAGCACGTCGGTGAGGCCCTTGCGGTCGGAGTCGATCGCGCGGCCGACGAACGACGCCTCGGCCCCCAGCGCCAGCGACACCGGGTTGAACGGGTGGTCCAGCGACCCGGCCGGCGTCGACTTCGTGACCTTCCCGGCCTCCGAGGTGGGCGAGTACTGCCCCTTCGTCAGGCCGTAGATCCGGTTGTTGAACAGCAGGATCTTGAGGTTCACGTTGCGCCGCAGCGTGTGGATCAGGTGGTTGCCGCCGATGGACAGCGCGTCGCCGTCACCGGTCACCACCCACACCGACAGGTCCGGCCGCGCCACGGCGAGCCCCGTGGCGATGGCGGGCGCGCGGCCGTGGATGGAGTGCATCCCGTAGGTGTTCATGTAGTACGGGAAGCGGCTGGAGCAGCCGATCCCGGACACGAACACGATGTTCTCGCGCTTCAGGCCGAGCGACGGCAGGAACGACTGGACGGCGTTGAGGACGACGTAGTCTCCGCAGCCGGGACACCAGCGGACCTCCTGGTCCGACTTGTAGTCCTTGGCCTTCTGCGGGTCGTCGGTGGTGGGGACGCCGGCCAGTCCGCCCAGCTCGGGCAGCCCCAGGTCGATCGCGGTCATGCGGGAAGCCCCTTCACGACGTCGGTGAGCACGTTCTGCAGCTCCTCCGCCTTGAACGGGAGGCCCTGCACCTTGGTGTGGGAGATGGCGTCGACGAGGTAGCGCGCCCTGAGCAGCAGCGCGAGCTGGCCGAGGTTCATCTCCGGCACGATCACCCGCTCGTACCGGGACAGCACGTCGCCGAGGTTGCGCGGGAACGGGTTGAGGTGCCGCAGGTGCACGTGCGCCACCTGGAGCCCGTCCTTGCGGACGCGGCGTGCCGCCGCGCCGATCGGGCCGTAGGACGAGCCCCAGCCGACGACGAGGACGCGCGCCCGGCCCGAGGGGTCGTCGACCTCCACGTCGGGCACCTCGACGCCCTCGACCTTCGCCTGCCGCAGCCGCACCATGCGGTCGTGGTTGACCGGGTCGTAGGAGATGTTGCCGGTGTCCTCGGCCTTCTCCAGGCCGCCGATGCGGTGCTGGAGACCGGGCGTGCCGGGCACGGCCCACGGGCGGGCCAGCGTCTCCTGGTCGCGCAGGTACGGCCAGAACTCGCCGGAGCCGTCGGTGGCGTTGGGCTCGGTGGCGAAGGTGACGGACAGGTCGGGCAGGTCCTCCACGTCCGGGATCAGCCACGGCTCGGAGCCGTTGGCGATGGCCCCGTCGGACAGCAGCAGCACCGGCGTCCGGTAGGTCAGCGCGATCCGCACGGCGTCGAGCGCGGCGGCGAAGCAGTCCGAGGGGGACTGCGGGGCGACGATCGGCACCGGGGACTCGCCGTTGCGGCCGAACATCGCCTGGAGCAGGTCGGCCTGCTCGGTCTTCGTGGGCAGGCCGGTGGACGGGCCGCCGCGCTGCACGTCGATCACGACCAGCGGCAGCTCCGTCATCACGGCCAGGCCGATGGTCTCGGACTTGAGCGCCACACCGGGGCCGGACGTCGACGTGACGCCCAGCGCGCCGCCGTAGGAGGCGCCGAGCGCGGCACCGATGCCCGCGATCTCGTCCTCGGCCTGGAGCGTCGTGACGTCGAAGTTCTTGTGCTTCGACAGCTCGTGCAGGACGTCGGAGGCCGGCGTGATCGGGTAGGTGCCGAGCACGACCGGCAGGCCGGAGCGCTGGCCCGCGGCGACGATGCCGTACGCGAGCGCGGTGTTGCCGGTGATCTGCCGGTAGGTGCCGACGGCGAGCTTCGCGGGCGCGACCTCGTAGGTGACGGCGAACGACTCGGTGGTCTCGCCGTAGTTCCAGCCCGCGCGGAAGGCGAGCACGTTGGCCTCGGCGATCTCGGGCTTGCGGGCGAACTTCTCGCGCAGGAACCGCTCCGTGCCCTCGACGGGCCGGTGGTACATCCACGAGAGCAGACCCAGCGCGAACATGTTCTTCGCGCGCTCGGCGTCCTTCTTGCCCAGCCCGGTGGCCTCCAGCGCGCCGATGGTCAGCGTGGCCATCGCGACCCGGTGGACCTGGAACGCCGCCAGCGAGTCGTCCTCCAGCGGGTTGCCGGCGTAGCCGACCTTCGTGAGGTTGCGCTTGGAGAACTCGTCGGTGTTGACGATGAGGATGCCGCCCTGCGGCAGGTCCCCGATGTTGGCCTTGAGCGCGGCGGGGTTCATCGCGACGAGGACGTCCGGCCGGTCGCCCGGCGTCAGGATGTCGTAGTCGGCGAAGTGGAGCTGGAAGGAGGAGACGCCGGGCAGGGTGCCCTGGGGCGCCCGGATCTCGGCGGGGAAGTTGGGCTGCGTCGCCAGGTCGTTCCCGAACGCGGCGGCCTCCGAGGTGAACCGGTCACCGGTCAGCTGCATACCGTCGCCGGAGTCGCCGGCGAACCGGATGACCACCCGGTCCAGCTTGCGGACCTCGGTGCCGCTACCCACGTCGGTGCTCATCGGTGCTCATCTGCTTCGCCGATCCCTCTCTCAGAGCTGACAGGCCGGACCAACACGTGCACCCCGTCGAGCCTAGCCGTCTCCGGCCGGGGCGCTGTTGTGCCGTTCACAGTTCTGCAACGCCGCGGCTGCGGCGGGCCCCGCACCTCGACGGTATGCAGCGCTCCTCGCCACGGGCGGCCCAACGCGGTGCAGCTCACAGCGGACGCCACCCGATCAGCGGACAGCGCTGCCGCCGCGCGGATCAGCGGGAGCCGCTGATCCGCGTCTTCAGCGCGGCCAGCTTCGCCGCGAACTCCGGGCTCCCGACGGACGCCACCTGCGGTCCCAGCTCGGCGTCCACGGCGGTGCCGTGGTCGTCCATCGCGCCGGTCGCGCGCAGGGTGGCCCGGATGGTCCGCACGAGGTCGCGCGGGGCGTCCGCGGCGGCGCGGGCGAGGTCGCGCGCCGCGGCGAGCAGCGCGTCGTGGTCGCCGTCGACGGCCTGCCACGCCAGCCCGGTGCGCACGGCGGCCTCGGCGTCGAGCACCTGGCCGAACAGCGTCATCGCGGTCGCCGTCTGGGGTCCGGCGAGCCGTTGCAGCATCCACGTCATGCCGCCGCCGGGGTGGATGCCGAGCTGGAGGAACCGCGCGTCGAACCGCGCTCGCGGCCCGACGATCCGCACGTCGCACGCCAGCGCCAGGTTCAGACCGGCCCCGACGGCGGCCCCGCCGACCGCGGCGATCGTGGGCAGCGCGCAGTCCGCGACCGCCAGGAACCCCCGGTAGACGTGTCGCAGGCCCTCGGCGCGCGCCTCGCCGAGCTGGGTGAGGTCGGCCCCGGCGCAGAACGCGGGCGGTGTGCCGGTGACCACGACGGCGTGCACCGCCTCGTCGCGCTCGCACTCCCGCACGGCGGCGGCGAGCTGGTCGGACAGGTCGAGGGTGAGCGCGTTGCGGCGGTCCGGGTCGTCCACGGTGATCACGGCGACGCGGTCGGAGCGGTCCAGCAGCACCTCGGCCATGCCGGGCACTCTACGGAGCCGGAGGCCGGTCCAGAAGGCGGGAGAGCACGACCGTGGACACGGTCCGGTCGATGATGTCCACGGCGCGCAGCCGTTCCAGGGCCGTCTCCAGGTGGTGGATGCTCGCCGCGCGCAGGTGCACGATGGCGTCGGCCGCGCCGGACACCGTGTAGGCGGCCATGACCTCGGGCAGCGGTTCCAGCCGCGACTGGATCTCGCCGGGGGCCACGTTGCCGCGGCAGTGCACCTCGACGAACGCCTCCGTGCCCCAGCCGAGCTGCTCGGGGTCGACCACCGCCGTGAAGCCGCGCAGCACGCCCGTGTCCAGCAGCTTGTCGACCCGGCGCTTCACCGCGGGGGCCGACAGGCCGACCTCGTCGCCGATCTCCGCGTAGCTCGATCGGGCGTTGGCCATCAGGCACGAAATGATTCGATGGTCGATGGAGTCCACACGCAACATTCTGCACCAAAACGCGCAATGGTGCGTCGTTGTTCGAGGGTCGGGGCGCACTCTAGATTTCGATCCATGAATTCGGTCTCCCTCCTCGGCTCCGCCAACGAACCCGTCGTTCTCGACGTGGCGGCGTCCGCCGCGCCGGTGCGCGTGCCGACCGCGCGCCGGTACCTGATGTGCCCGCCGCGGTACTTCGCGGTCGAGTACGCGATCAACCCGTGGATGGACCCCGGCGCGCCGATCAGCACCGAGCTGGCGGTCGAGCAGTGGAACGCCCTGCGCGACACCTACCTGCGGCTGGGGCACCACGTGGAGACCATCACCCCGCAGCCCGGCCTGCCCGACATGGTGTTCGCCGCCAACTCCGGCACCGTCGTGGACGGCCGCGTCCTGGGCTCGCGCTTCCGCGCTCCTCAGCGCGCCGCCGAGGCCGAGCACTTCCGCCGCTGGTTCGTCGACAACGGCTACGGCGCCGTGGTGATGCCCGAGCGCACCAACGAGGCCGAGGGCGACTTCGCGTGGACCGGCACCGTCATGCTGGCCGGGACGGGGTTCCGCACGGACCCGGCCGCGCACGCCGAGGCGCAGGAGGTGCTGGGCGTGCCGGTGGTGTCGCTCCAGCTCGTCGATCCGCGCTACTACCACCTGGACGTGGCGCTGGTCGTGCTCGACGACCGCTCGGAGAGGCCGCTGATCGCCTACTACCCGGACGCCTTCTCCTCCGGTTCGCGGCAGGTGCTGCGCCGGTTGTTCCCCGACGCGGTCGTCGCGAACGCCGACGACGCCGCGTGCCTGGGCCTGAACGCCGTCTCCGACGGCCGCCACGTGGTGCTCCCGGTCGAGGCGACCCACCTGGCCGAGCAGGTGGCGCTGCGCGGGTTCGAACCGGTGTTCGTGGACGTCTCGGAACTGCGCAAGTCCGGCGGCGGCCCGAAGTGCTGCACGATGGAGCTGCGCGGGTGACCCGCCGACCGCTCGCCCGATCGGCGGATCACCGCTGGAAGCTCCGCTGCCGCCGGCCGGTCGCAGCGGGCATGATGTGCCCATGACTCCTTCGGCCGAGAAGGGCGACGGGACCGAGCAGCGGGAGATCGACGCTGAGGTGGTCGCGTCGATCTCGGCCATGCGCGCCCGCGACGAGAGCCGGCGGCTGGACGAGGACGAGGCCCACCTCGCCCGGCGCGACCGGTGGGCCGCCGAGCGGAACGCGCGGGCCGACGCGCGGGACGCGAGAGCCGACGACCGGGACGCCGCGGCCGGTGAGCGGGACCTGCGGCTGCGCGAGGGCGAGGCCGACCTCGCCCGGCGCGCACGGCGGGCCGACGAGCGGGACGCGGCCGCCGACCAGCGCGAGATCGAAACCCAGACCGCGCCCCGGCGAGCGGACTGACGGCCGCGCCCGCCCGCCGAGCGCGTGAGCCCGCGCTCAGCCCGTTGGTCCTTCAGCCCGTCGTCCTTCAGCCCGTCGTCCTTCAGCCCGTCGTCCTTCAGCCCGTCGTCCTTCAGCCCGTCGTCCTTCAGCCCATCGTCTTCTGACCGTCGAGGCTCTCGCGGATGATGTCGGCGTGTCCGGAGTGCTGGGCCGTCTCGGCGATCAGGTGGGTCAGCACGCGTCGCACCGTCCAGCGCGCGCCCGGCTCGAACCACGGCGCCTCGGGCAGCGGGTACGAGGTGTTCAGGTCGAGCGTCGCCACCAGCTCCTCGGTGCGCCGCGCGACCTCCTCGTACCGCTCCAGCAGACCGGTGAGCGTCTCGTCCTCGCCGAACCGGAACTCCCCGGCCCAGTCCGTGGTCTCCTGGTCGTGCGACGGCAGGCCCTGCGCGAACCGCGTCCACTCGGCCTCGGTGGCCGTCACGTGCTTGATCAGGCCGCCCAGGCAGAGCTGGCTCGCGGTCGGGGTGAGCCGCGCCTGCTCGTCGGTCAGGTTCTGCACGGTGTGCCGCAGGAAGTGGCGGTTCAGGGCGAGGGTGGCCAGCAGGTCCGCGCGCTCGCCGCTCGCGGTCTCGTCGCTGCTGAGCTGTTCGGTGGCGATCATGGGAGTCCGTCCTCGTCGTCGTCCGTGCTGGTGAGAACAACGCTAGGAGGAATACCGGTCAGTTCTCGGCCGGAATTCGACACGAGTTCACGAACGATCCGCACGAGGTCGGGAACGGCCGGGTGCGACGGCGGGTCGGTCCACGCCAGCAGCACCGGCACGTCCGGGGCGTCGGTGATCGGCACGAACGCCACACCGGGGTGCGCGTGCATCGCGGCCGTGGTCGCCGTGGTCGCGCCGACCGCCCCACCGGCGGCGATGATCACCAGCCAGTCGTCGGTGTTGGCCACCTCCACCGTCCTGGCGGGCGTCGGGTGACCGCGCCACAGCTCCGGCGTGGTCGCGCCGGACACGGTGTTCAGGACGACCGGGTGCCCGGCGAGGTCGGCGAGGCGCACGTGCGGGCGGCGGGCCAGCGCGGAGTCGGCCGGGACCGCGGCCACCGGCGGCTCGGTCGTCAGCAGCTCGGTGCGCAGCCCCGGCACGCGCACGTGACCGCGCAGGATCGCCGCGTCGGCCCGTCCGCTGGTCAGCCCGGCCGTGCGCTCGTCGATGCGCAGCAGTTCCAGCGGCACACCGGGGTGCGCGAGCCGCCAGCTCCGCAGCAGCGGGGTGGTGCGGTCGCCCAGGGCGTTCCAGGCGTGCCCCAGCCGCAGGGGCCACGTGACGAGCTTCGCCGGGTCGAGCGCCCGGTCCACCGCGGCGAGCGCGGCGGCGGCCAGGTCGCGGAACGCCCGGCCGGCCGCCGTCAGCTCCAGGTGGTGGGTGGAGCGGTCGACCAGGCGCACGCCAAGGTGCTCCTCCAGCTGGCGCAGGGTGCGCGAGACGGCGGGCTGGCTCAGGTGCAGCCGGGCGGCGGCCCGTGTGACGTTGCCCTCCTCGGCGACGGCGAGGAAGCAGCGGAGGTGGCGCAGTTCGATGGTCATGTCTGCTGCGCATGATCTCAGCGAACAACGCATTTCACACCCGCGGGCTCGCTTCGTACCGTCGCGGGGTGATCCCAGTCAGAACCCGCTCGGCCGGTGCCGTCGCGCTCGTGATCGGCGCCGCGGTGTCCACCCAGGCCGGAGCGGCGGTCGCGGCCCTGCTGTTCCCCCGCGCGGGGGCCCTCGGCGTGGTGACGCTGCGGCTCGTCGTCTCCGCGCTCGTGCTGCTCGCCGTGTGCCGACCGGCGCTGCGGGGACGCGAGCGGTCCGACTGGGCGCTCGCCGGAGTCTTCGGCCTCGCTCTGGCGGGCATGAACACCCTCTTCTACCAGGCGATCGAGCGCATCCCGCTCGGCGCGGCCGTGACGCTGGAGGTGCTCGGCCCGCTGACCCTGTCCGTCGTCGCCGCCCGCCGCGCGTCGAGCTGGCTGTGGGCGGCTCTGGCGCTCGCCGGGGTGTTCCTGCTGGGCCGCGGCGGCTTCGACTCGCTCGACGCCGCCGGTGTCGGCTTCGCGCTCGCCGCCGGAGCGCTGTGGGCCGCCTACATCGTGCTCAGCACCCGCGCTGGCGACCGCTTCGCCGGTGCGGAGGGACTGGCGCTCGCGATGACCGCCGCCGCCGCGCTGAGCCTCCCGCTGGGCCTGCTCAGCGCGGGACCGGCGCTGCTGGACCCGGTGACGCTGGGGCTGGGCGCCGTCGTCGCGCTGATGTCGTCGGCGCTGCCCTACTCGCTGGACCTGTACGCCCTGCGCTCGATCCCGTCGTCGGTGTTCGCCGTCCTGAAGAGCCTCGACCCGGCCATCGCGGCCCTGGCCGGGCTGGTGGTGCTGCACCAGGCGATGGGTCCGCTGGAGGTCGTGGCGATCGTCCTCGTCGTCGCCGCGGGCGCCGGGGCGGTCCGCACCGGCCGCCCCGGGCCCGCCGCACCGGCGGAGCCCGAGCGCGATCAGGCTCGGACCGGGACCGCCTCCTGAACGGTCCCGGTCCCACCGCTCACGGCCCGCGCTGCTCCAGCGCCTCGGCCTCGAAGGCGCGCCACAGCAGGTTCAGCGGGTGGTCCTCGGCGTACTTCGCCCGCTCCTCGCGCCGCGCGAACACGCCCACCAGGCGTTGCAGCACCGGCTCGGTGTCGTTGCGCAGCTCCACGACGCGCAGCCCGGCGCCCTCGCGCAGCTCGCCGTTGCCCGCGACCACGCCCAGTCCCGACGTGACGATCATGCAGCCGTTCACCAGCCCGGAGCGCAGCAGCGACATCCCGTACTGGACCTCGTCGATCTCCGCGGCGATGTCCAGCTCGTTGCGGTAGTCGGCCCCGAACCAGCCCCGCAGGAAGTCGCCGATCAGCCCCTCGGCGGGCACGACCAGCGGCAGACCGGGCAGGTCGGCGGTGCTCGCCGACGGGCCGAGCCGGTCCTCCGGCAGGTTCGTCAGCAGCGCCAGACCGCCGCGCCGCCACTCGATCACGTCGAACGGCTCCAGCCCGCGCCGGTCGTCGGCTCCGGTGACGACGCTGCCGCACACCACGTCCACCTCGCTGGTCTCCAGCTTGTGCCAGACGTCCTTGGTGCGGATGTGCACCACCTTCAGCTCCACGTCGCGGCGCTGGAACTCGTCGGCGACGTGGCGCCACGCCCCGGCCAGCGAGTCCAGCATGAACCGGGTGGTGCCGACGGTGAGCGTGTTCCCCAGCTTGCGGCGGCACTCGTGAATGTGGTCGAGCCAGTCGCCGAGAGTGCGCCGCGCCAATTCGACCAGCGCTTCTCCGGTCGGCGTGAACAGCACGTCCTTTCCACGTCCCCGCTTCACCACCAGCGGTTCGCCGCACAGTGCGGTGAAGTTCCTGTTGAGGGTGTCGATCTGCTTCTGCACGCTCGACTGCTCACGGCCCAGCGCCCGCGCCGCACGCAGCGCCGTGCGCGTCTCGTACACCGCTTGCAAGGTCCTGAGCTGGTCCATCGTCGTGTCGAGCAGCGCAGGTGACGCCTGGAGCATCCTGCTGAGCTTGTTGCCGGAGGGGAGGAGCAACTGCGCGGGGCCGGACATGGACGCCTCTCGGTTCGTGCTCGGCTGTTCTACCGATCAGTTGTACTGAACTTGACCACAGTTCACCACGAAATTATCCGAAGATCTTCCCGCATTCGGTGGACACGGAATAGAGCTTCGTAGAAAGATTCTTCTCGCACCCGAGGGGGAGAGAAGCACGGGTGCAATCCGGGGGATCTGTGGGGGGTTGGCGGCCCGACGGGCGAAAGCCCGGCGGGCCGCCACGTACTAACCTGGACCGTTGTGACACCTCCGGCGCCGGACGAGCGCAGTCTCCGCCTCGACTGGGGCACCACCTACCGGATCACCGTCCTGGACCTCGGCCTCGCGTGCTGCGGCGTCGAGGTGATGGCGGCGCTGGAGGGCCGGGAGCGCGCCGAGGACGCGGAGCTGGCCCGACTGGGCGTCGACCCGGTCCACGACGCCGGTGAGGCGCACGTGCTGGTCGTCTCCGGGACGGTCACCGACGTGATGCTGCCCGCCGTGATCGCCACCTACGAGGACATGCCCGAGCCCCGCTACGTCCTGTCCGTCGGAGCGTGCAGCAACACCGGCGGCCCGTACTGGGACAGCTACAGCGTCACCAAGGGCATCGACCAGGTGCTGCCCGTCCACGTCGCCGTCCCCGGCTGCCCGCCCCGCCCGGAGGCCCTGCTGGACGGCATGGTCGCCCTGCACCGGCTGGTGTCCACGCCGTGAGCGCCGCCTCCGCCGAACTCGCCACCGCGCTGGCCGCGCTCGTGCCGGCGGTGACGCCGAGGACCGCCTTCGGCCAGACGATCGCGCACGTGCCCGTGGAGTCGTGGCTGCCCGCCGCCACCGCCGCGCACGACGAGCTGGGCTGCCACGCGTTCGACTGGCTGGGCGCGGAGGACGCCGGACGCCCCGGAGCGGCCGGGACCAGGCACGCCGTCCTGCTGCACGTCCTGCGGCCGCGAGGAGCCCTCGGCCTGCTGCTGCGCACCGAGCTGGACGACGGCACGGCGCTGCCCGGCGTCGCCGCGCTGTGGCCGGGCGCCGCGTGGCACGAGCGGGAGGCGGCGGAGATGTTCGGCATCGCGCTGCTCGACGAGCCCGCCCCGCGCCGCCTGCTGCTGCCCGACTCCTTCCAGGGGCACCCGCTGCGCAAGGACTTCGTCCTCGCCTCGCGCGTCGTCCGCCCCTGGCCCGGCCGCCTCGAACCGGGCGAGGACACCACCGCCTCGCCCAGCCGCCGCCGCACCGCGCCACCCGGCGTGCCCGACCCGTCGTGGGGTCCGCGACGCGAGAACCAGGAGGACCGGCCGTGACGGACCTGCCGCCCCGCAGCCGCGGCGTCATCGCGCTGCTGGAGTCCAACTGCACCGTGTGCATGCTCTGCGCGCGCGAGTGCCCGGACTGGTGCATCGACATCACCTCGCACACCGAGGCCGAGCAGGTCCCCGGCTCGGCCAGGCCGCGCAGCCGCAACGTCCTGGACCGGTTCGCGATCGACTACGGCCAGTGCCTGTACTGCGGCATCTGCGTCGAGGTGTGCCCGTTCGACGCGCTGCACTGGGCGTCCGAGTCCGGCTACCCCGGCACGGGCACGCCGGAGGGGGACGGCGCGGTCGCGAACCTCGTCCACGAGCGCGACGTGCTCGCCACGTGGGTCGCCGAGGTCCCGCCGCCGCCACCGCTGGACGCCGCCGCCGAGCCGGCGCCGGAGACGGGAGCCGCACGTCCCGCGCGGGGAGCCGCCGGAACTGCGCACCGGCCGGGTTCGTTGAGGGGGAGGAAGTAACGACCCGGAGGCGACGCACCGTGCACAAGCACTACAACGGGGTGAAGACCGCGTTGCTGCTCGGTGCCACGGCCGGGGCGATCGTCCTCGTCAGTTCGCTCTTCGGGCGGACGGCGCTGGTGATCGGCCTGGTGGTGGCACTGGGCGTCACCGTCTACGCGTACGCCAACTCGGGCGCCCTCGCGCTGCGGGCCATGCGGGCACGGCCGGTGTCCGAGGTGGAGCAGCCGGCGATGCACCGCATCGTCCGCGAGCTCGCCACGACCGCGCGGCAACCGGTGCCGCGGCTCTACATCAGCCCGACGCGCGCGCCCAACGCGTTCGCGACGGGCCGCAACCCCCGCCACGCCGCCGTGTGCTGCACGACCGGCATCCTGGAACTGCTCGACGAGCGCGAACTGCGCGCCGTCCTCGGCCACGAGCTGTCCCACGTCCACGACAGGGACGTCCTCGTCTCCTGCGTCGCGGGAGCACTGGCCGGCGTCGTGAGCGCGCTCGCCGGCCTCGCGATGCTCGCCGGTCTCTTCGGCGGCGACGACGAGGACCGGCCCAACCCGATCGCGCTGCTGCTCGTCGCGGTCCTCGGGCCGGTCGCGGCCGGCGTCGTGCGCATGGCGGTCAGCCGGTCCCGCGAGTACCGGGCCGACGAGGCGGGCGCGACGCTGACCGGCGACCCGCTGGCGCTCGCCTCGGCGCTGCGCAAGCTGGAGCTGGGGACGCTGGCGGCGCCGCTCGCGCCGGAGCCCGCCGTGATCGCGCAGTCGCACCTGATGATCGCCAGCCCGTTCCGGCCGGGGGAGCAGCTCGCGACGCTGTTCTCCACCCACCCGCCGATCGCCGACCGCGTCCGCCGCCTGGAGCGCATGGCGGACCGCCCCGTCGGCTGAGGAGGGCGGCACGTCGCCGCTCCCGTTCGCGGGGAGCGGCGACGACGGGCGTCAGGCGGGCGTCGCCCCGGCGCTGATCGCGACGTTCATGACGTACTCGCCGTAGCCGGACTTCGCGAGCTTCGAGCCCAGCAGGTAGCACTCGTCCGCCGTGATGAACCCCATCCGCAGCGCGATCTCCTCGGGACACGCGATGCGCACGCCCTGGCGGTGTTCGAGCACCTGCACGAACTGCCCCGCCTCCAGCAGCGAGTCGTGCGTGCCGGTGTCCAGCCAGGCGAAACCGCGCCCGAGGTCGACCAGGTGCGCCTTGCCGTCCCGCAGGTAGGCGAGGTTGACGTCCGTGATCTCCAGCTCACCGCGCCAGGAGGGCGTCAGCGACCGCGCGATGTCCACGACCCGGTTGTCGTAGAAGTACAGGCCGGTGATCGCCTTGTTCGAGCGCGGCACCGCCGGCTTCTCCTCGATGGTGACGAGCCTGCCGTCGGCGTCCACCTCGCCCACGCCGTAGCGCTGCGGGTCCTTCACCGGGTAGCCGAACAGCACGCAGCCGTCCAGCCCGGCGACCTGGCGCTTGAGCACGTCCGAGAAGCCCTGGCCGTAGAAGATGTTGTCGCCCAGCACGAGGGCGACGTCGTCCCCGCCGATGAAGTCGGCGCCGATCAGGAACGCCTCGGCCAGCCCGTTGGGCTGCGCCTGCTCGGCGTACTCCAGCCGCAGGCCGAACTGCGACCCGTCGCCCAGCAGGCGGCGGAACAGCGGCAGGTCCGTCGGCGTCGAGATGAGCAGGATCTCCCGGATGCCGGCCAGCATCAGCACCGACAGCGGGTAGTAGACCATCGGCTTGTCGTAGACCGGCAGGAGCTGCTTGGACACCGCCTGCGTGATCGGGTGCAGCCGGGTGCCGCTGCCACCGGCGAGGACGATGCCCTTCACCGGTAGTTGGTGAACTGCAGCGCGATGCCGAAGTCGGAGCCCTTCAGCAGGGAGATGACCTCCTGGAGGTGGTCCTTCTTCTTGCCGGAGATCCGCAGCTGGTCGCCCTGGATCTGCGCCTGGACGCCCTTGGGCGCCTCGTCGCGGACCTTCTTGGCGATCTCCTTGGCCTTCTCCGACGAGATGCCCTGCACCAGGGTGCCGGTCACCTTGTGGACCTTGCCGGAGGGAGCGGGATCGCCCACCTCGAACGCCTTCATGGAGATGCCGCGCTTGACCAGCTTCTCCTGGAAGACGTCGACGGCGGCGCGACAGCGCTCCTCCGTCTCCGCCTGGATGGTGATGGCCTCCTCGCCCGCCCAGGACACGTCCGCCCCGGTGCCGCGGAAGTCGAACCGCGTGCCGAGCTCCTTGGACGCCTGGTTGAGCGCGTTGTCGACTTCCTGGCGATCGACCTTGCTCACCACGTCGAACGACGGGTCCGCCACGTGCCAAGCACCTCCGAGTCAGTGGGGTCTGAACCTGCTCGGATGCTACCGGGGGTACCGATTGGAAGTACCGCACTCGGGTTATGTATTGTCTTCCCCGTACCCGGCACCACCGGGTGCGAGGCGGGTTGCCCGAGCGGCCAATGGGAGCGGACTGTAAATCCGTCGGCTTACGCCTACGTAGGTTCGAATCCTACACCCGCCACGCACGTCAAAGGCCCTCTGACCTGGGTAAACAGGTCAGAGGGCCTTTGACGTTCTGTCCGGCTGTGTCCGGCCGTCAACGGCGTTCTACGAGTGCCTGTGCCGAGGACGTGCCGAAGTTTTCCGGGAGGTGATCTGCCTCCCCCTACATCCCGTCCAGCAGTGCTTGCACTCGCCTGCGCGCGATGCGCTCACCTCCGTCGAGGCACTTCGCGTAGACCCGCAGGAGCACGCCGAGGCTGTGCCCGGCCCACTCCGCCACCCGCGTGGCCTCCACACCCGCGTTGAGCCACGTCGAGACGCAGGCGTGACGCAGGTCATAAGGGCGCTTGGCGAGCGGTGAGGCGACCACCTCCGGTGTGAACACCGCCTCCCGCGCCGCTGCCCACGCTCTGCCGTAGGTCGTGCTGCTGATCCGGCCCCCGCGCTCGGCGACGAACAGCAACCCGTTCGGGGCGATGCTGAAGGTGTCGAAGTGGTCGTAGAACAGCAGCGCCAACTGCGGCGAGCACGGTGCCGTGCGGCCCTCGTCCTCCGCCCGGTGCTTGAGTCCCCTCTCCTCGTTCCGCCGGCCGCTGTCGGTCCACTCGGCCCCGATCTCCGGGGCCGCTGTCGTGAGGTGAATTTCACCCCACTCGGTGACCCGCCACCGGCCCGCCTCCTGGTCCCACACGCGCGGCGGCAGGTCGATGTGGTTCCTGCGGAGCGCCGACGCTTCCTCGGGCCGCAGCGCGGCGTAGTACATCGAGCCGAAGAACGCGACGAGCTTGCCACCGGTCCGCCCGATGCCGGGAACGGCGCTGAGGAGCGTGCGAGCCTGCACCGGGTTGGCCACCGAACGCCGGTCCACCTGGTGCACGACGGTCTTCCGCTTCTTCGTCGTCACCTCCTTGAGCGGATTGGCGTCCAGCAGCTTCTGCTCCACCGCGTAGTCCAGCGCACTGCCGAGCGTGATCCGGCGAAGTCGGATCGTGTCCGGCGCAGCTCGCTTGCCGTCCAACTTGCGTTCGACGTCGGCCAACAGCGACCGCAGGACGTCGGGCTTCGCCAGGTCGCTCACCGGCCGCGTGTTCTGCGCCAGCCACGCCAGCGCCGCGGCCACGTCGGCCGAGTGCCGTTCGTCGCGGCGGTTGGTGTTGAACGCCGCCCGCATCGCCTTCCGGAGCACCGCGTTGTCCGGCGTGCTGCGCGTCGTGGCCAGCAGCGCCGCGGTGATGGGCGTCAGCGCGTCGGCGATGGTCCGCCGCTGCCCCGGAGCCGCGTCCCGCCACTTCATGTCCACGAACGAACAGGCGAACGCGAACCACGACGACGTGTTCGCGTTCCGCGCCATCGACACCGGCAGCCCGGTCTCCCGGTCGAACGCCTCTCCCCTGTTGGCCGCGCTCAACAGACTTGCCCGGAAGCTGTTCGCGAGCGCGGCCGTCCGAAACGCCTTCTTGGACGGAATGCGGTCGACCGACCATCGAACCCAATGGGTCGTCGTGCGCTTGCCCTTGTAGACGTCGATCGCGTAGATGCGAACGTCGTAACTCGTGTCCGTCACGCTGCCACCTCGCACGAGTTGAACCACTTCTCCACATCTGACCGGCTGAACCGCAACTGACCGTTCGGCAACTTGCGGCACCGGGGTGCGGTCTTCTTCGCCAGCCACTCGTACAACGTCGAACGTGACACCTTGAACTCGGCGCAGAACTCCGCAACCGTGAGCAACTCCTGTCGACTCACACCGCCGTCCCCTCGTCAACGTTCTCGGTCGGGAGGTAGCGCGCCCACGCGTCACCGAGTCCGTTGTCCCCGTCGACCACGTACCCCTTGAACGTCTTGCCACCGCTCTTGTAGGCGGTGACCTTGACGCCGTAGGCGTTGAGTTCCACGGCGAGTTGGCGTGCGTTGATCGGCCTGCCGTAGAAGTCGCCCCAGGGGGCCTCGTCCATGCTGTGCAGCACGGCGAGGATCTCCACGGTGCTCATGCGCTTCACACCGCGGTCGTTGAAGACGGCCCGCAGGTCGGCCAGCAGGCGGATGCGGTCGGAAGCGGGGTTGCTCTGCGACGCGGTCACGAAGTACAGGCAGGCAGCGCGCGCGGTGTCAGGCCAGTGACCACCGGCAGCATCGGCGATGGCCAGCAGCGGTTCCCAGATCTCCGCCGACCGGTCGGCCACGCCGTCGGGCATCTCGGGATAGGCCGTGCCGACCTGGTCACCCACCGACTCCACCCACGCGGCCAGCGCCTCACGGATCGGAGTCGACTGCTCGTCCACCTGCCGTTCGCGGAACGGCTCCACCGTTTCGTCCGCCCGACGACGACGCATGTGAATGGTGATAGCTCGACTCATGATGGTGTCGGGCATCCGACCGGCGATTCCAGCCAGCGCAGCAGGGGCGTAGACCGGGAAACGCTCGATGACCATGTTGCCCGCGTCGCCCTTGCACCGAGCCACGGTGGCGGACCGCTTGTATCCGGCGTTCACCAGCGCCCGAAGGTCCTCGTTACCGCCACCCTTCGCGTCGAAAATAGCGTCGATCTCGTCGAACAGAATCGTGATGGGTCCAGCGCCGACCATGCGGAATAGTGCGGCAGGGGTAGCGGAAAACGTCATCTCCGGTGCCTTGCTCAGGAAACGAGCCACCTCCAGAACGCGCGTCTTTCCAGATCCCGGTTCCGCGCTGGAGAGCACCAGTCGCGGAGTGATGTAGAAGTGTTCGGCGGCCCAGGTGTGGGCGTACCAGAGGGCGAGCATCGGCGCGCAGTGCTGATCGGGGAAAGCGTTGAACCGCGAGAGGAACGCCTGTACTCGGTCGAGGACTTCCGCGCCGCTGTGCTCACTCATGACTGGGCTTCCTTCAGCGCGGGGAATTGGTGGCCGGTGCTCATGCCGCACCTCGCACACCGAGCTGCTGCCGGTCGGCGGGTGCTTGTCGTGGTCGGGAGGCTCCGGCGCGCAGGCCGTTGGTGATGGTGCGGAGGACTTCTCGTTCGGTGCAGTGGCACTGGTCGGTGATCATGTGTGTGGCGGCTGCGTGCAGGTGGGCTTCCGCTGTAGCCGGGGGGAGGTGTCCGGCGGCGACGAGCTGTCCGAGTGCGACGGCGGCGATGAACAGGGTGCGGGTGTGCGCCCCTGGTTGCGCCGCTGCGACCCGGTCGCGTTCGCCCTGCACGGCGGCGGCGACGTAGGCGGGCATCCGCTGTGAGGGCACCACAACGGGCGCTGAGAGCGCCGTACGCGGCTTGGGAGACAGTGCCTGGATCAACCAGCCGGGCAGTTCGACGGGTTCCCGGTCGTCCAAGACCGTGTAGGCCCCGTGCGGGGTGTTTGATCCGGGGGCGACGACGTAGCCGCCGTGCGCGCGGGTGTCGACCTTCCACCCCAGCCCGCCGGCATCGCCCTCGGTGTTGCGCAGCTCCACACCGGAGGGTGCGACGAAGTACAGGTGTGAGCCGCCGCGTGCGGTGCGGACCGTGAAGGTCTCCCACGGCACCGGCTGCCGGGCCTGCTCGCAGACGAGGGCGAACACGTCGTGGCCGTCTGACACCCCCTCCCGGTTCCAGCCGTCCGGGGGCACGTCGGCGGGTGACTTCGGGGTGTCGAGGTCGACCACGACGAGTCCGGCCGGGCCGGTGGGCAGGCCGATGTTGAACGGGGCGGTGTTCCAGGCGCGGCGGATGCGGTCGGGGTCGGTGGTGGCGCGCTGCTCCCACCCCAGGTGCCCCGTCATGCAGGGACCGGTGTGAGGGCAGGAGGTCGTGCCGTGCAGCGCGGGGCGCTTGGTGCCGGGGCGCAGCGGGAAGACCGGCCAGCCGCGCGCGGCGACGGCTAGAGCGTGGTCGAGCAGAGGATTCATGATGTGTCTCCTGTGGAGGTGGGGCTGGGGTGTGAGCCCGGACCGGCGGGGTGTGTCGTGGCGGACTGCCCGCCGGTCCGGGATGCGGTTACTTGCCCGCCTGGTCGGCGGCCTTGCAGGTGGGGCACCAGGTGCGCGAGGTGAACCAGGTCCACACGGCTTCGGGCCGCTTGACGTGTAGCCCGCACGCGGTCTTCGAGCTGCCGTCCCACCAACTGCGCTTGACTTCGAGGTGGATGAGGTTGTCGTCGGGCATGGCGGGTGCTCCTTGTCGTCAGCGGGCGGCGCAGCCGGTGCACATGACGCGGTCTGCGGGGATGGGCGCGAAGCAGAGGGGGCAGGCCGCGGTGAGCCGGGCGAGCGCGGCGATCAGGTGGCGCATGGCGTGTGCCCTCCATCTCGTGACTGTGAGTGATGACATGTGGGTGTGCGGGGGTGCGGCGGGCACCGGGTGCGGGTGCTCGTCGTGGGTGGTGTGCGGGGTGTCGGGGCTGAGTTAGGCCACTGGGATCGAGTTAGGTTTTTCACCCGGCGGGTTAGGTCGCCCCGTGTGCGTGCTGATCAGGGGTTAGTTACCTGGTTGGGCGAGTTAGGTCGGCTCCGTGTAGCCCTGGTCAGGGCCGGGATACGCGGTGTTGGCGAGGTGGTGCCGACCTAACTCGGCCGCTGGTGGTGACTAGTCCTGCTCGTCCAGGTCGGCGGTGGCACGCCGAGCCAGTGCGTCACGGACGGTGACCGGATCGACGGGGTACTTGTTGCCGGTGGAGGGCACCTTGACGCCGAGCGCGGCCAACTCGTCGCGCAGGGACTTACCGGTCATCGTCTTGTAGGGGGTCCACTTGGGAGCGTGGCGCTCCAGCAGCGCGGGCAGGTCGGCGGCCTTGATCGGCTCCTGGCCCATCACGGCGTCGAGGTCTTCGAGCAGGTCCCGATCGGACTCGATCTGCGGGGCGGGGGCGTCGCTGCCGGGCAGGGTGCGCCCGGCGGTCCGGATCGCGGCGAGCGAGCGTTCGATGATGGGGGTGACCTGGTCGTTGCCCTTGGCGACGTCCAGGAAGTACGCCTGCACGATCTCCGAGCGCTCCCCGCTGAAGCCCTTGACCACCGCGGTTCCCCGGTCGGTGCCGGGGATCAGCTCGGTGGCGCGGTGCCCGGCGGCGTACGCGCCCTGCCCGAGCAGGGCGTCGTTGGCGACGTGGTCGCCCACGGCGTAGGCGATGCCGTTGGAGCAGTTGCGGGTCACGTCGCGCGGCATCGAGTCCTTCGTCGGGGCCTGTGTGGACAGGATGAGGTGGATGCCGCGCTTGCGGCCCAGCCGGACGACGTCGACCAGCAGACCGGAGATCTCCTTGCCGTAGACGGCGTGCTGGATCGCCACGTGCGCTTCTTCCAGCAGCCCGAACAGCGGGTGCAGCCCGACGCCCTTGCTGGCGTACTCCCGCGTCACCGACGGGATCTCGTACTTGACCAGCAGCTCCCCGCGACGCTGGACCTCGGCGTGCAGCTCCCGCAGGTGCTCCAGGATCTCGGCGATCTTCTCGTCCTCGGCTCCCATGACGTAGCGGGAGCACCGCGGCTTGAACGCCTCGAAGTCGAAGTTCGCGTCGGGCACCCAGATCCGCAGCTCAGCGGTGGGGTCCAGGGCGGCACCGGCCATGATGACGCGCGCCCCGGAGGACTTGCCCTGTCCGGGAATGCCACCGGAGATGGTGTTGCGCTCCATCACCGGAGCGGTGATCGGCTCACCCCGCAGGGTCCGCCCGAACGGCACCCCCTTGAACACGTCCACCGCGCCGTCGGTGAGCAGCGGATACGGCCCCGCCCCCTCGGCCAGCGCGCCCTTGTCGGCGATCCACAGGTCCAGGATTCCGGCCTCGCTGCCGGTGGTCGGCCACACCTCCTTCGCCAGCCGGTGCAGGCCGGTGGCCAGGTCGGCACGGCGGCGAGCGATCTTCTCGGCCGTCACACCGGCCGGGAGGCGCAGCACGGCGTGCGTGCCGCGCCCGTCGCGGCGGGCCGGGGTGAGGTACTGCAACGGCAACCCCTGCTTGATGTAGGCGCTGATCTGCTGGATGCGCAGCGCCTCCAGCGCACGGGCGATGGTGGTCTCGTCGATCGTGAGGTCCACGCCGCCGTCAGATGCGGTGGCCAGCCACCCCGGCGCGGTGCCCCGACGGCGGCCCTCCCGCCACGCCGCGAGCAGCACACCCAGCGGCGCGAGCATCACGAACGGGGCCCAGGCGAACGCCACGGCGGTGATGACCCACCGCACGATGTCCAGCGCGCCGCCGACCACGGCGGTGAACTGACCGGCGCCGGTGATCTGCACGACCGCGCCCAGCACCAGTACCAGCACGATCGTTCCGACCAACCCACCGACGAGGGTCTTGGCGACCCCGACGGCGAGCACGGGCAGGTCCTTGATCCGCTGGTGACGGCGCTCCACGGCGGCTTCCTTGCGGTCGGTCCAGTCCCGCAGCGCCTCGGTGTCGCCCATCGCCTCCGCCGAGCGGATCTGGCGGCGGTAGACACCCAGCGTTCCGGCGTCCCAGCCGCGGATGACCCAGGACTCCACACCCTGCACCACGCACAGCGCGGGGCCCAGGGTGGTCTTGGCGGCGGTGGCGGTGCGCTCGGACTCCCGCACGACGCGCACCACCCGCACCGGGGCCACGGCGGCAGCGCGCACGAACTTCGCCGCCCGCGCGGCGGCGATCCGCCGGTCCACCGCCGCCGACTCCTCCGGCGTCAGCAACTCACCCTCGACCACCGCCGACCGCTCCACCTCACCGGCCACGCCGGGAACGGCCGTGCTGCTGTCGACGGGGCGCAGGGGGACGACGTTGCTGGGCTGCTCGTCGGGGTCGGGGGTGCCGACGGCGGTCGTGGTGGTGCTCATCAGGCGGCCTCGCTTCTGGCGTCGTGCTTGAGGGCGTCGCGGACTTCACGGGCGGTCTCGCTGGCACCGCCGAACTGCTTGCGGATGGCGGTGGCGGCGGGCGCGGCGGGCAGCTCACCGGCGGCGATGGCGGTCCGCACCTTGATCAGCAGGTCGGCCGCCCGAGGGGACAGTTCGCCCTGAACGACCGGCGTGTCGGTGCCCGTGTCGGCGGGCTCGGCGGAGGGCTCCGCCACGGCCGGGACGATCGTCAGCGCGGGCGGCGCGGGGGTGGTCTCGGTGGTGAGGCCGGGGATGACGGCGGGCAGGATGACCCCGCCGACGATGACCAGGTCACCGGACCGCGCGGCCTTGCGGTCGGCGCTCCACCGGTGGCGGGTGATGGTGCGGGCCAGGCGGCGATCGCGGCGGGAGGAGTCGGGGCCGACGCCGTAGCGGTCGACCCACGCCTGACGCCAGGCGGTCTCGGCGTCGACGCGCCCGGAGCGGGCGGCGGCGATGGATGCGGCGGCGAAGGACAGCCGGGGGAAGCGCACGCGACGCCACAGCGCGCGGCGCAGCTGCGCGGTGTCGCGGCCTTCGGCGGCGGCGTGGTCGGCGGCCTGGCGCACGTGGTGCAGCAGCACCCCGAGCAGGCTCATGGTGGCCAGGGCGATCCCGGCGACGGGGCCGTGATCGGCGGTGCCGTGCAGCAGGTTGATACCGGCGGCGATCCCGGCGAGCACCCACATCCACGTGGGCAGCGCCCCGACCGGTAACCCCGCCTTGGTGCGGCGGTGGGCCTCGAACGCGCACACCCACGCCCCGGCTTCCACGGCCAGCGGGAACAGCCACGACGTCGTGGCGGGCAGCGCGAGGGTGGTCTCGGCGAAGGAGCGCTGTGCCTGCCACGCCAGGGTGATCGGGGAGACGATGACGGTGGCCCACAGCACGGAGAGCAGCCACTCGGGCAGCCTGGCAGCCCACCGGGCGCGGGTGGCGGCGCGGCGCTGGCGGGTGGCCTGCTTGTCGGCCTGCTCGCGCTGCTGGCGTCGCTCGGACAGCTCGGCGGCGGCGTGGGCGCGGGCCTGCTGGACCTGCACCATCGCCAGCGCGGTTTCAGCGCGGGTGCGCTCGGCGTCGGCGCGCTGCTGCTCGGCCTGAGCGGCGGCGGCGGTGCGCTCGGCGCGGCGGTCGTAGAACGTCGTGGTCACCGGAAACCTCCTCGGTAGGCGTGAGCGGTGCGCAGGGAACGCGGAAGCCGTGGGGCGGGGCGGCGGGTGAGCAGATAGGCCACGGCCAGCGCCGGGATCGCGTAGGCGACGGCGACGGCGGCGGGGTGGTCGATCTGTGTGGTGACGGCCCACTGCACGAGGGCGACGGCGGTGGCGGTGAGCAGCACTTTCCACAGCAGGACCACGGTGGTGACTCCCAGACCGAGCAGGAGCAGGAGCAGGGTGGTTTTCATCGGGGGTGCCCTTCCTGCTGGGTGGGGGCGGTGTCGTCGGTGTCGTGCAGGACGCGGGGCAGGTGGATGTGCAGGTGGTGGACCTGGGCGGGGATGCCGTCTGCGAGCAGTTCGGAAGTGAGGAGTTCGGCGAGGGCGGCGGAGCGGTGGCGTCCGCCGGCGCAGCCGATGGCGATGGTCAGCGGCTTGTGAGCGGGGTAGCCGTCGGTGAAGATGCGCAGGGCCAGCAGGGTGGCGAGGCTGCCGGGGGTGGCGATTACGGCGTCTTGCACGGCGGGGTCGCGGCCGTCGGAGTCGAGCAGTCCGGTGTCGCGGACGCGGGCGGGGTCGGACAGGTAGCGGCGCACGTCGAGCACCAGTTCCGCTGCTGGTGGGGTGGAGTGCAGGTAGCCGAAGGAGAGGACCCGGACAGGGGTCGGTGAAGCTGGGACGATGTGGTGCACGGGGTGCTCCTGACTGGTCGGTGTGACGCTGCGGGGTGGTGAGAGCCCGGATCGGCGGGTGTGTCGTGGTGGCGGACGGCCCGCCGATCCGGGGCGGTGTCAGCGGCGGCGGGGGTCGCTGAGGTCCTTGAGGCCGCGGTAGTCGAGGGGGTAGCCATCGGCTCCCCGTCCGCGGCGCTGGGACTCCTTGACGAGCTGCTCGGCGGTGTCGTGCTCGCCCAGGGCGCGGTAGTCGTTGATTTGCTGGCGAAGGTGGCGGGCGTCAGCGTGGAAGTCGCGTTCGGCGGCCTTGTTCTTGAACTGCACGGGTGCTCCTGCGGTCTGGTGAACCGGAGTGGTGGCGGAGTGCGGGCGGCCGGTCGTGAAGGCGGGGCCAGGTGCCCACCGCCCGCTGTGCGGGTCAGGTGTCGCGCCAGATCTGGCAGAGGTTCCGGCCGCAAGTGCGGCCGTCGGCCATGCGGCCGGTGGCCACGGCCTTACCGCAGGGCTTGCCGCCCTTGCCGGTGGGAGCGGGGCAGCAGGCGCGGGACTGGGTGAGGCTGCCGACGGCCTTGCCGCCGACCCACTTGGCCGCCTTGAACGCGGCACTGGACGTGCTGGACACTGGGTGTGCTCCTTCGGTCTGGTGATCGTTGGGGTTGTGAGAGCCGGACCGGCGGTGTGTCTGTGGCGGACTGGCCGCCGGTCCGGGCACAGCTAGGCGGCGGCGCGGCGGCCCTGCTGGACGTGGCACTCGGCGCGGAAGGTGCCGCAGTGCACGCGCTGGCCCTGGGCGGGCCTGATCTCGGCGAGCACGGTCGGCTGCCCGCAGGTGGGGCAGGGGCGCTTGGTGCCGTCGGGGTTGGGGATGCGCACGGCTGATCTCCTTACTGGTGTGCGGATTCGGTGGTGTGCCTGGTGCTCAGGCGGCGTGCTGTGCGATGTCGTCGGCCTCGAAGCACGGCCAGCACTGCCGGGTGCTGGTGGGCACGACGTAGCCGACGTCGCGGCCGCAGCTGTGGCAGATGCGGCGGGCGAGGTTGGCCTTGGCCAGGGCGGTCCAGCGGGCCGGGGTCATCGGCCGCACGGGCTTGGCCAGGTCGATGCGGTAGAGGTTGGCCTTGACCTGGTGCTTGGAGGCGTTGTGGCGGAAGTACAGGACCGCCACCGGGTCCTGACCACCGGGACGCAGTCCCCGCCGGCGCAACTGCCGGTAGGTGGCCAGCCGGGCGCGGTCGGCGGTGCCCCACGACAGCAGCGGCACCCCCTCGCACGTGCCCCGGATGTACTGCGTGTCCGGCGACCACGGCACTGCGGAGAGCACCCACGGGTGCTGGCGGCGGCCCATCACGACACCACGGCGGTCAGCAGCGCCGCGACGAGCAGCCACAGCCAGTGCCAGGACTGGTCCAACGCATACGCCCCGGTGCCCAAGCTCGGGTTGTCCCACGACACCTCCGCACCGGAGGCGTCCGCGCGGTACAACCGGACCTTGGTGTCGGTGTCGGTCAGCGCGATGACCTCGCGGGGCGCTCCCAGGGCGTAGAACTCGGCCTTGCCCACCAGCGCGGCCAGCTTCGCCAGGGTGGTGCGGCGGTCGGCCCAGTAGTGCGTCACCGCGGAGACCACCTGACCGGCGAGGAACCCGGCGGGGGAGATGGTTAGGTCCAGCACCGCCCACAGCAGCGCGACGGCCGCGGCTGTGACGGCGGTGTAGACCGCTACGTGCGACGCACACGCCACACGACCCGCCCGACCGGGACGGCCCTTGGCCGCGGCCTGGTGACCGGTCTGCCCCCAGTGATCAGCCACGGTGTGCGCCACCAGCAGACCGGGCAGGACAACGGCGAAGGTGACAGCGGCGGTCAGACTCATCACGCCACCCGACCCACGCCGGAACGAGCAGCAGCGGCGCGAGCGGCCTCACGACGCGCCTTGCGACCGACACGCTTGACCTTGCCGAACACCGGCGCGGGAATCGTCGCCTCTAGCGGCAGCACCGGAACCTCGGCCTCACGCTGCGCCTGAACCAGGCTCACGCCGTACCGCGCGGTGATCCCAGCCAGGGCGCGGCCAGCGATGCGGCGGTTGCGGCGCTCCAGTGCCGTGCCGTCCAGCAGCGCCGACGTCGGCGCTGCCGACTGCGCAATCTCCACCGACACCTGTGCATCCAGTAGACGCAAGATGGTCGAAGTCAGACCGTCTGGGGAGTAGCTAGTGGCGTCCACGAGGAACCTTTCGTGTAGGGGGCCTAAACTCCGCCTCTGCAGCAACCCCCTCTGTTGAGGGGGGCTAAACAGAAGCTAGAGCTAGGAGCGTCACGTGTCAAGGGGGCCTAAACTAGAGGCATGGCATCGCCCCCGTTCGACGAGTTCGAGTCCGTCCGGTCAGACCCCGACCCGATCAAGCGAGGTCAGCGGGCAAGTGAGTTGATCACCATCTACCAGCAGCGGTCAGTAGAGCTGGCAAGACTGCGCAAGGCGGCAATCGAGGAGGCGCGCCGATCAAGCAACATGAGCTACACCGAAATTGCTGCTGCCCTCGGTATTACAAAGGGGCGAGTTACGCAGATTCGTAGCACTGCGCCACGCCCTGAACGAGCGTTCTTCGGAGTCGGCCCACTAGAAATTGCACTGCCTGGCCGTATCATTCGCGAGCGAGAGGATGTGGTAATCGCCTCCGAGGATGACGCTACGGGTGCTTACTTGACCGTAGAACTGGAAAAATTGGCGTTTTCTGTAGCTGACCGCGTTTTGATCGACCCGCGCGAGGAGTGGGAGCCAAAGGGTGACGCCGTTGTGGTGTGTGGTCCGGCTTCTGCACACATAGGACACAAACTTATGGGGGAAGATCCGTTCCTGACGATGACCCTAGGCGATAATGCTCAGTGGTACATCGTTGATCGGATCACCGGAGGGCGGTACTTGTCGCCGATGGACGATGTGAATCCTATCCGAGCCGACCACGCCTATATTGCACGTCGCAAGTTGGGCAATCATGTAATTGTACATATCGCGGGTCTTCACGCGCTGGGCTCTGTTGGGGCAGCGCACTACTTAATTACAGCGCTTCCCGAGTTGTTCGCAGAGTTTGGGGATTCGGAATTCAGTATGGCCGTAACGGGCGAATTTGAAGGCCTCGCTCCGAAGAAAATCAGCGTCCTTGCTCCAGTGAGAGTGTGGTCATGAGGCAATTTTACGGCAGTGTTCTCCCTGGTGGGTCAGGTATCGGGCAGGATCGTTGGCTGAGTACGCTCAACTCGGTAGCAGTTCTAGATGGAGCTTCTAGCTTTAGTCCTAGTACCGCGACCGCAAGTGATTACGTAGATTTACTTGCTTCTGCACTCAGAAGAAGACTCGATGACTTAAATGTCGACCTTCCTGAGTTGCTTGCTGAAAGCATCCGGGAAGTAGTCGGAAGGCTGGATGTTCCCGCTCATATTGGCCCATCGTCTACTGTTCTCATCGCGCGTAAGCGCGCCAGTGTTTTGGAAGTGCTGGCGTTAGGGGACAGCACTGCGCTGATCGCCACCAAAAAGGGTGAAATTCACCGGGTGACAGACGCGCGCCTAGGTGGGGTGGCCCATGACATGCGTCGTACCTATCGCGAGCGGTTGCAGAGCGGTAGCGGCTATGACGAGGAGCATAAGTTTCTAATGAGTAAGCTGCAAGAAGTGGAAGTTCAATACAGGAACGTGCCGAATGGTTATTGGATTGCTGAGTCTGAACCGCGAGCGGCGGGTGAAGCCGTAAGTCGTCAATTTCCGTGTAATCTGATTGAATGGTGCGTGCTTGCGACTGACGGTGCGCAAAGAATTGTAGACCACCTTGAAATCGGTTGGGAAAGGGTTGCCAATTTGCCCAAGGGAGACTTGGACGGGTTTCTTCAACGGCTGCATGACTGGGAGGAGACAGAAGATAGGAATGGCGTACTCCTGCCTCGGGCAAAACGTCATGACGATAAGACTATAGTAATTTGGCGATGACCCCCGCTTGTGCGGGGAAGACGTTCCGACCCACCACACCACGGCGACGGGCCGGGGTCCACCCCCGCTCGCGCGGGGAAGACCGCGGATGGATGTTCTCCCCACCCGCCTCCCACGGACCACCCCCGCTCGCGCAGGGAAGACAAGCCGATCTCGATAGTCGGGCACAGCGTCGGGGGACCACCTCCGCTCGCGCGGGGAAGACGACACCGTCGGCGACTGGTACTCGGCGGACATGGGACCACCCCCGCTCGCGCGGGGAAGACATCGAGCACGTCGACCAGGGCCGCGCGCTGGTGGGACCACCCCCGCTCGCGCGGGGAAGACAAGCAGACCACCGAGATGGCGTGGCAGAACAAGGGACCACCCCCGCTCGCGCGGGGAAGACACGGTTGCTGGCTCCCTGGGCGACGCGCTCCGGGGACCACCCCCGCTCGCGCGGGGAAGACCGGCTGCGCCTCCTGGTCGCTGACGCCGCCTGGGGACCACCCCCGCTCGCGCGGGGAGACCGCCGCGACCAACGAGACCCAGACGGACAACACCGGACCACCCCCGCTCGCGCGGGGAAGACCTGCTGCGCGGCGAGGTCGACCTGATCACCAATGGACCACCCCCGCTCGCGCGGGGAAGACAACGACGAGTTCAGCAAGAACGCCCGCGACCGGGGACCACCCCCGCTCGCGCGGGGAAGATTCCGGGTCACCAACAGCGCGGGCACCGACAAGGGGACCACCCCCGCTCGCGCGGGGAAGATCGTCGGCATCAGCTCCACCAGGCACGCGTGCGCGGACCACCCCCGCTCGCGCGGGGAAGATCGGGACAGCATCGACCACAGGCCGCTCGCGCTGGGACCACCCCCGCTCGCGCGGGGAAGATCCCGGCCGACAGACCGTGCCGGTGATCGGTGCGGGACCACCCCCGCTCGCGCGGGGAAGATACGTTCCAGTCGCTGTTGACCGCGCACCCGACGGGACCACCCCCGCTCGCGCGGGGAAGATAACACGGCGGGCGCGCAGGGCGTCGTCGACGCGGGACCACCCCCGCTCGCGCGGGGAAGATGGGACGAACGACAGCCGGGTGGCCGTCGAGGACGGACCACCCCCGCTCGCGCGGGGAAGATCTCGATGGCGGCGGCGCGCTCGGCGTCCAGGAGGGACCACCCCCGCTCGCGCGGGGAAGATTCCAGGTCGACGTCGCCGAGGTCGGGCTCCGGGGGACCACCCCCGCTCGCGCGGGGAAGATCGGGGGTCGATCAACGGATCGTTCTGCATCCGCGGACCACCCCCGCTCGCGCGGGGAAGATACTTCTTGACCTGGTGCTTTGTGTCGGGCAGCGGGCTTTCAGCATGGGTTTTGCGGGGTGGAGTGTAACCGTGGGGCTGCTGTAGTGGCTCTAGAAGGGTTGGCCTGCAGTTGCGGAGTCTGGCGTCCTCATGCAGGGATTGGTTCATCCTTGGCCCTCTTCGAGGGCGTCCTTCTCTGGGATCGGTAACTGCGGTAACTGCGGTAACCTCGCAGGTCGGAGGGTTACCGATCTGGTTGCGGTTACCGATGGCGCGGTTACCGGTAACCCGGCTTGCGGTAACCGGTTACCGCTGCGGTAACCGCCTGACCTGCACGGTTACCGCAGTTACCGCAGTTACCGATCCCAGAAGGACAGGGCCGCTCATGCGGAGATTGGTCTGCTTGCGGCTGGTGGGGGAGGCGGGCTGGAGCGGTGCTGCTGACTAGACGATGATCATGTTGACAGGCCGGGGAGCCCCCGCTCGCGTGGGGAAGACGCCACAGCTGCCTTCGTCAGCAGCGCCGCTTCCGGACCCCCGCTCGCGTGGGGAAGACATCGGCCTGCTGATGCGCAAGGCCCAGGAGGACGGACCACCCCCCGCTCGCGCGGGGAAGACCCCGAGCCGCCGAGCGTCCCGTTGACGGTGAGGGGACCACCCCCGCTCGCGCGGGGAAGACACCTGGTTCCACCACCCACCTATCAGCAGGAGAGGACCACCCCCGCTCGCGCGGGGAAGACACGTGGTCATGCGCATAGTGTGGCTGCGAACTAGGACCACCCCCACTCGCGCGGGGAAGACCACCAGAACCTCATCCCGGCCACCCGTGACGCCGGATCACCCCCGCTCGCGCGGGGAAGACGTCCACAAGGGCCGCCGGTCGGACACGATCGCGGGACCACCCCCGCTCGCGCGGGGAAGACAAGTAGTGCAGCGCTCCGGAGATCATCCGGAACGGACCACCCCCGCTCGCGCGGGGAAGACTCCTCGACGAGTTGGGCGAACCTTGAAACGAGGGGACCACCCCCGCTCGCGCGGGGAAGACACGTCCGCGACGGACAGGCCGTGACGGGCGTACGGACCACCCCCGCTCGCGCGGGGAAGACGCTTTGTCTTACAACAAGCGTTACAGGGGTTCGGGACCACCCCCGCTCGCGCGGGGAAGACGGTCCGCCGGTCCGGGCGGGTGGTGACGGGCTACGGACCACCCCCGCTCGCGCGGGGAAGACCCCGTCTCGTCCTGCAACGCGAAGTTGATCGGGGGACCACCCCCGCTCGCGCGGGGAAGACCACCGGAACGGATAGGCCGCGGAGTAGTAGAGCGGACCACCCCCGCTCGCGCGGGGAAGACACTTCTTGACCTGGTCCTTTATGTCGATCAGCGGGTTTTAGCATGGGTTTGTGCGAGGTGAAGTGTAACCGTGGGGCTGCCGCAGTAGCTCCAGAAGGGTTGGCCGGCAGTTGCAGAGGCTGGCGTCTTCACGCAGGGATTGGTTCATCGTCGGTCGCGGGTGGGGGCGTCCTTCTCTGGGATCGGTAACTGCGGTAACTGCGGTAACCTTGCAGGTCAGAGGGTTACCGATCTGGTTGCGGTTACCGATGGCGCGGTTACCGGTAACCCGGCTTGCGGTAACCGGTTACCGCTGCGGTAACCGTCTGACCTGCGCGGTTACCGCAGTTACCGATCCCAGAAGGGCAGGGTGGCCCGCCCCGGCTCATACGGTGATTGGTCTGCTCGCGGTTGGCGGGCGAGTGCAGGCTGGAGCGGGGAAGACTCGGCGAGGTCGGCGGTCTTCTCGGGCTGGCGCGGACCACCCCCGCTCGCGCGGGGAAGACTCGATCGCGTCCCAGAGTTCAGCCGCTGACGTGGGACCACCCCCGCTCGCGCGGGGAAGACGCACCGCCCGCCTGGTTTACCCCCGCACCGCCGGGACCACCCCCGCTCGCGCGGGGAAGACCCGTAGAGCGTCGGCAGGGGTGCGGGGCCGCGGGGACCACCCCCGCTCGCGCGGGGAAGACCATGGTGAGGACCGTCTCGCCGCCGATCTCCTGGGACCATCCCCGCTCGCGCGGGGAAGACGCGCCGATCTGCTGGAACGTCAGCATCTTCGACGGACCACCCCCGCTCGCGCGGGGAAGACAGCGCTGGCCGCAGGTCGCGAGCGAGCGGGTTGGGACCACCCCCGCTCGCGCGGGGAAGACCCGACCTGGCACGAGACCGGCGCGTGCAGGCTGTGGACCACCCCCGCTCGCGCGGGGAAGACGTCGACGTCGACCAGGACGCCGCCGAGCGCGAGGGACCACCCCCGCTCGCGCGGGGAAGACGTCCAAGCGCAGAACCGCGCCGATGCTGCCCGCGGACCACCCCCGCTCGCGCGGGGAAGACTCTTCTCAACACCGGGCTTGTCGAGGAGTCGCGGGACCACCCCCGCTCGCGCGGGGAAGACAAGGTCTCCCGCGAGGAGGTGCTGGCCTGGGCGGGACCACCCCCGCTCGCGCGGGGAAGACACTTCTTGACCTGGTGCTTTGTGTCGGGCAGCGGGCTTTCAGCATGGGTTTGTGCGGGGTGCAGTGTAACCCCGTGGGGCTGCTGTAGTGGCTCTAGAAGGGTTGGCCTGCAGTTGCGGAGTCTGACGTCCTCATGCAGGGATTGGTTCATCCTTGGCCCCCTTCGAGGGCGTCCTTCTCTGGGATCGGTAACTGCGGTAACTGCGGTAACCTTGCAGGTCGGAGGGTTACCGATCTGGTTGCGGTTACCGATGGTGCGGTTACCGGTAACCCGGCTTGCGGTAACCGGTTACCGCTGCGGTAACCGTCTGACCTGCGCGGTTACCGCAGTTACCGCAGTTACCGATCCCAGAAGGACAGGGCGCCCCGCCCCGGCTCATACGGTGATTGGTCTACTCACGGCTGGTGGGGGAGTGCGAGCTGGAGCAGTGCTGCTGCCGCTCGAACGCCGCTCCGCTGAGACGGCGAGTGCCGCTCGCGCGGGTTCCGCTGACGAACGTGCGTAGACGGACCGTCGGAAGCAGGTTGATGAGCTGTGACGCCCTTCGGTGCGAAGGGCGGCCAGACCGCACGACGAGCAGGAGTGGCAGTGCAGAACGGGCGCTGTGCCGAATACGTACCGAAGTTGGCTGATCGAAGCCTATTTGCCCAGCTCAGAGGTGGTACCGTGGGCACACTGTAAATCCGTCGGCTTACGCCTACGTAGGTTCGAATCCTACACCCGCCACGCACGTCAAAGGCCCCGTGACCTGTGAGAACAGGTCACGGGGCCTTTCTCGTCGCACGGCGTCGGCCGGTTCCTCGTGGCGCGAGGAGGCCGACGCGCAAGAGCTTCCTCTCCCCTGCGTGTCGGCCTCCGGCCCAGCATAACCCACCTCGAACACGTGTTCGAGGGTCTGCGTCACACCGCGGCGAGGACCGCTCTGCCCTCGTCGGTCATCTCCGCGCGCACCCACGAGCCCCACCCGGTGGGGCCGCTCGGGCGCACCAGTCCGGCCCGCACGAGCTCGTGCGTCGTGAGCTGGTCGCAGCACGGCAGGCCGTCGACGTACAGGTCCGGCTCACGACCACCGCAGAACTCGGCACGTCCCGCTGCGACCGCGCGCAGCATCGAACGTGCTCGGCCGGTCAGCTCTGGCGTCTTCGTCGTGGTCATGTCCGTCCTCTCCGCGAGACCTCGCTCCCCACTGGATCAGGAGGGCGTCCCCGTGCCGCAAGTACCCGCCGATCGGGTGCTTCACGCGCACAAGTGAGATCGAATTCACGCCGGCAGCCGTTTCACCAGGGCTGATCGGTGTATTTCACCCGACCGGATGGATCGGAGGACGTTGCGCCGAACGGCCCGTCGTCGGCCGGTGGGGCGCCGCTGCTGACCGTAGGATCGTCGAGCGTGGAGATCTTCGTGGTCGACGCGTTCACCGATCGCCCCTTCGCGGGCAACCCCGCCGGCGTCGTGCTGCTGACCGAGCAGCGGGACTCCGGCTGGATGCAGGCCGTCGCGGCCGAGATGAAGCACGCCGAGACGGCCTTCTGCGACCTCACCTCGCCGGGCGCCGATCCGGTGCCGCTGCGCTGGTTCACCCCGGCCGCCGAGGTCGACCTGTGCGGCCACGCCACGCTCGCGACCGCGCACGTGCTGGGCGGTGACCGCCGGTTCCGCACCCGCAGCGGCGTGCTGACGTGCGAGGCGGGCGAGGACGGCGTGATCCGGATGGACTTCCCGGCCGATCCCACGAGTCCCGCCCCGCCGCCGCCCGGCCTCGCCGAGGCGCTCCAGGGCGTCGAGATCGAGTCGGTCGAGCGGGGCGTGTCGGACTTCCTGGTCGCCGTGACGTCGGCCGCGGACGTCCGGGCGCTGCGACCGGACCTCGCGCGGCTGGCCGAGATCGGGGCCCGCGGCGTGATCGTCACCGCGCCCGGCGACCGCGACGGGATCGACGTCGTCAGCCGCTGCTTCTACCCGCGCGTCGGGGTGCCGGAGGACCCGGTGACCGGATCGGCGCACTGCACGCTCGCCACCTGGTGGGCGCCGCGGCTGGGGAGGAACGAGCTGCTGGCCGAGCAGGCGTCGCCCCGCGGCGGCCTCGTGCGCGCGGTGCTGCGTGCGGACCGTGTCCAGCTCGCCGGAAGCGCGGTCACGGTGCTCCGGGGGCAGCTCACGGTGTGACCCCGTTCGGTCCAACGCAGATCACGCCACGTGGTAGCGGCCTCATCTACCTGCCAATTCATCGCCCATCCGGGGTACATTGAGCATCAGGAGGGGTCTCGGTCACAGTACGAGGCCCCTCAGTCACGCCACGAGTTCGGACCACCGCCGGACCGGGTTCCGGTTCACGGCGCAGGCTGACGAGGAGGCTGGATGTCCGACCCCGCGTCGAACTCGGCGACCGCACCACGGGGCGGACTCACCCGGTCGACCAACCGAGGCTTCAGCGTCTTCGCCGTGGCACTCCTCGCGGTGGGCGTGCTGTCCGCGGTCGCCGTCGGGTCCTGGCTGCCCGACCGCGGCGGCCACAGCCTGCTGTGGGCGGGCCCGCTCCTGGTCGTCGGCTTCCTGCTCGCCGAGCAGCTCGCGATCAACGTGGACGTCCGCAGCGGTGTCGCCTGGACCATCTCGTTCACCGAGATCCCGCTCGTGCTCGGACTGCTCGTCGCGCCCTTCGAGGTCGTGCTCGCCGCCCACGTCGTGGCCGGTGTCGGCACCCTGCTGGGTCGCCGCATCCTCGACCGCGCGATCTACAACGCCGGCCTGATGTTCGTCGAGATCTCCGTCGCGTTCGCCGTGGCCGAGGGCGTGAACCGCGCGTTCGGCAGCTCCGGCCCGCCGTGGGCCGGCGCGTTCGTCGGCACGATCGCGGTGCCGCTCGTCGCCATCGTCCTCGGTCTCACCGCGTTGCAGCTCATGGGCAAGTCGATGCGCGTCGGCAACGGCGTCCGGCTCGTCCTGCAGACCCTCGTCGTCGCGCTGCTCAACACCGCCGCCGGACTCGTGGCCTACGAGATCGCCACGACCACGCCGTGGGGCGGCGTCCTGATCGTGCTGGTCTTCGCCGGCATCTCCGCCACGTACCTCGCCTACTCCGGGCTGCTGCGCGAGCAGCGGGACCTCGAAGCGCTCAGCGAGGTCAGCCTGCGCGTGGCCCGCTCGGGGCAGCGCGCCACCGGACCCCGCGACCCGGCCGACGACGCGGACGACGTCGAGAACAACGACGAGTGGCAGCTCATCGCCGACCGCATCCGCGAGCAGCTCAACGCCGACCGCGTGGTGCTGCGGCTGCGCACCGACCCGCAGGCGTCCATGCAGACGCTCGTGTCCGGTGAGCCGCTGCCCGAGGCGATGCGCCGCGCCGACTCCCGGTCCTCGCGCGAGGACCCGATGCTCCAGCTGCCCGGCTCCCACGTGCGCTACTTCCGCCTCGCCGACGCCTCGGAGGACGTCGTCGACGCGCTCGTGCGCCGCGACGCCCGCGAGGCGCTCGTCGTGCCGCTGCGCGGCGCGAACCAGCTCCTCGGCGCGGTCGAGGCGCACGACCGGCTCAGCCGCTGGCGCGGGTTCGGCAAGGCCGACATCCAGCTCCTGCGCACGCTCGCGAGCCACCTCGCCACCGCCGTGGACAACCGCCGCCTGCTCGCCCGGCTGCGCCACGACGCCTACCACGACCCGCTGACCGGCCTGCTCAACCGGCCCGGCTTCCGCGAGGCCGTCGCCGAACCGCTGCGCCAGACGCCCGCGTCGGTCGTGCTGCGCGTCGACCTCGACGTGCTGTCCACCGTCTCCGACGCGCTCGGCCAGGCGTGGGGCAACCGGATGGTCGTGGCCGCCGGACGGCGCATGCGCGACTCCCTGGGCCCGGACGTGCCGCTCGCGCGGCTGGAGGGCGGCTCGTTCGCCGTGTTCCTCGCCGGGGCCAAGGCGGAGCACGCCCACGAGATCGCCGAGCGGCTGCGCGCCGGGTTGTCCGTGCCGTACCCGGTGGACCGGCTCACCGTCGAGGCCACCGCCATCGTCGGCTACGTCGCGAAGTCCGTGTGCGAGGTCGACGAGCCCGACGTGGACGCGATGCTCCAGCGCGCCGACGTCGCCGTGCGGGCCACCAGCGAGGCCGAGCCGGTGCGCTCCTACGCGCCGAGCATGGGCCAGATCTTCCTGCGCCGCTTCCAGCTCGTGACGCAGTTCCGGCACGCGCTGGAGGGCGGCCAGATCTCGGTGCACTACCAGCCGAAGGTGGCGCTGCCCAGCCGTCAGGTCGTCGGCGCGGAGGCGCTCGTGCGCTGGAAGCACCCCGAGTTCGGCCGGGTCGACCCCGACGAGTTCGTGCCGGCCGTCGAGGCCACCGGGCTCGTCGACGTGCTCACCGACTTCGTCATGGACCGCGCCCTGGAGCGCGTCCGGATGTGGCT
The DNA here is from genome assembly GCF_016464305.1 of Umezawaea beigongshangensis. GTDB lineage: Bacteria > Actinomycetota > Actinomycetes > Mycobacteriales > Pseudonocardiaceae > Umezawaea_A > Umezawaea_A beigongshangensis. The sequence goes on from NZ_JAEIOJ010000005.1 coordinate 140,973, forward strand.
GGACCGCGGCCTGCGGATGTCCATCGCGGTCAACCTGTCCGTGCGCACGCTCGCCGACGAGCAGTTCCCCGACCGCGTGGCCGTGGCGCTGGAGCACCACGACGTGCCGCCGGGGCTGCTCACCTTCGAGCTCACCGAGTCGGGCGTCATGGCCGACCCCGAGCGGGCGCTGCCGGTGCTGCGCAGGCTGCACGCGCTGGGCGTCGTGCTCGCCGTCGACGACTTCGGCACCGGCTACTCCTCTCTCGCCTACCTGCGCCAGCTCCCGGTGGACGAGGTGAAGATCGACAAGAGCTTCGTGCTCGGCATGGGCACCGACCTCGGCGACATGGCCGTCGTGCGGTCCATCGTCGAGCTCGGCCACTCGCTCGGCCTGGTCGTCGTCGCCGAGGGCGTCGAGGACGACGCCGCGCGCGACCAGCTCGTCGCGATGGGCTGCGACATCGCCCAGGGCTACCTGATCTCCCGGCCGCTGTCGGAGGAGCGCTTCGAGGCCTGGCTGCGCGCGCGAACGGTGCAGGTCAGGGGCGCGCGGGATGAGACGGTGCTCACTCTGGTGCACTGACGCGACCCCCCGATTTCACAACTCGCGGGGTGGTTGTGTAGAGTTCTTCTTGCCCCGCAAGGAGCAGATCGGCCCCAATAGCTCAGTCGGTAGAGCGTTTCCATGGTAAGGAAAAGGTCTACGGTTCGATTCCGTATTGGGGCTCAACAACTCGGCCGCGGTGCACGTGCATCGCGGCCGAGTTGCGTAAAGCGGTGTAGCTCAGTTGGTAGAGCAAGCGGCTCATAATCGCTGTGTCGCCGGTTCAAGTCCGGCCACCGCTACGCGAGTGAGCGAGCCGTGTTCGCGGAGTGCGCGAACCGGCTCGCTTCGCATCACACCGGGGGCCGGGCCCCCGGACCCCCGCGCCGGGCGGGCTTCGCCCCCCGGACCTCCTTCTGGCTCGCCTTCGGCCTCGCGTCCGGTGGGTGGGTCGGCGGGCGTTGGTGGTGCTTACACTTCATCTTCTTCGGGGTGGTCCGCCCCGAGCCCTGCCGCCGGGGTAAGCCCCTGGCGGTCGCTCCCCTCCGGGGAGCCGGGGAACGTGTGCTCTAGAAAGGCAAGGCCGTGGCTGCTACCGACGTACGTCCGAAGATCACCCTCGCGTGCGAGGTGTGCAAGCACCGGAACTACATCACCAGGAAGAACCGGCGCAACGACCCGGACCGCCTGGAGCTGAAGAAGTTCTGCCCGAACTGCAAGACGCACCGCGCGCACAAGGAGACCCGCTGACACCAGCGGATCCACCTGGTTCACGACGAGGCCGCCCCGACGATCGGGGCGGCCTCGTCGCGTAATCTGCCCCGGTGCCCCTGGATCCGTCGTTCATCGGACGCAGCTACCCGCCCTCCGCGCCCTACGAGGTGAGCCGCGAGAAGATCCGCGAGTTCGCCGACGCCGTGGGGGAGACCAGCCCGGCGCACCGCGACCCGGAGTTCGCCCGCGCGGCGGGTCACCCCGACGTGATCGCCCCGCCGACCTTCGCGATCGTGCTGTCCATGCGGGCCCAGGAGATCGTGGTGAGCGATCCCGCCCTCGGCCTGGACTACACCCGCGTCGTGCACGGCGACCAGACGTTCGTGCACCACCGCCCCGTGCGGGCCGGGGACCGGCTCGTCGTCCAGCTCCACGTGGACTCCATCATCACCCGCATGGGCAACGACCTGCTGTCCCTGCGCGCCGAGATCACCACCGAGGACGGCGAGGCCGTCTCCACCGCCAAGTCCACGCTCGTCGTGCGCGGGACCGACCAGGAGGCCGCCGAATGACCCCCTCAGCCGCCGACGTGACCGTCGGGACCGTCCTGCCCCCGCTGTCGGTCCGGATTACCCGCGCCGACCTCGTGCGCTACGCGGGCGCCTCGCTGGACTTCAACCCGATCCACTGGAACGACCGCTCCGCCGTCGCGGTCGGCCTGCCCGGCGTCATCGCCCACGGGATGCTGACGATGGCGCTCGCCGGGCGCGTCGTGACCGACTGGGTCGGCGACCCCGGTGCCGTCGTCGAGTGGGGCGTGCGCTTCGGCCGCCCCGTCGTGGTCCCCGACGACGACGAGGGCGCTCAGCTCGACGTCACCGCCAAGGTGACCAAGATCCACGACGACGGCACCGTCAAGGTCCTCGTGACCGCCACGTTCGACGGCAGGTCGGTGCTCGGCGGCGCGCAGGCGCGGGTCCGCCTCCCCGGCTGAGGAACGGCGGTCAGAAGCCGCCGCAGATCGCGCTGCTGAACCGACCGGATCCCGTGGCGGTCTTCTTCTCCACGCCGTCCACGGTGATCCGGCACGCCACGGTGCCGCCCCGCTCGTCGGTCGAGACGGTCAGCGTGCCGCTGCTGAACGGGCCCGACGTCCGCAGCTCCTTCTGCCACGGCAGCGACGCCGGGTCCTCGGAGCTCGTGGACGACCCGCCGCCGTCGAACGTCGAGTACGTGACCGTCGCGCCCGGCGCGTCGCCGGTGACCTCGTAGACGACGGTGGACTGCTGCGACGACCGCTCGTCCACCTCGTTCGCGGCGCTGCCGAACGCGGCCACCCACAGCACGCACACCAGCAGGCCGATCGCGGACAGGACGACGCCCGCGACCGCGAGGCCCCCGTTGTCGGCCCGTCCGGAGCGGGCCCTCACGACGCCCAGCACGCTCAGGACCAGGCCGAGCACCACCAGCGGCCACGCGACCACGCCGACGATCGGGACGAAGCTGAACAGCAGACCGACCAGGCCCAGCACGAACCCGGCGGTGCCGAGCCCGTTGCGCTGCCGGACCGGCTGGGACTCCTGCGGTGGCGAGTAGCTCATCGAATTCTCCTCAACGCTCCGTACGACTGAACGGCGTATCGATCTACGACGTTCGGCGGTTACGGGACTCACTCGATCGAGCTAGAGGAGAGCGCCGGGTCGCCCCCGCGTCCCGGCGGGTCAGCCGACCTCGCGCAGGAGGTCGCCCAGCCTGGTCACGCCCGTGACCAGGTCCTCGTCGCCCAGCGCGTAGGACAGCCGCAGGTAGCCGGGCGTGCCGAACGCCTCGCCCGGCACCACGGCCACCTCGGCGTGCTCCAGGACCGCGGCCGCGAGGTCGGCGCTGCTGTCCAGCCGCGTGCCGCGCAGCTCCCGGCCCAGCAGCTCCTTCACCGACGGGTACGCGTAGAACGCGCCCCGCGGCGTCGGGCACCGCACGCCGGGGATCGCCGACAGCATCTCCACCGTCGTGCGGCGCCTGCGGTCGAACGCCTCCCGCATCTCGCGCACCGCGTCCAGCGGGCCGGACACGGCCTCCAGGGCGGCCCGCTGCGCCACGTTGGACACGGTGGACGTCAGGTGCGACTGGAGGTTCGCCGCCGCGGCCACGACGTCGCGCGGGCCGATCAACCAGCCCACCCGCCAGCCGGTCATCGCGTACGTCTTCGCCACGCCGTTGACCACGATGCAGCGGTCGGCCAGCTCCGGCACGGCCACCGGCGCCGACACCGGCAGCGCGCCGTCGTAGACCAGGTGCTCGTAGATCTCGTCGGTGATCACCCAGATGCCGTGCTCGACCGCCCAGCGGCCGATCGCGGTGATCAGCTCGCGGCCGAGCACCGCGCCCGTCGGGTTCGACGGCGAGCACAGCAGCAGGACCTTCGTGCGCTCCGTGCGCGCCGCCTCGAGCTGCTCGACGCTCACCAGGTAGCCGGTCGACTCGTCCGCCACGACCGGCACCGGGACGCCGCCGGCGAGGGTGATGGCCTCCGGGTAGGTGGTCCAGTGCGGCGTGGGCAGCAGCACCTCGTCGCCGGGGTCGACGATCGTCGCGAACGCCGTGAACACGGCGTGCTTGCCGCCGTTGGTGATCAGCACTTGACCGGGCTCGACGCTGTGACCGGAATCGCGCAGCTCGGGCAGGCCGGCCGCCGGGCTGTACCGGTGGTTGCGCGGATCGGCGCACGCGGCCTGCGCCGCGGCCACGATCGCCGCGGGCGTGGGGAAGTCCGGCTCGCCGGCGCCGAACCCGATGACGGGCCGTCCCGCTGCCTTGAGCGCCTTGGCGCGGGAGTCGACGGCGAGGGTGGCGGACTCGGTGATGGCGCCGACCCTCCGCGACGTCCTCGGACGGGCGGAAGTGCTGGTCGCGGGGGTGGAGCCGGAATCGGTCACGATCTCCGATCGTGGCGGAGAGCACACTTTCACCGTCCTCGGGGAGGAGTGCTCCCCCCGGTGTGGCAAGCTGTGTCGAACGGACCGGTCGATCTGCTCGGAAACATCGTTCGACCGGCCCGATTGGGGTGTGCGGGTGCTCGTGCCGTACACTTCCGAACTCGGGACGACCACCGGGTGCTCCACGGGCCACGTGGAGGAACTGGAGGACGTCCGCAGCCAGGGGGTTCCACGCACCAGCGTGGTGGCTCCAAAGGGGTGTAGCTCAACTGGCAGAGCAGCGGTCTCCAAAACCGCAGGTTGCAGGTTCAAGTCCTGTCACCCCTGCGTCGAAGCGCACGGTGAGCGGAGGACGGCATGAGCGAGGGCCGCGAGCAGGATCAGCCGGAGGAGCGCGAGAGCGCGGCCCGGCCGGTCACCGCTGCGGCGCGACGTGAGCGTCGTGCCTCCGCGCGTCCGGCAGTCCGGAAGGACGCCGCCGAGTCCACCAGGGCCACCAAGAAGGTGGCCGGGGTCGACTCGGACGCCGCCGGTGCCAAGGGGCGGCCCACCAGGGGTCGCGACTCCCAGGAGAAGCGCCCCAACATCTTCGCCAGGTTCTTCCGCTACCTCCGCGAGGTGGTCAGCGAGCTGCGCAAGGTCATCTGGCCGACGCGCAAGCAGCTGATCACCTACACGTCGGTCGTGTTGGTCTTCGTGGCCTTCATGGTGGCGGTTGTGTTCGGCCTCGATGCCGCCTTCGCCTGGGGCGTGTTCAAGCTGTTCGGCTGAGCCGAACGGCTGTCGGCCCCCGGTTGGTGGCTGGACACGTGATGCACGAAAGGAAGCGAGATCCACAGTGACCTCCGAGAACGGCGCTGACGCCCAGGAGCTGACCGACCTTTCCGACGAGCAGGTCTTCGCTGCCGCACAGGACGGGGACTCCACGCACGTCGAGCCGGTCGGTGAGGCGGAGGACACCGAGGACGCCGGGGACGACTCCCCGGACGCCGACGACTCGCAGAGCGACGCCGCGGACGACGAACTTTCCGACGAGACCGCCGACGCGGTCGCGGTGGACGAGGTCGACATCCACGACGAGCCGGCCGATCCCGTCGCCGAGATGCGCGCCGCGCTGCGGTCGGCGCCCGGTGACTGGTACGTCGTGCACTCGTACGCCGGGTACGAGAACAAGGTCAAGACGAACCTCGAGACGCGCATCCAGACCCTCGACATGGAGGACTACATCTTCCAGGTCGAGGTGCCGACCGAGGAAGTCACCGAGATCAAGAACGGCCAGCGCAAGCAGGTGCAGCGCAAGGTGCTGCCCGGCTACATCCTGGTCCGCATGGAGCTGAACGACGCCTCCTGGAGCGCGGTCCGCAACACGCCCGGTGTGACCGGGTTCGTCGGCGCGACCTCCAAGCCGTCTCCGCTGACCATCGACGACGTGCTGAAGTTCCTGCTCCCGCAGGTCGAGCAGAAGCCGGCCGAGGGTGGCAAGAAGGCCACGACCACGGCCGCCAAGCCGACCGTCGAGGTCGACTTCGAGGTGGGCGAGTCGGTCACCGTCATGGACGGCCCGTTCGCCACGCTTCCCGCGACGATCAGCGAGGTCAACGCGGACGGCCAGAAGCTGAAGGTCCTGGTGTCGATCTTCGGTCGCGAGACCCCGGTCGAGCTGTCGTTCAGCCAGGTTTCCAAGATCTGACCGATCCCCCTCGGGGATCGTCGGCCACGCTGCGGCTGGCAGGGCCGTGCGCGGACACTGCAATAACAGGAAGTTCGAGAGATGCCTCCCAAGAAGAAGAAGCTGTCTGCGGTCATCAAGCTGCAGATCAAGGCCGGCGCCGCGAACCCGGCGCCTCCCGTCGGTCCCGCGCTGGGTCAGCACGGCGTCAACATCATGGAGTTCTGCAAGGCGTACAACGCCGCGACCGAGTCGCAGCGCGGCACCGTGGTGCCCGTCGAGATCTCCGTGTACGAGGACCGCTCGTTCGACTTCAAGCTCAAGACCCCGCCGGCCGCGAAGCTGCTGCTCAAGGCCGCCGGTGTCGAGAAGGGCAGCGGCGAGCCGCACCGCGTCAAGGTCGCCAAGGTGACCATGGACCAGGTGCGCGAGATCGCGACGGCCAAGATGGTCGACCTGAACGCGAACGACGTCGACCACGCCGCGAAGATCATCGCCGGTACCGCCCGCTCCATGGGCATCACCGTCGAGGGCTGAGACGCCACCCGTCGCACCCGCGAGAGCGTGGTGCGGCACATCCACAGCAGTACGTGGGAGAGCTCGCGCTGATGCTCGCACCACAACTGTTCCACTGAGTAAGGACAGGATTCATGAAGCGCAGCAAGGCATACCGCCAGGCCGCTGAGCTGGTGGACCGGGAGCGGCTGTACTCGCCGCTGGAGGCCGCCAAGCTCGCCAAGGAGACCTCCAAGGTCAAGCTGGACGCCACCGTCGAGGTCGCGATCCGCCTGGGCGTCGACCCCCGCAAGGCAGACCAGATGGTCCGCGGCACCGTGAACCTGCCGCACGGTACCGGCAAGACCGCCCGCGTCATCGTCTTCGCGACCGGCGACAAGGCCGCCGAGGCCGAGGCCGCCGGCGCCGACGTGGTCGGCTCCGAGGACCTGATCGAGCGCATCCAGGGCGGTTTCCTGGACTTCGACGCCGCGATCGCCACGCCCGACCAGATGGCGAAGGTCGGTCGCATCGCCCGCATCCTCGGCCCGCGCGGCCTGATGCCGAACCCGAAGACGGGCACCGTGACGCCGGACGTCACGAAGGCCGTTCAGGACATCAAGGGCGGTAAGATCAACTTCCGCGTCGACAAGCAGGCCAACCTGCACCTGGTCATCGGCAAGGCGTCCTTCGACAGCGAGAAGCTGGTGGAGAACTACGCCGCCGCGCTGGACGAGATCCTGCGCGCGAAGCCGTCCGCGGCCAAGGGCCGGTACCTGAAGAAGGTCACCGTCTCCACGACCATGGGCCCCGGCATCCCGGTCGACCCGAACCGCACCCGCAACATGCTGGTCGACGAGGCGTGACGACCGCTTCTCCGGAGGCGGCGGTTCGGACGCGCTGATCCGATCGTCTCCACCGTCGCGACCTCGCGTGTCGCTCACGACGGACGAAGGGCCCCGGTGATCTCCGATCACCGGGGCCCTTCGTCGTGCCCGCACCGTCTTCAGCTGGTCGGGCAGGTGGGTTCGGCCTCGTAGTCGGCGATGATCCAGGTGCCGTTGGTCTGCTTCCGCGTCACGAAGCGGCCCAGGGCCGGACCGCCCTTGACGGTCATGTCGCACGAGCTGACCTCGACCACGTCGGTGGCGGGGGTGCCGTACAGGGCGTTCGGGAACTCCAGTTGCTCGTACAGGCCCACGTTGACCACCCGCGCCTTCAGGGTCGTCACCGCCGCCTCGCAGTTCTGGGCGTCGAAGGCCCTCGCGAACCGCTCCCGCCCGTCGTCGGTGGCGAACAGCTTGCACGCGTTCGGGTTGCCGAAGCCCACGTCCCGGTACACGCCCCGCACCAGTTCGACGGGGCTGGTCCCGGTCACCACGTTGCCCTGCGACCCGCCGCTGTCGACCGCCGCGTCGGACGGGTCGTCGTCGCCGAAGTAGTGGTCGTGGGCCAGGCCCACCACGATCAGGAAGACCGCGAGGTAGAGCAGGCGACGCAGCAGCTTGCTGCCGAACAGGGCACGCCAGAAGGACGTGCGCTGCGGTGGTGGCGGCGCCGCGCCGGGCGGGGGTGCGCCGCCGGTCGCCTGCTGGTAGCGCTGGAACTCCTGGAAGCGCTGGAACTCCTGGAACTGCCGCAGCTGCTCCGGGTCGACGTCGCCCGGCCCCGGCCCGCTCGGTGCCTTCGGCTGTTCTTCAGTCACCCGGCAATCATGCCGATTTGGAGACCGGGTGAGGAGTCCCGTACGCTGACGGCAGTTCCACCGAAGACCGCTGGTCTCCTCCTGTTCTGACGGGAGGACGAAGACTCCGATCCGGAGCGGCCCGCGCAGGAGGACGAGGCGAGAACTCGGCGTTTCAACGCCCATGATCTTTTTACGCCCCGTGCCACTGCGCCGGGGCGTTTTTGCGTGTCGGGGACCTCTCGGCCGACCAGCACCACCAGCCCAGAGAGGAGGCGATCATGGCGAAGCCCAGCAAGGTGTCGGCCGTCGCCGAGATCACGGACAAGTTCCGTGGCAGCTCGGCCGCAGTCGTCACCGAATACCGCGGCCTCTCCATGGCGCAGCTCACCACGCTGCGTCGCGCTCTCGGCGCGGGCACCACGTACACCGTCGCGAAGAACACGCTGGTCAAGCGTGCCGCTGAGGACGCCGGAGTCCAGGGCCTCGAGTCCCTGCTCGTCGGCCCGACCGCGATCGCCTTCATCGAAGGTGAGCCGGTCGACGCCGCCAAGGCCCTCCGCGACTTCGCGAAGGACAACAAGGCCCTGGTCATCAAGGGCGGCTACATGGAAGGCCGCCCGCTCACGGTCGACGAGGTCACCCGCATCGCGGACCTCGAGAGCCGTGAGGTGCTGCTCGCCAAGCTGGCGGGCGCGATGAAGGGCAACCTGGCCAAGGCAGCGGGTCTGTTCAACGCCCCCGCCTCCCAGGTCGCCCGTCTGGCCGCTGCTCTGCAGGAGAAGAAGGCTTCGGAGGCCCCCGCCGCCGACGCCGACGCTCCGGCCGAGCCCGCCGAGAGCTGATCCACACACCCCACACTCGCGTCCGGCCGCAAATCGGGCGTTGATCGTCTAGAAAGGACCGCCACCATGGCGAAGCTCAGCACCGACGAGCTGCTCGACGCGTTCAAGGAGATGACCCTCCTCGAGCTGTCCGAGTTCGTGAAGCAGTTCGAGGAGACCTTCGAGGTCACCGCCGCGGCTCCGGTCGCCGTCGCCGCCGCTGCCGGCCCCGGCGCTGCTGCCCCCGCCGAGGAGGAGAAGGACGAGTTCGACGTCGTCCTCGAGTCCGCCGGTGACAAGAAGATCCAGGTCATCAAGGTCGTCCGCGAGGTCGTCTCCGGCCTGGGCCTGAAGGAGGCCAAGGAGCTCGTCGAGAGCGCGCCGAAGCCGATCCTGGAGAAGGTCGCCAAGGACGCCGCCGAGGCCGCCAAGGAGAAGCTGGAGGCCGCCGGCGCCAAGATCACCCTCAAGTGATCTAGCACCGCAGCTCCACGAGGGCGGACACCCCACCGGGTGTCCGCCCTCGTTCTCTTTTCCCCGGCCGGTCGGTGTTACCGGGATGTGACGTCTCCGGACCGACCGGGGAGTAACCACCGCTGACCGGGCTCGTTGAGCCAGGGTGACGCCGGTCTCCCCGGTGTCGACGACGTTGTCGGACTTCGGGCGGAGGTGCCATGGGCGTCGAGGTGGTCGTCGAGGGCCTGAGCAAGTCCTTCGGCAAGCAGGCCATCTGGCGAGACGTGTCCCTGACGCTGCCCGCTGGCGAGGTCAGCGTGATGCTCGGCCCGTCCGGCACGGGCAAGTCCGTGTTCCTGAAGTCCCTGGTCGGCCTGCTCAAGCCCGAGAGGGGCAGGATCGTCATCAACGGCACCGACCTCGTGCGGTGCTCGGAGAGCCGTCTCTACGAGATCCGCAAGATGTTCGGCGTGCTGTTCCAGGACGGCGCGCTGTTCGGCTCGATGAACCTCTTCGACAACGTGGCGTTCCCGCTGCGCGAGCACACCCGCAAGACCGAGGCCGAGGTCAGGCGGATCGTGCTGGAGAAGATGGAGATGGTCGGTCTCGTCGGCGCGGAGCGCAAGCTCCCCGGTGAGATCTCCGGCGGCATGCGCAAGCGCGCCGGACTGGCTCGCGCGCTGGTGCTGGACCCGGAGATCATCCTGTGCGACGAGCCGGACTCCGGCCTCGACCCGGTCCGCACGGCGTACCTGAGCCAGCTCCTGATCGACCTGAACGCGCAGATCGACGCGACGATCCTCATCGTCACGCACAACATCACGGTGGCGCGGACCGTCCCGGACAACCTGGGGATGCTGTTCCGCCGCGAGCTGGTGATGTTCGGTCCGCGCGAGGTGCTGCTGACCAGCGACGAACCCGTCGTGGCGCAGTTCCTCAACGGCCGCCGCCTCGGCCCGATCGGCATGTCCGAGGAGAAGGACCAGGCCACGATGGCCGCGGAGCTGGCGCACCGGGAGGCCGGGCACGCCGACGGCGCTCCCGACGAGGACGTGCGCGGGGTCGTCCCGCAGCTCGAACCGACGCCCGGCCTGCCGCCGCGCGGCGCGGTGCGCCGTCGCAAGGACCGGGTGATGAGCATCGTCCACACGCTGCCGGCCGACGCCCAGCAGGGCATCGTCGCGAGCCTCACCCCCGAGGAGCAGGAGCGCTACGGCGTGCTCGCCGCGAACGCGGGCGGCCCGGCTCTCACGCCGAGCCCGGTGCCGCGGGTGGCCCGGCTCCCGGAGACGGGACGGCACAGCCGGGGCGGGGGCGACGCGTGACCGCGCCCGGCGCGTCGTTCCCCGGCGCCGGTGCGCTCGCCGAGGCGGGCAAGCTGTTCGCGCTGGCCGCCGACGTGGCGCGCTCGACGTTCCGCAGGCCGTTCCAGTTCCGCGAGTTCGTCCAGCAGAGCTGGTTCATCGTCAGCGTCACGATCCTGCCGACCGCCCTGGTGTCGATCCCGTTCGGGGCGGTCATCGCGCTCCAGCTCGGCTCGCTGACCCGGCAGATCGGCGCGCAGTCGTTCACCGGCGCGGCGAGCGTGCTGGCGATCATCCAGCAGGCCAGCCCGATCGTGACCGCGCTGCTCATCGCCGGCGCCGGCGGTTCCGCGATCTGCGCCGACCTGGGGTCGCGCACGATCCGCGAGGAGATCGACGCGATGAAGGTGCTCGGCGTCTCGCCGGTGCAGCGCCTCGTCGTGCCGCGCGTGCTGGCCGCCATGCTGGTCAGCGTCCTGCTCAACGGCATGGTCAGCGTCGTCGGCGTGATGGGCGGCTACTTCTTCAACGTGATCCTCCAGGACGGCACGCCCGGCGCGTACCTGGCGAGCTTCTCGGCGCTGGCCCAGCTCCCCGACCTGTGGATCTCCGAGTTCAAGGCGCTGATCTTCGGTCTCATCGCGGGCGTCGTCGCCGCCTACCGCGGCCTCAACCCGTCCGGCGGCCCGAAGGGCGTGGGCGACGCCGTGAACCAGGCCGTCGTGATCACGTTCCTGCTGCTGTTCTTCGTGAACTTCGTGCTCACCACGATCTACCTCCAGGTCGTCCCGGCGAAGGGGAGCTGAGCGGATGGCCACCATCGGCGAGCGGGCGCGGCGCGCGGGACGCCGCCCGCTGGAGACGCTGGACACCCTCGGCGACCAGATGTCGTTCTACCTGCGCGCGCTGGCGTGGGTGCCGCGCGCGCTGCGCCGCTACCCGCGCGAGACGCTGCGCCTGCTGGCCGAGGTGAGCTTCGGCAGCGGCGCGCTCGCGGTCATCGGCGGCACGATCGGCGTGATGGTCGGCATGTCCGTGTTCACCGGCACGGTCGTGGGCCTGCAGGGCTTCACCGCGCTGAACCAGCTCGGCACGTCGGCGTTCGCGGGCTTCGTCTCGGCGTACTTCAACACCCGCGAGATCGCGCCGCTGGTCGCCGGGCTGGCGCTGTCGGCGACCGTGGGCTCCGGCTTCACCGCGCAGCTCGGCGCGATGCGGATCTCCGAGGAGATCGACGCCCTGGAGGTCATGGGCATCCCGAGCCTGCCGTACCTGGTGACCACGCGGATCGTCGCGGGGTTCGTCGCGATCGTCCCGCTGTACGTGGTGGGCCTGCTGACGTCCTACCTGGCCGCGAGAACGATCACGGTCGAGTTCTACGGCCAGTCGGCCGGGACCTACGACCACTACTTCACCCTGTTCCTGCCACCGGTGGACGTGCTCTGGTCGTTCGCCAAGGTGCTCGTCTTCGCCGTCGTGATCATCATGACCCACTGCTACTACGGCTACCGCGCCAGCGGCGGGCCCGCGGGCGTCGGCATCGCGGTGGGCCGCGCGGTGCGCACCGCGATCGTCACGACGAGCCTGCTGGACTTCTTCCTCAGCCTCGCGATCTGGGGCACCACGACGACGGTGAGGATCGCCGGATGACGACCCTGCGCCGCCGTTCGCTCGGTCTCGTGCTGCTCGCGGTGATCGTGCTGTTCCTCTGGTTCACCCTCGCCCTCCACGGCAAGGCGTTCACGAAGGTCGTCACGGTCACGCTGCGCACCGACAGCGTCGGCAACCAGCTCCAGACCGCGTCGGACGTGAAGGTCCGCGGGCTGCTGGTGGGCGAGGTCCGCGCGATCCGCACCACCGGCGACGGCGCGGAGCTGGAGCTCGCGCTGCAACCGGACAAGGCCGGTCTGATCCCGCGCAACGTCTCCGCGCGGCTGCTGCCGAAGACGCTGTTCGGCGAGCGCTACGTGAACCTGGTGCTGCCGGAGGACCCGTCGCCCGGCCACCTCGCCGCCGGTGACGTGATCCCGCAGGACCGCTCCAGCAGCGCGATCGAGCTGGAGCGGGTGCTGGCCGACCTGATGCCGGTGCTCCAGGCCGTGCAGCCGGAGAAGCTGTCGACGACGCTGACGGCGCTGTCGCAGGCGCTCGACGGTCGCGGGAAGCCGCTGGGGGAGACCCTGGTGTCGCTGGACGCGTACCTCGGCGAGCTGAACCCGCACCTGCCCGCGCTGAAGGACGACATCAGCAAGCTCGCCGACGTCTCGGACGTCTACGCCGACGCCGCCCCCGACCTGCTCCAGGCGCTGAACGACCTGACCGTCACGGCGAACACCGTCGCGGAGCAGCGCGACGCCCTGCTGAACGTCTACGGCACGCTCACCACCGCGTCGAACGACCTGACGAACTTCCTCACCGCGAACCGGAACAACCTGATCCAGCTCGCGGACACCGGCCGGCCGACGCTGGAGCTGCTCGCGAAGTACGCCCCCGAGTACCCGTGCCTGCTCGAACAGCTCACGGAGTTCAAGCCGATCATCCGGCAGGCGTTCGGCGAGGGCACCGACGAGCCGGGCCTGCACATCACGCTGGAGATCACGAACAACCGGGGGAAGTACGTGCCGGGCCGGGACGAGCCGGAGTACGGCGACCGGCGCGGCCCGCGCTGCTACGACCTCGTGCCGCGGCCCGACCCGTTCCCGCAGTACCCGCCGGACGGGCCGGTGCGCGACGGCTCGGTGCCGCCGCCGGGGGCGCGGTCGACGAGCGACGGGCTGCTGCCGCCCGCGACGTCCGCCGGTGGCACGGGCACCTCGGCCGTGGAGTCGAGCGCCAACCTGGCCAACACCCCCGAGGAGCAGCGCTTCCTCGGTGTTCTCGTCGGCCCGCAGCTGGGGCTGGAGCCGGACCAGGTGCCCGGCTGGAGCAGCCTGCTGCTGGGGCCGCTGTACCGCGGAGCGGAGGTGACGGTGCGATGAGGGGACTGGTCGCGCCGCTGGTGAAACTGCTGGTCTTCGCGCTGGTCACGATCACGGCCACCACGGTGCTGGCGGTCACGATCGCCAACACGAGCTTCGGCGACACCACCGGCTACCGGGCGCGCTTCACCGACGCGACCGCGCTGAACGCCGGCGACGACGTCCGCATCGCCGGGGTGCGCGTCGGCCAGGTCGACGACGTCCGCGTCGTGGACCGCCGGATCGCCGAGGTCGCGTTCTCCCTGGACGGCGACCGCGCGCTGCCCGACTCGGTCACCGCGACGATCAAGTACCGCAACCTGGTGGGGCAGCGCTACCTGGCGCTGGAGCAGGGCGCGGGGTCGACCGGCGGCGTGCTGGAGGCCGGCGGGGTGATCCCGCTGGAGCGCACGAAACCGGCCCTGGACCTGACGCTGCTGTTCAACGGCTTCAAGCCGCTGTTCCAGGCGCTGAACCCGGACGACGTGAACACGCTGTCGCACGAGATCGTCGCGGTGCTCCAGGGCGAGGGCGGCACCGTCAGCAGCCTCCTGTCGCACACCGCGTCGCTCACGTCGACGCTCGCGAGCAAGGACCAGGTCATCGGCGAGGTCGTCGACAACCTCAACTCCGTGCTGGACACGGTGAACTCGCGCGGCGAGACGCTGTCCTCGCTCGTGATCACCCTCCAGCAGCTCGTGTCGGGCCTCGCGCAGGACCGCGAGCCGATCGGCGACGCGATCACCGCGCTGTCCGACCTGACCGGCACCACCGCCGGTCTGCTCGAGGACGCGCGCCAGCCGCTGAAGGACGACATCGCCGGGCTCGGCGTCGTGGCGCGGAACCTCGGCGACAGCGGTGACGTGATCGAGGGCGTCCTCCAGCGGATGCCGAACAAGCTGGAGACCGTCACCCGCACCGCGACCTACGGCTCCTGGTTCAACTTCTTCCTGTGCGAGGCGGGCGGGCAGGTCGCGGTGCCGCCGCTGATCAGCACGCCCGTGCAGATCACCGCACTGCCCGTGACGCAGCAGAGGTGCCGCCGATGACGCCGTTCTCCGAGCGCGACCCGGTGAAGGCGGGGGCGGTGGGCCTCACGGTCGTCGTGCTGCTGCTGCTCACCGCGTTCTACTCCGACGACCTGCCGATCGTCGGCGGCGGCACGACGTACTCGGCCGACTTCTCCGAGTCCGCCGGGCTGGTGCCGGGCAACGAGGTGCGCGTCGCGGGCGTCAAGGTCGGCAAGGTCAGCCGGGTCGAGCTGGCGGGCGACCACGTGCGGGTCGCGTTCAAGGTCAGGGACGCCTGGCTGGGCGACCGGACGACCGCCGCCATCCGCATCAAGACCCTGCTGGGCCAGAAGTTCCTCGCGCTCGACCCGCGGGGCACCGTGCCGCTGGACCCCGGCGCGTCGATCGGCCGCGAGCGCACGATGGCGCCCTACGACGTGCAGGAGGCGTTCAACGGGCTGGCCGGGACCGTCGGGCGGATCGACACCGAGCAGCTCGCCCAGAGCTTCGAGGTCCTCTCCGACACGTTCGCCGACACCCCGCAGGACGTGCGCGGCGCGCTCGACGGCCTGTCCGCGCTGTCGCGGACGATCTCCTCCCGCGACGAGCAGTTCGCGACGCTGCTGGCGGGCACGAGGGAGATCTCGACGACGCTGGCCGACCGCAACGAGCAGTTCGAGAAGCTGCTCTCCGACGGCAACCTGCTGCTCGGCGAGGTCCGCGAGCGCCGGGACGCGATCTCCGCGCTGCTCACCGGCACGCGCGCGCTGTCCGCGCAGCTCTCCGGGCTCGTCGCGGACAACGGCGAGCAGCTGCGGCCCGCCCTGGAGCAGCTCGAACGGGTCACCGCGATCCTCCAGCGCAACCAGGACGACCTGGCGAGGGCCATCGAGCTGACCGCGCCGTTCTACCGGGTGTTCGCCAACACCCTCGGCAACGGGCGCTGGTTCGACGTCTACATCTGCGGCCTGCTGCCGCCGTCGGTGGACCTCGGCCTCGTCGGCTTCAACGACGCGGGCTGCCTCCCGCCGGGTGTTCAGGAGGGCGGCCGATGACGGTCACGGGCAGGCTGGGCCGGACGGTCGCGATGGCGTGCGTGCTGGCGCTGGTCGCCGCCGTCGCCGTGTGGTGGGTCTTCGCCGGGGCGAACGGCAGGCGGGTCACCGCGATCTTCGGCTCGGCGGTCGGCGTGTACGCGGGCTCCGACGTGCGGGTGCTCGGCGTGCGGGTCGGCACCATCACCGAGGTGGTGCCGCAGGGCGAGGTCGTGCGCGTCGTCATGGCGCTGGACCGCGCGGTGGCCGTGCCGGCGTCCGCGCAGGCCGTGGTGGTCGCGCCGAGCGTCGTCAGCGACCGCTACGTGCAGCTCGCCCCGGCGTTCACCGGCGGGGAGACGCTGGGGGAGAACGCGACGATCCCCCGCGAGCGCACGGCGACGCCGATCGAGCTGGACCAGCTCTACGAGAGCCTGGAGCGGCTCACCACCGCGCTCGGGCCGGACGGAGCCAACGCCGACGGCGCGCTGTCGGACCTGCTGGACACCGCAGCGGACAACCTCGACGGCAACGGCCAGGCCCTCAAGGACACGATCACGCGGCTCGGGCAGGCCACCAGGACGCTCTCCGGGTCGCAGGAGGACCTGTTCGCCACCGTGGACGACCTCCAGCGGTTCACCGGGATGCTCGCCGCGAACGACAGCCGCGTGCGCGACCTCAACGCCCAGCTCGCCGACGTCGCCGGGTTCCTCGCCGACGACCGGGAGGACCTCGGCGCCGCGCTGACCGAGCTGGCGACGGCGCTCGCCGACGTGCAGGGCTTCATCCGGGACAACCGGGAGCAGATCCGGGTGAACGTGGACCAGCTCGCCGCGATCACCGGGGTGCTCGTGGACCAGCGGGCCGCGCTCGCCGAGACCCTCGACGTGGCGCCGCTCGCGCTGGGCAACCTCCAGAACACCTACAACGCCGCGTCGGGAACGCTCGACACCAGGGCGAACATCAACGAGCTGAACCAGCCGCCGATCGTGCTGGTCTGCAAGCTGCTCCAGCAGGGCACGCCGACCGGCCTGCCGCCGGTGCTGTCGGACACGTGCGCGCAGCTGGAGCCGATCCTGTCCGGCGCGGTCCCGCTGCCCACCCCGGCGCAGGCGCTGAACTCGCTGCAGAACGGCCAGCTCCCCCTGCCGCTGGTCGCGCAGGTCACCGGACGGGGGGTGTCGTGATGCGAGCACGTCTCACCGCCGCGACCGCGTCCGCGGCGCTGCTGCTGGCCGGGTGCGGATCCGGCGGGTTCGACGGCCTCCACGCGGTGCCGCTGCCCGGCGGCGCCGACCTCGGCGACCGCCCGTACCGGGTGACGGTGCAGTTCGCCGACGTCCTCGACCTCGTCCCGCAGGCCGGGGTCAAGGTGAACGACGTGCCGGTGGGCCGGGTCGAGCGCGTCGACCTCGCCCCGGACGGCTGGACCGCGCAGGTGACGGTCGCCGTCAACGGCGGCGTGTCCCTGCCGGCCAACGCCGTCGCGCGGCTGCGGCAGTCCGCGCTGCTCGGCGAGAAGTACGTCGAACTCGCCCGGCCCGCGCAGGGCCAGGAGCAGGGCGTGCTGGCCGACGGCGCGACCATCCCGACCGACCGCACCAACCGCAACCCCGAGGTCGAAGAGGTCTTCGGCGCGCTGTCCCTGCTGCTCAACGGCGGTGGCGTGGCGCAGTTGCAGAACATCACCAGGGAGATCAACGCCGCCGTCGAGGGCAACGAGCCGGAGCTGCGCTCCCTGCTCACCGAGCTGAACACCCTCGTCACCGAGCTGGACGGGCACAAGACCGAGATCACCCGCGCGCTGGACGGCCTCAACCGCCTCTCCGGCACGCTGAACGGCCAGCGCGACCAGATCGCCGGAGCCGTCGACGGACTCGGACCGGGTCTGCGAACGCTCGCCGACCAGCGCACCCAGCTCGTCACGATGCTCCAGTCCCTCGACGCGCTGTCCGGCGTCGCCGTCGACACGGTGAACCGGAGCAGGGACGACGTCGTGGCCGACCTGAAGGCGCTGACGCCGACGCTGCAGAAGCTCGCCGAGGCCGGGACGAACCTGCCCAACGCCTTCGAGCTGTTCCTGACCTACCCGTTCCCGGACAACGCCGTCGACGCGGTCAGGGGCGACTACACGAACCTCTACGCCGACGTCGACCTGAACCTGGGCAACGTCCTGGACAACGTCGGCCGCTCCCGGCAGAGCCCGGTCCCGCTGCCGGGCAGCAACACCACGACGGCGCCCGTGCTGCCGCTCCCGCTGCCGAACACGCCGCTGCTGCCGCTGCCGGGCGGCACCGCGTCGACGCCGGGCGGCTTCGGCGACCTGCTCGGCTCGCTGCTGGGAGGAGTCGCGTGATCTCCGCCAGGATCAAGCTCCAGATCACGGCGTTCGTCGCCATCGCGCTGCTGGGCATCAGCTACGTCAGCGTCAGGTACGTCGGCCTCGACCGGGTGTTCGGCGGTGGCGGCTACGTGGTGACGATGCAGCTCGCCGACTCCGGCGGCGTGTTCACCAACTCCGAGGTCACCTACCGCGGCGTGTCCGTGGGCCGGGTCGGGCCCATGCGGCTGACCACCGACGGCGTCGAGGTGGACCTCGTCATCGACCCGGAGGCGCCGCCCATCGCGGCCGACCTGGAGGCCGTCGTCGCCAACCGCTCGGCGGTCGGCGAGCAGTACGTCGACCTGCGGCCCACCGGCACCGACGGCCCGCACCTGGTGGACGGCTCGGTCGTCCCGCGCAGCGCCACCCGCACCCCACCGCCGGTGGAGAACCTGCTGACCAGCCTCGACTCGTTCGCGAAGTCGGTGCCGACGGACTCGCTGCGCACCGTCGTCGACGAGCTGGACACCGCGTTCAGCGGCACCGGCGGCGACCTCCAGGTGCTGCTCGACACGACCCGCAGCTTCACCGCCGCCGCGCAGCGGCACCTGCCGCAGACCACCGCGCTGCTGAACGACGGTCGCGTCGTGCTCGGCACCCAGGTCGCCAGCGGAGACGCGATCCGCTCGTTCAGCGGGGACCTGAGGCTGCTGAACGAGCAGCTCAAGAACTCCGACGCCGACCTGCGCAGGCTGATCGACATCACCCCGCAGGTGTCCGAGCAGGTCACCGGACTGCTCGCGGAGAGCGGGACGGGCCTGAGCGTCACGATCGCGAACCTGCTCACCACCTCGACCATCACCGTGTCCCGGCTCGCCGGGATCGAGCAGATCCTGGTGACCTACCCGATGGCGGTCGGCGGCGGCTTCACCGTGGCCCCCGGCGACGGCCGCGCCCACTTCGGCCTCGCGCTGAACGTGTTCGACCCGCTGCCGTGCACCGTCGGCTACGAGGGCACCACCGTCCGGACGGGGAACGACACGAGCCCGGCGCCGCTGAACACGCAGGCGTACTGCGCCCTCGCACCCGGCAGCGCGACCGGAGTGCGCGGGGCCCAGAACGCGCCGTACGGTGGGACGCCGCAGGGCACCGAGACCTCCCAGCCGGGCCAGGAGCAGTCGGCGCAGCAGGCGGCCGCCCCGCC
Source organism: Umezawaea beigongshangensis (assembly GCF_016464305.1). GTDB lineage: Bacteria > Actinomycetota > Actinomycetes > Mycobacteriales > Pseudonocardiaceae > Umezawaea_A > Umezawaea_A beigongshangensis. The sequence goes on from NZ_JAEIOJ010000005.1 coordinate 160,109, forward strand.
GCAGACCCTGCTCACCGGCCTCGGACAGCTGCTCGGCCTGCCGAGCTGATCGCGGAGAGGCGAATGATCAAGAACTGGCTGACCCCCGTCACCGCGGCGCTGGCCGTCGTCGCGTTCGGCTTCGCGGCGTGGGCGGGCGTGTCCTGGTACGGCGCGACGCACGACGACGCGATCACCTACGCGCAGACCCGCGACGACGTGCTGCGCGTGGCGCGGGTGGGGATCACCAACTTCCGCACGCTCGACCACACCAAGCCCGACGAGGGGCTGAACCGCTGGCTGGAGTCGTCCACGGGCACGCTGCACGACGAGATCGCCCGCGACCTCGAGGCGGGCAAGCAGCGCATCGTCGACGCGAGGACCACCTCGTCCAGCACGCTGCTGGACGCGGCGGTGACCGAGCTGGACGACCGCGCGGGCACGGCCAGGGTCATCGCGGTGATGCAGACCGCGGTCACGCCGGAGGGCGGTGACGCGGCCACGAAGTTCGAGCGCTACCAGGCCGAGCTCCAGCGCACCGACGCGGGCTGGAAGCTCAGCGCCATCGGCCCGGTCGCGGCCGGCGGAGCCTGACACCCGCTCACCCCTCGAAAGGACCGGTAGTGCCACCCTCTCGCCGTCGCCCCGCCCCGCAGCCCCCGACCGGCCGCCCGAGGGTCGCCGGTCTGCGCCGGCCGTCCGGCGGCCGGACGCAGCCCCCCGGGTCTCCCGCGCCGGTCGAGCCCGCGCAGGTCGAGTCTCCGCAGGTCGAGGAGGCAGCGCACGAGCCGGTCGACACCGCCGGTGACCGCGTCCCCGGCGACGGCGCACCCGCGGACGTGCCGGAGGAGCCGCTGGCCGGTGTCGCCGTGATCGGTGCGGACGAGTCCGTCCTGGCAGGGGCCGAGAGCGGCGCGAAGGAGGACGACGCGGCGGAGGACGGCGGCGCGGGGGAGGACGGCGCGGAGGACGTGCCGGAGGAAGCGGCGAGCGCGTCGCCGCCCCGCCGGTCGGCGCTGGTCCTGCCGGTCGCGCTGCTCGTGGTGGCCCTCGTGCTCGGCGGCCTAGGCGCGTTCTTCTTCGCGCAGACGCGCGGCGTGCGGAACTCCACCGCCGCGTCCAACACCGCGCTCGTGGACAGCGCGCGCACCTCCGAGGTCAACGGGCAGGTGCAGGACGCCGTGGAGAAGGCGTTCTCCTACAACTTCTCCGACATCGCCGCGACGGAGAGGGCCGCGGACGAGGTGCTCGCGGGCAGGGCGCGCTGCCAGTACGGCGTGGTGTTCGAGCCGGTGCGCACGCTCGCGCCCGAGCAGAAGCTGGTGGTCACCACCAGGGCCGTGACCAGCGGCGTCACCGTGCTCGACGACGACCGCGCCACGGCGCTGGTGTTCGTCGACCAGGTCACCACCCGCACCACCGACAACCAGACCGGTGGCGGCGCCGGGATGCTGCGCGCGTCCGTCGAGCGCCTCGACGGCCGGTGGAGGATCACCGACGTCTTCATGTTCGGCCAGACCGCGGAGCAGCAGGAGCAGATGAGCCGGTGCCAGTAGTCGTCGGCCGTGCTCACCCGGAAAAAACACGTTCCGGGGTGAGTCGCGCCACAGGTTCGGCGCTCTTCGCGGAACTCCCCGAACAGTCCCCGTTCGGGGAGGACAACTGTTCACGAACTCCGATCCGAGCTTGTTTGCGCAGGTCAAGACGGTCGCAAATGGTAAACTCACCGTGCGCCACAGGGGTGATCACCGTGTGGCGCCTTGACTCAGCGCGCGCGCAGGATCACTCTGTCGGTTAACACGAGGAGCTTCCTTCTGGATGCCTCTCGACAGTCGCCATGTTCGTGGCTAGACTGCTCCTTTGCGCTGTCCTCTTTCCGTGAGCCCTTCGCCGAGAGCGTGGGGAAGCTGGGCATCGCCGCACCCTTGACAGCCGTGCTAGTTCACGCCGCTAGCCAGCTACATCAGTCCCTGGAAGGACGCATCTTGGCAGTCTCCCGCGCGACCAAGGCCACTGCTGCGACCAACTCCACGTCGGGGATCCCCGGAGCGCCGAAGCGTGTCTCGTTCGCGAAGATCCACGAACCGCTGAAGACGCCCAACCTGCTCGACCTGCAGATCCAGTCCTTCGAATGGCTCACCGGAGACGAGGCGTGGTTCCAGCGCCGCGTCGACGAGGGTGAGGAGACTCCGACGGGCGGCCTCGAAGAGGTCCTCAACGAGATCTCGCCGATCGAGGACTTCTCCGGCTCCATGTCCCTTTCCTTCTCCGACCCTCGTTTCGACGAGGTGAAGGCCTCCGTCGAGGAGTGCAAGGACAAGGACATGACGTACGCGGCGCCGCTGTTCGTCACCGCGGAGTTCACCAACCACACCACCGGCGAGATCAAGAGCCAGACGGTGTTCATGGGTGACTTCCCGATGATGACGGACAAGGGCACCTTCATCATCAACGGCACCGAGCGGGTCGTGGTCTCCCAGCTCGTGCGCTCGCCCGGCGTCTACTTCGACACGAACGTCGACAAGACGACGGACAAGGACGTCTTCAGCGTCAAGATCATCCCGTCCCGGGGTGCCTGGCTGGAGTTCGACGTCGACAAGCGCGACACGGTCGGTGTGCGCATCGACCGCAAGCGTCGCCAGCCGGTGACCGTGCTGCTGAAGGCCCTGGGCTGGAGCACCGAGCAGATCCGGGAGCGCTTCTCGTTCAGCGAGACGCTTCTGACGACCCTGGAGAAGGACCACACCGCCGGCACCGACGAGGCGCTGCTGGACATCTACCGCAAGCTGCGCCCCGGCGAGCCGCCGACCAAGGAGAGCGCGCAGACCCTCCTGGAGAACCTGTTCTTCAAGGACAAGCGCTACGACCTCGCCAAGGTCGGCCGGTACAAGGTCAACAAGAAGCTGGGCCTGGCGAGCCCGATCAGCACGGGCGTCCTCACCGAGGACGACATCGTCACGACGATCGAGTACCTGGTCCGCCTGCACGCCGGTGAGACCGAGATGCAGCCCGGCGAGACGTCGGTCCCCGTCGAGGTCGACGACATCGACCACTTCGGCAACCGCCGCCTGCGCACCGTGGGCGAGCTGATCCAGAACCAGATCCGGGTCGGCCTGTCGCGCATGGAGCGCGTGGTCCGCGAGCGGATGACGACCCAGGACGTCGAGGCGATCACGCCGCAGACCCTGATCAACATCCGTCCCGTCGTGGCCGCGATCAAGGAGTTCTTCGGAACCTCCCAGCTGTCGCAGTTCATGGACCAGACCAACCCCCTCGCGGGCCTGACCCACAAGCGCCGCCTGTCGGCGCTGGGCCCCGGCGGTCTGTCCCGCGAGCGCGCCGGCATGGAGGTCCGCGACGTCCACCCGTCGCACTACGGCCGCATGTGCCCCATCGAGACCCCCGAAGGCCCGAACATCGGCCTGATCGGCTCGCTGTCCTCCTACGGGCGGGTCAACCCGTTCGGCTTCATCGAGACGCCGTACCGCAAGGTCGTCGACGGCCGGGTCACCGACCAGATCGACTACCTGACGGCCGACGAGGAGGACCGCTTCGTCAAGGCGCAGGCGAACGCCAAGATCGACGACGAGGGCAACTTCCTGGAGGAGCGCGTCCTCGTCCGCAAGAAGGGCGGCGAGGTCGAGTTCATCGACCCGCAGGACGTCGACTACATGGACGTCTCGCCGCGGCAGATGGTGTCCGCCGCGACCGCGATGATCCCGTTCCTGGAGCACGACGACGCGAACCGCGCCCTGATGGGCGCGAACATGCAGCGTCAGGCGGTGCCGCTGCTGCGCAGCGAGGCCCCGCTGGTCGGCACCGGCATGGAGCTGCGCGCCGCGGTCGACGCCGGCGAGGTCGTCGTCTCCAAGAAGACCGGTGTGGTCGAGGAGATCTCCGCCGACTACGTCACGGTCATGGCCGACGACGGCACCCGCCAGACCTACGGGATGCACAAGTTCCGCCGGTCGAACCAGGGCACCTGCATCAACCAGAAGCCCATCGTGCACGAGGGCGACCGGGTGGAGCAGGGCCAGGTCCTCGCGGACGGCCCGTGCACCGAGAACGGCGAGATGGCGCTGGGCAAGAACCTGCTCGTCGCGATCATGCCGTGGGAGGGTCACAACTACGAGGACGCGATCATCCTGTCGCAGCGCCTCGTGCAGGACGACGTTCTCACCTCGATCCACATCGAGGAGCACGAGATCGACGCCCGCGACACGAAGCTGGGCGCCGAGGAGATCACCAGGGACATCCCGAACGTCTCCGAGGAGGTCCTCGCCGACCTCGACGAGCGCGGCATCATCCGCATCGGTGCCGAGGTCCAGCCCGGTGACATCCTCGTCGGCAAGGTCACGCCCAAGGGCGAGACCGAGCTGACCCCGGAGGAGCGCCTGCTCCGCGCCATCTTCGGCGAGAAGGCGCGCGAGGTCCGCGACACCTCCCTCAAGGTGCCGCACGGCGAGTACGGCAAGGTCATCGGCATCCGCGTGTTCAGCCGCGAGGACGACGACGAGCTGCCCCCCGGCGTGAACGAGCTGGTCCGCGTCTACGTGGCCCAGAAGCGCAAGATCCAGGACGGTGACAAGCTCGCCGGCCGCCACGGCAACAAGGGCGTCATCGGCAAGATCCTCCCGGCGGAGGACATGCCGTTCCTCGAGGACGGCACCCCGGTCGACATCGTGCTGAACACGCACGGCGTGCCGCGTCGTATGAACATCGGCCAGGTCCTGGAGACCCACCTCGGGTGGATCGCCAAGCAGGGCTGGAGCATCGACGGCCTGGCGGACTGGGCGAAGAACCTGCCGGAGGAGCTGTACCACGTCGAGCCCGGCACGAACACGGCCACGCCGGTGTTCGACGGTGCTCGCGAGGACGAGATCACGGGTCTGCTGGGCTCGACCATCCCGAACCGGGACGGCGAGCGCATGGTCAAGGAGAACGGCAAGGCGCGTCTGTTCGACGGGCGCAGCGGCGAGCCGTACCCCTTCCCGGTCGCGGTCGGCTACATGTACATCCTGAAGCTGCTGCACCTGGTCGACGACAAGATCCACGCACGGTCCACCGGCCCGTACTCGATGATCACGCAGCAGCCGCTGGGTGGTAAGGCGCAGTTCGGTGGTCAGCGCTTCGGTGAGATGGAGTGCTGGGCGATGCAGGCGTACGGAGCCGCGTACACCCTGCAGGAGCTCCTCACCATCAAGTCCGACGACGTGCTCGGCCGCGTGAAGGTCTACGAGGCCATCGTCAAGGGCGAGAACATCCCGGAGCCCGGAATCCCGGAGTCCTTCAAGGTGCTCCTCAAGGAGCTCCAGTCGCTGTGCCTGAACGTCGAGGTGCTGTCGTCCGACGGCGCCGCGATCGAGATGCGCGACGGCGACGACGAGGACCTGGAGCGGGCTGCCGCGAACCTCGGCATCAACCTGTCCCGGTCCGAGTCGCCCTCGGTCGACGACGTCGTCAACTGACCTCGCCCGGTCACCGGGAGGGAACGGTCTCCTGATCGTTCCCCCCGGTGGCCACCACCACCGCCCCCCAAGCTGCGCCTTCCGGGGCACGCAATCAACCAAAGGGGAAGAGAGCCCACGTGCTCGACGTCAACTTCTTCGATGAGCTCCGCATCGGCCTCGCGTCGGCCGATGACATTCGCCAGTGGTCCTTCGGCGAGGTCAAGAAGCCCGAAACGATCAACTACCGCACGCTCAAGCCCGAGAAGGACGGCTTGTTCTGCGAGAAGATCTTCGGTCCCACAAGGGACTGGGAGTGCTACTGCGGCAAGTACAAGCGCGTCCGCTTCAAGGGCATCATCTGCGAGCGCTGCGGCGTCGAGGTGACCCGCGCCAAGGTCCGCCGCGAGCGCATGGGCCACATCGAGCTGGCCGCGCCCGTCACGCACATCTGGTACTTCAAGGGTGTCCCGAGCCGGTTGGGCTATCTGCTCGACCTGGCCCCGAAGGACCTCGAGAAGATCATCTACTTCGCCGCCTACGTCATCGTCGGCGTCAACACCGAGCTGCGCCACAACGACCTGTCCACGCTGGACAGCGAGATGCAGGTCGAGCGCAAGCGCGTCGAGAACAAGCGCGACGCCGACGTCGAGGCCCGCGCGCAGAAGCTGGAAGCCGACCTCGCCGAGCTGGAGGCGGAGGGCGCCAAGAGCGACGTCCGCCGCAAGGTCAAGGAGGGCGGCGAGCGCGAGATGCGCCAGCTCCGCGACCGCGCCCAGCGCGAGCTGGACCGGCTCGACGAGATCTGGAGCACCTTCACCAAGCTGGAGCGCGCTCAGCTGATCGCGGACGAGCTGCTCTACCGCGAGCTGTACGACCGCTACGGCGACTACTTCACCGGTGCCATGGGCGCCGAGGCGATCCAGCGGCTGCTGGGCGACTACGACGTGGACGCCGAGGCCGAGGTGCTGCGCGAGACCATCCGCAGCGGCAAGGGGCAGAAGAAGCTCCGCGCCCTCAAGCGCCTCAAGGTCGTCGCCGCGTTCCAGGCGACCCGCAACAACCCGCAGGGCATGGTCCTGGACTGCGTCCCGGTCATCCCGCCGGACCTGCGCCCGATGGTGCAGCTCGACGGTGGCCGCTTCGCGACCTCGGACCTGAACGACCTGTACCGCCGCGTGATCAACCGCAACAACCGCCTCAAGCGACTGATCGACCTCGGTGCGCCCGAGATCATCGTCAACAACGAGAAGCGGATGCTGCAGGAGGCCGTCGACGCGCTGTTCGACAACGGCCGCCGCGGCCGGCCGGTGACGGGTCCGGGCAACCGCCCGCTCAAGTCGCTGTCCGACCTGCTGAAGGGCAAGCAGGGCCGGTTCCGCCAGAACCTGCTCGGCAAGCGCGTCGACTACTCCGGCCGTTCGGTCATCGTGGTCGGCCCGCAGCTGAAGCTGCACCAGTGCGGCCTGCCCAAGCAGATGGCGCTGGAGCTGTTCAAGCCCTTCGTCATGAAGCGGCTGGTCGACCTGAACCACGCCCAGAACATCAAGTCCGCCAAGCGGATGGTCGAGCGCGCTCGCCCGGCCGTGTGGGACGTGCTGGAAGAGGTCATCACCGAGCACCCGGTGATGCTGAACCGCGCACCCACGCTGCACCGCCTCGGCATCCAGGCGTTCGAGCCGCAGCTGGTCGAGGGCAAGGCCATCCAGCTGCACCCGCTCGTCTGCGAGGCGTTCAACGCGGACTTCGACGGTGACCAGATGGCGGTCCACCTGCCGCTGTCGGCCGAGGCGCAGGCCGAGGCCCGCGTCCTCATGCTGTCGTCGAACAACATCCTCTCCCCGGCGTCCGGCAAGCCCCTGGCCATGCCGCGTCTGGACATGGTGACGGGTCTGTACCACCTGACCCGGCACAAGGAGAACGACCTGGGCGAGGGCCTGGCGTTCTCGTCCCCGGCCGAGGCCATGATGGCCTTCGACCGCAAGGTCGTGGGTCTGCAGTCGATGGTCAAGATCCGCGTGACGGACAAGAACCCGCCGAAGGACGAGACGCCCGAGGGCTGGGAGCCCGGTCAGCCGTGGCTCGCGAACACCACCCTCGGTCGCGTGCTGTTCAACGAGGTCCTGCCGCAGGACTACGCGTTCATCAACGAGGTCATGCCCAAGAAGCGGCAGGCCACGATCATCAACGACCTCGCCGAGCGGTACCCGATGGTCACCGTCGCCCGGACGCTGGACAAGCTGAAGGACGCCGGTTTCTACTGGGCCACCCGCTCCGGCGTGACCGTGGCGATCTCGGACGTGCTGGTCCCCGCGGCCAAGCAGGGCATCCTCGACGAGTACGAGAAGCTCGCCGACGCCGTGGAGAAGCGCTACCAGCGCGGTCAGCTCTCCTACGCGGAGCGCAACAACGAGCTGGTCAAGGTGTGGACCAAGGCGACCGACGAGGTCGCCGAGGTCATGGAGGCCAACTTCCCCGACGACAACCCGATCCGCATGATCGTGAAGTCGGGCGCGGCGGGCAACATGACCCAGGTCCGCTCGCTGGCCGGTATGCGCGGTCTGGTGACGAACCCGAAGGGCGAGTACATCCCGCGGCCGATCAAGAACTCGTTCCGCGAGGGCCTGTCGGTGCTGGAGTACTTCATCGCCACCCACGGTGCCCGCAAGGGTCTCGCCGACACCGCGCTGCGCACCGCCGACTCGGGTTACCTGACCCGTCGTCTGGTGGACGTGTCGCAGGACGTCATCATCCGCGAGGTCGACTGCGGCACCACCCGCGGCGTCAACCTCACGGTGGGCGAGGACCTGGGCGACAAGACGGTCCTGCACGAGTACGCGCAGACCAGCGTCTACGCCCGCACCCTGGCGGACGACCTGCGCGACGCCAACGGCGACCTGATCCTCAACCGCGGCGACGACCTGGGCGACCCCGCCCTGGAGAAGCTGGTCTCCGCCGGCGTCACCAGGGTCAAGGTCCGCTCGGTGCTGACCTGCGAGTCGGCGGTCGGCGTGTGCGCGAGCTGCTACGGCCGCTCGATGGCGACCGGCAAGCTGGTCGACGTCGGCGAGGCCGTCGGCATCGTCGCCGCCCAGTCCATCGGTGAGCCCGGCACGCAGCTGACGATGCGCACCTTCCACCAGGGTGGTGTCGCCGGTGACGACATCACGACCGGTCTGCCCCGTGTGCAGGAGCTCTTCGAGGCTCGTGTGCCGAAGGGCAAGGCGCCCATCGCGGACGTCGACGGCCGGGTGCGCCTGGAGGACAGCGACCGCTTCTGGAAGATCACCCTCATCCCGGACGACGGGTCCGAGGAGATCGTCTTCGACAAGCTGTCGAAGCGCCAGCGGCTCGCGAACACCCCCACCGGCCCGCTGTCGGACGGCGACCACGTGTCCGTCGGCCAGCAGCTGCTGGAGGGCACCCCGGACCCGCACGAGGTGCTGCGGGTCATGGGTCCGCGCGAGGCCCAGCTCCACCTCGTCAACGAGGTGCAGAAGGTGTACCGCGCGCAGGGTGTGGCGATCCACGACAAGCACATCGAGGTGATCGTCCGGCAGATGCTGCGCCGGGTCACGATCATCGACTCGGGTGCGACGGAGTTCCTGCCGGGCTCGCTGGTCGAGCGCGCGGAGTTCGAGTCGGAGAACCGCCGCGTCGTCGCCGAGGGCGGCGAGCCGGCTGCCGGCCGTCCGGTGCTGATGGGCATCACGAAGGCGTCGCTGGCCACGGACTCGTGGTTGTCGGCGGCCTCCTTCCAGGAGACCACGCGTGTTCTGACCGACGCCGCGATCAACGGCCGGTCCGACAAGCTGATCGGCCTGAAGGAGAACGTGATCATCGGCAAGTTGATCCCGGCCGGTACGGGCATCAACAGGTACCGCAACATCCAGGTCCAGCCGACGGAGGAAGCGCGGGCCGCGGCCTACGCCATCCCGTCCTACGACGACGGCTACTACACGCCGGACGTCTTCGGCACGGGCACGGGTGCGGCCGTTCCGCTGGACGACTACGACTTCGGCCGCGACTACCGCTGACCGACGTCTCCACGAGAGGGGCCCCCGGAGCACTGCTCCGGGGGCCCCTCTCGTCGTCGCGGGGTGTCCGTCGTCAGCGGCGGCGGCGGACGAGCGCCCTGGCCCGTGCCACGAGGTCGTCCACCACGGCGGGGTCGGTGATCGGCGGTGCGCCGCTCTCGTCGTCGCAGCAGCTCGGCTTCGTGCGGCGGTCGGCGGAGCGGGGGCGCACGTCGGCCAGCTCGTACAGCAGTTCGTAGACGTTGCGACCGGGATCGGCGTCGTCGTGCGCGCCCACCAGCAGCACCCACGCCGTGTCGTCGCCGGGGAACGCCACCACGACCCGGTCGGCGCCCCGCAGGTGCCGCACGCACAGCCGGGGCAGCGGCTCCGGCCCGGTGACGCGGTAGCCGAGCGCGGCGCACCCCTCGTGGGAGAGCGCGTCGAGGAACCGCTCGTATGCCTGGCGGGCCGTGCCGCGCAGTCCGGCCGCCTGAGCGGTGGCGACCGGGGTCTCGACGACCCGGATCAACCGGTCCTGACCACGCGGCCCTCGCCCGCGCGCATCTGCGCCAGGCTCTCCGCCAGGTCGTCGCGCTCGCGCAGCGCCCGGTCGCTCAGCCTGCGGTGCACCTCGTCGAGCAGGCCGCGGGTCCGTCCCGCCACGCGCAGCTCGGCCACGAGGTGCAGCACCTCGTGCACCCGGCTCGTGTCGAGCAGCATCCTGGGCTTCTCGCTGTGCACGGTCAGCACTCCCTCGCGCGCCCACGCCCGCACGGTCTTCTCCGTCAGGTCCAGCAGCTCGCCCGCGACGACGGGGCGCACCGGCGGCGCCTGGCGCAGCACCTTGTCCACGACGTCGGTCAGGCGGCGCCTGCGCTGGTCGTCCGCGGACAGCGTGCCCGCCACCTCCTCGATCTCCTCCACCTGTGAGAACAGCTCGCGGACGTACTCGGCCTCCGCGGTGACGGACATCGGGACCACCTCCCTCGCACTACCGATTATCGGGCCTCTTCTCGGTAGTCGCAATCGCGCGAACGGCCCCGCCGCGGGAAGCGACGAGGCCGTTCGGGAGTGCTCGGCGAATCAGGACGAGAAGAAGAGACGACCGAAGCCCTGCTTGCGGTGGCCGTAGTGGCCGCCGTGGTGACCGGCGCCCCACGCGGGCTGGGCCGGGTACGGCGCCGCGGCGGGCGGCGGCGGCGCGGGCTGCGCCCACTGGCCCTCCAGGCGGTTCAGCGCCTCCAGCTCGCCGTAGTCCAGGAAGACACCGCGGCAGCCGTCGCACTGCTCGATGTGCACTCCCATGCGGTCGTAGGTGCGCATGTTCGCGTGACACTTGGGACACTGCATCAGATCGAGCCCTCCTGCGTCGGATCGCTCCCCTTGGCGATGTGCTTCATATTAGCCGTGCCGCATGTCCGCCCCGATGCGCGCGCAGGCGTCGACCAGCGCCAGGTCGAGATCGTCCAGCGCGGTCCCGGTGCGCCGCGCGGTGAGCAGCGAGCGCGCCGCCATCTGCACGACCAGGGCGCGAGCGGTCACGTCGAGCGCGGGCCAGGGGTTGCCCTCCGCGGGGACGGCCGGACCGCGCTCGGCCCGGTAGGCGCCGAGGAACACGTCCCACTCGCGCGGCTCCAGCACGCCGATCGCGTGCAGCGCGGCCGGGCGGGCGAGGTCCCACTCCGGGTCGCCGGCGCCCAGGTCGTCCACGTCGATCAGCCGCCAGCCGCCGGGCACCGTCACGAGCTGGCCCAGGTGCCAGTCGCCGTGGGTGAGCAGCGCCCGCACCGGAGGTCGCAGCGGCGGCAGGGTCCCGAACGCGCCGAACACCTCGCGCACCTCGGGCCCGTCGTGCGCGCGCAGCTCGTCGACCGTGCGCAGGAAGCGGTCCGGCCCGGCCGAGCGGGGCAGCGGGGCGAGCTGGCCGGTGTCCACCCGGTGCAGCCGGGCGAGCAGCCGCGCGGACTGCTCCCACGGCGCGGCGTCCGGCGCGTCGGGGTCGACGGGAGTGCCGAGCGGCCACGCCGTCACCAGGCGGTCGCGCACCACGACGGGCAGGGGCGACAGCGGGGCGAGCAGCAGTTCCGCCAGCGCGGGGTGCGACACCAGGCGCAGCCGCTCGGTCAGGGCGGCGGCGTCCGCTCCGGGCAGGTGCGCCTTCACCGCGACCTCCCCGACGCGCAGCACCGCGACCTCGCGGCGGTCGGCGATCACCTCCACGTCGCCCTCGCCGCCGTACGTCCGTCCCACCTCGGCGAGCCCAGCCGCCAGTTCCCGCTCCACGTGGTCAGTCAAGCAGTGCCGCGCGCGGGCGCTGTGACGGGCGTCGCCCCTGTTCGGGACGCCCCCCGTTTTGACCCGTGAGACCCGAGCCGGGTATCTTTGGTACTCGTGCCCGACCCATGTCGGGCCGCTCCGCGTGCCTGTGAGCGCCGGGTGGACGGGAAGCTGTGCTTCTCCTCAGCCGCCGACGCGTCCGGGAAGCGGTGTCCTCCACTCGCAGGGACGCTCCGGTGTTGCCTGCGGACCTGGGAAAACGGGGCGACACGCCCGACCTCGGGTTACAGAGAGGGATCAAGTAAACAGAGCTCGGTCAGTTCCGACGAGACGCGAACGGAAGAAGCAGCCGGCGTATGCCCACGATCCAGCAGCTGGTCCGCAAGGGCCGCCAGGACAAGGTCGCCAAGCAGAAGACCGCGGCCCTCAAGGGGAGCCCGCAGCGACGCGGTGTGTGCACCCGCGTCTACACCACCACGCCCAAGAAGCCGAACTCCGCGCTCCGCAAGGTGGCCCGCGTGCGGCTGACCAGCGGCATCGAGGTCACGGCATACATCCCGGGTGAAGGCCACAACCTGCAGGAGCACTCGATGGTGCTCGTGCGCGGCGGTCGTGTGAAGGACCTCCCCGGCGTTCGTTACAAGATCATCCGCGGTTCCCTGGACACCCAGGGCGTGAAGAACCGCAAGCAGGCTCGCAGCCGCTACGGCGCGAAGAAGGAGAAGAGCTGATGCCCCGCAAGGGACCGGCCCCGAAGCGGCCGCTGATCTCCGACCCGGTCTACAGCTCTCCGCTGGTGACCCAGCTCATCAACAAGGTGCTGGTCGACGGCAAGCGCTCGGTGGCCGAGAAGATCGTCTACGAGGCGCTCGAAGGCGCCCGTGAGAAGAACGGCACCGACCCCGTCGTCACGCTGAAGCGCGCGCTCGACAACGTGAAGCCCGCCCTCGAGGTGAAGAGCCGTCGTGTCGGTGGCGCCACCTACCAGGTGCCGATCGAGGTCAAGCCGACCCGCGCGACCACGCTGGCGCTGCGCTGGCTGATCACCTTCTCCCGGCAGCGCCGTGAGAAGACGATGGTCGAGCGCCTGATGAACGAGCTGCTCGACGCGAGCAACGGTCTCGGCGCGAGCGTCAAGCGCCGCGAGGACACGCACAAGATGGCCGAGTCGAACAAGGCCTTCGCCCACTACCGCTGGTGAGCTGACACCGGGCCGGTGCGCGCACGACGCGCGCCCGGCCCGGTGCTCCCGGCACTAGTGAGCCTGCTACCCAGCTAGCTCAAGACAGGGGAAGACACCCGTGGCACAGGACGTGCTCACTGATCTGGCCAAGGTCCGCAACATCGGGATCATGGCCCACATCGACGCGGGCAAGACCACGACGACCGAGCGGATCCTCTTCTACACGGGGATCAGCTACAAGATCGGCGAGGTGCACGACGGCGCCGCGGTGATGGACTGGATGGAGCAGGAGCAGGAGCGCGGCATCACGATCACGTCGGCCGCGACGACCTGCTTCTGGAAGAACCACCAGATCAACATCATCGACACGCCGGGCCACGTCGACTTCACCGTCGAGGTGGAGCGCAACCTCCGCGTCCTCGACGGTGCCGTTGCCGTCTTCGACGGCAAGGAGGGCGTCGAGCCCCAGTCCGAGCAGGTGTGGCGCCAGGCGAGCAAGTACGACGTCCCGCGCATCTGCTTCGTCAACAAGATGGACAAGCTCGGCGCGGACTTCTACTTCACCGTGCGCACCATCTCCGAGCGCCTCGGCGCGAAGCCGCTGCCGATCCAGATCCCGATCGGGTCGGAGAGCGACTTCATCGGCGTCGTGGACCTGGTGGAGATGCGCGCGCTCACGTGGCGCGGCGAGGTCCAGAAGGGCGAGGACTACACGGTCGAGGAGATCCCGGCCGACCTCGTCGACCGCGCGAACGAGTACCGCGAGCAGCTCGTCGAGGCCGTCGCCGAGACCGACGACGACCTGATGGAGCTGTACCTCGGCGGCGAGGAGCTGTCGGTCGAGCAGATCAAGACGGGCATCCGCAAGATCGTCGCCGACGCCACCGCCTACCCGGTGCTGTGCGGTTCCGCGTTCAAGAACAAGGGCGTGCAGCCCATGCTCGACGCGGTCATCGACTACCTGCCCGCCCCCGTGGACCTCCCGCCCGTCGAGGGCACGCTGCAGGACGGCGAGACGCCGGCCTTCCGCGCGCCCAAGATGGACGAGCCGTTCTCCGCGCTGGCGTTCAAGATCGCGGCTCACCCGTTCTTCGGCAAGCTGACCTACATCCGGGTCTACTCGGGCAAGGTCGCCTCCGGCACCCAGGTCGTCAACTCGACCAAGGACCGCAAGGAGCGCATCGGGAAGATCTTCCAGATGCACGCCAACAAGGAGAACCCGGTCGACGAGGCCATCGCGGGCCACATCTACGCCGTGATCGGTCTGAAGGACACGACCACCGGTGAGACGCTGAGCGACCCGCAGCAGCCCATCGTGCTGGAGTCGATGACCTTCCCGGAGCCGGTCATCCAGGTCGCCATCGAGCCCAAGACGAAGGCCGACCAGGAGAAGCTGGGCACCGCGATCCAGAAGCTCGCCGAAGAGGACCCGACCTTCCGGGTCAACCTCGACGACGAGACGGGTCAGACGATCATCGCCGGCATGGGCGAGCTGCACCTCGACATCCTGGTCGACCGGATGCGCCGCGAGTTCAAGGTCGAGGCGAACATCGGCAAGCCCCAGGTCGCGTACCGGGAGACGATCCGCCGCAAGGTGGAGAAGTACTCCTACACGCACAAGAAGCAGACCGGTGGTTCCGGCCAGTTCGCCAAGATCCTGATCGACCTCGAGCCGCTCGAGAAGAACGAGGCCGGCGCGCTGTACGAGTTCGAGAACAAGGTCACCGGCGGTCGCATCCCGCGGGAGTACATCCCGTCGGTCGACCACGGCGCGCAGGACGCCATGCAGTACGGCGTGCTGGCGGGCTACCCGCTGGTCGGCATCAAGGTGACGCTGCTCGACGGCGCCTACCACGAGGTCGACTCCTCCGAGATGGCGTTCAAGATCGCCGGTTCCATGGCGCTCAAGGAAGCCGCTCGGAAGGCGGACCCGGCTCTGCTCGAGCCGATGATGGCGGTCGAGGTGACCACGCCCGAGGAGTACATGGGCGACGTCATCGGCGACTTGAACTCCCGCCGTGGTCAGATCCAGGCCATGGAGGAGCGCAGCGGTGTCCGCGTCGTCAAGGCGCTGGTCCCGCTGTCGGAGATGTTCGGGTACGTCGGCGACCTGCGGTCCAAGACCCAGGGCCGTGCGAACTACTCGATGACGTTCGACTCCTACGCCGAGGTTCCGACCAACGTGGCGAAGGAAATCATCGCGAAGGCGACGGGCGAGTAACCCCGATCCGGAGCACCGCACAGTCGTGCGGGCTCTCCCGGGGGAACTCCCCGGGGTCCGCACAATCGACCCTGACGTGTAGCCGGGTGGGCGGAAGATCCGCTCACCGGGCAAGCAAATGAAGTCCAGGAGGACAATCCAGTGGCGAAGGCGAAGTTCGAGCGGACGAAGCCGCACGTCAACATCGGCACCATCGGTCACATCGACCACGGTAAGACGACGCTGACTGCTGCTATCTCCAAGGTCCTGCACGACAAGTACCCGGACCTCAACCCCTTCACGCCGTTCGACCAGATCGACAAGGCGCCGGAGGAGAAGCAGCGCGGTATCACGATCTCGATCGCGCACATCGAGTACCAGACCGACAAGCGCCACTACGCGCACGTCGACTGCCCCGGTCACGCGGACTACATCAAGAACATGATCACGGGTGCGGCGCAGATGGACGGCGCCATCCTCGTGGTCGCCGCGACCGACGGCCCGATGCCGCAGACCAAGGAGCACGTGCTCCTGGCCCGCCAGGTCGGTGTCCCGTACATCGTCGTCGCGCTGAACAAGGCCGACATGGTCGACGACGAGGAGATCCTGGAGCTCGTCGAGCTCGAGGTCCGCGAGCTGCTCTCCGAGTACGAGTTCCCGGGCGACGACCTGCCGGTCGTGCGCGTCTCGGCGCTGAAGGCGCTCGAGGGCGACGCCGAGTGGGGCGAGAAGCTGATCGGCCTCATGGACGCGGTGGACGAGAACATCCCCGAGCCCGAGCGCGAGGTCGACCGTCCGTTCCTCATGCCGGTCGAGGACGTCTTCACGATCACCGGCCGCGGCACCGTGGTGACCGGTCGTATCGAGCGCGGCATCATCAAGGTCAACGAAGAGGTCGAGATCGTCGGCATCAAGGAGACCTCGAAGAAGACCACGGTCACCTCGATCGAGATGTTCAAGAAGTTCCTCGACGAGGGCCGCGCGGGCGACAACGCCGCCCTGCTGCTCCGCGGTGTCAAGCGCGAGGAGGTGGAGCGCGGCATGGTCATCGTGAAGCCGGGCACCACGACCCCGCACACCGAGTTCGAGGCGCAGGTCTACATCCTGTCGAAGGACGAGGGTGGTCGTCACACCCCGTTCTTCAACAACTACCGCCCGCAGTTCTACTTCCGCACCACCGACGTGACCGGCGTCGTGACCCTCCCCGAGGGCACCGAGATGGTCATGCCGGGCGACACCACGGGCATGACGGTCAAGCTGATCCAGCCGATCGCCATGGACGAGGGTCTGCGGTTCGCCATCCGCGAGGGTGGCCGCACCGTGGGTGCCGGCTCGGTCACCAGCATCATCAAGTGACGCTGGTCTAGTTTCACCGACCCCGATTTGGACCCGCACACCCATGTGTGCGATCCTTGACGGGTTGCTCGACGGGGCGGCCGTTTCGATTTCGGGCGGCCGCCCCGCCACGAGCAGTCCGCGCCCTGATTCCGCAGGGGACCCAGCCGTGAGGCAGGCGGTCCACGACGGCCCCTCTCGGGGACGTCAGGGTGCAGAGGGTCGAGCAGTGACGAGCAAGACCCATCCCACCGAGTCATCTCAGTGGGACCGGTATGTGCGGGCGGTGCGACACGCCCGACCGCGTGGACCGGGCACCGTGACACTTGAACAGGGGCGGAGCGCGCCAAGGGTCCCCAGCGGCCCACCGAAGGCACCGCACCGCAGCGGTACGAGAAGCAGAGGAACGGCAAGCCACTATGGCGGGACAGAAGATCCGCATCCGGCTCAAGGCCTACGACCACGAGGCGATCGACGCGTCCGCGCGCAAGATCGTTGAGACCGTGACGCGCACCGGCGCTCGGGTCGTCGGGCCAGTGCCGCTGCCCACGGAGAAGAACGTTTACTGCGTCATCCGCTCGCCGCACAAGTACAAGGACTCGCGCGAGCACTTCGAGATGCGCACCCACAAGCGTCTGATCGACATCCTCGACCCGACGCCGAAGACGGTCGACGCGCTCATGCGCATCGACCTGCCGGCGAGCGTCGACGTCAACATCCAGTAAGCGTTGGGCGCGGCAGTGTTGATCCCATTTGGGGCGGAGAGTAACGAGACCCATGTCTGACAGGCAGATGAAGGGGCTCCTGGGGACCAAGCTCGGCATGACCCAGGTCTTCGACGAGAACAACCGGATCGTTCCGGTTACCGTCGTCAGGGCCGAGCCGAACGTGGTCACCCAGGTGCGGACCCAGGAAACCGACGGCTATTCGGCCGTGCAGCTGGCCTTCGGCGCGATCGACCCGCGCAAGGTCAACAAGCCCGTCGCGGGCCACTTCACCAAGGCGGGCGTCACGCCCCGCCGTCACCTGGTGGAGATGCGCACGACGGACGCCGCTGACTACGAGGTCGGGCAGGAAGTCACCGCCGAGGTGTTCGAGGCCGGCAACGTCGTCGACATCACCGGCACCAGCAAGGGCAAGGGCACCGCGGGTGTCATGAAGCGCCACGGCTTCAAGGGCCTGGGCGCGAGCCACGGCACGCAGCGCAAGCACCGCTCGCCGGGTTCCATCGGCGGCTGCGCCACGCCCGGCCGCGTGTTCAAGGGCCTGCGCATGGCCGGTCGCATGGGCCACGTGCGTGTCACGACCCAGAACCTGACCGTGCACAAGGTCGACCTGGAGTCGGGTCTGCTGCTCATCAAGGGCGCGGTCCCCGGTCCCAAGGGCGGTCTGGTGTTCGTCAAGAGCGCTGCGAAGGGTGGTGCCTGATGACCACGACCGTTGAGGTTCGCACGCCCGACGGCAAGACCGACGGCAGCGTCTCGCTGCCCGCCGAGGTCTTCGACGTGCAGGCGAACATCTCGCTGATGCACCAGGTCGTCGTGGCACAGCTCGCCGCGGCTCGCCAGGGCACGCACAGCACGAAGACCCGCGGCGAGGTTCGCGGTGGCGGCAAGAAGCCGTACCGGCAGAAGGGCACCGGCCGCGCCCGTCAGGGCTCGACCCGCGCGCCGCAGTTCGCCGGTGGTGGCATCGTGCACGGCCCCGTGCCGCGCGACTACGCCCAGCGGACGCCCAAGAAGATGAAGGCCGCCGCTCTGCGCGGCGCCCTCTCCGACCGCGCCCGCGCCGGTCAGCTCCACGTCGTGAGCGGCCTCGTGAACGGGGACACCCCGTCCACGAAGACCGCCCGCAAGCTGCTGGAGTCGGTGACCGAGGCCCGTCGCGTGCTCGTCGTGCTGAACCGCACCGACGAGGTGTCGTGGGTGTCCGTGCGGAACCTCGCGCACATCCACGTGATCGCGCCGGACCAGCTGAACACCTACGACGTGCTCGTCAACGACGACGTGGTGTTCACCAAGGACGCGCTCGACGTGTTCCTCGCCAGCAAGTCCCAGCAGGGACGTGGCTCGGCGTCGGCCGTCGCGGGCTCCAGTGAGGTTGAGGAGGGTTCCAAGTGATCCCCGACCCGCGGGACATCCTGCTCGCGCCCGTGATCTCCGAGAAGTCCTACGGACTGCTCGAGGAGAACAAGTACACCTTCGTGGTGGCGCCGGGCTCGAACAAGACCCAGATCAAGATTGCCGTGGAGAAGGTCTTCGGCGTCAAGGTCGTCAGTGTCAACACCATCAACCGCCAGGGCAAGCGCAAGCGGACCCGCACCGGGTACGGCAAGCGCAAGGACACCAAGCGCGCGATCGTGACGCTGTCCGCCGAGAGCAAGCCGATCGAGATCTTCGGCGGCCCGGCCGCCTGATGACGACGAGGACTGCGTAGAGATGGGCATTCGCAAGTACAAGCCGACGACTCCGGGTCGTCGCGGTGCGAGCGTCTCCGACTTCGCCGAGATCACTCGGTCGACTCCGGAGAAGTCGCTGGTTCGTCCGCTGCACGGCCGTGGTGGCCGCAACGCGTCGGGCAAGATCACGACCCGGCACAAGGGTGGCGGTCACAAGCGGGCTTACCGCTTGATCGACTTCCGCCGCACCGACAAGGACGGCGTGCCGGCCAAGGTCGCTCACATCGAGTACGACCCGAACCGGACCGCGCGCATCGCGCTGCTGCACTACGTGGACGGCGAGAAGCGCTACATCATCGCCCCGGAGAAGCTGCGCCAGGGCGACACGGTGGAGAACGGCCCCAAGGCCGACATCAAGCCGGGCAACAACCTGCCGCTGCGCAACATCCCGGTCGGCACGGTGATCCACGCGATCGAGCTCCGCCCCGGTGGCGGCGCCAAGATCGCGCGCTCGGCCGGTGTGAGCGTGCAGCTCGTCGCCAAGGACGGCCCGTACGCCCAGCTGCGTCTCCCCTCGGGCGAGATCCGCAACGTGGACGTGCGCTGCCGCGCCACGATCGGCGCGATCGGCAACTCCGACCACGCCAACATCAACTGGGGCAAGGCCGGCCGCATGAGGTGGAAGGGCCGCAAGCCCACCGTCCGTGGTGTCGCCATGAACCCGGTCGACCACCCGCACGGTGGTGGTGAGGGCAAGACCTCCGGTGGTCGCCACCCGGTGAACCCGGCCGGCAAGCCCGAGGGTCGCACCCGCCGCCGCAAGCCAAGCGACAGGCTCATCGTCCGGCGTCGTCGCACCGGTAAGAAGCGCTGAGCAGGGAGGGAGTGAAGGATGCCTCGCAGCCTTAAGAAGGGCCCCTTCGTGGACGACCACCTGCTCAAGAAGGTGGACGTTCTCAACGAGTCGGGCAAGAAGACCGTCATCAAGACCTGGTCCCGCCGGTCCACGATCATTCCGGACATGCTGGGGCACACCATCGCGGTGCACGACGGCCGGAAGCACGTTCCGGTGTTCGTGACCGAGGCCATGGTGGGGCACAAGCTGGGCGAGTTCGCCCCGACGCGCACCTTCAAGGGCCACATCAAGGACGACCGGAAGTCTCGCCGCCGCTAGGCGACGAACTGGGAAAAGAGCAAGGGGAAGCAGCGATGAACGCCCGCAACGATGCCGCCGCGCAGGAGTACCCGCGCGCCGTGGCTCGGGCTCGCTACGTCCGCGACACGCCCATGAAGGTGCGCCGCGTGATCGAGCTCATCAAGGGCCGCAGCGCCAGCGAGGCCCTGGCCGTGCTCCAGTTCGCGCCGCAGGCGGCAAGTGAGCCGGTCGCGAAGGTGCTCGCCAGCGCCGTGGCCAACGCGGAGAACAACCTGTCCCTGGACCCCGACACCCTCTGGGTGAGCGCGGCGTTCGTGGACGAGGGCCCGACCCTCAAGCGGTTCCGCCCGCGTGCCCAGGGTCGTGCGTACCGGATCCGCAAGCGGACGAGCCACATCACCGTCGAGGTCGAGTCTCGTCCCAAGACGGCTCGTAAGACCAGCGCGAAGGGAAGTGCCCGGTAGTGGGTCAGAAGATCAACCCGCACGGCTTCCGGCTGGGGATCACCACCGACTGGAAGTCCCGCTGGTACGCCGACAAGCAGTACGCCGAGTACGTGGCCGAGGACGTCAAGATCCGCAAGCTGCTCGGCCGCGGCATGGAGCGTGCCGGAATCTCCAAGGTGGAGATCGAGCGGACCCGTGACCGGGTTCGCGTCGACATCCACACCGCGCGACCGGGCATCGTCATCGGTCGTCGTGGTGCCGAGGCCGACCGCATCCGCGGTGAGCTGGAGAAGCTCACCAAGAAGCAGGTGCAGCTGAACATCCTCGAGGTCAAGAACCCCGAGTCGGATGCTCAGCTCGTCGCTCAGGGTGTGGCCGAGCAGCTGTCCAACCGCGTCGCCTTCCGGCGCGCGATGCGCAAGGCCATTCAGTCGGCCATGCGCTCGCCGCAGGTCAAGGGCATCCGCGTGCAGTGCGGCGGTCGTCTCGGCGGTGCCGAGATGTCCCGTTCCGAGCACTACCGCGATGGCCGGGTGCCGCTGCACACGCTGCGTGCCGACATCGACTACGGCTTCTTCGAGGCCCGCACCACTTTCGGCCGCATCGGCGTGAAGGTGTGGATCTACAAGGGTGACGTGGTCGGCGGCCTGAACGCCAAGCGCGAGCGCGACGCCGCTCCCTCGGCAGACCGTGCGCCTCGGCGCGACCGCAACGAGCGCCCGAACCGGGCCCGTCGTTCGGGTGCCAGCGGCACCACGGCGACGAGCACCGAGGCGGGACGCGCTGCGGCCGACGCCCAGGCCAGCGACCAGACGACCGGTGACGTGGCTACCGCCAACGCCCCGGCTGTTGCTCAGAAGGAGGGCTGATCCGTGCTGATTCCACGGCGGGTCAAGCACCGCAAGCAGCACCACCCCGGTCGTTCCGGCGCCGCCAAGGGCGGCACCAGGGTGACCTTCGGTGAGTTCGGCATCCAGGCGCTGGAGCCGGCTTACGTGACCAACCGGCAGATCGAGTCCGCTCGTATCGCCATCACGCGGCACATCCGTCGTGGCGGCAAGGTCTGGATCAACATCTTCCCGGACCGTCCGCTGACGAAGAAGCCGGCCGAGACCCGCATGGGTTCCGGCAAGGGCTCTCCGGAGTGGTGGGTGGCCAACATCAAGCCGGGTCGGGTGCTCTTCGAGATGAGCTTCCCGAACGAGACCGTGGCCCGCGAGGCGCTCCGCCGCGCGATCCACAAGCTCCCGATGAAGTGCCGCATCGTCACACGTGAGGGTGGTGAGTTCTGATGGCAGCGGGTACGACCGCTTCCGAGCTGCGTGAGCTCACCGAAGAGGAGCTCGTGCTGCGTCTGAAGGAGGCGAAGGAGGAGCTGTTCAACCTCCGCTTCCAGATGGCCACCGGGCAGCTCGACAACAACCGGCGACTGCGCACGGTGCGGCACGAGATCGCCCGCATCTACACCGTGATGCGGGAGCGGGAGCTCGGTCTCTCCGTCTCCCCGGACGCGGTTTCCACTGGTGAGGGTGCGGCATGACCGAAGGCAACGAAGTGACGACTGTGTCCGAGACGGCTGAGACCCGTAACGACCGCAAGGTCCGCGAGGGCTACGTCGTGTCCGACAAGATGGACAAGACGATCGTGGTCGCGCTCGAGGACCGCAAGAAGCACCGCCGCTACGCGAAGGTGCTGCGCTCCACCACCAAGGTGAAGGCGCACGACGAGCAGAACACCGCCGGTGTCGGCGACCGCGTTCTGCTCATGGAGACCCGGCCGCTGTCCGCCACGAAGCGCTGGCGGCTGGTCGAGGTCCTCGAGAAGGCCAAGTAAACTTCCCGCTTCCCGCGCGAACCCGCGCGGGGAGCAGGGGACCGAGCCCGTCAGGTCGGAAATCTGGCGGGCCAAGAATGGTCAGGAGTTGAAGTGATCCAGCAGGAGTCGCGGCTGCGCGTCGCCGACAACACCGGTGCGAAGGAAATCCTCTGCATCCGTGTTCTCGGTGGCTCCGGCCGCCGCTACGCGGGCATCGGGGACATCATCGTCGCCACCGTCAAGGACGCGATCCCCGCCGCCGGCGTCAAGAAGGGCGATGTGGTCAAGGCCGTCATCGTCCGCACGGTCAAGGAGAGGCGCCGTCCCGACGGCTCCTACATCCGGTTCGACGAGAACGCTGCCGTGCTCATCAAGAACGACAACGAGCCGCGGGGCACCCGCATCTTCGGACCGGTCGGTCGCGAGCTTCGCGACAAGAAGTTCATGAAGATCATCTCGCTGGCTCCGGAGGTGCTCTGATGAAGGTGAAGAAGGGCGACACGGTCGTCGTCATCGCCGGCAAGGACAAGGGTGCGAAGGGCAAGGTCATCCAGGCCTACCCGGAGAACAACCGAGTCCTCGTCGAGGGTGTCAACCGCATCAAGAAGCACACCCGGATCTCGCAGACCCAGCGCGGTGCGCAGTCCGGCGGCATCGTGACCCAGGAAGCCACGATCCACGTGTCCAACGTGATGGTCGTGGACGCCGACGGCAAGCCGTCGCGGGTCGGTTACCGGACCAACGACGAGGGCAAGCGGGTCCGCATTTCCCGTCGCAACGGGAAGGACGTCTGATCATGACCACCACTGAGAAGATCGTTCCGCGGCTGAAGACCCGCTACCGCGACGAGATCACCGCCGAGCTGCACAAGCAGTTCTCCTACGAGAACGTCATGCAGATCCCCGGCGTGGTCAAGGTCGTCGTGAACATGGGCGTCGGCGACGCCGCTCGCGACGGCAAGCTGATCGAGGGCGCGGTCCGCGACCTGTCGATCATCACCGGCCAGCGCCCCGAGGTCCGCCGCGCGCGCAAGTCCATCGCACAGTTCAAGCTGCGCGAGGGCATGCCGATCGGCGCCCGCGTCACGCTGCGCGGCGACCGCATGTGGGAGTTCCTGGACCGGCTGCTGACCATCGCACTGCCTCGCATCCGCGACTTCCGCGGCCTGTCGGGCAAGCAGTTCGACGGCAACGGCAACTACACGTTCGGCCTGAACGAGCAGTCGATGTTCCACGAGATCGACCCCGACGCGATCGACCGCCCCCGCGGCATGGACATCACCGTCGTCACCACCGCCACGAACGACGAGGAGGGCCGGGCGCTGCTGAAGCACCTGGGCTTCCCGTTCAAGGAGAACTGATTCGATGGCCAAGAAGGCGTTGATCAACAAGGCCGCGAAGAAGCCGAAGTTCAAGGTTCGGGGTTACACCCGCTGCCAGCGCTGCGGCCGTCCGCACTCGGTCTTCCGCAAGTTCGGCCTGTGCCGGATCTGCCTCCGGGAGATGGCCCACCGCGGTGAGCTTCCGGGTGTGAGCAAGTCCAGCTGGTAAACCGGTTCTGCGGCTCCACGCGCAAGGCCAGGTTTTCGAGAATTTTCCACTTCGCTGTAGGCCCGTCCACGACCGACTCCCCGGAGTCAGGACCCTGGGCTGGGGAACCGCAGCGAGAAAGGTTGACAAGGTCACCATGACGATGACCGATCCCATCGCAGACATGTTGACGCGTCTGCGGAACGCGAACTCGGCATACCACGACCAGGTCGTGATGCCGCACTCCAAGCTCAAGGCGAACATCGCGGAGATCCTGAAGCGCGAGGGCTACATCGCGAGCTACCGCGACGAGCAGGGCGACGTCGCCAAGAACCTGGTCGTCGAGCTGAAGTACGGCCCGAACCGGGAGCGCAGCATCGCGGGCCTGCGTCGGGTGTCGAAGCCCGGCCTGCGCGTGTACGCCAAGTCCACGAACCTGCCGAAGGTGCTCGGCGGTCTGGGCGTGGCGATCATCTCGACCTCGGGCGGTCTGCTGACCGACCGTCAGGCCAACAAGCAGGGCGTGGGCGGAGAAGTCCTCGCCTACGTCTGGTGAGGAAGGGGGACTAGGCATGTCGCGCATCGGAAAGCTGCCGATCACCGTCCCCTCCGGGGTCGACGTGAACATCGAGGGCCAGGACGTGAAGGTGAAGGGCCCCAAGGGTGCCCTGTCGCTGAGCGTCGCTGAGCCCATCGTCGTCGAGAAGTCCGAGGACGGCACTCTCGAGGTCAAGCGCCCGAACGACGAGCGTCGCTCGCGGTCGCTGCACGGTCTGTCTCGTACGCTGGTCCACAACATGGTCATCGGTGTGACCCAGGGCTACGAGAAGAAGATGGAGATCCACGGCGTCGGTTACCGCGTCGCGCTCAAGGGCTCGTCCCTGGAGTTCGCGCTGGGCTACAGCCACCCGGTGAAGGTCGACGCCCCCGAGGGCATCACCTTCGTCGTGGAGAACCCCACGCGGTTCTCGATCCAGGGCATCGACAAGCAGCTGGTCGGTGAGGTCGCCGCCAACATCCGCAAGCTGCGCAAGCCCGACCCCTACAAGGGCAAGGGCGTGCGGTACTCGGGCGAGAAGATCCGCCGCAAGGTCGGAAAGACGGGTAAGTGACATGAGCGAGTCGACTGCTACCAAGCGCAAGCCGGTGGGCAAGGACATGTCCACGAAGCGTCGTGTCTCCAAGGCCCGTCGTCACTTCCGCCTGCGCAAGAAGGTCAACGGCACCGCCGAGCGTCCGCGTCTCGTCGTCCACCGTTCCGCGCGGCACATCACCGTGCAGATCGTCGACGACCTGGCGGGTCACACCCTCGCGTCGGCCACCTCCCTGGAGGCGGACGTCCGCGCGCTGGACGGCGACAAGAAGGCTCGCGCCGCGAAGGTGGGCGAGCTGGCCGCGGCCAGGGCCAAGGAGGCCGGCATCAGCAAGGTCGTGTTCGACCGGGGCGGCAACGCCTACCACGGTCGCATCGCCGCCCTGGCTGACGCCGCCCGCGAGGCCGGGCTGGAGTTCTGAGACACATGCACATCACTGGAATTGAGAGGGACGCCTGATGCCAGGACGCACGCGTCGCGAAGGCGGCGGGGGCGAGCGCGGAGAGCGTCGCGACCGTCGTGATGGCGGCCGCGGCGGCGCGGCCCAGGAGAAGACCCCGCACCTGGAGCGCGTGGTTGCGATCAACCGCGTCTCCAAGGTCGTCAAGGGTGGTCGTCGCTTCAGCTTCACCGCGCTCGTGGTCGTCGGCGACGGCGACGGCATGGTGGGCGTCGGCTACGGCAAGGCCAAGGAAGTTCCGGCCGCCATCGCCAAGGGCGTCGAGGAGGCGAAGAAGAACTTCTTCCGCGTTCCTCGCATCGCCGGCACCATCCCTCACCCGATCCAGGGCGAGAAGGCCGCCGGTGTGGTCCTGCTGCGCCCGGCCTCGGCCGGTACCGGTGTCATCGCCGGTGGCGCGGTCCGCGCGGTGCTGGAGTGCGCCGGTGTCCACGACGTGCTGAGCAAGTCGCTGGGCTCCGACAACGCCATCAACATCGTGCACGCCACCGTGGCTGCCCTGAAGGGTCTGCAGCGTCCGGAGGAGGTCGCGGCCCGCCGCGGTCTGCCGCTGGAGGACGTGGCCCCCGCCGGCATGCTGCGGGCCCGAGCGAACCAGGGGGTGTGACCTCATGGCACAGCTCAAGGTCACCCAGGTGAAGAGCAGCATCGGCACCAAGCACAACCACCGCGAGTCGCTGCGGACCCTCGGGCTCCGCAAGATCCGTCAGTCCGTGGTGCGCGATGACACCCCCCAGGTCCGCGGTCTGATCCACACCGTCCGGCACCTGGTGGCTGTCGAGGAGGTCAACTCGTGACCATCAAGATCCACCACCTGCGTCCCGCCCCGGGAGCCAAGACCGCCAAGACCCGCGTTGGTCGTGGTGAGGGCTCCAAGGGCAAGACCGCTGGCCGCGGTACCAAGGGCACCGGCGCACGCAAGAACGTGCCGGTTCGCTTCGAGGGTGGCCAGATGCCGCTGCACATGCGGCTGCCGAAGCTCAAGGGCTTCAAGAACCGCTTCCGCACCGAGTACCAGGTCGTCAACGTCGGTGACCTCGCCCGCCTCTTCCCCGAGGGTGGCAGCATCGACGTCGACAAGCTGGTCTCCGCCGGCGCCGTCCGCAAGGGCCAGCTGGTGAAGGTGCTGGGCGACGGTGACATCGACGGCGTCAAGCTGGACGTCGTCGCGCACAAGTTCTCGGGCAGCGCCGTCGACAAGATCGCCGGCGCGGGTGGCACCGCCACCACGCTCTGACGCTCGTCGCACGAACAGGGCCCGGACACCTCTCAGGTGTCCGGGCCCTGCCGCGTTCCGGGCCCGATCCGCGCAGTAGTTCAATGGAGGCGCAGTCCCCCGGTCCGCGACGAGATGCGAGGAGCACGACGTGCACGAGGCGGTCGAACGACGGTCCGACGAGATCACGGCGACGATCAGCGAGGTGCTGGGCGTCGAACCCGAGCTGGTGACCGAGGAGGCGCTGTTCCGCGAGGACCTCGGCGCCGACTCGCTGAAGCTGATCGAGCTGCTGGCGTCCTTCGAGGTGGAGTTCGACGTCGAGATCGGCACGGACCACCTGGAGCGCATGGTGAACGTGCGCGGGGTGAAGGAAGTGCTCGACGAGACGCTGTCCGCGGCGCGGCCGTGACCCCGGCCGTGACCCCCACCGCGACCCGGCGGGTCGTGGTGACCGGTCTGGGGATCGTGTCGAGCATCGGCACCGGCGCGGACGAGTTCGCGGCCGGGCTGCGGGCCGGGCGCGACGGGGCCGGGGAGATCACCGTCTTCGACCCGACGGGGTTCCCCACCACGATCGGCTGCGACGTGCCCGGCTTCGAGCCCCGGCGCTGGATGTCCGACGAGCGCGCCGAGTCCCTGGACCGCATCGCGCAGCTCTCGGTGGCGGCGGCGGTCATGGCCGTGCGGCACGCACGAGCGGACCTCGCGGCGCTGCGCGAGCGGCGCGGCGCGATCTCGCTGGGCACGAACGGCCGGGCGAACGTCTTCGCCGACCTGTGCGCCGCGGAGATCGCGGCGGGGGGCGAGCAGAGCGGCCCGCCGCCCGCCGGCGCGGACCTGCTGCCCGCGGACCTCGTGTGCCTGGAGGTCGCGCGCGAGCTGGGGCTCGCCGACGTCGAGACCGCGACCGTCGGCACGGCCTGCTCCGCGGGGAACTACGCCATCGCGAACGCCTTCGACGCGATCCGCTCCGGTGACGTGGAGTTCGCGCTCTGCGGCGGCGTGGACCCCATGTGCGTGGGCACGTTCGCGAGCTTCACCCGCTTCGGCACGGTCGCCGCCGACGCGTGCCGTCCCTTCGACGCCGACCGCACCGGGATGCTCGTCGGCGAGGGGGCGGCCGTGCTGGTGCTGGAGCCGCTGGAGGCCGCGCTGGCCCGCGGCGCCGACATCCACGCCGAGGTGCTCGGCTGCGGCCTGAACTGCGACGCCTTCCACCAGGTCGCTCCCGACCAGCAGGGCGTGGCCGACTGCGTGCGCCGCGCGCTGGCCGACGCGGGGGTCCGGCCGGAGGACGTCGACCTCGTCTCGGCGCACGGCACCGCGACGAAGGCCAACGACGTCGTGGAGGTGGCGGCGATCCGCGAGGTGTTCGGCGACGCCACGCCTCCCGTGATCTCGGTGAAGTCGATGCTCGGGCACACGATGGGGGCCGCCAGCGCGCTGGCCGCGGCGGCCTGCGTGCTGGCCCTGGAGCACGGCTTCGTCCCGCCGACCATCAACCACCGGCACACCGATCCCGAGTGCGACGTCGACTGCGTGCCGAACGTGGCGCGGGAGGCGGACCTGCGGATCGTGCAGAACAACTCGCTGGGCTTCGGCGGGAACAACGCCGTGCTCGTCCTGGGGAGGTACGAGGCGTGAGGGCGGTCGTCACGGGCTGGAGCGCCGTCTCGCCGTGGGGCAGGGGAGCCGCGGCCTTCGCGGACGGCCTGCTCGCCGCGCGACCGGCCCGCGAGGCCGGTGGTGCCGCCACGGTGCCGGACTTCGACGTCCGCGAGCTGCTCGGCAGGCGCGACACCAACTCGATGGACCGGGCGACGGCTTACGCGATCGTGGCCGTGGGCGACCTGCTGGCCGAGACCGCTCCGGCGCGGGGCACCGACCTCGCCGTGGTTCTCGGCACGACCAGCGGCAGTCTCCAGGCGCAGTACGACATGGCCGTGCAGTCCACGACCCGGCGCAGGCGGCACCTCGTCGATCCGGGGCTGGTGCCGCACGCCGTGCTGAACAGCGCGGCCAGCAGGACCGCGATCCGGCACCACCTGCGGGGCGCCAACAGCACGGTGGCCGCGGGAGCGGTGTCCGGGCTGCTGGTGCTCGACCAGGCGCGGCGGATGCTGACGGCCGGCCGCGCCGACGCCGTGGTCGCCGGGGCGGCGGAGGAGTGCTCGCCGACCCGCCGGTGGCTCACCGGCCGCGACGACCTCGGCGAGGGGGCGGTCGCGCTGCTGGTGGAGCGGGCCGACGACGTCCCCGCCGGACGGCCCGTGCTGGCCGAGGTGCTGGGCGTGTCCTCGCGCGTGGTCCTGGGCGACGCGCCGGGGGACACCGCCGCGGCGCTGCGGGAGTGCGTCGCCGGCCTGCTGCGCCGGACGGGCACGGCCGCGGACGAGCTGTGGGCCGCGGTGCCACTCGATCCGGCGAACCACGTGTTCGCCGAGGGCGTACACGTCGTGGGCCTGACGGAACTGATCGGTCACGGCGGTGCGGTCTCCGCGGCCTTCCAGGTGGCGGCCGTGCTGGCACTGGCGGGGGCCGACCCCGCTTCGGCGGGCCGCAGGGCCCTCGTCACCTCGGCGGACGGCACGGGCGTCGTCGCGGCGGCCGTGCTGGAGCTGCCCCGGTCCGCGTGACCGACCGGCCGGGCGCACTCATCCGTTCGGGGGATTTCGCGATCGGTGCTCAACGGATCGTTCACCTGTGAACGACGACTGCTTACGGGGATCACGCATCCGACTGTTAAAGTCGCGGGCTGAACCCGGATGTCCTCCGGGGCGGTGGCGGCTACGCGGCGCCACCGGACTCCACCGTCGGCGACACGGCCGACGGGCAGACCACGTGCTGGCGCCCGGTCAGCACCGCTCAACGCCGGTCTCCGGACCGGCAACGCTCAGGAGGTTCGCGTGCTCGGCGCATTCCGCTCGGCTCTCGCGACGCCGGACCTACGCAAGAAGATCCTGTTCACGCTCGGGATCATCGTTGTGTACCGGTTGGGCGCGACCGTGCCCGCGCCGGGCGTGTCCTTCAAGAACGTCAAAGAGTGCGTCGAGGAGATCGACCAGCAGGGCATCTACTCCCTGATCAACCTGTTCAGCGGCGGTGCGCTGCTGAACTTGTCGATCTTCGCGCTGGGCATCATGCCCTACATCACCGCGAGCATCATCATCCAGCTGCTGACCGTGGTCATCCCGCGGTTCGAGCAGTTGAAGAAGGAGGGCCAGTCGGGTCAGGGCAAGCTGACCCAGTACACCCGGTACCTCACGATCGCTCTCGCGGTGCTCCAGTCGACCGGCATCGTCGCCCTGGCGGTCCGCGGTCAGCTGTTCCAGAACTGCTCCGTCGACGTCATCCCGGACTCCAGCATCTTCACGCTGATCGTCATGGTCGTGACGATGACCGCCGGCACCAGCGTCATCATGTGGCTGGGCGAGATCATCACGGAGAAGGGCATCGGCAACGGCATGTCGCTGCTGATCTTCACCGGCATCGCCGCCCGCATCCCCACCGAGGGCCAGAACATCCTCCAGCGCGGTGGCCTGACCTTCTTCCTGGTGTGCGTCGCCGCCCTGCTGATCATCGCCAGCGTCATCTACGTCGAGCAGGCCCAGCGCCGCATCCCGGTGCAGTACGCGAAGCGCATGATCGGTCGCCGCATGTACGGCGGCACCTCGACCTACCTGCCGCTGAAGGTGAACCAGGCCGGCGTCATCCCGGTCATCTTCGCGTCGTCGCTGCTGTACCTGCCCGACCTGATCTCCCGGCTCACGACCTCCACGACGAGCGAGCCCGGCTGGTGGCAGACGTTCGTGCAGACGCACCTGGTGTCGCAGTCGAGCCCGGTGCACATCTCGCTGTACTTCCTGCTGATCGTCTTCTTCACCTACTTCTACGTCGGCATCACGTTCAACCCGGACGAGCGTGCCGACGAGATGAAGAAGTTCGGCGGGTTCATCCCGGGCATCCGTCCCGGTCGTCCCACCGCCGAGTACCTCCGCTTCGTCCTGGGGCGGATCACACTGCCCGGCTCGCTCTACCTGGGCATCGTCGCCATCCTTCCGAACCTGTTCCTGGACCTGACCGGTACCGGCCAGAACCAGAACTTCCCGTTCGGCGGCACGGCCGTCCTGATCATGGTCGGTGTCGGCCTCGACACCGTGAAGCAGATCGAGAGCCAGCTGATGCAGCGCAATTACGAAGGGTTCCTCCGCTAGTGCGACTCGTTCTCGTCGGCCCGCCAGGAGCGGGCAAGGGCACCCAGGCCGATCGTCTCCGCGACTCCCTCGGCGTCCCGCACATCTCCACCGGGGACCTCTTCCGAGCCCACATCAGCCAGCAGACCGAGCTCGGCCGGGAGGTCCAGGAGTACCTGGACTCCGGCGAGCTCGTGCCGGACGCCGTCACCAACGAGATGGTCCGCGAGCGCCTGTCCCAGCCGGACACCGCGAACGGCTTCCTCCTCGACGGCTTCCCGCGCAACGTCGCTCAGGCGAACGTGCTCGGCGAGATCCTCGCCAACGCGGGTCAGAAGCTCGACGCCGTGCTGGAGTTCCAGATCGACGAGAACGTCGTCGTGGAGCGCCTGCTCGCCCGCGGCCGGACGGACGACAAGGAAGACGTCATCCGCCACCGGCAGCAGCTGTACCGCACGGAGACCTCTCCGCTGCTGGACTACTACAGCGACGTCGTGGTGAGCATCGACGCCGTCGGCGACGTCGACGAGGTCAGCGCGCGCGCTCTGCGCGCCCTGCGCGGCGAGAAGTGAGCGGTGGACTCCTCGACGTTCTGCGGCGCATCGTGCCCAGCGGGCGTGAGCGCATGATCGAGATCAAGAGCCGCGGCGAGCTGGAGGCCATGCGCGCCGCCGGTCTCGTCGTGGCGCGCACCCTCGCCGCGGTCACCGCGCAGGTCAAGGTGGGCGTCAGCACGGCCGAGCTGGACGAGCTGGCCGAGCAGACGATCCGCGACGCCGGGGCGATCCCGTCGTTCAAGGGCTACCACGGCTTCCCGGCGAGCATCTGCGCCTCGGTCAACGAGCAGGTCGTGCACGGCATCCCGAGCGCGACGCAGGTGCTGGCCGAGGGCGACCTGCTGTCGGTCGACTGCGGGGCGATCCTGGACGGCTGGCACGGCGACTCGGCCGTGACGATCGGCGTCGGCGAGCTCTCGCCCGCCGACCGGAAGCTGTCCGAGGCCACCCGCGTGTCGATGATCGCCGGCATCGAGGCGCTGCAGCCGGGCGCGAAGCTGACCGACGTCTCGTTCGCCATCGAGTCCGCGACCATCGCGGCCGGTGAGGCCGACGGCATCGAGTACGGCATCGTCGCGGACTACGGCGGCCACGGCATCGGCACCAAGATGCACATGGACCCGTTCCTGCCGAACCACGGCAAGCCCGGCAGGGGGCCCCGGCTCAAGGTGGGCATGGCCATCGCCGTCGAGCCCATGCTGACCCTGGGCGGTGACGACACCAGGGAGCTGGACGACCACTGGACCGTCGTGACGGCCGACGGCTCGCGCGCGGCCCACTGGGAGCACAGCGTCGCCATCACCGAGGACGGTCCCTGGGTCCTGACGGCCCCGGAGGACTGAGCCGCTCCGCACCCCCAGCGGCCCGCGACGCGCACCACGGCGTCGCGGGCCGCTGGCGCGAGGGGGGCTGGGCAGAGCGGCGCTCGTGGGGTACGGTGCCTCGATTTGGGATGTGGACGCACTCTGCGTACACTGGTCGGGTGGCGCACTCGTCGCGCCGGTTCCGTCATGCCCGTTGTGGTCAGGTGGGTCTCCACCGGACTCCAGCCGGGTGATCAGGCCCGCAGGGCCGTCGGAGTCGGGGTGGGTCGCGCCCGAGTCCGGAAGTAACACCACCGTCACGAAACGCGGAGGACATGGGCAAGAAAGACGGGGCAATCGAGGTCGAGGGCCGCGTGGTCGAGCCTCTTCCCAACGCGATGTTCCGCGTTGAGCTGGAGAACGGTCACAAGGTTCTGGCGCACATCAGCGGCAAGATGCGGCAGCACTACATCCGCATCCTTCCTGAGGACCGGGTTGTCGTGGAGCTGTCGCCCTACGACCTGTCCCGCGGCCGCATCGTCTACCGCTACAAGTGACCTCCACGGTGTCGGGGGCAGCCGCCCTCGGCACGGGCTGAGCAGGAGAGCTGACGCGTGAAGGTCCAGCCGAGCGTCAAGAAGATCTGCGACAAGTGCAAGGTGATCCGCCGTCACGGCCGGGTCATGGTCATCTGCGAGAACCTGCGCCACAAGCAGCGCCAGGGCTGATCGCAGCAGCACTTCGTCGCCGTTGCTTCTGACGACGACCACCCAATAAGCCTCTTCGCACCTACCGGGCGCCACGTGCGCCCGGTGCACACCCGGACTCCAGGCCGGGGCCGGGACACCGTCCGCGAAAGCGGCCGGAACGGCAGTAGCGAGTCAGTCCCGGAACTGGGCGAGGAGAAGACCTGGAGCGACAACCGTTAGGAGCAAGCGCCGTATGGCACGACTCGCTGGCGTAGACCTCCCCCGCGAAAAGCGGATGGAGATCGCGCTGACCTACATCTTCGGAATCGGTCGCACGCGCTCGAAGGAGCTGCTGAGCGCCACCGAGATCTCCCCTGACCTCCGGGTCAAGGACCTGGGTGACGACGACCTCGCGAAGCTGCGGGACTACATCGAGAACCACTTCAAGGTCGAGGGCGACCTGCGCCGCGAGGTTCAGGCCGACATCCGCCGGAAGATGGAGATCGGTTCTTACGGCGGTCTGCGTCACCGTCGGAACCTGCCCGTCCGCGGGCAGCGCACCAAGACGAACGCTCGTACCCGCAAGGGTCCGAAGAAGACCGTCGCCGGCAAGAAGAAGGCCGGAAAGAAGTAAGTCCCCGCGTCGCTGAAGCAGGAGATCACCACAGACATGCCACCCAAGTCCCGCACGGGCGCCGGGGTCAAGAAGGTCCGGCGCAAGGAAAAGAAGAACGTCTCGCACGGCCAGGCGCACATCAAGAGCACGTTCAACAACACCATCGTGTCCATCACGGACCCGCTGGGCAACGTGATCAGCTGGGCGTCCGCCGGCCACGTCGGCTTCAAGGGCTCTCGCAAGTCCACGCCGTTCGCCGCGCAGATGGCCGCCGAGAACGCCGCGCGCAAGGCCGCCGAGCACGGCATGCGCAAGGTGGACGTGTTCGTCAAGGGGCCGGGTTCCGGCCGCGAGACCGCGATCCGCTCGCTGCAGGCAGCCGGCCTCGAGGTCGGCACCATCCAGGACGTGACCCCGCAGCCCCACAACGGCTGCCGCCCGCCCAAGCGGCGCCGGGTCTGAGGCACGGGGAGGAGTAAGAACTCATGGCTCGCTACACCGGACCGGCAACGCGCATCTCGCGTCGCCTCAAGGTCGACCTCGTCGGCGGGGACCAGGCTTTCGAGCGCCGTCCCTACCCGCCCGGCCAGCACGGCCGCGGTCGGATCAAGGAGTCGGAGTACCTGCTTCAGCTTCAGGAGAAGCAGAAGGCCCGGTACACCTACGGCGTCCTCGAGAAGCAGTTCGTCCGCTACTACAAGGAAGCGGTTCGTCGCCCCGGCAAGACCGGCGAGAACCTGCTGAAGATCCTCGAGTCGCGCCTGGACAACGTGGTCTACCGCGCTGGCCTGGCCCGCACTCGCCGTCAGGCTCGCCAGCTGGTCAGCCACGGGCACTTCCTGGTCAACGGCCAGAAGGTGAACATCCCGAGCTACCAGGTGTCGAAGTTCGACATCATCGACGTGAAGCCGAAGTCGCTGCCGACGCTGCCCTTCGAGGCCGCCAAGGCCTCGTTCGGCGACCGGCCGATCCCGGCGTGGCTGCAGGTCGTTCCCTCGAACCTGCGGGTGCTCGTGCACCAGCTCCCGGAGCGGGCGCAGATCGACACGCCCGTCACCGAGCAGCTCATCGTCGAGCTCTACTCGAAGTGATCCTCCTCCGGGACGGCCTCCAGTCGGTGGCCGTCCCGGAGTCGGGTCCACGGCGGCGGCGCGAATGGTGCGCCGCCGTTGTTCCGGTCTCCGCGGCCGGTGATCTGACGACGTCAAATAGCGGGCGTCGGTAGCAGAGAAGGAAGAACCCAGTGCTGATTTCCCAGCGTCCCTCGCTCGGCGAGGAGTCCGTCAACGAGACCCGGTCGCGCTTCGTGATCGAGCCGCTCGAACCGGGCTTCGGCTACACCCTCGGCAACTCCATCCGCCGCACCCTGCTGTCCTCCATCCCCGGCGCAGCCGTGACCAGCATCCGCATCGACGGCGTGCTGCACGAGTTCACCACCGTGCCGGGGGTCAAGGAGGACGTCACCGACATCATCCTGAACCTCAAGGAGCTGGTCGTCAGCTCCGAGGAGGACGAGCCGGTGACCATGTACCTGCGCAAGCAGGGGCCCGGTGCGGTGACCGCAGGCGACATCGTGCCCCCGGCCGGTGTCACCGTGCACAACCCCGACCTGCACATCGCCACCCTGAACGGCAAGGGCAAGCTGGAGATCGAGCTCGTCGTCGAGCGCGGTCGCGGCTACGTCCCCGCCGTCCAGAACAAGCAGGCCGGTGCCGAGATCGGCCGCATCCCGGTTGACTCGATCTACTCGCCCGTCATGAAGGTGACCTACAAGGTCGAGGCCACCCGTGTCGAGCAGCGCACCGACTTCGACAAGCTGATCCTCGACGTGGAGACCAAGCCCTCCATCACCCCGAGGGACGCGGTCGCCTCCGCCGGCAAGACCCTGGTCGAGCTGTTCGGTCTGGCCCGCGAGCTGAACGTCGACGCCGAGGGCATCGAGATCGGCCCGTCGCCGGCCGAGGCGGACACCATCGCCGCGTTCGCGATGCCGATCGAGGACCTCGACCTGACCGTGCGGTCCTACAACTGCCTCAAGCGTGAAGGCATTCACACGGTCGGTGAGCTCGTCTCGCGCAGCGAGGCGGACCTGCTGGACATCCGGAACTTCGGTGCGAAGTCGATCGACGAGGTCAAGATGAAGCTCGTCGGTCTCGGCCTCGCGCTGAAGGACAGCCCCCCCGGGTTCGACCCCTCGGCTGCCGCTTCCGACTACCAGGCCGAGGGATGGGCCGACGGTGGTGTGGAGGGTCACGACGACGGCCAGGACTACGCGGAGACCGAGCAGCTCTGATGGTCGAACGCCCGCTGCGGTGGGCGTCCGGCCGGGCCGGAGCAGAGGATCAGAAAGTAATCCGAGGAGCAAGCGATGCCCACCCCCACCAAGGGACCCCGTCTCGGCGGCTCGCCGGCCCACGAGCGGCTCATGCTGGCCAACCTGGCCACCGCGCTGTTCACCCACGGCCGGATCACGACCACCGAGGCCAAGGCGAAGCGGCTGCGGCCGTACGCCGAGCGTCTGATCAGCAAGGCGAAGATCGGTGACCTGCACAACCGTCGCGAGATCATGAAGGTGATCCGGGACAAGGACGTCGTGCACAAGCTGTTCGCCGAGATCGGCCCGTTCTTCGTCGACCGCCCCGGCGGTTACACCCGCATCACGAAGACGCTGGCGCGCAAGGGCGACAACGCCCCCATGGCCGTCATCGAACTGGTGCAGCAGAAGACCGTGACGGCCGAGGCCGAGGCGGCTCGCAAGACGAAGTTCGCCAAGGACGAGAAGAAGGCCGAGACCCCGGCTGTCGCCGAGGACACCAAGGCCGAGGACACCAAGGCCGAGGACACCGACGCCGCGGTCGTCGACCAGGACGCCGAGGCGCCCGAGTCGGCCACCAAGAACGCCTCGCAGGACCCCGCAGAGGGTGCCGACGAGGCCGCGAAGGTCGAGGACAAGAAGGACGAGTCCTGACGGACCACGACTTCACCGACGAGCCCGTCATCCCCGCTGGGGGTGGCGGGCTCGTTCGCGCGCCGGGTCGCACCGCCAGGGTGCGGCTGGACCTGGGGTACGACGGGACCGGCTTCTCCGGGTGGGCCCGTCAGCCCGAGCGCCGCACGGTGTGCGGCGTGCTGGAGGACACGATGTCGCTCGTGCTGCGGGAGGACGTGCGGCTGACCGTGGCCGGGCGCACCGACGCCGGGGTGCACGCCGCGGGCCAGGTGGCGCACGCCGACCTGTCGGTGGACGTGGACGTCGCCGAGCTGCCGCACCGGCTGGCCCGCGCGCTGCCCGGCGACGTGCGGGTGTTCGCGGCGCGGGTCGTGCCACCGGAGTTCGACGCCCGCTTCTCCGCGCTGCGCCGCCACTACGAGTACCGGGTGAGCGACGCGGTGTTCGGCGCGCACCCGCTGCGTCGCCTGGACACCCTCTCCTGGCCCCGCAGGCTCGACCTGGACGCCCTGAACGTCGCGTCGGCCCTCCTGATGGGGGAGCACGACTTCTGCGCGTTCTGCCGCCGCAGGGAGGGCGCCACGACGATCCGGGAGCTCCAGCGGCTGGACTGGGAGCGCGACGGCGAGGGCGTGCTGGTGGCCAGGGTGTCGGCCGACGCGTTCTGTCACTCGATGGTGCGCAGCCTCGTGGGGGCGCTGCTGGCCGTGGGGGAGGGCCGCAAGCCGCCGTCGTGGCCCGCGTCGCTGCTGAGCGAGACGCGCCGGTCGAGCGGGGTGACCGTGGCTCCGCCGCACGGCCTGTCCCTCGTGCGGGTGGACTACCCGGCCGAGGCCGAGCTGGCCGCGCGGTCCTCGGTGACCCGCAACGTCCGCACCCTCGCGGGCTGAGCCGGGGAGCGGCACCCGCTCCCCGGCTCGGCCGCACGAGGTCAGACCCGCAGGGTCCAGCTGGTCAGCGTGCCGGTGTCCGCGGCGTAGGCGTCGTGGACGCGGAGCTGCCAGGTGCCGTCGGCCGGCTCGGAGGCGAGGTTCACCGTGAACGTCTCGTCCACGTCGTCGCCGCTGTCGCTGCTCGACGCCTTGAGGGAGCGGACGACGCCCCGCGGCGTGATCAGGTCGATCACCAGGTCACCGCGGTAGGTGTGCGTGGCGTGCACCTCGATCGTCGCGCCGGTGGAGGCCGGGCCCCCGCAGCCGCTCACCACGACGTCGCTGGTGATGGTGCCCTTGTCGGGGATCGGGGTGGCGGTGGCGTTGGTGACGGTGGCGCAGAACGTCGGCAGCTCGGGGCCGGGGTCGCTGCCGTCGCCGACGTAGAGCAGCTCGTCGGGCGAGCCGCTGCCCCGGCCGGTCACCACGCCGGACGTGGCGGCCTCGACCAGCGCGTCGCGGACCTGCTGCGGCGTGGCGGTCGGGTTGTCCGCCAGGTACAGCGCGGCGGCCCCCACGACGTGCGGCGTCGCCATCGACGTGCCGCTGATGGTGTTGGTGGCGGTGGCACCGGTGTGCCAGGCGGAGGTGATGGCGCTGCCCGGCGCGAAGAGGTCCAGGCACGAGCCGATGTTGGAGTACGCCGCCTTGGCGTCGTTCGACTCGGTGGCGCCGACGGTGATGGCCTCCGGCGTGCGGGCGGGGGAGTGGTTGCAGGCGTTGGCGCTGTAGTTGTTTCCGCCCGCGATGCCGTAGGTGATGCCTGCGGCGATGGAGCGCTGCACGGCGGCGTCGACCGTCGCGCTCGCGCCGCCGCCGAGGCTCATGTTGGCCACGGCGGGCGTCACAGCGTTGGCGGTCACCCAGTCGATGCCCGCGATGACACCGGCGAAGGTGCCGGAGCCGGCGCAGTCGAGGACGCGCACCGCGACGAGCCGCACGCCCTTCGCGACGCCGTGCGAGGAGCCGCCGACGGTGCCGGCGACGTGCGTGCCGTGACCGGCGCAGTCGGTGGCATCGTTGTCACCGTCGACCGCGTCGTAGCCGTGCACGGCCCGTCCGCCGAAGTCCTGGTGCGTGGTGAGGATTCCGGTGTCGATGACGTACGCCGTGACGTTCGAGGCGTCGGTGGCGTAGGTGTAGGAGCTGGTGAGCGGGAGGATCTTCTGGTCGATCCGGTCGAGGCCCCACGACGGCGGGTTCACCTGGGTGTCGGTGGTGTGCACGCGGGCGTCCTGCTCCACGTGCTGCACCGCCGGGTCGGCGGCGAGCCTGCGGGCCTGCTTCTCGCTCATCGTGGCCGAGAAGCCCCGCAGGGCGTTGCGGTAGGTGTGCTTCACCGCCGCGCCGTACTCGTTCGCGAGGTCGGCGGCGGACGCGCTCACGTCCGACTGCGGCTTCAGGACGACGATGTAGCTGTCCTGGACGGGCTCGGCGGCGTCGAGTCCGAGGATCTGGCCCTCCGGCGCCGCGGCGGCGGTCCCGGTGGCCAGTGCCGCGACGACCGCGGCGGCGGCTCCCGTCGCGATTCCGGTGCGTGTGATCCTTCTCGACCAGGACGTGCGGAATTGTCCCACAGCGGTGTCCCTCTCGTCGCGGGGTGTGCTCGGCCGACCACCGACCGCGCACTCATGCTGGTGTAACTCCACGACGGGGGTTGCGCAAGAATTTTCAGAGAATATCCCGCAGATGGACGCTCCACAGCTTTGCCAACGGTGTCAACGAGTTGCGTCGCGCGAACGCTGGACGCGGGAAAGAAATTGTGCACCGGACGCGAAGCATTGTTGTGCGACGAGGACCTTTCGAGTTCGTGACGATCGCAAGAACGACGCGAGGCCCGCGACCGGAGCGGTCGCGGGCCTCGCGCGGATCGTGCCGGTGGATCAGTCGCCCCGGCGCACCGCGCCCAGGATCTGCTGCTCGCCCGGCGTCGTGACGAGCCGCAGCGGACGCCACAGGTTCTGCCCGAGGGCGATCACCTGGTCGTCCTTGAGCGTGGTGAGCTGCTGGGCCATCTGCGGCGGCAGCCGCCACACCTGGCTCGCGAGCTGCGCCTGACCGACCGGAAGTCGTTGCAGCAGGACGAGGTCGGCCGAGTTGGCCGTGCCGGTGGCCTGCGGGTGCAGGTAGGGCAGCACGTACATCGTGGTCTGCCACGGCGAGCGCGGCGGGAACAGCTCCTGCGGCACGTGCCCGCCGTCGTGCACGACGAGCAGCGGGGCGTCCTCGGAGGGGCGCGGCAGGTCCACCGGGCTCAACCGGCGCAGCTGCACCAGCGGTGACGGCCTGCCGTCCGGCGTGTTGCCCGCGGCGCGCACGACCGGTTGCCACGCCGCCGGGCGGCCCGTGGCGATGATGATCCACGCGCCGGTCGCCATGGCGCGCAGCGCGACCTGCCTGGCCAGGTACAGGCCGCCGACGACGACCATCCTGGTCGGGGCGGGGCGCAGCACCGACACGGTCAGCGGTTCGCCCTTCAGACCGGAGCCGAGCACCATGCCGCCGCGGTCGCCGGCCGGGCTGACGACGTCGAGCATCGTGGGGGACACCAGGAACTCCGGTGCGATCCCCTTGTCGCTGCCGCGGGTGTTCAGGAGTCGGCTGCGGCTCACGCCACACCTCCGAGCGGCAGCGTCGCGGCGAGACCGGAGACCTGCAGGCCCCGCAGCGGGGTGAGGGTGATGCCGAGCTTGTCGCTGAGGGTCTTGAGCCGCTCGTCGGCCTTCTCCAGCTCGCTGGGGGTGCGGGCGCTGACCCTGGCCACGCCGCGCAGGCCCACCTGGCCGTCCTCGCCGCTGGGGGAGATCGTCATCGACAGCGTCGAGGACAGCGCCCGCACACCCGTGAGGGCGTTGAGGTTGTTGCGCATCCCCTTCGACGGCCAGCCGGTGATGGCGTAGCTCGCGTGCCCGACGCTGCCCGCGGTCACCCCGGACCACTTCTCCCGCAGCGTCACGGGCTTGGTGGAGCCCGCGACGGCGGTCAGCTCGGCCGCCGAGATGCCGGCGCGCAGCAGTTCGTCCGAGTCCAGCGGGCGGATCGACACGCCCGCTGACTCCAGGGCGTTGCGCACGCGGGACAGCGCGCCGATGAGGGCGCGGTGGGCGCCCACGACGCCGCCGCCGCGCTCGCGGATCGCCTCCGCGCAGCGCCGCGGGTCGAGCCGCACGGCGATCCAGGTGGTGCGCCGGGCCGCCGCGGGCAGCGGGCCGAGCACCTCCATGTACGAGTTCAGGGCGGGCGACGTCGCGGGCAGCGCCGCGCTGCCGGGGTAGCAGTGCCAGATGACCGAGATGGCGTCGAGCACCACGCCCCGGTCCTCCAGGCACGGCGCGAGCGCGCCCAGCGGCAGGCTCGGCGCACTGCCGACGGCGGTGATCAGGCCCGGCGCCGGGTCGACCAGCAGGACGGCGGTCCACGCGCCGTCGTGCCAGGCGAGTCCCAGCGGACGGCGCTCGTGGTCGACGCCCTGCGCCACGACGAGGTCGGGCACGACGAGGCGCAGCAGCGCGACCCTGGGGTCGTCGGCGCCGATGACCGTGGTCTCGTCCTCGGACGGCGGCTTCATCTCCGTCGGGCCCTCGCGCTCGGCGACGCGGGAGTGCGAGCGGAACGCGTACCGCACGACGAGCCGGATCAGCTCGGTGAGCCACCGGCCGCGCGAGCGCGCGAACGCGACGACCAGCGCGACGAACAGGATTCCACCCGCCACGTACAGCAGGCCGGAG
Organism: Umezawaea beigongshangensis; assembly: GCF_016464305.1. GTDB lineage: Bacteria > Actinomycetota > Actinomycetes > Mycobacteriales > Pseudonocardiaceae > Umezawaea_A > Umezawaea_A beigongshangensis. The sequence goes on from NZ_JAEIOJ010000005.1 coordinate 201,134, forward strand.
TCGATCGTCAGCAGCACGAGGCTCAGCGCGACGCCGACCTCCAGCACGACCAGGTTGGTCACCGGCAGCGAACCGAGGCTCGCGCCGGCCCTCCTGCGCCGCGCGCGCACCGCGCTCGCGGGCGGGGCGGGGGGAGGAGGAGGGGGAGGAGGAGGTCCTGCCGCCGCGGGGCCCCGTGCCGAGCCCGGGTTGGGCCGGGGCGGATGTGGAGTGGTCACGGACATCCCTTGTGGTCTCTTTCCCCTCGGTGGTCTGTGCCTCGGGCTGCGAGGAGACGCGGCCTGCCCGGAGACGGCGTGCGGTCGGGTGTTGCCAACCCGCTCACGGACCGATCCCGGTCCCGCTATCCTGCCGAACGGTACCGCGACTGGGAGGACAGCAGGCCGAGAATGGCATCAACACCCACCTCCAAGGCACAGGTTCAGGCATACCGGTTCGTGCTGCGTCGCATGCAGTCCGCCCTGGTGCGCCGGGACGCCGTGATGCTGCACGACCCGATGCGGACCCACTCCCGCGCCACCGCCGTGGGCGTGCTCCTGGGCATCATCGGGCTGGTCGGCTTCCTGATCTACGGCTTCTTCTCGCCGCAGCCGGTCGTCGACGGCAACACCCAGATCGCCATCAGCAAGGAGACCGGCCAGGTCTACGTCGTGGCGAAGAACCCCGACCGCCTCGTCCCGATGACCAACCTGGCCTCGGCCCGGCTGCTGCTGTTCGGTCAGCAGACACCGGACAAGGCGGCGGGCGGCACCGGACAGGGCGGCGGCGACGCGCCCGCCAGCGCTCCGGTCAGCGCCGAGGCCGCGGGCGGCGAGCCCAAGCTGGTGAGCGAGGCCGCGCTGTCGAAGATGGCGAAGGACCGCTACACCGGCATCCTCGACGGCCCCGACATGCTGCCCGGCGCCGACCGGCGCATCGGCGCCGAGTGGTCCGTGTGCGACCAGCTGATCCTCGACAACTCGCTGGCGAACCAGGCGGCGAAGGGCGAGGTGGAGACGACCGTCATCGCGGGCAGCAGCAGCGCGGCGACCACGCTGAGCGGCGACTCCGCGCTGCTGGTGCAGGCCAGCGACGATCCGTCGAAGGCGTACCTGATCTACGTGCGCCCGCCGAACTCCAAGATCGCGTCCGCCGGCGCCGTGCGCGCCGCCGTCGACCTGACGGACAACGAGGTCACGGTGGCGCTGAACCTCGACAGCAGGACGCCGCGCGCGGTCAGCTCGGGTCTGCTCAACGCGATCCCCGAGGTCAGCCCTCTGAAGGCGCCGCAGATCGCGGGCCAGGGCACGCCGGTGAACTACGTGCAGGGCGAGAACCTGACCATCGGCAAGGTCGTCGAGGTCAGGCGCACCGGTGCGGACCCCGAGTTCTACGTCGCCCTCTCGGACGGGCTCCAGCGCATCCCGAAGGCCGTCGGCGACCTCATCCGGTTCGCCTTCGCCGGTGGTGAGGAGCCCGACGTGATCGACCCGGCGCGGATCAGGGACAAGCTCGACCCGAAGTCGCCGATCGCGATCGACGACTACCCCGAGAACGTGCCGCAGGTGCTGGACCCGAACGCGAACAACGCCGTGACGTGCCTGGGCTGGAAGGCCGAGAACGCCAACGCCGACAACAGGTCGGAGCGCACCCAGGTGACGGTCGGCGCGTCGCTGCCCGTGCCGCAGACCACGGTCGCGGTGAAGATCAACCAGGCCGGTGCCACCGGTGACGTGGTCGACAAGTTCGTGATGGAGTCGGGCAAGGCGGCCGTGGTGCGCGCCTCGACGTCCACACAGGACTTCGGCAGCGGCCCGATCCAGCTCATCACCGGGCGCGGCGTGAAGTACGGCGTGCCCGACGTGGAGACCGCGGGCGCCCTGGGGCTCGGCGCGGGTCCCTTCACCCCGGCGCCGAACGCCATCCTGCGGCTGCTGCCGGACGGGCCGCAGCTCAACCGCAACGACGCCCAGCGCAGCTACGACTCCGTCGTGGACGGTTCGTCCGCCGGGCTGCTCCCGGAGCAGGCCCAGAAGCAGGGCGGCTGAGGCCGTTCCACCCGCGGGACGCTCGATTCGTCCCGCGGGTGGAACGGCTGGTCCCGTGCCGCCGTCGGAGTCGGTGCCACCCGGCGGGGTGGCGCACGACGAGTCGGGTGAGGTGGGTTCGGGAAGATGAGCGGGAGCATCGAGGCAGACCCCGACCGGTTGCGGTCCTGCGCGAACCGGGTCGAGGCGGCGGCGGCCGAGCTGCGCGAGGCGCACACGGTCCTGAACGGCTCGCCGCTGCGGCCGGAGAGCTTCGGCGAACTGGGCGGCACGCTGCGCGCGGCCGAGGCGTACGGACGCGCGGCGCGGTCGCTGCGCGAGCAGCTGGGCCGCGCGGGCGACGTGCTGGCCGCGTCCGGTGACGGGCTGCGCGGCGTCGCGGACCGCTACGAGAACCTGTCGGCCGAGACGGCGCTGGCCATCGCGCGCCTCGATCGGCGGTAGGGCCGTGTTCGCGGAACCGCGCGGGAGGGTGCGTGGCCGCAGCGGTCGGCAGATCGCCGCCGACGTGGCCGACCAGCTCGACCGGCTGTCGGCGCTGAGCCGCCGGGTCGGGGTCGCCGACCCCGTGCAGGACTTCTTCCGCCCCCTGCTGGGCGAGTGGGACGACCTGCACGAGGAGGCGGAGCGCTGGCGCCGTGCGGTGCGGATCACGACCGGAGCGGCCGAGCTGGCGGACGGCTCGCTGGGTGAGCTGGACGCCGCGTGGCGCGGCCGGGACGCCGACGCGTTCGTCGAGCACCTGAGCGCGACGGGCCGCGCGGGCGGTGACGTGTCCGACGCGATGGGGGCGATGGCCGACGCGCTCGACCTGACCGCCGACGCCCTGCGCCGGATCGTGGCCGACCTGGCCGAGCTCCTCGCCGACGCCGCGGACGCGCTGCCGGTCCCGTCGCTGGTGCCGCCGGAGGGCGAGCGCGCCGTGGTGGAGCACCTGGAGGAGCTGCGGCAGCCCGTGAGCGCGATGCACGACGCGGCCCGCGAGGTGCTGGAGGCATTCCTGGGGCTGTGCGAGGCGCTGGTGGAGCAGGAGGACCCGGCCGGGGACCGGACCTCCCACCGTCCGGAGAGGGCGTGGGCGCCCGCTGAGGCCGTGCCCGCCCCGGAGGCGGCCACGACCCCCGCTCCGGCGCCGGCTCCCGCGGTCTCGCCCGAGCCCGAGCCGGAACCGGAACCGGCGAAGTCGCCCGCGCCGCCGAGCGCCGCGGTGCCGTCGGCCGCCGCGTCGACCGGCGCCGCGCCAGCGGGAGCCGTGCCGACGGGAGCCGTGCCCGCCGCACCGCCGCAGCCGCCCGCGACGCCCCAGTTCGGCGGGGCCACCGCGGTGCAGGAGCCCTCCGCGCAGGTTCAGCCGGGCCAGGACCCGCACGCCGCGCCGGCCAGGGCCGCCACCGCCACCGCCGGGGCCGGCGTGGGAGCGGGAATGGGCATGATGCCGCCGATGATGGCCCAGGGCGGCCAGGGCGAGGACAAGGAGCACAAGCCGAAGCAGCGCCTGGACTCGTCGGCCGAGGCCCTCTTCGGCAAGCCGAGGAAGACGACCCCGCCGGTGATCGGCGAGGACTGACCGCGCGAGTTGAGCGTTCGGGCACCCCGAGTTGAGCGTTGGGGCACTGCGAGTTGAGCGTTCGGGACGCGAACGCTTCCGCGCACGCCTCCCGAACGGGCACCTCGCGGTGCCCGAACGCTCAACTCGCGGGGCGGTCGGGCCGGTTCTTGCGGATCGTGTGGACCACGAACATGGTCAGCAGCAGCAGGCCCACGCCGATGCCCGTGCCCGACAGGGCGACGATCATCGGGGTCCGGTCGGGCACGTACGCCGGACCGAGCACCGTCTTCAGGGGCGGCGGGGCGGCGGCTCGACCGCCGTTCTGCTCGGCCGGCAGCACGGCGGTGAGGGCGTCCACCGGGTTCACCATGCCGGCGCCGACCTTGTTGTCGCGCCCGTCGGGGTTGCCGGGGTGCGTGGCGGTGGCGGTCAGCCGGTCCATCACCTGACGCGCGGTCAGCTCCGGGTAGCGCTGGCGCACCAGCGCGGCCACGCCCGCGACGTACGGCGAGGCGAAGCTCGTGCCCTGGATGGTGTCCTGCTTGTTGCTCGCGTCGACGTTGGCGTTGGTCAGCCCCGACCCCTTCGGGTCGATGGTGATGATCTCCTCGCCGGGAGCGGCGATGCTCACCCACGGGCCCCACACGCTGAACGAGGACACCTTGCCCTCGCGGCCGATCGACGCCACGGACAGCACGTCGTTCGCGTACCAGGGCGGCGACGCGACCACGTTGACGTCGTTCGGGTCCTGGTTGTCGTTGGCCGGGCTGCAGGGGTCCTGCTCCTCCTGCTGCTGCGTCGTGGGGTTGACGTTGCCCGCCGCCGTCACGATCACGACGTTCTTCTCGTTGACCGCCCAGTCGATGGCGGCCTGGAGCATCGGCTCGTCCTCGCTCGCCCGCTGCGTGGCGGCGCGGCACGAGGTCAGCGAGATGTTGATGACGTCGGCGCCCCTGTTCACGGCCGTGACGATCGCGAACGCCAGGGTCTTGACCCGGCCCGCGGTCTTGCGGCCGGCCGCCTCGTCGGCGAACTTCGAGCTGGTCTGCCGGATCGCGATGATCTCGGAGTCGGGGGCGACGCCGATGAACGCCGTCGCCTGGTCCTTGCCCGCCGCGATGATCCCGGCGACCTCGGTGCCGTGGCCGTCGCAGTCGTCGGTGCCGTCCTTGCCCGCGCCCTGCTCGACGTAGTCACCACCGGGCAGGACCCGGCCGCCGAGCCGCGGCTGAGCGTCGTTGACCCCGGTGTCGATCACCGCGACCTTGACGCCCTTGCCGGTGGCGAACCGGTGGGCCTCCTCCAGCCGCAGCTGCATCTGGCCCCAGGGCTTGTTGGGGATGGTGGTGTTGCCGGTGGCCGAGGTGATGCAGGCTTCGTTCTTCTGCTTGTAGTTCGCGTCCGGCTTGGGGGCCGCGCCGCTGATCACGCCGTTGATCAGCGACTTGTTCAGCGGCGGCGGCGCGGAGTTCACCGGAGTCGTGGTGCTCGGCTGGGCCAGCGCAGTGCTCGTCGTGAGCGGGGCGGTGAACAGCACCAGCACCGCTGCCGACGCTGCGGCGAACCTCCTGTGGGTGCGGGCGACGCGCACGGATGGCCTCCTGACCGTCAGGCGGGGATGAGCGTGCGCATCACGACGTAGAGGTTCATGACCGCCAGCGCCAGCGGCAGCACCACGGCGATGAGGATGGCCTCCAGCACGTCGACGGTGCGCCGCAGCACGGGGGAGAACTTCTGCTTCGGGAAGACCACGCCGAGCACGAGCGCGGCGGCGGCGAGGAGCACGAGCGTGCCGAACACCAGCAGCAGGCGGTCGAAGGCCGACGCCGACAGCAGCCAGCCGATCAGCAGGCCGGAGGCGGCGATCATGCCCGTCACGAGCAGGGCGACGGCCTGCGCGCCGTTGGCGTAGGACCGGCCGCGCAGCATGAGCACGAGGCTCACGACGACGGTGAGGATCGGGCCCCAGACGCGGCCGTCGGACGCCGAGATCACCGCGCCGACGGCGGCGACCGTGCCGGTGCCGATGATCATGCCGGTCATGTACTCGTGGGCGTTGGCCGTGCGCCGCTCGATGATCGCGTACTCCGGGAACCCCGCGTCCTCCTTGAGGTCCTCGGCGTTCGTGGGCACGGTCGGCAGCGGCAGCCGGGCCAGCTGGATCGTGATGCGCGGCAGCACCGACAGCGCGGCGAGCGACACGGCGGCCGTGGCCGCGGCGACGCCCTGCGTCGGGTGGGCGATGAACACGGCGAAGACGAGGGCGATGGCGCTGAGCGCGCCCGCCGAGGCGGCGGCCACGAAGATCGTGATGCCGCGGCCCACGAGGAAGATCGCCGCCGAGGCGCACAGCAGCACCAGGACGCTCGCCAGCAGCAGGTTGGGCCGGCCGATGCCGCCGCCCTGGATGACGGGCACGGCGTACAGGCCGGCGACGTAGGCCATCGGCAGACCGCCGGCCGCGGCGATCAGCACGCCGGTGTCGGCCGTGCCGTAGGAGCGCGCCATCACCGCGCCCGCGGCGATGGCGACGATCGCGGCGATGCCGGCGGTCAGCGCGGCCGGCAGGCCGCTGCCCCCGCCGAGCGGCCCCGCGAGGAGCACGGCGACGGCCGCGGCGAGCAGCGCGAGCGAGCCGGCGATGTGCCCGAAGCGGCGTGCCGTCTCCTTGGTCCACGGCCGGTAGCTGTCCGGATCGGACTCGGCGATGGCGTCGACCACGTCGTCGTACAGCGGGGGAGGCGGGTTCTCGTTGCGCCGCCGGAGCTGGAGCAGGTCGCCGTCGACCACGCCGAGCGACGCGAGCGTCCTGCTCGGGTCGAGAGGACTGTCGCCGAGCTTCGCCAGGCACCAGCCGCCGTGCCGCACGCCGCCGTCCGGAGTGGCCTCCTTGGCCATGTCCAGCAGCATCGGCAGCAGGTCGGCCACCGCGACGTCGGCCGGAAGTGCGACGTCGATGCGCGTTCGCGGCGCCACCACCGTCACCCGGCTGAACACCGTCGTTCCGGTCGCCACCAGCGCCCCCTAAGTCCTGATCACGTGTCTGTGGTTCGGTCGTGGTGCGGGCTCGCACGTGCAGCGCCGCGTGCGGGTCCGAGCCTATTGCCCCGGTTCCCCGGTGGAACAACCGGGCGACTCCGCTCGCACGAGGTCCGCGGAACGGGCCGTGCGGCGGTGCGGGCGGCCCTAGTATGGCCGGACCGGGCCGTCGCGCACCGGCGGTTCGGCGAAGAGGGCCGACGGGTTTTTCCACCACCCGGACACTCCTCCGACACGCCGTGCGCCATAGTGTCGGTCCGTGCAGGTGGCGCCCCCGCAGCTCTTCCGTCGTGCGGGCGCCGAGGGGTTGATCGAGCGACTTGAAGAGGTGCCTGTCAGGTGAGCACGCTGCAGTTCAAGCGAACGGCACGCCTTGCTGCTCCCCGCCCGCCCGGCGGTGAGGTCCACCTCGAACCGCCGCCCGAGGTGCCGCGGATCATCCCCGGCAACATCATGATGAAGGCGATGCCCATCGTCATGATCATCTCGTCCGTCGGGATGATGGTCCTGATGTTCACCTACAGCGGGCGCAACCCGTCCGCGATGATCATGCCGGGCATGATGCTGGTGTCCACGATCGGCATGATGGCCGGCGGCATGGGTGGCGGCCGGGGTCAGAAGAAGGCCGAGCAGAACGAGGACCGCAAGGACTACCTGCGCTACCTCGGCCAGATGCGCGATCGCGCCCGCGAGGCCGCGAACGAGCAGCGCGCCGAGCGCGAGTGGGTCCACCCGGACCCGCAGATGCTGTGGTCCCTCGCCACCACGCGCCGCATGTGGGAGCGCAGGACCAACGACCCCGACTTCTGCCACCTGCGCGCCGGTCGCGGCTCGCAGCGCCTGGCGACCAGGCTCGTGCCGCCGCAGACCGGCCCCGTCGAGGAGCTGGAGCCCATCGCGACGCTGGCGCTGCGCCGCTTCGTGCGCGCCCACTCGCTGGTGCCCGAGCTGCCCATCTCCATCGCCCTGCGCGGTTTCGCCGCCGTCGGCATCATCGGCGATATCGAGGAGAAGCGCGGTCTGGCCCGCGCGCTCATCGCCCAGCTCGCCACGTTCCACGCCCCCGACGACCTGCTCATCGCGGTCGTGACCACCGGCCGCACCAAGGCCGAGTGGGAGTGGGCGAAGTGGCTGCCGCACGTGCAGCACCCGTCGATCGTCGACGGCATCGGCCAGCTCCGGATGATGGCCGGGTCGCTGTCGGAGGTCGAGCAGATGCTCGACGAGACCCTGCGGGACCGCCAGCGGTTCACCCGCAACGCGCCGCCGCCCACCGACCAGCCGCACGTCGTGATCATCATCGACGACGGCGAGGTCACCAGGGAGGAGCAGATCCTCCTGGAGGAGGGGCTGGTCGGCGTCACCCTGCTCGACCTGTCCGAGTCGCTGGGCAACCTCACCGCCCGCCGCGGTCTGCGCCTGGTCATCGAGGACGGCAAGCTCGGCGCGCGCAGCGCCAGCGGCGTCGAGTGGTTCGGCGCACCGGACTGGCTCAGCCTCGTCGAGGCCGAGGCGCTCGCCCGGCGCATCTCGCCGTACCGCACCGGCGGCCTGGACACCGGCGGCGTGGACGAGGACCCGCTGTCGGCGAACGCCTCGCTGCTGGAGCTGCTGGGCATCGCCGGCGACCCGATGACGTTCGACGTGCAGCAGGCGTGGCGGCCCCGGCCGGTGCGCGACCGCTACCGCGTGCCGTTCGGCATCGGCGAGTACGGCCAGGCCGTCGAGCTGGACATCAAGGAAGCGGCGATGGAGGGCATGGGCCCGCACGGCCTGTGCATCGGCGCCACCGGTTCCGGAAAGTCCGAGTTCCTCCGCACGCTGGTGCTGGGGATGCTCGCCACGCACTCCTCGACGTCGCTCAACATGATCCTCGTCGACTTCAAGGGCGGTGCGACGTTCCTCGGCCTGGACGCCGCGCCGCACGTCGCCGCGACCATCACCAACCTGGCGGGCGACCTGACCCTGGTCGACCGCATGAAGGACGCCATCGCGGGCGAGGTGTCGCGTCGCCAGGAGGTGCTGGCGAAGGGCAACTACAAGAACGTCTGGGACTACGAGAAGGCGCGCGAGAACGGCGCCGACATCGACCCGCTGCCCGCGCTGTTCATCTGCATCGACGAGTTCTCCGAGATGCTGACGGCCAAGCCGGACTTCATCGACATCTTCCTCCAGATCGGCCGCGTCGGCCGGTCGCTCCAGATCCACATGCTGCTCGCCTCGCAGCGTCTGGAGGAGGGCAAGCTCCGCGGCCTGGACACCTTCCTGTCCTACCGGATCGGTCTGAAGACGTTCTCCGCCGCCGAGTCGCGCGCCGCGATCGGCGTGCCGGACGCCTACGAGCTGCCGCCCATCCCCGGTTCCGGCTACCTCGCGATCCAGGGCTCGCCGCTGCTGCGCTTCAAGGCGCTGTACGTGTCGGGTCCCTACCGCCCGGCCGGGCTCCAGGTCGCCGGTCCGTCCGCGCCGGTGCGCGGGGACAAGCGCCCGCGGTTCTTCGTGCCCGACTACGTGGAGATCCCGAAGGAGCCGGAGAAGCCGGTCGTCGTGGAGGCGGCCCCGCAGCCGCCCAAGGAGGACAGCAACGAGCCCAGCGAGCTGGAGGTCATCGTCGGCCGCCTCGTCGGCCAGGGTCCGCCCGCGCACGAGGTGTGGCTGCCCCCGCTGAACGAGCCGCCGTCGATGGACACGCTGCTGCCGCCGCTCGCCGCCACCGAGGACCGGGGCCTGACCGCGCCGGGCTTCTTCTCCAACAGCAAGCTCCAGGCGCCGCTCGGCGTGGTGGACAAGCCGTTCGAGCAGCGGCGGGACCTGCTGTGGGCGGACTTCGCCGGCGCCGCCGGACACGGTGTGATCGTCGGCGGTCCCCAGTCGGGCAAGTCGACGATGCTGCGCACCCTGGTCGCGTCGATGGCGCTGACCCACACCCCGCGCGAGGTGCAGTTCTACTGCATCGACCTCGGTGGTGGCACGCTCGCGGCGATGGAGAAGCTGCCGCACGTCGGCGCCTTCGCCAGCCGCCTCGACGTCGACCTGGCCCGCCGCACGGTGGCCGAGCTGAAGACCCTGATCTCGGAGCGCGAGCTGCGCTTCCGCGAGCAGGGGATCGACTCGATGGTCGAGTTCCGCAACCGCAAGCGCCGGGGCGAGACGCCGGGTGACGACTTCGGCGACGCGTTCCTGATCATCGACGGCTGGATGAACTTCCGGCAGGAGTTCGAGTCGCTGGAACCGCAGGTGCAGCAGCTCGTCTCGCAGGGTCTGTCCTTCGGCGTGCACGTCGTGCTCACGGCCAACCGCTGGGCCGAGATCCGCCCGGCGATGAAGGACCTCATCGGCACGCGGTTCGAGCTGAAGCTCGGTGACCCGAGCGACTCGGACATCGACCGCAAGGTCGCCGTCAACGTGCCCAAGGGCAGGCCGGGCCGCGGTCTGTCGCCGCAGAAGCTGCACTTCCTGACGGCGCTGCCGCGCATCGACGCCTCCTCCGACCCGCAGACGGTCGGTCCGGGCGTGCAGGACTTCGTCGCCAAGGTCAGCGGCTCGTGGCGCGGTCCCGCCGCTCCCGCGGTGCGCCTCCTGCCCGACGTGCTGCCCTACGAGCAGCTGCTCGCCCAGGTCCGCCAGCGCACCCCCGACCGGGGCAAGCTGGTGCCGATCGGCGTCGACGAGAACGAGCTCGCGCCGGTGTACCTGGACTTCAACGCCGACTCGCACTTCATCGGCTTCTCCGACTCGGAGAGCGGCAAGACCAGCATGCTGCGCACGATCGTGCGCGGCATCATGGACAGCTACACCTCGGAGGAGGCGCTGATCCTGCTGGTCGACTACCGGCGCACGATGCTCGGTTTCATCGAGACCGACCACCTGCTCAGCTACGCCGTCTCCTCGGCCCAGCTCGCGACGGTCGTCAACGACGTGCGGGGCTCCATGCAGAACCGCCTGCCGGGCGCCGACGTCACCCAGGAGCAGTTGCGCGAGCGGTCCTGGTGGTCCGGCCCCGAGCTGTTCGTCGTGATCGACGACTACGACCTGGTGGCTCCCCAGGGCGGGCAGAACCCGCTGAGCGTGCTGGCCGAGTACATCCCGCAGGCGTCGGACATCGGTCTGCACTTCGTGGTGATGCGACGGGTGGCCGGAGCGTCGCGGTCGATGTACGACCCGATCATCGGCAAGATCAAGGAAGGCGCGTCGCCCGGTTTCGTCGGCAACGGCGACAAGGGCGAGGGCGCCCTGCTGGGCGCCGTCAAGCCGTCCGCGCAGCCGCCGGGCCGGGGCGTCATGGTCACCCGCAAGGTCGGGCAGTTGCGCGTCCAGATGGCCTGGTCACCGCCCACGCACTGACCTCCGGCGAGCAGCCGCCCCGCCCGTCGCGGGGCGGCTGCTCGCGAGGCCGTGCCCCTGGCCGTCCGCCGTCCCGAGCCGTGCCCGTACCGTCGGCGGTGCGTCCGGCTCCGCGCGCCGCACGCGAGGAAGAGGAGGAGCGGTGGGTCTTCGCGTCGCGGTCGACTTCGGCACCTCCAGCACGTGCGTCGCCCTGTCGGCCGGTGGACGCGAACCGCAGGTCGTGGTCTTCGACGGCCAGCCGCTGGTGCCCTCCGCGGTGTTCGCCGCCGCCGACGGCACCCTCTTCGTCGGGCACGAGGCCGAACGGCACGCCGCCGTCGACCCGTCCCGCTACGAGCCGACCCCCAAGCGCCGCGTGGACGAGGGCGAACTGCTGCTCGGCAGCACCGTCCTGCCCGTGGCCGACGTCGTCCGCGCCGTCCTGACCCGTGCCGTGGCCGAAGCGCGCCGCGTCGCCGGCGGGCCGCCCGTGGACCAGCTCGTGCTCACCCACCCCGCCGACTGGGGCGCGATCCGCACCGGTGTGCTCTCCCGCGCCGCCGCCGGGCTCGGCCGCGAGGTCGTGCTCGTGCCGGAACCGGTCGCCGCCGCGGTGTTCCACTCCGCGGCGGGCGGCCTCGCCGACGGGGCCGCCCTCGCCGTGCTGGACCTGGGCGGGGGCACGGTCGACGCGAGCGTCGTCGCCCGCCGCGGCGGGCGCTTCCAGGTGCTCGCCACGAAGGGCGACCCCGGCTTCGGCGGCGCCGACGTCGACCAGCTCCTCCTGGACCACCTCGGTTCGTCCGTCGGCGCGGACGACGCCGAGGCGTGGCGGCAGCTGGTCGAGGGCCGCGAACTGGCCGACCGCCGCCGCAGGCGCGTGCTGCGCCAGGACGTCAGGGGCGCCAAGGAGACGCTGTCGCGGCACGCCTACACCGACGTGCCGATGCCGCCGCCGTTCCGCGACGCGCACGTCACCAGGGCCGACCTGGAGGGGCTGATCAGCGCTCCGCTCGACCGGGTCGTGGCGCTCGTCGTCGCCGCCGTCCGCGACGCCGGGCTGACCCCGCTGGAGCTGGCCGGGGTGTTCCTGGTGGGCGGTTCCAGCCGCATCCCGCTGGTGGCCAGGCTCGTGCACGAGCAGTCCGGCGTGGTGCCGACGAGCATCGACCAGCCCGAGACCGTGGTGGCGCGCGGAGCGCTCACCGCGACGGCGCCGGACGCCGACCGCGCGCGGGTCACGCCGGGCGTCGACGACCCGACCAGACGCATCGCGCCGCGGCAGTTCGGCACCGGGCAGACGCCGGTGCAGCAGGGCTTCGGGCAGGGGCCCGGCGCGGGCTCCGGACCGCACACCGGCGGTCAGCGCGCCCTGCCCCACGCCGGCGACTCGACCCGCAAGATCACCAGGAAGATCTCCGCGACCGAGGCGCAGCTCGCGCGGGGGCCGGACACCGCTCCCGGCTGGCACACGTCGTTCCCCGTCGTGCCGCAGCAGAACTGGCCGCCGCCGCAGCCGCCGCCGTCCCGCCGCTGGCGGGTGCCGCTGCTGGTGACCGGCGGGGTCGTCCTGGTCGCTCTCGTGGCCGCTCTCGTCGTGCACCGGGTGGTGACCGGCGCAGGATCGCGGAGCACCACGACGACCGGGACGTCGGCGACCGCGCCGACCAGCGAGCGCAGGAGCATCGCCCAGTACGACTACAGCTTCGCCCTGCCGGAGGACTGGACGCAGAGCGGTGGTGACGTCGAGCGCAGGAAGGTCCAGCTCGTCCCGGCCGGTTCCGCGACCTCCTCCACCGGTTCCGGTGGCGACGACGTGATCGTGGTGCAGGAGCAGGTGCTCACCTACGACAGCACCGAGCAGCGGGACCGGGCGGTCGCCGAACTGCGCTCGCAGGTCGAGGCGACGGAGAACTTCTCCGGCTTCGACGACAGCGCGGTGTTCGCGGGCAAGGAGGTCGTGCACTTCCAGGAGGCGCTCGGCTCGGCGACCGCGGACTGGTACGTGGTGTTCCGGGGCGAGGCGCAGGTCAGCGTCGGTTGCCAGTACGGCGGCGCGGGCAGCGAACGGGTCGCCACCGCCTGCGAGCAGGTCGTGCGGACGCTGCGGGTCACCTCCTGAGACGCCGTCGTCAACACCCGGAAGATGACGTCCAGGACGACTTCTGGTGGCGACGGTTCCCGCGCTGAGCGCGGTCGGCGTTCACTCGCGCAACGACTTCTGGCGAGAAGGCGACAGGCGGGAACCGGACGTGGCACTGTATGCGTCGTAAGGGGCGTGGGTGCGAGTACGCGCCCGCCCCGACCCTGAAACGCGAACGAGGGGGTTTTCTTCGTGGCTGGTACTTTTGGTGTTGGAGAACTCGAGACCATTCGGAGCCTTTCCGAGGAGGTCAACAACAAGTCGGACGAAATCCGCGGCGTCCTGGCGCAGTACGACTCGAGCATCGAGGCCGTCAAGCCGGGCTTCGAGGGTGAGACCGCCCGCGAGCTGTGGAAGGCCGACGAGGAGCTGGCGGCCCAGGGCAAGAAGCTGACCGAGTCGCTCGACGTCATCGGCGGCCTGCTGTCCGACACCTACAAGCGTTACGTCGCCGACCAGGCGGCTGGCGCTCAGGCGATGTCGAGCATCCGCAGCAGGCTCGGCTGATTCCGATCTCCCTGAAGCGGTGTGATGTTCATCGCATCACACTGCTCGGTAGATCGACGTCTTCGACCACCACAGTTCTTGCTACTCGAAAGGATTCACAACAATGACCGGTGCAATGAGGGTCGATCCGCAGCAGGTTCGCTCCCTGGGCCAGGACATGGTCAACTACGCCGCCAAGCTCGACGGTCAGCTCGACGAGCTCCGTGAGCGCATCAAGCGCGTCGTCGACCAGTGGGAGGGCGAGGACGAGCAGAGCGCGAAGGCTCAGTACAACATCCGCCAGAAGGAGTGGGACGACGCCGCTGACGCGCTCCTCTCCAAGGAGAAGCAGGGCATTCTCCCGGTGCTGGGCATGGGCCTCCAGGACGCTGCTGACGACTTCGAGAAGGGCGAGAAGGGCATCGCCAACATGTTCGGGAGCTGAGCTTCCGATCGTGTACGATCCCCGACCCCGGTAGCCCGATCGGCTACCGGGGTCCGCTGGTGTCAGGACCCCGAACCACCCGGTTCGGTGGGGCCGTTTTGACCCGGTCGCCACCCAACCGGTATCTTCCTACGTTGTTGTGCGGTACCCGGCGCGAACTGCGTGCCGCGTGTGTTCTGGACCACTTGCCCGTGTCTAGTCTGTACTGGGTGTCTGGCTGGGACGACCGCCGCAATGACCCCAGACGCAAGTGACGACGAGGTAGATCCGTGCGCACGTACAGCCCGAAGCCCGGCGAGGTGACCCGCGCCTGGCACGTGATCGACGCCCAGGACGTGGTGCTCGGTCGGCTCGCCACCCAGGCCGCGACGCTGCTGCGCGGCAAGCACAAGCCGACTTACGCTCCCCACGTCGACGGCGGCGACTTCGTCGTCATCGTCAACGCGGACAAGGTGGCGCTGACCGGCAACAAGCGTGACCAGGAGTTCGTCTACCACCACAGCGGCCACCCCGGTGGTCTCAAGAAGCGGTCGTTCGGCGAGGTGCTCGACACCCGCGCAGACCGCCTGGTGGAGAAGGCGATCAAGGGAATGCTCCCGAAGAACCGCCTCGGCCGCGCCATCGGCAGCAAGCTGAAGGTCTACTCCGGCCCGAGCCACCCGCACGCGGCCCAGCTGCCGCAGGCGTTCGAGATCAAGAAGATCGCCCAGTGAGCGGCGACGAGCACACCGAGGAAGTCTCTGTGACCACCCCTGACACCGAGACCGACGCGGTCGAGACCGACGCGGTCGAGACCGACGCGGTCGACGCCGTCGAGTCGGCCGACTCCGAGCCGACCGCCGAGGTCGCCGAGGACACCGAGGCCGTTGACGCCGCCGCTGAGGGCGACGCCACCGCCGAGGACGACGCCACCGAGGACGACGCGGCCGAGGACGACACCGAGTCCGCGCCCGTGGTGCGCCACCAGCTCAACGGCGCCCACCACCTCGCGCAGACCGTGGGCCGCCGCAAGGAGGCGATCGTCCGCGTTCGCCTGCTGCCCGGCACCGGCAAGTTCACGCTGAACGGCAAGTCTCTGGAGCAGTACTTCCCCAACAAGGTGCACCAGCAGCTCATCCGCGAGCCCCTGGTCACCACGGAGAAGCCCGAGACCTTCGACGTCATCGCGAACCTGCGTGGCGGCGGCACCACCGGCCAGGCCGGTGCGCTGCGTCTCGCCATCGCGCGCGCGCTGATCGCCGTGGACTCCGAGGACCGTCCGGTCCTCAAGAAGGCCGGCTTCCTCACCCGCGACCCCCGGGTCAAGGAGCGCAAGAAGTACGGTCTCAAGAAGGCTCGCAAGGCGCCCCAGTACAGCAAGCGCTGACGCGAGTCGCCCGGTCACACCCTGCGGGAGCAGCCAGTTCGTCATCGAACTGCTGCTCCCGCAGTGCTTTCTCCCCCCTTGTGTCGACGATCACGGAGGATCCCCCGGCCATGGCTCGCCTGTTCGGCACGGACGGTGTGCGCGGTCTCGCGAACGCGGACCTCACCCCGGAAATCGCCCTCGCCGTCGCCGCGTCAGCGGCACGAGTGCTCGCCGAGCACGACCGGTCGCACCGGCCGGTCGCCGTGGTGGGGCGAGATCCGCGTGCCAGCGGCGAGATGCTGGAGGCCGCGGTCACGGCCGGGCTCACCTCCGCGGGCGCCGACGTCCTGCGCGTGGGCGTGCTGCCGACCCCGGCCGTCGCGCACCTGGTCTCCGCCCTGGGCGCCGACCTCGGCGTGATGATCTCCGCGTCGCACAACGCCATGCCGGACAACGGCATCAAGCTCTTCGCCGCGGGCGGGCACAAGCTGCCCGACTCCGTGGAGGACGAGATCGAGCGGACGCTCGAAACCCACGACGGCAGGCCGGTGGGCGCCGGGATCGGACGGGTCCACGACGTCGCCGACGCCGAGGGCCAGTACGTCGAGCACCTGCTGAAGGTCACCCCGAACAGCCTGAAGGGCATCCGGGTCGTCGTGGACTGCGCGAACGGCGCCGCGTCGATCGCCGCGCCCGACGCCTACCGCCGCGCCGGCGCCGACGTGGTCGCGATCCACGCGGCACCCGACGGTCTGAACATCAACGACGGCTGCGGCTCCACGCACCTCGACGTGCTCCGCGCCGCCGTGCTCGAACACGGCGCCGACCTGGGCATCGCCCACGACGGCGACGCCGATCGCTGCCTCGCGGTGGACGCCGAGGGCGACGAGATCGACGGCGACCAGATCATGGCCGTCCTCGCGCTCGCCATGAAGGACTCCGGCGAGCTGGTCGAGAACACGCTGGTCGCGACGGTCATGAGCAACCTCGGTCTGCACATCGCGATGCGCGAGCAGGGCATCGCCCTCCGGACCACCGGCGTGGGCGACCGCTACGTGCTGGAGGAGTTGCGCTCGGGTGGTTTCTCGCTGGGCGGGGAGCAGTCCGGGCACGTCGTGCTGCCCTCGCACGCCACGACCGGTGACGGTCTCCTGACCGCACTGCGGCTCATGGCCCGCATGGCCGAGACCGGCAGGTCGCTGCGTGAGCTGGCGTCGGTCATGACCCGCCTCCCCCAGGTGCTCGTGAACGTCCGCGTGTCCGACAAGGCGGCCGTCGCCGCCGCGGACTCCGTCGCCGCGGCGGTCGACGAGGCCACCGCTGAACTGGGTGACACCGGACGGGTGTTGCTGCGACCCTCCGGAACCGAGCAGCTCGTGCGCGTGATGGTCGAGGCCACGAGTCACGAGGTGGCGGAATCCACGGCCCACCGGCTCGCCGAGGTTGTTTCCGCAGTTCACTGAGACTTCATCTCGGCACGTGTTGACGACTTCATCGGGTTCACACGTGCAATTAATTACTCCCGTGGTGTTCACACTCGCAAGCAATGTCGACCGCGCCCCGTGCGCGCCCCCTGTTCGCTGACAGGATGGGCGGCACGGGTCAGCGGTGTCTCGTGACGCAGCCCGCAGGTCTCAGACCCAGCGCGCGCGATCGACACCGACCAGTGGAACGTTGAGGGGAGAACACCGTCGTGGCGGAGAAGTTCGAGGTCGACAAGGAGGCGATGGACAAGGCGACCCAAGTGTTCGCCGACGCCATCGGAGAGATGATGTTGGACACCGACACCATCGGCAAGCCACTCGCGACGAAGGCGAACTTCGGCAGGGCCGAGGCGTTCGGTGCTCACCACGACAAGCTGAAGGTCGGCCTCGAGGACTTCGCCAAGTGGCTGAAGAACATGCAGGCCGGGATCGAGTCCTACAGCTCGAAGGTCTATTCGGGCGCCAAGACCTACCACGACGTCGACGTCAGTGGTTTCCGCGGTGTCAACGACATCAAAGACAAGATTGGTGACGTCTGATGGGGTACGCAGATGACATCATCAACACCACGGAAAACAACACCGACTACGGGCCGAACAGCAAGAACAACTACAAGTGGGACGCGCAGGAGAAGGCGGACCCCGACAGGTTCGCCAAGGTCCAGGCGGTCCTGTCCGACCCGGCTGTAGACCCCGAGACGCGCAAGCAGCTCGTCGAGGCGTTCCAGAAGAACGACGACACCAAGTTCGACGAGCTGCACAAGAAGGCGTCCGAGGCGTCCAGCAAGGAGAACAAGGAGTACAAGGACTGGGAGAGCCAGGGCAAGACCGCCGAGACGGACTTCGACAAGAACGTCCCGGCGTACAAGCCCGACGCCACCTCCAACCTCGGGACCTCGGACGAGATCGTCGACAAGTCCCTGGTCGTCCTGAGGCTGTTCGAGAAGTTCTGCCCCGTCCTGGCGCGCGTCCCCGACGACATGCTGGGGGGTCGCAAGAAGTTCACCTACGAGGACGCCTGCAAGAAGTTCGACGAGATCAAGGGCATCGACTTCGGCAACTTCAAGAAGCAGTCCCAGAGCCTGCGCGACGACATGAAGGCCGTCGAGGCGGCCCGCGGCACCATCAAGGACACGATCACCAAGCTCACCACGGAGAAGTGGAAGGGCGAGGCGGCCGACTCGGCGAAGAAGCACTACGAGGAGCACATCCACCCGAAGATCGACGACATGGCCGGTCAGCTCGGGGCCACGGCCGACGTCATCGACGGCATGGTCAAGGAGGTCTACGACGCGACGCGCACGCGCACGCTCGACCTCATCAAGCTGTTCAACTCCCGCCAGCACGCGAGCCCTGGCATGACGATCGGCAAGGCGAGCCCGTTCATCGCCGGCAAGATCATCGGCGCTGCCACCGCGCAGACGATGTCCGACCAGGACATGGTGACCCTCGCCTACTGGATGGACCAGAACCACGGCACGGACATCGTGTCGCACCTGGCCAACACCAAGTGCAACAAGATCGGCGACGCCGAGCGCAAGTACGCCGCCGACAAGTGCAAGGCGTGGGTGACCAACAACTTCGCCGAAGAGCTCGTCACCATCGTCTGGGGCGCCTTCGAGAAGACCTGCAAGACCGGGTACGACAACATCGAGAAGGCGTACAAGCTCCTCGACGCCAACATCGACGAGAACGAGTCCCCCTTCGAGGCGATCGACACCAACACCGAGACTCCCGGCGACGGCGACGGCGACGGCAAGCCCGGTGACGCCGACGGCGACGGCACCCCCGACGCCGACGACAAGGACAAGGACGGCGACGGGATCGCCGACGACAAGGACCCCGACGGCGGCGAGGGCTCTGACGGGGACTCCGACGACGAGGACACCGACACCGACGGCGACGGGGTCACCGACGACAAGGACGGCGACACCGACGGCGACGGGGTTCCCGACGACAAGGACAAGGACGCCGACGGCGACGGGATCACCAACGACAAGGACGAGGACACCAAGGGCGGCGGGGGCGACAAGGACGACGACGCCCAGGACGACGCCGACGACAAGGTCAAAGACCTCAAGGACGACGTCAACGACATCCCCGACCCCGAGGTCGACCCCGGCGCCGGTGGTGGTGAGGGTCCCGGCGGTGGCGGCGGTGGCGGCGACATCCCGAAGCCCGAGACGGACCCGGCTGCCGGTGGTGGCGGTGAGGGTCCCGGCGGTGGCGGCGGTGGCAACATCCCGAAGCCCGAGACGGACCCCGGCGCCGGTGGCGGTCCCGGTGGTGGGCTCGGCGGTGGTGCCGGCGGCGCGAACACGCCCAAGCCCGATCCCGTGTCCCCCGGCGACTTCAAGATCCCGGACCCCGAGACGGACCCCGGCGCCGGCGGCGCCGCGGAGAGCGGGGCGCCCGAGGACGAGGGTGCGACGGACAGCTCCGGCACCGCGACCATGCCCGACCTCTCGGTCCCGCCCGCCTCGGGTGGCGGCAACCCGCTCGGCGGCTTGAAGCCCGAGGGCGACCCCGGCGCGGGTGGTGGTCCCGGTGGAGGGCCCGGTGGTGGTCCCGGTGGCGGACTCGGCGCCGGTGGTGCTCCCGGCGGCGGCCCGGGTTCCGGCAGTGGTTCCGGCAGCGGTGCCGGCGGCAAGAAGACCGAGCCCGAGCCCGCCCCCCTGCCCGACTTCGACATCCCCGATCCCACCAGTCCGCTGGACGGCCTCTCTCCCGAGACCGACCCCGGCGCGGAGGGCTCGGGCGCTGGTGGTGGCACCGGCGGCGGCCCGGGTTCCGGTGGCGGCACCGGCGAGGGCGAGACCGGCGAGGGCGGTCCGGCTCCCGTGCCGGAGTTCGACATCCCGGACCCCACGAACCCGCTGGAGGGCCTCAAGCCCGAGGTGGACCCCGCGACCGGCGAGATGATCAACCCGGTGACGGGTGAGCCGGTGCCGGACTCGCAGATCGACCCGGAGACGGGTCAGATCCTCGACCCGGAGAGCGGGCTCCCGCTGGACAGCGAGGGCAACCCGCTGGCCGGTCTCATGCCCGAGGTGGACCCCGCGACCGGCGAGATGATCAACCCGGTGACGGGTGAGCCGGTGCCGGAGTCCCAGATCGACCCGGAGACCGGTGCGATCCTCGACCCCGAGACCGGACGTCCGCTGGACGGAGCGGGCAACCCGCTCGCCGGGATCATGCCCGAGATCGACCCGGAGACCGGTCAGCTCGTGGACCCGGAGACCGGCGCACCGGTGGACAGCAAGGGCAACCCGCTCGCCGGGATCACGCCCGAGCTGGACCCGGAGACCGGGCAGATGATCAACCCGGAGACCGGCGAGCCCGTCGACCCGTCCCAGATCGACCCCGAGACGGGCAAGCTCATCGACCCCGAGACCGGTGAGCTCGTCGACAGCGAGGGCAACCCGCTGGAGGGCATCAAGCCCGAGGTCGACCCGGAGACCGGGGAGCTGATCGACCCGGAGACCGGTGAGGCGATCGACGCCGACGGCGACGGCGAGCCGGACATGCTCGACGACCTCAAGTCGGTCGAGTCCGAGGAGGACCTCGAAACCGTCTCCATCAAGAGCGGTGAGACGGACATCCAGGTCCGCGAGCCGGACGCGGACGGCCACGTCCAGATCACCGTGGACACGCCGGAGGGCGAGCCCAAGATCTACGACGTCGACTTCAGCGGCGAGGGCGCTCCGGTGGCCACGCTGATGAACACCGCGGGTCAGCCCGTCGCGACCGGTGCGCCCGGATCGCCGATCCCGGTCACGGTCGGGCCGGACGGCAAGGCGATGATCGAGGTCGACGGCATGAAGATCGCCGCCGAGCTCGGCGAGGAGCCCGGCCAGATCGACCTGTCGGTCGACGACGGTTCCGGTGAGCCGCAGGAGTACGGCGTCGAGTTCCAGGACGACGACGAGGTGGACCCGGCGGACATCGTCCCCGATTTCCTGGGTGAGCGCACCGACCTCGACTCGTCGGTGCTGGACGGGCTGGACCCCGAGGCGACGCCGGCGGAGTCCTTCTCGCTGGCGGACATCGCCCCGGAGACCGGTGGCGGTGACCTCGGCGGTGGCGACCTCGGTGGCGGTGGAGGCGGCGGTGGCGGTGGCCTCGGCGGTGTGCCGCCGGAGGTGCCCCTGCCGGACGTGGCCTCGGGTGACGCCGCTCAGCAGGGTCAGCCCGCCAACGCGGCCGGGGCCGTGCCGCTCCAGCCGACGAGCGTCGCGCAGGGCGTCACCCTGCCGTCGGTCGACACCAGCGGTGCGGGCGGTGCGGGTGGCATGGGCGCGGGAATGCCGATGATGCCGCCGCCGATGGCCGGTGGTCAGGGGCAGGGCGGTGACACCGAGCGCAACGCCAACCAGTGGCGGCAGACGGGCTCGCTGTTCGAGATGGAGCCTCCGCTCACCCCGACGCAGATCCGCGGCGTCGTCGGCGACAGCAAGCGCTGACCGAGTCCGAGGAGCAGAGATGAACTACGAAGACCGGCTCAGGGCGACGAACGAGAAGTTCGAGCAGTTGCGGATGGAGCGCGAGGCGCGTTCCGACGCGATGCACCGCGACTTCGCGTTGCAGCAGCAGGAGATGGTGGACAAGCAGGCCAAGGAGGCCGCGAAGATCGACAGGGTCTCCGCGCTCATCCACGGCATCGGTGTGAAGGAGCGCGAGGCGGGCGGCTGGGGCACCTCCAGCAACCTCGACGACAACGTCGAGGAGCACGCCTACAACGCCGAGGAGGAGGAAGAGGACCTCGACGAGGTGCCCGGCGTCACCGAGGAGTTGCAGCGGTACCGCGAGGACCTCTCCGAGAGGCAGGCGTGGGGAGCCGTGGACACGCAGTCCGCTCCGGGCAGCCTCGCCGAGGCGTTGCGGGTCCACTACCTCACCACCGGCGAGCTGACCCTCGAATCAGCGTCTCCCGCGGTGATCGGCGACGTCGACGACGAGTACGCGACGGCGGACTCGCCGGACCGCTACTCCGGGTTCGACGAGGAGGACGAGAAGCCGCAGCGCCGCTTCGCCCCCGCTCCGCCGACGCGGACTCCGGCGCCTCGTGCGGTCCGCCGTCCGGTCGACGACGACGAGGACGAGAACACCCCCTGGTGACGGGGGACTGATCCGCGTGCGACCGGGCCCCGGCGGTGTTCACCGCCGGGGCCCGGCTCGTGCCGCCTGGTGGTCCCGTCGCCCCCACCGGTTTACTAAGGCAACCGTCCTCGTGAACAGACGGTCACCGCGGGGAGTCTGCTGGGACTCTTGTCCGGAACCCGCGGAGGCCAGCGCACGTCAGACGGGGGACCAAGGGGAGGCAGGAGCATGTCGGGCTTTCAGGCGAACACCGGCGAGATGATGGCGTCGGCGACGGCCGTGCAGGGCATCGCGTCGGACATCGACGAGTTCAAGACCACCGTGACGACCAGCGCCGTGAGCGCGAGGGACTTCGGGCGGGCCCACGAGCAGGGCGGGTCCCGCTACGTCGCGGGTCTGACGAAGATCGCCGAGATCACCACCGCGCACGCCACCGCCATGCGGGGCCTGTCCGACAAGCTGCGCGCCTCCGCCACCGGGTACGACTGGAGCGACTCCAGCGGCCGGGCGACCGTCAAGAGCAGCGGGGGCAACTGATGGCGACGCCGTCCTGGGACGAGGTCAAGAAGATCCTCGACGACCCGCAGGTTCCCCTCGACAAGAAGGAGAGCCTGCTCACGGCCTACCACGGGTCGGTCGTCGGTCCGCCGAACTACGACAAGCTCGACGACGAGGCTTCGCAGTACGTCGACCGGTACAACACCCCCCACCCGCAGATGGGCTACGGGGAGCCCGGGTACGGCGCACGGGACTACGAGCAGCAGCTGGACAAGTCCTACGAGGACGCGAAGAAGGCGTCCGACGAGAGCAACAAGAAGGTCCAGGAGCACGAGGACGAGAAGAAGCGCGGCCACGACGTCCTCACGACGGCCGAGGACCGCGCGCGCGACGGTGACGCGGGTGTCGCCAACTCCAACACGCTGCTCGACGCCGGTGCGCCCGGACTGCGGTACTTCGCGAACTTCCTGCCCGTGTACGAGAAGGCCAAGCAGAAGGTCCTCGGCGGGTCGAACCTCGACACGAACGTCGAGAACGTCTACAAGCGCTACGACGAGCAGCGCGACATCGACTTCGCCAAGATCGACCTCGAGGTCGCCGAGCTGCGGCAGGTGGCGAAGGACACGCGGACCAAGCAGTCCGACGCCGAGAAGTCGATGACCAAGCTGTACTCGGACTGGACGGGTGCGGCGGCGGACGCGTCGCGCGCCTACGTCGCGAACTTCTCCAAGCAGGCGGGCACGGCCGCCGACACGATCGACGACGCCGCGGACGCGGTGAAGGCGGCGGCGCACACCGTCTCCGGCCTGGTGACCACGAAGGCCAGGACGGTCCTCGACTGCGTGCGGAACGTCTACGACATCGCGGGTCTCACGCCCCAGCAGATCGAGGACGTCGTCGCGGCGACCGACACGGACGACAAGTCGCTGTGCCTGCGGGTCGCGAAGTACATCAACGTGGACGTCGACGACGGCGGTTGCGACGACGACGACATCAAGAAGATGGTCCGCGAGAAGTCCGGCGAGTGGCTGCGCGGCTGCTTCCACACCGACGTCACCAGCAAGCACGACCAGTTCGTCAAGATCTGCGACTCGACCAAGCAGTCCGTCGACGACACGTGGAAGAACCTGGGCGATCACCTGGACAAGGTGAACACCAAGCCGTTCGACCCGGTGAAGGACGGCAAGCCGGAGCAGCCGGACGGCAACGGCAACGGCAACGGGAATGGGAACGGGAACGGGAACGGGACGGGAACCGGTACGGGGACGGGAACCGGCACCGGTACGGGAACCGGAACCGGTACGGGCACCGGGAGCACGGGGACCGGCGCCACCATGCCGACGCCGCCCACGCCCGACCAGGCGACCGCCCCGCTGCCGGGTGACACCGACGGCGACGGGAAGGTCGACGACCTCGACGGCGACGGCAAGGCCGACGACCCGAACGGCGTCGGCCAGCCGGGCCCGGACCGGGGCGAGGGCGGCTCGACCGCTCCGTCGGACGCCGAGACGGTGACGATCCGGAGCGGCGAGAACGAGATCACGGTCACCGAGCCGGACGCCCGCGGGCACGTGCTGCTGACCGTGGACACGCCGCAGAGCGAGCCGACCACCTACGACATCGACTTCAGCGAGAACCCGGAGGCCGCGGAGGCGCTGCTGGGGAAGGAGGGCGCCGCGGCGCTCGCCCAGAGCGTCACCGCCGGTGTGCCGGGCGCTCTCGGCGCGACGCCGGTGGCCGGTGCGGCACCCGGAACGCCGGGCGCGTCCGGCGGTGCGCCGATCCCGGTCGAGGTCGGTCCGGACGGCAGGGCCGTCGTCGAGCTGGACGGCCTGACGATCACCGCCGAGGTCGACCCGGAGACCGGCGACATCGGCCTGTCCGTGGCCGAGGGCGAGGGGGAGCCGCAGAGCTACGAGGTCGGCTTCGGCGACGAGAGGGCCGGCGACGAGAGGGCCGGTGACGAGATCGGGCCGGGTGGCGTCGCGGGTGGGGACGGGTCCCCCGGTCCCGAGTTCACTACGATGCCGGCCGAGGGCGAGCTGCCCGCTCAGCTCGGCGCGCAGCCGGGTCCGGAGGGCGTGGCGACGATGCCCGCCGAGGGCGAGCCGCTCACCCGGCTCGGCGCGCAGCCCGCGTTCGAGCCGCTCGGCGCGACGGCGGTCTCCGAGGCGGCGCAGCCCGTGGCCGGGTTCACCGAGCCGGCGGCGGCCACCGCTCCGCAGCCGACGGCCCAGCCGCCGCAGGGCGGCGCACCGGGTCAGGGCGTGCCGAACCAGAACTTCGGCGGCCAGGGCTTCCAGCCCCAGAACTTCCCGAGCCAGCCGTACTCGGGTCAGGGCTTCGGCGGTCAGTCCTTCCCCGCCCAGGGGTCCGCGGACCAGGACTCCGGAACCACGGCGACCTCGGGCGCCTCGATGTTCGGCTCCGGGTCCGGCGCGGGCGGCTTCGCCGCGGCGGACTCCGCGCTCAGCTCGCACGGCGGCGGTTCGAGCGACGTGCACGGCGGCATGTCGAGCGGCGGCTGGTCCTCCAACGCCGACGACGGCAGCAAGTTCGGCCTCGCCGACACCAACGCCTCGCAGGCGGGAACCGCCGGGCAGGCGAGCCTCCCCTCGATGCAGGACGGCTCGGGCACCCCGCAGGCCGCTGGTGGCGGGATGATGGGCGGCGGCATGATGGGCGGCGCCCCGGCCGGTGGTGCCGGTGGCGGTGGTCAGGGCGGCGGCGACTCCGAGCGCGGTCCGAGCCAGTGGCGCACCACGGGTTCGCTGTTCGACGACGCTTCCGACCTGCGGGCCGTCCAGAGCACACTGGGTGACGACAGCCGGTAGGGCCGCGGATCGGGAGGGGGACGATGAGCGACAGCCAGGCGCTGGCCGACTTCAAGAACAAGCTCGCCGGCATCGCCGGCGAGCACTCGGCGCGGATGGAACTCGCGTCGCGGAAGCTGGAGCAGATCCAGAAGGAGACCGCGGAGAACCACCAGAAGTTCGCGGACAAGCAGCAGCGGCTCCACGAGCGGCTCAAGGAGATCGGCGCCGCGCGGGCCCGCGGCGGCGCCGGGCAGAAGCAGCGCGAGCTGTCGTTCGGCATCGAGGACGAGGCCGCGCCCGACGAGTTCGCCGCGGACATCGCCGCGCTGCGCGCCGGTCGGCAGGAGCGGGCCTCCGCGACCGAGGAGGGCTCCTACCTCCAGGCGGCGAACACGACGTCGCCGCCGCCCGACCGGTGGAGTCGCCCCGCGCCCCAGCCGGAGCCCGCTGCCGACCGGTGGGGCCGTCCCGCGCCCCAGCCGGAGCCGCCGGTGGCCGTTCCGCCGCCGCCCCCGCCGCCGCCCCGCGCCCGGCCCGCCGCTCGGCGACCGGCGCCCGCGGACGACGACGAGGACTTCGGCGGTCAGAGCTGGCTCAGCTGAGCGGGGTGCGCCGGGGTTCTCCACGAACCCCGGCACACCCGCGTCAGCCGGTTCAGCCGGTGCGGGGCGGTCGCAGCGCGCCGCGCTGGTAGGTCAGCTCGGCGCCCTTGACCTCGTCCTCCAGCAGCGCGTCCCACGACTTGTCGCCGGTGAGGGTGCGCAGCAGGAACGCCGTCACGTAGGACCGGGCGTACTTCTGCGTCGGGCGCTCGCCGTGGCCGTCCAGCACCAGTTCCGACCAGTGCCGTCCCTCGGCGAACCCGAGGTGGCTGGCCCCCGGCAGCGTGCGCAGCTGCACCGGCCCGAGCCACGCCTCCGCGATGGCCTCGGCGTGGCCGACGGGCGGGGCGATGCGGTCCTCGCCGGCGGCGACGTGCAGGCCGCGCATCGTGCAGCGCCGCGCCGCGTCCAGCGCGGACGGGCGGGTCTCGGTGGCGGCGAGCGTCACGACGGACCGCACGCGGTCGTCGTCGGCCGCGGTCAGCACGGCCGCGCCGCCGCCGGAGGAGTGACCGGCGACCGCGAGCTTGCCGGGGTCCACGCTGATGTCCCCGTCGCCCAGCCGCACGCCGGTGCACACGTCGAGGGTCGTGCTCAGGTTCGCGGCGAGCATCCTGGCCGACAGCAGCGGCCCCCGCTGCGCGGCGGGGGCGGCGGCGACGATGCCCCAGGACGCGAGGTGGCGCAGCAGACCGCGGTAGCGCTTCACGGGCTGGAGCCAGCCGTGGCCGAACGCGACGGCGGGCAGCCCCTTCCCGGAGCGCGGCGTGTAGACGAGGCCGGGGAGACCGACCAGCGCGAGGTCGCCGCGCAGCACCCGGTGCTCGCCGGGACGACTGAGCCGCTCCAACGCCTGTTTCGCAGAATGACCGGTCACCCGAAGCGCCATGGGAGAACCGTAGTCGATCGGGCCCCGTGCGGCCGTGACCGGGAGACGCGCGACCCGCTGCTCGATTGGTCTACACCAAAGAGCGTTCTGACCTGCGCAAAGTCCACTCCGTGGCAATTTCGGGTTACCGCCTGGTCTGGCTACCCTGTCCGTGTGTGCGGAATCGTGGGATACGTGGGTCACCGGGCGGCGCTGGACGTCGTCCTCGACGGGCTCAGGCGACTGGAGTACCGGGGTTACGACTCGGCCGGTGTCGCGGTCCTGACCGGCGACGGCGGCCTGTCCGTCGAGCGCAAGGCGGGTCGGCTGACCAACCTCGAAGCCAGGCTGGAGGAGGTGGGTCGCGGCGCCTTCGGCGGCACCGCCGGCATGGGCCACACGCGCTGGGCCACGCACGGCGCTCCGATCGACCGCAACTCCCACCCGCACCGCGACGCCACCGGCAGGGTGGCCGTGGTGCACAACGGCATCATCGAGAACTTCGCCGCGCTGCGCGCCGAGCTGGAGGCGGCCGGTGTCGAGATGACCAGCGACACCGACTCCGAGACCGCCGCCCACCTGGTCGCCCGCGCCTACGCCGAGGGCGACACCGCCGGTGACCTGCCCGGATCGGTCCGCGCGGTCGTGCGTCGCCTGGAGGGCGCGTTCACCCTCGTGGTGACCCACGCGGACGAGCCGGACCAGGTCGTCGCCGCGCGCCGCTCCTCCCCGCTGGTCGTCGGCGTCGGCGAGGGCGAGCACTTCGTCGCCTCGGACGTCTCGGCGTTCATCGAGCACACCCGCGAGGCCGTCGAGCTGGGCCAGGACCAGGTGGTCGTGATCACCCGCGACGGCTACGACGTCACCGACTTCCACGGCGAGCCCGCCGAGGCCAAGCCGTTCACGGTCAACTGGGACCTCTCGGCCGCCGAGAAGGGCGGCCACGAGTACTTCATGCTCAAGGAGATCGAGGAGCAGCCCGAGGCGCTGGCGAACACCCTGCGCGGGCACTTCGTCGACGGCCGGATCGTCCTCGACGAGCAGCGGCTGTCCGACCAGGACCTCCGCGACGTCGACAAGGTGTTCGTCGTGGCCTGCGGCTCGGCCTACCACTCCGGACTCGTCGCGAAGTACGCCATCGAGCACTGGACGCGGCTGCCCGTCGAGGTCGAGCTGGCCAGCGAGTTCCGCTACCGAGACCCGGTCCTCGACCGGGACACGCTGGTCGTCGCCGTGTCGCAGTCCGGCGAGACCGCGGACACCCTGGAGGCCGTGCGGCACGCCCGCGAGCAGAAGGCCCGCGTCCTGGCGGTGTGCAACACCAACGGCGCGCAGATCCCGCGCGAGTCCGACGCCGTGCTCTACACGCACGCCGGACCGGAGATCGGCGTGGCGTCCACCAAGGCGTTCCTCGCGCAGATCGCGGCGAACTACCTCGTCGGCCTGGCGCTGGCGCAGGCGCGCGGCACCAAGTACCCCGACGAGGTGGCCCGCGAGTTCGCCGAGCTGGAGGCCATGCCCGCCGCCGTGCAGCGGGTGCTGGGCACGGTCGAGCAGGTCCGCGAGCTGGGCCGCGAGCTGGCCGACTCGAAGGCCGTGCTGTTCCTCGGCCGCCACGTGGGCTACCCGGTGGCGCTGGAGGGCGCGCTGAAGCTCAAGGAACTGGCGTACATGCACGCCGAGGGCTTCGCGGCCGGTGAGCTCAAGCACGGCCCGATCGCCCTGATCGAGGAGGGCCTGCCGGTCGTCGTGGTGATGCCGTCGCCGAAGGGCAGGGCCGTCCTGCACTCGAAGATGGTGTCCAACATCAGCGAGATCCAGGCGCGCGGCGCTCGCACGATCGTGATCGCCGAGGAGGGTGACGAGACGGTCCGCCCGTTCGCCGATCACCTGATCGAGATCCCGGCCGTGTCGACGCTCCTCCAGCCGCTGCTGTCCACGATCCCGCTCCAGGTGCTGGCGGCGGAGATCGCCCGCAGCCGCGGCTACGACGTCGACAAGCCCCGCAACCTGGCGAAGTCCGTCACCGTCGAGTAGTCCCCGACACGCGGCACGGGCGGTCCGCGTCGCGGGCCGCCCGTGCCGCGTGTCGGGGGTGTGGCGTCGTGGCACCATTCGCACATGCTGGGTGCCTGGAGGACTGACCGGGTTCGTGCGGCCGAGGAGCGGGTGCTCGCCCGCACGCCCGAGGGCGCGCTGATGAGGCGTGCCGCGTTCGGGATCGCCACGGCCGCGCTGCGGATGCTCGCCGCCCCCGTGCCGGGTCGTCACGTCGTCCTGCTGGTCGGCGCGGGCAACAACGGCGGGGACGCGCTCTGGGCGGGGTACGAGCTGCGCCGCAGGGGCGTGGCCGTGACCGCCGTGCTGCTCGACCCCGACCGCGCGCACCGGGCCGGGCTGGCGGCGTTTCGCCGGGCCGGCGGCCGCACCGCCGACGACCTGCCCCCGCGCGCCGACCTGGTGGTCGACGGCATCGTGGGCCTGTCGGCGCGCGGGCCGCTGCGCCCCCGCGCCGCCGCGCTGGTGGACCGGATCACCGCGCCCGTCCTGGCCGTCGACCTGCCCAGCGGCGTCGACCCCGACACCGGCGCCGTCGACGGGCCCGCCGTGCGCGCCGACGTGACCGTCACGTTCGGCTGCCGCAAGCCCGTCCACGCCCTCGCTCCGCACCACTGCGGCGACGTCGTGCTCGTCGACCTCGGCCTGCGGCCGGAGCTGGGCGAGCCCGACCTGGTGGTCCTCGAACCCGCCGATGTCGGCCGCGCGTGGCCCGTGCCGGGTCCGGCCGACGACAAGTACACCCAGGGCGTCACGGGCGTGGCCGCCGGATCGGCCACCTACCCCGGCGCGGCCGTGCTGTGCACCGGCGCGGCCGTCCTGGGCACCTCCGGCATGGTCCGCTACGCGGGCAGCGCCGCCGAGGTCGTGTCGCACCGCTGGCCGGAGACGATCTGCACCGGGTCGGTGACCGACGCGGGACGCGTGCAGGCGTGGGTCGTCGGTCCGGGACTGGGCACCGGCACGGCCTCGGCGGAGGTGCTGTCCGCCGTCATGGGTGCCGGGGTGCCGGTGCTCGCCGACGCCGACGCGATCACCCTGCTCGCCTCGGACGCGGCCCCGTGGGACGCGCGCGACCCCGGCACGGCCCTGGTGCTGACCCCGCACGACCGGGAGTACGCGCGGCTGGCCGGGGACGTCGGCACCGACCGGGTCGCCGCGGCGCTGCGGGCCGCGCGGCGCTTCGACGCGGTCGTGCTGCTCAAGGGCAACACCACGGTCGTGGCCGCGCCGGACGGGCGCGTGCTGGTCGGCGGCTCGCGCTCGTCCTGGCCGGCCACGGCCGGGTCGGGGGACGTGCTGTCCGGGCTGCTGGGCTCGCTGCTCGCCGCGGGCGTCGACCCGTGGCTCGCCGCGGGGATGGCCGCCCACGTGCACTCGCTCGCGGCCGACCTGGCCGCGGACGGGGCTCCCGCGCCCGCGTCGGCGCTGCTCGCGTCCGTCCCGGACGCCATCAGGGCCTTGCGCGGCCGTGTGACACCATGAAGCAGATCATGCCCGTTCCTCCTCCTCGCGCCGAGGTCCGCGTCGACCTGACGGCCCTAGAGCACAACGTCGCCCTGCTCGCCAGGACGGCCGCGACCTCCGGTTCGGCGGTGATGGCCGTCGTCAAGGCCGACGGGTACGGCCACGGCGCCGTGCAGGTCGCGCGCGCCGCCCTGCGCGCCGGCGCCACGTGGCTCGGCGCGTGCTCGCTCCCCGAGGCCGTGACGCTGCGGGAGGCCGGGATCACCGCGCCCGTCCTGGCCTGGCTGGACGTGCCGGGCGAGGACGTCGACCTCGGCGTCGCGGCCGAGGTGGACGTGTCGGTCTCCTCGCTGCGCGAACTGCACGAGGTGGCCGCAGCCGCCCGCCGCGCCGGAACGCGGGGCCGCGTCCACCTCAAGATCGACACCGGCCTGTCCCGCAACGGCTGCACCCCGGACCTGTGGCCCGAGCTCGTCGCGGAGGCCGCGACCACCCCCGAGGTGGAGGTGGTGGCGGTGTGGTCCCACCTGGCCTGCGCCGACGAGCTGGGCCACCCCTCGATCGACGCGCAGGCCGCCCGGTTCGCCACGGCCCACCAGCAGGCCCGCGCGGCCGGGCTGAACCCGCTGCGGCACATCGCCAACTCGGCCGCCGCCCTCACCCGTCCCGACCTGCACTTCGACCTGGTCCGGCCGGGCATCGCGGTGTACGGCCTCAACCCCGTGCCGGTCGAGTTCGACCTGCGCCCGGTGATGTCGTTCCACTCGACGGTCGTGCTGGTCAAGCGCGTCGCCGCCGGTGAGGCCGTGTCCTACGGGCAGATCTGGACCGCGCCGCGCGACACCACC
The DNA here is from genome assembly GCF_016464305.1 of Umezawaea beigongshangensis. Lineage (GTDB taxonomy): Bacteria > Actinomycetota > Actinomycetes > Mycobacteriales > Pseudonocardiaceae > Umezawaea_A > Umezawaea_A beigongshangensis. The sequence goes on from NZ_JAEIOJ010000005.1 coordinate 232,237, forward strand.
CTCGCGCTCGTGCCGGTCGGGTACGCCGACGGCGTCCCGCGCTCGCTGTCGGGCCGGATGGAGGTGCTGCTCGGGGGCGAGCGCAGGCCCGTCGTCGGGCGGATCTGCATGGACCAGCTCGTCGTGGACTGCGGTGACGACGTCGTGCGCGAGGGCGACGAGGTCGTGCTGTTCGGCTCGGGGGAGCGGGGTGAACCGACCGCGCGCGAGTGGGCCGACTCGATCGGGACCATCGACTACGAGATAGTCACGGGCATGTCCCGTCCGCGTGTGCGACGCACGTTCACCGGCACCTCGGCCCTGGTGCTGGCGTGAGTCGCGTTCTCCGTGCTCTCGGCTGGGTCGGCGGGGTCACCGGCGCCGCGGTGACCGGCGCCGCCGTCAGCGCGGTCGCCCACAGCGCCAGGGTGTCGCAGCAGCGGCGCAGGGCCGGCGACCCGCTGGCCGACGAGCCGCTGGGCCAGCTCGTGCCCGACCGCGAGTCGACCGTGGCCGCCGACGACGGCGTGCCGCTGTCGGTCGAGGAGGTCGACCCGGCAGACGGGGGCGCACCCGAGCTGACCGTGGTCCTCGTGCACGGCTTCGCCCTGGACCGCCGCTGCTGGCACTTCCAGCGCCGCGACCTGGCGAAGCTCAGCGGGCCGCGGGTGCAGCTGGTCCTCTACGACCAGCGCGGCCACGGCCGTTCCGGCAGATCGGCCGACGGCAGCACCATCGACCAGCTCGCGCGCGACCTCGACGCCGTGCTGCGCGCGGTCGTGCCGAGGGGGCAGCTCGTGCTCGTCGGGCACAGCATGGGCGGCATGACGATCATGGCGCTGGCCGAGCAGCGGCCCCAGCTGTTCGCCGACCGGGTGCGCGGCGTCGCGCTCGTCGGCACGGCGGCCGGCGCGGTCGGCGGCGCGGGCCTGCAGAAGTCGCTGCTGTCGCGCTACAACCCCGTCACGCAGGTGGTGGGCCGCCTGGCCGGTTTCCAGCCGGGCGTGGTCGAGTGGGCCCGCCGGTCCGCGGACATGCTCACCTGGAGCGGCATCCGGGCGCTGGCGTTCGGCGACCGGTCGGTGAGCCCGTCGCTGGTCGACCTGATGGACGACATGATCAGCGGTGTGCGGGTGAAGGTGCTCACCGACTTCCTGGAGACCCTCGGCACGCACAACCGGTACCGGGCACTGGCCGGTCTGCGGCACTGCGAGGTGCTGGTGATCAGCGGTGACGCCGACCGGGTGACGCCGTTCTCGCACGCCGAGCGGATGGCGCAGGAGCTGCCGCACGGCGAGCTGGTGCGCGCGCCGGGCGCGGGGCACATGGTCATGATGGAGCAGCCCGAGCTGGTCACCGGGCACGTGATCGACCTGATCCGCCGGTCGGCCGACCGGCCAGAGGAGGAGCGGCGGCGGTGGTGGCGACGAGCGTGAGGACCCTCGCGACGGTCGAGGACACCGAGGACTTCGGCAGGCGCCTCGGCGAGCTGCTGCGCGGCGGTGACCTGCTGCTGCTCGCCGGGCCGCTCGGCGCGGGCAAGACGGCGCTGGTCCGCGGGCTGGCGCGCGGGCTGGGCGTGCTGGGCCGGGTCAGTTCGCCGACGTTCGTCATCGCCCGCGAGCACCCGCCGGCCGAGGGCGGCCGCGGTGTCGGGCTGGTGCACGTGGACGCCTACCGGCTCGGCGGGCACCTCGACGAGCTGGACGACCTCGACCTGGACACCGAGCTGGTGGACGCCGTCGTGGCCGTCGAGTGGGGCGAGGGGATGGCCGAGCGGCTGTCCGACGACCACCTGCTGATCACCCTGGAGCGCCGCGACGACGACACGCGCGTGGCGCACCTGACGCCGCACGGGGCCTGGCTGGACCGGCCCCTGCCGTAGGTCGCGTACTCTCGCCGCTCGTGCGAGCGGTGATCTTCGACTGGGGCGGCACGCTGACGCCGTGGGTGAGCCTGGACCACGTGGCCGTGTGGCGGCGCTACGCCGACGTGCTGCACCCCGCCGACCCGGCCGAGGCGCAGCGGGTGGCGGTCGCCGCGGCGGAGGCCGAGCGGGCGGCGTGGCTGCGCGTGCGCGACCACCACACGGCGTTCACCCTCGAACAGGTGCTCGCCGACGCCGGTTCGCCGTACGACGACGCCGCCCTGGAGGCGCTGCGCCTGGGCTACGACCCCGCGACGGCGACCGACCCCGAGGCCGCGCCGCTGCTGCGCGAGCTGCGCGGGCGCGGCCTGCGCACGGGCGTGCTGTCCTCGACGGCCTGGCCCGCGGCGTGGCACGAGGCGGTGCTGCGGCGCGACGGCGTGCTGGACCTGTTCGACGGCTGCGTGTGGAGCAGCGACCTGGAGTGGACCAAGCCGCACCCGTCGGCGTTCCTGGCGGCGGTGGAGGCCGTGGGGGTCGACGACCCGGCCGACTGCGTGTTCGTGGGCGACCGGCCCTACGACGACATCAGCGGAGCGAAGGCCGTGGGGATGCGCGCGGTGCTCGTGCCGCACAGCGACATCCCGGAGCACCAGCGGGTGCCGGTGAACGTGGAGCCGGACGCCGTGATCCGGTCCCTCTCCGAGCTGCCCGCCGTCCTCGACGGGTGGGCGTCCTGAGCGCTCACCCGCCGGTCGTCGGCGACGGCGCTGCCCACCCCGGCGCGCTCGGCCGCCGCCGTGCCCACCGACCCGCCCGCGTCAGGTTCCGAGCGAGCGCTTGAGGACCTTGCCCATCTCGTTGCGCGGCAGCGCGTCGAGGAAGCGCACGACGCGCGGGCGCTTGTGCGGCGCGAGCAGCCGGGCGACGTGGTCGGCCAGCTCGGCCGGGTCCGGCGCGCTGCCCGCCGGGACCACCCACGCCACGACCCGCTCCCCGAGGTCGGGGTCGGGCTCGCCGGTCACCGCGACCTCGGCCACGCCCGCGTGCTCCAGCAGGGCGTTCTCGATCTCGCCCGCGCCGATCTTGTAGCCGCCGGACTTGATCAGGTCGGTCGCGCGCCGCCCCACGATGCGCAGGTAGCCGTCCGGCTCGCGCACCGCGACGTCGCCGGTGCGGAACCAGCCGTCGCGGAACGCCGCCGCGGTGGCGTCGGGCCGGTTGAGGTACTCCAGGAACAGGTTCGGGCCGCGCACCTCGACCTCCCCGACGGTCTCGCCGTCGCTGGCGGTGATCACCTCGCCCGCGTCGTCGGTGAGCCGCAGGTCGACGCCGTCCAGGGGCGGGCCGACGGTGCCGGGCCGCCGGTCGCCGGACGCCCGCACGCCGGCGTTCATCAGCGTCTCGCTCATGCCGTAGCGCTCCACGACGCGCTGCCCGGTGGCGCGGGCGATCCGCTCGTGGACGCTCGCGGGCAGCGCCGCCGACCCCGACACCAGCAGCCGCGCGCCCGCGACGGCCCGCGCCAGCTCGGGGGACGCCTCCACGTCGGCGGCGAGCCGGTGGTACGTCGTGGGAACGCCGAACATCATCGTGGCGTCCCCGGCCAGCTCCGCGACGACGGCCTCCGTGGAGAAGCGGCCCACGTGGTGCACGGCTCCGCCGCGGCGCAGCGGACCGAGCACGCCGAGGACGAGGCCGTGCACGTGGAACAGCGGCAGGGCGTGGACCACGACGTCCTCGTCCGTCCACTCCCACGCGGCGGCGAGCGCGTCGAGGTTGCTGCGCAGCGCGCGGCGGGGCAGCACGACGCCCTTGGGGGGACCGGTGGTGCCGGAGGTGTAGACGATCAGCGCGGGGGTCTCGTCACCGGGCTCGGGCAGCTCCGGCGGGGTGCCGGTCCCGGTCAGGAGCACGTCTGCGCGCTCGGTCCCGCCGAGCGCCTCCGGCAGGTCGGCGTCCGGCGCGGCGAGCACCCGGTCGGGCGCGCTGTCGGACACGACGTGCGTCAGCTCGCGCTCGCCGGTCCTGGGGTTGAGCGGCACGGCGGGCACGCCGGCGAGGAGCGCGGCGACGACGGCGACGCACGTCTCCGCGCTCGGCGTGGCCCACACGGCGACCCGCCGGGCGCCGGAGAGCCGCCCGGCGAGCGTTCCGGCGAGCGCGGCCAGCTCGCGCTGGGACAGGGCGCGCTGGGACGGGGTGTGCTGGGACGGGGCGCGGTCCGGGAAGCGCAGCGCCTCGCGGTCGCTCGGGTTCCGCAGCGCGGGGAGGAGGGGGTCCGGCATCTGTTCACCTGCACCTGGGTGTCGTCGGGTGGTCGGCAGCACGAGCAGCAGCCGGACCAGCGGTGGGACGGTGGCGACGCCGATCGCCCCGCGGGTCGTCAGCCGTCGGAAGAACTGCTCCCGGCCCTCGTCGCGCGTTCGCGAGCACGATCGCGCCGTGGGTGGAGAACGGGCTCACGTCCACCGCGGTGGCCGACACGGCGAGCGCGGCGACCATCGCGACCGGGCTCACGGTGCCCTCGGCGAGGAGCGGCACGGCCGGGGAGATCGTCGCACCGATCAGGCCGACCGAGAACCGGCCGCCGTGCGGCGGAGCGGGGCCCCCGTCGCTGGAGCAGCACCGCCGCAGCCGTCCGGGCGCAGGACCCCGAGGCGGCGGCGGCGGTGCGGCGGCACGTGCGGACCGTCGCCGAGGTGCGGTCGCTCAGCCGGCAGCCGGAGGAGCGACCTGCTGCCGCGCGGGTTCCAGCGCGTCGTCGACCAGCGCGAGGAGCTGCGCCTTCGGCCTGGCCCCCACGGTCCTCGCCACGGCCTCGCCGTCGCGGTAGAGCACCAGCGTCGGCGCGCTCATCACCGCGGTGTCGCGCGCCGCGCGCGGACTGCGGTCGATGTCGATCTTCACCACGTCGAGCGAACCCGCCCGTTCGGCGGCGATCTCCTCCAGGGCCGGTTCGATCATGCGGCACGGTCCGCACCACACGGCCGAGAACTCCACCAGCAGCGGCGTCGTGCTCGTGCGCACGGCCTCGGCGAAGTCCTCATCGGTCAGCGTTCGCATCCGTTCTCCTCTCGCACAGCGGTGAGGTGGGGACGCCGTCCGCGCGGTCGAGCTGCGCCCGCAGGTGCGAACGGACCTCCAGCAGCCGGTCCACCAGCTCGTCCAGCTCGGCGAGCTTGCGCCGGTACACCGCGACCGACGCCGGGCAGGCGTCGCCGGAGTCGTGCCCGGTCCGCAGGCACTCCACGAACGGCCGGGTGTCCTCCAGGGCGAAGCCGATCGCCGCCAGCGAGCGGATCTCCAGCACCTGCCGCAGGTCGGCCTCGTCGTACTCGCGGTGACCGTTGGCGGCCCGCCGCGCGGTCAGCAGCCCCCGCGACTCGTAGTGCCGCAGGGCCCTGGTCGTCGTCCCCGCCAGCTCGGCCAGCTCTCCGATGCGCATCCGCGTCCCCCTTCGCGACCGATGTTCCACCTTGACGCCGACGTCAAGTCCAGTCGCTTCCGGCACGCCGTACCCTTGACAACCGTGCTTGTGCTCGCCCTGGACACGGCCACACCCGCGGTCACCGCCGGTGTCGTCGACCTGACGCCCGATTCCCCGCCCCGCCTGCTCGCGCAGCGGGTGACGCTCGACGCGAAGGCCCACGGCGAGCTGCTCACCCCGCACCTCCTGCGGGCTCTGGCCGAGGCGGGCCGCTCGCTCGCCGACGTGGACGCGATCGTCGTCGGAGCCGGACCGGGGCCGTTCACCGGCCTGCGGGTCGGGCTCGCCACGGCGGGAGCGCTCGGTCAGGCGCTCGACCGGCCCGCCTACCCGGTGCCCACGCCCGACGCGATCGCCCTGGACGCCCACTCCGGCGTGCCGCTGCTCGTCGCCACGGACGCGCGCCGCCGCGAGGTGTACTGGGCCGCCTACGACGCCGCCGGTCACCGCACCGGGGGGCCACACGTGGAGCGCCCGGCCGACCTGGCCGAGAAGCTGTCGTCGCTGGGCCTCGCCGCCGCCGCGGGCGAGGGCGCGCGGATCTACGCCGACGTCCTCGGCCTGGCCGGGCTCGGCGTGACGCTGCTCGACGCCGCCCACCCGACGCCCGTCGGCCTCGTCCGCGCCGCCGCCCGCGAGGTGCTCGCACGGGCCGAACCGGCCCCGCTGACCCCCCTGTACCTGCGCCGCCCCGACGCCGTGGAACCCGCCGCGCGCAAGAGGGTGACCAGGGCGTGAGCACGGAGACGTTCACCCTGGCGCCGCTGCGGCACTCCGACGTGCCGAGCTGCGTGCGCCTGGAGCACGAGCTGTTCCCCGGTGACGACCCGTGGAGCGCGCGGGCGTTCCACGCCGAGATCGACGCGGGCAACCTCTACGTCGGCGCCCACGCCCCGGGGGGCGAGCTGATCGGCTACGCGGGCCTGTCGGTCGCCGGGCGCCCACCCGACCTGGAGGCGAGCGTCCACACCATCGCCGTCGACGCGCGCTGGCAGGGGCGCGGTGTGGGCAGGTCCCTGCTGCGCACCCTGCTCGCCGAGGCCGACCGCGTCGGCGCACCGGTGTTCCTGGAGGTGCGCACCGACAACGCCCCGGCGATCGGGCTCTACGAGGCGCACGGCTTCAGCAAGCTCGGCCTGCGCCGCCGCTACTACCAGCCCTCCGGCGCGGACGCCCACACGATGGGGCGCCCGGCTCAGGTGAAGGAAGAACGACTGTGACCGACCGGCTCATCCTCGGCATCGAGAGCTCCTGCGACGAGACGGGCGTGGGCATCGTCCGGCTCGGACCCGACGGCGCGGTGGAGCTGCTGGCCGACGAGGTCGCCTCCAGCGTCGAGGAGCACGCCCGCTTCGGCGGCGTCGTCCCCGAGGTGGCCAGCCGCGCGCACCTGGAGGCGATGCTGCCGACGATGCGCCGCGCGCTCGACGGCGCTGGCGTGGAGCTGGCCGACGTGCACTCCATCGCCGTCACCGCCGGGCCCGGCCTCGCCGGCGCGCTGCTCGTCGGCGTGTCCGCGGCCAAGGCGTACGCCGCCGCGCTCGGCAAGCCGCTCTACGGCGTGAACCACCTCGCCGGGCACGTCGCCGCCGACACCCTCCAGCACGGCCCGCTGCCGAAGCGCTGCCTCGCGATGCTCGTGTCCGGCGGGCACACCCAGCTGCTGCTCGTCGAGGGCCTGGCGCACTCGATCACCGAGGTCGGGTCCACCGTGGACGACGCGGCGGGCGAGGCGTACGACAAGGTGGCCCGGCTGCTCGACCTGCCCTACCCCGGCGGCCCGCCCATCGACCGGATGGCGGCGCGCGGCGACCGGTGCGCCATCGCGTTCCCCCGCGGCCTCACCGGACCCCGCGACAACACCTACGACTTCTCCTTCTCCGGCCTCAAGACGGCCGTGGCCCGCTGGGTGGAGCGCTGCGAGCGAGCAGGTGAGGAGGTGCCGGTCGCCGACGTCGCCGCGTCGTTCCAGGAGGCCGTCGCCGACGTGCTCACCAGCAAGGCGATCCGGGCGGCGAAGGACCTCCGGGTGGACACGCTGGTGATCTCCGGCGGCGTGGCGGCGAACTCGCGGCTGTCCGGCCTGGCCGCCGAGCGCTGCGCCGAGGCGGGCATCGAGCTGCGCGTGCCCCGGCCGCGGCTGTGCACCGACAACGGCGCCATGATCGCCGCCATCGGCGCTCACCTGGTGGCGGCGGGACGCGAGCCGTCGCCGCTGGACCTGTCCACGGTGCCCGGCCTGCCGGTGGGCACCGTCCAGATCGTCTGACCGGTCGCGGTCCTCGATCGCGGAGGACGCCGGCGTGGACGCGGGGTCGGGCTGCTCGCCGACGTCCCGCACGACGAGCCGCGGCGCGACGGAGTGCGCGAGCTGGAGGTCGGCGCCGGTCGTGCACTGCGCGTGCCGCAGCCGGTGGTCGGCCGGGGTGCGCGTCTCCGGTCCGGCCACCTGCCGGACGTCGGTGGCCTTCGCCGCGTGCTCGTACCGGTGGTCGCCCCGGTGCGGGACCAGGTCCGGGTGGTCCTCGGCGATCTCCCGGGGGCGCCGGAGGCGACGCGGCGGCGGGCGACACGCCGCCGAGAGCCGGGAGACCGGGTGCCGCGGCTCCACCGGGGAGGATGGAGCGACGGGACGCGCCGGGGAGTTCGGACGTGCGACCACGGTGCCGCGCACGGGTGAGAACGAGCCCCCCGACCTCGGTGAGCAGTCGGCGAACGAGCCACGATGAGGCCCCTCGTTGAAGGATTGGCACTCGCACGGGTAGAGTGCCAGTCGAACGGCACCAGTACCGCCCCGACCCCCGCGACGGCGGGGTGGCAGGAGCCGTAACGCAACCTGCCAACGCTTTCGACGACCCGTGGAGGTCACTCCGGTGAGCGTGAACATCAAGCCGCTCGAGGACAAGATCGTCGTCCAGGCCAGTGAGGCCGAGACGACGACTGCTTCCGGCATCGTGATCCCCGACACCGCCAAGGAGAAGCCCCAGGAGGGCAAGGTCCTGGCAGTCGGCCCCGGCCGGATCGACGACAAGGGCAACCGCGTCCCCGTGGACGTGGCTGTCGGTGACGTCGTCATCTACTCCAAGTACGGCGGTACCGAGGTCAAGTACAACGGCGAGGAGTACCTCATCCTCTCCGCCCGCGACGTGCTGGCCGTCGTCAACTGACGTTCCGGTCCACTGACGTTTCGGCTGTCATGCCTGACGCCCCGGCAGCCCCAGACCGGGGCTACCGGGGCGTTTCGCACAAGAGAGGCTAGGCAATGCCCAAGCAGATCCGCTTCGACGAGGACGCTCGTCGAGCGCTCGAACGCGGCGTGAACAAGCTGGCCGACGTCGTCAAGGTCACCCTTGGCCCGCGCGGTCGCCACGTCGTCCTGGACAAGAAGTTCGGCGGCCCCACCGTCACCAACGACGGCGTGACCATCGCCCGCGAGATCGAGCTCGACGACTCGTTCGAGAACCTCGGCGCGCAGCTGGCGAAGAACGTCGCCACCAAGACCAACGACGTCGCCGGTGACGGCACGACGACCGCCACGGTCCTCGCCCAGGCGATGGTCCGCGTCGGTCTGCGCAACGTCGCCGCCGGTGCCAACCCGACCTCGCTCGGTCGCGGCATCCAGGCCGGCGCCGACGCCGTGGTCGAGGCCCTCAAGGCCAAGGCCACCCCGGTCAAGGGCCGCGAGAGCGTCGCCCAGGTCGGCACCGTCTCCTCGCGCGACTCCTCGATCGGCGCGCTGCTCGGCGAGGCCATCGAGAAGGTCGGCGAGGACGGTGTGATCACCGTCGAGGAGTCCTCGACGATGGCCACCGAGCTGACCATCACCGAGGGCGTGCAGTTCGACAAGGGCTACATCTCGGCGCACTTCGCGACCGACCTGGAGGCCCAGGAGGCGGTGTTCGAGGACGCCCGCATCCTGCTGCACCGCGACAAGATCTCGGCGCTCGCCGACCTGCTCCCGATCCTGGAGAAGGTCGCGGAGACCGGCAAGCCGCTGGTCATCATCGCCGAGGACGTCGAGGGCGAGGCGCTGTCCACCCTGGTGGTCAACGCCCTGCGCAAGACGCTCAAGGTCGTCGCCGTCAAGGCGCCGTTCTTCGGCGACCGCCGCAAGGCGTTCCTGGACGACCTCGCGACCGTCACCGGCGGCGAGGTCATCGCGGCCGAGGTCGGCCTGAAGCTGTCCGAGGCGTCCCTCGACTCGCTGGGCTCCGCCCGCCGCATCGTGGTGACCAAGGACGAGACCACGATCGTCGACGGCGGCGGCACGGCCGAGGCCATCAGCGGTCGCGCCGAGCAGCTCCGCAAGGAGATCGAGGCGACGGACTCCGACTGGGACCGCGAGAAGCTCCAGGAGCGGCTGGCCAAGCTGTCCGGCGGCATCGCCGTGATCAAGGTCGGCGCGGCCACCGAGACCGAGCTCAAGGAGCGCAAGCACCGCATCGAGGACGCGGTCGCGGCGACCAAGGCGGCGGTCGAGGAGGGCATCGTGACCGGCGGCGGTTCCGCGCTGGTCCACGCCGCCCAGCAGCTCAAGGGCAACCTGGGGCTCACGGGTGACGAGGCCACGGGTGTGGCGATCGTGCGCGAGGCCCTGGAGGCCCCGCTGTACTGGATCGCCGCGAACGCCGGTCTCGAAGGCGCGGTCGTCGTGTCCAAGGTCCGCGACCTGGACTGGGGTCAGGGCTTCAACGCCGCGACCCTCGTCTACGGCGACCTGCTGGCCGACGGCATCGTCGACCCGGTGAAGGTGACCCGCTCCGCGGTCTCCAACGCCGCTTCCATCGCCCGCATGGTGCTCACCACGGAGAGCGCCGTCGTGGAGAAGAAGGAAGACGAGGAGCCCGCCTCGGGCGGCCACGGGCACGGCCACGGTCACGGCCACTGAGTTCGACCCGCACGAGCGAAGAGGGGCGGCACCCACCGGGTGCCGCCCCTCTTCGCTCGCCTCCCGACCGATCAGCTGATCACGTCAGGTTGAGCTGTCGCTTCCGCATCTTGATGATGTTGTCGCGCTCGGACTCGGACAGTCCGCCCCAGATCCCGTAGGGCTCCTGCACCGCCAGTGCGTGTCTGCGACACATCTCCAGCACCGGGCACGACAAGCAGACCGCTTTCGCTCTCGCCTCCCTCCTGGCTCGCGCGGGACCGCGCTCGCCGTCGGGGTGGAAGAAGAACGCGCTGTCCATTCCGCGGCACGACCCGCTCATCTGCCAGTCCCAGACGTCGGCGTTGGGACCGGGGAGCCTTCGGGTGTCTGCCATCGAGACCGCCTCCTTGGCCCACTCGAAGTGGACTGCTCCATTTGGCTTAATCTTGATCCACCGTAGAACCGAGTCAAAACTTGTTCAAGACTTGGACAGGTCGGAGTTCCGCGATTCAGCCGATGGGTGATCGACAGCGTGTTCGACCGCTCACTCAGGGGAGTTGCTCAGCGACGGGTCTGCCCGGACGATGTCCCGGTGACCACCGGGCCCGAGCGCGAGAGTGCTGCTGGCACCGATCCCGGAGCGGGCACCGGAGACGAGGGCGAGCTGATGCTCTCCGTCGCCGCCGTGGCACGCAGACTCGGGGTGGCACCGGCGACCCTGCGCACGTGGGACCGCAGATACGGCCTCGGACCGAGCGACCACACCAGCGGTCGGCACCGTCGCTACGGACCGCTCGACATCGCCCGGCTGGAACTGATGCAGCGCGCGCTGCTGCGCGGCGCGTCCTCCGCCGAAGCGGCCCGCTACGCCCTGACGACCTCGGTCACCCCGGCCGCCGGAGGCGGTTCCGCTTCACTCGATCCGGTGGTACTTCCGGTGCTGCGGGGGGGAGAGTTCGCGCCCGGCGCTTCACCCCGTGGTGGAAGAGGACTGCCGCTGCCGGGGGCGAGCCGACGTGCGCGCGGCCTCGGCAGGGCCGTCCTGGCGATGGACTCGGGAGCCGCCGCGGCGCTGCTGGACGACGCCGTCGCCGAGGACGGCGTGATCGGCGCCTGGGACGGCGTGGTCCGGCCCGTGCTCGGCGCCGTGGCCACGCGCTGGGAGCACTCGGGGGCCGGGGTGGAGGTGTCGCACCTGTTCCAGGAGTGCGTGCTCGCCGCCATGGTCCGCGCGACGCCGCCGGTGCGCTCGCCGCGCAACCACCGGCCGGTGCTGCTGGCCGCGATGCCGCAGGAGTGGCACACCCTGCCGATGTACCCGCTCGCCGCGGAGCTCGCCGTGCGCGGCGTCGACGTGCGGCAGCTCGGGGCCGCTCTGCCGATCGACGCGCTGCACGCGGCGGTCCGGCGCACCGCGCCGGCCGCCGTCGTCCTCTGGGCGCAGCTCCCGCGCTGCGCCGACCCCGCTGTGCTGTCGTCGCTGCCGCGTCCCCGCCAGCAGGTGCGCCTCTTCGCGTGCGGCCCCGGCTGGGAGCGCGGCGTCGTGCCCACCGGCGTCGAGCGGCTGGGCGAGCTGGCCGCCGCCGTCGACGCGATCGAGCGCGCGGTCTGCTGACCGGCGCTGCGGGGGAGTCGTCGGTGGCGGGGTGCAGGATGGCCCGGTGGACGAGAGCGAGTTGCGACGAGCCGCCTTCGGCGACCGGCCGGGCGCCGACGTCCGGCCGGCCGTGCTGTCGGAGGTCCCGCGCGAGCGGTGGCTCGCCGCGGTGGTCCTGGGAGCGCGCGGGCACTACGCCGCGGCGGCGACCGTCCTGACCGCACTCGTGCGGGGAGCCGATCCGGTGATCGCCTCGCTCGCCGGATCGGCCCTCGCCTCGCACCGCCGGCAGTTGGGCGCGCACGCCGCCGCCCGCCGTCTCGACGCGGCGGCACTGGCCCGGCTGGGTGACGCGGGGCGCACGGATGCGCCGGACGACCCCCACGGGATCGGCGCGCGGGGCGCGCGGACGGACGCGCTCACCGGACTCGCCGCGGACGCCCTGGGCGCCGGGAGGCCGGACGTGGCGCGGCGGGTGCACGCCGCCGCCGTCGCGAGCGCGGCGCCGGGCGACTGGCGCGCGGAGGTCAGGCTCGGCTGGGTCGCGGCCGAGATCGACCTCGCGACCGGCGCGGCGGAGGCCGCCGCGGGGCACGCGGAGCGCGCGGCGGCGACCGCGCGCGACGTCGGGGCGGTGCGGCACGTCCTCAAGTCGGAGGTCGTCGCGGCGGTGGCCTCGCTGGTCACCGGAACTGCAGAAGTGCGGAAAACTGCCGTGGATCTACTCTTGTGTGACTTAAATCACATCAAGGTTCAGCGGCTCCGTTCGCTCGCCTGGCCCGTCGCTCTCGTCCTCGCCGAACACGCTCCGGAGCGGGCTCCGCACGCTCTGGACGACGCTCGCAGCGCTCTGAGCTGCGTGTTGACCCGAGCTGATCCGGCACTGCGGGCAGCTGCGACGCGGTCACCCTGGATTCCGACTGCACTGCTCCGTTCCGGGGAACCCCCGAACGCGGACACCGGATCGAACTTCTTGACGGATTAAGCACCGGATCGTGTCAAGGTCGGGCCGGGGGCGTCCGATAGGGGAAGTGGAACGTCACTCGGCTGCAGGAAGGAGTCCCCGTGACGACGGTCTTGATTTGCGACGACCGGCGCAGTGTTCGGGAGGGTCTCACCCGCGTGATGTCGGCTGTCCCAGGGGTCAGTCGCATCGACTGCGTTGCACACGGTGACGAGTTGTTGGCTCGCTTCTCCCGGCAGCCGGTCGACGTCGTACTGGTTGGTACCCAGCGCGCCGTCCCGACCGGGGTGGAAGCGACCCGGCGACTCGTCTCCGCCAACCCACAGGCGAACGTCATCGTCTTCGGCGCGCCCGACGACGCCGGCAGCATCGCCGCGGCCATCGCGGGCGGCGCTCGCGGCTACCTGCGCTGGGACGCCTCGCGTCCCGAGCTGGTCGCCGCGCTGGCGCACACCCTCGCCAGCACCTCGGTGCCCGCGCCCCGGCAGCCGTCGGATCCCGGAGTTCAGCTCACCGAGCGCGAGCTCCAGGTCCTCCGCGGCATGAGCCAGGGAAAGAGCAACGGACAGATCGGGCGCGAGCTCTACCTGTCCGAGGACACGGTGAAGACCCACGCGCGGCGGTTGTTCCGCAAGCTCGGGGTCCGCGACCGCGCTCAGGCCGTGGCGCACGGCTTCCGGCGCGGGTTGGTGTCCTGACACCGGTACCGCTCGCCAGCAGTACCTCCTCCAGCCCGGTGACCTCAGTCACCGGGCTGGTTCGGGTTCAGTGTGTTACCTATTCACAGAAGCTCTTTGCCCCCAAGGGTGATTCTCAGGCACGCGTCCGGGTACGGTGAGCGTCGCCGGTGCGAGCGATGGCGTGATCGTCTCGTGGAACGGCACGTCGGTACGTCAACAAGTAACACCAGGGCTGCTGTCTGCGATGACCAACGTGGGGGACGGACTGGACGCCGGAGTGGGCGCAGCAGTTGAGGGCGACCGTCAGGCGGTAGAGCGTCTGCTGGCGTCGATCCGTCCTCTCGTGGTGCGGTACTGCCGCGCCCGTGTTGGCAGGCAGGAGCGTTCCTACGCTTCGGCGGACGACGTGGCCCAGGAGGTGTGTCTCGCGGTGCTCACGGCCTTGCCCAGCTACCGCGACCAGGGTCGGCCCTTCCTCGCGTTCGTGTACGGCATCGCAGCGCACAAGGTGGCCGACGCTCACCGGTCCGCAGCCCGGAACCGCTCAGAACCGGTTCCGGAGGTCCCCGACGCCCCGGAGAGCGAGGCGGGCCCCGAACAGCGCGCGATGCAGGGCGAACTGTCCGAGCGGATGGCGCAGCTGTTGAAGATCCTGCCCGAGAAGCAGCGCGAGATCCTGTTGCTGAGGGTCGTCGTCGGGTTGTCCGCGGACGAGACCGCCGACGCCGTCGGTTCGACCCCGGGAGCCGTGCGCGTGGCGCAGCACCGCGCACTCGCGAGGCTCCGCAAGACGATGTCCCCGGAGGAGGTGGTCTGAGTGGCCGACGAGCGCGAGAAGAGTGACGAGAAGATCGTGCACGGACAGCACGAGAGAGCAGGGCTCTCCCCGGAGGATCCCCCGGTCCAGCCGACCGGCGATTCCGCCGACACCACCGATCTGTCGGCGGTCCGCGCCGACGACGAACTCCTCGACGCCCTCGGTGGCGCCGGTGGTGACCGCGAGTCCCCCGGGGTCGTCGCCGAGGACGAGCTGAACGCTCTGCTGCTGGCGTGGCGGCAGGAGGTGGACGACGAGCCGGCCGCCGTCCTGGTGGACACCGACACGGCCGTCGCGACCATCGCCGCCGCGCGACCCGTGCCCCACCGCCACCGGTTCCTCATCCCGCTGGCCACGGCCGCCGCGGTGCTGGCCATCGCCTTCACCGGCACCAGCCTCGTCGCCCGCGACTCCCTGCCCGGCGACCCGCTGTGGGCCCTCACGAAGGTCCTCTACGCCGACCACGCCCGTTCCGTCGAGGCCGCGGCCGTGGTCCGCACCGACCTCGACACCGCCCGCGTGGCGCTCGCCGAGGGCCGGGTCGACGAGGCGAAGGACGCGCTGGCGAAGGCGGGCGTCGTCCTGCCCGAGGTGTCCACCGACGACGGCAGGAGCGAGTTGTCGGAGAAGCACCACTCCCTGCTGGAGGAGCTGACCAGCTCGCCGTTGCAGCCGACGTCCGGCACCGTGCCGCGCCCCTTCACGAGCGTCGTCCCCTCGACGGTCCCCTCGTCCGACGCGGACGAGATCCCGGAGGAGCCGGCGGACGACACCGGGGAACCGACCGGGCCCACCGAGCCCGTCGAGTCGACGACCACCCCCGTGGTCCCGACGACCACCAGCTCCGAGGTCCCGCCCCCGCCGCCCACCAGCGACACCGGTGTGCGCACGGAGCCGGGGACGAACGTGCAGACCGGCGAGACCGCGTCCGGCGAGGAGACCGTCGGCTAGGAGCCCGCACGACGCGGCCCCCGGCCGCGGTCGTGACCGGGGGCCGCGTCGTGCTCGGAAGCGTTCGCGCGGCTCAGCGGGCGCTCTCGGTGGCGGTGACGCCGTCGGCGTACCCCCGGCAGTACTCCCAGCTCACGTAGGAGGCGGGGTCGGGGTCGTAGGCCGGCTCGTGCGGCCGCATCTTCCCGTCGGAGAGCAGCTGCTCCAGGCTCGACCGCAGCAGTGCCCAGTCGTGGTAGTGAGGTTCCTCGCACTCGCCGCAGTCGACGACGATGCCCCGCACTCCATGGGGTTCCAGCAGAGCCTGGTAGACGGCCAGGTCGGACAGGTCGCCGATCAGCTCCGTCCGCTCGTCCTCGCCCATGGGCGGGTGTTCGTGGTCGTCGCTGTGCTCGCCGAGGGCCCGCGCCGGGTCCTCGGGGTCGCCGGCGAAGGGGTCTGGTGGCAAGGCGTCGTGCGGCACGACCCAGCACGGTACCGGGCCGACCCCCCGACACGTCCAGATACCATGGCACCAACCGTCGCCGCCTGCGGAAACCCCCACCCGCTCGCGGCGGGACCACCGCACGACGGAAGGCTCACCACCCGCCATGACCAGCGAGCTCAACGCTGACGGAGTCCCGAGCAAGTTCGCGATGCTGGGACTGACCTTCGATGACGTCTTGCTGCTCCCCGCGGAGTCGGAGATCGTGCCGAGCGGCGTCGACACCAGCACGAGGTTGTCGCGCAACATCACCCTGAGGGTTCCGCTCGCCTCGGCGGCGATGGACACCGTGACCGAGGCCCGCATGGCCATCTCCATGGCCAGGCAGGGCGGCATCGGCGTGCTGCACCGCAACCTCTCCGTCGAGGAGCAGACCCGCCAGGCCGAGACGGTGAAGCGCTCCGAGGCCGGCATGGTCACCGATCCGGTGACGTGCTCGCCCGACGACACCCTCGCCCACGTGGACGAGCTGTGCGCGCGCTACCGGATCTCCGGCGTGCCGGTGACCGACTCCTCCGGCCGCCTGGTCGGCATCATCACCAACCGCGACATGCGCTTCGAGGTCGACCACGCGCGCAGCGTGCGCGAGGTCATGACGAAGGGCCCGCTGGTCACGGCGCAGGTCGGCGTCTCGGCGGAGGCCGCGCTGGGCCTGCTGCGCCGGCACAAGGTGGAGAAGCTGCCGATCGTCGACGGCGACGGCAAGCTCCGCGGCCTGATCACGGTCAAGGACTTCGTCAAGACCGAGCAGTACCCGAACGCCTCCAAGGACCCCGACGGCCGCCTGCTGTGCGCCGCGGCGGTCGGCGTGGGCGAGGACTCCTTCGTCCGCGCGATGTCGCTCGCCGAGGCGGGCGTGGACGTGCTCATGGTCGACACGGCCCACGGCCACCAGCGCAACGTGCTGGACATGGTCGCCAAGATCAAGAAGGAGCTGGGCGACTCGGTCGACGTCGTCGGCGGCAACATCGCGACCCGCGCGGGCGCGCAGGCCCTCGTCGACGCGGGCGCGGACGGCGTGAAGGTCGGCGTCGGCCCCGGCTCCATCTGCACCACCCGCGTGGTCGCCGGTGTCGGCGTCCCGCAGATCACCGCGATCTACGAGGCCAACCTGGCCGCGGCCCCGGCCGGTGTCCCGGTCATCGGCGACGGCGGCATCCAGTACTCCGGCGACATCGCCAAGGCCATCGCCTCCGGTGCGAGCGTCGTCATGCTGGGCAGCCTGCTCGCGGGCACCGCCGAGGCGCCGGGCGAGCTGATCCTGGTCAACGGCAAGCAGTTCAAGACCTACCGCGGCATGGGCTCGCTCGGTGCGATGCAGTCGCGCGGCAACGCCAAGTCCTACTCCAAGGACCGCTACTTCCAGGACGACGTGCTCTCCGAGGACAAGCTCGTGCCCGAGGGCATCGAGGGGCGTATCCCGTTCCGCGGCCCGCTCGCCCAGGTGGTGCACCAGCTCTCCGGCGGCCTGCGCTCGGCGATGGGCTACACGGGCTCGAAGAGCATCGCGGAACTCCAGAACGCCCAGCTCGTCCGGATCACGGCGGCGGGTCTGAAGGAGAGCCACCCGCACGACGTCACCATGACCGTCGAAGCCCCCAACTACACCACCCGCTGAGAGGACGACAAGTGCGCGATCTGGTCGAGATCGGGATGGGCCGGACCGCGAGGCGGGCCTACGAGCTGGACGACGTGGAGATCATCCCGTCGCGGCGGACCCGCTCGTCGAAGGACGTCTCCACCGCGTGGCAGATCGACGCCTACCGCTTCGAGATCCCGCTGATCACCCACCCCACGGACGCGATCGTCTCGCCGGGCACGGCCGTGGCCGTCGGCGAGCTGGGCGGCCTGGGCGTGCTGAACGCCGAGGGCCTGTGGGCGCGGCACACCGACGTGGACGAGGCGCTGTTCCGCCTCGTGCAGGCCACCGAGGACACCGACGACCCGGCGGCGCCCGTCCGGGTGCTCCAGGAGCTGCACTCCGCCCCGGTGCGGATCGACC
Organism: Umezawaea beigongshangensis; assembly: GCF_016464305.1. Lineage (GTDB taxonomy): Bacteria > Actinomycetota > Actinomycetes > Mycobacteriales > Pseudonocardiaceae > Umezawaea_A > Umezawaea_A beigongshangensis. The sequence goes on from NZ_JAEIOJ010000005.1 coordinate 249,938, forward strand.
TGATCGCCGAGGCGATCAAGCAGGTCCGCGAGTCCGGGGTGACCGTCGCGGTGCGGGTGAGCCCGCAGCGTGCCGCCGAGCTGACGCCGGACCTGCTGGCCGCGGGCGTGGAGATCCTGATCGTGCAGGGCACGATCATCTCCGCGGAGCACGTGTCCCGCGACGGCGAGGCGCTGAACCTGAAGCAGTTCATCTCCGACCTCGACGTGCCGGTGATCGCCGGTGGCGTCGGCGACTACCGGACCGCGATGCACCTCATGCGGACCGGTGCTGCGGGCGTCATCGTCGGGTACGGCTACACGCCCGGCGTGACGACCACCGACTCGGTGCTGGGTATCGGCGTCCCGATGGCGACGGCCATCGCCGACGCGGCCGCCGCCCGGCGCGACTACCTGGACGAGACCGGTGGCCGGTACGTACACGTCATCGCGGACGGCGGCGCGCTGACCAGCGGTGAGGTCGCCAAGTCGATCGCGTGCGGCGCGGACGCGGTCATGCTGGGCGAGCCCCTCGCCGCGGCGGCCGAGGCGCCGGGGCAGGGCCTGTACTGGACGGCGGCGTCCGCGCACCCGACGGTGCCGCGCAGCTTCGTCTCGGCGGGCGTGGACCAGGAGATCGACCTGCGGACCCTGCTGTTCGGGCCGTCGACGGACCCGCGCGGCGTGACGAACCTGTTCGGTTCGCTGCGGCGCGCGATGGCCAAGACCGGCTACTCGGACCTGAAGGAGTTCCAGAAGGTCGGCCTGACCATCCGCGGCTGAGTTCGTCCGCCCGAGCGGGGGTGTCCGGTTCGTCACCTGAACCGGACACCCCCGCTCGTGCGTTTCCCCCAGTACCGCACGACACCGACGTCCGATCGCGGACGAGCCCTTCCGGGGCCCGTCCATCCACAGCCCCCGAATTGTCCACAGACCCGCGAGTCTTGATCTTGGGACTGGCGGATCTCGATAGACTGGCCTCGGGGCCGCCCCCCTGGGACGGGCGGGGGCGCAGAACAGGGAGTTGACGAACCGACGTGGAAGACCTGCTCGAACTCGGACCGGCCGAGGAAGACGACTCCACCGAGGGGCGGCGGTCCAGGGGCGACGGTCCGGCCTGGTTCGCCGGTGTCGCGGTCGTGGCGGTGCTCGCCCTGGCCGCGGTGCTCGGCATCGCGGTGTGGCTGTTCTCGGCGGTGTTCCCCTCGCTGCTGACGTGGTCCTCGCTGTAGGGCGCTTCTGAACCGTTCAGGCGGGGTGCGGCCCCTAGCCGGGCGGGCCGTCTCTGCCTAACCTCGTCCTCATGGGTGAACTCGCCAGTAACAACCGTTCGAACGGGCCGGACTACGACGTCGTGGTCGTGGGGTCCGGGTTCGGCGGGAGTGTGGCCGCGCTCCGGCTCGTGGAGAAGGGCTACCGCGTGGCCGTCCTCGAAGCGGGGCGGCGGTTCGCCGACGACGAGTTCGCCACGACCTCCTGGGACCTGCGCAAGTACCTGTGGGCCCCGCAGCTCGGCTGCTACGGCATCCAGCGCCTGCACCTGCTGCGCGACGTCATGGTCCTCGCCGGATCGGGCGTCGGCGGCGGGTCGCTGGTGTACGCGAACACGCTGTACCGGCCGCTCGGCCCGTTCTACGAGGACCGGCAGTGGGCGCACATCACCGACTGGAAGGCCGAGCTCGACCCGTTCTACGACCAGGCGAGCCGGATGCTCGGCGTCGTGCCCAACCCGTCCACGACGCCGTCGGACGTGGTCATGCAGCAGGTCGCCGCCGACATGGGCGTGGCCGACAGCTACGGCCCGACGCCCGTCGGCGTGTTCTTCGGCGAGCCCGGCCAGCGGGCGGCCGACCCCTACTTCGGCGGCGCGGGACCCGAGCGGACCGGCTGCACCGAGTGCGGCTCCTGCATGTCGGGCTGCCGCGTCGGCGCGAAGAACACGCTGGTCAAGAACTACCTGTACCTCGCGGAGCGCAAGGGCGCCGAGGTCAGGCCGCTGACCACGGTGACCGGTCTGCGGCCGAGGGTCAACGGCACGTGGGAGATCAGCACCCGCCGCACCGGTGGCACGCTCCGCCGGGGGAGGGGCACGATCACCGCGGGCCAGGTCGTGCTGGCCGCCGGCACCTGGGGCACGCAGCAGCTGCTGCACCGGATGCGCGCCGACGGCACGCTGCCGCGACTGTCGCCGACGCTGGGCGAGCTGACCAGGACCAACTCCGAGGCCATCGTCGGCGCGGGCCGCTACACGGTGGACCCGGAGCGGGACTTCACCCGCGGGGTCGCCATCACCTCCTCGATCCACCCGGACGAGCGCACCCACATCGAGCCGGTCCGGTACGGCAGGGGCAGCAACGTCATGGGCCTGTTGCAGACCCTGTCGACCGACGGCGCGGCCAGCACGCCCCGGATCGTGCAGTTCGTGCGCAAGGCGGTCCGGCACCCGCGCCAGCTCGCCCGGATGATGTCCGTGCGCCGCTGGAGCGAGCGGACGGTGATCCTGCTGGTCATGCAGAGCCTGGACAACTCGATCACCACGTTCGTCCGGCGCGGGGTGTTCGGCCGCCGCAGGCTCACCTCGAAGCAGGGCCACGGGGAGCCGAACCCGACGTTCATCCCGGCCGGGCACCGGGCGAACGAGCTGGCCGCGCGGCACATCGACGGGGTCGCCGGGGGCACGTGGGGCGAGCTGTTCGACGTTCCGCTGACCGCGCACTTCATCGGCGGCTGCCCGATCGGCTCGGACGCCCGATCGGGCGTCATCGACCCCTACCACCGGGTGCACCACTACCCCGGCCTGTCGGTCGTGGACGGCGCGGCGATCTCGGCGAACCTGGGCGTGAACCCGTCGCTGACGATCGCCGCGCAGGCCGAGCGGGCGTTCGCGCTGTGGCCGAACCGGGGCGAGCCCGACCCGCGACCGGCCCAGGGCGCTGAGTACCGGCGCGTGGCACCGGTCCCGCCGAGGGACCCGGCCGTGCCGGCGCACGCGCCAGGCGCGCTGCGGCTGCCGATCGCGGAGGTGCGCACGACGCCCGCGCGGCCGTGACGCACACGCCCCCCACCGGTGCCGATCCGGTGGCACAGTGGAGGGCGTGGCAGCGCCGCCGATCGCGTTCGACGGAGACCTCGCGCCGCGGGACGTGACCCGCGGCGAGCCGGGGGACCGCGAGGCGCGGGAAAGCCGATGAGGTCTCCCGTGCTGGTGGTGGGCGCCGGTCCGGTCGGGCTGACCGCCGCGCTGCTGCTGGCCCGCGCCGGGGTGCCCAGCACCGTCCTGGAGGCCGCGCCGGAGCACGTCGTGCGCAGCAGCGGATCGCTCTGCCTGCAGCGCGACGTCCTGGACGTGCTGGAGCGGGTCGGCGCCGGGTGGGAGATCGCCGACGCGGGGATCGCCTGGTACCGGGGGCGCACGTTCTTCCGGGGGCACGAGGTGCTGGTGACGGACTTCGCCGAGGCCGGGCCGGACGCCTTCCCGCCGTTCGTCAACGTGCCGCAGCCGGTCCTGGAGCACCTGCTGGAGCGGCGGGCGCGCGCCTCGCCGCTGGTGCGGCTGTGCTTCGACCGGCGGGTGTCCGCGCTGTGGCAGGACGGGCGGGGCGTCACGGTGTCGACGGCCGACGGCACGGTGCTGCGCGGCAGCCACTGCGTCGCGGCGGACGGCGCGCGCTCCACCGTGCGCGAGCTGCTGGGCCTGCCGTTCCCCGGTCACTCCTTCAGCGACCGGTTCCTCGTCGCCGACGTGCGGGTGCGCGCCGGCGCGGCGCGTCCGGAGCGGCACTTCTACTTCGACCCGCCGAGCGATCCCGGCGGTCAGGTCCTGCTGCACCCGCAGCCGGACGGCGTGGTGCGCGTCGACCAGCGCGTGCCGGAGGACTTCGAGCCGTCCGGGGAGCGGGTGGCTGCGCGGGTGCGGGACGTCGTGGGCGACGGGCCGCACGAGGTGCTGCGGGCGTCGGTGCGCCGGTTCCAGCAGCGCCGCGTGCCGTCGATGGTGGAGGGCGGTGTGCTGTTCGCGGGCGACGCGGCGCACGTGATGAGCCCGTTCGGCGCGCGGAACGCGAACTCCGGCATCTGCGACGCGGACAACGCGGCCTGGAAGATCGCCCTGCACCGGACGGGCGAGGCCGGGCCGGCGCTGCTGCCGTCCTACGACGCCGAGCGCGGCGCGGCGGCGCGGGAGAACCTGCGCGTCACGGGCGACACGATGCGGTTCCTGGTGCCGGAGACCCCGCAGCAGCTGGCGCACCGCCGTGACGTGCTGGAACGCAGCGTGCACGATCCCGCGGCCCGCGCGGAGATCGACTCGGGCACGTTGTCGCAGCCGTTCGCCTACCGCGACTCGCCGCTGACGACGCCGGGCTGCGCGGGGGAGATGCTGCCGGGGAGCAGGCGCTTCGGCCCGGACTTCACGGTGCTGCCCGGCGAGGTCCTGGTCCGTCCCGACGGCCACGTGGCCGCCGCCGCGCCGCCCGACGGTCTGCGGGCGGCGCGGCGACGGGCCTCGGGCTGGTAGTGGTTCAGAGCTGGACGCCGGTGAGGACGACGGTCTTCTGCTCGGTGAAGTCCTCCATCGCCGAGAGCACGCCCTCGCGGCCGGTGCCGGAGTTCTTCACGCCGCCGTAGGGCATCTGGTCGGCCCGGTAGGACGGCACGTCGCCGATGATCACGCCGCCGACCTCCAGCTCGGCGGCGGCCTCGAACGCCACCCGCACGTCGCGGGTGAAGACGCCCGCCTGCAAGCCGTACTCGGTGTCGTTGGCCTCGGCGAGCGCCGCGTCGAGGTCGTCGACGACGGACACCGCCAGCACCGGCCCGAAGACCTCCTGCCGCCACACGTCGGCGTCCTTGGGCACGTCGCGCAGCACGGTCGGCTCGACGCTCGTGCCGCTGCGCCCGCCGCCGGTCAGCAGTTCGGCGCCGCCGTCCACGGCCTCGGTGATCCACCGCTCGACGCGCTCGGCGTTGTCCTCGTCGATCAGCGGGCCCACCTCGACCTCGGGGTCGTGCGGGTCGCCGGTCCGCAGCGCCCGCACGGCCGCCACGAGCTTCGGCACGAACGCCTCCGCGTGGCTCGCGTGCACGATGACGCGCTGCACGGCGATGCAGGACTGCCCGGCCTGGTAGTTGCCGAAGGTGGCGATGCGCGCGGCGGCGTGGTCGAGGTCGTCCCAGTCGGCGCACACGATGGCGGCCGAGTTGCTGCCCAGCTCCATCACGACGTGCTTGCGCGGCGCCTGCTCGGCGAGCGACCAGCCCACGCCGGTGGACCCGGTGAAGGAGATGACGGGCAGCCGCTCGTCGGCCACGAGGGTCTTCGTGTCGGAGCCGCGCACCGGCAGCACGGAGAACGCGCCCTCGGGCAGGCCGGTCTCGGCGAGCAGTTCGCCGAGCAGCAGCGACGACAGCGGTGTGGCGCTGGCCGGCTTCACGACGACCGGCGCGCCGACGGCGAGCGCGGGCGCGACCTTGTGCGCCACGAGGTTCAGCGGGAAGTTGAAGGGGGCCACGGCGAGCACGGGGCCGCGCGGCACGCGCCGCACGATCGCCATCCGGCCCTCACCGCCGGGGTCGGTGTCCAGGCGCTGGAGGTCGCCGGTGAACCGGCGCGCCTCCTCCGCGGCGAAGCGGAACGTGGACACGGCCCGCTTCACCTCGACCTCCGCCCACTTCAGCGGCTTGCCGTTCTCGGCGGTGATCGTCTCGGCGACCTCCTCCGCCCGCTCGGTCAGCCCGTCGGCGACGTGGTGGAGGGCGGCGGCCCGCACGTGGGCGGGGGTGCGGCGGAACTCCTTCGCGACGGCGGCGGCCGCGGCCACCGCGCGCTCGACCTGCTCTGGCCCCGGCACGGCGACCGTCGCCACCTCGGTGCCGTCGAACGGGTGGCTCACGGTGATCTCGCCGACGCCCTGCTCGGGACGTCCGGCGATCCAGCAGGGCCGGGGCTGCGGGGTGATCGCGTCCATGCCCCAACGGTATTCCCTCGCACTCCCGCACGCGCACGGCGCGACCCGGACGGCTCACCCCCGCGGCGGGGAGCGCACGTGCGCCGCGACGGCGAGGTGGTGGCTGTCGTGGGACCCGGCGCGCGGTCGGACCCGCGCGCGGCCGGGTGGCGCAGCGGTCCGCGCACCCGCGGCGTCCACCGGCCCGTCGCCCCGCGCACCTCGTCGCCGGTGCGCAGGACCTCGCCGAGACCGCCTCCGGTGAGCACCTCCTCGCCCGCACGTGGCATCCTCCACCTGCGCGAAACCGTCGTCGCAAGGAGGTTTGCCCCCCGTGGCTGACAGCACCAGTCGTCCAGTACTCGTCGTCGACTTCGGCGCGCAGTACGCCCAGCTGATCGCGCGCCGGGTGCGCGAGGCGCAGGTGTACTCGGAGGTCGTCCCGCACACCGCGAGCACGGCCGAGCTGCTGGAGCGCGACCCGGCCGCGATCGTGCTCTCCGGCGGGCCGTCCAGCGTCTACGCCGAGGGCGCGCCGCGCGTCGACCCGGAGCTGTTCTCCACCGGCGTTCCGGTGTTCGGCATCTGCTACGGCTTCCAGGCGATGGCGGGCGCGCTCGGCGGCACCGTCGAGCACACCGGCACCCGCGAGTACGGCCGCACGGAGCTGGACGTCAGCTCCGAGGGCGGCACGCTGCACGAGGAGCTGCCCGCCCGCCACCCGGTGTGGATGAGCCACGGCGACTGCGTCACCAAGGCCCCGGAGGGCTTCACGGTGACCGCCACCAGCGAGGGCGCCCCGGTGGCCGCGTTCGAGGACGTGGAGCGGCGCTTCGCGGGCGTGCAGTACCACCCGGAGGTCGGGCACTCGCCGCACGGCCAGGAGGTGCTGCGGCGGTTCCTGCACGAGATCGCCGGGGTGAAGCCGGAGTGGACCACCTCGTCGATCGTGGACGAGCAGGTCGAGCGCGTCCGCGCCCAGATCGGCGAGGGCCGCGCGATCTGCGGCCTGTCCGGCGGCGTGGACTCCGCCGTGGCCGCCGCCCTGGTGCAGCGCGCCATCGGCGACCGCCTGACCTGCGTGTTCGTCGACCACGGTCTGCTGCGCGCCGGTGAGCGCACCCAGGTCGAGCGGGACTACGTCGCCGCGACGGGTGTGCGGCTGGTGACGGTCGACGCGCGCGAGCGCTTCCTGACCGCGCTGGCCGGGGTGACCGACCCCGAGGAGAAGCGCAAGATCATCGGCCGCGAGTTCATCCGCGTGTTCGAGCAGGCCGCCCTGGACCTGCAGGCCGAGGCGGGCGATCAGGGCGAGCACTACGACTACCTGGTGCAGGGCACGCTCTACCCGGACGTCGTGGAGTCCGGCGGCGGCACGGGCGCGGCGAACATCAAGTCCCACCACAACGTCGGCGGCCTGCCGGAGGACCTCCAGTTCGAGCTGGTCGAGCCGCTGCGCGCGCTGTTCAAGGACGAGGTGCGCCGGGTGGGCACCGAGCTGGGCCTGCCCGAGGTGATCGTGCAGCGCCAGCCGTTCCCCGGTCCCGGCCTGGGCATCCGCATCATCGGCGAGGTGACGGCCGAGCGCCTGGAGATCCTGCGCCAGGCCGACGCCATCGCCCGCGAGGAGCTGACCGCCGCCGGGCTGGACCGGCAGATCTGGCAGTGCCCGGTCGTGCTGCTGGCCGACGTGCGCAGCGTCGGCGTGCAGGGTGACGGCCGCACCTACGGTCACCCGATCGTGCTGCGTCCGGTGTCCAGCGAGGACGCCATGACGGCCGACTGGACGCGCCTGCCGTACGAGGTGCTGGAGCGCGTGTCGACCCGCATCACCAACGAGGTCGCCGAGGTGAACCGGGTGGTCCTGGACGTGACGTCCAAGCCGCCGGGCACCATCGAGTGGGAGTAGCGGTTCCACGACGAGGCCGCCCCGGCCGGATTCCGGCGGGGCGGTCTCGTCGCGTTCTCAGGGCCGCTTGCGGACCAGGCTGCTGATCAGCAGGAGCAGGCCGACGACCACCGCTCCACCGGCCAGCACCCAGCGCAGGTCGATCGCCTCGTCCAGGTACTCGCCGCCGCTGAGGGCGTAGCCGGAGACCGTCAGCGCCCCCAGACCGAACAGCAGGGCCACCAGGTCCACCCCCCGGCGCTCGGGCACGTCGTGCTCAGCCACGGGTCACCTCCACGTCTCCCACACCGGACCTCACGTACAGCTCGACCTCGACGCCGCCCTCGCCGTCGGGACCGCGGTCCTCGACGTCCAGCTCGCTGCCGGGACCGCTGCGCTCCTCGCCGAGGCACGACACCGAGCCGACACCGCTCTCGCAGACGACCTGGACGTCGGCGGTCCTCGGCACGATCACCTCCGCGCCGCCGACCCCCACCTCGACCCGCGTCTCCACCTCGCCCTGCGCGGGCAGGGCGCTCAGGTCCAGGGTGACGTTGCCGGCCCCCGTCTCGTAGGCGTCGTCCACCTGCTCGACTGCGGTGGGCCTCGCCGTGACGTCGCCGACCCGCTCCCAGCGGTCGAACCCGGCGTTCGTCAGCACCAGCGCCACGATCGACAGCGGGACCGCCGTGCCGATCAGGCCGCGCCCGCCGCCGCGGAACGCGCTCACCACCAGGCCGAGGCCGACGACGCCGAGCGCGAGACCGGCGATCGTGCCCCCGGTGAACCACGGGTTGTGGTTCGCGGCGATCACCCCGGCGCCCGCCGTGAGCACGGCCAGGGCGAACGTCACGCCACCGACGCGCGAGCGGTGGCGCGGCGCCGCGGCGCGCGGCGGCACCGGGGGAGCCGAGGGCTCGGGCAGGTCCCACGCGAACGGGGCCGCGCCCAGCGGGTCCCACGAGGGCGGCGACTGCGCCGCTGCTCCGGACCCGGCGTGCGGCGCGGTGGCGGGCACCGCGCCGAAGTGGGCGGGGAACGGGGCCGTCGGCGCGGCGGGCGGCACGTGCTGGTGCGCCAGCGGCTCGGCCACCACCGCGGCCGCGGGGTTGAGGTGCCCGCGGTGCCGGTGCAGCAGGAACAGGCCGCCGAGCGCCAGCAGCAGCCCGCTGATCGTCGGGAAGCCGCCGCTGACGACGAACCCGGTCGTCGGCAGCAGCGCCAGGCACAGCACGACCACGAGGCCCGTGGACGACGAGCTGCGTCCCCTGCCGAGGATCGACTCCGCCGGTGACGCCTCGTCGTTGCGCGACGGCAGCAGCAGCCACGCGACCAGGTAGAGCAGCAGTCCGGCGCCGTTGGACAGCGCCAGCACGACCAGCGCGATCCGCACGACGACCGGGTCGATGAGGTACCGCTCCGCGATACCCGCGGCGACGCCGGCGATCTTCCGTCCGCTGTGCGGGCGATTCGGCCGGGTCGCCCAGAAGTCCTTCAGCGTCTCGTCGACGCTCGGCTGGGTGCCCACATGTCCACTCACGTCGAAGAGCATGCGTCTCCGAGGGGCTCCAGCACATCGGGGACGCCCCTGAACCGGGCACTCAGGGTGCGACCCTGATGACCCGGCCGTGCGGACGTGTGACGATCAGGGGGTGAGTTCCCCGGTGGAGACGGTGCAGGTGCGAGCGGTGGAACCGGTGCGGCGGCGGAGGTCGGCGCGCCTGGTCGCCGGCGTGTCGGGCGGGCTGGCCGACCACCTCGGCGTCGACGTGTTCTGGGTGCGCGCGGTGTTCGCCGCGCTGGCGGCCCTCAACGGCGTCGGAGTGCTCGCCTACGGCATGTTCTGGCTGTTCGTGCCCCAGCGGGCGTCCGACGCCCCGGAAGCGCCTCCGACGCCGCGCGAGCGGCAGCAGGCCGTCGGCCTCGCCGCACTGGGCGTCGGGCTGGCCGTGTTCTCCGGCATGTCGTCCGGGTCCGCCATCAGCGGCTGGATCACCGGACCCGTCGCGGTGGCCCTCGTCGGCGCGGCCGTGGTGTGGCGCGAGGCGGACGAGGCCCAGCGCCGCCGCTGGCGCGACGGGGCCCGCACGAGGCGGATCACGGCGCTCCGCGTCCTCGCGGGGGTGGCGCTCGTGGCCATCGGCATCGGCGTGCTGCTGTTCACCAACATCGGCCTGGACCAGATGCGCTTCGCGCTGCTCGCGGTGGCCGCCACCCTGATCGGCGTCGCCGTCCTCACCGTGCCGCTGTGGATCAAGCTGGTGGGCGCGCTGGGCGAGGAGCGGCGGGCCCGCATCCGCACCGAGGAGCGCGCCGAGATCGCCGCCCACCTGCACGACTCGGTGCTGCAAACGCTTGCCCTCATCCAGAAGCAGGCCGACGCGCCGCGCGAGGTGCGCCGCCTCGCTCGCGGCCAGGAGCGGCAGCTGCGCGGCTGGCTCTACGGTCCGTCCGGCTACGGCCGCGAGATGACCGCCCAGCGGGCCAGCACGACCCTCGCGGCCGCCGTCGCCGCCGTGTGCGGCGAGGTGGAGGACGCCTTCGCGATCAGCGTCCAGCAGGTCGTGGTGGGCGACTGCGAGGTCGACGAGCGGATCAACGCGGTCGTGCAGGCGGCCAGGGAGGCCGTCGTCAACGCCGCCAAGCACGCGGGCGTCTCCGAGGTCAGCGTCTACGGCGAGGTCGAGGCGGACCGGGTGAACGTGTTCGTGCGCGACCGGGGCACCGGATTCGACCCGGACGGCGTTCCGGGTGATCGTCACGGGCTGGCGGACTCGATCCGGGGGAGGATGGACCGGCACGGTGGACGTGCCGGGCTGCGCACGGCCCCCGGAGAGGGGACCGAGGTGCACCTGGAGATGCCGAGGAAGACGGAGGCGCGCACGTGAGCGCACACGAGGGACCGGACGGGCAGGAGCTCGTGACGGTGTTCCTGGTCGACGACCACGCCCTGTTCCGGGCGGGGGTGCGGGCCGAGCTGGACTCGGTGACCGACCGGGTGCGGGTCGTCGGCGAGGCCGGATCGGTCGCCGAGGCCGTCGCCGGGATCGGCCACCACCGGCCGGACGTGGTGCTGCTCGACGTGCACATGCCCGACGGCGGCGGCGCCGAGGTGCTCAAGAGGCTGCGCACGACGCTGCCCGACGTGGTGTTCCTGGCGCTGTCGGTGTCCGACGCGGCCGAGGACGTGATCGCCGTCATCCGCGGCGGCGCGCGCGGCTACGTCACCAAGACCATCTCCAGCCAGGAGCTCGCGAAGGCCGTCGTGCGGGTGTCCGAGGGCGACGCGGTGTTCTCGCCGCGGCTCGCCGGATTCGTGCTGGACGCCTTCGCCGACCGGCCGGGCGCGGCTCCGATCAGCGATCCGGAGCTGGACCTGCTGACGCCGCGCGAGCGGGACGTGCTGCGGCTGCTGGCGCGCGGCTACGCCTACAAGGAGATCGCGTCCGAGCTGTTCATCTCGGTCAAGACGGTCGAGACGCACGTGTCCAGCGTGCTGCGCAAGACGCAGCTGTCCAACCGCTACGAGCTGTCCCGCTGGGCGTCCGACCGCAGGCTGGTCTGAGTGGCCCGTCGGCTCGCCCGCGCGTGCACCGAGGTCCTCGCACCGTGGGTCTGGGTGCTGATACTGCCCTTCGCGCTGGCGTGGCACGTCACCGGCACGCTCGGCGGGACCCTCCTGTGGGGTCTGCTGGTGGCGCTGACGGCCTCGGTGCTCCCGATGGCCGTCATCGTGCGCGGAGCCAGGCTCGGGCGCTGGAAGGGGCACCACGTCACCAACCGCGAGGGCAGGGTCGTGCCGCTGCTGGTCGCGGCCGCGTCGCTGATCTCGGGCACCGTCGTCATGCTCGTCGGCGGGGCGCCGCGGCCGCTGCTCGCGCTGATGGGGAGCATGGTGGCCGCGCTGGTGGTCAGTTCGGTCGTCACGTTCGGTCTGCGCTGGAAGATCTCGCTGCACTCCGCCGTCGCGTTCGCCTCGACGGCGACGATGGCGGTCGTGTCCGGCCTCTGGCCGCTGGTGTTCCTGGTGCCGGCCGTGCTCGTCGCGTGGTCGCGGGTGGAGCTGGGTGACCACACGACGGCCCAGGTGCTGGCCGGAGCACTCATGGGCGTCGTGGTCGGTGGTGGCACCTTCTGGGTCCTGCTGGACTGAGCACCGGCCCGCTCAGCCCACCGCGCGAAGTCGTCGTGGAGGCCACGGCCGGCTCCTCAGTCCGTGAAGACCATCTTCGCCAGCTCGCGGTCGAAGTCGATCCACAGGTCCTCCTCGCCCGGCTGCACCACGTCGTAGGTGAGGTCGAGGAACTCCGCGACGTCCTCGGCCTCCGCGGTGAGGATCGCGAAACCGGTCGGCGCGTTCAGCTCCAGGAGCACGCGCGCCGGGTCGTCGGCCGCCGGCCGCACCATGATGTCGCCCTCGCCGGAGGGTGTCAGCAGGCCGTCGGCCAGCAGGTCGCGGGCGAACATCCACTCGACCTTGCCCTGCCCGGTGTGGAAGAGGACCGCCACGGCGTAGGGGTCCTCCGGGTTGTAGGTCAGCTCCGCCTCCACGGGTGCGGGGGCGACGCCGGGCACCAGGAGGTGGAAGGTGGTCTCCACGCTGACGGGCGCGTTTTCGAGTTCCATGATCGGGTTCCTTCCCTGCGGACTTCACGCTCTCATGGAAGAAGACGCGCGACCCACCCCCCGCAGACGACATTCGCCGATGAACCATTCGATCGGGGGAGACGGCTGTCTCACTTTCACCCGTTTGCCCTGGAAAACCGTCTTGAATGGCCCTCTCACCAGCGATAACGCACCGTGGTTGATCGACTACTTGGCGCAGAGAACCGGCTCGGCGACGGTCGGCGGCGGAACCACCGCCGGTGCCGGAGCCCGCCGGGACAGGGCCACGCCGACGAGGACCACGAGCGCGCCGGCCACGATCCGGAGGTTCAGGTCCTCTCCGAGGAACGCCGCGCCCAGCAGCACCGACACCACCGGCAGCAGGTATCCCACGGTCGTCGCGTTCGTCGGGCCCTCGTCGGCGATCAGGCGGTTGTTGATGATGAACGCGGCGCCGGTGCCGAACACGCCCAGGATCCCCACGGCGATCAGCGCGCCCGCGTCGAGGTGCACGGGCTGGAGGCCGCCGACCGGGACGGTCACCGCGATCAGCGCGCCGCCCGCGAGGAGCTGCGTCGACGTGAGCTGCAGCGAGGACAGGCCCCGGCCGGACACGTGCCGCCCGATGTGGGTGTAGGCCACCGCGTAGGAGATCGCGGCCAGCAGGCACGCCAGCGCGCCCCAGGTCATCAGCCCGCCCCGCTGCCACGGCGCGAAGATCAGCAGCGTGCCGCCGAAGCCCAGCGCGAGGCCGGTCAGCTGGACGGGGGTGCGCCGCTTCTCCGACCCCAGCGCGAACCCGAGCGCGAGCGTCCACAGCGGCGTCGTCGAGTTGAGCACCCCGGCCACGCCGGAGTCCACGGTCTGCTCGCCGACGGCGAACAGCACGAACGGGATCGCGTTGCCGAACAGGGCGGCCACGCCCACGTGCGCCCACGTGCCGCGGTCGGCGGGCAGCCGCTGACCGCGGGACACGGTGATCGCGACCACCACGGCCGCGCCGAGCAGCGTGCGGACGAGCGCGATCTGCACGGGGCTCAGGCCGGTGAGCGCGATCTTGATCCACAGGAAGCTGGAGCCCCACAGCAGTGCGAGCACTCCCATGCGGACCAGCGTGCCCGGTGCCGTCACGACTCTTCCCCGATCTTCGGTGCGGTGTTCACCCCTTCACGATGAGCGGCCGGACTCGTCAGCACAAGTGAAAAGAAGTGCACGACCCTTAAGCTGAACTGTAAGATCGCGTCGTGCTGGACGTGCGCAGGATGCAGGTGCTCAGAGCCGTCGTGAGCAGCGGTTCCATCACCGCCGCGGCCACGAACCTCGGCTGCACGCCCTCGGCGATCAGCCAGCAGCTCACCGTCCTGGAACGGCAGGCCGGGCTTCCGCTGCTGGAGCGCGCCGGGCGCGGTGTGCGGCCGACCGAGGCGGGCACGCTGCTCGCCGAGCACGCCGCCGTGCTCGCCGACAAGCTCCTGGAGGCCGAGGCCGCGCTGGCGGACCTGCGCGCGGGCCGGGCCGGTCGCCTGCGGGTCCGCTACTTCGCCACCGCCGGGGTCGCCCTGGTCCCCCCGGCCGTCGCCCGCTTCCGCAGCGCGCACCCCGCCGTGCGGCTCGACCTCAAGCTCACCGAGCCCGACGACCCGATGCGCGAGGTCGAGGCCGGACGCGCCGACGTGGCCATCGCGATCGTCCACCCCGGCACGGAACTCGTGCCGGGGGTGCGGCTGGTGCACCTGCTGGACGACGCCTACGTCGCGGTGCTGCCGCGCGGGCACCGGTTGGCGCGCAAGCGGATCGTCGACCTGGCCGACCTCGCGGAGGAACCGTGGGTCGACACGTTCTACCAGCCGGGGCCGTGCCGCGACGTGGTCGTGGACGCGTGCGCCGGTGCGGGGTTCACGCCGTGCACCGTCGTCGAGGCCGAGGACTTCCCGACCGCCCGCGGCTTCGTGGCGGCCGGCCTGGGCGTGACGGTCGTGCCGGGGCTGAGCCTGGACACGATCCACCAGGGGGTCGTGGTGCGCAGGCTGCGCAGGCCGGAACCGGTGCGCAACATCTACGCGGCCGTGCGGGCCGACGCGATGGGCAACCCCGCGGTGGTGAGCCTCATCGAGGCGCTCACCAGCGCCGTCCGGCCCTAGCCGTAGTTCTCCTCCTTGCTGATCAGCACCACGTCGCCGCGCCACTCCAGGGACAGGAGCTTGCGCTCGGTGACGACCTCACCGGCCTTGCTCGTGTACTTCAGGTCGAGGACGTAGGCCATGTCGTCGTTCGGCGTGAAGTTGATGATCTCGACCGACTCGATCGTCTCCCAGAACCCGCGGTAGCCGTCGAACCCGCCGGACTGCATCTTCTGGTTGAGGCACTTCCACGCCGCGGTGGGATCGCTGGGCGCGAGCTCGAAGTACGCCTCGAACAGCGCCTTCTGCTCCTCCCTGGTGGGGGCGGCGGTGTACCCGTTGGTCTTGGGCGTCCTGCCCCCGGCCTGAGACTGCGACCGCGAGGTGGGCGGCGCGGCGCCGTTGCTGGGCTGCACGGACGACGACGTGCCGGGAGACCCCGCGTTGTTGTTCCCGCTGCTGCCCTCGTCGGCGGAGAACGCGTTCACGGCCAGGATGCCGATCACGGCCGCGGCGGCGACCGCCAGCGCCGTGTAGAGCACGGACTTCTTGTTGCTGCCCGGCGCCGACGCGGCCGGTCGCGAGTTGTACTGCGGGGCGGCGGCCGGACGGTTCGCGGCGCGCGGAGGCGGCGGGGGAGGGCTGGCCTGCCGGCCGGGCGCGTGGCCCCGGTTGTCGACCGAGCGCACGTCGACCCGCGTCGCGTTCGGCGCGGGCGGCGGCTGCTGCTGTCGCTGCTGCTGCTGCTGCTGCTGCTGCTGTTGCTGTTGCTGAGGTCCGGCGGGCGCCATCGCGCGGGTCGCCGAGGGCTGGTTCACCGCGATCGGGGTGCCTCGCCACGACGGCGGGTGCGAGGTCGGCGCGGCCATCGGGAACTCCGGCGCGGCACGACCGGCGGCCACCGCGGCCAGGCCCTCCTTGGCCTCGGCCATCGTCGGCCGGTCCTCCGGCTCGGCTCGCAGCAGGCGCATCAGCAGCGCCGTGAGCTGCCCGGCGTGCTTCGGCGGCACGATCTTGCCCGAGGCGACCTGGTGCAGCAGCGCGATGGTGTTCTCGTTCAACCCGAACGGCGGAGCGCCCTCGACGGCGGCGTACAGCGTGGAACCCAGGGAGAACACGTCGGACGGCGAGCCGGGGTCGTAGCCCTTGGCGACCTCGGGCGCGAGGTAGGCGGGCGTGCCGGCCAGCATGCCGGTCGCGGTGACGGTGACGTCACCGGTCGCCCGCGAGATGCCGAAGTCGGTGATCTTCACGGTGCCGTCGTCGCCGAGCAGGATGTTGCCGGGCTTGATGTCGCGGTGCACGATTCCCGCGTTGTGCGCGGCGGACAGCGCCGAGGCCACCTGCGAACCGATGTTGGCGACGTCGCGGGGGCTCAGCGTGCCGCGCTCGGACAGCACGGTGGACAGGCTCTTGGACGGCAGGTACTCCATGACGAGCCACGGCTGGCCGTCGTCCTCCGCGACGTCGTAGACGGCGATGGCGTGCGGGTGCTGCAAGCGGGCGGCGATGCGCCCCTCGCGCATCGCGCGTCTCTTCGCCTCGTCGGTGTCGGCTTCGGCCAGACCCGGCTGCAACAGGAGCTGCTTCACCGCGACGGTGCGGTGCAGACGCTCGTCGTGCGCCTGCCACACGACGCCCATCGCCCCGCTGCCGATTCTCCGACCCAACCGGTAGCGGCCGGCAACTAGGCGGCCATCGTCGGTCACGGTTGCTCCCTGTGTACTGCTGCGTCGGCTTCTTGCGTGGCGCGTACGTGTTCGCATCGCCATCGGGCGACAACATTGCACACGTTCTGGAGGTATTACGTCACCCTCTAGTGCGTGTGTCCACCTTACGAGGTCGACTATTCGTCTTCTCCGCCTCCTCCTCCACCGCCTCCTGGCGGCAGGGAGAGGGAGGGTGTGCTCGTCCCGGGCGGCTGGGTGGTCGTCACCGGGGGCTTGCTGGTCGTGACCGGGGGCTGGGTGGTCGTCGTCGGAGGCGGAGTGGTGGTCGTCTCCTTCTCCTCCACCACCTGCGTCGTCGTCTCCTGCTCGGTCGTCGGCTCCTGGGTGGTGGGCTGCTCGGGAGGCGGTGCCACCGCGGCGCGCGAGGAGGTCGTCGGAGCGGCCGTCTGCGACGACGTGACCCCGCCACCGGTGTCGGGCTGCTGCTCGTCCTTCGGCTTCTGCTCGTAGTCGAACGCGCCCAGCGCGATCAGCAGGCCGCCGAGGGCGAGCAGGAGCACCAGCACGACCGCGGCGATCACCAGCGGCCGGTTGTTCGACTCCGGGTGCACCGGGGCCATCGGCGGAGAGGTGCGGACCGGGCCCCGCGGCGGAGAGGTGCGCGCGCCGCCGCCGACGACCCGCGTGCGATCCGGGTCGAACACCGTCGTCGCGCCCGTGGGAGCGGCTCCGGGAGTGCCGGCGGCCCGCAGACCGCTGAGCGTTGGCGTCCTGCCGCGGGCCACCGCGTTGAGCAGCTCGCGGGTCTGGCTCATCGTGGGACGGTCGTCGGGCTCGTAGTTCAGCAGCCGCAGCAGCACGTCCGCGAGCGGACCGTCGTGCTCCGGCGGGTTGATCCGTCCCGCGGCGACCGCGTGCAGCACGCCGAGCGTGTTCTCGCTCAGGCCGAACGGCGGCTCGCCCTCCATCGCCGCGTACAGCGTGGAGCCGAGGGAGAACACGTCGGACGCCGGCGTCGGGTCCTGACCGCGCGCGATCTCCGGCGCGAGGTAGGCGGGCGTTCCGGCGATCAGCCCGGTCTTGGTGACCGTGATGTCGTCGCTGGCCCGCGAGATGCCGAAGTCGGTGATCTTCACCAGGCCGTTCTCGGCGAGCAGCACGTTGCCGGGCTTCACGTCGCGGTGCACGATGCCCGCCGCGTGCGCGGCCGACAGCGCGGACGCGGCCTGCGCGCCGATCCGGGCGACCTCGATCGGGTCGAGCGAACCCTGGTCGGCGAGCGCGTCGGCGAGGCTCCACGAGGGCAGGTACTCCATGACCAGGCACGGAGCGCCGTTCTCCTCCACCACGTCGTACACGGCGATGGCGTTCGGGTGGTGCAGCTTCGCGGCGATGCGGCCCTCGCGCATGGCGCGCTGGATCGCCTCGTCCTGCTCCGTGGTCTCCAGGCCCGGCTGGAGGAGCAGCTGCTTGACCGCGACGATGCGGCCGAGTCTTTCGTCCTGGGCACGCCAGACGACGCCCATGGCACCGCTGCCGATGCGATCGATGAAGCGGTACCGATCGGCGATCAGACGACCGTCGGAACTCACCCGACCACCTCGTCGGCGCGTTGCGGGACCGCGGCTGGTGCTGCAGGTCTCACGCTGGGGCTCCTCGTCGTGTCGGGCCGACCCTGCCCAGCCCTCACCTGCGCGGGAACGAGCCTGCGACGCACGTGCGGGGGGCGACTGCCAGAAGAGCGTACCCCTGCCGGGGTCACCACCGGACGCCCGCCGGACACGGGTCCGAACACGACGAACCGTTCAGGACGCCACACTCCGCGCACCGCGATTAGCCCTTCCCGCCAGTCGTCCGACTCCGAACGGAATACCGGACGCGAGGCCCCGCCGTCACCGGTTCGGGCGAAGATCGTCGCGGATTGGGGCCGAGTGGAGCAACGCCTACTCGGCCGGAGCGAAGAAGTCGAACTCGCCGAGGAGGTTCAGGACCGGGCCGAGGTCCAGGTCGACGTCGACCACGACGCCGCTGCTCGGGGCCGGGCTGGTGGTGCTCTCGTCGGGTGCGGGTGCGGGTGCGGGCACGGACGCCGACGGGAGGGCCGTGGAGGGTGCGTCCGACGACACCGGCGGCGTGGTGGTGACGGGGGAGGGCGTGGTCTCGACCGGCGCGCTGGTGCTCGGCGGGGCCGAGGTCTCCGGGGCGGGCGTCTCGGTGCCGGGGGCGGGCGTCTGCGTCTGCGGCGCCGTCTGCTCGACGGGCTGCTGCTTCGGCTGCACCGGGTTGCGGTGGATCTCGCGCGGCGCCTGCTGCGGGACCCGCGCCTCCGGCTGCTGCTGCGGCTGCTGGACCTGCGTCGCGGTGGTCGTGGGGACCGACGTGCTGAAGTCCTGACCGGTCGGCTGGCGGGTCGCGGCGTTGCCGTTGCCGGTCTCGGCCCGGTCCGAACCGGTGGAGCGGTCGGTGGTGTCGAAGCGGACGTCGGCGAGCGGGCGCTCGTCCGGCGTCGACAGCCAGGACGACGCGCCGAAGGCGACGGAGCCGCAGAGCACGACTCCACCACTGGCGATGGCGACGAGCTTGCCGATGGACAGACCGCCGCGGTCGGGGTCGTCGTCGCGGCCCTCGCGGCGCAGCAGCTCGGTGACGTGCAGCTCGCTGTCCGGGGGGAGCTGGCGGACCTTCGCGAACTTGACGGTCGGCTCGGTGGCGGTGCTGCCGCCCGCGGGGCGGCTGTCGCGAGCGTCCTCGGCGGTGACGACGGGGATGGGCTGCGTCTCGGCTTCGCGCCGGGCGATCAGCTCGGCCACGGAGAGCCGGTCGGTCGTCCCGTCCAGCCTTCGACGTTTGTCCTCGTTCGGCACCGCTCGTCACCTTTCCTGCCAGACGTCTGCGTACTGGCCGTGCATATGGATACCGAATTGTGACCCAATTCGTAACCCCTTCGGGGGCAATCTCACAGGTAATCGCTGATCAAGTCATACTCATGGTGAGTATCGCCACACATCTACTTACTCTGAGTGATCAACGCCACGAGGTGTTCTGACGTGATCACACCGGGTTCACGAGCGTCAGCTCCGCAGGGCGGACAGCACCTCGGTGCCGGTGATGCGCGGCGTCACCGCGTCGGCGAACCGGAAGAGCTGCTCGATCCGCAGCTGCCCGCCGGTCAGCTCCTCCATCGAGACCACGGCGAGCACCGAGCCGTCGGGACGCGCGGTCGCGCTGTGCAGCGTCAGCGACCTGATCGACGCCCACGACAGCGCGAAGTCGCCGGGAGCGCCGTCGAGCAGACCGGGGCCGAGAAGCTCCGCCGCGGCGGCCGGTGAACCGGGCAGCAGCGAGTAGAAGGCCCGCACGACCTCGACCTGCGACAGCGGTCCCACCTCGTCGACCGTCGCGACGTCCCGCTGCCGCGGGGTCGCGGGAACGGCGTTCCCCGTGGTCTCCGCGTTCCCCGTGTTCCCCGTGTTCCCCGCCGCGGGGGCGGACGACACGGCGGACGGCGCGGCTGTCCCGGTCTCCGGAACGTCGGCGGCCAGCGGCGACGCGGAGGGCTCGGCGACACCGGCGTTCCGCTCCGGCGCGGGCGCGTCGTCGATCCTGAGCTGCTCGCGCAGCAGGTCGGGCCGCAGGGCGGTGACGCCGGTGATCTCCAGCTGCTCGCCGGTGGGCGGCACGTGCGCGGCCGGCCGGTTCCCCGCCAGGGCGGCCGCCGTCGCGACCGACGCGAACAGCACGAGGGCGCCCGTGACGACACCGGCGGCCCTGGTCGCCCTGCTGGCCCGTCGCGGGACGACGTGCTCGTGCCGCTCGGCGCGCAGCAGGTCCAGCACGAGGCGATCGGTGGACGCCTGGTCGTGCGTGGGGATGCGGATCGGGCGCGGCTGCTTGTCCATCAGCTCTGCCACGGTGATCGCTCCGGCGCGGTCGTGCCGACGACCAGACGTCGTGGGGCGCTGCACTGGCGACTCCTCCGTGCGTTCTGCGGTCGACGCAACTCGTACCCGGTGCAGGAGTCCGGACGCCAGGTGAACTGCGGTATTCACCTTTTCGTGGCGTCTAGCGGTACTGGTGGTCGCTCGGACGGAGCAACGATCACGGACCGTCGTTTGGCTGTGCGTCTGCGAACTACCGCTGGTCGCCGCTGGCTGGCCGTTCGCCGTCGATCAGGGGGTCGTCACCCAGGGTGAACGTCAGCTCGTGCGTCTCCGTGGTGGTGCTGCCGTCCTCGCGCGTCACCCGGAGTACCGTCACGGTCACCCCGCGCGCCGGATCGGCCGTGATCTGCTGGACCTCGACGTGGGCCACGTCGGCGTACCGCTGCTGGACCAGCGCCTCGGTGCTCGTGCGGAACGAGTCGGTCGCCAGCGCGAGCGCCGTGTCCGCGTTCGTCGCGATCTCGGAGAAGAACGTCCCGGTCCTGGCCACCATGGCACCACCGTCGGCGGCGGGAGCCGTGACGGCGGGTGGCGAGGCCCCGGGGACGACCCGGCCCGGTGCGACGTCCGGGGTCGCGGCGCGGTTGCGCGCCGGAACCCGATCGGTGTGCCCGCTCGCGTGCTGACCGCCCGCGTGCTGACCGCCCGCGCGCCGCGCCGTGCGGGTCGTGCTCGGGAGCCGCTCGCCGATCGCCGCGTCCACCTCGAACTCGTCGGTGACCGGGCCGGTCGGGCGCGGCGGGGTCGACGGATAGCCCGGCAGGCCGATCTGGTCCGTGGACGACCGCGAGCCGACGAGCAGCGACGTGGCGACCGCGAGCCCCACGAGCGCGCTCGTCGCCGACAGCACGGAGAACCACGCCGCCCGCTTCCAGGTGCGCGGCGGGGTGACCGACGCGGGGACCAGGCCGATGTTGAACTTCCGCAGCCCGTCGGAGTCCTCCACCGGGTCGACGGTGTGCGGGGCGCACGCCAGAAGGACGTCGTCGCCCGGCCGCGGCGGGTCGAGCCGACCGGTCATCGGACCCCACGAGACGGCGCCGTCTCCGGTGTCACGCTCACCGAGCCGGTGCCTGCCCGTGTGCTCGGGCCTCGCTCCGTCGTCCATGTCCGCAGACCCTCCCGACCCGGGAGCCGGTCACCGTCCGGAGGACGGTGGTGACCGGCTCCCTCGTGTCAGGAAGGCTAGGTCGGGTGGATCGGGCCCGCGCGCCCCGATCACCGTCTCAGCGCGAGCAGCACCCGAAGGTGTGAGTGTCAGGCGCCGCTGCTCAACCGCTGGTGGCTGGTCTTGAGCTGCTGCGTCGCCAGCAGGCCGCTGCCGCCGGCCACGATCGCCCCGACGACGTCCAGCGCCGCGCCGTCGCCGGTGGTGATCAGCAGCCCGATCAGCGCGATGGCGGTCGTGATGCCCGCCGTCGTCCAGCGACTGCGGACGAACTGCGCGATCGGCGCACCGGCCGCCGCCTTCTTCTTGGCCGCCGAGCCGAGCATGGCGAGGTAGCCGTCGTGCGCCAGGGCGGCGAGCAGACCCAGGACGGCGATGAGACCAGCGATGATGCCCATGGGGACAGTGTGCCCGCCCGCACGGCCTCCTGGACATCCGTGATCACCCCGATACTGGGGACGTGGAGATCTTCTGGCACGAGGACTGCCTGGAGCACGACGCCGGAGAGGGGCTGTGGGAGCTGGCGGGCACGCCGGAGTGGCTCGACGAGCCCGAGAGGCACCCGGAGAGCGCGGCCCGGCTGCGCACCTTCCGCCACGCGCTGCGGCACGGTCCCGTCGCACCCCACCTGACCTGGCGCGAGGGCCGGGCCGCCACGCTCGACGAGCTGGCGACCGTTCACTCGGTCGAGTACCTGGAGCGGCTGCGGGAGGCGTGCGCCGGTCCCGGCCGGGTGGCACTGGACGCCAACACCGTCGTCGGACCGGGCAGCTGGCCCGCCGTGCTCGCCGCGGCCGGGACGACCCTGGAGGCCGCCCGCGCCGTGCTCGACGGCCGCACCCGCGTCGCCTACGCCCTCGTGCGCCCGCCCGGCCACCACGCCCAGCGCGCGTCGGCCGACGGGTACTGCCTGGTCAACAACGCCGCGCTCGCCGCGCAGGCCGCCGCGAGCGCCGGGCTGCGGGTGGCCGTCCTGGACTGGGACGTCCACCACGGCAACGGCACCCAGGACGTCTTCTTCGACCGCACCGACGTGCTCACCGCGTCGATCCACATGCGGCACGGCGCGTGGGGGCCGAACCACCGGCAGACCGGAGCGCCGGACGAGGTCGGCGCCGGTGGCCGCAACATCAACGTGGAGCTGTCGCTCGGCGCGGGGGACGCGGCGCACCTGCGGGCGCTCGACGAGGTCGTGCTGCCCGCCCTGCGGCGCTTCCGGCCCGACCTCCTGGTCTGCGCGTCCGGCTTCGACGGCTCGGCGTTCGACCCGAACGGGCGACTCTCGCTCACCGCGTCCGGCTACCGCGAGATCGGCCGCCGCGTCGCGGAGTTCGCCGACCGCGTCGTGCTCACCCAGGAGGGCGGGTACCTGCGCGGGTACGCGGCGCTGTGCCTGCACGCCCTCGTGGAGGGGCTCCTGCGGTTGCCGGAGCCGCTGCTGGAGGACCCGCTCGCCTACCTGCCCGACGACTCGGAGATCAACCCGGAGCGCACGACGGCCGACCTCGCCGCCGTGCTGACCACCATGTCGGGCGATCTGCGACCCCTGGTGTGACCACGGGCCGCAGTCGACACTCGTCGCCATGGCAGAGATCAGCTCCACGCTGCGCACCCG
>NZ_JAEIOJ010000005.1:272963-398228 GCF_016464305.1 Umezawaea beigongshangensis
CTGCGCACCCGGTCCGGCCTGAGCGTGCGGGAACTGGCACGCCGGCTCGGCTGGCACGAGAGCAAGGTGTGCAGGGTCGAGAGCGGCAAGCAGAACGCGAGCGAGGTCGACGTCGTGCAGTGGGTGGTGGTGCTGGGCTGTCCGCGCCCCGAGCTGGACGACGTGCTGGCCCTCGCGCGCCAGCCGGAGTCCGGCTTCGTCGTCGTGCCCCGCGCCGACCGCAACGAGCGGAGCGGCACGACCTCCCTGGAGGAGCGTCCCGGCCGCGCGCCGGTGGTGCGGGTGGAGCACGACTTCACGACCCTGCTGATCGACGACGAGCACGTCGTGGCCCGCTACCGCGAGCTGCTCCGGAGCTGACCGCCGCGGGTCAGCCCCCAGCGGATCAGCGCCCCAGCGGGCCGCGTCCCAGCTTCAGCAGGATCAGCGCCAGCTCGTGGCCCTCGGGGCCGAGCTCCCGGTAGCGGTTGAGCACGTCGATCTCCCGGTTGTGCACGATCTTCGTGCCACCGGCGGCCATCCGCGCCGCGCCGATGATCCTGGAGATCTCGACCCGTCGCTTGACCATGCGCAGGATCTCGGCGTCCAGGTGGTCGATCTCCTGGCGCAGTTCGGCGATGTCCACGGCCTCTTCGGTGGTGCTCATGACTGACCTCTCGACGCGTTCGGCGAGTCCTGACCCGGAAGCGACGAAGCCCCGGGGTCCGAGGACTCCGGGGCTTCGTGGTGGCTGCTGCGTGCTACGCGACCACGGGAACCGGAGTCCGGATCCCGTAGAAGAAGACGAAGAACGTCGCGCGCACACCACGAGTGTCGCACAGCTCCCGTTCGCGCGTCGATCTCGTCCCGCTCCGCGGAATCGTGCGGGAACGCGGAGTCGTCGGTGCGGGCGAGTACCGTTGTCGGACGATGAGCGCCTTGTTCGACTTGCCCGCGAGTCCCCCTTCCGCCCGGTCCGCCCACCTCCTGGACGACCTCAACCCCGCCCAGCGCCGCGCGGTCCAGCACTCCGGATCGCCGCTGCTGGTCGTCGCGGGTGCGGGGTCGGGCAAGACCCGCGTCCTCACCCGGCGCATCGCCTACCTGCTGGCCGAGCGCGACGTGCACCCCGGTCAGATCATGGCGATCACGTTCACCAACCGGGCCGCCGCGGAGATGAAGGAGCGCGTCGCCGACGTCGTGGGCCCGCGCGCCCGCTCCATGTGGGTGTCGACGTTCCACTCGATGTGCGTGCGGCTGCTGCGCAACGAGGCCAAGACCATCGGCCTGTCGTCCAACTTCTCCATCTACGACTCGGACGACACGCGTCGGCTCATCACGCTCGTGGCCCGCGACCTCGACCTCGACCCGAAGCGCTACCCGGCGCGCACGCTCGCCGTGCACGTGTCGAACCTCAAGAACGAGCTGGTGGACCCAGAGACGGCCGCCGAGCGGGCCACCACCGACCTGGAGCGCCGCGTCGCCGAGGTGTACTCCTCGTACCAGCGGCGGCTGAACGAGTCGAACTCGATGGACTTCGACGACCTGATCATGCGGTCGGTCGAGATGCTCCAGGGCTTCCCGGACGTGGCCGAGCACTACCGCCGCCGCTTCCGGCACGTGCTCGTCGACGAGTACCAGGACACCAACCACGCGCAGTACACGCTGGTCCGCGAGCTGGTCGGCACCGGGGAGGGCGGCGTGGAGCCGGCCGAGCTGTGCGTCGTGGGCGACGCGGACCAGTCGATCTACGCCTTCCGCGGCGCGACGATCCGCAACATCGTCGAGTTCGAGCGCGACTACCCGCAGGCCACGACGATCCTGCTGGAGCAGAACTACCGCTCCACGCAGAACATCCTGTCGGCCGCCAACGCGGTGATCTCCCGCAACCCCGACCGCCGCGACAAGCGCCTGTGGAGCGACCTCGGCGAGGGCGAGAAGATCGTCGGCTACGTCGCGGACAACGAGCATGACGAGGCCGCGTTCGTGGCGGCCGAGATCGACCGGCTGATCGACAGCGGCGACGCGACCAACAACGAGATCGCCGTGTTCTACCGGACGAACAACCAGTCCCGCGTGTTCGAGGAGATCTTCATCCGCCTCGGCCTGCCCTACAAGGTGGTCGGCGGCGTCCGCTTCTACGAGCGCCGCGAGGTCCGCGACGCCCTGGCCTACCTGAGGGTGCTGGCGAACCCGGACGACACGGTGAGCCTGCGCCGCGTCCTCAACGTCCCCAAGCGCGGCATCGGCGAGCGCGCCGAGGCGTGCGTCTCGACCTACGCCGAGCGCGAGCGCGTCAGCTTCGCCACGGCGCTGCGCGCGGCCGTCGAGGGCCGGGTGCCGCTGCTGAACCCGCGCTCCCGCAACGCCGTCGCCGGGTTCGTCGAGCTGCTCGACGAGCTGAACGACGTCGTGGAGAGCGGCGCGGACGTGGCGACGATCCTGGAGGAGGTCCTCGTGAAGACCTCCTACCGGGCGGAGCTGGAGGCGAGCGACGACCCGCAGGACCACACGCGGGTGGAGAACCTCAACGAGCTGGTGACCGTGGCGCGCGAGTTCGGCGAGCTGGCGGTCGGCGCCCCGGAGCCGACGGCCGGCACCGAGCCCGAGCCCGTCGACACCAGCGACCCCGGCGTGCCGGACGCGGGGTCGCTGGGGGCCTTCCTGGAGCGCGTCTCGCTCGTCGCCGACGCCGACTCCATCCCGGACGCGGACTCCGACGGCGTGGTCACCCTGATGACGCTCCACACGGCCAAGGGCCTGGAGTACCCGGTGGTGTTCAGCACCGGCTGGGAGGACGGCGTGTTCCCGCACATGCGGGCGCTCGGCGACCCGGCCGAGCTGTCGGAGGAGCGGCGGCTGGCCTACGTGGGCATCACCAGGGCCCAGCAGCGCCTGTACCTGTCGCGGGCCCTCGTGCGCTCCGCGTGGGGCTCGCCGACGACGAACCCCGCGTCGCGCTTCCTCGACGAGGTCCCGGCCGAACTCGTCGAGTGGCGGCGCGTCGAGCCCACCCGCTCGGCCCCGTCGACCGCGACCACGTGGCGACGCACCGGCGGCGACTCGGCCCAGGCGGGCCTGGCGTCGCGCGGGATGCGGACCACGTCGTTCAGGGGCTGGCAGGAGACCCCGGCGCTGTCGCTGGAGGTCGGCGACCGCGTGAGCCACGACAAGTACGGGCTGGGCACCGTCGTGGCCACCGAGGGCGTCGGAGCCCGCGCGACGGCCACGATCGACTTCGGCAGCGCGGGCAAGGTCCGCCTCATGCTGATCGGCGGAGTTCCCCTCCAGAAGCTCTGACGGGCGCACCCTCACGGGGCCGGTTGCGACGCTCGTCGCAACCGGCCCCGTCGTCGCGCAGCCCGACGCACGTCGCCGAGGCGTGCGACGACGTGCGGCTCGTCGTGGGGGCGGCGCTGCGCGCGGGGCGTTGACCTCTGGCCGCGTTGCGCCGTTCGAGTGGTTCCGAAAATCGGTTGAACCGGGGAGGAAGCTCGTACGTGTCGCAGGTGTTCATCACCTGAACGAGGTAGTCCGAACTCGGGAGCAACCTCGGTTCCGACTGGGCGTCTTCAAGGGTGTCGCAAGCGGTGAGGCCGGTTCGTTCGGGGTGGATCGGCCGGGGGGCGCGAGCGGCACGGGGGGCGGAGCGTCGCAGTCGGGGGCGGTTCTTCGCGAGGAGATGAACACCGGGGGGAACAGGCCGGGTCGCGTTCGCGCGGCCCGGCCGACCTCTGTCACCACGGGTGCGGCACGACGACGCGGGGTCCGGCCGGAGGGGGACACAGCCGGACGAGCTGAGGCGTGTCGACGCCGTTCAGCGCGTGGTCGTGCGGAACTGTCGGTGGTGTCTGATCTGATCGTTCTGTGCGGGGTACGACGGGAAGGTCAGAGGCTGATGCCGTTGGCGTTGAGCCACGACAGCGGGTTGATCTTCATGCCGCCCGGCTCCCAGACCTCGAAGTGCAGGTGCGGGCCGGTGGAGAAGCCGCGGTTGCCCATGGTGGCGATCTGCTCGCCGGCCTGGACCTGCTGACCGACCGACACGCTGTAGGCGTCGACGTGGCCGTAGACGGTGATCGTGCCGTCGGTGTGCTCCACGCGGACCCACAGGCCGAAACCGCTGGCGGGACCCGCTTCGATGATCACGCCGTCCGCGGCGGCCAGGATCGGCGTGCCGATCGGGCCGGCGATGTCGACGCCGAGGTGCATGGTGCCCCAGCGGCCGCCGTAGCCCGAGGTGAAGGCGCCCGCTGCGGGGCGGACGTACTTGGGCCGGCTGGCCTCGGCCTGCTCGGCCTCGCGCTCGGCGGTGTACTGCTGGCTCTTGGCGAGCTTGTCGACCTCGGACGCGGAGTCCACGGTCCGGGCGACGGGGAGGATCTGGGGTGCGGCGGGGGCGGTGCCTCCGACGCCGAACGCGGCCGCGCCCTCACTGGCACTGGCCAGTGGCGTCACCTCGTCCGAGGAAGAGGAGTTGGCGGCTGCCTGCAGGGTCTGACCCGCGCCGGCTGCCGCGAACGCGCCGACCGCGACAGCGGCCACGACGATGCGTCCGCGCAGGGCGGACGGCGGCGGGGGGAGCCGGTGGGAGCCGGTCGAACGCTGGACGCGCTCGGTCGGCTGGTCGAGCACTGCAGAACCTTCACTGCCGCCGGGGGAGCGGTGTTGAGACAAGACTGCGCCTTCCGTCTTTCGGGGAGTCCGACCAAGACCCGGGCGGGGGATCCCGGTGAGTCGATCGGGGTAATCGACTCGATGTCCTGCTCGTGATCGGACCGTGACTTCGGACCGGGGGACAGTAACGGCGCGGAAGCTCGGAAGGCAATCCCCCCGATAGATGCGTCTCCCACGGCGGTCAGCACGAAGGCTGGTGCTGTGCTTCGTGACCCCCGGTAGCGAGAAGACGGGTAAACCTGGTGCGTCCAGGCAAGATGGGGGTGACGGAAGTTTCATGCGATCGGGTGACGGCTGTCACGATCACGTGAAGAGTCCTGGGGTCGACGGGCAGAGAAAGGTGACCTGAATCACGTATTTGGTGCTCCTCGACCCGCAACGTCGGGTGATCCAGGCGTGCGTTGCGCTGCGGGACGATGACCTGGTCCATCTCGCTCCACACCACGACGAACCGGGTGGCGCACCCCGGCGCGGGCGCGGCCAGTTCCTCCAGCAGTTCCGACCCCGGCCTGAGCTGGCGGGTCAGCGGTGTGGGCAGCAGGTAGGCGGACAGCGTGCCCGCGTGGGGCGTCCCCAGCGTCACCAGCGTGCTGACCCTGGAGTCTCCACCGAGCCGCTGGACGTAGTAGCGGGCGATCAGCCCGCCGAGTGAGTGCCCGACGACGTGCACGCGGTCGGAACCGGTCTGCTCGCAGATGCGCTCGACGTGCGCGCCCAGCAGAGCGGCCGACCGGCGCACGTCCCCGGTCAGTGCGGTCAGCACGCTGTAGTTCACAGCGTGAACGGCCCCGAAACCCCGCCTGCGCAACGCCCCCGACAGCACTGCGAAAGCCGATCTGTTGTCCCCGATCCCGTGCACCAGCACTATCGGGGTGCCCGCGGCCTCGATGGACGAAACCACCAGACCGCGTTGTCTCGGCGGCAGGTCGTCGGTCCGGTAGTGCCGGTACGGGCCGGCCGGACGCAGCTGCTCCGCCACCGCGCCCCAGGGGTAGAGGACCGTGTGGGCCGCGAGCCAGGCGGTCTCCACCGCCATCCCGCGCAGTCCGCCGGGGCTCACCGCGGCGCCCAGGGCCACCAGCGCCTGCTCCGACACCTCCGCCGCGACACCGGCCGCGGTGCGCGCGGCGGAGTGGACGCGGTCCCGCACCGCTCCCGCCAGGTTCGACAGCGCCGCGGCGCCGGTGCCGAGGACGTCCGGTGATCGCATCACCGGACACGGGTACCCCCGGACGCTCCGCCGCACGCCCCAGGGGACCGGGGGGCCGCTCCCCGGACTTGCTAGCGTCGAGCCGATGACCAGAACCGCGTCTGACGACACCCCGACCCCGTCGGAGCCGGAGGTTCCCGACGGCCGGGACGGCACCACTTCGCGGATCGCGCTCGGTGCCGCCGCGTGCGGCGCGCTGCTGCTGGTCGCCGGCCCCCTGGTCGGTGTCGCGGACGTCCCGGCCGCCTTCACCTCCTGGCCGCTGCTGACCCTGCTGGCCGTGCTGCCCGTCGCCGTCGCCGCGGTCCTCCTGGCACGCGGCCTCTCCTCCGCGGCGGCCGCCGTCCTGATCGCCTCGGCCGTGTTCGCGCCGGGACGCCTGCTGCTCGACCTCCAGACCGCCGCGGACGCGTTCGCCGCGTCCCGTCCCGAGCTGCTGCGGCCGACGAGCCTGGAGCCGATCTCCGCCGCGTCCGGCGCGTGGGTGCTCGTCGCGGGACACGTCCTCGTCCTCGTCGCCGGCGCGCTCGCCGCGACCGCGGGCGGCGTGCTGGTCGAGCAGGACGACCCGGACGAGCAGTCGGGGCAGCGCGGTCGCTTCGGCCGGGCCGCCGCGGTCGGCGTCGTCGCGCTCGTCGCCCTGCTCACCACGCCCTTCTCCTCCACCGACCCCTTCCTCCTGGCGCGCGGCCCGCTCGACTCGCCCGGCCTCGCGGTGGCGGGTGGCCTGCTGATCGCGCTGGCCGCGCCCGTCGCCGGTGCGCTGGCGGCCCTGTCGTCGTCCCCCTCGCACCGCAGGTGGGGACTCGCCGGCACGGCGCTCGCGCTCGCCGCGGTCGCGCTGCCGCCGCTGGTCGCCGGACTCGTCGCCGCCGACCTCGGTGTGACGTGGGGACCGGTCGTCGTGCTCCTCGCCGCCGCCGGGTTCGCCGCGCTGGCCGTCGCGCAGGGTCGCGAGGAGTCCCCGCAGGACCGGACCGCGCTCGCCGCCGGCGCTCCGCTGACCGTCGAGCTGGCGGGTCAGCAGCGGTTGCAGACCGCGGCGGGCGCGCTGGGCCTGCTCGCCGGAGTCCTCGCCGTCGCCGGTGGGCTCACCTCGCAGATCGTCGTGCCGGAGGGCGTGCCGGCGCCGGAGCACTTCGCCGGTCGCCCGCTGCTGCCCGCAGGGGTCGTCGTCGGCCTGCTGGGACTGGCCCTGCTGGTGCGCGCGAGCGCCTCCGCCGCGCGGCCCGCGTTCGTCGTCGCCCTCGCCGCGCTCCCGCTCGCCGCGTCCAGCGCGCTGGACGCCGTGCTCGCCGCGACGTCGGTCGTCCCGTCGCAGCTGAACTCCGCGTGGAGCGAGCCGGACGCGCTCCGGCCGGGCACGGGCGCCTGGCTCACCGTCGCCGCGCTGGTCCTCGGCGTCCTCGCCGCGGCCTTCGGCACGCTCGCCGGAGCCGTCGAGCGCGAGGAGACCGGCGGTGGACGACAGCGGTCGACGCTGCCCCTGATCGCCACCGGCGGCGTCGCCGCGCTGCTGGCGATCGGCGCGTTCACCCTCCCCGCCCTGCGCGCCGACGACTTCGTCGCGCCCGCCGTCTCGGACCTCGGCACCGCGTCCTGGGGGCTGCTCGTCGCCCTGCTGACCGTGCTCGCCGCGGTCGGGTTCGCCCTCGTCTCCCGGCCGCCGCGCGCGGCCGCGCTCCTCCTCGGCGCCGCGCTGGTCGTCGGCGTGAAGGCGCTCGAACTCCCCCTCACCGGCGCGCGGGTCGCCGGCGCGGTGCCCGGTCCCGGCACCTGGCTCGCGGCGGCGTCGGTCGTCGCGCTGGTCGTCGCGGCCACGACGTCCCTCTCCCGGCGCTAGTTGTCCTACCCTGCGGTGGAGCGGAAGATCCCGCGCGAACGGCAGAACGGGAGACGGACATGGCTGGACGCATCCGCGTGGTGGTGGCCAAGCCGGGGCTGGACGGTCACGACCGCGGCGCCAAGGTGGTGGCGCGCGCCCTGCGCGACGCGGGCATGGAGGTCGTCTACACCGGACTGCACCAGACGCCCGAGCAGATCGTCGAGACGGCCCTCCAGGAGGACGCCGACGCCGTGGGCCTGTCGGTCCTCTCCGGCGCGCACATGACGCTGTTCGCCCGCGTCGTGCAACTGCTCGCGGAGCGGGGTGCGGAGGACGTCGTCCTCTTCGGCGGCGGGATCGTGCCGGACGAGGACCTGCCCGCCCTCGCCGAGATGGGCGTCGCGAAGATCTTCACGCCGGGAGCCACCACGACGGAGATCGTCGACTGGGTGACGGAGCACGTCGGCCAGCAGCCCGAGCGCGTCTGAACCGCCGTTCGTGATCGACCTCACCGTGCCTGTGGGGGACCTCACCGAGTACGGGGTGCGAGGCTTCCGCGCCGGTCGATAGTGTCTGCACAGCCGCGTCCGGCTGGTCTCGCTGTCCGGCTCAGCCGGCGTTCCAGGTGATGCCTGGTGCGCGTCAGTGCCGTTAGCGCGTTCCCGGGTTTCGCCAGGAGCGCCGGACACCGGGGGCCAGCCGGGGACGCGGAGTCCGACACCGATGTCGCAGGAGACCCGAGTGGACCTGTACGAGTACCAGGCGAAGGACCTCTTCGCCGCCCACGACGTCCCGGTACTTCCGGGAGACGTGGCGAGCACGCCCGCCGAGGCCAAGGCGATCGCCGAGCAGATCGGCTCGACCGTGGTCGTGAAGGCCCAGGTCAAGACGGGCGGTCGCGGCAAGGCCGGCGGCGTCAAGCTCGCCGAGACCCCCGAGGAGACCCAGAGC
Organism: Umezawaea beigongshangensis; assembly: GCF_016464305.1. GTDB lineage: Bacteria > Actinomycetota > Actinomycetes > Mycobacteriales > Pseudonocardiaceae > Umezawaea_A > Umezawaea_A beigongshangensis. The sequence goes on from NZ_JAEIOJ010000005.1 coordinate 281,606, forward strand.
AGGGCCGAGGCGATCCTCGGTCTGGACATCAAGGGTCACATCGTTCACCGCGTGCTGGTGACCCCCGCGTCCGACATCGCGGAGGAGTACTACTTCTCCTTCCTGCTGGACCGCGCGAACCGCACCTTCCTCGCCATGGCGTCCGTCGAGGGCGGCATGGACATCGAAGAGGTCGCCGCCACCAAGCCCGAGGCCCTCGCCAAGGTGCCCGTCGACGCCATCACCGGTGTCGACCTGGCCAAGGCGCAGGAGATCGTGGCCCTGGCGAAGTTCCCGGCCGAGGTGGCCGACCAGGTCGCCGACGTCATCGTGAAGCTGTGGGACACCTTCGTCTCCGAGGACGCGACGCTGGTCGAGGTCAACCCGCTGGTCCGCGACCCGCAGGGCAAGATCGTCGCCCTCGACGGCAAGGTCACGCTGGACGAGAACGCCTCCTTCCGCCACCCGGCGCACGCCGACCTGGTGGACAAGCAGGCCGAGGACCCGCTGGAGCAGAAGGCCAAGGAGAAGGGCCTCAACTACGTCAAGCTCGACGGTCAGGTCGGCATCATCGGCAACGGCGCCGGTCTCGTGATGTCCACCCTCGACGTCGTGGCCTACGCGGGTGAGAAGCACTCCGGCGTGAAGCCCGCCAACTTCCTCGACATCGGCGGCGGCGCGTCCGCCGAGGTCATGGCGAACGGCCTCGACATCATCCTCAACGACGAGGACGTGCGCAGCGTCTTCGTCAACGTCTTCGGTGGCATCACCTCCTGCGACGCCGTGGCCAACGGCATCGTGCAGGCGCTGGAGATGCTCGGCGACCAGGCCACCAAGCCGCTGGTCGTCCGCTTGGACGGCAACAACGTGGAGGAGGGCCGGCAGATCCTCGCCGACGCCGCTCACCCGCTGGTGACCGTTGTCGACACGATGGACAACGCGGCCGACAAGGCTGCCGAGCTCGCGGCTGCGGGGGTCTGACCGATGGCTATCTTCATCACCGAGAACAGCAAGGTCATCGTTCAGGGCATGACCGGTGCCGAGGGCACCAAGCACACCAAGCGCATGCTCGCGTCCGGCACGAACATCGTCGGTGGCGTGAACCCGCGCAAGGCCGGCGAGAAGGTCGACTTCGACGGCAACGTGCTCCCGGTGTTCGGCACCGTGTCCGAGGCCATCGAGGCCACCGGCGCCGACGTCACCGTGATCTTCGTGCCGCCGGCGTTCGCCAAGGCGGCCGTGATCGAGGCGATCGACTCGGGCATCGGCCTGGCCGTCGTCATCACCGAGGGCATCCCGGTGCACGACACCGCCGCCTTCTGGGCGCACGCGGTCGCGACCGGCAACAAGACCCGGATCATCGGCCCGAACTGCCCCGGTGTGATCAGCCCCGGCAAGTCCAACGCGGGCATCATCCCGGCCAACATCTCCGGCCCCGGCAAGATCGGTCTGGTGTCCAAGTCGGGCACCCTGACCTACCAGATGATGTACGAGCTGCGGGAGTTCGGCTTCTCCACCGCGGTCGGCATCGGTGGCGACCCGATCATCGGCACCACGCACATCGACGCCCTCCAGGCGTTCCAGGACGACGACGAGACCGCCGCGATCGTGATGATCGGCGAGATCGGCGGCGACGCCGAGGAGCGTGCGGCGGCGTACATCGCGGAGCACATCACCAAGCCGGTCGTCGGCTACGTCGCGGGCTTCACCGCCCCCGAGGGCAAGACCATGGGCCACGCCGGTGCGATCGTGTCCGGCTCCGCCGGCACCGCGCAGGCGAAGAAGGAGGCCCTGGAGGCGGCGGGCGTCAAGGTCGGCAAGACGCCGAGCGAGACCGCTGCTCTGATGCAGGAGATCATGCGCTCGATCGGCTGATGGCCGTACGGCGTTCGGGCCGGGTGTCGGACACGTTCCGGCGCCCGGCCCGTCTGCATTCATACGGACGAGATGACCCGTTGGTGGAACCGGTGAGATCCGGTCGTCGTCGGAGTCGTCGTATCGGCTAGCGTTTCGCTGCTGACCAGTTGTAAGCCCTCGGAGGAGGAACCTCACATGTCCGTGCCGTACGGCGCACCTCAGCAGCAGCCGCAGGGACCGGCGCAGCAGCAGTCCGTGGGCCTGAACCTGCAGTTGATCCTGCCGCTCGTCGCGGCGGGTCTCGCTCTCATCGCCTACCTGCTGGCCTTCACCGACGAGATCTCGTCCGGTGACGTCCAGTACCTGCTCGCCGCGGGTCTGCTCGCGGGTCTCGTGGTGCTGCCGCGGGTTCCCAACCTGCTGCCCGCCGCCGCCGTGCTCTCGGTGATCCCCGCGCTGCTCATCCTGCAGTCGATCATCAAGACGGACGCCGACGTGGAGGGCATGCAGATCGTCCTCCTGATCGTCGCCCTGCTGGAGGCGGCCGCGATCGTCGTCGCTCTCCTGATGCAGGTGGGCATCCTGAAGTTCGAGCCGAAGCCGGTGAACGTCTACGGCCAGCCCGGTGGCTGGAACCCGCAGTCCGGTTCCTTCCCGCAGACCGGTCAGCACCCGCAGCAGGGCCAGTTCGGCCAGCAGCAGCCGCCGTCGGGTCAGTTCGGCGCGCAGCAGCCGCCCCAGGCCCCGCCCGCCGCGCAGCCCACGAGCTTCATGCCGCAGCCGGGCCAGTTCGGCCAGCCCCAGCAGGGTCAGCCCCAGCAGGGGCAGCAGCTCGGCACGCCTCCCGGCGGATTCGGCGGTCCCACGCAGGGCTGATGCTCGTCACCGCACGTGTCTGATCAGAGGGGTGGCGCCGCACGTCCGGCGCCACCCCTCTGATCCGTGCGCGGCGTGCCTCACTCGATTGGCCGAGCACGACTGACACAGTGGGACGGTGCCGGTGCTGCAATCAACCGCGCACGGGATGACCGACTCCGTGCGCCCGCCCGAGTTCTCCCGCGCCGAACGCGTCCGGGTGCTGGTGATGTCCGCCAGCGGTTCCGTGGTGGTCAGCTACGCCGCCGTCGCCGCGCTGTTCGCGCTCGTCGCGTCCACCGCGACCCACGCCGACTTCTCCACCGCCGGTGTCCTCGGCGCCGCGGCGCCGGGCTGGCTGACCGCGCACCACGTCCCCCTGAGGTTCTCCGGCGGTCAGCTCGCGGTGCTGCCGCTGCTGCCGACGTTCCTGCTGGTCCTGCTGATCGCGCGGACAGCGGCCAGCACCGCCGACCGGCTCGGGCTGTACGAGCCGTTGCAGGCCCGCGCCGTCGTCCTCAGCATCTCCGGCGCCCACGCCGCGGTCGGCGGCGGCATCGCGCTGCTCCTGAGCGACGGTCCGGTGCTGGCGACCCCCGCCGTCGCGTTCTTCGGCTGCGCCGCCGTGTCCGGGGTCGCGGCCACCCTCGGCGTCGCCCGCCGGTGCGGTCTCGTCGAGGTCGTCCTGGAACGGCTGGACCCGGTCGCCCTGCGCGGTGTGCGCGCCGGGTTGATCGCCCTGTTCGCACTGGTGGCGGCGGGCGCGGCCGTGTTCGCCGCGTCGCTGGCCGCCTCCTTCTCCACCGCGGCCGTGCTGTTCGACCAGACGGGCACGACCGTCGGCGTGCAGCTCGGGATGTGGCTGCTGTGCCTGGGGTACCTGCCCAACGCGATCGTCGGCGGGCTGTCCTTCGTCGCCGGAGCCGGGTTCTCCCTCGGCGAGGTCACGATCAGCCCCACCCGGTTCACCGGCGGCGACCTGCCCGCGGTGCCGCTGCTCGCCGCGCTGCCCGAGCGGCAGATCGCGTTCCTGCCGGCCGTGCTCGTGCTGCCGCTGCTGATCGGCTGCGCCGTCGGCTGGTACTGCCGTCGCGTCGCGCCGCGTCCGGGCAGCCGGGTGCGCGCCGTGCTCGTGGCCGCCGTGACCGCGGGAGCGGGTGGCCTCGTGCTCGCCGCCGTCGCGGGCGGGCGGCTCGGCCTGGGATCGTTCGACCCGGTGACGGTGCCCGCCGGTCTGCTGGCCGTGCTCGTGGCGGTGTGGATCGTGCTGCCCGGCGCCCTCGTGACCTGGTTCGCCGGCCCGCGTCCCGAGCGGCTGAAGCGCACGCGAGTGCGACGCGCCCGGACCGTCACCCCGCCCGCCGCCGCGGCCCCCGTGCACGCCGACGCCGCTGACGACCCCGAGGACCCCGACTCCGAGGACGACGCCGAGGAGTTCGCCGACGACGAGCCCGACTCCGCCGAGGACGACGTCGACTTCGCGGACGGTGCTGAGGACGACGGTGCTGAGGACGACGGTGCTGAGGACGACGGTGCTGAGGACGAGGATGTTGAGGACGACGGTGTTGAGGACGACGGTGTTGAGGACGACGGTGCTGAGGACGACGGTGCTGAGGACGACGGTGAGGAGCCGGTCGACGAGGACGTCGCCGCCGAGTTCGACGACGAGTTCGACGAGCTGGCGGTCGACGAGCTGGACGACGACGCGCTGATCGGCCTCGGGATCGACGACGCCCTCGACGGGGACGACGCCGAGGACCTGGACGACGAGGACCTGGACGAGGACGAACCCGGCTCCGAGACGGACCTGAAGCGCGGGCGCTGACCGGGTGCACCTAGGCTGAACAGGTCAGTCCCCCTGCACCGCCCCGCCAGGAGAACACGCTGAGCACCGCAGACATCCGCAGTGAACTCCGTCTTCCGGCACCTGCGAGGGTGGTCGTGCTGGTCTCCGGGTCCGGCACCCTCCTGCAGGCGCTGCTGGACGCCGCCGCCGACTCCGCCTACCCGGTCGACGTCGTGGCCGTGGGCGCGGACCGCGACGGCATCGAGGGACTCGCCCGCGCCGAGCGCGCCGGAATCCCCGCCTTCGCGGTGAAGCTGCGCGACCACGCCGACCGCGCCGCGTGGGACACCGCGCTCGCCGCCGCGGTGGCCGAGCACGAACCCGACCTCGTGGTCTCCGCCGGTTTCATGAAGATCATCGGACCGGCGTTCCTCGCCCGCTTCGGCGGACGCATGATCAACACGCATCCCGCGCTGCTGCCCGCCTTCCCCGGCGCGCACCCCGTCCGCGACGCCGTCGACTACGGCGTGCGCGTGACCGGGGCGACCGTGCACCTGGTGGACGGCGGCGTGGACACCGGGCCGATCCTGGCCCAGGAAGCCGTCCCGGTCGAACCCGGTGACGACGCCGACAGCCTGCACGAGCGCATCAAGGTGGTGGAGCGGCGGCTGCTGGTCGACGTGGTCGCGGCGCTCGCCGAGCAGGGCTGCACCGTGAACGGACGAAAGGTGAGCATTCCGTGACCACTCCTGCCGAGAGGCGACCGGTTCGTCGGGCCCTGATCGGGGTCTCCGACAAGTCGGGGCTGCTGGAACTCGCCGCAGGCCTGCACGCGGCCGGAGTCGAGATCGTGTCGACCGGCGGCACCGCGAAGGCGCTCGCGGACGCGGGTGTGCCGGTGACGCCGGTCGAGGAGCTGACCGGCTTCCCCGAGTGCCTCGACGGCCGGGTGAAGACGCTGCACCCGCGGGTGCACGCCGGTCTGCTGGCCGACACCCGGCGGCCCGAGCACCTGGCGCAGCTGGACGAGATGGAGATCCGTCCGTTCGACCTGCTCGTGGTGAACCTCTACCCGTTCGCCCGCACGGTCGCCTCCGGCGCCGACCCCGAGGACTGCGTCGAGCAGATCGACATCGGCGGCCCGGCCATGGTGCGCGCGTCGGCCAAGAACCACGCCAGCGTCGCCGTCGTGGTCGACCCGGCCAGCTACGAGTGGGTCCTGGAGCAGGTGCGCGCCGGCGGTTTCACCCTCGCCGAGCGGCGGCAGCTCGCCGTGAACGCCTTCCGGCACACCGCGTCCTACGACGTGGCCGTGGCCTCCTGGATGGGCTCCGTCCTGAGCCCGGACGACGACGGCTCCGGCTTCCCCGGCTGGACCGGCGCCACGTGGCAGCGCTCGAACGTGCTGCGCTACGGCGAGAACCCGCACCAGAGGGCCGCCCTGTACGTGCGGGGCGACGGCAGCGAGGGCCTGGCGACGGCGCAGCAGCTGCACGGCAAGGAGATGTCGTACAACAACTACGTCGACTCCGACGCCGCGTGGCGTGCCGCGTGGGACCACGAGCTGCCGACCGTGGCGATCATCAAGCACGCCAACCCGTGCGGCATCGCGGTGTCCGTCCTGGACGGTGCCGCCGCCATCGCGGAGGCGCACCGCAAGGCGCACGCGTGCGACCCGGTGAGCGCCTTCGGCGGGGTGATCGCGGCGAACCGCGAGGTCACCGTGGAGATGGCCGAGCAGGTCGCGGACATCTTCACCGAGGTGATCATCGCCCCGTCCTACGCCGACGGGGCCGTGGACGTGCTGGCGCGCAAGAAGAACGTCCGCATCCTGGTGGCGCAGCCGCCGACGCGCGGCGGTGCGGAGCTGCGCGCGGTGTCCGGCGGCCTGCTGCTCCAGACCGTGGACACGATCGAGGCCGAGGGCGACGACCCGGCCACCTGGCAGCTCGCCTGCGGCACGCCCGCCGACGAGGCGACGCTGACGGACCTGGCGTTCGCCTGGCGCGCGGTGCGCGCGGTGAAGTCCAACGCGATCCTGCTCGCCTCCGACGGCGCGACCGTCGGCGCGGGCATGGGGCAGGTCAACCGGGTGGACGCCGCGCGGCTCGCGGTGACCAGAGCCGGTGACCGCGCGCGGGGCTCGGTGGCCGCGTCCGACGCCTTCTTCCCGTTCCCGGACGGCCTGGAGGTGCTGCTCGACGCCGGTGTGCGCGCGGTCGTGCAGCCCGGTGGTTCGGTGCGCGACGCCGAGGTGATCGCGGCCGCGGAGGCCGCGGGCGCGACCCTGTACCTGACGGGCACCCGCCACTTCGCGCACTAGTCCGTCGCTGGTCCCCTCCGCGTCGTCGCGGAGGGGACCAGCGCGGGTCAGCGGCCGAGCAGGCTCTCGACGCCCCTGCGGGTGATCGACTCCGCCTCGTCCTGCGGAACGGGGCTGTTGCTGAAGACGCCGCGGTCGAAACCGCTGTAGGTGACCTGGTGGATCGTGGCCCCCTCGCGCACGATCGCCTTGGTGGTCGACGAGGTGCCCGACTGCGACAGCACCCACACCGCCTCGTCGCCGAGCCCGTCGATCGGGCGCACCTGCCCGGCCTGCGCCGTCCGGAAGTTCCCCCTCGCCATCTCCTCGTCGTCCAGGACCGCCGTCTCCGCGACGAGGTCGCGGGCGTCGCTGCCGTCCTGGCCGAGCGTCTGGCCGTAGACGCAGACGTGCCAGTTCTCGCTCATCTCCTGGCTGCTCCTGCGGTTCGTGGTCTTCGCGGCCGCCAGCACGTCGTCGCCGAGCGCGCACTGCTCGGGCATGGTCGCTCCGACCTGGGGCGTGCCCCGGTCGCGGGTGCTGGCCCAGAAGAAGCCGCCGACCGTGGCCAGTCCGCCCACGCCGAGCAGGGCCAGCACGACCACCAGCACCACCACGCCCGCGCGGTTCTTGCGGGGCGGCTGCTGCGGGTTCCAGCCCGGCCCACGACCGGGTCCCCACTGCTGCTGACCGGGGCCCCACTGCTGGGGGCCGGGCTGCCGCTGGCCGGGCGGGGGAGGTCCGTTCCCCGGCGGCGGCGGTCCGTACCCCTGGTGGAACTGCTGCTGAGGTGGCTGATTCCCCCAGCCCGGTGGCGTGCTCATGACGGCCAGTGTCGCAGCACCGTGCACGCGCCGTGACCGAGAGCGCGGGATTGCGGTGGGGTCGGCAGCGGGATACGATCATGCCGGTGTTCGAACAGATGTTCGAACACCGGGTGGCCGCTCGCGGGGGCGGGCCACCCGAGCCGCCGACTTCCCACGGCGGTCCCGCGCACAGGGGTGCGCGCGGGTCCGAGTGGGAGGGGAGGGCCGTTGTCCGGGTCGGCTTCGGCGAAGCTCGTCGCGCTTCACGGGGTGCGCACGGCGAGCGAGTTGGCCACGACATCGGCCGATCGGGTCACGGGCGGGGTCCTGCCGGTTCGAGGGGAACTGGTGGACCTGCTCCCGTGGGGCGGGCTGCGGCGTGGCAGCACGGTGTCGGTGCGCGGATCGACGTCGTTGCTGCTCGCGCTGCTGGCCTCGGCGACGGCGGAGGGGTGCTGGGCCGCCGTGGTCGGAATGCCGCAGATCGGGGTGCTGGCCGCGGCTGAACTCGGCGTCGCGGTGCACCGGCTCGCGCTGGTGCCGCGTCCCGGTACCGATCCGGCCACCGTGGAGCGAACGGTGGCCGCCCTGCTCGACGGCGTCGATCTGGTGGTCGTCGGTTCTCCGGTGGCGCCGAACACCGCACGGCGGCTCACCGCACGCGCGCGTCAGCGCCGTGCCGTGCTGCTGTCCTCCGCGTCCTGGCCCGGTTCGGACGTCGAGCTGAGGCTGGAACGCGGAACGTGGAGCGGTGTCGGCGAGGGTGCCGGAGTGCTGCGCGAACGCCGGGTGTCCGTGCACGCGAGCGGTCGTGGGGCGGCCGCTCGCGTGCGCGGTGCCGACCTGCTGCTGCCCGCGCCGGGCGGCTCGGTCCGCATCGCGCACCACGCGCCCGCCGCGGTCGAGGCCGTCTGATGGCCGTGCGCACGCTGGTGCTGTGGTGCCGGGACTGGCCGGTGGTCGCCGCGTCCGCCGCGGCCGAACTGCCACCGCACGTCCCGGCCGCCGTCGTGGCCTCCGGCGAGGTCGTGGCCTGCTCGGCGACGGCCCGTGCCGCGGGGGTGCGCGCCGGCACGCGCACGAGGTCGGCGCAGGCCTGCTGCCCGGAACTCGCGGTGTTCGACGACGACCCGGAGCGCGACGCCCGGCTGTTCGAGCCGGTCGCCGCCGCCGTGGAGGAGCTGGCGCCGGGCATCGAGGTGGTGCGTCCCGGTCTGGTGGCCGTTCCGGCGCGGGGACCGGTGGGGTACTTCGGCGGCGCTGCGGCGGCCGCGGAGGAGCTGGTCGACCACGTGGCGGCGCGTGCGGGGGTGGAGGCGCAGGTGGGCGTCGCCGACGGCCTGTTCACCGCCACCCTGGCCGCGCACCGCGGTCTCGTCGTGGAACCCGGCGGCAGCGCGGCCTGGCTCGCGCCGCTGGACGTGCGCGAGCTGGACCAGCCAGCGGAGCGCCGTGCCGGGGTGCGCGGCCGCACCGAGCTGGTCGACCTGCTGCGCCGTCTCGGCCTGCGCTCGCTGGGCGACTTCGCCGCCGTGCCCGAGCGGGACGTGGCGACCCGGTTCGGGGCGGCGGCCGTCGTGGCGCACCGCCTCGCCGGCGGCCTGGAGCAGCGCCCGCCGGTGCGGCGGGAAGTTCCCGCCGACCTGGTCGTGACGCGGGAGTTCGACCCGCCGGTGGAGCGCGTGGACGCCGCGGCGTTCGCCTCGCGCGGCGCGGCGGAACGGCTGCACGCCGTCCTGGCCGAACGCGGGCTGGCGTGCACGCGGCTCGGGGTGCACGCGCGCACCGCGAACGGCGAGGAGCTGCACCGGGTGTGGCGGTGCGCGGAACCCCTGACGCCGCGCGGCATCGCGGACCGGGTGCGCTGGCAGCTCGACGGCTGGCTCGGCGGCGCCACTCCCACGGCCGGGATCGACCGGGTGCGCCTGGTGCCGGAGGAGGTCGTCGGCTCCGACGCGCTCCAGCTCCCGCTGTGGACGGGAGCGGGACAGGACTCGCGGGAGGCCGCCGAGCGGGCCGCCCGCGCTCTCGTGCACGTCCAGGGCCTGCTCGGTCCGCGAGGAGTGGTCACGCCCGTGCTCGGTGGCGGGCGCGGCCCGGCCGAGCGCGTGCGCCTGGTGCCGTGGGGCGACGAGCGCGCACCCGCGGCGGACCCCGGCCAGCCGTGGCCGGGCCAGCTGCCGGCCCCGTCCCCCGCCACGGTCCCCCCGGCGCCCGAACCGGCGGCCGTCCTCGACGCCACCGGCGCGGACGTCGGCGTGACCGGGCGCCACGACCTCACCGCCGTCCCCGTCGCGCTCGTCGTGGGCGCCAGGAGACGGGACGTCCTCGCGTGGGCCGGTCCGTGGCCGGTGGACGAGCGGTGGTGGGACCCGGAGCACGCGCACCGCGCGGCGCGGGTGCAGGTGCTCGCCGCCGGCGGGCCGGGAGAGCTCGAACAGATCGCGTACCTGCTCGTCAGACGAGGCGGCAGGTGGGCAGTGGAAGGGGTGTACGACTAATGAACGACGAATTCGGCGCACGGGAGTGGCTGCGCGAGGTGGCCCGGCACCTGCCGGAGACCCCGGTGGAACCGGCCTGGTCCACGGAGTTCGGCTGGCTGCCGGTGCTGGAGAACGTGATCCCGCTGCCGCGCCGCCCGCTGGACGACCAGAGGTCCTGATGGGGTGGAACAACCCGCCCGTCACGTGGTCCGAGCTGGAGCGCGCCCTGTCCGGACAGCCGGGGAAGCTGTCCGGGGACGGCGGCGACGGTCCGGCGTGGACCAGGCGCCGGGAGCGCTACACGGCGCCGCCCGAGCTGGAGCTGAAGATCTCCGACTGGACGGGGGCGCGTCGCCGCGTCCCCTACGCGGAGCTGCACTGCCACTCCGACTTCAGCTTCCTCGACGGCGCGAGCCACCCGGAGGAGCTGGTGGAGACGGCGTCGCGGCTCGGTCTGGACGCCATCGCGCTGACCGACCACGACGGTCTGCACGGCGTGGTGCGCTTCGCCGAGGCCGCGCGGGAGCTGGGGATGCGCACGGTGTTCGGCGCTGAGCTGAGCCTCGGCCTGACCGCGCCGCAGAACGGGATCGCCGATCCGGAGGGCGAGCACCTGCTGCTGCTCGCGACGAAGCAGGAGGGCTACCACCGGCTGTGCCGCACGATCACCACCGCTCAGCTCGCCGACGGAGCCGAGAAGGGCAAGCCGGTCTACGACCTCGACGAGGTGGTCTCCGACGTGCGGGACCACGTCGTCGTGCTCACCGGCTGCCGCAAGGGCGCGGTGCGGCGCGCGCTGGAGCGCGCGGGGCCGGAGGCGGCGTTCGCGCAGCTCCGGCGGCTGATCGGCCTGTTCGGCCGGGACCGGGTGCACGTGGAGCTGACCGACCACGGCACGCCGCTGGACAGCACCCGCAACGACCTGCTCGCGCGGATGGCGGCCGAGCTGCGACTGCCGACCGTGGCCACGAACGCCGTGCACCACGCCACGGGCGGGCAGGGCAGGCTCGCCGCCGTGATGGCGGCGGTGCGGGCCCGCCGAAGCCTCGACGAGATGGCCGGTCGGCTGCCGCCCGCGTCGGCCGCGGTGCTGCGCTCGGGGGAGGAGATGGCGGCGCGGTTCGCCCGCTTCCCCGGCGCCGTGCAGCGCGCGGCCGTGCTGGGCTGGGAGTGCGAGTTCGACCTGCGGCTCGTCGCGCCGGAGCTGCCGCCGTTCGACGTGCCGCCCGGCCACACCGAGGACAGCCACCTGCGGCAGCTCACCCGCGAGCGCGCCGCGGCGCGGTTCGGCTCGTACGCGGAGAACCCGGAGGCGCACCACCAGATCGAGCACGAGCTGGGCGTCGTCGAGGAGCTGGGGTTCCCCGGCTACTTCCTCGTCGTCGAGGACGTCGTGCGCTTCTGCCGCGACAACGACATCCTCTGCCAGGGCAGGGGCTCGGCGGCGAACTCCGCCGTGTGCTTCGCGCTCGGCATCACGAACGTCGACGCGGTCCGCTTCGGCCTGCTCTTCGAGCGCTTCCTCGCCCCCGCTCGCGACGGTCCCCCCGACATCGACCTGGACGTCGAGTCCGGGCGGCGCGAGGAGGTGATCCAGCACGTCTACCGCAGGTACGGTCGTCGGCACGCGGCCCAGGTCGCGAACGTCGTCACCTACCGGCCGCGCTCGGCGGTGCGGGACGTGGCGCGCGCCCTCGGGCACTCCACCGGGCAGCAGGACGCCTGGAGCAGGCAGGTCGAGCACGGGGGACCACCCGCCTCCCCCGACGACTGCGACGTCCCCCCGGCCGTGCTGGCCCTCGCCGCGCAGCTGGAGGGCCACCCGCGTCACCTGGGCGTCCACTCCGGCGGCGTGGTGATCTGCGACCGGCCGGTGAGCGAGGTGTGCCCGGTGGAGAAGGCGCGCGCGCCCGGCCGCACGATCCTCCAGTGGGACAAGGACGACTGCGCCTCGGTCGGCCTGGTCAAGTTCGACCTGCTCGGCCTCGGAATGCTGTCCGCGCTGCACCACGCCGTCGACCTGGTGCGCGAGCACCACCTCGTGCGGGTCGACATCAGCGCGCTGAACCTGGCCGACGAGGGCGTCTACGCGATGCTGCGGCGCGCCGACTCCGTGGGCGTCTTCCAGGTGGAGAGCCGCGCGCAGACGGCGACGCTGCCGAGGCTGAAGCCGCGCACGTTCTACGACCTGGTGGTGGAGGTCGCGCTGATCCGTCCCGGTCCCGTCCAGGGCGGCTCCGTGCACCCCTACCTCCGCCGTCGCAACGGGGAGGAGGAGTGGGAGCACGACCACCCGCTGCTCGCCCGCGCGCTGCACAAGACGCTGGGGGTGCCGCTGTTCCAGGAGCAGCTGATGCAGATCGCGGTCGACGTCGCGAACTTCACCCCGGCCGAGGCCGACGAGTTGCGGCGCGCGATGGGCGCGAAGCGCTCGACGCACCGGATGGAGCGGCTGCGCGGGAGGTTCTGCGCCGGTGCCGCCGCCAACGGCGTCGGCGAGGAGCTGGCGGGGGAGATCTACGCGAAGCTGCTGGCGTTCGCGAACTACGGCTTCCCGGAGAGCCACGCGCTGAGCTTCGCGCACCTGGTGTTCGTCAGCGCCTGGTTCAAGCTGTACTACCCGGCCGCGTTCTGCGCGGCTCTGCTGCGGGCGCAGCCGATGGGGTTCTACTCGCCGCAGTCCCTCGTGGCCGACGCGCGCAGGCACGGCGTCGTGGTGCGCGGGCCCGACGTGAACGCGAGCCTGCCGCACGCCACGCTGGAACCCCTCGGCCGGGGGACCCGCGAGAACGCCGTGCGGATCGGTCTGGCGACCGTGCGGTCCGTGGGGCGGGGTGTCGCCGAGGAGCTGGTCGCCGAGCGGGAGCGCGGCGGGCCGTTCCGCGACCTGGCCGACGTGGGCGAGCGGCTGCGGCTGGGCACCGCCGCGCTGGAGGCGCTGGCCACGGCCGGCGCGTTCGGTTCGCTGGGGGTGCGGCGGCGGGAGGCGCTGTGGGCCGCGGGTCCGGTCGCCCGGATGCGTCCCGACCGGCTGCCCGGCACCCACGTCGGCACGCAGGCGCCCGCGCTGCCGGGCATGGACGAGGTGGAGGTTGCGGTGGCCGACGTGTGGGCCACCGGGCTGTCGCCGGACAGCTTCCCCACGCAGTTCGTCCGCGACCGGCTCGACGGCCTGGGCGCGCTGCGCGTGTCGTCGCTGCGGGAGACCGCGTCGGGGACCCGCGTGCTGGTCGGCGGCGCGGTGACCCACCGGCAGCGCCCGGCGACGGCGGGCGGCGTCACGTTCCTCGGCGTCGAGGACGAGACGGGCGCGCTGAACGTGATCTGCTCGCCGGGGCTGTGGGCGCGCTACCGGCGGGTGGCGCGCACGAGCCCCGCGCTGCTGGTGCGCGGCACCCTGGAGTCGCACGAGGGGGTGATCAGCGTCGTGGCCGACCGTCTTCAGCACCTGGACCTGCGCATCCCCTCCCGGTCCCGCGACTTCCGCTGACCCGCGTGCCGGGCTTCACCCGCGGGGAGGAGGCGTCCGCAGCCCGCTGATCACCATGTGGATCAGCAGCTCGTAGGTCTCGTCCAGCTTCTGGTCCAGCTGGAAGGCGTTCTCCGCCACCAGCACCGAGAAGCCGTGCACGGCCGCGCGCAGGCAGCGGACCGCGTGGACGGCGTCGGTGTCGTTCAGGTCGTAGGCGCGCAGGGCGGCCAGCATGATGCCGATCAGCCTCTCCCCGGCCTGCTCCACCATCGGTCCTGGTGCCTGGACGAGCGCGGAGTAGCGGTGCGGGTGCTCGGCGACGTAGCCGTGCCAGGCCGTCATGAGCGCGCGGACCGCCTCGTCGGCGGAGCGGCCGAGCACCGCTGCGCCGATCCGCGTCGCCAGTGCGTCCATGATCCGCGCCGACACGAGTCCGCGCAGCTCGGCCAGGCTGCGCACGTGCTTGTAGAGCGACGGCGTGGCGACGCCCGCGCGGGAGGCCACCGCCGCCAGGGTCAGCGCGGAGGCGCCCTCCTCGTCGATCAGGCGCAGCGCGACGTCGACCACCGCGTCCGCGGACAGCGCCGCCCTAGCCACGGGTCTCCGCCCCGAGGAAGGTCAGGATCGCCCCCGCCACCTCGGCCGGGAACTGCACGTGCGGGTAGTGCCCCGCTCCCTCGATCACCTCGACCCGGCCCAGCCCGTCGGGCACGGCCGCCACGACGCCCTCGCCCTCGGCGCGGGCATCGGGCCAGTCGGGGTCGAGCGAGCCCTCGACGACCAGCAGGGGGCACCGGACGTCGCCGAGCCTGGCGCCCGCGTCGGTGGGCGCGGACATGCCCATCTTGCTCACCACCGCCATGCGGCCGGGCCTGCGCAGGTCGGTGTCGAGCGCGGCGAGGTGCTCGGTGACGTCCGCCGACCTGGTGCCGGGGCAGGCGTGTTCGAGGTAGCGCTTCCACAGCCCGACGCTGCGGAACGTCCCCGCGCCCAGGAGCAGCGTCACGCCCTTGCGGTAGCGGGCGTTGGAGAGCAGACCGCCGAAGTCGACCTTCTGCGCACGGGTGAACGGGCTGATCTCCACGAGGGCGCTGACCGACTCGGGCTCCTGAGCGGCGGCGATGGTGACGGAGCCGCCGGTGAACGAGTGGCCCACGAGCACGGCCGGGCCGCCCAGGTGCCGCACCACGGCGAGCAGGTCGGCCGCCGAGTCGGTGCGGGTGTAGGAGGCCCAGCCGGTGCTGGACTCGCCGTGACCGCGCTGGTCCACGGTGGCGACCCGGTACCCGGCGTCGGCCAGGCGGACGGCCACCTCGCGGTAGGCGGCCCGGTTGTCGCCCATGCCGTGGGCCAGCACGATCAGCGGCCCTTCGCCGATCACGTCGTAGGCGAGCCGTCCGCCGTCGAGTTCCAGGAACTCCGTCATGTTCTTCCCCCGAGTAGCTATTGGTTGTAGCCCAAAAGCTAATCCCATTAGCCAAATCTGTCAAGCGGTCGCCGAGGCCGCCCCGTCCGGCGCGTCGATCACGGGCTCGTCGGCGTCCGGGCGGGTGCGAAGGTGCGCAGCACGGTCTCGACCAGCTGGTCGGCGTACTCCTGGGTCAGCGGCGCCGTGCGCAGCAGCCACCGCTGGTAGACCGGCGCGTAGAGGAGTTCCAGCAGCAGGTCGAGGTCGGCGTCCGGGTCGAGCTGACCCGCGGCCTGGGCGCTGCGCAGCCTGACCTTCTTCGCCTCCTCGACGGGCGCGGCCATCCGCTCGCGGTAGGCGGCGGCCAGGTCCGCGTCGAAGATGATCTCCGAGTTGAGCGCGCGGATCGGCGCCTCGAACGCGGGATCGGCGAACTCGGCCACGGTTGCCCGCAGCACCTGCTTCAGGTCGGCCTCGACGTCGCCGGTGTCGGGAAGCTGCACACCGTCCTCCACTCCGGCGTGCGCCAGGACGGAGTCGAACACGACGGCGCCCTTCGAGGGCCACCAGCGGTAGATCGTCTGCTTGCCCACGCCCGCGCGCGACGCGATCGACTCGATCGAGGTCTTCGAGTAGCCGACCTCCAGGACCAGGGCGAGCGCGGCCTCCAGGATCGAGTCCCGCGACTGCTGCCGCCGCCTGGACGGGTCGGGCTTCCGGTCTGTGCTCACCCGTCCACCCTATGCCACGACGAGACGAGACGCACCGTCTTGACAGCGAGCGGGTCGGCCTCCATGCTGGTCCCCGTCGAGACGAGACGGTCCGTCTTGTCGGGAGAGGGGAGCGAGCATGAACGTCGAAGATCGCGTCTGGTTCGTCACGGGTGCTTCGCGCGGGCTGGGCCGAGCCTTCGTGGAGGCCGCGCTGTCGGCCGGGGACCGGGTGGTCGGAGTGGCGCGTGACGTCGGGCCGCTGGCCGACCTCGTCGCGGAGCACGACGGGAACCTCGTCGTGTTTCCGCTCGACGTCACCGACCGGGCCGCCGTGTTCGCGGGCGTCGACCGGGCGGTCGAGACCTTCGGGCGGCTGGACGTGGTGGTCGGCAACGCCGGGTCGATGCTGTTCGGGATGGTCGAGGAGATCACCGAGGAGCAGGCGCGCGCCCACCTCGACGTCAACTTCTTCGGCGCCCTGTGGCTGGGGCAGGCGGTCGTGCCCCACCTGCGCCGTCAGGGGTCCGGCCACCTCGTGCAGGTGTCGTCGACGGGGTCGGGTGGCGGTTTCTCCGCGGTGGGCCTCTACGCGGCGGGCAAGTCCGCGCTCGACGCCATGACCGAGGCGCTGGCGATGGAGGTCGAGCGCTTCGGCGTCCGGGTGACGATCCTGCAACCCGGCAGTTACGACACCGAGCTGTTCACCACGGGCACGACGGCGACGGAACCGGACGAGGTCTACGCGCCGCTGCGCGCGGAGCTCGACGAGCTGTGGGGCGGTGGGGCGAAGGACCCGTCGCCCGAGCTGGCCGCGCGGGTCCTGCTGGAGCTGGTCGACCTGCCCGACCCGCCCCGGCGGCTGATCGTCGGCAGCGCGTCCTACGACCAGGTGCGCGAGCAGCTCCAGCACCGCGTCGCGGAGTACGGGCGGTGGGAGGACCTCAGCCGCCGGGGTGGCTGAGGTGCTGCCGGGGCGAGGTCAGAAGCCGTTCGCCGCCATCCACTCCGGATCGGGTGCGACGACCTGGAGCACCTCGACCATCTCTCCGGCCGGGGCCTCCACCTGGAAGCGCCGCTGTCCCCACGGTTCGTCGACCAGGGGGAGCGCGATCGGCACGCCCGCGGCGCGCAGCCGCTCCTCCTCGGCGGCGGCGTCCTCGACGAGGAACGCCAGGCCGACGCCGCCGGTGGGGCGGCGGAAGCGGGTCTGCACCGACTCGTGGTCGCGCTGGACGAAGTCGATCGTGCTCCCGGAGGGGTGGGTGAGGCTGACGTACCAGCCGATGTCGGCCGCGACGGTGAAGCCGAAGTGCTCGGCGTAGAAGTTCGCCGCCGCCGTCGGGTCGTCGGCCAGCAACCAGGTGGCCATCTTCGTGAACTGCACGCTGTTCTCCGTTCGTTCATCCAACTACTTCATTCGTAGTACTTTGAATGTAGTGGTTGCAACCCCTGCGCGGAGTGAGGAGGAACCGTGACGCGAAACCCGGAGCGGCGGGCTGCGCTGCTCGACGCCGCGATCGAGGTCCTGGCCGGGGACGGTGCGCGCGGTCTGACCTTCCGCGCCGTGGACCAGCGGGCCGGCACACCGGTGGGCACGGCGTCGAACTACTTCGCCAGCCGGGAGGACCTGCTGATGGGCGTGTGCCGGCGCATCACCGCCCACGTCCTCCCCGAGGCGGCCGACCTGGTCGTCCACGAGCGCACCACCGACCAGGTGGTGGAGTTCGTGCGGGGGATCGTCCGGCGCGTGAGCGCGAACCGGACGGGACACCTGGCGATGCTGGAACTGCGCCTGGAGGCGACCAGGCGGCCGGAGCTGATGGCCGACCTGACCGCGGCGCTGCGCGCGCAGTTCGAGGCGAACGTGGCCTTCCACGTCGACGCCGGGTTGCCGGGCGGCCGCGACGGCGTGGTCGTCCTCCAACTGGCCGTGACGGGGCTCCTGCTGGAGCACCTGACCCTGCCCGGCGTCCTGGGGGATCACGACCTGGACGCGCTGATCACCACGATCGTCGGTCGTGTCACGTGAGGGGGCCGGGAGGGGACGCGCGGCCCCGGCGGGACCGGGGCTCCGGCGACGTGGCGCGTCAGCGGCTGAACGGGCCGCCGGTGATGGTCATCGCCACCACGATCACGGCGAAGCCGAGGCCGCCGTAGAGCAGGGCGTCGATGCTGCGGCCCCGGATGGTGAGGAGCCCGGCCTGCTCGTCGGACACGAGCACCCGCAGCAGCGCCGCCAGCAGCAGCGCCACGCCGATCAGCACGGCGCCCTGCCGCCAGTGGTACTGCACGAGTCGCAGGACGCCCAGTCCGGTCACCGCCAGCACCAGTGCGAACGGCAGGTGCTGTCCCGCCGCCGAGCGCCAGCGGTGTTCCGTCATCAGCTCCACCGGACCTCCCCGTCTCAGCCGAGACCGAGCGCGCGCTCGGCGGCCTCGACGGTGTTGGTGAGGAGCATGGCGATGGTCATCGGTCCCGCGCCACCCGGAATGGGGGCGAGGAACCCGGCGACCTCGGCGACCTCGGGGGCGACGTCACCGACGAGGCCCTGCTCGGTGCGGGTGATGCCCACGTCGACCACGGCCGCGCCCGGCTTGATCATGTCAGCGGTGATGAGGCCGGGGCTGCCCGCTCCCGCGACCACGATGTCGGCCCGGCGCACCTCGGCGGCCAGGTCCTTCGTGCCGGTGTGGCAGAGGGTGACGGTCGCGTTCTCGCTGCGGCGGGTCAGCAGCAGGCCGATCGGGCGGCCGACGGTCACACCGCGGCCGACGACGGTCACGTGCGCGCCGGAGATCGGCACCTCGTAGCGGCGCAGCAGCTCCACGACGCCGCGCGGGGTGGCGGGCAGCGGCGAGGGCTCGCCCAGGACGAGTCGGCCCAGGTTGACCGGGTGCAGGCCGTCGCCGTCCTTCGCGGGGTCGATCCGCTCCAGGACCGGACCCGACTTCAGGTGCTTCGGCAGCGGGAGCTGCACGATGTAGGCGGTGACCGCGGGGTCGGCGTTCAGCTCGTCGATCACGGCTTCCAGCTCGGCCTGGGTGGTCTCCGCGGGCAGGTCGCGCCGGATCGACGTGATGCCGACCTTGGCGCACGCCGCGTGCTTGCCCCTGACGTAGGAGTGCGAGCCGGGGTCGTCACCCACGAGCACCGTGGCCAGACCGGGGGTCACCCCCCGTTCGGCCAGTGCCGCGACCCGCTGACGCAGGTCGTCGAAGATCGCGTCGCGGGTTTCCCTGCCGTTGAGGATCGTCGCCGTCACGACGCTCATCCTCTCATCGCGCACGGGTGGGCAGCGCGGCGACCACCACGGCGAGCAGGGTCAGCACCGCGCCCGCCACGGTGACGACGGCCAGTCGCTCACCGGCCGCGGGGGCCACGAGGTCCACCAGCACCGCGCCGAGCAGTTGCCCCGCCACGACGCACAGCCCGACGAGCAGCACACCGATGAACCTCACCGACACCACGGAGGTGCCCACGGACACGACGCCCAGCAGACCGCCGAGGTAGAGCCACCACTGCGCGGGCGCGTGGTCGGGCAGGCCGCGCACCGCCACGTCGGCCGCGGAGACGACGAGCAGGACGGCGGAGCCGGTGGCGAAGTTGACCAGGGCCGTGACGGCCGTGCTCCGCGCGGCCTCGCGGACGAGTCCGTTCACCGCCTGCTGCCAGCCGAAGCCGAGACCGGCGAGGGCGGGCAGCACGGCGAGCCACAGCGCCTGCGGGCTGCTGAACTCGTCGGACACGGCCACGCCCACCGCGAGCACGGCGAGCGCGGCACCGAGGCCGCGCTGCCGGGTCAGCGGCTGGCGGCCTCCCGGCCCGATCCCGGCGCGGTCGACGAGCAGGCCGCTCGCGACCTGGCCGGCCACCACGGCGACCGTGAACACGGCGACGCCCAGCGCCGCCACCGTCAGTCCCTGGGTGGACACGAGGAACGCGCCGCACGTCCCGCCGAGGCACTGCCACCAGTGGATGCGGCGGGCGCGCAGCGCGGCGCGCAACCGGATCAGGCCGCGCCGCCCGGCGGGGGAGACCGGCACGACGGCGAGCAGCAGGACCAGGCCACCGCCGAGGGAGATCAGTGCGGCGAGGACGCCGTCACCCAGGACGCGCCCGAGTTCGCCGTTGATCCGGCCCTGCACGGCGAGGGCGACACCGCCGATCCCGGCGACGGCGGCGCCAGCCGCCCTGGACCACGCCGCGCCGGACCGCGCGGCGCCGATCGGAGAACCGGCGCTCACGGGGTCACGACGCCCGTGCGCGCGGGCGGCACCCGCAGGGCGACCAGCGTCGCGCCGACGCCCGCGAGGGCCGCCGCACCGGCGGCGGCCGCGGGACCGACGGAGTCCAGGAGCGCTCCGGACAGCGGTTGTGCGAGGGCGGAGCCCGCCGTGGTCGCGGTGACCATCCAGCCGAACGCCTCCGCCGCGCGGCCGTCGGGAGCCAGGCCGCCGATGCGGGAGGTCGTGGTGGCGATCGCCGGTGCGATCGTCGCCCCGCTGACGAGCAGCACCGCGCCGACGAGCCACGGCGACGGTTCGAGCACCGGGGGCAGCACCGGGACGAGCGCCGCCACCCCGATCGCGGTGAGCAGCACCCGGCGTGTGAGGTTCGGCGTGCCGGTGAAGCCGCCCGCCACGAGGCCACCGACCACCGAACCGACGGCCCAGACCCCGGCCAGCACGCCGGCGAGCCCCGGTCTGCCCTGGTCGCGGGCCCAGGCGATCAGCACCACGTCCACCGCGATCAGCGACGCGACCAGGCAGGACGACACGATCAGCGCCGCGACGAGCGCGGGGTCGCGCACCAGCGAGCGGTGCCGCGGTTCGTGCTCCGGACGCGCCACGGGCTGATCCGTCCCGCTGCGCCGCAGCGCCACGAGGAACCCGGCCGTGCCCAGCAGTGCCAGCGCGGCGCACAGCCAGACCGCGACGCGGGCGTCGGCGAACGCCACGGCCGCCGCGGTCAGCGCGGGCCCCACGACGTAGAGCAGCTCCTGGAGCGACGCCTCGACGGTGAAGGCCGCCTCGCGGGCGTCGCCGGTCGCCAGCCGGGGGAACGCCGCACGCCCGATCTGCGCCACCGGCGGTGTCACCAGGCCCGTCGCGAACCCCACCGCCACGGCCACCGGCCACGCCCCCGACGGCAGCAGCGACGGCAGCACGGCCACCGTCGCGAGTCCCGCCGCGTACAGCACCGCCGTGATCGCGAGCAGCCTCGACGCGGGGCTGCGGTCGGCCACCCGGCCGCGCAGCGGCCCGGCGATGCCCAGGCCGACGACCAGGGCGCCGCCGACGAGACCCGCGATGGCGTAGGACCCGGTCCACCCGGCCACGAGGAACGACAGGGCGAGCAGGGTGCCGGGAGCGTGCAGGCGTCCCAGGAGGGTCCACACGAGCAGCAGGGGGAGGTGGGGGACGCCGGCGAGCTGGCGGTAGGGACGCAACACTCCCGCAACTCTGCACGACCGGACCGACGGCCGTGCACCCGATCCGGTGATAGCCCCCGCCGGGTACGGTCGGGGACGACCACGCGTGCGACGCCCACGGGAGCTGTGCGACATGACCACTGCGGAGCCGTCCTCGCCCGACGACGCCGAGGAGCGGCACCAGGAACTCCTCCAGGTGATCGGCGGCTCGGTGCTCGACCTCGTGCCCGAGCACTGGCGACGGGCCGACCTGGTCGTCCGGATGGCGGCCGGCGAGCGCGACAGCGCGCTCACGATCTACTCCGAGGACCGCACCACCGAGCGGCGCGAGGTGCCCGACGTGGTGCTGGCCGCCTTCGCGGAGCTGCGGGAGATCGTGCACGTGCCCGGCCGCGGGACGTGGTTCTCGGCGCGCTGCACCGTCGACGCCCCCGACCGCATCGACGTCAGCTACAACCTCGACCACGACCCGCTGTGGCCGTCGGCCCTCCCCGCGGCCGTCTGGGCCGCGGACCTGGCCGCCCACCCCAGGGACGAGGCGTTCGTCCCGTACTGGCTGCGCGAGAAGCTCGACGACGCGACCCCGGAGGAGCAGGACGCATGACGCCGCCCCAGCAGCAGCTCAGCTCCGCGGAGCAGAACGCGCTGCTCGACTCGGTCACCACGCTGCTGGTGCACCGGCTGCCCGGTGACTGGGAGGAGCTCTACCTCGACCTGCGCTGCGTCGGCGGTTACGTCGAGTCGCCCGCGTCGGTGCTCGACGTCTTCGGCGACACGACCGAGTGGAAGCTGCCGGAGGAGGCGCTGCCGTTCTTCCAGCAGCTCCGCTCCGGCGCGTACCGGCCCGGCACGGGCACCTGGACCAGCGCGCGCTTCCGGTTGAAGCACCCGCAGCAGCGGTCGGTGGACTACGAGTGGGTGCGCGAGCCCGACTGGACCCACCGGCCGCCCCAGCGGTACTTCCTGGAGGAACTGGCGTCCCACCCCCGGCCGGAGGACGACGTGCAGACGTGGCTGCGCGACCGCGCCGGGCTCAGCGCCGACGACGTCCCCGAGGCCGAGACGCGGGTCGACCTGCACCTCGCGCCGGTGTTCGACGGAGCCCACCCCGGTGGCAGGCCCCGCGTCGACCGGCCGCAGGTGCACCCGCGCGAGTGGGAACGGGTGCACGCCTACCTGACGTCCGCGCCGGTCGTGCTCGACGCGAAGGCGTTCGGTCAGGACGCGTTCGACCAGCAGGCCGATCCCGACGTGCCGGTGCGGTTCCACACCGACGGCACCTGGGTGTGGTCGGCCGCGACGCCGTACTACTGGCTCAAGCGGGACGTGCCGCCCGCGCCGCAGCTCGTCGAGCACGTCCGCGCCCGCGACTTCCGCGTGCCCGAGGTCGACGCCGCCGCTCTGCGCGCGGCCGAGGCGGTGGCCACCGGCCGCACCCGGCCGCTGCCCCTGCCCGAGCGCTCGCCGCTCGCGGTGACGCCGGAGGACCGCGCGCTGCTGGAGAAGCTGCGCGAGCGGCTGGAGCTGTTCGGCGTGCCACCGCGCCGCTACGGCCTCGCCGAGTTCCGGTCCGGTGTGCCCGTGCTCGAACCGGTGCCGGACGGAGAGGGCTGGCAGATCGCCCTGTACGTGGACGGCCGCAGCTCCAGCAGGACGCCCTCGGTGCACCCGTCGCTGCGCCCGGCCGCGCAGAGCCTGCTCGGGATGCTGCTGTTCGACGCCGACCTGGACGTGGAGCGGACGGCGCGGCTGGCGACCCCGGTGATCGAGGCCCTGCCCGGCGAGGCGCCGCTGTCGCTGTTCCGGGACCTGGAGCACGTGACGCTCCCGGTGGGGACCGAGGTCGACCGCTTCGGGGACGAGGACGGCAACCTCGTGTACGTGGCGCGCACTACACAGGGGAATCGGTCACTACCACCGGAATGGGCTAATCGGAGGTACCACCTGTACCGGGTGGCCAAGCCCGTCCCGGTGTTGCGCGGCGTCGCGGTGCCGTGGTTCGGGCAGGTGGGCGGGGGGACGGGCTTCTTCCTCGTCCGCTCGATCGCCGAGCTGCTCGCCGACGGAACCCTCGTGGAGTTGCCTCCGCAGGTCTGATCGAGTTGCCCTACCGGTGCGTAGGGTTACTGACGTCGAGTTTTGCGGTCGGCTTGCGCGGGTTATGGTCGAGTTCACCCGGTCGTTTGGGCCGTTCGGCCCATCGGGTGGACGTGCCGGTACAGGTCGTCGCAGGGAAAGATGTGGGTGTGTCCGAGCCGAAGCCGTTGAACCCGACCGAGCAGGACGCCCTGGTCAAGCAGATCGGCCTGACCCTCATGCGCGCCGCTCCCGAGGGGTGGCGCCAGGTGAGCGCCGAGTACCGCGCGACCGGCCGGTACTTCGAACTGGCAGCGGAGGTGCACGCGGCCGACGGCTCCGTCCACGGCTGGGCTCCGCCCCAGGACGTCGCCACGCTCTTCGCGCGACTGCGTGCGGGGATGCACCGCGAGGGCCGCGGCAGCTGGTCCAACGCCCGCTACCAGCTCGACCACCCGTCCAGCTACAACCTGGACTTCGACCGCGCCGAGCCGCAGTGGCAGACGCCGCCGCCCCAGCAGGCGTACTTCGACGAGATGCGGTTCTTCCCGCGCTCGGAGGAGAACGTGCCGGACTGGCTGCGTCGCAGGCTGGGACAGCAGGTCCCGCCCGCGGTGCCCCCGGTGGGCGTGCCGGCCGCACCTCCCGTGCAGCTGCCGCCGCCTCCCGCGCAGCCGCCGCTTCCCGTGCAGCCGCCACCCGTGCAGCCGCCGCCACCCGTGCCCCCGGCGCCGCTCCCGCCCCCGCCGCCGGTTCCGCAGCGCGGCTTCCGCACGGCCAGGGTCTTCGACGGCGCCGGCCCCGACGGCCGCCCGTCGGTGAACCGCCCGCCGGTGCCGGAGCAGGAGCGCGACGCGCTGCTCGACTACCTCGACCACGCACCGGTCGTCGTGGCCGGTCGCGGCTTCGACGCCGACGTGCTCGACCACGCCGTGCCGCTGGTCGTCCCGGTGGCGTTCCAGACCGACGGGCACTGGATCTGGCCCGCCGCCGTCGGCTACTACCTGCGCACCTACGGCATCCCACCGGAGAACGACCTGGTGGAGCGGATCAGGTCCGTCGGCCACCGGCTGCCCGAGGTCGCCGAGGAGGCGAGGGTCGCCGCCGCGGCGAACCTGGGCGCTCCGCCCGCGCCGCGCGGCACACCGCTGCCGCTGCCCCCGGCACGGGTGGAGGAGGTGCCGGAGCCGATCGCCGCGCAGGACACCGCCACGGACCTGCGCTACGACCCGCAGGACGAGCTGCCGGGCGAGGTCGCGCACCACGCCGAGGAGCAGCACCGCGAGCACTCCCGCGGTGACCACGTGCCCGGTGACCACTCCCACGAGGTCCCGGTCGACCACCGCGACGACCTCGGCCCGCTGCACGCCGACGACCCGCGCGGCGAGGTCGACCATCCGGACGACCTGCACCGGGACGACCTGCACCGGGACGACCTGCACCGCGACGACCTGAGCGGGGACGACCCGCACCGGGCCGATCTGCGCGAGGACGGCGTGCGCGAGGACGACCTGCACCAGGACCTGCACCCGACCGAGCTGCGCCTGGCCGACCTGCGCGAGGACGACCTGCACCGGGACGATCTGCACCAGGACCTGCACCGGGACGACCTGCGCCAGGACCTGCACCGGGACGATCTGCACCGGGACGATCGCGACCGGCACGACCTGGACCAGCACCACCTCGCGCACGACGAGTTCGACGAGCACCGGGACGGGGTGCGGCACGACGAGCTGGGCAACGAGATCGGCGACGACATCCCCCCGGCCCGCGGCGAGGAGATCGTCGAGTCGCTGCCCCTGCTGACCCACGGCCGGGAGAACGAGCACCACGACCTCCACGACGAGCACCTGCTCGCCGAGGGGGCGCCGGAGGCGGTGGAGGAGACGGCCAACCTCGTCGACCTGCAACCGGCGCTCGACGAGCACCAGCCCGACGACCGCTCCGGGCAGACCGAGTCCGGTGAGCTGATCGAGCACTTCGAGCAGGCCCCGTTCGACCAGTCGCAGTTCGACCAGGGACAGGACGGCCCGCCCTACCGGGTGCGGTTCGACACCGAGTCCGACGTCGAGACGACGGTCGCCACCAGGACCCGCGACGACCGCTACCAGCGGGACTCCTACGTCGACGGCATGGACCTGTTCGCGCCGCACGACGTCGACCGGGCGCAGGACACCCAGCAGTGGACGCCGTTCGCGGACGACTCCGTCCACGACGCGCCCGTCGTGGCGGAGCACGAGGTGGCCGGTGGGCGGGGGAACGTCGACCCCGACGCCACGGTCGCCCACGACGTGGTCACCGAACCGGAGGCCGGTCGTCGCCGCCGCGTGGTGGAGTCCGACGACGAGGAGCTGGTCCAGCCGGAGGTCCCGCTCGTCGCGATCAGCCGCCCGGACGAGACGGCGACGTTCGACGTCCGGCAGGAGGTGTTCGCGCAGGAGGGACTCGCCCAGGAGGTGTTCGCGCAGGAGGGGTTCGTCCAGGAGGAGCGCGCGCCCGAGCCGGAGCGTCCGCGTCAGCCCACGCCCGACGAGGAGCGCGAACTCGGCGGACTGCGTCGAGCGCTGGACGACCTCGACGTGCCGCCCGTCGCCTACCGCTTCGGCGAGCAGGTGGACCGGACCTGGTGCCTGCGCACGGCCGGTGAGGGCTGGGAGGTCGCCTGGATCGACCGCGGGGTGCACAACCCGGTGCGCTTCGACCGGCTCGACGACGCGTCCGCGTTCCTGGTGGGCAAGCTCGTGCTGACCGGTCGCCGCAAGCCGCGTCCGGTGCTGCCGCCCCAGGGGATGTCGCCGGCGAGCCCGCCGCAGGGGTCGCCGCTCCCGCCGCAGGGGCCCCAGGGCCAGGGACTCCAGAACCAGGGACCCCAGAACCAGGGACCCCAGAACCAGGGACAACCGCGCGGACCGCGTCCGCCGATGCCCGCCGAGCACGTCAACGGTCTGAACGGGGTCAACGGCTTCCGCGACGACGCTCGCCGACCGGCCATGCCGCCGCGTCCGGTGGAGCCGCCGCGACCGGAGCCGACGCGACCGGAGCCGGTGCGACCGGAACCGGCGCGCACCGAGCAGCAGCGTCCCGAACAGGCGCAGGGCGCCGACTCGAGCAAGAACTCGAACCGCTCCTGGCCGATCCAGCCGATGAACGGCGAGCCGCCGCTGACGCTGTTCCGCCAGAAGCAGATGGTGGAGCTCGCGCCGGGCACCGAGGTCGACCGCTTCGGCGACCCGGACGGCAACCTCGCCTACGTGGCGGGCACCCCGTTCGAGGAGCGCTCGCTCGTCCCGTCGTGGATCAACCGCGCGTACCGCGTGTACCGGCTGCGCAGGCCGGTCGAGGTGCTGACGGGTGTGGCCGTGCCGTGGTTCGAGCAGCCCGGCGGCGGCACGGCGTACCTGTTCCCGCGCACGATCGAGGACATGCTGGCCGAGGGCAGCCTGGTCGAGGTGACCGAGGACGCGAACGCCTCCGGCTGAACGCGACACCGGCGAGGGCCGCCCGCCGCGCACGTGGCCGACGGCCCTCGCCGTGTGCGAAGGGGAAGTTCGTCGGTCAACGGCACGTCAGTCAACGCGTGTTGGCTCTCACCCGTTAGGGTCGTTTGGTGGCCAACGGTGACGACCAGACGGCTTACCCGCTCGCGGAGCGCCTGCGGGCGGCACGCAGCCGCAACTTCGTCGGCAGAGCCGCTGAACTCGGGCTGTTCCGGGCGGCCCTGGACGGTGATCCCGGCGCGTTCGCGGTCCTGTACGTCCACGGGCCGGGCGGCATCGGGAAGTCGACCCTGCTCGAACGCTTCGCCGACGAGGCCCACCTGCACGGGCGCACGGTCGTCAGGATCGACGGCAGGACCGTGGGGCTGTCGCCGGCGGAGTTCGAGGCCGAGGCCGCTGAGGCGCTCGCGCGTGACGACGCGGTGCTGCTGATCGACACCTTCGAGCGCTGCCGGGGACTGGAGAACTGGCTGCGCGACCAGTTCCTGCCGCGCCTGCCCGCCGGTGTGCTCGTGGTCGTGGCCGCGCGGGAGCCGCCGGACCCGCGCTGGCGTGCCGACCTGAGCTGGGACGACCTGCTGCGGGTCGTCGCGCTGCGCAACCTGCCGCCGGAGGACGCGCTGGCGCTGCTGGACGCCCGCGGCGTGCCGGAGCGGCTCCAGGCGTCGCTGCTGTCCTTCGCCGGTGGTCACCCGTTCGCGCTGCGGCTGGCCGCCGAGGTCGCCGTGCACGACGACGGCGGCCAGGTGCAGTGGCAGCCGACGCGCGACGTGCTGGAGACCCTGCTGACGCACCTGGTGGGCGACGTGCCGTCACCGGAGCACCGGCAGGCGCTGGAGGTGTGCGCGCACGCGCTGTCCACCACCGAGGAGCTGCTGCGGGCCACCTGCGGGGAGAACGCCGCCGAGCTGTTCGCGTGGCTGCGGCAGTTGCCGTTCGTGGAGTCGGTGCCCTGCGGGGTCTTCCCGCACGACGTGGTGCGCGACGTGCTCGACACCGACCTGCGGTGGCGCGACCCGCGGGGCTACGAGCAGATGCACCGCGGCATCCGCGACCACCTCGTCGAGCGCATCCGCGTCGCCGAGGGCAAGGACCTGATGAGCACGGGCACCGCGCTGATCTTCCTGTACCGCGACGACGACCCTGTGTCGGCGTTCACCTCGTTCGCGAACTCCGACGAGGTCGTCGAGGACGTCCTGCGGCCGGGCGACGAGGACGTCGTGGTGGCGCTCGTGGCGCGGGCGGAGGGCGAGGAGTCGGCGCGGATCGTGCGGTTCTGGCTCGCCGAGCAGCCCGAGGCGTTCCACGTCCACCGCGCCCCGGACACGGGGGAGGTCGTCGCGTTCGTCACCTGGCTGCGGCTGGAGGCGCCGAGCGAGGAGCACCTGGCGATCGACCCGGTGGTGGCCGCGGCCTGGGCGCACACCAGGGTCGAGGGCGTCGTCCGGCCGGGCGAGTGGATCGGCGTGGCCCGGTTCGTGGTGGACCGGGCGGACGCCGGGCCGTCGTGGCGTGCGCCCGACGCGATCGTCACCCGGCTGACCGTGGAGTGGATCCGCGGCGAGCGCATGGCGTGGACGTTCGTCGCCCTGCACGACGTGCCGTTCTGGGAACCGCGGTTGACGTCCTCGCTGATGCCCCTCGCCGCCGCCGCCGACGTCGCCGTCAGCGGCTGGCCGGGCGGGCTGTTCGCGCACGACTGGCGCGTGTTGGGTCTGCAGGACCGGCTGGACGCGACCGGTGCGCTGGAGGTGACGCGGCCGGCCAAGCACCGCCCCGAGCTGACCGTCCTGTCCAAGCCCGAGTTCGACGCCGCCGTGCGCGACGCGCTGCGGGCCTGGCGGCACCCGGAGCAGCTCGCGGGCAACCCGCTGACGCGCAGCAGGCTCGCCGCCGACCGGGGCGCCGAACCCGCGGACGCGCTGCGGGAGGTCCTGACCGACGCCGTGGACGCGCTGCGGGAGGAGCCGCGCGGAGGGAAGCAGCACCGGGCTGTGGCGGCCACCTTCTTCCACGGCGTGCCCACGCAGGAGGCGGCGGCCGAGCGGCTGGGCCTGCCGTTCAGCACCTACCGGCGGCACCTCGCGCGCGGCCTGGAGGCGGTCTGCGAGTGGCTGTGGCACCGCGAACTGGGCCTGTGACCGAACGGTCCTAGTCCACGACGAGACCGTGCGCCGCCGCGAACGCCACCGCCGTCGCCAGGTCGACCCGCGCACCCGCGAGCCCGGCCTGCACGAGCGAGTTCGCGTCGAGCTTCGCGCCCCGCAGGTCCGCCCCGGTGAACGTCGCCCCGCTCAGCCGCGCGCCGAGCAGGTCGGCGTCCCGCAGGTCCGCGTCGCGCAGGTCGGCGTCGGTCAGGTTCGACTCGCGCAGCCGCAGCCCGCGCAGGCCGGCCCCGCGCAGGTTCGCGCGGCTCAGCCCGGACAGCGTCAGGTCGGTCTCGGTGATCGTCATCCGGCGCAGCGCCGCCTGCTGGAACGACGAGCCCATGAGGCTGCACGAGACGAGTTCGCTGCCGGTGAGGATCGTCCGGTCGAACGTGCAGGACCGGAACGCCGTCGCCGTGTGCCGGGAGGAGCCGAGATCCGTCCGGGTGAAGTCGCACCGGGTGAACGTGCAACCGGAGGTGACGAGCCCGCGCAGGTCCGCCTCGGTGAAGTCGCACCCCTCGAAGGAGCGTCGTTCCCACTTCTCGTCGGTGAGCACGGCGTCGGAGAAGTCCTCGCCGGTGATCGTCTCGTCGTCCACGTCCCTCACCCTGTCACGCCCTGAGAGGCTGCTCACCGCGGCGTGGCCGGACAGCGCCGGGTTGGTAACCTGCCGCTGCCGGACAACCCGTCCGGTCTGCGGTCCCGGTGTAGAGACCGCCACTGACAGGCCGGTGTCTCACGCCCCCTGCCGCGTGGTCGCGCTCGGGAGCTCCGCCAGCGCAACGTCATTCGGGAAGGCCCATGACCCGCACCCCCGTGAAAGTGACAGTCACCGGTGCCGCCGGCCAGATCGGCTACGCACTGCTGTTCCGCATCGCCTCCGGGCAGCTGCTGGGTCCGGACACCCCGGTCCACCTGAGCCTGCTGGAGATCCCGCAGGCCGTCGGGGCCGCCGAGGGCACCGCGATGGAGCTGGAGGACTGCGCCTTCCCGCTGCTGTCGCGCATCGACATCACCGACGACGCCAAGACGGCGTTCGACGGCGTGAACGTGGCCCTGCTCGTCGGCGCCCGTCCGCGCGGCAAGGGCATGGAGCGCGGTGACCTCCTGCAGGCCAACGGCGGCATCTTCAAGCCCCAGGGCGAGGCCATCAACGCCGGTGCCGCCGAGGACGTCCGCGTGCTGGTGGTCGGCAACCCGGCCAACACCAACGCCCTCATCGCGCAGCAGCACGCGCCGGACGTCCCGGCCGAGCGCTTCACCGCGATGACGCGCCTGGACCACAACCGCGCCCTGTCGCAGCTCGCGAACAAGCTCCGCGTCCCGGTCTCGACGATCTCGAACCTGACCATCTGGGGCAACCACTCCGCCACGCAGTACCCCGACCTGTTCCGCGCGAAGGTCGACGGCCGCGTCGCCGCCGAGCTGGTGGACGACCAGGAGTGGCTGGAGAACACCTTCATCCCGACCGTCGCCAAGCGCGGCGCGGCGATCATCGAGGCGCGCGGCGCGTCGTCCGCGGCCTCCGCGGCCAACGCGGCGATCGACCACGTCCACACCTGGGTGCACGGCACCGCCGAGGGCGACTGGACCTCCGCCGCGGTCGTGTCCGACGGCTCCTACGGCGTGCCGGAGGGCCTGATCTCCTCGTTCCCCGTGACGGCCCGCGACGGCCGCTACGAGATCGTGCAGGGCCTGGAGATCGACGAGTTCTCCCGCGCCCGCATCGACGCCTCGGTGGCCGAGCTGGTCGAGGAGCGCGACGCGGTGCGCGCCCTGGGCCTGATCTGACCTCCTCGCCCGCGTCCGCCCGCGGCTCCCGTGCTCCGGCACGGGAGCCGCGGGCGTTTCCGGTGTTCGACCCGGCCCGGC
Organism: Umezawaea beigongshangensis; assembly: GCF_016464305.1. GTDB lineage: Bacteria > Actinomycetota > Actinomycetes > Mycobacteriales > Pseudonocardiaceae > Umezawaea_A > Umezawaea_A beigongshangensis. The sequence continues at coordinate 312,293 of NZ_JAEIOJ010000005.1, forward strand.
CCGGGTACGTTCCGGTCATGATCCCGATCGACGTCAGCGATCCCTCCCGCATCAACTGGCCCGTTCCCGAGCCTGAACTGCCCGAGGGCGTGCACGTGGCGCTCGCCGAGGCGGCGCAGGCGGCGGCCACGGCCTACCGGGCCGCCCGGCACACCCACTCGCGGCGCGAGCTGCGGGAGGAGGTCGCGCAGGGCGCGGACGGCACGCCCACCATGCGCGTGGACGCGCTGGTGGAGGACGCCATCGCCGAGTCGGCGCACCGCAACGGCGTGAACCTGCTGTCCGAAGAGGCCGGGTTCCTCGACCACGGGTCGGCCGTGACGCTGGTGATCGACCCGGTGGACGGTTCGGCGAACGCGGCGCTGGGCGTGCCGCTGTCGTGCTTCGCGGGCGTCGTCGCGGTGGACGGGGTCGCGACCGAGGCGCTGACGCTGTGGTTCGACACCGGCCGCACGTGGTTCGCGCGGGCCGGTGAGCCCACGCCGTACCGCACCAGCGGCCGGACCGCGCTCGACGGCGCGTCGGTCAACCTGATGCGGCCGAAGCGGGGCACGGAGGAGGCCTGGCTGCGCGTGTCGAAGCGCGTGGAGCGCACGCGCTCGCTGAGCACGACCTGCCTGGAGACGGCTCTGGTGGCCGAGGGAGCGGTGGACGCCTTCGCCGACTGCGGCTCCGACACCCACCGGATCATGGATCTCGCCGCGGCACTCGTGACGGTGCCGGCGGCGGGTGGCGTGCTGCTCGACCTGCACGGCCGCCCGCTGTCCTTCGACCCCGATCTGACCAGGCGCTGGTCCGGAGTCGCGGCGGCGACGCCCCAGCTCGCCGACGAGCTGATCGCGACGATCCTCGGCTGAGGAGCTCCGCGACCCGGCGGCGGTCCGGTGCTCGCCGCGCTGCGAGCACCGGGCTTCTACTCGTGTTCGCGCTGTTCGACGATGCAGTTCGGGCCGGGGAAGACCACTCCCTCGTGCCCGTCGGAGAAGCGCACGAGGTACGGCGGCGCACCCTCCTGGTCGCCACGCACCTCCAAGACCTCGCCGAGGCCCTCGTCAGCGCCGATCATCCGGCCCAGGACGTGCAGCCGGTCACCCACTGTCGCGTGCATGAGCACCACCTCCGGTCCGTCCCAGGGTAGGACGCGACCGGCCGGCGCGACAGTGGAGGAGGGGGTGATGGAGAACGGGTGAATCAGCCGCCACACGCCGTGTTCAAAGCGGTCAGCCGATCGGCCTTCTCCTGCAACCAAGTGGTGGCGTTGGCGGGGTCGAGGTCGCTGACGCTCACTTCGTGCAACTTCGCGGAGGCGTCCGTGAACGCGTCCTTCAGCGTGGTGTCACCCGCCTTCGCGGCCAGCTCGTCCAACTGGGCGGCCTTCGCGTGGGCCTCGTCCACGGCCTTCTGCGGATCGCTCACGTCCGGGTTGAAGCCCATGATCTGCACGGCCTCCAGGCAGAGCTGGGTCTTGCTCACCGTGTCGTTGACGGCGTTGGCGGTGTCCGACGCCTCCTGGAGCGCACCGCACGCGGTCGCGGTCCCCCCGAGACCGAGGGCCAACAGCACCGTCGCCACCTGGCGCCCTGCACGCATCGCGACTCCGTTCGTCAGATCTGTTCCTCTCGTCCGACTCTACCGATCGGCGCACCGTTCCCGCGGGTGTGCGGCAGCCGCACCACGTCGCCGACCCGGCGGGCAGTGCGCCTCGGCCACCGGCACCGTCGCTCGGGACGCGCGAGTCGACCGTTCGAGCACCACCGGCCGACCGCGGGAGCCCGGCCTCGTGGCCGGGTCAGCGCGACCCGAACGCGCTCGTCGTGAGCGCGCCGCCCTCGGGACGCGTGGCCAGGCAGTGGAAGTAGGAGCGGTCGCCGTCGGTGAACCCGACGGCCTCCCGCTGCCACCCGGTCGTGTCCACCGCTGGCCGGGTGTTCGTCCGCATCGCCTCGGGTGTGCACACGCCCGCCACCTCGGCCGACACGAGCAGCTCGTCGCTGGGCACCGCCGGGACGGGACCCGACAACCAGCCCCCGGCGAACGCCTCCCAGCGGTGCTCGGTGCTGCAGTCGGCCGTGCGGCGGGCAGCGGCCGGAGAGCCGCCGAAGTTGTTGATCCCGAGGTAGCAGGTCGGTTCGGCCACGCAGAAGCCCGTGTCGCACACCGCGAGGAACGGCGGTGCGTCCTCCTGCTCCTGCCGGGCGGAGGCCGGGGAGGGGCCGCCGCTGCCGCTGACCGCGTCGTTCTCCCCCAGCAGCCACACGCCGGCGGCGACACCGGCGAGCAGCACCAGGGCTCCGGCGAGCGCGAGCACCCGGTGCGGGCGCGACGCCGACCGCGGTGGTGGCGGTGGTGTGCCGCGCAGCTCGTCCCGCAGCTGGGCCGCGCTGGGCGTGCGCCGCGCCGCGTCCGGGTGCAGCGCCCGGACCAGCACGTCGTGCAGGTCGGCCGGAACACCGGGCACCGGCGGAACGGCCGACCGCAGCACCTCGCCGAGGTGGTCGAACGACTCGATCGGCCACGGCACCGGCCGCGGCGGCTTGCCCGCGAGCAGGTCGTAGAGGGTCGCGGCCAGCGCGTAGACGTCACCGGCGGGCGTGGGGGCCGCCATCGCGAACGCCTCCGGCGGCGCGTAACTGGGACTCAGCGCGTCGCGCGTGACGGTGCTGCCGCCCGCCGCGTCGAGCAGCGCGGCGAGACCGAAGTCGGCGAGCTTCGCCGTGCCGTAGCGGTCGACGAGGACGTTCGCGGGTTTGACGTCGCGGTGCAGCACGCCCCCCGCGTGCGCCACCGCCAGCGCGTCCGCGAGCTGGTGCCCCAGCTGCCGCACCCGCTCGGCGGGCAGCGGCCCCTCGCCGTCGAGCACGTCGGCCAGCGACCCGCCCGTGCACAGCTCCATGACGAGGTAGGGCGTGCCCTGCGGCGTGATGTTCGCGTCGTGCACCCCGACGACGTGGGGATGCCCGGAGAGCCGCGCGGCGGCGTGCGCCTCGCGCAGGAACCGCCGCTGGTCCCGCTCGGAGACCAGCACCCGGTTGTCGATCTTCACCGCCACGTCCCGCCCGAGCTGGACCTGCCGGGCCCGGTACACGGTGGCGAACCCGCCCCGGCCGAGCGGTCGCAGGTCGACGAGGCCGGGGATCTGCGGCGCGAGCACGGCTCGGACCCTACCGGGGAGGCCCGGCAGGACCGCTCGGTCGAGGAGTTCGCGACGAGTTCGCGGACACGCTCGCGGTGACACCGGTGTCGTGCGCGAACAGAATCGTCGGACGACCGCCTTTCGCCCGTCGCTCCGGCGTGCCCCGGTGTCGCGCGGGTTCGGTGCGCACCGCGTCGAGCCCGGCGCCGCGCCGGGCTTTCCGCGCTCTCGGGAACCGGCTGCCCGACGCGCCGGACGAGTCGGAGCGCGCCACTGCGCTCGGGAGTGCGACGCGCTGGAGTTCGACGTCGGGGTCGGAGTCGACGAGGGGAGGGTGAGCGCCGTGCCCGTCCGCGTGGGTAGCTGGTCGAGCGTCGAACTGGTGGGCACGTGCGTCAGCTGCGCCTCCGAGCTGAGCGGCGTCGGCCCCGCCGGTCACGTGGCGGTGGTCGAGCAGGTCTGCTCCGGACCGGCGGAGGCGCACCCGGCCGCCGAGCGCAGGCGGTCGTCCGTCGGCGAACTCCCGCTGCCCGTGGTGTTCGTCGACGTGCGCGGCCGATCAGTTGGCGCGGCTCGGGGAGAAGCCGCGGACGCGGAAGCCGCGCCTCTGCTCCTCGTGCCGCTGCAACTCGCCGTGCAGGGAGCTCAGCACCTGCAACGCGCCGGTCAGGACCGGCACGGACCACTGCACGAGCTGGAGCTTCCGCCGCGCGCTCTCGGGGTCGCCCGGCACCGGTGCGGTGGTGTCGGTGTCACCCGGCAGCGGCGCGGTGGTGCCGGTGTCGCTCGGCAGCGGCGCGGTGGTGCCGGTGTCGGGCCGGTCCTGCTGAGCCTGCGCGCCCAGCACGCGCGCGTAGACCGTGGCCGCGACGGCCGCGCCGGTCAGCAGGCCCTTGGCCACCGAGGACGAGCCCATGCCCTGCTGGTGCAGGATGCGGTCGCGGTGCAGGACGGTGAGAGCCGTGGCGCCGACGAGGTGGGCGGTCATCGCCACGGCGTTGACCGGACCCCACTTGTTCCAGCCGGTACCGGCGATCTGCGCGGTTCTGCGCTCGTCGCCCACGGCGTCGGCGGCCGCGTTCAGGCCGACCACCCCCATGAGCGAACCGCCGAACCAGGCGCTGAGACCGAGGTCGTGCAGTGAGCGGATGACCGTGTTGCGTTGAGACACCGTGGTCCTGCCCTTCATCGGGTTGCGTCCCGCTCGGCTACCCGGAGGCGGTCGGGTCACGCCTGATGCGACCAGCGGGTTCGGGTGAACCGCGGGCGGAGCTGTCAGGCGCCCGCCGCCCGTGCCGAGGACACGACCTGGCGCAGCAGGACCCGCAGCGCCTCGCGGTCGACGGTCGCGGGGTCGGCGGCGAGCCACTCGCCGATCTCGCGCACGAACTGCTCGGGCGTCATCGGCGGCGCCGGGCCGTCGACGTCGCCGTCCGTGGTCACGTCGCCCGCCCGGCTCGGGTAGATCAGCAGCGCGCCCCGCACCTCCAGGTGCGGAAGCAGCTCCTCGAACACCTCGACCCCCTCCGCGATCCGCACCGAACCGCCGCGGAACGGGTGGCCGTTGCGCCACACCTCGCCGTCCTCGTCGCCGCTGTAGTGACCGGGCAGCCAGGTCTTGGACTCGACGAGCACCAGCCGCGACCCGCACAGCACGGCGTGGTCGACGTCGGCGAACACCGAACCGGGCCAGGAGAGCCCGTGGAAGATCCGCACACCGGGCAGCCGCGTGAGGTACTGCCCGAGCAGGTCGGCCGTCAGCCGCTCCGCGCCCTGCTCGGCCGGTCTGCCGTAGACCACGCCGAGGTCGAACTCCGCGGCGAACGCCCGGTCGGCGCGCAGCGCGGTCAGGTAGCGCCGCATCAGCCGGAACACGCCCACGGCCGCCGCGACGACCAGCGGCAGCCACACGGCCCACAGCAGCGCCGAGAAGCCGATGGGCACGGCCAGCACCAGCAGCAGCGTCCACCCGGCCAGCGCCGCCAGCGCGGGGGCGTGCCCCGGGCCGCTGGCGGGGACGTAGCGGACGCGCCGCCGCACGTCCACGAGGTGCCACCACGCGATGTCGCCGAGGTCCACGCGCGGCTTGGGCGGCACGAAGTCCGGGTCGTCGCCGAAGTCCCGCAGCCGTCCGGAGCGGCCGGTGCGGCGGTTGCGCGGCGCGGCGGGGCGCACGTGGGTCTGCGGACGGCCGACGCCGCCGTCGTAGGCCCGGCGGCGTGCCGGGTCCTTGAGCGTCTCGTACGCCTCCTGGAGCACGCGGAACGTCCCCGCGGTACCACCGGCGTCGGGGTGCATGACCTTCGCCAGCGCCCGGTACGCCGACTTGATCTCGGCTGCCGACGCGCTCCGGCTCACCCCGAGCATCTCGTAGTAGTCGACCCCGCGCACCGCACCGCCCGTCTCGTCAGCACCGCTGTCGGAGCACCCTATTGGGTTGCCGGGACGGTGCTGGCACAGGCCGATCACCACTAGGGTGGCGACGGGGACCTGTAGCGCAGTGGTTGTCGCACCCCTTCCCAGAAGGGGAACACGCCGGTTCGAGTCCGGCCTGGTCCGCGTGTCGAGCGGCGACGCCCGACCGGAGTTCGCCCGTTCGAGCGGGCTTCACGTCGCACCGCCCGCCGTCCCGGCACCGCGGGGTGAACCCGGGTTGCCGGGCTCCCGAGCCACGCGCACCCTTACCGGCCATGGCGACCTGCGACGTCTGCGGAAACGACTACTGGATGTCCTTCGAGGTGCGCACCGTCGGCGGCGGCGTGCACACGTTCGACAGCTTCGAGTGCGCGATCCAGCGCCTCGCGCCGCGCTGCGAGCACTGCGACTGCCGCATCCTCGGCCACGGCGTCGAGGTGGAGGGCCGCTTCTTCTGCTGCGCCCACTGCGCGCGCAGCGGCGCGTCGGACCTCGGATCGGAGATCAGGGACACCATCGGCTCCCACCCCGGTTAGATCGGCAGGAGGTCGAAAGCGCCCAGGAACGGCATCAGGCCCGCGTTCTGCAGGGCCGCCGCGGCCAGCCAGACGGACAGGCCGGTCACGATCGGGCCGACGATGCCCAGTTCCACCCGGCCACCGGTGCGCATCCGCATCTTCTTGGGCGGGGCGACCGGGTACCACCGCTTGCCGGCGATCGGCACCGGCCACAGGACCGGGCAGCCCTGCTCGGTGACGGCGTCGCCGACGTAGTGGGCGACGCAGCCGATGCCCACGGCGATGCCGCACGCGGCGGCGCTGGCCGGGGTCTGCGCGGTCCACACGACGCACGCCCACGTCATCGCCGCGGACAGACCGGTGATCCACAGCGCGTCCTGCTTGGGGCACCAGTCGTTCATGATCCCGCGCACGGTCAGTCCGCAGAACACGAACATGAGCGCGGGCAGCGCCCACTTCTGGCTGGTCTGCACGACGGCCGTGGTGCCGAGGGTCGCCAGCAGCGCGAAGACCAGCGTGTGGGTGAGGCCGCGGTGCCCGCCGTCGCGGTTGGAGTCGCGCTTGGCCCTGGTCGCCCGGTAGACGAGGCCGCTGATCGTGTTGATGCCGGTGGACAGGCCCTGGCTGATCGCGCCGAACGTGCGGGAGATGGTCGAGCCGGGGTGGTCGAGGTCGGGCAGCAGTGCGGCGCCGGTGGCGAGGACGGCGCCCACCGCCCAGCTCTGCGGGGCGAGCTGCCCGATGGGGTGACCTGGCGCGAGCGCCGTCACCGCCGACCAGGCGAGCAGGCCGCTCATGGCGTGCGTGGGTCCCGTCGACAACTGCCGTCCCCCCGAGAACGTGGATCAAGATCGCTCGACCGGGTGGAAGATTAGCGAAGCGGCCGCACACCCCGTGCGCGCGTGCTCGTCGCGCCGCTGCCAGGATGGGGGTGCGCGGGGTGTGACCGTGCTCCCCTTTCCGCAGGCCGCGGAACAGTTGCGAGCAGATAGCAGTACGCTTGTCTTGCTTGCACCGTCGCGAGAGGAGTGCCCGTCGTATGGGCAAGATCAAGGTTCAGGGCACCGTCGTCGAGATCGACGGCGACGAGATGACCCGGATCATCTGGCAGTTCATCAAGGACAAGCTGATCCACCCGTACCTGGACGTCGACCTCGAGTACTACGACCTGGGCATCGAGCACCGGGACGCGACCGACGACCAGGTCACGATCGACGCCGCCAACGCCATCAAGAAGCACGGTGTGGGCGTGAAGTGCGCGACCATCACCCCGGACGAGGCGCGGGTCGAGGAGTTCGGCCTCAAGAAGATGTGGGTCTCGCCCAACGGCACGATCCGCAACATCCTCGGTGGTGTGGTCTTCCGCGAGCCGATCATCATCAGCAACATCCCGCGACTGGTGCCCGGCTGGACCAAGCCGATCATCATCGGCCGTCACGCGCACGGTGACCAGTACAAGTCGACGAACTTCAAGGTTCCCGGCGAGGGCACCGTCACCATCACCTACACCCCGACCGACGGCTCCGAGCCGATCGTGCACGAGGTCGTGAAGATGCCCGAGGACGGCGGCGTCGTCATGGGCATGTACAACTTCAACAAGTCGATCGAGGACTTCGCGCGGGCCTCCTTCTCCTACGGCCTCCAGCGGAACTACCCGGTCTACATGTCGACCAAGAACACCATCCTCAAGGCGTACGACGGTGCCTTCAAGGACATCTTCCAGCGCGTCTTCGAGGAGGAGTTCAAGGCCGAGTTCGACGCCAAGGGCCTCACCTACGAGCACCGCCTCATCGACGACATGGTCGCGGCGGCCATGAAGTGGGAGGGCGGCTACGTCTGGGCGTGCAAGAACTACGACGGTGACGTGCAGTCCGACACCGTCGCGCAGGGCTTCGGCTCGCTGGGCCTGATGACGTCGGTCCTCATGACCCCGGACGGCAAGACCGTCGAGGCCGAGGCCGCGCACGGCACCGTGACCAGGCACTACCGCCAGCACCAGGCCGGCAAGCCGACCTCCACCAACCCGATCGCGTCGATCTACGCGTGGACCGGTGGCCTGAAGCACCGCGGCAAGCTGGACGGCACCCCCGAGGTCACCGCCTTCGCGGAGACCCTGGAGCGCGTCGTCGTCGAGACCGTCGAGAGCGGCAAGATGACCAAGGACCTGGCGATGCTGGTCGGGCCCGACCAGGAGTGGCAGACCACCGAGGACTTCCTCGCGACTCTGGACGAGAACCTCCAGAAGGCCATGGCCTCCTGATCGTCGTCTCCACCGGAAGGGCCCCGTCACGCTGCGTCGTGGCGGGGCCCTTCCGGTTCTCCTCCCGAGTGGAACCGCTCGGCTCGCCGCACGCCCTCCCACCGGGCGCGGTACACCTGGTGGGAGCAGCGGGAGGTGCGTGGTGGTGTTCAGGTGGTCGGCCGGGATTCCGGTCCGCTGGCTGATCGTGCTCGGCGTCTACGCCGTGGTGGCCGCGCTGTGGACGGCGAACGGCGGCAGGCCCCTCGACGGGATCGACGGGATCGGCGTGGGGCAGCGGCCCTGCCGGATCACCGTGGTCGCGCCCGTCCTCAACGTCCGCTCCGGCCCGGCCGACACCAGGGCGGTCGTGACCACCATGACCCGCGACACCGTGACGAACGCCGAGCGGGTCGTGGAGAACGGCTACCGGATGCTCGACCGGAACCGCTGGGCCGACGAGGACCTGATCGAGCCGACCTCGGACAGCGACTGCTGACGGGCGCGGGTGACCGCTGCTGGCAGAGTGGTCCTCCCCGAGGACGACGACGAGGAGCGGACGACGATGATCTTCCGGTGGTGGCGGAGGCGCGTCCACGTGCCGACCGCGTGCGCGTGCGAGCCCGAGTGGCCCGGACTCGTCACCGAACTGGACGGACACCGGATGCCGGCGCTGCCCGACCCCGGGGGCAGCGGAGTGCTGGTCCTGACGCTGGGCCTCGTCGCGCACTGCACGGGGTGCTCCGCCCGCTACCCGTCGGGCTGGCGGGTCGCGGACCGCGTCTAGGCTGACCAGGTGCTGACCGTCTCCACCGTCAACGTCAACGGCCTGCGCGCCGCGGCCAAGAAGGGCTACTCCGAGTGGCTCGCGGCGACCGAGGCCGACGTGGTGTGCCTCCAGGAGGTGCGCGCCGAACCCGATCAGCTCACCGCCGAGGTGCGTGAGCCGGAGGGCTGGCACGTCGTGCACGCCCCCTGCGAGATCAAGGGGCGCAGCGGCGTCGCCGTTCTCACCCGCACCGCCCCCGAGGCCGTGCGCGTCGGCTTCGGCGCGCCGGAGTTCGACCTCAGCGGACGCTACGTCGAGGTGGAGCTGCCCGGTCTGGTCGTGGCCAGCCTCTACCTGCCCAGCGGTGACGTCGGCACGCCCAGGCAGGACGAGAAGGAGCGCTTCACGGCCGCGTTCCTGCCGCACCTGGTCGAACTGAGGGCCAAGGCCGCCGCGGACGACCGCGAGGTGCTGGTGTGCGGCGACTGGAACATCGCCCACACGCAGGCCGACCTCAAGAACTGGAAGACGAACCAGAAGTCGGCGGGTTTCCTGCCCGAGGAGCGCGCCTGGCTGAGCCGCGTCTACGACGAGGCCGGTTACGTCGACGTCGCGCGGCGGCTGCACCCCGGCGTCGACGGGCCCTACACGTGGTGGTCCTACCGCGGCAAGGCGTTCGACAACGACTCCGGATGGCGCATCGATCTCCAGACCGCCACGCCCGGTCTGGCGGGGCGCGCGACGAGCGCCGTGGTGGAGCGCGCGGCCACCTATGCCGAGCGCTGGTCCGATCACGCACCGCTCACTGTCGTGTACGACTACCCGACGCCGTGATGACCCGTTGTCGTGCAATGGGTCCTTCTGTGTGAACGGATTGCGCCGAAAGAGTGTGAACGATCTTGATTTGAGCTGACAGATCGGCGCCGTTCGGCTTCCGTACACCTCGACTTCGCTGCTGTTCAACCCCGCGCTGCCACCGTTCTGAGGACCGAGCGTCTTCTCGAACGGGAGCAGGCCCAGATGCGTTGCGCACGACGTGACTCACCGGTCCTCCCGGCGACGGGACGCAGATAGGTGCCCCCCAAGTCGCACGGCTCGCCGTCGCCGTCTCCCGGTTCGTCGGGGAACAGCGGTGGCGGTGGTGATCCGTACGGCTTGGGTGACTCTCCGCAGGGGTACAGCTACGACGCCGCACGGGTGCGCTCCCTCAAGGCGGGTGATCTGGAGGCGCGGTTCGCCGCCTTGTCGCAGCGGGCGAAGACTCCGACCGATCTGGGTGGTTTCGGTCCGCTGGGTGCGGGTGCGATGGGCGGGAAGATCCGCAGCACCGAGGCGAACACCGTGGAGACGTTCGACCGGGCGAAGTACGACAAGAACCTGGTCAGCATCAACAAGGCGGTGGACAACGCCCAGCGGGCGAAGGACGACGGCGCGCGCAGCAACATCAGGGGCAAGGCGGACGACGGCCCGAAGATCAACACCAATCCCGGTCCGCGTCCCGCGCCGAACACCGGCGGCGGCAACAACACCGGCGGTCCGAAGAGCAGTCCCGCACCGGACGGCAGAGGCACCACGCCCCCGCCCGCGAGCCCCAACACCACGACCGGCGGACCCAAGACCACCCCACCCCCGTCCGGCAGCAAGGGCAGCACGCCCCCGCCCGCGAGCCCGAACACCACGCCGGGTGGGCCGAAGGCGTCGTCGCCGCCGTCCAGCAGTAAGGGCAGCACGCCCCCGCCCGCGAGCCCCAGCACCACGCCGGGTGGGCCGAAGGCGTCGTCGCCGCCGTCCAGCAGTAAGGGCAGCACGCCCCCGCCCGCGAGCCCCAGCACCACGCCGGGCGGGCCGAAGGCATCGCCGCCCCCGTCCGGCAGCAGGGGCACGACACCTCCGCCCGCGAGCCCCAGCACCACGCCGGGCGGGCCGAAGACGTCGCCGCCGCCGTCCAGCAACAAGGGCAGCACGCCCCCGCCCGCGAGTCCGAACACCACGCCCGGCGGGCCGAAGGCGTCGCCGCTGCCGTCGAGCAGCAGGGGCAGCACACCCCCGCCTGCGAGCCCCAACACCACGCCGGGCGGACCGAAGACCACCCCGCCCCCGTCCGGCAGCAGGGGCAGCACACCTCCGCCCGCGAGCCCCAACGCGACGCAGGGTGGGCCGAAGGCGTCGCCGCCGCCGTCCGGCAGCAGGGGCACGACACCTCCGCCCGCGAGCCCCAGCACCACGCCCGGCGGGCCGAAGGCATCGCCGCCCCCGTCCAGCAGCAGGGGCAGCACGCCCCCGCCCGCCAGCCCCAGCACCACGACCGGCGGACCCAAGACCACCCCGCCCCCGTCGAGCAGCAGGGGCACGACACCCCCGCCCGCCAGCCCCAGCACCACGCAGGGCAGCGGACCGAAGGCCACCCCGCCTTCGACCAAGGCCGGGCCACTGCCCGCCAACGCCGGACCCAGCACCACGACCGGCGGACCGAAGGCGTCGCCGCCGCCGTCGAGCAGCAGGGGCACGACGCCCCCGCCCGCGAGCCCCAACACGACGCCGGGTGGTCCGAAGGCGTCGTCGCCGCCGTCCGGCAGCAAGGGCACGACACCGCCGCCCGCGACCCCCAGCACCATGCAGGGTGGATCGAAGGCGTCGCCGTCGCCGTCCGGCAGCAAGGGCACCCCGCCTCCGCCCGCGAGCCTGAACGCGGCGCAGGGTGGGCCGAAGGCATCGCCGTCGCCGTCGAGCAGCAAGGGCACGACGCCCCCTCCCGCGAGTCCGAACGCCACGGCTGGTGGGTCGAAGGTGTCGTCGGTGCCGGACGGCAGGGGTACCCCGCCCACGCCTGCGAGCCCCAGCAGCACCACCGGCGGGCCCAAGGCGTCGGCCGTGCCGACCAGCAAGGGCGTGGTCGGGGCGACTCCTGACAGCAGGGGCCCGTCGCCCGTCTCCACCAACCGGAGCAGCACCGACAGGTCGAGCACGACGCCCGTCGCGGACAAGCGCCCCGGTGGTCCCAAGTCCGAGGTGAAGACCTCGATCGGGGGGCACTCGCGCGGGGGGAGCAGCAGTTCGGACGTGAAGTCCTCCCCGACCGGTGGGGGCAGGCCCACGCCCAGCACGCGCTCGACGAGTCCCGGCCCCGAGGTGAGGACCACGCGGACGAGCACGGGGAAGGCCCCCTCGGACGCGGCGGCCAAGGAGACTCCTGAGAAGTCGAGCAGGTCGTCGGCCATGTCGGCACCGGCCAGGGTGTGGCGTCGGATCATCGGAAAGGCGCCGGTCGGCCGTGGCGAGTCCGTTCCGCTGCAGGCGCTCCCGCCGCGCACGACCACGACGCCTCCTGCGTCCGGCAGCGTCAGCACGAGCGCCGATCCGGCACGGACCAGCAGCTCGAAGGCGAACACCAACCCGGCCCCCTCGTCCGGCGGTCCGAAGTCGAGCACCAGTCCGGCACCGTCCAGCAGTACGAGCACGGTGCCGACCGCCGGTTCGAAGACGAACGCCGATCCGACGCCGACCGGCGGTCCGAAGTCGAGCACCAGTCCGGCGCCGTCCAGCAGCGTCAACCCGGTGCAGAGCACGGGCACCAGCCCGGCACCGAACACCGCCGCGACGCCGACCGGCCCGAACTCCGCGCCGAACCCCAACACCAGCTCCGCGGCCACGCCGGACTCCGACGTGCCGCCGCCCCGGCGCACCGGACCGCCACCGCCGCCCGGCCCCGTGCTGCCGAGCCGTCCCGCGCTGCCGGACTTCTTCCAGCGGAACAAGGCGTTCGGCACGATCGTCGCGACGGACGTGCGGGGCGGACCCGAGGTCGCCGCCGCCGTCGGGAACCTGCTGCCGACGGTCAGGGGAGCGACACCGGTCGGACTGGACCGGATCGAGTCCGCGATCGGCCGTGACGTCGAATCGTTCCTCGACCAGGGGCGGAAGTTCCCGGTCAAGGTGGGCGGCAAGTGGTTCGAGGCGCGCGTGCAGGCGGTCGTGGAGACGCCCACCACCGATCCGAAGGCGCCCCCCGTGGGCACCAGGATCGACGGGACCGTGCAGAGCGGCACCGCGGCGGGCAGCAACACCGCGATCACCAAGGCGAACGACGTCGGGCTGGGTGCGCTCGCCACCGCCGGTGTCGGCCCGATGGGGTTCGTGAACGGCCGCGTCCAGCTCGCGGCCCCGGCCGTCTCGAACTCCAGTTCCACGGCGGTGACCGACCAGCGGCAGATCCGGTCGAGCGGCAACTCCACCGACGTCGACGTGCCGATCCGCTTCCAGATCACGCTCACCGACCAGGACGGCCGGTCGGCGACCGGCGCGGTCGTGGACGGCGGCGCGACGCTGCACGTGCCCGACGACCTCGCCGACGCGACGCCGGTCGACGGTCAGCCGGTGGTGCGTCCGGGGGACGCGTCGTGGGGGCGCAAGCTGGAGCACCCGGTGCCGGAGGCGCTGGTCGACTTCGACGCCGAGACGGCGTTCCGGGAGATCGCGGCCCGCTTTCCCGACTCGGCCACGAAGCTCGGCGCTCCCGGCCGCACCGACCTGCAGAACTTCCTCAACCCCGCGACCCTGCGCAACGAGCTCGGTCGGCTGATCGACGGCGGCGTGGTCCTGTCGCCCGACCTGATCAGTCCGCACGGCAGCGTCCGCAACGCGGTGCAGGTGACGGCGGAGCTGGTCGACGCGCAGCTGGTGGGCGTGCCGGGCGGCCCCGAGCTGCGGTTGCACGACACCGCCACGTCGAGCACCGGCCAGTCGGCGGCCACGAAGAGCGGGTTCGACCTGAACGCCGGGTTCGGCGGTGGTGCGGTCGGTTCGTTCAGCGGTACCGACGGCGCACCGACGGGCGGGTACGCGGCGCTGACCGGTGGGTACTCGGCTCGCAAGACGGAGCAGTCGCAGGCCGGTTCGACCACGTCCTCGCGGCGGGGCGTCCAGGTCAAGGGCGAGGCCGGGCTCTACAAGACGACGACGCGGCTGACGTTCACGACTCCCACCGGCACGCCGCTGACCTACGACGCCGTCTCCTACGTGCGGGTGGGTCTGCCGGAGGCGAAGCAGCAGGGGCTGGGTGTTCCGGAGGGGACGCCGGACCTGTTCCAGCCGGAGGCGAGGCGTTATGAGCCGCCGTACCTGGCCGCGTCGTTGGCCGCTGGTGACGCGAAGGTCGGTGAGTTCGAGGCCGCGGCGAAGGTGCAGGGACAGGTCGAGACCGCGCTGAGCAGCGCCGAGGGCCTGGAGGGTCTGCTGCCGAAGTGGTCGGACGCCGACGCTCCTGCTCGCAAGAGCGGCAAGGACTCGGCCGAGATGGCGGAGCGGCTGGCGAATCAGCGTGCGTTGTCGGCGGCGTTGTCGCCGTCGGCGTTGAAGGGGAAGATGGACACCCTGCTGGGGCCGGGTGTGCAGGTGCAGCTCAAGCAGCGGGGCGCGTTCACCGACGAGTTCGTCAACGTCACCGTGCGGGCGAAGACCGGACCGGGCACGCACCTCGGCCGGGCCGACAAGCGCAACGTGCGCAGCGGCGGGTCGAGCAGTCCGTCGCTGACCAGTTCCACGACGACGCAGAAGACGGGCCGGATCGGCGTCGAGGGTCGCGTGGTCATCCCGAAGCCGCTGGCGAAGACGACGCTCGCGCCGTCGCCGAACGTCGGCGTGCAGTTCTCCGCGACGAAGACGACGAAGAACTCCGCCGGCCCCACCACGGCCAGCACGACCCTGAACGCCAGCAGCGCCGACAGTCAGGTGTTCGCCCACGACGTCGAGTTCGAGGTGGTGATCACCCGCTACACCCGTCCGCGCCCGTGGGTCCGGCGGCTCACGCCGGACTCGCCGGTCCGTCGCGCGCCGAGGGTGCAGACGCTGTTCGCATCGTCGCCGGACCTGCCGGACGGTCACCCCGGCAGGACGATCAGCGGCTCGATGAACCTCTACACCTCCGACGGCGTCACCTCCACGAAGGACATGTCGGAGTTCGCGCCGAAGGAGCCGACGCGGCGGGACCTCCCGCCGGGCGAGACGCCGACGATCAAGGACCTGCTGACGCGCGAGTCGGCGCAGGTGGGGCCGAAGCCGAAGTGGCTGGGTGTGGAGGCCGTCGTGAACGCCACGGCGTTGCGCGACGAGGCCGTGGCGAAGCTGGAGGAGGCCGCGGGGAACGACTCGGTCCTGGGGTTGCCCGGCAGCGACGCTCGGCGGCGCGTCGACGCGATGTTCGAGCCGGAGGCGCTGCGCGCGAACCTGCGCAAGCTCGTGGACCAGGGCCTCCAGGAGGGGGGCATGGTCTACGACCGCCGCGTGGCCGACCGGGTGGGCGAGATCGGCATGTCCCTGTCCCTGCGCGACGCGACGATCATCGCGGTGGCGGAGGACGGCGTCGTGGAGAACGCCACGTCGGGCGGGTCGAAGTCGTCGGCGAGCACGACCGACGCGCAGGCCGTCGAGATCAACGCCAACCTGAACGTCCCGGTCCGGCCCTCGGTCGCGGCCGCGGGGGCGGGTGGCGCCGCCGTCGCCGGGAAGTGGACGCCGTGGCAGGAGTCGTCCGTCCGCGAGGACGAGATCGCCGCCTCCGTCGACCGCAACTTCAAGACCGCGCCGAAGGGCCGGACGTTCCTGGTGCAGATGACGGCCGACGCGTCGATCGTGGCGGAGAGCCGGGAGACGAACCTGCTGCACGACTCGTCGCCGAAGCGGGCGGGGGCGGTGGTGACGCTGCCCGGTGGTGTGTTCGTCCGGGTCAACGAGGACCAGGCCCGCGAGATGGGGCTGCTGCCGCAGCTCCCCGACCGGCCCACCCCTGGGGGCGTGAGCGTCGCACCGCCGTCGTCGCTGCGCCCGGACGGCCCCGGTTCGCTGGGCCTCGGCCTGGTGGAGGACCTGCCCGACACGGCGGGCCTCGTCGCCGACCTGCGCGCCCAGCTGGGCGACCGCGGCACGAAGCTCATGCCGGACTCCGTGCTCGACGACTCGATGAACAACCTGCGAAGGTTGCTCGACCTCACCGCGCCGGAGAGCCGCAAGGGCCTGCTGGACAGCGCCCTCGACGGCGGTGTGCCGCTGCTGCTGCACGACCCCGGTGTCTTCGGCGCGGACACCTACCAGGTCACCCTGCACGCGAAGGTCGGCACGCCGACGTTCAAGGACGTCGTCAACGACGGCGTCGAGATCGAGCACGTCGTCACCGGTGTCGACAAGGAGTCGGAGAGCCGGGGCAAGGGGTCGTCGTGGAGCCTGGGCGTGCGCGCGCCCGGCACGGCCGTCGTGCCCGCCACGTCCGACCCGAACCTCACCGGCACGGCGGGCGCGCTGGTCAGCGCGAACGTCGGGCAGGCGAACTCGATCACCGACTCGCACTCCACGGCCGACCAGTCGGGGCGCGTGCGCAAGGCCAACGGTCCCGCGGCGCGCTTCGACGTGCCCGTGGAGTTCGAGCTCGTCGTGCGCAGGGGGGACCAGGTGCTCGCCACCGCCTCCACCGCCAAGCCCGGCGAGCCGCCGAAGACCATGCTGCTGCGCACCCTCGCCGACAACCAGAAGATCGCCGGCGACACCACCGCACCCCCCGCGCCAGCAGCAGCCCCGGTGCCGCGGGTGCGGGACAGGTCGGAGGGCACCCCGGAGAGCGTCCGGGCGTGGCAGGCGGCCGGTCACGGCACCCTGCCGTACAACGCGTCGGTCGAGGGCCTGCACGGCGCGGGCGCGGTCCGCGACGCCGCGGTCACCGCGCTGAAGGAGGCGGGCGCCAAGAAGGGCCTCACCGACCCGAACACCGGCGCGGGCAACGCCCTGTGGTCCGGTCTGGGCACCGAGATGCTCGAAGCGAAGCTGCCCGCGATGCTGAACGGTCCGCTGGACCTCCCCGAGCTGCACGAGGCCGCGCTGCTGATGTCCCAGCACGCCGACGTGAAGGTCTACGCGCGGCTCGTCGACCCCGAACTCGCCGGGATCAGCGACGGCGTCGAGCTGGAGCGGCCGGAGAGCTCCGTGTCCGGCACGTCCACCGAGGCGAAGCAGACCGAGACCGGCGACGTGGGTGTCGGGCTCGCCTCCGGTGGCCTCGCGCACAAGCAGCCCGACGCGAACTTCTCCACCGGCGGTGTCGAGGTCCGCCGCGCCGGGGAGGACAGCGCGGCCACGTCCACCGGTGCGACCGACTCCAAGGTCAGCACCCTGAAGCCCAGGGGGCAGTCGGGACTGGCCGGGTTCGGCGTCGAGTACCGGGTCGTCGCCGACCTCGGCAAGGGCCGCACCGCCGTGGTCGACGTGGCCGTGCCCGCGTCCACGCAGGTCAGGATGACCGCGCCCGAGGTGGAGACGCTGCTCGGAGCGCCACTGGACCAGGACCTGCTGGCGGCGCAGGAGAGGGTGAAGGACGCCGCCGCGGCGTGGCGCACGGCGGAGGAGGACCTGGACGCGGCGCAGCGGAAGGTCGACGACACGTGGCGCGACGTCCACGAGCGGGCCGACCGGGCCGAGGCCGAGGTGCGCGAGCGGCGGTTCGCGCTGGACCGGGCCGGGCAACGCGCGGAGACCGCCGACTCCGGTGTGGAGCAGGCACGCGGACCGGCGCGGGAGGCGCGCGAGCACGCCGAGCAGCTGGTCGCGGAGCGGACGCGACTGGAGAGGGCGGCGGAACTCGCCGACGCGCGGGCGGAGACGACGGCCAAGGAGGCCGACGCTCTGGCGAGGACCGCGGCGGATCGGGGGAAGCTCGTCGAGGGTCTGACCGAGGACCGGAAGGAGGTGCGGAAGGCGCGTGCTGAGGCGGTGGGGGGTGGTGCGACGGACACCACGTCGTTGGACGGGACGCTGAAGCGGATCGAGCGTGAGCTGACCGAGGCGGAGACGGCTCGTGACGAGGCCGCGGCGGCACTGCCGAAGGCGCGCGAAGAGGCCCGGATGGCGGCCGACGAGGCGAGGGACGCCGCCACGCGGGTCGAGGAGGCCACGCGCGGGGCACGGGAGGCGGAGGCCGCCGCGACGCGCGCGGAGGACGCGCTCCGGGCTGCCGAACGTCGTCAGGACGGTGCGGACCGGGTGTTGAGCGACGCGTCGCGCGAGCACTCTCGTGCGCGGGAGCAGCACCGGGCGTTGACGGCGGAGCTGGAGGCGCGCACGGCCGAGGCGGCACGGCTGCGGGCCGACGCGGACGTGGCGAAGGCGGAGTGGCTGCGGGAGAAGGCCGCGCTCGACGGGCGGGTGGACGAGTACAACGCCCGGCGGCAGGCCGGGCCGAGCACGCCGCCCGAGCCCGCGACCGGGACCACCGACGCGTCTCGGGCGGGGGACGGGAGCGAAGGTCGCGAGGTGGACGACGGCACCACCGCCGCCAGCACCTCCCAGCGGGGCACCACTTCCGAGCAGCGGGGGATCGACCGCGAGGTCGCGGAGATCGACGCCTTGCACGACGCGGTGAAGCCGGGACCGTCGCAGCGCGGTGGTGGTGGTGTGCCTCTGGTGGAGGGGCTCACGGCGGCTGATGTGGACTTCCTGCCGTTGACGGATGCGTCGGGTCGGGTCGTGGGTGTGGCGTTTCCGAGTCGTGCGGGTGACGAGGTGGCGATGGGGGCGGCCACGGGGGTCGCGGCCACGGAGTACCGGCGGTACGGGGAGACGTTCGCGGGCACCGACGGCGGCGGGGTCGAAGGTGCGGACTTCGACGTGGTGGGCACGCCGTGGGGCAGGGACGGTCGCACGGCGTTCCACGTGGATTCGCACGGCCACTCGGACGGGTTCGACGTGCGGTTGAGGAGTGGTGGGGTGGTGCGGGTCGGTGGTGCGGCGATGGCCGACCTGATCCGCGGCACCGCTCTGATGCGTGCTGCCGGGACGGCTTCCGATTCGCCGGTGGTGGCGTGGTCCTGCGAGGTGGGGGCGGTCGATCCGGCGACGGGTGGGAGTCCGGCGGGGGATCTGCTGGAGCGGTTGCGGGCCACGGGTCACACGGGCGAGGTGTACGCGGCGCCGGCGGTGACCACGATCGATCCTTCGGGTGGGTGGGTCGGTGTGGACGGCGGTCGCGACTTCGAGCGGTTCGGCGACGTGCCGCAGGACCAGACACCGCCGCCCTCGGACGACGACACGCCACCGATGTCCGACGACGACACCCCGCCCTCCTCGGACGACGAGTCGGACAGCTCCTCGCGGGTGTCGGCCACCCCTCCGAGGGTCGAACTCGGCTTCGCACCGGACACCTTCGTCGAGGAGCTGTTCGACGCTCTCGACGCGAACCCGCAGACCGCGCCGGAGAGCAGCCCCGCCGGTCGCACGCCCTTCCGCACGTCGGAGTGGACGTCCCCGTCCGCTCAGCGGACCGGGAGCGACGGCCGCACCACGCCGTCGGAGGACTGGAGCTCCGCGCAGCCGCACACCGAGACCGTCACCGCGCAGGAGCTGGAGCAGAACCTCGGTCTGCCCCGGAAGAACCAGCAGCGGCTCCAGGCCGTGGTCGACCGGTTCGGGCTCGTCCTGGACGTCCGGCCGACGAACCCGACGGCGGTGCGCAGGCTGGAGGAGGGCGCCGTTCCCAAGCCCAAGGACGTCAAGGCCAAGACGATCAACAAGTGGGACACCTTCATCGGCGCCTCCCCCGACGACATCGGCCTGGTCGGGTTCTTCTCACCGGTGCTCCCGCCGAGCGCGGAGCTCGCCGCGATGACCCCGGAGACCAGGACCGCGGTGGAGGCGGCGTTCGCCAAGCGCCAGCGCGAGCACGCGGAACTCTCCGAGGAGATGCGGCGCCTCCAGGAGGAGGGGCGCTTCGACGTCGACGAGCGCGGCGTGGTGCGGGCCAGGACGGCGGACGGGGAGTTCCGCGAGGTCACCGGCGATCACGACCTGTTCCACGTCCGCCTGCCGCAGGACGGGACGAGCCTGTCGCAGGAGGACTACGACCACGTCGTCTGGCTGCTCACGCACCGCAACGTCGGTGTGCAGCACGGTGCGCACCTCTACTGGTCGCCCGAAGGGGACTTCCAGCACGCGATCTACGAGGACATCGTCGCCCGCCACCAGGCCGACAGCGCGAGCAACGAGCCGCTCGTCCGGTTCAGCCCCGGCGATCCTCCGGCGCTGGTCTACGCCGACGACCCCGCGCCCGCCGACCAGGACCCCGGCAGCGACTCCACCCCGGCTCCCGAGGAGCCGGACACCGCCCCGGAGGAGTCGGAGCCGTCGTCGCTGGAGGAGGTGTGGGGCGACTACCTGCGCGCCGACCACGAGCTGACGTGGGCGCAGGCCGCGCACGCCGAGGCGACCGCGCGGGCGGAGGAGCTGCCGGAGTCGACCGCACGCACGGCGGAGGCGGAGCGGCTGCGGACCGACGCGGACGTCGCCGGGGTCGACGCCCCTCCCGGTCCGTCGCAGCGCGGTGGTGGTGGTGTTCCTCTGGTGGAGGGGCTCACGGCGGCTGATGTGGACTTCCTGCCGTTGACGGATGCGTCGGGTCGGGTCGTGGGTGTGGCGTTTCCGAGTCGTGCGGGTGACGAGGTGGCGATGGGGGCGGCCACGGGCGTTGGGGCCACGGAGTACCGGCGGTACGGGGAGACGTTCGCGGGTACCGGTGGTGGCGGGGTCGGGGGTGTGGACTTCGACGTGGTGAGCACGCCGTGGGGGCGTGATGGTCGTACGGCGTTCCACGTGGATTCGCACGGCCACTCGGACGGGTTCGACGTGCGGTTGAGGAGTGGTGGGGTGGTGCGGGTCGGTGGTGCGGCGATGGCCGACCTGATCCGCGGCACCGCTCTGATGCGTGCTGCCGGGACGGCTTCCGATTCGCCGGTGGTGGCGTGGTCCTGCGAGGTGGGGGCGGTCGATCCGGCGACGGGTGGGAGTCCGGCGCGGGATCTGCTGGAGCGGTTGCGGGCCACGGGTCACAGCGGCGAGGTGTACGCGGCGCCGGCGGTGACCACGATCGATCCTTCGGGTGGGTGGGTCGGTGTGGACGGCGGTCGCGACTTCGAGCGGTTCGGCGACGTGCCGGGCTCACGGCCCGGTGACGACGGCACCGAGCTGGCCGGCCTCGTCCCCGCACCGCGCAGCGCACCGCCGTCGCACGCGCTGCTGGTGCGCGACCTGCCGAACCTGCCGCGCTACCTCCAGGAGAACCAGGCGCTCGGCGGCGTCGTGCCGACGGGCGTGCGCGGCGGCCCGGAGGTCGCCGCGACCGTGAC
Source organism: Umezawaea beigongshangensis (assembly GCF_016464305.1). Lineage (GTDB taxonomy): Bacteria > Actinomycetota > Actinomycetes > Mycobacteriales > Pseudonocardiaceae > Umezawaea_A > Umezawaea_A beigongshangensis. The sequence continues at coordinate 333,522 of NZ_JAEIOJ010000005.1, forward strand.
CCGGATGCTGCCCGCCCGCGACGGCGTGGTGCCGGTGGGCGTCGACGCCGTCGCCCGCGCGCTCGGCGAGGACCTCGAGTCGTTCACCGGGCGGGGCCGGAGGTTCCCGGTCAGCGTCGGCGGGACGAAGTACGAGGTCAAGGTCACCGCCCGGCTGCGCACGCCCGCCCCACCGGTGACTCCCGCGGTCAACACCCGCATCGACGTCACGTCCGCGCACACCGGCTCGGCCGGCACCACGTCGTCGGTGAGCAACGCCCACGACGTCACCGTGGCCGCGCTCGCGACCGGCCCCGGCGTCTACGGCCATCTCGCCGCCACGACGCCGCTCGCGACCCCGGTGACCACCGCCTCCACGTCGTCGTCGGTCACCGACCAGCGGCAGATCCGCTCCGGCGGCGGCTCGAAGGCGCTGGACACGCCGGTCGACTACCTGATCGAGCTGATCCCGGAGACCGGCCTGCGCCGCCACGGCCTCGTCGAGGGCGGCGTGACGCTGCACGTGCCGGACGACCTGGCCGACCTGACGCCCGCCGACCCCGAGCTGGGGACGGTGACCCTGCCGCCCGGCACGGGGCCGCGCCTGGAGCACCCCGTGCCCGAGGCCGTGACCGACCTGGACTCCGACCGGATCTTCGACGAGGTCTCCGCGCTGCTGCACCCCTCGATCACGAAGTTCGGCGCGGACGGCCGCCGCGAGTTGCGGGACTTCGTCAGCGCCACCGGCGTGCGGGACCGGATGGGCGAGCTGCTGGAGGGCGGCTGGGTCACCTCGCCCGACCTGGTCAGCCCGCACGGCGCGAAGCGCGGCGTCGTCCGGATGCGGCTGCGCCCGCGCACCGCCGCGCTGGTCGGCGTGACCGGCTCGCCCGAGCTGCGGCTGCACGACGTCACCACCACGTCCACCGGCCTCCAGTCGGCCGTGCGCAGCGGCTACGACGTGTCCGGCGGCGTCGGCGGCGGGGTCGTCGGCTCGTTCAGCGGCACCGACGGCGCACCGGCGGGCGGGCTCGGCGGCGCCGTGTTCGGCCACTCCGCGCGCACCGAGGAGACCTCGCAGACCGGCACGTCCACCACGTCCCGCAGGGGAGTCGCGCTCAGGGGCGACGCCGGGCTCTACGAGATGGGCGTGGACCTGGAGATCGAGACGCCCAACGGCAGCAGGCTCTACGACGCCACGGCGTTCCTGCGGGTCGGCCTGCCGGAGGCCGTCGCGCAGGGCCTGCCCGTGCCCGACGGCACGCCGGCCGAGCAGTTCGTGAAGGACGAGACCCGCTACGAACCGCCGTACCTGGCCGCGCAGCTCGCCGCGGGCGACGTGAAGATCGGCAGGTTCGACGGCGCGAACGAGGTGCAGCAGCAGGTGGAGCGGGCGATCCGCGGCCTGCCGGGCTTCGCCGACGCCCTCCCGTCGTTCTCGCAGAGCTGGAAGCCGCCGCGACGCAGCGGCGGCGACCTGCTCGGCGGCGTCACCGCGCAGAGCGAGAACCAGCGCGAGCTGAACGCGAAGCTCTCGCCCGGCGCGCTGAAGGCGTCGATGGACACCCTGCTCGGCCCCGGCGTGCAGGCGCGGCTCAAGCGCGAGGGGAAGGCCAGCGACGAGTACGTCACCGTCACGGTCAAGGCGCGGCTGCTCGGCCCCGGCGAGCACCTGGGCCGGGCGGGCGACCGCAACGTCCGCAGCGGCAACGCGGCGTCCCCGTCGTTGACCAGCTCCACCACGACGCAGAAGACCACCTCGGTCGGCGTGCAGGGCCGCGCGGTGATCCCGAAGCCGCTGGCGAGGGCGACGCTCGCGCCGTCGCCGATCGTCACCGCCCGCTACAACCGCACGTCCACCACGAAGAACTCCGCCGGGCCGACCGCGGCGAGCACGACCCTCAACACCGGCACCGCCGACTCGGAGGTCTTCGGCCACGACGTCGTGTTCGACGTGACGATCACCAGCCACAGCAGGAAGAAGCGCTGGGTGCGTCGGTTGCTGCCGGGACGGCCCGGCAAGCACACGCCGGCCGTGCACACCCGCGCCGAGACGGCGTCCCCGCGCTCCGAGGTGGAGCTGCGTCCCATCGAGGGCCGCTTCCACGCCTACGTGTCCACCGGCGCCACCTCCACCCGCGACCTGTCGGAGTTCCAGCCGGGACAGCCGGTCGTCACCCCGTCCGCGCGACCCGGTCGCACGATCGAACAGCTCCTCACCGAGCCCCGTCCGGCCGACGCGCCGCCGCCGCCGAGGTGGCTGCACGTCGAGGCCGTCACCGGGACCGAGGCGCTGCGCGCGGAGACCATCGCCAAGCTGACCGAGTCGGCGGGCGGCGACGACGTCCTCGGGCTGCCCGGCAGCGAGGCGCGCAAGCGGATCGACGCCGTGTTCACCCCGGAGGCGCTGAAGTCGACGCTGCGCGCGATGGTCGACGGTGGCGTGCAGGAGGGCGGCCTCGTGCACGACCGGCGGATCGCCGACCGGCACGGCGCGTTCGGCCTGCGGATGTCGCTGCGGGACCCGCAGCTCGTCGTGGCCGCGGAGGACGGCGTCGTCGAGAACGCCGCGTCCGGCGGGTCGAAGGCGTCCTCCAGCTCCGCCACGGGCCACTCGGTGGACGTCACCGCCGAGCTGTCGCTTCCGGTCAGGCCGTCGCGCAACGCGGCGGGCGCGGGTGGCGCGGCGCCGTTCGCCCGCGTCACGCCGTGGTCGGAGTCCAGCGCCGCCGAGTCGGAGATCGCCGGTTCGGTGGACCGCAACGCCAAGACCGCGCCGAAGGGCCGCACGTTCCTCGTGCGCTACACCGCCGACGTCGACGTCGTCGCGGAGAGCAAGAACGCCAACCTGCTGCGGGACGGCGCCGGTCGCCCGGCCGGGTCGCGGGTGGAGCTGCCGGGCGGCGTGTTCGTCCGGCTGGACGAGGCGCAGGCCCGCGAGGCGGGACTGCTGCCGCCGCTGCCCGACCGGCCGCCCGCCGCGACCGGCCGGACCATGGCCGCCCCGGAGATGCTGCGGGAGGGCGAGCCGGGCGCGATCGGTCTCGGCCTCGTGGAGGACCTGCCCGACACCGACGGCCTCGTGCTGGCCGCGCGGGCCGCGCTCGACCGGCAGAACGCCGGTCTCGGCGCGAAGCTCGTCCCCGAGGCCGTGCTGAACGACTCGATGAACAACCTGCGCCGGATGCTCGACCTCACGTCGAAGGAGAACGTGCGCGGCCTGGTCGACAGCGCGCTCGACGGCGGCGTGCCGCTGCTGCTGCACCAGCCGGGCACCGTGATCGGCAAGGACACCTACCAGGTCGTGCTGCGGGCGAAGACCGGTGCGCCGAGGTTCACCGACGTCGTCAACGACGGCGTGGAGATCGAGCACGTCGTCACCGGCTCGTCGAAGTCGTCCACGTCGAAGGGCCGCGGCTGGTCGTGGCGCACCGGCCTGCGCGCGCCGGGCGCGGGCGTGGTGGCCGACCCGGCGAAGGACCCGTCGATCACCGGCACCGCTGGCGGCACCGCCGCCGTCTCCTACGGCCAGGGCCGCTCGATCGCCGACTCCCGCTCCACGACCGACCAGTCCGGCCGGGTCCGCAAGGCCAACGGTCCCGCCGCGCGCTTCGCGGTCCCGGTGGAGTTCGAGCTGGTGGTCACCAAGGGGGGCGTGCCCGTCGCCGCGGTGTCGACCGAGCAGCGCGACATGGTGGTCCGCACGCTCGCCGACGACGTCCGGATCACCTCCACCGGGTCCCGGCCCGGCAGCACCGCGCACGCCCCCACCAGCACACCGCTGAACTCCCGCGACGGTCACCCGCTGAACGCGGCGGCGTGGCAGCTGATGGCCGGTGACCCGCTGCCGCCCTCGGCGTCGGTGCAGGGCCTGCGCGGCGCGTCGGCCGTGCGGGAGGCCGCGCGGGAGGCGCTGCGGCGTGCCGGCGCCCGCCGCGAACTCGTCGACGAGGGCAGCGGCGCCGCGAACGCGCTGTGGTCCGGCCTGACCACCGAGGTGCTGGAGGCGAAGCTGCCGGAGATGCTCGACGGCGCGCTGGACGTGCCGTCGCTGCACGACACGGCGCTGTTCGGCTCCCGGCAGCACGGCGACGTGCGGGTCTACGCGCGGCTGGTGAACCCCCGCCTCACCGCGGTCAGCGACGGCGTGGAACTGGAGCGGCCCGAGACGTCGGTGACCTCGGTGTCCAGCGAGGTGCGCGACACCGCCGGGGTCGACGTCGCGGTCGGTCTCGGCAGCGGAGGGTTCGCGCACCAGAACCCGGACGTCAACTTCTCCGGCTCCGGCGTGCAGCCGCGGCACGCCTCCGAACTGGCGGACTCCGCGCAGGGCGGCACGGCGCACGGCCGGACCGGGACGCTCAAGCCGAAGGGACGCAGCAGTGTGATCACCTACGACGTCGAGTACCGCGTCGTGGCCGACGTGGGCAGGGGGCGGAAGGGCGTGGTGGAGGTCCGCACGCCCGGTTCGGTGCAGGTCCGCGCCACCGGTCCCGAGACCGCCGCCGTGCTGGGCCTCGACGCCCTGCCGGAGTCGATCACCACCGCGCAGGACGCCGCGACGACCGCAGCGGCCGACTGGCGCACGGCCGTGGAGGCCGTGGACCGCGCGCAGCGCGCCGTCGACGACCTGTGGCTCGCGACCCGCAGGGCCGAGCAGGACGTGCGGACCCGCACCGAGGCGCTGACCGCAGCCCAGGAGGCGCTGACCGGGAACCGCGACGCGGCGCGCACCGCCGAGCTGGAGCGCGCGCGCGACACCGCGGCGGCCCGGCGCGACGAGGCCGTGCGGGCGCACGCCGACCTCGTGTCGGGCGAGGCGGCGCTGAGGGAGGCCGCGGACGCCGCGCGCGACGAGGCGGACGCGAAGCAGGTCGTGTGGTGGGATCGCAAGGTGGAGGTGGGTCGTGCCGTGGACGAGCTGAACTCGCCCACCCCGCCCCCCGGGACTCCGCCGCCGCCTCCTCCGACGCCGCTGCCGCCTCCGACGCCGCTGCCGCCTCCGACGCCGCTGCCGCCTCCGACGCCGCCGACGATCGAGGTCACGCCGCCGACCCCGACGATCGAGGTCACGCCGCCGACGCCGACGAGCGACTCGGACGACCACGACGAGCCGTTCGGCGACCCCTCGGTCACCCCGGCCGTCCGTGCCGCGGCGAGCGCCTACGACCGGGCCGTCGTGGACCGGATCAACGCCGAGGTGGACCTGCACGTCGCCCACCGCTCCGGCGGTGACGTCACCGGTGCGGAGGAGCACCTCGCGCGGGCCGAGAAGCGGGCCGCCGCCGCGCTGGACGCGCTGCTGCGCGCCGGTGAGGCGCGGCAGGACGACGCCCCGCTGTCCGGACCCGCCAGTCGGTCGGGGATCGCGCTCGACCTCGCCAGGGAGGTGGAGCGCACGGTCCGCGAGCAGCAGGCGGACACCGCTCGGCGGCGGGTCGAGCGGGCCACCGAACAGCTCGACCGACGAGACCGGGACCTCGCTGCCGGGGAGGAACGGATGCGTGACGCGGCCGACGTGCACGCGGAGGCCAACGACGCCCTGCGCGCCGTGATCGCGGAACTGCGGACGCTCGCCGACTCGGCGCACGCCCTGAACCGGGACGTCGCGCGCGTCGACCGGGCGATCCGGCGGCACGCCGTCGACCTGGAGGACGCCGTCGCCTCCGGGAACGCCGTCCGGATCGCCGACGCGGAGAAGCGGGAGGCGACCCTGCGCCGCGAGCGGGACCGGCTGGACGAGGAGCTGGGCCGGATCGCCGCCGAGACCGCGCGCCTCTCCGAGGAGCGCAACGAGCTGCGGAGCGACACGGCCGACGCGCTGCGCCGCTTCGAGCAGGCCCGCCGGGAGCGCGACGCCGTGCTGGCCGCCCGCGCGGAGGCGCTGCGCGAGCTGCGGACCGCGGAGGCCGAGGTCTCCGTGCCGCTGGTCGACCGCACCGGCACCGTCGTCGGCGTGCTGCTGCCACCGGGGACCGGGTTCGCCGCGCCGCCGCGCACGGACCGGCCGGCCACCTGATCGGGCGAGTGCGCAACCTCACTACGCACAGTCGGGGGAACACGGGACGCCTAGGGTCGTTGACGTGGTTGTGGACATCTCCGTGACGCCGCCCGAGCCCGTCCCGAGCGACGCCGCGCTGCGGCGAGCCCTGCGCAGAGCGGGGGACGGCGCGACGCTCGACGTGACCGAGGCCGCCGTGCTGCTGCACGCGCGCGGCGCGGACCTGGAGACGCTGTTCGCGGCGGCCGGACGGGTCCGCGACGCGCACCTGCTCGCCGAGGGCCGCAGCGGGATCGTCACCTACAGCCGCAAGGTGTTCGTCCCGCTCACCAGGCTGTGCCGCGACCGCTGCCACTACTGCACGTTCGCCACCGCGCCGCACAAGCTGCCCGCGGCGTTCCTGGAGCGCGACGAGGTGCTCCAGATCGCGCGGGAGGGCGCTGCGGCGGGCTGCAAGGAGGCCCTGTTCACCCTCGGCGACCGGCCGGAGGACCGCTGGCCGGCCGCGCGGGAGTGGCTGGAGGCGCGCGGCTACTCGTCCACGCTGGACTACCTCCGCGCGTGCGCCATCGCCGTGCTGGAGGAGACGGGCCTGCTCCCGCACCTCAACCCCGGCGTGCTGTCCTGGGAGGAGCTCCAGCGGCTGCGTCCCGTCGCGCCCAGCATGGGCATGATGCTGGAGACCACCGCCGAGCGGCTGTGGAGCGAGAAGGGCGGCCCGCACCACGGCAGCCCGGACAAGGAGCCGGCGGTCCGGCTGCGGGTGCTCACCGACGCGGGCCGGGTGAACGTGCCGTTCACGACCGGCATCCTCATCGGTATCGGCGAGACGATCACCGAGCGCGCCGAGTCGCTGATGGCGATCCGCGCCAGCGCCCGGCAGTACGGGCACGTGCAGGAGGTCATCGTCCAGAACTTCCGCGCCAAGCCGGACACGGCGATGCGCGGGATGCCCGACGCCGACCTGCACGAGCTGGCCGCGACCGTCGCCGTGGCCCGCCTGCTGCTGGGGCCGGGCGTCAGCGTCCAGGCGCCGCCGAACCTCATCGGCGACGAGCACGCGCTGCTGCTGCGCGCCGGGATCGACGACTGGGGCGGCGTCTCGCCGATCACCCCGGACCACGTCAACCCCGAGCGCCCGTGGCCGCTGATCGACGAGCTGGCCGAGCGCACCGCCGCCGCCGGCTTCACCCTCCGCGAGCGCCTCACCGCGTACCCGCGCTACGTCCGCGCCGGGGCGGGCCAGTGGATCGACAGCAGGCTGACCGCGCACGTCGACGCGCTCGCCGCCCCCGACGGCCTGGCCGACCCCGCGGCCGCGGTCGTCGGCCGCGAGTGGCAGGAACCCGACGGCGGCCTCGACACCACCGGCCGCGCCGACCTGCACACCGCCGTCGACACCGAGGGCCGCACCGACGACCGGCGCGGCGACTTCGACTCCGTCTACGGCGACTGGGCCGAGCTGCGCACGTCCGTGCCGCGGGTGAGCGCCCCCGAGCGGCTGCCCGCCGACGTCGCCCGCGGCCTCGCGCTCGCGGCCGACGACCCCGCGAAGATCCTGGAGGACACCGACGCGGCGATGGCGCTGCTCACCGCGGAGGGGCAGGCGCTGGAGACGATGGCCGGGCTCGCCGACGAGCTGCGCGCCTCCGTGGTCGGCGACGACGTCACCTACGTGGTCAACCGCAACATCAACTTCTCCAACGTCTGCTACGTCGGCTGCCGCTTCTGCGCCTTCGCGCAGCGCGAGCGCGACGCCGACGCGTTCCGGCTGTCGATCGACGAGGTCGCCGACCGCGCGGAGGAGGCGTGGAACGCCGGGGCCACCGAGGTCTGCATGCAGGGCGGCATCGACCCGAAGCTGCCCGTCACCTACTACGCCGACGTCGTGCGCGGCATCAAGCGGCGACTGCCCGGCATGCACGTCCACGCGTTCAGCCCCATGGAGATCGTCAGCGCGGCCGCCAAGGCGGGCGTGAGCGTCCGCGAGTGGCTCACCGAGCTGAAGGAGGCCGGGCTCGACACGATCCCCGGCACCGCGGCCGAGATCCTCGACGACGACGTGCGCTGGGTGCTCACCAAGGGCAAGCTGCCGACCGCGACGTGGCTGGAGGTCGTCGCCACCGCGCACGAGGTGGGCATCCGCTCGTCCTCGACCATGATGTACGGCCACGTGGACCACCCCGGTCACTGGCTCGGGCACTTCCGCACCCTCGCCGCGCTCCAGGACCGCACCGGCGGTCTCACGGAGTTCGTGGGGCTGCCGTTCGTGCACCGCAACGCCCCCATCTACCTCGCCGGGGTCGCCCGGCCGGGCCCCAGCCGCCGCGACAACCGCGCCGTGCACGCCTTCGCCCGCCTCGCGCTGCACGGCCGGGTGGACAACGTGCAGGTCAGCTGGGTGAAGCTGGGCGACGAGGGCACCGCTGAGGTGCTGCGCGGCGGCGCCAACGACCTCGGTGGAACGCTCATGGAGGAGACCATCAGCCGCATGGCGGGCTCGGAGCACGGCTCGGCGCGGACCGTGCGGCAACTGGAGGCGACGGCGGCGCTCGCGGGACGCACCGCGCGGCAGAGGACTACGACGTACGGAGCAGTGGACGCCACGAGCCGGGGGGGCACCAACGGGTGAAGATCGACCACCACTAGTCTCGCCACCGGACGCGTTTCACCGGAAGTCAACACGAGCGTTGCACAGCTTCGGTAGTTTCGCGGTCACCAGTCCGATGAGTTCACCCGTAGTGGTGAAGGAGTCTGTCTCCGAGGAGGCTCGGCAGTGCGCAGTTCCGTGGTGGGTGGCGGTGTCGCCCAGCAGAATTCAGCGCAGCAGAATTCAGCGCAGCGGAATTCGGCCCAGCAGGAGTCGGTCCAGCAGGACTTGGCGCGGACGGGTCTGCTCCGCGGGGCCGCGGCCCTGGGAGTGGTCACCTGCACCACCGCTGGCCTCGTCCTGGCGAGCGCCCCGCTCGCTCTCGCCGACACGGCCGCCGAGAGCCGGATCTCCGGCTCCCTGTCCGGCCCGGTGGGGCTGGCCACGGTCGCCCTGGGCGCCGGTGGCCTCGTGCTCGGCTTCCTCCGGCGGCGCAAGGCGGTCGTGAGCGTGAGCGTGCAGAACCAGCGCATCGCGCTGCCCGCCGAGGACGTCCTGCCGACGAGCGTCACCCCTCCGGCGAGCACCAGGGTCTGAGCCGGACACCCCCCGGACCGCCGCGGCGGCCCTCGGGATAATGGCTCCGTGTCCACGGAGAGCGCAGCACCAGTCGCCCGTCCCCGCGTCCTGTCCGGCATCCAGCCGACGGCCGGCTCGTTCCACCTCGGCAACTACCTCGGCGCGGTGCGGCAGTGGGTGGCGTTGCAGGACACCCACGACGCCTTCTACTGCGTCGTGGACCTGCACGCCATCACCGTCGAGCAGGACCCGAAGGTGTTGCGGCAGAACACCCGCCTCTCCGCCGCGCAGCTCCTCGCCCTCGGCATCGACCCCGACCGGTCGGCGCTGTTCGTGCAGAGCCACGTGCCGGAGCACGCCCAGCTGGGCTGGGTCCTCCAGTGCATCACGGGCTTCGGCGAGGCCGGGCGGATGACGCAGTTCAAGGACAAGTCCGCGCGCCAGAGCGCCGACCACGTCGGCGTCGGCCTGTTCACCTACCCGATCCTCCAGGCCGCGGACATCCTGCTGTACCAGGCGCACCACGTGCCGGTGGGCGAGGACCAGCGCCAGCACCTGGAGCTGACCCGCGACCTCGCGCAGCGCTTCAACAGCCGCTACGGCAAGACCTTCCGGCTCCCCGAGGCGCACATCGTCAAGGACACGGCCAAGATCTACGACCTCCAGGACCCGACGTCGAAGATGAGCAAGTCCGCGCCGGCCGGTGTGGTGGAGCTGCTGGAGGACCCCAAGCGGTCCGCGAAGAAGATCCGCTCCGCCGTCACCGACACCGGTCGTGAGATCACCTACGACCCGGCGGCGAAGCCGGGCGTCAGCAACCTCCTGGTGATCGCCTCCGCGCTGACCGGCCGCACGCTCGACGACCTCGTCGCCTCCTACGAGGGCAAGGGCTACGGCGACCTCAAGAAGGACCTCGGCGAGATCTTCACCGAGTTCGTCACGCCGGTGCAGGAGCGCGTCAACGCCTACCTCGCCGATCCCGCCGAGCTGGACGAGATCCTCGCCCGCGGCGCGGAGCGCGCCAGGGAGGTCGCGTCCAGGACCCTCGCCAGGGCGTACGAGCGCATCGGGTTCCTCGCCGGGACCTGATCCGCGGCAGCGGCGGCCGGGTGGCGGGGGTACCCCCACCTGGTTACCGTTCCCGCGTGACGCAGGATTCTCCGAAGACCGAGACGAAGCTCGACAAGCTGCGTCGTGAACACCGCTGGTTCGACCACCTCGTCCGGGCCGCGGAGCGCTACACCTCCCGGTACGGCACGCAGTTCGCCGCCGCGGTGACGTACTTCAGCGTGCTGTCCCTGGTGCCGCTGCTGATGATCGGCTTCGCCGTCGCGGGATTCGTCCTGGCCTCGCAGCCGGGACTGCTCGACGAGCTGAAGGAGGGCATCAGCACGGCCGTCCCCGGTGAGCTCGGCGGCACGATCAACACGGCGGTCGAGGAGGCCGTGAGCTCCAAGGGCACGGTCGGCGTCTTCGGTCTGCTCGGCGCGGCCTACTCCGGCCTCGGCTGGATCGGCAACCTCCGCGACGCGCTCACCGCGCAGTGGGGCCGCGCCAAGGAGGACCTGCCGCTGATCAAGACCTACCTCAAGGACCTGCTCGCGCTCCTCGGACTCGGCGTGGCGCTGCTGATCTCCCTCGGCATCACCGCGGCGGGCAGCGGTTTCGCGCACCTGGTGCTGCGGCTGGTGAACCTGGACGGCGTGGGGTGGGCCGAGGCGGTGCTGAAGGTCGCGACGATACTGCTCGGCCTCGTCGCCAACTGGCTCGTGTTCCTGTGGGTGCTGGCGAAGCTGCCGCGCAAGCCCGTCGGCTGGCGCAGCGCGGTCAAGGGCGCGGCGGCCGCCGCGGTCGGCTTCGAGATCCTCAAGCAGGTCGGCGCGATCTACCTGCGCGTCGTGGCGAACTCGCCGGCGGGCGCGGCGTTCGGCTCCGTCATCGGCGTCCTGCTGTTCGCGAACCTCGTGGCGCAGTTCCTGCTGTTCATCGCCGCGTGGACGGCCACGGCGCGGGAGAACCTGCTCGCGGACCCGATCGAGCCGCCGCCGCCCGCCGTGATCAAGCCGGTGGTGGAGGTCCGCGCCGCGGGCACGGGGTCCGCCGCCGGTCTGCTCGGGCTGGGCGCGGTGACCGGGATCGCGCTGCGCAGCCTCCTGCGCCGCCGCTGAGCCCCGCACACGCCGGAGCGGCCCCCGCGGGTGGGAATCCACCTCGCGAGGGCCGCTCCGGCGTCTCAGGGCCGGGTGCGCGTCAGAACTGGGCCTGCTGCTGCGCCATCCGCTTGGCGCGCGCCGCCCGTGCGCGACGGCTGCGCAGCGCCAGCACCATCGCGGCCAGCACGCCGACGGCCGCGACGGCCGTGATCGGACCGCCCACGTTGCCGAACGCCCGGTTCATCGCGGTCGGCTGCGACGCGGTCGAGGCGCCCGCCTCGTCGTCCGGGGCACCGCTGGTCGACGTCTGCGGCTCGTTCGTGTTCGCCTGCGGTGCGCCCGCGACGAGCTGACCCACCGGGTTCGCGTCCGCCTCGGGGATCGTGAAGCCCCAGTCGAGCAGCTTCGCGGCCTGGTCGGCGATCGGCAGCGGCTGGGCCTCGCCGCGCAGCAGCACCGCCACCAGCTTCTTGCCGTTGCGCTCCGCCGCACCGACGTAGGTGTGCAGCGCGTCGTCGGTGTAGCCGCTGCGGCCGCCCAGCGCGCCCCGGTAGGACTCCAGGAGCCGGTTGTCGTTGAGCACCGGCACGGTGCCCTTGCCGCTGTTCGCGCCGAAGTCGATGCGCGGCGTCGCGAACGCCTCGCTGATCACGCTGAACTTCATGGCCGCCCGGAAGATCAGGGCGACGTCGTAGGCGGACGTGCTGGTGCCGGGGGCCTCCAGGCCGGTCGGCGTGACCGCCCTGGTGTCCTGGGCGCCCAGCTCCTTCGCCACCGCGTTCATCTTGCGCAGCGCGTTGGCCTGACCGCCGAGCTGGCGGGCCAGGGCGTTGGCCACGTCGTTGCCCGAGGCCATCAGCAGCGCCTGGGTGAGCTCCTGCACGGTGTACTGGCCGCCGACCCGCAGGCCGATGCAGGTGCACTCCTGCTCGACGTCCTCCTGCGTGGCGGTCACCGTGGCGTTCGGGTTCAGCTCGCGCGCCACCGCGACGGCCAGCAGGACCTTCGTCGTCGACGCGGGCCGCTGGCGGCCGTGCGGGTCGTTCGCGGCCAGCACGGCGCCGCTCGTCAGGTCCGCCAGGAGCCACGAGTCGGCGGTGACCGTCGCGGGCGGGGAGTCGGAGTTCGGCGGCAGCACCAGGCCGCACTCGCCCATGCGGTCGCCGCCCAGCGGCTTCTCCGGCACGGGCAGCGGCGCCGGAGCGCGCTCACCGGGAGCCGGGTTCTCCGACTCGGTGACGGCGGGCGGTGGCGCCTCGCGGTTGGTGCAGGCCGAGGAGGGCGGCGCGGACGTCTTGTCGTCGGGCTCGTCGGCGCCGGACGTGCCCGGCGCGGACGGCCGACCGGAGCCCGAGGGCTGCGTCGACGACGACGAGGTGGGCTGCGCCGAGCCGACGGGCGCGGCGAAGAGCGCGGTGGCCATCAGCGTGCACGCGGACAGGACCAGGGCAACGACGGGCCGTCGAGCGGTGGAAGGCACGTCCTCCAGGCTATCCACCCCGCCCGACGGACTTTCACCCACCACGGCGGATACTGCTCCGGTGAGGCTTTCCCGCGGCGCGTCGCTGTTCCTGCTCGCCTTCGGGGCCTGGTCCTGGGTGATCTGGCCCACCTTCCTGCGCAACATCTGGAAGGACGGGAGGTCCTGGGAGGACGGCCCGACGTCGTTCTTCCTCGTGCACCTGGTGCTCGTCGTCGTGTCGCTGGTGTTCGGCACCGTCATCGCCGTCCTGGGCGTCCGCGGCCTGCGGGCGCTGCGCACCCCGTCCGATCCGGAGGTCTGAAACCGTGGAGTTCGTGCGCTTGCTGCTGGTGTTCCTGCACCTGCTGGGCATGGGAATGCTGATCGCGATGGTCTTCGTGCAGCTCGGGGCGGGTGCCGGTGCGCCGCTGAACAAGGGCTGGCTGCACGGTGCCGCCTTCCAGCTCCTCACCGGCGTCGCGCTGGTCGGGCTCGCGCCGCTGACCGACCAGGACTACTCGCACGCGAAGATCGGCGTGAAGCTCGCGGTCCTCGTGGTGGTCGCGGGCCTGGCGGCGGTGTTCGTGAGCAAGCCCGCGGCGCCGAAGTGGCTCACGCCGACGCTGGCCGGTCTCGTGGTGCTCAACGTCGGCTTGGCGGTCTTCTGGACCTGAGCGGCGGCGGGCGGGCGCGATCCGGCCGGGTATCGCGAAAATCGCGTGTTGGCCGCCGGAGGTTGACTCCACCGCGGATCACCTGTTGGTTCGTACGGGTTCGAACCACTTTCGCACCCGCACTGGAGAGAACGTGACCCCGCAGTTCTTCACCGCGCGTCGCACCGCGACCGCGCTCGTCCTCACGGCGGCCACCGCGCTGGTCGTCGGCACCACGTACGGGCAGGCGTCCGCCGACGCTCCGGCGAACCTGCCCGCGAACGTGCAGGCCGACTACCAGCTGGGCGGGGCGTACGCGCCGCCGAGCGGGACCGGTGTCGTCGTGCGCGACCGGACCGCCGAGCCGGCGGACGAGCTCTACAACGTCTGCTACGTCAACGGCTTCCAGACCCAGCCCGGTGACGAGATCGACTGGTGGAAGTCCGAGCACGACGACCTGCTGCTGCGCGACGACGACGGCGAGTACGTCGGCGACGTCGAGTGGGACGAGCTGGTGCTCGACGTCACCACGCCGGAGAAGAGGGCCGAGCTGGCCGGGATCGTCGGCGGGTGGATCGAGGGCTGCGCCGCGGACGGCTTCCAGGCCGTGGAGATCGACAACTTCGACACGTTCCACCGCTTCCCGGAGTTCGTCGAGCAGTCCGACGCGCTGGAGTACGCCGAGCTGCTGGTCACCACCGCGCACGACGCCGGGCTCGCGATCGGGCAGAAGAACGCCGCGGAGATCGTGGCCGAGGGCAGGGCGATCGGGTTCGACTTCGCCGTGGCCGAGGAGTGCGGCGAGTGGAACGAGTGCGACGACTACGTCGGGGAGTACGGCTCGGCCGTGCTCGTCGTCGAGTACCAGCGGCAGTACTTCGACGCGACGTGCGACGAGTTCGGCGACGAGCTGTCGGTCGTGCTGCGCGACGTGCCGCTGACCACGCCGGGCGACGAGGACGACGACGAGGGCGAGTACGTCTACGACGCCTGCTGATCCACGCGTGCGACGGGGCCCCGCCGATCCGGCGGGGCCCCGTCGTGCGTCGTCACGACTTCTGCGGCGTCGCACCCTCGTCGGTCGCGTCGGTCCCGGTGGTCTCGGTGACCTCCCAGGGCAGGACGTGCACGCCCTCGTCCTCGTCGCGGAAGCTGTCGTGCGCCTTCTCGACCTGCTCGGGCGTCAGCTCCAGCGCGGACGTCGCGAACTCCGCCGACAGCCGCACCATCGCCGGGCCGCCGGGGTTGAACAGCAGCTCCACGTCGTCCGGGATCACCTCGACGAGCTGCTCGACGCTCATCCGCCGCCAGTCCGGCGACGCCACGCGGGAGCGGTGCCGCTCGGACGTCGCGATCACCATGCACGGGACGTCGTCGGGGGACTTGGCGACCAGCGGCCGGCCGTCGCCGTTCATCGCGACGTCGAACAGGACGTCGAGCAGCAGGAGCTGGAGCTGTGGCCCCTCGATGCGGTTGTCGACCAGCAGGCGCAGGCCCGCGTCGAACGGGTCGGTGGGCGAGTTCTCGTCGATCGGCTCGTAGTACGGGTTGCTGCGGAAGCGGCCGACGTTGCCCTCGGAGTCGAGCGGCCAGACACCGACGATCGACTCCAGGTCGGGGGTGAGCTGCCCCTCCTTCGGCTTCCACTGGGAGTCCATCAGCAGGAAGAAGTTCTCCTGGCTCGTGGTCTCCGCCTGCGATCCGGCTTCCGTCGTCTCGGTTGCCACGGCATCTCCTCCGGTGGTGTCACCGCCGATGGTACGGCCGGGTGAACGACGCCAGCCAGCAGCCCGGTCCGCCTGTCCGCCGAAACCGCCCTCCGGAACGCCGAAGGCCGCCCGCGCGGACGCGGACGGCCTTCGGGAGAACCCCGGATCAGGTGCGCTTGAACAGCAGCGCGCGCTTGACCTCCTGGATCGCCTTCGTCACCTGGATGCCGCGGGGGCACGCGTCGGTGCAGTTGAACGTCGTGCGGCAGCGCCACACGCCGTCCACGTCGTTCAGGATGTCCAGGCGCTCCTCGGCGGCCTCGTCGCGGCTGTCGAAGATGAAGCGGTGGGCGTTGACGATCGCGGCCGGGCCGAAGTAGGAGCCCTCGGTCCAGTACACCGGGCACGACGTGGTGCACGCCGCGCACAGGATGCACTTGGTCGTGTCGTCGAAGCGCTCGCGGTCGGCGGCCGACTGGATGCGCTCGCGCGTCGGCTCGTTGCCGTAGGAGATCAGGTACGGCTTGACCGCGCGGTACGCCTCGAAGAACGGCTCCATGTCGACCAGGAGGTCCTTGTGCACCGGCAGGCCCTTGATGGGCTCGATGGTGATCGTGGTGGCCTTGCCGCCACCGGCGAGCAGGTCCTTGAGCAGCACCTTGCACGCCAGCCGGTTCACGCCGTTGATGCGCATCGCGTCGGAGCCGCAGATGCCGTGGGCGCAGGAGCGGCGGAACGTGAGCGTGCCGTCGACGTACCACTTCAAGTAGTGCAGCAGGTTCAGCACGCGGTCCGACGGCAGCGCGGGCACCTCGAACGTGTCCCAGCGCGGCTCGTCGTCGAACTCCGGGTTGAACCGGCGGATCTTGACGGTGACCGTGATCGCGCCGTCCGGCACCGGCGGCTCGGAACCCCTGGAGCCGGAAGCGGTCTTCTCTTCAGCGGGTGCGGACATCAGTACTTGCGCTCCATCGGCTGGTAGCGGGTGAAGGTGACGGGCTTGTAGTCCAACCGGATGTCGGAGGTCAGCTCGTCGCCCTGCTTGTAGTACATGCTGTGACGCATGAAGTTCGTGTCGTCGCGGCTCGGGTAGTCCTCGCGCGCGTGACCGCCGCGGGACTCCTTGCGCGCCAGCGCGCCCACGACCAGCACCTCGGCCAGCTCCAGCAGGAAGCCCAGCTCCACGGCCTCCAGCAGGTCCGTGTTGAACCGCTTGCCCTTGTCCTGCACCTGGATGCGGGAGTAGCGCTCCTTCAGCGCCTGCACGTCGTGCAGCGCCTGCTTCAGCGTGTCCTCGGTGCGGTACACCGACGCGTTGGCGTCCATCGACGCCTGGAGCTCGGTGCGGATGTCGGCGACCCGCTCGTGGCCGTGCTCCGACAGGGCCAGCGCGATCTGCTCCTCGACGACCCTGGTCGGGTTCTCCGGGATCTCGACGAACTCGTGCGTCGAGGCGTACTCCGCGGCGGCGATGCCCGCGCGGCGGCCGAAGACGTTGATGTCCAGCAGCGAGTTGGTGCCCAGGCGGTTCGCGCCGTGCACCGACACGCACGCGCACTCGCCGGCGGCGTACAGGCCGGGGATGACGTTGTCGTTGTCCCGCAGCACCTCGCCGTGGACGTTGGTGGGGATGCCGCCCATCGCGTAGTGCGCGGTCGGGTACACCGGCACCGGCTCCTTCACCGGGTCGACCGCGAGGTACGTGCGGGCGAACTCGGTGATGTCGGGCAGCTTCGTCTCCAGCACCTCGGCGCCGAGGTGCGTGCAGTCCAGCAGCACGTAGTCCTTGTTGGGACCGGCGCCGCGGCCCTCCAGGACCTCCAGCGCCATCGAGCGGGCGACGATGTCGCGCGGCGCGAGGTCCTTGATGGTCGGCGCGTAGCGCTCCATGAACCGCTCGCCGGAGGCGTTGCGCAGGATCGCGCCCTCGCCGCGGGCGCCCTCGGTCAGCAGGATGCCCAGGCCCGCGAGGCCCGTCGGGTGGAACTGGTAGAACTCCATGTCCTCCAGCGGCAGGCCCTTGCGGAACACGATGCCCATGCCGTCGCCGGTCAGGGTGTGCGCGTTCGAGGTGGTCTTGAAGACCTTGCCGAAACCGCCGGTGGCGAACACCACGGACTTGGCCTGGAACACGTGGATCTCGCCGGTGGCCAGCTCGTAGGCCACGGCGCCGGTGCAGACCTGGCCGTCGGGGGTGTCGCTGAGCAGGATGTCGAGCACGTAGAACTCGTTGAAGAACTCGATGCCGTGCTTGACGCAGTTCTGGTACAGCGTCTGGAGGATCATGTGACCGGTGCGGTCGGCGGCGTAGCACGCCCGGCGCACGGCGGCCTCGCCGTGGTTGCGGGTGTGACCGCCGAACCGGCGCTGGTCGATCTTGCCCTCGGGCGTCCGGTTGAACGGCAGGCCCATCTTCTCCAGGTCGAGGACCGCGTCGATGGCCTCCTTCGCCATGATCTCGGCGGCGTCCTGGTCGACCAGGTAGTCACCGCCCTTGATCGTGTCGAAGGTGTGCCACTCCCAGTTGTCCTCCTCGACGTTCGCCAGGGCGGCGCACATGCCGCCCTGGGCCGCGCCGGTGTGGGAACGCGTCGGGTAGAGCTTGGTGAGCACCGCGGTGCGGGCGCGCTGGCCGGACTCGATGGCCGCGCGCATACCGGCGCCGCCGGCACCGACGATGATGACGTCGTACTTGTGGAACTGCATGCGAGTTCTCCCTGGCCGCCCGGTCCGAGTGTGGTGGGGTGGCGAGTCAGCCGGTGATGTTCGGATCGAAGGTGAAGATCACGAGCGTGCCGAGCGAGATGATCAGGACCATCGACACGTAGAGCAGCATCTTCAGCCAGAAGCGGGTGCTGTCCTTGCGCGCGTAGTCGTTGATGACCGTGCGCAGGCCGTTGCCGCCGTGGATCTGGGCGAGCCACAGCATGGCCAGGTCCCACACCTGCCAGAACGGCGAGGCCCAGCGACCGGCGACGAACCCGAAGTTGATGCGGTGCACACCGCCGTCGAGGATGTTCATGATGAACAGGTGGCCCAGCACGAGAACCACGAGCGCGAGGCCCGAGATGCGCATGAACAGCCAGCTGTACAGCTCGAAGTTGCTGCGGCGGGCGGCGGGGCGGCGCGGCGAGCGCGGCTTGTCCAGGATCAGTGCGTCGCTCATGATCAGTGTCCTCCGAGCAGCTCGGAGACCGTGCGCTCCATCATGAAGTAGGTGCCGGGAAGCATCACCAGGGCCCAGACGACGAGGATCGTCCAGAGCATCGTCTTCTGGTGCTTCGCGCCCTTCTCCCAGAAGTCGATCAGCATGACCCGGACGCCGTTGAGCGCGTGGTAGAGCACTGCGCCCACCAGACCGACCTCGAAGAGGTTCACGATCGGGTTCTTGTAGGTCTCGATGATCTGGTCGTACGCGTTCGGCGACACCCGCACGAGAGCGGTGTCGAGAACGTGGGCGAACAGGAAGAAGAACGTCAGCACACCCGTGATGCGGTGGGCGACCCACGACCACATGCCCAGATCGCCGCGGTACAGCGTTCCGCCTCCTCGGGAGGTGCCCGTCCGCTCTGTTGCGGTGGTACTGGCCATGTGCAGCGGCCTCCAACGTCAGTGGTGGACTGGTCCACCTCACAGGGGGTGCGGGGACCGTGACCACTGGAATGCTAGCCCCGCCCCAGCCGACCGACCCAACGGCTCCACCCGCTCTGTGATGGATGAGACACGCTCCCGGGCGCCCGGGTGACCTGCACCGGTTCAGACGCGTGGACGAGCGAGACCCGAGCGTGATCCGGGCCGCAGAGGGGCGTCCGGATCAGCCGTGCAGCCACTCCCGGAAGCGCTCCACGAACGGCGGGTTGAGCCGCAGCGCGGTCGCGATGGCGTCGTCGGGGAGCCCCTTGTGCATGAACGTCACCATCGACGTCAGATCGGCCACCGGAACGCCGACCTGAGCGCTGAGCGAGACCAGTTCCTGCGGGTCGGGCTGGCGCAGGGGCGACACGGGCGCGGGCCGCGGCACGCCGGGAGCCGACGTCGCGGGCGCCGCTCCGGGGAAGGGGATGACGGTCGTCGTGGACATCTCGTCGGGCTTGCGCAGCACCGGTGTGCCGTGCAGCACACCCGAACCGGCGAGCACCTCGTGCTCCCACGTCCAGTCGGCGAACTCCGCCGCGGTCAGGTAGTGGAACGCGCGCTCCTCCGGGTCGCCGACGACGAACGCCTGCACGCCGGGCTGGCGCACCGCGCGCAGGTGCAGCGCCCGGCCCCGCGCGAGCACCGGGAACCCGCCGCGGTTGCGCACGCGCCGCCAGAACTCCACCCGAGCGGCCTCCCCGCCGAGCAGCGGGGTCAGCGGTTCCAGCTCGTCGCGCGCCAGCTCGCCCGGACCGCTCTCCAGCGGGTCCGGGGCGAGCACCCGCGCCGAGGCGTCCTGGTAGGACAGCACGTCGAGCGGGAACAGCTGCTCCCCCGCGGCGTCCGTGCGGAGCGGGGAGAACAGCACGCGTCCGAGGTGGAGCCGGCCGGACGGGCGCGCGGCCAGCCGTTGCAGCGCGCGGCTCCACGCCGTGGTCAGCTCGTCCCAGTCGCCGCCGGGCACCGCGAGCAGCGCGTGGCCGCGCTTCTCCACGCTCTCGAACTCGGCGATGACCTCGGCGATCCGTTTGCCCGCGACGTCGCCGAGCGTGCGCCCGAACACGGGGTCGCTCGCCGCCATCTCCTCCGGCGCGGCCACGCCGAGACGCTGGATCGTGGCGCCCAGGACGGCCCGCCCGATCATCAGCAGACCGGGCAGCCCCGGCACGTCGTCGCGCAGGTCCGTGGTGGCCGCCGCCACGCCCCCGGTGCCGGGGAAGTGCCGCTGGTCGTGCCCCGCGCTCGCGAACAGCGCCTCCGTCATCGCCGCGGGGTTCGCGACCAGCGACGTGAACAGCGCGTCGCGCTGGAGGGTCTCGCGGGCGGCGGGGGCGAAGTTCACCAGGCTCAGCCGCGCGATCCGCACGGGCAGCGCCTCGTCCACCCGGTAGTCGACGCCCACCAGCGCCGACTGCTCCTCGGTGAACGGGTTCGCGCGGCCGAGCAGCGTCCACGCCACGTCGGAGAGGATCTGGCGCAGCCGGTTCGCCGACAGCGGCTGCACGGCCCTGCGGTCGCGCAGCACGCCGAGCCCCGTGGAGTCGGGGAAGTCGTGCTCGCGCGACGGCGCGAGGCAGGTCAGCAGCACCGCGTCGTTGACGAGCGCGCGCACCCGCCCGCGCAGCACGGCGTCGCCCGTCGCGCCCAGCGCCCGGTCCACGTCGCGGACGAGCTGCTGCACGTCGAGCGCGCCCAGCACGTCCGGCGCGTACTCCTCCAGCCTGCCGTTCACGGCCATCGCCGCGAACTGGTGGAGCAGCATCCCCAGCTCGTGCACGCCCAGCGCCAGCGTGGTCAGACCGGCCGTCGCGCCCTGGTAGGTGCCGGCGAACCGGGCGATCACCTGCTCGGTGGTCATCTGCACGCCGTGCGGCGGCACGTGCGGCCGTGCGACGGCGAGGGTCCTCGCGTCGCCGGTCCGCACGGCGAAGCGCAGCGCGGGCACCTCGGCGACGCGCAGCACGCGGCGCGGTGCGGGGCGGCGCGGCTTGACCTTGACGACGCCCTTCTTGCGCTTCTTCGGCGGCGCCGGGGGTTCGGCGGGCGGAGCGGGCTCGGCGGGGGGCGCGGGGGTCTCGGCACCGCTCGCCGCGACGGGACCGGCGGTGGCCGCGCCAGCCGTGCCCGTGTCGCCCGCGT
Organism: Umezawaea beigongshangensis; assembly: GCF_016464305.1. Lineage (GTDB taxonomy): Bacteria > Actinomycetota > Actinomycetes > Mycobacteriales > Pseudonocardiaceae > Umezawaea_A > Umezawaea_A beigongshangensis. Next base: position 354,423 of record NZ_JAEIOJ010000005.1, read on the forward strand.
CGGGCACGGGGGTGACCTGCTCGGGGTCCGCGGTGGCGGGTTCCGCCTCCGGGACCGGCTCGGGTTCGGGGGTGGCGGGCTCGTCCGCGACGGGCTCCGGCTCCGGGGTGACGGGCTCCGGCTCGGGGGTGACGGGCTCCGGCTCCGGGGTGACGGGGTCCGGCTCCGGGGTGACGGGGTCCGGTGCGGCGATCTCGGGCTCGACCGGGATGGGCTCCGGTTCGACCGCGACGGGCTCCGGTTCGACCGGGACGGGCTCGGCTTCCGGAGCGGTCGACTCGTGCTCGGGGGTGACGGGCTCGTCCGCGACGGGCTCCGGCTCCGCCGCGGCGGGCTCGGCTTCCGGAGTGGCCGAGTCGGGCTCGGGTCCTGCCACGGTGCTCTCCGGCTCTGTGTCCTCCGGCTCAGCGGGCTCCGGCTCTGTGTTCTCCGGCTCTGTGTCCGCCGACTCGTCGGGCTCCGGAGTGACCGGCTCGGGCTCCTGCTCGACCGTGCCGGGCTCGACCCCGGTCGGCTCGGGCTCCGGCGCGACGGCTTCCGGCTCGGGCGCGACCGGGTCGGGCTCGGCCGCCGCTGCGGCGATGATGTTCGTGGTCAGGTAGCCCGCGCCCATCAGGATCGCCGCCGGGCTCGCCGGGTTGAACAGCACGTCGGCGTCGTCCGGCACCCGTGCCACCAGTTCGCCGAGCGATCCCCGGCGCCAGTCGGGCGCGGGCCACTGCTCGCGGTGCTGCTCGGCGGTCGTCAGCACGGCGTACTTCTCCTCGTCGGGCGAGGACATCACGAGCGGTGCGCCGGACTCGTCCAGCGCCAGCGCGAAGTCCGCCGCGTCGACCACGAAGCGCAGGGCGTCGATCTTCAGCAGACTCGCCGCGAACCGCCGCAGCACGGCGTCGAACGGGTCCGTGGGGCCGTCGTCGGCCGGGACGTGGGCCGGGTTCGGCCGGAACCCGGTCGGCTGACCGGTCTCGTCCACCTGGAACCGGCCGAACCCGTCCAGGTCCAGCGGGTCGTCCAGCGCGGCCGGGTCCAGCAGGGGGAGACCCCTGCTGGTGGCGGCGTCGACGTCGTCGTCGCTCAGCGACAGCGCCGACGAGACGAAGTCCTGGAACAGCTGCGCCGGTGCCGGGCCACCGGCGTTGAGCATCACGCCGGTGTCGTCGGGCACCAGTTCGAGCAGCGTGCGCACGTCGACCCGGTGCCAGCCGGGAGCGTCGACCTCGGCGCGGTACTCCGCCGAGCTGGTGACGGCCACGTTGAGGATTCCGTCGTCACCGGTCCCGACCAGCGGCGTGCCGTCCTCGGTCACCGCCAGGTGGAGCTCGGCGTCGCGCAGCGCGAGCAGCAGCAGGCCGGTCTCCACCCTGCCGTCCAGCAGCAGGCGCAGCGTCGTCCCCACGGGATCTCCCGCGGGGGCGCGTCCCGGCGCGCTGCGGAACCGGCCGACAGCGCCGTCGACGACGGGCCAGCCGCCGACGATCGCGTCGGCGGCCGGAACGTCGTCCGGCTCCGCAGGAGTCCAGTCGGGGTCCGGCAGCGCAAGCACGCCATCGCTCGACTCGGTTCGCCTCGACATGCTCTTCCCCGCTGGAGGATCAGTACGGCTGGGCGTGGGTCACCTCACCGGTCTCGCTGCTGCTCCCCGTCCGCCGGCACGTCCCACGGGAGGACGAGGAGCCGCTCGTCCTCGTTGACGGCCTGCGCGCTGCTCACCTCGGCCGGGGTCAGCTCAGCCGCCTTCCGCACGAAGTCGCCCACGAGCCGCACGGAGGCCGGACCACCGGGGTTGAACAGCACGTCGACGCCCTCGGGCAGCAGGCCCGCGAGGGTCTCCACGCCCACCCGGTCCCAGTTCTCCAGCGCCACCCGCGCGCGGTGCCGCTCGGCGGTGGCCACGATCACGCAGGCCACGTCGTCGGGCGACTTCGCGAACACGGCGCGCCCGTCGCCGTCCACGGCCACCTCGACCAGCACGTCGCGCAGCAGCACCTGCAACTGCTCCGGCGCGAGCTCGTCGCGCAGCATCAGGCGCAGGCCCGCGTCGACCGGGTCGGTCGGCGAGTTCTCGTCGATGGGCTCGTAGTCCGGGTTGCTCCGGAAGCGCCCCATGCCGCCGTCGTCGTCCAGCGGCCACAGCCCGACGATCGACTTCAGATCGGGCACCTGAGAGCCCTCCGCCGGACGCCACTGCGGGTCCATGAGCAGGAAGTAGTTCTCGTAGGCCCCGGTACCGGCCGTTCCGTTCGTCACGGCAGCCCCTTCTGTCGCGTCAGCGGTGAAATCGTACGGCTCACCAGGTCAGTCCTGCACCGGGCGTCCGGCTTCTGAGGCGCTCACGACGGCGAAGGCCTCCTCGTCGGTCATGGCGAGCGCGGCGCGCACGAAGTCGCCCGGCACGCGCACCGACGCGCCGCCCGCGGGGTTGAACAGCACCGCCGCGTCGTCGGGTAGGGCGTCGACCAGTCCCGCGAGGCCCACCCTGGCCCAGTTCTCGACCTTCACGCGGTCGCGCTGCTCCTGCGTGGTCGCGACCATCACACAGGCGTCGTCGTCGGACGTCGTCACCAGCAGCGCGCGGTCGTCGTCGTCCAGCGCCAGGTCGACCACCGCGCCGCGCAGCGCGACCTGGAGCCGTTCCGGGGTCGCCCGCTCGTCGAGCAGCTCGTGCAGGGCGAGGTCGACCGGGTCGGCCGGCACGGGGAAGGACGGACCGAAGGGGTCGTCGGCGAAGTCGTCGTCCTCCGCCTCGGCCAGCGATTCGACGACGGCGGAGGCGAGCAGCCGGATCGACGCCGCCGAACCGGGGTTGACCAGCAGGTCGACCCCGGACTCCGACAGGGCGGCCGCCACCTCGGGCAGCAGGGCGTCGCGCCACCCCGGAACCCGGACCGTCCTGCGGTGCAGGGGCGCCGTGGTGACGACGATCGACGGGACGTCGTCCGGGGACGGGATGACGATCGCGTCACCGTCCTCGTCGACGGCGACGCCGAGCACGACCTGCCGCAGGGCGGTCAGCACGTCGTCGCCGCTCGCGTCGCCCCCGGCCACGAGCCGCACGGCCGCGTCCGCGGGATCGGTCGGCGAGTCGGGGGAGGACGGCTGGTAGGCGGGATTGGGGCGGAAGCGCCCCTGGCGGTCGTCCGCCGTCACGAACCAGCCGCCGACGATCGCCTCGGCGGGCGGTGTCGCGCCCTCCTCGTGCGGTCGCCACGCGGGGTCGATCAGGAAGGCCCACCGCTCGGACCGTGCCCCGCCGGTCTCCTCCCCACCGTCCCGCGGTCGGGGCGCCTCGTCCGCGGGGCTCTCCCGTCGTGCGCTCACGTGCGGTTCGCTCCGCGGCCGTCGGATCGGTCGGTGGCGGTCATGTGCTTTCCGTCCTGTCGATCGTGTCGGGTGCTCCCGGCCGGCGAGACGGCCGGGAGGGGGGACGCCGTTCGATCACGGCGTGTCCTGGTCCTCGTCGTCGCGCCGCCGGGCCGGCCGCGTGCCGAAGGTCTGCACGGGTGGCGGGGCAGACGGTTCGGAGAGCCCTCGCCGTCCCATGCCCAGGTTTTCGGCGACCTGGATCTGGATGATCTGGTCGTCGGTGTACCGCGTCTCCAACCGGGTCCAGACGTTCAGCGAGGTGCTGCTGCCCCGGTCGATCGTGATGAAGCCGCCGTTGTTGGCAACGGACGTGGCGCCTGCTCGCCCGTACCGCCCCAGGTCGCCGCTGTGGACCGACAGCGTGTCGCGCGCGAAGTGCCCGGCGTTGCGGTAGCCGAGCAGGCGCATCTGCTTCATGAAGTCCGTGGCGCCGTACCCGCCGCCGACGTGGCAGATGCACCCCATGAACGACGCACCGGGGTTCTTCGCGTAGACCCGCTGGAAGATCTGCGACCGGTGCACGATGTCGCCGAACGCGTCTCCATCGACGACGACGTGAAGGGTCTTGTGCAGCACCCGGCCGTCCGGCAGGACCGCACCGGGGTGCAGCGGCGTGCTGAAGATGTTCTTGCTGCCGTGCGTGTCGAAGATGATGGGCCCCATCTTCGGCCCCTCGCGGTAGTCCTTCCACCAGGGCGCCACCACGAGACCGTCGTCGCGGCCTGCCCTGACCGCGTCGCTGCTGCTCTCGCCGGGCATGGAGCGCCAGACGTCCGACAACTGGTCGTCGGCCTGCGACCAGTCGAGAGTGGCCCGGTACTGGTTGTTCTTCTCGATGAAGGACACGCCGATCTCGTCGTTCTTGTTGTTCAGGACCGGACGCTGGTTCACGTTGCGCACGTAGAACCGGATCGTCTCGCCGCTCGAGAAAGTACCCGCGAGGTTGTGGTCGCTCTCGTTGACCTGGCCCTTGACGACGTGGTAGCCGTCGGTCCACTGGTCCACGTAGTCCATGACCGAGGGCAGCGTGCCCGTCTTCGGCTTGGCCTGGCTCGAGGACTGAGCGGACGGCTGCGGCGGCGGCGGGTTGGACGCGGACGGCTGCGGCGGCGGCGGGTTGGACGTGGACGGCTGCGGGGGCGGGTTGGACGCGGACGGCTGCGGCGGCGGGTTGGACGCGGACGGGTAGGACGAGTAGGGGTAGGACGAGTAGGGGTAGGACGTGGACGGGTAGGACGTGGACGGCTGCGGCTGCCCGCCGGTGGAGCTCGACCCGCCGGGCTGGGCCGGACCGGTCGTGCTCCCCTGCTGGGGGGTCGACCCGGCCGGGTCGTACGTGGTCCCGCTCGCGACCTTCCCGACGTTGTTCTCGTAGGTGATCCAACCGCCGTTGTCGCCGACGCCGACGGAGCTGCCGGTGCCGAGCTGCACCGGCCCGTTGGCGATGTGCACCTTGTTCCGGAAGCCCTGGTCGCGCAGGTGCCGGACGAACTCGTCCACCGTCGTCGCCCCGACGTCGTTGACGTTCAGCAACAACGCCAGCGACCGGGACGGCTGGGCGGCCAGCGCGCTGCGGAAGTTCTTCGAGTCGGTGAGCAGGTGCGCGTAGCCCTGAGCGCTGGCCAGCCCGTCGATCGGGGCCTCCGAGTAGCCGAACGGAACCACGAACGCTCCGGTCAAGCCTTCGACGTCCACGAACAGCGGCCCCTGGCCGTTGTTCGCGTAGTCCTCCACCCAGGGAGCGCGGGCGTCGTGGTCGGGACGTGCCAGAGCGCTGGCGTCCGAGATGTGCTCGCCCGGCATGGTCTTGACGACCGTGTCGATCTTGGGGCGCTTGTCGAACAGCACCTGCAAGTGCGCGGCCTGCGTCACGTCGCCCGACTGGACGATGCCCAGGAAGCCAGCGCGCTTGTTCGTCATCGGCCACTCGAACGTGCTCGTGTCCTTCGCGGTGATCACGGTCGTGCCCCCGGTGCGGCGCATGCGCACGGAGACGGGCCGGGGCGGGGTGGTCAGGGGTGTGGAGGTCGTGACCGGGTCGCTGGAGGGCGCGGTGGAGGTGGACGGCTGGGGGGGTGCGGTGGAGGTGGACGGCTGGGGGGGTGCGCTGGACGTGGACGGCTGAGGGGGTGCGCTGGACGTGGACGGCTGAGGGGGCGCGCTGGACGTGGTGCCCTGGTGGGGAGGCGGCACGTTCGGAGCGAACGTGGTCGCGCTCGCGGCCTGCTTGACGCCGTTCCGGTAGGTGATCCAGCCGCCGTTGTCACTGACGCCCAGTGTGCTGTTCTTGCCGATCTCCACCTGCCCGTTGGCGATGTGGATGTCGTTGCGGAAGCCCAGGGCGCGCATGGCCTCGACGAACTGGTCCATGGTCGGACCCAGCTCCTTGACACCCACGAACAGCACCAGCGATCGGGACGGCTGCTCGGCGAACCCCCGGCGGAAGGAGGGCGAGTCGGTCAGCAGCTCCGCGAAGGCCCTACCGGTCGCCAGCCCCTCGCCGATGGAGGACCTGGTCGGAACCACGAACTGCATGTGCTTGGCGCCGAGATCCAGGAACACCGGTCCCGTGCCGCCGTTCGCGTAGTCGGCTGCCCAGGGAGCGGGAGCCACGCCGTTCCGGCGTGCCAAGCCGTTGGCCACCTCGACGGACTCGCCGGGCTTGGTCTTGACGACCGTGTCGATCACCGGGCGCGCGCGGAACAGGTCTCGCAAACTCTCGGTCTGCAACGGATCGTGCGAGTAGACGATGGCCTGGTGGTCGCCGCGGGAGTTCCTGATCGGCCGCAAGAACACGTCGCGTGCGGTGATCGTGACCGTGGCGTTGAGGTCGGGCACGTACACGACGACGTCGTGGAGCGGCCCGGTGAAGGGCGAGGACGTGCCCGGCTGGTTGCCCTGCGGAGTGCTGCCGGAAGGCCCGCTGCTCTGCTGAGGCGGCGGGTTGTACGAGCTGGAGGCGTTGTACGTCCCGTCGTAGGGAGGTGTGCCGTACGTCCCGTCGTAGGGAGGTGTGCCGTACGTCCCGTAGTACGGAGGTGTGCCGTAGGCGCCGTAGTACGGAGGTGTGCCGTACGTCCCGTAGTACGGCGGCGTGCCGTACGCCCCGTAGTACGGAGGCACGCCGTAACCGGTCGTGCCGTAACCGGTCGTGCCGTAACCGGTCTGGGGCGGTGGGCCGTACGACCCGGTCTGCGGCGGTGGGCCGTACGACCCGGTCTGGGGCGGTGGGCCGTACGACCCGGTCTGGGGCGGTGGGCCGTACGACCCGGTCTGGGGCTGGCCGCCGGGAGCCGTGCCCTGCTCGTCCTGCTGGATGCGGCTGATCTGCTCGGCGGTGTAGGCGGTGTTCCGCACCGGCGCGGTGGTCCGGTCCTTGCGGTTGACGAACCAGCCGCCGTTGCCGGCGACGCCGATCGAGCCCGTCGGCGTCACTTCGACGACGCCGTTCGCCACGTAGACGTCACCGCGATAGCCGAGCTCTCGCGAGGTCGCCACGAACTCCTCGAAGGCGTCGCCGAGGTCGGCCTGGTTCGCGCTGATCACCAGGGACCTGTTCGGCTGCTCGACCATCTGCCGGCTGAACGCGTGGCTGCCCGACAGCAGCATCGCGTACGCCTTTCCGGTGACCTCGACCTCGCTGATCCGCCCGTCGCCCCGCTTCACCGGGACGATGAACTTGCCGTCGCGAGCCTTGACGTCCAGGAGCGCGGGCCCGGTGCCGTCGTCGACGTAGTCGGCGGTCCACGCCGCCTCCACCTCACCGTCCGGCCGTCGCTGAGCCTTGCTCTCCGCGTCGGCCACGCTCTCGTCGGGGAGCGTCTTCACGATGCGGTCGTGCTGGTCCTTCGTCGCCGCCCACTCCTGGATGCCCTTGATGCGCGAGGACTTCGGGGAGAAGACGAAGCCCATCCTGCGTCCGCGCCGGTCCTTGACAGCGCCGACGTTCAGGTCGTCGAAGCTGAACGAGATGACCTGTTCGCTGTCGCGGACCTTGCCGCTCACCTTCAGGGACGGCTTGTGCTGCTGCTGGGTGTTGTTGGACTGCCCGCCGCTCTGCGGGGGGCGGGGCGGCGTGCTGCTCTGGCCGGTCTGGCTGCTCTGCGGCGGGCGCGGGGGTGTGCCGGTCTGGCCGGTCTGCGGCGGGCGCGGAGGTGTGTTGGTCTGGCCGGTCTGCGGCGGGCGCGGAGGTGTGCCGGTCTGGTCGCTCTGCGGGGGGCGGGGCGGCGTGCCGGTCTGGCCGGTCTGGCCGGTCTGGCCGGTCTGGTTCGCGTTCTGCTGACCGGTGCTCTGCTGATCCGTGCCGGGCTGCGGGGCGGGGGGCGCCGGCGGGGTGGTCATGGCGGCGACCTGGGCGGGCGTGAACGTGCTGGCGTCCTGTTGCACGACCCCGTCGTTCCGGTAGGACTTCCAGCCGCCGTTGTTCGCCACGCCGATCCGGCCGTTCGGGGTGAACTCGACGCTGCCGTCGCCCACGTGGAACGTGTTGTCGTAGCCCTTCTCGCGCAGGGCCGCGATGAGCTCGTCCACCGCGCGCCCGGCCTGGTGCAGGTCGGTGACGATCAGGACGGACCGGCCGGGGTGCTTCGCGTGCAGCATCTGGAACGGGCCGGACTCGTCCATCAGCGTGGCCAGCCCGCGGCCGCTGACGAGCACGTCCATGGCCTTGTTGTCCTGGTCGCGAGCCGGGACGGAGAGCTTGTTCTCCTGGGCCTTGTAGACCAGCACGACGGGGCCGTCGCCGCCGTCCGCGTAGTCGTCCAGCCAGGGCGAGGGCGCGATGCCGCCGGGCCGCGAGTCGAGCTTCGCCTCGGCCTGGGCGGGGGTCTCGCCGGGCAGCGTCTTGACGATCTCGTCGTGCCGGTCCTTCTGCGCGTTCCACTTGCGGACCGGGTCCGTCATGGCCGGCCGCCGGGAGTACACGATGGTCGTGGCGACACCCCTGCGGTTGCGCACGATCTCTTCGAGGAGGTCGTCGGCGGAGATGGTGGTCGGTTCGCCGTTGTCGATCCGCTCGCCCCGGACCGGGGTGATCTCGGGTTCCGGCGCGACGTACGGCGGAGTGCTCGGCGTCGCGGACTCCGGAGCGGGCGGGGTCGGCTGCGGCGCCGGAGCGGGCGGGGTCGGCTGCGGTGCCGGGGCGACCGGTGACGGCGGCGTCTGGTCGACCGGCGAGAGCGGCGGCGTCTGGTCGACCGGCGAGAGCGGCGGCGTCTCGGCGTCGCTCGACGACGTGGACGGGGAGTCGGGCGTCGGCGGCGCCTGCTCGGCGGCCGTGATCTCCGATGCCTCGTCCCCGGTGAACCGGGTGCCGTCGTTCCACCGGAGGGTGGTGCCGGTGAAGGTTCCCCACCTGCCGTTGTCGGCCACGCCGATCCGGCCGTTCCGGGTGAGTTCGACGCGGCCCTCGCCCACGTGGAACGTGTTGTCGTAGCCCCTCTCGCGCATCTTCGCGACGAAGTCGTGCAGGGCGCGCCCGGCCTCGTGCAGGTCGGTGACGATCAGCACGGACCGGTCGGGGTTCTTCGCGTACAGCATCTGGAACGGGCCGGACTCCTCCGTCAGGGTGGCGACCGCGTCACCGCTGACGAGCACGTCGGCGACGTCGCCCTCGTGGTCGCCGGCCGGAACGACCAGCTTGTTCTCCTGCGCCCGGTAGACCAGCACGATGGGGCCGTCGCCGTCGTCGGCGTAGTCGTCCAGCCAGGGGGCCGGAGCGGTACCGCCAGGACGCGAGCCGAGCTTCGCCTCGGCCTCGGCCAGGGTCTCGCCGGGCAGCGTCTTGACGATCTCGTGGTGCCGGTCGCTGTGCGCGGCCCACTGGCGGACGAAGTCCGTCGCGACTTGCCGCTGGGAGTACGCGATGGTCGTGGTGGCGCCCTTGCCGTTGCGCACGACCGCCTCGACGACGTCGTCCGCCGAGAGGACGACCGGCTCGCCGTCGTCCATCCGCTCGCCCCGGACCACGGTCGCCTCGGGTGCCGGCGCCACGGGCGGCGAGGTGTTCGTCGTCGCCGGCTGTGGCGTCACCGCGGGCTGCGGTTCGGGCGTCGGGGCGACCGGCGACGGCGGCGCCGAGTCGTCGTACGTCGCGGGGATGTAGGAGTACGGCGGCGTGCCGTCGGGCAGGGGCGAGAGCGGCGGCGACCCGTGCGGTGACCCCGACTCCGAGGACACAGACTCCGAGGACTCCGTGGGGGACGGCGGCGGCGTTCGCTCGGCGTCCAGGATCTGGTTGATCTCCGTCGCGGTGAACCGGCTGTCGGTGTCCCAGCGGATCGATCCGTTGACGTAGGTTCCCCACCCGCCGTTGTCGAGCACACCCACCCTCGTGGGGGTGGTGCTCGTCAGGGCCACCGGGCCACCGGCGATGTGGATCGGGTTCCGGTACCCCAGCTCGCGCAGGGTGTTCGCGAAGCGCACTCCCTGGAGGCCGATTTCGGCGGCGTCGATGGTCAGGACCAGCGAGCGGTTGGGACGTCCTTCGAGCATCCGCCGGAACCTGCTGGAGTCGTCCAGGAGGTGGGCGAAGGCCCTCCCGCTGATCGCGACGTCCTCGTCCTGCCGGCGGTCCTCGACCGGGACGACGATCTGGCCCAGATCGGTCTTGAAGTCGATGATGACGGGGCCGGGGCCGCCGTTGTCGTAGTCCGCGGCCCACGGCGCGTACACGGCTCCACCGGGCCGGCTCGACGCCCTGTCCGCCGCGTCCGTGACGGATTCACCGGGCAGCGTCCTGATGACGGTGTCGTGGACGGGCGCGCTGTCCAGCCACTCCTGGACCGTGCGCCTGCTCTCGGGGTCGCTGCTGAAGACGAGGCCGGTGCGATCGCCGTTCCGGTCGCGCACGGCCTGCTTGTCGACCGCGTCGAAACTGAAGGTGATCTCCCTGCCGGTGCGCAGCACCCTTCCCGTCGCCCGCGTCGGACCGCTCCGTCGCGAGGGACCGTCCGACGCGTCGTCGCGCCGCTCGGCGGTGTCGCGGGTGCGCGGCTCCCCGACGGTGCCGAAGGAGTCGCCGTTCGTCGTGCCGATCCACGCAACCCGGCCCCGGCGGTCCTCCACGAGGACCTCGCCGCGCGCGGCGCGCACCGGGCCGTCGTGCCCGGCACGCCGCAGGGCGGCCTGGAGCTCACCGGCCGGGCTGGTGCCGTCCTGGCGGACGTGGTCGGCGTAGCACGCCAGCGACACCACGGGCGTCAGGTTCGTGGCGCCGGCCTTCGACATCAGGCCGCTGCCGCGGATCAGCCGTTCCAGGACGTCGCCCGGCACCCGCTCCACGACGCCGTTGCGGCGCGTCACGTCGAAGCCGCCCCGCTCGCCGCCGTCGCGCTGGCCGTGGCCGTCGTGGATGAACGGGCGGGCCCCGTCGGGGCCGGTCAGCGACTCGACGGTGTAGTCCAGGCCCTCGGCGCCGTCGTCCCCGGTGTGCTCGCCGGTGTACCTGCGGTAGGCGGAGACGTCGTCGTAGACGGCCGTCGTGGCCATCTTCTCCGCGTCGCCCCTCCGCGACGGGAAACCGGCGCCGACGACGTTGCCCGCGGAGTCGTGCAGCGGCACGATCACGACGTCGTCCGCCGTGAGGTCGTGGTACGTCGGCAGTGCGGTGTCGCCGCCGGTCGTCGTCGCCGTGTCCTCGCCGGAGCGCCGCGACGGTCCGGCGCCGTCGGCGTACACCAGGCCGGGCAGCCTGCCGGGGGCGAACCTGACCAGGGGCTCGGCGCCGCTGCGCTCGTCGCCGCTGTGCCGGTCCACGATCGCCTGGTAGATGCGCTGCTGGGCCTCGTTCTGCGGCTTCCAGTACAGGTGGGCGCCGTGCTGCACACCGGCGTTGCGCTGCACCATCAACCAGGTGATGGCCTCGTACGCCTCGTCCGTCATCCGGCTGTCGCCGGACACCAGCACGTTGTACACGTCGTGGTCGCCGGTGATGTCGGCGAACGCGCCGTCGGGGGTGCGCTGCTTGATCACCTGGCCGTCGCGCTGGAACCGACCGCTCTCCTCCAGGGCCGCGACCTCGTCGGCCAGGGCCGCGTACTCCTCGCTGCGCCGCTGGAACTGCGTGCGGACCTTCGCCGCGTCCGCCGGCGGCATGGCGTCCAGCACGTCCTGCGGGGGCAGCACGGGCTGGAAGTAGCCGACGAGGCCGACGTCCTCGCCGCGCGCGCCGAGGTGGACGTCCCACGGCCCGATCGTCTTGGCCTTGACCTCCTTGGGCTTGGGGACGGCGCCCTTCTCCAGCCACGCCACCGAGGCGGGGTTGGTCGGGCGGACGTCCAGCACGAGCCCGAACCGGTCGGCCATGTTCTGCAGCCGCCGCTGGTTCACCACCGGCATGCCCATCTCGTCGCGCAGCCGGGTGGAGGAGATCGGCGTCGTGCCGTCCGCCACGGTGTCGCGCCCCTCCGGGGTGAGGTCCGCCAGGCGGGTCGCCCCGCTGTCGTCCAGCGAGTCGAACAGCTCCTCGACGAACCTGCCCGGCACGAAGTCGGCCGGCAGGTCCACGTGCGGCACCTGCTCGGGGAGCCGCGGGACCTCCTGCTCCGCGGACGCTTCCGACCCGGTGTCGGAGACGTCCGCGGCCGTCTCGTCCAGGACCTTCCGCGCCTCGGCGCGGTCGTCCTCGGCGAACTCGACCTGCCGCTCGACCTTCGACCGCTTCTTCTTCTCGGCGGTCAGCGCGTCGCGCGCCTCGCGCAGCGCCCGCGCCGCCGCGGTCACGTCGCGGGTCCGCGACGTGAGCTCCTCGGAGGCGGCGAGCCGCGTCGCCAGGTCGCCGGAGTCGGCGAGCTCCGCCAACCGCTTCGTCGCGGTCTCGTGCGCCTCCTTCGCGATCTGGTCCTCCGTCATGCGGCCGAACACGGCGCGCTCCAGCGGGGAGATCCTCCTGCCGATCTCCTCCAGCGCGCGGCGCCCCTCGGCGATCCGGGTGTCCGCGTCCGCGACCAGCGCCTCCGCGATCTCCGCCGCCGTGGCCGGCACGCCCTGCTCGCTCGTGGTGGTCGGGGTGCCGGGGGGCGTCGTCGTCGGAGGCACCCGGTCGTCCGGCTCGCTGCCGCGGCGAGCGGGGTCGTCGTGCTGCGAGACCGGTTCGGACGGGGTCTCCCGCACGTCGTCCGCCGTGGTGGGCGGGGTGTCGCGGTGGGCGGGGTCGCGCGGTCGGAGGTCGTTCAGCGCGATGTCGTCGCGGTCACCGCCCGGCAGGTCGTCGTCCTGCTGGACGGCCGGTTCGGGCGGGGTTCCGCCGGTCCCGCGCTCGTCGTTCTCCACCGCGGACGGGGTGTCGCCAGCGGTGTCGTCACCGGGAGTGTCGTCGCCGGGAGTGTCGTCGCCGGGAGCGTCGTCACCGGAGGGCGGCGCGGACTTCCGCGCGTGCTCGTCGTTGAACCCGTCGACGGCCCGGTCGAGCTCGGCCTTGGTCTCCATCCAGGCCCGCACGGCCTCCACGTGCGCGCCGTGGGCCTCGTCGAGCCGCTCGGCCGCGGCCTTCTTCAGCTCCTCCTGCGCCTCGATCACCGAGGCGTTCGCGCGGACGTCCCGATTGGCCAGCGTGCGCTCGGCCAGCGTCCTCGTGTGCTCCGCCCGCATCTCCTCCAGCCGCGCCTCGCCCGCGCGCACCTGACGGTCGAGCCGGTTCCACTCGGGCGTCAGGGACCGGATGGTCTCGAAGGTCGCCTTCTGCGCGGCGCGCGCGGACTCCAGCCCGGCGCGCGTGGCGGGGTTGCGCGGGTCGACCGCGGCCTCGGCCTCGGCGACCGCCTCCGCCTGGTCCTCGGAGAGGTCGGCCAGGGCCTGGAGGCGCTCGGTCGACCGGTCGCGCTCCGCCTCGACCTCGGACAGCTCCTTCGAGGCGGTGGTGAGCTGCTCGACCTCGGCGAAGCTCTGGTAGTTCAGCCGGTCGACCTCGGTGTTCAGCCGGTCGATCTCGTTGCGCGCCCTCTGCTGCTCGGCGGCCGTCCTGTTGATCGTGTCGACGGCGTCGCGCTCCGCCTTGTCGGCGGCGACCTTCGCCTCTCGCCAGGTGACCTGCTTGGTGGTCAGCTCGGTGCGCAGCCGGGTGATCTGCTCGGGCAGGCCCGTCCCCGGCTTGCCGTCGGCCTCCGGGAACAGCGCTCCGAGGTGCTGCTCGGGCACCCGCCACGTCGTGGACTCCGGCGCGTCGACCACGACACCGCGCTTCTTGCCGTCGACCTCGACCACGACGAGGTACTCCACGTCGTAGCCGACGAGACCGCTGGTGCCCGTGAAGGTCGCGGTCCTGCCCCTGGTGTCGGACACGTCGCTGCCGTCGGTCGTGGCGTCCTCGGCCGCGTGCTTGCTCTCCACCGGCGCCGTGTTGAAGCCGAGGTCGGGGCTCTTCGTGGACGAGACGCCACCACCCGCCGGCGCGGCGGAGACGTCGAAGGCGTCGCTCTGCTTGACGTCCGCGCTCGACGAGTGCGTCCGGCTGCGCAGGTCCCAGACCGTCACGCCGTCGCTGACCGCGTGCAGCCGGGGGTTCTTGAGCCGCGGGTAGATCTTGACGTCGGCTTCCTGCCCGGCCAGCAGCGCGTGGGCGCGCAGGCCGGGGACCGAGAACGGATCGGCGTGGTGGCCGAGCGTGCTGGGGACGTGGGCCTTCAGCATCTCCGGGGAGATCGCGGAGAACAGGGAGTGCGCACCCATGTCGCCCTCGCCGGTCAGCTCGGGCCGCGCTCCGGCGTCGCGCAGCGCGTGCGTCACGGCCTTGCGGATCGCCGCGCTGCCGCGCAGCGTCTCCACCGACGACATGGTCTGCATCACCACGGGAGCCTTGCCGCGGAACTCGTCCGGCGTCGGCGGCTCGGCGGAGACCTCGCTGGTCGTCGGCGCGAACGGCTTCGGGGGAGTACCGCCGGGGGTCTTCACGTCGTCGGCGAACAACCGCAGGGGCAGGCGCTGCGGCGTGGACGTGCGCACCGGCTTGCCGACCGGCTTGCCGCCCTTCATGACGGTCATCGTGAAGCGGACCGGCACGTCGTAGAGGGCGTTCGGACCACTGGCGAGGCGCACGTGGCCCTGCCTGTCGGTCACCGAGCGGTTCTGGACCGAGGACTTCGTCTGCGAGTAGTTGACGCCGCCGCTCGGCCCGATGTTCGTGCCGATGCCGGTGCCGGAACCGGTCGAGGTCCCGGTGCCGGTGCCCGTGCCGGCGTTCAGGTTGGCCTTGGTGGTGTCCGGAGCGCCGGACGCGGTGGCGCGCGCGCCCATGCCCCAGCCGCTGCCGGTGCCCTCGCTCTCGCTGACCTTGACCTGGCCCGAGCCCAGGTACTCGAAGCCGATGCCGTCGTTGATCACGTCGCGGAAGGTCGCGTCCTCGTCGATCTCGGCTTCGAGGAGGACCTGGTACGAGTCCTTGGTGAAGATCTTCGGGTCGTGCAGGAGCAGCGGGACGCCGCCGTCCAGCGCGCCGTCCATGAGCGACTGGACGCTGCCGGGGGTCGTGAAGTCCGTCAGCCTGCGCAGGTTGTTCATGGAGTCGTCGAGCACCGAGTCGGGCAGCAGCCGCTTGCCCAGCTCACCGAGGCTCTCGCGCAGTTCGTTGCGCATCTCCTCCAGGTCGGGGGACTCCTCGAACGCGCCGATGCCGATCGTCGCCGGTTCGCCCTTGCGCAGACCGGCCGGGGTCTCCAGGACGCCGGGCGGGTCGACCTTCTTCGTCAGCTCGGGCAGGAGCTTCAGCTCGCGGGCGTGCTGCTCGTTGAGCCGCAGGTACATGCCGCCCTCGACCTCGACGAGCTTGGCGCTGCCCTTCGCCTTCCCGCCACCCAGGGGAAGCACGTTGCGGTTCTTGCTCTCGCCGACGACCGTCCACTTCGCGTCGACCTGCACGAGCACCGAGCGTCCGGAGTACGGGGTGACCCGGTTGCGGTCCACGGACGCGCCGATCTCCAGGCCGCGGACCTTCGTGCGGAACCAGCTGCGCAGCTTCGCGCTGACCGTGAGGCCGCCAGCGCCGGTCGGCGTGCTGCCGCCGCGGATCGGCGCGCCCAGGCCCACGCCGAGGTCGTAGCCCTTGGTGACGCTCTTGCTGTACCCGGCCTTCACCGTGGCGCCGGTCGCGTTCTCCGTCTCGGTGTTCTCGTCGACGGAGATGACGACCGGGTTGCTCAGCTCGACCTTCAGGCCGACCGCGCCGACCCGGTCCTTCCAGCGCCGGCCGTACTTCAGGCCGCCCTCCTGGTCACCCGTGGCCATCAGCTTCCGCAGGTGCGCCTTCAGGTGCTCCGGGCTGAACATCCGGTCGATCTGCCGACGGGACACCGTGCCGGGCTGGACCAGCGAGGAGTCGCCGTTCGCGGCTCCGGTGACGACGTCGATCCCCGCCTGGCGGACGGCGCCGGTGTGCGCGATGGCCACCACGTGCGCCCACTGGTCGCTGCGCAGCTTCACCGGGCCGGTCTCCGCCGGGGTCGTGCTGTCCGGAGTGGCGTCAGCGGTGGTGCCGTCTGGGGTGGTGCCGTCTGGGGTGGTGCCGTCCTGGGTGGTGCCGTCTGGGTCGGTGCTGTCCGGCGTGCGCTCCGGCTCGACCTCCGGGGCCGTCTCCGGCGTGCTGGTGCCGCCCTCGGCGCGCTCGGGCGCGAGCTGGTCCTTCCGCGCGGGCGGGGCCTGGTCGGTGCCGGTGTTCGGGTCGGTGACGTCGCCGGTCGGCGCCGGCGGGCGGGTGTCCACCGGGCTGGACGGCGCGGTGTCCGACGGCGTCGTGGGCGCGGTGCTGAGCGGGGAGTTCGACGTGGCGCTCGTCGGCGTGCTCGGCGCGGTGCTGGCGGGAGACGAGTCCGCGGACTTCGGCTTGATGTTGCCGAGCAGCTCGTTGACCAGCATCGGGTCCAGGTCGGACGTCTTCGGGTCCTTCGGCTTGAACTGCGACAGATCGGTCTTGGAGATCGCGAACTGCGACCACCACAGCCGCCCCCTGCCGCCCAGGGGTTCGATCTTCTTCGCGTCCGTGCCGGTGGTGTCGCCGGTCGTCGCCACCGTCTTCGGCTCGGGCACGCGCAGCTTCGGGTGTCCCGGCGACAGCCGCTTCACCCACGACCGGTGCCTGCTGAACGAGCTGATCTCGATGTCGAAGTCGAGTTCGACGTCGAAGACCTCGGCGTCGAGGCTGCCCGCGGTGGCCGTCGAGATCTGCGTGGACGGACCGGCCGCGCTCTTCTTGCTGCGGGTGTAGTTGTACTTCACGCCGCCCACGGGCGTCGGCACGACCGAGATGCCGTTCGCCTTCTTCGGGATGACGAGCTTGCCCTCGAGGCCGACGGAGGTCGCCTTGGTGCTGGTCTTCGCGGCGTCGAGCTTGGACGCCCCCGACGTCGCGTCGCGCACGGTGTGCTTCTCGGCCTGGCCGAGGTAGGTCTCCTGGCCGCGCCGCTTGGCCTTGACGACGATGTTGACGTAGTCGCTCGTCCAGAGACCGCGCCTCTTGATCCGCACCGGCACGCCCTCGCCGAGCAGGCTGTCCATCTGGCCGCGCAGAGCCGTCGGGCTCAGCTGCGCGGTCAGGTCTCGCTGGTTGGCCAGCTGCTGCGTCAGGTCGAAGGCGTTGCGGCCGATCTTGTTCTTGTTCTTGGACGAGCCCCAGTTCGGCAGGAAGTCCTCGAAGCCCTTCAACCCGCGCAGGGCGCTCTCGACCCTGCCCTGGACCTGCTCCAGCGCCGGGAACCGCCCGACGTGGACGTCGCCCGCCGCCCCGGCGGCGCCGAAGTAGGGCGGCAGGAAGCGCTCGCTGGTGTCCCTGCTCGTCGTGCTGGCGGAGCTGTCCAGCACCGAGCCCTCGTCGGTGGGCGCGAGCTGGGAGCGGATCAGCTGCGAGTCGTTCGCCTGGGAGCCGTTCTCGGTGGACGGGTGGTCCCCGTCCCACAGCTCGGGTGCGCCGATCGTCGGGATGTCCAGGGTGGACTGCTGGGCCGAGGACTCCTCGGTGCCGGTCCGGAGGACCGGATCGAGGACCGACCTGGCCGAGTCCACGGGGGCGCTCGCCGTGGACCGCGCGTCATCACCCGCGGCCCGGCTGGACGGCTGCCCGGTGAGCGTCGGCGCGCCGGACCGCGTTCCGTCGCTCGACACCGTGGTGGACCGCTCCCTGGTGAACGACGGCGCGTCGTTGTCCTGCGGCGCGACGGAGCGCGCGTACACCGAGCGGGTGTCCTCGGCCACGGACTCCGGTGTGGACCCCGCTTCCTGCTGCTTCGGCCTGGTGAACAGGTCGGGGGTGCCGGGCGGCACGGGGAAACCGGCGTCCTTGGCCTCCGACAGCGGGATGCGCATGAAGGTGGTGGTGCGGATCGTGACCGGGTCGCCGTGCGGCGAGTGCGCCACGACGTCGATCTCGACCTCGTACATCCCCGCCGTGTCCCTCGCGAACAGGGCCGACTTCTTGGAGTCGGAGTTGCCGGCCGGGGAGGTGTCCGCGGTGCGCGTGGAGAACGAGGTGGTGACGCCACCGGTCCCGCCGACCGAATCGATCATCGACGACGCGACCACACCGCCACCGGCGCCGGCGGCCACGTCGAACCCGGTCTTGGACGTCGACTGGACGCCGCTGTCCGTCGTGACGGTGTTGAACGTCCTGGTGTGGCCGCTCGACGTGACGCCCGCGAGCTTCGCCGAGCGCATCACGGCCGTCAGGTTCGTCGCACCGGCCCGGCTGCCGTGCGGGCTGAGCAGGTCGGGCGACTGCACCCAGCCGTGCAGCATCCTGCTCGTGTGGTCGCGCAGGAACGACGGGCTCAGCACGTGCTTCAGCTCGGTGCGTCCCGGCGCGCCGATCTTGGTGATCGACGGGTGCATCGTCGAGCTCACGGCCGCGAACGGGTCCGGCGGGTGGATGACCACGGCCTCGGCGACCGCGTTCTCCAGGTCGGTGCCGGCGGACGGCGGCAGCGCGACCGGGGTCGTGGAGTCGTGCGTGTGGTCGAGGTCCAGCAGCTCGCCGGGGACGTGCAGCTTCACGCTGCCCTCGCTGACGAGCTGCGTGTTCTTGCTGCCCAGCGGGGTGACCGGCTGGTTGGAGGCGTCGGTGAGCGTCACGACGTAGCGGACCCGGGGCGTGAGGTTCTTCGCCGGTGAGCCGGAGTGGACCTGCCGGTTGTCGCTGGCGGTCAGCGACTGCGCGTGGCTCTCGGCGGGCGTGGCGAGCTGTCCCTTGACGGACACCTGGACGTACCCGCCCGCGCCCTGGGTGAGCAGGACGTTCGGGCCGACGTCGACGGCGTTGGCGAGGGTGGTCGTCTTGGTCGAGGTGATCTCGGCCTGGTTGACCGCCAGCGTCTTGCCGCCGAGCGCCGAGTCCTTCAGCTCCGCGTCGAAGTCGTCCGGCGGCACCAGGACCGCCTGCACGTGCGCCTCGTAGGCGTGGCCGCGCACCTGCACCGGGAACGAGCGGCCGTCGCCGACGAACGACGGGAAGTCCTGGCTCAGCGCCGAGCTGATCGCGTCGAGGCCCTCGACCGGCTTCGAGGCGGAGTTGGAGAGGCGCCTGGCCTCCGCGGCGCGGACCAGCCGCTCGACGTCGTCGACGGCGTTGCCCGCGTCGACCTCGTCGGCGCCGATCGTGCCGAGCGACTTGTTCTCCGTGAAGAACGACGGCAGGCGACCCGCGGGCCACGACGGCTCGCCCGCGGCTGCCGTCCCGGTGGTGCCGCCGTCCTGCGGAGCGTCGTCGCCCCGGCGGTCGGCGTCGTTCCCCTGCTCGGCGTCGTCGCCCCGTTCGGCGGTGGTCTCCGGCCGGGTGGTCGTGTCCTGGCCGGTGCCGGACTCGCGCTCGTTCGCGTCGCCGGACCGCTCGGCGTCGTCCGTCACCGGCACGGTGGGGGAGGGGTCGATGCCCGCGTTGTCCACCGCCGCGACCGGCCGGTCCGTCACCGCGGCGTCGTCGCCGCCGCGGGCGAGCAGGTCGGCGTCCTCGTCCGTGCCCGGCACGTGCAGGAGGACGTCGCCCCCGCGGCCGGTGGTGCCGGTCTGCATCGACCAGGCGGCCAGGACGTCGTCGACCTTGGCTCGGTCGCCACCGCTGACCCGCGCAGCGGCGTGCAGGGCGGTCGTGGTCAGGCCACCGGGACCCGACAGCGTGCTCGGCACGGGGTTCTTCGGCGCGTCGAAGCTGTGGAACCGCCCCTTGTCGTAGAGGCCGAACTCGCCGAACTCGCCGACGAACCCGCCCCTGTCGCCCATCAGGATCGCGCGCAGGACGCCCTGCTCGTTCAGGCCCTGCTTGATGCCGTCGGCCGTCTTCGACGACCAGGAGGCCACCGGGCCCGTCCGGTCGTCCGGGTTCGTGTTGAGCGTCAGCACGAGCACCGGCACGTCGGTGTCGTTCCCGAGCTGCTTGCGCACGACCTCGTGCGCTCCGGCGATGCGTCCGAAGCCCTCGGGGGCCACCTCCACCGTCTGGCCGTTGGCCAGCCGCAGCGAGTGGTCCCGGCCGTCCGTCTCGGTGATCAGCAGGGGCAGCGGCCTGCCGTCCGCGCGCTTCGGGAGATCCACGTGGTCGGCGCTCGTCGCGGTCTGGTCCGCGGAGCTGAGGTACGTGCTGAACGTGTTCTTCCGCGCGTGCTTCGCGAAGGTCTGGACCGCGTCGTCCGTGCGGCCCGCTCCGGGGAAGTACGTGGCGGTGCCGTTCTTGCCCAGGTCGAGCGGGATCGCGACGACGCCCCGCCACGCCACCTCCACCTGCCTCGGGTTCTGGCTCGGGCGCGGGTAGTGCTGGAACACGGCCTTGCGCGGCAGACCCGCGCCACCGGTCTTGACCATGCGGAAGACCTCGGTGGGCGCCGCGCTGACGCCGAGGTCGTGGCCGCCCTCCTTCAGGAGGTTCCACAGCCGGGTCGCGCCGGACGAGCCGTCGCGGGTCGGCCGGTCGGCGAAGCAGGACGCGAGCAGCACCTCGCCCCGCGTGCCGCCGTCCTCCGGCAGGACGCTGCGCGTGGACATGGCCTGGACGACGGAGGAGTACTGCACCCGGAGCTGGTCGTGGCCCTTGTAGCCGACGTAGGCCGAACCGTCCTTGTCGTCGCCGTGCACGACGATCTCCAGCAGCGAGTCCTGCTTGTCCGCGAGAGCGGCGGCCCAGGGACCGGCCTTCTTGGACCACGTCGTGCTCAGGTCGCGCTGGATCTTCGTCTTGGGGTCCCGGTTCTCGTCGATGTCACCGGGGGTGGTCCAGTAGCTCTTGCGCTCCTTCGTCCCGGCGTTGCCGATCCACTCGGCGTTCATCGTCCGGTCGCCGGGCTCGCTCGGGAACTCGGCCACGGCGTACCGCGAGCCGAACTCGCGGTGCTCGACCAGGTCGAGGTCCCACGGCGACGGGTTCGGCGGGTCCTGCCGGACCAGTGCCCCGCCGTTGGTGAGGCCGAACGCGCCGCCCCTGCCGAGGTAGCCGTCGGTGGTGCCCATGAGCATCGCGCGCAGCAGGCCATTCTTGCGCATCGACTGCTGGAGGTCGCTGATCCGCGCGTCGACGTCGATCTCGGAGTCGGCGACCACGCGGGGCGAGTCGTTGAGCGTGACGTGGACGATCGGCCGGCCGTGCCTGCCGACCAGCTCGCGGAAGGTCGAGTTGGCGGCGATGAGCGCGCCGAACCGCTGACGGGTCACCCGCTTGTCGCCGCCACTGAACTGGGTGCCGAACTCGTAGACGTCGGTGCCGTCGGTGTGCGCGATCAGCAGGAACGGCGACGAGTCGTTCGCCCCGACGGTCCGGAACTCGATCCCGCTCGAGTTCTCGTCGCCGTCGCGGCTCGTGTACGTCTCCACGGCCTGCCGGGTGATGCCCTCCGCGAAGGCGAACCTGCTGGCGTTCTTGCTCTCGTGCGACCGGTACACGTAGGCGCCGACGGCGTGGCCGTCCGCCGTGGTGAAGCCCTGGACGAAGATCCGCTCGGGGTCGATCCTCCCGGTCTCGACCTTCGTGCCCGCGGCGGGCCGGACGAGGACGTCGTCGCCGTCGGTGCGCTGTTCGGTGGTGGTGTCGGTGGAGGTCGTGGGGGTGGTGGTGCCGTTGGTGCCGGGTCGGGTGCCGAACCGCTGGAAGGTGCCGCCGTCGCGCAGGCCGGTCCAGCCGGTGCTCTTGCTGGTGTAGACCTTCGTGGTCGCGCCGTAGGTGTCGTTCTTGTGGCCGAGTTCGCGCATCTGGTCGGCGAAGGACTGGGCCTGGGTCTTGGTGCTGTCCTCGGTGTCGGTGCTGGTGCCGGTGGTGCACTGGAGCATGACGACGGGGGTGTCGGGGGTGGCGTTCGCCTTGGCCATGAGGCCGGTGGCGTCGACGATGCGGGCGATCTGGTCGCCGCGCAGGGGCTTGACGCCGTTGGGGGTGGGCACGTCGATGCCGCGGGCACCGGCGTGGCCGTCGGTGTAGAAGGGCTTGCCGACCCAGGGCGCCTTGACGTCGGTCCAGTCGCCGGGCTTGCCACCTCGGTCGGGAACCGCGCCGGGGTACTGGCGGTAGGTGGAGTCCTGGTCGTTGGTGGCGCGGTTCTCCGCGCTGGCCTGCATGAACTCGGCGTCGCCGGTACGGGTGGGGAAGGCGATGCCGACGACGTTGCCGTTCTTGTCGGTCAGCGGCTTGTAGCCGACCTCGATCACCGAGCCGTCGTCGTCCACGAAGGGCACGTGGGACAGGTCGTCGGTGTTCGGCTTCGCCGGCGGCGCGTCCGGGGCGGCCGTGCCGCGCTCCCGGACCTCGCTCCCGGTGGTCGTGTCGTCGCCGGGGATCGAGCGCGTCTCGTCCTCGTCGGAACGTGTGTCCGGTGCGGTCTCGTCGACCGTCGTCAGGCCGTCTGCCAGGTCGTCGGCGTCGGCGAAGGCGTACTCGTCGGGGAAGAGTCCGTTCTCCGCGACGTTGTCGCGCAGTTCCTGCTCGGTCAGTCCGGGGATGCTGCGGTAGCGGCCGAAGTTGTCGTGGTAGGTCAGGCTCGGGTCGGCCAGCGCACCGGCGCGCTGGATCTCGTGAACGGTGTGCATGCGGCTGGGCAGCATGTGGCCCATCAGCGCCAGTTGCAGCTTCGCCAGGTCGACGTCCACGCCCCGCTGCTGCTGCAACCGCTGGGCGAACTTCAGCAGTTTGTAGGCCGAGCCTGACGTTCCACCCATGACCATGCCGCCGGTGCTGTGGGTGTTGCGCTGGAAGTCAGAGCTGAGGGCCAGGTCGAACTGCTTGTCGATGGAGAGCCAGCGCAGCGCGCCGTTCTCGTCCACGGCGATCGCGCGCTCGGCCTCGCTCAGCGGCGGGCGCACCTCGTCGGGGCGACGGCTGGTGACGAGCAGGCGTGCCGCGTCCTCCACCCGCTGCAACCGCTGCTCGTGGGTCGCGTCCTGGTCGGCGACCTCGGCGTCGTAGTCCTCCTGCGCTTCGGTCGCGCGCAGCTCGCGCTGACCCGGCGTGAGGTTCTGCTCCTGCACCGCGCGCTCGTGCTCGGCCCTGGCCGCCTCGATCTTCTCGTCGCGCTGCTGCGCGTCCGCGTACTCCGTCGTCTGCTCGGCGTGGTCGAGCGCGGCGCGCGTCTGCTCGACCAGCTCGGCGTGCTGCTCGTCGGTCATCGCGGCCAGTTGCCGGGCACGCTGCATCGCGTCGCGGACGACGACGAGGGCTTCGGCGCGCTGGGAGTCGTCCTGCGACAAGTGGCGGAGTGCGTCGGCGTACTTGTCGGACGCCCTGGTGTACTTGCGGTCGGGTCGTTCGGAGGTGATCTCGGGCGGGAACGGGTCCTCGCCGAGCAGGGAGTCCAGGACGCCGTGGCGCACGATCGACCAGTACAGCGTCATCCGCTCGCGCGGAGTTCCGCTGGAGACGATGCGCTGCCCCCGGTCGACGCCGGTGCTGTCCATCGCGCCGACCAGGGAGGGGTCGGTCTCGCCGATCTGCTCGCGCGACGCGGGGGACATGGCGTTCCAGGCGGTTTCGAGCACCTTGGCCAGTTCGGCGTTCGCGCCCTCGTGCTGGGCGAGGTACTGGCCCAGACGCTCTTCGAAGACCTCGGCCCGCTCGAAGAACTCGATCCTGGCCCTGGACCAGCTCTCGTCGTCGAGCGGGTCGAACGGGGCGCTGTCCCGGTTGGGCCGGGCGAGGATCTCGTCGGTGTCGGTGCGCTGCTCGGCAGTGGTGTCGCTGGACGGCGTGGTCGGCTTGGGCGTGCCGTTGGTGCCGGGTCGGTTGCCGAACCGCTGGAAGGTGCCGCCGTCGCGCAGGCCGGTCCAGCCCTGCGTGCGGTGGGTGTAGACCTTCGTGGTCGCGGCGTGGGTCTCGCCGCGGTGGCCCAGGGCGCGCATCTCGTCGGCGAAGGACTGCGCCTGGGTGGTGCCGGTCCTGGCGTCGGTGTTGGTGGCGGTCGCGCACTGGAGCATGACCACGGGGGTGTCGGGGGTGGCGTTCGCCTTGGCCATCAACCCGGTGGCGTCGACGATGCGGGCGATCTGGTCGCCGCGCAGGGGCTTGACGCCGGTGGGGGTGGGCACGTCGATGCCGCGTCCGCCCGCGTGGCCGTCGGTGTAGAAGGGCTTGCCCACCCAGGGTGAGTCGACGTCGGCCCAGTCGCCGGGCGTGCCGCCGCGGTGCGGGACGCCGCCGGAGTACTGGCGGTAGGTGGAGTCCTGCCGGTTCTCCGCCGAGGTCTGCATGAACTCGGCGTCGCCGGTACGCGTGGGGAAGGCGATGCCGACGACGTTGCCGTTCTTGTCGGTCAGCGGCTTGTAGCCGACCTCGATCACCGAGCCGTCGTCGTCCACGAAGGGCACGTGGGACAGGTCGTCGGTGTTCGGCTTCGCGGGCGGCGCGTCCGGGGTGGCCGTGCCGCGCTCGGCGACGTCCACCTCGATGCTCGCCGCCGCGTCCGCGGCCTGCTGCTCGCCGCGCTCGCGCATCCGGGTGAGCTGCTCGGTCGCCGCGTTGCCGGGGATCGGGTGCGTCTCGGCGGCGGCGTTCTCGAAGGTGGTCGTGGTCGGGCTGAGCGTGGACTTCGCCGCCGCGTGCACGTCGATCGGCTGCACCGGCGGGCGTTCCACGTGCCGGGGCGGGGTGCCCAGCACGTACGTGCCCGGCAGGTCGTTGCCCGTCCTCTGGACGAACGGCCCCATCTGACCGGCCGCCCCGGTCACGCCGAACCGCAGGCGCTCCTTCTTCAGGGCGTCGCCGATGTCGTCCAGCACCGCCGGACCGATCTTCGACGCCGTGGCGCTGCCGGGCACGTGCAGCACGATCTCGCCCTTGCGGCCGGCGACCTTGCCGTCGAACACGCCGTTGGCCACCATCGACCAGGCCGCGACGGCGCCGCTGACCCGCACGAGGTCGTGGCCGCGGAACTGCGCCCTGACGTAACCGGGACCGCCGCTGCCCACGACGTAGAGGAGCGTCTCACCCGGCTTGCTCGTCGCGCCGCTCCACGCCGCGGATTCGACCTTGCCGGGCGCGTACCGCTGCTCGTAGCGCAACTGACCGTCGTGCGAGGTGCTGGTCAGGGAGTTCAGCCACTCCTGCGTGGACGTCGCCTGGTTCTGCTCGCTCACCACGTCGACGGCCACGACCTTGCCGTCGGGCGTGGTGTGCGTGGCCAGGTCGATGTCCTGAGGGCGCACCTTCGGCGGGGCGAAGCTGTGCAGGCGCCCGCTGTTGAGCAGGCCGAACTCGCCGCCCCGCTTCAGGGTCGCGCTCGTGTCGCCCATCAGCACCTGCCGCAGGAAGCCCTGCTCGGCGAGACCGGTCCTGATGTCGTCCGCTGGCTGCGACTGCTCGTCCGGCCGCACCGGGCCGGAGCCACCGCGCTTGTCGAAGGTCAGCACGATCAGCGGCACGTCGGTGTCCCGACCGGCCTGACCCCGCACGACCTCGTGCGAACCGGCGATGCGCCCGAAGCCCAGCGGGTTCACCTTCAGGGTGTCGCCGTTGCTCAGCAGCAGCCCGTGCTCGGTGCCCTCCGTCTCGGTGAGCACCAGCGACACCGGCTTGCCGTCCGGCCGCGTCGGCAGGTCCACCGACCTGGCCCTGGACTTGGCGTGGGTGGTCAGGCTCAGGTAGCTGCTGAACGTGCTCTGGCTCGCGCCCTTGCGGAACTTCCAGGTGTCCAGCTTGTGCGAGACGCTCGACGGGAAGTAGGTGGCGCTGCCGTGCTCGCCGAGGTCGATCGGGATGGCGACGACGTTGTTCCACGCCGTCTCCGTCCGCGACGACGGGAACAGGCTCGGCCGCGGGTAGTGCTGGTACTCGGTGTTCCGCGGCAGGCTCGTGCCGCCGGTGCGGACCATCCTGGTGACGGGCGTGATCGCTCCGGCGACGCCCATGTCGAGACCGCGCTGCTTGAGCGAGTTCCACAGGCGGGTGGTGCCGGAGAGGCCGTCGGGGTTCGGGTGGTCGCCGTAGCACGCGGCGACGAGGACCTCGCCCTTCCGGCTCAGTTCCGGGTGGTCGAGGACATCGCGCGCGGCGAGCGTGCTGGCGATGAAGTCGAAGTCGACCGGGAGCTTGTCGTGCCCGCGGTAGCGCACGTCGGCCGAGCCGTCCGGACCGGAGTGGACGACGACCTGAAGCACCGACTCGTCCTGGCGGTCCAGAGCGGCGGCCCAGGGAGCGGCCTTCTTGGACCAGATCGGGTCCGAGTCGCGCTCCTGGCGCGTCTGCGGGGAGTCGTCGGGGCCGGTCCAGTAGTTCCGGCGCTCGTCGTCGCCGGTGTTGCCGATCCAGTCGACGTTCATCTTCTGGTCGTAGGACTTGCTCGGGAACTCGGCCACGACGTACCGCGAGCCGGGGACCGAGTGCACGATCAGGTCGATGTCGCGCGGCGACGGGACCGGGGGGTCCTGCCGGACCAGCGCGCCGCCGTGGGTGAGACCGAACTCGCCGGCCCGGCCCAGGTGGGCGTCGGTGGTGCCCATGAGCATCGCGCGGAGCACGCCGTGCTCGCGCAGCGGACCCTGGAGCTCGCTGATCCGGTCCTGGATCAGGCTCTCCGGGTCGGGACTGGTCCGAGGCGAGTCGTTGATCGTGAGGTGCACGATCGGGTGGGGCGAGTCCCCGACCAGCTTCTGGAAGGTCGAGTTGGCGGCGATGAGCGCGCCGAACCGCTGGCGGACCACGTGCCGGTCGACGCCCGTGGCGCTGCCGAGCTGGTAGACGTCACCGTCGGCGTGCGCGATCAGCAGGAACGGCGTCTTCTCGCCGTCCTTCACGGTCGGGAGCTGCAACCCGTTCGAGGCCTCGTCACCGACCCGGCTCACGTAGGTGCGCACGTTGGCCGAGGTGCTGTTGTGCGCGAAGCCGTACGTGTTCGCCATGTTCAGGTGCGACGGGTACACGTACGCGCCGATGACCGTGCCGCGCTGCGTGGTGATGGGGTGCAGGACGACGCTCTCGGGGTTGATCGGCCCCGTGTCGATCGCCGAGTCCCTGATCAGCGGCACCGAGGGCTCGACGTAGGAGTCCGCGTCGGAGGTGTCGCCGTCCTCGTCGCCGCGGGCCAGGACGTCGGGGTCCGCGGTCGTGGTCACCGGTGTGTCGGCGGCCTGCTTGCCGCCGCGTTCCTGCACGCGGGCCAAGCGGTCGGCTGCCGAGCCGCCGGATTTCCCGTGCGGCTGGCCTTCGACGTTCTCGAAGGTGGTCGCGCTCGTGCTGGACGCGGGCCTCGTCACCGAGTGCGCGTCGATCCGTTGAGCGGGAGAACGCTCCACGTGTCGCGGCGGAACGCCCTCGACGAACGTGCTCGGCACATCTGTGTCGGGCAGTGGCGCGACCCGGCCGATTCGACCGGCGCCACCGTAGACGTCGAATTGCAGGCGCTGCGTCTTCAGCACGTCGCTGATGTCGTCCAGTACCGCTGGACCGGTCGTCGACGCCGCGGCGGCGCCCGGCACGTGCAGGACGACCTTTCCCCTGCGGCCGGCGACTCCGGTGCCGAACACGCCGTTGGTCACCATCGACCACGCGGCCACCGCACCGCTGATCTTGGCGAGGTCGTGACCCCGGAACTGAGCCCTGATGAAACCGGGATCGCCGGTGCCCACGACGTAGACGAGGGTTTCGCCCGGCTTGGTCGCCGCGTCGCCCCACTCGGACGGCCGTTCCAGGGGGCGTGCGTGCTCGGTCGCGTCGCCGGTGAGCTGCGGCTGCTCCAGGCGCCGGTTGTGCGAGTCCGGGACGAGGGAGTTCAACCACTCCTGCGTCCTGAGGGCCTGGTCCTGCTCGCTCACGACGTCGACGGCGACGACCTTGCCGTCGGGCGTGGTGTGCGTGACCAGGTCGATGTCCTGAGGGCGCACCTTCGGTGGCGCGAAGCTGTGCAGGCGCCCGCTGTTGAGCAGGCCGAACTCGCCGCCCCGCTTCAGGGTCGCGCTCGTGTCGCCCATCAGCACCTGCCGCAGGAAGCCCTGCTCGGCGAGACCGGTCCTGATGTCGTCCGCTGGCTGCGACTGCTCGTCCGGCCGCACCGGGCCGGTGCCGGCGTGCTTGTCGAAGGTCATCACGATCAGCGGCACGTCGGTGTCCCGCCCGGCCTGGTTCCGCACGACCTGGTGGGAACCGGCGATGCGTCCGAAGCCCAGCGGGTTCACCTGCGCGGTGTCGCCGTTGTTCAGCAGCAGCTTGTGAGAGGTGCCGTTCGTCTCGGTGAGGATCAGCGACACCGGCTTGCCGTCGGAACGTGTCGGCAGGTTCACCGACGTGGCCGTGGACGTGGCGTCGGTGTGCAGGCTGAGGTAGCTGCTGAACGTGCTTCGAGATGCCCCGCTCTGGAAGTCCCGGGTGTCCAGCCGGGGCGGATCGCTCGACGGGAAGTACGTGGCGGTGCCGTGCTCCCCGAGGTCGATCGGGATGGCGACCACGTTCTTCCACGCTGTCTGCGTCCGGTTCCCGGTCAAGCTCGGTCGTGGGTAGTGCTGGTACTGGTTGTTGTTCGCCAGGCCGGTACCACCGGTCTTGGCCATCCGGGCGACAGCCGTGGGGGCCGCGCTGATGCCCATGTCGTAGCCGCGCAGCTTGATGTCGTTCCACAGGCGGATCGCACCGGACAGGCCGTCTGGGTTCGGGAAGTCGGCGTAGCAGGCGGCGGCGATGATCTCACCCCTGCCGCGCATCTCCGGATGCCGCAGGACGGACCGCTCGGCGAGCGTCCTGGCGATGAAGCCGAAGTCGACCACGATCATGTCGTTGCCGCGGTAGCGCGCGCCGGCTTCGTCGCCCTGGCTCGCGTGGAAGATGATCTTCAGCACCGACTCGTCGCCGCGGTCCAGCGCGTGCGCCCACGGGGCGGCCTTCTTGGACCAGCTCGGGTGCGCGTCCCGCTCCTGCTTCGTCTTCGGCGCGTTGTCGTCGGACACCGCACCGGGGTGGACCCAGTAGTGCTTGAGCTCGTTCGTGCCCGTGTTGCCGATCCACTCCTCGTTCATCGTCCGGTCGTGGGGCTTGCTGGGGAACTCGGCGACGACGTAGCGAGAACCGGGGGTGGAGTGGACGATCAGGTCGAGGTCGTGCGGTGAGGGCGCCGGGGGGTTCTGCCGGACCAGCGTGCCGCCGTGGGTGAGGCTGTACTTGCCCGATCGGCCGAGGTGGGCGTCGGTGGTGCCCATGAGCATGGCGCGGAGCAGGCCGTTCTCGCGCATGGACCGCTGGATCTCGCTGATCCGGCCGTCGACGACGTCGGCCGGGTCGGGCGCGGTGCGGGGGGTGTCGCTGATCGTGAGGTGCACGATCGCGCGGTCGGGATCGGTGCCGGCCAGCCTCCGGAAGACGGAGTTGGCTGCGACGAGGGCGCCGAACCGCTGACGGGTCACCTGCTCGTCGCTGCCGATACCGGTGCTGATCTCGTAGGTGTCACCGCTGGTGTGCCCGATCAACAAGAACGGCGGCTGGGCGCTCGGATCGACGGTGCGCACCTCGGTGCCGGGTGAGTTCTCGTCGCCGGTTCGGCTCGTGTAACTGCGCAGGGTGCGCACCATGGTGCTGGCCGCGAACTCGTCGGTGTCGATCGACTTGGCCGAGGGCGGGTACACGTAGGCGGCGGCCGTCCTGCCGTCCATCGTCTGGAGGACGGCGACCCTGAGGTCTTCCGGGTCGATCTGGTCGGCGGCCGAGGAGTCGCCGGTGTCCTCGTCGCCGCGGGCGAGCACGTCGTCGTCCCCGTCGGCGGGGGCCGGGTCCATCGGGCCGAGCCGGAGGGTGTCGAACCGGTAACCCAGGGCGCGGGAGCGCTCGCGCGCGGCGTCGGGACCGCTGTCGCGCAGGGCGAGGGCGACGACGGCGACGACGTCCTCCCGCTTCGCCGGGTTCCGTCGCGCCGACGTGTCGCTGAAGTCGTGGCGCTGGTCGACCAGCCGGGCCGCCTCGGCCGTCAACCACTCGCGCGAACTGCGGCCGAGCTCGCGGAGCACACCGCGCGCGCGGTCGGCGTGCGCGGCGAGGTCGGCGACGCTCCACCGGCCCAGCGGTGCGGTGTCCCCGGCCGGGCGGGTGAGTTCGACGGCCACGCCGCGGCGGCGGGCGTCGAGGTCCGCGCCCTCGGTGCGGGGTGCGCTGCTGCGCCCGCCGGACTCGCTGCGGATCGTGATGCCGTCCGGGGACGGCAGCGCCGCCGGGTCCACGCCGTTGCGGACGAGGCGGTCGTGCTCGGCGCGGAAGACGTCGCGCAGCACGGCGGTGACGACGTCGGCTCGCTCCTGCCCCGCGCGGGCGGCGTGGGTGCGGGAGTTGCCGTAACCGGTGACCCGGACCTCGGTGGAGGGCTGGTCGGCACGGTGCTGCTGGGCGAGTTCCTCGTACAGGCCGCGGCCGAGGTCGCGCACGGCCTCGGCCTGCGCGCTGGTGAGGCTCCGCGACTCCTCGGTGAACGCGATCGTGGTGCTCGGCGCGGGCGGCAGCGTGGGACGCCGTTCGCCGGCCTCCTCGCGGCGGAGCAGGTCGCGCTCGGCGTCGGTCAGCTCCTGGTCGGAGCGGTGCGTGCCGTCGAAGTCCCCGAAGGAGGGGTCGGCCTGCTCGGCGGGGTGCTGCGGACGGGGCCTCCGCGTCGGCGGGGTGTCCTCGGGCTCGGGCTCCTCGACGATCGTGTCCAGCTCGTCGAAGAAGGGATCGAGGTCGTGCATCTTCTGCACGAGGTCCGCGATGCCGTCGTTCTCGTCGAAGAACGGGTCGATGTCGTGCAGCTTCTGCACGAGCTTCCCGAACTCCGCGCGGGCGCGGGCGTCCGCCGCCGCGCGGTCCGCCGCACCGGAGGTGTCGCCGTCCTCGTCGCCGCGGGCGAGGACGTCGGGGTCCGGGACGATCTGGCCGAGCCGGTGGGTGTCGAACCGGCGGGCCAGGTTCAGCGAGAGGTCCGAGGCCGCCGCGGGGCCGTTGTCGCGCAGCTCCAGGGCGACCACGGCGGTGATGTCGTCCGGGTTCACCTTCGGCACGCCGACGAAGGCGTGGTGCTGGTTGACCAGACCGAGCGCCGACCGCGACAGGTGGTCGCGCGAGGTGCGGCCGAGCCCGGCGAGCACGGTGCGCGCGTGGTCGGCCCTGGTGACGAGGTCGGCGTGGGTCCACAGGTCCGGCGACCCGGTGTCGCCGGTGGGCCGGTAGAGGTCGACGGTGACGAGCCGCTTGACGCTGTTGAGCGGTCCGGGTCCGCTGTGGAACCGGATGCGGGTGGGGTGCGGCAGGCCGTCGCGGGAGACGCCGTTGCTGCTGAGGCGGTCGTACTCCTCGTAGAAGTAGCCCACCAGCGCGTCGACGATCGCGTTGGCGCGTGTCTGGCTGAGGATGTCGTCGGTGTCGCCGGTGTTGCCGAAACCGGTGACCCAGATGTCGGTGGGGGGTTGCCCGGCGCGGTGCTGCTGGACGAGTTCCTCGTACAGGCCGTGACCGAGACCGCGCAGGATCTCGATCTCGTGCTTGTCGACCCCCAGGCCGTTGTTCGAGAACCTGATGGTGGTGCGCGGCGCGGGCGGGAACGTGCGGCCCCGTTCGCCCGTCTCCTCGCGGTAGAGCAGGTCGCGCTCGGCCAGGTCCAGCGCGGTGGCCTCCAGCCCGGCGGGGTCCGACGGCCGAGGGGGTCGGGTGCTCTGCGCGGAGTCGCCGGAGAGGGCGAGGACGTCGGCGAGCCACTGATCGGGGGAGTTCTCGTCCTCGTCCTCGTCGGAACGTGTGTCCGGTGCGGTCTCGTCGACCGTCGTCAGGCCGTCTGCCAGGTCGTCGGCGTCGGCGAAGGCGTACTCGTCGGGGAAGAGTCCGTTCTCCGCGACGTTGTCGCGCAGTTCCTGCTCGGTCAGTCCGGGGATGCTGCGGTAGCGGCCGAAGTTGTCGTGGTAGGCCAGGCTCGGGTCGGCCAGCGCACCGGCGCGCCGGATCTCGTGAACGGTGTGCATGCGGCCGGGCAGCATGTGGCCCATCAGCGCCAGTTGCAGCTTCGCCAGGTCGACGTCCACGCCCCGCCGCTCCTGCAACCGCTGGGCGAACTTCAGCAGCAGGTAGGTCGAACCGGAGGTCCCGCCCTTGACCATGCCGCCGGTGCTGTGGGTGTTGCGCTGGAAGTCAGAGCTGAGGGCCAGGTCGAACTGCTTGTCGATGGAGAGCCAGCGCAGCGCGCCGTTCTCGTCCACGGCGATCGCGCGCTCGGCCTCGCTCAGCGGCGGGCGCACCTCGTCGGGGCGACGGCTGGTGACGAGCAGGCGTGCCGCGTCCTCCACCCGCTGCAACCGCTGCTCGTAGGTGGCGTCCTGGTCCGCGACCTCGGCGTCGTAGTCCTCCTGCGCTTCGGTCGCGCGCAGCTCGCGCTGACCCGGCGTGAGGTTCTGCTCCCGCACCGCGCGCTCGTGCTCGGCCCTGGCCGCCCCGACGATCTCATCGCGCTGCTGCGCGTCCGCGTACCACGTCATCTGCTCGGCGTGGTCGAGCGCGGCGCGCGTCCGCTCGACCAGCTCGGCGTGCTGCTCGTCGGTCATCGCGGCCAGTCGCCGGGCACGCCGCAGTGCCTGCCAGGCGGTGGCGAGGGCTTCGGCGCGCTGGGAGTCGTCCCACACCAGGCGGTTGAGCGCCTTCTCCTGGTTGTCGGAGGCCCTGGTGAACTTGCGGTCGGGTCGTTCAGCGGTGATCTCGGGCGCGGGGTGGACCTTGCCGAGCAGGGAGTCCAGGACGCCGTGGCGCACGATCGAGTAGTACAGCGTCATCCGCTCGCGCGGGGTTCCGCTGGAGACGATGCGCTGCCCCTGGTGGAAGCCGGTGCTGTCCATCGCGCCGACCAGGGAGGGGTTGGTCTCGCCGATCTGTTCGCGCCACGTGTACGGCATGGCGTTCCAGGCGGTTTCGAGCACCTTGGCCAGTTCGGCGTTCGCGCCCTCGTGCTGGGCGAGGTACTGGCCCAGACGCTCTTCGAAGACCTCGGCCCGCTCGAAGAACTCGATCTTGGCCTTGGTCCAGCTCTCGTCGCTGAGCGGGTCGAACGAGTTCTCCTCCAGGGCGTCCAGGACCGAGCGCAGGTCGAACGGGCCGCTGTCCCGGTTGGGGCGTTCGAGGATCTCGTCGCCGTCGGTGCGCTGTTCGGTGGTGGTGTCGGTGGAGGTCGTGGGGGTGGTGGTGCCGTTGGTGCCGGGTCGGGTGCCGAACCGCTGGAAGGTGCCGCCGTCGCGGACGCCGGTCCAGCCGGTGCTCTTGCTGGTGTAGACCTTCGTGGTCGCGGCGTGGGTCTCGCCGCGGTGGCCCAGGGCGCGCATCTCGTCGGCGAAGGACTGGGCCTGGGTGGTGCCGGTCCTGGCGTCGGTGTTGCTGCCGGTCTCGCACTGGAGCATGACGACGGGGGTGTCGGGGGTGGCGTTCGCCTTGGCCATCAACCCGGTGGCGTCGACGATGCGGGCGATCTGGTCGCCGCGCAGGGGCTTGACGCCGTTGGGGGTGGGCACGTCGATGCCGCGGGCGCCGGCGTGGCCGTCGGTGTAGAAGGGCTTGCCGACCCAGGGCGCCTTGACGTCGGTCCAGTCGCCGGGCTTGCCGCCGCGGTCGGGTACCGCGCCGGGGTACTGGCGGTAGGTGCCGTCCTGGTCGTTGGTGGCGCGGTTCTCCGCAGAGGTCTGCATGAACTCGGCGTCGCCGGTACGGGTGGGGAAGGCGATGCCGACGACGTTGCCGTTCTTGTCGGTCAGCGGCTTGTAGCCGACCTCGATCACCGAGCCGTCGTCGTCCACGAAGGGCACGTAGGACAGGTCGTCGGTGTTCGGCTTCGCCGGCGGCGCGTCCGGGGCGGCCGTGCCGCGCTCCCGGACCTCGCTCCCGGTGGTCGTGTCGTCGGTCTGCCGCTGGGTGCCGAAGTGCTGCGCGAGGGCGAGGGCGCGCTCCCGCGCCGCGTCGGGTCCGTGGTCGCGCAGGGCCAGGGCGACCACGCCGGTGATGTCGTACTCGTTCTGCGGCAGCTCCAGCCCCGACGCGCGGCTGAAGTCGTGGTGCTGGTCGACCAGCCGGGTCGCCCGGTCCCACAGGTGGTCGCCCGAACTCCTGCCGAGTCCGCTGAGCACGGAGTACGCGCGTGCGGCGTGCACGACGAGGTCGGCGTTCGTCCACCCGCTCAGCGGCGTGGTGTCGCTGCTGGGACGGGTGAGTTCGACGGCCACGCCGCGGCGGCGGTCCTTGAGGTCGGAGCCCTCGGTGCGGGGTGCGCTGCTGCGCCCGCCGGACTCGCTGCGGATCGTGATGCTGTCCGGGGACGGCAGCGCCGCCGGGTCCACGCCGTTGCGGACGAGGCGGTCGTGCTCGGCGCGGAAGACGTCGCGCAGCGCGGCGGTGACGGTGTCGGCTCGCTCCTGGCCGGTGCGGTCGGCGTGCGTGCGGGAGTTGCCGTAACCGGTGACCCGGACCTCGGTGGAGGGCTGCTCGGCGCGGTACTGCTGGACGAGTTCCTCGTACAGGCCGTGGCCGAGGTCGCGCACGGCCTCGGCCTGCGCGCCCTGGAGGGCTCGCGACTCGTCGGTGAACGTGATCGTGGTGCTCGGCGCGGGCGGCAGCGTGGGACGCCGTTCGCCGGCCTCCTCGCGGCGGAGCAGATCGCGCTCGGCCGCGTCCAGCGCGATGGCGTCGGGGTGCCGCGACCCACCGGTGTCCCGGCCGGCGGGGGCGAGGACCTCGTCCAGCTCGTCGAGCAGGTCGAGGTCGGGGTCGCCTCCGTCCTCCCCGGTTCCCGAGACGCGGTTCGCCGCGCGGTTGGCGTCGGCGAAGGCGATCTCGTCGGGGAAGCGCCCGCCGACCGCGACGTTCTCGCGCAGTTCGCGTTCGGTGAGGCCGGGGATGCGGCGGTACCGGCCGAAGTTGTCGTGGTAGGCCAGGCTCGGGTCGGCGAGCGCACCGGCGCGCCGGATCTCGTGGACGGAGTGCATGCGGCCGGGAATCATGTGGCCCATCAGCGCGAGCTGGAGCATCGGCAGGTCGACCTGCGTGCCCAGCTGGTGCTGCAACTGCTGGGCGACCTTCAGCAGCAGGTAGGCCGAGCCGGAGGTTCCGCCCTTGACCATGCCGCCGGTGTCTTGGCTGGCGAGCTGGAACTCCGAGCTGAGGGCCATGTCGAACTGCTTGTCGATGGCGATCCAGCGCAGCGCGCCGTTCCGGTTCACGGCCACCGCGCGCTCGATGTCGCTCAGCGGCGGGCGCACGTCCTCGGGACGCAGGTCGGTGACGAGCGCCTTCAGCGCCTCGTCCAGCCGCTGCTGCCGCTGCTGCGGCGTCGCGTTCTGGTCGAGCAGCTCGGTGTCGAGGTCCTCCCGCGCCTCGGCCACGCGCAGCTCGCGCTGACCCTGCGTGAGGTTCTGCTCCTGCACCGCGCGCTCGTGCTCGGCCCTGATCCTCTTGACGACCCTGTCGCGCTGGGCCGAGTCCTCGTACCACGTCGCCTGCTCGGCCTGTTCGAGCGCGACGCGCGTCTGCTCGACCAGATCGGCGCGCTGCTGGTCGGTCGTGGCGGCCTGCGCCTCGGCCGTCTGCAGCTTCGCCCTGGCCTTGTCGATGGCGCGGGCGCGCTGGTACTTGTTCGCCGTCAGGCGGTTCACCGCGTCGTTGTACTTGTCGGAGACCCTGCTGAAGTGGCGGTCGGGCCGTTCGGCGTTGATCTCGGGGTGCTGGCGGACCCTGCCCAGCAGGTCGTCCAGGGCGCCGTGACGCACCATCGACCAGTACATCGTCATCCGCTCGCGCGGGGTGCCCTCGGTGACGACCCGCTCGCCGCGGTGGAAGCCGGTCGCGTCCATCGCGCCGACCACACCGGCGGAGGTCTCGCCGATCCAGCCGCGCACGTCGTCCGGGAGGACGTCCCAGGCGGTCTTGACCACCTTGGCCAGTTCGGCGTTCGCGCGCTCGTGCTGGGCGAGGTACTGGCCCAGGCGTGCCTCGAAGATCTCGGCCTGGCGCTGGAACTCGATCTTGGCCCTGGTCCAGCCCTCGTAGCTGAGCGGGTCGACCGGCGTGCCGTCCTCGTCGCCGCGGGCGAGGACGTCGGGGTCGTCCTGCTCGGGGGGAGCGGGGTCGAGTCCGGCCGCGGCGACGGCGTGCTCGTCGGGGAAGCGACCGTCGACGGCGACGTTCTTCCGCAGCTCCTGTTCGGAGAGGGGGGCCAGGGAGCGGTACCGGCCCCAGTCGTCCTGGTACTTCAGGGCGGGATCGGCGAGTTCGGCGCCGCGCATGATCTCGTGGAACCTGTGCATGTGGTTGGGGATCATGTGGCCCAGGAACGCCAGGCGCAGCAGGGGAAGGTCGACCGGAATGCCCCACTTCGCCGCCGCTTCCTGCGCGAACTTCAGAACCCGGTAGGTCGACCCGGAGACGCCGGTCTTGACCAGCCCGCCGGTGCGCTGGGCTTCCCTCTGCAGGTCGGAGTCCAGCCTGATGCTGACCTCCTTGTCCGGTGCGAACCAGGCCAGGTCGCCCTCGGGAGTGAGCGCGTTGCTGCGTTCCAGGTCGCTCAGCGGCGGCCGCACGTCCTCCGGCCGCTGATCCGTCCGCAGCAGCTCCGCCGCTTCCGCGACGAGACGGTGCACCTCGCTGGAGGGGATCGCCTGATGACCGCGGATGCGGTCGTAGAGCCGCTTGGCCTCGGTGTGCAGGCGGTCGGCGCGCTCGGCGGTGGTCTCGGGGTGCAGTCCGGGGACGAAGAAGTGCGACCGCAGCGCCTCGTGGCGCACCAGCGACCACAGCATCGTCATGCGTTCGCGGAAGTTGCCCTTCTCCACCACGTGGTCCTGGATCGCCCGCGTGTCCATGCCCCGGTAGTCCTGGGGGACAGCACCGGCGATGGACGGGGCGAACTCACCGACCTCCTCCTTCTTCCACTCGGGCACCCGCTCCCACGCCGCCTTGAGCAGAGCGGCGAGTTCGGCGTTGACCTTCGGGTGCTCGGCCAGGTAGTCACCCAGCCGGGCTTCGAACTCCTCGGCCCGCTGCGCGTACTCGATCCGGGCGTTGTCCCACGCCGCCGGAGATCCGGGCACGCCGTCGAACCCGGTGTCCACGCTGGTGTCACCGGGGACCTGGCGCCGGAGATCGCTGATCTCCTCGTCCAGCGCGGCGACGAGCTGCTGCTCCGGCGTCGGCCCCGACGGGGCGACGAAGACGTCGTCCAGGACGGGCGGGGGAGTGCCGGCGGGGTCGAGCAGGTGTTCCCGCGCGAGCCGCACGTTCTGGTCCAGGCGCGCGATCTCCTCGTCCGAGGCTCCGTGCTGCTCGGCGTCGTCGCGAGCGCGCGCCGCGTCGTCGAAGATCCGCTGCGCCAGAGCGTCCGCGTCGCCGGGATCCTGGTCGAGGCGCTTGAGGTCGTTCAGCGCCGTGGTGATCTCGGCCATCGCCGTGTTCACGCCATCGGCGTCCCCGTGGTCGTGGGCGTCGTCCAGCGCTGCGCGTGCCTGGTCGAGCCGGTGCTCGGCCTCGGTGCGCGCGTCGTCCCGGATG
Source organism: Umezawaea beigongshangensis (assembly GCF_016464305.1). Classification (GTDB taxonomy): domain Bacteria; phylum Actinomycetota; class Actinomycetes; order Mycobacteriales; family Pseudonocardiaceae; genus Umezawaea_A; species Umezawaea_A beigongshangensis. The sequence goes on from NZ_JAEIOJ010000005.1 coordinate 391,675, forward strand.
CGGAGCAACGCGTCGGTCAGCCGCCCCAGCGCCGAGTCGAACGCCGCGGCGTCACCGCTGACCAGAGTGCCCTCCACCTCGCGTCGCGCGACGTTGAGCTGCTTCAGCGCGTTGTACCGCTCGGCCGTCCTGAGATCTGCCACGGCAGCGGCGACCTCGGTGACGGCGGCGTCGTACGCCGCCGCGTCCCCGCTGCGGTAGGCGTCGTCCACCGCGTGACGCGCCCGGTCGAACCGCTGTTCCGGCGTGACCCCGGCAACTGGGCCGTCGTCCTGGCGATCGTCGGCGGAGTCGTCGCCGCCGGGGCCGCTGTCGTTCGGGCTGTCGGCGGCGGGGGGGATGACGTCGTCGCTGGTGAGGTCCTGCTCCTGCCCGGCGACGAGCGCGTCGGTGATCTCGTCGAGGCCGTGGACGCCGCGGAACAGCCGGGTGGAGCGCGGGTCCACGAAGGGCTGGAAACCGTTGTCCAGCAGCAGCTTCGGCAGTACGAGGCCGACGTTGAGCCGCGTGTTGGCGTCGGTGAACAGGTGCGACATGTAGAGCTTGCGCACGGTGCCGCCGATGGCGCGCAGCTTCGCCCGGTCGTCGGCCGCCGCGGCGATCTCGGCCTCGTGGTCGGCGAAGATGTCGTCGGCGACCTTGCGGGCGTCGTCGTGCGAGGAGTGCGTCGTGGTGACGAGCACCTGGTCGCTCGTCGAGGCGATGCCCGTGCTGATGATGCTGATCGGCGGCGCGCCGCCCCTGCGCTTGTTCTCCAGGGCCTCTCCGGCCGTCATCACCAGCGGTCGTCCACCCACGGTCTGGGTGAACACGTCGGGGTGCGGGGCGGTGGCCCGCAACGGGAAGCTCGACGGCTTCGGGTCGCGGGACTTGTCTCCGGGGGCACGGCCGGACCAGGACAGCGACGCCTTGGTCTTCTCGTCCAGGCCGGACGTGACCAGTTCGTGCATCGCCTTGAGCTTGTCGGCGTTCATCGGGCCGGAGAACGGCCCGTCCTGCGTCTCGGGCGAGAGCACCTGCGCGTAGGCGGCGACCATGCTGTCCCGGTAGCCGGGAGTCGGGTCGCGGTCCGCGGAGCCGTTGTCGTAGTAGCTGCCGGGGTCGGCGGGGTTGGCCCTGATCGCCGCGTCCAGCGTCGAGGCGTCGAGGAACAGCTTCCACCACTGGGAGCGGTCCAGCAGGTCGTCCAGGCGCCGCGGTCCCCGGACGTCCCCGTCCCCGCGGGACATGACCTCGGTCTCGGTCTGCGGCAGGTCGTACCACTCGTCCGGCAGGTCCAGGGCCTCGAACGACTCCGAATGCTGGAGGTTGCCGTCCGCCAGGTAGTCGGCCACCTGGTCCAGGTTGTCCCCGGTGTAGGTGAAGGGCGCCATCTGCGAGGCGCCGCTGTCCGGGCCGAGATCGCTGCGGGTGAAGGTGACCGTCACCTCGGAGTCCGCTTGCCGGACGTCGACGGTGAGGGTCGCGGTGGAACCCGGCCGGGAGATGACGGAGCGGCTGCCGTCGGTCGTGGTCGTGGTGGTGACCGTGGCGTCACCGAGGTCGTGGGGGTACGCGCGGCGCAGGCTGTCCTGCGTGAAGAAGTCACCGAACAGGGTCGTCGCGTCGCCCGCGCTCAGCTCGGAACCCGTGTCCCGAACGGCCTGTTCGGCCTGCTCGGGAGAGAGTTCGTGCGCGTCGACCGAGATGATGGTGAAGCCGCCCTCGTTCCGCCGCCCGGTCTCGCGGAGTTCCGTCGGGGCCAGCGTCACCTCGGACTGCTCGGGGTTGATCTCAGGCGCGTTGCCCGGGGCGCCGCGGGTGTCCAGCGGGTAGGACAGGGCGAGGCTGCGGTGGTCGGCGGGGACCGTGATCTCGAAGACCACGTAGTTCTCCGGGCCGCCCCGGTTCGTGCTCCAGGAGTCCTTGAACGACGCGTCGTGCGAGGCCGACGAGGGCAGCCGGTCGACGAACGTGCTCGCCCGGCGCTCCTGCTGGCTCATCTGGACGGCGCGGTAGACGGTGCTGGGTTCGCCGCGGCCGTTCGGCGGCAGCAGCGGGGTGGCGTGCCGGTAGAAGTCGTGGACGTGGCCGACGAGGTTGTCCAGCGCCTCGCCGCGCGGCAGCACACGGCCACCGGCGCCGCGCTTGCCGGTGAAGAGGCCGTCCCTGACGTGGCTCATGAACGTCCGCAGGGCGGGGTCGCGGTCCGCCGCGCTGAGGTGGCGGTCCGCGAGCGCGTGGTTGCCCGAGGAGCGTGGCGGGCGGACGAGGACGTCGTCGCCGTCGGTGCGCTGCTCGGGCGTGCTGTCGGTGGAGGGCCTGGTCGTGCCGTTGCCGTTCGTGTCACCGGGCCGGGTGCCGAACTGCTGGAAGGTGCCGCCGTCGCGCAGGCCGGTCCAGCCGGTGCTCTTGCTGGTGTAGACCTTCGTGGTCGCGGCGTGGGTCTCGCCGCGGTGGCCCAGGGCGCGCATCTCGTCGGCGAAGGACTGCGCTTGGGTGGTGGTGCTGTTCTTGGTGTCGGTGTTGCTGCCGGTCTCGCACTGGAGCATGACGACCGGGGTGTCGGGGGTCGCGCCCGCCTTGGCCATGAGGCCGGTGGCGTCGACGATGCGGGCGATCTGGTCGCCGCGCAGGGGCTTGACGCCGTTGGGGGTGGGCACGTCGATGCCGCGTCCGCCCGCGTGGCCGTCGGTGTAGAAGGGCTTGCCCACCCAGGGGGAGTCGACGTCGGCCCAGTCACCGGGCTTGCCGCCGCGGTCGGGTACCGCGCCGGGGTACTGGCGGTAGGTGCCGTCCTGGTCGTTGGTGGCGCGGTTCTCCGCCGAGGTCTGCATGAACTCGGCGTCGCCCTGGCGGGTGGGGAAGGCGATGCCGACGACGTTGCCGTTCTTGTCGGCCAGGGCCTTGTAGCCGACCTCGATCACCGAGCCGTCGTCGTCCACGAAGGGCACGTAGGACAGGTCGTCGGTGTTCGGCTTCGCCGGCGGCGCGTCCGGGGTGGCCGTGCCGCGCTCGGCGACGTCCGGAGCGTCGTCGGTACCCGGACGGCGCTGGAGGTCGCGGTCGATCTCGGCTTCCCGCTGTGCGGCGATGCGCGCGCGGTTCTCCTCGATCGCCTGGTCGCTGGCGAACATCTTCGTCAGCGCGTCGATCTTCGCCTGGTAGTCCGGCTTGTACGCGAAGTGCGAGCCGTCGTCCGTGCGGGCGATCTCACCGTTGGGCGCGAACTCGAAGCTCCGGTTGAAGACGTTCGGGCCGGTGAAGGTCCGGCCGTCGGCTTCGAAGCTGCTGTCCTTGGTGTAGGAGCTGAAGTCGGCCTGGTAGTACTGGTGGAACTCGTCGAAGAACTTCTTGATGTTCTCCGGGCTGACGGTCCCGCGCTGGTCGGGCGAGTCGCCGATCTTGTGCGCCAGGTCGTCGATGAACGCGAACGCGGTGTCGGCGTCGTGCCTGCCACGCAGGTAGAACCCGATCGGGTCGGAGTCGACCATGGCGCGGACGGCCTCGAACTCGCGCGGGCTGGACCACAGGTACTTGTAGCGGTCCATCATCTGCGCGCCGAGCTTGTGCTCGGGTTCGCGGTCGTGCTGGCCCTTGCCGTCGCCGAACTGGTTCTTGGAGTTCACCTTCTCGATGTCGTGGAACAGGATCGCCTTCGACAGGGCGTCCCTGGACACGAACCGCGAATCGGGATCGTCGTTCTCGGTCAGCTTCTGGAACTGCCCGAGCACCATCTGGGCGTGCTCGTCGAACGTGTACGGCGCCTTGCCGACGGTCTCGTTCGGCTGCCGGAAGCGGGTCTCGACGGTCCGGTTGGCGTCCGTGGCGATCTCGCGGAACTTCGGCTCCAGCTCGGGGAACTTCTCCGTCAGGTCGCGGATCAGCTCCGACGGGTGCGCCGGGTCGTCCCGCTCGATCTTCGACCGCAGCTCGTCGCCGACTGCGCGCTGCTCCTCGAAGCGCTGCCGCGCGTTCTCCTTGAGCGCGGCGTAGTCGTTGGCGTACAGCTCCTGGTCGCGGGTCCGCATGTCGAAGTCGACGGGGATGCGCAGGCTGTCCGCGTACACGACCGCGCCGATCCTCGCCTGGTTCGCGAGGTCGTGCAGCTTGCCCACGAACGTCTTCACGGCGTCCGGGTCGACCGGTGTGAAGTCGACGCTCGCCAGGTTCTGCTCGGCGCTCGTCCTGGTCGCGGCCGACACCTCAGCGGCCAGTTGCCGCCGGAACTCCGGGTCGACGAGCGTGAGCGCGTCGTGCGACGACAACGCCCGGTCGAGGTTCCGCTCCAGCTCGACCAGTTCCGCGATGGCCAGGTCCCGCGCCTCGGTGGCCGTCGTCCGGTAGAAGTCGTGCTGGGTGAACTGCTTCACGGCCTCGTCGGAGACCGACTCCAGGACGTGCGTCAGGGCGGCGTTCTTGATCTCGTCCTTGCCGAGCTCCAGCTCGGAGAACGGCATCGCGTCGAGGTCGGCCACCAGCCTCTGCTCGAACCTGGCCGTGATCTCCGCGACCTCGCCCTCCGACATGAGCCGCTTCTTCTTGGCTCCGGGCTCGGGGACCGGGTAGTTCTTGAAGTCCTCCAGCTGCTGGTTCATCACCTCGGTGAGGCTCTGGCGCAGCGAGTTCCCGATCTTCTGCCTGCTGTCCTCGGTCAGCACGCTCAGCGCGGGCCGGTCCAGCGTGTACGCGACCTGCTCCTCGATCAGCGTCCGCACGTCGAGCAGGTCGGCCAGGTCGGTGCTGCCGTCGACCTGCCGCTCCCCGTTGGCGACCTCCCGCAGCATGCGGGCGTTGACGATCTTGCTCTTCTTGATCGACCTGGCGAGGTTCTTGGCGACCTGCTGGGCGAGCTTCGGAGTGCGGAAGGCGATCGCGTCCTTCGCCCCCTCCACGTGCACCCGCGGGACGTCGGTGTGCCCGGAGAGCCGACTGTCCAGGGCGTCGTTCAACGCGACGGCCGCCGGGTTCACCAGGGCTTCCGAGATGTTCGCGATCGAGGTCTTGCCCGGCCCCTCGGTGTTGAGGAACTGGTTCAGCCGCGCCTCGCGGGCCGCGAGCGACATGTCCTGCTTGCCGCCGGAGGACCGCTCCTCGCCGGGCATGCTCTCGACGTCCCGCTCCAGGCGGGCGTCGGGCCTGCGGGTCGCCGGGTCCTGCGCGAGCTGCTCGTAGGTGACGATGTGCTCGGACAGCCGGTCGGCGATGTCCTGGAGCTCCGCCGGGTCGTTGCGGAAGTTCGTCGGGCTCCAGGTGTCCGTCTTGCCGTCGTGGGACCAGAGGAACCAGGGGTCGAGATCGCGACCGGCGATCGAGCTGTCGAAGTCGCGGGACAGGCCCAGCGACTCGTACAGGTCGCCGATGGGGCTCTGCCGCCCGGCCTGGTCCGCGTCGAAGTAGCCGTCGGTCTTGGCGAACGTCGTGAGCGAGCCCGGCTTGGCGCTCGCCGCCAGGTCGTCGCGGTGCTGGAGGCCGATGCCGAACTGGTTCGCGTCGACCCGGTGGTCGACGTTGACCGTGTCCACCCACCTGGTGCGGTCCGGGGAGCGTTCGAGCTTGGTCTCCGAGGTGATCTTCATGTACTGGTCGTAGGGGACCAGGTACGAGCGCAGCACCGGCTGGTTGTGCGCGCCGCTCTCGTGCAGCGGGTGGTCGCGGCGGACGGGGTTGTTGCGCTCGGTGTGGTCGTACTTGGCCAGCCACTGCGCCGCGCGGATCGGTCGTCCACCACCGGTCCACAGCATCGCGGTGTCGGCGCCGGGGGCGATCGTGAGCTCACCGGTCTCGGGGTCCTGCTGGATGTCCTTGAACTTGGACACCCCGAGCCCCGGCTTGCTCGGGTGCGGTTTGACGCTCTCCGGCTGGACGATGGCGGTGTAGAGGCGGACGTAGTGCTTGCCCGCGATCGTCTCGACCTCGAAGTCGCTGCGGTTGACCATGTCCCTGGTGCCGTCCGGCCGCACCTCGACCGACGGTCCGGGGAAGGACAGGCCGGGGCGTGCGTAGTGCGTGGAGACCGTGGTGGCCAGGAGTGAGGGTTTGCCGTCGACGTCGGCGGTGACGAGGTGGACGTCCTTGCCGGTCGGGTGGCCGTAGGGTCCGGCCCAGGTTCCGTCCGCCCGCATGACGTGCACCTGGGCGTCGGCGGCGCGTGCGATGTCCTCGGGCTTTCCGCCGTTCGCCGCGATGTCGGCGAGTTCGGCGGCCAGCGCGTCCTGCTTGGTCTTGGCGTCGGTGCGGGCCTGTTCGGGTCCGGTCTCGGGGTGCAGCGTGGCCGCGAGGGCGTGGGCGAAGGCGGACTTCTGGTCGCCGCCGGGGACGTGCACGGCGTCGAGGCCGTGCAGGTCCAGTTCGCGTCGTTGTTGCGGCACGAACTCGCTGCGGTCGGCCACGGTGCCCGGCGGCTGTGAGGTCAGCTCGGTCGTGGGCGGATCGTCGAGGTCCGAGTCCGAGTCGGAGTCCGCTGCGCCGTCGTGAGGCTCCTGGACGAGCGCCTCGTCGTGGTAGGTGGCGACGACCTGGGTTCGTTCTTCGGTGGTGGTGGCGTTGTTGTAGGCCTCGTGGAAGTAGGGCCG
>NZ_JAEIOJ010000060.1 GCF_016464305.1 Umezawaea beigongshangensis
GGTCGTCAGCATCGGTTCGATCAACGCCCACCGGGCATCGGACAGGTCACTGGGGTACGCACGCCGAGAGCTCACAGCTGATCAACTTTAGAGCGGTCGGCAAACCGGACAGACCACCCCAAACCAAGATCAGATGCCCTCTAAGAGCCGGTCTCACGTGGCGGTGACGGTGCTGGGATGATGTGGTGCCGTGGTCGATCAGTTGTCGTCGCGGTTGGTG
>NZ_JAEIOJ010000061.1 GCF_016464305.1 Umezawaea beigongshangensis
ACGAGGACGACGCCGAGGACTCGGCGGACGTCCGCGAGGACTCCCGCGGGTAGCGGTTCCCGCACGGCCGAACCCGGACACCGCGCCGGCCAGCACCTCGTGCTGGTCGGCGCGGTGTCCGGGTTCTCGCGCACCCGGCCCTCCCGCGCGGCCTTCCCCGGAGCTAGGGTGTAACGACTGACTTCGTTTCAACGCTTTCGGGGGTGCCG
>NZ_JAEIOJ010000006.1 GCF_016464305.1 Umezawaea beigongshangensis
ACCCGGAAGTTAAGCCCTCCTGCGCCGATGGTACTGCACTCGTGAGGGTGTGGGAGAGTAGGTCACCGCCGGACAATCATTCCCTCTGGGGGACTCCATTCGTGGAGTCCCCCAGAGGGCTTTTTTGCGTTCTATGAACTACCGTGCCTCCCATGCACCACGAGTCCGCTGATCCACGTGCAGCCCGTCGTTCCGGTGGAGTCGGTGACACCCCGGTGTCCGCAGACCTGGCGTCCAGCCCGTTCCGGGTCGACCGCGACCGGGTCGCCAGCTCGCCGTTCTTCTCCCGCCTCGCCGGCGTCACCCAGGTCGTCAGCTCCACCGGTTCCGGTCTGCTCGTGCACAACCGGCTCACGCACAGCTTGAAGGTGGCCCAGGCGGCGCGTGCCATCGCCGAGCGGCTCTGCGCCCGTGCCGAACTCGCCGGTCTGCTGGAGAAGCTCGGTGGGCTGGAGCCGGACGTCGTGGAGGCGGCGTCGCTCGCCCACGACCTCGGGCACCCGCCGTTCGGGCACCTGGGCGAGCAGGTCCTCGACCGCATCGCCCGGCACCGCTTCGGGCTCGTCGACGGCTTCGAGGGCAACGCGCAGTCCTACCGGATCGTCACGACCACCGACGTGCGCGGTCCCGCGTCGCTCGGTCTGGACCTGACGGTCGCGGTGCGGGCCGCGATGCTGAAGTACCCGTGGACCCGGCTGTCCACCCCGGACCCGCACCCGCGGACGCTGTCCGTCCCGCCGCGCGGCGCGGCGGAGCCCATCGACGCTCCCGGCACGGGGTCGGCGAAGTTCTCCGCCTACGTCACCGAGCTGGACGACGTCCTGCACGCCCGCGCGCCCTTCACCGGGCGGGTCGAGTCGTGGCAGCAGACCGTCGAGGCGTCGGTGATGGACACGGCCGACGACATCGCCTACGCGATCCACGACCTGGAGGACTTCCACCGCGTCGGCGTGCTCCAGCACGCTGCCGTGGCCGCCGAGCTGGGCACCTGGCAGCGGCAGGCGACGGAGCTGGCCGGGACGTCGGAGGCGGACCTGCTGGCGCAGCAGCGCAAGCCGGGCCGGTCGCTGGAGCTGTTGCGGCGTCGCCTGCACGCGAAGGACTCCTGGGCGGTGGACGACGACGCGTTCGCCGCGGCCGTGGCGAAGGTCGGGGCGGACCTCGTGGACGGGCTGCTCGCCGTGCCGTTCGACGGGTCGGTGGAGGCGGAGCAGACCGTCGCCTGGTTCACCTCCCGCTGGACCAGGCGGCTGGTGGACGCGGTGGGGGTGACGGAGGAGCCGACGACGCGCTCCGGGCACGTGCTGCTGGCGACCCGGCAGTGGCACGAGGTGCAGGTGCTGAAGTTCGTGCACCGCCGCTTCGTGCTGCTGCGTCCCGATCTCGCCCTGCACCAGCGCGGTCAGGCCAGGTTGCTCAGCGCGCTGGTCGAGGCGCTCGAACAGTGGGTCACCGACCGGCACGAGGCCGATCGGCTGCCCCGTCGGCTGCACGACCTCGTGGAGCTGGCCGAGTCGGAGTACGGCGGGCTCGCCAGGACCGACCCGGAGGTGCTCGTGGGTGCGACGGGGGAGGTGCCGACCGGCCCGGACGCGGTGCGCGGGCTCGCGCGGGGACGTGCGGTGGTCGACTTCGTCTCGTCCCTGACCGACAACCAGGCCGCCGCGCTGCTCGACGCGCTCTCCGGCCGCACGGGACAGCTCTGGACGGACGCCTTCGTGCTCTGACCGAGCGGGGGGGAGCGGGTGCGCGCGGACGGTGCTGGGAGAACCTCCGCGCGCTGCGCCGTCCGCCCCGTCTCCGCCGCCGGGGCCACGATCCGAGCCCTGGTTCCGCCCGGTGCGGTGACCGGTCCGGCCGTGCGCCCGGCCGTGCGGGGCGTCGTGGAACCGGCGGTCGAGACGATCACCGCGACGACGCCGAGCGACCGCGCCCCGTCGACCGTCCACACGGGACGAAGCGGTGGCGGTGCGCGAGCGAACGGCACGGCGTGAGCCGGTCCGGCGGGACCGGAGCGGCTCGTGGGGACGGGTGTTCTCGCGGGCCCCTCCGGCGCGGGGAGTTCTGTGAACTGTGATGGCGTCCGGAGTCTGGGAACTGGGCCGAAAGGCTGCTGACGGTGCTCGACCGGTGACCATACGTTGACGCGGCGGCCGGAGACATCCAGCCGCTGGTCGCGTGAGTCGGGGCACGCCGATACGGGGGAGACGCCTGTGCGCTCACCAGTCCGAAGAGCTCGTTCCAGATCTCTGACCGCTGCCGGGGCGGCGATCCTCGTGGCACTGCTCGGTGCCACCGCACCCGCGGCCGCCGATCCGCCCGGGGCGAACGAGGGGGTCAGCGACCGCACCGCGGCGCAGATCGCGGCGCTCCAGCGGATCAAGACCTCGACGTCCGGCGCCGAGGCGAAGGTGGACGCCTCGCTGGTCGTGGAGCGCCGCTTGCGCTCCGACCGGCGGGCCCGGTCGACGCTGCCGGCGGTCACCACCGGTGTGAAGGTGCTCGACCAGGACACCGTGCTGGTCGACGTGCGCGCGCACGAGGTCACCGACGGTCTGCTCGCCGCGATCACGAGGGCGAAGGGCGCCGTCCGCTCGGTGTCCGCCGAGGGCGTCACCGTGCGCGCGCAGGTTCCGCTGTCGGCGCTCACGACGCTGGCCGCGCAGAGCGACGTGAAGCGCGTCGAGGCCGCGTCCGACGCCCAGACCCAGCACGTGCCCGCGCAGAACGGCACGGCGGAGCGCGCACCGTCCAAGGAGGACACCGACCGCGAGGTCGAGGCACGGACGCGGCAGGCGCGGGACGTCGTGGCGCAGGCGGTGCGGACCGCGGAGAGCGACCGCGCGCACGCCGCCGACACCGCGCGCCAGCAGTTCCGCGTGACCGGCACGGGCGTGAAGCTGTGCGCGCTGTCCGACGGCGTCGACTCGCTCGCGGTGTCGCAGGCCTCCGGTGAGCTGCCCGCCGTCGACGTGCTGGCCGGGCAGGAGGGCGAGGGCGACGAGGGCACGGCGATGCTGGAGATCCTGCACGACCTCGCCCCCAACGCGGAGCTGGGTTTCGCCACCGCGTTCAACGGTGACGCGAGCTTCGCGGACAACATCCGCGCGCTGCGCTTCAGCCTCGGGTGCGACGTGATCGTCGACGACGTCCTGTACTACAACGAGTCCCCGTTCCAGGACGGTCCCATCGCCCGCTCCGTGGACGCGGTCGCCGCCGACGGCGCGGTGTACTTCTCCTCGGCGGGCAACCAGGGCAACGTGGTCGACGGCACCGCCGCGCACTGGGAGGGCCAGTGGTCGGACTCCGGCGCGGCCCTGGGCAAGTTCGCGGGCACGGCCCACGACTTCGACCCCGACCCGGCGCGCGTGCAGGCGGTCAACCCGCTGACGGCGAGCGCGTCCGCCGCGCCGGTGACGCTGTTCTGGGCCGATCCGCTGGGCCGGTCGACCAACGACTACGACCTGTACGCCACGGATTCGGCCGGCAACGTGGTCGCGTTCAGCCAGGGCGTCCAGAACGGCACGCAGGACCCGTACGAGCGGCTCACCACCACCGCTGGCGGCCAGCGGATCTCGATCGTGAAGTTCCGCGGTGAGGGCCGGTACCTCGACCTGACGACCTACCGGGGTCGCTTCACCGACACCGCCGACGGGCTCGGGAAGTTCGTCACGCCCGGCGTGACCCGCGGTCACTCGGCGGCCAACGGCGCGATCAGCGTCGCCGCGGCACCGGCCGCCACGGCGTTCCCGCGCTCGCTGGAGCCCGGTGACCCGGCCAACCCGGTCGGCCCGTACCCCGGCACGTTCAGCGCGGCCACGGAGCTGGAGAGGTTCAGCTCCGACGGTCCGCGACGCACGTTCTTCGCGCCCGACGGCAGCCCGCGCGAGGAGGTCAGGCAGAAGCCCGACATCACCGCAGCCGACGGCGTGCAGACCAGCGTGCCCGGCTTCAACCCGTTCTACGGCACGTCGGCCGCCGCGCCGAACGCCGCCGCCATCGCCGGGCTGATCCTGTCCGGCAATCCCGGACTGAGCCCGGCCGAGGTGCGCGAGGCGCTCACCTCGACCGCCGTGGACGTCGTCGCCCCCGGCGTCGACAACCGCTCCGGCGCGGGTGTCGTGCTGGCCGACCGGGTGCTGTCCCACACGGGCGCCAGCCCGCAGCCGCTGCCGAAGGCCGGTGCGCCGACGCTGCGCAACGACTCCGACGGCAGCCCGTACCTCAAGCCCGGCACCACGGCGACGCTGACCGTGCCGGTGACCAACACCGGTGACGGGGCGTCCACGTCCACGAGCCTCGTGCTCAGCACGCCGGCTCCTGGCGTGACGATCGCGCCGCGCGCCAAGTCCTACGGCACGATCGACGTGGGTCAGACCGCGGTGAACACGTTCAAGATCGCCGTTCCGGCCGCGGCGGCGCTCGGCCTGCCCGTGCGGATCGACGCGCGGCTGACGTTCGCCGGGTCGCTGTCGCCGACGAGCACGCGGTTCTCGCTGGTGGTGGGGCGGCCGTCCACCGAGGTGACGAGCTTCGCCTACGCGGGTGCGCCGGTGCCGATCCCGGACAACAGCTCGCTGGGCGCGACCGTCACCATCCCGGTCAGCGGTGTCGGCCAGGCGTCGAGCCTGGCGCTGTCGATCGACGGCACCCGGTGCAGCAGCACGGCGGGTTCCACGACGGTCGGGCTCGCGCACAGCTACGTCGGCGACCTGGTGGGCAAGCTCACCTCGCCGTCGGGCGCCAGCGTCGTGCTGTTCCAGCGCAACGGCGGCAGCGGCAAGAACATGTGCCAGACGGTGTTCACCGACTCCGCCAGCGCGTCGTTCTCGTCGGTCACCGGGGCGAACGCGCCGTTCACCGGCTCGTTCCGGCCCACGGGGGCGCCGCTGAGCACGCTGCTGAGCGAGCCGGTCGACGGCGACTGGACGTTCTCGGCGGTGGACGTCGCCACCGGTGACGCGGGCTTCGTCCGCTCGGTGTCGCTGCACACCACGGGCTACGCCGCCTGACGCGGTCACGCACGGGAGGAGCCCGCCGGGACCTTCTCGGTCCCGGCGGGCTCCTCGTCGGTCTCCGTGCGACCGGGTCCTACTCGGGCCACTCCCAGCGGACGCCGAACACGCCGGGGCCGAAGCCCAGCGCCACGGCGTGCACGCCGTGCGCACCGTCCAGGGCCAGGTTCCTGCGGCGGGACGGCGCGTCGTCGCCGGCGGGCACGCTGAACTGCTGGCAGCGGGCGGGCAGGTTCGACTCGTCGAAGCGCACCTCGATCACGTACTCCCGCACCGGCAGCCGGAACTTGCGGGCGAAGGAGTTGCTGCCGGGCATGTGGTTCGGGCCCCGGTGGATCAGCTGGTACTCCATGATGACGGTCTCACCGCGCGTCAGCGGGCGGTCGAACATCATCTCCGCCACCATGATGTTGGCCTCGTCGTCGCGCACGACGCGGCCGGGGTGGCAGTTGCGCAGGTTGCCCAGGTCCGGCAGGTGGTCGGCGTCCTCGTTCTCGAAGACCAGCGCCCACCGGTCGGGCCCGTCCTGCTCGGCGCGCAGGATCTGCCGCACCCACACCGAGCGCTGACCGCCGTTGGCGGCGATCTCGACGCGGTCGTGCTGGCTGATGCGGCCCAGTTTGACGTCGGAGGTGGTGTCGATCTGCGCGAGCAGACCGGCGACGCGCTCGCGCCGCGCCCACAGCGCGTCGATCGGCATCATCGTCGTCGGACGGCAGCGCCTGCCTCGCGGCCGGGGAGGACCGAGCAGCGCGGACAGTCCCGACTGGGGCACGCCGAGCACGGTCTCCAGGTGGCGCAGCGCCTCCAGCGACTCGGGGCGTTCCGGGCGTCGGCGGCCGGACTGCCAGTAGCTCAGCGTCGCGACGCTGATCGTGACTCCACGCAGCGCCAACCGGTGCTGGATCCGGTCGAGGCTGAGCCGACTTGCCTTGATCGCCGCTCGCAGGGCCTCCGGGAAGGGCCCGGTGGTCAGGAGCTGGGTGAGGCTGCCGTGGCCCGTTGAATCGACTTCTTCGACGGACAAGTTCGGTCGACCGGCAGCGTTCGTCATGGTGACTCCCCGCTGTCATTGGATCACGCCCCAGTGACCATACCGGCCGTTGTGGAGATCTGGACAGGCCGGGTGGAGTCACTGGTTAACCCGTTCGGGTCAAGAGTTCAATCGTGCTTCACGAATCTGTCAAGTGATGGGCGGTGTCCCTTCATCCACTCTGAACCGGCCGGTAACAACGCGCAACGAGACGAGGGACGCACTCGCCGTGACGACGCGGGGGTCCTACTGTGTTCGGATGACCGCCGCAGGGGAAGTGGTGCAGCGCGCACGGGCGTCGTGCGGACCGGCGAACTCGCAGGTGGGTCCGTGAGTCGCGTGCGGGCCGTCTCCGGCGGGGGACGGGCCGTGGAGGTGGAGCCGGAACGGCTGGCCGGGTGGTTCGGCCGGTTCACGGAGCGTCACGGCGGTGTCCGCGACACGGTGACGACCGGTGGTGTGCTCGTCGTCACAGGTTGCGACGGCGCGACCGCCACGACGGTGACCGACCTGCCCGACGCCCGTGCCGACGGGCTCGCCGTGGACGCGCTCGTGCAGCGCGCGCTGGCGCCGCGGCGCATCGGCCTGCTGCTGGTGCGCCTCGGCGGGCACAGCATCGGCGTCGCCGCGGACGGGGTGGTCGAGGTGTCGACCACCGACAGCAGGCAGGTGCACGGCCGCAACAAGGCCGGGGGCTGGTCCCAGCAGCGCTTCGCGCGCCGCCGGGAGGGGCAGGCCAGGGTGGCGCTCCAGGCCGCGGCCGCCGACGCCGTCCGGGTGCTGCTGCCGCGGGTGCGGGAGCTGGACGAGGTGGTCCTCGGCGGTGACCGTCAGGCGCTGGACGTGCTGCGCGAGGACCGCAGGCTCGCGCCCGTGTTCGCCAGGGCGTCGCAGCGGGTGCTGGACGTCGCCGAACCGCGCAGGGCGGTGCTGGACGAGGCGGCGCTGCGGGCGCGAGCCGTGGAGATCGTCGTCCGCGAGACCTGAGGTCGTGCTCCACGTGCCGGGCGCGACCTACCCGGCGGTGCCGGTGGCCAGGAGGCCGCCGTCGACCCGGACGGTCTCGCCGGTGATCCACGCCGCCGCGTCGGAGGCCAGGAACGCCACCAGCGCCGCCACGTCCTCCGGCGTGCCCAGGCGCTTCATCGGGTACTGGCTCGCCGCCTCCTCCTCGCGCCCGGTGTAGAGGGCCTCGGCGAACTTCGTCTTGACCACGGCGGGAGCGACGGCGTTGACCCTGACCTTCGGGCCCAGCTGCCACGCCAGCTCCTCGGTGAGCCGGATCAGCGCGGCCTTGCTGGCCCCGTAGACCCCGATCACGCCGCTGGAGCGCAGACCGGCGATCGAGGCGATGTTGACGATCGCGCCGCCGTGCTCGGCCATCCACGCCTTCCAGGCGAGCTGGACGAAGCCCAGCGTCCCGACCACGTTGACGTCGAAGATCTTGCGCACGGCGTCGAGGTCGGCGTCGGGCAGGAAGCCGAACACCGGGTTGATGCCGGTGTTGTTGATCAGCACGTCGAGGCTGCCGAACTCCTCGACGGTGCGGCGCACCGCCTCCTCGCGCGCGGCGCCGTCCCCGGCGTTGCCGGGCACGGCCAGCACCCGCGCCCGGTCGACGCCGGTGTCCGCGGCGAGCTGCTCGGCAGCCGCGGTCACGGACTCGGGCTTGCGGGAGGTGATGGTGACGGACGCGCCGCGGGTGAGCAGTTCGCGGGCGATGCCGTAGCCGATGCCGCGGCTGGCTCCGGTGATCAGCGCCGACCGGCCGGTGAAGTCCTGGGTCATGCCCGCATCAAAGCATCCCGACCGGTCGGTATCCAGTGCGGGGAAATCCGTTCGCCCCTCTCCCGTAGACTGGGGGAGTGATCGTGCTCCTGGAGTGAGTCGTGCCCCGCGCCCGTCGCCCTGCGACCGGTCGCGCGCCGCGTCCACGACCACAACCTCGTCTACGGAGTCATCTCGTGATCACCGCAACCGATCTGGAGTTGCGCGCGGGTTCGCGCATCCTGCTGTCCGGTGCCACCCTGCGCGTCCAGGCGGGCGACCGCATCGGCCTGGTCGGCCGCAACGGCGCCGGGAAGACCACCTCGCTGCGCGTGCTGGCCGGTGAGGGCCAGCCCTACGGCGGTGACGTCCGCCGCACCGGCGAGCTCGGCTACCTCCCGCAGGACCCGCGCGAGGGAGACCTGTCCGTCATCGCCAAGGACCGCGTGCTCTCGGCCCGCGGGCTCGACGCGATCGTGCGCGACATGGAGAAGACGCAGACGGCGATGGCCGAACTCGTCGACGCCGACGAGCTGGACACCGCCGTGCGCCGCTACGGCCGCCTGGAGGAGCGCTTCTCCTCGCTCGGCGGGTACGCCGCCGAGAGCGAGGCCGCGCGGATCTGCTCCAACCTCGGCCTGGCCGACCGCATCCTGGCGCAGCCGCTGCGCACGCTGTCCGGTGGTCAGCGCCGCCGCGTCGAGCTGGCCCGCATCCTGTTCGCCGCCTCCGAGGCCGGCGCGGGCGGCAAGTCCAGCACGATCCTGCTGATCGACGAGCCGACCAACCACCTCGACGCCGACTCGATCGCGTGGCTGCGCGGCTTCCTGCGCTCGCACGAGGGCGGGCTCGTGGTGATCAGCCACGACGTCGAACTGCTCGACGACGTCGTGAACAAGGTGTGGTTCCTCGACGCCACGCGCGGCGAGGTCGACATCTACAACATGGGCTGGAAGAAGTACCTCGACGCGCGCGCCGCCGACGAGAAGCGTCGTCGCCGCGAGCGCGCGAACGCCGAGAAGAAGGCCGGTGCCCTCATGGCGCAGGCCGACAAGATGCGCGCGAAGGCCACCAAGGCGGTCGCGGCGCAGAACATGGCCAAGCGCGCGGAGAAGCTGCTCGCGGGCCTGGACGAGACGCGGCAGGCCGACAAGGTCGCGAAGATCCGCTTCCCGGAGCCCGCCGCGTGCGGCAAGACGCCGCTGACCGCCGAGGGGCTGAGCAAGTCCTACGGGTCGCTGGAGATCTTCACCGGCGTGGACCTGGCGATCGACCGCGGCTCGCGGGTGGTCGTGCTCGGCCTCAACGGCGCGGGCAAGACGACTCTGCTGCGGCTGCTGGGCAGCATGGAGAAGGCGGACAGCGGGTCCGTCGTCCCCGGTCACGGCCTGAAGCTCGGCTACTTCGCGCAGGAGCACGAGACGCTCGACCACGAGGCGAGCGTGTGGCAGAACATCCGGCACGCCGCCCCGGACACGCAGGAGCAGCAGCTGCGGTCCCTGCTCGGCACGTTCCTGTTCAGCGGTGAGCAGCTGGACCAGCCCGCCGGCACCCTGTCCGGCGGTGAGAAGACCCGGCTGGCGCTGGCCGGTCTGGTCTCCAGCGCGGCGAACGTGCTGCTGCTCGACGAGCCCACCAACAACCTGGACCCGGCCAGCCGCGAGCAGGTGCTCGACGCGCTGCGCCGCTACCAGGGCGCCGTCGTCCTGGTCACCCACGACCCCGGCGCGGTCGAGGCGCTCGAACCCGAGCGGGTGATCCTGCTGCCCGACGGCACCGAGGACCACTGGTCGCCGGACTACCTGGAACTCGTGCAACTGGCCTGATTCCTCGTGGCGTGGCCAGGGAAGCAGGTGCGCGCTACGGTCCGCGATTAATGATCCACTGAGCGTGGTCAAATCGACCGTTCATCGATCTCTTTGCTTGATCACCTGGCGTTCCGGTCGTTCCTGTTCGATCATTGCGACGACAGGGGCCGCAACGGCCCGACCTGCTCGGACGGAAGGCGGGACATGGTGGCTGACCTGAAGAAGGGCGCGCGGATCACCGGCGCGACACGGGACAAGCTGGCCGCTGACCTGAAGAAGAAGTACGAAAAGGGCGCGAGCATCCGGGCGTTGGCCGAATCCACGGGTCGTTCTTACGGCTTCGTGCACCGGGTTCTGTCCGAATCCGGTGTGCAACTCCGCGGTCGCGGTGGTGCCACCCGCACGAAGAAGAAGTGAGCTACTCTCCGGTAACTGAAGCGTGCCGCTGATCGCAGTGGCATCCGCCAGCTCCCGGAGGTGTGCCGTGCCGGCACCGGACGTCGACACCGCGCTGCTCGACCGCGGAGGAGTGCGGCTCGTCGTGGACGGACCGCGCGCGACGATCACCCTCGATCGGCCCGACGTGCTGAACGCGCAGACACCCGCCACCTGGCAGGCGTTGCGCGCGATCGGTCAGGAGCTGGACCCGGACGTCCGCGTCGTGGTCGTCCGGGGTTCTGGCAGGGCGTTCTCCGCCGGACTGGACCGGCGGATGTTCACCGGGCAGCCGGTGGACGGCGAGCCCGGCCTGCTGGAGATCGCGCGCGACGCGGCGCACGTCGTGGACGCGCGGATCGCGGAGTACCAGGAGGGGTTCCGCTGGCTGCGCGACCCGAGCCGACTCACGATCGCGGCCGTTCAGGGGCACGCCATCGGTGCCGGGTTCCAGCTCGCGCTGGCGTGCGACCTGCGTGTTCTCGCGCAGGACGCCCAGCTGTGCATGGCCGAGACCTCGCTCGGCCTCGTGCCCGACCTCGGGGGCACGCTGCCGCTGGTGCGTCTCGTGGGCTACTCGCGCGCCGTCGACCTGTGCGTCACGGCCCGCCGGGTGCCCGCCGACGAGGCACTGGGCATGGGCCTGGCCAACGCCGTCGTCGCGCCCGACGAGCTCGACGCGGCGGTCGACGCCCTGGTCGAGCGCGTCCTGGCCCCGGTGCCCGGCGCCGTCCGCGAGACCCTGGCGATCCTCGCCGCCGCGGCCGACGGCGCGGGCGAGACCGAGCAGCTCGCCACCGAGCGCGCCGCCCAGGTCCGTCGCCTGGCCGAGCTGTCCGCCAAGTCCTGACAACAGCCCCGAGTTGAGCGTTCAGGCACCACGAGTTGAGCGTTCGAGCACGCTGAGGTGAGCGTTCGCGCGTGTCGTCCGGATCGGCCTCGTCGCCGGTGCTCCACTCGTGGTGCTCGAACGCTCCACTCGCGGTGCTCGAACGCTCAACTCGTGGGGTGGGAAGGTCTTGCGGGGTTTGGGCGTTGGGGTGGGCGTGGACGGTGCTTGGATGCTGATGCGCGGGGCGATGCAGACCGCCGACGCCCCGAAGGGGGTGCGGGCCGGCACGTTCCGCAGGGTGTTGCGGTTCGCGGAGCCGCACCGCAGGAAGCTCGTGGTGTTCCTGCTGCTGACGGTCGTGTCGTCGGTCCTGGCGGTGAGCACTCCGGTGCTCGCCGGCCGGGTGGTCGACGCCATCGTGAGCGGGAAGGCCGCCTCGGTCGTCGTGTGGCTGGCGGTGGTCATCGCGCTCATCGCGATCGTGGACGCCGCGCTCGGGCTGGTCGAGCGGTGGCAGTCCTCCCGCATCGGCGAGGGCCTGATCTACGACCTGCGGCGCGCGGTGTTCGAGCACGTGCAGAAGATGCCCGTCGCGTTCTTCACCCGCACCCGCACCGGCGCGCTCGTCAGCCGCCTCAACAACGACGTGATCGGCGCGCAGCGGGCGTTCACGTCCACGCTCTCCGGCGTCGTGGCCAACGTCATCCAGCTCGTGCTCTCGCTCGGCGTGATGTTCACCCTGTCCTGGCAGGTCACGGCACTGGCGCTGCTGCTGCTGCCGGTGTTCGTGCTGCCGGCCCGCCGCATGGGCAACCGCATGGCCGACCTCCAGCGCGAGGCGTCCGGCCTCAACGCCGCCATGACCACGACGATGACCGAGAGGTTCTCCGCGCCGGGCGCGACGCTGGTGAAGCTGTTCGGCCGCCCGCGCGCCGAGGCCGAGGAGTTCGGCGACCGCGCGCTGCGCGTGCGCGACATCGGCATCCGCAACGCCATGGCGACCCGCTGGTTCATGACCGGCCTCACGCTGGTGTCCGCGCTCGCCCAAGCGCTCGTCTACGGCCTCGGCGGCTACCTCGCGATCACCGGTCACCTCGCCGCGGGCACGGTCGTGTCCCTCGCGCTGCTGCTGACCCGCCTGTACGCGCCGCTGACCGCGCTCGCCAACGCGCGGGTCGACGTCATGACGGCGCTGGTGTCCTTCGAGCGGGTCTTCGAGGTGCTCGACCTCCCGCCCACGATCACCGAGGTCGAACGGCCGCGCCGCGTGCCCGAGGGGCCGGTGTCGGTGGAGTTCTCCGACGTGCGCTTCGCCTACCCGGCGGCGGACAAGGTGTCCCTGGCGTCGCTGGAGTCCGTCGCGACGCTCGACACCCGCGGCGGCGAGGAGGTGCTGCACGGCATCAGCTTCCGCGCCGAACCCGGCCAGCTCGTCGCGCTCGTCGGCTCCTCCGGCGCGGGCAAGTCGACGATCGCCTCGCTCGTGCCGCGCCTGTACGACGTCGACTCCGGTGCCATCCGGCTGTCCGGTGTGGACGTTCGCGAACTCGGCTTCGACGACGTGCGCGGCGCGGTCGGCGTGGTGACGCAGGACGGCCACCTGTTCCACGACACGATCCGGGCGAACCTCGTCTACGGCCGCCCGGAGGCCACCGACGACGAGGTGTGGGACGCGCTCACCCGCGCCCGGCTGCGGGAGCTGATCGAGTCCCTGCCCGACGGCCTGGACACGGTCGTGGGGGAGCGGGGCTACCGGCTCTCCGGCGGCGAGCGCCAGCGGCTGACCATCGCGCGCCTGCTGCTCGCGCGGCCCCGCGTGGTCATCCTCGACGAGGCGACCGCGCACCTGGACTCCGAGTCCGAGGCGGCCGTGCAGGCGGCGCTGACCGAGGCGCTGCGCGGACGCACCGCCCTGGTCATCGCGCACCGCCTGTCCACGATCCGCGCCGCCGACGCGATCCTCGTCGTCGAGCACGGCGAGGTGGTGGAGCGCGGCACGCACGCCGAGCTGATGGCGGCGCAGGGCCGCTACGCCGAGCTGTACCACACCCAGTTCGACGAGCGGCCCGCCGTCTCCGTCCAGCCGACCCCGCCGCTGACGCCGGTGAGCCCGGTCAGCTGACCCCGGAGAGGAACGTCGCCGTCGTCGGCACCGCCGGTGCCGACGACCCGGCGTTCGCGATGCCGAAGCGCGCGGCGGTCGCGGGCAGCGCGGCGACCGCGAGCCGCTCGCCTCGCCCGTCCCGGAGCGCAGGGCCCTCACCCCGCACGACCGCGGCCCCCGGGCCGATCAGCGCCGTGGCGGCGAGCCCTCCGCCGACCAGCACCCCGCGTCTCGCTCTGCTCCGCACGCCGATCTCGTCCCCCGCGAGAGCACGGCCCGGTGATGAGCCGTGCCGTTCGAAGCGTAGCGACGCGCTGAGCGGGTACCGCTGGAACGAGCAGAACCGACGGCGGAGGTGTGCATGAAGGCGTTGACCTGGCACGGCAAGCGCGACGTTCGGGTGGACGACGTCCCCGACCCGGTGATCAAGGACCCCACGGACGTGATCGTTCGCATCACCTCCAGCGGGATCTGCGGTTCCGACCTGCACCTGTACGAGGTGCTCGGGCCGTTCCTGGACCAGGGCGACATCCTGGGGCACGAGCCGATGGGCGTGGTGCAGGAGGTGGGACCGGGCGTCACGCAGTTGAAGCCCGGCGACCGCGTGGTGATCCCGTTCAACGTCTCCTGCGGCACGTGCCACACGTGCAGCGACGGACTGCACTCCCAGTGCGAGACCACGCAGGTCCGCGAGCAGGGCACCGGAGCGGCCCTGTTCGGCTACACCAAGCTCTACGGCCAGGTCCCCGGCGGCCAGGCCGAGTACCTGCGGGTGCCCTTCGGCAACACGCTGCCGATCAAGGTGCCGGACGGCCCGCCGGACGACCGGTTCGTCTACCTCTCCGACGTCCTGCCGACCGCGTGGCAGGCCGTGCAGTACGCCGCGGTCCCGCCCGGCGGCAGCATCGCCGTGCTCGGACTGGGACCGATCGGCGACATGTGCACCCGCATCGCGAAGCACCAGGGCGCGCAGCGGGTCATCGGCGTCGACCTGGTGCCCGAGCGGCTGGAACGCGCGCGCGCCAACGGTGTGGACGTGCTCGACCTGCGCGAGCACGGTGACGACCTGGTCGACGTGATCAAGGACATGACCGACGGCCGGGGACCCGACTCGGTGGTCGACGCGGTCGGCATGGAGGCGCACGGCTCGCCCGGCGGGAAGTTCGCCCAGCACGCGGCCGGGCTGCTGCCCGACGCGCTCGCGGCCGGAATGATCAAGCGCGCGGGAGTGGACCGGCTGAGCGCGCTGTACTCGGCGATCGAGATCGTGCGCCGGGGCGGGACGATCTCGCTGTCGGGCGTGTACGGCGGCGCGGCGGACCCGATGCCGATGCTGACCATGTTCGACAAGCAGATCCAGCTGCGCATGGGCCAGGCCAACGTGTGGCGCTGGGTGAACGACATCCTGCCGCTGCTGACCGACGCCGACCCGCTGGGCGTGGACGGGTTCGCCACCCACCACGTGCCGCTGGCGCAGGCGCCGGAGGCGTACGAGACGTTCCAGAAGAAGCGCGACGGCGCGGTGAAGATCCTGCTCAAGCCCTGACCGCTCCGCACGGCGGTCGCGAGAACCGCGACTCGCGACCGCCGTGCGTCCCGTGCTCAGCCGAGCTGGGGCACCCGCGTCTGGTAGCGGCGCAGCAGTTCGGCGTTCGCCGCGTCGCCTCCCTCCACGTTCGCGCTGCGCCACAGGGGCAGTTGCACGCCGGCCCCGCTCGCCTTGTCCAGCAGCCGCACCATGACCAGGTTCCACAGGAACGTCGTGGCCAGGGTGGACACCGCCGCCGTCACCGGCGCCCCGACCGGGTAGGTCGAGTCCCCCGGCGGCACCAGGTTGTCCAGCACCACGGTCGCGTTCTCCGCCAGGGTGGTGCCCGCGCGGCGGGGGGCGCTCGCGCTGGCCGCCACCGACGTCACCGCCACCACCGGGCACCCCGCGTTCGCGGCCTCGATCGCCAGCTCGACCGGGTAGGGGTTCACCCCGGAGGTGGAGAAGACGATCAGCAGGTCGTGCGCCGCCAGACCCGCCTCGCCGAGCACCTGCGCGGCGAGCCCGGTCCGCCGCTCGGCTGACGTGCTGCTCACCGCGCCGTGCATCGGCAGCAGTTCCGGGTGGTAGACGGGCCGCACGCAGGCCAGTCCGCCCGCCCGGTAGAAGGTCTCCGCGACGGCCGCGAGCGAGTGACCCGCACCGGCGGTCAGCACGAGCCCGTCCGCCTGGACGCTGGCGAGCACGAGCTCGGCGACGTCGTCGAGCGCGGCGGCGTTGTGCTGCTCGACCCTGGTGAGGTGCGTCCGCACCACGTTCCCGTAGTCGGACCCGGTCGCTGCTTCGGCCGTCATGCAGCTGGCCTCCTCGTTCTCGTCGTGGACACGTGTGATCGCCAGTGATACCCGATGCGCCCGGACCGGGGAAGGGGATCGGCCCCGATGAGCGCATTGCTGAACGAACAGGTCTTGTGTTCGTATGAACAGGTGGATGTTGCGAAACGGCACGAGCTGATCGTGCAGAGCCTCCGCCGGGGGCAGCGGGTCGGCGTGGGAGCCCTCGCCGAGCTGACCGGCTGTTCCGAGATGACCGTGCGGCGCGACCTCGACCTGCTGGAGCGCGAGGGACTGCTGCGCCGGGTCCGCGGCGCGGCCGTCGGGATGCTCACCGGCGAGGAGACGCCCTTCTCCGCGCGCAGCAGGCAGCGCCTCGACGCCAAGCGGCGCATCGGCGCGGCCGTGGCGGAGCTGATCGACGACGGTGAGACCGTCGTCCTGGACAGCGGCACCACCACCCTGGAGGTCGCGCGCAACGTCGTCGACCGGCGGTTGACCGTGCTCGCGCTGTCGCTGTTCGGCGCGGACGTGCTGCGCGCCGCCGAGCACGTGCGGCTCGTCCTGCCCGGCGGGGACGTCCGCTCGGGCGAGCAGGCGTTCGTCGGCCCGCTCGCCGAGCACGCCTTCCGGGTGATGCGCTTCGACACGATGGTCCTCGGGAG
Source organism: Umezawaea beigongshangensis (assembly GCF_016464305.1). Classification (GTDB taxonomy): domain Bacteria; phylum Actinomycetota; class Actinomycetes; order Mycobacteriales; family Pseudonocardiaceae; genus Umezawaea_A; species Umezawaea_A beigongshangensis. Next base: position 15,982 of record NZ_JAEIOJ010000006.1, read on the forward strand.
CTGCGGGCTGAGCGTCCGCGACGGCGTGTCCTCCCACGACCTCGCCGAGGGCGCGGTGAAGCAGGCCGCCATCACGGCCTCCGCGCGCGTCGTCGCCGCCGTGGACAGCTCCAAGTTCGGCCGCACCGCCTTCGGCCGGGTGTGCTCCGTCGACCGGATCGACGTCCTGGTCACCGACGGGGACGCACCCGGGGCCGAGGTGGCGCAGCTGCGCGACGCCGGGGTCGAGGTGCGCCTTGTCTGAGCCCGCTCCCGCCCCGCGCGCCGACGTCGCGTCCGTGCGCACCGCCCGCGTCGTCACCGCGGTCGTGTTCGCCGTCCACGCCGCCGTCTTCGCCTCGTGGACCCCGCACGTCCCCGTGGTCAAGGCCGCGCTGGGACTCGACGACGGCACGCTCGGCCTCGCGCTGCTCGGCGCGCCCGTCGGATCGGTCGGCGCGATGCTGGTGGCCGGTCGCGCGGTGGCGCGGCTGGGCAGCAGGCGCGTCGTCCTCGCGACCCTCCTCGTCTACGCCGCGTGCTCACCGCTGCTCGGCCTCGCCCCCTCCGGACCGGCGCTGTTCGGCGCGCTCGCGCTGTGGGGCGCCTTCCAGGGCGCGCTCGACGTGGCGATGAACGCGCAGGCCGTCGCCGTCGAACAGCGGTGCGGCAGGCCGATCCTGTCGAGCTTCCACGCCTGGTGGAGCTTCGGCGGGTTCGTCGGTGTCGGGCTGGGCGCGCTGGCCGTCGCCGCCGGTGCGGGCCTGGCCGCCCAGATGGTCGTCCTCGGCGTGGTGGTCGCGCTCGTCGCGTGGCCGCTGTCGCGGCTGATGCTCGGCGGCGACCACGCCGTCGAGGAGCACCGGTTGGCGCTGCCGTGGCGCGACCGCCGGGTGCTGCTGCTCGGCGCGATCACGTTCGCCGGGCTGCTGTGCGAGGGCGCGGTCGGCGACTGGGCGGCCGTGTACCTGCGGGACGCCGTCGGCGTCGCGGCGGGGAGCGCCGGACTGGGCTACGCGGTCTTCGCCGGTGCGATGTTCGTCGGCCGCGCGCTGGGCGACCGCTGGGTGGCGCGGTTCGGGCCGGGAGCGGTCGTGGGGGTGCTGGCCGCGCTCGGCGCGCTCGGGCTGGGCGCCGCGCTGCTGGCCGGTGGGTTCTGGCCCGCGCTCGCGGGGTTCGGCCTGTTCGGGCTCGGCATCGCCTGCATCGTCCCGATCGCGTTCAGCGCGGCCGCGGCCGGGTCGGAGTCCCACGCGGGACAGGCCATCGCGGGTGTCGCCACGGCGGGCTGGACCGGGTTCCTCCTCGGCCCGCCGCTGATCGGGTTCCTCAGCCACGCCACGTCCCTGACCGCCGCCCTGACGCTGCTTCCCGTGCTGTGCCTGGGAATCGTCCTCGGCGCGCGGACGCTGCGCCCGACCTGATCACCCGGATTGGATCATCGGGATCTGATCATGTGGGAGGCAGGTCCTCGGGGCGGTCCACGTCCGATCCGTCCGCCACGTCCTCGCAGGGCACGTCCAGCGGGGCGTGCCGGCGCAGGTACTCCCGCGCTCCCGCGTCCCCGACGGCCAGCGCCGCCGCCCCCGCCCAGTGCGCGCGTCCGAGGAGGACCGGGTGGCCGGGGACTCCGTCGTAGGTGGCCCGCGCCAGCGCGTCCGGCGTCGCGAGGGCGGCCAGGCGGCCGACCGCCTCCGCCGTGACGCCGGGGGTGTCCACGGCCAGCACGACCGCGGCGGTGGCACCGGTGCCCGCTAGCGCCGCGAGACCCGCGCGCAGCGAGGAGCCCATGCCGCTGGCCCAGTCCGGGTTGTCCACCGGCACGGCGTCGCCGAGCGCGGCCTCCGCGCGGACCCGGTCGGCCGCCGCACCGAGGACGACGAGCACGGGGGAGCAGCCGCCGTCGGCGAGCACGCGCGCGGCGCTCTCCACGAACAGCGCGCCGCGGTGGCGCACGAGCGCCTTGGGCGAGCCGAACCGGCGCCCAGCTCCGGCGGCGAGCAGCAGGCCCGCGGTGGTGTCCACTAGTGGGCGAAGAGGTGTTCGAGGAGCACCGTCGCCAGCGCCTCCGGCGCTTCCTCCAGCACCCAGTGCGACACGTCCTGGAGCATCTCGAACCGGTACGGCCCGCTCACCCACCTCTCCGTGCCCAGAGCGGCCGTGGAGCCGAACGCGACGTCCTCCGTGCTCCACACGTACGCGGTGGGCACCTCGATCGCGCCGATCTTCCCGCCGGGACGGCCCGCGCGGTACCAGTTCAGCGCCGCGGTCAGCGCTCCCGGCTCGGACAACCGGCGCACGTACTCGTCGACGCGGCTCGGCGGCACCTTCCACTCGAACAGCCTGCGCAGCGCCTCCGCGTCGTTCTCCAGCATCCGGCGCTCGGTGACGCGGGTCTGCCGCCACTCCGTCAGGTAGCCCGAGCGCAGGAACTGGTCCTCGTCGGTCTTGAGCGCCTCGGACAGCGCGGCGGGGTGCGGCGTGGACACCACCAGCAGCGACCGCAGCCGCTCCGGGTGCGCGTCGGCGGTCCACCACGCCACCGCGCCGCCCCAGTCGTGCCCGACGAGGTCGAAGCGGTCCCAGCCCAGCGCGTCGGCCATCGCGACCACGTCGCCCACGAGCTGGTCGATCCCGTACTCCGCGACCCGCTCGGGACGCACACCGGGGGAGTACCCCCGCTGGTCCGGCGCGACCGCCCGGTGACCGGTCGACCCGAGCAGGGCGACGTGGTCCTCCCACGCCACGGACGCCTGCGGGAAGCCGTGCAGCAGCAGCACGGGCCGGCCGTCGCGCGGTCCCGAGGCGATGGCGTCGAAGGAACCGGCGGGGGTCGGGACGCTGAGCTGCTCGATCACCCGGCGAACCTATCGCGCCGTCCGCAGCGGGGCACCGGAAGGCCGTGGTGCGGACCGGTGGGCGCGCTGCCGCTCTCCGGGGGCGCCGGAACGGACGCGGGGCCGGTCGTTCGGCGCGGTACGACGACCACTGCGCCGAACGGCTGTGATCGGCCCCCGATCGGGTGCCGAACCACCCGACCGTGAGGACTGCGTGATCAGCTATTGAGACACCGGTATCAGCTGGCCCGCTGGCGTCTCCTCTTCAGTGGGCCGGTGCCGCCGGGCACAGGACACCGCACGTGAGGAGGTCGCCGGGATGGTTCAACCGCTGCGAGCCGACCGGGACGCCGTCGACGTCGAGCCGAGCGGCCACGGGGTGCGTCGCATCCGCCTGGTGTCGGGCGCGAACGCCGACGAGGAGTCCGGTCAGGGGGCGGACCCCCCGAAGCCGAGCGCCAACTGGATCGCCGGCGCGGACCTCGCCGACCTGGTCGGACTCGCGCTCTCGGGCGACCGCCGAGCCGCCGGGGAGCTCCTCGGCACCATCCAGCCGCTCGTCCTGCGCTACTGCCGGGGCAGGGTCGGCAGCCGCGAGCGCACCCTCGTCTCCGCCGAGGACATCGCCCAGGAGGTCTGCCTGGCCGTGGTGTCGTCGCTGTCCAGCTACCACTACGAGCCGGGCTCGTTCCTGGCCTTCGTCTACGGCATCGCCGCCCACAAGGTGGCCGACGCGCGACGCCGCGCGGTGCGCAGCAGGGCCGAGGTCGTGCCGGAGCTGCCCGACGCCCCCAGCACCGAGGACGGTCCCGAGCAGCGCGCGCTCAACGGTGAGCTGATCTCCAAGGTCGTGCACCTGCTGCACCGGCTGCCCGACCGGCAGCGGGAGATCCTCGTGCTGCGCGTCGCCGTCGGGCTGTCCGCCGAGGAGACCGCCGCCGCCGTCGGTTCCACGGCCGGCGCCGTGCGGGTCGCCCAGCACCGGGCGCTGGTGAGGATCAGGCAGATGCTCGCCGCGGAGAGGTGATCGCTCGAACGCGGCCGACCCCTGCTGGCAGAGTGTGAGGATGACCGCCGCCTCCGACAGGCCGGGGCCCGACCAGCCGGCGTTCGACGTCCTGCTGTCGGGAACCGTGTTCCTCGACATCGTCTTCACGGGCCTGCCCCGCCCGCCGGCCGCCGGTACCGAGGTGTGGGCGGAGGGGCTGGGCTCGTGTCCCGGCGGCATCGCCAACCTCGCGGTGGCGCTGAGCCGGCTGCACCTGCGCACCGCGCTCGCCGCCGCGTTCAGCGAGGACGTCTACGGCGACTTCTGCTGGGAGGTCCTCGCCGACCAGGAGGGCGTCGACCTGAGCTGCTGCCGCCGCTTCTACGGCTGGCACTCGCCGGTCACGGTCTCCATGGCGATGGACCGCGACCGCAGCATGGTCACCCACGGCCACCGCCCGCCCGTGTCGGCCGACGAGCTGCTGGCGCCTCCGCCGCGCACGCGGGCGTGCTTCGTGCACGTCCAGCCGGAGGAGGAGGCGTGGGTGCGCACCGCCAAGGAGCAGGGCGCGCTGATGTTCGCCGACGTCGGCTGGGACCGCACCGAGGTGTGGGCGTCCTCCCTGCTGGAGCAGCTCTCCGGGTACGACGTGTTCCTGCCCAACCACGTGGAGGCCATGCGCTACACGCGCGCCGACTCCCCGGAGGCCGCCGCGGCCGTCCTCGCCGAGCACGTCCCCGTGGTGGTCGTCACCAGGGGCGGCAGGGGAGCCGTGGCCGTCGACGCCACCACGGGCGAGTCCGTCGACGTGCCGGGGTTGAACGTGGCGGCCCTCGACCCGACCGGTGCGGGGGACGTGTTTGGCGCGGGCTTCGTCGTGGGCACCCTGGCCGGGTGGCCCCTCGCCCACCGCGTGCGCTTCGCCAACCTCTGTGCCGCGCTGTCGGTGCAGCACTTCGGCGGATCGCTGTCCGCGCCGGGCTGGGGCGACATCGCCGCCTGGTGGAGGACGGTCAGCCGGCGCGGGGACGAGGAGCTGCGCGGCTACGGCTTCCTGGACGACCTGCTGCCCGCGCACGCCCCCGCGGACGTGCGCAGGGCCAGCGCGACGATCGGGCTGCGGCTGCCGCGCTGATCCTCTCCGGCGCGCGGACGGGAGCTGACGTGGATCACACGCACCCCTCACCGGGCCCCGACCGCTCGCGGGGTAGCTTCGGGGGGCGCGGTCGACCTCACACGAACCGGTTCGGTCCTCGAGGCAACCTGGCGGGGGTCCCGCGCGACCTTGTCTGTGAGCAGTGTTCTGCCATACGTGTTCCAGTGGGAAGGGGTTGCGGTCTTCGTGTTCGCCGCACGCGCGTCCGGATTGTTGAAGTTGTTGGGGTTGTGCGTGACAGCGGGCGTCCTCCTCGCCGCCGTCCTGTTCCCCGTCGTGGGCGGCGTCGGGCTCGCCTCGAACAGAGCCGCCGACACCGTCGACCAGACCTCCGGTGAGCTCGCCAAGGGCGAACTGCCCCTGGTGACGACGATCCAGGACATGAACGGCGACCCGATCGCCTACGTCTACGACCAGTACCGCATCCCCGTCGAGTACGAGGGCATCGCGGACACCATGAAGGCCGCGATCATCGCCATCGAGGACAAGCGGTTCTTCGACCACGACGGCGTGGACTGGCAGGGCATGATGCGTGCCGCCGCCAAGGCCGGTGTGGACGGCGAGGCCTCCCAGGGCGCCTCGACGCTCACCCAGCAGTACGTGAAGAACTACATGGCGTTCGTCGTCGGCGACGGCGGCGAGGAGGCATGGCAGAAGGCGACCGAGGCGACCATCGGCCGCAAGCTGCGCGAGGCGCGGGTGGCGCTCCAGCTGGAGCAGCAGATGAGCAAGGAGGAGATCCTCACCGGGTACCTCAACATCGTGCCGCTCGGCAACCAGACCTACGGCATCGGCGCCGCGTCCAAGGCGTACTTCAACACCACCCCGGACGAGCTGACCGTGCCGCAGGCCGCTCTGCTGGCCGCCGTGGCGAACCAGCCGACCGCGCTGAACCCCGGCCAGGCCCCCGAGGACGCGATCAAGCGCCGCAACATCGTGATCGACAAGATGCTGGAGAACGGTTCCTTCGGCAGCGACCAGGAGCGGGCGAAGGAGGAGGCCGAGAAGTTCAAGGCGGAGCCCCTGGGCGTCGTCGACGACCTCAAGCTGCTGCCCAACGGCTGCGTCGGCGCCGGTGACGGCCCGCGCTACGGGTTCTTCTGCCGCTACTTGATCGACTACCTCGACAGCCACGGGCTGACCGTGGACATGCTGCGCAAGGGCGGCTACACCATCAAGACGACGATGGACCCCGTCGCCACCAACGCCGCCAAGGACGCCGCCGAGAAGCAGGTGCCGAAGACCGCGGAGGGCATCGCCAACGCGATCTCCGTCGTGCAGCCCGGCACCGACAAGCACCGCGTGCGGGCGCTGGCCGCCAACCGCGACTTCGGCAACAACGCCGAGGCGGGGCAGAGCGCCTACTCGATCCCGGCCGAGGTGACCCGCTTCGGCGCGGGCTCGACCTACAAGGTCTTCACCGCCGCCGCCGCCCTGGAGAAGGGCGTCACCGGCATCGACCGGCAGATCGACGTTCCGGCCACCCACACGTCGTCGGTCTACAAGAACGGCAACAAGGGGTACACGGTCAAGAACTCCGGCGAGTACCCCGCCAAGATGTCGCTGACCGACGCGCTGGCGAGGTCCCCCAACACCGGCTTCGTGATCCTGGAGGAGAAGGCGGGCCTGAACAACGTCGTCGACATGGCCTACCGGCTCGGCCTGCGGGAGACCCTCGGCGGCGTCAACGAGGGGGGCTTCCCGCTGGACGGGTCCAACGGGCTCTCGCAGGGCGAGCAGTTCAAGCAGAACAACAGCGGCTCGTTCACCCTCGGCCCCGGCTCCACCAGCATCCTGGAGCTGGCCAACGTCTCCGCCACCCTGACCAGCGGCGGCACCTGGTGCCCGCCGACCCCCGTGGAGCAGGTGCTCGACCGCAACGGCCAGCCCGTGCAGCTCCAGGAGGAGGCGTGCGAGCAGGCCGTGTCGCCGGAGATCGCGGACGCGATGGTCAACGCCCTGTCCCGGGACACCGCGCCCAACGGCACCGCGCACGCCGCCGCGACCGCGGCGGGGTGGAACCGGCCGATGATGGGCAAGACCGGCACGACGGAGAACCACTGGTCGGTGGCGTTCATGGGCGCCACGCCGCAGTACTCCGGTGCCGTGATGACGTACACCGACGGCGCGTCGCCCGAGGTCATCTGCAGTGGCAACCCGCCGAGGCTCTGCGGCAACAACGACGCGAACGGCATCTTCGGTGGTCAGACGGCCGCGCCGACGTGGTTCAACACCATGAAGGTGCTCCACGAGGGCAAGGAGGTCGCGCAGTTGCCTCCGGTGAACCCGAGGTACAGGTAGTCACCCGCTGGACCCGCTCGTCCGTCGACCCCGCCGACTCCCGTCGGCGGGGTCGACGTCGTTCGGGGCCCCGCACTCCGGCATTCGCCCTGGTGAGAGCGGTGGTCTGAACCAAGTCGACAGGATTGGTCTACTTCATCGACGATCTGCTCGGACGGCGTGTTGTCCGCCTTCGGTAACGGTGAACAACGAGACCCGCACGTACTCGAACACGCTCCGTAGCGATCAGTGGGTTATCTCACGAAGAGTCCCAGTTTGAGAAGTGGCTGTTGCCTTTTCTGGTCACTCCAGGTTACGTTTTGCCCTGCATGTCACGGACAGGTCACTGAAGAGACACGGTGTTGCCCCCGAAGCGACGCCACCCGGATCCCCCGCCGGGAGACCTGTTCTGACTCCCCCGATGCAGAAAGGCACACTCTTGGCTCGGCACAGATGTGCCCCCGGCCGGAGCGTGTTCACGTCATCCCCGAGGCCTCACGGCCGACGTGGCGCGCACCGAGTCGAGGCTGGCAGGAACCCTCTCACAGGCAAGGTCGCCGCAGTTGTCGTGGCGGCGGGCGCGGTCGTCACCGCCACCGGTTCTGCCGGTGGCTCCACGGACTTCCGCTCCGGCACTCCCCTCGCGGGCGGTGTGGAACTCTCCGCCGCGCTGTCCTCCGCCACCGTGCGAGCCGTCTCCAGCGGCCCGGTGAACGACGGTGGCGTGCAGACCGTGCACGTGGTGCACCCCGGCTTCGAGGCCGCGCGTCTCGTCCACGCCGAGCAGCTCTACGCGCAGCAGCACTACACGCAGGCCCTCAAGATCGCTCAGGACCGCTACGCCGCCCGGCAGAAGGCCGCCGAGGAGAAGGCGGCCGTCGAGGCGGCCGTCCAGAGGGAGGCGCAGGAGGCCGCTCAGCAGGTCGAGCGGGAGGCTGCGGCCACCGCGGAAGCGGCCGTCGCGACGGAGCAGGCGGCCGTCGCGCAGCCGGTCGCCGAGGTCGCGCGTCCGACGGCGGTCAAGCCCGCAGAGGGCAGCTTCACCTCCGGCTTCGGCGCTCGCTGGGGCACCACGCACTACGGCGTCGACATCGCGAACTCCATCGGCACGCCGATCCTGTCCGTCATGGACGGCGTCGTGGTCGAGGCGGGTCCCGCCAGCGGCTTCGGCCTGTGGGTCCGCGTGCAGCACGACGACGGCACCATCACGATCTACGGTCACGTGAACGAGACCACGGTGCAGCAGGGCCAGCGGGTGCAGGCCGGCCAGCAGATCGCCACCATGGGCAACCGCGGCCAGTCCACGGGGCCCCACCTGCACTTCGAGGTGTGGCTGAACGGCTCGGAGAAGATCGACCCGGTGGGCTGGCTGTCCGCCCGCGGGATCGCTCTCTGACGCCTCGCACGACAAGACCCCGGTCTCCGCGTACCACTGCGGAGACCGGGGTCTCCTCATGCATACCGACTGGTCGGTACCTCGGGTAGGGTGGCCGCCAGTCGACTCTGGAGGGTGTTCGTGGGCCGCTGGGGAATCACCGTGCCGCTGACCGGAGTGCCCGTGCTGGAGCACCGGGCGCTCGTCGCCGAACTCGCCGAACTCGGCTGCACCGACGTGTGGTCGGCCGAGACCGCGGGCACCGACGCGTTCACACCGCTCGCGCTGGCGGCCCAGTGGTCGCCGGACATCCGCACCGGCACCGCCATCGTCCCCGTCTACACCCGCGGGCCCGCGCTGCTCGCGATGAGCGCGGCCACCGCGGCCGAGGTCACCGGCGGGCGGTTCGTGCTCGGCATCGGCTCCTCGTCGCCGGTCATCGTGAACCGCTGGAACTCCGCCGAGTTCACCGAGCCGTTCAAGCGCACGCGCGACACCCTGCGCTTCCTCCGGGCGGCGCTCGCGGGGGAGAAGGTCACCGAGTCCTACGACACGTTCGCCGTGAAGGGCTTCAAGCTGGAGCGCCCGCCGGCGCAGCGCGTCCCGATCCTGCTGGCCGCCCTGCGGCCGGGGATGCTCCGACTGGCCGCGCAGGAGGCCGACGGCGCGATCACCAACTGGCTCGGGGCGGACGACGTCCCGCGCGTCCGCGCCGAACTCGGGCCGGCCGCCGAACTGGCCGCCCGGATCTTCGTGTGCCCCACGGAGGACGCCGACGCCGCCAGGGCGCTCGGCCGGATGCTCATCAGCAGCTACCTGACCGTTCCCGCCTACGCCGCGTTCCACGACTGGCTCGGTCGCGGCGACGCCCTGCGGCCGATGCACGAGGCGTGGGCCGCCGGTGACCGCAAGGCCGCGACGGCCGCCGTGCCCGACGAGGTCGTGGACGACCTCGTGGTGCACGGCAGCGTCGAGCAGTGCCGGGAGCGGGTGGCGCGGTACGCGAGCAACGGCGTCGACACGCCCGTCATCGCCCTGCTGCCCACCGGCGCGGACCAGTTCGACCTGGTGCGCCGCCTGGCACCAGGAGCCTGACCCCCGGGTCGCGAGTTCCAGCACCGCGAGGCGGGCCTCCGGGCCCGAGCGGAAGGGGGCGCACGTCCCGAGCGCTCGGCGCAGGGGTGCGGCGTCACCGACCTCAGTGCTCGCGCGCGCCCGCGCGCGCGAGCACCGCGGGGCGCGCCTGCGCCGCGACGTGGATCTCGTGCGCCCGGTCCGCGAGGCCGCTCGGCGAGGGCGACGGCGCACCTCTCGGTGACGCGGTCGCCGATCCGCACGGCCCGCGAGGAGGACCTCAGGACTCCACGAGCTGCCGGGCGTAGTTCCCCAGCGAGCGCTGGTAGCGGGGCAGGTGGGGTGCGAGCGCGCCGAGCGCCAGCGACACCGCCTCCCGCTCGCGGCCGACGTCGACGAGGGCCAGGGCCAGGAAGGCGCGGACCGCGTCGTCCAGGTGGTCGGACTCCCCGGTCAGCTCGGCGGTCAGCAGCGCGACGCTCTCCTCCGGCCGGCCGAGGTTGCGCAGGGAACTGGCGAGCTGGATCACGGCGCGGCGGCGCCGCTCGCCGGTCAGCCCCAGGTCGAGCGCCTGCCGGTACAGCGGCACCGCGAGGTCGGGGTGGCCGGTCGAGTCGAACGCGGCCGCCCGCTCGAAGGTCCCGGCGCCGTCGCTCCCCGGTGCCTGCTCGGCCAGTTCCGCCACTCGCGCGAGGAAGTCCTCCTCGCGCTGCTCGTCCGAGCTCGCCCACAGCAGCGCGACCCGCCGCTCCCACTCCGTCGTGTCCACCGGCGCAGCTTCGCACACGCGCTGTGACCGGACACCCGTGCTCCACGCCGGGGGGACTCGGTTCTGCATACTCTCGGATGACGGAGGTGGGTCGACGGTGACGAGCATGTCCGACGTGGCACGGGCCGCCGGGGTGTCGGCCGCGACGGTGTCGCGGGCGCTGCGGGGCGAACCCGGGGTGTCCGAGGCGACGCGGCGGAACGTGACCGAGGTGGCGAAGCGGATGCGCTACGCCATCGCTCGCGACGCCTCCAGCCTGGCCGGCGGCCGCCGCTACGCCATCGCCGTGCTGGCCTCGGACGTCGGCAGGGGAGAGGTCCTCGCCGGTGCGGAGGGCGCGCTGCGCCAGGCCGGGTACGACGTGCTGCTCTACGTCCTGGGCGACGCCGCGGCGCGTGCCGGGTTCTTCGAGGAGATGCCGCTCGGCAGACGGGTGGACGGCGTGCTGCTGCTGTCGGTGACCCCCGACGAGGGCGAGGCGCAAGCGTTGGCGGGACTCGGCGTGCCGGTGGTGTCGGTCGCCGACGGAGACCTGACCGAGGCGCTGCGCCTCGCCGCCGCCCACCTGATCGGACTGGGCCACCACGACATCGCGCTCGTGCTGCCGGAGGGAGTGGACGAGACCTACGACGAGGTCCTCACCGCGCAGGGGCTGGCGGTCCGCCCGGAGTGGACGGTGTGGTGCTCGCCGACCGTCATCGGCGGTGAGCAGGTCGTGGACGTGCTGCTCGACGCCGAGCGGCTGCCGACCGCGGTGATCAGCTCCAGCGGTGAGGCCGCGCTGGGCGTGTTCCTGCGGCTGCGCCGCGACGGGCGCGAGGTGCCGGCGGACGTGTCGATCGTGAGCCTGGAGGGCAAGGAGCTGACCAGGGCGGTGGGGCTGACGGCCGTGGAGGGCGCGGAGCGCGAGCACGGCGAGCGGGCGGTGGAGGACCTGCTGGCCCGTGTGCGCGCGGGCCGCTCCGACGCGGTCGTCCGGCCCCTGCCGCAGCACCTCGTCGTCCGGGACTCCACCGGGGCCGTCGGCTGATCGCCGACCTGTGATCTCGCCCACCGGCACCCCGTCCAGCCTGCGGCCCTCGCGTGCCCGCCGTGCTCCCGTGTGGCGCGGGCCAGCGGCGGCGACGATGCTGAGGACGTGGATCAGGACCTCGTCGCCCTAGCCGAAGCGTGCGGGGTGGCCACCCGCTACGAGAACTCAGACCAGCGCGAGGTGGAGGTCGACGAGGACGTCGTCGTGGCGGTCCTCGCCCAGTTCGACGTCGACGCCTCGACACCCGACGCCGTCTCCCGCGAACTCGCCGCGCTGCGCGAGGCGCGGGCGAGGGCGGTGCTGCCGCCCACGCTCGTGCTGCGCGAGGGCACGAAGCACGACCTGCCGGGCGCCGGTGCGGTGCACCTGGAGGACGGCGGGACCCGCGAGGTCGACGGCTCGGTCCCCGCCGACCTGCCGCTCGGCTGGCACCGGCTCGTCGTGGGGGACCAGGACGTCGTGCTGGCCGTGGTGCCGGACCGGCTGCCCGAGGCGCCCCCGGCCTGGGGGCTGATGCTCCAGCTCTACTCGCTGCGCTCGGCGCAGTCGTGGGGGATGGGCGACTTCGGCGACCTCGCCACGACCGTCCGCCGCTCCGCCGAGGAGCTGGACGCGGGTGTGCTGCTGGTCAACCCGGTCCAGGCGATCAGCCCCACCCACCCCGTCGAGCGCTCCCCCTACTCCCCGGCGAGCCGCCGCTTCGCCAACCCGCTGTACCTGCGCGTGCAGGACACCGAGGCCTTCGCCCGCGCCGACGACGACCTCCGGGCCCGCGTGCTCGCCCTGGCGGTCCCCGCGGGCACCGACCTGATCGACTACGACGCCGTGTGGGACGCCAAGCGCGCCGCCCTGGAACTGCTGTGGCCGCACCACCCCGAGCCGGTCGACCTCGACGCCGACCCGGCGCTGCGCGCGTTCGCCGTGTTCTGCGCCCTGGCCGAGGCGCACGGGCCGGACTGGCGCGAGTGGCCGCGGGCGCTGCGCGATCCGGCGAGCCCCGAGGTGGCCGCCGCGACCGCCGAGCTGGCCGACCGGGTCTCCTTCCACGCCTGGCTCCAGGAGCTGTGCCACGTCCAGCTCGACGGCGTGCAGCGCGCCGCGCGCGAGGCGGGCATGTCCGTCGGCGTCGTGCACGACCTGCCCGTGGGCGTGCACCCCGGCGGCGCGGACACCTGGGCGCTGCGCGACGTGTTCGCCTCCCGCGTGACCGTCGGTGCGCCGCCCGACGCGTTCAACCAGCAGGGACAGGACTGGAACCTGCCGCCGTGGCGGCCCGACCGGCTGGCGGAACTCGGCTACGCGCCGTTCCGCGACGTGGTGCGCAGCGTGCTGCGGCACGGAGACGGCATCCGCGTCGACCACGTCGCCGGACTGTGGCGGCTGTGGTGGATCCCGCCGGGCGAGCCCCCGTCGCGCGGCACCTACGTCCACTACGACGCCGAGGCGATGGTCGGCGTGCTCGCGCTGGAGGCGCACCGCGCAGGCGCGGTCGTGGTGGGGGAGGACCTGGGCACGGTGGAGCCCGAGGTCACCAGGACGATGCACGAGCGCGGTCTGCTCAGCTCCGCCGTGCTGTGGTTCCAGCGCGACTGGCGGGCGCCGGGCGAGCCGTTCGTCGCGCCGCAGAACTGGGACCCGGACGCGATGGCGAGCATCTCCACCCACGACCTGCCCACGGTGGCGGGCTGGCTGACGGCCGAACACGTCCGGGTGCGAGCTGACCTGGGCATGTTTGACGGCCCACCCGAGCGGGAATACGAGGCGGCCGGGGCAGAACGCCGGGCACTGGTGGAACTGCTGCGCCGGGAGGGGGTGCCGACCGATGACCTCCTGGTCGCGCTGCACGCGCTCCTCGCCTCCTCCGCGTCGAAGCTCGTGCTGACCTCGCCGGCGGACCTGCTGGACGAGAGCAGGCAGCCCAACCTGCCCGGCACGACCGACCAGTACCCGAACTGGCGCATTCCGCTGCCCGCGACCGTCGACGAGTTCTTCGCCGACGAGCGGGTGCGCAGCGCCGTCGCCCCCCTGCGAGCCGCTCGTCCCCTCCCACGTCACACCGACGGGTGAGGCCGATGGGTGGAAACGCGTGCGTCACCGCTGGCAGCAGCCGTGCGGAGTATCGTGATCGGCGTCACCCGACGAAGATCGTTTCCCGGTTTGGAGGTGGCGTACCCATGAGTTCTGCTCTTCGCACGCAGAACCCGACAGAGGCGCTGGAGCTCACGGTCGAGCAGGTCCTCTCCTCGATCCGCCCGGCCGTCCTGGCAGATCCGGTCTCCGGGGCCGCGCAGGCCGAGGAGGCGCTGCGCGCCGCGCTGAGGTCCACCGGTGAAGCGCGGTTGGTCGCCGACAACGCCCTGGAACAGGCGCTCGCGTGCGCGGAGGCCGCGGCGGAGCACCTGAGGTACTCCGAACTTCCGGAGGCCCGCATCCTCCTGGTGGCGGCGCGGGGTCAGCTCGCCCGCTCGCACGCTCTGCACGGAGGCGACCTAGCTCACGGCGTGGAGTGATTCCCGCGCCTCTCGCGCGGGTACGTCTTGAGTCCCCCGGCCGCTGGCGCGGCCGAGTGACCGCCTGAGGAGAACACGTGCGGCCCTGGCCCGGAACGCCCTACCCGCTCGGCGCCACCTACGACGGTGTCGGCACCAACTTCGCCCTCTTCTCTGAGGTCGCCGAACGCGTCGAGCTGTGCCTGTTCGACGAGAACGGCGAGGAGACGAGGACCACCCTTCCCGAGGTCGACGGCTTCGTGCACCACGGGTACCTGCTCGGCATCGGACCCGGCCAGCGCTACGGCTACCGGGTGCACGGACCGTACGACCCCGCACAGGGCCTGCGCTGCAACCCGAACAAGCTGCTGATCGACCCCTACGCCAAGGCCATCTCGCACGAGGTGGACTGGGACGAGTCGCTGTTCAGCTACAGGTTCGGTTCGCCGGACGAGCGCAACGACGCCGACTCGGCGGCCCACGTGCCGCACTCGCTCGTGGTGAGCCCGTTCTTCGACTGGGCCAACGACCGTCCCCCGAGGACGCCCTACAACGAGTCGGTCATCTACGAGGCGCACGTCAAGGGCCTCACGATGAACCACCCGGAGATCCCCGACCGGTTGCGCGGCACCTACGCGGGCCTGGCGCACCCGGCGATCATCGAGCACCTCAAGAGCCTCGGCGTGACGGCGATCGAGCTGATGCCGGTGCACCAGTTCGTCACCGACCACGGACTCACCGAGAAGGGCCTGCGCAACTACTGGGGCTACAACACGATCGGCTTCTTCGCCCCGCACGACGCCTACGCGGCGATGCCGGAGCAGGCCGGTCAGGTCCAGGAGTTCAAGGGCATGGTCCGCGCCCTGCACGAGGCGAACATCGAGGTCATCCTCGACGTGGTCTACAACCACACCGCCGAGGGCAACCACCTGGGCCCCACGCTGTCCATGCGCGGCATCGACAACCAGGCGTACTACCGGCTCGTCGAGGACGACCCGACGTACTACATGGACTACACCGGCACCGGCAACTCCCTGAACGTGCGCAGCCCGCACACGTTGCAGCTGATCATGGACTCGCTGCGGTACTGGGTGACCGAGATGCACGTCGACGGCTTCCGGTTCGACCTGGCCGCCGCCCTCGCGCGCGAGTTCTACGACGTCGACCGGCTGGCGACGTTCTTCGACCTGGTCCAGCAGGACCCGGTCGTCAGCCAGGTGAAGCTGATCGCCGAGCCGTGGGACGTCGGCCCCGGTGGTTACCAGGTCGGAAACTTCCCGCCGCTGTGGACGGAGTGGAACGGCCAGTACCGCGACACCGTCCGCGACTTCTGGCGCGGCGAGCCCTCGACGCTGGGCGAGTTCGCCTCGCGCATCACCGGCTCGTCCGACCTCTACAAGCACGACGGCCGCCGGCCGTACGCGTCGATCAACTTCGTCACCGCGCACGACGGGTTCACCCTCACCGACCTCGTGTCCTACAACGACAAGCACAACGACGCCAACGGCGAGGGCGGGCGCGACGGCGCCGACGACAACCGGTCGTGGAACTGCGGCGTCGAGGGCCCGACGGACGACCCGGAGGTCGTCGCGCTGCGCGAGCGGCAGCGCCGCAACCTCCTGGCGACGCTGCTGCTGTCGCAGGGCGTGCCGATGCTGCTGCACGGCGACGAGATGGGACGCACCCAGCAGGGCAACAACAACGCCTACTGCCAGGACACCGAGCTGTCGTGGGTCGACTGGTCCCTCGCCGAGGAGAACAAGGACCTCATCGACTTCACCTCGGCGCTGACCGAGTTCCGCAAGCAGCACCCGGTGTTCCGCCGCCGCCGCTTCTTCGCCGGCAAGCCGATCCGCAAGGACGAGGAGCTGCGCGACATCGCGTGGTTCACGCCGTCCGGCGAGGAGATGAAGGAGCAGAACTGGGACGACGGCTTCGGCAAGGCCATCGTCGTGTTCCTCAACGGCGAGGGCATCCCGGACCTGGACCAGCGCGGCATGCGGGTCGTGGACGACTCGTTCCTCATCGGGTTCAACGCCCACTACGAGGACATCGAGATGACCCTGCCGGGCGGGGACTACGGCCAGCAGTGGGAGGTCGTGGTCGACACCGCGACCGGTGAGGTCTCCTCCGAGGTGGGCGGCGACACCGTCCCGGCCGGCGGCAAGCTGAACCTCGTGGCACGGTCGCTGGTCGTGCTGCAACGCGTCGAGCAGGACGAGGAATGACGATCCCCAGTTCTACGTACCGCATCCAGTTCCGTCCCGAGTTCACCTTCGCCGACGCCGCCGGGCTCGTCGACTACCTGGACCGGCTGGGCGTGGGCGCGCTCTACGCCTCGCCGGTCCTGGACGCCGCGCCCGGCTCGACCCACGGCTACGACGTGGTCGACCCGACCAGGGCGCGTCCCGCCCTGGGCGGTGAGGAGCAGCGCGCCGTGCTCGCCGGTCTGCTGAAGCAGGCCGGTCTGGGCCTGGTGGTGGACATCGTGCCCAACCACCTGTCCGTCGAGGTCCCGCACGTCAACCCGTGGTGGTGGGACGTGCTGAAGCACGGGCCGGAGTCGGCGCACGCGGCCTACTTCGACGTCGACTGGTCGCGCGGGCGGCTGCTGCTGCCCGTGCTGGGCGAGGAGGACGCGGCGCTGGACGACCTGGCGGTCGACGGCGACGAGCTCACCTACTACGACCACCGCTTCCCCGTCGCGCCCGGCACCGGCGGCGGGACGGCCCGCGAGGTGCACGACCGGCAGCACTACGAGCTGGTCTCCTGGCGGCGCGGCAACGCCGAGCTGAACTACCGGCGCTTCTTCGACATCACCACCCTCGCCGCCGCGCGCGTCGAGGAGCAGGAGGTGTTCGAGGCCACGCACCGCGAGGTGCTGCGGTGGGTCGCCTCCGGCGAGGTCACCGGCCTGCGCGTGGACCACCCGGACGGTCTGGCCGACCCCGGTGGTTACGCGCGGCAGCTGCGCGAGGCCGCTCCCGGCGCGTGGCTGGTCGTGGAGAAGATCCTGCACCCCGGCGAGGAGCTGCCCGCGAGCTGGCCGGTGGACGGCACCACCGGCTACGACGCGCTGCGCGAGATCAGCGGCGTGTTCGTCGACGCGGCGGCCGAGCAGGAGTTCACCGACCTGGCCGAGAAGCTCGGTGTGTCCACCGACTTCCACGCCGTGCAGGAGGAGACCCGCAGGCTCGTCACGGACACCATCCTGGTGGCCGAGGTGCGCCGCATCGCCGCGCTCGTGCGGGGGGTGGACGAGGAGTCCGCCCGCGCGGCCGTGGCCGAGGTCATGATCGCGTTCCCGGTGTACCGGTCGTACCTGCCCGAGGGCGGCGCGCACTGGGCCGAGGCGATCCGGCGGGTGCGCTCCGCGCGTCCCGACCTGGCGCCCGCGCTCGACGCGCTCGACCGGCAGGTGCGCGAGGACCCGCGCGGTGAGCTGGCCACCCGCATCCAGCAGACGTCCGGCATGGTCGTCGCCAAGGGCACCGAGGACACCGCGTTCTACCGCTACAGCCGCTTCGCCGCGCTGAACGAGGTCGGCGGCTCGCCCGACCGCTTCGGCGTCGGCGTGGACGAGTTCCACGCCCTCGCCGCCGCCCGCGACGCCGGGTGGCCCGCGACGATGACGACGCTGACCACGCACGACACCAAGCGTTCCGAGGACGTGCGCGCCCGGCTGGCCGTGCTCTCGGAGGTGCCGGAGGAGTTCGGCGAGGCCGTGCGCCGGTGGTCGGCGCGACGCGGCCTGCCCGAGCCCACGCTGGACCTGCTCGCGTGGCAGACGCTCGTCGGCGCGTGGCCGATCGGCCCCGACCGGCTGCGCGACTACCTGGACAAGGCATCCAAGGAGGCCAAGGTCCGCACGACGTGGGTCGACCACGACGAGGAGTTCGAACGCGCCGTCGCGGCGTGGCCCGACGAGGTCCTCGGCGACGCGGAGCTGGCGGGCGAGGTCGAGCGGTTCGTCTCGCGGGTCACCCCGGCCGGGTGGTCCAACTCGCTGGGGCAGAAGCTGCTCCAGCTCACCTCGCCCGGTGTCCCCGACGTCTACCAGGGCACCGAGCTGTGGGACCTGTCCCTGGTCGACCCGGACAACCGCAGGCCGGTCGACCACGACGCGCGGCGGGCGATCCTCGACCGGGTCACCGCCGGTGAGCTGCCGCCGGTCGACGACAGCGGCGCGGCGAAGCTGCTCGTCGTGCACCGGGCGCTGTTGCTGCGCCGCGAGCGGCCGGAGCTGTTCTCCGGCTACCGCCCGCTGCGCGCGGAGGGCGAGGCGGCCCGGCACGCGCTCGCGTTCAGCCGCTCGCCCGGCCTCGTCACCGTCGTCACGCGCCTGCCCGTGGGCCTCGACGCCCGCGGCGGGTGGGGCGACACCGTCCTGCCGCTGCCCGCCGGGCCGGGGACGTGGACCGACGTCATCACCGGCCGCGAGGTCGACGGCGACTGCCCGGCCCTGGCCGGACTGCTCGACCGCTACCCCGTGGCCCTGCTCGTGCGAGGAGATCTGTGAGCTTCACGGTCTGGGCCCCGGCGCACGAGCGCGTCCGGGGCCGCGTCGACGGCACCGACCACGAGATGACCCGCGGCAGCGGCGGCTGGTGGCGCGCGGAGGTGAGCGGGACCGACTACGCGTTCCTGCTCGGCGACGACGACACCCCGTTGCCCGACCCGCGCTCGGCGTGGCAGCCCGGCGGCGTCCACGCGCCGTCCCGCGTCTACGACCACGGGGCGTTCCCGTGGACCGACCGGACGTGGCGGGGAAGCGCGCTGCCCGGCGCGGTGATCTACGAGCTGCACGTGGGCACGTTCACCCCCGAGGGCACCCTCGACTCCGCGCTCGACCGGCTCGACCACCTGGTCGAACTGGGTGTGAGCCACGTCGAGGTCATGCCGGTGAACTCCTTCGACGGCACCGACGGCTGGGGCTACGACGGCGTCCTGTGGGGCGCCGTGCACGAGCCCTACGGCGGTCCGGACGCCTTCAAGCGGTTCGTCGACGCCTGCCACGCGCGAGGTCTCGCCGTCGTGCTGGACGTCGTCTACAACCACCTCGGCCCGTCCGGGGCGTACCTCGACCGCTTCGGCCCGTACTTCGCCGGGCAGAACGACTGGGGCCCCGGCCTGAACCTCGACGGTCCCGACTCCGACGAGGTCCGCCGGTACGTGATCGACAACGCGCTGGGCTGGCTGCGCGACTTCCACGTGGACGGCCTGCGGCTGGACGCCGTGCACGCGCTGGCAGACCGGCGCGCCACGCACCTGCTGGAGGAGCTGGCGGTGGAGGTGGAGGCGCTGTCCGCCGCCGTGCGCCGCCCGCTGACGCTGATCGCCGAGTCCGACCTCAACGACCCGCGGCTGATCACGGCGCGCGAGTCGGGGGGCTTCGGCCTGCACGCCCAGTGGTCCGACGACCTGCACCACTGCCTGCACGTGGCGCTGTCGGGGGAGACCGACGGCTACTACGCGGACTTCGCCGCGCCCGGCGCGCTGGCCCGCACGCTGCGCGAGGCGTTCTTCCACGCGGGCACGTGGTCGTCGTTCCGCGGGCGCACGCACGGCAGGCAGGTGGACACCGCGCGGACGCCCGGCCACCGCTTCCTGGCCTACCTGCAGAACCACGACCAGGTGGGCAACCGCGCCACCGGCGACCGGCTGTCCGCCACGGTGTCGCAGGGCCTGCTCGCCTGCGGTGCGGCGATCGTGTTCTGCTCGCCGTACACCCCGATGATCTTCATGGGGGAGGAGTGGGCGGCCAGCACGCCGTGGCAGTTCTTCGCCTCCTTCCCGGACCCGGAGCTGGCGGAGGCCGTGCGGACGGGCCGGCGCAGGGAGTTCGGGCGGCACGGCTGGGGCGAGGCGGAGGTGCCCGACCCGATGGACCCGGAGACGGTCCGGCGGTCGCGGCTGGTGTGGGCCGAGCGGGACGAGCCGGGGCACCGCGAGGTGCTGGAGCTGTACCGGTCCCTCGTCGCGCTGCGCCGGACGCGGCCGGAACTCGCCGACCCCCGGCTGGACGGCTTCGAGGTGCACGCCGCTCCGGACGACTCGTGGATCGTGCTGCACCGCGGTGACCTGCGGCTGGTGTGCAACCTGAGCGCCGGTGCGGTGACGGTGCCGCTGGAGGACGAGATCGGTGAGGTGCTGCTCGACCGGGGCGGCGCGACTCCCGCGGACTCGGGGATTCAGGTCCCCGCGGAGTCCTTCGTGCTGTTCGACGCCTCCACGAGGCGTTCCCACAGCAGCTGACCGAGCACCGCGTCCGGGTCCGACTGGTCGCCGCGGTGCGTCGTCTCGAACGCGGCGACCAGTCGGCGGGCCCCGATGTGCAGTTTCACGTTCTGGTGCTGCGACATGCGCACCAGCAGGTTGAAGGCGTCCTGCGGCGTGCACTCCAGCACGGCCGCGATGAGGCCGGTGGCCTGCCCGATGACGGTGCGGGTCTCCAGCGCCTTGCGCAGCCCGGCGATCTCGGCTTCCAACTGCGCGACGCGCGCGGTCAGCGATCTGCCTCGGCCGTCCTCCCCGACCACGGTCGGGCTCCTCTCTCGCACGGTGGACACGGCACGAGAGAGAAGGGTGCACGGGACGTCAGCGGTATCTGCTGCAAGCCCACTGCGCGACGACGGCGTGCGCCTTCGTCTCTCGCGACCGGGGTCTCCGGCGACGTGCCGGTGATCCCGTGGCTTGCGGCTGGCTTTTCAACCGCTTGTCGTGATCACCGTAATGAGCAGGTGGCGACCGGCACAACTCAGGCGTCGCGGTCACCGGCGGGACGTTTGACGAACGGCACGGACGGTTACCCGCTGTGAGAACCCGACAGCGGATGAGAGGAGTTGGCGATGGGCGCCGACGACAAGGTCCAGAACAAGGGCGAGGAGCTGAAGGGTCGGGCGAAGGAGACCATCGGCGAGGCCACCGGCAACGAGCAGTGGCAGGCCGAGGGCAGGGCCGAGCGGGCCAAGGGCTCCTTGAAGCAGGCCGCGGAGAAGGTCAAGGACGCGTTCCGCGACAAGTGACCGCCCGCCCCACGCACGACGAGGGCCCCGATCGCGACCGCGATCGGGGCCCTCGCTCCGTGCTGTGACAGCTCCGCGCCACTTCCCGCCGGAGCGGGCCGAACCGGACTGCGTTCAGAACGACGGAGCCGGGTGGCTGCCTGGTATTCGCCAGGCACGCCCAGAAAGGTTCCTGCGGACGGTCCTAGCGGACAGCCACCTCACGAGTCCCGTAGCTATACAACTCCGGACCACCTCCTCTCTTGTGTACCTCCGAATCTAGGTCGCTCCCGGCCGTCTCGCCAACAGATATTTCGTTCCTCACATCGGGAATACGCGTTTGGCGCCTCCGGCAGGAGGCACTCGGGACGCAAGGCTCAGTCCCGACGTCACCCGGAGGAGACGATGACCGGCTTCACGGGGTCGTTCGACGACTTCCTCGCCCACTTCCTCGGCAGCAGCGCCGGGGGACGGGGCGAGTTCTACCGCGTCGACATCAACCAGCTCCTCAGCGACCAGGCCCGCCAGCTCGTGTCACTGGCGGTGAGCCGCGCCGTCGAACTCGGCTCACCGGACGTGGACGCCGACCACCTGCTGTGGGCGGCGACGCAGCTCCCGGTCACCGCCGAGCTGCTGCGCGGCGCGCACGTCGACCCCGACCTGATGCGCGACCGGGTGGAGGCGTTCCAGCCCGCCGGTGCGGCGACCGGCCGCCCGCCCCTGCTCACCCCGTCGGCCAAGCGGGCGCTGCTGGACGCGCACCGCATCTCGCGGGCGCTGGACTCCTCCTACATCGGGCCGGAGCACGTGCTGTTCGCGCTGGCCTCCAACGCCGAGTGCGAGGCCGGCCGGGTGCTGCGGCACGCGGGCGCGACCCCCGACCGGCTCAGCCGGGCCGTGCTGGAGCGGCGCGCGCCGAGCGGTCAGCAGACCCAGCAGCCCCAGCAGGCGCCGGTGCGGTCGTCGAGCACGCCCACCGTGGACGAGTTCGGGCGCGACCTGACGCAGATGGCCCGCCGGGGGGAGCTGGACCCGGTCGTCGGCCGGGCCGACGAGATCGAGCAGACCATCGAGGTGCTGGCCAGGCGGACCAAGAACAACCCGGTGCTGATCGGCGAGGCCGGGGTGGGCAAGACCGCGGTCGTGGAGGGCATCGCCCAGCGCGTCGCCGAGGGCGACGTGCCCGAGGTGCTGCGCGGACGCCGCGTCGTCCAGCTCGACCTGACGGGCGTCGTCGCGGGCACCCGCTACCGGGGCGACTTCGAGGAGCGGATGAGCAAGCTGGTCGAGGAGGTGCGGACGCACTCCTCGGAGCTGGTGCTCTTCGTCGACGAGCTGCACACGGTCGTCGCGGCGGGGAGCAGCGACGGTTCGGCCGGTGCGGGCGACATCCTCAAACCGGCGCTGGCCCGCGGTGAGCTGAACGTCATCGGGGCGACCACGCTGGACGAGTACCGCAAGCACGTCGAGAAGGACCCGGCACTGGCCCGGCGCTTTCAGCCGATCGTGGTACCCGAACCGACGGTGGCCGACGCCGTCGACATCCTGCTGGGGCTGCGCGACCGGTACGAGGCGCACCACCAGGTGCGGTTCACCGAGAAGGCGCTGATCGCCGCCGTGGAGCTGACGGACCGCTACGTCGCCGACCGCTACCTGCCCGACAAGGCCGTCGACGTCATCGACCAGGCGGGCGCCCGCAAGCGGATGCAGGCGCTGCGGCCGAGCGCCGACCTCCGCGACCTCGAACAGCGGTCCGAGGCGCTGAGCAGGGACAAGGACCAGGCCATCGCCGACGAGCAGTACGAGCGCGCCTCGGCGTTGCGCGACGAGCTGAACGAGCTGCGCGCGCGGATGGACGGGGCACGCCAGCAGGGCCGTTCGAACGGGGTGCTGGAGGTGGACGTGCGGGACGTCGCCGAGGTCGTCGCCCGCAACACCGGCATCCCGGTCAGCCAGCTCACCGAGGAGGAGCGCGACCGGCTGGCCAGGCTGGAGGAGCACCTGCACCAGCGCGTCGTGGGGCAGGAGGAGGCCGTGACGGCGGTGGCCGACGCGGTGCGCCGCTCGCGGGCGGGCCTGGGCGATCCGAACCGGCCGACCGGCTCGTTCCTGTTCCTCGGGCCCACCGGCGTCGGCAAGACGGAGCTGGCGCGGGCGCTGGCGGAGGCGTTGTTCGGCAGCGAGGACCGGATGATCCGGCTGGACATGAGCGAGTACGGCGAGCGGCACACGGCCAGCCGCCTGGTCGGCGCCCCGCCCGGCTACGTGGGCCACGACGACGCCGGGCAGCTCACCGAGGCCGTGCGCCGCACCCCGTACTCCGTGGTGCTGCTCGACGAGGTCGAGAAGGCGCACCCCGACGTGTTCAACCTGCTGCTCCAGCTCCTCGACGACGGCCGTCTCACCGACGGGCAGGGCCGCACGGTCGACTTCTCCAGCACCGTCGTGGTCATGACCAGCAACATCGGTTCCGACCTGATCACCAGGTCCACCGGTGGCGAGCTCGGCTTCGGCTCCGGCGGGGACAACCCCGACCAGCCGCTGCGGGAGCGCGTCCTGCGCCGCCTGCGCGAGCAGTTCCGGCCCGAGTTCCTCAACCGCGTCGACGAGATCATCGTGTTCCGGCGGCTCACCGACGAGCAGCTGCGGGAGATCACCGTGCTGCTGCTGGAGCGGACCGTGCGCCGCGCCCGCGCGCAGGACGTGGAGCTGGAGTTCACCCCGGCCGCCGTGGACTGGCTGGCCGCGCACGGTCACGAGCCGGAGTTCGGCGCCCGGCCCATGCGGCGCACCATCCAGCGGGAGGTCGACAACGTCCTGGCCCAGCGCATCCTGCGCGGTGAGGTGAGCCCCGGCGAGGAGGTGCGGGTCGACGCGACGGACGACCACCTGCTCTTCCACCCCCACCCCCGCGTGCCCTGACCGCGCGCGAGTTGCCCGTTCGGGCACGGCGAGCCGACCGTCCCAGCACCGCGTGCCGGGGGGTGGCCGCGGGTGTGGTCCCTGTCTCGCGGGGGCCGCGCGCCTGCTCCGAACGGCGCGGTCCGCTGTGCTCCGAGCGGCCTGACGCTGGGTTTGGTGCATTGCCGGGCCGGGTACACGAGCAAGACCTCAGCAGTGTGGTTGACTCCGGTGAGTAGCCGTCCGGCTGCGCAGGGGACCGGTCCGTGGTGGCGCAGTGGAGGATCCGGAAGATGGACGAGGTGTGGGACGGTGAGCTGACCGGGCAGGTCGTGGCGGGGCGGTACCGGCTCCTCGGCCTTCTCGGATCGGGCGGGATGGCCGAGGTCTACCTCGCGCGGGACGTCGTCGTGGACCGCGACGTCGCGGTGAAGGTGTTCGCCACGAAGGCGGCCCCCGCGGACCAGGTCCGCCTCGACCGCGAGGCGCAGGTGCTGCGGAGCCTCAGCGCTCCCGGCGTCGTCGCGGTCTACGGCACGGGCTCCCACCAGGGCCGCCCCTTCTACGTCATGCAGGCGATCGGCGGCGGCACGCTGCGCTCCCGCATGTACCAGCCGCTGGAGCCGGAGTTCGTCGCGCGCGTCGGCTGCCAGGTCGCCCGGACGCTCGCCCACGTGCACTCGAGGGGCGTGGTGCACCGCGACGTGAAGCCGTCGAACGTGCTCCTGGACGACGAGTGCGGTCAGGCGTACCTCGCGGACTTCGGTCTGGCGCTCCAGGCCCACGCCACCCGGCTCACCGGATCGGGCTTCCTCGTCGGCACGGCCGGTTATCTCGCCCCGGAACAGCTCCGCGGCGTCCAGGTCGGTGGCCCGGCCGACGTCTACGGACTCGGGCTCGTGCTGCTGGAGTGCCTGACCGGCCGGCCGGAGTACCCCGGTGGTGACGCGGAGTCGGCGCTGGCCCGGCTGAGCCGTCCCCCGGCCGTGCCCACCGAGCTGCCCGACCCGTGGCCCGAGCTGCTGACCGCGATGACCGACTCCGACCCGGCGATGCGTCCCTCCGCCGCGGAGTGCGCCGACGTGCTGGCCACCGCCGTCGAAACCAGCACCGGTCTCGCCGCGCTCGCGCTGGCCGACCCGGTGGGCGCGCGGCTCGACGTCACCGCCGACCTGGAGGTGCCGCCGCGGCGTGCCCGGCGTGCCGGGCTGCTGCTGGCCGGGGCCACCGCGGCGGCCGGCACCGTGCTCGTGCTCGGCCTGAGCGGGGTGATCGGCTCGTCGCCGCCCGCCACGGGCGAGTCGGGCGCGAAGGACCAGCCGGAGACGACGCAGGTCGTGGACCCGGTGGGGGAGACGACGCCGGTGGTCGACCCGGTGGGGGAGACGACGCCGGTGGTCGACCCGGTCGGGGAGACGACGCAGGTCGTGGACCCGGTGGGGGAGACCTCCGAGGTGACCGCGGCCCCGCAGCCCGCCCCGCCGCCCGTCACCGTCGTCGAGCAGGCCCCGCCGCCCGTCGTGGTGGAGCAGCCCGCCCCGGTCGAGCCCGCGCCGCCGCAGATCACCGAGGAGAACCAGGGCAAGGGCAAGGCCAAGGGCAAGAACAAGGAGGACGACTGACGGGTGGTGCCGACTCGGCACCACCCGTCAGGGGGACGGCTTCAGAGGGTCCGCAGAGCCGGGAGCAGCTCGCTGGTCGCGAACTCCAGGAACGCCCGCTGGTGCTTCTCCCCGATCTGCACGAGCGCCAGATCCGTGTACCCGGCGTCGCGGAACTCCCGCACCGCGTCCACGATCGGGGCCACGTCGGAACCGCACGGGATGCTGGCGGCGACGTCCTCGGGCCGCACGAACTGGGTGGCCCCGGCGAAACCGGCCGGGCCGGGCAGCTCGGAGTTGACCTTCCAACCGCCCGCGAACCAGCGGAACTGCTCGTGGGCCCGAGCCACGGCGGCGTCCCGGTCGGTGTCGAAGCACACCGGGAGCTGGCCGACCTTGCGGGACTTCTTCCCCCCGGACACGCGGTCCCACTCCTGCGACAGCTCGGCCTTCGGCTCGGTGGAGATCATCACCTCCGAGCGGGGCGCGAAGAGCTGCACCGACTGCGAGCCGGACACCGCGACGCCGATCGGCACCCTGGTGGCCGGGAGGTCCCACAGCTTCGCCGAGTCCACCCGGAAGTGCTTGCCCGCGTGGTTGACGTGGCCGCCGTCGAACAGCGCCGAGATCACGTCCACCGCCTCGATCAGCATCTCGTGCCGCACGTTGACCGGTGGCCAGCCGCGGCCGACGACGTGCTCGTTGAGGTTCTCCCCGGCTCCCAGCCCCAGCGTGAACCGGCCGTTCGACAGCTCCTGCACGGTCGCGGCCTTCTGCGCCACCACGGCCGGGTGGTACCGCATGGTCGGGCAGGTCACGTAGGTCATCAGGTCCACCCGCTCGGTGACCTGGCTGACCGCGCCGAGCACGCTCCACGCGTAGGGCGCGTGCCCCTGCTCCACGAGCCACGGGAAGTAGTGGTCGCTGATGACCTCGAAGTCGAAGCCGGCCCGCTCGGCCGACGCCGCGTGCTCCACGAGCGCGCGGGCTCCTGACTGCTCGCACATGAGGGTGTAACCGATGCGCACGAGAGATCGCCTCCGTAAGACGGCAGAGTGTGGCTAGACGGGGGAGAAGGGCAGCTCGTCCAGCCGCCCGCGCAGCTGGTCGAGCGTCGAGCAGACGTCCGCAGCGCCCGCCGCGCGCAGCTCGTCCTCACCGAACCCGCCGGTGAGCAGTCCCACGCAGACCAGGTCCGCGTTGTCCGCGGCCCGGCAGTCCCACACGGAGTCGCCGATCACGACGGCGGCCTCGCCGCCGGCGCGGTCCAGCGCCACGCGCAGGAGGTCGGGGGCCGGCTTGCTGTCCGACACGTCGTCGGAACTGGTCCTGGTCAGGTCGTGCGCGCCGAGCAGGTCGACGTAGTGCTCGACGTGGGCCTGCTTGCCCGAGCTGGCGAGGACGACCGTCCAGCCGCGCTCGCCGATCGCGCTCAGCAGTTCACGTGCGCCGTCGAGGAGCTGGACCTCCTTCAGCACCGGCTCGAACTCGCGTTCCCACGCCTCGCGCAGCCGGTCGCCGTGCTCGTCCTCCACGTCGTCGCCCGCCACGTGACCCACCAGCTTGTCGCCCCCCATGCCCATGGCGCGGTGCACGCGCCACGCGGGCACGGTCAGGTCGATCGACCGGAACGCGCGCAGCCACGCGACCGTGTGGTGGTAGTTGGTGTCGACGAGGGTCCCGTCGACGTCCAGCACGACCGTGTTCGTCATGAGACGGGTGTGCCCCGGGTCGGTGGGGGACAAACGATTCGGGGCACACCGGGAACGACGACCACCCGGAGGTGCCCGGACGTGGATCGCCTGCGCGCTCCGCGGCGTGCCGCCGCGCGGGCGAGATCACCGGTCGTGGTGACGGACGGGGGCGCGCGCGGGAGTCGACTGTGGACGGACGTCGTGCCGCGGGCTTCCCGGCCGCGTCGTCGGCGAGACCGGGGGAGCGGTACGACGTTGTGACACGGTGCCACCTGTCAGCGACGAACGGGTGATTTCCGTGCCGCTCGGGTGATCTTGGATCAGCGGCGCACGTGGACGCGGATCGCCGTGCCCTCGGGGGAGGTGTGGATGCGCACCAGATCGCACAGCATGTTGGTCATCATCAGGCCGTAGCCGCTGAAGCTGCTGCTGGGCGACGGCGGTATGCGACCTGCCGGGGAATCGCCGAAGGTGCCGTTGTCGCGGACCTCGCACACCACGGCGTCGTCCTCCGACCAGATCCGCAGCACACCGCCGCCCGTCGCGTGCACGACGCT
Source organism: Umezawaea beigongshangensis (assembly GCF_016464305.1). Taxonomy (GTDB): domain Bacteria; phylum Actinomycetota; class Actinomycetes; order Mycobacteriales; family Pseudonocardiaceae; genus Umezawaea_A; species Umezawaea_A beigongshangensis. Next base: position 43,719 of record NZ_JAEIOJ010000006.1, read on the forward strand.
GTTCGTGGTCAGCTCGTTCACCGCGAGCACGAGGTCCTCCGCGACGTTCTGCGCCAGACCGCTGTCGAGCGCGTGCTGGAAGACCAGGTGCCGCATCGCGGCGAGCTGCCGAGCTTCGAACGGGTGCGCCACGACGCCGCCCGGTGGCGGAGGCAGCGGCTGGTCGTGCTCGGCGACGGCGGCCGCGGCGTCGTAGGCGGCGCTGACGCGGGAGCGGTTCCGCTCGACCAGCACGGGATGGGTGCGCTCGGCGTCGGCGACGGCCCGCTCGTCCAGGGAGGAGAGGTCGTAGGGGCACCGGATGGTCGCGCGCCGTCCGGCGAACGCGGAGTTGATCAGCGCCTCGTGCTGCACGCAGGCCGGGTACTCCGCCTCGGAGCGCCCCTTCCACACGGCCTCGGACACCACGCGCACGCGCCGGTCGGCGTTCGAGGCCGCGAACGCCATCAGCACACCGGGCAGGATGCGTCCGGGGTTGCGGCCGACCTCGGACATGTCGAGGAACGTCACCCGCTCGCCCAGCCGGCCCAGCTTCTCGCGCAGCAGCGACAGCCCTGGTTCGGGCGTCACCACCAGCAGGGCGTCGTCGGCCTCCACTCCCTCGCTCAGGAAGGTGGTGGTGCCGGCGAGGAGCTCGGTGGTGTCGTGGTAGAGCAGTGCTTCGTGCCCGAAGGGATCGACCATGACCTCGTGGCGCGCATCGGAAGGCGGAGCAGGACACCCGAGGGTAGCTCCGGAGGCTTCCCCGTGGTGCGCACCTCCCGCGTACCGCACCCCGACGAGGAGCCGGAGCCCGGCGACCAGGCACAATCACGGACACTTTCCGAACACGGATCTCGCGGGGGAGCGACACGATGACCTACCCGACCGGTGGAGCGCCCCAGTGGGGCGAGGCACCGAAGCCCGGTGTGATCCCCCTGCGACCGCTCGACGTCGGCGACCTGTTCTCCGGCGCCGTCGCCGCGGTCCGCTCGCACCTGAAGCCGATCGCGGTGGTCTCGCTGGTGGTCGCGGTCGTGTCCCAGCTGCTGACCCTGCTCCTGTCGCTGCCCTTCACCGACGACGTCGCCGCGCTCGCCACCCTGGACCCGAACGAGCCCGACCCGTCGGTGGTCCTCGACGCGCTCGGGGACCTGCTGTTCCTGGGCACGGCCGGTGTGTTCGTCGGGCTGATCAGCCAGGTCGTGCTGTCCGGAATCCTCACCGTCCTGGTGAGCAAGGCCGTGCTGGGCAGGACGATCGGGCTCGGCGAGGGGTGGCGCGAGCTCAAGCCCCGGCTGCCCGGCCTGCTCGGACTGACGGTCGTCACGACGGTCGTGGTGTTCGTGGGCGCGCTGCTGTGCGTGGTGCCCGGCGTGTGGATCGGCGTGCTGGTGTCGCTGGCGTCCACGGCGCTGGTGCTGGAGCAGACGACGGTCAAGCACTCGTTGCAGCGGTCGCGGGACCTGGTGCGCGGCGCGTGGTGGCGGGTGTTCGGCGTGCTGGCGCTGACGACCCTGCTCACGGTCGTCGTGTCCGTGCTGGTGCAGTCGGTGTTCACGGCGCTCGTCGCGGGCGTCGAGTACGGCGTCGGGCCGCTGGTCGTCGAGTCCCTCGGCGGTGTCGTCGCCTCGTTCCTGGTCACGCCGTTCTCCGCCGCCGTCACCGTGCTGCTGTACATCGACCAGCGCATCCGCCGCGAGCGCCTGGACGTGGAGCTGGCCGCCGCCGCCGGTTCCTGAGCGATCGGGCTCGCGGGAGGTACGGTCGAACAGTGGGGACCGTGACGGCCGTGAGCCGGAGTGCGCAGTACACCTTCCACAAGCCGAACGCCGACGTCGTGCGGCTGCTGGCCGGGCTGGGCGTCGAGGGCGACGTGCACCTGGGGGAGACCGTGAAGCACCGCTCGCGGATGCGCCGCGATCCGACGCAGCCGAACCTGCGCCAGGTGCACCTGATCCACGCCGAGCTGCACGACGAGCTGCGCGCGGCGGGGTTCGTCGTGCAGCCGGGGCAGCTCGGCGAGAACGTCACCACCGCGGGGGTCGACCTGCTCGGGCTGCCCGCCGGCACGCTGCTGCGCCTGGGCGGGGAGGCCGTGGTGGAGGTGACCGGGCTGCGCAACCCGTGCGTGCAGCTCGACCGGTTCCAGGACGGCCTGCTGGAGGCGGTGCTGGACCGCGACGCCGACGGTGCGCTGATCCGCAAGGCCGGGATCATGGCCGTGGTGCGCACCGGTGGTGAGGTCCGCCCCGGCGACTCCGTGGACGTCGTCCTGCCCGCCGAGCCGCACGCGCCCCTGCAACCCGTCTGATTCCCCCCGGCCCGGCCTCCGAGCAGCTCGTCCGCCCTCGGCGACCGGTCGGCGTACGTGAACCCCGCCGACGTGCGATACGTGATACACGGTAGTGACACGGATCACGGCGGAAGGGGAAGCGTCATGTCCGCGCCGTTCGACGACTACCGGTCGCTGGGGTGGCGGGTCGTCGCCGAGGGAGGGGTCGTGCGCCTGCCGCTCCTGGGAGGGTTGGCGGCGCTCGCCGTGCCCGAGTGCTGGGGTTCCGCCATGATCGCGGTCCTCGCCGGCTGGGACTGCCGGTGCCCGGTGGTGCGGGTGCCCGCCGCGCGACCGTCCTGGGTCTTCATCTCCGACGGGGACGGCGTCGTGGTGCCGGAGGGCGGCGGCCCGCCCGGCGCGCTGGTGCTCAACACCCACCGCTGCGTGCTGCTGCCGCCGACGACGGTCGGCGGGCGCGCGGTGGGGTGGATGGCCGAACCGGACCCGCTGTCCCGGTGGCTGCCCACCCTGGCCGCCGTGCTGTCCGCCGCGCGGCTGGTGACCTCCGGGGGCGGCCACTCGCTGAGACACCGGCGCAGGTCGGCCGCCTGAGAGCGGATTCCGCCGAGCACCAACGATGATCGCGCTCTCACGGAGTGTGCCGATTCGTTGTGGCACGAGTGTTGACCGCTCTCGCTTCCTCGCTGTTAACTGCATCACACCGCTCCTGTGGAACCGGTGCCCAGACCGGTTCCGGGGTGTGGTCCCACCGCAGTGGACGAGGAGTTCCCGTGCGCGTCACCATCGCCGAGGTCGCCCTGCGGGCCAGGGTGAGCAAGGCGACGGTCTCCCGCGTCCTCAACGCCAAGCCGGACGTCGACGCGTCCACGGCCCGGCGGGTCCGGCAGGTGATCGAGGAGATCGGTTACGTGCCCAGCGCCCGCGCGGCGGGTCTGGCCAGGGGCAACACCCGCACCGTCGGCATGCTCGTCCCGTCGATGACGTGGCCGTGGATGGGCGAGGTGCTCCAGGGCGTCGTGGACACCCTGGAGGCCGAGGGGTACGGGATGCTGCTCTACACCGTCAACCGCGGCGCCGAGTCGCTCGCGCAGTTCGCGAGTCACGTCTCCGCCAACGCGTTCGACGGGCTCCTGGTCGTCGAACCGCCCCACACCACGAACTACATCGCCAAGCTCCACGCGGCGGGCCTGCCCGTCGTGATGATCGACGACCGCGGGACGCACCCCCGGTTCCCGAGCGTCGCGACCACCAACCGCGAGGGCGGGTGGAGCGCCGCGCGCCACCTGCTGGCCGGTGGTCGTTCGCGCTTCGCCGTCGTCACCGGGCCGCGGCACTTCGGGTGCGTCGGGGACCGGCTCGACGGGTTCCGCGACGCGCTCGACGCCGCGGGCGTCCGGCTGAACCCGAAGCTGGTGGTGGACGGCGACTTCACCACAGGAGGAGGCGTGGCCGCGACGGTCGGGCTGCTCGGCACCGGCCTGCGCTTCGACGGCGTGTTCGCCCAGAACGACCTGTCCGCCATCGGGGTGATGCGGGCGCTGCGCGACAGCGGACGCCTCGTGCCCGACGACGTGGCGGTGATCGGGTTCGACGACGTGCCGACGGCGGCGCACACCGAGCCGTCGCTGACCACGGTGCGCCAGCCGCTGCACCAGATGGGAGCGACGGCCGCGCGCCTGCTGCTCGACCACCTGACCGGCAACGCCGTGCGGGACGTTCCGCTGGTGCTGCCGACCTCGCTCGTGGTGCGGAGATCCGCGCCCTGATCGGTCACACCCCGTCCGACCGGTAAGCCCCGCCAGCGCATCCCGTGCCGTCCGTCAGGCCGGTTCTTCGGGCACGTCCGCGTGCGAGAGCGCTCTCTCGCACTCCTACCTCGGGAGAAGGAATGCGTCGTCATCACAGGTCAACGCGCGCTCTGCTCGGCGTCGTCGCAGCGGCGACGCTCGTGCTCGCGGGGTGCTCGGGCGGTGGTGTCACCGCCGCGTCCGATCCGAACGTCCTGACCGTGGGCATGCCGAACGGGCCCCAGACCAACAACAACAACCCGTTCCTGCCGACGTCGGCGAGCTCCTCCCTGGGCTACCGCTACATGATCTACGAGACGCTCGCCCAGCTGAACATGATCAAGCCGGAGGAGGAGCCGACCCCCTGGCTCGCGGAGAGCTGGGAGTGGTCCCCGGACTACACGAAGATCACCTTCACGACGCGCTCCGGCGTGACGTGGTCCGACGGCGAGGCGTTCTCGGCCGCCGACGTGGCGTACACGTTCACCCTCCTGCGGGACGTGACGGCGCTCAACTTCAACGGCCTGCCCGTCGCCTCGGCCACGGCGACCGGTGACGACACCGCCGAGGTGACCTTCACCAAGCCGCAGTTCGTCAACCAGTGGAAGATCTTCCAGACGACCGTCGTGCCCGAGCACGTCTGGTCGAAGGTGCCCGACCCGGCGACGTTCACCGACGAGAAGCCCGTCGGCACCGGCCCGTACGCGCTGAAGACGTTCACGCCGCAGACGGTCGCGCTGACCGTGCGCGACCAGTACTGGCAGGACCTGCCGGAGGTGCCGGAGCTCCAGTACACCTCGTACAACGACAACAGCGCGCAGACCACCGCCCTGGCCAACGGCACGAGCCAGTGGTCCTACGTGTTCATGCCGAACTACGAGCGCCTGTTCATCGCCGAGGACCCCGCGAACCACAAGCTCTGGTACCCCTCGGGCCTCGGCATCCACGGTCTGTGGTTCAACACCTCCAGGGCCCCGTTCGACGACGTGGCGGTGCGCCGGGCCGTCAACGACGTGATCGACCGCGAGACCATCTTCGTGCAGGGCGAGTCGAAGCTCTACCCGAAGATCGACAGTCTCACCGGCCTGCCCTCGCCCGCCGGTGACTCGTTCCTCGCGCCCGAGTTCGCCGACGCCAAGCACGTCGTGGACGTGGAGAGGGCGAAGCAGCGCCTCGCCGCCGCCGGGTACACCCTCGACGGCGACGTGCTGAAGGACGGGTCCGGCGACCCGGTGACCTTCACGCTCACCAACCCGGCCGGTTGGTCCGACTACCTGACCGATCTCGACATCGTCAAGAACAGCGTCAAGCAGCTCGGCATCACCGCCGAGGTCCGGACGCAGACCGTCGAGCAGTGGACCACCGACTTCACCTCGGGCGAGTTCGACGCCTCGATGCGGTGGACCAACACCGGCGCGACGCCGTACGAGATCTACTCCAACGTCATGGACGGCAGCCAGAACAAGCCCGTGGGCGAGGTCGCGGCCAGCACCTTCGGCCGGTTCGACGACGCCGAGGCGACGCAGGCGCTCGCCGACTACGCCGCGGCGCTCGACGACGGCGCTCGCGCCACCGCGCTGGCGACGTTGCAGAAGATCATGGTCGAGCAGGTGCCGATGGTGCCGACCTCCGCCGGTCCGCTGGGCGCGGAGTACAACCAGAAGCACTGGGTCGGCTGGCCCAGCCCGGAGGACCCCTACGCGCCGCCGCAGCCGACGCAGCCCAACGCCCTGCAGATCGTCCTGAAGCTGAAGCCGGCGAACGGATGAGCGGCGAGGTGGTGCTGGAGGCGCGCGGGGTGAGCAAGCTGTTCCCGCTCGCGCGCCGCGGGCGCGACGTGCTCACCCGGCGGGTCAGGGCCGTGCACGCGGTCGACGGCGTGACGCTGCAACTGCGCCGGGGAGAGGTGACCGCGCTCGTCGGGGAGTCGGGTTCGGGGAAGTCCACCGTCGCCAGGCTGCTCGCCCAGCTGTACCCGCCGACGTCGGGTGAGATCCTGCTCGACGGCGAGCCGACCGCCGTGCGGCGCGGCCGGAGGTTCCGGGAGTACTGCAGCTCGGTGCAGCTCGTCTTCCAGGACCCGTTCGCGTCGCTGAACCCGGTGCACACCGTCCGGTACCACCTCACCCGGCCGCTGCGCATCCACGGAGGACGGCTGCGGGGCGCGGAGCTGGAGCAGGCGCTGGAGTCGCTGCTGGAACGCGTGCAGCTGGCCCCGGCGGCCCGCTTCGTCGACAAGTACCCGCACGAGCTGTCCGGCGGTGCTGCTCGCCGACGAGCCGGTGTCGATGCTCGACGTCTCCATCAGGCTCGGCGTGCTGAACCTGCTGCGGGACCTCGAGGAGCGCCTGAGCCTGGCGATCCTCTACATCACCCACGACATCGCCTCCGCGCGCTACTTCGCCGACACCACGCTGGTGATGTACGCGGGACGGGTCGTGGAGGGCGGCGACAGCGAGACCGTCACCCAGAAGCCCGCGCACCCGTACACCCAGCTGCTGATCGCCTCCGCGCCGCACCCCGAGCGCGCGGACGTCGCGGCGGGTCGCCCGGTCCTGGAGACGGCGGCCGAGCCGCCGAGCCCGATCGACCCGCCGGAGGGCTGCCGGTTCAGCCCGCGCTGCCCGAGGGCGGTGGAGCGGTGCGGCACCAGCACGCCGCCGCGCTTCGAGCTGGGGAACGGGCACTGGGCGGCGTGCTGGCTCTACGAGGGCGTGGAGGGCTCGGCCGAGCCGATCCCGGAGCTGGAGGCGTCGTCGTGACCTTCCTGCTGCGGCGAGCCGCCTTCTACCTGGTGACGGCGTGGGCCGCCATCACGATCAACTTCGTGCTGCCCCGGATGCTGCCGGGCGACCCGGTGCAGACGATGATCACCCGCTTCCAGGGCAGGCTCAGCGCGGACGCCATCGCGTCGCTCCACGTGCTGTTCGGGCTCGACGCCGGGGAGAGCCTGCCGACCCAGTACTGGAAGTACTGGGAGAACCTCTTCCGGGGCGACCTCGGCCTGTCGTTCACGTTCTTCCCGACGACCGTCACCGACGTCGTCGCGCAGAGCCTGCCGTGGACGCTGTCGCTGATGGGCGTCACGACGGTCATCAGCTTCGTCCTGGGCACGCTGATCGGCGTGTACGCCGGCTGGCGGCGCGGGTCGTGGCTGGACGGCCTGCTGCCCGTCACCACGTTCTTCTCCGCCATCCCGTACTTCTGGCTGGGCCTCATCGCCATCGCCGTGTTCGCGGTGAACCTCCGGGCGTTCCCCGCCGCGGGCGGTTACGCGCCGGGCGTGGTGCCGGGCTTCACGGCCGAGTTCGTCGGCAGCGCCCTGTACCACGCCGTGCTGCCCGGTGTGACGATCGTCGTCAGCTCCGTCGCGGGCTGGGTACTCGGGATGCGCAACATGATGGTCACGGTGTCGTCGGAGGACTACGTGGTGGCCGCGCACGCCAAGGGCCTGCCGGAGCGCCGGGTGATGCTGCGCTACGCGGCGCGCAACGCGGTCCTGCCGAGCGTGTCGGGCTTCGCCCTGTCGCTGGGCTTCATCGTCGGCGGCACCCTGCTCGTGGAGATGGTGTTCTCCTACCCCGGCATCGGCTTCGTGCTGTTCCAGGCGGTCAACGCCAAGGACTACCCGCTCATGCAGGGCATCTTCCTCATCATCACCCTGGCGGTGCTCGTGGCGAACCTGCTCGCCGACGTCGTGTACCTGCTGCTCGATCCGCGCACCAGGAAGGTGAGTTGACTTGCGCTTCCGCGTGAACCCCAAGACCGGGACCGGCCTGGGCGTCCTGGGCTTCTTCGTGCTGATCGCGGCGATCGGTCCGTGGATCGCGCCGTACGACCCGTCCGCGATGGGACCCGACCTGCTGCGACCGCCGTCGATGCGCCACCCGTTCGGCACGACGCAGACCGGGCAGGACGTCTTCTCCCAGATCCTCGTCGGCACCCGCGGCGTGCTCGTCGTGGGCCTGGTGGCCGGCCTGATCGCCACGGTGCTCTCGGTGGTCGTCGGCGTGACCGCCGGTTTCCTGGGCGGCACGGCCGACGAGGTGCTCTCCGCGCTGAGCAACGTCTTCCTCGTCGTCCCGGCGCTGCCGCTGATCATCATCGTGGTGTCGTTCCTGCCCGACGCCAGCGACCTGGTCATCGCGCTCGCGATCAGCGCGACCGGCTGGGCGTGGGGAGCGCGCGTGCTGCGGGCGCAGACGCTCTCGCTGCGCCAGCGCGACCACGTCGAGGCCGCCCGCGCGACCGGTGAGCACACCTGGCGGCTCATCGTGTTCGAGGTGATGCCGAACCTCACGGCCGTCATCGCCTCCGGCTTCGTCGGCACGGTGATCTTCGCCGTGCTCTCCGAGATCACGCTGTCGTTCATCGGCGTCGCGAACATCTCCAACTGGAACTGGGGCACGGTCCTGTTCTGGGCGCAGAACAACCAGGCGCTCGCGCAGGGCGCGTGGTGGTGGTTCGTCCCGGCCGGGCTGAGCATCGCGCTGCTGGGCACCGCACTGTCGCTGATCAACTTCGGCATCGACGAGTTCGTCAACCCGAGGCTGCGCACATCCGGCAGGGTGAGGGGTGAGAAGGGGGCACGCACGAGGGCCGGCTTCACGCCGGTCGTCCGCACGGGAGGAGACCGGTCGTGACCGTGCTGGAGATCCGCGACCTGTCCGTCGACTACGGGCAGGGCGACGACGCCGTGCACGCCGTCAGCTCGGTGGACCTCACCCTGGAACGGGGCGAGGTGCTCGGCCTCGCGGGGGAGAGCGGCAGCGGCAAGTCCACCCTCGCCCACGCGATGACGCGGCTGCTCCCGCCGCCCGGCGTCATCACCTCCGGCGAGGTGCTCTACCACGGGCGGCGGTCCTCCTCCGACGGCCCGGTCGACGTGCTGGGCCTGACGCCGAAGGAGCTGCGCGCGTTCCGCTGGAGCGAGGTGTCCGTGGTGTTCCAGGGGGCGATGAACTCGCTCAACCCGGTCTCCACGGTGGAGCAGCAGCTCGGCGACGTGTTCCGGGCGCACCGCCGCGACATGACGGCCGCGCGCCGCACCGAGCGCAGCCGGGAACTGCTGGACCTGGTGGGCATCTCGGCCGACCGGCTCTCCGCGTACCCGCACCAGCTCTCCGGCGGGACGCGGCAGCGCGTCATGATCGCGATGGCGCTGGCCCTGGAGCCGGAGATCGTCGTCATGGACGAGCCGACCACGGCGCTGGACGTGGTGGTGCAGCGGCAGATCCTGGAGAAGATGATGCGGCTGCGCGAGCAGCTCGGCTTCGCCGTCGTGTTCATCACCCACGACATCTCGCTGCTGGTGGAGTTCTCCGACCGCATCGCCATCGTGTACGCGGGCCGCGTCGTGGAACAGGCCCCGGCGCGGGAGATCTACCGCGCCGCCGCGCACCCCTACAGCCGCGGCCTGCTCAACTCGTTCCCCGCCCTGCACGGGGAACGCAGGCCGCTCACCGGCATCCCCGGCTCGCCGCCCGACCTGCGGCACGTGCCGTCCGGCTGCCCGTTCCACCCGCGCTGCCCCAGCGCCTTCGACCCGTGCGACCAGGACACGCCGGCGCTCGTGCCACTGGGCGAGCACCGCAGCGCCGCCTGCTGGTTGCACACGACGTCCCCGAGGAGAAGATCAGGAGTGGGAGCGACATGACGATCGCGGGCCAACGAGAAGACGCCGCCACCGCGGACGTGACCGCGGAGCTGCCGGCGAACTTCCTCTGGGGGGTGGCCACGTCGGCCTACCAGATCGAGGGAGCCGCCGCGGAGGACGGCCGAACACCGTCCATCTGGGACACGTTCGCGCGGGTGCCGGGAGCGGTGCACCTGGGAGAGCACGGCGACGTCGCCTGCGACCACTACCACCGGATGCCGCAGGACGTGGAGCTGATCCGGAGCCTCGGCGTCGACTCCTACCGGTTCTCCGTCTCCTGGCCGCGCGTGCAGCCCGGCGGCCGGGGACCGGTGAACGCCGCCGGGGTCGGCTTCTACGACCGGCTGGTGGACGAACTGCTCGCCGCGGGCGTCGCGCCCTGGGTGACCCTCTACCACTGGGACCTGCCGCAGGAGCTGGAGGACGCGGGCGGCTGGCCGGAGCGCGACACGGCTCACCGGTTCGCCGAGTACGCGGGCCTCGTGCACGACGCGCTGGGCGACCGCGTCCGCACCTGGACGACGCTCAACGAGCCGTGGTGCTCCGCGGTGCTGGGCTACGACCAGGGCCTGCACGCGCCGGGCCGCACGAACTTCCCCGACGCGATGCGCGCCGTGCACCACCTGCTGCTGGGCCACGGCCTCGCGGGGCAGGCGCTGCGCGCGGCGGCGTCCGCGGACTTCGAGCTGGGCATCACCCTCAACATGGCGACCGCCTACCCGGCGTCCGACGCGGCGCGGGACGTGGACGCGGCCCGCCGCGCCGACGGCCTGAGCACCAGGATCTACCTGGACCCGCTGGTGCACGGCCACTACCCGGAGGACGTCGTCCGCGACATCGCGGAGCGCGGCGCCGTGCTGCCCGTGCGGGACGGCGACCTGGAGATCATCTCCACGCCGCTGGACGTGCTGGGCGTGAACTACTACTCGTCGCACGTCCACGCCGGTGGTGACGCGCCGCACGAGGACCGGATCGTCGAGTCCGGCCTGCCGGTCACGGCAATGGGCTGGGACATCGTCCCGCAGGGCTTCACCGACCTGCTGGTGCGCCTGAGCCGCGACTACCCCGGCCTGCCGATGGTGATCACCGAGAACGGCGCGGCGTTCGAGGACAGCGCCGACGCGGACGGCTTCGTCGACGACGTGCCGCGCGTGGAGTACATCGCGGACCACATCAGGGCCGTCGGCAGCGCCGTGGCGGCCGGTGCCGACGTGCGCGGGTACTTCGCGTGGTCGCTCATGGACAACTTCGAGTGGGCCTACGGCTACGACAAGCGGTTCGGCATCGTGCGCGTGGACTACGAGACGCAGACGCGGACGCCGAAGCGCAGCGCCCTGTGGTACCGCGACACGATCCGGGCCAGCCGCGAGGAGCGGTAGCCCCGCCGATCGCCGGTCCGGCCGTTCAAGCACGGTGAGTTGAGCGTTCGGGCAGGGCGAGTTGAGCGTTCGGGCAGGGCGAGTCGCGCGTTCGCGCGTCCGGGTGTGCTGGAGCGGTCAACTCGTGGTGCCCGAACGCTCCACTCGCGGTGCTGCAACGGGCGACTGGCGGGTGGGGCGGGTGCCCGACCAGGCCTGCCAGAGGGCGGCGTAGCGGCCTCCTGCGGCCAGCAGTTCGGCGTGGGTGCCCGTTTCCACCACCCGGCCCGCGTCCAGGACCACCACGCGGTCGGCCGTCGCCGCCTGGGTCAGGCGGTGGGCCACCAGCAGGGCTGTCCTGCCCTCCAGCGCGCGGGTCGCCGCCTGCTCCAGGACTCGCGCGCCCGCGCTGCCCGCGTCGGCCGTCGCCTCGTCCAGGACGGCCACCGGGCGGTCGGCCAGCACCAGCCTGGCCAGCGCAAGCTGCTGGGCCTGCGCCACGGTCAGCCGGTGCCCGCCCTCGCCGACCACCGTGGCCAGCCCCTCGGGCAGGGCGGACGCCCACGCCAGCGCGCCGACGCGGTCCAGCGCGGCGGTGACCTCGGCCTCCGTGGCCGCCGGACGGGCCAGGCGCAGGTCCTCCACCAGCGGCCCGGCGAAGACGTGCACCTCCTGGGTGATCAGCGCGACGGTGCGCCGCACGCCGTCGGGTCCCAGGTCGTCCAGGTCGACGCCGCCGAGCGCCACGGACCCGCGGGTGGGCGGGTGCACCCCGGCGATCGTCTTCGCCAGCGTCGTCTTGCCCGCTCCGCTCGCGCCGACCAGGGCGACGCGCTCGCCGGAGACCAGGTGCAGGTCCACGTCGCTGAGCACGTCGTGGCCGGGCACGTAGGAGTGGCCGACGCCCGCGACCTTCACCGAGCCGTCCACGGGGGCGGGCACCACGCGGGGGGCCGGCGGGAGCGGCTGGTCGATCACGCCGACGAGGCGCGACGTGCTCGCCGTGGCGGCCTGCGCGTCGTCGGCCAGCGCGAGCGCCGCGTTGATCGGGTTGAACAGGCCGTGGAAGTACAGGGCGGCGGCGGTGGCCGTGCCGATCGTCGCGCCGCCGTTGCCCACCAGCACGAAGCCGGTGATCAGCACCGCGGCCAGGCCGATGAACTCGGCGACGTTGAGCCGCCCGTAGAACCGGGTCAGCAGGGCGATCCCGCGCATCGCGAGGTCCACCGCCGCGCTGGAGCGGCGGCGCACGCGGGCCACGTGCTCGTCGGCGAGGCGGAACGTGCGCACGGTCGACGCGCCGCCGATGGTGTCGAGCAGCTGCTGCTGCTGAGCGCCCACGGCCACCCGCTGCTCGCCGTGCACGGCGATGGCCCGCCCGGCGTACCAGCGGACGGTGTGCAGCTGCACGGGAACGGCCAGCAGCGCGGCGAGCAGGAAGCGCCAGTCCAGCAGGGCCAGCGCGCCGAAGGTCATGACGATGGTCAGCGCGGAGCGGGCCACGACCGGCAGCGCGGTCCTCACGGCCTCGGCGATGACCTGCACGTCACGCGTGACGCGCGCGGTCAGGTCGCCGGAACCGGCCTTCTCGACCTGGTCCAGCGGCAGGTGCAGGGCGCGGTCGACGAACCGCTCCCTCAGCTGCGCCAGGGCGCTCTCGCCCAGCCGCGCCACGAGCGACACGCCGACCGCCGACGCGACGCCCTGCACGACGGCGACGATCGCGAGCAGCACCACCGGGAGCGTGACGGCGTCGGCGGCGCGGCCCTGCGCGACGAGGTCCACGACGTGGCCGAGCAGGGGCGCGGTGAGCAGTCCGACGGCGGTGCCGACGACGAGGGTGCCGAACCCGGCGACCGCGAGCGCGCGGTGCGGGCGGACGAGTTCGCGCACGGCCCGCCTGGTGCGGGTCCCGGTGGCGACGGGCAGGATCTCGCGGTTCACGACGTGTCTCCCGACTCAGCTCAGCACCGCGGCGCGGTAGGTCTCGTCGTCCCGGACGAGTTCGGCGTGCGTGCCCCGCGCGACGACACCGCCCCCGGCGAGCAGCACGACGTGGTCGGTGGTCGACAGCAGCACCGGGCTCGTGGTGACCACGACGGTCGTGCGGCCGTCCCGCACCCGCCGGATGCCGGCCGCCACCTCGACCTCCGTGACGGCGTCGACGGCGGTGGTCGGGTCGTGCAGCACCAGCACCGGGGGCGCGGCGGCCAGCGCGCGGGCGAGCGCGACGCGCTGCCGCTGCCCGCCCGACAGCGATCGGCCGCGCGCGGAGACGAGCGTGTCGTGCCCGTCGGGCAGCGCGGCGGCGACGGAGTGCACGGCGGCGGCCTGCACGGCGGGCGCGACGTCGCCGGTGCCGATGTTCTGCGCCAGCGTCCCCTCGAACAGGTCGGCGTCGTGGGCCGCGACGACGACGGCGGTGCGGATGTCGGCCGGGTCCACCGTGGACAGCGGAACACCGTCCAGCTCCACGGTTCCCGCCTCGGGGTCGACCTCGCGGCCGAGGCAGCGCAGCAGCGCGCTCGCGTCGGCCGGGTCGTGCGCGACGACGCCGAGCAGCTCTCCGGGCGCGACCTCCAGGTCCACCGAGCGCAGCGTTCCGTGCGACACGCCGCGCAGCCGGACGCTCCCGCGCACGGGGGAGGGCAGCGCGCCGCCCGTGCCGCTCACGGCGGGAGCGGCGGCGAGCACCTCGGCCACGCGCCGGGCCGAGGCGCGGCCCTGCGCGAACAGACCGTTGACCCAGGCGAAGATCGACAGCGGCCAGAGCAGGAACTGCGCGAGTCCGACGGCGGTGACGAGCTGGCCCACGGTGATGTCGCCCGCGGCGGCGAGACGCCCGCCGACCAGGGCGACCAGGGCCAGGAAGACGCCGGTCACGGCGAGCATCGAGCCGTCGAGCCAGGCGCGGGAGCGGGCGGCCCGGATCGCGGCGGCCATCGACTCCTGGCTGGTGACGCGGTAGCGGTCGGCGGCGGCGGCCTCCGCGCCGATGCCCTTGAGCGCGCGCAGGCCCGACACGAGGTCGGTGGCGATGCCGGAGGCGTGCGCCGCGCGCTCCTGCTCGGCGTGGCTGCGCCGCTCCAGCGGCTTGCCGAGCAGGTGCGCCAGGCCCAGCAGGCCGGGGGCGGCGACGAGGACCAGCAGCCCGAGCGGGATCGAGACGCGCAGCAGCGACACCGCGCCGACGAGCAGCGCCGTGACGGCGGCGGTCGCGGTCGGCAGCGCGAGGTTCACCGCGCCGACGCGCTGCGCGTCGGCGGAGGCCACGTCGGTCAGCTCGCCGGAGAGGCGGCCGGTCTCGGCTCCGCCGCCGGGGTGCAGCACGCGCGCGGTCAGCTCGGCGCGGATCTGGTGGGCGGCCAGGTGCGAGGCGCGCTCGGCGTTGCGGATGCTGTGCCGGAAGCTCAGCGAGAGCACCACGAACACCACGGCCAGCACGCCGAGCCACAGCGCGAGGCGGTCGGACGCACCGGTGCTGATGGCCTCGTCGATGACGACGCCGACGATCACCGGCACCAGCGCCTCGCCGGTCTGGTGGGCCGCGCCGAGGACGGATCCGGCCACGACGTGCCGTCGCTGGCCCGTGACGGCCCGGCGCAGGACCTCCCGGCCCGTGGGTCCTGCGGGCACGCGCACCTCCGGTCGAAGCGGTTCTTCAACGAAACGTTAGGTGAGGCTAGTCTAAGAATCGAGCCTCCGGACGCGGCGTAGATCACCCCCGAAAGCAGTAGCGGAGCGGGTGAGAAGTTAGGTTAGGGTCACCTTAATTCTGCTTCCGCCGCACGATGGGACCGCGATGTCACAGGTACTGCCCGACGCCGACGTGCCGCTCCACGACCTCATCGGCATCGGCTTCGGTCCGTCCAACCTGGCGCTCGCGATCGCGCTGGCCGAGCACAACGCGCAGGCGGCGGAACCGGTCACGGCGCACTTCCTGGAGCGGCAGGCCGACTTCGGCTGGCACCGCGGGATGCTGCTCGACGACGCCACCATGCAGGTGTCCTTCCTCAAGGACCTGGTGACGATGCGCAACCCCACCAGCGCGTTCAGCTTCCTGTCCTACCTGCACGAGCGCGACCGGCTGATCGACTTCATCAACCACAAGAACCTCTTCCCGCTGCGCGCCGAGTTCCACGACTACTTGGAGTGGGCCGCCGCGAAGGTCGACGACCTGGTCTCCTACGAGCAGGAGGTGGTCGAGGTCCGGCCGGTCACCCGTGACGGCGAGGTCGTGCACTTCGACGTCGTCGCCCGCTCGGGAGACGAGGAGGTCGTGCGCCGCGCGCGCAACCTGGTCCTCGCGACGGGACTCACCCCGCACCTGCCCGACGGCGTGCGCGAGGGGGAGCGGATCTGGCACAACCGCGACTTCCTGCACCGGCTGGCCGCGTTCGGCGACGCCTCCCCGCGGCGGTTCGTGGTGATCGGCGCCGGGCAGTCGGGCGCCGAGGTCACCGCGCACCTGCACGAGCGCTTCCCCGGCGCCGAGGTGTGCGCGGTGTTCGCCCGCTACGGCTACAGCCCGGCCGACGACAGCTCCTTCGCCAACCGGATCTTCGACCCGGCCGCGGTGGACGAGTTCTACGGCGCGCCGGAGGTCGTCAAGCGCAAGCTCATGGCCTACCACGGCAACACCAACTACGCCGTGGTGGACAACGACCTGATCGAGGAGCTGTACCGCAGGACCTACCGGGAGAAGGTGCTGGGCGCGCAGCGCCTGCGGCTGATCAACGTGTCCCGGCCCGCCGAGATCGTCGAGACGCCGGACGGCGTGCGGGTCGTGGTGGAGTCGCTGGCCACCGGCGAGCGCGAGGTGCTCGACGCCGACGCCGTGGTGTGCGCCACCGGCTACCGCCCCGCCGACCCCACCGCGCTGCTCGGCGAGCTGGCGGCGAGCTGCGAGCGCGACGAGTTCGGCCGGCTGCGGGTGGGCAGGGACTACCGGATCGCCACCGCGCCGCACGTCCGCAGCGGTGTCTACCTCCAGGGCGGGACCGAGCACACGCACGGCATCACGTCCTCGCTGCTGTCCAACACCGCGGTCCGGGTGGGGGAGATCCTGGACTCGGTGATCGCGAGCAGGTCCGCGGTCGTCCCGGCTCAGGCGCAGTACGCCGCTCTCTGAACCGTGTCGTGGCCCTGCGGCGCCGGACCGCGCGCGGTGTGCCTCGAATCCGGTCGCACGAACACAACTCACGGCTCGTGAAGGGGATGGAGATGTCCAGATCGTCCAGAGGGGCGCGGCTCGCCGCGATCACCGCGGTGGCCGCGCTGGCGCTGGCCGCGTGCGGTGGCGGCAGCGGCGACCCCGCGCCGAGCGACGCTCCGGCACCCGCGCCGGGCGCGTTCCCGGTGACCGTCGAGCACGTCCACGGCACGACGGAGATCCCCGCCGAGCCGAAGAGGGTCGTCACGCTCGGCCTGTCCGACCACGAGGCCGTCCTCGCGCTCGGCGTCAAGCCGGTCGGCGTCGTGGACTGGTTCAAGGAGCGCCCCTTCGGCTCGTTCCCGTGGCAGCAGCCGCTGTGGGGCGACACGCGGCCCGAGATCGTCGGCGAGCGCGACGAGTACAACGCGGAGAAGATCGCCGCCCTCGCGCCCGACCTGATCATCGCCCAGTACTCCGGCATGAACCGCGAGCAGTACGACACGCTGTCGCAGCTCGCCCCCGTGGTGGCGCAGCCGAAGGAGTACCCGCTCTACGGCGCTCCGTGGCAGAACCAGACCGAGCGCATCGGCACGGCACTGGGCAAGTCGGCCGAGGCGGAGGAGCTGATCTCCGACATCGACGCGAAGTTCGCCGCGGTCCGCGCCGAGCACCCCGAGTGGGCGCGGCAGACGGGAGTCGTCGCCGACAGCTTCAAGCCCGGCGTCTACTCGGTGTTCCAGCCGCAGGACCCGAAGATGGTCTTCCTGAGCGAGCTGGGCTTCACCCTGCCCGACGCGATCGAGGCCCTGGTGGACCCGCAGTCCAACGTGGTCGAGTTCGGCGCGGAGAAGCTGGAGGTGCTCGACGCGGACAAGCTGGTGTGGGTCACCTCCGACCAGGGGTCCGAGGACCGCATCAAGAACGAGCAGCTCTACCAGAAGCTGAAGGTCGTCCAGGAGGGCCGCGACGTCTTCCTGAGCTACTCGACCCCGCCGATCGGCGCGGCGATCTCCTTCAACACCGTGCTGAGCGTCCCCTACGCCATCGACCAGGCGGTGCCGCTGATCGCGGCGAAGACCAAGTGACCGCGGAGCACCCGCACAACGGCTTGAAAGGTGTTCGTGGAGATGTCCCGTGGTGATGGTGTGCTGCCGCTGACCGGAGCGCAGAGCGGTGTCTGGCTCGCTCAGCGGATCGAGCCGGACAACCCGGTCTACAACGTCGGCTGGTGCCTGGAGATCCGCGGCGACGTCGACCTCGGCGCGCTGCTTCCCGCGATCCGCCGTGCCGTCGCCGAGGCGGAGTGCCTGCACGTCCGCTTCGGCGAGCACGACGGAACGCCCTTCCAGCGACGGGTTCCGGTGTCCGCGCCGGTGACCGTGCTCGACCTCTCGGCGGAGTCCGACCCGGACGCCGCCGCGCAGGAGTGGATGCGGGCGGACCTCGGGCGGGTCGTCGACCTCGCCCGCGATCCGCTCTTCCACCAGGCGGTGCTGCGCGTGGCCCCGGATCGCGTGCTGTGGTTCCGGCGCTACCACCACCTCGTGCTGGACGGCAGGGGCAGCGCCCTCGTCACCCGGCGCGTCGGCGAGCTGTACTCGGGGTCCACCGAGCCGGTGCACTGGCCGCTGTCCGCGCTGGTCGACGGCGACCGGGAGTACCGGGCCTCGGAGCGGTTCGCCGCCGACCGCGCCTTCTGGCACGACGCGTTCGCCGACCGGCTCCAGCCGGTGCGCCTGGTCGAGCGCTCGGCCGGGCAGCCCGCCCGCCTCGAACGGCGGCGGGTC
Organism: Umezawaea beigongshangensis; assembly: GCF_016464305.1. Classification (GTDB taxonomy): domain Bacteria; phylum Actinomycetota; class Actinomycetes; order Mycobacteriales; family Pseudonocardiaceae; genus Umezawaea_A; species Umezawaea_A beigongshangensis. The sequence continues at coordinate 61,740 of NZ_JAEIOJ010000006.1, forward strand.
GAGCTGAGCGCGGAGCGCGTGGCGCCGCACCGCGCACTGGCGCGGAGGTGCGGCACGCGGCTCTCCCGCGTCGTGGTGGCCGCGGTCGCCGCCTACCTGCACCGCGTCACGGGCGCGACCGAGGTGGTCGTCGGCCTGCCGGTGACCGCCCGGCTCGACGCCGACGCCCGGACGGTGCCCGGCATGGTGGCCAACGTCCTGCCGCTGCGCGTCGCGACGCGTCCGGAGACCACCTCGGCCGACCTGGTCGCCGAGGTCGCGCGCCGCGTGCGGGAGGTGCTGCCGCACAGCCGCCACCGCGGTGAGGAGCTGGCCCGCGAGCTGGGGACGACCGACGGCGTCCGGGAACTCGTCGGCCCCGGCGTGAACGTCCTGAGCGCCGGGGACGGCGTGCGCTTCCGCGACCACGTGCTCACCGAGCACGCCCTCGCCCTCGGTCCGGTCGACGACCTGGCCGTCTCCGTGGTCGAGCAGCCGGACGGCCGCCTGACCGTGGAGCTGCGCGCCGACGCGGCCCGCTGCGACGCCGACGCGCTCGCCGCGCACGAGCGGCGCCTCCTCGCCGTGTTCGACCTCCTCGCGCGGCGACCGGACGACGCCGTCGGCACGATCGACCTGCTCACCGCCGACGAGCGCGCCCACGTGCTCGACCTGGGGCGAGCGGAGCGCCCGGTGCGGGACGTCACCTGGACCGCGGCCTTCGAGGCACGTGCCGCGCAGACCCCGGACGCCGTCGCCGTCGTGTGCGAGTCGCGGACGCTGACCTACGGCGAGCTGAACGCCGCCGCCAACCGGGCCGCCCGGCTGCTGCGCGCGCGCGGCGTCGCGGCGGAGGACGTCGTCGGCGTCGCCCTGCCGCGCTCCGCGGACCTGGTCGTGGCGCTGCTCGCGGTGATGAAGGCCGGTGCCGCCTACCTGCCGCTGGACACCGGCCACCCGCGCGAACGCCTGGCGTTCGCGCTCGCCGACGCCCGCGCGCGCCTGGTGGTCTCCGACGACGAGCTGGCGCGCGAGCTGCCGCCGGTCGACGTCGTGCGGCTGGCCGAGAGCGAGCCGTTCGACGGCGCGGACCTCGACGTCCGGATCGGACCGCACCAGGCCGCCTACGTCATCCACACCTCCGGGTCCACGGGCACGCCCAAGGGTGTCGTCGTCACCCACGAGGGCATCGGCAGCCTGATCGCCACCGCGACCGACCGGATCGGCGTCACCGCGCAGAGCCGGATCGTGCAGTTCGCGTCCGCCGGTTTCGACGTGGCGGTGTGGGACCTCGTGATGTCGCTGTGCGTCGGCGGTCGGGTGATCGTCGTGCCGGCGGAGCGCCGCGTCGCGGGCGCGGCCCTCACCGAGTACGTCGCCGAGCACGGCGGCACCCACATGATCCTGCCGCCGTCGCTGGTCGCCGCGCTGCCGCAGGACTGCGACCTGCCGCGGGGCGCGGTGCTCGTCGTGGGCACCGAGACCGTGCCGTCCGAGCTGATCGCCCGCTGGGCACGCCGGATGCGCGTCGTCGCGGCCTACGGCCTGACCGAGGCCACGGTGAACTCCACGCTGTGGCACGCCCGGCCGGACTGGTCCGGGCCCGTGCCGATCGGCGTGCCCGACCCCAACACCCGCTGCTACGTGCTGGACTCCGCGCTGCGCCCGGTGCCCGTGGGCGTGGAGGGCGAGCTGTACGTCGCGGGCCGCGGCCTGGCGCGCGGGTACCTCGGCCGGCACGCGCTGACCGCCGAGCGCTTCGTCGCCGACCCGTTCGGCACCCCCGGCAGCCGCATGTACCGCACCGGCGACCGGGCGCGCTGGCGCCGCGACGGGAACCTGGACTTCCTCGGCCGGTCCGACGGCCAGGTCAAGATCCGCGGCTTCCGCATCGAACCGGGCGAGGTCGAGAGCGTCCTCATGGCCCACGAGGCGATCTCGCAGGCCGCCGTCCTGGTGCGCGCCGATCACCGGAGGGTCGCGCGCCTCGTCGCGCACGTCGTCGGCGACGTCGACACCGCCGCGGTCCGCGCCCACGCGGCGAGGAGCCTGCCGGAGCACATGGTGCCCACGGCGGTCGTCGTGCACGACGCTCCGCTGCCGCTGACCCCCAACGGGAAGCTCGACCGCGCCGCGCTGCCCGACCCCGACTGGACCGCGGTGAGCGGTGACGCCCCGCCGACCACCGAGGCCGAGCGCGTGCTCGCCGAACTGGTCGCCGAGGTCCTCGGCCTGGAGCGGGTCGGGGTGCACGACGGGTTCTTCGAGCTGGGCGGGGACAGCATCGTCGCGATGGGGCTGGTCACCCGCGCCCGCCGCGCCGGGCTCGACATCAGTCCCCGCGACGTCTTCCGGCTGCGCACGGTGGCCGCGCTGGCCTCTGCCGCCACTGCTGCCTCTGCCGCTTCTGCGGCCTCTGCCGCGGCGCACCCTCCCGCCGTCGTCGAGCCGTTCTCCCTGGTGGAGCTGGACGACGCCGAGCTGGCCGGGTTCCGCGCGGAGCTGCCGGGCCTCGCCGACGTGCTCCCGGTGTCGCCGTTGCAGGAGGGCCTCTTCTTCCACGCCGCCTTCGACGAGGACGACACCTACGTCGTGCAGGAGACCCTGGAGCTGGCCGGCCGGATCGATCCGGCCGGGCTGCGCGCGTCGTGGCAGTCGCTGCTGGACCGGCACCCGCTGCTGCGCGCCGCGTTCCGCCAGCGCGCGGACAACCGGGTCGTGCAGCTCGTCGCCGACCGGGTGGAGCTGCCGTGGCAGGACGTGGACCTGAGCGGGCTCGACGCCGCCGCGCAGGACGCCCGCACCGCCGAGATCGCCGAGCGCGAGCGGGCGCGGGGCTTCGACCTCGGCCGCCCGCCGCTGCTGCGCTGCGTGCTGCTGCGCCTGGACGGCACGAGGTTCCGCCTGCTGCTCACCGTGCACCACGTCGTCGTGGACGGCTGGTCGATCGCCGTGCTGCTGCGCGAACTGCTCTCCGGCGCCGGGGGCGAGGAGAGCACGACCCACCGCGCCTACTTCTCCTGGCTCGCCGGTCGCCACCGCGACACCGCGCTCACCGCGTGGCGCACCGCGCTGTCCGGTGTGGACGGTCCGACCCGGCTCGTGGACGCCCCGCCGGCTCCGGCACGGCCCGAACAGCTCCGCGTGCGGTTGTCCGAGGAGCTCACCGCCGGGCTCGCCCGGTGCGCGCGGGAGCGCGGTCTCACCACCGGCACCGTGCTGCACGGCGCGTGGGGCCTGCTGCTCGGCGCGCTCACCGGCCGCGCCGACGTCGTGTTCGGCAGCACCTCCTCCGGACGGCCGCACGAGGTCGACGGCATCGGCGACGCCGTGGGCCTGTTCGTCAACACGCTGCCCGTGCGGACGACCTGGCGGCCGGGAACGCCCGCCGCCGAGGTGTTCCGGCAGCTCCAGCACGACCGGTCGGAACTGCTGGAGCACCAGCACGTGGGCCTGGCCGACGTGCAGCGCGCCGTCGGCCACGGCGACCTGTTCGACACGCTCGTCGTGGTCGAGAACTTCCCGGCGACCGGTGAGGTCGCGGGCGCGTTCGAGGTCGTCTCCAGCGAGGTCCGCGACGCCGTGCACTACCCGCTGGCGCTCGTCGTCCTGCCCGGTGACCGGCTCGAACTGCGCTTCAAGCACGACGCCGCCCGGATCGGCCCGGCCGCGGTGCGACTCGTGGCGCAGCGCTTCGAGCGGCTGCTGAGCGCGATCGTCGCCGATCCGGACACGCCCGTGGCCGCCCTGGACGTGCGCACCGACGCCGAGCGCGACCAGGAGGCCGACGCCAACGCCACCGCCCACCCGGTCGCCGCGACGACGCTGCCCCGGTTGTTCGCCGAGCAGGTCGCCCGCACGCCCGACGCTCCCGCGATCCTGTTCGAGGGCACCGAGCTGACCTACGCCGAGACCGACGCGCGCGTGGCGGCGCTCGCCGCCCGGCTGCGGGCGCGCGGCGCCGGGCCGGACGTGGTCGTCGCCGTGGCCCTGCCCCGCTCGGCCGACCTGGTGATCGCGCTGCACGCCGTGCAGCGCGCCGGGGCCGCCCACCTCCCGATCGACACCGGCCTGCCCGCCGAGCGGGTGGAGTTCCTGCTCACCGACTCCGCCGCGCGCGTCGTGGTCACGGCGGCGCACGTCGTGCTGCCGCGGGTCGACGGCCTGGAGCGGCTGCACGTCGAGGACGCCGAGCAGGTGGCCGACGTGCCGGCGCGGGACGTGCGCCCGGACGACGCCGCCTACCTGATCTACACCTCCGGCTCCACCGGCCGTCCCAAGGGCGTGCTGGTCGACCACCGCGCGATCGTCAACCGGCTGGCGTGGATGCAGGACGCCTTCCCGCTCGACGCCTCCGACCGCGTGCTCCAGAAGACGCCGTCGAGCTTCGACGTGTCGGTGTGGGAGTTCTTCTGGCCGCTGTGCCGGGGCGCGGCCGTCGTCGTCGCGAAGCCCGACGGCCACCACGACCCCGCGTACCTGGCCGACCTGGTGCGGCGCTGCGGCGTCACCACCCTGCACTTCGTGCCGTCGATGCTCGCGGCGTTCCTGTCCGTCCCCGAGGTCGCGGGAGACCGGGGCTGGGCGGGGAGCCTGCGCCGCGCGTTCAGCAGCGGCGAGGCGCTGACCGGCGCCGTCGCGGCCCGCTGGCGCGAGCTGACCGGTGTGCCGCTGCACAACCTCTACGGCCCCACCGAGGCCGCGGTCGACGTGACCCGGTTCTCGTTCGAGGGCGGTGACGAGGCCGCCGTCCCGATCGGGCGGCCGGTCTGGAACACCCGCCTGCACGTGCTGGACGACGCGCTGCGGCCCGTCGCCACCGGTGTCGCGGGCGAGCTGTACCTGTCGGGGGTGCAGCTCGCCCGCGGCTACCTGCACCGCCCGGCCCTGACGGCGGAGCGCTTCGTCGCCGATCCCTTCGGGGCACCGGGCGAGCGGATGTACCGCACCGGCGACCTCGTGCGGCGGCGCGAGGACGGCGTGGTGGAGTACCTCGGCCGCACCGACCGGCAGGTCAAGGTCCGCGGCAACCGCGTCGAACTCGGCGAGGTCGAGGCCGCGCTGACCGCGCAGCCCGGCGTCGACCGCGCCGCCGTCGTCGCCCGCGACGGGCGGCTCGTGGCCTACCTGCTGCCGTCGTCGGTGGACGTCGACGCCGTGCGCGCCGGGGTGGCGGACGTGCTGCCCGCCGCCGTGGTGCCCAGCGCGTTCGTCGCGCTGGCGGAGTTCCCGCTCAGCCCCAGCGGCAAGCTCGACGTGGCGGCGCTGCCCGCCCCCGCCCCCGCCGCCACCGCGCCGGTCGAACCCGCCGGGGACGCCGAGCGGGTGCTGTGCGGCATCGTCGCCGACGTGCTGGGCCTGCCGGGCGTCGGCGCGCACGACGACTTCTTCGTGCTGGGCGGTGACAGCCTGTCCTCCATCGCCGTGTCCAGCCGCGCCCGCGCGGCCGGGCTGGACGTCGGCCCGCGCGACGTCTTCACCCACCGCACTCCCGCCGCGCTCGCCGCGCTCGTCGCGGTGTCGGACCAGAACACGGTGTCGGACCAGAACACGGTGTCCGACCAGAACACGGTGTCCGACCAGGACGGGGTGTCCGACCAGGACGGGGTGTCCGACCAGGACGGGGTGGGCGACCTGCCGCTGACCCCCGCCGTGCACCGGCTGCGCGAGCGCGGCGGTCCGGGGACGAGTTCCCGCGTGGTCGAGACCGACGCCGACCTCGACGCGGTGACGCGGGCGGTCCGGGCGCTGGCCGACCACCACGGCGCGCTGCGGCTGCGGCTGACCCGCGTCGCGTCGGTCCTGTGGTCGACGGAGGTGCTGCCGGTGGGCGCGGTCGTCCCCGAGGTGCGTGCCGGGGGAGAGGTGACGCTCGACCCGGAGACCGGAGCGGTGTTCGCCGCCGTCGTGGAGCCCGGCCTCGTCCGGCTCGTCGCCTCCGACCTCGCGGTGGACCCGTGGTCCTGGAAGGTCCTGCTGGAGGACTTCGCGACCGCGCTGGCCGGCGCGCCACTGCCGCCGGTCCCGACCTCCCTGCGGACCGCCGCCCACGGGCTCGCCGACCAGGCCCGGACGCGCCTGGCGGAGCTGGAGACGTGGGCGGCCGTCCTCGCTCCCGGAGCGGACCCCGCGCTGGACGGCGACCCGGTGGACCTGCGGCTCGACCTGCCGGACGTGGACACCGAGACCGCGCTGGCCGCGCTGCGGACCGCCGTGGACGCCGACGTGCTGGTGGACGTGCAGCGCTCCGGCCGCGACAGCGCCGACCTGGCCAGGACCGTCGGTCCCCTCGCCGTGCTCCAGCCCGTGCGGCTCGGCGCGGGAGATCCGATCACGACCGCCCACGAGGCCCTGACCTCGGCCCCGGACGGCGGGGTGGGCCACGGCCTGCTGCGCCACCTCGACCCGCAGGCCGCGCCGCTGTTCGCCCAGCTCGCCACGCCGCGCGTGCTGCTCGGCTCCCACGTGACCGGTCCGCACCCGGTGCGTGTCGACCTGCGCGCCGACCACGTGCGCTGGCACGGCCCGGCCGACCTCGCCGAGCGGTTCGCCGACGCCGTGCGCGCCCTGTCCGGCCGCGCCGCGCGAGGGCTCACCCCGGCCGACCCGACCCGGTTCGACCGCACGGCCGTCCGGCTGGAGCAGGAGCACCTCGACCGGATCGAGCGGCTCGCCGGGGCGCCCGTGCAGGACGTGTGGCCGCTCTCGCCGTTGCAGGAGGGCCTGTACTTCCACGCCAGCTACGACGACTCCGCGCTCGACGTCTACCTGTCGCAGGAGACCGTGGACCTCACCCGCCGGCTGGACGCCGAGCGGCTGCGCGTGGCGGCCCGCGCCCTGCTGGCCCGCAACCCCGGCCTGCGCGCCGGGTTCACCAGCGAGGGCCTGCCGCAGCCGGTGCAGTTCGTCGTGGCCGCGCCCGAGGTGCCGCTGCGCGAGGTCGACCTGTCCGCCCTCGCGCCCCGCGAGCGGGACGAGCGCGTGGCCGACCTGCTCGCGGAGGACCGCGACCAGCGCTTCGACCTGGCCGCGCCGCCACTGCTGCGCCTGCTGCTGATCCGGCTCGGCGACACCGACCGGCTGGTGGTGACCCACCACCTCGTGCTGTGGGACGGCTGGTCGGCGTGGCTGTTCCTGGAGCAGCTGTTCGAGCTGTACGCCAGCGGTGGCGACGACTCCGCGCTGCGCGCCCCCGGCTCCTACCGCGACTACCTGCGCTGGATCGACCGGCAGGACTCGGCCGCCGCACTGGACGCCTGGCGCACGGCCCTGGCCGGGCTGGAGGAGCCGACGCTCGTCGCACCGGCCGGCCGGTCGCGCGAACCGGTCATCCCCGAGGACCACGACGTGCTGCTGAGCCGGGAGCAGACCGACCGGCTGCGCGACACCGCCCGCCGCCGCGGCCTCACCCTCAACACCGTGCTCAACGCCGCCTGGGCGATGGTGCTCTCCGGCCTCACCGGGCGCTCGGACGTCGTGTTCGGCACCGCCGTCGCCGGGCGTCCCACCGAGATCCCCGGCGTCGAGGACGTCATCGGCATGTTCCTCAACACCGTGCCCACCAGGGTGACCCTCGACCCGCGCGAACCGGTGCTGGAGCTGCTGCGGCGCGCGCAGGCCGAGCGCGCCGCGCTCATCCCGCACGAGTACGCGGGTCTCGGCGAGCTCCAGCGCGCGACCGGGCACCGCCAGCTCTTCGACACGCTGTTCGTGCTGCGCGGCGCGGACGGCGAGGACCGGCTCGCGCGGTTCCGCGCCCGGCACGGCGTGGCCGCCCTGTCCAACGTGGACGGAACGCACTTCCCGCTGACGCTGATCGTCACGCCCGGCTCGCGGTTGCGGGTGACGCTCGCCGCCCGGCCGGACTGCTTCGACGCCGCCGCGGCGGCCACCGTGCTGGCGCGCTTCACCACGGCGCTGGAGGCGCTGATCGCCGACCCGGACGCCCCCGTCGGCGCGCTCGACCTGCTGCCCGCCGCCGAGCGCGCCCGCGTCGAGGCCGAGTGGGACGCCAGCCGCAACCCCGTCGTGCCGGACACGATCGCCGACCTGCTCGCCGCTCAGGCGGCCCGCACGCCGGAGCGGACCGCCCTGGTGTTCGGCGAGCAGCGGCTCACCCACGCCGAGCTGGACGAGCGGATCAACCGGCTCGCGCGGCTGCTGCTGGCGCGCGGCGCGGAGCCGGAGCGGGTGGTGGCGCTCGCGCTGCCCCGCTCGATCGAGATGGTCGTGGCGCTGTTCGCCGTGCTGCGCACCGGAGCCGCCTACCTGCCGCTGGACCTGGACCACCCGGTGGACCGGTTGCAGCTGATGATCGACGACACCGCGCCGCTGTGCCTGGTGACGACCACCGCGGTCGCACCGTCGTTCACCGCCGACGCGCTGTGCGCGGACGACCCGGCGACGCTCGCCGAGCTGGCCGCGCTGCCGGGCGGGGAGATCACCGACGACGAGCGCCCGCTGTTCGCGCGCACCGTGCCCGGCCGCGCGGAGCACCCGGCCTACGTCATCTACACCTCCGGCTCCACCGGCCGCCCCAAGGGCGTCGTCACCCCGTACCGGGGCCTGACGAACATGCAGCTCAACCACCAGGAGGCGATCTTCGCCCCGGCCGTCGCCGCGGCCGGTGGGCGGCGGCTGCGCATCGCCCACACCGTGTCGTTCGCGTTCGACATGTCGTGGGAGGAGCTGCTGTGGCTCGTGGAGGGCCACGAGGTGCACGTGTGCGACGAGGAGCTGCGGCGCGACGCCGAAGCGCTGGTGTCCTACTGCGACGCCAACCTGATCGACGTCGTCAACGTGACCCCCACCTACGCGCACCTGCTGATCGAGGAGGGCCTGCTCGACGGGCACGTGCCCGCGCTGGTGCTGCTCGGCGGCGAGGCCGTGCCCGACGCGGTGTGGAGCAGGCTGCGCGAGACCGGCGGCACGCGGGGCTACAACCTCTACGGGCCCACCGAGTACACGATCAACACCCTCGGAGCGTCCACCGAGGACAGTGCGACGCCGACGGTGGGCCGGGCCATCTGGAACACCCGCGCCTACGTGCTGGACGGGCAGCTGCGCCCCACCCCGCCCGGCGCGCCGGGCGAGCTGTACGTCGCCGGGATCGGCCTGGCGCGCGGCTACCACGAGCGGCGCGGGCTGACCGCCGAGCGCTTCGTCGCCGACCCGTACGGCGAGGCGGGCGACCGGATGTACCGCACCGGCGACCTCGTGCGGATGCGCCCGGACGGCAACCTCGACTTCCTCGGCCGCACCGACGACCAGGTCAAGATCCGCGGTCACCGCGTGGAGCTGGGGGAGATCACCGCCGCGCTCGACGAGCACCCCGCCGTGTCCCACGCGGCCGTCGTCGTGCTGCCCGGCCCCGGCGGGGTCAAGCGCCTGGTCGGCTACGTGGTCTCCGACGCCGATCCGGCGCGGCTGCGCGACTCGCTGCGCGGACGGTTGCCCGACTACATGGTCCCCGCCGCGGTCGTGGCCGTGGACCACCTGCCGCTGACCGTGAACGGCAAGCTCGACGTCGCCGCCCTGCCCGCGCCGGAGATCACCGGCGGCACGGCCTCGCGCGAACCGGCCACCCCCGCCGAGGAGGTGCTGTGCGGGCTGTTCGCCGACGCGCTCGGCGTGCCGCGCGTGGGCGTGGACGACGACTTCTTCGACCTGGGCGGGCACTCCCTGCTCGCCACCAGGCTGATCAGCCGCGCCCGGACCGCGCTCGCGGCCGAACTCGCCATCCGCGACCTGTTCGAGGCCCCCACGGTCGCCGGGCTGGCCGCCCGCGCCGAGGCGTCCGCCGGCGTGGTCCGCCCGCGCCTGGTCGCCGCCGCCGAGCGTCCCGCCGAGCTGCCGCTGTCGTTCGCGCAGGCTCGCCTGTGGGTCATCGGGCAGATGGAGGGCACGTCCGCCGCCTACAACTTCCCGCTGGTGTTCCGGCTGCGCGGGGAGCTGGACGTGGACGCCTGGCGTGCCGCCCTCGGCGACGTGACCGCGCGGCACGAGGCGCTGCGCACGGTCTTCGGCGAGCGCGAGGGCGTCCCCTTCCAGCGCGTCGTGCCCGCCGCCGCACCCGTCGTGCAGGTGCGCGACGCCGAGCACGACCAGGTCGCCGCGCTCGTGCGCGACGCCGTGGGCCGCCCGTTCGACCTCGCCACCGAGCCGCCGCTGCGGGTCACCGTGCTGCGCGTGGCGCCGGAGGAGCACGTCGTCGTCCTGCTGCTGCACCACATCACCACCGACGAGTGGTCCGACCGCCCGTTCCTGCGCGACCTGGCCGACGCCTACGCCGCCCGCCGCCGCGGCGCCGCCCCGGAGTGGGAGCCGCTGCCCGTGCAGTACGCGGACTACTCGCTGTGGCAGCGCGAACTGCTCGGCGACCCGGCCGATCCGCGCAGCCTCGCCTCCCGGCAGCTCGACCACTGGCAGAGGGCGCTCGCGGGCGCTCCGGAGGAGCTGGAGCTGCCCACCGACCGCGGCAGGCCCGCCCGGCCCACGTTCCGGGGCGAGGACGTGGAGGTGGAGCTGCCGCCCGGCGTGGCGGCCGGGGTGCGCGGGCTGACCCGCTCCACCGGCGCCAGCGCGTTCATGGTGCTGCACGCCGCCGTGGCCGCGCTGCTGCACCGGCTCGGCGCGGGCGACGACCTCCCGCTGGGCGCACCGATCGCCGGTCGCACGGACGAGGCGCTGGACGACCTCGTCGGGTTCTTCGTCAACACCCTCGTGCTGCGCACCGACGTGTCCGGCGACCCGAGCTTCACCGACCTGGTGGCGCGCGTGCGGGACACGGCGCTCGCCGCCTTCTCCCACCAGGACGTGCCGTTCGAGGCCGTCGTGGAGCGGATCAACCCGATCCGCTCGCTGGCGCGCAACCCGCTGTTCCAGGTGATGGTCGGCCACCACCACCGCACGGGCGGCGGTGTGCGCCTCGCGGGGCTGGAGGTGCTGCCCGAGCACGTCGACACCCGCACCGCCAAGTTCGACCTCGTCTTCAGCTTCACCGAGCACGACGAGCGGATCAGCTGCCGCCTGGAGTACGCCACCGACCTGTTCGACCGCGAGACCGCGACCCGGCTGGGAGAGCGGCTGGTGTGGCTGCTCGCGGCCGTGGTCGCGAACCCGGCCGCGCCGATCGGCGACGTGGAGCTGCTGGCCGACGACGAGCGCAAGCGCGTGGTCGCCGAGTTCAACGCCACCGAGCGCGAGGTGCCGGAGAAGACGCTGCCCGCGCTGTTCGCCGACGTCGTGGCCGCGCGCCCGGACGAGGTCGCCGTCGTCGACCGCTCCCGCTCGGTGTCCTACGCGGCGCTGAACGCCCGCGCGAACCGGATCGCCCGGCTGCTGGCCGTGCGCGGGGTCGAGCGGGAGAGCGTCGTCGGCATCGCCGTGCCGAAGTCGGTGGAGATGGTGGCGACGGTCCTCGCGGTGCTCAAGCTCGGCGCCGCGTACCTGCCGCTGGACCTGACCCACCCGCGCGACCGGATCGCCTTCATGATCGGCGACTCCGCCGCGCGCGTGGTCGTCACGACGCTGACCGAGGACGAGCGCGTGCCGCCGGTCGACGGCGCGGCCCGCGTGCTGCTGGACGATCCCGCCGTGGCCGAGGAGCTGGCGGGTCTGGCCGAGTCCGACGTGGACGCGGGCCCGGCCGGGCTGGACTCGGCCGCCTACGTCATCTACACGTCCGGGTCGACCGGGCGACCCAAGGGCGTCGTCGTGCCGCACGAGGGCATCGGCAGCCTCGCGGCCACCGCGATCGACCGGATGGGTCTCACGCCCGACAGCCGCGTGCTCCAGTTCGCCTCCGTCGGCTTCGACGTGGCGGTGTTCGAGCTGACGATGGCGCTGACCGTCGGCGGACGGCTCGTGCTCGCGCCGGACGAGGTGCGCGTCGCGGGCCCGGCGCTGACGGACTTCCTGCGCGAGCGGCGGATCACCCACATGATCCTGCCGCCGTCGCTGGTCTCGGCGCTGCCGCCGGAGTGCGAGCTGCCCGAGGACTCCACGGTCCTCGTCGGCACCGAGACCGTGCCGCCGGACGTGATCGGTCGCTGGGCGGGACGGCTGAACCTGCTCGCCGCCTACGGCCTCACCGAGGCCACGGTGAACTCCACGCTGTGGCGGGCCCGGCCCGGCTGGAACACCGCCGTGCCGATCGGTGTGCCCGACCCCAACACCACCGTGCACGTCCTGGACGACCGGCTGCGGCCGGTGCCGCCCGGTGTCGTCGGCGAGCTGTACGTCGGTGGCCGCGGCCTGGCGCGCGGCTACCTCGGCCGCGCGGCCCTGACGTCCGGGCGGTTCGTCGCGTCGCCGTTCGGCCCGCCCGGTTCGCGGATGTACCGCACCGGCGACCGCGCCCGGTGGCGTGCCGACGGCAACCTGGACTTCCTCGGCCGGGTCGACACGCAGGTCAAGATCCGCGGCTTCCGCGTCGAGCTGGGAGAGGTCGAGGCGGCCCTGACCCGGCACCCGGCGATCACCCAGGCCGCCGTGCTGGCAGACCGGACTGCTGACGTCGTCCGCCTCGTCGGCTACGCCGTCGCGGCCTCCGAGGTCGATCCGGCCGTGCTGCGCAGCCACGTCGCCGAGCAGCTGCCCGAGCACATGGTCCCCGCGACCGTGCTGCTGCTCGACGGGCCGCTGCCGCTGACGCCCAACGGCAAGCTCGACCGGGCGGCGCTGCCGAAGCCCGACTGGTCGGCGCTCGCCGGCGACGAGCTGCCGGTGACGCCCGAGCAGCACGCCGTGGCCGCGCTCTTCGCCGAGATCCTCGGCCTGGAGCGGGTCGGCGTGCACGACAACTTCTTCGCGCTCGGCGGGCACTCCATGTCCTCGATGCGGCTGCTGGGCCGCATCCGCTCGGTGTTCGGCGTGGAGCTGTCCGTGCGCGACGTGTTCGACGCGCCGACCGTGGCCGCGCTCGCCGGACAGCTCTCCGGCGGTCGCACGGCCCGGCCGCCGCTGGTCGCGGTGCCGCGCCCGGCCGAGCTGCCGATGTCGCCGCCGCAGCGCCACCGCTGGGCGCTGCGGCGGGAGCACCCCGGCCACGACCACGCGCTCGCGCTGCGCTCTCCCGGCCTGGACGCGGACGTGCTCGCCGCCGCGCTGGCCGACGTGGTGGAGCGGCACGAACCGCTGCGCACCGTGCTCGACCCGCACCAGCGGCTCGTGGACGCGCCCGTGCTGGAGCGGCTGGACGTCGCCGACCTCGACGCGGCGCTGCTGGAGCTGGCGGGGGAGGACACCGACCTGTCGGCACGACCGCCGCTGCGCGCCCGGCTGCTCACCGCACCCGGCGGGGAGCGCGCGCTGCTGCTGACCATGCACTACACCGGCGTGGACGAGTGGTCGGTCGTGCCGCTGTTCCGCGACCTCAACACCGCCTACGAGGCCAGGGCCGCCGGACGCGCGCCCGAGTGGGAGCCGCTGCCGGTCGCCTACTCCGACTACGCGGTGTGGGCGCAGCGGGTGCTCGACGAGGTCGGAGACGGCCAGCTGGAGCACTGGCGGCGAACGCTGAGCGGTCTGCCCCGCGAGCTGGCGCTGCCGTTCGACCGCCCGCGCCCGGAGACGCCGACGCACCGCGCCGACCTCGTGGAACTGGTGCTGCCCGCCGAGCTGCACAGCGCGATCGACGGGCTGGCCCGCGACACCGGCACGTCGATGTTCATGGTCGTGCAGGCCGCGCTCGCCGCCCTGCTGACCCGCGAGGGCGCGGGGACGGACCTGCCGATCGGCACCTTCGTGGCCGGTCGCACGGAGGAGGCGCTCGCGAACCTCGTCGGCTGCTTCGTCAACACCGTCCTGCTGCGCACCGACACCGCCGGTGCTCCGAGCTTCGCCGAGCTGCTGGCGCGGGTGCGCGAGACCGACCTGAGCGCGTTCGACCGCCAGGACCTGCCGTTCGACTCGGTGGTCCGCGCCGGACTGGCGAGCGCGCCGCAGGTCGTGGTGATCCACCACGAGCAGGCGCGGCTGGCGGACCTGGAGGGCGGCGACGGCGAACTGGTCGCCGTCCCCGTGGGCCGCACCCGCTCCGACCTGACGTTCAGCTTCTACGAACCGCGCGGCGCGGGACCCGTGCACTGCTACCTGATCTACGCCACCGACCTGTTCGACCGCTCGACGGCGCAGCGCCTGGCCGCGGACCTGCGCGACCTGCTGGAACTGGCCGTCACCGACCCCACCACACCGATCGCCGGGAGGACCGAGTCATGACCAACCCGTTCGAGGACCCGCAGGGCCGCTTCTTCGTCCTCGTCAACGCCGAGCAGCAGCACTCCCTGTGGCCGTCGTTCGTCGACGTCCCGGAGGGCTGGACCCGCGTGTTCGGCGAGGACACCCGCGACGCGTGCCTGGCGTACGTCGAGGAGAACTGGACCGACATGCGTCCCGCGTCGATCCGGAGCTGATCACGGCGCTGGCCGTGCGCGGTGTCCCCGCTGGACGACGGGTTCGACGACGGGGAGCCCGGCACCCCCCCCGGCGGGTGTGTGCCGCTCCCGGGTGTGCCAGAGCCTCCCTCCGCGTCCCCGTGTCCGGCCACGATGAAATCCGGGGACCGACGTGAGGAGTCGAACGTGGATGCTCGGAACAGGCGCGGATTCATCGCCGCCGTGTCGATCGCGAGCGGCCTGGCGCTCGCACCCGCCGCTCTCGCCGACGGGGGTGGCGGGGATCAGCAGGACACGCGGAGGAACACGGCGGCGGTGCGCCGCGCGTTCGCGCGGCAGAACAGCGGGGGGAGCTTCTACGAGATCCTCGCCGACGACGTCGTGTGGACGATCGTCAACGGCAGGACCTACCACGGGAAGGAGCAGTTCCTGGACGAGGGCGCCGCGCCGGTCCTGACCCGGCTGAGGACGTCCCTGCACATGACGCCGCTGCGCCTGTGGGCCGACCGGGACACGGTCGTCGCGATGTTCGACGCGGACGCGGTCGCTCTCGACGGCGTCGCCTACCACAACAACTACTGCTGGATCATGAGGTTCCGCGGCTCGCGGGTGGTCGAGGTGTTCGCGTTCCTCGACCTGGTGGCGGTGAACGAACTCGTCGCCAGGGTCGGGCGACCGTCCTGAGGGACCGGGCGCACGACGAGGCGACGGCAGCAGAACCGCCGCTGGCCGGTTCGTCCTCGGCGCCGGAGACGTCGCAGCCGGTCTGCTGAGACCTCAGCGCAACCGGGCCAGGAACTCCCGCCAGGTGGCGGGGGAGAAGGCGAGAACCGCGTGCGGGTGCTTGGAGTCGCGCACGCGCGCGGTGGTCTCGCCGAGGGCCACCTCCACGCAGTCGGTGTTGTCGACGTCGCTGCCGCTACGGCTGCTCTTGCGCCAGGTCAGCTCGGTCATGTGGCACCCCGTACTCGTCAGCCAGGCGGGTCAGGAACGCCCTGGATTGTCCCGCATCGAGCGCGATCTCGGACAGCTCGTGGGCGGTCTCCCGGTAGAGAGCCACGTGTCCGGGTTCTTCGAGGAAGACGTTCGCCACCTTCGACTCCAGGTAGACGACTGAACGACCGTCCGCGTCGTCCAGGAGTACGAAGTTGCCGAATTCGATGCCGCCGTTCGTCTGGTGGCCCACAGGCACGATCCGGACCTCCGCTGGAACGAACAGCAGGTGCATGAGCTGGTCGTGCATGATCTGCGATCCACCGATGGGACGACGCAGGACCTGTTCGTCGATGAAGAAGGAGGCGTCAGGACGATCGGGGCGGTACAGCACGTCCTGCCTGCGGAGACGACTGTCGGGAGGGCCGTTGCCGATGTGCTCGACGTAGGCGCGCGATTGCAGGAGTCCTGGAATCAGCAGGCAGTGGTAGGCGGTGATGGTCGTGGCGCGAGCCTCTTCCGCCGCCAGGGTGCGAGTTCGCCTGACCTGCTCCGCACCCTCCAGCTGGAGCCAGGCGGCGCGGCCGGTCTCCCGGTTCAGCGTCAGCAGCCGGTCCAGCTCCGCGCCCGTCACGCCGCAGTGGGTGAGGAACAGGGCCACGTCGACGTCGGACGTGCCGCGCTCGCCGCTCTCCAGCTTGTGGATCTTCGCGGGCGACCAGTTCAGCCGGGCGGCCAGTTCCGTTCCCCTCAGCTCGGCGGCCTGGCGCTTGGCCCGCAGTTCGTCGCCGAGCTGCCGGGTGCGTGCCGTGGAGTCGCGACGCAGGTGCATGACGGCACGCTAGTGGCGGTCGACCGCCTTCCCCGTCCTTCGAGCGGGTATTGCGCCCGAAGTGGCCACGGGCCACCGGTCTTTGGCCAACGGTCCGACACTGGGTGGGTGGGAGGGACGCGGTCGCGTCCTACCGCAGCAGCGCGAGGTCCACGGCGTCGGCCATCGCCCGGAAGCCCGCGTCACCGGGGTGCAGGTGGTCACCGGAGTCGTACTCGGCCCGCATCACGAGCGGGTCCCGCGGGTCGCGGATCGCCGCGTCGAAGTCCACCACCCCGTCGAACACCCCACCGGTGCGGATGGCCTCGTTGACCGCCAGGCGGGTCGCCTCCAGCGTCTCGTCGTAGACGCGCCAGCCCTTGAACGGCGTGATCGTGCCGCCCAGCACGCGGACGCCCTGCGCGTGCGCCCGCGCCACGATCTGCCGGTACGCCGCGACGATCTGCTCGGGATCGGTCTGGTGCGGGTCCTGCTGGATGTCGTTGATGCCCTCCAGGACGACGACCGTGCGCACGCCGGTCGCGGTCAGCACGTCGTCGTCCAGCCGGGCCAGCGCGTTGCGCCCGGCGTAGCCGGGACCTCCGAGCAGCAGCCGGTTCGCGCTGATCCCGGCGTTGACGACACCGTGGCGGAGCCTGTTCGGGGCCCGCTTCATCCGGTCGGCCAGCAGGTCGGGCCACCGCTGGTTCGTGCCCGCCGTGGACCCCACGCCGTCGGTGATGGAGTCGCCGAGCGTCACCACCGTGCCGGTCGCCCGCGAGCCGCGCACGGCGACCTCCGTGACGTAGTGCCACACCGAGGTGCGCTGGTCGTAGGCCGTGCCCGCGGTGTCCATCGCGTGGTCGCCGCCGGTGGCGTAGAAGGAGGTCTGGCTCGCCGCAGGGTGGAACGTGACCGGCCCGGACGGCGTGGGCGTGTACGTCGTGACCAGCAGGTCCGCGTCGGCGGGAACCGCCAGCGCCGCCGCGTCGCTCTGCACCTCGGCCCCGGCGGGGATCGTCACCGACGCGCGTCCGCCGAAGGTCAGCTCGCGCACGGTGCCCGGCACGGCGTCGGCGGTGCCGCTCCCGGCCGCGACGGCGATCGAGGCGCGGCCGACCAGCAGCGGGCCGGTGCCGAAGACGTTGGACAGCCGCACGCGGGCCGACGTCCCGCCGACGCTGCTGTGGACGACGTTGCGGATGGAGCGGTCCGGGTAGCCGTTCTCGGTGCCGGGCACGGGCCCCGCCGCCGCCGCGCCCCAGGTGCCCACCCAGTCCTCGGCCGCGATCCCGGCGTCGGGAACCGGCGGCGTCTCGGCGCGCACGACCGCGGCGGCTCCCGTGCTGAGCGCCAGAGCCGCGCAGACGGCGACCGCGGCCCCTCGAACTCTGCTGATCATCGTCGATCCTCCCGCGGGGTCGGAAGCATCCGACTGTAACCGTGCGACGACCGAACGTGGTGATCTCGGCCGGTTCCGGCAGCGTCTCATCAGCCCCGGTGGGACACGACGCGCCGGGCGATCTCCGCGTCGAACGGGTGCACGTCGTCGCCGTGCGCAACGCGCGGGTCCCACCACCGGAAGCCGCCGATCTCGTCGTCGCCGAGCAGTCGCGGCACCGCCCGCAGGTCGGTCCGGTAGACCGCCGCGCCCTCGTGGCGGGAGGGCTGCCGCAGGTCGAACTCGACGATCGCGGCGAAGTCGAGGTCGGTGGTCCGGATTCCCGTCTCCTCGGCCAGTTCCCGCACGGCCGCGGCGCGGGGCGTCTCCCCGGCCTCGCGCGTGCCGCCGGGCAGCTCCCAGCGCCGCCGGTGCCGGTCGAACACCAGCAGCACGGCGTCGCCGAGCACGGGGTCTCCCAGCACGACGACGACCAGCGACAGCGGCACGGGGACGCGCTCGGCCAGGGCCGCCACCTCGGACTCGGCGGCGAACCGGACGTCCAGCAGGACGTCGCCGGAGGCGTCGCGCAGCGGCAGGTCGGTCACGAGGTCACCGTCGGACGTGCGCCTTCCGGTAGGCGGACGGGGTCGTGCCCACCTCACGGCGGAAGAGGCTCCGGAAGTTCGCGGAGGTGCCGAACCCCGTCGCCCCGGCGATCCGCTCGACGGACCAGTCGGAGGTCTCCAGGAGCCGGCGCGCGGCGAGGACCCGCTGGAGGACGACCCAGCGCATCGGGGGCATCCCCGTCTCCCGCTCGAAGTGGCGGACGAACGTCCGCCGCGGGAGCGTGCTCCGGTCCGCCATGCGCTGCACGGTGATCGCCGACCCGAGGTTGTCCACCACCCACTCCCTGGTCGCGCGCAGGCTGGCGCGGGGCGGGACGACGACGTCCACGTACTGCGGCTCGGCCGAACCGCGGGCGGGGGAGGAGACGACGTCCTTCGCCACCTCGTCGGCGGCCGCGGCGCCGAAGTCGGCCCGGATCACGTGCAGGAGGGCGTCGATGAACGCGCCCGACCCCGCGGACGTCAGCACCGCTCCGTCCTCGACGAACACCCGGTTGTCCACGACGTCGACCGCGGGGTACGCCGCGCGGAACTCGTCGGTGTGCCGCCAGTGCATCGTCGCGCTCTTCCCGTCCAGCACTCCGCTCGCCGCGAGCGCGAACGCGCCCGTGCAGGCCGCGACGATCCGGGCACCGCGGTCGGCGGCCGCGCGCAACGCCTCCAGGTGGTCGTCCGGGACGGGGAGGTGCGGGTGCTCGTAGCTCGGGACCACGACGACGTCCGCGCACTCCACGTCCGCGAGGGAGTGCGCCGCTCCGGCGGTCGCGCCGGAACCCCGATCTCCGCGGACGAGCACGCGGTATCCGGGATGGGCGTTCAGCACGTGCTCGGCGATGCTGAGGTCCAGCGCCAGCACCCGTGGCGGCAGGAGGATCACGGCCACCTTCTCAGCATCCTCCGACCGCACTGTCCGCCCTCGTTCCCGCGCCGGTTCCCGTCGGTCAGGGTACGTGGTCTCCGGGGCGGCACGATCCTTTCCAACATCGGCACGAGCGGCGGTGGTCCTCCCTGACCTGCCCCGATAGCACGGCGACCGCGGCCCCTCGAACTCTGCTGAGTGACGACCCACCGTGTCGATCTCGTCCGGGTCGGCCAGCGCCGTCACCTCGGACTCGGCGGCGAACCGGACGTCCAGCAGGACGTCGCCGGAGGCGTCGCGCAGCGGCAGGTCGGTCACGAGCGCGCTCCTCGTGCGGAACTCAGGCGAGCACCTCGGTGTTCTGGCAGGCCGTCAGCAACCACCGGCCGTCCTCCTTCGACATCACGTACAGCGGACTGCCCTCCTTGCCGCCCTCGGCGGGCTGCCCGTCGCGGGTGAAGTACCGCTGGCGGACCTTCACGGCGGCGACGTCCGGGCGGACGAACAGCACGTGCACCACCTCGTAGCTCGGCACGAGGTCCGTCATGGCGCCGGGCAGGACCGCGGCCGTGAAGGCGGCGATCTCGGCGCGGCCGGTCAGTCGTTTGCCGTGACCGGTGGTCCAGACGGCGTCCTCCCGGAACAGGGCGACGAACTCGTCCACGAGCTCCTCGGCCTGGGCGTGCTCGACGGTGGCGACGACCTGTCTGATGGCATCGAGGTCGAGGCTGTGCGCGGTGGAGGTCATGCGCACAACCCTGATACCTCCACCATCCTGGAGGTCAAGGCCGGTCGTGCGGCGGGAGGATCGCGCGCTCGTGCAGGCGGCGACGATCCGGGCACCACCCGTGGTGGCACGATCCTTTCCAACATCGGCACGAGCGGCGGTGGTCCCCCCTGACCTGCCCCGATAGCGTCGAGCTACTGGCACGACGGGTGCTGTGACGAGGGGAGCGGGATGAGCGGAGTGAGGCGGACCGAGAGCCACGGGGTTCCGTGGGAGGTGTCCTACGGCTACGTGCAGGCGGTCAGGCACGGCGACACCATCTACCTCTCCGGTCAGTTGGCGCACGACGGGGAGCGGCTCGTCGCCCCCGCTCCGGTCGACGAGGACGGGAGGGTGACCGACTTCAGCAACACGGGCGAGCAGCTGCGACAGTCCTACGCCAACGCGGCGAAGCTGCTGGCGCGGTTCGGCGCGTCGCTGGACGACGTCGTGGAGGAGGTCGTCTACGCGCTCGACTGCGACGCTCTGCTGGCCGTGGCCGGACCGGTGCGCAAGGAGGCGTACGGCCGACCGGACCCGCAGGTGGCGAGCACGATGCTCGGCACGCCTCGCCTGGCCTTCCCCGAGCAGCTGGTCGAGGTGAAGTTCGTCGTCCGGGTCTGACCGGGCGGCGTCACCACGTCGCCGTGCCCTCCTCTTCCTCGCCGTCGTCGGACTCGCCGACCGCCCGGTCGGGGGGAGGCGGGGTGCCGCGCCCTCACGGCGCGCTGTCGGCGTTGCGGGTCCGGTGCGGCGCCGCCGGTTCGGCCGCGCGAGCGGTCGTCGGATCGGCCGTGGCCGCCGTGTGGCACGCGCCGAAGCCCTCCGCCCGCACCACGATCCGGCCCGCCTTCACGCGGACGGCGGTCTCGGTGGCGTCGCTGACCGCGTGCGCGCCGGCCGCCGCGGCGAGGAGGCCCGCGCCGTCGCAGACGACGTGCAGGCGCGGCAGCGCCGACGGCGGGAACGCCCGGCGCAGGCCGTTGCGCAGGTCGGCGATCATCAGCCGGGTCAGCGGCATCAGCTCGTGCGGGTCGTTCGTGACGAGGACCGCGGTGACCTCGGAGCCCGGCGGGGCCGCGCGCACCGCCTCCTCGACCGCGGCGAGCCGGTGCAGCCCGAGGACCGCGACCACGCCGTCACCGGTGGGGTGCACGGTCTCGCCGCGCAGCAGGTCCACGCAGGACGGTGGCGACCACGGCTCGTCCACGAAGCGCGCGTCCGGCGCCATCGGTCGCGGTGGCCACCGGTCGCCCAGGTCGAGGTCGGCGAGCTGCTCGCACACGCTGATCACGTCGAAGGGCTCGACGAACTCGGGCGCGGCGGCGGCGAGCTGGCTCGCGCCGTGCAGCGTGGTCAGCGCGGCCTCGGCCACCCGCACCATCCGGCCGCGCGGGTCGCGCGGCGGGTCCAGCCGTTCGAGGGCGAGCCCGAGCAGGACCGCGTCGAGCTTCATCAACTGCGCGAACGGGCGGCGGATCCGCTCGTCGGCGACGACCTCGGGCATGAGGTCCACCCCGAGCCGGGCCGCGCCGTACTGCTCGTCCGTGGCGAGGGGGAGCCGGGTGACCAGGGCGCGGGCGAACGCGCCCAGCGCCTCGCGCGCCGTGCGTCCCGGCTCGGTGCTGGGCGGTACCGGCGCGCGCTCGGCGTTCTCCGCCAGGACGGCGAAGTAGAGGGCGCGCTTGCCGGGGAAGTTGGAGTACACCGCGCCGCGGGTGAGCTCGGCCCGCTCGGCGATGACGTCGATCTTGGCGTCGCGGAAGCCGTGCTCGGCGAACTCCTCCCGCGCGGCGGCCAGCACCCCGGCGCGGTTGCGCTCCTGCGTCTCCGCCCTGGTGAGCCTGGCCATCGGCGCTCCCCGTCCCGCTGTCGTCGCCCGTTCCGCTCCAAGATAACGTCGTCATTCACATGATGTCATCATGTGTTCACATCATCCGACTGAGGAGCCGTCATGACCGACGACACGAGCGGTGTGCCCGTGATCGACCTGACCGACCCCGATGTCCTGCGCGACCCGTTCACCGCGCACGCCAGGGCCAGAGAACGCTCACCCCTGGCCCGGATGACGGGACCCGGATTTCCGCCGATGTGGGTCGTCACCCGGTACGAGGAGGTGCGCGCGGTGCTGGGCGACTCCCGGATCGGACCCGGTTCCACCAGCTACCTGCCGCTCGACGTGCCCGAGCACTGCGCGCCGTACCTGCGGACCATGCAGGAGATGGACGGGCCGGAGCACGCCCGGCTGCGCAGGCTGGTGTCACCGGCGTTCACCGCGCGCCGCGCCGCCGAGTTCCGGCCGCGGATCGAGCCCCTCGTCGACGCCCTGCTCGACGACCTGCCGGACCACGCGGAGAACGGCGTGGTCGACCTGCTGGCGCACCTGGCGCGACCGCTGCCGACGGACGTGATCTGCGAGCTGGTCGGCGTTCCCGCCGCCGACCGCCCGCGGTGGCGCGAGTACGGCACGGCCGTGGTGTCGGGGCACGGAGCGCGGTTCGCGGAGGCCGTGCCCGCCATCGTGGACGGCGCGCGGACGGCGGTGGAGCGGCGTCGCGCCGAACCGGGCGACGACGTCCTCTCGGCCCTCCTCCGGGCCGGCGGTGTGGAGGACGCGGAACTGGTCACCCTCGTCTGGCACCTCGTCCTCGCGGGGCAGACCCCGACGAACCTGATCGCGAACGGCGTGGAGGCGCTGCTGTCGCACCCCGACCAGCTCGCCGCCCTGCGCGACGACCCCGGTCTCGTGCCCGGCGCGGTCGAGGAGCTGATCCGCTGGTGCGGGCCGCAGCTGCTCGCGATCCCCCGCTACGCGCGGGAGGACGTCGAGATCGGCGGTGTGCTGGTCCGCGAGGGCGAACCGGTCGTCGCCGCGCTCGCCTCCGCCAACCGCGACCCGCGCGCCTTCGCCGACCCGGACCGCCTCGACGTCACCCGCGCCCCGAGCGCGCCGGGACACGTCGGCTTCGCCCACGGCCCGCACTTCTGCCTCGGGGCCCCGCTCGCGCGGGTGCAGACGGAGGTCGCGCTCACGGCACTGCTGCGCCGGTTCCCGGACCTGGCGCTCGCCGTCGCCCCGCAGGACGTGGTGCGCGCGCCCGATCCCGGCACCTGGCGGCTGGCGGCACTGCCCGTGACCCTCTGAGGCTCATCGGCGCCGGGTTCAGTCCGGCGTCGGCGCGGTCGCGAGCTGGGCGTGGCAGGTGGCGATCCGCTCGCGCAGCCGGGTCAGCCGGGCGATCTCCGCGTCCAGCGCGGCCAGCCGGTTCCCGAACACGTCCGCGGCGGCGGGGGTGCGGGCGTGTTCGGGAACCTCCTGCTCCGGCAGCGCGTCGCCCTCGAACACGTGCAGGCCCTCCGCGAGAGCGGCGACGTCCTCGACGGTCAGGCCCAGCGCCAGCATCTCGCGGACGATCCGGACCCTGGCCACGTCCTCCGGCTCGTACTCCCGCTGCCCCGACGTGGTGCGCCACGACGGGGGCAGGAGTCCGCGCTGCTCGTAGAACCTCAGTGCGCGGGGCGTCGTGCCCGCCGCTGCCGCCGCATCACCGATCCGCATCCGGTCCCCCTACAGGTCGACGACGACGGCGCCCAGGTGGCGTCCGGCGATCACCTCGTCGAACGCCAGCGGCGCACGGTCGATTCCGTCGACGCGGACGTGCGGGAACGTGATCTGCCCGGAGCGCAGCCAGCCGCCGAAGCGCTCGGTCCACTCCGGCAGCGCGTCGGGGTGGTCAGCGGCGTTGAAGCCGCGCACCTGCACGCGCCGCAGGACGATCGGCGCCAGGTCGACCTCCACGAGTGCGTCGGCGTCGGCGTGCTCCGCGAGCTGCGCGGACAGCACACCGACCACCACGAAGCGCGCGTGCGGTCGCGCCTGCGCGACGGCGGCCCGCAACTGCTCACCGCCGACGGTGTCGACGAGGACGTCCACGCCGTCCGGAGCGGCCTTCGCCAACTGCTCGGCCACCGGCTCCGCCCCGCGCACCACGACCGCGTCGTAGCCCAGCTCCGAGAGCATCCGCTCGACCTTGGCCGGGGAACCGGTGCTGCCGATCACGCGCCCCGCACCGAGCAGCCGGGCGATCTGACCGGCCAGCGCGCCGAGCGCACCGGCCCCGCCGGTGATGAACACCGTGTCACCGGGACGCACCTCGACCGCCCTGGTGAGCGCCGCGTAGGCCGACCACCCCTGCGACAGGTGCGCGACGGGGTCGGGCAGGTCGTCCCCCAGCGGCGAGCACTCCGCGACGGGGAGCACGACGTGCTCGCGCCACCCCCGCCCGTGCGAGACCAGGTCGCCGGGACGCAGTCCGCTGTCCTCGGGAGCGGAGATCACCTCGCCGATCGCGGGTCCGGGCAGCACGTCGCCGGGCCGGATTCCGCCGTGCTCCTGCACGCCGCTGCTCATCATCGTGCGCAGCAGCGCGGCGAACACCAGGAAGTGCCGGTTCGCGACGAGCACCTCGCCGTCCCCCGGCACCGGCGGGGGGACCTCGACCACGGCGAGGTGGGCCGAGGTGGCCGGTCCGTCGGGTGCGACGGCGAGACGGACTTCGCGGGAGACGGTGGGCAGTGCGGGCACGACGTGGTCCTCTGCGGGTCGGCGAACCGCGCGGTCGTCCGCACGGCGCGGGGACGCTAACCCCTGACCCGCACGTCAGGGTCAAGCTCGGGAGCGACCCGCCCCGGCTTCGGCAGCGTCCAGCGCCGTGTCCCGCAGCGTCACCGCGACCACCACCGGGGTCGGCGTCGGGCGGGCGCGCTCAGCGGCACCGCGCCCGAACGCCCCGCTCGCGGTGCGCGAACGGTGGACTCAGGTCCCGCAGAAGGTCCGGTAGGTCGCGCTGAAGTCCTCCGGGGCGGGGGCGGCGAAGCGCTCGAAGCCGGGGCGTTCCTCGTAGGGGGCGCGCACCGCGTCCAGGAGCTGTGCGAACGCCTCCTGATCCCCTCCGGTGGCGGCGGCGAGGGCCTCCTCGACGAGGTGGTTGCGGGGGACGTGGACGGGGTTCACCCGGTCCACCGCGTCGGCGTCCGGGCCCAACGCCCTCCACCGGATGATCCACTCGTCGATCGCGGCCAGGTCCAGGAACACCTCGCGCACGGGCTCGGCGTCGCCGCGGGCGGCCCTGCCGAGGCGGCGGTAGAACGACGTGTGGTCGACGTGGTTCGCCCGCAGGAGGGCGAGCAGGTCGTCGACCAGCGGCGAGGCCACGTCGTCGGCGAGCCCGGCGGGCAGGCCGAGCTTGGCCCGCATCCCCGACGAGAAGGCGCTGTCGTACCGATCGCCGAACGCGACGAGCGCGGCGGTCGCCAGTTCGACCCCCTGCTCCTGGTCGTCGGCGAGCAGCGGGAGGAGCGCCTCGGCGAGCCGGGCGAGGTTCCACTGGATCACGAGCGGCTGGTTGCCGTAGGCGTAGCGCCCCTGCTGGTCGATGGAGCTGAAGACGGTGTGCGGGTCGTACGCCTCCACGAACGCGCAGGGCCCGTAGTCGATGGTCTCGCCCGAGATCGTCGTGTTGTCGGTGTTCATGACACCGTGGACGAAGCCGGCGAGCATCCACCGGGCCACCAGCGACGCCTGCGCGGCGACCACGGCCTCGAACAGCGCGAGGTGGGGGTGCTCGGCGTCCGCGGCGCTGGGGTGGTGGCGGGCGATCGCGTGGTCGGCGAGCCGGCGCAGGAGGTCGACGTCGCCGGTGGCGCGGGCGTACTGGAAGCTGCCGACCCGCAGGTGGCTGCTCGCGACCCGCGCGAGCACGGCTCCGGGCAGCGGCGTCTCGCGGTGCACCGTGCGCCCGGTCGCCACCACGGCCAGGGAACGGGTCGTGGGGATTCCCAGGGCGTGCATCGCCTCGCTGACGAGGTACTCGCGCAGCATCGGGCCGACCGCGGCCAGGCCGTCGCCACCGCGGGCGAACGGCGTGCGCCCCGAGCCCTTGAGGTGCAGGTCGCGCGGGCGGCCGTCGGCGTGGACGAGTTCGCCCAGCAGGAGGGCGCGGCCGTCGCCCAGACGCGGGGAGTAGTTCCCGAACTGGTGCCCCGCGTACGCCTGGGCCACCGGGTTGGCGCCGTCGGGGACGTGGTTGCCGACGAGCAGGCGCAGCCCCTCCGGACTGCGCAGCCAGTCGGCGTCCAGGCCGAGTTCGGCGGCCAGCGGCTCGTTGAGCACGAGCAGGCGCGGTTCGTCGACCGGTTCCGCCTGCCAGGGGAGTGCCATCTCCGGGAGCGCGCGGGCGAACTGGTCGTCCAGGGCGAGGGTCGGTGATGATGCGGTGCTCACGTCGTCAACGGTACGTGGCGCGCGCCCGTCGGACCGGACGCGAACGCTCCACTCGCGGTGCTGGAACGCTCAACTCGCGGTGCTGGAACGCTCAACTCGGGGGGAAGCGGGATGCTCGGTAGGTGCGCCAGCGGTCCATCACGAGGGGCAGCTCCTCGTGGACGAACTCGAAGAACGCGCGCATCTCCGCCAGACGGCGACCGCCCCTCGTGTCCTCGCCGAGGACGGTCACGCCCTCGTCGAGGGCGTTCTGCCAGCGCAGCAGCATCTGGTCGCGGCGGAAGATCGTCTCGTACCAGAGGTCGTCGAACACCCGGTACACCTCGCGCCGCGATCCCGGCTCGCGGTCGCGGGCGATCAGGTCGACCTGGGTCAGGTAGCGGACCGCGCCGGACACCGCGGCCGGACTGATCTTGAGCATCTCCGCGAGGTCGGCCGACGTGAGACGGCCCTCGTGCGACGACACCAGCGCCACGAAGACGCGTGCGGCCATCTTCGGCACGCCCGCCTCGCTGAAGAGCGTCGAGAACCGCTCGACGAACCGCAGCACGGCCTCGTCCTGGTCGGTCCGCTCGCTCGCCTCCGGCACGGGCACCCGCTCCTCGTCTGACAGCTCGTCTCGGCGGGCGAGCTTATCGGATTTCTTAACTTCACGAAATTGTGAAAGAAGTGTAGCTTCGGGGGCATGACAGACGCCATCTCCGCGTCCGGCCTGGTGAAGACCTTCGGGCCGACGCGTGCGCTGGACGGTCTCGACCTGACCGTCCGCACCGGAGAGGTCCACGGCTTCCTCGGCCCGAACGGCGCGGGGAAGTCCACGACCATCCGGGTGCTGCTGGGCCTGCTGCGCGCGGACGGCGGTGAGACCCGCCTCCTGGGCGGCGACCCGTGGCGCGACGCCGCCGCGCTGCACCGCCGCCTCGCCCACGTGCCCGGCGACGTCAGCCTGTGGCCCACCCTCACCGGCGGGGAGGTGATCGACCTGCTCGGCAGGCTGCGCGGCGGCCTGGACACCACGCGCCGCGACGAGCTGCTGGAGCGCTTCGAGCTGGACCCGCGCAAGAAGAGCCGCACCTACTCCAAGGGCAACCGGCAGAAGGTCGCCCTGGTCGCGGCGCTGTCCTCGGACGTCGAGCTGCTCCTGCTCGACGAGCCCACCTCCGGCCTCGACCCGCTGATGGAGGCCGTGTTCCAGGACTGCGTGAACGAGGAGCGCGCCCGCGGACGCACGGTGCTGCTGTCGAGCCACGTCCTCGCCGAGGTCGAGGCGCTGTGCGACCGCGTGAGCATCATCCGCGCCGGCCGCACCGTCGAGACCGGCACGCTGGCCGAACTGCGCCACCTGACCCGCACCAGCATCAGCGCCGACCTGGCCGCCCCGCCCCGCGGCCTCGCCGGCCTGCCCGGCGTGCACGACCTGCACGTCGACGGCGGCAGGGTGCGCCTGGAGGTCGACACCGACCACCTCGACGCCGTCCTGCGCCGGCTCGTCGACTCCGGCGTGCGCAGCCTGACCAGCCGGCCGCCCACGCTGGAGGAGCTGTTCCTGCGGCACTACGAGCACGAACGGGTGGGCGCGCGATGAGGGGCGGAACCCTCGGCACCGCGGCGCTGCTGCGGCTGGCCCTGCGGCTGGACCGCGTGCGGCTCGCGGTGTGGGTGCTCGCGATCGCGGGCATCACCGTCGGCGGCGCGTCCAGCGTCGCCGAGCTCTACGGCACGCCGGAGTCGCGGGCGCAGCTCGCCGCCGGGGTGGGCGGCAACCCCGCCTACCGGGCGATGGTGGGGCCGCCCTTCGGACTCGGCGAGATCGGTGGCGTCGTGGCCTGGCGCGTCGGCTTCTTCGCCGCGCTGCTCGTGGCGGTGATGAGCGTGCTGCTCGTCGTGCGGCACACCCGCGCCGAGGAGCAG
The DNA here is from genome assembly GCF_016464305.1 of Umezawaea beigongshangensis. Taxonomy (GTDB): domain Bacteria; phylum Actinomycetota; class Actinomycetes; order Mycobacteriales; family Pseudonocardiaceae; genus Umezawaea_A; species Umezawaea_A beigongshangensis. The sequence goes on from NZ_JAEIOJ010000006.1 coordinate 89,688, forward strand.
GCCGGACGGGTGGAACTGGTCTGCGCGGGCGTCGTGGGCCGGCGCGCGCCGCTCGCCGCGGGCCTGCTGCTGCTCCTCGGCGCGAACGCCGTGATCGGCCTGCTGTGCGCGCTCGGCCTGCTGGGCCTGGGGCTCGGCGCGGCGGGGGCGAGCGCGCTCGGGCTGGCCGTGGCCGGTACGGGGTGCGTCTTCGGCGCCGTCGCCGGGCTCACGGCACAGCTCACCGAGAACGCCCGCACGGCCAGCGGCGCCGCGTCCTGCGTCCTCGCCGCGGCCTACCTGCTGCGTGCGGTGGGCGACTCGTCGGAGGCGACCTGGCTGTCCTGGCTGTCACCGCTCGGCTGGGCGCAGCAGGTCCGGTCCTTCGCCGACGAGCGCTGGGAGGTGCTCGCTCTGCCGCTCGTGGCGACGCTGGTCGTCTCGGCCGCCGCGTTCGCGCTCGCGGCGCGGCGCGACGTCGGCGCCGGTCTGCTGCCGACGCGTCCAGGGCGCGCGTCGGCGGGCGGCTCGCTGCGCGGACCGCTCGGCCTGGCCTGGCGCTTGCAGCGCGGCTCGCTGGTGGGCTGGACGGCCGGTGCCGCGCTGGGCGGCGCGGCCGTCGGATCGGTGGCGGGCGGGATCGGGGACCTCGTGGCCGACTCGCCGCAGACGGTGCGGCTGCTGGAGCAGCTCGGCGGCGTCGGCGGTCTCGTCGACTCCTACCTGGCGCTCGCGACGGGCGTCCTGGGGATCGTGGCCTCGGCGTACGCGGTGCAGGCCGCGCTGCGGCTGCGCGTCGAGGAGACGGACCTGCGTGCCGAACCCGTCCTGGCCACGGGCGTCACCCGGACCTCCTGGATCACGAGCCACCTGCTGCCGGCGTTCGGCGGATCGGCCCTGCTGCTGACCGCCGCCGGGCTCTGCGCCGGACTGGTGCACGGCATCGCCGGCGGTGACGTGGCCGGGCAGCTCCCGCGCGTGCTCGCCGGCGCTCTCGTGCAGGTGCCGGGCGCGTGGTTCGTCGGCGGTCTGGCGGTCCTGCTGTTCGGCGCGGTGCCGCGGCTGACCGCGTTGGCGTGGGCCGCGCTCACGGCCTTCCTGGTGATCGGTCAGCTCGGGGCGCTGCTCCAGCTGCCGGAGTGGCTGGTGGAGCTCTCGCCCTTCACCCACCTGCCGAGGGTGCCGGGGAACGAGGTGACGGCGGCGCCGCTGCTGTGGGTGACGGGCATCGCCGCGGTGCTGGTGGTCGCCGGGGTGTGGACGTTCCGGCGGCGCGACGTCGGATGACGGCGGGGGAGGTGGGGCCACCGCGGCCCCACCTCCCCCGCCGACCGCGGGATCAGATCTTCCCGGTGCCCGCCCCGCTGGTCACCACGGACTTCACCGTGCTGGCCGCGTCGAGCGCGTAGGAGTAGGGGATCGCGGCCACGGAACCGCCCGCGTCGCCCGAACCCGAGTTCACGAAGTGGTTGTTGCGCGCGACGAGATTCGCGCCGGGCGAATCGCCCTCACCGCGGTGGAACGGGTCGTCGGTGTTCTCGAAGAAGTTGCCCTCGACCAGCACGCCCGCCTCCATCGTCGAGGCGACGCCGTAGTCCGTCACTCCACCGTAGTAGTTGTTGTAGACGTGCACGGGATTGCCGAAGCGCACCCGCGGGTGCCGCTGCTGCGTGCCGTCGAACCAGTTGTGGTGGTAGGTGACGCGCAGCTTTCCGCGGTCCTCTCCGCCGTTGCCGTCGTCGTGCCCGAGCAGCATCGTCTTGTTGTGGTCGGTGAACTTGTTCCACGACACGGTCACGTGGTCGGACGCGCGCTTGATGTCGACCGCGCCGTCGCTGCCGTTGGCGAACGAGTTGTGGTCGATCCACACGCGGGTGGAGTACTCGACGTTGATCGCGTCGTCCGACCAGTCGCGGAAGGCGATGTTGCGGACGATCACGTTGGAGACCTTGGAGATGTTCAGGCCGTTGCCGGTGATCGCGGCGTTGGACCCCACGCCGACGATCGTCTTGTTGGCGGCCACCTTCGACCTCGTGGACAGCGCGATCGTGCCGGACACGCGGATCACCGCGGGACTCGACGACTGCATCGCGCTGATCAGCGCGGCGGAGGTCGAGACGGTGACGGGCGAGGCGTTGCCGCCGCCGGTGGTGCCACCGCCCTGGGTGGCCCACCCGGCGAGGTCGAACGGCGCCGCGGTGGCGCTCGGTGCGCCGACGGCGGCACCGGCGACCACGACGGCCGACAGCAGAGCCGTGCGCCACGGCGCTCGTGCTCGTCGCGCTCCGTTGGTGGTGCGAGACATCTTCTACCTCCGGAAGAAGTGCGGCCGTTCCGCGCGGAAAAGAGCACGAGGACGGCCGTCCGTCTGTGCAAGGACGGGCGACGGTGTGGCAGCGGTTGTCGTGGCGACGTCGTGCGGCGACGACGTTAATGAGGAGGCAATGCGCGGTCAACCATTTTGTCGCGTTTCAGTTGAATGATGGAACGCGTCAAGTACGTGAATGTCTTCGACGTTCGTTCGAACGTTGTTCTGCGAATTCGCCGGGCTCGTTCGACGGTGGCGAGCCCGGCGGACCCCGGCCGGGGGCTTGACGGTGGCCGGGGCGGGTGCGACTCTGAAAGAAAAACTTCGAAAGAAGTCTTTCAGAGTGGAGGACCGTGAGCCACCCGAAGCCGCGCCGCGTCCACGACGTGGAGGCGCTCAAGGCCCTGACCCACCCGCTGCGCCTCGCCCTGCTCCGGCACCTGCTGGTCAACGGGCCGCGCACCGCCAGCGAGTGCGCGGCCGCCGTGCGTTCCAGCGCCTCCAACTGCAGCTGGCACCTGCGGCAGCTCGCCAGGTTCGACTTCGTCGAGCGGACCGAGGGCGGGGACGGGCGGGAACGACCGTGGCGGGCCACGGCCGTCGGCTTCGACACCGGCGCCTTCGACGAGGACCCCGCCGTGCGGACCGCGCAGGAGGCGCTGCTCGCCCTCGGCCTCGCGGAGGACCACCGGCAGATGCGCGCGTTCCTCGACCGCCAGGAGGAGTTCTCCCGCGAGTGGCTCCTCGCCTCGGCCCACCAGGTCTACGGCCTGCGGGTCGCTCCGGCCGAGCTGACCCGGCTGATGGAGCAGGTCGACGACCTGCTCCGCCCCTACCTCGCGCCGCTGCGGCCGGACGCGCCGGAGGACGCGGCGGTCGTCCGGGTCGGCGTGCAGGCGTTCCCGCTGGTGGAGGGGTGATGCGCGGACCGCTGGCGGCGCCCGCGTTCCGGCGGCTGTGGATCGCGGGTCTCGTGGCCGAGACGGGGGACTGGGGGCTGCGGATCGCCCTGCCCGTCGTCGTCCTGCAGCTCACCGGTTCCGCCACCGCGACGGCGGCGACGCTCGTGCTCGGACTGCTGCCCGGCGTGCTGCTCGGGCCCGTCGCCGGTGTGCTCGCCGACCGCTGGGACCGGCGACGGCTGGTGCTGTGGGCGATGGTCGCCCAGGGGCTCGCGCTGCTGCCGCTGCTGGCCGTTGACCGCGCCGAGGACCTGCTGCTCGTCAACCTGGTGATCGCCGCGCAGTCCGCTCTCGCCGCGCTCGTCGAACCCGCCCGCAACGCCCTGCTGCCCACCCTCGTGGACCGGGCCGACGTGCTGGCGGCCAACGGTCTCGTGGGCCTGGGCAACAACCTCGCCCGCCTCGTGGGCGCCTCCCTCGGCGGCCTGCTGCTCGGCCTCACCGGCCTGCCGGGCGTGCTGGTCGTGAACGTGGCCTCGTTCGGCCTCGCCGCGGCCCTGCTGGCCCGGCCCCTGCGCGCGCAGGCCCGGCCCGAGCGCGCCCGGCCCGAGCGCGCCCGGCCCGAGCGCGCACCGGCGCTGCGCGCGTGGCTCGACGGGCTCGGCGAGATCCGCCGCAGCGCCGCGTTGCGGGTGGCGCTGCTGGCGTTCGGTCTCATGGCCGTGGCGCAGGGCGTGTTCGCGGTGCTGTTCGTCGTGTTCGTCACCGACCGGCTCGGCGGCGGGGGGACCGAGGTCGGCCTGCTGCGCGGCGTGCAGGCGGTGGGCGCGCTCGCGGCCGGTGCGGCGCTCGGCGCGATCGTCCGCCGGTGGCGCTCCGAGGTCGTGCTCGGCGGATCGCTCGTCGCCTTCGCCGCGATCACGGCGCTCGTCTGGAACGGCCCGCACGTCACCACCGCGCTCGGCTGGTACGTCCTGCTGTGCGCCGCGATGGGCGCACCGGGGCTGACCGGGATCAGCGCGCTGCTGACCGTGCTCCAGGAGCACACGGCCGACGAGGTGCGCGGACGGGTGATGAGCAGCGCCTTCACCCTGTTCGACGCCCTCCAGGCGGCGGGGGTGCTGCTCGGCGGCGCGCTCGTCGCCCCGCTCGGGCTGATCGCCGTGCTCGACGCGCAGGCCGGGTTCTACCTGCTGGCGGGGATCGTCGTGCTGGTGGCCCTGCGGCGGACCGCCGACCGGCCCGCGGCGGCACCGGCGCGCTGACGCCTCCCGGTGCCGGCGGAAGCCGCCCCGCGCACCCGGCCGGGTGCGCGGGGCGGTCGCCTACATCCCCGTCGGGCCGCGACCCGGTCCCTGCCCCCTGCGGCGCAGGTAGCGCTCGAACTCGGCGGCGATGGCGTCACCGCTGGTCTCGGTGAGCTGGATCTCGGCGTCGCCGCGCTCCTCCAGCGCCCGCACGTAGTTGCGCACGTCCTCGTCCTCGTCCGCCATCTCGCTGACGGTGCGCTCCCACTCCTCGGCCTGCTCGGGCAGCGCGCCCAGCGGCACCTCCACGTCGAGGACCTCCTCCACGCGGTGCAGCAGGGCGAGCGTCGCCTTCGGGGACGGCGCCTGCGACACGTAGTGCGGCACCGCCGCCCAGAACGAGATCGCCGGGACGCCCGCCTGCACGCACGCGTCCTGGAAGACGCCGACGATGCCGGTGGGGCCCTCGTAGCGGGAGGTCTCCAGCCCGTACTTCGACGCGGAGGCCGCGTCGTAGGCGGTGCCCGTGACCGGGACCGGCCGGGTGTGCGGGGTGTCCATGAGCAGCGCGCCCAGCGTGACGACCGTGGTGATCCCCAGCGCCTCGGCGTGGCCGACGAGTTCCGCCGCGAAGTTCCGCCACCGCATGTTCGGCTCGATGCCGTGGACGAGGACGATGTCGGTCGAGGAGCCGGGCGGCCGGCACACCGTCAGCCTGGTCGTCGGCCACTCGACCCGGCGCGTGATGCCGTCCACCAGGTGGACTGTGGGCCTCGTCACCTGGAAGTCGTAGTAGTCGTCCGGGTCGAGGTCGGCGAGCGGCTTGGCGTCCCACGTGAGCTGAAGGTGCTCGATCGCGGTGCTGGCGGCGTCGCCAGCGTCGTTCCAGCCCTCGAACGCCGCGACCATGATCGCTCCCGAGAGCGGTTTCGGCGAGTCGGAGGGTGTCGTGGAGCTCTGGTCCGGATCGGTCACCTGGTCAGCCTACGACCAATCTCGGAGCTGGATGGCCGTAGGCTTGGCACATGCTGGATCGTGCCACGTCCCCGCTCCTGGCCGCCCTCGAAGACCGCGTCGTCGTCGCCGACGGCGCGATGGGCACGATGCTCCAGTCCGTGGAGCTCACGCTCGACGACTTCGCAGGTCACGAGGGGTGCAACGAGATCCTCAACGTGACCAGACCCGACGTCGTGCGGGGGGTGCACCGGGGCTACCTGGAGGTCGGCGCCGACGCCGTGGAGACCAACACCTTCGGGGCCAACCTGCCGAACCTGGCGGACTACGGCATCGAGGACCGCATCCGCGAGCTGTCGGAACTGGGCGCCTCGCTGGCGCGCGAGGTCGCCGACGAGTTCAGCACCCCGGACAAGCCGCGCTTCGTCCTGGGCTCGGTCGGCCCCGGCACGAAGCTGCCCACGCTGGGGCACGCCCCGTACGCGCGACTGCGCGACGCCTACGTCGAGCAGGTCGCCGGTCTGATCGCCGGCGGGGCCGACGCGGTGATCGTCGAGACCTCGCAGGACCTCCTCCAGACCAAGGCCGCGATCATCGGCGCCAAGCGCGCGATGAAGGTCGAGGGCCGGCAGATCCCGATCATCGCCCAGGTGACGGTGGAGACGACCGGCACGATGCTGCTGGGCACGGAGATCGGCGCGGCCCTGATCGCCCTCGAACCGCTCGGCATCGACCTGATCGGGCTCAACTGCGCGACCGGCCCCGCCGAGATGAGCGAGCACCTGCGCCAGCTCGCCAAGCACTCGCGCATCCCGCTGTCGGTCATGCCCAACGCCGGTCTGCCGCAGCTCGGCCCGAACGGCGCGGTGTACCCGCTGAGCCCGGAGGAGCTGGCCGAGTCGCTGTCCGGGTTCGTCACCGAGTTCGGCGTGCGGCTGGTCGGCGGCTGTTGCGGCACCACCGCGGAGCACGTCAGGCAGGTCTCCGAGGCCGTGCGGGGCCTCGGGGCCGTGCCGCGCAAGCCCCGGCCCGAGCCGGGGGTGTCCTCGCTCTACCAGGCCGTCCCGTTCCAGCAGGACGCGTCGGTGCTGATGATCGGCGAGCGCACCAACGCCAACGGCTCCAAGGCGTTCCGCGAGGCGATGCTGGAGCGGCGCTACGACGACTGCGTGGAGATCGCCCGCGACCAGACCCGCGACGGCGCCCACCTGCTGGACCTGTGCATCGACTACGTGGGGCGCGACGGCGCGGCCGACATGGACGAGCTGGCCGGGCGGCTCGCCACCGCCTCGACCCTGCCGATCGTGCTCGACTCCACCGAGCCGGAGGTCATCCAGGCCGGGCTGGAGCGCCTGGGTGGCCGCTGCGCCGTCAACTCGGTGAACTACGAGGACGGCGACGGCCCCGGCTCCCGGTTCCAGCGCACGATGGAGCTGGTGTCCGAGCACGGCGCCGCCGTCGTCGTGATGTGCATCGACGAGGAGGGCCAGGCCCGCACCGCGGAGAGGAAGGTCGCCATCGCGACCCGCACCATCGAGGCCCTGGTGCGCGACTGGGGGATGCGCGCCAGCGACATCGTCGTGGACTGCCTGACCTTCCCGATCACCACGGGACAGGAGGAGGTCCGCAAGGACGCGATCGAGACGATCGAGGCCATCCGGCAGCTGAAGAAGCTCCACCCGGACGTGCAGACCACCCTGGGGGTGTCGAACGTGTCGTTCGGCCTCAACTCCGCCGCCCGGCAGGTGCTCAACTCGGTCTTCCTGCACGAGGCCGTGCAGGCGGGGCTGTCGACCGCGATCGTGCACGCCTCCAAGATCATCCCGATGGCGCGCATCCCCGACGAGCAGCGCGCCGTCGCGCTCGACCTCGTCTACGACCGCCGCCGCGAGGGCTACGACCCGCTCCAGAAGCTGATGTCGCTGTTCGAGGGCGTCACCGCGTCCTCCAACAGGGCCAGCCGCGCCGAGGAGCTGGCGAAGCTCCCGCTGTTCGAGCGCCTGGAGCGGCGCATCGTGGACGGCGAGCGCAACGGTCTGGAGGCCGACCTCGACACCGCGCTGGACGAGCGCCCGGCGCTGGAGATCATCAACGACACGCTGCTGTCCGGGATGAAGACCGTCGGCGAGCTGTTCGGCTCCGGCCAGATGCAGCTGCCGTTCGTGCTCCAGTCCGCCGAGGTCATGAAGACCGCCGTGGCGCACCTCGAACCGCACATGGAGCGCGCCGACGACGAGGGCAAGGGCCGCATCGTGCTGGCCACCGTCAAGGGCGACGTGCACGACATCGGCAAGAACCTCGTGGACATCATCCTGTCCAACAACGGCTACGAGGTCGTGAACCTGGGCATCAAGCAGCCCATCACCGCGATCCTCGACGCCGCGGAGGAGCACCGCGCCGACGCCATCGGCATGTCCGGCCTGCTGGTGAAGTCCACGGTCGTGATGAAGGAGAACCTGGAGGAGATGAACTCGCGCGGTGTCGCCGCGCGGTGGCCCGTGCTGCTCGGCGGCGCGGCTCTCACCAGGGCCTACGTGGAGAACGACCTGACCGAGACGTACCTCGGCGACGTCCGCTACGCCCGCGACGCCTTCGAGGGCCTGCGGCTGATGGACGCGGTCATGGCGGCCAAGCGCGGGGAGAGCCCGCACGTGGACCCCGAGGCCGAGGCGAAGGCCGCCGAGCGCAGGGCACGCCGCGAGCGCTCGCTGCGCATCGCCGCCGAGCGCAGGGCGAAGCAGGAGGCCGAGGAGGCCGCCCTGCCGGTGCCCGCGCGCTCCGACGTGGCCACCGACGTGCCGATCCCGACGCCGCCGTTCTGGGGCACCCGCGTGGTCAGGGGAATCCCCGTCGGCGACTACGCGGCGATGCTCGACGAGCGCGCGACGTTCATGGGGCAGTGGGGCCTCAAGGGCTCCCGCGGCACCGGCCCCACCTACGAGGAGCTGGTCGAGACCGAGGGCCGCCCGCGGCTGCGCTACTGGATGGAGCGCCTGGCCACCGAGGGCGTGCTCGCGCACGCCGCCGTCGTCTACGGCTACTTCCCGTGCGTGTCCGAGGGCGACGACCTGGTGATCCTGTCCGAGCCGGCGCCCGATGCCCCCGAGCGGACCCGGTTCACCTTCCCGCGCCAGCGCCGGGACCGGCGGCTGTGCCTGGCGGACTTCTGGCGTCCCCGCGAGGCGGCGGTCGAGGCCGGTGAGGTCGACGTGATCCCGTTCCACCTCGTCACGATGGGCCAGCCGATCGCGGACTACGCGAACGAGCTGTTCGCCAAGGACTCCTACCGCGAGTACCTGGAGGTCCACGGCCTCGGCGTGCAGCTCACCGAGGCGCTCGCCGAGTACTGGCACCGGCGCGTCCGCGAGGAGCTGGCCTTCTCCGGCGGCGCCACCGTCGCGCAGGAGGACCCCGAGGACGTGGAGGAGTTCTTCAAGCTCGGCTACCGCGGCGCCCGCTACTCGCTGGGCTACGGCGCGTGCCCGAACATGGAGGACCGGACGAAGGTGGTCGAGCTGCTCCAGCCGGGTCGCATCGGCGTCGAGCTGTCCGAGGAGCTGCAACTGCACCCGGAGCAGTCCACGGACGCCTTCGTGGCGCACCACCCCGAGGCGAAGTACTTCAACGCATGAGCGGGACGACGCGCCCGGCGGCCGTGCTGTGGGACATGGACGGCACGCTGCTGGACTCCGAGAAGCTGTGGGACGTCCCGCTGTACGAGTTCGCCGAGAAGCAGGGCGGGACGCTGACGCTCGCCACGCGGCAGGCGATGGTGGGCACGAACGTGCCGAAGACCCTGGCGCTGCTCTACGGCGACCTGGGCGTCGTGCCCACGGCGGAGGAGCTGGTGGACGCGGCGGCGTGGATCGCCCGCCGCACCGAGGAGGTGTTCCGCGCGGGCCTGCCGTGGCGGGACGGCGCCCGGGACGCGCTGCACGCCGTGCGGGCCTCGGGCGTGCCGATGGCGCTGGTGACCTCCACCGAGCGCTCGCTGACCGAGGTCGCGCTGGACACGATCGGCCGCGACCTGTTCGACGTGACGGTGTGCGGCGACGAGGTGGACGGCCACAACAAGCCGCTGCCCGAGCCGTACCTGAGGGCGGCCCGGTCGCTGGGGGTCGACGCGGTGGACTGCGTCGCGGTGGAGGACTCGCCCACGGGCGTGGCCGCGGCGGTGGCGGCGGGCTGCGCGGTGCTGGTGGTGCCGTGCGACGTGCCCGTGGAGCCCGGTGAGCGCCGGACCTTCCGCGAGTCGCTGGTGGGTGTGGACCTCGACGTGCTGGCCTCGCTGAGGTCGTGAGGCGGCGGCCGCGCGACCGGCCGTCCGGGTCACCCGCGCGGCAGGGAGCAGTCCCCGCACGTGCCACCGCCGTCGAGCCGGTAGTACAGGCAGCAGCTGCGGCGGCGGAAGAACAGGTCGCCGGGGAGGTCCAGGAACTCGCCAGCCCCGGTCAGCGGTGGTGCGGACAGCAGCCGCGAGCCCCACCGCTCGCACTCCTCCCGCGTCGCCGTCCCGGTCCGCACGACGGTCCGCAGCGCGCCCGCGATCGACGAGGCCGCGTTGCCCCACAGCAGGCCCGCGGCGACCGGCACGACCGACCGCACCGCGGCCACGACCGGCGCCAGCGCCTCCGGCACGTCCGGCCCGAACGCGGGTTCGGCCAGGCGCACGGCCAGCCCCGCGGTGTCGTCGTAGCGCCACCACAGGTTCTGCGGGCGCACGTCGAGCACGCGGCCGTCGACCACCGCCGCGCCCACGACGGGACACAGCAGCCGGGCCGTCCAGCTCAGGAAGAACAGCGACGCGGCCACCCGCCGCTCGTCCGTGCGGTAGCGGGCGCCGATCGCGTCGAGCACGCCCGGCAGCGCGGGCCCCTCCAGCACGGCCTCGCCCGGCAGCCAGTCCGGACCGGGACGACCCACGTCGAGGACGAAGAACGGGCTGATGCCGCGGATGCGGCGCAGCGTCGCGAGCACGTCCGCGAACTCCGACATGTCGTGCGTCCCCCCACTGGTCGCGAGCCTCCGGAATTCCGGGTCGGCGCGGAGTATCTCCGCCCGTTCCCGCGGCTCTTCCCCCACATCAGACCACTCCGGCTCCGCAGGGGAGCGATGCCGTGTACACCGCCGCGTTCTGGAGGGCCGCCCTGGAGCGGGCCGTCAAGACCTTCGCCCAGACCCTCGCCGCCGTCCTCGGCGCGGGAGGGCTCGGCCTGCTGACAGCGCCGTGGTCGACCGCGCTGTCCACCGCCGGGCTCGCCGCGCTGCTGTCCCTGCTCACCTCGATCGGTTCGGAGCCGGTGGGACAGCCCGACTCGCCGAGCGTCCTCGCCCCGCGGCCCGCGCCTCCCGTCCGGGCCCAGGTCCAGCAGGAGGACGGGGCCGAGGCGCCGCGCTGATCGGGCGGGGCCGGGGTCGGCGCGCGACCACCACGCGCGCCGACCCCGGCCGTCTGCCGAACGCACGCCCCCGCACGACCGTCCGGGACGCGAACAGCACCCGAACGTGTGGTGGTGGCGTGCCCGTCAGGTGGGACGGGACGCCCCGGCTGCGGTGCCCCCGTTCGGCGGATGGGAGGATCAGCACCCGTGAAGACCTTCGACGAGCTGTTCGCGGAACTCAGCGAACGCGCGCGCACCAGGCCAGAGGGGTCCGGCACCGTCGTCGCACTGGAGGCCGGCGTCCATGCGCAGGGCAAGAAGGTGCTCGAAGAAGCCGGTGAGGTGTGGATCGCCGCCGAGCACGAGTCCGACGAGCGGCTGGCCGAGGAGATCTCGCAACTCCTCTACCGGCTGCAGGTGTTGATGCTGGGCCGCGGCCTGGCCCTGGACGACGTCTACAAGTACCTGTGACCGGGAGACCTCCCATGCTGCGCGTGGCCGTTCCGAACAAGGGTGCGCTCTCCGAGCGCGCCTCCGAGATGCTCGTCGAGGCCGGTTACCGGCAGCGCAACGAGCAGCGCGACCTGACCGTCATCGACAACGCCAACGACGTCGAGTTCTTCTTCCTCCGCCCCAAGGACATCGCGATCTACGTGGGCCGGGGCGAGCTGGACCTCGGCATCACCGGTCTCGACCTGATGCTCGACTCCGGCGCCGACGTCGCCGAGCGGCTCCGGCTGGGCTTCGGCGGCTCCACCTTCCGCTACGCCGGGCCCAAGGACACCGAGTGGACGGTGGCCGACGTCCAGGGCAAGCGGCTCGCCACGGCGTACCCGAACCTGGTCAAGCAGGACCTCGCCCGGCACGGCGTCGAAGCGCGGGTGATCCGCCTGGACGGCGCGGTGGAGATCTCCATCCAGCTCGGCGTGGCCGACCTGATCGCCGACGTGGTCGGTTCCGGTCGCACGTTGCGCCAGCACGACCTGGTGCCCTTCGGCGACGTCATCTGCACGTCCGAGGCGGTGCTGATCCACCGCGCCGACGCCGCGGACTCGGCGGCGAAGCAGCAGCTCACCGGTCGTCTCCGGGGCGTGGTGCTCGCGTCGCAGTACCTGATGCTGGACTACGACTGCCCGCGCGACCTGCTGGAGCGGGCCATCGAGATCACGCCCGGTCTGGAGTCGCCCACGGTCGCCCCGCTCGCGGACGAGAACTGGGCGGCCGTGCGGGCGATGGTGCCGCGCAAGGACGCCAACCAGATCATGGACGAGCTGTCGGCGGTCGGCGCGAAGGCCGTGCTCGCGTCGGACATCCGCTCCTGCCGCCTCTGAGCACGGTCCCCTCCCCCGTTCCGGTGCCGTCCGGAGCGGGACGGTTCACCGGCCGTCCGACGGGTACGCCTCGCCGACGAGCGGGGCGTACCCGCTCCTCGGCGAGGAGACCACCATGGTGCTCACCAGGGGTGAAGAGCGGCGGTTGCGCGCGATCTCGCGAGGGTGCTGGGCCACCGACCCGGAGTGGGCCGGCCGCATCGGGGACACGCCCCGCGCCGCGCGCCGCAGCACGCTGGTCCGCTGGTCGACGCACGTGCTGGCCCTCGTCCTGATCTGCGCCGGCGCCGGCGCGGGCTTCTTCCCCCTGCTGTTCCTCGGCATCCTCGTCGGCACCGTCGCCGCGTGCCTGGACGTGACCGCTCGCGGCCGGGTGGAGCGTCGCTGACCGGGTCAGGAGCTCCGCGGCGCTCCGGCGATCAGCGCGCTGGTCAAGCCGCCGCGCCCGTGCGGGAAGGCGTGCGCGCCGGGCACGGTCACGGCCCGTCCTCCCGCAGCCGCGGCCAGCCGTTCGGTCCACGACCGCGGTGAGCACGCGTCGTGCTTCCCGCGCACCACCAGCACCGGGCACGAGACCCGCTCGATCACCGCCTCCGGCTCGTCCCGCTGGCCCGAGCGGATCATCCGCGCCAGCGCCAGCGGACCGCCGCGCGCGTAGTACGGCAGCACAGACGGCAGTTCCCGCAGGCGCTCGTGCGGCGCGGTGCGCAGGAACGCGCCGACGAGGGCGGGCACGCCGCGCAGCGAGGGCGGGAACGTCGGCCCCAGCAGCACCAGCGACGCGACGGCGGAGGGGTGCTCGGCGGCGACCCGCAGGGCCACCTGCGCACCCGTGGAGTGACCCACCAGCACGACCGGCGCGTCCGCCACCGCGTCCAGCCACCCCGCCACCACCCCGGCCAGGGCGGGAATCCGCGCGGGCGCCCGCGGGCCCCGGTGCCCGAATCCGGGCACGTCGAGCAGGTGGGACCGAGTCCGGGCGCCGCACCCGGCGACGGTGTCCAGCAGGTAGCCGAGGGCGCCGAGCCCCGGCACCACGACCACCTCCGGTTCCGGCGCGCGCCGCCGCCCGGCGACCAGGCTGCGGACCGGGAGCCCGCCGACGTCCGTCCAGCGCACGCTCAGCGTCCCGTGATCGGTCTCGTGGGCGGCCGGGCTCACAGCAGGACGTTGAGCAGCACGGTCAGCAGGACGGAGAGGAGGACTGAGACGACGAGCATCGTCAGGCAGCCCGTCCGACCGCCGACGAAACCCACGTCCGTGTTCCCGATGCGCATGGGTGGCTGGTACCCGCCTGACCGAACGGCAAACGATCAGGGGGTCGCCGGTCCGCGCTCCCGGACGAACAGCGACTGGGCGCTGCGTCCCACCGGGCCGGACGCGTCGTGCACCGTGCTCGTGGCCAGGCCGACGCCGTCCGCGCCGATCGCGGTGCTGGCGTCGAGGGCGGTCCACTCGCCCCTCGGCTGCCGGTGCAGGTGTACCACCAGGTCGGTGTTGATCACGTACCAGGAGCCGATGTCGAGCCGGGACGACACGCCGCTGGCCGAGTCGACCACGGAGAACAACCGCTGCAACGGCGTCATCTCCTCGCCCTCGACGAGGTCGGCCGACGCGCGTGCCCACACCACCGCGTCGCCGGGCCGGAACACCCCGCCCGACACGCTGCGCCACTCCACCGAGCCCAGGTAGCCGCCGCTCCACGCCGGGGGGATCTCCATCGGCCCGCACTCCCGCGGCGGCGGGAGCGGCGGTCCGGCGGGGGTGGCCACCTCCGAGGTGTCCGCGCCGCTGATCCGCCACGCGCTCGCGCGCAGGACCGGACGGCCCTCGTGGGCCAGCTCCGCCGACAGCAGCTCCACCGAGCGGCCCGGCCGCAGCACCTCGGCACGCACCGTCAGCTCGGCCACCGGCACCGGGCCGAGCACGTCGAACGCCACCCGCGACAGCACGGTGCCCTCGCGCGGGGCGCACCGCTCCAGCGCGCGCACGAGCAGCGCGGACGGCGGGCCGAGGTGCTGGCTCCGCTCGGACCACGGGCCCGCCGTGCGCGCGGTCGACCGGAGAACGCCGTCCCCCACGGGCAGGTAGAAGGCGCCGCTCATCAGTCGGCCCGGTCGAGCGGCGTCTCCACCGCGGCGTCCGGCTCCGGCCAGCCGGGGTAGGGCGGGGGAGTGCCGTCCCACGCCGGGCACCGCGCCTTGTGGTCGCAGTAGTCGCACAGCCGCGACGGGTTCGGGCGGAAGTCGCCGGTGCGGCCGGCGCGCAGGATCGCGTCCCAGATCGCCTCCAGCGTCCGCTCGAAGCGCCGCAGCTCACCCTCGTCCGGCGTGTAGGCGAGCGCCTGGCGGTCGGCCAGGTACATCAGCCGGAGCTGGCGCGGCACGACGCCGCGCAGCCGCCACAGCACGAGCGCGTAGAACTTCATCTGGAACAGCGCCTTGGCCTCGCCGATCTCGCGCGGCGCGGCGCCCGTCTTGTAGTCGACCACCCGGATCTCGCCGGTGGGGGCCACGTCGATCCGGTCGACGTAGCCGCGCAGCAGCACACCGGACGGCAGCTCCGACTCGACCAGCAGCTCGCAGGCCTCCGGTTCGAACCGGCGCGGGTCCTCCAGGCCGAAGTAGCCGTCGAGCAGCCCCTCCGAGGAGCGCAGCCACTCGGCCAGCTCGGGGTCGTCCTCACCGGCGAACAGCTCGGCGAACTCCGGGCGCGCGGCGGCCAGCTTCCGCCAGGCGGGCTCCAGCAGCTCCCGCGCCCGCTCGGGCACCCGCTCCGCCGCCGGGAGGCCGAACAGCTCCTCCAGCACGGCGTGCACGACCGTGCCGCGCACCTGAGCCCTGGTGGGCTTCTCCGGGAGGCGGTCGACTGCGCGGAAGCGGTAGAGCAGGGGGCACTGCTTGAAGTCGCCCGCGCGCGACGGCGACAACGCGGGTCTGCGGACGGGCCGTCCGCTCCGGGGCGCGGCCGACGTCTGCACGGTGTCCGACATGCCCCAGACCCTAGGCCAGGGCACCGACACCCCCGGTCACGGCGTGGCGGGTCACGGTGTTCCCACACGTCGGGCCCTAGGCTGCCGCTGTGCCGACCACCACGAACTGGCGGAGGCGGACCGACCGGGACGGCGGGCTGCCGCTGTTCCGCGTCGCGGGCGTTCCGGTCCAGCTCGCGCCGTCGTGGTGGCTGGGCTCGATCGTGGTCGTGGCGTTCTACGCCCCGCTGGTCGGCGAGCTGCTGCCCGGCACGAGCGGGCTGACCGGTCTCGTCGTCGCCGCCTTCTTCGCGCTGTTCCTCGGCCTGTCCGTGCTCGCCCACGAGCTGGGCCACTGCCTGGTGGCGCTGCGCCTCGGCCTGCCCGTGCGCAGGCTGCGGCTGTTCCTGCTGGGCGGCGTGTCCGAGGTCGTGCGCACGCCGGGCAGGCCCTCGCACGAGGGCGCGGTCGCCGTGGCCGGTCCCGCGGTGTCGGTGGTGCTGGCGCTGATCTTCTCCGCGGGCGCCGTCGCGCTGCCGCCGGGCAACGTCGTGTGGCTGCTGGTCGCGCAGACCGCCGCCGCCAACACCGCCGTCGCCGTGTTCAACCTCCTGCCCGGCCTGCCGCTGGACGGCGGACGCATCCTGCGCGCGGGGGTCTGGGCGATCACCGGCACCCGCGCCACCGGAACGCGCGCGGCCGTGTTCGGCGGCTGGGTCGTGGCGGGGCTGCTGCTGGTGTGGGCGCTGGTCGGCGTCGTGCAGGGCAGCGACGACCGCTGGCTGCGCTTCGGCGTGTGCCTGCTCACCGCGTGGTTCGTGGTGGTGGGGGCGAGCGGTGAGCTGGCCGCGGACCGGCGGCGCGGCTGGCCGGAGGGGATCTCCCTGTCCGACCTGGTGCGTCCCGTGCTGCAACTGCCGGCGGAGAGCCCGGTCGCCGGGGCCCTGTCCGCGTCGGCCGGTCGCGGCGTGGTGCTGGTGCGGGCCGACGGCGTCGCCGCCGGGCTGCTCGACCAGGAGGTCGCGCGGCGGCTCGCCGAGCGCTCGCCGCAGGCACCGGCCGAGCAGGCCGCCGAGCCGATCCGGCCGGAGACCGTGCTGCTGTCCGACGAGACCGGCGAGGAGGTCGTGGAGCGGGTGCGGGGCACCGCCGCGTGGCAGTTCCTCGTGGTCGACACCGAGGGCCGCCCCGCCGGGGTGCTGCGCCGCGACGACCTGCGCGCCGCGCTGGACGGGCGTCCGATCACCCGCTGAACCCCCCGTCACGGGGGCCGTGCTCCGGGGTGGCGGTACGGGCGGTAGCCGCCGCTCGGGTAGGGGAGGACCCGGTGGACCGCGCCCGTCCCGCCGCACTGCTCGTACGCCCAGTAGCGCGTGCGCGCGGCGTCCGCCCAGGCGACGAACAGGGTCGCGTGGCGGGTCCTGCGGTCGCCGTTCGCGTCGATCAGCACGTCGCCCGCGCGCAGGTCGTCCTTCGCGATCGGCACGCTCGTCGCGGCCAGGTCCACCGTGTTCGGGCCACCGCGCGGACCCGGCGGCAGTCCCCAGGCCATCGCCACGAAGCCCGAGCAGTCCGTGCGGTACGTGCCGAACTCGTTCGTGTGCGCCGCGTCCTGGCTGTACGGCACGCCCAGCCAGGACGCGGCGCGGCGGAGGATCTCGTCCGCGGTGGTGGCCGGAGAACGGCGAAAGCCGCGGTCACCCCCCGGGGACCGCGGCCGTGCCGTGGGAATCGTCAGCGAGCGCACGTGATGGTGGCCTCCGGCACGGGCAGGCCGCCGCCGTTGAAGTGCGCCAGCGCCTTCTTGTAGTCGGTGCAGCGGTTCAGCGACTCGGCCGGGTCCGGGGCGTGGGAGTAGCCGGTCGCACGACCCGCGCCACCCACGTCGTAGGCGTCCGCGGCGGCGTTGACGTTGCGCGCGACCGTCCAGTACCAGTGGGCGGTCCTGGCGCTCCGCGCCAGCGACTCCGCGCCCTCCGGGCGGTTCGGGAAGTCGTGGCCGAGGCTGTTCCC
Organism: Umezawaea beigongshangensis; assembly: GCF_016464305.1. Taxonomy (GTDB): domain Bacteria; phylum Actinomycetota; class Actinomycetes; order Mycobacteriales; family Pseudonocardiaceae; genus Umezawaea_A; species Umezawaea_A beigongshangensis. The sequence continues at coordinate 106,774 of NZ_JAEIOJ010000006.1, forward strand.
GGCGGCCCGGTGGTTGACGTCACCGGTCAGCTGGACGGAGCCGCGACCGCGGTGGGTGCCGTCGTCGCCCGCCTCGCCGGCGTGGAAGCGGAAGCCGCTCTCGTGCTTCAGGGTGGCGAGGAACGCGGCCTTGCGGGTCGGCGACGTGATGCCCGCCGCCTGCATCTCCGCGTTCAGGCTCGGCAGACCGGCCGCGACGGCGTCCGTGCCGTACGCCGCCCCGTAGATGCTCACGACGTCGGCCAGCGACACGTGCTGACCGTCCCGCGCGGAGGTCGCGGCGGCCAGGCGGAACTGCTGGACCCCGCCGTGCTGGTTCACCCACGAGCCGTGGAACCCGCGGTCCTTCACGGTCAGCGTGCCGTCGGTGAGCACGACGCCGATGCGGTCGCCCGCGATCTGGAGGTCGGTCGCGCCCGAGGTCTGCTCCACCCACGCCGCGTGGAGGTCGCCCTCCTTGATCGTGGCGAGTCCGCCGCCGGTGACGACGCCGATCGTGCTGCCGGACAGCTCCAGCTCCCGGACGTCGTCGATCTGCTCGGTCCAGCTGGACCGGAGGTTCGACTCCTTCACCGCCACCGTGCCGTCGGTGCGCAGCACGCCGATCCGGTCCGCGGACAGCTCCAGGTCCGCGACGCCACCGGCCTGGTCGACCCAGCCCTCGTGCAGGCCGCCCTCCTTGACGGTGGCCCTGCCGTCGTCGAGGACCACGCCGACGCGGTCCGGGGTCAGCTCCAGGTCCCGCACGCCGCTGGTCTGCTCGATCCAGGTGGCGTTCAGGTCGCCGTCCTTCACCGCGACGGTGGTGTCGCCGCGCAGCACCCCGACGCGGTCGCCCGCCAGCCGGAAGTCGCGGACGCCGTGCGCCTGCTCGTTCCAGCCCTCCCTGAGGTGCCCCTCCTTCACGAACAGCTTCCCGTCACCGGTGAGCACGCCGATCCGGTCGCCGGCGATCTCGAACTTCTGCACACCTCCCCCCACCTGCTCGACCCACGATTCGTGGAGGTCGCCCTCCTTGAGCAGGAGCTTGCCGCCGCTGAGCACACCGATGCGGTGAGCGCCGGAGGGCAGCTCGCCCGCCTGCGCGGTGCCGGTGAGGCCGGTCGGGCCGGTGAAGGCGATGCTCGCGATCAGCGCCGCGCCGAACGCCTGCTTCGCCGAGAACGTCATGTCGAACTCCTCGTGGTGAGGTGCGGTGGGAGGGGGACGCCGGGTGCCTCCGGGCACGGCCGCGGCACCGCCCGCGCGACGCGGGACCGGTGGTGCGTGGGCCGGAACTCGGCGACGGCGCGGGTCTGCTCGACCCGGCAGCCGTGCACGCCGCCCTTCTCGACACCGCCCTCCTCGACGCCGCCCTCCTCGACCGACACCGGGGTGTCGTCGAACCGGACGCCGAGACGCGCCGTCGTGGGCCGGGCCGGTCAGGCCGACCGGGCTGACGAGCGCGGAGATCCGCTGGCCCGCGACGTGCTGGCCGACCCGGCCGGGGCCGGAGGCGTGCTCGACCGGGGAGTCCCTGCGGCTGGTGCCGCCGACGCAGCCGAGGCTGTTCGTGCTGCACGCCTGCTCGTCCGGGTTCGCGGCGGCGAAGAGCGCGGTGGCGACCTTCTGAGCCTTCATGGTGCTGCTCCCTGGTGCGTGGGCCCCGTTCCGGTCCGGCACCAGGTTCGCGTCACGGTCTGAAAGAAACCTCAAGGCCGTTCTTCAGCGCGGTGTGAGCCGTCCTGCCGGGCTCGGTCGCCTCGCGGCTGCCGTGCAGGTGGAAGATCGCCAGCGCCTCGTCCCACGTCGCCCGCGCGCTCGCCGCGTCGCCGAGCGCGTCGTGCGCCGACGCGAGGTCCCGCAGCGTCCTGGCCCTCCACACCGGCAGCGACAGGGCGTTCCACCACTGCACGGCGTGCTCCAGGTGCCGCGACGCCTCGCCGGGGTTCCCCGCGGCGAGTTCCAGCTCGCCCAGCGTGCGGCGCATCAGCGCCTGGCCGAACCCGTCCTGCATCTCGTTGCACGTCGCGAGGCCCTCGACCAGGAGCTCGCGCACCTCGTCGCCCCGGCCCTGGCGCACCCGCACCTTCGCGAGCGCCTGCACCGCGTACGCCGACATGAGCGGGTCGTCGATGCGGCACAGCAGGTCCACGGCCTCCTCGCACCACCGCGCCGCCTCCTCCAGCCGACCGGCCGCCCGGTGCGCGATGCCGACCGAGCGCAGCGCGATGGCGTGGTCGCGGTCGTCGCCGATCTTCTCGTACGCCAGGGCGGCCCGCTCGCACGCGTCGAGCGCCGCGTCCAGCTCGCCCTGCTCGGTGAGCACCCGGCCGAGCCCGTGCAGCGCTTGTGCGACGGCACGCGGCTCGTCCAGCTCGCTCAGCTCGGCGAGCGCCAGGTCCAGCGACTCGCGGGCGCGGGCGAGCTGGCCGTGCTCGCGCTGCACGGTCGACAGCGACAGCCGGGTCATCGCCCGGAAGCGCGGGTCGTCGCCGAGCTCCAGCGCCTGCTCGTAGTACGCCGCGGCCTCGTCGAAGCGGTCCTGCTCGTAGCGCAGCCAGCCCAGGCCGGCGAGGAGCCGGGCCTCACCCGCGCGGTCACCGGCCCGGCGTGCCGCGGCGAGGGCTGCGGAGTGCGTGCGCCACCACTGGCCGAACAGGTTGCGCACCGAGAACCGCGAGGAGCACAGCGCCGCCGCCAGCCGCGTGGCGACGTCGGCCAGGTCCAGCTCGCTGACCCGCTCCACGACGCCCACGAGCCCGGTCTGCTCCGCGTCGAACCACGCCGCCGGGTCCGCCAGGACCTCGTCGACCTGCTGCGCGTCCAGGTGGGGGTCGACGGTGGTGACCGCGTCGAACGTCGCGTGCGGCATGCGGCTGCCCGCCGTCTCGACCAGCGCCAGCCAGCACTCCGCGACGCGCGTGGCCGCCTCGCGGAAGTCGGTTTCCTCCTGCTCGCCGCGCTCGCGGGCGAAGGCGCGGGTCAGGTCGTGGATCTGGAACCGCGGCCCCCCGACGTCGACCGCGTGGGCGTCGAGCAGCTGGGCGTCCACGAGGCGTTCCACGACCTCCTCGGCCTCGTGGGCGTCGCAGCCGAGCAGCGGCGCGAGGACCCAGCCGCCGAACGAGGACAGGTCCAGCAGCCCGAGCTTGCGCAGCGCGGTGCGTTCGCGCTCACCCAGCTCGTCGTAGCTCAGCGCGAGGCTGCCCCGCACCTCCAGGTCGCCGATCGTCAGCTCCTGGAGCACGCGGTGCTGCACCACGAGCCGGTCGGCGAGCCGCTGCAACGGCCACCGCGCGCGAGCGGCGAGCCGCGCCCCGGCGATGCGCACCGCCAGCGGCAGGTGCCCGCACAACCGCACGATCTCCCCGGCCGCCGCCGGTTCCGCGGCCACCCTGCCGTCGCCGACGATCCTGTCCAGCAGTTGCAGCGCCTCGGCGTCGCCGAGCACGTGCAGGTCCAGCTGCGCCGCTCCGCCCAGCGCGCCGAGGCGCTCGCGGCTGGTGACCAGCGCCGCGCACCGGTGCCCGCCGGGCAGCAGCGGCCGGACCTGCCGCTCGTCGAACGCGTCGTCCAGCACGACGAGGACGCGCCGGTCGGCGAGCACCGTGCGGTAGAGCTGCGCGCGCTCGGCCGGCTCGGCGGGGATCGAGGTGTCGGGGACGCCCAGCGCGCGCAGGAACCCCGCGAGGACCTCGGCGGGGTCGGAGCGCACCGTCCGCACACCGCGCAGCGACGCGTAGAGCTGGCCGTCGGGGAACTCGGCGCGCACGCGGTGCGCCACGTGCACGGCGAGGGTGCTCTTGCCCGCGCCGGGCTTGCCGTAGACCGCGCACAGCCGGGAGCTCGTCGCCTCCTCCGACAGCCGCCGGATCAGCGCGGCGACCTCGACGGTGCGTCCGGTGAAGTCGGCGATGTCGAACGGCAGCTGACCGGGCCTGGCCGCGACCCGTGCCTCCGGCGCGGGGGAGGGGGCTCCGACGGCCTCCGGCCGGGACCGGGGCGCGGGCGCGCTGGTGAGGACGTGGTCGTGCGCCTGGCGCAGCACCGGGCCGGGGTCGAGCCCCAGCTCGTCGAGCAGCACGCGGCGGGCCTCCTGGTAGGCGGAGAGGGCGTCGGCCCGCCGTCCCGCCTGGTGCAGCGCGAGCACGAGCTGGGCGCGCAGGCGTTCCCGCAGCGGTTGCTCGGCGATCGCCGAGGCCAGTTCGTCCACGATCGACCCGCCCCGGCCCAGCGAGAGCTCGGCGTCGACGCACTCCTCCAGGGCGGCGAGCCGCAGCTCGCCGAGCCTGGTGCGCTCGGTCTCGGCCCACCGGCCCCGCGCGCCGCCGAGCGCCGCGCCCCGCCACTGCTGGAGGGCGGTGCGGAAGTGCGCCGCGGCCCGGTCCGGCCGCCCCGCCGCGGCGGCCCGCTTGCCGGCGGAGACCTCGCGGGTGAAGACGTGCAGGTCGATCCGCTCGTGCTCGACGTCCAGCCGGTAACCGCCGGTCCCGTGCACGATGACGTCCTCGGCGAGCGCCCGGCGCAGCGCCGACACGTACGTGTGCACCGCGGCGCGGGCGGACTCCGGCGGTTCCTCGCCCCAGACGGCGTCGATCAGCTGCTCGGCCGGGACGACGCGTCCGGCCTGGACGGCGAGCAGTGCCAGCAGCGTGCGCGGCTTGGGACCACCCACCGGGATCGGACCACCCTCGACGGCGACCTCGACCGGTCCCAGTACGCGAAACTCCATGCACGATCCCCCCCCGTGCCACCCGCTCCCGAGCGGAGGACATCCGACATGATGACTGCACCGAAGCGTCTCGCAAAGGGGTTCGGCCGAACGCGGAGCACACCGGCGGAACCGGTGCCGCCGGGCGGGTGCGCGACGCCGCAGCGGGCGGGAGGCCGCGGGCGAACCCCGGCCGGTGTGCGTGCGCGCTCACCAACCTGCGACCATCGTGCGCCGATGTCTGCGCACGTCCAGGAGGTTTTCCGCGGTGAGCACCGCCAGTGGTCCGTTCCGTCCCGGTGACCGGGTGCAGTTGACCGACCCGAAGGGCCGGCACTACACGATCGTGCTGGAACCGGGCAAGGAGTACCACACCCACCGGGGCGCCCTCGCCCACGATTCCCTGATCGGCCAGCCGGAGGGGTCGGTGATCGCCTCGGTGGGCGGCACGTCGTTCCTCGCGCTGCGTCCCCTGCTCGCCGACTACGTCCTGTCCATGCCGCGCGGCGCGCAGGTGATCTACCCCAAGGACGCCGCCCAGATCGTCATGTACGGCGACGTGTTCCCCGGAGCGCGGGTCCTGGAGGCCGGAGCCGGGTCGGGCGCGCTGACCTGCTCGCTGCTGCGGGCCACGGGCGAGAAGGGCAGCGTCACCTCCTACGAGGTGCGCCAGGACCACGCCGACCACGCGATCCGCAACGTCGAGCAGTTCTTCGGCGAACGGCCGGGCAACTGGTCGCTGACCGTCGGCGACGTCACCGAGCACACCGGTGAGGTCGACCGGGTCGTCCTCGACATGCTCTCGCCGTGGGAGGTGCTGCCGACGATCGCGCGGAGCCTGATCCCCGGTGGCGTCCTCGTGGTCTACGTGGCCACCACGACCCAGCTCTCCAGGGTGACCGAGGCGCTGCGCGAGCAGCAGCACTGGACCGAGCCGCAGGCCTGGGAGACCCTCGTGCGCCCGTGGCACGTGGTGGGACTGGCCGTGCGCCCCGAGCACCGGATGATCGGGCACACGGCCTTCCTGCTGACCACGCGCAGGCTCGCCGACGGCGTCACGCCGCCGCGCCCGCAGCGCAGGCCGAGCAAGGGCTGAGCAGACGGCCGAGGGGGTCACCGCAGCAGCGGTGACCCCCTCGGGAAGCCCGGTCGGACGGCGTCAGAAGCTGCCGCACACCTTCCAGCCGTCGTCCTCCTTGACCAGCTTGATGTCCTGCTGGTTCTCGGTCTCGGGCATCATGTCCTTGAGCTCGTCGGGAACGTTGACGAGCTTGACGGTCATGCTGCCGGTGGCCGTGTCGCCGTTCTCGGTGATCTCACCCAGGGAGAACTCGGCGCGGATGTCCTTCGCGGAGTCCGGAGCACCCTCCTGAGCGCCGATGTCGAGGGACTTGAGCTGCTCCTCCAGGTCGTTCAGCTTGTCCAGGTCCTCCTTGCAGGTGAGGTTCTTGATGGCCTCGCGGTCGGCGTCGGGGCCCTTGTTCAGCTGGGCCACCATCGACTCCGCCGCGCCCCGAGCGCTGCTGTTGCCCTTGCCGCCGAGGGTCAGGAACAGGATCACGCCGACGGCCACCACGAGGACCGCGACACCCACGAGGATCCACGGCAGGGGGCTCTTCTTCTTCGGCGTGCCGTACGGGTCGCCGAAACCACCCGGTTGGCCGTAGGGCTGCTGCCCGTACGGGCCCGGCTGACCGGGCTGGCCCTGCGGGTACTGGCCCGGCTGGCCCTGGGGGAACTGGCCCGGCTGACCGGGAGGCTGCTGGAAGCCGCCGGAGGGCGGGCCGTAGCCGCCACCCTGCTGGGGAGGGGGACCGGCGGGTGGGAAACCGCCGGTCGGCTGCCCGTAGCCGCCGGGCTGCTGCTCCTGTCCGGGCTGCTGGCCGAACTGTCCGGGCTGGTTTCCGAACTGGCCGGGCTGCTGGCCACGGGGATCGGGCTGCTGCGGCGGGACGGACATCACGTTCTCCTAGAACTTGCCGCTGGTGGCGTGGACACTTCCACGAAACACGCCGGTGGACTCGTACTGGACGCACGGTAGCGGGTGGTGCGTTCCCCCTGACACCGAGATGGAGCAGTCGATCCCTCCCCGCGGGGGTGCGCGCACCTGCCACGCCGCCCGGAGCGGGCACTTCCGTTGAGGGTCACCGCTTTTGTCGGTGATCGCCGGTACCGTGATGCGTACGAACACGGGAGGAGGGTGCCGACATGCAGCACGACCGTCCCGGCAGCCAGCCCGACGAGGGTGGCGAGCTGAACAACGGCAAGAACTCTGCTGAGCTGACCGCGCAGATCCGGTTCCTGGAGGACGAGATCGCGCTGCTCCGCCGCAAGCTGACGGAGTCACCACGACACGCCCGCTTGCTGGAGCAGCGACTGGCCGAGGCGTCGGAGCGCGTGAGCCAGCTCACCGAGCGCAACACCAAGCTGATAGACACCCTCCGAGAAGCACGCAGCCAGCTCCTCGCACTGCGCGAGGAGGTGGACCGCCTCGCGCAGCCGCCCAGCGGGTACGGCGTCTTCCTCACCGCGTTCGAGGACGGCACCGTCGACGTCTTCACCTCCGGTCGCAGGATGCGGGTGGCGGTGTCGCCGGCCGTCGAGTCGTCGTCGCTGGTCCGCGGCCGGTCCGTCCGCCTGAACGAGGCGCTCACCGTCGTCGAGTCCGGCGACTTCGAACGCACCGGCGAGGTGTGCACCCTGCGCGAGGTGCTCACCGACGAGGTCGAGGGCTCCATCAGGCGCGCGCTCGTCGTCGGTCACGCCGACGAGGAGCGGGTCGTCTGGCTCGCGGACCCCCTCGCCGACTCGCCGCTCAAGGCGGGCGACTCCCTCCTGGTCGACTCCAAGGCCGGGTTCGCCTACGAGCGGGTCCCCAAGGCGGAGGTCGAGGACCTGGTGCTGGAGGAGGTGCCCGACGTCGACTACAGCGACATCGGCGGCCTCTCCCGGCAGATCGAGCAGATCCGCGACGCCGTGGAGCTGCCGTTCCTGCACGCCGACCTGTTCCGCGAGTACGAGCTGCGCCCGCCCAAGGGCGTGCTGCTCTACGGCCCTCCCGGCTGCGGCAAGACGCTCATCGCCAAGGCGGTGGCGAACTCGCTGGCCAAGAAGGTGCTGGAGGCCCGCGGCGAGACCGGCAAGCAGGCGAAGTCCTACTTCCTCAACATCAAGGGCCCCGAGCTGCTCAACAAGTTCGTCGGCGAGACCGAGCGGCACATCCGGCTGATCTTCCAGCGCGCTCGGGAGAAGGCGTCCGAGGGCACCCCCGTGATCGTGTTCTTCGACGAGATGGACTCGATCTTCCGCACCCGCGGCAGCGGCGTCTCCTCGGACGTGGAGACGACGATCGTGCCCCAGCTCCTCAGCGAGATCGACGGCGTCGAGGGCCTGGAGAACGTCATCGTCATCGGCGCGTCCAACCGCGAGGACATGATCGACCCGGCGATCCTGCGGCCGGGCCGCCTCGACGTGAAGATCAAGATCGAGCGGCCGGACGCCGAGGGCGCGAAGGACATCTTCAACAAGTACCTGACGCCCAACCTGCCGATCCACGCCGACGACCTGGTGGAGTTCGGCGGCGACCCGAAGGCGTGCATCGAGGGCATGGTGCAGCACACGGTCGAGCGCATGTACGAGGAGTCGGAGGAGAACCGGTTCCTGGAGGTCACCTACGCCAACGGTGACAAGGAGGTCCTGTACTTCCGGGACTTCAACTCCGGAGCCATGATCCAGAACATCGTCGACCGGGCGAAGAAGGCGGCGATCAAGCAGCTGCTGGACACCAAGCAGCCCGGTCTGTCCGTCCGGCACCTGCTGGACGCGATCGTGGACGAGTTTGCCGAGAACGAGGACCTGCCGAACACGACCAACCCGGACGACTGGGCCAGGATCTCCGGCAAGAAGGGGGAGCGGATCGTCTACATCCGCACCCTCGTCACCGGCAAGAACCAGGAGTCGGGCCGGGCGATCGACACGGCCTCCAACACCGGTCAGTACCTGTAGTCCCGCGCTTCCGGGCCCGTCACCGCGCATCGCGGTGGCGGGCCCGGAGCGTGTCGGGGGAAGATCAGGTGGGCAGCAGGGTGCCGGACAGGCGCAGGACGGCGTCGTCCCACGCGCCGCTGTCGGCGTCCTCGTCGGGCCAGGTGGCGAACGGCAGCGACTCACCCGCCGCGATGGCGCGCAGCAGCAGGTCGTGCACCGTCACCGCCGCGTCCGCCCGAGGGCTGTGCTTTCCCATGCCAGCGGGATACCCGAGTGCGGTTCGGGTATTCATCCCGGCGTGGACCGTGACCCGGTCGAGACCGCGGCCAGCAGGGCGTTCTCGTCGGGCTCGCCGCTGGAGGCGATCGGCACGCCGTCCACCACGGTGACGGGGGACGGGACCACGGCCACGCCGATGCCGAGCTTCTGGGACCGCCGCGCCCGCGAGCGAGCCGCGACCGAGCCGGCGAACCGAGGCGCGGGGCCGGTGTCAGCGCGGCGAGCCCGCCGACACCAGCCCCGCCTCGTAGGCCGTGATCACCAGTTGCGCCCGGTCGCGGGCGTGCAGCTTGGCGAGCAGGTGACCGATGTGGGTCTTCAGCGTCCCGGTGCTCACGTGCAGCTCCCGGGTGATCTCGGTGTTGGACAGGCCGCGCGCGATCAGCACGAGCACCTCCCGCTCGCGCTCGGTCACCCCGGCCAGGGACCGGGCCGGCGGGGGAGCGGGCCTGGCGGCGAACTCGGTGATCAACCGGCGGGTCACCGACGGCGCCAGCAGCCCGTCCCCGGCGGCCACGACCCGGACGGCGTCGAGCAGCTCGGCCGGGCGGGTGTCCTTGAGGAGGAACCCGCTCGCCCCCGCCCGCAGCGCCGAGTACACGTGGGCGTCGAGGTCGAACGTCGTGAGGATCAGCACCCGCACGTCGGAGTCCGCGCAGATCCGGGCCGCGGCGCCGATGCCGTCCAACCGGGGCATCCGCACGTCCATCAGGACCACGTCAGGCGGGTCGGCGCGCGCCAGCTCCACGGCCTCCTGCCCGTCTGCCGCCTCCCACACCGCGGTGAGGTCGGGCGCGCTGTCCACCAGCAGCCGGAAGCTGCCGCGCAGCAGAGCCTGGTCGTCCGCGATCCCGACCCGGATCACGACGCCTCCCGTGGGGCAGCGTCGCCGACACCGCGAAACCGCCGTCCGGCCGCGGCCCGGCGGAGAACGACCCGCCGTACACCGCGACCCGCTCCCGCATCCCCAGCAGACCGTGTCCGCCGGTGAGGTCGTCACCGCCGGGGCCGTCGTCGGTGACGTCGACGCGCACCACGCCCCCCTCGTTGCGCACGACGACGTCGCAGCGCGCGGGCGCCGCGTGCCGCACCACGTTGGTCACCGCCTCCTGCACGATCCGGTGCACCGACAGCGCCACCCCCTCCGGCGGGTCGTCCCCGCTGACGTCCAGCCGCACCCGCACGCCCGCCGCGGCGGCGCGCTCGGCCAGCTCGGCCAGCCCGCTCAGGTCCGGCGCCGGGCCCAGCTCCGGCAGCGACCCCGGCGACCGCAGCACACCCAGCAGGTGCCGCATCTCCGCCAGCGCCTCGCGGCCGGTGGTCTCCACGACCCGCAGCGCGCGCCGCGCCTCCTCCGGATCGTCCTCCGCCACGTGGTTGGCGGTGGAGGCGGTCACCGTGATGACGGTCAGCCCGTGCGCCACCACGTCGTGCAGTTCGCGGGCGATGCGCAGCCGCTCCTCGGCGAGCGCCTGCTCGGCGCTCTGCTCCTGCGCGCGCGCCACGTAGGCCCGGCGCACCCGCGAGGTCCAGCCCGCGACCCACGTCACGCCCAGCACCAGACCGGTGACCAGCAGGAAGTACACCAGATCCAGCACCGACCGCGAGCGCTCGACGAGCTGACGCACCAGCACGACGAAGAACATCCCGCCGACCGCGAACAGCAGCGGCCACACCGACGCCACGACGAGCCCCGCGGTGTAGACGGCGAACGCGACGGCGGTCAGCGGTGCGCCCAGCGCGTCCAGCGGGAGGACGCCGGTGCCCGTCAGGACGACCGTGGCGACCACCACGACGAGCAGCACGCGGATCGGAGCGCGGCGGCGCAGGACGAGCGGCACGGCGACGACCAGCGCGACGTGCACCGCGACCCACAGCGGTCGCGGGGACAGGTCCACCAGCGAGTACGCGATGATCGAGCCGATGACCAGTGCGGCGACGGCGTCCATCGCGACCAGGTGGGCGTTGGCGGGCACGCGGGAGAGCACGCTCCGACCGTAGCCGCGGGGAGCGGCGGCCGCCTCGGACTCCGGTCCGAGATCGAGAACCGGACCGCGCGCCGATCCGCCGCGGCGGCGGGGACGGCACCGTCGTCCCCGTGATCGACGTGAGAGAGCTGACCAAGCGCTACGGCGCCACCCGTGCCGTCGACGGCCTGTCCTTCCAGGTGCGACCCGGCCACGTCACCGGGTTCCTCGGCCCGAACGGCGCGGGGAAGTCCACGACCATGCGCGCCGTCCTCGGTCTGGACGCGCCCACCTCGGGGGAGGCGCTGGTGAACGGCCGCCGCTACGCCACGATCCGGCGGCCCGCGTTCGTCGTCGGCGCGCTGCTGGACGCGGGTGCCGCGCACGGCGGACGCACCGCGCTGAACCACCTGCGGTGCCTCGGGCGCAGCAACGGCATCGGCCGCGCGCGGGCCGAGGAGGTGCTCGGCCAGGTGGGGCTGAGCGGTGTGGCGGACCGGCGGGTGCGCTCCCTGTCGCTGGGGATGCGGCAGCGCCTCGGCATCGCCGTGGCCCTGCTCGGCGACCCGGCCGTGCTGCTGTTCGACGAACCCGTCAACGGCCTCGACCCGGAGGGCGTGCGGTGGATCCGCGACCTGCTGCGCTCCCTGGCGGCGCAGGGCCGCACCGTGCTGGTGTCGAGCCACCTGATGAGCGAGATGGCGCTCACCGCCGACCGGGTGATCGTGATCGGCCGCGGCCGGCTGATCCTGGAGTCCTCGGTGCGCGAGCTGGCCGACCGCCACCGGCGCGACGTCCTCGTGCGCTCACCGCGCGCGGCGGACCTGGCCGACGCCCTGGTCCGCGCGGGCGCGGAGGTGGACGTGGAGCACGACGGTCTCGTGGTGCGGGGCCTGGACACCGGTCGCATCGCGGAGGTCGCCGCGCAGCGGTCCGTCCCGGTGCACGAGCTGACCCCGCGCGGCGCGTCCCTGGAGGACGCCTACCTCGAACTCACCGGTGACACCACCGAGCACCGCGACTCCGGGAGGACCTCGTGATCGACACCGTCGCCTCGGAGTGGATGAAGCTCCGCACCGTCCGCTCCACGCTCGCCCTGTTCGCCTCGGTCGTGGTGGCGCTCGCCTCCGGCGCGCTGATCTCGTACCTGATGACCGCCGACCACGACCGCTCCTCGCCCGCCGAGCGCGAGCTGTTCGGCGCGGCCGACCCGAGCACGGTCGTGATCCCGTACGCGCAGATCTGCGCGGGTGTGGTGGGCGCGCTCTGCATCGCCTCCGAGCACGGCACCGGGATGATCCGCAGCGTGCTGACGGCGGTGCCGCGGCGCGCGGAGGTCCTGGCGGCCAAGGCCGTCGTCGTCGGCGCGGTGTCGCTGCTGTTCGGGCTGGTGACCGCACTGGCGTGCGCCGTGTCGACGCTGCTGATCACCGGTGGCAGACCCGCGCCGATCGCGCCGTTCGCCTCGTTCGCCGACGCGCTGCCCGCGGTGTTCGCCGGTGCGGCGTCGGTGGCCGTGGTCGGCCTCGTCGGACTGGGGCTCGGCGCGCTGGTGCGCTCCTCGGCCGGTGCGCTGATGGGCGTGTCCGTGCTGCTGTTCGTCCTGCCCGTGGTGGCGAACCTGCTGCCGCACCCGTGGAACGTCCGCGGGGCGGCTCTGACGCTGCCCTACCTCGTGCCGCAGCTGTCCGGTGACGTGGAGGGCGCGCCGCTGACCCCGCTCGGCGCGGCGGCCGTCGCCGCCGGGTACCTCGTGCTGTTCCTCGGTGCCGGAGGAGCGGCGCTGCTGCGACGTGACGCTTGACGGCGGAACGAGCCGGACATTACGGTCGCCGATTAGTAAGGAACCTTGCCTATTTGGTCCGCCGCCGAGCCCTTCGAGAGGAGAACCGGATGGCACGGCACACGTTCCGCCTGCGCGCGGTGCTCGCCCTGACCGCGTCCCTGGTCCTGCCGGGCACGACGCTCGGCGTCGCGCACGCGGCGCCCGAACCGGTGGTCGCCGCCGCCGCGCTGCCGGCCGGGTCACCGGCCGCGGTCAACGGGCAGCTGAGGGTCTGCGGCACCAAGCTGTGCAACAGCGCGGGCAAGCAGATCCAGCTGCGCGGCATGAGCACGCACGGCACCCAGTGGTACTCCCGGTGCGTGACCGACGCGTCGCTCGACGCGCTCGCGACCGACTGGCGGGCCGACGTCCTGCGCATCTCGACCTACGTGCAGGAGGGCGGCTACGAGACGAATCCGCGCAAGTTCACCGACCTGGTGCACCGCTACGTCGAGGAGGCCACCGAGCGCGGGATGTACGCGCTGGTCGACTGGCACCAGCTCTCACCGGGGGACCCCAACCACAACACCGCCCTCGCGAAGACGTTCTTCACCGAGATCGCGCAGCGGCACCGCGACAAGACCAACATCGTCTACGACATCGCCAACGAGCCCAACGAGGTGTCCTGGTCGGCGGTGAAGAGCTACGCCGAGCAGCTCGTCCCGGTGATCCGGGCGCAGGACCCCGACGGCGTGGTCCTGGTCGGCACCCACGGCTGGGCCTCCTTCGGCGTCTCCGACGGCGGCAGCGAGCAGGACGTGATCCGCGACCCGATCAGGGCGTCCAACATCATGTACACGTTCCACTTCTACGCGGCCTCGCACCGCGAGGAGTACCTGTCGGCGCTCTCGCGGGCGGCCGACGCCCTGCCGGTGTTCGTCACCGAGTTCGGCACCCAGGACTACACCGGTGACGGCGGCGACGACTTCGCGATGGCGCAGCGCTACCTGGACCTGATGAGGTCGAAGAAGATCAGCTGGGTGAACTGGAACTTCTCCGACGACTTCCGCTCCGGCGCGGTCTTCAAGGAGGGGACCTGCTCCGGCTCGTCGTTCAGCGGCACCGGCGTGCTCAAGCCCGCCGGTGTGTGGGTGCGCGAGCGCATCCGCAGCGCCGACGACTTCTGACCCGCGCGCGGAGGTGGTGGTGGCGCCGTCGCCGCCACCTCCGCCTACGGTGGGGGCGTGTCCCGCTTCGCGCTCGGTCTCGCCTCCCTCGGCCGCCCCGCCTACATCAACCTCGGCCGCGAGCACGCGCTGCCGTCCACCCGCGACGTCGAGTCCATGCGCGCGGCGTGCTGGGCCGTCCTCGACACCGCGCACGCGGCCGGGGTGCGGCACGTGGACGCCGCCCGCTCCTACGGCCTGTCCGAGGAGTTCCTCGGCGGCTGGCTCGCCGATCGCGGCCACGACGACGTGGTCGTCTCCAGCAAGTGGGGCTACGCCTACGTCGCGGACTGGCGTCCGGACGCGCCGGTGCACGAGGTCAAGGAGCACTCGCTGGCCCGCTTCACCGCCCAGTGGCGCGAGACCCGCGCGCTGCTCGGCGACGCGGTCGCGCTCTACCAGGTCCACTCGCTCACCCCCGACAGCCCGCTGTTCACCGACCGCCCGCTGCTGGAGGCGCTGGCGGCGACCGGCGTGCCGCTCGGGTTCTCCACCTCGGGGCCCCGGCAGGCCGACGCCGTGCGCCGCGCGCTGGAGATCGAGGTCGGCGGACGCAGGCTGTTCGACGCCGTGCAGTCCACCTGGAACCTGCTGGAGCCCTCGGCCGGTCCCGCCCTCGCCGAGGCGCACGCGGCCGGGGTGCGCGTGCTCGTCAAGGAGGGCCTGGCCAACGGGCGGCTCGCCGTCGACCCGCCGACCGCCGTCCGCGACCTGGCCGCGGAGCACGGCGTCGGCCCGGACGCCGTCGCCCTGGCCGCCGTGCTCGCCCAGCCGTGGGCCGACGTCGTGCTGTCCGGCGCGGCCAGCCCGGAGCAGCTGCTGTCCAATCTGGACGCCGGACGGGTCGACCCGGCCCGGTGCGACCTCCCGGCGCTCGCCGAACCGGCGGCGCGGTACTGGGAGACCCGTGCGTCGCTGGCCTGGAACTGATCGGCTAGATTCGCGGCGAATCCGATCCGAGGGGGAGTCGTGCGTTCCGTGCACGTGGCTGTCGTGATCGCAGCGGTGGGTGCCGTCGTGGCCGGGTGCGGCCTGGACACCCGTCCGCTCGACGAGCGGTTCGAGGACGCGCCACCGACGACCACGACGTCCGTCGCCACGACGACGTCCTCCCCGAGCGCCGCCCCGCGCAGCGCCACCGCCAGCGCGACGCGCTCCTCCGCCCCGCCGACCGTCACCGACGCCACGACGGCCGCGCTGGCGCTGCCCGCCGCGACGCTCGGCGCGGACGGCCTCTCGGTGGGCGGGAACGCCGGTCCGATCACCGCGCCGGTCGGCCCGGTCTGCGGGCAGACGACGCTCCCGCCCTCGCCCTCCGGGCGCGAGATCACCACGACCAGTCAGAGCGGGTTGAGCAGGCTCGTGCAGCAGGTCCTCGCCGACGACGGCGTGGTGGACAGGCTCCGGGAGACGTCCTGCCCGGTCACCGGCTTCCCCGAGGCGCCAGCGGCGTCCGGAGCGGACTCGCGGTGGGCGTGGTGCGAGGACCTCGGCGGCGACCGCGAGGCGTGCGGCGTCGTGCTGGCCGCCGACGGCACCGCCGTGGTGCTGCGCCTGGACACGACGTCCGACCGCGCGCGGGAGGTCACCGCGCGGCTGGCCACCGCCGCCGCGCAGCGCCTCGCGAATGCCTAGGTCACCGGTGTTGCCCGGCGCCGGTGACGACTGGACGCCCGTCACCGCGGGCGAGTCGGGGGCGACCGTCCTCCGCAGCGCGGACGGCGCCCGCTACGCCAAGTGCGTGCCCGCGCGGGACGCGGCCGACCTGGCGGGCGAGCGCGACCGGATCGCCTGGCTGAGCGGTCGCGGAGTGCCGGGCCCGCGGGTGCTCGACTGGCGCTCCGGTGACGCGGGCGCCTGCCTGATGACCAGCGCCGTGCCCGGTGTGCCCGCGGATCAGCTGTCGGCGCGGGACCTGCGGGCCTCCTGGGGCCGCATCGCGGACGCGGTCCGCCTCCTGCACGAGCTGCCCGCGTCGGAGTGCCCGTTCCGCCGGGGTGTGGACGCCGTGGTCGCGGCGGCCCGCGACGTCGTGGCCCGCGACGCCGTCGACCCGGACTTCCTCCCCGTGGAGCAGCAGGGCACGCCCGCGGCCGAGCTGCTGGACCGGCTGCTCCCGCAGGTTCCGCTGCGACGGGAGCAGGAACTCGCCGACACGGTCGTCTGCCACGGGGACCTGTGCCTGCCCAACGTCGTCCTGGACCCGGAGACCTCGGAGGTGTCGGGGTTCGTCGACCTGGGCCGCCTCGGGCTGGCCGACCGCCACGCCGACCTGGCGCTGCTGCTCGCCAACGCGCGCGAGACGTGGTCGGACGAGGATCGGGCGCGGGAGGCGGACGCGGCGTTCGCCGAGGGGTACGGCACCGCCCTCGACCCCGACCGCCTGCGCTTCTACCTCCACCTCGATCCGCTCACCTGGGGCTGAGCACGGCGGCGCGGCGCGGCGGCTCGCGCGCCGCCGCGCCGCGGACGTGCCCCCGGTCAGCTCACCGTGATGTTGGAGTTGCCGCTGCTCCGGTAGCCCTCGGTCGCGAGGATCATGTAGTAGTTGAAGCTGCCCAGCCTCATCCCGGCGCGGGACCACGCGTCGAAGTGGTTGCCGGTGGTGATGCTCCCCCCGGTCCTCTTCGACTGCCGGACGCTCCAGAACTGGTCGAACGTCTTGTTGGGACCTTCGATGGACGGGGCGTTGTAGCGCTTCGTCTGGTAGATGTCGTACGTGCCGCCGTCGCTGGTGACCGTGCCCCTGTGCGTGCCGGTGGGCCGGTAGTCGCCCCAGTTGTCGACGATGTAGTACTCGACGAGCGGGTTCGCCGTCCAGCCGTAGAGGGTCAGGTAGCCGTTGCCGGACGGGTTGAAGCTGCCCGAGTAGTTCACGGTCCGGCGGCTGCCGTTGCTCCAGCCCTTGCCGCACACGAAGTTCCCGGTGTTGCTCCACGAGGTGCGGTAGTTGCCGCCGTTGCTCATGGTCATGGAGACCGAGCCGCCGCCGTCGGTCCAGAACGAGTAGAAGTAGCCGTTGTGGTTGCCGGTCTGGTTCGTGGTGATGGTCGTGTCGGCGCTGGCGGTGCCGGGCAGGGCCACCGCGGCGAGCAGCGCCGCGACGCACGCGCGGCTGACGAGTCTGCCGAACCCGCCTCTGCGGTTCCGCGGCCGGGCGGTGGCGTCGTCGATGATCATGCTTCCTCCTCGTCGACTCTGGCGGGAGGCCGGGCAGCGTGGTGCGGCCCGACGGGCCTGGCGGTGGCCGATCAACGGTGGCGGCGAGGTCCGTCGACGCAGACAGTGTTGAACCGGCTGCGCAGCGCTGTCAATGGTTTCCGCAAGTATCGCGAAACTGTTCGTCTCAGTGGGAGGAGGGTTTCTGCTGATCAGACACCGAGAATGGGCGACACGGCGTCATCGCGAGGTGCAGGGATGGGCTCGGTTGCTCAGGTGGAATCACTTCGATTTTCGGATTGATTTCCGATCGTGCTGGTCCGGTGGTCAGACCTCACCCGCGTCACGGCGGCGGAACCACTCGGCCGTGAACGCCCGGCCGTCCGGCACCATCGGCCACGCCGGGTCGGCGACCCGCGCCCGCAGCTCGTCCAGGTCCGTCCACCAGCCCTCGGCGACCTCCTCGGGCTGCAACGACAGGGGGCCGTCGGTGCGCACCTCGAACAGGCTCGCGTGGTAGCGCACGGGCGGGTCGACGAACCGGGTCCGGAACAGCGGCACCAGCCGCGCCCCGCGCACGCCCAGCTCCTCGGCCACCTCGCGCTCGGCGCACCGCTGCGGCGTCTCCCCGGCGGCGACGACGCCACCGGCCAGGCAGTCGTGCAGCCCCGGGTAGACGTCCTTCGTGCCGGTGCGCCGGTGCACGAACACCCGCGTCCCGTCCAGCGAGCGCACCAGCACGCCCGTGGCGGCGTGCCACAGGCCCTCCGCGCGCATCCGCCAGCGCGGCGCGCTGCCCACCACGGCGCCCTCGGCGTCGTACACGGCCACCAGTTCCTCCGCGGCTGTCACCCCCGGAGCGTAGGCCGGATCAGCCCCCGGTCGTAGGGGTGATCACCCTCCTCGGCTGATGTCCGAGCACACCCGTCCTCCCTACGGTCGTGGCGATCCACACCACGCGGAGGAGATGAGAGTTGAGCCCCCTGACGGTGCTGCGCCTCGGCACGGCCGAGTTCCGCGCCCACCCCGGACGTGCCCTGCTGCCCGGAGTCGCGCTGGTGGTCGGGATCGCCTGTCTCGTCGCCGCGCTCGTGCTGAGCGCGGCGATGGTCTCCGCCACCGGGGCGGGCCGTCCCGTCGCGCCGGAGCCCGTCACCGCCGTGGTGGAGATCGCCCACTCGGACAGCGCCGCGGCCGAAGCCGAACTGGACGAGACGCTGATCGCGCGGATCGGGGCGGTTCCCGGCGTGCGGCGGGTCCTGCCCGTGGAGCGGGTCCGCGTCGACCTGCTCCTCGCCGACGGCAGGGCGGGCCCGCGGCGTGCCACGGGTGACGTCGAGCTGGACGAGGACGCCCTGCGCCGGGTGCCGATCGCCGAGGGACGCTCCCCGCGGGCCGACGGCGAGATCGCGGTCGACCGCGTCACCGCCCACGAGCACGACCTGCGCCCCGGCTCGGTGGTCGCCGTCGCCGACGCCGAGGGCCGGCCGCGCGACGTCGTGGTCTCCGGGACCACCAAGCGCGGCGGGATGGTGGACGAGCCCGTGCTCGTGCTCGGCCCCGACCTGGCCCGCGCGCTCGACCGGGAGCCCGCCCGGACGCAGCTGCACGTGCTCGGCGGCGACCCGGCCGCCGTCCAGGCCGCCGCGGGCCCGGCCTACGAGGTCCTGCGACCGGACGGCGGGCAGGACCGCGGCAACGACTCCGACGCGCTCTCCGGTCTGCTGCTGACCTTCAGCGTCCTCGCGCTGGCCACGGCCGTGTTCGTCGCGTCGGCGACGTTCCGGGCCGTGCACCTGCAACGTCAGCGGCGGACCGCGCTGCTGCGCTGCCTCGGCGCGAACCGCGCGCCCCTCGTCGTCGGCAGCCTCGCCGAATCGCTGGTCACCGGTGTGTCCGCGGGCGCGGTCGGCGCGCTGCTGGGCGCACCCCTCGGCCGGCTCCTCGGGCAGCTGTTCGACTCCACGGGCGTGTCCGCGATGTTCGGGGCCGTGGAGCTGCGGCCACCGCTCGCCCCCCAGCCGGTGCACGTCGTGCTGGGCGTCGTCGTGGCCGCCGTCCTCAGCGCCGTCGCCGCGGTCCGTCCCGCACTCGCGGCGTCGAGGGTGTCGCCGCTGGCCGCTCTGCGCTCCTCCGACGGTCTGCCGCCGGCGGCGGCCGTCCGCCGCCGGCGGAACGTCCTCGGCGTCGTGCTGGTCGTGCTCGCCGCGGCGCTGGCCGCGCTCGGCGTGCTCGCGGGCGGCTCGCTCGCGTCGATCTTCCTCCTCCTGGCGGCGAGCGTCCTCGGCATCGCGGGGCTCTTCGTCGTCCTGGGGCCCGTCGTCGTGCCGGCCCTGGGCCTGATCTTCGGCTCCGTCGCCGCGCGGATCGGCGGACCGCACTGGCGGCTGGCCGCTGCCGAGGTGCGGCGCGTGCCGCAGCGCTCGGCGTCGGTGGCCGTGCCGCTGGTCCTGGCGAGCGCGCTGGTGACCTCCGGCGCGGTGCTGCTCACCTCCGCGCAGTCCCTCGCCGACCAGTTCGAGAACGAACCCCGCCCCGACGCCGTGATCACCGACGTCGGCCCCCGGCCGCTGCCCGCGCGGGCGGAGCGCGTCGCGGAGCTGCCCGGCGTCGCCGCGCACGTCGCCCTGCACGAGGCCGAGATCACCGGCGACGAGCCCGACTCGCTCGGACTGGTCCTCGGTGCCGACCCGGCCGACCTGCGTGCCTGGGCGCGGGCCCAGGGCTTCGCCGCGGAGGACTTCGGGCCGGACACCGTGCTGCTGGCGAACTACGTGGCTCAGGACCTGGGTGCCCAGCTCGGCCAACCGGTCACCCTGCGGGGGCTGCCCGGCGGACCGCGCACCGCCACCTTCGCCGGCACGCTGCCCTTCACGGCCCTGCAGGGCGCCGACGCCGTGCTCCCGGACACCGGGCTCGGACCGGTCACCACCGCGTGGATCGCGCTCGACGAGGGCACCGACGCCCTGGCCTTCCGCGACGCGGTGCGCGCCGCCCTGCCCGACGCCCCGACCGTGCAGGTCGAGACCGGCGCGGGGGTGTCGGAGGAGAACGACCGCTACCTGGGCATGGCCACGATCATGATGATGGTGCTGCTCGGACTGTCCGTGGCGGTCGCCGTGACCGGCATCGGCACCGCGCTGGCCATCTCCGTGCAGGAGCGCCGCAAGGAGCTGGCGCTGCGCCGAGCGCTGGGGGTCACCAGGGGCGGCGTGCAGGGCGGCGTCGTCGCCGAGGCGGTGCTGCTGGCGCTGGTCGGCGTGCTCGGCGGCGGCCTCTACGGCCTGCTCTGCTCGGAACTGCTCATGCTGTCCTTCGGCGTGCTCCACCTGCCGTGGTCCTCGCTCGGACCGCTGCTGGCCGGTGGCGCCGTCGTCGTCGCGCTCGCCGTCCTCTCGGCGGTCGGCCCGGCCCGCACGGCGGCGCGCGTCCGGCCCGCCGCCGGGCTCGCCGCGGGCTGACCACGCGCCGGTGACCGCGCCCGGCGCGGTCACCGGCGCGATCCGCGGCTCGCGGATCGCCCCGCGGACGCTCCGAGGTCGTAGGCTTGGGCACATGCGGCGGATCATGGGAACCGAGGTCGAGTACGGCATCTCGGTGCCGGGAGACCCCACGGCGAACCCGGTGCTCACCTCGACACAGGTCGTCCTCGCGTACGCGGCGGCGGCGGACATACCGCGCGCCAGGCGGGCCAGGTGGGACTACGAGGTCGAGTCGCCGCTGCGCGACGCCCGCGGCTTCGACCTGGGCGCACCCGGCGGGCACGGCGACTCCGACGTGGAGGACCTGGGCGCGGCCAACGTCATCCTCACCAACGGCGCCCGGCTCTACGTCGACCACGCCCACCCCGAGTACTCGGCTCCCGAGGTCACCACCGCGCGCGACGCGGTGATCTGGGACAAGGCGGGGGAGCGGATCATGGAGGAGGCGGCGCTGAAGGCCGCCACCGTGCCCGGTCAGCCGCGCCTGCAGCTCTACAAGAACAACGTCGACGGCAAGGGCGCCAGCTACGGCACCCACGAGAACTACCTGATGTCGCGCAGCACCCCGTTCACCGCCGTCATCGCGGGGCTGACGCCGTTCTTCGCCTCCCGCCAGGTGGTCACCGGTTCCGGCCGCGTCGGCAGGGGAGCCGCGGGCGAGGAGACCGGGTTCCAGCTCTCCCAGCGCGCCGACTACATCGAGGTCGAGGTCGGGCTGGAGACCACGCTCAAACGCGGCATCATCAACACCCGCGACGAGCCGCACGCCGACGCCGACAAGTACCGCAGGCTGCACGTCATCATCGGCGACGCGAACCTCGCCGAGTACTCCACCTACCTCAAGGTGGGCACGGCCGCGATCGTGCTGGACATGATCGAGGCCGGTGAGCGCTTCGACGACCTGCGCATGGTCGACCCGGTGCGCGCCGTGCACCAGATCAGCCACGACCCGACCCTCAAGCGCACCGTGGAGATGGTCGGCGGCCGCAAGTTCACCGGCCTGGACGTGCAGCGCGGCTACTTCGACCGGGCCGTGACGTTCCTGGAGGGCTCGGACGACCGCGCCTCGCTGGACGTGCTGCGCACGTGGGGCGAGGTGCTCGACGCGCTGGCCCGCGACCCCGCCGAGTGCGCCGACCGCCTCGACTGGGTGGCCAAGCTGCGGCTGCTGGAGGGCTACCGCTCCCGCGACGGCCTGGAGTGGGGTGCGCCGCGCCTGCACCTGGTCGACCTGCAGTACTCCGACGTGCGGCTGGACAAGGGCCTCTACAACCGGCTGGTCGCCCGCGGCTCGATGAAGCGCCTGGTGAGCGAGGAGGAGGTGCGCGCGGCCATCACCGCGCCGCCGGAGGACACCCGCGCCTACTTCCGCGGTCGCTGCCTGGAGCGCTACCCGACGTCCGTGGCCGCCGCCTCGTGGGACTCGGTGATCTTCGACCTGGGCCGCGAGTCGCTCGTGCGCATCCCCACCATGGAACCGCTGCGCGGCACGAAGGCGCACGTCGGAGCCCTGCTGGAGGCTGCGGACACCGCCGAGGAGCTGGTGGAGGCGCTCACCAGGGGCTGATCGCCGACCCGAGTGGCTGACGACGGAAGTCGGTGGCGCTGGGTAGTGTTCGTGGTGAAGCCCGAGACCGGGAGGCGAGATGGCCCAGGAACAGGTTCAGCGTCAGGGCGGCGGCGACGGGGACGACGACGCCGCCGACGGCGCTGCCGCAGGTCAGGAACGCAGGGAGAAGCTCGGCGAGGACGTCGACGCGATCCTGGACGAGATCGACGACGTTCTGGAAGAGAACGCCGAGGACTTCGTCCGCGCGTACGTGCAGAAGGGTGGCCAGTAGCGGTCGTCCCCAGCCGGGGGCCGTCCGCCGCTGACCACCCACTCGGGGACAGGAGACCAAGCCACACATGCAGAACTCGTCGCTGCCCTCGGCCTACCTCACGCCGGGGTCTTCGTCGTTCGTCGACTTCCTGCGCGCTCACGCGCCCGACCTGCTGCCGGGCAACCGCAGCTATCCGGAGGGCGTCGTGCGGGCTCCCCACGGGACGACGATCGTCGCGTCCACCTTCAAGGGCGGCGTGCTGATCGCCGGTGACCGCAGGGCGACGATGGGCAACGTCATCGCCCAGCGGGACATGAAGAAGGTCTTCGTCACCGACGACCACTCGGCCGTCGGCATCGCCGGGACGGCGGGCATCGCGATCGAGATCGTGCGCCTGTTCGCCGTCGAGCTGCGGCACTACGAGAAGATCGAGGGCGTCCCGCTCTCGCTGGACGGCAAGGCCAACCGGCTGTCCGCGATGATCAGGGGCAACCTCGACGCGGCCATGGCCGGTCTCGCCGTGCTCCCGCTGTTCGTCGGCATCGACCCCGACGCCGCCGACCCCGACCGGGCCGGGCGCATCGTCTCCTACGACGTGACCGGCGGCCGGTTCGAGGAGACCTCGGGCTACCAGTCCGTCGGCTCCGGCTCGGTGTTCGCGAAGTCGGCGCTGAAGAAGCTCTACGACCCCGACTCGGACGCCGAGGCCGCCGCCCGTGCCGCCGTCGAGGCGCTGTACGACGCGGCCGACGACGACTCGGCCACCGGCGGTCCCGACCTCGTGCGGCGGATCTACCCGATGATCGTCACGATCACGGCGGCCGAGGGCGCGGTCCACCTGCCCGAGGAGCGCGCGGCGGCCATCGCCGAAGCGGTCGTCGAGGGTCGCCGGACCCGTCCCTCGGGCTGATCCCCGTACCCCACCCCACCACTTCGAGGTCAGGAGCCGCCACAGTGACGATGCCGTTGTACGCCTCACCCGAGCAGATCCTGCGCGATCGCTCGGAGTACGCCAGGAAGGGCATCGGCAGGGGCCGCAGCGTCGTCGTGCTCACGTACGCCGACGGTGTGCTGTTCGTCGCCGAGAACCCCTCCAGCACCCTGCACAAGGTCTCGGAGATCTACGACCGCATCGGGTTCGCCGCGGTCGGCAGGTACAGCGAGTTCGAGAGCCTGCGCCAGGCCGGCATCCGCTTCGCCGACGTCCGCGGGTACCAGAACGACCCCAGCGACGTCACCGGCCGGTCGCTGGCCAACGTCTACGCGCAGAGCCTCGGCTCGTTCTTCACCGAGCAGATCAAGCCGCTGGAGGTGGAGATCTGCGTGGCCGAGGTCGGCCGCACCGCCGCCGAGGACACGATGTACCGCCTCACCTACGACGGCTCGATCTACGACGAGCCCGAGTACGTCGTCATGGGCGGCCAGGCCGACGCGACGGCCACGGCGCTGAAGGACCTGTTCTCGCCCGGCCTGCCGCTGGCCGAGGCGGTGTCGGTGGCCGTGCGCGCGCTCAGCTCGGGCAGCACCAGCACCGCGAACGCCAACGGCAACGAGAAGGACAAGGACAAGCCGCTGCTGCTGGGTTTGGACAAGCTGGAGGTGGCGGTCCTGGAGCGGGCCCGTCCGCTCCGCGCGTTCCGCCGCATCAGCGGCGCCGCGCTGGAGGCCCTGCTGCCCTCGTCGGACGCGCCGGCCACCGACCGGCCGGTCGAGACCGACGGTCCGGTCGTGGACGTGGACCTGCCTCCGAACGACTCGACGAAGTGACCGCACGCCGGTGGGCGTCCCCGCGCGGGGACGCCCACCGGCGTCGTCACAGGCCCGGCGACCACTCCCGGCCGACGCCGTCCCGCCCGAACAGGTGATGCGGCGTCAGGGACGGTAGACGCCCAGGGCCGCCGACCTGGCCCGGAACGAGAAGCGGTTCCCGCTCGGCCCCACCTCGCCGTCCGTCGCGACGGCCACCGCCTGGTCCACGACCAGCACGTCCAGCGACCGCGTCTCCAGGTGCCGGTACGTGCGGCTGCTGTTCAGGGAGCCCAGCAGCGCGCTGAGGAAGAACCGGCTGCGGGAGAAGCGGCAGTCGGCGCGGATGTAGCGCACGTCCAGCAGGCCCGAGTCGAGCCGCGGCCGCATCGTCGGCGCGAAGCCCTTCGGCCGGTACGGCCCGTTGCCGACGAACAGCATCCACACCAGGTGCGGCTCGCCGTTGATCTCCATGCGCAGCGGTCGCGAGGTGGCCAGCACCCGCGCCATCGCGATCCCGGCCGCCGGCCACTTGCCGTAGCGGTCCTGGAGCTTCTCCCGCGTGCGCACCATGTCCGGGTAGCCGCCCAGGCTCGCCGTGTTCACGAACCAGCGCAGGCCGCCGTCGTCGACCGACACCGTCGCGAGGTCGACCAGCACGCCCTCGCCCCGCTCCACCGCCTCGGCGGAGTCGTCCAGGCTCTGCACGCCGACGTCGCGCGCGAAGTGGTTGAGCGTCCCGGCCGGGACCACCACCAGCGGCAGCCCGCGCTCCGCCGCGACGGCCGCGACCGTGCCCACCGTCCCGTCCCCGCCCGCCACGCCCAGCGCCCGCGCGCCCGCGGCGTCGATCAGCTCGTGCAACTGCTCGACCAGGTCGCGATCGACCTCCCGCGTGACCACGACGGCCTTCGGCCAGCGCTGCCCGACGGCCTCCGCCGAGTCGTCCTCGCCGAGTCCCGCGCTGGGGTTGACCAGCACCGCGAGCCCCTCGCCGTCGTGCAGCGCAGACAGCTCGGTGTGCTCGTGGGCCGACGCGGGCTCCTCCCGGCCCAGCGGCCACCAGCGCCGCGTCGCGAGCCCCACCCCCACCCCGGCGAGCGCTCCGGCGGCCACGTCGGAGGGCCAGTGCACGCCCGTGTGCACCCGCGAGTACGCCACGGCCGCCGCCAGCGGCGCGATCGCGGCGGCGGTCCTCGGGGACTCCATCGCGACGGCCGTGGTGAACGCGGCGGCCGACGCGGCGTGCCCGGAGGGGAACGACGACGACGTGGGCCGCCGGGTCAGCCGCCGCGACACCGGCACGAGGTCGGCGGCGGGACGGCGCCGCGGGAACAGCGTCTTGCCGATGAGGTTCGCGCTCGCGCTGGCCCCCGCGATGGCCGCGACACCGCGCAGCGCCGCCCTCCGCGAGGCCCCGCGGCGACCGGCCAGCACCGCCGCCACGCCGAACCACAGCACGCTGTGGTTCGCGCACTTCGTCAACCTCCGCAGAAAGGTGTCCGCCGAGGTCAGCGGCAGGTTCGCACTGCGCCTGACCAGCTCCTGGTCCCAACGGTGGACACGTGCTCCCGACCTGCGCACTCGCCTGATCACACCCCGAACGGTAGTACCGATCCACCGTGCCGCCCGTTCGGATCACTGAGAGACTGGCCGAAAGCGCCTACTGTTGAGGGATGCAGCGGCGGATCTTCGGCATTGAGACTGAGTTCGGGGTGACCTGCACCTTCCACGGGCAGCGCCGGCTGTCTCCGGATGAGGTCGCGCGATACCTGTTCCGCAGGGTCGTGTCCTGGGGCCGGTCCTCGAACGTGTTCCTGCGCAACGGCTCGCGCCTCTACCTGGACGTGGGCTCGCACCCCGAGTACGCCACGGCGGAGTGCGACGACCTGGCCCAGCTCGTCACCCACGACAAGGCGGGTGAGCGGATTCTGGAGGACCTGCTCGTCGACGCCGAGCGCAGGCTGGCCGACGAGGGCATCGGCGGCGACATCTTCCTGTTCAAGAACAACACCGACTCGGCGGGCAACTCCTACGGCTGCCACGAGAACTACCTGGTCGCGCGGGCCGGGGAGTTCTCCCGCATCGCCGACGTGCTCCTGCCGTTCCTGGTGACCCGCCAGCTCATCTGCGGCGCCGGCAAGGTGCTCCAGACCCCGCGCGGCGCCGTGTACTGCCTCTCGCAGCGCGCCGAGCACATCTGGGAGGGCGTCTCCAGCGCGACGACCCGCTCCCGCCCCATCATCAACACCCGCGACGAGCCGCACGCCGACGCCGAGCGCTACCGCAGGCTGCACGTCATCGTCGGCGACTCGAACATGTCCGAGGTGACGACGCTGCTGAAGGTGGGCAGCGCCAACCTGGTGCTGGAGATGATCGAGGCCGGGGTGCAGTTCCGGGACTTCAGCCTGGACAACCCGATCCGGGCGATCCGCGAGATCAGCCACGACCTGACCGGCCGCCGCACGGTCCGCCTCGCCGGTGGCAAGGAGGCGTCCGCGCTGGACATCCAGCGCGAGTACTTCGAGCGGGCCGTCGAGCACGTCGCGAAGCGCACCCCCGACCCGATGGCCGACCGGGTCATCGAGCTGTGGGGCCGCACGCTGGACGCGGTCGAGTCGCAGGACCTGTCCAAGATCGACCGCGAGATCGACTGGGCCATCAAGCACCGCCTGATGGAGCGCTACCAGGTCAAGCACGACATGGAGCTGTCCAACCCGCGGATCGCGCAGCTCGACCTCGCCTACCACGACATCCGGCGAGGCCGGGGCATCTTCGACCTGCTCCAGCGCAAGGGGCAGGTGGAGCGGGTGACCGACGACGGCGAGATCGAGGCGGCCAAGGACACCCCGCCGCAGACCACCCGCGCGAAGCTGCGCGGCGACTTCATCGCCGCGGCGCAGGCGGCCGGGCGGGACTTCACCGTCGACTGGGTGCACCTGAAGCTCAACGACCAGGCCCAGCGCACCGTCCTGTGCAAGGACCCGTTCCGCGCGGTGGACGAGCGGGTGGAACGCCTGATCGCCTCGCTCTGACCCCGGACGCCTGCCGTGTTCGACGGATTCGCCCTCGACCGGGTGAACGTGGGTGAGGCCGTGCTGCGGGTGCGGCACGGCGGTTCCGGGCCGCCGGTGCTGCTCCTGCACGGCCACCCGCGCACCCACACCACCTGGCACCGGGTCGCGCCCCTGCTCGCCCAGCGGCACACCGTCGTGTGCCCCGACCTGCGCGGGTACGGCGAGTCGTCCACACCGCCCACCGAGCCCGACCACGCGCAGCAGTCCAAGCGCGCGATGGCGAGGGACTGCGTGGAGCTGATGCGGCGGCTCGGCCACGACCGGTTCGCCGTCGTCGGCCACGACCGGGGCGGGTACGTGGCGACCCGGCTCGCCCTGGACCACCCGGAGGCCGTCACGCGGCTGGCCGTGCTGGACGGCGTGCCCATCGGCTCCGCCCTGGCCCGCTGCGACGCCCGGTTCGCGGCCGCGTGGTGGCACTGGTTCTTCTTCGCCCAGCCGGAGATCCCCGAACGGGTGATCAACGCCGACCCCGACGAGTGGTACCGCGCCAAGTACGGCGACACCCCGGAGCGGATGGGCGAGGAGAACTGGGCCGACTTCCAGCGTGCGGTGCACGACCCCGGCGTCGTGCACGCCATGCTGGAGGACTACCGCGCCGGACTCGGGGTGGACCGCGCGCACGACGACGCCGACCTCGCCGCGGGCACGCGGATCGGCTGCCCCGTGCTCGTGCTCTGGGCGACCCGCGACGACCTGGCCGAGCTGTACGGGGACGTCGTGGGCGTGTGGCGGGAGTGGGCCGACGACGTGCGCGGGGCGGGCGTCGACTCCGGCCACCACGTCGCCGAGGACGCGCCCTCCGACCTCGTCGAGCACCTCGCGGGATTCCTGAACGGATGATCTTCGGCTCGGACGCGGCGCGCCGTGGCCCTTCGCGCCACGTCGCGGAACACCGGCGGCGCTGTCGGGTTTAGGGTGCCCCCGTGGCCACCGCACGCGCCGAACGGCTCGTCAACCTCGTGCTCTGCCTGCTGTCGACCCGCCAGTACCTGACGGCCGAGCGCATCCGCGCCATCGTTCCGGGGTACGCCGACGCGCCGACGGACGAGGCGTTCTTCCGCATGTTCGAACGCGACAAGTCCGAACTGCGCGACCTCGGCGTGCCCCTGGAGACCGGGCGCACCAACCCCTTCGACGTCGCGGAGGGCTACCGCATCGCGCGGCGCGACTACGAGCTGGGCGACATCGACCTCGAACCCGACGAGGCCGCCGCCGTCGCGCTGGCCGCGCGGCTGTGGGACTCCCCGGAGCTGACCGGCGCCGTGCACGGCGCGCTGATCAAGCTGCGCGCGGCGGGCGTCGACGTCGACCAGGACACCTCCGTCGCCGTCGAGCCCAGGGTCCGCACCAGCGAACCGGCGTTCCCGCCGCTGCTCGCCGCCGTGCAGGCCGGTCAGGCCGTGGTCTTCGACTACCGCCGCCCGGCCCCGGTGGAGGTGCGCACCCGCACGGTCGAGCCCTGGGGCGTGGTCGCCTACCGGGGGCGCTGGTACCTCGTCGGGCACGACCGCGACCGCGACGCGCCCCGCTGCTTCCGGCTGTCCAGGGTCGTCGGCGGCGTGCGGACCGTCGGCAAGCGCGGTGAGGTGCGCAGCCCGGAGGGCATCGACCTGATGAGCTTCGTCGCCCGGACCGAGTTCGCCGCGACGCCGCCGGCACCGGCGCGGGTGTGGGTGGCGCGCGACCGGGCCCAGGGGCTGCGCCGCAGGGCCGTGGTGGTGGGCGAGCGGGTCGTCGGCGGCGAGCCGGGCGACCTGCTGGAGATCGAGCTGAGGTTCCCCGACTCGGCGGCCAAGTGGCTGGCCGGCTTCGGCCCCGACGTGGTGGTCCTCGAACCCGACGTGCTCGCCAAGGCCGTGGGAGAACGCCTGCTGGGCGCGCTGCGCCCGGCTTCGGGGACCGAGGGCTCGGAGGTGGGCGCGTGAACAGCTCCAACGAACGGCTGCCCAGGCTGCTGGCACTGGTCCCGTACCTGCTGACCAGGCCGGGCATCCGGGTGGAGGAGGCCGCGGCCGACTTCGGCGTCACGCCCAAGCAGCTGCGCCGGGACCTCGAACTGCTCTGGATGTGCGGCCTGCCCGGCTACGGGCCGGGTGACCTGATCGACCTGTCCTTCGAGGGCGAGACGATCACCGTCTCCTTCGACGCGGGCATGAGCCGCCCGCTGCGGCTCACCGCGGCCGAGGCGACGGCCCTGCTCGTGGCGCTGCGCGCGCTGGCCGACACGCCCGGCGTGGTCGACACCGACGCCGTGCAGCGCGCCGTCGCGAAGATCGAGAGCGCGGTCGGCGAGGCCCAGCAGCCCGGCGTCGTGGTCGGACTGGCCGTGCGCGAGGCCGAGGAGACCGCCGAGATCAGGGACGCCGTCCAGGACGCCGTGCGCCGCCGTCGCGCCGTGCGCATCCGGTACTACTCGCTGTCGCGCGACGAGATCACCGAGCGGGCGGTGGACCCCATGCGGCTGCTGCTGGTCGAGGGCCGCAGCTACCTGGAGGCGTGGTGCCGCGCGGCCGACGGCGTGCGGCTGTTCCGGCTCGACCGGATCGACCGCGCCGAGGTGCTGGACGAGGCGGCGGCCCCGCCGTCGCACGCCACGCCCACGGACACCTCCAGCGGCCTGTTCCGGCCCGACCCGTCGCAGCAGACGGCCGTGCTCGTGCTGGAGCCGGACGCCCGCTGGGTCGCCGAGTACTACCCGGTCGACCAGCTGACCGAGCTGGACGGCGGCCGCGCGCGGGTGCTCATGCGCTACGCGGACACCTCGTGGATGGTGCGGCTGCTGCTCGGTCTCGGCGGCGAGGTGCGCGTCGAGCAGCCGCCGGAGCTCGCCGCCGAGGTGGTCCGCCGCGCCAGGGCCGGTCTGGCCAGGGCCGAGAGCCTCGCGGCCCTGCGATGACGTGCGCGGTGCGTCGGCCGTCGACCCGCCGTCCCACCTCCGGTCACCCGATGTCCACCGTCGATCTGTAGGTTGGTGCTGTGCCGTACACGCTCGCCCTGGCGCTGGCCGCCATCGGCCTGGTCGCGCTCCTGGTGGTCGCGATCCGGCTCAACGCGGCCTTGCGCCGCTTCAGCGCCGCAAGCAGTGTGGTGGGGGACAGGGTCGGCGGCGACGCGGGCATGATCAGGGCGCGGTCCGCCGCGCTGCGCGTCGCCCTCGCGCAACGGCGTTCGGACGAGGCCCGAGAGGGCACACCCCGCGTACCATCCGCGGAGCGGGGGAGACAGGAGGACCACCGTGGGTAACCTCGGAGCAACTGAGCTGATCATCATCGCAGTGGTGATCATTCTGCTGTTCGGCGCGAAGAAGCTGCCCGACATGGCTCGTTCGCTCGGCCGGTCGGCGAAGATCCTCAAGGCGGAGACCAAGGGCCTGCGCGACGACGACGAGCAGCAGGCCACCACCGCGCAGCCGCCGGTGCAGCAGCCGCCCGCCCAGCTCCCGCCGGCCCAGCAGGCGCCGGTGCAGCAGCCGCCGGTGCAGCAGGTGCAGCCGCAGGTCGCGCCTCCGATCGAGCAGACACCGTTCAACAAGAACCACACCAACTGAGTTAGGCGGTCCGCGAGGTGGGGGCAAGTCCGTTCCGGCGCCTGGCCGAGCGCCGGGAGCGTCGCAAGCTGACGAGCCGTCGGAGCAATCCCGACGGCACGATGTCGTTGAAGGACCACCTCTACGACCTGCGTCACCGGCTCGGGCTCGCCCTGCTGTTCATCACGGTCGGCACGGTCTTCGGCTTCCTCTGGTGGGGCTGGCACCCGTTCGGCCTGTGGAGCCTCGGCGAGATCGTCATCAGGCCCTACTGCGGCATCCCCGAGAGCGACCGGCTGACCCAGGTGTCCGACGACGCCGTGCGCTGCCAGCTGCTCCAGACGAAGCCGTTCGAAGCGTTCATGATCCAGTTCAAGGTCGGCGTGGCGGCCGGCATGGCGCTCAGCGCCCCGCTGTGGCTCTACCAGGTGTGGGCGTTCATCGCACCCGGCCTGTACGTCAAGGAGCGCAGGTTCGCGCTGACCTTCGTCGGCATCGCCTCGATCCTGTTCGCCGCGGGCGCGGCGCTCGCGTTCTACGTGGTGCCGCAGGGCCTGGGCGTGCTGGTCGGCTTCGGCGACCAGCAGTTCCTCACGGCGCTGTCCGGTGGCGAGTACATCGACTTCGTCCTCGCCCTGCTGCTCATCTTCGGCGTCAGCTTCGAGCTGCCGCTGGTGGTGGTCATGCTCAACGCGGTCGGCGTGGTCAGCTACGAGCAGCTCGCCAGGTGGCGGCGCGGCATCGTGTTCGCGCTGTTCATCTTCGCCGCCGTCGCCACGCCGGGCACGGACCCGATCTCGATGGTGGCGCTGGCCGTGGCCCTCGCGATCCTGTTCGAGCTGGCCATCCAGATCTCCCGCGTGCACGACCGGCGCGAGGCGAAGAAGCGCCGGGCCGAGGGCTGGGACGCCCTCCCCGACGACGAGGCCGCACCCTTCGACTACACCCCCTCGGCCGTCGAGGAGCCGGCACCCGCACCGACCTCCACGACCACGACGCGGCGCGTCGACTACGACGACGCGACCTGATGCGCGGGGCGCTGCTGGTCAGCCCCGCCTCCGGGCGGGGCAGGGCCGGGCGGGTCGCCGGAACGGTCGCCGCCCGGCTGCGTCCGTCGTTCGACCGGCTCGACCTGCACGTGGCCGACAGCGCGGAGGGTGCCGCGGCACTGGCGCGGCGGGCCGTGGACGACGGCGCGGAGGTGCTGGTCGTCCTCGGCGGTGACGGCGCGGCCCACCTGGCCGTGCAGGCGTGCGCCGAGACACCGGTCGCCCTCGCCGTCGTGCCCGCGGGCACCGGCAACGACCTCGCCGCCGCGCTCGGGATGCCCGCCGGCACCTCGGCCGCCGTGGACGCCGTCGTCGCTGCCCTGGCCACCGGCTCGCGGCGCAGGACGGACCTCGGCCGGGTCGAGGGCGGGCCGTGGTTCGCCACCGTGCTGTGCGCCGGCTTCGACTCCGCGGTGAACGAGCGGGCGAACGCGATGCGCTGGCCGGCCGGGCCGCGCCGCTACGACCTGGCGGTCCTGGCCGAACTCGTGCGCCTGCGTCCCGCCCGGCTCGTCGTGCGGACCGAGCGCGACGAGCTGGAGCTGGAGGCCGTGCTGGTGGCCGTCGGCAACACGGCCAGCTACGGCGGCGGCATCCCCGTCTGCCCGGACGCGGACCCCGCGGACGGCCTGCTCGACCTCACGCTGGTGACCGCGGTGGGCCGCGGCCCGCTGCTGGGGATGCTGCCCCGCCTGCGCGGCGGACGGCACGTCGAGCACCCCGCGGTGCGGGTGCTGCGCGCCCGGTCGGTCCACCTCGCCGGTGACGGCGGCTGGGTCGGCTACGCCGACGGGGAGCGCCTGCGGCGACTGCCCCTGTCGGTGACCTCGGAGCCGGGAGCGCTCACCGCTGTGACGTGATCGAAATCCGTCCCGCCGTTGTCGGTGGTCTGTGACAGCCTGGAGGGGTGTCAGGTACCACTCGGTCTCCCGCTCAGGCCTACGCCGACTCCCGTCGCCGTGCCGCCTATCCGAAGCTGGCCGACTTCCTCTCGGTCATCTCGTTCGACCTCGACCCGTTCCAGCGCACCGCCTGCGAGGCGCTGGAGTCCGGGCACGGGGTACTCGTGTGCGCGCCGACCGGCGCGGGAAAGACGGTGGTGGGGGAGTTCGCGGTCCACCTCGCGCTGACCAGCGGGCTCAAGGCGTTCTACACGACGCCCATCAAGGCGCTGTCCAACCAGAAGTACGCGGACCTCGTCGCGCGCTACGGGGCGAAGTCCGTCGGCCTGCTCACCGGTGACACCTCCGTCAACGGCAGCGCGCCGATCGTGGTCATGACCACCGAGGTCCTGCGCAACATGCTCTACGCGAACTCCCCGACGCTGGAGGGGCTCGCGCACGTCGTCATGGACGAGATCCACTACCTGGCCGACCGCTTCCGCGGCCCGGTGTGGGAGGAGGTGATCCTCCACCTGCCGGAGCACGTGCAGCTGGTGGGCCTCTCCGCCACGGTGTCCAACGCCGAGGAGTTCGGCGAGTGGCTCGTGGAGGTGCGCGGGGACACGACCGTCGTCGTGGACGAGCACCGGCCGGTGCCGCTGTCGCAGCACATGATCGCCGGTGGCCGGATGATGGACCTGTTCGTCGGCGAGGGCCTCGACGGCGCGCGGATCAACCCGCAGCTGCTGCGGCACACCGAGGACCTGGCGCGCTTCCACGTGCCCTGGGCGCGCAACCGCGGCCGCGGCAACGACCGGGGCCGGGGCGCGCCGCGCTCGTCGGGGTTCAAGCCGCCGTCGCGCATCGACGTCGTGCAGCGCCTCGACGGGGCCGGGCTGCTCCCGGCGATCGTCTTCGTGTTCAGCCGCGCCGGGTGCGACGCCGCCGTCGCGCAGACCGCGCGCGCCGGGCTGCGGCTCAACAGCGCCGAGGAGGCCGAGCAGGCCCGGCGGATCATCGACGAGAAGACCGGCGACCTGCCCGAGGCCGACCTGGTGGTCCTGGGCTACTGGGAGTGGCGCGAGGCGCTCGAACGCGGCATCGCGAGCCACCACGCCGGTCTGCTGCCCGCGTTCAAGGAGACCGTGGAGGAGCTGTTCGTCCGCGGTCTGGTCAAGGTCGTGTTCGCGACGGAGACCCTGGCGCTGGGCATCAACATGCCCGCCCGCACCGTGGTGCTGGAGAAGCTCGTCAAGTACAACGGCGAGGCGCACGTCGACCTCACGCCCGGCGAGTACACCCAGCTCACCGGTCGCGCCGGTCGCCGGGGCATCGACGTCGAGGGGCACGCCGTCGTGCTGTGGCAGCCCGGCATCGACCCCAAGCAGGTCGCCGGGCTCGCCTCGACGCGCACCTACCCGCTGCGCTCGTCGTTCCGCCCCGGTTACAACATGGCGGTCAACCTGGTCCACCAGCTCGGCGCGTCCGCGGCGCGCGACCTGCTGGAGCAGTCGTTCGCCCAGTTCCAGGCCGACCGCTCCGTGGTGGGGCTGGCCCGCCGCATCGAGCGCAACCGCGAGGCCCTGGAGGGCTACGCGGAGTCCATGACGTGCCACCTCGGCGACTTCACCGAGTACGCGTCGCTGCGCCGCCGGGTGTCCGAGCGGGAGAAGGCGCTGTCCAAGCAGAACAGCGCGGCCAAGCGGGCCGAGGCGGCCGAGTCGCTGGAGCGGCTGCGCAAGGGCGACATCATCGCCGTGCCGTCGGGCCGCCGCTCCGGGCTCGCCGTCGTCATCGACCCCGGTGTCGAGCCGCTGGGCGAGGCGCGCCCGCTCGTGGTCACCGAGGACCGCTGGTCGGGCAGGTTGTCCTCGGCGGACTTCCCCGCTCCGGTGGAGGTCCTCGGGCACGTCCGGCTGCCCAAACAGGTGGACGTCCGCTCCCCGAAGTCGCGCCGGGACCTGGCGTCGACCGTGCGCAACACCGGCATCCAGGCGCCGGTCGCGCGTCGCCGCCGCGGTGGGCCGGACGACGACGCCGAGCTGGGCGCGCTGCGCCGCGCCCTGCGCGCCCACCCGTGCCACGCGTGCGAGAAGCGGGAGGACCACGCCCGCTGGGCCGAGCGCTACCACCGGCTCAAGGCGGAGACCGAGCAGGTGGAGCGCAAGGTCGCGGCCACCACCCACTCCCTGGCGCGGGAGTTCGACCGCATCCGCGCGCTGCTGCGCGAGCGCGGGTACCTCACCGCGGACGAGAAGGGCCCCGGCGAGGAGGTCACCGAGCACGGCCAGCGCCTGACCCGTCTCTACAGCGAGTCCGACCTGCTCGCCGCGGAGTGCATCCGGCACGGCACGTGGAAGGGGCTGGAGCCCGCCGAGCTGGCCGCCGTCGTGTCGTCTCTGGTGTACGAGGCGCGCCGCGACGGCCCCACCGAGACCAGGCCGCCCGGTGGCGCCGTGACCGACGCCCTGGACGCCACGGCCCGGCTGTGGGTGGAGATCGAGGACGACGAGCGCAGGCACCGCCTCGACCGCACCCGCCAGCCCGACCCCGGTTTCGCGTGGCCGGTGTACCGGTGGGCGCGCGGCGAGTCCCTGGAGAAGGTGCTCGGCGCGGCCGAGGCCGGAGGGCACGAACTGGGCGCCGGTGACTTCGTCCGGTGGTGCAGGCAGGTGATCGACCTGCTCGACCAGATCCGCGACGTGGTGGGCGGCAGGGACCCGGTCGGACAGGCCGCGAGCAGGGCCGTGGACGCGCTGCGCAGGGGAGTCGTGGCCATGGCCACGGTCTGAGAAAGGTTTGCGGGGTGCCTGGGTGGCGGGCGTGATCCTGTGGTTTGATCGCGCCCGACGTCCAGTTCTGAAATACCACACCCGGAGGCCGACCATGAGCAGCCCGTACGGACCGTCCGGAGGGAACGATCCGCAGCAGTGGGGCCAGCAGCCCTACGGCGGCGGGTACCCCGGCGGCACTCCGTCCGGAGGGTTCCCGGCCCAGAACCCCGGCGGCTACGGCCAGCCCGATCCGAACCAGCAGCAGTGGGGCCAGCAGCCGCAGCAGCAGCCGCAGCCCTACGGCGGTTACGACCCGTCGCAGCAGCAGAACCAGTACGGGCAGCCGCAGCCGGGCCAGTTCGGTCAGCAGCAGTACCCGGGTGCCTACGGTCAGCAGCAGAACCCCTACGGGCAGCCGCAGCAGCCGCAGAAGAAGTCCAGCGCGGTCCTGTGGGTCGTGGTCGCCCTCGTGGTGCTGCTCGTCGGCGGTTTCCTGGTCACCGGGTTCGTCGCGCCCGGCTTCCTGAAGACGAAGGTCTTCGACACCACGTCCGTGCAGAACGGCGTCGTGTCGATCCTCAAGAACGACTACAAGATCGACGACGTGGAGTCGGCCACCTGCCCCGCCGAGCAGGAGGTCAAGCCCGGCGCGACCTTCGAGTGCACCGCGAAGGTGGGCGGCGAGGACAAGAAGGTCAAGATCACGGTCAAGACCGACGACGGCGAGTACGAGGTGGGTCAGCCCGAGGGCTGATCCCCGCACGGGTCGGACGACGAGGGGGCACCGCGGACAGCGCGGTGCCCCCTCGTCGCACAACTGACGTGCGCGAACGGCCCTCCGGCGGGCAAGATCGGGGCGTGGCCACCGCTGACACCCCCTTCGAGATCCGCGTGCTGGACGAGTCCCGCTACCGCGAGGCGCACGACCTGTTCCTGTCCACGCTGCACCACCCGCCCGTCGACGCCGAGAAGTGGACGCGCGTCCTGCGGTCGTTCGAGCCGGGCCGCGTGCTCGGCGCGATCGGCGACGACGAGGTGATCGGCACGGTGAGCTCGTGGGCGTCGCGGCTCGCCGTGCCGGGAGGCACCCTGCCGATGGCCGCGGTGAGCCGGGTGGGCGTGCGACCCGACCGGACGCGCCGCGGCGTGCTCGGCGCGCTCGTCCGCGAGCAGTTCCGCCTGGCGCGGGAGGCCGGGGACGTCACCGCGACGCTGCGCGCCACGGAGGGCGTGATCTACGGCCGCTTCGGCTACGGCGTCGCCACGCGCGGTCGCGACCTGAAGGTGGACCGCCGTCGCGCGGTCGTGCACGCGGACGCGCCGCTCGGCGGGCGGGTCCGGCTGGTGGCGCGGGACGAGGTGGAGCAGGTGACGCGCGCGGTGCACGAGCGCCGCGGCCCGGTGCGTCCCGGCGAGATCACCCCCTGGCCCGGGTGGTGGGCGCTCAACGCCGGTGACGCGGCCGTGGCGAAGGAGAACGTCCGCGTCGTCGTGCACACCGGCGACGACGGCCGGGACGACGGCTTCGTGTTCTACAAGGTCGAGCGGGCACCCCACGGCGACCGCAGCACGTTGCGGGTGCGGTACCTGTACGCGCCGGACCCCGCCGCGTGGGCCGGGCTGTGGCGCTACCTGCTCAGCGTCGACCTCGTCGACGAGGTCGTGGTCCACCTGGCGCCGCTCGACGAGCCGCTCCAGTGGCTGCTGACCGACCCGCGTGCCGTGTCGGTGACCGGCTCCGAGGACGAGACGTGGCTGCGGCTGCTCGACGTGCCGGCGGCGCTGGCCGCGCGGAGCTTCGCGGCGGCGGAGCCGGTGGTGCTGCGGGTGCACGACGCGTTCCTGCCGGAGAACTCCGGCGCCTACCGCGTCACCCCGGACGGGGCCGCGCGCACCGACGCCCCCGCCGCGCTCACCGTCGCCGCGGACGTGCTGGCGTCGGCGTACCTGGGCGACGTGACGTTCTCCGCCCTGGCGGCGGCCGGACGGGTCGGCGTCGTGGACCCGGCGGCCCTGCCGCACGCGGACCGGCTGTTCGCCGTGCCCGGCTCGCCCTGGTGCGGGACGTACTTCTAGACCGGTGACGCACCGCGCCCCGGAGAGGCGGTCCCGGCGGGACGCCGGGCCGGGGGACCGGTGATCGGGCCCCGGTGCGCGGGAGAGCGCTCCCGCGCACCGGGGACGCGTCAGCGGCGTTCCAGCGCGGACACCAGTCGCGGCACCGAGCTGCCCAGGCCCCAGCGCCGGGTCAGCTCCGCGAGCCGGTCGGGGTCGGCGGGTCTCGCGGGCACGGCGTCCGGCCGGTCGAGCACCACGGGCGCGTCCACGGCCACCCGCACGACCGCCGGGGCCACCGCCAGGTAGTCGGCCCCGGCGATCAGGGCGTTGCGCGCCCTGGTGGTCAGCTTCCGGTCCATGCCGTCGTGCACCGCCGCCAGCAGCGCGCCCAGCGAACCGAACTCGCTGATCAGCTTCGCCGCGGTCTTCTCGCCGATCCCGGCCACGCCGGGCAGGCCGTCGGACGGGTCGCCGCGCAGCACCGCCATGTCCGCGTACGCCGACCCCGCGTTCGCCACGGGCAGCGCGTACTTCTCCGCCAGCTCCGCGGGACCCAGCACCTCGGCCTTGTTCCAGCCGCGGCCGACGTAGATCACCCGGACGGTCGAGGGCTCGTCGCGCACGACCTGGAACATGTCGCGGTCGCCGGTGACGACCTCCACCGGGTCGCGGGTCTCGCGCGCCGCGAGCGCGCCGATCACGTCGTCGGCCTCGTAGCCCGACGCCTCGGCGGTCGCGATGCCCACCGCGTCGAGCACGTCGAGGATGATCGGCACCTGCGGGGTCAGCGTGTCCGGCACCTGCTCCGAGCCGTCGCCCGCGTCCTGCGCGACGCGCTGCGCCTTGTAGGACGGCAGCGCCGCCACCCGGAACTCCGGCCGCCAGTCCGCGTCGAGGCACGCCACGAGCCGCCCCGCGCGCCGCTCGGTGATCACCCGCGCGACGGTGTCGACGAAACCGCGCACGGCGTTGACCGGTGTGCCGTCGGGCGCGGTCATCGACTCCGGCAGCGCGTAGAAGGAGCGGAAGTAGAGGCTGGCGGAGTCCAGCAGGACCAGGGGAGCGCTCACGGCGCACAGACTGCCAGAACGCGGCCGTCGTCGTCCCCGTGACGGCGGACGGAGGTACTAGGCTCGTCCGCATGGCGACGACGACCACCGGTTCCCCCGACGCGACAGCCCTGCGCGCGCGGCTGGCCCGCGCGGCGTCCGCCGCCGCGGCGGCCGGTGTCGACGCGCTGCTCGTCACGCCCGGCTCGGACCTGCGCTACCTGATGGGCGTGGGAGGGTCCTCGTTCGAGCGGCTCACCTGCCTGGTGCTGCCGGCCGACGGCACTGCGGTGCTGGTGGTGCCGAAGCTGGAGCACCCCGGTTACGCGTCCGTCCCCTTCGAGGAGCTGGGCGTCGAGGTCGTCACGTGGGTCGACGGCGAGGACCCCCACCGCCTGGTGACCGGAGCGCTGCCGGCGCGGGACCGCGTCGCGGTCTCCGACACGACCCCCGCGCTGCACGCCCTCGCGCTGCGCGACGCGATCGGCGGTGAGCAGGTGCTCGCCGGGCCGGTGCTGCGCGAGCTGCGGATGCGCAAGGACGCCACCGAGATCGCGGCGCTGCGCCGGGCGGGCGCGGCGATCGACCGGGTGCACGCGCGCGTGGGCGAGTGGCTGCGCCCCGGCCGCACCGAGGCCGAGGTCGGCGCGGACATCGCCGCCGCGATCGTCGCGGAGGGCCACGCCGTCGCCGAGTTCGTCATCGTCGGCTCCGGCCCCAACGGCGCGAGCCCCCACCACGGCCTGTCCGACCGGGTGATCGAAGCCGGTGACGTGGTGGTCGTCGACATCGGCGGCCCCGTCGCGGAGGGCTACAACTCCGACTCCACCCGCACGTACTCGGTGGGGGAGCCCGCGCACGCCGAGGTGGCCGCCACCTACGCCGTGCTCCAGGCCGCGCAGGCCGCCGCCGTGGCCGCCGTGCGCCCCGGTGTGCCGGCCGAGGCCGTCGACGCCGCCGCGCGCCGGGTGATCGACGAGGCCGGGTTCGGCGAGTTCTTCGTGCACCGCACCGGTCACGGCATCGGGCTCGACGTGCACGAGGAGCCCTACGTCGTGGGCGGCAACGCGCTGCCGCTGGAGGAGGGCATGGCGTTCAGCGTCGAGCCCGGCATCTACCTGCCGGGGCGCTGGGGCGCGCGCATCGAGGACATCGTCGTCGTGACCGCGGACGGCGTGGAACCGCTCAACAACCGTCCGCACGAGCTGGTGGTGTTGCCCGCGTGAGCACCCTGGAACCGATCGACAGGTCCATCCTGCGCGAACTGGCGGCCGACGGCCGGTGCAGCTTCACCGATCTCGCCGAGCGGGTCGGGCTGAGCGTCTCCGCGGTGCACCAGCGGGTGCGCCGGCTGGAGCAGCGCGGCGTGCTGCGCGGCTACGCGGCCCGGCTCGACGGCGACGAGATCGGGTTGCCGCTGACGGCGTTCATCTCCCTCACCCCGATCGACCCGGCCGCGCCCGACGACTACCCCAGGCGCCTGGAGCACCTGCCGCAGATCGAGGCGTGCTACTCCGTCGCGGGAGACGCCTCCTACCTGCTGCGCGTGCGCGTCGCCTCGCCGTCGGGTCTGGAGGACCTGCTGCGGCAGGTCCGCGAGGTCGCCAACGTGTCCACCCGGACCACCGTCGTGCTCTCCACGCCCTACGAGGACCGTCCGCCCGCGGTCTGAACGCACCGGTTTCCCGGTAGCGTGCGACGGGTGCAGCGACCCGCGTCGAACACACCCGGTCCCCGCTACCCCGTGCAGACCGAACGGCTGCTGCTGCGGCCGTTCGTCCCGGACGACCTGGATTCCGTGCACGCCTGGCAGTCCAGGCCGGACGTGGTCCGCTACCTCTACGGCGAGGTGCGCTCCCGCGACGAGGTGACCGAGTTCCTGCGCCTGCGCGCCCGCACGACGTGGCCGCGCGTCGAGGGCGACGTGCTGGGACTGGCGGTGGTGCGCCGCGACAGCGGGGAGGTGATCGGCGACGTGAACCTGGGCTGGCTCTCGGCGCGGCACCGCCAGGGCGAGATCGGCTTCGTGTTCAACCCCGAGCACCACGGCAACGGCTTCGCCACCGAGGCGGCGACAGCCGTGCTGCGCCTGGGTTTCCGCGTGCTGGGCCTGCACCGCGTGATCGGCCGCTGCGACGCCCGCAACACCGCGTCGGCCGCGGTGATGGAGCGGCTGGGGATGCGTCGCGAGGCGCACTTCAGGCACGACGAGGTCTTCAAGGGCGAGTGGGGCGATCAGTACGTCTACGCCGTGCTCGACGACGAGTTCCCCTGAGCGCTTCGGTCACCGGAAGACGCGCCGGGCGGTCATGGCGACCGCCCGGCGGCGGCTCTACCGTCTCGGGGGTGTCACGCCGAGAGCAGATCAGGATGAACCGGGACGAGGTGCGCGCCCTCCTGGACGAGGAGCGCGTGATCACCGTCGCCACCGTCAACCCCGACGGCCGGGTCCACCTCGTGCCGCTGTGGTTCGTGCGCCGCGGCGACGTGGTCGACGGCTGGACCTACGGCCGGTCGCAGAAGGTCGCGAACCTGCGCCGCTCGCCGCTGGCGACGCTCCAGGTCGAGGCGGGCGACAGCTACGAGACGCTGCGCGGAGCGACCCTGGAGTGCGACGTCGAGATCGTCGAGGACCTCGACGAGGTGGTGCAGATCGGCACCGCCGTCGCCACCCGCTACAGCGGTGCCGAGGGCCCGGAGCTGACGGCGTTCGTGCGCGCGCAGGCGGTGAAGCGGGTGGGGCTGCGGTTCGCGCCGACGAGGACGACCACGTGGGACCACCGCAAGCTGGGCGGCGCCTACTGAGGTTCGGCCACCGGCGGCGCGGCGGTCCGCGAGGTGTTCCGGGTGCCGGCGGCGGGGCTGATTGGTCCTGTGTGGACGGACCGTCGCGGTGGGACGCCGTCGTGGACCGCTGGACGCCCGCCGCGTCCGCCACGTGGTCCGGGACCGTCCGGCCTGCGTCCGCCCGGCACCGCCGGATCAGGCCACGGCGGTGAGGGCCGCGTACTCGGCGTCGTCCAGCACGATCTCGGCGGCGGCCACGTTGATCTCCAGGTGGGCCGTGGAGGACGTGCCGGGGATCGGCAGCAGACAGGGCGAGCGCATGAGCAGCCACGCCAGCGCGAGCTGCGACGGCGTGGAACCGTGGTCCTTCGCCACGGCGTCGAGCGGCCCGCCCTCCTTCGCCAGCGCGCCGGTCGCGAGCGGGAACCACGGGATGAAGCCGATCCCGTTGACCTCCGCGTGCTCCAGCAGCGGTTCGGCGTCCCGCGCGGTGAGGTTGTAGAGGTTCTGCACGGTGACGATCTCGGCGAACTCGCCCGCCGCGCGCACGTCGTCCACGCTCACCTCGGACAGCCCGACGTGGCGGATCTTGCCCTCGTCGCGCAGGGCGGCCAGCTCGCCGATCTGGTCCGCCAGAGGCACGCTCGGATCGATGCGGTGCAGCTGGAGCAGGTCGATGCGCTCCAGGCCGAGGTGGCGCAGGTTCAGCTCGACCTGCTGGCGCAGGTACTCGGGGCGGCCGAGGGGCGTCCAGAGGTCCGGCCCCTGCCGGGTGAACCCGACCTTCGTGGCGATCACCAGGTCGTCGGGGTAGGGGTGCAGCGCCCGGCGGATCAGCGCGTCGGCCACGAACGGGCCGTACGAGTCGGCGGTGTCGATCAGGTTCACGCCCAGCTCGACGGCACGGCGCAGCACGCGCACCGCCTCGTCCGGGTCCCGCGGATCGCCCCACACGCCGGGACCGGCCAGCTGCATCGCGCCGTAGCCGAGCCGGTTGACGGGCAGGTCACCGCCGATGGTGAACGTGCCAGCGGCGTCGGCGGGCCTGGTCGACGTGGTCATCACAACACTCCTCGGGTGGACTGCGGCGTGCACCTCACGGTGTCAGTGCGGGGGAGGCCCGGCAGCGCGTGGACGGGTGAAGCGCTGAACCGGGGTGTCGATCACGTGTTCGGGAGCGTCTTCCGCACGGCGTGCCGGGGGCAGGGTCGGGACCGCGCTGCTCCCGGCCCTGACGGCCACCACCTCGCCGGACGCGCCCGCCCCTGCGGTCCCGGTGGTGTCCGGAACCCGTCCGGAGCGCCCGCCGAACGGCCCCTCCGCTCCCGGCTCCGCGGCGGGGACGACGTCGAACGCGTCCGGCGATCTCCGAGAAGCTCGCCCGCGTCCGCTGTCCGACCGACGAGCGTGCCCGCGCCCGCCCCCGGCGTCGTGGCCGTCCCGCCGGAACCGGCCGTCAGTCGGCCGTGGCCTCCGGCTCGGCGCGCAGGCCGTCCCCGGAGGCCACGCAGCGCGCCGCGCGGTCGGCGGTGCCGAGGAACTGGCTCAGGCACTGCGCGAAGGCCGCGTGCCCGCGTTCGTTGGGGTGGAACGACTCCTGGAGCACGTGCGAGGCGCGCGACTCGTCGCGCAGGCCGTTCCAGTCGACCTGGAGGCGGGTGAACCACTCCCGGCTCGCGTCGTCCCCTCCCGTGCAGGCCTCGTGCCCGGCACCGGCTCCCGACAGGTCGAGGAACCGCGCGTCCACCGTGTTCGCCGCCTCGCGCAGCCCGTCGGCCAGCTCGCGGACCGCCGTGTCGCGCACCCACGTGGCGTCACCGCCGCGCACCGGGCACCCGGCGAGGTTCTGCAGGTTCCTCGGCACGTCCGGTGCGACGGGGGAGGCGTAGGACTGGACGACGAGGTCGTAGGAGCTGGGGAGGTACCCCGCGTCGCGCATGACGGTCCGCACGTCGGCGAGCGCGGTGACGACCTTCGGCACCATGTCCCTCACCCGCTGCGGCCACTGCGAGTCCAGGGTGTCGCGGCAGTCGGCCCTGCGTTCGAGCCACGCCTGCACGCAGCGCCCGAGCACCTCGGAGAACCGGGGGTCGTCGTTGGCGCCCACCGCGATCACCACGGCGACCACGCGGTGTGTGCGCGCGACCTCGGCCAGCCGCGCCGCCTGGGACCGCTCGGTGTTCTGGAGCTGGTCGGTCAGGCTCACGGCGGTGGAACTGGCGCTGGAGCACGCGAGGTTGACGGTCCGCTGCACGCCCGGCACGACCGTCGCGTTGATCTCCGCGCGCGCCGAGCGGTGGCACCAGTTCCCGTTCTCGCCGTCGGTGCCGGGCTCGTACTCGCCCGCGCCCTCGCCGGACATGGTGCTGTCGCCCATGGCCACCACGGCCGTGGGCGCGTCGAGGCCCGGCCCCCGCCTCTGCGGGACCGGGTGATCGCTCGCGACCACCACCAGCGTCAGCAGGGGGACGACGAGCAGCAGTGCCAGCGATCGACGGACCAGGGAGGACATCGGGCCCGAGTTTACCGGCGCGACGGCCGGTGGGAGCGGTGAGCGGCCCGTCAGGAGCGGGGTACCGCGTCCCGGTGCTCGATCA
This sequence comes from Umezawaea beigongshangensis, assembly GCF_016464305.1. Taxonomy (GTDB): domain Bacteria; phylum Actinomycetota; class Actinomycetes; order Mycobacteriales; family Pseudonocardiaceae; genus Umezawaea_A; species Umezawaea_A beigongshangensis. The sequence continues at coordinate 150,702 of NZ_JAEIOJ010000006.1, forward strand.
CCCCGTCGGTCAGCACGAGGGTGCGGTCGGCGGCCCGGTGCACGTCGTCGTGGTGCGTGGCGACCAGCACGGCGGACCCGGTGTCGGCGGCCCGCCGCAGCAGGCCCACGGCTGCCGGGGCGCTGCGCTGGTCCAGGTGCGCCGTCGGCTCGTCGGCCAGCAGGACCACCGGTTCCACGACCACCGCGCGGGCGAGCGCGGCGCGCTGCTGCTGCCCGAACGACACCTCGGCCGGGTAGCGGTCGGCCAGGTGGTCGATGCCCAGCTCGGCCAGCAGGTCGTCCACGACCGTCCCCAGCTTCCGCCGCCGTCCGGGGCCCAGCCGCAGCGGCAGCGCCACGTTCTCCGCGAGCGTCAGCTCGCCGGACAGCCCCATCGCCTGCGGCAGCACCGCGCACGTCCGCCACGACGGCGGCCCGGCCAGCGGGGCTCCGGCCAGCCGGACCTCGCCGGAGTCCGGCCGCTCGAACCCGCACAGCACGGCCACGAGCGCGCTCTTGCCCGACCCGGACGGCCCGGCCAGCGTCACGAGCTCCCCGGCCTCCACCGACAGCGACACCCCGCGCAGCACGGCCACCGGCCCGCTGGCGTGGGAGAAGGAGCGGCGGACGTCGACCGCCTCCAGGGCGCTCACGCGATCACCGTGCCGTCGCGCAGGGAGAGGACCGTCGTCCCGAGGCCGACCAGTCGCGGGTCGTGGGACGCGACCACCACCGGGACGCCGCGCCCGGCCAGGTCGCTCACCGTCTCCAGCACCAGGTCGGCCGAGCGCGCGTCGAGCTGCGAGGTCGGCTCGTCCGCCAGCACCACCGACGCTCCGCGCGCCAGCGCGCACGCGAACGCCAGGCGCTGCTGCTGCCCGCCCGACAGCGCCGGAGTCCTCCACCGGACGACGTCCGGCAGGCCGAACCGCGTCAGCAGCTCCTCGGTCCGGTCCGGCTGCCCGGCCGCCTGCGCCGCCGCCCGCAGGTTCTCGCCCACCGACAGGTGGGAGATCAGGTTGTCCGACGGGTTCTGGAACACCAGGGCGATCTCCGTGCGCCGCAGCCGCCTGCGCCGGCGCGAGGACAGGCCGGCCGTCTCCCGCCCGTGCAGGACGACGCTGCCGCTGGTCGGCCGCTCCACCAGGCTCAGCACCCGCAACATCGTCGACTTCCCCGACCCGGACGGCCCGGCGAGCACCGTGACGCCGCTCGGCGGCACGGTCACCGACACCCCGCCGACCGCCGTCACGGTGCCTCCGGGCGTGCGGTACTCCACCCGCACGTCGGTCGCCCTCAGCACCCCGTCCTCAGCCACGGATCAGCTCTCCGACGCGCGCGGCGCGGGCGGTGCGCAGCGCGGTCCAGGCGGCGACGGCCACGACGAGCGCGGCGACGCCGAGGGTGGTCAGCAGCAGCGGCAGCGGGTCCGGCAGCACCGGTGACGGGTTCAGCCACGGCGCCGGGTCCAGTTCGGGCACCGCGAACCCGGTGCTGATCGCGCTGGCCGTGCCGCCCACGGCCACCGCGACGAGCGCCAGCGCGCCCAGCTCCACCAGGTGACTGCCCAGCAGGGTCCGCCAGCGCATCCCCATCCGCGCGCTCAGCGCCCCCGACACGGCGTTCTGCCTGCGCCGCGCCTCGATCGCCAGCAGCAGCGCCGTGGCCGCCACCACCGCGAGGACGGCGCCGACGGCGGTGACGAACCCGAACGTCCACTCGATCATCAGGAACGGCAGGCCGTCCAGGACCGCCGTGCGGTCCTGGACGTTGGTGTAGTGCAGTCCGGCCGCCCGCAGCGGCGCGGTCAGCTCCGCGAGCGGTCGCGACGACCACAGGTGCCACGACCCGACCTGGTCGACGGCGGGCACCGAGCCCCGCGCGACCACGTAGCCGCGGGTGCCGAGCTTCGGGAACGAGTCGAGCCGCTCGCGCGGGTCGAGCGTCGGCAGGCCGGGCGGGCGGACCCCCTGCTCCGGTGTGCGGCCCAGGCGGATCGCGGGCGCCGCGTCGCCGGTGCGGGTGAGCCCCCTCAGCAGCGCCGTGAGCCGGGCCGGATCGTGCCCGCCCAGCCACGCGCCGTCGGTGAACGTCTCCGGGTCGACGACGAGCGCGGTGCTGCTGACGCCGACGAGGGTCGTCGTGCCGCGCAGCTCCGCCGGCATCTCGACCCCGCCCCTGGCCATGTCCACGCTGACCTGCACGGTGCTGCTGGCGCCGACGAACGTCCCGGACTTCTCGGTGAGCGCGGCTCCCTGCGCGTTCGCCACGCTCGTGCCCACGGCGATCGTGCCGATGGCGAGCGCACCGACCAGCAGCACGCCCGTCGCGGGTCCGGCCGTCGCCGCGAGCCGCCGCAGCGCGAGCTGCGCCGCCGGGGCGCGCCACAGGTCCGCCCGGTGCGACAGGCGCAGCGCGATCCGCACGAGGCGTGCGGCCACGAGTGCCGTGGTCAGCACCACCAGCAGCGGGAACGCCAGTGCCGCGGCGTCGATCCGCGGCAGGGAGGCGAGCTTCTGGTCCGTGCCGAGGCCGCTGGCCAGCAGACGCCGCCACGCCAGCCACGCCAGCGCCGCGGTGGCCAGCTCCCACGGCACCGCGGCCAGCACGCGCCGGGCGCGGCTGCGCGCGGCCTCCGGCGCCGACTGGAACTCCCGGTGCGTGTGCGCCGTCGCGACCAGCACCACGACCAGCGTGCTCCCGGCGATCACGCCCAGCACCGCCAGCGCCGCGGTGGCGGTCACCCCCTCCTCCAGCGCCGAGGACGGCGAGTACACCGGCAGCAGCGCCCGTGCCGCGCCCAGGCCCAGCACGCCGCCGAGGACGAGCGGCAGGCCCAGCTCCAGCACGGCCCGCCCGCCGAGGGCGAGCGGGCCGGAGCCGCGGCACCACAGCATCCGCAGCTCGGTGTGGCGGCGCTGCGCCCACTGCACGGTGACGGTGCCGAGCCCGGCCAGGCCGACGAGGAGGCTGATCAGCGTGAGCGGCAGGATCGCCGACCGCACGTTGGCGGCCGTCTGCCGGGCCGCGGAGATCGGACCGGCCAGGTAGGAGCCCCTGGTCAGCCGTCCGTCGCGCACCTGCGCGGTGATCCGGTCCAGGAGGGCCTCGCCGCCGGTGAGCAGCGCCTCGGCCTCGTCCACGGTCTGCGGGACGCGGTCCGCGGGGAAGCGCAGCGTGAGGCTCGCCGACCCGGCGAGCCTCTCCGGGAGCTGCTGGAACGACTCGGCCGACGGCAGCCAGATCACCGACGCCACCTCGCCGTCGCCGACGAGCGGGTTGCGCACGACGGTGGTCCGCTCCGAGCACCACCACGGGTCGACCGGATCGTTCAGGTCGGCGTAGATCGCGGTGACGGGCGGCAGCTCGCCGTTCTCCCCGCGGTCGCCGAGCCGCACGCCGGCGGTCCTCGCGATGCTCTCCGGCACCCACAGACCGTCCCGGCCGCCGCCCTCCAGCACGGTGAGGTGGTCGGTGGCGCCCTCGCGGTGGCCGAAGCGCGCCCACGTGGCGCGACCGGCGTAGTCGGGCCGCACGATCGCGGTGTACAGCGCGGGCAGCACGGCCCGCCCGCCGGACTCGGCGCGCGCGACGTCCACGGCGCGCTGCGCGCTCGCGGCGGTGAACCCCTCGCCGTCGAGCACCGGGTGCGCGCTCTGCTCGCACAGGCGTCCCTCCTGGTGGACCACGGCGGCGCTGCCGGAGGCGGAGGAGTGCATCACGGCGGCGGCGACCACGAAGCTCAGCAGCAGCGTCGTGGCCGCGCTGACCAGCAGCGTCAACGGACTGGACAGGGCCGCGCGGGGAGCGGCTCTCCAGGGGATCTGCACGACCGCACGCTATACGGCGGCACGTGCGCCCGGACCGATCTCGACCGGAAGGTGACGTTCTTTCCGGTCTCGGGGTTCTGCACGTTCACCCGGAGGTGTTCACCCGGACCCCGGTGGCCTCGGCATCGGCGTCCCGCTCGGTGTGCCGCCCCGCTCGGCGCGACGATCCGGCCGCAGGGGCCCGCGACGGCCGCGCCCTCGTAGGATCGGGTGGCGAGGAGTGGGCGACCCGGGGGGCTCGCGTGGAGATGCGCACAGATCTGAAGAGTCCGGCGCTCGTGCACCTGTGCCGGGCGCTCGCGGGGCGGCCGCTGGACGAGATCGGCGACGAGGACCTGTACGGCCACCTCGTGCACGCGCTGCGGCAGCAGCACGCGGGCGGGTACTTCGAGGCGCAGCGGGCTCCCGAGCTGGACGGCCTCGCCGACGCCGTGCTCGCCCGCCTGGTGCGCGGCTGGTTCACCAACCCCGCGCTGCGCTCGCCGCAGGCGTGGTTCACCGACGACCCGCTGATCCGGCCGTTCCGCGCCGGGGACGGCTCGCTCGGGTCCGTGCTGGGGGAGAAGCCCGCGCACGCGCTGTGGACGTCGTCGTTCCTGCCCAGCGGGCTCAGCGCCTGGGAGTGGGGCGAGCGCGCCGAGTTCGGTCCCGGCCGCCGCCTGCACGCGCTGCACTTCACCGAGGCGAGCGCGGTCGTGTTCACGATCGACTCGGCGCGCGACCACGCCGACCTGGTCACCCGCTACCCGCGCCCGGCGCCGGGTGGCCTCGCGCACGTCGCGTGGTCCGACGTCGCCCGCGACTTCCACGCCGTGCGGCTCACCGCGCGCGGGCTCGTCCTGGCCGAGCACGTGGACGTGGCGACGCCGCACGGGATCGCGCGGCTGCGCGGCTGGGACAGCGAGTCGACGGCCTGGCTGTCACCGCCGCCCGACGCGCACGTCGTCCCCGTCGACTAGCGATATTCGGGTGCGGTCCCGCGGTGCCGTCGGCTACTGATGTGTCCGCGACCGCGCGAGGAACGACCCGCGCGGGTGAGGAGTGGACCGATGGGCGAGCAGGACGACGTGTACCGGGTGATCGTGCGGGGCAGGTTCGACGGCCTCGACGACGGGCGCAGGGCGGCGCTGCTGGCCGTCGCGGACGAGCACGACGTGCTGACCTCGGGCACGACCGACGAGGGCACGCTCGCCTACGACCGCTCGCTGGACTTCTTCTCCTACCGGGTGCGGCTGACGGCGCGCGACGAGCGGGCGGCGCAGGACGCGGCGCTGCGCCGGGCCGGTGCGGCGCTGGACGTCCTGGGCGCCGACTACCGCGGCCTGAAGGCGGTCGCGACCAACGCCTCCGCCATCCGCGTCCGCCGCAAGCGCTGACGGGGTAACCGGCCACCCCGTCAGCGCTCGTGATCAGGAGGCGACGGGCTCCAGCACGAAGACCGGGATCTCGCGGTCGGTCTTGCGCTGGTAGTCGGCGTAGTCCGGGTACGCGGCCACGGCGCGCTCCCACCAGACGGCCTTCTCGTCGCCGGTGACCTCCCGCGCGACGTAGTCCTTGCGGACCGGGCCGTCCTGGAGCTCGACCCTCGGCTCACCGCGCACGTTGTGATACCAGACGGGGTGCTTCGGCGCACCGCCCATCGAGGCGACGACGGCGTAGCTGCCCTCGTGCTCGACGCGCATCAGCGGCGACTTGCGGATCTTGCCCGACCTGTTTCCCCTCGTGGTCAGCACGATCACGGGCATGCCGCCCAAGGTCGTGCCCTCCGTGCCGCCGGAGCTCTCGTACAGCTCGACCTGGTTGCGCACCCACTCCTCGGGACTGGGCTCGTACTCGCCGCTCAGTGGCATACCGCTGATCCTCTCCGCACCGTCGGAGGCGCACCCGTGATCGGTGCGCCTCTCGGCGAAACAGCGCGGGGGTCAGCGGGATTCCCGTGCGGCCGGACGAGTGCGTCCCCACGGCTTGACCACGGACAGCGCCGTGCAGGCGAGGTACGTCGCCGGCGACACCGACGACGCCACGACCAGCCCCGACGCCTCGCCGCCGAGATCGGCGAGCCGGTCGGCGGGCGTGGCCGCGGTGAGCGCCGCCGCTGCGCGGACGCCCGGCAGCAGCGCGAACGGCGTGAGCACGAGGGCGGTCGACGTGAGGACGAGCTTCACGACCACCCACCGGTGCCGCAGCAGCCCCCACGGCGTCCACGCCGCCAGCGCGAGGCCGGTCGCGAACGCGCTGACCGCCACCGGCAGGAGCAGCGCGTCGCCGAGCAGCGCCAGCACGAGGTGGACCGCGTGCTGGACGCGCGGACCCGTCGTGCCGGCCGCGGCTCGTCCGGCTGCGCTCCCCGACGCAGCCCGGCCGGGAACCGATCACCGGTGCTACGGTCCCGGCGTGCCCACGTCGCAGAAGGTCCTCCTGGCCGGAGTCGGGATCGGTGTGCTCGCCGTCGTCGTCGGACTGATCGGCGCGGGGAACTCCGTCGACGCCAACATCGGTGCGGGGCTGCTCGTCTTCGCAGGCACCGGTGTCGCGGCGCTGTCCGCTCTGGGGTGGATCGTCGCTGTCGTCGTGCAGCGCGCCAAGCGCTGACACAGATCGTCGTCACACCGGGGAAGATCCCCCGTTCGTGTGACGTTGTTCCGCGGTGACGCGGGACGCCGCCGTCGGCACCGTCCGGCGAGGGGCGTTCCGACGACGCGAGAGCGCGACTGCGCGGAACGGGGTCCTGATGGCGGTGTCCGGTACCGGACGTCTCGACGGCGACGTGCTGACGAGGGAGAGCGCAGGAGCACCCCCGTCGCGCGACGGGGGCGCGGCACGGGCGGGGCTGCTGCTCGGCGTCCTGTACGGGCTGGCGGGCTCCGGCGCGTCCGCGGCGGCCGTGGCGCTTCCCGCGCTCGGGGTCGACCTGGACGTGGCGGGCACGACGACCGCGTGGGTGCTGTCGGGCTACGTGCTCACGCTGGCCGTGACCACCGCCGTGCACGGCAGGCTCGCCGACGTGGTCGGCGTCCGCGCTCCCGTGGTGGCGGGCGTGGTGATCATGGCGGTCGGCTCGGCGGTGTCCGCGCTGGCGTCGTCCTTCCCGCTGCTCCTCGCCGGCCGGGTGGTGCAGGGCGTCGGGGCCGCGGCGATCCCGGTGCTGGCCACGGCGCTGCTCAGCGCTCGCTACGAGGGCGCGGCGCGGGCCGGCGCGCTCGGGCGGCTGGCCGGGGTGGCCGGTGCGTTCGGCGCGCTGGGACCGTTCCTCGGCGGTGCGCTCGCGCTGGCCGGCACGTGGCGGCTGACGATGGCGCTGCCGGTGCTGGGCCTGCTGTTCCTGCCGCTGCTGTGGCGGCTCGCGCCGAGGACCGGTTCGGGCGGGACGTTCGACGGCCTCGGGGCCGTGCTGGTGGCGTCGACCGCGGCCGGGCTGGTGCTGCTGGTGCAGTCGCCCTCGGCGGGACCCGTCGTCGCGGTGGTCGGCGCCGTGCTGCTCCTGCTGGGCGTGCCCCTGGTGCTGCGGCACGTGCGGCGGCGTCCCGACGGGTTCCTGCCCCGCCCGGTGGCCACGTCGAGGGTCCTGATCACGTCCGCTGTCGCGGCGGCCGCGGTCCCGCTGACCTGGTTCGGGACGCTCGTGGCCGTCCCCGCGGTGCTCGCGCAGCGCGGCTGGTCGCCGCTGGCCATCGGCGCCCTGCTGGTCCCGAGCGCGGTGGTCGGCCTGCTCGCCGCCCGCGTGGTGGGCCGCGTGCTCACGCGGCTGGGCGCGCCGAGGACGCTGGCGACCGCCGCGGCCCTGTCCGCGGTGTCCTCGCTGGTGGCCGCGCTCGGCGTGGTGGTGCCGAACCACGTCGTGGCCGCGGTGCTGCTGGGCGCCGGGGTGTGCGTGGTGGCGGTGGCCTTCGCCTTCGGCCAGCCCGCGATGATCGCCGCGGCCGGGAACGCCGTCGCGCCGGAGCAGCGCGGTGCGGCACTGGGAGTCGCGACGCTGGTCTTCCTGGTCGGCGGCGGTACCGGCTCGGCCGTCATGGGCGGCCTGCAGGGGCTGCTGGGACTGGGCGGGTGCCTGCTGCTGATCGCCGCGCCGTCCGTCGTCGCCGCTCTGGTCGTCCTGCGGCTGCCCCGGTCCTGACGCGGAGCGGGTGCGACGCCGCACCCGCTCCGCGGCCTCGTCCGGCCGCTCGGCGAGCGAAACCGTCGGTGCCGGCCGGACACTGGAGGTGATGAACGACGACACCGCCGCCCCGGCCCGCCCCGCGCCACCGCTGCTCGCGCCCAGCCGCATCTACCTGGAGCCCGCCGCCGCGGCCCTCCCGCGCGGCCGCGCCGTGCTGGAGAGGTTCCCCGACGCCGAGCGGGTCGAGGTGGACAGCCACTGGCGCATCCCCGAGCTGCACGGCGACGAGACCAACGTGAGCCGGTGGGTGCGCATCAAGACCGAGGCGCTGGTCCTCGGCGTGAAGAAGTCGCTGACGGCGCGTCCCAACGGCCGGTCGGCGAACTTCATCGCCCCGTCGACGGCGAACGGGTGCGCGATGGCCTGCGCCTACTGCTACGTGCCGCGCCGCAAGGGGTACTCCAACCCGATCACGGTGTTCGCGAACATCGAGCAGATCACCGGGTACGTGTCCCGCCACATCACCCGGCAGGGGCCCAAGACCGAACCGGACCAGTGCGACGAGCACGCGTGGGTCTACGACATCGGCGAGAACTCCGACTGCTCGGTCGACGCGGCGATCAGCGACAACGTGCGCGACCTGGTCGAGCTGTTCCGCGACCGGCCGACGGCGAAGGCGTCCTTCGCGACCAAGCACGTCAACCGCGATCTGCTGGAGTGGGACCCGCGCGGCCGCACCAGGGTCCGGTTCTCCCTGATGCCCGAGCGCACCGCCAAGCTGCTGGACATCCGCACCTCGCCGATCCGCGAGCGGCTGGCCGTGCTGGACGACTTCGTGGCCGCCGGGTACGAGGTGCACGTGAACCTGAGCCCCGTCGTCGTGCACGACGGCTGGCTGGAGGACTGGCGCGAACTGCTGATCGCGCTCGGCGACGCCACCGACCCGGTCACCCGCGCGCAGCTCGCCGCCGAGGTGATCATGCTGACGCACAACCGCGAGCTGCACGAGGTCAACCTGGGCTGGCACGCCAAGGCCGAGCAGGTGCTGTGGCGGCCCGACCTCCAGGAGAGCAAGCGGAGCCAGGGCGGGGGCGTCAACGTGCGCTATCGTGCCGGTCTCAAGCGCGCGCTGCTCGACGACCTGCTCGCCCTGATCGCCGAGCACGCTCCGTACCTGCGCGTTCGGTACGCCTTCTGACGAGCGTGCCGACCGGGCCCGAACCGACGGGACCGCACGTGACCTCGTCCTCCGCCCTGACGGGTGCCGTCCAGCTGCCCGACGGCTCCCCGGTGCGCGGCCGGGGGCTGCGCAGCCCCGCGCCCACCGGCCCGCGGCCGGAGTTCGGCCTCTACCTCGGCTCGGCTCGGCTGCGGCGCGAGCACGACCACCTGCTGACCTGGCCGCACGAGTGGATCGACTGGCCCGACTTCCTCCTGCCGCGCGACCGCGACGACGCGATCGCGAAGATCAGGGCCCTGCACGAGCGGGCGAGCGCCGGTCTGGCGGTCGAGGTCGCCTGCGGTGGCGGGGTGGGGCGCACCGGAACCGTCGTCGCCTGCCTCGCCGTCCTGTCCGGGCTGCCGTCGCGGGAGGCGGTCGGCTGGGCGCGGGCGAACCACCACCGCCGGGCGGTCGAGACGCCGTGGCAGCGCCGCTGGGTGGAGAAGTTCCCCGCCGCCTGAGCCGGACGGCTCTCCGCGTCCCCCGGACGAACCCGCTCGAACCACCGGGCCGCCGCGAGCGTCGCGACGGATCGTCGTCGACGTGGTGGAGGTCCGGGGTTCGCCGAGTGCGTCCGCCCGAGCGGTGGCGGAGCACCCCCGGCCAGGACTCGCCCGACCCTCCCTAGGGAGCGACGCGGTCGTGCACGGTGATCTCGACGCGGTCGGGGTAGAAGGCGGCGTGCCCGGCGATCTCCGCGACGGCCGGGTGCGGTGCGGGGTAGGTCCACACCGCGTCGCCGATCTCCGCGCCGTCCCCGGTGACGAGGTCGTAGTAGGAGCAGGTGCCCTTGTAGGGGCAGTACGTGGTGGTCTCGGAGGGCCTGAGCACGGCGGGATCGACGTCGGCCAGCGGAACGTACTGAGCCGCGGGGTACGAGGACTCGCGCAGCGTGAGCGCCGCCGTCGTGTCGGCGATCACGCGCCCGCCGAGCCGCACCACGACCCGCGCCGCGGTCGGCTCGATCGTGATGGGGTGGTCCGGTCCTGGGATCTTGACGTCCATCTGCATCGCCTCGGTGAGTCGGGTGACGAATCACCTCCACAGTAGCCAGGTCCGGCCGGGAGCGTCCGCCGTCCGGCTCCGGCCACCGGAACCACCCGTCCGGCGGCGTCGCTCAGCGCTGTCCGCCGGAGGCGTGGAGCACGTCACCGGTGATCCACCGGGCGTCCTCGGTGCGGGACACGTCGGCCCGCACCGCCAGCGTCGCCGGGACCAGTCAGAAGGAGGCGCGGGCCCGCTACGACGCCGCGGGGACCTGATCCGCCCGTCGTCCGGGTCCGGAGTGGACAGAAGTGACGCGGTGATCCCGTGCACCACCTCACCGTGGGGTGAACGAGGCCCTCTCACGGGTGAAGGGAGGTTGCACCATCTCGTCCGGGGCAACCCCGATCGCTTTCATGTGAACCGTGAAAACTACTCGCCCCCAGTCCTCCGAGGGCACCGTCGGCCGCCGCTCCTTCCTGACGGCCGCCGGTCTCGTCGCCGCCGCGCCGGTCGCCGGCCCGGTGCTCTCCAGCGGCACGGCGCTCGCCGCGCCCGGCGCGCCCGCCGTGCCCCGTCGCGCTCAGGCCGTTGCCGACGACGAGCACTGGCAGACGTGCCTGCGGCTGGCCCGCGAACTGCTCCTCGTCGGGCCGGGTGGTGAGGACCTGAAGCTGGCGTACCTGAAGATCCTGCTCGGCGGAGGTCTGCCGAAGACCACCGCGCCCAAGCGCGTCCTCGTCGTGGGCGCGGGCATCGCGGGTCTCACGTCGGCGCTGCTGCTGAAGGAGGCCGGGCACCAGGTGACCGTGGTCGAGGCCAACGGCAACCGCGTCGGCGGCCGCATCAAGACCTTCCGCAACGGCCCGGAGAGCGGCACGGCGCCCTTCGCCGACCCCCGCCAGTACGCGGAGGCCGGCGCGATGCGGCTGCCCGACTTCCACCCGCTCACCCTGGGACTGATCGACCACCTGGGGCTCAAGCGCAGGCTCTTCTACAACGTCGACGTCGTTCCCGGCACCGGCAGCCGCGGCGTCGTGCCGCCGGTGGTCTACCGGTCCTTCACCGGTGAGGAGTGGCGTAACGGCCCGGACCAGCCCGGTTTCCGCCCGCCCGACCAGGCCGTGCGGACCTGGATCCACACCAACGGCCAGTTGACGCGCCGCGGCGAGTACGCGGCGGACCCGAGAGCGATCAACCGGGGCTTCGGAATCCCCGCCGCCAGGGCGAACGCCACGGCGGCCGCGCTGCTGGACGCCGCGCTGGACCCGGTGCGCGACCACTACTCGACCCCGGTGCCCGGCGGAGGCCGCGTCGACAAGCCGATCCGCGAGCGGATCGAGGGCTGGGCGCGGATCATCCACGACTTCGACCACCACTCGATGGGCAGCTTCCTCACCGACCACGTCGGGCTGGACGTGCGCACGGTGGACGCCATCGGCACCCTGGAGAACCTGACCTCGCGGACACCGCTGTCGTTCATGCACAGCTTCCTCACCCGCAGCCTGGTCAGCACCGGCGCCACGTACTGGGAGATCGAGGGCGGCACGGCGGTGCTGCCCTACGCGCTGTACGACCGGCTGCGCGACGTCGTCCGGACCAACCGGCGGATGGTCCGGCTGCACCACTGGAGCCCGGAGCACGACGGCGCCTCGCCGCACGTGAGCGAGCACGGCGACCGGGTGTGGATCGAGACCGTCGGCGAGAGCGGCGGCGACGACTCGGTGTCCGGCACGCCGGGAGAGACCGAGTCCTTCGGCGCAGACGTGGCGATCGTGACGGTGCCCTTCACCGCGCTGCGCCACGTCGAGACGTCTCCGCAGCTGTCCTACGGCAAGCGGCGAGCCGTGATCGAGCTGCACTACGACTCCGCCACCAAGGTGCTGCTGGAGTTCCGCAAGCGCTGGTGGGAGTTCACCGAGGAGGACTGGAAGCGCGAGCTGGACGCGGTCGAACCGGGCCTCTACGAGCGCTACCGGCAGGAGAGCGACGTTCCCGCTGCCGGGACGGTCGGCGGCGGCTCGGTCACCGACAACCCCAACCGCTTCGTCTACTTCCCGTCGCACCCCGTGGAGGGCAGCGAGGGCGGCGTCGTCCTGGCCAGCTACAGCTGGGCCGCCGACGCGTCGCGCTGGGACTCCCTGTACGACGACGAGCGCTACAGCTACGCCCTGCGCGGTGTGCAGGCCGTGTACGGCAAGCGGGTCGAGGTGTTCTACACCGGTCGCGGCCAGACGCAGAGCTGGCTGCGCAACCGCTACGCGCTGGGGGAGGCGGCCGTGTTCACGCCCCGGCAGTTCACCGAGCTGCACCCGTCGATCACCACTCCCGAGGGCCCGGTGCACTTCGCCGGTGAGCACACCTCCCTCAAGCACTCGTGGATCGAGGGAGCCCTCGAATCGGCGGTCCGCACCGCGCTGGAGGTGAACGCGCTGACCTGATCCCGGTGGCGGGGCGCGGAGCCCTCCAGGCCCGCGCCCCGCCCGACGGATCGTCGGTCGCGCCGGGCAAAGACCGGCGGAGCTGGCCAGGTCGCGGTCGGCCGCCGCGAGGTTCCCGCTCCGGCTCGACGAGACCACGGTGACTCCGGTCCCGCTGTGACCGGCCCCGCTCCACAGGCACCACAGCTCCCCGGAGCGGCGGTTCCACGCGTTCTCGGCGGTGTCGTCCAGCCCCTGCGGGCCGGTGCCGTCACCGAGATCGCCGTCGCCGGTGGTGGAGCAGCCGATCGTCCCCGTGCCGTTCGTGCCGCTGACGACGCACATCCTGCTGGCCGGGCACCGGGTGTGTCCTGTGGCCGCCAGCACCGGCGAGAGCCCGAGGACCACTGCGGGAAGGAGCGTCGTCCTCTTTCCGCACGGCCGAACCTCTCAGCACCGCAACCCCCGTCACGTTCGCGGAAACGCACTGCCGATTCCCCGCGCCGCACGTCGTCCGCGGTCGGGCGACCGGGCGGAGACGGAACCCGAACGGCCGCGCGCGACTCCGAACGGGGAAGGGTGGTTCCGCCATCCGGCCGATCGTGGTGTGACACGCTGGCACAGATGTGTCGAATTCTTCGCCGCGGGGTAGCTCAACCGTGGTCGTGCTCGCAGGGACGCGATGGCGCTGGTCGGTCCGGCGCCGGTGCACGGAACGAAGACGGTTGGGAGCAGACATGCCTCGGGTCGAACGACACCGCCGCCGCCTGCCGGGCAGCTGGTTCCGCACCACCACGGTGCAGAGCCACTACCGCAAGCCGGCCGGCATGATTCCCGCGATCATCGCCGGAGTCCTGGCCCTGATCCTGTTGCTGGTGCTGGTGGCGGTGCTCTTCTGACGACTCGGCCGGCACGACGGACTCCTCTCGACCACCCGCCGCTCGGCGGCGGGTGGTCGAGGACGTTCCGGGGACGGAGCCGAGCCGTCCGGAGTCGCGCACCCGGCGGCCTCCTCCGCCGCGGCCGAGCAGAGCGGTCCACACAGGACTGAACGGGTCGGCGGTGTCCCGCCGTCCTCCCCCGACTCCGTCGGGTGATCTTCCTGCCACGTTCCGGTGGCTTCCGCGCTCGATCCACCCGGAGCTTCCTACTCTCGCACCGGCGGACGTCCGCCGAGGCCGACGAGGGGGCAGTTCTGTGACACGGTCGACCGTGCTCATCGCCGCGGAACGCGCGGTGGACACCTGTGCGGTGCCCGCGGCGAAGGTGGAGCAGGTGTGCGCCCACCTCCGCGAGCGCGGACACGAGGTGGTGGTGGTCCACTCCGCGGGCGACGCCGCCTCGGTGGTCAGGTCCCAGGCCGACATCGCGGCCGCCGTGGTGAGCTGGGAGCTGGTCCGGAGCACGGTGCGGCCGGCCGACGACGGCGGGGTCCTGCGGATGCTGCTGGACAGGTTCTCCGCGCGGCTGCCCGTCTTCCTGCTCACCGCTGGCGACTACGACGACGACGCGCCGCTGTGGGTCTCGGAGGTGATCAACGGCTGGATCTGGCTCCTGGAGGACACCCCGGACTTCATCGCGGGCCGCGTCGACTTCGCCGCCCGGCACTACCTGGAGCACGTCCTGCCGCCCTTCTTCCGGGAACTGCGCAGGTTCGACGACACCCACGCCTACTCGTGGCACACCCCGGCCCACGCGGGCGGGGTCGCGTTCCTGAAGTCACCGGTCGGCCGGGCCTTCCACGACTTCTACGGCGAGCGGTTGTTCCGCACCGACGTCTCGGTCTCCGTGGCGGAGCTCGGCTCGCTGTTCGAGCACACGGGCCCGGTCGGCGAGGCCGAGCGCAACGCCGCGCGCGTCTTCGGGGCCGACGAGACGTACTTCGTGCTGCACGGCACCTCGACGTCCAACCGGATGATCGTCCACGGCGTCGTGGCGCGCGACGAGCTGGTGCTGCTCGACCGCAACTGCCACAAGGCGATCAACCACGGCGTCGTGCTGGCCGGTGCGCGTCCGGTCTACCTCGTGCCCAGCCGCAACGGCTACGGCATCACCGGTCCCGTCCCGCCGGAACGGCTGACCGCCGACGCGGTGCGTGCTCAGATCGCGCGGACCCCGATCGCCGAGCGGTCCGCCGACGACGAACCGGCGTACGCGGTCATCACCAACTCGACCTACGACGGGCTGTGCTACAACGCGGTGCGCGTGGAGGAGCTGCTCGGCCCGTCGACCAGGGTCCTGCACTTCGACGAGGCGTGGTTCCCCTACGGCCGCTTCCACCCGCTCTACGCCCGGCGCTACGGGATGGCGGTCGAGGGTGACCGGGCGCTGAGCCCCACCGTGTTCGCCACCCAGTCCTCGCACAAGCTGCTGGCGGCGCTGTCCCAGTCCGCGATGATCCACGTCAGGTCGGGCGGCAGGGCCCCGTTCGACCGCTCCCGGTTCGACCAGACGTACATGATGCACGGCACGACCTCGCCGCTGTACCCGATGATCGCCTCCTGCGACGTGGCGGCCGGCATGATGGACGGCCCCGCGGGACAGTGGCTGACCACCGAGGCCATCACCGAGGCGATCAGGTTCCGGCAGGCCGTGGTCCGCCTCGGTCAGCGCCTGGCGGAGCAGGTCGACCGGCCGCCGTGGTTCTTCGGCGTGTGGCAGCCCACCGAGGTCGTGGACCCGGACACCGGTGAACGGATCGCCTTCGAGGCGGCACCGCCGGACCTGCTGCGCACCCGGCCCGAGTGCTGGACCCTGGAACCCGACGCGCGGTGGCACGGCTTCGCCGGTCTCGAACCGGGTTTCTGCATGGTGGACCCCGTCAAGGTGACGATCACCTGCCCCGGCGTGGACGCCCACGGCGAGGTGGCCGAGTACGGTGTGCCGGCCCGCGTGCTGACCGCCTACCTGGAGACGCGGCGGATCGTCGTGGAGAAGACCGACGTCTACACGTTCCTGGTCCTGTTCTCGATGGGCATCACGAAGGGCAAGTGGGGAACGCTGCTGGACGCCCTCACGGACTTCAAGCACCTCCACGACCGCGGGGCGCCGCTCGGCGAGGTGCTGCCGGACCTGGTGCGCGCGCACCCCGACAGGTACGCGGGCCTCACGTTGCCCGAGCTGTGCCGGCAGATGCACGACCGCCTGGTGGGGAGCCGGGTCGTCCCCCTGCTCAACGAGGCGTTCACCGACCCGGTCCCGCCCGTCGCGGTCATGACGCCCGCCGAGGCGTACCAGCGCTTCATCCGCGGCCGGACCGAGCTGGTGGGGCTCGCGGACCTCGCGGGGCGGGTGGTGGCCACCCAGGTCACCACCACCCCGCCGGGCATCCCGGTGCTGGTGCCCGGCGAGCGCGTGGGCGCCTCCGACAGCCCGCTGCTGGACTACCTGCGTGCGCTGGAGGGCTACGACCAGCAGTTCCCCGGTTTCGCCAGCGAGACGCACGGCGTGCACCACGAGGACGGCCGGTACTGGATCTGCTGCGTCACCGAGTAGCCGGGGCCGCGCCCCCGGCGGACCGGTCATCCGAGCGCGGTGTGGTCGCGCCGTTCCTCCAGGCCGGAGCGCGGGAGGGCGCGCTCCGCGCGGACGTCACCCCCCCCCGAGGACGTCACCACGGTCCTGCTCGGGATCTTCCTGTCCAACCGGCCTGCTGCTGTGCCTCGCCGTCGAGGCGCTGCGTCCACCGACCGGCCCGTCCGGGAACCGCTCACCCGCGATCCGGACCCGGCGACGTCGGCGGCGGCTCGCGGCCGCCGCTGCTCGGCGTCGGGGAGGATGTCGCCCACCAGTGCGGCGCCCACGGAGCGAGCGCCGCACTCGACCCTCGAAGCATGGTCGTCACAGGGCGCCGATCGCCTCGCACGCCTTGCGAACACCCTCGCCGTAGGCGGGGTCCGCCTTGCCGCAGTGCTCGACGTGCCGCTCGACGGTCTCCCTCCGCGCACCCTTGATGGAGCGGGCGGTGTTGTCGAACAACGCCTGCCGCTGCTCGCCGGTCATGAGCCGGAAGAGGTCCCCCGGCTGCTGGAAGTAGTTGTCGTCGTCCTCGCGGAAGTCGAACCGGTCGGCGACCGCTCCGACGGCCAGCGCGGGTTCGGCGTGGGCGGGCTGCTCCGCCCAGCGGCCGAAGTTGTTCGGCTGGACGCCGGGGACGCCGCCCCGGTTGCCGTCGACCCTCATCGCGCCGTCGCGGTGGTAGCTGTTGACCTGCCGCGCGCCGTTCGGGTGGTTGACCGGGATCTGGTGGTGGTTCACGCCGAGGCGGTAGCGGGCGGCGTCGCCGTAGGAGAACAGCCGGCCCTGCAGCATCTTGTCCGGGCTCAGCGAGATGCCGGGCACGACGTTGGCCGGGGTGAAGGCGGCCTGCTCGACGTCGGCGAAGTAGTTGTCGGGGTTGCGGTCCAGACGCATCTCACCGGCCTCGATCAACGGGTAGTCCTTCTTGCTCCACACCTTGGTGAGGTCGAACGGGTGGAAGCGGTACCCGGCGGCGTCGGCCTCGGGCATGACCTGGACGTAGAGCTTCCAGGCCGGGAACTCACCGCGTTCGACGGCGTCGTAGAGGTCGCGCTGGTGCGACTCGCGGTCGCGGCCGATCAGCTGGCCCGCCTGCTCGTCCGTCAGGTTCTCGATGCCCTGCTGCGTGCGGAAGTGGAACTTGACCCAGTGCCGGACGCCCTCGGCGTTGATCATGCTGTAGGTGTGCGAGCCGAAGCCGTGCATGTGCCGGTACGAGCGCGGGATGCCCCGGTCGCTCATCACGATCGTCACCTGGTGCAGCGCCTCGGGCAGGTTCGTCCAGAAGCCCCAGTTGTTCTCGGGGTTGCGCAGGTTGGTGCGCGGGTCGCGCTTCACGGCGTGGGCGAGGTCGGGGAACTTCAGCGGGTCGCGGAAGAAGAAGACCGGCGTGTTGTTGCCGACCACGTCCCAGTTGCCCTCGGGGGTGTAGAAGCGGGTCGCGAAGCCGCGGATGTCCCGCTCGGCGTCGGCGGCGCCGCGTTCGCCCGCCACCGTCGAGAACCGCACGAACATCTCGCACCGGTTGCCGACCTCGCTGAACAGCGCGGCACTCGTCCAGGCCGTGAGGTCGCCGGTGACCGTGAAGGTGCCGAACGCGCCGGAGCCCTTCGCGTGCATCCGCCGCTCCGGGATGACCTCGCGGTCGAAGTGGGCGAGCTTCTCCAGCAGCCACAGGTCCTGCAGCAGCACCGGGCCGCGGCTGCCCGCGGTCAGGCTGTTCTGGTTGTCGGCGACCGGGGCACCGGCCGCCGTCGTCAGCGGGGTGGTGTCGTCTTCGAACGTCATCAGGGGAACCTTCTCCGATTTCGGTGAACGCCGGGGCGGCACTCGGGGCACAGACCCCAGTGCAGGACCTCGGACTCGTCGACGCGGAAGCCGTGCGTCCGCGTGTACCCGGGGGGTGCTGGGTCGCCTGCCCGATCGACGTCGGCCACCGCGCCGCAGCCCCGGCACACCACGTGGTCGTGGTCGTGGCGGCGCAGCTCGAAGCGGGCCCGCTGGCCGGTTTCGAGCCGGCGCACCAGCCGGGCCCCGGACAACGCCGTCAGCACGTCGTAGATCGCCTGCGTGGACACGGATCCGAGCTCCTCGCGGACGATCCGTCCCAGCTGGTCCACGTCGGCGTGCGGGTGGAGCTCCAGGGCCGTCAGCACGGCGACCCGCTGCTTGGTGACCCTCAGCGAGGCGCCGCGCAGGGCGGCGACCGCGTCGTCGGCGGGCAAGAGGACCTCCGGGGAACTTCGGATTCAGATAGTTAGGACTCCTAGGAATACTCTGGCATGCTGGACGCGCTCGGGCAAGTAGTCCGGACCGGTTCAAGGAAACGAGGTCGTCCGTGCGCTCGGTGGTCGTCCAGCACGTTGCGTTCGAAGGGCCGGGGCTCATCACGCCGGCGCTGTTCGCCGTGGGGAGCACGGTGTCCGTGGTGCGTGCCGACCTCGGCGACGCGCTGCCCACCGCCTCGCAGCTCGACGTGCTCGTCGTGATGGGCGGGCCGATGGGGGCGCTCGACGACCACGAGCACCCGCACTTGGCCCGGGTGCGGAGCCTGATCGCGGACTGCGTCCGACTCGGCAAACCGGTCCTCGGCGTCTGCCTCGGCTCGCAGCTGCTCGCCGCCGCGCTGGGAGCGACCGTGCGCCGCGGCCCGGTCGCGGAGATCGGTGCGGGCGCGGTGGAGATCACCTCGGCCGACGACCCGGTGTTCTCGCCGCCGGGATCGCGGATTCCCGTGGTGCACTGGCACGAGGACACGTTCGACCTGCCGGAGGGGGCGGAGCTGCTCGCGCGGTCCGATCTCTACGCGCACCAGGCGTTCCGGGTGGGAACGGCGTACGGGTTGCAGTTCCACGTCGAGATCGGCTCGCAGGAGCTGCCGGAGGTCGCGCCGTACCTGCCCGCCGACAGGAAGATCGCCCCGGCCGAGATCGACGTGGTCGAGTCCGCGGGTGTGCGGGTGCTCGAACGGTGGGCGGCTTTCGCCGCCGCCGCTGTGGAGGAGGCTCGATGAGCGACGCGCGCGTGGTCACCGTGTCCACCGGTGCCGTGCGGCAGTTTTCGTGGCGCGGGCGCGCCGTGTCCACGGCGATCGCGAAGACGCCGGTGCTGGGACGCGTGGACGTCGGGGTGCTCGGGCTGGCCGGGGACGAGCAGGGCGACCGCGTGCACCACGGCGGGCCGGACAAGGCGGTCCTGCTCCACCCGGTCGAGCACTACGCGGCCTGGGCGCAGGAGGTCGGTGAGCTCGCCACGCCCGCGTTCGGCGAGAACCTCACCACGTCGGGGCTGCTGGAGAGCGACGTGCTGATCGGCGCCGTCTACGCCGTGGGAACGGTGCTGCTGCAGGTGAGCCAGCCGCGCCGGCCCTGCTTCAGGCTCGCCGCGCACCACGACGTCGAGGACCTGGCCGTGCGGACCCAGCGGACGGGGCGCACGGGGATCTACTGCCGGGTGCTGACACCGGGGCGCCTCGGCTCGGGCGACCCGCTCGTCCTCGTCCGCGAGCCCCTGCACGGGATCACCGCGGCCGAGGTGCACCGGGTGGTGAACATCGACCGCGACGACACCGCCGCCGCGCGGCACCTGCTGCGGCACGCGGACGTGCTGCCCGAGTCGTGGGTGAAGCTGCTGCGCCGCCGCTCCGACGGGCATCTCGAGGACCAGACCGCGCGCCTGCGCGGCTGAGCGGCCTCACACGGCGGGCGTGCGCTTCCGCCGGCCCGCCGGCGCGTCCGCCGGTTCGTGTTCGGGGCAGTCGGTCCTCAGGCCGGCCAACGGCAACGGCGTGCGCAGCAGGTGGCAGTGGTGCGGCACCGCCGGGTCGGGGTGCTCGTCGCGGCCGAAGAAGCGGCACGTCGTGCACGTGTGCGTCACGCCCACCACGCCCGAGCGGTGCAGGTCCGCGACGACCCGGAGGAGGGTGTGCAGCGTCGTCGCGCGGTCGGCTTCCGAGATCCCGGCGAGCGCGTCCGTCAGCGGATCGTCCCACGAGGACAGTCCACGTGCGGCTCCTTCTCCCGTGACGGTCAGCGACAGCACCCGCCGGCGGCCGTCCGTGCCGGGGGAGCGCGTCACGAGTCCCTTGCGCTCCAGCGCCGTCACCGCGTCGGACATCGTCGGCGTGGTCACGTCGAACTCCGCGGCCAGCGCCGCCACCTCGTGACGGGTTCGCGGGTGCTGCGCCAGGGCCAGCACCGCCTGCTGCTGCAACGGCGACAGCCCGTGCTCCCGCGCCGTGCGCTGCGCCAGCGATCGCATGCCGTGCCCGAGCCGCTCGAGCGCGTCGGCCAGCCGGCGGTCGAGACCGGCCGTGCCCTCGGTGTCAGTCATGCGGTCCGCCTCGCGAGTAAGGACTTCTCACGGTGATGGTACGTGCTTCCCGCGCTGAGACGTGGGTCACCCGGAGCAAAAGTTAGTAGGAGTCCTACCTAGTTTGTGGCAGACTGGTGCTCACCTCGCCGAGGAGTTCCACCGGCGGCCCGACAGTCCTCTTCGATCTCGAAGGAAGCGACATGACGTCTCCCGAACAGCCACCACCCGGCTACACCCACGACGACCCGGACCTCGCGCCGTCGCCGGTCACCCGTGCCGACCTCGACGGACTGCTGGCGAGCGTCCTCTTCGGACCGGCGGACCAGGAGGCGTTGCGCACGGCCGGTGAGGTCCTCGGTGGACAGATCGACCAGATCCTCGACGTCTGGTACGGATTCGTCGGCTCGCACCCGCACCTCGTGGCCTACTTCTCCACCCCGGACGGCGAGCCGATCGGCGACTACCTCGCACGGGTCCGCGCCCGCTTCGGCCGGTGGATCGTCGACACGTGCACCCGCCCGTATGACGAGCGCTGGCTGGCCTACCAGCAGGAGATCGCGCTGCGGCACACCGCGCCGAAGAAGAACCGGACCGACCGCGCCGACTCGGTGCCGCACATCCCGCTGCGCCACGTCATCGCGTTCATCCACCCCATCACCGCGACGATCCGCCCGTTCCTGGCCGCCGCCGGGCACGACGAGGAGCAGGTGGACGCCATGCACCAGGCCTGGTTCAAGGCGGTCACCCTCCAGGTCGCGCTGTGGTCGCAGCCCTACGCCGGACGGGCGTGGTGACGTCGTGACCCTGCTCGTGTCCCCGTCGAGCGATGTGCTGTCGCCGGCGATGCCCTGGGAGACGACGGCGTGGTTCAACGGCGACCCGTTGGACCTGGCCCAGCTGCGCGGACGCGTGGTGGTGCTGGAGGCGTTCCAGATGCTGTGCCCCAGCTGCGTGAGCCACGCCCTGCCGCAGGCCGTGCGGCTGTCCAGGACGTTCGGCGACGAGGTGGCCGTCGTCGGTCTGCACACGGTGTTCGAGCACCACGAGGCGATGACCCCGGTGAGCCTCAAGGCGTTCCTGCACGAGTACCGCATCACCTTCCCGGTCGGCGTCGACGCGGTGGGCGGCGAGCACCCGGCCCCGGTCACGTTCAGCCGCTACCGCATGCGGGGCACGCCCACCACGGTCCTCGTCGACCGCGACGGCATGCTGCGCGCCCAGAAGCTCGGCCCCGTCGACGACATGACGCTGGCCTCGGCCGTGACGACGCTGCTCGACGGCGTGGTGCCGCCGTCCGCCTGCACGATCGACGGCACCTGCACCTGATCCGCACGGTCGGGCCGTACCGCTGCTCGCTGCCGCGGGTTTCCCGGCGCGGCACCGCCCGGTACGGCTGCCCGACCCGGTCGCCAGCACGGCACCGCCCGACGCGGAGCCGCTCCCCGCGGCCGGCACCCCAGATCCGACACACCCCATCACCATCGAGGAGCAGAACGACCATGTCCCGCATCGAGCTCACCAGCCCCGACCAGATCACCGACGAGCGCGCCGAGACCCTCGCGCAGATCAAGGGCGCCTTCGGCCTGGTGCCGAACATGTTCAAGGCCGTCGCCCACTCGCCGGCCGCGCTGCGGAGCATGTGGGCCCAGTTCGGCGCGCTCGGCAACGGCGCGCTCGGCGCCAAGACCGGTGAGATGATCGCCGTGGCCGTCGCCGACCAGAACCGGTGCGACTACTGCCTCTCCGCGCACACCGTGCTCGGCAAGAAGGCCGGTGCCACGGCCGAGCAGATGAGCAACGCGCAGAGCGGCAGGTCGGACGACCCGCGCACGGCCGCCGTGCTGACGTTCGCCACCACCCTGGTCGAGAAGCGCGGCCAGATCGCCGACTCCGACGTGCAGGCCGCGCGCGACGCCGGGCTGACCCAGGAGGAGATCGTCGAGACGGTCGCGCACGTCGCGTTGAACGTGTTCACCAACTACATCAACGTGGCGCTCGACGTGCCGGTCGACTTCGCCCGCGTGTCGCTCACCCGTTGAGCCGTCCGGACGAGGAGCCCGGTCGCGGCGGTCGCACGCCACCGCCGCGACCGGGCTCGTCCGCAAGCGCGAGATGCGCAGGAAGCCCTTCCCACCCGCTCTGACCAGGGCCTTCGGTCGTGATCACGTCTGCCGCGACGGGTATGACCCTTGCCGCCGAGCACTGCTGACCGTGTTCGCCGAGGTCCAGGTGGGGAGCCTGTTCACCGGTGGAGGGACGGCGACGCCGCCCGCGCACGGCGGCGCGCTGGTGGCCGGGTCACGCCTGTCCGGCCCAGTGGCGCTGGCCGGCCTCGGGGAGGGTGGAGATCGGGTCGTAGTACGGGTAGCGGCGGTCCAGGGCGTCGGGGTCGGTGAGTTCGATGCCGGTGCGGTAGTTCTTGGTCCAGTAGGACACGCCCAGCTCGCGGTCGTAGTCGGCGAGCTGGTGGACCCAGCGCTTGCCGACGTAGGGGACGTCGCAGACGATGCGCGGGGTGGCGTAGCCGGGCAGGTAGCCCATGATCGCGTGCTGGAGCTCCTGGGCCTCCCACACCGCCACGCGCCAGTGCTCGGCGTTGGGGATCATGTCGCACAGGTAGAAGTAGTAGGGCAGCACGTTGGCCTCGCCCTGTAGCGCGAAGCACAGGTCCAGCAGGTCGTTCTGCGTCGCGTTCACCCCGCGCATCAGCACGCCCTGGTTGCGCACGTCGCGCACGCCCACCTCCAGCGCCGTGCGCGCCGCCTCCGCGACCAGCGGCGTCACCGACTGCACGTGGTTGACGTGGGTGTGGATCGCGAGGTTCACGCCGCGCCTGGCCGCCGTGCGGGCCACCCGCTCCAGACCCTCGACGACCCTCGGCTGGAGCCAGTGCTGCGGCAGGCCGGCGAGGGCCTTGGTCGCCAGGCGCACGTCGCGGACCGTCTCGACGTCGAGCACCCGCATCAGGAACGACTCCAGCTGCGGCCACGGCACGTTCGCCACGTCGCCGCCGGAGACCACCACGTCGCGCACGCCGGGGGTGCGCTTCAGGTAGTCGATCATCCGGTCCTGCCGGTCCACCGGTTTCAGCGCCAGCTTCAGCTTCTGCACCTGGGGCGTGGAGTTGCCGACCAGGTCCATCCTGGTGCAGTGCCCGCAGTACTGGGGGCACGTCGACACCAGCTCGGCCAGCACCTTGGTCGGGTAGCGGTGGGTCAACCCCTCCACGACCCACATCTCCGCCTCGTGCAGCGAGTCCCGCGACGAGTGCGGGTGGCTCGGCCACACCGGGTCGCGGTCGGCGTGCACCGGCAGCATGTAGCGGCGGATCGGGTCGGCGAAGAACGCCTCGGTGAACGCCTCGGGACGCAGATCGGCCGCGGGCACCATCGTGTTGAGCATCTGCGGCGGGACGAGCATCGACATCGTGGCCAGCTGCTCCTGGTCGGCGGCCAGCTCGTCGTAGAACCGCTCGGTCAGCAGGTCGCCCACCAGGGCGCGGAGCTGCTTGACGTTCTTCACGCAGTGCACGCGCTGCCACTGCGGGTCCCGCCACTGCGCCTCGGTCACGTCGCGCCAGCCGGGGAAGCGGCGCCAGTCCGGTTCGACCAGCTCTCCGCGCACGTACTCGTACGGCTGGCGCGTGGCCCGGCCCAGCGTCTCGGTAGCGGGTGTGACCTCGGACAGCACAGTCATCCGTACTCCCTGCCGGTAGGTTGCCCTGAAGATATGCTGCCAGATGGCGACTTGGACGTAAATATTTCGGCGCGGGAGTGTTTCGAGGGGTTCGTCCGTTGTCCGGGCATGGGTGTCTTCGTTGTCCTGGTCGTCGGCATGATCCTGGAGATCGCCGTCCTGGTGTCCGTCGGCCAGTCGATCGGTCTGCTCGCCACGGTCGGCCTGCTGATCCTGGGGGCGGTGGTGGGCTCCGCACTGCTGCGCAGCGAGGGTTCCCGCACGCTCCGGTCCTTCTCCGAAACCGTGCGCAACCGCCGCGAGCCGCACCAGGAGGTCGCCGACGGCGTGCTGATCGTCGCCGCCGGTGTCCTGGTCGCGCTGCCCGGCTTCCTCAGCGACGTCCTCGCGCTGTTCCTGCTCTTCCCGCCCACCCGCCGGTTGGTCAGCCGCCGCATGGCGCGCTCCTCGCAGCGCAACGCCGACGCGCTGCGCCACCGGCAGCGCTTCGGTGCCACGAGCGGTGTCGTCGACGGCGAGGTGGTCGTGCGGCCGACCGAGGTGATCGTCGTCGACCAGCGGCAGCTGCCCGGCTCCCAGCACTGACGCGCGCGGACGGCCCCGCGGCGAGCCGCGGGGCCGTCCGGTGTCGCGCCGCCGGTCAGGGGTGCATGCGAGCGCCCTTGAGGATCTTGTCCACCGCGTTGCGGGGACCGTGCAGGGCCAGCCCGACCAGGGCGAGCTGGTCGCGCGGGACCGCGGCCACGGCCGCGCGGTTGGCCCGGTCGTGACCGGTGCCGAACAGGTCCTCGGTGAACACCGACAGCGCCGTGCCGCGACTCAGAGCGCGGGTGTGCGCGCTGCTGAGGACCTCCTTCGACCCCTCCAGCACCACCACCGGCTGCCCGAACATCGGCAGGTAGGCGGTGCCGTCCGCGTCGGCGTAGTCCTCGCCCAGCAGTTCGGGCTTCGTGCCCGCGATGCCGCTGACCAGGAACGCCGTCACGTTCAACCGCTGCCACGTCTGCAGGTCGTCCCGGATCAGCACGGCGATCTTCGTGTCGAACCTGACCTGCTCGTTCTCGAACTCCACGTCTGTGAGCGTGCCCCGTCCGGCCGCTCGGGTCTTGTACGTTCTTCACGTGGGCCGGCCCGAGATCGCCGCGTGGAAGCCCGACGTCAGCGGCGTCGTGGAGGTCCTGCACGCCCGTTTCACCGACCACGCCTACCCGGCGCACACCCACGACGCGTGGACGCTGCTGCTGGTCGACGACGGCGCGATCACCTACGACCTGGAGCGGCACCACCACGGCGCGCTGCGGCCCGCCGTCACGGTCCTGCCGCCGCACGTGCCGCACGACGGCCGGGCCGCCACGCCGGACGGCTTCCGCAAGCGCGTCGTCTACCTGGACACCTCGGTGCTCGGCGAGGACCTGGTGGGCGCCGCCGTGGACCGGCCCGGCCTGCCCGACCCGGTGCTGCGCCGCCGCGTGCACCAGTTGCACGGCGTGCTGGAGCACGCCGGGGAGGAGCTGGAGGCGGAGAGCCGTCTCGCCCTCGTCGCCGACCGGGTCCGCGCGCACCTGCTGCGCCGGGCGGGTGAACCGCCGCCGCGCGGAGTGCCCGGTCTGGCGGCGCGGCTGCGCGACCTGCTGGACGAGCGGGTGCGCGACGGACTGGCCCTGGACGAGGCGGCGGCGCTGCTGCACGCCCACCCCGCGCACCTGGTGCGCGCGTTCACCGCCGAGTTCGGCATCCCGCCGCACCGCTACCTGACCGGCCGCAGGCTCGACGCGGCCCGTCGCCTCCTGCTGGCCGGGCAGCGCCCCGCCGAGGTCGCCACCGAGGTCGGCTTCTACGACCAGTCCCACCTGACGCGGCACTTCGCCCGGTTGCTGGGCACGAGTCCGGCCCGCTACGCGCGCTCGCGCTGAACAATCAATACTTGCGCCCGTCTCCGGTCGCGCGTGAACATGTTCACGACATCGCCGCGTCGACCGAAGGATTTCCACATGTCCTCTCCGTACGGTCTGCACCGCGTCCTCGCTCCGGCCGGGGTGCTCCCGCAGCAGGCCGAGCGGCTGGACGCGGACCCGCGGCCGCACCGGGACGAGGTCGTCGTCGACGTCGAACGCCTCAACCTCGACGCCGCGTCCTTCCGCCAGCTGCGCGAGCAGCACGGCGAGGGCGCGGCCGTGCGCGAGGCCGTCCTCGCGATCGTGCGGCGGCGCGGCAAGATGCAGAACCCCGTCACCGGCTCCGGCGGAATGCTGCTCGGCACCGTCCGCGAGGTCGGCCCCGAGTCCCCGCTCGGCCTGCGGCCGGGGGACCGGATCGCCACGCTGGTCTCCCTCACCCTCACGCCGCTGCGCATCACCGACGACCTGCGCGACTGGGACGGCCGGGGCGAGCAGGTCCCGTGCACGGGCACGGCCGTCCTCTTCGGACGCTCCGTCGCCGCCGTCCTGCCCGACGACCTGCCGCACGAGCTGGCGCTGTCCGTGCTGGACGTCTGCGGCGCACCCGCCCTCACCGACCGCGTCGTGCGCCGCAGGGCGACTCCCTCGGTGCTCGTGCTCGGCGGCGGGGGCAAGTCCGGCTCGCTGTCGCTGGCCGCCGCCCGCCGTGCCGGAGCGAGCAGGACCGTCGCGCTCGTGCCCACCGAGCGGGAGGCCGCCCGCGTGCGCGCCGCCGGGCTGGCCGACGAGGTCGTGATCGCCGACGCGCGCGACCCGGTCGCCGTCGCCGACGCCGTCGGCGAGCCCGCGGACGTCACGGTCGTCTGCGTGGACGTGCCCGGCTGCGAGCACGGTGCGATCCTCGCCACGTCCGACGGCGGCACGGTGGTCTTCTTCTCCATGGCGACCTCGTTCTCCGCCGCCGCGCTGGGCGCCGAGGGGCTGGCGGCCGACGTGGAGATGCTGGTGGGCAACGGCTACGTGCCCGGTCACGCGGAGTTCGCCCTCGACCTGCTGCGCACCGAACCGGGTGTGCGCGCCCTGTTCGAACACGGGCAGACTGACCGCTCGTGAAGACCGAACTGCTGCTGGGCGGCCGCGTCCACTCCTCCTCAGGTGCCACCGCGATGGCCGTCACCGACGGCGTGGTCGTCTGGGTCGGACAGGACTCCGTCGGCCGGGCGCTGCACCCCGACGCCGAGATCGTCGACCTGCGGGGCGCGTTCGTCGCCCCCGCCTTCGTCGACGCCCACGTGCACGCCACGTCCGCCGGGCTGCTGCTCACCGGCCTCGACCTGACGCGCTGCGCCTCGCTGGGGGAGTGCCTGCGCGCCGTGCGGGAGCACGCCGTGCACGGTGGACTCGTGTGGGGCCACGGCTGGGACGAGACCCGCTGGCCCGAGGGACGACCGCCGTCGCGCGCCGAGGTGGACGAGGCCGCCGGGGGCGTCCCCGTCTACCTGTCGCGCGTCGACGTGCACTCCGCCCTCGTGTCCAGCGCGCTGGTGGACCTCGCGCCGGGCGCGCGCACCGCGGACGGCTGGTCGGAGCAGGGACCGCTCAGCCGGGCCGCGCACCACCACGTGCGCGGGGCGGCCAAGGACTCCGTCACGCCCGAGCGGCGGCGCGCGGCGCAGCGGGCGTTCCTGGACCACGCCGCGAGCCGCGGCGTCGCCTCGGTGCACGAGTGCGCCGGTCCCGACATCTCCGGCGCGGACGACCTGGCCGACCTGCTCGCCCTGACCGGCGGTCCCGAGGTCGTCGCCTACTGGGGCGAGACGGGCGCCGTGGAGACCGCCCGCCGCCTCGGCGCGCGCGGCCTCGCCGGTGACCTGTTCGTGGACGGCGCGCTGGGCTCCCGCACGGCCGCCCTGTGCTCGCCCTACGCCGACGCCGACACCTCCGGCGCGCTCTACCTCGACGCGGAGGCCGTCGCCGCGCACCTGGTGGAGTGCACCGGCGCCGGGTTGCAGGCCGGGTTCCACGTCATCGGCGACGCCGCCGTCACGGCCGTCGTCGAGGGCTTCGCGCTCGCCGAGAAGACCCTCGGCGCACCGGCGCTGGCCTCCGCCAAGCACCGGCTGGAGCACCTGGAGATGGTCTCCGCCGAGCAGGCGGCCCGCCTGGCCGCGTGGGGCGTCGTCGCGTCCGTGCAGCCGCTGTTCGACGCCGAGTGGGGCGGGAGCGCGGGCATGTACGCGCAGCGGCTGGGCGTCGAGCGCGGCACCGCGCTCAACCCGTTCGCCCAGCTCGCCTCGGCCGGTGTGCTGCTCGCTCTGGGCTCCGACGCGCCCGTCACGCCGGTCGACCCGTGGGCCGCCGTGCGCGCCGCCGTGCACCACCGCACCCCCGGCTCCGGGCTGTCGCCGCGCGCCGCCTTCACCGCCCACACCCGCGGCGGCTGGCGCGCGGCCGGGGTGAACGACGGGCTCACCGGCACGCTCCAGCCCGGAGCGCCCGCCACCTACGCCGTGTGGGAGGCCGACGACCTCGTCGTCGCCGCGTCGGACTCGCGCGTGCAGCGCTGGTCCACCGACCCGCGCTCCGGCGTTCCCGGCCTGCCGCCGCTGGAGCCCGACTCGGCACTGCCGACCTGCCTGCGCACGGTCCTGCGCGGGGAGACCGTCTTCTCAAGGGAGTGAGCATGGGGTTGCTCGACCTCGATCCCGCCGTCGTCGCGAGGGCGAGACGGCTGGCGGCGCGCGCGGCCGAACCGGTGGTGTCGATCGCGAAGGCGCACACGACCGTCGCGGTCGAGCGGGCGACCCTGAGACTGGCCGGCATCACCGGCGCCGACTCCACCCACCGCGCGGGGGACGTGCCCTGGGTCAACCGCGTGGTCGACACCGTGCGGGAGCACTGCGGCCTGGAGCACGGCGTGGCGCTGCCCGCGTTCCACGCGCTGCGCGGCGGCGGCTTCGGCTCGCTCACCGAGCTGGCCGAGGCCACCGCCGCGGGACAGGTCCGCTACGTCCTGCCCACCGGCCGGGACCGCGACCGCGCCGAGCGGGCCGCGCGCACCGCCGTGGCGAGGGGCGTGCGGACCGTGGACCGCAACCGCGCCCAGCGCGACCGGCTCGTCGCCAGGCTCGGCGACCCGCCGCAGCGACCGTGGATCTACCTGATCGTCGCCACCGGCGACATCGACGAGGACGTGGTGCAGGCATGCAACGCCGCCCGCGCCGGGGCCGACGTCATCGCCGTGATCCGCTCCACCGGCCAGTCCCTGCTGGACTACGTCCCCGAGGGCGCCACGCACCACGGGTTCGCTGGCACCTACGCCACGCAGGAGAACTTCCGCATCATGCGGGCCGCGCTGGACGGCGTGTCCAAGGAGGTCGGCCGCTACGTGCGGCTGACGAACTACGCCTCCGGGCTGTGCATGCCGGAGATCGCCGTCCTCGGTGGACTCCAGCGGCTCGACATGATGCTCAACGACTCCATGTACGGCATCCTGTTCCGCGACATCAACCCGATCCGCACGTTCGTGGACCAGCGGTTCTCCCGCCAGGTGCACGCCCGCGCCGGCATCATCATCAACACCGGCGAGGACAACTACCTCACCACGGCCGACGCGGTGGACGCCGCGCACACCGTGACCGTGTCGCAGCTGCTCAACGAGCACTTCGCGCACGAGGCAGGACTGCCGGACGCGCTGCTGGGCCTGGGGCACGCCTTCGAGATCAACCCGGCGCTGCCCGACTCGTTCCGGCTGGAGCTGGCGCACGCGCTGCTGGCCCGCGAGCTGTTCCCCGACGCGCCGCTGAAGTGGATGCCGCCGACCAAGCACATGACCGGCGACGTGTTCGGCGGCCACCTGCTCGACGGGTTCTTCAACCTCGCCGGGGTCCTCACCGGACAGAGCATCCTGCTGGTCGGCATGATGACCGAGGCGGTGGTGACACCGCTGCTGGCCGACCGCGACCTGGCGCTGAAGAACGTGCGCTACGTGCTGAACGCGGCCGGTGGACTGGCCGAGGACTTCCGCCCCGCGCCGGACGGCCTGATCGTGAAGCGGGCGCACCAGGTGCTCGGCGAAGCCGTGGACCTGCTGGAGCGCATCGTCGACGACGGGCTGCTCAACGCCATCGCCGACGGCACCTTCGGGCTGATGAAGCGTCCCGCCGACCGCGGCAGGGGCAGCGAGGGCGTGGTGGAGAAGGCCGAGGACTACGTCAACCCGGCCGCGGAGCTGCTGGAGGCCGGAGCGTGAGCGACAAGAGGTACGTGCGCCCCTACGGCGACACCACGGGCGACGGCATGGTCCAGACGTCGTTCACCCTGCCGATCCCGCACGGCCCGCGCGCCGACGGGGCGGCGCAGCAGCTCGCGAACCGGATGGGCATCGACCCGGCGATGGTCGTGCACTCCAGCCCCATCGGCGAGGACTTCACGTTCTTCGTCGTCTACGGCTCGGTGCGCCACCTGGTCGACCTGGACGAGGTGCGCGTCGTGGAGCGGGAGTACCCGCTGCTGTCGCCCGCCGAGGTGAACACGAGCGTGAAGAAGCTCCTGCGCCGGAAGTTCGTCGTCGTCGGCGGGTGCATCGGCACCGACGCGCACACCGTCGGCATCGACGCGATCCTCAACGTCAAGGGCTTCGCGGGGGAGAAGGGCCTGGAGTACTACCGGGAGCTGCGGGTGGTGAACCTGGGCGCCCAGGTCTCCGTGCCCGACCTCGTGCGCAGCGCCCGCGCGGAGAAGGCCGACGCGGTCCTCGTGTCGCAGGTCGTGACCCAGCGGGACGCGCACGTGCTCAACACGCAGGAGATGTCCGCGGCGTTCCGCGAGGCGATGGGCGACCGGCGTCCGCTGCTGGTGGCCGGCGGTCCCCGTTTCGACCCCCTCATGGCCGGGGAACTGGGGGTCGACCGCGTGTTCGGCCGGGGAACGACCCCCGGCGAGGTGGCGAGCTACCTCGTGCACGCGGTCCGGACGAGGAGAGGGGTGGCCGCGTGAGCGGAGCGCTGGTCGAGGGGTTCACCGTGACGCACCGGAGGTACGTGCCGCACTCGCACGCCCACTACGGCGGCTCGCTGGTGGACGGGGCGTACGGGCTGGGCCTGTTCGGCGACGTCGCCACCGAGCTGCTGATCCACACCGACGCCGACGAGGGACTGTTCGCCGGGTACAGCTCGGTGGAGTTCATCGCGCCCGTCCACGCCGGTGACGTGATCGAGGCGACCGCGACCCTGGTGCGGGTGGGCAACCGGTCGCGGGAGATCGCCTTCGAGGCGCGGGTGGTGTGCCGCTCGGCGCCGCTGCGCGGACCGTCGGCGGCCGACGTGCTCGACCCGCCGCTGGTGGTGACCCGCGCCACCGGCACGGTGGTCGCCCCGAACCCGGCCTGAACACGGCGGCGCCGCGTCACGGCCCTCCCGCGGTGCGGGGCCGTGACGCGGTGGCGCGGCAGCCCCCGCGCCTCTCCCCCCCCGGACGGTCAGCGGGACGGCATCATCACCCACAGGACGAGGTAGGCCACGAACTGGGGACCGGGCAGCAGGCAGGACAGCACGAACAGCAGCCGCACCGTGCCGGGACGCATTCCCCAGCGCTCGGCGAGTCCGGCGCACACACCGGCGATCCTGCGGTTGTGGCGGGGCCTGCTCAGCGTCGAGTTCGTCATCGTCATACCTCCACTCTCCGCGTTCCGGTGAGTGCTCGCATCCGGGACGTCCCCGACCTGCACCCCGAGATCGGCGCCGCCGCCTCGGGGCCACCGGGCGCGGGGAGTGCCCCCCGTCTGCGAGGATCGTCCGCGTGATCACCCTGGACGCCGACTCGCCGGTGCCGCCGTACGAGCAGGTGCGCGCGCAGTTCGCCCGGAGGATCGTCGATCGCGAACTCGCCGCGGGCACCCGCCTGCCCACCGTCCGCGCGCTGGCCGCCGACCTCGGCATCGCGGTGAACACCGTCGCCAGGGCCTACCGCGAGCTGGAGGAGGCCGGCCTGGTCGAGACCCGCGGTCGCGCGGGCACGGTCGTCAGCGCGGCGGGGGAGCGGAGCAGGGAGCGGGTGCTGAGCGCCGCGCGCTCCTACGCCGCGACCGCCGCGGAGCTGGGCATGCCCGCAGGAGAGGCGCTGGAGATCGTGCGCGCCGCGCTCGGCCTCGCGGACCCGCGGGCCTGATCGGCGGAAGGACGAGCTGAGCGGACAGCTCCGGACCGCTGCCCCGCACCTCGCAAACCACTACAGCTTCAGTGTTGACCGAAGCCAGTTCCCGTTCGCCGACCGGCTCGATGCGGCCACCTCACGTCCGACTCGTACGCTCATCGAGTGGTCGCAACTCCCGTGGCACCGGAACAACCGGTCGCCGACACCCCGCCCGCACCCCGTCACCGCGACGTGCGCGGCCTCCTGCTGCGCTCGGTGCTCGCCGCCGGCGGCGGTGTCCTCGTCTACCTGAGCTTCCCGCCGCGCACCGCCTGGTGGCTCGCGCCCCTCGGCTTCGCGCTGCTCGGGTGGGTGTTGCACCACCGTCGCGCCCGCGCCGGGTTCGGCTACGGCCTGCTGTTCGGGCTCGGGTTCACGGTGCCGCTGCTGCGCTGGACCGGCGAGTTCGTCGGGCTGATCGCGTGGCTGCCGCTCGCCCTCGCGTGCGCCCTGCTCGTCTCGCTGGGCACGACGGGCATGGCCGTGGTGTCGCGGCTGCGCGGCGCACCGCTGTGGATGGCGCTGCTGTGGGTGGCGGACGAGGCGCTGCGCGGGGTGTTCCCGTTCGGCGGGTTCCCGTGGGGGTCGCTCGCGTTCGGCCAGCCGGAGGGCTGGTACCTGCCGCTCGCCGCGCTCGGCGGAGCTCCGCTGGTGGGCTTCGCGGTGGCGCTGACGGGCTTCGGGCTGGCCGCCGTCGCACGCGGTCCGCACCGCCGTCCGCACCTGCTCGCGGTGGCCTCCGGCGCGGTGGCCGCGGTGCTGCCGCTGGTCGCCGGGCTGGCGGCGAGCGGCCTGGTGCACACCGCGCCCACGGACGGCACGGTCGTCGTGGCGGCGATCCAGGGCAACGTGCCCCGCGCGGGCCTGGACTTCAACGCGCAGCGGCGAGCCGTCCTCGACAACCACGTGAACCGGACGCTGGAGCTGGCGGCCGACGTGGCGGCGGGGCGCGAGCCGCAGCCGGACCTGGTGATCTGGCCGGAGAACTCCTCGGACATCGACCCCTACCGCAACCAGGACGCCTCGGAGCGCATCGACGTGGCGGCGCGGGCGATCGGCGTGCCGATCGCGGTGGGCGCCGTGCTGGTCGGCGAGGACGGGCTGCCGCGCAACACGGTGCTGCTGTGGGATCCGCAGCGGGGACCGGTCGACGAGTACACCAAGCGCCAGCTCCAGCCCTTCGGCGAGACGATGCCGTACCGGGAGTTCTTCCGGACGTTCAGCCCGCAGGTGGACCGGGCGAACGACTTCCAGCCGGGCAGCGACCCGGAGGGCTTCCAGATGGGAGCGGCGAAGGTCGCGATCGACACGTGCTACGAGGTGGCGTTCGACGACGTGGTGCGCGACAGCGTGCTGGCGGGCGCGGATCTGATCGCGATTCCGACGAACAACGCCACGTTCGGCTACACGGAGATGACCTACCAGCAGCTGGCGATGTCGCGGTTGCGGGCGGTGGAGCACGGCAAGGCGGTGGTCGTGGCGGCCACGAGCGGGGTCAGCGCGATCGTGGGGCCGGACGGGTCGGTCGTCCGCAGGACTGAGATGTTCACCCCTGATGCGCTGGTCGCGACCCTTCCGCTGCGCGGGGAGACTACGCTGGCCACTCGCCTCGGACCATGGCCCGACCGGGTGATGACCGCGGCGGGAGTTCTGGCGCTCGTGTTCGCAGCGGGCGCGGGTCTGCGTCGCAGGCGCGTCAGAACGGCAGAAGAGACCGGTACGACGAGGATCGCGTCCGGCGCCCGAGCGAGGGCGGTCGGCGAGGAGGACACGGATGACGGACCAGCAGGCGCAGCCTGACCGCGAGCTCGGGCCGGTGCTGGTGGTGATCCCGACCTACAACGAGCGGGACAACATCGGGACGATCGTGAAGCGGCTGCACGTCGCGCTGCCCGACGTCCACGCCCTCGTGGTGGACGACGGGAGCCCGGACGGCACCGGCGACGTGGCGGACGAGATGGCCGCCGCCGACGAGCGGGTGCACGTGATGCACCGCACGGAGAAGGCGGGGCTGGGCGCGGCGTACGTCGCGGGCTTCGGCTGGGCGCTGGAGCGCGGCTACGGCGTGGTCGTGGAGATGGACGCGGACGGGTCGCACGCGCCGGAGGACCTGCCGCGGATGCTGGACGCGCTGAACGACGCGGAGCTGGTGCTCGGCTCGCGGTACGTGCCCGGTGGCAGCGTGGTGAACTGGCCGGTGCACCGCCAGCTCATCTCGCGCGTGGGCAACCTGTACTCGCGGCTGGCGCTGGGAGCGCGGGAGAAGGACATCACCGGCGGGTTCCGGGCCTTCCGCGCCGACGTGCTGCGCGAGCTGAACCTGCACACGGTGGCGTCGCAGGGCTACTGCTTCCAGATCGACCTGGCGTGGCGCGTGATCGAGCTGGGCCACCGGGTGGTGGAGGTGCCGATCACGTTCACGGAGCGGGAGATCGGTCAGTCGAAGATGAGCGGGAACATCGTGCGCGAGGCGCTGTGGCGCGTCACCAAGTGGGGTGCCCGGCGACGGCTGACGCAGTTGCGCGATCTGGTGTCGAAGCCGAAGACGACCGTCGGGTCCTGACGGGGGTCGTGCGGCCGGGGCCGTCGCGGTGACGGGAGACCGTCATGGCGACGGCCCCGCTGCCGTTCGTGCCCGCTGCCGTTCGTGCCCGCTGCCGTTCGTGCCCGCTGCCGTTCGTGCCCGGCGGCGGTGAACCGGACGGTCGCGCACGACGCGAGACCGCCCGCCCGGTGGCGTCCGGGCGGGCGGTCTCGTGCGTTCGGTGCGCTCAGGCGGTGCGTGTGCGCCGTCCCCGCAGTACTTCGAGGCGCTCGTCGAGGAGTTCTTCGAGCTCCGGGATGGAGCGGCGTTCGAGGAGCATGTCCCAGTGCGTGCGCGGCGGCTTGGCCTTCTTGGCCTCCGGCTCGACACCGTCGATGATCTTCGACTCGGCACCGTGCAGACGGCACTCCCAGGTGGGGGGCACCTCGGCGTCGTCGGAGAAGGGGACCTCGAAGTCGTGCCCCTTGGGGCAGGCGTACCGCACCGACCGGCGCGGGGCGAGATCGTGATTGCGGTCGGTCTCGTAGCTGACTGCTCCGAGCCGGCTCCCACGTAGAACGCGGTCGGCCATGGCGGTGTCCTTTCGCTCGGCTCAGGGCCGGGGCCCAGGCTTCGTGCTCACCGTGTGCAACGCCCGGATTGCTCCGTTCGTTCCCGGCATACTGTCATGATTGCCCACAGTGACGACGTTCACGTGTCAACGAAGGCTTCCTACTAAGGGATGCAATCGCCGAGCGATCGTGACGCGTTATCAAGCTACCGTGCGCCCTTGTCACTCTAACGGTCTAGTCGAGCGTGGTGCCTGTGGGTCTTCTGTACCCGACTTGACCACTTTGGGCTACATCGTCCGGGTGCTCGATTAATCCAAAGTGACGCCGGCATCCGTGGTGGTTGCGGACAGTGATAGCTGTGTCCTGCGCCGCACTGATACTCAGCGTGGTCGTTGGAGTCCGATCTCCGGTGGGAACGCGACGGCGGGTGATCGGGGGGTCCGCCGTTCGTCTGGTTGATCGTGGTGCACACGGTGTCGCTCCAGCTGGGGATACCCCTTCACGAGGTGTTCAAGGCATCGGTGCGCACCACGTTCGGGCTATTTCGAGCCTCGTCCGTGGTCGAACCGCGCCCCCGCTGCACCACCTCGGAGATCGGATGCGCGGACCTCGCGCAAGGTGGTGACCGGGTGAAGCACACGATGAGATGAACAACTGGGTGATGACCTGGAGGTGACCACCGGACCGGTGACGTTCACCGTCCACGGTGTGGAGCGCCGCTCCGCGCGAGGACGCTCACCGCGACCCGGTGGTCCCGTGAGCCGCCCGGCGACCCGATCACGGCCGGTCCCTCCGGCGGTGACGGAGTTCCGGCACGACGCGCCGGAGGCCCGCGGGGACTGAACCGCCCGCCTCGCCGCTCCGTATCCAGGACGTGACCGCCGTACCGGTCGTCCACGAGGAGCGCCTCCATGAGCCAACCGCTAGCGCAGCTCGCCTTCAAGGTCTCCCTGGTGCTGGCGGTCGTCGGCGTCGCGGGCGCGGTCGTCGCCGCCGTCGTGGGGTGGGTGCTGCTGGCCGTGCTGCCCCGGCAGGAGGCGCGTGCCGATCCCCCGCCCACGCTCGTCGGGACGACACCCCTGGTGACGCCCCCTCCGGTGGGGCCGTCCACGTGCACCGCGGAACTGGCCGTGCACCAGCGGTGGGACGACGGCTTCATCGCCACGATCGTCGTGACCAACGCGGGGGAGCGGCCGGTGAGGGGGTGGAGCGTGGAGTGGACCTTCTCCGACGAGCAGGAGGTGCGCAACTCCTGGAACGCCCAGATCACGCAGAACGGCCGGACCGTGCACGCCGAGAACGTCGAGCACAACCGCACGATCGCCGCTGCGGGCACCACGAGCTTCGGTCTCCAGGGCAGCGGTGTCCCGCCGCGCGACGCCCGACTGGTCTGCCGGACCGGGTAGCCGGGCCCGGACCCCGCACCCCGGCCGTGCCGGCGTGTGGTGCTCGGCCGACGGCACGCATCGCGGCGGGGCACCCGTGCGCGCGCACCGGCATCGCGCTGGCCGGGATCAGCGGGGCGCTGGAGGACTTCCCCGGGACCAGTGCCCGCCTCGCGCGAGCCCTGGCACTGCTGGCCCGGGTCGTCAGCTCTCCCGGTCGAACCGCGCGAGGTCGTCGGCGCTGAAGGACCGGCGCTGCACGAGCGCGGTCAGGTGCGCCTGGAGCGCGTCCAGCTCCGGGGCGCCCACCTGCGCCGCCCAGCGGTCGCGCACCTCGTCGAAGAGCGCGCCGCCCACCGTCATCAGCTCGTGGCCGCGGGGTGTCACCCGCACCCGCTTGCGGCGCGCGTCCTCGGGGTCGGTCTCCCGGCTCACGTAGCCGAGCTGCTCCAGGACGGCGAGCGTCTGCGCCGCGGCCTGCTTGGTGACCGACAGCCGGCGGCCCAGCTCCGAGGCGGTGTCCGCTCCCGCGTCGACGGCGCGGAGGGCGAACTCGTGGACCGGGCGGACACCGGCGTGTCCGCGACGCGCCAGTTCGAGCTGCACGTCGTCCACCATCGTGTGGAAGCCGCCGAGCAGGAGCACGGCGAGCTCGGCACCGCGGGATCGCGCCATGGCCGGATCGTAGGCGACCAGTGATTGGACAAGTAGCTTGTCTACCTCTACAATTCGACAAGTAGCTTGTCCACCTGTGCGAGGAGATGTCGTGCACGTCGAACCCC
Organism: Umezawaea beigongshangensis; assembly: GCF_016464305.1. Classification (GTDB taxonomy): domain Bacteria; phylum Actinomycetota; class Actinomycetes; order Mycobacteriales; family Pseudonocardiaceae; genus Umezawaea_A; species Umezawaea_A beigongshangensis. Next base: position 188,123 of record NZ_JAEIOJ010000006.1, read on the forward strand.
GCGGTGCCACCGTTCCCGGTATCGAGCACCACCTGATCAGCCTGAACGGCACCGAACTGCACTGCGTCACCGCCGGGACCACCGGTTCGCCCGTCCTGCTGGTGCACGGCTTTCCCGAGACCTGGTGGGTCTTCCACCGGCTGATCCCGCTGCTGAGCCCGCACCACCGCGTGATCGCGGTCGACCTCCGCGGCTTCGGCGACTCCGCCACCGCGGAGGAGGACCACGACAGCGCGACCGCGGCGGCCGACCTCGGCGAGCTGATCGCCCGGCTGGACCTCGGCCCCGTGCACCTGACCGGACAGGACGTCAGCGGTCCCACCGCGTTCCGCGTCGCGGCCGAGCACCCCGGACTCGTCGCCAGCTTCACGGCGATCGAGACCGGTCTTCCCGGGTTCGGCGTGGAGGTGCTGGGCGACGTCACCCGCGGCGGCGCGTGGCACATCGGCGTCCTCGCCGCGCCCGGCGTGCCGGAGATGCTGCTCACCGGACGGGAGCGGGAGTTCGTCGCCGAGTACGCGATCCCCTCCCTCTGCGCGACGCCCGGCGCGTTCACCGACGAGGACGTGGACGAGATCGTCCGCTCCTACCGGCGACCGGGCGCCTTTCGAGGCGCGGCGGGGCTGTACCGGTCGATGCTCCGCGACGGAGCCGACGTCCGCGCCCTGGCGGCCCGCCCGCTCGACGTGCCCGTGCTCGCCGTCGGAGGCGGCTCGGGGGAGTTCACCGCGAGCGCGCTGCGACAGGTCGCCGCGGACGTGAGCACCGCGACGTTCGACGGCATCGGGCACTACGTGGCGGTGGAGGCGCCCGACCGGCTCGCCGCCGCGCTCCTGTCCTTCTACCGCGAGATCGACACGGCGCACGAGCGGAACGCGCTTCCCCGGTGTCAGCCGGACGTCAGGCGTCCTCACTAGCGTCGGCTGGCCGGACCCGCTCCGGCTCGAACACGAGGAGACGCATGAGGAAGAAGAACGCCGTGCCCCGGCTCGCGCTGTGCGGCCTGCTGGCCGCGTCCCTGCTGAGCGTGGTCACCTCCGGCACCGCGGCGGCGGCCACCGCGCCGTCGCTGACGGACTTCCGCCTGGTGCCGACCAACGCCGACCAGGGCGTCGTCACCGCCGAGCTCGACGCGCAGCTGCCCAAGCTGGGAGTGCAGAACATCCTGCTCCAGGCGAACAGGGACGACGCGCCCAAGGGCTCGGAGTGCGACTCGGTCGCACTGGACACCAGCGAGCTCGCGGTGGAGGACAAGTACTGCTTCAACAGCGGTGACGTCGCCACCGAGGAGTGGGTGCCGCAGGGCATCACCACGGTCGCCGACGCTCAGGCGGACCAGTTCTGGGGCGAGAAGCAGGCCATTCTCGTGAGCTGGTACAACAAGGGCAGCTCGCCCGCCAAGGGCGTCCGGGTGTCCTTCTTGGACACCGACACGGGAAACTACCAGCACGTCCTGCTGGTCTACCCCTACACCAACGCGTCCGGCAACCCGTCCTACGAGGCGGTGACCGCGCCGCAGGCCGGTGACGGCGCCAGCGTGCACGCTGGCGGCATCGTCTGGTACGGCAACTACCTCTACATGGCCGACACCAACCGGGGCATCCGGGTGTTCGACATGCGCTACATCTTCGACATCAAGTCCGCGTCCAACGGCGACGTGGACACGTCCGGCAAGGTGGGCAGGCACGACGGCACGTACTACAGCTACGGCTACCGCTACGTGATGCCCCAGGTCCACGGCTGGACGAACCCCGGTGGCCTGGCGACGTTCCCGCCGGACTACAAGTGCAACGCCTCCGGACCGCAGAAGTTCTCCTACATCTCCCTGGACCGCAGCCGCGAGCCGGACGCCCTCATCTCCGGTGAGTACTGCGCGAACCAGAACGACACGAATCTCAACGGGCGGGTGGCGCGGTGGCCGCTCAACTCGGAAGTGGGCACTCCGGACACCGACGGCCTCGGTTTCTGGCAGGCGTCGGACGCGCACCGGCTGCCCAAACCGAGGGTGCAGGGCGCGGTGTCGACAGACGGCCGCTGGTACCTCAACAGCACGGGCAACGGCGATTCCGGGCCGGGCTACCTGCAAGCGGCGGTGGGCAACGGGGTCCTGACCGTGGACGGCTGGCAGTACGCCGTGGCGATCGGGGTCGAGGACCTGTCCTACTGGCCGGGGCGCGAGCAGTTGTGGACCGTCACCGAGCACAAGGGGAAGCGGATCGTCTACTGCACGGCCCGCCCCTGACGCGAGCCCGCTCCGGGCTGGACCGCGGTCCAGCTCAGAGCGGGGCTCCGCCGAACCCGATCTCGTTGCCCTCCGGGTCGACGTGGGTGGTCTTGCGCACGCCGTTGGAGTACGTCTCCCGCTTCGCGGGCTCCACGCCCCGCTCGGCCGCCCCGGCCACGCGGGCGTCCAGGTCGTCGACGAAGACCGTGTGCAGGGCGTGCCCGGCGTGCTCGGGACGCAGTTCGACGAAGACGTACCGGTGCTCGGCGAGCTCCCACACCGCCTCCGTGTCGTTGGGCACGAACGTCGGAGGGGAGCCCAGCAGCTTCTCGTACCAGGTCAGCGCCGCGGGGTGGTCGCTGACGGGTGTTCCCGCGAACAGGTCGACGGCCACGGCCGCCACTCCAGCGGGACCGTCCGACGACCCCGCGGTGCTCGAACGCTCCACTCGCGGTGCCCGAACGCTCCACTCGCGGTGCCCGAACGCTCAACTCGGCGTGGTGCGTGCCGGTGGGCGCGCGGTGGCAGGATCGTGGAGATCGACCCCGAGCCGACGAGGAGAGCCATGACCGCCGACGCCTGGTGGAAGAGTGCTGTCGTCTACCAGATCTACCCCCGCAGCTTCGCCGACTCGAACGGGGACGGCGTCGGCGACCTGCCGGGGATCGTCGCGCACCTGGACCACCTGTCCGCGCTGGGCGTGGACGTCGTGTGGCTGTCGCCGATCTACCCGTCCCCGCAGGACGACAACGGCTACGACATCAGCGACTACACCGCCGTCGACCCGGTGTTCGGCACGCTCGCCGACTTCGACGCGCTGCTCGCCGCGGTGCACGAGCGCGACATGAAGCTCGTCATGGACCTCGTGGTCAACCACACCTCCGACGAGCACCCGTGGTTCGTGGAGTCCCGCGGCTCCCGCGACAACCCCAAGCGCGACTGGTACTGGTGGCGGCCGGGGCGCGAGGGCGTCGAGTCGGGCGGACCGGCCGGTGAACCCAACAACTGGCGCTCGTTCTTCTCCGGCCCGGCGTGGGAGCACGACGAGAGCACCGACGAGTACTACCTGCACCTGTTCTCCCGCAAGCAGCCGGACCTCAACTGGGAGAACCCCGAGGTGCGGCGTGCCGTGTACGAGATGATGCGCTGGTGGCTGGACCGCGGTGTGGACGGCTTCCGCATGGACGTGATCAACCTGATCTCGAAGGACCCGGACCTGCCCGACGGGCTGGTCATGGGCGGCGGCCCGCTCGGCGACGGCTCGCCGCACTACGTGTGCGGGCCGCGCGTCCACGAGTTCCTCCAGGAGATGCACCGCGAGGTGTTCGCCGGCCGCGAGGAGAAGCTGCTGACCGTCGGCGAGATGCCCGGCGTCACCGTCGAGCAGGCCAGGCTGTTCACCGACCCGGAGCGCGGCGAGGTGGACATGGTGTTCCAGTTCGAGCACGTCGGTCTCGACCACGGCGCGGACAAGTTCGACGTCCGGACGCTGCGGCTGACCGACCTCAAGGCGTCCCTCGCGCGCTGGCAGGCCGGGCTCGCCGACGTCGGCTGGAACAGCCTCTACTGGAACAACCACGACCAGCCGCGCATCGTGTCCCGCTTCGGCGACGACGGCGAGCACCGCGTGCGCTCGGCGAAGATGCTCGCCACCGTCCTGCACCTGCACCGGGGCACGCCCTACGTGTACCAGGGCGAGGAACTGGGCATGACGAACGCGCCGCTGGAGACGCTGGAGGACTTCCGCGACATCGAGAGCCTCAACCACTACGCCGATGCCGTCGACGCGGGCGGCAAGGACCCGCAGGTCGTCCTGGCCGGTCTGCGGGCGATGGGCCGCGACAACGCGCGCACGCCCGTGCAGTGGGACGACTCCCCGCACGCCGGGTTCACCGCGGGGGAGCCGTGGATCGCGGTGAACCCGAACCACGTGGAGATCAACGCCCGCGCTGCGCGCGAGGACCCCGACTCGGTGTTCCACCACTACCGCAGGCTGATCGAGCTGCGGCACACCGAGCCCGTCGTCGTGCACGGCGACTTCACGCTGCTGCTGCCCGACGACGAGCGCGTCTACGCCTTCACCCGCGCCCACGAGGGCGTGGAGCTGCTGGTCCTGGGCAACTTCACCGGCGAGGACGTGACGGTGGAGGTGCCGGAGGGCTGGGAGGACGCCGAACTGCTCCTCGGCAACCTGCCGCCCGGCCGCGTGGGCGTGCTGCGTCCGTGGGAGGCGAGCGTGCACCGCCGCTGACGGCGGTCCGGCCGAGGATCTGAAAAATCGTCGTTTCGGCCGCGGGGAGGTCGGGTAATCGCGGTTCATGGCCGACGAGAACGTGAACGCGAACCACGAGAACCGGTCGTCCGAGGACTTCGAGGACGGCAGCGCAGAACACGTGTGCGGCGGTCCGCGCCTCGTGGGCGTTCCGCGCTCCACCGGCGCCGCGCGTCGTCCCCGCCGACGCTGGGCCACGAGTTCCCCGTGGCGCAACGGTTCCGGCGCGCAGAGCCGTCCGCGCGGCCGCGCGGCCTGACCTCCCCCGGCGCGAGAGCGCCCCGCACCGCTGTACCCCCGCACGCCCGCAGCCACGATTCCCGACCCGCTGACGCGGGCCGCGCCTCGTCCAGCGCCACGCCCGTTCCGGCGGGGTGACGGCGAACGCGGCCGACCCGCACTCCGCCCAACCGGACCTGCTCGGGCAGTTCGGCGGTGTCGAACCGGAGGGCGGGCGCGCGGACGCGGCGGGCACGGAGTTCACGGCCGTCTCCGGTCCGCACGCGCCAGCTCACCGGCTGCCCGCGGGCGGAGGCTCCTCGGCCCGCGGGCAGCTCGGTCTCAGCAGGTGAGCAGGGCGTCGGCCCAGTCGGCGTGGTCGTGGTTCTTGCCGTCACCGCCGTCGGTCACCCTCAGCGTCAGCGACCCGACCCCGGTCACGTCCACGTCCAGCGGCACCGCGGCCGTGCCGGTGCGCAGCACGCCGGTGTCGTGCAGCACGTCGCCGTCCCCGACCACCTGGAACACCGCCGAGCCCTGCGCCGTGGTCTCGTCGTCCATGCCCACCGCCGCGGTGAACCGCGTGCAGTTCTCGCCCAGCCGCAGGGTCACCTCCGACGGCGCGTGCGCGCCCAGACCCCTGGCGTAGGTCACGCCCGCGATCGTGATCGGGTTGCCGTCGCCGCCGATCAGGTCGTTGTTCGACCTGTCGCGCTCCACCGGGCCGTAGCCGTTGACCTCCGACTCGAACGACAGGTCGCTGACGTGGACCTGCCCGCTGGGCGGCACGAACACGTCCACGGCGTCCGCGACGTGCACGGCCTGCCTGCCCGCTGGCATCCCCGGATCGCGGAAGTCCGCCGCGACCGGCAGCTCCGCCGGACCGAAGCGCGCGTCGGCGGGAACCGTCGCGGTCCACGTGCCGCGCAGCGTCTCGCCCTGCCCCAACCGCGCGGCGGTGACGGGCGGGCCGCTCACCGTCCAGCCCGCGGGGGCCGCGGGCGCCAGCACGACGTCCTGCACGGTGCTCGCCGAGGTCACCGAGAACTCGGCGGTCACCTCGACGCCGCCTCCCCGCTCGACGTCCGCGGAACGCGGCGTGAGCGTCAGCGAGGTCTCGGCCACCCGCGGGATCGGCTCGTCGCACGTCTGCCGGCCCGGTCGTGCGGGACAGGCGACGGCGGCGAACCCGCCGTTGCGCGGCACGCCGATCGACAGCGTCGAGCGCGAGGTCTCCACCGACGAGGTGCGCCGCACGTCGCCGCGCACGCCGGACACCGGATCGCGCACCAGCTCCACCAGCCACCGGCCGCCGCCGAGGAAGCTCAGCGGCGCGGACAGCGTGCGCGCGTCCCCGGACGACAGGCCGCCGACGAACCAGCGCTCACCGGCGCGGCGCGCGAGGACCGCGGTGCCGCTCACGTCGCCGGACACCAGCCGCGTCTCGTCCCACACCGTCGGCACCTGGTCGAGGAACCGCAGCGCGTTCGGGTACTTCTCGTACGCCTCCGGCATGTCGGCGAAGTGCGTCCACCCCGACTCGTAGGCCACGGGCAGCGCGACCTCGTGCGCCACGCTGGACACCTTCGGACCCACCTCCAGCGACACCGGCGTGAAGTCCATCGACCCGACCACGTTGCGGGTGAACGGGTGCACGGTGTCGTTGTCCGGGTGCGGCATCTGCTCGGCGCCGTGGATCGCCTCCATCGTCATCACGTGCGGCCACGTCCTGGCGAGGCCGTGCGGGATGGTCGAACCGTGGAAGTTGATCATCAGGCGCATCCGCGCCGTGTCGGCGAGGATCGCGTCGTACCAGCGGTAGCGCTCCTGCGAGTCGGAGTCCATGAAGTCGACCTTGACGCCCTTCACGCCCCAGCCCACGACCCTCGACAGCTCCGCGTCGCGCTCCTGCGGAGTGTCCAGGCGGGTCCAGTGGTACCACAGCAGCACGTCCACGCCGCGGGCCCGCGCGTAGCGGGTCAGCTCCGGCACCCACGTGTCGCTCCAGCCCTCGTCCACGAGCACGTAGGGCCAGCCGTGGCGGGCGGCGAAGTCCACGTAGTCCTTCTGCCGCTCGAAGTCCCGCGGGCTGTCGTGCTCGCTGAGCCACGACCACGCCACCTTGCCCGGCGCGATCCAGGACGTGTCGGTGAACTTCGCGGGCGACGCGAGGTCGTCGACCATCGTCGACTCGGTCACGGTGGCCAGCGACCCGGCGACGATCGTGCGCCACGGAGTCTCCAGCGGCCCGTCCGAACGCACGGACGCGTCGGACAGCGCCACCCGGTAGGTGCCCGATCCGGTGGTGTGCAGCAGCTTGCTGCCCGAGTGGCGTCCGTCCACGTCGGACTCGGTGATGAGCACGTGGTCCTCGCCCACCTGGAACAGCGCCGGGTAGGCGAAGTCGTCGGTGGCCGTGTCGGCCGCCGCGGCCGTGGTGCGGATGCGCCGGTTCTCGTAGTTGACGTTGTAGGGCAGCAGCCACGCCGTCGAGTCGGCGGGCAGCGTGAACGCCGAGGTCTCCTCCAGCACGGTCGCCGCCGCGGGCAGCGCGTAGCGGTAGGCGACGCCGTCCTCGGCGGCCCGCACCAGCAGGTCCAGCCGGGCGCCGGCCGCGGTGGCGAAGGAGAACCGCGCCTCCGCCGCGAGCACCGTCCGCTCGCGCTGCTTGCCCGTCGTCATCGTGTAGCGCTCGGAGATCGTCCGCCTGCTCTGCCCCACCAGGCGCAGCCCGGCGGTCAGGTCGGCCTCCGCGGTGCGCAGGCCGACCGGAGCCGGGGACAGCAGCACCCGCCCGCGCCGCTGCACCGACAGCGCGGGCACGCCCGTGCTCTGGTCCAGTTCCACCACGGCCGCGATCCCGGTCGTCGACGGCGCGGTGACGGTCCACGAGGCCCGCGGCGGGGGAGCCGCCTGCGCCGTCGCCTGCGCGGTGGACAGGGCGAGCGCTGCGGCGAGCAGCGCGGCGCCGGACGTGCGTGATCTCATGCGTTCTCCTCCGGTGCTGCGGGGCGTGCGGCGGTGCTCGCCGGACGTCGGGGCTGGAGTGCGGTGAGGCCGGACGGCGACCCCGGCCGGTCCTCGTCGCGGGCGCCCCGGATCACGATCGGCGGATGGTCGTGGTCGTGGGCCGCCGCGTCGCGCGGCGCACCCTCAGCCCTCGGGGTTCGCGCAGCCGGCGACGACCGGGGCGGGTCCGGTGGAGGGGATCGGGGAGGGCGCGGGGAGCAGGGCAGGCGCTGGCATGAGCCACTCCTTCGGGGCTGTGCGACGCGACTGGCGGGCCGCGTGACCTGCACCTCATTTGAGTCCTGTCCCACCGGACATTGCAAGAAAGTGTCGGGAAATGATCGTTTCCGACCGGTTTGCACTCGCAAAACGATCGGGTCCGCCCGGTCGACGGGGCTGTCCGGACTAACCGACCTCGGCCACCAGGACGCGCACTCCCCTGGACCTGAAGCCCTCCAGTTCGGCCGGATCGGCGTGGCCGTCGGTCACGACGTGCGTGATCCGGTCCACCGGCACGGTCTGGAGCATCGTGTCCACACCGATCTTCGTGTGATCGGCCAGCACGACCACCTCGTCGGCGATCGAGGCCATGACCCGGTCCACCCCGGCCACGATGCTGTTGGGCGTGGACAGCCCGCGGGCCGCGGTCAGGCCGTTGCCCGACAGGAACGCCCGCTGCACCCGCAGCGAGGCCATCCCCGCCTCGGCCACGCTGCCGACCATCGCGAAGATCGACGCCCGCAGCATCCCGCCCGACATCATCACCTCGACCCCCGGCGCCCGCGCCATGATCTGCGCGACCAGCAGCGAGTTGGTCACCACCGTCAGGTCACCCGTCCGGACGAGTCTGCGGGCCAGCGTCTGGGTGGTGGTCCCCGCGCCGATGACCAGAGCGTCACCAGCGGAGACCAGGGTGGCGGCCAGGCTCGCGATGGCGTCCTTCTCGTCGCTCGCGACCTGCGCCTTCTCCGTGTAGCTCGGCTCGTACGACGTCCGGTTGGTCGCCACCGCGCCGCCGTGCTTGCGCGCGAGCAGACCCTCCTCGGACAGTCGTCGCAGGTCGCGCCGGACCGTGACCTCGCTCGCCTGCACGATCCGGGCCAGCTCCCGCAACGACACGGCACCGTTGGAGCGGACCAGCTCCAGGATCACCTGACGACGCTCAGCGGCGAACATCGTCCGAACCTAACGGAGACGGACCGGTCAGAGGTGGACTGGTTTTCACCTCCCGGCGATCGAGATCGACCACTCCGCGTCACGGCGGCGCTCCTCCGGTCCGCGGGCCACGAACGGGGGAGGAGTGGTTTGCTGCCCCGAAGCACGGGTAGCCGTTGTGCAGCAAGACCAGCACGAGATCGTCCGACCCTCGAAGGAGAGTAGTTCAGTGCCCACCTATGAGAAGTCCGTCGACGTTGCCGTGCCGGTGACCACCGCGTACAACCAGTGGACGCAGTTCGAGTCGTTCCCGCACTTCATGTCCGGAGTGGACAGCATCACCCAGACGGACGCGACGCACACCCACTGGAAGACCTCGGTCGCCGGGGTCGAGCGCGAGTTCGACGCCGAGATCACCGAGCAGCACCCCGACGAGCGCGTCGCCTGGCGTTCCACCACCGGGCCGCAGCACGCCGGTGTCGTCACGTTCCACCGCCTCGACGACCGCACCACCAGGGTCCACCTCCAGATGGACTACGAGCCCGACAGTCTCCTCGAGAAGGCCGGTGCCGCCGTCGGTGTGGTCGGAGGCCAGCTCAAGGGCGACCTCGACCGCTTCAAGAAGTTCATCGAGGACGAGCGCCGCGGTCAGGAGACCGGCTCGTGGCGCGGCGACGTGGACGCGGCTCCGCAGCAGCAGCCCCCGCTGAGCTGACGCGCACGCACGCAGCACCGCACCGCGGGGTGACCGGCACGTCACGTGCCGGTCACCCCGCGTTCGTGTTCGCGCCGAACGCGTGTCTTCCTCGCACCGGCCGTGCACACTGACGCCATGTACGACTTCGACGTTCTCGTGCTCGGATCAGGCCCAGGTGGTCAGAAGGCCGCGATCGGCGCGGCCAAGCTCGGCAGGCGGGCCGCCGTCGTCGAGCGCAGGGACATGATCGGCGGCGTGTGCGTCAACACGGGCACCCTGCCGTCGAAGACGCTCCGGGAGGCCGTCCTCTACCTCACCGGGCTCAACCAGCGCGAGCTGTACGGGCAGAGCTACCGCGTCAAGGAGGACATCACCATCGCCGACCTCTCGGCGCGCACGCAGCACGTCGTGGGCCGGGAGATCGACGTCATCCGCAACCAGCTCTCCCGCAACCGGGTGGCCCTGCTGCCCGGCCTCGGCCGCTTCCTCGACCCGCACACCATCGTGATCGACGACGGCACCGGGCAGGCCAAGCAGGTCACCGCGGAGAAGATCGTCATCGCCACCGGCACGCGACCCGCCCGTCCGGCCACCGTCGAGTTCGACGACCGCACCGTGATCGACTCCGACGGCATCGTGCAGCTGGAGCAGGTGCCGCAGTCGATGGTGGTCGTGGGCGCCGGGGTCATCGGCATCGAGTACGCCTCGATGTTCGCCGCGCTCGGCACGAAGGTCACCGTGGTGGAGCGTCGCGAGCGGATGCTGGAGTTCTGCGACCAGGAGGTGGTCGAAGCGCTCAAGCACCAGCTGCGGGACCTCGCCGTGACGTTCCGGTTCGGGGAGTCCGTCGCGTCGGTGGAGCGCTACTCGCGCGGCGCGCTGGCCGTCCTGGAGAGCGGCAAGAAGATCCCGGCCGAGACCGTCATGTACTCGGCGGGCAGGCAGGGCATGACCGAGGGCCTGGACCTGGAGCGCGCGGGCATCGTGGCCGACGACCGGGGCCGCATCCCGGTGGACGAGCACTTCCGCACGTCCGCGCCGCACGTCTACGCGGTGGGCGACGTGATCGGCTTCCCCGCGCTCGCGGCGACGTCGATGGAGCAGGGCAGGCTCGCGGCCTACCACGCGTGCGGCGAACCGGTGCGCGCGATGAGCGAGACCCAGCCCATCGGCATCTACACCATCCCGGAGATCAGCTTCATCGGCCGCACCGAGGACGAGCTGACGAAGGCCAGGATTCCCTTCGAGGTCGGCATCTCCCGCTACCGGGAGCTGGCGCGCGGCCAGATCATCGGCGACTCCTACGGGATGCTGAAGCTGCTGGTCTCGCCCGAGGACCACTCCCTGCTGGGCGTGCACGTCTTCGGCACCGGCGCGACCGAGCTGGTCCACATCGGACAGGCCGTGATGAGCTGCGGCGGCACGGTGGACTACCTCGTGGACGCGGTGTTCAACTACCCGACGCTGGCGGAGTCCTACAAGGTCGCCGCGCTCGACGCGATGAACAAGATCCGCCAGATCACCTGGCTGGCCGAGTAGCGGACCCCGTGCCGTCCGCGCGCTGGCGACGGCCCCGCCGAGACGGAATCCCTGGTGATCGGCGTCGCCTCCACCCCGATCGAGTACCGCGGGCGCTGCGGGAGTGCTCCACGGGCTGATGACCACGACGCCACCGGGCGCCGAGGCCCCCGTGCCGGCCGTTCGACGTCGCCGCTGCGCCGGTCGTGCTCGCCCCGGGGTCCGTCCGACGACTGCGGTCCGTGCGCCGGTGTGGCGGGGGCCGGTCTCCGGCGGGATCTGCCCGGTCCCGCCGTGCCGGGGCTCGTGGCGATCGGCGGGCTGCTCCTCACCGCCTCGCTGCACCTCGCCCGACGCGCCGGTCCCGTCCCGGCGGCTCGCGGGGGCGGGACCGGCGCGGACGCCTACCGGGCGTCGCCGTCGCCGAGGACCAGCTCCGCCCACACCGTCTTGCCCTCACCCGGAGTCACGGTGACGCCCCAGCGGCGGCACATGCTGCTGATCAGCAGCATCCCGCGGCCGCCCGTGTGGTTGTGCTGGGCACGCTCCGCGCAGGTCGCGCACGGCGTGCGCGTGGAGGTGTCGGCCACGTCGAACCGCGCCAGCCCCCGCGACACCGTCACCTTCGCGAACAGGGGGCGCCGACCGTGCTCGTAGGCGTTCTCCACCAGCTCGGACAGCACCAGCTGGGCGTCCATGACCTGCTCCGGGTGGCAGCCAGCGAGCACCTCGGCGAGCTGCGCGCGCATGCGCGACGCCGGGCCGGACTCGATGCCGTCGGGGAACTCGTCCCACACGTGCTGGACCGACGAGGCCAGTCCGAACCGTCTCTCGCCGGTGGACCCGGTGTCGATCGCGCTCATCGCAACATCCCCAAGACATCATCGGCGTCGTGGCGCAGCCCTGTTCCCCAGTGGTACCCGAACTCGCCGCTCGATATTCGCACCGAGGCGCAGACGGTGCACATCACCGGTCGATCGCCGGACCCCACCACCACGACGGTGCCGTCCGGGTGCCCCGCTCGCCCGAGCGGGAGGCCGTCAGCTCCGCGTCCGACGCTCACCCGTCTGCTCGGAGAGCGCGACGGCACACATCTCACCAGATCTGCGCGCGTTTCGCACGACGGACGGCGGGGAGCCCCGTACGGCGTTCACGTCCGCTCAGGTCACCGGGTCGCCGACCACGGTCAGGCACACCAGGCCGGCCTCGGCCGTGTAGGTGTCCACGACGACCTTCCCGCGCCGGGCCACCTCGACCTGGAGGACCGCGTCACCGCCCTCGTGCGCCGCGTGCGCGGCGTGACCGGAGTGCCCGCCCTTCGCGCCCGTGCCGCCCGGCACGTCCTCCACCACGAACGTGAAGCTGCACTCGATCACCGGGGAGGCCGGGTCGTCGCGGTCGGCCCTCACCGGCTCGCTGGAGTCCAGGCGGCCGGTGGCGACCGGGGAGCCGGCGTCGTCGTACACGGTCACCGGGGTGTTCTCCACGACGTCGGCGAACTCGCCGGTGCCGCGGCACCCCGAGGGCGTCAGCTCGACGTGGTCGGGCTCGAAGAGCTGGACCGACCCGACCATGCGGAACGGCGTGCCCTCGTCGGGGCCCGACGTGGCGACGAAGAACACCGCCGCGAGCAGCACGACCAGCACACCGGTGACCGCCAGCAGTCGCTTGCGCGAAGAGCTGATCCTGGCCGGGGGGACGTCGGGAGCCGTGTCCAGGTCCGCGTGGGTGTTCTCCACCTGCCGCTCACCCTCCGAGGTCGACGCCGGGACGTGCGACCTCCCAGGTTAGCCACCTCGCCGCCGCCGGAACACCCGCCATCGGCGCAATCTTCGCACACCCTGCGTGACCGGCCGGGAGTCCGGCGGGCCGCGCGCCGATCTTCGTGCCGTGATCCGGTTCTCTTGACTTCACCGGACCGTCCGACCACTGTGGACGGCGGTTCGTCGACGAACCAGTGATCGCCCCGGTGCGCGACGCCGTGCGCGCGGCGGTCGATCGGCAGAACCGTTCCCTAGTCGAGGAAGTGCAGACGATGTCCCCCATGCGCAAGTCACGAGCGACGGCCGCCGCCGTCGCGGTCGCCGCCGTCGCCGCGGCGACCGCCGCGGCAGGAGTGACCGCCGCGTCCGCCAGCGACCCGCAGCCGACCGCTGCCTGTGGTGTGCTGTTCGACGACTTCGCCTACACCGCGCACGACGATCCCGCGTTCGCGGCCAACGGCTGGTCGGTGCGCGACTACCAGGGCGGCCCCGGTGTCCCGGGTGCCCGCTGGGAGGCGGACAACCTGACGTTCCCCAGGGTCGACGGCGAGCCCGTCGCCCAACTGGCCGCCTCCACCGACGGCACGCCGGAGGGCACCACGCAGACCGAGTTCAGCCAGCGCGAGCAGCGCTTCTTCGAGGGCACCTACGCGAGCCGCATCCACTTCTCCGACGCGCCGGTCACCGGTGTCGACGGGGACCTGGTGAACCAGACCTTCTACACGATCAGCCCGCTGCGCTACGACAACGACCCGATCTACAGCGAGCTGGACTTCTCCGAGTACCTGCCCAACGGTGGCTGGGGCACGACGGACGCGACGAACTTCTTCACCTCCTACAACACCTACCAGAACAACCCCGAGTGGGCAGCGAAGAACAAGTCCGACAGCAGGCCCGGATCGATGGCGGGCTGGCACGTCGTGTCCGCCACGGTCGCCGACGGCCACATCAGGTACTACGTCGACGGCGAGCTGGTGGCCGACCACGACCGCAGCGGTGAGTTCGACGTGTACCCGCGTCAGGACATGTCGCTGAACTTCAACCAGTGGTTCATCGACCTCGCCTCGCACACCGGTGGCACGAGCACCTACGAGCAGCAGGTCGACTGGGTGTACTACGCCGAGAACGAGGTCGTCACCGCGGGCGTGGCGGCCGAGCGCGCCGCCGAGCTCCGCGCGAGCGGTGTGACCCACCGCGACGACGTCGGCTCCTGCTGACGGTCCGGCACGCGCGACGCGCGGCCCGGTCCCTCGCGCCGAGGGGCCGGGCCGCGCGCCGTCCCGAGGTCAGCCGGTGGTCAGCCGCAGGCCGTACACCGACAGGATCTCGTTGACGGGCTGGAAGAACGTCCTGCCGCCGCTGGAGCAGTTGCCCGATCCGCCCGAGGTGACGCCCTGCGCCTGGTCGCCGGTGACGAAGGAGCCGCCGGAGTCGCCCGGCTCGGCGCACACGCTGGTCTGCGTGGTCTGGTGCACCGCGCCCTGCGCGTAGTTCACGGTCACGTTCTTGGCCTGCACGGTGCCGCAGTGCCAGCGCGTCGTGGAACCGGACCGGCAGATCGACGAGCCGACGGGGGCTTCGTTGGAGCCGCGCACGATCACGTCGGACACGGTGCCCCAGCCGAGCACGACGGGCGCCTGCCACCAGCCGTTGCCGGTGCGGACGAAGGCGTAGTCGTTGCCGGGGAAGGACGATCCGGCGAACGTGCCCTGCGCGGAGCCGTCCCAGCCGACGGTGCTGCTGCCGACGCCGCCGCAGTGCCCCGCGGTCACGAAGCCGCCGCCGACGGAGAAGCCGATCGAGCAGCGGGTGTTGCCGTTGATGTAGTAGGGATCGCCGCCGACCGTGCCGGGCGCGAACGTCCTGGGCGCAGACTGCGAGGTCCTCTCGACCACGACCGGGCCGGTCTCGGCGGCGTCGCCGACGAACGCTCGGACCTCCGCCTCGTTCGCGTCCGCGCCGACCGTGACGACGACGCTGTTGCTCCTGTGGTCCACGCGCCAGCTGTGCACGCCGGACGGTGCCGACTCCGTCCTCGCGTCGATCCCGGCCTTGACGGCGTCCAGGGTCGCGGCGCTCACCGCGACCGGGACGACCTCGGCTCCCGCCGCGCGCACCGCGTCCGCCTTCGACGTGTCGGTGAGGCCGACGACGAGGACGCCCCTGGTGTCGTCGAACCAGGTGCCGCCGAACGCGTCGCCCGCGGCCCCGGTCGCCGCGGCGGACACCCGCATCGCGGTGCCCTCCTGCGCCAGGCGCGTCCGCGTCTGCTCGGGGGTGAGTCCCAGGTCGCGCTGCATCGCCGCGGTGAGCTCGGTGCCCGGATCGGCGAGCGGCCCGGCGGACGCGTTCGTGACGCCCGCGGTGGTGCCGACACCGGCCGCGAACACCGCCAGGGCGCTCAGCCGCACAACAGTTCTGCGCTTCACGGTCGTTCTCCTTCTTGTCCTGTGCAGGGCGCGGGAGAACGGCCGGAGCCACGGCCGTGCGGCGGCGACGTCGGGGTTCCGGTCCGTCAGGGTCTCCCGCTCCCGAGGCTAGGGAGACGGAGAATCGAGGACGTACCACCAGAAGTCGGCACATCCTGTTCGGACCGAAGTCTTTCCGCACGCGAACGGGACCGGACAGGAACCGGACAACAGCTCCGTCCGAAGTGGATGGTCGAGCGGTGTTTCCGGAGGTGCCAGAGCCGGACTCTTGACGAATCGTGAGAGCGCGACCACACTTGTGGTGGCCGGGGGACGCCGGGTCAGCGAGCCATGCGCCGGTGCAGCGTCAGCAACAGGTCGCTGACCTTCTTCCGCGCGTCGTGCGTCGCGGCCCCGCCGTCCTGGAGGTCCCGCACGAGCTGCTCGGCCAGCTCGCGCAGCTTCACGTTGCTCTCCTGCGAACGCCATCGCAGCAGGCCGAACGCGAGGTCCGGACCGATGCCGTAGACGAGCATCAGCGCGCCCTTGGCCTGCTCGACCACCGCGCGGTCGGCCACGATGCCCTCCACCCGCGCGGTGATCTCCTCCTGCACCAGCCGGTCGGCCGCCTCGGTCAGGTCGACGACGTAGCCGCGCACGCCGACCAGCCGCCCGGCCTCGTCGTGGTGACCACCGCCGACCACGACGATCCGCCGCTGCCTGCCCATCGCGTCGACGATGCGGTGGTGGTGCCCGAACGGCGCACCGTCCTCGCGCACCCGCGCGAGCCGCTGCTCCGCGTCCTCGCGGTCCTCGGGGTGCTTGTGCGACAGCACCAGATCGGTGCTCGGCGTGACCGCGCCCGGCCGGTAGCCGTGGATCGTCGCGGTCACGTCCGACCACTCCCACACGTCGTTCACCAGGTCGTGGTGGAACGTGCCGATGACGTCCTCGTTGCCGCTCCGGTTCGTCATCGGCTCACGCCTTGCGGAAGCGGGCGTCCAGCAGCGCGTACGCGCCGAACGCGGCCAGTCCGGCGGCGACGGCCAGCAGCAGCGGTCCGCCGCCGGGCTGGCCCGCCAGCGTCTTGAGCGCCTTGTCCAGACCGGTGGCCTGCGCCGGGTCGGAGTTCACGGCGGCCACCACCACGAGCACCCCGGCGGTGCCGTAGACGACGCCGAGGGCGATCCAGCCGATCTGGCCGAGCCGCACGACCGTGCGGCGCAGCGACGCGCTCGCGTCCCGCAGGTCCAGCTCCCTGGTGAACTCGCGGGTCACCCCGCGGTAGACGAGGAAGGCGCCCGCGCCGACCACGCACAGCCCGAGCAGCGTGATCGCGGTCGTGCCCCACGGCTGCGCCAGCACCCGCGCGACCAGCGAGGACTGCGCGCTGTCCGACGGCCCCTTCGAGCCGGTCGCGAGGGCCCACGCGCTGTGGGCGAGCACGCCGTAGAGCAGGGCCTCACCGGCGCTGACCACCCGGCGCAGCGTCCGCCGCCCGCCGCTGACCCCGCGGTGTCCCCACCCGGCCTCGACGAGCTGCCACAGCACCAGCGCGCCCAGGCCGATCGCGATCACCCACATCAGCACCTCGCCCAGCGGGGTCGCGGCCACCGTCTGCAACGCGCCGGTCTTGTCCGCCTTGGTCGAGTCGCCCAGCGCGACCTGCGCGGCCAGCCAGGCCACCAGCAGGTGAACCACCCCGTAGGCCACGAGGCCCACCCGTCCGGCCAGTCTCACGGGAGCGCTGTGCGCGGCCCGCTTCCCGGCCTCCGCCGCCCCGGCCGCCGATCCCGTCATCGCGCACCCTCCGCAGTGTTGTTCGCTCGGGTGCTGCGATACCCGCTGCGGCGTCGTCCTCAAACGGGCGGGACGGCTCCACCGCGGTGCTCCGGCACCACGCGCGATCTCGCACCGGTCGAACTCCGCACGCCGCGGAGCTGCGCGGACGCCTCGCCACCGCGTCCGCCTGCGGATGTGCCCGACCTGCGGCAAGGTGGGGTGCTGCGACTCGTCGCCGTCGGAGCGCGCGAGCAGCAGACCGCACGAGAGGAGCAGCGGGTGAACGAGCAGGACATCCTCGGACGAGTCCGGGAACTGGTGGAGCTGGAGCGCGACCTGCGGGCGCGCACCACGGCGGGCGAACTCGACCCGGCCACCGAGAAGGAGCAGCTCCGGGGTGTCGAGGCGGCGCTGGACCAGTGCTGGGACCTGCTGCGCCAGCGCCGTGCCCAGAGCGAGTTCGGCGAGAACCCCGACGAGGCGCACAGTCGGCCGGTCGAGCAGGTGGAGAAGTACCTCCAGTAGGACCGCTCAGCGGAGGTGGCTCGCGCCGTTGAGGTCGATCACCGTCCCGCTGGCCCAGAGCGCGCCGGGCGAGGCGAGCCACGCGACCGCCGAGGCGACGTCGTCCGGCTCGCCCACCCGGCCGAAGGGGCTCTGCGCGCGGATCGCGTCCCCGCGCGGCCCGGCCAGCAGCGGCCCCACGAGGTCCGTGGCCACGAAGCCCGGCGCCACCGCGGCGACGCCGATGCCGTGCGGCGCGAGCGACACGGCCAGCGACTGCGTCAGCGCGTGCGCACCGGCCTTGCTCGCCCCGTACGCGGGCGCGTCCGGCTCGCCCCGGTACGCCCCGCGGGAGCCGACGGTGATGATCCGCCCGCCCTCCGGGCCCTTCGGCCGGTGCAGCAGGTGGTCCACCACGCACCAGGTGACGTTGGCCGTGCCGAGCAGGTTCACGCCCACGACGTGCCGCCAGTCCTCCTGCCACCGCTCGTGGTCCGTGGTGGTCAGCGGCGTCTCGGTGTAGACGCCCGCGTTGTTGACCAGCACGTCGATCCCGCCGAGCGCGTCCACCGCGGCGGTGGTGAACTCCCGCACGGCCACCGGGTCGGCGACGTCACCGCTGACCACGACGTGCCCGTCACCCGGCAGCCCGGCCACGACGGCCTTCGCCGCCGCGACGTCGCCGCGGCAGTGCACCGCCACGACGTGCCCGTCCGCGGCCAGCGCCCCGGCGACCGCCGCACCGATGCCACGACCTTCACCGGTCACCAGTGCTCTGCGCCGCGTCGTGCTCATCGCGTCTCCTCCTGCTCGGACGAGGCCGGTCGAGGCCACCTCCGAAGATCGGTCGGTCGCGCCGGCCGACGATGTCGGCGGCCCACTGCCGCACCGGGTGGTCGCACTCACCCGAACGCACTGCCGAGTGCCCGTCCGGCCGCGGACAACGTGCGTTCCACGACGTCCGTCGTGGTTCCCGAACCCCACGCCGCGGCCCACTCGGCCGCCACCGCGAGGTAGTCGCCGTACTGCTCCGGCGACCACGGCCCGTCGGGGCTCCAGTCGGTGCCGCGCAGCGCGTTGAGCGCCGTCACGACGTACCGGTCCAGGACCAGCGGCCCGCTCTCCCCGTACACCGCGAAGTGCAGCACCGGCGTGAACAGGTCGGCCGTCAGTTCCGGCAGCGCCAGCTCGCCCTTCCGGGTGAGCTGGGCGAACGCGTCGGCCGGGCTCGTGCGCGCCGTGCGGACGGCTGCGGCGAGGTGCTGGCCGACCGGCTCGCGCACCAGCCGGCCGAGCACGGCCGCGAACCGCGACTTCGGCGCGTGCTGCCACACCGCCGCGGCCACGAGGGTCCTGGCCGCCCCCGGCTCGTTCACGGCGTCGCGGGCCACGGTGAACAGCGTCCGGCGGCTCACCTCGTCCCGCCCGGCCAGCTCGCGGGGCCACAGCGAGGCGTCCGGCAGGTGCGACGTCCAGGACCGCTCGTCGAAGCGCACCCGCTGTCCCAGCAGGTAGGGCCCGTCGCGCGGAGGCGGGTCGCCGCGGAACACCGCACCGGGCTCCAGAGTCGTCATGGGGTCAGATCGTATGGGCCGCGCTCGGCCGCGTTCCCGCGACCGATCAGGCCGTCAGGACCGCGACCGCGCTGAACAGGTGGACGCAGCCGCCGATCGTGACCGCGAAACCGGCCAGCACCGGGGTCCACGCGGCGATGCGCGCTCCGGTCGCCGCGCGGGTGGTCAGCGCCGAGAAGCCCCTGATCGTCACGACGCCCACGGCGGTCAGGGTGGCCGCCATGCCGACGCCGAAGGCCAGCACCAGCACCACCGCGTGCACCGCCCGGCCGGTCAGCAGGCCGCTCACCAGCACCAGGAACGCCGAGGGGGACGGGAGCAGGCCGCCGGACAGGGCCAGCGCGGTCAGGCCCCGGCGCGACCACGGGTCCACCGGATCGCCGTGCCCGTGCCCGTGCCCGTGTCCGTGCCCGTGTCCGTGGCCGTGGCCCGCGGGAACGCGGCGGCGCAGGCGGGTGCTCGCCAGGTGCACGCCCACCCCGATCACCACGACACCGGCCAGCACCTGCATCCAGGCGGTGACGGTCTGCGTGCCGATGCCCGCGCTCACGCCCACCCAGAGCAGGGCCAGCACCAGCACCGAGAAGGTGTGCATGATCGCGACGATCACGCCGAGGCGCACGGCGTCGGGGTAGCGGCCCCTGGTGCCGACCAGGTACGCGGCGGTGACGCTCTTGCCGTGACCCGGCGCCACCGCGTGCGCGGCTCCCACGGCCAGCGCGGCGACGAGCGCCACCCAGAACACCGCGCCGCTGTCGAACAGGGCGATCAGCCGGTCCTCGAACCCGCTCACGACGTCACCGCCGTGCGACGCGCCCGCCGGACCAGCAGGACCGCCGCGCCCAGCAGCGCGGCGGCACCGGTGCCGACCGCCAGCGGCACGAACTGGGCCGGCAGACCGCCGGACGTGCCCGAGAAGGTCAGGCGCGCGGTGCTCTGCTCGCCGGTGAACAGCGCCTGCGCCGGGGTGGCGGGGGTGTCCGGCGTCAGGACCGTGCGGTAGGACTCGTTCAGGTCGGTCAGTGCGCTCAGGGTGACGTCCACGTCCACCACCGGCGCGGGGCACTCGAAGGTGAACCGCGCTCCGGCGGACAGCAGGCCGTCGAGCGGGGCCAGTTCACCGGGGCACGGGAGTTCCCGCTGGGCCACGGCGATCCGCTCCAGCAGGTAGTCGTGCACGGCGGCGGAGCGCCGCAGCTTCTGCTCGCCGGTCAACTCCGTCGACACCCGCTCGGCGGCGGGGTCCTCGAACGCGCCTAGCGACTGACCGAGCGCCACCCAGTCGTCCTCCGCGGCCAGCCAGGTCAGCGACAGCACGGAGCCGTCGACGGTGATGCGCGCCGTGGAGGGCGGCCCGAAGGGGTGCGCGAGGGCCGCGGCGGGGGCGTGGAGCGCCGCGAGCGCGGCGACCGCGGTACCGGCCAGGAGTCGGAACGGGATGAGCACGGGTTCTCCAGGTGGGCGGACCGGGTGCGGGCGGCGTGCGCCCGCACCCGGTCGTGACCGGTTCGGCTGCTACTTCGTCACCGTGATGACCGGGCTGGTGATCTTCTGGTGCTCGCTCTCCAGGTGCACCACGTACCGGCCGTTCTTCTTCGCGGTCGGCGGCAGTCGCAGCGTGTGGAGGAGACGGCCCAGCTCGTCGGCCTGGAGGTACCCCAGGAAGTCGCGGTGGCCGCCGCGGGTGTCGCCCTCCTCGCGGAGGTGCACCGCCACCCGCTCGCCGGGGTCGTAGCCGTGGGCGGAGACCGCCACCTCGCCCGTGCGCTCCACCTCCGTGCGGTCGAGCACGACCTGCTGACCGACGGTGTTCTCGGGCGTGCGGTCGTCGTTGACGGTCCGCTCACCGCGGTCGTTCTTGCGGATGGTGAAGCCGTCGTGGCGCTGGCCGTCGGCGTAGCGGGCCTCGAAGCGGATGGTGTCCGCCTCGACGTCGATCATCTGGTACAGCTGCGCGTTCTGCGCGCTGCTGCGCAGTTCCGCGTCGTTGCCCGTCCAGTTCGACCCGTCGTTGAGCTGGTACATCTTGCCGCCGGACACCGAGACGACGTAGGCGACGCCGTTGTGCACCGAGGTGGACTCGCGGTTGTCGACCCGGTTGCCCCGGCCGTAGCTGTGGTCGTGGCCCTGGAGCACCAGGTCCACGCCGTACTCCTCGAACAGCGGCGCCCACTGCCCGCGCACGTTCGGGTTGTTGCGGGTGCCCGTCGTGGAGTAGACGGGGTGGTGCAGCGTCACCACGGTCCACTTGTTGGGGTTGCTCGCGAGCAGGCCCTCCAGCCAGCGGGTCTGGGCCGCCATCAGCTCGGCGTTGCTCTGGTGGTTGGTGTCCAGGCCGATGAACCGCACGCCCTGGTAGTCCACCGTGTACGCGGTCTGCTTCAGCTGCGCGTTGCCCGGACCGTTGTCCGGGTAGGGGAACTGGGGACGCCAGAAGGAGGACAGGCCACCGCTGTACTCGTGGTTGCCCGGCACGGCGATGTTGTTGATCTGACTGTTGACGAAGCCGTCAGCCGCGTGCCACTGGCCCCACTGCTCCTCGCTGTTCGCGGAGTCGATGAGGTCGCCGGCGTGCACGATCGCCTTCGCCTGCGGGCGGTCGGCGAACGCCTGCCGGAACACGCGAGGCACTGCGGAGTCGATGTAGTTCTGCGCGTCGCCGAAGTAGAGGAACGAGAACGGCTGGAAGCCGCTCGCCGCGGTGGTGAAGTCCGCGAACTCGCTCCAGTTGACGCCGTCGCCGACGCGGTAGGTGTAGCGGGTGGCCGGTTCGAGACCGGTGAACTCCACCGTGTGGTAGGTCGACGGGTAGCCCAGCGACGTGTTCACCGCGGTCGTCGATGCCGCCCTGACCGTGCTGACCGCGCCCGCCGCCGGCTTCACGTCACCGAGCGCGCGCGGAGCCTTCAGGATCTGCGCCTGTGCGTGCTGGGCCGTGGTCGCGGCGCGCCACGTCACCTTCTGCGTGCTGTGCGGGGTGGTCGTGGGGGTGAGGACGAGGCGGTCGGGCACCGGCGAGGGCCGGTACAGCTCAGCCGCCGGGTGCTTCACGGGCGGAACGTCGTCCGCGCCCAGGGCGACCGGACCCACCACCAGGCCACCGGCGAGCAGGACGGCCGCGCCGAGCGCCGTCACCACACCTCGCCGGGACCCGAGGAGGGACCCGCGTCTGTCGAAGTCGCTCACGTCGAGTTCTCTCCTCGAACACTCGATCACGCTGCCGGCGAACGCGCGGAAGCGGTCGAATTACTGCACCGGCACACGAAACACCGAGGGCGCGGAGCGGACCGCCCGCTGGCCGGGAGGTGAACACGTGACCTCGCACGACATCGCGCGCCGGAGCGCCGTCCGTTCACCGGGTGTCCGCCCCGCCGTGCCGCCGCGGGCGTCGTGCGTTGGTCCGGGGCTGCCTACGATGTCGCGCCCGTCCGGGCACCCGACGAGGCGAGGGGCTGTCGATGACGGAGATCCGGCGGGCCGCGCGCCACCGCGGGACGCTGCTGACGGGCGTGCTGCTGCTCTGCCTGGCCGCGCTCACCCCGGTCGCCGCGCCACCGGCCGCGCCGCCGGTCAAGGACGACGCGTTCCTCACCGCCGCCACCACCGGAATCCTCGACATCGAGGGCGGGGAGTGCTTCGACGACCCGGCCTACCTGCCCTCCGCCGGGGAACCCGTGGTGCTCTACAAGCCGTGCGCCGAGCAGGCGGACAACCAGTCCTACCTCTTCGCGCACGCCGAGGACGGACCCTGGGACCGCACGGGCCTGGTCGAGTTCGCCCGTGCCGGCTGCGGTGCGGAGTTCACCCGCCGCTGGGGCGACCGCGCGACGTCCGGCCTGGACTTCTACCCCGTGCTGCCGACCGAGGAGACCTGGGCCGACGGCGACCGAGACGTCATGTGCGTGGTCCACCGTCCCGGCGGCAAGCTCAGCGGTTCGGTCCTCCCGCCGTCCTGGTAGAGCGGAGCGCGCGGCCGTCCGCGCTGGGCCGGGCATCACTCGAGCGAGTGTCAGCGAAACCGGTGCCGCAGAACGAATTGCGCTACACGGTGGCACGTCTGAGACCGGACGGCCCTGGGGATTGACGACCGAACGGGCGCTTCCTACTGTGGAGTACACCCGCCGCCGCAATCGCATCATCACGCCCCGTGACAATCAGGAGAACAGCGTGAAGAGATCATCCGTGGCCCTCCGCTGGGCAACGGCCTGCGCCCTCGTCACCGCGACGGCCCTGTCCGCTCCCGCCGCCTCGGCCGCCGACAACCCCTACGAGCGCGGTCCCGCGCCCACCACGGCGAGCATCGAGGCGACCAGGGGGCCGTTCGCGACCTCCCAGACGACCGTCTCGTCCCTGGCCGCCCGCGGCTTCGGCGGTGGCACGATCTACTACCCCACCAGCACCTCCGACGGCACCTTCGGCGCGGTGGCCGTCGCGCCCGGCTACACCGCGAGCCAGTCGAGCATGGCGTGGCTCGGCCCGCGCCTGGCCTCCCAGGGCTTCGTGGTCTTCACGATCGACACCCTGTCCCGCTACGACCAGCCCGCCAGCCGGGGCGACCAGCTCCTGGCCGCGCTGGACCACCTGACGACCTCCAGCAGCGTCCGCTCCCGGATCGACCCCTCGCGGCTGAGCGTCGTGGGGCACTCGATGGGTGGCGGCGGCACGCTGGAAGCCGCGGCCGACCGGCCGTCGTTGCAGGCCGCGATCCCGCTGACGGGCTGGAACACCAGGAAGTCCTGGTCGAACGTGCAGGTCCCCACGCTCGTCGTGGGCGCCGAGAACGACTCCGTGGCCTCGGTCAGCTCGCACTCCGAGCCGTTCTACGCGGGTCTGCCGTCCACTCTGGACAAGGCCTACCTGGAGCTGAACTCGGCCGACCACTTCGCGCCGAACTCGTCGAACACCACCATCGCCAAGTACACCATCTCCTGGCTCAAGAGGTTCGTCGACGACGACACCCGCTACGAGCAGTTCCTGTGCCCCGGTCCGAGCCGCGGTCTCACGGTCGAGGAGTACCGGTCCACCTGCTCGTTCGGCTGATCGAGCACCGCTGCGGGGCCCCTCACCACTCGTCCGCGAGTGGTGAGGGGCCCCGTCGACGTGGTCGAGAAGGGCGGGGCCGTTCGTCCGCGGGATCGCCGAGCACCCTCGACGCCACCGCCGACCCCGCGGGACGAACCGTCTCACCGGCGGTCGCGCCGGCCCGGCGTCGTCCGCGAGTCGGCCGTCGCGCGGTGGAGAGGTCCGCCGCGGGGGAGTCCGCAGTGGACCGTCGGCGACCGGTGCGGAAACCGCCGGGAACCGATCGCGGTGCGCGTCCGACCACTGGTGCGTGACCTCCAACAGCCTGAGATCCGTCCCGAGCGGTGGCGCGAAACGGGTGAACGCTGACCCGCTGGCCACTTCTTCCGCCAGCCGCGTCCGACCACCATCGACGCCATGACGAAGGTGGACGTGCTCGTCTTCGACGGGGTGGACGACCTGGACGTGGTGGGACCGCTGGAGGTGCTCGACCTGAGCCGCCGCGCGGGTTCCGGCGTCGTGGCGCGTCTCGTGGCGCTCGAACCGGGGCCCGGTGTGCACACCCGCGCGGGCCTGACGCTCGGTCCGGTGCACCGGTGGGAACCGGGGGAGGCCGACGTGGTCCTCGTGCCGGGCGGCGGCTTCGCCGGGGGCGCGGCCACCGGAGTGCGGGCCGAGATCGAGTCGGGACGGCTGCCCGGCGCGCTGCGCGCCGCCGAGCGGCCGGGACTGGTGTTCGCCTCGGTCTGCACCGGAGCGCTGCTGCTGGCGGCGGCCGGGCTGCTCGACGGGCGGCCGTGCACCACGCACCACCTCGCACTGGCCGAGCTGGAGGCCGCCGGTGGGCGCGTCGTGCCGGGCCGGGTGGTCGACGACGGCGACCGGGTCACCTCCGGTGGTGTGACCTCCGGCCTCGACCTCGGCCTGCACCTGGTCGAGCGGTACGCCGGGGCCGAGACCGCGGCGGGCGTCGCGCGGGTGATGGAGCACGAGCGCCGCGACGCGCCCGCGAGCGCCGGTGACGGGGTGTCGCCGCGATGAGCCCGCGCAGGACGTGGTCGCTGGTGGCGGTCGCGGCGGTGGCACTGCTCGTGCCGACCGGGTGCGGCACCGGCGCGGCCGCCGGGGACGGAGCCGCCGCGGGTGCCGTCGTGGCCGACTGCGCTGGCCGCGACGTGGTGTTCCCCGCCGACCCGCGACGGGTCGTGACCGTCGACGGGTGGGCGGCGCAGACGCTGGTGCACCTCGGGCTCTCCGACCGGATCGTGGGCACGGGGTTCGCCGGACCGCTGCGGGTGGGCACGGAGCCGTACGCGGCCGCCGCCGAGAGCGTGCCGGTGCTGGCCGAACGCCTGCCGAGCACGGAGGTCGTCGCCGCCCAGCGGCCCGACGTGGTGGTGACCGGGTTCCCCGCGTTCGGCGGAGCGCCCGGCACGCCCACCGACGCGGACCTGGCGACGATGGGGGCGACGGGGCTGGCCGCGTGCCTGCCCGGCACCACCGACGACCGGCTGCTCACCGACCTCACCCCCACCTACGACTTCCTCACCCGCACCGGCCGGGCCTTCGGCGTCGCCGAGCGCGCGGAGAACGCCGTGCGCGACCTGCGGGCACGGGTCGACGCGGTCGGCGCGGCGGTCGGGACCGGGCGACGGCCACGAGTGCTGGCTCTGGCCGACGACCCGGTGGCCGGGCAGCCGGTGAAGGCGCTGGGCGGCGGCACGATCCCCAACGCGATCGTCCACCTGGCCGGGGGCGACAACGTCTTCGACGACGTCACCTCCATGCACGCCGACGTCTCGCCGGAGAAGGTCGTCGAGCTGGACCCGGAGCTGATCTGGGTCGTCTCCGACTTCAGCTTCGCCCGCAGCACCGGCCCCGAGCTGGCCGAGCGGGTGCGCGCCAACCCGCTGCTCGCCAGCACGACGGCGGTCCGGGAGGGCCGGATCGTGTCGACCTCGCAGTACGTCGTCGGCTTCCCCGGCCCGCTCAACGTCGACGGGCTGGAGCAGCTCGCCGCCGCGCTGCACCCCACGACGCCGTGACGACCACCAGCGCTCCCGCGCCGCTCGCCGCGGACCGCCGCGCCGCACCGGCCCACCTCGCCGTGCTCGCGGCGGCGTGCGCGGTGCTCGCGGTGTCGGTGCTCGTCGCGACCGGCATCGGCCCGGTCGGCGTGCCCGCCGGGCAGGTGGCGGCCATCCTCGCCGACCGGCTCACCGGCGGCGGCGGCACGCCGGGAACGGCGGACCTGGTGGTCTGGCGCTTCCGCTTCCCGCGCGTGCTGCTCGGGGCCGTGGTCGGCGCGGGCCTCGCGCTCGCCGGCGCGGTCGTGCAGGGGGTGGTGCGCAACCCGGTCGCCGACCCCCACCTGCTGGGCCTGTCGTCCGGCGCCTCGGTCGGCGCGGTGCTCGCCCTGACCTCCGGCGGCGCGCTGCTGGGCGTGGTGACCGTGCCCGCGGCGGCGTTCCTCGGCGCGGCCGTCGCGATGGTCCTCGTCCTCGCGCTCGCCCGCCACCGCGGCCGGCTGCACCCGTTGCGCCTGGTGCTCGTCGGCGTGGCGTGCGCGCACCTGTTCAGCGGCGTCACCTCCTACCTGCTGGCGCGCACCAACAACGCGGCGGCGCAGCAGCAGATCGTGTTCTGGTTGCTCGGCGGCCTGTCCGGCACGCAGTGGTCGGCGCTGCCCGTGCCCGCCGCGGTGGTCCTCGGCACGTGCGCGGTCCTGGTGGCCAGGGCGCGGCGGCTCAACGTGCTGGTGCTGGGCGACGACGCGTGCGCGGCGCTCGGCGTGCACGCGCCCCGGCTGCGCCGGTGGCTGCTCGTGCTGGCGACCCTGCTCACCGGGACGGCGGTGGCGGTGTCCGGCGGCATCGGCTTCGTCGGGCTGGTCGTCGGCCACGTGGCGCGCATGGTCGTCGGGGCGGACCACCGGCGGGTCCTGCCGCTGGCGGCCGTCCTCGGCGCGGTGTTCCTGGTGTGGGCGGACGTGCTGGCGCGAGTGCTGATCGCACCGGCCGAGCTGCCGATCGGCGTGGTGACGGCGTTCCTCGGCGTCCCGCTGTTCCTGCTGGTCGTGCGCGGCCGCGGGCACCGGCTGGGAGGCGACGCGTGAGCCTGGTGGTGGATGGGGTGTCCCTGTCGGTGGGCGGGCGCCGGGTGCTGCACGACGTGTCGCTGACGGTGGCCGACGGCGCGTTCGCCGCGCTGGTCGGCCCGAACGGCAGCGGCAAGTCGAGCCTGCTGCGCACGGTGTTCCGCGCCCGCAGACCCGAGACCGGGCGCGTGCTGGTCGACGGCGCCGACGTGTGGCGGCTGACGGCGGGACGGGCCGCCCGGCTGACCGGGGTGCTGTTGCAGGAGCAGCACGACGGGTTCGAGTTCACCGTGGAGGAGACCGTCGCGCAGGGCCGCACCCCGCACCTGAGCGGCTTCGACCGGCTCGACCGCGAGGACCGGCTGGTGGTGGCCGAGGTGCTCGACCGCACCGGCCTGGCGCCGCTGGCCGCCCGGCCGCTGGCCGAGCTGTCCGGCGGCGAGCGGCAGCGGGTGCTGCTGGCGCGCGCCCTCGCGCAGCGGCCCCGGCTGCTGGTGCTCGACGAGCCGACCAACCACCTGGACGTGCGGCACCAGCTGGAGTTCCTGGAACTGGTGCGGGGCCTGGGCGTCACGGTCGTGGCGGCGCTGCACGGCCTGGAGCTGGCCGCCGCCTATGCCGACACCGTGGTCGTGCTCGACGGCGGCCGGGTCACCGCGTCCGGCACGCCGCGCGACGTGCTCACGCAGGACGTCCTGCGCTCCACGTTCGGCGTGGACTCCGCGGTGGACGTCGACGCGACCGGCCGGCCCCGGCTCGCCCTGCGCCCGCTGTGCGCGTGCCCCGTGCGGGAGTGCCACTGGAGCTGCGTCCGGCGCGGCGCGCGTGCTCCGGCCGGGGGTGCGGGTGTCTGAGCGGCACACCGTGGCCGTGCTCGCGCCGGACGGCGTCGTCGGGTTCGACCTGGCGACGCCGTGCCAGGTGTTCGGCACCGCGCAGTTCGCCGACGGCACGCGGCCCTACCGGGTGCTGGTGTGCGGGAGCCGCCCGTCGGTGGACGCGACCGCGGGCGGCAGCACCTACTTCGAGCTGCGCGCGCCGTACGGCCTGGCCGACGCCGACGACGCGGACACCGTGCTGGTTCCCGGCGTCGCCCGCACGGGCCGCGCCGACGAGGAGGTGCTCGCGACCCTGCGCCGGGCGGCGGAGCGGGGCGCGCGCATCGTGTCGATCTGCACCGGCGCGTTCGTGCTCGCGCTGGCCGGACTGCTCGACGGGCGGCGGGCCACCACCCACTGGGCGGCGGCCCGCGAGCTGGCCGCGCGGCACCCGGAGGTCGTGGTGGACGCGAAGGCGCTGTTCGTGGGGGACGGCCGCGTGTTCACCTCGGCCGGGGTCGCCGCCGGGCTCGACCTGTGCCTGCACCTGGTGGCGCGCGACCACGGCGCGGCGGTGGCCGCCGCCGCGTCCCGCGCCGTGGTCATGGCGCCGGTGCGCGAGGGCGATCAGGCGCAGTTCGCCGCCACCGGCGTGCCCGACGGGCGCGGCTCGCTGGCGGGCACGCTCGCCTGGATGCAGGCGCACGCCGCCGAACCCCTGACCCTGGCCGACGTCGCCCGGCACGCCTCGCTGAGCGTGCGCACGCTGTCCCGCCGGTTCTCCGACGAGCTGGGCGTCAGCCCGCAGCGCTGGCTGCACCACCACCGGCTGCTGCTGGCCCGGCAGCTGCTGGAGACCACCGACCTGTCCGTGCCGCGGGTGGCCGAGCGCAGCGGCCACGGTTCGGCCAACGCCCTGCGCGCCCACTTCGCCCGCGAGCTGGGCACCAGCCCGCAGCGCTACCGGCACGGCTTCCGGCAGCCGCCGTCCGATGGCCACCCGCGGCCACGCTGATTGACGCGGTGCCGGGCTCCGCGCACAGTTCTGGGAGCGCTCCCGTTCGTCGGCGTCGATGAGGAGTCCCATGAGATCGCGTCTCGTCGTGCTGCCCGCGCTCGCCGCGCTGCTGGTGGTCCAGGCCGTGCCCGCCACCGGCTCCTCCGCGCAGGCGGAACCGGCCGTCGCCGTCACCGTGAACACCAGGGCGGGCCTGGAGGTCGTGCGGGACACCGCGATCGGGGTGAACCACGCCATCTGGGACTCCCAGCTCGGCACCGCCTCCGTCGCCGACCTGCTCGGCGACGCCGGTGTGCGGGCCATGCGCTACCCGGGCGGGTCGTACTCCGACATCTACCACTGGGAGGACCACACCGCGCCCGGCGGCTACGTGGCTCCCGACACCGACTTCGACACCTTCATGAGCGGCGTGCGGCGTGCGGGCGGACGGGCGATCGTCACCGCCAACTACGGCACGGGCACGCCGGAGGAGGCCGCCGCCTGGGTGCGCTACGCCAACGTGGAGAAGGGCTACGGCGTCGAGCACTGGGAGATCGGCAACGAGAACTACGGCAACGGCCACTACGGCTCGCCGTGGGAAGCCGACGACCACCCGGACAAGAGCCCCGCCCAGTACGCCACCCTGGTCCGCGACTACGCCACCGCCATGAAGGCCGTCGACCCCACCGTCAAGATCGGCGCGGTGCTCACCACTCCCGGCGAGTGGCCGGACGGCATCACCGCGGCGGGCGACTCCGGGACGTGGAACGAGACCGTGCTGTCGATCGCCGGACCCGTGGTCGACTTCGGCATCGTCCACTGGTACCCCACCGGTGACACCGCCGCGCAGGTGCTGGCCAAGACCGACCGAATGCCCGACCAGATCGCCCTGGTGCGCGAGCAGTCGCGCCGGCTGGCCGGCAAGGACCTGGACATCGCCCTGACCGAGGTCAACACCTCCTACGGCCGCAACACCCAGCCGGGCGCCCTGTTCGCCGCCGACGCCTACGCGACGGCGCTGGGCCGGGGCGTGTTCACCGTCGACTGGTGGAACGTCCACAACGGCGTCGGCCGGGTGCGGGAGATCGCGGGACACCTCGACTACGACGACTACGGCCTGCTCTCCAGCGGTACCTGCACCGAGGACGGCACCGTCTGCGAGCCCGCGCTGAACACCCCGTTCGCGCCGTACCACGCCCTGCGGATGCTGTCCCGCTTCGTCCGCCCCGGCGACCAGTTCGTCACGGCCGCGTCCAGCGACCCGCTGGTCCGCGCCCACGCGGCCCGCCGCCCCGACGGCGGCCTGGCGGTGATGCTGGTCAACCAGCACCCGGACGCCGCCAGGACCACCGGCCTGCGCTACACCGGCTACACCGCCGCCGCCGGTGCGACCGTGCTGACGCACGCCAACGGTGACACCGACATCTCCACGACCGCGGGATCGTCGTCCGCGGTGACGCTGCCGCCGTACTCGATCACCACCCTCGTGCTCCGACCCGAGACCGGGACCACCGGCCCGGCCGCACCCGCTCGCCCGGCCGCGGACCGGATCACCGACCGCTCGGCCGTGCTGAGCTGGCCCGCTCCGCCCGCCGGGGTGAAGTACGAGGTGCACCGGATCGACGGCGCGGGCGGTCAGCAGTGGGGAGAGACCACCGGCACCACCTTCACCGCGGCCAACCTCGCCCCCGCCACCGAGTACACGGTCAACCTGATCGCCCGCGACGACGCGGGCGGGCAGTCGTGGTCGTCGCCGCCGCTGGTCTTCACCACCGGCACTCCCGCCACGTCGTCCTGCGCGGTGAGCCACCGGGAGAGCGGCAACTGGGGCAACGGCTTCGTCGCCGACCTGGAGATCACCAACACGGGCGCGGCACCCGTGGAGGGATGGTCCCTGACCTTCACCTGGCCGACCACCTGGCAGCAGGTCTCCAGCGGCTGGAACGCCACCTGGTCCCAGACCGGCGCCCTGGTGACGGTGACCAGCGACGCGGCACTGGCTCCGGGGGAGTCGACCACGGCCGGGTTCGTGGGTTCCTACCAGGGACCGAACGTGCGCCCGGTGGCGTACTTCCTCGACGGCACCCTCTGCACCACCCGCTGATCGCCACCGCCGCCCTGGACCTGCTCGCGTCGCGCCGGGCGTCGACACCTCCGTCGCGCAGCCGCCGCCCGAGGGGCTGAGCCGCGCCGCGCCGCCCCGCCGCGGGCGCTGCTCGCGCGACCCGGCGCGCCGTGCTGCTCGTCAGCCACGACCTGCGCGCGGTCTGCGCGCGGGCGCACGAGATCGTGGTCCTCGACCGCGGGCGCGTCGCCGGCCGGGGCCGTCCCGCCGACCCGGTGTCCGCACCGGGCTCGCCGGCCGCGGCGGCCCTGGTCGACGCCGCGGCTCTGCGCAGCGTTGTCGGAGCAGGAGGAGGAGATCCGGGTGGACGTGCGTGAACTGGACCGCGAGACCGCGGCGACGTGGATCGAGCGCTGGGACCGCCAGCAGGAGCGGTACATCGCCGACCGCGAGGAGCGGTTCCAGGTCGTCGGCGACGTCGTGGAGCACGTGTGCCGGTCCGTCGCCGAACCCGTCGTCGTCGACCTGGGTTGCGGTCCCGGCTCGCTGACGACCCGGCTGAGCGCCCGCATCCCCACCGCGCGCGTCGTCGGCGTCGACACCGATCCGTTCCTGCTGGGCCTGGCCCGCACGACGGGGCCGGAGCGGGTCGAGTACGTGCGCGGCGACCTGGGCGTGCCCGGCTGGTCGGAGTCGCTGGGCACCGGCGGGGCGTGGGACGCGGCCGTGTCCACCACCGCCCTGCACTGGCTGGACCCCGACCGGCTGGCCACCGTGTACGCCGACGTCGCCGCCGCTCTGCGTCCCGGCGGCGTGCTGGTCAACGGCGACCACCTCTACGACGAGCAGCCCGCGCTGCGCGACCTGGCCGCCGCCGTCCGCGACCGGCGTGCCGAACGCGCGGGCGTCACGGCCCACGAGGACTGGGGCTCCTGGTGGACCGCAGCCCGCGCCGACCCCGAACTCGCGCGCGCGTTCACCCCAGCCGATCTGGCGGCCGAGGGCAGCGGCCGCGGCAACCAGCTGAGCCGGCGACAGCACGTGGACGTGCTGCGCCAGGCCGGTTTCCGCGAGGTCGGCGTCGTGTGGCAGAGCGGGGACGACCACGTCCTGGTGGCGGTGCGCTGACGCGACCGCTCGTGCTCGCAGCCGCTGGCGGCGACCACGCCGAGAGACCGGCGAGGTCGGACGTGCCGCGTTGTATACAGTGGTATGCAGACGTGCGCACCACTGGAGGGCCGATGCCGGGTACCGAACACTTCGACGTCGTCGTGACCGGCGGTGGCAACGCCGGGTTCAGCGCGGCGCACGCCGCCGCGGAGCGCGGACGTCGCGTCCTGCTGCTGGAGAAGGGCGAACCGGAGCAGGCCGGGGGCAACAGCTACTACACCGCGGGCGCGTTCCGGATCGCGCACGACGGCCTGCCCGACCTCCTCGGCCTGCTCGACCCGGACGAGCGGCACGCCCGCAGCGTGCTGCCCCCCTACCCGCCCGCCGAGTTCGCCGCGGACGTGGCCAGGGTGACCTCCGGCCGCAACGACCCGGTGCTCACCGAGGTGCTCGTCGCCGACAGCCGGGACGCGCTGCGCTGGCTGCACGGCAAGGGGCTGCGCTTCCGGCTGATGTACGAGCGGCAGGCCTACCGCGACGCCGAGGGGCGTCAGGTGTTCTGGGGCGGCCTGGCCGTGGGCAGCACCGGCGGCGGCAGAGGACTGGTCGAGCAGCACACCGAGGCGGCGCGGAAGGCGGGCGTGACGATCCGCCGCGGCACCCGCGCGGTCGACCTGGTGCGCGACGGCTCGGCGATCACCGGGGTGAGCTGGCGCGACACCGGCGGCCGGACCGGGGTCGTGCGCGCGGACTCGGTGGTCCTCGCGGCGGGCGGCTTCGAGGCCGACCCCGCGCTGCGCCGCGAGCACCTGGGGGAGGGCTGGGAACTGGCGAAGGTGCGCGGCACCCCGCTCAACACCGGGGACATGCTCACCGCCGCCATCGCGGTAGGCGCTGCCACCCACGGCGACTGGGGCACCTGCCACAGCGTCGCCTGGGACGCCTGGTTCCCCGGCAACGAGAGCAACCGCGAGGTCACCAACCAGCTCACGCGCGGCGGCTACCCGCTGGGCGTCGTGGTCAACGAGCGCGGTGAGCGCTTCCTCGACGAGGGCGCCGACTTCCGCAACCACACCTACGCGAAGTACGGCGCGCGCATCCTCGCCCAGCCGGGCGGGCTCGCGTTCCAGATCTTCGACGCCACCACCAGGCCGCTGCTGCGCGCCGAGGAGTACGACCTCCCCGGCGCGTCGGTCGTCGTCGCCGACACCCTGGAGGAACTGGCGGAGGGCGCGAAGATCGACCCGGTGGCGCTGCGCCGCACCGTCGAGGAGTTCAACGCCTCGATCGACCGCGACGTCCCGCTCGACCTCGCGGTGCTCGACGGCCGTTCCGCCGCGGTCGACCCGCCCAAGTCGAACTGGGCCTCCCCGCTGGAGACCGCGCCCTACCACGCGTTCCCGGTCACCTGCGGCATCACCTTCACCTTCGGCGGCCTGCACGCGGACGCCTCCGGCCGCGTCCTGGACACCGCGGGCGCTCCGCTGCCCGGCCTGTTCGTGTGCGGGGAGATGCTGGGCGGGCTGTTCAGCGGGAACTACCCCGGTGGCACGGGCCTGACCTCGGGCGCGGTGTTCGGCAGACGGGCGGGTTCACTGGCGTGAGCGCGGCCGTGCCGCATCAGTCGCCGAGGCCGGACCCGCGATGCAGCGGCGACGCCGAGCAGCGTGCACCCGGTCGGTGAGGTCGGTGCTGTCGACGTACTGGTCGACCGCGCCGACCGGGGGCGGGGCCCGGACGTCCGGGTCACCGGTCGTCTCCACGAGGGCGTCGGCGAACCGGGCGGCGTCCAGGACCAGGAACGGCCGGTCGTGGCAGGGGCGGACCGTCCCGTCCAGCGGCTCGGCGACGGTCTCGCAGGCGCGGGAGGTGCCGCTCCCGTTCCCGCCAGTCCTGAGAGGACAGTGCGCCGGTCAGGTGCGGAGTCGGCTCGTCGGCACGGTCGAGCGCGGCGAAGGCGGTGCCCGGCCACGTGCTGCGGGGCGGGTGCGCCCGGTTCATCGGCCCACCGCCCGTGCTCCGGACGGAACGGGTCGGCCGATAGGGTGATCCACGATCTCGGCGGAGCGGATTCCGCGGGGTGATCGTCGAAGGGGTTGCCTTGAAACCGCTCGCGGCGTCCGACCCGGTCACCATCGGCCGCTACCGGGTCCTGGCGGAGCTGGGCCGCGGCGGCATGGGCCGGGTGCTGCTCGGAGCCGGTCCGGACGGACGGCTGGTCGCGGTCAAGCTCGTCAGCGCCGCGCTGGTGCGGGACGAGGAGTCCCGTGCCCGATTCAGCCGCGAGGTCGCGGCGTCGCGGCGGGTGTCCGGGGCCTACACCGCTGCCGTCGTCGAGGCCGCCGCGGACGCCGAGGTGCCGTGGCTGGCGTCGGTGTTCGTGCCCGGCCCCTCGCTGCACGAGGCCGTGACGGCGGCCGGGCCGCTGCCCGAGGCGTCGGCGCTGCGCCTGGCCGCCGGGCTCGCGACGGCCCTGCTGGAGATCCACCGGGCCGGTCTGGTCCACCGGGACCTCAAGCCCTCCAACGTGCTGCTGACCGACGACGGTCTCCGCGTGATCGACTTCGGCATCGCCAAGGCGGTGGACGACGCCGGTCAGGTCACCTCGGCGGGCTCGGTGGTCGGTTCGCCGGGGTTCATGTCGCCGGAGCAGATCGACTCCGGCACGCCCGGACCGGCCGGTGACGTGTTCTCCCTGGGGTCGGTGCTCGCCGCGGCCTGCACGGGACGCAGCCCGTTCGCGGGCGCGTCGACGGTGCAGACGCTCTACAACGTGGTCGGCGTCCGCCCCGACCTCGCGCCGCTCCCGCCGCGCGTGCGCCAGATCGTGGAGCGGTGCCTGGAGAAGGACCCGCGCAGGCGGCCCAGCCCCGAACAGGTCCTCGACCTGGCCCGTCCGATCCCGCCCGCCGTGCGCCCGTGGAGCGCGGCGGTGCACCGGATGATCGACGACCAGCGCGCCGCGGTCGCCCGGTTCGCGGGAGTCCCGCACGAGGGCGCACCGCCGGTGCGGCAGGCGGTTCCCGCGGCCGGGCCGCACTCCACCGCGATCCTCCCCGCAGTCGGGCAGCCGTGGGACGACGACCCGGCTGCGCCGCCCGCGCGCCGGGGGTGGGTGGCGCCGGTGGTCGCGGGCGCGGCCGTCGTCGCGCTCGTGGGCGCGGCGGCGGTCGTCTGGTCGCGGTGGCCGACGTCCGGCACCGCGAGCGGGAGCACGCCGGGGATCACGTCGACCCCGAACGCGCCCAGGACCACGACGACGACGGCGACCACGACGACGACCACGACCACCACGACGACGACCACGACTCCGCCCGAGTTCGCGGACCTGGGGTTGTACTGGAACCCGGACCTCCAGGACAACGCCACCTGCGTCACCGAGACCTGTCTCGGAACGCACCGTGCCGGGTACACCCCGGTCCGCGTGGAGGGCAGGGTGCCGACCTCCGGCGCGGACGGCGCGGTGCCGCTGAAGATCTACTGGAACGAGGCGCGCGGCGACGTCGTGAGCTGCGGGACGCCGGAGTGCGTCCAGTCGCAGTTGGAGGTGGGCTACACCCCGCTCCGCGAGGAGGGCTTCGTCTACCCCGCGCGGCGCGGCGGCACGGTCCCGCTGCGGCTGTTCTGGCACGGGGGGCGCGGGGACAACGCGACGTGCGTGACCGACGCGTGCGCCGCGGCCCAGACGAGCGTCGGCTACCAGTACGTGCGGGACGAGGGGTTCGTCCTCCCCGCGAGCTGATCGCCCTCCGGACAGCACGACGCCCGCCGCCCGGTACGACCGGGGCGGCGGGCGTCGTGGTCGGATCGGCTCAGGACGCGGCGTTCACCGAGACCTTCTCCTCCCGCACCTCGGGGGTGTCGTGCGAGGTGGGGGCGAGCGCGGTGCCCTCGACGTCGAGGGAGGGCAGCCAGCGCAGCCACGCCGGCAGCCACCAGGCCCTCTCGCCGAGCAGCGCCAGCGCCGCCGGGACGAGGACCATGCGGACGACGAAGGCGTCCACCAGGATGCCGATCGCCAGCGCGAAGGCGATGGACTTGATGGTCGGCTCGCCAGCCGGGACGAAGCCCGCGAACACCGAGAACATGATCAGCGCGGCGGCCACGACGACCGGGGCGGCCTGCCGGAAACCGGTGGTGATGGCGTCGCGCGGCGAGCTGCCGCTGTGGTGCGCCTCGTGCATCCGGGACACCAGGAAGATCTGGTAGTCCATGGCCAGGCCGAACAGGATGCCGATCACCAGGATCGGGGTGAGGCTGATCAGCGGACCCGTGGTGTCGAGGTTGACCGCACCGGCCAGCCAGCCCCACTGGAACACCGCGACCGTCGCGCCGAGCGACGCGCCGATGGTGAGCAGGAAGCCCAGCACGCCGACCACCGGCACCAGCAGCGACCGGAACACCAGGATCAGCAGCACCAGGGCGAGGCCCACGACCAGCGCCAGGTAGACGGGCAGGGCGTCGTCGAGCGCCACGGCCACGTCGACGCTGACCGCGGTGGCGCCGGTGACGAACGCCTCGGCGCCGTCCACGTCGGCCAGCTGGGCGCGCAGGGCGCCGACGAGCTCCACGGTGGCCTCGCTGGTGGGCCCGGACTCCGGGATCACCGTGAGCATGGCGGCGGTGCCGCCGGGGTTCGGGACGGGCGGGGTGACGAGTGCGACGTCGTCCAGGCCGGTGATCGACCCGCTCGCCGCGGTGGCCGCCTGGACCGAGCCGCTGCCCTCGAACAGCACGACGATGGGCCCGTTGAAGCCCTCGCCGAAGCCGTCCGCGATCAGCTGGTCCGCGCGGGCCTGGGTGCTGTTCTCCGCCGGGGTCTGCACCAGCGTGGTCTGCATGGAGGCCGCGGGCACCGCGATCACGCCCAGGGCGACGACCGACAGCAGCAGGGCCGCGACGCGGTTGCGGGTGATCCCGCCGATCCAGCCGCGGTGGAAGCCGCGCTCGTGCGCGTCCGCCGGACCGGCGGGGGCGTTGCGCTGCCCGCGCGGGAGGACGCGGCGGCCCAGGTAGCTCAGCACGGCCGGGACGAGGGTGATGGCGATCAGGACGGACACGACGATCGTCGCGGCGGCCGCGACGCCCATCTGCGTGAGGAACGGGATGCCGACGACGGCCAGGCCCGCCAGTGCGATGACCACGGTGATGCCGGCGGTGACCACGGCCGAGCCCGCCGTGCCCACGGCGGTGCCGATGGCGGTGCCCACGTCCGAGCCCCGCCGCAGCTCCTGGCGGTAGCGGTTGATGATGAACAGCGCGTAGTCGATGCCGACGGCCAGGCCCAGCATGGTGGCCAGGATCGGGGTGGTGGACTGGAGGTCCAGGAAGCCGGTGGCGACGGTGACGCCCAGTGCGCCGATGCCCACGCCGATCGAGGCGGTCAGCAGGTTCATCCCGGCGGTGACCAGCGACCCGTAGGTCAGCGCGAGGATCAGCAGCGCGACGACGACACCGATCACCTCGGTCACACCACCGACGTGCGGCGGCGCCTGCACGGCCTCACCGGTGACCTCGACGGTGAGGCCGGTGCTCTTCGCCTCGTCGACGGCGTTCAGCAGCGCGGTGCGCTGCTCCTCGGTCACCTCGCCCACCCCCGCGGAGTAGGTGACGGTGCTGTAGGCGGTGTTCTGCTCCGCGTTGACCGTCGGCGCCTGCGGGGAGAGCGGGTCGCTCGCCGAGGACACGCCGGGCAGCGTGCCCAGCTCGCCGACCAGGCCGCCGAGGGTCTGCGCGTTCTCCGGCGTGGTGAGCGTCTGGCCGTCGGGGGCCGCGATCACCACGCGGGCGGTCGCGCCGCCGCTGGAACCGAACTGCTCCTCGATCTTGTCCAGGGCCGTGGTGGACTCCTGTCCGGGGATGGAGAAGGAGTCCGAGGTCTCGCCGGACAGCGTGACGGCCCCCACGCCCGTTCCGGTCAGGACCAGCAACCACAGCAGGACGACGGCGAGCCGGTGCCGGTGGGCCCCGGCGCCGAGCCGGTAGAGCAGACGAGCCATGAGGATCAAGCCTCCACGTGGGCGGAATCGGACGAGGACGGGCCCGGACGGCCGTGGCCGAGCGCGTCGAGACAGGTGGTGATGATGTGGGGACGCCAGGCGGTCTTCTCGCCCGCGTGACCGGCGGTCAGGCTGAGCACGGCCAGCGCGCTCAGCGCGCCGACGATGCGGATGGACCGCTCGACGTCGCCGGTGTCCTGGCCGGAGGCGAACACGCGGGACACGATGACCTCACCGACGCCGAGGACGTCCTGCTCCGGGGCGGTGACCGCCCCGAACGCCAGGGACACCAGGCCCGGCCGGTCCAGGGCGACGTCGGTCAGCAGTTCCAGCGCCCGCCGGTCGCGTGCCGGGCCGGGGGGCAGGGAGTCCACCTGCTCCAGCACCCGCACGCCCTGCGCGTGGCACGCCTCGCGGGCGGCCTCGAAGAGCGCTTCCTTGCTCGGGAAGTGGTGCAGCAGCCCCGCTTTGGACAGGCCGACGGCGTCGGCGACGTTCTTGAGCGACGTGTGGTCGAACCCGTGCCGGGCGAAGAGTCCGGCGGCGTGGTCGAGGATCTGCTCGTCGACCTGCTGCCGCATCGGTCGTGCCATGGTTCGAGCCTACCCGCGCCACTGACCGAACCGGTCGGTAAACCGACCGGTTCGGTCAGTGCGGTGCGTCACGCTCGTCACGCCGTCGTGCTCCGGAGATCGCTCCGCCGACGCGTGAGGACACGTCACGACGACGCACGAGAACCGGGGAGAGCCCTTCCCGTGCCACTGCCACGTGGCGAACGCGACCGACGAGCCCCGCCGGGCCGACGGGTGCGGGTGGTCCCCGGTGCCGAGAACGCCGCCTCGTCGTTCTGACCGGTTCGCGAACACGGTCGGCAGCCGGGTATCGGGACGATCGAGAAGATCGTCGTCATCCGAGCAGCGGGTAGGCCCCGGCGGCGATGTCCTCGAAGGGGGTCGGGCCGGACGGCGTCCAGCCGAGCAGCTCCCTCGTGCGAGCGCTCGACGCCGCGGCGTCCGAGCCGAAGAAGTGGCCGATCCAGCCGAAGTGGGCCTCGGCGTCCTCCGGTGCGACCGACACCGCGTCCAGGCCCAGGTGCTCGCCGATGGCGGCGGCGATGTCGCGGGAGAGCAGGCCCTCCTCGGCCGCGGCGTGCACCCGAGCGCCCGCCGGTGCCCCCTCCAGCGCGAGCCGGACCAGCCGTGCGGCGTCGGAGCGGTGCACGGCCGCCCAGCGGGTCGAGCCGTCGCCGACGTACCCGGACGCTCCGCGCTCCTTCGCGATCCTCGTCAGCGTCGCGGTGAAACCCGGATCGCCCGCGCCGTGCACGGTCGGGGCGAAGCGCACCGCCACCGGGCGGACCCCGCGGTCGGCGTGCTCCAGGGCCAGGTTCTCGCTGCCGCCGCGGACCGAGTCGACGCCGTGGTGCGGTGACGGGTCGTCCTCGGTCACCGGGCGTCCGGTCACGCCGACCACCAGCCCGGAGGCGAGCAGGAACGGTCGGCCGCTGTCCCGCAGCGCGTCGAGCATCGCGCTGACGGCCGCGTGCTCGGTGCGGCTCGCACCGGCGTAGTCGGAGAAGTCGTGCTTGAAGGCGAGGTGGACGACGCCCTCGGCGGCCCCGGCCGCCGCGGCCAGGCCGTCGGGGTCGTCGAGGCTGCCGCGGTGAGCGGTGGCGCCGGCGGCCTCCAGCGCGGCGGCCGCCGCGTCGGAGCGGGCGAGGCCGACGACCTCGTGGCCGTGGGCGAGCAGTTCGTCGGTGACGGCCGAGCCGATCCAGCCGGAGGCACCGGTGACGAAGACGCGCATTGCGGTCTGCCCTCCTGGTTGTGTCAGTGACTGACATCGACAGTAGCACTGCATGTCAGCGACTGTTATCACTACACTTCTCGGCATGGGTCGCTGGGAGCCGGACGCACGGGGGCGGATGATCCGCGCCGCGATGGACCTCTTCGCCGAGCGCGGCTTCGAGCCGACCACCGCCGGTGACGTCGCCGCGCGTGCCGGCGTGACCGAGCGGACCTTCTTCCGGCACTTCGCCGACAAGCGCGAGGTCCTCTTCGACGGGGCCGGGGTCATGGAGCGGACGGCGCACGACGCGATCCTGGCCGCACCCGCCGACTCCTCGCCGCTCGACGCGGCACTGGCCGGGATGGTCGCGGCGGGCGGCCTGCTGGCGGACCAGCGCGACCACGCCGTGCGCCGCTCCCGGATCGTCGCGGCCAACCCCGGCCTCCAGGAGCGCGAACTGCTCAAGCTCGCCGCACTGGCCGACACGACGACCGGGGCGCTGCGCGCGCGAGGGGTGGCCGAACCCGCCGACGCTCTCGCCGCCCACAGCGCGGTGACGGTCTTCCGCGTCGCGTTCGCGCGCTGGATCGAGGGGGAGGAGCCGCGCGACTTCGCCGCCTGCGTCGCCGATGCCGCGGCAGCTCTGCGCGCCCTGACCTGACGAGGGGCCGGTCTCGGGCGGTGCGGGAGGAGCGCTCCTGCGCCGCGTGAGCCCGACGGCCCGGCCGAGTCCGACACCCGCTGCCGTCCGGAGACCGTCGCTCACCGGTGCGCGGCGGACAACCGGACGAACACCCGCTCCCGGCGCGGCAGCACGCCGTCCGGCGTCGTGCGGTCGCGGCGCGCAGGCCCCGTCAGGTCCGCAGGTGAGACGCGCCGTTGAGGTCGAGCACCGCGCCCGACGACCACACGGCCTCCGGCGAGGCCAGGTGGAGCACCGCGGACGCCACCTCCTCCGGTGTCCCCACCCGGCCG
This sequence comes from Umezawaea beigongshangensis, assembly GCF_016464305.1. Lineage (GTDB taxonomy): Bacteria > Actinomycetota > Actinomycetes > Mycobacteriales > Pseudonocardiaceae > Umezawaea_A > Umezawaea_A beigongshangensis. The sequence continues at coordinate 229,119 of NZ_JAEIOJ010000006.1, forward strand.
AAGGGGCTCTGGCTCCGCAGTTCCTCACCCGCCGCGCCCGCCAGCTTGTCGGCCTGCCGCTCGGTCGCGACGAAACCGGGGGCCACGGACGTCACCGCGATCCCGTGGGGCGCCAGCGCCACCGCCACCGACTGGCCGAAGGCGTGCAGCGCGGCCTTGGTCGCGCCGTAGGCGGGGAAGTCGGGCTCGCCCCGGAAGGCGCCGCGGGAACCGATGTTGACGATGCTGCCCGCCGCGCCGCGGGCGACGAGGTGCTGGGCGACGCCGTGGGTCACGTTCACCGCGCCGAGGAGGTTGACCCGCACCGCGTGGTGCCAGGCATCCTGCCAGTCTGAGTAGGACACCTCCGCGACGTCGTGCCGGTTGGCCGGGCCGGGGGCGACGGCGGCGTTGTTGACCAGGACGTCGATCCCGCCCAGCGCCCGCACGGCGTCGTCGACGACGCGCCGCGCCACGTCGGGGTCGCCGAGGTCTCCGGCGACCAGCGCGTGTCCGTCCCCGCTCAGCCGCCGCAGCGTCTCCTCGGCGTCCGCGCGGTTGGTCGCGTGGTGGACCGCGACGCGGTCGCCGCGTGCGGCGAACGCCACCGCGACCGCGCGACCGATCCCGCGCGACGCGCCCGTGACCAGCACCCCCCTCCTCGGACGGGGGTCTTCGGCGCCGGAGTGGTCGGCGGCGGGGCCGGTGGTCATGGAGCGCTCCCTCGGATCGGTGACGACGCCACCGTGCACCACGCGATGTCCTGATGTCAACATTGAGACATGAACGTCGTGCTTCCCCCGTGCTCGGGCGAACAGCTCCCCGAGCACCTCGGGATCGAGGGCGACGGGCAGGAGGGCGGTCGCGTGCCCGTCGGCTCGCGCGCCGGGAAGTCCCAGCAGCGCGTGCGCAGGTGCGCCAGGTGGTCCAGCGCCGCGGCGACGTGCGGTCGCGACCGTTCAGCCGTCCGGCGTTCCCCTCCCGAGGCGTCCCGGTCGCCGTGCGCCGGGAGGAGAACGGTCGCCGCCGGAGTGCGACGCCGGGCCGCTCTCTCAGTTCAGCGGAGTCGCCCTCGCCCACTCGCGGAAGCTGGTGGTGGGCAGTCCCAGCGCGGTCGCCATCTCGGGCTGCGCGGGAGCCGGGTGCGCGCTCATGTGCTGCTGCGACAGGGAGAACTCGGCCATCAACCCCTCCGCGCGAGCGTGCTCCGGGCTGGCGGGCAGTTCGACGGTCGTGCCGAGCACCTCGGACAGGACCACCGCCGCGTCGCGGAAGCTCAGGACGTCGCCGGCCAGTTCGAGTTCCACGCGGTGGAAGCGCTCCGGGTCGGCGAACGCGGCCGCGGCCGCCGCCCCGATGTCGTCCAGCGCCACGAAGGGGAGCCGGACGTCGGGATCGACGGCGACGAGGAGCCGGTCGGAGGTTCCGCCGGCGAAGTAGAACGAGGGCCGGACGAAGTTCTCCATGAACGTGGCCGGACGCAGCACGGTCCAGCGCGGGAAGCCCGCGTCGCGCACGGCCCGCTCGACGGCGGCCTTGCTGCGGTAGTAGTGCGGCAGGTGCGTGCCCCACCGCTGCTGGTCCATCAGGTCTGCGTCCACGGTTCCCGTGCCCGAGACCGACGTGTGCACGAACTGCTCGACACCGGCCGCGCGGGCGGCCTCGACCAGGCCGCGGCCCTGCCGGACCTCGGAGTCGCCCATCAGGTCGGCGAGATCGGGCATCTGCACCGAGAAGACCGCGCGAGCCCTGTCGAGCACCGGCGTCAGCGAGGCGGGGTCGTCGAGGTCGCCGCGCACGAGGGTCGCGCCGGTGTCGGCGACCGCGCGGGCGCGCTCGGAGTCGGGGTCGCGCACCAGGGCGTGCACGGGAGTGCCTGCGGCGAGGAGGGCGCGGGTGACAGCGCCGCCCTGCCTGCCTGTCGCTCCGGTGACCAGCACGAACGGGGGGATCGCAGACACGGTGGTACTCCTCGTACAATAAATGGGGTGGTGCTCCGTTTGACCTTCCGCACCATATGGGGTGGCCCTCCGTTTGTCCAGTGGGAGAGTGTTCACGTGGCGAACTCCAGCGCGCGGCCCCCGCGATCGGATCGGCGGCGCAATCACGAACGACTGCTCGCGGTGGCGACCGACCTCATCGCCTGCGACGGGGCCGGGGTGTCCCTGGAGGAGATCGCCCGCCGCGCCGGCGTCGGCTCCGCGACCCTGCACCGGCACTTCCCGTCCCGGCGCGCGCTGCTGGAGGAGGTCTTCCACGAGGGTGTCGAACGGCTCTGCGGCCGAGCGCGCGAGCTGGGTCGCGACGATCCGGGAACCGGACTCGCCACGTGGCTGGAGGAGCTGACGCTCTACACCACGAACAACCGCGGTCTCGCCACCTCGCTCATGTCCGGAGCCGGTGAGCTGCCGCCGGAGGACACCTGCCACGGGATGCTGCTGGACGCGGCCGACGACCTGGTGGCCCGCGCGGTCGAGGCGGGCGTCGCCCGGCCGGGGGTCTCCGCCGCGGACCTGATCGTCCTGACCAACGCCATCTCGCTGGCCACCGAGGGCGATCCGGCCACCGCCGGTCGCCTGCTCCGCCTCGCGCTGGAGGGCGTGCACCCCTGAGAACGCCGGGACCGTGCGCGCCCGGCGGCGCGGAGGGGCGGCCGGCGGTCCGCGCCCGGCCGGTCCGCTCGGGGAACGCCCGCCGGTGGGCGGCGGGTCGCGGCCGTGCGGCCGGCGTGGTCACGGCCGGGAGCTGGTGATCGCCGAGGACTTCCTGCGGTCCCCGCCGCTGGACGAGCTGTCGCTGGACGGCCGACGTCCGTCCACTGTGTCTGTCCACGGTGGACGGTGCGCGTCCGTCAGGCTGTGCTGCTGGCTGACCGGTCCGCGGCGCACTCCCGGCTGTGGTCGTTCGCCGCGGCGATGACGGCGTCCAGGCGGTCGCGGGTGCTGGTGAGGTCGCGGATCTGCGTGTCGATGCGGGTCCGTTCGGCCGAGAGCCCGGCGAGCATCGCGTCGGTGGCGACACCGGTGTGCACGCAGGGAAGCAGTTCGGCGACGGCCCTGCTGCTGAGTCCGGCGGCGTAGAGCGCCTGGATCCACCGGACGCGCTCCACGGCGTCCTGGGCGTAGTGCCGCTGCCCGCTCGAACTCCGGACCGACGTCAGCAGTCCCCGCTCCTCGTAGTAGCGCAGCGAGCGCGGGCTCACACCCGCCGCCGCGGCGACCTCACCGATGCGCACAGCACCTCCTCGTCCGGCGGGGCCGAACCCCCACCTCTGACGTCAGCGTCAAGGCTCAGGGTAGCCCTCGGCGGTCCGGTCCCGCCCGCGCGGTTCAGCGCTGGACGAGATCGGAGGTGTGCCGGACGGTCAGTAGGGCGATGTCGTCGGTGGCCGGCTGGTCGCCCACCAGGGCGGCCATGATCGAGGCGCAGGCCGACTCCGGCCGCACGGGGGTCACGGTCTGCCGGAGCAGCTCCAGCTGGCCGTCGAGGTCCAGGCCGCGGCGCTCCACCAGGCCGTCGGTGTAGAGGGCGATCAGCGCGCCGGGAGGCATGTCGAGGCGCACGCCCGTGCGTCCGGTGACCGCCAGGTCGTAGCCGACGGGCGGGCCGACCGGGGCGGCGACGAACTCGGCCTCCCGGCCGGGCACGGCCAGGACGGGAGGCAGGTGGCCGGCCAGGGCGAGGTCCGTGCAGTTGGTCGTCGTGTCGACGACCGCGTAGGCGATCGTGGCCATGGTGTGGTCCTCGAAGTGGCTGGCCTTGCGGTCGAGCTTGCCGAGCACCTCCGCCGGGTCGTCGAACTCCAGGGCGTAGGCGCGCAGCGCGCTGCGCAGGCGTCCCATGACGATCGCGGCGGGCAGCCCGCTGCCGACGACGTCGCCGATCACCAGGCCGATGCGGTGACCGGGGAGCTGGAACACGTCGTACCAGTCGCCGCCGACCCCGCTGTTCGTGCCGGGGACGTAGCGGGCGGCCAGCTCCCAGCCGTCCGGCGTGGGCAGGCGTCCCGGCAGGAGGCTGTCCTGGAGCATGGCGGCGGCAGCCCGCTCGGAGCGCGACCGGTGCACGTGCGCCGCCATCGCGAGCCGGTCCGCGACGAGCTGGAGCAGGTCGATCTCCTCGTCGGTGAACTCGCGGGCCTCGGTGCTGCCGACGTGCAGGACCCCGGTCAGGTCGCCCTGGACCACCATCGGCACGCCCAGCAGGACCCGCAGGTTCCGCTCCCACAGCAGCGGGTTGACCACCGTGGACTCGTCCACGTGCTCGATCCGCACCGGCGCCCGGTGCCGGGCCACGCGCCCGGCGAAGCCCGTCCCCACCGGTACCCGGACGCCCTGGAAGACCTCCTCCTCCAGACCGGAGGCCGCCTTCGCCACCAGCTGCTCTCCGCTGGGGTCGGTCAGCAGGACGGTGACGGTGGCGACCGAGAACAGGTCGCGCACCCGCCACAGCAGCACCTCGAAGAGCTTCTCCAGGTCGAGCTCCCGGAGCGTGCCGTCCGTGATCGCCTCCAGGACGCGTTGCCGCATCTCCGAAACCCGGACCTCGTCCATCCTCGCCAACCCCGTCCGCATCCTGACCGTGCACACCGCGTGAACGGCACGAGCGCGTGACGGGTGTCGCACGAGCGGACGCCGAGCACACGAGCGTTCCTCAGACGATAACGTCACGCAGCGGCGGGGCACGGGTGAGTGCGGTTTCGCCGACGCCTCGCGGGAGCGTCGCACTGGTTCCCGCGCCCCCGAGAGGATGAGGACCGGAAGGTGGACGCTGGCTGCGCTGCGTGACGACGTGCCTGGGCGTCCGTCCTCTGACTAGAGTCAGAGGATGGACGTGGACGGTGAGGCGGTGCGGCGGGTGCGGAGGTTCTCCCGCGTCGTCGCGCAGCGGATCGGCGCGCTGCACGAGTCGTACCTGGCGAGCGAGCGTCCGCTCGGCGCGGCGCGGGTGCTGTGGGAGATCGGCCCCGACGGGAGCGACGTGCGGTCCCTGCGGTCGCGGCTCGACCTGGACTCCGGCTACCTCAGCCGCCTGCTGCGGTCCCTGGAGGAGGACGGGCTCGTCGTCCTCCGGCGCAGCGAGACCGACAAGCGGGTGCGCACCGTCCGTCTCACCGAGCGCGGAACGGCCGAGCGGGCCGTGCTCGACCACCGCTCCGACGACGTGGCGGCGGACCTGCTCCGTCCGCTCGACCCGCGGCAGCGCGACCGGCTCGTCGCCGCGATGACCGAGGTCGAGCAGCTCCTGCTCGCCTCGGCCGTGCGGGTGTCGGTGTGCGATCCGGCGCACGCGGACGCGCGGGCGTGCCTGGCGGGCTACTACGGCGAGCTGGCCGAGCGGTTCGACGGCGGGTTCGACCCCGCCGCCGGTCTCCCCGTCCACGACGAGGAGATGAGGTCGCCCGCCGGGCTGTTCCTGGTGGCGACCCTGCGGTCCGAACCCGTCGGGTGCGGCGCGCTCAGGTTCCACGACGACGGTTCGGCCGAGGTCAAACGGCTGTGGGTGTCGGCGAGCGCGCGCGGGCTCGGGCTGGGCAAGCGGTTGCTGGGCGAGCTGGAGGGGCGTGCCGCCGAGCACGGGGCCCGCGTGGTGCGGCTGGACACCAACCGGGTCCTCGTCGAGGCGATCGGGATGTACCGGGCGGCCGGGTACCGCGAGGTGCCCCCGTTCAACGACAACCCGCACGCCCACCACTGGTTCGAGAAGGCCGTTCCCGCGGAGCCGCCGGGGTCGTGATCGCGGCCGGGGAGAGGTGCGGCGTGCCGTGCACGTGGTGGGAGCGGGGCCGTTCCCCGTTGGAGGACACCGATCGGGTGAAGTATGTGGTGCGAGCCGAACCGGTACCCACGGGGTCGAGCATCGGTTCCAGAATCCGGCCATGGAAGCGCGAGGATTTTCGCACCACGACATGGTGTCGCCGATCCGGTTCGGCACCGCGACGCCACGGGGACGACCGTCCGCCACGATCGCCGTCCGGTTCCTGCCCGGCGTCGTGCTGAACGGCCGTCGCATCGGCGAGCGCGACCGCGTCGTCCACCTCGTACCCGCGCCGGCCGGAACCGTGCCACCGGACCGGCTGCAGGCCTTCTGCGGCCAGTCCTTCGCACCGGGGCAGGCGGAGATCGTGGGTGTGGGCAGGGGAATGCCGTGCGTCGTGTGCCTCGCCGCCGCACCTCCCGCCGACGCGTGACGTCCGCAGCCGCGTCGGCGGGACGGGCACGCGCAGTCGGTCGTGGACGGTCGGCCCGTGGTGCCTGAACGGCCGACTCGCGGACCGGTGCGGGTGAGCGGCTCCTCGCAGCGCTGACGGAGGCGGGCGTCTGCGTGTTCCACCCCTCCCCGAACCTCGCGGACCGGACCGAGAGGATCGCCGGCGTCCGGTGATCGCGGTGGGCTCGGTCGGCCTGGGCGCGGACCTCACCAGCACTCCGACGCGCACCGGCGAGGAGTCGCCGTCCGCCACGGACTGCGGCGGCCTGCTGCGGCGACCTGCTGCGGCGCCCGGAACGGAACGAGTTCGACCTCGCGGCCGTCGGCCGGGCACCGCTCGCCGATCCGGTGTGGACGGAGGAGGTCCGGGCCGGCGAGATCGTCCCGTTCGACCGGTCGGCGATGACGCAGCCGCGCTGACGGACGGTCGCGGGGCCGCGTGCGCGGCCCGACCGCGGTGATCGGGGGGTGACCGCGGTCGGGCCGGCCCCCGCCGCTCGCGACAGGCGGACGATCGTCTGCTGCGAGCGGTCAGGTCGTCTCGGCGAGCCGGCCGGTCAGGAAGGCGCGCTCGGCGTCGTTGCCGGTCAGCGCGATCGCGCGCTCGTAGGCCGCCGCGGCCTCGGTGGCGCGCCCCAGCCTGCGCAGCAGGTCGGCCTCGATCGCCGGCAGGTAGTGGTGACCGGCGAGCCCGCCCACCCGTTCGAGGTCCCGCACCTCGGCCAGCGCGGTGGCCGGACCGTGGACCACCGCGACCGCCACGGCCCGGTTGAGCGCGACCACCGGTGACGGCCACACCCTGCGCAGCTCGTCGTAGAGCAGCAGGATCTGCGCCCAGTCGGTGTCGGCGTAGGTCGGCGCGGACGCGTGCAGCGCGGCGATGGCGGCCTGGAGGGCGAACCTGCCGGGAGAACCGCCGCCCAGCGCGCTCAGGACGAGGTCGTGCGCCTCGGCGACGGCCTCCCGGTCCCAGGCCGAGCGGTCCTGCTCCTCCAGCAGCAGCAGGCGCCCGTCCGCGGTCGTGCGGGTGGCGCGTCGGGCGTGGTTGGCCAGCAGCAGGGCGAGCAGCCCCCGGACCTCGCGCTCGCCCGGCAGCAGCTCGTGCAGCACCCGTGCCAGGTCGAGCGCGCGTTCGGCGAGGTCGTTGCGCGTCAGCTCGGGCCCGGTCGGCGCGGTGTGCCCGGTGGTGAAGAGCAGGTGGATCGTGGTGAGGACCGCGTCCAGCCGGTCCAGCAGCTCGGCGGGCGCGGGCATCCGGAACGGGACGCCCGCGCCCGCGATCTTCTTCTTCGCCCTGGTGATCCGCGCCGCCATCGTCGTCTCGGGGACCAGGAACGCCTTCGCCACGTCCGGGGTCGCCACCCCGCACACCAGCCGCAGCGTGAGCGCGACCCGCGCCTCGGGAGCCAGCGCGGGGTGGCAGCACAGGAAGACCAGGCGCAGCCGGTCGTCGTGCACCACCGGGTCCACCGGGACGTCCGGGTCGGGCGCGGCCTCCGGTTCCACCAGCAGCGGCAGCTTCGAGCGCAGCGTCCTGGCCCTGCGCAGGGCGTCCAGCGCGTTGTGCCGGGCCGCGGTGGTGAGCCACGCGCCCGGCCTGGCCGGCACGCCGCCGCGCGCCCAGTCGGCGAGCGCGGCGGCGTAGGCGTCCTGGACGCACTCCTCGGCCAGGTCGAGGTCGCGCGTGACGCGCACCGTCGCGGCGAGCACGGCGGCCCACTCGCGACGGTGCGCGTCGGCGACCGCGCGGCCGACCGCGGTCACACCGCGAGCAGCGGCCGCACCTCGACGGCGCCGTCCACGATCGGGAGCAGCTTGCCGACGGCGACGGCCTGGTCGAGATCGGCGGCCTCCACCACGAAGAAACCGGCGATCACCTCCCGGCTCTCCAGGAACGGGCCGTCGGTGACCAGACCGTCCCGGTGGATCGTCCGCGCGGCCGCGCTGGGTTGCAGCGCCTGCTCGTGGACGACCCGCACGCCCATCTCGGCGATCTTCGCCCCGGCGGCGACGTTGGCCTCCATCACCTCGGGCGGGATGTCCGCGACACCGCCGGGAGTTTCCTTCTCGTAGATCAGGACCGCGTACTGCGGCATGGCCGGTTCCCCTCGCGTCCGCTCACCAGTTCCCGGTCTCCGGGCCCATCGCACCGTACTCGACCTTCCCGACGCGGACGTAGGTGCTGATCACGACACCGGTGCTCGACGTGGTGCTCTCGCGCAGCGCGAGACCGGTCGGCGCGGAGCCCCGGCCGAACAGCCTCTTGCCGGACCCGAGGACCACCGGGAAGACCAGCAGTTGGAACTCGTCGACGAGGTCGTGCGCCAGCAGGGTCTGGACCAGCTCGCCGCTGCCGTGGACCTGGATCTCGCCGTCACCGCTCCGCTTCAGCTCCGCGACCGCCTCGGCGACGTCACCGGTGAGCAGGGTCGAGTTCTGCCACGACACGGTGTCGAGCGTCCGCGAGGCGACGTGCTTGGGCATGCTGTTCAGCTTCGACCCCATGAGGTCCTCGGCCCCGGTCAGCGGCCAGCTCGCGGCGAAGACGTCGTAGGTCCTGCGTCCCAGCAGGAGCGCGTCGGCCCGGTCGACCGTGTCCGCCATCCGCCGCATCATCACCTCGTCGACGTGCGGCACGACCCAGCCCCCGTGCTCGAACCCGCCCTCGCGATCCTCGTCGCTGCCGCCCGGTCCCTGCACGACCCCGTCCAGGGACGTGAACGCGGTCACCATCAGTGTGCGCACGTAGTTCCTCCGCTTCGAACCGCCCGCGGGCGCCGGTGGTGGCGCCCTCACCCAGTACGGCGAACGGAGCCGCCCCGAATCGACAGCACGCCCGGAAGTTCTGTCCGCGCGACGCGATCACGTGGTCGGAGGGGAGCGGCGCGAGACGTCAGAAGACGCCGCTGTAGGCGTTGAGCGCGGGCTGGCCGCCGAGGTGGGCGTACAGGACGGTGGAGTCCTTCGGAACGTCCCCGTTCCGCACGAGGTCGACGAGCCCGGCCATGGACTTGCCCTCGTAGACGGGGTCGACGATCATCCCCTCCAGGCTCCCGCTGAGCCGGATCGCGTCCACCGTGGACCGCACGGGAACGCCGTAGACGTCACCGGCCCAGCCCTCCAGCACGGTGATCTCGTCGTCGCGCAGGTCTCGGCCGAGGCCGATCAGCTCGGCGGTGCCACGAGCGATCTTCTCGACCCCGGCGCGGGTCTCGGCGAGCTTCGCCGAGGCGTCGATCCCCAGCACGCGGCGCGGCCGGTCCTGACCCGCGAACCCGGCGATCATGCCGGCCTGCGTGCTGCCGGTGACGCTGCACACCACGATCGTGTCGAAGAAGACGCCCAGCTCGCGCTCCTGCTGCTGCACCTCGCGGGCCCAGTTCGCGAAGCCGAGACCGCCGAGGCGGTGGTCGGACGCTCCGGCGGGGATCGCGTACGGCGTGCCTCCGGCGGCGCGGACCTCCTCCAGGGCCTGGCGCCAGCTGTCCTTGACGCCGATGCCGAACCCGGCCCGCACCAGGCGCACGTCGGCGCCCATGATCCGGGAGAGCAGGATGTTGCCGACCTTGTCGTTGACCGCGTCCGGCCAGTCCACCCAGCTCTCCTGGACCAGGACCGCCTTCAGGCCGGTCCTGGCGGCGACCGCGGCGACCTGCCGGGTGTGGTTGGACTGCACCCCGCCGATGGTGACCAGGGTGTCCGCGCCCGCGGCGAGGGCGTCGGGGACCAGGTACTCCAGCTTCCGGGTCTTGTTGCCGCCGAAGGCCAGGCCGCTGTTGCAGTCCTCGCGCTTGGCCCAGATCCGGGCGCCGCCGAGGTGGTCGCTGAGCCGGTCCAGCGGGTGAACGGGGCTGGGGCCGAACAGCAGGGGGTAGCGGTCGAAGTCGTCGAGGGACATCTGCGGCTCCTGAGATCAGTCGTGCGGCTGGTCGTCGGGCAACGCGTCGATCAGGTGCACCAGCGTCTGCCAGTTGGCGCGGGTGGCGGCCACCGCTCCCGCGACGTCCCCGGCCTCGCACAGCGCGATGATCCGGTCGTGCTGCGCGACCGAACCGCGACCGCTCAGCGAGGAGAAGCGCAGCCGCTCCAACCGGCGCAGCACCGGGGTGAACTGGTCGAGGACCGTGCGGACGGCGTGGTTGGCGCAGGCGGTGACCGCGACGCCGTGGAAGTCGTCGTCGGCGGTGATCGCCGCGTCGACGTCGTCGCGGCGCAGCGCGTCGGCGAAGCGCGCGTTGGCCTCCCGCATGGCGTCGAGGTCGGCGGTGGACAGGACGGGCACCGCCTCCCGCACGGCCAGCTCGTGCACGGCGGCCGTCACCGACTGCGCGTCCCGGACGGCGCGGACGTCCAGGGGGCTGACCATGGTGTAGCGGCCGGGTTTCGTCCGCACCAGGCCGGTCTGCTCCAGGCGCATCAACGCCTCGCGGACGGGTGTGCGGCTGACACCCAGCCACGCCACCAGGTCGCTCTCGTTGAGGCGCTCACCGGGGGCGAGCGTGCCGTCGACGATCGCGTCCCGGATCGCCCGGTGGGCGTCCTCCCGCAGGAGCGACCGGGACACGAGGCCCCGGCTCTGAGGTACTGGCATGCAATATATTGCACTCTGGATCACGGGCGGTGTCAAGGGTGAGCGCGGATCTGCTCGGCCGTGCTGCGGCCCCGCACGACGGCGAGAGCCTCCGTCCGGGGTCCGCGGACCCCGGACGGAGGCTCTCGACCGGCTACAGCCGTGCCCGGCCCCGCATCGCGGCGGAGGCGTCGGCTCGGGCGAGCCGCTCCTCGGCCCGCTGCACCGCCGTGCCCCGGACGCTCTCGGCGGCGGCCGCCCCGGCCGCGTCCGCCACCGAGTGGTCGCCGACGATCCCGCCGCGGACCCTGCTGCTGGCGGCGATCTCGGCCACCGGGGCGTTCGCGGTCAGCTCCAGCTTGCCGTTGACGATGGTGTCGTCCAGCGTCGTGCGGCCGGTGGTGTTCGAGATGCTCACGTCCCTGGCGAAGTAGCCGCCGGAGGCGCAGCTGTCGAGGCCGCCGTTCGGGCCGAGCTGGACGCCGCCGAGGTTGCCGGCGAACGTCGTCCTGCCCTGCACCGCGCTGCCGCACACGACGCTGCCGTTCGTGTTGTTCAGCACCGACAGCGTTCCGTCCACGAAGGTGTCGTGCAGATCGGTGAAGTGGGCGCCGCTGGTGCTGACGTTGCCGGTGACCTCGCTGTCGGACACGCTGATCTCGCCGACACCGGCGGTGACGTTCCCGTCGATCCTCGTGCCCTGCTCGGCGAACAGGAAGCCCTCGACCGCGGCCGAGCCCCTCGGCTCGACGACCACGCCGCCGGTGTCGGTGTTCTTCAGGAAGACGCCGAACCCGCCCGCCGCCAGCGTGACGCCGCCGTCGACCCGCGTGTCGGTCGCGTCGAGGTACCCGTCGGAGGCGACTCTGATCTCCCCGCCGACCCTGCCGTTCCTGACCACGAGGTTGCCGCCGTCGGCCACCCGCACGTTGCCCGTGACGGTCGTGCCCTGCAACGAGCACGACTCGCCCGCTGGCACGAGCAGGTCGCTGGGGACCGTGACGGCCCCGCCGTTGCCCACGCAGTGCATCACCAGGTCGGCGTGCGCGCCCGGCGCGCACAGCACGGACGCGGTGACGACGGCGCCCAGGATCGCGAGCGCGGAAGCGGTCCGTCGAGCCATCTGAGTTCTCCCTGCTGCTGTGACGAAAGGACGTGGCACTACTTGCCGATGTCGGACCGCGACGCCGCGCGAACGACGACGCCCTGCTCCCGGCGGGTCAGCACCTCGCTGGCCACCAGGTCGTCGGTGACGAGTTCGACGTGCCGGACGAACGCCCCGTGGTCGGGGTACTCGCCGTGCTGGTTCAGCAGATCGCTGATGGTGCAGCCGTTTCCGGTGTGCGCGTTGGCGATCCCGGTGTCGTCGGTGCCGATGATCACCGTGTCGCGGGTGTCGGAGTCGGGACAGGCGTCCTCGCCCGCGTCGACCACCGCGAACGACACGGACTTCTCCGCCGCGGTGTTCCCGGCGTCGTCGGTGGCCCGGTACCGGACGGTGTGCGGACCGGCCGCACCCACCACGAGCGCCGCCGAGTGCGTGGTCCACGCGCCGCCGTCCAGGGCGTGCTCGACGAGCGTCACGCCGGACCCGGTGTCCGTCGCGGTGATCGTCACCGTGGCGCTGTCCAGGTAGTCGCCGTTCGGGTTCCTGCTGCCCGACACGGTCGCGGACGTCGTGGGCGGGGTGGTGTCGGCGGGTTGTGCCGCGACGACGGAGAAGCGGGTCGTGCCCTCGGCGGAGACGTTGCCCGCGTTGTCGGTCGCGCGGTGGTGGATCGCGTGCGATCCGGTGGTGGTGACGTCGAACGGCGCGGTGTAGGAGGTCCAGGGGCCGCCGTCGAGCTGGTGTTCGACGGTCTTGACGCCGGAGCCCGTGTCGGTGGCGGTGATCGTGACGGTGGCCCTCCCGACGTAGGCGCCGGTGGCGTCCTGCGTTCCGGAGACCGCGGCGGTGACCGTGGGCGGGGTGGTGTCGGCGGGTTGTGCCGCGACGACGGAGAAGTGGGTCATGCCCTCGGCGGAGACGTTGCCCGCGTTGTCGGTCGCGCGGTGGTGGATCATGTGCGATCCGGTGGTGGTGACGTCGAACGGCGCGGTGTAGGAGGTCCAGGGGCCGCCGTCGAGCTGGTGTTCGACGGTCTTGACGCCGGAGCCCGTGTCGGTGGCGGTGATCGTGACGGTGGCCCTCCCGACGTAGGCGCCGCTGGCGTCCTGCGTGCCGGAGACCGCCGCGGTGACGGTCGGCGGGGTCGTGTCGCCCGGCGCCTCCACCACCGTGAACGACACCGAACCGACCTCGGACGCGTTCCCCGCCGCGTCGGTCGCCCGGTACCGCACCGTGTGCTCGCCGAGCGCCGTCACCTGGAAAGGACCGGTGTACGGCTGGAACTCGCCGCCGTCGATCCCGTGCTCGACGCTCGCCACGCCCGATCCGGAGTCCGAGGCGGTCACGGTCACCGTGGCGCTGCCGAGGTGGTCGCCGTTCGCGTCCTGGGGCCCGGAGACCGCGGCCGCGACCGTCGGCGCGGTGGTGTCCTCACCACCGCCGCCGCTCGTCACCGTGAACTCGCCGGACATCGTGCCGTGGCCGGGGATCGCGCAGAAGTAGCGGTACTTGCCGGGTGTCAGCGCGACCACGGCCTCGTGCCGCCCGTTCTGCACGTCGAACGGGTTGGCCAGGACGTCCAGGTCCACGTCGTGGTTGTAACCCGGCGTCGACGTGTCGAACGTGAGGGTGTGCGGCATCCCCGTCGTGTTGCCGGTGGCCTCGCTGTTCTCCCAGACGATCGTCGTCTCGCCCGCGGTGGCCGTGGTGGGCGCGGACTTGTAGCGGGTGATGTCGTTGTCCGCGGTCCAGGTCAGCACCTGGGCCAGCACCCCCGCGGAGGCGGTCGGCGGTGCCGGGAGCGGGACGACGGCGGTCAGCGACGCCAGCAGGAGGGCCGCCGCGGCACCGGTGATCAGACGTCGGAACATGCTGCACCTTTCGTGGAGCGCGGTGGCCGGTCGGTGCGCGTCGCCGCGCACCGACCGGCCGAGGCGGTTACAGCGACCGCACCCGGATGTTGCGGAAATCCATCACGTCGCTGGTTCCGTGGTTCTGCAGACCCAGGAAGCCGCTGGCGAACTGACGCAGGTCCGTCGGCGGGTCACCCGCCCTGGAGGACTGCTTGCCGGGCGTGTTGTCGAACTCGTTGATCACGACGCCGTCGCGGACGATCGTGTAGTGCTGGCCGACCACCCGGACCTCGTAGTCGTTCCACTCGCCCTTCGGCGGCACGGGCGAACCGGGCGCCCCGACCGGGTCGAAGTTGTAGATCGAGCCGGTCTTCTGCGGTTCGCCCGTCGTGCCGTCGTAGAGCTGGACCTCGTGGCCGCAGAAGATCGCGACCCACGCCGGTGACGTCCGCGCCGAGCCCACGGTCCCGCAGCTGTCCGGTGGACGCTGCTCCAGCGGGGTGCGCGGGTCCGGGAACCTGGTGAACACGCCGCTGTTGGCGTTCGTGCCCTCCGGTGACGAGTCCCGGAACTGGAGCTTCACCGAGAAGTCGCCGAACTCCTTCTTCGAGTACCACAGCATCCCCAGCCCGCCGGAGGAGCGCAGCGAGCCGTCCGGCTGGATCGAGAACGATCCGCCGGGGGCCTGCGTCCAGCCGCGCAGCGACTCGGCCGTGCCGTCGAAGACCGGTTCGTACCCGGTGTTGCCGGGACCGCCGACGTCCGTCCCCGCCGCCGTGCGGACCAGGGCGGTCTGCTCGCGGCCGGTGATCGTGCCGTCGCGCTGCAACTGATCGGCGACCGCGGTGACGTGGCGGACGAACGCGCCGTGGTCGGACCACGGGCTCTCGTCGTCGATCAGGTCGTTGATCGTGCAGCCACCGCCGACGTCCTCGTTCGCCACGCCCGAGTCCGCGTCACCCGTCCACACGGTGTCCCGGTCGTCGGGAACAGCGCAGCCGACGGTCACCGCGTGCGGCACGACCTGCGTCTCACCGTCGGCGTAGGTCACGGTGAGCGTCGCGCTGTACTCACCGGTCCTGGCGTAGGTGTGCCGCGGGTCGGCCTCGGTCGACGACGTCCCGTCGCCGAAGTCCCAGCGGTGGGACGCACCACCCGACCTCGACCCGGTGAAGGCCACGGTCAGCGGCTTGTTCTGCACGGCGGTGGAGGTCGCGGCCGGCGCCGGGGTCGGTGCGCCGCCCCGGTAGGCAACCCGGATCAGCTTCTGGTTGGGGTGCAGCGTGAAGAACCCGCCGCCGTAGTCGAGCAGGTAGAGCGCGCCGTCCGCGCCGAACTTCGCGTCCATCCAGCTCTGGAGCTTGTCGTCGCCGTTGCCGCCGGGCACGATCGCGCGCAGCGACTCGGCGAAGGCCGGGGGAGCGGCCTGCGGAACACCGGCCGGGTCGACGGTCACCGCGATGCGGTTGGTCGAGCTGGACTGGTCGCCGATGAACCACTTGTCGTCCCAGTGCTCCGGCCAGGCGACACCGCTGGCGGTGTTCACCAGTTCGCGGTGGTAGGTCGGGCCGGTCATCACGGCCTGGCCGCCACCGGTCAGGTAGGGCTGGGTGTAGGTGGCCTCGGCCGCCACGTACGACGGGATCCCGCTGCCGTCCGGGCGCTCCGGGAAGACGGGACCGCCGCCGCCCGGCGAGTACCAGATCATGTTGTTCTTCACCGGCGGCAGGTCGACCAGGCCGGTGTTGCGCGGCGAGGTGTTCTTCGGCGCGTCGCAGTCGTACCAGCCCGTCAGCACGGTGGCGTCGGTGTCGCTGCGGTCGCGGTAGGGCTGCTTGTTGCCCATGCAGTAGGGCCAGCCGTGGTTCCCCGCCTCGGTGATGATCGTCGCGGTCTCGTACTTCGCCGGGCCGAGGGTCGGGCTCGGCGAGTTCGCGTCCGGGCCGACCCACGCGGCGGTCAGCCACTGCGTGACCGGGTCGACCTGGAGACGGGAGATGTTGCGCACGCCCATCACGTAGATCTCGGCGCGGGTCTTCGCCGTGCCGGGCGGGAACAGGTTGCCCTCGGGGATCGTGTAGGTGCCGTCCGGCTCCGGGTGGATTCGGATGATCTTGCCGTTGAGGTCGTTGGTGTTGCCGGAGGTGCGGCGGGCGTCCTGGAAGGACAGTCCCTCCCACTCGGCGGTCCAGTTGTTGCCGGAGTAGCCGTCCGACCCCTGGGAGGAGTTGCTGTCACCGGAGCCGACGTAGAGGTTGCCCTTCGCGTCGAACGCCATGCCGCCGCCCGCGTGGCAGCAGCTGTGCTGCTGGACCTCCCACTGGAGCAGGTCCTTCCGCGTGGACGGGTCGATCGTCTCCGTGGTCCGGTCGTAGGTCAGCCGGGAGACGGTCCGCTTGCCAGTCCGCTTCTCCCGGTCGACGGTGTCGTGCGGCATCCAGTAGACGAACAGGTGGCCGTTCTCGCCGAACTCCGGGTCGGGAACGATGCCGAGCAGGCCCTCCTCGTTCTTGACCAGCTCGGAGCCACTGCCCCGGTTGCCCATCACGGGCAGCGTCGCCAGCAGCTTCACCTGCTTCGTCTCGGGGTCGAACTGGTGGATCGTGCCGCAGCCGAGGCCGACCTCCGGGTCGGTCCAGGCGACGACCGGACCGCTCGGGCAGGCCGCCTTGCCCACGTAGAAGACCGTGCCGTCGTCGGCGACGGTCAGGCCGTGCGGTTCGCCGATCTGGTCGAGCTGACCGGTCTTGTTGGCCGAGGTCAGCCGTTCGACCCGGTAGTTCGCCGCGATGGTGGCCTGGCAGTCGCCGCGCACCACCCCGGTCGTCCACTTCAGCGCGCCGGTGAGGTGGCTGCGGAAGGCGTCCTCGCCGTAGCTGCCCTCGGTGTGGCCCATGGCGGTGTAGAAGGACCGGCCGCCCTGGTAGTCGTGGCACCAGGAGACCGGGTGGAACGGGCCGTTGGCGCCGGGGCCGGGGTCGTAGTGCCGTTCCTCGACCTGGGCGACCGTGTGCACCGTGCCGACCGGGTTCGGGCTCCAGTTGTACCAGCGGTCCGAGCGGGTGATGTTCAGCGGCAGGCCCTCGTTGGCCGGGTGCTGCCGGTCCACGACGTTCACCACCGACTCGTGCACGCCGGGCGTGGGCAGCGGCGTCGGGTCACCGGAGTACAGCCGCAGGTCGGCCAGCTGCGTCAGCGGCTCGCCCGCGTTGGCGGTGATGTTCAGCCGGTAGTGCGCGAACGACCGCGGCGCGGCGATGGTGAAGGTCCGGGTCTGGAGGGGTTCCGCGAACGCCTGGCCGGTCTGGCGGTCCAGGTCGGTCCACGTCGTGCCGTCCGCCGAACCCTGCAACGTCCAGTCCTTCGGGTTGCGTCCGGGCGCGTCGTTCGCCGAGGTGAGCGCGTAGCGGTTCACCGCGGCGGCGGCGGGGAGCCGGTAGGCCGCCCACGCCGCCGGGGTGCGGACGAGCCACTTCGTGGCGGCGTTCCCGTCGCTCAGCTTGTCCCTGGTCTCGTTCGGCGGGTTCTCCCCGCTCGCGGTCACCTCGGCCGCCGTCTCCAGCTTCGAGGTGCTGGTGTTCGGACGGGTGCCGACGAGGCCGGTGAACCAGGAGGAGTCGTCCTGCGCCTTCGCGGCGTCGGCCACGCCGAGGAAGCCGCCCCCGGCCTGCACGTACCCCCGGAGAGCGGCCTCCTGGTCGGGGCCGAGGGTCACGCCCTCGGCGGACAGGAACACGACTCCCCGGTGCCGGGCGAGGTTCTCCGCGGTGAACACCGCCGGGTCGGACGACGCGGTGACGGTGATGCCGCTGGCCGCGCCGATCTCCCGGAAGGCGTCGGTGGCGCGGGTGACCGGGTCCTGCTGCGCGGCGACCGGCCCGTGGAACACCAGGACGGACACCGGGGCGGCGGCGGACACCGGCGCGGGTGGCGGCGGCGCGGCCGGTGCGGTGGGCGCGGAGGTCAGCTGTCCGCCGACCACCAGCGCCGCGGCGGTCACCACCAGCAGCGCTCTCGTCCCCGTCCTCCTGCGGTGCCTGCGTGGAGAAGACGTCGACCTCATCCTTCACTCCTTTGTCGTGGCCGGGCCACGAGGTCATCGTGATGACGAGTGCTGGTGGTGCTCGGCGGAGTCGGCCGGGGCCTGTGCGGCGCCGGTCTGGTCGGCGGACGCGCCGTGGGCGTGCCCGCGGAAGCGGTCGATCGCCTCCTGCGCGCCCGCGGGCATCGAGCCGTCGGCGTTGCGGACGAGGAAGATCCCGGACATCCCGGTCTCCGAGTGGTTCTGCACGTGGCAGTGGTACATCCACGCGCCGGGACCGACGCCCTCGCCCGCCAGCACCTGGAAGCCGAACGAGCTGCCGGGGTTGAGGTCCTTGTTGTCGATCACCTGACTGGGATCGGACGGACCCTCCAGCATTCCGGTGCGGTTGTCCGCCCAGCGGTGCGCGTGCAGGTGGAAGGTGTGGAACTGGGTGCCGTGGCCGATCGCGATCCACTCCACCCGCTGCCCGAGGTTCGCCTCGAACACCGGCGTGTGCGGCGCGACCTGGTTGTTGATCGACATCTCGTTGAACACGACGGTGAACTGCTCGTCGGGCAGGATGTCGCCCCGCCGCCGCACGATCAGCGCGCCGTACAGGCCGCGGGCGATGCCCAGCGTTCCGTGGTCGGTTCCCATCGCGTGGTCGTGGTAGTGCCAGTACCCGGCGCTGCCGGGCATGAAGCGCCGTCCGGCCGCGGCGAACATCTCCCGCGACCGCCACGTGTAGGTGCGCGTCTCGCCGGGGTTGTTGAAGGACGCGTTGAGCGGACTGCCGTCGGAGTCGACGCTGTAGTCCACGCCGTGCGGGTGGATGGACATCCGCCGGTCGGTGTTGTTGACGAGGGTCACCTCCATGGTGTCCCCCTCGTACATCTCCAGGACCGGTCCGGGAATCGTGGCCCTCCCCGGTTCGAGGCCGTAGCCGTAGAGGTTGCCCGGCAGCGCCTCGGCGTAGACGGTGACCTTCTCGACCGTGCCGGTCTGCGCGACGGCGCTGCGCCGTGGCGTCGCCGGACCGAGCCCCAGGACCGCGGGGACGGTGAGTCCAGCGGCGCTGGTGGTCAGCACGGAGCGCCGGGAGACCATCCTGCCGAACCAGCCGGTCTGGGCGTTCGTGTCCATCGTTCTCCATCCACGTCGACGAGAACAGGCCCGGAACGGGCCTTCGGGAGATCAGATCGGGAACGGGGGCCGGAAGAGACCGCGTGAGAACAGGCGTCCCCCGACGATAGGGGCGCGCGCGTCGTCCCGCGGCGAAGACGCCGTCCGTTCCGGTGGAACGGACGACCTGGGCGTGGCTGTCTTCGGTCCTGCGAGTTCTGCCGTTTTTCGCGTCGACCACCTGCAACTTATGCATGGTTACGACGAAAGTGAAGGGCCAAGCGGGTTAACGGACCGGACATCCGTTGTCACATTTCGCGACGTCCGTCTGGTCGTCCCGCGCGGTCCGGTTCCCGGCGAACCCGCGGCGGTCCTGCGCCGTGCGGATGGCCGCGCCCACCACCGGGGCTGACGCCCTCGCGCGTCCGCACCCGCGAGGCGTCCCTGCCGCGGGGCGACCCGCTCCTGATCGTCGGCGCGGGCGCTGTCCTCGCCGGTGCGGCGCCCGTGCCCGGTGGCGCGGGCGAGCTGGTCCTCCGGATGCGCCGCGCCGGTCACCTCCGAGCGGGTCCGGCGCGCACGTATCCAGCGGCGTCCTCACCCCTCCTGCTCCACGTCGGGGTCGCTCGGTGGGGAGCCGTGCGCCCCGGCCACGGGAGATCCGGCGCACCGCATCGCCGACGGGCCGCGGCGCGCCCCGACCGCCAGGGGGAAGCTCGATGACAGACCTCGTCAGCAGGTCCGCGCCCGCGTTAGCGGGGCCCACGTTCGGACTCACCAAGTTCCTCGACCCGCTGCGGGTGCCGCCGGTGATCCGGCCCCACTCGTGGTGGCACCAGGACGCGCTCACGATGACCGCGGTGCGCACGACCACGCGGCTGCACTCGCAGCTGCCGGCCACGACGGTGTGGGCCTACGACGGGCACTTTCCCGGACCCACCGTCGAGGTCCGCAGCGGGCGGCAGCTGCGGGTCTCCTGGGCCAACGAGATCGCGGGGAAGATCCCGCTGGTCGCCGTGCGGGCGCCGATCGCGTCGGCGCCGCAGAACAGCCCCGGCTTCCGCGACCCGGACGGCTCGCTGCCCGCCGGGGTGTCGCTGATCGACGGGGTGGCCGACCTGCCGGCGTGGACCGTGGTCCACCTGCACGGGGCCCTCACCGGCGGCGGCAACGACGGCTGGGCCCACAACGCGGTGCTCCGGGACGCCGCGCAGCTGGCGGAGTACCCGAACCAGCAGCAGGCCACGACGCTCTGGTACCACGACCACGCGATGGCGATCACCCGCTTCACCGTTCACGCGGGACTGGCCGGGACGTACCTCGTCCGCGACGAGGAGGAGGCCTCGCTCGACCTTCCCTCGGGTGCGCACGAGGTGCCGCTGATGATCACCGACCGCAACCTCGACACCGACGCGACCGGTGCCCTCACCGGCCAGCTGCTCTACAAGGTCCCCTTCGTCACCACGGCGACCGGCGAGGTGCTGCACCTGCCGTTCACCGGACCGTTCACGCTGGTCAACGGGGTGATCTGGCCGCACCTGAACGTCGAGGCGCGGTGGTACCGCTTCCGCGTGGTCAACGCCTCCAACTCGCGCTTCTACCGGCTGCGCCTGGTCGACGACGAGACCGGCGCCCCGCTGGACCACGCCGTCCACCAGATCGGCACGGACGGCGGCCTGCTGCCCGCGCCCGCGCCGCTGCCGTCCGGCGGCCTGACCGTCGCCCCGGCCGAGCGGGCCGACCTGCTGATCGACTTCTCGACGCTGCGCGGCACGCGGGTGCGGCTGACCAACACGCACCCGAGCGCGGCTCCCGAGCCCGACGTGATGCAGTTCCGGGTGGAGAACCGCGAGCGGCACGACCGGTTCCGGCTGCCGAAGCGGCTGTCGACCTCCTACGTGCGACTGCACCACGGCACCACGGTCCCCGAGGAGCACGACCACGTCTTCGTCGCGCTGGTCCCTCCCGGCTCGGCGGGGGAGGGGCACCCGCAGATGTGGGAGCTCCAGGAGATCACCGACCCGGAGCAGATCCCCACCACGCTGCCCGCGGCGGGGATCGTCCAGCTCACCGACCCCGCCACGGGCCGGGTGCGCACGTTCGAGCGGGTCGCCAGCCTGTTCGACGACACCACGAGCATCTTCGTCGACCACGGCCGCTGGGCGGTGTGGAACTTCGTGCACCTCGGCGGTCCCGCCCACCCCATGCACGTGCACATGAGCCAGTTCCAGGCCCTCACCCGCACCGCCTACCCGCTGGACCAGGCGACGGGCGCCGTCGCGGGCTTCGACGTCGCCACCGGCGGCACCGTCGCACCGCTGCCCGTGCCCGGTCCCGGCAGGCCGCTGGACCCGCAGGAGGAGGGCTGGAAGGACACCTACCAGGTCGGCGCGGGCGAGTGGCTGACCATCGCGGGCCACTTCGAGGGCGCGACGGGCAACTTCATGTACCACTGCCACATCCTCGACCACGAGGACGAGGGCATGATGCGCCCCTTCGTCGTCATGCCCGCCGAGGCCGCTCGCTTCCACGTGCACCGCTTCGGCGGCGGGCACCACCACGGCGCCACCTGATCGGGACGCCCGCGGCGACCCCCGGACCAGGGGTCGCCGCGGCGCGGCTCGCCCGCGCCGACGAGCACGGCCGCGCCCGGCCCGCTCGACCTCGGGCGGGCCGACCGGGAGCCGGGTCCCGGCTCCCGCAGGTGCTCCTCCGCCGTCAGCCGGGCCGGTCCTCGTCGGCCAGCTTGGCGGTCAGGTCGTCCACCGCGCGCCCGAGCAGACGGACGAGGTCCTGCCGGTCCTCCTGCGACCAGTCGGTCATGGCCTCGGCGAACCAGCCGAACACGGACCGCGTGTAGCGCTCGCTGACCTCCCTCCCCCCTGCGGTCGGCTCGATCAGGCGGACCCGCTGGTCGAGGGGGTCGGCGATCCGGTGGACCAGGCCGCGCTGTTCGAGCGCCTGCACCTGCCGTGTGGCGTGCGGTCCCGCGACCTGCATCCGGGTGGCGATCTCGCCGATCCGCAGCGGCCGGTCGGCCAGCGCGATCAGGACGAGGGCACCCATGGCCGGACGCTCCAGGGACACCCCGGCTTCGGTCGTGGCCCGCTCGTACACGCGTCCGCGGTTCACCACGGCGTTGAGCTGCGCCAGGCGGGGAAGCAACGACGCGAACTGGTCGTCCTGGGACTCCACGGCCACTCCTTGTTGATTACCTAACTTAGGTATATTATTCGGGGGGGAACACGACGCCGCGCGGGGTTCGCGCGGCGCGAAACATCCTACCTAAATTAGGTAATCAACCGAGGGGAACGAACTGTGGGGACGTCATCGCCGAAGCGGAGCGTGCTGATCTCCGGCGCCAGCATCGCCGGGCCCGCGCTGGCCCACCAGCTCCACGCGCACGGCTTCGAGGTCACGGTCGTGGAGCGCGCGAGCGCGGTGCGCGGCGGGGGCTACCCGATCGACGTGCGCGGCACCGCCGTCGAGGTCGTCGAGCGGATGGGCCTGCTCCCGCGGCTGCGGGCCGCGCACATCGACACCCGCCACATCACCTTCCTCGACGCCGGCGGCTCGGTGATCGCCTCGGTGACGCCCGAGGCGATCACCGGCGGGGCCGCGGGGCGCGACGTCGAACTGCCGCGCGGAGAACTCGCCGCGGCGCTGCACGACGCCGTGCGCGACGACGTCGAATTCCTGTTCGGCGACTCGATCGCCACGCTGCGCGACGACGGCGAGCACGTGGACGTGACCTTCCGCAGCGGGCTGGAGCGCACGTTCGACCTGGTCGTCGGAGCCGACGGGCTGCACTC
Organism: Umezawaea beigongshangensis; assembly: GCF_016464305.1. Classification (GTDB taxonomy): domain Bacteria; phylum Actinomycetota; class Actinomycetes; order Mycobacteriales; family Pseudonocardiaceae; genus Umezawaea_A; species Umezawaea_A beigongshangensis. Next base: position 251,797 of record NZ_JAEIOJ010000006.1, read on the forward strand.
CGGCACCAGGGAGCTGATCTTCGGTCCCGAGGAGCCGTTCCACCGCTACCTCGACCGCTGCTTCGCCGGGTTCACGATGCCCAACCACCTCGGGCTCTCCCACGGTGGCCTGGTCCTCAACACACCGGGGCGGGCGGCCGTCCTCTACGCGCCCGGCGACAGCGACGTGCTGCACGCCTTCCTGACCTTCGTCAGGTCCGAGCCCCCGTTCGACGCGTTCGCCGACCCCGGCGCGCAGCGGGACCTCGTGGCGTCGGTCTTCGCCGACGGCGGGTGGGAGGTCCCGCGGATGGTCGAGGCGATGCGCGCGGCCCCCGACCTGTTCTTCGACGTCGTCAGCCAGATCCACCTGCCGCGGTGGTCGAGCGGCCGGGTGGCCCTCGTCGGCGACGCGGCGCACGCGCCGTCGTTCCTGTCCGGGCAGGGGTCGAGCATCGCGCTGGTCGGGGCGTACGTGCTCGCCGGCGAGCTGGCGAGCACGAGCGACCACCGGGCCGCCTTCACCGCCTACGAGGCGCGCGTCCGGCCGTTCGTCGAGCGGAACCAGGCGCTCGCCCACGCCGGCGGCGCCCGGCTCGTTCCCCGCACCGCCGAGGAGCTGGCGCTGCGCGACGAGGCGCTGCGCGCCGCGTCGGCCGCCCCGTCCGGCGACGAGGAGCAGGACGTCCACTCGTCGCTCGACCTGCCGGACCACGTGCTCCCCTGCTGACGGCCGCCCGGCTCAGCGGACGGTGGCCCGCTGACGTGCCGCCGCCCGCCGCAGCAGGGGGGACCGGCCGCCGTTGGGCACCGTCCACAGGTCGTGGCCGCGCACACCCCACCGCGCCAGCAGGGCGTTCGCCGCGGCCAGGCCGGTCGTGGCCGCCCGTTCCATCAGCGCCACCGGCAGGTCGATCCGCACCAGGTCACCGGCCAGCACGAGATCCGGGTCCGGGGTGCGGACCGTGGGCCTGCCCTCGAACGCGCCGGGGGAGAACAGCGGGCAGTCCGCCCGCACCACGTGCTCCACGTGCCGCACGACGGCCCCGCGCAGCTCGGGGAACACCGACCGCATCTCCTCGGCCATCTCCTCCGCCACGACGGCCGGATCGGCGTCCTGCGGCAGCGCGTAGGCGTGCAGCTCCACCACCGAACCGCCGGTGTCGGCACGCCACCGCGCCGCCTCGTCCTCGAACAGGTCGAGCACGCTGATGTTGTCCAGGTGCCGGAACCCGCTCGTGCCCAGGAACGGCGGCCGGTCCGGACCGGCCGGGGTGTCCAGCCAGTAGCGGCTGACCAGGAACGGCGGCGCGGTGCGCAGCGCGTCGACCGACGCCCGCCACGGCGCGTCGCCCAGCCGCGGCGACCGCGCCACGAGGCCGCGCAGCCCGGAGGTGTCCAGCGCCAGCACCACGGCGTCGAACTCCTCGGCGTCGGCCCCCTGGTCCGCGCCGTCGGCGCGGACCAGGAACCGGCCGTCCGCGTCCCGCTCGACCGCGTCCACCGGTGTGCTGGTGCGCACGTCCGCGCCGAGCCCGGTGAGGTGACGGCGCAGCGGACCCCAGAGCGTCTCCGGGTACGGGGAGCGCGGCACGTCGAACAGCAGGCCCTCGCTGGACCCCAGGAAGTAGATGTGGAACATCGTCGCCAGCTCCGCCGCGGACAGGTCGGCCGGGTGCGCGAAGAAGCTGCGGGAGAACACCTCGAACGCCAGGTGCCTGGCCGCTTCGGGGAAGCGGATCTCGCGCAGGAACGCCGAGGCGTCCACCGAGTCGAACTCGCGGTAGGTGCCGGGCACCGACACGTCGAACAGCGACGTGGCCGCCGAGGTGTTCATGCCGGCGAGGCCGCGCAGGGTGAAGGTGTCGCTGCGCAGCACGAACGACGCGACGTTCCACGGCGGGGTGCGCGGCAGCTTCGCGAAGCTCTCCGTCGTGCCGTCGTGGTGCCGCAGCGGGTAGTCGGCCACGGGCCGCAGCAGCGACAGGTCCGGGTCCACGCGCCGCAGCAGCTCCCGCAGGTTGTAGTACTGGCGGAAGAAGGCGTGGAAACCGCGCGTCATCGTCGCCGCCGAGCCGTCGGCGTGCGTCACCGGCCAGCCCAGCAACCGGCCGCCGAGGTCGGCCTCGCGCTCGAACAGCGTCACCGCGACACCGCGCTCGGCCAGGCCCACCGCGGCGGCCGTTCCGGCGATGCCACCGCCGACCACGGCCACCCTCGGGGCGCGGTCCAGGTGGCCGGTGTCGGACAGGCCGGGTGCGGCGGGGAGCGCGACGGCGCGGCGGTCGCGACCGGGAACGGGAGAGCGCGTGCCGCGCGGCTGCTGCATCCGCGCAGTCTTCCAGCGGCACAACGGTCCCGCACGACGGCGAGCACTCGTCGTGCCGACCCGGCCCGCTGCACCTAGCGTGATCGCCGTGCTGTCCTCCCGTCCCCTCGTCCGGGCCCTCGCACCTCCGCTGCCGCGCGCCACCGCGCTGGCGGCGTGGCTGCTCGGAGCCGGCACCGTGCTGTCGCAGATCGTCTACTCGACGACCGAGCCCGCCGAGCGCACGCCGCTGACCGTGTTGACCGTGCTGACCTTCTGCGCGGCCTCGGTGCTGGACGCCTGGACGCGCTGCGGGGCGAGGGCCGCGCTGGCGCTGGTGGCCGTCGCGGGCGGCGGGGGACTGCTGGCCGAGGTCGTGGGCCTGCACACCGGGGTGCCGTTCGGCGACTACGGCTACACCGACGCCCTGGGCGCGTCCGTGCTCGGCGTTCCGGTGGTCGTGCCGCTGGCGTGGGTGATGATGGCGTGGCCAGCGCTGCTGGTGGGGCGGGCGCTCGCCGGGAACCGGGTGATCTCGGTGCTGGTCGCGGCCTGGGCGCTGGCGGCGTGGGACGTGTTCCTCGACCCGCAGATGGTCGACGCGGGCTACTGGACGTGGTCCGCGCCGGAGCCGTCGCTGCCCGGCGTGGACGGGGTGCCGCTGACGAACTTCGCCGGGTGGCTGCTGGTCGCGGTGGGAATCCAGGCCGCGCTGCGCGCGCTCGTGCCGCCCGCGACCGGCAGGCCGCTGACGCTGCGCTCCGGACCGGCGCCCGTGCTCTACGTGTGGACGTGGTTCTCCTCGGTGTGGGCGCACGCCGCCTTCTTCGACCGGCCCGCGGTGTCGCTCGTGGGCGGGCTGCTCATGGGCGCGGTGGCCGTTCCCTTCGCCGTCGCCGTGGTGCGGGGGCAGCGGTGAGGGCGCGCGCCGCGGTGCGCGCCGCCGCCGTCGCCGCCGCGGCCGGGGCGCTGCACGCGCTGCGCAACGCGCGCGTCGTGCGCGTGCCGCCGCGCGACCCCGCACCGCGCCCGGAGGCGGTGTCGGTCCTGCTGCCGCTGCGCGACGAGGCCCACCGGGTCGAACCCGCGCTGCGCTCGCTGCTCGCCCAGCGCGGCGTGGACGACCTGGAGGTCCTCGTCCTGGACGACTGCTCCACCGACGGCACCGCGGACGTCGTGCGGCGCGTCGCCGGCGCGGACCCGCGGGTGCGCCTGCTGACGGGCAGCCCGCCGCCGCCCGGAACGCTCGGCAAACCGCACGCCTGCGACCAGCTCGCACGCACGGCGCGCGGCGAGGTGCTGGTGTGCGTCGACGCCGACGTCGTCCTGGCTCCCGACGCGGTCGCCGCCGCGGTGACCCTGCTGCGCGACGCGGACCTGGACGCGGTGTCGCCGTTCCCCCGGCAGCTCGCAGACGGGGCCGCGGCCCGGCTCGTGCAGCCCCTGCTCCAGTGGTCCTGGCTGGTGCTGCTGCCCCTCGGCCTCGCCGAGCGCTCGCCCCGGCCGTCGCTGTCCGCGGCCAACGGGCAGTTCCTCGTGGTCGACGCGGCGGTGCTGCGGCGCTGCGGCGGGTTCCGCGCGGTGGCTGGCGAGGTCCTGGACGACATCGCGCTGGTCCGCGCGATCAAGAGCGCCGGCGGTCGCGCGGCGGTGGCCGACGGCAGCGAGATCGCGGTGTGCCGCATGTACGAGACGTGGCCGCAGCTGCGCGAGGGCTACACCAAGTCCCTGTGGTCGGCCACCGGCTCGCCCGTCGCGGCGGGGGTGGTCTCCGCGCTGCTGCTGTGGGTGTGGGTGCTGCCCGCCGCGGCGGCGCTCACCGGTTCGCGCGCGGGCCTGGCCGGGTACGCCGCCGGGGTGCTCAGCCGGGTGGTGTCGGCACGCCGGACCGGTGGCCGGGCGTGGCCGGACGCCCTGGCGCACCCGGTCTCGGTGGCGGCGCTGGTGGGACTGATCGGCCGCTCCTGGTCCGCGCGCCGAGGCGGCCGCCTGCGCTGGAAGGGACGGGCGCTGCCGGGGGGTGCGCGCTCGTGACCGGTGTGGTGGTGGTCGGAGCGGGGATGGGCGGTCTGGCCGCGGCGGCGAGACTGGCCGCCACCGGGCACCGGGTGACCGTCCTGGAGCGCTCGGCGACGTGCGGCGGCAAGCTCGGCACGTACTCCCGCGACGGGTTCGTCTTCGACACCGGCCCGTCCCTGCTGACGCTGCCGCAGGTCTACCGCGACCTGTTCGCGGCGACCGGCGCGGACCTGGACGAGCTGGTGGAGGTCGTGCCGGTCGACCCGACCTGCCACTACCGCTTCGCCGACGGCAGCGAGCTGGACGTGCCGCACGACCGCGGGCGGGTGGGTCCGGCCCTCGCCCGAGCCCTCGGCCCGGACACCGCCGCCGCCTGGGAGGCGGTGATGACCGACGCCGAGCGCCTGTGGGGCCTCGTCGGCGAACCCGTCCTGCAACGGCCCCTGAACGGCGTGCGGGACCTGCTGCGGCACTCCGCGAGCGTGCGCGACCTGTTCGCCATCGCTCCCTGGCGCACCCTGCGCGGCCTGGGGCGGCGGCGCTTCGCCGATCCCCGCGCGCGGTTCCTGCTCGACCGGTACGCCACCTACACCGGCTCCGACCCGCGCCGGTTGCCCGCGCTGATGACCGTCGTGCCGCACGTCGAGCAGCGCTACGGGAGCTGGTACGTCCGCGGCGGGCTGCGGGTGCTCGCCGACGCGCTGCTGCACCGGGTGCGCGAGCTGGGCGTCGAGGTCCGCACCGGCAGCGAGGTCGTGGCCGTGGAGACCGGCGCCGCCGGCGTCACGGGTGTTCGCCTGGCCGGTGGCGAGCGGGTGCCGGCCTCGGTCGTGGTGTGCAACGCCGACGCCCGGCACCTGCACGACGACCTGCTGCGCGACCGGCGCGCGCGCCGCGCCCGGCGGGCGCTGAACCGCGTCCAGCCGTCGCTGGCGGGGTTCGTGCTGCTCCTGGCCCTGCGCGGGCGCACGCCGGACGCACGGCACCACCGCGTGCTGTTCGCGAGCGACCCCGACGCCGAGTTCGACGCGATCTTCGGGCCGCGCCCCCGGCCGGTGCCCGACCCGACGGTCTACGTGTGCGCCCCCGACGACCCGGCGGTGCGGCCCGACGCCGACCACGAAGCGTGGTTCGTGCTCGTCAACGCACCCCGGCACGACTCCGCGTCCGGTGTGGACTGGACGGAGTCCGGGCTCGCCGAGCGGTACGCCGACCAGGTCCTGGACGTGCTGGCACGCCGGGGGCTCGACGTGCGGGAACGCCTGCTGTGGCGGGAGATCCGCACCCCGGCCGACCTGGAGCGCGACACCGGCGCACCGGGTGGCTCCATCTACGGGTCGTCGTCGAACGGGCCGCGCGCCGCGCTGCTGCGCCCCGCGAACCGCAGCCGCGTGCCCGGCCTGTACCTGGTCGGCGGATCGGCGCACCCCGGCGGGGGACTGCCCCTGGTCGCGATGTCAGCCGCGATCGTCGCCGACCTGATCGGCCCCGCCGCGCGGAACCGCGCGGACCAGCCCGACCGAGAGCTGCACCAGGCCGATGACTGACAGCACGGCCCACAGCACCGCACACGTCCACGCCCAGGACCACCCGGTCAGCGGCGTGCCCGCCGGCACCAGCGCCGACCCCGCCGCGGCGACCGCCACCACCACGACCCGCGTCGGACGTTCGGCGACGGTGATCGACCCGGCCCCGGTCATGCCGGCGCCCTGCGCCCTGGCGCGCGCGTACTCGTGCAGCAGCACCGCCGCCGCGACCGCCGCGCACCACGCCGCCGGTGCGCCCAGCACCAGCAGCACCGCGACGAAGCACAGGTCGGTGATCCGGTCGGCCACCGCGTCGAGCACCGCGCCCAGCGGCCGTGCCCGTCCGGTCAGCAGCGCCACGGCGCCGTCCAGGCCGTCCAGGACCGCGGTCAGCACCACGGCGCCCGCTGCGGCCAGCGGCCAGGCGCCACCCCGCCCGGCGAGCAGCACGGCGAGCACGCCGGTCAGCACCCCGCACGCGGTCAGCACGTCCGGCGGCACCGCGAGCGCCGGCCGCGCCCAGCGCTGCACCAGCCCGAGCCACCCCACGGCCAGCCGGTTGCCCGACACGTCGTGCGCGTGCAGGCGCGACCACCCGGCCACCCCGTCGTCCCGTTCCACGTCGACCACGGTAGGCGCGGAGCGCGCTCGCCGCCGGAGGAGACGGTGACGCCCGCGGTGCGCCGCGCGCGGACGGTCCTGCGCGACGCGGGCCGGGCGCTGCGCGGCAGGGACCTGTCGCTGTGGGCCGCCGGGGTGACGTTCTTCGGGCTGCTGGCGGTCGTGCCGCTGCTGCTGATCGCCCTGCGCGGAGCGGCGGTGCTGGTCTCGCCGGAGTTCGTGCAGGAGGGACTGCGCCGCTGGGGCGAGGCCCTGCCGCCGCAGCACCGCCCGGCCGCGGCGCTGGACGCGCTGGCGTCGGCGGCGCTCGGCTCGTCCTGGACGGTGCTGCTCGTGGCGCTGCTGCCCGCCACGTTCTACGGCGAGGGGCTGCGTCGCGGCATGACGCAGGTCGCCGCCGAGCCGGCGGGCGCGCTGGTCGGCTGGAAGGGCAGGCTGGCGTTCGCGCCGGTCCTGCTGATGAGCCCGGTGCTCGTCGTCGTCCTGCTCGGCACGACCGACCTCGTCGCGGGTCTGTACACCGCCGGTGGCTGGACCGCGGTGCTGGGCGTGGTCGTGTCCTTCCACGTCGACTGGCTCGTGCTGTCGGCAGTGCTGTGCGCGGTGTTCCTGGCGAACACCCCCTCCGGTGTGCGGCGGCGCTACGCGGTGGTGTGCGCCTTCTCCACCGGCGCGGTCCTCGCCGGGTTCCTGCACGGGTTCCTGCTGTTCCTGGCCATCCCGATCGACTGGAGCATCCCGTTCGGCGGCCTGGTCGTCGTCGGCGCGGTCGCCGCGCTCGGACTGTGGCTGTACCTGCTGCACGTGCTGGTGCTGTTCGCGCACCGGTTGCTGCTGAGCACGGAGCGCACGCGGGCCGGTCGGCGGCCACCGGTGGAACCGCCGCCCGGCGACTGAGGCCGAGCGCGCCACCGGGGTTGCGCCGGGCCGTCCGGCGCTCGAACAACCCGTGCACGGCGTCCCGTTCGGCTGACGAGCGCGAACACCGCCGCGACGCCGGGTGCGCGGGGGAGCCGCTGCGAGCGCGGCTCCAGCACCGAGGTCGTGCGCAAGATCGGCGAGACGCCCGGCGCGATCGGCTGCGCGGACGCGCCCCCGGTCACCCGTGCCCGCGAGGAGGACGCGCTGACCGCGCTCGCGCTGGACGGCCGGGTCGTCCGCCGGGCTGCGGCTGGAGGAGGCCGGGTACCCGCCGTGCACCACGGCCGAGGGCGCCGCGCTGGAGCAGTGCGACCTCCACCGAGAACGGTCGCAGCCGCACCACACGTCACCGCCGAACACGTCGCCGCCGATCGGCGGCGTCTCGCGCTCCCGGTCGGCGGTGGTCGCGAACGTCGTGACGCCGACGACCACCGCGCAGCCGCGGGAAGCCCTCCGGACGCCGCTGGCCACCTCGGGCCGACGCCGCCGGAACCGCTCAGCCGGGGAGGTCCGGGCGGGTGGTGCCCGTGTCCTCCTGCACCGAGCGCAGCGGGGTGAGCGTGGGGTGGCCCGCGGCGAGCAGCGCCGCGTCGCTGCCCGGTGTCTGCTCGCCCTCGACCAGCACCTCCGACCGCGCCAGGCTGCCGTCGTCGAGGTCGTCCACCCGCGTCTGCACGAGGCCGAACTCCGAGAGCGTCGCCCAGCGCAGCGGTTCCAGCGACTCCAGCGGGACGTTCGGCACGTTCAGGTTCAGCACGGTCCCCGGCGGCATGTCCCGCAGCAGCGGCAGGACGCGCTGCGCCACGGCCGCCGCCGTGTCCCAGTGGTCCTCGATCGGCGTCAGCCCCACGTCGAGCGACACCGCCAGCGCGCTGACGCCGTTGATGCTCGCCGTCAGCGCCGCGCCCACGGTGCCGGAGTGCAGGACCGCCCGGCCGATGTTCGCGCCGTGGTTGATGCCGGACAGCAGGACGTCCGGGGTGCCGTCGAACGAGCCGCGCGCGGCGAGCAGCGCGATCAGGCCGGGGTGCGCGGCGACCGCGCGGGCCACCGGGACACCCGGCACGTCGCGCCGCGTCACCACCACCCTGCCGTCGTCCTCGGCGGACATCAGACCCGCGCTGGTACCGCTGGACTGGGCGGCGGGTGCGGCGATCGAGGCGTCCAGGCCCGCGCTGACGGCCGCGCGGGCCAGCGCGTGCAGGCCGGGGGAGTCGATGCCGTCGTCGTTGGTCACGAGAGCTCTCATGAGGTCGACTCTGTCCCGTCGGGACCGATCTCGCGAAGCGTCACGTGATCGCGCAGCGCCCGGATCGTCTCCCCGCTGCCCGTCCCCAGCCCGTGGCGGGTCACGTTGATCGCCCCGGCCGCCGCGCCCAGCGTCAGCGCGTCCTCGATCTCCTCGCCCTGCGCGAGCGCGGCGACCACGCCCGCGGTCATGGAGTCGCCGCCGCCCTTGGTGTCGACGGTCTGCAAGGCGGGCGACTCGATCAGGAACGTCCGGTCGCCGACGAGCGCGAGGGTCGCCTCCGCCGCCCGCGACACGATCACCGCGCGGACGCCGGAATCGGCGATCTTCCGCGCGGCCCCGATCAGCGCGGGCAGCTCGTCGTTCTCGGCCCGGCCGTCGTCGACCAGTTCCTCGTGGCTGACCTTCACGACGGTCGGTCCGCCCTCCAGGGCCGCGTCGAGCCGCTCGCCCGACAGGTCCACGACCACGCGGCAGTCGTGGGAGGTGAGGTCGGCGGTGAGCCTGCGGTAGACCGACGACGGCAGCACCCCGTCCTCGGTCGGCGCGCTGAGCACCGCGATCCCCGCGCGCAGCCCCTCGACGAGCGTCATCTCGTAGAGGTCGTCCACCTCGTGCCGGGACAGGCTGTCCGCGTGCGCGGTCACGACGGGCGTGCGCCCGCCGTCGCGCCGGTCGTGCACGTAGGCGCCGTTGCGGGCCCGCACGTCCCGCGAGCGCACGTCGATGTCGGGACCGGTGACGAGGCCGCGCAGGACGCCGCCGGTCTCACCGCCGAACGTCGCGCACAGCACGACGGGCACGCCCAGCGAGGTGATCATCCTCGCCTGCCAGATGCCCTGGCCTCCGGCGTGCAGGTGGATGTCGGGCTGTCCTTCGAGCTCTTCGACGGTCACGGTCAGCTGGGGGGACGGGGCGAGCACCACGACGTGTTGGGTCACCTGAATCCGATACCCCGCGACGTAACGGACTATTCACCCACAACGGTGACGCTCGGCGTGTCGCCTCAGGAATGCGGCTGGAGGTGGGTGCGCTGCCCCTCGTGGTCGAGGATGGCCAGGATCTCCGCCGGACCGCCGCGAGCGCCGAACGCGTGCGGGACCATCGTGGAGAACGACGCGGCCTGGCCCGCCTCCACGACGATCGTCCGCTCGCCCAGCAGCAGCACGACGGTGCCCGACAGCACGGTGAACCAGTCCTTGCCGGGGTGGACCTTCTGCTCGGTCTCGCCGCGCCGGGGCTCCGGCCTGGTGAGCCGGATCTTCGCCACGGTCACGCCGTTCGGTCCCGTCTCCCGGTTCAGCGTCCAGGTGGTCGTCCCGCGCTCGGCGTTGTGCTCGGGCCTGATCACCACGTCGTCGTCGCTGACCGACTCCACGAGCTGGTCGATGGTGGTCCGCAGGGCGCGGGCGATGGAGCTGAGCTGGTCGAGGCCGATCCGCCGGTGTCCCGTCTCGATGCGGCTCAGGGTGGACGGGCTCAGGTGGCAGCGGGCGGACAGCTCGTCGAGCGACCAGCCCAGGGCCACGCGCAGTCCGCGGATCCGCTTGCGGACCAGCTCGTCGATCTCATGGTCTTGCGTCATGCGCAAGAATATATGTCTTCGGCGCAACAGGCACGTAGCGTGGAGGCATGGGACACGATCACCACGACCACCACGACCACGCCGACCAGACCGTCCTCGCCGAGGTGCTCGACCTCGACGCCGAGGTGCTGCACACCTACCTGACCGATCTGACCGCCTGGCTCCGCGACCTGGTGGGCGACCCGGCGCCCCGGCGGATCGTCGACCTCGGCGCCGGGACGGGAACCGGGACCTTCGCCCTGCTCGAACGCTTCCCGGACGCGGAGGTGGTCGCCCTCGACGCCTCCGCGCAGCTGCTGCACCGCCTGGGGAGCAGGGCCCGCGACCTCGGCGTGGCCGACCGCGTGCGCACCGTGGAGGCGGACCTGGACGTGGCGTGGCCCGCCGTCGGCACCGCGGACCTGGTGTGGGCGTCCGCGTCGCTGCACCACGTGGCCGACCCCGCCCGCGTCCTGACCGACGTCCTCGGGACGCTGCGTCCCGGCGGGCACCTCGCCGTGGTGGAGCTGGACTCCTTCCCGCGCTTCCTGCCGGAGGACCTCGGGTTCGGCCGTCCCGGTCTCGAAGCGCGCTTCCGCGCCCTCGTCGCCGCACAGCGCGCCACCGACATGCCGCACCTCGGGGCGGACTGGGGGCCGCGCCTGTCCGCCGCGGGCTTCACCGTCGAGGTGGAGCGCGTGATCGAGATCGAGCTGACCCCGCCCCTCCCCGAGGCCGCCGCCCGGTACGCGCAAGCGTCCCTGACCCGTCTGCGCTCCGGCTTCGGCGACCGCCTGGACGCCGAGGACCGAGCCGCGCTGGACGTCCTCCTCGGCGGCAACCTGCTCCAGCGCGACGACCTCACCGTCCGCGCGACGAGGACCGTCTGGCTGGCCACCCGCCCCTGACCCCGCGAGTGGGACCGTTCGAGCAGGGTGAACGTCGCGTTCACGACGAGAACCCGCCACCGGCGGTGCTCGAACGGTCCGCTCCGGGTGCCTGAACGGGCAACTCGCGTCAGGGGAGGGGGCGGCGGCCGGCGAAGCCCACGTCGGCGCGGTGGTACCAGGCCAGGTCCTCGTCGCCCTCCAGCCAGCACAGCAGCACCGGCACGCCGTCGACGTCGGCGGGAAAGTCGATCAGCAGCGGGGCGAAGCCCTTCAGCTCGGCGCCGGTGGCCTGGACGGCGGTCATCAGCTCGTCCAGCCTCGCCCTGGCCGCCTTCAGCTCGGGCAGCCCGCCCAGCGCGGTGGGACGGCCGTCGGCGAGCGCCGCCGCCAGCTCGGCGGCGTCGGCGCGCAGGACCACCAGCTCGTCCAGCACCGGTCGCAGTCCGCGGAGTTCCTCGCGTGCCTCCGGCACCGTGAACAGACCCATGCCCGTCAGCTTCCCACCGCGCTCCCGGCGTGCGGACACCGGGCGTGCGGGCGTGGCCGGAGCTGTGGCCGGTCCACCGGCGGCTCACCCGCGAGCGGGCCGTTCGAGCGGACGAGCCCGCCGCACCGGGTGCGACGGGCTCGTCCGGACGGGTGTGCTCAGGGGCAGGGGGTCACTCCTTGCACACCTTGTCCCGGTTGATGCAGTTGACGACGCGGTTCATGATCTTCTGCGACATCACGTTGGCGAAGTCGTCGTGGTCGGACACCGGGTCGTGCTCCTCCTCGGGGAACGAGTCGATCACGTAGCGGCGCTGCTGCTGGACCTCGGTGGGGATGTCGTAGGTCAGGCTGATGCGCAGCTGCGGCACGGCCTTGAACCCGCGCTGGCACTGCCCGTTCTCGTCGGGGTACACGATGTGCGTGCGGTGGTTGGCGCTGTCGGTGTTCTTGCCGTCCCAGCAGCTCGCGAAGTCGTGCACCCGCATGACGTCGCTGCCCTCGGGGCAGATCGGGTACTTGTCGATCAGCCGGTCCTCGAAGCCGGAGCAGGTGAACGACGCCCTGGTGTTGCCCAGACCGTTGGTCGACGGCTTCGCGTCGCCGTACAGCACGCGCAGGAACTTCGGCATGGCCCGCACGTTGCCCACCGGGCTGCCGCGGAAGGTCAGGTCGACGACGGCGGGCCGCTGGATCTCGCCCTCGTTGCCGGGAAGCTCGTTCTCGGCGTCCTCACCGGGCGGCGGGTTCTCGGCCTCGGGGTCCTGCTGGCCGTCGTCGGTGGTGTCGAGGTTGCGGTTGGCGTCGCCCTCGGGGCTCAGCGCGCACGGCGCCAGCTCGTCCACGGGCAGTTCGGGGCGGTTGCCCAGGAAACGGCCCACGGCCGTGAGGATGCGGTTGATGGTGGCGGTGCGCTTGTCCGCCAGCGGTCCCAGGATCGCGTTGTCGACGAAGTTCTCGCCGCCCTCGCCCGCCGAGGTCACCAGGCGCTGGTTGGCCTCCTCGACCTGGGTGTCGAGCTGCTCCAGGTTCTGCTCGACCTCGGCCAGGGCCTGGTCGGGCACCTCTTCGAGCTGGCTCGCCACGTCGGGACAGGTGATCGCCTCGGGGGCCTCCTCCGGCGCCTCGTCCTCCGGCGCCTCGTCCTCCGGCGCCTCCTCGGCGGGAGCCTCGTCCTCCGGCGCTTCCTCCGCTTCCTCGTCGAGGATTCGCACCACGGGCCAGAAGTAGGTCGACTTGTCGCCGTTGGCGCAGGTGGTCCCCGCCGCCGCCAGGCTCTCGTTGGTGGAGTCGGCGTCGGTCGACAGGTTGCCGACGTAGTCGTGCAGGTGCTGCGCGCCGTTCTTCACACCCGGCTGCGCGATGAAGTTGTCCGGGTTGAAGTGGCCGTTCTCGTTGCGCCCGCAGTCGACGGTGAACGTGCCGGTCGACGCGCGCCTGCCGGGCCGCACCTCGTCGACGTTGGGCTCCACGGTCGTGATGTCGACGTACTGCGACGCGTCGGCGCCGTCGGCCTTCGCCGTTCCCGGATCACCGGTCGTGGCGATGACGACGGCCATGCCGACCGTGAGCGCCAGCGCGGTCGAACCGGCCGCCAGCTTGGTACGACGGGAGAAGCGATGCCGTCCCGTGTTTCGGGTCATTGATCCGTCACCTCGTTGGTAGTACTGCGGGGCACTTCGACGCCAGACCCCCGAAGGGCGATCGATCACTGCGACACCAGGGCATACGTACGGAGCCGAACGCGATGCGCCTCCGCGACCCGGTCGTTACCGTTCCGTTATCACAGGGCGGGTGCGCTGCCGTGAGCCAGTCCGAAGTGGACGATGCGTGTCGAGGTGCCGCACCTGGGCGAACGCCCGGACGGAGGGCGGTCAGCCGTGCAGTGCGACCGGCAGTTCCCGGTGACCGTTCGAGATGAACGACGCCAGCGGCGTCAGCTCCTCCGCCGGAACGGCGAGCGCCAGCTCCGGGAAGCGCGCGAACAGCGCGGGCAGGGCGATCCGCGCCTCCAGCCGCGCCAGCGGCGCACCGACGCAGCGGTGCGCGCCGTGGCCGAAGGCGAGGTGCTCCTTGTCCGCGCGGGTGACGTCGAAGCGGTCGGCGGTCTCCCCGTGCAGCGCGGGATCGCGCCCGGCCGCCGCGTACCCGACGAGGATCGCCTCGCCCCGCCGAACCGTCGTGCCGTCCAGGTCGAGGTCCTCCACCGCGTAGCGCAGCGGCAGGTTCGCCACCGGCGCCTGCCAGCGCAGCGTCTCCTCGACCACGTCCTCCCACGAGCGTTCGCCGGACAGCACCAGCGCCTTCTGCTCCGGGTGGGTCAGCAGCGCCGTCACGGCCTGGTCGATCAGGTTCACCGTCGTCTCGTGCCCGGCGCTGACCATCAGCACCAGCGTGTCCACCAGCTCCTGCTCGCTCAGCCGCGCCCCGCCCTCGTCGCGGGCCGCCACGAGACCGCTGGTGAGGTCGTCGCCCGGTGCCTCGCGCTTCGCCGCGACCAGGGAGCCGAAGAGCTCGTACAGCTCCGCCTGGTTCGCCTGCGCCTCCTCCGGCGTCAGCGTCGTGTCGAACACCGCGTCGACCACGCGACGCAGACCGGCGCGCGCGTGCTCGGGTATGCCGAACAACCGCGTCACCACCTCGACCGGCAGCGGATGGGCGAACCGCCCGCGCAGGTCCACCACCCGCTGGCCGGCCGACGCCAGCGAGTCCAGCAACCCCGCGGTGATCTCCTCCACCACGGGACGCAGCGCCGCGGTGCGCCGCGCGGTGAACGCCGTCGCCAGCGGTGCGCGCAACCTGCGGTGCTCCTGGCCGTACGCGGTGAACATGTTCCGCACGGACACCCAGAGGTGCAGCGGCCAGTCCGCCGGCACGGTGCCGTCGGAGTAGGCGGGCCAGTGCCGGCGCGGGTCCTTGGACACGCGGGGATCGGTGAGCAGCCGCCTCAGCAGGGCGGGATCGCTCACTGACCGTGCCACCACCTGACCAGGGAGTTCCACCAGCGGTGCCGGCCCCTCGCGGCGGAGCCGGGCACCCTCCGCGTGGAGGTCCCGGCCAGTCGGGTCGAGGCGGACGGGGCACGTCGGTCGTTCCATCGGCGGTCTCCGCTCGGATCGTGCTGGAAGAAGGCGGCGGACGGCTTCGGGAAGCGCACGGGAAGGGCGGTCAGCGCCCGGTGGAACGGCCCCGGTCGCCAGGTGAGCTGATCGGCCGGGACGGCGAGCTGAAGACCGGGCAACCGGTCGAGCACGGTCTCGATCGCGACCGAGCCGATGAGCCGGGCGATCTGCTGGGCGGGGCAGGCGTGCGGCCCGGCGCTCCACGCCAGGTGGGCCCTGTTCCCGGCGCGGTGCTCCGACCGCAGCGTGGGGTCCGTGTTCGCCGCGGCGTAGCCGATGACGACCGGCTGGTCGGCGGGCAGGGTCGTGCCGAACAGGTCCACGTCGCGCACGGGGTAGCTGATGCCGTAGTTCGGCATCGGCGGGTCGGTCCACAGGATGGCGTCCAGCGCGTCGTCCACGGGCATGCTGCCGCCGGAGAGGTCACCCGCGAAGCTGTCGTCGGACAGCAGCAGGAGCAGCCCGTTCGCGATGAGGTTCTGCTGCGGTTCCTGCCCCGCGCCCATGAGCAGCACCAGCTGGTGCACCAGCTCCTCGTCGGTGAGCCGGGCGGGGTGCTCCATGAGCCACGACAGCACGTCGGTGCGCGGACGGGCGCGCTTGAGCGCGATGAGCTGGTTCAGGCAGCCCAGCAGCTTCGCGTCGGCCTGCTCGGCGTTCACGCCGTCGAAGATGTCCCGCACGTGCCCGGCGAGCTGCTCGCCCAGGGACGGCGGACAGCCGAACAGGTGCGTGAACACCCGCAGCGGCAACGGTTCGGCGTAGTCGTGCAGCAGGTCGGCCCTGCCCGTCGACGCGAAGTCGGAGATCAGCTCGACGGCGCAGCGGGCGATGTGCCCGCGCAGGGCCGTCAGGTCCACCCGCTCCAGGCTGCCGGTGACCGCGCCGCGCAACCGGGCGTGCGCGGCCCCGTCGGCGTACTGGCAGTTCGGCCGGTAGGACGTCATCGGCAGGATCGGGCTGTCCGGCGGCACGGTCGTCTGCCAGCGGCGCGGGTCCTTCGGGAACGTCGCCGGGTTGCGCAGCACCTCCAGCGCCGCCTGGTAGCCCACGATCAGCGTGGCCGGGACGCCGGGGGCCAGCTCCACCGGCGCGGCGTGCCCGTGCGCGCGCAGCGCGTCGTAGGTCGCGGCCGGGTCGGCGGCGAACGCCTCGCCGTAGAGGCGGGTGCGGGAGGGGCGACCGGGGGGTGGGACGAGCGAGTCGGGGGTCGACTGGGTCACACGTGCTCCCGCGGTTGGTGGTGGAGGAGGTGGTCGACGAGCGCGATCACGGCGTGCGCCGAGGAGGCCCGGTCCCGCGCGTCGCAGGCGACGAGCGGTGTCTCGGGCAGCAGGTCGAGCGCGTGGCGCAGCTCCTGGCCGGAGTACCGCGGGGAGTTGTCGAAGCGGTTGATCGCCACGGCGTAGGGCAGACCCATCGCCTCCAGGCGCTCCACGACGCTGAAGGAGTCGGCCAGCCTCCTGGTGTCGGCGAGCACGAGCGCGCCCAGCGAGCCCCTGGCGATGCCGTCCCACAGGTGGGTGAAGCGGTCCTGGCCCGGCGTGCCGAACAGGTAGAGCACCAGGCTGTCGCTGAGCGTGCGGCGGCCGAAGTCGATCGCCACGGTGGTGGTGGTCTTGCCGGCCACCCAGGTGAGGTCGTCGACGAGCGCTCCCGCCCGGGTCATGACCTCCTCGGTCTGCAGCGGCTCGATCTCGGACAGGGTCCGCACGAACGTCGTCTTGCCCACGGCGAAGTGGCCGGTGATGAGGATCTTGGCCGCTCGTGCGACGGTGGGCCGCAGGTAGGTGGCGGTGGTGTCAGAGGAGAGCGCGGAGCCCATCGAGCACGTCCTTCAGGAGCTGTTCACCGGGGATGCCCGCCGGCGCCGCGGGCGCCGTGGCGGTGATGTGGCCGCTGTCGACGAGGTCGGCCAGCAGCACCTTGGTCACGCTGGTCGGGAGTCGCAGGTTGGCGGCGACCTCGGCGACGGACAGCCAGCCGCCGAGGCACACCCGCATCAGGCGGCACTGCTCGGGACCGAGGTCCGTGAGGTCCTCGCGGGCGGCGGTGATCAGCGTGATGTGGTCGAGGGTGTTGCGGCTGGGGGTGCCGCGCCCGCCGGTCACCACGTGCGGGCGCACCAGCGCCCTGCCGGTGTTCCAGTCGGTCCGCGTCCCGTCGGCCGGTGCCGGGTTCACGGGCCCACGTCCTGGCGCGGCGGACTGGTCAGCTCCTGGCCCACGCGCTGCACGAGCTTCTGCAGGCGGTACGTCAGGTCACCGAGGTTCACCTCCGGCTTGGCGGTGACGGCGAGCAGCGCGCCCGGCCCCGCGGCGATCAGCAGGCGGTACCCGGCGTCGTACTCGTCGATGCTCTGCCGCCAGATGCGCTGTCCCTGGTCGGTGAAGCCGCTGTTGCGCCGGGCCAGCGCGGCCGAGGCGGAGAGCCCGGCCGCGAGCGGTTCGGCGTTGTCGCGGTGCAGGCCCGAGGTGTGGGCGATCAGCAGGCCGTCCGCGGAGAAGAGGATCGCGTCCCGCGCGTGCGGCACGTCCTGAACCGCCTGGTCGAGCATCCAGCCCAGTCTGTTGTCGCTCACGACGGGCATCATGGTGAGGTCCTCTCGTCGTGCGGATCGATCACGCGCCCGGCGACGCTGGCCTGCTGCCACGCGCCGATCCCGGACGCCGTCTGCTCTGGCGAGCGCGGTGGCGCCGCCTGGAGTTCCGCCGGTCGTGATCGTGGCGCGACGCCCACGCCCGCCTGGACCGGGCGCTGACGGCGGCGCACGGGGAGGCCGTTGAGCGTGGTGGGCCGCAGCGCGGGGTCCTCCACCGGCGGGGCGGCCACCGGGGTGGCCCTGGGTTGCGCGCGCAGCGGTTCTGGGCGTTCCACCCTGGTCAGCAGCTCGTTGGGCAGGAACACCACCGCGCGCACACCGCCGTAGGGCGAGGTCGTGTCGACGGAGACCCGGAACCCGTACTTGGCCACGAGCACGCCGCACACCGCGAAGCCCGTCTGCGGCGGGTTGCCCAGGCGGCGCACGTCCACCGGCTCGGTGCCCGACAGCAGGCGGTGCGCCTTCGCGATCAGCTCGGAGTTCATGCCCACGCCCGCGTCGTCGATGACGATCGACACGCCGTTGTGCCCGCCCTGCACGTCGACCCGCACGGTCGTCCCGGACTGGGACGAGCGGGCCGCGTTGTCCAGCAGCTCGGCCACGGCGAGCACCACCGGTTCCACGGCGGTGTCGACGACGGCGAGGTCCACCCGCGAGCGGACCTCGACCCGCAGGTAGTCGCGGATGCGCGACACAGCGCCGCGCACCACGTCGACCAGTTCCGCCGCCGTGCGCTGGGTGCCGGGCCACGCGCCGCACAGCACGGCGACGGCCTGCACGCGGCGGCCGAGCTGGGAGTTCGCGTGGTCGATGCGCAGCAGTCCCTCCAGCACCAGGGGGTCGTCGTGCTGCTCCTGCATGGCCGAGATCGCGATCTGCTGCTCGGCGGCGAGGCTCTGCACGGCGCGCGCCATCGACTGCAACGAGGTCTTGACCCACTCGTCGGCGCGGCCGACCGCCTTGGCCTCCGAGTCGGCCACCAGGTCGAGCACGACCTGGAGGTCCTGGGCGAACGTGGTGTCCTGCAGGCGCGGGTGCAGCAGGCCGGGGACGTCGACGCCGATGCCGTTGACCGAGTCGACCATGGCGCGCAGGCGGACCGAGGCGAGGTGCGCCACCTCCTCCTCGCGGATGCGCAGCGCCTGCTCGACCTCGGCGTTGCGCGCGCGCAGCCGGGTGGTGACGTGCCGTTGTCGCGCCAGCAGGACGGCGCCGACGGCCCCACAGGCCAGCAGGCACCAGAACAGCGGCACCAGGAGAGACTGATCCATCAGATCCTCGTGGTCGGAAAGCGGGCAGGAGCGGATCGTCCGGCCCGTGCGGAACTCGCTCGCGGCCGTGGTGGCGCGGTGCGCTCCGCCAGCGGTGCGAGCGTCGTCGGTTCGTTCGCGAGATGCCGAATCGACGTGCTCCGGTGCGGGAGAACAGCGGGACTTCTCTTCCTGAGCGCCGCAGAGTATTGCAGTGCGTTCGGCCCACGCTAGTGCGGGTGCGGCCGAACGGGTCCGTCTCACCGGACGCGGGACGACCGAAAAAACCGCTCTCCAGGCAGCTCAGCAGCGCGTTGTGCCGGCCACGGGGTAAGACGCGGTAATCGTTCGCGTGAAACGATGACCCGATCGGAGCAATCGGGTTGCGCAAGCGCTGGAATTCACTCTTGGTCTGCAAATGCCGATCGAGTCGTCACGATCGGGAGTGTCTTCACTCGAAAAGAGCAGTTGATCGGGGAGATTCCATTCCGTTTGGAGCGGAATCTCCCCGATCTGCGCACGAAAGTGCGGATTACACCGCTCCAGAGGCTGAATCGCGCTCCATCAGGGTTTGCCGGACCTCGCGCCGCAGCACCTTGCCGATCTGCGAGCGCGGCAGGTCGTCCACGGCCAGCACCCGGCGGGGGACCTTGTAGGCCGCCAGGTGCTCCCGGCACACCGCCCTGACCGCGTCCTCGTCCAGTTCGGCCCCCTCGGCCAGCACGACCGCGCCGACGACCTCCTCGGCGCCGTCCCGGCCCGGCAGGGCCACCACGGCGGCGTCGGCGACTCCGGGAGCGAGGCGCAGCGCGTCCTCCACCTCCGACGGGTACACGTTGAAGCCGCCGGTGATGATCAGCTCCTTGATGCGGTCCACCACCGAGACGAACCCGTCGTCGTCGACCTCCACGACGTCGCCGGTCCGCAGCCACCCGCCGGGCAGCAGCACCGCCGCGGTCTCCTCGGGCCGGTTCCAGTAGCCGCTGAACACCTGCGGGCCGCGCACCAGCAGTTCGCCGCGCTGTCCCGGCGGCACGTCCCGCGACGGGTCGTCGGGGTCGGTCACCCGCACGTGCGTCGAGGGGAAGGGCACGCCGATCGTGCCCGGCCTGCGCGTCGGGGCCACCGGGTTGCCCAGCGTGATCGGAGAGGTCTCGGTCGCGCCGTAGCCCTCGACGAGCAGTCCGCCGCTCACCGACTCCCACAGCTGGACCACCGCCGGCGGCAGCGGCATCGCGCCGGAGATGCCGAACCGGATGGACGTCAGGTCGGCTCCGCGCTCGCGCGCCGCCGCGGCCAGGCGCTGGTAGATCGGGGGCACCGCGGGCAGGAACGTCGCCGGACGCCGCTTCTGCGCGGCGAGCACCTGGTCGACGTCGAAGCGCGGGAACAGCACGAGCGTCGCGCCGATGCTCACCGCGAAGGTCAGGCACAGCGTCAGTCCGTAGGCGTGGAACAGCGGCAGGACGCCGAAGATCACCTCCTCGCCGTCGCGCAGCCCCGGCACCCACGCGCGGCCCTGGGTGGCGTTGGCCAGCAGGTTGCGGTGGGTCAGGATCGCGCCCCTGGGGGTGCCGGTCGTGCCCCCGGTGTACTGGAGCAGGGCGACGTCGCCACCGGAGGGGCCGGGCAGGGAGTCCTCGACCGGCGACGCCGAGCGCAGCAGGTCGTCCCAGGACCGCGCTCCGGGCGCCGGGCGGGTCATCGCGTCGCGGGTCCGCCGCACGGCGGGCAGCGGCACGCGCAGCGCCCACCGCTTCAGCCGGGGCAGCGCGGCGGTCAGGTCGACCGCGACGACCGTCTCCACGTCGCGACCCACCTCGCGCGCCAGCGGGGCGACCCGGTCCCAGGCGATCACGACCCGCGCGCCGTGGTCGGTGAGCTGGTTCTCCAGCTCGCGCGCCGTGTAGAGCGGGTTGTGCTCGACCACGACCGCGCCCAGCCGCAGCACCGCGTAGAAGGCCACGACGTGCTGGGGGCAGTTCGGCAGCACGAGCGCGACGCGGTCGCCGCGCCGCACGCCCAGGGCGCGCAGGCCGTTGGCGGCGCGCAGCACCTGCTCGCGCAGGTCGGTGAAGGTCGTGGTGGCGCCGTAGAAGTCGAGCGCGGTCCGCGGTCCGAAGCGTTCGGCCGCCGACTCCAGCAGGTCGACCAGCGAGCCCTCCGGCACCTCGACGTCAGCGGGGACGTCGTCGGCGTACTGGGCGAGCCACGGCCTGTCGTTCACGAGTGGGTCCTCCGCGGGAGAAGTCGGGCACGTCACCCGCACGGTCGCACGCCGCTCGTCCCGTCGCTGCTCCGGGGGGCGCAGACCGCCCCGCGAGGTGCGGCGCGGACGGTGCCGCGCCCGCGCCGCCCCCCGTGCGGGGTCATCCGCCGACGAGCGTCAGCATCTGCTTGATCTGCTCCTGGCGGGACTGGACCACCCTGGCGGCGAGGTCCTTGGTGGCGTCGTCGCTGCCCTGCTCGGTCTCCGTCTTCGCCATGTCGACGGCGTTGTGCTGGTGGCCGGTCAGCAGGCTCAGGAACTGCGTCTCGAACTCGGGGCCGGACCTGGTCGCGAGGTCGGTGATGAACGACGGGTCGGTGCTGTGGTCGCCGCCGTCGCCGCCGTGACCGGCGTGCGGGTCGGTGCCGGGAGCGGCGGTGAGGGGCTGCTTCCACTGCTCCAGCCACGACCTCATGCTCTGCACCTCGGCCGCCTGGGTGGCCTCGATGGCGCCGGCGAGTTCCTTCACCTCGGCGCGGGTGGCCTTCTCCTTCGCGAGCTTCGCCATCTCGATGCCCTGCTCGTGGTGCGGGATCATCATCTGGAGGAACGCCACGTCGGCGTCGTTGAACTCTCCGGCGGACTGCGCCGCCGCGGAGGTGGCGCCCGCGGGTGCGGGAGCCGGGCTCCCCGCGTCGACGGTGCCACCGCACCCGGCGAGCAGCAGGGCGGCGCCCGTGACGAGCGCGGCGAGCGGATAGCGCTTCATGATCTCAGAACTCCTGT
The DNA here is from genome assembly GCF_016464305.1 of Umezawaea beigongshangensis. Classification (GTDB taxonomy): domain Bacteria; phylum Actinomycetota; class Actinomycetes; order Mycobacteriales; family Pseudonocardiaceae; genus Umezawaea_A; species Umezawaea_A beigongshangensis. The sequence continues at coordinate 273,329 of NZ_JAEIOJ010000006.1, forward strand.
GGCTGCGGGACCGGCCCGCGCTCCCGTGCGGGAGCGCGGGCCGGTGCACTCGGTCGGACTGCTCGGTCAGAGCTTCTGCCACAGGGCCGGCGTGGCGGCCGGCTCCCAGCCGGTGAGGGAGGTGTGCCCCTGGACGCACCGGTAGCTCGCGCCGTTGTAGGTCACGGTGCTGCCGGTCGCGTACGCCGTGTTGGGCGCCCAGCTGCCGCTCGCCGGCGGGTTGGTCGGGTTGGTCGTGGTCGTCGTGACGGGCGGCCTGGTGGTCGTCGTCGTGGCCGGCGGCCTGGTCGTCGTGGTGGGCGGGTTGGTCGCGCCACCCCCGACCTGGAGGTCGACGCAGGAGTAGAACGCCATCGGCGTGTCCGCGATGTTCCACACCGCGCGGACGGTCTGCCGTCCGGTGCGACCGCCCAGGGACACGGTGTGCTTCACCGTGGCGCCCGGCTGCCTGCCGCCGTCGTCGAACGACGCGATCTTGGTGTCGCCGACGAAGTACTCCCAGGTGCTGGTCGCGTGCCGCGCGGTCAGCACCCAGTTGAAGTCGACGGTGCTGCCGACGGACGTGGCCCTCCACCCCTTGTTCGCGTCGTCGAGGACGGCGAACTGGCCGATGTTGGCGCTGCAGTTCTTCAGGCCCTTGGGGCCCTCGACGCTCTGCGGCTCGTACTGGATCTGACCGCAGCCGCTGACCACGCCGGTCGCGCACTGCGCCTGCCGGCTGGCGGGCGAGGAGATGTAGCCGTGCGCGCTGGCGGGGCCGGCCGGCAGGACCACGAGGACGAGTGGTGCGATGCCGGCACCGACGGCCATGGCCGCGATGTTCCGCTTCAGGGTCATCTGTGCTCCTTCAGGATGGAACAGCCGTGCCCGGTGGGCGTGACCCACCGGGAGGACCGGAGGCCGCGGACGGAGGAGCGGCGCTCGGGACGCGCTGTCGCGCGCCTGCAGGGTCGAGAGCGCTCTTCCGGGGCGACGGCGCAGGTAGCCGTCTATCCATTGTGGACTCACCGCTGGGCGACCGGTCCAACACCCGCGTACGGGTGTGGTCTAGACCATAATGTCCAGGTTCACGACGGTCAAGGAAGCGGACCGGTGACGGGGTTTCCCCACCGGAGGTGAACCGCGCGGACCGGCCGTCCGTAACCCGTGATGCTGGACGTCACGTCGTCGACGATCAAACCACGGAGGTGTCAGGTCGGTGAATCCGGACGCACCCGTCGTGCTGACCACCACCCACCGCGTGACCGCGGGCAGGCTGGCCGACTTCTCGGTCTCGGCCAGGGGTCTGCTCAGCGCGGCGTCGCGCACCCCGGGCTGCCTGGGCGGCGGCCTGGTGGGCTCGCCCTCGGGTGAGAGGACCTGGCAGATCGTGTGCCGCTTCGACAGCGACGCCTCGGCCGACTCCTGGGAGAGGTCGGGCTCGTTCCTGCGCTGGAGCCGCTACGTGCAGCGCTTCGCGGACACCGGGGGCGTGCAGCGCACTCGCGGGGACACCTCGATCGGCCAGGCCACCCGGCCCGCGATGCGGCCCGTGGCGGTGGTGGCGGGGGAGCGGCGCGGCTGGCGGCCCGCGGCGGTGACGTTCCTCGCGGTCGTCCCGGCCGTGGCACTGGTCGACACCGCGAGCGGGCCCGTGCTGGCCGACCAGGCGCCGCTGGTGCGCGTGGCCGTGCTGTGCGTCGCAGCGGGAGGCTCGGCGGCACTGGTCTTCGCGCCCGCGCTGAGCAGGCTGCTCGGCTGGTGGGCGGCCGGCGACGCCCCCCGGCCGCCGGCGGGCGGGCGGCGACGGCTCGACGCGCGGCGCGACGGACGCCGCGGGACGCTCGACGAGGAACCGGGGAGGGCGACGGCCGCGGAACGGGACGACGTGCGCGCCGGGGTGTCCGGGCGCGAGACGCTGCGACGGGAGACCCCGCCGCGGCGGGAGACGCCGGGCTGGATCGACGACCGGCGCGGGGTGCCCCGCGAGGAGCGGGACGGGCGTCACGAGCAGCCGCTGCCGCCCGCGGGCGACCCCGCGCCGCCCACCGAACCGATCCCGGTCGTTCCCGCCCCGGTGCGTCCGGCCCAGCGGCGGCGCTACTTCCACACGTCGCCGCACCGCGTTCCCGCCGCGGCGGCCCGCCCGCCGGGGCGCTGATCCGCGGCGGGAACCCCTCCGCGGATCAGGAGTCGGGGATGTCCGCCTGGGCCAGGCGCAGCTTCTCGCACAGCGCCTGGAGGGCGCGCAGCTCGTCGTCGTCCAGCGCGGGGCCCACGTAGTGCCGGATGCTCTCGGCGTGCCGCCGCCCGATGCGGCGCTGCATCCGGGAACCGGCCTCGGTGAGCACCACGACGGTGCCGCGCCGGTCGGCCCGGTCGTGCTCGCGGGAGACGAGCCCCGACTCCTCCAGCCGCTCGACCATGCGGCTGAGCGACGGCTGGCTCAGCAGGATCTCCCGGTTGAGGTCGCGCAGCCGCGCCCGGCCGTCCGGGCAGCGGCTCAGCGTGAACAGCACGTCGTACTCGCGCATGGAGATCGGGTCCCACACGTCGTCACCCGCCAGGCGGCGCACCAGCGTCACCTGCGCCCGGAACAGCGCCTCCCAGGACTCGGCGGCGAGCCGGGTGCGGCTCGCCGCCGGGTCGGGCTCAGCCCGCGACGGGGGCGGTGTCCGCGTCATCACGGGAAGCGCTCTCGCGGGCGGCCTTGCGGACGGCGTGCGACGGCGGGTCGGACGGCACGTCGGCCGGACGGCGGGCGTCGAACTCGCGGCGCAGCTCGGGCGCGATCTCGCCGAGCAGGTCCAGCTGCTCCAGCACGGTCTTCAGCGGCAGACCGGCGTGGTCGACCAGGAAGAGCTGGCGCTGGTAGTCGCCGAAGAACTCCTGGAACGTCAGCGTCTTCTCGACCACCTCGGCCGGGCTGCCCACGGTCAGCGGCGTCTGCGCGGTGAAGTCCTCCAGCGACGGCCCGTGCCCGTAGACGGGGGCGTTGTCGAAGTAGGGGCGGAACTCGCGCACCGCGTCCTGGGAGTTGCGGCGCATGAACACCTGGCCGCCGAGCCCCACGATCGCCTGGTCGGCGCGACCGTGACCGTAGTGCTCGAACCGCTGCCGGTAGAGGTCGATCAACCTGATGTAGTGCTCCTTGGGCCAGAAGATGTTGTTGGCGAAGAAGCCGTCGGCGAAGTAGGCGGCGATCTCGGCGATCTCCGGACTGCGGATGGAGCCGTGCCAGACGAACGGGGGCACGTCGTCCAGCGGGCGCGGCGTCGAGGTGAAGCCGTGCAGCGGGGTGCGGAACTTGCCCTCCCAGTCGACGACGTCCTCGTCCCACAGCCTGCGCAGCAGCTGGTAGTTCTCGACCGTCAGCGCCATGCCGTCGGCGATGTTCTTGCCGAACCACGGGTACACCGGCGCGGTGTTGCCGCGGCCGAGCATCAGGTCGACCCTGCCGTCGGCGAGGTGCTGGAGCATCGCGAAGTCCTCGGCGATCTTCACCGGGTCGTTCGTGGTGATCAGCGTGGTGGACGTGGACAGCACGAGCCGCTCGGTGCGCGCCGCGACGTGACCGAGCATCGTGGTGGGCGAGGAGGGCACGAACGGCCGGTTGTGGTGCTCGCCGGTCGCGAAGACGTCCAGGCCCACGGCCTCGGCGTGCTCGGCGATCGTCGTCATCGCCTTGATGCGCTCGTGCTCGGTGGGCGTGCGGCCGGTGGTGGGGTCCGGTGTGACGTCCCCGACCGTGAAGATGCCGATCTGCATGATCTCTCCCTGACACCGCGTCGACCCGAAGTCGATGCGTTTGCATGGACACCCGCTGCAACAGCGCACCCGTCCGGGGCATTCCCGGTGCTCGGGGACGAGGTGCACATCGTGCCCCGAACGTGTGAACGTGCAGATGCACGTGCCGATGCCTGATTTTCACCCGCTAGTGTGACCCGCTCTGCGGACCTCCTGTCCGCGGACCAACCGGGTGGGCCGCAGCGGCGGCCGGATCGTGCGAGGTGGCGGGTGCAGGGCGGTGACGCGGAGCTGATCGTGCTCGTGCGCGACGGCGAGACGGAGGCGTTCGCCCGCTTGTACGAGCGGCACGTCGGCGCGGCGCGCTCGCTCGCCCGGCAGCTCTCCCGATCGGCCGTGGAGGCCGACGACCTCGTGTCCGAGGCGTTCACGAAGGTGCTCGACAGGCTGCGGGCGGGTGAGGGGCCCGACGTCGCGTTCCGCGCCTACCTGCTCACCGCGGTGCGCAACACCGCCTACGACCGGACGCGCCGGGACAAGCGGCTGCACCTGACCGACGACGTGAGCACGGTCGGCGGTGTCGCGCCGGACGCGATCAGCGTGCCGTTCGCCGATCCCGCGCTGGCCGGGCTGGAGCGCTCGCTGGCCGCCAGGGCGTTCCAGAGCCTCCCGGAGCGGTGGCGGGCCGTGCTGTGGCACACCGAGATCGAGGGGCAGAGTCCCGCGCAGGTGGCGCCCCTGCTCGGGCTCACCCCCAACAGCGTCTCCGCCCTGGCCTACCGGGCCCGCGAGGGACTGCGGCAGGCCTACCTCCAGATGCACCTCGCGCGGACGGCGGAGCAGCAGTGCCGGGCCGTCGTGGACCGGCTCGGCGGCTGGGTGCGGGGAGGGCTGGCCAAGCGGGAGACCGCCCAGATCGAGGTGCACCTCGACGGGTGCGCGCACTGCCGGGGACTGGCGGCGGAACTCGCCGACGTCAACGGTTCGCTGCGCTCCGTCGTGGCGCCCCTGGTGCTCGGGCCCGCCGCGGCCGCGGGCTACCTGGCCACCGCCTCGGGCGGAGCGACCGGAACCGGCGGCGTCGTCGCCGCGGTGTCGCACGCCGTGGCCTCGCACAAGGCCCTGGCCGCCGCCGCGGCGTCGGCAGCGGTGTTCACCGCGAGCCTGGTCGTCGTGGTGGGCGGAGGGGGTGACGCCCCCGTCGCGCAGGTCCCCCCGGCGTCGGTGGTGAGCACCGCGACGGGAGCTCCTGCGCCGCCGGGCGGCCCCGCGGGCTCGGCCGGGCCCCTCTCCGGCACCCCCTCGTCGCCGGAGACGCCGTCCTCCGCGCCGTCCTCCGCGCCGTCCGCCCCGTCCGGGCAGCCGTCGGCGGGCACGGCTCCTGCTCCGGCCGAACCCGCCCGGCTCGTCCCCGTGGTGCCCAGCGCCTTCGCGCTGAGGCAGGGGGAGAAGCCGCAGGACATGGCGATCACCGTGCACAACACCGGTGGCACGACGGCGCCGCCCGCCACCGCGTCCCTCGCGCTCCCGCCGGGGGTGCGCACGGTCGGCGGTGGCGGGTCGTTCGCCGGCAGGCGCGTGCTCACCGATCCGGCCGACCAGGTGGTGACCTGCTCCGCGGGTGGCGGTGTCGTCGGGTGCTCGACGCCCCACGGCCTCCCACCCGGCGGATCGGCGACGTTCGTGTTCCGGCTGCACGTCACCGGCCAGGCCGGTCCGGGGGTGGCGACGGGCACCGTCGTGGCCGGGGACGAGACCGTGGACGTCGGGGTGCCCGTGGACGTGCGGATGCGGCCGTTCCGCGACGAGGTGGACCTCGGCACGACGGTGTGGCGCGGCGGGACGTGGGACCCGCGGGTCGACGTCGTGGTGGTCAACCGCAGCGGTGAGCGGGGCGAGGTCCTGCTGGAGGCCGAGGGCCGCGGCGGGGTCGCGCTGACCGGCGGCCCGGTGTCCGCGCGCGTCGTGCTCGGCCCCGGTGAGCGCTACCGCACGTCGCTGTGGACGTCCGGCGACGGCGGTGGTGTCCGGGTGCGGGCGTCCCTCGGCGACACCGAGCGCGTGAGCGACGTGGTCCTCGGCGAGCAGGTCCCGGCCGAGCCCGCTCCCCGGCCGGAGGAGACGTCCGCGGACGGGCCGCCCGACGCGGAGACCGGGTCCACCGCCCGGCCGACGACCGGGACGGCGCCCGCCCCGACGTCGTCCGCGGGTTCTCCGCCGGGGAACGGGACCCCGACCGCACCAGCGCCCACGCCCACCACGGCTCCGGTCACCACCGCGCCGGAGGAGAGGGGCAACTCGGGCAAGCCGGTGAAGACGTGCACCGGGCCGCCGCAGAACCGGCCACCGGAGTGCGACGCCGGGAAGTGAGGCCGAGCGCCTGTCGAGACGCCGCGCGAACCGCCGTGGCCGTCGCGTCGTTGTGGACCACGTGGCACCCACCGCCGCCGCGTTCCCGACCCGACGAGGACACCACGGATGGCACAGAGCCTTGTCGTCGAACTGGTCGACGACCTGCACGGCACCCGCACCGACGACGTCGCGACGGTCCACTTCGGACTGGACGGGGTCGGTTACGAGATCGACCTGACCAAGCACGGCCGCAACGCGCTGCGAAGGGCGCTCCAGGAGTACGTCGCCGCCGCCCGCCGGGTCCGCCGTCCTCGCCGGGACGCCTCCGCGCGCAGCAGGGAGGACGCGCGCGCCATCAGGAGGTGGGCACGCCACCGCGGACTGCCCCTCGCGGATCGCGGCCGCATCCCGAACGCGGTGATCCGCGCGTTCCACGACGCCACGACCGGTGAGAACGGAGACGTGCGCGAGCCGCGCGATCAGGAGCACGAGGAGAAGACACCCGTTTCCACCTTCAACTTATAGCGCACCCCCGGGCTTGCGGCAAGGCCCCGGTGGTGCCGCAGAATCGCCCGCCGTAGCCGAGGACCGCGACAGTGGGAGTGCCGAATGCGCGTGTTGTTGTCGACGTACGGATCGCGCGGGGACGTCGAGCCGCTCGTGGGACTCGCCGTGCGGTTGCGGGAACTCGGCGCGGAGGTGCGGGTGTGCGCGCCACCGGACGAGGACTTCGCGCGGCGGCTGGCCGGTGTCGGCGTGGCGGTGGTGCCGATCGGCCCGTCGGCACGCGCGCTGACGACCGCGTCACCGCCGCCGTCGCCGAAGAGCCTGCCCCAGCGGGCGGCAGAGGTGATCGCCGCCCAGTTCGACGCGATCCCCCCGGCGGCCGAGGGGTGCGACGCGCTGGTGGCGACCGGCATGATCCCCGCCGCGGCCGGTGCGCTGTCGGTGGCCGAGAAGCTGGGCGTCCGCTCGGTGTCCGTGACCTTCCAGCAGCTCACCCTGCCGTCGCCGCACCACTCGCCGCTGGCCTACCCCGGCCGGCCGTTCCCGCCGGAGGTGACCGACAACCGGGTGCTGTGGGACCTGGACGCGCAGAGCGTCGACACGCTGTTCGGCGAGGCGCTCAACACGAACCGGGCGTCGATCGGCCTGCCGCCGGTGGACGACGTCCGCGGCTACGTCCTCGGCGAGCGGCCGTGGCTGGCGACGGACCCGGTCCTGGACCCGTGGCGAGGGACGCCCGGTCTCGACGTCGTGCAGACCGGCGCGTGGTTCCTGCCCGACGAGCGCCCGCTCCCGGACGACCTGGAGGCGTTCCTGAACGCCGGTGCGCCACCGGTGTACGCGGGCTTCGGCAGCATGCCCGTGCGCACGGCCGAGGACCTGCCGCGAGTGGTCGTCGAAGCGGTCCGCGCGCAGGGCCGCCGCGTGCTCGTGTCCCGCGGCTGGGCCGACCTGGAGCTGATCGACGACGCCGAGGACTGCTTCGCCGTCGGCGAGGCGAACCACCAGGCGCTGTTCGGGCGGGTCGCCGCCGTCGTGCACCACGGCGGAGCGGGCACCACGACGACCGCCGCCCGCGCCGGAGCGCCCCAGGTGGTGGTGCCCCAGGCGGTGGACCAGCCGTACTGGGCCAGCCGGGTGGCCGAGCTGGGCATCGGTGTGGCGCACGACGGTCCGACGCCGACCACCGGCTCCCTGTCCGCCGCGCTCGGCGCGGTCCTGACGCCGGAGACCCGTGTGCGAGCTGGCGCGGTGGCCGAGCGGGTCCGCGCGGACGGGGCGAGGGCGGCCGCGGCGCTGCTGATCGACGCGATCGGCCGGGACGCAGCGTCCGCGTGAGGCGCCGGTGATCGGCGTTCGAGGACTTGACGTGTGGTGGACGATAAAAGATCAGCGCATTCTTCTCCCGAAGACGAAGAATGCGCTGAATATGTCCTCATTCTAATGCTGTGGGGAGCCTGTGTCAATTCAGGGGTACGAAGAAGAACTGCGGTCCGAGCGCGATCGAGTGGCCGCGCTCCACGCGCGGCTCGACGCCGAACGCGCGCGGGTGAGGGAGAACTACAGCGCGGCGCTGCGGGGAGGCGGCGAGACGCTCGTCGAGCGGGACGCCGAGGTGCGCGCGCTGGCCAAGGAGGTGAGGCGGCTGGACGTGGCGGACAACGGGCTGTGCTTCGGCCGGTTGGACACCCTGTCGGGCGAACGCCACTACGTCGGCCGGATCGGCCTGTTCGACGACGAGAACGACTACGAACCGGTGCTGCTCGACTGGCGGGCACCGGCGTCGCGCGCGTTCTACGTCGCCACCGCCGCGTCCCCGGAGAACATGCGCCGCCGACGCCAGTTCCACACGCGCGGACGCCGGCTGGTCGACTTCACCGACGAGGTGCTCGGCCGCCCGAGCGGAGAGGAGAGGGGGGACGCGGCGCTGCTCGCGGCGATCGACGCGCCGCGCGGCGAGGGCATGCGCGACATCGTCGCGACGATCCAGGCCGAGCAGGACGAGATCATCCGGCTCGACCACCCCGGAGTGCTGGTGATCGAGGGCGGTCCCGGCACCGGGAAGACCGTGGTGGCGCTGCACCGCGTCGCGTACCTGCTCTACACGAAGCGGGAGCGGATGGAGCGCCACGGCGTGCTCGTGGTCGGCCCCAACCCCGCGTTCCTGAACCACATCGGCCGCGTCCTGCCGTCGTTGGGCGAGTCCGACGTGGTGTTCGCGACCACCGGCGACCTCGTGCCGGGCCTGCACGTCACGGCCGAGGACGCTCCCGAGGCCGCGCGCCTGAAGGGATCGCTGACCGTCCTGGACGTGCTCGCGGCGGCCGTCGCCGACCGGCAGCGGTTGCCGGAGGACCCGCTGCCGGTCGAACTGGCCGACGTCACGGTGCACGTCGACGCCGGGATCGCGGGGTGGGGCAGGGACGAGGCGCGCGCGAGCGGCCTGCCGCACAACGAGGCCCGCCCGGTGTTCACCGAGATCGTGGCCTGGGCGCTCGCCGAACGGGCCGTCGCCCGCATCAGCAAGGGCTGGCTGACCAGGGCGGACCGTGTGGCCTGGGAGCAGCTGCGGACCGATCTGCTCGCGGAACTGGCGCAGAGCGAGGAGTTCACCGCCGTGCTCGACCAGCTCTGGCCGGTGCTGACGCCGCAGACGCTGCTGGCACCGCTCTACGAGTCGCCCGAGCGGCTGCGCGCGGCGGGTGCCGACCAGGCGCTGCTGCGCGCCGACGGTACAGCCTGGACGGTGTCGGACGTGCCGCTGCTCGACGAACTCGTGGACCTGCTGGGGCGCGCGGACACGTCGGCGGAGCAGGCGGCCGAGCGGGAGCAGAAGGCGGAGGCCGAGTACACCGCTGGTGTGCTGGAGATCCTGTCCACGACCCGCGAGGACCTGATGGCCGACGAGGACCACCTGCTCGCGCAGGACCTGGTCTACGCCGAGGACCTGGCGGAGCGCTTCCTCGAACGCGACACCCGCGACCTGGCCGAGCGCGCCGCCGCCGACCGGGACTGGACCTACCGGCACGTCGTGGTCGACGAGGCCCAGGAACTGTCCGAGATGGACTGGCGGGTGCTGGTGCGGCGGTGTCCCGGCAAGTCCTTCACGGTGGTCGGCGATCTCGCCCAGCGCCGGTCGGTGGCCGGGGCGACGTCGTGGGGCGCGGTGCTGGACCGCTACGCGCCCGGCCGCTGGGTCCACCGGTCGCTGTCGGTGAACTACCGCACCCCGGCGGAGATCATGACCGTCGCGGCCGGCGTGCTCGCCGAGTTCGCGCCGGACGTCCGTCCGCCGGAGTCGGTCCGCGCGTGCGGCGTCCGGCCGTGGGCCAGGCGGGTCACCGAGGACGAGCTGCCGACCGCCGTCGAGGAGTTCGTGCGGGAGGAGGCCGGTCGCGAGGGGACCAGCGTCGTGATCGGGCCGCCGGACGTGCCCGGCGCGGTGCCGGCGTCGGAGACGAAGGGCCTGGAGTTCGACGCGGTCCTGGTCGTGGACCCCGAGCGGATCCTCGCCGACGGCCCGCGCGGCGCGGCCGAGCTCTACGTCGCCCTCACCCGCGCCACCCAGCGCCTCGGCGTCCTGCACCGGGGCCCGTTGCCGCAGGCGCTGAGCGTGCTCGCGGAGACCGGGGCGGCGTAGCGACCCGAGCCGCCGCGCAGTCGCGGCGCGGACCACCGGGTGTCGGCATCGGGGTCCGCGCCGCGACGGTCTCAGCGCTGCCCGAGCCAGGAGTGGTCGGGCTGCTCGCCGATGACGAGGTCCTCCGCCACCGCGACGACCTGCTCCCGCGTGAGCTGGTCCGTCGCGTCCCGCAGGACCAGCCAGCGCCCGTCGGGCAGCCGCACGCTCAGGTCGCGCGTGGCCACCCCGTCCGCGACGTACGTCCCCTCCAGGCCGCGCACCCGCACCGGTGTGCCGCCGGGACCGGCCGGACCGTCGTCGGAGACCTCCGCCGACAGCGCGGAGCGGCCGGGGTCGCCCGGTGCGACGGCCCGCACCTCGTCGACCCCGTCGGCGGGGGAGACGCCCCTGACCGCGGTGGTGTCGGCGACCAGCCCACCGGGCAGCGCGCCGAAGGCCAGGTCGGCGTGCACCCGCGCCGTTCCGTCCGGCTCCACCGAGTCGGCGATCCGCCGGGCCGCGGCGCTGGTGTCGGGCACACCGGTCACCCTGAGCTGCACCGTCGAGTCCTGGTCCGGGGTCCAGGTGACCAGAGCCGTGTCCCCGACGGTGTAGCGGTAGCCGGGAGCCTCCCCGACGGTGATCCGCTCACCGCCGGGGGGAAGGGTCTCCGGCATCTCCTCGGCACCGGGGAGCAGCGTCAGCAGGACCTCCTGACCCTGCTCGTCCGGCCGGGTCCACCCCCTCGTCTGGAGGGAGCCGTCCGCGCTGATCTCCCGGTACCGCTCGACGAAGCCGTCGGGCAGCCACGCCGGTCGCAGCGCCAGCACCGAGCCCGGAGCTGCGACCGTCACCCGCTCGGCCGGGGCGTCGGGCCGCACGATCACCCCGATCGACACGGCCAGCACGATCGCGGCGGCGGCGGCGACCAGCAGCAGCGGGGTCCGCGAACGGCGCGGGGGCGGCGCCGCGCCGAGCACGGTGCGGATGCCGACCGCCGGGTCGGGGGCCGACTCCGCGCGCCGGCGCAGCCCTCGCCTGATCAGCTCCTCGGTCTCGTCCAGCGCGAGCCTGCTCATGCCGTCCCTTCCCTTCCCGCTACCAGTCCGCCGGTGCGTTCGACCTCGCGCAGCGTCGCCAGCGCGCGGGAGATCTGGCTGCGCACGGTGCTCGTGCGGCAGCCCAGCACGGCGGCGATCTCGGCGTCGTCGCAGTTCTCGTAGTAGCGCAGCACCACGGCGGCGCGCTGCTTGCGCGGCAGGGTCGACAGGCGGGCCATCATGGCGTCGCGCTCGTCGATCTGCGCGCTGAAGTCGCCCGTCGCCGGACCGATGTCGGTCAGCACGTCTGGCGGCGACAGCACCACGTCGCGCACCGAGCGCCGCCGTCGCCACGAGAAGTACTCGTTGGTGATCATCCGACGGACGTACGGGCCGGGCGCGTCGATGCTCCCCCAGCGCGGGCGCAGCCGGATCAGCACGTCCTGCACGACGTCCTGCGCGAGGTGCGGGTCCCCGGTCAGCGCGGTCGCGTACCGCGAGAGCTCGCCGAAACGGGTCTCGACGAACTCGGTGTAGCTCGTGGGCACGAGCACTTCCTCCCCTTCGGCACACCCGAGAACACGGGTGCACCTCTCAGACGCGCCGAGCCCCCGCATCTGCTGCACGAACGCGCGCACCCGAGGACGAGGCCGCGCGGAACCGGGGTGAACCGGGTCGCGGCGCTCGCCGTACCCCTCCGTGAGGACATCACCACAGGAGGAACGATGCGGACTCGCCGACTGGCCGCGACGATCGGATTGGCAGTGACCGTGCTCGCCGGGTGCTCGGCCACGGGCGACGGGACGCCGTCCTCGCCCGCGGGAGCCGCCGCGGGCGCGGCGGTGAACTCGGGGGCCGCCGCCGCCGACATCGCCTTCTCCCAGGAGATGATCCCGCACCACCGGCAGACCCTGGAGATCGGCCGGATGGTGGCCGACCGCAGCTCCGACGCCTTCATCGAGGAGATCGTCGCCGAGATCTCGGCCGCGGAGTCCGCGGAGATCGAGACCATGAGCGGGTGGCTGCGCGAGTGGAAGCAACCGGTGCCGGAGGACACGCGGCACGGCGGGCACGACGTGCCGGGGATGCTCGGCGTCGCCGACCTGGCCGCGTTGCAGGCCGCGCCCGCCGAGGAGTTCGACCGCCTGTGGCTGGAGACGCTGACCAAGCACCTGCGCAACGGTGTGGCGATGGCGAAGGAGGTCCAGGCCGCGGGGACGCACCAGCCCACGAAGGATCTGGCGACGCAGATCGTCACCAACCAGGAGGCGACCATCGCGGAGATCGCCGCCCGCTCCCGGTAGTACGTCGTCGGCTCTCGGACGGGCGACCCGCCGACGGGTGATCGGCGGGTCGCGGACGGAGTTCTGGACCGGGCGCTCAGCGAGCCGGTTCGACGGACGCGCGCAGCGCCGCGGCCAGCCACTCGAAGGGGAACTGCTCCGGCGGCGCGTCGTTCACGGCGGTGACCAGCGCCGTGTACCGGTCGTACGGTCCCCGCGGCTCCGGCGGGGTGCGTTCCCACTCCGAGCCCGTCGCCGTGTGCTCGGCCGTCTGGAGCCGGAACTCGGGCGTGTCCGGGATGCCGGGGCCGTCCGGTGTCGCGAAGACCCCGGTCAGCCACTCGATCCACCGGTCGGCGATCTCCCGCCCCCGCGGCGAGTCCGGCGGCACCCCGTCCCGCGCCGCGTCCATCGCCGCCCCGGCGATCGGCGTGGCCGCCTCCATCCTGTCCAGCATCGGTGAGGAGGTCATCAGCGGCCCGGCTCCGGTGGTGCAGACCTCGTGCAGCTCGCGGCGCACGGCCTGCCGGACCTCGGTGTCCCGGACCAGCTCGGCCAGCTCGATCCACGCCTCCAGCTGGGCGGCGGTGGGGTGCTCGGGCAGCTCCGGCCGGGCCGCCCGCCACCACTCGACCATCCGCTCCGGCGGGTCCCAGCCGGTGGAGACCTCGGTCCAGAACTCGTCGATCAGCCGGTCGCGCTCCTCGTCCGACATGCCGGCCAGCTTGTGCATCAGCGTGACCTGCTCGGCCGTGGAGTCCTGCCGCAGGATGGTCGACAGCACCGCGCGGCGGCTGCGCAGTCGTGCCTCCTGCCGTTCCAGCAGGGCCAGGTGGGTGGCGGCCAGCTCGCGCAGCGTCGCCTCACCGGCCAGCACCCGCCGGATCTCGTCCAGACCGGCGTCGAGCTCCCGCAGCGTCCGGACCAGTTCCAGCCGGGCGACGGCCGACACGTCGTACAGGCGGTGACCCGCCGGGGTGGTGGCGGCCGGCGTGACGACACCCGCGTCCGCGTAGTACCGGACGGCGCTGACGCTCAGGCCGGTCCGCCGGGCGACATCTCCGATGGCGTACAGCTCGTTCGTGTCCACGACGCCCACTATGCGATCTCAAGCGGCTCGAGGTGCAAGTCCCCGGCGGAACCTTCGCCGGGTCCGGCCCGCGGACCTCGTCGGTCCGGCCGCGCGGTGGTCGGCGTCGCCGAGCGCGCCTCCCGGACCGTGCGGTCCGGGAGGCGCACCGCGTTCAGCACCTCACTGGAACACGCGGACGTAGTCGATCACCATGTCCTGCGGCAGCACCGTGCCCGCTCCGGGCGGACCGGGGAAGTCACCGCCGACGGCGTTGTTGAGGATGATGAAGAACGGGTGGTCGTAGACCCACGGACCCCTGGTCGTCTCCAGCTCGTCGCGGTTCACCGTGAAGAACGGTTCGCCGTCCACGGTGAAGGTCATGCGCGTGCTGTCCCAGTCCACCGCGAAGACGTGGAACGCCGCCGCGGCCGGGGCGCCCAGGTCCAGCGCCGCGCCGTACCCGCCCGCGCCGTGGTAGGCCGGGGCGTGCAGCGTGGAGTGCACGAGGTTCGGACTCCTGCCCACGTGCTCCATGACGTCGATCTCCCCGCACGCGGGCCACGGCGTCCCGCTGTCGAAGAAGTTCTGGCCCAGCAACCAGAACGCGGGCCACAGGCCCTGCGTCGAGGAGACCCTGATCCGCGCTTCGACGTGGCCGTAGGTGAAGCTGTACTTGCCCGCGGTGTTCAGCCTGGCCGAGGTGTACTGGCAGGTGGTGCTGCCGCTGATCGGGTCCGGCGGGCACGCCGAGCCGGGCGTGACCTCGCGGCGTGCCTGGAGCACCAGGTTGCCGTTGCCGTCCTGCTTCGCGTTCCGGTTGTCCGTGTAGTACTGGAGTTCGTTGTTCACACCGGGTCCGGTCTCCGGCGTCCACCTGCTCGCGTCCGGCGCGGCGCCGGCGGGGCCGTCGAACTCGTCGCTCCACACGAGACGGCCGGGGAAGTTCGGTGCGGGTGGCAGCGCGGGCGGTGCGATCGGGTCGCCGCCGGTGCCGTAGACCTGGAACTCCCACAGCGAGTAGCCGTAGCCGTTGGACCGCGCCGTGCCGTACATCCGCACGTAGCGGCCCGTGCCCGAGACGGCCAGCGTCTCCTTGAAGCCCCGGCCGGTCGTCGTGGAGTGGACGGTGCGCCAGGTGACGTCGTCGTCGGAGACCTGGATCTGGTACGCCGTGGCGAACGCCGGGTCCCACTGCAGCACGACCCGGTTGATCGTCGCCGGAGCGCCGAGGTCGATCCTGATCCACCCCGGATCGACCCAGCCGTCGGTGGAGCTGGTGGCCCAGCGCGTCGCGGGGTCGGAGTCGACCGCCTTCTCCGGTGTGCAGCCGCCGCAGTGCGCGTCGTCCTGCCGGGTGGACGCGGTGGCCGGCTTGGCGTGGGAGAGCAGCCCGCCGGGAGCGGGGCCACCGGCGCGCGTGCCGAAGACCTCGAACTCCCACAGCGAGTAGCCGTACTGCGTGGCGCGGGCGGTGGCGTCGAGCCGGACGTGGCGGCCCGTGCCGGACAGGGTGATCGTCTGCGTGCCGCCGGTGCCCGTCGTGGTGGTGTGCGCGGTGCGCCAGGACGTGCCGTCGTCGGAGAGCTGGAGGGTGAAGGCGGTGGCGTGTGCGGCCTCCCAGGTCAGCACCACCCGGTCGACGGTGTGGCGGGAGCCGAGGTCCACCTGCAACCACTGGGGGTCGGAGAACAGGCTGGACCACCGCGTGCCGGGGTCGCCGTCGACGGCGGCGGAGGCGGGGAAGGCGGCGGACTCGCTGGAGGACGCGGTGACGGGCCGTCCGCGCGAGATCAGGGGACCGGCGGCGTGTGCGACGCTCGTCGTCGAGGCCGCCTGGAGCAGTGACAGGACCACTCCGGCGACGACACCGAGCACCGCGAGGCGGCGCCGGTGGCGGGCTGGTCGGGACGTGAGCACGGCGACTCCTTGCGGGAGGGCAGGGTGGTTCCAGCCGTCGACTCGGCGGGAACGGGGGAGGAGCGTGCGAGAGCGCTCTCTTCCGAGAGTGGTCCGCCCGGTTCGCCCCGTCAAGACGGGCACGGCATTTCCGGTACGCCTCGGCGGGGCCACGACGAACGGGCGCTTCACCGGCGCCGTGCACCGATCCGGTGCGGAACCACCGTTGTCCGACCATCGGCAGATCATCGTGCGCCTCTGCTGAGAGAGCGCTCTCTCGATTGCGGGACCGCAGTTGCCCCGTTCGGCTCAGCGCGGTGCCCGCGAGGTCCGGAACTCGTTGTCGGCGTTGACACCGCCGAACGGAGCGCGTCACACTCGGGGTGCGAGAGCGCTCTCTCAGGTCGCCGCCGAGACCGGGACCCCACGACCTCAGAGGGAGTTCACCTCAATGGAGAAGAAGACACGCACACGGCAGTTCGGCCTGCACGTCGCGGTGGTCACCGCTCTCGTCGGAGCGGCGCTGTCGGCGTCCGTCAGCACACCGGGACCGGCGAAGGCCGAACCGGTGCGGGTGGCGGAGTTCCTCGCGGACTGCCGGCTCAGCCACCGGCTTCCCGACGACCCCATCGTGCTGCCCGGTCTGCCCGGTGCCTCGCACTCGCACGACTTCTTCGGCAACCACGCCACCGACGCGCACTCCGACCACGCGAGCCTCGCGCGCGCCACCGGCAACTGCGACCCCGTCGTGGACCTGTCCTCGTACTGGGTGCCGACGCTCTACGACGGCGCGACCGCCGTGCCGCCGACCGGGATCACCTTCTACTACCTGGGCGAGGGCGTGAACGCCCCCGCCGCCATCCGCCCGACCCCGGTGGGACTCAAGATCGTGGCGGGCAACGCGAGGGCCACCGGCGAGGCGGACAGCACGGCCCGCTGGTCCTGTCTGCACCACGGCGAGGTCAACCCCTCGAAGAACTTCGTCACCTGTCCCCGCGACTCCATGCTGGAGACCTACCTGGACTTCCCGCAGTGCTGGAACGGCCGCGACCTGGACTCCGCCGACCACAAGAGCCACATGACGACCCCGGTGGCGGGCAACTGCCCGTCGACGCACCCGGTGCCGGTGCCGAAGCTGCGCATGGTGCTGCGCTACCCGGTCACCGGTGACGGCGCGCGGCTGCGACTGTCCTCGGGACCCGGCTACACGATGCACGGCGACTTCTTCAACGTGTGGCCAGCCGCCGAGATGGAGCGGCGCGTCCGCAACTGCATCAACGTGGTCCTCAAGTGCGGCCACGACGGACAGCACGGATGAGTGCGCTCCGCCTGCTGACCGCGTCCCTCGCGCTCGCCCTGGCGGCGTGCGGGACGCCGACGCCGACGCCGGAGCCGGTGCCCTCCAGCACCGGCTCCGGCCGGTTCGGCCCGACCGACGTCGCGTTCGCCGAGCTGTCCGTCGCGACCGGCGAGCAGGCGGTGCGTCTGGCGGACCTGGGGAGCCGCCGCGCGACCGGTCCCGCGCTGCGCTCGCTCGCCGCGGACACCGCCGCGGCTCGCCGCGCCGAGCTGACGGAGCTGCGCGGGCTGCTCGCGGCGGCGGCCGTGCCGTACGCGGACCAGCACCGGGGGCACGACATGCCGGGGATGCCCACCGACGTGGAGCTGGACGCGCTCGGCGCGGCCGGAGCGGACTTCGACCTCCGGTTCACCACGGCGCTGCGCGCCCACCTGGAGGAGTCGGCGACGGTGGTGGCGTCCGCGGTGGACTCCCCCGCGAGCGCGCCGGAGACGGTGGAGCTGGCCGAGCGGATGCGGCGCGACCGGCACGCCCTGCTGGAGCGGCTGAACCGGCTCGGCTGAGCGGAGCGGCCTGGTAAGAAGAACGCGTGCCCGCCGATCGTCCCGCCCCGCCCAGACCCGCCACCCTGGACGAGGTCGCACGCGTCGCGGGCGTCTCCAGGGCCACCGTCTCCAGGGTCGTCAACGGCGTCGCCACCGTGGACGCGGCGCTGCGGCGCACCGTCGAGCGGGCGATCTCCACGACCGGGTACCTGCCCAACAGCGCGGCGAGGTCGCTGGTCACCCGGCGGGCCGGGTCGATCGCGCTGGTGCTGCCCGAGCAGGGCCGGATGCTCGGCGATCCGTTCTTCGGCCGGGTGGTCGACGGGGTGCTCGGCGTCGTGCGACCGCGCGGGGTGCACCTGGTGCTCACGACGGCCGGACCCGGCACGGGGGAGCAGGTCGTCGCCGACCTGCGGCAGGGGAGGCTCGACGGCGCCGTGCTGATCCACACCCACTCCGCCGATCCGCTGCCCGCGTTGCTGACCGCCTCGCGCCTGCCCGTGGTCCTGTCCGGCCGTCCGGCGACGCCGACGGCGATCACCTGGGTCGACGTGAACCAGACCGCGGGGGCCGCGCTCGCCGCCGACCACATCGCCGCGCGGGGCCGCCGCCGGGTGGCGACGATCTCCGGGCCGCTGGACACCCCGGCGGGGCAGGACCGGCTCGCGGGCTTCCGCGCGGCGATGGCGGCGCACGGCCTGCCGGACGTGCCGCACGCGGAGGGCGCGTTCACCGGGGAGAGCGGCGCGGCGGCGGTGGAGCGCCTGCTGGCCGAGCACCCCGACGTCGACGGCCTGTTCGTCGCCTCGGACCTGATGGCCCACGGCGCGCTGCCCGTGCTGCGCCGCCACGGCCGCCGCGTGCCCGACGACGTCGTCGTGGTGGGCTTCGACGACAGCAGCTCCGCACTGGCGTGCGACCCGCCCCTGACGACCGTGCGCCAGCCCGTCGAGGACATGGCCGCGGAGATGGCCCGCCTCCTGCTGGACCAGGTGGACCAGCCCGGCCGCCCGGCCCGCTCGGTGGTGTTCGCCCCGACCCTGGTGGTCCGCGAGTCCAGCTGACCCGCGAGTGGAGCGTTCGAGCACCCCGAGTTGAGCGTTCGAGCACTCCGAGCGGAGCGTTCGAGCACCTCGAGCGGAGCGTTCGAACAGGTCGGCCGATCCGGCGGCGCTGAAGTGGAGGACTTCGCCCGCGGAAACGTTCGATCCGTTCCGTTCGACGATTCGACCGACGTCATCGACGGAGACGTTACCGATCTCGGACTTTTGTGTCCGACTTGTTACACAGTCCTGTGTGGGAGCGATTCCAGGAAACGGACGTCAAGGCCGTCACCTGGCATTCTGCGGAAAGTGGATCTTTCGGCGGCACCGCGCCCCGGCGGTCGGGCGCCCGCCGAGCGGCTCGTCTCGTTCAACCCGCTCTGACCTGCGAACTCCAGTGGTGCCAGTGATCTTCGAACGCGGGAACGAATGATCGCGACTCAGCTTCACAGTCCGTGAGCACGTTGCTACGGTCATTTCTGGGAGCGCTCCCAGTAGTCCGTCGAGGTGCAGGTCGCCTCGGACAACGATGTCGCGATTACGATCAAGGAGCTCAGATGAGATTGTCCACGGCCCTTCGGGGCGGCGGTGCTCTGCGGCGAGGAGCGGCCGCCGCGGCGGCGGTGCTCTGCGCCGCGGGAATGGTGCTGACTGCCGGTGGCGCGGCCTCGGGAGATCCGGCGTCGCAGCTCGCCGCACGCGTCGACAACCCGTACTCCGGGGCCAAGGTCTACGTGAACCCCGAGTGGGCGGCCAAGGCCAGGGGCGACGGCGGCGCGGCCATCGCCAACCAGCCCACCTTCGTCTGGATGGACCGCATCGCGGCCATCAACGGCGTCAACGGCGGCATGGGCCTGCGCGCCCACCTCGACGAGGCGCTGAACCAGGCGGGTGGGCAGCCCCTGGTGTTCCAGGTGGTCATCTACAACCTGCCCGGCCGCGACTGCTCCGCCCTGGCCTCCAACGGTGAGCTGAAGCCCGACGAACTGCCCAAGTACAAGTCGGAGTTCATCGACCCGATCGCCGCGATCCTCGGCGACGCGAAGTACGCGAACCTGCGCATCTCGACCGTCATCGAGATCGACTCGCTGCCGAACCTCGTGACCAACACCGGCAGCCGCCCCACGGCCAAGCCCGAGTGCGACGTCATGAAGGCCAACGGCAACTACGTGAAGGGCATCGGCTACGCCCTGTCGAAGTTCGGCGCGATCGAGAACGTCTACAACTACATCGACGCCGCGCACCACGGCTGGATCGGCTGGGACGACAACTTCACCACCTCCGCCCAGCTCTTCGCCGAGGCCGCCAGGGCCGAGGGCAGCACGGTCGACAACGTGACCGGCTTCATCACCAACACCGCGAACTACGGTGTGCTCAAGGAGCCGAACTACACGATCAACGACAGCGTGAACGGCACCTCGGTGCGCCAGGCCAAGTGGGTCGACTGGAACCGCTACGTCGACGAGCTGAGCTTCGCGCAGGCCTTCCGCACGCAGCTCGTCTCCGCCGGCTTCCGGTCGGACATCGGCATGATGATCGACACCTCCCGCAACGGCTGGGGCGGCGCGCAGCGCCCGACCGGACCGGGGCCGAGGACCAGCGTGGACGCCTTCGTGGACGGCGGTCGCCTCGACCGGCGCATCCACCTCGGCAACTGGTGCAACCAGTCCGGGGCCGGGATCGGCGAGCGTCCGAAGGCCGCACCCGCCTCGGGCATCGACGCCTACGTGTGGGTCAAGCCTCCGGGCGAGTCCGACGGCGCGAGCCGGCAGATCGACAACGACGAGGGCAAGGGCTTCGACCGGATGTGCGACCCGACCTACGGGGGCAACGCGCTCAACGGCAACAACATGTCCGGCGCCCTCGCCGACGCACCGCTGTCCGGCCACTGGTTCTCCGCGCAGTTCCGGCAGCTGATCCAGAACGCCTACCCGCCGCTGTAGGGCGGGTGGTGCGGGGCGCGGCGACGTTCAGGGCCGCCGCGCCCCGAGGGCCCCGGCAGGGCACGGCGTGCGGACGGGACGAACTCCCCGCCCGCACGCCCGTCCGCCTCCGGGCCGGTGCTCCCCGGTGACGGCGGCTCCGGCGAGCACCGGCCCGGAGCGCGACACGAGGAGGCACCCGGCGACGGGGGCCTCCTCGTTCGCCGTCGCCCCGTCGGTGCCGGGTGGGAGGCTGTCGGCCATGACCGGATCCGACCCCAAGACGGACCTGCTCCGCTACCTCCAGAGCGCTCGCGACGCCCTGCTGTGGAAGCTCGACGGGCTCTCCGAGTACGACGCCCGCCGTCCTCTCACCCCCACCGGCACCAACCTGCTCGGCCTCGTCAAACACGTCGCGAGCTGCGAGTTCGCCTACTTCGGCGACACCTTCGGCCGCCCCGGCGGCGAACCGCTGCCCTGGTGGGACGACGACGCGGAGCCCAACGCCGACATGTGGGCCACCCCCGAGGAGTCCCGCGAGGACGTCGTCGGCCTCTACCACCGGGCGTGGGCGCACTCCGACGCCACCGTCGCCGCGCTCGACCTCGACTCGCCCGGTCGCGTGCCCCACTGGCCCGAGCCCCGCGACTCGGTGACCCTGCACCTGGTCCTCGTCCACGTGATCGCCGAGACCCACCGCCACGCGGGGCACGCCGACATCCTCCGCGAACTCGTCGACGGAACCGCGGGCCTGCGCCCCGGCAACGACAACCTGGCCCCCGGCGACCGGACGTGGTGGCGGAACCACCGCGCCCGGCTGGAGCAGGCGGCCCGCGACGCCGACCGCCGCTGACCGCGCACCGCTTCCACCGTCCGCCGGCAGCGGCACGACGGGCGGTGGAGCTGGAGCCCCTCCTCGACCTCGCCGCCGACCTGCTCGCCGTCGAGTCCACGGCGGACCGCTCCGACGAGCCGCACCGCGCCCTCGCCCGCTTCCCGCTCTCCCCGGAAACCCCGCACCGCACCGCACCGAACGCCCGGTGAACGGGCACCCCCGCGGTCACCCCGGTCACGAACACGAGGAACTGTCGGGGGACGCGGATACGCTCCAGTACCGTTGACCGCTGGTCGGCGGCACGCGGGACCGCCGATCGCCGAGGACACCCGCGCCCGCGATTCAGGGAGACAAGACCCGGTGACTGCTGAGACGCTCTACGGGGCCGACGACCTCACGCACCTCGAAGGTCTCGAAGCCGTGCGCAAGCGACCCGGCATGTACATCGGGTCCACCGACAGCCGCGGCATCAACCACCTCTTCACCGAGGTCGTCGACAACTCCACGGACGAAGGCGTGGCAGGCCACGCCACCAGGATCGTCGTCACCCTGCACGCCGACGGCAGCGTCCAGGTCGACGACGACGGACGCGGCATCCCCACCGGCGTCCACGCCAAGTCCGGCCTGTCCGGCGTCGAACTCGTCCTCACCCGCCTGCACGCCGGCGGCAAGTTCGGCGGTTCCGGCTACAAGACCTCCGGCGGCCTGCACGGCGTCGGCGCCTCCGCGGTCAACGCCCTCTCCCACCGCTTCGACGTCACGGTCAAGCGCGAGGGCTCCGTCCACGAGATGTCCTTCGCCCACGGCGTGCCCGGCGTCTTCGACGGCCCCGGCCCCAAGGCGCCCTTCACCCGCCGCTCCGGCCTCACCGTCACCCGCAGGACGAAGCGCGGCGAGGCCACCGGCACCTCCATCCGCTACTGGTACGACGCCCGCTACTTCGAGAACGGCGCCACCCTCGACGTCGACGGCGTCCGCGCCAAGCTCCGCAACACCGCCTTCCTCGTGCCCGGCGTCACCTACGTCCTGCGCACCGCCACCGACGGCGCCATCGGCGAGGAGACGTTCCACTACCCCCACGGCCTCGCCGACATGGTCGAGTTCCTCACCCCCGCTGGCGAGAAGCCCGTCTCCGGCGTCCTGCTCGTCACCGGCGACGGCACCTACCTGGAGAACGCCGCCGACGAGAACGGCGTCATGCGCTCCAAGGTCCAGCGCCACGCCGAGGTCGAGGTCGCCCTCCGCTGGGGCACCGGCTACGAGCGCACCGTCGAGTGCTTCACCAACACCATCCGCAACGTCCACGGCGGCACCCACCGCAGGGGCTTCGACCGCGCCGTCGTCAAGGCCCTGCACGACGCCATCGGCAAGACCCGCGGCCTCCTCAAGGCCAAGGAGGACCCGCCCACGATCGAGGACGTCCTCGAGGGCATGACCGCCGTCGTCCACGTCCGCGTGCCCGAACCCCAGTTCACCTCGCAGACCAAGGACGAACTGTCCACCGCGGGCATCACCAAGGTCGTCCAGACCGTCGTGGAACGCCACCTCAAGGAGTGGACCGAGGACCGCAGGACCAAGGTCGAGGCCAAGACCGTCCTGCAGAAGGTCGTCGACGCCTCCCGCGTCCGCCTCGCGCAGAAGCAGCAGAAGGACGCGGCCCGCCGCAAGACCGCCCTCGAGGGCGCGGCGATGCCGCCGAAGCTCGTCGACTGCCGCGCCACGGGCATCTCGCGGAGCGAACTCTTCCTCGTGGAGGGCGATTCGGCGCTGGGCTCGGCCCGAATGGCGCGCGTGTCCGAGTACCAGGCGCTGCTGCCCCTGCGCGGAAAGATCCTCAACGTGCAGAAGGCCAACATCGCCGACACGTTGAAGAACGCCGAGATCGCCTCCATCGTGCAAGTCCTCGGCGCCGGTTCCGGCCGCACCTTCGACCTGTCCACCATGCGCTACGGCCGGGTCATCCTGATGGCGGACGCCGACGTCGACGGCTCCCACATCCGCACACTGCTGATCACCCTGTTCGCCAAGTACATGCGCCCCGTCATCGAGGACGGACGCCTCTACGCGGCCATGCCGCCCCTGCACAAGGTCGTCACCAGGGGGCGCAACCCGGAGACCCGGTTCACCTTCACCCAGCGCGAGATGGAGCAGACCGTCGCGCGACTGGAGAAGGCGGGCAAGCAGGTCGTCACCCCCGTGCCCCGGTTCAAGGGCCTGGGCGAGATGGACGCCGACGAGCTCTGGGACACCACGATGAACCCGGCGACCCGCTCGGTCCGCCGGATCACCCTCGACGACGCCGAGGCCGCCGAATCCGCGCTGGAACTGCTCATGGGCGAGAAGGTCGAGCCGCGCCGCGCGTGGCTGGTCGACTCCGCCGCACGGGTGGACCAGGCCGCGATCGACGTCTGACGGGCACGCACACCGAGAGAGAGCACGCAGTCATGGCACGCCGCAAGGCCACCACGAGCAAGGTCGACCCCTCCGCCTTCGACCAGGCCGGGGCGAAGGTCTTCGACAACCCGCTGAAGACCGAGATCGAGGACTCCTACCTGGAGTACGCCTACTCGGTCATCCACTCGCGCGCGCTGCCCGACGCGCGGGACGGCCTCAAGCCCGTCCACCGCCGCATCCTGTACTCCATGAACGAGCAGGGGTACCGCCCCACTCACGCCTACGTGAAGTCGTCGCGCGTGGTCGGCGACACGATGGGCAAGTTTCACCCGCACGGTGACACGGCCATCTACGACGCGATGGTGCGGCTCGCTCAGGACTTCTCCATGAACGCGCCGCTGATCGACGGGCACGGCAACTTCGGCAGCCCGGACGACGGCCCGGCGGCGAGCCGGTACACCGAGGCGAGGATGTCGTCCGAGGCGATGTTGCTGGTCGGTGAGCTGGGCGAGGACACGGTCGACTTCCGGCCGAACTACGACGGATCGCTCCAGGAACCGACGGTGCTGCCGGCGGCGTTCCCGAACCTGCTGGTGAACGGGACGTCGGGCATCGCGGTCGGCATGGCGACGAACATGATCCCGCACAACCTGGGCGAGGTCGTGGGGGCGGCGCGGTGGCTCATCACGCACCCCGGCGCGACGCTCGACAAGCTGATGGAGTTCGTGCCGGGGCCGGACCTGCCGACGGGCGGGGCGCTGCTGGGGCTGGACGAGGTGCGCAAGGCGTACGAGACGGGCCGCGGCGTGGTGCGGATGCGGGCGAAGGTGCAGATCGGTCTGCTGGAGGGCAGCCGGGGACGGCAGGCGATCACGGTGACGGAACTGCCCTACGGGGTGGGGCCGGAGAAGGTGATCGAGAAGATCACCGACGAGGTGAACAAGTCCAAGCGGCTGACCGGGATCGCGGACGTCAAGGACCTGACGGACCGGGAGAACGGCACGCGCCTGGTGGTGGAGTGCAAGGTCGGGGTCAACCCGCAGGCGCTGCTGGCGGACCTGTACCGGTTGACGCCGCTGGAGCAGTCGTTCGGCATCAACAACCTGGTGCTGGTGGAGGGGCAGCCGCAGACGCTGGGGTTGAAGGCGCTGCTGGAGGTGTTCCTGGCGCACCGGTACGAGGTGGTGACGCGGCGCACGAGGTACCGCCGGCGCAAGCGGGAGGACCGGTTGCACCTGGTGGAGGGCCTGCTGAAGGCGCTCGTGGACATCGACGAGGTGATCCGGCTGATCCGGGGCAGCGAGAACGCCCAGGAGGCGAAGGACGGCCTCGTGAGCCGTTTCCGGCTGTCGGAGGTGCAGGCCGCCTACATCCTGGACACGCCGCTGCGTCGGCTGACGAAGTTCGACAAGATCGAACTGGAGTCGGAGCAGGAGCGGTTGCGCGCGGAGATCACCGAGCTGTCGAAGATCCTGGACGACGAGTCGGTGCTGCGCAAGGTGGTGTCGGCGGAGCTGGCGGCGGTGGCGAAGGAGCTGGCGGTGCCGCGGCGGACGTCGCTGATCGACGGTGATCTGAAGGAGGTCCTGGCGGCGTCGAGGCCCGCGGGTCCGCTGGAGGTGGCCGACGATCCGTGTCAGGTGGTGCTGTCGGCGACGGGGCTGGTGGCGCGGACGGCGGCGGAGTCGGAGGAGGCGTCGGAGGCTCGGCGGCGCAACGGGCGGACGAAGCACGACGCGGTGCGGGCGCTGGTGCACTCGACGGCGCGCGGGCAGGTGCTGCTGGTGACGAGCCGGGGCCGGGCGTTCAAGACGGACGTGCTGCCGCTGCCGGTGCTGCCGGAGCAGAGCGGGACGGTGTCGCTGAGCGGTGGCATGGCGGCGAGCGAGCTGGCTCCCCTGGAGAAGGGGGAGCGGGTCGTGGGCATCGCGCCGCTGGGTGAGCAGGCGGCGGAATCGCCGGGACTGGCGCTGGGGACGCGGTCGGGTGTGGTGAAGGTGTGCGCGCCGGAGTGGCCGGTGCGGTCGGACGAGTTCGAGGTGATCACCCTCAAGGAGGGTGACGAGGTCGTCGGGGCGACGTGGCTGGGTGACGGGACCGAGGGGGCGGTGTTCGTGACGTCGGAGGCGTCGCTGCTGCGGTACCCGGTGTCCCTGGTGCGTCCGCAGGGGTTGCGCGGTGGTGGTGTGGCCGGTGTGAACGTCGGTGGTGACGCCGAGGTGGTGTTCTTCGACGTGGTGCGGACGGACGACGAGGCGCACGGTGAGCCGGTGGTGGTGACGTCGACGGGGTCGTCGGTGAAGGTGACGCCCTTCGCGGAGTTCCCCGCCAAGGGTCGTGCGACGGGTGGTGTGCGGGCGCACCGCTTCGTGAAGGGCGAGTCGCGGCTGGTGCTGGCGTGGGTGGGGTCGCGTCCGGCGGGTGCGACGGATCGGGGTGCTCCGGTGGAGCTGCCGACGGTCGATCCGCGGCGGGACGGTTCTGGTGCGCCGCATCCGGGTCCGGACGTGGTGGGTCACCTGATCGAGAGGACCTGACGGCGCGTCCTCGCGACGCGCGGTGGAGGCGGGGGTGCGGCAGAGTGGAACGCATGATGCCAGGAGAGGACGAGATCACGGCCCGCGCCCACCTGCTGCCGGAGGAGGAGTCCGCCGGTGGCAGTGCTGATCCGCGGGCTCAGGCGGCGGCGATCCTGCGGGAGTCGGAGGAGCGGGTGAACGCGCCGAGCTACGCCCCGACGGACGCGTCGGGGCCGGAGCGGGAGGACGTCGAGGTGCACGAGCACCGGCGTTCGGAGGACGTGACCGACACCGACGGGTGAGGCCGTGCGGTTGTGCGGTGGGCGGGACCGCGGCACGCGGAGACGTGGCCGCGGTGCCCGCCCTTCGTCGTGTCCGGGCCGTCTGATCGCCGCCGACGCGACCGCCGCGGCGGTGCGGAGGTCCGTGCCGCCACGGGCGCGGGACCGCCGGGCCGGGCCGCCCGATCGCCGCCCGGCCGGGCGGCGAGCCGCTCGGACCGGCGCGTCCGCTCGGGACCACTGTGGACCGAGCGGACACGTCTCGTCCACAGTGGACGACGTGACGTCGTGCACCTTTCGGGTGTTCCTGACCGGGCGGTGTCGGCGAGAGGTACCGGCAGGGGCTAAGCTCTGCGCAGCACTCCGTGAAGGCCCGCTCGACCGGCCGGTTCGTCGAGTGGTGCGACTTCCAGAACGCCTCTTCCGCCGCGCGGCCAGCACGCTCGTCGTGCCCGTGCTGGCGGTTCTCCCGCACCCGTCCCCGTCTCGTCAGGAGAACTCATCGTGATCACCGCCCGCCCCGTCTCCCTGCTGTCCCGTCGCGCCCGCTCCGCGTCCGGTGTCACCTCGGCGTTCCGCGGCCGTGCGGTCGTCCTGCGCGCGAGGGGCGCCGTCGACGCGGGCACCATCGCCGCGCTGCGCGAGCAGATCGTCTTCGCGCTCGTGGTCTCCCAGCGGTTCTCGCCCTTGATCGTTGATCTGTCCGAAGTGGACTTCCTCGGCTCCGCCGGCCTCGCGCTGCTCGCCGAGATCGACGGCCAGTGCCGGGAGGACGGCCGCCCGTTCGCCCTCGTCGGCCGGGGCCGCGCCGTGCGCCGCGCACTGCACGTCGGCGGGCTGGCCGAGGTGCTGGAGGTCTGCGCCACCGTCGACGAGGCGCTCGTCTCCTGCGACCTCCAGGTGGAACGCGCCAGCGCCTGACCCGCCGGTGCAGCGCTCCGGCGTTCGGCGGAGGGCACAATCGTGACGTGTCCCGACGCTCCTCACGCCGCTCTCCGGCGATCACCAGCACCTCGCCCTGCCCCTGCGGCCTCGGCGAGACCCTCGGCGAGACCCTCGGCGAGTGCTGCGGCCCGCTGCACGCCGGAAGCACGACGGCGGCGACCGCCGAGCGGCTGATGCGCTCGCGCTACAGCGCTTTCGCCGTCGCCGACGAGGCGTACCTGCTGCGCACCTGGCACCCGTCGACCCGGCCTGCGCGCGTCGAACTGGACCCCGCGGTGCGGTGGACGCGGCTGGAGGTGCTGGGCTCCACCGGGGGAGGCGCGCTGCACGCGGAGGGCACGGTCGAGTTCCGCGCCCACCTCACCGACGCCGGTCGCGCCGACGTGCTGCACGAGAGGAGCCGGTTCACCAGGGTGGACGGGCAGTGGGTCTACCTGGACGCGCTGTGACCGCTCAGTCCGGCACGTCGAGGTCCACGAACCCGGTGGCGACGGCCTCGACCGCGCCACCGGTCTGCTCGGCCAGCCACGCGTCGAAGGCGTCCACGTCGTGCTGCGGCACGTGCACCGCGAACGCCACCCGCTGCCCGTAGACGACGTCGGAGACGCGGTGACCGGCCGCGCGCAGCGCGTTGTCCAGTCGGCCGGCGTCGGTGTGCTCGGCGACGACCTCCAGCGCCGCGAAGCGGGCCCGGCGCAGCGTGCCGATCGCGTCGACGGCCTCCGACACCGCGCGCCCGTAGGCGCGCACGAGACCGCCCGCGCCCAGCTTCGTGCCGCCGAAGTAGCGCGTGACCACGGCGACGGTGTCGGTCAGCTCCCGCCGCACGAGGACCTCCAGCATCGGCACGCCCGCGGTGCCCGCAGGTTCGCCGTCGTCGCTGGAGCGCTGCGACCCGCCGTCCGGCCCCACGCGGAACGCCGAGCAGTTGTGACTGGCCGACCAGTGCTCCTTGCGGACCGCGCTGATGAACGCGCCCGCCTCGTCGTCGTCGGTGACCCGCGCCAGGCTGCACAGGAAGCGCGACCGCTGGATCTCGATCTCGTGCGCGCCCGTGCCCGCGATCACCCGCACGGTCGTGCGCCGCCCGGCACGATCTCCGGCACCCGGTCGATCGCCGGGGGCGGTCCGGGAGGCGTGCCGTCGCCGAACGGGCGGCCACCCAGCTCCTCGCGGTGGTGCGCGGTGAGCCATCCCGCCGGGTCGGGACCGACCGCGACCACCCCGGTCGGGTTGATCGCCCGGTGCACCGCGTAGTAGTGCTGCCGGACGTGGTCGAGGTGCACGGTGTCGCCGAAGCCCGGCGTCTGGAACAGGTCGCGGGCGTAGGCCCACAGCGCCGGGTACTCCACGAGCTTGCGGACGTTGCACTTGAAGTGTCCGTGGTAGACCGCGTCGAAGCGCACCAGCGTCGGGAACAGCCGGACGTCCGCGTCGGTGATCGAGCCGCCCAGCAGGAACCGCTGACGGGTGAGCCGGTCCTCCAGCGCGTCGAGCCGGGCGAACAGCGCGGCGACGGTGCGCTCGTAGGTCTGCTGGCTCGGGCTGAAGCCCGCCCGGTAGACGCCGTTGGCGACGTCGCGGTAGATCTCCGCGTTCAGCGCGTCGATCTCGTCGCGCAGCGCGGGCGGGTACAGCTCGGGAGCGCCCTCGCGGTGCAGTGCCGCCCACTCCGAGCCCAGGTCGAGGGTGAGCTGGTCGTGGTCGTTGCTCACCAGGTGCCCGGAGGGCACGTCCACCAGGCCGGGGACGCTCACGCCGCCGTCGTAGCCGGGGTCTCGCGCCAGGTACGCCTCGCGCAGCGTGTGAACCCCCAGCACCGGGTCCAGCCCGCCGGGACTGCCGGTCCGCGCGGTGAACACCCAGTGCGCGTCGCCCGCCACCTGCTCCTGCACCGGGTCGGTCACGGCCAGCGAGATCGCCTCGTCCAGCCCCGTCAGCCTGCGCACGAGCACCACGCGGTGCGCCCACGGGCACGCCCGGCTGATCACCAGCCGGTAGCGTCCCGCCTCCACGGGCCAGCCGCTCGCGCCGTCGGCGGTGATCCGGTCGGTGAACGCCATCGGGGTGCGCTCGAACTCGCCGGTCGGCTTCTCGGTCACCTTCACCGGGCTCTCCTCGTGCTGCGGCGCCGTGCCGCCGGTGGCGGGGCGCGGTGGTGACCATCGTAGTGACGACACGGCCGTTCACGTGGGAGAACGACCGTCGGACAGGTGCCGGGACGGGGCCGGTTGTGGAGCTGACGGTGCTACCCGTACCGTCGGAAGGACACCGATGGACCGTCACCCCGCTTTCGCCGGGTTCCCGGCACGAGTCGTGCGGCATCGGTGCTAGGAGCACCTGATGATCGAGCACGTGCAAGCGCGGACGCCCAGCTCCCCCGAGATGATCACCGAGATCATCGGCGGTGTGACCGTCCTGCACGTCGCCGGCGAGATCGACGCCGCCACCAGCCGCCTGTGGCGCGACCGCTGCGTCGACGTGCTGCGCGGTGAGCCGGCCGCCCTGGTGATCGACCTGAGCGGTGTGCGGTTCTTCGCGTCGTCGGGCATCGGCGTGCTCGTCGAGATCCAGGACGTGGCAGCCGGGCACGGTGTGCCGATGGCGCTCGTGGCGCCCCAGCGCGAGGTGACCCGCCCCATGCAGGCCACCGGCCTCGCGTCGATCTACCCGCTGCACTCCGACCTCGTCGCGGCCCTGCGCGCGGTGGACCAGCCCGCGGTCTGACGGTCCCGCGACGTCTGCCCGGACGTTCCCCGGTGCGCCGTCCGGCGCACAGCACCGCCCGAGCCGTCGACGTGGCGCTGCCGCGCCCCGAGGCGGGTCCGGGCGACTCGCCGGGCGCCGGTCCGCGGCACACCCGCTTCCGGGTCGCCGGCGACGACGGCTTCGCGCTGTTCTCGGCCGCCCCCGCGGGGTGCGCCGACGTGCGGGACGTCAGGAACGCACCTCCCCCTTCACCGTCGTGCGCGACACGGAGTAGACCTGCGTCAGCCGGCGCGTCGTCGTGGTCGGACGTCGCCGTTCTGGGTGGAGGTGGGCGTGCGTCGAGCGGGCGTGCTGGTCGTCGTGATCGCCGCGGTCGCGTCCCTGGTCGTGGTCCTGACGCGGCTGGGGGAGGAGGACTGGGCCTCGTCGTGCGCGTCGGTGGCGTGGCGGCCCGACGACGCGGTGGTCCGGGCGGCGCAGCGGGCGCGCGAGGTCGTCGGGTCCGTCTCGGCCGACGCGGTCGCGGCCGTCGAGGTCGTGGACCTCGCCGGGTGCGCCGAACTGGCCGCGGTCGCCCCTGAGGAGCGGTTCGCGTCGGCGTCGCTGGTGAAGCTGCTCATCGCGCTCGACGTGCTGGACCGCACGCCCGACGTGCCGGACGAGACGCGGCGGCGGTTGCGGCTGATGCTGTCGGCCAGCGACGACGACGTGGCGAGCGAGCTGTGGACCGCCGGTGGTGGCCCGGAGATCGTGCGCAGGACGGCCGGTCGCCTGGGGCTGCGCGGAACCCGGCCGCCGGAGCGGCCGGGGCTGTGGGGCGCCACCACGACGACGGCCCGCGACGTCGGGCTCGTCTACCGCCACGTCGTCGCCGACCTGCCGGCCGGTCGGCACGATCTGCTGGTCGACGCGCTCGCCGCGGCCTCCCGCACGGCCTCCGACGGCTTCGACCAGCACTTCGGGGTGCCCGCGGCGCTGGCGGGGCCGCCGCTCGCGGTGAAGCAGGGGTGGGGCGCCCGGTCGGGCCGCGTGGTCGTGCACAGCAGCGGCCTGGTCGGCGGGTCCGGCCTGCTGGCCGTCGTCGTGCTGACGTCCTGGCCGCCGGGCACCGACTGGGCCGTGGCCGTCCGCGCGGTGACCGCCGCCACGCGGGCGCTGGACCCCGTCGTGGCGGCGCGCTCCTCCGCGCTTCCCGGCCTGCGGTGGACTCGATGACGTCGGTGTTGACCGAAAAAATCTCACGTCCGGCGAGCGGCACGATCACCGCGAGGCGACGAGCACCGGCGACGCGTCCTCGGCGACGTGCCGGTCCCGACCGGCGAGAACGCCGCTGACCAGCTGGGGCACCAGGAACAGCAGGAGCAGCACCAGCGGCGGCGTCCACGACCCGGTGGCCTCGTGCAGCAGGCCGACGAGCAGCGGCCCGAACGCGCACAGCACGTACCCGGTGCTCTGCGCCATCGCCGACAGCCGCGCGGTGTCCTCCACCCGGCGGGTGCGCAGGACGAAGAGGTTCAGCCCCAGGGCGAAGGTCGCGCCCTGGCCGATGCCGAGGAGCACCACCCACACCACCGGCGCGGACATCGGTGCGAGCAGCAGTCCGGCCAGGCCGGCACCCATCGCCGCCGTGGAGAGGACGGCGTGCGCGATCTGGTTCGACGCGCGCTGCGCCAGGGCGGGCAGCACGAGCGCCACCGGGATCTGCGCCACGCCCGAGAGCGCCAGCAGGAACCCGGCGGAGGCGGCATCGACGCCGTGCTCCCGGTAGATCGACGGCAGCCACGCGAGGGTCGCGTAGAACGACAGCGACTGCGTGCCGAAGAACGTGGTGACCTGCCAGGCCAGCGGGTCGCGGCGCAGCGAGCGCGGCGCGGGTGGCCGTTCGTCCGGTGCGGTGCGTGCGCGCAGCTGGGGGAGCCAGAGCAGTGCGGCGACGATCGCGGGCACCGCCCAGACGCCGAGCGCGCCGCGCCAGCCGTGGCCCAGGGCGTCGCCCAGCGGCACGGTGGCCCCGGAGGCGACGGCGGCGGCCGCGCTGACGGTCATCGAGAAGACGCCCATCATCACGCCGGTGCGGGTGGGGAAGTCGCGCTTGATCAGCGGCGGCAGCAGCACGTTGCCGATCGCGATGGCGCCGGCGGCCAGCACCGTGCCGGTGAAGAGCAGGCCGGAGCCGGCGAGCACCCGGCAGACCGTGCCGGTCACCAGGACGAGCAGCGCGGCCAGCAGGACGCGTTCGATGCCCGCCCACCGCGCCAGGCGGGGCGCGAGCAGCGCGAGCAGGCCGAAGCAGAGCAGGGGCAGGGTGGTGAGCAGGGCGGTGGCGGTGCCGGAGAGCGCGAGGTCGGCGCGCACGTCGGGCAGCACGGGTCCGACGCTCGCGACGGCCGGGCGCAGGTTGACGGCCACCAGCACGACCATCAGCGCCAGGAGGAGGGGGTTGCGCCGCATCGGCACATCCTGCACCAGGCCGTTCGGGGCGACGGCCCCGGTCTTCTCGGTGCGGAACTCCCCGCGCGGCTGATCACGCCCCGCTCGCCGGGACGGAGCGACCGGAGCGGAGGCGATCCGCGTGGTGGCCGCCGGAGCGCCTCCGGCGTCACAGCCCCGAGGTGTCGTTCTGCCCGATCAGTCCGTGGTGGTGGGCGAAGCGCACCGCGTGCACGCGGTCCCGGAGCCCGAGCTTGGTGAGCACGCGCGACACGTGGGTCTTGACGGTCTGGCTCCCGACGTAGAGCTGGTCGCAGATCTCGGCGTTGGAGAACCCCGCGCCCATCAGGAGGAAGACCTCGTGCTCGCGCGCGGTGAGCCGGTCGACGCCCGGCGCCGTGCTGCGGGCCGGAGCCCTCGGCAGCAGGGCGTCGCTCAGCCGCGGGACGAGCCGGCGGGTGATCGACGGGTCGATGTAGGTGTCGCCCCGCGCGGCCACGCGCAGCGCGGTCACCAGTTCCTCCGGGGGCAGGCTCTTCAGGACGAAGCCGCTCACCCCCGACGCCAGCGCCTGCTGCACGTGGTCGTCGGCGTCGAACGTGGTGAGCAGGACGACCTTGAGGTCCGCGCCCCCCGACGACACCAGCTCGCGCGCCGCCGCGATCCCGTTCAGCTTGGGCATGCTCACGTCGAGCACGACCAGGTCGGGGCGCAGGTTCCGCGTCGCCTCGACGGCGCTGTAGCCGTCGCCGACGTCCGCGACGCACGTCATGTCCGGTTGGGCGTCCAGCACCGCCCGCAGGCCGGAGCGGAACATCGCGTGGTCGTCGGCGATCACGATGCGGAGGGTCACGACTCGCCCCCGATCGGCACCGTCACGCTCGTCTCCCAGAACCGGCCGTCCTCCACGAGCCCGCAGGTCGCGGAGCCGCCGAACACCTCCGCGCGCTTCCTGATGCCGTCGAGGCCGCGGGCGGAACCCTCGTGCGCGATCAGCGAGGTGCGCCCGGCGAGGGCCGCCGCGGAGGCGACCCGGTTGCGCGCGGTGAGCGTCACGTGGTCGCCGCCGTAGTCGAGTTCCACCCGCACCGCCTTCCCGTCGCCGTGTCGCAGGGCGTTCGTCATCATCTCCTGCGCCACCCGGTACAGGGCGGTGTCGACGGCGGGCGGTATCCGGCACGGGTCGTCGTAGACGACGAAGGTCGCGCGCAGGCCGGAGGCGCGCACTCCGTCGAACAGCTCCTGCAACTTGGCCAGTCCCGGTTGCTCGGCGGACTCGTCTCTCGCGTGCAGCAGGTCCAGCAGTCGCCGCAGGTCCACCATGGCCGCGCGGCTGGACGTCTCCACCGCCGTGAGCGAGGCGTTCACCGGGCCGCTGCCGCCGTGGTCGTCCAGGTTGAACCGCGCCGCCGCCGCGTGCACGCCGATCGCGCTGACGTGGTGGGAGATCACGTCGTGCAGGTCGGTGGCGATGGCCTCGCGCTCCCTGGCGACCGCCCCGTCCACCTCGGCGCGAGCGTCTCGCAGGGCGTCCTCGCGCTGGCGGCGCAGCTCGTCGACGTGGGCCTTGCGGGCGGTGGTGTAGCGGCCGACCAGCCACGGCAGCGCCGAGTTGGCCACCACCAGGGTCAGCGCGGCGAGGGGGGCCGGGGTGCCGCTGACCCACAGCGACGACAGCACGCCGAGCGCCATCACGGCCAGCGACAGGCCCGCGGGGCCGCCCCGCAACCAGGCGCCCGCCCGGTACGCGGAGACGAGCTGACCGGCGGTGTTGACGCTGCGCCCCGGCAGGACGAGGGTCAGCACCGGGAGCAGGGCGGCGTGCGCGAGTGCGACCCGGCCCGAGTGCCGAGGTGACGACGCCAGGGCGGCGTCCGCGAGGACGAGCCCGAGCAGGACCAGCGCGTCGAACGCGCCGAAGTCCTCGGGCCCCCTGGTCACGAAGCTCAGCGCGTCGTTGGCCAGGCACACGGCCGCGACCAGGACCGACTGCCGCGCCAGGGACCGCTCCACCCCGTGCTCGCGCCCGAGCACCCGGTGGGCCAGCGATCTGCCCGTCCGCACCGCGCTGCTGGTCATGGGGAGCATTGTGCTGGTCACCGGATGACGGGGCGTCACTCCCCCGGGGGACGCCCCGTCCCGCTGCGGCGTGACGGTCGGTCCACACCGGACGTCATCCCGGCGCCGGCGCGCCGGGCTCGCGGTCCGCGCGGGAGGACTCGACGGCGTCGAGTCCTCGCCGCAGGTGAGCGCGTTCCGGTCCGGTGCCCGCCAGGTCGAGCGCCTCCCGGTAGGCCGTCGCCGCCTCGTCGTGCCGGCCGAGCTGGCGCAGCAGGTCCGCTCTGGCGGCCCGGTAGGGGTGGTGGCCGCGCAGCCGGGGCTCGCCGGCCAGGCCGTCGAGCAGCGCGAGGCCCGCTTCCGGCCCGTCGCGCACGGCCACCGCCGCGGCCCGGTTGAGCACGACGACCGGCGACGGGGCGAGCGCGTGCAGCACGTCGTAGAGCGCCACGACCTGCGGCCAGTCGGTGCTGGCGAGGTCAGCGGCCTCGGCGTGCAGGGCGGCGATCGCGGCCTGCACGCCGTACCGCCCGGCCGGGCCCGCGGTCAGCGCGACCACCACCAGGGCGCGGCCCTCCTCGATCGCCGCGCGGTCCCAGCGGCCGCGGTCCTGGTCCCGCAGGAGCACCAGTTCGCCGTCCGGCCCGGTCCGGGTGCCGCGCCGGGCGTGCACCAGGAGCATCAGGGCGAGCAGCCCGGCGACCTCCCGCTCGGCGGGCAGCAGGCGGCGCAGGATCCGGGCGAGGCGGATCGCCTCCTCGGCGAGGTCGAGCCGTTGCAGGTGCGGGCCCGAGCTGGCCGCGTAGCCCTCGGTGAAGATCGAGTAGACGACCTGGAGCACGCCCGGCAACCGGTGCGGCAGCTCGGTCGCGTCCGGCACCCGGAACGGGACGCGCGCCTCGCGGATCTTCTTCTTGACCCGCACGAGCCGCTTGGCCATCGTCGGGGGCGGAACCAGGAACGCCCGCGCCACCTCCTGCGTGGTCAGCCCGGCGAGGCAGCGCAGGGTCAGGGCCGCGCGGTCCTCGGCGGGCAGCGCCGGGTGGGCGCAGGTGAAGAACAGCTGCAACCGCTCGTCGGGCAGGTCTGCGCCGACCACCGGAGGCGGAGCCGGGTCGGTCCGGTCCGCCTCCACCTGGAGCAGGGCGAGCTTCGCCGCGTACGTCGTGTCGCGCCGCAGCCGGTCCACGGCCCTGCGCCGCGCCGTCGTCAGCAGCCAGGCCCCCGGATTCGCCGGAACGCCCTGCACCGGCCAGGTCGCCAGTGCCGCCTCGATCGCCTCCGACGCGACGTCCTCGGCCAGGTCCAGGTCGCGGTAGCGGCGGACGAGCGAGGCCAGCAGCCTGCCGTGCTCCTCGCGGAACACCGCCTCCACCGACGAACCGACGTGACCGGCCCGCTCGTCCCCGGCCATCAGTTCGAGAAGTCCGCGGCCGGGCGGACCACGACCGAGCCGCCGCCGCGCGCGCCGGGGCAGCGGGCCGCCCAGTCGAGCGCGACGTCCAGGTCCGGCACGTCGACGACGTAGAAGCCGCCGAGCACCTCGCGGGTCTCGGCGAACGGCCCGTCGGTCACGGTCCGCTCGCCGTCCTCGCCGACCCGCACCGTCGTGGCGGTGACCAGGTCGGCCAGGGACTCACCGGAGACGAAGACCCCGCTGTCCCTGACCTCCTGGTCGAACTCCACCCAGTCCTCGACGGTGCACCCGGCGGCCCCGCCGTCCTCGTCGATCGCACCGGCGTTGATCAGCAGCACGTACTTCACGTTCGTGGTCTCCCGTCCTGTCGCTCCCGTGCGCGGCTTCCCGCCGCACATCATCACGACGAACGGGACGGGCGCTCGTGGACACCCCCGTCGACGGTTCTTGCGCGCCGAACCGCTCAGGGGGTGGTCGAGCGGGCCGGGACGTCGCCGACCTCGCCGCGCAGGATGACGCGCTGGCTGCGGCGGCCGGTCAGCAGCATCCACGCCCACTCCAGCAGCACGGAGGCGCGGTTGCGCCAGCCCACCAGGAACGCCAGGTGCACCACCGCCCAGGAGACCTTGCCGAGGAGCCCGCGCAGCCGCAGCCCCCGCACGTCGGCCACGGCGTCGGAGGGCGAGATCGTCGCCATCGTGCCCAGGTCGAGGTAGCGGAACGGGCCGGGCGCCGGCCGCCCGGACGTGCGCGCCCGCACGACCTCGGCCACGTACTTGCCCTCCTGGAGGGCCGGTTCCGCGATGCCGGGCAGGTCGTTCAGGTTCGCCGCGTCGCCGATGACGAAGACCTCGGGGTGACCGGGCACGGTGCAGTCCGGCCGGACCACGATCCTGCCCCTGCGATCGGTCGTCGCGCCGGTGGCGTCGGCCAGGCGCTGTGCGAGCGGCGCGGCGCGCACACCGGCGGCCCAGATCACCGTGCCCGCGTCGAGCCGGTCGCGCGTCGCGTCGTCGGAGCCGGTGGCCCTCGTCGTCACGCCGGTGGCGTCGACGTCGTCCACCGCGCGGCCGAGCCGCACGTCCACGCCCATCCCCTCCAGCACCCGCCGGGTGTGGTCGCGCAGCGACGGCGCGAACGGCGGCAGGACGTCGGGGGCGGCGTCGAGCAGGACGATGTGCACGTCGTCCAGGTCGAACTCGGTGAACTGGTCCCGCAGGGTGCGCCGCGCCATCACCGCGATCTGTCCGGCCAGCTCCACACCGGTGGGGCCCGCGCCGACGACGGCGATGGTCAGCCAGCGCCGCCGCTCCTGCGGGTCGTCGGTGGAGGCGCCGTTCTCGAAGGCGGTGAGCAGCTGGGAACGCATCCGCACGGCGTGCGAGAGGGTCTTCATCGGGGGAGCGAAGCGCTGCCACTCGTCGTGGCCGAAGTAGGAGTCGGTGGCGCCGACGGCGAGCACGAGCACGTCGTAGCCGACGGTCCGCTCCGTGCCGGTGGACAGGGCGATCCGGACGGTCTTGGCGTTCGGGTCGACGTCGGTCACCTCGCCCAGCACGACGCGCGCGTTGCGCTGGCGGGCGAGCACCTTGCGCAGCGGCGGGGCGATGTCGCCGGGAGGCAGCAGCGCCGTGGCGACCTGGTACAGCAGCGGCTGGAACAGGTGGTGGTTGGTCTGGTCGACCAGCACCACGTCCACGTCGGCGTCCCGCAGCCCCCGGACCGCGTTCAGCCCGCCGAACCCGCCGCCCACGACCACCACCACAGGTCGCGCGTCCCCGCCCGGTGCACCAGCCACGTCGTTCGCCACGACCGGGAGGTACCCGCGAAAGGCGCGTGCACGCGCGAACCCGGTCAGGAACCGCGCAGGGCGTCCGGAACGGTGGCGAACATCGGCACGATCTGGTCGAGCTGGGTCAGCTCCAGCACGCGGCGCACGAACGGGTGCGGCGCGGCGACGGAGAACCGGCCCCCCGCGGCCCCGGCCCGCTTGTACGCCTCCACCAGGCAGCCCAGGCCGCTGGAGTCGCAGAACTCGACGCCCTCCAGGTCCAGCACCACCGGCCGGTCGAGGCGGGAGCTCAGGTAGGTCTGCAACCTCGGCGCCGTGTGGTAGTCGAGCTCGCCGACGACGTGCACGACGAGCCGTCCGTCGCGCTCCTCGTGCGACACGTCGAACTCGGGGCGCACGTCGTGCGTCCCGAGCGCCGTCAGCTGCGCCTCGTCCCCGCCGGCCGGGGGTGTCGTGCTCGTGCCCACTGATCCTCCACTGTGCTGTGTCATGTGCGTTCGGTGCCGCCGGTGTTCCGCGGGTCGAGCGCCAGCTCGGCCCGCACGCACGTGCCGGTGGTGGTGGGAACGACGCCCTGGGTGGAGCTGAGCGTCTCGACCACGAACACGCCGCGGTGCCTCGGACCGCTCGGCTCGGCGACTTGCACGACAGGATGACGCGGGTCCTCGTCGCAGACCTCGACCAGCGTCCCGCCCGGCACCTGCCGCGGCACCGGGCGACGCGGCGACGCGGCGTGGCGCACCGCGTCGGCGACCGGCTCGCCGGTGATCAGGGCCAGGCCGTCGACGTGCGCCGGGGCGCCCCGCGCGGCGCGGCTCGCTCCCACCGGCCGCCGGGCCCGCACCACCGACGCCGGTTCCGCGGGCAGCCACCGGGACACCGCCACCGTCGTCATCGGCCGAACCCCACGTGCAGCACCGCGATGTCGTCGTCGTGGTCCTGCGCGCAGGTCAGGTCGTCGATCAGCGCGGACCACACCTCCGGGGACGCCTGGCCCGTGTCGGTCAGCCGCTCGCGCAGCGCCGCCAGCCCGTCGTCCAGGGGCACCCCGCGCCGCTCCACGAGCCCGTCGGTGAACAGCAGCAGCCCGCCGTCCTCCGGCAGCGGCACCGAACGCTCCCGGAACACCGTTCCGCCCGCGCCCAGCGGCGGACCCAGCTTGTCGTCCAGGTAGGTGGCCTCCTCGCCCGCGCTCAGCAGCGCCGGCGGCAGGTGCCCGGCGTTGGCCCAGCACAGCGTGCGCGCCGACAGGTCGAGCACCGCGAACACGCAGGTGACGATCTGGCTGGGGGCGATCTGCGCGATCAGGTGCTCCATCCGGGTCATCAGGGCGGCCGGGTCGAGCCCGGTGATCGCATACGCGCGCACGGCCGTGCGGAGCTGCCCCATCACGGCGGCGGCGCCGACGCCCTTGCCCATCACGTCGCCGACCACGAGCGCGGTGCGGCCGGGTTCGAGCGGGATCACGTCGATCCAGTCGCCGCCGACCTCCACACCGCGTGCCGCGGGCAGGTAGCGCGAGACGATCCGGAGGCCGTCGACCTCGGGGATCGACGGCAGCAGCGTGCGCTGCAGGTGGGCCGCGGCCTCGCGCTGCCGCTCGTAGAGCCGCGCGTTCACCAGCGCCACCGCGGCCTGCGCCGCGACGGCCACCGCCTGCTGCTCGGCGCGCTCGCCGAACACGCCGGGGTCCGGGTGGCCGAAGAAGAAGCCGCCGAGCACCTCCTCGCCGCCGGGGGAGACCACCGGCACCGCGAGGTAGCTGCGCACCGGCAGGTGCCCCTGCGGCATCCCGTGGTGCGGCGGGTTGTGCCCGTAGCGCTCGTCGGCGGTCACGTCGTCCAGCCGCACGACACCGGCGCCGTCGAAGGTCGGGCCGAAGATCTTGGTCTTGCGCGGCGTCGGGAAGCGCGAGAACGCCTCGCGCGGCACACCGGAGAGCACGTAGAGCAGGTACGACTCGCCGAGGGAGTCCACGACGTTGTAGAAGAACGCCCCGAACGCGGCCCCGGTCAGCTCGGTGGCGGCGTCGGTCGCGAGCTGCACGATCCGCTCCAGCTCCAGCTCCGCGGACAGGGCGCTGCCGACGCGGTGCAGCTTGTCCAGGGCGCGGGCCTCGGCGCGCAGCGTCGCCTCTCGCTGCCGCACCGTCTCCCGCGCCGAGTCCAGCCCGGTGTGCAGGGTGTCCAGCAGCACGTCGGTGGTGCGCGCCAGCTCGTCCGAGCTCGCGGCGGACCCGCGCAGCACGCCCAGGTGCAGGTGCAGCGCCGCGACGCGGAAACGGTCGAGCTCCTCCTGCGGCAGCCGTCCGTCCAGCACGACGTCCCACGCGAGCAGGCCGTCACCGGGCAGCGGCCCGCCGAAGCGCAGCGCCGTGGTGTCCTCGCCCCACGACGCCTCGAACCAGTGCTCGCGGTGCGGGACGTCGGCGGAGGAGTGCGCGGGGTCTCCCGCGGTGGCGGCGACGGCGACGGGCTCGCCGTTCTCGGCCAGGAGGCAGCGGGCGAACAGACATCCCGGCTCGCGCTCCAGGTGCGCCACGACGGCGTGCGCGGCGGCGCGCGGCGACCCCGCCTCCTCGGCGAGAGCGCCCAGCGCGCGAGACCACTCCGAGATCGAGGTCGTCATCGCACTGGTCGCTCCACGGTCGGTACCCCACAGGTCAAGGTGTTGGGCAGCATTTCACCACATCGCGCACGTGAAGCAGGCCGCCGTGGCCCGTCGGGGCCACGGCGGCCGGTCGAGGGCCACCGCGAGCGGGGGGTCAGCTCCCGTACGGCCGGTCCGGACGCTCCGAGCGCACCACGCGCGTCGTGCCGGCGCCCGTGCCCGCTCCCGTCACGCGCTCCACCTGGCGCACCACCGCGTCGATCTTGGTGCGGTACTTGCCCCCGGTCCGCTGGTCCACGAACCGCCCGGCCTGCTCGGCCACCGCGCGGACCTTGTCCGGGTTGCGCCTGACGTACTCGCGCGCCATCTGGGCCGCGCCCGCGACGACGGTCAACCTGCGAAGCACTGCCATGTCGGTCTC
Source organism: Umezawaea beigongshangensis (assembly GCF_016464305.1). Lineage (GTDB taxonomy): Bacteria > Actinomycetota > Actinomycetes > Mycobacteriales > Pseudonocardiaceae > Umezawaea_A > Umezawaea_A beigongshangensis. The sequence goes on from NZ_JAEIOJ010000006.1 coordinate 314,048, forward strand.
TCCTCCAGCGGTCGTCCTGCTCGGTCGATCGAGTACCCACGACGACGCACCTCGAAGCACTCAGGGTGTCGACGCGGCACGAAGCGCACGCCGGGTGCACCATTGCCGTAGAACAACGGTGTGCGCCTCCGGTGGAACCGCCGGGGGCGACGCGGTCCCGCTCCCCGGCGGACCGCTCCTGCGAAGAATGCGAGAACCCAGTGGCCGCCATCGTCTCCGACCTGATCGACGTCCTGCTCGTGGAGGACGACGCCGGTGACGCCCTGATGATCGAGGAGGCGCTGTCGGAGGGGGACGCGCGCGTCAGGCTGCACGTCGTGCGCGACGGTTCGGAGGCCATGGCGTTCCTGCTGCGTGCCGGCGACCACTCCCGCGCGCCCAGGCCCGGCCTGATCCTGCTGGACCTCAACCTGCCCAGGATGGACGGCAGAGAGGTGCTGGCGGAGATCAAGTCCGACCACTCGCTGCGGTCCATCCCCGTCGTCGTGCTGACCACCTCCAGTGCCGAGGAGGACGTTCTGCGCAGCTACGACCTGCACGCCAACGCCTACATCACCAAGCCCGTCGACGTGGACGCCTTCACCCGCGCCGTGCGGCAGATCGACGAGTTCTACACCACGATCGCGAAGCTGCCGAGCTGATCGGGGCGGCCCGGCTGCGGAGGGGCGCTCGCGCGGGAGCACCCCTCCGCAGCCGGTGGCGCGTCAGCCCGCCGCCGCCCGCACGGCGCTGGACAGCGAGTCGTAGCGCTCCAGCGACTCGGACAGGCCCACGAGCTCCAAGATCCTGCTCACCCGGTCGGAGCAGACCAGCCGCAGACGCGTCCCGGAGGCCCCGGCCACCAGGAAGCAGTTGACGCCGGACGAGGAGAAGAACGTCACACCGCTGAGGTCCACGACGAGCGGGTGGTGGGCCGCGTCCGCCAGGTGCCGGTGCAGCAGCGGAGCAGTCAGGGCGTCCACGTCGCCCACCACCACGACCACCGGGACCGCGCGGGACCGGTCGACGCGCACGGAGAACTCCTGGTCGGTCCCCGGCGATCCGTGCGCCGCGTGCTCGGCCACGGCAGCCTCCCCGTTCCCGTCCGTCCCGGATCGGTGCTCCTGGAGTATGCGCACCCGCGGCACCGGCGGACCGGAACGTCCTCCTGCCGGGGGAACCCGACGGCACCGCCGCGCGTGGCGGGCGCGCTCGGTGGTACGGATGTGCGGTCGGCCGGACGGGCCGCTCCGACCGAACGGTGGTGCGCGGTGCCGGTGTGGCTGGAGGCGGGCTGGTGGGGGCTCGTCGGCGGGCTCGCCCTGGTCCTCGGCGCGCTGATCGCCTGGTGGGTGACGGTGCCCCGGCGGGTGGTGGCGTGGATCATGGCCTTCGGCGCGGGCGTGCTGATCTCCGCCCTCGCCTTCGACCTGGTGGACGAGGCCGAGAGGACCGGCGGGCTCGGCGCGGTGGTCGCGGGGTTCCTCACCGGCGCGGTCGTCTACGTGGCGGCGAACGCCCTGCTCGCCCGGCGCGGTGCCCGGCACCGCAAGCGCTCGGGCGACCAGCAGCCGTCGGAGGAGGAGTCGAGCGGCAGCGGCGCGGCCATCGCGATCGGCGCGCTGCTCGACGGTGTGCCCGAGTCGGTGGTGCTGGGACTGTCGCTGCTGTCCGGCGGCGGCGTCGGGGTGAGCGTCCTGGCCGCCGTCGTGATCTCCAACGTCCCCGAGGGCCTGTCCAGCGCGGCCGGGATGAAGCGCGCCGGCCGCGGCGCGCGCTACGTCTTCGGCGTGTGGGGCGGTATCGCGCTGCTCAGCGGCCTCGCTGCGCTGCTCGGCGCCCTCCTGCTGCGCGAGGCCTCACCCACCGCGGTCGCCGTCATCACCGCCGTGGCGGCGGGCGCGATCCTCACCATGATCAGCGACACGATGATCCCCGAGGCGTTCGAGCGCGCCCACCTGCTCACCGGCCTGATCACCGCGGCCGGATTCCTCACGGCCTTCGCGATCGAGCGCGCCGGCTGACCGCGGTCGTGGCCCGGCGCGGGCCGGGCCACGACCACGCGCTCAGCCGACGGCTGCGCCGAACCACCGGGAAAGCCGACCGAGCAGCTCCCGCTGGTCCTCGCCGACCCACGCCACGTGGCCGTCCGGCCGCAGCAGCACCGCGGGCACGTCCAGCTCCTCGCTGACGTCCACGACGTGGTCGACCCGGTCCGCCCAGCCCGCCACCGAGAGCCGGCCGGTCTGGTCGAGCAGCAGCCCGCGGCCGCCGTGCATCACCCCGTAGAGGCGTCCCCGCTTCAGCTGCACGTCCCGCAGCCGCCGGCCGAGCAGGTCGTGGCCCTCGCCGAAGTCGTAGCGGACGCCGATCGCCGTGATCTTCTCGGTCAGGTGGCGGTTCACGTCCTCGAAGGACATCAGTTCCGACAGCAGGCGGCGCACCGCCTGCGCTCCCCGGTCGAGGGACATCAACTGGACCTGCGCACGCGTGTTGTCCAGCACGTCGGCCGCCACCGGGTGCCGTTCGGCGTGGTAGCTGTCCAGCAGTCCCTCCGGCGCCCAGCCCGCGACCTCGGCGGCCAGCTTCCAGCCGAGGTTGAACGCGTCCTGCACGCCCAGGTTGAGCCCCTGCCCGCCGACCGGCGGGTGCACGTGCGCGGCGTCACCGGCCAGCAGCACGCGGCCGACCCGGTAGCGCTCGGCCAGCCGGGTGGCGTCGCCGAAGCGGGAGAGCCAGCGCGGCGAGTGCACGCCGAAGTCGGTGCCCGCCACCGCCCGCAACCGCCGCTTCACCTCCTCCAGGGTGGGCGGGACCGAGCGGTCCCCGGTCACGCCCTCGGCGGCCACGACGACTCGGTGCACCCCGTCGTCGCCGAGGGGGCCGACGCCGAACCACGTGTTGCTCCTGCGGACCTCCGCCACCACGGAGCTCACCGTCTCCGGCGGCACGCCCACCTCCATCTCGCCCAGCAGCGTCTCGATCTTGGTGGGCTCGCCGGGAAAGCCGACGCCGAGCAGCTTCCGCACCGCGCTGCGACCGCCGTCGCAGCCGACGAGGTAGCGCGAGCGCAGCCGCGTGCCGTCGGCCAGCTCGGCGGTCACCCCGTCGTCGTCCTGGCTCAGCCCCACCAGCTCGCAGCCGCGCCGGATCTCGGCGCCGAGTTCGGTGGCGTGCTCGACCAGCAGCCGGTCGGTGAGGGGCTGCGGGATGCCGAGGAGGTACGGGTGCGCGGTGTCCAGCCGTTCGGGCGGGGGCGTGGGAATTCCGGCGAAGAGACCACCGGCCGGATACCGCGTGCCGAGCGCGAGGAACCGTTCCAGCAGACCGCGCTGGTCCATGATCTCCACGCTGCGCGCGTGCAGGCCGAGCGCGCGGACCACCGGGGTCGGCTCCGCCTCCCTCTCCAGCACCACCACGTGCACGCCGTGCAACCGCAGCTCACCCGCCAGCACCACACCGGTCGGCCCGCCACCGACGACGATCACGTCGATCATGAGAACTCCCCCGTAGAACACAACCGCGGTGTCACCGGCACATCTGCTTCGCGAATTCCGAATGTCCGCGGGCGCCGGCGTCGAGCGGAAATTCTGCGGCACGACCGGGGCCTTGCCGCAAGACCCCCTGTGCGCTGTACTTTGGTGGTGGCGGGAAGAGAACGGATTCCACGCCCCTCTTCTCGCGCCGGAGAGCGTCGCACCGCGACCGGCGGTCGCGCTGGTGACCGGCCCGGTGGTCCGGACAGGACGGTGACGGGCCCGGTTCTGTCGGTGCCCGTCGCTACGGTGGCGGTCCGATCGACTTCCAGCGGAGGAGACGAGCCCGTGACGGCCGACGAACCCCGGACCGGCGTCCTGGACGTGCCCGGTGCGCACCTGTACCACGAGGTGCGCGGATCGGGACCGCCGCTGCTGATGATCCCCGGTGGCCCGGCCGACTCCCGCGGCTTCACCGCGCTGGCGTCCCTGCTCGCCGACGACCACGCGGTCATCACCTACGACCCGCGCGGCATGTCCCGCAGCACCCGCGACGACCCGGACGCCGACGTGCGGGTCGAGACGCAGGCCGAGGACGCCTTCCACCTGCTGACCGCGCTGACCGCCGAGCCCGCGCTCGTCCTGGGGTGCAGCGCCGGGGCGATCACCGGCCTGGCCCTGGCCGCGCGGCACCCCGAGCGCGTCCGGACGCTGGTGGCGCACGAACCGCCGGTCACGGAGCTGCTCCCGGACGCGCCGCGGCTGCGCGCGAACGACGAGGAGCTGCACGAGCTGCACCGCACCGCCGGGGCGGGTGCAGCGCTGGCCCGCTTCCTGGAGCTGACCGGCCTGGACCGCACCCGCGCCCCGCAGCGGCAGGGGCCGCCCGATCCGCGGGCGGCGGGCGCGCCGAACGGCAACTTCGACCTGTTCTTCGGGCACGTGCTCCGTCCGCTGGGCCGGTACGTCCCCGACGTGGCCGCGCTCCGGCAGGTCTCCACGAGGGTCGTCGTGGCGAGCGGCGCGGAGTCCGCGGGCCAGCTCGCCCACCGGGGCGCGGCCGCGTTCGCCGAGGAGCTGGGCACACCGCTCGTCGAGTTCCCCGGTGACCACGGTGCGCCCCTGTCGATGCCGGACGCGTTCGCCGCGCGGCTGCGCGAGGTCCTCGCCGGGGCCCGCTGATCCGGTGCCGGGACGATCGCGTGCCGGTGCTCGTCGAGTCGCGAGCCGCGGCCGGAGGAGGTTCGGACCGTGCGGGTGGTCGTGATCGGCCCGGCGATCGCGGGCCCACCGGTGGCCCGGCGGGGGGCGAGGTCGTCGTGGTGGCCGGCGCGGTGCTGGTCGGCTGCTGGACGAGGCCCCCCGGTGTGCGCCCGCACGCCTTCCGGTTCGGGCGCGCCACGACCTAGAACTCCGCGCCCATCAGCTCCACCACGCGCCGCTGCGCCGGGCTCATCGTGCCCAGCCAGTCGGCCATCACCCGCTCCGCCACGTGCTTCGGGTCGGGCCGTTCCCCGGCGAGCTCGACCAGGTCGTGCACCTGCTGCCGCGTGAACTCGGCGATTTCCGCCGCGAGGAGCGCCACGGCCGGGTCGTCGGCAGGCACCTCGCGCAGCGCGTCGAAACGCTTGGCGAGCTCGACGCCGACACCGCCGCCGGGAGCGGTCACCATCGTCCGGTACCGCTCGACCAGGACGGCCGTCGTCGCCGGGTCGATCGCCGACACGAGCAGCAGCGCGTCCCGCTCCTGCTCCAGCACGCGCTGCGAGACCCCGGCGGCGGCCAGCTCGGCGAACACCCCGGCCGCGGCCTCCGGCAGTTCCGGATCGGCCCGCAACGCGCGCAGCTCGGCCAGCCGGGCGCGCTGCTCCGCCAGCACCCGCTGCCGCTCGGCCAGCTCCGCGTCGAGGTCGTCGATCACCTGCCCGAGCAGCTCCCGGTCGACGAGCAGTTCGCCGATGCGCGCCAGCGGAACGCCGACCTCGCGCAACCGGCGGATGCGCACGAGCCGGATCAGGTCGTTCGCGCCGTAGCGGCGGTAGCCGGAGTGGTCGCGCTCCGGCTCCTCCAGCAGGCCCTCCGCGTGGTAGTGCCGGACCGCCCGGACGGTGGTGGCGGCCAGCCGCGCCAGTTCACCGATGGTCAGCACCGGTCACCTCCAGCGAACGCAGTCCCGGCAGGAGCAGCGCCCCGGCGGTCAGCACCACCCACACCCCCGCGAGCACCAGGGCCGTCGCCCGCAGCCCGACGCCACCGACGAGCAGACCCGCGCACAGCATCCCAGCCGGTGAGGCGAGCAGCGCCGCCGCGTTCTGCAGACCCAGCACACGGCCTCGCGCGTCCTCGGGCACGCGTTCCGCCGTGATCACGGCGACCAGCGGTGCGAGCGGCCCGGAGACCAGGCCCAGCAGCCCGATCGCCAGCAGCATCCACCCGGAGGACGGCAGGGACGCGAACCAGGTGAACATCACCGCCGCACCCGCAGTGCACCCGACGAGCCACGTCCGGCGCGACAGCCGCCGCCCGACGCCGACGTAGACGATCGCGCCCAGCAGGCCGCCCACCGCCGAGGCGGCCACCAGCGGGCCGAGGCGTCCCGGCGTGCCGGTCGCGACGAGGTGGGCGGGCAGCAGCAGCACCACCAGCGGCGCCATCACCAGCACGGACGCCGAGCTCAGCGCCGTCAGTCCGCTCAGCACCGGATCGCGCCGCAGCACCGCGCCGCCCTCGCGCAGGTCGGCCCACCAGCCACCGCGCCGCGGCGCGGGCGAGGGCGCGGTGCCGCGGGGCAGCAGGGCGGTGACACCGGCGGCGGCCGCCGAGCAGGCGGCGGTCACCCACAGGACCGCCGAACCGGGCAGCAGCACGACGAGCGCGCCCCCGGCGAGCGGTCCGACGACCATCAGCACGCCCTGCACACCCTCGCGCAGCCCGGACAGCCGCTCCAGCGGCGTTCCCGACGCGGCCGCCACGTCGGGCAGCAGCGCCTCGCGAGCCGTCATCCCCGGCAGGTCGAACAGCGCGCCGACGACGCCCAGCACGACGAACGCGGCGAGGTCGAGTCCCCACAGCGCGTCGACCAGGGGGAGCGCCGACACGGACGCCGCCGACGCCAGGTCCGCGCCGATCGACACCCGGCGTCGTCCCCAGCGGTCGACCACGATCCCGCCGAACACCGCGGCGGCGACGGTGGGCAGACCCACCGCCGCCGCCACGACACCGGCCGCGGTGACGTCACCGGTGCGCACGAGCACGAGCAGCGGCAGGGCGATCCCGGCGACGAGGTTGCCCAGCAGGGACAGCGCCCCGGAGGCGAGGTACAGGACGGAGGTGATCGGCATGCCCGCATCGTCGAACCCCTACCCGGCGTCGGGGTCAAGCCGGGCGGCAGTGCTCGTCCCCGCCGACCGGCCGTCGTCACGCCCACCGCGCGGCGCCGGGGGACTGCGCGACCGGTTCGTCCCCTCGCCCCGGCCGGGTCAGGGGGCGAGCGGTGCCTCGTCGCGCCACGTCGTGTCGGCGGCCCAGTTCCCGGTGCTGTCGAAGGCGTTCGGCCCGCCGTTCGCCGCCAGGTACAGGACTTGGCCGTAGTGCCGCACGACGCGGGTCGGCACGGCGTAGGAGCGCCAGGTGACGCCGGAACCGCTGTTGCCCGCCTGCGCGCAGAACGTGGCGTCCGCGCGGTGGGAGGCCGTCGTCGCCCGCGCGTCCAGCCGCAGTCGCAGGTCCGCCTGGCGCAGGAAGCGGCCGGGGAAGTTCACCGACTCGAAGGACGAGCAGGACGGGTCCGCCAGGCCCGGCACGACCGCGAACGTCGCGTCCTGCCGGTCGGGGAGCGGGCTGCTCGCCGAGATCGGGTCGATGCGCCCGGCGAAGTCGCCGTGCCGCCAGACGGAGGTGGTGAAGCCGGACGTCATCGCCCGCACCGTCCGCTTGCCCGCGGTCACCGGGACCGCGGTGCGCGCACCGGCGACCCGGTCCAGCTCGGCCTTGGTGATCGGCACGACCGCGCCGTGCCTCGGGCTGGCCGGCAGCTGCGCGCCGGTGACCTCGGTCCAGCGCCCGGACGCCAGGTCGGTGGACTCGAACGGCACGTAGCCGCGCCCGGTGAACTCGTCGACGAACAGGTACCACCTGTTCTCGGTGTTGGACTTGAAGATCAGCGGCCCCTCGCCCTGACCGATGACGCCCTTGCCGATGCACTCGGCCACGGGGGAGTAGCTCGTGCTGGTCAGCGACGTCGCCCTCTCCTGCAGGACGAACTTCCCGCACGGCGATCCGGTCGAGCTGGAGCGCTCGTCCTTGGTGAAGCGGTGGTAGGTGCCGTCGTGCCCGATCACCGTCGAGTCGATCACCGAGTAGCCGGGGTCGACCCACACCTTCGGCGCGCTGAACGTGCGGAAGTCCGTCGTGGTCGCGTAGAGCATCCGGTTGTACGTGCTGGCGGTGTGGTCCGGGTCGCTCGCCGCGTACAGCTTCGACGCCCAGAAGACCACGTACTTCCCGAGCGCCGGGTCGTAGTACGCCTCCGGCGCCCACACGTTGCCCGCCGTGGAGTCCGCGACCACGACCGCGCGCGGCGCGGACCACGTGACGAGGTCGGCGGACTCCCACACGACGATCGACCGGCTCCCGGTGCGCTGGACCTGGTCCCAGGACGGGCCCCGGTACATGCGCAGGTCCGTCGCGACGAGCACGAACGTGCCGTCCTGCTTGCGCATCACGAACGGGTCGCGCACCCCCTTCGTGCCCACCGTGGAGACCAGCGCGGGCCGCCCGCCGTTGAGCACGTCGTAGCGCAGCGGGTCGTTGCCGCGGCTGACGGCGAAGTGGACCTGTTCGCCGTCAGCCGTGCCCTCGCCCGTGAAGTAGGCGAACAGGTAGCCCTCGTACGCGGCGGCCGCGGCCGCGGCGCCGGTCGGCGTGGCCACCGCGCAGGTGACGGTCAGCAGGGCGGCGACCAGTGCGGTGATCGCTCTGCGGGTGGTGGACCGGTGCGGCGTCGTCGTGCGGAACATCGTCGTTCCTCTCGTCGGCCTGCGGAGGGGGAGCGCTCTCAGTCGAGGACGAACACGGCGTCGGCTCCGCTGCTCGCGGCGCCCAGGGTCAGCAGGAAGTTCTGGTGCCGCAGGTGCTGACCGGCGCGGTCCGCGGACTCGAACGACACGCCCGCCGAGCCCGTGAGCGGCGCGCGCTGCCGGAAGCTCGCCTGCCCGGCGAAGGCGGACGTGCCGTCGGTCGCGTCGAGGTGCACCGTGCCGTCGGCGCGGGCGCGCACGTACCGGCCGGGGAAGTTGATCGACTCCAGCGACACCGTGCCGCCGCCGGCGAGTCCGGTGCCGAGCCGGAACTGCGAGTCGGCCAGCACGCGCACGTCCGGGTCGATCCGCAGCCGGTGGTCGTAGTGCCGCACGTACCGGTCGGAGAAGTTCGCGCTGCGCAGCCGCACCGGCAGCGGGCCGTTGGGCACCGGGATGCCGAAGTTCGGCGTGCCGTCGGCGTTGTAGTACAGCTTCTGCGCGCGGGTGTGCCGGTTCGGGTCGAACAGCGGGTCGCCGGTGATGTCGCGGTACTCGCGCGCGTGGTAGATCAGCACGTCGGAGCCGTCCGGCGCGGTGGTGAAGCCGTTGTGCCCCGGTCCGTACTGGCTCGTCGCGGCGCTGGAGGTGAACACCGGCGTCGGCGACTTCGTCCACGACGCGGCGTCGAGCAGGTTCGCCGACGCGCTCGCCGTCAGCATGCCCAGGCAGTAGTTGGCGTCGGTGGCGCTCGCCGAGTAGGTCAGGAACACCCGGCCGTTGCGGATCAGCACGGACGGCCCCTCCGCGACCTTGTAGCCGCGCGTCTCCCAGTCGAGGGTGGGCACCGTCAGCCGCGTCTGCGGCCCGGTCAGCGTCGTCGGCGAGGCCATCCGCGAGAGGTAGAGGTTGCTGTTGGTGGCGATGCCCGGCTCGGACTGCGCCCACGCGAGGTAGCGCACGCCGCCGTGCGTGAACGTCGTGGCGTCCAGGGAGAAGGTGTCCCACGCCGTGGTGACGCGTCCGAGCATCGTCCACGCGGCGTCGCGCGGGTCGGCCGAGGAGCTGCGCAGCACGTGGATGCGCTGGCGGAACGGCTCGGCGGACGTGCCGACGGAGAAGTAGAGGTGCCAGCGGCCGTCGAGGAAGTGCAGTTCGGGAGCCCAGACGTGGCCAGCGGTGTCACCGGAGGAGGGACGGGTCCAGATCACCGACTCCGCCGCCGTGGACAGGCCCTGGAGCGTGCTCGCCCTGCGCACGACGAGCCGGTCGTACTCCGGGACGGTGGCCGTCATGTAGTACAGGCCGTCGGTGTGCCGGGAGACGTGCGGGTCGGCGCGCTGCCGCACCAGCGGGTTGCTGCCGGTGAGCGCGGCGGCGCTCGCCGGTGCCGTGGTGAGCGGGAGAGCGGTGATCGCGGCGGCACCGGCCGCGCCGAGGAGGAACGTGCGCCTGCTGGGGCGCGGGGGGAGGTCGGTCATCAGTTCTCCGTTGAACAGGCGCCGCCGGGACAGAACCGGTGTTAGCGCTAACAATGCCCGTGTCACCGATGATGCTCACCCGACTGCGTTCCGTCAAGACCGGCGCTCGCGCCACCGGCCCGCCGATGCTCTCGGCGGGCCGGTGCGGGCGGACGGGTCAGCAGGCCTCCCTGCTGGTGAAGGCCGTCTCCACCCTGCTCATGTCGTAGAAGGCGACCTCGCCCGTCTCCGGGAAGTGCACGACCGCGCAGTAGACGACCTTGCTCACCCCGAAGTACTGGTCCTGCTGGAGCACCTCGCCGATGTCGGAGCGTCCCGGAACGCGAACCCGACGCAGTCGCTCTGACGAATCACCGGTGAATCTCATGATCCCGCCTTTCGCAGTTCGTTCCGCGACACCCTTGTTGTTCGGTGAGTCGCGCACCGGGTATGTCTCGTTACAGCCTTCGGAGCAGTCGGGAGACGTGGTAGAACGGCCCTGCGTGTCGGTCGGGCGTCCGCCAGGCACGCGGCGCACCTGCGACGACGGTGAATCCGGAAGGCTTTCGTCTCTCTATTTCTCACCCGATCGGGTGATCCACTCGGATCGCCGGGGACGCGTGCCCCGGTCATTGGCCGCGTGTTCCGCACGGTGCAGCACGGTGCGTCGGAAAGGAGCAGCGGAGCATTCTTCTCCGGGGTGATTCGCCCGTGGTGGGGAAATCGTGGAACTCGGTGGGCGGGTCGTGCGTTGGCCGGGCGTGGGATGGTTGTTCGCGGTGTCGCTGCCGGGGCTCGTGTGTCTGCTCGTCGTCCTCGCCGCGCTCGAACGGATCGGGCTGTGGGTGCGGCGGCGGAGCTGGCTGCCCTGGCGTCGCGACAGCACCGGTGCGAGCACGCCGATCTCGGCCATCGGGTTCGAGGAGCTGGGCGCCGCGCTGTACGCGGGCAAGCGGGACGAGCTGGAGCACCGCGAGTCCGAGCGGAGGAGGCGCGACGACGCGGACGACGGCGCCCCGCCGCACACCACCGTGGACCTCGACGCGCGGATCGTGCGGCTGCGGCTGCCGCCGTGATCCCACCCACGAGCGGGCCCCCGCCGGCCGCACCCCGTGCACAATGCCGGTGCTGGTCGGCGCGGGAGCAGGGTCGAGCAGTCCGGCACCACTGCCCGAGAGGACGCCGACGGTGAGGACGAACTGGGCCGGCAACATCGGCTACGGCGCGACGGAGATCCACGGCCCGACCTCGCTGGACGAGTTGCGAGCCGTCGTCGCGCGCACGGCGAAGCTGCGCGCGGTGGGCAGCGGCCACTCCTTCAACGACCTCCCCGACTCACCGGGCGCGCTGGTCGAGCTGACCGGCCTGCCGCAGGTCGTGGACGTGGACTCGGCCGCCTCGACCGTCCACGTCGCCGCGGGGGTCCGCTTCGGGGAGCTGGCACGCCGGATCGACGCCGCGGGCTTCGCCCTGCCCGCTCTGGCGTCGCTGCCGCACATCTCGGTCGCCGGGGCCTGCGCGACCGCCACCCACGGTTCCGGTCCGGGGCACGGCAACCTCGCCACCCGCGTCTCCCGGCTCGACCTGGTCACCGCGGACGGCGACCTGCTGACGCTGGACCGCTCCGACCCGCGCTTCGACGGCGTGCCGGCCCACCTGGGCGCGCTGGGCGTCGTCACGGGCCTGGTGCTGGACCTGGTGCCCTCGTTCGAGATGACCCAGCGGGTGTACGACGACCTGCCGCTGGACGTGCTGCACGACCACCTGGTGGAGCTGCTGTCCTGCGCGCACAGCGTGTCGCTGTTCACCGTCTGGTCCGAGGCGCGCGTCGTCCAGGCCTGGGTCAAGCAGCGCGTCGACGAGCCGCGGAACGCCGTGGTCGAGGCGCCGTGGTTCACCGCCGCCCCGGCCGACGGCGAGCGGCACCCGGTGCCCGGCCAGCCCGCGGAGAGCTGCACGCGGCAGCAGGGCGTGCCGGGGCCGTGGTTCGAGCGCCTGCCGCACTTCCGGCCCGACTTCACCCCCAGCGCCGGCCGCGAGCTCCAGTCCGAGTACACGGTCGCCGTCGGCGACGCCGTCGCGGCGCTGCGCGCGATCGACGAGATCCGCGCCGACGTGCACGCCGTGCTCCAGACCTCCGAGATCCGCCTCGTGGCGGCCGACGAGCTGTGGGTCAGCCCCTACCACCGCCGGGACGGCGTGAGCTTCCACTTCACCTGGATCGACGACTTCGCGGCCGTCCTCCCGGTGGTGCGGTTGCTGGAGGAGCGGCTCGCGCCGCTGCGGGCCAGGCCGCACTGGGGGAAGGTCTTCACCACATCGGCGGACGACCTGCACTCCCTGTTCGGGCGGCTCTCCGACTTCGGGGCCCTCGCGCGCGACCTGGACCCGGCCGGCAAGTTCGGCAACGCGTTCACCGAGCGCACCGGTCTGCGCGACTGACCGGCTTCGTGCCGGTGGTGACGTCATGGGCGATGATGTTCCGGTGACTTCACCCGACGACGCAGAGACCCAGATGAGCAGCGAGACCAGGGACGGCGCCACCGTGCTGGCGGTGGCCGGTGACGTGGACATGTCCAACAGCGACGCACTGCGGACAAGAGCCTCGGAGATCCTGAGAAGTGGTGCGGACGCACTCGTGCTCGACCTGTCCGGCGTGACGTTCTTCGCCTCGTCCGGCATAGCCGCGCTCGCGCAGATGCGCGAGGAGAGCGCCGCGCTCGGCGGTCGTCCCGTCCACGTCGTGGCCAGCCGCAGCGTGCGGCTGTCGTTGCGGTCCACCGCGATGGACCGCCTCCTGCCGCTGCACAGCACCGTGGACGAGGCCCTCGAAGCCGTGGGAGTCCCCGCTTCCTGATCCCGGCGTGCCCGGTGGACCGCCTCGCCGGACCGCCGGGCCGCCGCGGTACCCGGTGGTCCTGCGAGGACCCCACCGGACGTGGTCAGAACCGTCCGAACAGCCAGTGCCCCGGCTTGCCGGGCGCGGGGGCCAGGCAGAAGTCCCGGACCGTCGCCACGACCTCCGCGACCGACACCGACCCGCTCCGGTCGGCGTCGAGCGCGTCCAGCACGGCCGGGACGCGCTCGCCGGGCACGTCGCACGCGCGCAGCAGCCGGACGACCTCCTCCGCCGCCAGGACACCGTCGCGGTCGGCGTCCGCCAGGGAGGTCACCGCCTCGGCGAGCGGGCGGACCTCCTGGTCGAACCCGTCGTCGTGGCCCGCCGCCGAGTCGAGCCACCGCGAGAACTCCGCCTGGTCGACCCGGCCGTCCTCGTCGGTGTCGGCCCTGGCCGTCACGCCCCGCCACAGCGCGCGGTACCCGTCCCGCACGGCCGCGGCCGCGGATGAGCCCGGCGGCTCGCCGAACGCCTGCACGAGCCGCAGCGCGAACGCCTCGTGGTCGTCGCGGGTGAGGTGCCCGTCTCCCGTCACGTCCACCAGGTCGAACCGGCCGGGCACGGCCTCCGGAGCCGGGACGCCGTCCGCGAGCAGCTCTCGGGTCCACGCGATCACGTCGTCGTGACCCGCGCCGAGCACTCCGGCGTGGGTGGCGCCGTCGTGGCGGGTGAAGCGCACGGCGGTCCCGGCCCGGCGCACGTCGCCGACGAACCGCTCGACGACCTCCACCGGCACGATCTCGTCGGCCGTGCCCGCCACGACCAGCAGGGGCCGGTCCAGCCGTGCCACCGGCACCCGGCAGGCCCGCAGGACCGTCGCGACCTCGGGGCGGGTGCTCAGCAGCGTGGTGCCCGCGTCGTCGTTGGTGAGCCCGGCCGCCGCGCGGAACACGTCGACCAGCGGTGCCGTCGCCGCCAGTTCCACGAGGTCGTCGCCGGTGGCGGTCAGGAACGGCCGCGCGTCGAAGCCGGGGTGCGAGGTGCGCAGCCCGGCCAGCAGGAACGGCAGGAGGACGGACACCGGGGCGTCACCGCGCGCCGTGAGGACCTCGACGAGCAGCGGCAGGTGCACCGGCGGCGCGAGGGCGACCGTGCCGCGGAAGTCGAGCTCGGGCGCGTACCGGCGGGCCAGCAGGCCGACGAACAGCGCGGCGTGCCCGCCCTGGGAGAAGCCCGCCACGAGCCACGTCCGGCTGATCCGGGGGTCGAGCCGGCGGGTCGCGCGGACGACGTCGACCACGTCGTCGGCGACCGCCTCGCCGTTGAAGTACGGGTGGGGTCCGGGGGTGGCCAGTCCCTCGTAGTCGGTGACCGCCACCACGTACCCCGCGGCCAGCCACCGCGACACGTGCTCGCGTTCGAGCCGCGTGAGCCCGGTGCGCGAGGGGGCGCAGCGGTCCGACAGGCCCGTGGTGCCGTGCGCGTAGCTCACCACCTGCCAGCCGCCCGGCGGTGGCGGTCCGGCCGGCAGGAACACCGAGCCGCTGACCGCGCGCCGCGTCCCGTCGTACCCGGCGCCCTGGTAGAGCACGGCGATCGCCTCCGCGGCGCCCTCCGGCCGGAACCGCTCGGGCAGCGGGTGGCGGCCGAGCAGCGCGCCCGGACGGGGAACCGCCGGCGCGGGTGCGCCGTTCGGACCGGTCGGCACGTCCACGCTCCTCCTCCTGGTCGTCGGCCGGGGTGTGCGTCACCCCGGCGGTGAGAGCGTGTCCATCCGCCCGGCCGGATACGTCGCGGCGGCCGTTCGCCCGCCCGCGCGCACGCATTCGCAGCACTCGGCGGAGACCGGTGGCGATTCGGTACGCGGACGGTAACGTGCCCGCTCTCGTGAGCGATCTTCCCATCCCCGGGAGAATTCGTCGCTCGCTGTTCCTCGTTCCCCCGCGAGTGGCGGACTTCCGGCCGTCGTGGCGAACCATCGGAGTGCCGTCGCAGACCTGGGCTGCGAGAGATGAGGAACCGTGATATTTGCAGGCGAGCGGTCCGACCGACCGAGACGCGTCCGGGTGCCGGGGCGTTCGGACATCGGCGAGGTCCTCCAGCAGAGCAAGAACTTCGGCGTCGGCAAGGTGGTCTACTGCGCGGTGGTGCACTTTCCCGAGACCGGTGAGGTGGCGTTCTACGACATGAGCAAAGTGGAGACGGCGTAACCGACCGGGGTGAGCCGCTTTTCGGCCGCGCCGCGTCCGAACGGGGCCCGCCACACACGTGCGTGTGGCGGGCCCCGGTGCGCGGAGGGACCGCTCCCGCGTCGCGCCGGGGAGGCCGACGTGGTGGGTCGCGCTCCGCCGAACGGCCGGTCGACGAACGGCGACCGGCCGCGTGGCCCCGTCAGGACGTCGGTTCCGCACCCCGGCGGGTGGGCGGAAGACCGAATTCCGGTGTCGGCCGAAGAGCCCACAGGAGCAAAGATGCACCATGCCGCAGCACCCTTCAACCGCACGGCACGTCTTCACGCGAACGTGTTCCTCACGACGATCTCACCGGTGTTCGCCGGTCGCAGGAGTTTCTTCCGCACGTCGACGACGCGTTCACGTCCGGCGCGCCGAATCAATCACCACCACGGGCGACGTGCGGCGGTTGAAACATCTCACCGAATGGAGCGATCACCGCACGGTGCGTTCCGTTCGCCGGAGGAACTCGTCGGCAGGAATGTCGACGCGTTTCGGCGAACTCCTCCCGAACTCCCGCGACGGGAGATCGGCGAGCACGGCGGCCAGGAGGAGCGACGCGCCGCACGAGACGGCCGAAACGGGCTTTCCCCTGCACGTGACGGCCGCCGCGCTCGTCGTGCGGACCCCCGTCGGGTGCGCCGCGGCCCCGCCGCGCCATTAGTCTCTGCGCGGTAAGCAGGTCACGAGGAGGATCAAGTGGTTGCCGAAGCGGGGCACGCTCACCGTTTGACCGAGCTGTTGCGGGAGAACGTCGACCGCCTGATCGAGGAGTGGGTGACGTCGGCCGCCGTCGTGCTGCGCGGCCGGTCGGTGCGGGCCGAGCTGGAGTCGGAGTTCCGCGAGTTCCTCGCCACGCTGCTGCCGGTGGCCGACGGCGACGGCCGGAACCTCTCCGGTGCCGAGTACGCCGAGATCAAGGCGCTGCTGGAGGAGTTCTCCCGCAGCCGCGCCCGGCAGGGGTTCACGCCCTCGGAGACCGCGTCCAGCGTCTTCGCGCTCAAGCGCATCGTGTTCGAACTGACCGAGCAGGAGGAGGACCCCGAGCTGTTCCGGGAGCTCATGAGGTTCTCCACGCTGCTGGACGCGCTGGGTCTGTGGACCTTCGAGACCTACGCCCGCGCCCGCGAGGAGATCATCCAGGAGCAGTCGGAGCAGCTGCTGGAGCTGACCACCCCCGTGGTCAAGCTCTGGGAGGGCGTGCTGGCGGTGCCGCTCGTCGGCACCCTGGACTCCGCGCGCACCCAGGTCGTCATGGAGAAGCTGCTCGAAGCGCTCGTGGAGACCGGC
This sequence comes from Umezawaea beigongshangensis, assembly GCF_016464305.1. Lineage (GTDB taxonomy): Bacteria > Actinomycetota > Actinomycetes > Mycobacteriales > Pseudonocardiaceae > Umezawaea_A > Umezawaea_A beigongshangensis. The sequence goes on from NZ_JAEIOJ010000006.1 coordinate 330,341, forward strand.
TCCGAGCACGCCATCATCGACATCACCGGTGTGCTCGCCGTGGACACCCAGGTGGCCCAGCACCTGCTCAAGACCGTCGTCGCCGCCCGCCTGATGGGGGCCGAGTGCACCATCTCCGGCATCCGGCCGCAGATCGCCCAGACCATCGTCGCCCTGGGCATCGAGTTCGGGGACATCACCACCAAGTCGTCCCTCGCGGACGCCCTGCGCCACGCGCTGCGCCGCGAGGGGATCGACGTCGTGCGCAGAGCCGAGAGGAGGACGGTCTGATGGAACGCGTGCCGATTCTCAAGATCGGTGGTGTCCTGCTCGTCTCCATCCAGATCGACCTCCAGGACCAGAGCGTGCTGGCCCTCCAGGAGGACCTGGCGGAGAAGATCAGCACCACCGGGGCGCACGGCGTGGTGATCGACATCTCCGCGGTGGAGATCGTCGACTCCTTCATCGGCCGGATGTTCGCCACCATCGCGTCGATCTCCCAGCTCTTCGACGCCGACACCGTCGTGGTGGGCATGCGCCCCGCGGTGGCGATCACCCTCGTCGAACTCGGCCTGACGCTCGGCGGGGTGCGCACCGCGCTGGACCTGGAGCGCGGCATGAAGATCCTGCGGGTCCTCGGCGAGCAACGCAGGGGCCCGTCCTCCGACGAGGACGCCGACCCACTCCGAGCCCTGCTGTGACCGTCGCCAGCGAGGAGTCGGGGACGGTGCCGATCACCGAGGACGGTGACGTGGTGCGAGTCCGCCAGCTCGCGCGGAACTACGCCCAGCAGGTCGCGCTGTCGCTGGTGGACCAGACCAAGCTCGTGACGGCGACCAGCGAGCTCGCCCGCAACACCCTGATCTACGGCGGCGGAGGCGTGGCGCACATCGAGATCGTCGCCGACGGCCGACGCCGGGGGGTCCGGGCGTCCTTCCGCGACGAGGGACCGGGCATCCCCGACGTCTCGCTCGCGCTGGCCGACGGCTGGAGCAGCGGCAAGGGGCTCGGACTGGGCCTGAGCGGAGCGCGCCGGCTGGTCGACGAGTTCGACCTCGACACGGAGGTGGGACGCGGCACCAGCGTCACGGTGGTCAAGTGGAAGCGCTGAGCGGCTTCACCTGCCTGCCGATGGTCGAGGAGGTGACCGTCGTCCGGGTCGAGGAGGCGGTCGAGGTCGGCCGCGCCCGCCGCGCCGTCTCCTCGCTGGCCGAGAGGCTCGGGTTCCCCGCCACGCGGGTCGCCGAGATCGGCCTGGCCGTCACCGAGATCGGCACCAACCTGCACAAGCACGCGCGCGGAGGACTCGTGTTCGTGCGGTCCGTGCGCGGCACCGACCAGGCCGCCGTGGAGGTCGTCGCCGTGGACGGAGGTCCCGGCATCGCCGACCTCGCCCGCGCCCTCGAGGACGGCAGCTCCACCGCGGGCACGCTCGGCATCGGTCTCGGAGCCGTCGCCCGCCTCGCCGATTCGAGCGCGATCACGTCCCGGCCCGGCCGGGGAACGGCGCTCGTGGCGCGCTTCCACCCCCAGCACCGGCCGCAGGAGGAGATCCCCGAGGACGTCGCGGCGGGCATCTCGCGCCCCATCGGCAGCGAGGAGGTCTGCGGGGACGCCTACGCCGTCCGGCGCGCCCCCGGACGGCTGTCGCTGATGATGTGCGACGGCTCCGGGCACGGTCCGCTGGCCGCGTCGGCCTCCCGCGCGGCCGTGCGGGCGTTCTGCGAGCTGCGTCCCGGCCCTCCCGAGGAGACCGTCGCCCGTCTGCACGAGGTGCTGCGCGGCACCAGAGGGGGCGCCCTCGCCGTGGCCGAACTCGACCTGACCGCCAGGACGGTCCGGTTCGCGGGACTCGGCAACATCGCCGCCGCGATCCTCGGCGGTGGGCAGAAGCGGGGGATGATCTCCGTGCCGGGGGTCGCCGGGCACAACGCCCGCACCATCCGCGCCTTCGACCACGAGCTGCCGGAGGACGCCGTCGTGGTGCTGCACTCCGACGGACTCACCGAGCGGTGGACGATCGACCGCGGCGACGACCTGCTCCACGGCCCCCCGGTGCTCATCGCGGCCACCCTGCTGCGCGACGCCGGCGTGCGCAGGGACGACGCCTGCGTCCTCGTCGGCAAGCCGTGGTGACCGTGGCCACCGGCGAGACGCACCACGAACTGCTGCGCACCGCCGTGCACGGCGAGCCGGACGTGTTCCTGGTGCGCCAGCGCGGCCGGCAGGTGGCCGCGGCGGTCGGCTTCGACGGCCAGGACCAGATCCGGGTGGCCACGGCCCTCAGCGACGTGGGCCGCGAACTGGTCCGCCAGTCCCTGACCTCGGCGGTCGTGTTCGCGCTGCGACTCGCGCCCCGCGTGGCGCTGGTCGTGGAGCTGAGCTGGCGCGGCGGCCCCGCGAGGACCACCGGTCCCGGCTGGGACACCGCCGACCGGCTCCTGGACGAGGTGCACGTCACCGCGGGCGACGAGGGCGGCACCGTCGTCCTGGTCAAGAGGCTGCCCGGCGGTGTCGTCGCGCCGTCGCCGGAGCACCTGATCAGGGTGCGCCGGGAACTCGGAACGCCGATCGGGAGCACCGCTCTGGACGAGCTGCGCGCGCAGAACCAGGAACTGCTGGAGACCCTGGAGACCCTGGAGCAGAAGGGCCGGGAGCTGGAGCGCCTCAACGACGAGCTGGAGGAGACCAACCGGGGGGTGGTCGCCCTCTACAAGGAGCTGTCCGAGGAGCTGGAGGAGACCAACCGCGGCGTGGTGGCGCTGTACGCGGAGCTGGACGAGAAGTCCACGCAGCTGCGCGAGGCGGCCGAGGCCAGGACCCGCTTCTGGTCCAACATCAGCCACGAGCTGCGCACACCGGTCAACTCGGTGGTCGGGCTCACCAGGCTCCTCGCCGCGCAGGGCGCCGACCCGCTCACCGCGGACCAGCGCCGGCAGGTCGAACTGATCAACGACTCCGGCGCCACGCTGCTGGCCCTGGTCAACGAGCTGCTGGACACGGCCAAGGCCGAGTCGGGCAGCATGCGGCCCCAGCCGGTGCCGGTCGACCTCGGTTACGTCGTCGTGCAGCTGCGGGGCGCGCTGCAGCCGATGATCCGCTCGGGCGAGGTCGAACTCGTCGCCGACGACCTCCCCGCGCTGCCCCCGTTCGTCACCGACGAGACCATGCTCGTGCGCATCCTGCGCAACGTGCTGTCCAACGGGCTCAAGTTCACCGTGCGGGGAGAGGTGCGCCTGTCGGTGCACCTCGCCGAGGACGGGAGGCACCTGCACTTCGTGGTCACCGACACCGGCATCGGCATCCCGGCCGACCAGCAGGACCGGGTGTTCGAGGAGTTCCACCAGGTGCCCGGCGCGTTGCAGGTCGGAGCGGGCGGAACGGGACTCGGGCTGTCCTACGCGCGCAAGCTCGCCCGCATCCTCGGCGGTGACCTCGCCCTGCGCAGCGAGCCGGGGCGCGGCACCGAGGTGACGCTGCGGCTCCCGGTGGGCGCGCTGGACGACATCCCGCTGACCCCGGTCGGCACCGCGCTGCTCGTGGACGGGAACGAGGAGTCGCGCGCGCTGCTGAAGGACGTGATCGGAGACCTCGCCCACGTGGTGGTCGAGGCGGCGGACGGCAGGACCGGGCTCACCGCGGCCACCACCGAACGTCCCGGCCTGGTCTTCCTCGACGCCGACGCGCCCTTCGTCACCGGCGCCGAGATCCTGTCGGTGCTGCGCCGGGACGCGAACTTCAGCGCGGTGCCCGCGGTCGTGGTGTGCACCGCGGAGTCGGCCGCCCTGCACCTGACCGTGTCCGGTCTGGCGGCGTCGCTGCTGCCCAGACGGCAGATCTCGACCGAGACGGTGCGGCAGGCCGTCCGGGAAGCGCTCGTGGCCGTGCGAAGGACGGTGTCCGGATGAACTCCCCGATCGCTGCGCAGACGTCCGCGCCGAACGCCGGCGCGAGGATTCTCGTGGTCGACGACCTGGAGGCCAGCCGCTACATCATCTCCAGCTGGCTGCGGCGCAGCGGCCACGAGGTCGTCGAGGCGGTCACCGGGGGCGAGGCGCTGACGGTGCTGGGCGAGCAGGACGTCGACCTGGTCGTGCTGGACGTGCACCTGCCGGACATGAGCGGCTTCGACGTGTGCGAGCGGATCAAGGCCGAGCCGCGCACGGCCGCGGTCCCGGTCGTCCACGTGTCGGCCACCTACGTGCAGCCCGACGACAAGACCGCGGGACTGACCCGCGGCGCGGACGCCTACCTCACCGAACCCGTCGACCCCGGCGAGCTGCTCGCCACCGTCGAGGCCGCGCTGCGCTACTACCGCGCTCGCGCCCTGGCCGAACGTCTCGCCGATCGGCTCACCCGCCTGACCAGGGCGACGCTCACGATCAACGCCGCCGCGTCCTTCGACGCGCTCGCCACCGCCGCGGCGGCGGGCGCGGCCGACGTGCTCGACGGCGCGGCGACCGCGCTGCTGCTGACCCCGCAGGGCGACGTGCGGGTGGGCCGGGTCGAGGCCGTGGGCGAGGCGGTGGCGCTGCGCACCGAGCAGATCGCGCTGATCCAGGTGGTGGCGTCGTCCGTCACCGCCGAGGGCGCCGGTGTCGTCGTCCTGGACGAGCCCGACTGGAACCCGGACGTCCCGCTGGCCGTGGTGGTGGCCAGGGGCAAGCCCGGTCGCCCGCCCACGTGCATCGCCGTCGACGCGAACGCCGCGACCACGGCGGACGACCGCAACCTGCTGCTGCAACTGGGGCAGGCAGCGGCGCTGGCCGCGGACGGCCTGCGCGCCTACGCCGAGGAGCACGACCTGGCGCTGACGCTCCAGCACAGCCTGCTGCCGCGGCACCTGCCCGAGCGGGCGGAGTTGCCGATGGCGGTGCGCTACGTGCCCGCGTCCGCGAACGCCGCGATCGGCGGTGACTTCTACGAGGTCGCGGAGCTGGACGGGCGGTTGCTCATCGCCATCGGCGACGTGTGCGGGCACTCCATCGAAGCGGCGACGATCATGGGCGAGGTGCGGCACGCTCTGCGGGCCTACGCCGTGGAGGGACACGGTCCCGCGGAGATCCTCACGCACCTGGACGTGATGCTCCAGCAGTTCCACCCCGTGGGCGGTCTGACCACCGTCTGTCTGCTGCTCGTCGACCTGGACGAGGGGACGATGACCGTGGCCAACGCCGGGCACGTGCCGCCGCTGATCGCCGACGAGGACGGCACCCGCTACCTCGACGTGCTGGGACCGCTGCTGGGCATCGGGCTGTCGCGGCCTCCCGCGACCCGGTTCGACCTGCCGCGGGGGAGCCTGGTCGTGCTGACCACCGACGGGTTGGTGGAGCGGTCCGGCATCGACCTGGACGAGGGCATGGAGGTCCTGCGCTCGGCCGTGTCCCGCGACGACGACCTGGAGGACCTCTGCGACCGGCTGCTGGACGAGTTCGGCCGGGGCAAGCGGGACGACATCGCTCTGCTGGCCTTCCGCCGCCACTAGGACTGTTACCGCTAACAGGTGTTGGCGGACGGCGGAGCGTGCGCGTCCGGCCGGATGCGGCCACGCCGGACGTCCGGGTTCGTGCGGTCGTTGACAGTCCAGGTCCGCGGCGCTACGAATGGGGTGCTCGGCCGCTCCTGGACCGTCCCGCGCGCACGGTTGTGTGTGTTAGCGGTAACAGTCGGAGGTGCGCCCGCACCGGCGCGTGCGGCCGATCGTCCCGCCGCCATCGCGTTCACCCGGAGAGTCCGCCCGTGCTCCGGGAACGGAACGAGGAGGCATCACCGTGACCCTGCGACCCGTCCCCCACCGCACCGCACCGAGGCGCTCGGTGGCACGCGCCCTGCTCGTCGTGGCCGTGCTGGCGACGACCGCCCTCACCGTCCCGACGGCGGGGGCGGCCGCCTACCCCGGCCCCGGCGTGGTGACCGGTGACACCGGCGTGCACGACCCGGCGGTGGTCAAGCGGCCCACCGGGGGCTACCTGATCGCCCACACCGGGGACGGCATCAGCCTGAAGACCTCCACCGACCGCACGGCCTTCCGCAACGCGGGCGCGGCCTTCCCCGGCGGCGCGCCGTGGACCACCGCCTACACCGGCGGCAGCCGCAGCCTGTGGGCGCCGGACCTCGCGCACCGCAACGGCCAGTACTGGCTGTACTACTCGGCCTCGACGTTCGGCTCCAACCGCTCGGCGATCTTCCTGGCCACCAGCCCCAGCGGGAACTCCGGCACCTGGACCGACCGCGGCCTGGTGATCGAGTCGCGGACCTCGGACGACTTCAACGCCATCGACCCCAACCTGGTCGTGGACGACCAGGGCCGCTGGTGGCTGAGCTTCGGCTCGTTCTGGTCCGGGATCAAGGTGGTGGCTCTCGACGCCGGCACCGGAAAGCGGTCGGACAGCACGATCCGCTCCATCGCCGGGCGCGGTGGCGGGGCGATCGAAGCGCCGTTCATCGTGAAGAGCGGGTCGTACTACTACCTCTACGTCTCGTTCGACCTGTGCTGCCGCGGTGCGGCGAGCACCTACCGCGTCGTGGTCGGCCGCTCCACCAGCGTCACCGGCCCGTACCGCGACCGCAACGGAGTCGCGATGACGTCCGGCGGAGGCACCGAGGTCGTGGCGAGCCACGGCAACGTCCACGGTCCCGGCCACCAGGCCGTCTTCACCGACACCGACAGCGACGTCCTCGTGTACCACTACTACGCCGACAACGGCACCCCCCTGCTGGGCATCAACCTCCTGGCCCTGGACGCGGCGGGCTGGCCCTACATCCACTGACCCCGCGAGTGGAGCGTTCAGGCACCGCGAGTTGAGCGTTCAGGCACCGCGAGTGGAGCGTTCAGGACGGGCGTGCGCGCCCGGCACGTCCTGAACGCTCCACTCGTCGTGCTCGAACGCTCCACTCGTCGTGCTCGAACGCTCAACTCGGGCGGCCCACGGTGCTCTGGCGGGGGATCAGGCGGTGGGAGGCTCTGACCTCCACGCCCGGCAGCGGGGTCGTGCCGGTCATGCGGCGCAGGAGGCGGTCCACCGCCGTCGTGGCGATGGCCTCCTTGTCGGGGGAGACGGTGCTGATGGTGGGGTTGGAGTAGCGGCCCTCCTCGATGTCGTCGTAGCCGATGAGCGCGATGTCCTCGGGCACGCGCAGGCCGCGGTCGAGGGCGGTGTGCAGCGCTCCGAGCGCGACGAGGTCGCTGTAGCAGAAGGCGGCGTCCGGCGGATCGGGACGGTCGAGGAGCCGGGTCATCGCCCGCGAGCCGTCGGCGCGGTTGAACCGCGGCGTGCGCACGATCAGCGACTCGTCCACCGGCAGACCGGCGTCCTCGTGGGCGAGGCGGTAGCCGCGGGTGCGCAGCTGAGCGGCCTCTCCCGTCGGGTAGGGCTGGTCGCCGACGGCCGCGACCCGGCGCCTGCCCAGGTCGATCAGGTGCCGGGTGGCCTCGCGGGACGCCTGCACGTCGTCGATGCCGACGTGGTCGAAGGTGCCGTCGGACGTGCGTTCGCCCAGCACGACCAGCGGCAGCGTCGGATCGCAGTCGGAGAGGTCCTCCTGGGCCAGTCCGAGCGGGCTGAGGATCATCCCGTCGAAGAGGACGCCCCGCGCGCCGCGGCGGACGAGTTCGCGCTCGTGCTCGGGGTCGCCGTCGGTCTGGTCGACCAGGACGTTGTACCCGTGCTCCCGCGCCCGCGGGATGATGGCCTGCAACAGTTCCGCGAAGTAGGGCGTGTCGAGGTAGGGCACCACCACGGCGATCTGTCCCGACCGGCCGTTGGCGAGGTTGCGGGCCAGGACGTTGGGCCGGTAGTCCAGTTCGGCGATGGCGCGCTCGACCTTGAGGCGGGTGCGCTCGGTGACCGGCGCGTAGCCGTTGACCACGTTCGACACCGTCCGGGCCGACACGCCCGCGAGCAGTGCGACGTCACGCAGCGTGGCACCGCGCATGGCTCTCCCTCGTCCGGGCGCCCCGGTCCCGCAGCGCTGCACGAAGTGTGGGGGAGACCTCCCCGGCCGACAACCCCGGTCCGGCCGAACCGCGCGGCCGGACCGCGGACGTGGGCCGAAGTGCGGCCAGATGCCTCTTGCAGCGCGGCAAAACCGGGACCACACTTCTTTGCAGCGCAGCAAGACCGGTGCCACGGCGGCGATCCCGGTCGGTTCGCCCGAGTCCCCCCGCCGTGGCGCAGTTCCCGACCGGTCCTCGGAGGCGGGCGTTCCCGCCGCACGGGGGTGGCCGCACCGCCCGACTCCTCGCTCACGTTCCGTGATGGCGGTTGCCGCACGCCCGGTGACGTGCCGCCACAGAAAGGCGCTGTCCATGCCCGGAATCAGCAGGTGGAGAAGGGCCTCGCGAAGGCTCGTGCCGGTGCTCGCCGCCGGTGGTCTGCTCGCGGCGGCGGCCTGCACCACGGGCGACGGCGCGGAGCCCGGCGGGGACGGGGGACCCGTGCGGGTCTCGGTGTGGGCCTGGTACCCCGAGTTCGCGGGAGTGGTCGAGGCGTTCAACGCCTCGCACACCGACGTCCAGGTCGACTGGACCAACGTCGGCACCGGACCCGACCAGTACGCCAAGCTCAAGACGGCGTTCGAGGCCGGCACCGGAGCGCCGGACGTGGCGATGGTGGAGTTCCAGCAGATCCCGACGTTCGTCGTCCTCGACGCCCTCGCGGACATGGGGCAGTACGGCGCGAACGAGGACGAGCACCTCTACGCCGAGTGGGCCTGGAGCCAGGCCACCGACGGCGACGCCGTCCACGCCATCCCCGTCGACGGCGGCCCGATGGCGCTGATGTACCGCAAGGACCTCTTCGAGCAGCACCAGATCCCCGTGCCGACCACCTGGGCCGAGTACGCGGAGGCCGCGGTGAAGATCAAGGCCGCCGACCCGAACGCCTACGTGGCCAGCTTCGGCAGCGACGGCGGCTGGATCAACGGCCTCATGTGGCAGGCCGGGTGCCGCCCCTACGGCTACTCGCCGGCCGAGGGCAGGGAACGGGTGACGATCGCGCTCACCGGTCCCGAGTGCCGCAAGGTCTTCGACCTGCACGGCGACCTCGTGCAGCGCGGTCTCATGGCGCAGGACCCGTTCTTCACCGCGGACGCCACCGCGGCCCTGGACTCCGGCAAGTACTGGACGTGGGCCGCGGCGGGCTGGACGCCCGGCTACGTCGCGGGATCGCTCACGAGGACCGCGGGCAGGTGGGCGGTCGCGCCGATGCCGCAGTGGACCGCGGGGGGCGACGAGCAGGGCGACTGGGGCGGCTCGACGTTCACGGTCACCAAGCAGGCGAAGAACCCCGGGGCGGCGACGACGGTCGCCAGGGAGCTGTTCGGCACGTCGGAGGCGGCCTGGGACGTGGGTCTGAACAAGGCGTTCCTCCACCCGCTGGTCACCGACGTCGCCGCCGATCCGGCGTTCATCGGCAAGAGCCACGACTTCTTCGGCGGCCAGAAGGTCAACGAGATCTTCGTGCCGGTGTCGGAGAAGCTCGGCGACTTCCAGTTCACGCCGTTCCAGGACTTCGTGTTCGGCGAGCTGAACGACCGCAGTGCCGAGGCCATGGCGGGAGAGCGGCCGTGGAGCACGGTGCTGGAGGAGACGCAGAAGAACGTCGTCGCCCACGCCGAGCAGCAGGGCTTCACGGTCACCCAGTAGCGCCCCGCGCTCCCGCCGCGGCGCTCGTCCGCCGCGGCGGGAGCGCGGGCGACCGAACCAGGAGGTCCCGTGACCAGGGCTCTGCCGATCGCTCCCCCCGAGCCGTCCGGACGCGCGCCGCGTCGGTCGTCGCGCCGCGCGACCGCGCACCCGCTCGCGGGAGCGCTGTTCGTCCTGCCGTTCTTCCTCGTCGTCGTGGCCTTCCTGGTGGTGCCGCTGGGGTTCGCGTTCTGGCTCAGCCTCTCCAGCAAGAGCCTCGCGCGCGGCACGCGGTTCAGCGGCGTCGACAACTACGTGCGCGCCTTCACCGACCCGCTGCTGCTCGACGGCGTCGTGCGGGTCGTGCTCTTCGGCGTCGTGCAGATCCCGATCATGCTGGGCGTCGCGCTGGCCGGAGCGCTCGCGATCGACGCCGTCGGCACGAGGTTCGCGAGGGTGTACCGGCTCGTCGCCTTCACGCCCTACGCCGTGCCCGCCGTGCTCGGCGCGCTCATGTGGGGCTTCCTCTACAGCCGGACGTTCGGCGTGTTCGCCGACGTCCCCGTCCTGTTCGGCGGGCAACCGGTCGACTTCTTCAGCTCCTCGCTGCTGCTGGTGTCGCTGGGCAACATCGTCACGTGGGCGTGGACCGGCTACAACACGATCGTCCTGTACTCGGCGCTGCAGGGCGTGCCGCGCGAGACCTGCGAGGCCGCGGTGATCGACGGCGCGTCCCCGGTGCAGATCGCGCTGCGCGTCAAGGTCCCGGCGATCCGGCGGGCCGTCTCGCTCGCGGCGATCTTCAGCGTCATCGGGACCGTGCAGTTCTTCACCGAGCCCTACGTCATGGCCCGGTTCGCGCCGCAGATCTCCGCGGGCTACACGCCGAACCTCTACGCCTACAACCAGGCGTTCGCCTACTCGAACTTCCACTACTCCGCCGCGATCTCCTTCACCCTCGGCTTCGTCGTGTTCGTCGTGGCCCACGTCTTCGTGGTCGTCAGCCGCCGCAGGGGAGCCGCCTCGTGACCACGACGACCGGGTCCCGCCGCCGCTCGGGGGAGCCGAGCTCGCGGCTCGCCCACGCCCTGATGGCCGCCGGTGTCCTCTACTTCGTCCTGCCGCTGGTGTGGATCGTGATCGCCGCGACCAAGAGCCAGCCCGACCTGCTCTCCAGCCCCGCGCTGTGGTTCGGCCGCGAGTTCAGCCTGATCGACAACGTCCGGCGGCTGTTCCGCGAGGACGGCGGCGTCTACGGCCGGTGGCTCGCCAACACCGCCCTGTACTCCGGGGTCAGCGCCGCCGGGGCGACCCTGCTCGCCGCGCTCGCGGGCTACGGCCTTGCCCGCTTCTCCTTCTGGGGCAAGCGGTTCTTCGAGACCGCGCTGCTCGGTATGATCATGGTGCCCGCCACCGCGCTGGTGCTGCCGACGTACCTGATCCTGTCGAAGACGGGCATCGTCAACACCGTCTGGGCGGTCGTCCTGCCCTCGCTGCTCAGCCCGTTCGGCACCTACCTCGTCCGCGTCCACGTGACCGAGAGCGTGCCGGTGGAGCTGATCGACGCCGCCCGCGTCGACCGGGCGGGCGAACTGCGGATCTTCCTCCAGATCGTGGTGCCGCTGATGCGTCCGGCGATCGTCACCGTCTTCCTCGTCACGCTGGTGGCGACCTGGAACAACTACTTCCTGCCGCTGGTGGTGCTCAGCGACGCCGACCTCTACCCGCTGACGGTCGGGCTGACCACGTGGTTCAACACCGCGCAGCAGGAGGCGGGCACCCGGCAACTGTTCGACCTCGTCATCACCGGATCGCTGCTGGCCGTCGTCCCGCTCGTCGCCGCCTTCGTCCTGCTCCAGCGCTTCTGGCGCAGCGGAGCGGGGTCCGGAGCCCTGAAGTAGCCCACTCCACGACCACCGCAGGAGAACCGTGCTGACCGCTTCTCTCGTCCTCAGTCCCGGCCACGTCGTCGCGCCGGTCCGCCGCCGTCTCTTCGGGTCCTTCGTCGAGCACATGGGCCGCTGCGTCTACACGGGCATCTACGAGCCGGGGCACCCCACGGCCGACGAGGACGGCTTCCGCGGCGACGTGCTGGCGCTGACGCGCGAGCTGGGCGTCACCCTCGTCCGCTACCCCGGCGGCAACTTCGTCTCCGGCTACCGCTGGGAGGACGGCGTCGGACCGGTCGCCGACCGGCCGGTTCGCCGCGAGCTGGCCTGGCACAGCCTCGAGACCAACGAGGTCGGCCTCGACGAGTTCGTCCGCTGGGCCCGCAAGGCCGGTGCCGAGGTCATGTACGCGGTGAACCTCGGCACCAGGGGCGTCGCCGAGGCGCTCGACGTGCACGAGTACGCCAACCACGAGGGCGGCACGCACCTGTCGGAGCTGCGCCGGGCCAACGGGGCGACGCAGCCGCACGGGATCGCCCTGTGGTGCCTGGGCAACGAGCTGGACGGACCGTGGCAGACCGGGCACAAGACCGCGCAGGAGTACGGCAGGCTCGCCGCCGAGACGGCCAGGGCGCTGCGCCAGGCCGAACCGGGACTGGAGCTCGTCGCCTGCGGCAGTTCCAGCTCCACCATGCCGACGTTCGGCGCGTGGGAGTCCACGGTCCTGGAGCTGGCCTACGACCAGGTCGACCACATCTCCTGCCACGCCTACTACGAGGTGATCGACGGTGACGTCGACAGCTTCCTCGCCTCGGCCGTGGACGTGGACCACGTCGTCGACAGCGTCGTGGCCACGGCCGACGCGGTGGGCGCCCGGCTCAAGAGCACCAAGCGGATCGGCGTGTCCTTCGACGAGTGGAACGTCTGGTACCAGAAGAGGTTCCACGCCGATCCGCGCACGGACTGGGAGATCGCCCCGCGGATCATCGAGGACCGCTACGACGTCACCGACGCCGTGGTGGTCGGCAACCTGCTGATCTCGCTGCTGCGGCACGCCGACCGCGTGGTCGCCGCCTGCCAGGCCCAGCTGGTCAACGTCATCGCCCCGATCCGCAGCGAGCCCGGCGGACCCGCGTGGCGGCAGACGACCTTCCACCCGTTCGCGCTGACCTCCCGGCTGGCGCGCGGACGGGTCCTGCGGGTGGAGATCGCGTCGCCGACGACCCGGACCGCGCGCTTCGGCGACGTGCCCGTGGTCGACGCGGTGGCCACCCACGACCCCGACACCGGTGAGGTCGTGCTGTTCGCGGTCAACCGCGGCCGGGCGGAGCCGGTGGAGGTGCTGGTCTCCGTCACGCCGTTCGGGGACGTGGAGGTGGCCGAGGCGTGGACGCTGCACGACGCCGACGCCTCCGCGAGCAACACGCGCGACGACCCCGACCGGGTCGTGCCACGACCGGCGAGCGCCGAGATCACCGGCGGTGTCCTGCGGCTCGTCGCTCCGCCCGTCTCCTGGAGCGCCGTGCGGCTCGCCCTCCGCGCGTCCTAGCGGGGGCGTTCGGCCGAGGGGTTGAAGCCGGTCGTCCGGCGGGTCATGATCGAGGACCCGGTCGCGCCAGCGTCGGAGGACCAGGAGGAGGACGAGTGACGGCACACGAGATGGATCGGCGCACGCTGCTGCGCGGTGCTGGTGTCGCGGGCGTCAGCACGGCGCTGACCGGCCTGCTCGGCACCGCCCCGGCGACGGCCGCGCCCGACGTCACCCCGTTCGACCTGCACTTCTCCACCACCGAGCGGTTCCGGCCGTTCGACCTGATCGCGCCGCGGTTCGTGCAGTACGACAGCGCGGTCACCCCGTCGCCGCGCGCCTCGGGCACGCTGGTGAGCACCGGCGCCGGCCCGCGGGCGCCGTTCGCCTCGGTGCTGGTCGAGGTGCAGCGGATCGACGGCGCGGGCGCGGTGCAGGCGGGCTGGGCCGGTGGGGACACCTCCGTGCTGGGCACGCTCGACCCGGGCGCGGGGCGGGCGACGATCGAGGTGACCGTCGGCGGCACGACCACCGTCGTCGCCTCGGCCGAGGCGCGGGTGAGCGGGTCGTTCGGGTTCGCCGTGGTCCTCAACGAGAACGCCGTCACGGTCCTGGTCGACACCACCGGCACCGGCACCGGCTGGCAGCCGCTGGTGACCGAGCGCAACGGCGTGCGCGCCCTGATCGACCTGCGGGTGCCCGCGGTCCTCGGGAACCTCGACCACGCCTACGGCGGGCGGGGCGACGGCTCGGTGCGCCTGGGCCGCGTGCGGGCCGGCTACTTCGGCCAGGTCGGCGTGCGGGACCCGCACGTGGTGCAGCACGCCGACGGCAGGCCGTACGTCCGCGACGGCAAGATGTACCTGACCCTCACCAACGCCGGGCTGGGCTTCTTCCAGCAGGCGCACTGGGCCGTCTGGACGATCGACCTGGCCGATCCCACGCGGCTGGAGCAGGTCGCGATCCTGTTCTTCGAGCGCGACGGCGCGGTGCTCGGCGACCACGCCGGGCAGATCGTGTACGACGACCGCACCGGGCGCTTCATCGTGCTGATGAGCTCCTGGGGCGACTTCGACTTCCGCGGCGTGCACATCAGGCACGCCACCACCGGGGCGAACGTCCTCTCCGGCGTCCACGTCATCCCCACCCAGCGGCTGCCGCTGCCCACGACGGTCAGCTCCTGGGACCCGGCGCTGACCCGCGTCGACGGCCGCTGGCGGCTCGCGTTCGTGGAGAGCGAGGCGCAGCAGCCCGCGTTCGTCTTCCACCCGGCCCTGGCCGCCGGGCCCGTCGGCGCGGACTACGCCGAGTCGCTGAGCCGGGTCGGCGCGGACACCGGCGTCGACCAGACCGAGGGCACGATCATCCAGCGCGTCGGCCGCTCCTGGTACGTCTTCGCCAGCGACGGCGACGCCCGCACGTACCCGGTGTACGACCTGCGGATGCGCAAGCTCGGCACGCTGGACGCCCCCTACGGCACGAACATCCCGCACCCCGTGCTGCTGCCGGTCGGCCGCGAGTGGTGGCTCATCACCTTCGACGGCACCCAGTTCGCCGAACCGGTCCTGGGGTACGGCGGCCACGGCGACCTGATCGTCATGCGCTCCCCGGCCCCGGGGGGTCGCAGGTGACGCGCGGCGCGTTCCGTTCCGGGAGGAACGGAACGCGCCGCGCGCCACACCGACGCGGTACTCGTGCCGCTTCCCCGTTCCGACCGTCGCGGGCGGTGCCCGCTCGCCGTCCGCTGCACCGAGTGCGGTCCGGTGCGACGATGGGGTGATCACCGGCGGGGACCGCGGAGGGAGGTGGGCGGCGGATGACGGACGTGCCGGAGCACGGCGGTGCGCGGCTGGTCACCGAGTTGCAGGACCTCCTGCTGAGCACCCGCGACGTCGACGAGTTCCTCCAGCAGGTGACCGTCCGGGCCGCGGCCGCCGTCGAGGCGCCGGTCTCGTGCGGCATCACCGTCCGCCAGGACGGACGGCCCGTGACGGTGGCCAGCAGCGACGACCTGGCCACCCGCGTGGACGAGGTGCAGTACGGCCACGAGCGGGGGCCGTGCCTGTCGACCATGCGCACCGGTGAGGTGAACCTGATCGAGGACCTCGCGGGGGACGACCGGTGGGGCGGTTACCGCCCGGAGGCGCTGGCCCGGGGCGTGCTCTCCTCGCTGTCGGTCCCGCTGTTCGTGCTGGACGAACCGGTCGGCGCGCTCAACCTCTACTCCCGGCAGGCCCACAGCTTCGGCCCGCGGGAGCAGGCCGCCGGACAGCGCTTCGCCGGCGAGGTCTCCGGTGTGGTCGCCCTGGCCGCCCGCATCGCCGAGCACGCCCGGCGCGCGGACGACCTCACGGTGGCGCTGGCCTCCCGGTCCACCATCGACCAGGCGCTCGGCGTGATCATGGCGCAGAAGCGGTGCTCCGCCGACGAGGCGTTCCGGGTGCTGCGCACCGCGTCGCAGAACCGCAACGTCAAGCTCCGCGACATCGCCGTGGAGGTCGTCACCGCCGTCAGCGGGCAGCGACCGGTTCCCCACCGGTAGCTCGGCGGGGTCCGGTCCGCCCGACCGTGGCCGTTCGTGGTCCCCGCTGCCGGCGTCGGCTGGCCGCTGGTTCCGCGCCGGCCGTCGCACCGGCGTTCGACGTGGTGGTCCGGACGGGTGATGCCCCGTTGCCACTCGTTTGGGTGTCGACGTGCGTGGAACCTGGTCGGGGTGAGCTCGGAGCTGATCGTGCAGATCATGCCCGCGGTCCGGATCGACCGTCAGGTCGCCGGTCTGCTGGTGCTGCTGTCCGGAGAGTTGGAGGTCGACACGGCGCACGACCTGGCCGAGCGGCTGGAGCTGGTGCGGCACCACCGGGAGGTGGCGGTCGACCTCTCCGGACTCACGTTCATGTCGGCCTACGGAGCGGCGACGCTCGCGGTCGCCGCCGCGGAGGTGCGGGCCCGCGGCGGGCGCCTGCTCGTGGTGAACGCGAACTCGATCGTGCAACGGGTGCTGGGACTGACCCACCCCGACCTCCTCGCCCCGCCCGAGGTGACCCGTGCGTGGCGCCGTCTGCGAGCGGTCTGACCCGTCACCGTTCGCCGGTGGTGCCCGGCGCGGCCAGGGCCACGGCCACGCTGCGCCTCAGGAGCAGCCGCCGGTCCGCGCCGAGCACCTCCAGCGCCCGGCCGACCTCGGGGGTGACCGCGGCCAGGCGCAGCTCCGTGCCGAGGGCCAGGGCGCGGTGGTGCGCCCGCACCAGCCCCGCGGCCCCGCAGCACGCCAGGAACCCCACACCCGCCATGTCGACCACCACGGGGGCCGGTGGTCGCGCCCGGTCGAGGGCCTCCGCCAGCGCCCGCACGAGCGTGGGCGTGCTGTGCAGGTCGATCTCGCCGGCGAGCCCGACCACGACGGCCCGCCCGTGCCGCCCGTGCCGCACGCGCAGGCCGGGCGGCGGTTCGGAGGCGCGGGACGTGGACAGGGCGGGCACTCCTCGCACTGGCGGACGGTCTCACGGTAGAACGCCCGCACCGGTGGCGCGGGCGGACGTGAACCCGGCAGCACCCTCCGGGTGACGGGCACCGCCGGTCCGGGTGATGTGACGTGGACGTCGTGTCCGACCTGGATGTGGTGTCCGGGTCCGTGAGCGAACGTCCGGTGGCCGAGCGGCTGGCTCCGGTGTGCGAGGCGGTGGCCCGGCTGCTGTCGCCGCACGCCGACGTGGTCCTGCACGACCCGCGCACCGACCGGGTCGTGGCGATCTGGAACGCGCTGTCCGGTCGCGTCCCCGGCGACCCCCCGGCTGCTGGGAGAGCTCGCCGGGCTCCGCGCGGCGGCCGGGCAGGACGTCTTCGGGCCGTACCGAAGTCGCTGCACCTCGGCCACACCGAGACCTGCGGTCTGCCCGCCCTGCGCGAGGCCGTCGCGAGCACCTGCGACGAGGTGGCCCCCGAGGACGTCCTGTGCTTCGCGGGCGCGGCGGAGGCGCGATGTGCGTGGACCTCGTGCAGGAACGGGGCGTGCTGCTGCTGCCCGCGAGCACCGTCCGCTCGGAGCTGACCCCGACGTCCGCCGACCGCTTCCACCTCGGCCGGCGCTCCCCGCAGGAGGGGCTGGCCCGGTGGGCGGCTTGGCCGGAGGTGCGCGGGTGATCGGCGATCAGCGCGGCGGGCCGACGACGATCGAGCCGTGGGCCTCGGCCGCCGCGGCGAGGAGCGCGGGGGCGAGGGCGAAGCCGTCGGGCCTCGGCGTCGACAGGTCCCGGCCCGCCTGGCGGAACATGCCCTCGATGCCGCTCGGGGTGGCGATCATCAGCAGGTCGGCCCGCTCGGAGGTGATGCGGTAGCCGTGGGGGACGTTCTTCGGCAGGAAGACGATGCCCCCCTCCTCCAGTTCGCTCTCCTGCTCGCCCGACCACACCAGGGCGGTTCCGCTGATCAGCAGGAAGACCTCGTCCTCGCGGGTGTGCACGTGCATCGGCGGTGCCTGGCCCCTGCCGACGTCGAACCTGCCCACGGTGAGCTGGCCGTCGGTGGCGACGCCGTCGAGCAGGATCGAGAAGGTGTTGCCGCCGAGCCACTCCAGCTTCTGCTGCTGCGCCGGCTGCGCCAGGTACGACATGCTCATGATCAGTTCCTCCCGTCGGAACACCTGTCCGAACAGCAAACCGGTGAGATGCTTCCCGAGAGGGTGAACTTGCTGCGGTCGGCGGAATCGCCGACCGGACGGGGGTCGGAGGGGCCGTGGCCGGCACGAACCCCGAGGCCGGACGGCCGCCCTCGGCCACCACGACCGGGACCGCCGCCGTCGAGCGGGCCGCCGAGCCGCGCGTGCTCGACCGGCTGGAGCGGCACCCGACCGGGGTCGCCGGCGCGCCTCCCGGCCGAGCGCCCCCGTCACGTGCCGGGCCGCGCCGGGTGCAGCACCCAGGAGCTGACCCGGTCGCCGGTGGCCGTCGCCCCGCGGTCGACGACGAGGGGACGGCCGTCGGCCAGCAGGTCGTCCGCCGTGACGTCCACGACCCGCAGTCCGGCTCCGGTGAGGTTCGGGCACCGCCCGGCGGCCACCCGCAGGCACCGCCCGTGCAGCGCGCTGTCGTTGCGCACGTCCCCGTTGCCCTCGGCCAGGACCTTCGCGCGGGTGGGCAGCGGCAGCCCGCACACCTGGCAGGACCAGGTGAGCTGGCAGTGCTGGAGCCGCCGGGCGTCGACCCGGCTCCACCACGGCCGCCCCGCGGTGACCGGCGTGACGTAGGGGTGCGGCAGACCGCGCAGCAGCGGCCGGGGGAAGCCCGGTCCCGGAGCGGGCACGTCCAGTCCCAGGTCGACCCGGCGCTCCTGCGCACGCCACAGCTCGACGCCGGTCCCCGCCGCCGGGCACTCCGGGTCGGTGCACACCAGCGCGTCCAGGTCGAACCCGAGACCGCCGTCGCACCGCTCGCAGCGGAACAGCGGTGCGCGGACGTCCTCGCGCGACGCGGGCGCGGTGGTCGGCGCGGACTCGTCGACCGGCTCGGCGCTGGCCCGGGCGACCGCCTCCTCGTGCGTCATCTCCCGGCCTCCGAGATCCCCGGAACAGGTGGACCGGGCCTCCACGGTAGAGCAGTCCGAGGCGGTGTCGCACGAACCCGTCCGCTCGTTGCCGTTCTGGCAATTATGATTGTCATTTCCGTTGTTCACCGACCACAGTGGTGGCACGGCCGCGGACGACGCGGTGGACGAGCGGAGGAGAAGACGTGGTGGACGAGAAGTACGACGTGGTGGTGGTCGGCGGCGGCGCGGCCGGACTCGCGGGAGCGCTGGCCCTGGTGCGGGCCCGCCGGTCGGTGCTGGTGGTCGACGCGGGAGCGCCGCGCAACGCGCCCGCCGGGCACGTGCACAACTACCTGACCCGCGAGGGGACGCCGCCCGCCGAGCTGCTGGCGGCCGGGCGGGCCGAGGTGGCCGGCTACGGCGGCGAGATCGTCACCGGTGGGGTCACCGCGGCCGAAGCCCTCGACGACGGCGGTTTCCGCGTGCAGCTCGACGGCGACCGGTCGGTGCGGGCGCGGCGGCTGCTGGTGGCCACCGGCCTGGTCGACGAGCTTCCCGACGTGCCGGGACTGGCCGAGCGGTGGGGCGACGACGTCCTGCACTGCCCGTACTGCCACGGGTGGGAGGTCCGCGACCAGCGCATCGGCGTGCTGTCCACCGGCCCGATGACCGGGCACCAGGCCCTGCTGTTCCGGCAGTGGAGCGCGGACGTGACCGTCTTCCTGCACGACGGCCCGCCGCTGGGCGCCGACGACCGCGAGCAGCTGGAGGCCAGGGGAGTGGCGCTCGTGGAGGGCGAGGTGGCCGCGCTGGAGGTCGCCGACGACCGGCTCACCGGCGTCCGGCTGCGCTCGGGCGAGGTCGTCCCGCTCCAGGCGCTCGTGGTCGCCCCGCGCTTCACCGCCCGCGCCGACGTGCTCGTCCAGCTCGGGCTGGAGCTGGCGGAGCAGCGCGTCGGGGACCAGGTGCTCGGCACCTTCGTGCCGGCCGGTCCCACCGGCGCCACGGCCGTTCCCGGCGTGTGGGTGGCGGGCAACGTCGCGGACCTGCGCGCCCAGGTGATCAGCGCCGCGGCCTCGGGACTGACGGCGGCGGCCGACCTCAACGCCGACCTCGTCGCCGAGGACACCCGGCTCGCCGTGGCCGCCCACCGCGCCCGCGCCGGCGTCGTGGTGTGAGCGCCGAGGGGGTCCGCGACGGCGGAACGGGCGGTGGGGAGTCGCCGCTCCCCACCGCCCGCTCCGGTGTCGTGCACCGCACCGGCAGACGCCTCTCGGCGAGTGGCCGCTCGTAGCGGCGAAGTGGTGAGGCCCGGGGGTCCTGCACCGGTGCGGCACCCGGTACAACGCCTCGCGCCGCCGGTTGTTCCCGGTGTCCGGCGGTGGTCCGCGCCGCTCACCTGATCGGGCGAGTCCGCGCCGCGGCGGTGCCCTCGCGCGCGGTGCGCTCCGCCGCCCGGTCCTCCCGGCGCTGGCCGGGGATGCGCCGGGTCAGCGGATCGCGCGCGACGACGGTCGCGCGCGCGCACTCCTGCCGCGCTGTCGGGGCGCGGCCGTGCTCGCCGGTCAGCAGCTCGCGCGCGAACAGGCGCACCAGGCCGCTCACCAGGTAGTCGCCGTCGGCGGCGGCGTGCAGCACCCGCGCGTCGACGAGCGCCTCCAGCTGCTCCTCGGCGGCGTCCAGCGCCAGCCCGGACACCACGGCGACGGTCCCGACGGCCACGGCCGGTCCCGGCAGGAGGCCGAGTCCGCGGAAGACCTTCCTGGCCGCCGGTGCGAGCCGGTCGTAGGAGTGCGCCAGCGCGCTGCGCACGTCCAGATCACCCGCGGTGAGCGCGCTGAGCCGCCGAGCGGGGTCGCGCAGCCGCCGTTCGAGTCGGCTGATCGGCCAGTCGGGACGATCGGCCAGCCGGTTGCCCGCGATGCGCAGCGCGAGGGGCAGGTGGTCGCACAGCTCGGCGATGCGCAGTGCCGCGCCGGCCTCGGCCGCGACGCGGTCGTGCCCGGCGATCGCCCCGAGCAGCTCCACGGACTCGGCGGGGGAGAGCACCTCCAGCGCCAGGCGCACCACGGACTCCAATCCGGACAGCGTCCGCCTGCTCGTGATCAGCACCAGCGAGCCGGGACTGTTCGGCAGCAGGGGACGCACCTGCGCCTCGTCGGCCGCGTCGTCGGCCACGACCAGCAGCCGCAGGTCCCGCACGAGCCACTGGAACAGCGCCAGCCGGTCGTCGTCGGCCGGCGGCACGTCGCCGTCGTGCACGCCGATGGCGCGCAGCAGGTGCTCCGCCGCTGCGCCGGGCGACAGCGGGTCCGGCTGCGTGCCGCGGAGTCCGAGGAAGACGGTGCCGTCGGGGAACCGGTCGGCGAGCCGGTGTCCCGCTGAGACGGCCAGCGCGGTCTTGCCGACGCCCGGCTCGCCGAGCAGCGCGACCACGGCGGTCGTGTGCGCGTGGTCGTCGGCGACCGCGGTGATCCGGGCGAGCTGCTCCTGGCGCCCGGTCAGGTCGGCCACCGCTCTCGGCAGCGGGTGCGGTCGCCCGGCCGGCCATCCCGGAAGGACCGGGGTGGCCGCGCCCGCCCGTCCCGGCGCCAGCAGTCGCAGCAGCGCCACGCCTCCCGGAGCCAGCGCGGACGCGAGGGCCTCGACCGTGCTGCGTCTCGGCCGGTCCACCCGTCCCCGCTCCAGGTCGCTGATCGCGCGCGTGCTGAGACCGGACCGCTCGGACAGCTCCTCCTGGGTGAGTCCGGCGAGCCTGCGGTGCTCGGCCACCAGGCGTGCGACGAACGCCCTGGTCGGAACACCGCTCGGAAGGTCACTGTCCACTGTGGTCACCATCCGTGTCGTGCGTGACGGGTGCCGCCGCCGTACCGGTGAACCGCGGTGGCCGGACCGGCGCCGGAGAGCGACCGACTGATTGTCCACGGTGACGAGCGTCGGCACACTCCGCTATTCCCGTGTCCGCGTCGCCGGCGGACGACCGGCAGATCGTTCTGCTGGCAGAACTTCGTGGACAGCCCTCCGCGCCGCTGCTGTGGTGGAGGGGGACGAACCGGTTCGGGGCCGGTCCCGGACCGGGGGGAGGTGCTGGGTTGCGCGGCTCACCGCCGGACGTCCCGCAGCGCGCCGCTGACGTTGAGCAGCTGGGCGCACCCCGAGGCCTGCTGCCCGGACGCGGGGGTGCCGGGGCGCGCGCACGTCACGTCGGCGGTGACGAGGGCGTTCTCCGGCACCTCGATCGGCGTGACCCAGTGGTAGTCCTGGTTGCGGAAGGTCTCCAGCGCGATCGTGGTGATGGTGCGGTCCCCGAAGGTGATCGTCATGACCCCCTCGTCGCCCTGGAAGTTCGCCACCACGACGTCGGTGATCAGGAAGATCTTCCCCGAGGGCACGGCGTAGGTGCCCACGTTGCGGGTGCCCCCGCCGGTGCGGACCTCGATGGTCGCCGAGCTCTGCTCCCCCAGCCCGCCCGCCGTGCCGTCGCCCGTCCCGTTCCCGTTCCCGCTTCCGGTGCCGTTCCCGCTGCCGTCCCCGGTGCCCTGCTCGCCGGTGCCGTCGCCGCTGCCCGTGCCGTTCCCGCCGCCGGGCCCGGTGGTGCTGCCCGTGTCCGGCTCGGCACCGGCCTGCGCCTCGCGCTCGTCGGCGACCTCCACCGCCTTGTCCTCCGCGGCCTGCTCGGCGGTGCTCCGCACGGCCGGGCGCACCAGGGTGAACCACGCGAGCAGCAGTGCCAGCAGCAGTGCCAGCAGCGCGAGCAGCCAGCGCGGCAGGATCGGGAGCTGCACCAGCTCGCCGGGCAGCGGTGCCGTCCTGGCGGCCGGGTCGTCCTCGGCGCTCTCCTCCGCGCCGACCGCGTGCACCTCGAACGGCCACGTGACCGGTGTGCCGAACCAGATCCGCGTGCCCACCCGCACGCGCAGCCGCCCGTCCAGCTCGGTGCCCGGTTCGAGCCGCGACCGGTCCGGCGTCACGGCGAAGCGCAGGTCCTCACCCGCCTGGGAACTGCTCAGCAGGACGTCGGTCGACGCGTTTCCCAGGTTGCGCACCGAGACGCGGTAGCGGGCGCCCAGCCACCCGCGGCGGCGCTGCGGCACCAGCTGCGCCTGGAGCTGACCGAACGGCTCGACGAGCACGGTCGTCTCGGGCACCACCACCGCGTCGGGCCGTTCGACGGGGAGCACCCGCACACCCAGCGGAACCCGGCCCGCGCGCACCTCGGGCGAGCGGGGCGGCGCGAGGCGCACGGTCACCTCCTGCGAGGTGCCGGGGTAGAGCGACACGCGCGCGGGCTGCACGGTGCTCCACGCGGCGCACTCGCCGACCACCTCCAGCTCGTAGCCCTCGACGATGTCGCCGTCGTTGCGGATGGTCACGGTCGTGCTCGCCTCACCGCCCGGCGTCACCACGACGGTGTCGAGTTCGATCTCAGCAGATGTGGTCACCGTGCGGACGCTAGGCGCGCGGGGGAGGCCGCGGCAGGGATGCGGGGGCAGAGCGCGGGCACCGCGAGTGCCCGCGGGCCACCGACCGGCTGCCCGGCGTGGGGAGCGGAGCATCGCGGCGGTGGGGGTCGCCGATCACGGGGTCGAGATCCAGGTGAACGGAGCAGCGGGGATGAGCGGTGCAGGGGACGTGACGATCGGCGGCGCATCGGGCGGGACGTCCGCCGGAGCGGGGCGGGTTCCGGTGGCGGTGTTCGCGGAGGACGACATCCTGAGGTCGGGGGTGTTCCACCAGTTGCGGCAGCGGCCAGAGGTGGAACTGCTGCCGCCGGAGGAGGTGTCGCGCGCCAGGGCGGCCCTGGTGGTGGTGGACCGGGTGGACGACGCGGTCGTGCGCGTGCTGCGGACGTTGCAGCGCGGCACGGCGACGCGGACCTGCCTGGTGGTCGGGAGGTTCGAGCCGAACGCGCTCCAGACGGTGGTCGACTGCGGGGTGGCCGCGGTGATGCGCCGCTCCGACACGACGGGGGACCGGCTGGTGCGCACGGTCCTGGCGGTGGAGAAGGGCGAGGGCGTGCTGCCCGGCGACCTGGTGAGCCGGCTGCTCGACCACGTCGGCAGCCTCCAGCGGGCCGCGCTGGACCCGAGAGGACCGGGCCTGTCCACCCTGAGCAGCAGGGAGGTGGACATGCTGCGCCTGGTGTCGGAGGGGTTCGACACGGTGGAGATCGCGCAGAAGACGTCGTACTCCGAGCGCACGGTGAAGAACGTCCTGCACGAGGTGACGACCCGGCTCAACCTGCGCAACCGGGCGCACGCCGTGGGCTACGCGATGCGCCACGGCCTCATCTGACGGTCGGGCGTTGCCCGCGGGGCACCGCCGGGATGCCCCCGGTCGTGGTCCCGCGGGCCTGTTCGCGCGGCGCGGCGCGGACGAGCGTGGAACCACGAGGACCGGCGGCGCGGAATCACGGGGTGAGCGGTGGGCGGCACGGCGGCACGGCGCAGGGTGGGCGCACTGGGCGCGGTGGGCGTGCTGCTGTGCGCCCTTCCGGTGGTCGTCGGGCGGCTCGCCGCCCCACCGGCCGCCGCGCAGGCGGACGATCCCGCCGGAGGACGGATCGTCTACGCGGGCACCGAGCACCTCGGCCTGGGCGTCGCGACGAACGGGGGCGTCAGCGATCCGCTGTTCGGTCCCGGCCCGGCCCACTTCGACCGGTCCGGCTCGGCGCGCGGGGACCTGCTGGTGTTCACGAGCCTGCGCGACGGGCCGCGCCAGCAGGTCTACCTGCGCGGTGCCGGCGGCGCGGTGCGGCGGCTGACCTCGGACCGGGACGCCGGACGGCCCCGGCTGTCGCCGGACGGCACGTTCGTCGTGTTCGACTCCGCGGAGCCGTCGGGGACGGGCGACGCCGTCCAGCGCGACCTGTGGCGCGTGGGCACCGACGGCACGGGCCTGCTGCGCCTCACGGACACGCCGTCGGACGAGACCTCGCCCGACGTGTCGCCGGACGGCGCGTTCCTCGCGTTCTCCAGCGACCAGGACCCCGAGCGGGGCCGCGAGATCTACCGGATGTCGCTCGCCGACGGCACGACGACCCGCGAGACCGACGAGCCGAGCGGGTCCGCGCTGGACCCGGACTGGAACCCGGTGGACGACGACGTGCACCGCAACCGCATCGCCTACGTGCTCGACCACCCGGAGACCGGCGTCCTGGCGAAGATGATCGACGGTGTGTGCGACTGCGGGCCGCTGCTGGGCGGCGAGCAGGCGTCCTGGCGGAGCGGCTCCCCGGCGTGGCTGCCCGACGGCGAGGGCGTGCTGGTCACCAGTCCCGGCCCGCTGGACGGCCCGCCTCGCGTGTACCGCGCCGTCGCCCGCTCGGCGGAGCCCGCGGTGCCGGTGCTCACCGAGGACCGCGCGCTCGACACGCCCACCTGGCTCGGCCCGCTCGACGGCGGCCGGGTCGTCGTCACCAGGACCAACGCCCCCGACCGGCTCACCGCGACGCTCCAGGACGTGCGCCCGGACGGCGGGGACCCGCGCGACCTGGGCGTGACGGTGCTGCGCGAGGACCCGAGCACCGACCCCGCGGGCGACCCGCTGTTCGACCCGGCCCCCGGTTTCGACCCGTGGACCGAGCGGCAGAGCTACACGCCCGACGGGCGGCGCATCGTCGTGACGCGGTTCGAGGACTCCCCGGCCGGGCGGATCCAGCGCATCTGGCTGGTCGAGGCGGACGGCTCTGACCCGCGCCCGCTGCCGTCGCAGGGCAGGGGACCGGCGGACTGGGACACCGACCCGGCGTTCTCCCCGGACGGGCGGTTCCTGGCGTTCACCAGGCAGTCGCCCGGCGGGGCCGGCCCGGCGGGAGGCACCAGCCGGATCGTCGTCGCCGACGCCGTCACGGGAGCCGTCGTCGGCGCGGTGCCGGGAGACGCGGAGACCTCCGACGCGCAGCCGACGTGGTCCGCCGACGGCACCACCGTCGCGTTCACCAGGGAGATGGTGATCAACGGCAGCGTCGGCAACAAGCACGTGTGGACCGCGGCGGCGGACGCGCTGGAGGAGCAGGACGACCTCAGCGCCCGGCACTGCCCCGGCGACTGCGACGTCATCGACGACAGCCCGGCGTTCTCGCCCGACGGCACGCGGATCGCGTTCAACCGCAAGAGCGGCGGCGGCAGGGACGACGAGCGCACCGGCGTCTTGATCGCCTCCTCGGCCGGACCCGGCTGCGAGGTCGTGCTGCCGGTCGGGCTGCGCGACGATCCGGGGGCGTGCGGCCGGGAGCTGCCCGACACCTCCGGCACCGGCCCGTACCAGCCCCGCGACGTGGCGTGGAGCGCCGACGCGACGCGCGTGGTCCTCACGGCCAGGCGCGGGCTCGCGCGCAACACCCCGGAGCGCCTGTTCGCCCTCGACCTCGTCAGCGGCGCGCTGACCCCCTTCGGCGCGGACCTGCCGGGCAGGCAGAAGGAACCGGCGACGCAGCAGTCCGTGGACCTGGCCGCCGCCGCGCCGCCCGGCACGCCCGCGCTGGAGGTCGGCACCGCGACCTCGGTGGCGGTGGACGTCACCAACCGCGGTCCGTCCGCGTCCCCCGGCACGGCGGTCACCGTGTCCGTCCCGGCGGGGCTCGCGCTGGACGGGCTGAGCACCGGACGCGGCACCTGCGACGCGGCGGTCCTGCGCTGCGACCTGGGCGTGCTGGAACCGGGCGCCGTCGTCGTGGTCACCGCCGCGGTCACCGGCGCGGCGGCGGGCCGGCAGGAGGTCGG
Source organism: Umezawaea beigongshangensis (assembly GCF_016464305.1). Taxonomy (GTDB): domain Bacteria; phylum Actinomycetota; class Actinomycetes; order Mycobacteriales; family Pseudonocardiaceae; genus Umezawaea_A; species Umezawaea_A beigongshangensis. The sequence goes on from NZ_JAEIOJ010000006.1 coordinate 356,606, forward strand.
CTGGTCGGTGGCCGGCACCGTCGTCGACCCCGCACCCGCCGACAACGCCGCGACGACCGTCGTGCCCGTGGTGGACGCCCAGCCGCCCGAGACCACACCGCCGACACCGGTTCCGCCCGAGCCGCCCGCGCCCCCACCACCCCCACCTCCGTCACCGTCACCGTCACCGCCGCCGTCACCACCGCTCGCCGGTCCGGCGCTGACCGTGGGCGCGCAGCCGCAGCCCGGCCACGTCGGCGGCCGGATCACGGTCACCTACACGGCCCGCAACGGCGCGAACGCGCTCGCCACCGGTCTGCGCCTGACGTTCGGGCTGCCGCGCGGCGTGCCCGTGGTGTCCGTGCCGCCGGGCTGCTCCGCCGCGGAGTGCGCGCTGCCGGACCTCGCGCCCGGCTCCACCGCGGTGCTGCGGATCGTCCTGGCGCCGAACGCCGTGCTGGACAGCACCGTCATCGGCGAGCTGCGCACCACGGGCACCGACGCGAACGCGGCGGACAACCGCGCCACGACCCCGCTGCGCGTGCGGCAGCCGAGGATCGTCGCCGTGCCGCCGATCGGGAAGCCCGGCTTCGTGACCTCCGTGCGGGGCGTGGACTTCCCGCCGGGAGCGCCGGTGGCGCTGACCTGGACGCCGGGCATCACCGCGTCCGCCGCGCCCGCGCGGCCCGCGGCGGACGGGCGGTTCACCGCCCAGCTCCTGGTGCTGACCAAGGACCAGACCGGCCCGCGCACGATCACCGCGCGCGGCCCCGGCTTCAGTCCCGTCACCACGCCCTTCCTCGTCGTGAGCGGCACGTTCGGGCCGCCCGACCTGGTGGCGCGGCGATGATCCACGAGGTCGACGAGGGCCTGCGCCGGTTGCTGGTCGAGGGCGGCGTGCAGGAGTCCGGCGTCGAACTGGTCTTCGACGCGCCCACGAGGGAGTGGAGCGCCAAGCGCAACGCGCCCGCGGTCAGCGTGTTCCTCTACGACATCCGCGAGGACGTCGCCCGGCGGCGCACCGGCTCCGCCGAGGAGCACGACGGCGACGGCGTGGTCGTCGGCTGGCGCGGACCACCGCGCTGGTTCCAGCTCACCTACCTGGTGACCGCGTGGACCAACCGGCCGCAGGACGAGCACCGCCTGCTGTCCGACGTGCTGCGCTGCCTGGTCCGCACGGACGTGCTGGCACCGCGCCTGCTCACCGGGTCGCTCGCCGAGCTGGGGCTCGCCGTCGGGCTGGACGTGTCAGGGCCGGGCAGCGGCGGGCCGTCGGCCTCGGACGTGTGGTCGGCCCTCGGCGGTGAGCTGCGGCCCGCCGTGGACGTCCGCGTCACGGCCCCCCTGCGCGGGGAGCACACCCCCGCCGGGCCGCCCGTCACCGACGGGCTGGTGGTCCGCTCGGCCCCGTCGGCCACGCCCGGCGCGGAACCGGAGGACGTCCGCAGGCTGCGCTACGAGGGCGCCGAGACCCGCGACGGCTTCGCCGCCGCCCGCGCCCGGCGCGAGCCCGCCAGCAGACGCCGCCGCCGCGGGAGCACGACCCGGTGACGCGGGAGCTGGTGCGGTCGCCGGACGACCTGCGCCACCTGCTCGCGCACGTGCACCTCGTCGAGCAGCGGGTCCGGCGGGCGGTGGCGGCGCGGCGCGCCACCGATCCCGCCCCCGACGACCCCTACCGCGGCCTCTACCTCACCCCCGAGTCCGTGGATCGCATCCTCGACGCCCCGAGCACCCCGGCGCAGCCGGTGATCCCGACGCCGACCGCCCCCGGCACCCGGCTGCACCGGCTCGCCGAGCGGTTCGGGCTCGGCGCGCTGGACGTCGAGCTCCTCCTCGTCGCCGTCGCGCCGGAGCTCGACGCGAGGTTCGAGCGCCTCTACGGCTACCTCAACGACGATGTGACCCGCCGCCGCCCCACCGCCGGGCTCGCCCTGGAGCTGTGCGGCCTGCCGGCGGCCGGACCGGGCCGGTTCCTCCTCTCGCCGACCGCGCCGCTGGTCGCGGGCGGCCTCGTGGAGGTCCACGACGACGACCGGCCCGCGCTGTCGCGCACCCTGCGGGTGCCGGACCGCGTGGTGGCCCACCTGCTCGGCGACGACGAGCCCGACGTCGCGCTGCGCGGCCTCGCCGTGGTGCGGACCGGCCCGGCGCAGACCGAGGACCCGGTGGTGGAGCGGGTCGCGGCGGCGATCGGCACCGGCCTGGTGCACCTGAGCGGCACCGACGGCGACGCCGCCGAGATCGCCGTCGCCGGACTCGCCCGCACCGGCCGCGGCGCGGTCGTGCTGGACGTGACCGCTCTCGCCGAGCTGACCGCGACGGCGTCCGCGACCGTGCTGCCCGCCCTGGTGCGGGAGGCGCGGCTGCGCGGCGGCGGCGTCGTGCTCGGCCCGGTCGAGTCGCTCGACCCGCGCCGCCCGGAACGCCTGGCGCTGCTGCGCGCGCTGATCGCGCGCGCCACCGGCGTGCCGCTGGTGGTGCACGGCGCGCACGGCTGGGACCCGCTGTGGGCGGCGCGCGGTCCGCTGGTGATCGGTGTGCCGCGCCCCGGCACGCGGCAGCGCGCCGAGCGCTGGCGGCGCGCGCTCACCGACGCCGCCGGTCGCGAGCCCGAGCTGGGTGGCGCCGAGCTGGCCGAGGTCGTGGCGCCCCTGCGGCTGACCGCGGAGCAGGTGCGCCGCGCGGCGGCCGTCGCGGTGGCCCTGGCGTCGCTGGAGGAGCGTCCCGTCGCGGCCGACGACGTGCGCGCGGCCGTGCGGGCGCAGAACGGCGCGGGACTGGAGCGGCTCGCGCGACGCATCACCCCGGCCGTGCGGCGGGACGACCTGGTGCTGCCGCCGCGGACCCGGACGCAGCTCGCCGAGCTGATCACCCGCGCGCGGCACCGCGACCAGGTGCTCGGCCGGTGGGGGATGCGGCCGGGAGGAGGCAGGGGACGCGGGGTGCTGGCGCTGTTCGCGGGGGAGTCGGGCACCGGCAAGACCATGTCCGCCGAGGTGGTGGCCGCCGAACTGGGCGTGGAGCTGTACGTCGTGGACCTCTCCGCCGTCGTGGACAAGTACGTGGGGGAGACCGAGAAGAACCTGGAGCGGATCTTCACCGAGGCCGCCCACGTCAACGGCGTGCTGCTGTTCGACGAGGCCGACGCCGTGTTCGGGAAGCGGTCGCAGGTCAAGGACGCGCACGACCGGCACGCCAACGTCGAGTCGGCCTACCTGTTGCAGCGCATGGAGTCCTTCGACGGCATCGCCGTGCTCACCACGAACCTGCGCGCCAACCTGGACGAGGCGTTCACCCGCCGCCTGGACGTGGTGGCCGACTTCCCCGTGCCGGACGCCGCGGGACGGCTGGCGCTGTGGGACCGCTGCCTGGGCACCGCGCTGCCGCGCGGCGACGACCTCGACCTGGAGTTCTGCGCGCGGCGCTTCGAGCTGGCCGGCGGCTCCATCCGCGCGTGCGCGATCACCGCCGCCTACCTCGCCGCCGACACCGGCCGCCCGGTCGGCATGGCGCAGGTGATGACGGCGGTCGTGCAGGAGTACCGCAAGCTCGGGCGGCTGCTGCTGGAGAGCGAGTTCGGTCCGTGGCTCGACGGCACCTGAGTGGCCGCCGCGTTCGCGCCGGTGCCCGGCGGAGGCAGCCGCGTTGCCCCCGGCGAGGGCTCGCCGAACCTGTTGGCGGGCAACGGCGACGGACGAGCATCTGAGCAGACCGAAGCGATCTGCCGAAGGAGCGAACATGCCGTCGTACCTCTCCCCGGGCGTGTACGTGGAGGAGGTCCAGACCGGGGCCAGGCCCATCGAGGGGGTCGGCACGGCCGTCGCCGCCTTCGTCGGCTTCGCCGAGTCCGGGCCGTTCCACGAACCGCTGCTGGTCACCAGCTGGGACCAGTACCAGCAGCGGTTCGGCGGGTTCACCGAGGGCACCTACCTCGCCCACGCCGTGTACGGCTACTTCGCCAACGGCGGCGGCACGGCCTACGTGGTCCGCGTCGGCGGCCCGGCGCGCGCCGAGGTGCCGGAGGCCGATCCGGTGGCGCTCGGCGGCTTCCAGGTCCGCGCGCTGCCGGGGACGAACGCCGAGGTGACCGTGGAGGTCGCCGACGCGGACGGCGAGAACCCGCCGGAGGACCGCTTCAAGCTGCTGGTCCGGCAGAACGGCAAGGTGGTCGAGACGTTCGACGTGTCCACGCGACGCAACGTCAAGGGCAACGTCGTCACCCAGGTCCGCGAGCGCTCGAAGCTCGTCGAGGTCGTCGAACCGCAGGGCGCGGTGCAGGGACGCCCGGACAAGCAGACCGTCACCGTGCCAGCCGCGCCGCCGCGCGACGGCGGCCTGGCGAAGCTCGACGCCGGTGAGTACGTCGGTGACGCCGAGGCCAGGACCGGGTTCGCCGGGCTCGAAGCGATCGACGAGATCACGATCGTCGCCGCGCCCGACCTGATGAGCGCCCACCAGCAGGGCGCGATCGACGCCGAGGGCGTGAAGACCGCGCAGCTCGCGATCATCGCGCACTGCGAGCAGATGGGCGACCGGGTCGCGGTGCTCGACCCGCCACCCGGCCTCAACGCCCAGCAGGTGCGGTCGTGGCGGCTGGACGGCGCCGGGTACGACTCGCGCTACGCGACCCTCTACTACCCGTGGATCACGGTGTTCGACCCGGCCACCGGCCGCAACACCACGGTCCCGCCGAGCGGCCACGTCGCCGGTGTGTGGGCGCGCAGCGACGCCGAGCGCGGCGTCCACAAGGCCCCGGCCAACGAGGTGATCCGCGGTGCGGTGGACCTCGACGTGCGGCTCAGCAAGAACGAGCAGGACCTGCTCAACCCGATCGGGGTGAACTGCGTGCGGCCGTTCCCCGGCCGCGGCGTCCGGGTGTGGGGCGCGCGCACCCTGTCCTCCGACCCGGCGTGGCGCTACCTCAACGTGCGCAGGCTGTTCAACTACTTCGAGGAGTCGATCCTGCTGGGCACCCAGTGGGTCGTGTTCGAGCCGAACGACGACCGGCTGTGGTCGAGCATCCGGCGCAACGTCACCGCGTTCCTGACCGAGGAGTGGCGCAGGGGAGCGCTGTTCGGCCGCACCGCCGCCGAGGCGTTCTACGTCAAGTGCGACCGGGACAACAACCCGCAGGAGTCGATCGACCTCGGCCAGGTGGTGTGCGAGATCGGTGTCGCACCGGTGAAACCGGCGGAGTTCGTGATCTTCCGGCTCTCCCAGTTCTCCGACAGCACCAGCCTCGTCGACGAGTGAGAGCACGGCCAGAGACCGCACGGCAAGGCGATGAGGAGAAGAGATGGCAGAGGGCGACGCACTCTCCACGCACGTGTTCGGCGTCCAGCTCGGCGGCTACCTGGTCGAGTCGGTCCAGGAGATCAGCGGGCTGACGGTGGAGGAGGAGGTCGTGGAGGTCAGGCAGGTGACCTCCGACGGCAAGCAGATCATCCGCAAGCAGCCCGGCGCGCGGCAGAGCGGCGAGATCACCATCGTGCGCGGACTGGACAAGAGCAGCTCGTTCACCGACTGGATCAAGGAGACCCTCAACAAGGGGGCCGTGAACGCCGCCCGCCAGAACCTCACCATCGAGATCAAGGACTCGGAGTCGCAGACCGTGCGCCGCATCCAGCTCATGCAGGGGTGGGCGAGCAAGTGGGAGGGCCCGTCGCTCAAGGCGGGCGAGTCCAGCGCCGCGACCGAGACGGTGACCATCACGTTCGAGGAGATCGTGGTCGAATGAGACGGCGCTCCGTCACCGCGGGTGGCCTCGACGAACTGCTGGAGACCGCGGAGCGGCCGGAGCAGCGGTCCGGGCCCGACCCGCGCACCGAGTTCGCGTTCGAGCTGCCGCGCGGCTACCTCGACCCGGACGGCGTGCTCCACCGGCACGGCACGATGCGCCTGGCGACCGCGCGGGACGAGCTGCGGCCGCAGATCGACCTGCGGGTCAAGGAGAACCCGGCGTACCTGAGCGTCGTGCTGCTCGCCCAGGTGATCACCTCCATCGGCTCGGTCACCGACGTGCACGCGGGCGTCGTCGAGCAGATGTACGCCACCGACATCGCGTTCCTCCAGGACTTCTACCGGCGGATCAACAGCGAGGGGCACACCCTCGCGGCCGTCACGTGCCCGCTGTGCAGCGGCTCGTTCGAGGTCGACCTGGCCGGTGGCCGCCTGGGGGAATCGTGACGTACGCGGTCGACCGGCTGCACGAGGAGGTCGCGTACGTGGCCTACCACTTCCACTGGCCGAGGGACGCGATCCTCGACCTCACCCACCACGAGCGGCAGCGCTGGGTGCGGGAGATCGCGCGGATCAACACGCGGATCAACGAGGGCGGATGAGCCGGTGAGCATCTGGGACAGGTTCCGACCCCGGCCCGGCGCCCCGGCGGCGGAACGGGCGCCGGTCCCGTCGGCCGCCGCCGGGGTTCCTCCCCCGGACGGCGGGTGGCGCGCGGTGCCGCCGTCGCCGACCACCGTGCAGCTCGACGCGGTCGGCGTCTCCGACGGCCTGCGCTTCCGCTCGCGCCTGGCCTCCTGGCAGAACCCGGTCCTGGCCTCGGAACCGGGGCACGCCGTCCTGTCCTCGGCACCGGCGGGACTCGTGCACGGCGTGCTGCGTCCCGTCCAGCGCGCGGAGCGTCCGGGAGGGAGCCGGTTGCTGCTGGCCGTGCCCGGTGCTGCGCCCGCCCCGGTGGAGCGCGCGGCGGACCCGGCCGACGCGGCGCGGCGTGCCGCGGCCGTGCGGCCCACGCGCACGCGGCCCCCGCTCGCGGCGGCGCGGACACCGGTCGTGGCGCGCAGACCGCTGCCGGCGGTGGGTGCTGGGGTGACCGCTCCGCCGGTGCAGCGCGCCGCCGCGGGGAACGACGACACGACGGCCCCCGTGCTCGGTGGCGCGCCCCGGCGCCCGCCCGCCGCCGGGAACCGGGCCGGGATCGGTTCGCCCCTGCCGGGGCTGCCGGTCACCGCCGTGGTTCCCGGTGGGCGGCGCGAGGTGCAACCGCCCACCAGGACGCGGCCCCGGCCCGTCGCCGGGTCCACCGGAACCCCGGTCGTGCTGCCCAGGGTGGCCGTCGCGGCGCGACCGGCCGCTGCGCCGGTCCAGCGGTCGCGACCGCTGCTCGCCGGACGACCGCTGAGCGCGGGCACCGCAGCGGCGGAGGGGTCCAGCGCTCCCGGCCGGACCACCGGCGGACGAGGTCCGGTGGTCCGCCCGAACTGGCCGCTGGCGGCTGGCGGCGGTCCGTCCACACCGGACGGTTCCGGCGGTGGGCGGCGGGAGGCGGTCGCGCCGCGACCACCCCGCGACGGCGCACGCCCCGCCGTTCAGCGCACGGGAACCTCCGCCGCGCGGATCTCCTGGTGGCGCACCGAACCGCGCGACGGTGGGGAGGGGACGGCCCGGAGCGCGGAGCCGGTCCTCCAGCGGGCCGCGCGGAGCCCGCTGGCGCGGTGGAGGTCGCCGAGACGAGAGCCCGAACCGCGGGGCGCGACGAGCGGAACTCCCGCCTCGCCGTCGGACAGCCGCTCGCCGGGGCCGGCGCCGGGAACTCCCGTGCTGCGCAGCGCGGTGACGGCCGGCGGTGCCGCGTCGCGGAGCCCGTCGCCGCCGACCGCGGCGTCGCTGCTCCGCAGGGCCGTGCGCCGCAACCCGGTCGCGGGGTCTCCGGCCGCGCGTGACCACGCGGCCCCCGCCGTGCCGCAGCCGACCGCGCGGAGATCCGCCGCCGGGGAACCGGCCGAGCGGACGACGGCCGCTGGAGAGCCGCCCGCCAGGACGCGGGCCGTGCCGAGGTCGCCCTCCGGGAAGTCGACCGGGACACCGGTCGCGCGGAAATCGGTACCCGCGGAACCGGTGGGACGACCGGCGGTGCGGGAGGAGACCTCCGGGGAGCCCGTCGGGAGAACAGCCGTGCGGGCATCGGCTGCCGGGACACCGGCCGGGCGGGAAGCGCCCCCCGGCGAGTCGCCCGCCCGGACACCGGCCGCGCGGAGATCCACCGCCGAGCAGTCGGCCGGAGGGCCGGTCGTGCGGAGATCGGCCGGAGCACCGGTCGTGCGGGGATCGGTCGCCGGGGAAACCGCTGGGGCACCGGTGGTGCGGAGATCGGCTGGAGCACCGGTCGTGCGGGGATCGACCGCCGAGCAGTCGGCCGGGACACCGGTCGTGCAGAGATCGGCTGAAGCGTCGGTCGTGCGGGGATCGGTCGCCGGGAAGACGGTGGGGACACCGGTTGTGCGGGGATCGACCGCCGAGCAGTCGGCCGGAGGGCCGGTCGTGCGGGGATCGGCTGGAGCGCCGGTCGTGCGGGGATCGGCTCCTCGGGAAACGGTCGGGACACCGGCTGCGCGGGCATCGGTCGCCGGAGAGCCCGCCGGGGCACCGGTCGTGCGGAGGTCGGCCGATCCGGCGTCCGCCGACCGGGGGAGAACCGGCGTGCGGACCGGCACCACCGGGCTTCCGGTGGTGCCGGTCGTGCGGACCGCGGCCCTCGCCGAGCCGGCCGTCCAGCGGGCGGCCGGTCGGCGTCCGGCCGTCCGCGAGGCGACGACGCCCGGCAGCGCGGTCGTGCGGCCGGAACAGGTGCGGAGCGGACCCGGCTCGACCCGGCGGGAGGACCCCCGGAGCGAGGTCGTCCAGCGGCGTGCCGTGCGGCCGGAACCCGCGCGGTCGTCCCGTGGGACACCGAACCCGCTCCCGGTGGCCGCGTCCGCGCCGTCGGTCCCACCACCTCCGGTCCTGCCTCCGGTTCCGAGCCGTCCCGCGCCGAGCACGTCCGTTCCCCGCCCGAACGGTGTCGTGCAGCGCGAGGGCGTGGCGGGGGTCCCGCCGGGGGTGCCGGTGTCGGTCTCGGTCGCGCCGAGGTCGTCTCCCCCGACCGCCGGGGACGAGCCACGCCCGGCGAACCGGCCGGCGGCACCCGACCTCGACGACCTGGCCCGGCGGCTCATCGGGCCGGTGCTCGGCCAGGTGCGGGCCGAGCTGCGCCGGGGGCGGGAACGCATCGGGCGGCCGCACGACGGCCGCCGCTGAGCGGTCACGAGGAGAGTGCGATGACGGACGACATCTTCGCGACGAGCGTGTTCTTCACGCTCGCCATCGGGGGCAACGACCTCGGCGCGTTCCACACGTGCACCGGTCTCGGCGCCGAGGTGCAGATCGAGCAGTTCGCGGAGGGGGGCAACAACGGCTTCGCCTGGCAGCTCCCCGGGCGGATCACCTGGACCAACATCACGCTCACCAGGCCCGTCACCGCCGACACGACCAAGGTCGCGCGGTGGCTCGACCAGGTGATCCAGCGGGTCGAGCCCAAGGACGGCGAGATCGTCGCCCTCAAACCCGACCTGAGCCCGATCGTGAGCTGGCAGGTGCTCGGGATCGTCCCGGTCCGCTGGCAGGGCCCCTCCTTCGACCCGACCAGCTCGCAGGCCGCCGTCGAGACGCTGGAGATCGCCCACGAGGGCCTGCGCCCCACCTGAGCACCGCACCCCACCCCGGCAACGCAGGAGGAGCACCATGCCGTCCAGGCGCACCAGCAGGGCCCGCGCCCAGCTCACCGTGATGGAACCGCCCGCCAAGGTCGGCGCCAAGCCCGGCGGCACGATCGCGCGGGTCCAGCTCCAGTTCAACCCGGACAAGCTCTCGCTGAGCAAGTCGACCGAGTGGCGGCGCGAACCGGCCCGGATGGCGGAGCAGGCGTCGCTGCCGGAGTTCGTGGGCAGCGGGCCGCGCTCGCTGTCGCTGGAGGTGTTCCTCGACGCCACCTCCACCCACGACAAGTCGGTGGAGAAGAAGGTGGAGCAGCTGATGCTGGCGTGCGTGCCCACCCCCAAGAGCCTGGCGGCGAAGAAACCGGCGAGCCCGTGGGTCCGGTTCGACTGGGGCACCGCCACCACGACCGCGTTCGACGGCGTGCTCACGACGTTCTCCGTCGCCTACTCGCTGTTCGACGTCGACGGGACGCCGCTGCGCGCCACCTGCTCGCTCGCGATCGAGGAGGCGGGGGTCGGCACACCGGGACAGAACCCGACGTCGGGGTCGCTGGACGCGCGCAGCACGCACCGGGTGGTGGCGGGCGACAGCCTTCCGCTGCTGGCGTGGCGGGAGTACGGGGACGCCACGGCGTGGCGGGTGATCGCCGAGGCCAACGACATCGACGACCCGATGGTCCTCGCGCCGGGCAGGGAACTCGTCGTGCCCGGCCTGGACGAGCTGGAGAGCGGGGTGTCCCGGTGAGCGGTCCAGCGGGCCGGACGTTCGCGGCCGACCCGGTGGTCGAGGTGCCGACCGAACTGCCACCGGCCTGGCAGAAGCAGCTCGTCAGCTGCGTGGTCGACGAGAACGCGGGACTCCCCGACAGCGCCGAGCTGGTCTACCGCGATCCGGACCACGAACTGCTCAGCGCCACCGAGCTCACCATCGGCTCACCGGTGGTGGTCTCGGTGGTGACCGCGCGCGGGCAGGCCGGGGTGAAGCTGTTCACCGGCGAGGTGACCGCCGTCGAACTGGACATGGACTCGACCGGCTCGTTCACCGTCGTGCGGGCGCTGAGCAAGGCGCACCGGCTGTTCCGGGGCCGCAAGGTCGTGGCGTTCCGGAACATGACCGTGGCCGCGATCGTCCGCAAGGTCGCGAAGGGCGCCGGTCTGACGTGCGGGCGGATCGACGCGACCGGCGTCACCCACGCGCAGATCAGCCAGGCGGGCGTCTCCGACTGGGACTTCCTCCAGCACCTCGCGAGCGAGAACGGCGTGGTGCTGAGCATGGACGACCGGGGCAGGCTGGAACTGGTCGAGCCGCGCTCGGCCGCCGGAGCGCCCGCACCGAGCACCCCGGCCACCAGCAGCCCGTTCGTCCTGGAGTACGGGCGGAACCTGCTGTCGCTGCGCGCCGCCCTGACGGCCGCCGACGGCGTCGGCACCGTCGAGGTGCGGGGCTGGAACCCCACCACCAAGAAGCCGCTGGTGGCGCGGGAACCCGCCGTGCGCAGCAACACCGTCCAGCCGGGGCTGACCGGTGTGGAGGCCGGTGCGCCGTTCGGCACGTCCTCCCGCTTCCTCGTCACCGACACCCCCTACCGGACGCAGGCCGAGACGACGGCCGCCGCGCGCTCCGTCGCGGCGTCGATCAGCGCCTCGCTGGGCGAGGTCGAAGCGGTCGTGGCCGGCGACCCGGCCCTGCGCGCCGGAGTGCCGGTCGCGCTGGGCAACGTCGGCGCCGCGTTCTCCGGCCGCTACACCGCGACGGCCGTGCGGCACGTCCTGGAACCGCAGGGCGGCTACCGCACCACCGTCGTGATCAGCGCGTCCACCGACCGCTCGCTCACCGGGTTGATCACCGGGGCCAGCGCCCCGGCGCGCAGTCCGCGGATGCCCGGCCTCGCGATCGGCGTCGTCACCGACGTGCGCGAACCGGGCCGGGAGGGGAGGGGGTCGGTGAAGCTGCGCTTCCCGTGGCTGTCCGACGACTACGTGACCGACTGGGTCCGCACCGTGCAGTTCGGCGGCCGGGGCGGGGGAGGGGTGCTCGTCCCCGAGGTCAACGACGAGGTCCTGGTGGGCTTCGAGCAGGGCTCGCTGGACCACCCCTACGTGCTGGGAGGGCTCTACAACGGCGTCGACGCGCCCTCGCCGCACGACGTGCCGCTGGTGGACCGCACCAGCGGCCGGGTCAACCGCCGCTCCCTGGTCTCCCGCTCCGGCAACCGCGTCGAACTGCTCGACACGCCGCGCGGCGTGACCGGTGTGCGGCTGGCCACGGGCAACGGGCGCCTGGAGGTCCTGCTGAACGAGCGCGGCACCAGTGCCGAGATCACGGTCCGCGACCGCACGGGCAGGCGCACGGCGAGTTCGCTGACCCTCACCGACCGCGGCATCACCCTCGACGCGGGCACCGGCACGCTGGAGCTGTCCGGGCGCTCGGTGACCATCAACGGCAGGGCGGACGTGCAGGTGGACGGCGGCCTGCTGGCCGTGCTCAAGGCCCGCCTGATCCGCATCAACTGACAGCGCCCGCGATCCCCAGGAGGTCCACCATGCCCCCCGCAGCCAGGACGGGCGACGCCACCGCGCACGGCGGCGTGATCGGCACGCCCCCGCCGACTGCGGCGGTCGCCGTGGCGAGCGTGCTGATCGGCGGCAAGCCCGCCGCCGTCGTCGGCAGCCTGCACGTCTGCCCGATCCCGCCGCACGCCGCGACCGGGCCGGCCAACGTGATCCTGCCGAACCCGCTGGCGGCCCGCTCCGGGATCGTGCTCGTCGGCGGGCTGCCCGCCGCGCGGATGAACGACCGGACGGCCTGCGGGGCCACGATCGTGATCGGCGCCCCGAACGTGCTGATCGGGGGGCCGGTGTGAGCGAGAAGTTCATCGGGCGCGGCTGGGCGTTCCCGCTGCGGGTCAGCGGAACCGGCGGCATCGGCATGGTCGAGCGGGAGCGCGAGATCGAGGAGGCCATCGCGCTGGTCCTGGGCACCGCGCCGGGAGAGCGGCCCATGCGGCCGGAGTTCGGCTGCGGCATCCACGACTTCGTCTTCGCCCCGGCCGACGGCGCGACGGCCGGGCGCATCGCCGCGGAGGTGCGCGCCGCGCTGGAGCGGTGGGAGCCGCGGATCGCCGTCGACGACGTCGTGATCGCCTTCGACGCGGTGGAGGCCGGCACGCTCTACGTGGACGTGCACTACACGGTCCGCTCCACCAACGACCGCCGCAACCTCGTCTTCCCCTTCTACACCATCCCGTCCGACGAGGGAGGTGCCGGCTGATGGCCCTGCCCTCGCCCAACCTGGACGACCGCCGCTTCCAGCAGCTCGTCGACGAGGCCAAGGCCCACGTGCAGCGGCGGGCTCCGGAGTGGACGGACCACAACGTCTCCGACCCCGGCGTCACGCTCATCGAGACGTTCGCCCACCTGGTCGACCAGCTCCTCTACCGGTTGAACCGGGTGCCGGAGAAGAACCACCTGGCGTTCCTGGACCTGCTGGGCATCCGGCTGTTCCCGCCGTCGGCGGCCACCGCCGAGGTCGACTTCCTGCTGTCCGCCCCGCAGCCGGACGTCGTGCTGCTGCGCGCGGGCACCGAGGTCGCCACGCCCCGCTCGGACACCGAGGAGGCCGTGGTGTTCACGACGACCGCCGACCTGCCGATCGTGCCCAGTTCGCTGGAACGCCTGGTGACCGCCGCGGTCGACGGCGAGCAGACCGACCGCACGAACGACCTGCGCGCCGGTGCGGACGTGCCGTGCTTCCAGGCGAGTCCGGCCCCCGGCGACGCCGTGCTGCTGGGACTGCCGCTGGCCGTGCCGCGGTGCATCGTCGCGGTGCGGCTGGACAGCCGGGTCGAGGGTGTCGGCGTCGACCCCCGGCAGCCGCCGCTGGTCTGGGAGGCGTGGGACGGCGCGCGGTGGGCGGAGTGCGAGGTCGGCGAGGACACCACGGGCGGGCTCAACCGTCCCGGCGAGGTCGTCGTGCACGTCCCGGCCGGTCACACGCAGTCCGTCGTCGGCGGCTTCCGGGCCGGGTGGTTGCGCTGCGTGGTGACGACGCCGCAGCCCGGTCAGCCGTTCTACTCGGAGTCCCCCACGATCCGCGAGGCCGAGGTCTTCACCGTCGGCGGCACCGCGACCGCCGAGCACGCCGAGACGGTGCGCGACGTGCCGCTGGGCACCTCGGAGGGCGTGCCGGGACAGGTCTTCACCGTGCCCGCCACGCCCGTCCTGCTCGACGGCGGACCACCGGTGGTGCAGGTGTCCTCACCCGACGGCTGGCAGGACTGGACGGTGGTGGAGCACTTCGGGGCCTCCGGAGTCGCGGACCGGCACGTCGTGGTCGACGCGACCAGGGGCGAGTTCGCGTTCCCGCCCGCGGTGCGCGAGTCCGACGGCACCCTGCGCCTGTACGGCGAGGTGCCCGCGCGGGGCGAGCGGGTCCGGGTCCTGAGCTACCGCACGGGCGGCGGCGCGGCGGGCAACGTCGCGCGCGGTTCCGTCTCCGTGCTGCGCAGCTCCGTGCCGTACGTGGCGTCGGTCGTCAACCGGGAGGCCGCCGGTGGCGGGGTGGACGGCGAGACCGTGGCCAACGCGAAGCTCCGCGCGCCGAACGTGCTGCGGGTGCAGGAGCGGGCCGTCACCGCGGCCGACCACGAGCAGATCGCGCGCGGGGCGGCGCCGTCGGTGGCGCGGGTGCGCTGCCTGCCCGCCGACGGCGGGAACGGCGGCGCGGTGCGCGTGCTCGTCGTGCCGCACGCCGTCGCCGACGAGGGCGACCGGCTGCGGTTCGAGCAGCTCGTCCCCTCCGAGCAGGTGCTCACCTCGATCGCCACCGCGCTCGACGAGCGCCGCCTCGTCGGCACCCGCGTGCTGGTGGAGCCGCCCGCCTACCAGGGGGTGACCGTCGTGGCGAGGCTCGTGGCGCCCGGCGCGGTGGCCGACCGGGTCAGGGAGGACGCGGTGGCCGCCCTGTACGCCCACCTGAACCCGCTGCGCGGTGGCGCGGACGGCTCCGGGTGGCCGTTCGGCAAGCCGGTCCAGTACGGCGAGGTGTTCGCGGTGCTCCAGCGGATCACCGGGGTGGAGCTGGTGGACGAGGTGCGGCTCTTCCCCGCCGACCCGATCACCGGGCGGCGCGGCGCGGCCGTGGAGCGGGTCGACGTCGCCCCCGACGCGCTGGTGTTCTCCCACCAGCACCAGGTCGTCGTCACCGGCTCGGGCGGTGGGCCGTGACGGCGGAGCTGATCAGCCGGTACCCGATCGGCGGGATGCTGCCCGCGATGTACGCCGACGACGACTTCGCGCAGCGCTTCACCGCCGGGCTCGACGCGGTGATCGCGCCCGTCCTGTCCACACTGGACAACCTCGCCGCGCACTTCGACAGCCGCCTCGCGCCGGAGCACTTCCTGATGTGGCTGGCGACCTGGGTGGGCGCCGAGCTGGACCCGGTGTGGCCGCTGGAACTGCGTCGCGCGGTGGTCGCCAGGACCCTGGAGCTGCACCGCTGGCGCGGCACCGCGCGGGGCCTGGTGCAGCGGTTGTGGCTGAGTCTCGGCGTGCACGCGCAGGTCGTGGACGGCGGTGGCGCGGCCTGGTCGCGGGAGACCCGCTCCCCGCTGCCCGGCTCAGCCGACCCGCTCGTGCGCGTGCGGGTGTGGCCGGGCCGCACCGGCGCGGTCGACCGGGACCAGGTCGTCGCCGTGGTCGCCGCGTCGTGCCCGGCGCACGTCACCACCGAGGTCGAGGTGCTGCCCGGCCCGCCGGACGCGCGAGGGAGCTGATGGGAGTGCGTGCCTGCCCGGTGTGCGGCTCGCCGAACGGCGAGACCGACGACTTCTGCGGCAACTGCGGGACCTACCTCGGCTGGTCCAGCGCGGCGGAGGAGACGCCCGCCGAGGAGGTGGGCCCGGTGCGACCCGGTGCCGCGCCCCCGGCTCCGGCGGTGGCACCGCGGGAGGCCCAGCCGGGCGCGGTGCGGCCCGCTCGACCGGTGGCCCCGCGCCCGGTGCCCACCCCGCCGTCCGGCGCGGTCGTGGTGGACGGCCCGCCGTGTCCGGTGTGCGGTACGCCGAACCCGCCGGAGCGCCGCTTCTGCCGCCACTGCGCCGCGCCCCTGAACCGCGCCGCCGCCGTCGCGGCCCCGACGGGGTGGCGCACCCGCTGGCCGTTCCGCAGGCGCAGGAGGATCGGCGGCAGCGGCGGCCGGATCGCCCGCCGCCTGTTCGCGCTGCTCCTCGTCGCCGCGCTGGTGGTGGCCGGGGTGGTGTTCCTGCCCGTCGCGCGAACGCTGGTCGAGGACGTGCGCGACAAGCTGGGCGACGCCGTGGCGGTGGTGCCCGAGCGCGTCACCGCGAGCGCTCAGGTCGACGGCCACCCCGCCGCGTCCGCCTCCGACGGGCTCACCAACCGCTACTGGGGTGCGGCGGCGGTGGGCGACTCGGTGGACTTCGGCTTCGCCGCGCCGTTCCGTCTCGTGGCACTGGTCGTGCACACCGGCGCGTCGACCGAGCCGGAGGAGTTCGCCGCGCAGGGGCGCGCGACGTCGGTGGACCTCGTGGTCACCGCCTCCGACGGTTCGGCGACGACGCGGACCGTCGCCCTGGCCGACCGGCCGGGCCCGCAGACGGTGGACTCGGGGATCAGCGACGTGGTGGGAATCCGCCTGGTCGTGCGGGCGGCGGCCGGTCAGGACCCCGGCCGGCACGTCGCGATCGGCGAGGTCGAGTTCTTCCGCAGGGGCTGACCGGTCGGGGAGCCGCGTCGAGGTGTGCGGGAGGCCGCCCCTCGTGCGGCGCGGCACCAGGGTCGGCGCGGCGACGTTCGCGCCGACCTCCTCCGTCCGGTTCCCCGTCTCACCCGTGGACTCGAACTCGTCGGCGGCAGCGCCGCCGATCACCTGCTCGTACCCGGCCCTGGACAACAGGTCCACGTTCTTGGTGAGCTGTTCGAGCCACGTCCTCCTGGTGATGTCGGCGATCGGCGCGGGCCGCGCTGCCCTCTGCCCCTGCGGGAGGGGGCGTGCCGCACGGGACGGCTGTGCCGCACCACCGGTTCCGGTCGTTCCCGGCCGAACGCTCGCACCGCCACCGCCACCGCCACCGCCACCGCCACGCGTCGCCGTCCTGCCGGTCCGGCGTCGGTGCTCGCGCCGAGCTGCGGCAAGGTGCGCGGGGGCGGTGCGGGGGCAGCTCCCGCTGCCCTCACGACGTCGTCGGGTCCCGTCGACGTCGCGGCGCACTGCGGCGCTCGTGGAGCAGCGCGTCCAGCGGGGCCGGGTCGAGACCGGCACCCGTCCGCGCTCCCGTGATCGGTAGCATCGACCGTCCGGCACGGGCACGTGGAGCTTCGCGGTGCGCCGCGACGAGTTCGGCGAGTTCGACGAGACGTGGGACCCCGAGTTCTGGCTGACCGCCGCCCCTCTGCCGGTGACCGGCACCGCGGGCGCCCCTGCACCCCGTTGTCGTGAAGTGAGGAGCCCGTTGTGACGAGTGTGCGGAACGTTCTGGTGGTGGGTGCCGGGGCGGCCGGAACCGCGTCGGCGATCCTGCTCGCCGAGGGAGGCGTGCGGGTCGACGTGGTCGAGCGCAAGCCCGACGTCGGGGCCCTGGGCTCCGGGATCACGTTGCAGGGCAACGCGCTGCGCGTGCTGCGGCGGCTCGGCGTGTGGGACCGGGTGGCGGAGCTGGGCTACCCCTTCGACACCGTGGGGCTGCGGGCCCCCGACCCGGAGGCGACGCTGATCGCCGAGATCGCCGACGCCCGCACCGGCGGTGCCGACCTGCCGGCGGCGCTCGGGATGTACCGGCCGGACCTGGCGCGGCTGCTGGTGGAACGCGCCCGCGAACGGGGAGCGTCGGTGCGCACGGGCGTGACCTTCACCGGTCTCGCCCAGGACGCGGACGGGGTGGACGTGACGTTCACCGACGGCTCGTCCGCGCGCTACGACCTGGTGATCGGCGCGGACGGCGTCCGCTCGGCCACCCGCGCCGCGGTGGGCGTCGACCTGGAGCCGACCCCCACCGGCATGGGCATCTGGCGGGTGTTCGCGCCCCGGCCCGCCGGGGTCGTGCGGACCGAGATCGTCTACGGCGGCCCCTGCCACATCGCCGGGTACTGCCCCACGGGCGAGAACAGCCTCTACGCCTACCTGGTGGAGGACGCGCAGGACCGCTCCGGACTCACCCCGGAGCAGCGGGTCGAGGTCGTGCGGGCGCTGGCGCGGGGCTACCGCGGGCACTGGGACGACATCGGCGCGAGCCTCTCCGACCCGTCGCTGGTCAACTACACGTGGTTCGAGGCGCACGTGCTGGACCGTCCGTGGAACCGGGGACGGGTCGTGCTGATCGGCGACGCCGCGCACTCCTGCCCGCCCACCCTGGCGCAGGGCGCAGCTCAAGCGCTGGAGGACGCCGCCGTCCTGGCCGAACTCCTGCTGGCCGCCGACGTGCTGGACGACGGCCTGTGGACCGCGTTCGGCGACCGCCGCCACGAGAGGGCCTCCGCCGTGGTTGCCGCGTCCGTCCAGATGGGACGGTGGCTGCTCGACGGCGGGGGCGGTGACGTGCCGGGGCTGGTGGGACGGATCTCCGCGCTGATCGGAGAGCCCGCCTGAGCGTCCCGGCCGTCGTGGACGCGCACGCCCGCGTCCTGCTGCCCTGGGCGGAGGCACTGGTCGGAGGTGCGCCGGGGCCGGCGGAGCACCGCACGCCGGAGCAGGTCCGCAACGGGAGAGGCGGCGCTGCTGGTGACGTGACCGGGCCGTGTTCCGGTGACGAGGTGCGCTACCTGCCGCCGGACGGCCAGCGCGGAGGGCGTGGACGTCGACGGGGCCGGGTCCCGAGAGGGTTCCGGTGCTCGTCGAGTGCGACCGGCTGATCGGCTCCGCGCGGGACCGGGCGGACGAGGGCCGGCACAAGATCGCGACGGACGAGGTGGCCGCGCTGCGCCGAGCCGAGCCCGTCGAGCCGGAGTTCACCCGTTCGTGAGCCTCGGCAGGACGCCGGTGGGGAATCCGCCGTCGCGCTGGTCGGGCACCTCGACCTCGTCGTGGTCCGTCTCGGGCCACGCCAGGTACAGCACGTCACCGGCCGAGATCGCCCGCGCCACCAGCTCACGCACGGAGACGCAGCCGCTCCGGTCGTCGTTGTGCCTGCCCACGCCTCCTCCTCCCGCCGGGCCGGGCGGGCCCGGACCGCCGCCCACTGTGCACGACGACGCCCGAGCGGGCTCGCCGAACACGGAGGGGTGAGACGGGATCAGCCGAACAGGGGCAGCCGGTCGGCGCTCGCTCCCAGCAGGGCCCGCTCGTCGTCGCGCAGCGGTTCGCGACCGGTGCCGACGAGGGCGTAGCGGACGGTGTCGGCGAACGGCGCCGGGTGACCGAGCAGGCCGTCCAGGACGCGGCGCACCTCGGCCGACCCGGCCGCCGACACCTCCCCGAGGCCCAGGTCCAGCTGGTGCACGGTCGCCTCGACCACGAGCGTGCTGAGCAGCGAACCGGTGGTCAGCACGTGCCCCTGAGTCCGCACGTGCTCGTGCGGGGACCGGCCGCGCGCGGCGTCCAGCACGGCGTGCGCGGTCTCGGCGTACTGCTCCACCAGCGGTGCCGTGCTCGGCCAGGCGCTGGCCGCGAGCCGCACGTGGCGGCGCTCGTCGTCGGCGTCCGCAGTGCCGGGCCGCCAGGCGTTCCAGTAGCTCACGGCGTCGACGTCGGCCGGGCCGTCCGCCGGGGTGTGCAGCGCCACCAGGGCCCGCCGCGCGTCGCCGAGCAGGTGCAGGACGAGGTCGCGCACCACCCAGCCGGTGCAGCGCGTGGGACGCCACGCGGTCGTCTCGTCCAGGCCGGACAGCGGCTCCAGCAGCGCGCGGTAGGCCGCGTCGAGCACCTCGTGCGTTTCCACGCGACCAGTCTCGCCGACGATCACCCGGCGTGCACCGGCCGACCGGCGTCAGCCGGTCGGGACCGGGTCGCGGCCGTCCTGGACGCCACACCCTGCGTGAGGTCCTCGCCCGCCTGGACGTGGCACCGGGGTGATCGTCGCCGTGCTCCGTGCGCGGGACGGCGACACCTTGTAGAACTGGGTGGGGGCCGTTGTCGGTACACGATCCGCTCCACGGGAAGGACGGCACGATGACGAGGTCCGAACTGGGAACCATCGGCGTGTGGCGGCTGGGTCAGCTGCTCGACGCGCCGCTGGCGGCCCACCTGGAGGAGCTGGGTTTCGGCGCCGTGTGGGTCGGCGGTTCGCCCAGCGGCGACCTGGCGCTCGTGCAGGAGCTGCTCGACGCCACCTCGACGCTCTCGGTGGCCACGGGCATCGTCAACGTGTGGAGCGACGACGCGGCCACCGCCGGCGCGTCGTTCCACCGGATCGAGCGCGAGCACCCAGGCCGGTTCCTGCTCGGCCTCGGCGTCAGCCACCCCGAGGCCAACACCCGGTACACCAAGCCCCTCCAGGCGTTGCAGGACTACCTCGACGCCCTGGACACCGCCGGTGTCCCGGTCGAGCGGCGGGTGCTGGCCGCGCTCGGCCCGAAGGTGCTGCGGCTGTCCGCGGAGCGCACGGCGGGTGCGCACCCCTACCTGACCACTCCCGAGCACACCGCGGCGGCGCGCGAGGTCCTGGGCCCGCAGGTGCTGCTGGCGCCCGAGCAGAAGGTCGTGCTGGACACGGACCCGGCGCGGGCCAGGGCGCTGGCCCGCGAGACCGTGGAGGTCTACCTGGGACTGAGCAACTACACCAACAACTGGCGTCGGCTGGGCTTCGGCGACGACGACCTCGCCGACGGGGGCAGCGACCGCCTGATCGACGCGCTGGTCGTCCACGGCGACGCCGCGACGGTGAAGCGCCGCGTCACCGAGCACCTGGACGCGGGCGCCGACCACGTCGCGGTCCAGCTCCTCACCGCTCCCGACGCCGACGTGGCCGACTCGTTCCGGGAACTGGCCGAGGTCCTCCTCGGCTGATCCGGCGCCACCGGCGACGCCCCGGTTCCCCCGCGACGGCGGGGAGGAACCGGGGCGTCGCCGTGTGCGACGGCCGAAGGGAATTCGCGGCACGACCCCGGCGCGGTAACCCGCTCCTGCTGAATTCGCAGTGGTTCTTCGCTCTCGCCCCGGACCGTCGTCGCACGGGGCGTGCCACCGGTGGCGGAAATCGGTTCGCACGGCCGGACTCCTCTACGCGGAGTGGTAGTAGTTTCACGTTTGTCCTGGTGGCGCGCGGGTAGGGCGCGGGCGAACAGCATTGTCGCTCTGCCGGGGGACACGCGGAGTAGAAGCGGCGCCATTTTTCACCCGGTACGGAGAAAATTCGCCGGATGAGGTGTGACTTCTCGCGAACGAGGTATCCGAGTCCTACCTCGCCCAGGTGGTGGGGAACTGGTACGGACGGGAACGAGAGCGTCGAGCACGGCCGCCGTCGAACGCGATGGCGCCGCCCCGGCCTCGAACCCCGGCCGGGGCGTCACGCGAACGCCCGCTCCCGATCCCGCGGGCCGCACCGTCGACGACGGACGCGGCACGCCACACGACCGACGAACCTCCCGCACGCCTGCGCCCAGCGACGGCGGGGGAAGGAGAAGCACGACATGACCACGTTGAACCGGCAGGAACTCACCTCGCTGACCGGCCGGACCGTGTACGACAGCTCGGGCGACAAGATCGGCAAGCTCGGTGAGCTGTGGACGGACGAGAACAGCGGCCAGCCCACCTGGGTGACCGTCCACACCGGCCTGTTCGGCATGAACGAGACCTTCCTGCCCGTGGAGGGACTGCGGTCCAGCGGTGACGACGTCACCACGCCCCACACCAAGGAGCAGGTGAAGGACGCGCCGAACTTCGACCCGTCGAGCGGGCACATCGACCGCGACGAGGAGACGCGGCTGTACCGCCACTACGGCCTGACCGGCGGCGGGACCGACACCGTCGGCGAGCGGAGCGCCACCACCGGCCGCGCCGCCACCGGTCGCACTGGTCGCACCGACACCGACCTCACCGACACCGACCTCACCTCCGCGGACCGCACCTCCGCTGGGCACCGCGCGGCCGTCGGCCACGACACGTCGGGCCCGAACACCGACGACGCCATGACCCGCTCCGAGGAGCGCCTGAAGGTCGGCACCGAGGAGCGCGAGGCGGGCCGTGCCCGGCTGCGCAAGTACGTGGTGACCAGCACCGAGCAGGTCGAGGTCCCGGTGAGCCGGGAAGAGGTGCGGGTGGAGCGCGAGCCCATCACCGACGCCAACCGCGGTGCGGCGCTGGACGGCCCGGCGATCTCCGAGGAGGAGCACGAGGTGACGCTGCACGAGGAGCGTCCGGTCGTGGAGACGGAGGCCGTTCCGGTGGAGCGCGTGCGCCTGAGCAAGGAGCGCGTCACCGGCAACGAGACGGTGAGCGGCGAGGTCCGCGAGGAGCGCATCGACACCGACGTCCAGGGTGACGCCAGGGGCCGTCGCCCCGGAGTCTGACGACACGGCGGAGTTCTCGCACACCGCCGGGAGGTCCAGCTCCTCCCGCCCGGCCAGCAGGCCGCGACGGGCCAGCTCCGGCCGGACGCCCTCGCCGAACCAGTACGCCTCCTCCAGGTGCGGGTAGCCCGACAGCACGAACTCCTCGATCCCCAGCGCGTGGTACTCCTCGATCAGGTCGGCCACCTCGGCGTGACTGCCGACCAGGGCCGTGCCCGCACCACCGCGCACCAGTCCCACGCCCGCCCACAGGCCGGGGTGGACCTCCAGGCCGCGCACGCCCCGGCCGGGGTCGCCGCCGTGCAGGGCGAGCATCCGCTGCTGCCCCTCGGACTCGCTCTCCCGCAGCACCGCCTGCGACCGCCGCACCTGAGCCGGGTCCAGCGCGTCGAGCAGCTTCTGCGCCTCCGCCCACGCCTCGGCGGAGGTGTCGCGGCTGATCGTGTGCAGGCGGACGCCGAAGCGCACGACGCGCCCCCGCGCCTCGGCCAGCTCCCGCACCCGCCCGATCTTCTCCGCCACCTGCGCGGGCGGCTCGCCCCAGGTGAGGTAGACGTCGGCGCGCGCGGCCGCCACCGGCAGCGCCGCGGCCGACGACCCGCCGAAGTAGATCTCCGGAACGGGGTCCGGCACCGCCAGCACGGTGGCCCCCGCGACGCGGTAGTGGGTGCCGTCGAAGTCGAACGGCGCACCCGACCACACGCCGCGCACGATCTGGAGGAACTCGTCCGTGCGGGCGTAGCGCTGGTCGTGATCGGCCCAGTCGCCGAACCGCTGCTGCTCGACCGCGTCCCCGCCGGTGACGACGTTGAGCAGCAGCCGCCCGCGCGAGATGCGCTGGTAGGTGGCGGCCATCTGCGCCGCGAGCGTCGGGGACACCACACCGGGCCGGAACGCCACGAGGAACTTCAGCCGCTCGGTCCGCGCGATCAGCGCGGCCGTCGTCAGCCACGCGTCCTCGCACCACGTGCCGGTCGGCGTGAGGACACCGGTGAAGCCGTTGTGCTCGGCGGCGCGGGCGATCTGGGCGAGGTAGTCGATGTCGGGCTGGCGCTGAGCCGCCGCGCCCTGGGACCGGTTGGCGTGGAAGCGTTCCACGATCGTGCGGCCGTCGCCCGACGTGGGCAGGAACCAGTGCAGGGTGATGCTCACGACGTCTGCTCCTCCTTCAGCGCTTCCTGGTACCGGCGGTCGACGAACTTCGCGAAGTCCAGCGAGCCGGGAAGGGTGCCGTCCTCGGTGAACGCGTCGGCCAGGGCCTGCTCCGACGCGACCACCTCGTCGTCCAGCGCGACGGGCAGGTCGGGACCGCGGTTCACCGAGGCCCTGGCGACCTCGATCTTCAGACCGGTCTCGCCCGCCCACGTGGTGGCCCACTCGTCGAGGTGGTCGCCGGCCCACTTCTGCGCCTTCGCCAGGCGCAGCAGGTAGTCCTGGATCGCGGTGTTCTTGCCCGCGTCGGCCAGTGCCGCCGTGCCCGCCACCTGGAAGCCGTAGCCGTTCGCGGTCTCCCGGCCGTCCACCAGGACCCGCGCGCCCGTGTCGAGCAGGGCCTGCGAGGTGTACGGGTCCCAGGTCGCCCACGCGTCCACCTGGCCCTGGCTGAACGCGGCGTAGGCGTCCGACGGTTGCAGGAAGTTCAGCTTCACGTCCTTCGTGGACAGTCCGGCCCTGCGCAGGTTCAGCAGGATCTGCCCGTGGGCCGAACTCCCCTTCGCCACGGCGATGTTCTTGTCCCGCAGGTCGGCCACGCCGCGCAGCGGCGAGTCCCGCGGCACGAGCAGCGCGTCGCTGGTCACGTTGCCCTTCACCGCGTGGACCACGGAGATCTTCGCTCCCGCGGCCGCGGCGAAGAGGGGCGGCGTGTTGCCGACGCCGCCGACGTCGATCGCCCCGGCGGACGCGGCCTCCAGCAGCGGCGGCCCGGAGGTGAACGTGGCCCACTCGATCTCGTAGGGCACGTCGCCGAGGAGCCCGGCGGCGGCGAGCAGCGACTTCGAGCCGCCCTTCTGGTCGCCCACCTTCAGCACCACGTCCGCGAGCTGGTCCGCGCTCACCGGGGCGGGCACCTCCCCGGACGCCGCCGGGTCGCCGGTGCAGGCGGTCAGCGCGCTCAGGGCGGCCACCGACGCGGTGATCAGGGCGAGGAGCGCTCTAGGTCGTCTCACGGTCGACTCCCAGGTCCGCGAGCACCTCGGCGCGCAGGTCGACCAGCGACCCGCGGTCACGAGGACGGGCCAGGTCGACCCGGTGCTCGGTGATGACGTGCCCGTCGTCGAGGACGAGCACGCGGTCGGCGAGCAGCAGCGCCTCGTCCACGTCGTGCGTCACCAGCAGCACGGCCGGCCGGTGGGTGTTCCACAGCCGCTCCACCAGCGCGTGCATCGCGAGCCTGGTCAGCGCGTCCAGCGCGCCGAACGGCTCGTCCAGCAGCAGCACGTCCGGCTCCCGCACCAGGGCTCGCGCCAGCGACACCCGTTGCGCCTCACCGCCGGACAGGGTGAGCGGCCACGCCTCGGCGTGGCCGGCCAGCTGCACCTCGGCCAGCGCCTTCACGGCCACCGCTCGGCCGTCGACGCCGCGCAGCCCCAGCGAGACGTTGCGCCACACCCGACGCCACGGCAGCAGCCGCGGCTGCTGGAACGCCACGGACACCGTGCCGGGAACGTCGACCTCCCCCCGCACCTCGCGGTCCAGGCCCGCGAGCACCCGCAGCAGGGTGGACTTGCCGGAGCCGCTGCGGCCCAGCAGGGCGACGAACTCGCCGCCGGCGATGTCCAGGTCCACGTCGCGCAGGACGCGTCTCGTGCCGAACGTCCTGGTCAGGCCGCGGACCCGCACCGCGCTGGTGATCACCGGGTCTGCCACCGCAGCACCCTCCTCTCCAGTCCGCGGACCAGGGCGTCGGTCGTGAGCCCCAGCAGCGCGTACACCAGCAGACCCACCACGACGACGTCCGTGCGCAGGAACTCGCGGGCGTTGTTGATCAGGTGGCCGATCCCCGCGTCGGCGTTGACCTGCTCGGCCACGATCAGCGACAGCCACGCCGTGCCCAGCGCGATCCGCAGGCCCACCAGGGTCTGGGGGACCGCGGACGGCAGCACCACGTGCCGCACGCGCTCGGCACGGGTGTAGCCGAGCACCCGCGCCGCCTCCAGGAGGTCGGGGTCGGTCTGCCGGATGCCGGAGTGCAGGTTGAGGTACAGCGGGAACGCCACCCCGCAGGCGATGAGCGCGATCTTCGGCTCCTCGCCGATGCCGAACCACAGGATGAACAGCGGGATCAGCCCGAGGTGCGGCAGCGTGCGCAGCATCTGCACCGGTGGGTCGACCAGCGTCTCGCTCCACCTCGACAGCCCGGCGAGCAGGCCCAGCGCGAGGCCGGCGGCCGCGCCGAGGACGAAGCCGACGGCCACCCGGCGCAGCGACACCGCGAAAGCGCTGCCGAGCTCGCCGTCGACGGCGAGGTCCACGGCCGCGCGGGCCACGGTGACCGGTGAGGCGAGCTCGTCCGGCGGCAGCACCCCGGTGCTGCTCGCCGCCTGCCACAGCAGGACGAGCGCGACGGGGGAGATCCAGCGGCGGAGGTCGGGCGGTCGGCGCTTCTTGGCGGGGGGATCGGGGCGCGCGTCGGCTGTCCGCGGACGCGCGAGAACCCCCGTGGTGGAAATCGACACGATTTCTCCAACGGTCACGAGAAGGGGGAAACGGCCGTCGCGACGCCCGGAGGGCGCACGAGGGGGAAACGGCTCAGCGGATGCGACAGATCGCGCTCGCCTGGCGCCGCAGATCGACGTGCAGGCGAGCGACCAGGAGTTCGTCGTCCCTCACGGCACCGAGTCTTGGTGCGCCTCGAGAAGAAGTCAACGGTCGGTCCGCCCGTCTCGGATCGTGGATTCGTGCCGGGGTACGGCACCTCCGAGTTGGTCCCGAGGTGTGAAACCACCCCCGGTCGCGCGCCGCCGGTGTTGACGGGTGTTCACCGCGCTGCTCAGATGGGGTGACCAGACCGCGTCGTGCGCCTCCACGGTCCACAGTGGATGGAGCGGTGCTCCGCACCGCTCGTCGCGGCACGACCCGATCCGCCGGAGGTGGCCCCGTGCCCTCGATCCTCGTCCTGTCCGGAAGCCCGTCTGCGACGTCCCGCACGGCCGCCCTCGCCGAGCACCTGGCCCTGCGCCTGCGGGAGCGCGACCACCGGGTGCGCACGATCCGGGTCAGGGAGCTCCCCCCGGCGGCGCTGCTGTCCGGCGACACCCGCGACCCGGCCGTCGCGGAGGTCGTGGAGGCAGTCGCCGCCGCGGACGGCGTGGTCGTGGCGTCCCCGGTCTACAAGGCCGCCTACAGCGGCCTGCTCAAGAGCCTGCTCGACCTGCTGCCGCAGTTCGCCCTGGCGGGCAAGGCCGTGCTGCCCGTCGTGACCGGCGGCAGCCCGGCCCACGTGCTGGCGGTCGACTACGCCCTGCGGCCGGTGCTGTCCGCCCTCGGCGCGCACCACGTCGTGCAGGGCTGGTTCGTGCTCGACTCGCACATCGTCGCGGTGGGGGACGCCGTCGAGCTGGCCGAGGGGGCGCGGCGGCCGCTGTACGAGGTGGTCGACGGGTTCTCCGACGTGCTGCACGCGCGGCGCCCGCTGATCGACGCCTCCTGAGGCCCCGGTTCAGCGCTTCCGCGCGGGCACGTGCCGGTAGGAGGGGCGGTTGCCCGACCACGCCTCGCGCAGTTCGGTGGCCAGCGTCGAGGCGTTGGCGCAGGCCCGGTGGTCGGTCCACTGCTCGGCGTGCGCGCTGGCCGACAGCGCCACGCGCTGCGCGGTGTCGGCGAACAGCGCGAGCAGCGCGTCCGCGGCGTCGCCCCGCTCCCGCGGTTCTCCGCCGGAACCGGGGCCGGGCAGCTCCAGCGCTCGTCCCGCCAGCGCGGAGGAACCGCGCAGGGCCACCGCGATCGCGTGCTCCACCGCCTCCGCGTTGGCCTGGAGACGAGCGCGCCGCTGGTCCTGCGCGGCCAGGAACAGCCCGATCAGCCGCGAGCGGCACAGCCCGTCCCACAGCAGTGCCAGCACCTCCGCCGTGTCGTGCGGATCGACGTCGTCGAGCGCGCGGACGACCTCGGACAGCGACGGGTGAGAACTCACAGCACGCATTCTGTCAGCAACGGTCACCTCGCAGTGACGGTCCTCACCCGTTCTCCGCCTCCGTTCGTGGACGCGATCGTTCCGGAAAGTGTGCGATCAGGTGCGGAGATGCCGCCGGACGGCCGTGCGGCGAGATCGGATACCGTGACCGCCGACAGCGTCGGACGCGCACGCCCGGGGAGGTGGGAACTCGTGACCGCTCGTCCAGGTCGGGTGCTCTCGTCTCGCGGCCCTGCGGTCCGCACGCCGTAGGTGACCGGGAGAGCGCCCCTCGGCGTTCCCCCGAAAGGCTTCTCGATGCCCGTGTCACCCTCTTCCGTCGTCTCCACCCTCCGCGCCGCCGGTTGCGTCTTCGCCGAGGACGAGGCCGAACTGCTCGTCGCCGCGGCCCGGACACCGGCCGACCTCGCCGTCCTGGTCGACCGCCGGGTGGCGGGCCTCCCCCTGGAGCACGTGCTCGGCTGGGCCGGCTTCTGCGGTCTGCGGATCGCCGTGGACCCCGGTGTCTTCGTCCCCCGGCGCCGCACGGAGCTCCTCGTCCGGGAGGCCGTCGCGCTGCTCAGCGCGTCCGGTGCCGCGCCGCGTCCCGTCGTGGTCGACCTGTGCTGCGGCTCGGGCGCGGTGGGCACCGCGCTCGCGACGCTCCTGCCGGAGATCGACCTGCACGCCGCCGACGTCGACCCGGTCGCCGTGGCGTGCGCGCGGCGCAACGTCGAGGCCGTCGGCGGCCGGGTGCACGAGGGCGACCTCTGCGCGCCGCTGCCGGTCGAACTGGCGGGCCGGGTCGACGTCCTGGTGGCCAACGCGCCCTACGTGCCCACCGCCGCCATCGGGCTGATGCCGCCGGAGGCGCGGGTGCACGAGCCGCGGGTCGCGCTCGACGGCGGCGCGGACGGGCTCGACGTCCAGCGCCGGGTGACCGCGGCCGCGCCGCACTGGCTCGCGCCCGGCGGGCACCTGCTGATCGAGACGAGCGCGAGCCAGGCGCCGCGCACCGCCGAGGCGTTCGCCCGCGGCGGTCTCGTGCCGCGGCTGGTCACCTCCGAGGAGCTGGACGCCACGGTCGTGGTCGGGACCAGTCCGGTCTGACCGGCCCGGCCGCCGTCGACGCTGCTCGCCCGGCCCGGCGGCGTGCGGGGAGGCGCGGGTGAGCCGGGAGCAGGCCCGCCGCGCTCTCCGGAAGCGCTGCGCGGTCGCCGCGGGTCAGCACCTCGTGGACGAGGAACGGATCGCCCGCCGTCGCGGTGTGCGGCTGGTCCCACCTCCGGCCACGAGTCCGGTGCGGTGGGCGGTCTTCGACGGTGGAGCGGGTACCGGTGGCCGGGGGAGCTGAACGAGTTCGTGACAACCGCGTCCTCTCGCCGCCGTCACCGGTACCCGCTCGGACATGGTCGAGCGGGTCGTCGGTTCGGAGCACCGCCGTTCGAGCGAATCCCGGTGCCTCCGCTCCCGCACCCCGTCACCGTTCACCCGTCGGCGTGCGAGCCGAACGGAGGAGCGTGCCGGGGGCGACGCCGCCGACCGGCCCACCGGACGGCGGAACGGCACGCCACCCGGTCATCGCCACTGCGACGAGCACGACCGCGACTCCGGCGGTCCGCGGGTGCAGCGGCTCGCCGGTGGACCGGTGCTCGACGCGCCCGGGGTGGGCGCGACGGGCTGAGCGGCCCGGCTTTCCCCGCGGGAAGAGCCGACTGGGTACGATGCGGGGCTGCCAGAGGACCTCGTGAAGGGAAGCCCGTGACCGCGCACGTCGAGACGCTCGAGTTCCAGTCAGAGGCTCGTCAGCTGCTCCAGCTGATGATCCACTCGATCTACTCGAACAAGGACACGTTCCTGCGGGAACTGGTCTCCAACGCCTCCGACGCGCTGGACAAGCTGCGCCTGGAGGCGTTCCGCGACAAGGAGCTGGAGGTCGACACCTCCGACCTGCACGTCGCCCTGGACGTCGATCGGGAGCAGCGCACGCTGACCGTCCGCGACAACGGCATCGGCATGACCCGCGACGAGGTGGTCAAGCTGATCGGCACGATCGCGAAGTCGGGCACCGCCGAGTTCCTGCGCACGATGAAGGAGACGCGGGACGCGGCCGCCTCCCAGGACCTCATCGGCCAGTTCGGAGTCGGCTTCTACTCCAGCTTCATGGTCGCCGACAAGGTCACCCTCGTGACCCGCCGCGCCGGCGCGGCCGAGGGCGTTCGCTGGGAGTCCACCGGCGAGGGCACTTACACGATCGAGCCGGTCGCCGACGCCCCGCAGGGCACGAGCGTCACGCTGCACCTCAAGCCGGCGGACGCCGAGGAGAACCTGCACGACTACACCTCGACGGCGACGATCACCCAGATCGTCAAGCGGTACTCCGACTTCATCACCTGGCCCGTGCGGATGGCGCCGGAGGGCGAGGACGACGCCGAGCCGACGACGATCAACTCGCGCAAGGCGCTGTGGGCGCGTCCGCGCAGCGAGGTCACCGACGAGGAGTACACCGAGTTCTACAAGCACGTCAGCCACGACTGGAACGACCCGCTGGAGACCATCCGCATGCAGGCGGAGGGGACCTTCGAGTACCAGGCGCTGCTGTTCCTGCCGTCCAAGGCCCCGCTGGACCTGTTCATGCGGGAGCGCAAGCGCGGCGTGCAGCTCTACGTCAAGCGCGTCTTCATCATGGACGACTGCGAAGAGCTGATGCCGGAGTACCTGCGCTTCGTCAAGGGCGTGGTCGACGCGCAGGACCTGTCGCTGAACGTGTCCCGCGAGATCCTCCAGCAGGACCGGCAGATCCAGCTCATGCGCCGCAGGCTGGTCAAGAAGGTGCTGTCAACGGTCAAGACCATGATGACCGAGCGTCCCGACGCCTACTCGACCTTCTGGAGCGAGTTCGGCCGCGCGGTCAAGGAGGGTCTGCTCGACGACTTCGAGAACCGCGACGCGATCCTCGACATCGCCTCCTTCGACTCGACCCACGACGCGGAGAAGCCCACCACGCTGCGGCAGTACGTGGAGCGGATGAAGGAGGGGCAGGAGCACGTCTACTACATGACGGGCGAGTCCAGGGCGACCATCGAGAACTCCCCGCACATGGAGGCGTTCCGGGCCAAGGGCCTGGAGGTGCTGCTGCTCACCGACCCGGTGGACGAGATGTGGGTCGACTCGGTCCCCGGCTTCGACGGCAAGCAGTTCCAGTCGATCGCCAAGGGGCAGGTCGACCTCAACTCCGACGCCGAGGCGTCGGAGGCGCAGCGGGAGGAGTTCGCCGAGCTGCTGACCTGGATGGGCGAGACGCTCGGCGACGCCGTCAAGGAGGTGCGCCTGTCGACGCGGCTCACCACCTCGCCCGCGTGCGTGGTCGGCGACACCCACGACCTCAGCCCGACCCTGGAGAAGATGTACCGGGCGATGGGGCAGGAGCTGCCGCAGGTCAAGCGCATCCTGGAGCTCAACCCGGAGCACGCGCTGGTGACCAGGCTGCGCACCGCCCTGGCCGAGACCGAGGACCGCGCCGGCCTGGCGGACACGGCCGAGCTGCTGCACGGCATGGCCCTGCTCGCGGAGGGCGGCGAGCTGGCCGATCCGGCCCGCTTCAACCGCATCCTGGCCACCCGCCTGGAACGCACCCTCTGACCGCGAGTCGCGCGTCCGGGCACGGCGAGGTGAGCGTTCGCGTCGCGAACGACCACCTCGCCGTGCTCCGACGGCCGACTCGCACTGCCTGAACGGTCAACTCGCGATCGGCGCGCGGGTGCGCGTCGACCGCCTCGCGCGCGGCTCGGTCTCGAAGCGCGCCAGCTGGTCGAACGGGTGCGTCAGGAGGGGACGGCGACCGCCCTGGTCGACTGGCGCACGACCAGCTTGGTGTCCAGGGTCAGGTGCGTCCGCGCCGGCTCGCCCCCGTTGATCAGCTCGATCAGCAGCGTGATCGCACGCCGTCCCATCTCGCGGATCGGCTGGTCCACCGTGGTCAGCGGGGGAGTGCACAGCATCGAGTCGGGGATGTTGTCGAACCCCACCACCGACAGGTCGTCCGGCACCCGCAGCCCGAGCGCGGACGCGGTCTCCACGGTCGCGATCGCCGAGAGGTCGTTGGCCGCGAACACGGCCGTGGGCCGGTCGGGCCCGGTGAGCAGCTCCCGCGCCGACCGCCGCGAGATGTCGGGGTCGTAGGAGCCGACCCTGATCAGGTCCTCGTCCACGGGTACGCCCGCCGCGGCCAGAGCGCGCCGGTAGCCGGTCTCGCGCAGCTGCGCGGACTGGAGGTCCGGTCTGCCGGTGAGCAGCGCGATGCGGCGGTGGCCCAGCGCGAGCAGGTGCTCGGTGGCGAGCTGGGCGCCGCGCAGGTTGTCGGAGTCGATGGTCGGCAGCGCCGTCGGCCCGGTGTGCGGATCGACGGCCACCACCGGCGTCCCGTGCAGCGCCTCCAGGACCACGGCCGGGGTGACCAGGACCGCGCCGTCCACCAGGGTGCCGCTCAGCCGGGAGAGGTACCGCTTCTCCCAGCCCGCCTGGTCGCCCGTGCGTCCCCCGGCCGAGTAGACGACCAGTTCGAAACCGCTGCCGCGGATCGAGTCCGCCGCGCCCTTGAGCAGTTCGGTGCTGAACGGTTCGAGGTCCGCGACCAGGATGCCGATGACGTTCGTGCGGTGGTTGCGCAGGCTCTGAGCCACGAGGCTCGCCTCGTACCCGAGCTCGTCGATCACCGCCCGCACGCGGGCCGACGTCTCTGCGGCGACCCCGTAGCGCTGGTTGAGCACCTTGGAAACCGTGGCTATCGAGACGCCGGCCTGCACGGCCACGTCTCGAATGGTGATGCGGGAACTGGGCGGCACGGCGTCAGCCTAGCCGTTGTAAAACGTTATCGATAACGATTGACACGAGATTTTCACTCGGGCCAGACTGCCCCCGCAGCCTGTGCGTTGCTCTGCCCGTCCAACTCGGCCGACGTTGTCAGGAGTGGACTTCCCATGCGCTCGATCCGCACCATCCCCACGCTCGTCGTCGCCTCCGCGCTGGTGCTCGCCGCCTGCGGGGGCACGGAGCCCACCGAAGCCGGTGGGCCGGTCACGCTGACCTGGTGGCACAACGGCACCACGGACCCCATCAAGTCGGTCTGGGAACAGGTGGCCGTGGACTACCACGAAGCCCACCCGGACGCGACGATCAGCGCTCAGCCCATCCAGAACGAGGACTTCTCCACGAAGATCCCGCTGGCGCTCCAGTCGACGACCCCGCCGGACGTCTACCAGCAGTGGGGAGGAGGTGACCTCGCCTCGCAGCTCACCTCGGGAAAGCTCGCCGACATCACCGAGAACACCAGGGGCTGGATCTCCACCATCGGCGACTTCGCCCAGGGCTGGCAGGTCGACGGCAAGCAGTACGGCGTTCCGTTCGCGCAGCACGTCGTCGGCTTCTGGTACCGCAAGGACCTGTTCGAGCAGGCCGGGATCACCGCGACCCCGACCACGGTGGACGAGTTGAACGAGGCCGTGAGCAAGCTGAAGGCCGCCGGGGTCGCACCGATCGCGGTGGGGGGCAAGGACCGCTGGCCCGACGCCTTCTACTGGAACTACTTCGCCGTGCGCAGGTGCTCCCCGGAGGTGGTCGAGCAGTCGGTGAAGGCCGTCGAGCTCAAGGACCCGTGCTGGCGCGAGGCGGGTGAGGACCTCCAGGCGTTCCTGGCGACCGAACCGTTCCAGGACGGCTTCAACGGCACTCCCGCGCAGCAGGGCGCGGGCAGCTCCGCCGGTCTCGTCGCGAACGGCAAGGCCGCGATGGAGCTCCAGGGCGACTGGGAGCCGGGCACGATGTCGTCGCTGACCGAGGACCCCGACCTGGAGTCGAAGATCGGCTGGTTCCCGTTCCCGTCGGTCGAGGGCGGGAAGGGAGCTCCGAACGCCGTGCTCGGCGGCGGCGACGGCTTCTCCTGCACGACCAGGGCGGCGAAGGCGTGCTCCGACTTCCTGGAGTACCTGGTGAGCGACGAGGTGCAGCACTCCCTCGCGGCGAGCGGAACGGGTCTGCCGGTCAACCCCGCCGCGGCCACCGCGCTCAAGAGCGACGCGCTGAAGACCGTCTTCGAGCACGGCCGGAACGCGCCGCACGTGCAGATGTACTTCGACCGCGCGCTCCCGACGAACGTGGGCGCCGCGCTCAACGAGGCCGTCGCGAACCTCTTCGCCGGGCAGGGATCGCCCGAGAGCATCGTCGAGGCCGTGAACCAGGCCGCGGCCGGAAGCAAGTGATGACCGAGACGACCACGACGGTGGGGCGGCCGGTCGCGCCGCCCGCCCCACCGGCTCCGCCGAGGCCCCGCACCCGCCGCACGAGCACGCGCACGCGGCTGGAGCTCGTCCTGCTGCTGGGGCCGGCACTGGTGCTGTTCGCGCTGTTCGTGCTGGCGCCCATCGGCATCGCGGCGTTCTACAGCCTCTACCGGTGGAACGGCTTCGGTCCGCTCCAGGACTTCGTCGGCCTGACGAACTACACCGACGCGCTGTCCGGACCGGTGTTCCAGAGCGCCTTCTGGCACAACGTGATCATCGTCGTGCTGTCGCTGGTGGTGCAGCTGCCGCTGAGCATCGGGCTCGCGCTGCTGCTGAACCAGAGGCTGCGCGGCCGGGCCGTCCTGCGGGCCGTCGTGTTCGCGCCCTACGTGCTCTCCGAGGCCGTCACCGCCGTCATCTGGCTGCTGATGCTGCAACCGGGCGGGTTCGTGGACCGGGTGCTCGTCGCGGCCGGGCTGGGCGACCTGGTGCAGCAGTGGCTCGCCGACCCCGACGTCGTGCTCTACACGCTGTTCGCGGTGATCACCTGGAAGTACATCGGCTTCGGCGTCGTCCTGCTGCTGGCCGGGCTCCAGGCGGTGCCGGTGGAGGTGCGCGAGGCCGCCGCGCTCGACGGGGCCTCGCCGTGGCAGACCACCAGGCTCGTGGTGCTGCCCCTGCTCGGCCCGACGATCCGGATCTGGATCTTCCTGTCGGTCATCGGCTCGCTCCAGCTGTTCGACCTGGTGTGGATCATGACCCTCGGCGGTCCGGCGAACGCGTCGACGACGATGGCGACCTACCTCGTCGACCACGGCTTCAAGCGCTACGAGTTCGGCTACGGCAGCGCGGTGGCGGTGGTCGTCTTCGTCGTCTGCTTCCTGTTCGCCCTGCTCTACCAGCGCTACGTGTTGCGCCGCGACACCGAGGGCGCAGTGACCAGGATGGTGGGCTGATCATGGCCGTGCACGTGTCCAGCAGGTCCAGGTTCGGCACACCGGCCGGTTACCTCGCGGCGGCGCTGATCGTCGGGGTCACGGTGGTGCCGCTGCTGTTCGTGGCCCTGGGCGGTTTCCGCACCACCGCCCAGATCAACGCCGCGCCCGCCGGGTTGCCCGGACCGTGGGTGTGGGACAACTACCGGGCGATCCTGGTCTCGGAGACGTTCTGGCAGTTCCTGGGCAACAGCGCGCTGATCGCCGTGATCGCGACGGTGCTGGCCGTCGGTCTCGGTTCGACGGCGGGATTCGCGTTGTCGCGCTACGACTTCCGGGGCCGCGAGGCGTTCTACACGCTGTTCACCCTGGGTCTGCTGTTCCCGGTCGGTCTGGCGGCGCTGCCGCTGTACCAGTGGCTCAGGCAGCTGGGGCTGCTGGAGAACCCGCTCGGGGTGGCCCTGCCGCAGGCCGCCTTCTCCCTGCCGGTGACGATCGTGATCCTGCGTCCCTTCATGCGGGCGATCCCGATCGAGATGGAGGACGCCGCCGTGCTCGACGGCGCGAGCAGGCTCGGCTTCTTCTGGCGCATCCTGCTGCCGCTGTCCGTGCCCGCGCTGATCACGGTGAGCGTGCTGGCGTTCGTCACCAGCTGGAACGCCTACCTGCTGCCGCTGCTGGTGTTCAACGACGCGACGAACTTCACGCTGCCGCTCGGCGTCGCCACGTTCCAGTCGCAGTACTCCCAGGACACCGCGCTGGTGCTCGCCTTCACGGCCCTGTCGATGATTCCGGCGCTGGCCTTCTTCGTGCTCGCCGAGCGCCGCATCGTCGGTGGGCTCACCGGTTCGGTCAAGGGCTGAGGGAAGGGTGGCTCACGGCGCGGCGCCCACCGCGCCGTGAGCCCCGGTGCGGACGGCCGGTCGCGGATGCCCGAACGGCCGAGGTGCGCGAGAACGTGCGACAGGTCGATCTAGGGTGTGTCCCATGACTGAGTTCACGGAGGAGGAGGGCCGGACGCTGCGCACGGCCGTCTTCGGCGCGATGGTCCTGGTGTCCACGGCGGAGCCCGGCGCGCTCGACCAGGAGAGCCGCGCGGGGATCAGGGCGATGACGCACCTGTCGCCGGAGTTGCGCGACGTCCTCGCCGCCGACCGGCCCGAGCTGCCGGAGGGTTCCGCGGCCGACGTGGAGAACGGCGTGCTGACCGCCCTGCGCCTGTCCACCCGCATCCTCGCGGCGAAGGCGCCGGCCGAGGCGCTGGCCTTCCCCGCCGCGGTGGTCGCCGTGTGCCAGGAGGTCGCCTCGGCGGACGGCCGGGTCGGCGAGGCGGAGCAGGCGGTCGTCGGGCGGGTCCGGGCAGCGCTCGGCGTCTGATCCCGGACCGCCGCGGTGGTCCGGGATCACCGTTGCGCGATCGGGTGCACCTCGTCGAGCTTCCCGGTCGCCACGTCGAACACGAACCCGCGGATCGAGTCCTTCACCGGCACGAACGGGCTGATGCGGATGCGCTCGACCGACTGGCGCACGTCCTCCTCCACGTCGGTGAAGGACTCCACCGCCCAGGACGGCTTCACGCCCACCTCGTCCTGGATGGTCCGGGTGAACTCCTCGTCGGTGAAGGTCAGCATCCCGCAGTCGGTGTGGTGGATCAGGACGACCTCCCGCGTGCCGAGCAGGCGCTGGCTGATGGCGAGGGAGCGGATCTCGTCCTCGGTGATCACACCACCGGCGTTGCGGATGACGTGGGCCTCGCCCTCGCCGAGGCCCAGGACGCGGTAGACGTCGATGCGGGCGTCCATGCACGCCACGACGGCGACCTGCTTGGACGGCGGGAGGGGCAGCGGACCGGAGAACTGCGCGGCGTAGGCGGCGTTGTTCGCGATCAGCTCGTCGGTGACGGACATGGTTCGGGTTCCTGTCTGCGGGAGAGCGGTCCGGGACGCGGCAGGTGTCCGAGTGAAGTGGCACGTGCGCGGACGGGCAAGCGGGACACCCGACCCGACCAGCACGTGGAACCACACCTTCGTGGCGTCACCCCGGACGGCTCGCGTCGTTGGTGCGGTTCCGCCGACGCCCCGTCGCCCCCGCCGGGCAGCTCCGACCAGCCGGTCGGTGAGGAGGTCGGCCGTCCGCACGCCGACGTCGCCCTCCAGCTCACCGTCACCGGTGAGCCCGAGCAGGGGCGCGAGGTGGGCACCGGAGGACTCGCCCCACGCCGCGCTCCGGCAACCGGGACGGTTCCGGCGTGGCGTTCGTGCACGTCGAGGACGTCGAGGACGTCGACCCTCCGGCTGCTGGCCAGGGCGGGCGACACGTCACCGGGGCGGCGGCGTTCGAGGAGATCGCCCGCCGCCGCGTCGCGGAGGACCTGCGCTCCGGCTGACCGCCGCCCCGGCGCGGGCCGGGGCGGCGACCGTCCGATCAGCGCTCAGCCGCGGTGCCACTTCTGGTTCGCGGTGCCCCCGCAGTCCCACAGCTGGAGGACCGCGTCGTCGTTCGGGTTCCAGTCCGCGATGTCCACGCACTTGTTCGCCTGCGGGTTGACCAGGTCACCCGCGCCGCTCAGCACGAACTGCTGGGCGGCATTGCCGCTGCACGTGGCGAGCTGGACCGCCGCGCCGTTCGCGGTCGAGCCCCACGCGACGTCCACGCACTTGTTGTTCTGCGACCGCAGCGTGCCGCCGGTGAACTCGAACCTCTGGTTCGCGGCACCGGTGCAGTTCCGCACGATCAGCCGCTGGCCGTCCGCGTAGTTGCCGTTGGGCACGTCGACGCACTTGCCGTGCCAGTCGCTGACGATGCTGCTGGTCGTCGGCTGCGGGGTGCCCGGCCCGCCGGCGCCGAACGGGGTCAGGACGATCCCCGCGGCACGCGGATCACCGTCGTGCACCAGCGACTCCTGGGCCTGCACGTCGTCGAAGGCGAAGCCGTACGCCTTCCCGTCCACCATGTTCTGGTGGATGACCCGCGAGTAGTGGTTGGTGATCGCGCCCCGGTAGAAGTCGGCCGGCCCGCCGCCGGGCTGGGTGTCGATCGTGCCGAGGGTGGAGCGGTGCAGCGCCGCGCACAGGGTGCGGGCGATGGGGCCGACGACCTGGTCGTTGGGCGCTGCGAGCGCGCCGTCGCAGCCCCACACGTTGGCGGTGGACGGCCTGGTGAACGAGGCGACGTGCTGACCGGCGGTGTTGGTGAAGTTCATGACGTTGCCGGAGGTGCGCCCGAAGTACCTGGTGTTCGGCTGGTCGGTGAACGGCACGACGGTGAGGGTCTTGCTCGTGTACGCGTTCCACGCCTGGGCGATGTAGGGGTCCAGGTAGGTGGGGCTGAACAGCCCGGCGTCGGCCGCCTTGCCCGGCGCGAGGACCCGCAGCACCGTGCCGTCGGACCTGGTCAGGATCGAGTTCGCCCAACCGGGCTGGTTGCGCAGGGCGTTGATCACGTTCTCGCGGCCGTTCGAGACCAGCTCACCGGTCTTCTTCGTCGCGCCGCTCGCCCCGGTGACCGTCACCGCGTGCGGCACGGCGAACTGGTCCACCTGCGAGCTGTTGAGCCACAGGCCGGAGTCGTTGTAGGTGAACTCGCTCCAGTCGAACAGGATGTTCCGGTTGGGGTCGCCCGCGGCCCACGGCGCGGGCTGCACCAGGCCGTCCGGGGTGAGGAAGAACTTCAGCTTCTCGCCGAACGACATGTAGACGCGCCCGGAGATGAAGCGCGGCACCCGCACCGTGACGCTGCCGCCGTTCGCGGGACCGGCGATGGAGACGTCGGGAGCGGGCACCGGCGGGTTCGAACCGGGGGACCAGGGGGTGAAGCCGCCTCCCTGGTTGACGTACCCGAGCCGTCCACCGGGCCGGATGTCGGTGCCCAGGACGTAGAGGTGCACCGGCTCCGAACGGCCGCTGTTGTTGGTGATCGTGAGGGGCAGCAGGTCGGGGCCGATCGCCTGAGCCGGTGGACCGGAGACCGCGACGGACGCGGCCACCGCCAGTGCGGTGATCGCGCTCGACCACCTGGTTCGTCTGTGCATGCGAAGACTCCTCGGACAGGGTGGAGGGCGACTTCCCCGCCAGCTGACGCCGTCACCCGGCGGGAGCACGCTCGCGGGGGCCGGTTGCAGGACCGGACACCGCCGTGAGAGCGCTTCCATAAGCTTGTGCACCCGCTTGACCCGTGTCAATGGCGAATCGTGACCCGCGTCACCGTGCTTCCGGCCTGGCTCTCGGTGAGCAGGTGGGGCGACTACGCCGAAAGAGCTAACGGAGAGTGAGCTGGGGACCTACCATCCTGGGCGGTGTCATTCTTCCGACTGACACATGAGGGGGCGAATCGTGACTGAGGCCAATCCGTTGGTGGCGCAGGCGCCGGGTGAGCCGGGTGGTCTGGTGAACGCCGGTACGGGGGACAACGGGTGGGCGTCGGGGATCTCGATCGCCGAGTCGGCGATGGACACGTGGAACGGGTTCAAGGAGGGCAGCTGGGTCGAGGGTGGTCTCGGTCTGGTGGGTCTGGCGGCGGATGCGGCGAGCATGGCGATCGATCCGTTCGGGACGTTGATGTCGTCGGCGGCGGCGTTCTTGATGGAGCACGT
>NZ_JAEIOJ010000007.1 GCF_016464305.1 Umezawaea beigongshangensis
CAGTTTTTGTTCGTTCCAGACGCTATCCGAACCGCTTTTTCCCTGTCAAATCGGCGTCGTTTCCGACTCCGGGCAGCAAGGAACGCTGTTCATGTAGTTCTGGAGGTTGTTGCGACCACGAACTCTAGCACCCTTTTAGGAGTGAACTAGCGAGGGGGTCTGCCGCACTCCGTTCCCTTCCGGGCCCGTTCCGCGCTGGCTCGAAGAAAGTTACACCCCGCTCCCGGCAGAGGCAAATCCGGGGTCGCGCTCTCGCCGAAGTCGGTGAAACCGCAGGTCGTCGGGCCCGCCGGGGTGCTCGACGGCTCCGGCTCGCCGCGCGCAGTGATCGGGACCACACGTCACGGGGCGCACCGCGACTACCTCCGACTGCCGTCCGCCGACGGGTCGTCCGTCGGGATCGGGTCCAGCGGGGCGAGTGCCGTCCCGGTCCAGCGGTAGCGCACGGTCGCCGATCCCCGCGTCGGGCAGCAGACCGGATCGGCGGCGGCGTAGAGCTGGTAGGACAGCACGATCGTGTCGCGCTCCGCCCGCACCAGGTCGATGCGCGCGCTCGTGGTCGCCGTGTCGGTTCCCAGGTAGTCGCCGTCGTGGAAGAAGAAGGCGAGCTGCGACGCCGAGTCCGCCGCTCCCGCGCGACCGGCCAGCACGACGTTGAGCGCGGACGGGTCGGACCAGGTCCCCGGAGCGGGGGTGAAGCCCTTCGACCGGACGAGGTCCTCGGCGGCCGTGCGACTCGGGCCGGTGCCGGCGGACGACGGCCGAGCGGAGACGGTGGTCGTGGACGGCACGACCACGCCGGTCGTCGCGGACGGCACGGCGGCGGCCGCGGTGAAGGCGGGCGCGGGCGCCCCCGCCAAGGGCCGCTGCGACGGTGCCTCCTCCGCCAGCCCGGCGGCACCCGCGCCGATCACGACGAGAGCGACGGTGGCCCCGGCGATCCCCCGGTGGAGTCGCTCCTGCGAGGTGCTCGGCCCCGGCCAGAACGGCACGGCCGCGGCCACGAGGAGCGTGAGCGCTCCGGCGAGTCCGACCCACGGACCGGCGCCGACGGACAGGGACTCCACGTCCCGCACGCTCAGCAGGAGGCGCACGACCAGGACGCAGGTCAGCAGGGCCAGCACCCCGGTCGCGATCCGAGCCGTCGTCCGGGGAGCGCCCACGACGGCGACCACGACCGCGGCGACGGCGATCACGGCGAAGATCAACGGGAACGCCGCTCCCCGCTGGGCGGTGTAGAGCTGGTGCAGGTCGAGGTCGCCGATCGGCCCGACCCGTGCCCAGGGCAGCAGCGGAGCGAGTCCGACGACGGCGCCGGCGATCAGCACGACGACGGGCCCCAGCGCGTCGTGGTGCGCACCGGCGTCGTCGGCGCACCACTGGCGGTGCTCCACGGCGTCCTGGACCGGCTCGCCGCAGAACTGGCAGCTCGTCATCGTCGCGCCCCTGAATCTCGTACCGGCGGTTCCGCTGCGCCGACTGTCCCACCCCGGCGACGATCGGGGCGGTTCCGCCGTCGGCGTGGCACGAACGAGCCGCGGACAAAACCGCGGCACGTCACAACCGGCGGCCGGTGTCCCGGCCGCCGGTGCCGTGCGACTGCCGGGAGCAGGCGCTCACCGGGAAACGGACATCGCTTCGAGCGGGCGCGGCGCGTCGGCGGCCTCGCGCTCCTCGTCGAGCACCGGCCGGGGCGCGGGGTGCTCCACCAGTGCGAGCACCCGGCTGGCCATGAACCGCGCGGTCCGCACGACCGTGCCGGAGCGGGTCACCTCGACCACTTCCGCCACGCCTCGCCCGATCCGCGTCTCGACGCGCCGCCCGGCCCGCGACGCGACGATCTCGTAGGTACGCGTGCTGTCGCCCGCGTCGACCACAACCTCGACCCTGTCACCCTTCATACAAGCATCAACGCAGGTCAGGCCGCTTTTACTCCCCGATCTGGGACAAATCGGGCAGGCGAACCGAGCACGTTCACCAGCCGCTGAGCGGGTGCGGGAGACGCGGCGGGGCGCTCGCGCCGCGCCCGGCTGAACCGTGGGGCGGGTGGGGCTCGAACCCACGACCTGACGGATTATGAGTCCGCTGCTCTGACCAGCTGAGCTACCGCCCCTCACGTGGCGCAGCCCACGACCCCGTGGGTTGCGCCGTCGCGGCACAGAGAGTACCGATCATCGTTCCCGGCGTCCGAAGAACCCTGCATCTGTCCAGCGCGGTGGGAGAAGGCACCCGACGACGATCCCGAGAGGGCTCGGCGGTGAGCCGGAGTCCTCACACCGAGCTTCACCTGATGGTGTGAAGAAAGCAGGACGCGGCCCAACAGAAGAGGCCCGGTCCTCAATGGACCGGGCCTCACCTGCGGCAACGCTCCCCCAACTGGATTCGAACCAGTAACCCTTCGATTAACAGTCGAATGCTCTGCCGTTGAGCTATGGGGGAATGTTCTGTTGTGCTCGCCGTCGGGCGGACACGCTCTCCGTCCGACGTGGAGAACTCTAGCGCATCGGGACCAGCACTCGCACACACCCCCCCGTTGTGCGGCAGTATGGGCCGTGAGCAGCCACGACACGAGAGGGGACGACCTTGAAGGGCATCGTGTTCGGAGTGGCCGTCGGCTACGTCCTCGGCGCACGCGCGGGCCGGGGGAGGTACGACCAGATCGTGCGGACGTACCGCGCGCTGGCCGATCACCCGGCGGTTCAGGGCGCGGCGGGGATCGCGCGGGCCAAGATCGGCGAGAGGACCGGGTTCGGCCACCGGCCGCGGTCCTCCACCAACGGTCAGCACCGGTCTCCGGAGCCGTCCACCCCGCGCACCAACTAGTGGTGCTCCCGCGCGCGCCGTCACCGCCGCCGGTGCGCGCGGGTGCTCATTCCGCCCGGATCGCCTTCACGCAGCGTCCCAGCAGCGCGCGCAGCGCCTCCCGCTCCTCGGGGGCGAACTCGTCGGCGATCCGCTGTTCGATCCGCGCCACCTCGGCGTCGGCCGCGCGCAGGGCGCGCAGACCGGAGTCGGTCAGCCTGGCCTCCACGACGTTGCGGTGCCACTCGTGCGGAGTCCGCTCGACCAGCCCCCGTTCGTCGAGGTTGCGCAGCACGACGGCCATGTTCTGCGGGGTGACCTGGCACAGCCTCGCCAGCGCGGCCCCCGAGATGCCGGGGTTGTCCGCCAGCCCGAGCAGCGCGGCGTACTGGGGGACGGTCAGCTTCGCACTGCGCACGGCCGCGCTCTTCGCCGTCATCAGCGCCTGCTCGGCGCGCTTGACGTCCAGGCCGAGACGTTCCTGAGCTGGGATGACCACGTTCAGAGGATACTCGCGATCAACGCTGGATCGATCGTCAAAGCTTTGATACACATCAATGCGTGGACAACATCGTGATGATCACCGGAGCGACCGGTGGCCTGGGTCGCGCACTCGCCCTCGACCTCGCCGCGCACGGCGCGACGCTGCTGCTGCACGGCCGCGACCACGAGCGGCTGGAGGCCGTCGCCGAGGAGGCTCGCCGGGCGTCGGAGGCGTGCACCGTGCGCACCCACGTCGCCGACCTGGCCGACCTGCGGGAGGTGGTCGACCTGGCGGAGCGGGTCAGGGCGGACGAGTCGCGGCTGGACGTGCTGGTGAACAACGCCGCGGTGGGCGGCGGCGAGGACCCGAGCCAGCGGCAGCTCAGCGCGCAGGGGCACGAGCTGAGACTCGCGGTGAACCACCTGGCCCCGCACCTGCTGACCAGACGCCTGACACCGCTGCTGACCGGGGCGGCACCGGCCAGGGTGGT
Organism: Umezawaea beigongshangensis; assembly: GCF_016464305.1. GTDB lineage: Bacteria > Actinomycetota > Actinomycetes > Mycobacteriales > Pseudonocardiaceae > Umezawaea_A > Umezawaea_A beigongshangensis. The sequence continues at coordinate 3,777 of NZ_JAEIOJ010000007.1, forward strand.
GAACGTGACCTCGGCCGGGCAGGCGCCGATCGACTTCGACGACCCGATGATGGAGAGCGCCTACGAGGGCGTGCGGGCCTACTGCCGCAGCAAGCTCGCACTGGTCATGTCGACGTTCGACCTGGCCGAGGAGCTGGACGGATCGGGGGTCGCGGTCAACGCGGTGCACCCCGCGCACCTGATGGACACGCCGATGACGCAGCAGGGCGGGTTCCACCCGCTGGCCGCGGTCGACGAGGGTGTCGGCCCGGTGATGCGGTTGATCGCCGCGCCGGGGGTCGAGGGGGTGACGGGACGGTACTTCGACCGGTTCGCGGATCGGCGGGCGCACGAGCAGGCGTACGACGAGGAAGCACGCCTGCGGCTGCGCAAGCTCACGGAAGAACTCGTCGGGTCCTGAGGGGCGGCGGGGCCCGCTCTGCGGTTCAGGCGGACGGAGCGGTCCTGGCCACCACGAAGACGCGACGGAAGGGGAACCACGTGGTGCCGTCGGCGCGCTCCGGGTAGGCCTCGCGCAGCAGGGGCGCGAGGTCGGCGCGGAAGGCCGCCCAGCGGTCGTCGTCCAGGGCCGCGCGGATCGGCCGCAGGGCCGTGCCGCTGATCCACTCCAGCACGGCGTCCGGCCCCTCCAGGCGCTGCACGTAGGTGGTCTCCCAGGCGTCGACCTCGCACCCGGCGCCCGCGAGCAGTTCGGCGTAGCCGACGGGGTCGAGCACGGGCGCCGGGTCGCGCAGGACGTGGGCGAGTTCGTCGCGCCAGGCCGAGGCGACCAGGTCCCGCACGAGGGAGTGCGACGGTCCGGCGAAGTTGCCGGGGACCTGCACGGCGAGCCACGCCCCCGCGGGCAGTTCGCCGCACCAGCGGACCAGCAGTTCGGGGTGGCCGGGCACCCAGTGCAGGACGGCGTTGCTGATCACGACGTCGGTGTCGGGTGCCGGGGCCCAGGTGGCGACGTCGGCCAGCGACGCGTCCAGGCCGCGCTCACGGGCCGCGGCGACCATCTCGGGAGAGGAGTCGAAGGCTTCCAGCTCGGTGCCGGGCCAGCGCTCGGCCAGCGTCGCGGTCAGGTTTCCCGGCCCGCAGCCCAGGTCGGCGACCCGGCGCGGCGCGTCGGCGCCGATGCGGGCGACGAGGTCGTGGAACGGCCTGGACCTGTGGTCGGCGAAGGACAGGTACTTCACGGGGTCCCACATGACACACCTCCAAGCAGTACGTACGTACTGTATACCCGAGGAGTCAGGAGTCCACCGGTCGGGCTTCCGCGATCTTCGCCGCCACGTCGGAGGCGATGGTCACCACGAGCGCGGGGTCCGTTCCCTCGTCGGCGCGCACCTGGAGCACCACACCGTCCTGGCCGGGCACCTTGCGCTGCACGAACCACGCGCCTCCGCCGGGCAGATCGCGGTGGTGCCGGGACCTGATGGACCCGGTCACCCTGGCCTGCACGGCCTCGGGGAGCTTCGCGGGCTCCTCCACGACGAACCTGCGCGGTGGCAGGTCGCGGATGAGCACCGCCCCACCGGCCGCACCGGTCTCCTCGGCCTCGACGACGACCAGCGCGCCCGAGTTCCAGCTGGCCTTGCTGATCAGGTGCCAGCCGATGCGGCGCGCACCGGGAACCCAGAGCCCCAGGGAGGTGGCCACCAGGTGACCACCGCCGCGCACGGCGGCGTGGGCGAGCACGTTCTCGTCGGGCTCCAGCGTGCCCTCGAACCCCGCGGGCACACCGCGTCCCGTCAGCCTGCGCCACCAGCCGAGCATCTAGAGACCTCCAGCAGCCTGTTCGCGGAGTGCCTTGTGGTACTCCTCCAACGCCACCAGGTCTCCGAAGAGCGCCCGGTAGTCGTCGGGTTCCTGCACCGGCGAGATGCGGTGCAGCCGGGACTTGATGTCGGCGATCTGACCCGCCACGAGGAGCTGCTGCAACCGCGCCAGCACGCTGGAGACGTAGCGGAACTGGTCCACCACCTTGACCTGCAACGGCTCCACGGCCAGCTCGGTCAGCACCGAGCGCACCGACTGGTGCTGGCACGCCTGCTTCACCGCGTCGACGAACGCGGGACCGGACAGTCCGCTGGACGCGCCGCCCGCCTCGCGGATCGCCTGGTGCAGAGCCACGTACGCGGGGTGGGTGAAGGCCTCGTCGGGCAGGGCGTCGTAGTAGGGACCGGCCATCTCCGGCAGTTGCAGCGCGGCTTTGAGCGCCTCGCGCTGCACCGACAGGTTGGGGTCGCGCGGGTTCGGGCGGGGCGGCCCGTCCACGTCGACCGGGAGCGCGCCCTGGTTCGGGTCGGCGGCGGCACGGCGCTGCTTGGGCGCGGTCCCCCCGGCGCTCTCCCGCACCCGGCGCACCACGGTCAGCGTGTCCTCCCAGCCGACCCAGCCGGCGAGCTGGCGCGCGTACTCGTCGCGCAGCGACACGTCCTTGATCTGCGCCACGAGCGGCACGGTCCGCTGCAACGCCGCGACGCGGCCCTCCGCCGTGTCGAGGTCGTGCTCCAGCAGCAGCGTCTTCACCGCGAAGGTGAACAGCGGCACCCGGCGGGCGACCAGGTCGCGGACGGCCACGTCGCCCTTGGCCTGACGCAGCTCGCACGGGTCCATGCCGTCGGGGGCGACGGCGATGAACGTCTGCGCCGCGAAGCGCTGCTCGTCGTCGAACGCCTTGATCGCGGCCTTCTGCCCAGCCGCGTCGCCGTCGAAGGTGAAGATCACCTCACCGCGGAAGGAGTTGTCGTCGATCAGCAGTCGCCTCAGCACCGAGATGTGCTCGGAACCGAAGGCCGTGCCGCAGGAGGCCACGGCGGTGGGGACGCCGGCGAGGTGCATGGCCATGACGTCGGTGTAGCCCTCGACGACCACGACCTGGTGGCGCTTGGCGATCTCCCTCTTCGCGACGTCCAGGCCGAACAGCACCTGCGACTTCTTGTAGATGACGCTCTCGCTGGTGTTGAGGTACTTGGCCTGGATCGGGTCGTCGTCGAAGATCCGGCGGGCGCCGAAGCCCACGACGTCACCGCCGAGGTCCTTGATGGGCCACAGCAGGCGGCGGTGGAACCGGTCGATCGGCCCCTGCCTGCCCTCCTTGGTCAGCTGCGCCTTGATCAGCTCGGTCAGGTCGAAGCCGCGGCCGAGGAGGTGCTTGGTCAGCCGGTCCCAGCCGCCGGGGGCGAACCCGCAGCCGAACTGCCGGGCCGCGGCCTCGTCGAACCCGCGCTCGGCCAGGAACTCCCGCGCCTTCACCGCCTCGGGGGAGGCGAGCTGCTCGGCGTAGTACTCGGCCGCCGCGCGGTGCGCCTCGATCAGCCGGGTGCGGGTGCCGCGGTCGCGCTGCACGCTCGCGCCGCCGCCCTCGTAGGTGAGCTGGAAGCCGATGCGGTCGGCGAGCCGCTCCACCGCCTCCACGAAGCCCAGGTGCTCGATCTTCATGACGAAGGCGATCACGTCGCCGCCCTCGCCGCAGCCGAAGCAGTGGAACGTTCCGTGCGAGGGGCGGACGTTGAACGACGGCGACTTCTCGTCGTGGAAGGGACAGAGCCCCTTCAGCGCGCCCCCACCGGCCCGGCGCAGGGAGACGTGCTCCTCGACGACCTGATCGATGCGGCTGCGATCGCGGATCAACGCGATGTCGCTTTCCCTGATCCGTCCTGCCACAGCGGACGAGTCTAGTGCTGGCAGACTGGGACCCGTGACCGCCGCCGAGCAGACGCTGGCCGTGGAGTTCAGCGAGCACCGATCGCATCTGATCGGTGTGGCGTACCGGCTGACCAGCAGCGTCGCCGACGCCGAGGACGCCGTGCAGGAGTCCTGGCTGCGCGTGACCGGGCTGAGCGCCTCGGCGCGGGCGGAGATCCGCGACCTGCGGGCGTGGCTGACGACGGTGGTCAGCCGGATCTGCCTCGACCGGCTGCGGTCCGCGGTCGTGCAGCGGGAGCGGTACGTGGGCCCGTGGCTGCCGGAGCCGCTGATCACCGGCCCGGACGACCCGCTCGACGCGGTGGTGCGGGACGACGGCGTGCGGATGGCGGCGCTCGTCGTGCTCGACCGGCTCTCCCCCGAGCAGCGGGTGGCGTTCGTGCTGCACGACGCGTTCGGGGTGCCGTTCACCGACATCGCCGGCGCCCTGGGCGTCTCGGTCGCCGCGGCCCGGCAGCACGCCTCGCGCGGGCGCAGGGCGGCCGCGGCCGCCGATCCGCCGCCCCGGGTGGCGATGAGCGAGCAGCGCGACGTGCTGGAGCGCTTCCTCACCGCGCTCGCGTCGGGCGACGTGAACGCGGTGGCCCGCCTGCTGCACCCCGACGTCGTGGCGATCGGCGACGGCGGCGGCAGGGTCAGCACGGCGCTCAACGTCATCAGCGGCGCGGACAAGGTGGCGCGCTTCCTGGTGGGCCTGGCCCGGAAGTACGGCGGCGCGCGCCAGCTCGCGGGCCGGGAGGCGCTCGTCAACGGCGACCTCGGACTGCTGCTGCCGGGATCGTCGGGGCCGGGCAGCACGCCGCGCGCACCGCGGGTGAACGCCTTCGCGATCCGCGACGGCCTGGTCGTCGCCCTCTACGACGTGGCGAACCCCGACAAGCTGACCGGCGTGGACTTCTAGCTCCGGAACGTGACACCTTCGGGGACTCCGGTTGCCCGTGGGGCAACAGATACGTTCCGGTGCATGACCCAGTCCCACGCCCTGACGCTCGACCTCGACCACCACTCCGCGGGGATGCTCGCGGGCACCCTGCTGTCGGGCGAGTCGTGCGCGGTGCCGGTGCGCAACGGCCCGACCCGGCTCCTGCTCTCGGCGCTGCCCGCCGAGGGAGGGATGCGGTTGCACCTGCGGCTGTCCGACACCGGCCGCTGACCGCTCAGCACGGCTTGTCGTACTCCCCCACCCAGTCGATCAGCAGGTTGCGCGACCCCTCGTCGTCCAGGGCGAACTCGTCGAGCCGCTCGAACACCAGGCGGCAGCGGGCGATGACCTTGGCATCGCTGGTGAGCGTGCGCACCAGGTCGGACTTCACGCACGCCACCGGGGTCTCCTGCTCGTACTGCATGAGCGAGCACGACGCGGCGAACGCGCCGACGGCACCGCGGGAGGAGGGCACGACCCGCACCGCGCAGCGCGGGCTCGCCGCGTGGAAGACCAGCCGCAGGATCTGGTCCTCCATGATCCGGTCGTCGCCGACGCGCAGCCGCAGCACGTTCTCGTGGACGAAGAACGTGCACTCGGGGCCGAGGTGGGTGCGCATGATCGCCTGTCGCTCGGTCAGCGCGCGCACGGCCGGGGCGACCTCGGTCCGTCCCGTGAGGCCGAGCCCCGAGATCAACGCCTCGGAGTACTCCGGGGTCTGCAGCAGGCAGGGAACGGCCACCGCGTCGAAGCTCGTGATCACCGCCGCACCGGTCTCCGCGAGCACCAGGGCGCGCAGGTCGGCCGGCAGCTGCTCGCAGCCCGCCTGGTGCAGGTACGGCGCGCAGGCGTGGCGGTAGCGCGAGACGAACCGGTCGATCTCGCAGTGCGACAGGCCGCAGCGGGAGAGGAACACGAGAAGATCGAGTTCACTCGCCCGGTGCCGGCCCTGCTCGACCATCGACAGCTTCGACAGGTCCCACCCGACCTGCTCCGCCATGCGCGCCGCGTCAAGTCCCGCCATGCCCACCCGCAGTCGCCGGAGTTCGTCGCCGAGCTCTCGTCCGAACGCGGTGCTGTCCCTCATGGACACCAACCGTAGGTGTTCTGAGCTGGGACTACAGGCGTGAAGCCAACAAATCCCCCGTTAGAATCACCCGGGAGCGACGGTCACGCCGCGTGATCGAAAACGAGATCAACTCGCGATCAGCCGGGCCGGACCACGCGGGCGAGGAAGTAGACGGCACCGGTGCGCGCGTGCCGGACGAGCAGCAGGTGCGGCCGGTCCACGTGGATCTCCACGGGGTCGCTCTCCACCACCAGCGACACGGCCCTGATCATCACCGCGGTCGCCGCGGCGCCCTCGAAGCCCTGCTCGTCGACGCGGAGCACGGCCTCGTGCAGCACGTCGTCCACCAGCAGGTCGGAGTCGGGGCTCAGGCCCGACAGGTCGGCGGCGCTGGTGAACACCGTCCGCACGCCCAGTTCCGCGAGCGCGTCCTTCAGCGCGAACCTCGCCCGCAGTGCGAGAGCGGGGGTGAACAGCGCGATGTGGCTGATCGCGCGGGCGTCGAGCAGCGCGGTGAGCCGGTCGGCGTCGAGGGTGGACTCGTCGAGGTCCCCGTCGGGCAGCAGCACCACGGCCTCGACACCGCCCAGCGCGGGCAGCGTGATCGCCTGCCAGCCGTCGGCGGCGGCGTGGAACAGCCGCGCGGTCAGCGTCATGGTGGGCACGTCCACCGTGCCGGCCGGCGCGTGGAACGGCCGGGGCTCGGTGCCGCCGTCGGCGAAGGCGTTGAGCCAGCCCGCCTTGAGGTAGACGGCGTTGACGACGCTCGCGACGGTGTCGGGCGAGACGGAGCCCGGTTCCAGGAGCTCGGGGATCAGGTCGTAGGTGGTCTCCGCCACGTCGGCGTTGACGAGCGTGCGCGCGCCCTCCGGGTCGGCGGCGAACGGCGCGGCGCGCACCTTCGCGCCGGGCCAGCGGCCGAGGGCGTCGAGGAACTCGGCCTCGACCTCCAGCCCCTCGCGCGTCCAGAGCGTGTTGGCCACGGCGAAACTCGCGTCGTCGGTGACGGTCGACGCGCGCAGCAGCTCGTCACCGCCCTCGCCGAGCAGTCGCACGATCTCCTCGCGCGTCCGACCCCCAGCCGCCTGCGCGGCGACGCCGAGCGCGCTCGCCACCGAGTACGGCGACCAGCACGCGTTCACCTCCGGATCGGGCGCTGCGGCGCGGTGCAGGGACAGGGCGAACGCCAGGTGCGCGCGATCGGTCACGGGGCTCCTCGGAAGCGGGGGTGAGCGGTCAGGGTCGACGCGGGTCGGGCAGGACGGCGACCAGCGGGTCTTCGGGGATCGGCCGCTCAGCGGCGCCCGACACGGGTCCGGACGGGCGCGGGTGGCGGGGTTCGCGGACGCCGGCCGAACCGTCGTCGCCCTCGTCGTCCCACCCGTCCGGGTGGGGGACCTCGCGGGCCACGAGCAGCTCGGCGCCGGGTCTGCGCCACGGCCGCCGTCGGCCCGGCGGTTTCCTCGACTCCTCGGCCACGTCGTCGAGTGTGCCACTCGCGGGTGACCGGTGGTGGGCGAGCGACGAGCGCTCAGGTCAGCTCCGCGTGCCGCGCGACGGCCTGCGCGTCGGTCATCAGGGCCACGTGGTCCACGACGACCCGCAGCCGTGCCGCGTCGTCGGCGGCGTCCCGCCAGGCCGGGGTGAACGCGGGGTCGAGCTCCTCCGGCCTGCCCAGCAGTGCGGTCACCAGCTCCGCGACGACCTGTCGCTGCCGCTCCTGCATCGCGAGCCGGTCGGGGTCGCTCATCACGTAGCGCACCGCCACGGCCTTGAGCAGCGCGACCTCCGCGGCCACCAGCCGGGGCACCACGAGGTCGGCGGCGTAGCGGGACAGCGGCCCGTCGCCGTGCACGTCGCGGGTCGCGCTGATCGCGGCGGAGGCGAAGCGGCCGACCAGTTCGCTGGTCAGCCGCTTCAGCGCGACCTGGGCTCGCAGCGTCCCGTCGTACTCGGCGCGGGCGAGGTCCGCGACGGCGGGCAGCCCGAGCAGCTCCGCGGCGGCGGCCTCCAGTGCGGACACCGGTTCGTCGGAGAAGTGCTTCGCGGCGAGTTCGGCGACGGTGGCGCGCTCGGCGGGATCGCCCAGCGCGGCGAGGGAGATGCGGTGCGACACGACGCCGTCCTCCACGTCGTGCACGGAGTAGGCGACGTCGTCCGCCCAGTCCATGACCTGGGCCTCCAGGCACTTGCGGCGCTCCGGGGCACCGGCGCGCACCCAGGTGAACACCTCCAGGTCGTCGTCGTAGACGCCGAACTTCGCCACTCCCGCGGAGCGCCGCCAGGGGTACTTGGTGGCGGCGTCCAGGCAGGCGCGGGTGAGGTTCAGCCCGCGCAGCGTCTTCGGCTCCAGCCGGGTCAGGATGCGCAGCGTCTGCGCGTTGCCCTCGAACCCGCCGCACGGTCCGGCGAGCGCGTTCAGCGCACGTTCCCCGTTGTGCCCGAACGGGGGATGCCCGATGTCGTGGGCGAGACCGGCGGTGTCCACCACGTCCGGGTCGCAGCCCAGCTCCTCGCCGATGCCGCGGCCGATCTGCGCGACCTCCAGCGAGTGGGTGAGCCGGGTGCGCGGCACGCCGGAGCCCTCACCCGGCCCCACCACCTGCGTCTTGCCCGCGAGGCGGCGCAGCGCGGCGGAGTGCAGCACGCGGGCGCGGTCGCGGGAGAACGGGGTGCGCCGCTCGGTGCGCGCGCCGGGCAGGACGGCGCCCTTGGCCTCCTCGGCCAGCAGGCGCTCGGCGTCGTGGTCGGTGTAGCCGGGCGTCATCGCACGAGGATACGGAGAGCGGTCAGATGTCGAGCTGGTCCAGGGCCGCCGCGGGGGCCCTGGTGAGCCGGTAGTACAGCAGCGCGCCGGTCTCCCGGCGGATGTAGAACCACTGCGTCTCCCTGGTCTGCACGTTCGGCCCGCTGCGGGTGGGCGAGGTCCACGCGTCGAGCCCGGCGTCCTCGGCCATCGTGCGGGCGCGCAGCGAGTGCCACGGATCGCTGACGATGATCGCGGTGCGCAGGCCCAGCTCGCTCGTGCGGTCGGCGAGCGCGCGCATGCTTCCGAGGGTGTCGTTGCCCTCCCCCACCTCGATGATCGCGTCCTCCGGCACGTCGTGCTCCACCAGCCAGATCTTCCCGGCCTGGCCCTCGGTGTAGGCGTCGCCGTCCTGACGGCCGCCGGTGGTCGCGATGTGGCGCACGACGCCCTGGTCGTAGAGGCCCTTGGCGTGCTCCAGGCGTGCCTCCAGCACCTCGGAGGGCACGCCGTTGTACTGGGCGGCGCCGAGGACGACCGCCACGTCGGCAGGGGTCCAGTCGTCGACGCGTGCGACCTGCCACACGCGGAAGGCGGTGCCTCCCACGACGAGCGCGGTCATCACCAGCGCGCCGAGCACGACGCGCAGCACTAGCCGCCTGATCCAGGCGAACACGGACAGGGGTGACGTGGACACGGCACGCATGGTTCCAGAACTCGCGGAGTGACGTCGGCGCGCCCCGTCGACGCCTTCGCACGGCAGCCGTTCGGCGCGTTCCGTCGTCGGCGCTGGCGTGGTTCGATCGTGCTCGTGCCAGCAGAGCAGCCCACGATCCTCGCGACCTCCGGAGCCTGGCGGCGGGGCAGGCGCACCGACCTGGAGATGGGTCCGCTGATCCGCCTCGCCCTCGACCTGTCCGGGGTGGACGGCCGCCGTCCGCGGCTGTGCCACGTGGGCACCGCGGCCGGCGATCAGCGCTGGTACCAGGCGCTGGTCGACGAGGCGTGCCGCTCGGCCGGGGTCGACGTGGCGCACCTGAACCTGTTCCCGATGCCGCCGACCGACGACCTGGAGGACTTCGTGCTGTCCAGCGACGCCGTCTGGGTGGGCGGGGGTTCGGTGGTGAACCTGCTGGCGCTGTGGCGGGTGCACGGCCTCGACGCGGTGATGCGGCGGGCCTGGGAGTCAGGGGTCGTGCTGTCCGGGGTGTCGGCCGGGTCGATCTGCTGGCACGTCGGTGGCACGACCGACTCGTTCGGGCCCGAGTTGCGCGTGGTGACCGACGGGCTGGCGCTGCTCCCCCACGCCAACGGCGTGCACCACGACTCCGAACCCGCTCGCCACCCCGCCGCGCTCGCGGCCGTGGAGTCGGGCGAACTGCCGGTGATGCACTGCACCGACGAGGGGGCCGGCCTGCTCTACCGGGGCACCGAACTGGTGGAGGTCGTCTCCGACCGGTCCACCGGTGGCGGGTGGCGCGTGGAACTGGACCCGTCTTCGGGAAAGGTGCAGGAGGTCTTCCTCGACACGAGGCGGTTGTAGCGCGTCGTGTCGCCTGTACGGGTGAAGTTCACGGACGGTCGGTCGCGCGAGGGGCGCGGCGGCGCCGACGCGGTCGTCGGCGGCCTCCGCGGCTCCTCCTGACCCCGGCCGGTCAGCAGCCGATCAGCCTGGCCGCCAGGTAGCCCTCGATCTGGTCGAGCGACACGCGCTCCTGCGACATGGTGTCCCGCTCGCGCACGGTCACGGCGAGATCGGTGAGCGTGTCGAAGTCGACGGTCACGCAGAACGGCGTGCCGATCTCGTCCTGCCGCCGGTAGCGGCGGCCGATGGCACCGGCGTCGTCGAAGTCGACGTTCCAGTTCCGGCGCAGCGCGGCGGCCAGGTCGCGGGCCTTGGGCGACAGGTCGGCGTTGCGCGACAGCGGCAGCACGGCGACCTTCACCGGCGCGAGGCGGCGGTCGAGCTTCAGCACGACCCGCTTGTCCACGCCGCCCTTCGCGTTGGGCGCCTCGTCCTCGGTGTAGGCCTCCAGCAGGAACGCCATCATCGGACGGCCGACGCCCGCCGCCGGCTCGATGACGAACGGCCGGTAGCGCGAGTTCGTGGCCTGGTCGAAGTACGACAGGTCCACGCCGGAGTGGTTCGAGTGCGTCGTGAGGTCGTAGTCGGCGCGGTTGGCGATGCCCTCCAGCTCACCCCACTCCTGGCCGCCGAACTGGAAGCGGTACTCCAGGTCGACGGTGCGCTTCGAGTAGTGCGACAGCTTCTCCGCCGGGTGCTCGTAGCGGCGCAGGTTGTCCTCGGAGATGCCCAGGTCGGTGTACCAGCGGGCCCGCTCGTCGATCCAGTACTGGTGCCACTCCTCGTCGGTGCCGGGCTCGACGAAGAACTCCATCTCCATCTGCTCGAACTCGCGGGTGCGGAAGATGAAGTTGCCCGGCGTGATCTCGTTGCGGAACGACTTGCCGATCTGGCCGATGCCGAACGGCGGCTTGCGGCGCGACGTCGTCTGCACGTTGAGGAAGTTCGTGAAGATGCCCTGCGCGGTCTCCGGACGCAGGTAGTGCAGGCCCTCGTCGGTCTCCACCGGCCCGAGGTGGGTCTTGAGCAGGCCGTTGAACATCCTCGGCTCGGTGTAGCTGCCGCGGGTGCCGCAGTTCGGGCACGGCACGTCGGACAGGTCGCCCTCGGCGACCTCCTTGCCGGTGCGCTCCGCGTACTCCTCGGACAGCGTGTCGGCCCGGAAGCGCTTGTGGCAGGAGTTGCACTCGACCAGCGGGTCGACGAACGCCTCCACGTGGCCCGAGGCCGCCCACACGTCGCGCGGCAGGATCACCGACGAGTCCAGGCCCACGACGTCCTCGCGGCCCTGCACCACGGACTTCCACCACTGGCGCTTGACGTTGTCCTTGAGCTCCACGCCGAGGGGGCCGTAGTCCCACGCCGACCGCGTGCCGCCGTAGATCTCACCGCACGGGTAGACGAAGCCGCGGCGCTTGCAGAGGCTGACAACGGTCTCGATGCGATCGGCGGGCACGGACTCTCCCAAGCACGAAGAAACAGGGGGGCCGAGCGTAGCCGTCCCGTTCCGCCCACCATCGGGCGACCGCAGCCGATCAACGCGGAGTGGCCGGTCCCGCCGCCTCGCCGAGCCGGACGGTGCCCGCGTCGCTCGCCAGCAGGCTGGTGCGGGTGGCCACGTCCCCGGCGGCCGCGTCGAGCACCGGTTCGTAGGCCGCGGGTTCGTCGGCCAGCGCTTGCGACAGCAGCGGAACGACGTGCTCGCGGACCTCGAACGGCGACAGCGCGCGCCGGTAGGCCGTCACCGACTCGAACTCGACCGTCAGCACCCAGCGGTCGTCGCTGTCGGTGGAGCGGCTCAGCACGCCGCGCAGGCAGCCGCGCTGCGCGGTCAGCAGTTCCAGCGCGCGCCGCGCCCGCGCCGTGAAGTCGGCGGTGTCGGCGACCGCCACCCGGAACCGGCAGACGAGCAGCACGGCGGTGTCCCTTCGCAGGAGGTTCGGTGCGAGGATGCCACGGTCCCCCGCGAGGGCGCCTTCCGGTGGTCCTCGTGCTCGGGACGCTCCCGGTCCTGCGCGACTGAGTAGAATCGGAAGTGAAATCCATACCGAGAACCGGAGGGGGGTGCGCACCGTGGCCCAGGACGCCGCGACGGCACCCGTCGGAGCCGGGCAGCTGCACTCCCCCGAGCGCTGCGCCGCCGGTCCCTCCCCCACGAGGTCGCCGCGAACGCTGTCCGCCGCGGGCGACCTGCTGCGCGCACTGGCCGCGCCGGTGCGGATCGCGATCGTGCTCCAGCTCCAGCAGGGGGACCGCTGCGTGCACGAACTGGTCGACGCGCTCGGCGTCGCCCAGCCGCTGATCAGCCAGCACCTGCGGGTGCTGAAGTCCGCCGGCGTCGTGCACGGCGAGCGCCACGGGCGCGAGGTCGTCTACCGGCTGGTGGACGAGCACCTCGCGCACATCGTGGTCGACGCCGTCGTCCACGCCGAGGAGAGCGGGGGGCCGGACGCCCGACGCGCCCTCACTGGTATCAACGACACCGACCGGGCCGGCCGGACGGAGGAACTGTGACGACGGGTGAACGCTCTACCAACGCGGTACCGGGGCTGAGGTCCACCAAGCAGCGCACAGCGGTGTCGCACCTCCTCGACCAGCTCGACGAGTTCCGCTCGGCGCAGGAGCTGCACGAGGAACTGCGCCACCGCGGCGAGGGCATCGGCCTGACCACGGTGTACCGCACGCTCCAGTCGCTGGCGGACGCCGGCGAGGTCGACGTGCTGCGCACCGACTCGGGCGAGGCGATCTACCGGCGCTGCTCGGCGCACCACCACCACCTGGTGTGCCGCCACTGCGGCCGCACCGTCGAGGTCGAGGGTCCCGCCGTGGAGAAGTGGGCGGACCGGGTGGCGGCGGAGAACGGGTTCTCGCAGGTCAGTCACACCGTGGAGATCTTCGGGACCTGCGCGGACTGCACGAAGAAGCTCGCGTCCCGCTAGAACTCGTAGGGGGTCTCCGGGGCGGCGGTCGGCACGACCCGCTCGACCCGGAACGTCGGCACGTAGCCGGTCTCCTCCGTCGCCGAGCCGGGCACGGCCTCGCCGGTCACCTCGATCCACTCGTCGACGACCAGCGCGTCCACCCCGGCGCCGTCCAGACGGACCTTGACCGGCGAGGCGTCGGCGGCGCAGCAGGCGATCACCAGCCGCGCCACGTGGGTGACGCCGTCCTGGCGGACCACGAACCCGACGAGGCGCACGGTCCGGCCGTCCAGCGAGCCCGAGTCGTCCCACGCCGTGCGCGTGACGAAGTCCGTCACGGTCATCGGCACGACGTCCCCGCCGGGCAGCGGGGCGAACCGGGCCGCCGCGCCCTCGGAACGGTTCGTGTTGCTGTCGGCGGACCGGCTCACGGTGTCCGCGCCGAGCGCGGGCGGGCTGATCAGGAAGACCGCGAGCACGGGCAGCAGCAACAGCCACGGGCTGCGTGATCCGCCGTGACCGCCGTGATCACCGTGGTCGTCGTGGTCACCGGCGGGCGGCGCGGCGCCCGTGCGGCTGGTGACCAGGTCTCGGCCGATCGCCACGACCGCGAGCAGCACCATCACGACGCCGGTGAGGACCAGCCACGGCTGGAGCGCGGGCTTGACGTAGCGCAGGTAGGTGCCGGTCAGCGCGAGCTTCAGCAGGGCTCCGCCGAACAGGACGAGCAGGATGTTCTGCGTCTCGCGCCTCATGCCGCGCCTCCCAGGAAGACCAGTCCGGACCCGACCGCGCACAGCACCGCCACGACGAAGGTCGCCGGGACGAACCGCGCCGCGAACGACCGGCCGAACGCGCCGGCCTGGAGTGCGATGAGCTTGACGTCGACGGCTGGCCCGACGACGAGGAACACCAGGCGCGGCAGCAGCGGCAGCGCCGTCATGGACACCGCGACGAACGCGTCGGCCTCGCTGCACAGCGCGAGGATCACGGCCAGCAGCGCCATGACCACGACCGCGAGCACGATCTGCCCGCTCAGCGTCTCCAGCCACGACACCGGCACGAGCACGCCGAACGCGGCGGCGACCACACCGCCGAGCACGAGGAAGCCGCCCGCCTGCACGAGGTCGTGCCGCGCGGTCTCGGCGAACACGGCCCAGCGGGACTCGCCGGTGCGCTCGGGCAGTGCGCGCAGGGCGCGTTCGGCGATCCACCCGGCGTGCCCGAAGCGCGTCCACAGCCAGCCCATCACGACCGCGGTGAGCAGCGATCCGACGAAGCGCGCGGGCATCATCATCGGCGCGTCGCGGAACGCCACGGCCGTGGAGACCAGCACGATCGGGTTCACGGCCGGTGCGGCGAGCAGGAACGACAGCGCCGCGGCGGGCGCAACGCCCTGCTGCATCAGGCGCTTCGCGACCGGCACGGACGCGCACTCGCAGCCGGGGAGGGCGACACCGGCGATCCCGGCGACGGGCACCGCGAGCGCGGTGTTGCCCGGCAGGAGCCTGCGCAGCACGTTCGGCGAGACGAACGCGGCGATGGCCCCGCTGACCAGGGTGCCGAGGACGAGGAACGGCATCGCCTGCACGCAGACGGCCACGAACACGGTGGACGCGGTGCGCAGCTGGGGGACGTCCAGCAGCCGCACGAGCCGGTCCTGGAAGACCAGTGCCAGGAGGAGCACCGCGCAGAGCACCTCCAGGGAGGTGATGCGCCAGCGGCGGGCCGGGCCGCGCGGCGGGCGGTCCGGCCCCCGGATCTCACCGGTGATGGTCACGCAGTCATGGTGCCAGGCCCGGCGGGAGTGGTGGCCACCGACACGGTGATGACAACCACTCCCGACCAGGGCGTCAGCTGTTGTCGGCCAGCAGGCGGCGGAACGTGCGCTCCATGCCCGCCTTGACCTCCTCGGGCGTCGGCGGCTCGAACTCCGCGTCCTCCTCGACGAACTCGGTCTCGCCGAGCTCCAGCGAGGTGCCGTTGACGTGGTCGGACTCCTCGTCCTCCTCGTCCTCGGCCTCGCGCAGCTCCTCGATGGTGGCCAGCACCTCCTCGGCGCTGAGCACGGGCATGAGCGGTTCGACGACCGCAAGCATGCCCTCCTCCTCCAGCGCCACGGCCTCGGCCAGCGCGATGGCGTGGTCCCGCTCGTAGGGTCCGCAGACGAACGACTCCCACTCCTCGCCCCCGGAGGGCTCGAAGTTCACCACCCAGGGGAACCCCATGACCGGGGAGTCGGCGTCCGGCTCGTAGATGATCACGCCACCCATGACGGGTCCTCTTTCCTAGTTGCCCGGCTCGACGCTGGCGAGCAGCTCGCCGCGCAGCTGGGACGCGGTGGAGACGACGAGCATCAGCAGGGTGCTGAGCGGCTCGGGCCGGATTCCCTCTGCCGGGAAGGCGTACCGCAGCGTGACGTCCATGCCGCGGTCGGTGTGCACGACGCCGAGCGTGCCGAACAGGCCCTGACCGGCACGTTCCGCCGCCGACACGGCCAGGTTCCGGTCCTGGGGCAGGTCCCAGGCCACGACGCAGGTCAGGCTCAGCACGGTCAGGCCCTCGGCGAGCTGGAGCGCCTGCACCGCGCACGGCACCTCTGCGTGCAGGAAGCTCAGCGCGCCGTCGTCGTCGACGTGCACGTCGTGGAACATCTCCAGCGCCGCGCGGGCGCTGGTGAGCAGCGCGGCGGTGGTGGTCGCCTCGTCGGTGGTCATGCGCTCTCCTCGGGATCGGGCTTGTCCACGGCACCACCGAAGCGGCGATCCCGCTCGGCGAACTGCTCGCACGCGCGCCACAGGTCCCGCCGGTCGAAGTCGGGCCAGAGGATGTCCTGGAAGACCAGTTCCGCGTACGCGGACTGCCACAGCATGAAGTTCGACGTGCGCTGCTCGCCCGACGGGCGGATGAACAGGTCCACGTCCGGCATGTCCGGCTGGTACATGTACTTGGCGAGGGTGCGCTCGTCGACCTTGTCCGGGTTGATCCGGCCCTCGGCGGCGAGCTTCGCGATCTGCCGGGCGGCGTCGCCGATCTCGGCGCGGCCACCGTAGTTGATGCACATCGCCAGGTTGAGCAGCTCGTTGTCCTTCGTGCGCTCCTCGGCGACCTCCAGCGCCTTGATGACGCTGCGCCACAGCTTCGGCCGGCGTCCCGCCCAGCGCACCCGCACGCCCAGCTCGTCGAGCTCGTCGGTGCGGTGGTGGATGACGTCGCGGCTGAAGCCCATGAGGAAGCGGACCTCCTCGGGGCTGCGGCGCCAGTTCTCCGTGGAGAACGCGTAGAGCGAGATCCACTTCACGCCCATCTCGATCGCACCCTTGGCGACCTCGACGACGACGGCCTCTCCTCGCTTGTGACCCTCGACCCTGGACAGGCCGCGCTGGTTGGCCCAGCGGCCGTTGCCGTCCATGACGATGGCGATGTGCTTCGGCACGAACTCGGCCGGGATGGCGGGCGGGCGGGCGCCGGAGGGGTGCGGATCCGGGGGCCGCAGGACGCGTTCGACGCGTTCGGACCGCCGACGACGCAGCATGCTGGTGAACTCGCTTTCCGAGGCGTGGGGGAGCGCCTGATGCTAGTCGTCCGCGACCCGCGCCCTGCGTTCGACCAGTGGCAGGGACCGGAGCTGCCGCTCCAGGTGCCACTGGAGGTGCGCGGCCACCAGACCGCTCGCCTCGCGGCGCGCGGAGGGCGAGACGCCGTCCACGACCGCCCACCTGCCGTGCAGCAGGGCGGCGAGCAGGCGCAGGGTGTCCGACGCCGGTGACGACGAGCCCGGCGGGCGGCACCCGTCGCACATCACACCGCCGCCCTGCACGCTGAACGCCCGGTGCGGCCCGGCCTCACCGCAGCGCGCGCACTCGTCCACGGCGGGCGCCCAGCCCGCGAAGGACATCGCGCGCAGGAGGAACGCGTCGAGCACCAGCGACGGGTCCCGGTCGGTCGTGGCCAGCGCCCGGAGCGCCCCCGTGACCAGCAGGTACAGCCGCAGCGCCGGTTCGCCCTCCTCGGCGGCCAGCCGGTCGGCCGTCTCCAGGACCGCGCAGCCGGCCGTGTAGCGCTGGTAGTCGCTCACCAGGCCCACGCCGAACGCGTCGAGGGTCTGCACCTGCGTCACGATGTCGAGCGTGCGGCCGGGGTAGAACTGCGCGTCCACGTGCCCGAAGGGCTCCAGCCTCGCGCCGAACTTCGACGTCGTGCGGCGCACGCCCTTGGCGACGGCGCGGAGCTTGCCGTGCCGCTGGGTGAGCAGCGTGATGATCCGGTCCGCCTCGCCGAGCTTCTGCACGCGCAGGACCACGCCCGTGTCGCGGTACAGGTTCGCCACTGCTCGTCCCTAGAAGCCCAGGCGGCGGAGCTGCTTGGGGTCGCGCTGCCAGTCCTTGGCGATCTTGATGTGCAGGTCGAGGTACACCCGTGTGCCCAGCAGCGCCTCGATGTGCTTGCGGGCCGTGATGCCCACCTGCTTGAGCCGCTCGCCGCGGTGCCCGAGGATGATCGCCTTCTGGCTGGTGCGCTCGACGTAGACGAACGCGTGCACGTCCATCAGGTCGTCGCGACCCTCGCGCAGCGCCATCTCCTCCACGACGACGGCGATGGAGTGCGGCAGCTCGTCGCGCACGCCCTCCAGCGCGGCCTCGCGGATCAGCTCGGCGACCAGCGTGGCCTCCGGCTCGTCGGTCAGCTCGCCGTCCGGGTACAGCGGCGGCCCCTCCGGCAACCGGTCCACCAGCAGGTCGGCCAGCGCGCCCACCTGGTAGCCGTCCACGGCGGACACCGGGATCAGCTCGGCGAAGTCCGCGACCTCCTGGAGGGCGAGCAGCTGCTCGGCGACCTGCTGCTGCGAGACGAGGTCGGTCTTGGTGACGATGCCGACGATCGGCGTGCGCTTGGCGATCTTCTGCAGCTCGGCGGCGATGAACTTGTCACCGGGACCGACCTTCTGGTCGGCGGGCACGCAGAAGCCGACGACGTCGACCTCCGACCACGTCTCGCGCACCAGGTCGTTGAGGCGCTGGCCGAGCAGGGTGCGCGGCCGGTGCAGGCCGGGGGTGTCCACGAGGATCAGCTGGGCGTCGTCGCGGTGCACGATGCCCCGGATGGTGTGCCGGGTGGTCTGCGGCTTGCTGGACGTGATCGCCACCTTGGTGCCGACCAGCGCGTTGGTCAGCGTGGACTTGCCGGCGTTGGGCCGGCCGACGAAGCAGGCGAAGCCCGAGCGATAACCATCCATCCGGCCATTGTCCCTGTTCGGTCCGACGGCGCCGCGCGGGTGGGGTGCTGCGGCCCGCGAGACGACCGCCGGACCGTGCGGCGCGGTCAGCGCAGCACGTCGAGCACGGTGCCCGCCGGGTCGGCGCGCAGCACGGGGCCGTCCGCCGTCAGGTCGCGCACGGCGGCCAGCGAACCGGGGTCCACGGCGTCGGCCGGCGTCACCACGGCGGCGGCCTCCAGGCCCTCGGCGCCGCTCGCGACGGCGGCGGCGACGGCCGCCTGGAGCGCGGTGAGCGTCAGCGACGGCAGCGCGACGGTGCACGCCGCGTAGGTCCGGCCGTCGGTGTCGCGCACCGCCGCGCCCTCGGCCGCGCCGGTCCTGGCGCGGGCCGACCGGGCCAGCACCACGATCTTGGCGTCCTCCTGGCCGATCTCCGGCGCGATGGGATCAGGCACGGTCCGAGCTCCCTTCGTGTTCCCTGTCCTCGGCGTCGTCCTCGTTCTTGACGCCCTTGACCCAGCGCACGAGCACCGTGCTGATGCGCATCCGGCCGCGCTCGTCCTTGCCGCCCTCCGCGCGCATCCGCAGGCCGGCGATCTCGGCCTCGGTGCCCGGCAGCGGAACCCGGCCGAGGCGCTGCGCGAGCAGGCCGCCGACGGTCTCCACGTCGTGCTGGTCGAGCTCGGTGCCGAACAGGGCGTCCAGGTCGTCGACCGGCAGGCGGGCGCTGACCCGCACCGACCCGTCCTCCAGGTGCTCGATCGGCGGCCGGTCGTCGGTGTCGGACTCGTCGGTGATCTCGCCGACGATCTCCTCGATGATGTCCTCGATCGTGAGCAGACCGGCCGTGCCGCCGTACTCGTCGATGACGATCGCCATGTGGTTGCGCGACAGCTGCATCTCCCGCAGCAGGTCGGCGAGCGGCTTGGAGTCCGGGATGAACGTGGCGGGCTTCATCAGCTCCGCGACGGTCGTGCCGTTGGGCTCGTCGGACAGCGCGCGGCGGGTCAGGTCCTTGAGGTTGACCACGCCCACCACGTCGTCGACGCTCTCGCCGATCACGGGCACGCGGGTGTAGCCGGTGCGCAGGGACAGCGCGAGCGCCTGGCGCAGCGACTTGGTCTGCTCGATCCACACGATCTCGGTGCGCGGCACCATGACCTCGCGGGCGATGGTGTCGCCCAGCTCGAACACCGAGTGGATCATCTCGCGCTCGCCCTCGTCGACGACGCCGCGCTCCTGCGCCATGTCGACCAGCTCGCGCAGCTCCACCTCGGAGGAGAACGGACCCTCGCGGAAGCCCCGGCCCGGCGTGATCGCGTTGCCGACGAGGATCAGCAGCCTGCTCAGCGGGCCGAGCACGCGCCCGAGCACCCGCACCGGTCCCGCGACGACCAGGCCGACGGCGTAGGGGTGCTGGCGGCCGATGGTGCGCGGGCCGACGCCGACCAGGACGTAGGACACGACGAGCATCCCGACCCCGGCGGCCAGCACCGCGACCCAGCCCTCGTCGATGAGCCGCTGGCACACCACGGTGACGAGCACCGTGGCGGCCAGTTCACAGCCCAGCCGCAGGAGGAGCAGGAGGTTGACGTGGCGCGGCCGGTCGCTCAGCACCTGGATGAGCTGGCGCGTCCCGGCCCTGCCCTGCCGCTGCAACGCCTCGACGCGCGCCCTGGACACCGTGCCCAGCGCCGCGTCGGCGCAGGCGAACACACCGGCCGCGAGCACCAGGGCCACGGCCGTCAGCAGCAGGGTGGTGGTACCGCTGGTCACCGGGGCCGCCTCAGGTCGTCGGCTCGGGGTGGCCCTGGTCCTGCGGCCCGGAGTCCTCCAGGCCGACGGCGCCGAGCACCTTGGAATCGGCGTCCCGCTGGACCGCGAGGCGCTCGGCCTCGGCGGTCGCCGTGCGGAAGTCGCCGAGAATCCGGTTCTGGAGCGTGAACATCTCGCGCTCCTCGGCCGGTTCGGCGTGGTCGTAGCCGAGCAGGTGCAGCACGCCGTGCACGGTCAGCAGGTGCAGTTCGTCCAGCAGACCGTGACCGGCCTTGCGGGCCTGGTCCTTGGCGAAGGCCGGGCACAGCACGATGTCGCCCAGCAGCGCGGGGCCCAGCCCGGCCGCGTCGGGGCGGCGGGCCGAGTCCAGCTCGTCCATGGGGAAGGCCATGACGTCGGTCGGTCCGGGCAGGTCCATCCAGCGCTCGTGCAGGTCTGCCATCACGTCCAGCTCGACCAGCAGCACGGACAGCTCGGCCAGGGGGCTGACGCCCATCCGGTCGAGGGCGAACCGTGCCGCGGACACGATGGACGTCTCGTCCACGCCGACACCGGACTCGTTGGCGATCTCGATGCTCACGGTGTCATCGTCCCCGGCGCTGGTTTCCCCGCTGCGCACCGGGTCCTCGTCCGTGCCCGTGCTGGTCGGCCTCGTCCTGGTCGTCCTGCCAGCGCTCGTAGGCCGTGACGATGTCGCCGACCAGGCTGTGACGCACCACGTCGTTGCTGGTCAGGATGGAGAAGTTGACGTCGTCGACACCCTGGAGGATGTCGCGGACGACCTTCAGACCGCTGCGCTGGCCGCCGGGGAGGTCGACCTGGGTGATGTCGCCGGTCACCACGATCTTGGAGCCGAAGCCCAGCCGGGTGAGGAACATCTTCATCTGCTCGGGCGTCGTGTTCTGCGCCTCGTCGAGGATGATGAACGCGTCGTTGAGCGTGCGGCCGCGCATGTAGGCCAGCGGCGCGACCTCGATCGTGCCCGCCTGGGTCAGCCGCGGGATCGCCTCGGGGTCCATCATGTCGTGCAGCGCGTCGTACAGCGGGCGCAGGTACGGGTCGATCTTCTCGTTCAGCGTGCCCGGCAGGTAGCCGAGCCGCTCGCCCGCCTCGACGGCCGGGCGGGTGAGGATGATCCGGTTGACCTGCTTGGCCTGGAGCGCCTGCACGGCCTTGGCCATCGCCAGGTAGGTCTTGCCGGTGCCGGCGGGACCGATGCCGAACACGACGGTGTTCTCGTCGATCGCGTCGACGTAGTGCTTCTGGTTCAGGGTCTTGGGGCGGATCGTGCGACCGCGCCGCGAGACGATGTCCAGGCTCAGCACGTCGGCGGGGGACTCGCTGGTGCCCGCGGACAGCATCGCCACGGTGCGGCGCACGGTGTCCTGGCCGACCTGCTGGCCCCGGCTCGCGAGCTGCACCAGCTCGGTGAACACGCGTTCGGCGAAGGCCACGTCGGCCGGTTCACCGGACAGCGTGATCTCGTTGCCGCGCACGTGCACGTCGGCGACCAGGAGTTCCTCCGCGAGACGGAGGTTCTCGTCCCGCGAGCCGAGGAGCGCCAGCACCGCGTTGCCGGGGACGGCGAACTTGGACCGCCCGCTGCTGCTCAGCGGAACGTCCGTGGACTGGGGGTCTACCGCGGCCTGACCGGCCTGCGGGGAGTTCTTCGCCCCGTGCGGGGCTGCGGTACCGGCCACGTGGCCTCTGGCCTGCTTCCTGCGCGTGTCGCGCCCGACTCGTCTGCTCGCCCACTGGTGTGCGCGCTGCTCCTCGATGCTAGTCGCTGGCACCGACGAAGTGCATCGGAGTAAGTGCGCGCGGTGTCAGCGGAGCGGTTCCGGCCGTGCCCCGGCGAGAGCGCCGAGCGGGCCGCCGCCCAGCAGGTGCAGGTGCGCGTGGAACACCGTCTGACCCGCGTTCTCCCCGGTGTTGAACAGCAGCCGGTAGCCGCTGTCGGCGACGCCCTCGGCCTTCGCCACGTCTCCCGCCGCGGTGAACAGGTCGGCCAGCACGTCGGGGGCCGCCGCGGCGAGCGCGACGGCGTGGGGCTCGTGCTCCCTGGGCACGAGCACGACGTGCGTGGGCGCCTGCGGCGCGATGTCGTAGAACGCGACCACCGTGTCGGTGGAGAGCACCACGGTGGCGGGGATCTCACCGGCCACGATCCGGCAGAACAGGCAGTCGGCTGACATGGGGCGGAGATTACTCGGGCCCGGTGGCGCCCACCAGCCTCAGCACCGCGTCGCGGCTGGCCTCCCAGCCCGGCGTGCCGAGTTCGACCAGGTCCATGTGCCCCGCGCCGGGCACGCGCACGAGGTCCACCGGATCGCCCGCGGCCCTGGCTGCGCGCTGGAAGGACTCGCTCTGCGCGAGGGGGACGGTGGAGTCGGCGTCGCCGTGCACGCAGACGACGGGCCTGCCGATGGGGACGAGTTCCGCGGGAGAGCTGAGCCGGTAGCGGTCGGGCACCTGCTCGGGGTCGCCGCCGAGCAGCTCCGCGGCGCGGCGGGTGATCTCCGGGTCGAGCCGGAAGTCCAGCACCCCGGCCTGCGCGACGGCCCCGGTGACGGCGTCGTGCCGTGCGGCGGCCCACACCGCGAGGTGCCCACCGGCGGAGTGGCCGAGGGTGACGAGCCGGGTGAGGTCGAGCCGGGGGTCCTCCAGGCGCACGAGCGCGTCCAGTGCCCCGGAGACGTCGAGGAGCGTCGCGGGCCAGCCGCCGCCCCCGCCGATCCGGCGGTACTCGACGTTCCAGGCGGCCACGCCGTGACGCGTCAGGTCCTCCGCGAGCGGACGGCCCAGGCCGAGGTCGTAGCGCTGCTGCCAGAACCCGCCGTGGACGACGACCACCACCGGCACGGGAGAGGCCGAGTCGGGCAGGTGCAGTTCGGCGAACTGGCTGGGGTGATCTCCGTAAGAGATGCGCTTCACGTTCCAGATCATCCCAACCGGGAGAAGCGCCACCAGGGCCACCCGGGGACACCGACGCACAACGCGACCGATCAGTCCCGAACGCTCAACTCGCACTCCCCGAACGCTCAACTCGCGGTGCCCGAACGCTCAACTCGCGCACGGCGGCGTCGCGGCGGGGCCTGGGGGTCGCCCCACCGCGACGCGTGACGCCGGACCGAGGGGGGAGGTGTCCGGCGAGATCTGGCCTGCCAAGTCGTGCGACACCGCGAGTGCGGCTGAACCAATGACCCCTCTCGGCCTCCGAGAGTAGCCCCGTCACCACCGTGTTCGCCAGAAGTGACGCCGAGCCAATCCGACCGGTTCGGGGAAGGAGGTGATTCGCCTCACCTCACGCCCAGCGGTCGGTGAGCACCCCGAGCGCGCCGAGGGCCACGGCCGCCGCGGTGGAGGCGCGCAGCACGGTGGGGCCCAGGCGCACGGCGTGCGCGCCGGCCGACACGAGCGCGCCGATCTCGTCGGGCGTGATGCCGCCCTCCGGCCCGACCACGAGGAGCACGTCCCCGCTCGCGGGCTGGGTGAGCGCGGTGAGGCGGGTGGTGGCCGACTCGTGCAGCACGAGGGTGGCGGCCGCGTCGGCGGCGAGCCGGGCGAGCTGCGCGGTGCTCACGGGTTCGGCGACGTGCGGGACGCGGGCGCGGCGGGCCTGCTTGGCGGCTTCGCGGGCGGTGCTGCGCCAGCGGGCGAGGGCCTTGGCCCCGCGCGGGCCGTCGTCCCACTTCGCGACGCACCGGGACGCGCGCCAGGGCACGACGGCGTCGACACCGGCCTCGGTGGCCAGCTCCACGGCGAGCTCACCGCGGTCGCCCTTGACGAGCGCCTGGGCGAGGACGACGCGCGGCGCCGGTTCGGGCTCCGTCCAGCGCCGCACGACGGTCAGGGCGAGCGAGTCCTTCGCGACCGACTCGATCACGCAGCGGACCTGCTCGCCGGAGCCGTCGGCGAGCACGACCTCCTCACCGGCGCGCAGCCGCCGCACGGTGGCGGCGTGCCTGCCCTCCGGGCCGTCCAATACCGCGGACGACCCGGAGGGCAGCGCGTCGATCAGGAAGACGGGCAGCGTCACCGGTGGCCGCGCCCGGAGCGGAGCCGGGAGAACAGTCCGCCACCGCCCTTGCCGTTGTGGGCCAGCGTCGGCTCCTCCTCGCCGCGCGCCGCGGCGAGGTCGCGCAGGATCTCGGTCTGCCGCGCGTCGAGCTTGGTCGGCACGACGACGTCGAGGTGGACGTGCAGGTCACCGCGCCCGTCGATGCGGCCGGAGGAGCGCAGCTTCGGCATCCCGCGGCCGGGGAGGAGGAGTTCGGTGCCCGGCTGCGTGCCGGGCTCGATCTCCAGCTCCTCGTCGCCGTCGAGCGTGGCGAGCGGGAGCACCGCGCCGAGCGCGGCCGTGGTCATGGGGATGCGCACCGAGCAGTGCAGTTCGGCGCCGTCGCGCTCGAACACCTCGTGCGGCTGCTCCTCGACCTCGACGTACAGGTCGCCCGCGGGGCCGCCGCCGGGACCGACCTCGCCCTGACCGGCGAGGCGGACGCGCATGCCCTCGGCCACTCCGGCGGGGATCTGCACGGAGATCGTGCGGCGCGAGCGGACCCGGCCGTCGCCGCCGCACTGCTGGCACGGGTCGGGGACGACCTCGCCGTAGCCGCGGCACACCGGGCACGGCCGGGCCGTGACGACCTGGCCGAGGAACGAGCGCTGCACGGACTGCACCTCGCCGCGGCCACCGCAGGTGTCGCAGGTCGCGGGCGAGGTGCCCTCGCGGCAGCCGGAGCCGCGGCAGAGGTCGCACAGCACCGCGGTGTCGACGGTCAGCTCGCGGGTGGCCCCGGCGGCGCACTCCTCCAGGGTCATGTCGAGCCGGATCAGCGCGTCGGAACCCGGCTGCACGCGGCTGCGCGGGCCGCGCCCGCTGCCACCACCGGCCGAGGCGCCGAAGAACGCGTCCATGATGTCGCCGAGACCGAAGCCGGCGAACGGGTCGCCACCGCGGCCGCCACCACCGCCACCGGGCTCCAGCGGATCACCGCCGAGGTCGACGACCTGCCGCTTCTTGGGATCGGACAGCACCTCGTAGGCGGCCGTCACCTCCTTGAACTCGGCCTCCGCCCCCGGGTTGACGTCCGGGTGCAGCTGCCGCGCGAGCTTGCGGTAGGCACGCTTGATCTCCTCGGACGTCGCATCCTTCGCAACGCCGAGCGTGCCGTAGTAGTCCCTCGCCACCGTGTGTCCTCCTGCGGACGCGCAGGTGCTGCGCGGCCGCGTACGTGTTTCGTCGCTCGCGGGTGAAAACGTCCTGTGAACCGGGGGTGTTCCTCGGCGTCATCGGCCGGTGAGGATCTCCCCCACGTAGGTGGCGACCGCTCGCACGGCCGCCATGCTCCCGGCGTAGTCCATCCGGGTCGGACCGACCACGCCCATGCCCCCCAGCAGGTAGTCGTGCGTTCCGTAGCCGATCGAGACGACGGACGTGCTGCGCATCTCCGCGGCCTCGTTCTCCTCGCCGATGCGCACGAGGAAGGTACCGGGGTCCCTGACCGCGGCCAGCAGCTTGAGGACGACGACCTGCTCCTCCAGCGCCTCCAGCACCTGGCGCAGGGAACCGGGGAAGTCTGCCACGTTGCGGGTGAGGTTCGCCGTGCCGCCGAGCACCATGCGCTCCTCGGGGTGCTCCACGAGGGACTCGATGAGCACGGTGCTGATGCGCGTCATGGCGTCGCGCAGCTCGTTCGGCGCCTGCTCGGGCAGATCGGCGACCTGCGCGGAGGCGTCGGCGAGCCGTCTGCCGACCATCGCGGCGTTGAGCGTGGAGCGCAACCGCGCCACGTTCTCCTCGGTGATGACGTCGCCGAGGTCGACCGAGCGCTGGTCGACGCGGCCGGTGTCGGTGATCAGGACCAGCATCAGCCTGGCCGGTGTGATGGGCAGCACCTCCAGGTGCCGCACCGTGGACCGGCTGAGCGTCGGGTACTGCACGACCGCGACCTGCCGGGTGAGCTGGGCGAGCAGCCGGACGCTGCGGCGCAGCACGTCGTCCAGGTCGAGCGCGTCCTCCAGGAAGCTGTGGATGGCCCTGCGCTCGGCGCCCGACAGGGGCTTGACCTCGCTCAACTTGTCCACGAACAGCCGGTAGCCCTTGTCGGTGGGCACGCGGCCCGCGCTGGTGTGCGGCTGCGTGATGTAGCCGTCCTCCTCCAGCGAGGCCATGTCGTTGCGGACCGTGGCGCTGGACACGCCCAGGTTGTGCCGTTCGACCAGCGCCTTCGACCCGACCGGTTCGTGGTTGGAGACGTAGTCGGCGACGATCGCGCGCAGCACCTCGAACCTGCGCTCATCCGCGTTCAACTCGCGTCACCTCCACCAGCGGTCGTGTCCCACCGGTAGTTTACGGAAGGAGTCGGCGGACGACGGCGTCGGCGAGCAATCGTCCTCGGTCCGTGAGCACGCAGCGGCCCGCGTCCAGCGCGGAGTGCTCCAGCAGGCCGTCGTCGGCCGCGGTCTTCGCCTCGGCCGCACCCTCCTCGTCGAGGACCGTCAGCTCGATCCCCTCGGCCAGCCGCAGCTCCAGCAGAACGCGTTCCACGCGCCGGTCCTCGTCGCCGAGCACCTCGCGGCCCACCGCGGGCGAGAGCCCTCCGGCGAGCAGTTCGGCGTAGCGGGCGGGGTGCTTGACGTTCCACCAGCGCACACCGCCGACGTGGCTGTGCGCGCCGGGACCGGCTCCCCACCAGTCGGCGCCCTTCCAGTACAGCACGTTGTGGCGGCAGCGGGCCTCCTCGGAGGACGCCCAGTTGGACACCTCGTACCACCGCATCCCGCGCGCGCGGACGGTCTCGTCGATCAGCTCGTACTTGGCGGCGAGCACGTCGTCGTCGGGCATCGGCAGGTCACCGCGCCGGACCTGCCGGGCGAGCGCGGTGCCCTCCTCGACGATGAGCGCGTAGGCCGACAGGTGGTCCACCCCGGCGGAGTCCACGGCGTCGAGGGACGCGCGCAGGTCGTCGGTGGTCTCGCCGGGCGTGCCGTAGATGAGGTCGAGGTTGACGTGCGCGAAGCCCGCCGCACGGGCCTCGCGCGCGGCGGCGACGGGACGGCCGGGGGTGTGCCTGCGGTCGAGCAGGGCCAGGACGTGCCGGGCGGCGGACTGCATGCCCAGCGACACGCGGGTGTACCCGGCCTCCCGGATGCCGGTGAAGAACTCCGGCGACGTGGACTCCGGGTTGGACTCGGTGGTGACCTCGGCGTCCGGGGCGAGCCCGAAGGAGGAGCGCACGGCGTCGAGCACGTCGGTCAGGCCGGACGCGCCGAGCAGCGACGGCGTGCCGCCGCCGACGAACACGGTCTCCGCGGGCGGGGCGGAGCCCAGCACGCCCGCGGCGAGGTCCAGCTCGCGGCGCAGCCCGTCGAGCCACGACTCGGGAGAGGCGGACGTGCCCAGCTCACCGGCGGTGTAGGTGTTGAAGTCGCAGTAGCCGCAGCGGGTCGCGCAGAACGGCACGTGGACGTAGACGCCGAAGGGCCGGTGGCCGAGACCGGTCAGGGCGGAGGGCGGGAGAGAGCCGTCGGCGGGGGCCGGTTCGCCGTCGGGCAGAGCACTGGGCACACCCCAGTGTGTCACCTCCGCCGAGTGCCGCTCCCGGTCCGGAGCGGGGCCCGCGCACCTCTAGCACACGCCTGGCCTGCGTCTCAGCATCCGGATGGAGGTGGACCACGGGGTGGACGCGTGTCACTCTTGAGCCGTGCCCACGACCGGAGTCCGCCTGGTGGCCCGCCGCCACGTCGACCTCCGTCGTGTCTCCAGCGCGATGTGCCGTCGTTCGACGTAGCTCGCGCCGCACGTGATGTTCCCGTCGGCGCCGGGCGCGCCGACGAGACCCCCACCACAGCTCTTCCGGGACTCGCACGGTGCGCGCCAGCGCCCCGATCCCCGGAGGACGACGAGTCATGGTCCCCCCGACGACGACGCCGAAGCGCGCCAAGCAGCGCCGAGGTGAGGGACAGTGGGCGCTCGGCTACCGCGAACCGCTCAACCCGAACGAGCGGAGCAAGAAGGACGACAACCCGCTGAACGTGCGGGCGCGCATCGAGAACGTCTACGCCCCCGGCGGCTTCTCCTCGATCGACCCCGCCGACCTGCGCGGACGTTTCCGCTGGTACGGCCTCTACACGCAGCGCAAGCCCGGCATCGACGGCGGTCGCACGGCGACGCTGGAGCCGGAGGAGCTGGACGACGAGTACTTCATGCTGCGCGTCCGGCTGGACGGCGGCCGGTTGACGACCGAGCAGCTCGCCGTCGTGGGTGAGCTGTCGCAGACCTACGGGCGCGACACCGCCGACATCACCGACCGGCAGAACGTGCAGTACCACTGGATCCGCATCGAGGACGTCCCCGCCATCTGGGAGAAGCTGGAGAGCGTCGGTCTCAGCACGATGGAGGCGTGCGGCGACAGCCCGCGCGTCATCCTCGGCTCGCCGGTGGCCGGCATCGCGGTGGACGAGGTGATCGACGGCAGCCCGGCGATCGACGAGATCCACGACCGCTACATCGGCGACCCGCGGTACTCGAACCTGCCGCGCAAGTTCAAGACCGCCGTCTCCGGCCTCCAGGACGTGGCCCACGAGATCCACGACGTGGCGTTCGTCGGCGTGCACCACCCCGAACACGGCCCCGGCTTCGACCTGTGGGTCGGCGGTGGCCTGTCCACCAACCCCATGATCGGCAAGCGGCTCGGCGCGTGGGTGCCCCGCGACGAGGTGCCGGACGTGTGGGAGGGCGTGATCAGCGTCTTCCGCGACTACGGCTACCGCAGGCTGCGCCACCGCGCGCGGATCAAGTTCCTCGTCGCGGACTGGGGTCCGGAGAGGTTCCGCGAGGTCCTGGAGACCGAGTACCTGAAGCGGCCCCTGCTCGACGGCCCCGCACCGCAGGCCCTGCCGCAGGTGCGCGACCACGTCGGGGTGCACCCGCAGAAGGACGGCCTGTTCTACGTGGGCGCCGCGCCGATCGCCGGCCGCGTGTCCGGGTCGACGCTGGTGGAGGTCGCGAAGGCGGCGGACCGCGCCGGGTCCGGCCGGGTGCGGCTGACGCCGCAGCAGAAGCTCGTGGTGCTCGACGTCGCCGCGACCGAGGTGGCCGGACTCCAGGCGGACCTCGCGGAGCTGGGGCTCCAGACGGAGCCCTCGCCGTGGCGGCGCGGTGTGATGGCCTGCACCGGCATCGAGTTCTGCAAGCTCGCGATCGTCGAGACCAAGGCCCGCGCCGTGGACCTGGTGGAACGGCTGGAGGAGCGGCTCGCCGACGTGGTGGCCGGGGTGACCGAGCCGATCAGCGTGCACATCAACGGCTGCCCCAACTCGTGCGCGCGCATCCAGACCGCCGACATCGGCTTGAAGGGCCAGATCGTCACCGACGCCGACGGCGGCCAGGTCGAGGGCTTCCAGGTGCACCTGGGCGGCGGTCTGGGCCTGGACGCCGGGTTCGGCCGGAAGCTGCGCGGGCACAAGGTGACGGCCGCCGAGCTGTCGGACTACGTCGAGCGCGTCGTGCGCGCGTTCGTGGAGCAGCGGACCGACGGCGAGCGCTTCGCCCAGTGGGTCGCCCGCGCCGACGAGGAGGACCTGAAGTGACCGGAGAGCGTGCCACCCCCTTCTACTGCCCCTACTGCGGCGACGAGGACCTGCGGCCGCAGGAGGAGCCCGCCGGCGCGTGGTCGTGCTCCGCGTGCCGCCGGGTGTTCGCGGTGACGTTCGTGGGCCTGAACCTTCCTCAGGAGGTGTCGAGATGACCGCTCCGGCCAGGGCCGAGGAGCTGAGGGTGATCGCGGAGGCGGCGTCGGTCGAACTGGCCGACGCGACCGCGCTGGAAGCGCTGGAGTGGACGGCGCGCACGTTCGGGGACAGCTTCGTCGTCGCCTCCAACATGCAGGACGCGGTGCTGATCGACCTCGCGACGAAGGTCAAGCCGGACGTCGACGTGCTGTTCCTGCAGACCGGCTACCACTTCGCCGAGACCATCGGCACGCGCGACGCGGTCGACCTGGTCTACCGGGACGTGCGCATCGTCGAGGCGGAGGCCGAGCAGTCGGTCGCCGACCAGGAGGCGCGGTTCGGCCCGCTGAACAGGACCGATCCGGCGAGGTGCTGCGAGCTGCGCAAGGTCGTGCCGCTGCGGCGCACCCTCGCGAACTACGACGCGTGGGTCACCGGCGTGCGCCGGGTCGACGCGCCGACCAGGGCGAACACGCCGATCGTGCAGTGGGACGACCGCAACGGCCTGGTGAAGGTCAACCCGATCGCGCCGTGGACGGACGACGAGTTCCACGCCTACGTCGCCGAGCACGGAGTGCTGGAGAACCCGCTGGTGAGCGCCGGGTACCCGTCGATCGGCTGCGCGCCGTGCACCGCCAAGCCCCTGCCGGGCGCCGATCCGCGCAGCGGCCGGTGGGCCGGGACCTCCAAGACCGAGTGCGGACTGCACGGGTGAGGACGATGACGACTTCTCTCGACACGCTGGACCGCCTGGAGTCCGAGGCGATCCACGTCTTCCGCGAGGTGGCCGGCGAGTTCGACCGCCCGGTGATCCTCTTCTCCGGCGGCAAGGACTCCACGCTGCTGGTGCACCTGGCGATCAAGGCGTTCTGGCCCGCGCCGGTGCCGTTCCCGCTGCTGCACGTCGACACGGGCCACAACTTCGACGAGGTGATCGAGTTCCGCGACCACGTCGTCGCGCGGCACGGCCTGCGCCTGGAGGTGGCGCGCGTGCAGGACTACATCGACGACGGCAGGCTCGCCGAGCGGCCGGACGGCACGCGCAACCCGTTGCAGACGGTGCCGCTGCTCGACGCGATCACCTCGCACCGGTACGACGCCGTGTTCGGCGGCGGGCGGCGCGACGAGGAGCGGGCGCGGGCGAAGGAACGGATCTTCAGCCTGCGCAACTCCTTCGGCCAGTGGGACCCGCGCCGGCAGCGCCCGGAGCTGTGGAACCTCTACAACGGCAGGCACCGGCCGGGCGAGCACGTCCGCGTGTTCCCCCTGTCGAACTGGACCGAGCTCGACGTGTGGAACTACGTCGAGCGCGAGGGCGTCGAGCTGCCCTCGATCTACTACGCGCACCAGCGCGAGGTGTACCTGCGCGACGGGATGCTGCTCGCCGAGGGCCCGTGGGGCACCGCGCGCGACGGCGAGGTGCTCCAGCGCAGGACGGTCCGCTACCGCACGGTCGGCGACGGGTCGTGCACGGGCGCGGTGGAGTCGGACGCCTCCGACATCACGCAGGTCATCGCCGAGGTCGCCGCGTCCAGGCTCACCGAGCGGGGCGCGACGCGCGCGGACGACCGGCTGTCCGAGGCCGCCATGGAGGACCGCAAGCGGGAGGGCTACTTCTAGATGAGCGACCTGTTGAGACTCGCCACGGCGGGCAGCGTGGACGACGGCAAGTCGACGCTGGTCGGCAGGCTGCTCTACGACACCAAGTCCGTGCTGGCGGACACGCTCGACGCGGTGACCCGCGCGAGCACCGACCGCGGACTGTCCACCCCGGACCTCTCGCTGCTCGTGGACGGCCTGCGCTCGGAGCGCGAGCAGGGCATCACGATCGACGTGGCGTACCGGTACTTCGCCACGCCGAAGCGGTCCTTCGTGCTGGCCGACACCCCCGGTCACGTGCAGTACACCCGCAACACCGTCACCGGCGCGTCCACGGCGCAGCTGGCGATCCTGCTGGTGGACGCCCGCAAGGGCGTGATCGAGCAGACCCGCCGGCACGCCGCGGTGCTCGCCCTGCTAGGCGTGCCGCGCCTGGTGCTGGCGGTCAACAAGATCGACCTCGTGGGGTACGACGAGGCGGTGTTCACCCGGATCGCCGCCGAGTTCACCGAGCACGCCCTCGCCCTGGGCCACTCGCCGGACTCCGTCGTGACGATCCCCGTCTCCGCGCTGGCGGGTGACAACGTGGTGGAGAAGTCGGCCAGGACGCCCTGGTACGACGGCCCGACCCTGCTGGACCACCTGGAGCAGGTGCCGGTGGAGCCGGACCCGCACGACGCGCCGTTCCGCTTCCCGGTGCAGTACGTCATCCGGCCCCGCACGCCCGAGTTCCCCGACTACCGCGGTTACGCCGGTCTCGTGGCCTCGGGCACGGTCCGGGTGGGCGACGAGGTCCTGGTGCTGCCGTCGGGGCTGCGCACGACGGTCGAGAGGATCGACACCCGCGACGGCGAGCTGCCGGAGGCGGTGGCCGGGCAGTCGGTGACGCTGCTGCTGGCCGACGACGTGGACGTCTCGCGCGGTGACCTCGTCGCCTCCGCGGCGCTGCCGCCGCGCGTCGTGGACGAGTTCGACGCCACCGTGTGCTGGCTGGCGGAGAAGCCCCTGTCGCCGGGGGCCAGGGTGCTCGTCAAGTACGGCGCGCGCACCGTGCAGGCGATCGTGACGGAGCTGCGCGCCCGCTTCGACGAGCAGCGACTGTCCAGTGTGGACGATCCGGGATCGCTGCGCCTCAACGAGATCGGCCGGGTCGTGGTGCGCACCGCGGAGCCGGTCCCGCTGGACGACTACTCCAGCAGCAGGCGCACCGGGGCGTTCCTGGTGATCGACGCGGCGGACGGCAGCACGCTCGCCGCCGGGCTCGTGGGCGCTCCGCTGCCGGTGCTGGACGGCGTGCCGAGCTGTACGGAGGGCGGGAGCACCGCCCCCACCGGCACCTCCCCGGTCGCCGACACCGACGACCGCGCCCTCGTCTCCCCCGGCCCCTGAGCCCCGAAAGGCCCCGCCCGTGAGCACCAGACGCAGACTCCTGACCTCAGCACTCGCCGCACTCGCCGTCGTCGGTGGTCTCACCGGCTGCTCGCGGGCCGACCGGAACGAGGCCACCGCCACCGAGCAGGGTCCGGCAGCGGAGGTGCGGCTCGGCTACTTCCCCAACGTCACCCACGCCGCCGCGCTCATCGGCGTCGACAAGGGCTTCTTCGCCGGCGAACTGGGCGACACGAAGCTGACGACGCAGACGTTCAACGCCGGTCCGGACGAGGTGAACGCGCTGCTCGGCGGATCGCTCGACATCGCGTTCATCGGCTCCGGCCCGGCGATCAACGCCCACGCCAAGTCCAACGGCGAGGCGGTGCGGCTCGTCGCGGGCGCCACGTCCGGCGGCGCGCAGCTCGTCGTGGCCGACGGCATCGCCTCCCCGCAGGACCTCAGGGGCAGGACGATCACCACGCCGCAGCTCGCCAACACGCAGGACGTGGCGCTCAAGAAGTGGCTGGCCGGGCAGAACCTGGAGATCGGCAGCGGTCCCGACCAGGTCAACGTCACCAACACGGAGAACTCGCAGAGCCTCGACCTGTTCCGCAAGGGCGAGATCCAGGGCGCGTGGGCACCCGAGCCGTGGGCGTCGCGACTGGTGGTCGACGCGGGGGCGAAGGTCCTGCTGGACGAGAAGGAGCTGTGGGAGGGCGGCGCGTTCCCGACCACGGTGATCATCGTGCGCACCGCGTTCCTTCAGGAGCACCCGCAGACGGTGCAGGCCGTGCTGAGGGGCGAGGTCGCCGCGATCGACTGGGCCCTGGCCAACGAGGCCGAGGCCAAGACCGTCGTCAACTCCTCGCTGGAGAAGCTCACCGGCAAGGCGCTGGGCGAGGCCGTGCTGGACCGGGCGTTCTCCGGCATCGAGCTGACCACCGACCCGCAGGCCGGTTCGTTCCCGCAGCTCGCTCAGGACGCGGTCACCGCGAAGGTCGCCGAGTCGGCGGCCGACGTGACCGGGTTCGCCGACTTCACGCTCCTGAACGAGGTGCTCACCGCGGCGGGCCGTCCCGCGGTCGACGCCGGTGGGCTGGACCAGAAGTAGCCGAGGCAGGACACCCGAGGAAGGCAGGCCCATGACCGCCACGCTGGAGACCTCCGCCGAGAACACCGCCACCGCCGCCGTCACCCTCAGCGGTGTGCGCAAGGTGTTCGGCCACGGCCCGTCGTCCGTGCTCGCCCTGGACGGCGTCGACCTGCGGGTCGCGCCGGGCGAGTTCGTGTGCCTGCTGGGCGCGTCCGGCTGCGGCAAGAGCACCCTGCTCAACGTCGTCGCCGGGCTGGACGCGCCCACCTCGGGCGACATCGCCCTCACCACCACCCGACCCGCCGTGATGTTCCAGGAGGCCGCGCTGATGCCGTGGCTCACCGCGGTGCGCAACGTCGAGCTGCCGCTGCGGCTGGCCGGGCACAAGCGCTCGTCGCGCCGGGCGAAGGCCAACGAGCTGCTGGACCTGGTGCGGCTCGGCGACGCGGGCGGCAAGCGCCCGCACGAGCTGTCCGGTGGCATGCGGCAGCGCGTGGCGCTGGCCCGCGCGCTCGCCTCCACGCTGGGCAGCGCCGAGGACGGCACCCCCGGCCTGCTGCTGATGGACGAGCCGTTCGCGGCGCTCGACGCCATCACCCGCGACGTGCTCCAGGCGGAGCTGCTGCGGGTGTGGCGCGAGACCGACACGGCGATCCTGTTCGTCACCCACGACGTGCGCGAGGCCGTGCGCCTCGGGCAGCGCGTGGTGCTGCTGTCGTCGCGGCCCGGCCGGGTCGTGCGGGAGTGGTCCGTCGACGGTCTGACCGGCGAGGACGAGGTCGCGACGATCGAGGACGTCACGGCACGCCTGCGGGAGGTGATCAGCGGTCATGCCGCAGCCTGACGAAGCCGTCCTGGAGACCGACCGCACCGGCGACCTGGCCGCGGTCGGCGCAGGTCTGGACGCTCTCGACGCACCGCCGCAGCAGCAGCGCACCCCGCTGTGGCAGCGGTTCGTCAGCACGGCGCTGCCGCCGCTGGTCGCGTTCGCGCTGCTGATCGGCGTGTGGCAGGCGCTGTGGGCGTCGGCGATCTGGCCGGAGTTCCAGCTGCCCGCGCCGGGCGACGTCTGGGCGAAGGTGACCGAGACCGTGGCCTCCGGCGACGCCGCGGAGATCCTGTGGACGTCGGTGTCGCGCGCGGTCCTCGGGTTCCTGGCCGCCGTGGTCATCGCGACGCCGCTGGGCCTGCTGGTGGCGAAGGTCCGCGTGGTGCGGGCCGCCATCGGCTCGCTGCTGACGGGCTTGCAGAGCCTGCCGTCGGTGGCGTGGGTCCCGGCGGCGATCCTGTGGTTCGGGCTGACGCCCTCGGCGATCTACTTCGTGGTCCTGATGGGGTCCGTGCCGTCCATCGCGAACGGCCTCGTGTCGGGCATCGACCAGATCCCGCCGCTGCTGCCGCGCGTCGGTCAGGCGCTCGGCGCAGGCAAGCTCCAGGCGGCGCGGCACGTGCTGCTGCCCGCCGCGCTGCCCGGCTACCTCGCCGGGCTCAAGCAGGGCTGGGCGTTCTCCTGGCGCTCGCTGATGGCGGCGGAGATCATCGCCACGTCGCCGCAGCTCGGCCTCGGTCTGGGACAGTTCCTGCACAACGGCCAGTCGCTGAACGACATTTCGATGGTGATCGCGGCGATCTTCCTGATCCTGCTGGTCGGCATCGGCATCGAACTGCTGCTCTTCCGGCCGCTGGAGCGGGCCGTGCTGCGGGCCCGCGGTCTGACGGGCGCGCTGTGAACCACCGCGACGTCCCGCTGATCGCGGTGGCCCACGGGAGCCGCGATCCGCGCTCGGCCGCGACCGTGCGCGAACTGCTGGACGTGCTGCGCGCGCTGCGGCCCGAGCTGGACGTGCGGACCGCGTTCCTCGACCTGGCCGAACCGGCGCTGGGCGACGTGCTGCGGGCCGTGCACGCCGACGGGCACCGGCGGGCCGTGGTGGTGCCGCTGCTGCTGGGCAGCGCGTTCCACGCGCGGGTCGACGTGCCGGGCGCGGTCGCCGAGGTGCGGCGCTGGTGCCCGCAGCTCGACGTGCGCGTCGCCGACGTGCTGGGGCCCGATCCGCTGCTGGAGTCGGCCGCGCTGCGCAGGCTCGCCGAGACGGGGGCGCGCTCGGGAGACGGCTCGCTGGGCGTGGTGCTCGCGGGCGCCGGGTCGTCGCACGCACCGGCCAACGAGGCCGTGGCGGCCGTGGCGCGGCGCTGGGCCTCGCGCGCGGGCTGGGCGGGCGTGGAGCCCGCCTTCGCCTCGGTGGCGTCCCCGACCGCGCCGCAGGCCGTGGCGGCCCTGCGGGCGCGCGGCGCGGAGCGGATCGCCGTGGCGTCGTGGTTCCTGGCGCCGGGGCGGCTGCCCGACCGGATCGGGGCGCAGGTGCTCGCCGAAGCGCCGTCCGCCCTGCTGGCCGCTCCCCTGGGCGCGGACACCGAGGTGGCCGAGCTGATCGGTGTCCGGTACGCGGCCGCACTCCCGGAGAGTCTGTCGATCACGGCCTAGAGTGCCCGGCATGGCAGACGAACTGGTGCACGGCGAGGTGCGGCGTGGCGTCGCGACGATCACGCTGGACTCCCCGCACAACCGCAACGCCCTGTCCGCGCGGCTGCGCGCCGAGCTGAGCGCGCGCCTGGAGGCGGCCGTCGCCGACGACGCCGTCCGGGTGATCGTGCTGAGCCACACCGGCCGGGTGTTCTGCTCCGGCATGGACCTCAAGGAGGCCGGGGGCGCGAGCGCGGAGAAGCAGGGCGTCAACGAGTTCCCCGCGATCCTGGAGCGGATCTGGACCAGCCCGAAGCCCGTCGTGGCGCGGGTGGCCGGTCCGGCGCGCGCCGGCGGGGTGGGGATCGTGGCCGCCTGCGACGTCGCGGTGGCCGCGGAGGACGCCACGTTCGCGTTCAGCGAGGTCCGGATCGGCGTCGTGCCCGCCGTGATCTCGGCGACCGTGCTGCCCCGGCTGCTCCCCCGCGCGGCGCACGAGCTCTTCCTGACCGGCGAGACGTTCGACGGCCGCCGCGCGCTCGCCGTCGGACTGGTCAACTCCGCCGTGCCGGACGACCGGCTCGACGCCGAGGTCGCCCGGTACACCGACATGCTCGCGCTGGGCGCACCGGACGCGCTGGCCGCCACGAAGCGGATGCTCCAGCAGCCCCGCCCGGCGGCGCCGGGGGACGCGTTCGCCGAGCTGCTCGCCCTGTCCGCGCGGCACTTCGGCGGTCCGGAGGGTCAGGAGGGCATCGCCGCGTTCCTGGAGAAGCGCCCGCCGTCCTGGGTGCCTCAGGACTGAGGGCGCACCACCGTCAGCGGCCGGACGCCCAGCTCCGCCGTGCGGAGCCGAGCGTCCCGCAGCACCGACTCCACGGCGGCGGCCCCGCGCGGATCGCGCTCGGCGAGCACGCCGTCGTCGGGCCACACGAGGACGTGCTCCCCCTCCGGCAGCCACGACAGGTCGGTCAGCGCGTCGTACAGGGCGTCGAGGTTGCGCCCCGTCCAGGCGGGGAACGCCAGCGCGTCGGCGATGGCGTCGACGACGGCCCGCCTGCTGGTCAGGCCACCGGGCAGCGGGTGCGGGTGCGCGCCGCGAGCGGCGGCGCGGCGCACCGCGTCGTCGGTGCTCACCGTTCGACGTCCACGACGACGAACGAGTCGTAGTGGTCGGCGGTGTAGTAGACCTCGTCCTCGGAGCCGATCACGAGCCGGCGAGCGCCGCGGTCCGGGCTTCCCGGCGTGGGCACGGTGAACTCGGCGTAGTGCCCCCGCGACGTGACGGGCAGGATCTCCTCGCGGTTCTGGAAGGGCGCCCCGTCGTGGCCGGGGTGCGGGAACGGCCCGCCGCGCTCGATCAGCTCCCACGTCTGCGCCACCTGCTCGGGCAGCTCGGACATCGGCCGCACCGGCAGGCCGGACGACGCGCCGGGGACGGCCCGCTCAGCGGGCGAGCTGGCGGCCGGAGCACCGGTGGGCGGCGGAGCGGTCTGCCCGCCGACGTCGCGGGCGAACCAGCCGACCACCACCAGGACGATCAGGCCGACGAGGGTGACGGTGAGCCGTCGTGCGGGGGTCACGCGGTCAGCCTACGAAGTGCGGGAACGCCTGGCCTCTCCGAGGTCCTCCGGGAGTGCTCCGACGGGAGGTTCGGCGGCGTCGTCGGAGGTCACCTCGGAGGTGCCCCAGTCCACGGCGCGGTCGATGAGCCAGGCGACGCTGCGGCACAGCGGCAGCAGCACGACCATCACCATCGGGAACTGGAGCGCGAAGGGCAGCTGGGTGAGCCACAGCTCGACGCCGTCCCACCACTGCGCGATTGCGTCCGGCACGGGTCGAGACTAGCCCGGGTGACGTCCCTCACTGCGGCGCGCACGTCCCCCGGGTAGGTTGCGGTGCATGTTCGCCGTCTACGCAGCCGAGCCGAGCCCGCAGGACCCCCTGGCCTCGCTGAGGTCGGGTGAGCGTCCCGACCCGGAGGTGCCGGACGGCTGGGTGCGGGTGGCGGTCCGCGCGGCGAGCGTGAACCTGCACGACCTGTGGACGCTGCGCGGCGTCGGCATCAAGCCGGAGCGGTTCCCGATGGTCCTGGGCTGCGACGGCGCCGGTGTCCTGGACGACGGCACCGAGGTCGTGCTGCACTCCGTCATCGGCGACCCGACCTGGTTCGGGGACGAGACGCTCGACCCGAAGCGCACGCTGCTGACCGAGAAGCACCAGGGCACGTTCGCCGACTGGGCCGTCGTGCCCGCGCGCAACGCCCTGCCCAAGCCCGCCGCCCTGTCCTTCGCCGAGGCGGCGGTCATGGGCACGGCGTGGCTCACCGCCTACCGGATGCTGTTCGTGAAGTCGGGGCTGCGGCCGGGGCAGACGATGCTGGTGCAGGGCGCGTCGGGCGGCGTGTCCACGGCGCTGGTGCAGCTCGGGCGCGCGGCGGGGTTCCGGGTGTGGGTGACCGGGCGCAGCGAGGAGAAGCGCGCGCTGGCCGAGCGGCTGGGCGCGCACGCGACGTTCGAGTCGGGCGCGCGGCTGCCGGAGCGGGTCGACGCGGTGTTCGAGACGGTCGGCGGGGCCACCTGGTCGCACTCGATGAAGGCGCTCAAGCCGGGCGGGATCGTGGTGGTCTCCGGCGCGACGAGCGGTGACGCGACGGCGGCCGAGCTCCAGCGGCTGTTCTTCCTCCAGCTCCGCGTGGTCGGCTCGACCATGGGCACGCGTCAGGAGCTGGCGGACCTGCTGGAGTTCTGCGTCCTGCACGACATCCGGCCCCAGATCGGCGCGGAGCTCCCCCTCGAACAGGCCGAGCACGGGCTGCGCTCGCTGCTCGACGGGGAGACCGCCGGGAAGATCGTCCTGACGCGCTGAGGACCGATCAGGCCGAGCGCAGGAGGTCGAGGATCACCTCGGGGTCCTGCGCCCCGGCCACGCCGCGGTTGCCGACGACGAACGTCGGCACCGAGCGCACGCCGAGTGCGACGCCGAGCGCCAGCTCCTCGCGCAGGCGCTGCCCCAGCGCCTCGTCGTCGAGCGCCTGCGCGGCGCCGACGACACCGACCTCGGCCGCCAGCTCCTCCAGCACCGCGCGGTCGCCGACGTGCCGGTTCTCCACGAAGTTGGCGTGGAAGAGACGCTCCTGCACCTGGCCCTGGAGTCCCTGGCCGGACGCGAAGGCCACGAGCTTGTGCGCGTCGAAGGTGTTGGCGCGCAGGGTTCCCGCCAGCGCGTAGTCCAGGCCCACCGAGGCCGCGACACCGCCGACGTGGGCGTGCATCTCGGCCACGCGCTCGGCTCCGCCGAACCTCTCGGCCAGCGCTTCGCTCATCAGCGCGCCGTCGTTCGGGGTGGAGGCGTCGAGCTGGTACGGGCGCCAGCGCACCTCGACCGGGTCGCCGTCCCACTTCTCCAGCGCCAGTTCCATCTTCCGCTTGCCGATGTAGCACCAGGGGCACACGACGTCGGACCACACATCCAGTTGCACGCAGACCACCAACACGTCGCCGTGCCGATTTGTTCCCCCGCGCGGCGGGTCTAGAGCGAGCGCGCCCAGCTCTCCACGACGCCCGCGAGGACCGTCATGGGCAGCGGACCGCCGCCGAGCAGCAGGTCGTGGAAGCCGCGCAGGTCGAACCGCTCCCCCGCGATCTCCGCGGCCAGGGCGCGCAGCCGCTGGATCTCCGCCCGCCCCACCGTGTAGGACAACGCCTGCGCGGGGTCTTCGACGTACCGGTCGGTCTCGGACTGGATCTCCACCTCCGACATGACCGTGTTCTCCCGCAGGTGGTCCACGACCTGCTGACGGGTCCAGCCGAACGCGTGCAGTCCGGTGTCGACCACCAACCGGGCCGCGCGCATCGAGTCCTCGGCGAGCATCCCCAGCCGGGCGAGGTCGTCGCTGAACAACCCCATCTCGTCGGCGAGCCGCTCGGCGTACAGCGCCCAGCCCTCGGTGTAGGCGTTGACCAGGGCGAAGCGGCGCAGGAGCGGCAGGTGGCCGAGCTCTTGGGCGATCGTGAGCTGGAAGTGGTGGCCGGGAACGGCCTCGTGGAACGCGACCGACTCGGCGATGAAGCGGTCGCGGCCACGCACCTCGTGGGTGTTGGTGAAGTAGGTGCCCGGCCGCGAGCCGTCCAGGGTCGGTTCGGCGTAGTAGGCGCCGGCGGTGTTGGGCGCCTCGGCCTCCGGCACCGGCTCGACGACGCAGCGGCTGCGGGGCAGCCGGCCGAACCAGTTCGGCGCCTCCCGCTCGGCGCGCTCGATCGTGGCCCGCGCGGCGTCGAGCATCTCCTGAGCGCTGGTCCACTTCATGGCCGGGTCGGTGCGCAACCGCTGGCGCACCTCCGCCGCGGTGCCGGGACCGAAGACGCGCGCCCCGATCTCCTCGTACTCCCGGTCCAGCGCCGCGGTCAGCTCCAGGCCGGTGCGGTGCAGCTCCTCCGGCGTGCGGTCGGTCGTGGTGTGCACCCGCACCAGGGCGGCGTAGCGGTCGGGGCCGCCGGGCAGCCAGGACAGGCCGGGGTGGTCGGCGTCGCGCCCGTGCGGGGCGATGTCGGTGCGCAGCACGTCCCGGTAGCGCGCGAACGCGGGGCGCACGACGTCGGCGAGCAGCGCGTCGCGCTCCTCGGCCAGGTCGGCGTCGAGTTCGGGGATGCGCAGCGGGTCGGCGTCCGGGTCGGCGAGGTACCGGTCGACGAGCGCCGCCCCCTCCTCCACCAGGTGCGCGAGCGGGAACCTGCCCTCCCGCACGGCGGCGAGGTGGCGCTGCGCGGCCTGCTCCAGGTAGCGGGGGATCGCGGCGAGCCGGACGAGGAGGTCGCGCTGCGCCTGCTCGTGCACCGGGCGGATCAGCGCCACGTGCGACAGCAGCGAGCCGACCGGCGACGCGAAGCCGTAGGCCACGGCGTGGTCGAGCGTGGCGGCGTCGAGGGTGTCGATCAGCGAGCGCGCCTGCTGCACGGCGACCGCGCGGGTCACCTCGTCCTCGTCGGACTCCGCGGTGGCGGCCGGAGCGCGGCGCACGACGTCCTCCGCTCGGGCCCGCAGCGCGGCGGACGCCTCCGCGCTCAGGTCCCGCAACCGGTCGTCCCGGCCGGGGATGCCGAGCAGCGTCGCGAACAGCGGCTCGTGGTCGAGCA
Organism: Umezawaea beigongshangensis; assembly: GCF_016464305.1. Classification (GTDB taxonomy): domain Bacteria; phylum Actinomycetota; class Actinomycetes; order Mycobacteriales; family Pseudonocardiaceae; genus Umezawaea_A; species Umezawaea_A beigongshangensis. Next base: position 45,110 of record NZ_JAEIOJ010000007.1, read on the forward strand.
GCAGTTCCCAGGTCTCGTCGGCGAGCTCGCGCACCGTGGTCACAGAACAGTTCTACGTGGGTGCGCCCCTCAGGGCCACCGAGTTGACGGCGTGCCGCGCCTGCTCGTGCAGCCGCCGCACGATCTCCGCAGCCGGGGCCGCCTCGGCGAGCGGGTACGTCTGGCCCGCCCACAGCGACATCAGCTCGGGGTCGCCGGTGGCGCGCAGCGGCTTGGTGAGGTGGTGCACGTCCGGGTAGGCGGCCGGCGCGTGCGGCGTGTTCTCCGTCAGGAACCGGTTGGCCAGGCCGCGTGCGGGCCGCCCGCTGAACGCCCTGGTGAGGGCGGTGTGCGTGCCGCCCTGCGCGAGAGCGGCCCGGTGCGCCTGCGCGGTGCCGGCCTCGGGGCAGGCGAGGAACGCGGTGCCGAGCTGCGCGGCGACGGCGCCCGCGACGAGGACCGCGGCGACGTCGGCGCCGTGCACGAGGCCACCGGTCGCGATCAGCGGGAGGTCCACGGCCGCGGAGACGAGCCGCAGCGCGGCGAGCGTCCCGTACAGCTCGCCGCCGCCCGGCGACACGCCGTCGTCGACGAACGTGCCGCGGTGACCGCCGGCCTCGCAGCCCTGCACGCACAGCACGTCCGCGCCGATCCGCTCGGCCTGCCGCGCCTCCGCGGGCGTGGTGACGGTGACGACCACCGTCGCCCCGGCGGCGTGCAACCGCTCCACGTCGGCGTGGTCGGGCGCGCCGAAGGTGAACGACACGACCGGGACGCGCAGCGCCAGCACCAGTTCCAGCTTCGCCGAGTAGTGGTCGTCGTCCCAGCGCGGCTCACCGGGCTCGACACCGGCTACGGCGGCCGCTCGCGCGACCCGGCGACGGTGCTCGGTCAGGTCTGCCGACGAGCGCGAACCGGGCACGAAGAGGTTCACGCCGAAGGGCCGGTCGGTGAGCTCGGCCGTGCGGGTGATCTGGGCCGCCAGCGCTTCGACGGACAGGTAGCCGGCGGCCAGGAACCCCAGCCCTCCGGCGCGGCCGACCTCGGCCACCAGTTCGGGTGTGGACACCCCTCCCGCCATCGGAGCCGCGATCACGGGGACGTCGAGTCGGTCCAGCATGGGCACAACCTAGTTCTACTCGCACCGCAGTGGCGCAACGCCTTCGAGGTCGGGTGCGTTGCGCCACCGCGGACGGGTGACCAGGCGGTGTTCCGGGAGTCCGTGTCCGGCACCAGCCGCGCCGGGGCGCTCCTGGCGGCACGGGCCCCCGAAACGCGTTCTAGGGCAGCGTGTCGAGGTGGGCGCCCACGGTGTTGGCGAACGCCCAGTTGTTGGAGGCGTCCCAGTTGATCGACCACGTCATCGCGCCGCGGATGCCGGGGTAGGTGGTGGAGGGCGTGAAGCTGCCGCAGTTCACGCCCCTGGCGAGGCAGTCGAGGGCGGCGTTGACGTTCGCCGGGGACTGGTGGCCGCCACCGGCGCCCGAGGGCGACGCGGGCAGGCCGAGCCCGACCTGGTCGGGCCGCAGCCCGCCCTGGATCTGGATGCAGGCCAGCGCGGTGAGGAAGTCCACCGAGCCCTGGCTGTGGACCTTGCCGTCGCAGCCGAGCATCGAGCCGGAGTTGTAGTACTGCATGTTGACGATCGTCAGGATGTCCTTGACGGCCAGCGCGAGCTGGAAGTAGCCGCCCTGCGTGGACTGCATGTCGATCGTCTGCGGGGCCATCGTGATGACCTTGCCGCCCGCCGCGTGGATCGCACGCAGCGCCGAGGCCATGTGGGTGGCGTTGATGCCGTTCTCCAGGTCGATGTCGACGCCGTCGAAGCCGTACTGCGCGATCAGCGCGGAGACGCTGGCCGCGAAGTTGTTCGACGCGGTGGCGTCGGCGACGGTGATCGTGCCCTTCTCACCGCCGACGGAGAGGATCACCTTCTGGCCGCGGCTCTGCAGCGTCTTCACGTCCGCCCTGAACTGCGCGTCGGTGTAGCCGCCGACCTGGGAGGACAGGCCGGGGTCGAGGGTGAAGGTCACCGCGCCGGGCGTGCCGGGGACGGCGTCGGCGAAGGACACGGCCACGATGTCGTAGGACGCGGGGACGTCGGCCAGCCGGAGCGCCCTGGCCCCGTTGTAGAAGTTCTGCCAGTACCCGGTGAGCACGTGCTTCGGCAGGTTCGTCGCGGGCGGCCGGGTGGTCGTCGTGGTGGTCGTGGTCGTGGTGGTCGTGGTCGTGGTGGTCGTCGGCTTCGTGGTCGTGGTCGTGGTGGTCGTCGGCGGGGTGCCGGGACCGTCGAGGCTCACGTCGTCGGCGAAGTACGCGGGCTGGCCGTACCAGCCGTGCAGGTGGATCGTCACCGAGGTGGACGAGCCGCTGGTGAAGTTCACCACGAGCTGCTGCCACGCGGTCGCGCTGGGCGTCCACGTGCCGACCTCGCCGGTGCTCGTGCCCGTCGCGCCCAGGTGGACGTACGAGCCCTGGACCCACGCGCTCAGCGCGTAGGCCGTGTTCGGCCGCACGGTGACGGTCTGCGAGCACCGCGCGTTGTCCTGACCGGCGGGGACGCCGGTCAGCGCCTTGCTCCCCGAGCGCGCGGGGCTGGTCACCACGCTCGCGGCGGAACACGTCCAGCCGCTGGTGCTCCCCGACTCGAAGCCGGGGTTCGCCAGCAGGTTCGCCGCGGATGCGCTGCTGGACATCGCCAGCACCAGCCCGGTGCACGCCAGCACACCGGACAGCAGGGCGCCCAGTGCTCGTCTCGTCCTCGTCGCCACGTCAACCTCCACGATCAAGCGGCCGTGCGCCCACGTGGCAGGGGTGACGTGGGCCACTTCGAAAAATGGACTAGACCACTGCTCGTGTCAAGGGCGGAGCACCGCGTTGGGCCGTCCGCCCCAGCGTCTGCTGCGCCAAGAGTGGTAAAGGGTTTCATTTTTGCGAAAGAGGAGAAATCACTCTGGTGGAGGAATGAATCCCAGCGGTCAACTCGACGTAGCAGGGGTTGGCGCAGCGAACTTCCCGGAGGCTCTCATGACGTTCACGCTCGCCGATGCCGTCAACATCGCCCGCAAGGCCCACGAGGGACAGGTCGACAAGGCCGGTCAGCCCTACGTGGACCACCCGCTCAGAGTGATGGCGAGCCTGGAGGGCGCCGGACTCGCCGAGCAGATGGCCGCCGTGCTGCACGACGTCGTCGAGGACACCACCGTGACCCTGGCGGAGCTGGAGCAGATGGGCTGCCCGTCGCTGGTGCTCAACGCCGTCTCGGCACTGACCCACTGGCCCGACGAGCCGCAGGCGACCTACTACGCGAAGGTCGCGTCGAACCCCGTCGCCCTCGTGGTCAAGCGCGCCGACATCGCCGACAACCTGTCCCCCGACCGCGCGTCGCTGCTCGACCCCACCACGCGCGAGCGGTTGCGCGAGAAGTACGAGACCGCGCTCCGCCTGCTGGAGTACTACGAGAACGGCTGATCGACTCGGCTGTGATCCAGATCCTGCAACGCAGATCACCTGCTCAACGGTTCTGAATCGCTCCAGAAGAGAGCACAATGGGTGGTGTCGGCGCGACCGCGTTGACACCAGCGGAGAGCAGAGGACGGCAATGAGTCGCCGCACCACGGCAGTCGAGTTCGTGCGCAACTACCTGGAGGCCCGCCGGGCGATCCGCCGGGATCGCCTGAACCTGGAGCGGGAGCTGGCCAGCTACGACACGCCTTCCGCCCGTCTCGACCTGGACGCGATCCTCGCCCGCCACACGGACGAGGACACCAGGGAGATCCAGGCGATCCTGAACCGTCAGGACGTCAACCGGATCACGACGCGCGTGGGCTGACGCCCGCGCCGGACGACAGCACGCAGCAGGACCGTTCAGCGCTGAACGAGTCCCCGTGCTCCCCCACCACAGAGGCCACCCCGACCGGGGTGGCCTTCCGCGTCTCCCGCTCCGCTACTTGGACTTCTTGCCCTTGTCGGAGCCCTCGTCGGTCGACAGGGCAGCCACGAACGCCTCCTGGGGGACCTCGACGCGGCCCACCATCTTCATCCGCTTCTTGCCCTCCTTCTGCTTCTCCAGCAGCTTGCGCTTGCGGGTGATGTCACCGCCGTAGCACTTGGCGAGCACGTCCTTGCGGATCGCGCGGATCGTCTCGCGGGCGATGACCCGCGCGCCCACGGCCGCCTGGATCGGCACCTCGAACTGCTGGCGGGGGATCAGCTCGCGCAGCTTCGACGCCATCCTCGTGCCGTAGCCGTAGGCGGAGTCCTTGTGCACGATCGCGCTGAACGCGTCGACCGGCTCGCCCTGGAGCAGGATGTCGACCTTGACGAGCTCCGCGTCCTGCTCGCCCGACTCCTCGTAGTCCAGCGACGCGTAGCCGCGGGTGCGGGACTTCAGCGCGTCGAAGAAGTCGAAGATGATCTCGCCGAGCGGCATCGTGTAGCGCAGCTCGACGCGGTCCTCGGACAGGTAGTCCATACCGCCGAGCTGTCCGCGCTTGCTCTGGCACAGCTCCATGATCGCGCCGATGTAGTCGCTCGGCGCGATGACGGTGCACTTCGTGACGGGCTCGTAGACCTCGGCGCGCTTGCCGTCCGGCCAGTCCGACGGGTTGGTCACGACGTGCTCGGTGCCGTCCTCCATGACCACGCGGTAGACCACGTTGGGCGCGGTGGAGATCAGGTCGAGCCCGAACTCGCGCTCCAGCCGGTCACGGGTGATCTCCAGGTGCAGCAGGCCGAGGAAGCCGCAGCGGAAGCCGAAGCCGAGCGCGGCGGAGGTCTCCGGCTCGTAGGTGAGCGCCGCGTCGTTGAGCTGGAGCTTGTCCAGCGCCTCGCGCAGGACCGGGTAGTCCGAGCCGTCCACCGGGTACAGGCCGGAGTAGACCATCGGCCGCGGCTCGCGGTACCCGGCCAGCGCCTCGGTCGCGCCCTTGCGCTCGGAGGTGACGGTGTCGCCGACCTTCGACTGGCGGACGTCCTTCACGCCGGTGATCAGGTAGCCGACCTCGCCGACGCCGAGCCCGGAGCTGGGCTTCGGCTCCGGGGAGATGATGCCCACCTCCAGCAGCTCGTGGGTGGCGCCGGTGGACATCATCTTGATCCGCTCGCGCGGGGTGATCTTGCCGTCGACCACGCGGATGTAGGTGACGACGCCGCGGTAGGTGTCGTACACCGAGTCGAAGATCATCGCGCGGGCGGGGGCGTCGGCGTCGCCGACCGGGGCCGGGGTCTTGCGCACGACCTCGTCCAGCAGCTCCCGGACGCCGACACCGGTCTTGGCGGAGACGCGCAGCACCTCGTCGGGCTCGCAGCCGATGATGTGCGCCAGCTCGGCGGCGTACTTGTCCGGGTCGGCCGCCGGCAGGTCGATCTTGTTGAGGACCGGGATGACCGTGAGGTCCTTCTCCAGCGCCAGGTAGAGGTTCGCCAGCGTCTGCGCCTCGATGCCCTGCGCCGCGTCGACCAGCAGGATCGCGCCCTCGCACGCCTCCAGGGCGCGGGAGACCTCGTAGGTGAAGTCGACGTGCCCCGGCGTGTCGATCATGTGCAGGACGTGCTCGGTCCCGTCGAGCTGCCACGGCAGGCGCACGTTCTGCGCCTTGATGGTGATGCCGCGCTCTCGTTCGATGTCCATGCGGTCGAGGTACTGCGCGCGCATCGCCCGCTCCTCGACGACGCCGGTGAGCTGCAACATCCGGTCGGCCAGGGTCGACTTGCCGTGGTCGATGTGCGCGATGATGCAGAAGTTCCGGATCAGCTCCGGCGGCGTGAACGTCTTGTCGGCGAACGTGCTCACTCAAAAGTCCTCTGGCATGCGGACGGGGGTCACCTCAATGGTCCCACGACCAGCGGAGTGCTCCACACCCAATAGGGTGCGGACGTGCGGAACAACGGTGATGACGCCCGCCCGGCGCGGGGCGCGGTGCGCGAGGTCCACTCCGCGGCGAGGGCCGCGACGCTGGAGTACTCCCCCGATCTGGACGGATCGGCGGACCCCGGGGAGATCGTCTGGGCGTGGGTGCCCTACGAGGAGGACCCCGAGCGCGGCAAGGACCGGCCGCTGCTCGTCGTGGGACGGCACCGCTCCGCGCTGCTCGCCCTGATGCTGTCGAGCAAGGAGCCCGAGGACCACGAGGCCGAGGACTGGGTGGACGTGGGCACCGGCCGGTGGGACCGCGACGGCCGTCGCTCGCACGTGCGGCTGGACCGCGTGTTCGAACTGGCCGAGGACGGCCTGCGTCGCGAGGGCTCGGTGCTGGAGCCGGAGCGCTTCGGCCTGGTCGTCGACGCCCTGCGCGGCCGGCACGGCTGGCGCTGACGCTCCGGGCGGTCGGTGGCCGCTCGGGTCACCGGCCAGCGGGTCGGCGGACCAGGTGCCGGTAGAAGCTGGCGCACGCGTCGCCCTCGTCGGCGAGACGGTCGATCACCTCGTACCGGCCGCGCTCGTAGACCCCGACCTCCCAGCCCGGTCCCCCCGGACGCAGGAAGTAGAAGTCCGGCGGCACGGGCACCTGCTCGTGCACGCCCTCGACCACGTAGAGCCGGTCGGCCACCCCCGCCGCGCGCAGGGCGCCCACGACGGAGCGGCGATCCATCAGTCGATTCTGTCGAGGTATCCGTTGTCGATCAACCACGCCACGTTCAGGTAGCCGTCTCCGGGCAGCAGCGAGCGGTCGAGCTTGATCTGCGTGCCACCGCCGGGCTGGGCGAACCACGCGGCGATCGGCCCCTCCCAGACGTCGAACGACCTCGTCACCCGGTACAGGTGGTAGTTGCAGGGGTACGCGGGGTCGAACGTCGTCAGGTTCTGCGGCGGCAGCGCACGCTCCGGGTAGAGGTCGCCGCTCGGGGCGAGGAACGTGCCGCCCTCACCGCCGAACCGGTCGAGCTCGTCCCCCGCCTCCAGCTCCTCGACCTGCTTGACCGGGTGGCCGGAGGCGTCGAGGCGGAAGCCGTCCTGCGGCGGGTAGATCCAGCTCCCCGCCCCGGAGTTCGCCGCGGGGTCCCAGTAGCGGTCGAGGAAGTCCTCGGCGCTGAGGCCACCGGTGCGCAGGTAGGTGACGAGCAGCGGACCCACCGGCCGCTGCGCCGGCCCCGGCAGGTCCTCGGGTCCGAGCCTCGGGTCGCCGTCGTGGGCCCCGCTGCACAGCTCCACCGCGACGGCGGTGGGTGCCGACACCCCGAACAGGGTGACGAGGGCGGTGACGAGGACGAGCAGGAATCGTCTGCTGGTGCGCACTGGTTCCTCCTCCGGGAACGACGACGCCCCATCGTCTTCCCGCCGACGGCGCTTCAGCGGGCGCGCCGGGGAGGTCCACCGGAACGTGCGCGCACTCCACCCGAGCGGGCGCGGGCGAACCCGCGCCGTGATCAGGACCTCGCGTCGGCGCGGAGCGGGTGGGCGTCGAGCGCCCGGACGAACACGAGGCGCGGTCCGTCCGGATCGGCGACCCGCACCTCCTACAGCCCCGAGGGCCCGACGCGCACCACAGCCACCCGCCCCGGCCTAGGATCGCCACGTGGAACCGACCTTCTTCGCCACCCCCGACGAGTTCCGCGCGTGGCTGGAGCAGCACCACGCCACGGAGTCCGAGCTGCACGTGGGGTTCTACAAGAAGGGTTCGGGCAGGCCGAGCACCACCTGGGCCGAGTCCGTGGACCAGGCGCTGTGCTTCGGCTGGATCGACGGCGTGACCCGCCGGCTCGACGACGAGAGCTACACGATCCGCTTCACGCCCCGCAGGCCGCGCAGCCACTGGAGCAACGTCAACATCGCGCGGATGGGCGAGCTGATCGAGCGCGGGCTCGCGCGTCCCGCCGGGATCGCGGCGTTCGAGGCGCGTACCGCCGAGCGGTCCGGGCAGGCGTCGTTCGAGCAGGAGACGGTGGAGTTCGCCGCGGAGCACCGCGCCGAGTTCGAGGCGCACGCAGACGCGTGGGCGTGGTTCTGCGCGCAGCCGCCCGGCTACCGCAAGACGGCCACGTGGTGGGTGATCAGCGCGAAGCGCGAGGAGACCCGGCGCACGCGCCTGGCGACTCTGATCCGCGACTCGGCCGATGGGCTGAAGATCGCGTCGCAGCGCCGCTCCTGACACCAGGATGGCCGGATGCGCCTGGCTCTCGCCACCCCCGGCTCCCGCGTGCTCGTCGCGATCAGCTCCGAGACGACGGGGAGGAGCCTGGCCGCGGCGCTGCGCGTGCAGAGCAGGGCGCGTCGGGTGGACGTGCGGGACCCCTCCGCCGACGACCTGCTCCACCCGGTGGACGGCGTGCTGTTCGCCTGCGTCAGCACCACCGGCCGCGTCACCGGGCGGCTCGTCGACCGGCTGGTGAACGAGGTCCCGGCGCAGGCGGTGGTCCTCTTCGCGGACACCCCCGAGCCGCTGGACGTGACGGTGCGCGAGTCCGGCCGCCCGGTGTTCGTCGCCTGGTCGGTCAACACCGGGCACCAGCTCGCGCGCGAGCTGGTGCGGCTGCTGACCAACGGCTCCGGCGTGTGGGACGGCGGCTGGACACCGGCGGGCCTGGTGCACGCGGTCCGCGCCGGGATCGAGGTGCGGACCCGGCAGCAGGCGGGCGGGGGGTCGCTGTTCCTGGCCCCGAACGTGGGGCAGCGGTCAGCCGGTCTCGAGTTCGCGATGGCCGTGGAGCGGACGGCGGACCTCGGCACCGCGGTCGAGCACCTGGCCGCGCTGCGCCGGGGAGAGCGCACCCTGCTCGTCGCGGTGCTCGGGAACGGCGAGGTCGTGGTCGCCGACGCCCACGACGACGAACCCGTGGCGCGGGCGACGGGGCTCGGAGTGCGGACGGTGGAGGTCGCCGACGAGGAGCTGCTGCTCGTCGGGGACGAGCTCTGGTGGCGCTGGAACCTGACCGACGAGCCGGAGCGGATGTCCGGCCGGTTCGTCCCCCGCTTCCACCAGGAAGAGCGCTTCGACGCCGGGTCGAGCACCGTCACGGCGTCCGGTGAGCGCCCGATCGTCCGGTTCCACGGCGTGGACGAGCGCAGGATCACCGCCGAGGGCGGGCGGACCGACCTCGTGGCGTCCGCGGGAGACCTGCTGATCAGCGGGGGCGGCACGGCAGCGCTGACGCTGTGGGACGTGCCCACCGGAGACCTGGTGCAGCGGCTCGCCGGGCACGAGACGGGACTCGTCGCGCTGGACGTGCTCGTGCGCGAGGGCGGCACCGAGTGGTGGTTCGTCTCGGCCAGCCGGGGTGGCAGCGTGTGCGTGTGGGACCCGGAGTCCGGCGCGCTGGTCAAGCGGGTCAACGGCCGGACGCCCACCAGCGCGCTGACCTGCTTCACCGGTGCCGACGGCAGGCCGCGCGTCGCCACGGCGGGATCGACCGGCGTCGTGCGGGTCTGGGACCCCGGACTCGTGGCGGTCAGCCGCACGGGATCGGTGACCACCCGCGGCTTCGGCGACCGGGTCGCCACCGCGGACCTGCTGGGCCGGGGCGCGTACACGGCCGCGCTGGTCGACGCGCTGCGCGCAGCGCCGCACGACGACGACAGCGGGCCCACGGTCATCTCCGTGGAGGGCGCGTGGGGCTCGGGCAAGAGCTCGCTGCTGGAGTTCGTGAAGAGGGGACTCGTCCCCGCGCCGCTGACGCCGGTCCGCGAGCCCCGGTTCACCGTGCGACAGGCGCACCGCGCGCTGCGCGCGGGGCGGAGCGGGCCGCCACCGGAGCAGCGCGAGCCGGAGGACGCCGGACCGGCTCCCGTCACGTCGCTGGTGGCGACGTTCAACCCCTGGCAGCACCAGTCCAGCGAGCAGGTGTGGGCCGGGCTGGCGCGGACGCTCGTCCACACCGTCGAGACGGCCCTCTTCGCGGACCGCAACGCCCGCGACCGGTACTGGTTCACCCGCAACGCCGCCAGGATCGACCACGAGCGCACGACGCGCGAGCTGATCAAGCGGATCCGCTCGCCGTTCCTCGCGGTGGCCGCGCTCGGCCTGGGACTGTCGGTGCTCGGGCAGCTCACCAGGGTGCCGCTGCACCCGGCGTGGCTGATCGGGATCGCGACGGCGCCGCTGGCCGCGGGGCTGGTGCACACCGCGTGGCGGTACCTGGCCGTGCGGGCGTCGGTGTTCCTGCCGGGCGAGCTGTTCTCCGGCCCGGTGCGCAGCAGGTCGTTCGCCACCGGTGGCTCCGGCGCCGATCCCGTCGTGCGGGACCCCTACTACAACGCGCGGTCCGGCTACCTGTACCTCGTGCAGCACGACGTGGCCGAGATCCTCCGCGACCTGCGGCGGCGGCACGTCGAACTGGTGGTCGTGGTGGACGACCTGGACCGGTGCACGCCGAAGACCACGGCCGAGGTGTTCGAGGCGATCAACGTGTTCCTGTCGGGAGAGCTGCCCCGCACGCGGTTCGTCCTGGGACTCGACCCGGTGGTCGTCGCCTCGCACGTCGACCACGCGTACCGCGAGCTGGCCGACGCCGGGGTCGTGGCGCACCCGGACGACCCGAGCCCCGGCTGGACGTTCCTGCGCAAGCTCGTGCAGCTCCCGGTGCGGCTGCCCGCCACCGGACCGGACGACGTGAACCGCGTGCTCACCGCGCAGCTCGGGCCCGTGCACGACGACGCGGGGCCGCTGACCACCCCCGCTCCCGAGCCGCGTCCTGGCACCGCGTCCGGCACGGCGCAGGCTCCACCCGAGGCGGTGCCCGCCGTGGAGACGGTCCCGTCGCCGACGCCTCCCGCGCCCGAGCTGGTCACGGCGGCCGTGGTGGCGATCGAACGGCACCCGCGCGTGCGGGAGCACCTGCACCGCAGACTCGCCGCGCAGTCGGAGCACTCGGTGCGCGAGGAGAAGCGCCTGGTGACGCTGTGGCAGTTCTACCTGCGCGTGCTCGCGGTGCGGGACGAGGACGCCCTGGTCGAACAGGGGTGCCACCTCGTCGCGCTGGCCGAGATCGTCACCCGCTGGCCCGCCTACCAGCAGCGGCTGCACGCGCGGTACGACGGCGAACGCGGGCTCGCGGTCCTCGTCGGAGCGGTCGGCGACGACGTGGCGTGGAGCAGGGCGCTGGCGAAGCTGGGGCTCACCCGCGCCGACGAGCGCGCCGCGGCGAACCTGCGGGCGCTCCTGCTCGACTGCGACGCGCACGCGGTGGCCCTCCTGGCCGACCGGCTGCTGTAGTCCGTCGGGGTCCCGTTCCCGCCGACAGTTGCCCCGAGCGCTATTAAAGTGATATCACTTTGCTAAGGCCGCGGGGCTGCGGTCACAGAGGTGAGGGGTGCACATGAGCGCAACAGCTGTGGAGACGGCCGTGCGGATGCCGGCGCCGGCGGTGCGCGAGCGGACCGCGACGGCACTGCCGGGGCTCGTGGTGTTCCTGATCGGGGTGCTCGTCGCGCTGGGCGGCGTGGCGGTCGTCGTGCTGTCGGTGCTCACCGGCCCGAACACCGTCAGCGTCGTCGGCCTCGTGACCGGGGCGCTGATGATCGTGGCGGCTGGCGTCGTGCTGAGCGGGCTGTTCACGGTCGCCCCCGGCGAGGCGCGCGTGCTCCAGTTCCTCGGCCGCTACACCGGCACGGTGCGCGCCGACGGCCTCCAGTGGGCGAATCCGCTCAGCTCGAAGGTGAAGGTCTCCACCAGGATCCGCAACCACGAGACCGCCACCTTGAAGGTCAACGACGCCGACGGCAACCCCATCGAGATCGCCGCCGTCGTCGTGTGGCAGGTCGACGACACGGCGCGGGCGATGTTCGAGGTCGACGACTTCGTGCGGTTCGTCGGCACCCAGACCGAGACCGCCGTGCGGCACATCGCGACCAGCTACCCCTACGACACCCACGATGACTACGCACTGTCCCTGCGGGAGAACGCCGACGAGATCACCGAGACGCTCTCGATCGAGATCGGCGCGCGCGTGCAGGCCGCGGGCGTGAAGGTGATCGAATCACGGCTCACGCACCTGGCGTACGCGCCGGAGATCGCCCACGCCATGCTTCAGCGGCAGCAGGCGGGCGCGGTCGTGGCCGCCAGGACGCGCATCGTGGAGGGAGCGGTCGGCATGGTGGAACTGGCGCTCGCCCGGCTGGCCGAGCAGGACGTCGTGCACCTGGACGAGGAGCGGAAGGCGGCGATGGTGTCGAACCTGCTGGTGGTGCTGTGCGGAGACAGGTCGGCGCAGCCCGTGGTCAACACCGGATCGCTGTACCACTAGGCGCACCGTGGCCGAGCGCAAGAGCGTCCTGCTGCGGCTGGACCCCGCCGTGCACGACGCCCTGACCAAGTGGGCCGGCGACGAGCTGCGCAGCACCAACGCGCAGATCGAGTTCCTGCTGCGCCGGGCCCTGTCCGACGCGGGCAGGCTGCCCGGCGGCACGGCGCGGCCTCCCCGGCGCGGACGCCCGCCCAAGCAGGAACCCGCCGAGTGACGACGCCGCCCGCACCGCGCGGGCGGCGTCGCCGCGTCAGCCCGCGGCGATCTTCCAGCCCAGGCTGACCAGGAGCGCGACCACGACGGTCAGGAACACGCGCCGCACGAAGCCGGACCCCTTGCGGATCGCGAGCCGCGCGCCGAACACGGCACCCGTGACGTTGCAGACGGCCAGGACGATCCCCAGTCCCCACAGCACCCGGCCCGCCGGGATGAAGTAGAGCAGCGCCCCCAGGTTCGTGGCCACGTTGACGATCTTGGCGGTCGCCGAGGCGCGCAGGAACGCGAAGCCGACGACGCCGACGAGCAGGAACACGAGGAACGCCCCGGTGCCGGGACCGGCCAGACCGTCCCAGAACCCGATCGCCGCGCCGCCGACCGCCATCACGGCGATCTCCGCGCGCCGCTGGAACCGCGTCGTCTCCGCCGTGCCGAGATCGGGCTTGCGCCAGGTGTAGAGGCCGACCAGGAGCAGCGCGCCGAACACCACGGCGTTGAGCACGGCGGCCGGCAGCGCGTTGGCGAACGCCGCTCCCCCGACGGCTCCGGCGAACGCGGCGGCGGCCATCGGCCCGGCGGCACGCCAGTCCACGGTGGTCTGCCGGGTGTAGGTGCGCACGGCGGCCGAGGTGCCGACGACGGCGGCGACCTTGCTCGTCGCCATCGCGTACACCGGCTGCCCGCCCGGTGCGAGCAGCAGCATCGCGGGAAGCTGGATCAGGCCGCCCCCTCCGACGACCGCGTCGACCGCGCCGGCGAGAGCGGCGGCGGCACAGAGGAACAGCAGGCCGGCGAGTGAGACGTGACCGAAACCGGGCCAGTCCAGGGCGTTCATCACCCGGTGAGCTTAACGGGACACATGTACTGTTTTTCGTGCGCACGCGGTGTCGGTGACGGATCTCGCACCCGCTGCGGTACCGATTTCGAACGAGCCGTGACCTGCTGTTACGCTTCTCCGTCGTACCGTGCGGCGTTCCGTCGTGGAGGAAGGCTGCCCCTCGCGGGCAGTGCCGATCACAGCGCGGTACCACCACAGACCGAAGAGAACGAGGCATTCACATGGCCAACATCAAGTCCCAGCTCAAGCGGATCAAGACCAACGAGAAGGCGCGGCTGCGGAACAAGTCCGTCAAGTCGGCGCTGAAGACCTCGATCCGCAAGCTCCGCGAGGCCGTGGATGCCGGTGACAAGGACAAGGCCCTCGCGCTGCTGCAGGACGCGTCCCGCAAGCTCGACAAGGCCGCCTCCAAGGGCGTCATCCACGCCAACCAGTCGGCCAACAAGAAGTCGGCCCTGGCCAAGCGCGTCAACCAGCTCTGATCCGGCGCTGCCCGCGGGCAGCAGCCGATCTCCGGAGGCGCCGTTCCCGTTCGCGGGGGCGGCGCCTCCGTCGTGCCGGGGTCAGCGGCGGCCGTGCGCGTCGACGATCCGCAGGACGGCGCGTTCCAGCGCGTAGCCCGCGTCGGCCGCCACGCCCTTCACGTCGGCGTTGAGCCCGGCGACGATCCCCATGGCCTCGGCCAGCCCGTCCTGCTCCCAGCCCCGCGACTGCGCCTGGGCCTTCTTGACCTTCCACGGCGGCATCCCGAGCTGCCCGGCCATCGCGAACGGGTCACCGCGCCCGACGGCCGACACCCGCGCGACCGTGCGCACGGCGTCGGCGAGGGCGTCGGCCACGAGCACGTGGGCGACACCGGTGTCCAGCGCCCAGCGCAACGCCTCCAGCGCACCGGCGCGATCACCGGTCACGGCCTTCTCCGCCACGGCGAAGCCGGTGACCTCGGCACGGCCGCGGTGGTAGCGGCGCACCTCCTCGGCGTCGATCGCGCCGCCGCTGTCGGCGACGAGCTGCGACGCCGCGGCGGCCAGTTCGCGCAGATCGGAGCCGACCGACTCGATGAGCACCGCCACGCCCTCCGGGTCGATCTTGCCCCCGGCGGCGCGCACCTCGTTGCGGACGAACGCCTCCCGATCGGCCGCCCTGGTCATCTTGGGGCACTCGGTGACGGTCGCTCCCGCCTTGCGCAGCACGCCGGGCAGGTCCTTGGCCGCCTTGCTGCGCCCGCCGCCGCTGTGCACGACGACCAGGGTGATGCCGTCGGCCGGCGCCCTGCTGTAGGCCACGACCGCGTCCGCCAGCTCCTTGCCGATCTCCTGCGCGGCCTCCAGCGCGATGACCCTGCCCTCGGCGAACAGCGACGGACTGACCAGCTCGGCCAGTTCCGGCGGGGTGAGGTCGCTCACGCGCACCCTGGTCAGGTCGGCCTGCGGGTCCGCGGCGCGAGCGGCGTCCAGCGAGGCGCGCACGGCGCGCTCGACCAGCAGCTCTTCGTCGCCGACGACGAGGTGCAGGGCGTCGGGGGAGGTGGCGGTCGGGCTCACGGCGCAATCCTCCCACGCGGCCGGAGCGGGTCGCGGCCTCCCGGATCGTGGACGTCACTGGCCGTGGATCGGGACGGTGCCGTAGCGTGACCGCCGCACGTCACAACTGAACACCGCTCATCCAGAGGGGCAGAGGGATCGGCCCGAAGAAGCCCCGGCAACCCGACGTCGAGCCCGCGCGCGAGCGCGAGGCCCGGTGTCACGGTGCCAAATCCGACCCGCGACGCGGGACAGATGAGGAGACACCTCGCGATGACTGCTGCCACTGTGCCCACCAGCACCACCTTCGACCTCGGCCCGGCTCGGGCGCTGTCGTGCCGCGAGTGCGGCAACGAGACCCCGCTGGCCGCCGAGTACGCCTGCGTCGAGTGTTTCGGGCCGCTGGAAGTGGCCTACGACTTCGGCAAGATCACCCGCGAGGACATCGAAGCGGGCCCCCGGTCGATCTGGCGCTACCGCGGCCTCCTCCCCGTTCCGTCCGATGTGGACAGCCATCCCAACACCCAGCCCGGCGGCACCCGCCTCGTCGAGGCCGACCGCCTCGCGAAGGCGCTGGGCCTGCGCAAGGTGTGGGTGAAGGACGACACCGGCAACCCCACCCACTCGTTCAAGGACCGCGTGGTCGGCGTGGCGCTGGCCGCCGCCCGCGAACTCGGGTTCACGGTCCTGGCCTGCCCCTCCACCGGCAACCTCGCCAACGCCGTCGCCGCTGCGGCGGCCCGCGCCGGCTGGCGGTCCGTCGTGCTGGTGCCCTCCTCCCTGGAGCGCGCGAAGATCCTCATGACCGCCGTCTACGACGGCGCGCTGATCGCCGTCGACGGCAACTACGACGACGTGAACCGCCTGGCCCAGGAACTCGCCGCGGAGCACGAGGACTGGGCGTTCGTGAACGTCAACGTGCGCCCCTACTACGCCGAGGGTTCGAAGACCCTGGGCTACGAGGTCGCCGAACAGCTCGGCTGGCGGCTGCCCGACCAGATCGTCGTCCCCATCGCCTCCGGTTCCCAGCTCACCAAGGTGGACAAGGCGTTCCGCGAGTTCGGCCAGCTCGGCCTGGTCGAGGAGAAGCCGTACCGGGTGTTCGGCGCACAGGCCACCGGCTGCTCCCCCGTCTCGGCGGCCTTCAAGGCCGGGCACGACGTCGTGTCGCCCGTCCGCCCCGACACGATCGCCCGCTCGCTGGCGATCGGCGCCCCCGCCGACGGCCCCTACGTGCTCGACGCGGTGCGGCGCACCGGCGGCGCGATCGAGGACGTCACCGACGAGGAGGTCGTCGAGGGCATCAAGCTGCTGGCCCGCACCGAGGGCATCTTCGCCGAGACGGCGGGCGGCGTCACCGTCGCCACGGCCAAGAAGCTGATCGCCACCGGCCAGATCGACCCCGACGCCGAGACCGTGCTCCTGATCACCGGCGACGGCCTGAAGACGCTGGACGCGCTGGGCGACACCGTCGGTCCGCGCGCCACCGTGCCCCCCTCGGCCGAGGCCGTTCTCAACGCCCTGAGGTGACGACCGGGCGGTGACACCGTCCCCGAGGGCCACCCCGGTGAACTTTCCGGGGTGGCCCTCTCACGTTCCCACCCCCGTCGGTGGTAAACCTTCACCGTGGCAGACGACGTGATCCGCTGGTCTGTGAGCGGTTCGCTGTGGGGGCACTCCTCGGAGTGGATCAACGCCTACCTCGGCACGGTCGACCTGAGCAGCGCCCAGCGGTTGCGGCGCCACGTGCTGCCCTTCGCCGTCGTGTGGTCCGCCATGCTGTGCGAGGAGGAGCAGGACGAGGACTGATCCCGTCCGGTCACTCACGACGCGACGACCACCTCCTCCGTGAGCTGCCAGCCGGTCCGGGGGAACCGGCTCAGGCCGGACAGCACGTACGGCCCCACCCGCTCGGTCCCGATCCGCCACGCGGTGACCCGCTGCGGCCACGACATCAGCGCCTTGGCCCGGTTGTAGGGGTTCGCCCGCCACTCGTCGAGCCCCACCGAGAAGCGGTCGTCGAACAGCCGCCCGGCGACGAGCCGGTGCGCGTCCTCGTCCGAAGCGGCCTCGACCGTCCCGAGCACGCCGGTGACCACGGCCCGCGCGACGAGCCCGCGCCCGCCCGTCTCCAGCGGCTCGCACACGTAGTGCGCGAAGCCCGGTCTCAGCTCCCGGTGCGGCCACGGCGCGGCCCGGTGGGCCGGCTGCCACAGCGCCCACCCGAACGCCTCGGCCGTGCTCCCGGCCGGCGTCCACCCGGTGCCCAGCCTGATCCACGCTTCCTCCACGGTCACCCCTCCTGATCGCGGTGCCCGCGCCGGACCACCAGGGGACCGTCCGGTCCCGGCAGCACGGCGACGTCACCCGCCTCGTCCGTTCTCGTCACGAGCGCCCCCGCACGGGAGAGCCCGTCCACCACCAGCGGGCTCGGATGCCCGTAGCGGTTGTCCCCGCCGACGCTGACCAGCGCGATCCGCGGCCGCACCGCGGTCAGGAACCGCGGCAGCGAGTACCGGCTGCCGTGGTGCGGCACCTTCAGGACGTCCGCGGCGAGCGCGGTCTCGTCGCCCAGCAGGGCCGCCTGGCCAGCCAGTTCCACGTCTCCGGTGAGC
Organism: Umezawaea beigongshangensis; assembly: GCF_016464305.1. Classification (GTDB taxonomy): domain Bacteria; phylum Actinomycetota; class Actinomycetes; order Mycobacteriales; family Pseudonocardiaceae; genus Umezawaea_A; species Umezawaea_A beigongshangensis. The sequence goes on from NZ_JAEIOJ010000007.1 coordinate 62,461, forward strand.
AGAACCCGCCCCGCCGGGGTGAGCGCGCGCAGCACGAGGGACCGGTCGTTCACCGCCGTGTTCTCGTCGTCGGTCCGCACCGGCCCCGTCACGCGCGGGCCGAGCACCTCCAGTTCCAGCCCCGGCCAGGACAACCGCTGTCCCGCCCGCAGCTCCACCAGCGCCACACCGGCCCGGTCGGTCTGCCTGCGCACCTCCTCCCACGCCCACGCGGGCTCGCGCAGCGGCCCCACGGCCACCGCGCCGACCGACTGCTCGGCCAGCACCGCGGCCAGCCCGCCGACGTGGTCGGCGTGCAGGTGGCTCAGCACCAGCAGCGGCACCCGGTCCACGCCGAGCCGCCGCAGGCAGCCCGACACCGGTCCGGGACCGGGGCCCGTGTCGACGAGCACCGCGCCGCCGGGTTCGCCGACGGCCAGGGCCAGCGCGTCGCCCTGCCCGACGTCGCAGGCCACCACCGACCAGTCGCGCGCGGGCCAGCCGGGCGAGACCACCTCCACCGGCACGAGCACCAGCAGGAACCCGGCCAGCGCGGCCACCACCAGCGCCCGCACCCGACGGGCTCGCAGCAGCGCCCACCCGGCGACCAGGACCGCAGCCAGCAGCAGCCCGCCGCCCCAGCCGCCGGGCCAGGGCACGGCGGCGGACGGCACCCGCGCCGCCTCCCGGCCGACCAGGAGCAACCAGTCGACCTCCGGCCCGGCGAGCCGCACCAGCACGCTCGCCGCGCCGTCGTGCACCGCCGTGACGAGCGTGGCGAGCACGCCGAGGACCGTCGCCGGAGCCACCACCGGCGCGGCCAGGAGGTTCGCCGCGACCGCGACGAGACTGACCTGCCCCGACATCCCCGCCACCAGCGGAGCGGTGACCAGGTGCGCGGCGACCGGCACGGCCAGCGCCTCCGCCAGCCCCACCGGGACCCCCCGATCCCTCAGCCGTCCCGCCAGGCGGGGCGCGACCAGCACGAGGGCGCCCGTGGCCACGACCGACAGCGCGAAGCCCCACGCGGTGCCCAGCGCCGGGTCGTACAGCACCAGGACGATCACCGCGGCGGCCAGCGCGGGCAACGCCGAGCGCTCGCGTCCCAGCACGAGCGCGAGGAGCGCGACCGCACCCATGGCCGCCGCCCGCAGCACGCTGGGCTCCGGACCGGCCAGCAGGACGAACCCGGCCAGTGCCACCAGCGATCCGGCCGCGCAGCCACGAGGCCCGGTGCCGAGCGCCCGCAGCAGCAGGAGCACCGCGCCGCAGAGAACGGCCAGATTCGTACCGCTCACCGCGAGCAGGTGGGACAACCCCGCCGTGTGGAACTCCTCGACCACCCGGAGGGACAGACCGTCGGTGTCACCGACGATCAGCGCCGGCAGCAGTCCCGCTGCCTCCGGGTTCAGCACACCGCTCGCCTCGCGCAGACCGGCGCGCAGCGACTCGGCCGCCCGCTGCCACACCGGCGCCGGTTCCACCCGCTGCGGGGGACCGCGCACCCGCAGCACCGCCGCGGTCAGCGTGCCGGAGCGCGGCGGCAGCAGCACCCCGCTGGCCACGACCCGCTGTTCGGGCAGCAGGTCGCGCCAGCGGTCGGCCGGTGCGAGCAGCACCACCTCACCCCGGCGCTCGACGGACGTCCCACCGGTCCGCGAGACCAGCACGCGGGCGGTGAGCACCACCCGGTCGGCGCCACCCGGTCTGCTGCCGAAGCCCGCGGACTCCAGCGGCCGCGGCCGGGTCGTGAGCTCCACCAGCACATCGGCCCGCGCGCCGTGCTGGGCGGCGGCACGCAGCGGGTGGGTGTCGGCCAGGTGGACCTGCACGCCCACCCACCCGGCGGCGACGGGCGCCAGCACCACCAGCGCGACCGCCCCGGAACGCTGCCACCACCTCCTGCGCAGTGCCAGCGCACCGGTCAGACCGGCGAGGACACCGGCGACGACCGCGGCCTGCCAGTTCAGCAGCAGTCCGCACAGCGCCACGCCCCACACGGCCAGCGCCGCCGGAACCAGGCCGACGTGCGGGCTCACACCCGCACCAGGTCGGCCAACCGCGCGAACTTGTTCTCACCGATCCCGTCGACCTCGCGCAACTGCTCGACCGAGACGAACGGGCCGTGCTCGGTGCGCCACCGCACGATCCGCTGGGCCGTCACCGGCCCCACTCCCGGTAAGGCGTCCAGCTCCCCCTCGTCCGCCGCGTTGAGGTCGACCCGCTGGTCCCCGCCGGTACCGCGACCCCGATCGGCCGGTGGGGGCACGCCGACCGCGATCTGCTCGCCGTCGGCGACCTTGCGGGCCAGGTTGAGGCCGTGCAGGTCGGTGCCGGGCCGCGCGCCGCCCGCTCGTGCGAGCGCGTCGGCGACGCGGGCTCCACCGGTGAGCGTGACCAGGCCGGGCGAGGAGACCTCGCCGACGACGTCGACCACGACGGACGCCGCGGTCTGCGCGACCGGGCTGGGAGCGGCCCTGGCCGGAGCGAGCAGGTCGGGCGGACGTTCGGGCTCCGGGTGCTGGCGCCACGGGCCCAGCAGCGCGGTGAGCCCGGCCAGCACCACCACGGTCCCCACCAGCAGGACGCGCGACCGGCCCGCCGCCGGGGACCACCAGCGGTGCAGCAGGCGGTCGAGGTGGCGGCGCACCGCACCGGGGCGGGCGTGCCGGACCGCGCCGGGACCGTCGGAGTCCGCGGCGCTGGCGAACACGACGGTCGGCCCGTCTCGCGCCGCGTCGTCCGATGTGGACGATCGCGCCGCGGTGGCCAAGCCGCTCAAGCGCTTCTGCGGAACACCGGTGTCGGAGTGTCGGCCGTGATCGGTCATGCCGACGACGCTAGAACCGCCGCGGCCGACGTGCGGAAGAGATTCGTCGACTGTGGACAACGGGAGGGGTTGTGGACAACTCGGGGCTCCGCGGGGGCCGCGCACCGCCCGTTGTCGGTGGTGCGTGGCAGAATGCCGCGCCCTCAGCCGAGGTCGAGTCCTCCGGGCAGCACGACCACACCCAGCACACCGGGACCGGTGTGCGCGCCGATCACCGCGCCCACCTCGGAGACCAGGCAGCCCCGCGAGTCCGGCAGCCGCTCGTCCAGGCGGGTGGCCAGTTCCACGGCGCGCTCCGGCGCGGCCAGGTGGTGCACGGCCAGGCCCACCGGCCCGGTACCGGCGGCCTCCGCGGCGAGGTCCACCAGACGCCCCACCGCACGCGTCATCGTGCGCACCTTCTCCAGCGGCACGATGCGGCCGTCGTCGACGTGCAGCAGCGGCTTCACGGCCAGCGCGGTGCCCAGCAGCGCCGCCGCCGCACCGATGCGGCCGCCGCGCCGCAGGTGGTCCAGGGTCTCGACGCAGAAGAACATGCGGACCCGGCCCGCCGCGGCCGTCGCGGCCTCCTCCACCTCGTCCGCTCCCGCGCCGCGGGCCGCCGCGGCCGAGGCCGCCAGCACCGCGAAGCCGAGTCCCATGCCGCTGGAGCGGGAGTCCACGACGCGCACCCGCGTCCGGTCGACCTCCTCGGCCGCGAGTCGCGCCGCCTCCCACGTGCCGGACAGCTCGCGGGACAGGTGCACCGACACCACCGCGCCCGCGCCGTCGTCGAGCAACGACCGGTAGACCTCGGCCAGCTCTCCCGGTGTGGGGCGGGACGTGGTGACCCTGCGGTGCGCTCCCAGGGCCGCGGCCAGCTCGACGGGGCCGAAGTCGATCCCGTCGAGGACGCTCTCGCCGTCGACGGCGACGTGCAGGGGGACGACGTGAACGCCGTGGCGCTGGGCGAAGCCCTCCGGCAGGTACGCGGTGGAGTCGGTGACCACCACCACGGGCAGGTCGCCTCCGTCGGCGGGCGCTGATCTGCGGCTGGACACGAGCGACGAGCCTACGGCGCTTCCCCGGTCGTGCGCTCGACCGCCACGGACCGGACGGTGTCGGCGACGGCGGCGGCCACCAGTTCGTGGCCCTCCCAGCCCCAGTGCACGCCGTCGGGGTTGCCCCGCCCGGACAGCACGTGGTCGCCCACCACGGCTGGCAGGTCGACCAGCGCGACCCCGGCACGCCCGGCCCACGCGGTGATCGCGCGGACGGCGGCGGCGTGACCGGTGTGGACACCGCCGTAGAGCGCCGAGCGGTGCACCGGCGGCACGAACGCCACCACGGCCACACCGGGCCGCAGGTGCCGCACGGCACGCACCGAGTCGTCGAGGTAGCGGACCGTCAGGTGCGGCGGCAGGGCCACCGGACGCCCGCGCGTCGCACGGGCGAGGTGCGGCTGAGCCGCCCGGTAGGCCCGGCGGGCCCAGCGGCGCACCCGGTCGGGGCGCAGGTAGCGCAATCCCTGACGCAGGTAGGTCGGCAGCGGCGAGGGCAGGGTGTCCATGCCGCCGACCGCGAGGACCAGCACGTCGGTGCGGGGCAGCAGCGACCACACGCGGGGGTCGCCGGTGAGGGACCACCAGCCGTCGCGGGCCGTCCACCCGAACCCGGCGGCCAGCTCCGCGTGCCCGCCGAGCGCGGCGGCCGCGCGGTTCGGCCACAGGTCCGGGTGGTCTGCCGGCAGTGGCCCGTCCGGGCCGTGGAAGGCCAGCGAATCGGCCACCACCAGCAGTCTCACCGCGTGGAACCCGCGTTGTAGGACGACAGGCGCCAGCGGCCGTCACCGGACGGGCGTCGGGTGAACACCGTCCAGTGGCAGTTGCTGATGCCGCCGAACTGCGGCCACGTGGCCACGGGCAGGCCGAGCAGGTGCCCGGTCAGCGCGGTGATCAGTCCGCCGTGGGCGCACAGCATCACCGTGTCCGAGAACTGCTCGTCGACCTCCGCGACCACCTCGGCGGCGCGGACCGCGACCTCTACCCTGGTCTCCCCGTCGGGTGGAGCGACCGTGGGATCGGTCCGCCAGCGCTGCATGGCGCCGGGCCACTCGACCTCCACCTCGTCGGGGGTGAGCCCCTGCCACTTGCCGAGGTGGGTCTCCCGCAGACGCTCGTCGATCCGCAGCGGGATGCCCGCGACCGACGTGAACACCGTGGCGGTGTCCCTGGCCCGGCGCAGGTCGGACGCCACGACCAGCTCGGGTGCGAAGCCGGCGAGCACCGGAACCGCGAACCGGGCCTGGTTCCAGCCCGTCTCGGTCAGCTCCGAGTCCAGGTGTCCCTGCATCCGCCCGGTGGCGTTGTAGTCGGTCTCACCGTGCCGCCACAGCACGAGTCGGCTCAGCGTCATCCGCGCCTCACGCCTCCGTCGCCTCGTTCGTCCTGCCGTCGCCGTCGATGTCGTCCTCGTCGGAGGACGGGGTCGCGTCGAACTCGATCACCGGGCAGTCCTTCCACAGGCGCTCCAGGCCGTAGAAGCTCCGCTCCTCGACGTGCTGCACGTGCACCACGACGTGGACGAAGTCCAGCAGGACCCAGCGGCCCTCGCGGGCACCCTCCCGGCGCACCGGCTTGGTGCCGGACTCGCGCATCTTCTCCTCGATGTTGTCCACGATCGCGCCGACCTGCCGCTCGTTGGGAGCGGACGCGATCACGAAGCAATCGGTGATCACGAGCTGGTCGGACACGTCGAGGATCAGAACGTCGTGCGCCTTCTTGTCGGCTGCCGCGTTAGCGGCGACCAGCGCCAACCGTCGTGCCTCGTCGGTGGCTGCCACTTTTCTCCTCACCAGCGACCCGACTGTCGGGTCGTACCTCACGTGCCGTCGGACGCCGATGCGTCCGCACGAGTTAATGAGGGTACCGGCGCTGGCCACCGGTTACCGCACCGCTCCGCTCGGACCGGAACCGGGTGCGCCCTCCGGGGGTGACTACGGTGCTGAACCGTGATCGAACCACCGTTCCTGAGCGCGACGAGGGCGGGCTACGACGCCGTGGCCGCCGAGTACGTCGAGTACGCCCGCACCGATCTGGACCGCAAGCCGCTGGACCGGGCGATGCTCGCCGCGTTCGCGGACACCGTGACCGCGTCAGCTCGCGGGCCGGTCGTCGAGATCGGCTGCGGCTACGGCCGCGTGGCGGCGCACCTGCACTCCCTGGGCGTGCCGATCAGCGGGATCGACCTGTCGCCGAAGATGGTGGAGCTGGCCCGGCGGACGTACCCCGACCTGCGGTTCGACGAGGGCTCGATGACGGCGCTGGACCTGCCGGACGGCTCTCTGGGCGGCGTCGTCGCCTGGTACTCCGTCATCCACGTCCCGCCGGCGCTGCTGCCGGACGTGTTCGCCGAGTTCCACCGGGTGCTGGCCTCCGGTGGCGACCTGCTGCTCGCGTTCCAGGTGGGTGACGAACCGCTGCACCTGACGGAGGCGTTCGGCCACGCGGTGTCGCTCGACTTCCACCGGTTGTCTCCCGACCGGGTCGCCGACCTGCTGAGCGGAGCCGGGTTCGCGGTGACCGCCCGGCTGCTGCGCGAGGCCGACGAGACGGAGCGCACCCCGCAGGCCGTCGTCGTGGCGCGCAAGCCGGCCGGCGTCGGCTGACCGGTCAGTCCGGAGCGGAGTAGAGCCCGCGCTTGGAGATGTACTGCACGACACCGTCCGGGACGAGGTACCACACGGGCAGCCCCTCGGCCGTGCGGGACCGGCACGCCGTGGAGGAGATGGCCATGGCGGGCACCTCCACCAGCGACACCGAGCCCGGCGGCAGGTGCCGGTCGTCCAGCTCGTAGCCGGGACGGGTGACACCGATGAAGTGCGCGAGGTCGAACACGTGGTCGGCTTCGCGCCACGACAGGATCTGCTCCAGCGCGTCCGCGCCGGTGATGAAGAACAGGTCGGCGTCCGGGTACTGCTCCTTGAGGTCGGTCAGCGTGTCCACCGTGTAGGTGGGTCCCACGCGGTCGATGTCGACCCGGCTGACGGAGAACCGCGGGTTGGACGCGGTCGCGATGACCGTCATCAGGTAGCGGTCCTCGGCCCTGCTGACCTCGCGCTCGGTCTTCTGCCACGGCTGCCCCGTGGGCACGAAGATCACCTCGTCCAGGTCGAACCTGGCCTGCACCTCGCTGGCGGCGACGAGGTGACCGTGGTGCACCGGGTCGAACGTGCCACCCATGACGCCGATCCGGCGGGCGTTGGACATGGCTGGTGAGCCTACGTGGACGATCGGGCGGCCGGGTGTGCAGGCGTGATCACCCCCACACCCGTTCCAGCGGCCTCACCGCTCGGGGGCGAGCACCCTCCCCGCCTCGTCGCGGACCACGATCGCCTCCATCGGGCACGACTCCGCCGCGTCCAGCACGGCCTCGTCGGGCTCGACGGTCGCGTCGACCGCGCGCGCCCGGTCCGCCACCAGGACGAAGCGGTTGGAGGCGATAGCGGTGCACATGCCCGAGCCGACGCAGGTCTCCCGGTCGACGTCGATCCGCCACGGCACTGCCGTCACCACCGCACGGGGAGGGCGACCGGGCCGCGCACCAGCTTGCCGGTGGAGAACTCCACCTCGTCGGCGGGCACGTCCAGCTCCAGCGAGGGGAAGCGCCGCAGCAGCGCGGTGATCGCGACCTGGAGCTCCATCCGGGCGAGCTGCGCGCCCACGCAGTGGTGCACACCGTGACCGAACATCAGGTGCGGGTTGTTCTCGCGGTGGAAGTCCAGCACCTCCGGGTCGGCGAAGACCCGCCCGTCCCGGTTTGCGTTGAGGATGTCGGCCATCACGGCCTCTCCCCTGCGCACGAGCCCGGCCTTCAGCTCGACGTCCTCCAGGGCGATGCGCACGAACCCGCCTCCCGAGCCGAGCGGCACCAGGCGCAGCATCTCCTCCACGGCCGCCGGGACCAGGCCGGGATCGGCGCGCAGCGCGGCCAGGTGGGGCGGGCTGCGGAACAGCGCGGCGACGAAGTTCCCGATCTGGTTGGCGGTGGTCTCGTGCCCGGCGATGAGCAGCGTCACGCCGAAGTCGACCAGCTCGTCCTCGGTCAGCCGGTCGTCCTCGTCGCGCGCCCGCACCAGCGTGCCGAGCACGTCCCCGGTCGGGGCACGTCTGCGCTCGGCGACGAGCCCGGCCATGTAGGTCAGCAGGGAGTTCATCGCCGCTTCCATCTCCTGCGCCGTCAGCGACGTGGTGGCGAGGACGCCGTCGGACCAGCGGCGGAAGTCGGCGCGGTCGGCCTGCGGCACGCCGAGCAGCTCGCAGATGACGGTGATCGGCAGCGGCAGCGCGAAGGACTGCACGAGGTCGACCGGCGGGCCCTGCGCCTCCACCGCGTCGAGCAGGTCCGTCGCGATCTGCTCGGTGCGCGGACGCAGAATCTCGGTGCGCCGCGCGGTGAACGCCTTCGCCACCAGCTTGCGCAGCCTCGTGTGGTGCGGCGGGTCCATGCTCAGGATCGACGTGTCCTGGCTGAGCACGGGCATCATCCTGGGCACGTCGGCATCGACGGTGGCCGCCCGGCTGAACCGGGGGTCCGCCAGCACGGTCTTCACGTCGTCGTAGCGCAGCACCAGCCAGGCGTCACCGCCGTAGGGCATGCGGACGCGCACCATCGGCTCCTCCTCGCGGAGGGTGGCGAACAGCGGGGGCAACCGCAGGCCGTCGGGCTCGCCGAACGGAAATGCACGGGGTTCGTGGACTGTGCTCATGCTGCGGTCTCCTCGTCACCTCGGGGGTTCACGCGCACCACGCAGGAGTTCCCGCAGGAAACGCAACCACCGCTCCGGGGCGGGGGCAAGCGCACGCACACCTGTGGGCGCGTCCGACCGAGCAGTACCCCGCTGCGCCGGCGCGGTCTCACACCTCCGGCGCGAGCACCTCCGCGTTCTCCCCGCGCACCACGATCGCCTCCATCGGGCACGACTCCGCCGCGTCGAGCACCGCGTCGTCGGGCTCGACGGCCGCCTCGACCGCCTGCGCCCGGTCCCCCACCAGGACGAAGCGCTCCGGTGCTATCGCCGTGCACATGCCCGATCCCACGCAGCTCGTCCTGTCGACCTCGATCCGCCACGTCACGACCGTCACCACCTCACCGGCAGGGAGGCCAGACCGCGCACCAGCCTGCCCTTCTTGAACACGATCTCCTCGACGGGCGCCGCCAGCTCCAGCGCCGGGAAGCGCTGGAGCAGCGCGCTGAGGGCCACCTGCAACTCCATGCGCGCGAGCTGTGCGCCGACGCAGTGGTGCACGCCGTGACCGAAGGCGATGTGCGGGTTGGTCTCGCGCCGGAAGTCGATCAGCTCCGGGTGGGTGAACACGGCGTCGTCCCGGTTGGCGGACGGCATGCTGACCAGCACGGCGTCACCGGCGGGCACGGTCACCCCGCCGATCTCCACGTCCTCGGTGGCGATCCGCGCGAACCCGGCCGCACCACCCAGCGGCACGATCCGCAGCAGCTCCTCGACGGCGGCGGGCACCAGGTCGGGGGTCGTGCGCAGCGCGGCCAGGTGCTCGGGCTCGGTGAGCAGGGTGTAGACGAAGTTGCCGATCTGGTTCGCCGTCGTCTCGTGCCCGGCGACGAGCAGCGTCACGCCGAAGTTGACCAGCTCGGCCTCGGTCAGCCGGTCGCCCTCGTCGCGCGCTTGCACGAGCGTCCCGAGCACGTCGTCGGTGGGGTGCTCGCGCCGCTGCGCCACCAGCCCCGCGATGTAGTCGCGCAGGTCCTCGACGGCGGCGACGATCTCCTCCGGGGCGAACGCGGTGAGCGCCAGCGCCTTGTCCGACCAGCGGCGGAAGTCGACGCGGTCCTCGACCGGCACCCCGAGCATCTCGCAGATGAGCGTGATCGGGAGCGGCAGCGCCAGCGCCTCGATCAGGTCGACGGGCGGCCCCTGCGCCTCCACGGCGTCGAGCAGGTCGCCGACGATCTTCTCGGCGCGCGGCCGGAGCATCTCGGTGCGCCGCGCGGTGAACGCCTTGGCCACCAGCTTGCGCAGCCTCGTGTGGTCGGGCGGGTCCATCGTCAGGATGTTGGTGTCCCGCGACACCAGGGGCGTCGTCCGGGGGACGTCGGCTCCGACGGTGGCCGCGCGGCTGAAGCGCGGATCGGACAGCACCGTCCTGACGTCGGTGTACCGCGTGGCGAGCCACCCGTCACCGCCGTGGGGCAGCCGGACCCTCGTCACCGGCTCGGACCGCCGCAGCTCCGCGTAGGTCGGGTGGAGTCGCAGCCGGTCCGCCTCGCCGAACGGGTAGGTCCTGGGTTGCTGGCCGGTCGTCATCCCGTGCTCCTCCCACCGACTGCGCGCATGTAAGCGTGTGCTTACATGACTCGACCGTAGGCAGTCGATCACCAACCGTCAACGACCCGATCCGGTGATCGTGGCCGAGGAGCGCGTCCTACCGCTCGGAGCGCTCCAGCAGGACCTGCACGGCGCGGAGCACGTGCTCGCTCACCCGCTCCGGGTCGGCGCTGGCCAGCGGCTCCTTGGCCAGCACGGACCGCAGCAGCCCGATGCCCAGCAACCACGCCAGGACCAGGTCCGCCCGCACGTCGGCGTCCTCGGCGTCGGTCAGCGAGCTGAGCACCTCGGCGTACTCGTCCCCCATGCGCTGCCGGATCGCCGCGGCCGCCCCGTCGTGGGAGACGGACCGCAGCGCCGCGTGCAGCGGGTGGTCGTGCAGGCGCGGCCCCTCCTCGTCGAGCATCCGCTCCAGGACGCGGGCGAGTGCGCGCTCGGCGGGCGACTCGGCCAGCAGCTCGTGGCTCTGCCGCGCCATGACGGTCGCGAACAGGGCCTCCTTGCTGCCGAAGTAGCGGAACAGCAGCGCCTGGTTGACCCCGGCCCTACCGGCGATGTCGCGCACGGTCGTGCGGTCGAAGCCGCGCTCGGCGAACAGGACCGCCGCGGCGTCGAGCAGTGCGGCGCGGGTGGCCGCGGAATCCCTCGGACGAGTGGTCACGGGCGGGTCAGGACGTGGGGCGGACGTGCCCCTCGCCCCACACCACCCACTTGGACGAGGTCAGCTCCGCGAGTCCCATCGGCCCGCGGGCGTGCAGCTTCTGCGTGGAGATGCCGATCTCCGCGCCCATGCCCAGCTCGGCCCCGTCGGTGAACGCCGTGGAGGCGTTGACCATGACGGCCGCGGCGTCGACGCGGGCGGTGAACCGCCGGGCGGCCGTCACGTCGGACGTCACGATCGCCTCGGTGTGGCCCGAGCCGTGGGCGGCGATGTGCGCGACGGCCTCGTCGAGCGAGCCGACGACCTTCGCGGCGATGTCCAGCGAGAGGTACTCGACGTCCCAGTCCTCGTCCGTGGCGGGCACGACCTCACCGGCGAGCCCCGCGAACACGGGCTCGGCGTGCACGGTGACACCGGCCCCGCGCAGCGCTCCGGCCAGGCGCGGGACGAACGCGTCGGCCACGTCGGCGTGCACCAGCACCGTCTCCACCGTGTTGCACACGCTGGGGCGGCGGGTCTTGGCGTTGAGCACGATCCGCTCGGCGTCGTCGAGGTCCGCCGAGGCGTCCACGTAGACGTGGCAGTTGCCCACGCCCGTCTCGATCGTCGGCACGGTCGCCTGCTCGACGACGGCGGAGATGAGCCCGGCGCCACCGCGCGGGATCACCAGGTCCACCAGGCCGCGAGCGGTGATCAGGTGACGCACGGAGGCGCGGTCGTGGCACGGCAGCAGCTGCACCGCGTCGGCGGGCAGGCCGCTGGCGACGAGCGCGTCCCGCAGCACGGCGACGAGCGCGGTGTTGGAGCGCTCGGCCGAGGAGGAACCGCGCAGCAGCACGGCGTTGCCCGACTTGAGCGCGAGCCCGGCCGCGTCCACGGTGACGTTGGGGCGGGCCTCGTAGACCATGCCGACCACGCCGAGCGGCACGCGCACCTGGCGGGTCTCCAGGCCGTTGGGCAGGACGCCGCCGCGCAGCACCTCGCCCACCGGGTCGGCCAGTCCGGCGACGGTCAGCAGGCCCTGCGCCACGCCGTCGATCCGCGCGGGGGTGAGCGCGAGGCGGTCCAGCAGGGACTCGGAGGTCCCGGCGGCGCGTCCGGCCTCCACGTCGGCGGTGTTGGCCAGCAGGACCTCGTCGGCGCGCTCGCGCAGCGCGGCGGCCATCGCGCGCAGCGCGGCGTCCTTCACCTCGCGGGTCGCGAGCACGAGCTCGTCGGCGGCGACGCGGGCGCGGCGGGCGGCGGCGTGCACCTCCTCGCGCAGGTCGTCGCCGGTGCTGACGCGCTCGGGTGCCGTGGTGGTCGTCACGTCCTAGAGGGTACGGCGGCCGGTTCAGGAGTGTCGCCCAGGTTCCCGCCTGGTGAACGCGGTGTCGGTGGCACCTGCCACAGTGGACGGCGTGGACGACGCAGCGCTCCGTGAATCGGCCGACCAGCGCCTCCGAGCCCTCGCCGGGCCGGACGCCCGGCTGCGCGAGGACCAGTGGACCGCGATCCGCGCGCTGGTCGCCGACCGCAGGCGGGCGCTGGTCGTGCAGCGCACCGGGTGGGGCAAGTCGGCGGTGTACTTCATCGCCACGGCGCTGCTGCGGGAGCTGGGCGAGGGGCCGACGGTCATCGTCTCGCCGCTGCTCGCCCTGATGCGCAACCAGGTCGACGCCGCGGAGCGCGCGGGCGTGCACGCCGCGACGATCAACTCGGCCAACACGGACGAGTGGCAGCAGGTGCAGGACTCGGTGGCGGCCGGTGAGGTCGACGTGCTGCTGGTGAGCCCCGAACGGCTGAACAACCCGGACTTCCGCGACACGGTCCTGCCGTCGCTGACCGCGTCGGCCGGGCTGCTGGTGGTGGACGAGGCGCACTGCATCTCCGACTGGGGCCACGACTTCCGCCCCGACTACCGGCGGCTGCGCACGCTGCTGACCGAGCTGCCGCCGGGCGTGCCGGTCCTCGCGACCACGGCGACGGCGAACGACCGCGTGGTGCGCGACGTCACCGAGCAGCTCGGGCTCGGCTCCGGCTCGGACGCGCTGGTGCTGCGCGGCCCGCTGGACCGGGAGAGCCTGCGGCTGGCGGCCGTGCGGCTGCCCACGGCCGAGGCGCGGCTGGGGTGGCTCGCCGAGCACCTGGAGACGCTGCCCGGCTCGGGGATCGTCTACGCGCTGACCGTGGCCGCTGCGGACGACGTGGCGTCGTTCCTGCGCGACCGCGGCCACCCGGTCGCCTCCTACTCCGGCCGCACCGACCCCGCTGAGCGGCAGCGCGCCGAGGAGGACCTGCTCGCCAACCGGGTGAAGGCGCTCGTGGCGACCTCGGCGCTGGGCATGGGCTTCGACAAGCCCGACCTGGGGTTCGTCGTGCACCTGGGCGCTCCCCCGTCGCCGATCGCCTACTACCAGCAGATCGGCCGCGCCGGTCGCGGGGTGGAGCGGGCCGAGGTGCTGCTGCTGCCCGGCCCCGAGGACCGGGACATCTGGGCCTACTTCGCCTCGCTGGCGTTCCCCCCGGAGCACGTCGTGCGGCAGGTGCTCGACGTGCTGGCCGACGCGGACCGCGCGCTGTCGACGGCCGCGCTGGAGCCGCTGGTCGAGCTGTCCCGCACGCGCCTGGAGGTGGTGCTGAAGGTGCTCGACGTCGACGGCGCCGTGCACCGGGTCAAGGGCGGGTGGATCTCCACCGGGATGCCGTGGGACTACGACGCCGAGCGCTACGGGCGCATCGCCGAGGCGCGGAAGGTCGAGCAGCAGGCGATGCTCGACTACCTGAGCACCGACGGGTGCCGCATGGAGTTCCTGCTGCGGCAGCTCGACGACCCGAACGCCGCGCCGTGCGGGCGGTGCGACAACTGCACCGGCGAACGGCCGTCGGCGCGGGTGTCGGACACGGCGGCCACCGCGGCGCGCGACCGGCTGATGCGACCCGGCGTCGACCTCGCGCCGCGCAAGATGTGGCCGACCGGCATGGCGGCGGTCGGCGTCCCGCTCACCGGCCGCATCCCCGCGTCGGCCGTCGCGGAGACCGGCCGCGCGCTGGGCCGGCTGACCGACATCGGCTGGGGCAACCGCCTGCGGTCCCTGTTCTCCGACGACCGCGACGGCCCGGTGCCCGACGACGTGTTCGCCGCGTGCGTCGCGGTGCTGTCCGCGTGGGACTGGGAGACCAGGCCCGTCGGCGTCGTCACCGTGGGCTCGCGGCGGCGGCCCGCGCTCGTCGGGAGCTTCGGCGAGCGCATCGCCGCGATCGGGCGGCTGCCCCTGCTGGGCACGGTGCGGCTCGGCGAGGCGGGGCACCGGGCGAACAGCGCGCAGCGCCTCGCGGGACTGTGGAGCGGGGTTCGCGCGCCGGACCTGTCCGGTGTGGACGGTCCGGTGCTGCTCGTGGACGACCGGGTGGACACCGGCTGGACGATGACGCTGGCGGCGAAGACGCTGCGCGACGCCGGGGCGTCCGCCGTGCTGCCGTTCGCGCTGGCGACGACCGCCTGAGACCGGGGGCTGGGCAGGCGATGTGATCTGTGGGACGGTCGCGAGGACGAGGAGCGTCCGATTCGGGGGTGCCGGTGTGGGTGAAGCCGTCGTGGTCCAGAGGCACCGGTTGCCCGTCCGCACGCTCGTCGCGGCGTCCCTCGGCAACGCGATCGAGTGGTACGACTGGACCATCTTCGCCACGTTCAGCATCTACTTCGCGACGCAGATCTTCCCGGCGGGCAACGAGGCCCTCGCCCTCGTCAACACCCTCGCCACGTACGCCCTGGCGTTCTTCTTCCGGCCGCTGGGCGGCTACCTGCTCGGCCGGTTCGCCGACCTGCGGGGCCGCCGCACGGCCATGGTCGTGACGATCGCGCTGATGGCGGGCGGGTCGACGGCCATCGCGCTGCTGCCGACCTTCTCCCAGGTCGGCTGGTTCGCGCCGGTCCTGCTTCTGCTCGCCCGCATCGCGCAGGGGTTGTCGCTGGGCGGTGAGGTGTCCAACGCCTCCGCCTATCTCGCCGAGATCGCCCCGCCGGAGCGGCGCGGCCGCTACTCGGCGTTCTTCTACGTCTCCACCGGCACGGCGGTGCTGATCGCCTCGCTGCTGGGGTTCGCGCTGGCGCGCACTCTCAGCGCCGAAGACCTCTCGTCGTTCGGCTGGCGCATCCCCTTCCTCGTCGGCGGCGTGCTGGGACTGGCCGGGCTGTGGCTGCGGCGCAGCCTCGCGGAGACCGAGCAGTTCGAGCAGAACCGGGAGAAGGCGGAGAAGCTGCGCACCCCGCTGCTGACGACGCTGCGCGAGCACCCGGGGGCGGTGGGGCGGCTCGTGGGCTTCACGATGCTGTCGACCCTCTGCTACTACACGTTCTTCAGCGCGCTGACGCCGTTCGCGGTGAAGCAGCGCGGCGCGGACGCGGTGGACGTCTTCCTCGCGCTGTCGATCGCCACGGCGCTGTTCGTCGCCCTCCAGTACCCGATGGGGGCACTGTCGGACCGGTTCGGCCGACGGCCGCAACTGCTGGTGTGGTCGGCGGCGACGGCCGTGCTGATCGTGCCGCTGTCCACGCTGATCGGGCCGGGTCTCGGCGGTCTGCTGGTGGTGTTCTGCGTCGGGCTCGGGCTCTACACGATGATGACGTCGATCGCCCCGGCCGTGATGAGCGAGCTGTTCCCGACGGAGCTGCGGGGCCTGGGCATCGGCGCCTGGTACAACCTGACGGTCGCGGTCTTCGGCGGCACGGCCCCGCTGGTGATCACCGTGCTGGCGGGCAGCACGTTCTTCTTCTACGTCGCCGCGGGCGCGGCCGTCGCGTTCCTGGTGATCCTCACCCTGCCGGAGACGCGCGGCGCAGAATTGCGGTGACCGCTGGCCAAGCACCCCGCGAAAGCGATCCTTTGCGGTGAAGGTGCTGGTCGTGGTGGTGAGGAACGGAGTGGACGGGGCTAGCTTCGGGCCGCATGAAGCAGCGGATCACCACGATGCGGAGTCGGGAACTCGGCGAGGAACTGCGCCGCGCCCGCGAGCGCGCCGGGGTCAGGGGCTACGCGGTGTGCGAGGAGCTGGAGTGGTCGGCCACGAAGCTGTCGAAGCTGGAGGGCGGCTGGCGCGGCACCAGTGACGTGGAGCTGGCGGCGCTGCTGGGCAGGCTCGGCACGGACAAGCGCACGCGCGACCGGATCATCGCCCTGGCGCAGGGGCACGACACGGGCTACCTGGCCCGTCCGCACTTCAGCACCCTCGCCGATTCGCTGGTGTGCCTGATCATCCACGAGCGGGCGGCCCGCACGATCTGCAAGTACGAGCTGATGCTGGTCCCCGGACTGCTCCAGACCGAGGAGTACGCGGAGACCCTGATCCGGGGCGGCGGAGTGGACGCGGCGGAGGACGTCGGGCCGATGATCCGCTCGCGGATGGACCGGCAGGAGGTCCTCACCGGGGACGAATCACCCGACGCGGTGTTCTTCGTCCACGAGATGGCGCTCCAGGCCCCGATCGGCAACTCCCGGATCATGCACGACCAGATGATGCGCTTGGCGTTCATGAGCGAGTGGTCCCGGCTGAGCCCGCGCGTGGTGCCGCTGGCGGTGAACCACCCGCTCCTCGCGCGGTCGTTCGTCCTGATGACCTTCGACGAGGTCGGCCCCGTCGCCTACGTGGAGACGGACGTCGCGACCCTGTTCGTGGACGACCGGCGAGCCGTCGAGTTCTACCACCGCAAACAGGCAGCTCTGTCAGAACTGGCTCTGGATGCGGAACAATCGCGGTCGGTGTTCGCCCACTGGGCCGACGTCTACGACCGGCGAGAGGACCGCGATGAGCAGGACGTGGCGCACGAGCAGCTACAGCGGAACCGGTAACGAGGACTGCGTCGAGGTCTCCTTCACCTCGGACGTGGCGGTGCGGGACTCCAAGAACCCCGCCCCCGAGCTGACCTTCCCCACCGGCACGTGGCACGAGTTCCTGCGCCGGGTCAGCGGCGACCGGACCTGATCGAGGCGGAGCGGCGGGAACGCACAGCTCGTGTCCCCGCCGCTCGTCGTCACGGCACGTAGCAGGTGCTGGAGAAGCCGGACACGTGCGTGCGCATGTTGGTCAGCTCGTACCACTCTGTGGTGCGGCGGCCGTCCGGGCAGGTGACGGCGTCACCGTGCACCAGCCGGTGAATGGTCGCCATGTCCCTCGGATTGCCGTGCCCCACGACGGTGGCGTTGACGCTCGGCCTCGTGCGGATTCGCACACCGGGCTGCGTGAAGTCGCTGACCCAGTTCCGCGCCACCGATTCCGACGCCGCCGGTGCAGGAGCCGGAGCGGCGGCCGAAACCGGCACGAACGCCAGGGCCAGGACCACGGCGACGAACGCGGTGGACATCGTTCGACGGATCATGTCTTCCCCCTCTGCGAAGAACGGTCTCGCTGTCAGCAACCACCCTCGGGATTCGTCCAGAACACCTCGCGGAGGAAGCTGTAGTGCACCCATCCGGTGACACCCGTGTCCCGGTTCGTGAGCCGGTACCAGGTGGAGATACCACCGACGAGATCACCGTCACGGGCACAGCGCAGGTCAGCGCCCTGGCCGTTGTAGCCCTTGCCGTTGATGCGGCTGTTCAGCCGTGGCGTCTCGCGGATGTTGACGCCGTCGGCGTCGAAGACGGCCGTCCCGTTGGCGGGCACGGCGATGCTCACCGGCGTGCGCGCCTCCGCGGACGCGCTCGACGACCCCGCGCTCACGAGCACCCACAGCACGGTGACGACGATCGACACAATTGCTCGAAATCGATTCATGTTCCCCCCGAACACGGCGTTGTTCCGCACGGAGGAACCAGTGTCGAACCAGATGTGGTCCCCCCGGACTCACGAGCACCACGGCGCGTTCCCGTGATGTGCTCGTCGTCGACGATAGGCCGAATGCGGGAAAGCGGATCTGAATTCACACGATCGAGCGAGCAGGAGCGAGCACTCCGATGACCGGCGAACGGTCCCGCCGCTCAGCGGCCGTGCTCTCGTCACCACCGGCGACGACGCCGTGGACCGCATCCCTCGTGCGGACCCCACCACCGGAGTCGCGCGGTGCGGACACGCCCCGTCCGACGTGTCCCGAACGCTCCACTCGCGGTGCCTGAACGCTCAACTCACCGTGCTGGAACGCTCAACTCGCGGGTTACAGCGGGGGGAGGGGGACCAGGTCGTCGGCGTGGACTATCTCGCGGCGGTGGTCCGGGGGGAGGTCGGCGGTCTTGCGGCCGATCAGGGCCGGGAGTTCGGCCGCGTCGTGGGCCACCACGCCGCGGGCGACCACGGCGCCGGAGGCGTCGGCCAGTTCCACGACGTCACCCGCCTCGAAGGTGCCCTCGACGGCGGTGATGCCCGCCGCCAGCAGCGACCTGCGGCGGCCCGCCACGGCGGCCACCGCGCCGTCGTCCAGGACGAGGCGGCCGTTGGTGTCGGTCGCGTAGCCCAGCCAGAAGCGGCGGGCCGACAGGCGCGGACCGGTGACCGCGAACGCCGTGCCCACGTCGGCTGGCCCCAGCGCGCGTGCGGCGTCGAACGAGCCCGCCAGCAGCACCGGCACACCGGCCGCCGCCGCCAGCCGGGCCGCGGCCAGCTTCGAGGCCATGCCGCCCGTGCCCAGGCCCGACGCGCCGACCGAACCGGCCTTCACGTCCGACACGTCGGCGGCACCCTCGACCTCCGTGACGCGCCGCGCGCCGGGCACCCTGGGGTCGCCGTCGTAGAGCGCGTCCACGTCCGACAGCAGGACCAGGGCGTCCGCCCCGACCAGGTGCGCCACCAGCGCGGCCAGCCGGTCGTTGTCGCCGAAGCGGATCTCCTCGGTGGCCACGGTGTCGTTCTCGTTGACCACCGGCACCGCGCCCAGCGCCAGCAGCCGGGAGAAGGTGCGCTGGGCGTTGCGGTAGTGCGCGCGCCGCACCACGTCGTCGGCCGTGAGGAGCACCTGGCCGACGGTGAGCGAGTAGCGTCCGAAGGAGTTGGCGTAGGCGTGGGCCAGCGTCAGCTGACCCACGCTGGCCGCGGCCTGCTGCGTGGCGAGGTCCTTCGGCCGCCGGGCCAGCCCGAGCGGGGCCAGCCCCGCCGCGATGGCGCCCGACGACACGAGCACGACCTGGCTCCCGGCCGCGCAGCGCGCCGCCACGGCGTCCACGAGGGCGTCCAGCCGGGACGGGTCGAGCCCGCCCTGCGCCGTGGTGAGCGAGGACGAGCCGACCTTGACCACGACCCGGCCGGCGGCGGCGACCGCCCGCCGGGTCCGCGACACACCCGCGAGCGTCATTCCCCGTCGAAGTCCTCGTCCTCGAAGTCGCCGTACAGACCCGGCACGCGACGCGCCTTCTTCAGCGCCTTGCGCTCGTGCGCGCCGATGCGGCTGTTGTTCTCCAGCCGGACGTCGGTGCCGCGTCCGGACATCGTCATCGCGATGCCCGCCGGGGTCGTCGGCTCCCAGTCGAACACGACGTCGCCGACCATCACCGAGCAGCCGGGCACGGCGCCCATCTTGATGAGCACCTCCTCGACGCCCAGACGCGCGAGCCGGTCCGCGAGGTAGCCCACGGCCTCGTCGTTGGAGAAGTCGGTCTGCCGGATCCAGCGCTCGGGACGCTCGCCCCGGACGATGAAGCCGCCCTCGGAGTCGGGGTCCTCGACCACGGTGAAGCCCGCGTCGTCGACCGCCGTCGGACGCAGCACGATCCGGGTCGCCTCCGGCGTGGGCAGCGAGTCGCGGTACTTCTGCACCACGTCGGCCAGCGCGAAGGTCAGCTCGCGCAGACCGGAGCGGGTCGCGGTGGACACCTCGAACACCGGCAGGCCGCGCGCCTCGATGTCGGGGCGCACGATGTCGGCCAGGTCCTGCGCGTCCGGCACGTCCATCTTGTTCAGCACGACCACGCGCGGCCGGTCGGCCAGCTCGCCACCCAGCGACGGGGTGTAGCGGGCCAGCTCCTCCTCCAGCGCGTCGATGTCGGACAGCGGGTCGCGGCCGTCCTCGAACGTGGCGCAGTCCACGACGTGCACCAGCACCGCGCAGCGCTCGATGTGGCGCAGGAAGTCCAGGCCGAGGCCCTTGCCCTGGCTCGCGCCGGGGATGAGGCCGGGCACGTCGGCCATCGTGAAGACGTTCGTGCCCGCGGTGATCACCCCGAGGTTGGGGACGAGCGTGGTGAACGGGTAGTCGGCGATCTTCGGCTTGGCCTCGGACAGCACCGAGATCAGCGACGACTTGCCCGCCGACGGGAAGCCGAGCAGGCCGACGTCCGCGACGGACTTCAGCTCCAGGACCAGGTCGCTGGCGTCACCGGGCTCGCCGAGCAGCGCGAAGCCGGGCGCCTTGCGGGCCTTGGAGGCCAGCGAGGCGTTGCCCAGGCCGCCGCGACCGCCCCTGGCGGCGATGAGGCGCGTCCCGTGACCGATGAGGTCGGCGACGACGTTGCCGGCCCCGTCGAGGACGACGGTGCCGTCCGGGACCTTCAGCTCCAGGTCGGTGCCGTTGGCACCGTCGCGGTTGGCACCGGCACCTGGCTTGCCGTTGGTGCCCTTGGCGTGGGGGTGGAAGTGGAAGTCGAGCAGCGT
The DNA here is from genome assembly GCF_016464305.1 of Umezawaea beigongshangensis. GTDB lineage: Bacteria > Actinomycetota > Actinomycetes > Mycobacteriales > Pseudonocardiaceae > Umezawaea_A > Umezawaea_A beigongshangensis. The sequence goes on from NZ_JAEIOJ010000007.1 coordinate 82,825, forward strand.
GTGCACGTTGGCGTCGACCACGAGGACGACGTCGCCGCCCTTGCCGCCGTTGCCACCGTCGGGGCCGCCCAGCGGCTTGAACTTCTCGCGGTGCACCGAGGCGCACCCGTTACCCCCGTCACCAGCGGCAACGTGGATCACCACCCGGTCGACGAATCGGGACACGGGGATTCCTCTCTCGACGTGCTGCACGAAAAACGGCGAGGGGCGGGTACCCGGTTCGACCGGTCCCGCCCCTCGCCGGGGTAGCGCTTGAGTCGTCGTGGAGCAGGTCTCAGGCGACCTGGGCCTCGACGATGTTCACGGTCTTGCGACCGCGCTTCATGCCGAACTCAACCGCGCCGGGGGCGAGGGCGAACAGCGTGTCGTCCTTGCCGCGACCGACGTTCACGCCGGGGTGGAACTTGGTGCCGCGCTGACGAATCAGAATCTCGCCGGCCTTGACGACCTGACCACCGAACCGCTTGACACCCAGGTACTGAGCGTTGGAGTCGCGGCCGTTGCGGGAGCTGGACGCACCCTTCTTGTGTGCCATGGCTAGTCAGATCCTCACTTACCGGTGATGCCGGTGACCTCGACGCGGGTCAGCTTCTGGCGGTGACCCTGGCGCTTGTGGTAGCCGGTCTTGTTCTTGAACTTGTGGATGCGGATCTTGGGGCCCTTGGTCTGCTCGACGACCTTGCCGGTCACCGCAATCTTCCCCAGGGCGTCAGCGTCAGCAGTGACGTCATCGCCGTCCACGACCAGCAACGCCGGGAAGTTGATTTCGGTGCCCGGCGCGCCTTCGAGCTTCTCGACCTCGACGACGTCGCCGACAGCCACCTTGTACTGCTTGCCGCCGGTCTTGACGATCGCGTACATCGGGACGGAAGTCTCCTGCTACTAGACGGTGACGGGCCATGCGCGCGGTTCTGCTGTACTGAGAGCGAACCGGATTGCCACACGACAGGGCCCACCGGACGGCGGGCCGCTTACCAGGTTACGGGCCGGGGCTCGACGAGGTCAAACCGGGGTGTCCGCCACGCTTCGCCGACTCGGCCAGATACCGCTTGACCAGCACCGTACCGGCTGCGTCGGGTGGTTGACCAGCGCGCAACCAGAGGCTCTCCAGCAGCATCGGCCGGGCCACGGCGGACGCCTCGGCACCGCTCAGCGCACCCCCGGATGTGTCCCCTCTCACCAGCGCGGCGACCTCGCCGTCGTGCAGCGCCGCCGATCCGAGGTGGGCCAGGCAGCGCGCCGCGCCGTCGTCCTCCGCCAGCTCCCGGTACAGGTCCAGGGCCCGCCTCCAGCGGCGCACGGCCTCCAGCGGCCTGCGACGCCGCCAGCTCGTCACGCCGAGCAGCTCCGTGACGTGCGCCCTGGCCGACCAGTCGTCGGCCGCGGTCGCCAGCTCACCGGCGCGGGTGAGGTGCTCGGCCGCCCTGATCGGTTGCCCCTGGAGCAGCCGCACGACCCCGAGGTTCAGCCGCGCGCAGACCTGCGCCGCCAGGTCGACCCGCGGCAGCAACTCCAGGCAGTGCCGCAGCGACCGCTCGGCGTCGAGAAGGACGTCCTGCACGCTCGCCGGTGTCCCGCCGTCGCGACGGGCCCGCTCGGCCCGCTCGACGTGCAGCAGCGCCCAGGCGAGCTGCTCGCGCCCCGCGACGACCGACGACCTGCGCCCGTCGACCTTCCCCAGCTCGACCTCCGCCTCCTCGGACCGTCCCGCCATCCGCAGCGCCGCGGCCCGGCGCACGCCCGCGAGCGCCTGCACGGTCGGGTCCTCGTGGCGGGCCGCGGCCGCGGCCAGGCCGTTCGCCGCCGCCAGGAGCGCTGCGCCCTGCTTCTCGCGGGAGTGCCACACGTCGAGGGCGTCGGCGACGCGGCACAGGTCGGGGAACGTGCCCGCGGACGAGTCCGGTTGCCGGAGCAGCTCCAGCAGCAGGGCCTCCTCCGCGCGGAACCAGCGACCGGCGACGCCCGCCGTGCCGGGCACGACCAGGTCGGCCGCTCTCGCCTCGGCGAGGTCCGCGTAGTGGCGCACCAGGCGGGCGACGGCGCGGCTGCGGACGCTCCTGGCGCGGCGCTCGTCCGGACCGACGCCGTGCCGCACGGCCCAGCGCACCTCCTGCGGCATCCGGTAGCGGCCGGGCGGGACGTAGCGGACCAGGTCGCGCGTGGTCAGCTCGCGCAGCGGGTCACCCGGTCCGGCGGGCACCAGCGCCGTCACGGCCTCCGGTGGCAGCTCCGTCACCGGCAGCGCGGCCAGCGCCTCCATCAGCCGGACCGCGTCGCGCGACAGGGACGCCCTGATGCGGGCGAGCACCGTGAGGCGCACCCGGAACACGTCGCCCGGCGTGTCCGCGGTGGCCGTCACGGCGGCGGCCAGCTCGGCGAGCGTCCAGTCCGCGGCGGGACCGGTGAGCGCGGCGGCGACGTCGCGGATCGCCCGCGGACGCCCCAGGCAGGCGGCGACGAGGCGGTGCACGTCGTTGCGCTCCGCGTCGTCGGCCGGCTCGGCGCCGGGGCGGCCGAGCTGCTGGAGCAGCAGCCGCGCGCCGTCCTCGGTCGACAGCGGCCCGACGTGCACGACGTCCGACTCGCGCACGGCGTCGGCCACGGCCTGCTCACCGGCGATCACGAGGGTCACGTCCGGCGCGGCGCCCAGCTCGTCGACGAGCCAGCGGACCTGGTCCGGACTGGACACCTGGTCGAGCAGCAGCACGGTCCGCGTGCCGCGCAGCTCGGCCAGCAGCCGGTCGGCGGCGCTGGCGTGCGCGGCGTCGTCGTCGCGCGCCGGCACGTCCACGCCGAACCCCTCCAGCAGCCTGGTCACCACGACCCTGACCTCCTCGGGCGACTGCGAGGAGCGGCTCCGCAGGTCGAGGCGGTACTTGGCGGGGACACCGGGCTCCACGTCGTCGGCGGGGAGCTCGCGGACGACCTCGGCGGCGACGGCGGACGTGCCGATGTCGCGGGGGCCGACCACGGCGACCAGCCGATCGGCCGACGCGCGCTCGACGGCGGCGCGCAGGTCGTCCTCGCGACCGAGCAGTTCGGTCTCCGGCGGGTTCCACAGCAGCCGCGGCGGACCGGAGGGCGCGGCGACCTGCGGCGGGTCGTCCTCGGAGTCGGGGACCGCCTGCACCCGCCGGTAGGCGAACCAGATCAGCGCGAGGCCGGACAGGACGGTCAGGGCGATCGCCGGGTAGGAGACCACGTTCTTGATCCGGGGACTGAGCACCTTGTCGGACACGACGCCGCTGAACATCTGCACGGCGACGCCGGAGAGCAGGACCGCCAGCGCACCGCGCAGGTCGACGCGGTCGTACCAGGCCGCGCGCCGTTCCGGTCGCCTCACCGGCCGCCTCCTCCGGTCAGTCCGCGCACGACGACGCGCCAGGTGAGCAGGAACAGCACGACCGGCACCACCGCCGACAGGACGGCCCCCGCCGCGAGCGGGCCGGAGGACGTGGCGAACTGCCTGGCCTGGCCCCACAGGGCGAGCGACAGCGGACCGGCCCCGGCCCCGTTCACCAGCAGGCCGAGGGTGAAGTCGTTCCACACCTGCACGAACTCCAGCACGGCGACGGCCACCAGCGCCGGGGCCGCGTGCCGGAGCACCCGGTCGAACACCGTGCGGCGGCCGACCTCGCCCAGCCGCGCACCGGCCACGAGGCCCGACGGTGCCGTGGCGAACGCGGCGCGCAGCAGCAGCACGGCGAACGGCGTTCCGGCGGCGGTGTGCACCAGGATCAGCGGCACGCGCGAGTTCGCGAGGCCGAACTGCGTGATCACCGCGTTCAGCGGCTCGGCGTAGACCTGCACGGGCACGACGGCCAGCAGCGTGAGCAGCACGACCAGCGACCGGGTCAGCAGCGGCGGCAGCTCTCCCCAGGCCAGCTGGTAGGCGGCGGGCACCGCGACCAGCAGCACGAGAGCGGTCGCCGTGATCGCGACCAGTGTGGTGGAGCCGAGCGCGGAGGCCAGGCCGTTGCCGAGCACCTCCGCGTACGACTCGACGCCCGGACCGGCGCGACCGGGAGCCCACCACCCCGCGACGGCGGCGTCTCGCGGGTCGCGCACGGACGTGAGCAGCAGGGACAGCAGCGGGTACGCCCACAGCAGCGCCACCCCCGCGGTCAGCGCGACGCCCCACCACGGGCCGTACCCGGTCGTCGTCCGCGGTGTCGCGGGCGGTGACGTGGCGGGCGGAGCCAGGCGCGGCCACGAGCTGCGCAGGCCGCGCATCCCGAACAGGGCGACGACCGCCACGACCGCGAACAGCAGCACCGACAGCGCCGCCGACTCGCCCTCCGTGCGGAACGGGCCCTCGCGCCACCAGTTCAGCGCCACCACGTCGGCGTTCGCCTGCACCGAACCGGGCACCATCACCAGCACGAGGTCGAACAGCCGCACCGCGGCGACCACGACCGTGAGCAGCACCACGGCCGTGACGGGCCGCAACAGGGGGAGCACCACGGTCCGCAACTGCCGCCAGCGGCCCACGCCCTCGCTGCGGGCCATCCGCAGCAGGTCGCGGGGGATCGCGTCCAGTCCGACCCGGAACAGCGCTGCGGCGAAGCCCACCCACGCCCACACGAACGCCGACGCGATCACGACGTGCACCCACGCCGGGCCGAGCCAGTCCGGCGGCGACCAGCGCGGGCTGATCGCCTCCTCGGGCAGCTGGAGCCGGTAGGTGCTGGCGGAGGAGCTGCGGACGGGGATGCGGAACACGCCGCCCCCGTCGGTGGTGGCGGTGCCCTCGGGCGCTCCCAGCGACGTCGCGACCACCGGAACGCCGCTCAGCGCGCGGTCGCCGAACATCACCCGCCCGCTGAGCACGCCGGGCTCCGTGCCCGGCTGCGGTGCGGGGTCGCGCAGGTCCACCACGTCGACCAGCACACCCAGCACGGCCAGGTCCACCACGGCGCCCGCGACGAAGGTCTGCTCGGTCACCAGTCCGTCGGCGGGCGGCCGCGCCTCCAGGGCCGTGCGACTGCCGACCGAGAGGTCGGGACGCGCGCCGGCCGCCGGGGCCGGATCGGTCACGGCGTCGTGCGCGGCCACCACCAGCGCCGACACCGCGCCCCGCTCGTGCGACGGGTCGTAGAGCATCCGGAACGCGATCCCCGAGACCAGCATCGACACCGCCGTCGGGGCGACGAGGACGAGGATAAGGAGTCCCGCGCCGAAGCGGACGCGGCGGCTGAGCACCGCGAGAGCGAAGCCGACCACGCACACGCCGACCGCGACGAGCACCCACGACAGGCTGCCGTACACGGCCGCGCGGGTCTCGCCGTCGCGGAGCAGCGCCGCGTAGTTCCCCAGCGGCGGCCCGCCGAGGCTGACCGCGACTGTGTGCACGACCGGCGCCACCAGCACGGCGCCGACCAGCAGCAGGCAGGGCAGTCCCAGCAGCCACCCCCGCATGGCGCGGCCCGGCCTGCCGTCGACGGCCGGGCCCGCGAGGTCGCGACCGGCGATCTCCAGCTCCAGCTCCCCCGGCACGCTCACCTCCCCCTCGCCAGTTCCGCCATGCGACCGGCGGCGCGCTCGGCCGCGTCGCGGACCCGCGACGGGGTGTCTCCCACGCCGCGCAGGAAGTCCTGGAGCACCCGCCACAGCCCGCGCCCGTCACCGCCGCCGATCGCACCGAGCTGGTCGGCGAGGTCGAACACCAGCTTCTGCTCCGTCTGCTCGCGGACCTCGACGGCGAGAGCGGCGATCCGGTCCGTCGGGTAGGCGCTCACGCCCACCTCGCGGTGCACGGACAGGAAGCCGCCGTTGCGGGCCCACGCGCGCCCCGCCTCGGCGGTGCCCAGCCACGACGCGAGCGCCAGGCCGCCCGGTGTGCCCGGCGCGGGCACCACGACCACGTCGCCGCCGACCTTCGGCGGCTGGACCTCGCCCCCCGGCAGCGGGAAGCGGAACCAGTCGAGCCACCCCCGGTCCAGGTCGGCCGGGGCGTGCCGGGCGATGACCGGGTAGGTGAAGTCGGCGCCCGCGATCATCGCCGCGCGGCCGGGCAGGAAGTCGTCGACGACGGCGGCCTCGGCCTGGGTCAGCAGCGCGCCGGCCGCCCCGCGCGGGAACGCCCCGCGCTGGGACCACACGTCGCCCAGCCGCTGGAACGCCGTGAGCACCCCGTCGTCCTGCCAGCGGGGCTCGCGACGCGCCAGTGCCGCGTACAGCTCGGCGTCGACGCCGAGCAGGACGTTCTCGAAGAAGTCGCAGAGCACCCACCCGTCGGCCCCGCCGAGCGCGAGCGGCGCCACGCCGGCGTCGGCGATCCTGGCGTTGAGCTGCACCCAGTCGCCCCAGTCGCGCGGCGGCAGGAGGCCCAGCCGGTCGAAGACGTCCCTGCGGTACCAGACGACCGACTTGTGGGCGACCTTGTAGGGCACGCCCAGCAACCGGTCCCCCGGGGTGAGGATGCGCTGCCACGTCTCGGGGAACTCGTCCGCGAGCGCCGCGTCGTCCAGCGGGGCCAGGTCGCGGGCCAGCCCGCTCACCGCCCAGAGCCGGGGCAGCAGCACGGCGTCCACCGCGCCGCCCCGCCGCGAACTGAGGACAGCGCCGATGTCGTCGCCCAGCGGCACGACCTCCGCGTCGTAGCCGGTGGCGTGGCGGAACTCCCGCAGCACGGACCGGAAGGTCGCCAGCTCCCAGCCGCTCCACGGCACCGCCACCCGCACCGTTCCGGCCGGCCCGCCCGCGCAGCCCGCACCCGCCAGCAACAGGGGCAGGGCCAGCGCGGCGCGGCGGGAGAGCACGTCAGCGGCTCCGCTCCGACAGGTCCTCGACGGTGTCGGCGAACCCGGTGAGGCGGTCCGGCGAGTCGGCGACCACCAGCACCGCCACCCCGTCGAGCGGATCTCGGCGGGTGAGCTGCGCCGACCAGCCGGGGTGGGACGCGCGGTCCTCCAGCACCAGTGCGGCGGGAGCGCGCAGCAGCGCCCTGGCCAGCCCCACCCACAGGCGGCGGCAGGCGGTCAGCTCGTGCGGGTGCAGGTCGAGCACGTCGAGCAGGTTCAGCTCCGCGGCCGTGAGGTTGAGCTGCGGGCGCACCTGGCCGGTCTGGAGACCGGCGCCGGTGCGGCGGCCGTAGGTGATGTTGGCCTGGACGGTGAGGTTCGGCAGCAGACCGCCGTCCGCCGGCACGAACGCGATCTCGGAGGCGATCCCGGCCGCCGGAGGGGGGACGCGCTCGCCGTCGACCTCCACGTGGCCGGACAGCGGCGGCGTGATGCCGGTGACGGCGTCCACGAGCGCCGCGGCCAGGTGCGCGTCGGGGACGACGAGGCCGGTGATCCGGTCGCGCGGCACGTCGAGGTCCAGGGGCTGGTCGAAGCCGCGTGGCAGGAGTGCGCACAGCTCCAGGCCCACCCGCACCACCCCCTCGACGTGCTCGGACCTGAAAAACTAGCGGGGCCCGGACACCCGGTGAGACGAAAACGGCCGGGCTGCGCCCGATCGGCGTAGCCCGGCACGTGTTCGTCGGTGGATCAGCTCTCGGTGTCGCCGCCCTGCGGCGGACCGGCCGGACGGGAGGCCGCCCGGCGGGACGTGCGGCGCTTCGTGGTGACCACCGGAGCGGGCATCTCGACCGGTGGCTGAGCCGGGGCGTGCCCGTTCAGCGTCGCCACCGCGCTGACGCTCTCGATCTCGCCGGCCTCGTGCTTCACCGGCGCACCGGTGTCGCGACGGGCCCTGCGGCGACCGCGCCGCTCGCGCTTGCCGGAGTCCGGCTCGTCCTGGTCGACGGACACCGCGCTCTCGGTGAGCGGGGTGCTCTCGACCTCGTTCTCCGACGCGGTGGTGGCCTGGGCGGGCACCACGACGTCCGCGACGGGCTCGGTGACAGCCGCCTCGGCCGCTGACGCGTCGACTGCCGGCGTCTCCACGACGGGCGTCTCCACGACCGGAGCCTCGACGACCGGCGTCTCGACGACCGGCGCCTCGACCACGGGGGTCTCGACCACCGGAGCCTCGACGACCGGGATCTCCGGCTGGACCGGCGTCTCGGCCTGCGCCGAGCCCTGGTCGCCGCCCCGGTTGCGCTGGCGGGACTTGCGGCCACCGCCCTGCGACTGGGCACCGCCGCCGTTCTGGCCGCCACCGCTGTTCTGGCCGCCACCCTGCTGGGTGCCGCCGTTGCCCTGGCCGCCGCCCTGGCCACCGCCGTGCGAGTGCACCGGATCGGTGGACATGACGACGCCACGACCGCGGCAGTGCTCGCACGTGGTGCTGAACGCCTCCAGCAGCCCCGTGCCGACCCGCTTGCGGGTCATCTGCACGAGCCCCAGCGAGGTGACCTCGGCGACCTGGTGCCGCGTGCGGTCCCGGCCGAGACACTCGGTGAGCCTGCGCAGGACCAGGTCCCGGTTGGACTCCAGCACCATGTCGATGAAGTCGATGACGATGATGCCGCCGATGTCGCGCAACCGGAGCTGGCGGACGATCTCCTCCGCCGACTCCAGGTTGTTGCGCGTGACGGTCTCCTCGAGATTGCCACCCGATCCGGTGAACTTGCCGGTGTTGACGTCGATGACCGTCATGGCCTCGGTGCGGTCGATCACCAGGTAGCCGCCCGAGGGCAGCCAGACCTTGCGGTCGAGCGCCTTGAGCAGCTGCTCGTCGATGCGGTGCGCGGTGAAGGCGTCCGTGTTCGACACGTGCTTGCGCAGCCGGTCCTGGAGGTCCGGCGCGACGTGGCGCACGTAGGCGTCGATGGTCTCCCAGGCGTCGTCGCCCTGGACGATCAGCGCCGAGAAGTCCTCGGTGAACAGGTCGCGGACGACCTTCACCAGCAGGTCGGGCTCCTCGTAGAGCAGCTGGGGGGCCTGGGCCTTCGGCGTGGCGGCCTTGTCCTTGATGACCTGCCACTGCGCCTGCAGACGAGTGACGTCGCGGCCCAGCTCCTCCTCGGCGACACCCTCCGACGCCGTGCGGATGATCACACCCGCGTCCTCCGGGACGACGCGCTTGAGGATGTCCTTGAGGCGCTTGCGCTCGGTGTCGGGCAGCTTGCGGCTGATGCCCGTCGCCCCGCCGCCCGGCACGTAGACCAGGAAGCGGCCGGGCAGGCTGATCTGCGTGGTCAGCCTTGCGCCCTTGTGGCCGACCGGGTCCTTCGTGACCTGGACGAGCACGCTGTCACCGCTGGAGAGGGCCTGCTCGATCTTGCGGGCCTTGCCCTCCAGACCGGCGGCGTCCCAGTCCACCTCACCGGCGTAGAGCACGGCGTTGCGGCCGCGGCCGATGTCGATGAACGCGGCCTCCATGCTGGGCAGCACGTTCTGCACGCGGCCCAGGTAGACGTTGCCCACCAGCGAGCCGGTGCCCGACGAGGTGACGAAGTGCTCGACGAGCACGCCGTCCTCCAGCACGCCGATCTGCGTGCGGTCGCCGCGCTCGCGGACCACCATCGTGCGCTCGACGGCCTCGCGGCGCGCGAGGAACTCGGACTCGGACAGCACGGGCGCACGACGGCGACCGGCCTCGCGGCCGTCCCTGCGGCGCTGGCGCTTGGCCTCCAGGCGGGTCGAGCCGCGCACGCTGCGCACCTCGTCCTGCGCGGCGGCCGAGTCGGCCCGGTCGTCGCGCGCGTCGCGGGTCTCCCGGACGTGCACGACCGTGTTCGGCGGGTCGTCCTCGGTCACGACCGGCTCGTCCTCGGCACCGGTCTTGCGACGGCGGCGACGACGCCTGCGACGGCTGCCGCCGTCGTCACCGGCGGTGTCCTCGGCCTCCTCGGCCTGGTCCTCCGGCTCCTCCTGCTCGGCCTCGGACGACTCGTCCTCGTCCGAGCCGCTGTCCTCGGCGCCCTTGCCCCGACCGCGACCGCGGCGACCGCGGCGCCGACGACGGCGGCTGTCGCTCTCGTCACCGTTCAGGTCGGCGTCGTCGGCCTGGTCGTCCTGGTCCTCGTCGATCTCCTCGACGAGTTCGGGCTCCGGCTCCTCGACGACCCTGACCCGGCCGCGGGACTTCTTCGGCGCGGGCGGCTCGTCGGCGGGCTGCGGCGGCAGGAACACCGGCGACGGCGCGGCGAAGACCGGCGCGAGGGCGACCGCCTCACGCGCCTCGCGCGGCGTGACCGCGGGCTCCTCGTACTGCTCGTCCAGCTCACCGGTGACGATGTCGTCCCAGGTCAGGAGGACTTCTGCGACCTTGAGGGCGACGTCGCGGGCGACGCTCGACTGAGCGCCGCGCACCACCTCGCCGAGGTCGTTCAGGGTCGCGATGACGACCTTGCTCTCGACGCCCAGCACCTTGGCCAGGGCGTGCACCCTGAGCTTGGGGGGAAGATCCGCCAGCTCGGGGTGTGCGGATGTGACGTTATCCCCGCCGGAAGCTCCGGCGGGCTTGTCCGTGTTCGACATGCAGCTCCTCCGCCCCCGGGCGCGTCCAGTCGAGGACGCGGCCGCGCAGGGGCCTCTCTTGTCCACTCTCCACCGCGGCTGGCGGCGGGAATCCTTGCCTTGCACCGCTCGGCACCCGGACTTCCAACGAGTCCACCGGTGACGAGCAGCAGGTCCGTCGACGACGCCGTCAGCGCCGCTCCACGGCTCCCGGGTCCTGCTCCACCGCCCTGTCCAGGGCGAACGGGTCGATCAGGCCACCTTCGTCGTCGAGCCGTCCCTGCGCCATCCGGGTCGCCTTCGCGGGCACCGGCGGAACCAGACCGGCGACGACGCGGAGCGCGCTCAGCACGTCATCGGGTCGAACAGCAGGTGTTGTCTGCCGCACGACCGCGTCCAGTATCCCACACGGCGGTGACGATGCGACGCCTTCGTGTTCCGCGTCGCTCGCCCGCTCTCTCGCACGGGCCCAAACGACAGCGGGGCGCACGTCCAGAACGCGCTTGCCGTCCTTCGTGGCCCGTTCGACCTCGACCGACTCGGTCGCGAGCAACCGCTCGACCGCGTCGCGCAGGTCCTCCGCCGACACGCCGGGCAGCTCCACGCTCCACCGGCTCGCCTCGATCCGCTCGGTGAGGTTGCCACCGGCGGCCTGCACGACCTCCAGCACGTCCAGCCCCGGCGGCATGGCGTCGTCGAGCGCGACGCGCAGCGCCTCCGGGTCCACCGCGTCCACGACCGACACCTCGACGTACTCGGCCTCGCTCGCCACCCCGGTGGGCGCGGCGCCCACCCAGGAGATCTTCGGGTGCGGGCTGAAGCCCTGCGAGTACGCCATCGGCGCTCCGGCGCGGCGCAGTGCCCGCTCGAAGGTCCTGGCCACGTCGCGGTGGGACGTGAACCGCAGCCGTCCGCGCTTCGCGTAGCGCACGCGGAGCTTCTGGACGGCCGACGCCGACGGGTTGGGCTGCTGCTGGCGGCTCAGTGCCGTTCCCCCTCCACTGGTGCCCGACGGTCGAGCGGCCCGTCGGCGCGTGCTGTTGCTCCGACAGGACGGTACCCTGGGTCTTGTTCGGCACGTTGCGCTTGTCTGCTCACGCCGCTCTGGCTACCGTCCGGTTCGACCGGACGTCCGCCCACCCCGAGCATCGGCCTGGCAAGCCGTGGAGGTCTCCTGTGCCTCTCTCCCGCCGTGCGCGCGCGGCAGCGATGACCGCTGCCGTCCTCGCGACCGGCTGCCTGGCCGTCACACCCCCGGCAGCCGCAGATCCCGAGGTCGTGGCGCCACCGTCGGACGGCTGCATCCAGCCGGGACCGACGCTGCGCTACCTCGTCGTGTTCGACGAGGAGACCGCGGAGGACGAGGCGGCCGCGGAGGTGCGACGGTCCTGCGGCACCACCACCTTCTACTACCCCGAGATCTCCGTCGCCGTCGCGGTGTCACCCGATCCGACGTTCTTGCGGCGCATCGGCTCCGAGCGCGCCTACAGCGCGCAGGGCGAGGCCCTGTCCCGACAGGACGGCACGCCCGCGCGCAAGAAGAGCGACGGCACCGAGGGCACGAAGACCGCGCCCGCGAACGGCCTGACCTCGGCCGATCTGAGCGACGAGCAGTGGGACATGGCCCTGATCAGGGCGAACGAGGCGCACGCCGTGACGACCGGCAGCCGGGAGGTGGTCGTCGGCGTGCTGGACTCCGGCATCGACGCCACCCACCCCGACCTGGTCGGGGCGCTCGACCCCGCGCTGTCCGCTGGGTGCCTCACCGGGCGACCCGACCCCGCTCCGGCCGCGTGGGCGCCGACGAGCTCCAGCCACGGCACGCACGTGGCGGGCACCATCGCCGCGGCGGACGACGGCCGCGGCACCACGGGCGTCGCGCCCGGTGTGCGGATCGCCGCGGTGAAGGTCGTCGACGACGAGGGGTTCATCTACCCCGAGTACGCCGTGTGCGGGTTCATGTGGGCCGCCGCCAACGGCATGGACGTCACCAACAACAGCTACTTCATCGACCCGTGGGCGTTCACCTGCCAGGACGAGCCCGGTCAGTCCGTCGTGTACCGGGCCGTCGAGCGCGCGGTGCGGCACGCGGCGTCCTCCGGCGTGCTCAACGTCGCGGCGGCCGGCAACGGCGGCGTCGACCTCAGCAAGCCCGGCAGCGACACCGCGAGCCCCACCAACGCCGCCACCCCGAACGCCAGGCACCGCCTGGTCGACAACTCGTGCCTCGTGCTGCCCGCGCAGGTCCGCGGCGTCGTGGCCGTGTCGTCGGTCGGCCAGGAGAAGGTGAAGTCCGGGTACAGCTCCTACGGCCTCGGAGCCGTCGACGTGACCGCGCCCGGTGGCGACACCGGTCAGGTCGAGGACGGCCGCACGAACGGCTGCGTGCTGTCGACCGTGCCGCAGGGCTACGACTACTCGTGCGGGACGTCGATGGCGGCCCCGCACGCCTCCGGCGTCGCGGCCCTGCTGTCCTCGACGCACCCCGGCAGCTCGCCCGAGGAGCTGACCAGGCTGCTCGGCGCGCAGGCGGACACCCTGGCGTGCCCGGCGGACTACGACCTCAACGGCACGGGCGTGCAGGACGCCTTCTGCACCGGGTACTCCGAGTACAACGGCTTCTACGGCCACGGCCTCGTCGACGCGGAGGCCGCCGTGGAGAACGCGCCGAGCACGACCGGCAGCACCGGCAGCACCGGTGGCGCCAGCAACACCGCTGCCGCCGCCGGCAGCGCCACCGGTGGCGAGGAGAAGACCCCGGAGACCCCGAAGGCCGCGACGCCTCCGGCCGCCGAGGAGACCCCGGCCGCCACCACGCCGACGATGCCGGTCCTGCCCGTGCTCAGCGCCGCGACCTCCGGGTGATCCGGGCGGCTCCTCCCCCGGAGGAGCCGCCCCGCCCGATCAGGTGCCGCTCAGCGCCGAGTTGCGCACCGGCGAGCCCTTGCCGACCGGCGTGATCGGCAGCAGCGTCTTGCCGCTCGGGCCGACCTCGATGTCCGTGCCCATCGCGGGGCACACACCGCAGTCGAAGCACGGCGTCCAGCGGCAGTCGTCCTGCTCGCGCTCGTCGGTCGCGTCCTGCCAGTCCGCCCAGAGCCACTCCTTGTCGAGCCCGGAGTCCAGGTGGTCCCAGGGCAGGACCTCCAGCTCCTCGCGCTCGCGGGTGGTGTACCAGGCCAGGTCCACGCCCAGCGGCTCCAGCTCGGCGGCGGCGCTGCCGACCCAGCGGTCGTAGGAGAAGTGCTCCGACCAGCCGTCGAACCGGCCGCCGTCGCGCCACACCCGCTCGATCACGCGCCCGATGCGCCGGTCGCCGCGCGACAGCAGTCCCTCGATCAGGGAGGGCTTGCCGTCGTGGTAGCGCATGCCGATGCTGCGGCCGAGGCTCCGGTCGGAGTTGACGGCCTCGCGGAGCTTGCGCAGCCGGTCGTCGACGACGTCCGGGGCGCACTGCGCCGCCCACTGGAACGGGGTGTGCGGCTTCGGCACGAACCCGCCGATGGAGATGGTGCAGCGGATGTCCTTGCGGCCGCTGACCTCGCGACCGGCGCGGATGACGTTCTTCGCCATCTCGGCGATCTGGAGCACGTCGTCGTCGGTCTCGGTCGGCAGGCCGCACATGAAGTACAGCTTCACCTGGCGCCAGCCGTTGGAGAACGCGGCGCTGACCGTCCTGATGAGGTCCTCCTCGGACACCATCTTGTTGATCACGCGGCGCAGCCGTTCGCTGCCGCCCTCGGGGGCGAAGGTCAGACCGGAGCGGCGGCCGTTGCGGGACAGCTCGTTGGCCAGGTCCACGTTGAAGGCGTCGACGCGCGTGCTGGGCAGCGACAGGCCGGTGTTGGTGCCCTCGTAGCGGTCGGCGAGGCCCTTGGTGATCTCCGCGATCTCCGAGTGGTCCGCGCTCGACAGCGACAGCAGGCCCACCTCCTCGAACCCGGTGGCCTCCAGGCCGCGCTGCACCATCGCGCCGATGCCCTCGATGGAGCGCTCCCGCACCGGACGGGTGATCATGCCCGCCTGGCAGAAGCGGCAGCCGCGCGTGCAGCCGCGGAAGATCTCCACGCTCATCCGCTCGTGGACGCTCTCGGCGAGCGGCACCAGCGGCTGCTTCGGGTAGGGCCACGCGTCGAGGTCCATCGTGGTGCGCTTGAACACCCGGTAGGGCACGCGCTCGCGGTTGGGGACCACGCGCTGGATGCGGCCGTCGGGCAGGTACTCGACGTCGTAGAAGCGCGGCACGTAGACGCCGCCGGTCTCGGCGAGACGGGTCAGCACCTCGTCGCGGCCGCCGGGACGCCCCTCGGCCTTCCACTGCCGGACGATGTCGGTGATCTCCAGGACGGCTTCCTCGCCGTCGCCGAGCACCGCGCAGTCGACGAAGTCCGCGATCGGCTCCGGGTTGAACGCGGCGTGCCCACCGGCCACCACGATCGGGTGGTCTTCGGTGCGGTCGGCGGCGTGCAGCGGGATGCCGGCGAGGTCGAGGGCGGTGAGCATGTTCGTGTAGCCCAGCTCGGTGGCGAAGCTCAGTCCGAACAGGTCGAACGCGCCGACGGGGCGGTGGCCGTCCACGGTGAACTGGGGGACGTCGTGCTCGCGCATCAGCGCTTCCAGGTCGGGCCACACCGCGTAGGTGCGCTCGGCCAGCACGTCCTCCAGCTCGTTGAGGACCTCGTAGAGGATCATGACGCCCTGGTTGGGCAGCCCCACCTCGTAGGCGTCCGGGTACATCAGCGCCCACCGCACGGAGGCGCCGTCCCAGTCCTTGAGGGTGGCGTTGAGCTCCCCGCCGACGTACTGCACCGGCTTGGAGACCCTCGGCAGAAGCGGTTCCAACCTGGGGAACACCGACTCGACGGTCATGGTGGTCCAGGGTAACCGCTGGCGGCGCACCTCCCGTTCGCGGCAGCGGGTGTGACCGCGCTCTCCCGCCGAGCCGGTGGTGATCCACGGGCGGGCGACGACATCATCCCCGCGCGAATCGTGCGGCGAGCGGAGGTGGAGGCGGTGCTCGGAAGCGGGAGGGCCGTCAGCAGCCCCACCGGTCACAACCGCGTGCGCGGCACCGCGAACCCGGACCTCACCGCGCGCGAGGCGTCAGCCGGCGGCGACGGTCCAGGTGGTGAACCCGCCGGGTACGCCGCGGACCGCGACAGCGCACGGGCGCTGGCGGAGATCGTCCTCCCCCGGCTGCCCTCCTAGCCGGGCACGCGACGCAGCGTCCCCTCCCAGAGCGGATCGGACGAGCGGTGCCGCACCTGCCCGTCGCGCAGTTCCAGGACGGTGCTCGTGCCGGTTCCGCAGTCGTCGCCGTCGGGTTCCACGGTGATCCTGCCGACGCGCACCGAGCGCAGGACCAGGTCGACGGTGCACCCGGTGCGGGTGGTGGTCAGCCGGCCGACCCGCTCGCCGTGCGCCCCGTCGACCAGGGTGATCCGGATCGCCTGCGGGGTGCCGCCGGAGCCGTCCGGCACCACCGTGCCGGACCAGGTGCCGATCAGGCCCATCGGCACGGTCATCTGCTCCAGCGAGGGCCTGGTGACCGGTCGTTCGTCGGCGACCGGTGGCGTCGTGGTCGCGCCGGGGGTCGTCGTGCCGGTGGTGGCCTCCGCCGTGGTCCGCCCGAGACCGCCCGGCACGCCGGTGAGCGCGACGCCCGCGGTTCCGGTGACCAGGGCCAGCGCCACGGCGGCCCCCGTCCACAGGCCGCGGCGCGGCGACCGGCGGCGTGGAGACGGCACCGGGGCGATCAGCGTGGGACGCGGGGGGTGCGCGGCGGCCCGCAGCGCGGCGGCGTCCGCGCCCTGACGGCGGATCAGGTCCCGCAGCGGTTGCGGGAGCCACGCGCCGCGGGCGGGCTGCACGCCGATCAGGCCGAGCAGCCGCTCGGTGGTGGGCCGCTGCTCCGGCTCCTTCGCCAGGCACGCGCCGATCACGGCGCGCAGCCGGGACGGCAGCAGTTGCAGGTCCGCCTCGCCGTGCACGAGGCGGAACAGGGTGGCGGCGGTGGACGCCTCGCGGAACGGCTCGCGTCCGGTCGCGGCGAAGAACAGCGTCGCGCCGAGGGAGAACACGTCGGCGGCGATGGTGAGTTCGCGGCCCTGGACGTGCTCGGGCGCGGCGAAGCCGGGCGAGCCGATCACGAAGCCCGTGGCCGTGACGCCCCGCGACTCCTCCACGGCCCTGGTGATGCCGAAGTCGATCACGCGGGGGCCGTCGGCGGCGAGCAGCACGTTGCCCGGCTTGAGGTCGCGGTGGATCAGACCGGCGCGGTGGATCTCGCGCAGCGCGGCGGTCAGCCCGGCGGCCAGCCCCAGCACGACGTCCTCGCCCAGCGGCCCGAACCTGCGCACGGCCGAGTCCAGCGTGGGACCGGGCACGTAGGCGGTGGCCAGCCACGGCACCGGCGCGGCCGGACCGGCGTCGACGACCGCCGCCGTCCACGCGCCGTCGACCGAGCACGCGGCGGCGACCTCGGTGCGGAAGCGGCGGCGGAAGCGGTCGTCGTCGGCGAACTGCTGGTGGACGAGCTTGACCGCGACCAGCCCTCCGTCGGGGGCGAGGGCGAGGAGGACGCGCCCCATCCCGCCCGCGCCGAGACGCCCGAGGACCCGGTAGCGGTCGACGCTCCTCGGATCGGCTGTGGTCAGCGGTTGCACGCCCACTCCGACGCCGCTGACCAGGGCGCCGTTCCGCCTACTTGAGCAGCAGTCCGGCCAGCCTCCTGCCGGCCACCACGACCCCGGTCGCCGCCATCACCGCGAAGTACGCGACGTTCCCCAGCGCCGCCCAGGTGACGTGGCCGGTGGTGAGCCCGCGCAGCAGTTCGACGGCCTGGTACAGGGGTGTCACCTGGACGACGACCCGCACACCGGCCGGGTACACCGACAGCGGGAAGAACGTCGTGGAGAACAGGAACATCGGCAGCACGGCGAGCTGGACCAGGTCGAAGTCCTGCCACGAGCGCATGAACGTCGTCGCGGCCATGCCCACCGCGGCGAACGCGAACGCCACCAGCAGCGCGGCGGGCAGCGCCAGCAGCGCCCACGGCGACAAGATCAGCCCCATGCCCAGCATGACCAGCAGGAACGCGGCGGAGTACAGGCCACCGCGCAGCAGCGCCCAGCTGATCTCGCCGATGGCGATGTCCAGCGGCCCCATCGGCGTGGCGAGCATCGCGTCGTAGAGCCTGGCGTACTTGAACTTGAAGAAGATGTTGAACGTGGCGTCGTAGACCGCGCCGTTCATCGCCGACGCGGCGAGCAGCGCGGGCGCGACGAACGTCGCGTAGCTCAGCGGCTGACCACCCGGCCCGGCCACCTCCGACACGAGCTGCCCGAAGCCGACGCCCAGGGACAGCAGGAAGAGCACCGGCTCGAAGAACCCGGACACGATCGCGAGCCACGCCCGCCGGTTCACCACCAGCGCCCGTTCCACGATCACTCCGCCGCGCCCCGAGTACAGGCCGGGCGGGACGATCCTCAGGACGAGCCCCGAACCGCGTCGCGAGACCGCCCGCTCCCGCGTGTGCGTCATCACTACACCGCCAGCCTGCGCGTGAAGTACCTGCGGCCCAGCACCGCGCCGACCACGACCAGCGCGCTCAGGTACGCCACGTGCCCGAGGAGGGCCACCGGGCCCAGGGTGCCGAACGCGGCGCCCCTGGACAGCTCGATGCCGTGCCACGCCGGGGTGATCCACGCCAGCGGCCAGGTCCAGGACGGGAGGTCGCTCATCGGGAAGAACGCGCCGGTGAACAGGGTCATCGGCATGACCACGAACCGGAACAGGCCGTTGAACGCGCTGTCGGTCCGCCGGGTCGCGGTCCAGGCCACCACGACGGCGCTGAACGCCGTGCCCGCGAGCAGCGCGAACACCCACGCCCACAGCACCGCGGGCCCGGTCAGCGCGCCGAGCAGCCCCGCGACGGCGAGGAACACCGCCAGGCTCGCGCCGAGGCGCAGCGCGTTCCAGGTGAGCTGCCCGGCGAAGACCTGCCCCGGCGTCAGGGGCGTGGCCACCGCGCCCCAGTAGGTCTTGGACCACTTGAACGCCGAGAACACCGCGTAGGTGGAGTCGAAGTTCGCGTTCTGGATCGCCGTGGTCACGAGCAGGGCCGGCACCAGGTGCTCGACGTAGCTCAGGCCGCCGGTCGCCGCGCCGGGCCGCACCTGCGAACCGAAGCCGAAGCCCATCGCGAGCAGGAACAGCACGGGACCGAGGAACGTCGAGAACGCCGACGAGCGCCAGTTGCGCCGGTACCAGAGCCAGTGGCTCTCCACGGAGAGCCAGGTCGCCCGGACGGGCCCGACGACGACGCCGGTCGAGCGCGAGGCGGGGATCGTGGTCCGCGTCATCAGTCCACCAGTGTCCGTCCGGTCAGGCGGAGGAACACGTCCTCCAGGGAGCTGCGGCGCACGAGGCTCGACAGCGGGCGCACACCTCGGGCGTGCACGGCGTCGAGCACGCCGTCCCCGTCGGCGGTGTAGAGCAGGAGGCGGTCCGGCAGCACCTCGACGCGGTCGGCCAGCGGCGTCACCACCGGGACCACGGCGTCCTGGTCGCCGGGGGCGAAGCGCAGCTCCAGCACCTCGCGGGTCGAGTGGCGGGCGATCAGGTCCTGCGGCGAGCCCTCGGCGGCGATGCGGCCGCCGTCCATGACGACGAGCCGGTCGCAGAGCTGCTCCGCCTCGTCCATGTAGTGCGTGGTGATGATGAGCGTGACACCGGACTGCTTGAGCCGGAACAACCGGTCCCACAGCAGGTGGCGCGCCTGCGGGTCCAGACCGGTGGTGGGTTCGTCGAGCAGCAGCAGGTCCGGGTCGTTGACCAGCGAGCGGGCGATGGTGAGGCGGCGCTTCATGCCGCCCGACAGCGGCTCCACCTCGTGGTCCGCCCGGTCGGCGAGCTGCGCGAAGTCGAGCAGCTCGACCGCCTTGCTCCTGACGTGCGCGCGGGACAGGCCGAAGTAGCGGCCGTAGACCTCCAGGTTCTGCCGCGCCGTCAGCTCGGTGTCGAGGTTGTCCTCCTGCGGGACCACGCCGATGCGGGAGCGGATGCGCGGGCCGTCGACGTCCGGGTCCATGCCGAGCACGCGCAGGTCGCCGCCGGTGCGGGGCGAGGTGCAGGCGACCATCCGCATGGTCGAGGACTTGCCGGCTCCGTTCGGGCCGAGGAAGCCGAACGCCTCACCCCGGCGCACCTCCACGTCGATGCCGCGCACGGCCTCGAAGTCGCCGAAGTGCTTGGTGAGGCCGCTCGCGCGCACGAGCGGGAGATCGACTGTGGTCACGGTTCGCGACCCTAGCGACACCCACCGACAGTTCGCCGCTGATTTCCCGCGCGGCCGGACGGACCAGCGGCCCGGACCTCCACGAGGTCCGGGCCGCCGACGTGCGGGAACTTCAGAGAGCCGGGAACCAGAGCGCGATCTCGCGCTCGGCGGACTCGGGCGAGTCGGAGCCGTGGACCAGGTTGAACTGGACCTCCAGGCCGAAGTCGCCGCGGATCGTGCCCGGCGTGGCCTTCTCGACGGGGTCGGTGCCACCGGCGAGCTGCCGGAACGCCGAGATGGCGCGCGGGCCCTCGACGACCAGCGCCACCAGCGGGCCGCCGGTGATGAAGTCGACCAGGTCGGCGTAGAAGCTCTTGCCGTCGTGCTCCGCGTAGTGCTGCTCGGCGGTGGCGCGGTCGACGGTGCGCAGTTCGAGCGCGGCCAGGGTCAGGCCCTTGCGCTCGATGCGGGAGATCACCTCGCCGACCAGTCCACGGCTGACACCATCGGGCTTGACCAGGACCAGGGTGCGCTCGCTCACGGCCGTCCGTACTCCTTCGTGCGGGTGTGGATGACCCGTGCGAGTGCACGGGGACGCTCAGCGTAGCCGCGCCGCCTCGCACCCGCGTCGGAGGTGCTGCTCCACGACCCGTCTCGAACGGTCGACTCGCGGGTCGGCGGGTCAGGACCACCACCGGTCCCGCTGCCCGGCGCGCACCGCGTCGCGCGGCCGGTCGCCGACCGTCCCCGTGCCGGTGCCCGCCGCGGCGGCCGGACGATCTCCCGCACGCCCTCGACGACGCGCGGGTCCTCGGTCGTGAGGTCGTCGAGCCCGGAGAAGTCGTCCTGCTCGGTGGACTCTCCGGCGAACGTCGAGTCGCGGCGGTCGTCGCGGCGGTCGCCGTCGGCGAAGCGGTCGGGCATCACGACGTAGAACCGCTCGCCGGTCAGGTCGTCGCGCAGCACGTCGCGCGCGAGGTCGCGGTCACCGGGGCGCACGCCGGGAGCGACGTCGGCGACCTCCTCGCCGCAAGAACGTGCGGGCGTGTCGTCCGGTCCGCGGACCGGACGACACGCACCTCACCAGGACGGCGAAGCGCCGACAAGGGCCAACCGGGGCCCATGTGGCCGCAAGTTCTTGCGGGAAGGAGTCAGCGGCGTTGCGGCTGGAGGGTCGTCGACCACAGCGAGCTGCCGGTGGCGTCGCGCAGCGACACGGTCAGCTCACCGCTGCGGCCGTTCACCTCGACCTCGCCGAAGTGCTGGAACCCGTCCAGCGGCGAGCTGTTGGCCGCCGGCGGGGCGTGCACGAACACCGCCTCCGGGCCGAACGTCGGGTCCAGGGCGTTCGGGCCGAACCCGCCCGCGTGCAGCGGCCCTGACACGAACTCCCAGAACGGGTCGAAGTCCCCCACGGCGGCCCGGTCGGGCGAGTAGTGGTGCGCGGCGGTGTAGTGCACGTCCGCGGTCAGCCACACGACGTTGCGCACGCGGCGGCGCGCGAGGTCGCGCAGCACGCCCGCCAGCTCGTGCTCGCGCCCGCCGGGCACGCCGGGCAGCCCGTTCGCCACACCCTCGACACCGGCGCCGTCCGGCACGGTCAGGCCGACGGGCAGGTCGGCCGCGACGATCTTCCAGGTCGCCGTGCTGCGCGCGAGCGAGTCCACCAGCCAGCGGGCCTGCCTCTCCCCCAGCACGTGCCCCCGACCGTCGCGCGGCGCGGTGTTGGCGTCCTTGTAGGTGCGCATGTCGACCACGAACACGTCGACGTGCCTGCCCCAGGAGAACGACCGGTAGACGCGGCCGTCCACGGCCCGCGCCCGGTCGATCGGCTGCCACTCGTGGAACGCCCGGAACGCCCGCTCCGCGAGCACGTCGACCCGCTTCTCGGTGTAGGCGGGCGAGTCCAGGATCTCGCCGGGGTACCAGTTGTTGGTCACCTCGTGGTCGTCCCACTGCACGAAGCTCGGCACCTGCGCCGCGAACGCCCGGTAGAGCGGGTCGGCCATGTTGTAGGCGTACTGGCCCCGGTACTCGTCGAGCGTCTCGGCCACCTTGAGCTTCTCCGGTGTGACGGTGTTGCGCCAGATCCGGCCGTCCGGCAGCGTCACCGTCTCGGTCAGCGGGCCGTCGGCGTACACGGTGTCGCCGCTGTGCACGAAGAAGTCCGGGTTCCGCTCCGCCATCGCGCGGAAGATCGGCATGCCGCCGAGGTCGGGGTTGCTGCCCCAGCCCTGGCCCGCCACGTCGCCCGACCAGGTGAACCGCACGTCCTCGCGGCCCACCGGCGCGGTGCGGAAGGTCCCGGTGACGGCCTCGCTGCGGGTGCGGCCGTCGAGGTCCTCCGCGACGACGCGGTAGTGGAACTGCCCGCCCGGCCGCAGGCTCCGGACCCGCACCTTGCCGGTGCCGCCGGTCTCCGGCGTCAGCAGCGGCCCGCGCACCCGGCGGGAGCGGCGGAACGACGGGTCCTCCGACACCTCGACCACCATCCGCGACGGCCGGTCGGCCCGCGTCCACACCAGCGCGCCGTCCGTGCTCACGTCGCCGGACTGCACGCCGTGCGTGAGCACCGGACGCCCGCCGCGCACGAGGGACGCCGCGTTCGCCACGCCCGTCGCGGGCAGCAGCACGGCGCCCGCCCCGATTGCACCGGCACGCAGCAGCGTCCGCCGGCCGATTCCCCGCTCATCGCTCATGCGGGTGGTTGTAGTCCCCGATCGAGGCCACCGCACCAACCGGAACCGACCTGCGGGTGAACTCAGGCCGGAGGCTGCTGCTGAGCGGGCAGCCGTCCCTCCGCGATGCGCTTGGTCATGTCCCGGCGCAGCCACAGCAGGTACGCCCAGACGAGGCTGAAGACCACGCCCACCGCGCCCAGCGCCGTCATCGCGAACCACGAGGCGACCATCACCACGTGCAGCGCGATCACGACGCCGATCGCCCAGCGGTGCTTGAGCAGCCCCGCCGTGACGGCCAGGCCCACGAGCAGGGCGAACACCAGAGCGCCGGTCGTGGTGCCGATGCCGCCGCCGAGCCGCGCGACGACCGGGATCGCCAGCGCGACCACGATCACCTCGAGGATCAGCGTCGCGGCCATGATGCCGCGGAAGCCCTTCATCGGGTCCTTGCGCGGCGCGGGCACGGGGGCGTTCTCGGTGGTCATGACGGCTCCTTGCCGAAGAGTCCGCGTGCTTCGCCCGCGGTCACGACCGACCCGGTCACGACCACACCGGCGCCGGACACCACACCGTCGTCGTCGGCCTCCTCGGCCAGCTCGACGGCGTTCTCCACCGCGTCCACGAGCCGCGGCGCGACGACCACGCGCTCGTCGCCGAAGATCTGCACGGCGAGCCCGCCGAGGGTGTCGGCGTCCATCGAGCGCGGCGAGGAGTTGCTGGTGACGACGATCTCGGAGACCACGGGCTCCAGCTCGGTCAGGATGCCGGTGACGTCCTTGTCCTCCATCACCCCGACCACCGCGACGAGCTTGCGGAAGCCGAACTCCTCGCTCAGCGCGGTGGCGAGCGCCTTCGCGCCGTGCGGGTTGTGCGCGGCGTCGACGAGGACGGTCGGCGCGGCGCGCACGGGCTCCAGACGGCCGGGCGAGGTGACGGTGGCGAACGCCTCGCGGACCGCCTCCACGTCGAGCTGCTTCTGCGCGCCCGCGCCGAAGAACGCCTCGACGGCGGCGAGCGCCAGGGAGGCGTTGCGGGCCTGGTGCGCGCCGTGCAGCGGCAGGAAGATCTCGTCGTAGACCCCGCCGAGGCCCTGGAGCGACAGCATCTGGCCGCCCACGGCGACGTACCGCTCCAGCACGCCGAACTCGGCGCCCTGCCGGGCCACGGTGGCGTCGACCTCGCGGCAGCGCTCCAGGACGACCTGCGCCGCCTCTGGCTGCTGCTCGCCCACGACGACGGTGGAGCCGGGCTTGATGATCCCCGCCTTCTCCCGCGCGATGGTCTCGACGTCGCCGCCGAGGTACTCGACGTGGTCGATGCCGATGGGCGTGATCACGGCGATGCGGGCGTCGGCGACGTTCGTCGCGTCCCACGAGCCCCCGAGACCGACCTCGATCACGGCGGCGTCGACGGGCGCGTCGGCGAACGCGGCGAACCCCATCGCCGTGATCACCTCGAACGTGCTCATCGGCACGTCGGAGCGCGCGTCCACCATCGCCAGGTACGGCTCGACGTCCCGGTAGACCTCGACGTAGCGCTCGGGGCTGATGGGCTCGCCGTCGATGCTGATGCGCTCGGTCGCGAGCTGGAGGTGCGGGCTGGTGTAGCGGCCGGTGCGCAGACCGATGCGGGTGAGCAGCGCGTCGATCATGCGGGAGGTGGACGTCTTGCCGTTGGTCCCGGCGACGTGGAGCACGGGGTAGCTGTGCTGGGGATCGCCGAGGACGTCCACCAGAGCGCGGACGCGGTCCAGCGAGGGCGCGATCCTGGTCTCCGGCCAGCGGGTGTTCAGCTCGGCCTCGACGACGCGCAGCGCCTCCAGTGCCCCCGGATCGAACTTGGGCACGATCACTTCTCCCGGCGGTTGCGGACTGTCACGACCCGAGTCTACGACCAGACGCGACCAGCGCCCGGAAGGCGTCCACGCCGGTCAGCCGCCGGTCGTGGCGGGCCAGCCGTTGGGCAGGCAGCCGTCCAGGCCGTAGGTCTGCTGGAGCATCACCGGCGCCGGGAGTCCGGGGCCGGGGCACGGGGTGTGCTGGTGGCCCAGGCCGTGACCGACCTCGTGGTTGACCAGGTACTCGCGGTAGGCGGTGAGCCCCGTGCTGAAGTGCGGGACGCCCAGCTCCCAGCGCGCCTGGTTGATCACGGCCCGGCCGTTCGCGAAGCAGGACACCTCGCCCGCGGTGTTCAGCGGGGCGCACAGGGCGTCGACGGTCTCGGGCGAGGCGAGGGTGACGCGCAGGTCGGCGTCCGTCCCGGCGACCCGCTGGAACGCCACGTCACCGGTGTGGCTCCAGCTCCGCGGGTCGGACAGGATGCGCTGCACGTCGGCGGCGAACGCCTCCGGAGCCTCCGGCAGGCCCTGCTCCACCTCGACGACGTAGCGGACGACGTGCGGCGCGGACGGCGCCTCCTGCCCACCGGGCGCGGCGGTGAACGCCCCGGTGGCGCGTCGCACCACCGGAACGGCGGCCGACGGCGGAGGAGGAGCGCTGGACGACGCGGGCGACGACGACGCGGACGGCGACGACGCGGGCGATGACACGGACGGCGACGCGGGCGCGGGCGGGAGCGCGGACGCGGGGGACGGCTCGGCCACCGGAGCCGACGACGAGGGCTGCGCGTAGCGCGGGCGGGGGACCTCGCACGAGATCAGGGCCACGGCGACGGCCAGCACCAGTACCACTCGCAGCGGGGAGATCGCGTCCACGCGACCAGCTCACCACAGAGCGGCGCTGATCACCGTGAAGTGCGGTGGGGCAGTGATCTCCGCCCCACCGCACCGCACGGGACTACGCCTGCGGCAGCGCCGCGAGACGGGCGTTGACCCGCTCGATCTCGGCGGCGGCGGCGTCCCGGCGGCCCTGCACCTTCGCGACCACGTCCGCCGGGGCCTTGTCGGTGAAGGCGGGGTTGTTCAGCTTCGCCCCGGTCTGGGCGAACTCCTTCTCCGCGACGGCGAGGTCCTTGCTCAGACGCTTGCGCTCGGCCTCGACGTCGATGGCGCCGGACGTGTCCAGCTCCACCTTCACCGCGCCCTTCGCGAGGGCCACCTCCAGCTGCACGGTCACCGCGAACTCGTCACCGGGCTCGGTGAGCCTGGTGAGCGACCGCACGGACGGCACCTGGTCGGCCAGGTCGACGCAGCACGCGCCACGCACCTTGCCGGCCACCTTCGCCGACGGCTTGATGCCCTGCTCGGAGCGGAAGCGGCGGATCTCGGTGACGAGCTTCTTCACGCCGTCGATCCGCTCGGCGGCGACGGCGTCGCGCTCGGCGCCGGTGGTCGTCGGCCACGGCGCGATCACCAGCGACTCGCCGCCGGTCAGCGTCGTCCACAGCGTCTCGGTCACGAACGGCGTGAGCGGGTGCAGGAGCCGCAGCACCACGTCGAGCACGTGGCCCAGCACCGCCTGCGTGCTCTCGGCGCGCGCGCCGCCCTCGGCGATCTGGACCTTGGACAGCTCCAGGTACCAGTCGCAGAACTCGTCCCACGTGAAGTGGTAGAGCGCCTCGCAGACCCTGGCGAACTGGAAGGCCTCGAACTGCTCGTCGACGTCGGACACGAGCTGGTCGAGCAGGTCGAGGATCCAGCGGTCGGCGTCGGTCAGCTCCTCGCGGGGCGGCACCGGGCGGTCGGTGGTGGCGCCGTTGGACAGCGCGAACCTGGTGGCGTTCCACAGCTTCGTGGTGAAGCTGCGGGACCCGGCGGCCCACTCCTCGGCCACGGCCAGGTCGGAGCCGGGGTTCGCGCCGCGCAGCAGCGTGAACCGGGTGGCGTCGGCGCCGTAGGTGTCCATCCACTCCAGCGGGTCGACGACGTTGCCGACCGACTTCGACATCTTCTTGCCGTTGGCGTCGCGCACCAGTCCGTGCAGGTAGACGTGGTCGAACGGCTGGGCGTCGTCCATCGCGTAGAGGCCGAACATCATCATCCTGGTGACCCAGAAGAAGAGGATGTCGTAGCCCGTGGACAGCACCGACGTGGGGTAGAACTTCGCCAGGTCGTCGGTCTTCGCGGGCCAGCCCAGCGTGGAGAACGGCCACAGGCCGGACGAGAACCACGTGTCCAGCACGTCCTCGTCCTGGTACCAGCCCTCGCCGGTGGGCGGCTCCTCGTCGGGACCGACGCACACGACCTCGCCGGCGGGGCCGTACCAGACGGGGATGCGGTGGCCCCACCAGAGCTGGCGCGAGATGCACCAGTCGTGGAGGTTGTCCACCCAGTCGAAGTACCGCTTGGTCATCTCGGGCGGGTGCACGGTGGTGCGGCCGTCGCGCACGGCGTCACCGGCGGCCTTCGCCAGCGGCTCGACCCTCACCCACCACTGGAGCGACAGGCGCGGCTCCACGACGGTGTTGCAGCGCGAGCAGTGGCCCACCGAGTGCACGTACGGGCGCTTCTCGGCGACGACGCGGCCCTCGTCGCGCAGCGCGGCGACCACGGCGGGACGCGCCTCGAACCGGTCGAGCCCCTCGAACGGACCCGGCGCGGTGATGTTCGCGCGGCCGTCCATGATCGTGAGGTTCGGCAGGCCGTGGCGCTGGCCGATCTCGAAGTCGTTCGGGTCGTGGGCCGGGGTCACCTTCACCGCGCCCGTGCCGAACTCCGGGTCCACGTGCTCGTCGGCCACGATCGGCACGCGGCGACCGGTCAGCGGCACCTCGACCTCGGTGCCGATCAGGTGCTGGTAGCGCTCGTCGGAGGGGTGCACGGCGATGGCCGTGTCGCCGAGCATCGTCTCGGCGCGCGTGGTGGCGACGACGATGGAGTTCTCGCCCTCGCCGTAGCGGATGGAGACGAGCTCGCCGTCGTCGTCTGAGTGGTCGACCTCGATGTCCGACAGCGCCGTCTGGCACCGCGGGCACCAGTTGATGATGCGCTCGGCGCGGTAGATCAGGCCGTCGTCGAACAGCCTCTTGAAGATCGTCTGCACGGCCTGCGACAGGCCCTCGTCCATCGTGAAGCGCTCGCGGCTCCAGTCCACCCCGTCGCCGAGGCGGCGCATCTGGTCGAGGATGCGGCCGCCGTACTCGGCCTTCCACTCCCACACGCGCTCGACGAACTTCTCGCGGCCCAGGTCGTGGCGCGACATGCCGGAGTGCGCGAGGTCGCGCTCCACGGCGTTCTGCGTGGCGATGCCCGCGTGGTCCATGCCGGGCAGCCACAGCACCTCGTACCCCTGCATCCGGCGGCGCCGGGTGAGGGCGTCCATGACGCTGTGGTTGAGGGCGTGACCCACGTGCAGGCTGCCGGTGACGTTGGGCGGCGGGAGCACGATGGTGAACGGCGGCTTGTCGCTGCTCGCGTCGGCGGTGAAGTAGCCGCGGTCGACCCACGACCGGTACAGCTCGCCCTCTACCTCCGTCGGGTTCCACGACGGAGGGAGTTCGGGACGCTGCGGTGTCGTGTGGTTCTCGGTCACCCCCCAAGTCTACGAAGGTCGGCCGTCGACTCGGCAGCCGATACCTGATAACGCCGCGCCTCCCGCGCCCGATCACGTCCAGGTCAGCACGAATCCGGGAGCCACCCGTGGACACGCACGACATCGACGACCACCCCGACCTGCGGGACGGGGCCTGGATCCGCGCGGCGAACCGGCGGGCGAGGCGCGACGCCCGCCGGACGCGCCGCCGCGCCCGGCTGCCGGCGCACAGCGGCGCGCTCGTCGCGGCGATCTCCGTCGCATCGGTCGGGGTGCTGCTGGTCGGCCTGCACCAGCGGGGCGTCCTGGACCCGCTGCTGCCGGACCGGGCCGCCGCCTCTCCGACGACGGAGACGGGGACGGAGACGGAGACGGGCACGACCGCGACCCCGGCGTTCGACCCCGAACGGCCGTTCACCGGGACGCCGGCCGCCTCGTGGGCCGAGGGCGAGGCGGGCGTCGTCCCCCCGGCCGCCGCGCCGGTCGGCGACTTCGCCGCCGAGCAGGTGGCCGACGCCTGCGAGCGGGTCCGGCGGGTGCCGGTGGCGAGCAGGCTCGACCGGTCGATGCTGGAGCGGCACGACCCGTCGGCGTTCCTCCCCCTGCTCGCTCCCGACCACCGCGCGCAGGTCGAACCGCTGTTCGCCGGCGGTCAGGACCAGGTGGCGGCGTCGTACGCGACGCGCGTGCGGAGCGGGTCGACCCTGCTGCCGGCGTCCCCGAGGGTGAAGGGCCGCACGTGGGCCGAGCAGGCCGGGCCCGGTCAGCTGGTGGTGCACACCGACTACGCGTTCAGCTACGCCTTCCGGCCCGGCGAGTCGCAGACGGTCCTGTCCCCGATGGACGTCGTGTCCGTGCACCGCGCACGGTGACGACCACTACTTCGACCTGGACCAGCCGCTGAGCCGGGAGGACGGGTGCGCTCGCTGACCGCTCACCCGAAGAGCCGCTGGTCAGCACTAGTGACCCACGTCACAATTGAACCGATCGGCAAGCACGGGGACGCGTCGTCCACAGTGGACGAGACGTCGGCACGGACTCGGCACAACCCCTTGGGGCCCGTGGTGGCGCTCGCGCACCGGTCCACTGCCGTCGGCGCACTCGCGCGGGGTGCGCCGGCGGCACGGGCGCGCGAGGGGACGTCCCCCTGGCTCGAACGGGCGGTGAGGCGGAAGATGTCGTCATGACGACGAGGCCGCCTCGGCACGACGTGGACGAGTCACAGCTCGACGTGAGCACGCCGAAGCAGTGGGCCGCCGGCATACCCGGCGTGCTCGTGTCCCTCCAGCGCGGTGTCGAGCAGATGGGCGTCGCCCGCACGGCGAACACCCTGCGCCTGCTCAACCAGCGCGAGGGCTTCGACTGCCCCGGCTGCGCGTGGCCCGAGGGCCGGGGTCACCGCAAGATGGCCGAGTTCTGCGAGAACGGGGCCAAGGCGGTCGCCGAGGAGGCCACCCGCCGGCGCGTCGACCCCGAGTTCTTCGCCCGGCACCCGATCGCCGAGCTGGCCGGCAAGACCGACTACTGGCTGGGTCAGCAGGGCCGCATCACCCGGCCGATGGTGCTGCGCGAGGGCGCGACCCACTACGAGCCGATCGAGTGGGACGACGCGTTCGAGCTGATCGCGGGCGAGCTGCGCGCCCTGGCCGATCCGAACGAGGCGCTGTTCTACACCTCGGGGCGAACGAGCAACGAGGCAGCGTTCCTCTACCAGCTCCTGGTGCGCTCCTACGGCACGAACAACCTGCCCGACTGCTCCAACATGTGCCACGAGTCCTCGGGCGCGGCGCTGTCCGAGACGACCGGCATCGGCAAGGGCTCGGTGAGCATCACCGACATCCACGACGCCGACCTGATCGTCGTCGTGGGCCAGAACCCCGGCACCAACCACCCGCGGATGCTGTCCGCGCTGGAGGAGGCCAAGGGCAACGGCGCGAAGATCATCTCGGTGAACCCGCTGCCCGAGGCCGGGCTGATGCGGTTCAAGAACCCGCAGAACGTGCGCGGCCTCGTCGGCCGGGGCACCCAGCTGACCGACGAGTTCTGCCAGATCAAGATCGGTGGCGACCAGGCGTTCTTCCAGGCGATCGGCAACCTCCTGCTGGAGTGGGGCGCGGTCGACGAGGAGTTCGTCGCGCGGTACACCCACGGCTTCGCCGAGTACGCGGCGCACGTTCGCGAACTCGACTGGGACAGCGTGGACGAGGCCACCGGCCTGAGCCGCGAGCAGATCACCCGCGTGGCGCGGATGTTCGCCGACTCCGAGCGCACCATCGTGTGCTGGGCGATGGGCCTCACCCAGCACAAGCACTCGGTGCCGACGATCCGCGAGATCGCGAACGTCGTGCTGGCGCGCGGCATGATCGGCAAGCCGGGCGCCGGGCTGTGCCCCGTGCGCGGGCACTCCAACGTGCAGGGCGACCGCACGATGGGCATCTGGGAGAAGATGCCCGAGGAGTTCCTCGGAGCGCTGGAGCGCGAGTTCGGCATCCCGGTGCCCCGCGAGCACGGCCACGACACCGTGTCGGGCATCCGCGCCATGCGCGACGGGCGGGCGAAGGTGTTCGTGGCCGTCGGCGGCAACTTCGCCTCCGCCACGCCGGACACCGGGGTCACCGAGGCCGCGCTGCGCTCGTGCTCGCTGACCGTGCACGTGTCGACCAAGCTCAACCGCTCGCACGTCGTGACGGGCCGCACCGCGCTGGTGCTGCCCACGCTGGGTCGCACCGAGCGCGACCTCCAGGCGTCGGGCGAGCAGTTCGTGACCGTCGAGGACTCCATGTCGGTCGTGCACCGCTCGCGCGGTCGCGTCCAGCCCGCCTCCGAGCACCTGCTGTCGGAGATCGCGATCGTGTCGCGGCTGGCCCGCACGCTGCTCGGCCCCGAGCACCCCGTGCCGTGGGAGGAGTTCGAGAAGGACTACGACACGATCCGCGACCGGATCTCCCGCGTCGTCCCCGGCTGCGCGGACTACAACGAGCGGGTCCGCCTCCCGGACGGCTTCGTGCTGCCGCACGCGCCGCGCGACGCCCGCGAGTTCAAGGCCACGAAGACCGGGAAGGCCAACTTCACGGCCAACGAGCTGACCGTCCTGCGGGTCCCCGAGGGGCGTCTGCTGCTCCAGACGATGCGCAGCCACGACCAGTACAACACCACGATCTACGGCCTGGACGACCGCTACCGCGGCGTGAAGGACGGGCGGCGCGTGGTGCTGGTGAGCCCCGAGGACCTCGCGGCGCTGGGCTTCGCCGACGGCGAGGTGGTCGACCTGGTCAGCGAGTGGCCGGAGGACCCGACCGGGGTCACCGAGCGGCGAGCCGAGAGCTTCCGGATCGTGTCGTACCCGACCGCGCGGAGCTGCGCGGCGGCGTACTTCCCGGAGGCCAACTCGCTGGTCCCGCTGGACTCGACGGCGCAGACGTCGAACACCCCGACGTCGAAGTCGATCGTGATCCGCCTGGAGAAGCGCTCCTGACGGGCTCCGCGGGTGGTGGCGGGGCCAGGAGCCTCCGCCACCACCCGCGCCCCCGGCGCAGCCGCGCGACCGCGGCCTCCGCCAGCAGCTCGTCCTGCCGGTGACGCACCAGGGCCGCCGGCTCAGCGCTCCAGCACGGCCATCGCCGCGTTGTGGCCGCCGATGCCGCTCACCGCGCCGCCCCGGCGCGCGCCGCTGCCGCAGACCAGCAGGTTCGCCACCTCGGTCTCCACGCCCCAGCGGCCCACCTCCGCCTCGGACTCGGCGAACGGCCAGGCCAGGTCGCCGTGGAAGATGTTGCCGCGCGGCAGTCCCAGCTCGAACTCCAGGTCCAGCGGCGTGCGGGCCTCGATGCACGGCACGCCGTTGACGTCGCTCGCCAGCATCGACTCGATCGGCTCGGCCAGGTGCTCGTTCAGCGCGTGCAGGTAGCGGCCCGCCAACCGGCCGCGCAGGTCGTCGTTGCGGTCGTCGAACAGGGTGGCCGGCGTGTGCAGGCCGAAGAGGGTGAGCGTGTGCCAGCCGCGCTCCACCAGCTCCGGTCCGAGGATCGACGGGTCGGTCAGCGAGTGGCAGTACAGCTCGGCCGGGAGCACGCTCGGGACGCGACCCGCCGCGCTCTCCGCGTACGCCGTCTCCAGCTGCCGGTAGGACTCGTCCAGGTGGAACGTCCCGGCGAACGCGACGCGCGGGTCCACGCCGCTGCGCAGCCTCGGCAGCCCGGTGAGCAACATGTTGACCTTCAGCTGTGCACCCTCCGCCGAGGAGGACGCCCTCGCGCCGCGCAGCCGGTCCAGCACCGGCGGGGCGACACCAGAGAGCACGT
Organism: Umezawaea beigongshangensis; assembly: GCF_016464305.1. Taxonomy (GTDB): domain Bacteria; phylum Actinomycetota; class Actinomycetes; order Mycobacteriales; family Pseudonocardiaceae; genus Umezawaea_A; species Umezawaea_A beigongshangensis. Next base: position 114,868 of record NZ_JAEIOJ010000007.1, read on the forward strand.
ACCGCGCCCCGGCGACCTCCTCACCCTCGTCGGTGGAGTACGTCACCTCGGCGGAACGGCCGTCGACGTCGACGCGGGTCACCTCGGCGCCGGTCACGATCGTCGCGCCCGCCGTGCGGGCCGCCCTGATCAGCTCGGCGGTGACCGCGCCCATGCCGCCGACGGGCACCCGCCACTCCCCCGTGCCGTTGCCGATCACGTGGTAGAGGAAGCAGCGGTTGGCGACGAGGTCGTCCGACCGCAGCGACGCGTGCGTGCCGATCAGCGCGTCGGTGGCGACGACACCGCGCACGAGGTCGTCGGTGAACAGCTCCTCCAGGGTCTCCCCCAGCGGACGCTCGAAGATCTGCTCCCACAGCCGGTACCTGGCCACCGAGTCGACGCGCAGCCGCGCGTGCTCCCGCGACAGCAGCGGCTCCAGCAGGGTGGGCGCGACGGCGCGGGCCAGCACGCCGAGGTCGTGGGTGAAGCGCAACCAGCGCTCGTGGTCCAGGCGCGATCCGGTGATCTCGCGGAAGGACGCCGCGGTGGCCTCGCCCGGCTCGCGCTCCACGAGCAGGCCGGAGGCCCGGTCGCCGTCCCTGACCGGCGTGTAGGACGACACGGCGCGGGACCTCAGGCTCAGCCGCAGGCCCAGGTCCGACACGATCCGGTCCGGCAGCAGGCTCACGAGGTAGGAGTAGCGCGACAACCGCGCCGAGATCCCGGCGAAGGGCTCGGCGCTGACCGCCGCGCCACCGACGTGGCCCAGCTTCTCCAGGACGAGCACCGATCGGCCCGCCCCGGCGAGGTAGGCGGCGGCGACGAGTGCGTTGTGCCCGCCGCCGACCACCACCACGTCGTGGTGCGTGTTGATCGTCACCGACCGAGATTAGCCCGAGAAGAGCGCCGTGGCCTTTCGCACGAGTTCCACCAGGCCGTAGAGCAGCGGAACACCCACCCACAGCCAGGCGATCACCAGGACGATCCGCTGCTTGTCCGCGCTCACTTCGACACCCCTTCCGCGCCGGCCCTCTCGGCGGCGGGCTCGTGGAACCTCGCGGCCACCGGACGCACGAGCTCGTTGGCGGCGAAGCCGACCACGAGCAGGCCGATCATGATGAACAGCGAGGTCGTGTAGAGGTCGGCTCCGGTCTTGCCGGCCTCCTTCTGGCCGTCGGCGATCCAGTTGACGATCAGCGGCCCGAGCACACCGGCGGTGGACCACGCGGTGAGCAGGCGGCCGTGGATGGCGCCGACCTGGTAGGTGCCGAACAGGTCCTTCAGGTAGGCGGGGATCGTGGCGAAGCCGCCGCCGTAGAAGGACAGGATGATCATCGCCGCGGCGACGAACACCGTCGTGGAACTGGTGCCCGCGAGCACGATGAGGAGGTACATCAGCGCGCCGACGCCCAGGTAGACCCGGTAGACGTTCTTGCGGCCCACGAGGTCGGAGGTCGACGACCAGACGAAGCGGCCGGCCATGTTCGCGAGCGACAGCAGGGCGACGAACCCGGCGGCGGCCGCGGCGGCCACCGGGGTGGCGCTGTCCGCGAAGAAGTCGACGATCATCGGCGCCGCCTTCTCCAGGATGCCGATGCCCGCGGTGACGTTGAAGCACAGCACGACCCACAGCAGCCAGAACTGCGGCGTCCTGATGGCGTTGCGCGCCGAGACGTTCGCCGTGGTGATCAGCTTCCCGGCGGCTGCCCCGGCCGGCTCCCACCCGGCGGGCCGCCAGCCCTCGGCCGGCACGCGGATCAGCAGCACGCCCAGCGTCATGAACGCCGCGTACACGACGCCGTGGACCAGGAACGACCGCGCGATGCCCGACTGGTCCCCGCCGAACGCGGAGAGCATCTCGCTGGACCAGGGTGACGCGATGAGCGCGCCGCCGCCGAAGCCCATGATGGCGATGCCGGTGGCCATGCCGGGGCGGTCCGGGAACCACTTGATCAGCGTGGAGACCGGCGAGATGTAGCCGATGCCCAGGCCGACGCCGCCCACGAAGCCGTAGCCGAGGACGATCAGCCAGAACTGGCCGGTCGACGCGCCCAGGGCGGAGATCAGGAAGCCGGAGGAGAAGCACACCAGCGAGACGAACATCGCCCAGCGCGGGCCGTTCTTCTCGACCAGGGTGCCGCCGAAGGCGGCCGACAGGCCGAGCATGACGATGGCGAGCTGGAAGGGCAGTGCGCTCTGCGTGCCGCTCAGCCCCAGCGCTTCCTGCAACGGCGTCTTGAAGACGCTCCAGGCGTACGCCTGGCCGATCGACAGGTGCACCGAGAGGGCCGCTGGCGGGATCAGCCAGCGGTTCCAGTCCGGCGGCGCCACCGTCCTGGAGCGGTCGAGGAACCCCACTGTCCGACACCTCCTGAAACGTGAAAATGATTTCGGAGGCAACATACGCAGTGATCATCCTAAGGAAGTGGCGCGAAGCGTGTTCTTCGCCGAACGAACACGTTTTCGCGACCAGTGGCAGGATCGTCTCGCAGGAGGTGAACGGCATGGGCAGGGTTACCGTGCGTCGTCCCGTGATCAAGTACACGGGCAAGGACGGGAAGCGGAAGGTGGACTCGCTCGCGGCCGAGGAGCCGCTGGAGATCCGCGTGAACGGGAAGGCGCTGGCCGTCACCATGCGCACTCCCGGCAAGGACGTGGAACTCGCCCACGGGTTCCTGCTCAGCGAGGGCGTGATCGGCTCGCCGGGAGACGTCTCGACGGCGCGGTTCTGCGAGGGCACCGGGCCGGACGGGGAGAACACCTACAACGTCCTCGACCTGGCGCTCGCACCCGGCGTGCCCGAGCCGGACCCCGGCGTGGAGCGGAACTTCTACACGACCTCGTCGTGCGGGGTGTGCGGCAAGGCGGCGCTGGACGCGGTGAAGCTCAAGACCCGCTTCTCCCCCTCCGGTGACGAGACGCGCGTGTCGGTGGACGTGCTGGCCGGGTTGCCGGACGCGTTGCGCGAGCAGCAGAGGGTGTTCGCCAGCACCGGCGGTCTGCACGCGGCCGGGCTGTTCACCGCGCGGGGCGAGCCGCTGGTGGTCCGCGAGGACGTGGGCAGGCACAACGCCGTGGACAAGGTGCTGGGCTGGGCCGTGCTGAACGACCGGGTGCCGCTGCCGGGCACCGTGCTCATGGTCTCCGGGCGCGCGTCGTTCGAGCTGGTGCAGAAGGCGTCGATGGCGGGCGTGCCGGTGCTGTCCGCGGTGTCCGCGCCGTCGTCGCTGGCCGCCGAGCTGGCCGAGGAGCAGGGCATGACGCTGATCGGGTTCCTGCGCGGCGACTCCATGAACGTCTACTCGGGCGCGCAGCGGATCGCCGGATGACGCCGCCCCCGGAGGGGTGCTCGTCGTCGGCCCGGCGCAGGCCGTGGCCGTGCCGCGCGCGACCCGGCCCGGTCCGGTTCGTGGGCGGCCGCCCGTGGACTCCGACGGGGTGGTCCTGGACGCCCGGCGCGGTGCCCGCCCCCGGTGAGCACACCGACGGGGTGCTGCGCTGGTTCGGGTGCTCCGAACAGGACGTCCGGGATCTTCGGGACGACGGTGTCACCGCGTGAACGTCACCGCGTGAACGTCACCGCGTGAACGTCACCGCGTGAAACGGGCACACCTCCGCGCGCGATGGTGAGGTGAGAGCACCGCGAAGGGGTGAGAAATGGACACGCGGAGCGCCCCCTCGGCCGGTCGCGTGTCCCGTCGGACGGTGCTCGCCGCGCTCGGTCTGGTGACGACCGGTGCCGCGGTCACCGCCTCCACCGGTCACCTGCCCGCGGGCCCGGTCCCGCCGGGGGTGCCCGGCGCGGTCGGCGCGACGCGGATCGGCACGTCGCCGGTCGTGCGGACCGAGCGCGTCCGCTCGCGGTCCCGCGGCCGGGTGGTCGACCTGGTGACCGTGCTGCCCGCGGGCGTTCCCGCGGCCGGGCTGCCGATGTCGCTGCTGCTGCACGGCCGCACCGGCTCGGCCCGTCACTCGATGGTGGGCAACATCCACGAGACGCTGAACTCGGCGGTCGCGCGCGGCTCCGTGCCGCCGTTCGGGCTGGTCGCGGTGGACGGCGGTGACCACTACTGGCACGAGAACGTGCCCGGCGACGACCCGATGGCGATGCTGCTGGACGAGGTGCCCGCGTGGCTGCGGGAACGCGGTCTGGGCGGCGCGGACGGCGTGCCGTTCGCCTGCGCCGGCGTGTCGATGGGCGGCTTCGGCGCCCTGCTCTACGGTCGGCGCCGCACCGAGCGCCGCCGTCCCGCCGACGCGGTCGCCGCGATCTCCCCCGCCCTCATCACCACGTGGCAGGAGATGAGCGAGCGCCGCGCGTTCACCAACTCGCTGGTGTGGGCGTCGCTGGACCCGCTGCGCCACGTCGACGCCCTCGTGGGCACCCCGGTGGGCGTGTGGGCCGGGAACCGCGACACGTTCGTCGAGGGCACCCGCCGGTTCGTCTCGGCCGCCCGGCCAGCCGTCGCGTCGATCACGCCCGGCACGCACGACGACGCGTTCTACCGCTCGGTCGTGGCGGACGTGGTGCGCTTCCTCGGCCGGCACGTGCCAGCGGCCTCCGCGCCGCTCGGCGCTACCGGGGCAGCCGGGCCGTGAGCAGCACCGACGTGAAGACCACCTCGACCGCGCCGTCCGGGCCGCGGTGCTCGCTCATCCGATCGGTGATGGCCCGTGCCGCCGCGGCCAGCACCTCCGGCGCGGCCGACGCGCTGCGCGGCAGCGCCGACAGGTGACCCGCTGCGTGCTCCGGCAGGTCCGGCAACCGGATCGTGCGCACGACGTCCTGCGCCTCCACCTCGGCGAACCCCGCCGCACCGGCCGACTCCACGAGCTGCCCGGCACCGGTGGAGAACGCCGCGAGAGCCCGCTCCGGCTCCACGCCCACGACGACGCGCAGGGCGTGGGTCAGGGCGTCCAGGTACGGCGAGCGCTGCACCGGAGCCCACACCGTGGCCGCGAGCCGTCCTCCCGGTCGCAGGACCCTGGCGGCCTCGCGCAGCGCCGCGGGCAGGTCGGGGAAGAACTGAGCGCCCTGCTGGCAGAGCACGACGTCGATCGAGTCGTCCGGCAGCGGCAGCGCGTCGGCCCGAGCGACGACCCACTCCACCCGGCCGTCGGCCGCGGACTCCACAGCGGCCTCGATCATCGCGGGGTCGGCGTCGACGCCCACCACCCGGCCGCCCGGCCCGACGTGCTCCGCCGCCGCGAGGGCGACGAAACCGGGTCCGCAGGCCAGGTCGAGCACCGAGGAGCCCTCGACCGCGCCACCGAACTGGACGAGGAGCTGCACGAACGGGGAGGAGATCGGCTCGACGTGCTCGCGGTACCGCCGCGCGGTCACCAGGTCGAACTCGTGGTCGCGGTTCACACGCCTCCGCTCGGCGTTTCTAGCGCGCCGTGAGCGGCACGCGGCCGGTGCGGACCCAGTCCAGGACGGCGGGCCACGGCCCGTACCCGGCCTCGGCGTCGAGGTGCCGGCCGCCGGGGACGACGTCCAGCTCGACCCGCAGCGCCCCGGCCAGGGCCTTCGCCTCGTGCAGCTCGCAGCGCGGGTCGCCGTCGCCGACGACCATCCGGGTCTCGCGCGCCACGCGGTGCGCCGTGGCGGGATCGAGCGGCACCGGCCGGAAGTCGCGGACCAGCGGCTCGTCGAACGAGGGGCCGAGCGGGGCGACCAGGAGCACCCGGTCGACCCGCAGCGCCGGTTCGGCGTCGACGTCGGCCTGCGCGCCGTGGTGCAGCCACAGCAGGCAGGCGAGCGAGTGGGCCACCACGACACGCTCGACGCCGCGTGGTGCGGCGTCGAGGTGCATCCGCAGCTCCGACAGCCAGACCTCCCGGTCCGGCGCGTCGGGCTCGGTGAACCAGGGCAGGTCCGCCTGGTCACCGTCGCGGGCCAGCTCGCTCGCCAGCCAGTTCTGCCAGTGCTCCTCGCCCGGTCCACCGAGACCGGGCAGGAGCAGCACGTACGGCGAAGCCACTGTCGTGCTGCCCCCGCCTAGGCGGACTTCTCCCGGCGCTCGCGGCGGCTGGGCTGCCGGGCCACGATCGTCGGGTTCACGTTCTCCTTGACCGTCTGCTCCGTGATGACGACCTTGGCGACGTCGGTGCGGCTCGGGATGTCGTACATCACCGGCAGCAGCACCTCCTCCATGATCGCGCGGAGCCCTCGGGCGCCGGTACCGCGCAGGATCGCCTGATCGGCGACGGCCTCCATGGCGGTCCTGGTGAACTCCAGCTCCACGCCGTCCATCTCGAAGAGCTTCTGGTACTGCTTGACCAGGGCGTTCTTCGGCTCGGTGAGGATCTTCACCAGGGACGGCTTGTCCAGGTTCGTGACGCTGGCGACCATCGGCAGACGGCCGATGAACTCCGGGATGAGCCCGAACTTGATCAGGTCCTCGGGCATGGAGTCGGCGAAGTAGTCCGCCGCGTCGACCTCGGCCTTCGTGCGGACCTCGGCGCCGAAGCCGAGACCGCGCTTGCCCACGCGGTCCTGGATGATCTTCTCCAGACCCGCGAACGCACCGGCCACGATGAACAGCACGTTCGTCGTGTCGATCTGGATGAACTCCTGGTGCGGGTGCTTGCGACCGCCCTGCGGCGGCACGCTCGCGGTGGTGCCCTCCAGGATCTTCAGCAGCGCCTGCTGCACGCCCTCGCCCGACACGTCGCGCGTGATGGACGGGTTTTCACTCTTCCGAGCGATTTTGTCGACCTCGTCGATGTAGATGATCCCGGTCTCGGCCCGCTTGACGTCGTAGTCCGCCGCCTGGATGAGCTTCAACAGGATGTTCTCGACGTCTTCGCCGACGTAGCCCGCCTCGGTCAGCGCGGTGGCGTCGGCGATGGCGAACGGCACGTTCAGCATCTTCGCCAGCGTCTGCGCGAGGTAGGTCTTGCCGCACCCGGTGGGACCGAGCATGAGGATGTTCGACTTCGCCAGTTCGACGCCGTCGTCCCTGCCCTCGCGCCCGCGGTCACCCGCCTGGATGCGCTTGTAGTGGTTGTAGACCGCCACCGACAGAGTCCGCTTGGCCTCGCTCTGACCGATGACGTACTGGTCGAGGAAGTCGTGGATCTCCGCGGGCTTCGGCAACTCATCGAGCTTGACGTCGCCCGCCTCGGCGAGCTCCTCCTCGATGATCTCGTTGCAGAGGTCGATGCACTCATCGCAGATGTAGACACCGGGTCCGGCGATGAGCTTCTTCACCTGCTTCTGGCTCTTCCCGCAGAAAGAACACTTCAGCAGGTCGCCGCCGTCACCGATACGCGCCATGACCGCTGACCTCTGTCCCCTCCGGCGCACTCGGACGTGGTGCGCCTGACCGACGTTCAACGTGCACCCGCTGGATGCGGGGGCCGCCTTCGTTCCCCTCGACGGTACCTGGCCGACCCGCCGTTGCGGGAGGACCAGCGTCCCCCCGACACGCCGAACGGACCAGCAATCCGGTCAGTTCGGCGTGTCGGGACCGAGGGTCATGCCTTGGCCGAGAGCTTCCGGTAGGGCAGGACCGTGTCGACGATCCCGTACTCCTTCGCGGCCTCGGCCGTGAGGATCTTGTCGCGCTCGACGTCGTCGCGCACCTGCTCCGGCGAGCGGCCGGTGTGGCGGGACAGCGTCGTCTCCATGAGGCGGCGGACGCGCTGGATCTCGTTGGACTGGATCTCCAGGTCGGAGACCTGACCGTAGACGCCCTCGGTGGACGGCTGGTGGATCAGGATGCGCGAGTTCGGCAGCGCGTGGCGCTTGCCGGGCGTTCCGGCGGCCAGCAGCACCGCGGCGGCCGAGGCGGCCTGGCCCAGGCAGTACGTCTGGATGTCCGGGCGCACGAACTGCATCGTGTCGTAGATGGCCATCAGCGAGGTGAACGAGCCACCCGGCGAGTTGATGTACATCAGGATGTCGCGGTCCGGGTCCTCGGACTCCAGGACGAGGAGCTGCGCCATCACGTCGTTGGCCGACGCGTCGTCGACCTGCACCCCGAGGAAGATGATGCGCTCCTCGAAGAGCTTGTTGTAGGGGTTGGACTCCTTGATCCCGTAGCTGGTGCGCTCGACGAACGACGGCAGCACGTACCGGGACTGAGGCGCGTGGAACTGGCTCACTGGATGTCTCCTGGGAAGTGCTTCGCCGGTCAGTTGCTGGTGGGGATCTGGCTGGCGCGACTGACGATCCGGTCGACGAAGCCGTACTCCAGCGCTTCCTTGGCCGTGAACCAGCGGTCGCGGTCCGAGTCGGCGACGATGCGCTCCACCGACTGACCGGTGTGCTCGGCGATCAGCTCGGCCATCTCGTGCTTCGTGCGGGTGAGCATGTCGGCCTGGATCGCGATGTCGGCGGCCGTGCCACCGACGCCGGCGGAGGGCTGGTGCATCAGGATCCGCGCGTGCGGGAGGCACGAGCGCTTGCCGGGCGTGCCCGCGGAGAGCAGGAACTGCCCCATCGAGGCCGCCAGGCCCATCGCCACGGTCGCCACGTCCGGCTCGATGAGCTGCATCGTGTCGAAGATGGCCATGCCCGCGGTCACCGAGCCGCCGGGCGAGTTGATGTAGAGGGTGATGTCCTTCTCGGGGTCCTCCGCGGCGAGCAGGAGGAGCTGGGCCGTGATCTGGTTGGCGATGCCCTCTTCGACCTGAGTGCCCAGCACGATGATCCGCTCGCGGAGAAGCCGCTCGTACACCGAGTCGTTGAGGTTCATCCCCGCGGAACCCGACCGCATCTCGGGTGCCGGGAAGGAGTGCTGCGTCACGTCTGCCTGCCTTACTCCAGGAGCGGTGAACAATCGCTCCGCAGTGGTCTTGAGCAAATCTCTGCAACCGACCTTAACGAAGGCGGGCGGCGTCGACTTCCCGACACCGCCCGCGTTCGCTCAGGGCTTCACTTCTCGTTGGATTCCTCAGTGGACTCGACGACGTCGCCCTCGACCACGTCGACGGCCGCGGTCTCGTCGTCCGCCTTCTGCTCGCCGAACAGCTCGTCCAGGTCGACCGCGTTGCCGGTGGCGTCCGTCACGGTCGCCTGGCGCACGACCGTCGCGAGGGCCTTGCCGCGGCGCACGTCGGCGAAGATCGCGCCGAGCTGGCCGGACTGCTGCGCGCGCTGGACGTACTCGTCCGGGCTGATGCCGAAGCGCTGGGCCTGGTAGACGATCCGCTCGGTCAGCTCCGAGTCGGACACCGTGACCTGCTCGGCGTCGGCGATCGTGTCGAGCACGAGCTGCGTGCGCACGGCCTTCTCGGCCGACTCGCGCAGCTCGGCGTCGAAGGCCTCCAGGGTCTGCCCCTGGCTCTCCAGGTACTCCCCGAACTTGGCCTCGTCGTGGTCGAACTCGTGCACGGCGTCGTGCTTCCGCGCGTCGATCTCGCCCTGGACGATGCTCTCGGGCAGCGGGACCTCGGTGGTCTCCAGCAGCGCGTCGAGGACCTTGTCGCGGGCCTGGACGCCCTGCTGCATCTTCTTGACGCGGGCCAGGCGCGTGCGCAGGTCGTCCTTCAGCTCGTCCAGCGTGTCGAACTCGCTGGCGAGCTGGGCGAACTCGTCGTCCAGCTCGGGGAGCTGACGCTCCTTGACGGTGTTCAGGACGACGCTGACCTCGGCCTCGCGACCGGAGTGCTCACCGGCGACCAGGGTCGTGGCGAAGGTCTTGGTCTCGCCCTCGGACGCGCCGATCAGCGCGTCGTCGATGCCCTCGACGAGCTGGCCGGAGCCGATCTCGTAGGACAGGCCGGCCGTGCGGGCCTCCTCGACCTCTTCGCCGTCGACCGTGGCGGACAGGTCGACGACCACGAAGTCGCCGTCCTGCGCCGGCCGCTGGACGCCGGTCAGGGTGCCGAAGCGCGCGCGGAGCTCATCGAGCTGCTCGTCGACATCGGCGTCGGTGACCTCCTGGTCGTCGACGCTGACGGACAGCTCACCGAAGGCGGGAACCGTGATCTCGGGACGGACGTCGACCTCGGCCGTGAAGGCCAGGGAGTCACCGTCCTCGATCTTGGTCACCTCGAAGTCGGGGCGGCCAAGGGCACGCACCTCGCCGCTGTTCACGGCCTCCAGGTACTTCGCCGGAACGGCCTCCTGCACGACCTCGTCCAGGACCGGGGCGCGCCCGATCCGGTTCTCCAGGACACGGGCGGGGGCCTTGCCGGGGCGGAAACCGGGGATGCGCACCTGCTTGGCGAGCTTCCGGTACGCGCGGTCGAAGCTCGGCTTGAGCTCGTCGAACGGCACCTCGACGTTGATCCGGACCCGCGTCGGGCTCAGGTGCTCGACGGTGCTCTTCAACGTGATCTCCTCGTAGCGAACATGACGTGCGGAACACCCGGATATCGCCACGTTCAGCGCCGGGATACCCGACGAGTCTAGGCGAGATGCCCTGCCCGACGACGTGGCGGGGTGGATTCGCCCCGTCGTGCGCACCGTCCGGGAGCACGAGGGACGCCCGGAACGCGAGAGCGCCCGCCGGGACGTGGTCGTCCGGGCGGGCGCTCCTCCGTGCAGATCCTCGACCGTCGGGGCGACAGGATTTGAACCTGCGACCCCTCGCTCCCAAAGCGAGTGCGCTACCAAGCTGCGCCACGCCCCGGTCGGCACGACCTCTCGGGGAGGTGGTGTGCGAGCAGCTTAGCGCGACGCGCTAAGCTGTTTCCGCGCCCTCCCCGCGAGGGTGCACGCGGGTGTAGCTCAATGGTAGAGCCCCAGCCTTCCAAGCTGGTCATGCCGGTTCGATCCCGGTCACCCGCTCAGGTCACACCTCGCAGGTCGGGAGGGGTGCTCCCCGCACGGGGAGCACCCCTCCCGTCGTTTCACCCGAGCGCGCTCGCGGACCGCGCCACGAGTCCGGCGACGACCGCCGGTCGGCCGCACGGCAGGTGCGCGGCACGCGGGAACCTCCGCAGGCGTGTCCTCGTTGTCCGGTTGTCGGAGGCAGGTGGCCACCGGCAGTACAGGAGGACCCGTGAGCGGCGCGATTCTCGTGCTCGTGCTGGTCGTCGCGGTGGCGGGCATCGGCTTCTACTTCGCCAGGAACCGCGCGGCGGCCAAGCAGCAGGAACTGGAAGACGCCAGGGCGGACGCACGCCGCTGGGTCGAGCGGCTCGGCGGGCAGGTCGTGAACCTGACGGGAAGCGACGTGGCGTCCCAGCAGGCGCTGGCCGACGCCTCCGAGCGCTTCACCGCGGCCGGATCTCAGATGGAGCAGGCCAAGACCGTCGAACAGGCGCGACTGGTGACGCAGACCGCCATGGAGGGCCTGTACTACGTCCGCGCCGCACGTCAGGCGATGGACATGGACCCCGGCCCGGAACTGCCGAACCTCGCCGGTCAGGGCCGTGCGGGCACGGTGTCCGAGCCGCGCGACGTCGACGTCGAGGGGCACAGCTACGCGGCCTCGCCGCGGCCCGGTTCGCGCACGCCGCACTACTACCCCGGTGGCGTGGTCGCCGGGCGGCCGGTGCCGCAGGGCTGGTACAGCGAGCCGTGGTGGAAGCCCGCGCTCGTGGCGGGCGCGTGGGGCTTCGGCTCGATGCTGCTGTTCAGCGCGATGTTCTCCGGCATGGTCGGTGTGCCCGCTGCGGTCGCGGCCCCCGAGGGCGACGGCGGCGACGGTGGTGACGGCGGCGGTGACGACGGCGGAGACGCGGGTGACGGCGGCGGCGGAGACGCGGGCGACACCGGTGGCGACTTCGGCGGCGGAGGGGACTTCGGCGGCGGCGGAGACTTCGGCGGCTTCGACTTCTAGCAGCGGGAACGGCGGGGCCGGTCGTGTCGACCGGCCCCGCCGTCGTGCGTCACTCCGCTTGGCAGACGGGACACCAGTAGAGGTTGCGCGAGGCCAGTTCCCTCGTGAGGACGGGCGTGCCGCACAGCAGGCACGGCTGCCCGGTGCGCCGGTAGACGTAGACCTCGCCGCCGTGCCGGTCCTCGCGCGGCGGACGCCCCGTGGCCTCGGGCAGGTCCTCGGGACGGACCGTGTCGATGCGGCCCACCCGCACGCCGTCCTCCATCAGGACCACCAGGTCGGCCCAGATCGCGTCCCACTGCTCGCGGGTGATCCGCACGCCCTGGACCAGCGGGTGCAGCCCCTGCCGGAACAGCACCTCGGCCCGGTAGACGTTGCCGACCCCGGAGATCACCGACTGGTCCATGAGCAGCACGCCGATCGGCGCGCGGGACCGCGACACGCGGGCCCAGGCGAGTTCGGGGTCGGCGTCGGCGCGCAGCGGGTCCGGTCCGATGCGGGCGCGCAGGGCGTCGACCTCGGCGTCGGTGAGCAGCTCGCACGCCGTGGGGCCGCGCAGGTCCGCGAAGTGGGTCGGCCCGACCATCCGCATCCTGACCAGGCCCACGGGCGGCGTGACCGGCAGTTCGTCGTCGGAGAACCTGCCGTAGAGCCCCAGGTGGACGTGGACCACCAGGTCGGGCCCGTAGACGTGCAGCAGGTGCTTGCCGAGGGCCTCGGCCCGCTCCAGCACGCGGCCGTCGACGAGCGCGGCGGACGCGGTGAAGCGCCCCTGCGGACTGGAGACGCCCACCGGGTTCCCCGCATAGCGCAGCTGGTGCAGGTCCGCGAGGCGGTGGAGCGTGTGGCCCTCCGGCATCAGGCGCCGGGCAGAGCGGGCGGCGTGCCGGTCTTCTCGTACTCGGTCAGCAGGCCGACGCGGCGGGCGTGCCTGGCCTCGCCGGAGAACGGGGTCGCGAGGAACGCCTCCACGATCTCGGTGGCCTCCTCGACCGTGTGCATGCGCGCGCCGACGCCGACGAGCTGGGCGTCGTTGTGCAGACGGGTGAGCTTCGCGGTCTCCACGCTCCAGGCGAGGCCGCAGCGGGCACCGGGGACCTTGTTGGCGGCGATCTGCTCGCCGTTGCCGGAACCACCGACGACGACCCCGAGGCTGCCCTCGTCCGCGACGACGCGGCGAGCCGCCTCGACGCAGAACGGCGGGTAGTCGTCCTCCGCGTCGTACACCGCGGGGCCGACGTCCACGACGTCGTGGCCCTGCTCGGCCAGGTGCTGGGCCAGGTGGGTCTTCAGCTCGAAGCCAGCGTGGTCGGAACCAAGGTAGACGCGCACGTCGAGCAAGTCTGCCAGGGTGAACACCGTGTTCGCTCAACAGGGGTCGGGGCTGCGCCTGGAGTGGGGTGCCGAAGGGGTGACCGCGCTCGGGGACGAGTGCGCGGTCCTGGTGGTCGTGGACGTGCTGGTGTTCACCACGTCGGTGGACCTCGTGACCGGCCGCGGTGGCGTCGTCCGGTTGCGGCCGTGGACCGCCGGCGCCCGGTCGGCGCGACCGGCCGACCTGGTCGCGACCGCGCCGGGCGAGGTCGTCGAGACGGGCTCGCCCAACGGGGCCGCGCTCTGCGCCGCGGCCGCCGCGACCGGCGCGGCCGTGCTGGCCGGGTGCCTGCGCAACGCCGCCGCCGTCGCGGCGCGCGCCGCGCAGATCGCCGACGGCCGGCCGATCGGCGTGGTCCCGGCCGGTGAGCGCTGGGGTGTGACGATCTCCGCCACCGCGCCGTCCGGACCGCTGCGGCCCTGCGTGGAGGACCTGCTCGGCGCGGGCGCGATCTGCGGGGAGCTGGCGGGGTGCGGGCCGGTGTCGGCCGAGGCCGCCCTGGCCGCGGCGGCGCACCGGGGCGCGGACGTGGCCACGGCGCTCGCGGGCTGCGTCTCCGGTCGGGAGCTGATCGCGGCCGGGCACGGGCGCGACGTGGGACTGGCCGCCGAGGCCGGGGTCAGCACGGCGGCTCCGCTGCTGGTGGAGGGGGTGTTCCGGGCGTGATCGCGGGAGTGGACGGGATGCGCGGCGGCTGGGTGGTCGCGCTGTGGGACGGGCCGGAGCGCGTGCGGTGGGAGTTCGCCGCCACGGCCGGCGAGGTGCTGGAGCTGACCGCGGAGTGCGAGCGGATCGGGGTGGACGTCCCGCTCGGGCTCGACGAGGACGGCTACCGCGCCTGCGACCTCGCGGCGCGGGAGTACCTGGGCGAGGCGCGGTCGTCGATCTTCCACGCGCCCGTCAGGGCGGTGCTCGACGCCGGTGACTACGCCGAGGCGTGCGCGATCTCCGAGCGGATCACCGGCCGGAAGATCAGCAAGCAGACATGGTTCATCACCGGCAAGGTCCAGCAGTGGGACGCCCTGCCCGCCGACGAGCGGGTGGTCGAGGTGCACCCGGAGTGCTCGTTCCGGGCGATGGGCGTGACCGCGTCGAAGAAGACCGCGACGGGCGTGGTCCAGCGGATCTGCGTGCTGGAGGGGTTCGTGGACCCGGTGCTGCCGCCGGACCTGCCGCGCGCGGCGACGATCGACGACGTCCTCGACGCGCTCGCGGCGGCCTGGTCGGCCCTGCGGCACGTGGAGGGCGGGGCGCTGCCGCTGGGGCCGGGGCCGAGACCGACGATATGGGTGTGACGGACCGCTGGATCGAGATCGCCGAGGGGCTCCTCGTGCGCCGGCACGCCGAGCTGGACCTGTCGCTGGGCCTGGTCGTGGGCGACGGCGAGTGCCTGGTCGTGGACACCGGCGGCGACGCCCACCGGGGCGCGGAGTTCGCCGCGGCCGTGCGGGAGGTGACGCCGCACCCGTGGCGCGTGGTGCTGACCCACTCGCACTTCGACCACAGCTTCGGCACGGAGGCGTTCGGGCCGTGCGAGGTGTGGGCGCAGCGGGGCTGCCGGGCCGCCCTCGTGGCGGACGGCGCGACGCAGCGGGCGAGGTGGGCCGCGCACTACCGCGAGGAGGGCAGGCCGGACGTGGCCGAGCGCGTCGAGCGGGTGAACCCGGTGCTGCCGGACCGGCTCGTGGACGCGCGCGCGGAGCTGTCGGTGGGCGGGCGGCGCGTGGACCTGCTGCACCTCGGACCGGGGCACACCGGTCACGACCTGGTGGTGCACGTCCCGGACGCGAGCGCGGTGTTCGCCGGTGACCTGGTGGAGCAGGGCGCGCCGCCGCAGTTCCACGACGCCGACCCGCCGGGCTGGCCGGTCGCGCTGGACGCCCTGCTGAGCCTGGGCGCCGCGGTGGTGCTGCCCGGTCACGGCGACCCGGTCGACCGGGACCTCGTGCGCGAGCAGCGCCGCGAGATCGCGGACGTGGCCGCGCTGTGCGCCGCGGTGGCGGCGGGTGAGCTGGGCGTCGCCGAGGCGCTCGCCCGCTCGCCCTACCCCGAGGAGTTCACCCGGCCCGCCCTGGCCCGCGTCACGTCTGGACGGACTTCACCTCCGTGAACTCGTCCAGGCCGTAGCGGCCGAACTCGCGGCCGTTGCCGGACTGGCGGTAGCCGCCGAAGGGCGCCGCCGTGTTGAACGCCGCGCCGTTGACGTCGACCTGTCCCGTGCGCAAGCGCTTGGCGACGGCCAGCGCGCGGTCGGTGTCGGCGGAGAACACCCCGCCGCCGAGTCCGTAGACCGTGGAGTTGGCGATGCGGACGGCGTCGTCGTCACCGGCGTGCGGCAGCACGGACAGCACCGGCCCGAAGATCTCCTCCTGCGCGACGGTCATCTCCGGCCTCACGTTCCCGAACACCGTCGGCAGCACGTGGAAACCGCGCTCCAGCGGCGCGTCCGGTCCGCCGAGGGCGAGCGTCGCGCCCTCGGCGACCCCGGTGCGGACGTACCCGACGACGCGCTCGCGCTGCTGGGCCGACACGGCGGGCCCGAGGCGCGTCTCCGGCAGGGCGGGATCGCCCGGCACGTACTTCGACGCCGCCGCGACGGCCAGTTCCAGCGCCTCGTCGTGGCGGTCGGCCGGGACGACGAGGCGCGTCCACGCGCTGCACGCCTGCCCGTTGTTCATGAACGCGTTGGCGACGCCGATCTTCACGGCGCGGGAGAGGTCGGCGTCGTCCAGGACCACGCACGCCGACTTGCCGCCCAGTTCCAGCGCGACCCGCTTCACCGTCTCCGCGGCGAGCGCCGACACGCGACGGCCCGCCCGCGTCGACCCGGTGAACGACACGGCGTCCACGCGCGGGTGCGCCACGAGCGCCTCGCCCACGACGGCCCCGGTGCCGTGGACGATCGCGAACACGCCGTCGGGGACGCCGGCGGCCGCGACGACCTCGGCGAGCAGGTTCGCGGTGAGCGGGGCCAGTTCGCTGGGCTTGAGCACGACCGCGTTGCCCGCCACGAGCGCGGGGACGACCTTGGCGACCATCTGCTGGAGCGGGAAGTTCCACGGCGTGACGGCGGCGACGACGCCGACCGGTTCGCGCAGCACGAGGGAGTTGCCGATCCGCTCGTCGTCGAAGTAGCCGCTCTCGACCACGTCGGCCACGGCGTTCGCTATGCCGATCGGGTTGGGGACCTGCACCCTCGTCGCGAAGGTGAGGGGCGTGCCCATCTCGGTGGTCATCGTGGAGGCGAACTCGGCGGCGCGCGCGGCGATGCCGTCGGCGACGCGCCGGGCGGTCGTCACGCGCTCGTCGAGCGGGGTGCCCGCCCAGCCGGGGAACGCCTCGGCCGCCGCCGTGACGGCCCGGTCGACGTCGGCGGGCGTGCTCTCCGCGACGGAGGCCACGACCTCCTCGGTGGCGGGGTTGACGACCTCGATCACGCGAACCTCCACTGATGTGACACCCGGACGCACTTTCTGCCCCCAGGGTGTCACATCGGTGGAGTTCTGCGTCAGGAGAAGTCGAGGTCACCCGTGCGGGTGCGCTTCAGCTCGAAGAAGTGCGGGAAGCCCGCGAGCAGCCGAGCGCCGTCGAAGACCCTCCCGGCCTCCTCGCCGCGCGGGATCTTCGTCAGCACCGGGCCGAAGAACGCCACGCCGTCCACGTGCAGGGTCGGCGTGCCGACGTCCGTGCCCACCGGGTCCATGCCGCGGTGGTGGCTGGCCTTGAGCTGCTCGTCGTACTCGGTGGAGTCGGCGGCCCCGGCCAGCTCCGCGGGGAGACCGGCCTCTTCCAGCGCCAGCTTCACGGCCGCGTCCCAGTCCTTGTTCCCCTCGTTGTGGATGCGCGTGCCCACGGCCGTGTAGAAGTCCCGCAGCACGCCGTTGCCGTGCTTCTCCTCGGCCGCGACGGCCACCCTGACCGGCCCCCACGCCCGGTCCATCATGTCGCGGTACTCCTGCGGCAGGTCCCGGCCCTCGTTGAGCACGGCCAGGCTCATCACGTGGAACGACAGGTCGATGTCCCGGATCTTCTCGACCTCCAGGATCCACCGCGAGGTGATCCAGGCGAACGGACAGATCGGGTCGAAGTAGAAGTCGACCTTCGTCGTGCCAGTGGACTGCTCGTCAGCCATGCGTGTCCTCCACGTCGTTCGTCCGGACCGGCGGTGCCCGCCACTCCCGGTGGCTGCAACCACACGACGGCGTCAGGTCTTCCCGGCGGCCGTGTTCTCCCCACCGTCGCGCGCGCGCACGTGATTGGATTGCGACGGTCGTGTCCACACGCACGACACTTCCTGTTCCGACGACGTCAGCCCACTGAGAACGCTGACAGACGAGGTGACCAGTGGCGGCACCCAACCTGACCCGCGACCAGGCGCAGCAGCGCGCGCAACTGCTGGAGGTCGACTCCTACCGGATCGCGCTGGACCTCACCGACGGTGGCGGCAAGCCCGGCTCGGAGACCTTCCGGTCCACGACCGAGGTCGCCTTCCGCAGCCGGGAGACCGGCGCGTCGACCTGGATCGACCTCGTGGCCGCGACGGTGCACCGCGCCGTGCTGAACGGCGTCGAGCTGGACGTGTCCGGCTACCGCGAGGAGGACGGGATCGCACTGCCGGACCTCGCGGAGGTCAACGAGCTCGTCGTCGACGCCGACTGCCGGTACACGAACACCGGCGAGGGCCTGCACCGGTTCGTCGACCCCGTCGACGGCGGCGTCTACCTGTACTCGCAGTTCGAGACCGCCGACGCGAAGCGCATGTTCGCCTGCTTCGACCAGCCGGACCTCAAGTCCGTCTACGACCTGACCGCGGTCGCGCCCAGCGACTGGAAGGTCGTCTCCAACAGCGAGATCACCTCCACCGACGAGGCCCCCGGTGGCGGCGCGCGGCACGTCTTCGCGACGACGAAGCCCATGTCGACCTACCTCGTGGCGGTCGTCGCCGGGCCGTACGCCGAGTGGCGCGACGAGTTCAGCGACGGGGAGACCACGATCCCGCTCGGCATCTACTGCCGCGCGTCGCTGGCCCCGCACATGGACCACGAACGGCTGTTCGCCGAGACCAAGCAGGGGTTCGGCTTCTACCACGGCGCCTTCGGCGTGGCGTACCCGTTCGGCAAGTACGACCAGTGCTTCGTGCCCGAGTTCAACGCGGGCGCCATGGAGAACGCCGGGTGCGTGACGTTCCTGGAGGACTACGTCTTCCGCAGCCGCGTCACCCGCTACCTCTACGAGCGGCGCGCGGAGACCCTGCTGCACGAGATGGCGCACATGTGGTTCGGCGACCTCGTCACCATGCGCTGGTGGGACGACCTGTGGCTGAACGAGTCGTTCGCGACCTGGGCGAGCGTGCTGGCGCAGGCCGAGGCGACCGAGTACCGGCACGCCTGGACCACGTTCGCGAAGATCGAGAAGTCGTGGGCGTACCGGCAGGACCAGCTCCCGTCGACGCACCCCGTGGCCGCCGACATCCCCGACCTCCAGGCCGTGGAGGTCAACTTCGACGGCATCACCTACGCCAAGGGCGCGAGCGTGCTCAAGCAGCTCGTGGCGTACGTGGGCCTGGACAACTTCCTCGCGGGCCTGCGGCTGTACTTCGGCAAGCACGCCTGGGGCAACGCGACGCTGAACGACCTGCTGAGCGCGCTGGAGGAGGCGTCGGGCCGCGACCTGTCGTGGTGGAGCGCGCAGTGGCTGGAGACCACCGGCCTGAACCTGCTGCGGCCGAGGTTCAGCACCGACGCCGAGGGTCGGTTCACCGAGTTCGCGGTGCTCCAGGGCGGCGCGCGTCCCGGCGCCGGCGAGCTGCGCACGCACCGGCTGGCCGTCGGCGTCTACGACGACGACGAGAACGGCAAGCTCGTCCGCACGCACCGCGTGGAGCTGGACGTCACCGGCGAGCGCACCGAGGTCCCCGACCTGGTGGGCGTGCCGCGCGGCAAGCTCGTGCTGGTCAACGACGACGACCTGACCTACTGCACGATGCGGCTGGACCCCGACTCGCTGGTCGCGCTGATCGACCGGATCTCCGACATCACCGAGCCGCTCGCACGGACCCTGTGCTGGTCGGCGGTGTGGGAGATGACCCGCGAAGCCGAGTTGAAGGCCCGCGACTTCGTGAACCTCGTGCTGGGCGGCCTGCACTCGGAGACCGAGGTCGGCGTCGTGCAGCGGCTGCTGGTCCAGGCGCAGACCGCGCTGTCGTCCTACAGCGACGCCTCGTGGCGCGACGAGGGCTGGCTCCGGTTCACCACCACGGTGCTCGAACTCGCCCGCGCCGCGGAGCCGGGTTCGGACCACCAGCTCGCGTTCGTCAACTCGCTCACCAGCTCGGTGGCCGACGCCGAACTGCTGAGGGTGCTGCGCGGCTGGTTCGACGGGTCGGCGCCGCTGCCGGGCCTCGACGTCGACACCGACCTGCGCTGGCGGTTGCTGACGGCGCTCGTCGCGCACGGCGAGGCGGGCCTGGACGAGATCGCGGCCGAGGAGGAGCGCGACCCGACCGCCACCGGCCACCGCCGTGCGGAGTCCGCGCGGGCGATCCGCCCGACGACCGAGGCCAAGGACGAGGCGTGGGACCGCGCCGTCAACGACGACGAGCTGCCCAACGCGGTCAGCGAGGCGATCATCGGCGGCATCCACCACCCCGGCCAGAAGGAGCTGCTCCAGCCGTACGTCGAGCGCTACTTCGCCGACGTCGCGAACGTGTGGGACCGGCGGTCCAGCGAGCGCGCCCAGTCCGTCGTCGTGGGGCTGTTCCCGTCCTGGTCGGTCGCGCGGAGCACCGTGGAGGCGGCGGACGAGTGGCTGGCGCAGGAGCGCCCGCCCGCGTTGCGCCGGCTGGTCTCGGAGGGTCGCGCCGGGATCGTGCGCGCCCTGGCCGCGCAGGAGTTCGACCGCTCCTGATCTCCCGCCGAGAAGCGGACGGGCCCGTGACGCCGATGCGTCACGGGCCCGTCGCGTTCGGGAGGTCAGGACCGCGCAGCGGGTCCCGCCTGGTCGGTGAGCATCCGCAGACCGCCGATGATGCCGCCCGCCAGGTCGCCCTCCTTGAAGGAGGCGACCATGCTCATCACGGCGAGCTTGGCACCGCGGTCGGACAACCGCCGGTGCGACTCGTCGCCCGTCACGACCTCCACGACGCGCTGCCCCGGCGACACCGCGACGAGCACGGCGTGCGCGGGGCGCGGGGTGGACGCGTGCAGGCGCTCCGCGTGCTCCCTGGTGTCGGAGTCCAGCGCGCCGAGGTGGACGCTGAAGTCCAGCCCGGTGCTGCGGCTGGCCAGCGTCAGCGCCTCGTCGATGCTGGCGAGCTGCACCGGCCTGAACGGCAGCGACGGGGAGTGCGGCGTGTACATGCGCGCCGCGGAGATCCGGCCGCTGTTGGTCACGGCCTCCCCCATGGCCAGCTGGGACTCGTCGACGTCGCGGCGGACGATCTCACCAGTTGCCACGGGCACCTCCCCTTGCGGTCTTCACGCCGTCCCCGACCGGAGCCGTGTCGGCGGTGCGGTGATCGGCGGCCAGCCCGGCGGGGTTGGCGCTCCACCACACGGGAGCGAATCCCCACTCCTGCCCCGGACGGTACCGGGGAGCACGGGTGGCCCTCTTCCTCAGCGTCAGTAGCGTGATCACGCCGTAGATGGCCAGCGGGATCAGCGCGAAGACGGTCACGGTCTCCACGATGGTCACGGCCGTACGTTAACCGATGTCGCGCGACCAGGCGCTTTCAGGTGCGATCACAGGCCCTCGCGATGCCCGCAGCGGTGTCGTACCCCCGTACGGGTGAGCAGAGTGCCTCCCCTGGACTGTCCCCCGATCAGCGGTTGAAACCGGACGTTTTGGCGTCTTGCGACCCCCTGGGGCAGCCCATAGATTTTCACCTGTACGGCCCTTGCACTCCGGTGATCTTCATTCATCCGGCCATTTTCTCGTCCCGAAGGACACATCATGTATGCATCCGCGCTGTCCACTCGTTCAATTTTCACTCTTTCGCACTACAGCCGAACGGCGCAGCACGTGACCTCTGTTCGGTCCAGTGACAGCGTGCGGATCACGGCGCACGACGAGAGCGTGCGCATCACCGCGCACGAGGATTCCGCACGCGTCACGGCCACCGACGACTCGGTCAGGATCACCGCGAACGATTCCGTCCGCATCACGGCGACCGACGACTCTGTGCGCATCACCGCACACGACGACTCCGTCCGCATCACGGCCACCGACGACTCGGTCAGGATCACCGCGAACGATTCGGTCCGCATCACGGCGACCGACGACTCCGTGCGCATCACCGCACACGACGACTCCGTCCGCATCACGGCCACCGACGACTCGGTCAGGATCACCGCGAACGATTCGGTCCGCATCACGGCGACCGACGACTCCGTGCGCATCACCGCACACGACGACTCCGTCCGCATCACGGCGACCGACGACTCCGTGCGCATCACCGCCACCGACGATTCCGTCCGCATCACGGCGACCGACGACTCGGTCCGCATCACCGCACACGACGGCTCCGTGCGCATCACGGCGAGCCGGTCGCGGTACGCGCTCGCCGGATGACGTCAGGCTGCGGGTTCTCCGAGGTAGGGCAGCCAGAGCGGGTCGGCGTCGGTGACGCCGGCGAGCAGTCTCCAGTGCGGCCCGCGCGGGGCGGTGGGCACCACCCTGAGCCGCCACCCGAGTTCCGAGAGCAGCTTGTCCGCCTTGCGGTGGTTGCACTTCGCGCAGCACGCCACGCAGTTCTGCCAGGTGTGGGGGCCACCCCGGCTGCGCGGGACCACGTGGTCGATGGTCTCGGCACGGCCGCCGCAGTACGCGCAGCGGTAGCGGTCCCGGTGCATCAGTCCGGCGCGGGTCAGCGGAACGCGCCCGCGGTAGGGCACGCGGACGTAGCTGCTGAGCCGGATCACCGAGGGAACGACCACTTCGGACGTCGACGAGTGCACGACGCTCCCCGCCGGGTCGCCGTGGACGACCTCGGCCTTGCCGCACACGACGAGAACGACCGCGCGGCGCAGCGGCAGCGCGGTCAGGGGCTCGAACGTGGCGTTGAGCAGGAGCACTTTTCTCCTGCCCCAGGGGAAGATCACCGCGCTCGCGCCGGCAGTTCCCCCTTCGGGTTCCCCGTCCTGAACCGCCCGAACAGCGGGCTGTTTTTGGCCAGACGGGGCCGACGGCGCGTGCCCGGCGTTCGCCAGGGCGCCGATCGGGGTCGGTTGTCGGTCTGGCACGCGACCACCTCCACCGGTGCAGCCATAGCACACCACAGATCACCCCCAGAACGCACGTGTGATCCGCAACCGGTCCGCGAGCCGTGACCGGCGCGGGCACCGCCGCGACGCCTAACGGTGATCATTTTCATTCGGTCGCTATTCTTCGGCGGGTGACCCAGGCACCCTCCGCAGCTCTGCCTGCGACGCCCTACCCCGCCGCCGAGCGGCTCGACCTCGTCGAAGACCTCCACGGCAGGTCCGTGGCCGACCCCTACCGGTGGCTGGAGGACGCGAGCGACCAGCGCACCGAGCAGTGGTCCGCGGCCCAGGACGCGTTGACCCGTTCGTGGCTGGACGCGCTGCCCGGCCGGGAGGCGCTGGGCGAGCGGGTGCGCGGGCTGACGCGCACCGGCTCGGTGTCCACGCCGCGCTGGCGGGCCGGACGCGCGTTCTTCACCCGTCGCGGCCCCGACCAGGACTTCCCCGTCGTCTGGCTGCGCGAGGCCGACGGCTCCGAGCGCGTGCTGCTGGACGTGACGGTGCTGGACCCGTCCGGCCGGACCACCCTGGACGCCTGGTCGCCCAGTCGCGAGGGCACGCTGCTGGCCTACCAGGTGTCGGTGGGCGGCGACGAGCACTCGCTGCTGCACGTCGTCGACGTCGACTCGGGCGAGCTGGTCGACGGACCGATCGACCGCTGCCGCTACTCCCCCGTGGGCTGGCTGCCCGGCGGCGAGGAGTTCTTCTACGTCCGGCAGCTCGACCCGGCCGACCTGCCGGAGGACGAGCGGCTGTTCCACCGCCGGGTGTGGCGCCACCGCGTCGGTTCCGACGCCGCGACGGACCTGCTGGTGCACGGAGACGGCCTCGACCACACCTACTTCTACGGCCTGACGGTGTCCGAGGACGGGCGGTGGCTGGTCGTCAACGGCGCACCGGGCACCGTGCGCCGCGACTCGATCTGGATCGCCGACCTGCACGCCGCCGTGGACCGGGTGCCGGAGTTCACTCAGGTCGTCTCGGCCGACGCGGGCGCGCAGTGCAGCGCGTGGGTCGAGCGGGACGGCCGGCTCTACGTGCACACGTCGCTGGATGCGCCGCGGTTCCGGCTGTGCGTGGCCGATCCGGCCCGCCCGCAGGTCGAGCACTGGGAGGAGCTGGTCGCCGAGCAGGAGGACTCCGTCCTGGACGGCGCGCACTGGCTCGACGGGTCGCTGGTCCTGCTGCGCACCAGGCACGCCGTGTCCGAGCTGCACCTGCACGACCCGGCGACCGGCGAGCACCGGGGCGAGGTCCCGCTGCCCGGCACCGGTTCGGTGCACGGTCTGTCCACCCTGGACGAGGCCACCGACGGGGAGCGCGGGTCGCTGTGGATCGGGTGGACGGACTTCGTCACGCCGCTGTCGGTGCTCCGCCACTCCACCAGCACGGGCCGCACCGAGCTGGCCGAGGCCGCTCCCGGCGCCGTCGACCTGCCGCCGATCACGACCCAGCAGGTCGCCTACACCTCCGCCGACGGCACGACCGTGCGCATGTTCGTCGTCTCCGGCGAACGGGAGCCGGACCTGCCGAGGCCCGCGCTGCTGACCGGCTACGGCGGCTTCGCGCTCGGCCGCGGTCCCGGCTACAGCGCCAGCACGCTGGCGTGGGTGCTGGCGGGCGGCGTGTGGGCGCTCGCCTCGCTGCGCGGTGGCGACGAGGAGGGCGAGGAGTGGCACCGGGCGGGGATGCGCGAGCACAAGCAGAACGTGTTCGACGACTTCCACGCCGCGGCGGAGCGGCTGATCGCCGCCGGGTGGACCACGCCGGAGCAGCTGGCGATCACCGGCGGCTCCAACGGCGGCCTGCTCGTGGGAGCCGCGCTGACCCAGCGGCCGGAGCTGTACGCGGCGGTGGTGTGCTCCGCGCCACTGCTGGACATGGTGCGCTACGAGAAGTTCCTGCTGGGGCGGCTGTGGGCCGAGGAGTACGGCAGCGCGAGCGACCCCCGCGAGCTGGACTGGCTGCTGTCCTACTCGCCGTACCACCGGGTGCGTCCCGGTGTTGAGTACCCTTCGGTGCTGTTCACGGTGTTCGAGTCGGACAGCAGGGTCGACCCGAACCACGCCCGCAAGATGTGCGCAGCGTTGCAGCACGCCACGGCCGGCGACCCGGGCAAGCGTCCGGTGCTCGTGCGTCGTGAGACCGAGGTCGGGCACGCGGGGCGTTCGGTGAGCCGCTCGGTGGCGCTGACCGTGGACCAGCTGACCTTCCTCGGCAACGCGACAGGACTGGACTTCACGGAGGAGCAGTAGGTGGATCACGCGCAGGTGCAGTCGATGCTGGCGATCGACTGGTGGGCCGAGCACGGGCCCACCCTCATCGGCAAGGCGGGCAAGATCGCCGCGATCCTGCTGATCGCGATCATCGTGCGCTGGTTGCTCCGCCGGCTGATCGACCGGCTCACCAAGGGCGCCGACGTCGGCAAGAAGCCCGGCCTGCTGAAGCCGCTCAAGGAGCGTGCCCCCCAGGCGCTGGGCGGCCTGGTGTCGGCCAGGCGCGAGCAGCGCGCGAAGACCATCGGCTCGGTGCTGAAGTCGGTGGTCTCGATGATGGTGTTCGGGATCGCCTTCCTCCAGGTGCTGACCGAGCTGACGTTCAACGTCGCGCCGCTGCTGACCTCGGCCGGCATCCTGGGCGTGGCGATCGGTTTCGGCTCGCAGAACCTGGTCAAGGACTTCCTGTCCGGCATGTTCATGATGCTGGAGGACCAGTACGGCGTCGGCGACGTGGTGGACCTCGGTCCCGCCACGGGCACCGTGGAGGCGGTCGGCCTGCGCACCACGACGATCCGCGACGGCAACGGCACCGTCTGGTACGTGCGCAACGGCGAGATCATGCGGGTCGGCAACTCCAGCCAGGGCTTCGCGGTCGCGGTGGTCGACCTGCCGCTGAGCTTCGGCACGAACCTGCGCAAGGCGAACGACATCCTGGCCACCGTCTCGGCCGAGGCCGTGGCCGAGGAGCCGCTGTCGAAGGACGTCATCGACAAGCCCGAGGTGCTGGGCGTGGAGAAGGTGACGCCGGAGAGCATCACCCTGCGCGTGACGGTGAAGGTGCGTCCCGGCCGCCAGTGGGCGGTCCAGCGCGAACTGCGCGCGAGGCTCGTCCCGGCGCTGGAGGACGCGGGAGTCCCGGCCAAGACCGACGCCTGACCACGGACGACGGGGGTCGTCCCCACCGGATCTCCTCCGGTGGGGACGACCCCCGTCGCCGCTCCGGGCGCAGGTGTGCGGAGACGTACACCGGGGTGGCCTCCCGCGGCGCGCGGTCGTGAGTCAGGATGGTGGGGTGGGCAACCCGGAGAACTTCTACGAAGCGGTGGGCGGGTACGAGACGTTCCGCGGCATCGTCGCGCGCTTCTACCAGGAGGTCGCGACCGACGAGGTGCTCCGGCCGATGTACCCGGAGGAGGACCTGGGACCGGCCGAGGAGCGCTTCCGCCACTTCCTCGTGCAGTACTGGGGCGGTCCGCACACGTACTCGGAGCAGCGCGGCCACCCCCGGCTGCGGATGCGCCACGCGCCCTTCCAGATCGGCCCGGTCCAGCGCGACGCCTGGCTGCGCTGCATGAAGGTCGCCGTCGACGAGGCGGACCTGACCCCGGAGCAGCGCCAGCAGCTGTGGGCGTACCTGGAGATGGCGGCGAACAGCCTCGTCAACGCCGCCTGGGTCTGAGCGCGGACTCCGGCCGACAGGGCTGCACAACGAACATCGAATGGCAGGATGACCCCCTGTGCGACGATCCTCCGACCTCCAACCAGAGATCGCCGACGAGTCCGCCTGGTGGCGCGACGCCGTCTTCTACCAGGTGTACGTCCGCTCCTTCGCCGACTCCGACGGCGACGGCGTGGGCGACCTCGACGGCATCCGCTCCCGACTCGGTTACCTCGAACTGCTCGGCGTCGACGCACTGTGGCTGACGCCGTTCTACCGCTCCCCGATGGCCGACCACGGCTACGACGTGTCCGACCCGCGCGACGTGGACCCGCTCTTCGGCGACCTCGCCTCGTTCGACGCCCTCGTGTCCGAGGCGCACCAGCACAACCTGAAGGTGACCGTCGACCTGGTGCCGAACCACACCAGCGACGCGCACCCGTGGTTCGTGGAGGCCCTGCGCGCCGGTCCCGGCAGCCGTGAGCGGGCTCGCTACGTCTTCCGCGACGGCCGCGGCCACGACGGCTCCCAGCCGCCGAACAACTGGACGTCCCTCTTCGGCGGCCCGGCGTGGACGCGCGTCGCCGACGGCCAGTGGTACCTGCACCTGTTCGCGCCCGAGCAGCCCGACCTGAACTGGGACGACCCCGAGGTCCAGGCCGATCTCCAGCAGACGCTGCGGTTCTGGCTGGACCGGGGCGTCGACGGGTTCCGCATCGACGTGGCGCACGGCATGGCCAAGCCGTTCGACCTGCCCGACATGGACCCGCGCGCCGCGCACGCGTCCGCGGTGCTCCAGAACGACGTGCACGACCCGCGGTTCGACAACGAGGGCGTGCACGAGATCCACCGGATGATCCGCAAGGTCGTGGACGAGTACCCCGGCCGCATGGCGGTCGGCGAGATCTGGGTGACCGACGACGAGCGGTTCGCCGCCTACGTCCGCCCCGACGAACTGCACCTGGGCTTCAACTTCCGCCTGGTCGAGGCCGAGTTCGACGCGGACGCGGTGCGCACGGCGATCCAGCACTCGCTGGCGGCCGTCGCGCAGCTCGACACGCCTCCGACGTGGACGCTGTCCAACCACGACGTCGTGCGGCACGTGACGCGCTACGGCGGCGGGGCGCTCGGCAGGAAGCGGGCGCGGGCGATGGCGCTCGTCGAGCTGGCGCTGCCCGGCGTCGTGTACCTCTACAACGGCGAGGAGCTGGGGCTGCCGAACGTGGAGCTGCCCGACTGGGCGTTGCAGGACCCGACGTGGAAGCGGTCGGGTCACACCGATCGCGGGCGCGACGGGTGCCGGGTGCCGATCCCGTGGGAGGGCACGCTGCCGCCGTTCGGGTTCTCCGAGAGCGCGAACACCTGGCTGCCGATGCCGCTCGAGTGGAGCGAGCTGACCGCGGAGGCGGAACTGGAGGACTCCGGGTCCGTGCTGTCGCTGTACCGGCAGGCGCTGGAGCTGCGCAAGACCCACCCGTCGCTCACCGGTGACGAGCTGGAGTGGTACGGCGCTCCCCCCGGCTGCTTCGCGTTCCGCCGCAAGGGCGGCGGGCTGATCTGCGCCCTGAACACCTCCGGCGCTCCGGTGCCGCTGCCGCCGGGCGAGATCCTGGTGTCCAGCGGTCCGATGGCGGGCGAACACCTGCCGCCCGACACGGCGGTCTGGCTGAAGTAGTCCTCCCGCACGTCCCCGGCCTGCGGCACCACACCGCGGGCCGGGGACGTCCCGGAGTGCCGAGCGGTGCGGTGCGGACCCCTCGACCACACCGTCCACGAAGAGCAGGACGTTCGAGAGGTCTTCGCGTTCCACGCGGGGTGGACCAGCAGCCGGTCCGGCGCGTCGAGGACGCGCCGCGAGCCGGGGTCAGCCGCTGACGCGCACCCGGCCGACCGGGCTGACGAAGGCGCTGATCCGCTGACCGGCGACGACCTCGCCGACCACGGCCGGTCCCGTCTCCTCCGCCACGGTCGACGTGGTCGTGGTGCCGCCGGAGTTGCCGTTGATCGTCGTCATCGTGCCGTTCTCGACGCTGTCGACGAGCGCCACGTGCTCGGCCCACCCGTTGCGGTACTCGAAGACCACCGCGTCGCCGACCTGCGGCACGTAGCCCGGATCGGTGTGCAGGGTGCCGTTGCGCTGGCCGTAGCGGTAGAAGCTGGCCGCCGCCGACGTGAGCTTGTCGGTCCGCAGCCCGGCCCGCTTCCACACCCAGGTGGCGAAGTCGGCGCACCACGCGTGCTTCGTGCGGCAGCTCGACAGGTACCCGGTGCCGCCGAGGCTGTTCTTGCCGCAGACGGTGGTGCCGAGGTTGTCCCGCGCCAGGTCGGAGACGATCGTCCTGCCGTCGGCCTGCGCGGCCGGGGCGCCGGCGAGGGCGACGACCGGAGCGATGATCGCGGTGGCGAGGCAGGCGTTCAGGGCGCGGCGGGCGGCGGTGCTCGGCACGGGTGCTCCTTCGGTTGCGCTTCTCCTCGCCACCGTACGGGGTGATCACCCCCCGGCGGCACCCCCGGAAGAACCCGCGGGCACTTCGTCCGTCCCGTGCCGGAGGATGGGCCGGTGTCCGGTGCACGGCCTCGCGCCACCCTCGCCGTCCTCGCCTCCGCCGTCCTGTTCGGCACGACCGGCACCGCCCAGGCGCTCGGACCGGCCGGGCTCGACCCGCTGGCCGTCGGCGCGGTCCGCGTCGTGCTCGCCGGGAGCGTCCTGGCGCTGCTCGCCCTCGCGCTGGGCGCCTACCGCGGGACCCGCCCCGCCTGGCCGCCGGTGCTCGTCGGCGCGATCGGCGTGGTGGTCTACCAGCTCGGCTTCTTCACCGGCGTCCGGTGGAGCGGCGTCGCCGCGGGCACGGTGGTGGCGCTGGGATCGGGCCCGGTGTGGGCGGGGCTGGTGGAGTGGCTGGTGACCCGGCGGACGCCCGGCCGCACCTGGACCGCGGCGACGGCGCTCGCCGTGCTCGGCGTGGTCGTGCTGGTGCTGGCCGGTGGCGGGGACGACGGCGGTTCCGCGCTCGGCCTGCTCGCCGCGCTCGCGGCGGGGCTCGGCTACGGGGTCTACACGGTCACCGGCGCGCGTCTGATCAGCGACGGGCAGCGGTCCAGCGGCGCGATGGGGCTGATGTTCGGCGCCGGTGCGGTGCTGCTGCTGCCGCTGCTGGTGCTGCGGTGGCCCGGCGGACTGGACGGCCCCGGCGGCCTGACCGTGGCGCTGTACCTGGCCCTGGTGCCCACGGTGTTCGGCTACCTGCTCTTCGGCGCGGGCCTGCGGGTGCTGCCCGCGGCGACCGTGGCGACGCTGACGC
Source organism: Umezawaea beigongshangensis (assembly GCF_016464305.1). GTDB lineage: Bacteria > Actinomycetota > Actinomycetes > Mycobacteriales > Pseudonocardiaceae > Umezawaea_A > Umezawaea_A beigongshangensis. Next base: position 144,185 of record NZ_JAEIOJ010000007.1, read on the forward strand.
TGGCCGAGCCGGTCGTGGCGACCCTGCTGGGCGTGCTGGTGCTGGGCGAGCGGATCACTCCCGGCGGCGCGGCGGGCGCGCTGCTCGTGCTGGGCGGGCTGAGCCTGCTGGCGCTGCCGGACACGCGCGTCGCGGCGCGGAGGGGGTGACGTGCGTTCCGCTCGGCCGCGACCGCCGCGGCGAGATCCGGCGCCGTCAGCCGGGCCGGCGGGACTGCTCGCGGACGCGGAAGCGGAGGATGGTGGAGTCGCCCGACCGCGTGCTGCTGATCGGTTCCAGGTCCGTCCTGGCGAGGCCGGGGGCCGAGAAGCGGACGCCGTCGCCGAGCAGGACCGGAAGCACGTACACCAGGATCTCGTCGACGAGCCCCCGCTGCACGCACTGGCCCGCCACGTCGGCGCCGAGCACTTCGAGGTTCTTGCCGCCGGCGGCGTCCAGCGCCGTGGCGACCGCTTCACCGATGTCGCCGGCGAGGATCGTGACGTTCGGGTCCGGCGGCACCAGCGGCCTGCGGGTGAGGAGGAACACGGGTCCGGAGAAGGGGTAGTCGCCGCTGTCCGGTTCCTCCGCCTTCATCCGGGCGCCCACCTCCCAGGTCCTGCGGCCGACGAGCACGGCGCCGGTGGCCGCCGCGACCTGCGCGACGTCGTCCGGTGCCACGAAGTCGGCGAGAGCCCGGCCGTTCCCCCAGTCCATGGAGTGGCCAGGACCGGCGATGAAGCCGTCCAGCGACATGCACCGGTTCACGACGACCTTGCCGCTCATCCCACGACCGTCCTTCCGATTCGTCACCGCACGTCCGCGAGACCTCGGCGCGCGCCGTCCAGATCCTTCCGCGATCGGGGCGGTCGGGGAAGTGCCCCTCTCGCACGTCCACGCGTGACGCCCCGGCCGGGCAGCGGCGAGCGCCGCGCGGCACGGCAGCGCACCCGGTCAGACCAGCAGGGGCAGCATCGAGTGGCGGCGGCGCACCACCGCGCCGAAGCGGGCGTCGATGCGCAGCCACGAGTCGGTGGCGGTCACCCGCACCTCCTCGTCCTGCGCCGAGCCGAGGAAACCCATGCCGGACAGGGCGAACAGGCACCGCAGCGGCACCTTCACGTCCAGCCCGGACCCGCTCACCGTGAGCACGGTCTGGTCGAGCAGGGAAGCGGGCGGTGTGCCGTGCGGCCCCTGGTTCTCCCGCGCCACCGCCACACCCTCGTCGGCCAGCTGGGACACCACGCTCGTGGGCAGCCGGTCCACCGGCAGCCAGCCGGAGAGCGGGGGCAGCGCCGAGCGCCACATCAGGTCCTTGGGCGCACCGGGGTCGATCCGCTCGCCGCGCATCACGGCCAGGCCGGTGAGCAGCTCGTTGCCGGCCACGGTCACGTCGCCGGGGTCGACCCGACCGGCGACCGTGCGGGTGGCGAGGGTGTCGAACGGGGTCGCGACCCAGGCGTCCAGCAGGCCGCCGGGGTGATCGGCGGACTCGCGGTTGCGCAGTCGCACCACCGACGACGCCTCCAGGCGCACCGCGCGCGCGACGAACGCGCCCAGGTCGTCCCGCTCCGCCGCGTCGGCCAGCACCAGTTCAGCCACCACTACCTCCAGCACGCCAGCCCGCGAGGAAGTCCCGCTCGGCGTCGGTCAGCCGACGGGGTCGGCCCGCGGCCACGTTGTAGGGCACCATCAGCGTCTCGGCCGTGGTGACGACGGCGCTGTCCGGCGCGCGGCCGTCGCGCACGACGTAGTCCAGGGTGAAGGACGCGGACCGCAGTTCGCGAACGGACATCTCCACCAGCACGTCGTCACCGCTGGCCACCAGCGGCGCCACGTAGTCCACCGAGAGCTTCGCGACGACCACACCGGCCGCCATCTCGGTCAGTCCGTGCCTCGTCGCCTCGACGAACAGCAGGGAGACCCTGGCCTCTTCGAGCAGCGTCACGGTACTGGCGTGGTTGACGTGGCCGTAGGCGTCCATGTCGGACCAGCGCGGACGGACTCCCGTGACGAACACACCCAAGGGAACGCGCCTCCTGCGGTAGACGGGTGAACGCGGTTGACCCTATCGAGCGCCGTGGACGGGTCGAGACCGACTCCGCTCGGGTGCGTCGGCCGGGGTCTCACCGGGCGAGTCGCGGGGCCGACCCCGTGGAGCCGCGCACCACCAGCTCGGGCAGGAACACGAACTCCGCGTGCGGCGCCGGCGTGCCGGCGATCTCCTCCAGCAGCGCGTGCACGGCGGCCTGCCCCATCGCGTCCACCGGCTGCCGCAGCGTGGTCAGCGGCGGGTCGGCGAACACGATCAGCGGCGAGTCGTCGAAGCCGACCACCGACACGTCCTGCGGCACGGACAGCCCGCGCTGCCTGGCCGCGCGGATGGCCCCGAACGCCATGAGGTCGCTGCCGCACACGATCGCCGTGCAGCCCCTGTCCAGCAGGGCGTGCCCGGCCGCCTGCCCGCCCTCGACGGTGAACAGCGAGTGCTGCACCAGCTCCTCCGCCTGCTCGGCGGTGCGGGGCAGCACCGTGCGCACGTGCTGCACGAAGCCCTCGATCTTGCGCAGCACCGGGACGTAGCGGCGCGGGCCGACGGCCAGGCCGATCCGCTCGTGCCCCAGCTCCACGAGGTGCGACACGGCCAGCCGCATCGCCGCGCGGTCGTCGGTGGAGACGAACGGCGCGGACACCTCCTCGGTGTAGCCGTTGATCATCACGAACGGCACGCCGCGACCGGCGAGCTTCACGTAGCGGTCGGTGTCCGCGGTGGAGTCGGCGTGCAGGCCGGAGACGAAGATGATGCCGGTGACGCCCCGGTCGACCAGCATCTCGGTGAGCTGGTCCTCGGTCGAGCCGCCGGGTGTCTGCGTGCACAGCACGGGCGTGTAGCCCTCGCGCGTCAGCACCTGCTCCACGACCTGGGCCAGCGCGGGAAAGATGGGGTTGCTGAGTTCGGGCGTGATCAGGCCGACGAGTCCCGCGCTGCGCTGCCGGAGCTTCGGGGGGCGCTCGTAGCCGAGCAGGTCCATGGCGGCGACGACCGTCTGGCGCGTCGCCGTCGACACACCCGCTTTGCCGTTGACCACACGGCTCACCGTCGCCTCGCTGACGCCGGCCTGCACTGCGATGTCACTGAGGCGAGCCGTCACACCGGGCAACTCTAGCTCTCCCACCACACGACGGTGGCGTCACCGCTGGCGGCTGCAAGAGTTTTCCGCAAGGGGACGTCGTCGCTGAAAGCCGTGTGCGGAGAGTGTTGACGCGCTCACGGCGGCGGTCCTACGGTCAGCGAGCCGGAGGTCCCCCGGAAGTCCTCTCCCGTCGCAGAAGCGGTGCGGCACCTCCTGCGCCCCCTGCCTGCCCGAGGAGACACCGTGGTTTCTTCAGCAGTACGCGCCCGGCGCGGAGCGACGGCAGCCGCCGCCGCGGTCGCGCTCACCGTCGCGGGGCTCGCCGCCCTCGCCCCGTCCCCGGAGGCCGCGGCCTCCCCACCCGGTGTCGAGGACGTCACCGCCACCCTGTTCCAGTGGCGCTTCGACTCCGTCGCCCGCGAGTGCACCACCGTGCTCGGCCCCGAGGGCTACGGCTTCGTCGAGGTCTCGCCCGCGACGGAGCACGTCCGGGGCGGCCAGTGGTGGACGTCCTACCAACCCGTCAGCTACCGGATCGCCGGCCGGCTCGGTGACCGGGCCGCGTTCCGGAACATGGTCGACACCTGCCACGCGGCGGGGGTGAAGGTCGTCGCCGACGCCGTCGTCAACCACATGTCGGCCGGGTCCGGCACCGGAACCGGGGGTTCGCCGTACAGCAAGTACGACTACCCCGGCCACTACCAGAACCAGGACTTCCACACCTGCCGCACACCGATCAGCGACTACCGCGACCGCGGCGACGTGCAGAACTGCGAACTGGTCGGCCTGGCGGACCTGAACACCGGCAGCGAGTACGTGCGCGGCGAGATCGCCGAGCACCTCGACGACCTGCTCTCGCTGGGTGTGGACGGCTTCCGCATCGACGCCGCCAAGCACGTCGCGGCCGCCGACCTGGCCGCGATCAAGTCGAAGCTGTCCGACCCCGGCGCGTTCTGGGTGCAGGAGGTGATCCACGGCGCCGGTGAGGCCGTCCAGCCGGGTGAGTACACCGGATCGGGCGACGTCGACGAGTTCCGCTACGCCACCGACGTCAAGCGGATCTTCGCGAACGAGAGGCTGTCCTACCTCAGCACCTTCGGCCAGTCCTGGGGCTACCTCCCCGGCGACCGGGCGAGGTCGTTCGTCGACAACTGGGACACCGAGCGCAACGGCTCCACGCTGAGCTACAAGGACGGTTCGACCTACACGCTGGCCAACGTCTTCATGCTGGCTCATCCGTACGGCGCACCGAACGTGTACTCCGGCTACGAGTGGTCGGACAGGGACGCCGGTCCGCCGAACGGGGGCGCCGTGCACGCCTGCTACAGCGGCGGCTGGAAGTGCACGCACAGGTGGCCGCAGGTCGCGAACATGGTGGGTTTCCGCAACGCGGTCCGCGGCACGGCGGTCGTGAACTGGTGGGACAACGGCAACGACGCCATCGCCTTCGGGCGCGGCGACCGGGGTTACGTGGTCGTCAACCGCGAGACGTCGGCGATCACCCGGACGTTCCAGACCTCGCTGCCCGCCGGGAACTACTGCGACGTCCAGCACGGTGAGCCGGGGGCCGGGTGCGGCGGTGGCACCAGCTACACCGTGGGGTCGGACGGGAGGTTCACCGCCACGGTCGGCGCGGGTGACGCCGTGGCGCTGCACGTCGGCGCCCGCGGCGGGCGGGGCACGGCGACGGCGCGGTCCTGATCCGTCCTCGCGGGTGGTGGAGGGGTCCACCACCCGCGAGGCGCCCGGTCGCTACCGGACCATGCTGCGGATCTGCCTGGCCGCCACCGACAGGGTGGCGAGGTCCAGGCGGTTGGCGCGCGTGAGGTCCTCCAGAGAGGCCCGCGCCCGCGCCAGCCGGGAGGAGTTGATCTCCTCCCACTTCTCGATCTTCTCCTCCGGCGAGTCGCCGGGGTCGCTGCCGCGCAGCACGTCCAGCGTGATCGCCCGCAGCGACGAGTAGAAGTCGTCGCGCAGGGCGAGCCGCGCCAGCGCGTGCCAGCGGTTCACCCGCTCCAGGCCGCTCACCGACACCAGCATCCGGTCGATGCCCAGGTGGTCGGACAGCGCGTAGTACACCTCGGCGGTCTCCCGGTAGGACCGCTCCGGCCCGACGCCACCGCCACCGGCCTCGCGCTCGGCCAGCTCGGCGACCTCGCGCACGTCGAACAGGCCGTAGGTGTAGAGCAGCGACGCGACCCGGTCGGCCAGCTCCCGCGGCACACCGGAGGCGGCCAGCCGCTCCGCGTGATCGGCGACCGTCCGGTGCTCGTCACCGCGCAGCAGCTCCATCGACCGCGGCGCCAGCTCGCCCACGACCTCGGCGAAGCGGCTGATCGTGGAGTTCACCGCCAGCGGCTGCGGCCGGTTCGTCAGCAGCCACCGCGACGCCCGGTCGAGCAGGCGCCTGGTCTCCAGGACCATCTCGTCGGCGACGTCCGTCGGCACCACGTTGTCCAGCTCGCGGATCTGCTGCCACAGCGACGGCAGGTCCCACACGGCCGTGACGACGGCGTAGGCGCGCACCGCGTCCGTGGGGGACGCGCTGATCTCCTCGGCCAGCCGGAACGGGTAGGAGATGCCGGCGCCGTCCACGACCTCGTTGACCACGACGGTCGTGATGATCTGCTTGGACAGCGGATGGTTGCCGATCACGTCGCCGAAGCGCTCCCGCAGCAGGCTGGGGAAGTAGCCGGGGAGCTTGCGCGCGAACGCCTCGCCCGAGGGCAGCTCGCTCGCCAGCACCTCCTCCTTGAGCTGGAGCTTGACGTGCGCGAGCAGCGTCGCGAGCTCGGGGGACGTCAGGCCGGAGCCGGACTTCTCCATGTCGCGGAACTGCTTCGCGGTCGGCAGCGCCTCCAGCTCGCGGTCCAGCCCGGCCCGCTTCTCCAGGTCCGCCACCAGGCGCGCGTGCACCGGCAGCATCTGCGACGCGTGCGCCCGGCTCACGCCGAGCACCGCGTTCTGCGAGTAGTTGTCGGCCAGCACCAGGTCACCGACCTCGTCGGTCATCTGGCCCAGCACCTCGTCGCGCTGCTGCCGGTCCAGCGCGCCGTCGCGCACCAGCTCGTCCAGGAGGATCTTGATGTTGACCTCGTGGTCGGAGCAGTCGACACCGGCCGAGTTGTCCAGCGCGTCGGTGTTGACCTTGCCGCCGGTGCGGGCGAACTCGATGCGGCCCCGCTGGGTCAGCCCGAGGTTGCCGCCCTCGCCGACGACCTTCGCCCGCAGGTCGGAGCCGTTGACCCGCACGGGGTCGTTGGCCTTGTCGCCGACCTCGGCGTTCGTCTCGGTGCTCGCCTTGACGTAGGTGCCGATGCCGCCGTTCCACAGCAGGTCGGCCGGGGCCAGCAGGATCGCCCTCATCAGGTCCTGCGGCGACAGCTTCGCCACGCCGTCGGCGATGCCCAGCGCGGCCCGCACCTGCGGGCTGATCGGGATCGACTTGGCCGTGCGCGGCCAGATCCCGCCGCCCTCGCTGATCAGCGAGCGGTCGTAGTCGTCCCACGACGAGCGCGGCAGCGCGAACAGCCGGGCGCGCTCGGCGAACGACGTCTCGGCGACCGGGTCCGGGTCGACGAACACGTGGCGGTGGTCGAACGCGGCCACCAGGCGGATGTGCTCGGACAGCAGCATGCCGTTGCCGAAGACGTCACCGGACATGTCGCCGACGCCGACGACGGTGAACTCCTGCGACTGCGTGTCCAGGCCCAGCTCGCGGAAGTGCCGCTTCACGCTCTCCCAGGCGCCCTTGGCCGTGATGCCCATGGCCTTGTGGTCGTAGCCGACCGAACCACCGGAGGCGAAGGCGTCGCCCAGCCAGAAGCCGTAGCTCGCGGCGACCTCGTTGGCGATGTCGGAGAACGACGCGGTGCCCTTGTCCGCGGCGACGACCAGGTAGGTGTCGTCGGCGTCGTAGCGCACGACCTGCGGCGCGGGGACGACCTCGCCGGCGACGAGGTTGTCGGTCAGGTCCAGCAGGCCGGAGATGAACATGCGGTAGCAGCGGATGCCCTCGGCGAGGAACGCCTCGCGGTCCGCGCCGGAGTCGCCCGTGGGGCTGGGCGGCAGCTTGACGACGAAACCGCCCTTCGCGCCGACCGGCACGATCACGGCGTTCTTCACCGCCTGAGCCTTGACCAGACCCAGGATCTCCGTGCGGAAGTCCTCCCGCCGGTCGGACCAGCGCAGACCGCCGCGCGCGACCGAGCCGAAGCGCAGGTGCACGCCCTCGACGCTCGGCGAGTACACGAAGATCTCGAAGCGCGGACGCGGCTGCGGCAGGTCGGGGATCGACGTCGGGTCGAGCTTGACGGCCAGGTACGGCCGCGGCTCGCCGTTCGCGTCGCGGAAGAAGTAGTTGGTCCGCAGCGTGGCCTTGACCAGCGTCAGCAGGCTGCGCAGGATGCGGTCCGCGTCGAGGCTCGTGACGTCGTCGATGAGCGCCGCGATCTCGCCCTCCAGCGACTCCGCCGCGTCGCGGCGCTCGTCCGCCGTCCGCGACGGGTCGAACCGGGCCTCGAACAGCCGCACCAGCGCCGTGGCGACCGCGCGGTGCCCGAGGACGGCGTCCTCGATGTAGTTCTGGCTGTAGGTCGTGCCGGCCTGCCGCAGGTACTTCGCGTAGGCGCGCAGCATCGCCGCCTGCTGCCAGGTCAGACCGGCCCGCAGGACCAGGGTGTTGAAGCGGTCGACCTCGGCGTCACCGCGCCACGCCGCCGCGAACGCGTCCTGGAAGCGGACCCTCACCGACTGCGCGGCGCCCGCCGGGTCCTCGTCCAGGACCCCCAGCGACTTCTGCTCGACGCGCAGGCCGAAGTCGTAGATCCAGCACTGCACGCCGTCCTCGCGCAGCAGGCGGTACGGGCGCTCGTCCACGACCACCACGCCCATGCTCTGCAGCATCGGCAGCACCTGGGACAGGGTGATCCGCTCACCGGCCAGGAACAGCCTGAAGCGCCGGTCACCCGCCTCGGCGTTCTCCGGCACGTAGAACACCATGTCGAGGTCGCCCTCGGACAGCGCCTCGATGCGCCGGTGGTCGGCCAGCCCGTCCGCTGCGGAGAAGTCCTCCTTGTACGCCTCGGGGAACGCGGCGGCGAAGCGCTGACCCTGCTCCGAGGCGGACTCGGCGACCAGGCCGCCGGACTGCGCGCCCGCGGACTGCTCGGCCAGCACCGCCTCGACCATCAGGTCGTCCCAGCTGCGCACCGCCGTGGCCAGGCGCTGCTGGATCGCACCGGCGTCCAGGTCGGAGTCGACCGGCCGCGACCGGTCGGTGTGCACGGTGAAGTGCACGCGGGCGAGCGCCGACTCGCCGACGCGCGCGCTGTACTCCAGGTTGACGCCGCCCAGTTCCTCCAGCAGCACCTCCTGCATCGCCAGTCGCGAGGTCGTCGTGTAGCGGTCGCGCGGCAGGTAGACCAGGGCGGAGAAGAAGCGCCCGTAGGGATCGCGGCGCAGGAACAGCCGCAGCCTGCGGCGCTCGGCCAGGGCGATCACGCCGGTCGTCGTGGAGTACAGCCAGTCCGCGTCGACCGAGAACAGCTCGGTGCGCGGGTAGTTCTGGATGACCTCCAGCATCCGCTGCCCCGAGTAGGACTGGAGCGGGAAACCGGCCCGGTGGATGACGTCGCGAACGCGGCGCCGCACCACCGGGATGTCCAGGACGCTGTCGTGCAGCGCGCTGGTGTTGAACACGCCGAGGAACCGGTGCTCGCCGGTGACCTCGCCGTCGTCGCCGAAGGTCTTGACACCCACGTAGTACGGGTAGACGGAGCGGTGCACGCTGGACTGCGCGCTCGCCTGCGTCAGCACCAGCAGCTCCCGCGACAGCGCCTGCGCACCGGCGTCGGGGCCGGCGGTCAGGCTGCGCGCGGCCAAGCTGTCCTGGCGCAGCACGCCCAGCCCGGACGCCAGCACGGCGCGCAGGGCGGGCTCGCCACCCGTCGCCGGGTCGTCGCGGACCAGCTCGTACTGGCGGTAGCCGAGGAAGGTGAAGTGGTCGTCGGCGAGCCAGCGCAGCAGCTCCGCGCCCTCGGAGACCTCCTCACCGGGCAGCGACGGCGGAGCCGTCTCCAGCAGCTCGGCGAGGTGCAGCGCCGTGCCGGCCATCCGGTCGGTGTCCTCGACGACCTCGCGGACGTCGTTCAGCACGGCGTGGAGCTTCGTCTCCAGCTCGCTCGCGCGGGCGGGGTCGGTGACGAGGTCGACCTCGACGTTCATCCACGACTCGGCGAGCGCGTCCTGCGGCGGGTTCGCCGGGTCTGCGTTCGGCAGGACCTCGCGCAGCTCACCGGTGACCGGGTCGCGGCGCACGACGACGATGGGGTGCACCACCCGCTGCACCTGCACGCCGCTGCGGGTCAGCTCGGAGGCCACCGAGTCGACCAGGTACGGCATGTCGTCGGTGACGACCTGCACGACCGTGACCGGACACGTCCAGCCGTCGTCGTCGCGGGTCGGGTTGAGCACGCGCACGGCCGGTCGGCCGGGTGCGCGCGTCTCCGCGAGCTCGTGGTTCGAGCGCACCGCGCCCACGAGGTCCACCGGGTCGTCGTCGATGACCTCCTCCGGTGGCACGTGCCGGTAGTACAGGCGGATCAGGTCGGCGAGTTCCGGGGCGTTCGCCGTGGCCCGCTCGATCAGTTCGTCGCGGAACTGTTCGGGACTAGCCGCGGCACCCTCGCCCGCTTCTGGGGAAGCGGTGGCGAACTCAGGTCGGGACGGGGCTCCGGTCGAGGTCATCTTCAGGCGACTCCACGCTATCCGGTACTTCTGTGTACCGGGTCCGAGCCCACTATTTCACGGCGCTCGACGACCCGGTGAATGGGCTGGGACCTGAATCGAAACACTTGCGATCAGCGCGGTAAAGGGTGTGCCAACGCATGATCTGGGCATTTCGTCCAACGCCCGTGTTACCGACGGGAAACCTTATTAAAACCTCAAATCAATCAGTGGTGCGATCCCACTGTTCGGGCATTCGCCACGACCGGAACGGCGAGGGATCGGGCTCGGCGACCCGCATGATGGGAAGAGTCGTCTCGTTGTCGCCCTCCGGTGGCACGACGGGACGGAACGACCCCGTCCGGTCCGCTTCGGCCGCGGGAGGGAGGTCGGTGATCTCCGACACAGGAGCGGAGTGCGGGGCCGCCTCGACCGCCGACAGCCAGTCGACGGCGTCGGCCACCTCGCCACCGCCGGGAGACTCGTCGTCCTGCTCGCCGAAGGCGGACTCGCTGCGGCGACCGGTCTCGTAGGCGACGAGCGCCTCGGCCAGGAGTTCCGCCATCGTGAGGTCCTTGGTGGCGCGCAGCGACACCTGCTCACCGGCCGGATCGCCCACCACGATGTCGACCACGCGCGGCTTGCCGTCCGGAGCGAGGTCGAACACGTCGGCGGTCCCCGTCCCCTCCGCAGCGGGAGGTGGCGGGAGCTCCTGGTCCGGTTCGGCCGCCGGGGGAACCGGACCGGGCTCGGACACGTCCGGAACCAGGCTCGGCTCCGGCACGTCCGGGATCTGGGCGGGTTCGGGCACGTCCGGCACGGGATCGGGCAGCGGCGGCAACTCGTCGGGCTCCGGCCACTGCGGCGCTTCCGGCACCCGGTGCGTCCGCGATCCGCTCGCGCCCGGCCCGTCCGGGCCGGTGGTGTCCGGCAGGGCGGGCAGCAGGGGCAGGCCGTCGGGGCCGAGGCGCGGGTACAGGGTCGTGGGCGCGTCGGCCGGATCGGCACGCGGCGGGATCGGCGGTGGGGGCGGCAGGACCATGGCCGGTTCGTCCGGCTCGGGAGCGGCCGGGGCGAACGGCGCCGGACGGGACACCGGCTGCTCGGGCGCGGAGGCCGGGGAGTCCGCACGCAGGTGTGGTGGCGCCTCGACCCGCCACCGGGACGCGTCGTTCCGCTCGATCTGCGGTTCCGGGGTGCTGCTGGGCCACGGCCGCTGCTCCGGCGCGGGGGCGACGGCCTCGGCCGGGGTGGAGGGGGTGTCGTCGTCTCCCGAGTCGCGCATGCGCCGACGCCCGCCGGAGCGCTGCCCCTGGAGCAGCCCGGCCGCCTTCAGCGCGTCGAGCACGCCGGGGCCGTCAGCGGTCTCCGCGGTGCCCTCGGGCGGGTTCTCCGTCGACTCGCGCGCGGCCCGCCTGCGCCCGCTGCGCACGGCACCGGCGGCGGCGATCAGTCCGATCGCGGGCAGGGTGCCCGTGGCGGGTCCGTCGCTCCTGAACGGCAGGGGAGGCAGCGGCGGCAGGCCGTCGGCGGTGTTCTGCGCCGGAGCGGGTCGTCCCTGCTCGGCCTGCGGCGCGGGGCGGTGCTGCACCGGCTGCTGCGGGGTCGGCTGCTGCTGCACGGGCTGCTGCGGAGCGGACGGGTGCTGAGTCGGCTGCTGCCCGGACTGGTGCTGGCCCGACTGGTGCTGGCCCGACTGGTGCTGGCCCGACTGCGGCTGAGCGGACTGGTGCTGCCCCGGCTGCGGCTGGGCCGACTGGTGCTGGGCTGCCTGGTACTGGGCTGCCTGGTGCTGCCCCGGCTGCTGGGGGGTGGCCTGCGGCGGTGTGGTCGCGTCCTGAGCGGCGGGCTGCTGGGCCGCCTGCCGCTGTGCGGGTTGCTGCTGGGCCGGTTGCTGCTGGGCCGGTTGCTGCTGCACCGGCGGGAGCGCGGCCGGAGCCGGGGCGGCGTGCGACGGGAGCGTGTGCGGTGCGGCGGTGTGCTCGGCCCGGCTCTGCTCGGGCTGGTGCTGCTCGGACCGGGACGGCTCCTGCTGGTCGCTGCGGGGCGCTCCGGCCGCCGGACGGTCCTCCGCCCTGCGGCGGCCACCGCGCTGCTCCTCCGGCGGCTCGGCCGCGGGGGCCGAGTCGGACCGGGCGGGGTCGTCGCCGAACGGCTGCACCATCCGCCAGCGGTCGGCGGCGTGGGCACGGGCCGCCGAGAGGCCCTCGACGGTCATGTCCTCGGCCGCGCGGCGCCCGCGCTTGGCGCGTGCGCTCTCCGCGCTCGGCAGCGGCACCGGTCGCCGCGAGCGGGACTGCTGCTGGGCGGCCGCGCCCTGCGAGGCGTCGGCCGCAGGTTCGGGCCGCTCGGCGGGTATCGCCGACACCGGTGCCGCGTACTGCCTGCCCAGCAGCACGGCGAGCTGGTCGTGCAGGTTGATCGGCTGGCGGGGCACGCCGGAGAACTCGGCGGCGAGCCTCGCCCGCACCGCGTAGACCGCACGGGCGCGCTTGCGCTCCGAGGCGTGCGCGGAGCGCAGCGCCTCCAGCGCGTCGCCCAGCTCACCCGCCAGCTCGTGGATGTGCGCCAGTGCGAGCAGGCTCTCGGCGTGCAGCGAGTCGAGCTGGTGCCGCTCGGCGGCGGCGGCGGCGTCCTGCAACAGCGTGCGGGCCTCGTCGACCCGTCCGGCCGGCAGGTGCAGCCGCGTGGCCAGCGCGAGGCGCAGCCACCCGAGACCGTTCGCCGAGGGTGCTCGCACGGGCAGGTCGAGCAGCGGCGCGGCCACCTCGGAGGCGTCGCGCATCTTCTCGGAGTCCATCAGGGCGCACGCGAGTTCGAGGGTCAGCTCGGCGCGGACCTGTCCGCTGTCCGCGGCCCGGTCCCGCATCTGGTCGAGCAGCCCGAGGCCCTCGCGGGCCGCGCTGATCGCGCCGCCCACGTCGCCCCAGCGGCGGTGCTGGGCCGCCGCGGACGCCTTCTGCAGGCCGCGCAGCAGCAGCCTGGTGTCCTCGTCCAGCACGGGGTCGTTCGACACCAGGTCGTCGGCCTCGACGAACGCGCGCAGCAGCGCGTCACCCCGTCCGACCGTCACCAGGCACTCGCTGGCCTGCACCAGGGCCGCCGCCCGCACCGCGTACGGCACGCCGTCGGCCTGGAGCACCGGGCGCACGGCGGCGAACCCGGTGAGGGGAGCACCGACCGCCCTGGCGGAGGAGGCCAGTTCGACCCGCAACCGCCAGGCGGTCTCGTGCTCCGCCGCGGAGTCGGCCGCCTTCAGGGCGTCGAGCGCCCGGTTGGTGATGCCGACCCCGCGACCCAGCCGGTTGTGGGCGAAGACGACGAGCGACTCCGCCCGCAACCGGTCCACCTCGTCACGGCGGGCAGCGGCGAGCGCGACGGCTCGCTCTCCGAGCACCAGAGCGAGCTCCGGTGCCTGCCAACGCAACCGCCAGGCGGGCACGACCAGCGTGCTCACCTCGACGTCCGCCTGCGCTTCGCCCCTGGCCGCCACGACGTGGATGTCCCTGCTCAGTCTCGTGTGAGCTTGCGATGAGTGACGCGGTGAGGCCGGGCGGCCTCAGCGCCGAGACGCTCCAGCTTGTTCTTCTCGTAGCCCTCGAAGTTGCCCTCGAACCAGAACCACTTCGCCGGATTCTCGTCCGTACCCTCCCACGCCAGGATGTGCGTGGCGACGCGGTCCAGGAACCACCGGTCGTGCGAGATGACCACGGCGCAACCGGGGAACTGCTCCAGCGCGTTCTCCAGCGAACCGAGCGTCTCGACGTCCAGGTCGTTCGTCGGCTCGTCGAGCAGGATCAGGTTTCCACCCTGCTTGAGGGTCATGGCCAGGTTCAGCCGGTTGCGCTCTCCGCCGGAGAGCACGCCCGCGGGCTTCTGCTGGTCGGGCCCCTTGAAGCCGAACGCGCTGACGTAGGCCCGCGACGGCATCTCGGTGTTGCCGACGTGGATGTAGTCCAGCCCGTCGGACACGACCTCCCAGACGTTCTTCTTGGGGTCGATGCCCGAGCGGTTCTGGTCCACGTACGACAGCAGGACCGTCTCGCCGACCTTCACCTTGCCGGTGTCGGGCTCTTCGAGCCCCACGATCGTCTTGAACAGCGTGGTCTTTCCGACGCCGTTCGGGCCGATGACGCCGACGATGCCGTTGCGCGGCAGGTCGAAGGACAGGCCGTCGATGAGGACGCGGTCGCCGAAGCCCTTCTTGAGGCCGGAGACCTCGACCACGACGCTGCCCAGACGCGGGCCCGCCGGGATCTGGATCTCCTCGAAGTCGAGCTTGCGGTGCTTCTCCGCCTCCGCGGCCATCTCCTCGTAGCGGTCGAGACGGGCCTTGGACTTGGCCTGGCGGGCCTTGGCCCCGGAGCGCACCCACTCCAGCTCGTCCCGCAGCCGCTTCTGGAGCTTCTGGTCCTTCTTGCCCTGCACCGCGAGGCGCTCGGCCTTCTTCTCCAGGTACGTGGAGTAGTTGCCCTCGTAGGGGTGGGTCTTGCCGCGGTCGATCTCCAGGATCCACTCGGCGAGGTTGTCCAGGAAGTACCTGTCGTGGGTCACGGCGAGCACGGCGCCGGGGTAGGACGCCAGGTGCTGCTCCAGCCACAGGACGCTCTCCGCGTCCAGGTGGTTGGTGGGCTCGTCGAGCAGGAGCAGGTCGGGCTTGCTCAGCAGCAACTTGCACAGCGCCACGCGGCGGCGCTCACCACCGGACAGGGTCGTCACCTCGGCGTCCGGCGGCGGACACCGGAGAGCGTCCATCGCCTGCTCCAGCTGGGAGTCGAGGTCCCACGCGTCGGCGTGGTCCAGCTCCTCCTGGAGCTGCCCCATCTCCTCCATCAGCTCGTCGGAGTAGTCGACGGCCATCTTCTCGGCGATCTCGTTGTACCTGTCCAGCTTGACCTTGATCTCACCGAGGCCCTCCTGGACGTTGCCCAGGACGGTCTTGTCCTCGTTCAGCGGCGGCTCCTGCTGGAGGATGCCGACGGTGTAGCCGGGCGACAGGAACGCTTCGCCGTTGCCCGGCGTGTCGAGTCCGGCCATGATCTTGAGCACGCTGGACTTGCCGGCGCCGTTCGGACCGACGACGCCGATCTTGGCACCGGGGTAGAACTGGATGGTGACGTCATCAAGGATGACCTTGTCCCCGTGCGCCTTGCGCACCTTCTTCATGGTGTAGATGAACTCGGCCATGGCGGCGATCGTAGAGCGGTGCCGATCGGGCAAGAACCGCGGTTGGCCGCTCGGTCCTGATCGACGCGAAAGAGTTAGCGCGGACGGGGGTCACCCACACCTGTCACAGCGTGATGGGGACTCCCGCAGCTGATGACCGCGCAACGCCGTGACCTGGCGGTCCTCGACCACGCTCGGCCGTTCACCGGTGTCAGGGCTCCGGCGTGCGCTGCACGACTCCTCCACGGACCAGTTCTCGCAGCGGCCGACGCGGTCGCCCGTGGCGCCGACGTCCGACCTTCCCTCCCTCTCGCTCGTGGTGGCGATCCGGCCGGCCCCGGCGGCCCGTCCCGATCGCGCTGCTCTTCCATCATCCTGGCGTCCGCGACCCCGTCGTCGAACACCTCTGGACACTTCCGGGCTCCTCGGTCCCGGACGTGCCCCGAACGGCGGCAGTTCAACCCCGTCCCGCCCCGGAGATCACCCGCCCGGTGACACCGCCTCGACGGGGCGTGGTCCGGCGCGGGGAGCCACGACGCCGGGCGGGACGTGGCGGCGGCGCGGCTCGGCGGAGCACCGGTCGAGGAGCCGGTCACCGTCCACCCGCTCCCGCGTCTCGCGGTCGAAGCGGTGCTCGGCCGTCCCGGCCCGGAGGCCGACGACGCCGGTGCCGTCGACCGCGGGCCTGCGCGTCGGATCGCCGACCACGTTTCCAACGACCGCGGCGTGCGTGTGATTCCCCATCCGCTCTCCCCCTCACCCGCTCCGGACACCTTCTCGTGCGTCCACGATGCGACCCTCCGAGCTGCGACGGAAGGGCGGTCCGCCGATCTGTGGACAACTCGGGAGCTGTGGACTACTCGGCCCGTTCCGCTCGTCGGCGACACGGGGGGTCGGTGGGTCGTGCTAGGCGGGAATTCGTGAGTGAGGACTCACTCCTTGACGTGAGTGAGTCCTCACTCATACTGTGGCGGCATGCCCGAAGAGAACACCCCGCCTCGCCGCAGGCGCGCTCCGGCGATGAGCCAGGAGGCCCGTCGCGAGGCGATCGTCCGCGTCACCGTCCCGCTGCTCTACGAGCACGGCGCGAACGTCACGACCAGCCAGATCGCGAAGGCGGCCGGGATCGCCGAGGGCACGGTGTTCCGGGCGTTCAAGGACAAGCAGGACCTGCTCACCACGTGCGTGCGGACCGCCCTGGCCTCGCGGCCCGAGGTCGAGGTCGTCGAGGCCATCGACCTCGGTGCTCCCCTGCCCGAGCGGCTGCTGGCGGCGATCACCGCCGTCAGCGGCTACCTCGACCGCGTGTGGGGGCTGATGAGCACGCTGCGCGACTCCGGCTACGACCCGCGCGACGGGCACGACGGGCACGACCGGCACGGCGAGGACCACCGCAAGGACCACGGCGGGCCGCCGCAGGAGATGCAGCGCGTCCTCGTGCGGATCGCCGCGCTCTTCGAGCCGGAGGCCGACCGGCTGGCCGTGCAGCCCGTGCTGGCGGCACGCCTGCTGATGGGAATCGTCTTCACGAACCGGATGCGGGGCGAGGGCTTCGGAGACGAGGTCGCCGAGCCGTCGCAGCTCGTCGACCTGTTCCTGCACGGCGTCCTGGGCACGGGACGGGCGGCAGCACACGCACCAGAGGGGGAAGCGCGATGACCGGGACCATGATCGAGGCGCGGGACGTCGGCAAGACGTTCGGCGAGGTGAAGGCGCTCGACGGCGTGAGCCTGTCGGTGCCGCGGGGGACCGTGCTCGGCCTGCTGGGGCACAACGGCGCGGGCAAGACGACGCTGGTCAACGTCCTGACGACACTGCTGCCGCCGGACAGCGGCAGCGCGCGCGTCGCCGGGTTCGACGTCGTGGCCGACGCGCACGGCGTCCGCAGCCGGATCGGGCTGACGGGCCAGTTCGCCGCCGTCGACGAGCAGCTGTCCGGCACCGACAACCTCGTGCTGATCGCCCGGCTGCTGGGCGCGACCTCGCGCGAGGCGAAGGCCCGCGCGGCCGAACTGGTGGAGCTGTTCGACCTGGTCGACGCCGCGAAGCGCCCGTCGCGCACCTACTCCGGCGGCATGCGCAGGCGGCTCGACCTGGCCGCGAGCCTCGTCGGCCGCCCGGACGTGATCTTCCTGGACGAGCCGACGACGGGTCTCGACCCGGCCAGCAGGCTGCGCATGTGGGAGATCGTGGAAGAACTCGTCTCCGAGGGCACGACGGTGCTGCTGACCACGCAGTACCTCGACGAGGCCGATCGGCTGGCCGACTCCATCACCGTCCTGTCGGCCGGGGCCGTGGTCGCCTCAGGCACGAGCGCCGAGCTGAAGGCGCAGGTGGGCCAGCGCACGGTGACCGTGACCATGGCGTCCTCGTCGGACGTCGCTCCCGCGCGCGCCGCGCTGGAGCGCGTCGGGCTCGCGCCGCAGTTCGACCCGAAGCACGGCTCGCTGACCACGCCCGTGACCGCCTCCCGCGACCTCGCCGTCGTGGTGCGCGCCCTGGACGACGCGGGGCTGGAGGCCGCCGAGCTGGCCCTCGGCGAACCCACCCTCGACGACGTCTACCTCACCCTCGCCGCTCGTGCGGCCTGACCACCGGAGCGACACCGTGACCACACCGACCGTCCTGGCGACCGGTCCCGCGCCGGTGCCCACCACGAGCTGGCGCGGGAGCAGCTTCGGCACCCAGGTGCTCGTCCTCACCACCAGATCGCTGCGGGCGCTCGTCCGCGATCCGCGCCTGGTGATCTTCAGCCTGCTCCAGCCGCTGATCATGCTGACCCTGTTCAGCCAGATCTTCAGCAGCATCGCGAACACGCCGGGCTTCCCGCGGGGCGTGAGCTACATCGACTACCTGATGCCGGCGATCCTGGTGAACACGGCGATGCAGTCCGCGCTCCAGGTGGGCGTCGGGCTCGTCACCGACATGAAGAACGGCGTGCTGGCCCGGTTCCGCTCGCTGCCGATCCGGCTGGCGTCGGTGCTCATCGCCCGCAGCCTGTCCGACCTGGTCCGCAGCGCCGTGCAGCTGACGGTGATGCTCGTGCTGGCCGTGGCGGTGTTCGGCTTCGCCCCGGCGGGCGGCGTGCCCGGTGTCGTCGGCGCGCTGGTGCTGGCGCTGCTCGTGGGCTGGGGCCTGGGCTGGGTGTTCCTGGCCATCGCGTCCTGGGTGCGCAACGCCGAGCTGATGCAGACCGTCGGCTTCCTGGCGATGTTCCCGCTGATGTTCGCCTCCAGCGCCTACGTGCCGATCAGCGGGCTGCCGGGGTGGTTGCAGGCGTTCGCCGACGTCAACCCGCTCACCCACGCGGTCGACGCGGCGCGCTCGCTCGCGCTGGCCCAGCCCGTCACGGGACTGGTGGGAGCGGTGCTGGCGAGCGTCGTCCTCGCCGGAGCGGGCGGGGTGCTGGCGATCAGGGGCTTCCGCCGCCCCGCGCAGTGAGCCCGGCTCAGCGCTCGCGCTCGGACATCGTGCGCAGCATGGCGTTGTAGGCGGTGAGTTCCTCGTCCCCGTCGGAGTCGGCCCTGCGGTCGCTCCGGCGGGCGTCGCGGCCGTCGGAGCGCGCCCACTGCACCATCAGCGCGATCATCACGACGAGCAGCGGAACCTCCCCCGCCGCCCACGCGATGCCGCCTCCCAGCCGCTGGTCGTCGATCAGGCTCGGCACCCAGTCCAGCGACAGCTTGCGGTAGAAGTTCGAGCCGATGACGGTCTGCGAGCTCATCAGGATGACGCCGAAGAACGCGTGGAACGGCAGCGACGCGAACAGCAGGCCGAGCTTGGCCAGCGGAGGCAGCCGCCTCGGAGCCGGGTCGATGCCGATCACGGGCCAGTAGAAGACGTAGCCCACGAGGATGAAGTGGGCGTTCATCGCGAGGTGCGCCCAGTGGTGCTCCAGCGCGGCGTCGAACAGCCCGGAGAAGTACAGGCCGTAGAACGACCCGACGAACAGCACCAGCGCCACGACCGGGTTGGTGAGGACCCCCGCCAGCGGGGAGTGCACGAACGCCAGCAGCCACTCGCGCGGCCCGGGAGCGCCGTCGCGTCCCGCGGTGGGCAGGGCGCGCAGCGCGAGCGTCACGGGGCCGCCGAGGACCAGCAGGATCGGCGCGAGCATGGAGAGCACCATGTGCGCCTCCATGTGCACGCTGAACATCGCGGGCGCGTAGCGGCCCAGCCCGGACGACGTGGCGAACAGGATCGACGCGCACCCCAGCACCCAGGCCACCGTGCGCCCGACCGGCCACGCGTCGCCGCGCAGGCGCAGCCGCCGCACACCGAGCAGGTACAGCGCGGCGAGGACGAGCGAGGCCGTGCCGAAGATCAGGTCGAAGCGCCAGTCGAGGAACGTCCGCACGAGCGTGGGCGGCCCGACGAGGTCGTAGCCGATGAGCAGCTCCACCGTGCTCGGCCTGGCCACGCCCTCGACGGGCGGCGGCGTGCGGCTCAGCGCGACGGCGAGGCCGATGGTGACGAACATGATCAGCACCTCGACCCCGGCGAGGCGCAGCAGCGCGGAGCCCGACCCCGTCTCCACGACCTGCCGGACGCCGCGCTCGCGCTGGAGGTAGCCGATGACGCCCAGCACGACCAGCGCGGCGACCTTGCCGGCGACCAGGATGCCGTAGGAGGTGCTGAACAGGGCGCTCAGCGGCAGCCGCACGAGCGCGTTGACCGTGCCGGAGACGGCCATCACGATCCAGCAGACCAGCGCCAGGCGCGAGAAGCGGGTCGTGGCGAGCGCGAGGTGGTCGCCGCGACGACGGCCGTGGGCGAGCAGCGCGATCAGGCCGCCGACCCACAGGGCGGCGGCGATCAGGTGGAAGAGCAGGCTGTTGGTGGCGACGTCGTGCGCGCCACCGCTGGAGGAGTGCCCCGTCACGGCGACCGGCACCAGCGCGAACAGGGCGACGAAGAACAGCACCGTCGTCCAGCCCCACGTCAGCACCAACCGGCAGCCCAGCGCCACCAGCGCCACCAGCACGGCCGTGATCGCCCACGCCTCGGCCTGCTCGACGGCCCCGGCGACCCTGATCAGCCGCTCGGGCTCGAAGTACCAGGTCACGGGCTGGCCGACGGCGTCGGCGACGGTGAAGGGCACGGAGAGCACCGCTCCCAGCAGCCACAGCAGGGAGGCCCACCCCGCGGTCCGCAGGGCGGCGTACCCGTCGACGGCGAGCGTCCCGGAGCGCTGCGGCGGAACCAGGAACGCGGCCAGCAGCAGCGACCCGATGCACACCACGGCACCGGCCTCGGTGAGCACGCGCACGATCAGGATCGCCCCGGCTCCGTCGCCGAGGAGGACGTTCAGACCGGCCGCCAGCAGTGCCGCGACGGCGACGCCGATCACGAGGAGCGGAACCAGACCGGTCCGGTTCCGGCCCCCGCCCTGCGGGGCGGGCTCTGGCTGCACGGGAGCGGGCGCTTCGGACGACACAGCACGAGGGTATGCGCTGTCACGGCCACCGGACACCGCCCCCGGTGCGCACTTCCGCGGGCTCGTGACGCTCGTCTCGCCCGGTGGTTCAGGTCGCGGCGTCGAACGCGGCGAGAGTCCGCAGCGCGGCGGGATCGACGAGGTCGATCCGCCGGTAGCTGGTCGTGACGAGGCCGCGCTCCTCCAGTTCCCGCACCACGCGGTTGAGCGTCGGACGGGAGGAGCCGACCATCGAGGCGAGCGCGCCCTGCGTCACGTTCAGCACGCCGCCGCGCGCCTCCAGCAGCAGGGTCCGCGCGGTCCGCGCCCGCACGTCCACGTCGAGGGCGCCCGCCAGCCTGGTCCAGCTCTCCAGGAGCCGGGTCGCGAGCCCGGACAGGCACCAGCGGATCACCGCCGGGTACGCGGCGAGCAGTTCGCCGAAGTCGTGCGCGCTCACGAAGAGACACGGCACGAAGGTGGCAGCCCGGGGACGGCACGGCGTGCACCGGCCGGTGACGACGTGCTCCAGTCCGTAGACGTCGCCCCGGCAGAGCGTCTGCACCACCCTGCCGGGGTCGGGTCCCGCGGTCAGCTCGACCAGGCCGTCCTGCACGATCCACACCCCGTCCGGGACGCGGCCGCTCTCGCACAGCGCCTCACCGCGCCGGGCGAACCGCTGCACCAGCAGCGGCGCGAGCGCGTCGACCAGCACCTGGTCCTCGTCGTCGCCGTCGAGGCAGCGGATCACCCAGGACGCGTTCTCCCTGGCCGGTGGCGCCGGTGCGGCGACCGCCGTCCGGTCGTCCACTAGTTCGCCGTGCGAGGGAGGGGCACGAACGCCCTCTCACATCCCTCCTCCGCCTTCAGCCCGAGGGCTTCCAGCAGCTCGACGAGATCGTCCGCGTCGTGGGCGTAGCTGCCCGCGAGCGCACGGACGGCACGCCTGCGCACCTCCACGCTCACCACCGGGTCGCTGCTGCCTGCGTGGCGGACGTTCGTGTGCGTGCGTCCTCGGATCGCTGTCACCGCTACCTCCACGTGGACCAGATCTGTCGCACGTACATAACCGCTGGCAGAGGCTTCAAACGCCGTGTCGCTCCACAGTGTCAGGCGTCGATCCGCTCCCGCTCCCGCTCCCCCGCACTCGCGCGTGCGGCGAACCACACGGCCGGCAGGGTCGCGGCGACGACGACCGCCACCACGCCCAGGGCGACCGACAGGTTCGTGGCGTGGGCGATGCCCCCGACGAGCGGCGGCCCGGCGAGGAAGCCCGTGTAGGCGATCGTGGTGACCAGCCCCAACTCCCGCTCGCCACCGGTCCCGTCGGCACGCCGGCCGGCCGCGCCCGCGAGGTCCATGACGACGGGGAACGCGAACGCGAGGCCCAGTCCGGTCAGCGCGAAGCCCGCGTACCCGGCGGCGGCGAGCGGCACCGCCACCACGAGGACCAGCCCGAAGAACGCGACCAGCGCGCCACCGGCGAGCAGCCGGTGCGGGCCCCAGCGCCGCTGCACCGGCTCGCCCAGGAGCCGCGCGGTGGCCATGGCGACGGAGAACCCCGCGTACGCGGCGGCCGCGGCCGCCTGGTCCGTCCCGCGCTCGCCGACCAGGAACAGGGCGGACCAGTCGGCCGACGCGCCCTCGGCGATGGCCGAGCAGAACGCGACGGCGGCCAGCAGCCACAGCAGGGGGCGACGCAGGACCGGCGCCTGATCGGTGACGGCCTCGCGGTGCCGCTCGCCGGTGGCGCCCGGCAGGTTCCGTCCCACGAGCGCGAGGAGCAGCAGGCCGAGGACCGCGACGAGGAGGAAGTGCCGCAGCGGTGTCCAGCTCGCGGCGGCGGCTCCCGCCGCGCCGAGCGAACCGAGCAGGCCGCCCACGCTGAACCCGGCGTGGAACTGCGGCATGAGCGGCCGGTCCAGCACCCGCAGCACCTCGACGGCGCCGACGTTCATCGACACGTCGAGCGCCGCGTTGGACGAGCCGACCAGGAAGAGCACGAGTCCGAGTTGCAGCGGTGAGGTCGCGAGGCCGAGCAGCGGCAGCACGAGGGCGATCACCACGACGCTGGCGATCACGACGACGCGCGCGCCGTGCGCGGCGACGACCCGCGCGGCCAGCGGCGCGGTCAGCGCGAGACCGGCGCTGGCGCCGAGCAGGGTCAGGCCGAGGACGCCCTCGTGCGCGCCGATCCGCTCGGCCAGCGCGGGCACCCGCGCGGCCCACGAGCTGAAGAAGACGCCGTTCGCGACGAAGGCCGCGAACACGGCGAAGCGTGGGGTGGGCATGGACACTTCCCTTCCGGAGCGGTCTCCCCAGCATGACTGAAGCGCTTCAGAGACGTCCAGCGGGTATGTCCGCACTCCAGGATTCGAACACGTGACGTCGAGATGACCGGTCCACGACCCGGACGTCGATATCCTCGCCGGATGGAGCCGGACCGACCTCGCAGGCCGACGCTGGACACCGTCGCCGCGGCGGTGGGGGTGTCCAGGGCGACCGTGAGCAACGCCTACAACCGGCCGGACCAGCTCTCGGCGGCCCTGCGCGAGCGCGTCCTCGACACGGCCCGCGCGCTCGGGTACGGCGGACCAGATCCCGTCGCCCGCAGTCTCGCGACCCGGCGCAGCGCGGCCGTGGCGCTCCTGCTGTGCGACGACCTGCCCTCCTCGTTCGCCGATCCCGCGCTGTCCGTGCTGCTCGACGGCCTGGCGCAGACGGTGGACGGGCACGACCACTGGCTGGTCCTGATGCCGGGGGCCGGCTGCAACGGCCCGCGCCCCGAGATGGTGACGAGGGCGCAGGCGGACGTCGTCGTGGCCTACTCGCTGCCCGAGGACTCACCCGCGCTGGCCGCCGTGCGGGCGCGGGGCCTGCCGCTGGTGCTGATCGACCAGCCGGTGCTGCCCGGCGCAGCCGTCGTGGCGGTCGACGACGAGGGCGGGGCCGGCGCGGCCGCACGGCACCTGCTGGACCTGGGGCACCGCGACTTCGGCGTCATCACCTTCTCCTTGCACAGCGACGGCCTGTCCGGTCCGATGTCACTGGAACGCCGACGCGCCCACGCGCCCTTCCCGGTGACGCGCGACCGCCTGAACGGCTACCTGACCGCGCTCGCCGACGCGGGCGTCGACCCGGACGCGGTGCCCGTGTGGGAGGCGCCGGGCAGCGAACGCGAACTGGGCCGCGTCGGCGGCCGGTGGCTCCTGGAGCGCTCCCCCCGGCCGACCGCGCTGCTGTGCGCGTCGGACGAACTGGCGTTCGGCGCCCTCCAGGCCGTGCGGGACCTCGACCTGACGGTGCCGGACGACGTGTCGGTGGTCGGTTTCGACGACGTCCCCGCCGCACACCGCGCGGACCCACCGTTGACCACGGTGCGTCAACCCCTGATCGAGAAGGGGCGTCGAGCGGGCGAACTGGCGCTGCGCCTGCTCGACGGCGAGAGGCCCGGAACACCCGTTCGGCTCCCCGCCGACCTCGTCGTGAGAGCGTCGACTGGGCCGATCGAGTGATCCCCACCACAAACAGCCGTCTTGATCACTCTTCTGGGCGCAGACCGGAAACGGTCAAACGTCTTGGAGCGATGTGCTCGGTGGGGCCAGCTACTCTGCTACGGCGAGTGGTCGCCAGCCCCTTCAGCCTCCGTAGCTCAGTGGAGAGAGCGAGGGACTTCTAATCCCGAGGTCGCAGGTTCGAATCCTGCCGGGGGCGCCTCACTGACCGGCGTGACGAGCTGTTCAGAACGGTGTGAGGGCCGGTCCGCGAGTCGGACCGGCCCTCACACCGTTCTGGGGTCGTCAGCGGGTGAGGGAGATGGCGAAGGGTGCGAACCCGCTGGCGCGGATCACGTGCGGGACGAACAGCACGGCGGCTTCGGTGGCGCGTGCGGTGGTGATGCCGCCGAGGTCGACGATCTGCTCCTGCTGCCAGCCCAGGTCGGCCAGCAGTGCGCGCACGGTCTGCTTGGCCTCCGGGTTCTCGCCGGACAGGAACGCGGTCGGGGCCCCGGTGAGCGAGGCGGGGGCGGTCATGACGGAGAACAGCATCGTGTTCAGGGTCTTCACGACGTGGGTGTCCGGCAGGGCCTGCTGCAACTGCTCGGCGAGGCTGGACGCGGGGTAGAGCAGGTCGGCGGGCAGGCCGTCGGGTCCGTCGGTGGTGGCGTTGGAGACGTCGACGAGGATCTTGCCGCGCAGCTGTTCGCGCAGCGCGGCCAGTCGCCCCAGTGATCCCGCGCCGGGAGTGGCGTTGACGACGACCTGCGCCGGCGCCGCGGCGCGAGCGGCGGCACCGGGGGTGCGGTCGGCGACGGCGACCCGGTGTCCGGCGGTGGTCAGGGCGTTGGCGAGGGTGCCGCCGACGCGGCCGTTTCCCAGAATCGCGATCGTGGTCACGGTGGTGTGCTCCTTCGGGTGGTGGACGGTCAGCGGGTGAGGGTGGCGACGGCGGCGGTGTGCACGCCGGGGGCCGCGGCCAGGAAGCCGTCGCTGGCCGGGGTCCACGGGCGGCCAGCGGTGTCGGTGACGCGTCCGCCCGCCTCGGTGACCAGCAGTGCGCCGGGCAGCAGGTCGGCGCGCGCACCGGCGAACTGCCAGAACGCGTCCACGCGCCCGGCGGCCACGTCGATCAGGTGCAGGGTCGCGGGCACGGAGGTGCGCACCACGAGCGCGTCGCGCAGCATCGCGGTGATCGAGGCACCCGCCCGCCGCACGACCGCCTCGTCCTCGTCCGGGCGGGCCTGACTCGTGGCCACCAGCCCCAGCCCCAGGTCGGCGGTGCCGGACACGTGCAGCGCCCGGCCGTCCAGGTGCGCACCGCCGCCGA
The DNA here is from genome assembly GCF_016464305.1 of Umezawaea beigongshangensis. Classification (GTDB taxonomy): domain Bacteria; phylum Actinomycetota; class Actinomycetes; order Mycobacteriales; family Pseudonocardiaceae; genus Umezawaea_A; species Umezawaea_A beigongshangensis. The sequence continues at coordinate 169,433 of NZ_JAEIOJ010000007.1, forward strand.
CGCGCGCCGTGCAGGTCCGGCCGGTCAGCGGCAGGTGCACCGCGGTGAGCACCGGCCGGTTGTCGCGCACCAGCGTCGCGGTCACCGCCCACTCCGGCAGAGCGTGCAGGTGGTTGACGTTGCCCTCGACCGGATCCACCACCCACCACTCCCCCGGCGGCAACTCCCCGCCCTCCAGCTCCTCCCGCACCCAGCCCGCGCCCGGACGCACACCCGTGAGGCCGGGGCGCAGCACCGCCAGGGCCGCGTCGTCGTTGACCGCCAGCGCGCTCATCAGCTCCTCGCGGGTCTCGTGGCGCACCACCTCGCCGAAGCGCTCGCGCAGCACCGCACCGGCCGCGCGCACCACGACCGCGGTGCGCGCCAGCAGGTCGGCATCGGAGACGACGGTGTTCTGAGCGGTTCCGGACATGGCGGCACTCCATCTGAACAGGGGGAACGAGGTCTTGCGGGCTTCTGTCTCGTGCTCGCGTCTCGACGGTATTTCCACCGTGGATTAACTGCAAGTGCATGTGAAGCACGGTTAGAATTACTGTCATGCAATTGGATTTGAACCTGCTCGCCGCCCTCGACGCCCTGCTCGAAGAGGGCAGCGTGACCGCGGCGGCCGACCGGCTGCACGTCACCGCCCCGGCGATGAGCCGCAGCCTCGGCCGGATCCGGCGCACCACCGGAGATCAGATCCTGGTGCGCACCGGGCGCACGATGACACCGACGCCGTACGCGATCGCCGTCCGGGAACAGGTGCACGAACTGCTGCATCAGGTGCAGGGCGTGCTGGCGCCGAGTCGTGAGCTCGACCTCACCACGCTCGAACGCACCTTCACGTTGCGCTGGCACGACTCGCTCCTCGCCCTCGCGGGCCCCGCACTGCTGACGGCCGTGCGCGAGCAGGCGCCGGGCGTGCGGTTGCGCTTCGTCGCCGAGTCGAGCGTCGACACGCCGGAACTGCGCCGCGGCCAGGTCGACCTGGAGGCGAACGCGAGCCGCCCGACCGCACCCGACGTCCGCACCGAGCAGGTCGCCCAGACGCGTCTCGTCGCCGTCGTGCGGCGGGAGCACCCGCTCGCCCGCGGCGAGACCGTCACCGCCGAGCGGTACGCCGCGGCCGAGCACATCACCGTCTCGCGGCGCGGAAAGCTCGACAACGCCCTGGACGAGGTTCTCGCACGGCTGGGACTCGCCCGGCGCGTGGTGGCGACCGTGCCCACCGAAGCAGCCGCGTTCGCGTTCGCGCGCGACGCCGACCTCCTCCTCACGGCGCCGGAGGTCACCGCGCGCTCAGCTGCCGCGGACCTCGGCCTGACGCTGCTCCCGCTGCCCCTCGACCTGCCCCCCGCTCCGGTCCTCCTGTCGTGGCACCAGCGCTACGACACCGATCGCGCCCACGTCTGGTTGCGCGATCTCGCACGGGCCGCGCTGGTCGACTCGGCCGCAGATAACTCGATTGTCTAATTACTAGACGACGAGATAGATTTGTCGGGTCGGGCACTCCAGCGGGTGCGTCCACTCGCGGTGGCCGGTCGGAGCAACCACGTCTCGGAGGACCTCGCCCGTGTCCGCACCCAGCGTCCTGATCTCCGGGGCCAGCATCTCCGGTCCCGCTCTCGCCCACTGGCTCAACGCCGCCGGCTGGGACACCACCGTGGTCGAACGCTTCGACGGACTGCGCGAGGCGGGTCAGAACGTCGACGTGCGCGGGGCGGCGCGCGAGGTCGTGCGCCGCATGGGCCTGCGGGACGCCGTCCTGGCCGCGCGGACCGGGGAGAGGGGCACCGCGCTCGTCGACGGCAGCGGTCGGACCGTCGCGGCCTTCCCCGGCGACGCCACGGCCGTCGACGGCGCCACGGCGGAGCTGGAGATCCTGCGCGGCGAGCTCTCGCGGGTGATCGTCGACAGCACCCGGCCGGACACGGAGTACGTCTTCGGCGACCAGATCACCGGCCTGAACGACACGGGCGACCGGGTCGAGGTGTCCTTCCTGCACTCGGCGCCCCGCTCGTTCGACGTGGTCGTGATCGCGGAGGGGCTCACCTCCCGCACCCGGTCGCTGGTCCTGCCGCAGGCCCGCATCCACCACCTCGGCCTGTACATGGCCTACCTGACCGTTCCCCGGACGGCCGAGGACGACGACTGGTGGCGCTGGTACCACGCACCGGACCAGCGCCAGGTGACCCTGCGCCCGGACAACCTGGGGACCGTCCGGGCGACCCTGGCGTTCATGACCAACGTCCGCGGGCTGGAGAACCTCGACCAGCGCGACCAGACCGCGCTGCTGCGCGAGACGTTCGCCGACGCCGGCTGGGTCACCCCGCGCGTCCTCGACGCTCTGGACGCCGCCCCCTACTACTTCGACGCGATCGGTCAGGTCCGCCTGCCCTCCTGGAGCCGGGGGCGGGTCGGGCTGGTCGGCGACGCCGCGTACTGCGCGGCACCGCTCAGCGGCACGGGAACCAGCCTCGCCCTGGTCGGCGCCTACGTGCTGGCCTCGGAGCTGGCCACCCGCCCCGATCACGCCGACGCCTTCGCCGCCTTCGAACGGAAGATGCGGCCCTACGTGGCCGGTGCGCAGGCCCTCCCGCCGGGAGCACCGGGCTTCGCCTACCCCAGGACCCGCGCCGGGATCACCGCCCTGCGCACCGCCGGACGGCTTCTGGGCAGCAGGCCCGCACAGCGTCTGGCCCTGGCCGACCGGCTCGCGAAGACCTCGGCCGACGACGTCGACCTGCCCGACTTCTTCCCGCGCGGCGGGAGCACGGGGGTCGACACCCGGCAGGAGGGGGCATGACCCGCGCGACCGCCATCGCCCGAGACCCGAGGTGGACGCCCACCTCGGTCAGCAACGCCCACCTGTGGCGCGACGACCTCGGAGTCGTGGTCGTGGACCCCGGACTGCCCGGTGACGAGATCGCGGTGCTGGAGGCGCTCGACCAGATCGGCGCCTCGGCCCGTGACGTCCGCACCATCGTGCTCACGCACTTCCGCAGCGACCACTCCGGTGCCGCCGCGGCCCTGGCCGACCTGACGGGAGCCGCGTCGCGACCGGCGACCGCGACGCGGCCGTGCTGCGCGGCGAGGAGCCCGCGCCCGACCCCGTGCTCACCGCGCTGGAGCGGCCGATCCACGAGGAGATCGCGCGGGCGCACCCGGAGAACCTCGCCCCGCCCCGCTGCCCCGTCGACCTGGACCTGAACGACGGCGACCACGTCGGCGGGCACGAGGCGCTGGTCGTGCACGCCGTCTCGGGCCACACGCCGGGCAGCACCGCCCTGCACCTGCCCGCACGGGCCGCGGTGCTGACCGGTGACCTCGCTGTCAGGACGCCTCGCGGAGACACGTCGCTCGGGCCGTTCGACGTCGACCGCCAGCAGGCCGGGGCAGCGCTGCGCCGCCTGGCCGCGCTCCGTCCCGGGGTCGCCGGTCTCGGGCACGGCACGCCACTGCTCGGCGACGCCACCGCCGCTCTGGCCGGGACACTCGACGCCGTCGCCGACGAACCCTGACCGGGGTGCCGACGAACGCGGCGGTCACCCCTCCGGTCGGGACGGGTCGCGCGTGCTCATGGTGCGGGTCACCGCGTCCAGGAACCGCCGCACCACCTGCTGGTCGTGTTCGTCGAGCCCGCGACTGATCTCGTCGATCGCCCGGATCGTGGGGACCACGGCGCCGAGAGTGGCCCGGTGGGCCGACGGGGTCGTCATCACCGCGACACGGCGGCGGTCGCTGCTGCTGCGGACCCGCTCGACGTGCCCGGCCTGTTCCAGGCGGTCGATCAGCACGGTCACCGACGCGGAACGGATGCCCAGCGACGCCGCCAGCTCGGACGGTCCCATCGGACCGTGCTGCTCCAGCAGGGACAGCGCGGCCATGTCCGTGCCGTTGACCCCCAGTTCCCGCGACAGACGCGCCGAGAGCTCCCGCGACGCGTTGATCAGGTGACGCACCGCCACCGTCAGCTCCGTGAGCTCGGGCAGCTCCAGCTGGTCCGTCACGCCGTGATCACCCCTCGTCGACAGCCGGTCGACGAATGATACGACCGGGTCCGCGCTCCTCCCGCCGATGCGCTGTCGGCCTCCGGGGCGGCGCGGTCACCCCGGCGTCCGGCGTGATCCGCGGAGGGCACGGCCGAACGGCGCCCCGCCGGGCGGTCGGGAGCGGTTCGACGGCCCGGCGCGGCGAGCCGGGATCGGCCGTCGGACGCGGACTCAGCCGCGGATCTCCCGGCGGATCCAGTCGGCGATCACGTCGACGCGCGCGGTGGTCTCCTCCTCGGCGTGCGGGCACGCCGGGCCGTCGCTCTCCACGGACACGATCGTGGCGCGGCCGTGCGCGCCCGGCCGGACGTACGGAGCGCCGGAGTCGTACGGGCAGGCGCTGGTGTCGGGCCGCGGCCACACGCCGTGCACGCCCGCCGTGGTGTCGTCGACGCTGCTGACCTCGACCTCGCCGAAGTGCAGGATCTTCGAGGGGCCGGTGGTGGTCTCGGTGGCGCCCCAGCCGGCGAGCGTCAGCTCCTCGCCCGCGACCGGTGGCCGGCTCGGCAGCGCGACGGGCCGCACGCCGGTCACCGGGGTGGCCAGCTTCGCGATCGAGACGTCGTTGACCGGCGACTGCCGCACCTCGACGACCTCGACCCTCGTGCCCCGGCCGTCGTCCAGGTCGACCGTGCCGATCGTCGCGGTCACCGGGTAGGGCACGGGGCCGCTCACCGGGACGCCGTCGACGTCGCGGAAGCAGTGACCGGCGGTGACCACCCACCGCGGAGCGATCAGCGAGGCCGAGCAGGCGCTGCCGCGCGTCGTGCCGTCCGGGTTCGGGACGGCCGGTGCGGTTAGCTGCACGGCGTACGGGAACTGGCCCGCCGCCGCCGGGACGCCGTGGGCGACCGCCTCGGCGGTGCCGGCTCCGAGCGTCGTCGCGGTGGTCACCAGTGCAGCGCTCATCAGGGCAGCGCTCATCGGGCTCGCCGTCGTGGACCTGCGCACCGAGGCTCGTCCTTCCCCGGCGGGCGTTCGAGACCGGCCCGCCACCAGTGGGGACGGCGGCAGTGGTCCTCCGCGCGTCCGCCGGATCGGATCACGGCCAGTAGACCGACGCGCCGCGTCGTCCGTCAACACCGGAAGGGGTGAAGGGACGACCTCGTGCCCGAACGGCCGAACGGCCGGGACCTCGCGCGGTGCCGGGGAGAGGAGCGCCGGGCCGGGCGCCGCTTTCGCGCCTTTCCCGGGAAAGGCGGACGGAGACGTACGTCACGGACGTCCCTACTGCGGTCGGAGCAATCGGGCTGCCGATGTCACGAATGTGTCACCCCCCCCGCCCGAATGTTCACCATTTCGTTGTCCGCGCGACCGGCTCGCGGTTTCCGGACACGCGAAAGCCCCCGGCCCGCAGGGGGCCGGGGGCTCGTCGAGTCGGTCAGTGGTGGGCGTGAGCCCGCTTGCCGGTGACGAGACGGTAGACGCCGAGCACGATCAGGGCGCCGAGGATGGCCAGCAGCCAGGTGCTCAGGTCGAAGAAGGTGCCCAGGTCGGTGCCGAAGATGGCACGCCCGACGAAACCGCCGATCACGGCGCCGACGATGCCCAGGAGCATCGTGACGATGATGCCGCCGGGGTCCTTGCCGGGCATGACGGCCTTCGCGATGGCACCGGCGATGAGACCCAGGACAATCCAACCCAGAATGCCCATCAGGGCGCTCCCTCCTCTGTGTCGAACCTCTTTCGGTTCAACTCGTTTCCTGCTCGGTGGGGGGATGCCCAGGGCCACTCGTTTTTACACACCCAATTTTTCGAGCATTGTTCCGAGCGGCGCTCGCATCGGCGTTCCAGCAGGTGACGGGAGGGTTCTCCGCTGGCCGGGACAGCTCAGAAGGCGGTGTCCCGGAGCACGTGGTCGTCGAGCAGGTCGAGCAGCGCCGCGACGGCACGGCTCGGTCGGCGACCCGCGAGGGTGGCGGCGTGCAGCGTCCAGACCAGCGGGGAACCCGCCAGCGGACGGCTGACCAGCCCCCGCTCCTGCGACGCGGCGATCCTCGGGACGACCGCCACCCCCAGCCCCGCCCGCACGTGGCCGGGGACGGTGGTCAGGTCGGACACCTCCACGACCACCCGGCGCGGCGCGGCGAGCGCTTCGAACACCCGGTCCACGGCGAGCCGGTTGCCGAAGCCGCGCAGGGTGTCCACGAAGCGCTCCCCCACGAGGTCGGCCGGGTCGATCTCGGCCCTCTCGGCGAGCGGGTGCGACTCGGGCAGCAGCGCGACGAACGGGATGCGCACGACCGGCCGGACGTCGAGCCCGGCCAGCTCGGAGTCCGGCAGGCCGATCAGCGCCACGTCGAGCCGGCTGCGCCGCAGGTCCCGCGCGAGACCCGTCGACCCCTCCGGCGACGCCGTCACGTGCAGGTCCACAAGCGGGTGCCGCTGGTGGAACGCGCCGAGCAGTGCGGGCAGGTCGATGACGGCGATGCTGGTCAGCGACCCGATGCGGACGCTGCCGCGCAGCCCGGTCGTCGTCTCCTGCACGGCCGCACGGGCGCGGTCGAGCGTCTCCAGCACCGTCTTCGCCTCGGGCAGCAGCGCGGCGCCGGCCGGGGACAGCGCGACGCTGCGGGTGGAGCGCTCGAACAGCACGGCGCCGAGATCGGCCTCCAGGGCGCGGATCGCGGCGGACACCGTGGACTGCACGGCGAACACCCGCTGCGCGGCGCGGGTGAAGTTCAGCTCCTCGGCGACGGCGACGAAGTACTCCAGTTGTCGGATGTCCACGGGGGAATCATCGCCTGTCCCGATGACTGGTACCAGTGCTGTTCGTTGGACTCGATGGACCGGGCGGACGAGGGTGAAACCGTGAGCACATCGAGAAGCGGGATCGGGCACGGCGGCGGGTTCTGGGTCGTCGCGGCCGCGTTCCTCACGACCATGGCGTTCTCCACCCTCCCGACCCCGCTGTACGCGCTGTACCAGCAGCGCGACGGGTTCAGCACGGTCACGGTCACGGTCGTCTTCGCCGCCTACGCCGTCGGCGTGATGGCGAGCCTGTACCTCGCCGGGCACGTCAGCGACGGGCTCGGCCGCCGCCGGGTCGTGCTCGCGGCCGTCGCGCTGGAGCTGCTGTCGGCCGGGATCTTCCTGCTCTGGCCGGAGGTGCCGGGCCTCCTCGCCGCCCGGCTCGTCTCCGGGCTCGGCGTCGGCGCGATCACCGCGACCGCCACCGCGCACCTGGCCGAACTGCGCGGCGCGGCCCGCCCGCAGGAGCACCCCGGCCGGGCCGCGCTCGTCTCCACCGCCGTGAACACGGGCGGTCTCGCGCTCGGCCCGCTGGTCGCCGGCGCGCTGGCCGAGTGGGGCTCGTCGCCGCTGACCACGCCGTACGCGATCTTCGTCGTGCTGCTCGCGGTGAGCGCGGTCGCCGTGGCGCTCGTGCCGGAGACCGTGGACCGCGGTGCCGAGCGGTACGTCTACCGGCCGCAGCGGGTGTCGCTGCCGGGAGAGGCGCGCAGCACGTTCGCCGCCGCGGCGGCCGGGGCCGCGGCGGCGTTCGCGATCTTCGGCCTGTTCACCTCGCTCGCGCCCACGTTCCTCTCCGGCACCCTGCACGAGACCTCGCGGCTGCTCGCGGGGGCGGTGACGTTCGCCGTGTTCGCCGCCAGCGCGGTCAGCCAGATCGCGCTGGCCGGTCTCGCGGCCCGGACGCAGCTCCTGCTGGGCCTGGCACTGGTGTCGGCCGGACTGATCGGCGTCGGGACCGCCGTGCCGCTGTCGAGCCTCGCGCTGTTCGTCGCGGGCGGCACCGCCGCGGGCGCGGGCGGCGGGCTGGTGTTCCGCCGCTCGGTGGCCACGGCCAGCGCGCTCGCCGCGCCGGGGTCCCGCGGCGAGGTCCTGGCGGCGATCTTCCTCATCGCCTACGTCGGGCTGGCCCTGCCTGCGCTCGCGCTGGGCGCGGCTCTGACGGTCGCGCCGAGCACGCTCGTGCTGCCGGTGTTCGCGCTGGCGGTGCTGGTCGTGTCGCTGTGGTCCGGGGCGAGGATGCTCACCGCCCCGCCGGCGGAACGAACGCCGGTGGTCACCGCAGCGGCGCGCTGAGCCCCCGGTCACCGCGCCGGGGAGCCGGGCGGCACCCGCTCCGCGACGTCCGGGACGGTCCACCGATCACCGATCACCGATCACCGGTCGCCCGCTCGGCCCCCGGCCTGCTTGGCCCGCCTCCTGCGGTCGCGCTCCGCGGCTCCGCGCGACGCGGCCAGCGGACCGTGGACGGCCTCGCTGATGTCCCGGAGCTGCACCACCTGCTCGGGGGTGAGCCGGTCGAACAGGTGTCGCCGGACGGACTCCACGTGCCGGGGAGCCGTCGCGCGCAGCGTGCTGAGCCCGGCCTCGGTGAGCACGGCGAGCTGTCCGCGCTGGTCGGTGGAGCACGCGGTGCGCCGCACCCAGCCGCGCTCCTCCAGCCGGCTCACCGCGTGGGAGAGGCGGCTGCGGGAGGAGAAGATCCGCTCGGCGAGGTCGGTCATGCGCATCGACCCCTCCGGCGCCTCGGACAGCATCGCGAGGACGAGGTAGTAGGTGTGCGGGATGCCCGCGTCGCGCTGGAGGTCCTCGTCGAGCTGGTCGAACAGCAGCGCCATGGAACCCACGTGAGCCCGCCACGCCCGCTGCTCGTCGTCGTCGAGCCACCTGGTGTCCGCCATCCCGCCATGGTACGTCCTGCTTGAACGCTCAGGCAGTGTGCGCGCCTGCACCCCTGCCCGAACGGGCGGCGGCGGTGCCCCGCTGGGCCGTTCGCCCGCCGCCGCTCGGCGGGACGGACGCATCTCGATCGGCCTCTTGGTCACGACCGCCCGCACCTATACCCTCCGCTTCGAGCGACCGGGCCGACGGTCGCGGGGAGCGTTGATGACCAGGTCGTGGTGGGGTTGGGGACAGGCGGAGAACGCCGTGCCCGACGACCAGTGCGTGCAGCTCGCGTCGCTGCTGCCGGGCCTGCCCGAGCGCCCGGTCCCCGTGCCCGGCGCGTACCTGCCCCCGGTGCGGGTCGTGCCCCCCGACGCGCTGGCGCCGATCTGCACGAGCCTGCCGGGGGAGCGCGCCTCCCACACCTACGGCAAGGCGTACCGGGACGTCGTGCGCGCGCTGCGCGGCGACCTGCAGAACGCGCCGGACATCGTGGCCTACCCGCGCAGCGAGGCCGACGTCGTCGACGTGCTCGACTGGGCCGGGTACGCGAACGTCGCGGTGATCCCCTACGGCGGCGGCACGTCCGTCGTCGGCGGGGTCGAGCACCGCGGGGAGAACCCGTCGCTCTCGCTCGACCTGTCCAACCTGGACAACGTGCTCGACATCGACCCCATCAGCCGCTCGGCTCGCATCCAGGCGGGGGTGCTCGGCCCGGACCTGGAGGACCAGCTCCGGCCGCACGGCTACACGCTGCGGCACTTCCCGCAGAGCTTCGAGTTCTCCACGCTGGGCGGCTGGCTCGCGACCCGCTCCTCCGGTCACTACGCCACGATGCACACGCACATCGACGACTTCGTGGAGTCCATGCGGGTCGTCACGCCCATCGGCATCAACGAGTCGTGGCGGCTGCCGGGTTCCGGCGCGGGTCCGTCTCCCGACCGGTTGTTCCTCGGCTCGGAGGGCACGCTCGGCGTGATCACCGAGGCGTGGATGCGGGTGCAGGAGCGGCCGAACTACCGCGCGTCCACCGCGATCATGTTCCACTCCTTCCGCGACGGCGTGCGCGCCACGAGGGCGATCGTGCAGTCCGGCCTCACCCCGGCGAACCTGCGGCTGCTCGACGCGGGGGAGGCCCGGTTCAGCGGCACGGCCCAGAACGGCGAGACGGTGCTGGTGCTCGGGTTCGAGTCGGCGCACATCCCGGTGGAGGTGGAGCTGGCCGACGCGGTGGAGATCGCGCGCTCGCACGGCGGCCGGGAACAGGACCGCGACCGCGGCGACTCGGTCGAGCGGTGGCGCACCACGTTCCTGCGGATGCCGTACCTGCGCGACGCCCTGGCCAGGATGAGCGTGATCATCGAGACCTTCGAGACGGCGACGACCTGGGACCGGGTCGACGACCTCGTGGCGACGCTGCACGAGGAGCTGAACAAGGCGGTGCGCGAGGTGTGCGACTCCCCCGGCATCGTCAACTGCCGCTTCACCCACGTCTACCCCGACGGCGCGGCCCCCTACTTCACGGTGATCGCGCCCGGCAGGCGCGGCTCCGAGGTCGAGATGTGGGACGAGATCAAGGCCGCGGCCGCAGAGGTGCTGCACCGCCACCGGGCGACGATCACCCACCACCACGCCGTCGGCCGCGACCACATGCCCTGGTACGACGAGCAGCGTCCCGAGCCGTTCGCCGCCGCCCTCGTCGCGACCAAGCGGGCGCTCGACCCCTACGGCATCCTCAACCCCGGCGTCCTGCTCTGGGACTGACCACCCGAACGCCCCGCTCAGCAGCCCTTTTTGTCGGTGGTCGCCGATAAAATGGGCGAAGGACGCGAGCGCGGAGACGGGGGCAGCATGTCGGACCGGATCAACGTCACGGCGATGTCTTTCACGGAATACGTGATGAGCGGTCAGCGGGGCCGCATCACGATCGTCGGCGAGCAGCGCGGAATGTACCTCTCGGAAGATCGGCGGATGTGCGGCTTCTACAACCCGGTGCGCGGCGCGATGCGCCGGGCGGTCAACTCGCCGACGCCGGAGCGCGAGTTCGAGCGGGCGTTCGACGCCGTCGACCGCACCGGCCAGGCCAGGGCGTTCCAGGAGGTGGCGGACGGTTTCCTGCCCTGGTTGCAGCACACCGGGGCGACCGGGGTTCCGGTGGAGAAGGTGCACTGGTCGGCGGGTGATCTCACCCTGCGGGTGTCACCGCACCTCGGCCTGCGCCGTCCGGACGGATCTGTCGCGGCGGTTCTGGTGCACCTGAAGGAAGTACCGCTCACCCGTGAGGCGGCGACCATCGCGCTGCGCATTCTCCAGCGCACCCACCCGGAATTCACGCCGATGGTCCTCGACGCGCGCAGGGGCCGTTCTTTCGAGGTGTGGAAGCGCACGAACACCACGAAGCTCGACGCCCTCATCGCCGCCGAGGCGGCGGGCTACGTCGTGCACTGGCGGATGAGCGCCTGACGGCGCGGGGTGGCGGGCACGCGGTCCGCCACCCCGCGGTTAGGGAAGCCTCTCCTCACCGGGTTGCTGTTAGGTTAGCCTCGCTTGGCCGACAGTCGTCGTTCCTGGGAGGAGACCCATGCGGGTCGTCATGTTCGGTTATCAGACGTGGGGCCACCGCACGCTCCAGGCGCTGCTCGACTCCGAGCACGAGGTCGCGCTGGTGGTCACGCACCCGAAGAGCGACCACCCGTACGAGAAGATCTGGAGCGACTCCGTCGAGGACCTCGCCACCGAGCACGGCGTCGAGGTGCTGATCCGCAACCGCCCCGACGACGACGAGCTGCTCCAGCGGCTCCGGGAGGTCGACCCCGACGTCATCGTGGCGACCAACTGGCGCACGTGGATCCCGCCGACGATCTTCTCGCTGCCGAAGCACGGCACGCTGAACGTGCACGACTCCCTGCTGCCCGCCTACGCGGGCTTCTCGCCGCTGATCTGGGCCCTGATCAACGACGAGAAGGAGGTCGGCGTCACCGCGCACGTGATGGACGACACGCTCGACGCGGGAGACGTCGTGCTCCAGCGGTCCGTGCCGGTCGGCCCGCGCGACACGACCGCGGACCTGTTCCGCAAGACCGTGGAGCTGTTCGGGCCGATCACCGTGGACGGGCTGGCCGAGATCGCCTCGGGCCGCACCGACTTCACCAAGCAGGACCGGTCGAAGGCGAGCTTCTTCCACAAGCGCGCCGAGGAGGACCTGCGGATCGACTGGACGTGGTCGGCCGAGGAGCTCGACCGGCTCGTCCGCGCGCAGTGCCCGCCCTACCCCAGCGCCTTCGCGTTCCACCGCGGCGAGCGGCTGGAGATCGTCGAGGCCGAGGTCTCGCAGGCCCGCTACGGCGGCACGCCGGGCCGCGTGTTCTACCGCGAGGGCGACGCCGTGGTGATCGTCGCGGGCGCCGACGCGCGCCGCGGGCGCAACCGCGGGCTCGCCGTCCGGCGGGTCCGCACCGCGGACGGCACCGAACTGCCCGCCGCCGAGTACTTCACGCACATGGGCGGCTACCTCACCAGCCGTCCCTGACCACGCTGCGAAGGCCCCCGGTTGCGACGACCGGGGGTCTTCCGCACGTCCGGGGGACCCGGTGACCCGTCCGTGACCAGCATCGCTGATCATTGCCCCCTGGGCGGACCGACGAGTCGAGGAGACCAGCTGTGAAGTACGAGCGGATCGCGGCGTTCGCGAGTGCGGTCGCCGTCCTGTCGGCGGTGGTGTCCTGCTCCGAGCTGGGCGGCGCGCCGCCCAGCGGCTCCGCGCCCGCGCCGGGTGTTCCGGCCGGGGACGCGGTGGCCCAGCTCGCGGCGCTCCCCGTGGCCGCGGAGGGCAAGATGACCGGCTACAGCCGCGACCGGTTCCCGCACTGGAGCAGCCGGGGCGAGGGGTGCGACACCCGCGAGGTCGTGCTCCAGCAGCAGGGCCGCGACGTGGTGCGGGGCGAGGGCTGCAAGGCCACCTCCGGCGAGTGGACCAGCCCGTACGACGGGGTGGTCGTCACCGACGCCGGTGACGTCGACATCGACCACGTGGTGCCGCTGGCCGAGGCGTGGCGCTCGGGCGCGGCCGACTGGACCGACGAGCGGCGCGAGCAGTTCGCCAACGACCTCGACGGCCCGCAGCTCGTCGCGGCCACCGCCAAGTCCAACCGCACCAAGGGCGACCAGGACCCGGCGAAGTGGAAGCCGCCGGTCCAGGAGTACTGGTGCACCTACGCGGTGAACTGGGTGCAGGTGAAGTCCACCTACGGCCTGAGCGTCGACCAGGCCGAGAAGGACGCGCTCGCGGGCGTTCTGAAAGGCTGCTGACCGCTCCCCTCAGGGGCGCAGGGCGGTGAACTGGGCGGAGATGTCCTTGAAGGACGCCATCTGCCGCTGCCAGGCGATCGAACCGGGCCGGTCGGCCGGGGGCGGGCCGAGCGGGCTGACGGCGGAGCCGACGTTGTACTCCAGCCGGTAGGCCACCATCGCCGCGGCGGCGCGCAGCCAGTTCGTCGGGTCGGGCGTCGCGATCTCGCCGACGCCGACCCGGAACCACGTCGGCAGTTCCGCGCCGCGCCGCAGCGCCTCCTCCACGCGGACCCGCGCGATCTGCTGGACCTGCTCGCGCGCCTCGTCGCCGTCGTGCACGGCCTGGACGCGCCACATCTCGCCCGCGGCCTGCTCGTCGTCCTCCAGCAGCGACCGCGCCTCGGTCGCGCTGGACCGCAGCGCGCCCAGCCGCCACTCCACCTTGCCCAGCTGGGACTTGGTCTGCTCCCGGTCGAAGCGGCCCAGGCGGCGGCTGTCGAGCTTGCCCGCCAGGTCGACCCGCATCGCCTCCAGCCGGTCGAACTCGGCGACCAGCTCGCGCTTCTCCGTGCGCACCTCGTCGCCGAGCACCTCGTCCTCGGCGTCCCACGCGGTCCGCAGGGCGGCGATCACCGGCGCGACGACCTCGTCGACGGCGTCGAAGTCCGCCGGTTCACCCGCTCCGGCGCCGGAGAGCCTGCTCTCCAGCACGCGGAGTCTCCCGCTGACCCGGCCCAGCTCCGCGTTCAGCGCGGCGATGGCGCTGACGGCTTCGGCGACCACCGGCTCCAGTGCGTCGAGGCGTTCCTTCTCCGTGGGCACGGGACAAGAGAACCCACCGGAGATGATCAACGGGGAGTCGCGGGCCGAAGACCACGCGGACGGACGGACGACTCCCCCTGTCCGGGGCAACGTCACGCGACTCGCCGTCACCTCGCTCGCCCGTCCTGATGACGGAAGACGCGTGAAGTGCGGGTTCGCGGTGTACTCCTGAGCCATGACGACGTCGATGCGCGAGACAGAGCGGAAGTACGAGGCCCCGGCGGGCAGCGGGGTCCCGTCGCTGACCGGGCTGCCCGGTGTGACGGCGGTGGCCGGCCCGGAGGAGTTCGAACTGGAGGCCGTGTACCACGACACCGAGGACCTCAGGCTGGCCCGCGGTCACGTGACGCTGCGCAGGCGCAGCGGGGGCGAGGACGAGGGCTGGCACCTGAAGCTGCCGATCGGCGCGGACACCCGCGAGGAGGTCCGGCTGCCGCTGGACCGCGGATCGGAGCACCCGCCCGCGGAGCTGACCGATCTCGTGCGGGCGCACCTGAGGGGAGCGGCACCGGCTCCGGTGGCGCACCTGCTCACCACGCGGCACCGCTGGCAGCTCGTCGACGGCCGCGGTGAGCTGCTCGCCGAGGTCGTCGAGGACGTGGTGACCGGGCAGACGACCGGTGAGGGCGCCACGGTCGAGGCGTGGCGCGAGATCGAGGTCGAACTGGGCCCCGCCGGTGACCACCGGCTGCTCGACGCCGTGGAGGAGCGCCTCGCGGACTCCGGCATCGTCCGCTCGTCGTCGCCGTCGAAGCTGTCGCGGCTGCTGGCCGACCGGCTCGGCCCGGACGACCCGGCGCCGCGGATCACCCGCAGGTCCTCGGCCGGCGACGTGGCGCTGGCGTACCTGCGCGAGCAGGTGACCGCGCTGAAGCGGCACGATCCCGGGGTGCGCCGCGACGAGCACGACGCCGTGCACCAGATGCGCGTGGCGACCCGACGGCTGCGCAGCGCGCTCCAGACGTACGGGAAGGTCGTGGACCGGGAGCGCACGCGGGCGCTGACCGACGAGCTGAAGTGGCTCGCGGGCGTGCTGGGCGGGGCGCGGGACCTGGAGGTGATGCGCGACCGGTTCGAGCGCGCCGTCCGAGGACTGGCCCCGGAGCTGCTGCCCGGCCCGGTCTCCGCGCGCCTCACCCGGTACTTCGCGCCGCAGGAGGCCGCCGCGCGCGAGGCGGTGCTGACGGCACTCGACGGGGAGCGCCACGCCGCCCTGCTCGACGCGCTGGACGCGCTGCTCGCCGATCCGCCGCTGACCGACCTGGCCGCCGAGCGCGCCGCCGTCGTGCTGCCGAAGCTGGTCCGCCGCGCGCACCGGCAGCTGGCCGCCCGCGCGGACGAGGCGATCGGCGCCGAGCCCGGCGACGTCCGGGACACCGCGCTGCACGAGTCGCGCAAGGCCGCCAAGCGCGTGCGCTACGCGCTGGAGGTGGGCGCTCCGGTGCTGGACAAGCGGGCGAAGCGGTTCCGCAAGGGCATCAAGGAGCTCCAGACGGTCCTGGGCGAGCACCAGGACGGCGTCGTGGCGCGGCCGGTGCTGCTGGAGATCGCAACGCGGGCGCACGCCGACGGGGAGAACACGTTCGCGTTCGGTGTGCTGCACGGCCGGGAGAGCGCACTGGCCGAGCGGGCGGAGGCGGGGTTCGCCCGCGCCTGGCGGGAGGTTCGTACCGCCGGGGTGTGAATTGGTCTGGACCTTGACAGCCCTCCTGCCCGGCTGTAACGGTGAGGAGCCCGCCGCCGCACGCCGTCGTCCTGCCAGGAGGAGATGTCCGTGCCCTCGCAGCTGAGGTCCGCACCGCCGAGGTCGTCGTCACCCGCGGGGCGCAGTCGCGGGGCCGGGGTGCGCAGCGCCCTGGCCGCGGCCGTGCTCGTCGCCGCGACGGGGGTCGTCACGTCGGCCACCCCGGCCGCCGCAACTCCGGAGTCGTCGTTGCAGCAGATCGTCCCCGCCCCCGTCGAGGTGACGACGAGGCCGGGCACGGCCTTCGCCCTCACCGCCGCCACCGAGATCCGGACCCAGCCGGGTTCCGCCGAAGCGCGCCGGGTGGGCGAGTACCTCGCCGGTCTGCTGCGCCCGTCCACCGGCTACCGGCTCCCCGTCCAGCCGGCGCGCTCCCCGCGGGGCATCACGCTGCTGCTCACCGGCGCCGATCCGCGCGTCGGTGAGCAGGGCTACCAGCTCGACGTGACCCCGGCGGCCGTGGTGCTGCGGGCCAGGACGGCCGACGGGCTGTTCTCCGGCGTGCAGACGCTGCGCCAGCTCCTGCCCGCGAAGGTGGAGAGCCCCACCCGGCAGCGCGGACCGTGGACGGTTCCGGGCGGCAGCGTGCTGGACCACCCGCGCTTCGGCCACCGCGGCGCGATGCTCGACGTGGCGCGGCACTTCTTCTCCGTCGACGAGGTCAAGCGGTACGTCGACCAGATCGCCGCCTACAAGATCAACCGCCTGCACCTGCACCTGGCCGACGACCAGGGCTGGCGCATCGAGATCAAGAGCTGGCCGAACCTCGCCGTCCACGGCGGCAGCACCGAGGTCGGCGGCGGCCCCGGCGGCTACTACACGCAGGAGCAGTACCGGGAGCTGGTGGCGTACGCCGCCTCGCGGCACATCACGGTCGTCCCGGAGATCGACCTGCCGGGGCACACCAACGCCGCACTGTCCTCCTACCCCGAGCTGAACTGCGACGGGGTCGCGCCGCCGCTCTACACGGGCACCGAGGTGGGCTTCAGCTCGCTGTGCATCGGCAAGGAGATCACCTACACCTTCGTCGACGACGTGCTGCGCGAGCTGGCCGCCCTGACGCCCGGCGAGTACCTGCACATCGGCGGCGACGAGGCGCACGCGACGACCGAGCCGGACTACCTGACGTTCATGAACCGGGTGCTGCCGCTGGTGGCGAAGCACGGCAAGAAGGCCACGGGCTGGCACGAGTTCCTGAAGGCCGAGCCGGGCGCCGGCGCGGTGGCGCAGTACTGGGGCACCACCGGCGCGGCGCCCGAGCTGGCCGCGGCGGCCGCGCGGGGCACCACGATCGTGCTGTCGCCCGCGAACCGCGCGTACCTGGACATGAAGTACGACGAGAACACGGAGCTCGGGCTCTCCTGGGCCGGGTACGTCGAGGTGCGCGACGCCTACGACTGGAACCCCGGCGCGTACCTGGAGGGCGTGCCGGAGTCGGCGATCCGCGGCGTGGAGGCTCCGCTGTGGACCGAGACGCTGACGAACTCCGACGAGATCGAGCAGATGGCGTTCCCGCGACTGCTCGCCGTGGCCGAGCTCGGCTGGTCGCCCGCGAGCACGCACGACTGGACCGGCTTCGCCACGCGGCTCGCCGCGCAGGGGCCGCGCCTGGCGGCGAGGGGCGTCGACTACTACGCCTCGCCGCAGGTCCCCTGGCGGAACTGACGCGTCCGACGGCCGCCACCCGCGCGGTGGCGGCCGTCGCGCGTCGGGGGTCAGAGGAGGCCGGCGGCGTGCGGGGAGTGGCTGACCAGCAGGCTCTTCGTCTGCTGGTACTGACCGAGCGCCGTGCGCCGGTTCTCCCGGCCGAAGCCGGACTGCTCGTGGCCGCCGAACGCGGCGTGCCCCGGGTGGGCCTGGTAGTCGTTCACCCAGACCCGGCCGGCCTGGATCTCGCGCCCGGCGCGGTGGGCGGTGCGACCGTCGCGGGACCAGACGCCGGCTCCGACGAGGTGGGGCACGCCGTTGGCGGTCTTGATCGCGTCGGCGAAGTCCTCGAAGGTCGTCACGGTCAGCACCGGACCGAGGACCTCGTCCTGGAAGATCCCCGTCGCGGTGTCGCCCTCCAGGACCGTCGGCGCGACGTAGCACCCGCCGGAGAGCTCGCCGCCGAGGTCGGCGCGCTCACCGCCGGTCAGCAGGCGCGCGCCCTCCCGGCGGCCCGTCTCGACGTGGGCGAGGACCCGCGCCACCCGGTCGTGGTCCACCAGCGCGCCGATCGTCGTCGCGGTGTCGAGCGGGTGCCCCTGCACGA
Source organism: Umezawaea beigongshangensis (assembly GCF_016464305.1). Classification (GTDB taxonomy): domain Bacteria; phylum Actinomycetota; class Actinomycetes; order Mycobacteriales; family Pseudonocardiaceae; genus Umezawaea_A; species Umezawaea_A beigongshangensis. Next base: position 187,212 of record NZ_JAEIOJ010000007.1, read on the forward strand.
CCGCCTCGACGCGCTCGACCACGGCGCCGAGGAACTCGGTCCGCGCGCCGCTCCGGACCAGCGCGCGCGACGGGCTCGTGGACATCTGGCCCTGGTTGAGGACGAACGTCGCGCACCCCTCCACCGCCTTGTCGAAGAAGGCGTCGCGGGCGGCGGTCACGTCGTCGAAGACCACGGAGACGCTCGTGCCGCCGAGTTCCAGCGTCACCGGGACGGCGTTCTCCCCCGCGTACTGGGCGACCAGCAGCCCGGCGGCCCTCTCGCCGGTGAAGGCGATCCGCGCGACGCGGCGGCTGGTGACGAGCGACCTGCCCGCCTCGGCGCCGAAGCCGTTGACGACGTTGAGCACGCCCGGCGGCAGCAGGTCGGCGAGGACGTCCACCAGCACGTGGACGGACGCCGGGGTCTGCTCGGCCGGCTTGAGCACGACCGCGTTGCCGGCCGCGAGCGCCGGTGCGAGCTTCCAGGCCGCCGCGAGCAGCGGGAAGTTCCACGGGACGAGCTGGCCGACGACGCCCAGCGGCTCCGGGAAGTGGTGGGCCACCAGCTCGTCGGCGATCCGGGAGAGGCCGCCCTCCTGGGCGCGGACCAGTCCGGCGAAGCAGCGGAAGTGGTCGACGGCCAGGGGCAGGTCGGCCCCGAGGGTCTCCCGGACCGGCTTGCCGTTGTCCCAGGACTCCGCGACGGCGAGGGCTTCGAGGTTGTCCTCGACGCGGTCGGCGATCTCGTCGAGGACCGTCGCGCGCTCGGCGGCGGACGTGCGGCCCCACGCCCGCGACGCGCCGTGCGCGGCGTCCAGCGCCCGGTCCACGTCCTCCGCGGTCCCCCGCGCGACCTCGGTGAACGTCTCACCGGTGACCGGCGTGGAGTTGGCGAAGTAGTGCCCCTTGGCCGGGGCCACGTACTCACCGCCGATGAAGTGGTCGTACCGCTCCCGGTACGCCACGACGCTGCCCGGCCGGCCGGGTGCCGCGTACCTCGTCATGTGCCGCCTCCCGCGTCGTCACCTCGGTGGGAGGACGGTAGGCGGGACAACGTTGCAGTCGCGTTGCACTCCCGGTGGAGCCGCGGCGGTTGCTCGGTCCGCAGGAGGGGATCATCCTTGGTCGCACGTGCGAGAGGGGTCGAACACCGGTGGTGACCGCGGCGGAGGCGGACTCGGCGGATCTGGCACGGACGCTGCGCCGACTGCACGAACGCGTTCTGAGCGGCGATCCGGGCCGCGCGCCGCGCTCGGTGATCTCGGAGTCGTGGCGGCGTTCGCTGGCCGCGCGCGTCGATCCGGACCGGCACGAGGCCCCCCTGGTCTACGGCAGGTCCGAGCTGGTCGAGGTGCGCCGGGCGCACCCGCTCGCGGCGGTCCTGCCGGTGCTGCGCGAGACGCTGGTCAGCGTCGCGGACGACGCGCAGCACCTCATGCTCGTGACCGACGCCGAGGGCAGCGTCCTGTGGTGCGAGGGCGCGTCGGCGGTGCGCAGCAGCGCCGAGCGGGTCCAGCTCGCCGAGGGCGCCGGGTGGAGCGAGGAGGCCATCGGCACCAACGCGATGGGCACCGCGCTCGCGGTGGGCAGGTCGGTGACCGTGCACTCCGCCGAGCACCTCGTGCGGACCTACCACGGCTGGACGTGCGCGGCGAGTCCCGTGCGCGACCCCGACACGGGGACGGTCCTGGGCGTGGTCGACGTCAGCGGCCCGCTGGCCACCGCGCACCCGACGATCGCGGCGCTGGTGTCCGCGGCGGCCCGGCTGGCCGAGGGGCAGCTCCAGGTCCGCGCCGCCGCGCGCGACGAGCAGCTGCGCTCGCGCAACATGCGGCACCTGCTGGGGCTGCGGGGCGAGCCGGGAGCACTGCTCAGCCCGACCGGCCGGGTGCTGGCCGCCGATCCGCACGGGGTGCTCGGCGCGCGGGTGGACCTGGAGGGCGCGACGGACCGGGTGCTGCTGGACGACGGTCGCGAGGCGCTGCTCGAACCGCTCGCCGAGGGCTACCTGCTGCGGATGCCGAAGTCGTGCGCGGCGCCGCGCACGCCGGTGCTGTCGCTGTCCTTCCTCGGCGGCTCCTCTCCGACGGCCGTGCTGAACGGCCGGGACGTGCCGCTGACGCTGCGGCACGCCGAGCTGCTCACGGCGCTGGTGCTGCGGCCCAGCGGCTTGACGGCCGAGCAGCTGGCGCTCCAGCTCTACGGCGAGCGCGGCAACCCCACGACCGTGCGCGCCGAGCTGCACCGGTTGCGCGCCCAGCTCGGCGCGGGGGTGCTGCACACCAGGCCGTACCGGTTGCAGGCCGACGTGCAGGCCGACTTCCTGACGGTGCGGCGTGCCCTGCGCCGCGGTGAGGCGCGCGCGGCGGCGACGGCGTACCGGGGCGCGCTGCTGCCGCGGTCGGAGGCGCCGGTCGTGCGGGCCGAGCGGGAGGACCTGGTGGGCGCGGTGCGCCGCGCGGTGCTGGCGCGGGCCGACGCGGAGGCGGTGTGGGCGTTCGCGCAGACCGACCAGTGCGCCGACGACGTGGAGGTCCTGGACCGGCTGGTGGAGCTGGTTCCCCGCGCGGACCCCCGGCACGGGATCGCGACGGCCAGGCTGCTGCGCGCGCTGGAGGACGACTGAGCCGTGCCGGTCGGGGCCACCGCCGCCGGGCTCGGCCGGGCGGCGGCGGTCCCGACCGCGGTTCGCGCGGTGCTGCCGGGCAGGGGTGCGGCGTCGCCGCGCGGTCCGCGCGGCGGTCTAGCGGACGTGCGTTCCGCGTGCTCTCACGGGCCTCTCCTCCGGTGCCGGGCGGCGGCCTCGTCCTCGCGGGAGAACGGTCTCCAGTCTGATAGGTCCAGACCTCTCGCACCAGGGCCGTAGTGGTGAGAGCGCGATCTAAGCTGACGGCATGGGGTACTTCTCACCGGGCGACGTCGTCCTGCGGCGCGAGGTCCTGCACGGCGAGCCGTGGGCGGTCCTGCCGACGAGGGTGATCGTCGACGAGCCGGGACTGCTCGCCGTGTTCGTGGTGCCGGACACGCCGCTCGGGCTGCCCGACCACCACTGGCCGCACGGCTGGCGGAGGTCGGGGGCGACGCGGTGGCGCGGTCACGGCAAGCTCCTGCTGCACCGGCCGGACGACGCCTACTCGGTGGACCTGTACTGGCGCGGCGAGGACCGGACGTTCCACGGCTGGTACCTGAACCTCCAGGACCCGTACCGGCGCACGCCGCTGGGCTTCGACACCCTCGACCACGAGCTGGACTACTGGATACCCGCGGACGGCAGTCCGTGGGAGGACCGGGACCGCGAGGAGTTCGAGGAGCAGGTGCTCCTGGGCAAGTACTCGCCGGAGCTGGCCGAGCGCGTCCGCCGGCAGGGCGAGGACATCGAGAAGATGATCGTCTCCGGCTCGACGTGGTGGGACCCGGCGTGGGCGGACTGGGCGCCGGACCCGGCCTGGGAGGTCCCGGCGCTGCCCGACGGCTGGGAGGACTACCCGCTGCCGTGAGGGTCCGTCCCGTCTCCCCCGAGGTCCTCGTCGCCGAGCTGGTCGAGCGCGTCGACGCGCTGCCGCGCACCGCCCGTGCGCGGGTGCTCCTCGACGGCGCCCCCGCGGCACGCCCCGGCGAGCTGGCCGACGCGCTCGTGGAACCGCTGCGCGCGCGGGGCAGGCCGGTGCGGCGGGTGTCCGCGCGGGACTTCCTGCGCCCCGCGTCGGTGCGGCTGGAGCACGGCCGCACCGATCCGGACTCCTACCGCGACGAGTGGCTCGACACCGGCGGTCTCCTGCGCGAGGTGCTGGAGCCGCTGGAACCCGGCGGCACGGGCCGCGTGCTGCCGTCGCTGTGGAACGCCGCAGCCGACCGGGCGAGCCGCGCCGAGTACGTGCGGCTGCCGGAGGGCGGCGTGCTGCTGCTCGACGGCGACCTGCTGCTCGGCCGGGGACTCCCGGCCGAGCTGACCGTGCACCTGCGGCTGTCCCCCGCGGCGCTGGAGCGCAAGACCGATCCCGAGCTGCGCTGGACGCTGCCCGCGTACGCGGGCTACGACCCGGAGCCGGACGTGCTGGTGCGCTACGACCACCCGGACCGGCCAGCCCTGGTGGTCTGAGGCGTCAGACGGCTTCGCACGGCACCGCGCCGAAGCGCCGCCACGCCAGGGCCACCAGCGCGGTCGTCACGCCGAACGCCAGCCAGATCGGCGCCGTGATGCCGAACTGCTTCGCGACGACGCCGCCGAGGAGCGCGCCGACGGCGTCGCCTCCGACGATCAGCAGCAGGAACGCGCTGTTGACCCGGCCGCGCAGCCGGTCGGGCACCACGCGGTGCCGCAACGGCGAGATGATCACGCTCCACACCGCGTCGTGCGCGCCGAACAGCACCAGCGTCGCCCCTGCTGCCCAGGGCGCGGTGACCAGCGCGAGCGACAGGTGCGTGCAGGTCTCCACGACCAGCCCGAACCGCAGGAGGACGGGTGCGCCGAAGCGGGCGATCAGGCGCGGCGCGACGAACGCGCCGGGAATCCCGCCGAGGGCCATCGCGGTGAGCAGGACGCCGTACCCGGCCTCGCCGAGGTCGAGCCGGTCCCGGGAGTAGAGCACGAACGTCGCCAGGACACCGCTGAGCGCGACGTTCATCAGGCACAGCACCAGTGCCAGCAGGCGCAGGAGTTCGTGGTTCCACAGCCAGCGCAGCCCCTCGGCGATCTCCGCGCGCAACCGGCCGCGCGGTTGCGTCCGCGGCTGCGCCGCCGGGACGCGCACGAAGAAGATCAGCAGCGCGGCGACCGCGAAGCTGGCCGCGTCGATCCCGTAGGGCAGCGCGGCGGCCACGACGAACAGCGCGGCCCCGAGCGGCGGCGCCGCGAGCCGGTTGCCGACGAGCTGCACGTACTGCAACCGGGCCAGCGCCCGCGGGAGCTGGTCGTCGGCGACCACGCCCGGCACCGTGCTGGAGGCCGCGTTGTCGGCCAGCGTCTCGCCCGTGCCGAGCAGGAACAGCGCCGCGTAGACCACCGGGACGGACGCGACGTCCGCCCACACCGCCACCGCGAGACCGCCCACCACGAGCGCGCGCAGCAGGTTCACCACGACCACGAGCAGCCGCCGGTCGAGCCGGTCGACGAGGGCGCCGCTGACGAGGGAGAACAGCAGCCACGGCAGCTGCTGCACGAACACCGCGCCTCCCACGAGCACCGGGTCGTCGGTGAGGGAGACCAGCAGCAGCGGTCCGGCGGCGAGGATCAGGCCGTCACCGGTGTTGGAGACCGCGTTGGCCGTCCACAGCTTGGCGAAGTCGGGACCGAGACGGGTGCGCGCGGCGGACGTGGACACCCGGCGAACCCATCGATCTCGTCCGGTGCCGCGAACCGGGTCTCCCGTCCCCGTACAGTGGTCGGCGTGGAGCACGGCGGTGTCGTCGGGGTGCGGTGGCGGTTGCTGCTCGCCCTGTTCCTGCCGGGCCTGTTCACCACGACCCTCGTGCACACGCCCGCCGAGGCGCTGGCCGCGGTGACCGCGCTCGCGGCGCTGACCGCCGCGCTCGTCGCGGTCCTGGTCGTGCGCAACCCGCCCGCCCGGCAGGCCGTCCCGGCGTGGAGCCTGTCGCTGCGCGAGCGCTCCGCCCGCACGGCGTTCCTGCGCCTGCGCGATCCCGACGCCGCAGGGCGTCCCCGTCCCCGAGCACCCGGACTCCGCGGCCCCGCCGCCTGAGTCCACCCTCCCGCTCGACCCGTGACGGAGTCCTGCCGTGCTCGCGTTCCTCGACGTGCCCGTGTCCGCTGTCCACGACCTCGTGTCCGGCCTCGCCGGACTGACCACCACCGCCGCCGCGATCGTGCTGTGCACGGCGCTCGTGCGGCTGCTGATGCACCCGCTCACCCGTGCCGCCGTGCGCGGCGAACGCGCCCGCGCCGCGCTCGCGCCGCAGATGGCGCGTCTGCGCGCCCGGCACGGCAAGGACCCGGCCCGGTTGCGGGAGGAGACGCTGGCGCTCCACCGGGACAACCGGACCTCGCTGTTCGCCGGTTTCCTGCCGCTGCTGGTCCAGGCTCCGTTCTTCACGCTGATGTACCGGCTGTTCTCCACCCCGGAGATCGCCGGTGAGCCCAACGCCCTGCTGCACGACACGCTGTGGGGCACGCCGCTGGGCGCGCACTGGTTCGGCGGCTTCGCGCCGGTGTTCCCGGTGCTGTTCGCCGGGCTCGCCGTCGTGGCGTGGCTGACCGTGCGATCGCAGACGGCCCGCACGCGCGAGAACGGCGGCGACGTGGACCTCCCGCTGGCGCGCGTGCTGCGCCTGCTGCCGTTCGGCACGGTCCTCGTCGCCGCCGTCCTGCCGCTCGCGGCGGGGATCTACCTGCTGACGAGCACTACGTGGACGTGGGCCGAGCGAGCGCTGCTGCACCGCGCAGCGGCGCGCTCGCCTCGTGCAGGTACTCCAGTACGTGGCCGTAGGAGCGGAGCAGGCCGCACTGGGCGTAGCTGATGGAGTTCTCCCGGCAGAACTCGTGCACCAGCACCTGCGCGCGCCGCAGGTTGGGACGCGGCATGCTCGGGAACAGGTGGTGCTCGATCTGGTAGTTCAGGCCGCCGAGCAGCAGGTCGGTGAACCAGTTCCCGTGCACGTTGCGGGAGGTGAGGACCTGCTTGCGCAGGAAGTCGAACTGGTGCTCGGCGGTCAGGACCGGCATCCCCTTGTGGTTGGGCGCGAACGAGCAGCCCATGTAGAGGCCGAACACGGCCTGGTGCACGACGACGAACAGCACGCCCCTGGCGGGCGACATCGTGAGGAGCACCAGGGCGGAGTACGCCGCGAAGTGCGCGAGGAGCAGTGCCAGTTCGAGCCGCCACGCCTTGACGTCGCGGCGCAGCACGGCGGCCACGCTGATCACGTGGAGGCTGAAGCCCTCCAGGAGCAGCAGGGGGAAGAAGAAGAACGCCTGGTGCTTGGCGATGAAGCGGAAGACGCCGCGCTTGGTGAGCGACTGCTCGGTGGTGAAGGCCAGGACGGAGATGTCGACGTCCGGGTCCTCGTCCTCGTGGTTGGGGTTGGCGTGGTGCCGGTTGTGCTTGCCCATCCACCAGCCGTAGCTGATGCCCACGAACAGGTTGCCGTGCAGGTAGCCGAGCACCTCGTTGCCGCGGCCTCCGGCGAAGATCTGCCGGTGGCCCGCGTCGTGCCCGAGGAAGGCGAGCTGGGTGAACACGACGCCCAGGGCGACCGCGGCGAGGAGCTGCCACCAGGAGTCGCCGAGCCACACCACCGCGGCGATCACCGCGACCAGTGCGAGCGCGTTGCCCGCGAGCCTGAATCCGTAGTAACCGGGCCGGCGGTCGAGGAGACCCGCCTGCTTGATGGTCTTGGAGAGTTCGGCGAAATCACTTCCGCGCCTGCCCGCCGCGTCGATCGTCAACTGCACGGTCCTTTCGAGGTTCCCCTAGCCCACAAGGGTACGGGGACCGCTCCGTGATCGGTGACGGCGAACACCCCCTCACCTCATGCGGAGCTGGAGCTGCGCGAACAGCCTGACCAGCGGATCGCCGAGGTCGATCCCGGCGACCTCGGCGGCCCGCCTGATGCGGTACCGCAGGGTGTTGGGGTGCACGTGCAGGCGTTCCGCGGCGGTGCGGACGTCGCCGAGGGCGTCGAGGTGGGCCAGCAGCGAGCGGGCCAGTTCACCGCCGTGCTCGGCGTCGTGCGCGACCAGCGCGTCCAGCCGCGGATCGCGCACCCGCGGGTGCTCCGCGAGCAGCGCGAGGGTCTCCCCCACCAGGACCCTGGAGCGCACGTCGGCGAGCGTGGCCACCCGCACCCCGGAGTCGTGCCCCAGGGCGTCGAGGACGCGGTCGGCCTCCTGCCGGGAGAGCAGCGCCTCGTCGAGCGTCGCGACGGTGCGTCCGACGGCGGCCCGCACGTCCGTGCCGAGGTGCCGCACTGCCGCGGCGACGACCTCGCGGGTCAGGCCGAGCACGGCCGGCCCGGCTCCCGCACCCAGGTCGGGCAGCAGCACGTAGACGCGGTCGCCGACGGCGGTGACGAGCGCGCCGCGCCGGTACGCGGCGGCGTGCACGGAGATCAGGCCGGTCACCTCGGCCCGGCGCAGCTCGATCTCGGTGCGGTCGCCCGCGCCGCCGTGCAGCGCGAAGACGACGACGGCGGCGGGCTTCGCGGGGTCGGCGCCGATCTGCCCGGCCACCGACCGCGCGTCGACCCGGCCGTCGAGCAGCCCGGCCAGCAGGTTCTCCCGGAACCGCAGGCTCGCCCCGGCCTCGTTGCGCTGCTGGATCAGGTGCAGGGCGGTGATGCGCGCGGCGCCGATCAGCGCGCGCTCGGCCTGCTCGGCCAGCGGCGCGGCCCCCTCCTGCACCCAGATCGAGCCGAGCGGCTGGGACCCGGCGTGCACGCCGACCGCGAGCCTGCGCCGGATGCCCAGTTCCGGCCGCTCGTCGATCCGCACGACCTCCTCGCCGGAGCGCAACCGCTGGTAGACGCCCCACTCGCGGAGCAGGACCAGGAACGGCTCAGGCCCCTGCCGCCCGAGGATCGAGAGCCTGCGCAGCTCGTCGACCTCGTCGGTGGAGCGGGAGTAGGCCAGCACGCGGCTCGCCGTGTCCTCGATGCTGACGACGCCGCCGGTCAGCGTGGCGATCGTCTGGGCCAGCGCGAACAGGTCGCCGAGCACCTCCCCGGCGTCCGCCGTGAGCCGCGCGCTGCTCACCACCTGCCGGGCCAGCGCCTCCAGGTGCTCCCAGCGGACCTCGGGGCGCACGGCGAGCAGCGCCACCCCCGCGTCGACGGCGGCCTGGCGCAGCAGCGGCGCGGAGGAGCGGTCGTCGCCCTTCACCGCCACGGCCGCCGCGCCGCGGCTCCCCGCCGCGCGGATCAGCGGCAGGGCCGCTCGACCGCGCGCGCCGATGACCAGCACCAGGTCACCCGGCCGGACGTCGGGGGCGTCGTCCGGGTCCAGGATCACGACGTCGCGCACGTCCGGGTCCAGCCCGTGCGGCGCGACCTGCACCTCGACCAGTGGATCACCGAGGGCGATCAGCACCTGCTGGAGACTCATCCTCATCCAATCGGACAACGGCGGGCGGGCAAGCTTAGCCGTCCTCACAAAGGTCAGCGCAGCGCGGAGACCTAGCGTTGCGGGTGACACCCCCGCGTCGAAGGAGCAGCCCGTGGATGCCGTGACCAGGGTCCCGTCCCCGGAGAACGAGCCCGTCCTGCAGTACGCCCCCGGCTCGCCGGAGCGCGCTGACCTGGAGCGCGCGCTCGTGGAGCTGGCCGGACAGCCGCTCGACCTGACCCTGACCATCGGCGGCGAGCAGCGCACCGGCGGCGGCGAGCCGTTCGACGTCGTGCAGCCCCACAACCACCGCGCCGTCCTGGGCACCCTCCGCGGCGCCACCCGGCAGGACACCCGCGACGCCCTCGCCGCGGCCCGCGAGGCCGCCCCGGCGTGGCGCGCCCTGTCCTACGACGACCGCGCCGCGATCCTGCTGCGCGCGGCCGACCTGCTGACCGGCCCGTGGCGCTCCACGCTCAACGCGGCCACCATGCTCGGCCAGTCGAAGACCGCGATCCAGGCGGAGATCGACTCGGCGTGCGAGCTGGCCGACTTCTGGCGCTTCAACGTCGCCTTCGGGCGGCAGCTCCTGCAGGAGCAGCCCGCGTCCTCGCCCGGTGTGTGGAACCGCACGGACCACCGCCCGCTGGAGGGCTTCGTCTACGCGATCACGCCGTTCAACTTCACGGCCATCGCGGGCAACCTGCCGACCGCGCCCGCGCTGATGGGCAACGTGGTGCTGTGGAAGCCCTCGCCCACGCAGTCCTTCGCCGCGCACCTGACGATGCGGCTGCTGGAGGAGGCGGGGATGCCTCCGGGCGTGATCAACCTGCTGCCCGGTGACGGCCTGGCCGTCTCCGAGGTCGCGCTGGCCTCCCCCGACCTGGCCGGCATCCACTTCACCGGCTCCACCGCGACGTTCCAGCACCTGTGGGGGCAGGTGGGCGCGAACATCGCGAACTACCGCTCCTACCCGCGCGTCGTGGGCGAGACCGGCGGCAAGGACTTCGTGCTGGCCCACCCGTCGGCCGACCCCGACGTGCTGCGCACCGCGCTCGTCCGCGGCGCGTTCGAGTACCAGGGCCAGAAGTGCTCGGCGGCGTCCCGCGCCTACGTGCCGCGCTCGGTGTGGAACCGCATCCGCGACCAGTTCGTCGCGGACGTCGAGTCGATCACCGTCGGCGACGTCACCGACCTGTCCAACTTCGCCGGCGCCGTGATCGACCGCCGGGCGTTCGACAAGCTCTCCGGCGTGCTGGACCGCGCCCGCTCGGACGACGCGCTGGAGATCGCCGCCGGTGGCACCGCCGACGACAGCGACGGCTTCTTCGTGCGCCCGACCGTGCTGCTCGGCACGAACCCGGCGCACGAGGTGTTCACCACCGAGTACTTCGGCCCGGTGCTCGCGGTGCACGTCTTCGACGACGCCGACTACGACACCGTGCTGCGACAGCTGGAGGGCGTGAGCGCGTACGCGCTCACCGGCTCGATCATCGCCCGCGACCGCGCGGCCGTCGCGCACGCGCAGGAGGAGCTGCGGTTCGCCGCGGGCAACTTCTACGTCAACGACAAGCCCACCGGCGCGGTCGTCGGCCAGCAGCCGTTCGGCGGTGGCCGCGCGTCGGGCACCAACGACAAGGCCGGGTCGATCCACAACCTGCTGCGCTGGGTGAGCCCTCGCTCGATCAAGGAGACGTTCGCGGCTCCGACGTCCTACCGGCACCCCCACCAGGGCTGACCCCGCCCCACCCCTCGTGAAGGAGATGCCCCGTGCTCCGCTCCACCCTCCTCGCCGCGGCGCGCTCCACCGGCGCGCGCAAGTTCGTCGAGAGCACCCCGCTGACCCGTCCCGTCGTCGACCGCTTCGTCGCGGGTGACGACGTGGAGGCGGCGATCCGCACCACGGCGGAGGTCGTCGCCGACGGCCGTCTGGTGACCCTCGACCACCTGGGCGAGGACACCGGGGACGTCGCGCAGGCCGGTGCCACCGTCGACGCCTACCTGGACCTGCTGGCCAGGCTGGGCGCCGAGGGCCTGGCCGACCGGGCCGAGGTGTCGGTGAAGCTGTCCGCCGTGGGGCAGTCACTGCCGCGCGACGGCGAGCGGATCGCGCTGGAGAACGCGCGGCGCATCTGCTCGGCCGCCGATGCCGCGGGCACGACCGTGACCCTCGACATGGAGGACCACACCACGACGGACTCGACGCTGGGCATCCTGCGGGAGCTGCGCGCGGACTTCCCGTGGGTCGGCGCGGTGCTCCAGGCGTACCTGCACCGCACCGAGCAGGACTGCCGGGACCTCGCGCACGCCGGATCGCGGGTGCGGCTGTGCAAGGGCGCCTACGCCGAGCCCGCCTCGGTCGCGTTCCAGGACAGGGCCGAGGTCGACCTGTCCTACGTGCGGTGCCTGAAGGTGCTGATGGCCGGGGAGGGCTACCCGATGGTCGCCTCGCACGACCCGCGGCTCGTCTCCATCGCCACCGACCTCGCCGCGCACCGCGGTCCGGGCACCTGCGAGTTCCAGATGCTCTACGGCGTCCGGACCGACGAGCAGCGCCGGATCGCGGCACGCGGTGATCGGATGCGGGTGTACGTGCCCTACGGCGGCGAGTGGTACGGCTACTTCATGCGCCGCCTGGCCGAGCGCCCGGCGAACGTCGGCTTCTTCCTGCGTTCGCTGGTCACCACCGGCTGACGTCGTCCGCGTTCCCGTCGGGGTGGGCGCGCACACTGGGGCCGTGCTCGCAGCTCTCGATCCGCACACCGGGAACACCGGTGCCCTGCGGCGGCTCCACGACGACGGCACACCGGACGGGCCGGCGGTGGTCTCCACCGACCTGGCCCGCGCGGTGGCCGAGCTGGAGCGCGCTCACCGGCCGCGTTGGCTGCTGGCCGCCGCGGCCGAGGCGTACCCGCCGCTGCTGGCGGCCGGTGTGCGGCTGGAGCGGTGCCACGACCTCGCACTGACCGAGGCGATCCTGCTCGGCCACCTCGGGCGGCACGGCGAGCCCCGCGGGCTGGCCGCCGCCGTCGCCCGGCTGCGCGGCCTGCCCGTCCCGGACGACACCGCGCCCCGCAAGCGCGACACGCAGCCCACGCTGTTCGAGCCGGAGCACGAGCGGCTGCCCGGCGGCGTCGACCCGCTCGACGCGGTCGTGCAGGTGCACGCCGAGCAGCAGCGCGTGCTGGCCGGGCTGCCGGGGGCCGACCGGCTGCGGCTGCTCGTGGCCGCCGAGTCGGCGAGCGCGCTGGCCGCCGCCGAGATGTCGCACCACGGGCTGCCGTGGCGGGTCGACGTGCACGAGGCGCTGCTCGCGGAGCTGCTGGGCCCCCGCACACCGGTCGGGGTGCGCCCGCGCGCGCTGGCCGAGCTGGCGGACCGGATCACCGAGGCGTTCGGCGGCCGGGCGGTCAACCCCGACCACCCGCCGAACGTCGTGCGGGCGTTCGCGCGGGAGGGCGTCGACCTGCCGTCCGCGCGGGCGTGGGTGCTCAAGGACGTCGACCACCCCGCCGTGGCACCGCTGCTGGAGTACAAGGAGCTGTCGCGGCTGTGGGTCGCGCACGGCTGGTCGTGGCTCGACCAGTGGGTCCGCGACGGGCGGTTCCGCACCGAGTACGTGGTGGCGGGCGTCGTGTCGGGCCGGTGGGCCACCCGCGGCGGCGCGGGGTTGCAGCTGCCCCGCACGCTGCGCCGCGCGGTCGTGGCCGATCCGGGCTGGACGCTGGTCGTCGCGGACGCGGCGCAGCTGGAGCCGCGCGTGCTGGCCGCGCTGTCCGGCGACCACCGGCTCGCGGAGGTGTCGCGGGACACCGACCTCTACACCACCCTCGCGGCCGACGCGTTCCACGGCGACCGCGCGCGGGCCAAGGTGGCGATGCTGTCGGCGATGTACGGCGGCACGGGCGGTGAGGCCGGTCCGCTGATGGCCGTGCTGCGGCGGCGCTTCCCCGAGGCCGTCGACTACGTCGAGGCGGCGGCGCGGGCGGGTGAGCAGGGCCGGATGGTGCGCTCGCGGCTGGGCCGGACGAGTCCGGCGCCCTCCGAGGCGTGGCGCGAGCTGACCGGGAGCGCCGACGACGACGAGGACTCGGCCCGCCGCTCGCGGCGCGCGGCGCGGGACTGGGGCCGCTTCACCCGCAACTTCGTGGTGCAGGCGAGCGCGGCGGACTGGACCGCGGCGCTGCTCGGCGTGCTGCGGCGCGGGCTCGCGGAATCGGCCCCGCGAGCGCAACTGGTGTTCTTCCAGCACGACGAGGTGATGGTGCACTGCCCCCGCGAGGACGCCGACGCGGTGCGCGCGCGGGTGGACGCGGCGGGCGAGGAGGCCAGTCGCCTGGTGTTCGGCGGGACGCCCGTGCGCTTCCCCCTCCAGACGGCCGCGGTCACCTGCTACGGCGACGCCAAGTAGTCCCACCGAACGGCCTATTGATGGATCATGTATGAGAGCGCTCTCATAGGGGTCCCTGTTGTGCCCGTGACAAGGAGGTCACCCGCGCATGGAGAACTCCTCAGCACGGCGTCGGCGCGTGCTCGCCGTCGCCTCGGCCCTGCTCGTGGCGATACCGGTCGCGGCGTCCGCGACGACGTCCGCCAACGCCTCCGTGCCCCCGACGCCCGCGGGCTGGACCCGCGTCTGGAGCGACGACTTCACCGGCAGCGCCGGCTCGCTGCCGTCGTCGGCCGACTGGATCGTCGACACCGGGCACAGCTACCCCGGTGGACCCGCCAACTGGGGCACCGGCGAGATCCAGAACTACACCAGCAACCCGAACAACCTGAGCGTCGACGGAGCGGGCAACCTGCGGATCACCCCGCTCAGGGACGCCGCGGGCAACTGGACCTCCGGCCGCATCGAGACGCGCCGGTCCGACTTCCGCCCACCGGCGGGCGGCAAGGTCGCCATCGAGGGCCGCATCCAGATGCCGAACGTCACCGGTGACGCGGCGCTGGGCTACTGGCCCGCCTTCTGGACGCTCGGCTCGCCCTACCGGGGCAACTACTGGAACTGGCCCGGCATCGGCGAGTTCGACATCATGGAGAACGTCAACGGCATCAACAGCGTGTGGGGCGTGCTGCACTGCGGCGTCGCCCCCGGCGGCCCGTGCAACGAGAGCACCGGCATCGGCAACAGCCGCGCGTGCCCCGGCGCCAGCTGCCAGTCCGCGTTCCACACCTACCGCTTCGAGTGGGACGAGAGCAGCAACCCCAAGGCGCTGCGCTGGTACGTCGACGGGCAGCAGTTCCACAGCGTCACCGCCGCCCAGCTGGACGCGACGACGTGGAACAACATGACGAGCCACGCCGGTCACTTCATCCTGCTCAACGTCGCGATGGGCGGCGCGTTCCCCAACGCCCTGGCAGGCTCCACGCCGACCGCGGCCACGGTCCCCGGCCGGTCCATGCTGGTCGACTACGTGGCCGTGTACACCGCGGGTGGCGGCACGACGCAGCCTCCCGGCGACGGCGGCAGCGCGTACTCCTCCCTCCAGGCCGAGTCGGCGGCCGAGCGCTCCGGCGGCACCGTCGAGACCGCGTCGGAGGGCGGGCAGGCCGTCGGGCAGATCGGCAACGGCGGATACCTCAAGTTCTCCGGCGTGAACTTCGGCAGCGGCACGGCACGGCAGTTCGTCGGCCGGGTCGCCTCCGGCGCGGGCAGCGGCGTCAGCGGACTGGTCGAGGTCAGGCTGGGCAGCAGGACCGCGGCCCCGATCGGGAGCTTCGCCGTCGGCAACACCGGCGGCTGGCAGAGCTGGCGGTCGGTTCCGGCGAACACCAGCGGCGTGACCGGCACCCACGACGTGTACGTCACCTTCACCAGCGGGCAGCCCAGCCCGTTCGTGAGCGTGAACTGGGTGACGTTCGCGCAGTAGTGCGGCGAGAATGCCGGGGTGTACCGCGAGTGGGAGGCGCCCGACGGCCTGGCGTGCGCGTGGACGCGGGCGTCCTCCCCCGAGATCGCCCGCGTCGTGCCGGACGGCTGCACCGACCTGATCTTCTTCGAGGCGACGGGCGAGCTGTACGTCGCCGGGCCCGACACCGCGGCGCAGACGACCGCCGTGCCGGAGGGCCGGGCGTTCGGCGTCCGCTTCCCGCCCGGTGTCGGCCCCGCCGCGTTCGGCGTGCCGGGGCACGCGCTGCGGGACCTGCGCGTGCCCGCGACCGAGCTGTGGCACGACGCGCGCCGCCTGGCCGACGAGCTGTCGTCGGCCGAGGACACGGCGCGCACCCTGACGTCGATCGCGGTGACCCGCCTGCGCGCCGCGTCCCCCGACCCGCTGGCCGCGCTGGCGCGGACCGCGTTCGACGTGCCGTCGCTCGCCCGGTCCATCGGCGTGACCGACCGCCAGCTGCGCCGCCGCTGCCTGGACGCGTTCGGCTACGGACCCAAGGTGCTCCAGCGCGTCCTGCGCTTCGACCGCGCGGTCGCGCTGGCCAGGACGGGCCTGCCGTTCGCCGACGTCGCCGCGCGGTGCGGCTACGCCGACCAGGCCCACCTGTCCCGCGAGGTGAAGGCGCTGGGCGGCGTTCCGCTGGGAGTGCTGCTCAGCTGAGCCTGCCGTGCGCGCGCAGCACCGTCAGCGCGCCGATCGTCACCACCGCGCCCCACTCGTGCTCGGTGACCGGCGTCCACGACGGCCAGGCGAACCGCCACCCGCCGTCGTCCTGCTGGGCCGCCTCGAGCACGTCGAGCGCGCGGTCGAACTCGGCGTCGGAGAACCACCGCCGAGCCAGGCCGTCCGGCGAGGCCGCGTAGTCCTGCGGCTTGTGCGTCTCCCCCGCCGCGTACCCCTCCGGAGCCGCCGCGTCCGGCTCCCCCAGGTCGACGAGCCGCTGCTCCCGCACCAGACCCCCGAGCCGCTCGGCGTGCGCCTCGGCCCGCGCCCGGTCCGGCACGTGGTCGAGGAAGCGCACGAGAGCCGCGACCTCGTAGGGGTGCGTGGTACCGACCTGCTCGACGTGCTCCCAGGTGAGCGCGGTGGCGACGTCGAGCCAGGGGTGCTGGACCTCCAGCCGGTGCAGCACACCGGCGAGCAGCGCCGTGACGAGGATCGAGGGCTCCCCGCCCGTCTCCCACCACGGCGAGTGCGGATGCGCCTCCGCGGCGGGAACGCCGACGTGCAACCGCGCGTCGGGCGCGAGCGAGGCGAGGTGCTCGACGGCGGAGGCGACGTGCGAGGTGTCCCCGATCTCGGCGAACAGGTCCAGCGCCGTGCAGACGTGCAGCGGCTGGCTCACGGGCCCTCGCCCGTCCGGCTCCAGCGCGTGCCCGTACCCGCCGTCACCGTTGCGGTGCGCCAGCACGGCGTGCAGGACGGGCTCGGCGGCCCCACCGTCGAAGAGGAACTCGAAGCGCCGCTGCTCCAGCACCCGCCCGTGGTGCCAGACGTAGGACCGTGCTCGTTCGATCATGCTGCGACCCTAGGAGGCCGGTCCGTCCCGGTCTTGAACGAATCGGACACCGTCAGTCGGTGACGACTCGTGACCTGCTGTAATTCTTCCCGTTCGAAGGGGCAGGGGGAGACAAGACCGTGAATCATCCGAACGGGCAGTGGCACCACCCGCAGCAACCACAGCCGTACCCGCAACAACACTCCCAGTACCCGCAGCACCAGTACCCGCAGCATCCGTACCCGCAGCAGTACGGACCGCCACCGCGCAGAAAGCGCACCGGACTGGTCGTCGGACTGTCGTTGGGACTGGTCGGCGTGATCGCGGCAGCCGTCACCACGGGGATCGTGCTGAACTCGGAGCAGGACACGCCCCGGACCGCCACCGGGTCCACCCAGCCGAAGAAGAGCGCCGCACCTCTGTGGACGGCGGAGTTCACCAGCGAGATCCAGCACGAGACCGAACTGCTGGGCGGTTGGGCGGACGACGAGGTCGTGGTGAGGGGGCAGGAGAACGCCATCACCGGCTACTCGCTCCACGACGGCGAGGTGATCTGGGAACTGCCCGCGAACGGGATCAAGCTGTGCGGGATGAGCACGACCGCCGTGGACGGCTTCGGCGCGATCAGCTTCGGCAAGCCGGTAGCGGGCAAGACCGACTCGTTCCTGTGCAACGAGGTGCAGCTCGTCGACATCACGACCGGCACACCGAAGTGGTCGGTCGAAGCGGTGCCGTCGACGGACAGGTTCCCGCCCGACGACATCAGCGGCATGGAACGCACCGAGATCGTCGGTGACGTCGTCGTGTTCGACGACGGCGGCGATCTGATCGGGCTGGACCTCGCCACCGGCGCGCGGCGCTGGTACTTCGACAGCATCGACAACAACCCCGTCGGACGCGGTGAGCGCCCCGGCCCGTGCGCGATCGGCTCCAAGGTGGTCAGCGACACCCGCATCACCCTGGAGCAGGCGTGCTCGGAGGAGGCGTTCGTCATCGGCGGGGACATCACCGTCGTGACGACGGTCGACGCGCGCACGGGCCAGAAGGTGTGGAGCACGCCCGTCCCCACCTCGATCGTCGCCGCCGGTCAGGGACCCGAAACCCCTGTCCCGGTCATCGTCGGCGCCGACCCGCCCGCGCTGTTCCTGGACAGAAGCGTCGTGGGCGGCGCTCACACCCTCCTGCCGTTCGACTCCGCGACCGGAGCGATCGGCCGTGAGATCGAGCTACCCGGTCAGCTCGCGCTCACCGGCGGAGGTGACCTCGACCGCGCCCCCCGCACGACGACCGTCGACGGCCTGCTGTCCGCGGTGGTGATCGGCAAGCCCGACGGCGACTGCGCAGGGGTCGAGGGGCTGTTGACCGTGGACCTGAGGGCGGGCAAGCCGATCTCACCGGAACCGCACCCCATCTCGTGCGTGCTGTCACCCGTCGGCGTGCAGGACGGCGCGGTGGTCGTGCTGAGCTCGGGCACCGACGAGGAGCGGCCGTCGATCCACCGGGTCGACCCGAAGACGGGCGAGAGCGAATCGAGCGGACCGCTGCCGGAGGACGACAGCTCAGGAGGACTCGCAGGCGTCGTCCACGTCGTCGGAGACCGTGTCGTCGTACTGCCCGTCAGCGCCAAGCAGAGTTCCCACGCGGTACTGGTGGTGCCACTTCCGAAGTCCTGACGACCATCACGTCACCCGGAGGGAGCAACCTCGGCCCCGGACGTCCACGACAAGCCCGTGACCAGCACGTGAGGTCGGGAATCCGAGGACGTGGAACCGACGCTGTGACAGCATCGTCCGGGAGATGAACGCAGAGGGGAGCGATCTCGTGCTTGACGCAGGTGGTGGCGGAGGCATCAGCTTCATGGCTTCGACGCCCGTGGTGGGCGCCGCGGCAGGCGGAGCTGCTGGCAGCACGTCGACCGGATCGTCGCAGACCAGGTTCACCGTCGACCCGGACCAGGCGCAGAAACTGATCGACGGCTTGAACAGGGCGATCGATGAACTGAACAACCTCCGCAGCAGGTCTGACGCATTGGGCTCTGCTCACCCCCCGGTAAGGACCCCTACAGCGGTTACGCCACAGTCGCCATCAGAAACGCCGCCGGCGAATCAGCTGGTGGGTACGGTTGGGCGAACCAAAAGGCCATTGAGGCCCTCGAGACCACCAGGAACAATGTCCAGACGGCACTGGACACATATCGAGGTCTTGACAACAGTGGCCGCAGCACACTGAGCAGTTAGGGATGATCTCTTGAAGCGCCGAGTCCTCGCAGTCCTCACCATCGGGATCGCAATCAGCTCCGTCACAGCCTGTTCCGAGGACAGCACAGGACGAGCGACCCCGGAGAACAACACCCCACCCAGCAGGTCGAGCACGAGCACTGTGACGAGCAGTGCCTCGGGATCTCCCCAACTCAGCTTCGACGAGTTCCTCAGCAAGCCCTGCGACATCCTCACCACGGAGCAGGTGGCCTCGTTGGGATCGTTCAAGGCACCGAAGCCGGAGGACGACTCCACCGGACCCAGTTGCAGGCTGTCCGGCGCGGACACCGCGGTGGACCCGTCCTACGAGGTGACCTTCATGACCGAGGGCAACACGATCGAATCGGTCAGGGAGAACACCGGCAGCTACGCCATATCCGAGGAGAAGGAAATCGATTCCTACCCTGCGGTGAGCTTCGACTCGACCGACGGACTGCGCAACTGCTCGACCGCTGTGGGCATCTCCGACGACCAGGTCTTCCTCGCGCAGACCAACATCAACAAGAGTGACCCCAACTACGGCAAGGCCTGCGTCTCGTCCGAAAAACTGGCCTCCCTGGTCCTCGAATCTCTGAACAGTCGCTGAGCAGCACCTTTGCAACTTCACAGGAACGAGAACACCGTTACCGAGGGAGGACCAGTGCCGAGGAGTCACACGCTCGCCATCGCCGCACCCGGACTGGTCGTCAGCACGCTGACGGGATCTTGAATCGAGCCGGGAACTCCCTCGTCTGCCGGCACGACGAGCAGTCCGACTCCGCAGCCCGTGACGACCTGTCGTTCGAGAAGCACACGAACGCCACGTACAGCATCCTCGTGTCCGAGCAAGCCACAGCACCGAGGAGTTTCCGCGCCCGGGTGCAGGAACTGCACCCGGGCAGATGACGACGTCCCGACGCCCCCACCTGCGAAATCGTCCTGACGACCGATGGCAGCACCGTCGATTCGATCAAGAATGCCGCACAGAGCGTGGCCGTGGTCGAAGAGACGACTCGACGGACGCCGCTCGCGGTTGCACCAGGATCATCAGCGCCTCGTCCGACGCGGCCGTCATCGTCCACGTCGGTGGTGCGAAGACCGACACGGGCGACCGGGGGAAGGCGTGTGCGGTCACGAAGCGCCTCGCGGCCACGGTGATCGGGAACCTCGGGGTGCAGAAGACCGCGTCCGAGATCACGGCGACTCCACCGTCACCCAGAAGCAGCAACACGGGTGGACAGGGGCGCTCGGTACCGCAGGTCGCATCCTCGACGAGTCTGTGACCAGCACGTGAGGTCGGGAATCCGAGGACGTGGAACCAGCGCTGTGACATCATCGTCCGAGAGATGAGCGCACTGAGGGGAGCGATCTCATGCTTGACGCGGGTGGTGGCGGAGGCATCAGCTTCATGGCTTCGACGCCTGTGGTGGGCGCCGCGGCAGGTGGAGCTGCTGGCAGCACGTTGACCGGATCGTCGCAGACCAGGTTCACCGTCGACCCGGACCAGGCGCAGAAGCTGATCGACGGCTTGAACGATGCGATCAAGGAACTCAACGATCTTCGCAGCAAGTCCGATGCACTCGGAGTCACGCAGCCTCCGGGCAAGGACCCCTACAGCGGTTACGCCACCGTCGCCATCAGGAATGCCGCTGGCCAGTCCCCCGGCGGATACGGTTGGGCGAACCAAGAGGCCATAAAGGCCCTCAAGACCACCAGAGACAACGTGCAGGCGGCGTTGAACACGTACCGCGGTCTTGACAGCAGTGGCCGCAACACACTGAGCAGCGGGGGATGATCTCTTGAAACGCCGAGTGCTGGCGATCCTCATCATCGGGATCGCAATCAGCTCCGTCACAGCCTGCTCCGAGGACAGCACGGGCCGTGCTACACCGGGAAACAGCACGCGTCCCAGCAGCTCCAGCACGAACACCGTGGAGAGCAGCACCTCGATCTCCTCGCAGCTCAGTTTCGACGCGTTCAAGAGCAAGCCCTGTGACATCCTCACCGCACAGCAGGTGGCGTCACTCGGCACGTTCGATCCGCCCGAGGCCGAGAACGATGCCCTCGGCCCCAGTTGTCGGCTTGACGGCAAGGACATCTCGGTGGACCCGTCCTACGAGGTGACCTTCCTGACCGATGGCAGCACGATCGAGTCCATCCGTGAGAACGCTGGCAGTTACGCCGTCTCCCGTGAGACTGAAATCGATTCCTACCCCGCTGTCATCTTCGACTCCACCGATGGATTGCTCAACTGCTCCACCGCTGTCGGCATTGCCACCGATCAGGTATTTTTGGCCCAGACCAACATCACCGAGAAAGACCCCGACTACAGCGGCAACGCCTGCGCCGCAGCAGAGAACCTGGCGTCCCTGGTCCTCGAATCCCTGAAGGGGTAGGAAGCCGTGTCATCACCCAACAACCTGGAAGTCATCGCAGACTCCACCGTGGGCATGGCGCTGTTGACGATCGGCGTCGGTACCGGCAACATCTACAGCTGGTTCCACGACGGCAACGGTCCCGAGAAGACCACGGACAACGGTTACGAAGCGTGGGGTGAAATCGCCTCGGGCCACACGAGCGTCAGCGAGATCATCAACAACGCCGTCAAGGAGTCGAACGCCTCCTGGGAAGGCTCCGCTGGCGACGCCGCTCGGGCGGGGACCTCACCTCTCGCCACGTGGTCGGACATGGCCGGGTCGAGCGCGCAGAGCGCTTCCTACGACGTGGCGAGCCTGAGCGGAGCTTTCCGCACGGCCCAGAACTCGGTGCAGAAGCCGGTCGACGTTCCCGACAAGCCGTGGCTCAACGACATGGCGTGGTGGGAGACCGACTACGACGAGGCGATGGAGAAGAGCCAGGCCGTCGACGAGGCGAACGTGCAGGCGCTCAAAGCCTACGGGTCGACGGCGAACAGCGTCAGTTCGAGCATGCCCGCCTTCGAGGCGCCCAACTCGTCCAACGCCGATCTGGACTCCGACTCCCTCGGCACCGGTGAGGGCGAGGGGAACGGCAACGGCAGGGGAAGCATCGATCCCAACACCGGCAGGTCGGGGATCGACACGGGAACCGGTAGCAACACCGGCAGAGGCACCGGTACGGCCGACATCAACCTTCCCGGCACCGGGACGGGTACCGGGACCGGAATGGGCACGGGAACCGGCACGGGCAACGGGAACGGGAACGTCAGCGACGGCTCGCTCGACCCGTCCTGGACCGGTGGAGGCGGTGGTGGCGGGACCACCAATCCCGGCCAGAACCCGCCCAACGTGCCGCTTCCCGGCATCGGCAACCCGAACCCCACCAACAACCCCAACCTCACCGGCATCCTGCCGGGGCTCGGTGGACCCCGCGGCGGTGGCGGTGGCAACACGCGAGTGCCCGGGACGGGTGGACCCGGTGGACTCGGTGGACCCGGTGGCGGGCGCGGTGGCGGTGGTGCTGGTGGCAACGTCAAGCTGCCCGGCGTGGGCGGTCCCGGTGCGGGTGCTGCGGGCGCTGCGGGCGCGGGTGGTTTCGGGCCGCGCGGCGGTCCCGGTGCCACGGCCGGTGTCATGGCCGGCGACGACGGCGTCCACGGGCGCGGTGCGGGCGGGATCGGCGCGGCCGGTGCCGCCGGGCGCGCGGGTGGTGCCTCGGGCGCCGCTGGCGCCATGGGTGCCGGTGGCATGGGCGCCGGCGCCGGGCGCGGGCAGGGCGACGAGGACAAGGAGCACAAGTCCGCGGCGTACCTCGTCGAGACCGAGGACGTGTTCGGCGACGGTCAGCTGGTCGCTCCGCCGGTCATCGGCGACATCCGCTGACCGCAACTCCGACGTACACCTGGGGGAACAGTGCTGCACAGCAGGGTCGCGATCCCTGTCGTGGCGCTCTACAACGCCTGGCAGGCGATCGGTCTGCCGGTGCTGCACCGCGCGCTGATCGCGGAGATCGACTTCGACGAGAGCCGGGTCGAGGAGGGCGACCTCAGCGGTCTGGCGAACCTCGCCAGGGACGGCTGGGGCGCGCTGGAGCGCGTCGGACTGGCTCGGGGACGTGACGTGCACCCCGATCTGGCCCGCTCGCTCCAGCTCATCGCCCGCGCGGGCACGGAGTACTACGCGTTCTTCAACCACGAGGACGAGAAGACCCGGTCCGCGCTCGTGGTGAAGTCCGGGGACGACGCGCTGCGCGTCGTTCTGACGGCGGACGAGAAGTTCGTGCTCGAACCGGTGCGCGCCGAGGACGCGGCGCAGGCGCTGATCGCGGTGCTGCCCGAGGTGCCGCCCGGCCGGGGCGCGGCGATCTCGCTGCCCGCGGACGCGATGAACGCGCGGGCGAAGCAGCGCCGGGACGACGACGAGGGCGGTGGTTCGTTCCTCCAGCCGAGCAGGCCGACCGGGACGAACAGCACGCAGGTGGAGCAGCTCAGGAAGCTGATGCAGGAGAAGCGGCTCGGCGGCGGGCAGCTCTACGCCGCCGGGCGCGACCGCTTCGGCAAGAAGGTCAGGTGCCCCGCGCCGATGACCTACGTCGACACCGTCACCGGCCGGTACGCGACGCTGAAGCTGCCCGGTCGCGACGGCGCCACGTGGATCACGGTGCAGCCGGCCGACTTCCGCACGATGAGCGGCCGGCTGCAACAGCTCTCCGCGACGCTCACCTGACCGGACGCCGCCGCAGCACCTCCGGGTTCAGCTCGGAGGGGCTGCGATGGCCGGACAGGCCGAGCGTGAGGTCGAAGTCGGCGAGCAGGCCCCGCAGGACGTGCCGCACGCCGACCTGGCCGCCGTGGGCGAGTCCCTGCACGTAGGGGCGACCGACGAGCACGGCCCGCGCGCCCAGGGCGAGGGCCTTGACGACGTCGGCTCCGGTGCGGACGCCGGAGTCGAACAGCACCTCGATCTGCTCGCCGACGGCCTCGGCGATCTCGGGCAGCACCTCCAGCGACCCGACGGCGCCGTCGACCTGCCGCCCGCCGTGGTTGGACACCACGACGCCCTGCACACCGGCGTCGACGGCCTTGCGGGCGTCGTCGACGTGCTGGATCCCCTTGAGCACGATCGGCCCGTCCCAGTGCTGCCGGATGAACGCGAGCTGCTCCCAGGTCTTGTCGGTGCCGGTGAACATGGGCACCCAGCGCAGGACCGCCATCGGCAGGTCCTCCTCCGGCGACTTCTCCAGGCCCGCGCGGAACGCCGGGTCGGAGAACGGGATGGCGGTGCCGGTGCCGCGGATGAACGGCAGGTAGGACTGGTCGAGGTCGTGCGGGCGCCACGCGAGGGTCCACGTGTCGAGCGTGACGACGAGGACGTCGAAGCCGGAGCGCTTGGCGCGGTCGAGGATGCTGACGCACACCTCGGGTTCGTTGGGCCAGTAGAGCTGGAACCAGCGGGGACCGTCACCGCTCGCCTCGGCGACGGCTTCGAGGGTGTGGGACGAGGCGGTGGACAGCACCATCGGCACGCCCAGCTCGGCGGCGGCGCGCGCGGTGGCCAGCTCGCCGTCGGGGTGCACGATGGACTGCACGCCGATCGGCGCGAGCAGGACCGGCGCGGGCACGGCGGTGCCGAGCACGGTCGTGCCCAGGTGCCGGGTCGTGGCGCCGGTCAGCATCCGGGGCACGATGCGCCACTCGTCGAACGCCTCCCGGTTGGCGCGCACGGTGGCGCCGGAACCCGCGCCGCCCGCGACGTACCAGTAGGGGCCGGGCCCGAGTCGCTCGCGGGTGGAGGCGTCGAGCGCCTCGGGGTCGGTGGTGAACGGCGGCAGCTGGCCGCCGAGGCCCTGGAGGTAGATCTCGTTCTGGTAGGCCGCGAACGGCATGCCCGTGCCAGTCATGGCAGCAGTCTGCTGGCGGTCGGCAGAAGCGTCCAGCGAAGATCGTCGGACGACGGCACCGCTGCCCGCTCGTACCGTCGACGGCTGCACGGCAGGACTCCGGAGAGGGGGCGGCCACCTCCTCCAGCACGATCGCGACGGGCGCGGCGGCGAGGATCGTGGACGCCGTCCGAGGCTCCCGGCGAGCGCGCCAGCGCGAGCACGTCCACCGTGGACGGTCAGCGGCGCACGTCGCCCGCGAGCACCAGCACGCCACCGGCGGCGAGCGCGCACAGCCAGGCGAGCACCAGCGGTTGCGTCGTGGTGGCGCCCAGTGCGAGGGCGGCGGTCCACCCGGCGAGCAGCAGCGCGGACGCGGCCAGCGCGGACGCCACGACCGGCAGGCGGCCGGGCCGGCGCAGGAGCCGGGCGACGACGTCGCGCACCGCGGGGCGGCGCAGGCGCAGCACCACGACCGCGCACGCGGCGAGGAGCAGGCCGGAGAGCCAGGCGAGCTGCGGCGTCGGACGGGGCAGCGCGGCGATCAGGAGCAGTCCGTCACCGGCGGCGAGCAGCGCGGCCACCCGCACGAGCGCCGTCCGGAGCAGGGCGCGCGCGGTCGCGACCGCTTCCGGCGGGGGCGCGGGCGTGGCGGCCGGGGCGGCGCTGCCGGTCCGGTCGCGGTCGCGGGCGCGGAGCAGTGCGGCCAGGTCCGCCCGCACGTCCGCGTCGGACGGGTCGAGCTCCAGGGCGGTGCGGTAGGCGTGCTCGGCGGCGCCGGGGTCGCCGCGGCGCACGGCCACGTCGCCGAGCACCTGGAACGCGCGGGCCTGGCCGGGCGCGAGCCGGGCCGCCTCGCGCGCCGCCTCCAGCGCCTCGGCGCGGCCGTCCGGGTCGACCTGGAGCACCTCGGCGAGGACCACCAGGCCGCGCCAGTCGTCCGGGCCGTGACGCACGGCCTCGCGCGCGGCGACGGCGGCCTCGCGGTGCCGGTCCAGCTCGCTCAGCGCGAGGGCGGCGAGCCGCTGCGCCCACGCCCGGTCGCCGCCGAGCACGAGCGCCTGCTTCGCCGCGGTCAGGGCCGCGTCGGCGTCACCGGCGTCGAGCTGCGCGGCGGCCAGCCGGCACCACGCCTCGGTGTGCAGGGGGTGCGCGGCGAGCACGGGGCGGAGCAGGTCGACGGCCTCGCGCGGCCTGCCGGACGCGGTGAGCTCCGCGGCGCGCACGAGCGCCGCGACGATCGCTTCGGCCACGTCACCTCCCCCGGATCGCGACCAGTGTGCCAGCGGGGAGAGCGTTGCAGGAACGTCCTACGCTGGGAGCGTGGTGCGCCTGTGGGACGGGAGCGGCGTCGAGCGGATCGCCGAGGTGTCGGCCGCCGCCGGGGAGCTGTTCGCGGAGTTCGGCGTGGCGCTGCCCCCGGACGACGCCGTGTCGACGCTGCTCGCCGCGCGGGCCGTGCTCGTCGAGGGCGAGCCGGTCCACGGGTTCGCGGCGCTCGGCGTGGTCGACGGGCACGCCCACCTGGAGGAGCTGGGCGTGCACCCGGACCACGGCCGGCGCGGTGTCGGCGCTCTGCTGCTGCGCGCCTCGCTGGAGTGGGCCGCGCGGCGGGGCTTCACCGCGCTGACCCTCACCACGTTCCGCGATCTGCCGTTCAACGGCCCCTGGTACGCCCGGCACGGCTTCACCGAACTGCCGCGCGAGCGGTGGGGCGAGGAGCTGCGCGCGCTGTGGGCCGCCGAGGAGCCGATCAGGACGGCTCCGCGAACGGTGCTCGTGCGGTCGTGGGAGCCCTCACCGGAAGCGAACGGGATCACACCTCGCCTTCCCTGATCATGCCGTGACCTCACGAGACAGGGTCGCGTGATCACCCTCCGCTGTAAATTTCAACCATTTCACCCGTTGGGGCGACCTATTGGGACACCGCGTGCGACGCTGGAACGCGCTCGGCGCGGTGGTCAGGCGGAAAGACGCGTGTCTTCCCCGTCACGCCGCCAACCCGCGTGCGTCTCGTCCTCGACCAGCGCCCGGACTGGTCCGAGCACTCGTGTCGATTCGGCTGGAGGTAGGGGGACGTGGTCGCCAACAAGAGGGAGTGGCAGGTCAGCTGTCGGGACATCGCGTCGCGCCGTCGGGAGATGACGGTGTTCGTGAGCCAGGGGCACGTCGTGATCACCGTGCCACCGGGCGAGGCGGCCGTGCTCACCCCGCTGGAGGTCGGTCGCCTGCGCGCCGCGCTGCGCGACGCCGTGGTCGACGCCTCGGGAGCCGCCGAGGAGTGACCGTCGTGCGCGCACCCCGCTGACGCCGCGCCGCACCGGGTCGGTCGTCCACCGGTCGAATTGTCCTCGAACTCTTCCTACTCACGGGTAGGTAGTGTCAGTATCGAGGCGTCCGACGAGTGGATTGCGAGGTGGAGCGGTGCTCGACGCGGTGCGCACGCTGTTCGACGGAATCGCCCTCCCGGCCTGGTCCCTGGCCACGCTGGTGCGCGCCGGAGTGGTCCGGCCGATGCGACCGGACCGGCTCGCCGGTGTCCTCGCCGGGTACTGGCGGTGGGACGTCACGGTGGCCTGGGGGTACGCGACGGGCGCGGCCCGCCACCCGGAGCGGCTCGCCCTGGTCGACGACCTCGGCCCGCTCACCTACGCCGAGGTGGACGAGCGCACCACCCGCCTCGCGCACGGCCTCGCCGGGCTGGGCGTCGGCGCCGGGACGAGGGTGGCCGTGCTGTGCCGCAACCACCGCGGGTTCGTCGAGACCGTCACCGCCTGCGTGAAGATCGGCGCGCACAGCGTCCTGCTCAACACCGGCCTCAGCGCGACGCAGATCGCCACCGTGCTGCGCGAGCAGGAGGTCGTGGTCCTCGTCGCCGACGACGAGT
The DNA here is from genome assembly GCF_016464305.1 of Umezawaea beigongshangensis. Taxonomy (GTDB): domain Bacteria; phylum Actinomycetota; class Actinomycetes; order Mycobacteriales; family Pseudonocardiaceae; genus Umezawaea_A; species Umezawaea_A beigongshangensis. Next base: position 214,560 of record NZ_JAEIOJ010000007.1, read on the forward strand.
TCCAGCCGCTGCTGACGGCCGTGGACGGCGCCGTCCACCGGATCACCGCCTGGGCCGACGGGCCGACCGACGCCACCACGCTGGAACGGCTGATCGACCGCTCCCCCGCCACGGCGCTGCCGCGCCGCCCGCCGCGCGGTCGGATGGTCGTGCTGACCTCCGGCACCACCGGCGCTCCGAAGGGCGCGCGACGGCCGGAGCCCGCCGGACTCGGACCGGCCGCCTCCCTGCTGTCCCGCATCCCGCTGCGCGCGGGCGAGGTCGCCGCCGTGCCCGCACCGCTGTTCCACACCTGGGGCCTGGCCGCGTTCCAGATCTGCCTGGTGCTCGGCGCGACCCTGGTGCTGCGGCGGCGCTTCGACCCCGAGCAGACCCTCGCCGACGTCCGCGAGCACCGCTGCGGCGCGCTGTTCGTCGTTCCCGTGATGCTGCAACGCCTCCTGGAGGAGGCCGACCGGCCCGCGCTGCCGTCGCTGCGCGTCGTCGCGTCGAGCGGGTCGGCGCTGTCCCCGCCGGTCGCGCGCCGCTGCCTGGACGAGCTGGGACCGGTGCTCTACAACCTCTACGGCTCGACCGAGGTGTCGTGGGTGAGCATCGCCAGGCCCGGCGAGCTGCGCTCCTTCCCCGGCACGGCGGGCGTCCCGCCGCGCGGCACCAGGCTGGAGATCCTGGACGAGAACGGCGAGCGGGTGCCGCCCGGCGACACCGGGCGGATCTTCGTCGCCAACGAGATGCTGTTCGACGGCTACACCGACGGCAGCGCCAAGGAGGTGCGCGACGGCCTCGTGGCGACCGGGGATCTGGGGTACCGCAACGCCTCCGGGCTGCTGTTCGTCGCGGGCCGCGACGACGAGATGATCGTCTCGGGCGGTGAGAACGTGCACCCCGGCGAGGTGGAGGACCTGCTCGCGGGCCTGCCCGGCGTGCGGGAGGTCGCCGTGGTGGGCGTGCCGGACGAGCAGTTCGGCCACCGGCTCGCCGCCTACGTCGTGCGGGAGCCCGGTGCGGAGCTGGACGGCGAGGCGGTCCGGGAGCACGTGCGGGAGCACCTGGCGCGGTTCTCCGTGCCGCGCGAGGTCGCGTTCCTCGACGCGCTTCCCCGCAACGCCACCGGAAAGGTGCTCAAGCGCGAACTGGCGGCGTCCTGAACAGGACAGCCGCGCGACAGGTTCTTCCGCGTACCCTGGCCTCGACCGCTGGTGTTCGTCCGGGTGCGCGGACGACGATCCCGCGCCGGTGCGGCGTTGTGCCATGCTCGGCGCGGGTGCTGTCCCCCACGCTGCCGACCGAACGGAGCACGACGATGGTTTCCCGAGGTTTCCGCAGGTTGTTCGCCGCCGTGGCCCTCTGCCTCGGCATCGCGGTGGTCGCAGCCGCGCCCGCCCCGGCGGTCGACGATGTCGTCGACACGGGGTTCAACCCGCCGTTCTCGGCCCCGTAGGGCTCGAACTCCGCGCAGGGGTACCCGAATCCGGGTCCGCGGTCCACCCGCGGACCCGATCTGGGGCAGAGTTGGGGGCGTGACCGACGCCGGGCAGCTGAGACTGCGCACTCCTCACCACAGGGTCAGCCGCAGGGCCGTCACGTGGTGGACCCTGCACGCCGTCATCGGCTGGGCCGTGGTCCTCGCGCCGCAGGGGATCGCTCTGCTGTTCGTCGACGACGCGTCCGCGTGGCAGCTCGCGGCTCTGGGCGTCACGGCGGTGCTGGCGGTCGCGCACGTGCTCGTCATGCCGCGGTGGCGCTACCGCGTGCACCGCTGGGAGACCACGCCCGAGGCCGTCTACACGCTGGCCGGGTGGTTCGACCAGGAGTGGCGCGTCGCCCCGGTGTCGCGCATCCAGACCGTCGACACCCGGCGCGGCCCGCTCCAGCAGCTGCTCGGGCTCACCACCGTCACCGTGACCACCGCCTCCGCCGCGGGGCCCGTGCTGATCGAGGGGCTCGACCACGAGGTCGCCGTCCGCCTCGTCGACGAGCTGACCAGCACCACCCAGGCCACGCCGGGCGACGCGACGTGACGCCGCAGGAGACGCCACCCCAGCAGACGGCGCAGCAGGAGACGGCGCAGCAGGAGACGGCGCAGCAGCAGATGCCCCCGCAGCAGACGGCGCAGCAACAGACAGCTCCGGGGGAGTTCGACGGCTTCCCCAGGGCTCCCGAGCTGGTGGAGCCGGAACCGGTGCCGGACTGGCGCCGGCTGGACCTGCGGATGCTCGTGGTGCGCCCGCTGAACGAGCTCGTGGGCCTCGTCCCGGTGGTCGTCGGGCTGCTGGTGTTCGGCAGCGGCGACCGCTGGCGCTTCCTCAGCGGCGTCGGCGTCGTGGTCGTGGTCGTCGGCGTGGGTCTGCTGAGCTGGCTGACCACCCGCTACCGGATCACCGCGGAGCAGGTGGAGCTGCGCAAGGGACTGCTGGTGCGCAAGCGCCTGGCCGTGCCGCGCGACCGCATCCGCACGGTCGACCTCACCGCGAAGCTGGGGCACCGGCTGTTCGGGCTGTCCGCGATCCGCGTGGGCACCGGCCAGCACGAGAAGGCTGGCGAGGACGGGCTGACCCTGGACGCCGTCTCCTCGCAGGAGGCGGAGCGGCTGCGGCAGGTGCTGCTCGACCGCGCCCCGGCGGCCTCCCCGGCGGCAGGGGCCGTGCCGGACACCGCCGACGCGCCGCCGGGCGAGGAGCTGGCGCGGCTGGACCCGCGCTGGCTGCGCTTCGCGCCGCTGACGCTGTCGGGGCTCGTCGCGGTCGGCACGACGTTCGGCGTGCTGATGAACTACGCGCAGGAGCTGGACCTGCACCCGTCCTCGTCCACGATCGACTGGCTGACCGGCTCGCCGATCGCCGTGACCGTCGCGGTGGCCGCGGCCGTGGTGCTGGTGCTCGCCGTGATCGGTTCGCTGCTGATCTACGTGCTCCAGTTCTGGAACTTCCGGCTCACCAGGGAGGCCGACGGCACCGTGCGCGTGCGCCGCGGGCTGCTCACGACGCGCTCGGTGTCGGTGGAGGAGCAGCGGTTGCGCGGTGTGGAGGTGCAGCAGCCGCTGCTGCTGCGGGCCGGGCGCGGGGCGCGGGCCGCCGCCGTCACCACGGGACTGGGCAGCAAGGGCGAGTCGAGCGTGCTGCTGCCGCCCGCTCCGGCGTCCGAGGCGCACCGGGTCGCCGCGGCCGTGCTGGGCGTCGCGGAGTCGCCGACCCGCGCGCCGCTCGCGGCGCACCCCGTCGCGGCGCTGCGCCGCAGGCTCGTGCGCGCGGTCGTGCCGGTGCTCGTGCTCGCCGGAGTGCTGGCCGTCGTCGCGCCGGACTGGACGTGGCGGGCGGCGCTCGCGCTGGTGCCGTTCGCGGCGCTGCTGGGGTGGGACCGCTACCGCGCGCTGGGGCACGCGCTGACCGAGCGCTACCTGGTGACGCGCAGCGGTTCGGCGGTGCGGGAGACCGTCGCGCTGCAACGCGGCGGCGTCATCGGCTGGCGGCTGCACCGGTCGTTCTTCCAGCGCAGGGCCGGGCTGATCACGGTGACCGCCACGACGGCGGCGGGCGACGGCTCGTACGCGGTGATCGACGTGGGCGAGGCGGAGGGACTGGCGCTCGCCGACGCCGCCGTGCCGGACCTGCTGCGCCCGTTCCTCACGACGGAGCCCGCGCCCGCGAAGCCCTAGCTGGACCAGCGATGCGCGGGCCGGTGGGCGCGCGGGACCGGGGTGGTACCGGCCTCGCGGGGCGCGCCGATGCGGTCGAAGCGGGGCGTGCCGAGCGGTGAACGGCGTCACACGTGCCCCGCCGACCTACTTTTTGCGACAAAGTGTCGTAACCTTTACGACAAGTAGTCGTATAAAGGAGTGCGGAGTCGTGACGGAGCACACCCAGAAGCTGATCGTCGTAACCGGAGCCTCCACGGGCCTGGGGGCGTCGACCGCCCGCGAACTGGCTCGCCGGGGATTCCACGTCCTGGCCGGCGTGCGACGCGACAGCGACGCCGACGCCGTCCGATCGACCGGCGTCGAACCGGTCATCCTCGACATCACCAGGCCCGAGCAGGTGGAAGCACTCGCCGCGCGGGTCGCCGACGACCCGCGCGAACTGCACGCGCTCGTCAACAACGCCGGAATCCAGGTGAACGGCCCGGTCGAAGCCCTGCCGATGTCGCAGTGGCGGTGGGTGTTCGAGGTCAACCTGTTCGGCCACGTCGCCGTCACCCGGGCACTCCTGCCCGCGCTGCTGCGCAGCAGGGGGCGCGTGATCAACATCAGCTCGATCGGCGGCAGGGTCGCCATGGCCACCTACGGCGCGTACGCCGGCGCGAAGTTCGCCCTGGAGGCGGTCAGCGACTCGCTCCGCCGGGAGGTCGCGCCGCTGGGCGTGCAGGTGGTCGTGGTCGAGCCCGGCGGCGTCCGCACGGAGATGGCCACCCGCGGGATCGCGACGGCGAACGAACTGGCCGCCCTGATGACGCCGGAGCAGGACGAGCGCTACGGCGACCTGGTCCGGGCGACCAACGCGCTGATGGCCTCGGGCACCGCGTCGGGCCTGACCGCCGACGCCGCCGCCCTGGTCGTCGCGAAGGCCGCGACGACCCGCAGACCGCGCACCCGCTACACCGTCGGCCGGGATGCCGCCCTGATCATCCGCCTGGCTCGGATGCTGTCCGACCGCACGCTCGACCGCATCGTCACCGCCAACCTGCGCCGCCACTACCCGCGGGCGACCACGGCATGACCCCGACCTCCGCACCGCACCGGATCACCGGCGCGGGTGCCGGGCCGCCCGGCTCCCGCGCCGAGCGGGAGGTGACGCGGAGGCGCGGGGCGAGAGGTGGTCGCGCGCGAGGCGGGAGCCGCGGTGGGAGAGGATGATCGGGTGCCGCGGATCCGGGGAGCCAGCATCGAGGAGCACCACGAGATGGTGTGGGCCGACCTCGCCGAGGCGATGCGGCAGCTGCTGCTCGAACGCGACTACGACTCGATCACCGTGGGCCACATCGCGGCCAGGGCCGGGCTCGCGCGCAACACGCTGTACAACTACGCCCCGGACAAGAGCGCGCTGGTCCTGGCGCTGACCCGACGGGCGGGCCGGCCCGCGGTCGAGCGCGTGGCCGCGATCGCCGCGCGGTCCGCGGAACCGGCCGCGGAGCGGATGCGGGAGATCGTCGAGGCGGTCCTGGAGGCGTTCACGGACCAGACCGTGCAGCTGATGTTCCGGCCGGGCTCCGGCCCGCCCGCCGCCGAGGCGCCGGACAAGCCGTTCCACGCGATCGTGGTCGAGGTGGAGAACGTCGTCCGGGACGGCATCGCGCGCGGAGAGTTCCGCGACGTCGGCGACGTGCACCTCGCGGTGGAGCTGCTGTCCGGTGTCATGCGCGCGGGCGCCGAACGCATCGGCCGGGACCCCTCCGCCCTCGCGGCCACGGTCCGCGCGGCGCGGGAGATCGTCCTCGCGTCTCTGGCCCGCCCCGGGGGGCGGGGTCCGTCGACCGGCCCTCAGCACGCGCGGCACACCGCCGCGGAGTGAGATCGCGAGCGCGGAACGCCCGATCGCCTACGGCCGCCGACCGAGTCGCGCGTCGCCCGTCCGGGTCCCGGCGCGGAAGGTGTGCCGGTAGGCCGACGGCGGCACGCCCAGCGTCGCGGCCATCTGCTGGCGCAGGGCGGCGCCCGTGCCGAACCCGGAGAGCCGGGCCACCCGGTCGACGGGCAGGTCCGTGGTCTCCAGCAGGTGCCGGGCCCGCTCGACGCGCTGCCGGGTGATCCACCTGCCCGGACTCGTCCCGGTCTCCTCGCGGAAGCGCCGGGTGAACGTGCGCACGCTCATCCGCGCCCGCTGCGCGAGCGTGCGCAGGTCGAGGGGCTCGTCCAGGTGGTCCAGCGCCCACGCCCGCGCGTCGGCCGTGGAGGTGTCCGGCGCGTGCGGCACGGGCCGCTCGACGAACTGCGACTGCCCGCCGGAGCGCCAGGGCGGGACCACGCTGCGCCGAGCGGCCCGGTTGGCGACCTCGCTGCCCAGGTCCGCCCGCACGACGTGCAGGCACAGGTCGATGCCCGCGCCGACCCCGGCGGAGGTGAGCACGTCGCCGTCGTCCACGAACAGCACGTCCGGGTCGAGCCGCACCAGGGGGAACAGCTCCCGGAACCGCGCCGCGCTCACCCAGTGCGTGGTCGCGGGCCTGCCGTCGAGCAGTCCGGCCGCCGCGAGGACGAACGCGCCGGTGCAGATCGACATGATCCGGGCGCGGCCCGCGGCGGCGCGCAGCGCGTCCGCCACCTCGCCGGGGACGTGCCCCTCCCGCGTCACGGCGGAGTCGTGCACCCCGGCGACGACCACCGAGTCCACGTCCCGCAGCACCTCCAGCCCGTGGTCGGCCACGATCCCGAACCCCGCGGAGGAGCGCACCGGCTCGCCTCCCGGCGTGCAGACCACGACGTCGTAGCACCGCTCACCGGCCGCGTCGCGCGCGGCGCCGAAGATCTGCGACGGGGTGCCGAGGTCGAAGGCGACGACGTCGGGCAGGGCGAGCACGGCGACGCGGTGACGGCGCATGGCCGGATGCTTTCACAGGTTGGCTCCCCGGCCACTGGTGACGGCGTGCCCCTCTGCCGGACGCTTCCCCGGTGACGCAGACGCGGACGAGGCCCGGCGTGCACCGGGCGTGGGTGGTGGCGGCGGTGTCGTTCGTCGCGCTGGTGGGGGCCGCCGGTTTCCGGTCGGCTCCCGGCGCGCTGATCGCACCGCTGCAGGAGGAGTTCGGCTGGACCAGGGGCACGATCTCGCTGGCCGTGTCGGTGAACCTGCTGCTGTTCGGGCTCACCGCGCCGTTCGCCGCCGCGCTGATGGAGCGCTTCGGCGTGCGGCGGGTGATCGCGAGCGCGCTGGGTCTCGTGGCGCTGGGCAGCGGGCTGACCGTGTTCATGACGACGAGCTGGCAGCTCGTGGCGCTGTGGGGCGTGCTGGTGGGCGTCGGCACCGGCTCGATGGCGCTGGCGTTCGTCGCCACCGTCACCGGCCGCTGGTTCGTGAAGCACCGCGGGCTGGTCACGGGCGTGCTCACGGCGGGCAGTGCCACCGGACAGCTGGTGTTCCTGCCCGTCATCGCGTGGCTCGCGGAGAACAGCGGCTGGCGCTCGGCCTCGCTGCTGATCGCCGCCGGCGCGCTCGTCGTGGTTCCGCTGGTGCTGCTCCTGATGCGCGAGCACCCGGCCGACCTCGGTCTCGCGCCCTACGGCGGCGAGCCCGTGCCGCGCCCGGCCCAGCCCACCACGAGTGCCGCGCGGCGTGCGCTGGGCGCGCTCGTCACGGCGTCGCGCACCGGCTCGTTCTGGTTGCTCGCGGGCGGTTTCGCCATCTGCGGCGCCACGACCAACGGCCTGGTCGGCACGCACTTCATCCCGGCGGCGCACGACCACGGGATGCCCTCGACCACGGCGGCCGGGCTGCTCGCGCTGGTCGGCGTGTTCGACATCGTCGGCACGATCTTCTCCGGCTGGCTCACCGACCGCGTCGACCCGCGCCTGCTGCTCGGCGCGTACTACGCTCTGCGCGGCGTCTCGCTGCTCCTCCTGCCGGAGCTGTTCGCCGGGGCGGCGCACCCGTCGATGCTGGTCTTCATCGTCTTCTACGGCCTGGACTGGGTGGCGACCGTGCCGCCCACGGTCGCGCTGTGCCGCGAGGTGTTCGGCGAGTCCGGGCCGGTGGTGTTCGGCTGGGTGTTCGCCTCGCACCAGATCGGCGCGGCCGTGGCGGCCACGGCGGCCGGACTGGCCCGCGACCACTTCGGGAACTACACGAGCGCCTGGTGGACCGCCGGTCTGCTGTGCGTCGGGGCGGCCGCGCTGTCGCTGGGCGTCCGGCGGCCGGCGGCCGATCCCGTCACCGCGCACGACGACGTCCCGGCCGAGGCGGCGCCGCGCTGATCGGGCGCGGACTCCGCGCCGCTGTGGCGTCCACGAAGGACCGTTGCGACTAGGCTCACCCCGGTGATGGATCGTGTGGTGTGGATCGACTGCGAGATGACGGGGCTCGATCTCGGCAAGGACGCTCTGATCGAGATCGCGGCGCTGGTGACCGACGGCGAGCTGAACGTGCTCGGCGAGGGCGTGGACGTGGTCATCCACGCCGACGACGCGGCGCTCGCCGCGATGCCCGACGTCGTGACGGAGATGCACGCGAAGTCGGGGCTCACCGAGGAGGTGCGCCGGTCGGAGGTCACCCTGGAGGAGGCCGAGGCCCTGGTCCTGGCCTACGTCAAGGAGTGGGTGCCCGATGCGCGCACCGCACCGCTGGCGGGCAACTCCATCGCCACCGACCGCGGGTTCATCTCGCGCGACATGCGGGCGCTCGACGCCCACCTGCACTACCGGATGATCGACGTGTCGTCGGTCAAGGAGCTGTGCCGGCGCTGGTACCCGCGGATCTACTACGCGCAGCCGGAGAAGGGCCTCGCGCACCGGGCGCTCGCCGACGTCCGCGAGTCGATCCGGGAGCTGGCCTACTACCGGCGGACCGCGTTCGTGGCGCCGCCCGGCCCGACCTCGGAGCAGGCTCAGGCCGTGGCCGCGGAACTGCTCCGCGCGGACGGCCTCGGCTGACCCGATTTCGTCGCGCAAGGCTCTGTGCGCTATGGTTCTGCCGCCGGGTCACCCGGTCTTGGTGGGTGTAGCTCAGCTGGCAGAGCACTGGGTTGTGATCCCAGGTGTCGCGGGTTCAAGTCCCGTCACTCACCCCAAGCGACGCCCCCTGATCCTCGGATCAGGGGGCGTTCTCCACGTCTGGGGGGTATTCAGACCATGAGCGCCACGCTCGTCGCGAAGGACCTGGCGGCCGGTCACGGTGACCGGGTGCTGTTCTCCGGCCTGGAACTGGTCGTCGCTCCCGGCGACGTCGTCGGCCTCGTCGGGGTGAACGGCGCCGGCAAGTCCACGCTGCTGCGCACGCTGGCCGGGCTCGTGCCCGCCGAGCAGGGCGTCGTGCGGCTCAGCCCGCCCACCGCCACCGTCGGCCACCTGCCCCAGGAGCCCGAGCGCAGGCCGGGCGAGGCCGTGCGGGACTTCCTGGCGCGGCGCACCGGCGTGAGCAGGGCGCAGGTCGAACTGGACGCCGCCACCGAGGCCCTCACCGCGGGTGAGCCCGGCTCGGACGACGCCTACGCCGACGCCCTGGAGCGGTGGCTGGCCCTCGGCGGCGCCGACCTCGACGAGCGTTCCGAGGCGGTCGTCGCGGACCTCGGCCTGACCGTGAGCCTCGACGCGGCGATGACCTCGCTGTCCGGCGGCCAGGCCGCGCGCGCCGGGATGGCGTCGCTGCTGCTCAGCCGCTACGACGTGTTCCTGCTCGACGAGCCGACCAACGACCTGGACCTGGACGGCCTGGAACGGCTGGAGCGGTTCGTCACCGAACTGCGCGCCGGGACGGTGCTGGTGAGCCACGACCGCGAGTTCCTCGCGCGGACCGTGACCAGGGTCGTGGAGCTGGACCTCGCCCAGCAGCAGGTCCGCACCTACGGCGGCGGCTACGAGTCGTACCTGGAGGAGCGCGAGGTCGCCCGCAGGCACGCCCGCGAGGAGTACGACGAGTACGCCGACACCCGCGCCGGCTTGGAAGCCCGCGCCCACACCCAGCGGTCGTGGATGGAGAAGGGCATCAAGAACGCCCGCCGCAAGGCTCCGGACAACGACAAGATCGGCCGCAAGTTCCGCACCGAGGCGACCGAGAAGCAGGCCTCGAAGGCCAGGCAGACCGATCGGCTGATCGAGCGCCTGGAGGTGGTGGAGGAGCCGCGCAAGGAGTGGGAGCTGCGCATGGAGATCGCCGCCGCGCCCCGCTCGGGCGCCGTCGTGGCGACCCTGCGCGCGGCCGTCGTGGAGCGCGGTTCGTTCACCCTCGGCCCGGTCGACCTCCAGATCGACTGGGCGGACCGGGTGGCGATCACCGGCGCCAACGGGTCGGGCAAGTCGACCCTGCTGGGCGCGCTGCTGGGCCGGGTGCCGCTGACCTCGGGCACGGCGTCCCTCGGGCCGGGCGTGGTCGTGGGCGAGGTGGACCAGGCACGCGGCCTGTTCCTCGGCGAGACGCCCCTGGTGGACGCGTTCGAGGCGGAGGTCCCGCGGACGTCCCCGGCCGACGTGCGCACGCTGCTGGCGAAGTTCGGCCTGCGCGCCGCGCACGTGACGCGTCCGGCGGCGTCGCTGTCGCCGGGCGAGCGGACCCGTGCCGCGCTGGCTCTGCTCCAGGCGCGCGGGGTGAACCTGCTGGTCCTGGACGAGCCGACCAACCACCTCGACCTGCCGGCGATCGAGCAGCTGGAGTCGGCGCTGTCGACCTACCCCGGCACCCTGCTCCTGGTGACGCACGACCGCCGGATGCTGGACGCCGTGGCGACGACCCGCCGCCTGAGGGTGGACGCGGGCCGGGTGACCGACGCCTGACACGGCCGCGGCCCCCGTCCGGTGTCGCCGGACGGGGGCCGCGCACGTGCGCCGGTGGATCAGCGGTTGCCCGCCTTCCACTCCTCCCACGGGACCTGCCAGTCGCCGAAGCCGTCCCAGGACTCCAGTGCCGGGCCGCCGGAGTTGGTGACGATCACCACGTCGCCCGGCTTGGCGTTGTCGAAGAAGAACTTCGCGTTCTCCGGCGACATGTTCAAGCAGCCGTGGCTGACGTTGCGGTGGCCCTGGTCACCGATCGACCACGGCGCCGAGTGGACGAAGATGCCGCTGTTGGACATGCGCGTCGCCCAGTCGACCGGGGTGACGTAACCGCCCGCCTCCAGGGACAGGCCGTACGTGCGCGAGTCCATGACCATGTGGTCGTGCTTCTCGGTGATCACGTAGGTGCCGACCGGGGTCGGGTTCGCGGCGTCGCCCATCGAGGTCGGCACGGTGCGGGTGACCTCGCCGTTGACCTTCGTGACCACCTGGTGCGTCTGGCCGTCGGCCTCGTGGATCACGGAGTCGCCGATCGTCGCGGTGACGTGCCGGTCCTCCTGGCCGTAGATGCCGTTGCCCACGTGCTTGCCGTAGATCTTCGCGTCGATCGTGATCGTGGTGCCGGGCGTCCAGAAGTTCTGCGGCCGCCAGTGCACCTCGTCCTCGTCGTACCAGTAGAACGCGCCCTCGACGGCGGGCGAGGTGGTGATCGAGATCATGGACTCGACCGCGGCCCGGTCGGCGATCGGCTCGTCGAAGTAGAAGGCGAGCGGCTGGCCGACGCCCGCGGTCGCGCCGTCGAGCGGGTTGATCGACAGGTAGGTGTAGGTCCGCGGCGTCGCCGTGGTGAAGCTCGACGTCGTCGTCTCCGCCCTGCCGTCGGCGTTCTTCCCCGTGACGGCCAGCGTGTAGGTCTTGCTGTAGCCCAGCGGTTCCGTGTTCGTCCACGTGAGACCGTCGGCGGCGATCTGGCCCGCCACCACCGTCCCCTCCGGACTCGTCAGCGCCACCTCGGTGATCGTGCCGCCGGCCGCGGTCGCGGTGACCGGCACGCCCGGCGCGACGTCCGCCGCCCGGTCCGCGACGTTCGACGTCAGCGCCACCGGCTCGGCCGGTGCCGTCGTCGTGGCGGAAGCGCCGTCCCGCGCTCCGGCCGCCGTGCTCTCCCCCGTACATCCTGTGACCAACGTCGCGATCATCCCCAGGGCGATCCACCCCGAGACACGTCGCGTCCCCCCGCCGCTTCGCACGTCCATCAGCGTCCATCCGTTCCACACGTGGCCCACGACCTGCACCGGCGCAGTCGCGTTGTCCCCTGATGGGATGACGCCCGGAGGGTTGACGGCGTTGCGGGGGATGCTGGATCGTTACCGGGGCGAAGTTCCCCCGGTCAGGGTGGCGAACCCGTCCTGACCAGGCGATTGGGAACTGCGGAGGAACACGTGCTAGTGTTCTTCACGTCGGACGGAGCAACAAGGTCCGAGCGCCGCTAGCTCAACTGGCAGAGCAGCTGACTCTTAATCAGCGGGTTCGGGGTTCGAGTCCCTGGCGGCGCACAGCACATCCACTGCGGAGATACCCCTCGGGTATCTCCGCAGTGGTGTTTCTGGAGCACGTGCAGCGACCTGACCTGCGGCGCAGCTCGTCGTCCGCTCGCTGTGCGGTGCACCACAACGCGGCGCGGTCATTCTCGACGTGTCCGGATCGCGCATTGTTCGCGCCCGCTCGTGGGCACGGGGAAAGCCGCGGCGGAAAAGTCGGAAGAACTGCCTCACTCCTCGGCGAGGAGTTCTCCGACGCGCACCTGGAAGTCGAACGTCGAGGTGTGCCCGTGCGCGACCACGACGTAGGAGTCCGGTGCCACCCGGAAGACCTGCCGGCTCCGCAGCGCCCACGGGTACGCCGGCACGTACCGGTGCGCCAGGTCGAGCGCCAGCGCGCTCGCCGCCTCCCGCGACCCGGCCCGCTCCGTGTGCGAGAGCGTCCGCTCCCGGCCGTCGCCGAATCCCCGCACCTCGTCGATCAGCACCCACCACTCGCCGTCCACGCGGATTCGACGACCGCGGCGGCGGGGCCGTTCCCGGTCAGCCGAAGGCGAGCGCGATGCGCCGCCGGGCGAGCAGCCGCGTGAGGTGCACCTCGGGACGCACCGGGAGGCCCGGCCTGCGGTCCAGGCGGTCGTAGGACTTCGCCAGCAGCCAGTGCGCGGCCTCGGCGCTGATCCGGGTCAGCGGCGCGCAGGTGCTGAGCCGCTCCTTGACGAACGCGGTGTCGCGGACCACGAACGCGTTGCGCACCACACCGGCGGCCTTCTCGTCGAGCAGGAACACGATGCCGTGCTCGACGTCGCCGTAGGCGTAGGCGCAGAGCAGCGCGAGGTACCCCGCGTCGACGGACCGGTCGCCGATCCAGCACTCCCCGAACGTGAGGGCGCGCATGTCGTCCAGCCAGGGCGGCTCCTCGATGCCGCTGCCCGTGAGCACACCGGCCGCGGTGGTCGCCCACTCCCCCGGCCTGCCCGGCAGCAGCGACTCCAGCGCGCGCAGCAGCGCGAGACTGCGCCGGCTGGGCACCTCCACCGCACCCGCCACGACGTCCTCCCACACGCCCTCGCCGGCCTCGGCGCGCGCGGCGGACTCGCTGACGATCAGCTCGACCTCCAGCGGGTCGGCGAGGGGAGGCAACCGGCGGCCCGCGTCGAGCACGGCTCGCTGCACCGGGCTGAGCGGTGTCCGCTGTGGACGGCAGACGACCGGCACCGACGTGACGGGGCGCCGCAGGGGTTGCTTCCGAGACCGCGTCTTCCGCCTCACGCGGCCAGGCTGCCACGGGAGGTCGGACCCCGCCGGGCGAGAGGCGCCGGTTCCTCCTCCCGGTACCTCGTGCCGCCCGGCCGGGTGTTCAGCGACGGGGCCGGGCGGTCGTCACCGCAGGGCGAGCAGCAGCTTCGGCAGGTCCACGCCCAGCTCCGCGGCGGCCTCGCGGACGCGCTCGGGCACGGGTGCCAGGGGGTGGTTCTCGCGCGTGGGCGGCAGGCCCTCCGCGCCGACGAACTTCATCTGGGGCGTCACGGGCGCGTTGATCGTGTAGACGCGCCACCTCGGGATCTTGGAGTCCGCCATCGCCAGCGTCGTGCCGTGCCAGATCAGCACGATCGACTGAGCGCTGTTGCGGGCGAGCACGCACCCGCGCCCGATCAGCGTGATCGCTCTGGCGGCGACCTTCAGGGGCTTGCGGAACTCTCCGTCGACCACCCACACGCCGTCGATGCGCTGGGCGGAGATTCCCTCTGCTTCGAGTGCGTCGAGCACCTCGGCGTCGGGGTCATCGGCTGTTGTACTCGCCGACTCGGTCACGTTCTCGACCTCCACACTCACCTTCGCGGTGCTCGCACCCACCCGCGCGAGCACGTCCATTATCCGCCCTCTCCGGCGGCGTCCCCGAGTGGTGTCCGCCGGTCCGTCCATACTGGTCGCGACGACGCTGCCGAACGGAAGATGCGGTCATGGGCAAGCGCACCCGCGCGCGACGAGACGACCGGCCCACCGCGGCACCGCTGGACACCGAGGAGGTGGCGCGGCTCGTCCGCGCCGCCGCGACGGAGCCGCGCACCGTCGCCGAGCGGCTGGACGAGCTCGACCAGGTGGAGTCTCCGCAGCTCGGAGTCGCCGCGGACCTGGCGCTGCACCGCGAGCTGGACGTGCTGTGGACGCACGGCTGGCTGCCCGTGGACGTGGTGGAGATCTCGCGCCGGCAGCTCGGCGAGTCCGCGACGACGCTGGTGGTCGACGCCATCGCGGCGGAGGCCCTGCGGTACCCGGCGGCGACGGTGCACCAGCGCTGGCTGGACCAGCTGACCGAGATCGGCGCCGAGGTGTGGTGGAACTCTCCCGATCCGCTGCTGGAGCACTGGGCCGCGCGGCACATCGAGCTGCGCCGGGACGCCCTGGCCGTCGTCGTGGACGTGCTGGGCCTGTTCACCACGCTGCCGCCGCTGCCGGTGATCGTGGCGCGGCCGGGCACGGCCCACGCGGTGGCCGAGCACGCGGGGGTGGACCGCAAGGTGCTCAAGCGGGTGCGCGGTCTGCTCGCCAAGGCCGAGTCGACGCAGTTCCCCGACGAGGCCGAGGCGCTGTCGGCGAAGGCCCAGGAGCTGATGAACCGGCACGCCTTCGAGCGGGCCGCGCTCGACGCGCGGGACCACGTCCCGCAGGAGGCCACGTCGCGGCGGATGTGGCTGGAGAAGCGCTACTTCACCGAGAAGGCGCAGCTGGTGAACGTCGTGGCGGACGCCAACCGCTCGCGGGCGGTCAGCTACCAGCACCTCGGGTTCGTCGCGCTGGTGGGCGACGAGCTGGACCTGGAGATCGTGGAGGTGCTGTCGACGTCGCTGCTGGTGCAGGCGACCAGGGCGATGGTGGCCTCGGGCGACGGGGCGCGGCGCGGCGACGAGGAGCGCAGCCGCGGCTACCGGCAGTCGTTCCTGGTCGCCTACGCCCACCGCGTCGGCGAGCGGCTGCGCGCCGCCACCGAGGTGCACGAGGAGGACGACCGCCTGCTGCCGGTCCTGTCGGAGCGCAGGCAGGCGGTCGACCAGCTCTTCGAGACGCTGTTCACGCGCACGGTGGCGAAGTCGGTGTCCGTGCGCAGCGAGGCGGGCTGGCACGCGGGCCGCGCGGCGGCGAACACGGCCGACCTGGGTGTGCGCCGCCGCGCGGTGTCCGGGGGGTAGGCCGCGTCCCGAACCGGACCTCCTGGGCAGGACCTAACCGAGCACGTGGGCGATCCGGCGGCGGGTCAGGAGTCGCACCACGTGCACGTCGGGGTCGATGCCGCGGTCGGCGCCGGTGTCGACGCGGTCGTACGCGGCGGCGAGCAGGGTGTGCGCGTCGACCGGGTCCAGCGGGCTGAGCGGCACCTCGGTGGCGAGCATCTCGGTGGCGCTGGCGACGTCGCGGGTGACGAAGGCGTTGCGCACGGCCCCGGACCGCACGGCGTCCACGAGGAACACCCCGGCGTGCTCCTCGTGGTCGTAGGCGTAGGTGCACAGCAGGGTGCGGTGCCCGGCGCCGGCCGCCTGGTCGGCGATCCAGCACTCGCCCGCGGTCAGGCGGGTGATCCGCTGGCCCCACACCGGTTCCGGAACTCCGGTGATCCGGTCGGCCTCGTCGCGGGCGAGGCCCGCCACGGGCTCCGGCAGCAGGGCGGCGAGGGCGCGCAGCAGCGCGAGGCTGCGGCGGCTGGGCACGGCGACCGCGTGCTCGATCACGACGTCCCACGGTTCCCGCCCCGCTGGCAGCGGCCCGACGGAGGCGCTGATCGCCACCTCGACGTCGAGGGGGTCGGCGAGCTGGGGCAGTTGGCGTGCCGCGTCGATCACCGCCTGCTGGGCCGGGTCGAGCGCGACGGCGCGGGCGCGCGGTCCGGTGGCCGGAACGATCGGGCGTCGGGGGGTGCGGGGTTGTGTCTGGCGACTCACGAGCACAGGTTGTCACGCCGCTCGCGTTCACCGGTGGTGCCGCTCCGGTGGCACCGGGTGATCTCCGCTGGACGCGCTACCGGTCAGGGCGCCTGGAAGAAGACCGCCGGGACGGCCGACGCCTGACGTGGCACGGCCTGCGGGGGCGGGCTGAGCACGATCTCCGGCTCGGCCTCCGGCGTCGCGACGGAGGCCCTGGCCGCGGCGACGGGTCGCACCTCGACCGGTTCCGGCGCGTTGAGGGCCTGGGAAGCCTGGTTGATCCACACGAGGCGCATGGCCTCGTCCCTGGTGCCCCTCGCCTCGGACCGGAGCCCGGCGAGCACTCCGCGCACCCTGGCCGCGAGCACCTGGTCCCGGCGCACCAGCGCCCACACCTCGCGGGATCGCGCGTCGCGGTTCTTCACCAGGTGGTCCACCTCGTCGGCGAGCTCCTCACGAGTGAGGGCACCCCACGAACCGACCACGTCCTTTGCTCCCGCCACACCTCCATTCTGCACCATCGCACGAGGGTGCAGACCATGTCGGCCGCGAGGCCGCGCGTCGAGACATGTAACTCGAACGGGTGAACTCCTGCGCGGCCGTACAGCCCTGACCGAAAGGTCCGTTTCGCCTCCTCCGAACGGCAACACGGCAGGCAGGGACGCTCGTCCGCCTTCTCCGGGCCCGCGAGCACGTGACCTTCTCGCACGGCGCGACCGTTCGCCGCCAATTCGTCACGTGCTGGAAACCTCCAGTTCAGGGGAACGCGCGGCGCGCACCGGGGGCGTGTCAACCGCTGTTGCGGTGGACGAGTTGTCCAGAAGCGCGGATTTCCTTGCCCGTAACACCACCGGTACACCTGGCGACGTAGCTTCCAGAACCCGCTGCGGGTGATTCAAGGACGATTCTCAGCCAGAACTCAACCAGACTGTCGCGATCCCGTTTTCCCGGAGGATCGCGCGTCTCGTACGGAGGCCGTCGTGGTCGTGTCCGCAACCCTGCTGATGGACGAGCTCAAGTCGCTGCGCAAGGGCCGCGGCGTGCAGGCGCCGGGGGTCGATCGCCAGGTGGGACCAGCGTTGCGCGAAGTCTGCGGCATCGCCGAGTTCGACGGCGCCGAAGTCGTGCGGGAGAAGCTCCAGGAGTGGGTGCTGACCACGACCGCCGCTCTCCCCGTCGATCTGCGGCTCGCCGTCACCATTCCGCTCGCCCTGCACGGAGAAGCGCAGCACGCATTCTTGTCGGATCGCGTCGCGTGGCTCGCGCAACGCGAACAAAGAGATGCGCGCACGATCCGGCGGCGCATAGATCTGGGCCTCACCCGGCTCGTGGAAGCCGCGGTCAGACCCTCCGGAAACGCGTTCGGCTCGTCCGCCGACGGGTGGCACGTGCGCAAGTTCGAAGCGCTCCTGCGGGTCGACGCCGCCACCCCGGTCTGCCTCGAACGGCACCTGATCGTCGCCGAGCGCGACGACGTGGAGCAGGTCAGGGTCCCGGTGAGCGCTCCGGGCACCCCGGAGGAGCTGGACGTGGAGGTGCAGCTCGGCGCGGTGCTGGTCGAGAGCACCCGCTCCCCCGACGGGCGGCTGGTGCTCGCGCTCCAGCTGCCGCGCGCGCTGCGGGCGGGTGAGACGCACGAGTACGGCCTCCAGCTGCGGCTGCCCAGCACCGTGCGGGAGCACTACGTGTTCCGTCCCGAGCGCCGCTGCGACCTGTTCGACCTGCGGGTCCGCTTCGACCCGGCGCACCGGCCCGAGGTCGTGCGGCGCGTGTCGGGCGCGGTGCTCCAGGAGGAGGTCAGCGGCACGGAGGAGCCCCTGGCCGTCGACCGCGTCGGCGAGGTGGGAACCTCGTTCCGCGAGCCCCACCCCGGCCTGGCCTACGGACTGCGCTGGACCGCCTGAACGGTTCTCCGCGTTCGCGCGGCACGCGGTTCCCTGGGAGTCTGGTCCTCGCACCCCGACACCGCGACGCAGAGAGTGATGACCATCAGCGCGAGGAGCACGAGGACGGGCCTGGCGACCCTGGCGGCGGGTGCGCTGCTGGCGGCCGTGCTGAGCGAGTGGGCCGGCGTCGCCGGTCCGCCGAGCGAGGCGGGCACCGCGGTGGCGGCGAGCACCTCCCCCACCGCACCCGGCACCGGCGAACCCGCCACCAGCAGCACGCCTCCCAGCGCCACCGCGCCGCGCGACGAGTGCGCCGAGCCGATCGCCGCGCTGTCCCCGCGACAGCGGCTGGCCCAGCTCGTCGTGGTCGGCGTCGACCCGTCCGGTCCGGCCGCGGCGCTGGCCGCGGTGACCGGGGAGCAGGTCGGCGGCATCTTCGTCGGCGGTGAGGCCACCGGTCTGCTCAGCGGGGACGCGCTGACGGCCGTGCGCTCGGCCGCGCGCATCCCGCTCACCGTGTCGGTCGACGACGAGGGCGGCCGGGTGCAGCGCGTGGAGGCGCTCGACGGCGAGCTGCCCAGCGCGCGGCGGATGACCGCGACCCGGACGCCCGCCGAGGTGCGCGCGCTCGCGGCGCAGCGCGGCAGGGCCCTCGCGGCGCGCGGCGTGACGATGAACCTCGCGCCGATCGCGGACACCAGCCCGCAACCGGACGGCAGCGTGATCGGCGACCGCTCGTTCAGCGCCGATCCGGCCGTGGCCCGCGAGTACGTGACGGCGTTCGCGGCCGGGCTCCAGGACGCCGGGGTGAAGCCGGTCCTCAAGCACTTCCCCGGTCACGGCAACGCCACCGGCGACTCGCACCTCGCCCTGCCGTCCACCCCGCCGCTGGACGCGCTGCGCCGGGCCGACCTGCTGCCCTACCGCGACATCGGCGACTACGGCGACGTCGCGGTCATGCTCGGTCACCTGGACGTGCCCGGACTCACCGGCGGTGAGCCCGCGACGCTGAGCCCGGCCGCCTACGCGCTGCTGCGCGAGGAGTACGGCTTCACCGGCCCGGCGATGACCGACGACCTCGGGGCGATGAAGGCCGTCACCGACCGCGTGGACCTGCCGCTGGCCGTGCAGCGCGCGCTCGCCGCGGGTGCGGACCTGGCGCTGTGGTCCTCCGGTGGCCGCCTCGGCGAGGTGCTGGACCGGTTGGAGCAGGCGGTGGCGTCGGGCGACCTGCCGCAGGAGCGCGTGACCGAGGCGCTGCGGCGCGTGCTGACCTTCAAGGGAGTCTGCTGACCCCGAGAAGCCGGGGGTGCGACACGGGGGACGGGATCGGGGTCTCCCCCGATCCGCGCGGCCCCCGCACCGGCGACGCTGACAGGACGGCGTCGGTGACCCGGTGGCCGGAGGGGAGACGACGCGGAGATCGCGGCACCGTCCGGGCACGCTCGCGGCGGCGTTCTCCGGCACCGGCGGCGTCGACCGGATCGGGCCGGCCGGGATCGGCGTCACGGCGCCGACCGGGCCGGGGTCCGGGCGACCGCGCTGACGCGGCACCCCGGTGAGCGCGCCGCGACTTCGACCCGCGGCGCGCTCCCGCACGTCCGCCCCTCCCCCGCACGCCCGGAACCGGCCCCCAAACGCGACCTTGACTCACGTCCACCGGCCCCCAAGACTGTCCGGACTCGGAGGACGACACCGTCTCCGGCTGGTGGCCGTTCGGAGGAACGTCGTGGAGGCAGAGGACGGGCGCCGGGGAGGGAGCACGGTCCTCACCGTCGCACTGGTGACCGTCGGCGTGCTGGTGCTGCTGGGCATCGCCCAGGCCGTCGCCGTGGGACGGGTCGGCATCGGCGACCTCGCGGTCGAACTGCGCGATCCGGCGCCAGCGGCGGCACCCCGCACGACGTCCCCCACGACGACCGGAGCGGCGGGCGGCGGCCAGGGGCCGTCCAGCTCTCCCCCCGTGCGGACGACGACGCAGAGCGGCTCCTGGAAGCTCCAGCGCGGCATGCTCACGCTCGACGTGACCTCCGTGGAGAGCCGGGGCGGACGCGTCGCGGTCGCCGTCACGGTCACCAACGCGAGCCCCGGACAGATGAACCTGCCGCTGGCGTCGGTCGTGGCGACCGACAGCACGGGACGCACCCACGCGGCCGGTGTGCGGGAGAGCACGTGGCCCGGCACGGTCGTCTCGGGCGACACGTTCTCCGGCACGATCCTGCTGGACGGCGTGTTCGACCCGCTGGCCACGACGTTCTCGCTGGCGTTCCCCGTGGTCAGCGGCCAGTACGCGCC
This sequence comes from Umezawaea beigongshangensis, assembly GCF_016464305.1. GTDB lineage: Bacteria > Actinomycetota > Actinomycetes > Mycobacteriales > Pseudonocardiaceae > Umezawaea_A > Umezawaea_A beigongshangensis. Next base: position 234,613 of record NZ_JAEIOJ010000007.1, read on the forward strand.
GCCGAAGGGCGCGACGGTCGCCGACCTGCCCGTGCCGAGCCAGCTCCCGGCACCGCCCGGTTAGTGTTCGACGGGTGTTGGTGCTGCACGGCGTGTGCACGGCCGAGGGGCCCGCGCTCTGGGTGGAGGACTCCGGCCTGCCCGCGCGCGCCGGGGACGGCGACGTGCACCCGTTCGCGCTGGACGGCGCCGCGCTCGCCGCTCTGCTCGGCGGCCGGGTGCGCGAGCGCGTGCTGCTGCTGCCGTCCCGCCCGTCCGGCCCCGCGCCGTCTCCCGAGCTGGTGCGCGATCCGCTCGCTCCCGGCCCGGCGCAGCGCGGGAAGCTCCGGCTGCGGCCGTGGCGGGTCGCGACGGTCGGCCTTCGGCCCGGCGCGACCCCTCCGGCGCACTGCCGGATCGGCCGGTCGGCCCGCTACCTGACGGACGTGGCGTCCTTCGCCCGCGACCTCGTCGCGGGCGGGCGCGTGCTGCCGTCGGTGGACGCCACCGCTCCCGAGGCCCGCTGGGTCCCCGTGGTGTCCGGAGTGGACGCCGCCCGGTTCGCGCGGCTGCGCGACGCCATGCCGCCCGCGTGCCGGTGCGAACGCGGCCACGACGATCCCGGCGCGCTGCTGACCCGCGCGTTGGAGCGCTGCGTGGACGACGGGGTGCGCGCGGCGTTCCCGCCCGACCTGCGCCTGGTCCCGCACACCGGCGGCGACCCCACCGCCGTGCAGGCGTGGCTGCGCGCCCTGACCGGCGACCCCCGCTTTCCCGCCGACCCGGCGGACCTCGACGAGCTGCGTGCTCGACTGGCGGCGTGGCACGCCACGGCCACGCGGCACGCCCCCGTGCGCGTGTGCTTCCGGCTCTCCGCGCCGGACCAGGGCTCGCCGCACGACGACGTGTGGCGGCTGGAGTTCCTGCTCCGAGCCGTGGACGACCCGAGCGTGCTGGTGCCCGCCGCGCACGTGTGGCAGCGCGCCGACGCCGTGCTGCACCGCTGGGTCCCCCGGCCGCAGGAGGTGCTGCTCGCCGAGCTGGGGCGCGCCAGCGGGCTCTACCCCCGGCTGGACGAGGCGCTGCGCGCACGCCGTCCGAGCGACCTGGAGCTGGACGTCGAGGGCGCGCACGACTTCCTCACCCGCGTGACGCGGCTGGAGGACGCCGGGTTCGCGGTCCTCCTGCCGTCCTGGTGGCACCGCCGCCCGCTCGGCCTGCGGCTGACGGCCACCGGCGCCGGCACGGCGGGAACCGTGGCCGGGGAGAGCGAGATCGGCCTGAAGGCGCTCGTGCGGTACCGCTGGGACCTCGCGCTGGGCGAGGAGCGCCTGCGCGAGGACGAGCTGGAGCAGCTCGCCGCGGCCAAGGTGCCGCTGGTGCGGATGCGCGGGCAGTGGGCGCACGTCGATCAGGAGCGGCTGGCCGCCGGCCTCGCGTTCCTGCGACGCGGCGGGACCGGGCGCACGACCGCGGCACAGGTGCTCCGGCACGCCGGGCTGCACCCCGACGACGACGCGCTGCCGCTGCCGGTGACCGGGGTGAGCGCCGACGGCCGGCTCGGCGACCTGCTGTCCGGGCGGGTGGAGCACCGGCTGGAACCGGTGGAGACACCGGCGGGCTTCACCGGGGTGCTGCGCCCCTACCAGCGGCGCGGCCTGGCGTGGCTCGTGTTCCTCGACCGGCTGGGACTCGGCGCGTGCCTCGCCGACGACATGGGCCTGGGCAAGACCGTGCAGCTGCTGGCGCTGGAGACCGTGACGCGGGAGCGCGGTCCGCGCCCGCCGACGCTGCTCGTGTGCCCGATGTCGGTGGTGGGCAACTGGCAGCGCGAGGCGGAGCGCTTCACACCCGGCCTGTCGGTGCTCGTGCACCACGGCGGCGACCGGCTCACCGGTGACGAGCTGCGGGCCGCCGTCGCCGGTCACGACCTGGTGATCACCACGTACGCGCTGGCCACGCGGGACGCGCGAACGCTCGCGACCGTGGAGTGGGATCGCGTGGTGCTCGACGAGGCGCAGAACGTGAAGAACAGCTCGACCCGGCAGTCGGCCGCCGTGCGGGCGTTCCCGGCGCGGCAGCGCGTGGCCCTGACCGGGACGCCGGTGGAGAACCGGCTCGCGGAGCTGTGGTCGATCGCGGACTTCGTCAACCCCGGTGTGCTGGGCTCGGTGCACACCTTCCGCGCGCGGTTCGCCGTGCCGATCGAGCGGCACGGCGACCAGGAGGCGGCGCTGCGGCTGCGCCGGATCACCTCGCCGTTCGTGCTGCGGCGGCTCAAGACCGATCCGCGGATCGTCGACGACCTGCCGGAGAAGGTCGAGATGAGGCAGCTGTGCACCCTCACGGCGGAGCAGGCCTCGCTCTACCGCGCGGTCGTGGACGACGTGCTCGCCAGGATCGAGGAGAGCGAGGGGATGGAGCGCAGGGGCCAGGTCCTCGCGGCGATGTCGCGGCTCAAGCAGGTGTGCAACCACCCGGCGCAGCTGCTGGGCGACGGGTCGCCGGTGGCCGGGCGCTCCGGCAAGGTCGCCCGGCTGGAGGAGGTGCTGGAGGAGGTCCTGGCCAGGGGCGAGAAGGCGCTGTGCTTCACGCAGTTCGCGGAGTTCGGCGGCCTGCTCGTGCCGCACCTGGCCGCGCGGTTCGACACGGAGGTGCTGTTCCTGCACGGCGGCACGGCCAGGGGCGCTCGGGACGCGCTGGTGGAGCGCTTCCAGTCCGCCGACGGGCCGTCGATCTTCCTGCTCTCGCTCAAGGCGGGCGGGACCGGGCTCAACCTGATGGCGGCGAACCACGTGATCCACCTGGACCGGTGGTGGAACCCCGCCGTCGAGGACCAGGCGACCGACCGGGCGTTCCGGATCGGCCAGCGCTCGCGGGTGCAGGTGCGCAAGTTCGTGTGCGTCGGGACGCTGGAGGAGAGGATCGACCGGGTGATCGAGGACAAGCGGGCTCTCGCGCAGCTCGTGGTGGGTGCGGGCGAGAGCTGGCTGACCGAGCTGTCGACCGACCAGCTGCGCGAGCTGTTCGCCCTGTCCCCCGAGGCCGTGGGCGGATGAGCGGGCCGGCCGAGCCCCGCGAGGGCCTGACGCTGCGCAGCAGGCGCGGCGAGGTCGCGCGGACGTGGTGGTCCCGCCGGTTCGTGCAGGTGCTGGAGTCCCTGGGGATGGGCGACCGGCTGGAGAGCGGGCGCGCGTGCGCCAGGTCGGGCCAGGTGCTCAGCCTGTCCCTGTCCACCAGCGTGGTCGTCTCCCTCGTCCAGGGCTCGCAGCCGCAGCCCCACCGGGCGCGCATCGGCATCCGCTCCTTCACCGGCGCCGAGTGGGAGCGCATCGAGCGAGCGCTGGCGGAGCGGGCGCTGTACGCGGCGAAGCTGCTCGCGGGCGAGATGCCGCCGGAGATCGAGGACCTGTTCGCCCGTCTCGGCCTCCAGCTGTTCCCGCGGACCGGCTACGAGCTGACGATGGACTGCACCTGCCCCGACTGGCAGGTGCCGTGCAAGCACCTGGCCGCGACCTGCCACCTCCTCGCCGAGTCCTTCGACGCCGACCCCTTCGAGATCCTGTCCTGGCGCGGACGCACCCGCGACGACCTGCTCGACCGGCTGCGCGAGCTGCGCGGCGATCCCGGCGGCACCGCCGGGCTGGACACCGCCGAGCCGGACGCCGTCCAGCCCGCGGGCACGCCCCCGCTCGCCGACCGCGTCGACGCGTTCTGGGAGTCGCCCGGCACCCCGCCCGCGGTCACCTCCGTCCCCCGGCGTCCCGACGCCCTGCTCGACCAGCTCGACCCGCTGCCGTTCTCGGTGGACGGTCGGAGCGTCACCGACCTGCTGCGCCCCGCCTACCGGCTCCTGGGCGACTCGTGAGCGCTCCCGTCAGCCTCCCGCGATCGAGGGCAGGATCAGCACCTCCGCGTCCTCGGCCAGCCGCGCCCCGGCACCACCGATGCGGCGGCACTCCTCCCCGTCGACGTAGACGTTGACGTAGCGGCGCAGCTCCGCCCGCTCGGTGCGCAGCCTGCGTTCCAGCAGCGGGTAGCGCACCGCCAGCACGTCGAACAGGGCGCCGAGGGTCGCGGGCTCGGCCACGTCGACGTCCAGGTGCGCGGCTCCGTCGGTCACGCCGCGCAGCACCCCCGGCACCAGCACCCTGACCCGCACCTCAGACCACCGCCGCTCGCACCGACAGCACGTCGGGCAGGTTCGCGGCGACGCACCGCCAGGAGTCGCCCTGGTCCCGGCTCGCGTAGACCGCGCCCGAGCGGGAGCCGAAGTACACGCCGCCGGGGTCGGAGTCGTCCACGCACAGCGCGTCGCGCATCACGGTGGTCCAGAAGTCCTCCTGCGGCAGGCCCTCGGTCAGGGCCGTCCACGTGCTGCCCGCGTCCTCGCTGCGGTAGACCCGGCAGCGCCCCTCCGGCGGGAAGCGGTCGACGTCGGCGACCAGCGGGAAGGTGTAGATCACCTCGGGGCGGGCGGGGTGCACCGCCATCGCGAAGCCGAAGTCGCTGGGCAGGCCGTCGGCGATCGACGTCCACGACTCCGCGCCGTCGTCGCTGCGGTAGACGCCGTGGTGGTTCTGGAGGAAGTACCGGTCGGGGTGCGCGGGGTGCCGTGCGATCTTGTGGACGCACTGGCCGAACTCGGGGTACTGGTCGGGCAGGAAGTACGCCCTCAGGCCGGAGTTCGCGGGCCGCCAGGAGGCGAGGGCGTCGTCGGTGCGGTAGACGCCGCCGCTGGACATCGCCACCAGGACGCTCGCCGGGTCGGCGGGGTGCGGCAGCACGGTGTGGATCGCCTGACCGCCGTACCCGGCTCCCCACTCCTCGCGGTGCGGGTGGTCCCACAGGCTCTGCACGAACTCGTAGGTGAGGCCGCCGTCGGCGGAGCGGAACAGCGCCGACGGCTGGGTGCCCGCGTAGACGACGTCGGGTTCGGCGGCCGGACCGGGCGCGAGCTGCCAGACGCGCTCCAGCGACACCCCGGTGGACTCCGGGAACGCGATCGGCGGGCGCTCCGGCTCCCGCCAGGTGGCGCCGAGGTCGTCGCTGACCGCGACGGTCGGCCCGAAGTGCTCGCTCGACACCCCCGCGAGCAACCGGGGCGTCTCGCGGCGAGTGTCGATCGCGACCGAGTACACACCGGTCATGGCGTGGTGCGGGCCGCTCAGCTTCCAGGTCGCGCGGTCGTCCGTGCTGGTGGCGATCCAGAGACCCTTGCGGGTCCCGATGGCCAGCAGAACCGTGTCGGACACGACGGACACCTCCTTCGATGTGGTTGCAGTGTGACGCGGCGCACACTACGCCGGGCGACCGACAGTTTTCGGAGGCACTAAGTTACTCACTAGTAACACGCTCGCCGACGAGCACCGGAGGGAAACGCCGTGAACGACAGCACCGCCACCACCGCGGGGGCCGCAGAGCTGTTCGACCCGAACAGCTACGACCCGCAGCACCTCGACGCCGAGAGCCGCCGCCTGCTGCGCGCGACGATCGACTGGTTCGAGGAGCGCGGGAAGACCCGGCTCCTCGCGGACGACCAGAACCGCGTCTGGTACTCCGAGTTCCTCGACTTCGTCCGGCGGGAGAAGCTGTTCTCGACCTTCCTGACCCCGGCGGCGGAGGGGAACGGGGACCAGCGGTGGGACGCCGCCCGCAACGCGGCGCTGAGCGAGGTCCTCGGCTTCTACGGCCTCCAGTACTGGTACGCCTGGCAGGTCACGGTGCTCGGCCTCGGCCCGATCTGGATGAGCGACAACGCCGAGGCCCGCCGCCGCGCGGCGCGACTGCTCGACGAGGGCGCGGTGTTCGCGTTCGGCCTGTCGGAGAAGGAGCACGGCGCCGACGTCTACTCCACGGACATGGTGCTGACCCCGGACGGCGCGGGCGGGTTCACCGCGAGCGGCGGCAAGTACTACATCGGCAACGGCAACGTCGCCGGGATGGTGTCGGTCTTCGGCCGCCGCGCCGACCTGGAGGGCCCGGACGCCTACGTCTTCTTCGCCGTCGACAGCCAGCACGAGAAGTTCGACCTCGTGCGCAACGTCGTCGACTCGCAGATGTTCGTCTCCGAGTTCACCCTCCAGGACTACCCGGTGAGCGCGGCGGACGTCCTGCACACCGGCCAGGAGGCGTTCAGCGCCGCGCTCAACACCGTCAACGTCGGCAAGTTCAACCTGTGCACGGCGTCGATCGGCATCTGCGAGCACGCGTTCTACGAGGCGATCACCCACGCCCGCAACCGCGTCCTCTACGGCAACCCGGTGACCGACTTCCCGCACGTCCGGCAGAACTTCGTCGACGCCCACGCCCGGCTGATCGCGATGAGGCTGTTCTCGGCCCGCGCGGTCGACTACTTCCGCTCGGCGTCGGCCGAGGACCGCCGCTACCTGCTGTTCAACCCCATCACCAAGATGAAGGTCACCAGCGAGGGCGAACGGGTCGTCGACCTGCTGTGGGACGTCGTCGCGGCCAGGGGCTTCGAGAAGGACACGTACTTCCACATGGCGACGCGGGACATCAGGGCGCTGCCGAAGCTGGAGGGCACGGTCCACGTGAACCTCGCCCTGGTGCTGAAGTTCGTGCCGAACTACCTGTTCGACGCGGTCGAGCACGCCGAGGTCCCGACCCGGCTCGACCCGGCGGACGACGAGTTCTTCTTCCGGCAGGGCCCGGCCAGGGGGCTGGGGGCGATCCGCTTCCACGACTGGGAGACGGCCTACCGGCGGTTCGCGCACGTGCCGAACGTGGCCCGCTTCCACGAGCAGGCGGCGGCGCTGCGGACCCTGCTGACCGAGGCCGCCCCGGACGCGGAGCAGCAGCGCGACCTGGACTTCGTGCTGACCGTGGGCCAGCTCTTCACGCTCGTGGTCTACGGGCAGCTCGTGCTGGAGCAGGCGGCGCTGACCGGCCTGGAGCCGGACGTGCTCGACCAGGTCTTCGACGTGTTCGTGCGGGACTTCTCCGCGTCAGCGGTGGCCCTGCACGGCAAGGCGTCCTCCACCGGGGCCCAGCAGGCGTGGGCGCTGGCGCAGATCCGCAAGCCCGTCGTGGACGAGGAGCGCTTCGCCCGCGCGTGGGCGCGAGTGGAGGCGCTGTCGGGCGCGTACGAGATGCGCCCCTGATGCGACGAGGCGCCTCCGCGGAACTCCCGCGAAGGCGCCTCGATCGCGCATCGTCACCGCCGCGGGCCGCACCGCGGGACCAGAGGTCCCCACGACCTGCGCTGACGAGACGGAAAGTGAAAGGAACCGCCACCCCTCACGAAGTGGCGGTTCCGCCAAGTCGGAGGACTCGGATCAGGCGACCGGGCGAACGGCCTGGGCCTGCGGGCCCTTCTGACCCTGACCGATCTCGAACTCCACGCGCTGGTTCTCCTCCAGGCTGCGGTATCCGTTGGTCTGGATCTCCGAGTAGTGGACGAACACGTCGGCGCCACCGTTGTCCGGGGAGATGAAGCCGAAGCCCTTCTCCGCGTTGAACCACTTGACGGTGCCCTGAACTGCCATCTTCTTGCTTCTCCTCTAACAGGTGCCGGGAACGGCTGTCGCAGTTGCGACCATCCGGGCCGGTTCAGACGGCAACTTCTCCGCCGTACCTGGAGGAAAGCAACGCGCCCGCAACATCGTTCCGCGAGCGTGGTCAAACACGAACACAGAAACTACGACCGTCGACAGTCAACCACGTCCCCCGGCCCTCCGTCGAGTGCGACTTCTGATCGCGTCCCGCTGCTACCGTGGAGTCATCACCGATCACGGTGTGCACACCCCAGGGGGCAAGGAGGACGACGTGCCGGAACCGGTGCTCGTTTCCGTCGCGGCCGCGCTGGCCGGCCGTGCCGTCATCAGCCTGTACCAGCTGGTCAAGGACAAGTTCGCCGGCGACGAGACGGCCACGGCCGCCCTGGAGGCCGCCGAGGGCGCCGCAGAGGGCTCTCCGGAGGTCGCGGCGCTCGAACGGGCGCTGGAGCGCACCGAGAGCGCCGATCCCGAGTTCGGCGCGCGGCTCCGCGAGGAGTGGGCGCGCGTCGCGGTCCAGCAGCACGCCGAGACCGGCGGGGTCGTGAACCAGGTCACGGGCAACGTGTCCGGCAAGGTGCTCCAGGCCAGGGACATCCAGGGCGGCGTCAGCTTCTAGAAGCTCCACCCGTTCCCCCGTTCAGGCGTAACCTCCTGATCTCGCGCAGGTCGGCACGAGGGGACGCGGGGCGGTGCGCACGGAGGCGGTGTTCCACCACCCGGGACGGGCGGCGGGCGTCGACGCGGCCAGCACCGGGAGTTCGCGGCTGCTGTTCTTCTTCCTCGGCCTGGTGATCACGTTCGTGCTCATCCGGATCAGCGTGCGGCTCATCCGGGCGCGGGTGCGCTGGTGGCCGGGCAACATCACCCCCGGCGGCACCCACATCCACCACGTGGTGTTCGGCACGGTCTTCGTGCTGCTCGGCGGGGTCGCCGGGCTGGCCGTGCCGGACGACTCCCACGGGCTGAGACTCGGGGCGGCCGCCCTGCTCGGGGTGGGCGCCGCGCTCGTGCTCGACGAGTTCGCCCTGATCCTGCACCTGCGCGACGTGTACTGGACCGAGAACGGCCGGCTGTCCGTCGACGCGGTGTTCCTGGCGATCGGCATGACCGGTCTGCTGCTGCTCGGCGCACGCCCGCTGGGCTACGACGACTTCTCCGCGCTGGACGGCACGGCTCGTCCGACCGTGCTCCTCGGCAACCTCGTCTTCGCCGTCCTGAGCCTGCTCAAGGGCAAGATCTGGACCGGTCTGCTGGGTCTGCTCGTGCCCGGCCTGCCCGTCGTCGGGGCGGTGCGGCTGGCCCGGCCGGGCTCGCCCTGGGCCCGCTGGAGGTACCGGGCGGACTCGCGCAAGCTGCGCAGGGCCTCCCGGCGGGAGGCGCGCGTCCGGCAGCCCACGATCCGGGTGAAGATCCGCTTCCAGGAGTTCATCTCCGGCCGCCACGACCTGCCGGACGAGCGCTGAGGCCGCTCGGAGGGGACGGCCCGGCGCCGACCGGATCAGCCGCTGACGATGTCGTTCTGCCGGCACAGCTCGGCGAGGTCACCGCCGCACAGCTCCTCCGAGCCCACGACGCCGTCCACGACGAGCGAGCGCAGGTTCGCCCTGGTGATGAGGGTCGCCCCGAGCAGCACCGACTTCACGTCCCGGCGGGCCACCAGGTCGCGGGTGTTGCCGGTGGCGAGGTCGTCCGCGCCGCTGACGTCCCCCTTGGCCAGCGCGGTGGCGAGCCGCGCCGCGGCCTCGGCCTCGTTGCGGATGTGCTTGTGGACGGTCATGCACTGCTCACCGCGCAGCACGGACTTCAGGCCGTCCAGGGTGGCGTCCTGACCGGTGACCGGGATCTTCCCGGCGAGACCGCGCTCGCGCAGCACCTCGACGACGACCTCGGCGAGACCGTCGTTGGCCGCGACGACCGCGTCGACCCGTCCACCGGCGTCGGCGAGGTTCCGCTCGAACACCTGCTTGCCCAGCACCGGGTCCCAGCGGTCGATCTGCGTGCTCGTGAGCAGCGTCAGCGCCCCGCTGTCGTACTTCGGGCCCAGCAGGCGGCGCTGGCCGTTCTGGAACTGCGTCGCGTTGTAGTCGCTCGGGGAGCCCTGGATCTCGATCACCCTGGCGCCCGGCCGGTCGCCGAGGCAGGAGACCAGCCCCTCCGCCTGGAGCTCGCCGACGTCCTCGTTGTCGACCGACACGTAGTACTCGGCGCTGCCGCCGAGGCTGATCCGGTCGTAGTCGATCACCGGGATGCCCGCGGCAGCCGCCTGCGCCTCGACGGCGGCACCGCTCTCCGACGTCAGCGGCGTGATCATCAGGACCTCCACGCCGCGGTGGATCATCTCGTCGGCGATGCTGCGGAACCTCGTCTCGTCGCCGTCCGCGTTCTCGATGAACGGCTCGACGCCCGCGAGCTGGAACGCCTGCGACAGCAGCGGGCGGTCCTGCTCCTCCCAGCGGGTGGAGGAGGTGCGGTCGGGCAGGATGACGCCCACCACGGGCTTCTCCCCCCGCGTGGCCGGCGGGGGCGCGTCGCCTCCCCCGCCGCTCGTGCCGCAACCGGCCGCGAGCGCCAGGACGAGCCCCGCGGGCAGAGCTCTGCCGGATCTTCGCATTCGCAATCCCTCGCAGCTGTCGACTTCGACCGTGGTCCCGAAGCGGGATGCGGCAGTTCAACTCGGCGGGGTGTCGTTCGTCAAGGCGCTCGAACCAGCTGGCCGCGACCGGTCGTCCCCACGCGGCGCGTCGGCGTTCCGCACCTGGTCACGGTGCGCGTACGGGTGACTACGACACACCACGGTGTTGTCCCCCGATTCCCGACGTTCGGTTCTTACGCGTGGTGCGTCTTCTGTGTCAGGGTGTCGATCCCGGAGCGGTGGGACGAGCACCGCCCCGGCGCACGCGACCCCTGACGGGGTGGGAGGAGACAGCTCAGGTGAGATCACGCAGAACGGTTGTTCCCGCTGTGCTGGTGACGGCTCTGTCGTTGCTGGCGGCAGGAGCACAGGGCGCCAGTGCTGCACCCGCCGCAGCAGCGCAGGACCAGAGCACCGAGTACACCGTGCTGGTCGAGGACGGTGCCGGGCTCGACGCGGCGGTCTCAGCGATCAACGCCGCGGGTGGCCGCGTCACCCGCGAGAACACCGCGGTCGGCGTGCTGACCGTGCAGGCCCCCGCGAACGGGTTCGCCCAGCGGGTGTCGGCGGCCGACGCCGTCTACGGCGCGGCGCCGACCAGGCCGGTCGGCCACTCCCCGGACGCGGGGAGGGTCACTCCCGGCGACGTCGAGGCCCAGCGCGACGCGGTCGAGAAGGAGCACCGGTCGGCCCAGCAGAAGGGGACCGCGCCGAAGGCCGCTCCGGCCACCGCGGGACTCGACCCCCTCGACGGCGACCTGTGGGGCCTCAAGCAGGTGCGCTCGGACATCGCCCGCAAGAAGCAGGCCGGTGACAAGCGCGTCCACATCGGCATCCTGGACACCGGCGTCGACGGCACGCACCCGGACATCGCTCCCAACTTCGACGCGGAGCTGTCCCGCAACTTCACGATCGACATCCCGAACGACGCCGACGGCAACCCCTTCGACGGGCCGTGCGAGTTCCGCGGCTGCGTCGACCCGGCGAACCACGACGACGGCGGCCACGGCACGCACGTCGCGGGCACCATCGGCGCGGCGGCCAACGGCTTCGGCGTCTCCGGCGTCGCCCCGAACGTCTCGCTGGTGAACATCCGCGGCGGCCAGGACGCGGGCTCGTTCTTCCTCCAGCCGGTCGTGGACGCGCTGACCTACGGCGCCGACGTCGGTCTGGACGTCATCAACATGTCGTTCTACGTCGACCCGTGGTACATGAACTGCACCGCGAACCCGGCCGACAGCCCGGAGCAGCAGCTGGAGCAGCGCACGGTGATCAAGGCCGTGCAGCGGGCACTGAACTACGCCCACGGCAAGGGCGTCACGCTGATCGGCGCCGGCGGCAACAACCACGAGGACCTCGGCGCGCCGCGGACCGACGTGCAGAGCCCGAACTACCCGCCCGGCCACTCCTACTCCCGGCCGATCGACAACAGCACGTGCCTCAACCTCCCCACCGAGGGCGACCACGTGATCTCCGTGTCCGCGCTGGGCCCGTCGACCGCGAAGGCCGACTACTCCAACTACGGCACCGAGCAGACGACCGTGTCCGCCCCCGGCGGCTACTTCCGCGACGGCCTGGGCACCGACTGGTACCGGACCAACGAGAACATGATCCTGTCGACCTACCCGCGCAACGTCGCGGTGGCCGACGGCGCGGTGGACGAGGCCGGGAACATCACCGAGTCCGGGCTCGCCGCGGGTGTGAAGAAGGCGTGCCAGGGCGAGGTCTGCGGCTACTACCAGTTCTCCCAGGGCACCTCGATGGCCGCTCCGCACGCCTCCGGCGTCGCGGCGCTCGTCGTCAGCCAGTTCGGCAAGAAGGACCGCGAGCACCCCGGCACGCTGACCCTGGCGCCGTCGAAGGTCGAGAAGGTCCTCACGAAGACGGCCACGAAGCGCGCGTGCCCGAACCCCCGCACGGTCTCCTACGTCGACATCGGCCGCCCGGCCGAGTTCGACGCGACCTGCGTGGGCGACACGGCGTTCAACGGCTTCTACGGCCACGGCATCGTCGACGCCTACGGCGCCGTGACCAGGGGCGGCAGCTTCATCTAGATCGCGTCGCGACCTGCGCGGAAGGCCCCCGGTTCGCCGGGGGCCTTCTCCGTCTCCGCCGGTGGGCACGGGGGAGGTCGAGAACGCGGACGCGGCAGAGCCGGCCGCGGGTCGCACCGCGGTCGAGCGCGGACGAGCGGACCCGTCGGCGGAGACGACCGGTCGTGGCCGCCCGGTGCCGCGTCGCCGCGCTGTGCGCCGGGAAGCCGCGCTCCCGCGCCTGCGACGCGCGAACGGGCGGCCCGCGACGTGCGGACCGCCCGTTCCCGCGAGATCAGGCGAGGGCGGTGCCCAGCGCCTGCCAGTCCAGGTGCGGGGCCGCCAGGTCGCGGATCTCCGCCAGCAGCCCGAGCCTGGCCCGCTTGACGGCCGGGTCCTCGGCCATGACCAGCACCTCGTCGAAGAAGGTGTTGACCGGAGCGGTCAGGCCGCGCGCCGCCGCGACGAACCCGGCGAGGCCGCTCACCTGCTCCGCGAGCAGCTCCCGCGTCCGGCCCAGCGCCTCGACCAGTGCCAGCTCGGCCGGCTCGGACAGCGCGGCGGCGTCGTAGCCGCCCTCGACGCCGGCCGGGACGATGCGCCGCACCCGCTGGAGCGCCGCGACCAGCTCGGCGAAGCCGGGGTCGGTCGCGAGTCCCGTGAGCTGGACGAGCGTCTCGTCGGCGAGCGCGGGGGCGTCGGCCAGCGGCAGGACGGCGTTGACGAACCGGTGGTCGTTGCCCGCGTCGAGCAGCTGCTGCTCGTGGCGGCGGACCGCGAACTCCCGCGCCGTGCGGACCGTCTCCTCCGGCACCTCCACCCCGGCGGCCACGAGCTGGCCGCGCGCCAGCTCCAGCGCGCCGGACAGCGTGACGCCGTGCAGCTGGGGGAACGCCCGCAGCACGCTCACCGCGCCCAGAGCGGCCCGGCGCAGCCCGAACGGGTCGGAGCTGCCGGTCGGGTTGGCGCCGATGCCGAACAGACCGGCCAGCAGGTCGACCCGGTCGGCCAGCGCGAGCAGCGCGCCCGGCGTGGACACCGGCAGCGCGTCACCGGCGGAGCGCGGCAGCTCCATCTCGAACAGGGCCTGCGCCACCTCCGGCGTCTCCCCGGCGCGCAGGGCGTACTCGCGCGCCATGACACCGGCGAGGCTGGACAGCTCGATCACCATCTGCGAGCCGAGGTCGAACTTGGCGAGCGCGGCGGCGCGGTCCAGCGCGGCCCGCTTGTCCTCGTCCAGACCGATCTCGTCGGCGAGCAGCCCGGCGAGCCCGGCGATCCGGTCCGCGCGGTCGGCCATCGAGCCCAGCTTGTCGGCGAACGTGAGCTTCGCCAGGCCCGACTTCATGTCCTCCAGCGCCGTCTTGAGGTCCGCGCGCCAGAAGAACGCGGCGTCCTCGTAGCGGGCGCGCAGGACGGCCTCGTTGCCCTCGCGGACCTTGTCGACGTCGACCTCGCCGTTGGCGACGGCGATGAAGTGCGGCAGCAGCGCGCCGGAGGCGTCGCGCACCGGCAGGTAGCGCTGGTGCTTGCGCATCACCGTGGTGAGGATCTCACCCGGCAGCTCCAGGTAGCGGTCGGAGAACGCGCCCAGGATCGGCGTCGGGCGCTCCACGAGGTTGGTGACCTCGTCGAGCAGGGCCGACTCGCCCTCGACGTCCACCGAGCCGCCGACGGAGGCCGCCAGCTCGGTCGCGACGGCGACGATCCGCTCGCGACGCGCCGCGGCGTCGGCGTCGATCCCGTGCCGGGCCAGGAAGTCCGGGTAGCCGTCGGCTCCGGTCACCTCGACCACGGGGGTGGCCGCGGTGCGGTGCACGCGGGTCGTGGTGCCGGAGGACAGCGCGGAGACCACGACGGGCACGGGCGTGTCGCCGAGCAAGGCGAGCAGCCAGCGGATCGGCCGGGTGAACGACAGCTTCGGGTCGTTCCACTTCATGTTCTTCTCGGCGCGCAGATCGCTCACGACCGAGGCGAGCAGGCCGCTGAGCACCTCGACCGCGCCGCGGCCGACGTCGGTCTTCACGACGGCCACGTGCTCGACGCCGTTCTCCACCACCCGGCCCAGCGCGGCCGGGTCGACGCCCTGGCCGCGCGCGAAGCCCTTCGCGGCGCCCGTGGGCTCCCCGGAGGCGTCGAACGCCGCGGAGACCCGCGGGCCGCGCACGGTGCGCTCGGCGTCGGGCTCGCGGGGCGAGACCTCCGCGACGGTGACGACCACGCGGCGCGGCGTGCCCAGGACGGTCACGTCGCCGAAGGTCAGCCTGGTCGCGGCGAGCTTCTCGGTGACGGCGGCGCGCACGGCGTCGGCGGTGCGGGTCACCTCGGCCGGGGGCAGCTCCTCGACGCCGATCTCGAACAGCAGCGTCGCGGGCTCGGCGACCTCGGCGAACGCCGTGGGCGCCGGGGCGGGCGCGGGAACCTCGGCGAGGCCCAGCGGGTGGCCCAGCTCCTCGCGGCGCTCGGCCCACAGCGCGGCGACCTCGCGGGCCAGGCCGCGCATCCGGCCGAAGGCGCGGGCCCGTTCCGTGGTGCTGATCGCGCCGCGCGCGTCGAGCACGTTGAAGGTGTGCGAGCACTTCAGCACGTAGCTGTGCGCGGGCACCGGCAGGCGCGCGTCGAGCATCCGGCGGGCCTCGTTCGCGTACTCCTCGAACAGGCGCTTGTTCGCCTCGACGTCGGCGTCGTCCAGGTAGTACCGGCTCATCTCGTACTCGGACTGGCCGAACGCCTCGCCGTAGGAGATGCCCGGCGCGTAGGCGATCTTCTTGAAGTGGTCGACGCCCTGGAGCGCCATCATGATGCGCTCGATGCCGTAGGTGATCTCCACGGACACCGGCTCCAGCGTCTGGCCACCGGCCTGCTGGAAGTAGGTGAACTGGGTGATCTCCAGACCGTCCAGCCACACCTCCCAGCCCAGGCCCCACGCGCCGAGCGCGGGCGAGGCCCAGTTGTCCTCGACGAACCGGACGTCGTGCGCGCGCACGTCGATGCCCAGGGCCTCCAGGCTGCCCAGGTACAGCTCCTGGGGGTTGCCGGGATCGGGCTTGAGGATCACCTGGAACTGGGTGTGGGTCTGCAACCGGTTCGGGTTCTCGCCGTAGCGCGCGTCGTCCGGCCGCACGCTCGGCTCGACGTAGGCCACGCGCCAGGGCTCTGGACCGAGGACCCTCAGCACTGTGGCGGGGTTCAGCGTGCCGGCGCCGACCTCGGTGTTGAAGGGCTGGACCACGGCGCAACCGCGATCGGTCCAGTACTTGGTCAACGCGAGCAGCGCGTCCTGCATGGTCAACACGGCGACAACCTCGGTCGGAGGGGACAACGGGCTTTCCCGAAGAGTCTACGGAGAGCGTTCATCCGGCTTCACGATCGGGCGTCCGGGCTGCTCACCGTGCATCATGACCCGTGTCACGGGGCACGTGACACGGCTGTGCCACCCTTTTGGCAACCTCGCGGGCGTACGGAGCGTCCACTGTGCGAGCACCGTGAGTGGGGGAGGAACGCGCGTGGAGAACCGGCCGCCGAGGTCAGGCGATCCCAACGGGGTGCCGGGGCGACCTCGTCCGCAGCAGGGGCACCCCCAGGGGTCCGCCCAGCGTCGTCAGCAGCCGAGGACCACCGGGGGGGACGGTCCGCTGCCGCCCCCGCGCAGGATCGCACCGGTCGACCCGGCGCGCGCGTTGCAGCAGCGGCGCCGCAGCATCGCCGAGCAGCCGACCGAGCGCCGCGAGCCGGTCGAGCCGCCGGTGCGGCAGCGCCAGGAGCGTCCCCGCGGCGGCGCAGCGGGGGCGAAGGCCGACGCAGCCGCGAAGGCCGGTGCGGGTGTGGCCAAGCCGCGCCGGGTGGGCCCGGTGGAGCCGCGCAGGCGCCCGCCGCAGCGCCCCGAGTCGCGTCCCTCGGCGGCGGCGAGGAGCGGCAGCTACGCCGGACGCGCCCTGGTCGGGGTGATGTCGCTCCTGGTGTTCACCGGTACGGCTTACGGCTACTTCAACCTGAAGTCGTTCCAGGACAACCTCGCCACCACCGACGTGATCGGCGCGAACGCGGGCGAGCGGCCCGCCGACGGCGCGCTGGACATCCTGCTGGTCGGCATGGACAGCCGCACCGACTCCAAGGGCAACCAGCTGCCGCAGAACGTCCTGGACGAGCTCCAGGCCGGTGGCACCGCGGACGGCGGCTTCAACACCGACACGATGATCCTGATGCACATCCCCAACGACGGGGGCAAGGCGCACGCGATCTCGTTCCCCCGCGACTCCTACGTGGACATCGCGGGCGGCTACGGCACCCACAAGCTCAACTCGGCCTACGGCTACGCCAAGGACGAGAAGGCCGCCGAGCTGACCGGCGGCGGCGAGACCGACCAGGCCAAGGTCGAGACGGCGTCGCGGCAGGCGGGCGCGAAGAACCTCATCGAGACGGTCCAGGACCTCACCGGCGTGACGATCGACCACTACGCCGAGGTGAACCTGGTGGGCTTCTACGAGATCACCAAGGCCGTCGAGGGCGTCGACGTCTGCCTGATCAACGACGTCGACGACGACTTCTCCGGGGCGCGCTTCACCGCGGGGCAGCACACGATCTCCGGCAAGGACGCCCTGGCGTTCGTCCGGCAGCGGCACGACCTGCCGATGGGCGACCTGGACCGCGTGGTGCGCCAGCAGGTGTTCATGGCCGGTCTGGCGAAGAAGATCCTCTCCACCGGCGTGCTCACCGACCAGTCCAAGCTCACCGCGCTCATCTCGGCGGTCACGAAGTCCATCGTGCTCGACAAGGACTGGAACATCCTCGGCTTCGCCGGGCAGATGCAGGGCCTGACGGGCGGCAACATCGCGTTCGTCACGATCCCGACCGGCAACCCCGACCTCCAGACCCCCGAGGACGGCTCGGCCGTCGAGGTGGACGAGGACGAGGTGCGCGAGTTCGTCAAGGGGCTCTCCGCCCCTCCGCCGGGGTCGTCCGACCCGTCCGGCACGCCGACGACCGGCTCGTCGGCGGCGGACGCCGCGAGCGTCACCGTGGACGTGCGCAACGCCTCCGGCGTGCCGGGGCTCGCCGCCAAGGTGCTCCAGGCCCTCGTGGACGAGGGCTTCGCCGAGGGCACGGTGGACAACGCGAGCCAGGAACTGGCCACGTCGGTGGTCCTGCACGGCCGGGGCGGCGAGGCGGGCGCGGAGAGCGTGGCCGACGCGCTGGGCGGCATGGAGGTCCAGCTGGACCCCGACATCCCCGCCGGGACCGCCAGGGTGTTCGTCGGCGCCGACTACTCCGGCCCGGGCCAGGCGTTCGCCGGCGACAAGCGGGTCGCGCTCGACGGCGGCAGGCGGCAGCCGGTGGACCCGAGCGGTCCGAGCACCTCGGCGCAGCAGCCGATCACCGCAGACGGTGTGCGCTGCGTGAACTAGTCCGCCCTGCTCCACACGTCGAAAGTGGGGGAAAACCTGTCGAAAACTCTACTCGGGGTACGACTCCGTTAGCCCGTTCGAGGGATAATGGGGTGAACCCGCGTAATCAAAGCGAAGGTCGCGCTTTCCATCTCCGTGGAACCGAGGGGTTCCGGCTCACGGGTGGAGGAAGCGACGGTGCAGATCGACACAGCGGCGTACCAGCGCGTGCTGGGCGACGAACTGCGGAACCTCCGCAAGCAGCGCGGATGGACGCGGAAGGAGCTCAACAGCAGGCTCCAGAGCGACATCTCGCTGCAGACGCTGGCGACCTACGAGCTGGGCACGCGGCAGTGCTCGGTCGTCCGGCTGGTCGAGATCTGCCACGCGCTGGAGGTCCCGGCGCACCAGGTGCTGGCGCGCGTGCACGAACGCGTGTTCGGGGACGCGCCCGCCGGACACCTGACGCTGAGCCTGACGCTCGTCGCGAAGGACACCCGCCCGCACCTGACGCCGCTGCGCCGCTGGGCGCAGGGGCGGTTGCAGCAGCTGACGCCCGGCGCGTCGACCGACGTGCACCTCGACGCGTCCGCGGTGGAGTACATGGCGCAGTTGTGCCAGCTCAGCGCGGCCGACCTCGTCCGCACCGTGCGCGATCTCGGCCGGACCGGAAGACAGGTGGAACGACCTTGCTAGGCTCGCCTCCGTGACCAGGGGCGCACCCGTTCCGAACGCAGGAAGCCGCTTGCCGAACATTCAAGGTGAAGACCCAGCATCCGCCCGCCTGCCTCTGCGCACCGCGGCCGCCGTTCGCCTGGGCAACATGAGTTCGAAGCTGTCCCAGAAGATGGGCCTCGGAGCCGGCGGCATGATCGGCGGGCGCGTCGCGCTGAAGTTGGACCCGCAGGCGCTCCGGCGTCTCGCGTCCGGCAAGCACGTCGCGCTCGTGACCGGCACCAACGGCAAGACCACGTCGACGATGATGCTGGCCCGTGCGGTCGGCGCGCTCGGCGAGGTCGCCACCAACCACAGCGGCGCCAACATGCCCGACGGGCACGTCACCGCGCTGAGCAAGCAACCCGACGCGCCGTACGCGGTGCTGGAGGTCGACGAGGGGTACTTCCCCGCCGTCGCGGTCGCCGCTCAGCCGTCGGTGGCGGTGCTGCTCAACCTCAGCCGCGACCAGCTCGACCGGGTCGGCGAGGTCCGCACCATCGAGCGCTCGCTGCGGGACGTGATCTCCGGGCTGCAGAACTGCACGGTGATCGCCAACTGCGACGACGTGATGGTGACCTCGGCCGCGAAGGACGCCCGCCGCGTCGTGTGGGTGGCCACCGGCACGGGCTGGCACCAGGACTCGGCGTCGTGCCCGCGCTGCGGCGAACCGATCCGCTGGCAGGGCGAGCACTGGACGTGCACCCACTGCGACCTCGCCAGGCCGAAGCCGGACTGGGTGACCTCCAACGGGCACCTGATCGCGCCGAACGCCTCGAAGGTCGAGCTGAAGCTGCGGCTGCCCGGCGTGTTCAACCAGGCCAACGCCGTGATGGCGACGGCGGCGGCGACCAAGCTCGGCGTGCCGATCGAGGAGGCCGTGCGCAGGCTGCGCGGGGTCTCCAACGTCGCGGGTCGCTACCGGTCGATCATCCGCAGCGGCCGCGCCGCGCGGCTGCTGCTGTCGAAGAACCCGGCCGGGTGGAGCGAGACGCTGACCGTGGTCAAGGAGGCCGAGCACCCGGCGGTCCTCGTGATCAACGCCAACGAGGCGGACGGCCGCGACCTGTCGTGGCTGTGGGACGTGCCGTTCGAGCGCCTGCGGGGCCGCCGGGTCGTCGCGTCGGGCGAGCGGGCCACCGACCTCGCCGTGCGGCTGACCTACGCCGAGGTCGAGCACACGATCGTGCCCGACCCGATGAAGGCCATCGACTCCCTGCCGATCGGCCCGGTCGAGGTCATCGCCAACTACACCGCTTTCCGCGACTTGAACGCCAGGGCAGCTGATGAGTGAGTCGACAGTCCAGATCGCGCTGGTCCTGCCCGATCTGCTGGGCACCTACGGCGACTTCGGCAACGCCGTCGTCCTGGACAAGCGCATGAAGTGGCGCGGGATCTCCTCGGAGATCGTCACCGTGAACTTCGGCGAGCCGGTGCCGGAGACGTGCGACATCTACGTCGTCGGCGGGGGTGAGGACACCGCGCAGACCCTGGCGGTGCGGCACCTGCGCGAGCACCCCGGGCTCCAGCGCGCGGTGACGCGCGGGGCGACCGTGCTCGGCGTGTGCGCCGGCATCCAGATCTTCGGCGAGAGCTTCACGCGGGCCGACGAGATCACCCACCCCGGCCTGGGGCTGATCGACTCCACGAGCCACGCGGGCGGCAGCCGCGCCATCGGCGAGGTGCTCGCCAAGCCGGCGCACGGCCTGTTCGACGGCGTGCTCACCGGGTTCGAGAACCACCAGGGCCGCACGGTGCTCGGCCCGGCCGCGCGCCCGCTGGCGCACGTGACGGTCGGGACCGGCAACGACGGCAAGAACGAGGGCGCGGTGCAGGGCAAGATCGTCTGCACCTACCTGCACGGCCCGGTGCTGCCGCGCAACCCGGCGCTCGCGGACATGCTGATCGAGTGGGCGACCGGCAGGAAGGTCGAGCCGCTGGAACTGCCGGCCGTGACGCAGATGCGCGCCGAGCGCCTGAAGGCGGCCGGGCAGCGCGCCGAGGTCTGAGAGCCGAGGTCTGAGAGAGGTGCTCCGCACGGCCCCGCCCCTGCACGGGCGGGGCCGTGCGTCGTCCTAGGCCGCCGGCACGCGGTCGCGCCCGCGGCGGGCGGACAGGACGTAGGCGCTCGGATCGACCCTCCTGGTGCGCATCCAGTAGCGGAAGGCGAAGCCGGGCCACACCGTGCGGTTCACGCCCCGCTCGTCGAGGTACCAGCTCACGCAGCCGCCCTCGCTCCAGACGCCCCTGCGGAGCTTGCTCTGGAGATCGCGGTTGAAGCGCTCCTGGACGTCGGCGCGCACCTCGATCTCGTCGGCGTGGTGCTCGTCGAGCAGGTCCAGGCACTGCGACACGTACCTCACCTGCGACTCGATCATGAACACGACCGAGTTGTGGCCGAGGCCGGTGTTGGGCCCCAGCAGGAAGTACAGGTTGGGGTAGCCGGAGACCGTGATGCCGTAGTAGGTCTCGGCGCCCCGCTCCTTCCACTCCCTCGCGATGTTGCGCCCGTCCCTGCCGGTGAAGTCCAGGTGGTCGTACGCCTCGATCACCTGGAACCCGGTGCCGTAGACGATGGCGTCGACCTCGTGCTCCACCCCGGCGGAGTCGACGATCGAGTGCTCGCGCACCTCGGCGATGCCGTCGGTGACGAGGTCGACGTCGTCCCGGTTGAAGGTCGGGTAGTAGTCGTTGGAGATGAGGATGCGCTTGCAGCCCATCGCGTAGTCGGGGGTGAGCTTGCGCCGGATCTCCGGGTCGCGGACCTGCGCGTGGATGTGCCGCTCCGCGTGCTTCTGGGCCACCCGCATCAGCCGTGACGCGCCCGTGAAGGCGATGGCCCTGGACTCCAGCGCCCAGTAGAGGGCGCTGCGGAACACCCGCTGAACCCCCGGCACGGTCCGGAAGAGCCGCTGCCGCCACGGCCGCACGGCCCGGTCGCCCTTGGGGATGATCCACGGCGGCGTGCGTTGGAAGACGGTCAGCCGCGCGACCTCGGGGGCGATCCTCGGCACGAACTGCACGGCGCTGGCACCGGTGCCGACGACGGCGACGCGCTTGCCCCGCAGGTCGTAGTCGTGGTTCCAGCGGGCGGAGTGGAAGGTCTCGCCGCGGAACCTCTCGACTCCGGGCAGCGTCGGCACGCTGGGCAGGTGCAGCGCGCCCACGCCCGCCACGACGGACCTCGCGGTCCAGGTGTCGCCGCTGGTCGTGCTGACGTGCCAGACCCGCCGCTCGGCGTCCCACCGCGCGCCGGAGACCTCGGCGCCGAAGGTGATGTGGCGGCGCAGGTCGTGCTTGGCGGTGACGTGCTTGAGGTAGTCCCAGATCTCCGGCTGCGGCGCGTAGCTGCGCGACCAGTCGGGGTTCTGCTCGAAGGAGAACGAGTACACGTGCGAGGGGACGTCGCACGCGCAGCCGGGGTACTGGTTGTCGCGCCACGTCCCTCCGACGTCGGCGGCCTTCTCCAGGACCGCGAAGTCCCGGCCGGTGCGCTTCAGCTCGATCGCCATGCCCAGGCCGGAGAAGCCCGTGCCGACCACCAGGACGTCCGTCTCCCGATGCGTGCCCATCCGTCCTCCAGTTCGCCGTCTACCGACCAGTAGGTTACTCGAAGTAAGTTACCTCCGGTAGTCTGGATCTCGTGACGAGCCCCGAGACGGCGCCGAAGCGGCGCCGGATGCCCAAGGCGGAGCGCAAGGCGCAGATGCTCGCCGTCGCCGAGCAGGTCTTCGCCGAGCGCGGGTACCCGGCCGCGTCCATGGACGAGATCGCCGAGCGGGTCGGCGTGTCCAAGCCGATGCTCTACGAGTACTTCGGCTCGAAGGAGGGCCTGCTCATCGGCTGCATCCACCGCGCGCGCGCCGAACTGCGGACCGCCACCGAGGAGTCGATCCTCGGCGCGGAGGGGCCGGAGGAGGTGCTGCGGCGCGGTCTCGTCGCGTTCTTCCGGTTCGTCGACGAGCACGACGCGGCGTGGGCGCTGCTGCGCCAGGAGGCGGCGATCACCGTGCCGTCGGCGGTCGAGGAGATCGAGGGCATCCGGCAGCAGCAGACCGGCCTCATCGCGACCGTGCTCGCCGGGTACGCGCCCACGACGACCGGCCTGGTCGCGCAGGCGTGGGCGGAGATGATCGTCGGCGCGTGCGAGCGGCTCGCCCTGTGGAGCCACCAGCAGGGCGGTGTGGGCCCGGAGCGGGCCACGAGCCTCGTGCTCGACCTGGTCTGGCCGGGCCTGAGCGCCCGCATCACCCCGTGACCCGCGCCCCGATCGCCGACATCAGCAGCGGGAACGAGCGCTTCAGCGCGCGGTCCCAGTAGGGCCAGGTGTGGGTGCCGGGGCCGTACAGGTCCGCGGTGACCGGGACGCGCAGCTCTCCCAGGCGCCGCACCACGGCCTCGTTCTGCGCGGCCAGCAGGGCCTCCAGGCCGTCGTGCGCCGTCCCCGGCGGGTCCAGCGGCCCCGGCTCGCCGTCACCGGAGGAGACGTAGAGCCGCGTGCCGCGCAGTCGAGAGGCCAGGTCGTGGGGGTTGTGCGCCCGCCAGACGTCCGCCTGCGCCACCGGGTCGCCCCACAGCGCGTCCGGGTCCGCGCCGGTGCTCGCCACGAGGCCGCGCACCAGGTCGGAGGACGTCCGGTCGAGCGTGGTGTGCACGACCCCGCTGTACGCGGCGGCGGCGCGGAACGTGCCGGGGTGGCGGGCGGCGTAGGACAGGGCGCCGAAGCCGCCCATGGACAGCCCGGCGACGGCACGCCGCTGCCCGGCCCCGTACCCGCGCTCCAGGATCTGCCGCAGCTCGGTCAGGTGGAAGGTCTCCCAGGCCGGCGTCCCACCGGCGCCGCCGTTCCACCAGTCCGAGTAGAACCCGGCCCGCCCGGCCTCCGGCATGACGATCAGCGCGCCGGTGCGCCGGCTGATCTCCTCGACGTCGGAGAACTCCGTCCACGACGTGTAGTCGCCGCAGCAGCCGTGCAGCAGGTGCAGCACGGGCCAGCGCCGGTGCGGACGCGCCTCCCAGCCGGGCGGCAGCAGCAGCCTGGTCATCACCTCGCCGCCGAGCGCGGGCGAGGAGACGGTCAGGTCGAGCGTCCGCTCGGCGACGTACCGCTCGGCGACGACGCGAGCCCCGTCGTCGGCGTGCGGCGGAGCCGGGACGGCTCGTGCGGGAAGCCCGGCGAGCAGCCCGGCCAGGACGACGAGGACGAGCGAGATCCTGGACACGACACACCTCCTGCCCTCGACCCTGGCCCGTCGAACCTCCGGATGGACCGCCCGATCGGGTGACTCGCAGTCGTGCGCGAGAGCCCGGCACCTCCACGGGGGCCACGCGCCGCTCCGGGTCGGTCGGGACCAGGACGACCGTGACGACCCCGGCGACCCCGGCGATCACGGCGAACCGCGTGCCGCGCTGCGACGGCCGGCCGGTGCGCGTCACGGGAGGCCACCGGAGCCCGAACGCGCTGGCACCGGGCTTGATCGCCGCACGGGACCAGGTCGGCCGGTTCGTCGGGAGGCAGCCCGCGGGCTGCGCGGACCGCGCCGTCGCGCACCTCCTCCAGCGGAATCCGCCCGCCTTCGCGGTGGCCCACCTCCGGACCCGGCGCGGCGTGCGGATTCCGCTGGACGCGATCTGACCAGCGCCGCCGGTATCACCCGGCACCTAGGATGATCCGCCAGAGGTACGGGGCAGGCGGACCGCCGTGCCCCCTCCCGAGGAGGTGCACGCCGTGCCGACTACGGCTTACAGCGACGAGACGAGAACGCCGCAACGAGGACGTCCCCGCGACGCCACCCGCGACGACGCGCTGCGCCAGGCCGCGCTCGACGTCATGGCGGAGGTGGGGTACCGGGCGCTGACGATGGACGCCGTCGCGGCGCGGGCGCGGGCGGGCAAGGCGACGATCTACCGCAGGTGGGAGTCGAAGCTGGACCTCGTGGTCGACACCTGCACGCAGCTCGCGAGCCGCAGCGTCCCCGTGCCCGACACGGGCTCGCTGGCGGAGGACCTGCGGGAGTTCCTGTCGTCGTTCGCGGCGTTCCTGGCCGGTCCGGTGGGCCGGGCGGCGCAGGCGCTCGTCGGTGAGCTGCCGCACGAGCCGGAGCTGGCGAAGGCGTTCCGCGAGACGTTCCTGACGTCGCAGCGCAACGTGCTGCGCGGCCTGCTCGACCGGGCCAGCGGACGCGGTGAACTGCGTCCCGACGCGCCGCTGGCCATGACGGTCGAACTCGCGGGCGCGGCACTGACCCACCGGCTCATGCTCACCGGTGAACCGCTCGACGTGCCGTTCGTGGACCGGCTGGTGGACCAGGTCCTGGTGCCCCTGGTGCGGAGCTAGCGGAACAGCCTGCGCACGACCGCGATGCCGACGACGACGCCGACGGCGATGAGCGCGTAGCGCACCCTGGGGTCGTCGAGCTTCGAGCGCACGCTCTCCTTGCCTGCCTCCACGAAGCGCTTGGGGTCAGCCCTCGTGCCCAGCTCGTCCAGGGTCAACGCCAGCGCGTCGCGAGCCTGCTCGATCTCACGCTGGATGGTGTCGGGGTCGCGAGCCACATTTCCTCCTGACAGCGGTGCCTGCACCACCGTAGTTGACCTCGCCCTCCGGTGCCCCGAGGGTCGGTCGATAAACTGCGCGGGACGGGGCCGTGGCCCAATTGGCAGAGGCACACGGTTTAGGTCCGTGACGGTGTGGGTTCGAGTCCCACCGGCCCCACGACGTCGTGCCCGCCCCCGGCGGGGGCGGTGAGCACGGCACCGGCGTCAGGGCCAGAGGCGGGGGCACGCCCAGACGACGAGGCCGAGCACGCCCAGCACGGCCGCGACCTGGAGGCCGAGCAGGACGTGGACGAGCCCGATGCCGCTGATCGCCGTGCCCGTGAGCAGCCGCTGGTGGCACAGGTCGCTCAGCGCCGAGCGGGCGGACGCGTCGCGCGCGGGCGGCGGTTCGCGGTGCGGCGCGGCCGGCGGCGCGGTGTCCCGGCGGGCCCGCACCAGGTGCAGTTCCACCGCTCGGCGCACCGGCGGGGACCGCACCCCGTCCGGCGGCACCTCGGGTGAGCCGTGGGTGAACAGCACCGGACCCATGTCGTTCCTCCGACGAGTGCTCGGGCTCTGCGGCCCGGTGCGCGGACGGACGCCCGCGGCCTCCCGTTCCGGCGGGGCCGCGTCCGCACGAGCCTGCGATCTTGCCGTGAGCAGCATGGCGCACCCGCCGCGACGCGGTCGCCACCTCGCGGGCGGTGTCGGCGGACGGCCCTCTGGACGTGCCGAAAGGTCGGCGCTTTCGGCGCTGCCGATCAGCCGGGCGACACCGGTCGAACCCCGCCGTGGCCCGCCGTGGCCCGAGCGACGTTTTCGTCCCCCCGCAGCGGTGGTACCCCTCCGGGGATGTGCGGACCTCCTGAAAAAACAGACAAAGAGGACTTGTAGCGTGGTCGTATGAGTGAACCGGGTGGAATCGTCGGGTGGGTCACCGACCTGATGGAGACGCTGGGCGCACCGGGCGCCGGGCTCGCCATCGCGCTGGAGAACCTCTTCCCGCCCCTGCCGAGCGAGTTCTTCCTGCCACTGGCCGGGTTCACCGCGAGCCAGGGGAAGATGAGCCTGATCGCGGCGATCGTGTGGACCACGTTCGGCTCGGTGGTCGGCGCCCTGGTGCTCTACTGGGCGGGCGCCGCGCTCGGCCGCGACCGCGTCCGGGCCGTCGTGGACAAGATGCCGCTGGTGGACGTGTCCGACGTGGACCGGACGGAGGCGTGGTTCTCCCGGCACGGCAGGAAGGCCGTCTTCTTCGGGAGGATGGTCCCGCTCTTCCGGAGCCTGATCTCGCTGCCGGCGGGCGTCGAGCGGATGCCGCTGCACACGTTCGTCGCGTTCACCGCGCTCGGCAGCCTCGTCTGGAACTCCGCGCTCATCGTGGCCGGGTACCTGCTCGGCGAGCAGTGGCACCTGGTGGAGAACTACGCCGGTGTCGTCTCGAAGGTGGTGCTCGCCCTCGTGGTCGCCGCCGTCGTCTGGTTCGTCGTGTCGCGCGTGAGGTCCCGCAAGCGCGCGAGGTCCTGACCGGCGCGTCACCCCGCGAACGCCGGCCCGAGCAGCGCGCGGACCTCCCGCACGGCGACGCGCCCGGCGCGGGTGGCGCCGACCGTGCTGGCCGACGGCCCGTAGCCGACGAGGTGCACCCGCGGATCGGCCACCACGCGGGTGCCGTCGAGGGCGATCCCGCCGCCGGGGCCGCGCAGCCGCAGCGGGGCCAGGTGCTCGACGGCGGGGCGGAACCCGGTCGCCCACAGGATCGCGCCGGCCCGCAGCTCACCGCCGTCCACGGCGACGCCGTCCGGGGTGACGCGGTCGAAGACGGGACGCGCGACGAGCAGGCCCCGCGCCCTGGCCGCGGCGACCTCGGGCGTGTTCGGCAGTCCGGTGACGCTGACGACGCTGGCGGGCGGCAGGCCGTTGCGGACGCGCTCCTCCACCAGCGCCACGGCGGCACGCCCGCGCTCGGAGGTGAACTCGCCGTCGACGAACACCGGGGGACGACGGGTGAACCAGGTCGTCGTGGCCACGCCCTCCAGCTCCAGCAGGAACCCGACCGCGGAGATGCCGCCGCCGACCACCACGACGTGCTCCCCGGCGAACTCCTCCGGGCGCCGGTAGTCGGCCGTGTGCAGCTGACGGCCCCGGAACGTCTCCTGGCCGGGGTAGCGCGGCCAGAAGGGACGGGTCCACGTGCCGGTGGCGTTGATCAGCGCACGGGCGGCCCAGGCACCGGCGTCGGTCTCCACGAGCAGCCGGCCGTCCGGCCGGGAGCGCACGGCGTGCACGCGCACCGGGCGGAGCACCCGCAGGTCCTCGCGGCGCTCGAACTCGGCGAAGTAGGCGGGCACGACCTCGGCGGCCGGAGCCTCCGGGTCGACGTGCCGCAGCGGCATCCCCGGCAGGTCGTGGATCGCGTTCACCGTCGCCATGCGCAGGGTCGGCCAGCGGTGCTGCCACGCGCCGCCGGGACGGGCGTCGGCGTCGAGCACCACGTGGTCCAGTCCCGCGCGGCGCAGGAAGTGGGCGCTCGACAGCCCGGCCTGCCCCGCTCCGATCACCACGACGTCCACGAGGGTGGTCACACCCCGCACAACCACGCGCGCGCGGCGGCGCTTCCGTCTGATCGATCACACGGGCGGTCGAGTCAGCGAAACGTCGGCGGCCGCGGCTACCGTCCCGATCTTCGCAGGTGACCACGGAGAGGATCGACCACGGTGCAGAGAGTGCGCACACTGGCAGCAGCATCCGCAGCGACGGCCCTACTGGGAGTGGTGATGGCGGCGACACCCGCGGGGGCGGCCTCGCCGGACGAGGCCGCCGTCAGGCCGCCGGAGGGCGTGACGGCCGCCTACGTCGTGCTCGACCGGTACGACGGCGACGTCCTCGCGGCGAGGAACGCCCACCAGCAAATCCGCTCGGCGTCCCTCGTGAAGATCCTGATCGCGCTCGACTACCTGGAGACGCGCGGTCCGGACCCGGTGATCCCGGAGGCGGACCTGGTGCGGCTGGAGCCGATGCTGCGCTCCAGCGACGACGACGCGGCCAGCGAGCTGTGGGTGCAGGAGGGCTGGGAGCAGATCGTGGTGCGGATGGCCGCGAAGATCGGCCTGGAGGACACCGCGCCGCCGGTGGACGTCGGCTTCTGGGGCTACACGGCGTTCAGCGCGGCCGACGTGGCGAAGATCTACCGGTACGTGCTGGAGCAGGCCCACCCGTCGCACCGGGACTTCGTCATGGGCAACCTGCACCGGGCGACGGACTGCGCCACGGACGGCTTCGACCAGAGCTTCGGCCTGCCCGCCGTGCTCCGGCACCGACCGGCGTTCAAGCAGGGCTGGTCGGGCTTCGGCTCCACGCCGCCGCGGCCGTGCGCGACGGACACCGTCTCCAGCGCCGCCGACGCCGAACCCGGCGTGGCCGAGGAGGCCCCCGAGGCGCGCGCCAGGGCGCTGGCCGAGGAGACCGAGCTGGACCTGACCAGCGCGGCCATGCACACGACCGGGACGTACGGGCCGGGCGACCGCACGATCTTCGTGCTGCTGACCCTCCAGCCGACCGGCACGCCGTGGGACACCTCGGTGGCCACGGTGAACGCGATCACCCAGCACCTGCACCGCGGCACGCACGGCTGAGCACCGCCACGTGCGGCCCGTTCCGGCGGACGGGAACGGGCCGCACGTGGCACCGGCAACACCGGGGAAGAGGCGGACCCGGTGAGGTGTTGACCGGGGAATGAGCAGACTCCGCGACGTCGCCCTGTCCGCACTGGACCTGGCCCCCGTCAACTCGGGCTCCGACGCGACGACGGCCCTGCGCGCCACGCGCGAGCTGGCCCAGCACGTCGAGCGTCTCGGCTACGTCCGGTACTGGGTGGCCGAGCACCACAACATGCCCGGCATCGCCAGCTCGTCCCCGGCGGTCCTGATCGGCCACATCGCCGACGCCACGTCGACGATCCGGGTCGGGTCCGGCGGCGTCATGCTGCCGAACCACGCCCCGCTGGTCGTGGCGGAGCAGTTCGGGATGCTGGAGGCGCTGCACCCCGGCCGCATCGACCTCGGCATCGGGCGCGCGCCCGGCACGGACCAGAAGACCGCGCTGGCGCTGCGCCGCACCGCGGCCGGGCTGTCGGCGGAGAACTTCCCGCAGGAGCTGCGGGACCTCCTGGACTACTTCGACGGCCCCAGCTCCACCGGCATCACCGCCGTTCCCGCCGCGGGCAACAAGCCGCCGGTGTGGCTGCTCGGGTCGAGCGGGTACAGCGCCCAGGTCGCCGGTGTGCTCGGTCTGCCGTTCGCCTTCGCCCACCACTTCAGCGCGCAGAACACGTTGCCCGCGCTGGAGCTGTACCGGTCGAACTTCCGGCCGTCGGCCGTCCTGGAGCGTCCTCACGCGATGGTGTGCGCCTCGGTGATCGCCGCCGACTCCGACGAGCACGCGCGGTGGATCTCGGGTCCCGGCGCGCTGTCGTTCGTGCGGTTGCGCACCGGCAACCCCGGCCCGCTGTCCAGCCCGCAGGAGGCCGCGGACTACCCGTACACCGAGATCGACCGCCTGGTCGTGGAGGAGCGGATGTCCTCGCAGATCGTCGGCGGTCCGGAGACCGTGGAGCGCGAGCTGGAGGCCCTGCTGGAGGCCACCGAGGCCGACGAGCTGATGGTGACGACCATCGCGCACGACCTCCAGGACCGGTTGAGGTCCTTCGAGATCGTCACCGAACTGGCGGGCGGCCGTTCGGTCGCCGCCGCTGCGCCGTCCACCGCGCCAGCCACGTGACAATCGGCTGAGTAAATTTCACACTTCACACCAGGTAGAACCGTTCTGGTCCGAACGGGTGAATACGCGCGGAAGTCGTAGCAACGGACACACCGTGTGCGATGGTGCTTGTGGAGCGCGCACGCCCCCCGACGCGCTCCTCAACTTCCGGGCGCCGGACGCCCGACGAGCCGCATCCCGACACGGCGTGGGCGGCACCGCTCGCGGTGCCACCCACGCCGTGTCGGTGCTCACGCGGATCGCACACGGCATCACGGGACGGCCACATCCTGACACCAGGTGCGAATCAAGCCCTCGGATCAGCCCCCGCTCCCCCGCCGACCCGTCATGGTGGAGGTCGGTTCCATCTCGTCCCTTCCGCCGGGGCGGAAAGGGGAGGTTCGTGAGGTTCGCCAGACTGGCCGTCGGCGCGTGCGCCGTCGCGGCCTTGGCGGGATGTACGGCGGCGCCTGCCATCTCCCACTCGGCCGACACGGCCGTCGAGACGACACCGCCCAGCGCGGGCGGTGCCGCACCCTCCGTCAGACAGGACGCCCAGGTGCCGCTGTCGGCGACCCTGGCCCCGTTCGGGTCCGAGCACACGTGGGGCAACGGCCTCGCGGTGACGATCTCCGCGCCGAAGTCGCTCACGCCGAGCGACACGGCGTTCCCCAGGGCCGGCCGCATGGCCGTGTTCACCGTCGTGGTCCTGAACGGCACCTCGACCGTCTACCGGCCCCCGCAGCTCGCGGTCCGTGCCGTGGCGGACGGCCGACCGGCGCAGGAGGTGCTCGACGCCGTGCAGGGCCTCAACGGCGTCGCCTCCGCCGTGCAGGAACTGCCGCCGGAGCGCGACGCGACGCTGACGCTGGCGTTCGCCGTGCCCGACGAGCCGGTGCGGATGCGCCTGACCGTCCAGCCCGGCGGCGGTGGCTCCGAGACGATGGCGATCTTCGAGGGCACCGCCTGACCCTCCTTGCGCCCGGTTTCAGAACAGTGTTTTATAACGCTGTCACGCCACCTGGAACCGGAGTGCCCCATGCACGCGCTGCTGCTGTCGGACCCGTCGAGAATCCTCGCCGGCGCCATGCTGCTGTCGATCGTCACGATCGAGTTCGGCGGCTGGTTCGTGCTGCGGACCTCCTCCGGCGCCGTGGCCGCGACGGACTTCCAGCGCTCGTTCGCGAGGGCCGGACACGGTCACGCCGGGGTGCTCGTCACACTCGGTCTGGTGTGCCTGCTGCTGGCGGACGCCTCGGGCCTGACCGGACCGCTCGGCTGGATCGCGCGCCTCGGCGTGCCGGTGGCCGCGCTGCTCGTCCCCGGCGGGTTCTTCGCCTCGTCGGCGGGCCGTGGCCGCACGAGGCCGAACCGCGCGTTCGTCCTGGTGTGGCTGGGCGTGGCGTCGCTGGCGCTCGGCGTCGGCGTGCTGGGGATCGGCCTGCTGACCGGCTGACCGGCGGCGGAGACGCGGGGAGGGCGCGGTAGCGTCGGGGCATGAGCGAGCAGAAGCGCCTCTCCCCCGGCGACCAGGCGCCGGCGTTCACCCTGAACGACAGCACGGGCAAGCCCGTGTCGCTGTCGGACTACCTGGGCAGGTCCGTCGTCGTCTACTTCTACCCGGCGGCCTCGACGCCGGGCTGCACGAAGCAGGCGTGCGACTTCCAGGAGAACCTGGGCTCGCTGGCCGACTCCGGCTACGCCGTCGTCGGCGTCTCCCCCGACGAGCCGGCGAAGCTGGCGAAGTTCGCCGCGGCCGAGCAGCTCGACTTCCCGCTGCTGTCCGATCCGGAGCGCGCGGTGCTCGCGGAGTGGGGCGCGTTCGGCGAGAAGCAGAACTACGGCAGGACCGTGCAGGGCGTGATCCGCTCGACGTTCCTGGTCGACCCGGAGGGCAAGATCGCGAAGGCGATGTACAACGTCCGGGCGACGGGCCACGTGGCGAAGCTGCTGCGCGAGCTGCCCGCCTGAGCCGGCACGCGCGGGCGGTGCGCGGAACGCACCGCCCGCGCGGACTCAGGCCAGGTCGCGCAGGTGCGGGAGCAGGGCCTTGATCGCCCGCCCCCGGTGCGAGGACGCGTCCTTCTCCCGCGGGCTCAGCTCCGCCGACGTCACGTCCGAGCCCTCGGGCCGGAAGATCGGGTCGTAGCCGAAGCCGTTCGTCCCGCGCGGGGCGCGCACGATCTCACCGCGCCACTCGCCGCGCACCGCGGTCTCCGTGCCGTCGGGCAGCACCAGCGCCAGCGCGGACACGAAGGCCGCGCCCCTGCGCTCGTCCGGCACGTCGGAGAGCTGACCCAGCAGCAGGTCCAGGTTCGCCACGTCGTCGCCGTGCTTGCCCGACCAGCGGGCCGAGAGCACGCCCGGCATCCCGTTCAGCGCGTCCACGGCCAGCCCCGAGTCGTCGGCCACCGAAGCCAGTCCCGTCGCCGCGCACGCGTCGCGGGCCTTGAGCAGCGCGTTGCCCTCGAACGTCGCCTCGGTCTCCGGCGCCTCCGGGAACCGCGGCACGTCGTCCAGACCCAGCACCTCGATGCCGTCGAGGCCCTCGGCGGCGACGATGCGGCGCAGCTCGTCCAGCTTCTTGGCGTTGCGCGACGCCAGCAGCAGCCTCGTCATCCGCGCGACCTCTTCGGCTTCGGCTCGGGCAGGACACCGGGGTAGGGCAGCGCGAGCGCCTCGGCCTGGAGCCGGTTCAGCTCGGCGCAGCCCGCCAGCGCGAGGTCCAGCATCGAGTCCAGGGTGGACCGGGCGAACGTCGCGCCCTCACCGGTGCCCTGCACCTCGACGAGCGTGCCGGCGTCCGTCGCCACCACGTTCATGTCGACCTCGGCGCGCGAGTCCTCCTCGTACGGCAGGTCGAGGCGCACCCGGCCGTCCACGACGCCCACGCTCACCGCCGACACCGCGCACGCCAGCGGCTGCGGGTCCGCGAGCCTGCCCGCCGCGCCGAGGTACGTCACCGCGTCGGCCAGCGCCACGTAGGCGCCGGTGATCGCGGCGGTCCTGGTGCCGCCGTCGGCCTGGATCACGTCGCAGTCGATCACGATGGTGTTCTCGCCCAGCGCGGCCAGGTCGATGCACGCGCGCAGCGAGCGACCGATCAGCCTGCTGATCTCGTGCGTGCGACCACCGATCCGGCCCTTCACCGACTCGCGGTCGCCGCGGGTGTGCGTGGCCGACGGGAGCATCGCGTACTCGGCCGTCACCCAGCCCAGCCCGGAGCCGGACCGCCAGCGCGGCACCCCCTCGGTCGCGCTCGCCGCGCACAGCACCCGCGTGTTCCCGAACTCCACCAGCACCGAGCCGGCGGGCCACTGCTGGTAGCCGCGCGTGATCCGGACCTCGCGCAGCACGTCGTCGTTTCTGCCATCGCTCCTCGCCACGCGGCTAGCCTAGGCTGCGCGCGCGGTGAACCCCGGACGGGTCACCGGCGTAGGGAGAGGCATGGCAATCGCAGACGACCTGGTGACGATCTTCGGGCTACCGGCGCACCCGCTCCTCGTGCACGCCGTGGTGGTGCTCCTCCCGCTCTCCGCCGCCGGTGCGATCGCCGTCGCCGTCCGGCCCGCCTGGCGCGCGCGGTTCGGCTGGCCGGTGCTGGCGCTCACGGCCGCCGCCGTCGGCGCGGTGCCGATGGCGCAGGCGGCGGGCGAGCAGCTCGACGCGGCGCTCGGCACGCCGCAGGACCCGCTGATCCGGCGGCACGCCGACCTCGGCAACGACCTGATGCCCTTCGCGCTGGGCTTCGGCGTGCTGGTGGTCGTGCTGCTCGTCGCGGGACGGCTCGCCGACCGGGAGCGCGCCGCCGACGGCGAGGGCGGCGGCGACGCGAAGACCTGGCGCACGATCTCGGTGCTGGTGTCGGCGCTCGTGGTGGTCGCCGCCGTCGCGGCGGTCGTGCAGACCGTCCGCGTCGGGCACAGCGGTTCCACCGCGGTGTGGGACTACGTCACGAACCTGTAGGCAGGTCCAGCGGCGCCGGCGTCGGCTTCTTCAGCGTCCGCGTCACCGTGCACAGCTGCTCGACCGCGCGCCGCACGGCCGTGTCGAGCGCGGCGCGCTGCGCGTCGTCCAGCGCGGAGACGTCGAAGTCCAGCGCCAGCGGGATCTCCACCACCGAGTGGCCGTCGGGCGTGCGCAC
This sequence comes from Umezawaea beigongshangensis, assembly GCF_016464305.1. GTDB lineage: Bacteria > Actinomycetota > Actinomycetes > Mycobacteriales > Pseudonocardiaceae > Umezawaea_A > Umezawaea_A beigongshangensis. The sequence goes on from NZ_JAEIOJ010000007.1 coordinate 268,314, forward strand.
GGCCTCCGCGCTCGCGCGGATCTCCGCTCCCTCGCCGATCCTGCGCTCCACCAGCGACTCGGCCGTGACCGCGACGCACCCCGCGGCGGCGGCGAGCAGGAGTTCGACCGGGGTGAAGGACCCGTCCTGGCCGGCACGGCCGATCTGGACCTCCGCCCCCCGGTCGTTCCTCGCGGTGAAGCGGTGCTGCGCGGTGCGCCGCAGTGCGACGCTGCTGGTCTCGGCCACGCGGCCGACGCTAGTCGATGCGGTCCTGCGTGGCCTTCGCCACCCGGCGCACGTTCTCGAGGTCGCCGCAGTCCTCGTCGAGCTTCTCCTGGCGCGCGGCCAGGAAGTCGGTGCCGAGCTGCGCCCTGCGCTCGTCGGGGACCTGCTCGCGGGCGTCGTTGAGGATGGTCCGCTCCTCCTCGTCGACGTGGTGGTTCATCGCCTCGACGAGCTCCTCCAGCTTCTCCTCCCACTCGTCGCTGGTGGTGTCGGAGATCTCCATCAGCGCGAGCAGCGCCTGGTGGCCCTCGGCGTGCTCCTCCGCGCCGTGCTCCACCTCGTCGTCGTCGATCTCCTTGTACCGCCGCAGCGCCGGGTAGACCTTGGCCTCCTCGGCCTCGGCGTGGGCCACCAGCAGCGCGGCCAGCTCGCCGAGCACGGCGGGGCGGTCGGAGGAGCGGTCGCGCAGGTCTCGGAACAGCTCCTCGAACCTCCGGTGGTCGTCCAGGATCAGGTCAACGACATCAGCACTCATGGTGTGTTCTCCGCGTCACGTGGTCAGGGGTCGACCGGATACCCCGAACCCTCCACGATCAACCGAGTACCGCGCACCGCGCCGAACGGCCTCCACCGGACCGGGAAACTCCGCGCGCGCCTCGGCCAGCACCGCGTTCCGGTCCGTCCAGGGCGGCACGTGCGTCAGCAGCAGGGAGCGCGCTCCCGCCCGCCGCGCCAGATCGCCCGCCTGGGTGCCGGACAGGTGCACGCCGACCGGCCGCTCCGGCCCGTCGGTCCAGCTCGCCTCGGACAGCAGGACGTCCGCGTCGCGCGCCAGGTCCTCCAGCGCGTCGCACGGGCCCGTGTCACCGGTGTAGACCAGCGACGCGCCGCCGTGCCGGATGCGGAAGCCGTACGCCTCGCACGGGTGGGCGACGAGGGCGGGCGTCACCTCGAACGGTCCGATGTGGACGGTCTCCTCGGCGATCGGGTGGAAGTCGAACACCTCCAGCACCACCGACCTCCCGTCCTCGACCGGTGTCGCCTCGTAGGCCGCGGCGAACCGCTGCGGCGCGTTGCGCGGAGCGTGCACGGGCAGCCGGCGCGCGCACACGTCGAACGGCGGCGACGGGTGGTAGCGGCGCAGGACCGTCAGCGCCGTCAGGTCCACGCAGTGGTCGGGGTGCAGGTGCGAGATCAGCAGGGCGCCGAGGTCGAACGGATCGCACACGGTCTGCAACGAGGCCAGGACGCCGTTGCCGAAGTCGACGGCGAGCAGGAAGCCCTCCGCCTCCAGCAGGTAGCCCGACGCGGGTTCACCGGGTCCGGGGACGCTGCCGGAACACCCGAGCACGGTCAGTTCCACGGGGTCAGCCCCGCACGCCGGGAGAGGCGGTGCCGAACATCGGCAGGAACCGCTTCGCGAGCTTCGCGAACGGCTCCGGCGGACCGGTGCAGGTGAACTCGTGGTCGGCCGCGTCGACCGGTCCCTCGTTGAGCAGGTCGTTCTCCGTGAGCACCCGCACGACGTCCTTCACCGTCTCCTCCGCGCTCGACACCAGCGTCACGTCCTCGCCCATCACGATCTGGAGCACACCCGTCAGGAGCGGGTAGTGGGTGCAGCCGAGCACCAGCGTGTCGACCCTGGCCCGCTGCAACGGTTCCAGGTACCCCTGGGCCAGGCCCAGCACCTGGCGGCCGGAGGTGATGCCGCGCTCGACGAAGTCCACGAACCGGGGGCACGCCGCCGCAGTCACCCGCACGTCGCGGGCTGCGGCGAAGGAGTCCTGGTAGGCGCCGGAGGCGATGGTGCTCTGCGTGCCGATCACACCGACGCGCCCGGTGCGGGTCGTGGCGACCGCCCGGCGTACCGCGGGCAGCGTCACCTCGACCACGGGGACGTCGTAGCGCTCCCGCGCGTCGCGCAGGCAGGCCGCCGACGCGGTGTTGCAGGCCATGACGAGCATCTTGACGCCGTCGGCCACGAGCCGGTCGGCGATCTCCAGCGCGTTCTCGCGGATCTGCGCGATCGGCAGCGGGCCGTAGGGCGCGCGGGCGGTGTCGCCCACGTAGCGGATGCGCTCACCCGGCAGTTGCTCGGCGATGGCGCGGGCGACGGTGAGTCCGCCCACTCCGGAGTCGAAGATCCCGATGGGGGCGTCGGCGGTGCGGCTCACGCGGCGAGGCTACCCGGCGCGGGCACCATCGGCCGCTGCTCCTTTCGGGCGTCTCGCGCGACGCCCCACGCTGCGAGGACACCGCCGATCGCGCCGAAGAGGTGGCCCTCCCAGGAGATGCCGGGCTGGCCGGGCAGCACGCCCCACAGGGCGTAGCCGTAGACGCCGAGGACGACCACCGCGATGGCGATCTGGAGCACGCCGCGGGCGAAGATCCCGCGAACCAGCAGGAAGGACAGGAAGCCGAACACCAGGCCGGACGCGCCGATGTGCACGGCCGGGCTGCCGACCAGCCAGATGCCGAGCCCGCTGGTCAGCCAGATCACCGCGGTCACCTGGAAGAACTGCTTCGCGCCGCCGGAGCTGGCGAGGAAGCCGAGCACCAGCAGCGGCCCCGCGTTGCCGGTGAGGCGCCCCCAGTCGCCGTGCAGCAGCGGGTACCAGGCGAGGTTGTCCCACTGCGAGAAGTCGCGCGGGACCACCCCGTCGTCGTCCAGCGAGTGCCCGGTGAGCACGTCGAGCGCCTCCACCGCGTACAGGAGGGCGACGAAGCCCGCGACCACCACGAGCGACAGCAGTGGCCGCGGTGGTACCACGCGTCGGGCCGACGACGTCGATCTGGCTGGTCGGGCGAGGGCAGCGGCTGGCTCCACGTGTTCAGGCTACGTCCACCGGGGCCGGATCGGGCCGGGATCTCGGCACCTCACCGCCTGCTGCCTAAGCTGTGGCGGTGTCGACAGACGTAGCGGTGAAGACCGAGGCCGTTCTGGGCGAGGGACCGACCTGGGACGCGGGTACCTCCACGCTCCTGTGGGTGGACGTCCTCGCCAGTCAGGTGCACCGCTACGCGCCCCGCAGCGGTGCTGACGCGGTGCTGGACGTGCCCCAGCACGTGGGGGCCGCGAAGCCGCGCGAGCAGGGCGGTCTCGTGCTGAACCTGCGCGACGGCGTCGCGCTGGTGGACCGGGACGGCACGCGCACGTGGCTCGTCTACTGGGCCCGCGACGGCGTGCGCGGCAACGACGCGGCGGTCGACCCGGCGGGACGGCTGTGGGCCGGGACGATGCGCTACGACGAGGCCAGGGGCGGCGGGTGGCTGGCGCGCGTGGAGCCGGACGGCGCGGCGAAGGTCGTGCTCGGCGACGTGACGATCAGCAACGGCACCGGCTGGAGCCCCGGCGGCGAACTCATGTACTACGTGGACACCCCGGAGCAGCGGATCGACGTGTTCGACTACGACACCGCCACCGGCGAGGCCACCGGGCGGCGCGCGCTGTGCGCGGTGGCCGACACCCCCGGCAAGCCGGACGGGCTGTGCGTGGACGCCGAGGGGTGCGTGTGGGTGGCGCTGTGGGGCGGCTCCGCCGTGCGCCGCTACACGCCGGACGGCAGGCTGGACCGGGAGATCGCGCTGCCCGTGGAGCAGCCCACGGCGTGCTGCTTCGGCGGGGACGACTTCACCGACCTGTACGTGACGACGGCCCGCACCGGCCTGAGCGAGCGGTCGCTGGCGGAGAACCCACTGTCGGGCTCGGTCCTGGTGCTTCCGGGCATCGGTGCCGGTGTCCCGTCGTTCTCCTTCACGGGCTGAGCGGGCCGACGCCCCGCCGGACCGCCGTCGAGCGCGGTCCGGCGGCGGGTCGTCAGGCCCAGAGGTGCCCGTCCAGGCGTTCGGACGCCTCGTCGAGGGTGCCGGAGTACGCCCCGGTCGACAGGTACTTCCAGCCCGCGTCGCACACCACGAACACCACGTCGGCCGGGGTGCCCGCGGTCACCGCCTTGTCCGCCACGGCCAGGGCCGCGTGCAGGATCGCGCCGGTGGAGACGCCCGCGAAGATGCCCTCGGCCTCCAGGAGCTGCCGGGTGCGGCGCAGCGCGTCGTAGGAGCCGACCGAGTAGCGGCCGGTGAGCACGCTCGCGTCGTACAGCTCCGGCACGAAGCCCTCGTCGAGGTTGCGCAGCCCGTACACCAGCTCGCCGTAGCGCGGCTCGGCGGCGACGATCTGCACGTCCGGCTTCTGCTCCCGCAGGTACCGGCCGACGCCCACGAGCGTGCCGGTCGTGCCCAGGCCCGCCACGAAGTGGGTGATCTCCGGCAGGTCCTTCAGGATCTCCGGCCCGGTGCCCCGGTAGTGCGCCTCGGCGTTGGCGGGGTTGCCGTACTGGTAGAGCATCACCCACTCGGGGTTCTGCTCCGCCAGTTCCTTGGCGCGCGCGACGGCCTGGTTGGAGCCGCCCGCCGCCGGGGAGAAGACGATCCGCGCCCCGTACGCCTGGAGCAGCTGCTTGCGCTCGGTCGAGGTGTTCTCCGGCATCACGCACACCAGGCCGTAGCCCTTGAGCTTCGCCGCCATCGCCAGCGAGATGCCGGTGTTGCCGGACGTGGGCTCCAGGATCGTCGCCCCCGGCCGCAGCGTCCCGTCCCGCTCGGCCGCCTCGATCATGGCCAGCGCGGGCCGGTCCTTGATCGAACCGGTCGGGTTGCGGTCCTCCAGCTTCGCCCACAGCCGCACGTCCCGCGACGGCGACAGGTTCGGCAGGCCGACCAGCGGCGTGCCGCCGAGGGCGTGGAGCAGCGAGTCGTAGCGCGCCACGGCAGATCAGCCGCCGGCGACGGCGGGCAGGATCGTCACGGTGTCGCCGTCCTTCACCGCCGCCTCCAGGCCACCGGAGAAGCGCACGTCCTCGTCGTTGACGTAGACGTTGACGAACCGGTGCAGCGAGCCCTCCTTGACCAGGCGGGCCTTGAGGCCACCGTGGTTGGTCTCCAGGTCCTCGATGACCTCGGCGAGCGTGCCGCCGCTGGCCTCGACGGACTTCTGCCCGCCGGTGTGGGTGCGCAGGATGGTGGGGATGGAGACGGTGATGGCCATGGTGCTGGAACCTCCGTGAACTGACGCCGTTCGGCCGGTCTTCTGCTGGGTGGAGACGCGCGGGAGCCCGCGGGTGTTCCCGAGGCGGTCGCTCAGGACCGGTCGGGGGTGTCGTCGCTGCCCGTGTGGGAGAACATGTAGGACTCGACCACCTCGACGGGCTCCTCGGTCACGACGCCGTCGACGATCCGGTAGGAGCGCAGCTCGTGCTCCCGCGGGTCGCGGGTGGACACGAGGACGTAGTGCGCGTCCGGCTCGGCCGCGTAGGACACGTCGGTGCGCGACGGGTACGCCTCGGTGGCCGTGTGCGAGTGGTAGACGACGACGGGGACCTCGTCGGCCGCGTCCATCTGCCGCCACACCCGCAACTGCTCGCCGGAGTCGAAGCGGTAGAACGTCGGCGAACGCTCCGCGTTCTCCATCGGGACGAACCGCTCCGGGCGGTCGGAGCCCTCGGGGCCCGCGACGATGCCGCACGCCTCGTCCGGGTGGTCGCGACGGGCGTGCGCCACCATCGCGTCCACGAGGTCACGACGGATCACCAGCACGTGCCCCATCCTACGTCGTGGTGGAACCCCTCCCGCTGGGTGAGAACCCCCTCGTCGTCACACGGGCTCGCGGTGGACGCCCGCGCCCTGCGCGTAGCTCAGGTGGCCGCCGATCAGGCCGCCCGCGCCGATGAGCGACGCCCCGGCGAAGCCGACCAGGCGGCCGGACAGCGGCCTGCCCCTCCCGCGCAGCACGAAGGAGGCGAGGTAGCACGTCGACGCGAGCAGGTTGGTCGCCAGGTGCACCACGGCGGTGCGCTGCTGCCGCTGGTCCAGAGTCGTCCACTCGGCCAGCCCGGTGGCGACGGCGGCGGGGGTGGTCGCGAGCCCGGCGCCGACGAGTCCGCGTGCCGCGCCGCCCTGACCCGGCACGACGTCGAGCAGCGCCGACGACAGGTACAGGCCGATCGGCAGCAGGACCACGGCCGGGTGGGCGGGGTGCCCGAGGGGCTTCCCGCGCAGCACGTCGGTGACGGGGTGCTGCCGCAGCGCGGGCGGCAGCAGTTCCGACACCGCGGCGGCGGCGCGGTCCAGCGCCTCGGTGTTCTCGATCTTCTTCAACAGCTTCGTCAGGGCGGACATTGCCCCGGGGTACCCGTTACAGGTCGCGGTACGCCGCCACGTCGCCGACGCGGGTCGCCGTCAGCACTCCCCGCACGAGAGCGCGGGCGAACACGTCGGCCGCCGCCGCGCACAGGGCGTCCAGGGCGACCGCCCGTTCCGGACCGGGCGGCAGCTCCCGCGCGCCGGTGGCGAGGGCGAACACCGTGTCGCCGTCGAACAGCGAGTGCGCCGGACGGACGGCCCTGGCCAGACCGTCCTGAGCGGACATCGCCAGGCGGCGGCACTCGGCCTTGTCCAGCGCGGCGTCCACCGCGACGACCCCGATCGTGGTGTTCAGCCGGGACGCGGTGACCCGCGGCAGCGTCACCGGGCGGTCCGGCGTCTCGGGCGACCGCTCCCAGAACAGACCGGTGCGCGGGTCGACGGCCTCCCCCACCGCGTTCACGGCGGCGAGCGCGCCGACGACGTGGCCGCCGACGCGGGCGCTGGCCGTGCCCACTCCGCCCTTGAGCGAGCCGGTGCGCGCACCGGCCCCCGCTCCCACGGAGCCCTCGGCGACGCGGGTGCCCGCCGCCTCGCACGCCGCGTACCCGAAGGACGCGTCGGGCCGGTTGCCCCACTCGCCCAGGTCGAGGTCGAACAGCACGGCGGCCGGGACGATCGGCACGACCTGGTGCGGCAGCGGCCCGACCGGGAACCCGGTGTCGCGCTCGGCGAGCCAGCGCACCACGCCGTCCGCCGCGGCGAGCCCGTAGGCGCTGCCGCCGGTCAGGCACACCGCGTGCACGGTCCGCACGAGGTTGGCCGGGTCGAGCAGGTCCGTCTCCCTGGTGCCGGGAGCGCCGCCGCGCGCGTCGACGCCGCCGACCGCGCCCTCGGGCGCGAGCACGACGGTGGTGCCGGTCGCCCAGCCGTCGCCGACGCGGTCGTGGTGGCCCACGAGCACGCCGGGGACGTCGGTGATCGAGCCGCTGGTCTCCCGGTTCACGCGGAGACGGCCTCGATCAGCGTCTCCTGCATCCAGGTCAGCCAGTGGTAGACGCCCAGGTGCGGCGAGCGCGGGTCGTCCGGGGGCAGCTCGTCGGGCATCTCGTCGTGCACGTCCAGCGCCGTGCCCAGCGCGAGCCGCACGTCGTTGATCGCCGCCAGCCACGCCTCGGCCTGCTCGACCGACAACCGCACCGTGCCGCCGTCGGGCGGGCAGGTGTCCAGCACGACTCCGGCGACCCCCGTCTTGAGGTCCAGCAGCTCCGGTTCGTGCAACGAGCGCAGCGCACCGGCCGAGTCGACGTCACCGGGATCGGGCGCGTCCGGGTCGAGCCGGTGGAAGTCGGGCAGCAACCGGCTCAGGATCGGGTCGTCCGGCGCCGTGGAGGGACCGGTGCGGATGCCGGTCAGCTCGGCCAGCTCGTCCTGCGGCGCCTCCTCGGCGCGCGCCAGGAGCATGTCCTGGATCTGGCTGACGAGCCCCCGCACCACGGCCGCCTCCTGGCGGTCGAACCGGGCGAGGACGAGGTCCCCGTCGCGCGTCCACTTCTTCACGAGGCACGCTGCATGGTCGCCCAGAGCCCGGCGGCGTGCAGCTTCGCCACGTCGATCTCCATCTTGTCCTTGGTCCCGGAGGAGACGATCGCCCTGCCCTTGTGGTGGACGTCCAGCATCAGCTTCGTCGCCTGTTCCCGGCTGTAGCCGAACAGCTTCTGGAACACGTACGTCACGTAGGACATCAGGTTCACCGGGTCGTTCCAGACCACCGTCTGCCACGGTCTGTCCTCGGCGCGGATCTCCGCGCCCGACGGTTCAACCTGCGTCCGCTCCTGCTCGACGGGCGTGGTCATGTCGTCAATGGTGTCACGCCCCGGTTGGTGGCGGAGACCACAGGTCATCTCGTGCGCGCAAAAGTGCTCCCCGCCTAGGCTCACGTCATGTCGACGTCCACGGCGCTGTTCACCGACCACTACGAGCTCACGATGCTCGCCGCAGCGCTGCGCGACGGCACCGCGGAGCGCCCCTGCGTCTTCGAGGTGTTCGCCCGGCGGCTGCCGGAGGGACGTCGCTACGGCGTGGTCGCGGGAACCGGCCGGTTCCTCGACGCGGTGCGGGACTTCCGCTTCGCCGACGAGGAGATCGCCCAGCTGCGCGAGTCCGGCGTGGTGGACGAGGCCACGCTGCGGTGGCTGGCCGCGTACCGCTTCAGCGGCGACGTCGACGGCTACCCCGAGGGGGAGCTGTACTTCCCCGGTTCCCCGCTGCTGTCGGTGCGCGCCTCGTTCGCCGAGGGGGTCGTGCTGGAGACGCTCGCCCTGTCGATCCTCAACCACGACAGCGCCATCGCCTCCGCCGCGGCGCGCATGGTCGGCGCGGCCAACGGCCGCAGGATGATCGAGATGGGCTCCCGGCGCACCCACGAGGAGGCCGCCGTCGCGTCCGCCCGCGCCGCCTACCTCGCGGGCTTCACCGCGACCTCGAACCTGGAGGCGGGCCGCCGCCACGGCATCCCCACGGCGGGCACGTCGGCGCACGCGTTCACCCTGCTGCACAGCGACGAGAAGGCCGCGTTCCGCAGCCAGGTCGAGGCGCTGGGCGCGGGGACGACGCTGCTCGTGGACACCTACGACATCACCGAGGGCATCCGCAACGCCGTCGAGGTCGCCGGACCGGGTCTGGGCGCGGTCCGCATCGACTCCGGCGACCTGGGCGTGCTGGCCCGCCAGGCCCGCGACCAGCTCGACTCGCTGGGCGCGCGGAAGACCCGGATCGTCGTCTCGGGAGACCTGGACGAGTACGCCATCGCCGCGCTGCGCGCCGAGCCGGTCGACGCCTACGGCGTGGGCACGTCGCTGGTCACCGGGTCGGGGGCCCCGACAGCGGGCATGGTCTACAAGCTCGTCGAGGTGGAGGGCCGCCCGGTCGCGAAGCGCAGCTCCCACAAGGAGTCGCGCGGCGGCTGGAAGAACGCGCTGCGCCGCCACAAGGAGACCGGCACGGCGCTGGAGGAGGTCGTGTTCCCCGCCGCCGAGCCCGTCGAGCCGGGCGAGCACGACCGGCTGCTCCAGGTGCCGCTGCTGCGCGGGGGCGAGCCGACCGACCGGGTGCCGACGCTCGCGCAGAGCCGTGACCGGTTGCGTGCGGCACTCGTGACCGTGCCCTGGGAGGGTCTGAAGCTGTCGCGCGGCGAACCCGCGATCCCGACCACGTTCCTGTGAGGTGCTGACATGACCAAGGCGCTGATCGTCGTCGACGTGCAGAACGACTTCTGCGAGGGCGGCTCGCTGGCCGTCGCCGGTGGGGCGGCGGTGGCCGCCGCCGTGTCCCGGCACATCGCCGCGGGCGGGTACGACCACGTCGTCGCCACCAGGGACTACCACGTCGACCCCGGCTCGCACTTCAGCTCCACGCCCGACTACGTCGACTCCTGGCCCGTGCACTGCGTCGCCGGCACGGCGGGCGCGTCGTTCCACCCGGAGCTGGACGTGACGGGGATCGAGGCGGTGTTCTCCAAGGGCGAGTACGCGGCGGCCTACTCGGGTTTCGAGGGTGCGGCCGGTGACGGCTCCGACCTCACGACGTGGCTGCGGGCGCACGACGTGGACGCCGTCGACGTCGTGGGCATCGCGACCGACCACTGCGTGCGGGCCACCGCCCTGGACGCGGCGGCGGCCGGGTTCAGCACGACGGTGCTGCTGGACCTCACCGCCGGGGTGTCGGAGCCGACCGTGCGGACCGCCCTGGCGCGGTTGCGCGAAGCGGGCGTCGAACTGGCCTGAGGCCGTGGCCGCCCGCACCGGGCGGCCACCTCGCTCGCTCAGGGGGTCGGCGCGCACTCCGTCGAGCCCACGACCAGGCCGCCGGTGAGACCGGAGGCCGGGGTGAACTCGAAGCGCATCAGGTTCATCGCGATGCTGCCGTCGTTGGGCTCGGGCAGGACCACCTCGCTGAAGATCACCCGCGCGAGCACGGTCCCGTCGGGCCTCGTCACCTCGTGCAGGTGGTTCGTCGGGACCTGCTCGGGCAGGCCGGCGAAGCCGGTCACGCCGCTGACCTGCCAGCCCGCGTTCGTGCCGGTCTGCGTCGCGTCGCACACGATCTTCCAGGTGCCGACCTTGAGCCGCGGGCCGCCGGCCGGCACCAGCGCCGACAGCTCGAACTTCTCCCCCGTCGCCTCGGAGTGCGTGGTGGTCACCGAGTTGACCTCGTCCACGACCGTCCTGGTGCAGGACGACGCGCCCGCGCCGAACGCGAGACCTCCGACGGCGACCGGGACGGAGGTGTTGGTGGTGGCGCCGTCGACGTCGCAGGGCGCGAGCGTCTCGACGGTGACGGCCTCCCCGTTCCTGGTGAAGTCGGCCGAGCCGACCGAGGCGACGCCCGCGAGGGCGTCGGCGCGGGCCGGTGCTGCCGAGGCGAGCAGGCCCGTGACGAGTGCCGCTGCCACCAGGCCGGCCCTGTGCACGCCGGTGCCGTTCATCTGTTCCCCTATCTGCTCCGGTCGGGGGTCCTCACGCCGGTCACCGGCGGTCCACCCCCGCCGCGATCATCGGTGGGAACGGCCGGACGGGTGGTGGTTCGCCGCCCCATGTCACTCGTCCGATCACACGCACAACCCGACCGGGTGGTCGGTGAGGTGCCGCGAGCCCGGTCCGGCACGCGCTCCGGACGCCCGAGGTCTCCTCGGCGCGTCCGAGGAGGACCACGGCCGCGGGCCGCGGCCGTCCCGAGCACTGGAACCCCTCCGTGAGGTGCGCAACTTTGCGGGACGACGACGGGGACCGCGGCGGTGTCCGGCGGTTAGCCTCCGGGAAGTTCCACCGATGACCTGGAGGTTCCCGTGTCCGTGCTCGCCGTTCCCCGCCGTGCGGTGCTCGCCGACTTCGTCCCCGGCGCACTGGCGCGCGACGTCGCGCTCGTCGTCGCCGGCGCCGCGCTGACCGGGCTCGCCGCCCAGGTCGCGCTGCCCGTGCCCGGCAGCCCCGTCCCGATCACCGGCCAGACCTTCGCCGCGCTGCTCGTCGGCGCGTCCCTCGGCTGGCAGCGGGGCGTCACGTCGATGGTGCTGTACCTGATCGCGGGCGTCGCGGGCGTGCCGTGGTTCCAGGGCGGCTCCTCCGGGGCCCCCGCGTCGCTGGGCTACGTGATCGGCTTCGTCTTCGCCGGTGCCGTCGTCGGCGCGCTGGCCGCGCGCGGCGGTGACCGCACGCCGGTCCGCACCGTGGGCACGATGGCGCTGGGCAGCCTGGTGATCTACGCGTTCGGCGTGCCGTGGCTGATGGCGGCGGCCGACATGGGCTTCGGGACCGCGCTCCAGGTCGGCGTCGTGCCGTTCCTGATCGGCGACGCCGTCAAGACCGTGCTGGCCGCTGGCCTGCTGCCCGCCTCCTGGTCGCTGGTGCGCCGCTTCCGGAGCTGACGCTCCCGGCGCGGGGCGCGCTCGCGCCCCGCGCCGTGCTCGGGCCGGAGCGAGCGGCGCGACGGGTACCGTCTTCGCGTGCCCGCCCCGATTCCCCCCACCCGTGCACTGCTCGCCACCGCCGTCGAAGCGGTCGGTGGCGCGGAACGTCCAGGCCAGGTCGAGATGGCGGAGGCCGTCGACCGGTCCATCCGCACCGGTGAGCACCTCGCCGTGCAGGCGGGCACCGGCACCGGCAAGTCGCTGGCCTACCTCGTCCCCTCGGTGCGCCACGCGATCGCCGAGGAGGACACCGTCGTCGTGTCGACCGCGACGATCGCGCTCCAGCGCCAGCTCGTCGACCGCGACCTGCCGCGCCTCGCGAAGGCGCTGCGCGCGGAGCTGGGACGCGAGCCGCGCTTCGCGATCCTCAAGGGCCGCCGCAACTACCTGTGCATGCACCGCGTGCACAACGGTGCGCCCGACGAGCCGGACGAGGCCGCGCTGTTCGACCCGTTCGCCGTGTCGCGGCTCGGGCGCGAGGTGAAGCGGCTGCACGAGTGGTCCTCCGACACCGAGACCGGCGACCGCGACGAGCTGGTGCCCGGCGTGAGCGACCAGGCGTGGCGGCAGGTGTCCGTCACCGCCAAGGAGTGCCTCGGCGTCGCCAAGTGCCCCGTCGGCACCGACTGCTTCGCCGAGCGGGCCAGGGCCGAGGCCGGCAGGGCCGACGTGGTCGTGACCAACCACGCGATGCTCGCGATCGACGCCCTGGAGGGCTACCAGGTGCTGCCCGACCACGACGTCGTCGTGATCGACGAGGCGCACGACCTCGTGGACCGCGTGACGTCCGTGGCCACCGAGGAGCTGAGCGCGTCCGCCATCGCCACCGCGGCGCGGCGCTGCGGGCGGCTCGTCGCGGACGAGGTCGCCGACCGGATGCACGAGGCGAGCGACGGTCTCGCGATGATCCTGGAGGAGCTGCCCGTCGGGCGGCTGGACGAGATGCCGACGGCGCTCGCCGGAGCCCTGCGGGTCACCAGGGACGCGGCGCACGCGTGCATCACCTCGCTCGGGCCGGAGCGCAAGGAGGACGTGGAGGGCGCCACGTCCCGCAAGCTCGCGATGTCCCTGCTGGAGGAGGTGCACGACTGCGCCGTGCGCCTGCTGGAGGCGTTCGACGGGGACGAGGCCGACCGCCGCGACGTGGTCTGGGTGTCCGGCGACTTCGCCGACCGGGGCAAGGCGCCGTCCCTGCGGGTCGCGCCGCTCGGCGTGGGCGGCCTGCTGCGGGAGCGGCTGTTCGGCAAGCGCACCACGGTCCTCACGTCCGCCACTCTCACCCTCGGCGGCGCGTTCGACACCCTGGCCCGGCAGTGGGGGCTGCCGCCGTCGTCGTCGGTGCGCAAGGCCGAGGGCGCGGCGTCGGACAAGGAGCCGCCGTCGGACGGCGACGCGCCCCGGTGGAGCGGGCTCGACGTGGGCTCGCCGTTCTCCCACGCCACCAGCGGCATCCTCTACGTGGCGCGGCACCTGCCGCCGCCCGGCCGCGACGGGCTGCCGCCGGAGTACCTGGACGAGTTGCAGGGTCTCGTGGAGGCCGCCGGAGGGCGCACGCTCGGGCTGTTCTCGTCGATGCGGGCGGCGAAGGCCGCGGCCGAGGTGCTGCGGGACCGCCTGGAGCACACCGTGCTGTGCCAGGGCGACGACGCGACCGGCCAGCTCGTGACCCGGTTCGCCGCAGACCCGCGGAGCTGCCTGTTCGGCACGCTGTCGCTGTGGCAGGGCGTCGACGTGCCCGGCCCCTCGCTGCAGCTCGTCGTGATGGACCGCATCCCGTTCCCGCGTCCCGACGACCCGCTGGCCTCGGCCCGGCAGCGCGCCGTCGCCGCGCGCGGCGGCAACGGCTTCCTGGGCGTGGCGGCCACCCACGCGGCCCTGCTGCTGGCCCAGGGCGCGGGCCGCCTGCTCCGCTCGATGAACGACAGGGGCGTGGTCGCGATCCTGGACCCCCGCCTGGCCACCGCCCGCTACGGCGGCTTCCTCCGCGCGTCGCTGCCCCCGTTCTGGACCACCTACGACCCCGAGGTGGTCAAGGCGGCCCTGAAGCGCCTGGACGCCGCCTCCTCCTGACCCCGAGTTGAGCGTTCGAGCACCCCGAGTGGAGCGTTCGAGCACCGCGAGGTGAGCACTCGGGCCCGGAACACGTCCACCTCGTCCTGCCCGGAAGGCCGGCCGCGGTGCGCGAACGGGCGACTCGTGCGGTCAGCCGTCCACCAGGAGCCCCCGGAGGGGTCCCTGGAGGCGGGCGGCCCGGCGGGACGCGCCCGGCAGCAGGGTGAGGCGGTGGGTGCGGCGAGCGCCCCGGTCCTCCAGGTCGGCCTGCTCCTGCGCGATCGGGCGCCACATCCCGTCCACGACGGTGGCGGGGTCGCCGGCCAGCTCCTCCTCCGGACGCTGGAGGTGCTCCGACCACAGGCGCAGGCGCGTGCGGCGGATCAGGTCCGCGTCGTCGGTCACCACGTTGACCTCGGTGTCGTTGAACAGCGAGTGCTCGTTCAGGTTCGCCGAGCCGATCGTCATCCACTCGTCGTCCACGATGCCCAGCTTGGCGTGCACGTACACCGGGGCTGAGTCGTCGCCGTCGTGCGCCGTCAGCGTGACCGCCACGATCAGGTGCTCACCGCCCTCCGCCGCCAGGAGCCTGCCGAGCTGCCCGCGCGTGGTGTCCGCGCCGTTGCTGGGCTTGCGCGGCAGCACCAGCACCAGGCGGAAGTCCTCCGTCGGAGGGTTGCGCAGCTTGTCCAGCAGCACCTCCGTCACCTCGGGCGACCACAGGAACTGGTTCTCCAGGTACACCAGGCGCCGCGCCGAGCGCAGGGCGCGCAGGTAGCTGTCCAGGATCGAGAACTCGCCGCGCGGCGCGAAGTCGTAGGTCTTCTCCGGAACGGTCCGCACCAGCTGCACCCGCGACGGCCCGGCCGGCGCCGGGGTGCGGGGTTCGGGCAGGTCCCGCTCGTCCGACACCTCGACCCAGCGCTGCCGGAAGTGCTGGGCCACGTCGGCGACGACCGGCCCCTCCAGCCGCGTCGCCAGGTCGTGCCAGCCCAGCGGACGGTCCGGCGCGTGCTGCCGGTGGTCGTGCCGGTCGCCCTCCAGCGCGGTGAAGTCGATGCCGCCCACGAACGCGATCTCGTCGTCGACCACCACGATCTTCTCGTGGTGGCAGTGCAGCGTCCGCTCCCTGGCGTCGAGCACGCACCGCACGCGGCTGTCCTTCTCGAACTCGGCGCGCGCGTCCTTCGTGCCGCCGCGCGTCGGCTGGAACATCGGCACCGGCGGCCCCGCCCACAGCAGCAGACGCACCGGCACGCGCTCCGCCGTCGCCGCCAGCAGTTCGCGCAGCGTCGGCGCACCGGCCTCCCTGCTCAGGCGGAAGTCCGGACTGGCGTGCCAGTTCGCGATGTGGACGTGCGACCTGGCGTTCTCGATCGCCTCCTGGATCTGCGGCAGCGCCTCCTCGCCGTCGATCAGGACGCGCACGGCGTTGCCCTCGCGCACGGGACGCTCGGCGGCGAACCGGCCGGGCCCGGTGCGCCCCGGCAGCAGCTCCGACCAGCCGAGCTTGATCAGCCTGCGGCGGTGGTGAGCGCGCAGCACGCTTTCCAGTCCGTCGCCGAGACGGGCGTCGAGAACGTCCAGAAACCCCATGACCCTCCGGATTGACCGGTATCAGGCGTGGTCAAACCACTGGCCGAGCACCGTCACGGTGCCCGGTTCGACCTCGGTGAACCCCGCGTCACGCACCGCCACCACACCGCGTTCGCGCCACGCCGTCGCCGGATCGTCACCGGGGTGCAGCGCGTCCCACTCCTCCTTCGACGACGTCCGCACGGCCGTGCGGTGGCCCTGCTCCGCCCACGCCGCCAGCTCCTCGCCGCGGCCGTCCGCGTGCACGGACGCGGCCAGCAGCATCGTCGCGTGCCCCACCTGCGCGGCGGCCTTGCCCGCCGTCATCGGCACGCGCGGGTTCAGGTGCAGCACCGGCACACCCGGCGGTGGGGCGCCCGGCTCGTCGTCGGGCAGTTCGCTGCCGGAGATCTGGAGCCGCGTCAGCTCCTTCGGCGCGTCCAGCACGCGGCCCGGCACCAGCGCGCGGGCCTGCGCGCCGTCCACCTCGACGGTGATGCCCGGCAACGCCTGCACGGCCTCCCAGTGCGCTCCCCGCGCCCGCCGGGACACCTTTCGGATCCGGCCGCCGATCCACGCCACGACCTCGTCGTGCCACTCGCCCCCCGGCTCGGCGCGCGGGTCGAGGCACACGGCGACGGCCGCCGCGGCGGCGGCCTCCAGGACCGCGGTGCGGCCCGGCGGCTCGGCGCGTTCGATGCGCAGCACCACCGGCATGGCCCGGACCTCGGCCGGGTCCTCGTCGGAGGTGTCCACGGTGGACGACGCGGGAAGTTCCAGCCACGACGCGTAGCGCGCGGCGAGGGGATCGAGAACGCTCACTGCCTGCTCAGCTCCAGTCCGTCGGCCGCGTCGGCGGCCTCGACCTCCGACCGCGTCACGCCGAGCACGAACAGCACGGCGTCGAGGAACGGGTGCGACAGCGCGGTGTCGGCGACCTCGCGCAGCGCGGGCTTCGCGTTGAACGCCACACCCAGACCCGCCGCGCCGAGCATGTCGATGTCGTTGGCGCCGTCGCCGACCGCCACGCACTGCGCCAGCGGCACCCCGGCCTCGGCGGCGAACCGGCGCAGCGCCACCGCCTTGCCCGGCCGGTCGACGATGTCGCCGAGCACGCGGCCGGTCAGCTTGCCGTCCTCGACCTCCAGCTCGTTGGCCGCGCAGAAGTCCAGCCCCAGCTCGTCGACCAGGCCCTGCACCACCCTGGTGAACCCGCCCGACACGACGCCGCAGCGGAACCCGAGGCGCTTGAGCGTGCGCACGGTGGTGCGCGCGCCCGGCGTCAGCTCCAGCGACGCGCCCACCTCGTCCAGCACCGACTCCGGCAGCCCCTCCAGCAGGGCCACCCGGCGGCGCAGCGACTCGGCGAAGTCCAGCTCGCCGCGCATGGCGGCCTCGGTGATCTCGCGGACCTGCGGCTCGCAGCCGACGTGCGCGGCCAGCATCTCGATGACCTCGCCCTGGATCAGCGTCGAGTCGACGTCGAACACCACGAGGCGCTTCGCGCGCCTGATCAGACCGGCGCGCTCGACCGCCACGTCCAGGCCCACCCGCACGGCCACCTCGGCCAGCGCGCTGCGCAGCTCGGCGTCGCTGTCCGCGGTGTCCTCGGCGACGGACACCCGCAGCTCCAGACCGGTGACGGGGTAGTCGGCGACACCGCGGATCGCGTCGATGTTCACGCCGAGCGACGCGAGCTTGCGGGCCACCTCGGTGAACGCCCGCGCCGTCACCGGGCGTCCCAGCACGATGAGGACGTGGCTGGACTCCAGCCGCGCGGTGCGCCTGGCGTCGGCGCCCAGCTCCACCTCCACGGACATCGAGACGGTCGCCATGGCCTGCTCGACGGCCTCCTGGAGACCCTCCGGGTCGCGCTCGGTCGCCACGAGGACGCCCAGCACGAGCCGACCGCGGATCACGACCTGCTCGACGTCGAGGATGTCCACGCCGTGCCGGGTGAGCACGGCGAACAGGACCGAGGAGACACCCGGCTTGTCCGGGCCGGTGACGGTGATCAGGACGGGCGTGGCGCTGGGCGTGCTCACGGCGTTGGGCTCCCTGGGGCGTCGCTGAAGGGGGTGCTCACAGCGACGAGCCCCGGCGTCTGCGCGTACGCGGACGTCGGGGCTCGTCGGTGACCTCGTTCGTACTACTTGTCGTGCTCGGAGACGGTGTCGTCGCCGCCCTGCGCGTTCTTCTGCACGGCGGCCGCGGCCAGCTCCGACGGAGCCGGGGTGGCCTTCTCGTGCGGAACCGTCCTGCCCGTGAGCGTCACGTGCGCCTCGTTGTGGATGCGCTCGATCATGTGCGGGTAGTGCAGCTCGAACGCGGGACGCTCCGACCGGATGCGCGGCAGCTCGGTGAAGTTGTGCCGCGGCGGCGGGCAGGACGTGGCCCACTCCAGGGAGTTGCCGAAGCCCCACGGGTCGTCCACCTGGACGATCTCGCCGTACCGGTAGCTCTTGAAGATGTTCCAGATGAACGGCAGCGTCGACGCGCCCAGGATGTAGGCGCCGATCGTGGAGATCGTGTTCAGCGTCGTGAAGCCGTCGCTGGGCAGGTAGTCCGCGTACCGGCGCGGCATGCCCTCGTTGCCCAGCCAGTGCTGGACGAGGAACGTCGCGTGGAAGCCGAGGAACGTGGTCCAGAAGTGCAGCTTGCCCAGCGGCTCGTCGAGCATCCGGCCCGTGAACTTCGGGAACCAGAAGTAGATCCCGGCGAACGTCGCGAACACGATCGTGCCGTAGAGCACGTAGTGGAAGTGCGCGACGACGAAGTACGTGTCGGACACGTGGAAGTCGATGGCCGGCGCCGCGAGGAGCACGCCGGACAGACCGCCGAAGAGGAACGTCACGATGAAGCCGATGCTGAACAGCATGGGCGACTCGAACGTGAGCTGCCCCTTCCACATCGTGCCGATCCAGTTGAAGAACTTCACACCGGTCGGGACCGCGATGAGGAACGTCATGAACGCGAAGAACGGCAGCAGCACCGCTCCGGTCGCGTACATGTGGTGCGCCCACACGGCCACGGACAGCGCCGCGATGCCCAGCGTCGCGTAGATCAGGCCGTTGTAGCCGAAGATCGGCTTGCGGCTGAACACCGGGAAGACCTCGGACACGATGCCGAAGAACGGCAGCGCGACGATGTAGACCTCGGGGTGGCCGAAGAACCAGAACAGGTGCTGCCACAGGATGACGCCGCCGTTGGCGGGGTCGAACACGTGGGCACCGAGCTGCCGGTCCGCCAGCAGGCCGAACAGGGCCGCGGTGAGGATCGGGAACGCGATGAGGATCAGCATGCTGGTGACGAGGATGTTCCAGGTGAAGATCGGCATCCGGAACATCGTCATTCCCGGCGCGCGCAGGCAGATCACCGTGGTGATCATGTTGACCGCGCCGAGGATCGTGCCGAGACCGCCGACCGCGAGACCGGCGATCCACAGGTCGGCGCCGACGCCGGGGGAGTGGATGGCGTTCGACAGCGGCGTGTAGGCGAACCAGCCGAAGTCGGCCGCACCACCGGGGGTGAGGAAGCCGGAGATCGTGATCAGGCCGCCGAACAGGTACAGCCAGTACGAGAAGGCGTTGAGCCGCGGGAACGCCACGTCGGGCGCGCCGATCTGGAGCGGCAGGATGAAGTTCGCGAATCCGAAAACGATGGGCGTCGCGTACAGCAGCAGCATCACCGTGCCGTGCATGGTGAAGAGCTGGTTGTACTGCTCCTGCGAGAGGAACTGCATTCCCGGCGTCGCCAGTTCGGTGCGGATCAGCATGGCCATCGCGCCGCCCACCATGAAGAAGGCGAACGAGGTGACCAGGTAGAGAATGCCGATCTGCTTGTGGTCCGTGGTGCGGAACATCCGCAGCAGGAACGAACCCTTGACCGTCTCGCGCGCCGGGAAGGGACGCGTGGCGATCGGCTGCGGGGCTACGGCCGTCACGGTGCCTCCTGCACTGGCCTGTGGTGGGACCATCTTCTGGTTCTGGACGCCGTGGACGACGGACGGCCGTCCTCGGCTTCTCGGATCGTAGACGTCGCTCATCCGGGGCTCGCGGCTGGGCATGGCCTCGCGAACCGATCACCGGCGATGGCGTTGCGCAGGTCACACCCCTCGTGGAGGGTGGTGGGACGGCGATCGGGACGGGGAGACGTGGTGACGGAGCTGGAGCGGGGCGTGGCGGCCGCGGCGGAGATCGTCCGCGCGCACGGGTTGAGCGGGGACGACCCGGTGGTGCTGGGCGACGGGGCCAACCTGCTGGTGCGCCTGGGACCGGTGGTCGCCAGGGTGGCGACCACGACAGCCGTCGTGCGCCCGGACGTGGCCGACCACTTCGCCCGCGACGTCGCGGTCCGCGCGCACCTGGCGGCGCGGGGCGTGCCCGTGGTGCCGTCGCCGGAGGACGTGCCGCCCGGTCCGCACCTCTCCGACGGCCTCGTGGTGACGCTGGCCGGGCACGTCGAGCACGACCCGGCGTGGACACCGGCGCCAGCGGAGTTCGCGGCGTGCCTGGCGGAGCTGCACGACGGCCTGCTGGACTTCCCCGGCGCGCTGCCGGACCGCCTGCCGCTGACCGACGTCGACCGGGTGCTGGCCCTGCTCGACGCGGACGACCTGCGCGAGCGCCGGGACGAGCTGGCGGCGGAGTGGGACCGGCGCTGGACCGCGGCCCGCCCGCTGCACGGCGACGCCCACCCCGGCAACCTGCTCCTCGCGCCGTCGGGCCCGGTGTGGAACGACCTCGAGGACACCTGGCGCGGCCCGGTGGAGTGGGACCTGGCCGGCCTGGCCAACACCGGCCGCCTGGACGGCCGGGCCGGCATCGCCGCCCACCCGGCGGAGTTCGACGCCGAAGCGCTCGCGTACTTCGTCGGCTTCCGCCGCCTGCACGCCGAGTGCTGGCGCCGGGTCCTGGCCGCGAGCTGACCGTTCGGGCACCGCGAGCCGACCGGTCAGGCCCGGTCGGCGTCCAGTCCGGCCTTCAGCTCGTCGAAGCCGGGGAACGACTCGGCGATCGGACTGCCGGTGAAGTCGCCCACCCAGCCGTCGTCGTCGTGGAAGAACCGGATGGACACGTAGTCCGGCCTGCTGCCCATGTCGAACCAGTGCGTGGTGTTCGCCGGGACGCTCAGCAGGTCGCCCGCCTCGCACAGCACGGCGTGCACCCTGCCCCCCACGTGCAGGTAGAAGACTCCGGAGCCGCGCGCGAAGTAGCGGTCCTCGTCGTCGTCGTGGGTGTGCTCGGCGAGGAACTTCCGCCGGGCCGCCGCGGCGGAGGCGAGCCACTCCGGATCGTCGGAGGGGGTCATGTGCATCGCGTCGACCAGCACGTAGCCCTCGGCCTCCACGACCCGGTCCACGTGCTCGCGGTACGCCCGCACGACCTCGTCCGACTCCGGCGTCGCCGGCAGCCCCTCGACGACCGGCCACTGCTCGAACCGCACGCCGTGCCGCTCCAGCTCGGCGCGGATCTCCTCGGGGTCGGTGGTCCTGGTGAGCACCGTGCCGGGCTCGTCGTCCGGCCACACGGTCAGCAGCGTCATGACGTTCCTCTCGTCTCGGTCCGGAAGCGCAGCAACCACTCCAGGCACTCGGCGCGCTGCCTGGCCTGGTGCAGGTCGTCGCCCCACACGTACACGCCGTGCCGGGCCACGATCAGCGCGGGCACGTCGGCCGAGAAGCCCCGCTCGAACGCGTCGCCCAGCACGGTCATGTCCTGCGAGTTGGGCACGACCGGCACGACCACCTCGTCGTCGTGGGCCGCGCGGCCGAAGCCCTTGAGCATCTCCAGGTCGCGCAGCACGACGCCGTCCGGCCAGAACTCCGCCGCGACCACGGGCGCCACCGCGTGCACGTGGACCACCGCGCCAGCACCGGCCACGGCGGCGATCCGCGCGTGCAGCCCGGCCTCGGCGGACGGCACCCGCTCCGGGTGCGGCTGGTCGGCCACGGCCGCGCCGGTGCCGTCCACGACGACCACGTCGTGCCGCGTCAGCTCGCCCTTGTCGAGACCGCTGACGGTGACGGCCAGCCGCAGCGGGTCGCGCCCCAGCACGACGGACAGGTTGCCCGACGTGCCGCGCATCCAGCCCATCGCCGCGTACCGCGCGCACTCCCGCGCCAGCGCCCGCCCGGCCAGGTCGAGGCTCACGGCGTCACCAGCTCCACCTCGTCCAGCGAGGCGACGACCGGGTGCGGGCCGAAGTCGGCGCGCTCCTGCGGTTCACCGGGCCGCGCGACGCCGACGGTGCGCCAGCCGTCCTCGGCGGCGGCGTGCAGCTCGGCGGGGACGTCGGAGAGGAACACGACGTCCCGCGGCTGCGCGCCCAGCTCGTCGGCGATGCGCCGGTACGACGCGGCCTTGCGCTTCGGACCGGCGTTGACCGTGTCGAAGTGGTGCTCCAGCAGCCCGGTCAGGTCGCCCTCCGCGGTGTGCCGGAAGAACGCGACCTGCCCCGCCACCGACCCGGACGAGAAGATCGCCAGCCGCAGACCGGCCGCGTGCCAGGCCCGCAGGGCCGGGGTGACGTCGGCGAACAGCTCCGCCACGAGGTCGCCGTCCGCGTACCCGCGCTGCCAGATCAGGCCCTGCAGCGTCTTGAGCGGGGTGACCTTCTGATCGGCGTCCATCCAGCCGTGCAGCGCGGCCACGACCTGCTCGGTGCCGGCCGTCTCGTCCAGCCCGGCCAGCTCGCGCACCTCCCGCACCGCGGCGGCCACCCGCGGGTCGGCGCCGTGCGCGTCGATCCACGGTCCGAGGCGGGGGCGCGCGTAGTCGTAGAGCACCACGAGCACCTGGTCGGTGGCGCTGAGGGTGCCCTCGATGTCCAGGACGACCCACCGGACGGGGAACTGGGGTGTCACGGTCGTGCTGTCCTCTCGGTGAACGGGTAGTGGGCGAGACCGTGCGGTGCGAACACGCCCCGATCGGTCACGACGGAGGTGACGAACCGGGGCGGCGTCACGTCGAACGCCGGGTACAGGCCGCGCACGCGCTCGCTCGCCGTGCGCTGGCCCAGGGTGTGCAGGACCTCGTCGCCGGAGCGGTGCTCGATCGGCACGTCCGCCGCGGTCGGCGCGAGCCGGTCGGGCGCCTGCACCAGCGCGAGGAACGGCAGGCCGAACGCGGACGCGGCCACGGCGAGGCCCAGCGTGCCGACCTTGTTGACCACGTGGCCGTCCATCGTGACCCGGTCCGCGGCCGTGAGCAGCACGTCCACGTCGCCGGAGCTCATCACCGACGCCCCCATGCCGTCGGTGATCAGCGTGGTCTCGACGCCCATCTCGGCCAGGGTCTCGGCGGTGAGCCGCGCTCCCTGGAGGTAGGGGCGGGTCTCGGTGCAGAGGAACCGCAAGCGCTTGCCGTCGCGCTGCGCGGCGGCCACGGTCTCGACCAGGTACAGGTCGGCCCAGCAGTGCGTCAGCACGCGGGCGCCGTCGTCGAGCAGCGACGCGGCGTGCGTGCCGAGCGCGCGGCTGCGCGAGCGGTAGCGCTCGTCACCGGCCCGCGCGCCGGTGAGCGCGGCGGCCTCCAGCTCGGCGCCGGAGACGGGCCCGGCCGCGTCCACCGCGCCCAGCACGGCCGCGACGGCCTTGCGGAGGTGGTTGTTGGTCGCGCGGGTCCTGATCAAGCGCTCGCCGGCCGCGTCCAGGTGCGCGCGAGCCGCCGCCGGGTCCAGGTCCGACGCCTCCCGCGCGGCGAGGACCATGCCCCACAGCGCGGCGAAGTACGGGCCCGAGGACTGGGTGACCATGTCCTCGACCGCCCGCGCGACCTCCTCCACGCTCGTGCAGCGCACCCACGTCCGCTCGAACGGGAAGGTGCGCCGGTCGAGCACGTGCACGCCGTCGTCGGCCAGCCGGACGCTGTCCGCCAGCACCGGGGTCATCAGCTGTACCCGGTGAACGCGGGGTGCGCGCCGGTGAGGAAGTACGCCCCCACCTCGCGCGCCTTGTAGGCGACCGGGTCGTGCAGGGTCAGCGTGCGGGCGTTGCGCCAGAACCGGTCGAACCCGTGCCCGGAGGCCGTGGCGCGGGCGCCGACCTGCTCGAAGACCCGCGTGGTCACCTGGTTGACGACCCGCGTCGACACGACCTTGGCCTGCGAGATCGAGGTCGCGGCGGCGGCCCGCTGCTCGGCCGTGAGCGCCGTGCCGCGGTCCGCGACGAACGCCAGCTCCTCGGCGGCCCGGTCGGCGAGGAGCGCGGCGGCCCGGACGTCGGCGACCATCTCGCCGTAGCTCGCGAGGACGTGCGGGTCGTCGGTCGCGTGGTCGACGCCGCTCGCGAACCACGGCCGCGAGCGCGTGCGGGTGTACTCGGCGGCCTCGGCGAGCGCGCCCTCGGCGATGGCCACGTGGACGTGGGAGAGGACGAGCTGGAAGCCGAGGGCGGCGAGGGACAGCCGCGGGTGGTTCTCCTCCGGCTGCACGCCGAGGACGTCCTCGGCCGGCACGAACACCCGCTGGAACCGCACACCACCGCTGGCCGTGAGGCGCTGCCCGATGTTGTCCCAGCCGCCGGGGAAGTCGAGCCCGTCCACCCCGCCGCGCACGACGAACGTGACCTTCTCCCCCGTGTCGACGCGCGTGGCGCTGACGACCAGCCGGTCGGCGAGCGACGCGCCGGTGGCGAACGTCTTGGTCCCCTCGACCACGAACCCGCCGTCGACCGGCGTGAGCTGGAGCGCGGCGTCCAGCGGGTTGCTGACCCCGGCCCAGAAGAGCCGGTCCCGCGCGGTCTCGGCCCGCGTCCTGGCGGTCAGCTCCGCGTTGTCGAACAGCTCGGAGCGCCAGAGCTGGAGGTGGTGGTAGCCGAGCAGGTGACCGATGCTGGCGTCCGCGGCGGCGACGGTCCGGGTGACGGCGATGCGCGTGGCCCACCCGTCCCCGTCGAGCCCGACGGTGAGCAGGCCGGACTCGCGCAGCAGTTCCACCTCGCGCACGGGGGGCAGGTTGGCGCGGTCCCGCTCGGCGGCGTCGGTGCGCAGGGTCGCGGCGACCTCGTCGGCAACGGCCAGCCACTTCTGGTCGGCTGCGGTGAACGTCATGCGTCGAGCCTAGAAGGCTCGTTCCCCCGCACCAACCGCTCCTGCCCCGTGGAACGGCCCTCGGCGGGGAACGTGGCGGGAGACGCCGCTTCAGCTGGTCCGCTCGCCACGAGGGTGGGCCACAAGAGTGATCCTTCGTCCACGTCCCCGTCCGCGGGGTTCTGGGGCCAATACCATCGCGGCTCCGCGACTGGCGCGAGAGCGAACCGGAGGTGGCGTGCCCAGCAGGGACCAGGACGAGCAGAACGTCGAGACGCGCAACGAGAACTCCGGTGTCGCCGACGTGGTGGTACAAGCGGGCAGCATCACCGGTGATGTTCACGTGCACGCCAGGCCGTCCGATCCACGTGCGGGTTCACCGGAACAGCTGCCGTCGACGGCGTTCGGCTTCACAGATCGCGACACCCACCTGGCGTTCTTGGACGACCTCCTGCCGGACCCCGACGACACAGCTGCCGGGAGCAGTCGCATCGCCGTGATCTGCGGAACCGGCGGTGTCGGCAAGAGCGCGCTGGCCACGTGGTGGGCGCATCGAGTTCGTCACCGCTTCCCGGACGGACAGCTCTACGTCAACCTTCGCTCGTACGACCCCGATCGGGAAGTCAGCACGGGCGAGGCGCTGACCGGCTTCCTGCGATCGCTTCAGGTCCCCCACCCCGACATCCCCGGGGAGGTCGACGAACGATCAGCTCGATTTCGGTCGCTCACCGCGCACCGCACGATGCTCGTGTTCGTCGACAACGCGCGGACCGCGGACCAGATCCGTCCCCTCCTGCCCGGATCCTCGTCCTCCTTCGTCGTCGTCACCAGCAGGAACGCCATGCCGGGCCTGGTGTCGCGCGACGGAGCACGACGCGTCGACCTGGACCTGCTCCCCCTTCCGGAAGCCGTGAAGCTCCTGCGCACGCTGATAGGTGACAGGGTCGACGCCGAACCGCAGCACACGGCCGCGCTCGCGGAACACTGCGCACGCCTTCCCCTGGCGCTGCGCGTCGCAGCGGAGATCGTGGCCTCACAAACGCACTCGTCGATCGCGGAACTCGTGAACGACCTCGCGGACGAAGAATCCCGCCTGGACGTTCTGGACACAGACGACGATCCCCACACCGCGATACGAACCGTCTTCTCCTGGTCGTACGGGTACCTGTCCGAAGCGACAGCACGCACGTTCCGGCTGCTGGGTCTCTACTCGGGTCGCACCTTCACCGGTTCGACCGTCGCCGCTCTGGCGGACGTCGACAACGCGAGGGCGCGGCAACTGCTCACCACCCTCACCCGCGTGAATCTCGTGGAGAGAACCCGGGACAGCAGGTACCAGATGCACGACCTGCTGCACGCCTACGCGTCCGAGCTGGCGAACCGCGACGAGACGGAGGCGGATCGGCGAGCCGCACGGGGCAGGTTGTTCGACCACTTCTTGAGCACCGCGGCCACCGCGATCGACCTGCTGGTACCGCACGAGAAGGTTCGGCGACCGGACACCCGGTGGCAGCAGCAGCCGCTCGTCACCTTCCACGACGAGCAGCAGGCGGCGTCCTGGATGAGAGCTGAGCAGGAGAACCTGGTGGCGAGCATCCGCTACGCCGCGTCGCACGGCTGGGACGAGTACGCCAGGGACCTGGCGGCCGTCCTGCACAGACACCTCGACAGCCACGCCGACTTCGAGGTCGCCGCCGAAGTGCACGGCCACGCCGTGACGTGCGCGCGCAGATCGGGAGACGCGGCCGGCCTGAGCAGGGCGTCGCACGACCTGGGCAGCACGCTTCAGCGGCTGGGCCGCTACAGAGCGGCGGTGACGCACCTGACCGAGGCTCTCACCTCGGCAGAACGGGCGGAGGACCAGAACCTGCGAGCACAGGCGCTGAACGACCTCGGTCTCACGCACTGGCTCCTCGGCGAGTACGAGCGGGCGGTCGATCGCATCAGCGAGGCTCTGGTGGTCTACCGCGACGTCGGGGACACCACCGGGCAGGGATCAGCGCTCAACAACCTCGCGGTCGTCCACGGACGCCTGGGCGACCTCGCTCAGGCGGTGAGCTTCGTCGAGCAGTCGCTGAGCATCTTCCACCGGACCGGCGACGTGCCGCGGCAGGGCTACGCGCTCAACGACCTGGCCGTCTTCGAAGCCCGGCTCGACCGGTTCGACGACGCGATGGGGCATCACCGCCAAGCGCTCGACATGGCCGGAGCAACCGGCGACCGCAGCTTGGAAGCAGCAGCGTTGAACGGGATCGGGAACACCCTGCGGGCGACCGGGAACCCGAGCAGTGCCGTCGAACACCACGAGTTGGCGCTGGCGATCTCCGAGCGGGTGAGCGACCGCTACGAGCAGGCGCAGGCCCATCGGGGAATCGCGGAAGCCCGTGAAGCGCTCGGCGAGCCGGACGAGGCCGACGCCGCGTGGCGTTCCGCTCTGACGATCTACCGGGAACTCGACGCTCCAGAAGCGGTGGAGGTGGCGCGGCGCCTGGAGGGGTGAGACAGCTCGCCAGCGACTTCCGCTCACGCGAGCCGGTCCACCAGATCGCTCGTCGCATCGTTCCGTCGCCCTCTCCCGGCAGGACGAGGTGTGACGTGCAGTCGCCGGGAGACGTCGAGCGCGGCGTCGTGACCCGCACCGAGGTGCCGGAGTCGATCGACCGGACGTGGCAGTGCCTCGAACGGGCGTCCACGTCGCGCAGGTGCAGAGCTCGACGTGGTCGGGGCTGCTCACGTCGTGGTGGAGCGTGGTGCGGAGGCTCGCGAGCAGGTCGGCGGCGGCGACGGTGGTGGTGGGCGTGCCGTCGCTGGAGCAGAAGGTGCCGCGATCGACCGGCGCGGAGATCGGCCTTCCCGCTCCCCCGGCCGACGCGTCCCGGCCCGGCGCTCCCGAGTGGTCGATCCGGAGTCGTCCAGGACCCGGTGCGGTTGCGCGGCCGGGGAGCGGCGGGACGCGAAGGTCACCCGCGGGACGACGTTCACCGCGGTCGTGCTGGTCGTGGCGAAGCACGGGTGAGGCGACCGGGTGGGAGGGCGGCGGCCCTCCCACCCGGCACCGCCTACTTCCCGTCCTCCAGGTCGCCCTCGGCCTCCAGGTACACCTGCCGCAGCGCGTCCAGGGTCTCCGGGACCGGGTGCTCCCACATGCCGCGGTCCGCGGCTTCCAGCAGGCGCTCCGAGATGCCGTGCAGGGCCCACGGGTTGGACTCGCGCAAGAACTTCTGGTTCTCCTCGTCCAGCACGTAGCTCGCCGCGAGCTGCTCGTACATCCAGTCGGCCACCACGCCGGTCGTGGCGTCGTAGCCGAACAGGTAGTCCACGGTCGCCGCCAGCTCGAACGCGCCCTTGTAGCCGTGCCTGCGCATGGCGGACAGCCAGCGCGGGTTGACCACGCGGGCGCGGAAGATGCGGGTCGTCTCCTCGTTGAGCGTCCTGGTGCGCACGGCGTCGGGGCGGGTGCTGTCGCCGACGTACGCGGCGGGCGCCCTGCCGGTCAGCGCGCGGACGGTGGCGACCATGCCGCCGTGGTACTGGAAGTAGTCGTCGGAGTCGGCGATGTCGTGCTCGCGGGTGTCGACGTTCTTGGCCGCGACGGCGATGCGCCTGTAGGCGCTCTCCATGTCCGGCCGCGCCTGCACGCCGTCGAGGTCGCGGCCGTAGGCGTACCCGCCCCACACCGCGTAGACCTCGGCGAGGTCGGCGTCGTCGCGCCAGTTGCGGCTGTCGATCAGCGACAGCAGGCCCGCGCCGTACGCGCCGGGCTTGGAGCCGAAGATCCGCATCGTGGCACGCCGGGGGTCGCCGTGCGCCGCGAGGTCCGCCTGCGCGTGCGCGCGCACGAAGTTGGCCGAGTCCGGCTCGTCCAGGCCGGCCACGAGCTGCACGGCGTCGTCGAGCATCGACACGACGTGCGGGAACGCGTCGCGGAAGAAGCCGCTGATCCGCACGGTCACGTCGATGCGCGGACGGCCCAGCTCCTCCAGCGGGATCGGCTCCAGGCCGGTGACGCGGCGGGACTGGTCGTCCCACACCGGGCGCACGCCCAGCAGCGCCAGCACCTCGGCGATGTCGTCGCCCGCGGTGCGCATGGCCGACGTGCCCCAGACCGACAGCCCGACCGACGGCGGCCACTCGCCGGTGTCGGCACGGTAGCGGGCGAGCAGCGAGTCGGCCATCGCCTGACCGGTCTCCCACGCCAGGCGCGACGGCACCGCCTTGGGGTCCACGGAGTAGAAGTTGCGGCCCGTGGGCAGCACGTTGATCAGGCCGCGCAGCGGTGAGCCGCTGGGACCGGCGGGCACGTAGCCGCCGTCGAGGGCGTGCAGCACCATCGTCATCTCGTCGGTGGTGCGGTTCAGCCTGGGCACGACCTCCGTCGCGCCGAACCGCAGGATCGCGGTGAGCTGCTCGTCGTCGCGGCCCAGCACCGAGCGCACGACCGCCCCGGCCTCGCCGACGTCCCAGCCCGCGTCCTCCATGCCCTGCACGAGGGCGCGCGCGGTCGCCTCCACGCCGTCGACGTCGGTGCGGGACGACGAGCCGTCCTCCACGAGTCCGAGCGCCTCGCGCAGGCCGGGCAGGGCGGCGACGCGGCCGGCCCACATCTGCTTGGCCTGGAGCATGGCGAGCACGAGGTTGACCCGCGCCTCACCGGTCGGGGCCTCGCCCAGCACGTGCAGGCCGTCGCGGATCTGCACGTCCTTGATCTCGCACAGCCAGCCGTCGACGTGCAGGATGAACTCGTCGAACTCCGCGTCGTGCGGGCGGTCCTCCAGGCCGAGGTCGTGGTCGAGCTTGGCGGCCTGGATCAGCGTCCAGATCTGCGCGCGGATCGCCGGGAGCTTCGCCGGGTCCATCGCGGCGATGTTGCCGTGCTCGTCGAGCAGCTGCTCCAGGCGCGCGATGTCGCCGTAGCTGTCGGCGCGCGCCATCGGCGGCACGAGGTGGTCGACGAGCGTGGCGTGCGCGCGGCGCTTGGCCTGGGTGCCCTCGCCGGGGTCGTTGACGAGGAACGGGTAGATCAGGGGCAGGTCGCCGAGAGCGGCGTCCGGTCCGCAGCCCGCCGACATGCCGACGGTCTTGCCCGGCAGCCACTCCAGGTTCCCGTGCTTGCCGACGTGCACGACGGCGTCGGCGCCGAACTCGGCGTCGAGCCAGCGGTACGCGGCGAGGTAGTGGTGGCTCGGCGGCAGGTCGGGGTCGTGGTAGATCGCGATGGGGTTCTCGCCGAACCCGCGCGGCGGCTGCACCATCACCACGACGTTGCCCGCCCGCAGCGCGGCCAGCACGACGTCGCCCTCGGGGTTCGCGGAGCGGTCGACGAACAGCTCGCCGGGGGCCTCGCCCCAGTGCTGCTCCATCTCCTCGCGCGTGTCCTGCGGCAGCGTGGCGTACCACTCGCGGTAGCGGGCGGCGGGCAGGCGCACGGGGTTGCCGGTGATCTGCTCCTCGGTCAGCCAGTCCTGGTCCTGACCGCCCGCGGCGACGAGCGCGTGGATCAGCGCGTCGCCGTCCTGCGCGGCGACGCCGGGCAGCGCGTCCGGTCCGTCCTCGGGGCCGATGTCGTACCCGTTGTCCCGCAACGCCTTCAGCAGTCGCACGACGCTGGCCGGGGTGTCCAGTCCGACGGCGTTGCCGATGCGCGAGTGCTTCGTCGGGTACGCCGACAGCATGATCACCACGCGGCGCTGCGCGGGCGGGACGTGCCGCAGCCGGGCGTGCCGCACGGCGATCCCGGCGGCGCGCAGCGCGCGTTCCGGGTCGGCGACGTAGACGGTGAGACCGTCGGCGTCGACCTCCTTGAAGGAGAAGGGGACCGTGATGATGCGGCCGTCGAACTCGGGGATCGCGACCTGCGTGGCGGTGTCCAGCGGCGAGAGCCCGTCGTCGCTGCCGTCCCACGCCTCGCGGCTGCTGGTCAGGCACAGCGCCTGGAGGATCGGCACGTCCAGCGCGGCGAGCGCGCCCACGTCCCACGCCTCCTCGTCACCACCGGCCGAGGCGGTGGCCGGCTTGGTTCCTCCGGCGGCGAGCACGGTCACGACCAGCGCGTCCGCTTCGCCCAGCGTCTCCAGCAGCGCGGCGTCGGGGGTGCGCAGCGACGAGCAGAACACCGGCAGCGGTCGGCCGCCCTTCGCCTCGATCGCGTCGCACAGGGCGTGCACGAACGCGGTGTTCCCGGCGACGTGGTGCGCCCGGTAGTACAGGACCACCACGACGGGACCGTCCTGCGGCGCGGGGTCGCGCTCCAGCAGGCCCCACGTCGGCGTCTCCGCGGGCGGCTCGAAGCCCAGGCCGGTCAGCAGGACCGTGTCGGACAGGAAGTCGTGCAGCTGCGCCAGGTTGGCCGCGCCGCCCTGCGCGAGGTAGGCGTGCGCCTCCGCGCACACGCCGCCCGGCACCGTGGACAGCTCCATGAGCTGGGCGTCCGGCGCCTGCTCTCCGCCCAGCACGACGACGGGGCGCGGCCCGGCCAGCAGGTGGTCCAGGCCCTCCTCCCACATCCGGCGTCCGCCCAGGATGCGCACCACGACCAGGTCGGCGCCCTCCAGCAGATCGGGGAGGTCGTCCACGCCGAGACGCGCGGGGTTGCCGAGGCGGTAGTCCGCGCCACTGGCGCGCGCCGACAGCAGGTCGGTGTCAGAGGTCGACAACAGCAGGATCACGCGAACGCTCCACTCCCCCGGGGTCCTCGCCCCGAGCCGTAGGACACGGCGTCGCGGAGTGTCCTGGCTCCCGGATCGCCGCCTTCCCCGGCCTTCCCGTCCGGGTCGGACAGTGGCCTCGTCTGGGGTCGGCTCCCCGGTCACAGTGGCGGGACCGCGCCGGACTCCCACCGGCTTCCTCGCTGCGACGTCGTTCGCGGGTGACCCTACCGACAGTCGTCGGCAGCGCAACAAGCCGCCGCGTAGCATCCGCCGGGTGCCAGCCGACGCTTCCGTGCGACGCACGCGCCCGGACGCCTGTCCCGGCGCGCTGGACGTGCACCCGGCGGCCGACGGGGGTCTCGCGCGCGTGCGCGTGCCCGGCGGAACCCTGACGAACGACCAGTTCAGAGCGTTGATCACGGCGGCCGCGGAGCTGGGCGACGGTTCGATCGAGCTGACGTCGCGGGCCAACGCGCAGATCCGCGGGCTCGCGGACGGGGCGCAGTTCCCGCTCGCTCGGCGGCTCGCGGACGCCGGGCTGCTGCCCTCGCTGGAGCACGAGCGCGTGCGCAACGTCATCGCCTCGCCGCTGGGCGACACGCAGCGGACCGTGGACGAGATCGACCGGCGGCTGCGCGCCGATCCCGTGCTGGCCGGACTGCCCGGCCGCTTCCTGATCACCGTCGACGACGGCACGGGCGACGTGAGCGGGCTGCGCGGCGACGTGGGGCTGCACCGCGTCGGCGCCACCGCGGACGCCCTGCTGCTCGCGGGCCGGGACACGGGCCTGCGCGTCGCCGACGGACCCGCGACGGTGATCGCCGCGGCGCGGGCGTTCGCCGAGCTGCGCGGCTCGGCGTGGCGCCTGGCCGAGCTCCAGGACGGGACCACCGCGATCACCGAGCGCCTCGGCGTTCCGGGACGCGAGCGCCTCGCCCTTCCCCCCGCGCCCCCGCCCGCGCCCGGCCGGCACGGCGACCTGCTCGTCGTCGGCGTGCCGCTGGGCCGCCTGGACCAGCGCGCCGCGCACGCCCTGGCCGCGCTGGGCACGACCGTGCGGCTCACGCCGTGGCGCAGCGTCGTGGTGCCCGGCGGCGACCGCGAGGCGCTGCGCCTCGGCGACCTCGTCACCGATCCCGCGTCGCCGTGGCACGGCGTCACCGCCTGCACCGGCCGCCCCGGCTGCGCCAAGTCGCTCTCGGACGTGCGCGGCGACGCCGCCCGCTGGGTGCGCGCCGGGTCGCGGACCGACGACCTCCCCGTCCACTGGGCGGGCTGCGAACGCCGCTGCGGACGCCCCACCGGGCCCGTGGTGGACGTCGTCGCGACCGGCGACGGCTACGACGTGCGGAGGGACCAGTGACCAGCTACATCACCGACGGTGCGGAGATCTACCGCCGGTCGTTCGCGACGATCCGCGCCGAGGCCGACCTGGGCCGCTTCCCCGCCGACGTGGCGCGGGTCGTGGTCCGCATGATCCACGCCTGCGGGATGGTCGACCTCGTCGACGACGTCGCGCACTCGCCCGGCGTGGTGGCGTCGGCGCGCGCGGCGCTGCTGGCCGGAGCGCCGATCCTGTGCGACGCCAACATGGTCGCCGCCGGTGTCACGCGCACGCGGCTGCCCGCGGACAACGAGGTGATCTGCACGCTGCGCGACCCGCGGGTGCCGGAACTGGCCGCACGGATGCAGAACACGCGCAGCGCCGCCGCGCTGGAGCTGTGGCGCGACCGGCTCGACGGGGCCGTGGTCGCGATCGGCAACGCGCCCACGGCGCTGTTCCACCTGCTCGACATGATCGCCGCGGGCGCGCCGAAGCCCGCCGCGGTGCTGGGCGTGCCGGTCGGCTTCATCGGCGCGGCCGAGTCGAAGGACGCGCTGGCGGACAACGACCTCGGCCTGGAGTACCTGGTCGTGCGCGGTCGTCGTGGCGGGAGCGCCATGACCGCGGGCGCCGTCAACGCGATTGCGAGCGAGGAAGAATGAGCACCCCGACAGGCCGCCTCTTCGGTGTGGGGCTGGGCCCCGGCGACCCCGAGCTGATGACCGTGAAGGCGGCCCGGCTCGTCTCGTCGGCCGACGTGATCGCCTTCCACAGCGCGCGGCACGGCCGCAGCATCGCCCGGTCGATCGCCGCGCCGCACCTGCGGGGCGACCAGATCGAGGAGCAGCTGGTCTACCCGGTCACCACCGAGACCTCGACGCACCCCGGCGGCTACCAGGGCGCGATCGACGAGTTCTACGAGGCGTGCGCGGCCCGGCTGGCCGCGCACCTCGACGCGGGCCGCGACGTCGTGGTGCTCGCCGAGGGCGACCCGTTCTTCTACGGCTCCTACATGCACCTGCACAAGCGGCTGGCGCACCGCTACCCCACGCAGGTCGTGCCGGGGGTGACGTCGGTGAGCGCCGCCGCGGCCGAGCTGGGCCGTCCCCTGGTGGAGCGCGACGAGGTGCTGACCGTGCTGCCCGGCACGCTGGACCCCGCGGTGCTGGCGGACCGGCTCGCCGCGACGGACTCCGCCGCCGTGCTGAAGCTGGGCCGCACCTTCGGCGGCGTCCGCGACGCGCTGGAGAAGGCCGGGCGGCTCGACGAGGCGTGGTACGTGGAGCGCGCCACGACCGACGGGCAGCGCACGCTCCCGCTGGCCGACGTGGACCCCGCGACCGTGCCGTACTTCTCCCTCGCGCTGCTGCCGAGCCGCGTGCACTCGCGGGAACGGCCCACCGAGCTGTCCGCGCGCGAGAACGGCGCGGGCGGCGAGGTCGTCGTCGTCGGCCTCGGCCCGGCCGGGCGCGAGTGGCTGACGCCGGAGGCGCAGGAGGCGCTGGCGAGCGCGGACGAGCTGGTGGGCTACACGACCTACCTCGCGCGGGTCGCGCCGAACCCCCGGCAGCGCAGGCACGCCTCGGACAACAGGGTGGAGGCCGAGCGCGCCGCGTTCGCGCTCGACCTCGCCAAGCGCGGATCGCGCGTCGCCGTCGTGTCCTCCGGTGATCCGGGGGTGTTCGCGATGGCCAGCGCCGTGCTGGAGGTGGCGGCGGAGGAGCAGTTCGCCGGGGTGCCGGTGCGCGTGCTGCCCGGTCTCACCGCCGCGCACGCCGTGGCCAGCCGGGTCGGCGCACCGCTGGGGCACGACTACGCCGTGGTGTCGCTGTCCGACCGGCTCAAGCCGTGGGACGTCGTCGCCCGCCGGCTGGACGCCGCCGCCGGGGCCGACCTGGTGCTCGCGATCTACAACCCGGCGTCGCGCAGCCGCACGTGGCAGGTCGACGCGATGCGCGACGTGCTGCTGGCGCACCGCTCGCCGGACACGCCGGTCGTCGTGGGCCGCGACGTGGGCGGACCGGAGGAGTCGGTGCGCGTGGTGCGCCTGGCCGACCTCGACGCGTCCGCGGTGGACATGCGCTGCCTGCTGCTGATCGGCTCGACGCAGACCAGGGTCACGGACAGCGGCGTGGTGTTCACGCCCCGCCGCTATCCGGGATGAGCCGCCGCACCACCTCGTCGACGGTCTCCACGACGTCGGCCCCGTCCGGGAGGGGCGGGCGGCGCACGATCACGACGGGCAGGCCGAGGTGACGTGCCGCGGTGAGCTTCGCGGCCGTCATCGCGCCGCCGCTGTCCTTCGTGACCACGACGTCGATCGCGTGCTCGCGCAGCAGCGCCAGCTCACCGTCCACGGTAAACGGTCCGCGGTCCAGCACCACGTGGAAGCGTCGCGGCACGGGCGGTTCCGGCGCGTCGACGCTGCGAGCGAGGAACCACAGCGGCGAGTCGGCGAACACGGCGACGTCGCCGCGGCCGGTGGTGAGGAACACCCGCTCGCCGAGTCCGGGCAGCGCCGCGGCGGCCTCGGGCAGCGAGCCGACCCACGTCCACCGGTCGCCCGGCTCCTCGCGCCAGCCTGGTCGCCGCAGCACCAGCAGCGGCAGGCCGAGCCGGGCGGTGGCGCGCGCGGCGTTCCCGCTCACGGTCGAGGCGAACGGGTGGGTGGCGTCGACCACAGCGGTCACGTCGTTCGCCAGCAGCCACCCGGCCAGGCCGTCCACGCCCCCGAAGCCGCCGACGCGCACCTCGCCCTCGGGCAGCAGCGGATCGGCGACCCGGCCGGCGAGCGAGGACACGACCCGCGTCCCGGCCTCCCGCAGCGGGGCGAGCCGCGCCGCCAGGCGTCTGGCCTCGCCGGTCCCACCCAGTACCAGCACGGTGTTCTGCACTGCTGCATCCTGACGGCATGAGCACCGCGCTGCGCCACGGGTGGACCACGGGAGCGTGCGCCACCGCCGCGACCACGGCCGCGTGCACGGCGCTGCTCACCGGCTCGTTCCCCGACCCGGTGGAGATCCTGCTGCCGAGGGGGCAGACCCCGGCGTTCGCGCTGGCCCGCGAGGAGTCCGGCGACGGCTGGGCGCGCGCGTCGGTGGTGAAGGACGCGGGCGACGACCCCGACGTCACGCACGGCGCGCTGATCTCCTCGACCGTGCGGCACGGCGAGCCCGGCACCGGCGTGGTGTTCCGCGCCGGACCGGGCGTGGGCACCGTCACGAAGCCGGGGCTGCCGCTGCCGGTGGGCGAACCGGCGA
The DNA here is from genome assembly GCF_016464305.1 of Umezawaea beigongshangensis. Lineage (GTDB taxonomy): Bacteria > Actinomycetota > Actinomycetes > Mycobacteriales > Pseudonocardiaceae > Umezawaea_A > Umezawaea_A beigongshangensis. Next base: position 304,016 of record NZ_JAEIOJ010000007.1, read on the forward strand.
TCAACCCGGTGCCGCGGCGGATGATGCGCGAGCACGTCGGACGCGTGGCGGCGGAGCACGGCGGCAGCGGCGACGTGGTGGTGGAGATCTCCGTCGAGAACGGCGAGGAGATCGCGCGCAGCACGTGGAACCCGCGGCTGGGCATCCTGGGCGGACTGTCCGTCCTGGGCACGACGGGCATCGTCGTGCCGTACTCGTGCTCGGCGTGGATCGACAGCATCCGGCGCGGCGTGGACGTGGCGCGGGCGGCGGGCCGCCAGCACGTGGCCGGGTGCACGGGCAGCACGTCGGAGCAGGTGGCCGCCGCGCTGCACGGCCTGCCGGAGGACGCCCTGCTCGACATGGGCGACTTCGCGGGCGCGGTGCTGAAGTACCTGCGCCGCCACCCCGTGCCGAGGCTGACGATCGCCGGTGGCATCGGCAAGCTGTCCAAGCTCGCCGACGGCCACCTCGACCTGCACTCGGGCCGCTCGCAGGTGAACCACGACCTGCTGGCGGCGATCGTGCGGGACGCCGGTGGCACGCCGGAGCTGGTGGAGGCCGTGCGCGGCGCGAACACCGCGCTGGGCGCGCTGCACCTGTGCCAGGAGGCGGCGCTGCCGCTGGGCGACCTGATCGCCGCACGGGCGCGCGACACCGCCGTCGGCGTGCTCCGGGAGGCGCCGGTGGCCGTGGACGTGGTCGTGATCGACCGGGCCGGTGTGATCGTCGGCCGCGCCTGAGGGGTCAGGCGCGGCAGCGGGCCGTGGAGTAGAGGTGGCTGTCGGGGAAGTCGTGCGCCGTGAGGACGTCGCCGACGACGATCACCGCCGTGCGCTTCACCCCGGCCGACTCGACCTGCTCGGCGATGTCGGACAGGGTGCCGCGCAGGATCAGCTCGTCCTCGCGGCTCGCCCGCGCCACCACGGCCACCGGGCAGTCCGGTCCGTAGCCGGGCAGCAGCTCCGCCACGACCTCGGTGATCCGCTGCACGGCCAGGTGCAGCACCATCGTCGACCGGCTGCGGCTCAGCGTCCGCAGGTCCTCGCCCGGTGGCATCGGCGTGGCGCGGGCGGACGTGCGGGTCAGCACCACGGTCTGCCCCACGCCCGGCACGGTCAGCTCGCGCTTGAGCGCCGCGGCCGCGGCGGCGAACGCGGGCACCCCCGGCACCACGTCGTAGGGCACGCCCGCGGCGTCCAGGCGGCGCATCTGCTCGGCCACGGCGCTGAACACCGACGGGTCGCCGGAGTGCAGCCGGGCCACGTCCTGGCCGCGCTCGTGCGCCGCGACGAGTTCGGCGGTGATCTGGTCGAGGTCCAGGTCGGCCGTGTCCACCAGGCGCGCGCCGGGCGGGCAGCTCTCCAGCAGCTCCACGGGCACCAGCGCGCCCGCGTACAGGCACACCGGTGATGCCGCGAGCACGCGCTGACCGCGAACGGTGACGAGGTCGGCCGCACCCGGTCCCGCGCCGATGAAGTGCACGGTCATGAGGTCTCCTTGATCGCTGTCCACGTGGTCACGGGCATGGCCGGTCGCCACCCGGTGAAGCCGCCCACCGGCGACGCCCGCTGCACGGCCACCCGCACCAGGTCGCCGCCCAGACGCCGGTGGCCCTCGGCGACCACCACCTCCGACTCCAGCGTCACGGCGTTGACGACCAGCCGTCCACCGGGCTTCAGCGCGTCCCAGCAGCGCTGCACGAGCCCCGGCGCTGTGACGCCGCCGCCGACGAACACCGCGTCCGGCGGCTCCAGTCCGGCCAGGGCGTCCGGCGCGGTCCCCACCACCACCCGCACCCCCGGCACCCCCAGCGCGTGCGCGTTGCGCGTGATCCGCTCGGCCCGCTCGGCGTGCTGCTCGACGGCGGTGGCCCGGCACGACGGGTGGGTGCGCGCCCACTCCACCGCGACGCTGCCCGCGCCGCCGCCGACGTCCCACAGCAGCTGTCCCGGCACCGGGGCCAGGCGCGACAGCGCGATGGCGCGCACCTCGCGCTTGGTGAGCTGGCCGTCGTTGGCGAAGACCTCGTCGGGCAGGCCGGGCACGCGCGGCAGCAGCGGGCCGCCCCTGCACTCGACCGCGACGACGTTCAGCGGGCCCGCTGAACCGCTCCAACCGGACGCGAGAGTGCTCGTGCGGCGCTCGCCGGGACCGCCGAGCTCCTCCAGGACAGTGACCTCGCTCGCACCCCAGCCGCTCTCCACGAGCAGGCGCGCGACCAGTGCGGGGGTGTCGCCGTCGGCGCTGAGCACCAGCACGCGGCGTCCCGGTTGCACCGCGGCGGCCACCGCGGACACGGGTCGGCCGACCGCGCTGACGACCTCGACGGAGTCCGCGGTCCACCCCATCGCCGCGCACGCGAGGGAGACCGACGAGGGGTGCGGCAGGACGCGCACGCGGTCCGCGCCGAGCAACCGGACGAGGGTGCCGCCGATGCCGTGGAAGAGGGGATCGCCGCTGGCCAGGACGCTGACGGCGCGTCCGCGGCAGGCGTCGAGCAGGCCGGGCAGCGCGGGCAGCAGGGGCGACGGCCACGCCACCCGTTCGGCTGAACTCTCGTCGGGCAGGAGATCGAGCTGGCGGGCTCCGCCCATGATCACCTCGGCGGACAGCAGCGCCCGCCGCGACGTCGGCGAAAGCCCTTCCCAGCCGTCCGCTCCGATGCCGACGACGATCACCACGTCGGCCACGCGATCCTCCACCCGAGACGGTTCCGGCACACCCGGAAGCGTAGGTGAACTGGGCAACGGCCCAGATGTGTGGTTGACTGTCGTTGGTCGTCAAGTTTTGTGTTCGTGTAACCATCCACGCTCGCGAAACCGCTTCGAGCGTGGATGTACCTCCCGGTTCACTCCGGAGGTCTCCTCGTCTCGAGCCGACCTCGGTCATCGCAAGAGTGGTGACCGGATTTTGTACCTGTCGAGGAGACAGACATGGCTCAAGGCACCGTGAAGTGGTTCAACTCCGAGAAGGGCTTCGGCTTCATCGCTCCGGAGGACGGCAGCGCTGACGTGTTCGTGCACTACTCGGAGATCCAGAGTGGCGGCTTCCGCAGCCTGGAGGAGAACCAGCGCGTGCAGTACGAAGTCGGTCAGGGCGCGAAGGGCCCGCAGGCCACCGCTGTGACCGTCATCTGACGGACTTCTCAGTGACGAAGGCCCCGCTCTAGTCGAGCGGGGCCTTCGGGCATTTCCGGGTGTTCGTCCTTCCGCTGACGCACCCCTCCCCCGTATCGGCCTCGCGCTCGACCCGTCTCGGCCGAACGGCCGATGCGCCCACAGCCCCCGCCCGAGAGTCTGGAACTCGCCGCCCCGGTGCAACCGAAGCGTGCGGCGAACGTCGTGATGATCGGTAACGATCCCAACCATGGGGGCACATGGTGCGCAAGCACATCCTCTTCAGCGCGCTCGGACTCGTGGCGGTGACGGCCACCGCGTGCACGTCGTCCGGCTCAGCGGCGCAGAATCCCGAGCTGGCACCACGCGGAACGACCATGACCACCGCCGAGCCGACCCGGCAGGACCTGACCAACCGGATCAGCCTCACCGGCAAGGTCGAGATGAACCCGGTCTTCGGCGTCGTGTCCCCCGTGGACGGTGAGGTCCGCTACCTGGAGATCGCCGACGTCAAGGGCACTCCGACCGTTCCGACCGGGGTCGCGAACATCTGGGCCGCCGGTCGGCCGACCCGCGTGGACGTCCCGGCCGGAGCGACCTTCGCCGCTCGGCTGGTGGACGACAGGGCGGACGTCACCGCCGGGATGCCCATCGCGTCGGCCAAGCACGGCGGTTACGCCATCGTCGCCCAGATCGACGACGAGCAGGCGTACAAGGTCTCCGACGCGCTCGCCTCGGTGCAGGCGCAGATCAAGAACGGACCGGGCCCGTTCCCGTGCGCGGTGCTCGGCACGATCGCCGCGCTGCCCGCGGGGACCGTCGCGCCCGCACCGGAGGCTCCGGCCGACGACGAGGCGAAGACCGCCGGCGAGCAGCAGCCCGAACAGCGGCAGCCCGAGCAGCGGCAGCCCGACCAGCGGAAGCCCGCGGGCGAGCCGACCGCGTCCAGCGGACTGCGCGTCGTCTGCACGGCACCGGCGGACGTCAAGCTCATCAACGGCGCCTCGGCCGCGCTGGACCTGGTGACCGCGGAGGCCAAGAACGTCCTGGTGGTGCCGGTCGAGGCGGTCGCGGGCTCCCAGGGCCGCGGCCGGGTCGACGTGCTGGCCACCGACGGCTCGCGGAAGACCACGGACGTCGAGCTCGGCCTCACCGACGGCAAGGTCGTCGAGATCAGGTCGGGGCTGACCGGGAACGAGAAGCTCGCCGTGCCCGGCCCCGACCTGCCGCCGGGCACCGCGTCCCCGCAGGACGGCCCGATCTCCGGCGCGGGGCAGCGGTGACCGTCGACGCGCCCACCGTGCGGGTGGAACCGGTGCGGGCGCCGGAACGCCTGATCCACCTCAGCGGGATCACCAAGACGCTGCGGGGTCAGGGTGAGCCGCGCAACGTCCTGACCGACGTGGACCTCACCGTCCACAGTGGAGAGAGCGTGGCCATCCTCGGCCGATCGGGCTCGGGCAAGAGCACGCTGCTGAGCCTGATCGGGCTGTTCGACCGCGCCGACGAGGGCCAGTACCTGTTGGCGGAGCAGGACATCACCCGGCTTCCCGAGCGCAGGGCGGCGGCGCTGCGCAGCGCCGAGTTCGGCTTCGTGTTCCAGCGGTTCTTCCTGCTCAAGCACCTCACCGCCGCGCAGAACGTCGCGATGGCACTGGTGAACGGCCAGGGCTGGCTGCCGCGTCGCAAGCGCAGGGCCAAGGTCATGACCGCGCTGGAGCGGGTCGGCATCGCCCACCTGGCCAAGCAGCGGCCGCCGCGCATGTCCGGCGGCGAGCAGCAGCGCGTCGCCATCGCCCGCGCGCTGGTGCGCGAACCGCGCATCCTGCTGGCCGACGAGCCCACCGGCGCGCTCGACACCGAGACCGGCCGGCTCGTCGTCGACGTGCTGCTGGAGACCACCCAGCGCGGTTGCGGCCTCGTGCTCGTCACCCACGACCAGGAGCACGCCGCCCGGATGGGCCGCACGGTGCGCCTGGACGGCGGCGTGCTCAGCGAGACGCACAGGGGGGCGCTGCTGTGATCCGCACCTCAGGACGGTTCCGGTCGTCCCTCGTCATCGGCGGGCAGGGCATCCGCGCGCGCAAGCTGCGCACGTTCCTGTCGATGATCAGCCTCTTCACCGGCGTGCTCGCCGTCGTGGCCGTCCAGGCGGGTTCGGTGATCGCCGAGCGCGCGCTGCTGGCCGACGTGGAGCTGCAGAACGGCGTCGACGGGACGCGGCTGATGTACCTGCCGCAGCACGACTCCGTCAGCGGCATCACCCTGGAACTGCTCCGGGGCCGCAGCGACGCGGTGGCGGCGAGCAGCACCTCGGCGATCATCGGCGAGCCGGGCGTGAAGCCGATCAACCCCGGTGGCGCACCGCTGGACCAGCCCGGTTCCTACGGCGGTGGCGGGTCGATGGTCTGCGACCAGACCGGGTGCCGCCCGGAGAACGATCCCAACGCGAACGCTCCCAGCGGACAGGCCATCGAGCTCCAGCTCACGATGCTCACCGGCGACGTCACGACGTTCAAGCCGTACCGCCCCAGCTCCGGGCAGTGGCTGGACTTCGACGGGGCGCCGTCGATGGCTCCCCGGCTCGTGCTGAACAAGCAGGCGGCCGAGGGGTTCGCGACCCACCGGGTGCCCGCCGAGATGCGGGTGGAGGGCGCGACCGCCAACCCGACGCCGCTGATCGTCGGCGTCGTCGACGACGGCGGGTACGGCCCGGCCGCGTACGTGCGGATCGACGAGATGGCGAACTGGATGCCGCCGACGACGACCGGCGACAGCGGCCGGTACGGCGGCATGGAGGTCCTGCTGGCGCCGAGCGCGCACGAGATCGAGCAGACCATGCGCGCCAGGTTCAGCGCGGCGGGCGCGGACGTCAACCAGATGTACACGCGACTGGTCGACTCCCGCAGCAGCATGGAGAGCCAGCTCTCGCTGATGCGCTGGATCTTCCTGGCCCTGGCGGCGATGGTGCTGCTGATCGGCGTCGCGGGCATCCTCAACGTGGGTCTGGCGACCGTCGGCGAGCGCATCGAGGAGTTCGCGCTGCGCCGCGCCGTCGGCACGCCCCGGTTGCTCCTCGCGGGCATCGTGCTCGCCGAGACGCTGCTGACGGGCCTCATCACGGCCGCGGCCGCCATCGGCGCCGCCGTGGTCGGCCTCCACCTCGCCGGCGCCGTGCTGGGCAGCCGCGAACCGTTCCTCCAGGACATCGTGTTCCCCTGGCAGGCCGGCGTGGCGGGGGTGATCGCCGGTCTGGTGGCCGGCGTGCTGGGCGGCCTGGTCCCGGCCGTGCGGGCGGCCAAGATCCCGATCGCCACGGTGATGCGCGCCTGATCCCGTGCCACTCCGCCGGCCCGCGACGCCCCTGCGTCGCGGGCCGGCTTCGTTCGGGCCGCCGTGCCGCGTGACCGGAACCTCCTGCGACACGGCGGCCTCCGGCGGGGAACGCGCGCTTCGAGCCGAGCAGGTCGCTGAGCCGTTCGGACGCGGCTCGCGCCCTCACTCCGCCGGGGGAGAGCCGACGACGTCATCGCTGGTCGGCACCCCTGAACCGGGTGTCGCAAAAAATCTGCACCCACCGGTGTAGACATCTGGCGTTCGGGTGTGTAGTGTTCCTCTCGTCGAACAAGAACAGTCCATGAAGTCGGGCAGAGGACGAACTGCGCCGGGTGAGTGAACGGTAGGGGCCGGACGTGCCGGGGCCGAGACAGTGGAAGGGGTCCTGGCAGACGACCAGCTACCGGGCGGCCGAGGGGCCGCCGAACAGAGTGTGGAAGTGCAGTAGGCAGTACAAGAGGTAGTTCGCAAGAGGTAAGTACAACAGCAGGTGCAGTACCAGAAAGTGATCCACCAGCAGTATCGGCAAGTGCAGTGAAACAGAACCGGTAAGTACAGTTCAGCAGTACCAGCAGGTGCAGTACTGGCAAGCGAAGTGAAGCAGTACCAGCAAGTCCAGCAAGACGAAGTACCAGCAAGTGAAGTTCAGCAGTAGGTAGTGGAGCAGCAGTACCAGCAAGTGAAGTGTTACCAGTTCAAGCAGGAGATGAAGGGAGAGTTGAGCGCCATCGGATCGCCCGGGAAGACGTGTTCCACACTCTCTCGGGTGCCGCAGTTCCACAGATTGGACGGTGGTCTACGGTCACGCACAAGCGATCCTCGCGTCCCCCATTCGACAGGGCGACTGACGCGAACAAAAGAAGCCGACAGAGTCGGTAGATGGTGTTGACCCCCTCGGGGCCCCGGCGCACAATTGCGCCGGGGCCCCCTTGTCGCGTTCCGGAAGGTTTCATGCACCCACGAGCGAGCACTCCGACACCGGACGTCGTGTCGACCAGACACGACGTCAAACTCGACGACGACGACTACCCCGCCTACAGCATGGGGCGCGCTGCGGAGATCCTCGGTGTGACGCAGGTGTTCCTGCGCAGCCTGGACACCGCGAAGCTGATCGTTCCCCAGCGCTCGGCCGGCGGGCACCGCCGCTACTCGCGCTACCAGCTGCGGCTGGCCGCGCGAGCGCGGGAACTGGTGGACCAGGGCACCGCGGTGGACGCCGCGTGCCGCATCATCATCCTGGAGGACCAGCTCAACGAGGCCCTCCGCATCAACGCGGAACTGCAAGCCGCTCAGCACCCGAACGTCCCCGACCAGGCCACCGCGCCGGACTGAACCGCGAAGCGAGACACACCACGGCCTCGTCGATCACGTCGACGGGGCCGAAACGCGTTCCGGGCTCGGCGACGCCACCGGGCGCCCCGTCGACCCCCGTCCGTGACCGGAAACCACCGGAACGTCACCGTCGTGTCGGGGCGAGCCGATAGGGTTCGGTGGACCACACGCGATCAGGGGGGAACCTGGCGATGTCTGGCGATGATCGAGCGCGCCTCGAAGCCCGGAACGCCGCGATGAAGGAGCAGGTCAGCAGCCTGCTGGACACCTTCACCCGGCAGACCGAGATGCTGCGCGACGCGCAGGAGGCAGCCGCGCGCACCACGGCTTCGCTCACGTCGAAGGACGGCCTGGTCCGGGCGACCGTCGACTCCGGCGGAGTGCTGACGCACCTGGAGTTCGCACCGTCCTCGTTCGAGCGGTCCACGCCGGAGGCGCTGGCCAGGTCGGTGCTCCAGATCGCACGCGAGGGCGCGAGCCGGGTCGAGCAGCAGGTCGCGGATCTGATGTCACCGCTCACCGAGGGCCTGCCGGACCTGCCCGACCTGGTCGAGGACGCGCCGTCGCTGTCCGCGCTGCTCCCCCGGACCGACGCGCCCGCGCCGCGTCCCGTCGCTCCCGAGGACGAGTCCTTCGAGGACCGGAGCCTGCTGGCCGCGCGACCGGCACCACCGCCACCACCGCCTCCGGCCCGCAAGCGTCCCGCGCCCGATGACGACGAGCAGCCCGGCACCTGGCTCAGGGAGAGCTACTGATGACGGCGGGAGGCTTCCGCGTCGACCCCGGCGCGGTGTCCGGGGCAGCGGCCGAACTCGGTTCGGCCGCGGACCGGTTGGAGTCCGTGGGCACGGCGCTCACCGACGCTCTCGCCGCCGCCGGCGCGTGCTGGGGCGGTGACGAGTCGGGCCAGAAGTTCGCCGAGGACTACGTGCCCGGAGCCGAGGGCGCGGTGCGCGCGTTCACCTCGCTGGTGGAGGGACTGCGCGGGTTGCAGGGGAACGTGGTCGACGCGATGACGACCTACCGGACGGTCGACGGCACCGGCGCCAGCACCGTGCAGCGCGGGAGCTGAGCCGCGGTGCAGACCGGTCCGAGGCCGCAGACGGCGTGGCGGGGGTAGCGCTCAGTGGGCATGGAGATACCCGACGAGGTCAAGTGGCTGCTGCCGATCGTGGTCGGCGAGAGCTGGCCCGAGGGCGACGAGGACAAGCTCCGCGACCTGCGCGACGCCTGGCACCGCGCGGCCGACGCCGTTCCCGGCGTCAGCTCGACCGCGGACGGCGGCGCGAGGTCGATCCTCGACGGCTGGACGGGAGACGGCGCCGAGGCGTTCGAGGAGGTGTGGAAGAAGTACGTCGAGGGCGACGACGCCTACTTCACGTCGATCGTCGAGGCCTGCCGGGCGCTGGGCGACTCGTGCGACGCGACCGCGCTCGACGTCGAGTACACGAAGTACCTGATCATCGCGTCGCTCATCGTGCTCGCCATCTCGATCGCGGCCATGATCGCCTCCGCTGCGGTGACGTTCGGCGCGTCGACGGCGGGCATCGTGCCCGCGCAGATCGCGACGCGCGTGGCCGTGCAGATGATCTTCCGGCAGCTGCTGCAGAAGCTGGCGCAGCAGGGCTTCACGAAGGTCGCGCAGCAGGTGTTGCAGCGGGTGCTGCGCGAGGTCGCGACGAACGTGGCCACCGGCGTGGCTCTCGACGCCGGGATCCAGGGTCTCCAGATGGCCAGCGGGGACCGCAGGTCGTGGGACCTGAGCAAGACCGGGGACGCCGCCGTCGGCGGCGCGGTGGAGGGAGTGGTCGGCGCGGCGTCGAACGCCGTGCCGAGGGGCGCGACCAGGGGGCTGTCGGACAGCGTCGGTGGCGAGGTCCTCGACGGCGCCGTGCGCGGGGCGACCCGCGGCGCGGTGGAGGGCGCGGTCACCACCGTCGGCGAAGCGGCCGTCACCGGGAACCTGGACGAGCTGTCGGCGAAGGACGTGCTGATGGGCACGTCCAGCGGCGCCGTCGACCGGGGTGTCGGCGGGACGACGGACTCGCTCGGCACGATCCGGGACCTGGACGTCGAGACGCCGGACACCTCCCGTCCCGGACCGAGCAGCTCCCGGGGCGACTCCGCCGCGCAGCCCGTCGCGGACGCGGGCCAGCAGTCCGCGTCGGACTCCACCGACGCCCCGGACGTCCCCCGGCCCGGCGGCGCGGCGGACCCACCGGGCGGGGAGGCGGCCACCAGGGCCTCCGGGGTGTCGCCGACGCTTCCGGCGGACCGGGCGGACAGCGCCACGGCGAGCGGCCAGACCGGCAGCCCCGTCTCCGCCTCCACCCCGGCCCAGCAGGGCTGGACGTCTCCCGGTGGCACGGCGCCAGCCGGGGGCGCGACGCCCACCGGCCACGGCTCGCCGCCGCCGGCCAGCGGTGCCGCGCACTCCGCGCCGGGGCCCGCGTCACCGCGCGGCGCGGGCCTTCCCCCGCTCACGTCCGGCCCCGGCCAGGCGTCACCCGCACCGACCGGCGTCGCGAGCCACACGACGGGCAACACCGCCGCCGCACCGGCCACCGCGTCCCACCCCGGCTCGCCGACGTCCACCGCAAGCGGCCAGGCCAGCCCGTCGGCCAGCGGCACCGGCCACACCACCCCCGCGCCGACCAGCGGTTCCAGCCCCGCCACGGCCACCCCGACCAGCGGACCGGGTCAGAGCTCGTCCTCCGGCGGGTACGGGAGGGCACCCGCACCGAGCGGGTTCGGTCCGACTCCTCCCGGCGGCTTCGGTCCGCAGCCGGGGTACTCCGGACACCAGCAGGGCCCGCCGCCGCCCGGCGGCGTCTCCGCCACCGGGACGACGGGACAGCCGTTCGCGCCACGCTTCGACGGCCCGCCCGCCCCACCGCAGCAGCAGAGCGGGCCTCCACGACCGGTGGCCGGGCCTCAGCAGGGCGGGACGCCTCCGTCCCCCTTCTTCCACGGCCCGCAGGGCGCACCGCCACCACGCGGTCCGCTCCCACCACCGCAGCGCGGCCCGCAGAACCCACCGCCGGGTGGCCGTCCGACACCGCCGCGCCCCACGCCAGCACCGGGCGGGCTCCCGCCACGTGGGCCGATGCCGCCCGCCGGGCCGCCGCCCGCGCACCACCCGCCCGCCGGTCGTGCACCGGTGCCGCCGCAGGGCTACGCGCCGAACGGCCCGCGCCCGCAGGGGCCACCGCCGCCGGGACGACCCGTGCCTCCCCGCGGCTTCCCGCCGCCGAACGCGCCCCGGCCGCAGGGCCCGCCACCGCCGAGTTCACCCGGTCCGGTGCCACCGCGCCCACCGGCGTCCCCCGCCAGGCAGTTCGGAGTGCTCGACACGCCAGAGCCGGTCGCCCCACCGCAAGCTCGCCGCACCCCGGAACCCGCTCCGGCTCCCGAGCCGCCCGCGGCACCGGAAGCGCCACGCAGCCCCGAACCGACGCCGGTCGGCCGGCCGACTCCCACCACGGAGCCGGACGACGCACCCCCGTCCGGTCGAGACGATCTCGGCGAGGAGCACCTCTTCGACCCGGAGCACCGGGCCACCGCGGCCGACAACGCCGCACTCGCCGCCGGTATCACCGGCGACGCCCGCCGCACCGCGCTGAGGGACGCCGCGCTCGCCAGACGGGACGCCGCCGCATCGCTGTCGGGACTGTCCGACGAGGGCGCGTTCGCGCTGTACGCCTACACCGGCCACGACGTGTTCGACTCGGCCAACACCGCACAGCGCCTGGGCCCCGAGGGCGGACGGGCCGCCTTCGAACGCGCACGGCTCCAGGTGCGGGCGATGGTCTCGGCCGTGAACGAGCTCGCGCCGCTGGAAGCGGAACTGGTGCGGGGCATCGACGTCAGGGGCAACCGGGTCCTGGCCGAACTCGTCGCGGACCAGTACGTGCCCGGCCGCACGACCGTCGAGCCCACGATCGTCAGCGCCTCGATCAGGGAGTCGCCGGACTTCGTGTCCAAGTTCGGCGAGGACGTCGAGATCCACGTCCAGGCCAAGACGGCTCGCGACATCCACGAGCTGTCGCAGACCGACGGCGAGCGCGAAGCCGTCTCCAAGCCGGGCACCCAGTGGTACACCCACGCCAAGGAGGTCGTCGAGGTCGAGCGCGGTGGCGTCGTCAAGCAGAAGACGATCGTCCGGGTCGAGGAGGTCCTGCCCGGCGATCCCCGCTACCTCGACCGGGCAGCGGCCGAGCGGGAGATCGCCGACCGGCGTGCCACCAACAACGCCAACAGGGACACCTTCGAAGACCTGCTCAGGAAGACGACGCAGGAGCGGTTGGGCGGCGGCTCGTCCGACGCGCCCGAGCCCGCCGCGCCAGAACGCAGCAGGGTCGTCGCGCTGCTCGGCGGCTACGCGGGTGCGGACGCGCTGCTCGACGGCGACCCGATCGACAGCGGCACCACCGGCGGCCACGACTGGTCACCCCTGTCGCGCGCGACCAACCCACCCGCAGAACCCGCGATCCACGCGGACACCGCCAACGCCCACCAGTCGGCCGGGTACGTCGCCGAACGTCACCCGCACGTGGCGGGGGTCAACCCGCGCTTCCACGACGTGGACGCCTACGAGCGGGGCTATCAGACCAACTGCACGCGCGGTGTCGTGGCGAGCGCGCTGCGGCGAGCGGGCATCGACACCGAGGCCGGACCGCTGCACCCCGAGGACGTGGAGTCCGCGGGCACGCTCGACCACGTCCGGGACCACCTGGGCGGCGACTGGCAGTCGCACGCCGACTACGACAGCGTCATCCGCGCGATGCGCGACCTGCCGGTGGACTCGCGCGCCGTGATCGCCGTGAAGCACCTCGGACCGGACGGCGTCGAGTACGGGCACGTGGCGGAGGTGGTGCACACCCGCGAGGGCGTGGCGTTCGTGGACCCGCAGACCAACTCCCTGATGCGCCTGCCGCACCCCCCGGCGAAGCTGGACCTGCTGCCCTACGACCTCGCCGATGTGGCCGAGCGCCACAGCACGCGCCCGGACACCGAACGGTCCACGGTGGACCGCACGACCACGAGCGACTCCGGCTACGGCGCGGCGGACACCCCACCACGAGGCGACGACCTCCCGCCGCCGACCCGCGAGGAGATCAACCGCTACCTCCAGGAGCCACGCGTCCAGAACGCCCTGCGCGTGGCCGACGCGACGAGCCACCGCCTCCCGGACGCGCGGATCACCGTCGACGGCCAGCAGTTGCACATCGGCGAGGCCATCGCCGCCCTGCTGCCGCGCCACCCGGAGTTGGCTGCCCTGCTGCGCGACGTGCCGTTCCTGGAGAACTCGCTGCTGGCGAGGCCAGAAACCCTCGCGAACCTGCTGAGGCACCCGCAGGCGATCGCGGTGCTGGAGGAGTGCGTCCACGAGGTCCAACACCACGAGGACGGCCCGGAGGCCCTCGCGGAGCAGTACGAGGCCGAGCCCGACCCCGCACCGGCACTCCTCACCCCGGAACAGGCCGCACTGTCAGCTCTCGCAAGTGACATCGCGAGGGACAACCCCGCCTCGCACAGACAGCAGCCCGGCTTCGACGAATCGAAGAAGGACGACGACGCTTACCGGGAGCAGTACCTCGACGGGCTCTACCACAACTGGTCGCTCAAGCAGGGACAGTTGCACGCCTTGGCCGACGCGGTCGCCAGAGCGACTGGAGGCGACGCCTCGTCTCGCAAGACCGAGAAGAGCAGAGCCCGCGCCAGAGACAAGATCAACGAGTACGAAAACAAAGCTTACAAGCTCACCGACCTGGTCGGCTCGAAGATCCAGTACCGCACTGTGGCGGATGCTTACAAGGGCTTGGGCGTGTTGTTGAGCAAACTTCAGGAGGACGACGCCCGTACTAGCATCGTGAAGTTCAAGGATCGCTTCTTGGGACCGCAGGGCAGCGGTTACCGTGATCTCCAGCTCAACGTCCGCTTGGAACTCGACGATGGAACGTTCCACGTCGCTGAACTCCGCCTGCACCTCACGGCGATCGACGAGGTGGCGAACTTCGAGCACGTGTTGTACGAAGTGCGCAGGGACTTCGACGCCCTGGCCGAGAAAGAGGGCCGCACGATGACAGCGGAAGAGCGAGCATTGAGCAGTTCGATCTCAGAAAGACAGAAGGCGTTGTTCGACACAGCTTTCAAAAAGGGGCGGGGAACCACCAGGAGCGGCGGTCGGTGATGGCGCAAAATCCAGCCTACTACGAGTACTACAAGTCGACGTACATGATCAAGACCAACGCCGACGGCGAACGAACCGGTTACAGACTGAAACTCGACACCGGCGAATTCGAGCCGAACAACCGCCCCATCCCCGAGATCCTCGGAGCAACGTCCACGAGCGAGATCTCGTCGCTGAACGAAGAAGAGTTCGTCTGGACGACCGAAGAAATTCGCGGAGAACTGCGCGGCGACGGTCCGGTCTTCGCGCTCTACGAGACCATCGACGCCATGTACGAACAGAAAGAACGCGAAGGCCGCAAGGCGTTCACCCCAGAAGAACGCGCGCTGATCAGGTCGATCCGCCGACGCACCTTCCGGATGTGGGAAGAAGAAGCTGCCCGCAGGGCGGCAGGAGAACCGCCGACGATCATCGTCAGACCGAAGTTCTGACAACGGAAGAGGATTGAGCCGAGTGGAGACCGCAGAGGCGGTGGCCAAGGTCGAGGCGTGGCTGCGCGCTGTGCACGGATCACGCGTGTCGGGTCTGCGCGTGGACCACGCGAAGGTGCGCCGCGTTCCCGAGGGCTGGTCCGTGCCCTACAACTCGGTGGCGTACCTGGACGGCGGCGACGCGGGCAAGGAGATCTTCCCGCCGCCCCGGCTGATCGTGCGCGAGCCGGACGGGCAGTTGCGGGAGGCGAGCCCGCGCCCCGGCGGCGTGAGCGTGCCAGCGCGGACGCCGGGCCAGGGCCACTGGGCGGAGTTGGTCGACCCCGAGGTCGCCGAGTCCGGCCTGGGCCATCTCGGGGTGCCGGACATGGCCGTCGGCGGCTGGACGTGGATCGCCCCCGACGGCACGCGGACCGACGAGGAACGGGTCAACCACCGCTACCGCACCGGTCCGCTGCGCATGGGCCTGGAGCACCCGGTCAACGAGCTGGAGTGGATGCTGCTGTTCGCCGAGGTGAGCTGGCTGGACGACGAGCGGTTGCTCACGGGTCTGACACAGGTGGAGGTCCTCCTCCCCCTCACCGGAATCACGGGCCGTCGACACGCGGAGTGGTACCCGGTGCACTCGTCCACCCGGCAGCTGCCACCGGACACGACGCAGTGGCGACGGGTCGACCTCGCGACCCTGGTGTCCGAGTTCTCCACACCGACGATGCTGGCCTTCTACGGTCCGGCCTCGATTCAGAAGGTGTCGTCGGCCGACCTCGTGGCGGCGCTGGAGCGGTTCCCCCGGCAGCGTCCGCCCGTCGACGTGATCGAGTCCAGGTTCGAGGTCGGCGAGGAGCCCGCACGTCTGGCACGGGAGATGACGGCCCGGCTGGGCCTCCGCTCCCCGGCGGAGGTGCCCGAGCACGAGGCCCGCTACGCCCGGACGAACGGCTTCGAGCTGACCGACGACGAGGTCCGCCGGACCGTGATCGGGAATTCGTGGGAGCAGTTGGTCCACGAGACCGGGGACCCGCGGCGCTGGCCCTCGGACCTGGCCGCCAACGGCCTCCGACCGGTCTACGACGACGACGGTCGTGTCACGCCCCAGGTCGACGCGTTCGGCAAGTACTGCGTGCGCGCGCCGAAGGGCGTCCGGTACGGCTACCGGTGCGTGACGGGCGCCGTCGTCGGCTTCGCACTGGGCGAGACGCTGGGGCGGGCGGTGGACGCGCTGAGTCTGGACGAGATCCGCGCCCGCTTCGGTCCTCGCGGGATCCGCGACCTGCTCTCGGGTGAGCTGGGCCCGCTGACCCAGCGGTTGATGTTCCTCGTCGAGGGCGTGATCCGCAGCCGTCACACCGAGAGTCCGGCCGACTCCGCGCTGCTCGCCGACGCCGTCGAGGGCGGTCTGCTGCGCTGGCTGCACACGCAGGGCCAGCCGGTTCCGCGCGAGGCCGACGGGTGGCTGGTGCGCGTGGCGGGCCTGCACGCCGACCGGCTGCCCGACGCCGACGACCTGGCCGCGGTCCGCGCGCTGGTGCGAGGCGAGCGTGGAACCGGCTCCGGCGCCACGGCGCTGCTCGCGGCCCTGCCCGCCGCCCTCACCGAGGGTGGTGCCAGCACCAGGGTGAGCGGGGGCGTGCGCGCAGCGGCGCGGGTGATCGCCGGAGTGACCCACCGGGCCGACGCGGACACCACCCTCGTCGAGTACCTGACCGGGCTCTTCCAGCACGTCCTGGCCGACGAGAACAACCGGACACCGCTGTGGATGACGGCCCGCGACGTGCGCGTCGAGGGTGCGGACGTGGCGGCGGCGTTCCCGGACTACGCCAAGTTCGGTCTGCTGGACGCCCGCGATCCCGAGGAGTTCGGCGCGGGACGCGACACCGCGACGGTGCTGCGCCAGACGTTCGCGGCGGTCGGCGGGTGTGAGAACCGGCCCCGGGTGGCGCTGCTGCGCGCGGTCAACCACTCCGGGCGCAGCGCGCTCACCGGGGCGCTGGCGGGTGCGCTGGTCGGCGCCCGCGCCGGCATTCCCGGCCTGCCCGCGGCGTGGCTGGAGCGGCTGGAACTGCGCCACCTCGTGGAGAACCTCGCCACGGACGCCTACGAGCACTTCAACCGCGCCTCACCGCTGAAGCAGGGCAGGTGGGCGAAGAGGTACCCCGGCACGTGATCGCACCGGGAGACCTCCTCCCGCCCGGCAGAACCGCCCGCCACTCCGATTCACCGGAGTGGCGGGCCGTTCGTGTGAGGACACGGCGAACTCGCAGCCCCGTCCGGAATCCCTCTCGTCAGCGCCCCGTGACGTTGCGGTCGGCCACCTGGTGCTTCTTGCGCCCCGCCAGGCCCGCCAAGCCCGCCAGACCGAGCAGGCCCAGCAGGCCCCAGTTACCGCTGCTGTCGTCGTCGTTGGTGCTGTCCTCCTGAGCCGTCACCGCGGTCGCGGCGCGCGGCGTGGCCTCGTGGGTGGACGCCGAGGCTGCCGGCGCTCCCACGAGAGCTGTACCGAGAACGAGTACCGCCATGGAGCGCTTCATGTTGTTCACGTCATCTCCCTGAGGCCGTGTTGTCCGAAAAAGCACGGATACCGCTGAAGGGACCTTCCACACTCCGACGCACAAGAACCACACGTTCGAGGGACATCTCTCACACCGTCGCAGGTGCACTGGTCTGGACGAGAATCAGATGAAGAAAGATGGTGACCGGTCACCTTCCTCGCACCTTCTACAACCGTGGAAGCGAGGGACCAGCCCCCGCTCCTGACACTGCCAGCGCTGTTCCACAAGTGCCATGACCAGAGCAAACAGAGAACCCTCATGCCAGCCGGTGGCGTTCGCCGCCGTTTGAAGCCGTTGAGCGCCATCGCCCGACGTTCAGTTCCATCGCCTGCTCCAGTTGTGCTCCAGCAAACCCAGTGCGAAAGTCCTCGGCACGTCATCACAATCAGGCATGCTGGAAGTATCCAGGCACCTCTCCGGATGGTGCACCGATGAGCAACGCACGGTCCATGAAGCTGTTGTTCAACTCGCAGCTCGTCTCGGGAAGCAACACGCACGCGTGACACGCGGCGAGGTTGACGCTGTCCACTCCGCTGGCGCCCGATTCCATGCACAGAGGGTCGTT
Organism: Umezawaea beigongshangensis; assembly: GCF_016464305.1. Lineage (GTDB taxonomy): Bacteria > Actinomycetota > Actinomycetes > Mycobacteriales > Pseudonocardiaceae > Umezawaea_A > Umezawaea_A beigongshangensis. Next base: position 321,520 of record NZ_JAEIOJ010000007.1, read on the forward strand.
CGAGCACCACGACGCACGGACGAGGGCAGACCGCAATGTGGCGGCGAGGCGCTCCGGAGAGCCCTGCGCGACGATGCCGCCGAGGCTGCCCGCGGAGTCGCTGGTCGCGGTGTAGATGAGGATTCCGGCCATGACATCGCTCGCGTACAGGCGCTCTCGGAGCGCGGATGCGGGGTAACCGCCGTCGAGACTCCACTCGTTAATCAGAATGTGCGACAGCGTATGCAGCAATACGAAGCGCGGCGACACAGGTGACGCAAGGGCCCTTGTCCTGGCCGGATTCGCCGGAGTTCGTTCCTTGATGAGAGCAAGGTGGTTGCGGCGGATCTGCTCACTGTGAGCGATCACCGTGGCCTGAGTCTCCCACTGCCGCAAGCGATCTCCATCCAGCCGGAGAAAAACTCCTTCGCCCTTGACTTCAATCGCCGGCAGCCAGTTGATGTCGGGGGACAGGTGGAGTTCGGCGAGGCGTTGGTCAGGAGCGGCCTCCAGCGGAGCCACCCCACGGGTGAACCCCTCCAGCGCTCGAACCTCTCGCAGCCGCTTCACGAGCATGCTGTCGGAGAGGCCCAGCTCGTGCACCGGGCTGAGATCGCCTTCCGGCCGCTCGCAGACGAACGGCTGCCAGTCCGACGTGCGGTGCTCCGGGTTGCCGCGACACAAGCGGTCGTACTCCTCCTTGCGCAACACCGCATGCGGATCGAGCGGGGCACCGCCGTCGTCGTTCGGAGCGGAGTTGTCCGCATCGATCTCGTGTGCACAACCGATCACCTCCTCGACGGTCACCCCCGCTCTCTTGAGAAGTCCCGGTCGCTGAGTGAAGTGCCAGCGGATGACCTCCTCGGGCGCCCCGATCAGCTTCTCCCGCTCGATCAGCGCGAGCACGCCCTCCCCCCATGGCGGGATCGACAACGCACTGCGCATCACCGGGTGCCACGCGGACGACGAACCTCGTTGCATGGCTCGGGGATGGCGTGTACACGGCTGCGCCTTCGCCCCGTACAGCCACGGCCGGCGGCCTTCGCAACGGATACCGAGATCCCTGAGGGCCTTGACGCGGAACGCACCCTCCATCGACACGTCGGGCACACCACACGTGCAGGTCACGACGACGGACCGCAGCGACGCGGTATTGCCGTCCGTTCGCAGCGACAGCGTCCCGCCGCAGAATCTGCTCGGCCGCTCGTAACCCCGGTGCGACCACTTCCAGTAAGGGAAGTCTTCGATGTGCCCGTCGTCGCAAGCGAGCACAAATCTCGAAGGCACCAGATCTTCATGGCAGTCCGAACAGCGTGCGCTGCCCGGGAGGCAGTTAAAGTCCCCGTAAGGCTGGAGGACATTGCACTTCGGACAGGAGTAGAAGTCCGGAAAACGCCGCACTCGAACGCCGTCATTACCCCGGTCCGGATCAGGCGCCGGGGGGAGGTGGAACGACTTGACCCCGAGGACTCGGGCGAGTCTGCGTTCGAAGATCTCCGGTGCGTCGGCGATGTTCCACGAGTCGAGGCCGGCGACGATGAACGACTCGTTGTCGATCGCGATCATCGCTCCCACCCCGTAGGTGGTGACGAGCTGCGATCGACGCACGGAGCCGAGCTTGCGCGCCCGGGGACGGGCCGGCGCTTCGGCGTTCCGACGTCGGGACGATGGAGGAGGGGTCATTTCGTCGTCCCTACCGCTTCTCAAGAAAGAGCGTCGACTCGACGTCGACGTCGCGAAGGCTCCAGAGGGTGTCCCAGCCGGTAACGCTCTCGTCGTCGACGTCGAATCCCTTCAACAGAGCTGGTTGCGTGGTGCCCCGCCTAGCCTCGTACACGAGGTTCGGCTGGTCCTGAGCTTCCTCGCGCCACCAGTCGATGAACTCGTCGAAGTGCTGACCGGTCGCATCCAGTTCGTCGGGATCAACCGAGCGGACACGATCGAGGATCACCGGCCGGACGGTCGACATGATCTCGGGCAGAAACAACTCGATGTCCGCGGCGGCCTGGTTGGGTGCCGACTTCGGGATCGTCAGCCGGGTAAGTGCTACGACGACGGCGTGGAAGCCTCGATCGCGGGCACGTGCCGAAAACGGCGTCACGCTCGTGGACTCGACCTCCCGGTAGAGAGCCGAGTGGAAGCCAGGGAAGTTCTCGTAGTGCGACCTGTCTCTTGATCGTGTCGAATTGAGCATGACTGCGATGAGGCCGGGATGCCGACGCCCCACCCGGCTCGTGGCCTGGATGTACTCGGCCGTGGTCTGCGGCTGGCCCATGACGGCCATGAGTCCCAGCCGGTCGATGTCCACGCCGACGGAAATCATGTTCGTGGCGAGCAGTACGTCCAGGACGTCCGCCTCGGGCCACCCGCGCTTCAACATTTTCAGCCGGCTCGGAATGGCGCTCGAATCAGCACGGCTGCTGAGCTCGATGAGAGCCGACGTCGACCGGGCGGCCCCGGATTCATCGCGCTTCGCCAGCAGTTCGAGGCGATCTTGCACGTCGTCGAGCACCTGCAACTCGGCGGCGGACAGCAGCCGCAGACTGTTGAAGTACCCGACGAGCGTCCAGTAGGCGTCGCGCACCTTCGGATCCGCCTCGATGCGTGCCACCGCGTGAAACAGCGTCGCGTAGGTTCTTACGAGCAACGTCGCCTGGCTCGTCGCAGGGGTGAGCAGTCCGATGTAGCGACGTGACGCTTTGTCCTCCCGCGGAGTCTCGACGGCGAACCACGAGTCCCTGGCGTCGAGACCGGCAGGCGGGAACTGGGCCAGCTGCCGATCGAACAACGCACCCACCTGATCGGAGGCGCGACGGATCGTCGCGGTCGACGCGACGATCTTCGGCCGATCGGCGAGGATGTTCACCGCCGTCTCGTAAAGGCCGGTGAGAGTCCCGAGCGGGCCGGAGATGAGATGGAGCTCGTCTTGGACGATGAGTTCCGGCTTCCGCACGTCCTTCCCCAGATCCCTGTTGAACAACGCTGCCGTCTCGGGCCGCCACGGCATGGAGGCGAACTTGTCCACAGTGGCGATGATCAACGTCGGATGAGCGTCATACACCGCGTCATCCACCAAGTGGACGGGCAGACCCGCCCCCGTCCCGAAATCGCAGCCCGCGTTCGGGCACCGCACGAGCATCCGCACGAGGTCTTCCCGCACCTCGTAGTCATCGGGGCTCAGCGGCTCTCCACACCACGGACAGGAGTGGAGCTGCACAGGATTTTCTTTTTGGAGCGGCTTCTCCGGACTGGCACGCAACTCGTGGAGCTTGATGCGGGCGCGGTCGAGCTTGTTCGGGGTCGCCGACATGCCGACCCACATGCCGATCGACACCGGAGTCGTGCCGAGGTCGTGTTCCCGTTCGGCGCGAAGGCGCTCCATGGCGCAGATCAACGCCGCAGCGCGTTCAAACTGTTGAAGCGTCAACAGACGGAGGGTGTAGCGCATCAGAACGGTCACACCGACGCCGTTCTCACCATCGCGGAGCCGGCGGAGAAACACCGTGAACGCGATCAATCCCAGGTAGGCTTCGGTCTTGCCGCCGCCGGTCGGGAACCACAGCAGGTCGGCGATCCGGCGGTCGTCGTGCTCTCGGTCGACGGTGCCTGTCAGGCAGAGCAGCATGAACGCGATCTGGAACGGCCGCCACCGCCCCGCCTCGGGATCCGGCTCACCCTCGCGCCCCCTCTCGATCCACTCCGCTCGGCTGCGTTGCCAGGCCATCGCCTGATTCGCCAGGCGGAACGCCTCGAACGGCAAGGGCCGCTCGGGGTCGGCCAGCAGTGCAACACCCGAACGCATACGACCGAGCGCCTGCTCGCACAATTGGACCTGCTCGAACGCGACCTCAGCGTGGTCGGTGCCCTCGAGCGCCAGTGCCTCCTGCTTCCGGGCCTCGATCCACTCCTCGTACCCGTCGAGCAGACCGGTGAGCGCACCGACGACTTCGCCGACGGTCCCGTGTCCGAGCCGGTGCATGCCCAGTGCGTCGTCGTCGATCTCGGGGTTCGAGTCGGTCAACAGCACTTCGTGGCTCGGTACGAGCTCGGTGCGGACGGAAGCGACGGCTGCCCGGCCCGGCATCGCGGTGCGGATCGGCGGAGGGGTCCAGTCCCACGCGACGGAGCAACCATGCCCGGTGGCGAAGTAGGGCGCGTGGCGGTGCAGCAACCGGCTTAGCGCGTGCTCGGCGTCCACCGCACCGAGCGGCGCCTTCCGCTCGACGAACGGGCTGGCGCTGGCCGGGTCGAACACCTCCAACTCGGGTTGAAAGAAGCAGTAAGCGTCGTGGAGGTCGTAGATGCCTGCGATCTGCGTGTTGACCAGCGTCACCGTCACGGTCACCGTGCCGTTGGCATCAGCGGGACGGACCAGAGTGCGCAGCTCAAGACCGACACGCAAGACATGTTTCTGCGTTCCGGCCGAGGTGACGTCGACTGCCACGGGCCCGTACTCCACAGGGAGCCGACGCCACCGCTCTCGCTGCTGCTCGGTACTGCGTGCCTCGCTCCGGTGCGGCTCCACGGGCGCACCGTCTTCGTCCTCCGGCAGGTAGACCGCGCCCGATACCTTCACGCGTACAACAGCCGCGACGGCAGGATCAACGCCGAACGTCATTCCCATGGACGACGGCTTGCGCCGGTTGGCGAGTGCGACTCCAAGATCGGCGACGCCCTGCTCGGGGTCATCCCCTCGGACGACGTCGGGTGGTGTATCCGCGCCATCCTCTGCCGCGATCGGATCCGGCTCGACGACTTGAGGGAACAGCACACCAATGGGATACGCGGTGATCGGGGTGTCGGTCGCGAGGACTTCCTCCGTGCCGCCCTGCGGGCCGAGCAAGTCGGCCCGCAGGGCGGCACGGATTTCCTCACGCAGCGCGTAATGCGCGGCGTGGCGTGACTCGGTCACGGGTTATCGTGTCCTTCCGGGACCCGGTCGGCGTGGGTCCAGTCGAAGCGGCCGAGGCCGCACAGACGGGAAGCGAGCCACACGCCACGACTGCCCAGGCCGTGGCGTTCGGTGATGGCCTGCGAACCGACGACTACTTCCACACAGTCGATCCTCAGGCCGGTGATCAGGTACGGCCACCGCTCCACGCGGAACGTGCCCGACTGCTTGAGCAGGCGCCACAGGTCTTGGCGGAAACCTCGCGAAACTTCGCCGATCGGCATGCCCTCGTGGAAGATGCCGTACTGCGGCGTCTCGGTCGACGACATGGGTAGGTCGTGCAGCCTGCGCACCACCACCACGTCGCCGGGGTGGACCGAGTCGAGCAGGTACTTCTGCGTCGCGACCGGATCGGCGGCGGGCTCCCCCACGCCGGCAGGCGCTTCGTGGCACACGTCGTACTCGGTGCTTTCGACGCCGGCGCGTATCCAACGCTCACGGCCACCGACGTACCAGCGCACGACCGGCATCGGCAAGTGCTCTGCCTTGCGCATTGCCCACGTGTCCGGGCATTCGACGCGGTACAGGTCATCGCGAGCCCGCGTCATGGCGACGTACAGCAGCCGCGCCTCGTCGAGGGCATCTGAGTCGAGCCCACGCCGTTGTGCGGTCGGGTCGAAGCCCGCGATCAGCACGCGGTCGAACTCCAAGCCCTTGGCGCGGTGGACCGTGGACACGACGATCGGGTGCGCGGATGGCGCGGTCAACTCGTCCGGCAACCGACCCTCCGCCGTCGCCTTCCGTAAGGCTTCGAGGTCGAGCTGATTTCGCGCACTGCCCGCGACAGCCCGCAGCGAGCACCACGTTTCGACGTGATCCAGGTTCTCGGGTACGCAGAGCTCGGCGAAGATCGCGTCAAAGCGGTCCTGGCCCAGCGTCACGGCACTGGTCGCCGTGAGCAGTCCGGCCACCCAGGCGGGGGCGGCGCCGGACCTCGGTGACCGCTGGATGAGATGCGGCACGGCGAGCTGTCCCAGTCGTTCGGACAGCAGCAACACCTGGGCGTTGTCCCGGCACAGAATCGCCGTGGTGCCATCGAACTCGCGCAGTGCGGCCTGCGCGAACCCGGTGTCGAACTTCCCGAAGGCGGGAACGCTCGTGAGCAGGGAGCGCATCGAACGGAGAACCGCCGACGACGAGCCGGGCTCGTCAGGTGGATTCCGCAAGCGTGCGCCGATGGGCAGTGCGACGCGCGCCTCGGCGGTGCGGGCGCGGAAGTTGTCATCGAGGACGATCTCGCGAAGCTCCTCGCCGAACGAAGCACGCACCCACCGGAAGAACAGGTCTGCCTCCTCCACCCGCTCCTGCGGGTCGGAGACCTGGAACCCGTATACCGACTGGGCCGTGTCGCCGACGACCGTGAAGCCGATGTCCGGGAAGTGGTCGAGGAACGACTCCACCATTTCCCGCCGTACGCCCACCAGATCCTGCACCTCGTCGATGATCACGTGTGCGGGCGCACCGCGTTCGGTCGTCTCGACGACTTCGTTCTCGATGGCCTCGGTGGCGAGCACGATCCGACGATCGAACCCGAAGCCGGCCAGGTCCTCGGGTCGGTGGCCGGCTTCGAGGAGCAGGTACGACGCCCAGCTGTCGAACGTCTGGGCCCGCACCCGTCGGCCGACCACCGCGGAACGGCCCGTGCGGCCGCGCAGGACTTGCGCGGCCGCACGGGAGAAAGTCCACACGAGGATGTCCGAGGCCCCGATCCCCTCGGTCGCCATCAGGTGTGCGATCCGATGGATCAAGGTGGTGGTCTTGCCCGCGCCGGCCTGCGCCGGGACCAGCAGCTTGGCATTCCAGGCGCTGGTTACGACGGTGTGCTGAGCGGGGGTGAGCGGGAAGCCCTCCTCCTCCGGATTCGTCACCGCTGTCCCTCCTGCCACAGGTGCTCGAACTCGGTGAAGGCGAGGTCGCTGTGGTAGTTCGAGATGTTGTCGCGCACATCGAGGATGAGGCAGGTATCACTGCCCCCGTTGAGACTTCCCCGCAGGCCGCGACCGATCATCTGCAGGTAGTTGTTCGGGCTGTAAACGGGACGGGCGATGACGACGGCTCGGGTCGCCGGGGCGTCGAACCCCTGCGACAGCACGCCGTAGTTGGTGAGCACCCGGATCCCGCCCTTGCGGAATGACTCGATGCGCTGGCGGCGCTCGGCCGGCGGCGTCGCGGAATCGATCGCGGCGGACCGGATGCCCCGGTCTCCGAGCTTGGCGGCCAGGAACTTCGCGTGCCCCACGGATGTCGCGAACACGAGGACCGGCCAGTCCCGCGGGAGAGCCGCGATCTCCTCGACGAGGAGCTTGTTGCGGGCGGCGTCCTCGGCCAGCCGCTGCTCCGCACTCCTGGGCAGGAAGCCCTTGATGATCTCGGCCAGCTCGTTCGGGTCGAGCTGGATGTCCGCGCCGACCAGTTCGCGGTGTTCGACGCGGGCCAGGACACCGAGTTCCTGCAGGCTCGTGATCGGGTCACCGGAGAAGACGCCCTCGTCCAGGCGTCGGTTACCGAACCGCTGCGCGAGGCGCCGAGTCAGTTCGGCGTCGTTGCGGAACGGCGTGGCGCTCAGTCCCACAAGGTGCCGAGAGGTTTCGCGGTGCGTAAGCCCGAGGTGTTCGAGGATCTCGGTGTACTGCGGGGAAATAGCCACGTGTGCCTCATCGATGAAGACCACCGAAGCGTTGCGCAACCACGCGTATTCGTCGGAGCCGAGGCACATCCGCAGCTTCACGTCAGTCGCCACGACGAGATGGGTGCGTCCGGTCACCGGGGTCGCGGAGTTGCCCGACCACAGTCGGTCGATCACCAAGGACTGCTCCGGTCCGACCTTCTCCCAGACGTACTTCCAACTCTGCACGGCCTGTTCACAGAGTTCCGTAGTCGAAGCGATCCAGAGAATCGGCCCGTCGAACGCACCCGACTCGCGGATCGTCCGGATCGCGCCTTCCGCGGCGACCCGCGTCTTGCCCGCCGCCGTCGGCAAGCTGATCATCGTCCGCTGGGGGACGACGGCGCTCAGGAAGTCCGTGAGCGCCCCCGCGAGCACCTCCTGGTAATCGTGCAGAGGGGGGAACTTCACCGGACCGAGTGCTTCCTCGCGCATCGGCGGCGCGGGCATCCGCACACCGGCGAACGCGTCGGGCAACCCCAGGTCCGTGACGAACCTCAGCGCCGCCGGGCCACCGTCGAAGTAGGCCGGAGCGCTCTCGAACCGCTCGGCGACCTCCTTGGCATGCACCCGGAGCACGCCGTCGTCGTGCGCGTGGTAGGCCATCTGCGCCAACCTGTGGGCGTCCGGCTCGCGCCCGGTTTCCGAGACCTCGCTCGCGACAAGACCGGCGGGCATGCCCTTGCGCAGGTTCTCCTCGCCGACCAGCAGAGCGATCTTCTCTACGACACTGTCGCTGTCGCGGATCATGGTCAGACGAGCCTGTACGTCGCTGTCCTTCTGCTGCCGGCGCTGCGCTTCGAGGAGCAGCCGGCACCCGTTGATCCCCAGGTTCCACCCGAACTCCTTGTCGGCGAGCACCAAGGCGTCCTCGAAGGAGGTGCCGTCCAGCAGCAGCACCGTGTCGTCCTGCCGCGCGCTCCTCAGTGCGATGGTGCGGGTGCCTTGAGGAGTGCGGATCACCTCCTCCAGTTCGCTGCACGACTGCAACTGCCGACCGTGGACGGCCCGCGCGCCCAGCCGCTGCCGCAACGCCGGGTACTCGTCGGCGAGCAGAACGGCGGGCCTGCTGAACACCGAACGCAGTCGTTTCTCGATGACGTCGCCCACGCGACGCACGCCGAGTTCACGGATCAGCAACTCGGCTTCGTCCCCGGAGTCCACCCGTAGCGCCGGGTGGCTCTCGCGGACCAGCTCCGCGTACTCGTCCTCGGTCTGGGCGACCGCGATGTCACCGCGCGGCCGGAGGTCCCATCCCTGGCCGACCCGGCAGCGCATCAGGTCCTCTTGCTCGACGAGCCGGGACGCGACCCTGGTCAACAGGGCGTACGCACCGCCCACCGACTCGTCGTCGGTGCTCGACTTCAGCCGTTCGAGGAGCTCGGACCAGCGCCGAGGCTCCACGTCGTCGACGGTGACGGTCAACCCGAGTCGCCGGGCCTTGTTCGGGCTGATATCGGCGACGGGAAGCACGGACGCGAACGCGTCCAGCTGGGGGCCGACCGCATCGCGCACGGCGACCAGCCCCATCGACGTGTTCACCGTGCCGCAATCGCGCAGCAGCCAGTTGACCGGCGACAACACTCGGTTCCTGCTGCTTACCTTGCTGCCGATCTGGCGCGTCCAGTACTCGACCAAGCCGTCCTCGGGCATCGCGGCCAGGAACGCGGCCTTGCCCTCGTCGGACAGCCCGGCGAACAGGTGCAGCGGTCCCGCGGTCGGCGCTCCGGACAGCCCGACCGTCTGGAGTTGGACCCTGCTGGCGGTCGCGTTCAGCTCCCTGCAGTACTCGCCGTGCGCCCACTGGTGGTACTCGTGGAACCAGGTGTCGTGCTCCGGTCGGCAGCCGGACCTCGGGCCATCGGTCATCCCGAGCTCGCGCAGCACCGCCAGGTCGTCGGAGTGGAACCGGACGTCGACGGCCACACCGGCGTCACGCGAACCGTCCTCCGGGACGACCGGCCCCGGCAGCAGGCAGTCGTCGATGACGCGGAAGGTTCCGGCCGTGGTCCTCACCCGCAGGCCCGACAGCTTCGGCAGCTTGTCGCGGACCGCGTCCACGAGGCCGACACCGCCCGCGGTCCGCCACAGCTCCCAGAACCGCGTCCACTCCTCGTCGCCGTAGCCCCGGAAACCCTGGTCGAGGATGCTGTGAAAGCGTCCCTGCGCGTCCGCGTCACGGATGCCGAGCCGGTCGAGGTGGCGTGACATCGTCCGGTCCCCGGAGATCCTCTGGTGCACGTACACCATGTCGTCGGTCAGCCCGTCGTCATCGTGGCGCCGGAACACGCGGCCGGCCGCCGGTGCGACGAAGTCGCCGTTCTCGGTGAGGACGACCTCGGCTTTCCTGGCCTCCCCCGCAACAATCCGGAAGGAGCTGTCCTCGGACGCGAGCTCGTCGAGGTGCGCCACGATCCGAACAGCGGTGGCGGAAGCCTCGGGGGTCCTGTCCTCGACCAACGCCTCCAGCCACGTCACGACGGTCTCCGGCTCTACGCCCGCTTCGGCGAGGACGTGGTTGACCTTGCCGCGGCGCAACCCGCTGACCTCCACCGAGGCGTGCAGCCAGTTCTTCGGTCGACCGGGGTGCTCGGCCCACAGGGCCAACGCCTCGCGGCTCAGCTTGTCGGGATGGACGCGCAGTTCGGCGGGGGTGCGCAGGACACCGTCCTGGTCCGGCAAGGAGGGCTTGGCCGCCGCGAGCTCCCAGACCTTGCCGGTCAGGTACTCGCACGCCCAGTTCGGCGACTCCTTCGTGCGTCCGGGGAGCAGCGGCAGGTACGCGGCCGGGTCCTCGCTCACGACCAGCTCCGGCAGCGAGGAGACGACCAGGTCGGCGGTCTCGTCGAGCAGCTCGGTGTTGAGTTCGCTGCCGGACAGGAGGTGCTGGCGGTCCTCGTTGGTCTTCCACGCGGCGTTGACCGCACCGCTGAGCGTGGTCGAGTACTCCGTCGGGAAGAACGCCCAGAACTCCCCCCGCTCGTGCGGCACCTGGCAGACGGTCCCGCCCTGCTCGTTCTTGGTGACCGTGTACTCCGGCACGGCCCACGACACGTCGATGACCACACGGTCGTGCAGCTCGCCCGCACCCCGCCGGGTGCGCTCGCTGACCTCATGCGGACGCTGGAAGACGCGGTACCGCTCAGATCGCGCCTTCTCACCCCCGCGGGCCTCGTGGATCGTGTGCCGCACGCCGTCGTGTTCGACGGTGATCTCACGCCGGATCACCGGCAGCTCACGGCGGTCCTCCAGCACCATCCTGCGGACGTGGTGGGAGAAGACCTGGAACAGGCGCGGGAACTCGACGATGTCCTTGCCGAGCAGGTCGTCGACCTCGGGCAGCAGCGGCAGCCGGACGACGGTCGCCGCGCCTGCGGTGATCAGCTCGTCGAGCACGCCGTCGAGCGCACGTTCGTGCCGCTCGTCCAACGGCCACGCGAGCCGCAGCACCGGCGTGTCGCCGACCGACTCCAGAGGCGGCTCACCGCCCGCCGCCCGCGCCTCGTTGACGGCCTTGAGGATCTCTTCGGCGGACCGCTCCGCGTCGAACCCGAACGACCCGGTGCAGCTGAAGAACTGCGGGGTGCGGGTCACCGACAGCACCGATTTCACGCCGACGCCGAAGCGACCGATCTGGCCGCCCCGCTTGCGCGACACCCCCATGCGCAAGATGGTGTCCGCCCCCGCCTGCGAGATGGGAGCGCCATCGTTCGCGCAGTACATGTACGTCTTCGTGAGGACGACGTGGATCGTGCCGCCCTGGTGCGCGGGGTCACGCATCTCGTCGGCGCCGTTCTGCACCAGCTCGAACACCTGCCGTTCGCCGTAACCACCCTGATGGATGCGGCGTTCCGCGTTCGCGTCCTCTTCGATTCGGTCGGGGTCGAGCGCATAGGTGCGCAGCGCCAAGCCGACCAGCTTGGCAATCATGGCAAGCACGGCGCTGACCGCGCGTTCGATCATTACGGCTTCACTCCTTGACAGCAGACGGCCTTATGCCCGCAGGCCACCGTCGTTCGAGTCCGAGCAGATCCGGTTCGAGCGAGCACGGCGCACAGCCGTCCGATCGGCGCGCGGTAAAACGCGTGTTCGGGCACGGCGAACTACGATCCGACCGCGGACCGCGCTGGATTCCGTTGTGGTGCGGCTGTCCCCGCAGATCCCTCCCGAGTGAGGCCGAAGCCTCAAGCCCTGTGCCGGAGTGGTGAGATTCGGTGTACCCGAACAGTCCGAGCCGACCGAAGTGATGTCAACCATAAATTGACATGAGATCAATGTCAATTTTCCCTGGTAGACTGGCCACAGCCCCCATCAGAGCCACGAAAACTACGGAAGGCGACAACAGCGGATGAGCGCGCAGCAGGGTGAGGCCTTCGGCCCCTGGCTCGGACGACAGCTACGCAGGGCAGCGAAGTCCCAAGCGGAGCTCGCCAAGCACCTGGGGCTCACCCGCGCCGCCGTTTCCGCGTGGATCACCGGGCGTGCCGAGCCGCGGGAGGAGGTCAAACGCCAGATCGCCGAGTTCCTGGGCATCGACGTGGCCTCTCTGCACAACCGCACCTCCGACGTGGTCGCCGTGCTTCCCCTCCGGTGGCACCACCGACCGGCACACGCGGACGGCGGACGTGAATACGGCAACGCCGCCGCCTTCGCGTTCAACGCGGACCTCTCCGTACTGGCCCGCGAGGCCACGCAGAACGCGCTCGACGAGCGTCACGATCCCACCAAGCCGGTCCGGGTCCACTACATGCTGCACGAGCTGACTGGCGAACACCTCGCCGCGTTCCTGGGCGCACTGCAGTGGGACGAACTGCGCAAGCACTACGACCAGGCCGCCGCCGCGAGCCAGAAAGTCTCCCGGAGCCTGCGAGCGGCGCTGGACGATCTGGACCGGACGAAGTCGCTGTTGTTGCTGAGGGTTGACGACTACAACGCCGCCGGCCTCACCGGCCCCGAGTACAGCGACGGCCGCTTCGCCGCCGTCGCCCGGCGGCAGCTCGACAGCCACAAGCAGTCCGCCAAGCGCGCGGGCGGGTCCTACGGCCTCGGCAAGGTCACGCTCTGGGCCGCCAGCCGCTTCGGCTTGGTGCTGATGAACTCGACGCTCTCGACTCCACATGAAGGCCGCACGGAACGTCGTGTCATCGGCAGACTCGATCTCCCATGGCGGACCGTGGACGGCGAGGCATATGCGGGCCCTGCCTGGTTCGGAGAGCCGGACACCTCGCCGGACCACAAGGACGTCTCAAGGTCGTGGTGGGCCGACGAGGAGACCGTCCGCCGGCTGCACCTCGAACGCCCCAACTCGGACACGGGCACGTCATTCCTCATCGTCGGCGCACACGACGCGTCCGGTGATGCGGAATCCCTCGAAGAGATGCACGAAAAGCTGGCTCGATCACTGGCTGACGGCTTCTGGGCCGCGATGATCGGCGGTGACCGGGCAGGCGCGCTGCTCGAAGCGCGCGTCACGACCCTGCGCAACGGTCGTGTGCTCGTACGCGAGCACCAGGTTGATCCGCACGACCGTCATCCGGCCTTGAGCAGGGCGCTCAAGGCGTACTTGGACAACGAGACCGTCATCGAGCGGACCGCCGGCGATCATGTAGCCCGTGCGGAGGTACCGCTGTTCGTCACCCCGCTCAAAGGGGGGAGCAAGGTGCCGGGCAAAGGCGTCAAGCACTCCGCCGTCATCCTGTTCACCCGCGCCGAGGACGAGGAGCGAGCCAACCGGGTGGTGTGCATGCGGGGCAACCGCATGACGATCGTGGAACGGCGCCCTCGCGACCTGCCGCTCGGCACGGACGCCTTCCAGGCGGTCCTGCTCGCCGGCTATGCCACCGAGGCGGAGGGGGAAGACGTCGAACTCGCCGAGCGATTCCTCCGCGCTTCCGAACCTCCCGAGCACGACGATTGGAACCGTACGGAGGAGCTGACCTCGCTCTACCAAAGAGGCGCGCTGTCCCGCATCAAGGAGTTCCACAACGAGATCGACCGCGCGGTGCGGGAACTCATCGGGCGACGCGAGGTCAGCAGGCGTGGTGGACCCGCTGTCCTCCAGGAGCTGTTGAAGCTGGATGCGGCAGGCACCACCGCGACGAGACGGTCACAAGGTGTCCCGACCGTCCGCAGTATGAACGCGCACCTGGACGACACCGGTGCCTGGCACGTCAGCGTTGACCTCAAGCTGCCCGACGCCGAGGATCCGTGGTTGCTCACACCGGTCGCCAAGTTCGACGTCCGGTCCGGCGGCCGTCCGGCGGTCGATTGGCACCTCCTCACCGGAGCCGAGAACTGCGGCATCGAGAACGGCAACCTGGTCATCGCGCCAGGCGTGCGTTCCGCTTCGTTCATCGGGATCACCGAGCCGGCCAGTCACCCCGTACGGGGGAGCCTGTCCCGGCTGGTCGTGGACGTCCAGAAGGCGCGTGGGGGTGCCACATGAAGGCTGCGTTTCCGTATCCCACGCTGTTCGGCAACGTGAGCCTCGACGTGACGGCGGTGACCGTGGACGGGGCGGAGCTGCCGTACTCGCACGTGTCGAAAGTCGAGCAGACGGTCGCGCTCCACCAGGCAGGTCGGGAGAAGTGGGACGTGACGACGCTGCATCTCACCGCCAAGCTTCCCGAGCAGGAGCTCTCCGCCGGCCCGTGGATCGATCCGGTCTGTCTGGCGGTGCTCACGGAGAAAGCCACCAACGCCCGGTCGACCACCCGCCTGGCCCCCGACCGCGACGGAACCTGGCGGGGACGCATCGATCTCGCCCAGGCCCGGCATCTGAACCGCGCCACACTCGCGCTGACGGTTATCGCAACGCTCGACGACATGCCGGGTCGCGTCATCGGCGCTGCGGAACGGCACTGGTTCGTCGATCTCAAGGCCACCACTCCTGTGCGCCAACGTGATATCGAAATCGTCGAGGTCGACTTCCGCGAAGGCCCGCACGAGGAACTCCGCCCATTCAAGGAGTCTCCGTGGGTAGTCGATACCACGGGTGAAATCCCGACCGTCTACCTGAACACCGGCGCGGTCGAAGGTCTGGTCGACGTTCTCCACAGCACGGGCGGCAGTCCGGAAGAGAAGATCCTGCGCGAGATGACCGCCAGCCAGATCGCCCAGGACGCGTGGACCGCCATGTTCCACACCGCCATCAGCGACCTCGATCTCGACGACGACAGCGCGCCGCAGATGCCATCAGGCTGGCGCGAGGCCGTGGTGCGGATGATGCTGCCCGATGTGCTGCCCGGACGCCAACTGACGGACGCCCTGTACGACATCAACGAACGCCGCACGAAGGGGTTCGGCTGGTCGGAACTTCAGACAAGCGTCCAGTACGCGGCGGGCAGGCGCAGTCAGCTGACCAAGAAGTTGACCAACGCCGTGCGTTCGATCTACCGACCGGACAGGAGCGGTGAACGATGAGCCCTCAGACGAATGTCGCCCACCCCTTCGAACTCGGACTGCTCCCGGACACCGCAGTCGCCAAGTTCCTCACCCGCGGCATGCAGTCCGGACAGGAGAACCCGCCGCTCGTCGCGCTGCGCAAGGCGTCCAGTCCGCTCCCGACATCCGAGGCGCGGTGGAGTGTCGAGCCGGTTCGAGTACTACTCGACGTCGCGATGGAACGCTTCGTCGAGAAGCCCGCGGAGGCCGACGGCTGGCTGGCCCCTCGTCTGCACGCCACCCTGCGGATGACTCGGGCCGAAGCCGCCGACAGTCGCATCTGGAACTTCCTCGCCATGGTCATAGCGCCGGACTACGTCGTCTGGCGGCACAAGGGCACCGAGATCGTCCAGACCTCTCGGTTCAGCGGTCCTCACTACACCCAGGCTTTTTCCCGGTTGTGGTGGGCAGCTGAACTCTTCCGCGACGGAGACGACTACCGCCCTGTCGAAGTCGCGTGCAGCGTCCAGGACGTCCTGAACACGACCATGCGCCTAGACGTCATCGACCACCGGCCGACCGCGATGGCGATCATTCGCGTGCTCGAACAGCTCAGGAACTCGAACGCCGCGCGTCTGGGTGACCGGGTGAACGCGTTGTCCGCTGCGGTGAACGCGGCGGGCAGCACGCTGTTGTACGACGCGCTGGCCCCGGACGACGCGGTCGATCATGACGCCGTGCACGACTGGATCTCGGAAGCCGCCAGCATCGCCCCGGTTCACTGGGACAGGCTTCCCGACGGGCCCGACGACGGCAAGATCAGCCGGCACGCGGTGAGCACCTTGGTGTCGTTGTTCCGGCAACTGCTCGATGACGCGCCGATCCGGCAGCGCAAGAAGGCTCCGATTTCCGCCGATGCGTGACTTCCGTGGACGAATGTTCAGACGGGAGTCGAAGGCAGCAGCGGCTGCTCGTCAAGCCCAGAATCCCACTTCGCCATGACCGCCGCGTCGACGTCCTCGGTCCGGAACGTGCGCCCCAGGGCAGCGGCGAGCACGTGAGCCGCGAGTCGCGGCGGAATGGCGTTGCCGACCTGCTGCGCGATCTCCTTGCCGGACCACGGGTAGTCGTCAGGAAAGGTCTGCAGCCGACCGGCTTCCGCTTCGGACAGGCGTTCGAGTTCACGCTTGGGCGAGTCACGTGAGTACAGCCGGTTCCGCGACACCTTGCCGGTGACCGTCGCGGAAGGCTCGTCGGACCTCCGCCTCCCCCGCGCCTTGGGATCACCGCCCGTGCCGTAGTTGGACACCACGACGAACGATTCGGGTCTCCGGAGCGTCTCGGCCATCGTCACCCACGGCTTGAGGTCGGCGTTCCCTTCGGAGCGGTCCCTGCCCTTGTAGTACCGACGATGTGTCGGTGTGGGCAGGACTGCTCTGCCGTTGCGGCGCGCGATGAGGATCGCCCGGCGGCGAGTCTGCGGCACTCCGAACTCCTCGGTGTGCAGGACGCCGCAGGCCACGTCGTAGTCCAGTCCTTCGAGGACCTTCGCGTACGCGTGCCAAACCGGCAGGACCGCGGGTACCTGTTCCAGCACAATGGCTTCGTATGCCATGTCCCACAGATGGGCTTCCAGTGCCCAACGCAACGGTTCCAGCACCAGGCCTGTGCGCTCGTCACCGTTGTCGTGCAACTGCTCAAGCTCCGAAGCGACGTCTTCGCCATCCGCCATGTGCTGGACGAAGTCGAGCACGCGGTCCAGTGCTCGGCGACCGGCACCGCCCCCGGCGACGGTGTACGTCTGGCACGGCGGACCACCTGCGAGCACAGTGGCGTCGGGGAAATCCTTCGGTCCGAAGGCTCGGACGTCGTCCTGCTTGGTGCGCAGGCCAGCAGCGCGCCTGGTCGCGCACGCGTTCTTGTCCCACTCGATCCCCTCGACGGCGACACCCAGCCAGTGCGCGGCGACATCGAGCCCACCCGGACCTGCGAACAGGTCCACCATATGGGTCTGCGCAGACGGGAACAGCTGCGGCTGCACAGGGGTCATGAAGCAGAGTTTATCCCGTGCCGGCTGCCACGATCATCAGGCTCGGCCGTATGTCAGGGCAGCACGAATCGCCTGCCCCAACGCCTCGGCCACCGGCGGCGGCGAAGCGTGCCCGACCTGCCGGTAACGGACGGTCTTTCCCCCCTCGAAGCGCCAGTCCGGCGGAAACCCTTGCAAGCGCGCGGCTTGCCCAACCGTCAGCTTGACCATGCCTTGTCGCCCGAGCTCCGGATTCCACTCGAAGTCGGCGTCCGGCACCTCGTCCGCGATCGTGGCACCGTCGACACCCATCCTCGCCCACGCCTTCTTCGACCCTGTCGGCCCGAGATCAGGACCACCTCGTTCCCAGGACCCCCCCACCAGTGTCGGGGCCAGCTTGTCAGCCTGGGCGGCCCATTCCGCCGCCTGCGCCCAGCCCCTCGCCTTCATCGACTCTTCCAGCGCGTCACCGACTGTCATCGGCGGCTCCATAACCGGAGAAGGTTGCTCGAAGACGTCCAGATAATCGCCTTTGAAGGCCACCAGAATTCCCTGCTCGCGATTCTGCGGGACCCTATGGTCAGCCGCGTTCACCACGAACCATTCGTACCGATAGCCAAGGTGGTCGAGCTCCTTGCAGACGTACTTGCGCATCGGCTCGTACGCATTCTTCGTGACGAGATCGGCCACGTTCTCGACGAGCAAGGCACGCGGCTGGACGCCGTACAGGAGCATGATCGTCGCTTTGAGCAATTCGAATTCGAGGTCACTTCCGCGAGGGCGATTGATCGCCGCTGTGGCCTTCACCCTCGGCAGACCAGCGGAAAGCAGATCTACGTCGTAGACCTGCCGATGCTCGGCGGGATCGAATTCGAGCAGGTCGGTTTGGAGTACGTCCCACCGCGGACGGTTTGCGCGCAGTGTGCGGCACACAACCTCACGGTTTTCCAGCAACAGGACGGGGTCGAACCCGGCCTGTTCTAGTCCGAGCGCGAGCCCTCCGGCGCCCGCACAGACATCGAGCGAGGAGAGTCGTTTCTCTGATTCCGCCATCTTCCGCGCCCCCTTGGCCCCACACACAGTGATCCAAGAATAACGTCAAACGATGTCGAATCAAGGCTGATCGACTACCTGCCCGCCCACAAGCTTGCACACGTCCGTGAGGCAGACCACCCGCCTGCGTTTCTGACTACTTGTCCCCGAGTGAAGTCCGGACGAGGAACCGGGTCCTCGCGGTCTGCGAGGCTGGCTCAGTTACGTGCGAGCCTGACCTTCCACGGGCTGCGGCACAGCCACAAGACCTGGATGATCGCCGACACCATCCCCGAGATCGCCCAGTCACTCCGACTCGGCCACATCCTCAAAGACCCCGTCCAACGCACCTACTCCCACGTCGCCCCGAAGTCACCAGCCGCCTGCTTCAGTGCATCCAAGACCGCTGGGACAAGGCCGTCGTCGACGTCGGTGACAGCACCTGGCGCAGGATGGCGTAGCTGATACGCGGTCTTCCTTCCTGGCGCTGATGTGACCTGTCAGGTGATCCTGCTCCCGCGCCAGCAGGTGCCACGATGAGGATGCCGTCAGAGAGGAGGCAAGCGCGTGGCCTCGCTCGACGTCTACTACTTCAGCGGCGACAACCGCGCCGACGAGCCTGTCACCGTGGACGATGACATCGCCTTGGACGATGTCATGACAGACATCCTGGCCAATCCACAACCGCACCCGACCGTGGTGTACGCCAGGGGCCGGCCGACGATCGGACCGGCGGAGTTGCCGGACCACCAGCTCAAGTTCGACCTCGACACCGAGCACCACATCGCCGCCGTCCACCTGTTCGGCCCAAGAGACTTCCTGCCGGCCGACATGCCAGGCGAGGCGGACGACACCACGGCATGGATCGCCCTGCCCCGACAGGCAGATGCCCGGA
Organism: Umezawaea beigongshangensis; assembly: GCF_016464305.1. Taxonomy (GTDB): domain Bacteria; phylum Actinomycetota; class Actinomycetes; order Mycobacteriales; family Pseudonocardiaceae; genus Umezawaea_A; species Umezawaea_A beigongshangensis. Next base: position 340,454 of record NZ_JAEIOJ010000007.1, read on the forward strand.
TCCCCGGCGGCGTGACGCTCTACATCGACAGGGATACCCGCACCGAGTTCCCCCAGGAAGCTACTCTGCCGCTGGACCTGCTCCGCGAACTCCTGCACGAATTCATGCGAACCGGCAAACGCCTCACGTGCGTCGACTGGCAGCAGACCGACATCTTCTAGCGGCAACACGGCCCTACGCGCCCGTTGACGGCCCGTCTGGGACCGTTTGGGTGGTAACGCCGGGCTGGACATCGGCAGCCGCTACGACCACCGAGAAGTCGCTGGGCAGAACCACCCAGCCGGGGCACAGAGACCTGGAGCACAACGCTGACAACATTTCATGCGGAGCGACCGCCTGCTCCAGATTTGCTCCAGACCGGCAGCCGCAGTCCACAGTGGACACAAAAGCAAGATCGCCCGCCACCTGCATTACCGCAGGTGGCGGGCGATTCGTATGCTGTATTCGATTGTGGAGCTGAGGGGACTCGAACCCCTGACCCTCACACTGCCAGTGTGATGCGCTACCAGCTGCGCCACAGCCCCGTGCTCTACCTCTTCCACGTTCCCGGCTGGTCGTCCCCGCCGTTCTCGTGTGGTCATACCTTACAACACCACCCCGCTGAGACAAAAATCGGGGGTGTCCCTCGCGGCGACCGGTGGAACTCCGGGCGCCGCGAGGGAGGGGTCAGCCGGTGCTGCCGACCAGGTTCTTCAGCCAGTTCTCGTCGTTGACGTCGAGCACCCGGTCGCCGACGGAGATGCTCGGCGTGCCGCGGAAACCCTTCTGGCCGTTGCGGTCGACCTGGAGGTGCGGCGTGCTCTTCGCGTCGGCCAGCTCCTGCTGGGCCTCCGCCACGTGCTCGTCCCCGTTCACGCAGGAGGCGAACGCGTCGCCGGTGATGCCGAGGTCCGTGCCGAGCTTGATCAGCTCCTGCTTCGTGTAGCCCGCGTCGCCCTCCTCGGGCTGCTGGGCGTACAGGCTCTCGTGGTAGGCCGGGAACTTGCCCTCGTCGGCCGCGCACAGCGCCGCGTTGGCCGAGTCGGTGGAGTAGCCCTCGGGCGAGGAGTAGCTGTTCAGCATCGGCAGCGTGTGGTAGCGGACCCTCACGGTCCCCGCGTCGAGCTGCTCCTTGATCTGGTCGCCGTAGGTGCGCTCGAACTCACCGCAGAACGGGCAGAGGAAGTCCTCGTACACGTCGACCGTGACCTCGGCGCTCTCCTCGCCGACCACCACCACGCCACCGTCTCGTGTGGACGGTGCTGTGGTCACCGTCTTCCCGGCGACCGGGGTGAGGGTCGGCTCACCGCCGGAGTTCTTGCTCAGCACGACCCCGCCGATCACCGCGGCGGCGAGGACCACCACGGCCACGACACCGATGAGGACCTTCGTCCGGTCGTCGTTGCTCCCCCGAGCAGCGGCGACGGCCTTGGCCGCCTGCAAGTTCTGCTGCTTCTTCTTCCGCGCATTGCGCTCAGCGCCGCCCACGTGCGATGTCCTTCCCGGTGCTCCGCCACGTCCACACTACCGACGGAACCTGAGCAGACCCTGAGCCGATGCGCACTGATCATCACGCTTCTGGTTGACGCGGACGGCCGCCGACTCGCTCGCCCAGGGGCAGTTCAGGGCCCTCGTCCAGACAGCCGCACTCCTCCGCCATGTCCTCGGCGACGTGCTCGTCCTCTTGGCGCGGCAGGGTTTCCGGTGCGAACAGCCACACCACGAAGCTCACCGCGAGCATCACACCCGTCAGGGTGAACGCCGCTTGGAACGAGAGCTGGTCCGCGAGCAGTCCCGCGGCGAGCGGACCGATGATCGCGCCGAGGTCCGCCGCCATCTGGAAACCGGCCAGGACGGGGCCGCCCTTCGCCTTCGCGCCGATGACGTCGGCGACGGCGGCGTTCTGCGGCGGGTTGAGCAGTCCGGCGCCGATCCCGGCGACCAGCGAGGCGGCCAGGAACATCGGAATGCTCGTGGTGAAGCCGACCCAGATCGTGCCCGCAGCGGACACGGCGAGCCCGGCCAGGGCGAGGGGACGGCGGCCGATCGTGTCGGACAGCCGCCCGGAGACGATCAGCACGGCCGCGTTGCCGGAGGCGAAGACGGACAGCGCGATGCCGGCCATGCCGGGTCCGCCGTCGAGCGCCTGCCCGACGAACAGGGGGATGAGCGAGATCCGCACGCCGAAGACGGCCCAGCCGTTGGCGAAGCTGGACACCAGGGCGGCGCGGTAGGCGACGGACCGCAGCGCGGCGCGCACACCCATCGTGGGCTGGGTGTTGGCCGGGTCGACGGCGGCGAGCGTGGAGCGCCGCAGGAACCACCACACGAACAGCGCGGCGACGACGAGCGCGGCGGCGTAGACGACGAACGGCGCGACGATCGAGATCTCGACCAGGCCGGCGCCCACGATGGGGCCGGCGATGTTGCCGAGGAGGAAGCCGGTGGCCCACAGGCCGGAGGCGCGGCCGCGCAGGGGCGGCGGGGTGAGCCGGACGAGCAGGCCCACCGCGGCGACGGTGAACATCGTGGAGCCGATCCCGGCGAACGCGCGGAACGCGACGAGCTGCCAGTAGGCGGTGGCGAAGCCGCACGCGCCGGTGCCGACGGCCACGATGAGGATGCCGGTGATGTAGACGCGGGGCTCGCCGAGCTTGTTCACCAGTCGACCACTGGCCGGGGCGAACATCAGCCTGACCAGCGCGAACACGCTGACCACCGCGGAGACGGCCGTGCTGCCGACGCCGAAGCTGGAGGCGAACACGGGGAGCACGGGAGCGACGATGCCGAAGCCGATGGCGATGATGAAGCTGGCCACGACCAGCACCCACACCTCGGCCGGGAGCTTCTGCGGGGTTCTCCCGGTCGTGTCCGTCGTCCCACGCACGTGCTGCCTCCCGATGCCCGTTAGCCCTGCTAAGAATATGTCACGGGGGCAACCACGTTTCACTCAGTCGAGGAGTTCGTCGACCCTCCGCACGTAGGCGGTGACGGGGTAGGCGACGTCGAAGCCGCAGGACTCGGTGAACCTCTCCGCCGACCCTCCCTCGTCCACGTGGCCCGCCACGAGCAGCGCACCGGCCTCGTCCAGCGCGGCCACGACCCCGGTGACCAGTTCCGTTCCCACGCCGCGGCGGCGCCGGGCCGGTCGCACCACGACCTGCTCGACCAGTCCGACGCCGCGCTCGGCGAAGCCACCGGCGAACCCGGCGAGCCGATCGCCGTCGTCCACGACGAGCAGCACGCAGCGCGGGTCGTCCAGCCGCTGTCCCAGGTACCGCACCAGCCGGTCCTGCCCGCTGGTGCGCAGTCCCAGCTCGTCGCCCAGCAGCAGGGCGACGTCCTCCAGGTCGGTGTCGAGGGCGGGGCGCACGCGTGCCGGGGCCTCCGCGCCGCCCCGGTGCACGACGGCGACGGACTCCTCCACCGCGTACCACCCGGCGTCGTCGGCGATGCCCTCGATCTCGGCGACGGTCGTCGGCGACGCGTACACGACTGCCTCGGCGCGACCCACGTCGGCGAACGTCTGCTCCAGCCTCAGCAGGGTGCCCGCGACCTCGGCGGATGACCCGTAGAGCGCGCACGCGTGGTTGCCGCTGGGCAGCGGGTTGTCGCGGTTGACCACCACGTCGGCCGAGCCGACGCGGCCCACCTTGCCGTAGCGGACCGCGCCCGACCGCAGTCGTGTCGCCTCGATCAGCGCGGCCAGTTCCCTGGCGCGGTAGGTGTCGAGCAGGTCGGGATCGTCGGGGTCGCGCAGCGGATCAACCACGGCACCAGCCTGGCACGCGAGCGGACGGCCCACCGGTCGCGGCACACTGGCTCACCGTGCAGCCGCTCGATCTCCCCGTCCTGCCCGACCTGCCGGTCCGCGCCGTGCTCGGCGACGTCGTCTCCGCCCTGACCGGGCACGGGACGGCCGTGCTCGTCGCGCCTCCCGGTACGGGCAAGACCACGCTCGTACCGCTGGCGCTGGCCGCCGCCGGCGGCGGACGCGTCGTCGTCGCCGAGCCGCGTCGGCTCGCGGCCCGCGCCGCCGCGGCCCGCATGGCGTCCCTGCTGGGCGAGCAGGTGGGCGGGACCGTCGGCTACTCGGTGCGCGGCGACCGCAGGACGTCGAGGGACACCCGCGTCGAGGTCGTGACGTCGGGCCTGCTGGTGCGCCGGTTGCAGTCCGATCCCGAGCTGTCCGGGGTGGGCACGGTCCTGCTCGACGAGTGCCACGAGCGGCACCTGGACGCCGATCTGCTGCTGGCCCTGCTGCTGGACGCGCGGGAGGGGCTGCGTCCGGACCTGCGGTTGCTGGCGACGTCGGCGACGGTCGCCGCGGACCGGTTGGCCGACCTGCTCGGCGACGCGCCGGTGCTGCGCGCGGAGGCCAGGACGTTCCCCCTCGACGTGCGGTACGCGGCTCCGGCGCGCGGTGAGCGGATCGAGTCCCTGGTGACGCGGACGACCCGCCGAGCGCTGTCGGAGGTGGACGGTGACGTGCTGGTGTTCCTGCCGGGAGCGGCCGAGATCCACCGGGTGAGCGGGATGCTCGGCCTGGACGACGTCGACGTGCTGCCGCTGCACGGGCGGCTCGCGGCCGGGGCGCAGGACGACGCGCTGCGGGAGGGGCCGCGGCGGCGGGTGGTGCTGACGACCGCCATCGCCGAGTCCAGCCTCACCGTGCCGGGCGTCCGGGTCGTGGTGGACTCGGGGCTGTCGCGCGTGCCGAGGGTGGACCACCGGCGCGGCATGTCGGGCCTGGCGACGGTCCGCGTGTCGGCCGCGGTCGCCGACCAGCGTGCGGGCCGGGCCGGGCGCGAGGCTCCCGGCACGGTCTACCGGTGCTGGCCGGAGCACGAGCACGCGACGCTGCCCCGCTACCCGGAGCCGGAGATCCGCACCGCCGACCTGACGGCGCTGGCGCTGGAGCTGGCGTGCTGGGGCACACCGGACGGCAGCGGCCTGGGCTGGTGGGACGCGCCGCCGCCGGGCGCCCTGGCTGCGGGACGGGCCGTGCTGACGGCCCTGGGCGCGCTCGACGACGCCGGAAGCGCCACGCAGCGCGGTCGGCGGATGTCCGGGCTGGGTCTGCACCCGCGGCTCGCGCGGGCGCTGCTCGACGGCGCGGCACGGGTCGGCGCGCGCTCGGCGGCCGAGGTCGTGGCGCTGCTGGACGACGACACCCTGGCCGAGGGCGCCGAGGTGTCGGCCGCCCTGCGGGCGCTGCGGTCCGGTTCGGGCGACCGGACGCGGCGCTGGCAGCGGGAGACGCGCCGGTTGGCCGCGCTGGTCGACGGCGGTGGCCGAGGTCCGGCCGATCCCGCGCTCGTCGTGGCGCTGGCGCAGCCCGAGCGGCTGGCGCGCAGGAGGTCGGCGGGGTCACCGGTGTACCTGATGGCGGGCGGCACGGCGGTGGAGGTGGCGCCGGGCAGTGGACTCGGCGACGCGGAGTGGCTGGCCGTGGCGGTCGCCGACCGGCAGCCGGGTCGCAGCGACGGCCGGGTCAGGCTCGCCGCCCGCGCCGACGAGGAACTCGCCGTGAGCGCCGCCCCCGCCCTGCTGACCACGACGGACGAGGTCAGCTGGGCCGGGGACGTCGTGGCGCGGCGGGTCCGGCGGCTGGGCGCGATCCCGCTGTCCGACGAGCCGCTGCGCCACCCCGACGCCGCCGCGGTGCGCGCGGCGGTCGTGGCCGGGCTGCGCGCGGAGGGCACGGGTCTGCTGCGCTGGAACGACGACGCCCGGCGCTTGCGCGAACGGGTCTCCTTCCTGCACGACGCGCTGGGCGAGCCGTGGCCCGCCGTGGACGACGAGGCGCTGCTCGCGCGGGTGGACGAGTGGCTGGGCGACGCGCGCCGGCGTGCGGACCTGGCCCGCGTCGACGCCGGGCACGTGCTGCGGCAGCTGCTGCCGTGGCCGGAGGCGGGGCGGCTGGACGAGCTGGCGCCCGATCGGGTGGAGGTGCCGTCCGGTTCGCGGATCCGGCTCGACTACGCGGGCTCGGGCCCGGCGCTGCCGGTGAAGGTGCAGGAGGTGTTCGGCTGGACCGACACGCCGCGCATCGCGGGCGGACGCGTGCCGGTCGTGCTGCACCTGCTGTCCCCCGCCGGTCGGCCCACGGCGGTGACGGCCGACCTCGCGTCGTTCTGGCGCACGGGGTATCCGCTGGTCAGGTCCGAGCTGCGGGGCCGCTACCCCAAGCACCGCTGGCCCGAGGACCCGATGACGGCACCACCGGCCAAACGGTGACATCACGGACGGTGATGTGACGGAAGGTGACGTGACGGACGACGTCACGTGCTGGACGCTTCTCGTGGAGCGGGCGGAGCGCCCGTGCACGCGCGGCGGGAGCGGAGCAGCACCCGACCACGACGCTGGAGGTCCGGTGATCGACGAGGACTGGGACGGGGCGATCGCCGCACTGGGCGGCACGCCGACGGGCGGCGCGGACCTGGTGGCCCGCTACGCGGAACCGCACCGCCACCACCACACGGCGGACCACGTCCGAGCCGTGCTGACGGCGGCCGAGCGACCGGCCGCGAGCCTGCCCGCACAGGAACGGCACCTCCTCGCGCTGGCGATCTGCGCCCACGACGTGGTCTACGAGGGCGCGGCGGGCGAGGACGAGCGGGCGAGCGCGGCCTGGGCGGCCGAGACGCTGACGAGGGCGGGACTGGCGCGCGATCTGATCACGAGGGTCCAGACCCTGGTCCTGGCGACGATCACCCACGAACCGGAGGACGACCTGGAGGCGATCCTCCTGGACGCCGACCTGGCCGTCCTGGCGGCGGACGCCAGCACCTACGACGCCTACGCGAGAGCGGTCCGCCGGGAGTACGCGAGGTACGACGACGAGGCATGGGCCAGCGGCAGGGCGAGGGTCCTGCGAGCCCTCCTGACCAGACCCCGGATCTACACGAGGGCCGCTGAGCTGGAGCGGAGAGCACGTCACAACCTGCGAGCGGAACTGGCGACGCTGGCCCCCGGAGCACGAGCAGAGCCCGGCCCCGGCCTCGAACGCCCGGCCCGCGGTGCCTGAACGGTCAACTCGCGGTGCTCGAACGCTCAACTCGACGTGCTCGAACGCTCAACTCGCGGTTCCGGAACGACGAACGGCCCGTGCTCTTCGCGAGCGCGGGCCGTTCGTCGAGTGGAGGTGCCGGGAATCGAACCCGGGTCCTTCGCCGTTTCATCAGGGCTTCTCCGTGCGCAGTCCGCTATGCCTCTACTCGGCCCCCGCGATCACACGGACGAGTTCGCTGTGACGGGCCCAGTCACTGTGAGTTTCCCGACCACTCCCCGTGACCGGGAGTGGCGGTGAGCCTCCTAGCTGATGCCGGCGACCGGAACGGAGGCACTTCCGGGCCGACAGCGTTGCTCCTAGCCTCAGGCGGCGAGGGCGAACGCGCGCTGGTTATTAGCCTTGGCGCTTATTGGTTTGCGATGACGCTTGCGGTGGTCTCTCGCCTGCACCGGCACGCTTCCCCTGAGTCGACGCACAAAGTCGAAACCGTTCACCCCCGTGGTGTGTCCACTTGCTCTGCGCCCAGCATAACGCCTCCGTCGAGCGAGTTCACTCCCAGCGTCGCGGCGCGGGGTAGGGCTGCCCCCACCAGCGCCACGCTGGCTGACCTCATGGTCTCGGACGAGTGACGACGAGATGCTGGACGAGCACATCCGGCCACACGAGGTGGGGACATGACCACACGCACTCCGCACGTCGCAGCGACAGCGGGCTACCTGCTGCTGAACCTGGTGACGGGCATCTTCTGGTTCGTGCTGCTGGTGACGATGCTGGCGGTGAGCACGGGTCTGCTCGTGGTCTGGGTGGGCGTACCGCTGCTGGTCCTGACGCTGAGCACCGCGCGCGGCGCGGCCCACCTGGAGCGGGCGTGGGTGCGCGCGGCTCTGGGGGTGGACGTCCCGCCGCCGTACCGGCCGTCGCCGCGGGGCGGGGTGCTCGCGCGGGCGCGCGTGCTGGTGTCCGACCCGGCGACGTGGCGGGAGGTGGCGTACTTCCTGCTGCTCCTGCCGCTCGGTGTGGTCGAGTTCGCGCTGGTGGTGGCCATGATCTCCGGGACGGCCGGGCTGATCGCCCTGCCGGTGACGATCTACCACTACCCGTTCGACGTGCACGTCGCCGGTGGCCTGTACGTGATCGACGGCTTCTTCTCGGCGCTGCCGGTGACGGGGCTGGGGGTGCTGCTGGGCTACGGCACGCTGCACGTGCTGCGCTTCCTCGGCCGGACGCACGGAGCGCTGGCGTCGGCGCTGCTGGGACCGTCGCAGAACTCGGTGCTGGCGGCGGAGGCGGCCCGGCTGCACGCGAGCCGGGCGCGCGGTGTGGAGGCCGCCGAGGCGGAGCGGCGGCGCATCGAGCGGGACCTGCACGACGGCGCGCAGCAGCGCCTGGTGGCGGTGGCGATGGGCCTGGGCCGGGCGAGGACGAAGCTGGACTCGGAGCCGGAGGCCGCGCGGGAGCTGATCGCGGAGGCGCACGCGGACGCGAAGCTCGCGATCTCCGAACTGCGGGACCTGGCGCGGGGCATCTACCCGTCGGTGCTGGGCGACCGGGGGCTGGACGCGGCGCTGTCGTCGCTGGCGGCGAAGTGCCCGGTGCCGGTGGACCTGACGGTGGACGTGGAGCCGCGCCCGCCGACGGCGGTGGAGAGCGCGGCCTACTTCACGGTGGCGGAGGCGCTGACCAACGTCGGCAAGTACGCGAACGCGACCCGCGCGGAGGTGACCGTGCGCCGGGTGCCGACGGGTCTGCTGGTGGAGGTCGTGGACGACGGCAGGGGCGGCGCCGAGATCCGGCCGGGGGGTGGGCTCGCCGGGCTGGCGGACCGGGCTGCCACCATCGACGGCGTCGTGGTGGTGCTGAGCCCGGTGGGCGGGCCGACGGTGATCAGAGCGGAGCTGCCGTGCGCGTGGTGATGGCCGAGGACTCGGTGCTGCTGCGAGTGGGCGTGCAGCGCCTGCTGGCCGACGAGGGCATCGAGACGGTCGCGGCGGTCGAGGACGGCGACGCCCTGCTGGCCGCCGTGCGGGAGCACCGGCCCGACCTGGCGCTGGTGGACGTGCGGATGCCGCCGACGTTCACCGACGAGGGCCTGCGGGCGGCGATCGAGGCGCGCAAGCGCGTGCCGGGTCTGCCGGTGCTGGTGCTGTCGCAGTACGTGGAGGAGCGCTACGCGGTGGAGCTGCTCGCGGGCGGCGCCAGCGGTGTCGGGTACCTCCTCAAGGAGCGGGTGGCCGACGTCGCGGAGTTCGTGGACTCGCTGCGCCGCGTCGCGGCGGGCGGCACGAGCATCGACCACGAGGTCGTCACGCAGCTGATGGCGCGCAGCCGCCGCAAGCCGGTGGACTCGCTGACGCAGCGGGAGCGCGAGGTGCTGGGCCTCATGGCGCAGGGCATGTCCAACGGCGCGATCGGCGCGGCTCTGGTGGTGTCGGACGGCGCGGTGGAGAAGCACGTGGGCAACATCTTCGCGAAGCTGGGCCTGGAGCCGAGCTCGTCGGAGCACCGCCGGGTGCGGGCCGTCCTGACCTACCTCGACCTGGCGTAGGCGGCGGGCCACGCCTTCACGGGACGCAGGTTCTGCACGGTCGGGTCGTCGGCTCCCGCCGGCACGACCCTCAGGGTGATGGTCTGCGCCTCGGCCAGGGCGAGCGGCGCCCACGCCGGATCGTCGAGGTGTCCCGCGATGCGCCACGGCTCCGGGTTCGCGGCGGCGCGGCGCGCGGCTCGGGCGTCCCCGCCGACGACGACGGCGACCCCGACGAGCACGAGCAGCAGACCGGGCAGCGCGACGAGCGCGGGCACCTGACCCAGCCACACCAGCGCGACGACGGCGGCGACGGGTGCCTCCATCAGCAGGGCCACGCTCAGCGTCGTCGCGGACACCCGGCCGAGGACGAAGCTCATCGACGTCTGGCCGAGCAGCTGCGGCAGCAGCACGAGCCCGGCGATGGCGAACCAGGTGGGCGTGTCGAAGCCGACGAGCGGCAGACCACCGGCGAGGCACGCCACCAGCAGCCAGAACGTGCAGGTCGCGAAGCAGATCGTGGCGTAGGTGGTGGTGCCGGTTCCGGTGCGGGCCCGCTCCCCCAGCGCCGCGTACCCGGCCATGCCGATCGCGCCGACGACGGCGAGGAGGTCGCCGATGAGCGCCGTGCCCTCCACGCTGACGTCGGCCCCGGCCGCGGCGATCGAGCCGAGCACGGCGATGCCGGTCCCGAGCCAGGTCAGCGCGGGCAGCCGACGGCCCTGGCCGACGGCGATGAGGCCCTGCCACACGGGCTGGGTGGACACCAGGGCGGTGGCGGTGGCCACGGACGTGAGCTGCGCGCTGGGCATGAACGCCGCGAAGTGCAGCGCGAGGCACGACCCCGCGGCGAAGCACAGCAGCAGGTCGCGGCGCCGGCCGGAGCGGAACAGCGAGAACAGCTCGGCGCGGTCGGTCAGCAGCGCCACGGCCGTGATGACGACCAGCCCGATGGCGTTGCGCCAGAACGCCAGGACGAGCGCCGGTGCCGAGCCGAACGCCGCCAGCGGGGCGGTGGCGGAGAACGTGAGCACGACGAGGCACATGGCCCCGGTGGACACCAGGGCAGCGCGGGACGACACGGGGAGACCCTTCGACGCTGGACGAGCGGGGTTCGGCACATCACGGGGAGGACGACACGACGCGCACCGCGGAACTCCGGACGGCGGTGGGCTCTGAACAGCTCGGGTCGTGCGCAAGTGATCTTTCCCGTGCCGCGATCGGCGTGGCAAGCGCGCGGTGATCCGGGGGAAGAGTTGCCGGTACCGACGCACCGGGGCGCAACCTCGCCGCCGCCGCGGCGTCCGTGCGCGAGCCGACCGGACCGGGGTGTCGCGCGAGACGGCGCGCGGGACGGCGCGCGAAACAGCGCGGGGAGCGGTGCAGGGAGCGGTGCGGGGAGCGGTGCGGGGAACGGGCCGCCGAGGCGGTGGGCGCTCGCGGCTCAGCCGGTGATCGCGCGGACCTGCTCGGCGCAGGCGCGGGGGACGGCCGGGAAGTCGCTGCCGAGCGCCGCGCGGCCGCCCGCGGCGTCGCACCGGGGCGCCCCGGCGAACACGGCGGGCCCGGTGTGCGCGCCCGGCGCGAGCCCGTGTCCACAGTGGATCAGCACGGGCACGCCGCCGGCGTGCGGGCGCACCGGACCCGGAGTCCCCGGACCGGCGAGCCGGCCGGGGATGTCCGCGTCGGTGGCCGGACCGCTCAGTAGCGGCCCTTGAGAGCGCGGCCGTGCGCCTTGGCGATCTCGCGCGTGGCGTCGCGCTTCGCCAGGTCCTGGCGCTTGTCGTAGGACTTCTTGCCCTTCGCGAGCGCCAGCTCGACCTTGACGTAGCCGTCGGAGAAGTACATCTGGAGCGGGATCAGGCTGAGCCCGCTCTCCTTCGTCTTGCCGATCAGCCGTTCGATCTCGTTGCGGTGCAGCAGCAGCTTGCGCTTGCGCCGCACCTCGTGGTTCGTCCACGTCCCCGCCACGTACTCGGGGATGTGGAGCGCGTGCAGCCAGATCTCGCCGTCGTCCACCGAGGCGAACGCGTCCACGAGGGACGCGCGGCCCATGCGGAGGCTCTTCACCTCGGTGCCGACGAGCACGACTCCGGCTTCGTAGGTGTCGAGGACGGTGTAGTCGTGCCGAGCCTTGCGGTTCGACGCGATCACCTTCCTGCCGCGTTCCTTGACCATGACGGCGATTTTACGTGATCAGGCCACCCGTTAAAGGCGGACGTACAGGCGGAGCGTGACGTAGCCGGTGACCGCGGAGATCACGATCGCGGTGAGCAGCAGGTACGGGGAGATCAGCAGCACGTCGAGCTGCCCGAGCTGGGGCAGGATGCCCGACTGGATCGGGTCGCGCAGCACCCGGTCGAGGAAGAACGCCTTGCCGAGCATCAGCCCGACGACGGCGACCAGGGCGCCGATGACACCGGCGACGACCGCCTCGATGAGGAACGGCAGCTGCGTGTACCACCGCGTCGCGCCCACCAGGCGCATGATGCCGACCTCGGTCCTGCGGGTGAACGCGGAGACCTGGATCGTGTTGGAGATCAGCAGCAGGGCGGCGAACGCCTGCACGAGCGCGATGGCGAAGGCCGCGTTGCGGATGCCGTTGAGCACGTCGAACAGTCGCGACAGGAACTTGCCCTGGTCGTCGACGTTCTTCACGCCCGCCTTGCCGGTGAACGCCTGGACCACGACGTCCGACCGCTCCGGGTCCTCCAGCTTGACGCGGAAGGTCGCGGGGATCGCCTCCGGCCTGGCCAGCTTCACCAGTTCGGGCTGCGCCTCGAAGATCGCCTTGAAGCGCTCGAAGCCCTTCTCGCGGTTCTCGAAGACGACGGACTCGACGCCCGAGGTCTTCTCCAGGGCGCTGCGGAGACCGGCGCACGGCTGCTGCGAGCAGTCCTTGTCGTTCACGCTGACGTCGTTGGTCAGGTAGACCGCGACCTCCAGCTTGCCCGAGTAGTTGGTCTGCATCTTATCGATCATGGAGACGACGAGCAGACCACCACCGAGCAGGCCGAGCGAGATCGCCGTCGTGATGATCATCGCGATCGTCATCGTGACGTTTCTGCGGAGGCCGGTCACGACCTCGCTGAACACGAAGCTGGTACGCATCGGGGGCGGCGTTCCTTGGGTCGGGGGTGGGAGGGTGTCTCGGGGTCAGCGACCGACGCCGTAGACGCCCCGCGCGTCGTCGCGGACCACCCGGCCGAGGCTGAGCTCGACGACGCGGCGACGCATGGAGTCGACGATCGAGTGGTCGTGGGTGGCCATCACGACCGTCGTGCCGGTGCGGTTGATCCGCTCCAGCAGCAGCATGATGTCCTGGCTGGTGTCGGGGTCCAGGTTTCCGGTGGGCTCGTCGGCGATCAGCACGAGCGGGCGGTTCACGAACGCGCGGGCGATGGCCACGCGCTGCTGCTCACCACCGGACAACTCGTGCGGGAGCCGATCCGCCTTGCCCTCCAGACCGACGAGCTGGAGGACCTCGGGCACGACCTTGACGATGGTGTTGCGGGGCTTGCCGATGACCTCCAGCGCGAACGCCACGTTCTCCGCGACGGTCTTGTTGGAGAGCAGCCGGAAGTCCTGGAACACGCAGCCGATGGACTGACGCAGGCGGGGAACCCTGCGCCGGGACATCTTGGCCACGTCGAAGTTGGACACGTAGACGCGTCCCCTGCTCGGCACCTCCTCGCGCAGCAACAGCCGCAGGAAGGTCGATTTACCGGACCCCGAGGGTCCGATCAGGAACACGAACTCACCCTTGTCCATCTCGACCGAGACGTCGTCGAGCGCGGGGCGCGTGGAGGTCTTGTAGACCTTGGAAACGTGTTCGAGCCGAATCACGAGGCGCGAGTCTACTCATGGGTGCCGTAAAGCCCCCGTTGCACCTGTGAACGGGTGCTCCCGGCCCCCCTGCCCGCCTGGGAACACCCGCCGCGGTGGAGTTCTCAGTTGTCCATCGACTGCTGCTTGCGCCAGCGGATGCCCGCCTCCAGGAAGTCGTCGATGTCCCCGTCGAGCACGGCGCCGGGGTTGCCGACCTCGTGCTCGGTCCGCAGGTCCTTGACCATCTGGTACGGGTGCAGCACGTAGGAGCGCATCTGGTTGCCCCAGCTCGACCCGGTGTCCTTCAGGGCGTCCATCCGGGCCTGCTCCTCCTGGCGCTGGCGCTCCAGCAGCTTGGCCTGGAGGACGGCCATGGCGGTGGCCTTGTTCTGGAGCTGCGAGCGCTCGTTCTGGCAGGACACGACGATCCCGGTCGGGATGTGGGTCAGCCGGACCGCGGAGTCGGTGGTGTTGACGCCCTGGCCACCGGGACCGGACGAGCGGTACACGTCGACGCGCAGTTCCTTCTCGTCGATCTCGACGTGGTCGGTCTGCTCGACCACGGGCACGACCTCGACGCCCGCGAAGGACGTCTGGCGGCGGCCCTGGTTGTCGAACGGGGAGATGCGCACGAGGCGGTGCGTGCCCTGCTCGACGGACAGCGTGCCGTAGGCGTAGGGGGCGGTCACCCGGAACGTGGCGGACTTGATGCCCGCCTCCTCCGCGTAGGAGGTGTCGAACACGTCGACGCCGTAGCCGTGCCGCTCGGCCCAGCGGGAGTACATCCGCAGCAGCATCTCGGCGAAGTCGGCCGCGTCGACGCCACCGGCCTCCGCGCGCACGGTCACCAGCGCGTTGCGCTCGTCGTACTCACCGGACAGCAGCGTGCGGACCTCCAGCGAGGAGATCTCCTCGCGGAGCTTGGCTCGCTCGGCGTCGGCCTCGGCGGCGCTGCTCTCGTCGCCCTCGTCCTCGGCCAGCTCGTAGAGGATGGGGAGGTCGCCCAGGCGGTTGCGCAGCGACGTGACGCGCCGCAGTTCACCCTGCCGGTGGGCGAGCTGGCTGTTGACCTGCTGCGCCTGCTCCTGGTCGTCCCACAGGTCGGGCCGGGCTGCCTGCTCCTCCAGCTCGGCGACCTGAGCGCGCAGTGTGTCGAGGTCCATCACCGCCTCGATGCTGCCGAGGGTCGTGGAGAGGTCCTTGATGTCCGCTTCGACGTCCGGGTTCACGGCAGAAGATTACGCCAGCACCGGTCGCCGCGGGCGACCGGTGGGCGCGTGACGGGGCGGTTCAGCCGGTCGGGATGGCGTCCAGGAGCTTCAGAGCGGCCCTGGCGTGAGCCAGGCCGAACTCGGCCACCGCCTTCCCGTACGGATCGTCCGCGGCCTTCACGGCCGCCCTGGCCGCGTCCAGGTCGGCGCTGTAGGAGGCGCGCGCGGTGTCGAGGAGGGCGGCCCGCTGCTTGACCGTCAGGGAACCGGCGTGCACCAGGCGCAGGATGAGCGGACTGCGCAGGTGGTCTGGTCCGGGCTGCGAGAGCAACCAGGCCTTGAACGCCTTCTTGCCGGCAGCCGCGAGCACGTACTGCTGGCTGGAGCGCGGCCCCTGCTTGCCGAGGCGGAGCAAGCCCGCGTCGGCCAGGGCCGGAAGCTCGCGGTAGACCTGGCTGCGGGTGACGCTGAAGAACGCACCGAAGCGCTCCCCGGCCTCAGCCACGAGCTGGCCACCGGTCTTGGGTCCGTCGTGCAGCAGTCCCAACAGGGCCGCCGCTGTCGCATTCAGGTCTGACACACCGTCAAAGGTGCCACGACATCGCCGTCCTGTCCACAATGGTCAGCCGTTCTGTCCACTGTGGCTGATCACGGGCTAACGCGGTTGGGCCGTGCGGAGCAGCGGAAAGTGTCCATACGTCGCGCGGCGCCGATGTGGACCAACCGATCGGCCGCTTGACCCGCTGTGTCCACCCGAGGTGGAAAGTCCAAGCGCGGCAAGCAGTTTCGCCCGACGACGCACGTCGAACCTCACCCGATCGGACCTCTTTCGTGGCGCACCGCGTCCGAGCTGTGCGACCAGGCGGTGGGATGATCCCTCAACTCGGTGACGTACGGGTGACGGGACTGGCGAACACGCTCAGTGGTGCGACCATTGCGGGTGGTGGGCGGGCTGTGGGAGCCCGCGCCGTAGCCGGAGGTGCGACATGGGCATCAAGTGGATGGACTCGAAGGTCGGCCGCGGCGCGAAGGTCGTCAGGGGCGCGCGGGCCTGGGCGAGCGGGAGCATCCCGGACCAGACGGGCAAGGACGAGTGCATGGTCTGCGGCAAGCAGATCCGCCGCAACCGCACGGTGAGCGGAGGGGGCCGGGTCTGCTCCTCCATGACCTGCATCGAGTACTGGGTCGAGAACATGACCTGAGAACGAAGAAGGTCCCCGGAGCCACGGGCTCCGGGGACCTCTCACGCAGTAGCGGGGACAGGATTTGAACCTGCGACCTCTGGGTTATGAGCCCAGCGAGCTACCGAGCTGCTCCACCCCGCGTCGGTAGAACCAACAGTACACAAGACCCGCGAGAACACCAAATCGCCCCGCCGAAGCCGAAGGCGAGCAAAAAAGAAGTCCCGCCCGGACACCCGGACGGGACTTCTCACGCAGTAGCGGGGACAGGATTTGAACCTGCGACCTCTGGGTTATGAGCCCAGCGAGCTACCGAGCTGCTCCACCCCGCGTCGGTAAGCCCAACAGTACACACACCCCCACACAAAACCAAATCCCCCCAAGCCAAGCCAACAAGCAGCCCAAACACAAGCCAAGAAGCAAGCCGAAGGCGAGCCCGAACGCGAAGCCGAAGGCGAGCCCGAACGCGAAGCCGAAGGCGAGCCCGAACGCGAAGCCGAAGGCGAGCCCGAACGCGAAGCCGAAGGCGAGCCCGACCCGAACGCGAAGCCGAAGGCGAGCCCGAACGCGAAGCCGAAGGCGAGCCCGAACGCGAAGCCGAAGGCGAGCCCGAGAGGGGGTGCAGGGGGACGAAGACCCCCTGCCGGGGGTCTGGGGGGCTCGGCCCCCCAGGGCAATGCGAAAAAGTCCCGTCCTTCGAATGAAGGACAGGACTTTCCCAACTTTGTAGCGGGGACAGGATTTGAACCTGCGACCTCTGGGTTATGAGCCCAGCGAGCTACCGAGCTGCTCCACCCCGCGTCGGTAAGCAGAACTCTACGCGGGGGTTGCGCGGAAGTGCAAATCGGGTGGCCCGGACGTGTGCCGGGCCACCCGATGTTCGCGTTGCCGCAGGTCAGCCGGTCGGCGTCGGCGAGGGTGCGACGGAGGACTGCGACGCGGGCGGGGATGCCGCCATCGCCGCGTCGAACCTCTTGCCGGCGTCGTCGACCGCCTTGAAGGCGTCTCCGATGGCGGCGAAGTCACCGCTCTGCTGCGCCGTCCTCAGGGTGGCGATCGCGGCCTGGAGGTCGCGAGCCGCCTGCTGGAGGTCGGGGCTGGTGCCGTTGCCGTTGCCGGGCGCCTGGGTGCCCGGCGTGGTGCTCGTCGGCGGCGGCGTGGTGGCGGTGCCGTCGCCACTGGGGTCTGGCACCTGGGACGCGGCTCCGGAGAGCACCTGTTCCAGCGCCTCGCTCAGCGTGGGCGCGTACCCGACCGCGCCGCCGAAGCTCACGAGGACCTTGTAGAGCTGCGGGAACGAGGTGTTCTGGCTGGCCCGTTCGATGTAGACGGGTTCGACGTAGAGCAGGCCGCCGCCCACCGGGAGCGTGAGCAGGTTGCCGTACCTGACGGTCGTCTTCTGCTGGGTCAGCAGGTTCAGCTCGCTGGAGACGGCGCCGGAGGTCAGGAACTGCGTCTGGATCTGCTGCGGTCCCTTGGCCTCGTTGTTGAGCGTGAGGACGCTGATCTTGCCGTAGTTGTCCGGATCGGACCTGGCCGTCATGTAGGCGGCCGCGAACTCGCGGTTCTGCCGGACGAGCGTGCTGGTGAGCTGGAAGTCCACCGCGTTGGAGTCACCGGTCGGGTCACCGGCGAGCACGTAGTACGGCGGCTGCTGGTCGCGCGCGCCCCGAGCGGCGCTCTGCTGGAGCTGCTCGGTGGTGATGGCGTTGTCGACGGTCGGGTCGGACGGGACGCCCCAGAAGGCGACACCGGAGAAGAAGTCGCGCGGCTGGGTGACGTGGTAGCGGGCCAGCGTCTCGCGCTGGACCTTGAACAGGTCCTCCGGGTAGCGGAAGTGCTCCTGGAGCGACCGGGAGATGTCGCTCTTGGGCTGGACCGTGCCGGGGAAGACGTTCATCCACGTCTTGAGGACGGGGTCCTGCTCGTCCATCGCGTACAGGGTGACCGTGCCGTCGTAGGCGTCCACGGTGGCCTTGACGGAGTTGCGGATGTAGTTGATGTCGTCGTTGCGCTGGGCCGGCACGCCGGACAGCGAGTCGTTGGTGGCCTCGCCCAGCGCGGTGCGCTCCGCGTAGGGGTAGTTGTTCAGCGTCGTGTAGCCGTCGACGATCCAGGTGATCTTGCCGTCCACCACCGCGGGGTAGGGGTCGGTGTCCACGGTGAGCCACGGCGCGACGGCCTCGACGCGCTGGCGCGGGTCGCGCTTGAAGAGGATCTTCGAGTCCTCGCTGATGGCGGAGTTGAACAGGATGTTCCGCTCGCCGTAGTAGGACGCGAAGACGAGCTTGTTCAGCGCGCCGCCGATCCGCACACCGCCGGAGCCGTCGTAGGTGAACTGGGTGGTGTCGGTGTCGTACTCGTTGGGCGCGTCGGCGGGCCGCCCGCCGACGATGGCGTAGTCGGGTGCCTGGTTCAGCTCGCCGTAGTAGGTGCGGGGCTGCTGCACCTCGATGGCGCCCTGGGTGACCTCGCCGCGCTCGTTGAGCTGGCTGGCCTGGAACGCCGGGTAGCCGCCGGTGCCGCCGGAGTCGGCCGGGGAGCTGACCTTGTTGGCCTCGGCGTAGACGAAGCCGTTGCCGTGGGTGTAGATCAGGTGCCGGTTGATCCAGTCGCGCTGTCCCTCGGGCAGGCCGGCGGTGTTCAGCTCGCGCACCGCCACGATGTAGTCGCGGGGGGTGCCGCCGACCGTGTAGCGGTCCACGTCGAGCTTCTCCTGGAAGCCGTAGAACGGCCGGAGCTGCTGGTACTGGGTGAAGGTCTTGCCCAGCACGTTCGGGTCGAGGAGGCGGACGTTGCCGACCGTCGCCTTGTCGTCGCTCAGCTCCTGGAGGGAGACGTTCTCCTTGCCCTCGTACGGTTTTGTCTCGACCTTGTCGTCCGTGAGCGCGAACGCCTGCTTGGTGGCGGTGATGTTGCGCCTGATCGACTCGGCCTCCTTCTCGATCGCGTTGGGCTTGACCGAGAACTGCTCCAGCACGGCGGGCCAGGCGGCGCCGACGAGGACGCTGGACAGCACGAGGAGCACCGTCGCGATGGCCGGGAGCTGCATGTTGCGCAGGAACGCGCCCGCGAAGAACGCCACGGCGCAGAACACGGCGATGCACAGCAGGATCAGCTTGGCCGGCAGCACCGCGTTGAGGTCGGTGTAGGTGGCGCCGTCGAACTTGTCGTTCCGGTTCGAGAACAGCAGCGTGTACCGGTCGAAGAAGTACGCCACGGCCTTGAGCAGGATGAACGTTCCCGCGACGAGCGCGAGGTGCGTGCGGGCGGGGCCGGAGACCTGGCCGCCGCGGCCGGCGAGCCGGATGCCGCCGAACAGGTAGTGCGCCACCAGCGCGCCGAGGAACGACAGGGCGGTGGCGATGAACAGCCACGACAGCAGCCACGTGTAGAAGGGCAGCTGGAAGGCGTAGAACCCGATGTCGTGCTGGAACTGCGGGTCCGCGACGCCGAACGGCGTGGAGTTCAGGAAGAGCTGGAGCTGCTGCCAGTCGGCCTGCGCCGAAGCTCCGGCGACGAGGCCCACGAGCACCGGCAGGCCGATGCCGAACAGGCGCAGCCTGCGCACGACGACCGTGCGGTAGCGGGCGACCGGGTCGTCGGGGCCGGTCACGGGCACGAACACCGGCCGCGAGCGGTAGGCGAGGTACAGGTTCAGCGCGACCAGCCCGCCGACGAGCAGGCCCACTCCGGCGAAGAGGGCGAGCCTGGTCAGCAGCACGGTGCTGTAGACCGAGCGGAAGCCGACCTCGCCGAACCAGAGCCAGTTGACGTAGGTGTCGAGCAACCTGGAACCGGTGATCAGCCCGACCAGGAGCACCACACCGATGATGAGCAGTATCCGGCTTCGTCGGGACAGCTTGGGCAGTCCGACCGGGGGCCGTGTGGCCACGGGGCACGCTCCTGGATCGCGGTTCTGCGTAGTTTCTGCCTGTCCAACTCTACGGACGCCCCGTCCGGTTCCCCGATCGGTTGTCCGATTCGCCCCTGCCGACAGCGCGGGGCCGGTGCGGGTGGGAGCATGTCGCGCGTGTCAGCCAGTGAATCCCCGGACAAGCCCATCGCACTGCTGCCCGCCGTGGCCCGCGAGGTGGAGGAGTTCGTCTCCTCCGCCGGTTGGGACCAGGCTCCGCAGCTGTTCGCCCTCGTCCCGACCGCGGAGCTGCTCACCTCGCAGCCCGAGCTGGCGGGGCAGCTCGACCCGGCGTCGACGTGGACGCCCATCGCCCAGGACGAGCTTCCCGCCGACGACCTGGGCGAGGCGCTCGCCGGGATCGTCTGGCCGGACGTCGTCGGCGGCTGCGCCCTCGCTCAGGAGATCGTCGTGCTGCCGCCGGAGGCGGAGGACGAGATCCCCGACGACGAGCAGGACGACGAGGCCGCCCGCCGCTTCGCCGCCGAGCACCCGCAGCGCCGCGAGGCGCGTCTCGTGGCCGCGGTGCTGCGCGACGGCACCGTGGCGTGCGTGCTGCACCTGCGGGGCGACGCGGAGCGGCCGGACGAGATCGTGGAGCACCCCGAGCTCGCGCCCAACCTCACGGACGCGCTGCTGGAGACGTTCAAGCCGTAGCCGGTCGGACCGGGCCGCGCGGGCGGGCGCGCCGGTGCGCCCCGCCCGCGCTCGGCCCTGGACGAGACCTGGACGGAAGGCGCGCATCTCCCGTGTCCACCCCTCCGCCTCCTTAGCATTCGGACCAACGCGGTGCCGCCGCGGGTAGGTGTTCGGGTACGGGAGAGGGGCGGACATGACTGCTCCGATCGAACGGAACACGGCTGTCGTCGCGCACGAGGACGACGATCTGATCTTCATCAACCCCGACGTGCAGCTCGGCGTCCAACGGGGTGCGCCGACCAGGACGGTCTACGTGACCGCCGGTGAGTTCAACGGCAACGGCACGACGCGCGAGCTGTACGCGGCGCAGCGCCGGGCGGGCGTGTGCGCCGCCTACGCCTCGATGGCGGGTGTCGCGGACCGGTGGACCCGCACCAGCCGCACCTTCGCGGGGAGGGCGGTGGAGGTCGACGTGCTCGTCGGTGCCCCGCACGTGGAGCTGGTGTTCCTCGGCCTGCCGGACGGCGGGGACTCGTTGCAGCTCGACGCGCTGACGAGGCTGTGGGACGACGCTCAGGAGACGGCGCACACCATCGTCTACCCCGGCTCGCCGGTGCAGCAGTCCCTCGTCTACACGGGCGCCGGGCTGACGGCCGTGCTGGTCGCGCTGCTGGCGGACTCCGCCCCGACCGCGGTGTTCGCGCAGGACCCGGAGCCGGACCCGAGGGACGCGCCCGACCACGCGGACCACGTGGCCTGCGCGAGGTTCGCGCGGGCGGCGTTCGAGATCCACGCCACCGGCACCGGGACCCGGCCGCTGCTGGTCGAGCACCGCGGCTACGGCACGCAGGGCTGGGCGCAGAACCTGTCGCAGCAGGCCGTCAGCACCAAGAGCGCCGTCTACGGGGTCTACGCCGCGCAGGACAGCGGGGCGGGCAGCTCGCCGCTGGTGTGGCTGCGCAGCCAGTACTGGCGGTGGCCGGCGGGCACGGCGTGGGCGGGCAAGGACGGTGGCGGGCGGACGCACGTGTTCTCCGCGCAGGGCGGCGCGGTGCGCCACTGGAGGCAGCAGACCGCGGGCGGGGCCTTCACCGGGCCGGTGTCCATCGGCGGCGGCCCGGTCGCGCCGTCGCTGGCCGTCGGGTCGAACCAGGACGGGCGCGTCGAGGTGTTCGCGGTCGACCTGGAGACGCACGACGTCGTGACGAGCTACCAGACGTCGGTCGGCGGGGGCTTCTCCGCCTGGGAGAGCCTCGGCAACCCCAACGGCGAGAGCGGTCAGCACACCGGCGCGCCCGCGGTGGGCAAGAACGCCGACGGCCGCTTGCAGGTGTTCGTGAAGAACTCCGGCGGCGGGGTGTCGACGGCCTACCAGACGGAGGTCAACGCCGGTTTCTCCGGCTGGGAGGACTTCGGCGGCGGTCCCGACGTGCGGGGCACTCCGGTGTGCGTGCGGCGGCCCGACGGGCGGCTGGCCCTGTTCGCCGCCACCCGGACGGGTGTCCTGCGGTGGTGGCAGGCCACCCCGAGCCAGGGGTGGGGGCCGGTCGCCTCGCTGGTCGGGGACGCGGTGACCAGTTCGCCCACCGCCGCCCTGAACGCCGACGGGCGGCTGGAGGTGTTCTGGCGCGGCGAGTTCGGCGACGTCCGGACGGTGTACGAGTTCAGCGTCGGCGGGAGCTGGTCCGGCCCGCCTACCGGCCTGGGCTCGCCGGGAGGCGTCGGCGAGGTGGCGGCGCTGCGGGCGTCCGGGGCGCAGAACCGGATCTTCCTGGCGGCGCGCGACGCGACGGGCGGGGTGTCGTTCACCCGGCAGGTCGCCCCGAACGACGGGTTCGGGTCGTGGAGCGGGCTCGTCGGGACCACGCCGGTGTCACCGGCGCTGGTGACCAACTCCGCCGGTCAGCCGATCGCCCTGCGCATCGGCACGGACGGCAGGCTGCTCGTCTCGCCCCCGCTGCCCTGACGACCGCGCTGCCCTGACGACCGCGCCGAGCCGGTGGCCCGATCCGGGCCACCGGTCTCAGCAGCCGGGCACGTCCCCGCCGGACGTGAGCGCCTCCAGCGCCTGCACGGCGCCGGTCAGGTTCTCGACCCTGATCAGGCGCAGCCCCTCGGGGGTCTGCTGCTTCGCCTCGGTGCAGTTCGCGGCGGGCACGAGGAAGGTGGTGGCGCCGCCCTCGCGGGCGGCCGTCATCTTGAACTGGATGCCGCCGATGGGGCCGACCTGGCCCCGGTCGTCGATCTCGCCGGTGCCGGCGATCGACTGGCCGCCGTTCAGCTCGCCGGGGGTGAGCTTGTCGACGATCGACAGGGCGAACATCAGTCCGGCCGACGGCCCGCCCACGTCGGCGAGGCTGATCGTGACCTCGAACGGGACGTCCGCGCGGTCGGCCGGCAGGATGCCGATGAAGCCGTTCTCGCGGCCCTCGCTGCTGCCCAGGACGACCGAGGTGGTCCTGGGCTCCTCGGTGCCGCGCTCGAAGGTCACGTCGGCCCGGTCGCCCGGCCTCGTCTCGGCGAGGGCGGTGCGCACGTCGTCGGCGGAGGCGATCTGCCTGCCGTTGACCGCGACCACCCGGTCGTCGGGCGAGAGCACGCCCTCGGCCGGGCTGTCCTCCGTCACCTCGGCGACGACGACCTTCTTGGGGTAGCCGAGGTAGCTCAGGGCCGAGACCTCCGCGCTGGACTGCGAGTCCTGGAACGCCCGGACGTTCTCCTGCTCGACCTGCTCCTCGGACTCCCCCGGCTTGAAGTACTCCTCGCGGGGGGCGAGCGCGTAGCGGCCGGACAGCCACAGGCCGAGCGCCCCGAACAGCGACACGTCGTCGGTGAGCGACACCGTCGTCATGGTCAGCGCGCCCCCCGTGGGGAAGGTCTCCTCGCCGTCGACGCGCACCACGTCGGTGCCCTCGACCTGGCCGAGGGTGTCGTAGGTGGGGCCGGGGCCGAGCGCGATGTAGGGCACCCTGGCGAATCCGCCGAGCAGCCCGAGCGCGGTCACGAGGACGAAGCTGGTCACCAGCGTCCAGGTCCGCCTGGTCAGCCCGCGCGACCTCGGGGGCGGCACCGGCGCGGAGGCGCCGGCGAAGTGCTGCTCCGCGCTCTCGTCGGTGCCGGTGCCGCTGCTGCCCTCGCTGCGCTCGCTCACGATCGCACAGGGTACGACCCTCCCCGTCCGACCGGCGTGAGCCACCGCCCGCCGGGGCGGGTCTCACGCCGTCGGCGAACCGGACCCGCCTCGGCTCGCCGGTCCGCGTACCGTGGAGCCATGAGCAACACGCCCTTCGGGTTCGGTCTGCCCGACCCGGACGACAGCGGCCGCAAGCCCTCGGACCAGGGCGGTCAGCAGGGCGGCCCCTTCGACTTCAACCAGCTCGGCTCCATGCTGAGCCAGCTCGGCGCGATGCTGAGCAGCCAGGGCACGTCCAGCGGTCCGGTCAACTACGACCTCGCCAAGCAGATCGCGCTCCAGCAGCTGTCCGCGAAGACCACGACGACGGGGTTCGCCCCCGATCAGGACAAGACCGTCGCGGACGCGGTGCACCTCGCGGAGATGTGGCTGGACCCGGTGACGTCGCTGCCCACGGGCACGCGGGTGTCGCAGGGCTGGACGGCGCGGGACTGGGTGGAGCGCACGCTGCCGACGTGGCAGCGGCTGTGCGACCCGGTGGCGCAGCGGGTGTCCGGCGCGTGGGTCGAGGCGATGCCCGCCGAGGCCAAGGAGGCCGCGGGCCCCCTGCTGTCCATGCTGGGTCAGATGGGCGGGATGGCCTTCGGGTCGCAGCTCGGCGGCGCGCTCGCGCAGCTGGGCTCCGAGGTGCTGACCTCCACCGAGGTCGGTCTGCCGCTCGGTCCCGAGGGCACGGCGGCGCTGCTGCCCGCGAACATCGAGAAGTTCACCGAGGGCCTGGAGCGCCCGGCCAGCGAGGTCGTGGTGTTCCTCGCGGCGCGCGAGGCGGCCCACCAGCGGCTGTTCACGCACGTGCCGTGGCTGCGGCAGCGGCTGCTCGACACCGTCGAGGAGTTCGCCGGGGGCATCAAGGTCGACACCTCGGCGCTGGAGCAGCTCGCCGGTCAGATCGACCCGGCGAACCCGGCCAGCATCGAGGAGGCCATGAGCTCCGGGATGCTGGAGCCGCAGACCACCCCGGAGCAGAAGGCCGCGCTGACCAGGCTGGAGACGCTGCTCGCGCTGGTCGAGGGCTGGGTCGACGTCGTGGTGAACGAGGCCGTGGGCGAGCGGCTGCCCGGTGCCGCAGCGCTGCGCGAGACGCTGCGCCGCCGCCGGGCGAGCGGTGGCCCGGCCGAGCAGACGTTCGCCACGCTCGTGGGCCTGGAGCTGCGGCCGCGCCGCCTGCGGTCGGCCTCCGCGCTGTGGAAGCTCGTCGGCGACCAGCACGGCACCGCGATCCGCGACAGCGTGTGGGACCACCCGGACCTGGTGCCCGGCTCCGACGACCTGGACGACCCGCTGGAGTTCTCCGAGCGGCTGGGACGCACCCGTGCCGCGCTGGAGGACCCGATGGCGGAGCTGGAGCGCACGCTGCGAGACGACGCTCCGAAGGACGACGACGAGGGCTCCGACGGCCCGCGCTGACGTCTCGCGAGAGGACGGGAGGGGGAGGAGGCCGCGTGCCTCCTCCCCCTCTCTCACACGTCCTCGGTGATCCCCAGGCCCGCCGCCGCGGCCAGCCCCTCCAGGTAGCCCATCGCCCGCTCGGTCTTCGGGTAGCGGTGCACCAGCTCCCAGAAGTCGGCGCCGTGCCCCGGCACCCTCAGGTGGGCCAGCTCGTGCACGAGCACGTAGTCCAGCACCCACGACGGCACGTCGCGCAGCCGCGCGCTGACGCGGATCGTGCCCTCGGCCGGCGTGCAGGAGGCCCAGCGGGTCCGCATGGGAGGCACCCAGCGCACGCTCGTCGGCGTGGCCCGGTCGTCGAGGTAGCGCGTGCTCAGCTCGCCGCAGCGCGCCAGCAGCGCCTCGTCGGAGGTCCGGGCGGGTGATCGGCGGCGCGTCTCGCTGCGCTGGAGCCTGCTGAGCATCTCCTTCACCCAGTGCTCCTCCTCCACCCGGCTCATCCGGGCCGGGAGCAGGACGACGACGGTGTCCCCCTCGCGGTAGGCGCTGACCATGCGACGGCGCCGGGCGCTGCGACGCACCTCCACCTGCGGTTCGGCCATGCCTGCCACGTTAGGCGCAGACACCGACGCCCGGTGGCCTCCCGGCGTGGTGCGACGCAGATCTCCCCTCCGCCACGTTGCTCCGTTCGGCGGCTGGACACGCACGTCGTCACATGCAAGCGACAGCACCACTCCGGCGGTAGCGTGCCCGGTGTCGTCAAGTGCACCCGCACTCATCTACCGCGAGGGAGGGGCCGTGGCCGAGAGCTACAACGGCTACTGCGTGAAGTGTCGCGAGAAGCGCGACTTCGAGGGCGAGGTCCACGAGACCAACGGGCGCCGGATGGCGAAGGGCAAGTGTCCGGTGTGCGGGACGACCGTCACGCGCATCCTCGGCAAGGCGGACGCCTGACGGGGCGGGAGGCGGTGCGGTCCGCGGCACCGGAGGCGGACCGCACCGCCCCCGCTCCCGGCGCTCTGCCCGTCCGACCGCGCGTCCTGCCCGGCCTGGCCGTGCTGCTGCGCGGACCGGGCGAGGTCCAGCTCGGCACCGACCCGCGGCACGCCGTGGTCGTCGAGGGCCTGTCCAGCGCGTGCACCGCGGAGCTGCTCGACCTCGGCGGCGAGCACACCGTCGCCGAGCTGGGCGACCGGATGCGGCGGCGCGGCGGGGACGCGGCGGAGCTCGTCGGGGTGCTGGGGCAGCTCGTGCGGGCCGGGCTGGTCGACGAGCCGGGGACCGGACCGGCCGGGCTCGCGCCGGACACGACCGCGTGGCGCCTGCGCACCGGTCGCACCGCCGCACGGGTCGTGCGGACCAGGGACGACGCGGCCGTGCTCGTGCGCGGTGGGGGCAGGCTCGCGACGGCCGTCGCCTCGCTGCTCGCGGCGTCGGGCGTCGGCCGGGTGCGCGTCGCCGCCTCCGGCCCGGTCGCGCCGGAGGACACCGGCTGCGGTCTCACCCTCTCCGACGTGGGCCGCCCCCGCCGCGACGCGGCGGCCGAGGCGCTGCGCCGGGCGTCCGAGCGGGTCAGGCAGTCGCCGGTGACGCCGGACCTGGTGGTGCTCGCCGACGCGCCGGTGCCCGACCCGCGGGTGGTCGCCGAGCTGATGAGCACGGGCGTGCCCCACCTGGCGGTGCGCGTGCGCGAGGGCGTGGGCGTCGTGGGGCCGCTCGTGGTGCCCGGCCTGACCAGCTGTCTGCGCTGCGCGGACCTGCACCGCACCGACCTGGACCCGCGCTGGCCCGCCGTGGCCGCGCAGCTCGCCGAGCGTCCGCCGAGCGCGGACGTCGTCGCCGCCACCGGCACCGCGGCGCTGGCGGTGGCCCAGGTCCTGCTGGCGCTGGACTGCGCCGGGACCGCGCCCCCCGCCGCGGACACCACCCTGGAGCTGGACCCGCTGCGGGGTGTCGTCGATCACCGCTCGTGGTCGCGGCACCCCGCGTGCGACTGCGGCGCACCGGGCGCACCTAGTATGAAGGGGACCGCGGACGACGGGCGGGGGAGAACGACCGAGTGAGTGACATCCCGCGCAACGCAGTGCAGCGCACGGCGAAACTGGCCAGCCTTCCTCTGGGCGTGGCGGGCCGTGTGGTCGGCGGCTGGGGCAAGCGCCTCGCCGGGCACACCACCGACGAGATCAACGCCGAGTTCTCCGCCAGGACCGCCGAGCAGCTCTTCGCGGTGCTGGGGCAGCTCAAGGGCGGGGCGATGAAGTTCGGCCAGGCCCTGAGCGTGTTCGAGGCCGCCGTGCCCGAGGAGTACGCCGCCCCGTACCGCGAGGCGCTGACGAAGCTCCAGACCGCCGCTCCCCCGATGCCGGTGCGCACCGTGCACCGCGTGCTGGCCGAGCAGCTCGGCACGGCCTGGACGAAGAGGTTCGTGGAGTTCGACGACACCCCGGCGGCGTCGGCGAGCATCGGGCAGGTGCACCGGGCGATCTGGCACGACGGCAGCGAGGTCGCCGTCAAGGTCCAGTACCCCGGAGCCGACGAGGCGTTGCAGGCCGACCTGCGCCAGCTGCTGCGGTTCAGCCGCCTGTTCCAGGCGATCATCCCCGGCGCCGAGGTCAGGCCGCTGCTGGAGGAGCTGCGCGACCGGATGGTCGAGGAGCTGGACTACCGCACCGAGGCCGACAACCAGCGCGCGTTCGCGAAGGCGTTCGACGGCGACGAGCAGGTGCTCGTGCCCGGTGTCGTCGCCAGCGCTCCCAAGGTCATGATCACCCGCTGGGTCGACGGCGTGCCGCTGTCGGCGATCATCCGCGAGGGCACGCCGGAGCAGCGCGACCGGGCGGGGACACTGCTGTCGGAGTTCCACTTCTCCGCGCCCGCCCGCTCCGGCCTGCTGCACGCCGACCCGCACCCCGGCAACTTCATGCTCGGCGACGACGGCCGTCTGCGGGTGATCGACTTCGGCGCCGTGGCGAGGCTCCCGGAGGGGCTGCCGCGCACGCTCGGCCGGATGATCGCGCTCGCCCTCCAGGAGCGGTCGGCCGACCTGCTGGACCTGCTGCGCGACGAGCACTTCGTGCGGCCGGGCACGGAACTGCTGGCCGAGGACGTGCTGGCCTACCTCTCGCCGTTCGTGGAACCGCTGGCGACCGAGGAGTTCCACTTCACCCGCTCCTGGTTGCAGAGCCAGGCGGAGCGGGTGGGCGACCTGCGCAGCCCGGACTCCCGGACGGGCCGCTCGCTGAACCTGCCCCCGCAGTACCTGCTGATCCACCGGGTCACGCTCGGCGCGACGGGCATCCTGTGCCAGCTCGACGCGCACGTCCCCGCCCTGAGCATCGTCAGCCGCTGGCAGCCGGGCTTCGACGACGTGGACGACTGAGGCCGGTCCGCGCCCGGTGCGGACGGCACCGGGCGCGGACCGTGCTCACCAGTGCTCGTCGGGCAGCTTGCTCTCGATGTCGCGGACGTGCGCACGCGCGCAGTCCGGGCACAGCCAGCGGCTCCGGCCGCCGTCGCGCTCGTTGACCCAGGTCAGCACCTCGGACTCGGAGGTGCTCGCGCGCCCGCAGCGGAAGCAGGTCACGCCTGGCTCCTGCGTCCGAGGGCGACCGTGCGGGCCTGCAGGACGAACACGTCGTCACGCGCGCCGAGCCAGGCGTCGTCGTCGGGGTCGAGCAGGCGGCGGACCGCGGCGCGGTCGGAGGTGTGCAGCTGATCACCCGCCACGCCGACGTGGAAGCCGAGCCACTCCAGGGCCGCGGCGCGGACGGCCGGTGTCGGCGGGCCCTGGTGCTCGACCAGGTAGCTGAACGCCGTCACGTCGGTCAGCCCCGCCTCGGCCAGCACGACGTTCCACCCGACGGGCAGCCGGACCGAGCCGGGCACGTCCTGGCGCATCCGCGCGAACCACTCGCGGCGGGCCGCGATCAGCCGGTCCTGGAGACCGGGCTCCCCCACGCCGAGGTCCCAGGGCAGGTGCTTGCTGTCCAGGCCGCCCTCCTCCAGCGCCAGCCAGCCACCCGGCGCCAGGGCTCCGACCAGGCGTGTCACCGCGTCGCCCTGGTCGGGCAGGTGGTGCACGACGCGAGCCGCCCACACCAGGTGCGCCGACGGGACGAGGCTTGCGAGGTCGGCGTCGGCCAGGTCGGCGAGCACCGGGCGGACGTGGACCCGCCCTCCGGCCGCCGCCCGCGCGGCGGCGGTCGCGGCGTCGAGGAGTTCGGGCACGGCGTCGACGAGGACGAGCGTGCCACCGCCCCGCGCGCCCAGCGCCCCGGCCAGTGCGGCGCTCATCCCTCCCGATCCCGAACCGGCGTCCACCACCGTCGGCGAGTCGGGCAGCGGGCGGGCGAGCCGACCGGCGACGACGCGCAGCGCCTCCTCGTCCAGCGCGTCCGCGCGCTTCATGTCCTCCAGTCGGGCCGACCAGTCGATTCCGTCACGGGTGTGTGCCACACCACGAACCGTACCCAGCCGGGGCACCGTCCTCCTCCCGCGGCGACGGGAGGAGGACGGTGTCGGGGCGTCGAGACCGTCAGAGCGCGCGGCTGACCGCCGCGGCCCTCTTCGCGGCCCAACCGGACAGTCGCCGCCACCTGCGGGCGGAGACCAGCCGGCGGGCCAGTCGTTGGGCCTCGGCGAAGCTCTCCGCATCGCGCATTCGGTCACGGGCGAGGTTTTCTTCGAGCAACATCGGGTTCAGTCCCCTCGGTTCGCCGTCGGGCGTCGGGATGTTCCAGGTGTTCGGCTGGGTGATCACGCGGCCGCCTCCTGATCGGCGACGGCGGTCCGGACGACGGGCGCGGCGTCCTTGCGCGGGCGACCGCGAGGACGCTTGCGGGCGATGACCGCCCCGCGCTCGAAGATCTCCCCACCCCAGACGCCCCACGGCTCGTGGCGCGCCAGTGCTCCGGCGAGGCACTCGGCGACGACGGGGCAGGTGGCGCAGAACGCCTTGGCCTGCTCCAGGTCGGCGGGCGCGTCGGCGAACCACAGGTCGGGGTTGTTGGTGCGGCACGGCAGAGCCAGTTCCGCGTCTGCGAGTTCCGGCAACGCCTCGCTGGTGAGCGGGGCGGTAGCGGTCAACATCAGGTGTCTCCTGTCGAAGTACTTCAACGGGGTTTTCGACGTGCAAAAACACGAAGGCCGCGGATCCCGTGAGCGGGGTCCGCGGCCTTCGTGAGCCAGGTTGTGCACCTGACCTGGAACTAGGTCGTCAGATGCATCAGCTCTTGCGCGGACGGCGCAATCGAGTTGTCGTCGGCAGTGCGCGGCGTGATCACCGGCTGCTGGACGTAGACGCCACCGCGCAGAACGGTGGCCGGGGCCTCGTGACGACCGCGGGCAGACTTCTCCCAGGCCGTCGGGGCGGCTGCGGACGCGACAACGCCCCCGGACACGACGACGCCGGGCGCGCACATCAGAAGCTGAGTGTTCACACCGGCCACCTCCTCAGAGGGCTCGTCGCGACGGCAGATACGCGGTCGAATCGGAACTTGCTGGTCTTGCTCTTCATCCCCAGACGGGCACTTCCGTGCCCGGCAGAAGCAGGTTAGGACCCCTCGCGGGAGGCGTGCAACCGCTTTTTCGAAATACGTCCGGATCAGGTGCTGCCGGTCCGGACGACGGTCAGGACGTCGTCTCCGAACCGGTCGAGCTTGGCCGCTCCGATGCCGGAGATGCCGACGAGTCCGGCCGCGTCCTGCGGGCGCTGCTCGGCGATGGCGACGAGCGTGGCGTCGGTGAACACGACGTACGGCGGGACCTTCAGCTCGCGCGACCGCTCGGCACGCCACGTGCGCAGCTTCGCCAGCAGCTCCTCGTCCACGTCGGAGGGACACTCCGAGCAGCGGCCCAGCTTCACGGCCTGCGTGTCCAGCAGCGGCGCCCCGCAGATCCGGCACTTCGGCTTCGCCCGCTTCGGCACCGGGCCGCCGCCCTGCTTCGCCGTCCGCGACGCCGGGTGGGCGTCCGGGACGAGGTCGTGCAGGAAGCGGCTGCGCCGCCGGTACTTGCGTCCCCCGGCCGCGCGGGCCAGCGCCCACGACAGCCACAGGTGCACGCGCGCGCGGGTGACCCCCACGTAGAGGAGCCGGCGCTCCTCCTCGATCGCCGCGTCGTCGCCGTCGGCGTGCTGGATCGGCACGGTGCCCTCGGTGAGCCCCACCAGGAACACCGCGTCCCACTCCAGGCCCTTCGCGGCGTGCAGGGACGCGAGCGTGACGCCCTCGACGGTGGGCGGGTGCTGCGCCTCGGCCCTCACGTCCAGTTCCACCACGAACCGCGCCAGGTCGGCGCCCTCGACGGTGGCGACCAGTTCCTCGGCCAGCTCCACGAGGGCGAGCAGCGACTCCCAGCGCTCGCGGGCGGAACCACCGGCGGGCGGCTCGTCGGTCAGGCCGACGCCGCCGAGCACCTTCCGGACCGCCTCCGGCAGCCCGAGCCCGGTCGGCGACGAGCTGGCGGCGCGCAGCGCGGACATCGCCTGCCGCACCTCGGTCCGGGCGAAGAACCGCTCCCCGCCGCGCACCTGGTAGGGGATGCCCACCTCGGCGAGCGCCTGCTCGAACACCTCGGACTGCGCGTTCACCCGGTACAGGACGGCGATCTCGCTGGCGGGCACGCCCTCGTCCATCAGCGCCCGCGCCCGCTGGGCGACCGCGGCGGCCTCCGCCGGCTCGTCGTCGAACTCGGCGAACGACGGGCGCGGGCCGTCCGGACGCTGCCCGATCAGCCGCAGCCGCGACCCGGCCGAGCGTCCGCGCGCCCACCTGATGACCTCGTTGGCCAGCTCCACCACCTGCGGCGTGGAGCGGTAGTCGCGCTCCAGCCGCACCACGGTCGCCTCGGGGAAGCGGCGCGGGAAGTCCAGCAGGGGACGCGGGGACGCCCCGGCGAAGGAGTAGATCGTCTGGTTCGCGTCGCCGACCACGGTCAGGTCGTCGCGCGGGCCGAGCCAGGCGTCGAGGACGCGCTGCTGCAACGGCGTCACGTCCTGGTACTCGTCGACGACGAAGCAGCGGTAGCGGTCGCGGAACTCCTCGCCGACCTCGCTGTTCTCCTCCAGCGCCGCCGCCGTGTGCAGCAGCAGGTCGTCGAAGTCGAGCAGCCGCGCGTCGTTCTTGAGCTGCTCGTAGGTCTGGTAGAGCCGCACGAGCTGCGGCGAGGGCGCCGGCGTGTCCCGGTGGGTGCGCTCCGCGGCGGCGGGGTAGTCCTGCGGGGCGATCAGCGACGCCTTCGACCACTCGATCTCGCTGGCCAGGTCGCGCAGCGAGTCGGAGTCGGTGGACAGCCCGACGCGGTTCGCCGCCTGCGCCACCAGCCTCAGCTTGTTGTCCACGAGGTCCCACTGCTCGTCGCCCACGACCCTGGGCCAGAAGTACCGCAGCTGCTTGAGGGCCGCGGCGTGGAACGTGCGGGCCTGCGCGCCGTGCACGCCGAGCCCCCGCAGCCGCGTCCGCATCTCCCCCGCTGCCCGCGCCGTGAACGTGACGGCGAGGACCTGACCTGCGGCGACGTGCCCGCGCTGCACCTGGTAGGCGATGCGGTGGGTGATCGTCCTGGTCTTGCCGGTACCCGCGCCGGCGAGCACGCACACCGGTCCGCGCGGGGCCTCGACCGCGGCGCGCTGTTCGGGGTCGAGTCCTTCCAGCAGCGGGTCCACCCCCGCAGTGTCGCACCAGGGGCGGGGCAGGCTCGCGTCGGGACGAGGGCTTGCCCTTATCCTGGACACATGGCAGGTAAGCAGGACAAGGCGGCCGCCAAGGAGGCGGCCAAGGCGCGTCGCGCGGCGTCGCGCGAGAAGCGTGGGCAGATCTTCGAGGCGTTCAAGATGCAGCGCCGCGAGGACAAGGCGCTCGTGCCGCTGATGCTCGCAGCGCTGCTGGGCGCCTCGGCGGTCGCGTTCCTGCTCGGTCTGATCTGGGACCTGGAGTGGGTGTTCCTGCCGATGGGCATCGCGATCGGCGCACTGCTGGCGGTGATCATCTTCGGGCGGCGCGTGCAGCGCAACGTCTACGCGAAGGCCGACGGGCAGCCCGGCGCCGCGGCGTGGGCGCTGGAGAACCTGCGCGGCCGCTGGCGGGTCACGCCCGCCGTCGCGGGCACCACGCAGCTCGACGCCGTGCACCGCGTCATCGGCCGGCCGGGCGTCGTCCTGGTCGCCGAGGGTGCGCCGCACCGGGTGAAGGGGCTGCTCGCGCAGGAGAAGAAGCGGATCGCGCGCGTGGTGGGCGAGACGCCCATCTACGACGTCGTCGTGGGCACCGAGGAGGGGCAGGTGCGGCTGCGCAAGCTCCAGAGCCACCTCATGAAGCTGCCGCGCAACATCTCCGCCGCCCAGGTCGACACGATCGAGAACCGGCTCGCCGCCCTGGCCAGCCGCGGTGCCGCGCTGCCCAAGGGCCCGATGCCGCAGGGCGCGAAGATGCGCAACGTGCAGCGCTCGATGCGCCGTCGCTGACCCCTCTCGCGCACCGCTGACGCACGCCGCCCCCGACCGGTCCCGGTCGGGGGCGGCGTGCGTCAGCGGACGTTCAGGACGACGGTCCGCGCGGCCTTGTCGTGCAGGCACCGGTTGTCGGCGTCCCACACCACGGCCGGGACGACGAGGAAGATCAGCGCGGCGCGCAGGGCCGCTCGGGGCAGACCCACCAGGGCGACGCCGTCGACCCGCGCCACGCGCAGGCCGAACAGCAGGTGGCCGGGCGTGAAGCCGAAGAACGCGACGGCGAGGATCGTGATGGCGAACCAGGCCAGCAGGCTCCAGTTGCGCGGCAGCTCGGGGTAGGTGAACAGCCCCGCCACCGCCGCGGAGAGCAGGAAGTCGACCAGGATCGCGAACGCGCGGCGTCCGCTGGACGCGACCGACCCCGGCCCGCTCTGCGGCAGACCGAGCCGCTCGCCCTTCCAGCGCTGAGCGGTACCGTCACCGGAGTCCGCACCGGGCTCCAGAGCGGCACTGGGTCCTGACAACCACGAACCGGTCCACTTGCTCACTCCTACAGAGTAAGCCCGTTCTCACGTAGTGAGCGCGGACGGGCGAGTTGCCCCGTCCGCAGGTCCCGTTAACACTGGCGAAACACGCGAGAGACGGCAGGGCAACACCGGCGGCCTAGCGTCGGCCACGACTGCCAGCCGCGACCGCGTGGTTGCCAACCCCCATGCCCGATTGAGTCAAAGGAGTCGACGAGGGTGTTCAAGAATCCCGACGAGGTCCTGAAGTTCATCTCCGACGAGGGCGTGAAGTTCGTCGACGTGCGCTTCAGCGACCTTCCCGGCGTCATGCAGCACTTCACGCTGCCCGCCGCGGCGTTCGACGCTGACGCCATCAACGACGGTCTGGCGTTCGACGGTTCGTCGGTCCGCGGCTTCCAGTCGATCCACGAGTCGGACATGCTGCTGCTGCCCGACCTCTACACGGCGCGTCTCGACCCGTTCCGGATCGAGAAGACGCTGATCATCAACTTCTTCGTGCACGACCCCTTCACCCGCGAGGCCTACAGCCGCGACCCGCGCAACATCGCGCGCAAGGCCGAGCAGTACCTGGCCGAGTCCGGCATCGCCGACACCGCCTTCTTCGGCGCCGAGGCCGAGTTCTACATCTTCGACTCGGTCCGCTTCGACACCACGGCCAACGCCTCCTTCCACGAGATCGACGCGATCTCCGGCTGGTGGAACACCGGTGTGGACGAGGAGGGCGGCAACAAGGGCTACAAGGTCAAGTACAAGGGCGGCTACTTCCCCGTCAGCCCCACGGACCACTACGCGGACCTCCGCGACAAGATGGTCCTGAACATGGAGGACTCGGGCTTCACCGTCGAGCGCGCGCACCACGAGGTGGGCACCGGCGGCCAGGCCGAGATCAACTACAAGTTCAACACGCTGCTGCACGCGGCCGACGACCTGATGCTGTTCAAATACATCATCAAGAACACGGCGTGGCAGCAGGGCAAGACCGTCACCTTCATGCCGAAGCCGCTCTTCGGCGACAACGGCTCGGGCATGCACACGCACCAGTCGCTGTGGAAGGACGGCGCGCCGCTGTTCCACGACGAGTCCGGCTACGCCGGCCTGTCCGACACCGCGCGCCACTACATCGGCGGCATCCTGCACCACGCGCCGTCGCTGCTGGCGTTCACCAACCCGACGGTGAACTCCTACCACCGGCTCGTGCCGGGCTACGAGGCACCGGTCAGCCTGGTGTACTCGCAGCGCAACCGCTCGGCGTGCGTCCGCATCCCGATCACGGGCGACAACCCGAAGGCCAAGCGCATCGAGTTCCGCTGCCCCGACTCGTCGGGCAACCCGTACCTGGCCTTCGCCGCCATGATGATGGCGGGCCTGGACGGCGTGCGGAACAAGATCGAGCCGCCGACGCCGATCGACAAGGACCTCTACGAGCTGCCGCCCGAGGAGGCCCGCGACGTCAAGCAGGTCCCGGCCAGCCTGGACGCCGTGCTCGACGCCCTGGAGGCCGACCACGAGTTCCTGCTGGAGGGCGGCGTGTTCACGCCCGACCTGATCCAGACGTGGATCCAGCTCAAGCGCGAGCACGAGATCGACCCGCTGCGCCTGCGCCCGAACCCGTACGAGTTCGCCCTGTACTACGACGTGTGATCCGACGTCAGCAGCACCGGAGGGGCCGAGCGCGCACCGCGCTCGGCCCCTCCGCCGTTTCCACCCCGCAGGTGGAACGGGAACTCGCCGAGCGGGGCGTCACCGCCGGGTTCGGCGCGAGCGCGGGTTAGGGTCGCGCCGTGTCTGATGAAGCCGAATTCCCCGCCCCCGCGCTGCTCTCCTCCACGATCGTCGACAGCGCCGCCGAGGCGGCCGAGGCCGTGCAGGCGGCCGGTGTCCTCGACCTGGGCATCCGCGTGTTCAACCGCCTCGTGCCCGACACCGACGCCGACGACGACTCGCTGGTCGAGGAGTGGGTGGTCGAGGTCTACACGAGCACCCCGGCCGTCGACCCCGACGTCGAAGAGGAGTGACGCGACCGCGCGGGCCCGTCCCCCCGGGGACGGGCCCGCGCGCTCACACCGTCAGGACGATCTTCCCGCGCACGTGCCCGCCCTCCAGGAGCCGGTGGGCGTCGACGGCGCGCTCCAGCGGGAACGTCTGCTGCACCTCCACGCGCAGCTGCCCCGCGTCGGCCCGCTCGGCCAGCCACTCCAGGTCGGCGGCCACGGGACGCACGAACCAGTACTTCCCGCCCAGCCCCAGCACGTTGTGGTCCACGATCGACACGATCCGCGCCGGGTCGCGCACCAGCTCGGTCGACTGGGTCAGCGCCGCGCCGCCGACGCAGTCGAACGCCACGTCCACCCGGCCGTCACCGCCGAGCAGCGCCGCCGCGTTGTCGACCAGCGCGTCTCCGTAGGCCACGGGCTCCGCCCCCAGGGACCGCACGAAGTCGTGGTTGCGCTCCGACGCGGTGCCGATCACCCGCGACGCGCCGAGCAGCCCGGCGATCTGCACGGCCAGGTGCCCCACCCCGCCCGCGGCGGCGTGCACGAGCACGACGTCGCCCTCGCCGACACCGGCCAGCCGCAGCGACTGGAGCGCGGTGAGCCCGGCCAGGGGCAGCCCGGCCGCCTCCTCCCAGCTCAGCGACGACGGCTTGCGCGCCAGCCCGCGCTCGACGCCCGACACCAGCTCCGCGTAGGTGCCGTGCTGCACGTGGTCGTGGCGCTGGTAGCCGAACACCTCGTCACCGGGCGCGAAGTCCACGACCGCCGGTCCCACGGCCTCGACGACGCCGGCGACGTCCCAGCCGAGCACCAGGGGCGTGTGGTGCGGAAGGATCTCCCGCAGGTACCCGGCCCGGATGGCGCGGTCCACGGGATTCACCCCCGCGGCTCTCACCCGGACCAGCACCCGGTCCGGCCCGACGAGCGGGTCGGGCAGCTCCTGCTGGGACATGACCTCTGGGTCGCCGAACTCGGTCAGCGCGATTGCCTTCACGCCAGAGCAGTCTTCACGAGTCGTAGAAGATCCGCTCGACCACGGCGCGCGCTCGCCTGGTCGTGCGACGGTAGTCGTCGAGGAACGCGCCGGGATCGTCCTGCGAGTGCCCCATGACCGCGGCGACGGCTCCCAGCTCGCGCCCCTGCGACGGGAGCTGGTCGGCGGCCTTGCCGCGCACCAGCACCACCGCGTTGCGCGCCCTGGTCGCCATGGTCCAGCCGTTCTTGAGCGCCTCCGCGTCCTCCGCGTCGAGCAGCCCGGCCTCGGTGATGGCGTCCACGGCGAGGTTCGTCGACGGCGTGCGCAGCGACGGCACCTCGTGCGCGTGCTGGAGCTGGAGCAGCTGCACGGTCCACTCCACGTCCGCGAGACCACCGCGGCCGAGCTTCGTGTGCGTCGTCGGGTCGGCGCCGCGCGGCAGCCGCTCGGCGTCGACCCTGGCCTTGATGCGCCGGATCTCCCGCACCGACGTCGCGTCCAGCCCGCCCGCCGGGTAGCGCACCGGGTCGATCATCTCGACGAAGCGCGCGCCCAGGTCGGCGTCGCCCCCGACGATCCGCGCGCGCAGCAGCGCCTGCGCCTCCCACAGCTGCGCCCACTGCGCGTAGTAGGCCCGGTAGGACTCCAGGGTCCGCACGAGCGGCCCCTGCCTGCCCTCGGGACGCAGATCGGTGTCCACCTGGAGCGCCGGGTCCTGGCTCGGCGAGCCGAGCAGCCGCCGCACGGTCTCCACGACGCCGCTGGCCCAGCGCACCGCCTCCGAGTCGTCCACCCCGTCGACCGGCTCGCACACGAACATCACGTCGGCGTCCGAGCCGTAGCCCAGTTCACGCCCGCCGAGCCTGCCCATGCCGACGACGGCGATGCGGGCCCTGCGCTCACCGGCCGCGCGCACCGCCGCGTCCAGCGCCGCCTGGAGCACCGCCGTCCACACCGTCGACAGCGACACGCACACCGTGCGCAGCGACGCCAGTCCCAGCAGGTCCGCGCTCGCCACGCGCAACAGCTCCTGGCGGCGCAGCGACCGCGCGGCCGCCACCGCCCGGCCCACGTCGGCGTACCGGGACACGACGCTGAGCAGCGGTTTCCCCACCGCCTCCGGCTCGCCGCCGGCGAGCGCCTCGGTGTCGGCGAGCAGCCGCATCACCTCGGGCGCGCGCACCAGCAGGTCCGGCACGAGCTTCGACGTCCCCAGCAGCCGGGCCAACCGCTCCACGACAGCGCCCTCGTCCCGCAGCAGCCGCAGGTACCACGGCGTCTCCGCAAGCGCCTCGGACACCTTGCGGTAGGACAGCAGCCCGCCGTCCGGATCGGGCGTCCCGGCGAACAGGTCCAGCAGCACGGGCAGCAGCGCGCCCTGGATGCGCGCACGTCGCGACACCCCGCGGGTCAGCGCCTGGATGTGCCGCAGCGCACCGTCCGGCGCGGTGTAGCCGAGAGCGGCGAGCCGCGCGACCGCCTGGGACGTGGTCAGCCGCAGCGCCTCGGTCGGCACGTTCGCCACCGCCTGCAGCAGCGGCCGGTAGAACAGCTTCTCGTGCAGCCTGCGCACCTGGTTGGCGTGCCGCCGGAACTCCGAGAGCAGCACCTCCCCCTCCGAACGGCGCCCCTCCGCGTGCAACCCCGTCGCTCGGGCCAGCCAGCGCAGCGCCACCTCGTCCTCGGTGGCCGGGAACAGGTGGGTGCGCCGCATCCGCCGCAGCTGCAACCGGTGCTCCACCGTCCGCAGGAACCGGTAGGAGCGGCCGAACTCCGCGGCGTCGGTGCGCCCCACGTACCCGCCCAGGCCGAGCGCGGTGAGCGCCGCGGTCGTGGCGGCGATGCGCAGCGACTCGTCCCCGCGACCGTGCACGAGCTGCAACAGCTGCACGGCGAACTCCACGTCCCGCAGGCCGCCGCGACCGAGCTTGAGCTCCCGCTCGGCGATGTCGTTCGGCACGTGCTCCTCGACGCGCCGCCGCATGGCCTGCACGTCGGGCACGAAGTTGTCCCGGTCGGCCGCGCCCCAGATCAGCGGGCGGACCACGTCCAGGTAGCGCCGCCCCAGCTCGGCGTCACCGGCGACCGGCCGCGCCTTGAGCAGGGCCTGGAACTCCCACGTGCGCGCCCAGCGCCGGTAGTAGGACTCGTGCCCCTCCAGCGTGCGCACCAGCGCACCGGCCTTGCCCTCCGGCCGCAGCGCCGCGTCGACCTCGAAGCACGCCTGGCCCGCGATCTGCATCATCGTGCTGGCCGTCCTGGTCGCCACGGCCAGATCGCCCTCGGCGACGAACACCACGTCGACGTCGCTGACGTAGTTCAGCTCCCCCGCCCCGCACTTGCCCATCGCGATCACCGCGAGCTGGTGGTCCCCGGTCCTGCCGACCTCTTCACCGGCCACGTGCAGCGCGGCGCGCAGCGCGGCCACCGCCAGCTCCGAGAGCTGACTCGCGACCTCGTCGTAGGTCACGAACGACAGCTCCGGCTCGACCACGCGGGCCAGGTCGTCCGCGGCGATGCGGCAGAGCAGCGCCCGGTACTCCCGGCGCAGCTCGCGCACGGCGTCCTGGCCGCGCAGCTCCGCGACGGCACCGGTCAGCGCGTCCGTGAAGCTCTCCGGGTCGACCGTCCGCCCGGCGGTCAGCTCGCGCCAGCGTCGCGGGTTCGCCACCAGGAAGTCCGACAGCGCCGTGGACGCGCCCAGCACGGCGAGCACCCGCCCGCGCAGCACCACGTCCTCGCGCAGCTGCTCGGCGAACTCCGGCCACTCGTCGCCCAGCGCCTCGCGCAGCCGGTCGACGCCCAGCAGCGCCGTGTCGGGATCAGGACTGTGGAACAGGGCGGTGAGGACGCGCTCGTGCCCCTCGGCGGCTCGGCGGTCGGCCCACCAGCCGACGGCGCGCAGCAGCTCCTCGCTGCGTGCGTCGGTGAGGCCGTACCGGGCGGGGGACGCGGGGCGGCGGACTGGATCGGTCATCAACGACCAACCGTAGTCCCGCGCGGGTCACGCCGCGACGACGAGGTGGACACCGGATCCGACGACCGCGACGCGCGCGGCGGCGCACGACCGGCCGCGGCGACCGGCACCGCGGTGACCGATGGCCGCGGCGCGCCCGCCGCGCTGGACGCGACCAGCGCGTGAGCGGTGCCGTGGAAGTCGAGGGCGAGGGTCGTCACCCGCCGTTCGCATCACACCAGCGGCAGGTCGATGCCGAGGTGGCCCGCCGGGGGCAGCTCCCCGCGCACGAGGGCGACGAACCGATCGGCGAACGGACGCCACACCTCCTCGACGTCCCGGTGCCCCTCGTCCAGGCGCTCCCGGTCGAGCGCGCCCGGTCGCGCGGTGGCCGCGAGCTCCGGATCGTCGCGCACCAGGTCCAGGACGACGTCGGTCGTGGTCTCCACGTGGAACTGGAGGCCGTAGGCGCTCTGCCCCACCCGGAACGCCTGGTTGTCGTACTTCGGCGACGCCGCGAGGTGCTCGGCGCCGGGCGGCAGCAGGTGGATCTCGTCGCGGTGGAACTGGACCACGTCCGGCGTCCACGGCAGGTCGGCGAACAGCGGATCGCGCCCCGCGACGTCCCGCTTGGCCACCAGCAGCACACCCACCTCGGGGCCGGCTGGACCGCGCCGCACCTGACCACCCGTGGCCACGGCCAGCAGTTGCGCGCCGAGACCCACCGCCAGGACGGGTTTCCGCTTCGCCACCGCGTGCGACAGGATCGTGCGCACGTCGACCAACCAGGGGTGCGCGATGTCGTCGAGCGCGCCCGCGGCACCACCCAGGCACACGACGCCGTCGTGCTCGTCGAGGGTCGCCGGAACCGTCCCGGCCCCGCACTCGACGAGGTCGAGGGTCGCGCCGGCGGCGCTGAGCCACTCGCC
The DNA here is from genome assembly GCF_016464305.1 of Umezawaea beigongshangensis. GTDB lineage: Bacteria > Actinomycetota > Actinomycetes > Mycobacteriales > Pseudonocardiaceae > Umezawaea_A > Umezawaea_A beigongshangensis. The sequence goes on from NZ_JAEIOJ010000007.1 coordinate 381,160, forward strand.
CAGCCGGGCCGGCGGGTTGGACGTCGACGGCTGGAGGACGAGCAGACGCGGTGTGATCACACCGGCGAGCGTAGGTGTCCCGACGTTCACCCGGTCGCACCACCCCGCCGCTGTCGTGCGGTCGTGAGGTGGCGAGGGGTGGGAGCCGAGCGGCGGTTGCCGTGCCGCCGGAACGCCGGTGCGAGGTGCCGGAACGCCGATCAGCTACGAGACGAACTCGATCTCGACGAACTCGTCCACCACGCGGTAGCCGATCCGCTCGTACAGCGCGTTGGTGACGGCGTTGGTCGCATCGGTGAAGAGGACGACGTGCGAGGTCCCGGCGTCGAGCACCCGGCGCGACAGGGCCGCGGTGACGGCGGCCGCGCAGCCGTTCCCGCGGTGCGCGGACGGGGTGTACACCGGACCGACGCGCGACATGCCGTGCACCGGCGCCGAGGCGACCGCCCACGACAGCGGCGTGCCGTCGACCTCCCAGAGCACGTGCAGGTCACCCCGGCGCAGCGACGCGAGCGTGATGTCGTGCAGGCCGGTCTTCTGGCCGCCACCGACCTGCACCTCGGTCGCGAACTCCAGCCGCCACCGCGCGAGCAGGTCCACGTCGTCCTCCGTTCCGCGACGAGCGGTGCCCGGACGGGGTGTGCTGGCGCCAACCGGCTCGACCAGGTCCACCAGGCGGTGCAGGCGCAGCGTGCGCCGGGTGCGCACCGCAGCACCGGTCAGCCGGGTCCACTCGGCAGCGAACGCGTCTGCCTCCGCCGTCGGACCGGTGACGCCGTTCAGAGCGGGATCGGCGTCACCGAGGAGCACGGCGAGCGACTCGGCCGCCGGGGCGATCGTGCCGCTGAGGACGAGGACCTGCGGGAAGACCCGCAGAGCCGCGCCGCACGGCCCGTCGTCGTGGACCGTCACCAGTGTGGCGAGCGCACGTTCATCCGAACGGGCGCGGTCGAACACGGTGAGGGGCAGGGTGTGCTGAACGGGATCAGCCGTGAGCAGGTCTCCGGCGGCGGCCCAGAACTCCTCGGGACTCCCGTGCAGCACCACATCGGTCATGAGCTGCAAAGTAACGCAAAAAGCCCTCTGGGGGACTCCATTCGTGGAGTCCCCCAGAGGGAATGATTGTCCGGCGGTGACCTACTCTCCCACACCCTCACGAGTGCAGTACCATCGGCGC
>NZ_JAEIOJ010000008.1:0-6859 GCF_016464305.1 Umezawaea beigongshangensis
CGCACACCCAGGCGGTGCCGCAGCACCCGCACGCCGTCCTCACCGGCCAGCTCGGGCCGCAGCGCGGCGATCTGCCGATCGGACAGACCCGAGCGCTTGGCCCGCCGCAGCAGCGGCTCGTCCAGCACCGGCGCGTCCTCGATCTCACCGCGCAGGCCGATCAGCCAGGCGATCTGCTCGACGAACCACGGATCGATCGCGGACGCCTCGTGCACCTGCTCGACGCTCGCGCCGAGCCGCAGGGCGCGCTCGACGGTGTAGAGGCGGCCGTCGTGACCGGTCTTCAGCGCCTCCAGGGTGTTCTCCAGGGTGGCACCGACCGGGTCGGGAGCGGTCCAGAACGACGCGGCCTTCGTCTCCATCGACCGCAGCGCCTTGCCCAGCGCCTCCACGAAGCTGCGCCCCATCGACATGGCCTCACCGACGCTCTTCATCGTCGTGGTGAGCGTGGGGTCGGCGCCGGGGAACTTCTCGAAGGCGAACCGGGGCACCTTGACCACGACGTAGTCCAGCGTGGGCTCGAAGCTCGCCGGGGTCTCCCCGGTGATGTCGTTGCCGATCTCGTCGAGGGTGTAGCCGATGGCGAGCTTGGCGGCGATCTTGGCGATCGGGAAGCCGGTCGCCTTCGACGCCAGCGCCGAGGACCGCGACACCCGCGGGTTCATCTCGATGACCACCATGCGGCCGGTCGTCGGGTGGAACGCGAACTGGATGTTGCAGCCGCCGGTGTCCACGCCGACCTCGCGGATGACCGCGATGCCCACGTCGCGCATCTGCTGGTACTCGCGGTCGGTCAGCGTCATCGCCGGCGCCACGGTCACCGAGTCACCGGTGTGCACACCCATCGGGTCGATGTTCTCGATGGAGCACACGACCACCACGTTGTCGTTGCGGTCGCGCATCAGCTCCAGCTCGTACTCCTTCCACCCCAGCGCGCTCTCCTCGATCAGCACCTCGGTGACCGGGGACTCCGCCAGGCCCGACGCGGCCAGCCGCTCCAGCTCCTCGCCGGTGTGCGCCATGCCCGAGCCGAGGCCGCCCATCGTGAACGACGGCCGGATGACCACCGGCAGACCCAGCTCGGCCACCGTCGCGCGGACCTCCTCCATCGACCGGCACACCGCGCTGCGCGGCACCTCCGCGCCGATCTTGCGGACGATGTCCTTGAACATCTGCCGGTCCTCGCCGCGCTGGATCGCGTCGATGTCGGCACCGATCAGCTCCACGTCGTACTTCTCCAGCACACCCCGCTGGTGCAGCGCGATGGCCGTGTTCAACGCCGTCTGACCGCCCAGGGTCGCCAGGATCGCGTCGGGCCGCTCGGCGGCGATGACCTTCTCCACGAACTCCGGGGTGATCGGCTCGATGTAGGTGGCGTCGGCGAACTCCGGATCGGTCATGATCGTCGCCGGGTTGGAGTTGACGAGGGAGACCCGCAGGCCCTCCTCGCGCAGCACCCGGCACGCCTGAGTACCGGAGTAGTCGAACTCGCAGGCCTGACCGATGACGATCGGCCCGGAGCCGATCACCAGGATGTGCTTGATGTCAGTGCGCTTCGGCATGTCAGCGGCCCTCGCCCATCATCGTCACGAACTCGTCGAACAACGGCGCGGCGTCGTGCGGACCCGCCGCCGCCTCCGGGTGGTACTGCACGCTGAACGCCGGCACGTCGAGCAGCCGGAGGCCCTCGATCGTGTCGTCGTTCGGGCAGTAGTGACTCAGCACACCGCGACCGAAGTCCGAACCGAACTCCTCACCCGGCTCGCCCCGCAGCGCGAACCCGTGGTTCTGCGACGTGATCGCCACCCGGCCCGTGGCCGTGTCGATCACCGGGATGTTGATCCCGCGGTGGCCGTAGCGCATCTTGTAGGTCTCCAGACCCACCGCGCGGCCCAGGACCTGGTTGCCGAAGCAGATGCCGAACAACGGCACCCGACGCTCCAGCACGGCGCGGGTCAGCGCGACCGCGTGGTCCTGGGTGGCGGGGTCGCCGGGGCCGTTGGACAGGAACACCCCGTCCGGCTCGACGGCCAGCAGGTCGTCCACCGTGGAGGACAGCGGCAGGACGTGCACCTCGATGCCGCGCGCCGCCATCATCCGCGGAGTGTTGGACTTGATGCCCAGGTCGAGCGCGGCCACCCGGAAGCGCCGCTCGCCGACGGCGGGCACCACGTACGGCTGCGCCGTGGTCACCTCGCGAGCGAGGTCGGAACCCACCATCTCGGGGCCGTCGAGCACCTCGGCGCGCATCCGCTCGGGGTCGCTCAGCGCGTCGCCGGAGAACACCCCGGCGCGCATCGCGCCCTGCTCGCGCAGGTGGCGGGTCAGCGAGCGGGTGTCGACGCCCGCGACGCCCACGATCCCCTGGCGGACCAGCTCGTCGTCCAGGGAGCGCACGGAGCGCCAGTTCGACGGCCGCCGCGCGGGGTCGCGCACGACGTAGCCCGAGACCCAGATGCGGCTCGACTCGTCGTCCTCGTCGTTCCACCCGGTGTTGCCGATCTGCGGCGCGGTCTGCACCACGATCTGCCGGTGGTAGGAGGGGTCGGTCAGGGTCTCCTGGTAGCCGGTCATGGCCGTGGAGAACACGACCTCCCCGAGGCTGCGACCGCGCGCCCCGTAGGACTCGCCGCGAAAGATCCGCCCGTCCTCCAGTACCAGTGCTGCGGTGGTCACGCCGTTCCTCCCTGTGAGGGGGCCAGCGCGTCCAGCGCCGACACCCACTGCTCGTACACGTCCTTCTCGTCGCCGCGGAACCCGGTGTCCAGCAGCTGCTCGCCGTGCTGCCAGGTCACCACCAGCAGTCCGTCGGCGGTCATCACCTTGTTCGCGAGCCCGCGGGCCGTGCGGGCGCCGCGGATCGAAGCGGCCGGGATCCACAGGGGCTCCGCGCCCGTGCGGTCCAGCAGCAGCCCCTCGCCCGTCAGCCGGGCCACGGCCTCCGCGCGGTGGCCGACGTCGCCCACCTGCACGCGGTCCTGCCAGTTCGCCGCGGTCGTGGTGCCCACGTAGACGCCGGTGGTCTCCGGCAGCAGCGGCTCGCCCGTGGTGGCGGGCGGCTGCGGGAACGCGTCGAACACCTCGGCCTGCGCGCGCTTGCGGCGCTGCCAGCCGTGCCACATGCCGTAGAGGCACAGCGCGAAGAAGAGGAGGACGGCCACCGACAACAGCACCCTGGTCATGCGCGGATCCTCCCCCGCTCGGCGGTGACCCTGCCGCGCAGAACCGTCGCGGTGACCACTCCGGGCAGCTCCAGCCCCTCGAAGGGCGTGTTGCCCGCGACGCTCGCCAGCTCGCGGCCGCGCACGGTCCACGTGGCGTCCGGGTCGACCAGCACCAGGTTGGCCGGCTCTCCCACGGCGATCGGGCGGCCCTGGTCGGGCAGCCCGGCGATCTCGGCGGGGCGCTCGCTCAGGACGCGGGCCACGCCGCGCCAGTCCAGCAGCCCCGTGCGCACCATCGTCTCGACGACCACCGACAGGGCCGTCTGCAGGCCCAGCATCCCCGGCCGTGCCGCGGACCACTCGCAGTCCTTGTCCTGCACGGCGTGCGGAGCGTGATCGGTGGCGACGCAGTCCACGACCCCGGAGGCCAGCGCCTCGCGCAGCGCGGCGACGTCGGTCTCGGCGCGCAGCGGCGGGTTGACCTTGTTGACCGGGTCGTAGGTCTCCAGCCGCTCGTCGGTCAGCAGCAGGTGGTGCGGCGTGACCTCGGCGGAGACCCGTGTGCCGCGCTCCTTGGCCCAGCGCAGCACGTCCACGGTGCCCGCGGTGGACACGTGGCAGACGTGCAGGCGCGCGCCCGCGTGCTCGGCGAGCAGGCAGTCGCGGGCGACGATCGACTCCTCGGCCGCCGCGGGCCAGCCCTGGAGGCCGAGCCGAGCCGCCCGCGCGCCCTCGTGGGCCTGCGCGCCGACGGTGAGCCGCGGCTCCTCGGCGTGCTGCGCGATCACCACGTCGAGGGACGTGGAGTACTCCAGCGCCCGGCGCATGAGCAGCGGGTCGTGCACGCAGTGCCCGTCGTCGGAGAAGACGCGCACCCCGGCCTGCGAGTTCGCCATCGTGCCCAGCTCGGCGAGCCGCTCACCGCGCAGGCCGACCGTGACGGCGCCGACCGGGTGCACGTCGACCAGGCCGACCTCGCGGCCCCGGCGCCACACGTGCTCCACGACGACGGCGTTGTCCGCGACCGGGTCGGTGTTGGCCATGGCGAACACGGCGGTGTACCCGCCGAGGGCCGCGGCGGCCGAGCCGGTGGCGATGGTCTCGGTGTCCTCGCGGCCGGGTTCGCGCAGGTGGGTGTGCAGGTCGACGAAGCCGGGCAGCAGCACCCCGCCACCGCCGCGGACCACCTCGGCGCCCTCGCGCTCGACGTCGGCGCCGATCTGCGCGATCACGCCGTCGCGGACCAGGACGTCGACGGGGGAACCCTCGCCGTAGGGTCGAACTCCCTCGAACAGCAAGGGGGTCACGCGGTCTCCTCCTCGTGGGCAAGCAGGTGGTAGAGCACGGCCATGCGCACGTGCACGCCGTTGCGCACCTGGTCGGTGATGGCGGCGCGCGGGGAGTCGGCGACCGCCGAGGCGATCTCCATCCCGCGCAGCATCGGACCGGGGTGCAGCACGACGGCGTGCTCCGGCATGAGCCGCAGCCGGTTGTCGTTCAGGCCGTAGGCGATCGAGTACTCGCGCGCCGAGGGGAAGAAGTTCCCCCCGCCGCCACCGGAGCCGCTGGTCATCCGCTCGGCCTGGACCCGCAGCAGCATGACGGCGTCGACCGCGGGCAGCTCGGCGTCCAGCTCGTGCGACACCGAGACCGGCCACGTCCGCACGCCCGCCGGGAGCAGCGTGGGCGGGGCGACGAGCACGACGTCCGCGCCGAGCGCGTGCAGCAGGTGCACGTTGGACCGGGCGACCCTGCTGTGCAGGACGTCGCCGACGATCGCGATGCGGCGCCCTTCCAGGGTGCCCAGGCGCTCGCGCAGCGTCGCCGCGTCCAGCAGCGCCTGCGTGGGGTGCTCGTGCATCCCGTCACCGGCGTTGACCACGGACGTGCCCGCCTCGGCGAGCCAGTCGGCCAGCCGGTGCGCCGCGCCGGACGCGGGGTGCCGCACGATCACGCAGTCCGCCCCGGCGGCGGCCAGCGTGAGCGCGGTGTCGCGCAGCGACTCGCCCTTGCCGACCGAGGAGCCGCTGGCGGAGACGTTGATCACGTCGGCGCTCATCCACTTGCCCGCGATCTCGAACGAGACGCGGGTGCGGGTGGAGTTCTCGTAGAACATCGTGACGACCGTCCGCCCGCGCAGCGTGGGGAGCTTGCGCACCTCGCGGCCCAGCAGGGTCCGCTTGAGGTTGTCGGCGGTGTCGAGGATCGCGACGGCCGTGGCGGGGTCCAGGCCGTCGGTGGAGAGCAGGTGCTTCACCGCAGCACCACTCCGTCGCGGTCGTCGAACTCCTCCAGCAGCACCGACACGTCCTCGGAGCGGGAGGTCGGCACGTTCTTGCCCACGTAGTCCGCGCGGATCGGCAGCTCGCGGTGGCCCCGGTCGACCAGGACGGCGAGCTGCACGGCGCGCGGGCGGCCGTGGTCGCGCAGGGCGTCCAGGGCGGCGCGGACGGTGCGGCCGGAGAACAGCACGTCGTCGACCAGGACGACGAGCCGGTCGTCGACGCCGCCGTCGGGCAGCGCGGTGGCCTCCAGCGGACGGGTGGGCCCGCGGCGCAGGTCGTCGCGGTACAGCGTCACGTCGAGGGTGCCGGTGGGCACCCGGACGCCGCTGAACTCCGCGATCCGGGCCGCCAGGCGACGAGCCAGGGGCGCGCCCCTGCTCGGAATCCCCATGAGGACTACCTCGGGTGCGCTCGGTGCATCAAGAGCGGTCTTCTCGATGATCTGATGGGCCATTCGGGCGACGGTGCGCGCGACGTCTCCGGCCGACAGCAGCTCGCGCTCCTGGGCCGGATCCGTCGCACCACGTTGACGTGGCGCCACGGCTGGACCTCCTTCCCCGCCTCACCGGACGGGTCCTTAAAGGACGTCGGACACCCGGCGTGAACCGGGCTGACCTGCACGATAACAGGCACCGGGGGTCAATCTTCCGGGTGGTGTCCCGCATCTCGCCCGACTGGACCTCCGAGATCAGCTTGACCTGGTGACCACGGAGAGCAATCATTACTCTGCGTATTGATCTAAGCCTCCCCGCGGCGATCCCCTACCGGCTGACGGGGCGAATGAACGGAGAACCGCCACATGGGCGACTACGCCAAGGCGCTGGGGGCCAAGCTCCGCGCGATCCGCCAGCAGCAGGGCCTGTCACTGCACGGCGTCGAGCAGAAGTCCGGCGGTCGCTGGAAGGCCGTGGTCGTCGGTTCGTACGAGCGCGGCGACCGCGCGGTGACCGTGCAGAAGCTCGCCGAGCTCGCCGACTTCTACGGCGTGCCGGTGGCCGAGCTGCTGCCGGAGGGCCGGGTGCCCTCGGGCGCCGAACCCGCCACGAAGATCGTGATCAACCTGGAGCGGTTGCAGCAGCTCCCCGCGGAGAAGGTGGGTCCGCTGGCCCGCTACGCCGCGACGATCCAGAGCCAGCGGGGTGACTACAACGGCAAGGTCCTGTCCATCCGGACCGAGGACCTGCGGTCGCTGGCGATCATCTACGACATGACGCCGGGCGAGCTGACGGAGCAGCTCATCGACTGGGGCGTGCTGCCTCCCGAGGCGCGTCCGGCCAAGGAGGACTGAGCGTCGTGGGGGGGGGGGGGGGGGGGGGGGCGGGCGGCGCCCCCCCACCACACGGAGTACGGGGGGCCCGAGGGGGGGGGAGAGACCCCCGCTGCGCCGCCCCCCCCGCGAGGGAACACGGG
>NZ_JAEIOJ010000008.1:6869-175180 GCF_016464305.1 Umezawaea beigongshangensis
CTCTCCGGGCGGGGGGCGGCCCCCCCCCCCCGCGCCCGCCCCGCCTCCGCTGGTGCGGGGGGGGGGGGGCGCCCCCCCCCCCCCCCCCCCCCCACCACCCACGAGGTGCTACAGGACGGCCCTGAGCTGGTCCGCGATCACCGCGATGCGGCCCAGCACGCCGTTGACGAAGCGCGGCGAGTCGTCCGTGGACAGGCCCTTGGCCAGCTCCACGGCCTCGTCGATCGCCACCGCGTCGGGCACGTCGTTGGCCCAGAGCAGCTCGTAGAGCCCGATGCGCAGCACCGCGCGGTCGACCGCGGGCATCCGCTGCAACGTCCAGCCCTCGGCGTGTTCGGAGATCAGGTCGTCGATGCGCGCGCGGTGCGCGGTGACGCCCTCGACGAGGGTGACCGTGTAGTCGTTGACCGGAGGCACGTCCGGCGAGCCGATCCGGCCCGAGATCAGCGTGACGGCGTCGTCGCCGCGCAGGTCCGCCTCGTAGAGGACGTCGACGGCGCGTTTGCGCGCCTTGCTGCGTGCACCCATGTCAGCTGTTCACTCGACCGAGGTAGCGGCCGTCGCGGGTGTCGACCTTGATCTTCTCGCCCGTGGTGACGAACAGGGGGACCTGGATCTCCGCGCCGGTCTCCAGCGTGGCGGGCTTGGTGCCGCCGGTGGAGCGGTCGCCCTGCAGGCCGGGGTCGGTGTGCTGGATCACCAGCTCGACGGAGGTCGGCAGCTCGACGAACAGGGGCACGCCCTCGTGCGTCGCGACCATGGCCTCCTGGTTCTCCAGCATGTAGTTGGCGGCGTCGGCCACCGTCTCGCCGGGAACGCTGATCTGGTCGTAGGTGTCGCCGTCCATGAAGATGAAGTCGGCGCCGTCCTTGTAGAGGTAGGTCATCGACCGCTTGTCCACGGTGGCGGTCTCGACCTTGGTGCCGGCGTTGAACGTCTTGTCCACGACCTTGCCGGTGAGCACGTGCTTCAGCGTGGTGCGGACGAAGGCGCCGCCCTTGCCGGGCTTGACGTGCTGGAAGGCGGTGACGGTCCAGAGCTGGCCGTCGAGGTTCAGGACCAGGCCGTTCTTGAGGTCGTTGGTGGTGGCCACGGTGGTGGTCTCTCCTGTGGGTCGACGGTCGGGCCCGGCACGCGGGCCGGCGGAAGGTGGACGCCCTGCTCGGCGTCAGACGACCACGAGCTCTTTCGTGGTCAGGGTGAGGAGCTCGGGTTCGCTCTCGCGCACCACGAGCGTGTCCTCGATGCGGACACCACCCCTCCCGACCAGGTAGACGCCGGGCTCGACGGTGACCGCCACACCGGCGAAGAGCATACCTTCACCGCTCGTGGACAGCGCCGGAGCCTCGTGGATCTCCAGGCCGACGCCGTGGCCGAGTCCGTGCGGGAACTGCTCGCCGAACCCGGCGCGCTCGATCACCTCGCGGGACGCGGCGTCCACGGCCCCGGTCCTGGTTCCCGCGGTCAGCGCGGCGCGGCCCGCGGCCTGGGAGGCCGCGACGAGGTCGTACAGCTCGCGCTGCCAGTCGGCCGGGCGGCCCACGACGAGGGTGCGGGTCATGTCCGAGTGGTAGCCGTCGACGAGCGCGCCGAAGTCGAGCTTCACCAGGTCGCCGGGGCACACCGCGGCGTCGGTGGGCCGGTGGTGCGGGACGGCGGAGTGCGGCCCGGCGGCGACGATCGTCTCGAACGACGGCGCGGCGGCGCCGTGGTCGAGCATCCTGGACTCCAGCTCGCGGGCGATCTCCCGCTCGGTGCGCCCGACGCGCAGCCCGCCGTGCTCGATCAGGTCGGCCAGCGCCCGGTCCGCCGCGGCGCACGCCATGCGCAGCGCCTCGACCTCGGCGTCGTCCTTGACCGTCCGCAGCCGCTCGACGAGGCCGGGCGCGCGCACCAGGTCGGTGCCGCTGGCGGCGGCGCTCAGCCGGTCGAGGCCCTCGACGGTCACGTGGTGGCTCTCGTAGCCCGTGCGCTCCAGCCCGTCGCGCGCCGCGCGCCGCGCCAGCGCGTCCGCGCACGAGCGGTCCACCAGCCGCTCCAGGTCGGGCACCTGCCGCTGGGACTGGGTGAGGTACCGGCCGTCGGTGCAGAACACGGTGCCGTCCTCGCCGTCGGAGCGCACCAGCAGCGCCGCGTTCGAGCCGGTGAACCCGGTGAGGTAGCGGACGTTGAGCGGGTTCGCGACCAGCAGCGCGTCCAGCTCCCGGTCCCGGAGCAGGGTCCGCAGGGCGTCGCGTCGAGAGCTGTGCGGCATGGTTCGAGCCTAGGCGTGTTCCGGAGGTCTCGTCCGGTGGTGCTCCGGCCGGGCGCGCTGTCCCCTCCGCACGACCCGGTGCGCGGTGACGCGGGCCGCCGTTGTCGTCGTGGCGCGGTCCTACACTGCCGGTCATGCGCGCGTGGATCGGCCGGGGCCTGTGGATGGCGCTGCTGCACGGCTCGGTGCAGACCGGGGTGGCGGCGGTGGCGGCGCGGAGGGCCGAGTCCGGCGAGGCGGTGCGTCCCGTCGCGCTGGTCCTGCTGGTCGCCGCGGCGGTCGTGTGGGGCGCGGTGGACGGCTGGCGGCAGCGGGAGGACCGGGGCACGACCTGGTTCGGCGCCGCGCTGCTGGCCGGTCCCCTCGCCGGTGTCCTGGGCGTGCTCGGCACGGCGCTGCTGGTCGACCAGTCGGGCACGGAGTCGCTGGGCGTCGCGCTGACCGGCGGCGCCGCGTTCACCGCGCTGCTGGTACTGGCGCCCGCCGCGGTGGGGCTGGGCCTGGGCGGCGCGCTGCCGGGGCCGGCGGATCAGCGCGACGAGGTCAGCACCGAGCGCCGGTCGTAGTCGCGCCACCGCTCGGCGTCCACGTCCTGCGTGGTGGAGCCGTTGAGCGCGACGATCTCGGCGGCGGTGGCCGCGGGCAGCTCCCACAGCCGCCCGTCGTCCAGGACGAGCCCGAGGGTGCCGTCGGGTCCGCGCACGGCCTGCGCGCCCGCGGACAGCCTGGCGGCGACGGGCATCTGCTCGACCAGCTCCGGCCGCCGCGACAGCAGGCCGCGGGCGAGCCGGTCGGCCACCGAGCGGCGTTCGACGCGCAGCAGCTCGCCGTCCACCACCAGGTCGACCGTGCGCTCGGGCGAGGGCACGGCGTGGCCCTGGAGCACCGCGCCCTGCCGCTCGGTGGCGCAGCCGGGCAGGTTCACCAGGTCGAGGCCGAAGTGGCTGAGGCCGGTCGGGGCGCCGGCCGCGCCGATGGTGGTCGCGCGCACGACGTCCACCGAGAGGCGGCCGCACGGGTCGGTGGTGCTGACGGGAGCGTGTCCCTCGCCGGTGCGCAGCAGGCCGGGGCCCTCCTGCCACGGGCCGGGGATCGTGGTGGGCGCGACGGGGTTGCGGGTGAAGTCCTCGTCCCAGAAGGTCAGCGTCGTGCCGCTCTCGGTCTCGTGGGCGATGGCGAAGGCGCCCAGCGCGTCGATCCACGTCCAGTCGGCGCTGAAGGCGTCGACGACGGAGCGCGTGCGCGGCTCGGCGGTGGTGGCGCTCGGGGCGAAGCCGCCGGTGCCCAGCGCCTCGACGCGGTCGACGAACAGCGGGTCCGTCGAGCGCAGCACGAACTGGCCGGCGCCGTTCCAGCCGGCCGCGCCACCGGTGGTGTCGGTGAACATCAGGTAGAACCAGCCGCCGACGTGCACCGCGGACGGCTGGCCAGCGCCGTAGGTGTTCTCGCGGCTCTCGTCGTAGGAGGGGCTGACGATCGGCCGGCCGCCGTTGGCCCGCGTCCAGTTCACCCCGTCGGGGCTGGTGGCGACCCCGATGGCGTTGCCGTGGGCGTGATCACCCGCGGCCCCGGTGTAGTAGAGGTAGTGGGTGCCGTTCACGTGGATCACCGACGGGTCGCAGGTGTGCATCCCGTCGAAGCCGTTCACGCTGCCGCTGAACACCGGCTTCGCGGGGCCGAACGGGCCGCCGACGGTCGCGCTCTCGGCGAGCAGGAGGTCGTCACCGGCCGGCTGGGCGTGGCCGAGCTGGCTGCACCACCACATCCGCACCCGGCCGCCGTCCAGCAGCAGGGTGGGGCCGTAGTCGTAGGGCGAGTCGCCGCCCCCGGCCGCGACGACGCCTCCGCTCTGCCGCGGCGCGTCGACCGCGGCGACGACCTGCTCGCGGGGCGGCGCGGGCTCGTCCTCCGCCGGCGAGGAGCCGACCGGGCTGCGCGAGGCGTCGCGCAGCTCGCCGCCCTCGGCGCTCGTGCACGCGGTGAGCAGCACCGAGACCAGCAGGGGCACGAGCAGCGTGACGGCCGATCTCATGCCCGACTGCCCCTCACGGTCGACCTGATTCATCACCGAGGGGAACGCTCATCACTCGGTGGGGGTTCAGTGTAGTGATCGATTCACCCGTTCGGGCAGGGCATCCGCTCCGCTACGAGTTCGACCTCGAACCCGTCCGCGTTCTCCAGGTAGGCGGCGTACTGCTCCGGTCCCCCCGCGTGCGGATGCCGGTCGGCGAACATCAGCCGCCACCCGTGCGCGGCCGACTCCGCCACCAGCGCCTCGACGTCGCCGGGAGACCCCGCGTGCAGCGCCAGGTGGTTGAGCCCGGCGGCCGTGCGGTCGTGCCCGCCGCGCCGGTCCGCCGAGTCCTCCACCACGACGTACGTGCGCCCCAGCTTCCAGCTCGCGCCCCGGCTCCACCGCTGGTGCTCCGTCCAGCCCAGCGCGCGCAGCAACCAGCCGATGCTCGCCTCCGCGCGCGGCAGGTCGGGCACCCACAGCTCCACGTGGTGCAGCGGTCCCGCGCCGCCGGGCAGCGCGACGAGCACGCGGTGCACGTCGCCGTGGTGCGTTCCCGAGCCCACGTCGAGCAGGCCGAGCTTCGCGGCGAGCGCCAGGCTTCCCGCGTCGCACTCGTGCACCAGCGCCCACACCGCGGGCAGTCCGAGGCGGTTCAGGCCGTGGTCGAGCAGCGCCGCCGCGGCCTCGGTGGCCAGGCCGCGGCCCTGGTGGGCGACTCCGACGTACCAGCCGATCTCCGGCACGTCGCCGGGCAGCTCCAGCGACGGCCACAGGTGACCGAGACCCACCAGCTCGTCGCCCAGCACGAACGCCCAGTGCCCCAGCCCCTCCGGGCACGTCCCGGCGAGCCCGCGCGCGACCACCGCCCGCGCCCGCTCCGGGTCGGTGAGGTCCGCCGCCAGGTACCGGCTCAACGCCGGAGCGGCGAAGAGCCGGACCACGTCCTCCGTGTCGTCGGCGCGCAGCGGACGCAGCTCCAGCCGCGCGGCGCGCAGCACCGGCGGGCTCACCGCCCGGCGAGGAACCGCAGCGCCGCCGCGTACCCCCGCACGCCCAGCCCGGCGATCACGCCCTCCGCCACCGGCGAGACGACGCTGGTGTGCCGGAACGCCTCGCGCTTGTGCACGTTCGAGATGTGCACCTCGACCAGCGGCGCGGTGAGCTGGGCGCACGCGTCGCGCACGGCGATCGAGTAGTGCGTCCACGCGGCCGGGTTCAGCACGACGGGCAGACCCTCGTCCGCGGCACCGTGCAGCCAGCCGAGCATCTCGCCCTCGAAGTCGGTCTGCCGCACCTCCACCTCGACGCCCAGCTCCGCGCCGGTGCTCTCGCACAGGGCCACGAGATCGGCGTAGGTGGTGCTGCCGTAGACGGCCGGCTCGCGGGTGCCCAGGCGACCGATGTTGGGGCCGTTGAGCACGAGGACCTTCGCGACGCTCACAGCGACACCGTCGTCCCGGAACGCCGCTCGCCCGCGACCGCCGAGTAGGCGGCGGCGATCAGCGACGGGTCGGGGCCCTCCAGGCGGCCCGGCTTCGCCAGCCCGTCCAGCACCACGAACCGCAGCACGCCCGAGCGGTTCTTCTTGTCCGAGCGCATCCCCTCCATCAGCTGCGGGAGGGCGTCCGGGTCGTAGGTGGTCGGCAGGCCCAGCGAGGTGAGCACCGCGCGGTGCCGGTCCGCCGTGGCGTCGTCGAGCCTGCCCGCGAGGCGCGCGAGCTCGGCGGCGAACACCAGGCCGACGCTCACCGCGGCGCCGTGCCGCCACGAGTACCGCTCGCGCCGCTCGATCGCGTGCCCGAGGGTGTGGCCGTAGTTGAGGATCTCGCGCAGGCCGGACTCGCGCAGGTCGGACGACACCACGTCCGCCTTGACCTGGATCTTGCGGCGGACCAGCTCCTCGAGCACGTCACCGGCCGGGTCCAGCGCGGCGACCGGGTCGGCCTCGATCAGGTCGAGGATGACGGGATCGGCGATGAAACCGCCCTTGACGATCTCCGCCGCGCCCGCGACCAGCTCGTTGCGCGGGAGCGTCTCCAGCGTGGCGAGGTCGGCGAACACCACCGTCGGCTCGTAGAACGTGCCGACGAGGTTCTTGCCGGCGTCGGTGTTGATGCCGGTCTTGCCGCCCACCGCCGCGTCGACCATGCCGAGCAGCGTCGTGGGGACGTTGACCAGCCGCACCCCGCGCATCCAGGTGGAGGCGACGAAACCGGCGAGGTCGGTCACCGCCCCGCCGCCCAGGCCGACCACGGCGTCGTCGCGGCCGAGGCCGATGCGCCCCAGGACGTCCCAGCAGAACCCGGCGACGCCGAGGTCCTTGCCCTCCTCCGCGTCGGGGATCTCCACGCGGTGCGCGTCGCACCCGGCGTCGGCCAGCTCGGCGCGCAGCGCCTCGGCGGTCTCCTTCAGGGTGGGCGGGTGGACGATCGCCACCGTGGAGGTGCCCCGCAGCGCGTCGACCAGGTCGCCCAGCAGACCGCGGCCCACCACAACCTCGTACGGTCGCTCCGCGGCAACGCGGATCCGGACCGGCTCACCCATCGTCGTTCTCCTCGGTTCGTTCTTCGTGCGTGTCGACACGGACCCTCACACCACCACGACGTGCGGCTCCAGGGCGTCGGCGCCCCGGACGTGCGCGAGCAGCTCCGCCTGCGCGGCCAGCTCGCGGCGCGGTGTCGTTCCCCGCGGCGCGTCGACCTCGACGGTCATCGTCCGCCCGGTGGTGGACGACCGCCACGTGCCGGTCACCACGCCGTCGACGACCACGGCGCCGGGCGAGCCGACCGGCCGCCACAACCGGCGCGCGACGTCCGCGTCGGGCGCGACGAGCCAGCGCGGGCCCAGCAGGTACGGGTCGCGGGGCGGCAGCAGCAGCACGCGCGGCGGATCGGGGGCGGGCAGCAGACCGGCGTCGTGCAGGAGCAGCAGCACGCGCTCGTCCACCACCACGGAGCGCAGCTCGGGCCACGGGTCGCGCGGCCCGGCGCCGAGCCACGTCCTGGCGTCCTGCCGGGTGACCGGACCCACCAGGCGCAGGTAGGCGGTGAGCAGCGTCGGCTCCCCCGGCGGTTCGACCGGCGGTGGCGGCCCCTGCGGGCGGCGGAACACCAGGCGCGACCCGGCGGGTTCCAGCTCGACGCCCGCGAGCAGCGTGCACAGCCGGAAGACGCCGTCGAGCACGTGCTCGGCGCCGCAGCCCTCGCACCAGCGGGTCAGCTCGCGCGGCGCGCGGGAGCCGACGGCGGCGGACAGCTCGCCCTTGGTGGCGGTGTCGCCGGGGAACTCCGACCGGATCAGCTCCACGAGCGCGTCGACGTGCTCCACGCCCGTCACGCCGTGGCCGGGCGCCCACTCGGCGAGCTGCGCGTCGCTGCGGGGGCGCAGCTCGCGGCGCAGCACGGGCAGGTCGGCGCGGCGGTGCAGGTGCGGAGCGCCGCGCAGGCTGAGCACGCGCACCGCGTCGAGGGCGTCGTGGTCGCGGCGGGTGGTGCGCTGGGCGAGGCTGACCGCGGCGGAGCCGGGCGGGGTGTCCTGGAGTCCGAGCGCCAGCACGTCGAGGCGCTCGTCGCGGTGCAGCCCCTGCACCGCCGCGCGGTGCGCGAGGACGGCGGCGCGGGACGACTCCGTCAGGACAGCTCTCCGTACCTCTCGGCGACGGCGGCCGCGACCTCGTCGGGGGACAGCGCGTCGGTGACGACCTCGATCACGGCGACCTCCCGGTACAGCGGGAGGCGGGCGTCGAGCAGCGCCTTGAACGTCGCGCGGGGGTTGATGCCGGTCAGCAGGGGCCGCGCGCTGGACATGCCGGTGCGGCGCACGCCCTCGGCCATGCCGACGTTGAGGAACACCACGGTGTGCCCGGCCAGGCGCGCGCGGGTCCGCTCGGACAGGATCGCGCCGCCGCCGAGGGCGAGAACGCCGTCGTGCTCCGCCAGCGCGGTGGCGACGGCCTCCTCCTCCAGCGCCCGGAAGACCGGCTCGCCGTCGGTGGTGAAGATGTCGGAGATCGGCTTGCCCGCACCGGCCACGACGTCGTCGTCCACGTCGCGGAACGGCACGTCCAGGCGCTCGGCGAGCAGCCTGCCGACGGTGGTCTTGCCCGCGCCGGGAGGGCCCAGGACGATCATGGTGGGGCGCGTGGTCACCCGACGAGCCTAGCGGCTGTTTGCGCAGGCCCCGCACGGGTAGCCGGGTGGCGTGAATCCCGCGCAGCCGCCCGGCCGGAGCCGTCGCGACGAGGACGGTCCCGCCGCGCGCGACGCGGGGGGACCGCGCTGAGCACCCGCGTGGTCGTGCTGTCCGACACGCACGCACCCCGGTTCTGGAAGGGCTGCCCGCCGTCCGTGGCCGAGCACCTGCGCGGAGCCGACCTGATCCTGCACGCGGGCGACGTGTGCACCGCCGGAGTGCTGGACGAGCTGGCCGGGTTCGCCCCGGTGCGCGTGGTGCTGGGCAACAACGACGGTCCCGACGTGGCGGCGTGGGGCGCGCCGGAGAGCCTGGAGCTGGAGGTCGACGGCCTGCGGGTGGCGATGGTCCACGACAGCGGCCAGAAGACGGGCCGGACCCGGCGCATGGCACGCCGGTTCCCCACCGCGGACCTGGTCGTGTTCGGCCACTCGCACGTCCCGCTGGACGCCGCGGGCGACGGCGTGCGGATCTTCAACCCCGGCTCGCCGACGGACAAGCGCCGTCAGCCCACCGGCACGCTGGGCGTCCTGCGCGTCGCGCGCGGGCGGCTGACCTCGGCACAGATCGTCCCGGTCACCCGCTGAGCCCGGCTCAGATGCCGTCCCAGCGGGCCTCCAGCGCCGCGAGGTAGGACTCGGCGTTGCGCCGGGTCTCCGCGAGGGAGTCGCCGCCGAACTTCTCCAGCGCCGCCTCGGCCAGCACGAGCGCCACGACGGACTCCAGCACGACACCGGCGCGCGGCACCGCGCACACGTCCGAGCGCTGGTGGATCGCGACGGCGGGCTCACCGGTGCGCACGTCCACCGTGGACAGCGCCTTGGGGACCGTCGAGATGGGCTTCATGGCGACGCGGGCGCGCAGCGGCTCGCCGTTGGTGATGCCGCCCTCCAGGCCACCGGCCCGGTTGGACCTGCGGGTCACCCCGGAGGGGCCGGGCCCCCGGTCGATCTCGTCGTGCGCCCGGCTGCCCCACCTCTCGGCGGTGGTGAAGCCGTCGCCGATCTCCACGCCCTTCATCGCCTGGACGCCCATCAGCGCGGCGGCGAGCCGGGCGTCGAGGCGGCGGTCCCAGTGCACGTGGGAGCCGAGGCCGGGCGGCAGGCCGTAGGCGAGGACCTCGATCACCCCGCCGACGGTGTCACCGGCGTTCTTCACCGCCTCGACCTCGGCGACCATCGCCTCGGTCCCGGCGGGGTCGAAGGCGCGGACGGGGCTCGCGTCGATCGCGGCGAGGTCCTCGGGACCGGGCAGCGGGCCGTCCGGCGTGCGCGCCCCGCCGATGGACACGACGTGGCTGATGATCTCGACGCCCAGCAGCTGGCGCAGGAACTGGCGGGCCACCGTGCCCAGAGCGGTGCGGGCCGCGGTCTCGCGAGCGCTTGCGCGCTCCAGCACGGGCCGGGCCTCGGTGAAGCCGTACTTCTGCATGCCGGGCAGGTCGGCGTGACCCGGCCGGGGGCGGGTGAGCGCCTCGTTGCGGCCGGTCGGCTTCAGCTCGGACGGGTCCACCGGGTCGGCCGACATGACCTTCTGCCACTTCGGCCACTCGGAGTTGTCGATCTTCACCGCGACGGGGCCGCCCTGGGTGACGCCGTGACGCACCCCGCCCAGGAACTCGACCTGGTCGGTCTCGAAGCCCATCCGCGGGCTGCGGCCGAAGCCGAGCCTGCGGCGTTCGAGCTGAACGGTCAGGTCGGACGTCGTGACCTCGACCCCGGCGACCATGCCCTCCAGCACGGCGACGAGGGCGGGTCCGTGTGATTCCCCAGCGGTGATCCAGCGCAGCACGGCCGAATCCTTTCACAGCGTTCTTTCAGAGCGCGAACACCGCGACCACCCAGGTGGCGACCAGCAGACCGGGCCCGTGCGGAATCCCCCGATCCAGCGATCTGCGCGCGACCAGGCCCAGGACCAGCGTCACCGCGCACGCCAGCACCGCGCCGACCAGGAGCGCGTACCACGACACCGCGCCCAGCACGGCGCCGAGGGTGAACGCGAGCTTGACGTCTCCCCCGCCCATCGCGGAGGGCACGAGCACGGCCACGAGGAGGTGGGCCGCGCCGAACACCACGGCCCCGGAGGCGGCGCGCGGGAGGTCGGAGGGGTCGTGCAGGGCGATGGCGGTGGCGAGCACGGGGAACGCGCTGAGGGTCAGCGCGTCGGGCAGCCTGCGCTGGGTGAGGTCCACCAGGCCGAGCAGGACGCCGAACCAGGCGAGGGCGAACACGACGGGCAGCCACGTGGGCGGTCCGCCGTGCAGCGCGGCGACCGCCCAGAGCACCGCGACGGCCGCCGCGCACGGCACCGCCCCGACGCTCGTGCCGCGTGCCAGCGCGCCCAGCAGCCGCGCGCCGATCGCTCCCGCGAACCAGCCGCCACCGAGCACCGCGAACATCTGTCCCACGTGGACGATGGGACCAGAGTCGCGGAGGTGCGGCAAGGCGAGTCCACCAACGGTCCACTCGCGACACGAAAGAGTCCGCCTCCCGCACGGAACGTGTCCGGGCGGGAGGCGGACTCCGCGGATCAGCGCGTCCAGGTGAACAGGGCGTCCCCGGCGGTGACGGCCGTGCCGTCGGCCAGGTCGCCCAGCGCCTCGGCCGTCGCGTCCAGCGCGACGACGGGGCAGATCGGCGAGAACCCGGCCGCCTCGACCTCGGCCGGGTCCCAGCTCACGACCGCCTGTCCGGCCCGGACCGTCTCGCCCTTCACCACGTGCAGCGAGAAGCCCTCGCCCTTGCGCTTCACCGTGTCAATGCCGAGGTGCACCAGCACGGCGGCGCCCTCGGCCGTCGCCACGACGAACGCGTGCGGGTGCAGCGTCACCACGGTGCCGTCGACCGGCGAGACGACCTCCGCCGCCGTCCGGTCCGGCTCGACGGCGACGCCGGGGCCGACCATCGCCTGCGAGAACACCGGATCGGGCACCTCGGACAGCGGCACCACCCGTCCCGCGACGGGCGACGCGACGCGCAGGGTCACAGCAGGTCCTCGATGTCGCTGGCGATCGTGTCGGCCTCGGGCCCCACGACGACCTGCACGACGTTGCCCGAGCGCATCACCCCGTGCGCGCCGAGCGCCTTGAGCGCGGCCTCGTCGACGAGCGAACCGTCTTCGAGTTCGCAGCGCAGCCGCGTGATGCACGGCTCGATCTCCACGATGTTGTCCGCCCCGCCCAGCGCGGCGAGGATCTTCTCCGGCCTGTCGTCAGCCACTTCGCGTCCCTTCTGCACTGCCGCCGGGTTCGGCACGAACCCGTAACGGCTGTTGACACCCGCTCGCGAACGGGAGCATTCTGCCGCACCAACTGGTCTAGACCGGAAAGTACCAATGAGAGCAACGCGGGGCGAGAGGCGGGGAGGTGTCGTGGCCGGACCGGAGCTGCCGGAGCTGATCGTCGACGGCCCGAAGCCCAAGCACGCCCAGCTCAGGGAGATCCTGCGCCGGCTCGCCGAGCAGGAGCTGTCCCCCGGTTCGCCCATCCCGTCCGAGCGCGATCTCGCCGAGCGCTACGGCGTCTCCCGGATGACGGTGCGCGCCGCGGTGGGCCAGCTGGTGACCGACGGGCTCCTGACCAGGTCGAAGGGCCGGGGCACGTTCACCGCGCGCCGCCGGGTGGACGCGCAGCTCTACCTGGAGTCCTTCACCGACGACATGCACCGGCGCGGGATGGTGCCCGCGACCGAGGTGCTGACCAGCACGGAGGGCGTGCCGCCGGAGAACGTGGCGACCGCGCTGGACCTCGCCGCGGCCGAACCAGCCCACCGGCTGGTCCGGCTGCGCCGCGCCGACGGCGTGCCGCTCGCCATCGAGCGCGGCTGGTACAACCGCCGGGTGGTCCCCGACCTGGGTGCGCACGACCTGAGCGGCTCCCTCTACTCGCTGTTCGCCGACGTCTACGGCGTGCAGCTCGACAACGCGCGGCAGACCGTCTGGGCCGAGGGGGCCGACGCGGAGACCGCGCGCCTGCTCGACGTCCGCAGGGGCAGCCCGCTGCTCTCCTTCCGCCGGATCTCCAGCTCCGCTGGCCGTCCGGTGGAGCACATGACCTCCTGGTACCGGGGCGATCTTTACCAGGTGACGATGCAGTTGGACCGGACGAACCCGGGAGCCGGCCCGAATTCCGCCAAGGGAGGTACCCGATGAGCGCCAGTGCCCCACAGGCAACGGGCGGTCGCGAGATCAAGGGTCTGGCCACGCTCCAGCGGTTCGGCCGCAGTCTCATGCTGCCGATCGCCGCGCTGCCCGCCGCCGGTCTGCTGCTGCGCCTGGGGCAGCCCGACCTGCTGGGCAAGGACGGCCTGGGCTGGAACAACGTGGCGGCGGTCATCGGCAACGCCGGTGACGCGATCTTCGCCAACCTGCCGCTGCTGTTCGCGGTCGGCATCGCGATCGGGTTCGCCCGCCGCGGCGACGGCTCCACCGCACTGGCCGCCGTGGTCGGCTACGTCGTCATGCAGGGCGTGTTCAAGGCGATGTCGCCGATCATGCTCCCCCTCGCGAACCCGGACGACCCGGCCGCGAAGCAGGAGCTGATCGACTACAAGGTGCTCGGCGGAATCGTGGTCGGCCTGATCGCCGCGCTGCTGTGGCAGCGGTTCCACCGCATCAAGCTGCCCCCGTACCTCGCCTTCTTCGGCGGTCGCCGGTTCGTGCCGATCCTGGTCGCGGGCGTGATGATCGTCGTGGCCGTCCTGCTCGGCCTGCTGTACCCGCTGTTCGACCGGGGCATCACCAGCCTGGGCAACGCGATCACCGGCAGCACCGTGATCGGCGCCGGCGTCTACGGCGTCGTCAACCGCCTGCTCATCCCGCTGGGCCTGCACCACATCCTCAACAACGTCGTGTGGTTCCAGTTCGGCGAGTACAACGAGAAGACCGGCGACATCCCGCGCTTCCTGGCCGGGGACCCGTCCGCTGGCACCTTCCAGACGGGCTTCTTCCCGATCTTCATGTTCGCGCTGCCCGCCGCCGCGCTGGCGATCGTGCACACCGCGCGCCCGAGCCAGAAGAAGATCATCGGCGGCATCATGGGATCGGCCGCGCTCACCGCGTTCATCACCGGCGTGACCGAGCCGCTCGAATTCGCGTTCATGTTCGTCGCCTGGCCGCTGTACCTGATCCACGCGGTGCTCACCGGCACCTCGCTGGCGATCAGCAACGCGCTGGGTGTCCACGACGGCTTCTCGTTCTCCGCCGGTGCGATCGACTACGTGCTGAACTGGAACATCGCGACCAAGCCCTACCTGCTGATGGTGCTCGGCGTGATCTACGCGGTGATCTACTACTTCGTGTTCCGCTTCGTCATCACCCGGTGGAACCTGAAGACGCCCGGCCGCGACGAGGACGAGTCCCCGGAGGCCGACGAGAGCGTGGTCACCGCGGGCGAGGCGTCGGCCGAGTCCCGCGCGGAGTCCAGGGCCGCGGCCCGTCGCGCAGCGCGCGACGAGACGACGACCTGACCGCGCACGACCCGCACCACCAGAACACGAGAGGGAGTACGGATCATGCCTGAGCGACGGGTCACCGTGGCGAGCAAGGTCGGTCTGCACGCGAGGCCGGCGGCGCTGCTCGCCAAGGCCGCCGCGGAGCAGCCCGCGCGGGTCACCATCCGCAAGGGGGACGGCGCCCCGGTGGAGGCGAGCAGCGTGCTGGGTCTGATGACGCTCGGCGCCATGCACGGCGACGAGGTGGTCCTCGCGGCCGACGGCGAGGGCGCGGACGCCGCGCTCGACGCCGTCGCCGCGCTCGTCGAGACCGATCACGACGCGGGCTGATCCGCACGGCCTCACCGGAGCCGGTGTTCCCCGTTCGGGGGACACCGGCTCCTTCGCGTCACACCAGGTGCTGCCAGCTCGCCGGTTCGGCCCGCAGGAATTCCTCCAACGTCCACGGGCGTCGCCCGGTCAGGTGCTCGATGGTGTGGCTGGTCACCGACGTCTCGCCGGTGGCGACGGCCTCGTAGGAGCCGACCCAGCCGTCGATCTGCCACTCCGGCGCCCCGGCGCGCGACGCGCGGGCCTCGTCCGGCGTCTCGTCGTGGTAGGTGATCCGGCGTCCGGTCACCTCGCCGAGCACCCGCGCGGTCTCCCGCAGGTCGATCGCGACGGGTCCGGTGACGTCGTAGACCTGCCCGGCGTGCGACGCGTCGAGCAGCACCTCCGCGGCGAGCCTCGCGACGTCCTCGCGCGCCACCCACGCGAGCCGCCCGTTCCCCGCCGGGCCGCGCAGCACCCCGTCCCCGCCGACGAAGTGCGGCGCCACGTCGGCGTACAGGGAGTTGCGCAGGGCGGTGAGCCGGACGCCCGAGTCGACGATCGCGCGCTCGGTCAGCGCGTGGTCGCGGGCGTAGGTGAACGTCGCCCGCGGCGAGGCGCCCAGGAAGGACGTGTAGACGACCCGCCGGACGCCCGCGGCGGCGACGGCCTCCACGGCGCGCAGGTGCAGGTCGAGACGCCGCGGGTCCTCGTGCCCCGACACCAGGAACAGGGTGCTCGCGCCGCGCAGGGCCTCGGTGAGCGCGGCGGGGTCCTCGAAGGACGCGACGGCGGTCTCGGCGCCGTCGACGTGGGGCGCCCTGGCCGGGTCGCGCACGACCAGTCGCTGGCGCGCCCCGCGCCCGGCGAGGTGGCGCACGACCCGCGCACCGAGCTGTCCGGTCGCCCCGGTGACTGCGATGATCTCCTCAGGCATGGTCGCCAGCCTGTCATCCGCGAACGGGACCCGCAGCCCTCAGCGCGCACCGCCCCGAGTTGAGCGTTCGAGCACCCCGGGTGGAGCGTTCGAGCACCCCGGGTGGAGCGTTCGCGACGCGGACGCGTCCCGCGCGGGTGCTCCGGGGGTCGACTCGCGGTGCCCGAACGGGCAACTCGCGGGTCACAGGCCCAGGACGCCGGTGATCTCGATCTCCAGGACCACCCTGGCCGGGTTCTCGCGGGGGGTGCGGTAGCGGCGGGCGTAGCGCTCCTCCGCGTCGGTCACGGACGCCGCGTCGGCGCG
Organism: Umezawaea beigongshangensis; assembly: GCF_016464305.1. GTDB lineage: Bacteria > Actinomycetota > Actinomycetes > Mycobacteriales > Pseudonocardiaceae > Umezawaea_A > Umezawaea_A beigongshangensis. Next base: position 22,334 of record NZ_JAEIOJ010000008.1, read on the forward strand.
CACCACGGCCCGGCCCTCCAGGGTGGACCAGCGGCGGCCGTCGACCTGGCACACGGCGACCGCCGCCCCGGCCGGGCCCGCCGAGGCCACGAACCGCGCCTTGTACGACGTGCCCGAGGTGATGACGCGCGCCAGACCGGCCTCCGCGTCGAGGGTGACGCCGACGGGCACCACGTGCGGCGTGCCGTCCGGCCGCACGGTCGTCAGCGTGCACAGGTGGCGCTCGCGCCAGAACTCCAGGAACTCGTCGCCGCGCGCGGCCAGATCGATCACGGTTGAGATCCTACGGACGGGTCCGGCCCCCGCACGACGAGCGCGCGGGGGCCGGGCCGGTTCGAGCGAACTGCTATCCGAACAGCTCCGCTTGCAGCGAGAACGCCGTGGCGATCTCGGCCTGCGCCCAGAAGCGGTGGTAGGTGAACGTCGGGGCCGCCCCGCCGTCCAGGTACGCCTGGACCTTCGGCCAGTCCGGGTCGTCGCGGTAGAAGGACCTGATCGACAGGAACGTCGAGCTCTGGTTGATCACGTCCCCGTTGGGCATCTCGCCCGTCCAGCCCGGCGGGACGTAGGTGCCCTCGCCGGTCGAGGTGTTGTAGGCGTCGTCGAAGCGGTTGTAGTCGGTCCTGGTCTCCGGGGTGGCGATGCCCTTGTCGTCCTGGTGGGACAGCAGGGCGGTGAGCAGGCCCTCACCGGTGGTCCTCGCCGCCGCGTCGCCCGACTTCGCCGCGTAGTTCAGCAGCACCTTCGCGTACGAGGCCGCGATGCCGACGTCCTGGCTGTGGTTGAGCACCGACACCCGCAGGTTGGCGTTCGCACCCGGAGCGCTGGCGTTCCACGTGTCGGGCGCACCGGTCCACTGAAGGTCGGACGGGATCTGGAACGCCCCGTTCGCGCCCACGGTGGTGTTGGCGATGGCCCACGGCACCCACTTGTCGAGGATCTTCTTCGCCCGCGCGTCACCGGTCAGCTGGTACAGCGCCGCCGTGCGTTCGAGACCCCACACCTGGAAGCCGAACCACCGGTTGCTCGGCGGGTCGCGCCACACCGGGTGCGCGTCGTAGTACATGCCGTAGAAGGTCGGCGTCCCGGCCGGCGGGGCGGCGTACTGGCCCTCCCAGCTGTTGGTGACGCCACCGGCGATGCCGCCGTCGGCGGACTGGAGCCACTGGAGCATCTCCAGCTGCCGGTCCAGGCTCTTGGCCCAGTCGGCCTGCCCGGTCGCCGACGCGGGCTTCAGCGCCGCCACGTTCGCCAGCGCGTGCGCGGCGAGCGGGTTCTGGTAGCCCTGGTGCGACGCGCCGTCACCGATGCGCCACGCCCAGCCCGCCGAGGTGTCGGTCGCGCCGCCCCACGCGTAGTACCAGGACATCAGGTAGTGCGCGCTGTCCTTGCCGGTGGCGCCGGGGCAGCCGGAGGGACTCGTGCAGTTGCCGATGCGCTTGAAGTACTTGTCGAACATCGCGTAGCGCAGGTAGTCGCCCATCTTGGACGCCTTCTTGATCTCCGGCGCGATGTCGGCCGCCTTGCCCTGCGCGGTCGCCCAGTTCTGCGCCAGCAGCGCCACCTGCACCGCGCGCGCGTCGGCGTCGGGCGCGTTGGTGTACTTCCACTGCTTGGCGTAGGAGGCGTCCTTGGTGAACAGGTCGAGGTAGCCGTTGGGGCCACCGTGCGCGAACGTGTCGCAGGACGGGTGCGGGATGGTCTCCCACACCGACTCCGACGAGCCGCGCTGGTAGGTGTTGATGTAGGCGGGAGCGGTGGTGCCGTCGCCGCAGCGGCCGAAGCCGTAGGTGTTGTCCACGTCGATCAGCCAGTGCATCCCGTAGACGTCGCTGGTGCCGTAGGCGGACTTCAGCTCCGCGGCGATGGGGTCGCGGCCGACGGGCACGGTGCCGTCGAGCACGGCCGGGTAGCTGGTCATCCTCGGGTGCTCGGGCGCGTACGTCGCGGGCTTCGCCGGGTCGTACTTGTCGTTGGTGGGCTGGTCGGCCGTGGCCGGGATGATGAACTTCTCCATCGACGCCCACGCGGACTTGAACGGCGCCCAGTCACCGCTGACGCGACCGTAGCTCGCCTCCAGCCACAGGTAGTAGCTGAACGCCTCCGAGGTCGTCTGGTGACCGTGGTCCGGCGCCTCCACCATCAGCGTCTCCACCGAGTGGTAGGGCACCAGCAGGTTCCCGAACTGGCGGAAGTAGCCGCTCGCCGGGTCCTTGATCTTGTTGTACTGGTCCAGGAACGCCTGGTTGAAGTCCGACGTGGACGCCGAGATCTCCTTGACCGTCACGACCGCGGCCGTGTACCCGCTGGAGGTCGCGGAGAACGTCGCCGTGCCGAGGTCGCCGCCGTTGGCCGCGGACGCCACCGTGACGTTCTGCCTGGTGGACCAGTTGGCCGGGGTGAACGTCAGCGCCGACGGGCCGGCCGTCAGGTCGCTGCTGCCCGCGGTCCGCGTGAGCGCGACCACGACGGTGGAGGTCGGCGCGCTCGCCAGGGCCACGCCGAACGTGCCGGTCGAGCCCTGCTTGACGCTCACCGTGCTCGGCGTGGCCACGACGGTCGGGCCGTCGATGACCTTCACCGACACCGGGGTGGTGACCGCCGTGCCGCCGCGGTCGTCCGTGGCGCGCGCGGAGATCGAGTACTGGCCGGACGGGACGCTGCTCCACGAGCCCTCGAACGGCGCGGCCGTGTCGGTGGCCAGCAGCCGGTCGCCGTCGAAGAACTCGACCTTGGCGATCGTGCCGTCGGAGTCGAGGGCCGACGCGGAGAGCGGGATGGTGCCCGGCGCGTTGTAGGTCGCGCCGGCCGCGGGCGCGGTCAGCGAGATCGTCGGCGCGGCGTTGGCTCCCAGGCACGGCGTGCCGTTGACCGCGAAGTCCGTGGGCGGCCGGTTGTTCGCACCGGTCTTCACGCCGTTGAACCCGACCTCGACGCGACCGCCCACCGGGAGGCTCGTCGCCCAGTTCGGCGCGGCCACGGTCACCCGGGAACCGGACTGGCTGAACGTGCCGTTCCAGCCCTGGTCGACCCTCTGCCCGTCCGGGAACGTCCAGGACAGGTTCCAGTTGGCGACGGCGTCACCCTGGTTGCGGACCGCCACGGTCGCCCCGAAACCGGTTCCCCACTCCCTGGTCACGCTGTAGTCGACCGAACAGCTGACCGCGGCCGACGCGACGGGCGCGAACCCGGTGAGCACGCCGGAGACGATCAGCCCCACCGCGGCCAGCCACGGCAGCGGCCCTGTTCGGAGCGAGCGCGATCTGCCCCTGATCCTCATTCGGTCCTCCTCGTTCTCGGGTCCTCGTCGACCCGGACTGCTGGGGGTGGGGGCGGTGCGGGACGCCTGGACGCGCAGAACGCCCCGCACCGCGTCTGGGTGGTGATCGGGTCAGGGGGCGGTGCCCCACACGGGTGTGCCGCCCTGGAGCAGGACGATCCGGTCCGTCGTCGCGGGCTGGGCCCCGCCGCCGACGAGCCCGGTGTACGACCAGTCGTTCGAGGGGTCCCAGGTCCCGGAGCTGGTCAGCCGGAACTGGACCTCCTTGCGGTGCGCGGACTGCCCGGCCGGGGCGACACCCGTGCACTGCACGTCGACGAAGTGGGTGGAGCCGCTGTGCCGCACGGGCTTCCCCGCCGCGCCGCACTGGTTGTAGTTCGTCGTGACGGTGATCTGCTCGGGGGTCGTCGTGCCGTCGAGGGTGAAGAAGTAGCGCAGCGTCCCGTCGAACCGCCGCGCCGGCCAGGCCGACCTGTTGACCACGTACGCCTTGATCTCGGTGAAGCCCGTGTTCGCCTGGTTGATCGACGCCTGCGCGACGATCTCCGGCCCGTCCGGCGTCTCGGCCACCGGGAACGTCGCGAGCGGTGCGCCGCCGTACTCGCCGTACAGCCGGGCGAGCGCGCCGGTGAACCCGGCGTTGTAGTCGAGCGCCACCTCGTTGGACGTGTAGTCCTGCCTGCTGTCGGTGTAGGCGTCGTCGTTGCTCTTGGGGCCGCCCACCAGCGCTCCGTGCAGCACGTGCCGGTTGACCGCCGGTTCGGTGATGTTGTCGGCCCACGAGCCGTGCGCGGTGCGGTGGTGCGGGTTGCGCGGCGGGTTCGCGCCGAAGCCGACGACGTAGCTGGACCGGCGCGGGTTGTCGCCCAGCGCGTAGTCGATCTGGCGCACCGCGAAGTCGTGGTACCTGGCGGCGCGCGCGGGATCGGTGGCGCGCAGCCGGTCGCCGTGCACCAGGGCGGCGAACGCGGTGTTCGCCGCGTAGCGCAGCGAGCCCCAGGTGTCGAGCACGGCCTGCCCGCCGGGCGAGTAGCGCACCCGCTGGCCGTTGTGGCCGGTGGTCCAGAAGTCGAGCCAGCGGTTCGCGTCGTCCACGTAGACCTGCTCACCGGTGAGCTGGGCCATGAGCACGTAGGCGCCGTAGGACTTGTCGTCCCAGGCCAGCGTCCAGCGGTAGGAGCGCTCGGTGCTCTGCGGTTCCGTCCCGAGCTTCGCGTACTCGGTCCGCGCCTTCGCCAGGTAGCTCGCGTCACCGGTGGCGCGGTGCAGCCAGATCGCGCCCCACACCAGCTCGTCCTGGTAGCCGCTCCAGGAGTTGTAGTACGCGGCGGCGTCGCGGATGCAGTCGCTGTACTTCCCCCGGTGCGCGTCGGCGAAGGAGTAGAGCTGCTTCGCGTGGGTCAGCAGGGTCGCCGCGTGGGCGGGGTCGTCGTCGCGGAGCACCATCGAGGAGGAGGCCAGCGCGGCGGCGTACTCACCGGCGAGGTCCGAACCGGGGCACGAGGCGTCGACCCGGTAGGAGGGCCTGGCCATCGGCACGACCTCCGCCGACCCCCACCAGTTGTGGTCCGGACCGCCGGTGCCGACCTGGCCGTAGACGACGTCCGGCCGCGGGTGCGCCTTCAGGATCCAGTCGGTGCCCCACCGCAGGTTCGCCGTCAGGTGACCGAGCTGACCCGCGCTCTCGTACGCGGCGCGGTTCTCCAGCGCGCCCCAGGCGAGCATCGACATCGAGAACCCGAACGGCAGGCCGAACTTGACGTGGTCGCCCGCGTCGTAGAAGCCGCCGCTGAGGTCGAGGCCCGCGTCCGAGCCGTCCGTCAGCGCGGAGTCGCCGCGCCAGGACACCCGGTTGCCGGCGGGCAGGTCGCCGGAGCGCTGGGCGTCGTAGAACCAGACGGACTTCTGGAGCGCCTCGCCGTAGGCGAACCGGGGAGCGGCCTGCGGTGCGGCCGATCCGGTGCCGGCGCTCAGCAGAGCGGCGCAGAGCAGGGTGGCGAACACCGTCGCGCAGAACCTCGTCGTGCCTCGTCGCACGTGGTGCCTCCGATGAGCGCAGGGATCGGAAGGATTTCTGGGAGCGCTCCCAGTGGCACGGACTGTAACGGCAGCGAAACACGCGGAAAAGGGGGCGTGATCGATTCTCGTCTTTCTGATCACCGCACGAGCGGCGACGACACCACCAGAAGGACCCCGCCATTGGGACGTTCACGACCTGCGACGCGCGACCGGAAGGACCGAACGGCGGCAGGCGTACACCGTTCAGGTGGTTTGTTCGACGACGTCGACGATTCCGTCTTCATCGATCAACACGTTCTCGATCTTCCTCCGAACGGTCGAGGAAATCGCGTTCCGACTGACCCGGTGGACGGACGCGGCCAGTGGGCGCGCAGCGGTCGCAGCACCGCCGGGAGAGCTCCCGAGAATGTGGGCGGCGCCGCCGGTCCCCGCGGCCGTGTCACTCGTGCCCCGGTGTTCCGCCCCTCGCCGCGGTGCCGGAATCCGGGTTGTGCGCCGCGGTGCTCACCGCGGCGAGCGCGGTGTCGCCGGCGGCCCGAACCTGGTCCACGTGGCCGCGGGCACGTGCACCAACAGCCGGGGGCCCGGACAACGGCGCGGTCCTGCGGTCCGCGAACCGCGGCGCCACGTGGCAGAAGACCGTCCTGCTGTTCGAGATCGGCGGCGACGTGCCGGGTCGCGGCACGGGCGAGCGGCTCGCGATCGCCCCGAACGACCCCGGCGGCTGCCTGGACGACGACCGGGGCGTCGTGCGGGTGACGTGCGACGAGCCGGCACGAACGGCAAAGGCGCGGTCCGGGGCGACACGACGCCCGCCGGCTGACGAGGTCCGCGGCGGTGCCCGCCCGGCGGGCACCGCTCCCCCGCCCCCGAACGCTCGCCCCGCGGCGCTCGGCGGGCGACTCGGGAAACGGCCGGATCGGCGCGGTCGAGCCGCCGCTCCGGCTGCTCCACAATTCGACATATCGCATTTCCACTCGAACGGCCGCATTCGACGGACGTTCGACGCGGCGTTCGACGATTCGCTCACCCTGCGCACCGGATCGCCGAGCGGAGCGCGAAAAACACTTCGTCTCGAATCACCCGTTGCGAGCAGTTCGCGCGAACACCCGAAACCCCGCCCCGAAGTCCGCACTTCTCGTTCGAGAAACCTCGTGGTTACAGTCTCCGCATCTGGGAGCGCTCCCAGCCCTCTCGTCCTGCCGATCCCGACCACCGTTGCGAGGAATCCAGATGAGACCGAACCTCCTGCGCGGCCTCTCGGCCGCCGCGGCGCTCGCAGTCTGCGCCGGCACCCTCCTGCTCGCGGGCAGCCGGGCCGACGCGGCCCCCGGCTGCCGGGTCGACTACCGCACCGACCAGTGGAACACCGGCTTCACCGCGAGCATCACCGTCACCAACCTCGGTGAGCCGATCTCCGGCGGCTGGAAGCTGGAGTGGGACTTCCCCGGCGACCAGCGGGTGGGGGACGGCTGGAGCGCGACGTACACCCAGAGCGGTCAGCACGTGACCGCCGCGAGCCCGCCGTGGGGCGGTGCCCTGGCCACCGGCGGCACGGCGAGCACCGGGTTCACCGGCTCCCACTCCGGGACGAACGTCGCGCCCGCGTCGTTCTCCCTGAACGGCACGACGTGCACCGGCACCGTGCCGACGACCACCACGACCACGACCACGACGACCACCACGACGCCGCAGAACCCCGGCGAGCCCGGTGAGCACGTCGCCAACCCCTACGCGGGGGCGCGGGGCTACGTGAACCCCGACTACCAGGCGCAGGTCGAGGAGCTCGCCGACTCCACCGGCGGCACCCTGGGCGCGCAGATGCGCACGGTCGGCGCGACATCCACGGCCGTGTGGATGGACCGCATCGGCGCGATCACGGCCGGGCGCGGCCTGCGCGGTCACCTCGACGCCGCGCTGACGCAGCAGACCGGCGCGGAGCCGGTCGTGTTCACCGTCGTCGTCTACGACCTGCCCAACCGCGACTGCGCGGCGCTGGCCTCCAACGGCGAGCTCCAGGTCGGCCAGAACGGGCTGGCCAGGTACCGCACCGAGTACGTCGACCCGATCGCGGAGATCCTCGGCGACCCGAAGTACCGGAGCCTGCGGATCGTCGCGATCGTCGAGCCGGACTCGCTGCCGAACCTGATCACCAACACCGCGAAGCCCAAGTGCGCCGAGGCGAAGTCCAGCGGCGCCTACGTGCAGGGCGTCCAGCACGCGCTGAACCGGCTGGAGCCGATCCCCAACGTCTACTCCTACCTGGACGTGGCGCACTCCGGCTGGCTCGGCTGGGACAGCAACCTCGGCCCGGCGGTCGACCTGATCACCTCGACGGTGAAGGGCACCACCGCGGGCGTGAACAGCGTGGACGGCTTCATCACCAACACCGCCAACTACACGCCGTCCGAGGAGACCAACCTCCCCGACCCGACCCTGAACGTCGGCGGGCAGCAGATCAGGTCGGCGGCGTTCTACCAGTGGAACCCGTACTTCGACGAGAACGACTTCGGCACCGTGCTGTACGAGCGCTTCGTGGCCGCCGGGTTCCCGAGCTCCATCGGAATGCTGACCGACACCTCGCGCAACGGCTGGGGCGGCGCGAACCGTCCCGGCGCGGCCACCGGGACGACCGTGGACGCCCACGTGAACTCCGGCCGCGTCGACCGCAGGCTGCACCGCGGCAACTGGTGCAACCAGTCCGGCGCGGGCATCGGGGCCCGGCCGCAGGCCGACCCGCTGCCGCACTTCGACGCCTACGTGTGGGTCAAGCCTCCGGGCGAGTCGGACGGCACCAGCGAGAAGACCGACGGCCCGAACGAGGAGGGCAAGCAGCACGACCCGATGTGCGACCCGGCGTTCCGCGGTGACGAGCAGGCCAACGGCCGCAACCTCACCGGGGCTCTGGACGACGCGCCGCACGCGGGCAGGTGGTTCCCCGAGCAGTTCCGGATGCTCGTGCAGAACGCGTACCCGGTGCTGTAGCGACACCGCGGTCCCGCCGGGAGTCCCCCTCCCGGCGGGGCCGCGCACCGACCGTTCCCCCAGGACCAACGGAGATCCCATGGCGAACAAGAGCAGGGTCGTCGCGCTGACGGTCGCCCTCGCGGCGGCGCTCGCACCGGCCGGTCCGGCCACGGCCGCACCGGCCGACTCCGCCTACTACGTCGATCCCGCGACGAACGCGGCGAAGTGGGTGGCGGCCAACCCGAACGACTCGCGCACACCGGTGATCCGCGACCGGATCGCCGCCGTGCCGCAGGCGCGCTGGTTCACCACGACCAACACCTCGACCGTGCGCGGCGAGGTGTCCTCGTTCGTCGGTGCCGCCGCGGCGGCGGGCAAGATCCCGATCCTGGTCGTCTACGACATCCCCAACCGCGACTGCGGCGGCGCGAGCGGCGGCGGCGCGCCGTCGCACTCGGCGTACCGGGCGTGGATCGACGAGGTGGCGGCCGGGCTGGCCGGGCGGCCCGCGGCGATCGTGCTCGAACCGGACGTGCTGCCGCTGATGACGAACTGCCAGAACGAGGCCCAGCAGAACGAGACGAAGGCGTCGATGGCCTACGCGGGCAAGAAGCTCAAGGCGGGGTCGTCGCAGGCGAAGGTGTACTTCGACATCGGCCACTCGGCGTGGCTCGCCCCGGCGGAGGCGGCGGCGCGGCTGCGTGCCGCGGACGTCTCCAACAGCGCGGACGGCATCTCCACCAACGTCTCGAACTACCGCAGGACCTCCGACGAGGTGGCCTTCGCGAAGAACGTGCTGAACGCCCTCGGCGACTCGCGGCTGCGCGCCGTGGTGGACACCAGCCGCAACGGCAACGGTCCAGCGGGCGGCGAGTGGTGCGACCCGGCCGGGCGCGCGATCGGCACGCCGAGCACGACGAACACCGGCGACGCGCGGATCGACGCGTTCCTGTGGGTCAAGCTGCCCGGCGAGGCGGACGGCTGCATCGCGACGGCCGGTCAGTTCGTGCCGCAGCGCGCCTACGAGCTGGCGGTCGCGGCGCCGGCGCGCGAGCGGGGGTGACGACGACCGGTGGCTCCCGGTCGAGGACCGGGAGCCACCGGGAAGCGTGCGGATCAGGCGCTGGCGCGCTTGATCAGGGCGGTGGGCAGCAGCAGCGAGGGCGGCAGGCCGTCCTCACCGGCGAGTTCGCCCAGCAGCCGCCACGTCATCGTGCGGCCGAGCTGTTCGACGTCCTGCCGTATCGTCGTCAGCGGCGGCACGGAGGTGGCGGCGCTGACGAGGTCGTCGAAGCCGACCACCGCGACGTCGTCCGGCACCCTCTTGCCGTGCGCGTGCAGCACCTGGAGCGCGCCGAGCGCCATGATGTCGGCGGCGACGAACACCCCGTCGATGCCGGGGTTGCGGTCCAGCAGGTCCCGCATGGCCGCGGCCCCGCTCTCCGGGGTGAAGTCCCCGTAGGCGACGAGGTCCGCCGGTCGCCCGGCCTCCACCATGCCGCGCCGCCAGCCGGACAGGCGGTCCATGCCGACCGCCATGTCCTTCGCGCCGGCGATGGTCGCGATGCACGTGCGGCCCACCGACACGAGGTGGCGCGCAGCCTCCAGCGCGCCGTTGAAGTTGTCCGAGTCCACGTACGGCACGCCCTTGCCCGCCAGCGGCCGACCGCCCACGACCAGCGGCAACCCGGCCTCGGACAGCGTGAGCGGAAGCGGGTCCCTGCCGTGCAGACTGATCACCAGAGCGCCGTCGACGTGCCCGCCGACGAGGTAGCTGATCAGGTCCTGCTCGTCGCCCTGCTGGCTCATCATCAGCACGAGCTGGACGCGCCTGCCGGACAGCTCGGCGTGCACGCCGCGCAGCACCCCGGCGAAGAACGGGTCGGACAGCACCCGCCCCGCCTGCTCCGAGACGACCAGCGCGATGGCGTTGGCGCGGCTGCCCGCGAGGGTGCGGGCGGCCTGGTTCGGGCTGTACCCCAGGGTCAGGATGGCCTGGTGCACGGCCTCGCGGGAGCGCGTGCTGACGTACGGCTCCTCGTTGATCACCCTGGAGACGGTCGAACGCGACACCCCGGCCGCGCGGGCGACTTCTTCGAGCCGCGGGCCGGGGCGACGAATCCGTGAAGCGTCGGTCACGAGCCGTCCGGCGCGTTCAGGGCGTTCTCGCGAACCACGTTGGCGTACCACATGGCGCTCATCTTAGGAGTCCGGACCTGCGTGTCGTAGTCGACGTGCACGATCCCGAACCGCTTGGCGTAACCCTCGGCCCACTCGAAGTTGTCCATCAGCGACCAGCAGAAGTACCCCCGCAGGTCGACACCCTCCTGGATGGCGTCGTGCGCGGCCCGCAGGTGGCCCTCGATGAAGGTCACCCGATCGGAGTCGCCGACCGTGCCGTCGGCGCCGAGGACGTCGGGGTAGGCCGCGCCGTTCTCGGTGATGTAGAGCGGCAGCCGGGGGTACTCGGAGTGCAGCCGGAGCAGCACCGCGGTGAGTCCGGCCGGCTGGACCTCCCAGTCCATGTCGGTGCGCGGCAGGCCCCGGCTCGGGAAGGTCAGCTTGTCCAGCCCGATCCAGGGCGACCCCTTCTGGAGCCGGCCGTTGCGGGTCGGGTGGACCTCCACCTCCGGGCGCACGGCGACGTTGTGCTCGGAGTAGTAGTTCACGCCGAGCATGTCCAGCGGCGTCGAGATCACGTCGAGGTCGCCCTCGCGGACGTGGTCGGAGATGCCGTACGGCGCGAGGTCGTCCAGCACGTCCGCCGGGTAGGTGCCCCGCAGGACCGGGTCGAGGAAGATCCGGTTCTGCATCCCGTCGAGCCTGCGGGCGGCGTCCACGTCGGCCGGGTTGGCCGGGTCGGCGGGGAACACCGGGTACAGGTTCAGGGTGATGCCCACCTGCGCGGTCGGCTGCGCGGCGCGGATCGCCCGCGTCGCCAGGCCGTGACCCAGCAGGAGGTGGTGCACGGCGGCCACGGCGGCCTCCGGCTCCTGGCGGCCGGGCGCGTGCACACCGGCGGCGTAGCCGAGGAACGACGAGCACCACGGCTCGTTGAGCGTCGTCCAGCTCGACACCCGGTCGCCCAGGGCGCCGACGACGCTCTCCGCGTACTCGGCGAAGCGGTACGCGGTGTCGCGGTTCGCCCAGCCGCCCTTCTCCTCCAGCGCCTGCGGCAGGTCCCAGTGGTAGAGCGTCGGCCACGGGGTGATGCCGTTGGCGAGCAGGGTGTCGACCAGCCTGCTGTAGAAGTCCAGCCCGGCCTGGTTCACCGCGCCGCCGTCCGGCCGCACGCGCGGCCAGGCGATCGAGAACCGGTAGGCGCGCAGCCCGAGGTCCACCATGAGCGCGACGTCCTGCTCGACGCGGCGGTAGTGGTCGGCGGCCGGTTCCCCGGTGTCGCCGCCCACGACGTTGCCGGGCACGCGGCAGAACACGTCCCAGATGGAGTCGGTGCGCCCGTCGGCCGTGGTCGATCCCTCGACCTGGAAGGCCGCGGTGGCAGCGCCCCAGAGGAAGTCGGTCGGGAAGACCACCTCGCTCCGGTCGGTCGTCTCTTTGTTGATCAACTCCACAGCTACCCCTTCACAGCACCCTGCATGATCCCGGCGACGATCTGCCGCCCGAGGACGATGAAGACGATCAGAACCGGAACGGTGGCCATCGTGGTTCCGGCGAGCACGAGCGAGTAGTCGATGAAGTACCCGGCCTGGAGCTTCTCCAGGGCCACCTGGATGGTGGGGTCCTCCGGGCTCAGCGCGACCAGCGGCCACAGGAAGTCGTTCCAGGACGTCATGAACGTGAAGATGCCCAGCATCGCCGCCGCGGGGCGGACGGCGGGCAGGCACACGTGCCAGAAGGTCCTGATGAGGCTGCACCCGTCCATGCGGGCGGCCTCGATCAGCTCGTCCGGAACGGCGTCCACGATGTACTGGCGCATCCAGAACACGCCGAACGCGGTCACCAGGTTCGGCACGATCACCGCGCCCAGGCTGCTCGTCCAGCCCAGTTCGGCCATGACGATGAACAGCGGGATGATGCCCAGCTGCGTCGGCACGGCGAGCGTGGCGATCACGAACACCAGCAGCGGCCCGCGACCGCGGAACCGGAGCTTGGCGAAGGCGAACCCGGCCAGCGTCGAGAGCAGCACCACGGACAGCGTCACCGTGCCGGACACGACGATGCTGTTGCCCAGCGCCCGCCAGAACTCGATCGTGTCGAGCACGCGGCTGGCGTTGGCCAGGAAGTTCCCGCCGGGGAGCAGCGGCGGCACGGTGTCGGCGAAGACGTTCGCGTCGTGGCTCGCCACGAGGTAGGACCAGTAGAACGGGAACGCCGAGGCGAGGATGAACGCCGTCAGGATGCCGTAGACGAAGACGCCGGGCCGCTCCAGGTTGGCGATGGAGCGGCGCTTCTCCCTCCTCGGCGGTGTGGCCGTGCCCGCGGTGGGCGCGATGGTCGGAACGGCGGTCACTTCGCCTCCCCCGTACCCGCGATGCGCCGGGTGATCAGGAAGTTGATCCCGGCGATCACGATGATGATCAGGAACAGCACCCAGGCGATGGCCGAGCCGTAGCCGACGTCCTGGTTCAGGAAACCCTGCTGGTACATGTAGAGCACGACCGTCTGGTACTGGCCGTCCGAACCGCCGCCGCCACCGCTGTTCGGGTCGAACAGCTTGGGCTCGGTGAAGATCTGGAGGCCGCCGATGGTCGAGGTGACCACGACGAAGATGATCGTGGGTCGCAGCATCGGCAGCGTGATGCTGAAGAACCGCCGCATCACACCGGCGCCGTCGACGAGCGCCGCCTCGTGCACCTCGCGCGGGATCGCCTGCATGGCCGCGAGCACGATCAGCGCGTTGTAGCCCGTCCAGCGCCAGTTGACCATCGTGGCGATGGCGACGTGGCTGGAGAAGCGGTCGGCCTGCCACTGCACCGGGTCGACGCCGATCGCCTGGAGCAGGGTGTTGATCAGGCCGTACTGCTCGCCGAAGAGGTTGCTGAAGATGATCGCCAGCGCGACGAGGCTCGCGACGTAGGGCAGCAGCACGCCCATCCGCCACGCCACGCGCCCGCGCAGCGCGGTGTTCAGCAGCGCGGCCAGCAGCACCGCGACGATCACCTGCGGCACGGTCGACAGCAGGAAGATGCTGAACGTGTTGAGCAGCGCGTTCCAGAACTGCGCGTCGGAGAACAGTTCGACGTAGTTGCCGAGTCCGATGAACTCGGCGTCGTCGTTCGCGCCCAGCGTCCACTCGTACAGCGAGGTGTACGCCGTGTAGAGCAGGGGGAACAGCCCGGCCAGCGCGAAGATCAGGAAGAACGGCGCGATGAACAGGTAGGGCGAGAACTTCACGTCCAGCCTGGACAGCCGGTAGCGCCACGAGCGCGACGGGTCACCGCCGTCGTCCCCGGTCGTCGGGGGCAGATCACGGACGGGCGGGCGGGGCTCCAGGCCCCGCCCGCTCGCGATCCGAGTGGTGTCGGACGTCACTTGGCGACCTTCTCGGCGTTCTCGACCGCCTGGGTCCAGCCCTCGTCGGAGCTCTTGCCCTGCTCCACGGCCTGCAGAGCGTTGGCGAAGACCTCGTCCTGGAGCTGGCCGGAGGCCGGGCCCTTGTACTGGGCCTTGTCGAAGGCCTGCGCCTGCTTCGCGAACAGCTCACCGGCCTTGACGCCGTTGAAGTACTCGTTCGTCATGGCCTGGAGCTCGGGGGAGGACAGCGCCTCGACCTGGCTCGGGAAGGTGCCCGCGGTGGAGAACGCCTTGACCTGCTGCTCCGGCGCGGTCAGCCACGCGGCCAGCTCAGCGGCCTCCTTCGGGTGCTTGCTCTGCTTCGGCACGGTCAGGAAGGAGCCGCCCCAGTTGCCGCCGCCCTCGGGGAACGCGTCGATGACCTCCCACTTGCCCTTGTTCTCCGGGCCGGCGGACTCGGTGATCACGCCGAGCATCCACGACGGGCAGGTCTTGGTGGCGAAGGCGGAGTTCTTGGCGCCGGTCGTCCACTCGGGCTGACCGAAGGGCAGCTTGGCGGACAGGCCCTTGGAGATGGCCGAGGTGACCTGGTTCCAGTCCTCCTTGATGACCGGGTTCGACGTGACGACCAGCTTGTCGTCCTTGTCGTAGTAGCCCTGCTCCTCCTGGTTCACCATGGCGTTGAAGATCTGCGCGCCGGAGTCGAACCAGGCCTTGCCGGTGCCCGCGGTGGTGAACCGCTCACCGGCGGCGAAGTACTTGTCCCAGCTGGAGAACATGTCCTTGACCGCGGCCGGGTCGGTCGGCAGGTTCGCCGCTTCGAGCAGGTCCTTGCGGTAGCACATGGCCAGCGGGCCGATGTCCGTGCCGTAGCCGATCAGGTGGCCGTTCTTGTCCGTGGCCGAGTCGACCTTCCACTTCACCCAGCGGTTCGTGTCGAGGCCGGACGGGCCGATCTCCTTGAGGTCGTTGAACTGGCCGGAGCGGGCCAGCACCTTGCTCAGGTGGCCCTCCTCCACGGCTTCGACGTCCGACAGGCCGGAACCGGCGGCGAGCTTGGTGTAGAGGTTCTGGTGGTGCGCGTCGGACTTGCCGGTCTTGCGGTGGACGATCTTGACGTCCGAGTGGGCGGCCTCGTACTCGCTGATGAGGTCCTCGTACCCGAACTCGTTGAACGTGGCGAGCGTCAGCTCGATCTTGCCGTCTGCCGTCTTGCCGCTGTCGTCGCTCGAACCGCAGGCCGCCGTGGTGGCGGCGGTGGCGGCGAGCGCGGCGGTACAGGCCAGCACCTTGACCCATCGGCTGGAGCGGTGTCGCACGAATAACTCCTCTGCTGAGGCGGATTCAGCGGCTCCTCGGGGTCGAGGCGCCGGCGGGGACGCGGGCCAGAAGCGCCCCCGCACAACCTCTGAGCGGTTTCTGGGAGCGCTCCCAGGTGTCGGAAGTGTGTCCGGGGCCACTAGCCCTGTCAATACTTTGTGTCCTGCCTGTTACCGACAGCCCACGAACACGCGTCCAACGGGTGTGACCGGCGCAAACCAGCCGTCGCCGGAATGATCTGCGTCACAGTCCACCGTAGTCCGACGGAAGCGCTCCCAGAAGCCCGCGGTTCGAACGTGTGCTCTTTCCCGCCTGAATCTCCCGCGATTCCACCCCGCGCCGTGAAGAACCGCGTCGGTGGCGAGCCCGGCGCGCGAGGCGGAGAATCGGCGGGTGGCCACCTCTCGTGACGACAGCGTCGTTCCCCAGGACCCGAGCTCCCGCCACGCGACCGGCCGGGAGCTCGATCCGCTCACGCCCCCGCCCCTGGACGGCACGCCGCCCGTGGTCGCCCCCGACCCCGAGCCGCCCCTCGCCCCCGAGCACGCGCCCGAGCAGCCGTTCCACCGCACGCGCACCAGCGGCGCGTGGGTGGCCGTGGTCGTCGCCGCGATCCTGCTGATCTTCCTGCTGGTGTTCGTGCTCCAGAACCTCGACGGGGCGACCGTGCAGTTCCTCGGCATCGAGGCGACGATGCCGCTCGGCGTGGCGCTGCTGTTCGCCGCCGTCATCGGGGCGCTGCTGGTGGCCCTCGTCGGAGGAGCCCGCATCGTCCAGCTGCGCCGCCAGGCCAAGCGCGCGCTGCACTGACCGCCGCGGCGCCCGGCTCGACGTGCCCGAACGGTCAGCTCGCGGGTTTTGTCGTGCCTCTGATCTCGTTGAGGTAGTTGTAGATCGTGTAGCGGGTGACGTCCAGGTTGCCGGCCAGGTAGTCGACCGAGTCGCGGATCAGGAAGAAGCCCGACTCGTCCAGGACGCGGACCACGTGCGACTTGTGGGACTTCTTCATCAGCTGCACGGGGACGCCCGCCTCGGCGACCGCGCGCTCCACCAGCAGGCGCTGGAGGGTGTCCACGTCGCCGGGGAACGCCTCCACCTGCCGGTGCACGTCGTTGGACGACTCCGCGACCACTCCCGACCCCGGATCGCTGTTGACGCACAGGCAGCCGACCGCGACGCCGTTCGCGTCGCGGACGAACACCGTGGACGAGCGGATGACCCTGCCGTCGGGCGCGTAGGTCTCGTAGTTGGTGAGGTCCTGGGTCGTCCCGCGCCGGACCAGCCCGAGGAGCAGGTCCGTCATGGGACCTCCCACCTCGCGGCCGGTGAGGTCCCCGGCGATGGCGATGATCGAGTGGGGCAGCGCACCCAGGTCGTGCAGCACGACCTCGGTGCCCGGACCGAGCGCGGCGGCCAGGCCGTTGACCGTGGGCACGAGCGCGGCGAGCACGTCCGGCCCGCTCACCCCCGCCGACGGGGCCCCGGCCGGCGCCGCGGCGGGAGCGCGCAGCCTGCGCAGCGCAGCGGCGAACCGCGCCGCGGTCTCCGGCGTGGTGGAGGCGTGCGGGGAGAGCCGCACGTGCTCGGGCCGCACGGTGGCGGTGACGCCCTCGTCGACCAGCGCCGCGCCGACCACGGCGGCGGGGTGGTCGGGCAGCGTGAACGCGAGGATGCCGGCGCGGCGCAGCGGGTCGCGCTCCGACACGACGGTGCCCCCGGCCGCGGCGACGATCTCGGCGAGCTCGTCGACCCGCTCGGCGACGCGCTGCGCGACGGCGCCCACCCCGGCCAGCTCGACCAGCTCCAGCGCGTGCCCGAGCGCTCCGGCGGCGATCGGGCTGAGGTTGGTGACGGACCACGCGGCGGCACCGTCGGCGACCGGGTGGACCTCGTCGTCGAACAGCCCGGCGTCCAGCGCGCCGGTCCAGCCGGACAGCACCGGGTCGAGCCGCTCCAGCGCGCGGTCGGACAGCACGAGGAAGCCGGTGCCCCAGCCCGCGCGCAGCCACTTCTGACCGCCCACGACGAGCACGTCGGCGACGTCCCACGGCACCTCGGCGACCCCGAAGCCCTGGATGCCGTCGACGACGAGCAGCCGGTCCCCCACGACCTCGCGGATGCCCGCGAGGTCGGCGAGGTGACCGGTGCGGAAGTCGACCGCGCTGACCGACACGACCGAGGTCTGCGCCGTCAGCGCGGCGCGCACCGCCTCCGGGGTCATCGCGCCGCCCTCCGGCCGCACCCGCCGCAGCGCGAGCCGGCCGGCCTGCTCGGCGCGCGCCCACGGGTAGGTGTTGGCCGGGAACTCGGCCGCCGAGACGACGACCTCGCCACCTCGCACGCCGAACGCGACCTGGAACAGGCCGGTGCTGGTGTTGGGCAGCAGCGTCACGTGGTCGGTGTCGCTGTCGCACAGCCGGGCCACGGCCGCCCTGGCGCGCAGCTCCTGGCGCATCAGGTCGTCCACGGTCGACGGCCCGGCCGAGGCGGTGGCCTCCAGCAGCCTGGTGGAGGTGTCGACCACGGCGTGCGACGGCGGGCCGAAGCGGGCGAAGTCCAGGTACCCCTCGGGTTCGCCGAAGTTGACCAGGTAGGACGGGGACAGCCGGACGGGAGTGGTCACCTAGAGCACCTTCGCGAGGAACTGCCGCGTGCGCGGCTGCTGCGGATCGTCCAGGACCTGGCTCGGCGGGCCGGTTTCGACGACGGCCCCGTCCACCATGAACACCACGTGGTCGGCCACCTCCCGCGCGAAGCCGACCTCGTGCGTGACGACGATCATCGTCATGCCCTCGCGCGCGAGGTCCACCATCACCTCCAGCACCTCGCCCACCAGTTCGGGGTCCAGCGCGGACGTGGGCTCGTCGAACAGCATCAGCTTGGGCCTCATCGCCAGCGCTCGTGCGATGGCGACGCGCTGCTGCTGCCCGCCGGAGAGCTGGCGCGGGTAGGAGCCCGCCTTGTCCGCGAGGCCGACCCGGTCCAGCAGCGCGAGCGCCTGCTCGTGCGCCTGGCGCCGGTTCACGCCCTGCACGTGCACCGGCCCCTCCGCGACGTTCTGCACCGCCGTGCGGTGCGGGAACAGGTTGAACCGCTGGAACACCATGCCGATGGCGCGGCGCTGGGCGGCGGCCTCCCGCTCGCGCAGCTCGTGCAGCTTCCCGCCGCGCAGCCGGAACCCCACGGGCTTGGAGTCGACCCAGATCTGCCCGGCGTCGACGGTCTCCAGGTGGTTGATGCAGCGCAGGAACGTGCTCTTGCCCGCGCCGGACGGCCCGAGCAGGCACACCACCTGGCCCTGCTCCACCGTCATGTCGACACCGCGCAGCACCTCGGTGCGACCGTAGGACTTGCGCACGCCGTGGGCGCGCACGAGCGGAGTGCTCTCCACCTCAGCTCCTCACCGTCGGCGGGGTCCGGAAGGACCGCGCCACTCGCGACCAGGGCGTGAGCCCCCGGTCGACCCGGTCCGCGGCGCCGAAGGCGCGTTCCAGGTAGTACTGCCCCACGCTGGCGACGCTCACGACGATCATGTACCAGGCCGCCGCGGCGAGCAGCGTCTCCATGATCTCCAGGTTGCGGGAGGAGATGTTGTTGGCGGCGTGGATCAGCTCCAGGAAGCCGATCACCGACGCCATCGACGTGCCCTTGAGCATGTTGATGAAGTCGTTGCCGGTGGGCGGGATGATCACCCGCATCGCCTGCGGCAGCACGACCCTGCGCAGGGTCGTCGCGGGGGTCATGCCGATCGCCTTGGCCGCCTCCAGCTGACCGGGGTCGACGCTGTTGAGCCCGGCGCGCACGATCTCGGCCATGTAGGCGCTCTCGTTGAGCCCCAGACCCAGCAGGGCCGCGACGAACGCCGTGATCAGCGCGTTGGTCGGGGTGTCGATCAGGTGCGCGTCGGTGAACGGGATCGGCACGGAGATGGTCTTGAAGACCAGCGCCAGGTTGTACCAGAGCAGGATCTGCAGCAGCACGGGCACACCGCGGAAGATCCAGATGTAGACCCAGGCGACCCAGCGGGCGACCGGGTTGGCCGAGCGGCGCATCAGCGCCACCACCACGCCCAGCACGACCGCCGCCGCCTGCGCCACCACCGCGAGGACGACGGTGTTCACCAGTCCGTCGATCATCACGTCGGCGCTGAAGAACCCCGGCACGTCCTCGTAGAGGATCTGCGCGTCGGCCATCGCGCTGCCCAGCCCGACGAGCAGGGCGAGGATGACGACGCCGCTGACCCAGCGCCCCCAGTGCCGCAGGGGGACGACGGGCACGTCCTCAGGCAGCGCCATTGATCGTCACCTCGGTGATCGCGCCCCTGGACACGTCCCACGCGTCGAGGATCTTGCCGTAGGTGCCGTCGTCCACGAGCGACTGGAGCGCCGCCTTCAGCGACTGCGAGAGCTGCGGGGCGTCCTTGCCGACGCCGATGCCGTAGGGGCCGCCCTTGATCGGCTCGGAGTCGACGACCTCGAAGTACTCGCCGTCGCCCGCGGTCTTGGCGACGTAGACGGCGGTGGGCAGGTCGTTGAGGATGGCCGTGACGCGGCCGGTGCGCAGCTGGTTCTGGTTCTGGGTGTCGCTGTCGGTGGAGGTGATGGTGACCTCGCCCCTGCCCGCCTGCGTGCAGGTCGCGCTCTGCTCCCTGGCGAACTCCTCCTGGCTGGTGCCCAGGTTCACCGCGACGGACTTGCCGCACAGGTCGTCGGGCCCGCTCACGCCGTCCGGGTTGCCCTTCTGGACCATGATCGTGATGCCGGAGGTGAAGTAGTCGACGAAGTCGATCGCCTGCTGGCGCTCGGGGGTGTCGTTCATCGCGGCCATCGTGATGTCGATGCGCCCGGACTGCAGGCTCGTGATGAGCGAGCTGAACGCCATGTCGCTGTACTCGACCTCCAGCCCCAGCTTGGCCGCGACGGCCTTCGCGAGGTCCACCTCCGACCCGACGGGCGTCGTGCCGTCGGCGGCGTAGAAGTTGTTCGGCGGGTTCTGCACGTTCGAGCCGACCCGCAGCACGCCCGCGGAGGCGATCTGCGGCGGGAGGCCGGCCGCGAGCGCGTCGTCCTTCGTCACGGCGGAGACGATCGACTCCGTCTGCGGGAGGTCGTCGGTCCCCGCTCCCCCCGACGGCGCCGCGCCGTCCCCTCCCCCGCCGCCGCAGGCCACGAGCAGCGAGAACATCAGGGCGACCGGCGCGATCCTGCGTGGTGACACGGGAGCTCCCAACGGCTGGCGGAACTGGTTGGGACGGAAAGCTACAACAAAGTGTTGAAGAGGTCCATGAAAAGTTGAAGACCGCGGGGAATCTCCGGGTGTTCCTGATCGTTCTAGCGGGTAGCCAGGACAACACCGTCTAGCTAGGAGGACACATGGCCACCGTTGAGCTGACCACGGAGAACTTCGACGAGGTGGTCGGCGGCTCCACCATGGTCCTCGTCGACTTCTGGGCCGACTGGTGCGGTCCGTGCAAGCAGTTCGCCCCGGTCTTCGAGAAGTCGTCGGAGGAGCACGGCGACGTCGTGTTCGGCAAGGTCGACACGGAGGACCAGCAGCAGCTCGCCGGTGCCTTCGGCATCCGGTCGATCCCCACGCTGATGATCGTCCGCGACGGCGTGGTGCTCTACTCCGAGCCCGGCGCGCTGCCCCAGCCCGCGCTGGAGGAGCTGATCCAGAAGGCGCGCGAGGTCGACATGGACGAGGTGCACGCGAAGATCGCCGAGGCGCAGGCCGAGGAGGCCGAGAACCAGGCGAAGACCGCCCAGTAGCCAGGACCGCCCGACGCGACGGGGCCCGCCGGAGACGATCTCCGGCGGGCCCCGTCGCGCGTGGTGGACCGGGGTCAGGCCCGGCCCTCGTCGTCCATGGCCCTGGTGTCGCGCGGCGGCGCGACCGGGTCGTGGTCGGGTGACTGGCCCTGCTCGATGCGACGGCCGCGTTCCAGCTCGGCGTCGAACTCCGCGCCCAGCAGGATCACGATGTTCGAGATCCACAACCACACCAGGAACACGATGATGCCGGCCAGGGAGCCGTAGGTCTTGTTGTAGGAGCCGAAGTTCGCGACGTAGAACGCGAACCCGGCCGACGCGAGGATCCAGAGCAGCACGGCGAGGAACCCGCCCGGCGTGACCCACAGGAAGCTCGGCTGCCGCACGTTCGGCGAGGCCCAGTACAGCAGGCCGATCGCCCCGCTCACCAGCAGCAGCACGACGGGCCACTTGGCGATGTCCCACACGGTCACCACGGTCTGCCCCAGGCCCAGCCACTCCCCGACCTGATCGGCCACGCCACCGCTGAGGACGACGCCGACCGCGCCGAGCGCGAGCATGACCACGACCGCCAGGGTCAGCCCGATGCGCAGCGGGATCACCTTCCAGAACGGGCGTCCCTCCTCGACGTCGTAGACGGAGTTCGCGGCCCGCATGAACGCGCCGACGTACCCGGAGGCGGACCACAGGGCCGCCAGCAGACCGATGACGGCCAGCGGTCCGGCGATCGACGAGCTCTTCTGGAGCTCGGTGATCGCGTTGACGATCAGGTTGCGCGCGTCACCGGGCACGACGGCGGTGATCTGGTCCACCAGGGCCTGGGTGGTCGACTGCCCCATCAGGCCGACCAGGGTGGTGAGCACCAGGATCGCGGGGAACAGCGACAGCACCGCGTAGTAGGTCAGCGCGGCGGCCCAGTCGGTGAGGTTGTCGTCGGAGAACTCCTTGACCGTGCGCTTGAGCACGGCCCACCACGATCGCTTGGACAGGGCCGTCGGCGACGACGGCTCGTCGTCCGCTCTCGTCTCGTCCCGGTGTGCGTGCGCGGGCATCGTCACGTCCTCTCGCGGTGGGGATGGTCCCGGTTACCCGTTTCTGCTGGCGGCAAGCGCGCAGGCGCGGTGGTTGCCGGTGCCTGGTCGCGGGTAGTCACCGGGCAGGGGAGCGAGAGAGGAGACGGTGATGAGTCACGTCACCACCGATCGGGACGTGTCCACGGGCCAACTGGTGAGTCAGCTCACCGAGCAGGTCAGCAGACTGGCGCGCGAGGAGATCAAGCTCGCCGTGTCCGAGGTGCAGACCAAGGGGAAGCGGGTCGGCGTGGGAGCCGGCCTGTTCGGCGGCGCCGGTGTGCTGGCCTGGTTCGGCGGCATGTCGCTGGTCGCCGGGATCGTGCTGCTGCTCGCCACCGTGCTGGAGCCGTGGGCCGCCGCGTTCGTCGTGGCCGCCGTGATCTTCGTGCTCGCCGGAATCCTCGCGCTGCTCGGCAAGAAGCAGGTCCAGAAGGGCTCACCTCCGGTGCCCGAGCAGGCCATCGACGGCGTCAAGCGCGACATCGCGACCGTCAAGGAGGGCGCG
Source organism: Umezawaea beigongshangensis (assembly GCF_016464305.1). Classification (GTDB taxonomy): domain Bacteria; phylum Actinomycetota; class Actinomycetes; order Mycobacteriales; family Pseudonocardiaceae; genus Umezawaea_A; species Umezawaea_A beigongshangensis. Next base: position 44,744 of record NZ_JAEIOJ010000008.1, read on the forward strand.
CACCGATGAGCGAGAAGAAGACCGATCCGATTCCCGACGACCCGGAGACGCTGCGACTCGACATCGAGCTGACGCGCGAGGAGCTGGGGCAGACCGTCGAGGAGCTCGTGCACCGGCTCGACGTGCCGGCGCGCGTCAAGGAGCAGGCGTACGAGAAGGTCGAGCAGCTCAAGGGGCAGACGCACGAGACGGTGGGCCTGCTCAAGGAGAAGACCGGTGAGGCCAGGGCGCGGACCGAGGAGGTCCTGAACCGGGCTCCCGGCGGTCCGCGTCCCGTTCTGATCGGGGTCGGCGTGCTGCTCGCCGCGCTGGTCGCCTGGATGATCGGGAGGAACCGGTGACGAAGTTCCTCTACCGGCCGCTCGGGATGGTGTTCGGCGTCCTCGGCGGCATCGCGGCCAGCGCCGTGTTCGGGCAGGTGTGGAAGCTGATCAGCGGCGACAAGGTCGCCCCGACGGCCACCCAGCGCGACCGCTCGTGGGGCGAGGTCCTCCTCGCGGCGGCCGTGCAGGGCGCGATCTTCGGGCTGGTGAAGGCGGCCATCGACCGCGGTGGCGCGACCGGCTTCGACAAGCTCACGGGCGAGTGGCCCGGCGACACGCAGGACGTCGACGGCTGACGCCCGCTCCCCCGACCCGCCGTGAAGGCCGGTGACGCTCTCGCGAGCGTCACCGGCCTTCACGGTCTGCGGAAGCTCCGGTCGCGCTCGCGGCGGGGCTGCTCCGCCGCCCGGCACCTGCGGCACAGGTGCGGCGGGCGCTCCTGCGGCTGACCGGTGGCGGCCGCCCACTCCGCGTCGGCCCACGGCACGTGCGGGAAGCGCAGCAGGTGCGCCCGGCTCAGCTGCACCCCGCACACCGTCTGGTTCGTCCCCGGACGCCACGCGTGGACGTCGCCGGTCGGCTGCCGGACGCCGTCTGCGTCGGTCCACGTGCTGGACGCCGCCACCGAGTCCACGTCCGCTACTCCGGTTGCTCGGTCTCGGCGTCCTCGCCCGCCTCGCGCCGCGCCCGGCGCTCGTCGTCGTCGAGGAACTGCTCGGCGTCGACGTCCAGGTCCGGCGGCTCCGGCGTGCCGGGTGGCTGCGGGGCGTCGCGGGTCAGTGGTTCGTCCTCGTGTGCGCTCATGACGCGGGAGTACCCGTTTCCGGGGCGTCGGCACGGCGAAAGAGCCACTCGTGCGCGATCCGCACCCCGCACGCGCGCGGACGACCCGGCCCGCGTGGGCCGGGTCGTCCGCGTGGTGTCGTGCGTCAGGAGCGCGCCTGGTGCTGGACGTTCTGCGCGGAGTCCTTCGCGCTGTCCGTCACCTGGCCGGCCGCTTCCCTCGCGTGCTGCTGGGTCGTGCCGACCGCGTCGGTGGCGGTCTGCTTGACCTCCTCGACGGCCTGCTGGAGCTGGCCGCCCACGTCCTCCTTCAGCCGGTCGACCGCCTCGCCGGCGGCCTCCTTGACCGGCTCCACGAACCCGCTGGCCCGCTCGGCGACCTGCTGCACCGCCTGCTGCTCGGCCCGCGTCTTCGGCAGCAACGAGGCCGCGAGAAGACCGGCACCGAAGGCGATGAGCCCGGCCGCCAGGGGGTTGCCCTGCGCCTGCTCGCGCGCCAGCTGCGGCGCGGCCTGCACCGCGCCCGCCGCCTGCTGCGCGGTCGACGTCACGGCGTCCGCCGCCTGGTGCGCCGTGGACGTGACCGCGTCGGCCGCGCCGTGCGCCCGGTCCTGCACGGCGGTGCTCGCCTGGTACGTCGTGTCGGTGGCAGTACCCATGACCCGCTCCCGCATGGTGGTGAACCGGTTGCGCACAGCTCTGGTCTTGCGTTCGGCGATGCGCTTCGGACTCGTGTGCTCGACCAACCGGTTGGTGTCCGCGACGAGTTCCGCGCGGGTCCGGTCGATCTCGTTCCTCAGCTCGTCGGGTGACGTGCCCATTCCGCGTCCTCCTTCAGGCTCTCGACGGTCTGCTCCGGCTTGGGCGAGACCTGCTTCATCCGGGCGCGGCCCGCCGTGAACAGCACGGCCCCCGCGATGCCCCACAGCACGGCCACGATCAGCGTGGCCCAGCCGAGGTCCATCACGTTCGCCAGCCCGTAGGCCAGCGCGAAGCTCAGCAGCAGCGCGGTCATGTAGCCCGCGAACCCCGCCCCGCCGAGCATCCCGGCGGCCTTGCCCGCCTTGACGGCCTCCTCGCGGAGCTCCACCTTGGCCAGTTCCAGCTCCTGGCGCATCAACCGCGACAGGTCGGACGTCAGCTCACCGACGATCTGTCCCAGCGACTGGTCGTCCTGGCGCGGCAGACCGGTTTCAGGGCTGGACATGCGGCACACCTCCACCGGGCATCTCGGGCCGTCGGAACGGCGTGGTCTCGGGAGCGGGCGGTGCCAGCGGGTCGGACGGCGGGCCCGCGACGACGGGCGGCGCGGTCACCGGGACGGCCGGCGGCGGAAGGGTGCCGGCCGTCGTCGGGGGCGTCACCGTGCCGTGCATGGACGCGGGGTTCGTCGGCAGCGGGGCCGGCGGGCGCGGTGCGCTCGTCCCACCACCGCCGCCGGACGCGCTCTTCACGACCCGGCCCGCCAGGAACCCCGCGACGGCCGCGCCGAGGAGGAACGCTCCCGGCTTGCGCCGCGCGAAGTCCGTGGCGGAGTCGACCGCTCCGCGCACACCGCGCTCGTCCAGGAAACCGGCCGCCTGGCGACCCGAGTCGGCCACCTGGCGCAGCGCGCCGGTGGCCGGGGAGTCCGGCGATCCGTTGTCCGCCATGGAGGAGAGCTCGTCGGCCAGGCCGCGCAGTCCTCTCGCGACCCTCTTGGCCTGCTCCTCCGCCTCTTCGGCGAGTCGGCTCGTCGCGTCGCTCACGACGTTCTTGACCTGTCGGCTCGCCTCGTGGGCGACGTGGCCCACCTGCTCCTGCGCGGTGGACGCCACCTCCGTCGCGGCGTGCTTCGCGTCGTGCGCGACAGCGGTGGCCTCGTGCTGGGCGGTCTGCGCCGTGGCGCTCGCCTTGCTCTCCGGTCCGGTGGACCGGCTGTCGATGTCCGTCACCGGTTGACTCCTCGTCAGTGTTCGCCACTTGCTCGCTCCACCAACTACCCCGCTGGGCACGAAGTAATCACGTCCCGACCAGGTGTTTTTCACCCGGTACCACGGGTTTTGACCCGACCTGGGCGGGTACTCGCGCGCACCCGTGTGCCGACGCGACGATGCCCCGATCGGGGGTAGTCCGATCGGGGCTGAGGGTTCGAGAAGATCAGGCCGTGGCGGCCCGGCGCGACGGGGCGCGGCGCGATCGGCGCACCCGCCGGCTCGACTCGCGCACCACCAGCTCGGGCGCGAAGAGGACGTGCTCGTGCTCGTGGTCGTCGGGAGCGAGCGTCTCCGCGATCACCAGCTCGGCCGCGGTCCGCCCGATGAGCTGGCGCGGCTGGCGGACCGACGTCAGCGGCACGGCCGCGGCGGCGGCGAAGTCGATGTCGTCGTAGCCGACGATCGCGACCTCCTCCGGCACGCGCACGCCGGCCCGCACCATCACCTGCAGGACGCCGAGCGCCAGCAGGTCGTTGGCGCAGAAGATCGCGTCGGGCCGCGTGGAGCGGGCGAGGAGCTGCTCACCGGCGCGCTGTCCGGAGGCGACGTTGAGCGCGGGCACCACCAGCTCCTCCAGCACCGACTCGTCGCGCCCCGCCCTCTCCAGCGCGTCGCGCGCGCCGCGGTACCGCTCGCGCGCCTGGTGCAGCCGCGACGGGCCGTTGACCACCACGATCCGCTCGTACTCCTCGGCGAGCAGGTGCGTGACGGCCAGTTCACCGCCGGTGCGGTCGTCCAGCGCGACGGAGCACAGGTCCGGCTCCTGCGCCGGGTGGTCCAGCAGCACCACGGAGACGCCGCGCTCGCGCAGGCGGTGCACTGCGGTGAGGTCCGTCGTCACGGGCGTGATGAGCACGCCGTGCACGCGCTGCTCGGCCAGCAGCTCCACGTGCCGCGCCTCGCGCTGCGGCGACTCGTCGCTGTTGCACAGGATCACGGCGTGGCCCGCGTCGCTGGCCGCGTCCTCGACACCGCGCGCCACGTCGGTGAAGAACGGGTTGCCCACGTCGAGCACGACGAGGCCGATCGCGCGGGGCGTCCCGGAGCGGAGCTGGCGGGCGGACTCGTTGCGCACGAAGCCCAGCTCGCCGATCGCGCTCAGCACGCGCTCCCTGGTGGCGGGTGCGACGACCTCCGGCCGGTTGAGCACGTTGGAGACGGTGCCCACCGAGACCCTCGCGCGCGTCGCCACGTCGCGGATGCTGGCCGGTGGCTTCACCGTTCCTCCTGGTGGGAGCCGCAACTGCTGAAACGTGTCAAAGCGGAGTGTATCGAGCGTGCTGAGACGGCCCGCACCTGAGCCGCGCCAGGACGAACCGGGTTCCTCGACCAGTGGCGACGAGACCAGTGGCGACGACACGCCGTGTTCTCGCCTTGTCACTTGAATCGCTTCACTGTGAGACGCTCCGGACAGACACACCAGCCGCACGGAGGCCAACGCCGATGTCGCCGTCCCGCCCCGACGAGACGCAGCCGTGAGGGTCGCGCTGTTCGGCACCTGCCTCGCCGACACCCTCCACCCCGCGACGCTGCACGCCGTCGTGCGGTTGCTGGAGCGGCTCGGCTGCACGGTCGACTACCCCCTCGCGCAGACCTGCTGCGGGCAGATGCACCTGAACACCGGCTACCGCGACCACGCGGCCGCGCTGGCCCGGTCGCACACCGCCGCGTTCGCGGAGCACGACGTCGTCGTGACGCCGTCCGGGTCGTGCGCCGGGATGGTCAGGGACAACCACCCGAAGCTGGTGCCCGGCACGCGGACCAGGACGTTCGAGCTGTCGGAGTTCCTCGTCGACGTGCTCGGGGTGACCGACGTGGGCGCGTGGTTCCCCCACCGGGTGACCTACCACCCGACCTGCCACTCGCTGCGGACGCTCGGCGTCGGCGACAAGCCGCTGGCGCTGCTGCGCGCGGTGTCCGGCCTGGACCTGGTGGCGCTGCCCGAGGCGGAGTCGTGCTGCGGGTTCGGCGGCACGTTCGCGCTGAAGAACGCCGAGACGTCCACGGCGATGCTGGGCGACAAGATGCGCGCCGTGCTGGACACCCGCGCCGAGGTGCTGTGCGCGTCGGACCACTCGTGCCTGATGCACGTCGGCGGCGGGCTGTCCCGGCTGCGCGCGGGAGTGCGGCCGGTGCACCTGGCGGAGATCCTGGCGAGCACCGAGGAGGACCCGTGGCGACCCGCAACCCGGTGACGTGGCTCGGCGCACCCGCCTTCCCGAAGGCGGCTCGCGAGGCGCTGGCCGACACGCAGCTGCGGGCGAACCTGCGGCGCGCGACCGGCACGATCCGCGGCCGGCGGGCCGAGGCCGTGGGCGAGGTCGAGCAGTGGGAGGTGCTGCGCCGCGCCGGCGCGGCGATCAAGGACGACGTGCTGGCGAACCTCGACACCTACCTGGTGCGGCTGGAGGAGGCCGTGACGGCGCGCGGCGGGGTCGTGCACTGGGCGCGCGACGCCGCCGAGGCGAACGCGATCGTGCTGGACCTGGTGCGCGCGACCGGCGCCGACGAGGTGGTCAAGGTCAAGTCGATGGCGACCGCCGAGATCGGCCTCAACGAGGCCCTGGCCGAGGGCGGGGTCACGGCGGTCGAGACGGACCTGGCGGAGCTGATCGTGCAGCTCGGCGACGACCGGCCGTCGCACGTCCTGGTCCCGGCGATCCACCGCAACCGCTCGGAGATCCGGGAGATCTTCGCCCGCGAGATGCCCGACGCGCCCGAGGGGCTGACCGACGAACCGGCCGACCTGGCGGAGGCCGCGCGCGAGCACCTGCGGCGCAAGTTCCTCTCGGCGCGGGTGGCGATCTCCGGGGCGAACTTCGCCGTCGCCGACACGGGGTCGGTGGTGGTGCTGGAGTCCGAGGGCAACGGGCGGATGTGCCTCACGCTCCCGGAGACCCTGATCACCGTGATGGGCATCGAGAAGCTGGTGCCGACGTGGCGCGACCTGGAGGTGTTCCTCCAGCTCCTGCCGCGCTCGTCCACGGCGGAGCGGATGAACCCCTACACCTCGGTGTGGACGGGCGTGCACCCCGGCGACGGGCCGCGGGAGTTCCACCTGGTGCTGCTGGACAACGGCCGCACGGCGACGCTCGCCGACCCCGTGGGCCGCCAGGCGCTGCGCTGCATCCGCTGCTCGGCCTGCCTGAACGTGTGCCCGGTCTACGAGCGGACCGGCGGGAAGTCCTACGGCTCGGTCTACCCCGGCCCGATCGGGGCGATCCTCACCCCGCAGCTCGTGGACGATCCGCACGACGCGCAGGCGGCGTCGCTGCCCTTCGCGTCCTCGCTGTGCGGGGCGTGCTTCGAGGTGTGCCCGGTGCGGATCGACATCCCCGAGGTGCTGGTGCACCTGCGGGAGCGGTCGGTGCGGGCGAGGGGCAGGCGGTCTCCCGAGGCGGTCGCGATGGCCGCGGCGGCGTGGGTGTTCGGCTCGCCGCGGCGCTACGAGCGGGCGCAGCGGCTGGGCTCGCTCGCCCGGTTCGTCGCGCGCGGCGGCACGATCAGCCACCTGCCCTGGCCCGCTTCGCGGTGGACGGACGCCCGCGACGCGCCGGTGCCCGCGCCGGAGTCGTTCCGCACGTGGTGGAGGAACAACCGTGGCTGACGCCCGCGGCGAGATCCTGGCGCGCATCCGCGGCGCCCTGGCCGACCGGCCGGAGACGCCGGAGGTGCCCCGCGACTACCTGCGCGCGCTGCCGCGCGCGGCGGACCTGCTGGCCGAGCGGATCGCGCACTACCGGGCCACCGTGCACCGGGTGGACGCGGCGGGACTGCCGGTGGCGATCGGCGCCGCGCTGCGGCGGCGGGGGGCCGTCAGCGTGGCCGCGCCGGCCGACCTGCCGCCGGAGTGGCTGGTCAGCGGCGTGCGGTGGATGCCGGACTCGCCCCCGCTGAGCACCGAGCAGCTCGACGGCTGCGACGGCGTGGTCACCGGGTGCGCCGTGGCCGTCGCGGAGACCGGGACCCTCGTGCTGGACGCGGGTCCCGCTCAGGGACGGCGCGTGCTGACCCTGCTGCCCGACTACCACCTGTGCGTCGTCCGCGCGGAGCAGATCGCGGGCACGGTGCCCGAGGCGCTGGCCCGGCTGGAGCCGACCCGGCCGCTGACGTTCGTCAGCGGGCCGTCGGCGACGAGCGACATCGAGCTGGACCGGGTGGAGGGCGTGCACGGGCCGCGCACGCTGGAGGTGCTGCTGGTGGAGTCCCGCCCAGCAGAACATTGACGTGTCAACTAACGTTGGACCGGCCAGTGGACCCGGACGACGGAGGGCAGCACGATGCCGCAGCCGCAGGGCGCCGACCTCGAAGCAGTGCGAGCCAGGCGCGAGGACCTCAAGCAGAAGTACCTGCACCCGGCGGGTGAGCGGCCCGCCACCCCCGTGCGCGGCGTGCACCACCTCGCGCTGATCGCGCGGGACGTGGAGAAGACGATCCGCTTCTACCAGGAGTTCCTGGGCTTCCCGCTGGTGGAGCTGGTGGAGAACCGCGACTACGCCGGGTCGAGCCACTTCTTCTTCGACATCGGCAACCGCAACATGCTGGGCTTCTTCGACTTCCCCGGCCACGACCACCCCGACTTCACCGAGACGATCGGCGGCGTGCAGCACCTGGCGCTGTCGGTGTCGGCCGAGCACTACGACTCGATCAGGGCGAAGCTGGACGCCGAGGGCGTCGAGTACCTGGGCCCGGACCGCGGCGTCGAGGACAGCCTGTACGTCCGCGACCCGAACGGCGTGGGCCTGGAGTTCTACCGCGAGGAGCTGGGCGTGTTCGAGGGCGAGACGCTCGTCCGCTGACGCGGCGCGCGAGCGGCCCGCTCCCCGGCCGCTCGCGTCACCGCAGGGCCTTCTCGTAGAAGTGGTCGGCGTACGGGCCGTCGTGGTACCGCTCGATCTCCGCGTAGCCGTGCCGGGCGTAGAGGGCGCGCGCCTCGACCAGGTCGCGGCGGGTGTCCAGCCGCAGCGCGGTCGCGCCCAGTCCGGCCGCCGCGCGCTCGGCCTCGGCCAGCAGCAGCGCGGCGCCACCGGTCCGCCGGTGCTCCGCCGCGACGTACACGCGCTTGAGCTCGGCGGTCGCCCGCCCCAGCAGCCGCACGGCGGCGCACCCCGCCGGCACGCCGTCGTGCCGGGCCACCAGGAACACCGCCGCGTCGTCGGCCGGGTCGTCGACGAGTTCCCGGTCGATCTCCTCCTCCGTCGCGGGACGCTGGTAGAAGCGTCCGATGACCTCGGCGAGGTAGCGGCGCACCAGCGCCACGGCCTCCGGGTCGTCCTGCGGTGTCGCCGACACCGTCCACCGCGCGTTCACGCTCCCATTCTGCCGACGGGAGCCGGCCGAATTCCCGATCGGACCGGATCGGGGTGGTGGAGCGGACCGCGAACCGCGCGAGCAGGACCACCGCGACGGCCGGGACGGCCGTGCCCGCCAGCAGAGCGACGGCGCCTCGGCTCCGGCGACGAGGCCGCTGAGGGAGCCCGCGCCGACCGCGGCGTCGGTCCGCGGTCTCGTCCGTCGTCGCGCGACGGTCGATCCTCCGTTCGCCCGCACGAGAACGGCCTTCCGGTGGGATCGTCCACCGGAAGGCCGTGCCGGCGGGATCAGCGGCCGCTGAGGACGCGGGCCCAGGGTTCGTCGAGGTCGGCGAGGCCGAGGGTGGTGACGACGTTGTCCAGCATCCCGGCGCCGAACCACTGCCGGACGGCCTCCCCGTCGCCGCCGAGGAGGCCGCGGACGAGTTCGACCTGCTTCGCGTAGCACGAGCGCACGGCGTCGCCGACGAGCGGCTCGACGGCGGCGCAGTTGGCCTGCATCAGGAACATCAGGACGTCCCGGTCCTCGATCAGCACGGCGTAGGCCGTCCGCGCCACGCGCAGGGCCTGCGCCGAGGACCGCGGCGGCGGCGCCTCCCCGGCGACCCGCGTCAGGGTGCTCGCCATCAGCTCCGAGACGTGGTCGACCACGCTGGCGAAGAGCGCCTGCTTGTTCGCGAAGAGGCGGTAGACGTAGGGCTGCGAGATGCCGGCCCGCTCGGCGATCTCCTGGGTGGTCGTCCCGTAGAAGCCCTTGCGGGCGAAGCAGGCGACCGCGGCCTCCAGGACGACCCGACGCCGCTGGTCGCTCTTGGTGCTCGTGCCGCGCGCAGGCATGAGCGGTAGTCGATCACGAGGGACTCGGGTCGAGCGCCTCGACGGCGACGAGGGGGTTCCAGCAGTCGACGTAGCGGGTGATCCGGCCGGAGGAGATCAGGCGCAGGTGCTCGGCGAGGGCGCGCTGAGCGGGCGTCCGGCGTGCGACGGCCGAGGTGGTGCTCGTGTGCGCTCCTACGCTAGTGATTGACCAATCACTAGCGTGGTCGGCCGTTCGCGCCCCGGTCGAGAAGGACGGGAGCCACCGCTGATCGGCCGGCGATCAGCGGTGGCTCCCGGTGACGTGCTACGAGGGGTCGTAGGAGTGCGGCAGGTTCCAGGACAGGGCCGCCCGCAGCTCCTCCACGTGCCGGTCGCGCAGGGACGGGTGCTCGTCGTGCGCGATCGGGAACAGCCGCAGGCCGCCGTGGTGCCTGCCGAACGGGCGGTCGCCGAGCTGCGCCGGGGGCGCGGCGCCCTCGGCCAGCCAGACCACCAGCCACGGCCGCGTCTGGTGCGGCACGACCCGCACCCGCGCGATGCTGTACCACCACAGCTGCGAGCGCTGGCCGCCCTCGGACACCACGAGACCCTCGCGGCTGACGGCCAGCGTCCGGCGCGGGCGCAGCGCGGGCACGAGGAACCTCGCCGCCCCGCCCACCAGCGCCAGCAGCACGCCGAGGAACACCGCCTGCTCGTAGAGCCGCAGCGGCCCCTGCTCGGCGACGGCTCCCACCGCGAGCGCCGCCACCGCGAGGCACACCGAGCCCCACCGCAGCTGCGCCGCGCGCGAGGTCCGGAACCGCACACCGTTGCCGACCTGGAGCGGGGTGCGCTCGGGACCGGTGGGAACGCGCAGCGTGCCCGGCTTGGGCACCGACGCCTTCAGCTCGGTGTGCCGCTGCTCCACCAGCGTCTTCACCGGCGCCGGCAGCCAGTCCTGCTGCGCGGTGCCGCCCGGCGAGCCCAGCAGCCGCAGCACCTGCGCCGGGTCCGGCCTGCGGGCCGGGTCGCGCTCCAGGCACGCCGCCGCCACGGCCCGCAGACCCGGCGGCAGGTCCCCCAGCTCCGGCTCGGCGTGCACCGCCCGGTACAGCAGGGCGTTGGTGTTGCCGTCGCCCCACGGCCCGCGCGCGGACGCGGCGAACACGATGATCGCGCCGAGGGCGAACACGTCGCTGCGCGGACCGACCTCGGAACCGACGATCTGCTCCGGCGAGAGGAATCCGGGCGTGCCGAAGAACGCGCCGGTCTCGGTCAGCCCGGTGTGCTCCAGCGCGCGGGCGATGCCGAAGTCGATCACACGGGGCCCGTCCGCGCCGAGCAGCACGTTGGACGGTTTGAGGTCGCGGTGCACGAGTCCGGCTCCGTGGATGGCGCACAGCGCCTCCGCGAGTCCGGCCGCGAGCTTGCGCACGGCCTCCTCGGGCAGGGGGCCGCTGGTCTGCACGGCCTGGTGCAGCGTGGGGCCCGGCACGTACTCCGTGGCCATCCAGGGGCGGGGGGCGTCGGGGTCGGCGTCGATGACGGCGGCGGTCCAGAACCCGCCGACGGACCGCGCCATCTCGACCTCGCGGCGGAACCTCTCCCGGAACCCCGCGTCGTCGGCCAGCTCGGACTTCGCGACCTTCACGGCGACCGGCCGGCCACCGCGGGACCAGCCGAGGTACACCGCCCCCATCGCGCCCGACCCGAGACGACCCGCCAGAACGTACTCGCCGACCTGCTTCGGGTTGTCGACCTGCAGTGGCTGCACCTCGTCCTCTCCCTCGATCACCGATGTCTTCCGTCGAGAGTAGAGGTGCGACGGTCTCGGCGCGGTGACGTTCCGGTCAGGAGGTGTGTCAGGCGGTGCGCGGCGGCAGCGGGAGCGGCAGCGCGGGGAGCCCGTCGAGGCTCACGCCGACGCGCTCCTTCGCCGCGCAGTACTCGGCGAACTGCTCGTCGGTCTTGCGGCCGAAGAAGTCCGCGTGCAGCGAGCGGTCCTCGCGGTGCTCCATCAGCGGCACCGCGAACCCGCAGGAGTCGCTGACCCGCTCGGCGGTGACGACCACGATCGCCCGCACGGCGGGTTCGTCCGCGGCGGCGAAGTGCCCGACGAGACCGGCCCAGCGCGGGTCGTCGCGGAACACCGGCTCACCCCGGCCGTGCACCCGCACGATGTTCGGCGGCCCCTCGAAGGCGCACCACATGAGCGTGATCCGGCCGTTCTCCCGCAGGTGGGCGACGGTCTCCGCGCCGCTGCCGCCGAAGTCCAGGTAGGCCACGGTGCGGTCGTCGAGCACCGCCAGCGAGCCGGCCCGTCCCTTGGGGGAGACGTTGACGTGGCCGTCGCCGGCCAGCGGCGCGGTCGCGACGAAGAAGACGTGCTGCGCGTCGATGAACGACCGCAGCCGGTCGTCGATCCGCTCGTGAACCCTGCCCATCTCCCCATACTGCCCGACGCCGCACCACCGGTGCGCGCAGACCACCGGCCCTGCCGCCGCGACCGGCGCGATCACCCTCCGGGGCCCCGCACCCGCTGTCCGAGCGGCGTGGTTGGCTGTGGCGGTCGAGGCCGACGTCTTCGGGAGGCGCACCGTGGAGAAGCTGGTCCGGGTGGAGCGGGACGGGTCCGGGCTGGCCGTGCTGACGGTCGACGCTCCCCCGCTGAACCTCTACACCGCCGAGTTGCAGGACGCCCTGGACGCGGCGATCGGCGAGCTGGAGGCCGACCGGCCGCGGGCCGCGCTGCTGCGCGCGGAGGGCCGGGTCGTCAGCGGCGGGGTCGACGTGTCGCTGTTCGCGGCGCGGTCCGGTCCGGCGGCGGCGAAGGAGCTGCTCGACCAGATGCTCGCGGTTCCGCTGCGGATCGCGGAGCTGCCGTTCCCGACGGTGTTCGCCGCGCACGGCCTGTGCCTGACGTGGGCGTTCGAGGTCGCGCTCGCGTGCGACCTGCTCGTCGCGTCGGAGCGGGCGTCCTTCGGCCTGGTGGAGAAGGTCGTCGGGCTCACGCCGACGATGGGCGGCACGCAGCGGCTGGCCGCGCGGGCCGGGTCCGGCCGGGCGAAGGAGCTGGTGATGACCGGCGACCGGTACGACGCGGCCACCCTGGAGCGCTGGAACGTCGTCAACCGGGTGCTGCCCGCCGAGGACTTCGACGCGGCGGCGCGGGAGTTCGCGACCGCTCTGGCGATCGGCCCGACGAGGGCGCACGCCGCGACGAAGCGGGTCGTGGCGCACGTCGAGCACGGCGGTGTGGCCGAGGCCGACGCGCACGTCACCACGATCGCCGCCGAGCTGTTCGGCACGCGGGACCTGCGCGACGCGGTGACCTCGTTCCTGACCGACGGACCGGGCAGGGCGACGTTCACCGGCCGCTGACCCCGATCAGGACCGCTCGGCCTGCGCCACCAGCTCGGCGGCCCTGGACCGCCAGGAGAACGGCAGCACCGATCGGCGCAGCTCGTCCGCTGGCCGCGGCGCGCCCCGCTCCAGCGTGGTGCGCAGCGCGGCGATGAACTCCTCGTGGCCGGACGCGCGGCGCACCCGGTCGGCGTACTTGTCCAGTTCGGCGAAGTCCGTGCTGACCACGGGCAGCCCCAGCGCCAGGTACTCCTTGAGCTTGATCGGGTTGGAGTGCCGTATCCAGGAGTTGTTCTGCCACGGCATGATCGCGACGTCGAACCCGGAGCCGTAGGCGGGGATCGTCTCGTACGGCCGGAACCCGAGCCAGTGCACGTTCGCGTGCCCGGCGAACCGGTCCATCGGACTGCCCGCGTCCCCGACGAGCACGAGCGAGGCCCCCGGCAGGTCGACGGCGATCCGCTCCAGCAGGTCGAAGTCCACGACGAAGTCGTCCAGCGCGCCGAAGAACCCGATGCGCGGACCGGGCACCGCGGCGAGGTCGGCGGGCAGCTCCGCGCGCCGGGTGAAGTGCTCCACGTCGACACCGTGGTCCAGGAAGTGCGCGCGGTCGCCGGTGCGCGGCCGCTCCTCCTCCAGGAGTGCCTGGCTGACGTAGACGACGCGGTCGGCGCGGGCGAGCAGCTCGTGCTCCATCGCCTCGATCGTGGCGCGGTCGGACTCGGGGAAGTCGGAGTGCCGGTCGGAGCGGTTGAACACCAGGGAGTGCCGGCGCAGGGGGCGCACCACGTCCCACGCGGTCGGGATCGTCACGACGACGACCGGCACCCGCAGCCGCAGCACCGCGCACACGGCGCGGACCTGCGCCCGCACCAGGACCGCGTTGATCCGCCGCATCAGCGGTGAGCCGTAGAACGGCAGCGGGAGCGGTGACATCACGTGGAAGTTCGGCAGCTCCGGCAGGGGGCGGCGCACGAGCTTCGCGACGCTGCGCAGCTTGCGCGTGACGCGGCGCAGGACGTGCGTGCTGCGGCCCGGCGACGGCATCCGCATCCCGATGCTGTTGACCACCAGCACCCTGCGGTGCTCGGCGACCGAGCGCATGAGCTGGAAGTCCGAGTGAGCCCTGTTGTGGTACCACCAGTCCTGCGCCGAGAAGCAGACCCAGCCGGGACCCCCCACCGGCGCGCTCGGCCGCGACGGCCACCGTCTCATCAGGACCAGGTCGCGCAGCGCGCGGCGGTGCTTGGCTCCCCGGACCCGGCCGCGCGCGACGGCGCGGATCAGCTCGTTCAGCACGACGGCGCACCACATGGCGACGGCGGCGGCCCGCCCGGCGCGCTCGCGGCGCAGCCGCACCCGGTTCGTGGCCGACATCGACCACAGGACCGGTGACGTGCCCTGCTCGCCGCCGAGGTGCACGACGACCGCCTCCGGCTCGTAGCGCACCGCGAACCCGCGGTCGCCCGCGCGCAGCATGTACTCGGTCTCCTCGGAGTACAGGAAGTACCGCTCCTCCAGCTCCCCGGTGGCCTCGACGCACTCCCGCGAGACCAGCCAGGCCGCGCCGGTCGCCCAGTCCGCGTCGGTGCGCGCGGAGTAGACGCGCTGGTCCGTCACCACCTCGCCCAGCGCGGGGAACGCGCCGGCGCGGGTGCCGCCGAGCAGCGCCTCGCCGAGGGCGCGCAGCGCGGTGGGCTCGCGGCGCAGCGACGGCGCCGGTGTGCCGTCGGCGTCGACCACGTGCGGCACGGCGATGCCCGTGCCGGGAACGGCGAGCCGCTCCCGGAGCTTGCGGACGGCGAGCACGTCGAGCCGGACGTCGGGGTTGAGCACGAGCACGTCGCTGCCGCGCGCCGCGGCCAGACCCGCGTTGACGCCAGCGGCGAAGCCGTCGTTGCTCGCGCGGGCGATCACCGTCGCACCGGGGGCGACGCGAGCGACGACGGCGAGGGTGTCGTCGGAGGAGGCGTTGTCCACCACCACGATCCGCGAGTCCGGCACCGGGTCCAGAGCGGCGGCCGCCGAGCGCAGGCATCCCACGACGACGTCCGCGCTGTTGTAGGTGATGATCACGATCGCGAGCGGGCGGGCACTGGTGGTCATGCGGGTGTCACGACTCCCGGAATCCGGTGAAGCGCGCGGTGGCGGGTCTGCGGCGCAGGGCGCCGGTGAGTCTGCGGCGCAGCGCGCCGGCGAGCAGGCGCAGCGCGAACGGCACGTCGTGCAGCAGGTAGCGGCGGGCCAGCCGGCGCGGTTCGAGCAGCAACCGGTGCAGCCACTCGGCTCCCGCGCGCTGCACCGCGGCCGACGCGCGCTGGAAGTCGCCGGCGGCCATCGGGATTCCCGCGCCGCAGCCCAGGTACCACGCCAGCGGCACCTCGCGGCGCAGCCGCTCGATCAGCCTCTCCTGCCGGGGAAAACCCAGTCCGACGAGCACCAGGTCGGGCCGGGCGGCGGCGACGCGCCCGACGACCGCGCGCACGCCGTCCTCGGTGGCGTCGAAGCCGAACGGCGGCGAGTCGGCCCCGGCGACCCGCAGTCCGGGGAACCGCTCCGCGAGCACCCGGCCCGCCCGGTCCGGGACGCCGGGCTCACCGCCGAGCAGGTAGACCGAGCGGCCCTCCCGCGCGGCGGCCCCGGCGAGGGTGAACACCAGCGACGCGCCCGTGACGCGCTCGGGGACCGGCTCACCGGCGAGACGGGTGGCCCACACGACGGGCATCCCGTCCGCGACGACGACCTCCGCGCGGCGCACCAGCGCCGCGAGTCCGGGGTTCCCGGTGGCGGCTCGCACGATGTCGACGTTGGCGGTGACGATCGAGCCGCCCTCGCCGCGCGCCCACCGTCGGCACACGTGGTCGGCGACGGCGCTCTCGCTCAGCGCCATCACCTCGACCGCTCCGACCGGGACGCGTCGCGGCAGCGCACCACCTGTCCCCCGCGAGCGAGATCCTTGCGCCATCTGCGTTTCTCCACTCGATCGTCGCGGGTGACTACTGCGCACATCGAGCGGTCACCGGACCTCGTTACGGAAGTTCGCGCACAGCCGTTCACGGGCCGTAACGAGCGGCCGAACGGACCGATATCCGTTGTGAGGGGGGCGTCTCAGCACGACGCACCGACGGACGAGGCGGTGCTCATGTACGTGGCGTCGGTCAGGACCGGCACACCGGAGCGGGGACGGGGTCGGGTCCCCGGCACGGTGATCGCCCTGGGGACGGTCAGCCTGCTCACCGACGTCTCCTCGGAGATGATCACGGCGTTCATGCCCGTGTACCTGCTGTTCACGCTCCAGCTCGGCTACGCCCGGTTCGGGGTGCTCGACGGCCTCCACACCGGCGCGACGGCCGTCCTGCGGCTCGTCGGCGGGCACCTCTCCGACCGGCTGGGCCGCCCCAAGGCCGTCGCGGGCGTCGGCTACGGCCTGTCCGCGGCGACGAAGCTGCTGTTCCCCGCGGTGGGCACGTCGGCGTTCGGGATCGGCGCGCTGCTCGCGGTGGACCGCGCGGGCAAGGGCCTGCGCACGGCGCCGCGCGACGCGATGATCGCCCTGGCCACCCCGGCCGACCGGCTGGGCGCGGCGTTCGGCGTGCACCGCGGCATGGACACCGCGGGCGCGCTGCTCGGTCCGCTGGTGACGTTCGCGCTCCTGGCGCAGATCGGGACGGTGCCCGGACCGGTCTTCGTGGTGAGCTCGTGCTTCGCCGTCGCCGGGCTCGTCGTGCTCGCGGCGTTCGTGCGCGAACCGGCCGCGCCGCGACGGCACGCGGGGCCGACGCCGTCGGTCGGGGCCGGGCTCGCGCTGCTGCGCGACCCGCGGTTCCGCCGCACCACCGTCGCCACGGCGGTGCTCGGCCTGGCCACCCTGTCCGACGCCTTCGTCCACGTCCTGGTGCAGCGCTCGACCGGCGTGTCCCCCGGCCTGCTGCCGCTGCTGCCGCTCGGCACGGCGCTGGTGTTCCTGGCGGCGGCGGCCCCGGTGGGCCGGCTGGCCGACCGGTGCGGCCGGTGGCGGACGTTCCTCGCGGGACACGTGCTGCTGCTCGGCGTCTACGCGCTCCTGCTGGGCCCGGTCGGCGGGACGCCCGTCGTCGTGGCGGTCCTGCTGCTGCACGGCCTGTTCTACGCGGCCACGGACGGCGTGCTCTCGGCGCGGGTCAGCACGCTGGCCCCGGAGTCGCTGCGCGGTTCGGCGCTGTCGGTCGTGCAGACCGGTCAGGCGCTGGGCCGGCTGGTGTCGTCGGTCGTGTTCGGCCTCCTGCTCCAGTTCGCCGACTTCGGCTCCGCGGTGCTGCTCGCCGCCGGCTCGCTCGTCGCGGCGCTCGTCGTGGCCCGGTTCCTCACCCGGTCCACCTCGTGAGCGGTCGTGGCCGCTGGGGGTGGCCACGACCGCTCGCGAGAGCTCTCGGAGGAGCCCGACGCCGCCGCGGGCGGCGGCGGTGCGGTGCGCCGGGGTGCCGTCCACGCCCGCGGTGAAGCCCTGGAGCAGGGTGCGACGCCCACCAGCAGCGGCACCGAGGCGTCGCACCGCCGGAGTCCCTCCGCGGAGCGCGGGGTCACCGGGTCATCTGACCGGAACCGGTGACGAGGCGTGGGGGACGAGGAGTTCGGGACCGGCCGATCCGTCGGCCGGGACGCGGTAGATCGACGGCTTCTGCCCCGCCGCGGCCTTGCCGTAGGCGAGCGTGGCGTCGTCGAGCCAGACGGCCTGGTCGTCGACACCACCGGTGCCCGGCAGAGAGTGCTCCCGGTCGGTGGTGAGGTCGAGGACGACCAGCTCCCACGGGCCGAGCCTGCCGTCGGTGCGCTTCTTGTAGGCGACCCTCGTGCCGTCCGGCGACAGCGACGGGCACTCGGCGCCCGGCCGCACGGTGCGCGTCGTCCTGGCCGCGAGGTCGCCCTCGACCAGCCAGGTGCGCCCGCCGGAGGACATGGTGGCGTAGAACGTGCGGTCGTCCGCCGCCACGGTGACGCCCCAGAAGTTGCGGTCCTCCGCGCTGCGCGCCACGCCGTCCACAGTGGACGTGAAGCCCTCCAGGGACTCCACCAGCTCGCCGCTGCGCAGGTCCAGCACGCCGGTGCGGGTGGAGAACCCGCCCGCCACCAGGTAGGAGTCGCCGGAGACGAACGTCGTCCACGACACGACGTTCCCGGAGGCCGACACCCTGGCGCGGCTGGGCGTGCCGGGCAGCGGCACGGTCCGCACCTCCCGGCCGCCGTCGTCGACGATCGCCGCCTCGTAGCTCGGACCGGGTCCGGCCAGGCGCAGGCACGCGGTGGTGCCACCGGCGGCGTAGACCCGCTGGCAGCGCCACGGGGTGCCGCCGCGCGGTCCGCCGGGGTCGGCCAGCGCGGCCTTCTCCACCCTGGACCGGCCGTCGTCCTGCTCGACGAACAGGAGGTCGCCGGTGACCGCCGCGGTCACCGGCGCGGCGGCCGAGCGGGCCGAGACGGCCACCGACGCGACGTAGCCGCCACCCGCCAGCACGACCAGCGCGATCACCACGACGCCCACCACCGTCCGGTGCGCCAGCAACCAGGCCCTCACCCGATCCCTCCCTCCCTCCGACCACGACACCTGACTCATCGTGACCAGCGACGTCGTCGTTATCGGTGCAGAGCGCGCCGCAGCGGACAGTTCCCCCACGTCCGACACGCGCTGTAACGGGTTCTGCGCTGCTGCGATGTCCCTCGTGAACACCGTCCCGCACCGCACGTCGACCCGCACCGCACGTCGAGGAGGTGGACCCCCGGTGACCACTGGATCGCGCGGTGCTGGAGCGCTCGCGGCGTCGACGTGCGAGGACGGCACGACGGACTGCACCGTCGTGATCGTCACCCATCAGAGCGAACGCCACCTGCCCCGGCTGCTGGCCGACCTGCGTGCCGCGTCGGCACGGCTGCGGCTGCGGATCGTGCTGGTGGACAACGCCTCCACCGACGGCACGGCACGCGCCGCCGCGGCGTCCGGCGCGATCACGCTGCTCTCGGAGGACAACCTGGGTTACGCCGGAGGGCTGAACCTCGCGTGGCCGCACGTCGCCCCCGGCGCTCCCGTGCTCGTGCTCAACCCCGACGTGACGCTGACGCCCGACGCCGTCGAGCACCTGCTGACCGCCGCGGCGCGACCGGGGGTCGGCGTCGCCGTGCCGATGCTGCGCGACGAGGACGGCACCACGACCCGGTCGCTGCGCCGCGAGCCGTCGGTCCCCCGCGCGCTGGTCGACGCCCTGCTGGGGCGGCACGCGCGCGGACTGCCCGGCGCGCTGAGCGAGACGGTGTGGCACGAGGCCGCCTACCGGTCACCCGGCACGCCGGACTGGGCGTGCGGCGCCGCGCTGATGATCACGCAGGAGTGCCTGCGCCGCGTGGGTCCGTGGGACGCCGGGCGCTTCTTCCTCTACTCCGAGGAGACCGACTTCTTCCGCGGGGTGCGCGAATCGGGCCTGCGCGTCGCGTACGAACCGCGCGCGGTGGTGACCCACGCCGGCGGCGGATCGGGCTCGTCTCCGGCGCTCGTCGCCCTGA
Organism: Umezawaea beigongshangensis; assembly: GCF_016464305.1. Taxonomy (GTDB): domain Bacteria; phylum Actinomycetota; class Actinomycetes; order Mycobacteriales; family Pseudonocardiaceae; genus Umezawaea_A; species Umezawaea_A beigongshangensis. The sequence goes on from NZ_JAEIOJ010000008.1 coordinate 63,830, forward strand.
TGGCGGTGAACCGCGTGCGCTACGCCAGGAAGCACCGCGGCGGGGTCGCCGCGGCGGCCCACTGGTGCGCGGTCGTGCTGCACGAGGCGCTGCGCTGCCGCGACGCGGGCCACCGCGCCGCGCTGCGCGCCCTGCTGAGCCGTTCGGCCAGGCGCGCGCTCCCCGGCACGCACCGCAGCACGACCGAGGAGGACGCACGTGGATGACCTGGTCGTGCTGACGCCCAGCTACGCCCCGGACGCGGAGCTGTTCGGCGACCTGCACCGCTCGGTGCTGGCCAACACGGCGGACGACGTCGTGCACCACGTCGTCGTCCCGCCGGCGGACCGCGCGCTGTTCGCGGCCCACGAGGGCGAGCGCTGTCGCGTGTGGACGTACCCCGAGCTGCTCCCGCGCCGCTTCCTCGGCGTGCCGCGCGCGGGCGTGTGGGTCAACGCCGGGCGCCCCTGGCCGCCGGTGCGCGGCTGGGTGCTCCAGCAGGCGGTGAAGATCGCCGCGGCGGAGCGGTTCGACGCGCGCGCCGTGCTGCTCGCCGACTCCGACGTCGTGCTGGTGCGTCCCACCACGGCGGACAGCTTCACCTCCGCAGGACGGCTCGGGCTGTTCCGGGCCGACGGCGCGGTGCACGCCGGGATGCCGAGGCACGTGCGCTGGCACGCCGTCGCCAGGAAGCTGCTGGGCGTGCCCGGCGAGGCGCGGCCACCGCTGCACGACTACGTGAGCCCCTTCAACGTGTGGGAGCCCGAGGTCGTGCGCGCGCTGCGTCGCCGCGTCGAGCAGGTGACCGGCCGGGACTGGCTGGACGTGTTCTGCTCCCGGCTCCACGTCTCGGAGTTCGTCCTCTACGGCGTCTTCGTCGACGAGGTGCTCGGCGGGCCGGCGCGGCACTGTCCGTCGGACACCATGTTCTGCCACACCTACTGGGACACCACGCCGCTCGACCACGACACCGCGGTGGAGTTCGCGGGAGCCGTCGCACCGGACGCGCTGGCCGTGATGATCTCCGCGAAGTCCGGGACACCGACCGGGGTCCGGCGCAGCGCCGCGGCCCGCGCGGGCTCACGAGGGGGAGAATGACGGTGCGCACCGAGATCCGCGGCGGACGTGCGGGGGTGGGGACCCGGCGGGGTCTGCCGACCGTCGACGTCGTCGTCCCCTGCTACAACTACGCGCACTTCCTGCGCCGCTGCGTCGCCAGCGTGCTGGAGCAGCCGGGTGTGGACGTCCGGGTGCTGGTCGTCGACGACCGGTCGAGCGACGACACCCCCCTGGTGGTGCGGGAGCTGTCCGCCGACCCGCGCGTGCACGGCCGCAGGCACGAGGTCAACCGGGGGCACATCGCCACCTACAACGAGGGCCTGCTGGAGTGGGCCGAGGCCGACTGCACGGTGCTGCTGTCCGCGGACGACCTCCTCGCGCCCGGCGCGCTGGCCCGCGCCGCGACGGTCCTGCGCGACAACCCGGACGTGGGCCTGGTCTACGGCCGCGGCGTCTACTACACCGACCACGACCGCCTGCCCCGCACGCTGAACGTGCCCCTGGGCACGTCCGTGTGGAGCGGGCGGGAGTGGATCGAGGGGCGCTGCCGCTCCGGCCACAACGTGATCTCCTCGCCGGAGGTCGTCGTGCGCACCTCCGTGCAGCAGCGGGTGGGCGGCTACCGGCCCGACCTGCCGCACGCCGGTGACCTGGAGATGTGGCTGCGGTTCGCCGCCGTCTCCGACGTCGCCCACGTGCGCGGTCGTCCGGCGGCCTACTACCGCGTGCACGAGAACAGCATGCTGCGCACGCGGTTCAACACCGCGCTGGTCGACCTGGAGCAGCGTCGCGACGTGTTCGCCCGCTTCTTCGCCGACCACCCCGGCCTGCCGGACGCGGCCCTGATGCACACCGCGGCCAAGCGCGCGCTCGCGAAGGAGGCGCTGTGGCGCGTCTGCCGCGCCTACGACCGCGACGACCTCGCCGAGCACCCGCACGAGGAGATGACGGAGTTCGCGCTGTCGACCTACAGCGGCGCGCGACGCCTCCCCGAGCACGCCGCGCTGGAGCGCCGCAAGCGCCTCGGAGCCGAGTTCTGCCACCGCACCCAGATCTTCGCCGGGTCGCAGGTCGTGAAGCGCGCCGAGAACTGGCTGTGGTGGCAGAGCTGGAAGCTGCGCGGGGTATGACCGTCGAGGAGACGCCGGCCACCGGCGCGGAACCGGCCTCCACCGGCCGCGTCGGCTCGGCGATCCGGTGGAGCGCGGTCAACAGTCTCCTCGGCCGGGTGTGCCAGGTCGGCGTCAGCGTGGCGCTGGCGCGGCTGATCGCGCCCGAGCAGTTCGGCGTGTTCGCCGTGGCGCTGGTGGTGCTCAACATCGTGCTGAGCGTCAGCGAGATGGGCGTCAGCGTCGCCCTGGTGCGCGAGCGCGGCGACATCAGCGCGATGGCGCCGACCGTGACCACGCTGTCGATCGCCTCGGGGAGCGCGCTGGCGCTGATCTGCGTCGTCGGCGCACCCTGGTTCTCCGGCGCGCTGAACACGCCGGAGGCGGCGGGCGTCATCCAGCTCATGTCCGTGGCGCTGGTGATCGCCGGGGTGTCCGCCGTGCCGGGCGCGCTGCTCCAGCGCGGTTTCCGCCAGGACCACAAGTTCGCCGCCGACACCGCCGGGTTCGTCGTCGGCACGGTCGTCGCGATCGGCGCGGCCGTCGCCGGGTTCGGCGCGTGGAGCCTGGCCTGGTCCCGGATCGCGACGAACCTCGTCTCCGCGGTGGTCGTGTTCGCCTACACCGGGGAGCGCTACCGGCCGGGGTTCGACGCGGCTCGGGCCAGGGCTCTGCTGGGGTTCGGCCTGCCGCTCGCCGGTTCGAGCCTGCTGGTGTTCGGCGTGATGAACGTCGACTACATCGTGGTGGGCAGCGCGCTGGGCACCGTGCAGCTCGGCTTCTACCTGCTCGCGTTCAACCTCTCCAGCTGGCCGGTGGGGGCGTTCTCGGCGCCGGTGCGCAGCGTGTCGCTGGCGGCCTTCTCGCAGGTGCGCGACGACCCCGACCGCTTCCAGCGCAGCTTCACCCGCGCGCTGGGGGTGCTGGCGCTGTTCACCGTCCCGGCCTGCGTGCTGCTCGCGGCGCTGAGCGATCCGCTCGTCCGGGCCGTCTACGGCGAGCGGTGGGCACCGACGGCGCAGGTCCTCGCGCTGCTGGTGCTGCTGGGGGCGTTCCGCGTCGCGCTGGAGCTGGGCTACGACTTCCTGGCGAGCGCGGGACGCGGCCGCGCCGTCCTGGTGATCCACGTGGTCTGGCTGGCCGCGCTGGTGCCGCTGCTGGCGCTGGGCGCGCACCTCGACGGCATCCGGGGCGTGGCGGCGGCGCACGTGGTGGTCGCGCTCGTGGTGATCGTCCCGGCGTACCTGCTCGCCCTGCGCCCCCACGGCCTGCGGGCCGGCGCGCTGGGTGCCGCGGTCGCGCGTCCCGCGCTGGGCGGGGTCGTCATGGTGGTCGTCGCGCTGGCCGTGCGGCGCCTCGTGGACGGAACGGTCGCGCAACTGCTGCTGGGCGGTGTCCTGGCCACCGCGGCCTACGCCGCCGTCGTGTTCCCGCTGCGCCACGAGGCGCTGCGCCTGCTGCGGAGGTCACCGGCGTGAGCCCGTCCCGATCCGTGGGCCGTCGCGTCCACCAGGTCGCGCGGATCGTCCGCGAGCGGGGTGTCCGCGGCCTCGGCGCCCGCGCCCTGTCGGCCGCCGCGCGCCGCCTCGGGGCCGACGGCGACGAACTGCCCGTGCGGGAGCGCGACGTGCTCGCGGCCGACCTGAGCGCACCGCGACCGGTCGTGGTGCCACCGGTCCCCGCCGACGGACGGCTGACCGTCAACTGGGTCACCACTCCCCCGTCGCGCGGGTCGGGCGGGCACACCACGATGCTGCGGCTGGTCGAGCACCTGGAGTCGCTCGGCCACACGTGCCGGCTGTACCTGTACGACACCTACGGCAACCGCGCCGAGGACGTCGCCGGGTCGGTGCGGGCGGCGTTCCCCGGCTTCCGCGGGCCGATCCTGGACGCGACCGACGGCATGGCCGACGCGCACGCGGTGTTCGCCACCGCGTGGATGACGGCCTACCCCGCCCACAACGACCCGTGCGCGGGGAAGCGGTTCTACCTCGTGCAGGACTACGAGCCCTGGTTCTTCCCGCTGGGCGGGACGTCCGCGCTGGCCGGCAACACCTACGACATGGGCTTCCACGGCTTCACCGCGGGCCGGTTCCTCACCGAGAAGCTGCGCGAGGACCACGGCATGTCCTCCGACTGGTTCGACTTCGGCTGCGACACCGAGCGCTACCACCTCACCGGCGGCGCGCGTCGCGACGGCGTCGTGTTCTACGCCAGGCGCAGGGCGCCCCGGCGGGCGTTCGAGCTGGGGCTCATGGCGCTGCGCCTGTTCTCCGAGGCGCACCCGGAGCTGACCGTGCACGTGTACGGCGAGCGGGTGGGCGACCTCGGCCCGCGCTTCGTCGACCACGGCCTGCTGTCGCCGGACGAGCTGAACTCCCTCTACAACCGCTGCTTCGCCGGGCTCGGCCTGTCGATGACGAACGTGTCGCTGGTGCCGCACGAGATGCTCGCGGCCGGGTGCGTGCCGGTGGTCAACGACGCCGAGCACAACCGGATCGTGCTCGACGCCGAGCACGTCCGCTACGCCCGCGCGACACCGCACGACCTGGCACGGGCGCTGAGCGAGGTCGTGACGAACCCCTCCGCCGCCGAGGTGGCGGCCGCCGCGGCGGCGAGCGTGCGGACGAGGTCGTGGGCCGCGGCCGGGCACGAGCTGGAGAAGGTCCTGCGCAGGGAACTGGGCGTGTGATCCGCGCCGTCCGCCGACTGCGCTGAGCGACCGGCGGGGCCCACGTGCGGTAACGACGCCGATCGGGTCGCGATGTCTCCGTTGAGCGCACCACCGTCGAATCGAGGACGTGACATGGACTTCTGGAGCACCGTGCGGATGCTGCAGAAGAGGTGGTACGTCGTCGTGCCCGCGCTGCTGCTGTCCGTCGCGCTCACCCTGTTCACCTACTCCTCGATCCCCACGCGCTACAGCTCGACCGGCTCGATGCTGCTGACGACCCCCTCCACCGGGGGCAGGTTCACCGAGAGCGGCCCGCTGGACGAGGTCGTCCGGGTCAACCCGCTGCTGGCGTTCGACGGCAGCCTGGTGATCGCCGCGCAGATCGTGGCCCAGGTGCTCAACGACCCGGCCACGAAGCGGGAACTGGGCCTCGGCGACGGCTCGCAGGACTCGTACCTCGCCAACAACGGCGAGACGAACAGCCCCTTCGTGTTCATCACCGCGGAGAGCGACACCGCCGAGGGCGCGCTGTCGCTCGTGGCGCGGACGCTGGAGCGGGCGAGCACCGAGCTGAACGACCGCCAGGCGGCGCTGGAGGCCCCCGCCTCGACGTTCATCGAGACCGAGGTGCTGGTCGCGCCGACCGAGCCGGAGGCGCAGATCGGCGGGAAGATCCGCTTCGCCGGGGCGGCGCTCGTGCTGTCGCTGGTCCTGTCGCTGACGGTCACCTTCGGCACGGACAGCGTCCTGGAGACGCTGCGCCGCAGGCGCGAGCGCCCCGCCGGGGCCGGTCGGTCCGCCGAGCCGCGCGACGAACCGGACGGCGAGGCGGCGGAGGTGGGGCACCGGCGTCCCCCGGCCCGGCCCGCTCCCCAGCGGGGGCCCGGCGAGCTCGCCGGGCCGACCACGACACCGGCGCCGGTGCCCGCGCGTCCGGCGGAGGACGGCGGTTCCGCCGGCGGGAGGCGCGACGGCACGCCGCCGCACCCGCCCGCCGACGACCGGTGGCCCTCCGGGTCCCGGCCCTGAGGCGTCGCCGTGCGGGACGAGTCGACGCGCCGCACCGCTGACGGCGCCACGGTGATCTGCTGCTACGTGCTGGTGCTGGTGCTGGTGCCGGCCCGGCTGATCATCTCCAAGATCCCGATGACGCTCGCGCCGATCACCGTGCTGGCCGTGGGCATCGCGGTGCTCTGGGGCTGCGCCCACCTCGTCCGGACGCTCGGCATGTCCAAGGGCCGCACCGCGGTGCGGTCGGCGCTGCTGCTGCTGTTCGCCTCGCAGCTCGTCACCTACGGGATCGCGAGCCGCCGCTACCTGCCGCCGGACGAGCTGAACCTGACCGACAGCGGGATGCTCCGCGTCGTCGGCGTGATCGCCGTGGCGGTGTTCGCGTGCGACGCGATCGGCAGCCGGGAGCGGCTGGACCGGGTGCTGCGGTTCCTCGTGGTGGTGGTGGCGGTGATGGCGGGCACCGGCGTGCTCCAGTTCGCCCTGGGCCTGGACGTCACCCGCTACCTGAACCTGCCGGGCCTCACCGCGCAGACGGGCTACGACGCGATCCAGTCGAGGTCGCTGTTCCGGCGGCCCTCCGGCACGACGAATCACCCGATCGAGTTCGGCTTGATCTGCGCGATCGTGACGCCGCTGGCGGGACACCACGTCTTCCTGGCGCGGGAGACCGGCCGCCGGGCGGGGGGCTGGTGGCTCTGCCTCGCGCTGATCGCCGGAGGCGCCCTGGTGTCGGTGTCGCGGACGGCGGTCCTGGGGCTGGTGGTCGGTGCCGTCGTCCTGATCGTCGCGCTGCCCGGCAGGCGCAAGGTCCACGTGCTCGGCGCGGGGGTCCTCTTCGGCGGGGGCGCGGGGCTGATGGTGCCCGGTCTGCTCGGGACGTTCTACGAGCTGTTCGCGAACTTCGGCGAGGACCCCAGCATCACCTCCCGCACGAAGGACTACGACCAGGCGTGGCGGCAGGTCGCGCTGCACCCGTGGTTCGGTCGCGGGTTCGGCACCTACTTGCCGGGCAAGTACCAGCTCCTGGACAACCAGTACCTGCTCACCCTCATCGAGAACGGCTGGGTGGGCGTGATCGCGATGATCGCGGTGTTCCTCGCCGCGGTGTGGGCGACGGTGCTCGTCCGGGTGCGCGCGAAGGACCTCCAGACGCGCGGTCTCGCCGCGGCGCTGATGGCGGGGGTGGTCGTCGGCGCGTTCGGCGCGTTCACCTTCGACCTCCTCAGCTTCGGCGTGGCGACGGGTCTGGTGTTCGTCGTCGTCGGCGCCTGCGGTGCGCTGGCGAGACATCCCCGGCCGCCGGAACCGGCGACCGGCAGCACCACCGAGAAGACCGCTGTCGCGGTCGGTTGAGGGGACGCTGTGCGCACGCGAACCTGGTTCCCGTCGGCGGCCAGCGCCGTCGTGCTCGTCGCGGCGGTCGTCGTCGCGAGCTCCTCCGGCGGTGAGCCCGAGGCCCGGTCGCGGTCGGTGCCGGACGTCGTCACCGCCCGGACGACGACCGTCGAGGAGCCCGTCCCGGTCCCCTGGGAGGGCGGGCCCGCCTACTACCGCGCCTTCCCCGCGGCGGAGGCGGCCGGCTGGGCCGACCCGGCGTTCTTCCCCAGGGCCGTGTGGTTCGAGTCCGTCGTGGACCGGGCCGGGGTCGACCTGGACCGGGCGGCCGGGCTGAACACCTACGTGGAGCTGACCGCCGACAGCGACCTGGACCTGGTGCGGGCCGCCGGGATGTTCGCCGTCCCCAGCGCCGGGCACGCGGGCGTCGGGCCGGAGACCGTCGGCTGGCTGGTGGCCGACGAGCCGGACATGTGGGCCGGTCCCGGCGCCGGGGAGTGGACCGGCAACTACCCCGGCCAGGGCGAGATCTGCGCGCCGGTGACGGCGAAGTGCGGGTACACCGTGCTGGACCGCGTGCGGGACCGGCTCCCGAAGGACGACGGCAGGCTGCGGTACGCCAACTTCGGCAAGGGCGTGATGTTCTGGGAGAGCGACTCCGAGGCCGGTCCGTTCCTCAACGGCCGCACGGACCTCACCTCCGCCGACGTCTACTGGTACACCGACCCGAACGTGTGCGACTCGCCGTCGGAGGGGCCCCTGATGGGGATCGGCGCGGCCCACTGCCGCCGCGCCGCCAACTACGGCACGACGATGGACCGGATGCGGAAGCTGGACGCCGACGACGGCCACCTCCAGCCGCTGTGGGCGTTCGTCGAGGTCGGCCACCCGTTCACCGAGCACGACGCGCCCACGATCACCGGCGACCAGCTCGCGGGAGCCGTGGTCAACTCGCTGATCCACGAGGCCAGGGGGATCGTCTACTTCAACCACAGCTTCGGCGGGCCGTGCGTCAGCCAGCACGTGCTGCGCGACTCGTGCGGCGCGGCCGTGCGGCCGTCCGTGACCAGGGTGAACGAGCAGATCGCTCACCTGGCCCCGGTGCTGAACACCCAGTCCCACCGGTGGGAGTTCAACGGGGCGCTGGACACGATGCTCAAGGAGCACGACGGCTCGCGCTACGTGTTCGCGATGCTGAAGAGGCGGACCGCGCCCGGCACGCACGTGCTGACCCTGCCGCCGGACACGCGGGGGTCGACGGCGGAGGTGCTGTTCGAGAACCGGACGGTGCCGGTCGTGGACGGCACGATCACCGACGAGCTGGCCGCGGAGAGCAGCTACCACGTCTACAAGATCACGCCGTGACCGCTGGTGCCCGGCGGCGGCCGGGCACCAGCGGCATCACCGCCGGACCAGCCCGGTGCCGGAGCGCTCGTGGCTGGCACCGCAGTCGGCGCACGCCAGGTCGTCGTCGAGCCGGTGCCCGCAGGAGCACACCCAGCCCTTGAGCCGCGCCGGGTTGCCCGCCACGAACGCGTGCGCCGGGACGTCCTTCGTCACCACGGACCCCGCCGCGGCGAACGCGTGCTCCCCGATCTCCACGCCGCACACCACGACCGTGCCGGCGCCGAGGCTCGCGCCCCTGCGGACGACCGTGGCCAGCAGCGCGTCGCCGGTCCGGCGGATCGCCGCGCGCGGGCGCAGGTCGTTGGTGAACAGCACGTTGGGCCCGAGGAACACCTCGTCCTCGCACACCACGCCGTCGAACACGAGCGTGCCGTTCTTCACCGTGACCCGGTCGCCGAGCACCGCGCCGCCCTCGACGAACGCGCCGTCGCAGACGTTGCAGTCGCGGCCGACGCGCGCGCCGGGCAGCACGTGGGCGAACGCCCACACCCGCGTGCCCTCGCCCACGTCGTCGCTCTCGCACAGCCCGGCCGGGTGGACGTGCACGCCGGTCATCGCACCGCCCCGCGCAGCGCGGCCACGACGCGCTCCTGCTGGCTCGCGGTGATCTCCGGGAACAGCGGCAGCGACAGCAGCTCGCCCGCGGCGCGCTCGGCGACCGGGAACGCGCCGGGGCCGTGCCCGAGCGAGGAGAACGCCCCGGTGAGGTGCACGGGCGTCGGGTAGTGGACTCCCGCGCCGATCCCGGCGGCGTGCAGCTCCGCCAGGACGCGGTCGCGCTCCGCGACGCGCACGACGTAGAGGTGCCACACCGGCAGGTTGCCCGGCAGCACCGAGGGCCGCCGCACCCGCGGCAGGTCCGCCAGCAGCTCGGCGTAGCGGTCAGCGGCGGCCCGGCGGGCCTCGTTCCAGCCCTCCAGGCGGCGCAGCTTCGCCGAGAGCACGACGGCCTGGAGCGTGTCCAGGCGGCTGTTGAAGCCCAGGACGGTGTGCTCGTACTTGCGCGGGGAGCCGTGCTCGCGCAGCAGCCGGACCCGCTCGGCCAGTTCGGCGTCACCGGTGAGGACCGCGCCGCCGTCGCCGTAGGCCCCGAGGTTCTTGCCGGGGTAGAAGCTCGTGGCGGCGACGTCGCCCAGTCCACCGGCCGGCACGCCGTGCCGCCGGGCGCCCTGCGCCTGCGCCGCGTCCTCCAGGACCGGCACGCCGTCGGCCACCTCGCGGATCTGCTCCACGGGCGCGGTCTGGCCGTAGAGGTGCACGGGCACGACCGCTCTGGTGCGCGGGCCGATCGCGTCGGCGAGCTTCTCCAGGTCGACCAGCGCCGTGTCGTCGGCGCAGTCGACGAGCACCGGCGTGGCACCGGCGCGCGCCACGGCCTCGGCGGTGGCGATGAAGGTGTTGGCGGGCAGCACGCACTCGTCGCCGTGGCCCACCCCCAGCGCGCGCAGCGCCAGCTCCAGCGCGTCGGTGCCGTTGGCGACCGCGACGCAGTGGTCGACCTCCTGGTAAGCGGCGAACTCGGCCTCGAACTCGCCGACCTGGCGGCCACCGACGAAGGCGGTGGTCTTGAGGACCTCGGCCCAGCCCCCGGCGACCTCGTCGGCGACCTGGTCGTGCTGGGCACGCAGGTCCACCAGCGGAATGTCGATCACGACGCGTTCCCCTCCCGATGTCCGATCCTCCGCGCCGGGACTCCGGCCCAGACCTCCTCCGGTGGGACGTCGGTCAGGACGACCGATCCCATCCCCACCACCGCGCCCGCGCCGATCGCGACCTGCTCCCGCACGGCGCTGCCCTGCCCGAGGTAGGCGCCGCTGCCCACCACGACGCCGCCGCCCAGCGACGCGCGGCCGGCGAGGGTCACCCCGTCGCCCACCTCGTCGTCGTGGGTGACCAGCACGTGCGGCATGGCCACCACGTGGTCTCCCAGGCGCAGCGGCGTCGTCACGACCACCCCCGCGAGCAGGACCGTTCCCGCTCCGGGTTCGGCGCCCGCGGCGATCGAGGCCGCCGGGTGGACCACGGTGGCGAAGCGCTCCCGCGGCAGTGCCAGGCGGCGCACCACGGCCAGCCGCCCCAGCGGCCTCGTCGCGTTGGCCACGCAGACGACGACGGCGGCGTCCGGGTGGTCGGCGAGGACGTCGGCACCGCCCAGCACGGGCAGGCCGTCGAGCAGCGCGCCGTGCCGGGCCGGGTCGTCGTCGAGCGCGCCGATCGGGCGCCACCGCTCGGGGAGGAGGCGGACCGCCGCGAGCACCTCGCGGGCGAGTCCGCCCCCTCCCACCAGCAGCAGCGGTCGTGGTGCCGCCACTTCGCCCTCTCCCCTCAGGACGACGTGAAGATCACGTCGACCCAGTAGTTGCTCCCGGCGTAGCTGTTCTCCGGGAAGCCCGCGCCGACGCGGTACACGCCGTTGCGGGTGGTCTCGCCGGTCGCGGGCGCGGTCAGCGGCTGGCTGGTGACGGAGTGGCCCTCGAAGTAGCCGCCGTCGAGCGCGTGGCCGCCGGTGGTGGTCGAGTACGACGCGACGTACGTCGTGCCCGCCGAGACCGGCACGGGCGCGGCGAACACCAGCGTCTGCCAGCCCGACGCGGTCTCGGCGGTGAAGGTCCCGGTGGCCAGCAGTTCACCGGTCGCCGTCCACAGCGATCCCGTGTGCGTGCCGGTGTTCGCGGCCCCCTTGTAGAACTTCACGCCCGTGATCGTCCCGGCGGCGGACGGTGTCAGCCGGACGCCCAGCTCGTGGGCGCCGGTGTCGGCGGACGAGGTGACCGCGGGCACGGTCGCCTCGCTGAACAGCGAGCACGGGCAGGTCTGCGCCGTGGTCGTGGTGAACGACCAGGTGTCGGCCGCCGTCATCGGGTTGCCGTGCGCGTCGGACGTCCGCACGCTCGCCGTGTACCGCGTGCCGCCCGCCAGGGGTGCCGCCGGCGTCCAGGTCAGCGTCTTCTGGTCCACCGACGGCGCGGTGGTGCCGACCAGCCGCGCGCCGCGCGGGTCGCTCACGGTGAACTGCGCCGTGGTCGGGTCCACCGGCTCGTCGAACGAGGCGGTGACGACGCCGTTCACCGCCACCTGCGTCGCGCCGGGCAGCGGGGTGCGGCCGTTGACGATCGGCGCGTCACCGTCCTCGCTCGGCGTGAAGACCACGTCGACCCAGTAGTTGCCGCCCTCGTGGGTGGCGGTCGGGAACCCGGCCCCCGTGCGGTACACGCCGTTGGGCGAGCCGTCGCCGGTGGCCGGAGCCGACAGCGGCGGGCTGTGCGCGGCGGTGCGCCGGAAGTAGCCGCTGTCGACCGCGTAGTGCCCCGTCGTCGTGGTGTAGGACGCCGTGTAGGTGGTGCCGGGCGAGACGGTCACCGGCTGGGCGAACACCAGCGTCTGCCAGCCGCTCGCGGTCTCGCCGGTGAACGTGCCGGTGGCCAGGCGCTGCCCCGAGGCCGACCACAGCGACCCGGTGTGCGTGCCGGTGTTCTCCGCTCCCCGGTAGAACTTCACACCGGTGATCCGGCCGCTGCGCGCCGGGGTGAACCGCACGCCCAGCTCGTGAGCGCCCGCGTCGTCGGCCGAGGTGATCGCCGGGACCGTCGCGGGGCTGAACAGCGAGCACGGGCACGACGGCGTCGCGGCCGTGGTGAACGACCAGGTGACCGGGGCCGCCATCGCGTTGCCGTTGGCGTCGGCGATCTGGACGTTCGCGCCGTAGCGGGTGCTCGGGGCCAGCTTCCCGCCCGGCGTCCAGGTGATCGTCCGCTGGTCGCCGGACAGGGAGACCGTTCCGGTGAGCTTCGCGCCACCGGGGTCGGTGAGCAGGATCTGGGCGCTCGCCGGGTCGACGGGCTCGCTGAACGTCGCGGTGACCGCGGTCGTCACCGGCACGCCGGTCGCGCCGGTGGCCGGGGTGCGGCCGGTCGACGTCGGCGGGGTGGTGTCGCCGTTGAGGCCGTTGCGGTAGATCGCGTCGACCCAGTAGTTGCTGCCGTTGTAACCGCTGGTGGGGAAGCCGCCACCGCTGCCGTAGCGGAACAGGCCGTTGACGCCGTCCGCTCCGGACGCCAGCGCGCGCATCGCGCCGGCCCGCACCTCCTCGCCGGTGAACTGGCCGCCCGTGACGGAGTAGCGGCCCGCCGGGGCGAAGTAGGACACGACGTAGGTGGTGTTCGGCTGCACCACCACCGGGGAGGCGAAGGTCAGCTTCTGCCAGCCGGTCGTCGTCTCACCGGTGAAGGTGCCGGTCGCGAGGAGCAGACCGGTGGACGACCACAGCGACCCGGTGTGCGTCCCGGTGTTGCCCGGCCCCTTGTAGAAGCGCACGCCGAGCACCTCGCCCCGGCCGTCGAAGCGGACCTTCGTGCCCAGCTCGATCGCGGCGGGGTCGTCGGTGGCGGCCGTCGCGGGCCGGGCGAAGTCGTCCCACACCGTGCAGGGGCAGGCGGAGGCGCGCGGGAGGCCCGTGGTGAAGTCGAACGTCGTGGGGGCGACCGGTTCGTTCCCCGCCGCGTCGGCGACGCGCACGACCGCGGTGTAGCCCGTGCCCGCCACGAGCGCGGCCGACGGGGTGAACACGACCTGCTTCCCGTCCTGCGACACCGTCGTGGTGCCGGTGATCGCGCCGGTCGGCCCGGTGACGGTGAACCGCACCGACGAGGGCGCGACGGCCTCGTCGAAGGACGCGGTGACGGCCGGGGACAGCTCGACGGTTCCCGCGCCGTCCAGCGGCGTGGTGCCCGTCAGCTCCGGTGCCCTGGTGTCGGGTCCGGGGTCGAGGGCCCACACCACGTCCACCCAGTAGTTGCTGCCCTGGAAGCTCTGCGTCGGGAAGCCCGTGCCGCTGCGGTACACGCCGTTGGCCGCGCCGGTCGCGGTGCGCGGCGCGGTCAGCGGCTCCAGGTGGCGGTCCTGGCGGGCGAAGTACTCCACGTCCACCGCGTAGTGGCCGTTCGGGGCGAAGTACGACACGACGTAGGAGGTGTTCGCGGCCACGGCGACCGGGCTGGGGAACGTCAGCGTCTGCCAGCCGCTCGCGGTCTCGCCGGAGAACGTGCCGGTGGCGAGCCGCTCACCGGTCGCGCTCCACAGCGAGCCGGTGTGCCTGCCGGTGTTGGCCGCGCTCTTGTAGAACCGCACGCCGCGCACGTGGCCAGCGGTCGCGCTGGTGAACCTGGTGCCCAGCTCCAGCGCGCTCGCGTCACCGCTGTCGGTCACCTGCGGCGTCGCGGTGCCGGTCCAGATCCCGCACGGGCAGGTCCGCGCCCGCACCGGGGGCGCCGCGCTCACCGGAGCGGACAGGTTCGCCGAGTCGTCCACGGCCCGCACCCGCAGCCCGGCCGCGCCGGAGGAGGACGGCGCGTGGGTGTGGCTCCAGGTGCCGCTGCCCGCGGTCCAGCTCGCCGGGTGCCACCGCGCGCCGCCGTCGGTGGACACCTCGACACCGGCGACCCGGCCACCGCCGTTGTCGCTCACCGTGCCGCTGAACGTGTACGGGACGCCGACCACGGCGCCCGCGGGCAGGCCGGTGATCGCCGCGGTAGGAGCGGCGGTGTCGGTGCTGGCCGCGGCCCGCTTCAGATCGGCCTGCAACGTCGCGGGCTGCACGCCCATGTCGGCGAGGAAGTTGACCGTGGCCTGCTTCATGGCCCGGTCGGAGGTGGGCACCTCGGTCTGGAAGGCGTGCTCGTCGTCCACGCCCCACGCCCACTGCACCGTTCCGGCGCCGAAGACCAGCGCGCCGCTGGGAGCCTTGTAGTAGGTGATGGCGTGGGTCTTGGTGCCGGAACCGTACTCGTCGCCGTGGTTCTTCAGGACGTAGTAGCCGTCCATCGTCACCGTGGTGCGGGAGAGCTGCGCGACGCCGGGCGGCTGGAAGCCGTTGTCCTCCACGGAGTTCCACTCGTAGCCGAGGGTGCCGGGCTTGAACGTGTACGTCGCCGTGTCCCCCATCGAGGCGAGCGGGGTGTCGCGCCACAGCCGCATCCTCCCGTGCGCGGCCGGGACCCGCAGCGAGTCGTCCCGGCGGCCGTTGACGGTGAAGATGTTGCCCAGCAACGAGTTCTCCGGCTCGTTGCCCGCGTTCTTGGCACTGCGCGGGTCGCGCCACGTGCCCGTCCAGGTGACCGGGTCGGGGTCGGTCTGACTGCCCTTGGTCTCCTTGTAGCAGACGAGCGTGCGCCAGTCGGTCGCCGAGACGTCCTTGCTCTTCTCCCACCTGGTCTTCCAGAAGATCTCGTTGCCGGTGAGGAAGGCGAGGTGCACACCGGCGTCGCGGGCGGCCTCGACGTTGTCGCGCTGCTCCTGCGACCAGTACTCGTCGTGCCCCACCGCCATGAAGACGTCGTGGTTCTTGATGAGGTGCCCGCGGCGCGCGCTGTCCACGTCGGTGGTGTAGCTCATGTCGTAGCCGTTGGCCTCCATGAACCGCAGCATGGGGACCTCGGCGTTGAAGATGAAGTTGTCCTCGCCGTCGCCGCCGGTGTGGGGCCGGTTGTAGCTGACCTTGTACGCCTGGCCGCCCTGGCCCGGCCCGTCGCCGAAGTAGAGGCTGTTGCCGCCGTAGCGGTTGTAGGCCACCCACGTGGAGTCGGAGGTCTGGAAGAGGACCTTCGAGGTGCTGGTGTCGTCGCGGACCACCCAGACGATCTCGCTCTCGACCGGCTCGGCGTCCGCCGGCAGGTCGGTGCGGCGGATGCGGCCGTAGTAGATGCCGGAGACGGCGTCGGAGGGCACGGTCCAGCTCGCCGACACGGCCCAGTTGCCGCAGTCGATCAGGGCGCTGCCCGCCTCGCGCAGGCAGGCGGGCTGGTTCTGCGGGGTGCCGCGGGTGACCGTGTCGAGGTAGCGCGCGCCCGCGCCGCCGTAGTGGCCCAGTCGGAAGACGTCGATCTCGTAGGACGTCGCCGCGGTGTTGACCTTGAAGTCGACGCGGCCACCCGGCGTGGTGCTGATGTCCGCGGTGTAGCCGAGGATCGCCTCGTCCCGGTAGGTGACCATCCAGTCGGTGGTGCCCTGCTTGGTGTTCTCGCAGGCCGTTCGGTTCACGACCGGAGCGTCGCAGGGTCCCGCCGCCGACGCCGGCGGCGCGGTCAGCGATGCCAGCACGACCGTCGTGGAGGCGACGAGCGCCGGCACGAGCAGTGCGCGCACGAACGACAGCGCGACGGCGGGCAGTGCTCGCGTGTGCTGAGCCGGCATGGCGGTCCACCTCTCGAACTCCTCGACGGTCGCGCCCCCGGCCGACCTCCCCCCGCACCGGGTGGACCGGTGCCCTGGCGAGCACCGGTCCACTCGCGCCCGGACTCGGGGAGGGACCGGGCGTTGCTCACGGCGCGTCACCGACCGGCACTTCGCGATCGGTGCAACCCCGCTGCTCCGACCGTCGATCCCCACCGCTCTTTCGTTACCGGACAAGAAGAACCGTGACCGTTCCCGTCCGGCGCGGTTCGCCGGCACGTGGCTCTCCGGCGACTGCGGGTGACCGGAGCGCGGCACGCCGGGACCGGCGATCGGACTGCGTCCGATCGCCGGTCCCGGTCCTCCGGCGCGGCCCTACCGGAGGGCGGCCCCGGCACCGAGAGCGGCGGTCAGCGCGTCCACCACGGTGTCCTGCTCGGCGGTGGTCAGGTCGTGGTGCAGCGGCAGGATCAGGGTGCGCCGGGTGAAGTCCTCGGTCACCGGCAGCGCGGTGTGCGGGTGACCGGCGTAGGCGGGTTCCAGGTGGGAGGCCATGATCCCCCGCCTGGCCGAGACACCGCGCCGGGCGAGTTCCGCGAGCACGTCGTTGCGCTCCACCTGCGCGTCGTCGGGCAGGCGCACCCAGAACGACTGGTAGTTGGTCGTCCCGTGCGCCGGATCGCGCACGGTGCGCAGCCCCGGAACCCCGGCCAGCAACTCCTGGTACCGGGCCGCCAGTTCCCGCCTGCGGCGCACGATCCCGTCGAGCCTGGACAGCTGCACGACTCCGATCGCGGCCTGCACGTCCGTCATCCGGTAGTTGAACGCGGTCTCCAGGTACTCCTCGACCACCGCGGCGCCACCGCGGTGCCGGTCGGCGGCGCTGACGCTCATCCCGTGCTCGCGCAGGCGCTTCGCGCGCGCCGCCCAGTCGGCGCGGTCGGTGGTGAGCATCCCGCCCTCGCCCGTGGTGAGCAGCTTGCGCGGGTGGAACGACCACGCGGCCAGCAGCGCGCCCGCCCCCACCGGTGCGCCGAGGTACGTCGACCCCGCCGCGCACGCCGCGTCCTCCACGACGGGAACGGCGAGCGGGTCGCACAGCGCGCGCAGACCGGCGACGTCGGCGGGGACACCGGCCTGGTGCACGACGAGCACGGCGCGGGTCCGGTCGGTGAGCACGGCCGCCACGGTGTCCGCGGTGAGGTTGCCGGTCTCCGGGTCGACGTCGGCGAACACCGGCGTGGCGCCGGTGTGGTGCACGGCGTTCGCGGTGGCGATGAACGACAGCGACGGCACGACGACCTCGTCACCGGGACCGACGCCGAGCAGGTGCGCCGCGAGGTGCAGCGCCGTCGTGCAGGACGAGGCCGCCACGCCGTGCGCGGCTCCGACGCGACGGGCGAAGACCTCCTCGAAGCGCGCCACGCGCGGTCCCTGCGCCACCCACCCCGAGCGCACGGCCGCGGCGGCCGCCTCCGCCTCCTCCTCGCCCAGCAGGGGCTTCATCACGGGGATCACCCGGCTGCTCCGGCGGGAGCGGCCGACTCGGCACGCCACCAGTCCACGAGCCCGCGCAGGCCGTCGGACAGCCCGATCTCCGGCCTCCAGCCGAGGTCGCGCGCCGCGGCGCCGATGTCGGCCAGCCGACGGGTGACGCCGTTGACCGCGCGCTCGGGGCCGTGCTCCACGCCCAGGTCGGAGCCCATCGCGTCCAGCAGCGCCCGCGCGAGTTCCTCCAGGCCGGTCTCCGAGGCGCTGGCGATGTTGTAGACGCTGTCGGTGACGTCGGCCCGCGCCGCGAGCAGGTTCGCGCGGGCGATGTCGTGCACGTGCACGAAGTCCATGGTCTGCGCGCCGTCGCCGAAGACGAGCGGCGGCTCGCCCGCGCCGATCCGCTCCATCCAGCGGATGAGGACCTCGGTGTAGAGGCCGTGCACGTCCATCCGCGGGCCGTAGACGTTGAAGTAGCGCAGCGCCACGTAGTCCAGGCCGCGCATGGCGTGGAAGCTGCGCAGCATCCCCTCGTTGAACGCCTTCGCGGCGCCGTAGAAGGTGTCGTTGTTGTACGGGTGGTGGCGCTCGGTCGTGGGGAACTCCTCGGCCAGGCCGTAGACGGAGGCCGACGACGAGGCGATCACCTTGCGCACGCCCGCGTCGGCCGCCGCCTCGATCACGGTGAAGGTGCCGTCCACGAGGGACTCCAGCGCGAGCCGGGGTTCCTCGGCGCACTGGGTGATGCGGATGGCGGCGAGGTGGAACACCAGGTCGATGCCGCCGGTCAGCTCGTGCACCAGCGCGCGGTCGCCGATGTCGCCCTCGACGACGGTCAGCCTGCCGTCGGCGCGCGCCTGCGCGTCGGTCAGGTTCTCCCTGCGACCGCGGACGAAGTTGTCGAGCACGACCACCTCGGCCGCGCCCGCGTCGACCAGGCGGTCGACCACGGCCGAACCGATGGTGCCCGCGCCTCCGGTGACCAGCGCCCGCTGTCCGGTGATCGGTTGTGCCGTCGTCATCGTGGAACGTCCTCCGTCGCTGTCGCTGTTCATCCGACCGCGTCCAGGGCGCGGTCGCCCGGCACGGTCACGAACTCGCCGCCACCGGCCAGGCTGGCGGAGGCGGCCTCCAGGATCGCCAGCACGCGCAGCCCGGCGCGGCCGTCGGTCAGCGGCGCGCGCTTCTCGGTGATGGAGCCGGCGAACTCGGCCATCACCGCCCGCAGCGCCTCGCGCTCCGGCAGCGCCGGGGCGACCATGTCGCCGACGCGGTAGGACACGATGGTCTGCTCGCGGACCTCCGCGCCCAGGCCGGTCCCCTCGGTGCGGTCCACGCCCCGGTCGTAGACCGACAGGCGCTGCGCGGGGTTCAGGTCGTCCCACACGACCGTGCGCAGCGAGCCGCCCACGACCATCGTGCGGATCTTGGTGGGCGACAGCCAGTTCACGTGCACGTGCGAGATCGCGCCGTTGGACAGCCGCACGGTCAGGTGCGCCACGCACGCGCGGCCCGCGCCGATCGGGTCCGAGCCGTGCGCGGCGACCGCGACGGGGAACACGTCGTCGGGCAGGATCGCCTCGAAGATCGACAGGTCGTGGGGCGCGAGGTCCCACAGCACGTCGACGTCGGGCTGCACGAGACCGAGGTTGATGCGCACCGAGTCCAGGTACTGCACGGTGCCGATCTCGCCGCCGCGCACCAGTTCGCGCAGGTGCCGCACGGCGGGCGTGTAGCAGAAGGTGTGGTCGAGCATGAGGGTCAGCCCGCGGCTCTCCGCGGCCTCGACCAGGCGCAGGCCCTCGGCGCGGGTCGCGGCGAGGGGCTTCTCCACCAGGACGTGCTTGCCCGCCTCCAGCGCCGCCATCGCGACGGGCAGGTGGGTGGCCGCGGGGGTGGCGACGGCCACGGCCGCCACCGCGGGATCGGCCAGCACCTCGTCCAGCGAGTCCGACACCCGGACCGTGGAGTAGTCGCCGAGCACCCGGCGGGCGCGGTCGGCGTCCAGGTCGCAGAGGTAGCGCAGCTTCAGGCCGGGGGTGGCCTGGGCGTTGCGCACCAGGTTCGGTCCCCAGTAGCCCGCGCCGATCACGGCGACGCCGATCGGCTCCTGTCGTGCAGAACTCATCGAGTCACCCATCAGTACGCCCCCCGGCCGCCGAAGACGGCGCGGAAGGTCTTCCAGAGGATCACGGCGTCGAGGGCCAGCGACCAGTCCTCGACGTAGCGCAGGTCGAGCCGGACCGCTTCCTCCCACGGGAGGTCGCTGCGGCCGCTGACCTGCCACAGGCCGGTGAGGCCGGGCTTGACCAGCAGCCTGCGCCGCACGTCGGGGCCGTACTTCGCGCTCTCCTCCGGCAGCGGCGGGCGCGGGCCGACCAGCGACATGGAACCGCCGAGCACGTTGAGCAGCTGCGGGAGCTCGTCGACGGAGTAGCGGCGCAGCACCGCGCCGACGCGGGTCACCCTGGGGTCCTTGCGCATCTTGAACAGCAGGCCGGCGCCCTCGTCGACGGCGGCGAGCGTCGAGCGCAGCGCGTCGGCGCCGGTGACCATCGTGCGGAACTTGACGATCGTGAACGGCACGCCGTCCTTGCCGACGCGGCGCTGCCTGTAGAACACGGGACCGCGGCTGTCGAGCACGACCGCCGTGCACGCCAGGAGGGTCACCGGTGCGAGCAGCGCGAGCAGCAGCGCGGCGCCGACGCGGTCGACGACGCCCTTGACGACCTTGCGGAATCCGGTGAACGTCGGCTCGCTGACCCGCAGCAGCGGCATCCCGAGGACACCGGTGACGTGCAGCCGCGGCCCGGCGACCTCC
This sequence comes from Umezawaea beigongshangensis, assembly GCF_016464305.1. GTDB lineage: Bacteria > Actinomycetota > Actinomycetes > Mycobacteriales > Pseudonocardiaceae > Umezawaea_A > Umezawaea_A beigongshangensis. The sequence continues at coordinate 83,886 of NZ_JAEIOJ010000008.1, forward strand.
ATCAGGTTCGGGGCGACGACCATCTCGGTGCCGGTGCCCTCCAGGCTCCAGGCGAGCTGCTGGAGGCGGCGCGGCGTCCAGTAGGCGTCGGGGGTGACCGCGACGATGCGGTAGCCGCCGCGGCGCACCTGGTCTGCGAGGTCGCGGAACTGACCCACGACCGGCACGTCGTCCACGGTGCCCGACGGGCCGCCGCGACCGTCCGAGGTGCACACGGCGTCCACGCGCCAGCCCAGGTGCGGCGCGCGGCGGGTGCGGGTGATGAGGTCGCGCACGCTCTCGTCGTTGCCCGCGGCCAGCACCGGCAGCAGGCAGCGGCCCTCGCCCCGGGCGTGGTGCAGCAGCCTGCGCAGGCCGTAGCGCAGCGGGAAGACGACCAGCGCGATGGCGGGGGTGACGACGAAGACCCACAGGCGGGCTCCGGGGATCGCGAACGCCAGCGACCCCAGTCCCAGCACCACCAGCGAGCCGAACAGGCCGCGTCCCAGTCGGCGGAACTCCTCGGCGCCCTGCCCCAGCACGGTGGGGTTCCACACGCGGCTCATCCCGAACGAGGCGAGCACGACGGCCGCGGTCACGGCGTCGAGCACGACGATCGAGACGGGCACGAGGGCGGCGTGCCTGGCCGCCATGACGAGACTGACGCCGACGACCACGAGGAGCGTGGCCAGGACGTCGCCGAGGACGACCGAGCGCCGGTAGCGGGGCTCCCAGTCCGCGATGGGAGGTCGGGTCTGCGTGCTGCGCCCGGTGGTGCGCGCGGTGGTGCGCGCGGTGGTGCGCGCGCCGGGTCTGCTTCTCAGGTGGTGGGTCTGCTCGCTCATCGTGGTGTTTCCCCCGGTTGTTCCGGTTCGGACGTGCGTCATCGCAGGACGTCCCCGAGGACCCGCGCAGTGCTGAATTGATCCGTGTGCGGCGGTCCGCGATTCGCGCGTCTCGAACCGCTGCTCGCACACCGTCATTCGCTCTGCCTCTGGAAGTCGTTACACGCAGAGTGAGACCGGCGAAGGACGACGGGGCCGCGGCGGAATTCCGGCGACGCGGTGGGTCCGTTCGCAGCAGGCCCCGGTGCGACTCTCGGCCACGGGACCACAAGTGCGAAAGACGTGCTGGTAGAGCTGGGATGGTCTGAACGGCGCAATCGAACACGACCGTCCACACAGGATTCTTCCGCACGGCGGGCGACGGGGTGGCGGTTGAGTCGACCACCGACAGCGCGCCGTTACGGGGCGTCACCTGTTCGTCCTAATCGGCACACGTCGCCGACGGACAACAGAGCCGTTGGGCCCTGTTGTCCGACAGGAATTCCTCATCCGCGCTGAACCGTTCACCGCGTGGAGCAGAACTGCGCGGAACAGAACTGCGCGGAACGGTTCCGATCGCGGTGGCGACGCGAGAGGACGAGAAGAACGCGGAACCGCGCACCGTGCTCCGGAACACGCGCACCGGAACGGGCGCGCGGCGTCAGGGACGCAGCGCGATCGTCTCGCCGCGCGCCACCGGACGCAGGACCGAGGACAGCCCGCGCCGCTGCGCCTCGGCCTGGAAGTCCGACAGCGGCGAGCGCATGACCCCGTAGTCGTCGTGGTGGATCGGGACCGTCGCGGACGGCCGGATCAGCTCGACGAGGGAGGCCCCCTGCTTCCCGTCCATCGTGAGCAGCACCCCGGCGATCCTCGTGCCGCCCAGGTGCGCGACCATCACGTCGATGCCGGGGAAGCGCTCGGCGACCTCGCGGAGCCACGGCCGGTACAGCGTGTCGCCGGTGATGTAGAGGCGCAGGACCGGCTCCCCGTCCCGCTCCAGCTCCAGCACGCTGCCCATCACCCGCGGCAGCAGCCGGTCGACCGGACCGGGGCCGTGCACGCCCGGCACCGCCGTCACGCGCACCCGCTCGCCCGGCCGCTCGAACACGTGCGACTGCCACGTGTCCAGCGCGTCGCACGAGCCGAAGCCCCACGTCGACAGCCGCCGCGCGGCCTGCTTCGTGGTGACCACCGGCAGGTCCCGCGGCAGCGAGCGGCGCGCGACGCGGTCGAAGTGGTCGCCGTGCAGGTGCGAGAGCACCAGCCCGTCCAGGGGTGGCAGGTCACCGGGCTGCATCGCCGGCTCGGTGAGCCGCTTGGAGCTGAGCCCCCAGCCGAGGTAGGCGCGCTGCCCCCGGTGCAGGAAGTTCGGGTCGGTCAGCAGCGTGAAGCCGCCGAGCCGCAGGATGGTCGTCGCCGTGCCCACGAACGTGAGCGTGGACGCGCTGCCGGAGTCCGTCATGGCGGGTCGAGTACCCGCACCGCGCCGGGTCAGTCGTCACCGCCGCGCATCCTCCCCGGTCAGCGGTAGGCCCTGGCCTGGATGTCGAACAGCTCGCGGTACGGGCCTCCTCCGGCCATCAGCTCGTCGTGCGTGCCGTGCTGCGCGACGCGGCCGTCCTCCAGCACCACGATGCGGTCCGCGTCGCGCACGTTGGCCAGCCGGTGGGTGACCAGGACCGTCGTGCGCCGCTCGTCGTCGCCCGCGCGGCTCGCGTGCTGGAGCCCGGCGAACACCCGCGCCTCGGCCTTCGCGTCCAGCGCGGCCGTCGGCTCGTCGGCCACGAGCACCGCGGCGTCCCGGTAGATCCCGCGGGCCACGCCGATGCGCTGCCACTGGCCGCCGGAGATCTCCTGGCCGTCGCGGAACTGCTTGGACAGCACCGAGTGCTCGCCGCGGGGCAGCGTCTCGATCACCTCGTCGGCCCCGGAGTGCGCGACGGCCCGCTCCCACGCCGTCCCGTCGGGATCGTCGAGCTCCAACCGTCCGATCCGGACGTTGTGGCCCGCGGTCATCGGCCACCGCGCGGGTTCCTGCGAGATCACCGACACCCTGCTGTGCACGGTGCGCGGATCGGCGAGGGCGAGGTCGACGCCGTCCCACCGGACGGTGCCCCCGCTCGGCGCGTACAGGCCGGTGATCAGCTTGCCCAGCGTGGTCTTGCCGGAACCGTTCTGCCCGACCAGGGCGACCACCTCACCGCGCCTGATCTTCAGCGTGATGCCGCTCAGCGCGGCGCGCTCGCTGTCGGGGTAGGTGAAGGAGACGTCGTCCAGCTCGATGACGCCGGGGTCGGACGGCGCGCTCACCCCGGTCGGCGCGCGCCCGCGGGCCCGCGCCTCGTGCAGCAGCTGCTCGTAGAACGCGACGTAGAAGGAGTGCTCGTAGAGGGAGTTCACGCCGTGCATCACGGTGGACAGCGAGGTGGACGCCGTGCGCATCGCGACGACGGCGGCGCCGGCCAGCGCGAGCGGCATGACCGACAGGTAGAGCAGGAGACCCAGCACCGCGTAGGAGACGCCCGTGCCGATCCCGGCGAGCGTGCGGCCCAGCAGCCGCACCGCGCTCGACCGGCGCTCCAGGCGCACCGCCTCCGCCGTCACCACGCCCGAGATGCGGCGGTGCTCGGCGATCAGCACGTCCTGGAGCGTCAGCGCCTGCCGCTCCACGGCCACGTCGCGGGCGGTCAGCAGGTTCTCCACGACGAACAGCCGCAGGTTCTGCGTCACCATCCGCAGGAACGACTCGTAGCGCATCTTGGCCGCGCGCATCGCCGCCCAGCCGTTGGCCAGCGCGGCGAGCAGCAGCACCGGCGCGAGCAGCGGGTCGAGCAACCCGGCCGTGACGACGGCCGCCACCACCGAGATCGACGACGACGCGAGGTCGGACACCGACCGGATGCTCATCTCGACGGACTGCACGCCGTGCCTGCCGCCCTGGCGCACCAGCTCGCGGAAGTCGGGGTCCTCGAACGCCACCAGCTCGACCCGTGCGATCTCGACGTTCAGCCGGTCCTGCACGTGCGCCCGCACCCGCGGTCCCAGCGCGCCCTGCACGGCGCCGACCGCCGCGTCCAGCAGCCCGCGCAGCGCGAACGACCCGACGACGAGCGCGATCGACGGCAGCGACGCCACCAGCCGCTGCGGTGTGGGCCCCTGCTCCAGCAGCGAGGTGAACACGCCCGCCGTGGCGTAGAGGCCGAACGCGGTCACGCAGCCGGAGACCAGGTGCAGGACCGCGGAGAGCAGGGTCAGCCGTCGCGAGGTCTCCCAGGAGAGCCGGACGACCACCGCCGCGGCGGCGGGCAGCGCGCCGAGCGTGCGCAGCACGCCCGTCCCGGCGACCCGCGCGTCCACGGCGGCCCACTTCGGCGGCTCCAGGTCGTCCACCCCGATGAGCGCAGAGCTCTCCGCCACCGCCACACCTCCGTCGCGTCACGTGCCCACGTTCAGTGTGCCCGCGAACACGCTCGGTCAGGTGGACAGTTCTCGGGCGATCAGCCGGGCTCGGTCCTTGCCCACCGCCACGACGTCGCCGTCGTGCAGCTGCGCCCCGCGGCGCGTCTCGACGCGGCCGTTGACGGTGACCTCCTCGTCCTCGATCAGCTCCTTGGCGTGGACGCCGTTCTCCGCCAGTCCGGACAGCTTGAGGAACTGGCCGAGCCGGATCATGTCGTCGTCGATCTCGACCTCGGTGATGCGCATCGGACCATCATCGCGGCCCGCTCCGACAGCACGCGCCCGGCGGGGCGACGACGCGCCGGAGGGCGGCGTGGTACGACTGGGGAATGCGCAACCGTGTGTTCGTGGCCGTCGGCGTCGTGCTCGCGCTGCTGGGGGTCCTGTGGACCCTGCAGGGGCTCGGTCTCGTGACCGGCAGCTTCATGACCGGGCAGTCGCTGTGGACGGCCATCGGGCTGCTGTCCGTGGTGGGCGGGGTCACGCTGCTGGTCAGCGGGCTGCGGCGGACGCGGAGGCGCTGAGACCGGTCGCGGCGCACGTGCGGTGGCTCCCGCCGCGAGGAGGGGAGAACCCGTCCGCCGACCGCAGCCCCCGGGGGGGAAGGGGGCGCGGTCGGCGGGAGTCCGGGCTACTGCGAGACGGACTGCCTGCCCTCGCTGGCGTCGAGACCCAGCATTTCGAGGAGGTCGCGGCAGTCCTGGGTGTCGGAGGCGTGCACCGCGACGGTGCGAGCCGCCCTTCCGTTCTGGATCGAGCTGTGGACCTTCTCCAGCGCGCGGGCCTCCGCGAAGCGGCCGGTCGTGAGGTCCGTGGACGATGCAGGGCGTGCCCAGGTCATTGCGGTACCTGCTTCCGCTCGGCCGGTATCACGAGGACCACGGCCGAGCATCGGGGGCGGGGTCGCGAGGAGCAACTCCCCCGCTGAACATCCTCATGATGACAGCCCGAGGGCGGTGAGACCAACCCCCCGGCGTTTCGCCCGCCGACCAACACGTGTCGAACGCGGTGCGCGCCCGGGTCGCCACACCCGGCCGCCAGCAGCCGCACATGAAGGTCCGACCGTCCACCGTGGACGACCGTCGAGCGCGGATTCAGGCCCGTCGCACGGAATCCGCGGGCACGTCCTCGTCCTCGTCCGCCGGATCTGCGGGATCGGCGGGATCGGCGGACTCCGCCGGACCGCTGTCCCGCTCCGGTTCCGGCCAGGCCGGCTCCTCCGGCGCCGCTCCCCCCACCGGCTCGGCCGCGGGGGCCTCCTCCGGGGCGTCCGGGAGCAGCGGCGGCGCGGCCGCGGTCACCACGACGCCGCGGCGCAGGACGGACTCGACGTCGGCGACGAACCCCGGCAGCCGGTCGTCCCCCTCGTCGAGGTCGTCCGGCGTGGGACCGTGCGCCCGGAGCAGGTGCAGCGACGACACGGCCTCGCCGTGCTCGCGACCGAGCCGCTGGAAGCCGAAGACCGCCTCGTAACCGGCCACGGCGCTGGCCAGGGCCGCGCACAGCGTCGCGGCGAAGCCCCACACCGGTCGGCGGGCGGCGTCGGCCACCCCGGCCGCGCCCAGGACGGCGGCTCCGGTGAGCAGCGCGGCCGACAGGGACACCGTCCACACCCGTGCCGCCGAGTGCACGGCGCGGGCGCGCTCGTGCCGGTCCAGCTCGGCGCCCAGGCGGTGGCGCAGGTAGGCGTCGAGGAACTGCGCCTCCCGGTGCCGGGTGCCGCCGCGCGCGTCTCCCGCGGTTCCGCTCACGGTCCGACCACCTCGTGCTGTCGCAGGGCGACCGCGCCCTCCAGGTCCCGCTCCCGGTCCTCGCGGTCGAACTCGGTCGCGGGCGGCGGGGCGGCCAGGTGGGCGAAGTACAGGGAGCGCAGCCGGTCGGCGCGCGTGCGGGCCGCCAGGTGGGCGTCGAGCGACTCCCGCCTGCGGGCCACGACGGTCAGGACGGCGGCGGACGCGCCTGCGGCGGCCACCAGCACACCGGGCCACGCCGCGTCGCGCAGCCAGGTCTGGAGCGCGGCGAACGCGGTGGTGGCGAAGCAGCCGGTCAGGGCGAGCACGACGAGCAGCCGGTAGCGGTTCTGCTCGCGGTCGGCGTTCGCCTCCGACTCGTGCAGGGCGGGCACGACGAGACGGTTCGCCTCGTGGACGGCGTCGGAGAGCAGGGGGTAGTCGACCACGAACCCCGGTTCGAGGACCGGGGCGGGCTCCGCGGCGCGGTGGCGCAGCCGCGGCCACACCGCCAGCGGCGCGACCAGGGGCCGCGACGGCGGCCTCGGGCCGCGTCCGAGCAGGTCGCGCAGCACGAACAGCACGCGGTCGGGGCCCTCGTCCACGTGGACGACCGACACCCGCCCGCTCCGCACGAGCACCGCGAGGTCGTCCCCCGGCGCGATCTCACCGGAGGCGATCTCGTCGGCGAGCTCCCCGGACCCCGCGACCACGACCAGCGGCCGGTCGGCGGCGAGGTGGCGCACCACGGCCACGCGGGCCAGGTCGCCGCCACCGACCAGCAGCGCGGTGGTCGGCTTCTTCCTGCCGCTGACGGCGTCGACCACGCGGAACAGTGCGGAGCTCTCCTCGCCCCACTCCGAGCCGGGCACGAGGACCACGAGGTCGTGGTGCGGCTCCAGGGCCACCTCGGTGGCGGTGGGCGGCGCCTCGCCGGTGGAGACGCGGCTGGACGGCGCGACGCCGACGATGCCGGGCCAGCGGGTGTCGCACGCCTGCGTGGCGATGCCCAGCAGGTGCACGACACCCGCGTCGGCTCCGCTGGTGACCAGCACGGCCCGGTCGGCCCCCGCGCCCTGCACCAGGGCTCGCAGCAGCGGCAGCAGCCGCGCCGCGAGCTCGGTGCCGACCTCGGAGGCGGTGCCGAACACCGCGATCACCGGACGCCCGCGCGGCAGGCCCAGTGAACGGGCCCGGATCTCCGCGTCTGGCTGGGACAGCCGCTGGACCCGCGGGCCACCTGTTCCAGACATGCGGCGCACCCTAACGGGTGGCCCGCAGCAGGAGAAGGGGGTTGATCAGAACTCGTCGTGATCGTCACCCGGCACGCCGCGGCGCTGCTCGGCCACGTCCGCGGGATCGGCCTCCACCGGCAGGTCGCCGGACGGGTCGTCCGGCCCGCCGGTGACCGCGGTCCGCTGCTCGCTCACGTCGGCCGGGTTCGCGTCGAGCGGAAGCTCGCCGAACGACGTGTCCGGCCCGTCGTCGACCACGGGGGTGAGCTGCTCCACCGCGTCGGCCTCTGACGCGTCGAGGCCCTGGGGGTCTGGCACCGAAGTCCTCCTCTGGTCGATGGGTCCCGCCGTCGGGACCTCCGCTCCAGCCTCCTGGGTGCGACCGTGCCACGCATCTCGGCCGGGTGACGGCGGCGGCGCGGGTTCCGGCGGCGCGGAGAAGGACCTGCTCGCCGGGCCGTGCGGTCCCCGTACAGTGCTGGTGGCGACACGAGCAGACGACACACGAACGGCTGATTGCGCAATGACTGCGGTGCACGAGGACGACCAGGCCGACCCCACCGGCGCGGGAATCGACCCGGAGGACCTCGAACTCGCGCTGCGGGTGCTCGCGGAGGTCGACGACCTGCCGGTGGAGCACCCGGACGCGGTGAAGGTCCGCCGGGCGGTGGCCGGCCTGTGGAAGCAGGTCAAGAAGCGCAGGCGCTCGGAGAAGCGCCGGGCGGTCACCGAGAACGACCGCGCGGTGACCGAGTCGACGGCGACCGGCGCGCCCGGCCGCATCGACGACGAGACGGCGGGCGTGCCGCTGGCGGCGAGGGTGAGCGGCGACACCGCGGGCACGCTGCTGCGCGCCAGGTCGTGCTACACGTGCAAGAACCGCTACACCGAGGTGGACGCCTTCTACCACCAGCTCTGCCCGCCGTGCGCCGCGCTCAACCGCGCCCGCCGCGACGCCCGCACCGACCTGACCGGACGACGCGCCCTGCTCACCGGCGGTCGCGCGAAGATCGGCATGTACATCGCGCTGCGGCTGCTGCGCGACGGCGCGCACACCACGATCACCACGCGGTTCCCGAACGACGCCGTCCGCCGCTTCTCCGCGATGCCCGACAGCGCCGACTGGCTGCACCGGCTGCGGGTCGTGGGCATCGACCTGCGCGACCCCTCGCAGGTGATCGCGCTCGCCGACTCGGTCGCCGAGCAGGGGCCGCTGGACGTCCTGATCAACAACGCCGCGCAGACCGTGCGGCGCTCGCAGTCGTCCTACTCACCGCTGGTGGCCGGTGAGCGGACCGCGCTGCCCGAGGGCTCGCCGGTGGAGGTCGTCACCTTCGGCCACACCCACGACGCGCACCCCGCGTCGCTGGTGGGGTCGATGACGCCGCAGGCCGTCACGGCGCTCGCCCTCACCGCCGGGTCGGCGTCGCCGGAGCGGATCGCCGCGGAGCTGGCGATCGACGCCGGTGGCCTCGTGCCGGACCTGCACCCGGTCAACAGCTGGACGCAGCACGTGGGCGAGGTCGACCCGATCGAGCTGCTGGAGGTGCAGCTGTGCAACTCGGTCGCACCGTTCATCCTGGTCAGCAGGCTGCGTCCGGCGATGGCGGCGGCGAGCGCGCGGCGCAAGTACGTCGTGAACGTCTCGGCGATGGAGGGCCAGTTCAGCCGCGCCTACAAGGGGGCCGGGCACCCGCACACGAACATGGCCAAGGCCGCGCTGAACATGCTCACCCGCACCAGCGCGGAGGAGATGCTGACGACCGACGGCATCCTCATGACCGCCGTCGACACCGGCTGGATCACCGACGAGCGACCGCACCCCACGAAGATGCGGCTCGCCGACGAGGGCTTCCACGCACCCCTGGACCTCGTGGACGGCGCCGCGCGGGTGTACGACCCGATCGTGCGGGGCGAGCGGGGCGAGGACCTGTACGGCTGCTTCCTGAAGGACTACGCGCCAGCGGCGTGGTGATCCGTCGAACGGGTGATCACGTGCTCTAGGTTGGCCCGGTGCTCACCACGGACACCGGGCTGGTCCTCTCCCCCACCGACCTGGTGGACCTGCTGGAGTGCGAGCACCGCAGCGCGCTGAACCACGCGGTCGCCGCCCGGCTGCCCGGTGCGCCGGTGGTGACGGCGTCGCACGACCCGCTGATCACCGCGCACGGCGCGGCCCACGAGGCGGCCGTCCTGGAGTCGCTGCGCGCGACGCACGGCGACGGCGTCGTGGAGATCGCGCTGCCCGCCCCGCACCCCGCCGCGCTGGCCACCGCGGCGCGGCAGACCCTGGCCGCCGTGGCCGCGGGCGCACCGGTGATCTACCAGGCGGTGTTCTTCGACGACGGCTTCTACGGCCGCGCCGACTTCCTCGTGCGCACCGGCGAGGTCTACGAGGCGCACGACGCGAAGCTCGCGCGCCGGGCCACGCCGGGCGCGGTGCTCCAGCTCACCGCGTACGCGGCTGCGCTGCTCCGCGCCGGTGTCCCGGCCGGTCCGCAGATGCACCTGCTGCTCGGGGACGGGACGCGGGCGAGCTTCCGGGTCGCGGACTTCCTGCCGCTGGCCGCGCGGCTGCGCGAGCGGCTCGGCGCGACGCTGGCCGCGCCGGCCGTGCTGCCCGCGCGCTCCTGGGGCGACGAGCGGGCCGCCTGCGGCACCTGCCGCTTCTCCGCGCACTGCTCCGGCGGCAGGGAGGCCGCCCGCGACCTGTCGCTGGTGGCGGGGATGCGCTCGGACCAGCGGCGCAAGCTCCTCGCCGCCGGCATCCCCACGATCGACGCGCTCGCCGCGGCGACCGAGCACGACCGACCGGCCGCGGTGTCGGCGACGACGTTCCAGAGCCTCCGCGCGCAGGCCGCGCTCCAGGTCGTGCAGGACCACAGCCGCACCTCCGACGACCCCGTCGGCAAGGTGGCCTTCGAGGTCGTCGGGCCGGACGCGCTGGCCGCGCTGCCCGCGCCGAGCCCCGGCGACGTGTACTTCGACATGGAGGGCGACCCGTTCGCCCTGAACGGCGAGGGCCTGGAGTACCTGTTCGGCGCGGTGACCGTGCGCGGGGACGACGAGGAGTTCACGCCGTTCTGGGCGCACTCGCGGCGCGAGGAGAAGGCCGCGTTCGAGGCGTTCGTCGACTTCGCCGCCGCCCGGCTGACCGAGCACCCGGACGCGCACGTCTACCACTACGCGCCCTACGAGGTGAACGCGCTCAAGCGGCTGGCCGCGCAGCACGGCACCCGCGAGGAGGTCGTGGACCACCTGCTGCGGACGGGCGCGCTGGTCGACCTGTACGCCGTGGTGCGCAAGGCGCTGCTGGTGTCGCAGCGGTCCTACTCGATCAAGTACCTGGAACCGCTCTACATGCCGGAGGCCCGCGCGGGCGAGGTGACCACCGCGGTGTCCAGCATCGAGGCGTACGAGGAGTACCTGGCGCTGGCCGGAACCGGCCGCGGCGCGGCGGTGCTGCGGGAGATCGCCGACTACAACGCCTACGACTGCGTGTCCACGCACCGGTTGCACCGCTTCCTGCTGAGCGTCCGCGACGAGGCCGGCATCGCGCCGCTGGAGACGCCGTCGCCGTCCGAGCTGGACGCGGTCGTCGCGGACGCCGAGGACGAGGCGGCGGCCCAGCGCAGGGCCGAGCGGGCCGCCCGGCTCGCCGCCCTGGTGGAGCCGCTGCTCGACGGGCTGCCCGACGACCCGGCCGACGCCACCGACGACGACCGGGCGCGCGCCCTGCTGGCCGCGGCCGTCGGGTACCACCGCCGGGAGACGAACCCGGCGTGGTGGGACTTCTTCCGGCAGGTGGCCGCGCCGCTGCCGGACCTGGAGACCGACAGCGCGTGCGCGGTCCCGGTGCGGGTGTCCGCGGGCGAGTGGGAGGCGCCGACCAGGAAGAACGGCAACGCCAAGCGCGAGGTGCGAGCGCGCTGCGACCCGGACCGCCCCCACCCGTTCGGCCGCGACGACACCGTGCGGCTGCTGTACCCCGGCACTCCGCTGGGCACCACCCGCAGGGCGGTGGTGAAGGAGGAGAACGCCGAGGAGATCGTGCTGGAGGAGTCGGCGAAGCCGGACGACGCGAGCCCCGGCCTGCCGAGCGCGGTGCTGCCGGGCGAGCCCGTGCGCCCGCAGCCCAAGGACGAGGCGGTCGAGGAGCTCGCGGCGACGGTCGTGGGACACCTGCCGTCGCTGCCCGCGCACCCCGGCGTCGACCTGCTGCGCCGCGTCCCGCCCCGGCTGCGCGGACGCGGGACGCTGCCCTCCGCGGACGAGCACGGCGGCGACCTGGTCGCGACCGTCGTCGCGGCCGTGGACGCCCTGGACGGCTCCGCGCTCGCCGTGCAGGGGCCGCCCGGAGCGGGCAAGACCTACCTGGCCGGTCGGCTGATCACGCACCTGCTGCGGTCCGGCAGGACCGTGGCCGTCACCTCGAACAGCCACAAGGCGGTCGAGAACGTGCTGTCCGCCGCCAAGCAGGCGGGTCGCGAGACGGGCACGCCGGTGCCGTGCGCGAAGCAGGCCAGGGGCGGCCGGGCCGTTCCCGACTGCGAGTGGGACCAGCCGAAGGACAAGAGGGCGCTGCTCGGGTGGCGGGCGGACCAGGGCGGCGGGTACCTCGTCGGCGGCACCGCGTGGACCTTCTCGTCCTCCGCGATGCGCGAGGCCCCGTTCGACGTGCTGATCGTCGACGAGGCCGGGCAGTTCGCCCTGGCCGACGCGCTGGCCGTGTCCACGTGCGCGCGGAACCTGGTGCTGCTGGGCGACCCGCAGCAGTTGCCGCAGGTCGTGCAGGGCACCCACCCGGCCGGGGCCGACGCCTCCGCGCTGGGACACCTCATCGGGGGCGAGGACGTGATCCCGCCGCACCTGGGGTACTTCATGGACCAGACCAGGCGGATGCACCCCGAGGTGTGCGAGCCGGTGTCGCAGCTGTCCTACGCCGGCCTGCTGCGCGCGCACCCGACGGCGGCGCTGCGCGGGGTGGGCGAGGTGCCCGCCGGGCTGCACGTGCTGGAGGTCGAGCACGAGCACAACACGACGGCGTCGGTCGAGGAGGCCGCGGCGGTCGTCGGGGTGGTGGAGTCGCTGATCGGCCGCACGTGGACCGACGGGGGCGGCGCGCGCCCGCTGACGGGGTCGGACGTGCTCGTGGTGGCTCCGTACAACCTCCAGGTGCGGATCGTGCGCCGCGCGCTGGAGCGGGCGGGCCTCGACGAGGTGCGGGTGGGCACGGTGGACCGCTTCCAGGGCCAGGAGGCCCCGGTGGTCGTCGCGACGATGACGTCGTCCGCGGCGGTGGACCTCCCGCGCGGCCTGGACTTCCTCCTGTCGCGCAACCGCCTGAACGTCGCGCTGTCGCGCGCCCAGGCCGTCGCGGTCGTCGTGTGCTCACCGCGCCTGGTGCAGGCCGACGTCCGCGACGTGAACCAGATGCGCCTGGTCTCCGGCATGATCGGCCTGCTGGACGCAGCCCGCCCCTGGCCCACGAGTTGAGCGTCCGGACACCCCGAGTTGAGCGTCCGGACACCACGAGTTGAGCGTTCGGGCCGGGACCGCCGTCAGCGGGGGGCGACGACGCTGGCCGGGAACGCGCCCGCCGCGCCGAGCGCGCGGCCGAGCTTCGAGCCGATCGCGGCCAGTCGCGCGGCGCCCTCCTGACCGAGGTGCTGCCACGGTGCGGTGCCGAGCCGATCGGTCTCCGCCTCCACCTCCGCACGCAGCGCGGCACCGGCCTCGGTGATGTTCCCGTCGACGTCGAGCAGGCCGCGGTCGCGCAAGCTCAGGACGGTCTCCTGCCACTGGTCGTCCGACCAGCCGCGGCTCCTGCGGGCGAAGGAGGCGCGGACGCCGCGACCGGCGGCGACGTGCGTGACGAGCGCCTCCGCCCCGCTGAGCCCGGCGGCGGCCAGCGCGCGCACGTGCCCGTCGCCGCGGAACTCGCGCAGCAGCGTCACGGCGTGCCACAACCTCAGGTGGGGCTCGTCCGGCCACTCGAGACGGGCGTGGCCCTCGTAGAGCGGCCTGCCGTCGGCGGTGCACGCCTCGCTCGCCCGCGCGGCCAGGTCGGCGGCCTCGGCCACGCCCCCGGAGGTGATCACCTCGTCGCCGAGCAGCCGGCGCAGCGCCGCGTCGGCCGCGCTGAACCGCGCGACCACCACTGTGGACGGAGAGGCCAGCGACCACGCCGCGGGCACGTTGTCCGCCACCAGGTCGGGGTTGAAGTTGTAGAACGCCGCCGTCACGGCGTCCGCCCCCACCGGTCCCATCGCCGCGGCACGTCCGGCGAAGTAGCACATCGGACCGGGCCGGAGCCCGGCTCGCACCAGGTGCTCCTGCGCCTCCGGCGCGAAGTAGATCATGGAGTGCAGGGGTTCGACGGCCCGCGAGCCGGAAGCGATCGACGCAGTGTCCATCTCCCCATGGTTACCGGTCGGTAGGAGTCCACGCCAGACCGTTGACGACCCGATCACACGGCGGCGATCGCGAACCGGGATGTCGATGTTGCCGAACGGTGACCCGACGCTCGCGCACGGCCTGCTACGGTGCGTTCGCGCGTCACCCGAAAGGGTGCTCGCCCAGTGGGGCCATGATCTCTGCGCGATCAGTCGGGGACTTCCTGATCACGCGATCGGCCCTCCCATGCAACCAGGGCAGGAGACCCCATGCAGTTCGCACGGCCGCAGGCGTTCGAGTTCGGCCGCAAGGTTCTCGGCGCTTCCGCGGTGATCGCCACCAGCGCAACCGCTCTCGCCCTTCTGGCGGGTCCGGCGAGCGCGCACACGCCCGCGTTCGACGCCAAGTGCGCCGACGGCAAGGTCAAGATCATGATCGATCTGAAGGCCTACACGCCGAAGGGCCAGAACAAGGGCAACTTCGTCGTCGTCACCGAGGGCGGCGCGAAGGTGCACGACAAGGAGTTCGGCAACTCGTACACGCCGGGCTGGATCGACACCGACCTGGACCCCGCCGTGGCGCACACGATCACGTTCGCGGTGGACGCCCACGACGGCAAGCAGGGCACCCAGTACGACTTCGGCCAGGAGAAGAAGACCGAGGCCTGCGTCGAGCAGACGACGCCTCCGGCCTCCTCCTCCTCGACTCCTCCCGTCACCACGACCGAGGTGTCGGCGACGACCTCCTCGTCGTCCGTGGTGCCGCCGGTGGAGACCACGCCCGCCTCCACCACGGAGTCGGCTCCGGTCAGCACCACGTCCGTCAGCACCCCTCCCGCCACCACCACGACGACCAGCGTCGCCGTGGTTCCGGTGAGCGACGAGGACGAGCTGGCCAGCACCGGTGCGTCCATCCTCGTGCCGCTGCTCGCGGGCATCGGCCTGCTGGGCGCCGGCGCGGCCGCGCTGTTCTTCGTGCGTCGCCGCAACACCGCCTGATCTGATCCGCAGCTGAACCGCTGAAGCCGGTCGGTCCTCCTGGACCGACCGGCTTCAGCGCTCTCCGGGGAGGATCAGCGCCGGTCCCGCCGCACCTCGTCCGCCCGGCCCGTCATCTCGGCGATCTCCTCCGCCAGCCCCGGGTCCGTCTCGCGCAGCCGCCCCTGCACGGCGGCCAGCGGCTCCAGCAGCGCCGACGGCTCGTCCGCGCCCAGTGCGGTGTGCAGGTCGTCCAGGTAGCCCTGCTCCACGTCCGACGCGCCGCCCCGCCCGGCGAGACCGCGCAGCGCGGCGGCGTTGTCGCGCGCCCACTCGTTCACCGCCCGCACACCGGCGCGCCGGCTCCGCTCGGCCCGCACGCGCTCCTCGCCCGTCGCGTGCCCCTCCGCGGAGGGGCGGAGCCTCAGGTACCGGCGCTCGGCGGCCTGTCTGCTCGCGACGCCGAGCGCGGGCGCGATGTCCGCCCAGCTCACGCCGTGAGCGCGGGCGGTGGCGATCAGTTCGGGTTCCCAGGCGGCGAGCTCCTCCCGCACCTCCCGCAGCGCGGCGAGGGCCGCCAGCGCCGCGTCGGCCCCCGCACCGGGGTCGGTCGCGATCGTCTTCAGCTCGTCGTACGACATGTTGTCATCCTCACGATGACATAGGTACTTGTCAACGAGTGGATGACAGTGCTACAACTGTGCTGTGCACAGCGCGGCACCAGACGACGAGGAGGACAACGCGATGCTGATGCGCACCGACCCCTTCCGCGAGTTCGACCGTCTCGCCCAGCAGGTCTTCGGTCAGAGCGCGCAGGGCACGTGGTCGCGACCGACCGCGATGCCGATGGACGCCTACCGGGAGGGCGACCGGTTCGTGGTCCAGTTCGACCTGCCCGGCGTGGACCCGGGCGCCATCGACGTCGACGTCGAGCACAACGTGCTGACCGTCAAGGCCGAGCGCAGGCCGAGCCACCCGACCGGCGAGCAGGTCGAGGTGCACGTGTCCGAGCGACCGCTGGGCGTGTTCAGCCGCCAGCTGTTCCTCGGGGACACCCTCGACACCGAGCACGTCGACGCCCAGTACGACTCCGGCGTGCTGACCCTGCGCATCCCGGTGGCCGAGCACGCGAAGCCGCGCAAGATCACCGTCGCGAGCGCGGACTCCCCCCGGCAGATCAACGCTTGAGAACGCTCCCACGACCCCCGTTCCGGAGACGCTCCGGGACGGGGGTCGACTTCGTCCACGACCGTGTCGGCATCGACTCGCGAGGGGGCGGGTAGCCAGGGTGCGGCACCGGCTGGACAGCGACACGATTCGAGGAGTGACATGCGAACGACCGCGGTGGTACTCGTGGGAGCTGCGACCCTGGTGGGCGGGCTGACGGCCTGCGCTCCCGGCGACCGTCCCTCGACGCAGACGACCCCGACCACGACGTCCATCAGCATGGGCCCTGCGGCCAGCTCGTCCGCGTCGGCCGGGTCCGGGTCGACCGGATCGGCGGAGACCCCGATCGCCTTCGCCACCCCCGCTCCGGCGGGCGAGCAGCCGGAGGCCGTCACCTACAGCGGTGATCTGGTGCCGGTCGGCGCGGAGGTCTCCGTGAAGGCCGAACCGGAGAACGGCTCCACGACGGTGACGCTCGACGTCACGGGCCTGCTGCCCGACCACGACTACGGCGCTCACGTGCACACCTCGCCGTGCGGCCCGACCGGGGCCGACGCCGGTCCGCACTACCAGAACGAGGCCGACCCGGTGACGCCGTCGGTCGACCCGGCCTACGCCAACCCGGAGAACGAGATCTGGCTCGACATCACCACCGACGCGGAGGGCGCGGCCACCGCGACGGCCACGGTCGACTGGGAGTTCCGCGACGGCGGGGCGAGTTCCGCCGTGATCCACGCCGAGCACACGGCGACCGAGGCGGGCAGGGCGGGCACGGCGGGCGACCGCCTCGCCTGCGTGACGCACGAGTTCTGATCCGGCCGCGGCCGGGGTGCGGGCCGCGGGACGGGAACTGATCGGGTGGTCCCGCGCGTCTACCCTCAGTCGATCTGTTCGTCGTCCCCGGAGGCCGCGGTGCGTGCTCGGTTCGCTGTCCTGTCGCTCGTCGTGGCCGGGCTGGTGCTGTCGGCGGGGTGCGCCACCAGGGTGAGCGGCGCTCCGCTCGCCGGAGTGCTCGCGACGTCCACGACGAGCACCCCGCCCGAACCGGCCGCCGACGTCGTGACGTGGGCGAACAACTTCTGCGCCGTCGCGAACTACCTGACCAGCGCCGGATCGCTGACGGTGCCGGCGCCCACCGCGACCGACCCGGCCGGGATGCGGCTGGAGATGAGCGCGAACCTGGGGCGCGTGGTCGGCGTGCTCGACGTGGCGCTGCACGACCTGAGCACCCTCGTGCCCGGCCCGGTCGACGGGACGGACGTCGTGGTGCGGGTCGTCTCCGAGCCGCTGGACGAGGCGCGCTCGGCCTTCGCGTCGGCGAAGTCCACGATCGACGCCGCGAACCCGCTGACCACCGAGGCGATCGAGTCGGCCGTCGGGGACCAGACGCGGGCCGTGACGGCCATGCAGGAGGGCGTGTCGGCCTACGGGACGCTGACCATGCCCGAGGAGGTGCGAGCCGCGGTGCCCAGCGCGCCGAACTGCAACACGACCACCCCGCCCAGCACGACGCGCTGACCTCAGACGGAGCCGAGGACGCGGGCCAGAGCGGCGATCTCCCCGGAGCCGACGCGGCAGCAACCGCCGACCAGCCGGGCGCCCGCGCTCACCCACTCCCCCGCGCGGTCCGCGAGGGAGCTGGGCCGTCCGGTCCAGTCGCGGGCGCCCGCGTCCCACTCCTCGCCGCTGTTGGGGTAGACGACGACCGGTTTGCCGGTGGTCCCGGCCGCCAGCGCCACCGCCTCTCCCACGTCGCGCGGGCGGGAGCAGTTGACGCCGACGGCGATCACCTCCGGCACGTCGGCGGCGAGCGCGAACGCCTCGTCCAGCGGCTGACCGGCACGGGTGCGCGGCCCGTCGACGGTGTAGGACAGCCACGCCGGGAGGCCGAGGTCCGCCACGATCCGCAGCACGGCCTCGGCCTCGTCGGCGTCGGGCACGGTCTCCACGGCCAGCAGGTCGGGTCCGCTCTCGGCGATCGCCTCGGCGCGCGGCCGGTGGAACTCCTCCAGCTGGCGGCGGGTCAGCCCGTAGCGGCCGCGGTACTCCGAGCCGTCGGCCAGCACCGCGCCGTACGGGCCGATCGAGCCCGCCACCCGCAGTGGGCGGTCCACACCGGACTCGCGGGCGCGGTCGACTGCGTCGCGGGCCAGCGCCGTGCTGCGGCGCAGCAGCGCGCGCGTGGTGTCGGCGCCGATCCCGCGCGCGGCGAAGCCGCCGAAGGACACCTGGTAGCTGGAGGTGATGACGACGCTCGCCCCGGCCTCCAGGTGCGCCAGGTGCGCCGCCGTGATCGCCGCCGGGTCGTCCAGCAGCAGGCGGGCCGTCCACAGCGGATCGGCCAGGTCGTGCCCGGCGGCGGCGAGCTGGGCGGACAGCCCGCCGTCGAGGACGACGGGTCCGGCGGCCAGCTCCTGCGCGAACGGGACGACCACGTCGATCAGGGCAGGATCGCCGGGATCAGGCCGCCGTCGACGCTCAGCGCCGAGCCCGTCGTGGCCGACGACAGGTCGGAGGCGACGTAGGTGATCAGGTTCGCGATCTCGTGCGGGCGGATGAGCCGGCCGATCAGCGAGGTGGGGCGCTCCTCGGCGATGAAGCGGCGCTCGGCCTCCTCCAGCGAGATGCCGTCGCCGACCCGGTCGCGCAGGAACTCCTCCACGCCGGGGGTCAGCGTCGAGCCGGGCAGCACCGTGTTCACGGTGACGCCGGTGCCGGCCACGGCCTGAGCCATGCCCCTGGACACGGCGAGCTGGGCGGTCTTGGTCATGCCGTAGTGCACCATCTCGCCGGGCGTCATCACGGCGGACTCGCTGCTGACGAAGATCACCCGGCCCCAGCCGCGGTCCACCATCCGGGGTGCGTGGTGGCGGGCGAGCCGGACGCCGGACATGACGTTGACGTCGAAGAACCGCTGCCACTCCGAGTCGGGGATCTCGAAGACCGGCTGCGCGCCGAAGATGCCGGTGTTGTTGACCAGGACGTCGACGTCGGGCGCCGCGGCGATCAGCGCGTCGGCACCCTCCGCGGTGCCGACGTCGGCGACGACGCCCCGGATCGTGTCGGAGCCGGTCTTCTCGCGCAGGTCGTCCACGGCGCGGGCGAGGCGCTCCTCGTCACGCCCGTTGACGATCACCTCGGCGCTCGAACGGGCGAGCGCCTCCGCCGTGGCGAGGCCGATCCCCGCGGTCGATCCGGTCACCAGTGCGACACGCCCGGACAGGTCGATGTTCACCGTGCTGCTCACCCCTGATTAGTTGCACGCGCCGTATGTTGCGAACGCTTCATGATGCGCCGCTCGCCCCCGGCGCGCAACTCGGCGGGCCGCCGGACCGCCGGTCGGAGCAGAGCACGAGACCGAACAGCGGACCCGGTGCGACAACGGGGTGAAAGCGCGGTTCACACGGTCGGCGGATCGGTTCACGGCCGTTCACAACAAGGCTGTCACCTGCGAGGATGTCAACAGAGCGTGGGACTTCCCACGTCTGGACGGTGAACCGGCACACGAACCCGGATTCGCACTACCGTCGCAGAGCACCGGCGATCCCGGTCTCGCACAGCTCGTCCGGTCACCCCGGCGTCCCACCCGCGAGCCCCCTTTCCCGCACACCGCGGCACGCCGCCAGCACGCCGGGTCTCCCACCACCCCCGCTCCCACGCCGACCGCGTCCCGGCGACGACGCCCGCGCGGCCACGCCGGCGTGCCCGAGTGAGCGCCGAGCACGGAGGGCCGCACGACGTGACCCATCCCCACCGCCAGCAGCAGGCCCGCCGGACGGGCCTCTACGACGAGCAGTTCGAGCACGACGCGTGCGGGGTGGCCTTCGTGGCCGACCTCGCCGGGCGTCGAGATCACACCATCGTGGCGCGTGCGCTGACGGCGCTGCGGAACCTGGAGCACCGGGGAGCGCGCGGCGCCGAGCCGGAGACCGGTGACGGCGCAGGCGTGCTCGTCCAGGTGCCGCACGAGCTGTACCGGGAGGTGGCGGGGTTCCCGCTGCCCGGCGCCGGCGGTTACGCCGTCGGCACGGCGTTCCTGCCCGTGGACGCCGCGGCCAGGGCCGGGGCGGAGGCCGTCGTCGAGCGGATCGCCGCCGAGGAGGGCGCGCGCGTGCTGGGCTGGCGCGATCTGCCCGTGGACGCCCGGCACGTCGGCCGCACGGCCGCGACCACGATGCCGGTGTTCCGCCAGCTCTTCCTGGCTCCCGCCGACGCCGCGACCACCGGCGACGCGCTGGAGCGCCTGGCGTTCTGCGTGCGCAAGCGGGCCGAGCGGGCCGCGGACGTGTACTTCCCGAGCCTGTCGGCGCGCACGGTCGTCTACAAGGGGATGCTGACCGAGCAGCAGCTGGAGCGGTTCTTCCCCGACCTGACCGACGAGCGGCTCACCAGCTCCGTCGCCCTGGTGCACTCCCGGTTCTCCACCAACACGTTCCCGTCCTGGCCGCTGGCGCACCCCTACCGCTACGCGGCGCACAACGGCGAGATCAACACGGTGCGCGGCAACCGGAACTGGATGGACGCGCGGGAGTCCGCGCTCGCGTCCGGCCTGCTGCCGGGCGACCTGGAGCGCCTCCTGCCGGTGATCACCCGCGGCGCGAGCGACTCGGCGTCGTTCGACGAGGTGCTCGAACTGCTGCACCTGGGCGGGCGCTCGCTGCCGCACGCCGTGCTGATGATGGTTCCGGAGGCGTGGGAGAACCACACCGAGATGGACCCGGCGCGGCGCGCCTTCTACGAGTTCCACTCCACCCTGATGGAGCCCTGGGACGGTCCCGCGCTGGTGGCGTTCACCGACGGCACGCTCGTCGGCGCGGTGCTCGACCGCAACGGCCTGCGGCCCGCGCGGTACTGGATCACCGAGGACGGCCTGGTGGTGCTCGGCAGCGAGGCGGGCGTGCTGGAGGTCGACCCGGCGACGGTGGTCCGCAAGGGCCGGCTGGAGCCGGGCCGGATGTTCCTGGTGGACACCGCGGCCGGGCGGGTGGTCGACGACGAGGAGATCAAGAGCGCCCTCGCGGCGGAGCACCCCTACGACGAGTGGGTGCGCGCGGGCGTCGTGCGCCTGGAGGACCTGCCGCCGCGCGAGCGCGAGGTGCCGTCGAGCTCCTCGCTGGTGCGCCGCCAGCAGGTGTTCGGCTACACCGGCGAGGAGCTCGACGTCCTGCTGCGACCGATGGCCGTCTCGGGCGCCGAGCCGATCGGATCGATGGGCGACGACACGCCGCCCGCGGTGCTGTCGAACCGGCCGCGGCAGCTCTTCGACTACTTCTCCCAGCTGTTCGCGCAGGTCACGAACCCACCGCTGGACTCCATCCGCGAGGAGCTGGTGACCTCGCTGCGCACCACGATCGGCGCTCAACCGAACCTGCTGGAGGCGACCGCCGAGTCCTGCCGCCGCATCGCCCTGCCGTTCCCCGTGCTGGACGACGACGAGCTGGCGCGGATCGCGCACGTCGACGACGACGGGGACCTGCCGGAGTTCCGGGCGGTGACCGTGCGCGGCACCTACGACGTCGCCGGTGGCGGCGAGGCCCTGGTGCGCCGGCTCGGCGAGATCCGCGCCGAGGTGTCCGCGGCCGTCGCCGACGGCGCGCGGCTGGTGGTGCTCTCCGACCGGGGCGTGGACGCCGACCGGGCGCCGATCCCGTCGCTGCTGCTGACCGGCGCGGTGCACCACCACCTCGTGCGGTGCCGCAACCGCACGAGGGTGGGGCTGGTCGTGCAGGCCGGTGACGCCCGCGAGGTGCACCACGTGGCGCTGCTGCTGGGCTACGGGGCCGCCGCGGTCAACCCGCACCTGGCGGTGGAGACCGTCGAGGACCTGGCCGCGCGGGGCGAGCTCGGCGACCTGGACCCCGCGACCGCGTCCCGCAACCTCGTCCGCGCCCTGGGCCACGGGGTGCGCAAGACCATGTCCAAGATGGGTGTCTCGACGGTCGCCTCCTACTCGGGCGCGCAGATCTTCGAGGCGCTCGGGCTGGGGCACGAGGTGATCGAGGACTGCTTCACCGGCACGAGCTCACCGCTGGGCGGAGCCGGGTTCGACGTGCTCGCCGAGGAGGTGGCGCGACGGCACCGCGCGGCGTTCCCCGCCGACGGCGTGCGCGCGAGCCACCGGGAGCTGGAGATCGGCGGCGAGTACCGGTGGCGGCGCGAGGGCGAGGCGCACCTGTTCGACCCGCAGACGGTGTTCGCGCTCCAGCACTCCACCCGCTCCGGGCGCTACGACGTGTTCAAGGAGTACACCGGCCGGGTCGACGCGCTGTCGGAGCGCCTGATGACGCTGCGCGGGTCGTTCGCGTTCCGCACCGGCGTCCTGCCGCCCGTGCCGGTCGAGGAGGTCGAGCCGGTCTCGGAGATCGTCACGCGGTTCGCCACCGGCGCGATCTCCTACGGCTCCATCTCGCGGGAGGCGCACGAGGTGCTGGCCATCGCGATGAACCGGCTCGGCGCGAGGTCCAACACCGGCGAGGGCGGCGAGGACGCCGACCGGTTCCTCCCCGACGCCGACGGCGACTCGCGCCGCTCGGCGATCAAGCAGGTGGCGTCCGGCCGGTTCGGCGTGACGAGCGAGTACCTGGTGAACGCCGACGACCTCCAGATCAAGATGGCGCAGGGCGCGAAGCCCGGAGAGGGCGGCCAGCTCCCCGGCGCGAAGGTCTACCCGTGGATCGCGCGGACCCGCCACTCCACGCCGGGGGTCGGGCTGATCTCCCCGCCGCCGCACCACGACATCTACTCGATCGAGGACCTCGCGCAGCTCGTGCACGACCTGAAGAACGCCAACCCGCTGGCGCGCGTGCACGTGAAGCTGGTCAGCGAGGTCGGCGTCGGGACGGTCGCGGCCGGGGTGTCCAAGGCGCACGCGGACGTCGTGCTGATCTCCGGCCACGACGGCGGCACCGGCGCGTCCCCACTGTCCTCGATCAAGCACGCGGGCGGCCCGTGGGAGCTGGGGCTCGCCGAGACGCAGCAGACGCTGCTGCGCAACGGGTTGCGCGACCGGATCGTCGTGCAGGCCGACGGCCAGCTCAAGACCGGGCGGGACGTGGTGGTCGCGGCGCTGCTCGGCGCGGAGGAGTTCGGCTTCGCCACCGCGCCGCTGGTCGTGTCGGGCTGCGTGATGATGCGGGTCTGCCACCTCGACACGTGCCCGGTGGGCGTGGCGACGCAGAACCCCGCGCTGCGCGCGCAGTTCGCGGGCCGGGCCGAGCACGTCGTGAACTTCTTCCGGTTCGTCGCGCAGGAGGTCCGCGAGCACCTGGCGGCGCTGGGCCTGCGGTCGGTGCGGGAGGCGGTCGGGCGGGCGGACCTGCTGCTGGACGCCGGCGCGGCCACGAGCCACTGGAAGGCGGCCGGGCTGGACCTGTCGCCGATCTTCCACGTGCCCGACCTGCCGCCGCGCGCGGCCAGGCACCGCACCACCGCGCAGGACCACGGTCTGGAGCGGGCGCTGGACAACACGCTGATCCAGCTCGCCGAGGGCGCGCTCGCCTCGGGCGACCGGGTGCGGCTCGAACTGCCGGTGCGCAACGTCAACCGCACCGTCGGCACCATGCTGGGCTCCGAGGTGACCCGCCGGTGGGGCGGCGACGGCCTGCCCGACGACACGATCGACGTCACCTTCACCGGCACCGCGGGCCAGTCCTTCGGCGCGTTCCTGCCGCGCGGCGTGACGCTGCGCCTGGTGGGCGACGCCAACGACTACCTGGCGAAGGGCCTGTCCGGCGGGCGGATCACCGTGCGGCCCGACCCGGCGGCGCCGTTCGCCGCGGAGCACAACACCGTCGCGGGCAACGTGATCGCCTACGGCGCCACCGGCGGCGAGGTGTTCCTGCGCGGCCGGGTCGGCGAGCGGTTCTGCGTGCGCAACTCGGGCGCGCTGGCCGTCGTGGAGGGCGTGGGCGACCACGGCTGCGAGTACATGACCGGTGGCCGGGTGGTCGTGCTCGGCGGGATCGGCCGCAACTTCGCGGCGGGCATGTCCGGCGGTCTCGCCTACGTGCTGGACCTGCCGGTGCCGCGGGTGAACCGGCAGATGGTGGACCTGGAACCGCTGGCGGAGACCGACCAGGAGTTCCTGCGCGACGTCGTGGCGCGGCACCACGCGGAGACGGGTTCGGCGGTCGCGCACGCGCTGCTCGCCGACTGGGACACCGGCGTGGAGCGGTTCACCAAGGTCGTGCCGCGGGACTACGTGCGGGTGCTGGCGGCGCGGGAGCGCGCCGAGCAGGAGGGCAGGGACGTGGACGAGGCGATCATGGAGGCCGCACGTGGCTGATCCCACGGGTTTTCTGACGACCGAGCGGGAGACGCCGCGGACCAGGCCGGTGCCCCTGCGCCTGTCGGACTGGCGCGAGGTGTACGAGGAGTTCGGCTCCGACCGGGTGCGCCGGCAGGCCGGGCGGTGCATGGACTGCGGCGTCCCGTTCTGCCACCAGGGCTGCCCGCTGGGCAACCTGGTGCCGGAGTGGAACGACCTGGTGCGCCGGGACGACTGGCGCGCGGCGTCCGAGCGGCTGCACGCGACGAACAACTTCCCCGAGTTCACCGGGACGCTGTGCCCGGCGCCGTGCGAGGCGGCGTGCGTCGTCGGCATCACCGGGGAGCCCGTCACGATCAAGCGGGTGGAGCTGGCGATCGTCGACCGCGCCTGGGACGAGGGCTGGGTGCGGCCGCTGCCCTCCGCCACCCGCACCGGGTTCCGGGTCGCCGTGGTGGGGTCGGGCCCCGCCGGGCTGGCGGCGGCCCAGCAGCTCGCCAGGGCCGGGCACGACGTGGTGGTGCTGGAGCGGGCCGACGCGATCGGCGGGCTGCTGCGCTACGGCATCCCCGAGTTCAAGATGGAGAAGTGGCGGCTGGACCGCCGCCTGGAGCAGTTGCACGCCGAGGGCGTCGAGTTCCGCACCGGTGTGCACGTGGGGATCGACGTCAGCGGCGCGGCGCTGCGAGCGGGGTTCGACGCCGTGGTGCTGGCCTGCGGGGCGACCGCGGCGCGGGACCTGCCGATCCCCGGCCGCGAACTGGCCGGGGTGCACCAGGCGATGGAGTACCTGCCACCGGCGAACCGGGTCGCGCGCGGGGACGCCCCCGCGTCGCCGATCCACGCGGGCGGCAAGCACGTCGTGGTGATCGGCGGCGGTGACACCGGCGCGGACTGCCTGGGCACGGCGCACCGGCAGGGCGCGGCGTCGGTGACGCAGCTGGAGATCATGCCCCGCCCGCCGCGGACGCGCTCGCCCGAGCACCCGTGGCCGACCCACCCGGTCCTCTACCGGGTGACCTCGGCGCACGAGGAGGGCGGCGAGCGGCTGTACGCCGTGTCGACGCTGGAGTTCCTCGGCGACGGCGACGGCGCGGTGCGGGCGCTGCGGATCGCGGACGTGCGCGCGGAGGACGGCCGGTTCGTGCCGGTGCGGGGCACCGAGCGGGAGATCCCGGCGCAGCTGGTGACCCTCGCGCTGGGCTTCGTCGGCCCGGAGCGGACGGGGCTGCTGGCGGAGCTGGGCGTGGACCTCGACGCGCGCGGGAACGTGGCGCGCGACCGGTCGTTCGCGACCGGCGTCGACGGGGTGTTCGTGGCGGGAGACGCGGGACGCGGGCAGTCGTTGATCGTGTGGGCGGTCGCCGAGGGCCGCGCCGCCGCCGCGGCGGTGGACGCCCGCCTGACCGGGCGCGGGGTGCTGCCCTCGCCGATCGGTCCGGCGGACCGGCCGCTGCGCTGAGCGGTGCCGCGTGCGGCTCCCCGGGGGGAGCCGCACGCGCGTCCGTCAGGGGCAGGGGGCGAACAGACCGCGCGTGCCGCCGGTCGCGGTGCGGTCGGTGAAGCGGCAGCCGTAGTCCGCGGCGGCCACCGCACGGCGGTCGTCCACCACGTCACCGGCGGCCCTGCGCCCGGTGTCGACCCAGCGCACCAGGTCGTCGAACGCGGTCCGCACCTCCTGGTCGGAGAACTCGCAGTGCTCGACCGCGCGGATCGCGCGCTGCGCCAGCAGGCCGGTGCGCCCGTGCCGCGCCACGTCCTCCCGGTACTCCTGCTCCATCGAGAACGGCACGAACAGGTCGCCCAGGTCGTGCAGCGACAGCACGGGCGCGCTCGGCCGGCCGAGGATCTGCGGGACCTCGGTCAGCGCGGGTGTGAGACGCGCCCGCACGTTCTCCGGTGCGACGCGCTGCACGGTCCGGTTCAGGTCCACCGGCTCGCTCGGCCGGTAGCGGGTCGTGAGGTTCGTGGCGAGCTGACCGGGGTTCCCCGCCAGTTCGTCACCGCTGCCGCTCGCGCCGAGGGCGTAGAGGAAGTCCTTCCAGTGCGCGAAGGCGGCCTCCGCGCCGGGACGCGGTCCGCCGGTGCGCTCGACGGTCACGGCCCGCAGCTGCTTGCCGAGGTCGTTCGTCGTGTCGGGCCCGCCGGGGGTGAGCCCCACCAGGCCGAGCCGCTGCTGGATCCGCGGCACGACCGAGGTGAGGTGGTCCGGCGGCAGCGGGTACGAGCCCAGGTCGGCGAGGTCCTGGGACACCAGCTGGTAGTCCAGGAGGAAGTCGAACAGCTCGTGGTCGCCGAGCACGCCGCACATCGGCAGCGCGCCCGCGTAGTAGCCGGGGTACTGCTCCAGGGAACGGCCGATGACGTGCCCGCCCATCGACACCCCGGCGATGAACACGCGCTCGGGCCGCCGCACGAGCCGGCCGAACTCCTCGGCCAGCTCGCGGGTCGTCGTCACGCCGGCGCGGACGTCGTAGCCGTTGGCGTAGTACGAGGACGCGGCCCACGCGTAGCCGCGCTCCAGCAGGTGCTGGCGCATCCCGTAGCCGGGCGCGTCCACCGTGAGCACGGTGCCGGTGCCCCGGTAGCCGTGCGCCCACATCACCAGCTCGCCGTTCCAGTCGGGCGGGACCTCGACGACGTAGCCGGCGTGGCTCGCCACGCCCTGCTTCACGGTCGTCGGGCGTCCGTCGACCTGCGCGGGCGGCAGCGGCGGGTTCTCGATCGTGTAGCCGGGCAGCGGCTGGTCGTCGGGCGTTGCTCCCGACGCGCTCGCGGTCGCGGGTGCTCCCGCGGCGACGAGGACGGCGACCAGGACGGCGGCGAGCTTGGGCGTGACGGCCATGTGACACCTCCGCCGACCATCACACAGGGGGTGCGCCCCCGCCGCCAGCCCCGATCGGAGCAAGCCCGGTGGTGCGCCGGTCCACGAGCACCGACACCGTCGCGACCACCAGTCCCGCCGCGGCGAGCGCCAGGCCGACCCACGCGGTCGACGTGTAGCCCCAGCCCGCGGCGATGGCCAGGCCGCCGAGCCACGCGCCGGCGGCGTTGGCGACGTTCAGCGCGGAGTGGTTGGACGAGGAGGCCAGCGACGGCGCGTCCGGCGAGGCGTCCATGAGCCGCACCTGGAGCGCCGAGGCGAGCACCTGCGACGTGAAGCCCAGCAGGAAGATCGCCGGGAAGATCGCGAAGCCGGTCGACGCGGTGAGCCCGAACAGGACCAGCACCGCGGCCACGGCGACGAGCGAGCCGAACACCGTGCCCGTGACGGACCGGTCCACGAAGCGCCCGCCGATCAGCGCGCCGACGGTGCCGCCCAGGCCGAAGGCGGCGAGCACCCACGGCACGGCGCTCTGCGGCAGCCCGCCGACCTCGGTGGAGGTGGGCGAGACGTAGGAGTAGACGGCGAACATGCCGCCGAAGCCGACCATGCCCGTGACGAGGGCGAACCACACGCGGGGACGGCGGAAGGCGCGCAGTTCGGCGCCGACGCTCGCGTCCGCGGCGGTGCGCACGTGCGGCACCCAGCGGGCGATGGCCAGCGCGGTCAGCACGCCGATCACCGCGACGGCGACGTAGGCGCTGCGCCAGCCCAGCGCCTGCCCGGCGATCGTCACGGCCGGGACGCCGACCAGGTTCGCGATCGTCAGGCCGATCATGACGAGGGCGACGGCGCGTCCCCTGCGGTGCGGCGGCACGAGGTTCGCGGCGACGACGGCGGCGATGCCGAAGTACGCGCCGTGCGGCAGTGCGGCGACGAAGCGCGCCACGATCAGCGACGTCGCGCCGGGAGCGACGGCGGACAGGCCGTTGCCGAGGGCGAAGGCGATCATCAGCGCGATGAGCAGGCCCTTGCGCGGCAGCTTCGCGGCGAGTCCGGCGATCAGCGGCGCGCCGACGACGACTCCCAGCGCGTAGGCCGTGATGGCGTGACCCGCGCCGGGGATGGAGACGGCGAACGTGTCGGCGATCTGCGGCAGCAGGCCCATCGTGGCGAACTCGGTGGTGCCGATGCCGAACCCGCCGAGGGCGAGGGCCGCCAGGGACGCCGCGACGCGCGGAGCGGGCCGGGCGGGGAGCACGGGCGCTGGCGTGGTGTCGGTGGTCATGACGGACGTCTCCCGGTGCTGGACAACCTCGGGAACGATACCGATGAAATCGATTAACCAGCCTGTAATCCCCCTCACCCCGCCCGAGTTGAGCGTTCGAGCACCGCGAGTTGAGCGTTGGAGCACCGCGAGTTGAGCGTTCGCGACCGCTCATCGGCGGCTTCTGCGCCGCCGCTCCCGCGTCTAGGGTGGAACGGTGCTCGCCCGGCGGTCCCCCGTGGTGCTCCTGAGCATCCTGCTGGTGCTGTCCCTCTGCGCCTGGGCCGGGTTCGAGCGGGCGCTGGCCCACCTGCGCGCTCCCCGCTGCGACGCGCCGGCCGTGGTGCGGGTCGCGGCGGCACCCGCGGTCGCGCAGGCGCTGAGCGAGACGGCCGCGGCCCACGACGGCTCCTGCTACCGGGTCGAGGTCGCGGCGCGCGCGTCGGCGGACGTGCTGACCGGCGCCGACCCGCCCGACGTGTGGGTGCCCGAGTCGACGCGGTGGCTGCGCAGGGCACGCGGCACCGGCGCGTGGCAGGTTCCCGACGCGGGCACCTCGATCGCCTTCTCCCCCGTCGTGCTCGCGGCTCGGACGGACGCCCGCACGTGGCCGGACCTGCTGCGCGGCACGGTGGGGATCGCCGATCCGGCCAACGACCCGGCCGCGCTGTCGGCGGTGCTGGGGGTCCGCGCCCTCGCCGCGTCGGAGCCGGACCCGGCGGCCGCCGCCGTGGCGTCGCTGCGCCGGGTGGCGGCGAGCTCCGAGCCGACGACGGCCGAGCTGTTCACCGCCGGGCTGGACGCGTTCGCCGTGTCGGAGCAGGAACTCGCGCGGCACAACGCGACGCCGGGGGCCACACCGCTCACGCCGGTGTTCGCCGACCCGCCCGTGCCGGGACTGGACTTCCCCTACGCGGTGCTGCCCGGAGCGGACGAGGCGCGGCGCGCGGGCGCGGAGGGGTTCCTGGCGGCGCTGCGCTCCGGCGCGGCCGACGCGACCCTGGCCACGAGCAGGCTGCGTCCACCGGACGGGCGGGGCGAGCCCGCCGCGCGACCGGTCGCGCTGCCGGACCCGGACACCGTGGACGACGCGCTCACCGCGTGGGCCGGTCTGGCGCTGAGCGCGCGGGTGCTGGCCGTGCTGGACGTGTCGGGGTCGATGAACGAGATCGTGCCCGGCACCGGCACCACGCGGATGGCGCTCGCCGTGGAGGCGGCGGAGCGCGGCGTCGGACTGTTCAAGCCCACCACCGAACTGGGGCTGTGGAAGTTCTCCACCGCGCTGGACGGCGAGAAGGACCACCAGGAGGTGCTGCCCGTCGCGCCGGTGCGCGAGCAGCTCTCCAGCGGGGCCGTGCAGCGGTTGCGCGCGATCAGGGCGACGGCGCGCGGGGCGACCGGCCTGTACGACACGACGCTCGCCGCCTACCGGCAGGCCCGCTCGACGTGGGCGGCCGGTCGCATCAACATCGTCGTGATCATGACCGACGGCCGCAACGAGGACAGCCGCTCGATCAGCCAGGCCGCGCTGCTGGAGGAGCTGGGGAAGCTCCAGGACCAGCGCCGCCCGCTGCCCGTCGTCGCGATCGGCATGGGGCCGGACGTGGACGTGCGGGAGTTGGAGCGCATCGCGGGGGCGACCGGCGGCCGGGCGTTCACGACGGCCGATCCCGCCGGTGTCGGCGACATCTTCGCCAGCGCGCTGTCGACGATGCTGTGCCAGCCCCCGGCGTGCCGTCCCGGCTGACCGGTCCCGAACGCTCCACTCGCGGTGCCCGAACGCTCCACTCGTGGTGCTCGAACGCTCAACTCGCGGTCAGTAGGGGTCGTGGGGGCCCCGGTGGGACAGGAGGCGGGTCAGGGGGCGCAGGCGCAGGCGCAGCAGGACCTTCACCGCGACGTTGCGCAGGAACCACGGGGTCTGGGCCAGGACGCGCAGGCGGTCGCGCGGTGTCGGGCGGCGCAGGCGGAAGCGGGCCAGGGAGCCCGTGCGGTCCAGGAAGGTGTAGCGGGAGCCGCAGAGCACCCGCACCGCCACGCCGCCGGTCACGCCGATCGACGAGAACGCGTCGTGCACCAGGACCTCCGCGTCCGGCGGCAGGTGCTCCGACCACCTCAGGTCGTCGGTGAACGTCCAGTAGTCGTGCTTGCCGTCGACGTAGAGCAGGGCGATCGGGCGGTTCCAGGTCGGGCGCAGGACCGTGCTGTACTCGGGGATCAGCTCCACGACCTCCGCCAGCCCGGCGCGGTGGAAGACGTTGTCCTCGAAGCGCTTGCGGGTCAGCGGTCCGCCGAACAGCCTGCCCTCGACGAACGGGTCCACGGCCACGACGCTCGCCCCGGCCAGCCGGGCCGCCTCGCCGAGCACGGCGGTGGAGCGGCCCTGGTGGCTGCCGATCTCCACGATCCGGCCGCCGCGCGGCACCCGCAGCGCCGCGTCCCACAGGGCGAGCGCCTGGTCGCGGGTCAGCCAGCCGGGGATCTGCCCGGCGAGTTCCCACGCGCTGGCGAACTCCGGGGACGGCGATCGGGCGGGACGAGCGTCCGACATGCGCACCTGCCTCGAACCTCCGGTGACCCGCCGGCGACGGACCGCCCACGATAGCGATCTGCGTCACTAGTCTCTACCCGGTGGTAACTTCTGCGGGCATCAGCGGGACGAGCGTGCGGCGGGGTGACCAGCGCGGTTCGACCGGCCGGTGGTGGCGCAGGCCGCACCGATCGCCCACCGCGTGGTCGTCGCTCGCCCTCGTGGTGGTGTCGTTCCTCCAGCGGCCGGGCGCGACCACGTTCGACACCAAGCTCGACCTCGCGGTGAACCCGCTGGGCTTCCTGCGCCGCGCGCTGTCGCTGTGGAACCCCGGTTCGGCCGCGGGCGAGCTGCAGAACCAGGCGTACGGCTACCTGTTCCCGATGGGCCCGTTCTTCGCGGTCGGCCAGCTCGCGGGGGTGCCGCCGTGGATCGTGCAGCGGCTGTGGTGCGCCCTGCTGCTGTGCGCGGCGTTCACCGGCGCCCTGCTGCTGGCCCGCGCGCTCGGCGTCGGCTCGGAGCCCACCCGCCTCGCCGCCGCGCTGGCCTACGCGCTCGCCCCGCGCGTGCTCACCGAGATCGGTCCGCTGTCGGCGGAGATGCTGCCCGCGGTGATGCTGCCGTGGGTCGTGCTGCCGCTGGTGACCGCCGACCGCGTCGGCTCCCCGCGCCGCGCCGCCGGGCTGTCCGCGCTCGCCGTGCTGTGCACCGGCGGGACGAACGGCGCGATGGTGGTGATGGCGCTGGTCCTGCCCTGCCTGTGGCTGCTGACCCGCGTCTGGAACGCGCGGCACCGCGCGCTGGTGCTGTGGTGGTGCGGATCGGTGCTCGCGGTCTGCCTGTGGTGGATCCTGCCGCTGCTGCTGCTCGGCCGCTACAGCCTGCCGTTCCTGGACTACGTCGAGTCCGCCGTGAACACCACCGCGCCGCTGTCGCTGTTCGAGGTGCTGCGCGGCACCGACCAGTGGGTCGCCTACGTCGTGCGGGGCACGCCGTGGTGGCCCGCGGGCTGGCTGCTGATCGACGACCCGCTGCTCATGACGGGCACGGCCGCCGTGGCCGCCGCGGGCCTGGTGGGACTGTGCCGGGCCGAGCTGCCGGAGCGGCGCTTCCTCGTGCTGGGCGCGGTCGTCGGACTGACCCTGCTGACCGTCGGGCACGTCGGATCGCTCGACGGTCCGTTCGCCGAGCCGGTGCGGGCGCTGCTGGACGGCCCGCTCGCCCCGCTGCGCAACGTGCACAAGTTCGAGCCGGTGCTGCGCCTGTGCGTGGTGCTGGGCTTCGCGCACGGGTTGGACCTGCGCGCCCCGCGCGGGCTGCGCGCCGTGCCGCCGGTGTGGCGGCGACGGCTGCGGCTGGGCACGGCGGCCCTGCTGGTGCTGGTGGTCTCCGCACCGGCGTGGCTGCTGACGCTGCGCCCCGGCACGGGCTGGTCGGAGGTGCCGCAGCACTGGCGGCAGGCGATGTCGTGGCTCGGGCAGCAGGACCCGCACGCCCGCACGCTCCTGCTGCCCGCGACCGGCTTCGGCCAGTACACGTGGGGCCGCACGGTCGACGAGCCGGCGCAGGCGCTCGCGGAGGCGCCCTGGGCGGTGCGCAACCAGGTCCCGCTGGGCTCGGAGGGCAACACCAGGCTCATGGACGCCGTGCACGAGGCCCTGGCCGACGGCCGCGGCTCACCGGGGCTGGCCGACCTGCTGGCCCGCTCGGGCCACCGCTTCCTGCTGCTGCGCAACGACGTCGACCGCACCGCCGTCGAGGCGCCGCCGCTGGCCGTGCTGCGCGGTGGGCTCGCCGCGTCTCCCGGCGTCGAGCGGGTGGCGGAGTTCGGGCCGGTGGTGGCGATGGCCGACCAGCGGCTGACGAGCCCGGTCGACCGCGAGGTCACCGGGCACGCGCTGGAGGTCTACGAGGTGCGGCGGCCGGTGCCGCTGGTGACGGCGGTGGCCACCAGCGCCGTCCCGATCGTCAGCGGTGGCCCCGAGTCGCTGCTCCCCCTGCTGTCGCAGGGTCTGCTGCGGCGCGAGCAGCCGAGCGTGCTGGCCGGGGAGCGCGACGACGCCGCGGACGGCGGGTGGCTCGTCACCGACGGGTTGCGCCGCCGCGAGCGCAACGTCGGGCGGGTCGCCGACAACCTGGGCCAGACCATGACCGCGCGGGAGGACAGCCGTCAGGACCGGCCCGCGCTGGACGTCTCGCCGTTCCCCGACGTGCGGCACCAGACGGTGGCGGAGTACCGGGGCGTCCGCGCCGTGCGGGCCTCGACGTCGAGCGGCTACGCCGACGCGGCGGGCGCGATCGACCCGGCCACGGCGCCGTTCGCCGCGGTGGACGGCGACGCGGGGTCGGCCTGGCACTCGTCGAGCTTCACCGGGCCGGTCGGGCAGTGGCTGGAGGTGGAGCTGGACACCCCGCGCGAGCTGACCGGGGTGACCGTGCGGATGGTGGACGACCTGCGGGTGGGCTGGCCGGTCACCCGCGTCCGGATCACCACCGCCACCGGGTCGTCGGACCACGACGTGCCGGCGGGCGGCGGACCGGCGACGTTCCCGATCGCCCCCGGACTCACCGGCACCGTGCGGGTGACCGTGCTGGAGATGTCGGCGGGGCGGCGCGACGGCAACGCCGGGATCGCCGAGCTGAGCCTGCCGGGCACCGCGGCGCAGCGGGCGCTGCGCGTGCCGCACGACGCGCCAGGCACCACGCCGGCGTTCTCCTTCACCCGCGGCGGCCAGTTCCGCCCGGCCTGCCACCGGGCGCAGGACGACGTGCGCTGCGACGCCGCCCTGTCGCGCTTCGGGGAGGAGCACTCCGGGGTCGCCCGGTTGTTCCGCACCGACGCCCCCGCCACGTTCCGGGTGGCCGCGTCGGTCGTGGCGGCGGCGGGCGCGGGAAACCCGGTGCGGCTGCCGGGTCTGGAGGTCAGCGCCTCCTCCGCGCTGGCCGGGGACGTCGCCGCGGGCGCGCTGTCCGCTGTGGACGGTGACCCGGCGACGGCGTGGCTGCCCGACGTGACCGACCTGCGGCCGGTGCTGTCGCTGAGCTGGGCGGGTGAGCGGTCGCTGACGGAGCTGCGGCTGGCCGCGCCGCCGTCCGGTCGCCGCCCGGTGGAGCTGGAGCTGCGCGCGCCGGGCCGGGAGGTCGTGGTGCGCACCGGTTCCGACGGGGTGGCGCGCTTCGAGCCGATCGCCACCGACCGGCTGGACGTGGCGGTCCTGGAGAGCAGCGGCGGCGACGCGGGCGCGCCGGGCGGCATCGGTGAGCTGACCCTGCCCGCGCTGGCCGACCGGGCGACGCCGCTGCCGCCGGAGACCCCGTTCACGGTGCCGTGCGGCTCCGGCCCGGAGATCGAGGTCGACGGCCAGCGGATCACCACGTCCGTCAGCGGCACGCTCGCCGACGTCACCGCGCACCGCGTGCTGCCGGCGACGTCGTGCGACGACGACCTGGCGCAGGCGCTGGAGCTCGGCGAGGGAGACCACTTCCTGAGCACGACCAGGTCGGCGTCGTTCGTGGTGCAGGACGTGTGGCTGCGGCCCGCCTCGTGGGCGGAGCCGCGGATCGTCCAGCGCGAGACGCGGGTGCTGCGCTGGGACGCCACCTCCCGCGAGGTCGCCGTCGCCGGTGGGCCGCGCGCGCTGCTGGTCGTGCCGGAGAACGCCAACGACGGCTGGCGGGCGACCCTGGACGGGACCGAGCTGGCCCGCACCCGCGTCGACGGGTGGCAGCAGGCGTGGGTGCTGCCCGAGGGCGCGGGCGGCGCGGTGCGGCTGGAGTTCGCCCCCGACGCGCAGTACCGGGCCGGGCTGCTCGCCGGTGGCGCGTCGGCGCTGGGCCTGCTGGCCGTGGTGGCGCTGCCGGTGCGGCGGCCGAGCGGTCCCGGGGTGCGTCCCACGACGAGCCGCTGGGTGCAGGTCGCGCTGGTCGTCCTGCTGGGCGTGCTGGGCGGGATGGCCCCGGTGGTGGCCCTGATCGCGACGCTGCTGCTGCGGCAGTTCTTCCCCACCGCGCCGCGGCTGGTCGTGCTGGGTGCGACGGTCGCCGCCTGCGCCGTCGCGGTGACCGGGCGGCTGCTCGGCCACGGCCAGGAGTGGGCGTACGGGCCGTGGGCTCAGGGCGCCCTGCTGATCGCGGTGTCCGCGGTGGTGTCCTCCTGCTTCGGGCCGTTCGCCGGGGAGGAGCGCTGACGGGCGCGGTGCTCCAGCGCGACGCCGGCCAGCACGAGCAGGCCGGTCGCGACGCACGCCGCCGCGACCACGGCGGCGGGCGAGTCGTGCAGCCACCCCGCGACCAGCACGATCTCCAGGCCCACGGCGAGCCACACGGCGGCGGTGGCGCCGCGGTCCGCGCCCGCCAGCGCCGCGAACAGCAGCAGCTGCACGAGCGCGAGGAACGAACCGGTGAGCGCGAAGCACCACACCGGGACGGGGGTCCCGGCGTAGGCCCCGCCACCGATCAGCACGACCGCGGCGGGCCCGAACAGCGCGGCGCCGAGCACCACGGCCGCGTCCAGCGCGGCGCACACCGCGAGCGCGAGCGGCAGGACCCCGCGGCGCGCGGCCGGATCGGCCAGCCGGGGCAGCGCGAGGACGCCGACGGCCTGCGGCAGCCAGTAGGCGATCTTCGTGACGACCGAGCCCACGGCGTGCTGACCGGCCTGCGGACCGGTCAGGTGGTGGCGGGCGAGCACCAGGTCCAGGTTCACCAGCAGCACCAGCGCGAGGACCGCCTGCGCGGCGTGCAGCGCCTCGGCCGCGCTGTGCCGCTGGGGCCGCGCCGGGCGCGGACGGCCGCAGACGAGCCAGCCGACGAGCGCCACGGCCGCGGAGCCGGACGCGGTGCCGGCGAGGGCGGCCTCCGACGAGCCGCCGAGCAGCAGCCCGGCCGCGCCGCCGCCGATCTTGCCCGTGCCCTCCAGGCAGACCAGCGCGGCGAGCGCCCGGAACCGGCGGCGTCCCTGGAGGAGCCCGTGGAACAGGCCGAGCACGGTCAGCGGGGCCAGCGACGCGGCCAGCCACAGCGCGGGCGCGACGCCGTCGAGGTGCAGCAGCGGCACCAGCGCGGGCGCGACGAGCACGCCGAGGGCGGTCCAGCCCACCGCCACCGACAGGCCGAGGCCGAGCAGCGCCGGGGTCTCGCGGCTGCCGGCGCGGGCGATCCGCAGCGCCACGGCCGTCTGGAGGCTCACGGCGGGCACGATGCCGACGACCAGCAGCGCGAGCAGCGCGCTCAACTCGCCGAACACCGCCGGGGTCAGCGCACGGGCCGCCACGGCGGTGAACGCGTAGCTCGCGACGTTGGCCGCGAACAGCCCGGCGGTGACGAGCAGGCCGTCGACGCGGCCGGTCGCGCGGTGGTCCACCACGGCTCCCTCCGGTGTCACCGGGCGGCGGTTCGGCGGTGCGGGCGACTGTACAGACCGGGACGGGCCGGGGGAACGGCGTGAGAGCGCCGCCGTGCGCTCACGGGGCGGCGCTGCCGCTGGTGTGCGCGCTGCTCGCGCTGGCCGTGCTCGCACCGCTGCTGCGACCGGGGTTCGTCCTGGTCCACGACATGGTGTTCACGCCGCGCCAGCCGCTGCTGCCCGCGTCGTTCGGACTCGGCTCGGCGCTGCCCAGGGCGGTGCCGGTGGACGCTGTCGTGGGCCTGGCCTCGCTGGTCGTGCCGGGCGAGGTGGTGCAGCGGCTCGCGCTGGCCGGTGCGGTCTTCGGCGCGGCGCTCGGCGCGGGGCGACTGGTGCCCACGACGTCCACCG
The DNA here is from genome assembly GCF_016464305.1 of Umezawaea beigongshangensis. Lineage (GTDB taxonomy): Bacteria > Actinomycetota > Actinomycetes > Mycobacteriales > Pseudonocardiaceae > Umezawaea_A > Umezawaea_A beigongshangensis. Next base: position 120,298 of record NZ_JAEIOJ010000008.1, read on the forward strand.
GCGTGCGGATCGCGGCGGCGACGGCCTACGCGTGGAACCCGCTGGTGGCGGAACGGCTGTTCCTCGGGCACTGGACGCTGCTGCTGGGGTGCGCGGCGCTGCCGTGGGTCGCCGCGGCGGCGCTGCGCGTGCGGCGGCAGGAGCGCGGGGCGCTCGCGGGCCTGGTGCTGGCGAGCCTGCCCGCGCTGCTGTCGGCTCCCGGTGGCCTGCTCGCGCTCGGTGTGGCCCTGGCGCTCGCCGGACGCCGCGCCGCGCCCGCGCTGCTGGCGCTGGCCGTCGCGCTGAACGCGCCCTGGTGGGTGCCGTCGCTGCTGCGCGCGGACCCCGCGCTGTCGGACCCGGCCGGGGTGGCCGCGTTCGCCGCGCGGGCCGAGAACTGGGGCGGGCCGGTGCTGAGCGTGCTGGGGCTGGGCGGGATCTGGAACGCCGACGTGGTGCCGGTCAGCCGCGCCAACCCGGCGCTGCCGGTGCTGACCGTCGCGCTGGTCGCCGCCGCGCTCGCCGGGCTGCGGGTGCTGGCGCGGCGCTGGGGACGCTCGCCGGTCGCCGGTCTCGCCGCGCTGGGCGCGACGGGCGTGCTGCTGGCCGTGCTCGCGGTGCTGCCCGGTGGCGCGGACCTGCTGCGCTGGGCGAGCGCGCACGTGCCGGGCGCCGGACTGCTGCGGGACGCGCAGAAGTGGGTGGCGTGGTGGGCGCTGCCGTTCGCGCTGGGATTCGCGCTGGCCGTGGAGACGGCGCGGGAGCGGGTGCGCGGGCGGGCGTCGGCCGCCGTCGCCGCCGCGGGCGCGCTGCTGCCGATCGCCCTGCTCCCGGACCTCGCGTGGGGAGGGTTCGGCCGTCTGGAACCGGTGCGTCCCCCGGCTGACTGGACGGCCGTGCACGCCGTGCTGGCACACGATCCGCGGCCCGGCGACGTGGCCGTGCTGCCGCTGTCGGCGTTCCGCCGCTTCGCCTGGAACGACGGGCGCACGCAGCTCGACCCGGCTCCGCGGTTCCTGCCGCGCACCACGATCACCGACGACTCGCTGCGGGTCGGCGGCGTCGTGGTCGGGGGCGAGGACGAGCGCGCGGCGCGGGTGGGCGCGCTGCTGCGGGAGGACGGCGACCTCACGGCGGCGGGCGTCGGCTGGGTGCTGGTCGAGCACGGCACTCCCGGTCCGCTGCCGCGGCGGACGCTCGCCCGGCTGGAGCGGGTGTTCGACGGGCCGTGGCTGACGCTCTACCGGGTGCCCGGAGCAGTGGGGGCTGGGCCGGGTGGTCCAGCGGCAGCACCCGTGGCGCTGTCCTGGGCGGCGGCGTGGGCGGTCATCTGCGCCGCGCTGTTGTGGCGCGGGTTACCCGTCGGTAGATTCGGTCTGCGCCCACGTCCTGGTACTGCGACGAAGGAGTGATCCGGTGGCTGGTCCGGTAGCGGTGCTGATCGTCGTCCTGGCCGGGCTCGGCGTCGCGGGCGGTGTGGGCGCGGCGCTCGTCGGCGTCAACGACCCCGACTCGTCGGTGCAGCTGGAGCAGCGGACGGAGCCCGAGGTCATCGACTACGGCACGCGGTGATCGGATGACGAGCGCGTCGGATCGCGCTCGCACGGTCGTCGGCCTCTACGGCGATCCCGACGCGTCGTGGAGCATCCTGCTCGAAGCGCAGCTGACCTCACCGGTGGACGCGCCCGCCGTGCTGCGCCGGGTGACCGCCGCGACGGCCGAGCACCCGCACCTGGGCGTGCCACCGCCGGTGCTGCGTCCCGGCGCGGCGGCCTGGCCGGACGTGCGCGCCTCGTTCGCCGACCTCCCCCACCGGCCCGGCGATCCGCTGCTGCGCCTCGCCACGACCGGCGACCGGTTGCTGATCGCGGCCCACCACGGCGCCGTCGACGGCCTCGGCCTGCTGGCGCTGCTCGGTCTCGCCCTCGGCGAGCCCGTGCGCAGCGAGGCCGCCGGGGTGCGGGACGCGACACCGGCGCGGTCCTTCGCGCTGTCGGCCGTGCGCCGCCTCGGCGAGGCCCTGTTCGCTCCCCCGGCGCGGATCGCGCCGCGCGACGGCCGCGGCGGTGGCGACGTGCTCGTGTCCCGGCGGCTCCCCCGCCGCGCGCTCGGCACGGCGCGGCTCGCGGTGGCCGCCGCCGCGACGACGCGGGATTGGAACGCCGAGCACGGCGCGCGCAGCCGCCGGGTCGTCGCGGGGATCGGCGCGGCCCGCCGGGGCGGCGCGCACCCGGTGCCGCGCCTGGACAGCACGTTCTTCCGGCTGCCGCTGGACGAGCACGCCGACGAGAGCGGGGTGCGGGCGCTGCTGGCCGCCGCCGCGCCGGAACCGGACTTCCCGCCGTCGTCGAGCCGGGTGGCCCGCGCGGGCATCCGCGCGCTGTCCGGCCGCCTCGGGTCGACGTTCCTGGTGTCGAACCTCGGCGTGGTGCACGCGGGCGGCTCGGTGCGCTCCCTCGCGTTCCACCCCGCGGCGACCGGCCGCTCCGGCGTCGCCTTCGGCGCGGTCACCACCGGCGGCACCACGACCGTGACGCTGCGGGCACGCCGCAGGGACTTCGGCGACGCCGCCGCGGCCGAGCTACTGGACCGGCTCGTGCGCTCGTGCGGCGCCTGCCCCGGCGCCGACGACGCGGCGGCGCGGCGCGGTTAGACCGCCGACGCCGCGGACGAGGCGCTCGAACGCGGCGAGGCTGTCGTCCCAGCTGAACCCGGCGGCGCGCTCCCGCCCGGCCCGGCCCATCGCCAGGCGCAGCTCCCGGTCCCGCAGCAGGGTCTCGACGTGCGCGGTGAAGTCGTCGAGGTCCTCGGCGAGCAGCCCGGTGCGCCCCTCGACGATCGCCTCCGCGACCCCGCCCGCGGCGCGGTAGGCCACGGTCGGCACGCCGTGCGCGGCGGCCTCCGCGATCACGATGCCCCAGCCCTCCTTGACCGACGGGCACAGGTGCACCCAGGCGCGCGCCAGGATCTCGTGCTTGTCCTGCTCCGCCGTCCAGCCGTGCACCGTCACCGCGTCGGCGACCCCGCGCTCCCGCGCGTGGCGCTCCAGCACCTCGCGCCACGGACCGCCGCCGACGATCTCCAGCCGCAACCCCGGCCAGCGCTCGCGCAGCCGCGCCACGACGTCGATCGCGTGCTCCAGCCGCTTGTGCGGCACCAGGCGGCTCACCGCGACCAGCAGCGGCTGCTCTCCCGGCACCGCGGCGACCGGCGGCACCGGGTCGAGCCCGTTGGGCACCACGACCGTGCGGGCGGGGTCCACGCCCAGCGCGGCCAGCTCCCGGCGCGTCACGCCGGACACCGCGACGTAGCGGCAGGTGCGGTAGACCACCGGGGCGAGGCGGGACTCCACCCACCAGCCGATCCTGCCGAGGACGGGCCCGAGGACGCTGCGCCACTGCTCGCGGTGCACGTGGTGCACCAGCACCAGGACCGGGCAGTGCGCGACGAGCCTGCTGAAGAACGGCATCCCGTTCTGCACGTCCACCACGACGTCGGCCCGCGCGCGGGCGATGGCCAGCAGCGCGAGGGGGTGGACGGTGAACCCGGTGCCCATGCGCCGGAAGTGCACCCCGGCCACCCAGTCCCCCGCCGGAGCCCGGTCGTGCGCCGCGCACAGGACGACCACCCGGTAGCCGCGCAGCGCGAGGTCCTCGGCGACGCGTTCGACGTACCGCTCGGAACCGCCGCCCTCCGGATGTCTGGTGTCGCGCCGGTTGACCAGCAGAACAGTGGGCCGGTCGTCACTGCGACGTGCCATCGGGAAATCTCCCTCACGGTAGTCGGCGGTGCTAGGTTACCGACAGGTATCAGTCCTGGATGCTAGCGCAGGAATGGGGAACGGTCATGACCGGAACCGATTCGGACCACCGTACAGACAATGGTCGCGGTGATACAATGGAGCGCTCGGTCCGTCTTTTCCGCGCATTTCTCCGGGAACAGCCCGACCCCGACCACTTCTACTCGACGCTGGCCGAGGACTCGGTGCGCCAACTCGCGCGGTTCACGCCCCTGAAAGGTGCCGTGCTGCTGGACGTGGGCGGCGGTCCTGGCTATTTCGCGCGCGCCTTCCGCGCGGCGGGCGCGCACTACGTCGGCCTCGACCCGGACGTGGGCGAACTGTCGGCGCGGGGCGCTCCGGAGCCGGGGATGATCAGGGCCAGCGGCACGCGCCTGCCGGTGCGCACCGCGTCCGTCGACGTCTGCTACTCCTCCAACGTGCTGGAACACGTCGCCGAGCCCTGGACGATGCTCGCCGAGATGATCCGCGCGACCCGGCCGGGCGGAACCGTGTTCGTCTCCTTCACGCCGTGGTTCTCCCCCTGGGGCGGGCACGAGACGGCCCCGTGGCACTACCTGGGGGGCCACCGGGCACGCCGCCGCCACCTCGCGAGAACGGGGCGCGAGCCGAAGAACGCCTTCGGCACGACCCTGTTCCCGGTCCGCGTCGCCACCGCTCAGAAATGGGCCAGGAATTGCGCGGACGCCGAACTCGTCACGACGTTCCCCCGGTACCACCCGTGGTGGGCGAAGTGGGTCGTCCACGTTCCGGTGATCCGGGAGATCGCGTCGTGGAACCTCGTCCTCGTGCTCCGGAGGAGGTGATCGGTCAGCGCCCGCCGGCGGCGAGGTGATCGGGTGGAGAGTTTTCCCGGTCGCGCTTGCCCGCCCGCGCCGCGGTGATCAGCGCGAAGGTTCCGAACAGTGCCAGTACGACGCCCAGCGGAATCAGCGCGAGCGGACCGGCGGTGTGCAGCAGGAACAGTTTCCCGCGACTGTCCTCCGCCCGCGCGACCGAGTCGACGATCGTCTCCTCGGTGAACGTCAGGGTGCCGTCGAGCACGGTCGTGCCCTCCGTGCCCTCCGGCCCGCGCAGGGTCTGCTTCTGCTGCTCCCGCCCCTTCACGATGATCCCGCTGACCGGCTCGACCCACATCGTGCGGGTGTTCTGGTAGTAGCGGTCGGCCCGCACCGACGGCTCGTCGCTGCCCACCAGGTCGCCCGGCACCTCCTGCTCGCGGATCTTCGTCGTCGGGACGTCCTGCACGAAGCGGTAGACCTCCAGTCCGTTCACCACGTCCTCCGCCTCGAAGCGCGCGGTGGTCGCGGTGCGGAGCGTCGTGTCGAAGTACTCGTAGTCCCGGCGCTCGGTGCCGAAGGGGAACTTGTAGTGCAGCCCCCTCTGCTCCACGTCGCGGTCGGCCTGCGTCGGACCGGCCTCGCTCTCGGTCACGTAGGACTCCGAGCACCGCTCCACCGCGGCGTTGGTGCGCCGGTCCAGGCAGACCCGGTGCTCCAGCGCGGAGATCGTCGTCCCCCGCTGGTCGGTGACGAGCAGGCCCTGGTCCCACACCATCACGTCGCCGTCCTTCACCACGTCGGGGCGGGTCAGGTTGCTCTCCACCTTCCGCGTCGCGGTCAGCTCCACGTTCCGCCGCAGCGTCATGTCCCCGGTGTAGAACACGGTCGCCGTGCCCCGCGCGACGGACTCGACCTTCTGCTCCAGCGGCACCACCGCCAGCGAGGGGTAGACGTAGAAGCGCAGGAGCAGCCCGAGCGCGAGGGCGAAGACGCCGACGCCGATCAGCACGAGCCCGACGACACGTCGCACCGGTCCTCCTCGTTGCGAGACCCAGACGCCGAGTGAGATAGACGTCACAGTGGCACGTAACTTACCCAACAGTAACCTCAGCGCAAGACGGACATCGGAGTGACTCGGGTCATCTTGACCGGTGCTGAACGGGCGGTGCGTCCACCCGGTCCCGCGGACGCGCATCCGTTCAGCCGCACGGGAAGCGTCCGGCTGGCGACCGCCGCACCGCACCGACGACCAGACCTGCTCGACGACGACCGGCGACGGAGCCGGAGGAGACGAGACACGTGGACGACTCGGAACTTCACCGCCTCGGAGCCGCGGCCCGATCGCGCCTGCTGCGCTCCGGCGGCACGAGCGCGGCGCACCTGCTCGACGTGACGCTGCGCGCGATCTCGCGCGAGCCGGAGGTGTTCGGCGACCTCGACGTCCCCGGCGCCCGCGAGGCGGCGGCGGAGGCGGACGGGCTGCTCGCCGCGAGCGACCGGCGTCCGCTGCTCGGCGTGCCCGTCGCGGTCGAGGAGGGCTGCGCCACCGCCGTGCCCGCGCTGCGCGCGGCGGGAGCGGTGGTGCTGGGCCGCACCCGCGCGGCGGACGCGGCACGGGTCGTCACGAGCGGGTGCGCGTCGGCCGTCCTGGCGCGGAACGCGCTCGGCGCGCGGACGCCGGCCGCCGTCTCCGGCGTCGTGGGCTTCCAGCCGCACCTGCCGCGCGGCGGGCCGCGCACCGGGGTGATCGCCGCGCGCAGCGCCGACGTGGCGCTGGTGCTGGACGGTCTGGGCACGGGAGCGCTCGCCGTCCCGGACCGTCCACTGAGGATCGGCGTGTCGCTGCGCGGACTCGCGCTGCACTCGCGCACCGGACCGGTGATGCGGCACGCGGTGGAGGACGTGGCCGCGCTGCTGTCGTTGCGGGGGCACGAGGTCCGCGACTCGGACGGACGACTCGCCGCGGGCGCGCGCGTCCTGCTCGCACCGCACCTGACCGCGTCGCCGCAGGAGCTCGCCTTGCTCGACCGGGTCGTCCCGGCGTCGCTGCGGGGCCTCTGCCGCCGGGTGGCCGCCGCGGAGCGCGACGTGGTCGGCGGGATGTTCGACGGGCTGGACGTGCTGGTGACACCGGGTCACACCGGAACCTCCCGCCGCGGCCCGCACCCGGCGAGCGCGCCGTTCGCTCCACTGTGGAGGGTCAGCGGCTATCCGGCCGTGTCGGTGCCGGCCGGTCGCGGTGGGAACGGGCACGCGCTGCCGGTGCAGCTCACCGCGTCCCCGGCGGCCGAGGCCGTCCTGCTCCCCCTGGCCGCGCTGATCGAGCAGGACGCGGTCCCTCCCCGAGCGCGGGGTTGACCGCGCGCCTCTTGCGGGTACACCCGCGCCGACGAGGTGAGGAGGTCCGGTCGTGGGAGTGCGAGCTGGCGCGCTGGTGGTGTGCGCCCTGGTGGCCGCGGGCTGCACGGGTGACGGGGACGGGCACGTGGTGCGGGCCGATCGCGACGGCGTCGGCGCGGCCGTGCTGGAGCTGGCCGCGGGCGCGGACTCCGTGCGGGTGGAGGCGGCGGACCTCGGCGAGGACCTGTACCGGGTGCGCACCCCGGACGGGTCCGGGGTCGAGCCGTTCCTGCACGACGAGCAGGACGACGACGTGGTGCGACTGGGGCTGCGACCGGTGCGCGACCGCTCCGGGGCGGCCGACGTCACGATCTCCGTCAGCTCGGCCGTGACCTGGACGATCCGGTTGACCGGTGGCGCGAAGAGCAAGACCGTGGACGTGACGGCGACCCGGCTGACCGGTCTGGAGATCGGCGGCGGCAGCGACCGCGTCGAGGCGGCGCTCCCGCGCCCGGCCGGAACGCTGCCCGTGCGGCTCACCGGTGGCGCGAGCACGGTCGCGCTCCACCTGACGGGTGACGCGCCGGTGGAGGTGGAGCTGACCGGCGGAGCCGGTGGGGCCACCGTCGACGGCGTGGCGCGCTCCGGCATCGCGGGCGGAACCGTGCTGAGCCAGCCGGAGTGGGCGGGCGCGAGCGACCGCTACGCGGTGGAGGGCGTGGCGGGTCTCGGTTCCCTCGTGGTGGACAGACGTCCGTGACGCGCCGGTCGCGCAGCCGGAAATACTCCGCAATCTCTCGACGGGGGTGGAGAAGCGGGGCCGTGCTGGGTACACGAACTCCACGAGGACCGGTCGAGGTGGCGTCGGGGACGTGACATCGGTGTCGCTCACCCGACCGGTTCGTGGACCAGGAAGGACCACGATGCGCACACGAGCTCTGCTCAACACCGCACTGGTGACGACCGCGGGCATCGCCCTGCTCGCCGGCTGCGGCACACCGTCGACCGGCGGAGAAGCGCAGGAGGCCAGCACGGTCGGAACGCTCACCTCCAGCTCTCCCACGACCACAGCCGCCCCGGCCAGCACGAGCGCGACCCCGCTCGCCGGCAGCGGGAACACCAGCAGCGAGAACACCGCCAGCGGAAACGCCGACAGCGGGAACACCGGCAGCACGGAGACGTCCGACACGAGCTGCAAGTCCTCCGAGCTGGCCGTCGCGCCGGGCCCGGACGGCGGAGGGGGCGGCATGCAGAAGTCGGACGCGACGCTGCAGTTCACCAACACCGGCTCCCGGACCTGCACGATGCAGGGCTTCCCCGGCGTGTCCTTCGTGACGGGCGACGACGGCCAGCAGGTCGGCCTGCCCGCCGCGCGCGAGGGCGGGGTGACCGAGGCCGTCACCCTCGCCCCCGGCGCGAGCACGACGGACTGGCTGCTCGTCACCAGTCCGGACCCGTACCCGGCCGAGACGTGCAAGCCGGTCGACGTGAAGGGCCTGCGGATCTACCCGCCGGGCGAGACCGCCGCGATGTTCCTGCCGCGCGAGGGCCGCACGTGCAGCGGCGACGTGGGCGGCCCGCTGCTCACCGTGAAGTCGGTGGGCGGCCGGTAGCCCGCACGTGGCCGCGTCCCCCCGCCGCGGTCGCGGCGGGGGGACGCGGTCGTGCTCAGGACGTGCAGGGGTTGCCGTTCAAGCGGAACAGCGTCGGCGCCGGAGCCGCGCCCGACGTCTCCGCGCGGAACCAGAACTCGCTCGTCGCGCCGGGCCTGATGGTCCTGGCCCGCGGTGCGGGCGTGACGGTCACCGTCGCGCCGGACTGGACGCTGGTGGCGTCCCACGAGTCGAGCAGGCGCTGAGCTCCGGCGAACGCGAAGCTCAGCCGCCACCCCGTCACGGCCCTGACCCCGGTGTTCGTCACCGCGACCCTGACGACGAACCCGTCCTTCCACGAGCCGACCTGCTGGTAGGACACCGAGCAGCGACCCGACACCGGCTCCCCGCCGCCCTGGTCGGCGGCGAAGCTCGCCATCCACGCCAGCGCGGAGTTCCAGTTGATCGCGACCTCGTTCGTCGAGTACGAGCCGATGTCGTCGATGAAGCACATCGCGGGCGCGCACCCGGCGAGCTTCGCCGCGGCGATCGGGTCCTGCAGCCCGGAGTTCGGGCCGCCCGCGAGCGATCCTGGCGGCGCGATCGGCAGCGACGGGTCGTTCTGGTTGGCCCAGAACCGGTGGTGCAGGTTGCGGACCGGGGCCTCGCCGTAGCCGGCGACGTAGGACTTGTTCAGCGGGTTGCGGCCCAGCACGTAGTCCACGGTCGCGAGCGCCGCGTCGCGGTACCTCGTGTCACCGCTGATGTCGTAGGCCACCGCGAGCACGACGCCGTTGTTGAGCACGTTGCTGTTGGAGCCCCAGAACGTCTCGCCTCCGGCGGGCGCGAACGGCAGGTCCCAGGCGTCGGCCTCGGCGATCGCCACGTAGCGGTTCGCCGCCGAGCGGACCGACGCGCGGACGGCCTCGCGGTCCGGCAGCGAGCTGGGCACGGTGGCGAGGTCCAGCCGGGCGATGGCCGCCAGCGAGTTCCAGGAGAACCCGGCGTCGCCGAACACGTCGCCGGTGTGGTGCGGCGAGGAGGTCACCGCGTTCAGGAAGGCGTTCTCACCGGTCGTGAGGTACAGCTCGGCCGCGGCCCAGTAGAACTCGTCGCTCACGTTCGTGTCGTCGTACGCGCCGCCGCCCGTGCTGTCGGCGGGGCTCGCATACACGTCGGGGTGGGCCAGCGCCGCCGCGTACGCGGTGCGCGCGGTCTCCAGCAGCCGGTCGGAGAACACGCCGTCGTAGGGGGCGAAGAGTCGTGCGCCCTGGGCCGCGACGGCCGCGAGGTTCAGCGTGGCCGCGGTCGACGGCGGGTGCAGCTCACGGGGCTGCGCGTCCAGCTCGGGACGCTGGGGCAGGCCGGTCCACTGCGCGTCGTGGATCTTGTGGTGCACCATGCCCGCCAGCGGCTGCCCGGCCGGGACCTGCATCCGCGACAGGAACTCCAGCTCCCAGCGCGCCTCGTCCAGCACGTCCGGCACGCCGTTGTTCCGCTCGGGGACGCGCAGCGTGCCGTCGCCCAGCGCGTCCGGGTACGAGACGGGCGCGGTCTTCGTGCGCTCGAACTGGCCGAGGAGCTGAGCCGTGGCGATGCCGCCGTTGACGACGTACTTGCCCTGGTCACCGGCGTCGTACCAGCCGCCGCGCACGTCGAGGCGGTAGTCGCACACGCCGGGCTGGCACGGCACGTCCACGTCGCCCTGGTTGGGCGCGACCTGGAGGTGGCCCGCCGGGCGCGCGTAGTCGGTGCCGACCAGCGACGCCTCGATCGGCGTGCCGCTGCGCTGGTGGTAGAAGAACGCGAGGGAGTCGCTGCGCAGCGCGTCGTACAGGCCGGGCGTGATGTCGAAGGGGTGGCTGGTCTCGCCGTCGGCGGTGAGCGTGTAGCCGGAGCCGTGCGCGGTGAACCCGCTGAAGTCGATCAGCTGGGTGGACTGCCGCGAGGACGGGTCCAGGCCGTGCGGGGAGGCGGTGCCGGTCTCCACGACCGCGCCGGAGGCGTCCTTGAGCTCCCAGCCGAGGGGCGCGGTCGCCCCGGTGACGACCGTGGCGCGCTTCGGCCCGGTCGGCAGGTACCCGACCTGGCTGACCCGCACCCGCGGCCCGGTGTCCGGTTCGTAGGCCGGCGGTTCCGCGCCGCCGCGCAGGGACACGTCGTCGACGCAGAAGGTCCACGGCTCGGCGCCGCCGCCGATCTGGAACGCGACCTGCCCGGCCGAGGTCTCCGCGGTGGAGGTGAACGTGGTGGTGAAGGTGCGCGGCTCGGCCCCGAGCGTCGTGGGCGTGGAGACCTGCGCGGTGTAGGGCGGGTCCGCGAGCTGCACGTTCGCCAGCACGGTGCGCGGCGCGGACGCCGACGCGGTGAACGAGAACTCGTAGCTCTCGCCGTCGACCAGGGTGATGGCGTTCTGGCCGATGATCGCGTCCCAGGCGTTGCTCGTGCCTCCGGCGACCTCGGCGCACAGGCGGCCGTCCACGACGGCGGCGGGCGAGTTCGCGGTCCACCACCAGGGGGCGGTTCCGGCGTCGAAGTTGCCGTTGAGGACCTGTTCCGCGGCGTCGGCGGTGTCGGAGGCCGTTGCCGCACCTCCTCCGGTCAGTCCGGCGAAGGGCAGGACGAGTGCGGTGATCAGCATCGAGCGCAGTGTTCGGCTGACGGGTGTCGGCATTGATCCTTCTCCGCAGGTCGAGTCGGACGGCCATTTCTGGGAGCGCTCCCAGAAAGAGCGTCTGTTACCTGGGCCACACTTGTCAAGCCTTGGTGAACATCTCATTACGCGCAGTGATCACCTCCCGGACCGCTCCGGGCGGAGCGGTCCGGGTCGCGGGGGATCAGCTCCGGTACGGAGCAGCGGCGGCCTTCGCCGCGACGACGAACGCCCCCCTGTTCTTCGGCCAGAAGGTGCTGTCGACGCACGAGTACGCCGGGAAGAACCCGCCGCACGTGCCGCTGGACGCGCCGACCTCGAACGTCACGCTCGCCACGCCCAGCACGCCGTAGGTGTAGTCGTCCTGGGTGCCCGTGGTGTCGTAGCCGACGGTCTCGGCGTTCGTGCCCACCAGGTAGCCGTTGTGCGCGGCCATCTTCGCGCCGAACGCCCGCATCTGCGCGTCGTTCGGGGCCCTCGTCCGCGTCCAGCCCCACGGGATGACGATGGAGTTGCCGTAGCTGTGCAGCGTGATCATCGTGCCGCGCGCGGTGAGCGGTGCCGCCGCCGTGTCCGACGATCCGCGCTGGTCGGGGTAGATGGAGCTGAACAGGCTCTCCAGCGCCAGGGTCTCCGGCTCGGACTTCGCCGCCGTGCCCTGGTAGGTCTCGGCGCACGCGGAGTTCGAGTCACCGCCCCACTTGAAGCTGGAGTTGCGGTTCAGGTCCACGCCGATGCTCGTGCCGGTGCAGCTCCCCCGGCTGGTGTTGGCGTTCTTGCGCTGCAACCGCGGGCTGTTGCCGCCGGCCGCGACGAGGTCGACGCCGTCGGGGTTCGCGATCGGCACGACCCACACCTCGGTGGTGTCGAGGATGCTCGTGGCGTCCGCGTCGGTGCCGTACCCGTCGACCAGGAAGTCGATCCAGCGCCAGGCGAGCTCCCCGGTGGACAGTTCGCGCGCGTGGACCTGGGCCATCATCGTGAAGCGCGGCTTGGTCGAGTTCGGCGTGCGCTGGCAGTCGCCGGCCTGCTTCTTGGTGATGCACACGGCGCGGACGTCGTGACCGCCGGAGAGCCCCTGCGTCTTGCGCCACGAGTCGCCGATGTCGTAGGAGGTCACGAGGTCCGGGTGCGCCGAGGCCACTCGGGACAGGTGCGCCTCGTGCTCCGCGACGGTCCGGTAGCCGCCGTAGAAGCTCGCCGCCGACACGTCGGCCGCGCCGACCGGGAGTTCTTTGTAGACGGTGTCGAACCGGGTGGGCGCGTGACCGAGCCGCGCCAGCTCGCGGGCGACGCTCCGGTCTCCGATCACGAACGCGGCGTCGGCCTCCGGCTCGACGACGTCGAACCCGGCCTCGGTCAGCGCCCGCACGTCGGACGGGGAGGACAGCGGCACGCGCCACACGAGCGGGACGTCGGTGGGCGCGGCCTGCGCCACGCCGGTGAGGGCGGCGGGGAGCACGAGCGCGGCGGCGGTCAGGAGGGTGGTGAGCAGGGATCGTGGTCGCACAGGAGATCCACCTCTCGGAAGGTGCCCGCAGGTGCAGGGTGGTCACACGGGCACGCTCAGTGTGCGCGGCGCGCACCGGGGACGACATCACCCGATGGTCGGGAACGGCGCACCAGCTCTTCACGGTGTGCGCGGCGGATGTGATGGGAGCCCGGAACCCCGGCGGAGCACGCGGTCTCCCCGCGACGAGCGAGGGGCGCCCCCGGAGTCCGGGAGCGCCCCTCGTCGTCGAGTGCGGTGGTGGCGACGACCGTCGGCCCGGTGCCGCCACTACCCCACGGGCGTGGGATTGACCCTGCCCGTCGAGCCGCGACCGGTTGCGGACATGTGTGCGACTTCCCTCCACCAGAGGAGTGTCCGTGCCTGAGCTGAGGGACACAGGTATAGCAGTTCGACCTCGGCCGGGTCGCGCCCGAAGGGGAGTCCTTCGCGCCCGATGCTTGCCCGTTCTGCCTCAGTCCAGGATGCGGGCCAGTTCGACCCTGGAGCGCACGTCGAGCTTGGCGAACACGTTGCGCAGGTGGTGCTCGACCGTGCGCGGGGACAGGAACAGCTGGGCCGCGATCTCCCGGTTGGTGGCTCCGAGCGCGGCCGAGCGGGCGATCTGCGCCTGCTGGGGCGTCAGGTCGCCACCGGTCGAGCGGGGCGGTCCGTCGCCCGGCGCACCCGCCGCGCGCAGTTCCGCGCGGGCCTTCGCCGCCCACCGCGCGGCGTCGTACCGCTCGAAGATCCGGACGGCCTCGGTCAGCAGCACCCGCGCCGCGCCCGGCTTGCGGTCCCGGCGCAGCCGCTGGGCGTGGAACAGCTCGGTCTTGGCCAGCTCCAGCGCGGTGCCGCTCGCGCGGTGCAGCCGGACGGCCTCGGCGAAGTGCTCGTCGGCGACGCCGGGACGCTGGGCGAGCAGGCCGCGGCAGCGGTGCGCGAGAGCGCGCCTGGCCGCGCTGCCGGTGCCGTCGGACCACGCCTCGTAGTGCTCCAGGGCGCGCAGCGCAGCGTCCCGCTCGCCGCACCCCAGCGCGGCCTCCACGAAGTGCGGCACGGCCATCACCCTGACCGCCGCGTGCACCGGTCCGGTGCCCACCGCCATCAGGCGCAGCCGGTTCAGTGCGTCGGCGGGCCGGTCGTCGAGCAGGTCGACCACGGCCAGCGCCCACGACGCCAGCGCACCGAGCTTGCCCAGTCCCCCGCGCGCGACGCCGTCCGCGGCGGCGGACGTCCGGTGCAGCGCCGTGTCCCGGTCGCCCAGCGACGCGGCGAGCACCGCGAGCACGGCGGCGTGGCTCAGCGCGCAGTTGCGCTGCCCCACGGCCCGCGCGGCGCGCATCCCCTCCGCCGAGGCCGCCGCCGCGGCGGCGTGCCGGTCGATCAGCAGGGCGGCGTGCGCCAGGTGCAGCAGCGACCACGGCACGAGCGCCGTGATCCCCTGCCGCGCGGAGCCCACGGCCCGCGTCGCCAGCCCGTGCGCCCGGTCGCCGTCGCCCAGCGCCCACGCGGCGTGGCTCGCCCAGATCAGCGACGTGGTGCCCACCCGGCCGGCCGCGGTCGCGACGACGCGGCGCAGGGGCGCCAGGGCGTCGCCGTGCCGCCCGTCGAGCATGGCGGCCACCCCCTCGACGTGGTCGAGCATCAGCGCGGTCTCCGGCGGATCACCGGCGCGCCGCCAGCGGGCGGCCCGCCGGGCGACGTCGAGGTAGCCGAGGTGGTCGCCCGCGATGTCACCGGCCTCCGCGGCGAACACCAGCGCGGTCGCGCCGAGCGCCCGGTGGGTGGGTTCCAGCCGGTGCGCCGCGTCGAGCAGCAGCCTCCGGGCCTGGGCGGGCGCGCCGTCGCCGAGTTCGATCCCGCCGCCCACGAGGTCCGCCAGGCCGCGCAGGTCCCGCGCCGTGGCCAGGGGCCGGATGCGGCGCAGCAGCGTGCGGGAGCGGCTGGTGCCGCCGTCCCGCCAGCAGTCGGCCGCGGCGGACAGCAGCCGCGCGGCGCGGGCGTGCTGGTCCGAGGTGAGCGCGGCGGAGCGCCAGAAGGAGCGGGAGGAGGTGGCCCAGTCGTTCGACGACCTCGCCGCCGCGGCCTCGGCGGCGAGGTCGTCGGCCAGGTCGTCGTGCGGCCCGGTGGCCGTGGCGGCGCGGTGCCACAGCCGCCGCACCCGCTGCGCCGACCGGTCGAGCGTCCGCGCGAGCCGCGCGTGGGCCTCCGCGCGGTCGGCGAGCGGCGCGTGCGCCTCCAGCGTCGAGCGCACGAGTTCACCGGGCACGGTGACGCGGTCGCCGTCGACGTCGAGCAGCCCGCGGCACCGCGCCTCGTCCAGTGCGGCCAGGTCGGCGCCGGACGCCGCGACCGCCTCGTCGAGCCCGAGGCGGTCGTCGACGACGGCGAGCAGCACGATCGCGCGCGCTCCGGCGGACAGCGCGTCGAAGCGGGCGGTGAGCCGGGCGCGCAGCGCGCTGTGCCGGGGCAGCGCCCCCGGAGCGGGCTCGCGTCCGCACAACTGCGCCGGGGTGAGCGCGCGGGCGAGGTCCACCAGCGCACCGGGACTGCCGCAGGCGAGGTCCACGAGGTCGTCGGCGAGGTCGTCCGGCGGCGGCGGGCTGATCAGATCGGCCAGCAGCAGGCGTGCCGCGGCCTTCCGCAGCGGCGCGAGGTGCAGCCCCGGCAGCCCGGCCAGCGGGTCGGCCGCGCCGCGGACCTCGGCGACGTCGGTCGCGAACAGCAGCACGGCGGGTTCGGCGACGAGCCTGCGGGCGCAGAACACCAGCACCTCCAGGGAGGTGCTGTCGAGCAGGTCCGCGTCGTCGACGCGCAGCAGCAGCGGCCGTTCGCGGGCGCTCACGGTCAGCAGCCGGTGCACGGCGGCGCTCAGCGCGAACGGGTCGGCCGCCGGCCCGGCGCGGTGGCCCGCGGCGACCGCGAGCAGACCGGGATGGCTCCACGAGTGGGTCTCGATCCGGTCGGCCAGCGGTTGCAGCAGGCGGTGCAACCCGGACAGCGGCACGGCCGTCTCGGTCGGCGCACCCGCGGTGGACAGCACGGTGAAGCCCTCGGCCAGCGCGGTCGCCGCGTCGAGCAGCGCCGTCCGGCCGCTGCCGGGCCCGCCGCGCACGACGTGCGCCGAGCCCCGTGCCGCGCGCGCGGCGTCGACCGCCCCGCGCAGCAGGGCCAGCTCCGCACCGCGACCGCGCAGCGCGGCGCCCACCGGCACCCCGTGAACCCCGGTGACCATGCGGTCAGTCTCGTCGGCGGGCCGTCGCGGCGGAAAGCCCCGTGCGGCGCAAGCGGTTCACAGTTGTCGAAACCCGTCGACCGGACCGTCGAACCGGGTGTCGAACAGCGGAGGAGCCGGGGGCCGCGCACCGGTGGATCGACCGATGCCGCGCGCCGCGCGGCTCACGAGACTGCGAACTCCCACCCCACGAGGAGGATCGATGCGTCGGCTCATCAGCACCCTGCTGACCCTGCTGACCGCCACAGCGGTCGTCACCGTCGGCGCGGGCACCGCGAACGCGGAAGCCCGCACGCCGGTCGTGTTCGTGCACGGCTACAACAGCAGCGGATCGACGTGGAACTCGGCGAAGGCGGTGTTCCGCACGGCCGGGTACACCGACGCGGAGCTGTTCGCGTTCACCTACAGCTACAACCAGTCCAACGCGACGTCCGCCGCGAACCTCGCGACGTACGTGACGCAGGTCCGCAACCAGACCGGTGCGGCGAAGGTCGACGTCGTCAACCACTCGATGGGCGGGCTCGTCAGCCGCTGGTACGTCAAGCAGCTCGGCGGCACGGCGTACGTGAACCACTGGGCCTCGCTCGCCGGCGCGAACCACGGCACGACCATCGCCTCGCTGTGCTCGGCCTATCCGTCGTGCCAGCAGATGACGCCGGGCTCGTCGTTCCTGAGCACGCTCAACTCCGGTGACGAGACGCCGGGGACGGTGAAGTACCGCACCTGGTACTCCTCGTGCGACGGCGTGATCAACCCCTACACCAGCACGGCGCTCACCGGCGCCACGAACACCCTGACCTCGTGCACCTCGCACGGAGCCTTCCTCACCAGCAGCACGATCCTCAACCAGGTGGTGTCCTTCCTGGGCAGCTGAGACGCCACCCCTCCGGTGGCCGGATCGCCCCCTGCACGATCCGGCCACCACGGGATGTTTGGAAACGCGGGCCAGTGGGCAGTGATCGGGCACATCGTGATCATCGCTGTCAGAGAGGCCCGACCCATGCGCACGACCACCCGTTCGGCGGACCAGTGGCTGTCCCTGTCCCACGCCCAGCTCGTCGAGCAGGTGCGGCGCTGCACCAGGGAGCGGAACCCCGGCACCTGGGACCGGGTGCGCGAGCACCCCGTCCTCGCCGCGCGCGTGCGGGGCGTCCTGTCGGCGCTGCGCGCGGAGACGTCCGTGACGCGCGACGCCGCCATGTGGGCGCTGTGGATCTCGCAGGCGCAGCAGCGGCTCAACGCCCCGGCTCCCGCGCCGGTCGTCACCGCTCCGACGCTGCCCAAGCAGGTGATCCGCGAGCCCGAGATCACGCTGTCGGTCCCCGCGCCCGCCGCCAGGCCCGTGCGGCCGGTTCCCGTCGTGCAGTTCAGCTCCCCGGACGCGTGACGCGAGTGCTGCTCCCACCAGGTCTGATCCGTCCGGTTCGTCACTCGGACGAGGTATGAGCCGTCCCCCTACCGGGTAATCGCCGGAGGTGACGGTTGAACCGGCGAACATCGACGATCTGATCGCGGACTTCCGCGTCGACCACAGCGACGAGGACGACCCGGTGCTGCTGCGCCGCGACGGCACCCCGGTGGACACCTGGCGGGAGAACTACCCCTACGACGAGCGGATGCAGCGCGAGGAGTACGACCGCGAGAAGCGGCTGCTGCAGATCGAGCTGCTGAAGTTCCAGTACTGGGTCAAGGAGACCGGGCAGCGCCTGGTCGTGCTGTTCGAGGGACGCGACGCGGCCGGCAAGGGCGGCACGATCAAGCGGTTCACCGAGCACCTCAACCCGCGCGGCTCGCACGTCGTGGCGCTGGAGAAGCCCTCGGAGCGCGAGAGCACGCAGTGGTACTTCCAGCGCTACGTGGCGCACCTGCCCTCCGCCGGGGAGATCGTCCTGTTCGACCGCTCCTGGTACAACCGGGCCGGTGTGGAGCGCGTCATGGGCTTCTGCACCGACGAGGAGTACCGGCGCTTCCTGCGTCAGGCCCCCCGCTTCGAGGACATGCTCGTCGAGGACGGCGTGCACCTGGTGAAGTTCTGGTTCTCGGTGTCGCAGAGCGAGCAGCGCACCCGGTTCGCGATCCGGCAGGTGGACCCGGTGCGGCAGTGGAAGCTCAGCCCGATGGACCTGGAGTCCCTGGACAAGTGGGACGACTACACCGCGGCGAAGGTGGCGATGTTCCGGGAGACCGACACCGAGCGCGCGCCGTGGACGGTCGTCAAGAGCAACGACAAGAAGCGGGCCCGGCTGGAGGCCATGCGCAGCCTGCTGATCCGCTTCGACTACACGGGCCGGGACGACGCCGTGGTGGGCCGCCCCGACCCCGCGATCGTCGGCGCGGCGGCCACGCTGCTGGAGGCCGGCGAGGACGCCACGGACCTCTCGCCGACCCCCCTGATCCCCCACCGGTCGGACTGGACCGAGCCCGGCCTGCACCCGCGGAGGTGAAGCCCGGTGCGGCCGGTCAGGAGCCCCGCAGCGCCGTCACCATCTGCACGAGCTGGCGGCGCAGCCCCTCGTAGTCGTCCACGGTGCCCAGGACGGCGGGGTCGTCCCGCTCGGCCTCCAGCGCCGTGGCGTGGGCACGCCGCCCGGCGTCGGTGACGGTCACCGTGACCCGGCGCCGGTCCCGCTCGTCCACGGCCCGCTCGACGTACCCGGCCTGGCGCAGCCGGTCGACCGTGCGGCTGATGGTCTGGTCGGTGACCTGGCAGCGCTGGGCGAGCTGCCGCTGCGACAGCTCGCCGGAGCACAGGACGTGCAGCGCGATGAGCCCGGCGTGCGTCAGGTCCAGCCCCGCCAGGTACCTCTCCCACGAGCGCTCCACCAGGCGCGCGGCCACGGACAGCAGTCGGCCGGTGGGCCAGGTCGCCACCTCTCCGACCACGTCGTCCCCGTTCGAGGTGACCTCCGTCACGCTCGCATCCTCCCGTCGTGCGAAACCCTCAGCGGACTGAACAATAATGTTCAGCGGACTGAACGATTGTTCGTCCCGTCCACCGCTCCAACGACATCAGAGGACGACAGTGACGCCTCCGCCGACCACCAGGGCACCGTCCACGCGCAGAGCGCGAATCCTGCGCCGGGTGCTGCCGGCACTGCTCGTCGTGGCCTGGCTCGGCATCGGCGGAGTCGGTGGCGCCTACCAGGGCAAGCTGAGCGACGTCGAGACCAACGACAACGCCGCGTTCCTCCCCGCCAGCGCCGAGGCCACCGAGGTCGCCCGGCTGCGCGAGACGTTCGCCGAGCAGCAGCTCCTGCCCGCGATCGTCGTGTTCGAGCGCGACGGCGGTCTCACCGACGCCGACCGGGCGTTCGCCGTCGCCCGGAGCGAGGCGGCGAAGGACCTCGCCGAGCAGGTGTCGCCGCCGATCCCGTCGGAGGACGGCCGCGCGCTCCAGCTCGTCGTGGCGCTCGACGGCGCGGACGAGGAGGGCTCCGTCGAGGCCGTGAGCACGCTGCGCGAGTCCGCGCGGCAGGACCGCCCCGACGGCCTGACCGTCCACGTGACCGGCCCGGCCGCGCTGGTCGCCGACCTCGGCGAGGCGTTCAGCGGGATCGACGGGCTGCTGCTGGTCGTCACCGCCGTCGCGGTCGCGCTGATCCTGCTCGTCGTCTACCGCAGTCCCCTCCTGCCGCTGGTGGTGCTCGTGTCGGCGGCGTTGGCGCTGTGCCTGGCCGTGCTGCTGGTCCACCAGCTCGCGGCGGCCGACGTCATCGCGCTCAACGGCCAGAGCAGGGGCATCCTGTTCATCCTCGTGTTCGGCGCGGCCACGGACTACGCGCTGCTGCTGGTCTCCCGCTACCGCGAGGAGCTGTACCGGGAACGCTCCTCCTGGACGGCCGTGCGGCGGGCCCTGCGCGCCACGGTCGCCCCGATCACCGCCTCGGCGGGCACCGTGATCGCCGGCCTGCTGTGCCTGCTGTTCAGCGACCTCAACTCCAACCGCGGCCTCGGCCCGGTCGCCGCGATCGGCATCGCGGCCTCGCTGCTGGCGTGCCTGACGTTCCTGCCCGCCGCCCTGGTCCTGCTGGGCCGCGCCGCGTTCTGGCCCTTCCGCCCGAAGGTCGGCGACGACCGGCGCACCCGCGAGCACGGCGTGTGGCACCGCGTGGCCGACGCGGTGCGGACCAGGCCGCGCCGCACCTGGGTGATCACGACCGTCGCGCTGCTGGTCGCGGTGGCGTTCCTGCCGCAGTTCCGGGCCTCCGGCACCGCGCAGACCGACACCTTCCTCGGCGACGTCGACTCGGTCGCCGGTCAGGAGGTGCTGGGCGAGCACTTCCCCGGCGGCTCCGGCTCCCCCGCGGTGATCATCGCCGCGGCGGGCTCCGCGGCGGGGGTGGCCGACGCGGCCCGCGCCGTGGACGGCGTGGCCGACGTCCGCTTCACCGGCTCCCCCGAGCAGCCGCAGGTCGTGGACGGGCGGGTCGAGCTGAGCGCGACGCTCACCGACGCCGCCGACAGCCCGGCCGCCGTGGACACCGTGCGCGCCCTGCGGGACGCCGTGAGGGCCGTGCCGGGATCGGACGCGAAGGTCGGCGGCCCCACGGCGACGCAGCTCGACACGCGGACCACGGCGACGCGCGACCTGGGCGTGATCATCCCGATCGTGCTGGCCGTGATCTTCCTGATCCTGGCGCTGCTGCTGCGGGCGCTGGTCGCGCCGCTGGTGCTGATCGGCACCGTGGTGCTGTCGTTCGCGGCGACGCTGGGCCTGTCCGCGCTGGTGTTCAACCACGTCCTCGGCTTCCCCGGCGCCGATCCGAGCGTGCCGCTGTTCGCGTTCGTGTTCCTGGTGGCGCTCGGCGTGGACTACAACATCTTCCTGGTGACGCGCGTCCGCGAGGAGGCGCTGGCCCACGGCACGGCCGAGGGGACGTCCCGCGCGCTCACCGTGACCGGCGGGGTGATCACCTCGGCGGGCGTGGTGCTGGCGGCGACGTTCTCCGCCCTCGCCGTGCTGCCGATCCTGTTCCTCGCCCAGATCGCGTTCCTGGTGGCGTTCGGCGTCCTGCTCGACACGCTCGTGGTGCGGTCGCTGCTGGTGCCCGCGCTGATCACCGACATCGGCCGGCGCACCTGGCTGCCGAGCGCGCTGGGCAGGCGGCCTACCGCGCCGCCGCCGCGCGGTGACGAGACGGGGACAGCCCGTACCGGCTGACGAACGAGCGGCGCAGGGCCGCCGTCGAGCGGAACCCGCACCGGGCCGCCACCTGCGCCACCGGCAGCGTCGTGGACGTCAGCAGGTGGGCGGCGGCCCTGGTGCGGGCGTCGCGCACGAACCGGTCGGGCGTCGTCCCGACGTGCCGGGTGAACAGCCGGACGAGTCGCCGCTCGCCGATCCCGGCCCGCGCCGCGAGCACCGCCGCGCTCAGGTCGCCGTCCAGCGTCGTGACGACGTGGTCCACGACGTGCCCGACGACGGGGTGCTCCAGCGGTGCGGAGACACCCTCCGGGACCGGCCCGCCCGGCGGCCGGGGCGAGGTGACCAGCGTGCGGGCCACCCAGCGCGCGAGGTCGGCGCCGTGGTCCTCCTCGACCAGGCAGAGCGTCAGGTCCAGCGCCCCGGCGATCCCGGAGGCGGTGGCCACCGCTCCGTCGCGCACGTGCACCGGACGCGGGTCGACGTCGACCGCCGGGTGCGCGGCGGCCAGCCGCTCGACGTCGTGCCAGTGCGTCGTCACGCGCTTGCCGTCGAGCAGCCCGGCGGCGGCGAGCACGCCCGCGCCCGTGCACACCGACGCGACGCGGCGGCTCTCGCGGGCGATCCGCCGCACGTGCCCGGTGAACCGCCCGTCGGCCGCGGAGTCGCCGTCACCGAGGCCACCGGCGACGACGAGGGTGTCCAGCGGCCCGGCGACCCGCTCCAGCGATCCCCGGCCGCGCAGCGAGAGCCCGGAGTCGGCGACGACGTCGTCGCCGCCGGGGCTCACCACGCGCGTCCGGTACGGCGGGAGGGCCCCGATCCGGTTGGCGACGTCGAGGGTGGACGTCACGCACGCGACGTCCAGCAGTTCGCTCGTCCGGCAGGCGACCACGACCACGAGGCGTTCGTCCACGGACCCCACGGTAGGGCCGGTGGACGTGATCGACGGGTTCACGGGCACGTGTCCGGCGAACACCACCCGCTCCGGTGCACGGGCCGCCGCCGGCACGGCGGGTTCCCCACCACCCCGCGGCGCGGCGGTCCGGCCGCCTGCTCGCGTTCGCCGACCGTCGTGGGCACCGCTCCGGGGTCGTCCACGAGGCGGCCGGCGGCGGGCTACGCCTCGCCCAGCTCCGCGAGCACGGTCTGGGCGATCCTGAAGGCGCTGTTCGACGCGGGCACGCCCGCGTAGGCCCCGGTGTGCAGCAGCACCTCGCCGATCTCCTCGGCCGACAGCCCGTTGCGCACGGCCGCCCGCACGTGCATCGCCAGCTCGTCGTGCGCGCCCAGCGCGGTCAGCACGGCGAGGGTGACGCACGACCTCGTCCTGCGGTCCAGTCCCGGCCTGGTCCAGATCGAACCCCACACCGACGAGGTGATGTAGTCCTGGAACGGCTCGGTGAACGGGGTCGTCGCGGCGACCGCTCGGTCCACGTGGTCGTCGCCGAGCACCTCGCGGCGCACCGTCATGCCCTCGTCGTGGCTCACGCGACGCTCCTCAGGTGGTCGACGATCAGCCGACTCGTCCTCTCGGGCTGCTCCGCGGTCACCAGGTGCGCGCCGGGGTCCAGGACCTCCAGGCGCGCGCCGGGGACCGCGGCGGCGATGCGCTCCAGGTGCGGCGGCGGCGTGGCGGGGTCCTGGGCGCCGGCGACGAGCAGGGTCGGCGCGGTGATCCCCGGCAGCCCCGGCTCCAGGTCCGCGTCCCCGATCGCCGCGCAGCACGACGCGTAGCCCTCGGCGGAGGTGCCGGCGACCATCGCGATCAGCTCGGCGGGCACCTCGGGGTGGGCCAGGGCGAAGCCGGGGGTGAGCCAGCGCCCCACCACGGCCGCCGCGACGGCTCCCGTGCCCCGCGCGCGCACCAGGGCGGCGCGCTCGGCCCAGCTCTCCGGCGGCCCGAGCCGGGCGGAGGTGCACAGCAGCACGAGTCCGCGCAGCCGTTCGGGCGCGTGCTGCGCGAGCCACGTCCCCACCATGCCGCCCAGGGACAGGCCGACCCAGTGGACGCGCCGCGCGCCGACGCGGTCGAGCAGGGCGAGGACGTCGCCGCCGAGGTCGGCCAGCGAGTACGGGCCGGGCGGCACGGGCGAGTGGCCGTGCCCGCGGTGGTCGTGGCGCACGACGCGGAACCCGGCGGTCACCAGCGGCCCCACCTGCGCGTCCCACGTGCGCAGGTCGCTGCCGAGCGAGCCGCTGAGCACCACGACGTCCCCGTCCGGCGGTCCCTCGACGAGGTGGTGCGGGACGACGGTCATCGGGAGGTCCTTCCTCGGTGCGCGGCGACGGCGCGGGCGGTGAACTCAGCGGCGCTGCCGACGTACCCGGCCGGGTCCAGCAGGGCGGCGACGGCGGAGCGGTCGAGGTGCGCGCCGACGAGCGGGTCGGCGGCCAGCAGGTCCGCCAGCTCGCCCCGCCCCTCGGCGACCCGGCGGCAGCACGCGGTCACGGCGTCGTGCGCGGCGAGGCGTCCCGCCGCGGGTGCGAGGGCGGTGGTGACGCGTTCGGCGAGCAGCAGGCCGCCGGTGAGACCGACGTTCGCGCGCATCGCGTCCTCGTCGACGCGCAGCCGCTCCAGCGAGGCGCGCAGCCAGTGCGCGGCCGATCCGGTGGCGCGCAGCAGGGACCGCAGCGGCACCCACTCGGCGTGCCAGGAACCGGCGGCCCGCTGGTGCTCCTGCGCCATCGCGGCGAACAGCGTGGCGACGAGTCCGGGCGCCTGCTGCGCGGACGCCACCGCGGCCACCGCGGCGACGGGGTTGCGCTTGTGCGGCATCGTCGACGATCCGCCGGTGCCCTCCGGGCCCTCCTCGCGGACCTCGGCGACCTCGGTCTGCGCGAGCAGCACGACGTCCCGCGCGACGGTGGCGACGGCACCGCACGCCCCGCCGAGCGCGGCGGCCAGCTCCGCGACCCTGGTCCGCTCGGTGTGCCACGGCGCGGCCTCGCGCAGCCCGAGCAGCGCGGCCAGCGAGGTGAGCACGGCGGGACCGCGCTCCCCCAGCGACGCCAGGGTGCCCACCGCCCCGCCGAACTGCACGGCCAGCCGGTCCGCGCGCACCCGGACGAGCCGGTCGGAGGCCGCGTCCACACCGGACAGCCAGCTCGCCGCGACGACGCCGAACGTCGTGGGCAGGGCGTGCTGGAGCAGCGTCCGGCCCACCTGGACGGTGCCGGCGTGCCGCTCCGCCAGGTCGGCCAGCAGGTCGCCGCACACCCGCAGGTCGATCAGCAGCACCTCCAGCGCGCGGTGGGCGACGAGCATCGCCGCGGTGTCCACGACGTCCTGGCTGGTCGCGCCGAGGTGCACGATCCGTCCGGCCGCCCCCGCCCGATCGGTCAGCTCCCGCACCAGCGGCCCGGCGGGGTTGCCGGTGCCCGCCGCCGCCCGGCCGAGCGCGGCGGCGTCGTAGGACGACGGGTCGGCCGCCGCGTCCGCGACGGCGGCGGCGTCGGCGGGGTCGACGAGTCCGTGCTCCGCCTCCGCCGCCGCGAGCGCGGCCTCGAAGTCGAGCATGGCCCGCACCCAGGCGGTGTCGTCGGTCAGGTCGCGCACTCCCCCGGCGGCGAGCACGCCGTCGAACAGGCCGGTGGCGTCAGACATCGAAGAAGACCGTCTCTCCTTCTCCCTGCAAGCGCACGTCGAACTCGTAGGTCTCCTCGTCGGCACGCCTCGCGACCAGCGTGTGCCTGCGCTCCGGCGGGACGACCGCGAGGACCGGGTCCGCCTCGTTGGCCTCGGCGTTCTCCGGGAAGTAGATCCGGGTGGCCAGGCGCTGCACGATGCCGCGCCCGAGGACGGACACGGCGACGTGCGGCGCCTGCCCCGGGGTGGCCCCCGGCAGCAGCGTGAGGACGCGGTAGCGCCCCTCCGAGTCGGTGGGGCAGCGCGCGAACGCCCGGAAGCCCTCCGGCGGGGGCACCGCGCCGCGCGGGTCGTCGGGGTGGTCGAACCGGCCGTCGGGGTCGGCCTGCCAGGTCTCGACCAGCGCGTCCGGCACGGGAGCGCCCTCGCCGTCGCGGACGACACCGGTCAGCCACACCGCGCCGGGCGTGCCAGCGGCCACCGCGAACGGGCCGTCCTCCCAGGGCAGGCCGATCGCGAGGTAGGGGCCGACGGTCTGCGAGGGGGTGCTCATCCGCCGTCCTCGTCGTGGGGTTCCTCGAACGGCGTGGCCTCCCGGCCGCGCAGCACGACGTCGAACTCGTAGGCGAGCGCCCACTCCGGGACGGTGCGGTCGTGGTCGTAGCGCGCCACCACGCGCTGACGCGCCTTCTCGTCCGGGATCGAGTTGACGATCGGGTCCTGGAGGAGCAGCGGGTCGCCGGGGAAGTACATCTGCGTCACGAGGCGCTGGGCGAACGCGGTGCCGAACAGCGAGAAGTGGATGTGCGCGGGCCGCCAGGCGTTGTCGTGGTTGCGCCACGGGTAGGCGCCGGGCCGGATCGTGGTGAACTCGTAGCGGCCCCGCGCGTCGGTCAGCGTGCGGCCGACACCGTCGAAGTTCGGGTCCAGCGGTGAGGGCCAGCGGTCGTTCGCGTGCCTGTACCGGCCGCCCGCGTTGGCCTGCCACACCTCCACCAGCGAGTCGCGCACCGGCGCGCCGTCGCCGTCGAGGACGCGGCCGTGCACGACGATCCGCTGCCCGAGCGGCTCACCGGCGTGCTGACGGGTGAGGTCGTCGTCGTGCTCGCCGAGCCGGCCGGGCCCCAGCAGCGGGCCGGTGATCTCGGTGAGCCGGTTCGGCACGAGCACCAGCGGTTCCCCCGGGTGCCGCAGGGCGGTCGACCGGTAGCCCGGCGAGTCCAGCGGCGCGTGGGTGCCCTCCGGGTCCCTGCGGTAGCCCCGCAGGGAGGGACCGGAGCCCCGTGCGGTCGGAGCGACCATCTGCTGTCTCCCTCTCGGGTGGGTCTGCGGTGGGACGAGCCGGGGGGTGGGAACGATCAGGCTTCGAGGACGACGGCCAGGCCCTGACCGACGCCGATGCAGATCGCGGCGAGGCCGAAGCCGCCGCCGCGGCGGCGCAGCTCGTGGGCGAGCTGGCCGACGATCCGGCCGCCGGACGCGCCGAGCGGGTGACCGATGGCGATGGCGCCGCCGTTGACGTTGACGATCGCCGGGTCCAGCTCGGGCCAGTCGGCCAGGCAGGCCAGGGACTGGGCGGCGAACGCCTCGTTCAGCTCGACGGCCACCAGGTCGGACCAGCCGATCCCGGCGCGGCGCAGCGCGATCTCCGCCGCCTCGACCGGACCGACGCCGAACACGTCGGGGTCAACGCCAGCGGCTCCGCGACCGGCGACGCGGGCCAGCGGCGTCGCGCCGGTCCGCTCGGCGGCGGCGGCGTCGCCGAGCAGCACGGCCGACGCGCCGTCGTTGAGCGGCGAGGCGTTGCCCGCGGTGACCGTGCCGTTCTCCCGGAACACCGTCTTGAGCTTCGCGAGCTTCTCGATCGTGGAGTCGGCGCGCACGCCCTCGTCGCGGGTCAGCTCGGCGCCCGGCACCGGGACGACGTGCGAGTCGAAGAACCCGGCCTCCTGGGCCGCCGCGGCGTTGCGGTGGCTGAGCAGGGCGAACTCGTCCTGCTGCGCGCGGTCGATGCCGTAGCGCTCCGCCAGCAGCTCGGTGCTCTCGCCCAGCGACACGGTCCAGCGCCGCGGCATCGCGGGGTTGACCAGCCGCCAGCCCAGCGTGGTGGAGTGCAGCGTCTCCGAGGCGTTCGGGAACGCCTTCGACGGCTTCTGGAGCACCCACGGCGCACGGCTCATCGACTCGACGCCACCGGCGACGACGAGTTCCGCGTCGCCGAGCGCGATCATCCGCGACGCCTGCACCACGGCGTCGAGGCCGGAGCCGCAGAGGCGGTTGACCGTCGTGCCGGGCACGGAGGTGGACCAGCCGGCGAGCAGGGTGGCCATGCGGGCGACGTTGCGGTTGTCCTCACCGGCCTGGTTGGCGTCGCCGAGGATCACCTCGTCGACGGTCGCCGGGTCGAACCCGGTCCGCTCGGCGAGGGCGCGCAGCACGTGCGCGGCCAGGTCGTCGGGCCGGACGCCGGACAGGGCTCCGCCGTAGCGGCCGAACGGCGTGCGGACCGCGTCGAGGACGAAGACGTCGGTGGTCACCGGGCTTCCTCCAGTGCGCGCAGGACGGTCAGCTCCTGCTGGGTGGGTTCGGGCGTGCGGTCCAGGTCGGGCGAGACCCTCAGCTCCCAGCCGGTCGCGGCGCGCACGTCGTCGACCTCGACTCCGGGGTGCAGCTCGGTCAGGGTCAGCTCGCCGGTCTCCGGGTCTGGCCGCAGGACGCCGAGGTCGGTGATGACGAGCGTGGGGCCGGCGCCGGGCAGGCCCAGCGCCTCGCGCTCCCCCCGGCCGCGACCGTGCCCGAACGAGGTGACGAAGTCGACCCGGTCCACGAACGCGCGCGTGCTCTGCCGCACGACCACGAACACCTCGCGGCAGGAGGCGGCGATCTCCGGCGCGCCGCCCGCGCCGGGCAGCCGCACCTCCGGGTGGTGGTAGTCGCCGCCGATCACGGTGGTGTTGATGTTGCCGAACCGGTCGAGCTGCGCGGCGCCGAGGAAGCCGACGTCGACGCGGCCGGGCTGGAGCCAGTAGTTGAACACCTCGGGCACGCCGACCACGGCGTCGGCCGTCTCGGCGAGGACCCCGTCGCCGATGGACAGCGGCAGCCGGTCGGGCTTCGCGCCGAGGGTGCCGGACTCGTAGATCAGCACGAGGTCGGGCGCGTGGGTGCGGCGGGCGAGGTTGGCGGCGGTGGAGGGCAGGCCGATGCCCACGAAGCACGAGGTGCCGTCGCGCAGCGCGCGGGAGGCCGCGACGGTCATCGTCTCGTCGGCGGTGCAGGTGCTCATCCGAAGACGCTCTCCTTCAGCCACGCGTCGAACGCGCCGCGATCGCGGCTGATCGCGTCCCACGACCTGTAGTACTCGTTGTCCCGCTCGTAGTAGCCGTGCGCGTAGGACGGGTGGGCGCCGCGCGGCACCTCGGCGACGGCGGTGACGGCCCAGGTGGGCAGCACGACCGCGCCGGGCCGCGGGTCCAGCTCGTCGACGACCTCCTCGACGGTGACGATGCTGCGCTTCGCGGCGAGCACCGCCTCCTTCTGCACGCCGGTGATGCCCCACAGCTGCACGTTGCCGGCCCGGTCCGCGCGCTGCGCGTGCACGATCGTCACGTCCGGGTTGAGCGCGGGCACGGCGGTGAGCTGCTCGCCGGTGAACGGGCAGGTGATGGGCTTGATCGTCTCGGTGACGCGCGCCAGGTCGGTGCCGGTGTAGCCGCGCAGCACCGCGAAGGGCAGGCCGGAGGCCCCGGCGACGTAGCGGTTGGCCATGCCCGCGTGGCTGTGCTCCTCGATCTCCAGCGGCACGGGCCAGCCGTGCTGCACGGCGTCGCGGAAGCGGTGCAGCGAGCCGACGCCGGGGTTGCCGCCCCAGGAGAAGATCAGCTTCCGCGCGCAGCCCGCGCCGACGAGCTGGTCGTAGACGATGTCCGGGGTCATCCGCACGAGGGTCAGGTCCCGCCTGCCGCTGCGGATGATCTCGTGTCCCGCGGCGACGGGGATGAGGTGCGTGAACCCCTCCAGGGCCACCTGGTCCCCGTCGCGCACCAGGTCGGCGACGGCGTCCGCCAGCGTGGTGAGCGTTGCCATGTGCGGTCCTCCGGCGAATCGGTGTCGACGAGACTCTGCGGCAGCGGGGTTCCTCCTCTCCAGGGGGGTTTCCACTGGGTGGAAGCCGTGCCGGGATGTCATCCTGACCGGTGTGCAACGACGACCGCCGGAGGCGGAGTCGGTGGCGAACAGGATCTTCCGCCTGCTCGACGCCTTCTCCCAAGCGCGTCCAGCGCTGACGCTCTCCGAACTCAGCCGGGCCTCCGGCCTGCCCCTGAGCACGACGCACCGCATGGTGGCCGACCTGACCCGCTGGGGCGCGCTGCAACGCCGCGACGACGGCGCGTACCACGTGGGACTGCGGCTGTGGGAGCTCGGCTCGCTGACGCCGGGCAGCCTGCGGCTGCGGGAGAACGCCATGCCGTTCATGGAGGACCTCTGCACGGCGACGCAGCAGAACGTGCAGCTCGCGGTGCTCGACGGCCGGGAGGCGCTGTCGATCGAACGGCTGGCCGCGCGCGGCGCGGTGACGATGGCGACCCGCACCGGCAGCCGCTTGCCGCTGCACGCCTCCGGAGTGGGCCTGGTGCTGCTGGCGCACGCCGACCCCGAGTTCCAGGAGCGGGTGCTGGCCTCTCCGCTGCACCGCTACACGGAGCGCACGAACACCTCGCCCGTGCGGCTGCGGGAGCTGCTGGCCGACACCCGCCGCGACGGGTACGTGATCAGCGTGCAGCAGATCGAGCTGATCAGCCGGTCCATCGCCGCGCCGGTGCGCGACGCCGACGGGTCGGTGATCGCGGCGCTGTCCGTCGTGGTCCCGGTGGAGGGCGTCGACGTCCGGACGCTGGTCCCGGCGGTGCGCGCCACGGCGCTGGGCATCTCGCGCTCGCTGGGTGCGCCGATCGCCGGGCGGGGCGGGTGAACGGACGCGAGCCACAGGGCAGGAGCAGGACAGCGGGTGGGCCGTTCGGGTGTTCGCGACGCGGCCTCCTCGTGTCGCCGACGACGAGCCCCTAGGTTCGGCAGGTCCACCGAGACGTGAAGGGACGTGGCCGTGACACAGTCACCGGACGACCTCCCCGTCGTCGTGCCAGCGGCGGCGGAGGCGCCGAACCCCGAGGCGCTGGCGCTCGCGGCGGTCGGAGCCGTGGCACGCCGGGACAGCGCCAGCGCCGTGGCGCTGGCCCAGCGGTTGCTCGGCAGCGAGCGGGAGACCCTCGCCGCGGTCGAGACGCTCGCCGGGATCGTGCTGTTCGGCATCCCGCGCCGCACGCTCGCCCCCGGCACCCGCATCGCCCCGGTCTTCGAGGTCCCGCCCGACCAGGACGCGAGCGAGTGGCAGCGGGCCGTCGACTCGGCCACCACCCTGCTCACGAGCATCGCCGCCGACAACGCCGTGCTGACCGGCATGACCGTGCGAGCCATGTCGAACCACGCCCTCGACGTCCTGGTGGTCCTGGTCAAGGCCGCGGCGGCGCGCATAGAGACCTTTGTGGGCCTGGACGGCGACACGGTCGACGCCTACTACGCGAGCCAACGCTGACACCCACGAGTTGAGCGTTCGCGCACGACGAGTTGAGCGTTCAGGCACCACGAGTTGAGCGTTCGCGCACGACGGCCCGGACGCCGCGAGGCCCGGCACCCCCGAACGGGGGACACCGGGCCTCGCGACACGATCGCGATCAGGTCAGCAGAGCACCTGGATCTTGCGCCCCTGCCCGGCCTTGAACCGCTCCAGCGCCGGCACGTAGTCGGCGAGCGGGAGACGGTCGCTGATGAAGACGTCCGGGTCGAGCACGCCGTTCGCGAACAGGTCCGCGGCACGCTCGAAGGAGTGCAGCACCGCCATCGAGCCGGTGATGGTGATCTCCTGGTTGTAGATCTTGTACGGCTCGATCACGGCCCGCGCCGAGTAGTCGGTCACGCCGAACTGGAGGAACGTGCCGCCCTTCGCGACCCGGTTGAGGCCGTCCTGGATGGCGCGCTCGTTGCCGGTGGCGTCGATGACGACGTCCCAGCCGCCGGGGCGGTCCAGCTCGTCGGCGTTCGCCGCCGTCGCCGTCACGCCGAGCTGCTTGGCCGTGGCCAGCCGGTCCGGGTTCAGGTCGACGACCTCGATGCTGGACGCGCCGGTGAGCTTGCCCAGCTGGAGCATCATCAGGCCCATCGTGCCCGAGCCGTAGATCAGCACGCGGCTGGCCATCTGCGAACGCAGCACGTCGTAGCCCCGCACCGCGCAGGACAGCGGCTCGATGAGCGCGGCGTCCTCGGTGCGCACGTGGTCCGGCAGCTTGACGCAGTTCGCCACCGGAGCCACCGCGAACTCCGCCGCGCCACCGGGCTTGCTCACGCCGATGGCGTTCCAGCGCTCGCAGAGGTTGTTGCGGCCCATCCGGCACATGCGGCACTCGTTGCAGTACAGCGACGGGTCCACCGCGACCCGGTCGCCCACGGCCAGCTCCGTCACGTCCGAGCCGACCTCGACGATCACGCCGGCGAACTCGTGACCGGGCACGATCGGCAGCGTCGGGGCGAACTCCCCCTGGAGGATGTGCAGGTCCGTGCCGCACAGACCACAGGCAGCGACGTCGACGACGACCTCTCGCGGGCCTGGCGTCGGGTCGGGGACGTCGGTCACCTCGACCTGGCCGATGCCGGTGATGACGGCGGCTTTCACTTCACAGCTCCCAGCGAGAGGCCCTGGACCAGCTTGTCCTGGGCGGCGAAACCGGCGACGAGCACCGGGAAGGACACGATCGTCGCCGCGGCGCACACCTTGGCCAGGAACAGGCCCTGGCTGGTGACGAAACCGGTGAGGAACACCGGCGCCGTGCCCGCGACCACTCCGGTGAGCACCCTGGCGAACAGCAGCTCGTTCCAGCTGAAGATGAAGCAGATCAGCGCCGTGGCGGCGATGCCGGGCATCGCCACGGGCGCGACGACCCTGCGCAGGATCGTGATCAGCCCCGCGCCGTCGATCGCCGCGGCCTCCAGGATCTCCTTGGGGACCTCGGCGAGGAACGAGCGCATCAGCCACACGGCGATGGGCAGGTTCATCGACGTGTAGAGCAGCGTCAGGAACGAGATGTTGTCGAGCATCCCGGCGTACTGCGCCACCAGGTAGATCGGCAGGATGCCCGCGACGACGGGCAGCATCTTGGTGGAGAGGAAGAAGAACAGGACGTCGGTCCACTTCTCCACCGGCTTGATCGACAGCGCGTACGCGGCCGGGATCGCCAGCAGCAGCACGATCAGCGTCGAACCGATGCTGGCGCTGAAGGAGTTGATCAGCGGCGGCCACGGGCTGATCCCGCCGGTGCCGCCGAAGAACTCGGCGTAGCCGTCGAGGGTGATCGGCGCGAGCAGCGACGGCGGGTTGGTCGCCGCGTCGGGCTCGCTGTGCAGCGAGGTGAGCAGCATCCACGCCACGGGGGCGAAGAACACGACGGCGGCGATCCAGGCGATGGCGCCCCAGGGCTTCCACGCGCGCTTCACGAGCGGACCTCGTCTCGGAACAGGGAGGACACCACGCGCAGCGCGAACGTGGCGATGATCATCGAACCGATCACGACCACCACACCCGCGGCCGACGCCTGGCCGTACTCGTGCGCCTGGAAGAAGGTCTGGTAGATCGTGTACGGCAGGTTCGCCGTGCCGAGCCCGCCCGACGTGATCGTGAAGACCGCGTCGAAGTTCTGCACGATGTAGATGGACCCGAGCAGGCCGCCCAGCTCCAGGTACTGCCGCAGGTGCGGGAAGGTCAGGTAGCGGAAGACCTGCCACGGCGACGCGCCGTCGATGTGCGCGGCCTCGACCGCGTCCATCGGCCTGCTCTGGAGCCCCGCCAGCAGGATCAGCATCATGAACGGCGTCCACTGCCACACCAGGGAGGCGACGACGGCGCTCAGCGGCATCTCGCTGATCCACTCCGGCTGCGGCGGGTTCTGGCTGCCGAACAGGCCCCAGATCCAGGTGAGCACACCGTTGAACAGCCCGTAGGACGGGTTGTAGAGGGCGTGCTTCCAGAGCAGGGCCGCCGCCACGGGGACGACGAGGAACGGCGCGATGAGCATCGTCCGCACGACGCCCCGGCCGCGGAACTTCGTGTCCAGCAGCAGTGCCAGCCCCAGCCCGAGGACCAGGCTGATCAGGACCACGGCCGCGGTCAGCACGACGGTCGTGACCACCGAGGAGCGCAGTCCGGCGTCGGTGAACACGGTGAGGTAGTTGTCGACGCCGGCGAACCCGCGGTTGGTCGGGTCGAGCGAGTTCCAGCGCATGAACGAGATCACCAGCGTCGCCACGAACGGCAGCTGGGTGACCACGATCAGGAAGATCAGCGCGGGAAGCAGCGGGGCTCGCCGGGCCCAGCGGCTCGCGCCGCCGGGCCCTCTCGGCGGGGTCGGCCGCTCTCGTCGCACCTGCTTCACTGGCGGTGGCGCGGTGTCGAGAGTCATCGTCGAACTCTCCCTGTCGGTGTTGACGTGCCGATGGGCGTGCGGATCACTTCCGGTACTTCTCGGCGACCTTCTCGGCCTCCTGCTGGCCTGCGGCCAGTGCCTCCTCGACGGTCTTGCCGCCCGCGATGGCCTCGCTGATCTGCTGCGACACCTTCGTACCCAGGTCGGTGAACTCGGGGATGCCGACGAACTGGATGCCGGGGGCGGGACGCGGCTGCACGCCGGGGTCGTCGGGGTTGGCGCCCTTGATGGCGGTCTCCGCCTGCTTCGCGAACGTGCCGCCGGACGCCAGGTACTCCGGACGCTGGTAGGTCGAGGAGCGCTTGCCGTCGGGCACCTTCGACCAGCCGAGCTGCGAGCCGACGAGCTGCTCGTAGTCCTTGCCGGACGCCCAGGAGATGAACTTCCACGCGGAGTCGGCCTTCTTGCTGGCCTTCTGGACGCCGAACGCCCAGGTGTAGAGCCACTGCGAGGACTCGGTCTTCACGACCGGCGCCTGCGCGAAGCCGAGCTTGCCCTTGACCGGCGAGTCGTCGGCCTCCAGCAGACCGGCCGCGGACGTGGCGTCGTACCACATGGCGACCTTGCCCTGCGTCATGTTGTTCAGGCACTCGGCGAACCCGGCCTGCGCCGCGCCGGCCTCGCCGTGGTTGCGCACCAGGTCGACGTAGAACTTCGTGGCCTCGGTGAACTCGGCACCGTTGACCTGCGCCTGCCAGTCCTGCGTGAACCAGGTACCGCCGAAGGTGTTGACCACGGTGGTCAGCGGCGCCATGACCTGACCCCAGCCCGGCTGGCCGCGCAGGCAGATGCCCTTCATGCCCGGCTCGGCGCCGTCGGTCTGCGCCGCCAGCT
Source organism: Umezawaea beigongshangensis (assembly GCF_016464305.1). Lineage (GTDB taxonomy): Bacteria > Actinomycetota > Actinomycetes > Mycobacteriales > Pseudonocardiaceae > Umezawaea_A > Umezawaea_A beigongshangensis. The sequence goes on from NZ_JAEIOJ010000008.1 coordinate 154,267, forward strand.
CCGCGACCTGCTGCCAGGTCGGCTTCTCCGGCATCGTCAGGCCCTTGGCCTCGAAGACGTCCTTGCGGTACATCAGCATCGACGCCTCGCCGTAGAACGGCTCGGCGTAGACCTTGCCGTCCTCCGCGGTGAGCGCGGTGCGGATCGGCTCCAGGACGTCCTGCTGGTCGAACGCGGCGTCACCGGCGATGTAGTCGTCCAGCGGCGTCAGCCAGCCGTTCTTCGCGAAGAACGGGGTCTCGTAGTTGCTGATCGTCGCCACGTCGTACTGACCGGCCTGGCTGGAGAAGTCCTGGCTGATCTTGTCGCGGACGTCGTTCTCGGGCAGCACGGTGAAGTTGACCGTGATACCGGTCGACTTGGTGAAGTTGTCCGCGGTGAGCTTCTGGAGGTCCTGCATCTGCGGGTTGTTCACCATGAGGACGTTGATCGACTGGCTGTCGCCTGCCGCACCGCCCCCGCCGGCACCGCTGCAGGCCGCCGTGGCCGCCAGCACCGCGATCGCACCGGCCGCGACGGCGGCCTTGCGACGGTTAGACGTCATCGTCTTCCCTTTCCACATCACGTTCGGCCTGGAAGTGGCCGCGTCCGACCGCGCCCGCCACCCCTGGTGGGGTCGCGGGAGCACAACTCGAAAAATCTCAGAACAACCGCTGAGGTCTCAGGTGCGGATCACCCTGGGACCGAGCACCGCGTAGCGGTGGGCCTCCCCCGGTGAGAGCGAGGAGTCCGTGATGATCGTCTCGAAGTCCGAGACGACCGCGAACCTGCTGAAGCTCGCCACGCCGAACTTCGTGTGGACACCGACGAAGATCCTCCGTCGCGCCACCTTCACCGCCTGCGCCTTGACCGCCCCGACCACCGGGTCGGGCGTGGTGAGGCCGTGCTCGCGGGAGATCCCGTTCGCACCGATGTAGGCCAGGTCGATGACCATCTCGCCGAGCATCCGGATCGCCCAGTGGTCCACGGTCGCGAGGGTGCGGCCGCGGACCCTGCCGCCGAGCAGGAGCACCGTGATCGACGGCGACTCCGACAGCGCGGCGGCGGTGGGCAGGGAGGCGGTGATGATCGTGAGCGGACGGTCCAGCGGCAGGGCCTCGGCCACGAGCTGCGGCGTGAACCCCTCGTCGACGAACACGGTCTCCGCGTCGTCGAGGCGTTCGGCCGCCGCGGCCGCTATCCGCCGCTTCTCCGGAACGCTGGACACCGAGCGGAACGCGAGACCGGTTTCGAAACCGGCGCTCTCGACGGGGAACGCCCCGCCGTGCGTGCGCCGGACCAGACCGTGCTCGTGCAGCAGCCGCAGGTCGCGCCGGACGGTCTCCGGAGCCACCGAGAACTCGGCCGCGATGTCCATGACGTCGACCCGGCCCTCGGTGCGCGCCCTGGCGAGGATGCGCCGCTTCCGCTCCTCAGCCTGCATTCCCACCTCCACCTCGCTGTGGACGTCCGCACCACCGGTGCTTCCGCTTGCTCGGACTCACCTTGCCCGTTCGGGCAGGCATAAGGTTTAACACCACCGAACGGGTGTGGCCAGTGCCACAGCGCCTCCGCAGATGCCCGGTTCTCACCCGTTTCTCAGCCTCTTTCGGGCTCGCGAACAGGCAAGACGTGCCCGAATCGGGCGTTCACATGCCCGATTCACGGGTGAACGACGCCCGGAGCGACCGGACGGTGACCGACTCGGAAACCGGTTCGCGGGGCGGTCCGGCGCACGGCGGTGCCCGGCACCGCCGTGCGCCGCGCCCGCCCGCCCCCTAGGTTCTGCACCGTGCGCGACTCCACCGCTCCGCTCCCGGTCACCGAGGTGCCCGGAGCGTTCGACTCGGCTGCCACCTCCTACGACGTGCTCGTCGGCGCCAATCCGGACTACCACCGGGCACTGCGGCGCTCCGCCGCCAGGCTGGGGCTGCCGGAGGGCGGACGCGGAGCGCGCGTCCTCGACCTCGGCTGCGGGACCGGCGCGTCCACCGCCGCCCTGCTCGCGGTCGCCCCGCACGCGGAGGTCGTCGCCGTCGACGCCTCGGCCGGGATGCTCGCACGGGCGAGGGCCAAGACGTGGCCGGACGCGGTGTCGTTCGTGCACTCGCGGGCGGAGGACGTGGCGGGGGCCGGTGTGCGCGGGCCGTTCGACGCCGTCTTCGCGGCCTACCTGGTCCGGAACCTGCCCGAGCCCGATCCGGTGCTCGCACGGGTGCGCGACCTGCTGCGGCCGGGCGCCCCGCTGGTGGTGCACGAGTACTCGGTGCGCGACTCGGCGCTGAGCACGGCGATCTGGAACGCGGTCAACTGGTCGGTGATCATCCCGCTGGGAACGCTGGCCACCCGCGACCCGTCGCTCTACACCTACCTGTGGCGCAGCGTGCTGCGCTTCGACGGCGCGACCGCGTTCGAGCGGCGGCTGCGCCGGGCGGGGTTCGACGGCGTCGCCCGCTACGAGATCTCGGGCTGGCAGCGCGGCATCGTGCACACCTTCCGGGCGACGCGGCCGACCGGCCCGGCCCGCGACGAGCGGTGACCGGCGGGCCGAGCGCGTCCCGGCGCGAGCGTGCTGAACCACCCCGAGCAGGAGGCCCGCGCGTGAGCGGTGCGCGCCGACGGGACCGCGGTCGAGCCGCGCGGCTGCTCGCCGCCCGGCCGGCACCGCCACCGGCCGACCGCGCGGACACCGGAGCACTTCCCGGTGCCGGCGGGCGACCTCGTGCGGGTGGACCCTCCGGTCGCGCCGGTGGAGCGAACCGTCACGACGGACTCCGCCGCCACGAGCCGCCCGCTGTCTCGCCGGGACGTGTCCGGGCCGCGTCCCGGCGCGACCCGGCTCCCGCTCAGTCGACCCAGCGGCCGGTGGTGCGCAGCGAGTAGCGCCGCTCGGCGTAGGCGAGGTCGTCGCGCCACAGCCGCTTCGCGGCGAGCTTCATCAGCGGCCGGAGCACCGCCGCCGCCGGGAGCGCCGCGGCGAAGCCCTTCCGGTCGGAGTGCGCCACGACCGCCTCGATCACGGCGGTGCGCTCCGCGCCGTCCGGTCCCCGGCCCAGTGGGGTCGCGTGCGTCTCGACGACGCTGCCCCGCCCCTCACCCTCCACGACGTGCATGACGATCGTGCGCGGTTCGGGACAGGTGAACGCGGCCACCACCGGCACGCCGAGCCGTCCGGCGAGGGTGAAGGTGACCGCCACGGTGAACCGGTCGTCGGCGGTGCTGTCGAGGTCGGCGGCGGGCGCGTCCAGCACCCGCAGGTTCGCGAAGGAGTACGGGTGGAACCACGCGCCGTGCCAGGGGTCGAGCCGGTTGGCCACCACGTCCTCCGGCTCGCACCGGCCGATCACGGTCGCCACGGCGTCGACGGACGCGGCGGGCGGGCGCACCGGCACCACCGGCGCGTCGAGCGGTTCCTCCCCGCCGACCTCGTCCAGCCTGACCCAGGCGAGCACGCCGTCGTCGTGCGCCGGGTACGGGCTCCACGCGCCGAACCTCCGCTTCCCCAGGGCGAGACCGTGCCAGCGGCACACGAGCTGCCCGGCGTGCACGGCCGCGTCGCACAGCGGTGCGCCGAGGTGGGGGCACGAGCCGGGCCCGGCGAGCAGTTCACCGTCCGCGCCCCGCCACAGCACGACCTCCCGCCCGGCGATCGTGCGGCCGAACGGCGCGGCCGCCACGACCTCGCGGCTCGCGGCGACGACGTACCAGTTGCCCGACGGCCTGGCCTGCGCCCGCTTGAGCGCCGCGGCGATCAGCGCGGGCTTCGCCTCGGGCCAGGTGGGCTTCTGCTCCGGCCACGGCGTCCGGTCGAACAACCGCAGTGGAATCCTCGGGCGTGCTGGGGACATCAGCGGCTCTCCTGGGTGTGGGGTTCAGCGGGTCGGCACGGGGACGGAGCGGCTGACCGCCGCGCGCGCCAGCGCGGGCAGCGCGACGACCAGGCGGCGGTGCCGCGGGACGACGACGCGGTGGCGCAGCACGTCGTAGCCGGCGGCCTCGATCTCGTCCAGGATGCCGCCGTAGAGCCGCAGGGCCGTGCCCACGCAGGGCCGGGAGCGCGGCGCGAGCATGGGTACGCCGACGGCGGCCCGCCGGTAGACGCCCCTGGTGCGCGCGACGAGGTGGGCGAGCGCGCGGCGCACGCGCGGGTCGGTGCGTCCGGTGGCCCGGACGTGCTCCAGCAGCTCCCGGTCCACGCCGAACGCGGCGAGTTCGTCGGCGGGCAGGTAGACCCGGCCGCGGTCGAGGTCCTCGCCGACGTCGCGCAGGAAGTTGGTGAGCTGGAAGGCGATGCCCAGCGCCGCGGCGGCGGGCGCCGCCTCCTCCCTCGGCACGACGGTGCCCAGCACGGGCAGCACCTGGAGCCCGATCACGGCGGCCGAGCCGTGCACGTACTCCGCGAGGTCGGCGTAGGTCGGGTAGTCCGTGACGGTGAGGTCCATCGTCATGGAGCGCATGAAGTCGTGGAAGTGCGCGTGGTCGATGTCGTAGCGGTCGGCGGTGTCGATCAGCGCGGTGATCACCGGGTGGTCGCTGCGCCCCCGCTCCAGCCCCTCCCGCATCGTCCGATCCAGTGTGGACAGTTCATCGGCGCGCTGCCGCCCGGTCCGCCCGTCGTGGACCTCGTCCACGACGTCGTCCGCCCAGCGGGCGAATCCGTACAGCGCGTGCACGGCCGGGCGCTGCTGCGGGGCGAGCATCCGCGTCGCCAGGTAGTAGGTGCGGCCGTGCTCCGCGTTGAGCGCGCGGCACCGCCGGTAGGCCGTTCGCAACACGGGGTCGACGATGCCCGCGGCATCCAGCTCACGATCCGACTGCACTTCGAGTGCCCCTCCTCGCGCGTGGTGCCACCACGCTAGGACCGCGCGTGGTGATCCGCTCGACGAGTCCAGCCGTCGTGCGGACCGGGTCCTGCGCTGGTTAGCTCATCACAGTTCTCCTTCACCCCGCACTCGAGGAGGCGACGATGTCGCTCGCCCACAACGCCGTCCCGACGCCGCGGACCCCGTCCGACGACGAGCGCGTGCGCGAGGTGGTCAGGGCGGGGCTGGAGGACTTCCTCGCCGAGCGCGAGCGGACCGACGTCCCCGCGGGTCTCGACGCGGGTCTCGTGGCGGAGCTGTCCGCGCTCGCCCTGGCGGACGGCAAGCGAATCCGGCCCACGTTCGCCTGGTGGGGCTGGCGCGCGGCGGGCGGCGCGGACCTGGACTCCGCACCGGCGCCGGTGCTGCGGGCACTGGTCGCGCTCGAACTGCTCCAGTGCTGCGCGCTGGTCCACGACGACGTGATGGACCGCTCGGCGACCCGGCGCGGCCGGCCCACGACGCACACGACGTACGCCGACCGGCACCGCACCCGCTGGTGGTGCGGCGACGCCGAGCGCTTCGGCGACTCGGTGGCGATCGTCGTCGGCGACCTCGCGCTGTCCTGGGCGGACGACGCCCTGGTCACCTCGGGGCTCGGCGCCGCGGGACTGACCGCGCTGTGGGAGCCGTGGCGCGCGATGCGCACGGAGATGATGGCCGGTCAGTACCGGGACCTGCTGGCGTCGGCTCGGCGCGAGGAGTCCGTGCCGGAGACCATGACGGTGGCCCGCCTGAAGACCGCCGCCTACACGGTGGAGCGACCGCTGCACCTGGGAGCCGCGCTGGCGGGCGCGACGCCGGAACTGGTGGACGCGCTGCGCGCCTTCGGGCGCGACATCGGTGTGGCGTTCCAGCTCCGCGACGACCTGCTCGGCGTGTTCGGCGACGAGCACGTCACGGGCAAGCCGGTGGGCGACGACCTGCGCGAGGGCAAGCGCACCCCCCTCGTCGCCATCGCGTTCGAGCTGGCGGCCGAGGCGGGGCGCGAGGACTCGGCCGCGCTGCTGCGCTCGGCGCTGGACGGCGCGGAGATCACCCCGGCCCTGGTCGAGGAGGTCCGCGCGACGCTGCGCGACCTCGGCGCGGTGCAGGCGGTCGAGGAGCGCATCACCGAGCTGACCGGGCGGGCGCTGAGCGCGCTGCGCGACGTGGACATGTCCGGCGACGCCCGCTCGCACCTGCTCCGCCTGGCCACCAAGGCCACCACCCGCCGACGCTGATCCCCCGCTCGTCGATCTTCAGGTTCCGAGGAGAGTTCTCATGGTTCGCGCGGTCACCGGTCGCACCGATCACGTGGTCGTCGTCGGGGCGGGCCTCGCGGGCCTGTCCGCCGCGCTGCACCTGCGCGGCGCGGGCCGCGAGGTGACCGTCGTCGAACGCGCCGCGCACCCCGGCGGGCTCGCGGGACGGGAGGACGTGGACGGGTTCCGCGTCGACACCGGCCCGACCGTGCTGACCATGCCGGAGCTCCTGGACGACGCGCTGGCCGCGGTGGGCGAGCGGGTGACCGACCGGCTGGAGCTGCTCCCGCTGCACCCCGCGTACCGGGCGCGCTTCGCCGACGGCTCCGAGCTGGACGTGCACACCGGCGCGGCGGAGATGGAGCGCGCCGTCGCCGCGTTCGCCGGGGACGCGGAGGCCGAGGGCTACCGGAAGCTGCGCGCGTGGCTGACCCGGATGTACGAGGTGGAGCGCGACCGCTTCATCGGCGGCAACTTCGACTCGCCGCTGGACCTGGTGGGACCCGACCTGGCCCGCCTCGCCGCGCTGGGCGGGTTCGGCCGGCTGTCCTCCGCGGTCGGGCGGTTCCTCTCCGACGAGCGGTTGCGGCGGGTGTTCTCGTTCCAGTCGCTCTACGCGGGCGTGGCGCCGCGACACGCGCTGGGCGCGTACGCCGTGATCGCCTACATGGACACCGTGGCCGGGGTGTTCTTCCCCCGCGGCGGGATGCGCCGGGTGCCGCAGGCGCTGGCCGACGCGGCGGCGGCGGCCGGGGTGAAGTTCCACCTCGACACGCCGGTGACGGCGCTGGAGCGCAGCGGCGACCGGGTGACGGCGGTGCGGACGCCAGCGGAGCGCATCGCGTGCGACGCGCTGGTGCTGGCCACCGGGCCCGCCGAGAGCGCGCGTCTGCTGGAGCGCCCGTCGCGGCGTCCGCTGCGGCTGCGCTGGTCCCCGTCCGCCGTGGTCGTGCACCTGGCCGCCTCGGAGCTGTCCCCCGGCGCCGCCCACCACACGATCTCCTTCGGCGGAGCGTGGGACGGCACGTTCGACGAGATCATCCGCGAGGGCGTGCTCATGCGCGACCCGTCGCTGCTGCTCACCACCCCGTCGCTCACCGATCCGGACCTGGCGCCGCCGGGAGAGCACCTCCAGTACCTGCTGGCGCCGTGCCCGAACCTGGAGACGGCGCCGCTGCGCTGGGACCTGATCGGCGAGCGCTACGCCGAGGAGGTCGTGGACCGGGTGGTGCGGCGCGGCCTGGTGCCGTCGAGCACGTCGGTGCGGCGGCTGTCGCTGATGACGCCCGCGGACTGGGCGCGGACGGGGCAGGCGGCGGGAACGCCCTTCTCGGCGGCCCACACGTTCGCCCAGACGGGGCCGTTCCGGCCGCGCAACCTGGTGTCGCGCGGGGGCAACGTGGTGCTCGCGGGCAGCGGCACGACGCCGGGCGTGGGGATTCCGCCGGTGCTGATCTCGGGTCGTCTGGCCGCCGCACGGGTGACCGGCGGCTGATCACCGCCCGGACGCGCTCACCTGATCCGGCGGAGGTAGCCGAGCAGCGCCAGCATGACGACGAGGCAGGTGAGCCCGACGGCGGTGCGTGCCGGGTGCGGCCCGGCCGAGAAGCTCACGAGCTGGACCACCGCGGTCAGCACCAGCAGCGCGGACGCCGCGGTGCGCCACCTGGTCCCGACCCGCTCCGGTTCTTCCACCACGTCCATCGAACCACCTCCGCCACGGGTCTCCCCGCGCGGATGCCCCTGACGGGGCAGTCGAAACAGCCCGTCCGAGGCGATGTTTCCCCCGTGTGGGGGAAGTTCCTGCCGCGACGAGCGGCACGGCACGTCACCCGCTCGCCCGTTCAGTCCTCTGTGGAGTGTGCGGGCGGACGTTCTCCCTGGTGATCAACACGGGCGGAGCAGCGAGAATCACACAAAAGAGCCACATCGGAACGCACTGGAGTGGCGCTCTCGCCACTAGGTTTGACGGTTGTCGTTCCGGATCAACACCGGAGCCCTGCCGACGAGGGGACTGGTGCACGCGCATGGCGGAGAGACCGAGCAGGGTCGGGGTGCTCGACGTGGGCTGCTTCAGCGCGCACCTGGTGGTCGTCGACCGGGCCGAGGGATCACTTCTGCGCCCCTCCGTGTCCCACAAGGTGCGGTTGCGGATGGACCGCCTGCTCGACCGCACGGGCGCCGTGACGCCCGAGGGCGTGGACCACGTGACCGCCGCCGTCGCCGAGGCGCGTCGCGTCGCCGAGCGCGAGGGCGTCTCCGCCATCACCCCGTTCGCGACCTCGGTCATCCGCGACGCCCCCAACGCCCGCGAGATCGTCGAGCAGGTGGCCCGCCGCACGGGCGTGGAGCTGCGCTTCCTGTCCGGCGGGCAGGAGGCGGCCATGTCCTACCTGGCCGCCCGCCGCTGGTTCGGCTGGGCCGCCGGGCCGCTCGTCGTGCTCGACGTCGGGGGCGGCACGACCGAGATCGCCGCCGGTGACGGCGAGTCGGCCTCGATCACGACGTCGCTGCCCCTGGGCGCGCGCACCCTGACCAGGGCGTGGCTCGACGAGGGCGTCCCCTCGCCGGAGCGCCTGAACGCCGTCCGCTCTCACCTCACCGAGCAGCTCGACCACGCGCTGCGCACCGAGCACCTGCGGAGCGAGCAGCAGCTCACGGTCGGGTGTTCCAAGGTGTTCCAGCAGCTGGCCCGGCTGGCCGGAGCTCGGCCGCAGCGCGACGGCATCCACGTCTCCCGCCAGTTGCACCTCGCCGACCTGCGCCGGTGGATTCCGCGCCTGGCGTCGGTGTCGGCGGCGCAGCGCGCCGCGCTGCCCGGCATCTCGCGGCACCGCGCGCACCAGTCCCTCGCGGGCGCGCTGGTGGCGGAGGCGCTGATCGAGGCGACCGCGCAGGACGTCGTGACGATCTGCCCGTGGTCCACCAAGGAGGGGCTGCTGCTCACGCTGCTGGAGCAGTCGTCCCCCGAAGACGCGGGAGTCGGGGCGGCCGCCTGACGGCGTCCCGGCTCCCGCACAGGCACCCGGTGGACCTCAGCTCCCCGGATTGGTCCAGTCCAGGCACACCACGACGGCGTCGTCGAGCAGGTCGGTGCCCTCGTGCCACTCCAGCAGCTCGTTGATGATCGCCCGCGCCGCCTCGGACGCGGGCAGGTTCCGCGAGGAGCGGATCACGCCGTCGAGGTTGGTGCCGTACTCGCCGCGCGCGTCCGTGCGAGCCGCGTGCACGCCGTCGCTGACGATGACCAGCCGGTCGCCGTCGCGCACCGCGAAGTCCTGCTCGCGGTACTCGGTCTCGTCGAACATGCCCAGCGGGAGCTGCGCGTCGAACGGGATCAGCTCGATCTCGTCGTCCCGCATCCGGAGCACCCGCGGCGAGCCCGCGTCCACGACGGCCACCCGCCCGGTCGCGAGTTCGAAGCGCAGCATCAGGGTGGACACGTACTCCGTGCCACCGAACTGCGCGTAGAGCGCCTGGTCGGCGAGCACCGCCTGGTCGGCGAGCCCGAGCCCGGCGCGGCGCGCGTTGCGCAGCGCGCTGATGGCGAGGTTGGTGAGCAGCGCCGCCCGGATGCCGCGTCCCATGCCGTTGGAGACGGTGACGGTCAGGTGGGTGGAGTCGGCGCTCCAGTCGAAGTTGTCGCCGCCGATCGTGTAAGCGGGTTCGAGCTGACCGCCGAGGGAGTACTCGGCGCGCGAGCAGCCGCGGCCGGGCAGCAGCTGCCACTGCATCTCGGCGGCGAGGCTCAGCCGCTCGCGGCGGCGGGCCTGGAGGTACAGGTCGGTGTCGCGCTCGGCGACGACGAGTTCGTGCCCGAGACTGGTGGCGAGGTCGGCGAGCAGGGTGCGCGTGGGCTCGTCGGGGGCGGCGGGCAGTTCGACCACGAGCACGCCGAGCCGGTCTCCGCGCACGGCGACGGGCAGGTTCACCACGACACCGCTGCGGTCGGGCGAGGGCTCCAGCACGACCTGCTGGGACGTGAAGGCGCGGCCCGCCGCCGTGGTGCGGATGGGGAGGGGGTCGGCCGTGTGGGGCAGCTCGATGACGGGTTGCAGCACCGACAGCCGGTAGTCCGCGAGCAGCAGGTCGGCGGTGACGACGTCGAAGTCGGCGCGCAGCGTCGCGCGCAGCACGTTCAGCAGCGAGTGCGGCGCGCTGGAGCGCATCGCCCTCTCGGCACGGGCGAGTGATTCCACCGCGGTCATCACGGCCTCCGATCCGATCCGGACGGCGCGCTGGTGCACCGCGACTGTCGTTCGTGCAGGGGAAGTGTCACAGTATGCGCATGACTGGTGGACGGCGGCCGATGGCAGACCTGTCCCACGAGGTAGAGCAGGCCGCGCGGACGCTCGCGGGCATCTGGAACCACGCTCACGAGGCGCTGGGAACGCGGGTCTCCCCGTCGCAGCTGCACGCGCTGAACATCGTCGAGCGCCACGAGCAGATCAACCTCAACGGGCTGGCCGCCGAGCTGGGTGCGATCCCGTCGTCCGCGAGCCGGTTGTGCGACCGGTTGCAGGCCGCCGGGCTGCTGGCCAGGCAGGTGAACGCGAAGAACCGGCGCGAGGTCGTCCTGGTCCTGACCAGGGACGGACGTGAGCTGCTGGCCGAGGTGACCCGCAACCGGCGCACCGCGCTGGCGACGATCCTGAGCGGGGTGAGCCCGGCGGGACGCCGAGCGCTGCTGACCGGGCTGGCCGAGTTCAACGACGCCGCCGCGAGCGCCGACGCCGACGCCGAACAGCTGGCCTGACCTTCCCGCACCGATTTCCACGACGACAGGCTATATTTGTCGGGGGACAAACGTGAAGCCGGTCGGCTTCGGGCCGACCCACGGATGCGGGGCTGTCGTGAACGCCGGTGTGATGCGGAACGACCAGGTGCGCTGCACCATGACCGGGGCGACACCGCGCGTCGCGCTGACGGGTGATGTGGACCTCGCGTTGACCTCGCAGCTCGACGCGGCTCACGACACCGTGTGCGCCGGGCCGCCGAGCGACGTCGTGATCGACCTGTCCGGCGTGACCCTGCTCTCCTGCATCGGCGTGGGGTTCGTGTGCCGCCTGGAGGCGCAGGTCGCGCGCACCGGTCACCGGGTGCTGCTGACCACGCCGAGCAAGCACGCGCGGCGCGTGCTCACGCTCACCCGCTTCCCCTGGCGGGCCGTCGACGCGCCGTGAAGGAGGTTCGCCCCCGGTGGGCGAACGCCCGGCGGTGCTGCCGCACCGCCGCGGGGCCCGACATCCTCCTCGCGCCGGCGGGTCGGGCGTTCGGGCGGGCGGCCCGCGTGCTCGGTCAGTCGGCCGGAGCCGGGTCGATCGAGAGCTGCCGCACGTGCTCGTAGACGATCGAGGTGCGGAACCCGACCACCTCCCTGCGCTTGCTGAAGCGGTCCACCAGCATCGCGTGCATGTCGCTGATCGTGGGCACGGCGACGTGCACCAGGAAGTCGTCGCTGCCGCCGAGCACGAAGACGGCGATCACCTCCGGCTGCTGGAGGGCGAAGGTCTGGAAGCCCCGGATGACGTCGCGGCTCAGCGGGCGGACGGTGAACGCGATCAGCGCCTGGACGCTCCGGCCGATCTTGGCCAGGTCGACCTGGCCGTGGAAGCCGGTCAGGACGCCGCGCTCCCGCAGTGCCCTGGTGCGCACGAGGCAGCTCGACGGCGCCAGGCCGAGGCGGGCGGCCAGTTCCCGGTTGGTGAGCCGAGCGTCCGCCTGCAGTTCGCGCAGGATCGCCGAATCAAGTTCGTCCACGCCGGTCCACTCCTTCCCCTTGCCGAACATCGTTCGGCAGGGATACCGCCACGGATTCAGAACGTCGAGACTCCGCCGCGAGTCCCGAACTTCTGAACGGAGCACCACTATGGCACCGAACGCCCACCACGTGTCGGCCCACCCCGAGGCGGTGCGGGTCCAGCGCGGCGCCCGCACCGGGCAGATGATCGTCGTCAGCATCGACTCGACCCGGCTCGGTCCCGCGCTGGGCGGCTGCCGGATCAGGTCCTACCCGACCTGGCAGGACGGCCTGGCCGACGCGCTGCGGCTGTCGGCGGCGATGACCGAGAAGGCGGCGCTGGCCGGGCTCGCGCACGGCGGCGGCAAGACCGTCGTGGCGCTCGACGCCGGGAGCGCGGCGGAGTTCACCGGCCCGCGGCGCGGTGAGCTGCTCGCCGACGTCGCCGACCTGGTCGAGAGCTTCGACGGCGGCTACCTGACCGGGCCGGACGTCGGGTCCGCACCCCAGGACATGATCGAGATCGGTCGCGGCACCTCGCGGGCGCTGTGCCGGCCGGAGTCGGCCGGTGGCAGCGGCGACTCGTCCGGACCGACCGCGACCGGGGTGATCGCCTCGATCGACGCCGTGCGGGAGCACGTCCTGGGCGGTCGGCCGCTGGAGTCGCTGAGCTTCTCCCTGCTCGGGCTCGGGCACGTCGGCGCGCTGGTCGGCGAGCACCTGGCCGCGGCGGGCGCGCGACTCGTGGTCACCGACGTCGACACCTCCCGGCGCGCGCTGGCCGAGCGGTGGGGCGCGACGTGGAACGAGCCGGACGAGGCGTTGACCGCCGACGTCGACGTGGTCGTGCCCTGCGCGGTCGGCGGGTTCCTCACCCCGGAGACCGTGCCCGCCCTGCGGTGCCGCGCGATCGTCGGCGCGGCGAACAACCAGCTCGACGCGGACTCGACCGCCGACCTGCTGCACGCCCGCGGGATCTGCTGGGCGCCGGACACCGTGGTCAGCGCCGGTGGCATCGTCTCCGCCGTCTCCCGCGAGGTGCACGGCGCCTCTCCCGACGAGGCGGACCTCCTGGTGCGCGACATCGGGCGACGGCTCGGGGAGGTCCTGGCCGCCGCCGCGAGCCGGGACGTGCCCCCGCTGCACGAGGCTCGCCGCCGGGTGCGGGAGCTGCTCGACGTCAGCGCGTGACGGAGTCCCCGGCCGGTCGGGAGAGGCGGCGGGCGGCCAGGACGCCCGCCACGGCCAGCAGCAGGGTCGCCGCCGTGACCAGGAGGAACTGCGGCGACGTCGTGTCGGTGGCCTCCGCGCCGACCACGACGTGCAGGGCCGTGGCGGGCAGGACGCCGACCGCCGTGCCCAGGACGAAGTCGCGGGCGCGCAGCGACGTGACGCCGGAACCGAGGTTCACCAGTCCGAACGGCACGAGGGGGATCAGCCGGAACACGATCACCGACACGAGCCCGCGCCGCGCGTACGCCCGTTCCAGGCGGCCGAGGCGACCTCCGGCGAGCAGCGGCGCGAGGGCGTCGCGGCCCAGCAGCCGGGCGAGCCAGAACGACAGCACCGCGCCGAGCACGATCCCGGCCCACGCCGCCGGCACTCCGGCGGCCGGGCCGTAGAGCAGCCCGGCGAGCACGCTCAGCAGCGGTTTCGGCACGAGCACGAGGCACGCGAGCGCGCACACGGGCACGAACAGGACCGGCCCGACGGGCGCGATCCACTCCTGGACGCGCCCGGCGTCGGGCAGCCCGCCGAGCACCGCGGCGACTCCTGCCCCGGCCACCAGCAGCACCAGCACCCCGACCCGGACCCACGCGTACACGCAGGTCAGCGTACGTGAACGCTCAACTCGCGGTGTCCGAACGCTCCACTCGCCGTGCCTGAACGCTCAACTCGCGGGTCAGAGGTGGGCCAGGGCTCTGATCGGGGACTCCACCTGGTCGGCGACGAAGCGGAGGAAGCCGCCGGCCGTGCCGCCGTCGCAGACCCGGTGGTCGAAGGCCAGGGTCAGCTGGCAGACCTTGCGCACCGCCAGCTGGCCGTCCACCGCCCAGGGGCGGTCGACGATCCGGCCCACGCCGAGGATGGCCGCCTCGGGGTGGTTGATGATCGCGGCGGACCCGTCGACGCCGAAGACGCCGTAGTTGTTCAGGGTGAACGTGCCCCCGGTCAGGTCGGCCGGGGTCAGCGTCCCGTCGCGGGCCGCCGCCGTCCGCTCCCGCAGCGCCGCGGCCAGGTCGGCCGTGGTGCGGGTGTGGGCGTCGCGGACCACCGGCACCACGAGGCCGCGGTCGGTCTGCGCGGCGAAGCCGAGGTGGACGGCGTCGAGCACCACGATCTCGTCGCCCTCCACGCGGGAGTTCAGCTCGGGGAAGCGGCGCAGCCCCAGGACGGCGAACCGGGCCAGCAGCGACAGCAGCGACACGTCGGGCAGCGCGGCGCGGGCGGCGAGCAGGTCGGTGGCGTCCACGTCGACCCAGACCGTCGCCTCGGGGATCTCCCGGCGCGAGCGGGACAGCTTCGCGGCGACGGCTCCGCGCACCCCGGTGAGCGGAATCCGCCGGGAGCCGGTGACGGCCGGGGCGGCGATCGCGGCCTCGACGTCGTGTCGGCGCACGATCCCGCCGGGACCGGAGCCGGTGATCGTCGCCAGGTCGACGCCGTGGTCGCGGGCGAGCCTGCGCACGATCGGCGAGATCACCCCCGGAGACGGGGACGGCGACGGGACGGCGGCCGGAGCCGCGGCGGGACGCCGGCGCGACCGGCGGCGCGCGGGAGCCGCCGACGTGCCGTAGCCGATGAGGACGTTGCCGCTGCCCTCCCCGGCCGCTGCGGCGTCGGGCACAGCGGTGTCGGGCACGACCACCCCCGGCTCGCGGAACCCGCTGCCGCCGACGGTGATCAGCGGCGACCCCACGGCCAGCGCCTGCCCCTCGCGGCCGTGCAGCGCGCTCACCACCCCGGCGAACGGCGAGGGCACCTGCACGGTCGCCTTCGCCGTCTCCACCTCCACCACGGGCTGGTCGACGACGATCGTGTCGCCCACGCCGACGAGCCAGGTCACGATCTCCGCCTCGGTGAGCCCCTCGCCGAGGTCGGGCAGCAGGAAGTCAGGCACCGACACCACTCCTCACGACCTCGTCGTCCCACTGCAGACGGGCGACGGCGTCCAGGACGCGGTCCACCGACGGCAGGTGGTGCTCCTCCAGCATCGGCGGCGGGTAGGGCACGTCGAAGCCCGTGACGCGCAGGATCGGCGCGTGCAGGTGGTGGAAGCAGCGCTCGGTGAGACGGGCTGCCACCTCGGCGCCGTAGCCGCCGAACCCGCTGGCCTCGTGCACCACCACGGCGCGGCCGGTGCGGCGCACCGACTCGGTGACGGTGGCGTCGTCGAACGGGGTGAGGCTGCGCAGGTCGACCACCTCGACGTCCCAGCCCTCCTCGGCGGCGGCCTCGGCGGTCTCCAGGGCGGTCGACACCATCGAGCCGTAGGCGATGAGCGTGACGTCGCGGCCGGGCCGGCGGACCAGCGCGCGGTCCATCCCGAGCGACGAGCGCCCCAGCGGCACGTCGCCGCGCGTCCAGTAGTGCCGCTTGGGCTCCAGGAAGATCACCGGGTCCGGGCACTCGACGGCGTCGCGCAGCAGCGCGTAGGCGTCGTCCGGCGTGCCGGGCGTGACGACCCGCAGACCGGGGGTGTGGGTGTAGTACGCCTCGGAGGAGTCGCAGTGGTGCTCCACTCCCCCGATGCCGCCGCCGTAGGGGATGCGGACGACGACGGGCAGCTCGACCGCGCCGCGCGTGCGGTTGCGCATCTTCGCGAGGTGGCTGGTGATCTGCTCGAACGCCGGGTAGGCGAACGCGTCGAACTGCATCTCCACGACCGGGCGCATCCCGTTCAGGGCCATGCCGATGGCGGTGCCGACGATGCCGGACTCGGCCAGCGGCGTGTCGAACACCCGGCGCTCGCCGAAGCGCGCGGCGAGGCCGTCCGTGACGCGGAAGACGCCGCCGAGCGGGCCGACGTCCTCGCCGAAGACGAGCACGCGCTCGTCGGCGTCCAGCGCGTCCGCCAGCGCGCGGTTCAGGGCGGCGGCCATGGTGGTGCTCACGCGGCACCCCCGGCGATCTCGGCGGCGAGCAGGGTGGCCTGCTCGCGCAGCGCGGCGGTCGGCCGCGCGTGCACGTGGGCGAACAGCTCGGCGGGGTCGGTCTCGACCTCGGCGTTCATCCGCTCGCGCACGGAGGCGGCGAACGCCTCGGCCTCCTCCGTCACCGCGGCGCGGCGGCGCTCGTCGAGCAGGCCGCGGGCGGCGAGGTACGTCTCCAGCCGGTCGAGCGGGTCGCGGGCGAGCCAGGCCGCCACCTCGTCGGACTCGCGGTAGCGGGTGGCGTCGTCGGCGTTGGTGTGCGCCTCGACGCGGTAGGTCAGGGCCTCGACCAGGGTCGGGCCGCCGCCGGAGGCCGCCACGTCCACCGCGTCGGTGAGGGCGGCGTGCACGGCGGCCGGGTCGTTGCCGTCGATCAGCAGCGACGGGACGCCGTAGCCGATGCCCTTGTGCGCCAGCGAGGGAGCGGCGTTCTGCTTGCTGACCGGCACGCTGATCGCGTAGCCGTTGTTCTGCACCAGGAACACCACCGGAGCGCGCCACACGCCCGCGAAGTTCAGCGCCTCGTGGGCGTCGCCCTCGCTGGTCGCGCCGTCGCCCAGGAGCACGAGCGCGACGGTGTCCTCGTCCTTGAGCCGCGCGGCGTGGGCGAGGCCGACGGCGTGCAGCGCGTTGGTCGCCAGCGGCGTGCACTGCGGGGCCACGCGGTGCCGGTGCGGGTCGTAGCCGCAGTGCCAGCCGCCCTGGAGCAGGGTGAGGGTCTCCACCGGGTCCACGCCCCTGGCCACCAGGGCGACGCAGTCGCGGTAGCTGGGGAACAGCCAGTCCTGCTCGCGCAGGGCGAGAGCGGCGCCCACCTCGCACGCCTCCTGTCCGCGCGAGGACGGGTAGACCGCGAGGCGTCCCTGCCGGGTGAGGGCGGTGGCCTGGGTGTCGAAGCGCCGGCCGATCACGATCCGCCGGTGCAGCTCCAGCAGCACCTCGTCCGGCGGCATCTCCAGGACGGGGTCGGGCACGGGGACGCCCGTGGAGTCGATCAGGGCGAGCGGGGATTCCGAGGGGAGCAGCGAACGCTGACGCTCGGGCAGAACGGTGCGTGCCACGTGTCCTCCAGCCGGTGTCCTTGGTGGGGAACGTCATCGTTCAACGGCGGAGGGCCGATGTTCTAGATCGCGGGACCTTTCCCGGACGAATGGCCGCCCGGCGCGGGTACGCTGCGCCACATGGCCAGCGACGCCCCCTCGGGACCGGTGGGCGCTGGACGGCTGGACGGCACCGACCGGCGCATCGTCGAGGCGCTGCGGGCCGACGGCCGGTTGTCGATGCGGGCGCTGGCCGGTCGGCTGCACATCTCCCGCGCCAGCGCGTACTCGCGGGTGGAGCGGCTGCACCGCGACGGCGTCATCACCGGCTACGCCGCGCTGGTGGACCCGGAGCGCTACGGCTTCGGCATCTCCGCCTACGTGTTCCTCACGATCGGCCAGCACTCGTGGAAGACCGTGCGCGAGCGCGTGCTGGCGATCCCCGAGGTGTGGCACGCGGCGCTGGTGTCGGGTGAGCACGACCTGGTGCTCCTGGTGCGCGCGCACGACGCCGCCGCGCTGCGCGACCTGGTGCTGAACACGTTCCAGACGATCCCGGACGTGACGTCCAGCCACACCACGCTGATCCTGGACGAACCGGTCCGCCACGCGCCGGGAGCCGACTGACCGGGGTTCGCCGGGGCCGTGTTTGCCGGGAACGGGCACGGGTACCCGAACGCCTGTTCGAGTGAAGGGAGACGTCGTGACCACTCCGAACGAGCAGCCGGTGACGCCGAGTCCGGAGAAGGACCCGAGCGACTGGACGACCGGCGACGAGCCGATGACGGGTCCGCAGGAGTCCTACCTGCACACCCTCGCGCAGGAGGCGGGCACCGAGGTTCCCGAGGGGCTGACCAAGGCGTCGGCGTCCCAGCTGATCGACGAGTTGCAGCAGCGCACCGGCCGCGGAGCCTGAGCACGGGCGGTGGGCGGGACGGCGCGACCGCGCCGGCCCGTCCGCACCGCCCGCAGCGGTTCCGTCGTCACGGGGTCCGGCGGTGGACGGCGTCGTAGCGGGCGGCGGCGTCCCCCGCGGCCTCCGCCCGCCTGGCCCTGCGCGTCCGCTCGGCCTCGCCGCGCGGGTAGCCGTACCGGCTGATGCGGTTCTCCGTGCTCTCCACCGCGTAGGACAGCGAGTAGTAGACGCCGACGACGAACCCGAGCGCGGACGAGGCCAGCGCCAGGGGCCACGGCGCTCCCAGTCCGAGGGCGAGGCCCAGCGCGATCACCACGACCAGCGGGGTCACCTGGACCAGCGACCGCAGCAGGAAGCGGGCGAACCAGGTGCGCGTGGTCAGGTCGTGGTGGACCCAGTCCCGGTGGCGCACCGGGAGCCGACCGCCGAAGGCGTACCACACCCACCGGACCGGACCGGGTCTCCGCAGTTCGCTCACCAGACGCTCCCCGGTATCGTGCACACAAATGCTTGGTGCACCAATCGTACATCGGGAGCTGCCGTGCCGTCCGAGCCCGCCGACCCCCTCGCGCTGGAGCGACAGGTCTGCTTCGCGCTGTCCGTCGCGTCGCGGGGCGTCGTGGCGGTGTACCGGCCGATCCTGGCACCGCTGGGCCTGACCCACCCCCAGTACCTGGTGATGCTGGCCCTGTGGCAGCGGGCGCCGATGTCGGTCAAGGAGCTGAGCGCCACCCTGGCCCTCGACCCCGGCACGCTGTCGCCCCTGCTGAAGCGGCTGGAGGCCGCCGGGTACGTGTCGCGGCAGCGCGACCGCTCCGACGAACGCGCGCTCGCCGTGACGCTCACCGGCACCGGCGCCGCGCTGCGGCGGCGGGCGCTGGAGGTCCCGGCGAAGGTCGTCGCCGCGCTCGGCGTGGAACCGGAGGAGCTGCAACGCCTGAACGAGGCGCTCGGCACGATCACCGCGGCGGCGCGGCGGGTCCGACCGCCGGACGGTCCCGGCCTCGCCGTGGGACGACCGGAGCAGTGACCACTGGGCCGAATGCCGAGTCGTCCGCGCGACACGGGTCGCGCCGCGAGGCGTCCGGCTCCGATGGCCTACTGCCGTCGGTGCCTCCCACCGGGCAGCAGTAGCATCACCGACGAACCGGTGTGCAATCCGGGTTGTCGTCCTGGGAGCAGCAGTTGACCGAGGAGAACCGGCAGATCGCCGGTCGCTACCGATTGACCGCACGACTCGGCGGCGGAGCGATGGGCGTGGTGTGGCGCGCTCAGGACGAACGCCTCCACCGCGTCGTCGCCGTCAAGGAGCTGTTGCTGCACAACAAGTTCGACGAGTCCGAATCGGACAAGGCGAAGCGGCGTGCCATGCGCGAGGCGCGCATCGCGGCCCGGTTGCAGCACCCCAACGCGATCACCGTCTACGACGCGGTCACCGACGACGGCCAGCCGTGGCTGATCATGGAGTACCTGCCGTCGCGCAGCCTCGCCCAGGTGCTCACCGACATGGGGACGCTGCCGCCGCACGAGGTCGCGGAGATCGGCAGCCAGGTCGCGTCGGCGCTCACCGCGGCGCACAAGGTCGGCATCGTGCACCGCGACGTCAAGCCGGGCAACATCCTGCTGAGCGACAACGGCGCGGTGAAGATCACCGACTTCGGCATCTCCCGCGCCACGGGCGACGTGACCGCGACCGCGACGGGCACCGCCGTCGGCACGCCCGCCTACTTCTCCCCCGAGGTGGCGCGCGGTGAGGACGCCGAGCAGTCCTCCGACGTGTTCTCCCTCGGCGCGACGCTCTACACCGCGGTCGAGGGCACTCCCCCGTTCGGCGTGGCGGACAACACCATCGCACTGCTGCACCGCGTCGCGGAGGGCAGGGTGCGTCCGCCGCAGAAGGCGGGCCTGCTCACCGACCTGCTGCTGACGATGCTCCGGGACGCCCCGACGGACCGGCCCACGATGGCGGAGGCCGCCGAGGCGCTGGCGTCGGTGGCGCGGCAGGCGCGCGAGGCCGAGGAGCCGACGTCCTTCGTCGCCCAGCCGGTGCAGCAGCCCGTCGAGAAGAAGGCCGAGAAGCCCACGGCGGTCGACGTGGCGCCGGTGGCCGCGACGCGCGTCGCCGAGCCGGTGGCGGAGCCCGAACCCGCGTCGAAACCCGAGCCGTCCGCGACTCCCGCCGCTGCACCGGTCGCCGCACCGGTCGCGGAGACGAAGCCGGAGCCCGCGGCGGCCCCGCCGGCCGCCGCGTCGACCCCGCCCCGGCCCGCGCGGACCGCCGAGGAGGACGAGCGCCGCAAGAGACTGATCTTCGTGGGGCTCGGTGTCGTCGTGGTGCTGATCGTGATCGCCGGTGTCGTCGCGCTGACGACCGCGGGGAACAGCGACGGCAACGCGGGCACCCCGCCGACGAGCAGCACGACGACGCAGCAGGAGCAGGGACAGCAGCCGGTGACGTCGGAGCAGCCGACGACGACGGAGCAGCCGACGACCGTGCCGACCACCACCGAGCCGGTCACCACGTCCGAGCCCCCGCCGACGACCACGGAGCAGCCCGCCGCGCAGCCGCGGACGCCGGAGCAGTTCATCACGGACTACTTCGCCGGGCTCATCGCCGACAAGCCGGGGACCTACGACAAGCTGAGCCCGTCGTTCAAGGCGGCCCTCGCGCCGTCCTACGCCAACTACGAGGCGTTCTGGAACACCTACTCGGCCGTGCAGGCGACGAACGTGACCAGCCAGGGCGAGAACCGGGTGTCGGCCACGATCGTCTACACGCTCCAGGACGGCACCACGCAGACGGAGTCGCAGGTCTACTCGCTCGTGCCCAACGGCGACGGCTGGCTCATCAACACGCAGAACCCGTTCTGAGGTGGGGGTGGGGGGGGGGGCGCGGCCGCCCCCCCCCCCCCCCCCCGGACCGGGGTGGGGACGCCCACCCGCGGGGGCCGGGGGCGGCCCCGGGGTGCCCCGGCCACC
>NZ_JAEIOJ010000008.1:175190-361593 GCF_016464305.1 Umezawaea beigongshangensis
CCGACCTGCTGGCCCCTCCCCCCCCGCCCGCTCCCCCCCGGGGCCCTGTCACCCAACCCACCCCCCCCCCGGGGTGGGGGGGGGGGGGGGGGGCCGCCCCCCCCCCCCCCCCCCCCCCCACCCCGGGCTCCGTGGAGCTCGCGAACACCGTCGGGTCCCGGTCGCCCGGCGTCGTGACCGCGACGACCGTCCGCGCTCTCGCGGACCGGGAGCGTCACCCGACGAATCCGCACGGCGTGCCCGCCGTCCGGCTTTCCCGCGCCGCCGCGCCGGTGACGGACTCCGGGAGCCACGACGTCCGCCGGGAGCGGCCGTGCACCGCGCGCCCCGCACCCGGACGTCCTCCGCCGGCTCCCGCGGGGCGCTGACGCGGGACGAACCGCCGCTGTCGTCGTCGCGGACACCGGGGCTTGCGCGCCCGCGCGCCGGTTTGTTGTTATCGCCTGCACGCCGGGCCGTCTCCTGCGCGGAAGCACGAGAAGTGACGAGAGAGGTCGACATGCGGACACCGCAGGAGCCGGGCGTCGCGACGGTGGTCGCCGCGCGCGAGGGTGACCAGCGCGCCCTGGACGAACTGGTGGCGGGATACCTGCCGCTGGTCTACAACGTCGTCGGGCACGCCCTCAGCGGGCACGCGGACACCGACGACGTGGTGCAGGAGACGATGCTGCGCGCCGTGCACGGCCTGTCCGGCCTGCGCGACCCGGCCAGCTTCCGCTCCTGGCTCGTCGTGATCGCGATGAACCAGGTGCGCGACCGGCACCGCGAGCACCTGCACGCGCCCGTCGGCGACGACGCGCTGGCGGACCTGGCCGATCCCGGCGCGGACTTCGTCGACCTGACGATCGTGCGGCTCCAGCTCTCCGGCCAGCGGCGCGAGGTCGTCGAGGCCACCCGGTGGATCGGCGAGGACGAGCGCGAGCTGCTGTCGCTGTGGTGGCTGGAGGCCGCCGGACGGCTGACGCGCGCCGAGGTCGCCGAGGCGGTCGGTCTCTCGCCGCAGCACACCGCCGTGCGGGTGCAGCGGATGAAGGCTCAGCTGGACGCGGCGCGCACCGTCGTGCGGGTGCTGCGCCACACCCCGCGCTGCCCCGGACTGGACGACGTGGTCTCCGACTGGGACGGCCACCCCAGCGCGCTGTGGCGCAAGCGGATCGTCCGGCACAGCAGGGAGTGCGCGCGCTGCGAGCGGGCGTTCACCGACCTCGCCGCGGTGGAGGGCCTGGTGGCGCGACTGCCGCTCGTGCCCGTCCCGCTCGGCCTGGAGGTCCTGCCGCTGCCCGCCGACCCGGCCACGCTCACCGGGATCGCGGCGCAGGGCACGGCGGTCCGGGGGACGACCCACGGTCAGCTCACGGGGTTCGCGAAGTTCTGGGCGTCCTCGGCCGCCAAGCCGATCGCGGCGGCAGCGGCGGCGGCCGTCGTCGCGGGCGTGGTCGTGGTGGTTCCGCTGGTGAGGCAGGACGACGTGGCCACGGCTGCGGCCCCGCTCACCACGGCGTCGATCCCGTCCGCGCCACCGGCCTCGTCGCAACCGGTCAGCACCTCGCCCAGCGCGACGAGCAGCAGCAGCCCCGCGCCGGCGAGCACCACCACGCCCGTTCCCGCGACGACGCAGGCGCCCGTCGTGGCCGCGCCGCCGGTGCGGCCGGTGGCCCGGTCGGCGAAGAAGGGCGTCAGCACGTGGCACTTCGACGGCGTCACGAGGGCGATCGGCGACGTCGGCGCGGGCTGGTACTACAACTGGGCGACCAACCGGGAGAACGTGGCCGCGCCGGACGGCACCGAGTACGTGCCGATGATCTGGGGCGCGAAGACGGTCACGCGGGCGAACCTGGACACCGCGCGGCGCGAGGGCACGACGCTGCTGGGCTTCAACGAGCCCGACCTGGCCGAGCAGTCGAACATGAGCGTGGAGCAGGCGCTGGAGCTGTGGCCGCAGCTCCAGGCCACCGGGATGCGCCTGGGCAGCCCGGCCGTGGCCCACGGCGCCGACACCCCCGGCGGCTGGCTCGACCGGTTCCTCTCCGGCGCGAAGGCGCGGGGGTCGCGGGTCGACTTCATCACCCTGCACTGGTACGGCTCGGACTTCAGCGCGGCGGCGGTGGGACACCTGAAGAACTACCTGGAGGCCGTGCACGCCCGCTACGGCTTGCCGATCTGGGTGACCGAGTACTCCCTGATGGACTTCTCCGGCGGCTCGGTCCGCTACCCCACCCAGTCCGAGCTGGCCGCGTTCGCCCGCGACTCCAGCGCGATGATGGAGGGACTGTCCTACGTGGAGCGCTACGCCTGGTTCGCCCTCCCGGCCGACAAGCCGGGCACGGGCCTCTACCTGCCGGGCGGCACCCCGAACGCGGTCGGCGAGGCCTACCGCTCGACCACGAGTTGAGCGTTCAGGCACGGTGAGTTGAGCGTTCGGACACCACGAGTTGAGCGTTCCGGACACGCGAAAGCCCCCGGCCTCCTGCGGGCCGGGGGCTTTCGCGTCGGTGCTCGCTCAGGCGCGCGGAGCGGTCCACTTCTGGTTGGCGTTGCCCGAGCAGGTCCAGATCTGGAGCCTGGTCAGGTCGGCCGAGGACTGGCCCGTCGCGTCCACGCACTTGTTCGCCTGCGGGTTCACGATGTCGTTCGCACCGCTGTAGACCCACTTCTGGGCGGCACTGCCGTTGCAGTCCCAGAGCTGGAGCTTCGCACCGTCGGCGGTGGAGCCGTTGGGCACGTCCAGGCACTTGCCGAGAGCGCGCACGGAGCCGTCGGTCGCCCAGGTCCACTTCTGCGCGGCAGAGCCGTTGCACGAGTACAGCTGCACGGCCGTGCCGTTGGCGGTGCTCGCGGCGTTCACGTCGACGCACTTGCCGCCGATGCCGGCGATCTGCCCGGTCGGACCGGTGGCGCCACCGCCACCGGAGGTGTCGGTGACCCGGATGTAGTCGACCACGAGCTGCTGCGGGAACTGCGTGCTGCCGTCGGGGCTGCCCGGCCAGTCACCGCCGACCGCGAGGTTCAGGATCATGTAGAACGGCTTGTCGAACACCCAGCGGTCGCCGCCGAGGTCGGCGGGGGTGCGGGTCTGGTAGACGTTGCCGTCGACCGACCAGCTGATCCTGTTGGGCGACCAGTCGACCGCGAAGGTGTGGAACGCGTCGGCGAACGCCTGCCCGCCCGGCAGGGTGTAGCCCGCGCCGACGCCCTCGGCGCCGGAGTAGCCGGGGCCGTGCAGCGTGCCGTGCACGGTGCCGGGCTCCTTGCCGACGTTCTCCATGATGTCGATCTCACCGCTGTTCGGCCAGCCGACGCTGCCGATGTCGGTGCCCAGCATCCAGAACGCGGGCCAGATGCCCTGCCCGCGCGGCAGCTTCATGCGGGTCTCGAAGCGGCCGTAGGTCTGGGTGAACGTCTGCGCCGTGGAGAACTTGGCCGACGTGTACTCGCACTTGCCGAACCAGCAGTCGTACCCGGCGGGGTTCTCCCGCTTCGCCGTGATGACCAGGTTGCCCTGGCCGTCGAGCGCCGCGTTCTTGGTGCCGTCGGTGTAGTACTGCCGCTCGTGGTTGCCCCAGCCGTTGGTCCCGTTGCCGATCTCGTGCTTCCAGCGGGAACCGTCGACGCCGGAACCGGCCGGTCCGTCGAACTCCTCGGTGAACGTGGCCGCCGCCGCGGAGGCCGTGTTGGTCTCCGCGTCGCGGAGACCGACGAAGGCCGTGGCCCCGACGATCAGGGCCGCGACGGCGACGGCGTACGCCACGCGCGACCTGCGCGCCGTTGTCTGCTTCGACATGTGGTGCTCGCCTCTCGTGCAGGGAAGGTGCGGTCGCGCCCGCTCGGCCCGGCGCGGTGCAGGGGAGGCCGGGACGGCGGGTGGCGCGACCGCGCCGGTGGCGACACCACCCGAAGGGGTGGTGATCTCGATGCGGTGCAAACCCTGACTCACGGAATGCGCTTCGGTCAAGCCGTGCGCGGAATTTGCGATCGTGATCTGCGCGAGATAATCAGCGGCGAAAAACCGTTATCCACCGACACCCCCGCGGTCGTACCGGGAAATTGCATTCGCACAGCACCCGACCAGGTGTGATGCGGTTGAAGACCGAGTGATCGGGCACGCTGCGACAACGAGGTCACTTCCGGTCGATCCGTTGACCGGGCATCGGCGGCGGGACTACGGATGAGGTGCGTCTCCAGCGACAACGACGTCCCCTGCGAGGAGCCACGATGGTCACAACCCCGGCGCGGCGATCACCCGCCGCGCTTCTCCTGCTCGTCACCGCACTCCTGCTGGTTCCCCTGGCGCAGCCCGCGGCCGACGCCGTGGAGCCCTGGCGACCGGGCACACCTCCCCTCAGCACGCCGTGGACCTCGCAGGTGGGTCCGGCGAACGCGCTGCCCGAGTACCCGCGTCCCCAGCTCACCCGGCCCGACTGGCAGAACCTCAACGGCGTCTGGGAGTGGGCGCCCGCGTCGGCCGGTGAGCAGCCGCCGATCGGCCGCGCGCTCGACCGCTCGATCCTCGTGCCCTACCCGGTGGAGTCCGCCCTGTCCGGCATCCAGGAGCACCACGACCGCATGTGGTACCGGCGGGCGTTCGCGGTGCCCGACTCGTGGGCGGGACGGCGGGTGAAGCTCAACTTCGGCGCGGTGGACTGGCAGGCCGACGTGTGGGTCAACGGCACGAGGGTCGGCGGCCACACCGGTGGGTACACCGAGTTCTCCTTCGACGTCACCCCGCAGCTGCGCGCCGGGTCCAACGAGATCGTGGTGGGCGTGTTCGACCCGACCGACGCGGGCGGTCAGCCCGTCGGCAAGCAGCGCCTGTCCCCCGGCGGGATCTTCTACACCGCGTCCTCCGGCATCTGGCAGACCGTGTGGCTGGAGCCGGTCGCGACCGCCCACGTGACCAGGCTCGACATCACGCCCGACGTGCCGGGCAACCGGGTGAACGTGATCGTGCGCGCCACCGGCGGCGCGACCGCGACCGTCGCCGTCAGCACGGCCGCCGGCGTGGTCGGCACCGCGAGCGGCGCACCGGGCAGCACCATCTCCGTGCCCGTCCCGAACGCGCGGCTGTGGTCGCCGGACGACCCGTTCCTCCACGACCTGCGGGTCACCCTGACCGGCGGTGACGCGGTCGGCGGCTACTTCGGGATGCGCTCGGTGGGCCTCGGGGTGGTCGACGGCGTGCTCCGGCCGCTGCTCAACGGACGGTTCGTGTTCCAGATGGGCACGCTCGACCAGGGCTTCTGGCCCGACGGCCTGCACACCGCGCCCACCGACGCGGCGCTGCGGTTCGACGTCCAGGCGCACAAGGACCTCGGGTACAACACGATCCGCAAGCACGTCAAGGTCGAACCGGCCCGCTGGTACCACTGGGCCGACCGGCTGGGCGTGCTCGTGTGGCAGGACATGCCGTCGATGACGACCACCCGCGCGCCCGACGCCGCGGCGAGGAGCAACTTCGAGTCCGAGCTGCGCCAGGTCGTCGACCAGCTCCGCAGCACGACCTCCGTCGTGCAGTGGGTGCCGTTCAACGAGGGCTGGGGCGCCTACGAGCCCGCGCGGATCGCGAACCTCGTGAAGGGCTGGGACCCGTCGCGGCTGGTGAACAACAACTCCGGGCGCAACTGCTGCGGCAACGTCGACGGCGGCAACGGGGACCTGGTCGACGACCACACCTACGTGGGGCCCGGCGACACCGTCCGGCCCACGGCCACGCGCGCGGCCGTGCTCGGCGAGTACGGCGGCCTGGGCCTGCGCGTCGCCGGGCGCGAGTGGAGCCCCGGCAACGGCGGCAGCTACGAGATGGAGCCCGACGGACCGAGCCTGGAGAACCGCTACCTCGGCCTGCTGTCGCAGGTGCAGCGGCTGATCACCAGCAACGGCCTGTCCGCGGCGATCTACACCGAGATCACCGACGTGGAGAACGAGGTCAACGGGCTCTACACCTACGACCGCGCGGTCCTCAAGGTGAACGGGACGCGGCTGCGGGACGCGCACCGGGCGCTGCTGGCCGGGACACCGGTCTACGGGCGGGCGGCCGTGCCGGTCGGCGAGCTGCGGTCGTTGCAGGTCACGACGCCGGGCTTCACCGACCGCTACGCGCGCCACCAGGACGGGCGCGGCCTCACCGAGCACGTGGACGCGGCCAGCTCCGCCCTGCTCAAGGCGGACGCGACGTGGCGGCTCGTGCCGGGGCTGGCCGACTCCTCGTGCACGTCGTTCGAGTCGCGCAACTTCCCCGGCGAGTACCTGCGGCACCGCGACTGGGCGGTGCACCGGGAGCGCGACGACGGGTCGGCGCTGCTGCGCGGGGACGCGACGTGGTGCGCCCGGCCCGGCCTGACCGGTTCGGACGTGTCGTTCGAGTCGCTCAACCACCCCGGCAGGTTCCTGCGGCACGTCGACGCGCGGCTGTGGCTCGCGGACAACAGCGGCAGCGCCCCGCAGCACGCCCCCGCCTTCTACGGGCAGGACGCGACCTGGCGCCTGGCGGCACCCTGGGCGCCCTGAGCAGGCACTACGACGTGGCCCCGGCGGTCGTCCGGGGCCACGTCGGCGATACTGACCTGCATGGCGATCGTGTCGCGCGGCTTCCGCGGCCGGCCGAGCAGCGAGGACAAGCCGCTGCCGCCCGGCCAGTACCTCACGCAGGACTTCCCCGTCCTGTCCGCAGGGCCCACTCCCAAGATCGACCCGGAGCGCTGGAGCTTCACCGTCACCACCGAGACCGGTGAGGACACGTCGTGGTCCTGGCGGGAGTTCCAGGCCCTGCCGATGGAGACCCCCACGGTCGACATCCACTGCGTGACGAAGTGGTCCAAGTTCGACACCACGTGGAGGGGCGTCTCGCTGGACACCCTGCTCGCGGGCGTCGACACGGCTGCTGACCACGCGCTGGTGCACTCCTACGGCGGGTACACCACCAACCTGCCGCTGGAGGACCTGCTCGACGGGCAGGCGTGGCTGGTCCACTCCTACGACGGCGAGGAGCTGCACCCCGAGCACGGCGGTCCCGTCCGGCTGCTGGTCCCGCACCTGTACTTCTGGAAGTCGGCGAAGTGGGTGCGCGGCATCCGGCTGCTGCTGGAGGAGGAGCAGGGCTTCTGGGAGAACGTGGGCTACCACGACCACGGCGACCCGTGGCGCGAGCAGCGCTACCAGGGCGACTAGTGGCGACCACCCGCACCCCGGTGAAGATGACGTGGCGCGTCGCCACCGTCGCCGGGTTCCGCGACGAGACGCCGGCGGCCCGCACGCTCGAGCTGGACGTCCCCGGCTGGCCGGGGCACCTGGCCGGGCAGCACGTGGACGTGAAGCTGACCGCCGAGGACGGCTACAGCACCCAGCGCAGCTACTCCGCGGCCGCGCCCGCCGACGGCGAGCGGATCGAGCTCACCGTGCAGCGGGTGCGCGACGGGGAGGTGTCGCCCTACCTGACCGAGGTGGCCGAGGTCGGCGACCAGGTCGAGGTGCGCGGGCCGATCGGCGGCTGGTTCGTCTGGCGGCCGGAGGACACCGCGCCGGTGCTGCTGGTCGGCGGCGGCTCGGGGATCGTGCCGCTGATGGCGATGATCCGGGCCCGCCGCGCGGCGGGCAGTCTCGTGCCGTTCCGGCTGATCGTGTCGGTGCGCACGCCCGAGGACCTGTACTACGCCGACGAGCTGCGCGTGCCCGACCCCGGTGTGGACGTGACGGTCCTGCACACCCGCTCCGCGCCGGAGGGGTCGCGCAGGCCGCCGGGCCGGATCGGGGTGGCCGACGTGAACACGCACGGCTGGCCCGCGGTGCTGGAGCCGACGTGCTTCGTGTGCGGTCCGACCGGGTTCGTGGAGACCGCGGCCGACGTGCTGGTCGCGCTGGGCCACGACCCGCGCCGCGTGCGCACGGAGCGGTTCGGTCCGAGCGGGTCCTGACCCGCTCAGCCGGCGACGACGGTGCCGACGTGCAGCAGCGGTTCGCCCACGTCGGCGCCGCACGTCCGGTTCGCGTCGGGCAGGAACAGCGCAACGGTGTCGCCCGGCGGGTAGATCCGCAGCCCGCCGGTGTCCACGACCCGGCACTCCTGCGCGGGGTGGGGCGCGAAGCTGGTGATCAGCAGCGGCGCGGCGGCCGTCTCCCCCGGACCCAGCCGCACCGGCGCGCCCACTTCCCCGTCGCGCGCGGCGGCCGGGCCGATCTGCTGGCCGTTCTCCCCGGTCACGAAGGACACGCCGGGAAATCCCACCATCGTGCAAGTGCGGTTCCCCGTGTTGGTGAACACGACGGCCGTGGCGAGGCCGCCCGTGCCACCGCTCTGCTCGCCGAGGGCGACCGACAGCTCGGCCGCGTGGCAGGTCTCGTCCAGCGGGGCGGAGGAGGTGGACGGCGCGGCGACCGGTTCGGCGGAGGGCGTGGGCGCCGGGGACGGGGACGTGGTGCCCCGCGAGGCGCGCTGGTAGCCGTCGCACCCGGCCAGCAGCAGCGCGGTGACCACGAGCAGCGCGGTCGTGCGCATCTCCTCCACCCCCTCGCACCGTGCGGTCGGTGACCGTTCGGTCACCGACCGCACGCTAGTCCAGGGGTGTGGGACGCGCAGGGCGACAGCGGCCGTCCGGAGCGGCCCTCGGGGTGACACCCCTCGATGAGAGCGCTTTCACAGCGCTACCCTCGCTGGGCCGCACCACCCTGTCCCGGTGCGGTGACACCTCGCAGGAGGAGCACCACGTGAACAGAACGACCGCGGTCGGACGGATCGCCGTCTTCGCCGCGACCCTGTCGGCCGCCCTGCTCGTCACAGCCAACTCCACCGCCGCGCCGGCGGGTCCCAGGGAGAACTGGACGTCGGCCACCTCCCCGCACTTCTACAAGACGACGTCGCTGAACGCGCTCGGCCGCGTCGCCGACTCCGCCGCGAACGACGGCAGCGCCCTGCGCCTCACGCTCAAGGCGGGTGCCGCGGCCAACCCCGGCAACGGCATCGAGATCGCGAGCCGGAACAACTACGGCTTCGGCAGCTACAGCACCCGGATGAAGGCGGCGGACTGCTCGGCCCAGCCCCGCGCGGGCGTGGTCACCGGCGCGTTCACCTACGCCACCGACCACTCCGACCGCAACGGCAACGGCCTGCCGGACAACGACGAGATCGACGTCGAGTGGCTGTGCGCGCAGCCCGAGGTGATCTACCTGACGCTGTGGACGGACTACAACGCGTCGAACGACCAGCTCCGCAAGGTCTCGCGGGTGATCGACCTGCGGGCCGGGCGGATCATCTCGACCTGCTTCTCCACCACGTTCGGCGAGTGCGTGGCCGTCAGCTCGGCGGAGAACCAGCCCACGAGCGTGGCCGCGATCCCCGGCTACAACAGCTCCACCCAGTACTACGAGTACGGCTTCGACTGGAGCGCCACCGGCGTGCACTTCTACCTGGTGAACGCGAGCGGCGCCAGGGTCACGCTCTGGGACTACCGCGGACCGGCCTCGCGCATCCCCACCAAGCAGAGCATCTTCATGCAGAACGCCTGGCACACCACGAACTGGGACCCGTACGGCTTCCAGGCGCGTGAGAGGCCCAACCGCGACCTGCACGCGCACGTGGACTGGACGCAGCTGCCCGGCTGACGGCTGCGGACCTCCGAGCACGGCACGACGACCCGGTGGCCACGCTGCCACCGGGTCGTCGTCCGTCCGGCACTAGGAGTGCGGACAGGTGTCGCGGTACTCGGAGATGTTGCGGTCACCGCGCGGGGCCGGGCAGAGGAACTGCTCGTAGCGGGTGTCGTCGTCGACGAACCTCTTCATCCAGGACAGGCTGTACTTGGCGATCGTCGTGTTGGAGATGTTCGGCGCGAAGTGGCTCGCGTCGTCCAGCTCCAGGTACGCCTTGTCCAGGGTGGACGGCAGGCTGTTGTAGAACGGCACGGAGTGCGAGTACACCGGCGCGATCGTGTCCGCCTCCGCGCCGATGACCATCGTCGGAACCCGGACGCGGGACCAGCTCTTCGTCAGGTTCCAGCCCGTCAGCGGAATCGCGGCCTGGAGGCTGGGCCGCTCGTTCGCGGCCTCCAGGGAACCGCCGCCGCCCATCGAGTGACCCGCGACGGCGAGCCTGCCGGCGTCCACCCTGGAGCGGACCGCACTGCGCTGGGTCAGGTGGTCCAGCGCGGCCAGGAGCTGGTCGCCGCGGCTGTCCGGCTGGTCGCTCGTCGTGATGGTGTCGATGTTGAACACGACGAACCCGTGCGACGCCAGGCGCTCGGCCAGCCACGCCATGCTGGACTGCGTGGCGGTGAAGCCGGGCGAGATGGCGATGCCCCCGAACGTGCCCTGGCTGGTGCTCGTCGGGTAGTAGATCGTGCCGCCGCCGAAGCCGGTCGCGCTCAGTCGCGAGACGGAGGTCTCCGAGACGGCGAACGGTCCGCGCACGGCCTCGATGCTGGAGTTCGTGGGTGCCGGGCCCCGCTCGTAGGGGTTCGCGGCGCCCGAGGCGGCGGGGGCGGTGGTGGCCACCGCGCCACCGATCAGAGCGGCGGTCAGGGCGAGCTTCGCCAGTGTCGTGCCGCGTCGGCGCCGGGCCGGACGCGTGGTGTCGCTGGAAGGCTGCACGTCGTTGCTCTTCCTGTTCGCAGGGGGGAAACCACGGGTGCGGCGGTGCTGGTTCCCGAGTGGGTTGACGTGACTCAGTGTTTCCGTCCGGTGACGGTGGCGCATCGGCGCAACCACCCGTGTCAGCGCGTCTTGATCGATGAACGACGAAATTCCGTGCTCACCGCGCGCGGAGACGTCGTGGCGGGCACCCGAGTTGCAGCGCACCCGAGCGCGGTGCAGTATCGAGCGTGAACAACATCAGGCGTCTGCAACTACTGTGTGCGGACGCGCACCCGCTGTTCGGAGGCAATCCCGCATGACCGGTATCCCGACCACCACCCTGAACAACGGGGTGACCATGCCCCAGCTCGGCTTCGGCGTCTTCCAGATCCCCGACGACGAGACGACCACCGCCGTGACGACCGCGCTGGAGGCCGGCTACCGCAGCATCGACACGGCCGCCCTCTACGGCAACGAGGCCGGTGTCGGCACGGCCATCAGCCGGTCCGGCATCCCGCGCGACGAGCTGTTCGTCACCACCAAGCTGTGGAACACCGACCAGGGCTACGACAGCGCCCTGCGGGCGTTCGACGCCAGCGCGAGCAAGCTCGGCCTGGAGCAGGTCGACCTGTACCTGATCCACTGGCCCACCCCGGCCCGCGACCTGTACGTGGAGACGTGGCGGGCGCTGGAGAAGCTGCTGGCCGACGGCCGCGTCCGGGCCATCGGCGTGTCGAACTTCCAGCCCGCCCACCTGGACCGGCTGAGCGCCGAGACCGACGTCGTGCCCGCGCTGAACCAGGTCGAGCTGCACCCGTTCCTCCAGCAGGCGGAGGTGCGCGCGGCGCACGCCGAGCGCGGCATCGCCACGGAGGCGTGGGCTCCCCTGGCCAAGGGCGGCGACCTGCTGTCGGACCGGGTCGTGACGTCGATCGCCGACAAGCACGGCCGCACCCCGGCGCAGGTCGTCCTGCGCTGGCACCTCCAGCTCGGCAACGTCGTGATCCCGAAGTCCGTCACCCCGAAGCGCATCGCGGAGAACATCGCCGTGACCGACTTCGAGCTGGACGACACGGACCTGAAGGACCTGTCCACCCTGGACCGCGACGGACGCACCGGCCCGAACCCGGACGAGTTCAACTGACGCGAGTTGAGCGTTCGGGCACCACGAGTTGAGCGTTCGGACACCACGAGTTGAGCGTTCGCGACGCACACCGTCGGGTGGGGCGTCGCGAACGCTCGTGCCACCGTGCTCGAACGCTCAACTCACCGTGCTCGAACGCTCAACTCGGCGTGCTCGAACGCTCAGCTCGCGCTACGGCACGGCGTGCAGCGCGCCGTCGGCCCCGA
Organism: Umezawaea beigongshangensis; assembly: GCF_016464305.1. Classification (GTDB taxonomy): domain Bacteria; phylum Actinomycetota; class Actinomycetes; order Mycobacteriales; family Pseudonocardiaceae; genus Umezawaea_A; species Umezawaea_A beigongshangensis. Next base: position 187,098 of record NZ_JAEIOJ010000008.1, read on the forward strand.
TCAGGCAGCGCGCGCTGCCCGCGCCGCCGGTGACGAACTCCGTCACGCAACGACCCAGCTGATCGTGCGCGTCGGCGTTCGGGTGGAACGACTGCTGAGCGAGGTGGACGCCGACCGCGTCGAGACCGCCGTGGACGAGCGCCTCGGGGTCGACGGTCAGGCGGCGCTGCCACTCCCCGAACGGCAGGACACCGCGGTTGCTGCACGCCTCGCGGCCCTCCGTGGCGCGGGAGAGGTCGAGGAACCTCACCCCCGCGCGGGCGGCGACGCCGCGCAGCGCCTCGGCGAGCTGCGGCACGGCCGTGGTCCGGCCGTACCCCGCGTCGGCCAGGCGCAGCGGACAGCCCTGCGGACCGTGCAGGACGGGGTCCATCCGCTCGGTGACCGGTGAGGCGTAGGACGTCAGCACGAAGGAGTAGGACGACGGGGCGTACCCGGCGGTGCTCATGGCGGTGCGGACGTCGGCCACCGCGGCCTCGACCTTCGGCGCCATCGCGGCGAGCCTGGCCGGCCACTCGGCGGCCAGGGTCGAGCGGCAGTCCGGGCCGAACGGGTTCAGCCAGGCCGCGACGCAGCTGACGATCGTGTCGGCGAACCGCGGGTCGTCGTTGGCCCCGACCTGGAGCACGACCGCGGTGACCCGGTTGGCCCGCGCCACGTCGATCAGCCTGCGGGCCTGCGACCCCTCCGTGTGGTGGGTGGTGTCGGCGAGCGACACGTTCGCGGAGTTCGCGCCGGAGCAGGCGAGGTTGATCGTGCGCTGGGCGAGCCGGGTGCGGTGCACGAGCGCCCGCGTGGAGCGGTGGCACCAGTTCCCGTTCTCTCCCCGCGTGCCCGGTTCGTAGGACCCGGCACCCTCTCCGGAGATCGCGCTGTCCCCCAGGGACACCACGGCCGTGGGCCGGTCGTCCACCGGTTCGGCGGTCGCCGGTGCCGCGGTGAAGCCCGTCGCCACGAGCAGCAGCGCTGCCACCGCGGCCTTGTGCCTTCGTGACACGTGTCCTCCCACGGCAGGGAACCGGAGAACAGACCGTAACCAGCGGGTGGTGGCCGAACAATCGGCCGATCGGATCTCCTCGTCCGGGGGCTCATCTCACAGCGAAACCGATTGCCGCCGGGAAACATCGCCCCTTACGGTGTACGAGCACTGTGCGTGCATCCGCGCCCGTGCCATCACCTGGAAGAACGAGGGATCATGACGAGTACGACCACGTCCGGGGCCGGATCGGCCGAACCGGTCGGGGAACCCGCCTCCAAGACGTCGCCCCGCGAGGTCGTGCAGGCGATGTCCGGCCTGATGATGGGCATGTTCGTGGCCATCCTGGCGTCGACCGTGGTCTCCAACGCCCTGCCGCGGATCATCGCCGACCTGCACGGGTCGCAGTCCGTCTACACCTGGATCGTCACCACCGAGCTGCTCGCGATGACCGCGACGGTGCCGCTGTGGGGCAAGATGGCCGACCTCTACAGCAAGAAGCTGCTGATCCAGCTCTCGCTCGGCCTGTTCGTCATCGGCTCGCTCATCGCCGGGTTCGCCCCGAACGTCGAGGTCCTCATCGTCAGCCGGGTCGTGCAGGGCCTCGGCGCGGGCGGCATGTCGGCGCTCGCGACGATCGTGATGGCGGCGATGATCCCGCCGCGCGAGCTGGGCCGCTACGCGGGCATCTTCGGCGCCGTGTTCGGCGTCGCCACCGTCGCCGGTCCGCTGATCGGCGGTCTGCTCGTGGACACCTCGTGGCTCGGCTGGCGCTGGTGCTTCTTCATCGGCGTGCCGTTCTCCCTGGCCGCGATCGTGCTGCTCCAGCGCACGCTGAACCTGCCGGTCGTGCGCAAGAAGGTGCAGATCGACTACCTCGGCGCGTTCCTCATCACCGCCGGCGTGTCGACCCTGTTGATCTGGACCACCCTGGCGGGCAACCAGTTCGAGTGGGGCTCCAGCACGTCGATCGCGATGGCCGCCGGCGGTGTCGTGCTGCTGGCGCTCGCGGTGTGGGCCGAGTCCCGCGCGGCCGAGCCGATCGTCCCGCTGAAGATCTTCCGCAACCGGACGGTCGCCCTCACCACCCTCGCCAGCGCGCTGGTCGGCGTGGCGATGTTCGGCGGCACGGTGTTCCTGTCGCAGTACTTCCAGATCGCGCTCGGCAAGACGCCCACCGTCGCGGGCCTGATGAGCCTGCCGATGATCTTCGGGCTGCTCGTCTCCTCGACCGTCGCGGGCCAGATCATCACGAAGCGGGGACGCTGGAAGGCGTTCCTGGTCGCCGGTGCCGCGATCATGACCGTCGGGATGCTGCTGCTCAGCACCATCGGCGCGACCACCAGCACACTGCTCCTGTCGATCTACATGGTGGTGCTCGGCGCCGGTGTCGGCATGCTGATGCAGAACCTCGTGCTCGCCGCGCAGAACGACGTGCCCGCGCAGGACCTCGGGACCACGACGTCGGTGCTGACCTTCTTCCGCAGCATGGGCGGCGCGGTCGGCGTGAGCGTCCTGGGCGCGGTGCTCGCCAACCGGGTCACCTCGCTGATGACGGAGAAGCTCGGCCCGCTCGCGAGCGCGGGCGGCAGCGGCGAGACCTCCAGCGTGCCGAACATCGCCGACCTGCCGCCGGAGGTCGTGGTGATCGTGCAGGACGTCTACGCCACGGCGACGGCGAACCTGTTCCTGATCGGTGCGCCCATCGCCGGACTCGCCCTGCTGACGGTGCTGTTCGTCAAGGAGAAGCCGCTGAACACCCTCAGCGGTGACGAGCGGCTCGTGCAGGAGCAGGCCGCTCTCGGCGGTCACTGACGGCTCCGCGGCACCCCGGTTCCCCGGTGAGGTCCGCCTCGCCGGGGAATCTCCGCCGGTCGGAGGCGTTGCACCCGGTGTGACGCTGCCGACCAGGTTCTCGGTGCTGGACCGCTCGCGCACCCGCGGGGGTCAGCCCGACGGGCGCGCGCTGCGCGACACCGTGGAGTTCGCCCGGCAGATCGAGGCGCTGGGCTACCACCGGTTCTGGGTCTCCGAGCACCACGGCGTGCCCGGTGTCGCCGGATCGGCCCCCACCGTCCTGGCCGCGGCCGTCGCCGCCGCCACGTCGCGCATCCGCGTCGGCACCGGTGGCGTGATGCTGCCCAACCACCGGCCCCTCGTGGTCGCCGAGCAGTTCGGCGTGCTGGAGGCGCTGCACCCCGGACGCGTCGACATGGGACTCGGCCGTTCCGTCGGGTTCACCGCCGCCGTGCGCGAGGCGCTGGGCCACGACCGGGCCGACGCCGAGCGCTTCGGCGAGCAGCTCGAGGAGCTGCTGGGGTACTTCACCGGCGCGCACCGCGTGCACGCCCGTCCGGCCGAGGGTCAGCGCGTTCCGGCGTTCGTCCTGTCCACGGGGTCCGGCGGTGATCACGCGGCGCGCTTCGGGCTGCCGCTGGTGATCGGTCCCGTCCGCGGTGAGGAGCCGATGCTGGAGGCGATCGGGCGCTACCGGGAGCGGTTCGAGCCGTCGCCGTGGGGCGAGCGTCCGCACGTCGTGGTGTCCACCGCCGTGGCCGTGGCCGAGACCACCGAGCGCGCGCGCCGGTTGCTGGTGTCCGAGGCCTGGTCGGCGGCCTGGTCGCGCACCAGGGGCGAGTTCCCGCCGCTGGAACCGGAGGACGACGTGCTGGCCCTGCGGATGACCGACCGCGAGCGGACCCTGTTCACCGAGGCGCAGCGCGACCAGATCGCCGGAACGGCCGAGGAGGTCACGTCGGCGCTGGAGGGACTGGTGGGCCGCAGCGGGGCCGACGAGGTCCTGGTGACCACGAGCGCCCACGACCGCACGGCCCTCCTGGACTCCTACCGCCGCCTGTCCGCCCTGTTCCGCGAGACGCCGGTCCAGGCACCGTGAGGTGACCTCTCCAGCACCGCGGTTCGCCCTCTCGCACCCGGCTCCACGTCGCCGGAGCTCCACTCGCGGTGCCTGAACGGGCAGCTCGCGGTGCTGGAACGGACACCTCGCGGCAGCGGGCCGGTGCGCGCTGCCGCGAGGTGGACGTCAGTGGTCCTGGGGACCCGAGCGGCCCTGCTGCTCGGCGAGGAAGCGCTCCAGCTCGGCGCCCAGCTCGTCGGCGCTGGGCATCGGCTCGTCCTGGGCGAGCAGGAGGTTCTCCTGCTTGTCCTCGGCCTCGGTGAACGCGTCGTACTGGCGCTCCAGCGCTCCGACGACCTGCGCGACCTCGTCCGACTCCGACACCTGGCGGCGGATCTCCGCGTCGGCGCGGCGCGCGGACTCCCGCAGCGCGTCGGAGGGCAGCACGAGGCCGCTGATCCTGGTGACGGCGTCGAGCAGGGTGATGGCGGCCGACGGGTAGGTCGACTGGGCCAGGTAGTGCGGCACGTGGGCGGCGAACCCGGCGGCGTCGTGCCCGGCCTCGCCGAGGCGGAGCTCCAGCAGTCCGGCGACGTTGCCCGGCACCTGCATCCGGTTGAACACCGACGTGTGCCCGGCGATCAGCTCGGGCCGGACGGCGTGGGCGACCACGCCGAGCGGGCGGGTGTGCGGCACGCCCATCGGGATGCCGTGGAAGTTGACCGCCAGCCGGACGCCCCAGCGCTCGATCAGCGTGCGGACGGCCGCGGTGAACCCGTCCCACCTGCGGTCGGGCTCGGGCCCCGTCAGCAGGAGGAACGGCGTGCCCACGCCGTCGTGCATCAGGTGCACGACCAGCTCGGGGGCGTCGTAGTCCTCCCAGCGGTCGGTCACGTAGGTCATCGTGGGACGGCGGGAGCGGTAGTCGATCAGGTCGTCGACGTCGAAGCGGGCGACGACCCTGCTCTCCAGGGTCTCCAGCAGGTGGTCGACGAGCAGGCGACCAGCCGACCCGGCGTCCATGAAGCCGTCGAAGTGGTTCAGCAGCACCGCACCGGTCAGGTCCGGCACGTCCGAGTCCACCTCGTACAGGTTCTCCGGATCCAGCACCTCGGCCTCCAAGCGTCGTCAAGCCCTTCTCCGGTCCCAACACACCGGTCCGGTGATCCATTCCCCCGTTCGGGCAAGTCGTCCGAAGTTCCCGCGTCACCGCTCGCGCCGTCGGCGTCGACCGGACGGTGCGGCACCCCCACGACGCTCCGCCCCCATTCCCGTCTGCCGCGACGCGCACCCCCGTCCGGCGCCGGGGAGAACCGGGTCGACGCGCGGGCACCTGACCTACCAGCAGCGGCCCGCCGGGCCGGACCAGCCGCCCGTGGCGCGGGAGGGCCCGACCCGCGCGAACGACCCGACCCGATCCTCCTGCGGAGTGCCGTGGAATTCGTTAAGAAACTTGCCTGATTCCACGGCGCTCTGCATACTCCGATCTCGCACGACCCACCCACCGACCCCACCGCGTCCGCACGCCCGGAGCCACGGCCCCCCTGCTCGGGCATCCGGCACGCCGCGGACCGGTGGCCCTGCACGAAGTGGACACCTCGTGAAGCGTCACAACACGATCCGGCTCACGGCCGTGGCGGCGGTCACCGCGCTGGCCGCGGCGGGCACCGCACTGGTCCTGATGCAGACGGCCTCGGCCGCCGCCGGGACCGGACCGATCACCGGCCTCGGCGGCAAGTGCCTCGACGTCGCCGCCGCCAACAGCGCCAACGGCACCGCCGTGCAGCTCTACGACTGCAACGGCACCGCCGCGCAGACCTGGACCGTCGACACGACCGCGGGCACCGTCACGGCCCTTGGCAAGTGCCTCGACGTGAGGGACCACGGCACCGCGAACGGCGCGGCCCTCCAGATCTGGAACTGCGCCGGCAGCGCCAACCAGAGGTGGACGGTCAGCTCCGCCCGCGACGTGGTCGGCACCGGCAGCGGCAAGTGCCTGGACGTCACCGGCGGCTCCTCGGCCAACAGCACTCCGGTCCAGCTCTGGTCCTGCACCGGGACCGCGGGCCAGAAGTGGTCCACCCCGGTCACGGGCGGCTCCCCGACGACCACCACCACGCGGACCACCGCGCCCGCCTCGTCCGACCTCGCCGACCCGGCGAAGAAGGACGTCGCCATGCGGCTCGTCTCCAGCGCGGAGAACTCCTCGCTGGACTGGCGTGCCCAGTTCGGCTACATCGAGGACATCGGGGACGGCCGCGGGTACACCGCCGGCATCATCGGCTTCTGCTCCGGCACCGGTGACATGCTGGAACTGGTCGAGCACTACACCTCGGTCGAGCCCGGCAACGCGCTCGCGCCGTACCTGCCCGCCCTGCGCGCGGTGAACTGGACCGACTCCCACCGGGGTCTCGACCCCGGTTACACCTCGGCGTGGCGGACCGCCGCGGCCGACCCGGTGTTCCAGCGGGCGCAGGAGCACGAGCGGGACCGGGTCTACTTCGGCCCGGCCGTGGACCGGGCCAAGCAGGACGGGCTGCGCGCCCTCGGCCAGTTCGCCTACTACGACGCGACCGTCATGCACGGCGGCGGCTTCGACGAGGCCGGGTTCGGCACCATCCGCAGCAGGGCGATGGCTCGCGCGAAGACCCCGGCCCAGGGCGGTGACGAGGTCGCCTACCTGCACGCGTTCCTCGACGAGCGCGTGGCGGCGATGAGGCTGGAGGACGCGCACAGCGAGACCAGCCGCGTCGACACCGCCCAGCGGGTGTTCCTGGACGACGGCAACCTCGACCTGAGCACGCCGCTGACGTGGAAGGTCTACGGCGACAGCTACCGGATCGGCTGATCGGCCGCGCACGAGGCCCCCGTCGCACCGGCGGGGGCCTCGTGCCGTCCGGGGACGTTCCGCCCGGCCGGGCACGGACCGGACACGGCCTCCACCGGTCGTGCGGGACCGGCCGGGCCGCCGTTAAACTCCTGCGGTGATCGATCGGCTCGAATCCTGGTACGCGGTGCTGGCCGAGATCGTCAACAGGTCGCACACGGCGAGCGCCGACGACTTCGTCGCGATCGTCTCCGCCGCCACCGCCTCGCGGGTGGGCGTGCACGCGGAGGTCTACCTGGCCGACCGCCCCCAGCGCCAGCTCCGCCCGGTGCGGCCCGAGGGCGGCGCTCCGATGCCGATCGACTCGACGATCGCGGGCCGCGCGTTCCGGCTCATGGAGTTCACCGAGGCCGAGGAGCTGCCCGGCGAGCGTCCGGTGGTCTGGATGCCCGTGCTCAACGGCACCGAGCGGCTGGGGGTGATCCGACTGGAGCTGCCCCTGGGCACCGACGTGCGCGACGGCTGGCTGCGGGAGCAGTGCTGGGTGCTCACCGGGCTCGTGGGCCACCTGATGATGACGAAGTTCGCCTACAGCGACCTGCTGCACCGGGTGCGCCGCCCCGATCCCCTCACCGTCCCGGCGGAGCTGCTCTGGCAGCTCCTGCCGCCGCAGACCTTCGCCTGCCACCAGCTCGTGATCACCGCCACGATGGAGCCCTACGACCGGGTCGGCGGTGACGGGTACGACTACGCCGTGGACGCCCGGACGGCGCACCTGGCGGTGTTCGACGCCGTGGGCCACGACATCGAGGCCGGTCTCACCTGCGCCCTCGCGCTGGCCGCGACCCGCAACGCCCGCCGCGCCGGCGCCGGTCTGATCGAGGCTGCGACGCTGGCCGACGAGGTGATCCGCGGTCGCTTCGACGACTTCCGGTTCACCACGGCCGTGCTGGCCGAGCTGGACCTGGAGACCGGTGTGCTGAGCTACCTCAACGCCGGTCATCCGCCACCCGTGCTGCTGCGCTCCAGCCGGGTGGTGAAGACCCTGGACGGCCCGGCGCGCCCGCCGCTGGGCCTGGGCCACCTGAAGCCGGAGACACCGGTGGTGCGGCAGGAGCAGCTGGAGCCCGGCGACCGGGTCCTGCTGCACACCGACGGCGTCACCGAGGCGCGCGGCTCCAGCGGCGAGGAGTTCGGCCTGGCCAGACTGGTCGACCTGACCGAGCGGCAGGACGGCGCCGGGCTGCCGCCGCCGGAGACCCTGCGCAGGCTGACCCACGCCGTCCTGGGCCACGAGACCGGCGGTCTCCAGGACGACGCGACTCTCCTGCTGGTGGAGTGGACCGCCGGACGCCCGCTCGACCTGCTCCCGCACGGCTGAGCCCGTGCACCCCGAGCTGCGCACCGCCGACGGCACGCCCCTGCTGCTGTGGCGCCCGCCCGCGCCGCTGCTCGCGATCTCCTCCGGCCCGCACGGCGGCGGCATCGGCCACCGCGCGTGGGCGCTCAACGCGACCGTCGACCACCTCTACGACCGCGACGACCCCGACGAGCACGTGCGGGAGCTGGCCGACGCGCTCGGCCTGCCCGACGGCGGGACCGGACTGCTGACCGCCGTGGACGTCCGCACCGCCGTGCACGTCACCGACGACGGCGTGCGCGCCTGGGTCACGACCGGCATCGGCGCGCACCCGATCTGGGCCGCCTCCCCCGAACCTCCCCGGTCCGTCCCCGCGGTGGGCACCGTCAACGCGGTGTGCGTCCTGCCCGTGCGGCTCTCCGACGCCGCGCTGGTCAACGCCGTCGCCACCGCGGCGGAGGCCAAGGCGCAGGCGCTGGGCGAGGCCGGGGTGCCGGGCACCGGCACGGTCACCGACGCCGTCGTCCTGCTCTGCCCGACCGGCGGCCCGGTCGAGCGCTACGGCGGGCCGCGCTCGCCGGTCGGGTCGGCGCTCGCCCGCGCCGTGCACGCCTGCGTGCGCGCGGGGCTGGCCACCGACACCTCCCGACGCTGACGGGCCCGCCCCCCCGCAGAGCGGAGGACGGGCCCGTCGTGCTCGGGAGGAGCTACCTGCCGCGCCTCTTGGTGTCGCGCGCGGAGCTGGTGCACACCGAGCCCACGTCCACGGTCTGCCCGCGGTCGACGTACACGTCGGTCACGCCCACCAGCTTGCCCTTCCGGTTGGTGCAGGTCAGCTGGTACGCCTCCTTCGGCCCGTACGTGGTGGGCGTCGGCGAGGCGAAGTCCACCCGGCCGGCGCTCCAGTCGTCCACGGCGTTCGGGTCGGCCTGCGCGAAGTTCACGACCAGCGCCGTGTAGTCCCCGGCGGGCGGGTCGTGCATGACCGCCGTCTCCGAGTTCGTCCCGCCGGTGGCCGACGAGGCGACGACCGCGCCGGTCGAGTCGACGACGTAGAGGTCCCAGTCGGTGTCGACGGAGCCCCACCTGATCGAGACGGCCGCCTTCCCGTTGTCCGCGTCCGGGAGTCCGGCGATGCGGAACGGGATCGCCTCGGCGGTCGAGTCGGCCGGGTAGTTCGTGTTGATCGCCGGGACGCCCTCCGGGTTGGCGAGGGTCGTGCCCACCTGCGGCGGCGCCTGCGGATCGCGCCCGAGGCGACCGGCGACGTAGGGCCGGGTCGAGGCGTTGACCGCCCACGCGAACCGGCCACCGGTCGTGCCCAGGGTCGAGTTCAGGTCGTCCCGCACGTAGATCGGCGGGGTCGTCGAGCCGTCGGGCTGCAGCACCGGCGAGGTCGGGGTCTGGAACGTCTTGTGCAGCTTCAGCGTGTGCCCGGCGGGGGCGGTGCCCACCAGCGTGGAGTGCGCAGACGGGTCGGCCGCGTTCTTCAGCATCTCCAGGAACGCGCCGCGGTTGCCGCCCTTGCCCGCGCCCGCCGCGGGCGCCTGGCCCAGGTACTCGGCCACGACCCCCTCCGCGAACGGCGGGTGGAACTCGCTCGGGCCGATCTCCAGCGTGTAGCCGAGACCGCCGGTCGCCCAGAACGACCAGTCCTCGGTGGTGCCCGTGGTGTCGTACAGCGCCCACGACGGCTGGCTGGTGTAGCCGTTGCGGGACGCCATCGCGTCTCCCAGCGCCTTGCTGGCCGCCTCCTCCAGCGGGGGACGCACGTCCAGCACGCCCGGCACGCGCAGCACCAGGTTCGAGTAGGTGTGCAGGGTCAGCAGGTTCGTCACCTGGCGGTCGGACACGATCGAACGGACGTTGCGGGTCTCCGGCTCGGAGAACGGGGCCGACCCGCGGAAGGTGTCGCTGCGCCAGTTCGGCGACGCGCCGGAGCCGCCCCAGAAGCCGCCGTAGTTGCGGTTGAGGTCCGTGCCGCGCTCACGACCGGCCGGGTTCGCGCTGCACACGCCCGTGCGCAGCTCCGGCGGCGAGTCCTCGACCCGGCAGTTCTTGCGCTTCATCTCGTAGTCGAACCGGGAGAAGTCGCCGCGCGGTTCGGCCTCGCGGGAGATGGTGAAGCCGTCGGGGTTCACCACCGGCACGACGACGTTGCGCGTCCGGTCGACCAGGCCGCGGATCTCCGCGTCCTTCGCGTAGCCCCGGACCAGCTCGTACGCCCACTCCATCGCGTGCTCCGCCGCGGGCCACTCGCGCGCGTGGTGCAGGGCCAGGGTGAGGTTGACGGGCTTTCCGTCGGCGGTGTTGCCGACGTTCTGGGCGATCTCCAGGGCGACGACGTCCTTGCCCTCGATCGTCGGGTGCGGCAGCGTCACGGCGCGCGCGATCCTCGGGTTCGTGCGCGCGAGCTCCTTCACCTCGTACTCGTAGTCCCACAGGTGGCGGTAGCTCGTCCGGCCGGACGGCAGGCCGGTGCTCGCCGTCCTGGCGGCGTACTCCCGGTCCTCCGCGGCGTTGGCGCGCGACGTGGCCGACAGGTCGGGGTTCAGCACCTCGAAGGTGAACCCGCTCTCGCGCAGCGTCCGGCGGTCCTCCTCACCGGCGAGCACGACCTCGACGCCGGTCGCGTCGGCCTTCTCCGTCACGTCCAGGCCGAGGCCCAGGAGCGTCGACTTGTCCTGCTGGCTCGCGGTGGACACCCGCACCAGCTCCGCGCGCTCGGTGGGCCCGCCCTGACGGTCGATCGCGAGGAAGTCCACGCCCAGCACGACGCTGCGCGCGCCGCCGCCGTAGCGGCAGCCCTGGACCACGAGCTGCTGGCCCTCGCGCACGAAGCTCTCCGCGAACTCCCGGTTGGCCAGCGCGGCGGACGCCGCGACCAGCTCGCCGGTGGCCTTGTCGAACACCGCCACGTCCCAGTCGCCCGGGGCGCCCTCGTGATCGGTCAGCCGCGCCTGCACCAGGCCGTCGACCGAGGAGGTGACCTCGCGCCGGTCCACGCCCGCCGCCGTCGCGGGCAGCACCTCCTGGAAGCAGGACCGCGCCACCGCGCGGTCGGCGCGCAGCACGTTCTCCTGCGCGGACGCGACCGGCGCGTTCAGTCCGAAGATCACCGCCGCGCCCACCCCGAGCGCGGCCACCGCCCTGACGCTGCTCGTTCTGGAAGGAGAAGGTGTCATCAGAACCCCCCGTTCGTCCGTCGACGGGTGTCGACGGACGTCGACGGTAACGACGCGGAGGCCCCGTGGTAACCGCAATTCGTCTGATGTCGAGCGGGCGAACGCGGCAGCGCGGCGACTAGGCTCCCCCGCGATGAGACGCAAGCTCAGGCCACCGCTGCCGCAGCGGCACGGACTCGACCCCGCTCGGCTGCGGATGCCCGCCGAGGGCACGTGGGCCACCCTGCGCGACCACCTCGTGGAGCGGTTGCCGCGGGCGGCCCCGGACCGCATCGACGCGATGCTGCGCGAGGAGCGGATCGTCGACGCCGACGGCCCGCTCGCGCCGGACGCGCCGTTCGTGCCCAACTCGGTGATCTGGTTCCACCGGGACCTGCCGGAGGAGTTCCCGGTCCCGTTCGACGTGCGCGTGGTGCACCGCGACGAGAACCTCCTGGTGGTGGACAAGCCGCACTTCCTCGCGACCATCCCGCGGGGCAAGCACGTCGTGCAGACGGCGCTGGTGCGGCTGCGTCAGGAGCTGGGCCTGCCCGACCTCAGCCCGGCGCACCGGCTGGACCGGGTCACGGCGGGGCTGGTGATGTTCGTCGTGCGCCGCGAGCTGCGCGGCGCGTACCAGACGATGTTCCGGGACCGCCTGGTGCACAAGGAGTACGAGGCCGTAGCGCCGCACGACCCCGCGCTGGAGCTGCCGCGCGTGGTGCGCAGCCGCATCGTCAAGGAGCGCGGGGTGATCACGGCGCAGGAGGTGGCCGGCGAGCCCAACGCCGAGACGCTCGTCGAACTGCTGGAGCACCGCGACGGCCTGGGCCGCTACCGGCTGCTGCCGCGCACCGGGCGCACCCACCAGCTGCGGCTGCACATGAGCGGCCTGGGCGTGCCGATCCTCGGCGACGACTTCTACCCGCTGCTCACCGAGAAGCCGCTCGACGACTTCACCCGGCCGTTGCAGCTGCTCGCGCGGGTGCTGGAGTTCACCGACCCGGTGAGCGGCGAGCACCACCGGTTCACCAGCGGCCTCGGGCTCACGGCGTGGTCCGCCCCCGAGGAGTGGGCCCGCGGTCCCGCCGAGGACCGGGACGCGTCGTGACCGGGTCCGTCCACCTCGACCACGAGGTGCGCGCGGCCGTCGTCGACCCGATCGCCACCGCGCGCGGTGCGATCTCCTGCGCCAGCTGAGACAGGAGTAACGCCGGGCGGCGCGCGCACCGACAAGGTGGGCGTGGAAGAGCAGACCCCCGGCCGCGGAGACGGTCGTTCCCGGATCGTCGTCGCGCTGGCGCTGGTGTTCGCGGCCGTGGCCGTCGTGCACGCGGTGTGCGCTCTGGTGGACCGGACCTCGTGGCAGTGGGTGGTGGTCGTCCTCGCGGGCGGCGCGTCGGCGGGCCTGCTGCGCCGGGCGGTCCGCGCTCGCCGCTCGACGCCCGCGGCCTGATCTCCGACCGCTCCGGACCCTCACCTTCTCGAAAGAGGAAAAAACCACCCTGAGGAATGACGCTCGGCGTGTTTGATCATGTCGACTTGCACATTCATCCGCGTTGCAATCACGGACAGTCACCTGCGGTTTCTCGGTCGGGTGAAAAAGGTCGGCATTAGTTGGCCAATGGTCAAGATGGTTCCCGTGCACCGCTCGCGACGCGTTTGTGAATATCGGTCGGCTGCTCGTACGTTTGCCGCGGCGCAGCACCTCACACCGTCGCGCCGAGCGGGAATCCGACCAGTTCCGGACACGGCCGGTCCGTGTCCGTCAGTGCTCACCAGAGGGTCCGCATGAACATCTACCTCGCCGGAACGCTGTGGGTCGTCGGCGCGGCCCTCGTCACGGCCGCCGTCGCCTACACCGTCCGCAGGTTCGGCACCGCCACCGGACGCGCGGAGAACAACGAGGCCGCCGGGATGGTGTTCACGATCGTCGGCGGCCTGCACGCCGTGCTGATCGCGTTCGTCCTCATCGGACTGTTCGACGGCGTGAACACCGCCTCGGACAGCGCCTACCAGGAGGCCGACGGGCTGGTCGCGCTGACCTGGGCGGCCGAGGCGCTGCCCGACCCGGCGCGCGAGGAGATCAGGGAGCTGGCCCGCGACTACGCGACGACCGTCGTGCAGCGCGAGTGGCCGGTGATGGCCGCCGGAGACGACGTCGACGCCGTCGACGACTCCGCGTGGTCGACGCTGGCGACCCTGCGCACCACCGTCGACGGCGCCGACGCCTCGACCGCGTGGCAGGAGGAGCGGCGCACCGAGGCGGCCGACCAGCTCTGGAGCGTCTACGAGGCGCGTCAGCAGCGGCTCAACGCCTCCGCCGGCGACGGGGTGAGCACCGTGATGTGGTTCGCGCTGGTCATCGGCAGCGTCCTGTCGCTGGCGCTGCCGATGATGCTGGGCGGCCCCAGGGTGCGCAGCCACGTCGTCATCGTCTCCGTGCTCGCGGCGGCGATCACCATGCTGATCTTCGCCATCCAGCAGTTGCAGAACCCGTTCGGCGGTGGCGCGTCCATCGGCCCCGAGGCGTTCACCTCAGCCCTGGACCGGCTCGGGTGAGGCGCTCCGCCGCCGCCGTGCCACCCGTGGCGGCGCTGTTGCTGACGGTCGCGCCGCTGACCGGGACCGCTCCCGCCGCGGCAGCCGCCGGGGCGTGCGCGGAGGTGCTCCAGCTGGACAGCTCCGCGATGCACCTGGAGTTCACCGGGGGCCGGATGACGCTCGTGGGCCCCGGCCACGGCGGACAGCACGGGGACGGCGCGCTGCGGCTCGTCCACCGCGACGACGACGGCAGGGTCACCGTGCTGCGGACGGGCCCCGACGGCGTGCACGCCGTGGTCCGGGAGAACGCCGTGGACTGCACGGACCCCAGACCTCCCACCACGACCACGTCCGCCCGGCCCACGACGACGCCACCCACCACGCCGCCACCCACCACGCCGCCGACGACGACGCAGCCGACGACGACCGCACCACCGGCGACCACGACGTCCCCGGTCGCGGCGAGACCCGCGGTCGGGCCGCCGCTCGCACCGGTGGTGGTGCCCCGCGGCGAGCAACCGCCGCCGCCCGCACCGGCCCCCGCCGTCGTCCCGCCTCCCACCCCTCTCGTGCTCCGGAACGCCGAACAGGTCGCCGCGCCGCAGCCGCAGCGCAGTGCCCCCGTCACCCGGCAGCGCAAGGCGGTCGAGCGCGACGAGGTGATCGAGCTGCCGTTCTTCCTCCGCAGCGACGACAAGCGTCGCTGGAGCCTCGTCGTCCTGCTGCTCGTCGTGGCCGGCGGCGCGGCGACCACCCGGCGGGTCCACCGCGGCTGAGCTCCCGCACCACCTCTCACCCTGACGTGTCACCGGTGACCGTCGCTCCGTCTCACACCGTCGATCGTCGGTGATCCGCACCGGCCGCGGTTCAGCCCGGCGGGTGCGGACGTCCGGTCGGACGCGTCGCCCACGTCACCTGGAGTTCCCTGGATGAACACGCGACACTCGCCGCCACGAGCGGGACTGCTGACCAAGCGCGCCCTGGTGATCGTCTCCCACGCCGTCGAGCGCGCCGCGCTGGCCGGTCTGCGCGGCGAGCCCTCCGTCGTGATCGCGATGTTCCAGCGGTTGCCGTACTTCGAACGGGAGCGCGAGGTGTACGCGCGGATCGCGGAGCTGGCCACGACGACCGTGGTCGGCCTGGTCGACGGGGACCGGTCCGACCTGCCGCACGGCGTGGTGCCGGTGGTGCTGCGGGAGGACGAGGCGCTGGCCCGCGAGTGGTCGGTGGTCGTGCTCACGCCGGCGTTCGGTGCGACGGTCGTGGCGCAGGACCTGGAGGACGTCGGCGACGCGGGCGGCTCGATCGAGGCGTCCCGGCTGTTCCACGGCCGCTGGGGCTTCCGGCGCGACGAGGCGTACGCCGAGGTGGTGCGGCTGCGCGACACGCTGGGCGACCGGCTGGCCCCCTCCACGCGGGCGGCGGTCGACGAGGTGCTGCGGCGGGTCACCGGCCCGGCCGCGATCCAGACGGAGCTGCGCGCGGAGGCCGCGCTGCGGCACGTGACGGGGCGGCTGGACCGGCAGCGCGGTGATCTGCTGCGGCTGCGGGAGCAGGTCGACGACGAGCGCGGGCACCTCCGCGACCCGCTGACCGGGTTGCACACCCCGGAGGCGATGGACTCGTGGCTCGGCACGTCCGCGCCGGGCACCCTCCCGCTGGGGCTGGTCTTCGCCCGGATCGAGGAGCTGGCCGACCTGGAGGAGCAGCACGGGTCGCGGGTGTGCGTGCACACCGAGATCAACATCGCCGACCTGCTGCGCGAGGACCTGCGGCCGGTCGACCGCGCGGTGCGACTGTCGAAGACGGAGTTCCTCCTCGTGCGGCCCGCGCTGTCGGACGCGGAGCTGAGCGAGGCGGGCCGCCGGCTGGCCCGCCGGCTGGCCGTGCTGCACGACTCCTACCCGTTCGTGGAGGTCACCCCGGCCGTGTCCACGACCCTGACGCGCTCGCGTCCCCTGCCGGTGCGGGCGCTGGGCACGCAGCTGGCCGACCCGTGGACCACGTGCACGGGCACGCTGCGCGCGGCGCCCGCCGAGGACCGGCCGGTCGACGAGCACCTCGTCGACCACCGGGAGGTCGACGGCGCCCCGGACGACGACCCCTGTCCCACGGACCACCACGGGATCGACCAGTTGATCGGCTGCTCCACCCGCGAGTGGGAGACGGCGATCACCGAGGTGCTGCCCGTCGCGAGCGGGCGCCGCTTCCACCACGTCCCGGTCGGCCTGCTCCGCTAGCCCGCGGTCACGAGACGAGCAGGAGCACGCTGCTCACCAGCGCCACCGCGGCGGTGGCCCCGTGGATGCCGTAGGCGGCCGACTTCGGCCCGTGGCTGCGCAACACGATCAGCGCGTCGCCGGCGGGGATGCCCGCGGCGGCCAGCATGAACCAGCCCAGCAGGTGCGGGGTCGCTCCGGCCAGCAGGACGAAGACGAAGATCCCCGAGGCGATGTCGCGCACGGCCTTGACGGACAGCCAGGCGTGGAAGGTGCGGTCCTCGGTCGGCGTGTCGGGGATGCCGAAGCCGATCGCGGCCCGCGGCGACCGGAGTGCGCGCACGCCGATGACGATGATTCCCAAGCCGATCAGTCCGGCGAGCACGCTGGCTGCGGTGACGAGCACGAGTCACTTCCCTCTTCTGCTGACCGCGCCGCTTGCTAGCAGCGCTAGTAGTACTAGCGACGGTATTCTATCTCCGGCAGGATGTCTAGCGTTGCTATGCTGAGGTCGTGTCAGCCCTCAGCGAGCGCCGTGAACGCGACCGCGCCCACCGCCACCGCCTGATCGTCACGGCCGCGCGCGAACTCGCGGAGACCGAGGGCTGGGAGGCGGTCACGACCCGGCGGCTGGCCGAACGCGTCGAGTACAGCCAGCCGGTGCTCTACAGCCACTTCAACGGCAAGGACGCCATCGTCGGCGCCGTCGCGCTGGACGGGTTCGGCGAACTCGCCGCCCACCTGCGCCGCGCGCGGCAGGACGCCCCCGCGCCCGGAGGAGCCCTGCGCGCCGTCTGCCGCGCCTACCTGGCGTTCGCGGCCGAGCGCCCCGCGCTGTACCAGGCCATGTTCGTCCTGCCCACCGACCTGGCGTTCGCGCACGCCGAGACGCCGCCTCCGCTGCGGGCCGCCTTCGACGAGTTCGTCCGCTGCTTCCACCGGGACGACGAGCGGCGCGAACTGTTCGCCGAGGTCGTCTGGAGCGCGTTGCACGGCATGGCCGTCCTGTCCGACGGCGGCCGCATCCCCGCGGACGGGCAGGAGGAGCGGCTCGACCTCCTCGTCGCCGGGTTCGCCGGCGTCCCGGCCGCGCCGCGTGAACCCGAGCGGGACCGCTAGGGTTTCCGTCCGTGTCGGGTGACGGGCGAGCGCTGGTCCTCTGCGGGCACTCCCGCTACTCCGACCCGTACCACGACTTCCCGGCGACCTCGCAGCAGATCGCGGAGGCGCTGGCGGACTGCGGCGTCGAGGCGCGGGTGCGCGGCGACCGGCCGGAGGCGCTGCGGGACCTCGCTCCGGACGACCTGCTCGTGGTCAACGCCGGCGGCGGCGTCCCGGTGCACCGGCTCGGCGAGGCCGGTCCGGAGTGGCACGAGTTCCGCCGGGCGCTCGTCGCACACCTGTCCGCCGGTGGTCCCGTGCTGGGGGTGCACACGGCGTCCGCCGCGTTCGCCGACGTGCCGGAGTGGTCGCGGGCGCTGGGCGGGCGCTGGGTGCCGGACGTGTCGTGGCACCCGCCGATCGGCCGGTTCGCGGTGTCGGTGCGAACGGGTGAGCACCCGATCACCGCGGGGGTGCCGGACTTCTCACCGCACGACGAGCGCTACAGCGGTCTGGAGGTGACGCCGGACGTGCGCGTGCTGGCGCACCACGACCTGAACGGCACGGCCGAGCCGCTGCTGTGGGTGCGGGAGACGGGCGGCGCGCGGGTCGGGTACGACGCGCTGGGGCACGACGTCGAGTCCTACCGCGACGCGACGCGCCGGGTGCTGCTCCAGCGCACGGCGCGCTGGCTGCTCTCCCCGCCCGTGCTCAGCCCGCGCCGCGGGGCAGGCCGGTCCGCACCTCCTCGCGGCTGAGCGGGCGGATCACCAGTTCCCGGTCCACGTCGGCGTCCGCCGCGACCCGGTACCGCTCGCGCACCGGGTTCGGGGTGTCGCCGACGCCCGTGACGGCGTGGTCGGCGTGCAGCGTCACCCAGCCGTCGTTGCGCCGGAGCTGGAAGTCGTGCTCGGCCCGGTCGAGGTCGTCGTGGGCGCTGACCCTCACGTCGGGCGCTCCGGACACCAGCAGGCCGCCGGTGCGGCCGTCGGTGAGCAGTGCCCACCGGGAGTCGGTGTGGTTGCCGTTGTCCTGCGGCCGGTCGTAGGCGACGTACTGCTCGTCGACGGTGCTGGAGAAGACGCCGACCGGCGTGCCGTCCCTGCGGTCGACGTAGCTCTCCTGCTCGCGCCCGTACCAGGCGAACCGCTGGAAGTCGTCGGGCACGGCGAGCCGCACGCCGATCCCGGGCAGGTACGGCAGGGTGCGCACGTCGCCCCGCGGACCGACGTGGTGGGCGAGCCGGATCGTCCCGGCCGCGTCGATCCGGTAGGTCATGACCTGCTCGAACGAGGCGGTGGGCCGGTCGGGGGCGGCGACGGTGCTGCGCACCTCGATCACCGCGTCCGCGCCGTCGGACCGGGAGGTCACCGCGTGCACGGTCGTCTCCAGCCGGTCGAGCCCGGCACGCCGCCAGTCCTCGCCCTCGGCGCGGCCCCAGTCGTAGGTCTCGTTGCTGATCGGCGCGCGCCACGCGTCCAGCTCCGGTCCGCTCGCCAGCAGCTCGGTGCCGCGCACCCGCATCGACCGCAGCGTGCCGGTCCGCTCGTCGAGGGTGTAGCTGAAGTCGCGGCCCGACGCGGTGGTGGTGTCGCCGCCGTCGGTGAGCGACACCCGGCCACGCGCGTCGGGTGCCTCCCCGCCGGGCACGCGGGTCCCGCCGAGGGAGAACTGGTCGTGCGCGAGGACGTGACCGGCGGGCAGCGACGGGGTCGCGGAGGTGGTGACGGCCTCGACGGTGAGCCAGCGCTCGGTGTCGCGCGGGTTGGCCGGGACGCGCGGGCGCAGCGTCGTGGTGCCGCCGGGCGCGATCGAGAGCGGTCGTACGTCCTCGTCCAGGGTTCGCGCGCCCTCGACGACCCGCCAGCGCAGCCGCAGGCCGTCGGTCCCGGCGAAGCTGCGCTCGTTCAGGACGGACAGCGTGCCGTCGGCGTAGGAGAAGCGCAGCGGCTGGTGCGTCCAGGCGAGCTGGGCCGTCTCGGGTTGCAGCGTGCGGTCCGCGCGGATCAGACCGTCCACTCCGGACAGGCTCTCGCCGTGGGACAGGTGCTCGCCGCGGTCCTCGATCCGGTCGAGGTCGAGCGCGAGCACCGCGTCCGCCACGGGGTCGGCGGCGAGCCGCTCGGGGGTGAGGCCCTCGTCGTAGACGCGGACGTCGTCGATCGCGCCGTGCGCCATGCGCCCGGCGTACTGGTCCTGCATGGTCTCCGGGTTGCGGCCGACGTTCACCGGGTGGGAGGAGGCGTCGATCGCGCCGGTGAACGGGGTGCTGCCGACCTCGACGCCGTCGAGGTACAGGCGCAGGGCGGTGCCGTCGTAGGTGCCGGTGACGCGGTGCCAGTTCTCGTAGAAGTCGGCGGGCACCGTCGCGTGCACGACGCGCCACGTCCCGCTGTGCACGAAGAACTCCAGGGTGTTCTCCGTCTTCATCTTCAGCGCGTACTGGTGGTCGCCCTTGGCGATGATCGTGAAGTCGCCGGTCCACGGTCTCGCCGGCCTGACCCACGCGTCGAGGGTGAGCCCGGTGCCGGTGATGTCGAGCGCGCGGTCGCGGTAGACCTCCACGAAGTCGTCCAGGCCGGAGAGCTCCAGCGCCTTCCCGCGGTGCCCGTCCACGACCTCCGGCGCCCCGGACAGCGTGGCGAGCACACCGGTCGGCGAGGTGTCCGGGGTGACGCGCACGCGCTGGGTGATGTTCTGCTCGGCCCAGTCCCAGACGAAGCCGCCCTGGAGGTTCGGGTTGGCCCGGATCACCTCCCAGAACTCGCGGAAGTTGCCGAGGCTGTTGCCCATCGCGTGGGCGTACTCGCCGAGGATCACCGGCTTGGTCGTGGTCGCCGCCTGCTCGGCGAGCCTCTCCGGCGACGGGTAGCGCGGCCCCCACACGTCGGCGTGGGGCGCGTCCCCGTCCGGCCAGTTGGACTGGTGGTACAGCGGCCTGCTCGGGTCGTTGGCCCGCGCCCAGTCGGCCATCGCGACGTGGTGCGCGCCGAGCCCGGCCTCGTTGCCGGTGTCCCACAGGAACACGCTGGGGTGGTTCTTGTCCCGCTCGACCATCGCGACGAACCGGTCGAGGTAGGCGTCGCGCCACTCGGGCCGTTCGGCGAGGCAGTCCGTCGGGCAGTTCTCGTGGTTGTGCGTCTCGACGTCGACCTCGTCGGCGATCCACAGGCCCCTGCTGTCGGCGAGGTCGTAGAAGTGCGGGTCGGACGGGTAGTGCGACGTGCGCACGGCGTTGACGTTGAGCTGCTTCATCAGCGCGACGTCCTGCTCCTGGCGCGAACGCGGCACGTGCCGTCCCCCGTCGGGGTCGGTCTCGGCGCGGTTGACGCCCTTGAACAGGACTCGCTCGCCGTTGATCAGCAGCTGCTCGCCGACGACGGCGATCTCGCGGAAGCCGACGGCCTCGCTGGTGATGTGGGTGGTGCGACCGTCGGGTCCGGCGAGCGTCAGCACCAGCGAGTACAGGTCCGGCGTCTCGTCGGACCACTTCGCCGGGGCGCGCACGGGGATCTCCAGCGGCACGTCGGCCGCGGCGCCGGTCAGGTCGGCGCTCACCGCGGCGCGGGCCACCTCGCGGCCCGCCGCGTCGCGCACGCTGCCGGTGACGGTGTGGCGTCCGGCCGGGGCGGCGCCGGTGCGGGCGAGGGACACGTCGGCGCGCAGCACGGCGTCGGTGCGGGTGTCGTCGAGGTCGGTGGTGACGGCGACGTCGCGGACCCCGGCGGCGGGGGTGGAGTACAGCCACACCGAGCGGAAGATGCCCGCGTAGCGCCACTGGTCGTAGTCCTCCAGGTACGACCCCGAGCCCCAGCGGTGCACCTGCACGGCGATCCGGTTGCCGCCGGGGTGCAGCGCGCCGGAGACGTCGAACTCCGCCGGGGTGTAGCCGCCCTGGTCGTAGCCCACGTACGTCCCGTTGACCCAGACGAAGTAGCCGGAGGTCACGCCCTCGAAGCGCAGCAGCGTGGACCGCTGCTCCCAGTCGACCGGCAGGTCGAACGAGCGCACGTAGGCGGCGGTGGGGTTGACGTCGCGGGGCACGCGCGGCGGGTCGTCCGGGTGGATCTCGGTGGGCACGTTGCGGAACACCGGGTGGTCGAGCCCGTCGGTCTGCCAGGTGTGCGGCACGGACACCTCGCGCCAGCCGGTGACGTCGAAGTCCTCGGCGTAGAACCCGGCCGGCACGTCCTGCGGGCGGTCGGACACGTCGATCTTCCAGCCGCCGTCGAGGCTGCGCGTGTACGGCGTGGCCTCCTCGCGGCGCGCGGCGGCGGCCTCGTCGGCGTAGGGCCGCAGTTCGGCGTGCGGCGCCTGCTGCCCCTCACCGGTCATCCGGGGGTCGTCGAGGTAGGCGTAGACGTCCGGCGCGGCACCGGCCACCGGTGCGCCGAATCCCACGGCCGTCGACGAGAGCAACACGATCGGAAGCAGCAACCGAAACCAACGCACCACGAACCTCCACGTCCGCGCACAGTCCAACAACATCTGACTGCCGGGCCGGGCGGCCGGTCAATAGACCAAAGGTCGGGCGCGGGCAGCGGAGGGTGATCGGACGGTCGACAGAACCGACACGAGACACTGCCCGTAGTTCACAGCGGGGGTCCGCCGCAAGGATGTGCACTCTTTCGGCCCAGTAGTGTTCTCCTCGCACGGCGTGGTCGCGCAGCGCGATCACCCGCACGCCTTCTCCCCGGCGGTACGACACCAGACGGACAGAGCATGATCACCACTTCGTTCCACCCCGGCTCCGCCACGGCCGTTCCGGGTCTCGTCCTGCACACCACGACGCACCGGGTGCAGGTCCACGACCAGCCGGTACAGCTCTCCGACATCCAGTTCCGCACGCTCAGCTACCTGACCCACCACCACGGCCGCGTGGTCACCAGCGCCGAGCTGCTGGCCTTCGTGTGGGGGCAGGACTTCCAGGGTTCCCGGAAGCTCGTGCGCAACTGCGTCGCGCAGCTGCGTCACAAGCTGCGGGGCTCTCGCGGCCCGACGATCGAGAACGTGCACAGCGTCGGCTACCGGCTGGTGCCGTCGAGCTGAGCGTCCGGTTCCGGTCAGGGCACGAGGGCGCGGAACACGGCGGCGTGCACGGGGTGCACGGCCGCGGCCCCGTCGTCGAGGTCCCAGAGCACGTCCTGGAGCACGCGGCCGAGCGTCCAGCCCGCGGCACGCCGCCGGTCCAGACCCGCGACCCCGGTCAGCAGGTCGAACCGGCGGCGCACCGCCCGCGGCGCGTCGCCGGTGGCGACGGCCTCCGGCCAGCGGTCGCGCAGCGCGGGCAGCAGCTCGAAGCACGGGTCGCCCGCGAGCGGTTTGGGATCGATCGCGAGCCACGGCTCCCGCTCGGCGGCCAGCACGTTCTCGTGGTGCAGGTCCCAGTGCAGCAACCGGTCCCCCGGCTCGTCGGCGAGTTCGCCGACGGCCGCCGCGCAGGTGCGCAGCAGTTGCCGGTCCTCGGCGTCGGCCACCGCGGCCAGCGCGGGCGGCGTGCGCGCGAGGAGGCCGCGGGCGATCGTCCCCAGATCGCGCAGCCCCGGCGGGGCTGCGACGGCCGAGAGCCGGGCCAGCAGCCCGCCGAGCACCTCCAGCGCGGCCTCCTCGCCGAGCGCGGTCAGGTCGCGCGCGCCGTCGAGCCGCTCCAGCAGCATCGTGCCGGTGGCCGGGTCGTGGCCGAGCAGACGCACCGCGCCGTCGCCGTCCCACGTCCGCAGCGCGAGCGGTTCGCCCGCGGTCTCGTCGTCCACCGGCTGGAGCTTCAGCGCGGCCGGTGCGCCGTCGCGGCGCAGCACCGGCAGGACGAGCGCGACCGCGCCGACGCGTGCTCCGCCCGCGACGCGCACGTTCCAGCGGTCGAGCTGGTCGGCCACGAGAGCGGGCAGCGCGGCGATCCAGGCCCGGCCCGCGTCGCCGAACCAGCACGCGTGGGAGTCGGCGAGCGCGGGCGGGACGTCGGCGGCGGTGAACACACGACGACGGTAGCGATCACGCGCCCGTCGTGGAGCCGGGCCGGACGATCATCAGCACGGTGACGGTCGCCCACAGCAGGTTGAACACGCCCGCCGTTGTGCCGAACGCCCGGAGCCGACCGGTGATCCGCTCGGGCGCGTCCGCGCCGAGCCCCGCCAGGACCTCCTCCTGCACGGGCAGGACCGCGAACACCAGCACCAGCGCGGCCGCGGCCGTGAGGGCGAGGGACACCGACAGCCACGTGTCGCCGAGCACGCCCATGCTCAGCGCGGTGGCCACCCCCAGCACCGGCACGGCGACACCCAGCGCCCCGTAGACGCGGCAGATCCGCCGCAGCGTGAGCACCACGGCCAGCGCGTGCGGATCACCGGGCGCGGCCAGCGCCGCGCGGGCGGCGCGGGGGAACATCCCGGTCGCGACGGTGACCGGTCCTATCGCGACGATCGCCGCGATCACGTGCAACGACAGCAGGAACTTCGTCACGGGGCACTCCCCGCGGACACGACTCGCACGCGCACATCCCCTCGACGGTGGTCCGCGCAACGCTAGGCGGCCCTCCCGGACGGAAGAAGTGGCGAAAGTGCCACCTACCGCCTGGTTCTGGCCACGGCGGCTCACCCGTTCCGACCTGCCCCTCCGCGCCCGCGGGCCGGTCCGCGACGGGGTACGTTCCGGACGTGCACAGCGTCCTCGTCCTCGCCCTCGACGGCGTGGTCCCGTTCGACCTGTCCGTGCCCGTCGAGACGTTCGGCCGCGCCCGGCTGCCCGGTGGAGGGCCCGCCTACCGGGTGCGGGTCTGCGCTCCGTCGCCCGACGTCGAGGCGGGCGCGTTCACGCTGCGCGCGCGGCACGGCCTGAAGGCGCTCGCCGACGCGGACACGATCGTCGTGCCCGGCGTCACCGACGTCTCGGCCCCGGTGCCGCCCGAGGTGCTCGACGCGCTGCGCCTGGCGGCCGGTCGCGGAACCCGGATCGCGTCGGTGTGCTCGGGCGCGTTCACGCTCGCCGCGACCGGACTGCTCGACGGGCTGCGCGCCACGACGCACTGGGCGTGCACCTCGGCGCTGGCGGCCGCGTACCCGGCGGTCGACGTCGACGCGAGCGTGCTGTTCGTGGACAACGGCTCCGTCCTCACCTCGGCGGGCGCCGCGGCGGGGCTGGACATGTGCCTGCACATGATCCGGCGCGACCACGGGTCGGCGGTCGCCGCCGACGCGGCCCGCCTGTCGGTGATGCCGCTGGAGCGCGACGGCGGGCAGGCGCAGTTCATCGTGCACGAGCCGCCCGCGCCGGACGGCGCGACGCTCCAGCCGCTGCTGCTGTGGCTGGAGGAGAACGCGCACCGCGAGCTGACCCTGGACGACATCGCCGCACACGCCGCCCTGAGCACCAGGACGCTGAACCGCCGGTTCCGCGAGCAGACCGGCACCACACCGCTGCAGTGGCTGCACCGCGCGCGCCTGCGACGCGCGCAGCACCTGCTGGAGACGACGGCGCACCCGGTGGAACGCATCGCCGGTCAGGTCGGATTCGGTTCCCCCACCACGTTCCGAGACCGCTTCAAGCGGCTCGTCGGCACCAGCCCGCAGGCGTACCGGCGCGCGTTCCGCGGCGCGGCGGCCTCGTGAGGCGGCGTCCGGCCCGTCCACCGGCGCGGTCCACGGCTACTTCCCGGGCACGAACGACCCGGTCGTCTCGGCGGCCTCGATCGCCGACGAGAAGTCGGGGCTGGCCCCGAGCTGGGCGAGCATCACGTTCGTCGCGTTGTAGCAGTTGAACCTCTCGATTCTTCCCCCGCGGAGGTACCAGAGATCCGCCGTCGGCACGTCGATGCGGTTACCGGTCGGGCGGATGTCGCCGATCGGAGTCGGGAACGCGCCGAGATGCGTTCCCCGAATTCGCAGTTCGACGGCGACGACGTCACCGACCGCATGCACTTCGAGCAGCTCGCGGTGGACGTCGGGAAAGACGCCGGCGAACCCCGTCAACGCCAGAGGGATCTCGTCCCCGCGGAAGGTCTGCGAATTCGGCACGTCGTTGAACGTTCCGTCCTCGGTGAACAAGGCGCGAAAACCGTGCCCGTCGAGGACGTCCCCCTCCGACAACCGGTACGCCTCGCGAACGACCTCTTCGTTGCTCTTCACTTCTGCCCTTCCTCGATCCTCGGTGTCGCTACGGGAAATGCGGTGCCCGCCGCCCGGCAGGGGTCGAACGGCGACGCCGTCCACCGGGTCGACGACGCCTCCGACGTGGTCTCACCGATGCGCGCCCCACCCAAGCTAGCGAGTTTTTGACCGTACGGTCAATAACGTAAGCTCGCTCACGTGCCGCGTCCCCGCGAGTTCCTGGAGAGCGACGTCGTCAGCAGCGCCGGCGAGGTGCTCGCCGTGCGCGGCCCCGCCGCCGCGACCCCGGACGACCTGGTGCGGGCGACCGGCCCGGGGAAGCAGAGCTCGTACAACGCGTTCGGCGGGAAGCGGGAACTGTTCTTCCGGGCGCTGCCCGAGGACCGGGAGGAGGCGACGCGCGCCGTCTCGGAAGCGCTCGGACACGACGACGCTTCGCCGCTGGAACGAATTCGTGGTCACATGCTCCTGATGGCGATCGAGTTCGGCAGCACTGATCGGCGGGTCTCGCTCACCACGCGTGCGCTGGTCGAGTCGACCGGTGAGCAGGACCCGCTCTCGACGGCCGCGAAGACCGGCATCGAGCAGCTCGCCGGTGTCCACGCCCGCTGCCTGGAACACGCGCGGGAGAACGAGGATCTCCCGGAGGACGCGAACGTGCAATCGCCGGCGGTCTACTTCGTCGCCACCACCAGGGGGATGGAACTGCTCGGCCGCGCCGGTGTCGGCCGCAGCGTTCTCACCGCGGTCGCACTCGACGCGCTTCGCGTGCTGCACGGCCGGCGGATGGAAGAGGCCGACGACCGTCCGTCCGCGCGGGAACGACTGCCGACGCCCGACCACCGCCGAGACGAACCCTCTCCAGCAGGTCCGCACACCCGCCGCCGGATCGCTCCGCGATCACGTGCGCGCAAGGTGAACGGGCCGGGGAGCCGACACCGGCGGCCGGGACGGTCACCGCGGCGGTGCGCGCGCGGTCACCTGCCGACGCGGCCCCGTCGCGCGGGACGCGGCGCGGAGTAGTACCGTTCGGCCCCACATGATGAAAGCGCTCTCATCATGGTCGCGGGCAGTCACGCGTCACGAGTCCTCACGAACTGCCCGCTCCACCCTTCTTGACTGGTGTAGACCAATCCGGTTGAGTGGGAGAGGTCTCGTGGCGAACGTCTTCCCTGAGGCGTTCGTCGTGGCGTGACAGCTCGTGTGCGGATCGAACCCCTGTCATCGATCTCGTGCGGATTGTGCTGCACGAATTGGAGTGATCGAATGTCGAGACAACGCCTCATGGCGGCAGTGGCCGCCGCGGCGGCCGTCGGCACCCTGGCCGTCGTCCTGCCGCTGGCCTCGGCGTCGGCGGCGACCTGCGCGACGGCGTGGAGCTCGGCCACCGCGTACACCGGGGACACCACCGTGTCCCACGGCGGCCACAACTGGCGCGCCAAGTGGTGGACCCAGGACGAAGCCCCCAGCACCGGTGGCACCGGTGTCTGGGAGGACAAGGGCACGTGCGGTGGCGGCACCACCACCCCGACCGCTGCCTGCGACCACCCCGCGTGGGTGGCCGGGCAGTTCTACGCGGTCGGCAGCATCGTCAAGTACACCGACGGCAAGTACTACGTCGCCGAGCACGAGAACCCCGGCTACGACCCGGTCATCAGCACCTGGTTCTGGGAGCCGCACACCTGCACCGGTGGCGGCACCACGCCGCCCACGAACCCGCCGGGCAACTCCGGCTTCGTGGTCAGCGAGGCCCAGTTCAACCAGATGTTCCCGAGCCGGAACTCCTTCTACACCTACAACGGCCTCACCGCCGCGCTGAGCGCCTACCCCGGTTTCGCCGGGACGGGCAGCGACACGGTGAAGAAGCAGGAGGCGGCGGCGTTCCTGGCCAACGTCAACCACGAGACCGGCGGTCTCGTGCACATCGTCGAGCAGAACACCGCGAACTACCCGCACTACTGCGACACCGGCCAGCCCTACGGCTGCCCCGCGGGACAGGCGGCGTACTACGGTCGCGGTCCGGTCCAGCTGAGCTGGAACTTCAACTACAAGGCCGCGGGCGACGCACTGGGCATCGACCTGCTGCGCAACCCGCACCTGGTCCAGCAGGACGCCTCGGTGGCCTGGAAGACCGGTCTCTGGTACTGGAACACGCAGTCCGGTCCGGGCACGATGACCCCGCACAACGCGATGGTCAACGGCGCCGGCTTCGGTGAGACGATCCGCAGCATCAACGGCAGTCTGGAGTGCGGGGGCCGCAACCCCGCGCAGGTCCAGAGCCGGATCGCCTCCTACCAGCGCTTCGCCTCGATCCTGGGCGTGACGCCGGGCAACAACCTGAGCTGCTGATCCCAGCGGTTCGACGAGGGGGCGCGACCGCACCGGTCGCGCCCCCTCCGCCGTGTCCGGACCCCCCACCCGCGGCGGCCTTCGTCACGCCCCGCAAGGTCGGGGGCACTTCCATCACCGTCCGGAACCAGTTGCGACCGTTCGAGGGAGCGCTCCCACGGATTTGTTGACCCGACGGTGTCCAGCAGTCACGATCGGTGCGGCGCAACGACGAAGATGCGTCAGGCGCACCACGAGAACGGACCGTTGATGAGCAGATCCTCCGCTCGACCGCCCGCGCGCCGCCGCGCGCTCGCGGCACTGGCGAGCGTCGCCCTGCTGGCGGGGCTGACGGGCGGGACTCCCGCCGCGACCGCCGACCCGAAGCACTCCCGGCAGCCGGTGATCGGCAAGCCCGCTGTGGACTCCCACGGCTGCGCGCGCATCGAGAACAAGCTCCCCACCCTGTCGGAGTGGCCGAAGGTCGACAGCAGGATCGACCGCAGCCCGTCCGACGAGCGACGCGTCAGCGCGATGGTGGCGGGCATGACCCTGGCCGAGAAGATCGGTCAGATGACGCAGCCCGAGATCGCCGCGATCACCCCGGACGAGGTGAAGCAGTACGCCATCGGCTCCGTGCTCAACGGCGGCGGGTCGTGGCCGAACAAGGACAAGCACGCCTCTCCGCAGGCGTGGCTGGAGCTCGCCGACGCCTACTGGCAGGCGTCCGTGGACACCCGCACGAAGGTCCCCGTCATCTGGGGCATCGACGCCGTGCACGGCAACAACAACGTCTACGGCGCGACGATCTTCCCGCACAACATCGGCCTGGGCGCGGCGAAGGACCCCTGCCTGGTCCGCGACATCAGCGAGGCGACGGCGAAGCAGATCCGCGCGACCGGCCAGGACTGGGCGTTCGCCCCGACCCTCGCCGTCGTGCGCGACGACCGCTGGGGCCGCACCTACGAGGGCTACTCCGAGGACCCGCGCATCACCCGCGCCTACGGCTACGAGGCCGTGCGGGGTCTCCAGGGCGGCGGTTCCCGGCGTCTGGACGACGACGGCGTGCTCGCGACCGCCAAGCACTTCATCGGTGACGGCGGCACGATCAAGGGCCTCGACCAGGGCGTGACCCCGTCCTCCGAGGCCGAGATGATCAACTTGCACGGTCAGGGCTACTACGGCGCGCTCGCCGCGGGCGCGCAGACCGTGATGGCGTCGTTCAACAGCTGGACCAACGAGGAACTCGGCATCACCGAGGGCAAGCTGCACGGCAGCAAGAAGGCGCTCGACGAGATCCTGAAGCGCAAGATGGGCTTCGACGGGGTCGTGGTGTCCGACTGGAACGGCATCGGCCAGGTCCAGGGGTGCACGAACTCCAGCTGCGCGCAGGCGATCAACGCGGGCATCGACGTCGTGATGGTGCCGAACGACTGGAAGGCGTTCATCGCCAACACCACCGCGCAGGTCGAGAGCGGCGAGATCCCGATGTCCCGCATCGACGACGCGGTGACGCGCATCCTGCGCGTCAAGCTGCGCGCCGGGATCTTCGACGCCCCGAAGCCGTCGCAGCGCGACCACGCCGGGTCGCAGCGGGCGCTGGAGGCGCGCGAACTGGCGCGCAAGGCCGTCCGCGAGTCCCAGGTCCTGCTGAAGAACGAGAAGCGGGTCCTGCCGCTGTCGCCGCGCTCGAAGGTCCTCGTCGTCGGCAAGAGCGCCGACAGCATGCAGAACCAGACCGGCGGCTGGACGCTGAGCTGGCAGGGCACCGGCAACACCAACGCGGACTTCCCCAACGGCACGACCGTCCTCGGTGGCCTGAAGGAGGCCCTCGGCGAGGCGAACGTGACGTTCAGCGAGACCGCCGAGGGCGTCGACCCGGCCGCCTACGACGCCGTGATCGCCGTCATCGGCGAGACGCCGTACGCGGAGGGCGTCGGCGACCTGACCCGCAAGACGCTGGAGCACGCCAAGCTCTACCCGGCCGACCTCGCGGTGCTGGACCGGGTCAGCGGCAAGGGCGCCCCGGTGGTGACCGTGTACGTCGGCGGTCGCCCGATGTGGGTCAACAAGGAGCTCAACCGCTCCGACGCGTTCGTGGCGGCGTGGCTGCCCGGCACCGAGGGCGGTGGCGTGACCGACCTGCTGGTGCGGGGCCGCCACACCGGTCGCGGCTACACCGGCGTCCTGTCGTACTCCTGGCCGCGCGAGGCGTGCCAGACGCCGCTGAACCCCGGCGCCGAGGGCTACGACCCGCTGTTCGCGCTGGGCTACGGCCTGCGCAACGGCCAGACCGGCGAGGTCGGCCGGCTCGACGAGACGTCGCCGGAGTTCGGCTGCGGCGGAACGGGCGGCGGTGGTGACGCCACCGAGCCGCTGGAGATCTTCAACCGCACCGACGCGGCTCCCTACAAGAGCTTCATCGGTTCGGCGGAGAACTGGGGCGGCACCGAGATCGGCGCGGACGGCACCGCCTCCCACGCCGAGATCGACGTCGTGCAGTCCGACGTCACCGTCCAGCAGGACGGCCTGAGGGGCACGTGGACCGGCACCGGGCCCGCGCAGCTCTACCTCCAGGACCCGGCGGGCGGCAGCGACCTGCGCGGCTACCTCAACACGAACAGCGCGCTGGTGTTCGACACGATCGTCCACCAGGCGCCGACGTCGAACACCGTGATCAGCACGCACTGCACCTACCCGTGCTTCGCCGAGGTGCAGGCGAACTCGCTGTTCAAGGGGATGGAGCCGGGGGTCAGGACGACGGTGAAGATCCCGGTCTCGTGCTTCGCGAGCCTGGACTTCGAGGCGGTCAACACGCCGTTCCTGGTCTACACCGACGGCCCGTTCTCCGCGTCGTTCGCGAACGTGCGGTGGGTGCCGCAGGCCGCGGGTGACGCCGACGCGAAGAAGTGCGCCGATCTGACCTAGATCGGCCGGACCACGCCGCGGAGGGCCGCGGGGGCGCACACCGCCCCCGCGGCCCTCCGTGCTTCACCGGGACACCCGTTCCGGCCGCGGTCGGAGAGCCGTGCCTCCCGGACGCCGCAGGCGGACGTGGTGCGCGACGAGGACCGGGCCGTGCTCCTCGCGACGCCCTCCGGCGCGACGGCGCTCAGCCCGCAGTCGGCGCGTCGGACAACCTGGTCAGCCACTCGCGCAGCAGCGCGGCCTCGGCCGCGGTCAGCGACGGCGCGGGGTCGCGGCCCAGCAGCGCGGCGAGCCGGGCCGCCGACGACGCGACGCTCCCCGCGCCGGCGGGCGGCTCCGGGACGTCGGGCACGAGCACCCGCGCGTGGATCGCGTCGCGCACGCGGTGGGACAGGCCGGGGTCGACGTAGGTCTCCGGCCTGGTCACCAGCATCAGACCGATGCCGACGGTGGCCGACATGATCATCTGGGCCGCCGCGTCCGGTGAGATCCGCAGCCGACCGGCCGCCGCCGCGCGTTCGAGGTCGGCGGTGAGGATGCGGTGCGCCTCGGCGGCCGACGCGGGGACGGCGCGCATGGCGGGCGAGTGCATGAGCCGGTAGAGGTTGGGGTTGGCCACGGCGAAGGCCACGTGGGTGTCCCACCCGGCGCGCAGGTCCTCCACGGGGTCGGTGGACCCCGCGCGGTCGCGCTTGGTGGCGAGGTAGCGGTCGAAGCCCCGGTCGACGACGGCCGCCAGCAGCCCCTCCTTGTCCCCGAACTGCCGGTACAGCACGGGTGCGCCGACCCCGGCCGCCTCGCACACCGCCCTGGTGGAGATGTCCGCGTTCGGCGATCGGGCGAGCAGGTCGGCCGCGACGTCGAGGATCTTCTCCCGCACACTCATGCGAGAAATGCTAACAGATCACTGTTAACAGCGTTAGCGGAAGCGGATCGAGCCCCGCCCGGGCGCGCGCGACCGGTCGCGGTGCGGTCCGCGCAGGTCCCCGCGCCGTCTCGCCACGTGCCCTGGAATCGATAGGGTCGAACGGATCGGCAGGCGATGGGGAGTGTGCGTGACGCAGCAGTGGGAGTTCTCCGTCCTCGGCGCGCTGGAGGTCCGCTCCGGGGGCGAGGTCGTCGCACTGCGATCGGTCAAGCAGCGGGTGCTGCTCTCCTCCCTGCTGCTGCGGGTGAACCGACCCGTGCCCGCCGACGAGCTGATCGACCACCTGTGGGGCGACGACCCGCCGGGCGGCGCGCGCTCCACGCTCCAGACCTACGTGATGCGCCTGCGCGCGGCCCTGCGCGAACCGAACGACCCGCCGCTGGTGCGCACCGAGCCCGGCGGCTACGCGATCCACCTCGCCCCCGAGCAGCTCGACCTGACCCGCTTCCAGCACCTGCTCGCCGAGGCCGGTGCCGCGCGGCGGGCCGACGACCTCGCGGGCGAGGCCGCGCTGCTGACCGAGGCGCTGAGGCTGTGGCGCGGCCCGGCGTTCGCGGACGTGCGCTCCCGCGGCATCCAGTACGGCACGGCGCTCGCGCTGACCGAGCAGCGCTGGGAGGTCGTCGCCCGGCGCAACGACGTGCTGCTGCGGCTGGGCGAGCACGAGCGGCTCGTCGGCGAGCTGCACGCGCTGGTCGCCGAGCAGCCGTTGCGGGAGCGGTTCTGGGCGCAGCTCGTGCGCGCCCTGCACGCCGACGGCCAGCAGGCGCAGGCGCTGGCGGTGTACCGGCGGGCGAGCGCGGTCCTCGCCGAGGAGCTGGGCGTCGACCCCAACGAGGAGCTGCGCGAACTCCACCGGCTCGTCCTCGCCGCGTCGACCGCTCCCCCGGTCGCCGCGACCGCCCCAACGGACACCGGCACAGCGGACATCAGCACAGCGGACACCAGCGCGGCGGACACCGTGCCCACCGCGGCGCACTGCCGCCTGCCGCCCGCGCTGCCCGAGCTGGCCGGGCGGGACGACGAGGTGCGGGCGCTGAGCCGCGATCTGCGCGGCACCGCCACCGGCAGCCGGGCGTGGGTGATCACCGGGGCCGGTGGCGTGGGCAAGACGAGTCTCACGCTGCACGTGGCGCACCTCGTGCGCGGCGGATACCCCGACGGTCAGCTCTACCTGAACCTGCGCGGCACCGACCAGGAGCCGGTCGACGCCGCGACGGCCCTGGACCGGCTGCTGCGCGGTCTGGGCGTCGTCCCGGCGGCGATCCCCGCGTCCCTGGAGGACCGGATCGACCTGTACCTGGGGCGGCTGACCGACCAGCGCGTGCTGATCGTGCTCGACAACGCCGCCGGCGAGGCGCAGGTGCGCCCGCTGCTTCCCGGCACGTCCGCCACGGCCGTCCTGGTGACCAGCCGCGTCGCACTGGCGGGACTGGAGACCGCCCGCGTGGTGTCCCTGGACGTGCTGCCTCCCGCCGACGCGCTGGCGCTGCTGGACGGGGCGCTCGGCGCGCAGCGGGTCGCCGCCGAACGCGCCGCCGCCGCGGACATCGTGCGCTACTGCGGCGGTCTGCCGCTCGCGCTGCGCGTCGCGGCGGCCCGCCTGGTCGCCCGGCCGCACTGGCGGCTCTCCGAGCTCGCCGACCGGCTGTCCGACGAGCGGCGCCGGTTCGACGAGCTGAGCCTGGGCGACCTCGACGTGCGCGCCAGCCTCGCGTGCAGCTACGACGGGCTGGACGAGCTGCACCGGCGGGCGTTCCGGTCGCTGGCGCTGCTCGACGTGCCGGACTTCCCGGCCTGGGTGGCCGCGCCGCTGCTGGACGTCGGCGTGGACCGCGCCGAGGACGTGGTGGAGTCCCTGGTGGACGCGCGGCTGGTCGAGTTCGTCGGCCGGGACGCGCTGGGACGCTCCCGGTACCGGCTGCACGACCTGCTCCGGACGTTCGGCAGGGAGGCCGCGAGCGAGGACGACGTGCGAGCGCTGCGGGCCCTGGTCGACCTGTGGCTCGCCCTGGCCCGCGCGGCCGACCGGGAGCTGCCGCACCAGGGGGTGCGCCCGCTCCCGGCCGACCGCGCGCCCGGTCCTCTCGCGACCGAACTGGCGTCCCGGCTGCTGGGCGACGCGGCGACGTGGTTCGACGTGGAGTGGCCGAACGTGCGCGCCACGGCCGACCAGGCCGCGGCGCTGGGGCTCGACGAGCAGGTCTGGTGGCTCGCGGCGTCCTCCGCCGCGTTCTGCGACCTGCGCGCCCGCTTCGACGACTGGGAGCAGATCAACCGGCTGGGCCTGGCACGGGTGGCTGAGCTGGACGGCACAGACGGCACAGACGGCACGGACGGCACGGACGGCACGGTGCGGTGGGCGGAGGCGGTCCTCGTGCAGCAGCGCGGCCTCCTGCGCTGCCGTCAGCACCGCTTCGCCGACGCGGAGGCCGACTTCGACCGGGCCCGCGTCGGCTTCGAGCGCACCGGTGACGCGCAGGGCATCGGCTACTCCTGGCACGGTCTCGGCTGGATGCACGAGTGGAGCGGCGACGTCGTGCGCGCCCGCGAGTGCCACCAGCGGGCGATGACGCGCTTCCGGGCCGTGGGCGACGGGCACGGCGAGGTCGAGGTCCTGTGCTCGCTCGGCGCGATCGGGCGGCGCGCGGGCGACCTGGCCGCCGCCGGTGAGCACCTGGCCGCCGCCGTCGCCCTGGCGCACGAGCTGGGCGACGACCTGAGCGTCCTCGGCGCGTCGTGGGAGCTGGGCAGGTTGGCGCTGGCCCTCGGCGACCTGGTGCGCGCCGAGGAGCTGCTGCGGACGAGCCTGAGCACCGCCGTGCGGCTGGGTGATCCCGACCTGGCTGCGCACATCCGGCTCTCGCTGGCGGAGACGCTGCTCGACGACGACCGGCTCGACGCCGCGCACCACGAGGTGCGGCGGGCACTGGTGTTCTTCGAGGAGCGCGACGACCGCACCGGCCTGGTGCTGGCGTGGCGGTTGATCAGCCGCCTGCACCTGTCCACCGGCGACACCGACGCCGCGCTGGAGGTGGCGCGGCGCGCGCTCGCCGCGGCGCGCACGCTGTCCGTGCCCCGGCAGCACGGCATCGCGCTGCGCCAGCTCGCCGAGGTGCACGCCGCGCGGGGCGAGACGGCCGAGGCGCTGCGCCACCGCGAGCACGCCGCGGAGCGGTTGCGCGCGGCCGGGCTGCACGCCGAGGCCGACGCCCTGGAGTTCGACCAGTCGCGCCCCGGTGTCCCGTCCCCCGCGGAGTAGGACGGAACACCCCCAGCACCGCCACGGTCCACCCCGCACAACGCCCACCGTCCCGACCGAACGGTCCCAGGAGTCCACAGCTCGGCTCGCCGTGCCCGAGAGCTCAACTCGCGGTGCCCGAACGCTCAACTCGCGGTGCCTGAACGCTCAACTCGCGCCGGGTGGTGGGTGAGGGGCGGCGAGGCGGGAAACGGCTGGATCAGAGCACCCGAACCTCCGTCTCGGGAGAGCGGCGATCCGACACGGCACGTCCAGCACGCACCCCATAAGCTGCCCCGCATGGCGAGGTACTTCGACGTGCACCCGGTCAACCCGCAGCGGCGAGCGGTCGACCAGGTCGTCGACCTGCTGCGGTCGGACGGCCTGATCGCCTACCCGACGGACTCCTGCTACGCGCTGGGGTGCCGCATCGGCAACCGGGACGGCATCGACCGCATCAGGGAGATCCGGCACCTGGACGAGCGGCACCACTTCACGCTCGTGTGCCAGGACTTCGCCCAGCTCGGGCAGTTCGTGCACGTGGACAACACGATGTTCCGCACGATCAAGGCGTCGACGCCGGGTAGCTACACGTTCATCCTGCCCGCGACGAAGGAGGTGCCGCGCCGGCTGCTGCACCCGAAGAAGAAGACGGTGGGCGTGCGCATCCCCGACCACGTCGTCGCCCAGGCGCTGCTGAGCGAGCTGGGCGAGCCGCTGCTGTCGAGCACGCTGCTGCTGCCCGACCAGGAGGAGCCGATGGTCCAGGGCTGGGAGATCAAGGAGCGGCTCGACAACGCGGTCGACGCGGTGATCGACTCGGGCGAGTGCGGCACGGTCCCGACGACGGTCATCGACTTCTCGCAGGGTGAGCCGGAGATCGTCCGGTACGGCGCGGGCGACGTCTCGCGCTTCGAGTAGTCGGCGGCGCGGCGGGGTTCCGCGGTTGTTTGAGCGGCCCGCAACCGGGGCAGCCGTGGAGCGTCCGCGCCCCCGTCCGCACTGGAGTGACCGTGCCGCAGTCCGCTCTGCCCGCGACCGGAACCGAGTTCGTCCTGCGCTGCCACGCGCCGGAGACCGCTGTGACCGTGCGCGCCAAGCCGGTGCTGGTCGACTTCACCGGTGAGTGCACCGTGCAGGTGCGGGAGCGCTCCGGCGACGGCGGCACGGCCGTGGAGCTGCGCGTGCTCGCGCTGTCCCTCTCCGCCGAACTGCCCGACGCGGGCGGCTCGGAGGACGGCGGCACCGTCGTGCTGGAGCAGGACGACACGTCCGGCGGGGACTCCGGCACCGTGCGGCTCGTGGGCGACCGCTACGAGGTGCGCCTGGTGACCGGCCTGGCGATGACGCTGCGCCAGCCCGGTGGCACGGTGCGGCTGACCGCGCGGGGACCGGTTGAGCTGACCGCCGACGCGGCGCACTTCCCGCCGCGCGCGGACGGTCTCGCGCTCACCGAGCCGGTCCGCTTCGTGCTGGGGGACAACGACGACGTCACCCCGGCGCAGATCGACGAGCTGGTCGTTCGCCTCGACGAGGTCTGACCGGCCCTCGGCGTCCCGGTCCGGCGCCAACGGGACCCGCCGTGGGGCGTCGCTCCGCGTCAGGGGTGGGCGGCGGCGTGCGCGAGGACGTCGCCCGGCGGGAGGGCGGTGCCGAAGAGATCGCCCGTGGCCGTGTGCGCTCCGGCCGCGCGCCACCGCCGCGCCCGCTGCGGCGTGTCGACGCCGTCCACGACGACGGTCGCGCCGGTCGCCAGGACCAGGGGAAGCAGCGCGTCGACGGACGCCGCCTCCGAGGAGACGCGGCGCTCGACGAGGCCGCGCGCCAGCCGCACGGCGTTCACCGGCAGGCGTTCCAGCGCCGCCAGGTCACCGGGCCCGAGGCCGAAGCCGTCGAGCGCCGTGGAGATCCCCATGTCGGCGAGGACCGCGAGGTTGTCGACCGCCTCGGCCTCGGGCAGCACCTCGGAGGGCATTCCGATCATGAGCCGGTCCGGGGGCAGACCGGTCTCGCGGAGCACCCGGACCAGGCGGGAGACCAGGTCCGCGTCGGTGGCCTGGTGCGCGGTCAGGCCGACGGTCAGCGGGAGGTCGACGCCTCGCGCGCGCCACCACTGCGCCTGCCCTCCGGCGATGCGCAGCACGGACTCCCCGAGCGGGAGGATCAGCCCGGTCCGCTCGGCCAGCTCCACGCACCGGTCGTGCGGCAGCGGGTCGGACCCGGGACGGCTCCACCGCAGCACCGCCTCCACGCCAGCGGTCGCGCCGTCGGCCAGGCGCACCACCGGCCGGTAGAGCACGTCGATCTCGCCGTCCTCCCACGCGCCGGGCATCGCGGCGGCGAGCGCGTGGCGGCGGCGGTCCTCGGCGTCCTGGTCCGGGTGGAACAGCTCCCACTGCCCGCGGCGTCCCGTCTTGGCCCGGCGCAGCGCCACGTCGGCGGCGCGCAGCAGCTCGTCGGGGTCGACGTCGCGCGCGGGCCGGTGCACGACGCCGACGCTGACGGACGGCGCCAGGCCGACGTCGTCGACGTAGAACGGTTGCGCGAGTTCCTCGTTGACGGCAGCCACGATCGTGGCGACGTCCGGCGTGGTGGCGCTGTTCTCGACCAGGACGGCGAACTCGTCGCCGTCGAACCGGGCGACCATGGCGCGCTCGTCGGCGACGACGGTCCTCAGCACGTTCCCGACGTGGACCAGCAGCCGCTCGGCCGCACGTCTGCCGAGACCGTTGCGGACCACGCCGAACGCGTCGACGTCCAGGTGGAACAGGGTCACGCCGTGCGCGGGGTCGGCGCGGCGCAGCGCGCTCTCCAGGTTGGTGCTGAAGAACTGGCGGTTCGGCAGCCCGGTCAGCACGTCGTGCAGCGCCTGGCGGTTCAGCTCGCCCTGCAGCAGCACGAGTTCGGTGCCGTCCTCGACCACCGCGACGAAGTTGCCCGGCCGCTCGTCGGCGCCGCGCAGCAGCGACGCGGTCAGCGAGACGCGCGCGACGTCGCCGTCGTCGCGCAGCAGCCGCTGCGACTGCCGGATGCGCTCCTCGGTGCCGTCGAGCAGGGTCCGCAGCCCGTCGCGCAGGACGGCGGCGAGGTCCGGGTGCACCAGGTCGACCAGCGGGGTGCCGGTGAGGTCCTCCGCCGAGCGCCCGAGCATGTCGCCGATGGCGGCGTTGACCCGCACGATGCGCCCGTCCACGTCGGTGATCACGACGCCGCTGGTGGACGACGTGATCACCTCGTCGAAGCGCGCCTCGCTCTCCCCGAGCCTCCACCTGGCGTCCCGGACGGCCTTGAGCAGGGACTGCTGGAGGCTCTCCTGCTGGTCGAGGACGGCGTTCTGGTTCGCGGTGACGAAACCGCACGCCAGAGCGCCCAGTCCGAGCACGATCCGCTCGGCGAACCGCTCGACCGGCTGGAACTCCGGCAGCGCGAGCAGACCACGGCCGAGCACGGTCCCGGTGCAGCGCAGGCCGGCCTCGCCGACGTTCCCCAGCGCCACCAGCCGTTCACCGACCCGCTCGCACCGCCGCGCGTCGAGCTGCTCGCCGTGCAGCGACTCGCACAGGACGTCGAGCTGGCCGGTGAGTTCGCGGTCGAGCTCCTCGGTGCTCAGCGGAACGACCACGACACCGCTGAGCAGGTAGGCCCACTTGCGGGCGAGCGCGGCGCGGCGGCGAGCGCCGTCGCCGGGGGACGGCGTGGTGTCCCGTCGAGGGTGGGAATTCGACATCCGTGCCGCCTGCCGTGGTCAGAAGAGTGCGCGGCAGCTTATCCACCAGCGGCCTCCGCACGCTCCGCTGTCCGTGTGAAAGAACCGCCGTGGTCGATCGTCGGGAACCGCCGGAAAGGCCGTCGTCCCCCGCACCGGCTGTGCCGGCTACGGTTTGCACCCCACACCCGCGTAGACCAGCATGTTCATGCTCGGCGAATCGGATATGTCGCCCGGTCCGCGGGGCCTCCACTCGCCACATCCGACCAGTCCGGGTTCGACCAGTTCGCACTCCCCGAACAGCGCCGATATCTGCGCGTGCGTCCGCAAGGTCACCTGATCGGGGCTCTTGCTCCGCTCGATCACGTCCGTCGCGCGCGTGAGCTTCTCGTCCTGGTGATCACCGGAGACGTGCGTGATCGCGACGCAGCTCCCGCTGGGCACCGCGTCGAGGTAGCGGGCCACCAGTCCGGCCGGATCGGAGTCGTCCGGGACCCAGTGCAGCATCAGCAGCATCAGCAGCCCGACCGGTTCGTCGAGGTCCAGCAGGCTCTTCACCTCCGGACTGCTCAGGATCTCCTCGGGGTGCCGCATGTCGGCGCGGACGACCGCCGCCCGGTCGTTGCCCGTCAGCATCAGCTCGCTGTGCGCGACCGCCACCGGGTCCCGGTCGACGTACACGACGCGGCACTCCGGGTCCTCGGCCTGGGCGACCTGGTGCACGTTGGACACGGTGGGGATGCCCGAGCCGAGGTCGAGGAACTGGCGGACGCCCCGGTCCGTCATGAAGCGCACCACCCGCCCGAGGAACGCCCGGTTCACCCGTGCCGCGTGCCGCAGACCGGGCATGGCCCGCTCGATCTGGAGGCCCACCTCGCGGTCGACCGCGAAGTTGTGGCCGCCGCCGAGCATGAAGTCGTACGTGCGCGCCATGCTCGGCACCGAGATGTCGACGCTCTGCGGAACCCAGTCCCGTTCTCTCACCACGACCCACCTCACTCGTCCGGTCGAGCGAGCAGGGTAGTGCGTTGATCGATCAAGTTCATCGAGTCGAACGGACACCGCAATTCACCCCCGTCCCGGTCTTCCACGCGCGGCGGAATATTTTCCACGATCACCGGTAATCTGTGTCGACGACTTCTCCAGAGCAACAACACACCACCCCTTCGGGTGATGTCACGTTCCACCGAACGGCACCTAGGGTGGGCCGTCGCCTTCACCCCGTCCCCCTTCGGCGCCCCCTCGGGAGTTCGGATGTCCGTTCCGGTCGCTCCTCGTCGCTGGCCCTTCCTCGGGCACACGCCGTCCATGCTGCGGAAACGTTTCGAGTTCACCTCGTCGCTGCGCGACCGCGGCGAGATCGTGAAGGTCTACCTCGGTCCGAAACCGGCGTACTTCGTGACCAGTCCGCGACTGGTCCACCGCGTTCTGGTGACCGAGGGCGCGCATTTTCGCAAGGGGGCGATGTTCGACAAGTTCCGGCCCTACCTCGGCGAGGGGCTCCTGCTGTCCGACGGCGCGTTCCACCGGCGTCAGCGGCGGTTGATCCAGCCCGCCTTCCACCGCGACCGCATCGCCCGCTACGCGGAGACGATGGCGGCGGCGGCGGAGGAGCTGGTCGCGCCGTGGCGTCCCGGCGAGGTGCGCGTCGTGGACGAGGACGCGCAGAGCCTCGCGGTCACCGTCGTCGGCCGGGCCCTGTTCTCCACCGCGATGGGCGAGCGCGTGATCGAGGAGGTGCGCCGGTCCGTCTTCGTGGTGATCAAGCAGGGCATGGTCCGCGCGCTGTCCCCGAACTTCGTGGAGAAGCTCCCCGTTCCGGGCAACCGCCGGTTCGACGAGGCGACAGCGCGGATGCGGGCCGTGGTGCTGGAGGTCATCGCGAGCTGGCGGGCCGGGGGCGTCGACCACGGCGACCTGCTGTCGACGCTGCTGCTGGCGCAGGACGAGGAGACCGGCGCCGGCATGACCGACCAGCAGACCTACGACGAGGTCCTCACCCTCCTCACCGCCGGGATCGAGACCACCGCCCTGGCGCTGGCGTGGGTCTTCCACGAGATCGGCCGCCACCCCGAGGTGGAGCGGCGGCTGCACGCCGAGGTCGACGAGGTGCTGGGCGGTCGTCCGGTCACCTTCGCCGACCTCCCGCGGCTGGTCTGGACGGCACGGGTCGTGAACGAGGTCCTGCGGACCTACCCGATCTGGATCCTGATGCGGCGGGCCACCGAGGAGGTCGTCCTCGACGGCGTGCGGCTCGCGCCCGGCACCGAGGTGATCGTCAGCCCGCACGCGCTGCACTTCGACCCGCGCTCCTTCGACGACCCCGGCCGGTTCGACCCCGACCGCTGGTCGCCCGAGCGCGCCGCCACCGTGCCGCGGGGCGCGTTCGTCCCGTTCGGCGCCGGCGCGCGCCAGTGCGTCGGCAACGTGTTCGCCCAGACCGAGCTCGTCATCGCGGTGGCCACCGTGGCCGCGCGCTGGCGGCTGGTCCCCGTGCCCGACGAGCCCGTGCGGGTGCGGTTCACGTCCGCCCCCTACCCCGGCCGCATGCCCATGACGGCCGTTCCCCGACACCCCTAGGAGTCGTTCCCCGTGCGTTGGTCCCGTTTCCGCCGGTTCTGCGCCACCGCGCTGCTCGCCGCCGGAGTCTGTCTGCTGCCCACCCCCGTTCCAGCGGGCGCGGCACCGGTGACCTGTCAGGACCTGCGCGTGCCCGTCACGATCGCCGGAACCGCGCAGACCGTGCACGGCACGCTGTGCACGCCGCGGGGGGCGAAGACCGTCCAGGTCCTCGTGCCCGGTGGGACGTACAACAGCTCCTACTGGGACATCAGCTTCACCCCCGAGGTCCGCTCGTTCCGGGCGGCGATGAACAAGGCGGGGTTCGCCACCCTCGCCGTGGACCGGCTCGGCACCGGCAGCAGCTCGAAGCCGCCGAGCGCCCTGCTGACCGCGACCACCCAGGCGCACGCGATGCACCAGGTGGTCGGGGCGGTCCGTCCGCAGTTCGAGAAGGTGATCATCGGCGGGCACTCCATCGGCGCCGCCATGGCCATGATCGAGGCGGGCACGTTCCACGACGTCGACGGCGTGCTCGTGACCGGGATGACCCACCGGATGAACCTGACGACCGTGCTGCCCGTCCTCGCGAACATGATCCCGGCCCCGCTCGACCCCAAGTTCCTCGGCCGGGGGCTCGACGTCGGCTACCTGACCACCGGTGGGGGCACCAGGTACTCGGCCTTCCACAGGCCGGGGCCGAACGTGCCGGGGGCGATCTCGTGGGACGAGTCCACGAAGGACGTCTTCGCCGCCACCGAGTCGGTGGACACCCTGGTGCTCACGAACGCGCTGATCCCCGCCACCAGGCTGATCGACGTGCCGGTCCTGCTCGTCGTGGGCGACGACACGCACTTCTGCGGGCCGCCGCTGGGCAGCGACTGCTCGTCGGCGGAGGCGCTGCGCCGGTCGGAGGCCCCGTACTTCTCCGCCGCGGCCGAGCTGCGCACGCACGTCCTGCACGGCTACGGACACTCGATCAACTACGCGCCCAACGCCCCCCAGTACCACGGGGTCGTCGCGCAGTGGGCTGCCTCGCTCGGCTGACGCGCCCGGCCGGGCCGGGGGGCCGTTCCCGCGGGAGCGGCCCCCCGGCCTCGGGTGACGACTTGACAAGGTGTGTTGCCGGGGTGGCAAATGAGGGGTGTGGACGACGAGCCCGACGAACTGGACGGCGTGCTGAACGCGGTGGGACCGCGGCTGCGCTCCCTGCGGCAGCGGCGCGGGGCGACGCAGGCGCAGCTCTCCAGGGCGACCGGAATCTCGATCAGCACCCTGTCCCGGCTGGAGTCCGGGCAGCGGCGTCCCACCCTGGAACTCCTGCTCCTGCTGGCGCGCGCCCACCAGGTGCCGCTGGACGAGCTGATCGGATCGCCGGTCACCGGCGATCCGCGGGTGCACCCCAAGCCGGTCGTGCGCAACGGCGTGACCTTCCTGCCCCTGACCCGCCGGCCCGGCGGTCTCCAGGCGTACAAGCAGATCTTCCCGCCGCGGCCCTCCGCCGAACCGGCCCAGCAGGTCCACGAGGGCTACGAGTGGCTCTACGTGCTGTCGGGGCGGATGCGGCTGGTGCTGGGCGATCACGACGTGGTCCTGATGCCCGGCGAGGTGGCGGAGTTCGACACCCACGTTCCGCACTGGTTCAACAACCCCGGCCCCGGCCCCGCCGAGGTGCTGAGCCTCTACGGCCCGCAGGGCGAACGCCTGCACGTCCGCGCCCGCCCCGCGGGCTCCGGCTGACCGGACGGGCGCAACCCGGTCGGGCGATGAACGGGCGAACACGGCCGGATCGCCCGCGATCGGGACGCACCGGCTCGTACGGTGGTTCCTCCGCACCGACCGGCCACCCCCGGAGGACCGCCATGCCCGAATCCGCAGCCAGGACGTTCCACCGCCTCGGCACCACGGAGGCGCCGACGGACACGAGGAGGCTGTTCGGCACGGCCGTGGTGCTGGGCGGCAGCATCGCCGGACTGCTCGCCGCCAGGGTGCTCGCCGACCACGCCGAGCGGGTCGTCGTCGTCGAGCGCGACGAGATCACCGGCTCACCCGCGCCGCGTCCCGGCGTTCCGCAGTCCGCCCAGGTGCACACGCTGCTGCCCGGTGGCCGCAGACAGCTCGACCGCTGGTTCGACGGCTTCTCCCACGAGGCCGTCGCCGCGGGCGCCGTGCTGACCGGACCGGAGAACCTGCGGTCGTACTACAACGGCCGGTTGAAGGTGCGCACGCCGGACATCGACTTCCTGTCGAGCAGCAGGCCGTTCCTCGAAGCGCTGGTCCGCCGCCGCACGACGAGCCTGCCGAACGTCGTGCCGGTGCGCGGCCGGGCGCTCGGCGTCGACCTCGCGGACGGCCGGGCGACCGGCGTGCGCTACGAGACCCCCGAGGGGGAGACCGTGCTCCAGGACGCCGACTTCGTGGTGGACGCGATGGGCCGGTCGAGCAGGCTCGGCGACTGGCTGGCGTCCGCGGGCTGGCAGAAGCCGGAGATGCGGCGGATGAACATCGACATCAACTACACGACGGCTCGCTTCCAGCGGAAGGAGAGCACGCCGGGCGTGACCACGGCGCTCGCGTTCTGGGAGCTGGACCGGTTGCCCGCCGGGCTCGCCCCGGCCATGTGCAGCGCGATCGAGGACGACCAGTGGACGATCATGTTCGGCGGGTTCGGCGACGACAAGCCCGGTCGCACGCCCGAGGAGTTCCGCCGGATCTGCCGGGCGCTGCCGCAGGCGTTCGCCGACGCCGTCGAGGGCGAGATGATCGGCGAGATCCAGCCGTACAAGCAGGCGGACAGCAGGAGGAGGGACTACCACCTGCTCGACCGGTTCCCCGCGCGTCTGGTCGGCGTGGGCGACGCGGTGGCGGCGTTCAACCCGATCTACGGGCAGGGCATGTCCTCGGCCGCCCTGCACGCGTCCTGCCTGTCCGAGCACCTGCGGTCCACCCCCGACCTCTCCGCGCCGGCACGGCACTTCTTCGCGCTGCAACGGGTCGTCGTGGACGCCGCGTGGCAGACGTCGGCGACCCCGGACCTGGCGCTGCCGCACATCGACGGCCCGTACCCGCGCGGCTACCACCTGACCCGGTGGGTGACCACCCGGATGATCGACGCCACGGTGACCGACGTCGAGGTCTCCAGCCGGTTCAACGCGGTGACCGAGATGCGGACCCACCCGTCGACCCTGCTCACGCCGGGCGTGCTCGTGCGCACCCTCCGGGCCGGCCTCCGGGACCGCCGCACCGCGGCGCGGTCGTAGCGGCTGGACGCAGCACCTCCCGGAGACGACGTCCGTCTTCGACCAGGCCAGCCTGGTTGAAAACCATTGTCGTTGGGGGTTGATGTGCGAACACCGTTGGCACTGGTGGCGGGCCCGGCGGGCGACGCCGGTGCCGCCGTGGCCGAGCGCGTGGGGTACGACGAGCCGGGGGCCGTGCTCGCGCTGTGGCTGGAGTCCGCGGGCGGCGGCCTGCGGGTCGGTCACGCCGGGCCGTGGCTCGCCGCCGTCGAGGACTGGTCGGGCGTCGACGCCGAGCGGCGCGCGACGGCCTCGCTGCACCGGGACCCCCACTACGGCGACCGGGCGCAGGACCTCGTCGTGATCGCGCACCTCGCCGCTCCGGACGAGATCGTCACCGCGCTGCGGGGCGCTGCTGACCGACGAGGAGCTGGCGCAGGGCTCCGAACTGCTCCTCGACGACCCGTTCGGCGAGTGGCACGAGGACCCGTGCGTCGACGCGGAGGTCGACGACCTCGCGCGCACCACCGAGAAGGAAGAGCGGTGAAACCGGGAATCCACCCCGACCACCAC
Organism: Umezawaea beigongshangensis; assembly: GCF_016464305.1. Classification (GTDB taxonomy): domain Bacteria; phylum Actinomycetota; class Actinomycetes; order Mycobacteriales; family Pseudonocardiaceae; genus Umezawaea_A; species Umezawaea_A beigongshangensis. The sequence goes on from NZ_JAEIOJ010000008.1 coordinate 231,750, forward strand.
CCGTGGTGTTCCAGGACTCCTCGACGGGCGCGACGTTCCCGGCGCGGTGGAAGGCCACCGCGCCGGGCCTCGTCCCGGTCACCGCGCCCGACGGTCGCGCGCTGCGGGTGCCGCGCCGTATCGTGGCCGCACACCGCCGCGGCCTGCTGTGATCAGTCCACTGCGGACGGACACACCGGACCGATCCGGGTGACCTCCCCCTCCGGAGAGGTCACCCGGCCTCCGGGGAGCGCGGCCCGAAGGCCGTCAGGAAGTCGTCGCGGAACGTGCTCATCGGCCGCACCGGGGCGTGCGGGCCCGGCTTGAGGCCGTCGTCCCAGTTCCACCCGGAGACGCGGTCCAGGACGGCGGGGTCGCGGGCGACGATCGAGATCGGCACGTCCCGGCTCGCCCCCTCCCCGGTGACGAGCTGGTTCGGCTGGTGGTCGCCGAGCAGGACGAGCACGAGGTCGTCGCCGCCGAAGGTCTCCACGTAGGACACCAGGGTGTTCAGCGAGTACTCCACGGAACGTCCGTAGTCGGCGCGCACCACGGCCGGGTCGCGGCCGAAGATCGCCTGCGGCGCGTCGTTGCCCGAGGGCATCGTGCGGTAGACCGAGCCGTCGCCGACCTCGTCCCAGCCGAGCGGGCGGGGCAGCGGCGACCAGGGCGCGTGACTGGTCAGCAGCGGGATCGTCGCCATGACCGGCGCGTGGTCCGGGTCCGCGCGCTCCAGCCGCTGGAACGCGGAGAGCGTGTACTGGTCGGGCATGGTGGCGTAGCTGAAGCGCGGCCCCCGGTAGCCGAGGTCGTTCGCCGTGTAGACCGGGTCGTAGCCGAAGAACTCGCTCTCCGGCCACGCCTGCGTGATGCCCGGCACGACGCCGACCGACCGCCAGTTCGCGCGCCGGAAGGCCTCGTTGAGGGTCAGCCGGTCGCTGGCGACGGTGCTGCGGTAGCGCTGCTGGTTGTCCACCCACAGACCGGACAGGAGCGTCGTCTGGGCCAGCCAGCTGCCGCCGCCGGTCGTCGGCGAGGTGAGGAAGGCGCTGCGGGAGTCGTACCCGGCCGCGCGCAGCCGCCGGGTGCCGTCGTCGAGCACCGCGCCGACGCCCGGCGCCAGCTCGGGGTGCTCGACCGCCACGCGCCCGTAGCTCTCGACGAAGGCGAGCACGACGTCCTTGCCGCGCAACGCGGTGAGCAGCTCCTCGCCCGGGGTGTCGCGGAACGCGTCGACGGCGGACTCGACCGCGAAGTCCTCCCGGTCGTGCAAGCTCGCGCGGACCTGGCGCGCGTGGTCGCGGACGAACAGCGCCGCGCTGTCGGAGGCCACCGGAACTCCGGGCGCGAGGTGCAGACCCGGTGCCGCGCAGGCGGTCCAGGCGACCGCGAGCACCACGAAGGCGCGGGTCGACGCCAGCCGGTGCCGGGTCGCGACCCGGCTCAGCCGCAGCACCGCCAGCGCCGTGAGGACGATCACGGCGAGCACCAGCAGCACGGCCGCGCCCACGGTGCCGACCGCGGCGGCCTCGCCGACCGTCACCGCGACGTAGTCCACTCCCGGTGCGAGCAGCGGCCAGTCCAGGACCAGGTCGAACGGCCGGTAGAGCACCACGTCGAAGCCCGTGTCCACCACCTTGACCACGATCAGCAGTCCGAGGGCCGCGCCGATCAGCAGCGCCACCACGTGCCGCAGCCGCGCCGGGACCACGAGGACGAGCCCCAGCCCGAGGAGGGCCTCCACCGGGATGCGCGCGAACGCCGCCGGCGTGAAGCGCTCCAGGTCGCTGGGCGCGACGAGACCGAACAGGACGAGCAGTCCGGCCAGGACGGTGGTCGTCCACGCCGCGACCAGGTGCCGCCGGCCGCCGCGTCCGGCGACGCCGTCCACCACGTCGCTCTGGATCTCGTGCGTCGTCATGCCGTCCTCCGTGATCACCCGCCGACGAGGAGGCGTCGGCGGCACTGACCGGGTAAACGCGCCGACGGCCGGGGTGGTTCAGCGCACACGTGCGGCCACCGTCCGGTGGGTACCGTGTCGGACAGATCTCACCACGACGAAACGGAGAGCCCGTGCCGCGCCCGTACGTCCTGCTCAGCGTCGCCGCCAGTGTGGACGGCCACATCGACGACCGGAGCGAGCAGCGGTTCCCCCTCTCCAACGCCGGCGACTTCGACCGCGTCGACGAGATCCGCGCGGAGTCGGACGCCATCCTCGTCGGCGCGGAGACGGTGCGCCGGGACAACCCGCGCCTCCTGGTCACCAGCGCCGAGCGGCGGGCCGCACGGGTGGCGGACGGGCTGCCCGAGCACCCGCTGAAGGTGACCCTGACCAGCAGCGGCGACCTCGACCCGGAGTTCAGGTTCTGGCACTGCGGTGGTCAGAAGCTGGTCTACAGCACGGACTCCGCGCGCGACGCGGTATCGGCGGGGCTGGGCGGGCTGGCCGAGGTCGTCCCGCTGGGACCGGTCATCGCCTTCGACGCCCTCCTGGACGACCTCGGCGGCCGCGGTGTGCGGCGGCTCATGGTCGAGGGCGGCGGCGGCGTGCACACCGCGTTCCTGTCCGCCGGCCTGGCCGACGAGATCCGGCTCGCGGTCGCGCCGCTGCTGATCGGCCAGGCCACCGCGCCGCGCTTCCTCAACCCCGCCGAGTTCCCCGGCGGACCCGCGCGGCGGTTGCACTTGGAGGACGTCACGCGGATCGGGGACGTCGCCGTGCTGCGCTACTTCCCCAAGCGATCGAGCGAGGTCTAGGACCGCAGGCGGGCCAGCAGGTCCAGCACGGTGTCGCGGCGGAAGAACGCCACCACCGCGCTCAGCGCCAGCAGGATCGCCGGCAGGCTCGCGTCCCCCCTCGCCACCAGGAACAGCTCGGTGACGACGGCGCCCGCCATCACGCCCACCAGCCCGAGGGCGGCCAGCCCCGCCAGGCGCGGGATCAGCAGGCCGAGCCCACCGGCGATCTCCAGCGTCCCGGTGACGTACCGCAGCCACTGCCCGACGCCGATCTCGTCGAACTTCCGCACGAAGCCGTCGCCGAACAGCGAGTACCCGCTGTGCACGAAGTAGGCGGCGAGCAGGATCTGCACACCCCACAGCACGATGTTTCCGACGGTGCGCACGGCACCCGCTCGATCAGACATGGCGGCATCCTGTCACCACTGCGGCTCCGTTCCGCCACAACCAGAGGACGTCCCGCCCGAAGGACCACACGAGTGTGCCCAGTGCGAGCGCGACCAGCGCGGTGCTGCCCGGCACGATCCCCGACGCGGCGACGACGAGCACGACGCCCTGCACCGCGGCCACGGTCTTGCGGGCGAAGCTCGGCGGCAGGTCGGCGCGCAGCCAGCGCAGCCGGCGCGCAGCCACGACGAAGGCGTAGCGCATCAGGCCGATCGCCAGCACCCACGGCCCGAGCGCGAAGGCCAGGTGCACGCTCAGCACCAGGATGAGGAAGGCGTCGACCTCCATGTCGAAGCGCGCGCCCAGCGGGGACGAGGTGCCGGTGCTCCTGGCGACCCGGCCGTCCACGAAGTCGAGCGCGAGCGCGACGGCCGCGAGCGCGACGAGGAGCGCCGTGGGCACGTCGTGACCGGCGCGGTCCACGACCAGCGCGGTGACACCGCCGACGAGCACCCCCCTGGCCAGCGTGACCCGGTCGGCCGGTCCGAGCGCGGCGCCCGCCCGGTTCAGCGCGGCGCCGAGCAGGGTCCGCGTGGCGAGGGCGTGCGCGACGCCGACGAGCGCGCCCAGCGGGCCCAGCCCCACCGCGGCCGCGAGCGCGCTCAGCAGGAGGACCTGGGCGGCGGCCCACACGACGGGTTCCTGCACGGCCGGTGTCGTTCTGTGCTGAAGTGTGATCATCGTGCCCCTCGGCGACGGCCCCCTCAGACGGAGGTTCTCTACCCATGACACGTGCGGACAGGGCCCTGTGGTTCACCTCGGCGGGAAGAGCCGAGATCAGGCCGGTCGAGCTGCCCGAACCCGGACCGGGCGACGTCCTGGTCCGCGCGCTGCACTCCGGAGTCAGCCGGGGGACGGAGACGCTCGTCCTGCGCGGCGGTGTGCCGGAGAGCCAGCACGACGTGATGCGGGCACCCTTCCAGGAGGGCGACTTCCCGTGGCCGGTCAAGTACGGCTACCTCAACGTCGGCGTGGTCGAGCGCGGACCGCAGGACCTGCTCGGCCGCACGGTCTTCTGCCTCTACCCGCACCAGACCCGGTACGTCGTCCCCGCGCGGGCCGTGACGCCCGTGCCGGACGCGGTGCCCGCGGCGCGGGCCGTGCTGGCCGGGACGGTGGAGACCGCCGTGAACGCGGTGTGGGACGCGGCCCCGCTGGTCGGCGACCGGATCGCGGTCGTCGGAGGCGGGATGGTCGGGTGCAGCGTCGCCGCGGTGCTGGCCCGGTTCCCCGGTGCGAGGGTGGAACTGGTCGACGCCGATCCCGCGCGCGCCGCCGTCGCCGACGCGCTGGGCGTCGGCTTCGCGCTGCCCGAGCACGCGAGGGGCGGCTGCGACCTCGTGGTGCACGCCAGCGCCACCGCGGCCGGACTCGCGCGGTCGCTGGAGCTGCTCGCGCCGGAGGGCACCGTCGTGGAGCTGAGCTGGTACGGCGACCAGCGGGTCGCCGTGCCGCTGGGCGAGTTCTTCCACTCCCGCCGGCTCACCGTGCGCAGCAGCCAGGTGGGCACGATCGGCCGGGCGGGGCGCACCTTCGCCGAGCGGATGTCGCTCGCGCTCGACCTGCTCGCCGACCCCGTCTTCGACGCGCTGATCACCGGGGAGAGCGGCTTCGACGACCTGCCCGAGGTGCTGCCCCGGATCGCGAGCGGCGAGCTCCCGGCGCTGTGCCACCGGATTGATTACGGTCACACCCGTGAACGGTGACGAGTACCTGCTCCCGCTGACCACCACCGTCGACGTGCGCGACCGCGCGGCGGCGGTGGCGGTGCTCCCCGTCGGCAGCCTCGAACAGCACGGCGCGCACCTGCCGCTGGTGACCGACACCGTGATCGCCTGCACCATCGCCGCGGAGATCGCCGCGGCGCACCCGGTGCAGCTCCTGCCGCCGGTGACGATCTCCTGCTCGCACGAGCACGCCGCGTGGCCGGGAACGGTGAGCATCTCGGCGAGCACGCTGTACGCGGTGGTGCGCGACGTCGCCGAGTCGCTGCGCCGCTCCGGGGTGCCGCGCCTGGTCGTCGTCAACGGGCACGGCGGGAACTACGTGCTGTCGAACGTCGTCCAGGAGTCCGGCGGCGCGATGGCGCTGTTCCCCGCCTCGCGGGACTGGGCCCTCGCGCGCGCCGCGGCGGGGATCGAGACGCCGAGCAACAGCGACATGCACGCCGGTGAGGTGGAGACGTCGATCCTGCTGCACGCCCACCCGGCCCTGGTGCGGCCGGGCCACGACACGGGCGACCACCTCGCCGACGACCGGCGGCACCTGCTGACGACCGGCCTGGCCCCGTACACGGAGTCCGGTGTCGTCGGGCGTCCCTCGCTGGCCTCAGCCGGCAAGGGGAAGGAGCTGCTCGCGGCGCTGGTCGAGTCGTTCGGGGAGCACCTCGCGGTCCTGCGCGGGTAGCCGGCGGCGGAACAGCACCAGGACGCCGGGCAGTCCGGCGATCGTGGCGAGCACCCCGTAGACCACGCCGGTGGTGAGACCCTGCGCGGCTCCCAGGCCGACCGCGCCGAACGCCACCGCCAGGAACGCCTCGCGCGGCCCCCAGCCGCCGACGTTGACCGGCAGCGCCATGACCAGCAGCGCCAGCACGACCAGCGGAACGAGCGTGCCGAGCGGCGCCGACGACCCGGCGGTCCTGGCCGCGACGAGGAACAGCGCGACGTGCCCGGCGACGGTCGCCGCGGACAGCAGCACCACCGGGGGCAGCGTGTCGCGGGAGAGCAGGCCGCGACGGGCGTCCGCACCCGTCGTGAGCAGGGCGCGGCGCAGCGCGGGAACGCGTCCCCGGCCGAGGACGGCGAGTCCGAGGACGGCGACGAGGAGCACGGCCGCGGCCGCGAGCAGGACGCCGCCGCCCGTGACCAGCGTCGGCAGCAGCTCGGGGTGCGCGAGCAGCACGACGACCCCGACGGCGACGAGGACCACCTGGCCCGCGCCCCGCTCGAAGACGACGGCGCGGACGCCCCGGCCGACGTCACCCGACCGCTGGCCGTGGTGCACCGCGCGGTGCACGTCGCCGAGGACCCCGGCGGGGAGCACCGCGTTGAGCAGCAGGCCGCGGTAGTAGTCCGCCACGGCGGTGCGCAGCGGCAGCCGCAGGCCGAGCCCGCGCGCCACCACGCACCAGCGCCACGCGCTGAACACCGTGGTCAGCAGGCCGATGCCGAGGGCGGCGAGCACCGACCGCGCGTCGATCGCGCGCAGCCCGTCGGTGAACGCGCCGGTGCCCAGCCGCCAGCCCAGCGCCACCAGGACACCGGCCGCCAGGAGCAGTCGCAGCCACGGCCAGAGCCGCCGCATCACGCCGCTCCGGGCAGGGCCAGCAGGTCGGTGTGGTGGACCACGGCCCCGAGGTCCCCGGCGAGCCGTCGCTCCAGGTAGGCGGGTGCCTCCGCGGCGAGGTGCGGCTCCTGCTCGCAGGCCGCGCCGACCCAGCCGCGCAGCCACTCCCCCGTCAGCGCGGCGTCACCGGGACCGAGCCGCCACGGGCTCGACCGCGTGATCACCGCGGCGCCGAGGGCCTGGAACGCCGCGGCGGTGACCTCGACGGCGTCCGGTCCGAGCAGGCGGCGGCCGTCGTCCGTGCGCCGCTGGTGGGCGTTGAAGGCCGCGGTGAACTCGGCGTCGAGCGCCTCGGCCGGGTCGAGCTCCACCCGTCCGGCGACCGAGAGCGTCAGCAGCGCCGGACAGCCCGCGCCGACGCACGCCTCGGCCAGTCCGGCCACCTCGTCCGCGGTGAGCAGGTCCAGCAGCGCGGACGCCGTGACCAGCGAGGTCCCCGCGAGGTCGTCGGCGCGCAGCGCGGTGAGATCGCCCTGCCGCGTCTCGACGGTGACCCCCTCCTCGCGCGTCATCGCCGCACCGGCCAGAGCGAGCAGGCGGGGGTCGCGGTCGTGCAGCACCCAGTGCTGCGGACCGTCGAGCCGTCCGGTGAGCCATCGTCCCATCGATCCCGTTCCACACCCGAGGTCACGGACGACGAGGGGGGTTCGGTTCATCCCGATCACCGCCGGGGCCCGGCCCAGGGTCTCGCGCAGCGGGTCGAGCAGGTCCGCCGCCCGCGCCTCGGCGTCGGCCCTCTCGCGCAGTGCCAGCCATTCCGGAGCGAAGGTCATCGGCGCAGCCTAGCCAGGAGGGTCGCCGCGGCGTGCGTGGATTCGTCCCAGGTGGACAGGGAGTCGCGGCGTCGCCGCGCCGAGCTCCGCAGGTCGCGCCGCAGGGAACCGTCGGTGAGCCAGCGCCGCAGCGCCTCGGCGAGCGCTCCGGCGTCCCCCGCGGGCACGAGCAGTCCGGGGACGGTGCCGTCGTCGTCCCGCCCGAGGGTGTCCGGGACGCCGCTGACCGCCGTGGCCAGCACCGGGACTCCCCGCGCGAGCGCCTCGGTCACGACCATGCCGAAGGTCTCGGCGCGCGAGGGCAGCACCAGCAGGTCGGCGGCGGCGTACGCGGCGGCCAGCGGTGCGCCGGTGAGCGGGCCGGACCAGCGCACCCGGTTGCCGAGGCCGTGCCGCTCGACCAGACCGCGCACCCGAGCCACGTGGGCCGGATCGCGGCTGTGCGGACCGGCGAACTCGCAGCTCCACGGCAGGTCGGCGACGGCCGCCAGGGCGTCGACCAGCAGGTCGTGGCCCTTGCGCGGTGTCACCGAGGCGACGCAGAGCAGTCGCGCCGGGGCGTTCGTCCCCGGCGCGAGCGGGGCCGGGTCGGTGCCCGGCGGAACCGTGTGCACCCGGCTCGGGGCCAGTCCGTGGTGCTCGACCAGCCGCCGCGCCGCCCACGGGCTCGTCGCCACGACCGCGCTCGCGGCGCGCAGCGTCTCCCGCTCGGCGGCGTCCAGCTCCGCGGCGAGCGCGGGTGCCAGTCCGGTCTCGTCCGCCAGCGGCAGGTGCACCAGCACCACCAGCCGCAACCGCTCGGCGTGCGGCGCCACGACGTCGGGAACACCGCAGGCCACGAGGCCGTCGAGCAGCACGACCGCGCCGTCCCGGCACTCCGCGAGCACCCGGCCCAGCTCGGCGCGAGCGGCGGTGCCGGGGCGCGGCCACGCCCCGGCGAGCGCCGTCTCGCGGACCGGGACACCCAGCGCCACCAGGCCGTCGCAGATCCGGCGGTCGTAGACGTTGCCGCCGCTGGGCACCGTCGGATCGTCGACGTCACCCGGCAGGACGACGTGCACCGGGTCCACGGTCACAGGGCGCGTTCGTAGCTCGCCCACGCGACGTGCGACTCGTGCAGCGTGACCGCGATCCCGGACAGCCCGCGCGCGCCCTCGCCCAGCGCGCCCTCGTGCACGCGGTCGGCGAGCCGGTCGGCGATGAACTTCGCCAGGAACTCCGTCGAGGTGTTGACACCCGCGAAGGCGGGCTCCTCGTCCAGGTTGCGGTAGTTGAAGGCCGACAGCACGTCGCGCAGCTGCTCGGTGGCGAGTCCGATGTCGACCACGATGTTGTCGGAGTCCAGTTCGGTCCGGTTGAACCGTGCGTCCACCACGAACGTTGCCCCGTGCAGGCGTTGCGCAGGACCGAACACGTCACCGCGGAAGCTGTGGGCGACCATCACGTGATCACGAACAGTGATGCTGAACAGGGTGACCTCCACGGTGTGAGCGAGTTACGGTACGTCGTCGGACCGAAGCGTAGTGAACGATCAGAACGCGCGTGGGTGATGAGGGGACCGGATGCACGAGCAAACCATCAGTCACGAGCACATCGCCGAATCCGATCTGGTGACGCGTCGCGGCACGTTCCGCGCCGTCGCGTTCCGAGCGGACGGACACGAGCACATGGCGCTCGTCCACGGCAGGACGAGGATGCGCGAGAACGTGCTCGTCCGCGTGCACTCGGAGTGCATGACCGGTGACATCTTCGGCGCGATGCGCTGCGAGTGCGGTGAACAGCTCGACGCGGCGCTGGACCGGATCGTCGACGAGGGCAGCGGTGTGCTGGTGTACCTGCGGGGACACGAGGGCCGGGGCATCGGTCTGGTCGCCAAGGTGCGCACGCACGTCCTGCAGGACGAGCAGGGTCTGGACACAGTGGATTCGGCGACGACGCTGGGTCTGCCCGTGGACACGAGGGACTACTGGCCGGCGGCAGCGGTGCTCAAGCACCTGCAGATCCGGTCGGTCAGGCTGATGTCGAACAACCCGGACAAGGTCCGGGCGTTGGAGGAGCACGGCGTCGTGGTGGCGGCGCGCGTGCCGATCCTGGTTCCGGCGAACGACCACAACGTGGGATACCTGACGGCGAAGCGCAACCGGATGGGCCACGACCTGCCGCAGGTGGACGTCTTCACCCCCGACCTGCCGAGGACGGCGGAGCGCTGACGAGGGCCGGGCACCTCGCGACGCGGGTGCCCGGCCCTCCGTTCCGATCAGACGGTCCGCACCCCGAGGACCAGCGCGGCGACGGCGAGGAGCAGCAGCACCGCGGGCACGGGCAGTCCCTTGACGTCCTTGACGCGCAGGTGCGCGATGACCGCGCCCACGAAGTAGAGCACCACGCCGACCGCGGCGGCGATGCCGAGCGGCCGGTAGGCGATGCCGACCAGCAGCCCCACCGCACCGGCGATCTCCAGCGCGGCGAGCCGCGGGAACCAGGTCAGCGGCACGCCGGCCCCGGTCAGGCTGGCGACGATCTTCTCGTCCCGGACGAGCTTCCCGCGGCCGGAGACGAGCAGCACGAACGCCAGCAGAACGGCGACGACCACGTAGGCGGTGAACATGGTTCTCCTGAGTGAGAGTGCGTGACGTGGACGGTGCGGCATCCGGTGTGGACGGCCGCGCTCCCGCTCGGCCGGTGAGCCGAACCGTCGCCAGCATTCTTACTCTCAGATGATCTGCAAAGCAACTCATTCCACGTGACGGTCCTCGCCCGAGCCGTCGAGCGCCGGTCGACGGCGGGGAGCGCGGTGGACGTCGCGGACGAGGAGCGGACCGCACCCCGTCCGGTCACGGCACTCTGTCCCCGTCCGGATCAGCACCGATCACGTGGTGCCCGCGGCCACCTGCGCCAGGTGCTCGCCGCGGATGTCCGCTCCGACCGCTCCCCCCGCGTTCACCAGCACCAGAACACCCGGCAGCACGGACAGCAGCGACCGCAGCGACACCTGACCGGGCTGGACGTCGGGCGGGAGGTGGCGGAACGAGCTGTAGACCGGGAGGACGCGGTTGCCCTGCGCGTCCAGCAGGATCTCCGGGTCGCCCTCGGACGTGGTCCAGAAGACCGCTTCCAGCGCCGGTGCCAGCAGGGCCTCGTAGGGCAGCCATCCGGCCGTGACCAGGTTGAGGACCTCCTCGAACTGGGTCTCCGGCTCGGGCAGGCCCAGGCGGCGCGGGCCGGGACGGTACTGGTCGTTGCGCCACGTCTCGCCGGTCAGTTCGCCGTCCGGACCCACCGCGTACGCGCCGAACAGGGTCGGCGTGGGCGCGCCGTCGACGTAGCGCGGATCGATCTCCGGATCGGCGCACCACAGCCAGCCACCGGGGAACTTCTTCGCCTCGGCGCGCATCGCCTCCGTCACCGGCGGCAGACCGGGGTGGGGCGGTGCGGCGGGGGTGTACTGCGGGTCGAACATCCTGTGCACTTCGGCGGCCGCGCGCTCGACCAGGTCCCGGTCGCGCGGCAGACCCGGCAGGCCGGGAACTCCGTGCCTGGCGCCGATCAGGGCGCCCACCAGGGCCGCGGTGAGCGGATCGGACGACGCGGCGGCCAGTGCCGCGGCCGGGTCGTGGCCCAGCTTCGCCGCGATCAGCAGCACCCGCTCCCACGGGTCGTCCAGACCGCTCAGCTGCTCCCGCAGCGGGACCTCGCGCTGTTCCCGCAGCGCGACGACGTGCGGGTACACGCCCAGCTCCGCCAGCGCCACGTGCGTCGCCCTGGAGAACGCCCCGCGGTCGAAGACCCGGTCGAACACCGGGCTGATGCGGTCGTCCCAGCCCTCTCGGGCCATCCACGGGTCGCCCGACACGGCCGCCGCGACGAAGGCGATCACCTCCGGCACGGGCTCGGCCGCGGGCACGAGCGCGTCGAGCCAGCCCGCGGGGCGAACTATCCAGCTGAGGCTCATCGGCACCTCGTCGAACCGGTCGGCGGCTGCCCGCACGAGGTCGTCGCTCAACCTCACCAGGCCGGCGGTGAGCGTGCCGTCGCCGCCCGCGGCGGACTCGCCGAGCGCGAAGCCGACGTACGCGCCCACGACCCACGTCCAGCTGTGCGGCTGGGTGCCGAGGTAGTCCCACTCGCCGGCCCGGCCGAGCGTGGGCACCTGTCGCATGGGCTTGCCCTGGTCGTCCCAGGCCAGCTGGGCGGAGGGCGGCGGCGGCTCCGGCCTGTGCAACGCCTGCCACGTGATCGCCTCGGTGAGCGCTTCGCGATCGCGGCCCTCGATCGCGAAGCCGCTGGCCAGGGCCTCGTCGTGCCGCTCGAAGATGCGCACCCGGACCACCTTCGACGTGTGGGGCGGATTCTGGGCACCCAGGGCCGTGGCGGCGGCGATCACCGCGTCGGTCCACGCGGGATCGAACTCGGGAACTTCGCGGACCACCGCGGCCGGCTGCGGGAACGGCTCGGGCCACCGGTGCAGGAAGTCGGCGATCTCCTTGTTCAACCCGATCTCCATCGGGTGGCCGGGGTTGATCCGGACCTGGTCCGCCTGCATCGTGGTGAGCAGCTCGCGGACACCGGTCTCGCGCCACCTCCAGGTGCGGGGCGGGAACCGCAGCCGGGAGCTGTACGCCTCCACCCAGCTCCGTCCCTCCTCCTCGCGCGTCCCCAGGACGTACACGGTGATGTCGAGGAGCCCGGCGAAGAGCGCGGGGTCGTCCCCCAGCCAGCCGCAGTGGTGGTAGGCGAGCATCTTGTCCGCGGGGGTCTGCGGGGCGGGCCACCCGAGCCACACCGGGCCCGGCAGGTACTCGGAGTTGCGGCGGAACTCGTCGGAGCCCTCGGCGCGCAGCCAGCCCAGCACGGCGGCGGGCGGAACTCCGAGGTGCGCGAACGTCTCCCGGTCCCACTCCGGGTCCACGACCGCGAGGTCCGGCCCCGGCGCGGGCCAGAACTCCGGCACGCCCCGCGACCACGGTGACAGCGGGCCGGGGTGGACGAACCGCCGGGGCTGCCCGCCGTCGTCGGGCACCTCGACGGCGGGCAGGGGGACGAGGACGTCGTCCACGGCGTCGTACGGCACGTACCACTGGCCACGCACCAGGACCACGTCGTCGACGAGGATCCGGAGCCGCTCGGCGTCGGCTCCGTGGGTGCGCCGGATCCAGTCGTGGGCGGCGGAGATCGCGTTCTCGCGGTTCATCGGACCGTTCCTCGTGTCAGTGCGGCGTCGAACCCGCGGCCGAGCCAGCCCAGGAAGGCCGGGTAGTCGGCCTTGACGCTGAGCCGGACCAGGTGGCCGTCGGGCGCGGTGGTCATCCTGCCGATCTCGTCGAGCACGACCCGTTCCCGCAGCAGCCCCACGTGCGGCAGCTGGAGCGCGGCGGCCAGGGTCAGGGCGTCGTGCTGGATCGTGCCGGGGTGGAAGCGCTGGAACCACCGGTCCAGGTGTGCGGCGACCAGCCGGGCCCACTCGGGCGCGGCCGGGTCGGCGAGACGGCGGTGCAGGCCGGAGCCCTCGGTGATCTCGATCTGCGGGGTGAACGTGGTGTCCGACAGGACCAGCTTGGGCAGCACGGCGGCGCGCAGCAGGACGGCGGCGGCGGCGGGGTCGACGCGGAAGTTGTGCTCGGCGCGTTCGGGGTCGCGGTAGTTCAGCGCCCCGCCCATCTGCGTGACGACGAGCCGTCCGGCGAGGTCGGGTCGCGTGGTGAGCACCTCGGCGAGGTTCGTCACCGGTCCCAGACCGGCCCAGCGCACCCGCCCGGAGGCCGCCGCGCACACCGCGGCCACGGCGTCCACGACACCGGTCGGCTGCGCGGGAACGGAATCCGGCACGAGCCCGTCGACGCAGTCCAGCCGCGTGTTGCCCAGGTCGGCTCCGGCCACCACCGGCACGTCGGCGCGGCCCAGCAGGTCGAGCAGGTGCCGCACGAACCTCGCCCGCCGCCCGCCCAGCTCGTCCACGGTGGTCACCAGCGCCAGGGTCGGCTCCGCGGCGGCCAGGACCAGCGCGACCGCGTCGTCCGGATCACCGCCCGCGTCGGTGTCCACGATCAGCGGCGCACCGGCCTGCGACGGCGGGAACGGATCTCCGGACACGGTCTGCGGCAGCCCGGCCCGGCCGGCCAGGTCGATCAGGGCCCGGCGCTCCTCGTTCAGCTCCTCGCTCACGGCGTCCCCTCCCGCAGTCGTTCGGCGAACTCGACCCGTTCCCGGATCGTCGGCAGTGCCGCGAACTCCGTCCACACGCGACGTCGCTCCTCCGGACCGAGATCCCGCACGGCGCTCTCGACCACCGTCACCGCGCCCTTGTCACCGCGGCGCACCAGCGAGTCCAGCACCTCGCGCAGCCGCGGATCGGTGTCCGGGTCGCCCGCCACCCAGGACCGCACCCGGTCGCGACCGCGCTCGGCGGAGGCCGCCAGCTCCTCGCGCCACGGCCCGCCCCCGGCCCGCCGCGCCGCCGCCTCCTCCGCCACGTCCACGACCGCGCGCAGGCTCACCGCCTTGGCGCCCTCGCGCACGGCCGGGTCGGTGAACGGCTCGGCCACCACGACCGGGTTGAGGCCGGACAGCGGGTCCGGTTCGAACCGCTGCGGCTGCTGCACGGGCCCGTGCTCGTCGATCCTGCGCGGACTGGACATGGTGCCGTGCAACGTCTCCTCGACGACGCCGATCGCGTCCTGGTGGGCGAAGGTGCGGCCGGGGTCGCCCGGCAGTTCGGTCAGCGGCCGGCCACCGCCGTCCTCCGGCCCGAGGTCGACCAGGTACCCCTTCTTGGCGTCCGGGTGCGGATCGCCGGGCGACTGCCCGTGGAAGGCGTAGTGGCCGCGGAACTCCGGGTCCGGGTAGGCGGCGGTCAGCATCTCCTGCACGGTGCCCTTGTAGCTGGTGTCGACCAGGCTGATGCCGCCCTCGCGCAGGACCGGCACCCCGGCGGCGTCGAGGTAGTCGGTCAGGCGGTCGAACGCGCCGGGCACGTCCTCCTCGGCGACCTTCTTGCGCAGCCGGTAGTCGTCGATCGCGCTGAGGTCGCGGGCCGGGTCGTTGCGCTCGACGTCGCGCAGCGCGGCCTCCACCACGGCGCGCGACAGCACGACCTCGCTGGCGTGCCCGTCGAAGAACTCCGGGTCCAGCGCGCGGCTGGCCAGCGCCAGGCTGTGCCCGTCGCGGCCCAGGAAGACCACCCGGTGCGACGGGTCGGCGGCCACCAGCGCCGTCAGGTCGTCGTGCATGCGCGCGGCCACGTCGACGACGATCGGCGCCGTGCTGTCGCGCGCCACGTCGTAGGTGTCGGCCAGGGCCTGCCGCTGCGCGGGATCGGTGATGCCCAGCCCGTCGGCCACCTCGTCCACGGCCGCGTCCCGCTGCTCCTGCCGCTCCTGCGGCGACGCGCCGTAGCCGCCGTCGTCGGCGACGTCCGCGTGCGCGGTCTCGTCGACGTGGTCGGCGGACAGCAGCCGCACGTCCGTCGCGTCCGGAGGAAGCACGGCGAGCCGGCCGGTCTGCGGGTCCGCGTACACCACGCCGTCCTCGGTGTGCGCGATCCGGACGACGTGCCCGAGCGTCCGGCCCTCCTCGTCGGTGTGGCGGAACGCGACCGCGCCGCGCGAACCGACCGGGGTGTCCGCCATCGCCGTGCTGACGGCGTCGAAGTCGCGGTGACTGGTCCACAGACCGCCCAGCGCCTCCCGGACGCGGCTCAGCGTGCCCAGGGTGGCGACGTCCTCCGGCTTCGTCGGCTTCGCCTCGACCGGATCGCCCTGGTGACGGCGCTCGTCGGCGATCATCGCTTCGACGCAGTTCGTGGCGTAGCCGTCCTCGTACGGCCTGTGCGCGTTGTGGGCGTTGACCTGCTCGATGCCGGGGAACGCCCGGTCCAGGACCTCCCGCTGGCGCGCTTGGTCGCCGGTACCGGCGTGGACCACGGGCGGCGGCGGTTCCACGGGCCTTCCGGCGAGCAGCCGCACGGTGCGGCTGTTCGGGTCGACGGGGCTGTCGTCCCACGCGGGCACGGCCTGGTGCGCGTCCTGGTCGGGGACGTGCTGGTCCCGATCGGGTTCCGGCTCCGGTTCCGGCTGCTCGTGGTCGTCAGCTGCCCGCTGGTCGTCGGCCCGAGGGGCGTCGTCTCCGTGCTGCTCGTCGGGTCTCGGGTCCGGGAAGTCGGGATCGTACCGCCGCAGGCTCTCGGGAATCTCGGGCGCGGTGTCGCGACGACCGCCGATGTAGTGCTCGTTCGGGATGAACGGTCCGAGGTAGCGCTCCCCCCGGTGGTTCAGCTTGACCTTGTGCCAGCCCTCGACGTACCGGTGGTCGACACCACCGGCGAAGAGGACCTCGTCCTCCTGGTAGCGCGGCCCGGTGTCGCCGGCGCGGTTCAGGCTGGCGTCGCCGAGGATGCCCTCCGGTGCCTTGATCCGGTACACGTAACCGCTGATGGGGGAGCCGAAGATGATGGCGGTGTCGGCTCTGGTGGAGGTGCTGACGAACGTGTTCGTGCCGCCGTGGACGTGATCGCGCAGGCCCACGGGCACGGGCTCGCCCTTGGAGTCCGACCGGTCCACGGGCCGGAACCCGCCGTCGGCGAGGATCTCCTCGGGCGAGCGGGAGTCGCCGCGGAACAGGACGTTCGCGTCGTCCCGCCAGTCGTCGACCTTCCGCACGACGGGGGTGACGCCGAAGGTCGCGGGGTCGACGCGCTCCAGCGCGACCGGCGGCTCCGTGCGCCCGTCCGGCCGGACGGGGTCGGGCTGCGGCACCTGATCCGGCCGCTGCCGGGGCGGTGCGCCGACCTGGTCCGGCGACTGCCGGGAGGGCGGCAGCACGCCGCGGCCAGCGGGCGTCGACTGGTGGACGGGCACGTCCGACCGCGTGACGGGCGGCGGCTGGTACACCGGCACGTCCGACCGCGCGGCGGGCGGCGGCTGGTACACCGGCACGTCCGACCGCGCGCTGGGCGCAGGTGCGACCGGGTGCTGCGGCGGCGGCACGTACGGCGTGAAGCCCCCGTCGTGCCGCGGTGCCGGTGTCGGCCGGCCGTGCTGGCGCGGCGGCGGACCGCTCGGCTGCGGCACCGGGGAAAGCGGGCGGCCGTACTGCGTCCGGGGGTCGACGGGGGGCCGGGCGGAACCGTTCTGGGGGTTCCCGCCGACCCACGGGCCGGGCCCGTTCCCCGGCGTGCCGGGGAACGGGCCACCGGGGTGCGGTCCTCCGGGGTGCGGTCCTCCGGGGTGCGGCCCACCGAGGTGCGGTCCTCCGGGGTGCGGCCCACCGGGGTGCGGCCCACCGGGGTGCGGCCCACCAGGGTGCGGCCCACCGAAGTGCGGCCCACCGGGGTGCGGCCCCGGTCGCGGGGCCGGTCCGGTGCTCGGCTGCCCGTTCGGACCGGTCCACGGCGCGGGGCCGTTCGTTCCCGGCCGAACTGATGGCGGCGGTGCGCCACCGGGGGTGCCCGTGTGGCGAGGTGCGCCGTACCCGCGCGGGTCGCCCTGCGGCACGCCCCGGTCCGGGCGGTACCAGCCCGGACCGACGGCCTGCGGCGGACCCGGAGGGAATCCGCCCGTCGGACGAGGCGCGCTCCCTCCGTGCCCCGGCGCTCCGGCTGGACGAGGCGCTGTCCTCGGGTCCGGCGCTCCGCTCCCGGCGCGGGGAGCGCCGGACGCCGTGCCCGGCGCGTCGCCCCCGGCCCTCGGCGCACCGGGCGCTCCGCCCGGTACGGTCTGCCGGCCCCGCGGCGCGACGCCGCCGTTCGGCGGGCCGGAAACCGAGCCCAGCGCGGTGTGCCCGGCGGCCGGAGCTGGCCTGCCAGCTCCGGCCGCCCACCCGGCCATCGGGGCACCGGAGGTCGTACCGGGCGCGGTCCTCCCGGCTCCCGGTCCGCCAGGAGACGCGCTCGGCGCAGCCCTGCCAGCGGTCGGCGCACCGGAACTCGCACCAGGCCCGCTCTGCCCGACGGTCGGCGCACCGGACGGCACGCCCCTCCCGGCACCGGGCCCGCTCTGCCCTGCACTCGGCACACCGGAAGCCGCACCCGGCGCAGGCCTGCCCACCCCCGGAGCACGGGAACCCGCACCCGGCCCGCTCTGCCCGGCGCTCGGCACACCGGAAGCCGCACCCGGCGCGGGCCTGCCCGCCCCCGGAGCACTCCACCCGGCACCCGGCGCACCGGGTGCCGTGCTCGGCGCCGTCCTCCCCGCAGTCGGCACGCCGGGGTTCGCGCCCGGCACGGCTCTTCCGGCGACCGGCGTGCCGGGTGCCGTGATCGGCGTGGCCCTCCCGACGACCGGTGCGCCCGAGGGCGCGCTCGGCGTGGTCCTCGCGGTGACCTGCGCACCGGGAGCGGGCCGGGCGCTGCCGGGTGCTCCGCTCGGCGGAGCGGCGGCCCTCGGTCCGGGGGGAAGCGGTGCCCCGGCGCCGGGCGGCAGACCCCCAGGGCCTCCAGCGGCGGTCGGTGCGGCGGCCCGGCGGCCACCCCCGCCGGTGGTGGTCGAGGACGACGGCGCGCTGGAGGGGCGGTTCGCCGGGGCGGGATCGCCGACCTGCCCCGCGACGCCCCGCAGCGACGTCGCTCCGGCCCGGTCGTTGTCGCGGGCCGTCCGGGCGGCCGTCCTGGTCTTCTCGCCCGCGTTGTCCGCCGCGGTGGCCGCCTTCTCCGCACCGCCGCGCGCGGTCGCGATGGCCCGGTCGGCCTGGACCATCGCGACCTGGCCGAACACACCTGCGCCGCTCTGGCTGGCGTTGATGTTCAACCTGGCCGCGACGCCGGTGCGCACCTGATCACCGCGTCCGGCGATGCGACCGCCCAACGTCTCCACGGCGTCCGGGTCCATCCGGAAACCACGGCCACCGGTCCCGCCCGGAGAGCCCGAACTCGGGGTCTGCGACGACGACCTGCCGCTGTCACCGCCGTGGTGCGAGGACGAGCCGCGGTCACCTCCGCGCCGAGACATCAGGCGTTGGCCGGCGGCATCTCGTAGGGCGTGACCGCGTCGTAGGCGGTCTTGGCGTGGCCGCCGTGCTCGGCGAACCTCTCCAGGCCCTTGATCAGGCCGTTCATCTTCTCCGCGAGCTGGGCCATCCGGCCGCCCATGCGGGCCATCGCCGCGCCCAGCCTCGTGAGCCGTCCCGCCATCGTGGTCGCCAGCATCGCCGCCCTGGTGCCCGCGAAACCGGCGAACGCCGCCACGGAGCTGCCCAGGGTGACCACGGCGGACGCGGCGGCGATCAGCGCACCCGCGATCAGCTCGCCCAGCAGGTCGGAGATCCAGCCGAACACCAGGGAACGCAGCTCGCAGACCAGCGCGCCGGACAGGGCGTAGATCGCGGCGGTACCGTCCATCGTGGACCCGAGGGCCTCGTACTCGGCCGCCATCTGCTCCATCTGGGCGCGGAACGCGTCACCGGCGTCGCCCTCCCAGTCCTCGGCCCCCCGCACGTCCTCCTGGTGCTCCCTGGCGAGGAGCTTCATCTCCAGCGCGGCGGTCTTGAGCTGGTCCACGTTGGCGTTGATCTCGTCCGGGTCGCCCAGCAGCGCGTCCAGCGGCTCGCGGACGAAGCTGACGTGCTCCAGCAGCCAGCCCACGCCCGCCGACGCCAGGGAGCCGAGCGGGTTCGCCGCGGTGGACACCAGGTCCACCACCACCCCGGCCCCGCCGAGAGCGACGTCGATGACGTCGACGCCCTCCCCCTCCGACTCCGCGGTCAGCGAGTCGACGAGACCGTTGACGCTGTCGACCACACCCGCGCCCGTGGACCAGGTGGTGGTGCTCGCCTCTTCGGACACGATCGTCTCACCGGTCCCTGAAGATGGACTCGTCGCTGAAGTCGCCGTCGTCGGAGCCGGGACGCGGCGCGGGCTTGCGCGGTGGCGGGTCGCGGCGGGCCCGCGCCTCCGCGTCGAGCTCCTGCTCGAACGCGTAGCGCGGCCGCTCGGGCTCGTCCTCGGCGGGCGGCAGGTGCTCGGTGATGAGCCGGTAGGTCTCCGAGTCGGTTCCGTTGACCGCCTGGAACGTCTCCGCCACCTGCACCGCGGCGGACCGCTGGGCCTGGCGCGCGACGGCCACGATCTCGGTCGCGAGCTGGGTGTGCGACTTGCGCATCGCGTCGGCGCTCAGCCGCACGTCCGTCAGCGCCCCGTTGGGTGCGACGGTCACCGCGACCGCCCCGTCCTTCGAGACCGCCGTGCCCTGCGCTCCGGCCAGTCCCCGCTGGACCGCTTCCGCCTTCTGCTTGGCGTCGGCGATCTTCGCCTCGAACTCGCGCATCCACTCGTCTGGTGTCTTCACCCGCACTCCACCGCCCCCCGACCGCTGCACAGGATGCCACAGGGCGATCCCGCGGACCGGCGAAGCCCCGAACCCCGCCGGGGCGACCGCAGCCGCCGGTGACGAGCCCGGTCCGGCTCGACCTGATCGGGTCGGCGTGATCGGGTCGGCGTGATCGGGTCGGCGTGATCGGGTCGGCGTGATCGTGCGCGACCCGGCGAGCTCCCACGAGCCCGGAGCGACCGCGGCCGCGATGAGCTGAGCGGCGGACGAGGCCCGGCCCCGGATCGCTCGATCCGGGACCGGGCCTCGCGGTCCGGACCACCACCAGGACCGCGGGAGCTCGCGGGCCGTCCGGCCTGCCGGGCCGACGGCGCTACGGGGCCGTGTCCGTCCAGGTGACCGGCAGTTCGTGGACGCCGTAGATGTTCATGTCGGTCTTGAGCCTCACCTCACCGGCGGGAACGGCCAGCTCCAGGCTCGGGAAGCGGCGCAGCAGCCCCTCGAAAGCGGCGTGCATCTCGATGCGGGCCAGTTGCTGACCGAGGCACTGGTGGACGCCGTGGCCGAAGGACAGGTGCCCGCGCGCCTTGCGGTGGACGTCCAGGGCGTCGGGGTTCTCGAAGCGCCGGGGGTCGCGGTTGGCCGCGAGCAGCGAGACGATCACGGTCGATCCCGCCGGGATGGTCTCGTCGCCGAGTTCGACGTCCTCCGCGGCGTAGCGGAAGAAGACGTCGGCGATGGACAGGTAGCGCAGGAGTTCCTCGACGGCAGCGGGCAGCAGCTGCGGATCGGCGCGCAGTTCGGCCAGCTGCTCGGGGTGCTCCAGGAGCGCGAAGGTGCCCAGCCCCAGCACGTTGGCGGTGGTCTCGTGACCCGCGAACAGCAGCAGGAAGGCGATGCCGGTCAGCTCGTCGACGCCGAGGTCGTCGTCGCGGGCCAGGTCGGACAGGATGTCGTCGTCCGGAGCGGCGCGCTTGCGCGTGACCAGCTCGGACAGGTAGCCCGTCAGACCGGTGTAGGCGGCCATCTTCTCCTCCAGCGTCACGTCCTTCTTCACGAACGTGGCGGAGTGGGCCTGGAAGTTCTCCCGCTCGGAGTAGGGGACGCCGAGCAGTTCGCAGATCACCAGCGACGGCACCGGCAGCGCGAACTCCTTCACCAGGTCGACCGGCGGGGTCAGGCGTGCCATCTCCGCCAGCTGCCGCTCGGCGATCTCGACGATGCGCTCTTCGAGCTGCTTCACGCGTCTGACGGTGAAGGCGCCGGTGAGCTTGCGCCGCAACCGGGTGTGGTCCGGCGGGTCCATGGAGATGAACACGCCCGGTTCCGGCGGCGACGGTTCGGTGAAGGTCGGCATGCCGGGGGTCTCGTACGGCACGTGGAGGACGCCGAGGTCCTGGCGGGAGCTGAACCTGGTGTCCGCCAGAACCCGGCGGACCTCGTCGTAGCCGGTGACGAGCCAGCCCTCGTGGCCGTCGGGGAAGATCATCGGGCTGACGGGACGGACCTCGCGCAGCCGGGTGATGGCGCGGGGCGGGTCGAAGGGGCCGGCGTCGCGCTCCATCGGCAGGCCGTGCGGGACCGGAACCGTGTCGCTCATCGGATTTCCTCTCGTGGTGGTGGGGCGATCGGGTGGAGACCGGTCAGCGGGTGGACTCGCGGTTGAACAGCTTCTTCGACCAGAGGTAGCCGACGAGAGCGATCAGGAGGCCCCAGCCGAGCGCGAGGACGCCGTTGTTCCCGACGGGAGTGCCCATCAGCAGGCCGCGCAGGGTCTCGGTGAGCGGGGTGAAGGGCTGGTACTCGGCGAACCAGCGCAGCGCGGTGGGCATCGAGTCGGTGGGGACGAACCCGCTGCCGAGGAACGGGAGCAGGACCAGCGGCAGGCCGACGTTGCTCGCCCCCTCGACGGTGCCGCTCGCCAGGCCGAGGGCCACGGCCAGCCACACCAGGGCGAAGGACATCAGCACCAGCACACCGGCGAGGAGGAACCAGCCGCCGACGCCGGCCGACGGCCGGAACCCGACGAGCAGCGCGACGCCGAGGACGGCGGTGATGGCCAGCACCGTCTGGACGACGCTGCCGACGACGTGTCCGGTGAGGACGGACGTCCTGGCGATGGACATCGTGCGGAACCGGTCGACGATGCCCTCGGTCATGTCCATGGCGACGGAGACCGAGGTGCCCTGGACCGCGGAGGTGATCGTCATCAGGAGGATGGCCGGAGTGACGTAGTCGACGTACTCCGCGCGCCCGCCGGAGGGGCCGCCGATCCCGGCGCCGAGGGTGCCGCCGAAGACGTAGACGAACAGCAGCAGGAAGACGACCGGCATTCCGATGAGCGTCAGCGTCATGGACGGGTAGCGCACCATGCGCTTGAGGTTGCGGCGGAGCATCGTCGCCGAGTCGGTCAGGGCGAGGGCAGCGGTGCTCATCGCGCGGTCACCTTCTGGTTGTCGGGGTTGCCGGTGAGGGCGAGGAAGACGTCGTCGAGGTCGGGGGTGTGCACGCTCAGGGAGTCGACCTCGACCACGTTCTCGTCGAGCCGGCCGAGCAGGGACTTGAGCGATCGGAGGCTGCCGTCGTGCGGCACCCGCAGTGCGAGCGCGTCGCTCTCGCGGGTCGTCCGGCCCACGACGCGCGCGGCGGACTCCAGGGCGCGGGGATCGGTGAACCGCAGCAGGACGTGACCTCCGGGGACACGTCGCTTGAGCTCCTCCGCGGTGCCCCTGGCGACGATCTTCCCGTGGTCGAGCACCGCGATCAGGTCGGCGAGCTCGTCGGCCTCCTCCAGGTACTGGGTGGTGAGGAAGATGGTGACGCCGCTCGCGACGAGTTCCCGCACGATCTGCCAGGTGTTCCGGCGGCTGCGCGGGTCCAGGCCGGTGGTCGGTTCGTCGAGGAAGATCACCTCGGGCGAGCCGACCATGGTCATCGCGAGGTCGAGCCGGCGCCGCATCCCGCCGGAGTAGGTCGCCGCCGGTTTCCCGGCGGCGTCGACCAGGTCGAACTGTTCGAGCAGTTCGGTGGTCCTGCGTCTGCCGGCCACCCGGCCGAGGTGGTGCAGGTCCGCCATCAGCTTCAGGTTCTCCTGGCCGGTCAGCAGGTTGTCGACCGCGGAGAACTGGCCGGTGACGCCGATCGCCGCGCGGACGGCGTCGGGATCGGTGGCGACGTCGTGGCCCGCGATGCGCGCGCTGCCGCCGTCGGCTCCGACCAGGGTGGACAGGATCTTGACCGCCGTGGTCTTGCCGGCGCCGTTCGCGCCGAGCAGGGAGAAGACGGTTCCGGCGGGGACGTGCAGGTCGATCCCGTCGAGCACGACGTGGTCGCCGTAGGACTTGCGCAGTCCGGTGACGGCGATCGCCTGTCGGGGTGGCGTGGTCATGGAAGGTCTCCTTCGGACGTCAGGGACGGCGAACGGTGATGTCGCCGTAGGAGGTGTGCGCACGGACCTCGACCGTCTTCTCCTGCTGGCCCGGCGCGCGGTCGGCGGTGCCCAGCGAGTCGCGCACCCGGCCGTGCCCGGTGTTCAGGTCCAGCCACGTCGCGACGTCGTCGGCGACGGCGATCTCCAGGTCGCCGCAGCCGGTGTTCAGCACGACGACGCCGCGCGCGACCCCGCCGACGCGGATGTCCCCGTTGGCGGTCTTGGCCTCCACCTCGCCGCACGCCCGGTCGACGGAGATGGTGCCGTTGCCCGTGCGGACCCGCAGGTCGCCGGTGACCGTGCCGATGTCGGTGTTGCCGTTGGAGTTCGTGACGACGGCGCCGCCGCCGACCGAGCCGACGCGCACGTGTCCGCTGCCGGTGGCGATCTCGGCGTCGCCACCGATCTCGTCCACGGTGACGTGGCCCGCGGAGGTGTCCAGGCGCAGCGGCCCCGTCCGGTCGAGGCGGACGTGGCCCACCGAGGTCTTGAACCGGCACTCCCCCAGCACGCCGGTGCCGCTGCAGTCGCCCACGGCCATGTCGACGTGCACCCGCGAACCGGCGGGAAGCTCGATCAGCACGTCGACCGACCTGGTCTTCCTGGAGAAGTCGAGCATCCTGGACCGCGGTCCGCGCACCGTGACCTCGCCGCCGGCGAAGTCGACGCGAGTCGCTCGCGCCGCCTCCACGTCCGAGTCGTTCGACTCGTCGCTCGGCCGCACCTGGACGACGGTGTCCGTCCGGTCGCTCGCGACGACGCGCACGTCCCCGACGGCGAGTTCGATCGTCGTGGAGATCGGTTCAGGAGTGGTGAAGACCGGCATGGCTGTCCCCTCAGAACGAGTCAGAAGCTGTCCCCGCGGGTCGGGCGGGGCGAAGAAGAAGAACGGGTGGAAGCCGTGCGCGCTAGCGCGCCCAGCCCGTGTGGTGCTGCCTGGCGCGCTTGCCGCGCCGGGCGGGGTCGAGAGCGTGATCCGGGACCCGCAGCGCGGCGGCGGCCGTCCGGACCAGCCACGCGTTGACGGACCGGCCCTCCGCGGCGGCCGCGTTCTCGATCGCGGCCTTCAGCCGTTCCGGGAGGCGGACGTTGATCCGCACCGCGGGACCGCCCTCGACGTCTGCCGCGGCGTCGCCGACCGGCTCCGGGGTGCGGTCCGAGGTGTCGGCGAGCGGCTGCCCCGCCCCCGGAAGCGTCACGACGAACCGCGCTTCGCGTCCGCTGGAGCACACCCGCACCGAGCCGGGAGCCAGTTCGCGGGTGATCTCGTCGGCGGCGACCGACAGCGCTTCGAGCATCGCGAGCCGGATCGCCGACTCCACCGCCACGGCCTGCTCACCGGTGTCGTCCCCACCGTTTTGAACGACACCGTTTTGAACGGCACCGTTTTGAACGGCACCGTTCTGGACGACGGTCAGCAGCTCGCGGCCGAGGAACTTCACGTGCGGTGCCAGGTTCATGGCATCACTTTGGCACACAGTGGTGCCATACACAAGCCACATGACTCAACACGGCTCAGATTGGCGTCACGCTGGCACCGTGCGCCTCGGCGGCGCCCCCCGGCCGCGCACACGCACGACCGGTGGGGGCCGGCACGACGTGCTGGCCCCCACCGGTCGCACCTGGCGCACGACGCCCGCCGAGGAGAACGCTCCCGGACGCGCGAGCCCTCCGCGTTCCTACGACCGCCGGACGGCGATGTCGGCGGGGAACCGCGGGTTCACCTCGTAGTGGGTGTCGAACTGGCTGCTGAAGCCGGTCACCCGGACGGTCCGCCCCACCGCCAGACCGCTGAGGTCGATGCCGGTCTGCACGTTGACGAAGATCATCAGCTCGCCGGAGCCGTCGTCGACGAAGAACGTGGACCCGTACGGCAGGTCCGACTCCGGAGCGCGGGTGATCCGGCCGGTCACGCGCACCAGCAGCCCCTCCACGGCCTCGCCGACGGCACCGGTGAGCAGGGGCTCGGCGTGGATCGCCGGGCCCCTGCCGCGCACGTGGACCGCCGCCGGATCGGCGGGGACGAGGACGCGCAGCCCGGAGCTGTCGCGCAGCACGCCGGTCACCCGCACCCCCGCGCGGGGCGCGACGCCGAGGTCGACCGCGACGCTCACGTAGATCCCGGCGCTGCGGTCCTGGACGGCGAAGCCCTTGTCGAAGAGGCTGGACTCGAACGCGCCCGACGGGGTGGTGGCCGTGCCCGCGACCGTGACCACCGTGCCGAGCGGCAGGGTCCGCGCCCTGGCGATGGACACCACGTGGTGCGAGGCATCCGCGAGAGCGGGTGGTGCCACACCGGCACAGGCGAGTGCCAGGAGGAGCACCGGGACGACAGCGCGCAGTCGGGAGATCACGGGTCGCTCCAGAGGGGTGACGATGCCGGACCGTTCTCCTGTGACGTCGGCCACCACGCGCAGCGCGTTACCGTCGCGTCCCCGGCCGCGCAGCGGGTGGACCACCGCGCTCGACGTGATCTCCGAGCTGTCGGAGGACGTTCCCGCACGAGGTCAGTCGTGGATCTCGCAGACGGCGGCACCTCCCGGAACCGTCGCCCCGACGAGAGCGGTCAGGCCCGTGATCGTGCCCGCGCGGTGCGCGTGCAGCGGCTGCTCCATCTTCATCGCCTCCAGGACGGCGATCAGATCGCCCTCGGTCACCCGATCTCCGTCTCCGACCGCGACCCGCACCACCGTTCCCTGCATCGGTGCGACCACGGCACGCCCGTCGGCGTCCGCTCCGCCGCGACCGGTCGCGGGCCGGGGAAGCCGTCGGCGGGGAACGGCGGCAGCACCGAGGGTGGCCGGCAGCGACACCTCCAGCCGCTGTCCCCCGACCTCCACCACCACGGTCTCCCTGGGCTCCGCCTCCACCTGCTCGGCGGGCGTGCCGTCGAACGGCGGGACGTCGTTGACGTACTCGGTCTCGATCCACCGCGTGTGCACGTCGAAGGCGGTGTCGTGGCCGTGCACCTCCGGGGCGAACGCCCGGTCCCGCACCACCGACAGGTGGAACGGCAGGGTGGTCGCCACGCCGCCCACCTCGAACTCCAGCAGCGCGCGCCGCGCGCGGCGCAGCGCCTGTTCCCTGGTGCTGCCGGTGACGACGAGCTTGGCCAGCAGGGAGTCCCACGCCGGGCCGATCACCGTGCCGGACTCGACACCGGTGTCGACGCGCACCCCGGGACCGCCGGGGAGCACCCACCGGGTGATCGTCCCCGGCGCGGGCAGGAAGCCCCGGCCGGGGTCCTCGCCGTTGACGCGGAACTCGATCGAGTGGCCGCGCGCGGCCACCTCGTCGTAGCCCAGCGGCTCCCCGTCCGCGATCCGGATCATCTCACCGACGAGGTCCACGCCCGTGACCTCCTCGGTGACCGGGTGCTCCACCTGCAACCTGGTGTTGACCTCCAGGAACGAGACGGTGCCGTCCTGGCCGATCAGGAACTCGCACGTCCCGGCCCCGACGTACCCGGCCTCGCGCAGGATCGCCCTGGACGCCGAGGACAGCTGGTCGCGCTGCTCGTCGGTGAGGAACGGCGCGGGCGCCTCCTCCACGAGCTTCTGGTGCCTGCGCTGGAGGCTGCAGTCCCGCGTCGAGACGACCACCACCGTCCCGTGCCGGTCGGCGAGGCACTGGGTCTCGACGTGCCGCGGCCGGTCGAGGTAGCGCTCGACGAAGCACTCGCCGGAGCCGAACGCCAGGGTCGCCTCCCGCACGGCGGAGTCGTACAGCTCGGGGACCTCGGCCATCGTCCGCGCGACCCTCAGGCCCCGGCCGCCACCGCCGTGCGCCGCCTTGATCGCGACCGGCAGTCCGTGCTCGCGGGCGAACTCCAGCACCTCCTCCGGCCCGGAGACCGGACCCGGCGTGCCCGCGACCAGCGGTGCGCCGACGCGCTGCGCGATGCGCCGGGCCGCGACCTTGTCGCCGAGGGCGCGGATCGCGTGCGGCGGCGGGCCGATCCAGATCAGGCCGGCGTCGAGCACGGACGCGGCGAACTCGGCGTTCTCCGACAGGAAGCCGTAGCCGGGGTGGACCGCGTTCGCGCCGGACTCCGCCGCCGCCCGCAGCAGCTTCGCGCCGTCGAGGTAACTGGTCGCCGGCACGTCGCCGCCGAGGGCGAAGGCCACGTCCGCGGCACGTACGTGCGGTGCGTCGCGGTCCGGGTCCGCGTAGACGGCGACGCTGCGCAGCCCGGCGTCGCGGCAGGCCCTCGCCACGCGCACAGCGATCTCCCCGCGGTTGGCGATCAGGACGGTGTGCGCGGTCATCGGTGTCCCCCGGTGCGACGGTGGACGGGGCGCGATCCCCAGCCGGGAAGCGGTGCCGACGCCCAGCCCCGCTCGTGGCCGCGCGGCCACGACGCCGCGGCGGCCGGAGGCGGGTCGGTGCGGGTGCGGAGGGCGGCGAGCACCACGACGGTCAGCGCCGCGACCTGTTCGGGCGTCGGGTCGCCGCGCAGCACGCGGATGCCGGTCACTGCGGCTGGTTCCCGTGCTTGCGGACGGGCAGCGGCACGTGCTTGGCGCGCAGCATCGCCAGTGCGGCGACGAGACGGGGCCGGGTCTCGGCCGGGTCGATCACGTCGTCGACCAGACCGCGCTCCGCGGCGTAGTAGGGGTGCACGAGTTCGTCGCGGTACTCCTCGACCCGTTCCCGCCTGGTGCGCGCGGGGTCGTCCGAAGCCTCGATCTCGCGGCGGAACACCACGTTCGCCGCGCCCTCCGCTCCCATCACGGCGATCTCGTTGACCGGCCAGGCGAGCGACAGGTCCGTCCCGATCGACCGCGAGTCCATGACGATGTAGGCGCCGCCGTAGGCCTTGCGCACGATCACCTGGACGCGGGGTACGGTCGCGTTGCAGTAGGCGTACAACAGCTTCGCGCCGTGCCGGATGATCCCGCCGTGCTCCTGGCCGACGCCGGGCAGGAACCCCGGAACGTCCACGAAGGACACCAGCGGGACGTTGAACGCGTCGCACGTCGTCACGAACTTCGCCGCCTTCTCCGAGGCGGAGATGTCGAGCACACCGGCCATGGCCGTGGGCTGGTTGGCGACGATGCCGACGACGTGTCCGTCCAACCGCGACAGTGCGCACACGACGTTCGTCGCCCAGTTCTCGTGCACCTCGAAGAACTCGCCGTGGTCGACCACCTCGGCGATCACCGACCGGATGTCGTAGGCCCGGCTCGGGTCGGCGGGCACGAGGTCGAGCAGGGCGTCGCCGCGCCGGTCGGCGGGGTCGGTCGACGGCACGTGCGGCGGCAGCTCGCGGTTGTTGGCCGGGAGCATCGACAGCAGGTAGCGCACGTTCTCCAGGCAGCTCTCCTCGTCGTCGTGGGCGAACCCCGCCACCCCCGAGACGGTCGCGTGCACGTCCGCGCCGCCGAGTCCGTCGTGGCTGATCACCTCGCCGGTCACCGCCTGCACGACGTCCGGGCCGGTGATGAACATCTGGGAGGTGTCGCGGACCATGAAGACGAAGTCGGTGAGCGCCGGCGAGTACGCCGCGCCACCGGCGCACGGCCCCATGATCACGCTGATCTGCGGCAGGACACCGGAGTTGCGGACGTTGCGGGTGAAGATCCCGCCGTACCCGGCCAGCGCCGTGACGCCCTCCTGGATGCGCGCGCCAGCGCCGTCGCAGAGCCCGACGATCGGCGCACCCGCCGCCTCGGCCAGGTCCATGACCTTGTGGATCTTCTGCGCGTGCGCCTCGCCGAGCGCGCCGCCGAAGATGCGGAAGTCGTGCGCGTAGACGAAGACCGTGCGTCCGTGGACCAGGCCCCAGCCGGTGACGACGCCGTCGGTGTGCGGCCTGCGGTCCTCCAGGCCGAACCCGGTCGCGCGGTGCCTGCGCAACGACTCCACCTCCGTGAAGGTGCCCTCGTCGAACAGCAGGCCGATCCGCTCGCGGGCGGTGAGCTTCCCCTTGGACCTCTGCGCCTCGGTGGCCCGTGCGCTCGGCCCCTCGTGCACCCGCTCGCGCAACCGTGCCAGTTCCGCCGTCCGCTCCCGCAGGTCCGGGCGGCGCGTGGTGGTGTCCGCGGAGGACCTGTCGTCGAGGATCGTCATGTCCACCTCTTCTGATCGCACGTGGGTCCGTGGTGCCGCCGAGTCTCACGCGGGCCGCTCCAGGCGGACTCGACGCCGCCTGGAACCGAGCGCGGCTCCACCGGTGTTCCAGCGGGGCCGCCGACACTCGGTCGCACGTCGAGCAGAGAGCGGTGATCAGGGTGGCGATCAGCAGCGCGGTGTTCCGGGACCTGTTCGGGTCCTTCCCCACGCCGGTGGCGGTGGTGACGACCACCGCCGCCGACGGCACGCCCCGCGGCTTCACGTGCAACGCGTTCTCCGCGATCTCGGCCGATCCGCCGCTGCTGCTGGTGTGCGTCGACCGCCGGTCCAGGACGCTGCACGCGCTGCGGTCGTCGAAGGGCTTCGCGGTGCACGTCCTCGGCGACGGCGGGCAGGCGATCTCCGAGTTGTTCGCCGAGCGCTCCGACCACAAGTTCGCCGGTCTGGCGTGGCGGCCGTCGGCGGTCGCCGGGGGTGCGCCCGTGCTCCTGGAGGGCACGCGGGCGCACGCGGAGTGCACCGTGGAGCGGATCGTCGAGGCCGGGGACCACAGCGTCGTGATCGGCCTCGTCGAGAACGCCGAGGTGCTCGCCCGTGACCCGCTGCTGTACCAGCGGCGGTCGTACGCGGTGTGGCCCGGCGTGCCGACGCCCGTGCGGTGATCCGCCGGGCGTCGGCGCGTCGTCAGGCGTGGCAGGCGGGGAGGGACCCGTGGTACTCGACCAGGTCGCCGAACGCGGTGGCGACGTCCAGTGCCGCCCCCTCCGCCGCGCCCGCCGCCTCCGCGTACGCGCGGTGCAGGTTCGCCACGAGCCGTTCGCCGTCGAGCAGCGCGGCGAACTCGCCGAGGTCGGCCTCGCGGGCGACCTCCAGGGGCGTCGCGCCCGCCGCGACGCCGTCCTCCGCGAGGGCGCGGACCCACACCAGGTAGCGCTCCGCGGTGTCGAACACCTCCGGGCCGCTCACCGGCCCGTGTCCCGGCACGACGGTCCGCGCGCCGAGGGCGCGCAGCCGTGCCGTCACGGCGAGGGACCCGGTGATCGAACCCATCATCACGAACGGCGTGACGCCCGCCATCACGAGGTCGCCGGTGAACAGCACGCGGTGCTCCGGCAGCCAGACGGCGGTGTCGTTGGTGGTGTGGGCCACGCCGAGGTGCATCAGCTCGGCGGTGGTCCCGCCGACGGTGAGCGTCAGCCGGTCGCGGAAGGTCAGGGTCGGCAGGACGACCTCGACGTCGCCCCAGCACACGTCCGGCCACAGTCCAGTCAGGTGCAGGCCGATCTCCGCCATCTCCGCGCGGGTGCGTTCGTGGCCGACCACGACGGCCTCCGGGAACACGAAGTTGCCGAACGTGTGGTCGCCGTGGGAGTGGGTGTTGACGACCACCCTCGGCGGGGCGGGCGCGACGGCCAGGACGGTGTCGCGCAGCCTTCTCGCCCGCGCCTCGGTGGCGGCGGTGTCGATCAGGGCGGAGTCGCCGCCGGAGGTGATCAGTCCGGCGTTGTTCAGGCACCAGCCGCCGTCCGGCTGGACGTGGGCGAAGACGCCGTCGGCGATCTCGTGCAGCCGGGCGTTCGCCGCGGCTCGGGATTCGGTGGTCATCCCCGGAGCGTCGCCGGAGGAGATCGTGATCCGCTCGAACGCCCCTGGAACCAGGAACGCGATGATACCGCACCGAATTCGTCCGATCGGGCGAATTCGGACACGATCGCGTGATTTCAGAAATCTTTTCAGGTTCTTTGTGCGCCCTGAGAGCGCTTCCGCACCACGACCGACGACATTAGCGGATGATGAGTCCACCAACAGTTCGTGATCATTCATAAATGCTCGTTGCGGAATTGAGCACCCGAAGCTACTGTGACACTGCGGGTGTCCTGGGGGAATCCGCTGAGTCGGCTTCGGGGGAATCCGGCTCGCACGACACTTGGGGGGACGTGTGTTTCAGTTCAGGCTGCTCGGACCTGTTGACGTCGTACTCGCCGACGGAAGGGTGATCGAACCGGGATCGGAGAAGATCTGCAAGGTTCTGGCGCTGCTGTCGTTGCGGCACGAGGTGACCAGCGTCGATCTGCTGGTCCGCGAACTGTGGGACGACAGACCGCCGCGCAGTGCGCTGACCACGTTGCAGACCTACGTCTACCACACCCGTCGCATGTTCGAGCGCGAGTCCTTGACCAGGAGCGGAAGGCCGTTGCTGGTCACCAGGCCGCCCGGTTACGAACTGCGGGTCTCGGTCGACGAGGTCGACGCCGCGCTCTTCGAACGATCCGTCGCCGAGGGCCGTGCCCTGCTCGACGCGGGGCGGGCCGAGGATGCCTCGAAGATCCTCCGCGAGGCGCTGGCCCTGTGGCGGGGACCCGCACTGGCCAACATTTCCGGCGGTGACGTCCTGCGCGGGCACATCAGCCACCTCGAGGAGTTGCGAATCCGCGCGCTCGAACTCCGCATCGAAGCGGACTGCGCGTCGGGAAGGCGCCGGGACCTGATTCCCGAGTTGCGCGCGCTCGTGGTCGCCTATCCGCTCAACGAGTGGTTCCACTGCCAGTTGATCGACGGACTCCGGCACGGGGGCAGGCGGGCCGAGGCGTTGCGGGCTTATCAGGACCTGCGCCGGATACTGGACGAAGAACTGGGCCTGGAACCCATGGCCGAAGTCCGCCGGCTGCACCTCGACCTGCTGGCGTCGACCGCGTGATCCACCGGCCGGGCGACCCGCGATCGACCTCCGGGAAACAGAACGGCGTCGTCCGGCCGGGACGTTCGGAAGTGATCTGTCACGCGTGGGCGGCGGCACCGTCGAGAACTGCTCGACGGTGCCGCCGCCAGGTGGCGGTGGGACGACCGGTCAGCCGCCGCGCGGGGCGGGCGTCCAGTTCACCTTCTTCAACCAGTGCTCCAGCGTGGTCAACCCGGGGTGCTGGGCGCGCAGCGCCGGGATGTCCGCCGTGTAACCGATCCGGTTGAGCCAGTCGTAGGCGACGGCCTGCCACGGGTTCGTCTTCTCCAGTTCCGCCATCGGGATCGACTCGAACCGGGTCGGCACACCGGTGTGGCGCTGGAACACCGCGGCGATCTCGTCGCCCGTCAGCTCGTCACCGGCCAGGTCGATGCTCGCGCCCAGGTGGGTGTCGGGGTCGTCGAACGCGTCCGCCGCGAAGAACCCGTTGTCCGCGGCCGAGATCATCTGGAGCGGAACGCCGACCGCGAGCCCCCGGCGGTAGACCAGCTCGTCGCCGACGAGCGTCGGCGGGAACATGTCGTTGGCCAGGTTCTCCATGAAGTACGCGGGCCGCAGGAAGGTCGCGGGCAGCCCGTTCTCCCGGATCCGCTCCTCGATCCGCAGCTTCGCCTCGCGCCAGTGCACGCCCTCCGGCCGTTCGGCGCCGCCGACCGAGCTGTGCACGAAGTGCTCGACGCCGACCTCCGCCGCGACGTCGGCGACGAGCTTGCCGTGCCGCTCCTCACCGGGCACGCCCGCCTCGCCGAGCGGGGTCTGGACGCTGAAGACGCCGTGAGCGCCGGACATCGCCGCGCGCAGCGAGTCCGCGTCGTCCATGTCCCCGCGCACCAGGGTCGCTCCCCCGGCCCGCAGGGCCAGGGCGGCGGGGTGCTCGGGATCGCGCACGAGCGCGTGCACGGCCCAGCCGCGCTCCAGCAGGTGCCGGGCGGTCGAGCCACCCTGCTTGCCGGTGGCGCCGAACACGAGGATCCATCTCTGGTCTGGTGGCAACGGTCTGTCCTCCATCGGTGGGCACGTCCGCCTTCGCACGTCGTTCCACCGTGTCACCGGCCGCTGGAAGGCCGGTGGAACACCGGTCGACGTGGCCTCAGTCGGCGACGAGCACGACCTTGCCGCGGACGTGCCCGGTCTCGACCTCGCGGTGGGCCAGGGCGGCCTCCGCGAAGGGGTACGCCCGCTGGACGTGGATCCGCAGCTTGCCGTCCGCGTAGAGCTGGGTCAGCTCGGCCAGCCGCGCCGCGGTGCGGGTGCCGCCGAGCATGGCCACGCCGTGCTGACGGCTGCCCACGTAGTCGCCGATGGTTCCGACGCGGCCCCGGTCCTCGACGAGCTCCAGCGACGGGGCGATGGCGTCCCGGCCGGCGGCGTCGAGCGCCGCGTCGACTCCCTGCGGCGCCAGCTCCCGAACCCGGTCGACGAGCCCGGGACCGTACGCGACCGGGACCGCGCCCAGGTCGCGGAGGTAGTCGTGGTTGCGCTCGCTCGCCGTGCCGACGACCGCGGCGCCCCACTCGCGCGCGAGCTGCACGGCCATCGTGCCGACGCCGCCCGCCGCGCCGTGGATCAGCACGGTGTCGCCCGCGCCGACCTTCAACGCGGACAGCGCGATGTGCGCGGTCTGCCCGCAGACGGACAGGACACCGGCGTGCTCCCACGGCATTCCGGGCGGCTTGGCGACCACGTTCTGATCGCTGACGGTCACCACCTCGCCGCAGGCGTTCATCGAGGTGAACGCAATGACCTCGGCACCGGCCTCCCAGCCGGTCACACCCTCGCCGACCTCGTCGACCACACCGGCGAACTCGTTCCCGACCGTCTGGGGGAAGCTCACCTCGACGTACCCCTTGACGTCGCCGCGGCGGACGGCCGTGTCGAAGGGCTGCACCCCGGCAGCCCGCACGCGCACCCGCAGTTCGCCGGGGCCCGCGTGCGGCTCCTCGATCTCCACCGTCTCCAGCACTTCCGGTCCCCCGTAGCGGGAGAAGGCGACCGCCTTGGACATGACTCTCCTCGTGTTGTCGTGTTCCCGGTTCATCGAGCCGACTCGGCGCTCCGCACGGGCACGTCCTCGGGCTTCCACGGCCGATCGGCCTTCTGCTCTCCCCCGCTCCAGGCGTTCGCCGCGCCGGGCGGCGGCTTGCCCGGCAACCACCGGAACACCACCGCCGCGCCGATCAGCGCCACGATCGCGGCGCACAGCGAACTCACGTGCATCGCGGCCACGAACGAGTCCTTGGCGGAGCTGATCAGACCGGCCGCCTGATCGGGAACGTCGTGCGCCGCGGCGAACGTCGCCTCGATCGACTCACCGGCCGCGGCACGCCGCTCCACCGGGAGCGCGTCGAGCGCGCCGCCGATCTCGGACCGGTAGGCGGCGCCGAGGACCGAGCCGAGGACCGCCACCCCGAGCGCCTGCCCGACCTGGCGCACGGTGTTGTTCATGGCCGAGCCGACACCGGCCTTCTCCCTCGGCAGCGACATCATGATCGACACCGCGGCCGGTGGCATGACGTTGGCGATCCCCGTGCCGAGCACGAAGAACACCGGCAGGATCGCCCACAGCGGGGTCCGCTCCTCGACGAGCACGAGCGCGCCCAGCGCGGCCGCGACGACGAGCAGTGCGGTCGAGCACACCGCCCTCGGCCCGAACCGGGCCGAGATCCGCGCGCTGAGCGGCCCGAAGATCATCATCGCCACGGCCAGCGCCAGCGTGCACGCGCCAGCCCGCAGGGGCGTGTAGCCACGCACCGACTGCATGTAGAACGCGCTGAAGAAGAGGAACCCCGCCATCGCGAACGAGACGAGCCCCACGGCCGCGACGGCGACGCTGAAGGCGGGGCGGCGGAAGAAGGAGACGTCGAAGGCGGGCTGGACGGTGCGCTTCTCGTGCAGCACGAACAGCACCAGCACGGCGATCCCCGCCACGATCGTCAGCCACGTGGAGGGCGCGGTGAACGACGCCAGGCGACCGCCCTCGATGACGCCGTGCACGATCAGCGCCAGGCCCACGACGGACAGCGCCATGCCGCCCACGTCGAGTCCGCGGGTCCGCGGCGCGCGCGACTCCGGCACGACCACCGCCACCGCGACGAGCGTGGCCGCCACCAGCGGCACGTTGATCAGGAAGATCGAGCCCCACCAGAAGTGTGCGAGCAGCACGCCGCCGGTGATCGGGCCGAGGGCGAGGGCGACGCCGATCGCCGCGGTCCAGACGCCGATCGCCCTCGGCCGTTCCCGCTGCGGGAACACGGCGGCGATGACGGCCAGCGTGCACGGCATGACCGCGGCGGCCCCGACGCCCATCGCGCTGCGCGCGACGATCAGCTGGAGCGCGTCCTGCGAGTAGGCCGAGGCCACCGAGGCCAGGCCGAACAGGGCCAGCCCCAGCGAGAGCACCCGCTTGCGCCCGACCCGGTCGGCCAGGACGCCCCAGCTGAACAGGAGCGCGGCGAAGACGAGGGTGTAGGCGCTGAGCGCCCACTCCAGCTCGCTGTGCGTCGCACCGAGCCCCGCGGCCGGGTCGGCCAGGGTCGTGAGGGACACGTTGAGGATCGTCGTGTCGATGACGATCGCCATCAGGCAGCCGACCAGCACGGCGAGGATCCGCCACCGCCTCGGATGACCGGGGTCCTGGTTCACTTCGTCGCCTCGTTTCCGTTCCTGCCCGCCGCGGCGGGGACGCCCGTGCGGGCGGGTGGTTCGCGCGGTCCCCCCGGGTCAGACCCCGGCGCGCGCGGTCCGGCGCATGCCGACGACCAGGACCAGGGCGAGCGAGAGGTGGACCAGGCCGAGCAGCAGGCGCTCGGTCGTGGTGAAGCCGGGCATGTACGGCAGGGTCCCGAGGAACACGATCACGGCGACCGCGGTCCAGATCGTCAGCGCCCTGGCACCGGCGAACCGTTCGAGCAGGGCCAGCGACGCCCAGCCCGCCAGCACCGCCGCGACGGCGGTGCCGAGGACCGGGACCGGTTCGAGCGCGGTGCGGGCGTCCGAGCCGAAGCTCTCCGGGACCGTGATGTCGAACCCGAACACGTAGGTGATGAGCGCCCAGAGGAGCACGGGTGTCGCGATCGCCGCCGCGGCGACCACGGCGCGGTCCCGCTGTCTGGTGCTCCGGGCCTGGGTGGTGGTCATGTGCGCCTCCGTCGACTGCTGTGCGCAAGTAGGTGAGTTCAGCAACTGTATGCTCGACGCAGACAAATGGCAACGCGCATGTTTCGGGTAGCCTGATCGTATGAACGACCCGTCTCTGGCCCTCATCGAGCAGGCGCTGGGCCGGTTGCGGCGCAACCAGGTCCGGCGCAGCCTCGGCCAGATCTCCGAGCACCGGCCCGCGGAGCGCGTCGACCTGAGCCTGATACCGGTGCTGTACGCGGTGGAGGAGGGCGCCGAGAACGACGGCGAGGGGGTCACCGTGGGCCTGGTCGCCGACCGGATCGGCCTCGACCCGTCCAGGGCCAGCCGGATGGTGGGGTCCGCCATCCAGGCCGGGTACCTGGAGCGGGTGGCCTCGCAGACGGACGGGCGGCGCATCCAGCTCAGGCTCACCGAGGCGGGCGCCGACCTCGCCGGGCGGAGCCACGAGTTCCGCCAGGCGTTCCTCGGCCGGACGATCGCGCACTGGTCCGAGCACGACCGCTCCGAGCTGGCCCGGCTGTTCAGCCGGTTCGCCGAGGAGCTGACCAGGATCGATCCCTGCTGACAGCGCGGTCACCCGGTGGTGGTGACCGCGGCGTGCCGTGCGCGGAGCCTGACGCCCTGCCCGAACGACCGCTCGGTGAACACGCCGAGGCCGAGGCTCAACTGGCGCGGCAGGATCTCCTCCTCCGGGCCGTCCTCGTTCTTCTTCAGGTACCGGGGGTCCAGCGAGCGCAGCCCGATCCGCTCGACGGCGAGCACGTCGGTCCCGTCCAGCCGCCACCGGACCACGCCCGCCGCCGCGTCGAGGCGGACGACGAGGTCGTGGAGGCGGCCCGGCTCCCGCGCGGCCACCGGGACGGCGTAGGAGAACGCCGCGTGCGTCCCGCCCGGCCGGGGCAGCCGCTCGTAGAGCGCGTACAC
Organism: Umezawaea beigongshangensis; assembly: GCF_016464305.1. Classification (GTDB taxonomy): domain Bacteria; phylum Actinomycetota; class Actinomycetes; order Mycobacteriales; family Pseudonocardiaceae; genus Umezawaea_A; species Umezawaea_A beigongshangensis. The sequence goes on from NZ_JAEIOJ010000008.1 coordinate 268,602, forward strand.
CCTGCGCCGCGTCAGCACGAAGTCGAACACCAGTCCCGACTCCAGGTCGACGCAGATCATCCCGGCCATGCCCAGCCGCAGGTCCGAGTCGGGGTCGACCCCGCAGTCGGCGAGGTCGTGCTGGTCGAGCCCGAAGAACTGCGCCGACATCCGCACGCACGCGGCGAACACCTCCCCCGGCCGCACGTCGAAGCCCTGCACGCCCGCCGACGAGGTGTGCTCGGCGAAGGCCGCCCACCGGATGTGCTCGACCGGTTGGCCGGGGGCCGTACCGGCGAACGCGGGATCGCCGGTGCCGGGGTGGACACCGGGCGGCTCCACGACCAGGCCCGCGGCCGAGGTGCGCGCGACGCCGTCCCCTGCGGGCAGGGAGCCGGACGGGCGCAGTCGCCACCGGGGCTCGGGGAACCCCGTGCTGAAGTCGTCCTGGAACACCGGGCCGCCGCGGACGGCGGAGCGGGTCTCGTCGGTGGATGTCATCGTCGGCTCCTCCTGGAGTCTCGTGCCTGGCCGGGGCGGCCTAGTAGTTGCCGAGGCCGCCGCAGACGTTGAGCGCCTGCGCGGTGACCGCGCCCGCGTCGTCGCCGATCAGGTACTCGACCATCGCCGACACCTCGCGCGGCTCCACGTAGCGGCCGATCGGGACCCTGGTGGTGATCCGCGCGCGCGTCTCCTCCTCGTCGACGCCCCAGATGCCCGCGTAGTGGGCGCGGACGCGCTCGGCCATCGGCGTCTCCACGAAGCCGGGGCACACCGCGTTGACCGTGATGCCGGTCTTCGCGAGCTCCAGCCCCCACGCCTTCGTCAGGCCCACGACGCCGTGCTTGGACGCCGAGTACGGTGCGCCGTGCAGCACGCCCTGCTTGCCGCCGGTGGACGCGATGTTGACGACGCGTCCGGCTCCCCGGCCGAGCATCCCGCCGGCCGTGAGGACCTCCTTGGTCACCACGAACACGCTGTTGAGGTTCGTGTTGACCACGTCGAACCAGAGCTCGTCCTCGATCTGCGCGGTGATCCCGCCGCCGTTGCGGCCCGCGTTGTTGACCAGCACGTCGATCGGGCCGAAGCGGTCGACGGCCGACCGCACGAGCTGGCGGACCTGCTCGGGAACGCTCACGTCACAGGTCCGGCCGTCCACGTCGAGGCCCTCGTCGCGCAGCTCCTCGACCGTCGTGGCGAGCACGTCGTCGTGCCGCGCGCAGATGTAGACGCTGATGCCCGCGCGGGCCAGGCGCCGGGTGATGTCCAGGCCGATCCCGCTGGTGGCCCCGGTGACCAGGGCCACCCGCCGGGTCTTGTCCGTCATGTTCTTCCTCCGTTGCTCCGGCCGTCGCCGAGATGGCCGAATGCTCGCCGGAGCCGCTCGACCACCGGTCGAGCACGCCTCGACGCACCGCGGCACGTGCCGGCGTCGAGCGGGCGTCGAGCCGCGCGGTCCACCGTGGAGCCGGCTGACCGACCAGCTGCCCGCAGGAGGAGTCGCATGACCAGCACGGTTTCCCGCACCGACCTCTACGCCGAGGTCCAGCAGTTCTACGCCCGGCAGATGCAGCTGCTCGACGGCGGCGCGTTCGAGGCCTACGCCGAGACCTTCACCGAGGACGGCGAGTTCCGGCACACCCCCGGACGCGATCCCGCCCGCACCAGGGCGGGCATCAGCGCCGAGCTGCACGACTTCCACCGGCGGTTCGACGGCGACCCGGTGCAGCGCAGGCACTGGTTCGGCATGATCGACCTGGAGCCGCAGGACGACGGCAGCGTCCGGTCCGCGGTGTACGCCCTGGTGATCACCACCCGGCCGGGCGGCAAGCCCGACGTCGCTCCGAGCTGCGTGGTGCACGACGTGCTGGTGCGGGTGGACGGCGAGCTGCTCACCCGGTCCCGGCGGGTCGAGCACGACCAGCTCGTCTGATCCGCGCGCGAATGCGGTGGCGGTGACCGGTCCGGGTCGCCGCCACCGCGTTCGCGCGGGTGTCAGCTCGCCGCGATCGACCTGGCGAGCGTGTACCCGACCATCTCCAGGCCCTCGACGCCCTCGACGGCGGTGATCGCCGACCGGAGGGAGCCCGCGCCGGGGTTGTCGCGGAACGACTCCCGGTAGTCCTCCTCGCTCGCCCACTGCGCGTAGTTGACGATCCGGGAACCGTCGAGGCTCACGTGGTAGTTCGCCGAGACGAAGCCCGGCCGGTGCCTCACCCACTGCTCGACCTCGCGCGAGAGCAGGTCGAGCAGGGGCGCGTGCGCGGCCGGGTCGTTCACGGTGATGGTGACCAGGGCGACGAAGCCCGTGCCCGGCCGGGTGACGTCGATCATCTCTCCTCCGAGGGGTGGTCCGCGAGCAGCTGACCGGCGTACGCGGCGGCCGCCGGCTCGAACTGGAGCACGACGTGGCTGGACGCGGCGTTGACGTCGCGCCAGAAGCGCTGGATCGAGTTCGTCGAGGACTGGCCCGAGGTGCCCGCCGCGCGGAACAGCCGGTTCACCGCGGTGACGAGCAGGTCGACGGCGACGGCGCAGTCGCGGGTGTTGCGGGCGACCAGCGCGGGCGGGACGACGCCCCGGTCGGCGACGCCAGCGGCGCGTTCGAGCAGCAGCTGAGCCGCGTCGATCTCGGCCGACGCGCGGGTCAGCGTCAGCTCGTGGGTCTGCGGGCCACCGGTGGTCCCGGTCCGCGGCGGGGCGTTCCTGGTCTTCTCCCTGACGTACCCGGTCCACGCGGCGAGCGCGCCGCGGGCCGCGCCCAGCACCGGAGCCGCGAACGACAGTCCGTTGACGGCCCGCAGCGGTGCCGTGCGGCACGCCGCGGCCGATCCCGCCGCCAGTCCCGCCGCGAGCCGGTCGCGGGCGAACGAGTGCGTCGAGGGGACGAAGACGTCCTCCAGCACGAGGGTGTTGCTGCCGGTCCCCCGCATCCCCACGGAGAACCAGGTGTCCTCGATCCGGTACGCGGCACGGGGGACGGCGAAGAACCGCGCTTCGGGCGCACCCGCGGCGGCGACCGTCCCGCACACCAGCGCCCAGTCGGAGAAGTCGACCGCGCTGACGAAGCTCCAGGTGCCGGACAGGCGCCACCCGCCGCCGACCGGTTCGGCGCGGCCGACCGGCACGAGCGCGCCGACGATGAGCGCGTCCGGTCCCCGCGACCAGACGTCGGCCTGCCCCTCGGCGGGCAGGAACGCGGCCATCCGGCCGAGGCTCGCCGTCAGCGAGGCGAACCAGGCGGTCGACGCGCACGCTTCTCCGAGCGCGGCCACCGCCAGGGTGAGTTCGAGGAAGCCGCCGTCGCGGCCGTGCCACGCGGCGGGCACGAAGTGCCGCGCGTACCCGGCGTCGAGCACGGCGCGCACGACGTCCGGAGCGAGGCGGCGGTTCGCCTCCGCCTCGTCGGCGCACCGGGCCGCGACGGCGGCGACCTCCTCCGTCGTGGTCGGACTGTCTTGCGCGAGCGGGTGGTCCAGCACTCCGGCCGCCTCCTTCGTCAGGCAGTGGTCTTTCCCGGAGGATCGCCCGCCCCGCTCGACCCGAACTCGACTCCCGCTCGGCCCGCACGGCGGTCGCCGGGGCGCGGAAACCGCCTCGCCCGCGTTCGACCGGCTTTCGAGCGCAGCTCGATCACCCCCGCTTAGAAATGCCCGACCGCACCGGCCGAAGTGGACCGGACCGCAGGGGCCCGGTCCACCGACCGCCACCGAACAGCTCCACGACAGCAGAGGAACGACGCATGACCCTCCACTCGACATGGGCCACCCGTCTGGTCGCAGTCGGCGCCATCGCGCTCGCGGGCATCGCTCCGACCGGCGTCGCGGCCGCGGCCGCGACCGGTCCGGCGACACCGGGCGTGGAAGCGCTCGCCGGGCCGGGTTACCGGAGCACCGCGACCACGGTGGACTACGACTGCCTGGTGACCTTCCCCGGTGGCAGCGCCACCATGCCGTACAGCCTCACCTTCACGGTGACCGCGCCGACGTCGGTGGCGCCGTACGGCATCTTCGGCATCGCCTTCGACCCACCGGCGATCACGCCGAACCCGGCGTTCCAGAGCGACGTCCGCGGCGTCGAGCTCCAGTTCCGGCTGCCCGCGAACGCGACGCTGCTCGGCCACGTGCTCCACGGCGGCAGCAACCTCGGCGGCAGCACGCCGACCGTGGAGCGCAGGGGGAACGTCCTGGTGCTCAAGGCCCCGGGTCCCTTCCAGGCGAACGCGCCGTTCGAACTGCCGACCCTGGCGGTCGGTCTCCTGGCGGGCAGCGGCGGCGTGCTGCTGTCCTCGACCGGCGGCACGGGCGTCGACAACCCGTCCTTCCGCTGGACGCGGAACAGCGTGAGCCCCGGCGACCCGCCCGGCACGCTCCGTCCGCTCCTGTGCGAGCCGCCCGCGCCGGTGACGTTCTCCACGACCGCGATCGGCTGATCCGCCGGTCGCGAACGCCGGGCGGGCACCGCGGGGAAGTCCGCCGCCCGCCCGGCACACCGATCGTCGAGCCGCGTCCGAGCGCAGCGCGCCACGCTGCTCCCACCACCGCACGACCAGCAGGAACCGTTGTCCGCGTTCGAGCCGAGAGGTGCCGACATGCTTCGTCCGACCATTTCCCACGCCACCGGCGGTGTCCGGTGACGCGCCGGGTCGTGATCACCGGTATCGGTGTGCGAGCACCGGGAGGGGCGGGCACGGCGCAGTTCTGGGACCTGCTGACCTCCGGCCGGACGGCCACGCGCCGGATCTCCTTCTTCGACCCGTCTCCCTACCGCTCGCAGGTGGCGGGCGAGACCGACTTCGACGCGTCGGCGGAGGGCCTGAGCCCCCGCGAGATCCGCCGCATGGACCGGGCCACCCAGTTCGCCGTGGTCTGCGCGCGCGACGCCGTCCGGGACAGCGGGCTGGACGTCGGCGCGCTCGACCCGCACAGGACCGGTGTCTGCCTCGGCAGCGCGGTCGCCGCAGCCACCAGCCTGGAGAACGAGTACCGGGTCCTGTCGAACGACGGGGAGAAGTGGCTGGTGGACCCCGAGCACCTGTCGCCTTACACGTTCGACCACGTGGTGCCGAGCGTGATGCCAGCCGAGGTCGCCTGGACCGTCGGCGCGGAGGGCCCGGTGACCATGGTGTCCAACGGCTGCACGTCCGGGCTCGACTCGGTCGGCCACGCGGTCGCGCTGATCCGCGAGGGCAGTGCGGACGTGGTGCTGGCGGGCGCCTCGGACACCCCGATCACGCCGATCGTGGTGGCGTGCTTCGACGCGATCAAGGCGACCAGCACCTACAACGACGACCCGGAGCACGCCTCGCGCCCGTTCGACGCCTCCCGCAACGGGTTCGTGCTGGCGGAGAGCGCCGCGATGTTCGTCCTGGAGGAGCACGGGAGCGCGCGCCGCCGCGGAGCGCACGTCTACGCGGAGATCTCGGGCTACGCGACCCGCTGCAACGCCTACCACATGACGGGGCTGAAGACCGACGGCCGGGAGATGGCCGAGGCGATCAGGGCGGCGCTGGACGAGTCCGGAGTGGACGGCACCGCCGTCGGGTACGTCAACGCGCACGGGTCCGGCACCAAGCAGAACGACCGGCACGAGACGGCGGCGTTCAAGCGGAGCCTCGGCGAGCACGCGCGCCGGACGCCCGTCAGCTCGATCAAGTCGATGGTCGGGCACTCGCTCGGCGCGATCGGCTCGGTGGAGATCGCCGCGTCCGCGCTGGCGATCGAGCACGGCGTGATCCCGCCGACGGCGAACCTGCACACCCCGGACCCCGAGTGCGACCTGGACTACGTCCCGCTGGTCGCCAGGGAGCAACGGGTGGACACCGTGCTGACGGTCGGCAGCGGGTTCGGCGGCTTCCAGAGCGCGATGGTGCTCCGCCGCCCCGGCACGGCGGGAGCGAGCGCATGAGGGTCCACGTGACCGGCCTCGGCGTGACCGCGCCGAACGGCCTCGGGGTGGAGGCGTACTGGGACGCCGTGCTGGAGGGGCGCACGGGCATCGGGGAGCTGACCCGGTTCGACGCGTCGGCCCTCCCCGCGCGACTGGCCGGGCAGGTCCTCGACTTCGCGGCCGAGGAGCACGTCCCCAACCGGCTGCTGCCCCAGACCGACGTGTCCACCAGGTTCGCGCTCGCGGCGGCGGAGTGGGCGCTGGCCGACGCGAAGGTCGACCCGGCCGCCCTGACCGACTACGACATGGGCGTCGTCACCTCCACCGCGTCGGGCGGCTTCGAGTTCACCCACCGCGAGTTCCAGAAGCTGTGGTCGCGGGGACCGCGGTACGTCAGCGTGTACGAGTCGTTCGCCTGGTTCTACGCGGTGAACACCGGCCAGATCTCCATCCGCCACGGCATGCGCGGCCCGAGCAGCGCGCTGGTCGCGGAGCAGGCGGGCGGGCTCGACGCGATCGGGCACGCGCGGCGCACGGCCCGCCGCGGCACCCCGCTGGTGCTCACCGGTGGCGTCGACTCCGCGTTCGACCCGTGGGGCTGGCTGGCGCACGTCTCCAGCGGGCGCGTCAGCACCGGCACCGACCCCGGCCGCGCCTACCTGCCCTTCGACACCGGCGCGCGCGGGTACGTGCCGGGCGAGGGCGGCGCCGTGCTGGTGCTGGAGCAGGCCGAGGCGGCCCGCGCCCGCGGCGCGCACCGCGTGCACGGCGAGATCGCCGGGTACGCGTCCACCTTCGACCCACCGCCCGGCTCCCCGCGGCCACCGGGGCTCCGGCGTGCCGCCGAACTGGCGCTGGCCGACGCCGGTCTCACCGCGGCCGACGTGGACGTGGTGTTCGCCGACGCCGCTGGCGTGCCCGCGCTCGACCGCGCCGAAGCCGACGCGATCACCGCCGTCTTCGGCCCGCGCGGAGTCCCGGTCACCGCTCCCAAGAGCCTGACCGGCCGGCTGCTCGCGGGCGGCGGCCCGCTCGACGTCGTCACCGCGCTGCTGTCCGTCCGGGACGGCGTGATCCCGGCGACGGCGGGCACGACCGACGTGCCGGACGACTACCGGCTCGACCTGGTGCACGGGTCGCCCAGGGGAGCCGCGGTGACCACGGCCCTGGTGCTCGCGCGCGGGCGCTGGGGCTTCAACTCGGCGGTCGTGGTCACCGCCGTTCCCGACTGATCACACCGACTGAGAGGAGACGGGGATGAGAACCATGACGATCGACGACCTCCGCACGATCCTGGTGAGCTGCGCGGGCGAGGAGGAGAGCGCCGACCCGCGGGCCGACATCTCCGACGTGCCCTTCGACGATCTCGGCTACGACTCGCTCGCGCTCATGGAGACCGGGGCGCGCATCGAGCGGGACTTCGGCATCAGCCTGCCGGACGAGGTGGTGGCCGAGCTGAGGACGCCCCGCGCGCTGCTCGACCTGATCAACGAGAACCTGGCCGGGGCGAGGTGAGCCCGGCACCCCGGCACACCGCGCACTCCCTGGTCGTCGCCGCGCCAGCGGACAGGCTGTACGCGCTGGTGGCCGACGTGACCAGGTGGCCGGTGATCTTCGAGCCGAGCGTGCACGTCCAGCACCTGGAGCGGGGCGAGCGCGCGGAGCGGTTCCGGTTGTGGGCGCTGGTCGGCGGGGAGGTCCTGTCCTGGACCTCCCGGCGCGAGCTGGACCGGGCGGCGTCGCGGATCGCGTTCCGGCAGGAGCGCAGCCAGGCGCCGGTGGCCTCGATGGGCGGTGTCTGGCGGTTCACCCCGCTGCCCGGCGGACGCACCGAGGTCGTGCTCGAACACGACTTCACCGCCGTCGACGACGAGTCCGCCGAGCGCGTCGCCCTGGCCGTCGACGGCAACAGCACCGTCGAACTGGCCGCCCTCGCCCGGATCGCCGAGCAGGACCACGCGGTGGACGACCTGGTGTTCTCGTTCGAGGACACCGTCCGGTCGCCCGGCTCCGCGGCGGACGCCTACGAGTTCGTCCAGCGCGCGGACGCGTGGCCCGACCGGTTGCCGCACGTGCGCCGCGTGGACCTGCGCGAGGACGTGCCGGGAGTCCAGCACGTGGAGATGGACACGGTGACCGGGGACGGGGCCGCGCACACGACCAGGTCCGTCCGGTTGTGCTTCGAGCCCTCGCTGATCGTCTACAAGCAGCTCGTGCCGCCGGCGATCCTCCGGGGGCACAGCGGGTCCTGGGCGTTCGAGGACACGCCGGACGGCGTCGTGGTCACCGCCCGGCACACGGTCGCCGTCGACCCCGCCGCCGTGCCCGAGGTGCTCGGGTCCGGCCGGACGGTCGCCGACGCCGCGCGGTACCTCCGCGAAGCGCTGGGCAGGAACAGCCTGGCCACGCTGAACGGCGCGGGCGCTCACGCCGGGGCGCGGCGGTCGTGAGCCCGCCCGTCCCCCGATCGTGCCGTGCGGCGTCGTCCCGCGGTCGGTTGGATCGGGGGGCAGGACGACCGGGCGAACCCGGACCACCCACGACGGAAGGCCACCATGGGCATCTTCACCGAGGCCGAGAGCGACTACCTCCGATCGGGTCCGACCCGCGAGCTGCTGGCCAGGATCGCGACGGTGGGCGAGGACGGGACGCCCCACGTGTGCCCGGTGGGCTGGCGGCTCGACCCCGACACCGAGGCCATCGAGATCGGTGGTCGCGACATGGAGCGGAGCAAGAAGTTCCGCGACGTCGGCCGCACGCACCGGGCCGCCGTCGTCGTCGACGACGTGCTGCCGCCGTGGGTGCCGCGCGGCATCGAGATCCGGGGCCGCGCCGAAGCCGTCGACGGGCCCGAACCGCTCATCCGCATCCATCCCGAGTGGGTGACGTCGTGGGGCATCGACGGCCGTCGGCACACCCGCACGACCGGTTAGAACCGGGGACCGGACCGACCGGCTCCCCGCAGACAGGAGGTTCGGCGTGAGCGAGAAGAGAGTCGCCGTCGTGACCGGCTCCTCGTCCGGGATCGGCAGCGCGGTGGCGCGCGGCCTGGCCGCGGACGGGGTGCGGGTGGTCGTGAACTCGGTCCGGTCGGTCGACGCCGGGCGGCGGCTGGCCGAGTCGCTGCCCGGCGCGATCCACCTGCGGGCGGACGTGGCGGACGAGGAGCAGGCGCGGGGGCTGGTCCGTCGCACGGTCGAGGAGTTCGGCAGGCTCGACGTGCTGGTCAACAACGCCGGTACGACCCGGCGCATCCCCCACGCCGACCTGGCGGCGGTGACCCCGCAGGTCTGGCGGGAGATCCTCGACCTCAACGTCGTCGGCACCTGGCAGACGTCGGTCGCCGCGATGCCGCACCTGCGGGAGTCGGGCGCGGGCTGCATCGTCAACGTGTCGTCGGTGGCCGCGAGCAGGCCGGTGGGCAGTTCGATCCCGTACGCGGTGAGCAAGGCCGCGATCGAGCACATGACGCGCCTGCTGGCAGGCGCGGTCGGCCCCGAGGTCCGCGTCAACGCCGTGGCGCCCGGCCTGATCGAGACACCGTGGACGAGGGACTTCACCGAGATCGCCGAGATGACGAAGCGGCTGACCCCGTTGAAGCGCGTCGGGCTCCCCGAGGACGTCGCCGACGCCGTCCTCGGCCTGATCAGATCGACGTACGTGACCGGACAGGTGCTGCTCGTCGACGGCGGCGCCCACCTCGTCTGAAGGCCCTGCGGGAGGAGAGGACGGACCGATGGAGCTGGGTGTGAACCTGGTGTACCGGGGCGCGGGCGCCCTGGCGCGGGAGGCCGAGCGGTTGGGGTACGCCATCGCACTGGCGCCGGAGGGCTACAAGTCCGACGCGCCGAGCGTGCTGGGCCACGTGGCCGCGCTGACCGAGCGGATCGCGCTCGCCTCCGGCGTGATGCAGATCCCCGGCCGGACGCCGGGCATGGCCGCGCTGACCGCGGCCACCCTGGACAGCCTGTCGGGCGGGCGGTTCCGCCTCGGTCTCGGCGTGTCGAACCCCGACGTCGCCGACGGCTGGTACGGCGCGACGTTCGACAAGCCGCTCGCCCGCACCCGCGAGTACGTGGAGATCGTCCGGGCGGCGCTGCGGGGCGGACCGGTCCAGCACCGGGGCGAGCACTACCCGCTGCCGCGGTCGGGGCGAACGCAGGCGCCGCTGCACCTGTTCACCGAGCCGCTGCGCCCCGACCTGCCCGTGTACCTCGCGGCGGTGGGCCCGAAGAACCTGGAACTCGCCGGTGAGATCGCGGACGGCTGGATCGGCGTCTTCACCTCGCCGGAGCGGGTCCGCACGGCGGTCGGCCACCTCGCGGCGGGACGGGCCAGGGCCGGGCTGGGCATGGACACCTTCGACGTGCTCCCCTGCCTGGCGACGTCGTTCGCCGAGGACCCGCGCACCGCCGCGGACGCGCTCCGCGCGCACTACGCGTACCTCCTCGGCATCGGCGACCCGGAGCGCAACTTCTACTGCGGGATGGCCGTCCAGCTCGGCTTCGAACACGCGGTCGCCGAACTGCACGACCGGCTCCGCGCCGGTGACCGGGACGCGGCGGCCGCCTCGCTCCCGTTCGAGTTCATCGACGCGACGTCCCTGGTGGGTCCGGTCGACCGCGTCGCGAGCCGGATGGCGGACTACGCCGCGGCCGGGGTCACCACCCTGGGGATCATGGTGTCGGCCGCCGCCACGACGCTGGAGGGCCGCTTGTCCGTCATCGGCCGGGCGGCACTGGCGCTGGAGCGCTCCAGGCGCGGTTGACCGTCCACACGCGACGCCGCCGACGCGGCTCAGGCGACGGCTCCGAGCATGAAGCCGCCGTCGGCGAGGATCTCCGATCCGGTGGCGAAGCGGGCCTGGTCGGAGGCGGCGAACAGGACGAAGTCGGCGGTGCGCATGGAGGGAGCGGCGGCGCGGATGCCCAGCAGCGCGCCGGTGAGGTTGGTCTCCAGCACGCGCCGGAACTCCGGCAGCGGGATGCTCTCGGTGGTGCCGACGCCGAGGTGGGCGGCGTTGTCGACCAGCACGTCCGGGGGTCCGAAGCGGTCCTCCGTCCGTGCGATCGCCTCGGCCCACTCGGTTTCGCCGGTGACGTCCAGGCGCACGCCCAGCGCCGGGCCGGGCAGGGTGGCGGCGAGCTGGTCGTACCCCGTGCGGGCGGCGACGACGACGTTCGCGCCCGCCACGGCGAACTGGACGGACAGCGCGGTGCCCAGAGTGCCGGAAGCGCCGGTGACGATGACGGTCTTGCCGGTGAAGTCGAACACGGGAAGCTCCTTCGAGCTGGTGGTGGCGGGGTTCGGACCTCAGCGGGCGACGAGGGCGTCGTCGGCGTCGGTGGAGCGGGCGAGGTCGCGTCCGGCTTCCAGCGCCGCGAGGCGGTCGCGCAGGGCGGAGGTGGCCCACGCGTGGGCGTCGGAGCCCAGCGTCAGCCGCAGCGGCGCGTCTGACTGCTCGGCGGAGGCGATGATGGCGGCGGCGATCTTGGCGGGGTCGCCGGGGGCGGGGAGCGGCGGCAGTTCGCCGGAGGCCACGCGGCGCAGCTGCCCGGAGGGGCCGTCGGCGTAGGCGGGCAGCGGTGCGCCGAGGACCGAGCCGCTCCCGGCGAAGCTGGTGCGCGACATGCCCGGCTCGACGATGGTCACGCCGATGCCGAAGGGGGCCAGTTCCGCGGCGGCGGACTCCCAGAAGCCCTCGACGCCCCACTTGGTGGCGTGGTACAGGCTCATGGCGGGGAAGGCGATCTGTCCGCCGACGCTGGCGATCTGCACGAAGCGTCCGCCGTTCTGGGCGCGCAGGTGCGGGGTGGCGGCGCGGGCGAGCTGGATCGAGGCGGTGAGGTTGGTGGCGATCTGCCGGTCGATCTGCTCGTCGGACAGCTCCTCCGCCGCCCCGAACAGCCCGTACCCGGCGTTGGACACCACCACGTCGACGCGCCCCAGCTCGGCGAACGCCCGGTCCACGACCTGACGCAGCTCGGCGGTGTCGGTGACGTCGAGCGCGGCGCGCCACAGCTGCCCGCCGTACTGGCCGGCCAGGTCGTCGAGGGTCTCGGGGCGGCGCGCGGTGGCGGCGACGCGGTCTCCTCGTCGCAGGAGCTGCTCGGTGAGCTGGCGGCCGAAGCCGGAGGACGTGCCGGTGATGAACCAGGTGCGGGTCATGTCTGCTCCTCAACGTATGTAACTAACTGGATGCATTTCTACACGACCGCCGCCCTCCTGTAAACATCTGGATGGTTATGTACGATGCGGGCATGCCACCCGACGCCACGGAGACCAAGCGGCGACTGATGAACGCCGCGGTCGCCGAGTTCGCCACCCACGGTCTGGCCGGTGCCCGCGTCGACCGCATCGCCGAGACCGCCGCGGCCAACAAGCGGTCCATCTACATGCACTTCGGGACCAAGGAAGAACTCTTCGACCTGGTCGTCGCCCAGAGCATGTCCGAACTGGCGGACGCGGTCGTGATCGACGCGGGCGACCTGCCCGCCTACGCGGGTGCCCTGTTCGACCGGCTGCGGCAACGACCGCACATCACCCGGCTCCACCTGTGGGCCGGCCTGGAGCGGCAGCGGCCCGTCGACGCCGAGGTGCACGAGTACCGCCGCAACGTCGCCGCCGTCCAGGCCGCCCAGGACGCGGGCCGGGTCCGCGCCGACATCCCCGCCACGGAGCTCGTGGCCATGGTCATCGCGCTGGTCATCAGCTGGGACACCGCCTCCTGGTCGCTCAAAGCGCTCCAGGAGGAGATCGGCCACGACCCCGGCGCCGACCGCAGGACCACCGTCACCACCGCCGTCGCCGCACTCGTCCAGCCACGTCGGCCCTGAGGCGTCCGCGCGACCGCCCACACGGGACGAGCCCGGCCGATCGTCGGATCGGCCGGGCTCGTCGGTGGAGCGGGATCAGGCGATGTCGAACCGGTCGAGTTCCATGACCTTGGTCCAGGCCGCGACGAAGTCCGCCACGAACTTCTCGCGAGCGTCCTGGCTGGCGTAGACCTCGGCGAGGGCGCGCAGCTGGGAGTTGGAGCCGAAGACGAGGTCGACCGCGGTGGCGGTCCACTTCACCTCGTCGGTGGCCAGATCGCGGATCTCGTAGACGTTCTCCTCGGACTCCGACGCCTTCCACCGGGTACCCGGCGAGAGCAGGTTGGCGAAGAAGTCGTTGGTGAGCACGCCGGGCCGGTCGGTGAGGACACCGTGCCGGGCGTCGGCGTGGTTGGCGCCGAGGGAGCGCAGACCGCCGACGAGCACGGTCATCTCCGGCGCCGTCAGGTCGAGCATGTAGGCGCGCTCGACGAGCAGCACCTCCGGCTGGAGCTTCTCACCGGAACGCACGTAGTTGCGGAACCCGTCGGCACGCGGCTCCATGACCTTGAACGACTCGACGTCGGTCTGCTCCTGCGAGGCGTCGGTGCGACCCGGCCGGAACGGCACGGTCACCTCGACGCCGGCGTCGCGCGCCGCCTTCTCGACGGCGGCCGCACCGGCCAGCACGATCAGGTCGGCGAGCGAGATCTTCGCGCCCCCGGCCTCGTTGAACTCGCGCTGGACGCCCTCCAGGACCTCCAGGACCTTCGCGAGCTGCTCCGGCTGGTTGACCTCCCAGCTGCGCTGCGGCTCCAGGCGGATGCGGGCGCCGTTGGCGCCGCCGCGCTTGTCGGTGGACCGGAAGCTCGCGGCCGAGGCCCAGGCGGTGCCGACCAGCTGGGCGGTCGTGAGGCCGGACTCCAGCACCTTCGCCTTGAGGGCGGCGACGTCGGCGTCACCCACGAGCTCGTGGTCGACGGCCGGCACCGGGTCCTGCCACAGCTGCGGCTCGGCGACCCACGGCCCCAGGAAGCGGCTGACCGGACCCATGTCGCGGTGCAGCAGCTTGTACCAGGCCTTGCCGAAGGCCAGGGCGAACTCGTCGGGGTTCTCCAGGAAGCGGCGGGAGATCTTCTCGTACGCCGGGTCGACGCGCAGCGACAGGTCGGTCGTGAGCATCGTCGGCCGGTGCTTCTTGGACGGGTCGTGGGCGTCCGGGATGATCTCCTCGGCGTCCTTGGCGACCCACTGCTTGGCACCGCCGGGGCTCGTGGTGAGCTCCCACTCGTAGCCGAAGAGGATCTCGAAGAAGCGGTTGCTCCACTGCGTCGGCACGTCGGTCCACGTCACCTCCAGACCGCTGGTGATCGTGTCACCGCCCTTGCCGCTGCCGTGGCTGCTCAGCCAGCCCAGGCCCTGCGCCTCCAGCGGAGCGCCCTCGGGCTCCGCGCCCACGTGGCCGTCGGCGACGGCGGCACCGTGGGTCTTGCCGAAGGTGTGGCCACCGGCGATGAGGGCGACGGTCTCCTCGTCGTTCATCGCCATCCGGCCGAAGGTCTCCCGGATGAAGTGGGCCGCCGCCAGCGGGTCCGCGTTGCCGCGCGGGCCCTCGGGGTTGACGTAGATGAGGCCCATCTCGGTCGCGCCGACCTCGGGAGCCATCTCCTTGTCGCTGACGTAGCGCTCGTCGCCCAGCCAGGCGTCCTCGGGACCCCAGAAGATCTCCTCGGGCTCCCAGACGTCCACGCGGCCGAAGCCGAAGCCGAAGGTCGTGAAGCCCATCGACTCCAGGGCGACGTTGCCCGCGAGCACGAGCAGGTCGGCCCACGAGATCTTCTGGCCGTACTTCTGCTTGACCGGCCACAGCAGTCGACGCGCCTTGTCGAGGTTGGCGTTGTCGGGCCAGCTGTTGAGCGGGGCGAACCGCTGACCGCCGTCACCGGCTCCACCGCGGCCGTCGTGGATGCGGTAGGTGCCCGCGGCGTGCCAGCTCATGCGGATCATGAGACCGCCGTAGTGGCCGAAGTCGGCGGGCCACCAGTCCTGCGAGCTGGTGAGCACCTCGGCGATGTCGCGCTTGAGCGCGTCGACGTCGAGCTTGCTGAACTCCTGGGCGTAGCTGAACTTCTCCCCGAGCGGGTTGCCCTTCGAGGAGTGGGCGTGCAGCACCGAGAGGTCGAGCTGGTTGGGCCACCAGTCCCGGGTGGTGCGCGGGCGACCGCCCGTCTTCGGGGTCGGCGAGTCGATCGCCGGGTTCTCGCTCTCACTGCCGTGCGCGGTCGCGGAGTCGTGCGCGACCGGGCAACCGGCTGCGGCCTTCTGGTCCACGCCCTGAGCACTGGAGGGCGTTGTCCTGGGGTCGCTCATCTACTTCCTTCCGGTGGTGAAACGTTGGCCGTGCGTTCGGTCGAGCAGTCGGGGCAGGTGCCCCACCAGACGACCTCCGCCTCGTCGACCGCGTAGCCGTGGTCTTCCGAGGGGGTGAGACAGGGGCTGTGCCCGACGACGCAGTCGACGTCGGCGATCGTGCCGCAGGAGCGGCACACGACGTGGTGGTGGTTGTCCCCCACCCTGGACTCGTAGCGGGCGTTGGCACCGGCGGGCTGGATGCGCCGCACCAGACCGGCGTCGGTCAACGCCCGCAGCACGTCGTAGACCGCCTGCTGGGACACCGTCGGGTGGGTCTCGCGCACCAGCGAGAGCACGGTCTCGGTGTCGACGTGCGGGTGGTCGTGCAGCGCCGCGAGCACCGCCAGGCGGGGGCGGGTCACGCGCAACGAGACCGCTCGCAGCCGCGCCTCGTGGTCGGACGTCACCCGCTGATCTTAGAGCGCTAGTCTGGAACAAATCCAAATTAGTTTGGTCACACCGCGCTCGCGGCACGGGTGCCGGGCGACTCGCGGGGGCGTCCTCACCCCGTGCCGCGTTCCGCGAGGGCCGCCACGTGCCGGACCGCGCCACCGTCTCGTCCGGCTGGAGCTGCCGGTGCCGGAAGGTTCGAGTTCCGACGTCGGCGGGGCGGTTCTCGCTGTAACCTTCCGCGACCGGTCGACGACTAACCGTTGTCAGGTGGTGTGCGCCCGTTGCTCGCAGAACCCGGGGTGGTTGTCATGGCGAGGCCGAAAGACACGACTACGACGAAGAGCCGCACGAGGACGATCGGCGCGGCCGTGGCCGCGATGGCGTCGGTCGCCGGAACGGTTCTCGCGGCGGCGCCCGCCGCCGCGACCGTCGCCGCCTACCCCACCAGCACCTTCTCGATCGAGGTCGGCGCGAGCTACTACCGGGGCACGGTCACCTGGTACAACCGGTCGGTCGGCGTCGACGGAGCGTTCAAGGCCACCGGGTACCGGCGGATCTACGCGCAGGCGTGGGCGAGCACGACCTGGCTCGGCTGGCAGAGTTCCAGCACCTGGTACAACACGTCCGGACCAGCCGCCCTTCCCCTCACCGCGGACGTCGAAGGCGGGGCCACCGAGGTCGACGTCTGGATGACCAGCGGAGACGCCTACGACGGCCTCGAGTTCTTCACCTGCTACCGCGGCGTCAGCGTCTGCTCCGGTCCCTACGTCGGCAGGCCCTACGCGCCGCCCCTCGACGGCTGACCTGCGGTTGCGGCACCGTCCGGCCCGAACCCGTGATCGGCGACCCGCCGTCCTGACCTGCACGGACGGACGGCGGGTCAGCAGCACGGTCCCCCGCCATCGCCACCGGGGCCGGACGGGCGCCGCACCGGGCGCGTCGAGGACGCGCGGCGCCACGAACGACGCCTCGCGGCCGGTGGGCCGGGGCGGCGCACGGGGTTCGGGTGGTCCCGGACGCGCCCGCCGGGACCGAGGACGTCGATCGGCCAGGACACCCGCTCACCCGCTGCCGACGTCGTCTCCGCCGCTCTCGTGCTGATCCGCTGGACGCGGCCGGGCGACGAGGGCCGAGGCGACGAGGGCGACAGCGCGGTCGTCGTCGTGCGTCAGCCGGCGCAGCACCTCCTGGGCCGTGGCCCCCGGCAGCTCGACCAGCGCCTGGGTCAGGCGTATCCGCACCGCGGAGTCCGCGGTGCGCGCGGCGAGTTCGGCGACCAGCGCCGCCACGATCCGGTCGGCGCGCGCCGGGTCCCGGGACAGCGTTCCCAGGACCTCGGCCGCCTCGACGTCGTTGCCCCCCTCGACCACCACGCCGACGAGCGCCGGCACGGCCGCGGTCTCGTCACGCCTGCCCAGCGCCAGAGCGGCCTGCCCGCGCACCGTCGTGTCCGGGTCCGCGAGCGCGTCCGCCAGCGCCGCGGTCGCCTCCGGGGACTCGGGCACCGCGGTGAGCGCCAGCACCGCGCGCCGCCGGACGTCGACGTCCTCCGAGCGCACGCCGGCGGCCAGCACCTCCACGCCGTCACCGTCCGACCGGGCGAGCGCCCAGCGCAGGGCGCCCGCGACGTGGGGGTCGGATTCGGCCAGGACCGCCCCGGCGAGCAGTTCGGCGGACACGGGCACGCCCTCCGGCCTGGTCAGGACGGCCTGCTGCCTGCGTGCGGCGCTGGTCGAGTCGAGCCCCTGCAGGAGTTCGACCACGCGCAGGACGTCCTGCCAGCCGCTCGGCGCCGACGCGTCGATCGCGCGGAGCCGGTCGAGCAGTTCCCGTTCCCGCTCCAAGCGGTCTTCCGTCCACCGGATGAGGTCGCCGACCAGAGCGGACGGCGTGAAGGCCGGGTCCTCCAGCGCGCGTCCGACCTGCTTGAGCGAGAGCCCGAGGGACCGCAGGCTCTCCACGTGGAAGATCCTGCGGACGTCCTCGGCGGAGTACTCGCGGTAGCCGCCGACGGTGCGACCGGTCGGCCGCACCAGCCCGAGTGCGTCGTAGTGCCGGAGCATCCGGGTGCTCACACCCGCGCGGCGGGCCACGTCGCCGATCAGCAATCCGCGGTCTCCCCGGCGCCTGCCGACGCGCGTAGCGGACCGAGTGCGACGATCCGCTTCGCCTCCTCGACCGCCGCGTCGAACCCGGTCTCCGGGTCCCGCAGGAGCAGCTCGGTGGCACGGGCGTGCGCGGCCACCACCGGGTCCGGGTGCGTCGCGGCCCTCCGCAGGGCGGGCTCGACGACGTCGCCGAGGTCGACGAGGGCCCGGCTCAGGCTCAGCCGCACGGTGCGGTCGCCGCGCCCGAGCTGCGTGATCAGCGCGTCGGCCAGGTCCTTCTTCTCGTCCTCGGTCGGCACGAGGGCGACCGCGACGCGCCACGCGGTCCGCGCGACCTCGTCGTCGGCGTCGTGCAGCACGTCCCGC
Source organism: Umezawaea beigongshangensis (assembly GCF_016464305.1). Taxonomy (GTDB): domain Bacteria; phylum Actinomycetota; class Actinomycetes; order Mycobacteriales; family Pseudonocardiaceae; genus Umezawaea_A; species Umezawaea_A beigongshangensis. Next base: position 286,564 of record NZ_JAEIOJ010000008.1, read on the forward strand.
GCGATCCAGGCCCACGCGCTCTTGTCGCCGATCTTGGAGAGCGTGTGCAACGCCTGCCCGCGGGCCCGAGCGCGCTCGGAGTCGAGTTCCCGGCGGATCCGGGGCAGGGTGATCTCCGGCGAGAGACGGGTCAGCACCCAGGACAGCATGTCCCGCACGAAGAAGTCCGGCTCGACCGCGCACCGTTCGACCAGCGTCTCCAGGAGACCGGGGTCGGGGTTCGAACCGATCGCCAGGGCCGCCCGGAGCCGGACCGACGAGTCCGCCGCGCTCAGGGCGTCTACCACTCGGGTGTTCTGCGAGGTTCCGTTCACGGTGTTGATCGGGACCACCTCCTGCGCACAGTGGACACGTTGTCACCGTGTCAAGGTCAAGCCCGTGACCGGCGAATCAGAAGATCGACCGGCTTCGAGCCGCCCGCTCGAAGCACCACCAGCGGCTCGCGCTTCCGGTCGAGCTCACGGCGTGCCGGTCAGCAGGTGCATCAGGACCGAGAACAGCAGCAGGACTCCCAGACCGCGCGACGTCTGACGAAGCAGTCCCCACGGGGCCGTCACGCCGAGACCGACGTCGAACGGGGTCGCGTGGTAGTCCATCGGCGGGCGGGTCGCCAGCCGGTGGGTGACCACGACCGCTCCCACCGCCGCGACCGGCCACGCCAGGGGATGAGCTCCCCCGGTCGCCGGAGCGGTCAGCGCGCACCACACGAGCGTCCCCGCCGCGGGGACGACGAGGTGCGTCAGGCGCAGCCCCGCGTCGGTTCCGCCCAGGGCGCGGCGCATCGCCGCCGACCGGCACACCGCGCGCAGGCCCCCGGCGAGCCGCTGGCTCGCGACGCTCGCCGCCACGAGCTGCACCTGCGCCGTCCACAGCGGCGCTTCCACGGCCACCACGTACGGGACGAGCACCAGCAGCAGCCACGGGAGCACGACGCCGGGCGAGCGGAACACCCGGCGCAGGTCGGCCACCAGGAACGCCCGGACGCGCCCCGCGGGGAGGCCCCTGGACCGCACTCGCCCCCGCCGCTGCCAGCGCCGCACCTCCAGCACTCCGGTGAGCAGGGTGACGTCCAGGAACGTGCCCGCGGTACCGGCCGCGGCGGCGACCGACGCGCCGGACGTCAGCTCGGGGCGGGCCAGTCCGCCCAGCCCGCGGTCGGCGGCGGCGATCAGCACGACCGCGGCAAGAGCCACCGGGGTGGTGAGGAGCGGGCCCGCGTCGGCACCGATCCGCCCGACCAGCTCGTGCGCCGCACCTCCCAGCCGCTCCGCGACGACGCCCGCCAGCGCGCTGAGCACACCGATCCCGAGCACCGCGGCGGACAGCGACCGCGGGGACCTGCGCCGGGTCTGGGCGAGCACGGCCAGGGCGACGAGCCCTCCGCCCACGGCCGCACCGAGCAGCGCGGCCCACTCCACAGCCGTGCGGAAGAGCAGGGCGGACGCCAGCCCGAAAGCCGCACCGGCCGACGCGCCGACCGCCGTCAGGCGCCGGTACCAGGACGTCAGCGCCGTGCGGCGGTCCAGCGGGGTGGACAGCACCCAGGTGACCGTCGCGGGACTCGCCACCAGCGGACCGATCGCGGCGAGGACGAGCATCGCGGCGCCGCTCACCGAGGCGGCGGCGGCGATCGACAGCCAGCCGGGCGGGACGTCGGTCGCGTGCGAAGCGGTCGAGGACCGCTCCACCGCGGAGCGCACGAACTGGACGACGAGTCCGGACCCCACGAAGACGAGGCCGATCAGGACCGCCCGCTGGTCCCGGTCGCGCCAACCGGCACCGAACCGGATCACCGGTCGGCCTGCGCGGGCACGGAGACATCGACCGACCGGTCGGCCACCGCGTCGATCAGGTCGCGGTCGTGCGACGCCAGCACGATCGCGACACCGGCGTCCTTCTCCGCGCGCAACCTGTCCGCCAGCCAGCCGCGCGAACGCGCGTCGAGGCGCTGCTCGGGCTCGTCGAGCACGAGCAGCCGCCGGGGGCGTGCCAGGACCGACGCCAGGACCAGCCGCTGGCGCTGACCGCTGGACAGGCTCGCCGGCACCTGGTCGGCGGCTCCGGCGAGTCCGACCTCGGCGATCAGGGCGTCGACGTCGACCTCGGCCGAGTGAACACGGGCGAGCAGTTCGAGGTGTTCGCGCACCGGCAGGTCGGGGAAGAAGTCGACGTCGTCCAACGCGCAGGCCACGGCGGCGCGCACGCGCGGGTCGGTCTCGTCGAACGGCTCACCGTCCAGCAGCACCGTCCCGCTGTCGGCGCGGTCGGCCTGGACGAGACAGCGCAGCAGCGTGCTCTTCCCCGCGCCGTTGGGCCCCACCACCGCCACGGCCTCACCGCTGCCGACGGTGAAGCAGACCCGGTCGAGAACCGTGACGGTCCCGAACCGCCGCGTCAGATCTCGTACTTCCAGCAAGGGCGTCCCCTTCTGCTCTGCGGGCCGGGATCGGGCGGTCCCGGCGCCGTGGACTCCACGAGCGCCAGCACTCCGTGCGGCACGACGTCGTCGCCCGGTGTGGACAGGCCCATGATCCACCCGTTCCGGTCCGCCCAGCGGCGACGGACGCGGCTGGGCGAGAACCCCGTGGTCCCGCACCGTCGTCCACCAGCACGGCACGACGACCGGCCGCACGCCACCACGTTCTGATGGTCACCGCGTTCTGATGGTCACCGCGTTCCGACAGCCGCAGTCCCAGACAGCCGCGGGCCGCGTGCGCGGGGAAGCGGAGCGCCGCGACTCCGCCGCGTCCGGTCACCGGAGGAGCGGCCGAGTTCGAGGACGACCGCGTCGAGCGCGCGCCGGAGTCCTCTGCCGGTCGGGCCGGTCGGGCCGGTCGGTGCGCAAAGACGTGCGAGTGCTCGCGTTCGGCGCGTCGGCGGCGGCGCGCCGCTCTCACCGACGTCAGCGGCACCGCACGGACGCGGCCCGCGCGGCCCGATCAGCGGGCCGCGAGCACGACGGCCCGAGACGCGACCAGCGGGCCCGCCTCGGCAGGCGGGCCCGCTGGTCGGCGACCGCGGGGACGACAGGTCCGGACCCGCGTCCCCGTCGCCCTCGGATCACGGGGAGCTCAGGACCGGCAACGCGCCGGTGCGGAGCAGCTCGCGAAGGCGGAACTTCTGCACCTTGCCCGTGGCGGTCAGCGGGAACTCGTCCACCGCGTACCAGAACCTGGGCACCTTGAACGCCGCCAGGTGGTCGCGGCAGTAGGCGTCCAGCAGCTCCGGGGACGGCGGGTTCGCCGGATCCGCTGGCCGGAGCACGGCCGCCACCTGCTCGCCCCACGTGTCGTCCGGCCGGGCGACGACCGCGGCGTCCCGGACGGATTCGTGGCGGCAGAGCAGGTCCTCGACCTCGCGCGGGTAGACGTTCTCACCGCCCCTGATGATCATGTCCCGAGCCCGGCCGGTGATCCGCAGGTAGCCCTGCTCGTCCATGGTTCCCAGGTCGCCGGTGTGCAGCCAGCCGTCCCGATCGGGTGCGCGCTCGTCCGGCAGGTCGAAGTAGCCCAGCATCGTCTGGTAGCCGCGCAGGACGACCTCGCCCTGCGCGCCGATCGGGACCACCTTCCCCGCCCGGTCGACCACCTTCACCTCGACCTGGGGCAGGGGACGGCCCACGGTCTCCGCCCGGTGCGCCGGCTCGTCGTCGGGTTCGGTGGCCGTGACGACGGAACTCGCCTCCGTCTGGCCGTACACCGTGACGAACCGGGCGCCGAACGCCGCCTCGACCCGGTGGACCAGGGCCGCCGGGACCGTCGTGCCGCCCGACACGACCACCGCGCAGCGGCTCAGGTCCCGCTCGGCGAAGCCGGGGTGGTCCAGCATCCCGAGCAGCATGGTGGGGACTCCGCTGACCAGGTCCCCCGCGAAGCGCTCCAGCGCCGAGAGGACCAGGTCCGCGTCGAACACCCGGCACAACGCGTACGCGCCACCGACGCTCGCGCTGCCCAGCACGCCCAGGGTCGAGCCGCCGGTGTGGAACAGCGGCATCGCCGACACCCACGTGCCGCCCCCGGGGAAGCGCATCCGGCGTGCGGCGAAGGCGGCGTTGTTCACCAGCCCCCGGTGGCGCAGCAGCGCTCCCTTCGGGGAGCCCGTGGTGCCCGACGTGTACTGGATCTGCGCCGGGTCGTCCGGTCGGACCACGGGCAGCTCCACCGGTTCGGCCGACTCCGTCTCGGCCAGCCACCCGGTGAAGCTGACGACGTGCCTCGGCCCTTCGACGCGCGCCGCGATCTCGGCCATCCGCGTGCCGCGGAACGAGTCCACCACGAACAGCCCGGCCGAGCGGGACTGCCCGACCACGTGCGCCAGTTCGCCCTCGCGCAGAGCCGGGTTGGCGGTCACCAGCACCAGCCCGGCCAGGGCCGCGCCGTACTGGAGGACCACCCACTCCGGAACGTTGGGCGCCCACACGGTGACCCGCTCCCCCGGCTCGAACCGCGCCAGCAGCCAGTGGGCGCACCGCACGGCCGCGCGGTGCAGCTCGTGGTACGTCCACGTGCGGTCGGTCGCCGGCGCGGCGGTGAGGGACGGCTCGCCCGGCTGGGCCACCTCGATCAGCGCCGTCCGCTCCGGCGTCCGCTCCGCCCACCGGCGCAGCAGGTCGCCGGTGGTGATGTCGGTGATGTCGGCGGTGCGGTCCGCCGGCCAGTGCGATTCGGTGAGTCCGCCGTGCACCGTTCCCCCCTCGTCGTCAGGGCATCCGCTGGACGTCGCGGATCAGCCGCCAGAGGTCGTCGACGTCCGGCGTGCCGAACTGGTCGCTGAACCGACCGACCAACCTGCCCAGCGAGTCGTAGGCCTCGGTGTGGTCGTGCCCCACGCGGTCGACGACGCGGAGCGCCATCCGCCAGTAGCCGTCGAGCACTCCGTTGAGCGGCATCTCGAACGTGCTCAGCACGTTCTTCACGCCGTCGAGCGCGCGCGGCCCGACCGTGGCGAGGGAGTTGGCGACCAGGTGGGAGTACAGGCCGAAGTGCCTGGCCTCGTCGGCGGCCAGCTTCCCGAGCAGGTCGCGCAGCAGCGGTTCGCGCACGACCCGCTGGTAGCGCTGGTAGAACAGCTGCGTCGCCTTCTCCTGGAGGAACGCGTAGGTGTACAGCTCCAGCGGGTGCTCGTAGGGCAGGTCCCACGGTTTGCCGCCCTCCGCCGCCAGCTGCCGCAGGACCGTCGCCTCGTCCGCCATCTCCGCGGTCACCTGGTAGCGGGTGAGCGCCGCGGCGTGCTTCTCCTCGTCGTTGGCCCACATGACCAGGAACCGGAAGTACTCGCGGTTGCGCGCGTAGGTGGCCAGGTCCACGTCCGTGGTGGGGAACGCGTCCAGGAAGAAGTTGAGGTACCACGGGATGTGGTCCTCGATGTAGGTCAGGAAGCGGACCACGGTGCGGTCGTCCTCGGTCAGCTCCTCGGCGCGGACCCGGTCCCAGTTCACGTCCTCCAGGTCCCAGCGGTGCTGCCCCGAGCGCCGCACCGCCTGCTCCACGACGCGGCGGGTCTCCAGCGCCTCGGGCGGCACCCCCTCCGCCCGCGATTCCTCGGCCCGCGACTCCTCGGCCGGCCCTTCGCGTTCCATCAGCGCACCTCCGCGGTGCCGAACCGGGACTTCTCCGCGGTGAAGGCGTAGTGCTTCGCGGTGTAGCCGAACGCGGCCAGGAAGACGTCGAAGTACTGGAGCAGCCGGTCGGCGGTGCCCGGCACGACCGCGTCGACCGCGTCCCTGTTGTCCCGGACGCGGTCGGCCCAGGCGGCGATGGTGGGCGGGTAGTGCGCGGTCAGGTCGGTCAGCGACACCAGGCTCAGGCCCGCGTCCTCCGCCGCGGCCAGCAGGTCGGTCACCGGCACCATGTCGGCGAACCCGAAGATCTCCTGTCCCACGTAGACGGTGCCGGGGCGGCCGCCGAACCGCCGCGCGACCTCGGCGTTGCGGAACGTGCTCTCCGAGACGTACACCCGGCCGCCCGGTTCCAGCGCCCGCGTCGCGTCGGCCAGCACGCGCACCCGATCGGGCATGTGCACGATCGACCCGAGCATCGCCGCGCCGTGGAAGCGTCCCGGTCCCACGTCGACCGCGGTGAACCGGCCCAGCCGGACGTCCACCAGGTCCTCCACCCCGAGTTCCCGCGCCCGAGCGAGGACGTGGTCGCGCTGCGGCGTGGACGGTGTGACGCCGACGACCCGGACGCCGTGGTGCTGCGCGGCGAACAGCGTCAGGCTGCCCCACCCGCACCCGACGTCCAGCAACCGCTGCCCCGGACGCAGCTTCAGCTGGTCCTCGACCACCCACGTCAGCTTGTCCAGCTGTGCCTGCTCCAGCGTGGCGTCCCGGTCTCGGAACAGCCCGCAGCTGTACTTCATGCGGCTGTCCAGGAACAGCCGGAAGATCTCCGGTGGCAGCTCGTAGTGGGTGTTGGTGGCAGTGACCGCTTCGTCCGGGGTGACCGTGCTCACGAGGCACCCCCGACCGGCAGTGCTCCGGCCAGCAGGTCGACCAGGTCGCCCACGGTCTTGGCGGAGAACAGGCGCTCGTCCTCGAACTCCACGCCGAAGCGGCGCTCCAGCCCGGCGGCGACGCGCAGCAGGTGCACCGAGCCGGACCCCGGCAGGCCGGTCAGCACGTCCTCCTCCCGCAGGACGTGCCCGTCGAGCGGCAGTTCGCCGGTGATCTCCTCGCGAACGGCTGACAGCAGCTCTTCACGCTTCATGGAACTCCTCGTTCATGCCGGTCGTGTGTCGGCCAGGAAGGGCCGCACCCGGTCGTGGTCGTCGGGGCCGAGGGTGAACGCGGCCCGCGCCTGGGCGGGCCGGATCGGTTGGTAGGAGGCCGTCGCCAGCGCGTTGGTGGCGCCGTCCTCGGCCAGCACGTCGGCCTCCGCGGAAACCGTCGTCTCGCCCGCCGAGGTGATCCGGGCGACGATGCGGCACGTCGCGCCGACCTCGACCGGTCGCAGGTAGCGGACGCGCAGCGCGGTCGTGAACGTCAACCGCTCGTGTTCGACGAGGACGAGGTTGGCCATCAGCTCGTCCGCGACCGTGGCGATGACGCCCCCGTGCACCACACCGGGGTAGGAGGCGAAGTCGGCGTCGAACCGCGTGATCGACGTCAGCGTCCCCGGGAGGTGCCACATGCGCAGCCGCAACCCGTGCTCGTGCCGGGGTGAGCAGGCGAAGCAGCGGAACCCGGCGGAGTCGAGCAGCGGGATCGTGTCCGCGGACAGCTCGCGACCCGGCGGGTCGTCCGCGGGACGCGCGGTCACGCGTCGGCCCCCGCGATCAGCGAACGGGTCAGGCCCCGCTGCCACTTCCCGCTCGTCGTGGAGGGCAGCGACCGCGGTTCGAGCACGTGCACCCGCACCGGTGAGATGCCCAGTTCCGCGGTGACGCTGGAGCGGATGGTGCTGGCCAGCGCGCCGGAGTCGACCCTGTTGGCGAGCGCCTCGACCGCGACGGCCACGCACTCGGCGCCCTCCTCGGTCCGGTCGGCGAAGGCCACGCACCGCCGCCGGTACACGCCCGGCAGGTCCCGGACCACCAGCTCGACGTCCTCGGGGAAGAAGTTCTGCCCGCGCACGATGATCATGTCCGTGGTGCGTCCGGTGACGAACAGCTCGCCGTCGAGGGTGAAGCCGAGGTCACCGGTGCGCAGCCAGCGCCCGTCGAACGCCGCCGCCGTGGCGGCCGGGGCGTGCAGGTAGCCGGTCGTCACCGAGGGGCCCGCCACCTGGATCTCACCGAGCCGGTCGTCGCCGCACACGGTGCCGTGCTCGTCGACCACGCGCAGCTCGATGCCCGGCAGCGGCTTGCCCACGCTCACCACGGCCTTGGTCGCCACCCCCGGCTCGGAGACCCGGCGGACCACCCCGTCGGCGAGCAGTTCGCGCTGGACGTGCGCGACGCGGGGCAGCGATCCCGGTTCGGGGAAGGTGATCCCCAGGGTCGCCTCGGCCATGCCGTACACCGGGTACATCACCGAGGGACCGACACCGGCGGGGCTCAGCCGCTCGGTGAACGCGCGCACGGTCTCGACGTTCACCGGCTCCGCGCCGTTGAACGCCTGCCGCCAGGACGACAGGTCGAGCTCGGCGGCCAGCTCGGGGGTGACGGCGTTGGCGATGATGTCGTAGGAGAAGTTGGGCCCGGTCAGGATCGTCCCGCGCACCGCGGCGAAGTGGCGCAGCACGCGCACCGGGTCGCTGATGAAGTCCGCGGAGCGGAACATGTGGATGTCGCCGCCGCCGAGGAAGATCGCTAGCCAGCCGAACAGGCCCATGTCGTGGAAGTGCGGCACCCACTGCACCAGGCACGCGGTCGGCGGGATGTCGGCGCCGAGCGCGATCGCGCGCAGTCCCGCGAGCATCGTCCGGTGCGGCAGCATCACGCCCTTGGGCGTGCCGGTGCTGCCCGAGGTGAACTGCACCACCGCGAGGTCGTCGGGCGCGACGTCGGGCAGCGGTGTCGCGGGGCTGTCGCGGTCCAGCTCGGCCGGGTCCACGACGGTGATGCCCGGCTCCAGCTCGCGCAGCAGGTCGAGCACGTGGGCGTAGCCGGCATCGGCGATCACGTGCCGCATCCGGGCGGCGCGGGCCGCCCCGGCCAGCTTCTTGGCCTGCCCGGCGGGGTCCACGAAACGGCGGGGCGTCGGCATCACGCTCAGCGCCGCGCCGGCCCGGGGCACTGCGCCCAGTGCCAGCGGCAGCGACGGTCCGGTGGGCACCAGCAGGCCGACGACCTCACCCGGCTCCACGCCAGCGGCGACCAGGGCGCGCGCCCAGACCGCCGACCGCTCGGCCAGCTCGGGGGCGGTGAGGTGCTCGTCGGTGGCGGGGAAGGAGAGCGAGGCCCCCGGGTGCTGCTGGGCGAGCCGGTCGAACGCCGCGCACAACGTCTCGGGTTCGCCCGTCGGGTCGGTGTCGCGCAACATGAGTGTCTCCAGGTGGTCGTGTGCTCGGCGTGTCAGTTCCCCGGCGACCGGACGATCGGTGGCGCCGCGGGCTCGATCGGGTCCTCGCCGTCCGGGTCGGTCCGCCGGCGGGGCTTCGACCAGGCCCTGACCACCGGCTTCTCCACCAGGGTGTGCAGCAGCCACGCGGCGAGCAGCGAGACCGCGAACGCGGCCACGATCAGGGCGACGCCGATCGGCGTGCTCCACGAGCGGGGCACCCACTCGCCCTCCTCCCAGGTGGTCCCGAAGGCGAGGTGCCCGTACTTGAGGACGAGGTTGTGGGTCAGGTAGAAGCCGAACGACAACTCCCCCAGGTACACCAGCCAGCGACGGCCGAGCCAGGTCCCGCCGGAGAGGTCGGCCGAGGCCACCGCGCCCACCAGCAGGACCACGGGGATGATCCCGATCGCGTCCAACCGGTAGAGGAACGGCAGTCGCAGGGTCGCCAGGTAGACCACGACGAGCAGCAGCGCCGGCACCCACGGGCGCAGGCCGATCCACCGCCCCGACAGGACCGCGCGGGCGACGAGCATCCCCAGCACGCACTCCAGCAGCCGGGTGAGCGGGTTGAAGAAGACCAGCCAGTACTGGCTCACCGACACGCCGCCCAGCGGCATCTCGGGCGTGTCGGGCAACGCGGCCGTGGCGATCGCCGGCAGCACCAGCAGCACCGCGACGGGCGGCACGAGCCACCACCACAGCCGGTCCTCGCGTATCCGCCCCACGACCGGGACCAGCGCCGGGAACAGCGCGTAGAAGAACAAGTCCGCGGACAGGGACCAGGTGACGGTGTTGCCGGTGTCGAAGAAGGCGGGGTCGGGGACCCAGGCCTGGAGCAGGAACAGCTGGGTGACCGTCGCGATCGGGTCGAGCACCGCGCCGGCCCAGACCATGAGCGCCACCGCGATCGCGTACGTGACGACGTGGCTGGGCACGACGCGGAAGAACCGCCGCCGCCAGAACCGGCGCGCGGTGTCGCCCGGCCGCCGCGACCACGTCATCACGAACCCGGTCAGCACGAAGAAGAACGACACCATCAGCGCTGCGGACGTGCCCATGCCGTAGATCAGGAACCCGTTCACCTCGTCGTCGTCGAATACTGTTTCGAACGACGCGTGGATGAGGAAGACGGGCAGCATCGTGACAAACCGCAAGCCGGTCAGCGATCTCAGGTCTGGATTCACGCCTGCGTTTCGCATGGGAGCCTTCCGACGATTCTGCGGTCTACCCGTTCGCTTCCATCGCGGCGCGCAGGCTGCGCGGTCGCAGGTCGGTCCAGTGCAGTTCGACGTACTCCACCGCCCGGTCCCTGGACGCACCGGACAGCACCACCTCCCAGCCCGCCGGGACGTCCGCGAAAGCGGGCCACAGCGAGTGCTGTCCCTCGTCGTTGACCAGCACGAAGAACGTGCCGTCCGGGTCGTCGAACGGGTTGGTCCCCACGTCCTGCCTCCTCGTCCACCGGGGTCCGCCGTCGGCGCCTCGCCGCTCCGGCGGACTCAGCCTGCCGCACGCCCCGGCCACTTCCCACGCTCTTGACTCGCCAGCGAAATAGCCTTCTGCGGAGCCTGGCGAAATACAGGTCCTCATGGTGAAATAACGCTGGTCACAGCGTGCCGGACCACGACCGGGGACACGCCGGGCGGACTGTCCGCAGATCACCGGCTGCTAACGTCGAGCCGTCCGAATCCCGATGGCTGGCCGAGCGATCGGTGAGCTCGCGAATTCCCTCGTGGGAGTAATGTTGCTCTTGAAAACTTCGCAGAAGATCCGCGCAGCCCAGGGCACCGACGCCGCGCTCGGCAACCTCACCCAGTTCGAGTACCTGGCGCTGAGCAGCCCGCTGAACCTGTCCGACGGGCACGCCCGTCAGTCGCTGACGCCCGGCCAGGCCGAGGTCGTCGAGGCACTGCCGCTGCTGTGGGCGACCGCGGCGGCGAACCCGATCGAGGAGACCGAGGCCGCGGCCAAGCGCGCCTACTTCCGCCTGCTGGGGCAGCACTCCTTCCCCACGGCCAGAGGAAGGGTGCTCAGCTGCTACTCGTCCTCGGTCGCCATGGAGATCCTCGCCCGGTCGCTGGCCACCCGGACCGACGCCGTGGCCCTGCTCCACCCGACGTTCGACAACATCCCCGACCTCCTGCTCGGCGCCGGGCTGCGGCTGCTCCCGCTGGCCGAGGAGGCGCTGCACGACGGCGACCTCGACCAGGAGCTGCTGCGCGCGGTGGGGTGCGTCTTCGTCACCACGCCGAACAACCCCACCGGCCGGGTGCTCTCGCAGGAGCGGTTGCGCGCGCTGGCCGAGCAGTGCGCCGAGCACGACGTCGTGCTCGCGCTGGACACCTCGTTCCGCGGGTTCGACCCGGCGGCGCACTACGACCACTACGCGGTGCTGGAGGACAGCGGCTGCCGCTGGGTGGTCATCGAGGACACCGGCAAGCTGTGGCCGACCCAGGAGTTGAAGATCGGCTGGCTGGTCTCGTCGGCCGACGTGGGCCTGCCGCTGGGCCGGGTCTACTCGGACATCCTGCTCGGCGTGTCACCACTGGTGATGATGCTGGTGCAGCGCTTCTCCGAGGACGCCGCCCGCGGTGGCCTCGACGCGCTGCACCGGTTCGTCGCGGGCAACAGGGCCCTGGTGCGCGGCGATCTGGCGGACGTCGCCGACGTCGGTTTCCCCGACGCGGAGAGCCGGGTGAGCGTCGAGCGGATCGACGTCGGCCGGCGGCCCGGACTGGAGGTGTGGTCGGCGCTGCGCGATCACAACGTGCACGTGCTGCCCTGCCAGAAGTTCCACTGGGCCGCCCCCTCGGAGGGGGACCACCTGCTGCGGATCGCGCTGTCCCGCAAGTCCGCGGCGGTCGCCTCCGCGGTGAGCACGCTGCGCCAGGTGCTGACCGGGGGCTGAGCCCGCGCGGACCGTCCCGCACCGGATGAGCCGGTTCCCCGACGGGGAACCGGCTCATCCGCCGTCCAGCCGCCGTTCGTCGTCGTGCCGGACGTTCATCAGGTGCTCCGCGATGTGCCGCAGGATCTCGTTGGCCGAACGCAGTTCCGCCACCTCCTGCTGCAACCGGACGATGCGCAGGTCGAGCACGGGCTCCTCGGCGCCTGCTGCCGGCGGGTCCTCTGGTTCCCTCGTCATGGCGTTCCCCACGGGGTCGGTGACGAACAGGGCACGGGAATCCCTACGCGCGCAACGGCCTGCGAGCGGCGAGCAGGACGACCACCGTCACCAGGGCGACGCCCGCCGTGGCCACGACGTCCGGCGGCACTCCCAGCAGCGAGCCGTCGCGCCCCCGCAGGACGCCCATGAAGTCCAGCAGGGGAAGACCGCTGAACCCGCCGTACCACAGGGGGACGTAGACGGCCTGGAACACGCGGTGCGTGCGGCTGAGCGAACCGAGCAGCAGCGCCAGGGACGGGATGAACAGCGCGGCGGCACCCCAGGACGCCAGCCCCGTCAGGTCGCCCACCCAGGCCATCCGCACGGCGACGGCGCCGCCGACGCCCGCCGTGAGCAGGACGCCCGCGATCCACTCCGCGACCACGCGCATCCGGACACCGGGGTACGGCCCCAGCAGCGCCTGCACACCGGACTCGTGGCGCTGCGTGCCCAGGCGCGACCACAGCAGCACCGGCCAGATCCACGCGAGGGGCAGCATCAGCCTGCTCAGGCCGGGGACCGTCGCGGCGAACGTGAGCGCGGTCCAGAAGCCCGTCCCGGCCCACCACCACTTCGACACGCCCTGGACCAGGATGTGCAACTCCCCCACGACCAGCCGGGGGAAGACCACCAGCGCTCCGCCCCGCACCACCGCGGTCCGCGGTCCGCCGCGGGTGCTGAACGCCCCGCCCTCCAGCACCGCGATGCTCGGCACGCCGGGAGCGCGGTGCTCGTCGTCGGACCACGCGGGCGGCGCGACCGGCCGGCGGGGGAGGAACCGGTTCACGCGCGCCGGGTCGAACCGGCCGAACCACAGCACCGGCAGCAGCGCGACCGCGAGCCCGATGCCGATCAGCGCAAGCCGGGTGAGCAGGAACTCCGCGCTGGGGGTGAAACCGAGCCACTCGAACGGCACCAGCGGCTCGTCCAGGTAGGTCAGGCCGAGGCTGAACTCGCCGCCGGTGACGTCCAGGCCCCGCGCCAGCATCTCGGTGCCGATCGACTCCACCACCACGGGCACGCCCAGACCGCCGAGCGGCGCCCGGGGGCTCTGCCCGGCCAGTGCCGCGACCAGCCAGCAGAAGAACCAGATCACGTTGCCCGCGCCCGTCTTGAGCACCGGCGTCAGCTCGAAGAACAGCGCCGCGGACGCGGTGAGCACCACCACCGGGAACGCCATCACCGCGAACGGCAGCAGCAGCGCCACCGGGTCCACCGACGTCGACTCGCCGCGGGCCAGCTGCATCACCAGCGCCGTCACGGCCAGGACGACCAGCATCGACGACAGCACCAGCACGTTGCTGAAGAACTTGGCCGCCAGGTACGCGGTGGTGCGCAGCGGCGTGGCGGCCAGCAACTGCCCCACGTTGGTGCTCTCGTCGCGGGCGATGGTGTTGCGGACCACGTAGAAGCCGCCCAGGAGCAGCCACAGGGTGCTCGCCAGGGCCGTGGCCGTGCCGACGTACGCGCTGTTGTAGAGCCCCCGGTAGGACCCCAGCTGCACGATGGCCCAGTGCGAGTCCGCGGCCGGCACCGCGAGGTACCCCAGCAGGATCGCCGCCAGCAGGGTCACCGCGTAGGCGGGTCTGCGCACGCGGTCGCGGAAGTCGCCCCACGCCAGCACGGCCAGCAGCGCCGGGTTCACCGCCCCACCGCCTGCCGGTGGGCTGCCGGGCCGTTGATGACGCCCAGGTAGGCGTCCTCCAGGTCCGGCGACACCGGCACGGCGCCCGCGTCCGGACTGACCGGGGACAGCAGCCGCACCCGGACGCCCTCCGTGGTGCGGACCATCCGGCTCACCGTGTACCGCGCCTGCACGGCGTTGACCGCCGAGGCGGGCACGGTCGTCTCCCAGACCTTGCCGTCGATGTCCCGCAGCAGCTGCTCCGGCGTGCCGCGCCGCAGCAGCCTGCCGCGGGCGACGATCGCGATGTCGGCGGCCACCGAGTCGACGTCGGAGACGATGTGCGTGGACAGCAGCACCACGCGGTGCACCGACAGGTCGCTGAGCAGGTTGCGGAAGCGCACCCGCTCCTCGGGGTCCAGGCCCGCGGTGGGCTCGTCCACGATGATCACCCGCGGGTCGCCGAGCAGGGTCTGCGCGATGCCCACCCGCCGCATCATGCCGCCGGAGTACTTGCCCAGCGGGCGCTTGAGCGCCTCGGTGAGGTTGACCAGCTCCAGCAGCTCGTCGACACGCGCCCTGGCCGAGCGCGGCGAGATGCCCTTGGCCGCGGCCAGGTAGGTCAGGAACTCGCGCGCGGTCAGGTTCGGGTAGACGCCGAAGTCCTGCGGCAGGTAGCCGAGGACGTTGCGCAGGGTGTTGGGGTGCGCCACCACGTCGACGCCCTCGAACAGCACCCGTCCGGAGGTGGGGCGGGTGACCGTGGCCGCGATGCGCATCAGCGAGGACTTGCCCGCGCCGTTGGGGCCGAGCAGACCCAGCAGCCCCGGTTCCAACCGCATGGTCAGGTCGTCCACCGCGCGCTTGCCGCCGTGGTAGACCTTGCTCACGTCGACGAGTTCGAGCACGGCGCTACCCCGCCTTCGTGACGGTCGCCCGGCCCTCGCCGGCCTGCACCAGCACGGTGCGACCGCTGGCCGGGTCGCTCACCAGTCCTTCGAGCGCCCCCGCGTCGACGCGGTAGGTCTCCTGCCCGCTGGGCAGGGCGACCTCGGCCGAGCCGCCGGTGGACGTGGCCTTGACCGACTGCGGAGCGGTCGCGAACCCCAGCGACACGTTGCCGTCGGTCTGGACCACGGCGTTGACCGTCGGCGACTTCGCGTCCGTGACGGTGATGCCCCCGCCCCTGGCCTGGAGGTCGAGCGCACCGCTGGGCGCGTTGAGCGTGATGGTGGCGTCGTTGCTCAGCTCCGCGGTGAGATCGCCGCTGAGACCATCGCCGCGCACGCTGGTGCCCGAGCCCTTCAGCTCGACCGCCACACCGGGCGGCACGTGCACGGTGTGGCTGCCCTCGCAGGAGAAGGTGACGCCGCTGCACTCGACCCACGTCTTGAGCACACCGTCCTCCAGGGCGAGGGTCGCCTTGCCGGGCTCGCTCGCGTTGCCCTTGAGCGTGCGCTCCACGGTGATCTGCGAGGACGCGCCGTGGTCGATGACCAGCGCCGTCTCCCTGGCGTCGATGACCAGCGACTGGCCCGTGAAGTCGAAGACCTTGGACTCGGTCGTGCTCTTGCTGTCGTCGCAACTGGTCAGCATCGTCAGCGCGGCCAGCGCGCCGACGACCGAGGCAGCCAGCGCGCCCACGGTCGTCCTGTGTGATAACACCTTGTCTCCCGATTCCCGAGGTTGGTGGGACCAGGTTCCTGCGGATCGGGGAAACCGACATCTGCCGTTCGGGAGAGATCGCCGCACGGGCTTCTCACGTGAGGCGGCGGGCCCGTCGCCCCGTCGGGTCGGGGACCGGGAGGCTCGCGGCCACCCGCCAACCGGAGCCGCGCGGACCGGCCTCCAGTGCTCCGCCCATCACCTCGATGCGCTCGCGCAACGCGATCAGGCCGCTGCCCCCGCCGGAGCGGGGCACGGCGGGGGCGGCGCCGCGCCCGCCGTCGTCCAGGACCGAGACCTCGACGGCCGTCCCCCCGCTGAGGGACACGACGACGGTCACCGCGCCCACGTCGGACACGTGCCTGCGGACGTTGGTCAACGCCTCCAGCACCACCGCGTACCCGACGGCCTCGCCCTCGCGGTCGAGTCTGCCCAGGGCGGCGTCCGCCAGATCGCAGCGCACCCTGGCGCCGGTCGCGCCGCGGGCGAACCTGTCCACCAGGTCGGGCAGGTCGGCCAGGCTGTAGAGGCGGGCGGTCTCGTCGGCACCCGCGCCGTCCGGATCGCGCAGCGCGGCCACGGTGCGGTCCATGGACGCCAGCGCGCGCAGCCCGGCCTCCTCGACGTGCGCGAACACCGCGCGGGCCTCGGCCTCGTCGTAGCTGGCGAACTGCGCGGCCTGCACCTCGACCACCATGCCGGTGACCTCGTGGGCGACGAAGTCGTGCAGCACCCTGGCGACCTCCAGCCGCTGCTGCCCGCGGGCCTCGGCCACCGCCGCGACGCGCCGGGCGTCCAGGCCCCGCAGGTAGAGCCCGACGCCGATGACGAAGGGCAGCAGGAACAGCACGCACGCCAGCCCCAGCACCGAGGCGTCCCACTTCGGCGGCGACGTGTGCAGGGTGAAGCGCAGCGGCAGCGCCAGCGCGGCGACGGCCGCCGCGGTGACCACCGGCATGACGCGGTTGGACGGCAGCAGCCGCACCGACCGCCCGAGCAGCACCAGCAGGGCGGTCAGCTCGAACGGCGACCAGAGCAGCGCCATCCCCGGCGGGCCGAAGTAGGCCGCGTCCAGCGCCAGCGACAGCGCGGACACCGCCGTGACGACCGCGGCGAGCCCGATCCGCCTCTCCGCCGGACGCCACATCGCCGCCGACACGACCACCGTGGCGGACAGGGCCACCACGACGGCGCCGGAGGGCAGACCGGGCGTGCCGGAGGGCACGGCGAAGGCGGGGAGCAGCAGGGCGACCGCGGCCACGACGTTGCGCAGCACGGGATGACCGGGTTCGCGCGTCTCCGCCGCCGGACCGGGGTACACCGCTCAGAACCCCTGCCTGGTCGCGTAACCCATCTCGTGCGCCCACACGGCGATGCCGACGCGGTTGCGCACGCCGAGCTTGCGCTGGATGGCGGCGACGTGCGTCTTGACCGTGCCCGCGGAGATGAACAGCAGCGTCGCGATGTCGGCGTTGGTCTGCCCCTCCGCCACCTTGCCCGCGATCTCGATCTCGCGCTCGGTCAGCGGCTCGGCCAGCGCCCGCCGGTCGGGTTTGGCGTCCACGACGTGACGCAGCAGCCGCACGGTGATCGACGGGCTGATCAGGCTGTTGCCGTTGACCGCCGCCCGCACCGCCTCGACCAGCAGCGCCGGACCGGAGCGCTTGAGCAGGAAGCCGGACGCGCCGTGGCGCAGCGCCGGGTAGACGTACTCGTCCAGGTCGAAGGTGGTCACCACGACCACGCGCACCGGCACGACGGCGTCCGGGCCCGCGAGCTGCCGGGTGACCTCCAGGCCGTCCATCCTCGGCATCCGGACGTCCAGCAGCGCCACGTCGGGCCGCAGCCGCTGGGCCTGCTCCAGCGCGGTGAGCCCGTCGGCCGCCTCGCCGACGACCTCCATGTCCGGCTGGCTGTCCAGCACCCGGCGCATCCCGCGCCGGACCATGTCCTGGTCGTCGGCGATCAGCAGCCGGATGGTCACAGCGAGTGATTGTGTCACATCGCCCTGAGCGGGGGGAGGGAACCGCCCGGCTCGGACGCGGACCGTCTCGACTGCGGGCTCTCCAGCAGCGCCAGCCCCAGCGGCGTGAGCGCGTGCAGCGCGGAGTTGCCCCGCCGTTCCGTCGTGATCAGGCCGGCCCGGCGCAGCACGGCCGCGTGCTTGCTCGCGCCGGCCAGGGAGATCCCCAGCCGCTCGGCGAGGCTTCCCGTGGTGCAGTGCGCGGTGAGGGTGCGCAGCGCGGCGGCCCGCGTGTGCCCGACCAGGTCCCCCAGTGCCTGCTCGTCCGGTTTCGCGGGCCTGGCCAGCGGGAGCCGGGTCGCGTCGCCGATCGAGAACACCAGCGTGGGCGGTCCGCTGCCGCCGAGCGACTCGACGAACAGGCAGGTTCGGTTGTGCAGGAAGAACGCCGGGCTCAGCTGCAGTCCCCGCCCGCCGAGCCGCACGTCGGCGTCGGGTCCGCGGTGGATCTCCAGCACCGGCGGGTTCCAGTGCACCCTCGGGTGCAGCGACGACAGCAGCCCCTCGATGCCGTTGGCGATGACGATGCGTCCCCTGGCGGCGCGGACCTGCTCGAACTGGCTGCTGATGTCGGCCCACGAGGGCAGCACCTCCGCGTGCCGGAAGGCGACGAACGCCGCACGGCCCAGCGGTGTCGGACCGGGAGCCCGCCCCGCCCCGGTCAGGATGCCCGGTGAGGACAACCGTTCCAGCAGCGCGGGGTGCGGGGCGTGCTCGCGCAGCAACCGGTCGAAACCGGTCACGCCCGCCCACTCGCTCCGCACCCGCCGCCCCCACGGTCGCACCGCGGCGTCGTCGTTGCGCGCCAGCAGGTTGAGCGCGAAGACGCTCTCGGCCGTGGGGCCGAGTCCCGTCACCATCCGCAGCTTCGCCAGGTCTCCCACCGTGAAGTGAATCCGTAGCACTGAGCCCCCCGTGATCGTCCGTGCTAAGCGGGCTGCCCGAGCGGTCTTCCGCCGAGCAGCGTCTCCCCGTACGCGAAGACGTGGCCGCGCCCCACCTCCACCGGCGCGAGCGCGGCGAAGTCGGTTCCCGCCACGTCGTCGAAGTCCAGCCGCGCCGATCCGCTCCACACCTCGGAGAACGCGACCTCCCCCACCTCCGAGGCGACCAGCCGCTCGGTGAGACCCCCCGTCCCGTCCCAGTCCGGCAGGTGCAGCGTGTGCGCGAGCGGCACGGTGTGCAGGGGCGGCGGCTGCTCCGCCAGCCCCTCCAGCTCGACCGACGCGGTCACCACGCGCCGCCCGAAGACCGAGAGCTGACCGGCGAACCGGCCACCGGCGCCGAGCCGCGGTCCTCCCGCGCCGACCGCCGCCGGTCTGCTCTGGTGGATCACGCCGAACTGCTTGGGCATCCCCTGCACCCAGCCGCGCACCATCGGCACCGCCTGGTCGACCCACGCGAACGGGCAGCGCGCCATCGGCCTGCCGCGGAACTCGCACGCGAGCAGCACCAGGAACTCGCCGAACTGGTTGCGCGCCGGGTCGGCGCGTTCGGCGCCGTCCCCGGAGCACCACTGCCACTGGGCGAAGACGGCGGCCGCGGCGCCGGGGTCCGGTCCGGGGTCCAGCCCCGGCGGCAGGAACGCCGCCGCGGCGGCGGGGTCGACCCGGTAGTCCACCATGAGGACGTCACCGGAGAAGTGCCACGGCGGCGGGGTGAGCATGGAGGCGCGGCCCGACGGGGAGAGCGGGAGGCTGTACCCCGTGAGCGTCGTGGCGGCGTCGGCAGTCACACCTTGCTCCTCTACAACTCGTGCGGCGCGGGGTCGAGCGGTCGGGGCCACGCGTCGGCCAGACGACGCCCCGCCGCCGCCAGCACGTCGGGTGGGTTGAAGCTGTAGGCCAGCCGGATTCCCGGCGGGGCGGACGAGCCGAAGCGCGAGCCGGCCGACACCCGGACCCCGGCGCGGGCGGCGGCGGCGAGCAGGTGGACCTCCCGGTGGCCCGGCGGGGCCGGCAGCCAGGCGAAGAACCCGCCCCCGGGTGCGGTGACCGGGGCGGGCAGGGCACCCAGCAGCGCGTCGCGCCGCGTGCGCAGCCGGACGCGGAGGTCGGCCAGGTGCCGGTCGTACGCCCCGCCGTTGAGCAGGGTCGCCACGGCCAGCGAGGTCGTGTGGTTGACGCAGCCGCCGCTGACGAACAGCCCGTGCGCGGTGAGCTCGGCCGCGAGTTCCGGTTCCGCGATCAGCCAGCCCACCCGCAGACCGGGGCCGAGCACCTTGGAGAACGAGCACAGCCGCACCACACCCCGGTTGCCCGCCAGTTCCGACAGCGGCGGCGGCACCGGGTCGGGGCCGAGCCGCAGTTCGCCGTACGCGTCGTCCTCCACCACCAGCAGGCCGTGCCGCCGCGCCACCGCCAGCAGCTCGCGCCTGCGCGACTCGGGGACGACCCGGCCGGTCGGGTTGTGGAAGGTCGGCTGGACGTACAGGAAGGCGGGCCGGACCCCGGCCAGCTCCTCCTCCAGCGCCTCCGGGGTGATCCCGGAGGCGTCACCGGGCACGGCGCGCGTGCGCAGCCCGCAGTCGGTGAGGATGCGCTGTCCGAAGTCGTAGCCCTGCCTCTCCACCAGCACCGTGTCGCCGGGCCGGGCGAGCGCGGTGGCGAGCAGGTGCAGCGCCTGGGAGGTGCCCGCGGTGATCACGACCTCGTCGACGTCGCACCCGGCCCTGGCGGCGAGCGGCGCGCGCAGGTCGAGCGCGCCGGAGTCGTGGCCGTAGCTCAGCGCCGCGGCCCCGTACTCGGCGAACGCGACGGCGTACGCCTCGCGCAGCAGGGCCACGGGCAGCACCGCCGGGTCGAGGTAGCCGGGACCGAGGTCGACCACGCCCTCCGGCGCCACGTCCTGCACCACACCGCGCCGCCACCGCCGGGTGTGGGACTGCACGCCCATCAAAAGATCACGCGGGACGCGGCGTCGACGCGGCTGCTGCGCGACTTGCGCAGGTCCCGCGTGACGTTCAGCCGGCGCAGCCAGCGGTCGGTGCCGTCGAAGCGCGCCCGGAACGGCTTGCGGCCGTGGACGACCCGGTAGTTGTCGACGAAGCACACGTCACCCGGTTTCAGCACGACGCCGGTCATCACCGCGTCGAACGCCCCGACCGCGGTGTCCAGCACGCGCTGCTCGACCTCGCCCTGCACACCCCGCATGTAGTGCGGGTCGATGCGCACGTACGGGGACCGCGGGTCGCCGAACAGCACCGCCACCCGCTCCGGCTCGGCCAGCGCGCGTTCCACCCGGCGCAGGCTGCGCTCCCGCAGTTCGGCGATCCGCTCGTCCTCGCCGGGGGCGCCGGTCGCGTCCAGGCGGTGGGAGTCGTCGGGCAGCAGGAAGAACCGCTCGCCCTGCAGGGCCCGCCGGGTCTCCTCGTCCAGCTCGACGTCGGAGACCTCGCCGATGGTGGTCTCCACCCCGTCGGGGTTGCGCAGGCACATCAGGCCCAGGTAGTCGGTGCGCAGCGGGTGGAAGGCGTCCTCGGTGTGCCAGGTGAGGTCCTCGGCGCTGCCCCAGCCGATCTGGTCGTGCGCGAACGCCTTGATGGGGAAGACGTCGTGCATGATCCGGCCGTCCTGCTGGGTGGCCCAGGCGATCGGTTCGCCGAGCACGCTGGCCAGCAGGAAGAAGGCGATGTCCTGGCGCAGCGAGGGCGACGGCGTGGGCCGCTCCCGCCAGTCGCCGGGCGTCGGGCCCAGTTTGTCGTCGTCCACCGGCAGACCCGACACCACCAGCGTGCCGCTGTCCTCGTTCAAGCGGTACGAGTGCAGCGCCCGCCGCACCTCGCGCGGCAGCTCGTCGGCGAGGAGCCGGCTCTCCTCGTGGAACCGGCTGGACTCGACGGTGTCGTGGCGTGCGGCGAGTTCGTCCACGATCACCCCGATCGCGGCGACCTCCTCGGCCCCGAGTTGCACAGTCAGCACTGCAGCCCCCTCAACGCGCCGTGGTTCCGTCCTCCGCGAGTCTGCTGACGCCGCACGGGCGGTTCCACCACCTTGACTGGGAAGTGAAATTGCTCAACCGGCGAAACGGCGCAGGGTGCGGCTCGCCGTGGCCCCCGCGGCGAGGAGGCCGAAGGCGACGGCGCACAGCGCCAGCGCCGTCCCGCCGTCGCCGGTGGCGGCGACCAGCGCCCCGCCCAGGACGGGTCCGGCCGCCGCCGCGCCACCGGTGCCGAACCCGCACGTGGCGCTCATCCGCCCGCGCAGCTCGTCGGGGGTCACGACGAGCTGGTGGGTCGACACCGCGGTGTTCGCGACGGGCGCGAGCAGGGCCGCGCAGCCGAGCAGCAGGCCCGCCGGCAGACCGGCGGGGACGAACGCCATCGCACCGACCGCGACGGTGACCAGCCAGGCGAAGCCCAGCACGGCCGCGGCGGGGGGCAGCGCGGTCGACACCCTGGCCGCGACGAGCGCGCCGAGGACACCGCCCGCGCCCAGGCACGCCACCACCAGCCCGAGCTCGCCGGAACTCGCGCCGTTCTCGTGGGACAGCGCCAGCACCACCACGACCACGGCGTTGAAGACGAGGTTCGTGAGCGCCTGCCAGACGAGCGTGGCGCGGATCGACCGGGTCCGCCACACCCAGCGCAGGCCCGCACCGGTTCCGCCGCGGCCGAGCGGCGTCCGCGCCGCGGGCCTCGCGGGCAGGCGGAGCAGCAGGAGACCGGCCGCGGAGAGTCCCAGGACGGCCAGGGCGGCGGCGAACGGCCAGACCGGGTCCAGCGTGAACAGCAGGCCGGCCAGCGCCGGACCGAGCAGGGTCGCGAGGTAGGGCCGGGCGGCGTTGCGCGCCACGGCCAGCGGCAGCTGCGGGGCGGGGACGACCGACGGGAGCGCGGCGTGCTCGGCGGGGTCGAAGACGGAGCCGAGCACGCCCTCGACGACCAGCGCGATCAGGACCAGGGCCAGGGGGAAGCCACCGCCCACCAGCGCCACGACCAGGGTCGCGTGCGCTGCCACCCGGCCCGCCTGGCAGCAGAGCAGGAGCGTGCGGCGGTCCCAGCGGTCCACGGCGCTCCCCGCCGGGATCGCCGCGAGCAGGGTGGCGGTGGCGAGCGCGGAACCGACCACGCCGACCTGGAGCGCCGATCCCGTGCGGGCGAGCACCAGCAGCGGCAGCGCGACGAGGACCAGTTCGACGGCCAGTTCGGAGCACAGCTGGCCGGTCCACAGGACGGTGTAGTCGCGGTTCCGCGACAGGGGCACGACAGCGGGACGGGTGCTCACCGCGACCGCACCGCCCTCCAGCGCCCGGTGCGGGCGCGGGCGACCGTCACCGCACCCGCCGCGCGAGCCTGCCGGTCAGCTGCAGGTGCTCGATCCCGTCCGGCCCCGCGACGAACCGGCCCGCGTGGCGCACCCGGCCGGCGGCGCGTTCCCTCAGCGTGAACCGCAGACCCCCGTGGCAGGTCAGGTCGGAGTGCGGTCGCCCGTCGAGGGACAGCACCAGGCCGTCGGGCCCGTCGGCGACCGAGAACACCGCGTCCCCGTTGGCGTAGCTGCCGGCGCACCCCGGTGGCGGGGCCACGGCCCGTCCCGGTGGCGGCGGGTGGTCGCCGACCGGGAACCCCCGCGCGCGCAACCGGGCCACCAGGTCTCGCCACAGCGCGGCCCCGGTGTTGGCGACGGTGGTCAGCGCCACCGCGCTGTCGCGGTCGAACCGCACGTGGCACGACGTGCCCGGACCGGTGCCGTCGTGGCCGTGCCACCCGCCGTCGTACCGGGCCCACCCCAGGCCCCAGCCGTCGGCCATGCCGTACGGGCCGATCTCCACCCCGGCCAGGGCGTCGGCGCGCATCGCCTCGCCCACGTCACCCCGGCAGCCCGCGACGAAGGCGAGCAGGTCGTCGGCGCTCAGGGCCAACGCCCCGGTGGGGGCCTCGAGCTCGGTCAGATCGTGCTCGGCCACCGGCACGATCCGGGCGCCGAGCGCGGAGTGCCCCACCGCGACCGGGCGTTCGGACGGCCCCGGCACGAATCCCGGCCGGACGTCCAGGGGGTCCAGCACGATCGCCGTCACCGCGTCGGCCCACTCCATCCCGGTGATCTCCTCGGCCAGGTGCCCGGCGACGAGGTACCCGACGTTGGAGTAGGAGAACACCGTGCCCGGCGGGTGCACGGTCTCCTCCGGGCAGGTGGCCACCCACGCCCGTCGGCCCCCCGCCGGCCCGTCCTCGGCGGGCACGTCGGACATCAGGCCCGAGGTGTGGCTCAGCAGGTGGCGGGCGGTCACCGCCGCCCCCGGCGCGAAGTGCGGCAACTGGTCGGCCAGCGGCGCGTCGAGGTCGACGTCGCCGTCCTGCACCAGGGCGAGGACCAGCGCCGCGGTGAAGGGCTTGGTGAGCGAGCCCAGCGGCACGGCCTCGTCGCGGCCGAGCCCCACGGCCAGCGACACGACCTCGTCACCGCGCCGCAGGCCCAGCTGCGCGCCCGGCACGCCGTGCCGGTCGGCCAGTTCGGCGAGGTCGTCCGCCAACGGGTCAGGCACGGCGCACCCGCCCGGCGACGTCCCGCAGCGCGTCCCGGAAGTCCTCGGCGAGGGCCAGCACGGTCTCGTGGCGGTGCACGTCCACCGAGTGGTGCCACTCGAAGCGCAACCTGCCCTCCCGCACCACGCCCACCACCTCCAGCAGGTGGTCGGCCCGCCCGGCCGGGTCCCGCTCACGTCCCACCGGTGGCAGGAACCGCCGGTACAGGGCGCTCTCCAGCACGCCGTCGCGGCCGTGGTAGTTGAACACCACCTCGGGGTCCGGCCGGTCGCGCAGCCGGTCCCGCACGTGGCGCAGCACCCCGTACCCCAGGCCGTTGCCGGGCACCTCCCGCAGCCGCGACCGCACCGAGCGCACCGACGCCGCCCAGTCCTCCGGCGCGGGCACGTCCAGCGCGACCGGGTACACCGAGGTGAACCAGCCGACCGTGCGGGAGACGTCGAGGTCGTCGAACAGGTGCTCCCGGCCGTGCCCCTCCAGGTCGACCACGACGGTGCGGTCTCCGGTCCAGCGGCCGAGGGTCCGGGCGAGCGCGGCCAGCAGCACGTGGTCCACGCGCGCGCGGAACACTCCGGGGGCGCGGCGCAGCAGCGCCTCCGTCTCGGCCTCGTCCAGCTCGACCGCGACCGCGGCCGCCGCACCCGCCAGGTTCGGCCCGTCCCCGTCGCGGGGAAGAGGCGCGGGCACCGGCAGTCGTTCCCAGTGGTCCAGCTCGTGGTCGAACGCGCCGGTCTCCGCGTGCGCCGCCAGGCGTTGCGCCCACCGGGAGAAGGAGGGCGCGCGGGAACCGGCGTCCGCGCCCTCGTAGAGGGCCTCCAGGTCCGCGAGGAGCACCTGCCACGACACGGCGTCCACGACGAGGTGGTGCGCGGTGAGGAACAGCCGCCGCGTGCTGCCGAGGTCGAACAGCAGCGCGCGCACCACCGGGCCCGCCGTCAGGTCGAGGCTCGCGTCGGCCTCGGCCGCCAGCCGGTCCAGTTCGGCGGCCGCGGCCCGCTCGGTCAGGCCGCTCAGGTCGTGCCGCCGCAGGCGCACCCGCTCCACCGGCGCCACCCGCTGCCGCCCCGCCTCGAACCTGGTGCGCAGGGCGTCGTGACGAGCGACCAGCGCCACCACGGCGGCCTCCAGCGCGGCCTCGTCCACGCCGGGGTCCAGCTCGACGTGCACGGACTGCGTGAAGTGGTGCGGCGCCACGGGATCAGCGGCGAGGTAGGCGGCCTGCGCGGGGGCGAGCGGCGCGACCTCGACCACGACCTCGGGGACGGTGCTCGCGGGCCGTGCGGCCACCGCGGCGAGACCGGTGACGGTCTGGTGCACGAACAGGTCCCGCGTGGTCACGGCCAAGCCCGCCCGACGCACGCGCTGCACGGCCTGGATGCTCAGCAACGAGTCGCCGCCCAGGTCGAAGAAGTTGTCCTCGACCCCGACCCGGTCGAGCCCGAGGACCCCGGCCCAGACCTCCGCCACGACCTGCTCCGCCTCGGTCCTGGGCGCGACGTACCCGGCGGTGGCCACCGCTTCGGCCACCGGCAGGTCCCGCACGGCCGCACCGCTCGTCAGGACCAGCCCGGCGGGAGTGGTCCCCGGATCGGCGACCACCGTCCTGAGCAACGACACCAGGTCGTCGGCCACCGACCGCGCCGTCTCCGGGTCGAACAGGGTCGTGGCGTAGCCGACCGCCACCTTCAGCCCGTCCCGGCTCTCGACGAAGTCGAAGCTCAGGTCGTGGCTCACCTGGGAGGGCACCAGGACCAGCGGCTCCACCCGCAACCCGGCGAACTCCGGTGTGCCGGCCCGGTCGACCTCCAGGCCGACGACGACCTCCACCACCGCGTTGCGGCTCGGATCGCGCTGCGGGCGCAGCGCGTCGACCACCCGGTCGAACGGGACCTCGTGCACGAACGCCTCCAGCACGACCTCGCGCACGAGCGCCAGGTGCTCGGCGAACCCGCGGTCCGGATCGACCGGGGTCCGCAGGGGCACGGTGTTGACGAACAGGCCGACCAGGCCCTCCAGCTCCCGGTGGGTGCGCCCGGACGTGGGGGTGCCCACCACGAGGTCGTCCTGCCCGCACCAGCGGGCGAGCAGGGTGGTCACCGCGGCCACCAGCGCCATGAACAGCGTCGCGTCGTGCCGCCGGGCCAGCGCGCGCAACCCCCGCAGCACCTCGCCGTCGACGTCGACCAGCAGCATCGCGCCGTCGGCGACGCGCACCGGCGGACGCGGCCGGTCGATCGGCAGCGCCAGCGGGCGGACTCCCGCGAGCCGGTCGACCCAGTAGCCGTCGGCCCGTGCCCCGCTCTCCTGCTCCCAGGCCGCGTAGTCCGAGTAGGTCACCGGCAGCTCCGGCAGTTCGACCGCCTCTCCCCGCAGCGCGGCGGCGTAGGCGGCGCTCAGCTCGGCGACCAGCACGTCGGTCGACCACCCGTCCACGGCGATGTGGTGCGCCACCAGCGACAGCACGTGCTCGTCGGCGGAGGACCGGATCAGGGACGCGCGCAGCACCGGCCCGTGGAGCAGGTCGAACGGCTGGGCGGCGACGTGGTCGAGCACCTCGGCCCCGGCGGCCCGGACCACCGGCAGCGGCACGGGCGCGGGCGGGTGCACGACCGCCACCGGGCGGCCGTCGACCGACCGGTACGTCGTGCGCAGCGGCTCGTGCCGGGCGCACACCGCGTCCAGCGCCGTGCGCAACGCCTCCACGTCGACGGCGCCGTGCAGCCGCAGCGCCGTCACGATCGCGTACTCGCTGCTGTCCGGGTCGAAGTCGGCGAGGAACCACAGCCGCGCCTGCGCCGACGACAGCGGCGCGGGCCCGGTCGCGCGGCGACGCGCGATCGGAGCGGCCTCCGGGGTCGTCGTGGCCAGTGCGCGAGCCAGGCCGCGCACCGTGGGCGTGTCGAACAGCTGCCTCGGCGACAGCGCCACCCCGAAGGCCCGGCGGACGCCCGAGATCACCCGGATGCCGAGGATCGAGTCCCCGCCCAGGTCGAAGAAGTCGTCGAGCACACCGGGCCCGCGAACTCCCAGCACGGTCGACCAGATCTCGGCGAGCAGCTCCTCGGCCGGACCGTTCGGCGGCACGTGCTCGACGGCCGGCGCGGAGAGGTCGCCGGGCGCGGGAAGGCTCCGCCGGTCGACCGTGCCCCCCGCGGTGAGCGGCAGGGCCGCGATCCCGACGAACGCCGACGGGATCGCGGCCGGGGGCAGCAGGTCCCCGAGGAAGTCCCGCAGGTCGGCGACCGGGAGCTCCGGACCACCGGCCGGGACCACGTGGGCCACCAGCCGCGCGTGGCCGTCCGCGGTGCGGTGCAGCGTCGCGGCAGCCGCCGCCACGGCCGGGTGCCGGATCAGCGCGGACTCGACCTCGCCCAGCTCGACCCGGAAGCCCCGCACCTTCACCTGGTCGTCCACGCGGCCCAGGCAGTCCAGGTTGCCGTCCGCGCGCCACCGCGCCAGGTCGCCGGTGCGGTACATCCGGGTTCCCGGTTCTCGCGCGTTCGGGTCGGCGACGAAGCGCCGCGCGGTCAGGCCGGGGCGGTTCCAGTAGCCGCGCGACACGCCCGCGCCCCCGATGTAGCACTCCCCGACCACCCCGGTGGGGACCGGGCGCAGGCGCTCGTCCAGCACCGCGATCCACGTGTTGGCCAGCGGTGTGCCGATCGGGACGTGCGCGGCGTCGCCGGACGGGCCCCGGTCCACGCGGAAGGCCGTGGAGTCGACGGTCGTCTCGGTGGAGCCGTAGGCGTTGACCACGGCCGTGCCCGGCGCGAAGCCGGCCAGCACCTCCTTCGCGGAGTCGACCGGCCACGCCTCGGAGCCCACCATCAGCAACCGCAGCGCCGACGGCGACTCGCCGCGCCACGCGAACTCCGCCGCGATCGCCCTGGCCAGCGCGGGCACCGTGACCATCGTCGTGGCGCCCGACTCCACCAGCAGGTCGGCCAGCGCGACCTGGTCGGCGACCCGGTCCTGCGGGCACACCACCATCCGGCCGCCGAACAGGGCCGCGAGCACGAAGTCGGCGAAGAACAGGTCGACCGACAGGCTGGACACCGACAGCACGACCGGGGAGTTCCCCGAGAGCCCGTGCCGGGCGTCCCAGGCGCACGCCATGTGGTGGACGTGCCGGTGCTCGACCATGACGCCCTTCGGCGCACCCGTCGTGCCGGAGGTGTAGCACAGGTACGCCAGGTCCTCCGGGGCCACGGCCACGTCCGGTGGCGTGGCCGGCAGGTCGTCGAACGGGTCCTCCAGGTGGACGACGGCACCCGCGTACCCGGCGAGCACGGGGTCGAACCGCCGCTCGGTGATCACCACGGGCGCGGCCGAGTCGGCCAGCACGGCGCGCAGCCGCTCGGTCGCGTGCCACGGGTCCACCGGCACGAACGCGCCTCCCGCCTTGAGCACCGCCAGCAGCGCGGCC
Organism: Umezawaea beigongshangensis; assembly: GCF_016464305.1. Classification (GTDB taxonomy): domain Bacteria; phylum Actinomycetota; class Actinomycetes; order Mycobacteriales; family Pseudonocardiaceae; genus Umezawaea_A; species Umezawaea_A beigongshangensis. The sequence goes on from NZ_JAEIOJ010000008.1 coordinate 314,899, forward strand.
ACCACGCCCACGCCCCGGTCCGCGCACACCCCGACCAGCACACCCGGCCGCACGCCGAGCGCCACCAGGCGGTGCGCGAGCCGGTTGGCGCGCTCGTCCAGCCCGGCGTAGGTCGTCTCGTCCGCCCCGGCGCGCACGGCCACCAGGTCCGGTGCGGCCGCGGCCCGCCGGGCGAACAGCTCGTGCAGCGGGACCGGCGCGGGGAAGTCCGCCGCGGTGTCGTTCCACTCCTCGGTGAGCTGCCGCACCTCGGCGGGCGTGCACAGCGGCACCCGGTCCAACCGGGCGTCCGGCGCGGCGGCCAGTCCCTCCAGCACCACCTCCAGGTGGCCGAGCAGCCGCTGGACGGTGGTCTCGTCGAACAGCTGCGGGTCGTACCCCAGGTCCAGGTGCAGCGAGCCGCGGTCCAGGTAGGCGGTCAGGGTCAGCGCGTAGTTGGTCTGCTCGTCGCCGGTCGGGGTTCCGACCCGCACGCCGGCCACCTCGCTCGCGGGGTAGTTCTCGAACACCACGATGCTGTCGAACAGCGTGCGTCCCGGTGGCAGCGCGCTCCACCGCTGGATGCGCGCCAGCGCGACGTGCTCGTGCTCCCGCGCGTCGGCCTGGGCCTCCTGCAGGTCCCGCAGCCAGTCGGCCACCCGCCGGTCCTGGTCGACGCAGACCCGGAGGGGCACGGTGTTGGCGAACAGGCCGACGACGTCCTCCACTCCGGGCGGGCCGGCCGAACGGCCGGAGGTGGTGACGCCGAAGCAGACGTCCGTTCCGCCGCCGTAGCGGGACAGCAGGAGCGCCCACGCCCCCTGGACCAGGCTGTTGAGGGTGAGCCGCCGCTCGCGCACCGCGTCGAGCAGGGCCGAGGTCCTCCCGGCGGACAACCGGGCGACCGACTCCCGCGACGACCGGGCGGCGTGCGTTCCCAGCGGTTGCCGGTCGAAGGGCAGTGGCGTCGGCGCGGCGAGGTCGCCGACGACGGACCGCCAGTGCTCCTCGTCCGCGGCGGAGTCGCGTCCCAGCAACCAGCCGACGTGCTCGCGGTAGGCCGGGCGGGCGGGGAGGTCGCCGCCCGCGTAGGCGGTGAAGACGTCGGAGAGCACGTGGGCGAAGCTCCACCCGTCGATCGCGATGTGGTGACTGCTCCAGAACAGCTCCACGCCGGTGTCGGACAACCGGGCGATCCGCAACCGCAGCAGGGGGGCCTCGGCGAGGTCGAGCCGGGTGCGCCGCTGCCGCTCCCACAACGCGGCGAGCGCGTTCGCGCGCAGCGGACCGGTCATCGCGCGCAGGTCGTCGTGGACCACGGGCAGCCGCACGCCGGTGTGCACGACCTGGACCGGTTCCGGCACGTCCCGCCAGACCACCGAGGTGCGCAACGCGGGGGTGTGGTCGACCACCCGCTGCCACGCGCGGGCCAGCGCCTCCGGGTCGGCGACCCCGTCGACGCGGACGCGGAAGTGGCCGGTGTACATGTCCCTGGCCCGGTCGGCCAGGCTGTGGAACAGCATGCCGCTCTGCGTCGGCGTCAGCGGGTAGACGTCCCGCACGGCCCGCGCGGACGCGCCCGACCCCACGACGCGGTCCACCTGCGCCTGGTCCAGCTCCACGAGCGGGAAGTCCGACGGGGTGGCGCCGCCCGCGTCGGGGCGGGCGCAGTGCGCCGCCATCGCGGCCAGCGCCGAGGTGAACGCCGTGGCGACCCGCTCGATCGTCGCGCGGCGGTGGCGCGCGGCGGAGTACGACCAGTCGACGACCAGCTTGCCACCGGTCAGCGAGCCGTTGACCTCGACGAGGTGGGGACGCTCCTGCCGCGGCGCGTACTCGCCGCCCTGGACGGTGGTCAGGCTGCGGTGGAGCGCGCCCTCCTCCTCGGTCGCCCCCACCCTGCCCAGGTAGTTGAAGGACACCTCCGGCACCGCGGTGGCGGGCGTGCGCAGGAGTCCGTGGCCGATGCCGTTGCGCGGCACCGCCCGCAGCTGTTCCTTCACCCCCTTGAGGAGATCGCCCCAGTCCCCCGTGTCCGGGACGCGGAGCACCACCGGGTGAACGGTGGTGAACCAGCCGACCGTGCGGGACAGGTCCACGTCCTCGAACAGGTCCTCCCGGCCGTGCCCCTCCAGGGCGATCGAGACGGTGTCGCCTCCCGTCCAGTCGGCGAGCGCCCGGCCGAGGGCGGCGAGCAGCACGTCGTTGATCCTGGTGCGGAACGCCGGGGGCACGTCGCGCAGGAGCGCCGCGGTGGTCTCCTGGTCGACCTCGACGGTCACCGTGCGCATGTCGCCGGCGCGGTTCGGCCCGTCGGCGTCGCACGGGAGCGGCGGAACCGGGGTCGCCTCGACCGCCGCCCAGTACCGGGCCTCCTCGTCCGGCACCGTCAGGGCGGCCAGCCGCAGAGCCCACTCCTGGAACGAGGTCGACTTCGGCCCGAGGTCGAGTGGTCGTCCGTGCAGCACCTGGCGGTGCGCCGTGTGCAGGTCGGCGAGCAGCACGCGCCAGGAGACGGCGTCGACGACCAGGTGGTGGACGACCAGCAGCAGCTGCGGCGGGCGGCCCGCCGAGCGGAACAGCACCGCGCGCAGCAGCGGCCCCACCTCCGGGTCGAAGCCCAGTCGCGCCGCCCCGGTGATCGCCTCCACGTCCCCGTCGCGCACGACCGAGAACGCGGCCGACGCGTCGGCGGCGTGCCGCAGCACCCGGTGGCCGTCGCTCCACGCGACCCGCAGGCGCAGGGCGTCGTGGTGGGCGACGAGGGCGTCGACCGCGGCCTTCAGCGCGTCGTCGGCGACGTCGTCGGCCAGCTCCAGCAGCACCGCCTGGGTGAAGCGGTCCACGCTGTCGCCGAGCACGTCGAAGAACCAGCGCTGCACCGGGGTGAGCGGCACGTCGCCGGTCACCGGACGCTCGTCGGCGCGGGCGACCTCCAGGGGGACCGCCACCGCGGCCAGCTCGGCCACGGTCTGCCGCAGGAAGGTCTGCTTGGCCGTCAGCAGCAGACCGGCGTCCCTGGCGCGGGCGACCACCCGCAGGCCGAGGATGGAGTCGCCGCCCAGGTCGAAGAAGTTGTCCTCGACGCCGACCTCCGGCACGTCCAGCAGCTCCGACCAGATCCGCGCCAGTGCCCTCTCGGCGTCGCTGCGCGGCGCGGTCCCGCCCGTCTCGCGAGGCCGGGGGTCCGGCAGGGCCGCCCGGTCCACCTTGCCGTTGACGTTGAGCGGCAGGGACTCCAGGGGCACGACCACCGACGGCACCATGTGCTCGGGCAGCAGGTCGCGCACGTGCTGCCGCAGGGCGGCGGCGGTGCCGGGGTCGGTGACCGCGTAGGCGACGAGCCGCCTCGTGCCCACGGAGTCCTCCCGGACCACGACGGCCGCGGCGGTCACGGCGGGGTGGCGGACCAGGGCGGCCTCGACCTCGCCCAGCTCGATCCGGTAGCCGCGCAGCTTGACCTGGTCGTCGACCCGGCCGAGGTGGTCCAGCGCGCCGTCCGGCCGCCACCGGCCGCGGTCGCCGGTGCGGTACACGCGCCCGCCCGGCGCGGCGACGAACCGCTCGGCGGTGATGCCCGGCCGGCCGAGGTAACCGCGGGCCAGGTGGGGCCCGGCCAGGTACACCTCGCCGGGGACGCCGACCGGGGTCGGGCGCAGCCGGTCGTCCAGCACGAGCACCCGCACGCCGGCCAGCGGGCGCCCCACCGGCACGCCGCCGGCCGGCGTCAGCGGGTCGCTCATCGTGGCGCACACCGTGGCCTCGGTCGGACCGTAGGCGTTGATCATCCGGTGGCGGGCGGACCAGGTGGCGGCGACGGCGGGCGGGCACGCCTCGCCCGCCACGACCAGGGTCAGCTCCGGCGGGAACGCGTCCGGCGGCATCGCGGTCAGCGCGCTCGGCGGCAGGGTGAGGTGGGTGACGCCGTGCCGCGCCACCAGCTCGGCCAGGGGACGTCCCGGCAGCAGGTCGTCGGGACCGCCCAGGACCGCGGCGCCACCCGTCAGCAGGGCCGTGCCCAGCTCCGCGAAGGCCGCGTCGAAGCCCGCGGAGGCGAACAGCAGCACGCGCGCCCCCGGCCCGGTGCGGAAGTGCGCCGACTGCGCGGCCACGAGACCGGCGATCCCGGCGTGCGTCACCACCACGCCCTTCGGCCTGCCGGTGGAACCGGAGGTGTAGATCACGTACGCGGCGTGGTCGGGGCGCACGGCGACCGGTCCGCCGGGCGCCGGTGCCGGTCCGGCCGGCGCGTCGAGGTCGAGCACCGGCAGGTGCGGGGGCAGCGGGTGGACCGTCGCCCCGGAGGTGACCGCCAGCAGCGGCTCGGCGTCCTCGACCACCATCCGCAGGCGTTCGGCCGGGCTCCCCTGGTCCAGCGGCAGGTACGCGGCGCCGGTCTTGAACACGGCGAGCACCGCCACCACCAGGTCGACCGATTTCGGCAGAGCCAGCGCGATCACCCGTTCGGGGCCCGCGCCGCGAGCCCGGAGGTGACCGGCCACCGCGGTGGACCGGGCGTCGAGCTCGGCGTAGGTCAGCGCACCGCCGTCCCACAGCACCGCCGGGGCGGCCGGGTCGGCGCGCACCCGGTCGGCGAACAGGTCGGCCACCCCCCTGGCCGGGGTGACCGGTCCGGTGACCGACAGCCGGTCGACCCACGACCGCTCGGCGGCGTCCATCACGGGCAGCTCGGCCACCCGTGCGCCCGGACGAGCGGCGACGGAGGTCAGCAGCGTCACCAGGTGACCGGCCAGCCGCGCGGCGGTGGCCGAGGTGAACAGGTCGGTGGTGAAGGTGAGCTGTCCCTCCAGGGTCTCCCCCAGGTCCACCAGGTCGAACGCCAGGTCCATCGACGACACGTGCACCGGCGGCCGTACCTGCGTGGCCACCAGGCCCGGGCTCAGGACCACCGGCCGCGGGCCCGCGTGCAGCGCGATCGACACCTCCGCCAGCGGAGGTCTGCTCGGGTCGCGCTCGACCCGGAGCACCTCGACCACCCGCTGGAACGGCAGCTCGCGGTGGTCGAAGGCGTCCAGCACCTCCTCGCGCGCGGTGCGCAGCAGCTCCGTGAAGGGCCGCGACTCGTCCACCTCGCCGCGCAGCACCAGCGTGTTGACCAGGAACCCGACCAGGTCCTCGGTCTCCGGGCGGTCGCGGTCGGCCACCGCGGTGGCCAGGGCGACGTCGTCCCGGCCGGTCCACCGGGCCAGCAGCACCCAGGTGGCCGCGACGAGCAGGGTGAACAACGTGGCCCGCTCGTCGCGGGCGACCTCGCGCAGGCGGGCGGTCACCTCCGGCGGCACCTCGAAGACGTGCAGCGCCCCCGCGGCCGAGCGGACCGGCGGGCGGGGGAGGTCCGCGGGCAGCGTGGCCGGTTCCAGTCCGGCCAGCCGCGCGCGCCAGTACTCGACCTGCTCGCGCATCCCGTCGGCCACCCGGTTCCGCTGCCACGCGGCGACGTCGACCAGCCGGGTCCGCTGGGCCGGCGGTTCGACGCCGCCGTGCAGCGCGGCCAGGTCGCGGACGATCACGTCCAGGGACCAGCCGTCGACGACGACGTGGTGGGCGCCGAGCACCAGCAGGTGGCGTTCCGGTCCCGAACGCAGCAGGCGGAACCGGCAGACCGGTCCCCCGCGCAGGTCGAACGGCGTGGTCGCCTCGACGGTCAGCTGATCGTCCACTTCGGACGCCGTGAGGCCGTTCCCGTCGCGGGCGCCGAGCACGACGAAGTCCACCGCGGTCCGATCGGTGACGACCTGACCGTCGTCGGTGAACACCGTCCGCAGCGCGGGGTGCCTGCGCACCAGCTCGTGCAGCGCGGCCCGCAGCACCGCGACGTCCAGCGGACCCCGCAGTTCGAGCACCCGGACCACGTTGTACTCGACGCTCTCCGGATCCACCTCGTGCGCGTACCAGAGGCGTTGCTGCGCCGGGGAGAGCGGGTGCGGTCCGGGGCCGTCCAGCACGGGGATCGCGTCCTCGTCCTCCGCCGGGTCCGCCCACCAGCGCGACGAGTCGGTGGCGCCGGTCACGCGGTCCGCCCCTCCGCCAGCGCCCTGGCGCGCAGGCGGGCGGCCAGGTCGGCGACGGTCGGGGCGTCGAACAGGTCGCGAGGTGACACCGGCACCCCGAACGTCCGGCTCGTGCGCGACATCAGCCGCAGGGTGGTGATGGAGTCACCGCCGAGGTCGAAGAAGTTGTCGTGCACGCCGATCCGGTCGGCGGGCAGCAGTTCGGACCAGAGCCGCACCAGGGCCTCCTCCGTCGCGTCGCGCGGGGCCTGGTAGGCCGACGCGGTCACCTCCTCCCGGACCGGCGCTGGCAGCGCCGACCGGTCGACCTTCCCGGTGGGCCCCAGCGGCAGCGCCGGCACGGCCACGAAGGCCGCCGGCACCAGGAAGGCGGGCAGCAGAGCCGCCAGCGCCTCGCGCAGCCCGTCCACACCGCGGTCGCCCACCACGTACGCGACCAGGCGGCGGTCACCCGGCCGGTCCTCGCGCGCCACCACCGCGGCCTCCTCGACGCCGGGCAGCTCCAGCAACCGCTGCTCGACCTCGCCCGGCTCGACCCGGAAGCCGCGGATCTTCACCTGGTCGTCGGCCCGGCCCGCGAACGCGAGGTTCCCGTCCGGCAGCAGGCGCACCAGGTCGCCGGTGCGGTACAGCCGCGCGCCCGGCGGCCCGAACGGGTCGGCGACGAACGACGCCGCGGTCGCTCCCGGTCGTCCCAGGTAGCCGCGGGAGACGCCGACACCACCCACGTACAGCTCGCCGACCACCCCCACGGGCACCGGTGCGAGCCGGGCGTCCAGGACGTGACCGCGGGTGCCGGGGATCGGCCGTCCCAGTGGCACGGCGCTCCCCGGCGGGGGCGCGGACACCCGGTGCAGCGTGACCGCCACCGAGACCTCGGTGGGCCCGTAGACGTTGACCAGCGTGCGACCGGGCGCCCACGCGCGGGCCGTGTCCGGCGGGAGGACGTCACCGGCCAGCCCCAGGGTCGCCAGACCGGGGACCTCGGCCGCGTCCACGGCGCTCACCACGGCCGGTGGCACGGTGGCGGCGGTGATCGCCCCGCTCCGCAGCTGCCGCACCAGCTGCGCCGGGTCGCGCCGGGCGCCCGCGGAGGCGATCACCAGGGTCGCGCCCGCGGTCAGCGCCGCGAACACCTCGAAGACGCCCGCGTCGAAGCTCGTCGTGTAGAACTGGAGCACCCGGCTGTCCGGGCCCAGGCCGTAGACGCGGTGGGCCTCGGAGACCACGTTGGCCAGTCCCCGGTGCTCGACCAGGACGCCCTTGGGACGCCCCGTGGAACCCGACGTGAACGTGACGTAGGCGAGGTCTCCCCCGCCGCGCGACACGCCGGGGTCGCCGTCCGGCCGGGCCTCCACGAGCACCCGGTCCCCGTCCAGCAGCACCAGGGGCGCGGCGACGTCGGGCAGGTCGGCCAGCAGGTGCTCCTGGGCCAGCAGCAGCCGGGGACGCGCCTGGTCGAGCACGTCGGCGAGCCGGGGCGCGGGGAAGTCCGGGTCGAGCGGCAGGTAGCCCGCACCCGCCTTGTGCACCCCCAGGACGGCGACGACGGCCTCGACGCCCCGCTCGACCGCGACGGCGACCAGGTCGTCGCGGCGCACGCCGCGCGCCACGAGGTGAGCGGCCAGCTGGTTGGCCCGGCGGTCCAGCTCGCCGTAGGTGATCGACCGGTCCTCCTGCACCACGGCCACGGCGTCGGGCCGCAGCCCCGCCTGTTCGGCCACCGCCAGGTCCACCCGCTCCCCGGCGGTCCCGGCGCCGTCGGTGGTCCCGGACCACTCCCGCAGGGCGTCCTCCTCCGCCGGTGTCAGCATCGGCAGGTCCCCCACCCGGCGCGCCGGGTCGGCGGCCACGGTGCGCAGCAGCTGACCCAGGTGACCGGCCAGCCGCTCGACGGTGGCGGCGTCGAACAGGTCGGGGTCGTAGGTCAGCAGCACCGACAGGGCGGTGCCGGCCCGCACGATCGCCTGCAGCGGGTAGTGGGAGGTGTTGGCGGCCTCGACCGCGTCGAAGCGCAGGCCGTGCCGCTCGTCCACGTCGGGGTAGTTCTCGAACACCAGGAGGCTGTCGAACAGGTCATCGCCCCCGGCCCAGCGGCGCACGTCCGCGAGCGCGACGTGCTCGTGCTCGCGCGCCCGGACCTGTTCGGCCTGCAGACCGCGCAGCCAGTCGCCCAGGTCGGCGTCCGGGTCCACCCCGACCCGGACCGGCAGGGTGGTGATGAACAGCCCGATCATGTCCTCGACCCCGTCGAGGGCGTCCGGCCGGCCCGCCGACGTGGCGCCGAAGCAGACGTCGGCCTCGCCCGCCCAGCGCGACAGCAGCAGTGCCCACGCGCCCTGGAGGACGGTGTTCAGCGTGACCCGGAGTTCTCTGGCCACGAGGGCGAGCCGCCGCGACACGTCCTCGGGCAGCGCCACCGACGACCTGCCGGAGGGGGTGGGCCGGTGCCCGGCCGCGGGCAGGCGGTCGAACGGCAGCGGTGTCCGCCCCGGCAGACCGTCGAGCACGCCGCGCCAGTACGGCTCGTCCCCCGACGCGTCACGGGCGAGCAGCCAGGCCACGTGGTCGGCGTGCGGACGCCGGGGCACGGGCTCGACCGGCACGCCGTCGAGGAGCCCGTCGTACTCGGCGAGGACGTCCGCCAGCACCCGGAAGGCGCTCCAGCCGTCCAGCAGCAGGTGGTGGAACGACCAGACGACCCGGACGCGGTCGCCGTCGAGCCGGGCGAGGACGACGTGGACGAGGTCGTCCCCGGAGATCGGCGCCGACCGCACCGCGCGCTCGTCCGCGTCGAGGCCCCGCCGGTCCAGCTGGACCACCGGGACGTCCTTGGTGCGGCGCACCACCTGCACCGGCTCCGGCAGGCCCTCCCAGCGCAGGTCCGTGCGCAGCGCGGGCGTGCGGGCCACGACGCGCCGCCACGCGGTCGCGAGCAGGTCCGGGGAGGTGATGTCCGTCAGCTCGACCTGGAAGCACTCGTGGTAGGCGCCCTGGAGGAGGTCGTGGTAGAGCATCCCGCTCTGCACGGGGGTGAGCGGGTAGACGTCCTCGACCGGTCCGCCGTCGGCGGCCAGCCGGTCGAGCAGCACGGGGTCGAGCGGTCCCCTGACGACCCCGGTGACGTCCGCGAGACGGGTCGTCTCCGGCGCCAGCTCCGCGACGGTCTGCCGGTGGAACACGTCCCGCGTGCTCAGCCGCAGCCCCGCGCGCCGCGCCAGTGCGACCACGCGCAGGCTCAGCACGGAGTCGCCGCCCAGCTCGAAGAAGTTGTCGTGCACGCCGATCGACGGCACACCCAGCACCTCCGCCCAGATGCCCGCCAGAGCCGTCTCGGTGGCGGTGGTCGGGGCGGCGTAGGGCCTGCGCGCGGGCTCGGGCACGGGCAGCGCGCGACGGTCGATCTTGCCGTTCGCGGTCAACGGCATCCGCTCCAGCGCGACGAACGCGGCGGGCACCATGTAGCGCGGAAGCACGAGCGCGGCGTGGTCCGCCAGGTCGGTCGGGCGGATCTCCGCGCCGGGTTCCGGCACGACGTAGGCGACCAGCCGCGCACCGTCCTCGCCCCGGCCCAGCACGGTGACGAGGACCTGGGCCACGTCCGGGTGGCCGCCCAGGACGTTCTCCACCTCGCCCGGCTCGATCCGGTGCCCGCGCAGCTTGACCTGCTGGTCGGTGCGGCCCAGGAACTCCAGGTTCCCGTCGGGCAGCCAGCGGACCAGGTCGCCGGTCCGGTACATCCGGGTGCCGGGCGGACCGAACGGGCACGCGGTGAACCTGGCCGCGGTCAGCGCGGGCCGGGCCAGGTACCCGCGGGCCAGCCCGGTGCCGGCGAGGTGGAGTTCGCCCGGCACGCCCACCGGCACCGGGTGCAGCCGGCCGTCGAGCACGTACGCGGCGGTGTTGTCCAGCGGTGTGCCGATCGGCGGCAGCCCGCTCCCCCGCCCCGGCGGCACCTCCGCCTGGGTGGCGGCCACCGTGCACTCGGCCGGCCCGTAGACGTTGACCAGGGTGAAGGGCAGCCCCTCGGGCGGCCGGCGGCGCAGCGCGTCGCCGATCACCAGCAGCGCGCGCAGTCCGGTCCGCCGGACGGCCTCGTCGTCCAGCAGGGACTCGACCCTCGGCGTGGGCAGGTAGGCGACCGTGGTGCCGACGCGGCCGAACCACTGCGCCAGCGCCGCCGGGTCGTTCACCGTGGCCTCGTCCGGCTGGTCCAGCCGGGCCCCGGCGCACAGGGTCGGCCACACCTCACCGACGAGCACGTCGAACCCGAGCCCCACCACCGAGGAGCACCGGTCGTCCGGCCACAGGCCGTAGGCGCGCACGTGCCAGGCGCAGTAGTCGACCAGTGCCCGGTGGGAGACCATCACGCCCTTGGGGACACCGGTGGACCCGGACGTGTAGACGACGTAGGCCAGCTCGTCCAGCTCGACCACGATCCCGGGGTCGAGGTCGGACCACGGTCCGTCGTCGGCGGGGTCGACCACCACCGCCGTCCCGCCCTCCACCCGCCCGGCGGGGGCCAGCAGGACCGGCGCGCCGCACTCCGCCACGACGTGCGCGAGGCGGGCCGGCGGGATGTCGGGGTCGAGCGGCACGTAGGCGGCCCCGGTCTTGAGCACCGCGAGCATGGCCACCACCAGCAGCGGATCGCGGTCCAGGCACAGCACGACCTGCTCGCCCCGGCCCGCGCCCAGCGAGAGCAGGCGGTGGGCCAGCCGGTTGGCCGACCGGTCCAGCTCGGCGTAGGTCAGGGACCGGTGCTCGGACGCGACCGCGACCGCGTCCGGCCGCAGCCGCGCGTTGACGGCCACCCGCACGTGCAGGGCGCGGTCGTCCACCAGCGGCACCGCCGTGTCGTTGCGCTCGACGAGCAGCTCCCCCGACTCGGCGGCGTCGAGCACCGGGAGGTCGCCGACCGGGGTTCCCGGCGACGACGCGACACCCAGCAGCAGGACGCGCAGGTGCCTCTCGATCCGCTCGACCGCGTCCGGGCCGAACAGGTCCGTGCTGTGCTCGATCGAAACGGCCAGCCCGCCGTCGCGCTCGGTGAACTCCAGGGTCAGGTCGAACTGCGCGCCGGTGCGCGGCAACAGCACCACCTCGCCCCCGTCCGCTGGCGGGTTCTGCAGCACGACCAGGGCCTGCACCAGCGGCGTGCGGCTGGGGTCCCGTTCCACCCCCGACTCCTCGACCAGCCGCTCGAAGGGCACCTCGCGGTGGGCGAACGCGTCCAGGACCGTGGTGCGGACGTCGGTGAGGAAGTCGGTGAAGGGCGTGCCACCGGTCACGGTCGAGCGCAGCACCACCGTGTTGATGAACGGGCCGACCACGGTCTCCAGGTCGGGGTGGTCGCGCCCGGCGACGACCGTGCCGACCGCGACGTCCTCCTCCGCCGCGTACCGGGACAGCAGCACCTGGCAGGCGGCCACCAGCGTCATGAACAGCGTCGCCCCCGCGCCCGCGCCCACCTCCCGCAGGGCGCCGACCAGGTCGCGGTCGAGGGAGAAGCGGTGCGCCGCGCCCCTGCCCGACCGGACGGCCGGCCTGGGCCGGTCCGCGGGCAGCGCGAGCGGGCGAAGCCCGGCCAGGCGGTCGCGCCAGTACGCGAGGTGCTCCTCCCGCTCGTTCTCCCGCCAGAGCACGAAGTCGCGGTAGCGCGTCCGCACCGGCGGGAGGTCGGCCCGGTCGTCGGCGCGGAACGCGTCGAGGTCGTCCAGCAGGAGACGCGTGGACCAGCCGTCGGTGGCGAAGTGGTGCGCGCCGAGCACCAGCAGGTGCTCGTCGGGTCCGCGGCGGAACAGCGCCGCGCGCAGCAACGGCCCGGTGCGCAGGTCGAACGGCGTGTCCACCTCGGCGAGCACGGCCGCCTCCGAGTGGTCCGCCACGGTCAGCGGCACGTCGGTCGCGGGCCCGACCACCGCGTGCGGGCGGCCGTCGACCTCGGTCACGGTGGTGCGCAGCGCCTCGTGCCGCTCGACCAGGCGGCGCAGCGCCCGCCGCAGCGCCGCCACGTCCACCGGACCGCGCAGCACCCGTCCCACGTGCACGTTGTCGGCGGTTCCGCCGGGTTGCAGCTCGTGGGAGAACCAGAACCGCAGTTGCACCGGCGACAGGGGGAACGGCCCGTCGCCGGGCACGCGCGGGATCACGTCCGCCGCGTGCGCCTCCGACAACCGCGAGGCGAGCGCCGCCACGGTCGGCGCGTCGAACAGCGCCCGCACGGGCACGTCGACCCCGAACGCGGCGCGGATGCGGGACGACACCCGGACCGCGGACAGCGAGTCGCCGCCCAGCTGGAAGAAGTCGTCGTCCACGCCCACCCGGTCCAGCCCGAGCACCTCGCCCCACAGCCGCGCCACGGTTCGCTCGGCGTCGTCGCGGGGTGCCGCGTACCGGGCGTCGACGCTGTCCGAGCGCACGGGTTCGGGCAGGGCGCGGCGATCGAGCTTGCCGTTGACGGTCAGGGGGAACGCGGGCAGGTAGTGGAACGCGGCCGGCACCATGTAGGACGGCAGTCGCTCCTGAGCCAGGTCGCGCAGTTCGCGCCGCGCGGGCTCGGGTCCGACCGGCACGACGTAGGCGACGAGCTTCACCTCCTCGCCCCGGTCCCGCCGAGCCGTCACCGCCACCTGGTCCACCGCCGGGTGCGTGCCGAGCACCGCTTCCACCTCCCCCGGCTCGACCCGGTACCCGCGCACCTTCACCTGGTCGTCGGTGCGCCGCAGGTACACCAGGCCGTTGTCCGGCAGTCGCCGCACGAGGTCGCCGGAGCGGTACATCCGCTCACCCGGCGCACCGAACGGACAGGCGACGAACCGCGCCGAGGTCAGCTGAGGACGGTTGGCGTAGTTGCGCGCCACACCGGGACCGGACACGTACAGCTCGCCCTCCTCGGTGGGCCGCAGGCGGTCGTCGAGGACGTGGAACGCGAGGTCGGGGACGGGCACGCCGACGACGCTGCCGGGCGCCGACGCGGCCGAGACCCGGTCCAGGGCGAGGTAGGAGGCGTGCACCGTGGTCTCGGTGATGCCGTACATGTTGACCAGGACGGGCGCCGTGTCCGGGTGCCGGTCGTACCACTCCGCGAGCCTGCCCACGTTCAGCGCCTCGCCCGCGAACACGACGTACCGCAGGACGAGTTCCCGCCCCAGGTCCGGTTCCGCCCGTTCCGCGGCCATCAGCTGGTAGAACGCCGACGGGGTCTGGTTGAGCACGGTCACCCGGTGCTCGACCAGCAACCGCAGGAAGTCGCGCGGCGACCGCGCGACGTCGTCCGGGACGACGACCAGCGTGCCGCCGTGCAGCAGCGCACCCCACAGCTCCCACACCGAGACGTCGAACGCGGCGGAGTGGAACAGCGGCCAGACGTCCTCCTCGCCGAAGCCGTACCAGTGCGCGGTGGACGACAGCAGCCGCACCACGTTGGCGTGCGGCACCACCACCCCCTTGGGCTGGCCGGTCGACCCCGAGGTGTAGATGACGTAGGCCGGGTTCAGGGGCGAACGCACCGGGCGGGGCGCCTGGCGGTCCTCCTGCGGACCGCCCAGCACCAGCACGGGGTGGTCGGCGGGCACGCGCGCCGCGGTCCCGGCCGTCACCACCGAGACGACCGGCCGGGCGTCGGCCAGCACGCGGGCGATCCGGTCCGGCGGGTTGCCCGGTTCCAGCGGCACGTACCCCGCACCGGTCTTGAGCACCGCCAGGATCGCGACCACCAGGTCCGCCGACCGGGGCAGCACCAGCGCGACGAACCGCTCCGGGCCCGCGCCGGCGGCCACCAGCGAGCACGCCAGCCGGTCGGCGGCGGCGTCGAGCTGCGCGTAGGTCATCCGCTCACCGCCGGACACCAGGGCCGTGCGCTCCGGCGTCGCCGCCGCCCGTTCGGCGAACAACTCGTCCAGGCACCGCTGCTGCTCCACCACGAAACACACTCCCCCTCGACCGGAACCGGTTGACCAGCGGATCGCGCGCGGGCTCAGAGGTAGGCGCCCAGGTGCCGGTAGCCGGGCCACGACCGGCTCCACGGCTCCGTGCGGCCGCGGCACACGGAGACCACCCGTCCCTGTTCCGGGTTCTCCACCGCGAGCCCGTTGTCGATGCGCGCCACGACCTCGCACCGGACGAAGTCGTCCCGGAGCAGCTCCTCGTCGACGCCGAGCGAGATCACCACGTCCGCGCTCTCCGGCGGAGGCCCCCAGGCGTGCAGCTCGTTGTGTCCGCTGTAGACGGCGGGAACCCTCCCCTCGCCGTAGAGGTCGAGCGCTCCCGCCTGGCCGAAGTTCTCGGCCAGGACCACGGCCCGATCCCGCTCCGCGTCCGGCAGCTGCCGGTAGACCTGCGCGACCTGGTCCACGAGCGGCTGCCAGCCGACGCTCTCCAGCTGCATGCTCGCCAGCTGCCAGCGGGCCAGCGAGGACTCCGGCAGCACCGGCAGTCCCAGGTAGACCTGGAAGGCGGTGGTCAGCACGAGTCCCAGGGCGACGGGCGCCTGACGGAGCCGGCGATCGCCGACCCACCGGTCCAGCGCCACGCACCCGGCGATGAGCAGGGCGATCAGGAATCCCCCCGTGTAGTCGGGCCGGCCGCCCTCGATGTAGAGCGCGGCGGCGGTGGCGACCAGGTAGCCCACGCCGATCGCCCGCACCGGGCGCCACGTCCGGTCGCTCAGCAGCCGGTAGAGGCCGAACAACCACACCGCGGTCAGCAACGGTCCCAGTTGCAGGAGCAGGTTGGTGGCGAACATCGCGCGGTTGTCCGCGCCGTCGAGCTCGCCCAGCGCCCGCGCCATCTGCAACTGCGGGAAGTCGTTGAGGACCTGGTACACGAGGTTCGGCGCACCGATCAGCAGCGCCAGGCCCACGCCCAGGTAGAGCCGCCGGTCGCGGAACGCCGAACGCGGCCCCACGAGCAGCAGCCCCAGCAGCAGACAGACCGGGAGCAGCAGGACCATGAACTTGGCGTGCAGGGCCAGGCCCACGACCGCGCCGGCGACCAACCAGTACCGGCCGTCCCCGCGCAGCAACGCCCTGGTGGCGCACAGCAGCACCACGCACGTGGCCGCGGTGTCGACGCTGCTGGTGAGGACCCAGTGCCCGAAGGTGAGCACCAACGTGGACGTGCCGACGCAGAACGCGGTGAGCAGCTGGGCACGTCGTCCGCCGCCGAGCTCGGCCGCGATCGTCGCGCACACCACGACGATCACCGCGGCGCAGATCGCGGCGGGCAGCCGCACGCCCCAGGGCGTGTCGCCGAACAACCACCTCGAAGCGTGCACCAGGGTGGGCAGCAGCGGCGGCTGGTCGACGTAGCCCCAGGCCGGTCCCCGCTCGCCCAGCAGCCGGAAGTACAGCTCGTCGGCGTGGTAGTCGTAGCGGCCCGCGAAGGCGAGCAGGGTCGCGAGCACGCCCGCGGCCACGGCCACGACCGGTCGCACGGCCACCGGCCGGTGCGGCGCGTCGGTGTCGTCCGCCGTCCGGGCGGGGCGGGGTGGTCCGGCTGTGTCCCGTGCGGTCGTCACGGCGCATCACGTCCTGTTCGGTGGTCAGCGGGTCAGCCGCTGAGGTAGTGGTAGGCGGGCCACGACTGCGCCCAGGGCTCCGATCGGCCGCGGCACACCGTGATCGGCATCCCCTGTTCGGCGTTGTCCAGACCGACACCGTTGTCCACGTGGTCCACGACGTCGCAGCGGTGGAAGTCGCTGGTCAGCCGGTCGTCGGTGAAGCCGACCGCGACGACCACGTCGGCGTGCTCGGGCGGCGGCCCCCACGAGTGCAACTCGTTGTGTCCGCTGTGGACCGTCGGCAGGTCCTGGCCGAAGCGGTCGAGAGCGCCCGCTTCGCCGATGTTGTGCGCGAGCACGACCGCGCGGTGCCGTTCACCGGGCGGCAGGGACCGGTACGCCCGCGTCACGCCCTCCGCCAGTTCCGGCCAGCCCACGCTCTCGGTGGAGATGTTGTTCACCGGCACCGCCGACAGCGCGCGCTCGGGCAGCACCGGGAGCGCCAGCACCACCTGCAGCGCCGAGGTCCCGGCGAACGCGACCGCCAGCGGAGCGATCCGCCGTCCCCGGCCGGACCAGCGGTCCAGCGCGACGCACCCGGCCGCGAACAACCCGATCAGCACGCCACCGACGTAGTCGGGCCGGCCACCCCCCACGACCGTCAGCACCAGCGCGACCAGCGCAGCCACGCCCACCGCGCGCACGGCGCGATCGCGCAGCAGCCGCACGCACCCGGCCACGCACACCACGGCCGCCAGCGGTCCGAGCACCAGCAGCAGGGTCGGCAGGAAGATCACCCGGTTGAAGCTCCCGTCGGTGGCGCCGAGGGCTTCCGCCATGCGCAGTTGCGGGAAGTCGTTGACGACCTGGTACACCAGGTTCGGGGCACCCAGCAGCAGGGCGACCGCGACACCCGCCAGGAACCGGCGGTCCACCAGCATCCGGCGCGGACCCACCAGCGCCAGTGCGACGACGAGGGACACGGGCAGCAGCAGCACGACGTACTTGGCGTAGGAGGCGATCCCGCACACCGCCCCCGCCGCGACCCACCACCGGTCGTCGCCGCGCACCAGCGCACGCACGACGAACAGCAGGACCGCGCACCAGGCGACCACGTCCAACGTGGTCGTGACCATGACGTGCCCGACGCTGAGCACCAGGAACGACGTGCTCAGGCCGAGTGCGGCGAACACCCGCGCCCGCGGCGAGCCGCCCAGCTCCGCGGTGATCATCGCGCCCAGCACCACCACCGCGGCGGCGCACAGCGCGGCCGGAACTCGGACGGCCACCACCGTGTCGCCGAACAGGACGATCGACGAGCGCACGACGGCGGGAGTCAGCGGTGGCTGGTCGGTGTAGCCCCAGGCGAACCCGCGGTTGCCGAGCAACCGGTAGTACAGCTCGTCGACGTTGTAGCCGTACCGGGCCGAGAGGAGCACCTGGACCAGGGCCACTCCGCCCGCCAGGCAGACGACCACCGCTCGCGCGTGGCGCGACGCGGTGGCCGTCCGGTCAGCAGAATTGGAAAGCACGCCCGTGATCCCCTTGCCGCACAATGCTCTCGACTCGTCGCGGGACGACTTCTCCGTCCCGGTTCCGGAGTCTTGCCGCTCGGGAACGCCTCAGCCATCTGTTTGACTCGTCGGCGAAGTGAGCGCGAGCGGCGGCCGTCAGACCACGCGCGCGACGTCGCCCGTCGACGCACCCACCAGTTCGCGTTGCAGCAGGGCCACGCCCAACGAGGTGAGCGTGTGCAGCGCGGTGTTGCGGGTGCGCGTCGTCGTCACCAGTCCCGCCTTGCGCAGCACCGTGGCGTGCTTGCTGGCCCCGGCCAGGGAGATGCCCAGACGTTGCGCCAGCACGCCGGTGGTGCAGCTCTCGGTCAGGGCGAACAGCGCGGCGGAACGGGTCGCCCCGATGAGCGCGGCGAGCACCTGTTCGCTGGGCTCCCAGTCGTCGGCCGAGTGGGCGAGCGCGTACGCGCCGCTCTGGATCGGGAAGATCACGGCCGGCAGACCGGTCTCCCTCTCCCGCGGTATCACCAGCGGGCCGTCGAGCAGGAAGGCCGACGGGCACAGCAGCATGCCACGCCCGCCCAGTCCGATCTCCCCGTCCGGGGCGTCCAGGACCTCCAGCACCGGCGGGTTCCACCGCAGCCGAGGGGACAGGCTCGCGAGCACCGACTCGACCCCGTCGACGATCGCCCTCCGCCCCCGTCTCTCCCGCTCGCTCTCCAGCGTGCTCTGCACCCTGCTCCAGTGGGGCAGCACGGCCACCCGGCAGAAGGCGAACACGACGTCCTCCCCGCCACCGGCCGCCACCGGCCGGGAGCGGCGTCCCAGCAACCACAGCAGGTCGGGAACCGGCCTGCGCTCCTGCACGAGCGAGCGCACGTCGCCCAACCGGTCGCCGAGCCGCAGCGCGGTGCTCCGCCGCCACTTCGCCAGCACCGGGTCCCGGTACCCGGCCGGATCACGGCGCGCGCCGAAGGCGTCCAGGGCGAAAATGCCCTCCGCCACCGGCCCCAGCCCCGAGGTCATGCGTAAACGAGCGAGGTCTTCGAGTGTGAAGAAGATTTTGAGCACAGAAGTCCCCCAGGATCTCTGCAACGCGAAGCCGTCGAGCCCTCGATCACGACGGCACTGAGCCTCTTTTCCAATCCCCTCTTGCCCACCAGTACGACCACACGGTCGAGACAACAATACCCCACCCGCAGACTCGTCTGCATGTTGAAATATTACAGACCGCGATGCGAGGAATGAGACGCATATTCCACGTCGCAGAGAATCGTCGTCTGTCCACCACTCAGCAGAACCGGCCCACCTCGCGATGTGCGCGAATTCCGCCCCTGTGCCGCGCGGGACACGACCAGCCCGCTTCCCCGCAATGAGCCGGTCAGACGAACACCCGTTCACGACCACGGCGAGAACACAATTCCGCAGATCCCGTTCTCGTTCGATCTCACACTCGGAAACACGATTCGTCGCACCCCTCGCGCCGGACAGCACCACCGCCACGACGCACCGATCTTCTGCCGCGAGCGCACCGGAGGACGAAGCGAAACCGCTGTCCCGCTCCGACGACGTGCGGAACCTCAGAACCCCGCAGCGGTCGGCGAGCGGCGCTGATCCTGAACCGCGGGCCACCGAAGTCCGCGATCACGACCGCCGCGCTCGATTCCCGCCCGACCCGATTCCGGCGTCCGGGCGCCGAGCCGGTCGGCGTCCGGACGCCGGATCCGACACCGCCGAGCGAGGAGACGCACCCCCGGTCGTCCAATCTTTCCCGACCCGCGAAGATCGAGTTCGCGGCTTCCGGCGGTGTGGCCGAGCCGCGCGCGGAGTCGTCTTCCCTGGTAGAGCGACGAGACCGTTGGCCGGAAAGCAGGCAGACCCGTCCCCCCGAGTCGGCCGCCGGCGCGAACCGCGTCGCCGTGCCGGTTCCGTCGACGTCCACCCACCGGATCGGTCGAGCGAATCGGCACGGAGAACAGTCTCCGCGGGCTGTCGGAAGTCGTTCGCGTGGTCCGGCCCGCACATCAGACCGCCGCTGGCGCGCAATCATCGGCCGGTGCGCCGAGAATCGGTCGCCGGCATGCCGAAGACGCGGTCCGGTCACGAGTTCGGACGGGTCGGCCGTGGTGGCACGATTTGTCGGAGCCGTGCGATCGGCGGCGGTCGCGATGGGAGACGCGGCGGTTCAGCACCGATACCGGCGGTGGTCGTCGAGGACGAGCGGTCACCGGAGGTTTCGCGTCTGACGGCGTCGGCGAACCGTTCAGCGCGGCAATCGTCCGGGGACGGCGTCGCGCACGCCGACAATCTCGTCCGCACCGGCGACGGTACGGCCGAGACAGCACGGAGCAGCGGTCGCGCGCCCGCGCTCAGGCCGATCGGCACGACGCGGTCGCCGGTCCTGCTGCTCCGACCGGCGCATCCGGACGTGCCCGACGCGTGCACGTCGTTGCGCCTGTTGCCCGCGAGGAACGGCGACGCACGACGGAAAGTTCCCACCCCGTTCATCTCCGTCTCGGGTCAGAGCCCGACGGGTCGGGAGCGCGCCCGGTGATCGTGGACCCGTTGTACGGGGGCCTGCTCGTCCTGCGGCACGAGCACGCGGTCCTCGGCGGTGCGACGAGTCGAGTCCACGGTGGACTCGCGGAGCGACCCGGTTCACCCGAGCCCTCGTGCTCGTGGCCCAGGAGCGGGACCGCACCGCACGTCGCCACCGGTCCTCTGTGGACGCGTTGTCGTGTCCACCACGAGTGTCGCCGCGACGGGCGCGTCCCACGCCGCCCCGCCCCGGCCGAGCAGGTGCTCGTCGAGCGGGGTCTCCCGTGCTCGACGCGCCGGCCGAGCGGGGCGACCTGGTCCACGCCGTCGTCCAGGCGTTTCGGCGGGTCCTCGACCGACCGGGTGGGCCTGCCGCGCGGAGGGCGCGCGGCCGACGACAGCGCCAGCGGCAGGCGCGGGTCGCCGATCGGGCGGCGGATCGACCTCGGGAAGCGCTTCCGGCACGCGCGTCCCCCGTTCCACGACGTGCCAGCACGTCGAGGGCGTGATCAGGACGGGAACTCGACGTGCCGGGGGCACGTTCGGGCAACTCGTGTCACCCGCGTGTGGCCCGCGGGGCCTGTCACCGACCCGCCGCGGGGCGGTAGGCAGGTGGTCGGTGCCCACGACCCCACCGCAGGAGGCGACCGTGCACGACCAGGACAAGCCGCAGCAGGCCGCTCGACCACCGCAGACCTCCACACCCCGCGACAGCACCGGGGTGCCCACCGGCCCGGCGGCGCTGCTCGCGCTGCAACGCAGCATCGGCAACGCCGCCGTCGCCAGGACGTTCGACGCGTCCGCCGTGCAGCGGTCCACCGAGCAGCGGTCCGCCGTGCACGACGTCCTGCGCTCCGCGGGCCGACCGCTCGGCACCCCGGTCCGCACCGAGATGGAAGCCAGGCTGGGCGCCGACTTCTCCGACGTCCGCGTGCACACCGACGACGCCGCCCGCCGTTCGGCGACCGAACTCGGCGCCCACGCCTACACCTCCGGCAACCACGTCGTGATCGGGACCGGAGGCGGCGACCGCCACACGCTCGCCCACGAACTGACCCACGTCGTCCAGCAGCGCAGCGGCCCCGTCTCGGCCACACCGATCGGCGACGGCCTGTCGGTCTCCGACCCCGGCGACGTCCACGAACGCGCGGCCGAGGCCAACGCCCGCCGCGTCATGGCGGGCCCCGTCCCGACCGCCCGCGACGGCGAGCACCAGGGCCACGACCACTCCGTCCAGCGCGCCCCCGTCGTCCAGCGGATGACGATGGACGACTTCGACCAGGTGCTCGCCCAGCACGGGCTGACGAACGACCCCGACTTCATCACCTTCTTCGAGATCAAGCGCGGCCGCACGGACCCCGCCGCCGTCGTCGCCGATCCCGCACCGGCGTCGGCGAACCGGCTCCAGCAGTTCGTGCAGCACGACGACGTGGACGTGGCGCAGCTGACCGGCTACATCACCGAGTACCAGCAGGGCGCGGTCGGCACCCGCAGCCAGCCGGCGACCGTCGCGAACCCGAGAGTCGCCGGCTTGGAGATGGAGATGCGCAACGCGGTGCTGACCCTGGAACCCGGCATGAGCAACGGCCAGGAGATCGCTCACACCGGGGCCACGACCGACGTCGGCGGGATCCCGGTGATGACACTGGTGATCGAGGGCATGAACCCCGGCGATCCCGGCATGGAGCTGGTCTACGGGCCGCTTCCCGTGGACGAGTACCAGAACCCGAACCTCGTCAGCGCGCGCGACAAGCTCAAGAGGGCCATCCAGAAGCCCGGTACGGCGACGCAGATGGTGAGCTCCTACAACAAGTCCCTGAGCCCCTCGGAGCAGCGGTACCGCCTGGAGGTCGGTCCGCACCCGCAGCGGAAGAAGAAGCAGACGCCGACTCCCCGGATCAGTGCGCAGACCAACGTCTCGACCCGGTACGCCAAGGTCGGAGCCCAGGACTCCGTCCCGGAGCGGGACTTCAGCGCGTTCTACGAGAGCACGAAGGACCGACAGATGTACGTCAGGGCCAGGTCGGAGGCGGCCCGTCTGGTCGGCTCGATCACGACGAACTGGGCCACTCACCACGAGGCCGCCGCTGGACCGCTCAACCGCACCCCGTACCTCCCGTCGCTGCTCACCCACCTGATCCACCAGGAAGCCCTGTACCTCAACTTCGAGCTGGACCGGGCGGTGGTGGAACGCGACGACAAGCACCACTTCCACGCCCTGTTCAAGATCAGCCCGCAGGACGCCGTGATGACGATCCTCACCGACGACGACGCGCGGCTCCTCCTCGCCTGGCTGGTCCGGACGAGGGCCACGCCCCTGTCCGCCGCGGTGCTGGCCACGTTCGGGACGCTCTCCAGCACGCGGACGAACGTGACCCTCGACGCCCAGCCGATCTACGACCAGCTGGTCGACGTGCTGGTCGCCCGCCTGCTCGCGAGTCGACAGCTGCTCCGCGAGGCCGACGACACCACCCGCACGTCCCCGGTCCACGGGGCCGGCAGGCAGGTGGGAGAGGTGACCCACGTGCACCCGCGCCCGAGCGCCCGCCTGAAGATCGTCGTCGACGGAACCCGCTACTACTTCGTCGTCGAACAGCGCTCGTCGGCACACCCGATCAACTACAACGCCGAGTCGAACCCTCGGGCGGCGGTGAAGCAGATCAAGGACCTGCAGCGCTGAAGATCCTCCGGTGTCCGAACGAGGTCCTCAGCGGGAGGGTCCGGCACCCCGAACTCCGTCCACGCCCGGCGGGTCGGAGGTCGCGGTTCGCGAGAGAGCCGGTTCTCCTGCTCGGCGCACGACCTGCCCGCCGTCCGCCGAGTCTTCGAGCAGGGCGCGCACAGCGTGCGCGCGGTCGTCGCCGAACCGCTCGAAGACGGCCAGGGCCTCCTCCTCGCACCCGACGGCCCGCGTCGCGTCGCCGAGGTGGCGCAGCGACGTGGCCAGGGTGCGCAGGACTGCGGCGCGGTGGCGCGGGTCGCCGCGCAGCGATTCCCCGGCCAGCGCCCGCTCGCACAGCGCGACCGCCTCGGCGTGCGCGCCCGTGCTCTGCCGCACCTGAGCCAGGCGGTGCACCGCGTAGGGCGCGACGTCCTGGTCGTCGTCGTCCTGGACGAGCGCGAGGCCGCGCTCGGCGTGGTGCAGCGCCCGGTCGTGCTCGCCAGCCCCGAGGGCCGCGGCGCTGAGGTTGTACTCGACGAATCCCTCCAGACGCCCGCCGAAAAGGCCGGTGCTCAGCGGCAGCGCCGCCAGCAGGTGCTCCCGTGCCTCGGCGAACCCGCCCCGCTCCACGCACACCCAGCCGAGGTTGCTCAGCACCTCCGCCCTCAGGTGCGGGTCGTCGAGTTCGGTGGCCAGCGCCAGCGCGCCCCGGAGGACCTCCTCCGCCTCCCGCGACCGGCCTGCGCCCTGGTGGGTGTGCGCCAGCCGCTGCAGCAGGTTGCACTCGACCACCCTGTTGCCGATGGCGCGAGCGGCGGCCAGGCCCAGGTCGCAGACCTCGAGGGCGACGTCCCAGTACCCCCGCAGGTACAGGGCGTTCGCGGCGGTGCTCGCCAGCAGGACGGTCAGCCGGGGCAGCTCGTGGCGTGCGGTGGCGCGGATGGCGTCGACGACGTTGGCCCACTCCAGTTGCACCCACGCCCACGCCGAGGCGACGTCGGCGAAGGCGATCCCCTGCTCGGTGCGCAGGTCCACCTCGGCGCCGACGTGCCGGTCGACCGCGTGGGGGAGGATGAGCCGGTAGGCGGTGCGGACGTGGTGGGCGTACCACTCCAGCAGGTTCCGGCGGGCGAGTTCGCGCTCGTGCGGGCCGTCGTCGTGCTCCGCGCGGTCGGTGGCGTAGGCGTGCAACAGGTCGTGGAAGCGGTAGCGGTCGCGGTCGACCCTCTCGACCAGGTGGCTGTCCGCCAGGGCGTCGAGCGCCCGCCGGACGTCCTCCAGGGGCAAGCCGGACACCGCCGCGGCGGCGTGCGCGCCGAACTCAGGACCGGGGTGCAGTCCCAGCCGTCGCAGCACCCGCGCCTGCTCGACGGTGAGCCTCAGGTAGGACCAGTTGAACACGGCGAGCACCGCGCCGCGGGGGTCGGCCGGGACGCTCAGCACCCCCCACCGGTCCCGGCTCAGCTCAGCAACCAGGTCGGCGACCGTGAGGTGGGGCTGGGTCTCCGCACGGCTCGCAGCGACGCGCAGCGCCAGCGGCAGCCGCGCGCAGGCCCGGATCAACCCCGTCACCGCCTCGGGCTCGGCGTCCACCCGGCGCGGTCCGAGGACCGCCCGCACCAGCTCCAGCGACTCCCGCTCGGTGCACAGGTCCAGCGGCACGCGGGTCGCGCCCTCGCTGACCACCAGCCCCGCCAGGCCGCCGCGACCGGTCACCACCACAGCGCACCCCGCCGCACCGGGCAGCAGGGGGCGCACCTGTTCGACGCTGTCGGCGTCGTCCAGCACGACGAGGACCCGCCGCCCCGCCAGCACCGACCGGTACAACCCCGCACGCGCCTCCAACTCGGCGGGCACCCACTCCGAAGCCACCCCGAGCGCGCTCAGGAACCCACCGAGCACATCACCGGGGGCCGCCGGGCCAGCGGGGTGGTGACCGCGCAGGCACGTGTACAGCGTGCCGTCGCGAAAGAGGCGCTGTGCCAGGTGCGCCCACTGCACGGCCAACGCGGTCTTGCCCACACCGGCCGGACCGTCGACCACCGCGACCACCACCGAAGCCGCGCTCGCCCCCTCGCCCGGCACCAGGGCGTCGAGCGCGGCCAGGTGCTCGACCCGACCGGTGAAGTCCCGCACCGTCAGCGGCAACTGCCGGGGGACCGGGTGCTGCTCCGCCGGACCCGGCCCGGTCAGCGAGACACGTCCGATCGACCCGGCCTGCACGACGTGCCCCGTCACCGAGCCGCTGACCTCGTTCCGCACCTGATCATCCTGCCGTCCGGAGGACGTGCGCCCCGGTCCGCGCAACCGACACCACCCTCACGGAGCAGCGCCGGTGACACGATCGGGCGCCGGGCGTCGGCATCCGCGACGAGCACACCACGCCGCCCGGCCCGCACGGACGGAGTTCTCGGCGAGCACCGGGCCGTCAGCCCCGGCGGAACCGGCCCTAGAGGGTCAGGGGGGCGGAGCCGAAGGCGACGTCGAAGCGGTCGCACCAGACGACGACGCTGCGCAGGCCGGTGAGGTCGGCGTCGGCGGGGATGGCGTAGTTCTGGTTGCCGTCGGTGGCCTTCATCGGGCCGAGCGTCAGGTGGCGGCCGTCGTCGTACTTGCCCCACTCGCCGCCCGCGGTCGCGTCGGAGAGCCAGATGTGCAGGTCGGGACCGTCGGAGGTGGAGAAGCCCTCCAACCGCAGGATGCGCGCGTCCCCGCTGCCCAGCACGCTGGCGGTGCCGTGCGTCTCGTGCTCCTGGGTGACGAAGTCGCCCGCGGCCAGCACGGTCGGCTCGGCCGCGGTGGTCGCGGTCGCAGTCGCGGTCGTGGGTTCCGGTGACGACTCGCGGGTCACGGGTCCGCTGCTCGTCGGAACGGCGAACCCGCTGGGCAGGGCCTCGTTCACCTCGCTGCGCGTCCACAGCTTCCACGGCTGGAAGGCCCACATCCCCACGACGACGGCCACCACGACGAACGCCGACACCGCCCAGATCACCTTCTTGCGCACCAGATCGCGCACCGTTCCCCCTCCGATCAGCATCTCGGCCACCGGCATCGCCGATCACCGGCTCGACGATCCATCCTGCTCGACCGGTGGTGTCCTCGACGTGATCTCGACGAGCACCGGACGAGCCGTCCACGCCCGGCTGCCGATCGGGTGAGCCGGTACACCCGCACGCCGGATCGCGCCCGGTCTCGACACCGGTCCGGGCCCTGCGAGGTCGGCACCGGCGACCCGAGAAGTCGCGGACGGTGGACCACACGGGCCGGGAGCGGCCCGCGCCCGCGGCATCGCCGACGCTCTGCCCGATCCGGATTCCCCACCGGGGCAGCGAGCGGCGCCGCACGCGTCCTGCTCGGGTCGTGATGCGCTGACAGCGCCGTCAGGCGGTGACGAGCAGGAGACCGGCGGCGACCGCCTCGACGCAGCAGTAGAACCAGACCGGGTAGAAGCGCGTCGGCCGGTCGACGACACGGGACACCACTCGGCCTGCGGCCATCCCGGCGAGCGCGAACGCGACGGTGACCACCGCACCGCGCTTGAGGTCGCCGTCCTGAGGGGTGGCGAGGAGGAGCACTGCGGCGACGGCGACCCCGAACCCGCCGTAGACCGCCCGGATCTCGGAGCGGCTCTCCGGTGTGTCCGCGGTCAGCCGGAACGGCCGGACCAGCGCGGCGGGTGCGGCGAGCGCGTAGACGCCCATGCCCAGGAAGAAGATGCTCACGGCGACGGGCACGACCGCGGTCACGTCCGCTCCCGACCGAGTCGCGCACCGGCGACCGGCACCGGAAGGCCCACGACGTCCGCCGGGGCCACTCCGGTCAGCGCACCGTTCCCCCCTGCGGTCGTCATCGCGAGCGCGGTGACGCCACCGAAGCCGACCGCGCCGGTGGTGACAGCGCTGGTGGTGACAGTGCTGGTGGTGACAGTGCTGGTGGTGACAGCCGCCGCACGCAGGTGCGGACGGAGGGCCGACGGCAGGGCGAGCAGCGGGGCACGGTGCCGCATCGGCGTCTCCGGGTCCGGGCCCGCGACGTCGACGTCGCGGGCGGTGCCGGCCGGGGCAGGAGTCACCGCACCCGCGCCGGGTACCGGGTCGAGCAGTTCCGCCGCCACGAGCGCACTCCGCCCGGCTCCTCGTCTCAGCACGTTCGCTCCTCTCGCCGTGTGCCAGCATGCCGGGATGAACGAGGTGGCGCTTCCAGAAACGTGCTGTCCGACGGTGTGGGTCCGCCTCGGCAGGGCGGCGTACCTGGGGCCGTCGCTGCGGTTGCGCGAACACTCCGGTTCGGTGCACTGCTTCGCGCTGGGCGTCGACGCCCCGTTCACCATCCACGTCGACGGCGCCGGGATGCGGCAGGCGCGCACCGCGCTCGTCCCGCCCCGCACCCGGCACCGGCTGGTCGCCGAGCACGGCCGCGTGCTGTTCGCCCACGTGGACCCGGGTTCGGCCTGGGTGAGGAGGACCAGCGCCCGCATGACCACCCGGCTGGGTCCGGCGGTCCAACTGGGACACAGCGACGAACTCGCTCTGGCGCAGCGGCTTCGCGACTCGGCCGCACCGGATCCGCTGGCCCTGCTGTGCCTCCTGACCGACACCGGCGACGAGCGGGACGAACGCGTCCGCGCCGCGCTGGCACTCCTGCGCGCCCACCCGGACGCGCCGTGGACCGCAGCGCGACTCGCGAACGAGGTGAACCTGTCCGCGTCGCGGTTCCAGCACCTGTTCACCGCGCACACGGGGACGAGCTTCCGCCGCTACCGGCTGTGGGCCCGCATGCTCCACGTCGCGGGCGCGATCAGCAGAGGTCTGGACCTGACCACCGCCGCCACCGCCGCGGGGTTCGCCTCACCGGCCCACTTCAGCGATGCCTTCCGGGCGATGTTCGGCCTCAGCGCCAGCCACCTGCTCACCAGCACCACCCGCGTCCTGGTGTCCTGACACGGCTCGTTCCGCGATGCGCAGACGGCGCTCCGCGGCGCACCGAACGGTCGCGAGGCCGAGCGTCGTGTCCGCATCGGCCGGCGACGAACACCGTGTCGGAGGCGAACACCGCGTCGGAGGCGAGCCCGAGTGCTCCCCCGCCCTCCACGTCCTGCGAGGAGCATGCCGACCTGGCCCGTCACCACGGTGCGACACCATCCGATCGAGCAGCCCCGGCACCTGTTCGGGCGATGACTCGTCACGCCGAACGGCTCCATCCTGTGTGCTGCTCACCTCAACCGATGACCTGCGGAGGGTTCGTGCCGACCAACGACCTGCTCATCGCGAAGATCAACCACGGGTTCGACCACCTGGACGTCGACGGGGACGGGCTGCTCACCGAGCAGGACCACGTCCTGATGGGCCGCAGGGCCGCCGAGTCCCTCGGGCACGAGCCCGACTCGCCGGCGGGGCAGCGCATCGCCGCCGCCTACCTGCGGATCTGGCACGACCTGCACCAGCCGCACATCCCCGGCGGGGGCACGACTCTGTCGCGCGAGCAGTTCGTCGCTTCCACCGGCTCGCTCGCCGACGACCCGCTGGCCGCCAGGGCGAGCATCGGCGCGATGGCCGAGACGTACCTCGACATCGCCGACACCGATGCCGACGGCCGCGTCAGCCCGGCCGAGTTCCTGGCGTTCCAGCGCTGCCACTTCCCGGGCCTGACCGAGGAGGAGGCCGCCGAGGCGTTCGAGCACCTCGACACCGACGACGACGGTTACCTCACCGCCGAGGAGTTCACGCAGGCCGGCGTGGAGTTCTGGTCCAGCACCCTCCCGGACGCCCCCGGCAACTGGTGGATGGGCCGTCCTCCGGTCTGACGCCACCGCACCGCAGCAGATGGCGCGATCTGCTGCGGTGCGCGTCGTCGACGTCATCGGCCCCACGAACGAGCCCTCCCCCCGTGCCCGCCGACAACCCCGTCCGCACAGGTGGAGGGGTACGTGGCCCGTGGCTTCGAAGCGCTCGCGGGCCACGGTCGCCATCCGCTCGTCGAGCGGCACGGGTCAGGCTGCGAGGACGAAGGAGAGGAAGAATCCTCCCGCCGTGGCGAAGGCGTTGACCGGGCGGCCGTGCTCGAACGCCTCCGGCATCAGGGTGTCGGCCAGCGAGGCGATCACCGCCCCGCCGGCGAACGACAGCGCCACGGCCAGCACGGCATCGCTCAGCCCGCCCGCGGCCAGCCTGCCGAGCACCACCGCGGCCGCCAGCAGCAGCGCGCACACCGCCCACGTCGCGATCACGGCTCCCCTGCCCCGTCCCGCCTCGCGCATGGCGACGGCGCCGACCAGCGACTCCGGGAGGTTGGAGAAGAAGATCGCCACGAGCAGCGTCAACGACACCCCGCTCGCCAGCGACACCCCGAGCGCGAGGTTCTCCGGCACCCCGTCCAGGGTCACCGCGGCCAGCAGCGCGAGCCCGACGCCACCGCGGGCACCGGCCTTCGTCACCTCCCGCTGCTCGGGGCCGGAGCGGCCGGTGACGTAGCGGTCCAGGGCGGTGTCCGCGAGCACGAACGCCGCTGCCCCTGCCAGCAGGCCCAGCCCGGACCGCATCGCGCCGCCGAGGTGGAACGCCTCCTCGAACAGCTCGAAGGCCAAGGCGGAGATCAACGCCCCGCTGGCGAACGCGAGCAGGGTCCCGGTGATCCACCGCGGCGGGCGCCACAGCGAGCCCGCGACAGAGCCGATCACCAACGCGCTCGACGCCGCCAAGCCGTACAGCACTGCGGTCAGCATGACAACGATTCTGAACGCAGACGGCCGCCCGCACCACCCACCAGACCGGCGAGGGGTCACCGCTGTCGTGCTGCGCACCGGCCCCCTCGGCGGGCTCGCCGACGAGCACGGCACCGCCGCGCGACCGGCAGCGACGACGTGCGAGCGGCACGGGGCGCACTCACGGCTGCTCCAGGTACCGCGTGCGCACGTAGTAGGGCTCGGCCAGCGTCCGCGCGTTCGAGACCGTCAGCACGCCCTGGCTGCACGCGGGCGGGCGACGACCCGCGTCGCCCTCCGTGCGCAGCACCACCTCGTGCCCCCGGTCGCCGGGCCGCCACCGGCGCACCTCCTGCCACGCCTGCTGCGTCTCCTGGTCCGCCGCGATCCAGTACACGTGCTCGCCACAGGCCACCACCGTGCTGGTGAGGATCGAACCGAAGTCCACGGTGGACACGCCGTCGGTCGCCCTGGCGCGGGAGAAGTCGTACTGGGCCCCGCCGGGGTCGGCCAGTGACGCGACGAAGGTCCACCCGTCGAGCCGCAGCCCTTCCCACGCCCCGCAACCGGTCTCGGGTGCCAGCGGGGTGATGGCGCCGGCGGGGTCGCGCCACCACCGCGACTTGCAGTCCGCGTATCCGGCGCCCCCCGCCTGGAGCCAGGAGAGGCCGTCGCGCACGGCGTCCACCCGCAGGATCGTCGCACCGGCGGGCGCGCAGTGCAGCAGCTCGTCCCGCAGGGTCGCCACGTCCACCGCGACCAGGCAGCTGCGGTCGTCGTGGGACACGGCCGGGAGGACGACGGACCGGCCCCGCTCCGTCATCTGCTCGGACAGCGACAGCGCCTTCACGGTGGTGGGGCGGAAGCGGTCGCGCTGCCCGGTGACGAGGTCGACCCTCCACAGGACGCTCTGGTCCCGATCCGGGTCGGGCGGGCCGGCCTTGGTGTACGAGCCGTCCAGGATCATCGCGTGCCCCTCGAAGAACAGGGCGCGGTAGGCCTGGCGCTGCGGGGCCTCCGGGCTGAACCGGTGCACGACCCGGCCCGTCTCGCGGTGCACGACCAACGAGCGCGAGTCGGGGTCGGTCGTGGGTGCCGACGGGTCCGAGGACAGCGCGTACTCGCGGCCGACGGTCTCGAACGTGCCGCGCCGCTCGGGCGGGACGTCCTCGGCGAACAGGCGCCACGGCGCGGGGTCCGGCGACGGCCGGGTGACGGCCGGTCCGGTGGCGGGCGACGGGGTGGTGCACCCGGCCAGGCCGAGCGCACCACCCGCCACGACGCCCGCGATCAGGGTCGTGATCCGCCGCATCTCACACGCCGATGTTCTTGAACGCGGTGTTCTGCTTCTGCGCCGTCAGCACGTTGGCGGTGCTGGTCTTGAACATGTTCGGCGTGCCGGACCAGGCCGGTTCCGCGATGTTGATCAGATCGCGGCCGCTGCTGAAGTCGTAGCCGGCGCCGACGTCGAAGTGACCGCCGGTCGTCCGGCCGAACGGGTTGAGGTTCGCGGTCCACCTCGGGTGCAGGATGACCGGGGCGCCCCGGTCGATGTGGCGCTTGTAGACGTTGCGGAACTGGGTGTTGGTGTACCTCGCGATGCTCAGCGTCACGTACGCGCCGACCCTGTTGTCCCAGGTGAGGTGACGGTTGGTGACCCGGACCATGTTCGTGATGCTGGTCCCGTTCCGGGTGGTGCCCAGCCTGCTCGCCCACGTCGACGTGGAGTGCCCGCGGTCTCCGCTGGGGTCGTTCCACGCCATGATCGCCATGGTGGTCGGGCCGCAGTAGTAGCCGTTGGGCTGCTTCATCGTCCTGGACGCGGCGATCACGTTGCGGACGCCGGCGGCCCGCTCGACCGGTTCGTCGGGCGGCGCGGTCTCCCACTGCGCCACCTCCGGGTACTTCTGGTGGAAGTCCGCGGGCAGCTCCTGCTCGTCGGCCGCGTACGCGAAGTACCTCACCTTGCCCAGCGCCTCCAGCGCCTCGCGCAGCTCGGCCTGCTCCTCGGCGAAGCGGTCCGCGAAGGGCTTGGCCGCCCACTCGGCGAGCCCGGCGGCCAAGGACGGCTCAGCGACCCCGTCGCCCAGGTCGGGCTCCTGGGCCGCCAGCACCCTCGCGGCCAGCTCCTCGGCGGTCGGCGTCGACTCCTCCCACCCCAGGTGCAGGCAGTAGGTGCTGCCGTCGAACTCGGCGCAGCGCACCGCCACCGCGGCGAGCTGCACGCCGGTCAGCCCGCGGAGCTGGTCGTCGCTCGGAGACCTGTCGAGCAGCGACTGCGCGACGACCGGGACCGAGACCGGGTCGGCGGTCGCCGCCGCGGCCGGTGCGAGACCTGTCGCCACCACCAGCGCGACGAGCGCCGGGACGGTTCTACCGTAGGTGTTCATCGGGTTCCCCCTCTGTGTGCGGATTCGACTCGTGGAGTCGAGCAGTGCCACCGTGGCGGGGACCGGTGAACATCCGCTGCACCGCCGCTGAACCTCGTTCGCCCCGCGAAGCACCCGGATCCCGAGTACGTTCCCCGTCGGGGGAGGGGTGCGGTGTGCCTGGTCTTCGGTTCGGAGTGCTCGGGCCCGTGGTCGCGTGGCGGGAGTCCGAGGAGGTGGGACTGCGGTCCGGCAAGCGCAGGCTCGTGCTGGCCCTGCTGCTGCTGCACGCGAACAGCCGCGTGGACCGGGACCGCATCATCGACGTGGCGTGGGGCGAGCGGCCACCGCCCAGCGCGGTCAACCTCGTGCAGAAGTACGTCGGCGACGTGCGGCGCGCCCTCGGGCTGACCGGCCGGGAGCTGGAGTGCCGCGGCAGCGGCTACGTGCTGCGGGTCGAGCCGGACCAGCTGGACAGCACGCGGTTCTCCGACTGGCTGGAGTCGTCGAGCGCGCTGCGGGCGGGCGGGGACCCCGGAGGCGCGCGGCGCGAACTCGTGGCGGCCCTGGGCCTGTGGCGCGGACCCGCGTTCAGCGGCCTGGACACCCCGGACTCGCTCACCGAGCGGGCGCGGCTCGACGAGTACCGCGTCGGCGCCGCGGAGGAGCTGGCCGAGCTGGACCTGTTGCGCGGCGAGCACGCGCTCGCCGCCGCTGAGCTGTCCCGCCTGGTCGCCGAGCACCCGTTCCGGGAACGGGCGCGCGAGCTGCTGATGGTGGCGCTGCACCGGGGCGGCCGCCGGGCGGACGCGCTCGCCGTCTACCGCGACGCGCACCGGGTGCTCGCCGACGAGCTGGGCACCGACCCCGGACCGGGGTTGCGGCGGGTGCACGAACAGGTGCTGCGCGAGGACCCGGCGCTCGACCAGCCGGTGACCGGGCGGGAACCGGACGTCGTGCCCCTGTACCAGCTGCCACCGGACATCCCCGACTTCACCGGCCGCGCCGGACCGCTGGCCGAGCTGCTCGCCGCGCTGGCCGACGGCCGGGTGCCGGCCGCCGTGGTGGGCGCGCCGGGCACGGGCAAGTCGACCCTCGCCGTGCACGCCGCCCACCGGGTCCGGGAGCGGTTCCCGGACGGGCAGCTCTACCTCGACCTGGCGGGCACGTCGGCGAACCCGCGCGACCCCCTGGTGGTGCTCGCCGAGCTGCTGCGCGCCCTCGGCGTCTCGGACGCGGTCATGCCGGACAGCCTGCACGAGCGGTCGGCCCTCTTCCGGTCCCGGCTGGCCGACCGGCGGGTGCTGGTGCTGCTGGACGACGCCGCCGACGCGCGCCAGGTGCGCCCCCTGCTGCCCGCGACCAGCGGCTGCGCCGTCCTGGTGACCAGCAGGCGCCGCCTGCCCGACCTCACCGGGGCCCGGCACGTCGAGCTGGACGTTCTCACCCCGGGGGAAGCCCAGTCGCTGCTGGCGCGCGTGGTCGGCTCGGGGCGCGCGGACCACGAGCCGGAGTCGGCGGCGGCGATCCTGCGCTCCTGCGGCCACCTCCCGCTCGCCATCCGGATCGCGGGCGCGAAGCTGGCGGGCCGTCCGGCGTGGACGCTGCGCGTGCTGCGGGACCGCTTGGAGGACGAGTCACGGCGACTGCGCGAACTGCGCGTCGGCGACCTGGGGGTGCGCGCGAGCTTCGACCTGAGCCTGGGCCTGCTGCCGGAGGACGCCTCGCGCGCGTTCTGCCTGCTGGGCCTGCTCGGCCCGCAGACGCTGCCCGGCTGGGTCGTCGGCCCGCTGCTCGACCGGTCGGGCGCCGACGAGGTGGTCGACGTCCTGATCGACGCGAACCTGCTCCAGCTCGTCGACACCGACGCCGTCGGTCAGCCCCGGTACCGGCTGCACGACCTCCTGCGCGCCTACGCCGCCGAGGCCGCCGCCGACCTGCCCGAACCGACGCGGCGCGACGCCGTCACCAGGGTCCTCGGCGGCTGGCTGGCCCTCGCCGAGCGGGCGCGGGACCTGATGTACCCGAGCATGTTCCGACCGACGCCCGGCCGGTCGCACCGCGGCCTGCCCGAGGCCGGGGAGCGCATCGTCGCCGACCCGATCGGGTGGTTCGACGTCGAGCGCGGCACCCTGCTCGCCGCCATCGAGCTCGCCGTGGCCTGGCAGCTCGACGAACCGGCCTGGGAACTGGCGCTCGCCGCCGTCACCTACTACGACCACCGCAGCCTCTACCAGGACTGGGACCACAGCCACCGGATGGCGCTGGGCGCCGTCCGCGCGGCGGGCAACCGGCAGGGCGAGGCAGCGTTGTTGCGCGGCCTCGGCCAGGTGCACATCTACCGCGACAACGACGCGGACGCGCTCCGAACCCTGACCCGCTGCCTCGACCTGTACCGCGCGATCGGCGACGAGCGGGGTGAGGGCCTGGCGCTCTCCGGCCTCGGCACCATCCAGCGCGTGCTCGGCAGGCACGAGCTGGCGCTCGACCACGTGCGCGGGGCGTTGCGGGCGTTCGAAGCAGTCGGGGACCGCAACATGACCGCGCAGATGCGCAGCGCCATCGGGTCCACCCTGCTCAGGGAGAACAGGTGCGACGAGGCGCGCGGCTGGTTGGACGACGCGCTGCGCCTGGCGCGCGACCTGGGCGACCGCCACCGCGAGGCGGCGATCCTGCGCTCGACGAGCGAACTCCACCGCGCGACCGGGCGGACGGTGGAGGCGCTGCGCTGCCTGGTCCGCTCCCTGACGATCTTCAACGAGCTGGGCGACGACCGCTGCGCGGCCTACGCACAGCAGAACATGGGCCGCGTGTACGCGGACGCGGGCGACCACATCAGGGCCGCGCACGTGCTCAAGCGCTCGGCCGTGGAGTTCCGTCGCAACGGCGACCGCCGCAACGAGGCGGACTGCTGGTACCAGCTGGGACGCCTCGACGCGAACCGCGGTGACACGACCACGGCCCACCGGCACCTGGAGCGCGCCTTGGCGCTGTGGCGGACGTTGGGCGAGTCGGGATCGGAGTCCGCCGAGGTGGCCCGGAACCTGCTCGTGTCGCTCCGACCGAGGTGACCCGGCCCGGTCGCTCTCCTGATCGACACGTGGCGTTGCGACTGCCGTGTCCGACCTCCGTCCGGTCGTTCGGAGTCGGGTCGCTGGACGATCACTCGTCTCAGCAGCCCGAACTCCAGCGACACGGCTCCGCCACACCGGATGAGGATCGAAGCCGCCGGCGAACGCTGTTCGCACGAGCAAATAGCTCGGTGTCGTTCCGGCAGGTCCGGACGTAGCTTCGAGCGGTGGCGAACGAACTGACCATTCCGCTCCTGCCCTGTCCTTCCACCGACGAGATCGCGTCGTTCTACGAGATGCTCGGCTTCGAGATCACCCATCGGCAGACGCGGCCGAGCCCGTACCTCGCGGTGCGACGGGAAGACATCAATCTGCACTTCTTCGAGATGGACGACTACGACCCGGCGCAGTCGTACAGCACCTGCCTGGTCGTCGTGGCGGACACCAGCGAGCTGTTCGAGACCTTCGCGGCGGGAATGCGGTCCGTGCACGGAAAACTGCTCGTCTCCGGCATCCCGCGCATGACCCGGCCTCGGCTGCGCAACGACCGGCACACCGGGTTCACCGTCGTCGATCCGGGAGGCAACTGGATCAGGATCAACAAGGCCGCCGAGGAACCCGAGGCGCAGACCAAGCTCGCCAAAGCCATGGAGAACGCCGCGAGGCAGGCGGACGCGCGCGGCGACGAACGCCAGGGGCTGAAGATCCTGGAAGGCGCGTTGAAGCGGGCGACCGGCGACGAACCAGAGTTTCAAGCGGTGCAGGAGTACCGCGACGAACTCGTCGAACGGATCAAGGGGGTCGAACCGCGTCCGGGCGCTTGAGCGCGGCCCCGACCACCTCGTGGCCACCGGTCCTCCAGGACGGGGGACGGTGAGGCGCGCAGAAAGCCGTCGTCGCCGGTAGAGCGAGCACGTGCGGTGCGGGGAGCACGTCCGGGTGATCACGTTCCTGCTGTACGAGGTCGCGCGGAAGCTGTCGTCCGTCCCGGAGGCGCTTGCCCGCAGCGAGACGGTGAGGGACGCCGAGTTGCTCGTGCTGCGGCACGAGCAACTCGGTCCTGCGCCGGCAACTCGCGGCCCGGTCCGCTACGAGCCGGCGGACCGGTTCCGGTTCACCGCCCCCGCCGGGATCGGGCACGACAACAACGGAACTTCTGGTGGAACGGCGCTTCGACGACGTCCGATCCACCAGGAGTTCCTCGTCCGCGCACCAGAGGCCCTCCCCGATCAAGCTCGGAAACGGGCACCGGGAGACTCGGTGCTGCGGCCGGTCACCGCGCGCCGGGCAGTTCCGGCAGCGGCTCTCGACCAGCCTGGTGACGAACGGCCGATGCGCTCTTCTCTCCCGTGCACACCCGCTTCGGCAACCGGGCGACCGTCCCGCTCCGCGCGATCCCCGCTGGCCGCGCGGCAACCGTCTGGTCCGGACGGCCGCCGCCGTCGCGGGCCACCGGAAGCCGCCCGAGGCCGGGCCGTGCTCGCTGTCGTCATCGACGGTCGGGGCGCCTCAGCGGGACACCCCGCGGGTCCTCCCACCGGTCGGGCACCAGCGCCGCACGAGCGTGCGTCTCCGACTTCCCCGGAGCGTGCGGCCGGATCTGCGTCGCGACGGCCGACGGCCACCAGGGCCGTCGTGGTGACCACCCGTGATGATGAACGGGCATCGCCCGCTTCAGTTCTGCGGATTCTCACGGTTCTTGCGGTAGTTGGAGAACAGCGTGATGCCGCTGGCGATGGCGATGAGTCCGAAAGCGGCGCTGATGTAGAGACTCAGACCGAGGGCTTGAGTGGCGATGTTGGCTGCGACGCCGACTACCAGGACCGTCGCGAGCAGGGCTTGGGTGCGGGTGAGCGAGAAGTTCATGATGAAGAAGTTAGTCGTGTTCGCCAGCGTCGCCGATACCGCAGGCTCCCGGATGTCGGGTAGAGCAGGCTGTACCTCGATTCCGTGCGCTGGTGCGACGAGTTCGGAGCGCAGCAGGACTTCGCCCGGTTCTGCGCACTCGTGTGCCGTCGTCAGCCCCGCGGTGACCAGGGTCCACCTGCCTGCCGATCACCGGCTCCAGCAGCGGACTCCGTCGCTCTGGTGCGTTGTGCGCGAAGAGGGACCGGCTCCGGGCCGCCCTGCTCCCCGTCCGCCGTCGCGCCGATGACGTCCGTGTCGTCGAATCCGGGCTGAAATCGCCGCGGAGCACGAGGTACAGCCTGCGCTACCAAGATCCACCCGCAGCCTGGATCGTTCCGGTCGGCAGGCGACATTACGGTTCTGCCTGGGAATCAACGAATAGGAAATCGGATTCATTATGACGTCAATCCACAGCGTACGAGCTGATGTGTCTTCTGGTGCGGGCGTTGACAGCTCCGCGTCGGCGGTGCGGGTTCAGAGCCTCAGAAAGGTCTACGGCACAGATCGACAGGCGGTGACCGCCCTCGTCGGCGTCGACGCGACGTTCGAGCGGGGAACGTTCACCGCGGTGATGGGGCCGTCCGGTTCGGGCAAGAGCACGTTGTTGCAGACCGCGGCGGGGCTGGACCGGCCGACCGGCGGCCAGGTGTGGGTCGGCGACACGGAGTTGTCGCGACTGTCGGAGACGGATCTGACGAAGCTGCGGCGGTCGAAGATCGGATTCGTCTTCCAGGCGTTCAACCTCATCGGAGCGTTGACGGTGCAGGAGAACATCGTGTTGCCGTTGCAGCTGTCGGGGAAGCGCGCCGACGCCACGTGGGTGCGGCAGGTCGTCGATCGGGTCGGGTTGACCGATCGGCTGTCGCACCGGCCGTCGGAGCTGTCCGGCGGTCAGCAGCAGCGGGTCGCGATCGCGCGGGCGTTGGCGACGCGCCCGGAGGTCGTCTTCTGCGATGAACCGACCGGTGCGTTGGACACCCAGACCGCGGCCGAGGTGTTGGACCTGCTGCGTTCGGTGGTGGACGAGGCGGGGCAGACGGTGATCATGGTGACGCACGACCCGGTGGCGGCGTCGTACGCGGATCGTGTGATGGTGCTGGCCGACGGCCGGATCGTGCACGACATGCCGCAGCCGGGAGCGGAGCGCATCGCGGAGCACTTGGCGTCGCTGGGCCGCCGTCAGCACGTGGCGCAGGAGCGCTGACCGATGCTGAAGCTAGCCGCGAAGATGCTGCGCCACCGCAGGGGCAGCGCGGTCGCCACCCTGCTGGCCTTGACGGCCGGAGTGGTGATCTTGATGTCGACGGGACTGCTCGTGGAGTCCGGCCTGCGGTTCGAGGCCGCGTCGCAGCGCTACGCCGCAACGGACGTCGTCGTCGCCAACCGCGACATCACGCTGTCGACGGACGGCCGGACCGCCACCGCACCGCTGCCCGAGGGAGGCACCGTCCCGGCCTCGATGGTCGAACGGCTCCGGCAGGTACCGGGCGTGGCCACCGTCGTGGCGGACACGTCGGTGACGGCGATCCTGGAGAACGGCGGGGCCACCGGGCACGGGTGGAGCAGCACGGTGCTCACCCCCTACCAGCTGATCGAGGGCGCCCAGCCGAAGAACGACGACGAGGTCGCGCTGGACGAACGCGTGGCCGGCTCGGTGGCGCCCGGCGACGAGGTCCCCGTCCTGGTGGAGGGGACGGCACGGGTGTACCGGGTCAGCGGCCTCGTGCGCAACGCCGGTCCCCGGCCGGGCCCCGACGCGTCGCCCGCGGTGTTCTTCACCGACGAGCACGCGGCGGCCGTGTACCCGAGGCAGGGCCAGGTCGACGCCATCGGCGTCGTCGCCGAGCCAGGTGCCTCCAGCGCCGCACTGGTCGCCGACGTGCGCGAACTGGCCACCGAGGCCGGTGTCAAGGCCCACGCCGGCGCCGAGCGCGGGCAGCTGGAACAGTCCGCGGACCTGGCGGCCAGCATCCTGCTGATCGACCTCGGCATCGTGTTCGGCGGATTCGTGGCGCTGCTGGTGGTGTTCGTCGTGGCCGGAACCATCGGCCTCGCGGTCCGGCACCGGCGACGCGACCTCGCTCTGCTCCGGGCCGTCGCCGCTACTCCGGGCCAGATCACCCGGTTGATCCTCACCGAGGTGGGGTTGCTCGGTCTGCTGTCGGTCGTGATCGGTGTGCCCTCGGGCTGGTTCGCCACTCGATGGCTGCGCGGGGAACTGGTCGACCGCGCGTTCATCCCGAACACGTTCCCGTTCAGCGGCGGTGCACCGACTGCGGCCGCCGTGGTGGGGACGACGATGGCGGTGGCGGTGGGGGCCGCGCTGATCGCCGCCCGTCGGACCGTGCTGATCCGCCCGACGGAGGCGCTCGGCGAGATCGCCGTGGAACCCAGTCGGAACAGCAAGATCCGCCTGTTCGCCGGGTTCGTCACCCTGGCCGGTGCCATCTACCTGACCACGCTCACCACGACGCAGAAGGGGAACGCCGCCCTCAGCACCGCGCTCGGCATGCTGTTCGCGCTCATCTTCGCGGTCGCCCTGCTCGCCCCCTGGATCAACCGCGTGGCCGCCCGGCTCCTCGGCCCGGTGCTGCGCGCGGTGTGGGGCGACAGCGGCTACCTGGCCGCGGCGAACCTGCGCGCCAACGCCCAGGGCATGGTCACCGTGCTGACCGCACTGGTGCTGACGGTCGGCCTCGGTGGCTCGATCTGGTTCCTCCAGGACAACCTGGAACGACAGAACGTCATCCAGAACCGCGACGGGATGCTCGCCCAGCACTCCATGAGCTCCGCCACCAGCCTGCCCGAGACCGCCCTCGCAGAAGTACGCGAGATTCCCGGCGTGGTGGCCGCCACCGGGGTGCGGAACACCTCGATCATCCTCGGCGGGAGCGGGGAAGTCGGCGGTGTGCAGGCGATCGATCCGGACGGCGTCGAGCACACCGTGGACCTCCAGGTTCGCAGCGGCAGCCTGGCCGACCTGCGCGGGCCCACCGTGGCGGTGTCGAGCCTGCAAGCCGATTCGA
Source organism: Umezawaea beigongshangensis (assembly GCF_016464305.1). Lineage (GTDB taxonomy): Bacteria > Actinomycetota > Actinomycetes > Mycobacteriales > Pseudonocardiaceae > Umezawaea_A > Umezawaea_A beigongshangensis. The sequence continues at coordinate 354,200 of NZ_JAEIOJ010000008.1, forward strand.
ACGACTGGAAGGTCGGCGACCAGGCCGAGGTGTGGCTCGGCGACGGCGCACCGGCCACCCTGCGCATCGTCGCGATCTACGGCCGGGGCATGGGCTTCGGCGACTTCACCGTCACCGAGGACGTCATCGCGGGCCACACCGCCTCCACCGGCTACGAGCGGATACTCGTCCGCGCCGAACCGGGCACCGACATCACCACCGCCCTGGCCGACGTCACCGACCGGTACCCCGGCAGCACCGTGACGACCACGGCCAGCCTCACCAGCCAGCTCCCCCACGACCTCGCGCTGAGCGCCTGGTTGAACAAGCTGCTGATCGGCGTCATGGTCGGCTACGCCGCCCTGGCCGCCGCCAACACCATGGCCATGGCCGCTCTCACCCGTGGCCGTGAGCTGGCTTCACTGCGCATGGTCGGCGTCACCCGGAAGCAGGTGAGGAGAATGGTCCACGCGGAACAGTCCGGCCTGCTCGGTGTCTCCCTGCTCGTCGGCGGATGCATCGCCGCGCTCACCCTGGTGTCAGTGGTGCGCACTCTCACCGGGCAGAGCGTTCCCCACGTCCCCCCGCTGGGATGGGTGTCCATCATCGGCGGCACGACGCTGCTCGCCCTGCTCACCACCGTCCTGCCCGTCGCACGACTGCTCCGCGTCCCCCCGATCGCCGGCATCGGCGTCAAGGAGTGACGGCCACCGGGGACGGCAGGCGTCCCCGATCCGGTTGAGCGACGACCGGAGGGCGTGTGCGCACCGCGGGGACGCCCTTCGGCCGTCGTCGCCACGCGTCCGGCCGAAGAGGACGCGGGCGGCGGTCTTCGGAGCCCCCGTGCCGCAGGTCGACGTCGCTCGGCTTCACCGCCCGCTCCGGATCGGGTTCGCACTCCGCAGTCGTGTGGAACGCGGTGCGCACCCGCAGCGCCGGAGCCGACCGCTCGGCCAGGACAACGCAGCCACACGTCGTGCGTGCGTCGGCGGCCCCCCGAACAGCGGCGTGCGCCGCCCTTCAGGAGGGATCGTGCGGGTCTCAGGCGCACTGAGCACGATGTGCACCAACGAGAAAGGCCAGACAGTGTCCGAGCCGCTGGAGGCTCAGCTCGCCCTCGTGGCGACACGGCTGTTGCAGCACGCCGACGAGCTGGTGGCCGCGCAGTTGCGGGTGACCGGTGCGATCGGCTCGTACCAAGTGGTTCCCCAGTCGGAGGTCCGGCCGTCCGCGTACCGCAACGTCGTCCGCGTGGTCCGCGCTCTGCGCGGTGAGGACCACCTGCCTGTCGGCGTGGCGGCGGACGAGCGAGAAACCGGGCGACGCCGGGCGTTGCAGGGCGTACCCGGCGCGGATGTCCTGACCGCCTACCGGAGTTGTGTCGCGTTGCTGCGCGACGCGTTTCTCCGGGTCGCCCTGGCCGGGGCGACCCCTGCCGACGCCGTGCTGCTCGGCACACAGCGGATCTGGCAGCTCGGTGACCACTACAGCAGCGAGCTCCTCGACGGTTACCGGACGGCCGAGCTCGACCTCGCTCGTCGTGCGGAGCAGCAGCAGACGATTCTGCTCGCCCACCTGCTGGAGGGCACGATGACGACGGATCAGCTGGTCGCGGCGGGGATCGGGTTCGGACTCGCCGCGGACAAGCACTACTGGGTCCTGCGGGCACGATCCGACGGCACCGATCCGTTCGCGCTCAGCCGCCGGCTGGAACGCGCGGCCGGTGCACAGGACACGGCCCTGGTCGGCACCTACGGCGGTGACGTGGCGGCCGTGCTTTCCCGGCCCATCACCGGCGACCTGACCGACGACGTCACGGTCGGACAGGTCGGCCCGACCGGACTGTCGCAGTTGCACGCCGGATTCGCGGAAGCCACACAACTGCTCGAGGTCGCCACCAGGTTCGGCCACCGCGGAATCGTGGACCACAGTCGCATGGCACTGCGGCTGGCGGTCGCGAAAGAGCCGGAGCTGGGAAGACGCCTTCACGCCCGGTACGTCGAACCGGTGGAGGCCAAGAGTGCCATCGGCGAGGCTCTGCTCGCGACCGTCGAAACGTATCTGACCCTGCGGCGGTCGATCCCCGAGGCCGCCACCGCTCTGTCCGTCCACGTCAACACACTGCGATACAGGTTGGAGCGGTTCGCGGTGCTGACCGGAGCGGATCTCCAGGACACGGACACCGTGGTCGAGATCTGGTGGGCCCTCCAGTACCGAACCTTGTGCGAATCTCCAATCTGACGTCGGATCATGTCGTGACACTGCACCTGGTTTACCCGTCGGAACGATCGCTACGATTCTGTCGTCCCCTTCCGACGAGTTTTATCCGCACCACGGAGGATTCAATTGTCTCGAAAAGGCGCGAAGCTGGCAGCGACTGTGTTCGCCGCCGCTGCGATCACGACCGCACTTCCCGCAGGTAACGCGTTCGCCATCAACCAGGTCTCCTGCAACAACAACGAGTTCGTGAAAATCACGTACCACATGGGCAGCGACAGGAACATCGACCAGTGCTTCGCGAACGGCGGGACCTACAACAGGTTCGGTCAGGACGCGTGGGTCGTCAGGATCTGGACGGGCAACAACCGCGTGCAGTGGTTGGGCGACAACCGGTGGCAGCCGGCAACGGCGATCGGCAAGCAGACCTCGTTCACCTGGCCGAACCATTCTGGTGGCGTGCGGATGGCCGCGATCCGGATCATCTGAGGGACGCGATTCGACTGCCGGACGCGAGCGACCGGCGAAGTCGTCCCGTTCGGCGGATTCCAGTGCGAGGCCGTCGTCGTCATCGCCTCGAAGCACCACGGCGGCAATGCGGTGCAGCTCACGAGGGCCGAGGAGCGACGCCCGCGTGACCACTCCGCATTCGACGGGAAGCGAACTCCTCGGCACACCGAAGGCGGAAACGAGCTCTTCGGTGCACCAGGTTGGACACCCGGTGCTGTCGTCCCCCCACGGGGATGAAGGGTCCCCGCTCGCGATGCGCGGATCTCGTCGCAGAACAACGGCTGGCGAGTGAGCGGCCGTCCCCCGGCGGCGAACTCCCGAGAAGCAGGTCGAGATCGTTCTCGACCTGCTTCTCGGGTTCGGCACGTGTCCGTGATCAGCCGGACGACCCGGACGCACCTCGGCGTCGTCGCACAGCGAGCCCTCGTCAACCCGGTCTTGCAGGTCAGCTCGATCGGGGGTGCTGACCTCAGCGGAGTCCGCCTCGCCGCCGGGTTCGGCATCGCCCCTGGCCACCGTCTGCCGCTACATCCACGAAGCCGTCCGGGCCCTCGCCGACCTCGCGCCGGATCTCGCCGACGCGGCGCGGGTCGCCGCCCGCAAGGCCTACGTCATCCTCGACGGCACCCCGCTCCGGATCGACCGCATCGCCGCCGACCGCCCGCACCACTCCGGAAAACACAAACGACACGACATGAACGTCCAGGTCCTCGCCGACCCCGCCGGGCACCTGCTCTGGACCTCACCCGCACTGCCCGGCCCAGCCCACGACCTGACCGCGGCCCGCACCCACGGCATCGTCGACGCCCTCACCGCAGCCGACATCCCGTGCTGGGCGGACAAGGCATGTCCAGGCGCGGGCGGTCCGATCCGCGTGCCCTACCGCGGAAAGCGGCACACCCTCTCACCCGGACAGCAAGCGGTCAACCGCCCCCACGCCCGCATCCGCGCCCTCGGCGAACGAGCCGTCTCCACCCTCAAGACCCGGCGACCACTGCGCAGACTCCACTGCTCCACCACCCGCATCACCTACCTGACCCGAGCCGTTCTCACGCTCCACCTCAACGCCGAATGAGGTTGGAAAGAGCTCAATAATTCCTTGTAGCGCAACAAAAGGCCTCGGTCGCCTTGACCGGGGCCTCTTGCGTGCGACGAAAGTGGACTCTCCCCGACACCTTCGTCTGAAAGATCCGGCCCACCTTGACCATGCCGCAGCGGCATGGTTTCAACTGGGTCGTGTCAGGGCCGAACGGAGGGAGATGTCGTGGGGTGGAGCACCAGCCAGCTGGCCGATCTCGCCGGCACGACGTTGCGCACGATCCGGCACTACCACGACGTGGGCCTGCTCGCCGAGCCCGAGCGCCGCTCCAACGGCTACAAGAGCTACGGCGTTACCCATCTCGTGCGGGTGCTCAGGATCAAGCGCCTCACCGATCTCGGCCTGTCGCTCACGCAGATCGCGAAACTCGGTGACGGGGACGAACATCCCGGCGAGGCGTTGCGCGAACTCGACGCCGCACTGGCCGCGACGATCGAACGGTTGCAACGGATCCGCGTCGAACTGGCGTTGATCCTGCGCCAGGAGGCGCCGACCGACCTGCCGCCCGACATCGCGGCGACGGTCGCGGAGGCGAACCTGTCACCGCAGGACCGCGCGGCGACCGTCGTGATCGCCCAGTTGCTCTCACCGGAGGCGTTGGCCACCTACAACGAGGTGTTGAGGAGCCACTCGAAGGACGTCGCGATCGTCGAGTTCGACAACCTGCCCGCGGACGCGGACGAGGAGACCCGCCAACGCCTGGCCGACCGCATGAGCGCGCTCCCGTACGTGCAGGAGATGCGTGCGGCCTTCCCGGACGCCGTTGGCATGTACGGCGATTCGCCGCGGGGCAAGGAGTTCGCGATGCAGACGATGGCCAAGGTCGTGGTCGAGCTCTACAACAAGGCCCAGATCGACGTCCTGATCCGCATGAACGGCTGACATTTCACTGGTTTGGCGCGCCGGAAGGGCGCGTCATCGGGAAGGTATGCGCTAATGCGAAAAACGTTGTCGCTGGCCGTGGTCGTGACCGCTGCCGCAGTGCTGGTGGCGGTGCCGGGGGTGGCGTCTGCCGCACCGCCGGTGAAGCAGGTGCAGTGGGTCACGTGCCCCGCTGACGTGGCGCTTCCAGGACTGGAGTGCGGAAAGCTCCAGCTGCCGCTCGACTACCGCGAGCCGGAGGGCCGCCAGACCGAGATCATGATCACCCGGCTGGCCAGCAAGAGTCCTGAGAAGCGCAGGGGAATCCTGCTGACCAACCCTGGCGGGCCGAGCGAGGGCCTCACGTTCCCGTTCTTCCTGAAGGCATTGGGAATGCCGCAGAGCGTGCTGGACGCGTACGACGTGATCGGCATGGACCCGCGTGGCATCGGCTACAGCTCGCCTGCCACGTGTGACCTGACCGATGCGCAGATGCTTGCGGGCAGCGTGCCGCCGTACGCCGTGACGCAGGCCGATGTGCGCAAGCGGGCTGAGGAGGTCAAGACGATGGCACAGCAGTGCCTCACGTCGTCGACCGCCGACGAACTGCCGTACAACACGACCGCGAACATCGCCCGCGACCTGGACCGCGTCCGTGCCGCACTGGGTGAGAAGACGGCCTCGTACCTCGGCTACTCGTACGGCACGTACCTGGGCTCGGTCTACGCCACGCTGTTCCCGGGGACCAGCGACCGCGTCGTGATCGACAGCAACCTCCCCGGGGGCGGCTGGGACGTCGAGGGTGGCCGCATGTACGGCCCCGGTGTGGAGGACACGTTCCCGGACTTCGCGAAGTGGGCGGCGGCACACCCCGAGTACGGGCTGGGCACCACGCCGCAGCAGGTGCGCGCCAAGTACTTCGACCTCGCGGGCCGGCTGGACGCGAAGCCGTCCGTCGAGGGCATCACCGGTCAGCAGTTCCGGATGCTGGTGTTCGGCGGCCTCTACGCCACCGGTGACGCGGCGTTCTCGAAGATGGCCGCGCAGTGGAAGGCGCTTGACAACGACCAGCCGCTACCGACCCAGGAGGTACCGGAGGTTCCGCGCGTGGAAAGCCTGATCTCCGGCCGCCTGCACGTGATCTGCGGCGACTCCCAGTGGCCTTCGGCTGTCAGCACTTACGAGCGCAACGTCGCCGTGGACCGCGTCCGGTACCCGATGTTCGGTGCCGCAGGGGCGAACATCTACCCGTGCGCGTTCTGGCCGAAGCCGGTGGAGAAGCAGGTGCTGCCGTCCGACCGCGGACCGCGCAACATCCTCATGGTGCAGAACGAACGTGACCCCGCCACGCCGCTCGTCGGCGCCCGCTCGACGCGCCGCGCGTTCGGTGACCGGGCCGCGATGATCACTGTCGACCAGGGCGGGCACGGCGCCTACCTGATCGGCAAGAACGACTGCGCCAACGACAAGGTGACCGAGTACCTGCTCGGTGGACAGCGTCCGAGCGACGTGAAGTGCGCGGCGGAAACCGGCTGAGTCCCGAAGGGCCGGCTCGCTCGCCGCGAGCCGGCCCTCGTCGTGCGAGCGTTCACACGCCACGGTCGGATCCACGTCGCCGCTAATTCCACTGTGGAACGGAGCGGCACGAAGGCGTTCCAAGGCTCGCGACGATGGTCTCGGCGCGGCCACACTCATCTCTCCCGGCACCGCCCCGCGACGGACCGGAACGCCCCACGGCTCAAGGACATCGCGATGCAGCTGGCGTCCAGTGCGGAGAACTCCTCTTTGAGCTGGCGCGCGCACTTCGACCACATCGAGGACATCGGCCGCGGCCGCACCCCGGGCATCATCGACTTCTGCAGCGGTACCGGTGACATGCTCGACCTGGTCGAACTCCACAAGGCCAAGAAGCCCGGTAACGTGCTGGAGAAGTACCTCCCCGCACTGCGCAGCAGCGGATGCGCCTCGGCACGCACGTCCGGCCGTCGTTGCAGCACCTACAGCGCACTACCGCAGGGCCTGACTCGGCGTGGTGGCTAGATCACGCGTCCGGCCACGCCTCGACGCTTTGCGCGCTCTCGGCCGCAATCACGAGCAGCGATGCCAGTAGAACTTTGTTTCGGAGTCGGTCATGCCACGACACCCCAGCGCACGAAGCACGTCACGGCGCTGATCGGCAAGCGCGGAAGGTGGAGACAGGCCGCCATGGTCGAATTCTACCCGTGAGGCCGCAGCAACGCTCGTGCCGGACGCGCTTGTTGCTGCTTGGAACCTCCGCCAGGACCGTCCTGGATAGATGTTGCAGTTCACGTCGACTGCCGCCGGTTGGTGGCCGTTGAGCCCATGCGAAGAATCGGCCGATCAGGAGCGACCACATTTGATCCGCTGGCAAAGCCTGGAGCGGCCCGCTCCGGATTCGCTCCGGATCAGGCTATTTGATCAAAAAAGCGCCTGAAGACGATCAATGTACGATTGACAAAACGCACGAAAAAGCCCGCTGACCTGGGCTTTCACCCAGAGCCAGCGGGCTCCTCCAGACCGTCGAGACGACAGGATTCGAACCTGCGACCCCTTGGCCCCCAGGACGTCCGGGCACCCTCCTAGGTGCGAAAATACAGCTCCTAAGAGCCGGTCTCACGTGGTTGCTTTGATGAGTTGCTTGAAGCAGGTCAGCGCTGCGGCCAGGGTGGCGAAGGCGCAGTAGTTGACGGCATCGCGTTCGTACCGG
>NZ_JAEIOJ010000009.1 GCF_016464305.1 Umezawaea beigongshangensis
CCGGTACGAACGCGATGCCGTCAACTACTGCGCCTTCGCCACCCTGGCCGCAGCGCTGACCTGCTTCAAGCAACTCACCAAAGCAACCACGTGAGACCGGCTCTTAGGACAAATTTTTCACAAAGCGCGTCTTTGCTCGCAGCGCGTTATTGAATCGAAAGTGATCACGTGCCTGTAGGTTGATCACCATGGTCGAGGTCGAGGGTGCGCACCGGTTGTCGCCTGCGAAGCGTGAGGTGCTGCGGTTGCGGGTGGTGGCGGCGTTGGAGGCCGGGAAGGTCGAGGGGTATCGGCAGGCCGCTGAGGTGTTCGGGGTCTCCGAGCGGTCGGTGGGCACCTGGTGGCGGGCCTATCGGCGGGACGGTCGCGACGGGCTGGCGACCCGCAAGGGGCGTCCCGGCCCTGCCGAACTGATCAGCGCGGAGGACCGGGGCACGCTGTTCGCGGCGATGGCCGACTACACCCCCGAAGAGCTGCTGATCGGCGGGCCGCTGTGGACCCGTCAGGCGGTGGTCGAGCTGATCCGCCTGGTCGTCGGGGTCGACATGACCGAACAGGGCGTGGGGTTGTGGCTGCGTCGCCACGGGTTCACTCCTCAACGCCCTGCGCAGCGGGCCTACGAGCAGCAGCCCGCCGCCGTGCGCGCCTGGTTGGACGAGAACTGTCCGGTGATCGAGGCGCGTGCGAAGGCCGACGGTGCGGCGATCGCCTGGGTGGACCAGTGCGGGCTGCGCCCCGATGCCGCGCCGCCCGGCCGGTCCTGGGCGCCGAAGGGTCGAACGCCGATCGTGCGGGTGACCGGGAAACACTTGCGGGTCAACGTGATGTCCGCGGTCGCCTCACGGGGCGCGTTGTGGTTCACCGTGTTCACCGAACGCTTCACCGCACCGGTGTTCACCGCGTTCCTCGACCGCGTGGCCCGTCAGGCCGGCCGGAAGGTGCACGTCGTCGCCGACCGGCACCCGGTCCACCGCGGCAAGGCCGTCCGCGCCTGGCTGCGGGACAACGCCGACCGGATCGAACTGCACCTGATGCCCGGCTACAGCCCGGAGCTCAACCCGGACGAACTGCGGGGCGCCGATCTCAAACGCAACGTCAACGCCTCCCGCGCCCACACCGCCGACCACCTCGCCCACGAAACCAGACGCTTCCTGCGCCGCCGCCAACACCAGCCGCACATCGTCCGCGGCTACTTCCGAGCCCCACACGTCCGCTACGCCATCATGTAGGCAACTGAGCACTTTCGGCTCAATAACCTCATCGAAATTCCGTTGGCAATCTGTCTGGCGAAATTCAGTCGTGTCGTTCGACCAGGGGAAAACGGAGCCAAGAAATGCCGTTTTCGCTATTGCTTGCGGTCGGTGTGAGTGCGAACGATCCCAGGAGCGCCAGTTTGTCGGCGTCGGCGGTCCCGGTTTCGGCGTAGCACAGGACGAGGGTGATGCCTTCGGTTCCGGTGATCGGGAACCTTTCGCGGTGCAGACGCATCCTTCCCACCTGGGGATGGTCGAACGGGACCGCGGCGCCGTGCTGCCTGCCCACGTCGTGGCGGTTCCACAGAGCGCGAAAGCGTGGACTGGCAAGGGAAAGCTCGCCGACGAGCTCGATGAAGCGGTGGTCGTCGGTGTCGGTGCCCACGGCTTGGCGCAGGTGTGCGACGTAGCACTCCGTGGTCCCCTCCCAGTCCAGGTGGAACGTGCGCTCCTCCGGAGCGAGGAACACGTCGAGCAGCTGGTTGCGTCCGACCGACAGGCGCGGCGACAGCGCGGTCGCCGTGGCGTTGGCGGCCAGGACGTCGAAGTAGCGCCCCTCGACGAACGCGGGACACGGCAGGATCGGCAAGAGCTGCAGGATGCCGGCGGGCACCGATTCCGTGCCCGACCTGCGGCGCTTCCGCCGGGGCTTGTCGGCACCGAGGCCGAGCAGGTAGACCGTGTGCTCGTCGTCGAGCCGCAGGACACGGGCGAGCGACTCCAGCACCTGCACGGACGGGTTGCGGTCGCGCCCCCGCTCCAGACGCAGGTAGTAGTCGCGGCTGATCCCGGCGAGCATGGCGACCTCGTCGCGCCTCAAACCGGGCACCCGCCGCCCACCACGATCGGCGAGGCCTGCTTGCGCGGGCGTGACAAGCGCGCGTCGGGCGCGGAGGTAGTCACCCAAGTGGTTCGGCTTTTCGGTCACCCCAGCACCGTAACCCGCCTCCGACGCGACCTGAGGGGCCCTGTCACTACCCTGGTGCACCACGGCACTTGTCCGGGTTGCGGCACAAGGCGTTGCCTGAGGACGGCATCACCGAACCTCAAGCCCCAAGGACAACCACGCATGCGTTCACCGGTGAATCGACAGATCACCCTGGCCGCCAGGCCGCACGGGAACCCGAAGGAAAGCGACTTTCAGATCGTGCAGCGCCCCGTCCCCGTCCCCGGCGACGGACAGGTGCTCGTCCGCAACGTCCTGGTCTCACTGGATCCGCTCAACCGCATCCTGATGGGCAACGCCAACAGCGACCAGCCCCCCATCGCACTGGGCGAGACGATGTTCGCCTTCACCGTCGCCGTCGTCGAGCAGAGCAACAACCCCGCCTTCGCCGTCGGCGACCACGTCGCCGGCACCACCGGCTGGCAGGACTACGCCGTCTCCGACGGATCCGACCTCCGAATCGTCGATCCGGACATCGCACCACTGCCCGCGCACCTCGGCACGCTCGGCATGACCGGCCTCACCGCCTGGGTCGCCCTGACCGTCCTGCTGAACCCGAAGCCGCGCGGAACACTCCTCGTCACCGCCGCGGCGGGTGCCGTCGGCTCGGCCGCCGCGCAGATCGGCAAGCTCCGGGGCTACCGGGTCGTGGGCACCGCGGGCGGTCCCGAGAAGATCCGGCACCTGATCGAGGACCTCGGCCTGGACGCCGCCGTCGACCACCGGGCACCCGACTTCACCGAACAACTCGCCCACGCCGTCCCCGACGGGATCGACACCCTCTACGACAACGTGGGCGCCGCCCTGTTCCCCGCGTTGCTGCCGCACCTGAACGTGAACGCGCAGATCGCCGTGGGCGGTGTCATGTCGCAGATCACCCGAACCGAGCCCTTCACCGGACCAGACCACCTCCCCGACCTGCTGAGGGCCGCGCTCTACAAAATCCTCACCATTCGCGGCGTCAACGTGACCGAGTACCACGGCCACAGCTACCCCGAGTTCCTCGCCGACCTCGCCCCCGCCATCGCGGAGCGGAAACTGCACTACGGAACCCACCTCGTCCAAGGACTGGAGACCATCCCCGCCGCCTTCACGCAGATGTTCACAGGCCGAACCGCGGGAAAGATGATCGCGCAGATCAGCTGAAAACCCTGCGGATCAGGTGGACGGATCGGGGTGTGCACGCCCGCGCCGGCTCCGGTGTGGTCGACGTCGGCCAGTGTCGGGAGCCCGCCGCGAGCGGCCTTGTACAGGGCGGGCAGTGCGTGCAGGCGGGCGGCGCGCATGTCGTGGAACGAGCCGGGTTCCACGTCGGAGACCCACAGCGGGGTGCCGTCCGGGGCGGAGATGAACTGGATGTTCCCGGCGAAGCGATGGCCTTTGCCGGAGTACCACAGGTCGTTGCCGTTCTGGGTCACGCCGGCCAGCCGGGCGCAGGGCACCGGGGTGCCGTCCAGCACGACGTGGGTCAGGCCCCGGTCGTGTTCTCGCTTGAGCACGTCGTGCAGCTCTGGTGCCTGATCGGCGAGGACGTCGACGCCCTCGTGCAGGTAGCGGTAGCCGGTGGCCTGCGAGATTCCGGCGTCGACGGCCAAGCGGTGAATCCGGTCCCGGTCGCGGAACCAGCGCAGGACCAGCACGGCCTGGCGGAACGGGCTCAGCGCGCGGCTGCCGGACGGGGTGCCGACCGTCCGGCGGTGGGCGGCCAGCAGGCGGGCGAGGAGGTCGACCACGTGGCGGGGGACGTCGAGCGTGGCAGAACAGGTGACCATCGTGAGCCCCTGGTTCAGGGACGTGATCTCGGCAGATCTGTTCCTACCAGGGGCTCACGTCCTTCCGCAGGTCAGCGCCCCGCCAATCCGGCATATGAAGCAGTACCGGCCAATTTCGTTGAGAAAACCTCACTCGCACAGGGCCCCGGCATCTCGATCGACCAACTCATGGCAACCCATCGACAACGTTGTGCTTAGGTCCAACGCGCCAGGCAACGAGGATGGACCACCTGGCTGCTCAGCCGCGGATCCAAGCGCCCGCCGACGGCACCGGTCCGCCAAGACGCCCCACAACCTGCGACGCTGACGCTCCACCGACTCCGCTCGACGGCCACAAGGCCAAGAGTAGTAACGGTTTCCTTTTGTGACAGCGAATTCCCGTATCCACGCGAGGACGGAGCCGGGCCCGCGCCCACCTGAGTCTGGGACATCATCATGACGACGACAAATGACGACACCGGCACGGCATTCGATCACGACGGCGAGGTTCGGCTCGTCGACGAGCCTCGCGAGTACCCGTACCTGGTCAAGGGGATCGATCTGGCCGAGCAAGCCCGACCTGCCGCCGGCGGAGCTGGCGCCAGCACTGTGGATGGTGAGGGGGAGCGCTTCCACCGATCTGCGATCATGCTGCGCCATGGATCGTCATGAGCAGTTCCGCAGCGCCGCAATCGATCGAGGCATCCCGCAGGACGAGATCGACAAGTTCGCCGACCAGCTCCGGTTCGCGATCTGGGCGGGTCCAAGCGCTGCCGGGGATGAGGTCGTCGGGCAGCTCGGTGGGCTTCCTGAGCTACCGGCGGGCATGGAGTGGCCGGGCGACGAGCACCCGTTGCCGTTCATCGGCTCCGTCGACTGCGCGGCCCTCCCGCGAGCCGAAGGGCTTGACCTGCCGGCGGACGGTTCGCTGCTGTTCTTCCTGCACCACGAGGAAGACATGGAAGAACATCCCACCACCGAGTTCTCGCGAGTCCTCTACGTCCCAGCCGGCACGGAAACGGAGGTGGCATCACCGCCGCCCGGCCACGACACCAGGGCGTTCTTTATGGAGCCCATCCCGTTCCTCATTCCCGAGTGCAGACTCACCGCATGGGTGCAACCGGTGCTGCCCGACTGGATCGAACGGCGCGATGTCACGTCCGAAGCGGACGCCGTGAAGCAGTTGTGCGAGCTCGTCGACGATCTCTGGCCGGCTCAGGACCGCTTCTGCACGCTTCGCATCGGCGGGTACTGCCGGGAGATCGGCGGCCACGACAATCCATACGCGCAGATGGCGTTCGATAGCGTCACGGGCCTGCGGGCAGCTGATGCCGACATGCCGATGGAGGAGCGGTTCCGCCTGCAGGACGAAGAGGAGCGCCGGTTGATCCAGGAATGGGTGCCGCTCGCCCAGTTCCCCACGAACGGCGAGTTCTACTACGGATGCTTCCTGATCAGGTTCGATGATCTCGCCGCGAAGCGCTTCGACCAGATGCGTTCGTTCACCATGTTCACCGAGTAGGGGGCGTCACTGAGGGCTGTCACGTGACTGATCCTGTGATTGGTGGTCGAGTACTTCTTGGTCAGCCGGTGAGGGCGAGGTCGTGGAGGCGAGCGATGGCGGAGGCGGTGTCGCGCAGGGTGTGGGCGGCGCGGCGGTGGTCGCGCAGGATGGTCCAGTTCTTCATGCGGGCCAGTGCGTGTTCGGCGCGGGCGCGAACGCTGCGGTGGACGGTGTTGAGGTCCTCCTGCCAGTCGGCGAGTTCGCTGCCGTCGCGGGGTGTGCGGTAGGGCATGATCACCTCGGGGTTGCCCTGGTAGCCGCCGTCGGCCATGACCGGGCGACCGTCGAGCACGCCGGAGTCGCGGTAGACGGTGCAGTCGTTGCGGTTGCCCGGTTGCGGCTCACCGGTGGCGATCACGAGGCGGGCGTCGGCTTCGATGGCCACCTGCAGGTTGGTCGAGTACCGGTAGTTCTTCGACCGTGCGGCCAGGCGGTGGTCGCGGGTGGGCACCAGGGTGCCATCCACGATCGCGTCACCACCGCGCTCGGCCAGCACCCGCACCAGCTTGTGGAACTGCCCCGGCTGCAAGCCCGTGAACGGTGCGATCCACTCCGACCGGGACGCCGAGAGCACCTGCACCCGATCATGATCCCCGATCCACCCCGGTGACCGAGCACCGAGTTACGTGACAGCCCTCAGTGCCGATCGACCGCGTCGCCGACCAGAAGCCCTACTGCTCGGGCAAACACCGTCGACGCGGCGTCAACGTCCAGGTCCTCGCCGACCCGGCGGGTCGGCTGGTGTGGGCCTCGTCGGCCCTGCCCGGCTCCGTGCACGACCTGACTGCGGCCCGCACTCACGGCCTGCTCGACGTGCTGACCGCCCACGACGTCACCACCTTCGTCGACGAGGCGTGTCAAGGCGCGGGCGGCACGGTGCGCACCCGTTCAAGCGCCACGCCACCCGGCCGCGGCTGTCACGCGGGCAGAAGGCGGTCAACCGGGCACATGCCCGCATCCGCGCACTCGGCGAACGCGCTGTATCGCTGCTCAAGGGCTGGAAGGTCCTGATCAAGCTGCGCTGCTGCCCACGCCGGGCCACCGCGATCGTCGCGGCCGTCCTCGTCCCGCACCACATCGAGACCCACCGTCAACCACGATGAAAAAGGTTCTCTCATGCCTTCAGGCTGACGTCGAAGTTCTGGGTGAACACCCGGTCGGGATCCCAGCGGAGCTTCAGCTCGCGGAGCCGGGCCAACGTCGCAGCAGGGAAGGCGCGGAGCACGTCGTCCGCTTGGTGATCGGACTCGAAACTCAGGTAGATCCCGTCCATCAGTGTCCGGAGCGGCCGCCAGGCATCCGCGAAAGCAGCTCGGTCGCCCGTCGTGACCGCGGTGACGGAGAAGTTCTGGTGGCGGTGGGCGTAGGCGGTGGCATCGGCCGGGACGTCGTTTATGGCACCTCCGGCGGAGCGGATCTGCACCATGTCGGCAGCGCCGCCCCGCAGGAGCACGGCTGTGGCACGGGCCAGGTCCGGGTCGAGGTGGTCTGCCAGCCCGGTGTGCGTGACAGCCGCCTGCTGTCCGGTGTGCGTGGCGTTGGTGGTCAGTGGGACCGACGCGTAGGGCACCAGCTGAGCGCGCTGTCTCACGACTCCGGGAAGTCGGACGAAGGGCTCCAGGGCGTCGGCCGCCGCCGCTGTGTCGTCTCCGGCGAAGACGACGGTGGCTTGCGCGAAGGGCGTCGGGCCGCCGATCAGGTAGAGGAACGCGGAGACCTCCCGGGGGGCGGTCTCGAGGACGTGCCCCCACCTCTGGAGGAAGCCGGCGACGTCAGGCAGCGCGTAAGCCACCGTCGCCTGCACCACGGACGGTGTCGGGGCGGCCCGGAACTCGAACGAGGTGACGATCCCGAAGTTGGCGCCGGCTCCACGCAGGCCCCAGAACAGGTCCGGGTGATCTGATCTCGAGGCCCGCACGGTGCATCCGTCGGCGGTGACGACCTCTGCGGCTGTCAGGTGGTCGATGGTGAGTCCGTGGGCGCGGCCCATGAGCCCGATGCCCCCGGTGGTGGCAAGGCCCCCGACTCCGACGTCCCCGGAGTCCCCGGAGCTGATGGCCAGTCCCATGGGGTACAGCGCCCTGGCGACACCGCTCCATCGCGCACCGGGGCCGATCCGGACGTGCTGGTCGTGCAGGCGCTCGACGGTGTTGAGCGCGCCGAGGTCGATGACGACGCCGCCGGTGTTGGTGGAGATGCTGCTGATGCCGTGGCCACCGCTGCGGATGGCGATCGGCTGGTCCTTCGCGCGAGCGAGGGCCAGCGCTTCCGGGACCTCGGCAGCCGAGCGTGGTCGGATCACAGCAGCGGGGGAGCCGGTCGCCACGTAGACGTGTTGGACGCTCGGGTACCGGGCGTCGCCGGGACGGATCACATCGAGCATGGCCGTCAGTCCTGCGGCGGGGTGGCCTGCGGACCGGCCACCTTGTCGACGAAGTACTGCAGGACGGTCCCGGTGAGAGGGCTCACCGCTGTGGCCAGCTCGGCGACGTGTTCCCCGATCTGGGTGCCGTCGATCCACCGGTTGTCATCGACGCCGGCCAGTTGGCGGGCCCTGGTGCGGACGACGCCCAACACCATCTCGTACACACGCGGACCCCGGCTGCCCAGCTCGGCAGCGAGAGTCCGGGTGAGCGACTTGGTGGCCGCCGCCGCCGACGCGACTCCTCCGGCACCGGGGAAGGGGATGTCGGCACTCATCCCGTTGAGCTGCACAAGGGAGCCGGTCCGTGCCAGGGCGGGCACCAGCGCTCGGTAGAGCCGGAAGACCACTGTCTGGTTTGCCGCCACGAGCGCGTCCCACTCCTCGTCGCTCAGCGCGAGGAGCGGCTTTCGCCCCTGATCGCCCCAGGAGGCGACGCTCACCACCGCCACGTCGAAGCGGCCGTGCTCGGTCACCAGCGACTGCACTGTCGGGCCCAGGTCTGCCGACAGGCCGTCGAGGACTGCGGTGGTCAGCTGGCTGACGTCCGCACCGTCGGTGCGCAGTCGAGCCGAGAAGGCATCCAGTCGGCCCTGGTCGCGACCGCCGACGACCACCTTCGCACCGGCGCTCAGGAGGGCTCGCACGACACCCTCACCCACGCCTCCGGCGCCTCCGACGACCAGTGCCGTCGTGCCGGTCATGTCGGCTGGTGACCCCCTCCACGCGGGGATCGTGTACACGTCCGTCATCTCTGTTCCTCATCAGTGCGACCGGTGTCGCGTTGGTCCACGAGTCGACCGCGCTGCGCGAGCAGGGCGTGCCCGACATCATCGGAAGTGGGGGTGGGGGTGTTCGTCGGTGAGCGCAGTCGAGCTCCGACAGCCGGCCGACGGCACAGGCGCGCGGTCCCTCGGTCGGCCAGGTCGGGTCCGATCGTCCATCGACACGGACGCTCGGTGTCTGGTGGGCTCATGGCCTGCGTGGGCGAACGAAGCGGCGGCGGACTGCGCGCCGTGCGCCGGCTCCGTCCGGTCCGCGAGGCGAGAGACTCCGGTCAGCCGTTCGCGGCGACTGCCTGGGTGGCCGCAGCGGCAGCGCTGGCCTGGATGAACATCCCGAGCGTCGAGGTGTGCTCGGACATCAGGCCCATGAAGTGGCCCACCTTCGCCACGTTGGCGTAGCTGCGCTGGAACTCCGATGCCACGGACAGCCAGGTGACCGGAACCACCCCCGCCTGGATCATGCGCTGGACTGCTGCCTCGTGGACCTCCAGGTTGACCCCCGCGGTGACGTCCACGGCGACGTGGACGTCGTAGCCCCGGTCGATGCCGGACAGTGCCGTCTGCAGCACGCAGCCTTCGGTCATCAGACCCGAGAGAACGAGCTTGCGGCGGCCGGCGGCCTCGACGGCCTGGGCGAACCTCGGGGTGTCGAAGGCATCGAAGTTCCCCTCGCGGACGATGACCTCGGTGTCGCCGAGCACCGTCTTCAGGGGCGTGAAGAGAGGACCGGACGGGTCGGTGTCGGCGCCGTTGGTGACGACCAGAGGCACGTCGTACGCCTGTGCGGTCTTCGCGAGGCCCACGGCGTTGTTCACGTGGTACGTGACGTCGTGCGAGCGGAAGAGATTACCGAAGCCGACCGCGTGGTCGATCATGATGATGGTGCTGTCCTCGGGGCGCAGGATGCGCATGACTTCTCCTCGGAGATGGGCTGGCCTCCGCTGTTGCGGTGGACGAGACAATGCTACGACGCAAGATGATACGAGTCAAGAGTATCTCCGCTGGGATCATGTGATATCTTTCGGACGTGACATCACCGGCTCACTCCCGCTCCGCGGACGTACCGCAGCCGTTCGGTACGGATCTGAACTGGCTGCTACATCGTGTCGGCTTTGCTCTCGGCAGCTTCCTCAGCGAGGTGGTCGCGCCGCACGGACTGAGCATTCGCACCTATGTCGTCCTGTCCACCGTGGCGTCGAATCCCGGCATGACCCAGCTGGCGCTGGGGTCGGCCCTCGGCCTCGACAAGACCACCGTGACAGCCGCGATCGACCGTCTCGAGCAGGCGGGCCTGATGTCGCGCCAGCCGGCGCCGGGTGATCGCCGCGCACGAGTCGTGCACGTGACCGACCCAGGTCGGGCGCTGGCTCACCAGGTGCAGGCCGAGACGACGGCACGACAGGCGGCACTCTTCGCCGATGTCGACCAGGTCGATCTCGATCAGATGGTGCGCACGCTGCAGCATCTGGCCTTCGGCCCCTTCGTGGAGAGCGCCCCGGTCACCGGTTCGTGCATCTGAGGTCATCCGCCGGGGGAACCAGCGCCGCGGGCGGCGCTCTGGCGGACCGGCTCGCTGCGATCGCTGCTCCCCGCCCGTGCAGACGCGCCTCGGCGCCAGCGCGGCGACGGGGATGCCGTCGAGCAACTGCGCGCACATCCGGTCCCCGGCGATCGCGACCGGAGCCTCGACGCGGTGGTCGCCGAGATCGCACGCAGCGACTGCTGGCCGGTGCGCCCCCACACCACGCACCTCGGCCAGTACATCGTCCGCTACGAGCGGGCCCTGACGCAGGGTAGGCACCCGCACGCAAACCGCCGGGGAGGAACGTCTCACCGGCCTGTCCGCGCGGTGCCGCGCGCACGGCAGGGAGTGCCTCGCACAGCGAGGCCCCGCTGGCCGTCTCCGGTGCACCCCGCACCGCCCCGTCAGCGACCACGACTGTCGGTCGAGCCCCTGCCGCGCCGGGTGCCACCCGCGCTCGTAGCAGTCACCGCGCCGATCAGCGGGTCCACCGCGACCAGGCCACGGCCTTCGTGCGCGCCACCGGACGGCCAGTGGCACCGGTGGTACCGGCCAGCAGTTCGGCCAGCACCGGCACCGGGCCGGTGGCCAGGCTCTGCAGCGCCGCGGTGGCACGCGCGGCGCAGTGCCGCGTGGCGCAGAGAATCAACAACTCAAGACACCGGTGCGCGGTTGTGGATTCGGTGCGTTCACGCTTCTGTTGGCGTGTACCACCTCCCTCGCGTCGGGCACCGGTGCGCGATCATGTCTGTATGCCGAGCAGGTCCGAAGACACGCGTTACCCGTCGAACGAGCCACACGAGTCAGGCATGCTCGAGGTCGGCGACGGTCATTCGCTGTACTGGGAGGTGTCGGGCAACCCTCACGGCAAGCCGGCAGTCGCCCTGCACGGCGGTCCCGGGTCGGGGAGCTCTCCGAGAACGCGGAGCCTGTTCGACCCGAACCGTTACCGCGTGGTCCTGTTCGATCAGCGCAACTCCGGGCGCAGCACACCCTCGGCGACCGATCCGGTCGTCGACCTGTCGGCGAACACCACTCAGCACCTCGTCGCCGACATCGAGGCGCTGCGGGTCCACCTGGGAATCGAACGATGGCTGGTGTGGGGTGGCTCGTGGGGCGTCACACTCGCTCTCGCCTACGCGCAGGCACATCCGGAGCGGGTGACCGAGATGGTGCTCGCGGCCGTGACCAACGGCGACCGCCGCGACACCGACTGGATCACTCGTGACATGGGCCGCGTCTTCCCGCGTGAGTGGGAACGGTTCCGCGACGGCGTGCCCTCCGCCGAACGCGAGGGCGACCTGTCGGCCGCCTACGGTCGGTTGCTCCACGATCCCGACCCCGAGGTCCGGGCCAAGGCCGCACGCGGGTGGTGCGAGTGGGAGGACACGCACATGTCGCTGGCCCCCGACGCCGCGCCGTCCTTGTCGGTCGCCGACCCGACATTTCAGCTGGCCTTTGCCCGCCTCGTGACCCACTACTGGTCGCACGGCTGTTTTCTGGAAGACGGGCAGCTACTGCGTGAGATCGAACGGCTCCACGGGATTCCTGCCGTGTTGATCCACGGGCGTCACGACGTCAGCAGTCCGCTCGGCGCAGCCTGGGCGCTGCACCGAGCCTGGCCCGGAAGCGAGCTCGTGGTTCTCGACCACACCGGTCACGGTGGCGGCAGCATGACCGCGGCGATCATCGCCGCCACCGACCGCTTCGCCCAGGATCAGGGCGAGCAGTCGTCGCCGTTCACCGGAGATCACGACAGAGATCGTCGGTGACGCGCGTCGTCGCGGTCGGCGAGCACTCCCACTTCATCGACGAGTTCCTGTCGCTGCGTCAGCGGACACTGCGCTTCCTGGTCCAGCGCTGCGGGTTCACCGTGCTGGCGTTCGAGCACGGCTTCAGCGAGGGCGTCCTGCTCGACGGGTGGGTGCGGGGACGGGGTGCGGACGGCGACCTGTCGGCTCACCTCGCCGACGCGGTTCCCGTCGGACTGGACGGGCCACTGCGCTGCCGGTGATCCAACGACGATGCGGATCGCCGAGTCGTTCGCGGGCCGCTCCGCCGCCGCGGCCGCACCCGCGTGGGCACGCCTGGCCACCGCCGAGCAGGACGCGCTCAGCGCGGGCCTGGTACGTCTGCTGATCCGGTTCCGCGTCGTGCAGAACCTCTGCGTCTCCCGCAGCGACCAGCACGGCTACGACATCGCCGTGCGCCGCTTGGCGGCCGCCTGTCACGGTGACCACACCTTCCGCGCCATGGTCGACCTGTTCGCCGGGCACGGCCGATCGCTGGCACCCCGGGTCGAGACGTCTGCACGGCCGAGTCGCTCCTGTGGTACCTGCGTCGATCCGAACCGGGGACCCGCATCGTGCTGATGGCCCACAACGCCCACATCCAGAAGACGCCGATCTCCTTCAACGGCCAGCTCACCGGGTTTCCGATGGGACAGCACCTGCACAGCGCCCTGGCAGGGGACCACTTCGCCCTCGGTGTGACGAGCACCGCCGGACGCACGGCGGAGATGCGGCCCGACGAGGGCACACCCTCGGGTTCGCGGTCGAGGACACCGCACCGCGGTCACCCGAGCCCGGCAGCGTCGAAGCCGCCTCGCCACCGCCGACCTCGGACTCGGCACCGCCGATCTGCGTCAGGCACGACGCGGCGCCCCCGGCGCCACCGGCCCCCACCGCATCCAGATGCAGAGCACCTACCTGCACACACCCGTGCTCGACGCGTTCGACGACATCCTCAACACCCCGAGATCCACCATCGCCACCGATCTGCCACACCCGACGACCTGAGAACCGGCGGCGGCCCGCTCTCCGGCCAGGACCAACGCCAGCGGGCGGCAGAGCGGACCGAAAGCGGAGCAGACCTCGCTGATCAAGCCACCGCGCGAGCGCCCCAGCATGGCCGCGCTCAGCCCCGCCCGCACACGGCGGCGCAGCACTCGCCGACACTCCCGCATCATCGCTCCCCCCACTCGCAACGGGCTCCAACAATGATCACGACGCACCACTCCCCCGCTGACCCACGAGCGCCGCACCCGACGGCACGGCCCCGCGTTGGTAGGGATGCCGGTAGCCCCGGGACCGGGGTGACCGGATCAGTCGCGGTGCCCGGTTACCAGCGCGCGAATCTCCGCCAGCAGCGCCGGGGCGTCTTCGGCGGACAGCCCCGACGCGCACCGCCCGCTCCACCGATCAGCGACCCGACAGCCGGGTGACGCCCACGGTCCTGGGCCGCCCGCGCGGGTGGCCGCGCCCCTCGGCGGCGCGCAGCGGCGGTACCACGTCGGCCGACACGTACCGGGCTCACCGGCGCGGGGCGCGTCAGCGGTGTCGTCGGCGCGGTACCAGCGCCGGACCGTGGCCGGAGTGACCCGCAACGAGCGGCCACATCGAGAAACGCCAGCGGACCTGTCTCCGCGGCACCACGACACCGCGCACAAGCCAGCAGCGGCGCATCTCGACCACAGACCACCGTCACCACCCGGTCAGACACAGTGATCACGGCCTCGTGGAACTCGGCGCGACCCCCTCAGCGGGCCGGAACCCCGTCACCACTCCGCGCGTCCGCCTGGCCACCTCGTAGCAGACACGCCGCAACTCCCGAACACCACACACCCGACCAGAAAACCCTTTCACACCACCAAGCACACGCCAGCCAACGACAGCGGACCCGCTGAGGTCGAAACCCTGCGAGACGAGGACCGCTGCCTGCTCGACCACGTGCGGCGGGGCGAGCAGGGCACGACCCGGACGCGCCGGACGACGATCACTCTCGCGTCGTCGTCCGGGACACCCGCGCCGTCGATCACCCGGCTGGTCACCGCAGATGCCGACACGCTCCTGAACGTGATCCACGACGTCGACCACCACCCGCGGCCCGGCGGCGCCGAACCCTGGCTTGCCGGGAGGCCGTCCCCGCCTGGTCGGCCCCGACGACCTCGTGCTCGTCGTGGCCACAGCCAAGACCCGCGTCGTGGGCTACTTGGTTTCGACCTTCGCCAGGGGCGTCTGCCGGGTTTCCAGGGCTTTCACGGCGATGTCCCAGGACGTGTCGCCGGGGAACAGCTGGGAACGGAGGTAGGCCCACACCAGTGCGCGCAGCGCGGCAACCCGTTCGGGGTTCTCGTCGGAGGTCTCCGCGGCGTCGTAGCCGGAGATGCCGCCGAACAGGTGCTGCGCGCCGAGGAAGGTCAGCAGTGTCTTGTTGCCGTTGGGGCTGTGGGTGTAGGCGTCCCAGCGGTAGCTGAGCCGGGAGGAGAAGTGGGGGTTCAGGTCCTCGTCGCCGGCGATGACGAGCGCGGCGCCGGTCATCTGCCCGAAGTCGATGTGCTTCATCATGGGGTAGTGCTCGGCGGCCCACGGCGAGAAGTGCTCGTCGGCGATGCCCGGTCCCCCGATCACGACGCCGGCCTTGATCCTGGGATCGGAGAGGTCCTTCTCCCGAGGGTCGTTCGGGTCGGTCACCTGCGAGCCCAGCAGCAGCGAGACCGTGTGGCCGCCGGCCGAGTGCCCGACCGCGGCCACCTTCTCGGTGTCGACCCGGCCCGGCAGCCCTGGAACCGCGGCGAGGACCTCCTCCAGGTGATCGAGGACGGTGCGCATGTCGACGGCGCGGTCGTACCAGAACAGCGGCGCGTCGGGCAGGTCCTGCTCGCGCAGCCCGAGCACTGTGGAGTCCAGGTGCGTCGGCTGGACGACGACGAACCCGTGGGCGGCCCAGAAGTCCGCGACGGGGCCGTAGCCACGCATCGAGGAGATGAAGTTGGCCATGCCGTGCCCGTGCGAGAGCAGGATGACCGGCAGGTCGGTCCCGGTCACGGGCGCTGAGACCTTGATCTCCAGCGGCACGGGCCTGCCCGGCACCTCGAGGGTGACGGGGCTGTAGCTGAGGATCGGGGTGGGGTCGCTGACCGGGAAGCCGGCGGCGTCCGCGTAGGTGGTGCTCATGATCGTTCCTTTCGGGCCGTTGGTCCGTGAACCGATTGCTCGACGGACTCGGTGAAGTGATCAGCTCGGCCGCTCGACAGAAGATTGCCATACGTAGCAATTTTGCGCAAGCAGGCATTTTAGCCATGGAGTGCATGTATGCTGGGGTGCACGCAGCGGTGATCGACGGAGTGACAGGAGAGTGCTGGTGACCAGTGACGGTCCGGGGCTTCGGGAACGGTCCAAAGCACGACGACGGCGGCTGATCCTGCACACGGCCCTGCGCCTGTTCGCCGAACACGGGTACGAGCGGACGACGATCGCCGACATCGCCGACGCGGCCGAGGTGGCGCCGCGGACCGTGACGGGCTACTTCCCGTCGAAGCTCGACTTCATCACCGAATGGCCGGCGTCCATCGAGCAGCGGGTCATCGCGCTGCACCAGCAGGACCCCACCGTGGAGTTCATCGATCTGGTGGACAGGTGGTGGCACGACCTGCGCGACAACGTCGACCACGAAGAAGCCGCCCTCACCCGCGCCATGACCCTGGCCAACCCCGGCGTGGTCGCCATGGCGGAGGCCGAGGTCTCACAGCGGACCCCCGGAACCGGCTTCCCCTTCGACGGACCCGATCGCGACGGCCTGTTGGGAGCCGCAGGTCGAGCCGCGATCAGGGGCGTCAACCACGTGTTCCTCCGCGGTGTCGCCGAGGACCGCATGACCGACGAACTCCACGACGACCTGCTGCGCCTGATCCGCGCCATCGCCGACAGCACCAACGTCGGCCACGGCTCGCTCAGGCTGGACCCCTAGCGATCAGGGTGCGACCTGCTGGCGGCGGTCGACCGAGTGGTACGAGGCCGGAGTCTGGCAGCAACTGCATGAACTGCCGCTCGCGCAACTGCGCGCCGTCGGGTTACCGGACCTGTCCGGGGCCCCGGTCGACTCCCCCACCTGCATGCGCTCCACAGGGGGACCACACGGGGCCGAGCCCGGTCGACCGGCGCAAGCTCGGTCCCAAGCACCACCTGATCACCGACGTCACCGGCATTCTGTTGGCCGTCACGCTCACCGGCGGGCATCGCAACGGCGTCACCCAGCTGATCCCCGCTGATCGACGCCATCCCGCCGATCCGCGGCGCGGTCGGCACATCACGCCGTCGGCCGAGGCGGCTCTGCGCCCGCCGTGCCCTCCACTCGATGCCGTTGTCGACCACGTTCAGAATCGCGTCCACGATCACCCGACGGCAGTGCTTCTCCCACCGTCCGCCCCGAACGGCCGGGCACGCCGGGTCGGGCAACAGCGGGTCCAGCTCGGCCCACTGGGCGTCGGTGACGTCGGTGGGATACCGCCTCGACCGTCGAACCGGGTGGTGGGAGGCGGACAGGCGGCAGCACGGGGCGCCTGCGGTGGACCCGACCCGTCCGCGGGCATCGGGCACGACAACAACGGAACTCCTGGCAGAACGGCGCTTCGACAACGTCCGATCTACCAGGAGTTCCTTCGTCTGCACACCAAAGGCCCCCGCCTGCTCAAGCCCGGAAACGGGCACTGATGCGCGGGCTGAAAGAATTCCTGCCCGATTCCGGTAGCGGTCACAAAGTGGCCTGAGTGTGAACTACCTTGGTTGACCGGCACAAAGGTGGGGAGTGAAAGCCGTGACGATCTTGGTAACCGGTGCGACGGGGCTGGTCGGGCGGCACGTCGTCGACCAGCTCCTGCGGGCGCGCGAGTCGGTGCGGGTGCTCACCCGCAACCCCGCGAATGCCCGATTTCCCGACGGCGTCGAGGTCTTCACGGGCGACCTTCTCGAGCCCGGATCGCTCGTGTCCGCGTTCGAGGGCGTGGAGAAGCTGTTCCTGTTTCCGCAGCCGGAGACTGCGGTCGAGGTGGTCGACCTGGCCAAGCAGGCAGGTGTGCGGCGCGTCGTCGTGCTCTCCGCCGCGGCCGTGACGCTCGGCTTCGACACCGACTACCACGTCCGCGTCGAGCGCGCGGTCGAGGAGTCCGGGCTCGAGTGGACGCACGTGCGACCCGGCGAGTTCATGACGAACATGCTGCCGATCTGGGGCCGGATGATCAAAGAGTCTCGGACGGTGCGTTACCCGTTCGGCGACGACCCCGGCAACGCCTCGATCCACGAGGCGGACATCGCGGACGTCGCCGTGGTGGCGCTGCTGGAGGACGGGCACGTCGGCAAGGCGTACACGCTCAGCGGTCCCGAGCAGCTCTCCGTGCGCGGGCAGGTCGAGGCCATCGCCGGCGCGCTCAGCGAGGAGGTGCGTTACGAGGAGGTTTCCCGTGAGGAGGCACGCGACATCCTCACGGCGATGGGGGGCTTCGCCGCCGAGAGCGCCGACCTGCTGCTCGGATTCGTCGACTACGACGGCGGTGGGGGCGGCAGCGGCGACGGCTACTCCGACCAGGACTACTCGGAGCTGATGAAGCCGCTGCCCGGCTACGGGGAGGCCACCGGCAAGGCCGGCCGCACCTATGCGCAGTGGGCGCGCGATCACGTGGAAGCCTTCCGCTGACCTCCGACCCTCCTGCCGAGCCCACCGGCCGGCCGGTCGGCTTGTTGCGGCACGGGGAGTGCGTCAGCGCGCAGGACCGCACGCTGACCGCTCGCCTCGGCTCGCCGCGTTGGCGCCGCGGAGCAACAGTTCCGCGGTGCCGCACAGGAAGTGGATCATCGGACACCGCCGCTGCGTCCGCGACCAAGAACGCCTGCCCCGCCATCACGAAGCCATGGTCCGCTGGTCCGTGATCCGAATCGCCACCCGTCGACTCACCCAACCCTCGTAGCTCGGAAACAGCTACTGAGATCCGTGGTCATGCCGTGCAGCTCGGTGGACACGGTGTTCCGGGTCTGCGCGTGCGCCCGGACCACGTCCTGCTTGCCGGTCAGCTCGTCGAGCACCTCCCGCAGCGGCTCGAAGTACTCCATCGCCCAGCCCAGCGCGTTGGCCAGCAGCGCTCAACACTGTCGATGCGTGCCCACGGCTGGCTTGCCGTCACCGAATTCCTTGGCGCAAAGGGGGAATCGGTGTCGGCGAGTCGGACAAGATCGGATTCACGCCACCGGAGATCCGGCGGCTGCTCACCAGAACCGGTCCCGCACGTCGCCGACGCCGCCGACCGCGTCCGGGCCTGGTCCTGCTGCCGTTGCAGTGCTGGGGCGTTCCTGGCGGAGCGCTACGACCTCCTGCCTGTTCCGATCCGGCACACGCTGCCGGACCTGCTGCGAAGCGAACCGGTGCGAGCCCTGTTCCAGGAGTTGCGTGAGGACGCGAATGCCACCAGGGACGCGCAGGCGAAGATCCTCGGGCGCCGAGCCGGCCGAAGGTCGGGCTGCCGTGCGCGACGTTCTCACCGCGACGTGCCGGACACCGCCTGGGCTCGCTGACCGTCCGCCTCCGTCGCCGGCCGACGTCCGCGGACCCTGCGGACCAGACCGAGGAGGACCGAACGCAGCGCCTCGGCCCGACGGCTGGACGGGACGAACATCTGCTGCTTGAGCCGCGCGGTGCGCTGGTGCTTGGTGATGAACGGACGCAGCCCGGCCTCCCAGGCGTCCAGAGCGGCCGTGAGGTCGTCGGGGTGCTCCAGCAGGGCCGCGCTCAGTGCGGCGCCGCCGCGAAGCGAGGACGTGGCACCCATGCCCGAGTAGAGGTTCATGCACCACGCCGCGTCCCCCACCAGCACGACCCGCCCCTTGCTCCACCGCGGCATCCGCACCTGGTGCACCGAGTCGAACAGGTGCTCGGAGGTCTTTTCCAAGGAGTCCAGGACGTGCCGCACCACGGGATCGTCCATTCCGGAGAAGACCGAGCGCAGCCGCTGGACCCGCGACCCGCTGAACTGCTCCTGGATGTCCGCCGTCCGGTACGTCAGCAGCGCGGTGGGCGCGTGGTCGGCGAGCCCGAACACCCACACCGCCCGCTTCGCACGCGTGATGATGATGCTGTCGCTCGCCTCGTAGGAGGGCACCTGCTCCTTCAGCTGGAAGGCGCAGATCATCGCGTTCCACGTGGTCAGGTAGTCCTCGTCCGGACCGAACACCATCCGGCGAACGCCCGAGCGCATCCCGTCCGCGCCGACGACCACGTCGAAGCTCTCGCGGTACTGCGCACCGGTGCCGGCCTTCTCGAGCAGGACCTGCACTTCGGCAGGACCCTCGGTGATCGCGACCGGAGTGGTCCCGAACCGCACCTCGACGCCGGTGATGCCCTGCCACAACGCGGCCTCGACGTCGCCGCGCAGCACCGCTGCCGGCTCCCCGGGCTGATCCAGGAATCCCAGAGCCGGCCTGCGCCTGCCCCGGCGATCCACCGACCACGAGTTCCCGCCCGATCGCCGTTGCGGGTTGCGGGTGTGCAGGTGGTCGGCGATGCCCAGGTCGACCGCGGCCTGCCGGCCCTCCGGGAACAGCCCGACGAAGTAGCCTCCGGTGCGCCGCTCGGGCGCCCGTTCGACGATCACCGGCGTCCACCCGGCCCGGCGCAGCCCGATCGCCGCGGACATCCCCGCGATCCCGAGCCCGACCACCAACGCCCTCTTCCTCACGGCCGTCACCGCGCCGTCCCGGACGGGGCAGCAGCCGTCACCGCGGTGAACTCCGCTGCCAGCCGGCGGTGGACGACCCTGCGGATCAGATCGAGAACGCCCGAAACCAGCACCTCGACCGGGCGGCTGGACGGGACGAACCGCTGTTGCTTGACCCGTGCGGAGCGCCGCTGGCGGGTGATGTAGGGACGCAGGCCGGTCTCCCAGGCGTCCAGAGCGGCGACGAGGTCGCCGGGGTGCTCCCGCAGGGCCACGCCCAGTGCGGCGCCGCCGCGCAGCGAGGACGAGGAGCCCATGGCCGAGTAGGTGTTCATGCACCAGGCCGCGTCCCCCACCAGCACGACCCGGCCCTTGCTCCACCGGGGCATCTTCACCTGGTGGATCGAGTCGAACACGTGGTCGGGGGCCCGCTCCAGGGAGTCCAGGACGTGGCGCACCACGGGGTCGTCGTCCATCCCGGAGAAGGCCGCGCGCACCTGCTCGATCGACGGCCCGGCGAACCGGTCCGGGACGTCCTCGGTGCGGTAGGTCAGCCATGCGCAGGGCGCGTGGTCGGCGAGTCCGAACACCCACATCGCACGTCTTGGGCGCGAGACGATGATGCTGTCGCTCGCCTCGTAGGAGGGCACCTGCTCCTTCAGCTGGAACGCGCAGATCATCGCCTTCCAGTTCGCCAGGTAGTCCTCGTCCGGACCGAACACCATCCGGCGCACGCTCGAGCGCATCCCGTCCGCGCCGACCACGAGATCGAAGTCCTCGCGGTACTGCTTCCCGGTGCCGGCGTCCTCGAGCAGGACCCGCACCCCGCCGGCGCCTTCGGTGATCTCGACCGGAGCGGTCGCGAACCGCACCTCGACCGCGTCCTCGGTCCCGTCGCCGGTGATGCCCTGCCACAACGCGGCCTCGACGTCGCCGCGCAGCACCGCTGCCAGCCCGCTGGGCGCGTCCAGCAAGCCCAGAACCGGCTTCCGCCTGCCTCGGCGATCCACCGACCACGAGTTCCCGCCCGGTCGCCATTGCGGGTTGCGGGTGTGCAGGTGGTCGGTGATCCCCAGGTCGGCCGCGGCCTGCACACCCTCCGGGAACATGAAGATGAAGTAGCCCCCCGTCCGACGCCCGGCTGCTCGTTCGACGATCACCGGCGTCCACCCCGCCCGGCGCAGCCCGATGGCCGCGGACATCCCCGCGATCCCGAGCCCCACCACCAGTGCCCTCTTCTGCATGACTCTTCCCCTCCACGACGACGATCGATCGGTGGACAGCTCAATCCGGCACGACGACGGCCCGGCTGCGCCCGGTGTGCGCCCACGCCTCACCGATCCGGCTCAGCGGGAACGCGGTGTAGGGCACCCGCAGCGACCCGTCGGCGAAGCGGGCCATGACCTCGGGCGCCTCGGCGAGCATCTCCTCCGGGGACACCGATCCGACGCCGCTCCCGGTGATCCGTATCCGCCGACTGCGCAGCAGGTCCGCAGGCAGCGACGCCTCCAGACCCGCGAGCGAGCCGATCTGCGCGTAGGCGGTGTCCGCTTCGGTGTCCTCGCCGCTCCGCCCCAGCACGGCGAATGCGGCCTCGGCGACAGGTCCCCACAGGTAGTCCAGCACGAGACCGGGCTGCGCCTCGGCAACAGCATCGGCCAGAGCCCTCTCCAGGCCGTCGGGCCCGTCCTGGGCCAGCGACACCGTCGTCGCCCCGGCACCACGCAGCCGCTCCAGCGCCTCCGGATCACGCCCGGCGGCGATGACCCGCTCCGCCCCGAGAGCCAGCGCGCCCTGCACCGCCAGGCTTCCCGACGTCCCGGTCGCGCCCAGCACCAGCACGGTGCCCAGGGCCCCCACCTCCTTGCGCCGCGCGGCGAGCACCACCCAGCCAGACAGGCCGGGGTTCATGCCCGCGGCGATCGCGAGCGGATCCGCCCCCGCCGGAACCTCCGCCTGGAACGGAGCGACCAGCCGCTCGGCCATCGTCCCGAAGGGCGGACGCGCGTATCCGGTGTAGACCAGGCGCCCGTCACCGGTGCGTGCGACCGCGTCGATGCCCGGCACCAGCGGATACGTCATCTGGCCGCGGCCGTAGTGCTGGCCGGAGGCAAGTCCGCGGACGACGTTGTGCAGGCCGGCTCCGACGAGGTGCAGTGGCTCGTGACCGGGCGGGACCGTCGGCTCGGGGAAGTCGGCGCACGCGGGTGACACATCGGGGGCGGTGACGACCGCAGCACGCATCAGGTTCTCCTTAACTAAGTTAAACGACGTGGCCAGTGTGTCTGAACACCGTTAAGGTGTCAACCATGACCAAGGGCATCACCCGGGAGCGGATCGTCACTGCGGCGCTCGAACTCCTCGACGACAAGGGCATGGACGGCCTCACCGTCCGCGCGCTCGCCTCTCGGCTGGACGTCCGCGCCCCCGCCCTGTACTGGCACGTGCGCAACAAGCAGGAGCTGCTCGACGAGATGGCCACCGAGGTCATGCGCCGCGTGGCCGGCGCCTTCGCAGCGATCCCGCCCGGCGTCGGCTGGCACGACGACCTCACCTTCTTCGCCCGCGTCCTGCGCTCGGAGTACCTGCTGCACCGCGACGGGGCCCGCATCTTCAGCGGCACCCGGATCACCGACCCGGACGTGGTCCGCATGAAGGAGCCGTTGTTCGAACGCTGGACCGCGGTCGGCTGGAAGCCCGACGACGCCGACGACGCCGTCGACCTGGTCACCGCCTTCGTCGTCGGCTTCGTCATCGAGGAACAGGAACGACGCCAGTCCGCCGAGACCGATCCGACGCGCTACTCCACCACGCAGCGCGACGCCTGGCTGGGTGAAGGCGCGTCACTGGTCAAGGAGGCCGGGCACCTCCACGACGACGGCGACCAGCGGTTCGAACGGCACCTCGGCATGGTCCTCGACGGGATCGCCGCCCGGCTGGACGCGTGACTCATCCGCGCCTGCGCACCAGCACCGTCGCGAGCACCGCGGCCACGACGAGCGCCGCGCCACCCATCAGGATGTAGAGCTGCACCCCGGCCAGGGAGTTCGCGGCGACCTCCGCGACGAGCGTGTCGGTGGCCGTCGCGTTGAGCACCATCACGCCGACGACGTTGAGCACGACCGACCCGACGGAGAGCACGACCGCCACCAGGCTGCCGATCGCACCGTGGTGCTCGGGCGGGGTCATGACGGTCGCGAGGTTGAAACTGGAGGCGATGCCCGCGCCGGCAGCCACGCCGAGCACGGTGGCGCAGACGAGCCCGACCGGGAGCACCGAGATGCCCGCGAGCATCCCGAACGTGGCCAGCACGCCCACCGCGATCCCGGCGAGCAGCGTGCGCGCCGGACCGATCCGGGACGCGAGGACACCGGACACCGAACCACCGATCATGATCCCGACCGCGGACAGCACGAACAACGCGAGCACCACGTCGCCACCGCCGAGGCCGTAGCCGAGGCCGAGCTCGGGCGGGACTTCCGCGACGAGGCTCATCAGCTGCAACATGCTCTGCACCGCGCCGGCCGTGAGCGCCACCGCTGCCAGCGTCGACGCCAGCGACCCGCTGTGCCCACGCAGGTCGACGATCGGTTCGGGGACCCGCAGCACGTGCCTCACCCCGGCGACCAGCGCGATGACGCCGCCGACCAGCGCGGCCAGCAGACCCGGGTTCGCCCAGCCCAGCTCCGGGGCCGTGCTGACGCTACCGAGCACCGCGATCAGACCGGAACCGAGCAGCAGCGCCCCGGCGACGTCGACCGACCCGCCGGAGCGGATCGGCGGTTCCGGGACGAACAGCCGCACGGTGACCGCGCAGACCGTCGCGAGAGCGGTGGCGACGACGAAGACGCTCCGGTAGCCGAACGCGTCGATCGCCGGGTTCAGCAGGAACATCAAGGGGATTCCCAGTACCGACGCGCCTGTGGTCACGACCCCGACGGCGGTCATCCCGACCCGTGGGGTGCAGAGCTGGCGGGTGATCGCCACCGTGAGCAGCACCGCCCCCATGGTCGCGCCCTGCAGGAACCGCCCGAGCACGAAGACGACGACGTTCGGCGCGATCAGGCAGACCAGCGACCCCGCCAGCGTGACGAGCATGGTGACGACGAGGATCCGGCGCTTGCCGTGGATGTCGGCGGTGCGCCCGAGCAACGGCGCCCACATCGCGCCCGCCAGCATCGCGCTCGAACTGAGCCACGCGGCCTGGTCGGTCTGGAAGTGCCGCATCATGTCCGGCAACGCCAGCAGCGGGGCGACGATGACCACGTCAGCCAACAGGTTCGCCCCGACGAGGATCATCAACCAGCCGACCAGTCGACCGCTCCACCTGTCTTCCGCGACACCCGACGGGCGCGCTACCGACGTGCCTTGCACCATGAGTTCTCTCCAGGTAGCGGCAGCCGGGAACGCCCGACCGCCTCGAGGGTTTCCTTCTCCGGTTCCGGGAAGCGCTCGGTCTGCAGCGCCACTGCCCCACGCCCGTGACGGGGCGGCGGACGCGCACGCGGGCGACGCCTCGGCGCACGTGGGAGTACACGTCCTCGAACGCGTCCGGGGTCGCGTCGAGATCATGTGCCGCTGCCGCCTCCCGGCGATCCGCGCCCATCCGCACACGGATCGCCGGATCGTCGAGCAGGGAGGTGAGCGCCGTGGCGAGCCCGGTCACGTCTCCGGGCCGGTACAGCAGGCCGGGGTGCACGAGGTGCGGGAGCGCGACGGCGCCGGCGGCCACCACGGGCCGCCCGACTGCCATCGCCTCCAGCGTCACCAGGCTCTGCGACTCGGCGATGCCCGGCATGCAGAACACCGCGCGGCCCGAGAGCCCCGTGCGGGCGCCGAGCAGCTCGACCGCCCGGGGCGTGGGCGCGGTGACCACATCGGCAGCCCCGTGGACGCGGGCGAGATCCCGCCGGGCCCACGGCGAGACCCGATCGACGAGCACGCCCAGCGCCGGGGGGGGTGCTGCAGCGTGTTCTCCGGCATGGGGTGGTCGGTGGCCACGGTCGGGTACCCGACGCCGAAGGCAACCGCGAGCAGATCGCATCCGACCTGGAAGGGCGACTGCACGTGCACGGCATCCGGGCGCACCGCCCGCAGCACCTGCTGCGCCCCGGCGACGGCCGGGCCGGGCAGGCAGGCGCGGAATCAGTCCTGACCGGGAACGCGGTAGGAGCGGCGAGGCCTGCGGCAAGTCGTGCGGCGCCGTCGATGTCGGGTGGGCAGGTGTCGGCGCCGATCAGGACGCGCAGCGGACGGGGCACGGTCGTTCCGTGGACACGGACACTCCTGGATGGTCGGGGAGAGGTACCCCACCACGATCTCGATCCTGGGTGAATCGCGATCACGATGCGGTTCGGAATCCGGTGAGAGGCGCTGCGGTCAGTACGCCGTGGGTGTTCCGCCGGGCGCCGGGCCCCGGACGAGGAACGCCCCGACGATCGTGAACGACGACAGAGTGGCCGCTACCAGGAACGCCGCGTGCACGCCGCCCGCCGTCTGCTCCACGATCGGCACGCCTTCGGCGGTGAGCGCCGCCGAGCGCACCGACAGCACACTGACCAGCAGCGCCACCCCGGCAGCCCCGGCCAGCTGCTGGGCGGTGCTGAAGATCGCGCTGCCGTAGGAGTACGACTCCGGCGGCACCGCCCCCAGGCCCGCGGCGAACAGCGGCGTGAACACGAACGCCAGTCCGACCGACAGCAGCAGGTGGAACCCGACCCCCTGCAACAGCGAGCTCCCGGCGGTGAACAGGGTGGTCGACCACAGCGCCGCGCTGGTGGCGACCGTGCCGGGCACGAGCAGCGTCCGCGCGCCGAACCGGTCGTACAGCCGCCCGACCACCGACCCCAGCGCACCCATGAGCAGACCCCCCGGCAGGAGCAGCAGGCCCGTGGTGAGCGGCTCCAGCATCAGCACGCTCTGCAGGTAGATCGGCAGCAGGACGGACGTGCCCAGCAACGTGGCCGTCGTCAGCATCATCATCACGCTCGCGACCGTGAACGTCCGCGACCGGAACGCGCGCAGATCCAGCAGGGCGCGGTCGGTCCGCTGCAACACCAGCTGCCGGGCGACGAACGCGACCAGGCCCCCGACACCGACGGCGAATGCGGCCCACACCACGACCTGCGACGTGCCACCGGAGTGGCCCAGGCTGCTCAACCCGTGGACGAGGCCACCGAAGCCGAGCGCGGAGAGCACCACGGACACCACGTCGATCGGCGCCGCGGTGGTCTCCCCGACGTTCGTGATCCGCCGCAGCCCCAACCCCAGCACGGCGAGCGCGATCGGCAGCACCAGCCAGAACGTGTAGCGCCAGCCGAACAGGTCCAGCACGACGCCCGACACCGCGGGCCCGATCGCGGGTGCGACGGAGATGACGATCGCGATGTTGCCCATCAGGGCACCCAGGCGGGCCGGCGGCACGAGCGTCAACACCGTGGTCGTCAGCAGCGGCATCATGATCGCAGTGCCACCGGCCTGCACGATGCGGCCGGCGAGCAACACGCCGAAGCCGGGCGCGACCGCCGCGACCAGCGTGCCCGCGCTGAACAACACCACGGCCGCGGCGAACAGGGTGCGCGTGGGCACCCTCCGGATCAGGAACCCGGTGACCGGGACGACCACGGACATCGTGAGCAGGAAGCCCGTGGTGAGCCACTGCCCTGCGCTCGCCTCGACCCGCAGGTCGGTCATGAGCACCGGCAGTGCCACGCCCATGGTCGTCTCGTTGAGGAAGGCGACGAACGTGGAGACCAGCAGTACCCCGATCACGATGCGGTTGCGGGAACCGAGCTGCCCCGAGGCCCAGGGTCCGTCTTCGACTTCAGCCGTCGACCGGTGCGCGCCTGGCACGATGCCGCCCTCCGCACTCCTCGAACCGGTCCCGGTCAGTCCGGGACGACGACGGCGCGGGTCCGCCCCTGGTGCACCCATGCCTCGCCGGCGCGACTGAGCGGATGACGGCGTACGGCGCGTCGAAGGTCCCGTCGCCGAACCGGGCGATGATCTCGGGAACCTCGGCGATCGTGCGGACCTTCGAGACCGAGCCCGCACCGCTGCCGGTCAGCCGGATCCGGCTCCGCAGCAACGCGGTCGGCAGCGGCGCCGCGGTCCCGGGGAGCGAGCCGATCTGCACGTGGTCGATGGCCGCGTCGTCGTCCGTGCCGACCCCTCCCTGCGAGGCGAAGGCGGCCTCGGCAGCGGGGTTCGTGCCCACGGCGACCGGGCGAGACCCCTGTGGACCAGGTGCCCGTCCTCGGTCCGGGTTGCTGACTGCTGCTGCACGCACCAGAGACTCCTTAACGATGTTCAACTCGTCTGGCGCTCACCGTGCCTGAACTTTGTTAAGGTGTCAAGCGTGGCAAAGGACGCTCGGGGCGAGGACGCCGCGCCTCGGCCGGTCGCTCGGTCTGGGGGCGGTCGTGATCGCCTCCGCGGTTCAGGCGGTGCTGATCCCCCTCTGCGGGCTGCTCTCCGGCCACGTCGAGCGCAAACCCTCTCGGTCGCGGACGGCGAGCTGCTGGCCGGGGTCCGCGCCGCGGCCGGGCCCGGCGTGCCGGTGGTCGCAAGCGTGGACCTGCACGTCAACACGTCGGCTCGGATGTTCGACGCCGCCGACGCGCTGGTCTGCTACCGCACCCACCCGCACATCGACACGGCCGCGACGGGGGCGGCGGCCGCCGGCCTGCTCGCCCGGCTGCTCGACGGCGAACGGCTCCGGCTCGCGTGGCGCCGGGTGCCGTTCCTGACCCCGATAAACGCGGGATGCACGATCTGGGCCCGCCCGGTCTGTCCACGGCGGTCTGGAAATCCCTGAGCGGAGACCGCACCACGGTGTCGTTCACCGCCGAGTTCCCTGCGGCCGACATCCCGGACTGCGGACCGGTGGTGCGGGCGTACGGCACCGGCCCGGTCGAGGAGATCGCCGACACGCAGGACAACCCGGCGCCGGCGGCTCCGGCCGCACCACCGGGCTGCTCCGTGCGCTCCTCGCGGCCGACAGCGACGAGCCCGGCGCGCTCGGGCTCATCACCGATCCCGCGGCCGCCGCCACGTCCACCGGGGCGGGCGTCGGCGCCACGGTGGACCTGGCGATCGGCGGTGATCCCGCGGTGCCAGGGGACGAACCAGTGCGGGGCCGGTTCGTCGTCGAGGCGCTGTCGGACGGACGCCGTCGCTTCGACGGGCCGATGCTGCACGGCACCGAGGTCGACCTCGGTGCCGTGCAGCTGCCTGCGCTCCGGGTCCGTGCGGGTGGCGGTGACGACCGGGCGCTCCCGGGTGTTCGACCGCACCCTGTTCCGGGTGGTCGGCATCGTCGCGGAGGAACAGCGGCTCCTCGTCGTGAAGAGCTCGGTGCACTTCCGCGGGAATTTCGAGCCGATCGCCCGGAAGATCGTGGTCGCCCGCTCCCCCGGTCTCGTCGCGGCAGATCCCGCCGATCTCGAATGGCGTCGGCTGCCGGAATCAGTCCGCGTGCCCCCGGTGGCGGACAGCCGTGACGAGGCACCGAGCGTTGCCCAGTGCCGGCCTCGACGCGGTGGGACACCACGAGATCGTCCTGCCGGCACGGCGACGGCGGCTGGGCTGCGAGGTGGTCACCGGGCGGCGGTGGAGCGGTCGGGCCGGACCGGTCCACCACTCCGGCCGGACCGCTCCGCCGCACTCGCCTGCCGCAACAGGGCCACGGCCGCCTCCGACGGTGACCCGGCAGGCGTCGTGCACACCACGACGGACTGTCCCGGCGAACGCGCGAGGACGAGGGTCTGCTGGGTGACGGTCACCGTGCCGACGACCGGATGGCGCAGGTCGTAGGTGGCGGCGTCGCACGGCGTCACCCGGTGGTCACCCCACAACGCCACGAATTCCGGGCTCTTCATCGTCAGCTCGCCGATCAGCTCGGCGAGCAGCCGGTCCTCCGGATGACGGCCGACGGCGACCCTCAGGTTGCCCACGACCGCGCGCGCCTTGCGCCGCCAGTCCCCGTAGAGCTCCCGGCAGTGCGGGTCCAGGAACAGCATCCGGCTCGTGTTCGGCCGGCGCGCGGGGTCCTCCGGGCTCAGCGGGTCGACGTGCCCGGCGAGCAGGGCGTGGCCGAGCGGGTTCCACGCCAGCACGTCCGTGCGCCGGCCGAGGACGAGCGCCGGGACGCCGTCGAAGGAGCGCAGCAGGTCCCGCGTCTCGTCGGCGAGCTTCTCGGGGCGGGGCCTTCGCGCCTGCGGTACCCGGCGGGAGGCCCAGGCGAGGCGTTCCAGGTGGTCCCGCTCGTGGTCGTCGAGCAGCAGGGCGCCGGCGATCGCCGCGAGCACCTCCGCCGACGCGCCACGGGACAGGCCCTGTTCGAGCCGGGTGTAGTAGGACACGCTGACCCCCGCCAGCTGCGCCAGCTCCTCCCGGCGCAGCCCCGCCACCCGCCGGCGCGGCCCGAGGTCGTGGAGCCCCACGTCTTCCGGGCGCAGCCCGGCCCGCCGTGCCTGCAGGAAGTCGCCGAGCGGGCTTGGTCCGTCCATCGCTCCACTATCCACGCCGGCGACGCCGCCCAGCCACACCCTTCCAGGGGTAGGACAAGGCGGGGCTGGTCGGCGCGCGCGGACGCGATCAGGCTCGACCTGGTCAGGGCAACCGCCCGCGACTCACGAGGAGTGATCATGGATCAGATCGAGCTGGGCGACGTGACCGTCACCCGCGTCAAGGAGTACTACGGCTCCGTCGAGATGGGCCCCGCGGACTTCTTCCCCGAGAGCCCCGAGGGCGCCTGGGACGAGCACCGGAGCTGGCTCGCCCCGGACTTCCTGGACGCCGGCACCGGCGAATGCCGCTCGGCCATCCAGACCTGGCTGCTGCGCAGCGAAGGCCGCACCATCCTCGTCGACACCGGAGTCGGCAACCACAAGGACCGCCCCTACGCGCCCGTCTGGAACCGGCTGAACACGAACTACCTGGACAACCTCGCCGCCGCCGGAGTCCGGCCAGAAGACGTCGACGTCGTCATCAACACCCACCTGCACATCGACCACGTGGGCTGGAACACCTACCTCGACGGCCGGACCTGGGTGCCGACCTTCCCGAACGCCGAGTACCTGATGACGCGCCAGGACTTCGACTTCTGGAACCCGGCCAACAACCACGAACCGGTGCTGGGTCGCGGCAACCAGAACGTCTTCGAGGACAGCGTCGCCCCGGTGCACGAGGCCGGGCTGACCCACCTGTGGGACGGCTCGTACCGGATCGACCGGAACCTCCGGCTGGATCTCGCGCCCGGCCACACCCCCGGGTCGTCCGTGCTGACCCTGGAGTCGGGCGGCGACCGCGCGCTGTTCGTCGGCGATCTGGTGCACACCCCGCTGCAGCTCGTGGAGCCGGAGACCAACTCCTGCTTCTGCGAGGACCCGGCCGAGGCACGGGCGACCCGCCACAAGCTCCTCGGCCGCGCGGCCGAGGACAACGCGCTGGTCTTCCCCGCTCACCTCGCCGGCCGGGGCGGCGCCGAGGTCGAGCGCGACGGGTCGAAGTTCGCCATCAAGGAATGGGCGGGCTTCTCCCGCATCGCCTGAGCCCGGTGGGGCCGGTCTCCTGCCCCGCAGCAACCCGAGAGAGGAAGCGTTTCCCGTGTCCCAGCAGGCAAATCCGGTCGTCGAGACCCCGGCGGGCGCCGTGCGCGGTGTTCGTGACCGCTTCGGCGAGCTCTACCGCGCCGTCCCGTACGCGGCGGCACCCACGGGCGCCGGCCGGTTCGCGCCACCGGCGTCCCACCCGGGCTGGTCCGGTGTCCGGGACGCCACCGCACCGTCGCCGACCGCGCCGCAGCCGACCCGGGACTTCGGGCGGCTCGACATGATCCCCTACTTCGGCCCGGGCTGGGTGCGCGGCGAGGAGTACCTGACCGTCGACGTCCGCACGCCCGGCACCGGCAGCGGGAAGCGGCCGGTCATGGTCTTCGTGCACGGCGGCGGGTTCGTCACCGGCTCCACCCGCGCCGCGCTCTACGACGGCCGGGCGTTCGCCCGCGACGGCGTGGTGCTGGTGACGGTGAACTACCGCGTCGGCATCCCCGGCTTCCTCGACCTGGAGGGCGCCCCCGCCAACCGCGGGCTGCTCGACGTCCTCGCCACGCTCGGCTGGGTGCGGGACACGATCGCCGCGTTCGGTGGCGATCCCGGGAACGTCACGCTGTTCGGCCAGTCCGCGGGTGCCACCATCACCGGAGCTCTGCTGGCGACGCCGGAAGCCAAGGGGCTGTTCCGGCGCGCGATCGTCCAGAGCGGCAGCGGCACCGGCGCCTTCACCCCCGAGCAGGCGCACCGGGTCACCGCGGCGGCCGCCGGGGCACTGGGCGTGCCGCCCACGGCGGAGGCCTTCGCCGAGATCCCGGACGAGAGGTTCCTCGAGATCCTGCCGGATCTCGCGGGGATCGACCTGCGGACCGCGACGGCCACGGACCCGCTCGTCGAGCTGAGCCCGTTCTCCCTGGTCCTGCCCGTGCAGCCGGCCGACGCCCTGGCGGAGGGGCCGGCGGGAGAGGTCGACCTGCTCATCGGCACCAACACCGAGGAGGGCCACCTCTACCTGGTACCGCAGGGCAAGCTGGAATCGTCCACGGACGACGACGTGCTCGCCGTCGCGGCGAAGGTCGGCTCGGACCCCACCGCCGTCGTCGCGGCCCATCGGGCGGCCCGGCCGGGGGCGACCCCTGGCGAGCTGCGCTCCGCGGTGCTGGGCGAAGGCCTCTTCGGGGCCGGCACCGCGCGGCTGACCGATGCCCACGCCCGGCTGTCGGGTGGCCGCACCCACGCCTACTCGTTCGGCTACCGCTCGACGGCGTTGGACGGGCGGCTGGGCGCCACCCACACGGTCGAACTGCCCTTCGTCTTCGACGTCGCCGACGAACCGTGGCTGCACGGCGACGCCGGTCTGCTCGGTCCCGATCCGGCGCCCGCCGGGCTCGCGGCCCGCGTGCACGGCGCCTGGGTCGCCTTCGCGACCCACGGCGACCCCGGCTGGGCCGCGTACGACCCGCAGCGGCCCCAGGCGGAAGCCCTGGGAGGCTGAAAGATCCATCGGTTCCGGGGCGATCGATCGCCGAGCGCGGGGCGATCGATCGCCCCGATCGACTCACCGACATGCCCGCGCTCCAGGACGTCGCCGGTGCCCGGCTGGCGACCCGTCACCTGGTCGAGCTCGGGCACGAGCGCATCGGCCACCTCGTCGGCGTACCGCACCACGACACCGCGGTCCGCCGACACCAGGGCTACCTCGAGACGATGGCCGAAGCCGGGCTGACGATCGCGCCGGAGCAGGTGGTGCGGGCGGGCTGGGAGGCTGCCCACCGGATCCCGGGCGCGCCGCGGCTGGTGCTGCGGGAGTCGACCCGCGCACTCTGACCCCGCCGGAGAACGGCCGGTGATCGTGCGCGGCCGTGGCCGCGAACTCGTTGTGGTACCGGCGGAATCGGTCGTGCCGATCCCACCGGCTTCCGTACCGCGATCAGCGTCCGGTGAACCTCGGCGTGCGCTTCTCGACGAAGGCCGTGATGCCCTCGCGGCCGTCGGCGGACGCGAGACGTGTCCGCCCAGCACCATGATCTCGTGCGAACCGGTGACTCCGCCGGGACAGGGCCAAGCTGAGGGAGCGTGGACTCGCGTAGATCACCGCCCCGTGGCCGTTGATCGAGGCGCTCGCCACCTTTCCGGAGTTGCGGACGTGCGTGTCGACCACCGGCGACGCCAACCTCGCCATGACCTTCTGGACGTGATCGCCGCACGACGTGCTCCGCGTCGAGCGCAAGCTGGG
Organism: Umezawaea beigongshangensis; assembly: GCF_016464305.1. Taxonomy (GTDB): domain Bacteria; phylum Actinomycetota; class Actinomycetes; order Mycobacteriales; family Pseudonocardiaceae; genus Umezawaea_A; species Umezawaea_A beigongshangensis. The sequence goes on from NZ_JAEIOJ010000009.1 coordinate 32,514, forward strand.
CGAGTACGTGCCGGGGCTGCGGCTCCGGGACAGCGCGATCAACCTCCGCACGCCGAAACGCACGGGCTGGCTGCTGGACGGCGCCGGCCGAGCGACCCGCCGACTGCGCTCGCGGCGTGCTGAGCCGGCCTCGGTCAGCCGTCGTCGATCAGTACCTCGTGTCGGCCGCGGGCCTCATGGGCACGAAGTCGGGCAGCGTGAGGGCCGAACGGGCCGGTCGCGGCTCGGCGGAGGGCGTGGTGCCGAGCTTGCGCAGCCTGTCGTTGCGCTGTTCCAGGGCTTGGGCGGTGGTCGGGAAGAGCGTGGCGCCGCTCTCGCTGGCCAGCCCCTGGTTCGCGGCCACGAACTCACGCGTGCCGTCTTCGTAGGCGGCGAGCCCGGTGGTGAGGTCCCGGCTGGCCACGGAACCGGCGAGCATGTACGCGCCGACGAGCGCGAGGCTGGAACCCTGTCCGGTGAGGAACGAAGGCGCGTACGCGGCGTCGCCCGCCAGCGCGACCCTGCCGCGGTGCCAGCGGGGCATGCGGATCTGGCTGACACCGTCGAAGAACACGTCGTCCGCCTCGTGCATGGCGGCCAGCATTCCGGGGACCTCCCAACCCGCGTCGGCGAAGACCGCGGCGACGAGATCCCGTTGTGCTTGCGGGTTCGCGAACACGTCGGACGGTGGTTCCGGCCGGGCGAAGTTCAGGAAGGCGTGCAGCTCGTCGTCCTCCCCCACGGCGTAGAGCGCCGCGGCCCTGCCCGGGGTGTTCCACATGACGGTCTCGTGGGAGAGCCCGAAGGTGTTGCGCATGGGGAACACGGCGAAGCAGTAGCCGAGGTACCGGTGGAACTGCTCTTCGGGGCCGAAGACGAGCTCCCGGGTCCGGGAATGCGTACCGTCCGCACCGAGCACCAGGTCGAACGTGCGTTGGCCGCCGCCGCGGAACGTGACGTCGACCCCGTCGCCGGACTGGACGAGGGTGTCGACGGAGTCGTTGAACAGGAACTCCACGTCGTCGCGGACCGCCAGGTGAAGCGCGGCGGTCAGATCCCCGCGCCGCACCTCCAGGTCCCTTCCCCCGGCGCCGCCGGTGACCGCGTGCGGGTGGACCGAGGCCACCTCACCGCCGTTCCCGTCGAGAAAGGTCAGCCGGCGCAGGTCGATGTGCGCGTCGCGCAGTCGTGGGAGGATCCCCATCCTCCGGACGACCTCCAGCGCGGTGCCGCGGACGTCGACGGGATAACCACCGCTGCGCACCGCGGCCGCCCGCTCCACCACCGTGACCGCGTATCCGTAGCGGGTCAGCCAGTACGCGAGCGTGGGACCGGCGATGCTGGCCCCGGAAACCAGCACCCTGCCCCTCGGGGTGCTGTGAACGTCCTTCAGGTGAGCGGTGCGGATCATGCCTTGACTCCCTCGTGCATGGTGCGGGTGACGAGCAGGGCCAGCGCCGTGACGGCGCCGGCGACGACGAATCCGGTGGTGTACGACGATTCGGCCGCGACGTCCGACCCCGACGGGGTCCCGGCGGCGAGGAGCACACCACCGAACATCCCGCCCGAGGCCATCCCGAGCACGCGGGCCACCAGGATCAGGCTGGTGGCGACGCCGGTCTCGTTCGGCGCGGAGGAGGTCGCGATGCCGGTCGTCATCGCGGTGACGACCAGGCCGTTGGCCAGTGCGACCATCGCCTTGCCGACGACGAGATGCCACGCCTCGGTGTGCACGACCGCCATGACGACCAGGGCCAGGGTCATGATGACGACCCCGGCGGTGGCCACGGAACGTGAGCCGGAACGCCGCTCCCAGTTCCCGCCCACCGGTCCGGCCAGCGTCGCGACCACGGTGCCGGGCAACAGGAACAAGCCGATCTCGGTGGCGCCGGCCCCGAAACCGTACCCGTCACCGGACGCGCTCCACAGCTGCGTGACGAGGAAGATGGCCATCGAGGTGCCGACGCAGATCGTGAACGTCAGCACACCCGACTTCCACATCGTGGGCCGGGCCAGCACACGCAGATCGATCAGCGGCGAGGCCGCACGACGCTCGACGGCGATCCAGCCGGCCACCAGTGCGGCCAGAAGCACGACGAGGCCGCACAGCGCGAGCGGCTGCGAAGCGAGGTCGAGCGCGAAGTTGATCGTGAGCATGAGCGTGATCAACACCCCGCTCAGCAGGACCAGCCCTGGCCAGTCGACCCCGGTGTCGTCCGACCGGTCCGCCGAATCCGCCGGCACCAACCGGTTCACGAGAAGGGTGGCCACGATGACGGCGATCGTCGGCAGCGCGAACATCCAGTGCCGGGACAGCTGTTCCGCCACGGGCCCGGCCAGCAGCACGCCCGCCATCCCGCCTCCCACGAACAGTCCGCTGACCGCTCCGATGGCCACCTTCGACTCTCCCGCGGACAGGTGCTTGCGCACGACGATGAACGACAGGGGCAGCGCGCCGACCATCGCGCCCTGCAGGACCTGGCCGACCATCAGCACGGGCAGGCCCGGCGCGAGTGCGGACACCGTGCCGCCGACGCACACCACGATCATCAGCCGGATCAGGACTCGTTTTCCGCCGTAGCGGTCGCCGAACCTGCCCGCCAACGGTGTGACGAGTACGCCGGTGATCGGGAGCAGGATGCTGAGCAGCGCCCCTCCGGTGGGGCCCATGCCCAGTTCGCGTTGCAAGAGCGGGACCGTCGGCTGCACCACCGACTCCAGGGCACCGCTGGCGAGGGCCAGCATGCCGAGAGCCCCGACCGCGGCCTTCCCCGCGCGCACCGGAGGTGCCGGGGTGGTGGTCATGGGAATCCTTTCTACGACGGGAAAGTGTGTGAGGAATCTGCCGGGCTACTCGACGGCGAGCGCCGCCTCGGCCGGTCGGCCACGAGTCGAGCCCGAGAGCCGCTGCGGCCCGAACTCCCGCCGCCTCGCCGTCGTGGTCGACACCAGCGTGTTGATCACCGTGATCGCCGCGTACCCCGCGATCACGACCACCACGAGGTAGATCGCGAAGTTGGCGGTCGTGTTCTGCTCGTCGAACTCCCGGAGCAGGACGTCGCGGCCGGTTACCGTCAGACCGCCCTGGGCGGAGGTCATCTCGGTCAGGTCCGCCACCAACCGTCCGGGGTCGGTGCCCTCGTCGGCTTTGACCAGGATTCGCGTCGCGCGTGCTTCGGTGGTGTGCGCGGCCAGGGTGTCGGCGGGAAGCAAGAGGGTGTCGTAGCCGTCCGGGGCGGAGAACAGGGCCGCCACCCGCACGTCGAGGGTGGTGTTGTCGCCCATCCGCAGCGTGATGGTGCCGCCGACGCCGAGGCTCTCGGCGTGCCGGTTCCCGATCGCGATCGTGTCATCGTGCAGGTCGGCGAGCCGGCCCGCGGTGACCTGGACCGGTGTGGTGGCGTCGGCGCCCTCGGCGGTGACGCCCTGGAGGGTCCAGCCCTCGTTCGCCGGCGAGCTGTCAGCCGGCTCCTCGACGAAGCCGACGCTGTTGACGTACTCCGAGGCGCCGGCGGTGTGCGGCAGGTCGTCGATCAGGTCCACCAGGTCCGGGTCGACACGGTCCTGAGTGGTCACCACGGCGTCGGCGACGAGGTTGCCGGCAAAGTCCTGCCGGTCGGCCTCGTCGTTGGTCGTCTGCAGGTGCAGCATGCCGGTCGACACCGCGGTCAGCAGGATGACCGGCCCCAGCACGGCCGCCATCCGGCCGCCACGGCCACGTGCGTTGAGCACGGCGAGTTGGCCGGTCACGCCCCCCAGCGCGCGCACGGGCCACCGCACGGCGAAGGTCGTGACCTTCGTCAGCACGGGTGCGAGCACGGCGAACCCGATGGCGAGCAGGATCACGGCGGGCGCGGCGGTGGCGGGCGTGAGTGGCCCACTCACCACGGCGGTGGTCACGATGGTCATGGCGATGCCACCGGCCAGGGAAGCACCGCCGGCAGCACGCGCCCGCGGCCGATCGGCCCGCCCTCGGCCGAGACCTCCGAGAGCGCCCGGGCCGGCTTGACGCGCGACGCCCTCCGGCCGGCGCCCAGTGCACCGGCCAGGGCCATCACGGTGACGCCGCTCGCCCTGGCCTGGCGCAGTTCGGCCTGTCCCCGCTCGTCACCGACCAGGGTGACGGTTGCGGCGGCCAGCTCGGTGTCGATCCGCTGCTGGAGCTCGCTGACGGCCACTCCCGGCTCGGCCAGCACACCGATCGCATCGACGGTCCCCGGCGGCGGGGCTCCCTCGAAGGCGAAGCTCTCGGTCTCCCGCACCCCGGGCAGCGCCGCGATCGTGTCCGCCAGCCCCGCGTCGATGTGGACCCGCTCGGGCAGGATCGGCGGTTCGTCGGGGTCGCCGCCGGAGTCGTGGTACTCCTGGTCGCCGGTGACGACCACGTCGGCCGAGGCCAGCCGCTGCGGCGGCACAGCCGTGCGGATGCCGGTCTCGATCGGGCCGCCACAGGCCATCACGATGGCCGCCGCGAAGAACACAGCGAGAAAGGCCGCCACGAACAGGCCCGCGCGGAACCGCAGGGTGCGCAGTGCGAACTGAAGCATCAGCGCTGTCCTCCTCGGTTCGCCACCGGCTGCGGGCGCGGGCCTTCGTCGGCGAAGGCGCCCAGTCGGGGCATCCGGTCGGCCACGGATTCGGCGGTCGGCGAGTGCAGCTCACCGGTCAACCGCCCGTCGGCGAGGAACAGGACGTGATCGGCGTGCGATGCCGCGACCGGATCGTGGGTCACCATCACGATCGTCTGACCGGCCGCCCGCGACGAGTGCCGCAGCAGGCTGAGAACGTCCCGCGCGGCCCTGGTGTCCAGGGCGCCGGTCGGCTCGTCGGCGAAGATGACGGCGGGGTCGCTGAGCAACGCCCTGGCGATGGTGACCCGTTGCTGCTGCCCACCGGACAGCTCCGCCGGAGGGTGGTTGCTCTGCTGGGCGAGGTCGATCTGGTCGAGGATCCGCGCAACCCGGTCCCGATCGGGTTTGCGGCCGGCGAGCCGCAGCGGCAACGTCACGTTCTGCCGCACGGTCAAGACCGGAAGCAGGTTGAACGCCTGGAGGACGAACCCGATCCGGTCCCGCCGCAGCTCGGTCAACTCGGTCTCGGTCATGTCGCTGAGCTCGTGCTCCTCGAGCAGCACCGCACCGGACGTCGGCTGGTCGAGCCCGGCCGCGCACTGCGACGAGGTGCTCTTGCCGGAACTCGACGGCCCCACGATCGCCGTGAACGCTCCCCGGCCGAACCGCGTCGTCACCTCCTCCAGCGCCACCACCCGGTTGTCGCGCCTCCCGTGGAGCTTGCGAACGGCAGTCAGCCGAATCGCGTCGGTGCTGTCTCCGGGGTTCATCGACCTTCTTCCTGCGCTTTGCCGTCCGCGCCGGTGCCGGACGATTCCGCCACCAACCCTGTCGCGCACCGCGGTGCCACACATCGTTTGCCGAGACCGTCTTCGCCTGGTGCGCACGGACCGGTCCGGCCCGCTTCTGGTGCGAACGCACTACACGCGTGCGGGGCGGCCGTCCCCTGGATGTGGGGTTGCCCGGGGGCCGGACGCGCGGTCCTGATGGGGCTGGTCGGCGCCGATGACAGCCCGGCCACGTCCGGCCCGCAGCAGCGCCGGGTCGAGGTCGAGCAGGCGACGGATCATCTGTGGCCGGGCGGCGGCCGACCAGCCGGGTTCCCCCGATCGATGCGATGATCGACGCGTGGAGCTGCGTCGACCGGAGTGCTCCGTCGCCGTCGTGGAGGAGTCCGGCTTCACCCGCGCCGCAGCTCGGTCGCACGTCGTGCAGTCCGCCGTGTCCGCGACGATCGCATCCCTGGAACGGGAGCTGCGGGCTCCCTCGCTGGTGCGCACCGGCCGGCAGATCACGCTGACCGATGCCGGTCGGCAACTGCTGCCGGAGGCGCGGGCGGCGCTGGACGCCGCCCGCGCTGCCGCGCTGCCCGAGACACCGTGCACGAGGTCATCGGTGGCATCCGCGACACGTTGCGCGTCGGCACCACGAGTTCGCCGGGAATGATCGATCTGCCCGCCGTGCCGGGCCAGTTCCACCGCGAGTACCCCGAGGTGTCCGCACGGCCGGCGATCGTGGGCACCGAGCGCTTCTCGAGCGACGTCGGGCAGGTGGGGCGATCAAGCGGACCGCCGACCGCGGAATCAACCGGTTAGGCTGAACACGTGCTGCGGTTGACGGACGTCGATGACGAACCGGCGTAGTCCGCCTTCGACGCCGGCCTGGTCGTGCTGGCGGGAGGGAGCGGTCGTCGCGGTGGCGTTCGCGCTCTGCCTGCTCGGTGGTGCGCTGCGAGTGGACGACACGGTGACCTCGCCGCCGGTGACGGCCCACCTCCTCGCCGCGGTGTCGTCCGGGTTGCTCCCGGTGCGGCAGCGCGCGCCGGTCGCCATCGTGATCGCCACCACCCTGTGCGGTGTCCTGGTCGCACCGATGGGCCTGCTGTCGACCCCGCTCGTGGTGGCCCCCGCCGCCATCAGCGCATACTCGCTCGCCGTCCGCACCGAGCGGCCGGTGACGCCCGCGGTCCTGCTCCCGGCGGCTGCGCTGCTGGTCGCCGTCCCCCCGTTCTTCGAAACGGACCTCTCGTGGGCGGACACCGGCAGACTGGCGACCGTGGCCGCGACACCGCTCGTGTCCGCCGTGTTCGGTCGCTCGACGCGGCACCGGCGGGCCTACCTGACGATCATGGAGGATCGAGCACGCCTGGCCGAGGAGACCCGGGACGACGAGGCACGCCGAAGGGTGGCCGGGGAACGGCTTCGCATCGCCCGCGAGCTGCACGACCTGGTGGCCCACCAGATCACCCTGGCCAACGCGCAGGCCACCGTCGCCGCTCACCTGTTCGCGACCCGCCCGGAACAAGCCCGCACGAGCCTGGACGAACTGGTCGGGACCACCCGCCACGCCCTCGACGAACTGCGGGCCGCGGTCGGTCTGCTGCGCCAACCCGAAGACACCTCCGCACTCACCGAGCCGGCGCCGGGGCTGTCGCAGGTTCCCGAGCTGCTGAGCACCTTCCACCGCGCGGGCCTGGCGGTGTCGATGCACGAGGACGGCACGGCCAGACCGCTACCGCCGGCGGTGGACCTCACCGCCTACCGCGTCATCCAGGAGGCCCTGACCAACGTTGCCAAGCACGCCGCCACCGGGAGCGCCGAGGTGCGCCTGGCCTGGAACCGCGACCACGTGATCATCGCGGTCACCGACGACGGCGGGGGTTCCCGCGAGCCGCAGGAGCGCCCGCCCGGCTACGGCCTGATCGGAATGCGTGAACGGGTCACCGCGGTCGGCGGAAGCCTCAGCGCCGACGTGCGTCCTCAGGGGGGTTTCCTGGTCTCCGCCCACCTGCCTCTTCCCGCCGCCGGCAACCCGGCGCGGAGAACCGACGGAGCGACCGATGGTGAGGGCCGATGATGCACGACGCACCAGGCGACGGACCGGACGCCGGCGAAGAGGCCGGGGACGACGCTGTGCCGCTCCGGATTCTCCTCGCCGACGATCAGGCGTTGCTGCGCGGCGCTTTCCGCACTCTCCTCGACAGCGCCGACGACATCACCGTGGTCGGCGAGGCGGGCGACGGCAGGGAGGCGGTGACCCTCACCCGCGAGTTGCGCCCGGACGTGGTGATCACGGACATCCGAATGCCCGGCACCGACGGCCTCGCCGCCACCGCGGAGATCTGCGCTGATCCGGATCTGCGTGCCACCCGCGTCCTGATCCTCACCACCTACGAGACCGACGAGTACGTCGCACAAGCCCTGCGCGCCGGGGCCAGCGGCTTCATCGGCAAGGGGATCGAGGCGCAAGGCCTGCTCGACGCCGTGCGCACGATCGCCAACGGCGACACCCTCCTGTCCCCGGCGGCGACCCGCTCCCTGGTGGCCCGTTTCCTCGCCGCACCGGTCGACACCCCACCACGCCGTCCCGAACGACTCGCCGCGCTCACGCCGCGCGAACGCGAGATGGTCGCTCTCGTGGCGACCGGTCTGTCCAATGCAGAGATCGCCGATCGGATGTACCTCAGCCCCTTCACCGTTCGCGCCCACGTGCAGCGCGCCATGTCCAAACTGGACGCACGCGACCGCGCGCAACTCATCGTCATCGCCTACCAGACCGGTCTGGTGACCGGACCGGAGAGACCCGCCCAGACAGGTCCTGACTGATCGTCAGGCTCGACGGGGCGGGCGTCTCCAACCGGAAGGCCGTACCGCTGTGACTGCGCGTCTCGCTGCGGTAGCGTCCGGGCGTGCGTCCGTGGGCCCTGGTGAAGGCGCGGGTGAACGCCGGCACCGACCCGTAACCGACCGCCTCGGCGATCGTCTCGAGGGAGTCATGACTGTCGCGCAACCGCACGGCGGCCAGATCCATCCGCCAGTTCGTCAGGTACGCCGCGGGCGTGTGTCCCGTCGCGGCCGGGAAACGGCGGGCGAGGGTCGCACGGGAGACCGAGATGGCTTCTGCGAGCATCGAGGTCGTCCAGGGAGTGGCCGGATTCGCGTGCAGGTGCCGCAGTGCCTTGCCGATGACGGGGTCGTAGAGCGCACCCAGCCAGGTGCCGAAGCACTCGGGGGGATTCACCGCGAGCCAGGCACGCAGCATCTGCACGAGCACGATGTCGACGAGGCTCTTCAGCACGGCGGGCGTGGCGAGCTGCGGATGGGCGAGTTCCCGGGCGAGCATGCGCACCGCATCGGCCAGTCCCGGCGTCCCCGCTTCGGCCCGCACGTGCACCAGACCGGGTAGCAGGGTCAAGATCTGGGTGAGCGCGGCCGGGTCGCAGTCGTAGTGGATGGTGACGATCCGCGTGGTCGCGGGCTGCGACCCGAGGCTGATCACCTCACCGGTACCGCGCCCGCGAGCGGCCACGTGCTCGCACCGGCCGCGCGTGTCCGCAGGGTCGTCGGTGAGGCCGTGCGGGGTGCCGACAGGCAGCAGGACCACGTCACCGGCCGCCAGTTCCACCGGTTCACGGCCGGCGACCGTGAGCCAGGCACTGCCTGCGGTCAGGGCGTGCAGGGCCGCCCCGGGATAGTCGTCCAGGGCGATCGCCCATCGGCCGCCCGCCTCGACACGGGTGCTCAACGCCCCTTTGACGCCCGAGATCGCCAGGGCGTCGGTCAGTGGATCCACACGGTGACTCTAGCACCCGGACCAGACACAGATGAGGCAGGCAATCAATAATCCGAGCCGTGCGAGCATGGTTCGCCTCACCGGTTGTTACATATGGTCCTGGGAGCCGGGACGCACGTCCGGCGACACCGAGAAGGAGTCACCATGGACTACCGCAGCTGGGCAGGCCTCGAGATCACCGTCGCGGACGGTGTGGCCACCGTGTCGCTCGACCACCCGCCCCTCAATCTGATGGACGGCGTGCTGCTGCCGTCGTTGCGCGGGTTCGTGCATCAGGTGCGCACCGATGCGGACGTTCGGGTGATCGTGTTCCAGAGCGCCGATCCGGAGTTCTTCAGCGCTCACGGCGACATGGCCTACCTCACCGACCCGGAGGCCCTGCCCGCCGCCACCCGGGCCGCGATCGACGCCGCGCCGGGCGCCGTGATCCCCGAGGGCCTGAACATCCTCCAGGCCACGGGAGCGGAGGTCCGCGACCTCCCGCAGGTCACCATCGGCAAGGTGGCCGGTCTCGCCCGTGGCGCCGGCAACGAGTTCCTGATGTTCCTCGACATGCGGTTCGCCGCGATCGACGCATCGGGGCAGGCCCAGCCCGAGTCCACCCTGGCGATCCTTCCCGGGGGCGGCGGCACGGTGAACATGGCCCGTCTGCTCGGCCCTGCCCGGGCTCTGGAACTGCTCATCGGCGGCCAGCTCGTCGGCGCCGAAGTGGCCGAGCGCTACGGCCTGGTGAACCGGGCTCTGCCCGCCGACGAGATCGACGCCTTCGTCGACACCCTGGCCCGCCGGATGGCGGGAGTACGCCCCGAGGTCGTCGCCGCGATCAAGGCCACCGTCAGGGCCGCGACCCCGCCCGCCCCCGACACGGCCTACGCCGTCGAAAACGCCTCCCTGTACTCACTGTTCACCGAGGACATGGTCGAGGTCGCCCGCAAGCATCTGGCAGCGGGCGTGCAGACCCGTGAGGGCGAGCGGGATCTCGAGGGACTCGTCGACAGCCTGTCGCCCGGCTTCCGGCACGCAGCTCAGCAGTAGCCCTCACGTCCCGGAAGCGACGGCGTCCGTCGCGGATCCGGCCAGATGTCCCCGAACCGATGGGCACCGGCAGGTCACGGCCGGACCGCCCGGTGCCGCCGTCGTACCCCGGTACTGCGGGAGGGACCGGATCCCCTCCCCCGGTACCACGTTTCGCCGCGGGCCCGCCCCCGGTGTGAAGGGTGAACGGACCGGGCTGTCCGGTCCGGAATCCCAGGGGACGAGCACATGATCGAAGCACTCCAGCTGACGAAGCGGTACGGGGTGGACACCGCGGTGGACGGCTTGGACCTCACCGTCCGCCCAGGCGCGGTCACCGGATTCCTCGACCCCAACGGCGCGGGCAAGTCGACCACGATGCGGATGATCGATGACGCTCGGGTTCTCGCGGTTCCTGACTGCGACGACGATCCCGTCGCGGCAGGCCGGCGACATCCTGTCCGGCATGTGGCAGCTGATCAACGGGATCGGGCGGGTCGCCCGCTTGCTCCCCGGACACTGGCCACTCGCGTTGAACTGCGGCGTGGCGAGGGTGGACGGTGAGGCTTCCGTGCGGCGCGGAGCGCATGGCCGGCCAGGTGGGTCCACGCGCCGCACCACCGTCGGTCGTCCAGAACGTTGATCCCGTGTGCTCAAGACGTTTCGCCATCCGGGTCGCAGGCGTGCCGGCGAACCAGGCCGCAGTGGAAGGCGTCCTGCACGTGTGTGCACCGGACTCAGCTGGAACCGGCTGCCCCGGTCGACGCGCTGCCGCCCCGCCCCGCGACCTCATCGCCCCGGGTGACGAGGTGTGGCTGGGCCCCAGGTCACCGACGCCCACGTGCAGCAGGAAGTCGTCGCCGCCCGCGAGCACGAACACCGCCACGACCTCGGGCGTGGCCAGCGCCTCGTCGCGGAGCTGGCCGACCAGCGCGCGGATCTGCGCGAAGACCGGTGCCTGCACCGACCGGCCCGGTGACGCGAGGTCGACGTCGGTGTGGAAACCGGTGATCAGGCCGCGTGAGCGCAACCGGCGGATGTGTTCGGAACAGGTGGAGGCGGCCACCCCCACCATCTCAGCGAGTTCGCGCACGGGGATGCGCGCGTCCTGATGCGGGGCACGCACCAGCTGCCGGTCGACCCGATCCATGTTCGAATTCCCGATCACGCATCGCCATTGCCTCAACCGCGACCGCCGGGTGGCGGCCTGCAAACGCAGGCCGCCACCCGGTGGTTGATTCATTCAATCCGTCACGGTCTACGCCTCGACGACCTGACGTCGTGGTCAGCTGGCGTCGTTGCCGCTGCTGAAGCCGTTGACGTACCTCTGGTTGATGTTGGTTTCGCCGACGTTGGAAAAGCAGCGCCCGGCCCCGCGCGCCGCCCCGGCTCCTGAAAATCGACGACGAAACATCCGCTCTTGAAGAAGCTGACGATGTTCACCTCGTTAATCGCACGAGTCGGAGTTGCGCCGACGACTCCGATGGCCGGCGCGGCTGAGACGGCGGCGGCAAGACGACGTTGCGCAGAATTCCTCTTGCACTGCTCCTGTTTCGCGATCCCAACTCCTCCGTGCCCGACGGACCGGCTGAGGTCGCTGCGGATCTGACGCCCCTCAGAGGATCTGAATCTCGTCCAACTTCACTCCGCCGGGGGTGTTCGGCCAGGTGAAGGAGGTCCACTGTCCGATCGCGGTGGCCGGCCGCCACTGCCCGTCGCCGTACCACTTGGCGCGATTGTTCCCCGTCCAGATCTCGGTGACCCAGACGCTCCGGCCGAACTGGTCGTAGATACGCCAGGATCCGGCGTTTGCGAAGCAGTCCGTGTAAGTGCCACCAGTGGTGTAGTGGTACTCGACCCGCAGGTATTCACTGTTGCCGCAGGCGACTTTGCCGATTGCCGATGCCGATCCCGCGGGAATCGCGGCTGTCATCGCGAAGGCGGCCAACGCGGCCGCTGCCAACTTCTTCAACTTGTGATTCAACTGACCCTCCGTGCAATTGATGACAACTGGCCGGAAATCGACTGTGGCTGTGTGCTTCAACGACAAGAAGTAGCGACGGGCCGGTGAGAAAATCAGATTGAGCGCACCAGAACCGGCATCGGGTTCTCGCTGGATCAGAAGGGCTTGATGCCGATGTCACGCAGGCAGCGATGGGTCTTGAACTGGATGTCGCGCCCCCTGGGCACCTCGACCAGATCACCGTTGCAGTCCCGGAAGGCGACATCGTTGTTACCGGTGTGGAGGTCCATCATCCAGCTGGTTTCACTGGACGCGCCGGTGAACGAGTTCCACCCCGCGCCGGCGAAACAGTCTTCATGGCGGTAGCCCGAGTTGGTGGTGTGCCAGCCGACCTTCACGAAGTTCGGATCACCACAGTCGACCGCCGCGGCGGAGGCCGCCGGAACCGGCAGCAGGATCGCCCCCAGCGCGGCTACGGCAGCGGCAGCGCTGACGAATTTGCTCTTCTTCATCACCGTTCTCTTTCTTTTGTTCCGGGTGGCCGCTCGGAAGCGGTCGGCCCGCCCTTGTCGGCGGGCCACGGCACAGGTGACGCAGCAGATGCACCCACGACGGGAATCCGGCTATTTCTTCGCTTCGGCGATGACGTGCTCGACGGCCTCGACGGCGATCGCGGGCTGCTTGAGGTAGATGTAGTGATCACTGTCGGCAGCCACGACGGGCTCGCTGCGGCTGGACAGGTCGAGCCATTTCTCCTGCCCCTTGGTCCACGCGTTTTCCAGGGCCTCGCCGTACTGCGGGATCTGCTCGGCGAGGTAGGGCTGTCCGTGCTGGATCACGACGACCGGGATGTCGCCGGCGTAACCCACCTCTCCGTCCTGAACGGACAGCTGTTCCGGATTCTGGCCGGTGTAGCCCGCGACGGCCCCCGCGCGAGCTTCAGCCGCCGGCCCGGTGGCGGACTCCGGGATTCCCGCACCGGTGTCGGCGACGATGGTCGACGGGGTGGCGTCCACCAGGACCAGCCCCCGCGACGCGGTCGCGGTGCGCGGGGGTGTAACGGGCGGCGATCAGGCCGCCCACGGAGTGCCCGGCCAGCACGACCGGGCGGCCACCGGACACGCGGTCCAGCACCCCGGTCAGGACGTTGCCGCTGCTCTCGAGCGTCTGCGGGCCCGGCGGCTGGTCGCTGGCGCCTTCGCCGAGCCGGTCGTAGGAGCAGACCCGGCCCTTCTCGCTCAGTTCCTTCTGGAAGGCGGCCATTTTGTCCAGGCCGTCGCCGAGCCCGGCGAGCAGGACCACGACCGGTCGGCCGTCGACCTGAGTGCCCGAGCAGGACACGTTCACCGACCGGCCCTCGACGGTGATCGCCGTGGTACCGGAAACCTGGCCCTGATCGGCGCTTCCGGCACCGACCGCCGCCGGGGTGCCCTGCTCCGAGGCCTCGTCGCACCCGGCCAGCACCGGCCCGGCCATGACGCACAACAGTGCGGCGACGGCGGTTGCCTTGACATCGCGGAACATCTTTTCTCCAGTAATGGTTTCGACGTGAACCGATCTGGATTTCACGGCCCGAACGCCAGGGGATCGGCGGACTCTTGATCGTCACCACTGAGTGGACACTTGCGCGCAGATCGAGCTCGCGGAGAATGAAGCGCGGCACCCACCGCCGCGAGCATCGACTATACCTATAACTAAGTTAAATTATCGCTGCGGCTCAGTATGCCTGAACCTTGTTAAGGTGTCAACCGTCATCTCCGCACCCCTGGTGGTCGCCCCGGCGTTCCTCCTGCTCCGGCTTGTCGACATCTGCGCGATGCGGCTGCTTCGGCCTGACCGACAGCCTCGACCTCGAGCTCGTCACCCGCGCTCGGCCGGGCCGGGTCGCATGCGCCCCGCCATGTCACAACGTCGCGTCGACGCCCCTCACCGGTCGCTACGTTCGGCTGTCGCCGAGGTCACCTCGCCGAAAACGGGGTTGGAACGCGAAAAACTCGCCCTGCTCGGATCTTCGAATCCGAGCAGGGCGAGTTTCGTCGAATAACCGAACTAAACACTCACGACCCTGACCCCAGCGGGGTCCGGGGTACCGCCCCAACAAGCCACCTGCCGAGCGGAACCAGTGGGCTGAAAGGTCCCTTCAGCCCACGCCGAGCGATGGATCCGGTGCTGTGTCCCTCACCGCAAGAGCACCCGATGGCATTACCCGGCGGAAACCGCACCGCCCCGGCTCGCGCCCAACCCGGTCTGCCGGGCGAACCGGCCCACAGCCAACTCGTACTCCCTCGAGTTCCGGGCATCGGCGCTCAGGGGCGGACGAGCACCTTCCCGACCGCGCCGTTCTCCACAGCCTCTTGCGCCGCGACTATGTCGTCGAGTCCGTAGTCGGAGATGGGCAGCGCGGACAACGCGTTCACCTCGATGGCGGCATTCACCCAGGACAACAATCGCTTGAAATCATCCGGGGAGACGGTGTACATCAGCGCGAACTGAATAGTCGCGTTCGCCACCGCCAACGGCAGAATCGGGATCCTGGGCTGTTCGGACTCCCCGGCGTACACGGCGATCGTGGCATTGGGCGCCAGGACGGCGGCGTCGGTTTCGATGTTCGCCCCCAACGCGACCTCAACGATTCGATCGACACGTCCGACGGATTCCAAAATCCTTTTAGCGACGTTCTCCTCGCGGTAGTTCAGCACGAGGTCGGCTCCCGCGGCACGCGCCAGCTCGCCCTTCTCCGGGGAGCTGACCGTCGTGATCACCCGGGCCCCCGCGTGCTTCGCCAACTCGATGGCGAAGTGCCCGACGGCTCCCGCGCCTCCCGCGACCAGGACCGTCCGCCCACGTACCGCGCTGGGATCGCCGCCGAGGCAGTACGCCGCGGTGAGCGCGGGCACGCCGAGGCAGGCGCCGAGCTCGTCCGACGCGTTGTCGGCGAGCGGAACCACTTTGTCCGCCGGTACCACCACGAACTCCGCGGCCGTGCCGTACGGGTTCTCGGCCGCGGCGAGGTAGAGCCATACGCGTTGACCGACGGCGAGCCCGGTCACCCCAGGGCCGATGGCATCCACCCGGCCGGCGCCGTCGTGGTGCGGAACCTGGAAGTCGTCGGGAGCGCGGCCGGTGAGTCCGGCGCGGGCCTTCCAGTCCGTGGGGTTCACGCCGGAGGCCGAAATCGCGACGCGGACCTCCCCCCACCGGGGTGCGGGCACGTCCAGCTCGACGACCTCGAGCACGTCCCGGGCCGGCCCGGTGGTCCGATAAATTGCTGCCCTCATGCACCTCATGATGCCCGGTCATGGTGGAGCGCGGCACAATCCCGTTGTGGCTTTGCTCACGAATGCTGATGTCGGTTGCTCGTCAAATCCGACGACGGCACGATCGGTGGGCAAGTCGCGTTCGCGAATCTCGACAGCCCCGCTGGACCAGGCCTTGAGCTGGCCGTTCGGCCTGGTGAGCGTCGAGGGCGGGGTCTGGGTTCGACGACACCGCACACGTGCACCAGAGCCTTGTACCTCTGCGATTCACCGACAAACGACGTCACAATTCACGGACACAGCCACCGTTGCGGCGGAGTTGGTCGCACCGTCATCCCCCTCCCTGCCCGGCGGCCAAGAGTGATCATCGCCATACCGGAACCGCTCAGCCAACGAGGTCAGCGGGGGCCATTCGTGAGCAGGACCGACGACCCGGTGGTGACCGACCCCCTGAGCGAGCGCGAAGTCCTCGCCATTCAGCACCTGATCGCCGAGATCGCGTTCGCCTTCGACAGCGGCGGCGGTTGTACCGAACCGGCTGAGCGAACCGCTGGCCGACGACGTTCGGTACCAGAACCCCGGGAAGACGTACCTCCACAGCCTGGCGGAGCTCGTGGACACCCTCGAGAACTCGGCCGACCCCGCGTTGAGCCACCACCTGTCCACCACGGGCGTCCAGCCGGCTCCTGTTGTGCCTGCTCGGTTCCCGTTTCGGCCGAAGCGGGACAAGACGGTGGAAGGGTCGTGGTGCCGATCGACGTGTGAACAGTGAACCCTTGTCATCGTGGTTGGCGGCGGTTCTCGATGTGGTGCGGGACGAGGACGGCCGCGACGATCGCGGTGGCCCGGCGTGGGCTGTCGGTTCGGTCTGGGCGGTGTGTCAGGCGGCTTCGTACTCGTCGGGGGCTGCCCCAGCCGAGGTCCTTCTGGATGCGCTCGGTGTTGTAGAACCCGTCGATGTATCTGCGCGGCAACTGCGACGCCCTGCACACCGCAAGCGGCACGTCCCTGTGGGAACCGGACGTGCAGGCCGTGCTGGCGCGCGCCGGGCCGAGTCCGGGCACCGCCGGACAGGTCACCGCCGCCATCGACCGCGTCCAGCAGATCTGGGCTGCGCCTGCCGCGTGGTGCTGGTGTCCACCACGCGGCTGGTCGCCTCCCCATCCCCGCTGGCAGTGCTTGTCCTGCCGTCGGCCCCGACCGGCCTACCCCTGGGATCGGGTGGCAGCGGATCCAGTTCGGCCCGCTGGGCATCGGTGGTGTCGGACGGATGACGGCCCGTCCTGCGGTGGGGCTGACGGGGAAACCGCCGGAAGATGATGCGGAGCACCTGCGGTAGCAGCACCTGCGAGCACCGCTTCGATGGCACGAGAACTCCTCGCGGCGCGGCGCTCAGCACGCGTGTGATGTGCCGGGAGTTCTTTCGTGTGCGCACCGAAGGGGCCACCGTCCGCATCAGGTGGGTGCGAGCACGTGGAGGACCAGGTTCAGAGGAACAGCGGTACGGGATTGAGGTCCTCGTAGGCCATCGGGCTGCTCAGGCGGCCGAGCTGGACGGGTACGTCGTAGAGCCTGCCGGGTGCGAAGCGCGCCCAGAACCCCCGCATGCCCGGCACGACGACCTTCACCACGGGCAGGCCGATGTCCGGGCGGGTCTGGTCGAGCAGCAGCACGTCCAGATCTGCGCTTTGCAGCCGCTGCTGCACCGTGCGGACGTCGGTCAGCAGGTCGGGCGAGTGCGCGTAGTCGTAGTCGCCGGGTCCGAGCGCGGGTCGCGCGGGGTCGGGCAGCAGGTGCGGTTGGTCGTCGGTCGTGGCCTCGCGGAACCACCATTGCGCGTCGGGGTCGTCCCAGCCGTAGCGGCCGTCTGCTCCGGTGTCCAGGACCGCCGGCATCAGCTGGTTGAGCTCGCTCAGCGCGCGGCGCAGTGCGACGGCGGGGTCCAGGTGCGCGCCGCATCCGAGCACGATCTCCTCGCGCGTGTGGCCGGTGCGCCGGGACAGGGCCACCATCGCGGGCACCCCGATGTCGGAGGTGACGTCGAGCACCCACACCTCGCGACCCAGGCTGGCGTGGACCTGGCGCAGTTCGGCGGTCCACGGGTCGCCGAAGGCGTCCGGGTCGACCGCCGGTTGCCGGGTCCGGTTGTACCACCACAGCGCGACGGCGTCGCGTTCCACCACTTCCAGCATGCCCTGCAGCACCGCGTCCTCCAGGCACCCTCCTGCGGCGTTGCCGTTGGAGTCGGCGAGCACGTACACCGGTCCCGGTTGTGCGGGCACGCCGAAGTACAGCATCGCGGTCGGGAGCAGCCGGTGCTCGCCGCGGGTCAGCGACCACACCGGGGTCCAGTCCAGCACCGCGTCCTCGTCGAAGGGGTCGCAGACGAACTGGAACGCCCCGTGGTGGGTGTTGGTGCGGGCGCGGTCGGTGTACTGGTGGCGGTGGTAGAGCTGGCAGGCGTTCGGGTGCACCGCTGCCTCGCCCAGCGATCGGTAGCTGCCGCGCACCCGTTCCTCGTCGCCGTCGTGGTGGCCGCTGTGCCGCTCCAGCGCCTCGCACAGCGCGCTCACCTCGGCCTGCAGCGGCGTGACGCCCTTGCCGCCGTTGTGGGTCCGCAACGCCGACCGCAGCCGCTGTGCGCCTCGCCGCCCCAGCGCGGTGGTGGGACCGGAGCGGAAAGAGTTGAAGAACGCGGGACCTCGGGGGTCGCGCCGCAGTTCCTTGACCACCCCGGTCACCGGGCTGACGAGGTGGCGGTAGGTGTCGAGCACCTGCTCGGGCGGCAGTGCTCGGTGCCCACCGCCCGTGGTGTGGGCCTTGGCGCGAGAGCACAGGAGCACCGGTCGTCGAGTCCGCTCGCGCACCAGTTCCGGATCGCCGCAGGACGGGCACTGCGGGCGCGGGCGCACCTCGTGGTGCCGGCCGGTCAGATCGCGGCTGTCGAACGTCCACACGGCACGCCGGTCGCGGTGCTGCCCGGCGGTCAGCCACGTGACCGCCTGCAGTGCCACCAGGTTGACCGCGACGGCGGCCAACGGCGGCAGGGTCGCCGCGGGACGGGGCACCGGGCCGGTCAGTCCCAGCGCGCCGAGCACGTGCGCCTCGGCGGGTCGGTTGACCCACAGCCGCGCGGCCAGGCAGTGCCAGCACGCGCCCTGCCCCGGCGTGAAGACCGGCCCCAGCCACACCCGCACGCCCGTCGGCTTGGCCAGCAACCACGGCCGGCCGCAGGCGCGGTGCACCGCGTCGACCTCCGAGAGTTCCTCGGACAGGTAGTCATCGCACAGCACCACTGACAACTCCGCCGCCTCGTCGTCGCCGACCACGACGAGTCCGGCCGTGCGCAGCGCGTGCGCAGCGGCCGAGTCGGCGTGCGCACCCAGCAGCACGACACGGCCGGGCCTCGGGCCGGCCTCGACGGCGTCCACGCCCACCGCGTCCCAGTAGGCCAGAGCTTCGGCACTCGCTCGGAGCGGAGTCGGCGCTCGCAGAGCGAGCAGGCCGGCGTCGGCGAGGCGGGACAGCAGTCCGGCGACCTGCTCGGCCGGGACGTCCTCGGGCAGCTCCCGGCACAGCGCGGCGAAGTCCCTGGTGCCGTCCAGCAGTGGCACCAGGGACTCCAGGTGGGAGCCTCGCAGCGCGGTCGCGCCGTCCTCCGACAGCACGTACACCGCGTCGCCCGGCACCACCGCCGTGCTCAGGTGCCGTTTGAACCCGACCAGCGGTCGCGGTGCGTCGTTCACCCGGCGATCGGCAGCGCCGGGGTCGTGCGATCCGCCGCGACTGCACCGCAGCCGGACACCGGCGCCGGCGGCTCGCCCCAGCACGTGTTGGTCGGTACCGCGACGTTCTCGGCCCCGGTGGTCTGCCATTCGTCGAACAGGTCGACCACCAGCTCCGGCACCTCGGCCGGCCGCACCCCGAACGCAGTTGCGAAATCGTTCACGACAACCCCCTCATCATTGTTTCCCGTTCACCCCTGCCCTCCACAGTGCCCCAGAGGCGGACGGTTGGCCACCCTTCACAGAGCAGACCTCTGACCCGCCACGCCTCTGGCCGCGTCCGGCTGACGCAGGCCCGGGTGGTGCTCGCGCAGTCGGTGGGCGGGGCCGGGTCGGTGGGCCGGTCCGGTTCACCGTTGCCGACGCTGTGGGGTGCTAGGGGCTGTTTGGGCCAGGAGCTGCTCCTCATGCACGTGTGGGACTCGGGCCCGGTGCGCCAGACGGAACTGATCGCGGTGCTGAACTCCGACTCGGCGACCGTCACCGGGATGGTGCAGCGCCTGGAAAAGGCGGGCTCGGTCGAACGGACGCCCGATCCCGTGACGGGAGGGCCACACTGGTGTCCTCCATCTCCGCGGGCGACGCCATGCAGGCAGAGATCGAGCGGATGTGGCACGACCTGGAGACATCGACTGTCGGCGACCTGCCCCGGCACTCTGGCACCGTCGCTGGACCCGCTCGCCAAGATCGAAACCAACCTGGCGGCTGCGCCCGCCAGGTCCTGAAGGCGAGGTGCTCGGCTTGATGTCGACGTTCTGCGGGTGTCGGCCAGCTCAGTCCACAGAGGACGTTTCCAGCGCCGCCACCCGCTCGGTCTCGCGGATCGAGGCCGTCAGCCGCTCGCGCACGTAGCACTTCCACATCGGTCCGATCAGCCGCACCAGCACTCTCGGGCCCGGTTCCGGCGTGAAGTGGTAGGAGCAGCGCATCGCCACGCCACCGTCCAGGACGGGCATGAAGGTCCACGAGCCCTTGGCGCGCTTCACCAGCAGCCGCAGCACGTTGGTGAAATCGGTTACCTCGTAGGCGAAGTGCTGGGGACCCGATGCGGCGCTGATGATCACAACAAGCAAGAGCCCCAGTACGTCCATGGCGATGTGCCGCTTGCGCCCCTTGATCTTCTTGCTCGCATCGACACCCTGGTTGGATGCCATTGACATGGCGACAGGTTTTCGCGCTCTGGAGCCGATGATCGCAGCCGTCGGAGTGGTTTCCCGTTCACGTGCAACACGGATCTGGTCGCGCAGCAGGTCGTGTACCGCCTCGGCGGCGCCGTCGACCTCCGATTTGGCGCAGTAGCCATAAACCGTCTTGCAAGGTGGGAAGCTGCTCGGCTGATATGCCCACGCGATGCCGCTCCGGCGCGTACAGGATCGTGATCACGATCTCCGACAAGTCGTGCACCCGCGCCGCGACTCCGGTCCGCTCCGGGCTGCACGCCACGCCGTCAGCCCGCCTCGATGAACGCCCACTGACGCTGAGGACGCGGGACAGGAACGTCAATCCTGTCGTGCTCAGTCCTCCTGCCCGAACCGGGTGGACCTGCTGGACTCTGCGGCGAGCAGGTCGAGCAGGCCGGGGAACCGGCGGTCGATCGCCGCTCGCCGCAACCGGACCCCCTTCTTGTTCCCGTAGTCGACCTCGCAGAGGAGGCCTGCGTCGCACAGCGTCCGGAAGTGGTGGGTCCGGGTCTGCTTGCTCACCGGGAGGTTGAAGGAGTGGCAGGTGCGCTCTCCGTCGGTCCGGTCCGCAGCCAGTTCGATCATGACGGCGCGTCTGTGGGCGTCGGCGAGGGCGCGCAGGACTGTGCCCAGGTCGAGGTCGTCTCCAGGCATCGCACTCGTCTCCGGCATCACGTCACCCTCTCATAGGTACGACTTGAATCGTACCTCGGCTTGTGCTCAACTTAGGTACGAAGCTTTTCGTACCTAAGTTGGGGTGAACACGTGCAAAGACGTTTGGGGTTCCTCTCCTTGGGCCACTACCAGGACGTGCCGTGGTCGAGAACCCGAACCGCGGCCGACGCGCTGACCCAGGCCATCGAGATCGCGAGCGGTGCCGAACAGATCGGCTTCGACGGCGCCTGGATCCGGGTGCACCACTACCAGCGGCAGTTCTCCAGCCCATGGGCGCTGTTGTCCGCGATGGCGGCGAGGACCGAACGCATCGAGCTCGGGACCGCGGTCGTCGACATGCGGTACGAGAACCCGCTGCTCATGGCCGAACTCGCTGCGGCCGCGGATCTCATCAGCGGTGGCCGCCTCCAGCTCGGTCTGAGCCGGGGGTCGCAGGAACCGCCTCACGGGGATAGGAGTCCTTCGGGTTCCTGCCTGCCGAGGGGCTCGACGCGAGGGAAATGGCGAAGGAGCACGCACGCCGCTTCCGCGACGCCATCGCCGGAGTCCTGATGGCGGTGAGCGATCCGGCCGAGACCGGCACGAGAACACCGCTCGCCCTCGAACCCCGGTCGGACACGCTGCCGCAACGAATCTGGTGGGGGTTCGCGACCCGGCAAAGCGCTCGGTGGGCTGGAGAACAAGGGTTCCACCTGCTGAGCACCACGCTGCTCTCGGGGGACACGGGTGTGCCGTTCGCGCGGTTGCAGGCGGAACAGATCTCCGTCTTCCGCGACGTCTGGCGACGAGCCGGCGAGCCTGACGCCATCGCGGACGACCCGCCGCGGGACGAAGCCGTCCAGGCCGCGGACACGCTGCTGGTCACGATTCCGAACCTGCTCGGCGTGGCGGAGAAGTTGCGGCTGCTCACCACCATCGCCGAGAACGTCGCGCCGGCACCCGACTGGAACAGCACGCCGACGGTCTCGGCTGCTCACTCGTGAATTCAGAGGTCATGACATGGTTTCTCCTGGTGTGCTGATCGTCGGCGCCGGCGTCGCCGGCCCCGCACTGGCCCATTGGATCGCGCGTTTCGGGTGGCGACCGACGGTCGTCGAGCGGTCGAAGGAACTGCGGTCCGGTGGCAGTGCGGTGGTACTCAGGGGTTCGGCACTTCCGGTAGCGGACGAGATGGGCATTTCGCCGCGGCTGCGTGAACTCAGGACGCGCGCGACCCACGTATCGCTCCTGGACGCCGGCGGACGACGGATCGCGCGGTTTCCGCTGAACTCGGACCCGGCGCGAGGGGTGGAGGTCACCCGGTCAGACTTGTCCGCGGTGCTCAACCGCAGAGCGGCCGATGACGCCGAGTTCGTCTTCGACGACACGATCACCGCCATCGAGCAGGACGAATCCGGCGTTGACGTCACGTTCCGGCGGGCCGCGCCCCGCCGGTTCGACCTGGTGATAGGAGCCGACGGCATCCACTCCGCGGTGCGGAGACTGGTGTTCGGCCCGGAACAGGGCTTCACGACCGACCTCGGCATGTACGGGGCGACGGTGCCGTTGGCGCCCGGCGCGATCAACGACCCGAACGACATGATCGTTCTGGGCGCGCCGGGCCGGATGCTGGCACTCCACCCATCGCGGGACACGCCGCTCGTGAACTTCACGTTCCGTGCGGCGCCGGCGCACGAGTACGACCGCCACGACGTCGCGTTGCGGAAGCAGATCGTGGCCGAGGCCTACGCCGACACGGGTTGGCGAGCACCGGAGTTCATCGCCGCCTACCAGGAGCACCCGGCACCCTACTTCGACCCGCTGACCAACGTACGTCTGGCGAAGTGGTCCCGCGGCCGGGTAGCCCTGCTCGGTGACGCGGCGTCCGCCGCAGCACTGCTCGGCGACGGATCCAGCATGGCGATCGCCGGAGCACACGTGCTCTCTCAGGCACTCGCGGCTCATCCGGATGACCACGCACGCGCCTTCCGCGTCTACGAGGCGAAGCACCGGCGGGAGGTGGAGAAACGCCAGCGGCGCGTCAGCCTGCTCGCCTCGTTCATGGTTCCACGAACACGCTATGGACTCGCCGTGCGCAACGCCGTGGCCCGTGCCGCAGGCTTCAGACACAGTCGGCCGACACAACACACGGAACCCGCTTCAGCCGCTTGAACGGGTCTGTCAAACGAGTGGTGTAACTCGGGGTTGAAGAGGGTTACTTGCGTCCGGCGGCCAGGCGGCCGTCGAAGGCGATCTCGAAGGCGTTGAGGGCAGGCTTCCAGCGGATCATCCAGCGTTTGCGTCCGGTGCCGGTCGGGTCCAGGCTCATCACCGCGTGGTGGACGCACGTGAGCGCGGCCTGCTCGTTGGGGAAATGGCCCCGGGCCTTCACCGCGCGGCGGATGCGGGCGTTCACGCTCTCGATGGCGTTGGTCGAGCAGATCACCCGCCGGATCTCCACGTCGAAGGGCAGGAAGGGCACGAACTCGGCCCAGGCGTTGTCCCAGAGCCGGACGATCGCCGGATAGCGGACGCCCCAGGCGTCGGCGAACTCGGCGAAACGCTCCTTGGCGGCGGCCTCGGTCGGGGCGGTGTAGACGGGTTTGAGGGCTTTGGCGATGGCGTCCCAGTGCTGGCGGCCGGCGTAGCGGAAGCTGGTGCGCAGCAGGTGGACGATGCAGGTCTGCACGACCGTGCGCGGCCAGACCGTGGTGACCGCGTCGGGCAGGCCGGTCAGCCCGTCGCAGACCAGCATCAGCACGTCGGCCACGCCGCGGTTGCGCAGCTCGGTGAGCACGTGCAGCCAGTACTTCGCGCCCTCGCCGCCGTCACCGGCCCAGATTCCGAGGATAAGGAGCGGGATGCCGCACGGCTGTGCTCATGCTGCTCACCGATTCGGGCACGGCCGAGGTCGGCGCACTGCGCGAGTTGTGCGACGGCGCGGACGACCCCGAGGAGACTGCCGGTCGTGGTGGGCGCGACGGCGCCCGCTCCGCGTGGACGAGATCGGTCAGGTGGCGGAAGGTGGGCGAGGAGCGTCCCTGAAGACCGACGAAGGTGCGCGTCGTTCCGGCGGCACGCGTCATCTCCTCGGCCTCGCGCAGGTCGACGGCGAGCGGCCACTCGGAGAGCACCGGCGCTCCCGCCTTCAGCACGGGCAACACGAGTTCGCGGTGCTGAGGCACTTTGACGGCGACAACGACGAGGTCGACGTTCTCGTCGCCGGTGAGCTGCTCGACCGATGTGTACGCGGGTACGCCATACGCTGCTCCCGCGGCCTGGGCCGAGGCTTCGGAGCTCGCCGCCAGCGCGCGAAGCTCGATCCCGTCGACGGCGCTCAGCGCGCAGGTGAGCCCCGGCCGCCAGCCTCCGGTGGAGCTCAGGCCGACGATGCCGACGCCGATCGGCTTGCTGAAGTCAGGCACCGAGCTGCCGCTTCAGGGTCTCGGCGTCGTGCAGGGCCGTCATGTGCACGAATCGCCCGTCACGAACCTGGTAGATGGCGTACTCGACGATCTCGAACGAGGCGCCGGTGGGAGCCACGCCGAGCCACTCCTCGGCGGGCGTGCCCGTGTTGGTCAGACCAGGACAATCGTCGTGACCTGCGACGCGAGCGGGCCGAATCGCGCTCCGTTCGCGTCGTAGGCCACACGACCCGCACCTGCCGATCTGTCCGCGAACCCAGAACTGCGAATCGAAGCTGCGGGCCGCCCGTTCTCCACATCCAGCTCGAGCGGCACCGGCCGGGGCCTCGACATCGGTTGCGACCGCTGACCGGCGCGGTTGTCGACTCGACGGCAACGGCTCGACAGGCCGTGCTCAAATGCCAGAAGCACTGGGAATCACGCCGCGCATCGCCCGCCGCGGCACCCGCACGGTTCCGGACTCAGCACCCCGACGGGGCGTGGAGCGCGCCTTACCGCGCTACCGGAGCGAACTTCACCCTCACTCGACGACCGGATGACCATCGCCTCGGCGGAGCCCAGCTCCTCGCTGTGCGCTGTCGTTCACGCCGCTGCGACCGATCAGGCAGACCTGCGCGGTGATCGCACGTCGATGGTCGCTCCGCACGACCGGGGCGGCGCACAGCACAGCCGTGCAGGGTCATCGGGATCAGGAGATCCGCGAGCGAAGGTCAGCTGAAGAACCCTCGAGGGCCGGGGCCGCTCGATCAGAGGCTTCGACGGCCCCCCGGCACTCGAACGCGCCCAGCAGATCACGCTCCGCAGCAGGTGATCATCCCAGCGACCCGACCCACCGCGCCCGCATCGCACTCGATCGCGTCCCCCAGGTCTGCACGATCCCGACATGATCGGTCCCCGAGTCGACTCCTTGCCAGCCGGGCAGTCGAGACGGTGGCCGCGTCCGGGCTGCTCGTCCGGCGCACGGTGATCCGCGTCTGGCCGATCCGCCCGCACCGCCACGACCCCGAGTCGCCGGGCATCCTCCCGCGACCGTCGAGTACGGCCACCGGTGTGCCGACAGCACCCGGCCGACGCCGGCGGGCACCTGCGCGATGAGACCAGCACGTGCCCGCACTGCTGGCGCAGCGCCGAACAGGAGCCCGGCGCAGGTCGGCTCCGGCCGCATCTCGCTTCGTGTGCGTCCCGGCGAACCTCGTGCGGGGATCTGATCGTGCGACGCGGGTGAGCGCGGACGGGATCGGCCACGGATGCGTGGACGAGCACCACGAACACCCGGTCGCACTCGGCGGTGCGCACGACCCGAGAACATCCCGGCCCCTCCGGTTCACCGGCTGTCCAGAGACACGCTGTCTGCAAGACAGGCGCGCCTGAGCGCTCGCGCACCCCCGGAGCGTGGTCAGCGCACGTCCGGCTGGATCGAGCAGGACTGCTGGAGGCCACCGAACGCTCCCACCAACGACACCGCGAGGGGGAAAGCTGTGGTCGCTGAGCCACCGGGGTGTCGGAACACCCCGGTTGTCGGACACGGCGGCCGCACCAGGTGAAGGGGTGCGGAGCGCACACTCCGCGCCCCTTCACGCCGGCACCTCCCCTGGTCGGTGACCGGGGGCTACTGTCCGTAGGACTTCGCGGTCCAGCCGAGCGCGCCGAGCGACCCGCCCTTGATGTCCGTGCCGATTTCGTCACCGCGGCTGGCGTCGAAGTACACCGACGCCGTCCCGGCCGGGGTGATGCCGATGAGCGACCGGCCGTTCGGGTGCGCCTGGCAGGACCCGATGCTCAGGCTGCTGAACCCGGACCAGCCGGCCGACCGCAGGACGGTCGAGTCGATCGTCGTCGGCGTGGCCAGGTTGATCCGCCACTCCTTCAGCTCGCCGTTGGTCTTCGTCCCCACCAGCACGTCGACCTCTGCGCTGCCCGTTCCCTCGCTGCGCGCGAAGGTCAGCGTGTTGACCGAGTCCCACCCGGTCGTGCGCAGCGTCAGCGGCGCGGAGACGGCGAACTGGCCGTTGGTGTAGGACACGGTGTAGCGGTGCAGGGAGCTGCCGGCAACGCGGTACAGGTAGGTCGTGCCGCTGGCCAGGATCCGCGTGTCGGCGAAGCCCGAGGCCATGCGCGTCGCGGTGTTCCTGGTCATCACCCACACGCCGTTGATCCGCTCACCCCGGCGCTCGATGTCGTACAGGTACCCGTCGGTGGGATGCGCGGCCACCTCGCTGCTGATGAACAGGTCGGGGTCGCCACCTCCGCCGAGCGCCTGCAAGGCGGACGGCACCCACGCCAGCGTGTCACCCCGGTAGGACGTGACATCGGTCGTACCGGCGGCGTACCTGTAGGCGAGCCGCTGGCCATCGGAGCGGTAGGCGGTCGTGTACGTCGAGCAGTCTGCCGGCACGTCGCCGATCGCGGCGTCGGCTGGCGCGGCGGTGAGGGTGGCGCCGACCGCGCTGAGAGCGAGCGCGGCGGCGGCGAAGGTTTTGCGCATGGGTGGTGGTTCCTCCGTGAGTTCACGACACAGTCCGCCTGTGTCGACGCGCGCGACCGCACAGACGGTTCCATCCGGAGATCGAAGTGCTCACGCGGCACCGTCCGACGACGGGGCCCGCGCCCACCCGGAACACCTGACAGCGGTCACTGCGGCGGTCGGGGAGTTCTGCGGCGCGCGGCCCGAACTCCCGCAGGTGCACGTGCCCAGCGAGGGTTCGGGCGGGCCCGGTGACCTGGCACGGGCGATCGCCCCGGTGGTGTTTCCGAGCGACGGCGCCGACCCGGACGAGATCACGCGACGCCAGGAGTGGGGCTCGGGGTCGAACTCGGCTCGATCGCCGTGCTGGTGTCGTTGATCAGGTACTGACCCGGACCACACCGTTCGACGGACCTCGTCGCCCACATCGGAGCAGCGGCGGCTGCACGGGTCTCGCGGACGGGCGCGGTGAAGCCGGAGAGCGGCTGCACCACACTCCCCCGGCAGGGCCCGGGGCTGCTGGTTGCCGTGCTCGACCGGCCGTGTGATCACCTCGCCGCGGTGTGATGGATCGGCGGCCGGGAACGTGGCGGGCCGCTGCGGGCGACAGTGGGTGTGAGGGCGACGAGCGAGCACACCGCCGGAGGCCGAGTGGCCGATCGCGGTTCAGACGACGACGTCGGCGATCGGCCGGACCTGTTCGGGCAGCGGCCCGCCACTTGCACGAGCCAGCGGTCACCACCGGACCAGCACTGACACCCCGCTCCCGGCCCGCCGACCTGTGTCGAACACCGAGTAGTGCGCGACCGCAACCCCGCGACAGGTGAACGGCCCGGACCCCCGACGAGCCGCACACGAGGCGGCGTGCGAACTCCTAGCAGGACACAGCCCGGCGCAGTGCGCACCTTCCGCGCCCCACGACCCGCACATCGTTGCCCACGCCGCGCACCGGCCCGGCGGTCAGGGCAGTGATCGCCGCGTCCCGCTGATGGACGCTCCCTCTCCGCCGAAGACCGACCTGGACCCGCGCGCCCGAGGTCAGGCGTTGGTGGGCGCTTCGGCAGCCGTCGGGTGGTCCACGTAGCCGACCGCGCCGCCGCCGAAGAACGTCTCCGGATCGGAGGTCGTGAGCGGGACTCCGCGGCGGAAGCGTGCGACCAGGTCGGGATTGCTGATGTAGGGCCGCCCGAACGCCGCCAGGTCGATCAGGCCGCTGTGGATCAGCTCCGTCGCGCTCTGCTGCGTCAGGCCTCCGGCCAGGATCACCGCGGTGCGGCCCAGTTCCGGGCGCATCGCGGTTCTCCCCCAGCACCGACACCACCGCGACGACCGACGAACCGCAGCCCGCGTTCAACACCCGGTTCAACGCCGTCGCCTGCATCGACTCCGACAACCCGCGCGATCCGCGGGCCGTCGGCCGCCACGCCCGCCTGGCCGGACCGGCCGCTCCCCGGTTCGCCCCGGCCCGGGTCTACCGCTCGTTGCCGTGCACGAGCTGGCCGATGACCGATCCCGACCGCTGCACCGGCCCGTGGAACCGCCCGACCGCCAACGCGGTGCTGCTCGTCGGCAACCGCCTCGGTGATCCGGCCACACCGTACGAGGACGCGGTGTCCACCAGCCACCTGCTCGGTCGGGCCCGCCTGCTCACCGCGGACGTCTCCGGACACGGGGTGGCCTGCAACGACCGGGACAAGTGCGTGGACCACTGGCTCGACGACTACCTGGTCAACCTGGCCCTGCCACCGGTCGGAACGGTCTGCGCGGCCGACCGCACGCCGTTCGACCCGCCGTCCGCTTCACGCTGACTGCTGGTGTTGTGAGTCGTTGATCCACGGGACCGGCCGAGTCGTCTTTGACGATCACCTGGTCCTCCAGCGCAAGCGTCGCGGGCACACCGGGGTCAACCGTTCCAGCTGAGCCCACAGCTCGTCGGTCAGGACCTCCTCGTGCGTTCCATGATCTTGGAATGTCCCGCCCCGCAGTCGAAATCGATACGCCAGCTCATTGTGAGCTGATCACCGACAGGTCAGAAGAGCGTGAGGCCTGCTCCTCCGCCGACCACGATCTCCTGGCCCGTGACGTAAGCGGCCCCATCAGAAGCGAGGAAGGCGACCGTCTCGGCGATCTCGGTCATCCGGCCGAGGCGGCCGAAGGGGATCTGTTCGGCCTGGTTCCGCTTGATCCGCGCGATGTCCTCCTCGGGAAGACCGGATTTGCCCAGAAGAGGTGTGTCGATGGCGCCGGGGCTGACCGCGTTGACGCGGATGCGGCGCGGCGCGAGTTCGACCGCGAGTGAGGGCACCATGGTGAGCAGGGCGCCGCGGCTGCCGGCTGCAACGCTCGCGCCCGCTACGCCGCGGGTCGCGGCGATCCCGACGGTGATGACGACCGAGGCACCTTCGGCGAGCAGGGGTTCCATCTTCTGCAGGGTGAAGAACTGGCCCTTGGCGTTGACGTCGAAGAGTTCGTCGTACATCTTCTCGTCGACTGTGGCGAGAGTGGCGGCACGGAACACGCCGGCGTTGAGGAAGAGCAGGTCGAGGTGACCGAACCGAGTGCGGACCTCGTCGGTGAGCCGGTCGATGTCCGGCAACGATCGGGAGTCCGCGCGCACCGCGGTGACCCCCTCGGGAAGGCCTGGCGCGACGGCGGCCACCGAGGCGTCGGTGCTGCCGGTGACCACGACCCGGTGGCCACGTCCGGCGAGCAGTTGCGCGGTGGCCAGGCCGATGCCGCTGGTGCCACCGGTGATCAGTGCGTTGGGCATGGGGTTCCTCCGGGCTCGGGGTGGGAGAACGGGTCAGAGCTGGGTGTAGCCACCGTCCACCGCCAGCTCGACGCCGGTGGTGTAGGTGGCGTCGAAGGCGAGGAACGCGGCCGCCGTGGCGATCTCGACAGGGGTGCCGAGACGCCGCAACGGGTTCTCCGCGACCCGCTGCGCGATGAACTCCGCGGCGGCTTCCGGGCTCATCTCCTTCTCGAGGACCCCTGTGTCGATCGGTCCGGGGCTGATCGCGTTGACCCGGATCTCCCGGCTGGTCAGCTCGGCGGCGAAGCTGCGAGCCAGGGAACGCAGCGCCGCCTTGCCGGCCGCGTACGCACTGGTGGTGGGGATGCCCATGACGTTCGCGGCCGAGGTCGTGAGGACGACCCCGGCGCCCCTGTTCAGCAACCGGGCGAGCTTCTGCACCGTGAAGTAGGCACCCTTGACGTTGACGTCGAACACTTCGTCGTACGCCTTCTCGGTCATCTCCTCCAGCGGCGCGGTGCGAGTGATGCCGGCGTTCACGAAGAGCGCGTCGAGGGAACCGAATTCCGCCAGCACCTGTTCGGCCAGCGAGTCCAGGTCCTCCAGCGAAGCCACGTCGCCGCGAACGGTCAACGCGTTCGCTCCGAGCTTCTCGCGGGCGGCGTCGAGCCGTTCCTGAGAGCGGCCGGTGATCACGACCCGCGCGCCGCGCTCCACCAGGAACTCGGCGATTCCGAGTCCGAGTCCGCTGGCTCCGCCGGTGATCACGGCGTGCTTTCCGGTGTACACACCCATCCTGATGTCTCCTGTGATTGGTTTCGCTGAGCTTCGAGGGTTCATCGCCGGTCGGGCGGTGGTGATCGTTCGAGTGTCGGTGACGGGCGAGGTCCACTGTGGAGGGAGGATGGCGAGCCCTCGGTCTCGGCCAGCCCGGACTCGCGCGGCGGCTGCATCGTGGACGAGCTGGAAGCCGGTGAAGCGCACCGTCCTGCCTTGCCAGACGCGGCCAGAGAACATCGCCAGGCCACCGTGCCTCTGGCGGTGTTCCCCTCCACGACTCGATCTCCGTGTCCGGTTCGCCCGGTGCGCAGAAGCTCGCCCATCAAGTCAGACCCAGCTCTCGCGGTGCCGGATCTGTCCCTGCGGGATTCCGGCATCACGACGTTGCGCGCTCTGGCCTCCGGCACGCCGACCACCGGTGCGGTGGTCGGGATGTCACCGAGGTCCATCTGGTCACCGACCTGCTCGAACCCGAACGGCTGATCGTAGAACGACCGCAGCGGCCCGGGTCGGTCGTGCGCACACCCACGTGGTGAACGCCCCGGATCACGGGCCTCCTCGGAAAACCGGTGGGCCCGGCCAGGACAGGCGGCCTGGTGTCAGCGGCGGGTTTCGATCTTCATTTCTCCGTGGGCCGCCATGCGGATGTGGTCGCTCGCGAGCAGGTCGTGCGGGTTGCCGAGGCTGATCGCGCTGACCTCGTCGAGGCGGGCGAGCTGATCATCGGTCAGCTCGACCTGCAAGGTGTCCAGGTTGCCCTGCAGTTGGTCAGGAGTACGTGCGCCGACGATCGGCGCCGCGACGTCCGGGTTTCGCAGAACCCACGCCAGTGCGACCTGGGCCGGTGTGCGGTCCTGCTCGACCGCGATGTCCCGCACGACGTCGGCGATGCCGAGCGTGCGTTCGGTCACCATGCCCAGGTTCGCGTTGAAGCTCTTGCGGTTGCTCTCGCCGGGTTCGGTGCTCGCCGGGGTGAGGTCGGCGCGACCGTACTTGCCGGACAACACGCCGCCGCCCAGCGGTGAGAACGGGGTCACGCCCAGCCCCATCCCGCGGGCCATGGGGATGAGGTCGCGTTCCGCGTCCCGGTTGATGAGGCTGTATTCGACCTGCAGTGCGATCAGTGGCGACCAGCCGCGCAGGTCGGCGACGGCCTGCATGCGCGAGATCTCCCAGGCCGGGACGTTGGACATCGCCACGTAGAGGACCTTGCCCTGGCGGACCACGTCGTCCAGGGCGCGGAGGATCTCCTCGACCGGTGTCGTGAAGTCCCACACGTGCAGGTACAGCAGGTCGATGTAGTCCGTGCCGAGTTGCCGCAGGCTGGCCTCGACCGACGAGAACAGGCTCTTGCGGTGCGGCCCGCCCGAGTTGGGGTCGCCGGGCGTGCGCAAGGTGGAGTACTTCGTGGCCAGGACCAGGCTTTCGCGCTGGCCACGGCTGAACTCCCCCACCAGCCGTTCAGAGCTTCCGTTGGTGTAGGTGGGAGCGGTGTCGATGAAGTTGCCGCCGTTCTCGAGGTAGGTGTCGAACAGCACGCGGGCATCGTCCTGCCCGGCGCCCCAGCCCCACTCGGTGCCGAACGTCGCGGTGCCGAGCGCCAGCGGGGAGACGCGGAGTCCGGAACGACCCAGCAACCGGTAGGTGTTCAGGGTGAGGGGCATCGAACTCTCCTGTGCTTGGTGAGCTCTGCGTGACAGATCGGCGTGGGTGCGGGCCTGCCACACGAGAGCGGGACACTTAAGTACAACGTCTGTGTACATAAGCTAGCGAAGGGGGCGCGATCCCGCAAGTTAAGTACACCGATCATTACCGGAGCTCGTATACTGGCGTCATGGCCGAGCTGGAGATGGGCCCGTCTAGCCGACGACGCGGTAGGGGCGCTCGCGAGCGCATCCTGGAGACGTCAGAGCGCCTGTTCCGCGAGCAGGGGATCGGCAACACCGGTATGGATCAGCTCTCCGCCGAGGCGCAGGTGTCCAAACGCACCGTGTACCAGCACTTCGGCGGCAAGAACGAGCTTGTGGCCGAGTACTTGCGCCGGCGCGACCCCGACACCATGCCCGAGGTCTTCGACCGCGACGACCTGTCTCCGCGCGACCGGCTGCTCGCGGCGTTCGACAAGCCCCGATCGGTGCCCCCGAACGAAACGACACCGCTGTGCCCCTTCATCGCGGCTGCCGTCGAGATCGCCGACCCGGAGGACCCCGGGCGCAGGTGCGCGCACGACTACAAGATGTCGGTCGCCACCCGCTTCGCCGAGACCGCTCGCCAGGCCGGTGCCACCGACCCCGAACGACTCGGCGAACAGCTGGCTCTGCTGTTGGACGGCGCCTCGGCGCGCACCAGAGCACTCGACACCGAGACTCTCCCGACTGCTGCGGCCATCGCGGCGATCCTCATCGACAACGCCCTCCGCGATGAGGAGTCCGAAGCTGCCGGGGCCTGACCACGAAGCCCGACGCTCGTCATCACTCGTTCGAGCCGGTAGCACCTGGCGAAGGGAAGAACGAGAAGCTCCATCGCGTGCGGCGCTGTCGTGAACGGTCCGGCTGGCCACGTGCCGGAACAGACCACGGCACCGTCGATCGAACAGGTGCCTTCCACGACCGCCAGCTCATCGATCCTGCGCCGCTACGCGCAGTCAGGGGGAGCTTTGTGAGCTGCCGCCACCGGGGTGCTCGCGCAACCAGAACTCCAGGACGGTCGCGTCGCAGCCGGGCAGGACCGCGACACGTCGACCGGTCCGGGCGTCGGTGATGATCGTGGCGTAGCGGTGGCGTCGGCGCAGGGCGAAGTCGTCCACACCGATCCCCCGCGGGACCATCAGTTCGGGCAGCGGCAGGCGTCGTGGACGGCGCGACGCGGTGCTGCGGGGCACCGGCCTGGCCAACGAGCTGGCCAGGCGCGCGGTCGCCCGACCACACAACCCCTGCGCCACGTGGGACATCTGTCCGACCAGCCGCACCGTCCGGCGGTGGTGCCCGTGCACCTTCGCCGTCGCGGTCCCGCACACGCCACGGCCACGTCCCGAGTGCGGGCCGGGACCACCACCATGCCGCTGTTCTCCGCCACGTCGAACGACCAGCGCCAGCAGTCCGGGAAACATCGTTCCCACGAGGGAGTCGACATCCATCACAAGATCATGATCTTGGCCGACTGCTCGACGTCATCACCGACCACGGGTCAGAGCCGAACGAGCGGTGCAGGTCGGGGTTGAGGGGGTCAGCTGCGTCCGGCGGCCAGGCGGCCGTCGAAGGTGATCCCGAAGGCTCGGACACCGCGGCTGTTGAGCAGCTCTCAGCGCTCGCCGCACCCGAGCAAGCGGCATCTCCGCATCGGGGGAACTCGCTGGCGGTAGCGAGTCCGCGCGTTCGCCGAGGGCTCGGATGCGAGCATGCGCCCGTTGACCGCCTTCTGCCCCCGTGACAGCCGCGGTCGTGCGGCGTGATGGCGGGCCGCGGTCAGGTCGCGGACAGCTCCGGGCAGCGCAGCCGAGGCCCGCACCAGCTGGCCCGTCGGGTCGGTGAGGACTTGGACGTTGACGCCGTGGCGACGGCGTTTGCCCGACCAGTACGGCTTCTGGTCGGCGAGGCGGTCGATCGGGACCAGGGTGCCGTCGAGGATCGCGCAGGCCAGGCGGGCGGCGCGTTCACCGGCGGCGTGGAGCTCCTCGGCCGGGGCGGCGAGCAGGTCCGCCGCTTCGCGGACGTAGCGCCAGACGGTGCTCAGGGAGATGCCGAACTCGGCGGCGAGGCGGGTTCGGGTGTCACCGCCTGCGCAGGTGCGCGAGCACGAGCAGCGCCCGACGACCAGGGTCGCGTCGCCGCCAACGAGACCGACGCCGAGTCCGCTCCGCGCGGATCAGGTCGCCCAGGCGGACGAGGGTGCAGGTGGACAACGGATCGTGGTCGATCGCTGTCCTACCGGGAGCCTCGTCCACCGCGCTTCCCACCGCTCGGCCTGCGCCGCGAGCTGCGACGTGACGATGAAGAAGGGCTGAGGGTTGCACCTTCCGTAGCGGCATGTGGTCCAGTGGACTCACGTCCCGATCCCTTGAGGAAAGGTTCCTGCTCGTGCATTCGTCTTTCATGCCACCCCGCCAGGTCAAGATCGGTGACGCGGCGGCCTTCGTCGGCAGCACGCCACGGGCGATTCGCCACTACCACGAGATCGGCCTGCTCCCCGAGCCCGAGCGGGGCGGTGATGACCGCCGACGCTACGGGTACGAGGACATGATCCGCCTGCTGTGGATTCGCAAGATGGCCAACGCCGGGATCGGCCTGGACGACATCCGTGACGCCTTCACCACCGGCACGGCGTCCGCCGGTGCGGACAGCGGAGACGGTGTCGCGGGCATCCTGCAGCGGGTGGAGGAGACCCTCGCCGAGCAGGAGGCGGAACTGCGACGGCAACGGACCGCCGTGCAGCGGATGCGCACCGAAGGCAGCCGGATGGGCCTGCTCTCCGACCTCGTCACCGAACGCCTCACGAGCCTGCCCGAAGGCTCCCTGCGTCAGGCGGACCTGGACAGTCTGCTGGTCACCGAGCGGATCTTCGGCCCGCTCGGCGCGGCCGTCCAGGCCACCCGCTTCGTCGTCCTGGCCACGCATCCCGCCCTGCGGGAGGAGTCCGACCGCATCGACGACGCCGAGGAGGCGCTCGATGACAGCGTCGCCGTCGATGATCCACGGGTGGCTCAGGTGGCCGTGGAGCGGCACGCCTTCGAAAGCGCCCTGCAGGCCGTCATCGAGGAGTCCGGTCTGGGCGAGGACGACGACGCCCTATTCGACGCCTGGGACACCGTGCACTCTGCTACCGCCGAGGACGACGAGGCCGACCTCAGCTCCGGCAGGCGGGAGGCTGACTCCATGAGCGCGTTCGAAGCCGTCGGCAAGATGCCGTACGACTTCTCCCCGGCCCGCCTGCGCTGTGTGGAACTGGCCGAAGAGCTGTCCGCCCGGGACTCACCCACCACCTGGTGAAGCGAAGGTGATCTGACGCTCTCCGGTTGTGGTGGAGGGCTGAAGGGCGCGTGCGCGGGCCTGCTGCCGAAGTGCTGTGTCGTCGCACCACAGCGGCACACCGCGCTGCTGGCCACCGCGATCGTCTCCTGCGCAGCACGTCGATCGCGGGCGGCACCGCGTCCGGGTCGCTTCTCGACCGCTGGACCTGTTCGGCCTTGGCCGGCATCCGGCAGCGGGAGCCCGGATCGCGCAGCTCGCCGTGGGCGATGTGACGCCACCCGTCCAGCAAGGCGCGGAGGGCGGCCAGGTCCTCGGGTGTCGTGACGTGCTCCGGCACCGGTTCTCACTCGCGGTCGAACACCGCGGTCACCACCGGGACCGCTGTCCGTGCGGCCGGTTCTCCACCGGACGGGACCGCGGCCTCGGGCTGCGGTCTGCCGATCGTCTCGGCGATCGCGGACGAGTCGATCTGGCTGCGTCCCCGGCGCAGGAGGTCGGCGAGCTCGCGGTTCGTGCGGCCACGCGGCCGATCGTTCGCCACCACGCCCGGATCGTGGGTGGACCTGCGCGTCCTAGGCCGCTCAGGGCGCGAGATGGACGTCCGAGGTGGCTCGTCGTGCACCAGGCTCGAACTCGTCCGGACCACACCTCCACCGGCCAGGGCCTCGAACTGGTCGCGCAACCGCTCGAACGCGGCGACCACGTGGCTGCGACGCCGCCGTCGTCACCGCGCCCACCACCGACTTCCCCACCCACCCCTCAGTCACCACGACACAGGAGACGACCACCGGTGAGCAAGATCCTGATCGTCATGTCCGCGGCCAGCACCTGGGAGCGCACCGACGGCTCGCTGTACCCGACCGGGTACTGGGCCGAGGAACTCGCAGTGCCGCACGAGAAGCTCGTCGCCGCGGGCTACACCGTCGACTTCGCCTCCCCCGGCGGGGTGCTCCAGCCGCTCGACGCGCACAGCGCCGATCCCGAGATCGCCGGACCGGACTGCGCGCACCACGTAGCGCACGCCGAGCGGGCCCTGCGCGAGTTCGGACCGCTGCTCGCGCTCGACGAGGTCGACGTCGACGACTACATCGCGGTGGTGCTGCCCGGCGGGCACGGTCCGGTGGTCGACCTGCACCAGGACGCCGCCCTCGGTCGGCTGCTCACCGCGGCCGACTCGGCCGGGAAGATCATCGCGGCCGTCTGCCACGGACCGGCCGCTCTGCTGTCCGCCGTCGCCCCCGACGGCGAGTGGCTGTTCGCCGGGCGGGAGATGACGGCCTTCACCGACGAGGAGGAGGAGCTGTTCGGCACCGCCGAGGGCGCTCCCTGGCTGCTGGCCGGTCGGCTGCGCGACAGGGGCGCGAAGCACTCGGGCGGACCTGCCTACCAGCCCTACACCGTGCGCGACGGAAACCTGTTCACCGGCCAGAACCCCGCCTCGAGCGGCCCCATGACCGACGCCGTCATCACGGCGCTGGCCTGACCACGTGCCGCCGCGGCCGGTGCCGTCCGCTCCTGCGGGCGGCACCGGCCACCTCATCACGACCACCTGAGGGAGAAGCATGAGTTCCGTGGCAGAACCACTGTCCGAGTTCGACGTCGTCGGTCGCGTGGAGAAGGGGCTGCTCGTCGGCGGACGCTGGCGGCCGGCGTCGGGCGGTGACGTGTTCGTGGTGGAGAACCCCGCCACGGGCGAACCGCTGTGCGAGGTGTCCGACGCGACGCCCGACGACGCGCTGGCCGCCCTCGACGCGGCGAACGCCGCTCAGCGGAGCTGGGCGGCCGTCTCCCCGCGCCGACGCGGTGACGTGCTGCGCCGCGCCCACGACCTGCTGGTCGAACGCGTCGAACAGTTCGCGCTGCTGATCACCCTGGAGATGGGCAAGTCGCTGGCCGAGTCCAGGGCCGAGGTCGCCTACGCCGCGGACTACCTGCGCTGGTTCGGCGAGGAGGCCGTCCGGATCGACGGCAGCTGGAAGGTCGGCCAGGACGGCACCACTCGCGTGCTGGTCGTGCGGCAACCGGTCGGTCCCTGCCTGTTGATCACACCGTGGAACGCGCCGCTGGCCATGCCCGCCCGCAAGATCGGCCCGGCCCTGGCCGCCGGGTGCACGGCGATCGTCAAGCCGGCGCCGCAGACACCGCTGACGATGGCCGCGCTGGCCGGGCTGCTGGCCGAGGCGGGGCTTCCCGACGGGGTGCTCAACGTCGTCCCCACCACGCGGGCCGCCGCCGTCACCGAGCCGCTCCTGCGGGACGGCAGGCTGCGCAAGCTGTCCTTCACCGGGTCCACCCCGGTCGGGCGGCTCCTGCTCTCCCGTGCGGCCGACACCGTCCTGCGGACCTCGATGGAGCTCGGGGGCAACGCCCCGTTCGTCGTCTGCCACGACGCCGACGTCGACGCCGCGGTCGACGGCGCGATGACCGCCAAGCTCCGCAACATCGGCGAGGCGTGCATCGCCGCCAACCGCTTCCTCGTCCACGCCGACCTGGCCGAGGAGTTCAGCGAGAAGCTCGTCGCGCGCATGGCCACGATCACCGTGGGCGCCGGCACGGACCCCACCACCGATCTCGGACCGCTGATCGACCACGGCCAGCGGCGCAGGGTCGCCGACCTGGTCGACGACGCCGTCACCGCGGGGGCTCGGCTGCGCGCCGGCGGCGGACTTCCGGCAGGACCGGGGTACTTCTACCCGCCGACCGTGCTCACCGACGTGCCCGCCGGCGCCCGCATCACCAGGACGGAGATCTTCGGCCCGGTCGCGGCGATCCGGACCTTCACCACCGAGGCGCAGGCGCTGCACGAGGCCAACGACACCGAGTTCGGCCTCGTGAGCTACCTCTACACGCGCGATCTGGACCGGGCGCTGCGCATGACCGAGCAGCTCGACACCGGCATGGTGGGCCTCAACCGCGGTCGCGTGTCCGACCCCAGCGCCCCGTTCGGCGGGATGAAGCAGTCCGGGAGCGGCCGCGAGGGCGGCAACACCGGTATCGACGAGTACCTGGAACAGAAGTACGTCGCCATCGACACGGGCCGGGTCGGGGACGGTGCCCGATGAGCGCCAGCACCGTCTTCGACTCCTTCCTGTTCCGCGACGCGTTCGGCACGCCGCAGATGCGCGCGGTCTTCAGCGACGAGTCCTGCGTGAGGACGATCGTCCGGGTCGAGGTCGCGCTCGCGCGGGCGCAGGCGGAGGTCGGGATCGTCCCGCGCGAGGTGGCCGACACCATCGCCGCGTCGTGCGACGCCGCGCGGCTGGACCGCGCGCGGCTGAGCCGCGACACCGCCCTGGTGGGCTACCCCGTCCTGCCGATCGTCGCCCAGCTCGCCGAGCAGTGCGGCCAGGCCGGGAACCACTTGCACTGGGGTGCCACCACTCAGGACGTCATGGACACCGCGACGATCCTGCAGTGCGCCGAAGGGCTGTCGCTGATCGCGGACGCGCTCGACCGCTTGCGCGAGCACCTGCGGCGACTGGCCACCGAGCACGTCGACACCGTCGCCGCCGGGCGTACCCACCTGCAGCACGCCCTGCCCATCACCTTCGGCTACCGGGTGGCGGTGTGGCTCTCGGCGCTGGACCGGCACGCCGAGCGGCTGGCCACCGTCCGGCAGCGGGACCTGGTGGTGCAGTTCGGCGGCGCTGCGGGAACCCTGGCCTCGCTCGGGCCAGGCCCGGAGGGTCTGCGGGCGCGCGCCGCGCTGGCCGCGGAACTCGGCCTGCGCGATCCCGAGATCACCTGGCACGTCGCCCGCGACGGCCTCGTCGAGATCGTCGGGCTCCTCGCCTCGATCGGCGCGTCCATCGGCAAGATCGGCACCGACGTGGCCATCAGCTGCTCGACGGAGTTCGGTGAGCTGGCCGAACCCTTCGTGCCCGGGCGGGGAGCCAGCTCCACCATGCCCCAGAAACGCAATCCGATCTCCAGCGAACTGGTGGTCGCGGCCGCGAAGCTCCTGCGGGACAAGTCCTCCGCCATGCTCGACGCGGCGGTGCAGGACTTCGAACGCGCCACCGGGCCGTGGCACGTCGAGTGGGCCGTCATCCCCGAAGCGTTCCTGCTGCTGTCCTCATCACTGGCGCAGGCCGCCGACATGATCGCCGGCCTGCGCGTCGACCCGGCGCGGATGCGCGCCAACCTCGACCTCAGCGGCGGGCTCATCGTCGCGGAAGCCGTGATGATGGCGCTGGCTCCCGCCCTCGGCCGTCAGCGCGCCCACGACCTCGTCTACGAGATCTGCAGCCGAGCGACCGACACCGGTCACGGCCTGGCCGCAGAACTGCGCGCAGACCCGCACGTGGTGGCACTCCTGGACGACGACCAGATCGAGCAGCTCTGCGACCCCGCCGGTTACCTCGGCAGCGCACGGGCGATGACCCGGTCCGTCACCGACGGTCCCGCACCCCACGGGCAGGCCCGGTGAACGGTGCCGTCATCGCCGGGCGAGGAGGAAGAACTCACCCAGAACCGTCCCGCACCACCACCTGCCGGTAGCAGATCAGCGCCGAGGCGCCGTGGATTCCGTGCCGCGCCCCGCTCGGCGCAGGGACGGGTACCGCGACCGGTGGCCGGGCGGCCCTGTCATCGGGTCGTCCGGCCACCGGTCAGCGTGCGAGCACGCCGTCGTCCGCCCACTCGGTTGCGTGCTCCTGGACGAACTCGGCGAAGGTGCGGGGCGGCCGGCCGGTCAGGTCCAGCACCGCGGTGCTGATCCGATCTTCCCGGCCAGCTCTGATGCCGACTTCCACCGCGGCGAGGGCGGCGGCGAACTCGGCGGGTACGCCTGCCGCCCGGTAGTCGGCCGCCTGCTCCTCGACCCCTGTCGGCACCACGCGGACCGGCCGTCCGGTGCGCCCGGTGATGATCGCCGCCGCGTCCCGGTAGCTCAACGCCTTCGGCCCGGTGAGCAGGTAGTCGCGCTGGTCGCCGGGCCCGACGTCGGGTTCGGTCAGGAGGGCGGAGGCCGCGGCCGCGATGTCCCGCGCGTCGATCCAGCCCACTCGGCCGTCGTCGGCGGCGGTGCGGATCTCGCCGTGCCGCCGGATCCGCTCGCCGACCGGGTGTGGGCTCAGGAAGTTCTGCATGAACCCGGACGCGCGCAGCACGACCCACCCGGGCCGGGACCGCACCTGCGCGGCCAGCTCCAGCGCACCAGGAGCGTTCGGCAGCACGACAGCGGAGCCGAGGAGCACCACCCGGCGCACGCCGAGGCGTTGCGCCTCGGCCAAGAACGGCCGGACCGGCGGCATCGGGTCCACGGTGTTCGTCGGGGGCACCAGGAAGACCCGGTCCACCCCGCGCAGCGCGGCCGGATGGGTGGCCGGGTCGTCCCAGTCGAACCGGACCGCGTCCGGGTCACCGGCGGACGGGTTGCGGCTGGCCACCCGGACCGGCACACCGCTGCCGCGCAGCAGTTCCACCAGCGCGGTCCCGGTCTTCCCGGTGCCGCCGGTCACCAGCACACCGGTCATCGGGCAGTCTCCGGACGCAGCGAGTCGAGCAGCTCGGGCAGCGTCCCGGCCGCCGCAGCGTTGGTCAGCGGGTTCCAGTAGTCCCGGAAGCGGGTGATCGAACCGTCCTGGACGGTGATCACCACGATGTAGTCCATCCGACAGGGCTCTCCGGTGCGCACCGAGTGTCCGTTCGCGTGGTACTCCACGACAACGGTGTCCGGCCGTTGCGTGTGGTGCACGGTGATCGGGGAGATCTCTCGCAGGTCATACACCTGCGGGAAGCTGGCCAGGTAGTCGCGGACCTCTTTCCGCCCGGTCAGCCGGCGCGGCGAGGTCCCGGCGGCGAACGGGAATTCGGCGGTGCCGTCCTCCGCCCACAAGTCGGCGACGGCGTCGGTGTCCTTGGCCAGCATCAGGTCCAGCAGTCGGCGCATCGTTTCCTCGGGAGTGCGCGGCACGGTGTCCTCCACTGTTCGACGGGGGTGCGACCAGTTCAGACTGGACGCGGGCCGGCATCCGGGGAACAGACCGCTGAGCCCCGGACCGCCGGTCCGTGGCCAAGCCGCGCACCCCGTGCCACCATGGGCGGGATGAGCAGAGCCGAACTGGCCGACTTCCTGCGCCGCCGGCGGGAAGCGCTGCGCCCGGACCAGGTGCCGGGCACGGCGACCCGCCCGTCCGGCCGACGCGCCCGGCGCACTCCCGGGCTGCGCCGCGAAGAGGTGGCCGCACTGGCCGGGATGTCGGTCAGCTACTACGAACGGCTGGAGCAGGCCCGCGCACCGCGCCCGTCCCCGGAGGTGCTGGCAGTACTGGGGACGGCACTGCAGCTCACCGCCGCGGAGCGTGAGCACCTGGCGCGGCTGGCCGGGCAGGTCCCGCCCGGCACGGACGCCGATCGGAGGCCGGTGCCCGCCGAGGCCCACCAGCTGCTGGACCGGCTCGGGCCGATACCCGCCTACCTGGTCGACGAGCGGCAGGACGTCGTGGCCTGGAACAGCGCAGCGGTCGCGTTGATCACCGATTTCGCGCTACTGCCCGCCGAAGAGCGCAACACCGTGCGAATGGCCATCCGGCTCGGCGGCACCTTCTGCGGAGCACCAGCAGGCGCGGAGGGCGAGTTCGCCCGGCAGCTCGCCGCCCAGCTGCGCTCGGCCAGCGTCCGCTACCCGACCGACCGCGTCCTCGGCGAGCTGGTCAACGAACTCGCCGCGCACAGCCCGGAATTCGCCGCCGGCTGGCGCGACCACGACGTGCGGCCCGTACCGACGCTGCGCAAGCACCTGCGCCACCCCGAGCTGGGCGACCTGGAGGTGATCTGCCAAATCCTGCTGCTGCCCGGCACGGACCTGCAGCTGGCGATGTACACCGCGGAGCCGGGCAGCCCGAGCGCCGCCGCGCTCGCCCAGTTGGCGTGAGCCCGCACGACGCGTGGCCAAGTGACCCTGGTGCGCGTGCGTCGACACAACGCTTCACTCCCTTCGACCGTCCACTTGACACGGACATCCCACAGGCGGCGCATCTGATCTGTCCAGGGCTCGGCAGACCAGTGCGTCAGTGCCAGCTGCGGAACTCGCTCGACCACCTTCATGAGCAACACGCCCTCACATCGCATTGCAGGACGTTGCGCGATCGCCTCGCGGCACCGACACACCGCGACGGGTGAAGGTGCGACAACTGGCCCGCAAGGACCTGAACCGATCAATCCGGTGCGTCCTCCTGCGTGGTGCGGAGAAACGTCCAGACCCGCGAGCTCGGACCCGGCGAACGCGGTCGCCCTCACGGCACGCCCTGCGAGAGCGAACACGCACCGTTGACTGAACTGTTGAGTCGAAAGTGTTCGGTTGCCCATATGATGGCGTAGCGGAGGTGGCGAGCCTGGAAGTAGCCGCGGACGATGTGCGGCTGACGTTGGCGGCGGCGCAGGAACCGTCGTGTCTCGTGGGCGAGCCGGTCGACGTTGTGGGCGCGTGAGGCGTTGACGTTGCGTGTGAGGTCGGCGCCCCGCAGTTCGTCGGGGTTGAGCGCTGGGCTGTGGTCGGGCACCAGGTGCAGTTCGATGCAGTCCGGGCCGCCGATCAACAGCTCCTCCGGCGTGTAGTCGGCCATCGCCGCGAACAGCGTGCCCCGATCCTCCGCACCGATCAGCTCGGCCGGGCCGGGACGTCCCCTGCGGGTCGTCAGGCCGTCGCGACCGTCCCGCCGGTAGGCACGCCACCAGGTGCCCACCGACCGTTCGGAGATCCCGAACACCTCCGCGGCCTGCCGATACCCCTAACCCGCCCGGCCTCCAACGCCGCCACCACCCGCAACCTCAGCACCTCACGCTCCGCACCTCACGCTCTGCAGGCGACAACCGGTGCGCACCCCCGACCTCCATCACGGAGCCTTTTTCATCCTGCGGTGATCTCGTAGTTCTGCAGGACGTGGATGGCTTTGGCCAGTCGGCCGGCGCGGTGGGGGCAGCAGCGGAGTTTGCGGAGGATGCGCCTGGTCTTGAGCTGGGCGTTGGCGCGTTCACCGGGTCCGCACAGGCGGGCACGGGCGCGGTTGGCGTCCTTCTGCGACTCGGGCTTGTTGCGGCCCTTGTACGGGGTGAGCACGTGTCGGCCGGTCTGGTCGCAACCGTGATGGCCCTTGTCGCCCAGGGCGATCAGCCCGGTGTCGCGCAGGGCGGCGAGGATGTTCCAGATCCGGGCCGCGGCGGTGTCGTGGGTGCTGCCGGGCAGGTCGCCGGACACCCACAGGATCGTGCCGTCTGGGAACGAATCGATGATGCGCCGAATCTTGCTCAGGTACATCCACCAGCGGTTTTCCCATCAGTCCCAGGGGTCATCGCTCCTTCGTTGGAGTACAGCCCGGGAACAGCCCTCCAAGGTCCTTCCGACTACGTCAGGAGTGCAGCAAAGCGCCTCGCGGCGCACACACTCTCCACCATTAGGGCAAAACATCTAGTTCAGCGGTGTAGCAGTACTCACCTGACGCACATTCGTGCAGTTATCTGTGCCCGAACGCGCAAGTCGATATGAACAAGCTGGGGTGGCCCTCTCGACGAAAAGTACCATGATGGACATGAAAATTAGTCGTTTCGCTCAAGGTCGAGGCTCGCTCCGGAGGGGTTTCGTCGCGGCATTGGCTGTCGCGGCTGGCCTGACGGTTGCGACTCCGGCAACCCCCGCCTTTGCGGCCAACTACACGTCTTGTGAGTCGGACGGCGTTCTGCGGACCTACCTTGCATGGATCAAGACGAGCACCGGTTCGCGGGTATGTTTCGCCAATGCGGGCAGCATGAAGATGAATGTTTACCGGGTTACGGATTTTCACACGGGCAACAACAAGGTCACATTTCAGTACACCATCGAAGAGAATGGCCACCAGAACCACCTGACCTTGGACAAGTGGAAGGACCACACCCTTACTTTCGGTCTCCACGCCCACGTAACCGATGTGGTTATCTGGTAACGTCGTTGAGGCTATGACGCTCGAGCACGTCGAGCGGCTCGACGCAGGCGGTCAAGCGGTTGTCCAAGTCAGCTGCCCGCGAACTTATTTCCGGACTGCTGACCTGACTTGCGCTCGAAAATGGATACCGTCACAGGACGCCGCGAGCCTTTTTCATCCTGGGCTGGACGGGATGGCAGGCAAGACTTCTCGTGTTGTTCTGTCGTGCCGCGCTGCGGTTGTCGGATCAGACCCCGACCTTCGTGTCCGGCCTGCTCCGCGCCCATCGCAAG
This sequence comes from Umezawaea beigongshangensis, assembly GCF_016464305.1. Taxonomy (GTDB): domain Bacteria; phylum Actinomycetota; class Actinomycetes; order Mycobacteriales; family Pseudonocardiaceae; genus Umezawaea_A; species Umezawaea_A beigongshangensis. The sequence continues at coordinate 77,071 of NZ_JAEIOJ010000009.1, forward strand.
CAGCTCGGATCGGTGTGGCGCACGCTCAACCCAGGACAACAAGCCCTGCTGGTGCTGGTGTACCTGCGCAAAGGGAGAAGTTCGCCGACCTGGGCGCCGGGTTCGCGGTCTCGGCCACGACCTGCTGGCGCTACGTCAACGAAACCCTCGAACTGCTGGCCCAGCGGTCCCCGAAGCTGCGAGAAGCGCTGCGCAAGGCCAAACGCCAGGGCCTGGCCTACGTGGTGATCGACGGCACGCTCATCCCGATCGACCGGATCACCGCCGACCGCCCGTTCTGCTCCCGCGAACCCAGGATGCACGGGGTGGACCTGCAGATGATCGCCTCCCCAGACGGCACGATCCTGTGGGTGTCCGGCGACCTGCCCGGCAGCACCCACGACACCGCCGCGGCCCGGATCTGGAACATCCTCGCCGCCCTGCGCGACACCGGGCTGATCGCCCTGTGCGGACCCGGTGAACGCGCCAACGCCCAGCTCAAGACCAGGCGCATCCTCCGCAAACTCCGCTGCTGCCCCCACCGCTCCGGCCGACTGGCCAAAGCCATCCACGTCCTGCAGAACTACGAGATCACCGCAGGACGAAAAAGGCTCACGGCTGATCGATCCACAGGAAGATGATCAGTTTCGACTCAACAAGATCGGACTCGTCGCATTCCCATCGCAACAGTGCTGGCGGACGGCACTGGGGTGGGCAACCCCCAGTGCGGGTGGTGGGGCTGGCACCAGCACAGGTCGGGTGGTTGGCCTGATCGTTGAGCAGTCGGGAAATTTCTAGAGTTCTCCTCATGCTCAAACAATCTTCCCCCCTGCACCGCAAGGCGATCGCACTGTCCTCCGCGGTCTTCGTGGCCGTCTCGCTCGCGGCGTGCTCGGCACCGCCCGCCGCGAGCAGTCCAACACCCAGCACGCCCGTTTCCTCGGCGAGTGCGCCCGCCGCGTCGGAGACGCGCAAGGTGATGAACGCCGAGCACGAGGTGGTCTTTCACGTCGTGGACGGCAAGCTGCCCGCCCTGGTCCTGGACGCGGGCGGCGGCCTGAGCTCGTCGTACTGGAAGGACCTGGCGCCGCGGTTGGCGAAGGCCACCGGTTCGAAGGTCATCACCTACGACCGGGCGGGCGAGGGTGAGAGCGGCGAGGTGTCGGGGCCGTGGAGGGTGGAGAACGCGGTGTCGGACCTGGAGGCCGGGCTCACGGCGTTGGGGGTGACCAAGGATGTCGTCCTGGTCTCGCATTCGATCGCGGGTGAGGTCGCCACCAACTTCGTGAACAAGAATCCCGGCTGGGTGTCCGGCGCGGTCCTCGTCGACGCGAACGTGCCGGATTTCTTCTCCGAGGAGATGCTCACGGCGTTCGCCCCGCTGGTGGAGCAGCAGCGGACCGCCCTGGTGGCGCAGCCGTCGACCAAGAAGAACCGCCAACTGCTCGCTGTGATGGTCGACTACGCCCCCGTTCACCGCGTCTTCCACAAGCTCTCCTGGCCGCAGGACGTGCCGGTGACCACGATCGTCGCGTCGGAGACCCCGTTCGCTGATTTCCCCGAAGCGGCGAAGCTGTGGCGGGACGGCCACGCCCGGTTCGCCCAGGCCGGCCCGAACCGGAAGCACGTGGTCGCCGAGAACACCTCGCACGAGGGGATCGTGACCGAACGCCCGGACCTCATCGCCGACGCGGTCGACGACGTGCTGAAGACCGTCCGCTAGCCGCACTGATCACAGCGGCCAGGAACACGCCTGTAACAGACATCACGATCTTGGAGTGAGCGGGGGCCTCCGGTTCGGCGTGGATGGACACGTCTCCGCCAAATCCGGAGGCCCTCCTCATAGTGCAGATAAGCCCGCATCCGCTCCCCCGGCCCGCGCTCGGACCCGCGGGCCCGCCCGCGACCGGTCGAGATCATCCGCAACCTTCGCGACCGCGTCCAGGAAGCCCGGATGAACGGCTGGCTCGGTGAGGTCAGCGGTCTGCAAGTCAACCTGGACGAAGCCGCCCGGAAGCTGCGGTCTGATCACGGCGGGAGGTCGCGCCAGCGTTCGGCCGACGCCAGAGCGTCCAGGCTGATCCGCTCCAGGAACGCACCGCCCCTGGCCAGGCGGCGTCCCACGGGCGTCTCGAGCCCGAGCGTCTCCCCCGCCGCCTTCGCGATCTCCGCTGCCGCGAGCGTCTGCCGCGAGCTGATCACCGTCGAGCGGTACCAGGCGTCGTCGTCGACCACGTAGACGTCGCGCCGCCGCTGCGGATCGCGTTCGCGCCTGATCAGCGCCTGGTGGGTCAGATAGCTCACGGCCGCAGAGATCGAGGCGGGACTGACTTTCAGCGCGCGCGACAGCTCGGCCGCGGTGAGCCTGCCGTCCTCGCTCAGCCACAGGCCGATGAGCACGCGTGCCATCATCTTCGGCAGGCCCATTCCGATCGCCATCTCGACGGCTCCCTCTTCCACCTCGACGACCTCGCGGTCCTCGGGTTCGGCCTCGGGCGAACGGGCCGGAGTGCCGCGCCGCGCCCGCCGCGCTGCCGCCCGGTGCGCCCGCTCGGGCCGATAGTCACCGGGACCGCCGTTGCGGCCGACCTCACGGCTGATCGTCGAGGTCGGCCGGTTCAGCCGCCTGGCGATCTCGGCGTAGGAGCGGCCTTCGGCCAGGCCGGTCGCGATGCGCTGGCGGTCCCGCAGCGTCAACCTTCCTTCTGACATGACACCACTATTGCGTTCGGCGTCACACGGTGCAATGTTTCATTGCATTTGGCTTCAGTGTCAACGCATCAATTTGCGGGCCGTGACCTGCGCTTATATTCATCGATTGATTGACAGAATTTTTGAAGGCAACGTAGCTTTCAATTGTGATGAACACGGACTCCCACGACGAGCCGGTCACTCCGTCCTTCGACCGCGCACCCGCCTGTCCCTTCGATCCCGCTCCTTCGCTCACCGCCCTGCGCTCAGAGCAGCCGATCGCCCGCCTGGCCGCGCCCGAGGGCGCCCCCGGCGTCTGGATGATCACCAGATACGACCTGGTCCGCCAGATCCTCGCCGACCCGCGGTTCAGCTCCCGCTGCGAAACCCACTACCACCCCCTGGAGGGTGGGCACCTGCCGCCCGCCCCCGTCGGCGATCTGACCGGCATGGACGCACCCCAGCACACCCGCTTCCGCAAGCTGCTGGCGGGCAAGTTCACCGTCCGCAGGATGAACCTGCTCACCGAGCGGATCACCGAGATCACCCGTGAGCGGCTCGACGCGATGGAGCGGCAGGGGCCGCCCGCCGACCTCGTCGCGGTCTTCGCACAGCCGGTCCCAGCGCTGGTGATCTGTGAGCTGCTCGGCGTGCCGCACGGGGACCGCGATCGGTTCCAGAGCTCCACCCGGGCACTGGCGGACACCGGGACCGCTCAGGCGCAGTACGCCGCCTTCGTCGAGCTCGGCACGTACCTGCGGGAGCTCGCGCTCGCCAAGCGGGCCGAGCCGACCGACGACCTGCTCAGCGACCTGGCCACCGACGGCGACCTGACCGACGAGGAGCTCGGCGGCGTGGCCGCGTTCCTGCTCGGCGCCGGGCTCGACACCACCGCCAACATGCTCGCGCTCGGCACCTTCGCTCTGCTGCGCGACCCGGCCCAGCTCACCGCCCTGCGCGGCGACCCCGACCTGGCCGTCGGCGCCGTGGAGGAGCTGCTGCGTTACCTGTCCGTCGCCGCCACCGGCATGCGCGGCGTGCTGGAGGACGTGGAGCTCGGCGGCAGGCAGTTCAAGGCGGGCGACACGGTCGTCATCGCGATCAACGCCGCCAACAGGGACCCGGCCAGGTTCTCCGACCCCGACGTGCTCGATCTGCGCCGCTCGGCCGCCGGGCATCTGGCCTTCGGCCACGGTGTCCACCAGTGTCTCGGTCAGCAGCTCGCCCGCATCGAGATGCGTGTCGCGCTTCCCGCGCTGCTCGTCCGCTTCCCGACGTTGCGGCTGGCCGCACCGGCTGAAGAGCTGTCGCTGCGCACCGACCCCTCGCAGGTCTACGGCGTGCACAGCCTGCCCGTCACCTGGGATCGGGGGTGAACGCGATGCGCACCTCCGTCTCGGTGACGGGACTGCGCAAGTCCTACGGCGCCCACCGCGTCTTGGACGGCATCGACCTCACCATCCCGCAGGGCACCGTCTTCTCGCTGCTCGGCCCCAACGGCGCGGGCAAGACCACCACGGTGCAGATCCTGTCCACCCTGATCAAGGCCGACGCGGGCGAGATCCGGGTGGCCGGGCACGACCTGGCCGAGGAACCCGACGAGGTGCGTGCCGCGATCGGCGTCACCGGCCAGTTCTCCGCGGTCGACAGCTTCCTCACCGGCGAGGAGAACCTGCGACTCGTGGCCGACCTGCTCCACCTCGGCCGAACGAGGGGACGCGCGCGCGCCCGCGAACTGCTGGAGCGCTTCGACCTCACCGACGCCGCGCGCAAACCCGCGGCCACCTACTCGGGCGGCATGCGCCGCCGGCTCGACCTCGCCATGACCCTGGTCGGCACGCCCGAGCTCATCTTCCTCGACGAACCGACCACCGGCCTGGACCCCCGCAGCCGCCGCACCATGTGGCAGATCGTCAGGGACCTCGTCCAGCAGGACGGCGTGACCATCTTCCTGACCACCCAGTACCTGGAGGAGGCCGACGAACTCTCCGACCACATCGCCCTGCTCAGCCAGGGCCGACTGGTGGCCGAGGGCACCCCCGAGGAGCTCAAGCGAATGGTCCCCGGCGGCCACATCGTCGTGCGCTTCGCCGATCCCGACGGGTACCGCAGGGCGGTGAGCCACGTCGGCGCCACCTCCAGCAACGACGCGGCGCTCACCGTCCAGATCCCCGACCCCGGCGGGATCAGGCCGCTGAGGCAGCTCCTGGAGTGGCTGGACACGCATGCCATCGACGTCGCCGAGCTGTCGGTGCACACCCCCGACCTGGACGACGTCTTCCTCGCCCTGACCGAGGAGCCCTCCCGATGAGAGCGATCACCGACTCGGCGACGATGCTGCGGCGCCAGGTCACACACATCTGGCGCTACCCCACGCTGATCCTCACGTTCGTGGCCGTGCCCGTGGTGTTCCTGCTGCTGTTCGTCTACGTCCTCGGCGGCATCATGGGCGCCGGGATCGGCGGCGACCGCACCGCCTACGCCGGTTACACCACCCCCGGCATCATGATCATGACGATCGCGAGCGCCGCGCAGGGGACAGCGATCTCGGTGGCCGTGGACATGACCGAGGGCATCGTCGCCAGGTTCAAGACCATGGCCATCGCCCGCGTCTCCGTCCTCACCGGGCACGTGCTCGGCGCGCTGGTCCAGAACTTCATCGCGATCACGGCGGTGACGCTGACGGCTCTGCTGATCGGCTTCCGCCCCGGCGCCTCTGCGCTGGACTGGCTCGGGGTGATCGGCGTGCTGGCGATGTTCGCCTTCGCCATCACCTGGCTGTCGGTCGCGCTGGGCATGGTCACCGAGAACGTGGCCACGGCCAGCAACCTGCCGGCGCCGCTGATGCTGCTGCCGTTCCTGGGCAGCGGCGTGGTCCCGCCGGAGTCGATGCCGGGCCCACTGCGCTGGTTCGCCGAACACCAGCCGTTCACGCCGGTCATCGAAACCCTGCGCGCGCTGCTGGCCGGGCAGCCCGCAGGAGCCAGCTTCGCGGCGGCGGCGCTGTGGAGCGCGGCCATCGCGCTGGGCGGATACCTGTGGGCACGCAGGCTCTACAACCGCAGCGGGTAGACGTGCTCAGACGCGTTCTCCAGCACTTGGCCTACTGGTTCTCGCGCCACTGGTCGGCGAGTGTCTGCCCGGCGACATCGCCATCAGCGCACCACCCGTGATCATCGGGCCGATTCCGCTCCGCGGCGGTGGCGCGCTGCTGATCCGCCCAATGCGCCTCCAAGCGGTTCAACCGTCATCGCAGCTTCGGCGAGGCCGGCCTGACCGACCGTCCCAGCGCTCCGCACCCGCCGGATCCTCGACCCGACGGAGGAGAACAACCGCGCGCCCCGCCGAATCATCGCCCGGTGGCCCGGTCCTGTGGTCCACCTCGACGTGAAGAAGGTCGGCGTGATCCCCGACGGCAGCGGGTGGCGGGTGCACGGCCGGGGCAGCGAGCAGGTCAAACAAGTCGGACCCGCCAAGAACACCGCCACCGGGAAGTCCGCCGCGCAGCGCAGCTGCACCCACCTGCACTCCGCGGTCGACGGGTTCTCCCGTCTGACCTGCACCGAGGCCCCGCCCGAGCTGCGACCGGGGCAGTGGCTGCGCTGGCAGATCACGGGGTCCGAGGAGGATCGGAACGGTTTTTAGCGGTAGTCATCTCTGCTGACGGCGAAGCCCCCAGCAGAGATGGAGTGTTCACAGCGCTGGTTCTGGCTATGCCTCGGTCGTCGGAGGCGCGTGCAGGTCATGCTCCGCGGCGGTGACCTGGGCCGCGGGGCGTGGTGGCAGGTGCCGGTAGAGGCTGGTGCGAGTGATCCCGGTCTTAGACCTGGTCTCAAAACTCGGCGTGTCGCTAGGTGAACCAACGGCCCGCCCCTGGCTCCGCACCGCCCGCTCGTGGGCCCGGCCCGGCGGACCGGAAGTCCGTCAGAGAGACTGGGGGCCAGTGCCCGCCCTCTCGACCTGGAGCCTTTGATGCCGCAAGGGACCGTCCGTTGGTTCGACGCCGAACGTGGTTTCGGCTTCCTCGCGCCCGAGGACGGCTCGCCGGACGTGTTCGTGCACGCCTCCGAGATCGTCGAGGACGGCGGCGCGAAAGTGCTCCGCGAGGGTCAGGCCGTCGTGTTCGAGGTCGGCGAGAACGACCGCGGGCCCCAGGCGCTGCGCGTTCGCGTCACCGCCGATGCGGCCACCGGCAGCGCCGTGGGCCTGCTCGGCACCGTCAACTGGTACGAGCCGGGCAAGGGGTACGGCTTCGCGTCGCCGGACGGCGGCGGCGCCGACATCTTCGTGCACAGCTCCGCCATCGTGACCGGCGGCGTGGTCACCGAGGGGCAGCGGGTGGCATTCCTGATCGTCGAAGGCGAGCGCGGCCCGCAGGCCGGGCACGTGATCCCGCTGGGAGCAGGGGCCGGCTCACCCGCTGCGGCTGGTATCTCGGACGGTGCCGACGGCACGGTGGCCTGGTACGACGAGGACAAGGGCTTCGGCTTCATCAACCCCGACTCCGGCGCCGGGGACATCTTCGTTCACGCCAAGGCCCTGGCCGAGGGGCTGACGTGGCTCGCGGAGGGCGACCGCGTCGCCTACGACGTGGCTAGTGGAGACAAGGGCCCGCAGGCCCGCGACGTGCACCTGGTCCGGAGCGCCGAGCCCCAGACGGCGCCGCAGCGGTCGGCACCTGCCGCGGCCGCAGGGCCGGCCGCGCGGGACGTGCCCGTACGAGGCGGCGAGGGCGTCGTCGCGCGCTACGACGGCGACCGCGGCTTCGGCTTCATCACCCCGGACGCAGGCGGCGACGATCTCTTCGCCCACGTGTCCGTGATCATGGGGTCGGAGCCGCTGCAGAAGGGTGACCGGGTCCGGTACGCGGTGCGTCAGAGCGACCGGGGCCCGCAGGCCGACCGCATCGAACGCCTCTGAAGAGGCGGCCCCACCGATGGCTGATCACTTCCCGACGAGAGTGCTCGTTCATCCCCGTCGATGGTGCCGTCAGCAACGCGGCTGCAGCCTCCTCCAGGAGATCGATCTCCCTCGTGGTGACGGGGGCCCCGTGCCGACCCGAGGACCTGCTCCGCGCTCAGAAGCTCACCAGTCACCCCACCCAACGACCCAGCGGACCCGGCCGAGGCGGGACTTGCCCTCAATCCCGCGCCGGGCGATACGGACCTTGATACCGCGGCGGGTCAGGTAGCGGCGGCAGCGGCGGTAGTCGTGGCCCTTGTCGGCGTGCAACTTGTCCGGTCGGCATCGTGGCCGGCCCGCCCGGCCGCGGTGGCCACGCACGGCCGGGTTCGTGTCCAGCAGCGGCTCGAACAGCATGCTGTCGTGGGTGTTTGCCGCCGACAACACGATGTGCAGCGGTAGCCCGTTCGCGTCGCACAGAACGTGGTACTTGGAGCCGGCTCTACCCCGGTCAGTGGGGCTGCGACCGGTCAGCTCGCCCCCCTTTTCGACCGCACCGACACCGCGTCGATGCAGCCTCTGGTCCAGTCGAGCTCGTCGATGTTGGACAGCTCGTCGAGCACGAGCTGGTGCAGCCGATCCCACACACCAGCGTCCTGCCACTCACGTAACCGCCGCCACGCGGTGTGCCCGGAACCGCATCCGAGCTGCTCGGGCAGGTCTCGCCAGCGGCAGCCGGTGTCGAGCACGAACAAGATCCCCTCTAGCGCGGCACGGTCATCGATCCGGGGCCGCCCACCCGGACCGCGCGGCGCTGGTCGGGACGGGATCAGGGGGTCGATCAGCTCCCAGAGCCGGTCTTCGACCCGCCGCTGCTGCGTCGTCTTCGCCATGACTGCCCACGATCGACGACCAGGACCGGCAGGTTGCGCAGTGACACACCCTTAAGTTTTGAGACCAGGTCTTAGTGACGATCTCGGCGATCGTGCTGCCGGTGTCGCGAAGGTGCGCGGCGCAGGCGAGCTTGTCGGGGTCGACGACGGTGGGCCGCCCGATCCGCCGGCCTTTCGCAGTCGCAGCCGCGCAGGCACCGGCGGCGCGTTCGAGGCTGTAGGTGCGTTCCATCTGGGCGAACAGCGCCAGCAGCACGACGGCCAGCTGGGCCATCGGATCATCCGGGTTGGCGGAGTCGACCGTGATGGGGTCGGCGAGGGTGCGGATGCCGACTCCGCGCTCGGCCAGGTCGTGGATCAGGTTTGGGGTGTCGCGCACGGTCCGCCCGAGCCGGTCGAGGGTGTGGATGACGATGACGTCGCCGTGACGGGCGAAACTCATCGCCGCCTGCAGGCCGGGCCGGTTGGTGGTGGCCCCGGACTTCTTGTCGACGTAGATCCGCTCGGGCGGGATGTCGGCCGCCTCGGGCGCCATGATTTGCCGATCAAGATGTTGCCTGGGACGGTCTCGACCTGGGCGTCTGTGATCGGCGCCGAAGCTGGCCGCCGGTGTCCCACTTCCAAGGGGGTGGGACGGCCCGGCAGGCCGCCTGCACATCCCGCCCTTGCGGTAGAAGCTAGGGCGAAACCCGGTGGGTGAAGTTACCGCTGTCCGATCGAGACCGTTGCCCGCTGAGGGTCCGTGCCCAGGGCTCGTCGACGTCGGCCAGGCCGAGGGTCAGCGTGACATTTTCGAGCATGCCGGCGCCGAACCAGTGCCGGACCGCAGCGTCGTCGTGGTTCAGGAGCTCACTGACGAGTTCGACCTGTCGGGCGTAGCACGTGCGCACCGCCTCGGCCACGAGCGGCTCATCAGCTGCGCAACTGGCCTGCATGAGGAACCGCATGACGTCCCGGTCCTGGATCAGGGTGCTGTAGGCGGACCGGATCGCACGCATCACCCCCTCCGCCTGCCGGGGCGGCCCGGCCTCATCGGTGCTGGCGCCGGCTCCGGTCAGAGCATCCGAGAGCAGCTCGGACACGTGGAGGACGGCACCGGCGAACAGCGCCTCCTTACTGGCGAAGAGGCGGTAGACGTAGGGCTGAGAGATTCCGGCCCGTTCGGCGATCTCACTGGTTGTCGTGCCGTAGTAACCCTTGCGCGCGAAACAGGCCACGGCAGCGTCCAGCACGACTCGACGGCGTTGATCGCTTTTCACGCTGGAGCCGGGGGCGGGCATGTCTGCCAGTCTTTCACTGCGGGGTGAGACGGGGTTCGAGAGGGGCAACACGGGTGAGCGACCCATCTTGCCCCCCTCTCACCCCGTCGAATCGGGATCAGCGCCCTGCGGGCCACGACACGTCTTGGCCACTGGCCGCCTGGTCGGGGGTCATGGCCTCGATGACCACGAGAGGGTTCCAGTAGTCGACGAACCGCTCGACCAGGCCCGCCTCGTCGAGGCGGATCACCGTGATGACCGTCTGCTCATACGGCTTGCCGGTGCTGAGGACGCTTCCCTCCGAGCGGTATTCGGCGACCGCGGTGCGGGGGTCGGTCGTCTCGATGAACTTCACGTCGACGAACTTCACGTCGAAGGTCTGCGGGAAGCCGCGCATGTGGGCGATCAGCGCCTCGCGTCCCTGCACCCGGGTGGGCACACCGGCGGGGGCGAAGGGGAACTCGACCGTGCCGTCCGCAGCGTACAGCTCGATCCACTCGTCGATCTGGCCGGAGGACACCAGCCGCAGGTGCTCTGCCAGGGCGTGCTGTGCGGGGGTGAGTTCGCGGGCCGGGTTGGCGTTCACGGTAGCTCCTTGGTTAGTGATTGAACAATAACAAACCTAACCGGAGGCCGCCGAATAGCAAGGGTGAGGACCGTCACGGCCCAGCCAAGACAGATGTGGGCAGTCCGCATGGCGATCAGGACCGAAGGTCACCAAGGTTCCGGGCCAGCAGCGGAGGTGTCCGGCTCGCGAAGCCACAAACCGTAGAAGCAGTGGGACGCTACGTCACCAAAACGGCCCTTAGTTCACCCGCACCGCGACAACCGCAGGTGCCTTCCCCGCACAGCACTACGGCAAGGGATGACGCACCACCCGCCCACGACGGGACGGGCGTGTCCGCGACGACTGCGACTCCTGCGACACGGACCTCGCCGCCCGCCACGTCCCGGCGAGCGCTGCGGCCCCGACGGCGCCGTGCCGCGCTCCCCCTGCCCCCCCCGAGCTGATTGCCACCGCACCGCATCGGCCGCTGACCAGCACACGACACGTCCCCCGCCGAGCGAGGAGGCGGAGACGGCCGGTGGGACGACGGCGTCGACGAGCGCGCACCAGCACCACCTCCACCCGATCCCGAGGAGCAGGACCGGTGACCGGGAACGACCTGCGGCGCGCGCAGGTCACCGGCGCGGAGCGCATCCGCGGTCGTGGTGCGGAACGAGATCAGCGGCAAGACCCTCGCCCTGGCCGTCTACGTCCCACCGCCACGACGACGCTGGAGAGCCTGACCGCAGAAACCACGATCCGTCGGCGTGTGCCGGCACGGGAAGCTGCCGCGACGGGGCGCAGCCGCACCGGTGGGCGACGCGGTGTTGGTGACCACCTCGATCAGCTCGTCGGCTGCTGCGGTCGTGGCCCGCCGGACTCGACGCCCGCGCCGTGGTCGATCAGCCGCGCGAGACGCTCGGCGTCCTGCGTACCCGGCGCGGGTGAGTAGACCACCAGGCGCACGTCGCAGCCGGGAACCTGGAGGACGTCGCCGTCCAGGGCGAGCGTGCCGACGTCGGGGTGGTCGACGTGCTTGCGCATGCCCCGGTAGCGGGCCGGTCGGGCGGCGGTCCACCGTTCGACGAACTCGGGGCTGCTGGCGTGCAGCGCGCTGACGAGGTCGGTCAGCTCGGCGTCGTCGGGGTGCTCCAGCAGCGCCACCCGCAGGTCACCCACGATCGCGTCGCGGAAGGTGTCGTCCTCGCCGGGGTCGACCCACACGCACGGGTTGCGCTGGGTCATCTCGTACCAGACGACGTTGCGCGCTCGCCCCCGCAGCGCCGCAGAATCGCCCAGCAGTGCCGTCCAGGCGTGGTTCCACCGCAGCAGCCACCAGTCCGCGGAGTACACCGCGACCGGCCACTGCCACATGCGGGCGACCATCCGCTCGACACCGTCGGGCACCACCCGGGTCACCGACCCGGTCGCGGGAGCCAGCCCGGCGGCGCGGTGCAGGAGGGCGGAGTCGTCCTCGTCCAGGCGCAACGCTCGGGACAGCGCGGCCACCACGGGCGCGGAGGGGCGGGCGGCGCGTCCCTGTTCGAGCTGGACGAGGTAGTCCACGGAGACCCCCGCCAGCAGCGCCAGCTCTTCACGGCGCAGCCCCGGAGTCCGCCGCGCGGTGGCGACCACGCCCGTGAACTCCACGTCGCAGCGGTTCCGGAACCCGCGCAGCAGCGTCCCCAGCCCCGGGGCTCCCACCGTCCTGGTCATCCGCTCCGCCACGTCACCATTCTGCCCCGCCTCGCGGGTCGAGCGCTCCCGCGCCGCGGGTGGTACCAGCAGTCCTACCGAACCGCACCGCCTTCCGCGCGCCCGTCCCCGGTCGCAGAGTGTCGGACATGGACACGATCACTCTCGTCACCGGCGGCAACAAGGGCATCGGACGCGAAACCGCCCGGCGGCTGAAGCAAGCAGGGCACACGGTGCTCATCGGCGCCCGCGATCCCGAGCGGGGCCGGGCCGCCGCGGCCGAGCTCGGCGTCGGACTGGTGCACCTGGACGTCACCGACCAGACCAGCGTCGACGCCGCGGCCGCGCGGGTGCGCGCCGAGCACGGACGCCTGGACGTCCTGATCAACAACGCCGCGGTCAACAGCGTGGTCGCGCCGCTGGAGCGGACCACCGCGCAGGACGCCGCCGCGGTGCTCGACGCCAACCTGCTGGGGGCGCTGCGCGTCACCAACGCCTTCGTCCCGCTGCTGCGGTCCTCCCAGCACCCCCGGATCGTCAACGTGTCCTCCACGGTGGGCTCCTTCGCGGCCACCCTCGAACACGACATGTTCGACTGGCAGGTCGTGCCGCCCGTCTACGCCATCTCCAAGACCGCGTTGACGATGCTCACTCTGAAGTACTCCCGAGCCCTGCCCGGAATCCTCGTCAACGCCGCCGACCCCGGCTACACCGAGACCGACCTGAACGACCGGCAGGGCACCCAGACCGTCACCGAGGGCAGCGACGCGATCGTGCACCTGGCCACCCTCGGCGACGACGGTCCCACCGGAACCTTCGTCAACCGCGACGGCACCGTGGCCTGGTGAACGTGCGGGCGGTGTTCCCGTCCGCACCGTCCTCGGTGCATCCCGTGCTGCACCACCGGCAGGAGCACCGCCCCGCACCACCGCGTCTCAGATCCGCGCACCCTGGGGGGAAGGTTCCGCGGACCGGCTCGTGCGCGACCGGTTCCGGCTCACCGACTGGTGTGGTGCGCCGGGTTCCGGGAACCAGGAAGCCGCAGGACCGGTCCGCACGGCCCGTGCCGCTACCGGACGAGGTGGCTCTCGACGTGGTCGATCACCGATGACACGGCTTGCCGGTAGGCGGTGCTCGACCGGCGGACCTGGGACAGCAGCATGCCGCCCTGGACCGCGGCCAGCAGCGCGGTGGCGAGGGCGTCGGTGTCGGCGCTGGGGCTCAGTTCGCCGCGTGCCTGCATGCGCGCGAGTCCCGACCTGATGGGAGCTTCCCAGCGGTCGAAGGCCGCGGCGAGGCCGGTCCGCGCCGACTGGTCGCGGTCGGCGAGTTCGCTGGCGAGCGAGCCGATCTCGCAGCCGCCCTCGCATCCCGCGGCGTCCAGCCGGTCCCCCGCGCCGTCGCACCACTCGCGCAGGGCCTCGATGCTGTCCAGGTTGTCCAGCAGGGGACGTTGCTGAGCGATCTTGGCGTCCGTCTGGTGGTCGACGACCGCCAGGACCAGGCCCTGCTTGTCGCCGAAGTAGTGGTAGATCTGCGACGCGCTGACCCCTGCGGCGGCTTGGACGTCCGGGATGCTCGTTCCTCCCGCGCCGTGGCGGAACATCAGCTCCGCGGCGGCCTCGACGATGCGTTCACGGGTCTTGCGGCCCGGCGCGGTGAGCCGGCGCTTCTGCTGCTGTTCGGGCTTCACCGGTGTGGTCACCCGGCCACGCTACCAAAGTTGGAATTGACATTCCAACGATGCGTCGCAGAGATTGGAGAAGTCATTCCACTCCAGGACGACCCCTCCCAGACAGGTGCGCACCATGCCCCTCGACCCCCAGATCGAGATCCTGCTCGAGCAGTTGGCCGCGCGAGGCGGACCGGCCCCCGAGAGCCGAACGGTGGCGGAGAACCGCGCAGCCGGACGCGCCTTCGCCGCCCTGGCCGGTGATCCCGAACCGGTCGCCGACGTCCGGGACACCACCATCACCGCCGTCGACGACGGTCGCAGCATCCCCGTCCGCGTCTACCGGCCCGCCACCGAACCGGACGCCGCACCGCTGCCCGTGACGCTGTTCTTCCACGGTGGCGGATGGGTCTTCGGCGACCTGGACACCCAGGACCACATCGCGCGCACCGTGACCGCCCGATCCGGCACGATCGTGGTCTCCGTCGACTACCGGCTGGCACCCGAGCACCCCTTCCCGGCCGCGAGCGACGACGCCTACGCCGCGCTGACCTGGGTCGCGGACAACGCCGCCGGGTTCGGCGGCGACGCGGAGCGCATCGCCGTGTTCGGCGAGAGCGCCGGCGGCAACCTGGCCGCGGCTCTGGCACAGCAGTCCCTGCGCCGCGGCGGACCCCGCATCACGCTCCAGGTGCTCGCCTACCCGGCCGTCGACCGGTTCGACGACAGCCCCTCGATGTACGAGCACGCGACGGGACCGGTCCTGTCCCGCTCCTACCTCGAGTGGTTCTGGGGCGCCTACCTCAGCTCTCCCGACCAGGGCGCCGACCCGCGGGTCTCCCCGGCGCGCTCCGACGCACTGGCCGGACTCCCGCCCGCCGTCATCGCCACCGCCGAGAACGACCCCCTGCGCGACCAGGCGGACCGCTACGCCCGCAGGCTGGCCGACGCCGGCGTGCCGGTCCAGCACCTCCCGGTCGAGGGCGCCGTCCACGGGCTCCTCTCCTTCACCGGCTCCGTGCAACTCTCGCGAGACGTGCTGGACCAGCTCGCCGACACCGTGGCCACAGCCTTCCGCTGACCCGGCCCGAGCAGCACCGCGCAGCCGCGGGCCCAGACCCCTCCCTCGAACACGACCTGCTGCCGGCCCCGCGTCCTGCCGATGACAGCGACAGCCCGCATCCCCCGCTCCCCCACCGCGACGGTGGGCCGCTCGACGTCCGACCACTGCTCGACCGTCATCGGCCCCCAGCGGGTGCGCGAGAACAGCGGTCACCGAAACAACCGCCACCGGCAGTCCTCCAGCAACTCCACCGGCGCATCAGAACCCGCACCTCGTTGCGCGTCGAGGTCGTGACGCCGATGCGGCCCACGCGGTACCCGCCGACGGCGTCGCGGACCGGCCCCGGTCGGCAGCACCGGGGGCGGTCGCGGCGATCTCGCGCGGGACGGGCGGACGGTGCGGGGGAACCGTCGGCTGACCGGCAGCGGCGTCGAGGTCGGCGGCGATGATCGCTTCGAACTCCGTGCGCACCCACAGCGGGTCGGCGCAGGGCAGCTCGGCGATCACGTCCGCGGGTCAGGCGTCGACCTCCTCGCGGGTGCCCGGCCCGGCGCCGACCTCGATCTTGCGGGGCTTGGCCCGCTCGGCGACCGGGATCCGCAGCGTCAGCACACCCGCGTCGTAGTCGGCGTTGATCCGGTCGGAGTCCAGGGCGTCACCGAGGAACAGCTGCCGGGAGAACACACCCGCGGGCCGTTCGGACACCTGCAGCTCCACCGGCTGCTCGGTCGTGACGGGTCGGCGCTCGGCCTTGACGGTGAGCACGTTGCGCTCGACGTTCACCTCGATCGCGGCGGGGTCGACGCCGGGCAGGTCGAAGGCGACGACGAACTCGTCTCCGGCGCGGTAGGCGTCCAGCGGCATCGCCGCGGGACGCGACCGGGTTCCGGCGCGGTCGTCGAAGACCTGCTGGGTCAACCGGTCGAGACCGCGCAACGGGTCGGTGCGCATCAGCATGATCCCTCCCTGTCGTGTCGGCTCGGGCATCAACGCACACCACAGGTGTACCACGTCATCCGAACGACGACAAGTGGGAGTGTCATCAAGGAGATGACGTACGAGCGGCAGCGGGTGCACGCACCACCGGTGCGGCGTCCAGACCGACGCGAAGGCCCTCGCGGCCGACTCCGGCAGGTCGGCTCCGGTTCCACGGCCGGCCTGCCGGAGTCGCCACCCCTGTCCGCGGGTGTGCGGCGGAGAGTTCCGTCGGGCTCTCCCCACCGCACACCCGCGACGGTCTACAGCAGACCGCGGCGGTAGGCGGCGACCAGCCGCCGCGGCACCACGAGCTGGCGACCGTCGAGGGCGGTCACCGGGACCAGGTCGGGCACCGCGGCCTTCCACTGCGAACGGCGGTGACGGGTGTTGCTGCGCGAGGTCTTGCGCTTGGGGACGGCCATCTCAGCGGGGCCTCTTCCCGTAGCGGCGGTTGAACTTCTCCACACGGCCGGCGGTGTCCATCACGCGCTGGTTGCCGGTCCAGAACGGGTGGGAGTCCGAGGTCACGTCGACCGTGATCAGCGGATAGGTGTTGCCGTCCTCCCACTCGACCGTGCGGGTGGACGTGGCCGTGGACCGCGTCAGGAACGCCGTGCCCGTCGACTGGTCCTGGAAGACCACCGGGTGGTAGTCGGGGTGGATGCCCTGCTTCACAACTCCTCCATCTCGTCGTGCCACTCGGCGAACGGGTCGACGAACTGCAACTCGTCCGCCAGAGCCAACTCCTCGTCGGTCAGCAGTGCGGCGCGCAGCGCGGCGACGATCTCCTCCGGCGCTCCGGGTGCCGCGGTGATGACGACCAGTTCCTGCGACCGGTCGCCGTGCTCGGGGTGCCAGGTCGCCGAGGCCACCGCCCGGCGTTCGGCCGGGAACTCCGACCAGTCGTCCACGGCGGCGAGCCACGGCCCGAGGTCGCCCACGCTCAGGCCACCGCCGGCCGACTCCAGCCACAGCGCGGCGTCCGGCCGACTCGCGATCCACACCCGGCCGCGGGTGCGCACGACGCCGTCGAACAGGACGTCGAGAGCCTCGTGCAGCCGCACCGGGTGGAACGGGCGCCGCTCGACGAAGTGGACGACCGTCACCCCGTGGGCCGGTTCCAGCGGCGGTTGCCCGTGCAGCAGGGCGCCGAAGCCGTCGTCGACCCTTCCCCTGCGCGCGTCGCCGGGGACGGCGGCCAGCAGGGCGGGGACGTCCAGCGCGTGCCGGTCGCGGCGCGGCGCGCGCGGGTTGAGCCGGTCCAGCACGGCGTCGAGCACCGGGTCGGTTGCGACACCGGTCAGCACCAGGGCGTCGGCGAACTCGGCCTGTCCGACGACGACCTGCGCCACGGTCCGGTCGTCGCCCTCGGCGGCGGCCAGGCCGCGGTCGGCCAGCGACTCCTCGCCGGTGGCGTCGGTCAGCCAGGTATCCCGGTCCACCACCGTGATCACGGCCTCCACCCGGACGTCGACCTCGCGCAGCGCGAAGCAGACCGCGTCGGGCTCCAGCGCGGGGTCCAGGTGGACCACGACCCGGCCACCGAGGCGTTCGAGCAGGGGCAGCAGGTCCAGCCGCAGGGTGCAGGAGACGCAGCCGTGCGCGAGTTCCAGCACGGTCAGCTCACCGTCGACCCACCGACGCACCACGCCACCGGCGAGGTCGCGCAGGTCGTGGCGCACCAGCACCGATCCGGGGCAGGCGCGCCAGAGCTCCTCCGCCACGTCGTGGTCGGCCGGACCGGCCACCAGTACGACCTCTGTTCGCATGTGGGCTAGCCTATCGGAAACGATTGTCATTTCGGAAATGGAGGCAGACGTGTCGTCACGGCACTGCCAGGTCACCGGGCGCAAGCCCGGTTTCGGCAAGCAGGTCTCGCACAGCAACCGGCGCACGTCCCGGCGCTGGCTGCCCAACACCCAGCGCCGCCGGTACTGGTTGCCCTCGGAGAACCAGTTCGTCGTGCTCACGGTGTCCGCCAAGGGCATCAAGACCGTGGACCGCCGCGGCATCGAGTCCGTGGTCGCCGGGCTGCGCAAGCAGGGGGTGAAGGTCTGATGGCCAGGGGCACCGACGTGCGGCCGATCATCAAGCTCCGCTCCACCGCGGGCACCGGCTACACCTACGTCACCCGCAAGAACCGCCGCAACGACCCGGACCGGATGGTCCTGCGCAAGTACGACCCGGTCGTGCGCAGGCACGTCGACTTCAAGGAGGAGCGCTGATGGCCAAGAAGTCCAAGATCGCCAAGGACCGGCAGCGACGCGAGGTCGTCGCCCGCTTCGCCGAGCGGCGCGCGGAGCTGAAGGAGATCGTCCGCACCGACTCCGACCGGCGCGACGAGGCGCTGGCCGCGCTGCAGAAGCTGCCCCGCGACGCCAGTCCCACCCGGCTGCGCAACCGCGACGCCGTCGACGGTCGCCCCCGCGCCTTCTTCCGCGCCTTCGGACTCTCCCGCATCCGTCTGCGCGAGATGGCCCACCGGGGCGAACTGCCCGGTGTGACCAAGTCCAGCTGGTAGGAGGAGCCGTGCCCCGCCCCGAACGCCCCGTCAAGCGCCGCGTGAACGCCCTGCACAAGGAGGGGGTGACCACCGTGGACTGGAAGGACGTGACGCTGCTGCGCAAGTTCGTCTCCGACCGCGGCAAGATCCGCTCCCGCCGGGTGACCGGTCTGACGCCGCAGCAGCAGCGCCAGGTCGCCACCGCGATCAAGAACGCCCGCGAGATGGCCCTGCTCCCCTACCCCAGCAAGGGACGCTGAGCGAGCCGGTGCGCCCCGCCGTCACGGCGGGGCGCACCGACGCGCACCGTCCCTGCACGACGATCACCGGGTTGACATGACTTCCGATACACGCGTTCCCGTCACGGTGCTGTCCGGCTTCCTCGGCGCGGGCAAGACCACCCTCCTCAACCACGTCCTGGCCAACCGCGAGGGACGCCGCGTGGCGGTGGTGGTCAACGACATGAGCGAGGTCAACATCGACGCCTCGCTCGTGGCCGGTCGCGGCGGTGAGCGCTTGGTCGAGCTGACCAACGGCTGCATCTGCTGCACACTGCGCGAGGACCTGCTGGACAGCGTCGGCGCGCTGGCCCGCGAGGGGCGCTTCGACACGATCCTCGTCGAATCCACCGGCATCTCCGAGCCCATGCCGGTGGCGGCCACGTTCGAGTGGACCTTCGAGGACGGCACGAGCCTGTCCGACCACGCCCGCCTGGACACCACGGTGACCGTGGTCGACGCCTCCGGGTTTCTCGCCGAGGTGGAGCGCGGTGACCGGCTCGACGAGCGCGACCTCGCCGCGGCCGAGGGCGACGAGCGCGGGATCTCCGATCTGCTGGTGGACCAGGTCGAGTTCGCCGACGTGCTGGTGCTGAACAAGATCGACCTCGCCACGCCCGAACAGCTCGCCACCACCGAGGGTCTGCTGCGCGAGCTCAACCCGAGCGCCCGGCTGATCCGCGCGCGCCGCGGCGTGGTGGACCTGGCCGAGGTCCTCGACACCGGGCGCTACGACCCGGTCACCGCGGCCTCCTCACCGGGATGGGCCGAGGAACTGTCCGGTTCGCACACCCCCGAGACCGAGGAGTACGGCATCCGCTCGGTCACCTACCGCGCCGACCGCCCCTTCCATCCCGCTCGCCTGGCAGCGGCGCTGGAGGGCTGGGAGGGGGTGGTGCGCAGCAAGGGCTTCTGCCACATCGCCAGTCGCCCGCACACCCTGGCCGTCTGGTCGCAGGCCGGGCCGAACATGACGATCGAGCCGGGTGAGCTCCTCGACGGGCACAGCGCCAGTCAGGAGCTGGTGTTCATCGGTATCGGTCTGGACCACGACGAGCCTCGTCGCCGCCTCGACCCGGCACTGCTCACCGACGCCGAACTGGAGGCCGGTCCGGCTGCGTGGCGGTGCCTGGACGACCCGCTGCCGCCGTGGGACGACCTGGAGGCGCACGACCACGGACACGCCTTCGCACTTCCTCACCACCCGCCGCAGCGGTGAACCGGGTCGTCGGCCACCTCCGCTGCGAGGACGGCCGCGGTGGCGTCCTCGGGCTCGGCACTTCGACGAACGCCACGATCGGCCGTGGAGCCCGGTGGCGCGGTCAGGTCCCGCGCGCCTGCCCGACGCCTGGCAGCAGGACGCAGCGGGACGCAGCAGCCGCGGGCCGTTGAGAGCCGCGACGACGGTGGAGCCGTCGTGCCCGGCCACGCCCGGCGGCAGCGGACGGTCGCGGGTGTTCGGGGACATCCTCTCCGCAACCGCTCCCGCGCCACCGGACACGGCACACCACTCGTCACAGTCCCCTCGCGGCGATGCTGCGGCCACCGGTGACTCTCAGCAGGTCGAGCTTGCCGGCGTCCGTTGCCCCCTGCCGTCGTGGTGCAGGTGACCAGGCGCAGGTCGGCTCCCGGAACGGTGAGGACATCGCAGTCGAGGACCAGCTCCCCGACCAGCGGGTGATCGATCACGCACTTCGGCGACTTCCGGCACAACACGGGGATGGTCCCGGCACCGCGGTGGCGCTCACCCCGCGATCTGATGACCCCCGCCACCACGGCGAGCACCGACACCCTCACCGCGGGCCGCGCCGCCCATTCCACCAGCAAGCTCGCGGTCATCCACCTGGTCCACGAATTGGCCCGGCGTCCACCGGCCGGAGTCGACATCTTCTCCTGGAACCCCGGCTTCGTCCCCGGCACCGGCCTGGCCCGTGACGCCAGCGCCGTCCAGCGCTTCGCCGTGAAACGCATCATGCGCCTGATGACCCTCACCCCGCTGTCGGTCAGCGCCAGGACCGCCGGGCAGCACCTCGCGCGACTCGTGCTGCGCGACCAGCCGGCGGAGAACGGCGCCTGCATCAGCCTCGACGAGGCCGAACCGTCCTCCGCCGAGTCCTACGACCCCGACCGCGAACGAGAACTGTGGCACGCCTGCGACCAGGTGTCCGCCCTCGCCTGACGGGGGAATCGCCGGGGCCGACGAACGAGACGGAACGGGTGCGGTCGCCTGGAAGTCGCTCGGAGTCGCCAGTTCGTCGACCCCCTCTGAACGACGGGTGCCGCGTCGTCACGGTGGATCCAGCTCACGGCGACGGACGGGTCGGCCGACCCGTCGGCATCGTCGGTCGCAGGTGCCGGCCCCGTTCCGCCGGGCCGCGCGAGAGTCTTCTGGTCGGCAGCACAGGTCTTCAGCTCGTGGTGGTGGTTCTCGGTGTCGACCTGCGCGTCGACGTCCGGCCGGAACTCGCTGAGATCACACCGCAGGAGCTTCGAGCGCTCGTCCACCCGTCCGCGGAAAGCACGTCGTCCAGATCGTGCGAACCACCGGCTCCGCAACGAGATCCGCTCGTCGGACCGACCTCGGCCACTGCTACAAGCCGGTGGTCGTCCGGCGTCCCGTGGCAGCGGACCGCACGATCGCGTCGAGGAGCCGGTGACGTCTGACGGCGTGGGCGAAGTCCGGGGCGACGGTCGTGCCGTGGACGAGGTCGTCCCGGATCGCGGCGTAGGAGTGGGTCAGCGTGTGGATCACCGTTCCGGCCAGGTCGGGGTAGTCGTCGTAGCCGCTGGGCAACGCCAGTTCGGCGAGCTGGCCGCCACTGCGCGCACCGCGCACCGTGACCGGACCGATGTGCGGGAACTCCGCGGCGGTGACGTCGAGCATCCCCTCCGTGCCGTCGACGACCAGCGAGAAGCCCGCACCCGACGCCGCGCCGCCGCGGTGGTGTGCGGACAGAACCGCTCCGCCCGCCAGCGTGCCGGAGATCGCGATCTGGTCCTCGGCGGTCATCGGAACGACGCGCCCGGTGTCGCCGAGAGGAACCTGGCGGCGCCGGGTCGCGGTCGTGGCGACCACGTCCTGGAGCTCGCCGACGACCATCGACACCAGGTCGACGGCGTGTCCGAACGCGATCGTCAGCATCGTGGCCCCGAGCTCGCGATCGAGGGTGTAGACCGCGCGCTGCGACACCGGCGTTCCCCACTCGGTCGAGGACGCCACGACGGTGACCGAGAGCACTTCGCCCACGTACCCCCGGGACACGAGGTCCCTCAACCAGCGGAAGACGGGCGACGAGCGGCCCTGAAGGCCGACGAAGGTGCGGGTCCGCCCCGCGGCGCGCTGCATCTCCTCGGCTTCGCGCAGGTCGACGGCGAGCGGCCATTCGGTGAGCACCGGCACTCCCGCTCTCAGCACCGGCAGCACGAGTTCGCGGTGCCGGGGAACTTTGACGGCGACGACGACGAGGTCCACCTCGTCGTCACCGGCGAGCTGCTCGACCGAGGTGTACCCGGGAACGCCGTACGCCGCTTCGGCCGCACGTGCCGAGGCCTCCGAACTCGCCGCCAGCGCCCGGAGCTCGATCCCCTCGACCGCCGCCAAGGCGGGCAGGTGGCCCCCGGCCGCCCAGGCTCCCGCAGCGCTCAGACCCACGATGCCGACCCCGATCGGCCTGCGGGGATCGGACGGCGGACGATCGGTGAGCGTGGTCATGACGTCGATGATGCGGCCCCGCGTCGAAAAGATCCACAACGTGCGGTCCTCGGTCTCCCACGCCTCGTCCACCGTCGGTTCGCCCGCTCGGGCCCGGCGGTCCGATCGCCGGCGCCATCGGCCTGCTGCGGCCCCGTACCGTGGTCGACCCCGGCCTGCACGCCGCCGCGGAACCGCGGGCGAACATCGGGGGGCGTCGTGCGCGGTGAGCGCTGGCCGGTCCTCCGCGGACACGAGCCCGTGCTCCTGCGCGAGGGCGACTTCTCCCTGCTGGGCGACCCTCCACCCCACCTGCCGACCAGCAGCCTCACCGCACGACCGCGCCGCGACCGTTGTGGGAGACCGTTGTGAGAAATCGCTGTCGACGGCGTGGTGCGTCTCGGGCCCGAGGCCGAGGAGGTCACCCACCCGTGCGGTGGGCACATCTGGTTCGACGAGAACAACACCGTCGGCCGCTCTGGTCGTGGACCAGCCCGCAGCGGACCGGGCCAGGGGGGTCTCGCCGGTTCCAGCGCGGTTCGACAGCGGGCCACAGCCCGTTGCGTTCGCGCACGGCGCCGGGCCGGTTCGGTGGCGCGAGCGCACACCGGGCGGCCGCCGGCAGGCCCGGGGCGGCCTCACCGGCCGAGCACGGTGAGGCGGAGCGCGTGCGGGAAGCCGACGCGCGGCGTGGTCTCGTGGGCTCCGATGAACGGCGGAAGGTGGTCCGACGAGCCGCCGAGGTAGCTGTCGTCCATGATCACGCTGGTCCAGCGGTCGTTCTGCAGCTGCTGGGCCCGGCCGATGCCGGCGACCGGCGGCAGCGTGCGTTGCACGTCGAGCTTCCGGCCTCGCAGGTGGGCCCACACCGGGTGCGCGTCGTGCAGCGGGTCGGGCGGCACCCGGCTGGAGGTGTGGTAGCTGCGGAGGACCCTGCTCTCGTCCTCCCGCCTCCACCGGTGCACCAGGTCCAGGTAGGCGGGCCAGCCGCCGGTGCCGGGGTGGAAGCCGTCGAGGTCCCACAGCTCCCGCCAGGACCGGCGCCAGTCCCGTCTCGGGTCCTGGCCGGGACCACCGGGCACGCCCCACAGCACCGACCCCAGCGAGACGGGCCATCCCCCGTCGGGCATGAGCCTCTTGACGAAGCCCAGTCCGGTGCTGAACCCGGCGACGGCCACCTTCCCCACCGCCGGGACGGGACCGAAGTGCGTCGCCGCGACGGGCGTGACGGTCGTGCGCACGTTCGGTCCGGCCAGTTCCCTCGGCGAGCCGGTCGGCGGCCGCAGGCCGAGCCTGCTGGTGCGGCACTGGCGGTGCAGGAACAACCCGATCTCGCGGAGCGCGCGCAGCAGGCCCTCGCCACTGGCGAACGGGCCCAGCTCACCCGCGTTGCCGACGGGCACGACCAGCACGGCGCGGTTGCGCTGCGCGACCATCTGGTAGGCGAAGAAGTACTCGTCGAGCAGGTACTTCCTCGCCAGCTCCAGGTACTTCTGCAGCGGCGCGGCGGCGTTGACCAGTCCGTGGGGGTACGTCGCCGCGGTGTAGTCCGGGATCGCGGTGGTCGGGCTGTAGAACACGACGTAGTCCAGGGCGGACGGGGGCGTGTCGTGGGGCAGGTTCGGCGACCAGACCGCCACGGCGAAGCGCGGCTCGCCGGGACGGGCCGCGTGCTCCAGCCAGTAGAACCGCCCGTAGGCGGCGAGGTCCGCGGTCATCTCCTCGGCCTGCAACCGCTTCCACCCCCTCGTCCCCGGAGCCACGGGTGTCGCCGGGAGCAGTTCCGGGAGCGGCACCTGCACCTGGTGCTGGTCGTTCCAGTGCGGGAGGTAGGCCAGGACGCCGCGGAACCGCGGGGGCTCGAACAGCAGCACTCCGCCCGGATCGCGGGCCTTCGTGGCCATGAGGGCGGTGAGCTCGCCGGCCGTGCGGATCGTCGTGGGCGAGGTGTCCATCCGGCCCAGCACCACCGTCAGCAGCACGTCTGGTCCGGTGACCGACCGGCCGACCAGGGAGTTGTTCCAGGCCGAGGTGCGGAGGTCGCCGCTGAACACGCACGTCTCCCGGACGTGGTGCGAGTGGTCGACCGTCAGCGTCAGGGGCTGGGCCGGGTCCGCGACGACGGTGCTCCAGGTCCCGGACGCCAGGTCGGTGCTGCCCCGCGCGCCGCCGAGGCTCACGCCGGCGCCCGGCAGCGCCCGGTTGTTGACGTCCACGACGGTGACCGTGCAGGTGGTGGCCATCGGGGGTCACAACTGCTGGCCGGTCGTGGGGTCGTAGCGCACCGGCACCGCGACCACCTGATCGGTGGGCAGCACCTCGAACCACTGGTCGAAGACCTCGTAGGGCTCCGCGGGGCGGAAGCCGCCGTCGAGCGGGTCGAAGCCCGTCTCGAAGACCTCCTCGGTGACGACCGTGTTGGCGATGTCGGTGTTGGAAGCGCTCAGCTGCGCGGAGAGCAGGGACAGGACCTGACCGACGGTCTTGTTCCGGTACTCCTCGGGGTCCCCCTCCACGAACTGGTAGGGAACGCCGAGCGCCGCCTCGCCCTCCACGTTCGCGTCGGTGAGCCACTGGATGGCGTCGAGCTCGCGACCGGGCCGCACCGGCAGGACGGCCTTGGCCCACGCGGCGTTGAGGAACTCGTTGCGGCGCTCGTCCCCGTCGGCCTGGATCAGCCAGCCCAGCGAGCTGCCCAGCGGAGCGGGCCGGGTGTCCTCGGTGAGGAGGTAGTTCACCCGCCACTCGGGAGTGGCGTGCCCCTCCGGGTCCAGGGCGTTGGTCGGTGTGGTGTGGGAGTACCAGCTGCCCACCGTCTGCCCGTGCAGGACGGGCGGATCGGGTGTCCTGGACGGGGGCGGGGGCACCGGGTACTTGCCGACGCTGCCCTCGGTGGGGTGCGTGACGACCGTGCCCGGCCTCCAGTAGTCGGGCGCGACGAAGTAGAGCATCTCGTCCACGTCGAAGATCTGCCGCACCAGTTCCGAGTCCAGGTGCGGATCGTCGAAGAGCCGGAGCCGGTCGACGAGACTGCCGTAGACGCTCTGGCGCTCCTCGCTGCGCAGGTCCCGCGAGGGGCGGGGTCGCATCGCGCTGATCAGCTTCAGACGGTCGCGGACCGCCTCGGCGTAGGCGGCGCGCTGCAGCTCGGCCACGCGGGCCTCGTACTCGATCATGTCCAGCCGGTGCTGCTCGTGTGCCGCGTCCACCTTCGGCGGGTCCCAGGTCAGGGTGAAGGTGAGCAGGATCGGGGACAGGTCACCGGTGTTGAGGAAGTCGGCGATCACCGTGAAACCGGTCCTGGCGTCGTTGATCTTCACGGGGAGTTCGGGCACGAACGCCCTGTCGGCGCCTCCCGACTTGGCCGAGACGAGGACCGCTCGGGCCAGGGTGTAGCCCGGCGAGGGCGCGCTCGCGCCGAAGTCGGCGGTCGCGACCAGGTGGAACTCGTTGCCGTAGTCGAGGATGCGGTCGGAGCCGGGGGCGTGGATCCCGAAGTTCATGTTGATGTGCGGGTCGTTCGCGGTCTGCGGGTACTTCCGCAGGGGGAAGGGAGCGACGAACGTGGTGTCCACGGGCACCAGGGGCGGCGGTGCTTCGGGCTTCTTGATGGAGGACACGTCCGGCTCGGGAATCACGTGGACCAGGTGTCCCAGCCCGAGGTCGCGTCCCGGCGCGTCGAGGTAGACCTGCCAGCTCAGCCTGGTGCCGACGTGCTGGACCTGCACGCCGACCTTGCGCATCTTGCGCCGCAGCTCGTAGTTGACCAGCTCGTCGCCGGTGTTCTGCACGACGTAGCGGCGGCTGGAGGTGTCCGTCGTGTCGGTGACCGTCTTGAACGTCGTCGTGAAGTTCCGCTTGATCTCGCTGGCGACCTTGATGCTCTGCGCCCTGGTGTGCTTGTGCGTGTGCTCGGAGGACTTCCGCACCGTGCTGCGCAGGCCGAAGCTCGCCGTGGCGTCGGCGTGGTAGATGCCGGCGTTGACCCCGCCGGTGGCGCTGACGCCGAGGGTCGTGTCGTTGGCGTTGTCCTCCTTCACCGCGTCGGTGAGGTCGTCCTGCTCGGTCAGGCTCTCCTCGACCCGGCGGGAGCTCTCCTCCGACTGTTCGGCGGTCCGCTCGACCAGCATGCGCCGTGTGCTGGTCTCCACCAGCTCCACCGTCCCTCCCGGACTGATCCAGAGGTGGCCGACGGGTCCCCCGAGGAAGGTGTCGAACTCGAAGAAGTACTCCCTGAACAGGTTCACCAGTCCCACCGGCGAGAGCACGCCCCGCACGGCGGCGGCCCTGGCGGCCAGCGCGGTCAGCGCCTCGGTGTCCAGCGTCCGCGCCGCCTCCCCCGCGAACGCCGCGGCGTCCAGTCGCGCCAGCCGGTCGTCGCTGGTCGCCCCGGCGACGCGCAGCGAGGTCAGTCGGCCGAACCAGCCCGCCAGCGGCTGGTACACGCCGAACAGTTCGCTGGCGTGGGGAACCGTGCCGGTGAAGTCGACCGGTGGCCGGCCGGTGAACACGGCTGGCCCCGCCACCGGTCCGGGCAGGACCTGCACGGGCTGCGGGGTGCTTCCGGGGCCGCCGAGGAAGGGCACCGCTGCCAGGTTCTGGCTCGACGGTCCCCTGGCGAGCAGCACCTCGTAGGTCGTCTCGCCCGCCGGAGCCACGAAGGAGATGGTGAGAGGTCCCGGCGAGGAGATCTGCCGGCCCACGTACTGCCGGCTGGACGCGGGGTCCCGCTGGACGAAGACGCCTTCCAGCGCAGGGACACCGGGGTAGGACTCCGCGGCGCGGACCTGCACGTCACGCGGCAGCCCGAGCGCGATCCGCTGCCCGGGGGGAAGGTCACCACCGGCCCCCGGACCACCGGACTCGATCCGGTAGGACCAGATGTTCTGTCCAGGGCCGGCTCCAGGAGCGGGCACGGCCGTCCTGCCGGAGAACGTTGCTGTCAGCACGGGTCTCCTCCTGTCGCCGTGACGTCAGCGGCCGACGACGCGCGGCACGCCGAGCCGCTTGTGAGGTACTTCGAGGAAGCCGAGGCCGCCGTTGCACCCGCAGCGTCCCGTTCATCCGAACGGACCAACCGCAGCCGCCACCCGCGGCCTGGCCGGCTGATCAGCGCCAGGACCGGCGCGTCCAGGATCACCGGGTCCCGGGTCGCCTGGGGAGCGGGACGAGCACCCGGAGCGGGTTCCGCTCCGGCACGCTCGAACCACGTCCGAAGGGGGGCGGATTCGTGCGCAAGACCCCGGTCGTGGTGTCCGCGGCGGACACCCGGGAGCGCACCGACGGCTCGTCGCACCCGACCGGTCACCGGGCCGAGGAAGTGGACGGCGAGCTCGCCGTCCACCACCAGGCCACCGTCCACGTCGCCGCCGTCAAGATCCAGCCGCGCCACGTCTGAGACACCCGCTGGTCGCCACCCCGACGATGGAGCTGATGGAGTTGTCCAGCGTGGCGCCGGCCTGCCCGCCGGGCAGCACGTAGCGCAGTGTCGCCAGGTCGGGCAGCTTCTTGCCCTCGTTGTCGATGGCCGGCGTGCGGGGGGACGCCCCTGCGGTGATCTGGACGCCGGCGCCGGTGTTGGAGTTGACCCGGTTCACGACGTGGACGTGGTCGTACCCGGCCTGCGCCGCGCTCCGTGCCGAAGACGACTCGAGCACGCTGAACGTGCCCCCCGGGGGCACACAGCTTCCGCACAGGGCGTCCCCCGGGCGGCGGCACCGGGGACGCGCGGTCAGTGCGCGGGCGGTGTCGGCGGTCGCGGTGTCGCCGGTCGCGGTCGTGGCGTGCAGGGTCTCGCGGGTGCAGCGGCGGCGGTTGCGGTCACCTGCCGCGTTCCGCGCGGCGGGACGGTCCACGATCCCCTCTGCTGTCCCGTCGCACCGTGCCACGACCACCTGGCCCGCAGAAGTCACGTCCCCCGGCCGGAGACGGGACCAGGCGCGCACGAGCACGACGATCGGGCACCGGTGCCCTGCCGTCCGCGGGCCGGTGGGTCAGGCGCGGTAGCGGGCGCTCAGGACGTTCAGGACGTCCTGGTAGCGGCCCTCGGCCTCGGCGTTGCGCTGCCACTTCACCCGCTCGACGAGGACCTGCTCGGCGTCGGGCCGGGTCCGCAGCAGTTCCACGACCTCGGTGAGGAACTCCTCCAGCGGCATGGCGACGTCGCTGTTCTGCTGGTTCATCAGCGTGGTCCGGGTGGCCGGTGGGACCAGTTCGATCACCTGCACGTCGCTCTTGGTCAGCTGTACCCGCAGCGACTCGGTGAAGGAGTGGATCGCGGCCTTGGTCGCGTTGCAGGTCGGTGTGGCGGCCAGCGGCACGTAGGCCAGGCCGGAGCTGACCGTCATGATCGTCGCCGCGGGCCGGGCGAGCAGACCGGGCAGGAAGGCGTTGACCAGGCGGATCGTCCCGAGCAGGTTGACCGCGATGGTGCGCTCGGCGACGTCGAGGGATGCCGGGTCGCGCAGGTCCTCCGGTTCCATGATCCCGGCCGTGGTGATGAGGGCGTCCAGTGCCGGGTAGCGCTGGGCGAGGTCGGCCCGCGCGGCGGCGATGGAGGTCGGGTCGGTGACGTCGATCTCGACGGTGCCGATGCCGGGGTGCTCGGTGGCGATCTGCCGCAGCAGTCCGGTGCGGCGTCCGCCCACGACGACGGTGCTGCCGGCGGCCCGCAGGCGCAGGGCCAGGCCCAGGCCGATGCCGGAGGTGGCACCGGGGACGAAGACGGTGCTGCTGGTGATGTTCACGGTTTCCTTCTCGGCGTTGTCAGGTCGACGGGGTGAGGGCACGAGCGCGTGCCTGTGGACCGCGAGTCCGGTCGGACCAGCGGGGGTGGAGGGGTGAGCGCGGGTGGGGCGAGGTCAGTCGAAGGACTGCTGTCCCAGCACGGCCAGGAAGTCGAACTTCGCTGCGGCGTCGGAGCCCGCACGTGGGCGGAACAGGACCAGGCGGTGCCCGGTCGCCGGGCTGAGCACC
Organism: Umezawaea beigongshangensis; assembly: GCF_016464305.1. Classification (GTDB taxonomy): domain Bacteria; phylum Actinomycetota; class Actinomycetes; order Mycobacteriales; family Pseudonocardiaceae; genus Umezawaea_A; species Umezawaea_A beigongshangensis. The sequence goes on from NZ_JAEIOJ010000009.1 coordinate 106,197, forward strand.
ACATCGCACTGCAGGTCCAGATCACCGACCAGGGGGTGCAGGATGCGTTTGGGTGCCGAGGACAGCGCCGCGACGTCGTGTTCCTCCCACAGGCGCGCGAACTCGCCGCTGCGGGTCAGCAGGTCTGCCACCAGTCCGTGGGCGACGACGTCGCGGGTCGCGCGCTTGGCCAGGCCGGCGCACAGATCGGCGGTGTAGGCGCGGCCGATGCGGTCGTGCTCGTCCGGGTCGTTGCGCTCACGCGAGGCCGGGTCGGCGAACCAGCGCCAGGTCACGTTCGACTCGTAGCCGGGCAGCCCGGTCCACGCACCGAACAGCACCTCGGCGGCCCGGTTCTGCGCCACGACCGTGAGCAGGTCGTCGCAGACCTGCGCCGGAGTACCGTCCAGCACGTCGAGCAGGTACTGCATCGCCGGATCGACGTGGGCCAGCGGGGAGTGCGGCTCGGGCGGACGCTGACCGGCGAGGCGGAACAGGTGCAGCTGTTCCTCACCGCTCAGGCGCATCGCCCTGGCCAGACTCGCCAGAGCCGCCTCCGACGGGGTCCTCACCCGTCCCTGCTCCAAGCGGGAGTAGTAGTCCGAGGACAGGGTGGCCAGCAGCGCGACCTCTTCACGTCGCAGACCGGGAGTGCGACGCCGACCGCCGGAGCTCAGGCCCACGTCCTGGGGACGCAGCCGCTCACGCCGCGAGCGCAGGAACTCACCCAGCGCGTTGCGCTCCTCCATCACCGCCTCCCGTCCGTTCACGCGGTGACACCAGTGTCGGCCAGCCCGACACCAGCGGCCAGGTCACGTTCAACCGGGGACCGCCAGACCCACCCACCACCACCCGTGCGACGCAGCACGCACAGGTGGCCCCGTCGGCGACGAGTGGGCTCAGACACGTCCTCGTGGACGCTCACCCCGATCTGGCAGTTCGCGACCTCGCCCCAGGTGCCGCAGTACCGCCGGGTCACGCCCGGCGAGCCGGTGCCGTCCTCCGGGGACCCGGTGTCGTCGAACACCCGCGCGACCGGGTCGACGAGCTCGACCGCCCGGCGGGCCAGCCGCGCCCGCACCGCCGCGGCCGGGCCAGCGTTCCGGCACACGCGCCCTGTCGTGCTCCTCCACCGGAACACGGCGCCGAACGTGCGGACAGCGAGGCGCGAGGCTGTGGACGGCACCGGCTGCGGATCGACGCGGAGCAAGCCGCAGCGGACCGGGTCCCCGAACGAGGCACCGGGGAACGCGCGATCTGAGACCGGTCGTCGAGCGCCTCACCGCCGGGAGCGGCTGTCGACGAGCTCGTTGCGCAGGCGGGCGGCGTCGCGCATCGGCGGCAGGCCGTAGGCGCGGCGGTACTCGCGGGTGAACTGGGTGGCGCTGACGTAGCCGACGGCCTCGGCGGTGTGCGCGGCCGTGGTGTCGCCCGCCACCAGCAGGCGCCGCGCTTCCTGCAGTCGCAGGTGCTTCTGGAACCGCAGCGGACTCATGCCGGTGGTGACCTTGAAGTGCCGGTGCAGGGTGGCCGGGCTCATGTGCGCGACGGCCGCGACCTGCTGCACGGTGATGGGCTCGCTGAAGTGCGCTGTGATCCAGTCGGCCGCGGCGCGCACCCTGGTCAAGGCCGAGCCGGTGGCCGCGAACTGGCGCAGGGTCGGACCGAGCGGGCTGCCGAGCAGGCGGTAGAGGATCTCGACCTCCACGCGGGCGGCCAGCGGCCGGATGTCACCGGGGGTGTCGAGCAGCCGCACCCAGCGGGTGACGGCGTCGAGCAGTTCCGGGCCCATCGTGGCGGAGACCGTGCCCGCGACCGCGGCGGCCGGGTCCTCACCGTCGAGTTCGAGCAGCAGGCCGGCCAGAACGGGTCCGTCCAGGTGCAGCACGACCGAGCGGTAGGGCACCTCCTCGAACACGGCGGTCACCGGCAGGTGCAGCGAGTTGAGGAACATCTCGCCGCGACGCGCCAACCGGCTGTGCTCCCCCGTGATGGTGCGCTTGGCTCCCTCGGCGATGAAGCACACCATCGGCTCGTAGCGCACGTCGAGGGGGTTGATCACCTCGTCGAGGGCGACCACCCCGAGCCGGGGCACGGCGGTGGCGCCGGACCACAGGCCGTTGCGGTGACGGCTCACGGCTGCCGCGAGCTGGTCGAGCACGGGCCACTCCGAACGGGGGGGTTGAGAGGATCGGGCAATCCTATGCGGTTCACCGCCCATGCCGACAGGCCGGGCGGGTCCTAACGTCGAGGACATGACACAGCAGAACCTGCCCACGCGCGTGCTCGGCACGCAGGGCTTGGAGGTCGGCGCGATCGGCCTCGGCACGATGGGCATGACGATGGCCTACGGCGCGGGCGACGAGGCGGGCGGCATCGCCACCATCCGCCGCGCCCACGAGCTGGGCGTCACCCTGTTCGACACCGCCGAGTTGTACGGCATGGGCACCGGCAGCAACGAGCGGCTGCTGGGTCGGGCGGTGGCCGGATTCCGCGACGAGGTCGTGCTCGCCACGAAGTTCGGCTTCGACCTGACCGACCCGGCGAACGTGGGCGCGGCACTCGACAGCAGGCCCGAGCACATCCGCGAGGTCACCGAGAACAGCCTCCGCCACCTGGGCACCGACCACGTCGACGTCCTCTACCAGCACCGGGTGGACCCGGACGTGCCGATCGAGGACGTGGCGGGCACGGTCGGCGAGCTGGTCGCCGAGGGCAAGGTCCGCTTCTTCGGGCTCAGCGAGGCGGGCCCGGACGTGCTGCGGCGCGCGCACGCCGTGCACCCGGTGTCGGTGCTGCAGACCGAGTACTCGGTGTTCGAGCGCGCGGTCGAGGTCGAGGTGCTGCCGGTGGTGCGCGAGCTGGGCATCGGGTTCGTGCCGTACTCGCCGCTGGGCCGCGGGTTCCTGACCTCGGCGGTGAAACCGGCGGCGCAGTACCCGGCGGACGACATGCGCAGCTGGGACGACCGGTGGCAGCCGGGCAACTACGAGCGCAACATCGCCGCGGTCGAGGCGCTGACCGCGCTGGCGCGGGAGAAGGACGCGACGGTGACACAACTCGCGCTGGCGTGGCTGCTGGCCCGGGGCGAGGACGTCGTACCGATCCCGGGCACGCGCAGCCCGGACCGCGTGGCGGAGAACGTGGCGGCGGCGCACGTGGTGCTGACGACGGAGGACCTGGCGCGGGTGCAGGAGGTCCTGCCCACGGGTGCGGCCGGTTCCCGCTACCCCGAGGCGATCATGCCGACCTGGTGAGGTGGTGATCGGTCGGCCGAGGTGATGACCGCCTCGCAACGCCGCCCCGACGGGCGGTGACGTCGGCGGTGAGCCGCACAGCACGGCCGCCAGCACGAACGCCGCGGTGGCCGTCGCGGCACCGCCGCAGATCGTCCTGCGGGGAACCCGGTCTGGAACCTCCGGGGCGATCTCGCGGTTCTGCGAGCAGTCCGGAGACAACCCGCGACGGAGCCACCCACCTCCGCCCCCGCACTCCCCTCGGCCGACTGCCGAGGGGAGTGCGGGGGCGCTGGTGGTTCGGCGTTCGTGTGTCCGGGACGTCGACCCGAGCCAGCAGCGACCGGGTGCACTCGTGCCGGTGCTCAGGTCGGTGTCCCCGCACGGCGGGGACGACGGTGGCCAGGGGTGAGCGCCGGTGGCCGGGACGGGGCACTGGGCAGCGTGCGCACCGGGCTCGGACGAGATGCCCGGAGGCACGCTGTCAGATGGTGGCCTTCGGGTGCGCGGGACTGAGGTGGTGGACGGTGCTCTGGGCGGAGTGTCCGGCGAGCAGGTCCTGCAGTTCACCGGCGGCGGTGGTGAGGAGTTGGCCGTCGCGGCTGGCGTGCAGGGTTTCGAGGATGAACGTGACGCGGGTGGAGTCCTCGGTGACGCGGGTGCGGTGGGCGTCGCGGTGGTTCCAGTGGCGGGTGAGGACGTCGGCGGTGTCCGCGTAGATGATCTCTCCGGCCTTGGGGTGCTCCACCGTGTCGGGTTCGCCGAGCGGGATGAAGGTCTCGGTGCCCTCGGCGTGGCGGATCTCGACGTCGCCGGTGACGTGGTCGAGGTCGAAGGCGCCTGCGGGCAGGCCGTGGCGGACGGAGACGACGTTGTAGGAGTCGACGGCCGGGTTGATCCGAGGCAGGGTGCCCTTCTTCGCCATGCGGCGGCCGAGCGCGTCGACGCTGGGGCGGACACGGCGGGGGTTGGTGCCGAAGGAGCGGTAGGCCGTGTGCCACGCCTCGATGCGCGGGTCGTTCTCGTCGGCGGGAGTCCAGACGCCGGTGGCGAGCTGCCGTTCCAGGTCCTCCAGGGCGGCGGTGGTGGCGGGCCAGGTTTCGTGGCCGCGCAGGCCGGTGACGGTGACGACGGCGATGAGGGTGTCGGGAAAGGCGTCGGCGACGGCGGGGCTGAGGAGGAAGGTGGTCATCGCGTAGAGGGGTTCCGTTTCGGATGTCGAGCGGACTGGGGCGGTGCGGTCACGTGCAGCGCTGCGGTGTGCTCGCCTCCACCGTCGTGGGCCTGGCGACTCCTCCAGCGAGATCCACGCATCCCGCGAGGTCAACGACGCCGAGGCGCGCGGAAGCGGGAACGCCGAGTCGGAGACGTCCTGTCCTCGGCGCCGGTGGTGGCCGCGTGGAGCCGGACCGGCTCGGAGTCGGGCCTGCGCCGTGCCCGGGTTCGCAGCCTAACCGATGCGGCCGTCCCCGGGAGGAGCGAGCAGGAGGTGCTGACGCAGGGCGTGGAAGTCCGTTGACAGAGCTCCCAGCACAACGTGCTGCCGGTGTCGTCGCGCCGGTTTCGCGATCCCGGGGGCCGCGGACCGGGCCGAGCCCGGTCGACCGCGGCCGGGCGGGCGGCGAGCACCACCTGGTCACCGGCGGCGCGGGCGTCCCGCTGGCAGTGGTCCTCACCGGCGGCGACGCCGTCGCATCGGTGCGCGGCACACGCGGACGACCACGCCACCGACCGGGCACCCTGTTCGCCGACCGCGTCTGCGACAGCGACCCGCACCGCGAAGCGCTGCGGCAGCGGAGGATCGGGCCGTTCGTCACCCGACCCGGCACACCGCACGGCTCAGGCTCGCGCGTCGCGCGCCGGGTGGTGGAACGCAGCAACTCCCGGCCGCACCGGTTCCGGCGCCTGCGCGCCCGCTGGGAACACCGCGCCGACATCCACGAAGCCTTCCTCCCGCTCGCCCGCGCCTCATCCACCACCGACGCCCCGGGCATTCTGACAGAAGGTCTCATCACGACGAAGTGCTGCTGGAGCACCGGGAAGCGGGTGCACCGGTGCCTCGGCCGCGCTGCGTTCGGCCGGAGAGAGCGCGGTCTCCGCGAGCAGGTCGAGACAGCTCGCGGAGACCGCGGATGGCGGTGGAGCGGGTGCGGGTGCGGGTGCTCTCAGTAGTCGAAGGCGGGGTCGGCCCAGTTGTGCCACTCGTCCCAGACCCTGTGGGTTCCGGAACGATTGGGGCCGGCGTTCTTCGCCCGTTCGCCGGTGTGCTCGTCGACGGTGATCATGTACTTCCAGGCGTCGTGTTCTGTGGCGCCCGCGGTCGTAAAGGGGAAGTTGAAGAAGTGGCCGCGCCAGTTGTTCGTCGTGACCAGCAGCGTGTGCAGTGCCCGCACGGTGGTGTAGTTGTGCGGGTGGTCGAGATCGCTGAGGTAGGAAATGCCGTCTGCGGCATCTCCCCAGAACACGACCTGGGTGTGCTTCGGAAACTCGGCCTTGTGGTCGCGGGAGTGGCGTTCGAGGTCGGACAACCCCATGTCCTGCCGCAGGAAGCGGATCTGCTCCGGTGCGGTGCGGGTCGATTCGAGGCCGACGTAGTGGCGCCACCGGGGGTTGTACCTCGCGAGCCGGTTCTCCTCCTGGCTCTTCATGTGCTTGTAGATGAAGGCGAAGTGCGACGTCTGGCTCTGCATCTTCTTCAGCCACGCCCGGCCGCCCTGGTGGATGTTCCTGAAGTATCCCCCCATCGCCGCGCCGGGCATCATCAGGGTGTGCGTCTTGAGCCAGTTCCCGGTCTTGGCGTTGATGCCCCGTGCGATGTGCAGAGCGCGTTCCCGGACCTGCGCGGTGTTCTCCAGGTTCGTCTCGACCGGCATGACGCCCTGCAACGAGGTGATTCCCTCGTTCTTGGCCCGGTTGACGATCCCGCTCATGTCGTCGACGAACTTGTCCGCGTTCACCGTGAGCTTCCCGTCGTTCTGAAGCCACACGCGCTGGTAGAGGTAGACGTTCACCCCCTGTCGGTTCAGTTCTCCGAGCAGCGCCATCACCTCCTCGTCGCGCTGGGCCCGCGTTCTGTTGATCTCAGCCAGATCCGGGTCGGCGAGCATCCGCAGTGTCACCGTGCGGAATCCGTTGTTCTGCAGCGAGTAGGCGGCCGTGGCGTAGGAAATCCCTCGGGTGTCGAACGTGATCCCCAGGTGATCGGTTTCACCGCCCAACCACTCCGTCTTCCACTTCAGGCCCTGCACGGCTCCCGGGTCCTGTGCTCGTTCTGCGATCCCCGGAACGGACGTCGGGGCGGAGGTCGTCCCACCGGCCGCCGGAGCGCTTCCCGCTCCCAGCGAACTGCCCACCACCGCCACGGCGATGGCGATTCCCGCCAGTCGTGACTTCTTCGTCCGGCCGGTCGTGGCCTGCGCGCCGACCGGCATCACAATTCTTCGCACCTGTTTCCCCCGATTCTCGCTGCAGCGTCTCGTGGCGCCTGCTGAGCACGGTAGGCGGCATATCACCCTACGGTGCAGAACACCGCCCGAACGAGTGACAGCATCCCGACGCACTTCCGCGCACACATCTCGCGCTCGCCCTTCGCCGCCGCGTCAGCACAGCGCGAGAAGAGCCGAACACCCCACCTGAAACGCGCGTGCACCCGTTTGCCGCATCGCACCGGATTTCACGCACCCTTTTGCCGGAATTCTCCACTCCGGGTATCACCGGTGGGCCGCGGGGGTGAGGCGAACAAACGTTCAGCCCTTGGATGGTCACCTCTTTCAGAGCAACGGTGAGTCCGTGGAGTGTGCAGTGCTCGTGGCGACCGGCGCCACGCCGCGGTGTTCGGGGTACGCGCCGGACGGTCCGACGGGCCTCGACCCCGGACGTTGGACTCCAGACACACCTGGACCTCGATGGTCGGGGGTGAACCGGAGTCCTGCGGGGAACCACACTCCTCGCCCCCGTCACGCTCAGGGACAGACGGCACGGGGGCGGGCTGTGCGGGGAGCGAGGACGCGAGCGCTCTCTCGCATCGCCGCACGACACCAGGAGATCGAGCGCCCACGTGCTCGGGTCGGAGCAGGGAAACGGCAACCGAGGAACATCCGTGTCCTCAGAGGTTTCTGGCGCGGCCAGAGGGAGACCGCGCTGTTCTGCCAGCGGCGAACCCCGGCCCGACCGTGCCCGTCGATCGCTACCGTCCGCTCCCATGACGACGATCACCACGCGCACGGTCGAGTACCCGGCCGACGGCCTGACGATGCGCGGGCACCTCGCGCTTCCGGCCGGTACCGACCGCAGGCCCGCAGTGCTGCTCGGACCAGAGGGCACGGGGCTCAGCGACGTCGAGCGCCGCCGGGCCGACACCCTCGCCGAACTGGGGTACGTGGCGCTTGCCTTCGACATCCACGGCGGACGCTATCTGAGCGACCCCGAGGAGATGCTGGCCCGTTGCACGCCGTTGCTCGCCGACCCCGACCGGATGCGGGGCATCGGCCACGCGGCGCTCGACGTGCTGCGCGCCGAACCGCGGATCGACCCCGACCGGATCGCCGCCGTCGGCTACGGCACCGGCGGCGTGATCGCGCTGGAACTCGGGCGCGACGGCGTCGACCTGCGCGCGATCGGGACCGTCAACGGACTGACCACCGGCCGACCGGACGAGGCGGCGCGCATCCGCTGTCCGGTGTGGGCCGGGGTCGGGTCGGAAGACCCGATCATGCCGCCCGCGCAACGGGACGCGTTCACGGCCGAGATGCAGGCCGCGGGCGTCGACTGGCGCCTCGTGGTCTACGGCGGCGCCTTGCACGCCTTCCACCACCCGCCGGTCGACCACACCGTGCTCCCCGGCGTCGGACACCACCCGCGGCATGCGCAGCGGGCCTGGCACGACGTCGTCGACCTGCTCGCCGAGTGCCTGCCCGTGACGGAGTGATCTGGTCGATCCGCACTCGGGCACCCACTGCACGGTGAGGCTGCGCCGCGGAACGCTGCTGCTGCGGCCCGCAGTTCGGCGATCGGACGGCTGTCGGCGCCGACCGGATCGGCCTGGTCCACCCGGCGTGCACGACCGCGTCGCCCTCGTCCAGGCCCGCGCACCCCGTCGCCCCGATGACGAGGACCCGCACCCGGTGCTCCTGGAACTGTCGGTGCCGGGAAGGGAGGTCAGTCGGCGTCGGGCCCGAAGAAGCGGGCCAGGCGGGCGGCGAGCCAGCGGGGGTTGTCCGCGCCGATGGTGTGCGCGCTGCCGGGAACCACGTCCGCACGCACGTCGCGGGCCGCCTCGCGGGCGCCATCCAGCAGGGGTTGCTGCGGCAGGCCGTGCTCACCGTTGAGCACGAGCACGGGCATGCTCAAGCGGGCACCGGCGCGGGCGGCCCGGCCGTCCTCGACCAGGGTGGCGTAGTGCTCGAACCCGCCGCGCATCGCGTCCGGTGCCCGGTGGACACGCAGCAGTTCGGCCCGGTCGGCAGCGGTGATGCCGCCGGCCGTCATCAGCGACCAGAACCTCTCGAGGTACTGCTCCTCCCGGCCCGCGGTCAGTTCGGCGGCGAGTTCGGTCTGAGCGTGGAACCCGAAGTGCCAGTGGCCGCCGGTGGCCACGTTCATGCGCTCCTCCAGACCGAAACCGGGCAGGAACGCCTCGGACAGGACCAGTCGCCGGATCTCACCGGAGCGGGCCTGAGCCCAGGCGTGCGCGGTCATGGTCCCGACGTCGGTGCCCACCAGGTTCAGCTCGGTCAGGCCCAGGGACCGCACCAGCTGGTGCAGGTCTTCGGCTTCCTCCCGCTTGGTCCAGTGCCCGGCCGGCTTGTCCGAGTGCCCCGATCCGCGCAGATCCGGCGCGATGACGGTGAACCCGGCCTCGGCCAGCAGGGGCAGCGTTGCTCGCCACTCGAGCCAGGTGAACGGCCAGCCGTGCAGCAGGACCACGGCCGGACCCTCGCCGCCCAGCACGTAGTGGATGCGAACGCCGTTGACGTGCGCGTACTCGTGGCGGAAGCCCGGCAGTCCCGCGACTTCGCCGGGGGGAACCGCGCTGCGCGTCGATGGTGTGGTCATGACACTCCTTTTGCTTGCCCAGGCAACAATAGCCTCTTTGTCCTTGCCTGGGCAAGCAATGTGTGGCTGGCACCGCTCAGCGTCGCCGCGGCCACGTCGTGCCAGCGGCCGCAGGTGCCCGCTGCGCGCCTCCGGCCGTCCGGCCGAGAACGCGGCGGCCGACCGCGAGTCGGGAGCAGGGCGAGTGCACCGGGTCGTCGCGTTCAGTCCGAGCGGCGGCGGGGCGCGGCCGAGCGGGGTGGCGTCGAGCGCATGTGGTCGCGCACCGGCGCCAGCAGACGGGCGAGGACCGTGACGTCGTCACGGGACAGCGGTGCGAACAGCAGGCTGCTGACCACCTCGACGTGACCGGGCAACACCTGCGCGAGCAGCGCACGTCCGGCGTCGGTGATGGTGACGGTGACGCTGCGCTCGTCGTCCGGAGAAGGGGCGCGCACGACCAGACCCGCCTTCTCCAGCAGCCCCGCCTGGTAGGTCAGGCCGCTGCGGCTGTAGACGACGCCGTCAGCCAGGTCGGTCATGCGGTGACCGCCCGTCGGCGAGTCCCCGAGCCGGGCCAGCAGCTGGAACTGCACGTAGCTGAGGTCGCCGGCTTCGCGCAACTGCTGCTCGACCGCGTGGCGGAGCAGGCTGGTCACCTCGATGAGGTCGAAGTAGGCGCCGAGCTGCACGGAGTCGAGCGACGGCGGCGAATCAGGCATGATCGCAGTTTACTGCTTCGAATTCAAATGGTGCGTTGTGACGCCGTTCCGACCGCCACGACCCTGCCGGGCCGCGTCGGGTGCGGGTGTCCCCGCGCCCGCCTGCTCCGCGAACACGGCGGACACGGACGCGGCCGTCGCGCCAGCCTCCCGCTCTGCGGTGTCCGCGCGAGAACGCCGCGGTGGCCGCGCGCGGTGCCGAACGGGTCGCCAGAGCCGGTTGCCGTGGATAGGTTCGGGCCGTGGACCTACCAACGGCAGCACGCTCGGTCCTCGACATGGCCGATCTGGCCACTCCCATGTCCATCCGGGTCGCCGCGACGCTCGGCCTGGTGGAGCGCGCGGGGAGCGGAGCCACGGCCGAGCAACTCGCTTCCGAGACCGGGACCGCGACGTCCGCACTGCGACGCTTGCTCGATCATCTGGTCACGATCGGCGTCTTCGAACTCGATCCGCGGTCCGGCCGCTACCGCCCCACGCAGCTCGGAGTCCAGATGAGCGGGGACGCCCCGGCGGGGATCAAGCCCCTGCTCGACATCAACAGCGCCGGCGGACGCGCCGAACTCGCCTTCGTCGACCTCCTCCAGACGGTCACCACCGGCGCTCCCGCCTACCCGCACCGGTACGGGCGCGACTTCTGGGCAGACCTCGACGCCGAACCGGCACTGCGGCGCACGTTCGACGCCCAGATGAACTGGCGGTTCCGCGAGCAGGCGCCGCAGATCGCCCGACGCTTCGACTGGAGCCGCTTCCCCACCATCGTCGACGTGGGCGGAGGCGACGGGCCGCTGCTCGTCGAGATCCTGCGTGCCCATCCAGGCGTCAGGGGCCGGGTTCTGGACCTGGCGCCCGCAGCGGCCGCCGCCGCCGAGAGGTTCGCGGCCACCGGAATCGGCGACCGGGCGAGTGCCGCAGCCGGCAGCTTCTTCGATCCCCTGCCCGCAGGCGCCGACGCCTACCTGCTGTCCGACGTCCTGCACGACCGGGACGACGAACACGCCCGCCTGATCCTGGCCGGGTACCGCCGGGCCGCCGCGCCGGAGGACGGCACCGTGGTCGTCGTCGAGCCGGTGCGCGGCCAGGGCGTCGGCACCGCGATCAACCTGTTCGTGCTGGTGTGCTTCGGCGGCAGGGAACGCACGGTCGAGGAGCTGGCCGAGCTGGCCGCCGACTGCGGACTCGTCCTCCGCGGCTCGGCACAGGTCGCCGACGGGCGCACGGCACTGGAATTCGGGGTCGCGCCCGCGCGGTGAACCGACCCGGCCGCCGAACACGGCCCCGTCGTGCTGCCCGCCGCCGAACGCGGGCAGCACGACGGGGGACACTCACGCCGCAGGCACCGCGGAGATCTCCGCCAGGAGTTCCGTCTTCCGCTCCGGCGGCAGGAACGACGCCCGGACACCGTTCGCCGCCAACGCCGCCACCTCGGCGTGCCGCAGCCCCGACGTCGAGGCGACCGCCAGGTACTCGCCTTCGAGCGTGGCACCGAACATCGGCGGGTCGTCGGTGTTCAGGGTGACCACCACGCCGTGGCCGAGCAGCCGTCGCACCGGATGCGCCGCGATCGACGGCACCTGACCGGTCCGCACGTTCGACGTCGGGCACACCTCCAGCGCAATGGCGTGCTCCACCAGGTGGTCGAGCAGGGCCGGGTCCGTCGCCGCCGACGTGCCGTGACCGATCCGCTCGGCGCCCAGGTCCCGCACGGCCGACCACACCGTCGCGGGGCCCGTGGTCTCGCCGGCGTGCGGCACGCTGTGCAGCCCCGCCTCCCGGGCGGCGGTGAAGAACGGCGCGAACTGCGCCCGCCCCACCCCCGCCTCCGGTCCGGCGAGGCCGAACGCGACGAGCCCGTCCGGCCGTTCCCCCAACGCGAACGCCAACGTCTCCCGCCCGGCGGTGACGCCCTTCTCACCGGGGATGTCGAACACCCACGCCAGCTCGACACCGTGGTCCCGCTGTGCCTCCGCACGGCCGGACGCCAGGCCGGCGAGCAGCTCGTCGCCCGCCATGCCGTCGAGGACGTGGTTGTACGGGGTCACGGTCACCTCGGCGTACCGCACGTTCTGTCGTGCCAGCTCGCCGGCCAGCCCGGCGACGAGGACGTGGATGTCGTCGCGGTCGCGCAGCATCGACTGCACGGCCCAGTAGACCTTCAGGAAGTGGTCGAAGTCCCGGAACTCGTAGAACCGGGCCAGTTCACCCCGGTCGGTCGGCACCCCGGCCTCGGGGTGGCGCTTCGCCAGTGCCAACACGGTGTCGACGCTCGCCGATCCGACGAGGTGGACGTGCAGCTCGACCTTGGGCAGGGCACGGATGTACTCACGCAGCACGAAGAACAGCTCCCCGGGAGGAATGAGGCGGACGGAGTCAGGTGAAACGCGGTGACCAGGGAGCGGCGTCACCACGTTCTGTGTCACTGCCGTACAGCGGCAGCTTGAACTCCGGCACGAGTTCTACCGTAGCCAGCCGTGTTCCCGTGGTCCAGCACTCCCGCTGCGCTTCGCCGTTCTCGTGCTGTCCTCGCCGGTGGTGCGCTCGCCCGGCGCGGTGTTGGCGGCGTGGACGCCAGAAGGACCGTGCTCGACGCGAGAAACGCCGTCCACCGTGTGGACGGCCTCTTCGCGCCAGTCGCCGAGGACGTCGCCGATCAGGGCGGGTCGCGGCCCCCGCTGGCGTTGACGGCGCTGAACTTCCCCGTGGTCGGGACGGGCGGCACGCCGTCGGGCGGTGATCCCCCGCCACCGCGGTCGGCGACCGTGCCCCGTCCGGCGCTGCTGGACACCTCACCGGGCTGCGTGACCTCCGGGCCAGGGCGAGTTTCGAGGGCAGCACGACGGTGCAGTCGGTGAGAGGCCGCGCCCACCTCCGCAGCACGACCGGCCCGTCACCGGGGGCACGGCGCGGAGGAACCGACGAGGTCGCCGGGGAACAGCTCCCGGCGGGCGTCCACAGTGGCTCACGGGTGCGCGCGTCGGTGCTCAGATCGGTGTCCTCGCCCGGCTCCAGACCGGGTTGAGCGCGAACAGGTGCCGCTCCTCACCACCGACGACCACCGCGGCGGTGCGGTCGGCGGTGCCAGCGCCCGCTGGTCGGTCTCCGGCGCCAGCACGGCCCGCCTCGAGTCCTGCGACCGGCGCACCGCCGCGTCCAGCTCGGCGCGCGGGACGTCGACGAGTTCGCGGCGCGAGCCGGTCGGAGAGGTCCGGTCACCCTCCCGGCACACGCTGCGGCACGCCTGCACCACGCGGACCTCCACCCCGGCCTCGGAGACCGCACCTCCGTCTTCTCCACCGTCTACCGTGTGATCACGACCGTGTTCGCGCCACGAGCGATCGCGGTCCGGCTCACGGGAAGGGGGTGAGGTGTTCGGTGCGCTACCTGCCCGCGGGTGACCGACCGGGACTGTCGGCCTGGTGGGGGCCGATCTGCCTGGGCCTGGCGCTGCTGAGCTGGCTGTTCCCGGTGGGTGGCGTCGCCGTCGCCGCGGCGGCGGTGACGTGCGGCGTGCTGTCGATGGCCACGGACCGCGACTACCGCCTGGACTGGACCGCCCTGCTCGGAACTCCCATCGGCACGGCACAACTGGCGCTGTCGCTGCTGCTGGCGCTGGACGCCACGAGCCGGTGACACCACGGGTCGAACGGACCGGAGGCGAGCGGCGGGGCTCGCGGCGGGTCCGCGAGCCCCGCGAACACGACAGCCGCTGGCCGGACCTCCGCGGACCGGCGCGCAGGACGTCGAGGCGGCTCGGGGAAGAGCCCCGGAGCCGCCTCCCCGCCCCCGCCCGCGGAGCAGCAGGTCGCCGCAGGATCGGCGGTCAGCCGCCGACGTGGATGCCGGGTCGGCGATCGGGGTCCGGTTCGACGCTGCGGATGATCTCGCGGACGACGGGCGCGGTGTCACCGCGTCCCAGGATGAGGTAGCGGAACAGGTGCCCCAGGGGGTTGCCCTCGCTCCACGCGAAGTGGCAGTGCGGTCGCACACCGGTGGTGTCGCGCAGGGCGAGCAGGACGGCCGCGATGGCGTTGGGTGCGGCGGGGCTGCCGACGCGCAGCACGTGGAAGCCGTCGACGTCGACGCCCCGGACCACCAGCGCGTCGCTGAAGTCCGACGGGTCGACGACGTCGACCTCCAGGAACAGGACGTCGGCCGTGCCGGGCACGGGGTTCGTGCCGCGCTGCTCGGCCTCCTTGTCGCGGTACTCGGCGGCGTCACCGCCCTGACGGCGGTTGGCGATGACGGTCAGGGCGCCGTCGTGAGCGATGGAGTCGGTGACGAAGCGGCGAGCGGCATCGTCGAACTCGATGTGCTCCACCCGCAACTCGGTGGTGCGCGTGACGCGGGAGACCAGCGAGACGGCGATGATGCCGAGGATGAAGAAGGCGGAGATGGTGATGCCGTCGGGCTTCTCGATCACGTTCTCGACCAGGGCGTAGATCAGGATCAGGGTCAGCGCGGTGAACGCGATCGCCGCGCCGCGCTGCCGGCGTCGTGCGGCCGAGATGGTGACGGCGGCCGAGGCGGAGACCATCATGGCCAGGATGCCGGTGGCGTAGGCGCCGGCCTGGGCGTTGACGTCGGCCTGGAAGACGATCGTGACCAGGACGCAGATCGCCGTGTAGACCAGCACGACCGGTCGCACCGCGCGCGTCCAGTCCGGGGCCATGCCGTAGGCGGGCAGGTAGCGGGGCACGATGTTGATCAGCCCGGCCATCGCCGAAGCGCCGGCGAACCACAGGATGAGGATGCTGCTGATGTCGTAGGCGGTCCCGACCCACTCGCCGAGCAGTTCGTGGGCCAGGTACGCCAGCGCCCGGCCGCTGGCCTGTCCGCCGGGCTGGAACTCCTCCGCCGGGATCAGGACGGTGGTGACGAAGGTGGTGGAGAGCAGGTAGACGGACATGATCAGCGCGGCGGCGGTGAGCAGCTTGCGGGTGTTGCGGATGCGGTCGTCCAGCCGCTGCCCGGCCGTGTCGCCGTCGGCGGCCACCAGGGGCATCATGCTCACACCGGTCTCGAACCCCGACAGGCCCAGCACCAGCAGCGGGAACGCCAGGATCGCCGGGCCGACGACGCCGGCGACGCCACCGCCACCCGCGGTCAGCGCGTCCAGCCAGCGCTCCAGCGCGACGGGCCCGGAGATCACCTCCAGCACACCGGCGACCACGACCACGGCGTTGAGCAGCAGGAACACCGCGACCAGCGGGATCGCCACGCCCACGGCCTCGGAGAACCCGAGCAGGAACACCCCGCCCAGCACCAGCAGCAGCACCACGGTCACCAGCACCTCGTGACCGTGCAGCAGCGCCGGGGCGTGCGGGTTCTCCAGCGCGTGCACGGTGGCGTCTGCGGAGGACAGGGTGATGGTGATGATCCACGACGTGGCGACGAACCCCAGCAGGACCAGCACGAACAGCTTGCCGCGCCAGAACGGCAGCAGCTTCTCCAGCATCGCCACCGATCCCTGCCCGTGCGGGCTCTCCTTCGCCACCCGCCGGTACATCGGCAGCATCCCCAGCAGGGTCAGCGCGACGATCAGCAGCGTGGCCAGCGGTGAGAGGGCCCCGGCGGCCAGCGCGGCGATACCGGGCAAGTAGGACAGGGTGGAGAAGTAGTCCACACCCGTCAGGCACATGACCTTCCACCACGCCTGCGGGGTCGTGTGCTGCTCCGTGCTCTCCGGTCCCACCGGCTGCACCCGGTGCTGCAACAACCACCGTCCCAGCCGTGACGAGGGCGTGGACGGCCGAACCGGACCGTCCACCCGCGCGGGGAGCGCGAACTCCGGTGTGTCGGTCATGCAGAGTCTCCTGGTGGTGAGCACTCCGGCGGGTCCGGGGTGCGGCCGTGGCACACCGGGGCGTGCAGCGGTGGTCCGGGCCGCACCGGGTCGATCCGGCCGGACACAGCGGGCAGTCAACTTCCCCGCGAGTTCCGCTGAGGTGAAAATCGCGGCGTTCGGCGTAAAGATCGCGTCAAAACCGCTCCGCCGAGGTCGCCGTCGAACTCGATCCGCCTCCGGTTCGCCCGAAGCAGGCCGCCCGGCTCCCCCGCACAGCCCGCTCATCACCGCACCACCCGGCACCAGCCCCGAGCGGCAGCTCACGAGCGACGGTCCCGGCGGGAACGGTCACGGGGCCACGAGCGAACCGGCTCGGAATGCGCGCTCCGGCACCGCGAACGCCACCACCGCTGTGCCGGTCCGCCGACGAGCACCCTCGCGACGCCGTGTCGCGGCCGAGGAACTCGCGACGGCGGACGTCCGGCTCGCGTGCAGCTTCCGCAGCTCCGCCGCCGATCAGGGGGCGGGGTGGAGAAGTGCGAGGACCGCGCAGGACGTGGCCAAGCCCAGGCACAGCGGTGAGTAGTAGCGCCTGTCGAGCCGGGCGAACTCGGTGTCGCGACGCGACGACATCACCAGCCCGGCCGCGCCACGCAGCAGGAGCACGACCGCGACGCCTCCCGCACCCGCGGCGGGAAGCCACCGGGGTCCCGGCACGGCGACCAGATCGGCCCGCGCGGCGACCAGGTAGGCAGCCACGCAGAGCAGCGAGGCCACCGCGAGCGTCATCCCCGGCGTCGGCAGCTTGTCCACGGGGACGTCCACCACCCGGCGGGCGAAGTCCTCACGTGTGCGCAGCGGCCACGGCGAGAACGTCCACACGACGTGCAGCACGCCGACCAGCAGCAGCACCACGGCGGTGAGCAGGGCCAACACGGTCACGACGACCTCCCATCCTCCATACACCCCTGTACGGTTTTCCGTACAGTACCGTACGGAAGGTGGCGAAGCAGCGGCTCTCGAAACAGGACTGGCTCACCGCGGCGCTCACCGCCCTGGCCGAGGGCGGGGTGGGCGCCGTGGCCGTCGAGCCCCTCGCCCACCGGCTCGGTGTGACGCGCGGCAGCTTCTACTGGCACTTCGCCGATCGCAACGCCCTGCTGCGCGAGGCGCTCGAGTGGTGGGAGGCGCAGGGCACCGAGGCCGTCATCGAGCGGGTCGACGGCATCGCCGAGCCCCGTCAGCGGCTGCGAGCGCTGTTCCGCATCGCCATCACCGAGGACCCGACGAACGGGCTGGAGCCCGCGCTCGTGGCACACGCCGACGATCCGGTGGTGGCGCCCGCGCTGCACCGCGTCACCCGACGCCGCACCGCGTTCCTCGCCGAGGTGTACGCCGAACTCGGCCTTCCGGCACCGCAGGCCCGCTACCAGGCCGCGTGCGCGTACGCGGCGTACGTCGGCTGGATGCAGCTCCGGCGAGCCACCCCGACGGCACTACCGGAGATCGCCGACGACCCCGACGCCCTCACCCACTTCGTGGAGCACCTCGTGCTCGCGATCCCGGACACCACACCGCCCTGATCACGACAACGGCTCGTTCCGCCACGTGTCGCCGCGGCGGATCGGGACGGCGGAACGAGCGGTGCACCCCCTGATCGAGGAACTCCTCACCCCGGTCGACCACCTGACGGCCGAGACGTCCGCGGTCGACGTCGGCGGCTTCGAAGCGATGATCACCGTTCCCGAGCTGTCGTGGTGCCACGTCGGCCACCCCTGCCAGGTCGTCTCCGTCGGCCAGGCGATCACCGCCACGATCCTCGACGTCGACCCGGTCCGCGAACGCGTGTCGCTGTCGCTCACGGACCTGCACGACGACCCGGTACCGCTTCTGGCCGCGAAGATCGGTCAGACCGTCCTCGGTCGCGTCACCGAACTCGTGCCGTTCGGCGCGTTCGTGCGCGTGGAAGAAGCGGACCGCACGTTCGCAGGACTGGTGCACGACTCCGACCTGTTCGCCGGGCGCACCGACGATCTCCGGCGCAGCATCCAGGTCGGTCAGGCTCTCCGGGTCGCGATCGTGGACGTCGACCCGGTCGAACGGCGCACCACGCTCTCGCGTCGGCACGCCGCCCCGCAG
This sequence comes from Umezawaea beigongshangensis, assembly GCF_016464305.1. Taxonomy (GTDB): domain Bacteria; phylum Actinomycetota; class Actinomycetes; order Mycobacteriales; family Pseudonocardiaceae; genus Umezawaea_A; species Umezawaea_A beigongshangensis. The sequence goes on from NZ_JAEIOJ010000009.1 coordinate 124,091, forward strand.
TCCTGATCCGAGCCGTGCCCCCGACACCGGACTGATCGCCGTCGACGCCGGACTGCCCGCGTTGCGCAGCGGGGAGCAGACACGTCACCGACCCGCCGGTGCTTCTGCGACCCGGCACCAGAAGCGAGTCCGCACCTCGCGGTGTCACCCCGTGACGATGGGGACGAAGCGGCCGTAGTGGAGTTGCTGGGCGAGCAGGACGGTGGCGGTGGGTCCGTGCCGGTGTTTGGCGAGGATCAGGTCGGCTTCACCGGCCCGCGGGTCGTCTCGGTCCCAGGCGTCGGGGCGGTGGATCAGCAGGACGTGGTCGGCCACGTGGGCGATGGTTCCGGAATCGCGGAGATCGGCGAGGCTCGGCGGTGGCGGGACGGGTTGCCGGGGGCCGGGGTTGACGGACAGCTGGGCGGTGGTGACGATCGCGGTGCCGGTGTCCAGGGCGAGCCGCTTCAACCGCCGGGTGACCTCGGCGACCTCGCGTTCGCGGTTCTCGTAGGGCGTGTCGCGGCGAGCGGTGACCATGTGGAGGGAGTCGACGACGACGAGCCGCACGTCCTGATCCGCGGCCAGCGTCGTGACGGTGTCGGTCAGGGCGGTGATGTCCGGGTCGGCCAGGCGGGTGATGACGACGGACTTGTCCTGGATGGCGGTCATCCGTTTCGCCACGCGGCTCCGGTCGGCTTCGGTCAGCTGGCCCGACCGCGCGTCCGCGAGGCGAATCCTGGCCTCGGCGCTGATCAGCCGCCGGGTGATCGCCTCCGCTGTGTCGTCCAGCGACAAGTAAGCGGCGGGAACGTCGTGGCGGAAGGCCGCCCTGCGGAGGAAGTCCAGGGCCAGGGTGCTGGAACCGACGCCGGGATGAGCCCCGATCACGGTCAGCGATCCGCGCGGCAGGCCGTTCGTGACCGCGTCGAGCTCGGCGAAGCCCGTCGGGATGTCGTGCGCGGCGCCCCCGCGGCCGGCGGCGGTGTCCAACTCCTCCAGCGTCGCCCGGAGCACGTCGTCGAACTGCCCGTCCCGGTGCGACTCGACGACCTGCTCGGTGCGGGCGGCAGCAGGATCCGGGTCTGCCTCGGAAGAAGTTGTCACCCGGCCTTTATATCCACTTCCGCAGACGCGGCTCGCACAGCACTCACCTCGATCCGCCAGGCCGGTGACGTGGTGCCTCTCGTCCGTCTGCCGCTCGACGCGGTGCACCACACCACACCGACGCCGGATCGCGAGGAGCGCTCCGGGAAGGCGGCGCTGCGCGGGGTCGGCGCGCGGGTTCGCGTCCTGCCGGCACTCACCGATGTGATCGACCAGCACGAGGCTCCGGCGGTTCAACTCGGGGTTCGAAGCGACAGTGCCGATTTCGGGAGCGTCGTGGACAGCGGGTGCGCGAGAGCGACGTCGCGCACCCGGCTCGACGAGTTGAACTTTCCGGGGTCGAGCTTGCCGCTGGCGACTCGGGGCGTCAGACGATGCGCGTGACACGATCGTCGACTCGCCACCGGTCCGGTCCGCTCCCCCGCTCCGCCGACCTGGTTCCTCTCCAGGAGGTCGACACGGGTCGGCCCGGCCTCGTCGAGGTGCGGTCGCCGAGAGCGGTGCGCGCGTCCAGGCCGGTGAGGTCGCCGTACGCTGGGCGTCGAGGGCGTGGAGGTTCAGGGCCAGCCCCGCGGCCGGCACCGGCAGGACGGTCACAGCGCGGGAAGTGCCGACGGTCCGGCTCCGTTCGTCCTGGAGCCCGGACCACCCTCCTGACAGGAGTGCACGGGGAAGGACGGTGAGACGATGAGCGGACGGTCGCTCGGACGCGGGGTCTTGGACGGGGCCTTCTCGATCCTCGGTGCTCTGGAGGCCTCCGGTGCCCCTGTGCGCTGCGCCGAGATCACGCGCGCGACGGGTATACCCAAGCAGACCGTGTCCCGGTTGCTGGCACAGCTGGAGGCGCGCGGTGCCGTGGAGCGGGTCGGCGAGGGGTTCGCACTCGGCTCCGGCCTGTTCCGCCTCGGATCGCGCTGGTCCGGAGCGCAACTGGCCGCAGCGGGTCAACCCGTCCTGGCGGAGCTGCACCGACGGACGGGAGCGACCGTGCACCTCGCGGTCATGGTCGACGACGCCGTCTGCTACGTGGCCAAGCTCGTGGGGCGGGACGGGAACGTCGCCCCTTCGGAGGTCGGACGCCTTCAGCCGCCGGCCGGCAGCGCGGTCGGCAGGGTCCTCCTCGCGGGGCTCCCTCCGGAACAGCGCGGGCGCGTGCTGGCCTCCGTGACCGACCGGGAGATCGCGAAACGCGCTCGTGCGGCCCTCGACGGGTTCACCCGATCCGGCGTGGCCTTCGACCACGAAGAGGTGAGTGCCGGGCTGTGCTGCGCCGCCGCGCCCGTCGTGGCCCGCCGCGGGTCCATCACCGGGGCGCTGTCGGTGTCCGTCCCGGCGTCCCGGCCGCTGTCCCCACTGGCGGACCAGGTTCGTGCAGCCGCCAGGGCGCTCTCGCGTCTTCGCGAGGCCGTCTCACCGTGAACCGCCGTGAAGCGGGTCGACCGTCCCGTCGCAGTTCGAGCCGGCTACTGCCCCGCGTGTCCCGCTGAACGGGGCGACGGCTTCCCCAGCTGCGTCGTCGTCGGCATCCTCACGGCATGACCGGTGACGACAGCACTCACGACAGCACGGGCACGGGCACGGGCACGGGCCGGGCGAGAGTCGTTCGGGCAGGCGTGGTGCAGGCCGCTCCGGTTCCGTTCGATCCGGTGGCCACGCTGCGCGTCGTGGAGCGGTGGCTGTCCGAGGCGGCCGAGCGGAACCTGGATCTCGTGGTGTTCCCCGAGGCGTTCGTCGGCGGCTACCCCAAGGGGTCGGCGTTCGGGGGAGTCGTGGGCGACCGGACCCCCGCGGGACGGGACGAGTTCGCCCGGTACTGGAACGGCGCCGTGGAGGTGCCCGGTCCCGTCACGGACCGCTTGGGCGAACTGGCGGCCGATACCCGCACGCACCTGGTCATCGGCGTCGTCGAACGGGAGTACGGCACGCTCTACTGCACGGTCCTGTTCTTCTCCGACACGGGAGTCCTGCTCGGGAAGCGGCGCAAGCTCGTGCCCACCGGTGCCGAGCGGATGATCTGGGGGTTCGGCGACGGCTCGACCCTCGGGGTGCACGGCACCGAGCTCGGCAGACTCGGGGCCGTGATCTGCTGGGAGAACCTCATGCCCGCGCTGCGGTTGGCCATGTACGCGCAAGGCGTCGAGCTGTACTGCGCGCCGACAGCGGACAGCAGGGAAAGCCACCACGCGACCATGCGCCACATCGCCGTGGAGGGCAGGTGCTTCGTGCTGGCGGCGAACCAGTACCTGCGCACGGGGGACTTCCCCCCGGACCACCCCACGCCGTACGGCGACGACCCGGCGCAACTCGTCTCGCGGGGTGGTAGCAGCATCATCGGCCCGCTGGGCGAGGTGCTGGCCGGTCCCGTCCTGGACCAGGAGGCCCTGCTGACCGCGGACCTCGACATGGCGCTGATCCCCCGCGCTCGCTACGACTTCGACGCCGTCGGCCACTACGCGCGGCCCGACGTCTTCCGCCTCCAGGTGGACACCACGGCCCGCCGCGCCGTGCAGATCACCGGCGGGCCGAGCGCCTCCCCCTCGGGCGAACCTCCCGACACGTTCACCTCGTCGGGTGTCACGCCCGGCGACACGACCGACACGTCCGTCCTCCTTCACGGGTGGTCCGGCCCCCTCGGACACCGCTCATGAGCGCACAGCCCGTCACCGTCCCCACCTTGCGGGACATCGAGCGCGCGGCCGTGCGGATTCGCGACGTGGTGCGCCGCACACCCGTGATCCGGGTGGCGGCCGGGGAGTTGGACGTGCCCGTCCCCGTCGTCGTGAAGCTGGAACTCCTCCAGCACACCGGCTCCTTCAAGGTCCGCGGCGCGTCCAACGCGCTCGCCCTCCTGCGCACCGCGGAACGCGGCGCCCCGACCGCCGGCGTCTGCTGCGCGTCGGGGGGCAACCACGGGGCCGCCGTGGCCTGGGCGGCGCGCGAAGCTGGCCTGCCGGCCACCGTGTTCGTGCCCGACTTCTCCCCCGAGGTCAAGACCGACGTCGTCGAAACCCTCGGCGCACGCCTGCGCCGCGTCGAAGGCTTCTACGCCGACGCACTGGCGGCCAGCCAGGACCACGCCCGGCGCGAGGGCGCCGTCCACGTCGACGCCTACGACGACCCGCAGACGGTGGCGGGGCAGGGCACGCTCGGCCTGGAACTCGCCGAGCAGGTACCGGAGGGGCAGCCCGTGCTGGTCGGGTGCGGCGGAGGAGGCCTGTACGCGGGGGTCGCCCTGGCGCTGGACGGACGCAACCGCGTGATCGCAGCCGAACCGTCCTCGGCGCCCTCGCTCACAGCAGCGCTGGAGGCGGGAGAACCGGTGGACGTGGAAGTCGGCGGCATCGCCGTGGACAGCTTGGGCGCTCGCCGAGCGGGGCGCATAGCCACCGCTGTCGGCCTCTCGCTCGGAACGAAGACCCTCACCGTCGCCGACGAGGACATCGCCGCCGCCCGCGCACTCCTGTGGCAGCGGCTGCGCGTCGTGGCAGAGCCCGGCGGAGCCACCGCCCTCGCCGCGCTGCTCGCCCACCCCGAACGCTTCCCGGACGGGGCCACCGTCGTCGTCTCAGGAGCCAACGCAGCACCCTCGTCACCCACCGGCTTCTGAGGAGCCGCTGTCCTGCGGGATCTGCGCGACGTCCGGCTCCCGGCCACGGCGGAGGAGCCGGAGCAGGTCGAGACCGGCGCCGTCGCGGGATTCGTGCCGCGGAGGGGGTCCCCGGAGGCGGAAGCCCGCACGGACCTCCCGCGGCGGTGGTCGCGCACCCTCCGACGCCGGGGTGCGCTCGGCCCGCCTCACGAACCGGTGCCGCGCCGCGCAGCAGTGGAGTCGTCGCACGACCCGTTGGCGTCCGGGTCCTCGCTCTGCCGCCGCATCCCGCAGCGCGCTCCGCCCAGCCACCCCGAGACTCACCGGCGCCACTGCCGGTACCGTTGTCCTGATCACGGACCGCCCGCGGTCGTGGTGCTGTCGCGCGGTACCCGCGACTCAGCCGATCCCGGGGCGATCGGTGACGTCACCCGCCCCACCCCCGGAAGGTCGCCGAGTGCTCGACACCGCCGACTCGTGGTCGACCACCACCGGTTCCGCGGTGAGGGTCGCACCGCTCGGTGCGCGCCGCACCGCAACCGCGGCGAACCGCACCCGCACCAGCGGCGCCGTCCAGCGCCGGCAAGCCAGCTCCAGCGGCTGGACCGCACGCGCCGCCGACGTCGGTGGACGAGACCGGAAGGACGCACACCCGTGATCTCAGCACCGGAGCAGGCCGTCGTCCTGATCACCGGGATTCAAGCGGCCGGGAAGTCGACCACCGCACAGCTGCTGGCCGAACGCCTGCCGCGCTCGGTGCACCTGCGAGGTGACCTGTTCCGGCGGATGGTGGTCAACGGCAGAGCGGACATGACTCCCGAACCGTCCGAGGAGGCGGTGCGGCAACTGCGCCTGCGCTACCGGCTGACCGCGGCCGCAGCCGACGACTACTTCCGGGAGGGGTTCACCGTCATCGCCCAGGACGTCGTCCTCGGCGAGCACCTCACCGACGTGGTCCAGATGATCCAGCAGCGGCCGCTGCTGGTCGTGGTGCTCGCCCCGCGGGTCAGCGCCATCGCCGCCAGGGAGGCCGGGCGGGGGAAGAACGCCTACGGCGAATGGACGATCAACCTCCTCGACCGCGGCCTGCGCCACGACACACCACGCCTCGGCCTCTGGCTCGACACCTCCGACCAGACCCCGGAGGACACCGTGGAAGAGATCATCGACCGCGCGTGGACCGAGGCCCGCGTTCCCTGAACGAGCGAGAGCTCCACCTGTCGCAGGACGGCCCCGGCACCGGGGACCGGGGCCACCGCGGATGAACACGCCGTCGTCGACCGCGCTCGTGTCCACCCATGCCGCGGGATCGACGAGGATCTTTCGGGACGTGCCGTCCGCTGCCCGGTCGGGTCGAGCGCCGTGCTCGTCAACCGGGACGTTCGACGACGCGTAGTCGGCTGCGGCCAGCAGGACCACCCGGGTGTGGAAGCGCGGAGTCGCAGTCCCACCACGATCGCGAGGAGCGGGAGCGAGCGCGGCGTGCGCCCGGCAAGATCTCGGTCCTCCGGTGTTCCGCCGGTCCTGCCCAGCAGCACGCCGCACGGCCGTTCCTCGGCCCCGCCCTCGTCCACCAGCCCGATCGCTCCCACTCCCCGTCCGTCACCTCCGGACGCGCTGGTCCGACGCGCGCGGCGCTGCGAGTTCGGCCGTCTGCCGCCGTTCCAGCCGCAGCCGGGCGTTGGAGACCAGCGCGATCGCGACAGCGACGGAGACGACGGAGATCCGCGCCCACAGGGGGACGTCGAAAGCGGCCAGCACGACCCCCAGATCCAGGTACAGCACACCCTCGACCACAGCCAGAGCTCTGCTCACCCGATCGACCCCACTGCGCCGGAGAGGAGTGCGACCAGGACCACGAGCGGGCGCGGGCGGCTGCGCTGTCACCTCGCCGACGACGCTCTGGACCGGACGGGCCGTCGTCGTGTTCGCGGCTCTCGTCCTCGCCGCAGCACGGCAGGGGCCGACGTGGAACTCGGCGGCGGCTGCCCACCCCGCTGGACCTCTTCCGCACCCGTCCGTCTCCGATCCGGCGCCGTGCCGACGCATCGTCGGGTCAGTCGTGATCAGCCAGGTGGATTCCCAGGTCGGTGCGGCCGGGCATCAGGTCCTCCCGCAGCGCGCGCGTGTTGCCGTAGTCGCCGTCGCGCAGCCGCCGGAACCTCCGGGCGGGTTCGGCGGCGACACCGCCGAGTCTGGTGACCAGACGCTCGACCTGGTGCTCGACGCCGTCGAGCCCCAGCGCGTCGGCGTCGTGGACCACGTGCAGGTCCAGAGCTTCGATCCCGACGTACCACAGGATGCCGTGGGTGAGGGGGAAGAGCAGGGAATCGAGGTCGCCGCTGATGCCGCGCCGTCCGACGGAGCGCTCGTCCTCACCGGCGGTGACCACGATCAGCGCCTTGCGCCCGACCAGTCCGCCGTCGCCGTACCGGCGGGGCACGCCGAGTTCGGGGTCGAGGTCGCCGTAGGCGAACCCGTTGGTCAGCACCCGGTCGAACCACCCCTTGAGGATCGCCGGCGGTCCGTACCACCACAGCGGGAACTGCAGGACGAGCAGCTCCGCCGCCGCGAGCTTGGCCTGCTCCTCACGGACGTCGGCCGGCAGCTGCCCGCGGGCGTGGGCCTCCCCGGCCAGGTCGGCGATGCTCCCCTCGCGTCCCGACGGTTCCCCCAGGTCGCGTTCGGACAGCACGGGGTCGAAGCCCTGGGCCCAGAGGTCCGAGACCGCCACCTCGTACTGCTGCGACAACGCCTTGGTCCCGGCCTGCAGGAGGCGGTCGTTCAACGATCCCCGACGCGGGTGCGCGTACACCCACAGAGCGGTGCCGGGCTCCGGCGGATGAACGATGGTCATACGTCACCTCTGCGTGAAGAGCGCTTGCGTGTCACAGCTCCAGTGAAGCGACGAACAACGAGACGCGGAATGGTCCACGCTCTCGATCCGATGTGCGATCGTCCGAAGATCGCGGCACGGACGCCCTCCGCCGGGCAGGACGTGCGGCGAGTCACCCACCCCGCCGCAGGCGGTCGCCGGCGTGCGAGCACCTCCGCCCGCGGTGCCGGCACCTCCTGCCTCGGGCCGATCCGGCGGGGCGGGGCTCTCGTATCATCAGCGGGTGCAGGACGTTCTCCGCTCCACGTGGGGTGAACCGCGGCCCCACCGGCCGCCGCGGCAGGTGTGGCGGGACCGGGCGCTCGTGGGCGTGCTCGTGGTGGCGGCGACCCTGGAAGCGGTCCTCCGGACGGATCTCCCGTGGCGGGGGCTGTGGGCGGTCGTGGTGATCGGGCTGGCGCCCACGCTGCTGTGGCGCCGCACCCGGCCGCTGCTCGTCGTCGCCGTCGCCTTCGGCGTCACCGGTCTGGTCCCGCTGGTGACGGGCGACCGGGCGGAGCCGTACACGGCGGCCTTCATGCTGGTCCTGGTGTACTCGGTGGTCAGGTGGGGCTCCGGCCGCGAAGCCGTCACCGGCCTGGTGATCGTGGTCGGCGCCGCGTCTCTCTCCCTGGCCCTCCGCCAGGCCGTTCTCGCCGACGCGATCGGCGGGGCGGCCGTGGTGTTCTCGGCCGTGGCCCTCGGTGCGGCGCTGCGGTACCGGGCCCGGTCGCGGACCCGCGAACTGGCTCAGGTCAAGCTGCTGGAACGGGAACGGCTGGCCCGCGACCTGCACGACACCGTCGCCCACCACGTCTCGGCGATCGCGATCCGCGCCCAGGCCGGTCTCGCGACGTCGGTGTCGCAGCCGGACGCCGCGGCCGACGCGCTGCGCCTGATCGAGGCCGAGGCGTCGCGCGCCCTGGCCGAGATGCGAGCGATGGTGCGCGTCCTGCGACGCGACGACCTCGTCGACCTCGTCGACCTGGAGCCCAGCCCGCGCATCGCCGACCTCGGGCAGCTCTCGGCCAGGGCCCGCACCGGCCCGTCGGTCGAGGTGAGCCTCTCCGGCGACGTGGACGACGTCCACCCGTCGATCGGCGCCGCGACCTACCGCCTGGCCCAGGAGGCGGTCACCAACGCGCGGCGGCACGCCCGGCACGCCACCCTCATCGAGGTCCGCGTCGCCGCTGACGACACGTCGGTGCACCTGCGCGTGAGCGACGACGGCGAGGGTTCCGCCCGCCGGACGACCCCACCGGGGTACGGACTCATCGGCATGTTCGAGCGCGTCGACCTGCTCGGAGGCACCTGCGCGGCGGGCCCCGGTCGTGATCGGGGCTGGACCGTGACGGCCACCCTGCCCAGGACGGGGTCCGCGCTGTGAGCGTCCGGGTGGTCGTCGCCGACGACCAGGAGATCGTCCGCACCGGGCTCACGATGATCCTCGACGCCCAGCCTGGCATCGAGGTCGTCGGCGCGGCGGCCGACGGGGGACGCGCCGTGGAGCTCGCCCGGAGCCTGCGCCCGGACGTGTGCCTGTTCGACATCCGCATGCCGGGGGTCGACGGCATCGAGGCCACCCGGCTCCTGGCCGGACCGGACGTGGCCGACCCCCTGGCGGTCGTCGTCATCACCACGTTCGACCTGGACGAGTACGTCTACGCCGCGCTCAGGGCCGGTGCTCTGGGCTTCCTGCTCAAGGACGCGGGGCCCGCGCTGCTCGCCCAGGCCGTCCGGGCCGCCGCCGACGGCGACGCGCTCATCGCCCCGAACGTCACCGCACGGCTGCTCAGGACCTTCGCCGCCGCCGGTCCCTCGGCACCGCCCGCGCAACCCGTCGAACCGCTCACGGACCGCGAGGAGCAGGTCCTCGTCACCGTGGCACGGGGGCGGACCAACAGCGAGATCGCCGACGAGCTGCACATCACCCTGAGCACGGTCAAGACGCACGTCGCGAGCCTGATGGCCAAGCTGGGGGTCCGGAACCGGGTCGAGATCGCCATGTGGGCCCACGAGACCCGGCGCGTCGGGAGCGGGTCCGGCCGTCACAGGCGGTGACGCACGACCGGGCGCCGACCGAAAGTACGAGTCGCCACCCGTCCGGGAGAACGGCTCGGCTCCGGCCCTTCTCCCGATGACCGCCACGGCGTCGGTGACGAGACTCGGACCACGACGCCGGACACGGCGTCGTGGCGCCGACCTCCCGCCGACGGGCGGCCGGGACGACGAAGGGCCTCCGCCATGACCTCCTCCTCCACCAGGGCCGACCGGCTCGTGCCCACCGCGCTGATCGCGCTCACCCTCGTCCCGGCGCTCGGCGGGGCCGTCCGCCTCGCCGACCTGGCGGGCGGTGAGGCCACCCCGGAGAGCGCGAGGTTCTTCGCCGCGCCCCTGCCGGTGGTGCTGCACATCGTCAGCGCCGTCCTGTACTGCCTCGTGGGCGCCTTCCAGTTCGCGCCGGGGTTCCGCCGCCGCAACCCCGGCAGGCACCGCGCCCTCGGCCGCGTCCTGGTGCCGGCCGGTCTCGTGATGGGCCTGTCGGGGTTGTGGATGACGCTGTTCTACCCCTACCCGGAGGGTGACGGCGACCTGCTCGCCGCCTTCCGGCTGGTGTTCGGTGCCGCCACGGTGCTGGCCATCGTCCTCGGCCTCACCGCGATCCGGCGACGCGACGTCGTCCGGCACCGTGCGTGGATGATCCGGGGTTACGCGATCGCCCAGGGCGCGGGCACGCAGGCGCTGGTCACGTCGGCGTGGGTGGTGCTCGTCGGCCCTGCCGCCGGGTTGACCCGGACACTGCTGCTGGGAGCGGGCTGGGTGATCAACGTGGCCGTCGCGGAGTGGCTGGTCCGGCGACGGCGGTCCGGTTCCGCGCGCACCGCCGGTGTCACCGGCCGCCGGTCCGGTGCGCCGCAGGAGGTCGGTCGACGGTTCTGACCACCGGTGAGGCCAGGAGGAGGACGGCGCCGTGCCGATCACCACGACGGCCGTCGACACGATCGTCCCGAGGTCGACGTCGGACGTCGGGTTCGCGAACCGGATCACGACCGCGGGAGTTCACCCGAGTTCGACGTCTGCCGAACGCGTGTCCCGCACGGGAGCAGGGACCCCGAACGATGTTCGGCGCACCGCGCTGCCGGCCGCTTCCGCCCGAACGAGGTTCTGCGGCGCGCGACCACGGCGGTGTCGGGTGGTTCGCTGCGTCCTCGACACCGTCGACGCTCGACCCGAATTAGAGTGATCTCGTGAACGACCCGGTGGTCGGCCGTCTGGAGACGAAGATCGTCGTCATCCTGGCGGAGGGGCTCGGCGCCGCGGAGGCGGCCAACGCCGCGGCGGTGCTGGCGCTCAGCGCCAGCGCGGAGAGCTCCGACCTGGGCCCGGCGGGGATCGACGCCCACGGCGTCGACCACGGGCGGATCGACCGCCACCCCGTGCCCGTCCTCGTGAGCGACCAGGCCACCCTGGCGAGGGTGCACGCCGAGAGCACGCAGGGGGACGAGCCCCTGCACGTCGTGGCGTTCACCGAGGTGGCGAGACGGGCGCGCGACTACGACGCGTACCTCGCCGACCTGCGCACGACCGCTCCCGAGGACAACTCCTACGTGGGCCTGCTCCTGCGCGGCCCGCGACGCCGCGTCACCCGCGTCACCAGGCGTCTGCGGCTCTACGACGGGACCGGTGCCGCACCGGCGTAGACGGACCGCGCAGACGCCCCTCCCCCGCGCACCCGCGCCGGACTCCGGCCGAGACCGCCGAGCTGTCCACCGGTTCGTCGCTCGTGGAGACGGGGATCTGCGGTCAGCCGGTGGCGCACCACGCGACGACCCCGGCCAGGAGCGCGCTGACGGAGAGGTCGAACTCGGTGAGCACGACGCCGTGGCCCCGCAGCGGGTCGACGACCCGCTGCGCGCCGCGCTCGTCGCCGTCGTGCTCGTGGTGGTCCAGGTGGACGTGCGCCGCGCCGACGCCCGCCGCCGGCGGGGTGTGACGAGGCCGTACCGGCGCACCACCTCCGCGCGGTCGGGACCGGTCCTGGCCGACACCCCTCCCCGGTCCACCTCGACCGCGGTGGTCGGCACCCGCACCTGTGTCCCGGAGTCCTCGTCCGGTGTCGCTGTCGTGCGACCTCCTCGACGCGGACGTGACGGCCGCCGCGCGGCCGCCGGAGACCGGCGGTACCGGGACGACCGGGCGGCGGGGCCGGTCTCGGACGGGGCGACGGACCGGCGGGGCTCCGGCGGACGACGAGCAGGCGATCCGGTCCGCGTGGTGGCCCTGCCGAGCGCGGCGCAGGTCCCGCTCACCGGATCGTGGTCCTCCCGTTACCCGCGCGATCAGCCCAGGCGCCAGGCCGCCACCGCGGGCGGCGCCGTCAGCGGGACGAAGCCCGCTGCGGCCAGTTCGGCGTCCAGGGTCGGACGGGACACCACGGCGGCGTCGAACTCGGCGGTGTCCTCGGACACGAGAGCGTCCTCGCGCCACGCGCGGTAGGTGATGCTCCAGCGCATCGCGTCAGGCCCGGTCGGGACGGCCGAGGCGGTGTGGTCGTAGCGGTGCCGGCCGAGGGCGCGGCCGGGCACGGTCACGGGTGCCACCTCCAGCGGCTCGTCCGGTACCGGAGCGTCGACGACCACCACACCGCCCGGCGTGAGGTTGCGGGCGCACCACGACCACAGCCGCGGCCGGTCCTCGGCACCGAAGTGGCTCAACGCGTTGAACGCCACCACGGCGTCCACCGGTCCGGGCAGCGCCACGTCCGGTGCGCGTCCCGGCAGCAGGGTCACGGCACGCGCCGTGCGCTCGCGCTCCAGCATCCGCGTCGCCAGGGCGGCGCGCATGGCCGGCGCGGGCTCGATCGCGAACACCTCGCCGTCCGGCGGCAGCAGCTCGACCAGGGCGCGGGTGAACGTCCCGGTGCCCGGTCCGATCTCGGCGACCGTGGTGGCGCCGCGCAGCGGGGACGGCAGCGCCGCCACCACGGTCTCGACCGCCGCCGCGGGGAAGATCGCGTCGTAGTACTGCGCGTTCACGGCGTAGTTGCGCTCGACCGACTCGTGGTCAGCGTTCATCAGGACCTCCAGGACAGCGGTGCCGATCACACCACGAGTTGACACACCAATGGGTGAAAATGATAACCATTAATAGGAAGGTCGGGTGAACGGGTCGACTGCGACACGACGAACCGACGCGAACCGAAGGAGCCACGGTGAGCACCACCCCCGCCCACCCGACCACCGCCGGAGACGAGTTGACGGCAGCGGTGACGGTCGCCGTCGCCGACGCGCTCGACCTCTCCCCCGACGAACTCGACCCCGAGGTCCCGCTGGTCGAGCTGGGCCTGGAGTCCTTCACCGCCGTGCGGCTGCGGCGGCGGCTGCGCGAGGACACCGGGGTCGGGCTCGCGCTGACGGACTTCCTGGGCGGCGCCACGGCGCGCACGGTCGCCGAGGCGCTCGCCGCGGCGGACCCGGCGCGCGGCGCGGCCGTGGACGAGACCGCTGCGGCCGACGCGGTCGCGGACGACGGGACGTTCCCGCTGACGCCCGTGCAGATCGCCTACTGGGTGGGACGCGACCCGTCGTTCCCGCTGGGCGGGGTGGCGACGTTCTTCTACCGCGAGTTCGAGCACGACACCGCCGAGGACCCGGACGCCGAGGTCGCGCGGCTGACCGCCGCGTGGAACCTGCTCGTGCGGCGGCACCCGGCGCTGCGGACGGTCGTCGACGGCGACGCGCGCGGCCGGGTCCTGGAGGAGGTGCCGGAGCTGGTGCTCCCGGTGACCGACCTGCGCCACCTGCCCCCCGCCGCGGCGGTCGACGAGGCCGAGCGGTTGCGGCACGGCTGGTCCCACCAGGTGCGGCCCGCCGACCGGTGGCCGCTCTACGACCTGCGGGTGGTGCTGCTGCCCACCGGTCGTACGCGGGTCTGCGTCGGGACCGACGTGCTGGCGCTGGACCTCGCCGGGTGGGTGCAGGTGATCTCCGAGTGGGGCGCGCTGGTCGCCGACCCCGTCGCCGAACTGCCGCCGCCGGCGTCCACGTTCGCCGCGTTCGCCCGCCGCCGCACCGCACCGGCCGCCGTCGCCGCGCTGGACCTGCCGCCCGGTCCGGCGCTGCCGCTGGCCACCGATCCGCGGGAGCTGCGTTCGCACCGCTTCACCCGCACCGCGACGGAGCTGACGCCGCGGAGGTGGGCGGAGCTGCGGCGGCGGGCGGCCCGCCACGGGCTCAGCCCGACCGGGGTGCTGCTCGCGGCGTGCTCGCTGACGCTGGCCCGCTGGGGCGCCACCGACGAGTTCTGCCTCACCGCCACGCTGTTCGACCGGCCCGACGAGGCCGAGCTGGCGCACGTGGTGGGCGACTTCACCTCCACCGTCCCGGTGCGCGTCCCGCGGTGGGAGCCGTTGCGGGGCGAGGGTTTCGCCGCCTGGGCGGGCTCGGTCAACACCTCCTTCTGGTCCGCCATGGACGGACGCGACAGCGCGCTCGTCAGCGGCGCGGCGGCGCTGGAGGCACCTCGCCACCCGGTGGTGTTCACCAGCGGGCTGGGTCTGACCCCGGACGGCCGCGACCCGGCCGGCTGGCTGGGCCGGGAGGTCTTCGGCATCTCCCAGACCCCGCAGGTGCTGCTGGACCACATCGTGCTGGAGGAGGGCGGCCGCCTGCGGATCTGCTGGGACGCGGTGGACACCGCGTACCCGGACGGACTCGTCGCGGGCATGGCGCGGGCGCACGCGCTGCTGCTGGAGCGGCTGGCCGACTCCGACGCGGCGTGGGAGGACCCGTCGCTGGGCTGGGTGCCGTCGTTCGAACCGGACGCGGAGCTGAACGCGACCCCCTTCGGCGAGGCGGGACCGCTGCTGGACGACCCGCTGCGCGCCGCCGCGCGGGACGCGGGTGAGCGGCCCGCGCTGCTGGACGCCCGCGGTGTCACCTCGCACGAGGAGCTGGCCGCCGTCGCGCGCGCCCTGGGGGCGCGGCTGGCCGGCGCCGGCGTGGGGCCGGGAGATCTGGTCGCGGTGTCCGCGCCGAAGGGGCGCGAGCAGGTGGCGGCGCTGCTGGGCGTGTCGGCGAGCGGCGCGGGGTACGTGCCGGTGGAGCCGTCGTGGCCCGCGGAGCGGGTGGCGTCGGTGTGCGAGCAGGCCGGGGTGCGGCACGCCGTCGTCGCGGCGGGCGCCGCTCCGGCGTGGCCGGAGGGCGTGCGGGTGCACGAGGCCACCACGAGCGACCCGGCCGGCCCGGCCACCACAGCCGACCCGGTCGGCGAGCCGCGGCGGCCCGTGCCCGGCGACCTGGCCTACGCGATCTTCACCTCCGGCTCGACCGGCCGCCCCAAGGGCGTGGCGGTCGAGCACCGCGCCGCCCGCACCACGATCGACGACCTCGTGGACCGGTTCCCGATCGGGCCGCGGGACCGGGTGCTGGCGCTCTCGGCGTTCAGCTTCGACCTGTCGGTGCACGACGTGTTCGGCGTCCTCGGCGCGGGTGGTGCGCTGGTGCTGCCCGACGCCGACCGGCAGCGCGATCCGGGCCACTGGCTGGAGCTCGCGGAGCGGCACGGGGTGACGCTGTGGAACACGGCGCCCGCGCTGCTGGAGATGCTCGTGGAGTACGCCGAGATCGACCCGGACCTGGCGGCGCGGGCACTGCGGCCGCTGCGGCTGGTGTTCCTCTCCGGCGACTGGATCCCGGTGACGCTGCCCGACCGGCTGCGCGCGCTGGCCCCGTCCGCGACGGTGGTGAGCCTCGGCGGGGCCACCGAGGCGGCGATCTGGTCGATCTGCCACGTGGTCGAGGACGTCGACCCGGCGTGGAGCAGCATCCCCTACGGGCGCGCGCTGCGCGGACAGAGCTTCCACGTCCTCGACGAGCACGGCGCTCCCTGCCCGGTGGGCGAGCCCGGTGAGCTGCACATCGGCGGTGACGGTCTGGCGCGCGGCTACGCCGGTGATCCCGCGCAGACCGCGCAGCGCTTCGTCCACCACCCGGTGCTGGGGCGGCGGTTGTACCGGACCGGCGACCTGGGGCGCTGGCGGCACGACGGTGAGATCGAGTTCCTGGGCCGGGTGGACCGGCAGGTGAAGATCCGCGGTCACCGCATCGAGCTGGGCGAGGTCGAGTCGGTGCTCGACCGGGTGCCGTCGGTGCGCAAGTCGGTGGCGCTGGCGGTGCCGGGGCCCGACGACCGGCCCCGGCTGGTGGCGCACGTCGTGCCCGCCGGGTCCGCGGAGTCCGTGGTGGAGGCCGACCTGGTGGCGCACCTGCGGCAGCGGGTGCCCGACTACATGGTGCCCAGCCGGTTCTGCGTGCACCCGGAGTTCCCGGTGACCCCCAACGGCAAGGTCGACTACGCGGCGCTGCCCAACCCGTACCGGCGCGGCACCGCGCACGCCGAGGTCGTCGCGGAGGCGCCGCCCGCCGCGGACCCGGTGGTGGACGGGTCGTGGTGGGAGAACGCGGTGGCGCGGGCCGCCGCGCTGGGGCTGGAGGTGTCGCTGGGCGTGGCCCCCGGCGCGCTCGCTCCCGCCGACGCGCTGGAGTCGGCGGCCCGGTGGAGCCGCGAGACGCGGCGAGAGGCGCGGGCGCGCGGTGCGGCGCTGGAGGAGCGGTTCGCGCCGGACGGACTGGTGCGTCTCGTCGCCGCACCCGGCGCCGTGCCGGTTCCCGCTCCGCTTCCCGAGTCCGCTCCCGTCCCGGTCGCCCCGGTCGCCGACCCGGAGGTGGAGCGGGTCGTGGCGGAGGTGTTCTCCGAGCTGCTCGGCTGCGCGGTGGACGCGGAGGCGCCGTTCTTCTCCCTCGGCGCCACGTCGCTGACGCTGGTGCTCGCCACGCGGCGGCTGGTCGACCGCGGCTGGTCGCGGCTCGCGGTGGTGGACCTGTTCGCCCACCCGTCCGCCCGCGCCCTCGCCGCCTTCCTCACCGGCGTCGCCACCCCCGCCGCGCCACCACCACCGGTGCCGTCAGCGGCACCGGTGGGTCGGCGGGCGGCTCGGCTGCTGGCGCAGGAGGTGGCCCGGTGATCGCCGTGGTCGGAGCGGCGTGCCGCTTCCCCGGCGCCGCGGACGCGGAGGCGTACTGGGACCTGCTGATCGACGGGCGCAGCGGCCTGACCCGTCTGTCCGAGGAGGACATGCGGGCCGCGGGCACGCCGCCGGAGGTGCTGCGCTCCCCCGGACTGGTGCCGGTGGCCGGCCTGATCGCCGGACAGGACCTGTTCGACCCGGAGCCCTTCGGGCTCACCGACGCCGAAGCGGCGCTGATGGACCCGCAGCAGCGGCTGTTCCTGCGCGCCTGCTGGGAGGCGCTGGAGAACGCCGGGCACGGCGGCGGGCGCGGGGCCGGCACCGTCGGGGTGTACGCGGGATCGGCGCACAGCGCCTACCTGACGGCGAACCTGCCCGGTCGCTGGGACCCCGCCGGTGGTGGCACCGATCCGGTGGGCAGTCTGCGCACCGCGATCGCCACCCACGCCGACTACCTGCCGCTGCACGTCGCGCACCGGCTGGACCTGACCGGTCCCGCGGTGTCGGTCGCCACGACCTGCTCCACGTCGCTGGTGGCCGTGCACACCGCGGCGCAGGCCCTGCTGGCCGAGGAGTGCGACACCGCGCTCGCCGGAGGCGTGTCGCTGATCGTGCCGCAGGGCCGGGGCTACGTGCACGTGCCCGACGGCATCTACTCCGCCGACGGTGTCGTGCGGCCGTACTCGGCGCGCGGCACCGGGATCGTGTACTCCCAGGGCGTCGGCGCGGTGGTGCTGCGGCGGCTGGAGGACGCGCTCGCCGACGGCGATCCGGTGCTGGCCGTGCTGCGCGGTTCGGCGGTGAGCAACGACGGCGCGGACCGGGCCGGGTTCACCGCGCCGTCGCCGCGCGGGCAGGCCAGGGCCATCGCCGAGGCGCAGGCCGTCGCGGGGGTGGCCCCGCGCGCGGTCGGCTACGTCGAGGGCCACGGCACCGCCACGGCGCTGGGCGACCCGGTCGAGGTGGCCGCGCTGCGGACGGTGTTCGGCTCGGCGGAGCGGCCGTGGTGCGGCCTGGGTTCGGTGAAGGGCAACATCGGCCACGCCAACAGCGCCGCCGGCGTCGCCTCGCTGATCAAGACCGTGCTGGCGCTGTCGCGCGGTTCGGTGCCGCCGTCGCTGCACGCCGAGCCGCTCAACCCCGCGCTGGGTCTGGAGGGCTCTCCGTTCGAGGTGGTCACCACCGCGCGCCCGTGGTCGCCGGACGCGCCGTTCGCCGGGGTGAGCTCCTTCGGCATCGGCGGCACGAACTGCCACGTCGTGCTCGGTCCTCCGCCCGCGCCTCGGCCGGTGTCCCCCGACCCCCGGCCGCAGGTGCTGGTGGTGTCCGGGCGCGGTGACGACGCGGCCCGCGGCGCGGCCCTCGCCCTGGCCGACCACGTCGAGGGTGTCGGGCCGGACGTTCTGGCCGATCTGGCGCACACCCTCGACGTCGGCCGGGTGCACCAGCGGCGGCGGGTGGCCGTCGTCGCCTCGCCCGAGGACCCCGCGGCGGCGGCGCGGACGCTGCGCACCGCGGTGCCGGTGCCCGTGACGGCACCGGCCCCGCGGGTGGTGTTCGCCTTCCCCGGCGCCGGGAGCCAGTACGGCGGCATGGGCGGCGGGCTCTACGAGCGCGAGCCGGTGTTCGCCGAGGCGGTGGACGAGTGCGCCGCCCTGCTGCGGCCGCTGCTGGGCGTGGACGTGCGCGAGGTGGTGCGCGGGACGGCGGCGGAGCACCGGGTGCGCGACGCGGCCCTCGGGCTGCCCGCGCTGTTCACCGTCTCGCTGGCGACGGCGCGGCTGCTCGCGGCGTGGGGCGTGCGGCCGGACGCGGTGCTGGGGCACAGCCTCGGCGAGTACACCGCGGCGGTCGTGGCCGGTGGCCTGGAACTGCGGGACGCCGCACGACTGGTGGCGGTGCGCTGCACGGAGGTGTCGCGGGTCGCCGGGAACGGGGCGATGCTGTCGCTGGACCTGGGCGCGGACGAGGTGCGGACGCTGCTGGGCGGGCACCCGCTGGTGGACCTGGCCGTGGTCAACGGCCCGCGGGCGAGCGTGGTGTCGGGACCGTCGGACGCCGTGGCGGGACTGGCGGCCGAGGCACGCCGTGCCGGGGTGCGGTGCCGGGAGCTGCGGGTGGACGCGGCGCTGCACTCGCGCCTGGTGGACCCGGCGGTGCCCGCCGTGCGGCGCGCGGCGGCGGGCCTGCCCGCCCCGGTGCCGACGGCGACCGTGGTGAGCACGCTGACCGGCGGGCCCGTGCTCGCCGAGCTGGCCACCGCCGAGCACTGGGCGCGGCAACTGCGGGAACCCGTGCGGTTCTCCGAGGCGCTGCGTGCCGCCGTGGGCGCAGGACCGTCCCTGCTGGTGCAGGTGGGGCCGGGTGCGGCGCTGGTGTCGCTGGCCCGCTCCCACGCCCTGCCCGGTCTGGTGGACTCGGTGGGGACCCTCGATCACGAGCGGCGCGCCGAGGAGCCGGTGACGGTGCGCGAGGCGGTGGCGCGGCTGTGGGCGCGCGGCGCGGACGTGGCGCTGCCCGGCGAGCCGGGTGCGCGCCGCAGGGTCGCCGCGCCGGGCTACGCGTTCCAGGAGCGGCGGCTGTGGATCGACCCGCCCGCCGAGGACCGTCCGGTCCCCCGCGACCTGCTGCTGCACCGGCCGCGCTGGCAGCGGGTGCCCGTGCTGCCCGCGCGCGTGCCGCGGGGCCGGTTCGCGCTCGTGCGCGTCGGCGGGGACGTCGCGGTGCACGACGCGCTGCGCGCCGCGACGACGTGGACCGAGCTGTCCGACGTGGACGGCCCGTCGCTGGACGGGCTGCTGGTGCTCGCCGGTGGCGACGACGTCGCCGCCGTGGTGCGCGACTGCGCGGAGCTGGCGCGGACGCTGACCGAGCGCGGCGTGCGCCCGGCGGTGCTGCTGACCGCCGCGGCCGGAGCGGACGCGGTGGAGAGCGCCGACCGGCCGAACCCGGCGGCGACGGCGGCGAAGGCGCTGACCCGCGTGCTGGCGCAGGAGCAGCGCGTCGCCCGGTGGCGCACCGCCGACACCGGGCCGCTGGCCCCGGCCGAGGCGGCCGCGGCGCTGCTGGCCGAGCTGGCCGACCTCGCCGGAGGTGGCGAGGTCGGCGAGGTCGCGCCGCGCGGGCGGGTGCGGTGGCAGCGGGAGGTCGTCCCGCACGCCCCCGATCCGGCCGAGCCGGTGACCCTGCGCGGCGGGTGGGCGGTCGTGGCGGGCGGGCTCGGCGACGTCGGCCTCGTCGTGGCCGCTCACCTGGCGCGGGCGGGAGCACGGGTCGTGGTGACCTCGCGACGCCCGGTCTCCGACGTGCCGCACGCCCGGCGGGCGCTGGCGGCGCTGGCGGGCGACGGCTGCGACATCACCACCCGCGTCCTGGACGCGGCCGACCCCGCCGGGTGGGAGCGGCTGCTGGTCGAACTGGCGGGAAGCGCGCCCGTGGCGGTCGTGGTGCACGCGGCCGGTGCCGCCGCCACGGCCGGGACGCACCCGCTGCGGGTCACCGGCGCCGAGCAGGTGGCCCGGCAGCTGCACGGCAAGGCCGGTGGCGCGGTGGCGCTGCGCGAGGCGGTGCGGCGGCTGCCCGCGTCGGCCCGCCCGGCGTCGGTGCTGCTGATGTCCTCGGCGGCCGTGCTGGTCGGCGGGATCGGCACCGGCGCCTACGCCGCTGCCAACGCCGTGCTCGACGCGACCGCCGAGGCCGCGGACGACGACACCGCGACCCGCTGGACGAGCGTGGTCTGGGACGGCTGGAAGGTCGGCCCCGGCGGCGACGAGCGCACGGTCGTGCTGCGCGACGCCCTCGACGCGGCGACCGGCGCGTCCGCTCTGGAGCGCGTGCTCGCGCTGCACCGCGACGGCCGCGCCGAGTCGGTGGTGGCGGTGTCGCGCACCGACCTGCGCGCCCGCTCCACCGCACCCGTCCCCGTCGGCGACGAGCCGGGCGAGGGCGACGAGCTCACCGATCCGGTGCAGCGGCGGATCGCCGCGCTGTGGAGCGAGCTGTTCGGCGTGCCGGTGCGTTCGGCCGACGCGGACTTCTTCGCCCTGGGCGGGCACTCGCTGCTGGCGACCGGCATGCTCACCTCGCTGGGCCGCGAGCACGACGCCGACCTGCGACTGCGGGACCTGCTCGACGCGCCGACCGTGGGAGCGCTGGCCGGGCTGGTGCGCGAGCGGGCGGGTGGGAGCGCGTCCGCGCCCGTCACCACCGCCGCCGTCCCGGCCGCCGAGGTGAGCTCCTGGCCGCTGACGCGCGTGCAGCACGCCTACTGGGTGGGGCGCGACGGCGGCTACCGGTGGGGTGACGTGCCCTGCCACTTCTACCTGGAGCACGACTGCGCCGAGCTGGACGTGGCGCGTCACGAGGAGGCGTGGAACCGGGTCGTCGCCCGGCACCCGTCGCTGCGGGCGGTCGTCGACGCGCAGGGCAGCATGACGGTGCTCCCCGAGGTCCCCCGCTACCGGATCAGGGTGCACGACCTGCGCGAGGTCGGCGAGGCCGAGCGGGAGCGACGGCTGGCATCGCTGCGCGAGCGGGTGTCCCGCAAGCCGGGACCGTCCGACCGGTGGCCGCTGTTCCAGGTGCGGGCGGCGCTGCTGCCGCACGGGCGGGTGCGGTTGTTCACCGGCGTGGACGTGCTGGTGTGCGACGCCGCGAGCTGGGGCGTGATCGACCGCGAGCTGCGTCACCACCACCTGAACCCCGACGTCGACCTCCCTCCGGTGGGGGTGCACCCGGCGGAGTGCGTGCGCGCCCTGGAGGAGCGCCGCGACGGCCCCGCGGGACAGCGGGCCGCCACCTACTGGCGGGAGCGGCTGGCCGAGCTCCCCGCCGCTCCCGCCCTGCCGCTGGACGACGCCGCGGACGCGCCCCGGTTCCAGCGGCACGCGGCGGTGCTCGACGCGCCGCGCTGGCGGGCGCTGCGCGAGACCGCCGCCCGCCACCGGGTCACCCCGACGGCGGTGCTGCTGACCGTCTACGCCGACGTGCTGGCGGCGTGGAGCGGCCAGGACTCGTTCTCCGTGGTGCTGACGCTGTTCGACCGGCCCGACGTGCACCCGGACGTGGCGCACGTGGTCGGCGACTTCACCTCGCTGGTGCTGCACGCCGTGGACCGCTCCCCGGCGGAGTCCTTCGCCGAGCGGGTGCGCCGCACGCAGCGGCGGTTGTTCGACGACCTGGACCACCGGGAGTTCTCGGCGCTGGAGGTGCTGGCCGAGCGGTCGGCCGCCGCCGGTGAGCTGGTGTCGGTGCCGGTGGTGTTCACCAGCGCACTCGGCCTGTCCGGCGAGGACCACGATCCGGCCTGGGCCGGCGAGCGGGTGGCCGCGCTGAGCCAGACCCCGCAGACGCTGCTGGACCACCAGGTGCTGGAGGAGCACGGAGAGCTGCACCTGCAGTGGGACGCGCTGCACCCGGTGCTGCCGCCCGATCGGGTGCGCGCCGCCGTGGCCGAGCACGCCGAGCGGGTGCGGCTGCTGGCCGACGACCCGGACGCGTGGGGCTCTACCGCGGAGTCCGGAGTGGACGACGGGTCCGAGGAGTCCGGAGTGGACGACGAGGACGTGGCGGTGCTGCTGCGGGCCGGCACGGGCCGGCGGACGCTGTTCCTGCTGCACCCCTCCGGCGGCGACGTGCTGTGCTACGCCGACCTGGCGCGGCGGCTCGACCCCGCGGTGTCGGTGGTGGCGCTGACCGATCCCGGTCTGTCCGGCGCCGGCGCACCGGAGAGCGTGACCGGACTGGCGCGGCTGTACGCGGGGGTGGTGCGGCGGTACCAGCCGTCCGGGCCGTACCTGCTGGGCGGCTGGTCGATGGGCGGCGACCTCGCCCACGAGGTCGCCCGCGTCCTGCACGAGCAGGGGCTGCGCACCGCGGCGCTGGTGCTGCTGGACTCCCACGACCCGTCGCTGATCACCGCGACGCCGGGAGAGGCGGAGCTGGCTCGGCGCTACCTGGCGTCGCTGGAGGGCTACCTCGACGTCGACCTCGGCTCGCGGGAGCGCACGACGGGGCACGTCGACGGCGCGCTGCAGCGCGAGGTCGACGACGCGCTGACCTCGCACGGCCTGCTGCGTCCCGGCGACACCGCCGCCACCCGCCTGGAGGTGTTCGCCCGGCACCTGCGCGGCCTGGCCGAGCACACCCCGCGCCCGCTGCCCGACCCGAGCACGCGTGCCCTGGTCGTGCGAGCGGCGCGCACCTCGCCCCGCAACTCCGGCATCGGCATGGGCGTGGACGACGTGCCCGCCGGAGTGCCCGACCTGGGCTGGTCGGCCCACCTGGCCGGGCCGGTGCGCCTGGCCGCGGTCGACGCCCACCACTACTCGCTGCTGCGCGGCGACGCCGTGTCCGCGATCGCGGACCTGGTCGACGCGCTGCTGCACCGCACGGACGACGAGAGGCACACCCCGTGAGACACCCACTGCGCCGCGCCGCGACGCTGACCGCCGCCGCACTGACCGCCGCGGCCTGCTCCGCCGGCGCGGACAGCGCGGCACCGGAGCACACCGACGTGCTGCGCTACGCCGCGGTCGGCGCCGCCGCCACCGCGAGCAACGACCCGCACGGCGGGCTGGGCAACGAGTCGGACGCGATGCGCTTCGCCCTGGTCTACGACGTGCTCACGGTCGCCGGGCCGGACGGGCGGACCGCGCCGCGGCTGGCCGCGTCGTGGGAGCCCGACGAGAGCCTGACGCACTGGCGCGTCGCGCTGCGCGAGGACGCCCGCTTCACCGACGGCAGCGCCGTCGACTCCGGCGACGTGCTGTTCTCCCTGCGGCGGATGGCCGACAAGGCCGCCGAGAACTACGGCCGCATGGCGATGTTCGACCTCGGCGCCTCCCGCGCCGTCGACGAGCACACCCTGGAACTCGTCACCCGCGCGCCGTTCGCACGGGTGCCGGAGGCGTTGCAGTCGGCCACGTTCGTCGTGCCCGAGGGCACCACCGACTTCAGCAGCGCCCCGCCCGGCTCCGGCCCCTACCGCATCGCCGGTGGTGATCCGGCCGCCGTCGCGCTGGAGCGCAACGACGACTGGTGGGGCGAGCCGGCTCCGACCGGGCGCGTGGAGATCTCCGCGATCGCCGACCCGCAGGCCCGCGCGGACGCGGTGCTGTCCGGGCGCGCCGACGTCGCGGGCAGCGTCAGCCCCACCGCCGCCGAGCAGGCGCGCGGCGCGGGCGTGCAGGTGGTGCGCCGCCCCGGTGTCACCGCCTACCCCGTGGTGATGCGCACCGACCGCGCCCCGTTCGACGACCCGCGGGTGCGGGAGGCGGTGAAGCTGGCCGCCGACCGGCAGCAGCTGCTGGACACCGTGTTCCTCGGCTTCGGGGAGATCGGCAACGACCTCATCACCCCGGCGGACCCCAGCAGCCCGGACCTGCCGCAGCGGGAGCGCGACCTCGACCGGGCGCGCGCGCTGCTCGCCGAGGCCGGACGCGGCGACGGACTGTCGGTGGAGCTGGTCACCACCACCGCCTACCCCGGCATGGACGCCTCCGCGACCCTGCTGGCGCAGCAGCTCGGCGAGATCGGCATCGACGTGTCGGTGCGGGTCGAACCGCAGGAGACCTACTGGACCTCGGTGTACGCGCAGTCGGACTTCTACGTCAGCTACCTCGGCGGCATCGGTTTCCTGGACGTGTCGCGGATCGCGCTGCGCGCCGACTCCCCCACCAACGAGACCGCTTGGCGGCGGGCCGACTGGGAGCGCGACCTCGACACCGCGCTGGCCGACCCCGACCCCGCCTCGTCGGACCGGGCGCTGGGCGAGCTGCAGACGCGGCTGCGCGACGAGGGCGGCTACCTCGTGTGGGGCACGGGCGACGGGCTCGACCTGGCGCGGCCCGGTGTGAGCGACCTGCCTACTGGTCCGGGGTTCGCCCGGCTGTTCGTCGACCGGGTGCGGGTCGGGGCGTGACGAGCGCACCGCCGTTGCGCGCCGGGGTCGCGGTCCTGGCGCGTGCCGGCGCCACGGCGGTGCTGCTGTCGGTCGTGGTGTTCGCGGCCGTGGAGGTGCTGCCCGGTGACGCCGCGGCGGCGCGCACCGGCGGGCGCGCGGACGCCGCGCGACTGGCGCGGCTGCGCGAGGCCACCGGGCTGGACGACCCGCTGTGGCAGCGGTGGCTGAGCTGGGCCGCCGGGCTGCTGCGGGGCGACTGGGGCACCTCGCTGCTGACCGACCGGCCGGTGGCCGACCTCGTGCTGCCGCGGCTGGCGGCGACGGCCGTGCTCACCGGTGCCGCGCTGCTGGTGGCGGTGCCTCTGGTGCTGGCGCTGGCGTGGCTGGTCGGCACGGCGCGGCCGGGGCGCTCGCGCGTCGGCGGCGCGGTGCTCACGGCGCTGGCGGCGGTGCCGCAGGCGGTGGTGGTCGCGGTGCTGGTGCTCGTGCTGGCCGGGTTGCTCCGGTGGCTGCCCGCGGTGTCGCTGCTGCCGCCGGGAGTGCCTCCGCTGCGACGCCCCGAGGTGCTGGTGCTGCCAGCGCTGGCCCTGGCGCTGCCGTCGGCGGCGTGGGGCGGTGCGCTGCTGGCGGGTGTGGTGGCCGACGCGTGCGCCGCGCCGCACGTGCGGGACGCGCGGGTGCGCGGGATGCCGCCGTGGCGGGTGCACCGCGACCACGTGGCGCCGTTCGTGCTGGCCCCGGCGGTGCGGGTGCTGGCGGCGGTCGCGGCGGGAGCGGTGTCGTCGGCGGCGCTGGTGGAGACGGTGTTCGGCTATCGGGGACTGGGTGAGCTGCTGGTGGGCGCGGTGGCGGGACGCGACGCGCCCGTGGTGGCGGTGACGGGTCTGCTGGGCGGGCTGGTGGTCGTGGTGGGCGCGGCGGTGGCCGACCTGGTGGCGCTGGCGGTGACGCGGTGAGGCCGGGGGCCGGTGCGGTCGCCGGGGTGGTCGTGGTGGTGGCGGCGCTGAGCGGTGGGCTGGTCGCGCCGCACGACCCGGCCGCGGTGGTCGGGACGCCGTTCTCCGTGCCCGGTGGTGCGTTCCCGCTGGGCACGGACGGGCTGGGGCGCGACGTGCTGTCGCGGGTGCTGGCCGGGGGTGCGCGGCTGGTGCTGCTGGCCCTGGCCGGCGGAGCCGCGGCGACCGCGGCCGGTGTGGTGGTCGGGTTGCTCGCCGGATGGGTCGGCGGGGTGACCGACCGGCTGCTGACCGCGGCGCTGGACCTGCTCGCGGCACTGCCGCTGCTGCTGGTCGCGCTGGTGCTGGCGGTCGCGGTGCCCGGTGGCGCGGCGGTCGTGGTGGCCGCCGTCGCCGGAGGCGCGCCGCTGACCGCGCGCGTGGTGCGCGACGCGGCGAGCCGCTTCCGCGGCAGCGGCTGGGTCGAGGCGGCCCGCGGGCGCGGGGAGAGCACGGGTGCGGTGCTGGTGCGCGAACTCGCGCCCGCGCTGGGCCCGCTGGTCGCGGCGGACGCGGCGCTGCGGTTCGTGCTCGGGCTGCAACTGGCCTGCACGGTGGCGCTGCTGGGCTTCGGGCCGCAGCCGCCCTCGCCGGACTGGGCGCTGATGCTGCGGGAGAACCTGCCCGGCGCGGCGCTGAACCCCGCGGGTGTCGCCGCGCCCGCCGCGGCGCTGGTGCTGCTGGCGTGCGGGGTGGCGTGGTCGGCGCTGTCCCGGCGCGGGGTGGCGGGATGAGCGCCGTGCTGGACGTGCGGGGACTCGTGGTCGCGGACGCGACCGGCCGCGTCCTGCTCGGCCCGGTGACCGTGACCGCCGGCAACTCCGAGGTCGTGGCGGTCGTGGGCCCCTCCGGCACCGGCAAGACGACGTTCGTGCACGCGCTGCTGGACGCGCTGCCGCCCGGCCTGGCGCGCGCGGGCGGCGAGGTGCGCTGGCGCGGCTCGGTCGTGCGGCGGGGGCGGGCGGCGCGGACGTGGCGCAGGCGGGAGACCGCGGTGCTCGGGCAGGACCCGGCCGCCGCGCTGCACCCGCTGTGGCCGGTGGCCGGGGTGGTCGCCGACACGGCGGCCGGTGCCGCGGTCGTGGACGACGCGCTGCGCTCGGTCGGGCTGGACCCCGCGCTGGTGCGCGAGCGGCGGGTGCGCGAACTGTCCGGCGGGCAGGCGCAGCGCGTGGCCCTGGCGCGGGCCGTGGCGGCGCGCCCCGCGCTGCTGGTGCTCGACGAGCCGACCAGTTCCCTCGACGCCGACGCCGCGGCGCTGGTGGAGCGGCTGGTGCGCGCCCGGCGCGAGCGCGGCGACGGGCCCGTCCTGCTCATCTCCCACGACCGGGCGCTCGTGGCACGGCTGGCGGACCGCGTCCTCGCCCTGCCCGGCGACCACGCGCCACCACCGGCGGTGGTGCCGCTGCCTCCGGTCACCGGCGACCCGGTGCTGCTGGTGCGGGAGGCGGTGGTGCGCCGGGCCGACGGCGCCGCCCTGCTGGCGGGGGTGGACCTGGGCCTGCGGGCGGGCGAGTTCGTGGTGGTCCGCGGGCCGTCCGGGTCCGGGAAGACGACGTTGCTGCGCGCTCTGGCCGGTCTGCACCCGATCACCGGCGGAGAGGTCCTGCTGGACGGTGGGCCGCTGCCCGCGGACGTGCGCGACCGCGACCGCGCCGCGCTCGGGGCCGTGCAGCTGCTGCACCAGGACCCGCTCGGCGCGCTCAACCCCGCGCACCGCGCCCGCAGCGCGACCGCCCGACCCGCCCGGCTGCTGCGCGGTCTGGACCGCGCGGCGGCGTCGCGCGAGGCCGACGCGCTGCTGCACGCCACCGGGCTGCCCGCCGACCACGCCGAGCACCGGCCCGCCCGGCTGTCCGGCGGGCAGCGGCAGCGGGTCGTGCTGGCCCGCGCGCTGGCCGCGCGCCCGCGGGTGCTGCTGGCCGACGAACCCACCTCGGCCCTGGACGACACCACCGCGCACGCCGTGCTGGACCTGCTGGCGGCGCGGTGCCGGGACGGGACGGCCGTGCTCGTCGCGACCCACGACGAACGGGTCGCCACCCGCGCCCACCGCAGTCTGCGCTTGACCGATCGCGGTCAGCTGATCGACGACGAGGAAGGACCCGACCGTGCCTGACGACACCGCCACGGCCGCACGCGATGCGGCGGCCCACCTGGAGGGCCACCCGTGGGTGGCGCGTGCGCGCGCCGACGGCGACCGGGTTCGCCTGGTGCCGCACGCCCACCTGCTGGCCAGCACGCCGCGTCCGGGGGAGCTGGTCGCCGAGCACCTGGAGCAGTGGGGGGAGGTGTACGAGCTGACCTACGGCGACGGGTCCGGCGGCGACTTCGACCTGCGCGGCTGGCGGGCCTCCGACACCGGTGAGCCGCTGCCCGCCGACCACATGGCCGAGTGGGTGACGCGCACCGTCGACCTGGTGGCCGGTCTGCGACCCCGGCACGTGGTCGAGCTGGGCTGCGGCACCGGGATGCTGCTGCACCGCCTCGCCGCGCGCGTCGAGGGCTACGTCGGCACCGACGTGGCCGAGCACGCCGTGCGCGCGGTCTCCGCCGCCGCACCGCCGCACGCGCGGGTGGTGCGGGCGGCGGCGCACGAGCTGACCGGCCCCGCGGTGACGGCGGCGGTGGCCGAGCTGGGGTTTCCGGCGGGACGGCCCGACCTGGTGCTGCTCAACTCGGTGACCCAGTGCTTCCCGGACACCGGCTACCTCGCCGCCGTGGTGGCCGCCGCGGTGGCCGCGGTCGCGCCCGGCGGGCACGTGGTGGTGGGCGACAACCGGCACTCCGGACTGCTGGCGGAGTTCAGCGCGTGGGTGGAGCGCAGCCGCTCCCCCGGTGCCGACGACGCCGAGCTGGCGCGGCGGGCGGCGGCGCGGGCCGAGCGGGACGAGGAGCTGCTGTTCGACCCGCCCGCTCTGGCCAGCGCCGCGGCGTCCACCGAGCGCGACGTCCGGATGGTGGCGCTGCCCAAGCTGCTGGCCGACGACTCGGAGCTGACCCGCTACCGCTTCGACGCGGTGCTGCGCGTGGACGACCCGGCACCGGTGGCGGAGCCTCCGGTGCTGCGCTGGACCGACGTGGACGCGCGGGACGTGGCGACGGTGGTGCGCGACGGACCGGTGCGGCTGGTGGACGTGCCCAACGGGGCCCTGGTGCCCGGCGCGCGGACCGCGGCGCGGCTGCGCGCCGAGCTGACCGGCCTGGACGCGGTGGTGGTGCTGGCCCCCGGCGACCCGCGCCGCCTGGAGGTGGTGTCGCCGGCGTCGGCGGCGTGGCGGCCGGTGGCGGAGATCGCCGCCGCGGCCGGTGCGGGCCCGCACGAACCGCTGCGCCGCTTCGCCCGGCAGCGCCTCGCCGCCGCGGCCCGCACCCACCTGCGCCGCCGCCCCGAGCTGTCCGGCGTGCCGGTGGAGATCGACCTGGACGGCGCCCGGTGACCCCGCACGAGCACGGACTGGCCGCGATCGGCGACACCGGTCTCGACCGCCTGCCCGAGGCGATGCGGGGCCTGGACGAACTGGCGCTGGCGACCACCGCCGAGGTGCTGCGCCGCGCGGGCCTGTTCCGGCCCGGAGTGCGCCACGCACCCGAGCAGGTGCTCGACCGGCTGCGTGTCGCACCGCGGCACCGGTGGATCGCGCGCGGCTGGCTGCGCGCCCTGGTCGAGGAGCACCTGCTGCGCCGCGATCCGGCCTCCGGCCTGCTGCACGACCTGTCGCCCACCACGCCGGTGGCCGAGGTGCGGGCGCGGGTGCCGGAGCTGTGCGCACGCCTGGGCTACCCGCCCGCGGTGAGCGCGTTCTTCCTGGCCGCCGCCGAGCGGCTGCCCGCGCTGCTGCGCGACGAGATCGCGGTGCAGTCGCTGCTGTTCGACGCCGGTGACACCGCCGCCGCCGACGGCGCCTACCGCGGCAACGTCGTCAACACCTACCTCAACGCGGTCGTCGCCGCGGTCGCCGCCGAGCGGCTGCCGACGTCCCGGCGGGCCCGTGTCCTCGAGGTCGGCGCCGGGGTGGGTGGCACGGCGCTGCCGCTGCTGGCCGCCCTGCGCGGCCGGGACCTGGAGTACGTGTTCACCGACGTGTCCCGGTTCTTCCTCGACAGCGCCCCCGGCGTGCTCGGCGGCGACCCGCGGGTGCGGTTCGCCCTGCTCGACGTCAACGACCCCGCCGCCACCCCTCCCGTGCCGGACGCGGACCTCGTGGTGGCGGCGAACGTGCTGCACAACGCCGTCGACGTGCGCGACGTGCTGCGCCGGGCGCGCTCGTGGCTGCGGCCCGGCGGCGCGCTGGTGCTCGTGGAGTCCGGCCGGGAGCTGCGGCAGGCGTCGGTGTCGATGCAGTTCCTCATGTCCCCCGCGCCCGGCGCGCGCCCCGCTGGCGACGGCGACCTGCGCGCCGGGCAGGACCGGGTCTTCCTCACCCGCGACGAGTGGACGGCCGAGCTGGGCGCGGCGGGACTGCACGTCCGCACGGCGCTGCCGCCCACCGACCACCCGCTCGACGCGCTCGGTCAGTTCGCCGTGATCGCCGAGCGCCCCACGCCCCACCCGAACAGGAGCTGACCGTGACCACGACCACCACCCCGGCCGACCTCGACCGCGAGCTGGCCTCGATCTGGGCCCAGCTGCTCGACGTCGACCCCGCCACGATCAGCGGTGACACCCCCTTCCTGTCCCTGGGCGGGGACTCCGTGCTGACGGTGCGCATGTCCGCGCTGGTGCGCAAGCGCCTCGGCGTGGTGCTGGCCCTGTCGGACATCCGCGTCGAGATCACCCTCGGCGAGCTGACCGACCTGGTGCGGCGTCGCGCCAGCGGCACCGACGGGCGCGCGCTGCCCGTGGAGATCACCAGACGAGCGGACCCGCGCGCGGTGTTCCCGCTCCTGCCGCTGCAACAGGGCTACTTCGTCGGCCAGCAGGACGGCTGGGAGCTGTCCTACGACTCCGCGCACCACTACGTCGACATCGGACTGTCCGAGGTGGACGCCGACGAGGCGCCGGAGGCGCTGGAGGACGCGCTGCGGCGGCTGGCCGCGCACCAGCCGGTGCTGCGCGCCCGCGTGCTGCCCGACGGCACCCAGCGCATCCCCGCGGCCGACGAGCCGGGGGCGCTTCCGGTGCTGCGGGTGCGGGACCTGCGCGGCGAACCGGCCGAGCGGGTGGAGGCGGAACTGGCCGCCACCCGGCGGGAGATGAGCACCAGCGGTCCGGACCCGCAGCACGGGCCGGGTGTGGACATGAGGTTGACGCTGCTGGACGACGACCGGGCGCGGCTGCACTGCTCGGTGAGTCTGCTCATCATCGACGGCTGGTCGTCCAACGTGTTCTACCGCGACCTGTTCGCGCTGGTGAGCGACTGGAACGCGACCCTGCCGCCGCTGGAGGTCGACTACGGCGACTACGTGGAGTCGGTGCGGCGCCTGCCGGAGACCAGCGCGTGGGAGGCCGACCGGGACTGGTGGTGGGACCGGCTCGACGGCTTCCCGCAGCCCCCGGCGCTGCCGCTGCGACGCGACCCGGCGCACGTGCGGCCGGAGCTGATGGCCTCGGTGCAGAGGACCCTGGACGCGCGGACGTGGGCGGCGGTGCGTGCGCGGTGCACCGCGCACGGCGTCACCCCGTCCGCGGCGGTGTTCACCGCCTACGCCTGCGTGCTGGCGCGGCGGGCCGGTCACCGGGCGCTGCTGCTCAACTCGTTGCAGCTCAACCGGTTGCCGCTGCACCCGGACGTGCACCGCATCGTCGGCGCGTTCGCCTCCACCACGCTGATCCCGGTGGAGCTGGCCGCGGGCGCGTCGTTCGCCGCGCTCGCCGCCGACTGCCAGCGGTCCTTCGGCGACGCCGCAGCGCACAACCTCGTCAGCGGTGTGGAGGTCTCCCGCGAGCTGGGCCGCCGCCGCGGCACCCACCGGCCGATCGCGCCGGTGGTGTTCCAGAGCACGCTGGGCATGGACGCGGCGATGGGGCAGCGGCTGCCCTCCGACGCCGGGCCACTCGGCGTGATCGACATGCACGACCACCACCAGCAGTTGCGCACGCCGCAGGTGGCGCTGGAGGTGCGGCTGTTCGAGCTGGACGACACCATGATCACGGTCTTCTCCCACGTGGCCGAGCTGTTCGAGCCGGGCCTGGTGGAGTCGCTGTTCGACGAGCTGCACGACGTGGTGCGCTCGCTGGCCGAGTCGGACGCGTGGGACGCGGTGGTGGACCTGCCGGACGACGCGCACGTCGACGGTGCGGACGAGGCGCTGCTGCTGGGCCGCTACCGGGCCGAGGAGGTCGCGCACGAGGCCGGTGCGCCGCGCGACGACGTCGAGCGGCGGGTGGCGGCGCTGTGGGAGGAACTGCTGGACGTGGCCGGGCTCGACCGGGCGGCGGGGTTCTTCGCCGCGGGCGGCGACTCGCTGCTGGCGGTGCGGGCCCTGGCGCGACTGGCCCGCGAGACCGGGGTCGTGGTGCCGGTGCGGGACTTCCTGGCCGCGCCGACGGTGGCGGGCGTGGCGGAGCTGGTGCGGCGGGCCGGGTCGCCCGCCGCACCGTGACGCACCGCTCAGCCGGTGGTGGCCGCCGCGCGGGCCTCCAGGCCCGCGCGGAACAGGCCCTGCTCCAGCCAGACCGCCGCCCGCACGCCGTCGGCGGCGGCCTGGCTGACCAGGGTCAGCGCGTCGGGCAGCGCCGCCATGCGGGCGGCGTCGCCCGCGGCGAACACCCCCGGCACCGTGGTGGCCTGGAACTCGTCCACGCGCACGCACCCGTCGTCGAGGACCTCGCAGCCCAGATCGGCGGCGAAGGTCGTGCCCGGCCGGGTGGGGGCGCGGTGGAACACGGCCTGTCGCCGCAGCACCTCCCCACCGGCGAGGTGCACCTCCACCGCGTCCAGCTCGCCGGTGACCCGTTCCACCGGCTCCTCCCGCACGGCCACACCGCCCGCCGCGAGCCGGTCGAGCACCGGCTCGGGCAGCTGGTGCGGGCCGTGGGTGAGCACCACGACGTCGTCGCTGTAGCGGTCGGCCAGGTACAGGCCCAGCATCACCTGGGGCACGTCGCTGCCCAGCACCGCCAGGGTCTTGCCGCTGACCTCGAAGCCGTGGCAGAACGGGCAGTGGAACACGCTGCGGCCGAACCGCTCGGCCACACCCGGCACGTCCCACGGCTCGTCCACCTGCCCGGTGGCGAGCACGAGACGGCGAGCGCGTTCCACCCGGCCGTCCCCGACCTGCACGCGGAAGTCGTCGACCTCACCGCCGACCGCGGTGACGCGCGCCCGCTCCAGCACCACGTCCGGGTAGGCGGCCAGTTCCTCGCGCCCGCGGCGCAGCAGCTCCACGGGCGTGAGCCCGTCGTGCCCCAGGAACATGTGGACGCCGTCGGACGGCGCGTTGCGCGGCTGTCCCGCGTCGAGGACCAGGGTCTTGCGGTGCTGGCGGCCCAGCACCTGGGCGGCGGAGAGCCCGGCGGCGCCCCCTCCGATGACGATCACGTCGTGCACGACGGAACCCCTCACGTTGACCACTTAGATTGACAACGACTATCACTATCAGAAACGAGCGCGGCGGGGAACGCCGCGGGAAGAGGTGACGACGTGTCAGGAGCGACGATCGCGGTGCTCGGCGGTTACGGTGCGGTGGGCGCGGTGGCGGTGGACCGGCTCACCGGCGCGGCGACCGAGCTGCGCGTGGGCGGGCGCGACCTCGACGCGGCGGGCGCGCTGTGCGCGCGGCTCGGCGGCCCGGCGGCGGCGCACCGGGTCGACCTGACCGACGAGGTCTCGCTGGCGGCGTTCTGCGCGGGCGCGGACGTCGTGCTCAACTGCGCGGGTCCCTCCTACCGCGTTCTCGACTCCGTCGCCCGCGCGGCGCGCGCCGCCGGAGCGCGCTACGTGGACGTGGCCGGCGACGAGCCGCTGCTGCGCCGCGTGCGCGCCACGGATTCGCCCGACGCGCCGGCCGCCGTCGTGTCGGCGGGTGTCCTGCCGGGACTGACGGGCGTGCTGCCCGCACTGCTGCTGGCCGACGACGAGGACCCGGCGGCGGTGCGACTGGAGCTCCACGTGGGCGGCGCGGCACGGATCACCCCGGTGTCCGCGGTGGACGTGCTGCTGGCCACCGGCCCGGAGTTCGGCACGTCCCTGGCGGCGTGGCGCGACGGTGCGATCACCCGCGGCGCGCTGAGCCCGCGCTGGCACACCCGCGTGCCGGGCTTCAGCGGCGTGGTGCACGCCCTGCCGTACCTGACGACCGAGGTGGCCGACGTGGCCGCGGCGCGCGGGATCGGCGAGGTGCGCCAGTTCTCGGTGTACGTCTCCGAGCGCGTCCCCACCGTCCTGGCGACGGCGTGGGCGGAGGACCCGGAGGACCCGACCGGCTGGGCGGGAGTGCTCGCCGAGGCCGCGGACGCCGACGTGGCCGAGCGCGGCCGCCACTACGCGCTGACGCTGCGCCGCTTCGACGGTGACGAACCGACGGCGGAGGTCTCGGTGCACACGCGGGACCCCTACGAGCTCAGCGGCGTCGTGGCGGCGCTGACGGTCCGGGCGCTGCTCGACCAGGAGTCGCTGCACGGTGCTCACCCCGCCCGCGACGTGCTCGATCCGATCGCGACCTGGCACGCCCTGACCGCCGATCCGCTGTGCGACACCGGCGGCGCACCGCTGGTCGCCGGACGGGGCGCGCACGATCCGGCCGCCGACGCGCTCCGATGACCCCGGTCTCCGGCTCCACACCCGCACGGATCGGTCGACGCCGTCGCGGCCCGAGCACCGCGAGGGGGCGACGGTGTTCCACAACGCCATCGGCCACACCCGGCCACGGGTGACGCCGCACCGCGAGACGGTGCTGCGCGTCCTCTCCGAGCTGGCCGGACCCGCCACGGCACACGTGATCCACCGGCACGCGCGGGCGACCGGCGGGCGGATCGGCCTGTCGACGGTCTACCGGCACCTCTCCTCGCTGACCCTGGCCGGAATCGCCGACGTCACGCGCGACCCGGCCGGTCAGCACCTCTACCACCTCAGGTCGGACGACGAGCACGACCTCCCGCTGACGTGCGCGCGGTGCGGCCGCGGCACCAGGGTGGGCGCCGCCGCGGTCGCGCGGTGGGCCGCCAGGACCGCGGCCCTGCACGGGTTCACCGACGTGCGGGTGACCGCGGCGGTGACCGGCGTGTGTCCACTGTGCCCGGTCGAGCGCTCCGCCGCGCCGGGCGGGTGACGGAGCTTCCCGCCCCGGGCGCGCGGCGGCTGCCGGGGAGCGGCCGGACGCGGGCACGTGCTCACGTCCGGCCGAAGGCCCGGCGGTACGCGGTCGGACTGGTGCCGGTGGCCCTGCGGAAGCGGGCACGGAGGTTGGCCGCGGTGCCGAGGCCGACGCGCCGGGCCACCTCGTCGATGCTGTCGCCACCGGATTCGAGGAGCTGCTTGGCGAGGTCGATCCGGGCCGCCAGCAGCCACTGCGTCGGCGACACACCGGCCTCCTGGACGAAGCGGCGGGCGAACGTGCGCTCGGACAGCGCCGCGTGCTCGGCCAGCCGCGGGACCGACAGCTCCTCGCCGAGGTGGTGCAGCGCCCACTCCCGCGTCCGCGCGAGCGACTGTCCGGACGTCGGCGGCATCGCCCTGGTGATGAACTGGCTCTGACCCCCGGCGCGGTGCGGTGCGGCGACCGCGAACCTGGCCGCGGTGTTGGCGGCGACCGCGCCGTGGTCGCGCCGGACGACGTGCAGGCAGAGGTCGAGTCCCGCGGACGCTCCGGCGGAGGTCAGCACCTGACCGTCGTCGAGGTAGAGGACCTCGGGGTTCACCGTGACGGCCGGATGCCTCCGGGCCAGGAGGCCCGCCGCCCGCCAGTGCGTGGTGACGGTCAGTCCGTCGAGCAGGCCCGCCTCGGCCAGGGCGAAGGTGCCGGAGCAGATGGACACCATGCGGACACCGCTGGCGTGGGCCCGGCGCAGTGCCCGCAGCGCGGCGTCCGGGACCGGCTGGCTCAGGTCGTAGCCGGGGACGATCACCATGTCGGCCCGGAACAGCTCGTCGAGTCCGCGATCGACGTTCAAGGAGTAGCCGTCGCTGCTGCGGACCGCTCCCGGCTCCAGCGCGCACAGGGTGAGCTCGTAGTGGTGGGGCAGGGAACCGAACACCAGCAGCGGAACGCCGAGGTCGAAGGTCACCACACCGTCCAGAACCAGAACGGCGAGGGTGGTGACCGTCGTGGCGGAGTGCGCACGAACGTTCATGGCAGAAAAATAGCAGATTTTGTCAGAACAGCCACTCGATCACGAGTGCGCCGACCATTAGCGTGTGTTGCATGAGCAGCTACACAACGATCAGCGCCGAACGCCGTCTCGTCGTCGCCGTGCTTCTCTTCGAGGGTCACACCGCGCTCGATCTCGTCGGTCCGTGCACGGCGTTCGCGAGTGCGGGAATGGAGATCCACCTCGTCTCCGAAACGCTCGAACCGGTGCTGACCGACACCGGATTCACCATCTCGCCGACCACCACGTACGACGACTGCCCCGCAGAGCCGGACGTCCTGTTCGTGCCGGGAGGGCTCGTGAACGAGGTGATGCTCGACGACAGGGCCATCGCGTTCCTCGCCGACCGCGGTGCGACCGCGTCCTTCATCACGTCGGTCTGCACGGGATCGCTCGTCCTCGCGGCGGCCGGCCTGCTCGACGGCTACCGCTCGGCGACGCACTGGTCCACCCGCGACCACCTGGCACGACTGGGTGTCGAGGTCTCGACCGAGCGGGTGTGCGTCGACCGGAACAGGTTCTCGGGCGGTGGCGTGACAGCCGGAATCGACTTCGGCCTCACGATCGTCGCCCACGTCCTCGGCGAGGAATCGGCGAAGTTCGCTCAACTCGTCATGGAGTACGACCCGGAACCGCCGTTCGACGCCGGTTCCCCGGAGGGCGCCGGACCCGAAGCGGTGGCCCAGTTCACCCGGTTCGCCTCTCAGCCCGACGAGAATCTCGGGAAAGCCGTGTCCCGCGTGCTCGAACAGCGGAGGGCGACGGTGTCGAAATAGTCCCGGTGTCGCGACCGACGTGACGAACCGCACCGGCCCTGGAATGGGGAGCGCATTTCATCGCACGGTTCCGAGAACGACGCTCCTCGACGTCGCGGTGGCGGTTCGTCCGGTGCGGGAGGTGTCGAAGGCACCGCTGCCCTCCGCACGTCACCGTTGTTCGGGTGACCTCAGCGCGGCCTCCGCGGCGTTCCGCGGGGGTGCGGCCGCTTCGGGGTTCGCGATCCGGCGGTGCGTTCGACGTGTCCACCACCCCGGCGAGCCGCTCGGACACCGCGGTCGGTGGAGACCCTCAGACGTGGAGGTGGTCGACGTCCGAGGAGGTCGCTGTGTGCAGTTCGAGAGTGCCGAGGTGGTCCGCAGCTCCGGTGAGGAGGACGGTCTGGTCCTTCCAGCCGACCCGGATCACCACGGCACCCAGCGCGTCGATCCGGGTGCCCGGTACGAGGCCGTGGTCGATCACGACCTCCACGGGCACGACGGACGCCTCGGCAACAGCCGCACGGACCCGGTCGTGGTTCGCGACGGAGCTTCCGCGCACGGGCACCACCAAGCCGCTTCCGCGATCCCGGGTCCTGCTCAGGAAGTCGAGCAGCTGGCTCTCGGCGTTCTCCACGGGAAGCCCTCGCGGGGACAGCCCGTGCGACGACCGCACGGTCTTGATCACCAGCAGCAGAGTCCCGGCCGAGGACCGGTGGGTGACCTCCACGGCCCACGGCCGGTCGTTGACACCGTGCGTCCCCACCGCCGCGATCGGCCCCAGACCCATGACGGCGGACGCCGCGGCCACGGGACCGGGAAACGCGGCGAGGTGTTCACCAGGACGGCGAAAGCGAGGAAGACCTGCGTCCCCCATCGGCCGGTGGTCCACGAGACGTGCCCCCTCGCTCGACCGAGCGCCTCCCCCGCGTGGCAGGCGCTCAGCAGGTGTGATCGAGATCGGCGGGCCCGCCGGAGCAGCAGACCGAACCACTCACCACCGTAGCGACCAGGACGACGGCGTCCAGCGTCACCGGACCGGGCAGGAGGTGGTCCCAGCCGGTGACGTGGTCGCGGGAGCACTCCTCGAGCACGGCCACCTCCCGACCCCGCTCCCGGAAGCCCGTCTCGGTGCTGCCGCACTCCACCGACCTCACCTCCGCACGCGCAACCACCGGTTGCTCCGAACGGCGACCACCTCGCTCCGGGAGAGGGCGTCACCGAGGAGGTCGTCGGTCGCGGTCGATCACAACGGGTTCTGAACCGGATCACAGCGGGTTCTTCACACCTCGCCGCCATCGTCGTGCTGCGGACGCGCCACCGGCGCGTCCTCGACGACAGCGACGGGAGCGACACCACCCGATGAGAAGACTCCGACATCCGATCCTGCCGACGGCCGCGTCGGCCACCGCGGCCCTGGTGGTCGCGGCGGTGCTGGTGGCTCCGATCCGTGCCACGGCGGCGGACGAGCCCCCGGACACCGGCACCGAAGCTCTGCGATCGGTCACGCTGATCACCGGTGACCGCGTTCTGGTGCGCGGCGACCGCGTCGCCGGTGTGACCGCGGCACCCGAACGCGCGGGAACGGGGTTCCTGCGCAGACAGGTCGAGGGCCACGAGCACGTCGTGCCGCTCGACGCCGTGCCCCTGCTGACGGAGGGACGGCTGGACGAGCGGCTGTTCGACGTCACCGAACTGCTCGCGCAGGGCATGACGGACCAGGACGAGCCGGAACTGCCGGTGATCGTCACCGGTGCCGCTGGCGACGAGTTGCGCGCCGCGGACGTTCCGGCCGGGGCCGAGGTGACCACCAGCGTGCCGTCGCTGGGCGTGCGGGCGCTGAGCGTGGACAGGTCCGACGCCCCCGCCTTCTGGAACTCGTTGCGCGAGAAGGCGACCGCCCGCGCGTCCGGCGCCGTGGACAAGATCTGGCTCAACGGCAGGGTGAGCGCCTCGCTGGACCGCACGGTGCCGAAGATCGGCGCCCCGCGGGCGTGGGAGCAGGGCTTCAGCGCGCAGGGCGCGAAGGTGGCGGTGCTCGACACCGGGTACGACCCGACGCACCCCGACCTGGTCGGCCGGGTCGACGCGGCCGCCGTGTTCACCGGCGAGCCCGACGCCGTCGACCGCACCGGGCACGGCACGCACGTCGCCTCCACCATCGCGGGTTCGGGCGCCGCGTCCGGTGGCCGGTACCGGGGCGTGGCCCCCGACGCCAGGCTGCTGGTGGGCAAGGTGCTCGACGACAACGGCGGCGGCAGCGACGCCGAGGTCATCGCCGGGATGGCGTGGGCCGTGCAGCAGGGCGCGCGGGTGGTGAACATGAGCCTGGGCTCGCGCCCCACCGACGGCACGGACCTGCTGTCGCAGAAGCTGAACGAGCTGTCCGAGTCCTCCGGCGCGCTGTTCGTGGTCTCGGCGGGCAACAGCGGCCCGAACGGTGTGGTGACCGCGCCGTCCACGGCCGACCGGGCGCTGTCGGTCGCCAGCACCACCGTCGACGACGTCGTCAGCGACTTCTCCAGCACCGGGCCGCGACGCGGCGACCTCGGTCTCAAGCCCGAGATCGCCGCGCCCGGCTCGGACGTCGTCGCGGCACGGGCGGCGGGCACGCTCGCCCGGCAGGCCGTGGACGAGCACCACGCCAGGCTGTCGGGCACCTCCATGGCCAGCCCGCACGTCGCGGGTGCGGCGGCGATCGTCGCCGGGCAGCACCCCGAGTGGACCGGGCAGCAGATCAAGGCCGCGCTCACGGGCACCGCGGAGGTGCTGCCCGACGCGCCCGTGTTCCGCCAGGGCGCCGGGCGCGTCGACGTGGCGGACGCGGTCCGCAGCACCGTGCGGGGGCAGGAGGCCACGCTCGGGGCGGGTCTGCTGAGGTGGCCGCACGACGACACCGAGCCGGTCGTGCGCACGCAGACCTACCACAACGACGGGGACCAGCCGGTGACCGCGCGCCTGGACCTGCAGGTGGCCGCGGTCGACGGTGCCCGGCCTCCGGAGGGGATGTTCTCCCTGGACCACGAGGAGATCGTGATCCCGGCGCGCGGCAGCGCCTCGGTGTCGGTGACCACCACCCGCGCGAACGCGTGGGTCGGCCGGTACGCGGGTCGGCTCACCGCCACGACGGCGGAGGGGTCTCTGACGACGCCGTTCGCCGTGGGGCTCGACGTGGAGAAGCGCGAGCTGACCGTGCGGACGCTCGGCCGCGACGGTGAGCCCGCGCTGGCGAACGTGATGGTGCAGAACGAGGACACCGGCTTCGTCACCAGCGCTCTGACCGCCGGCGGGGTGTTCACCGAGCGCGTGCCGCTGGGGCGCTACCGGGTGATCGGGCAGGTGGTGGACGTCCAGGACGGTTTCGCCGGTGGCCACTACAGCGACCTGACCGAGTTCGCGATCGGCGTCGAGGGCACCACCGGCGACGGCGAGGTGGTCGTCGACGCCCGCGAGGGCAGGCCGCTCACCACGTCCGTGCAGGACCCGCACGCGCGGAAGATCGGTGTCTCCGCGTACAACGTGTCCTCCAGCCTGGACACCCCCGGTGGTCGTTCCAGCGCCAGCACGTTGTTCTACGGCACTCTGGACGGTCACCACGCGATCGGCGCCGCGATGCCCGGTCTGAGGTACGGCTTCATGGAGCACTGGGACCACCCGATGGCCTCGGTGCGCATTCCCGGCGCGGACGGTGTCGAGGTGCAGAGCGTCGTCGACAACTCCGCGGGCCACCTCGGATCGGTGCGCGCACCGCTGGTCGACGTCGGTGACGGCGCGACCGAGACGCTGCCCGACGTGACCGGCGCCGTCGCGCTGATCGCCGACGAGCAGCCCGTCGACCAGGAGGTGATGAACCAGCGGGTCCGTGCCCTCGCGGAGCGGGGCGCGGTCTTCGTGCTGTCCTACAACTACGTGCCCGACCACAGCACCGTGCCGGTGTTCCAGCTGTTCGGAACCCGCGACGTGACGCTGCTGCGGGCCCGCCTGGCGGCGGGACCGGCCGAGGTGGAGATCGAGGGGCGGCTCGGCGGTCCCAGCAACTACCACCTCAGCGAGACCGTGCGCGGTGAACTGCCCTCCGGGCGCCACTGGAGCTTCCGCGACGCCGACCTGGGCACCGTGCAGGCCGAGTACCGCGACCTCGACTCCGATCACCGCAC
The DNA here is from genome assembly GCF_016464305.1 of Umezawaea beigongshangensis. Taxonomy (GTDB): domain Bacteria; phylum Actinomycetota; class Actinomycetes; order Mycobacteriales; family Pseudonocardiaceae; genus Umezawaea_A; species Umezawaea_A beigongshangensis. The sequence continues at coordinate 164,731 of NZ_JAEIOJ010000009.1, forward strand.
CGAGCACGTGATGAACGTCCTGGAGTCCGACGGCATCAGCGGCGTGTACGAGTCGTCCTTCCGGTCACCGCACCGGCGTGTGGAGCACTACTCGCCCGGCACCACCTGGCAGGCCCTGTCCACCTCCGGCTACGACACCGAGACCGGTCAGCCCTTCGGCGGCGAGGAGTCGGCGCCGTGGACGCCGCGGGCGGGTGAGCGGCGCGCGCAGTGCTGGCGCTGCGGCGTCTTCGGACCGCAACTGCCCGAGGGAGGCGCGGCGGTGGTGAGGGACGGCGACGCGCTGGCGGTCGACGTCCAGCCGCTCTCGGTGGGGGACCCCACGCACCGTTCCCCGTCGGAGCCGCACGACACCCGCAGCACGGTCCTGCTGCGCGACGGCGTGGAGATCGGCCGCAGCGACGCGGTCGGCCCGGTGAGGTTCGCGCTTCCCGCCGAGGACTCCGCCTACCGGCTGGTCGTCGCGGGGACCCGCGTCGGCGCGCACCGGCCGATGGGCGACTCCGTCTCGGTGGAGTGGGCCTTCCGCTCGGCCGGTGGACGGCAGACCGTGTCCCTGCTGGACGTGCGGTTCGCCCTGCCGCTGGACGAGGACAACGCGCTGCCCGCCGACACCGCCACCAGTGGGACGGTCTCGGTCGTGCGGCAGGGCGGCGCCGCCGCGGAGACCGCCGATCTGGGTGTCGAGGTGTCCTACGACGACGGTGTCACCTGGCTGGCCGCGCCCGTGAGCAGGACCGGGCAGGACTGGACCGTGGCCCTGCCCGCCGGTGGTGCGGCCGGCGGGTTCGTCTCGCTGCGGGCCACCGCGAGCGACGTGGAGGGCAACTCCGTCGTCGAGACCGCCCTGCGCGCCTACCGCCTGCGGTGAGCACCGGGTGCGGGGGTGTCCTGGTGACGTCCCCGCACCCGCGCCCGACCGGAACGGCCGCGCCGCGGATCACCGGTGACGGCGTTCGGCCCGCGCCGCGCGGTCACGTCCAGACGACGCACCCCCGCCGGTGCAACTCGTCCAGCAGCGACGGGGAGGGCACGCAGGGGTTCCAGCGCAGGTCCAGCCTCTCCAGGACGGCAGCTCGACGATCCGGTCCGGCAGCTCGACGAGGTGGTTGCTCCGCACGTCGAGCTGCCGGAGCAGGGGAAGACCGGCGAGCGGTTCCGGTAGCGCGGTCAGCGAGTTCTCCCGCAGGTCCAGGTGACGCAACTGGTGAAGAGCTGCCGCGGACGACGGCAGGTCCTCGATCACGTTGCCCCGCAGCCACAGCTCACGAAGCTCCCGGCAATCGCCGATGCCGTCGGGCAGGGCGCTCAGGCGGTTGTGCTGGGCGCGGAGCTCGATCAGGCCGGACATCCCGCCGATGCTCTCCGGCAGGACGGTGAGGTCGTTCTCGCCGACGTCGAGGTAGCGCAACCGGGTCAGCTTCCCCAGCGAGTCCGGCAGCTCGCGCAGGTCGTTGTCGTGCAGGTGGAGGCAGTCGCTCAGGCTGGTCAGGTCGCCCAGCTCGTCGGGCACCGCGCCGAGCTGTTCAGGCCACAGGTTCAGCACGTGCCGCACGCGACCTCGTTCTCCTCCGGGTGCTCGTCACCCTCCACCCTCCGGTCGATCTTCGCCAGGTGCCACGCCGGTGATCGCCGTGGTGGAGCCGGTGCGGTGCGGGGTCGAACTGCCTGCTTTCGCCGCTATCTCCGAAAGTCGAAAGCCGTCAGGATGTGAGCCGACCCGGCACCCGTGTCGACGGGAGACCTCACGTGGCACCTCGTTCCCCGGCACGTCGTGCCCTGACCGCGGTGGTGGTCGCCGTCACCGCGAGCGCGCTGCTGATCCCGTCGAGTTCCGCCTCCGCGGCCGACAACCCGTGGACCAGAGCGGACAGCGGTACCGTCGCGGCCCGGTCGCTCCAGCAGGGTGATCTCCGCACCGACCGGTTCGCCGGGTTCACCCTCGACCGGCCCGCCATGGCCGCAGCCCTGGACGCGGGAGCGGACGTCGAGGTCGTGCTGCCGACGCCCGCTGGCACGTTCGAGCGCTTCTCGCTCGTCGACGTCCCGGTCCTGGAGCCGGGGCTGGCCGCCCGGCACCGGGAGATCAGGACCTACGCGGGCAGAGGCCTGGACGACCCGACGGCCTCCGTCCGCGCGGACCTGACCCCGCTGGGCTTCCACGCCTCCGTGCGGTCCCAGCGCGGCCAGTGGTTCGTCGACCCGCACTCCCACCGCGACCAGAGCCTCTACGCCAGCTACCACGGCCACGACCTGACCCCGGTCGCCCCGTTGCCGGAGATCGAGTTCCAGCACGCGGACCGGCCGCTCCGGCCCGCGACCACCGCGGCGAGTCCGGTCGTGCTGCTGCGCACCTACCGCCTCGCGATCGTCACGGACCCGTCCTACGCGCGCTACTTCGGCGCGGAGAACGTGACCGCCGCCAAGGCGACCCTGGTCAACCGGATCGCGCAGGTGTACGAGGACGAGACCGCGATCCGGCTGCTGCTGGTCGACGAGACCGACAAGACCAACCTGAACACCGACGCCGAAGCGACCGGTCCGAACGGGCCGTGCGGCGCGGCACCGTGCTTCCGGCCAGAAGAACTTCAGGGCTGCGCGACCGGGACCCTCGGCCACAACGCGACGGTGCTGGGTCAGCTCGTCGGCGCGGGCGACTACGACATCGGGCACGTCGTGCTGGGTGTGCGCGGCGGCGGGGCCGGCGTGCCGGGCGTGGGCGGAGCGCACAAGGCCGCGGGGTGCACGGGTCTCGCCACGCCGACGGGCGACCTGCTGGCCGTGGACTACGTCGCGCACGAGACGGGTCACCAGTTCGGCGCGGAGCACACGTTCGACGGCGACCGGTGGGGGTGCGGCACCGGACAGCGCTGGCCGGGCTCCTCCTACGAGCCGGGCAGCGGTTCGTCGATCATGGCGTACGCCGGGATCTGCCAGCAGGACAACCTCCAGCGCCACGCCGACCCCTACTGGTCGCACCGCAGCCGCACCGAGATCACCGCGTTCACCACCTCGGCACCGTCGAACGACAACGAGGTGCAGAACGTCTCCCTGCGGGACTTCGACAGCGGTGACTCCTTCACGCTCACCCACGGAGGCCGCAGGTCGGCGCCGATCCCCCACGCCGAGTACACCCCGGAAGCGATCGCCACCGCCGTCGAGGCGCTGCTGCCGACCGGCGCCGAGGTCGAGGTCGCGGGTCTCGGGGACAACGTGAACCGGCCGACCCCGTTCGACGCCACAGGATTCCAGGTCACGTTCCGGGGATCGATGGCGGGGACGAACACCACCGCGCTCGGCCTCGACGCGACCGGGGCGTCCGGATTCGTCGGCGAGACCGTCGAAGGGGGTCCGCAGAACAACCGCGGACACCGCGTCGAACGCACCCGCAACCACCCTCCGGTCGTGACCGCGCCCGCGCGCCGCACGATCCCCGCACGCACCCCGTTCGCGTTGACCGGCAGCGCTACCGATCCCGACGGCGACCCGGTGACCCACCTGTGGGAGCAGAACGACCGCGGTGGCGAGAGCGGCACGTCGCTGGTGGAGAACACCAAGACCGACGGCCCGCTGTTCCGCCTGTTCGGCACCGCTGCCGTCGTCAGCGACGAGGACGCGCTGACGTACCGCTCCCCCGGTCAGAACACCGTGACCACCGATCCGACGCGGGTCTTCCCGGACCTGGCGCAGATCGCGGCGAACGACACCAACGCCGTGACCGGCAGGTGCCCGGCCGCCCCGCCGCCTCCGGCGCCGGAGACCGGCGGCGGCACGAACGTGCCCGCCGACGTCGTCGACTGCTTCTCGGAGTTCCTGCCCACCGCCGACTGGGTCGGCGTGGACGGCGACCGCACCCTCCACTTCCGGCTCACGGTCCGCGACGGCAGGCAGGGCGGCGGTGGGATCGGCAGCGCCGACACCGAGCTCGAGGTCGCGCCGACGGCCGGCCCCTTCCTGGTGACCTCGCACGCTCTCCGCTCGTCCCACCGCGGCGGCTCCCGCCAGGTCGTCACCTGGAACGTGGCCGGAACGCGGGCGGCTCCGATCGGCACCACCTCGGTCCGGATCACCTTCTCCACCGACGGCGGGCTGACCTTCCCGCACGTGCTCGCCTCCCGGACCCGCAACGACGGCACCGAGTCCGTGACGCTGCCGACGGTCCGGACCACCGAGGGCCGCATCAGGATCGAGGCCCTCGGCAACGTGTTCTTCGACCTGAACGACGCCGACCTCACCGTCACCAGCTGAGGCCGAGCAGTTCCCGCAGGACGCGGGCCCGGTCGAGGATGTCGTGGCCCGGACCCGACCCGGTTGCACCTGCCCGTCTGCCGCGACACGCGTGCGCTCCTCCTCGCCCGACGACCTCTGCTGGTTCGCCCCCGACGCGGCACGCGCCCCCCACCGGCGCTGCGGCCTCGGCACCGGCGCGGGGTCGTTCGAGCACGCCGACGAGGCACCGTCACGGCGGTGACAGACCGCGGTGACGGGCCGCGCGGCTCGCACCGTCGCGCGACGGGTGGCCGAGCACGCCGGCCGCTTCTGAGGTGCCGACGCGACCGGGCGCCGACGGGCGACCGGTTCGCGATGTCACCTGGTCGGCTGATTCCGCTGGCACGAAGGGGCTGCACGGGTGGTGAGCGGCCGTGCACCGGCCCACGATGCCTGGGATGGAGCACACGACGGTGACCCACGACTGGCCGGTGGACGACCTCGACGGCATCCGCTTCGATCCGCTGCTGGCCAGGCTGCTGGCCGAGGAGCCGATCAGCAGGATCCGGCTGCGCTTCGGCGAGGGCGACGCCTGGCTGGTGACCCGCTACGAGGACGTGCGGGCGATCACGACGGACCCCCGGTTCAGCCGGGCGGCCACCGTGGACAACCCCATCACGAGCATGACGCCGCACGTGATCGGCCTGCCCGGCGGGATCGCGCGAACCGATCCGCCCGAGCACACCAGGCTGCGCGGCCTGGTGACGAGCCACCTCAGCTCGCGGCGGGTGCGGCGGTTGCGGCCCAGGGCCCAGGTGATCGCCGACGACCTGCTGACCCGCGTGCAGCAGCAAGGTCCTCCCGCCGACCTGGCGGAGTGCCTGACCACGCCGTTCACCATGCGCGTGATCAGCGAGCTCCTCGGCATCCCCGAGGCTCACTGGGACCGGGCCGCCCAGTGGCAGGCGGTGGTGCTGTCGAGCAGCCACTCCCGGACCGAGGCCGACGAGGTGAAGGCCGAGATCGGTCGCTACTTCGCGCAGCTGGCGCGTCGTCGTGCGGAGGAACCGGGAGAGGACCTGCTCAGCGCGCTGGTCTCGGGCAACGCGGACGGTGCGCTCAGCACCCGCGAACTCGTGTCCCTCGCGGCCATCCTCCTGCTCAACGGCATGGACATGGTGCGCAACGTGAGCACGTCCATGGTCTTCGTCCTGCTCAGCCGGCCAGAACTGATGGAACGGCTGCGCGCCGAACCGGAGGTGCTGCCGCAGGTGGTCGAGGAACTGTTCCGCTACCTCCCGCAGCGCAACGGGGTGGGCCTGCCCCGGGTCGCGATGGCGGACGTGGAGATCGGCGGCGTGACCATCAGGGCGGGTGAGGCGGTCTACGTCTCCTACCTCACCGCCAACCGGGATCCCGAGGTCTTCGACCAACCGGACCGGCTGGACGTGGACCGGGAGGACAACCCGCACATGGCGTTCGGGCACGGTCCGCACCACTGCATCGGCGCGGCTCTCACCCGGATGCAGCTCGACGTGCTCATCCCCAGCCTGCTGACCCGGCTGCCGGGACTGCGCCTGACCTGCGCGCCGGAGGAGGTGTCGTGGCGACGCGGCACGCTCAACCGCGGACCGGTGACGCTGCCCGCGACCTGGGACGTGCACCGGTGAAGGACGGACTGGTCGTGCCAGCGGGGCGGGGACGCCGGATGGTGACCGGCGCCCAGGAGGTCACGGTCAAGGTCAGCGGCGAGCACTCCCGGACCGCGTCGAGCTTCGAGGTGGTGGTGCCGCCGGGGTTCGACGTCGGCGCGCACGTGCACGCGCACGGGGAGGAGCTCTTCTACGTGCTGGAGGGTGAGCTGGAACTGCTGGCCTTCGAGCCGTGCGAGCGGACCTCGGCCAACTGGCGCGAGTGGGAGAGCCACACCGGGCAGCGGGCCTTCCGCGCCGGTCCCGGCAGCCTGATGTTCGTGCCGCCCGGCTGCCCGCACGCCTTCGCCAACCCCGGCGTCAGCCCGGCACGAGTGTTCTTCCAGTCCTCCCCGCCGTCCCGGCACGAGCGGTACTTCGAGGAGCTGCTCGACGTCCTGGCCGCGCCGGGTGCGGTGGACGCGCGGGCGGTCGAGCGGTTGCGACAGCGCTACGACATCGAGCAGCTCACACCGCTGACGTTCACCCCTCCCCCGCGGCCTACCACGTGACCGGCAGTTCGACCGGTCCGCGGATGAGGCACCCGGTCGGCCACGGCACCTGCTCCACGGGCACCGCGAGCCGCAGTTCCGGCAGTCGTCGTACGAGCGCGGTCAGCAGGACCTCGGACTCCATCCGGGCCAGCGCGGGCGCCATGCAGTAGTGCGGGCCGTACCCGAAGGCCAGGTGCGGCACGTCCGGCCGGTCGATGTCGATGCGCTCGGGATCGGGGAAGACCCGCTCGTCGCGGTTGGCGGTGAGGTACGAGACGTACACGGCTTCGCCCGCTCTGACGAGCACCCCGCCGACCTCGACGTCCTCGGTGGCTATCCGCGGCTGACCGAGACCGCTCTTGTGCGGGATGAAGCGGAGCAACTCCTCCACGACGCGCGGCGCCGCGGCCGGCTCGGCGCGGAGCCTGTCCCACAGGCGCGGGTGCGTCAACAGGGTGTAGACCATCATCGAGCTGTTGTTGCGGACCGCGTGCCACCCGTTGGACTGCAGGAGCACCGTCAGGGCGAGCATCTCCGCCTCGTTGATGATTCCCTCGTCCTGCGCGGAGACGAGCGTGGTGAGCAGGTCGTCACGCGGTTCCGCCCGGCGCTGTGCGGCCAGGTCGCGGAAGTACGCGCCCACCGCGGCCTTCGCCGCCACCGCGCGGTCGGCGGCCTGCTGGTCGCGCGCCACCGACAGCACGGTCTGCGCCCAGTCGACCGTCAGCGGCCAGTCCTCGGGCGGGACGCCCAGGACCGTGCCGATCATCGCGACCGGGAACGGGGAGGTCACCCGGCGCACCAGCTCGCCGGGTGCGCCGTCGCGGACCATCGCGTCGATCAGGTCGTGCACGCGCTGTTCCGCCTCCGGTCGCAGACCGTCCACGGTGGACTTGGCGAACGCCTTGCCGACCACGCCGCGGATCCGGGCGTGCTCGGGCGGGTCGGCGAAGCTGACGGCCTGGTCGAGCGGCACGGCGTGCCGGGTCATCTTGGAGAACGACGCGCCCGGCACGGCAGCGCGGCTGAACCGCGGATCGGAGGTGACGAACTTGACGTCGTGGTAGCGGGTGACCACCCAGGTGTCGCCGTCGCCGTGGGGCAGCCGCACCCTGGCCACGGGCTCGTCGTTCAGCAGGTCGGCCAGGAAGGGGTCGAACCGCAGACCTGTCAGGTCCTGGACCTCGTAGTGCCTGACCGGACAGGGGACGGTCACGACGACGCGCTCCGCGAGTCGGCGAGGGCCGCCCAGGTGCCCACCACCATCTCCGCGGTGATGCCGGGACCGAACCCGGCGATCATCCCCCGCGCGGAGTGCTGCTGCGAGTCCTCCTCGAACAACCGGTCCAGCGCGTCCAGCACGACCGCGCTGGCGATGTTGCCGTACTCGGTGAGGGTGGTGCGGCTGTGCCGGAACATCTCCGGCGGCACGTCGAGGTACTTGGACAGGTCGTCCAGGATGCGCGGGCCACCGGCGTGCACGATGTAGAAGTCGAGCGCGGAGGCGTCCCAGCGGTGGTCGTCCACCAGGTCCCGCACCGCCGGGGCGAGCATCTCCATGGTGCCGGGAACCCTCTTGTCCAACCGGAAGTGGAACCCCGTGGCCTTCACCGCGTAGGAGATCCAGTCCTCCGTGTCGGGCACCAGGTAGGAGGCGTTGCGCTCCAACCGCATTCCCGCGCACCCCTCGGCCCCGGCGTCGTCGCCACGCACGACCGCCGCCGCGACCGCGTCGCCGAACAACCCGTTGGACAGCAGCGAACCGATGCCGGTGTCCTCCGGCTGGTAGCACAGCGAGCAGAACTCGCAGGCGACGACGAGCGCGTTGGAGTCCGGGTACGCGGTGCAGAAGTCGTGCGCCCGGTTGATCGCCGCGCCACCGGCCGCGCACCCGAGCTGGGCGATGGGCAGCTGGCGGGTGTCCGGCCGGAAGCCCATGGTGTTGATCAGCCAGGCGGTCATCGACGGCATCGTGAACCCGGTGCACGAGACGTACACGATCAGACTCACGTCCTCGGCGGTCAGCCCGGAGTTGTCCAGTGCCCGGCCGACCACGTCGGGCAGGCGTCGCTTCGCCTGCTCCGCGTAGACGCGCGTGCGGGCCTCGAACCCGTCGTGCTCCAGCGTCTCGGCGACGGGTCGGATGAAGTGCCTCTTGCGCACTCCGGTGTTGCGGATCAGCCTGAGCACCAGCGGCAGTTCGGTGTGACGGGAGTGCATCCGGTTCGCGAGTTCGAGGGTCTCCTCCATCGTGAGCACGTGTTCCGGAACCGCGACAGCCGGTCGGCACAGCACGGGCATCATCCGCTCCTTCCGCTGGTCCGAACCCGCCCCCCTCGGGGGCGAGCAAGGACGGGCGACCACCCGCACCGAGCAGTCGGTCACTCCTCCGACTAGTGGGAGTATCACCGCCGACACGGCCTCCGTCGACGCCTTGACCAGGTACTACGCACGATCGCGTGAAAGCTGTTCAAAACGGCTCGATGCCCCGGAAGAGGGGCCAGAACGCGGCCGAGCGGGACGATCGACCACCTCGGCGGCATCGGCACCACCGCCCCGCAGGACCGTCCCCGCGAGGTCCGCCGACGAACGCGCCGATCGTCCACAGCGGACACCCCGACGTGACGGGCGGAGCGCGCGAGCAGCACACCGGCCGCGGAGCGGACGGGGGCGGCCGCCGCTCTCCGGACCGTCGGCACGTGGCGCTCCCGTGACCACCGCCGGGATCGCCGCGGTCCCGGTCGCAGCACCGGGACCGCGGCGTGTCGCGGACGTGTCCGAAATCGGATACGCCACCGCAACGTCCCCGCGTCTCTGATGGGGGGCGTGAACCACGACTCCTCGTCCGCACCACCTCACCGCACGCTCCGGATCGTGTTCGCCGGCCTGGCGGTCCTCGGCCTGGCGAGCGCGCTGTTCGCCGTGCGGCGACCGCTGCTGATGGCCGCTCCGGCGTGCGTGTCCGGGCGGTGGCGCGGCTGCTTCGGCACGGAGAACGGCGTGCTGCTCGTGATGCTCGCCGGTCTGCCGCTGGCCGCCGCGGTGGTGTGGGCTCTGGCACGCCGTCGACGTGCCGCCGGCGTCGCACCGGCGTGGCGGACGTCGCTGGCCGAGGTGGGCGTGGTCCACGCGACGGTGCCGATGGTGTGGCTGGCCCTGATGCCCGGCTCCGGAGCCGGCGTCGTCCCCGGCCGGGTGAGTCTGCTCCCGCTGCGCGACCTGGTCACGATGGGGCCGATCGGGATCGTCGGCAACCTGCTGCTCTTCGCGGCGCTGGGTTTCTTCGCGCCGATGCGGTTCGCGGCGCTGACCTCCGTGCCGCGGCTGCTGCTCCTCGGGGCGGGCTGCTCGGCCCTGGTGGAGACCGCGCAGTACGTCTTCCAGCTGGACCGGGTGTCCTCGGTGGACGACGTGCTGCTCAACACCACCGGAACCCTGCTGGCCGCGCTGGCCTCACGCCGCTGGTGGCGCACCCCGGCGGGCTGAGCCGCACCGGGAGCGCCCGCACGACCGTCCCGGTGACCTCCCCGAGGAACTGCTCACCACGCGGGGCGTCGGTGTGCGACGACCCGCGCTGGCTGCTCCGACCCCGCGCGCTATCCGACGGCGCCGAGGATGCCGTAGAGGGTTCCGGTGAGGATGCCGATGACTGAGTCGACGAGGCCCATGACAGGTGCTCCTTCGCACTGGTGTCGCGTCGGTGTGCCGCTCGCGGTGCCGACGCGACAACGATTCCGCGAGCGGGAACGGAAGAACCTCACACTAGAACGCCGACCGGGACCACGCCCGCTCGACGCCAGCGGTGACCGGACGTTTCACCGGTTCGAGGGTTCTCCCGCTCCGGGTGGGGCGGACCGGGCAACGCGCCCGCGTCTCCTCGGTCGAGCCAGAACTCGTCGCCCTCGACGTCCTGCATCACCGGGCACGACTCGTCGACGCCGTCGGCACGCAGCAGTCGCACCCGCACCGCGCCGAGCGCGATCAGTCGTGCGCACTCGGCCTCGAGCGCGGCGAGGCGCTCCTCGCCCACGAGCCCGGTGCCGACCCGCACGTCGAGGTGCAGCCGGTTCTTGACGACCTCGCCCTCGGGAACGCGCTGGAAGAACGGTCGCGGGTCCACACCCGACGGGTCGACGCAGGCGAACGCCGAACCCCGCCGCTCCGGCCGCATCGAGCGGCGGAACTCGTCCCACGCGGCGAATCCCTGCGGGGTGGAGGCACGACGTACCCCAGGACCTCGCACCAGAGACGAGCGACGCGCTCGGGTTCCGCGCAGTCGGAGGTGACCTGGAACTGCTTGACCGACGTCATCGCTCCACCGCAGTGACGGGCCGAGAGCCCGACGGACCGCGCGAGCCCCGTCAGGGAGCAGGCCTGTTCGGGTCGATCTCCAGCTCATCGCCGAGCGGATCGCGTCCCTCCGCTTCGCCGGGTCGGCGCAGGAACCAGCTCCGCAGCACCAGGCTCACGACGGCCGCGACCAGGAACAGGGCCGACGCGACGTGCAGCACGGTCGCCCGAGGGCTCTGCCCGAAGTTCTCGGTCACCGCGGGCGAGCGCGGGGTGCTGAGGACCACGTGGACGTACAGGAAGAGCGCGGGCACGTAGAGCAGCCACCACACGCGCTCGTCCCACTGCTTGAGGTCGTACCCGTCCAGCGGCCGAACCGGTACCAGGCCGAAGACGACCGCCTGAACGCCCAGCACGAGCACCACGCACACGGCCTGCCCGAGGGTGAAGGGCCCCGCTGCGGTGGCGTGACGAGCCTCCCGGATCACCGGTTCGGCGACGACCCACGTCCCCAGGCACACCACCAGGACGCTGACGGCGCCGCCCAGCGTCGCGCGTCCCCGGTGCGCTCCCCGGGGTTCGGCGACGAGCGCGATGTACACGATCACCAGGCCGTACACGTACGGCACGGGCAGCTCCAGCAGGCGTGAGGCCGTGGCCGTCGACGCGGCGACGGCGAAGCCGAGTCCGATCGCCCGTACTCTGGCCGGTCCGCGCACGCTCCTGAGCAGCAGGTCCTTGGGCGTCTCGTAGGCGAGCACCACCAGCAGCAGCGCCGCCGTGGCTGCGCCGACCTTGAGCAGCGTGCCGCCGTCGGCGAGGCTCTTGTTCTGCGGATCGGCCCACGCCAGCAGCACGCCTCCGGCCAGGGCGTACCCCGGGACGCGCAGCCAGCCGGGCAGGCGGGGCGCGACCGGTTCCCGGCGCCGCGCGGCCGGGGTCCGCACCAGCTCGACGATCTTGTTGACCAGGTCTGCGGGGAAGGCCGCCTCCAGCAGCAGCACCAGGACGAGGAACCACACGGTCAGCGCGGCACTGGTGGCCAGTTCCCCGATGTCGGTGGACACCTCGCGCCACGTGGGCACGCCCAGGACGGGTGAGGGTGAGAGCGTCCACGCGCCAGGGCCCTCGGTCGGCGGAGGTGGTGGAGCGTCCGGTGCGAGGACGCCCTCGGCGGGCACGTCCGCGGCCGGTTCGTCCGCGGTGGCCGACGGACTCTCCGGCTGCCGGGTCAGCTCGAACACGGTCAGCGGCTCCGTCGTCGGCAGGGCCGTCGTACCCGCGACGGAGGTCTCGCCGCCGCACCGGAACGCGACCTGGTGCACCCCGGCGGGCAACTCGGCCGAGATGATCGCGTGCAGGTCGATGAAGTCCCAGGGCCGGGAGGGGGCCCCACCGGCTCGCGACTCGTCCAGCCAGGTGTCCAACTCCGATCCGCCCACGACGATGACGCCCTCCAGGCACGTCGCCGGGTAGCCGTGCAGGTGGACGGTGATCTCCGGAGCGCCGGTCGACGGCCGGTCGCCGCCGGACAGCGGATCGGACGTGGACGTGGGCGTGGGCGTGAGACGTGCGCGCACCGTGAGGTGCACCGTCGCCTCGGCCGCAGCGCCGTCCGCGTCGACGGCCCGGTAGGGGAACGAGTCGTCGCCGGTGAACCCCAGCGGGGGCGAGTACTCGAACGCCCCGTCGGCGGCGAGGGAGTAGCGTCCTCCCCGAGCGGTGACCCCGTTCGGGGAGGACGCCTCGGCGACCATCGAAGCCCGGTTCGGGTGCGCGTCGTTGCCCAGCACACCCGGCGCGGGCACGCTCAGCAGGACCCCGTCGGTGGCCTCGTGCGCGTCGTCCCGCGGTTCCGGCCCCAGCCGCACCCCGACCTCCACCGCCGCCGTGTTGCTGTGGCCACCGGCCGCGTCGGTGATGCGATAGGTCCACCGGGCGGTGATCCCACCACCGGACCGCCAGCGGAAACCCGGTGGCGACGTGGTCGGCTCGACGACGCCGTCGGTCGGCCCCGACACCAGCTCCACGGAGACCCCTGCCGGGGCGGTGTCGTTGGCGAGCACGTCGACGGTGTACCAGCCGTCGACGGCCTGGTTGCTCGACCAGACGACGTGGTCGTCCACAGCGGACGCCTGGCGACCGGCCGCGAGCAGCACGGCCGCCGCCGACAGCAGGACCACCACGACGACGATCTCCCGCCACGGCCCGCGGACCCGCACGCGTCCGATCACCACCTCCCCCCTGCGCCGTTCGCCAGCGGCTGCCACCGCCACAGCGCCCCGGCGAGCTGCCGGTGGCACCCCCCGGGGTGCGTCGCCCCCGCGTCGAGCGGACGGAGCCGCTGCGGAGGACTCACGTCGATCGCGCCCGTCAGCCGGTGCAGATCCACCGGTCGGCGCACAGGAACGTCCACCACCCGCACCTCCGTTCGCAGCAGCCGGTTCTAGTCGGTACCACGAGGCCGCGCGGAGAGGAACGCCATCGTGCGGTCCGCGGCGAATCCGAGCGGCGGGCGCGGTTCCCGCTCGCGCTCGACGCCCGGCACCCGGCCCGCGTCAGAGGGCGTGCGGTCCGAACCGGCCCCAGGCCACCACCGCGGCCAGGAGCAGCAGCACCGCGTTCGGCGCCAGCCACGCGAATTCCGCGCGCCGCGTGTGCACCACCACCGCACCGGCCATCACGGCCACCAGACCGGTCGCGGCGAGCGGCACCAGGACCGGGGCGATGCCGGTCACCGCCGGGAGGACCAGCCCGATCGCGGCCAGCAGCTCGAGGACACCGACCGTCTTGATCGCCACCGGAGGCCAGTTCTCGTACCAGCCCATGCCGGAGGCGACCAGCTTCTCCCGCGACCGCAGCGCCTTCGTCGCCCCGGCGTGCAGGAACACGGCCGCGAGCAGCCCGGCAACGCCCCACAGAACGACGTTCATGATCCACCCTTGACACAGATTGAGTTAAACATTGAAGTGAACCGTAGATCCCCACGACGTCAGCGCGCAAGCGTTGATCACTTGCGCGTTGAAGTTATGCTCACCGGCGTGACCGACGAACCCCGCTGGTTGGACCCCGCCGAGGAGCAGACCTGGATCACCCTGGTCGCCGTGCTGTTCCGGCTGCCCGCCGCCCTCGACGCGCAGTTGCAGCGCGACGCCGGGATCAGCCACTTCGAGTACCTGATCCTCGTCGGCCTGTCCGAGGCCCCGGAGCGCACGCTGCGGATGAGCGCGCTGGCCCTGCTCTGCGAGGGCTCGCTCCCCCGCCTCTCGCAGGCCGTCGGCCGCCTGGAGAAGCGCGGCTGGGTGCGCCGCACGCCGGACCCGACCGACGGCCGCTACACGCTCGCGATCCTCACCGACGAGGGCCGGGACAAGATCGTCGCCACCGCGCCCGGCCACGTCGCCGAGGTCCGCCGCCTGGTCTTCGACCCGATGACCAGGGCGCAGCCCGGACAACTGCGCGAGATCGGCGCCCGCGTGCTGCGCGCCGTCGACCCGGACGGCCCGCGGCCCGGCACCCGCCCCTTCTGACCGGTCCTCCCGCGCCTCCGTCGTGCCCGGCGCTCACCACGAAACGGGTGCGGAAAGTTCCGCGGGCCGTGCAACCCGCCGTCCGCGGCGACTGTATCGGGGGTGACGGTGGGGAGGCTTGCTGGTGGATCGTCACGACTTCACGCGGGTGGTGCGTGAGCGAGCGGTGCCGTGGCGTCGCGTCGCGTTCCTGATCTGCGGGGACTGGACGCGTGCGGACGACCTGGTGCAGGTGGCGCTGATCCGCCTGTACCGGCACTGGCACCGCATCGAGCCCGACGGCTTGGAGGCCTACGCGCGCAGGGTGATCTCGCGCTTGGCCGTGGACGAGGCCGCACGCGCCGCCCGTCGCGGTGAGGTGTTCGGGGAGGTTCCCGACCGTCCGGGGAACGCGACCGCGGTGGACGAGGCGGTCGGCGGGACGCTGGACGTGCGCGCGGCGCTGCGGACGGTGCCGCCGCGGCAGCGCGCGGTGCTGGTGCTGCGCTTCTACGCCGGGCTGGACGTGGCCGAGACCGCGGCGGCGCTGCGCATCAGCCGGGGCACGGTCAAGTCGCAGTGCGCCCGCGGTCTGGCCACCCTGCGCACCGCACTGGGACCACACGCCGATCTCGGCGTCACCGCGACCGGTGACTCGACGGCCGCGGCCGTGCCGACGGGACCCGGCCGCGATCGCCGGACGCGGGCCGGCGACACCGGTCAGCCACACGCGCAGCGACTGAGGGGGTAGAGGGTGCACGAGCGGGACGACAGGGACCGCACCGTGTTCGACCGCGCGGTGGGTGCGGACGAGCCGCCGCTGCGGGTGGACTTCGACGCCGTCGAGCAGGCGGGGGCGCGATCGTTGCGCCGTCGCCGCGCCGCGGTGCCGCTGCTGACCGCGGCCGCCGTCGTCGCGGCCGTCAGCGGCGCGGTGGCCCTCACCGGCCCCCCCGGCGGTGGCACGTCGGCGCAGCTCGCCGCGCCCGGCGCCAGCACCTCCCCGGCGGGTGCGAGGCCGATCGGCACGGCGGTGCCCAGCACGCGCACCGCCGCGTACTGCTACCGCACCGCCGACATCACCAGCGACGAGCCGGATCAGCACGTGATGGTGGGCTTCGCCGGGGACGACCCCGACGGCCGGGGCGACGTCGCCTCGCGCCTGCTGAGAATCTGCGGCAGCGCGTGGACCGAGAACCACTACGGCTGGCGGGGCCCGATCGGCGACGGCAAGACCTACTCGGCACCCGACCTGGTGGCCTGCGTGCTCGACGACGCCGCCGCGGACGCGACCGACGTGGTGGAGGGCGCCGCCGCGGTGTTCCCCGGCACCGAGCAGACCTGCGCCGACCTGGGGTTGCCGGTGGCCGCGCTGAACGGGTGAACCCCGATCGTCGCAGTCGTCCCGATCGGCGCGGGCGGGCGATCGGAATTCACTCCAGGCCGAGAACCGTCACGAGCAGGCCGGGGAAGCGCTGCTCGAACTCCGGGCGCAGCGAGTGCCAGCAGCGGGTGCCCTCCGGCCTGATGAACACCACCCCGGCCTTGCGGAGCGTGGTGAAGTGGTGGCTCAAGGTCGACTGCGAGACCTCCACCTGCATCTCCGAGACCTGGTGCTCCCCGCCGTCGCTGAGCGTGCGCACGATCGCGAGGCGGACGGGGTCGCCCAGTGCTGACAGGGCTCTGGCCAGGGCGACTTCGTCGAGGTCCGGGTGGTCGAAGTGGCGCACGCCGAACAGAGTACCTTCATCGATGTTCGACGTTGATAGATGAAGGCGGTTGTCGATGATCTTGCTCACGGGTGCGACCGGGACGATCGGTGGCCTGCTGGCGCACCGCCTCGCGGCGGACGGAGTGCCCTTCCGCGCGCTGGTGCGCCGGGAGGGCGTGACGATCCCCGGAGCGGAGGTGGTCGTCGGGGACCTGGACGACCCGGCGACCCTGCCGGAGGCGTTCGCGGGTGTCGGGCAGCTGTTCCTGAACACCGCCGGGCCATACCCGGACGAGGAACCGGTGATCGCTCAGCAGTTCGCCGCGATCGACGCCGCAGTGGCGGCCGGGGTCGAGCACGTCGTCAAGATCTCCACCGCGGGGGCGAGGGCGGACGGGCCGATGCCGCTGGGGACCCACGCGAAGATCGAGGCCCGTCTCGCGGGCTCGGGGCTCGCCGGGACCGTGCTGCGGCCGAACACCGTCATGCAGAACCTCGTCCGCGGGATCGCGATCTTCACTCCCGACGGCGACCTCTTCGAGCCCTTCGGCGGGAAGGTCGCGCACGTCGACGCCCGGGACGTCGCGGACTGCGCCTTCGCGGTGCTCACCGGATCAGCGCCCCGAGGTGGGACGCACGACCTCACCGGCCCCCTGGCGCTGACCGCGGCGGAACTGACGACGGCTCTGTCGACTGCTCTGGACCGCAGGATCGGACTGGTGCAGCCCGGCCTCGACGAGCTCGAACCGATCCTCCTCGGCCGGGGGATGCCGGAGTCCTACGTGAAGCACTTCGTGGAGCTCGCCCGGCTCGTCGGCGCCGGTCTGCTCGCCGACGTCACCACGGCCGTCACCGACCTCACCGGGAACCCGCCGCGCTCCCTCGACGCGTTCATCGCCGAGCACCGCGACCGGCTGCGCGGCGTTCCGGCGCCGTCCTTCTGGGCCTGAGGACCGGGTGGACCCGGTCCGGCCGGTGCGCCGGAGGAGTCACGACGCGCGTGCCGCGAGCGCGTCGGCGCGCACCCGGTACCGGTACTCGCTCGGCGACTGGGCGCGGGCCCGCTGGAACGCGCGGCTGAACGCCTTCGGCGAGGCGTACCCGACGGCGGCCGCGATGGACTCCACGGGATCACCGGTGTCGCGCAGCCGGATGGCGCCGAGGTCCATCCGCAACCGGGTCAGGTAGGCGCCGGGCGACTGGCCGAGCACGGCGGCGAACCGCCGCGACAGCGTCGCGCGGGAGACGTGGAGCGCGGCGGCCAGGGACGCCGTGGTCCACGCGCGACCGGGTTCGTGGTGGATTCGCGTCAGCGCGTCCCGCACGACCGGGTCGCGCAGCGCGTCGAGCCACGACGCCGACCGCTCGGCCGGACGCCCGGCCAGCTGAGCTCGTGCGAACTGGACGAGCACCAGGTCGACGAGGCTGTTCACCGCTGCGGTCGTGCCGAACTGCGGAGCCGCCAGTTCCGCGGACAGCAGCTGCGCGGTGGCGACCAGTCGCGGCTGCTGCTCGGCCACGACGCGCACAGGTCGTGACAGCGCCGGGAACAGCGGGATGCTCGACTCCGAGTCCTGCTCGTGGTGCACGGTCAGCACGCGCGTGCGGACCGGCCCCGTCCCGAGGCGCATCGCGGTCCCCGTCTTCTCGGCGGCGGTGGCGGCGATCCGGTCGCACGGTCCGGTCCGCGCTCCGGGCACCCCGGCCAGTCCGTGCGGGGTGCCCGGCGGCACCAGCACGGCGTCCCCGCCACCGACGCGCAGCGACGGCTCACCGGGCACCTGCAACCACAGCTCGCCCTCGGTCACCAGGTGCAGGGCGGCTCCCGGATAGGTCTGCAACCACACGCCCCACACGCCCCCGGCCTCGATCCGCACTCCCAGGGAGCTTCGCGCGCCGTACACCTGCAACACGTCCGCCAGCACGTCCACGGCCACCATCATGACAGCGCCGACGTCCCCTCCCGCTCCGGTGAGACGAACGGCTACCTCGTCGAGGCACACGGCCGTGGCCCCGTCCGGACGGCGAGCCGATGATCGACCCGATGCCCGCACCACTCAGGAGGACACCACCATGCGCGCACTCGTGGTCGCTCGCGGGGACACCGGTCCCGTGCGGTTCGACGAGGTCGGGGAACCGTTGCCGACTCCGCACGAGGCCCTGGTCGAGATCCGGCACATCGGACTCAACCTCGGTGAGCTGAAGCACGCCGACCAGTGGCCGGTCGGTGCGATCCACGGTCACGACGCGTCGGGCGTGGTCCTGCGCGCGGCCGCGGACGGCACGGGGCCGGCGGAGGGCGCCCGGGTCGCCCTGGGGCACGCGCCCCACGCCTGGGCCGAGCGGATCGCCGTGGCTCCGGCGTGGCTGGGGGTGGTTCCCGACGGCGTCGACCTCGGTGACGCCGCCGCCGTCGGCGTCGCGGGCGTCACCGCCCTGCGCGCGCTGCGTTCCCGCTCCGTCCTCGCCCGCCGGGTGCTCGTCACCGGCGCGAGCGGCGGCGTGGGGCGCTTCGCCGTGCAGCTCGCGGGGGTCGCGGGCGCGCACGTGAGCGCGCTGGTGGGGTCCCCCGAACGGGCGGCCGGTCTGCGTGAACTCGGCGCCGACGAGGTCGCCACCGACATCTCCGGACTGCTGGGCGAGTTCGACCTCGTCGTCGACACCGTCGGCGGCCCGCAACTGGCCGCCGTGTGGGACCGGCTCGCCGTCGGCGGCGACGTCCAGCTCGTCGGCTTCGCCTCCGGCCTGCCCACGACGTTCCCCACCGGCTCGCTGTTCTCCTTCGGCACGCCCAGGACCCTGAGCACCTTCGGCGACACCGTCTCCGCCGTCGACGCCGAACTGGCGGACCTGCTGGAGCTGCTGGCCTCCGGTCGTCTCTCCGCGGAGGTCGGCCTCCGCGCCGGCTGGCACGACGTCGACCACGCGGTCCGGTCGCTGTTCGCGCGAGAGGTGCGCGGCAAGATCGTCCTCGACGTGACCTGACGGTCGGGAACCGGGCGCGAAGCGCGTGCGGGCGTCCGCGCGGAAGCGGCCGGTCAGCAGCCCGGAGGCCAGTGGACTGCGCACCAGCGCGCCCGGCCCGCAGCGCTGGCACACCGGCAGCACGCCGCGCTCGGCAGCGCGGCCGAGGATCGAGCAGCGGGGTTGTTCGGTGCGGAAGCGGGCCGGACCGCGCCGCCGGGGGCACGTGCGCACGAGAAGGCGTCCTCGTCTTCGGGGGACCGGCGGGCGAGCGCGGTGAGACCCCCGGTGCTGCCGCCGGGGCACGTCGGCGGTGGATCGCCGCCGACGTGCCCCTGGCCGTCGGCTCGTCAGCCGGGCCGGTCGGAGTGGCAGGCCGGGGGCAGTGCGCGATCAGGAGGGCTGGCGGAAGAAGCAGACGATGTCCCGGACCTGGAAGTCGTCGAACTGCCCCGGGTTCGGGTTCGGCGGCTGCAGGACGATCCCCAGATCGGCGCGCGTGATCTCCAGCGTGTTCCCGTTCGCGTTCACCGGGTCCAGCTTCGCAGTGGACGGGATCACGAGGTGCTGGGTGTACCAGGCCATGGACTCCTCGGTCAGCTCACCGGTGGACGAGCCGGGGTACGGCGAGATCCTGCCGATGTCGACACCGTTGACCTTCACCTGAGGCGCCGTGGCGGGGTCCACGATCGTCAACCCGCTGACGGCGAACAGGAGAATCGCCGGAAGCGTGTTGTTCACGCCGCCCGTGCTGAACTTGACCACCAGCGGCCCGGTGCCTTCGCCAATGACAACGGCATTCTTCCGAATTACCTCGAAATCACTCAGCAGGGTCACAGGACACTCCTTTCGGAACCGTCACGACGCTGGACACACGATCTCACCGACACTATCAGTAGAACAGAGAAGACACCCGATCAGGTGATCTACCAGTGCGTTCGCGTCGTCGCCCCACGAAATGTCCAGAAAACGACCCGACGAGTTCCCCGGAGACCCGTCACGTTCCGACACCGTCGCGCGAACGCTTCACCACCGTCCCGGAGACTTCCTGATCACGCCCGCGCACCCGACACGTCCACGCCGGTCGCGGGTTCACTCCTCGAAAAGTCGCGGATCGCGCGACCCGATCTCTCCCGAAATTCGGGTCGCGCGCACCGAGCGACATTCCAGCACCACTGGTGTCAATTCGACGAAGCCTCGTCCGCACCACCGTCCGCCGGTGGACGTCACGGGATCAGCAGCAGCTTCCCCGTGGTCGTGCGCGACTCGATGTCGGTGTGGGCCCTGGCCGCCTCGGCCAGCGGGTAGCGGCCTCCGATCCGGACGACCAGCTCGCCCTTCTCCACGAGTGCGAACAGTTCGGCCGCGTGTGCCGCGAACGCCCCCGGAGCGCGGACGTGGTCCTCGGTCGTGGGGTAGGTGAGGCGGACGCTGCGGGGAAGCTGGTCCATCCGGATGGTCGGCACCTCTCCGATCAGCGGCCCGTAGAACACCAGCGTGCCGTGCGTGCGCAGCACCGTCAGCGACGCGTCGAACGTGGTCGCGCCCGCACCGTCGAACACCGCGTGCACGCCCTCGCCACCGGTCAGCTCCCGAACCGGCTCGACGAACGCGTCACCGGTGGAGACCAGGACGTGATCGGCACCCGCACCGGTGGCGATCTCGACCTTCTCCGGCCGCGACACCAGGCCGATCACGGTGCCACCGCGCGCCTTGACCAGCTGGGTGAGGATCGCCCCGACCCCGCCGGCGGCGGCGTGCACGAGCACGACGTCCCCCGGTCGCACCGGGTGGGAGACGGTGGCGAAGTGGTGCGCGGACACGCCCTGCACGAGCAGGGCCGCGGCCGTTTCGTCGTCGACGGCGTCGGGCACCGGGACGACCCAGGCCGCGGGGAGCACGACCTGCTCCGCGTAGCCGCCGTGCCCCATGAACATCCACGCGACACGATCACCGGGGGCGAACCCGTGCACGTCCTCGCCCGCCTCCACCACCACACCGGCGCCCTCCACGCCCGGCACCTCGGCCGCGCCCTGCCTGCGGACCGCGGTGTCGAAGAAGTTCACGCCCGCAGCGCGGACGTCCACCAGGATCTCGCCGGGGCCCGGACGGAGATCCGGCCGCTCGCGCAACCGCAGCACGTCCGGCCCACCTGCTTCGTCGATCACGACTGCTCTCATGCGGCCAACGTATTTTCGCAAAAATGGACCCGCAAGTACAGTTCGATCGTGACCACTCCGAAGGGCATCGCCACCCGCCGGCGCATCGTCGAGGCCGCCGCAGCCGAGATCCGGGAACGCGGCACGATCGTCACCACGCTCGACGACGTGTGCCGGCGCAGCGGCACCGGGAAGAGCCAGCTGTTCCACTACTTCCCCGAGGGCCGGGAACAGCTCCTGCTCGCGGTCACCGAGTTCGAAGCCGAGCGCGTGCTCGACGACCAGCATCCCTACCTGCACGAACTCACCTCGCGCACGGCGTGGGAGGCGTGGCGCGACGTCATCGTCGAGCGCTGTCGCAACCAGGGACCGCACTGCCCGCTCGGAGTGCTGATCGCCGACGTGGGCCGGTACGGCCCGGCGGCCAGGGCCGTCACGACGCAGTTGATCCGGCGGTGGCAGGACGCCGTCCGGGACGGCATCGAGGCCACGCAGGCGGCCGGCGAGGCCGACCCCTCCCTCGACGCCGACCGCATGGCCGCAGCCGTGGTCACCACCATTCAGGGCGGTGTCAGCGTCCTGCTCTCCACCGGCTCCGCGGACCACCTGGAGGTCGCGCTGAACCTCTGCCTCGACCACCTGCTGGTCGCGGACGTGCGCCACGGGCAGCGATGAGCACGTGACGCCGCAGTCCGAACAGGACGGTCTACGCGTCCTTGCTGGACGCCCCGTCGGCGGAGCCGGCCCGCGTCGCCGGGATCTCCCCCTCCCGCCGGGTGAGCACCAGGGGGGCGTCCTCCGTGACGGCGATCGTGTGCTCGGAGTGGGCCGTGCGCGAGCCGTCGGCCGACCTGATGGTCCAGCCGTCGGGGTCGTAGACGATCCGGTCGGTCGTGCGGGCGAACCAGGGTTCGAGCGCGAGGGTCAGACCGGGCCGGAGCTTCAGGCCGCGTCCGGCGCGACCCTTGTTGGACACGTGGAGATCCTCGTGCATGGTGCGGCCGATGCCGTGACCGCCGAACTCGGTGTTGACCGGGTAGCCGTAGTCGCGGGCCACCGCCCAGATGGCCGCCGAGATGTCGCCCAGGCGGTTGCCCGGACGCGCGACCTCGATCGCCGCCTCCAGCGCTTCCTCGGTGGCGCGGATGATCCGCAGGTCCTCCTCCGCCGGGGTGCCGACGACGATCGTGCGCGCCGAGTCGGCCACCCAGCCGTCGATGCCGACCGCGAGGTCCGCGCTGAGCACGTCGCCGTCGCGCAGGACGTAGTCGTGCGGCAGGCCGTGCAGGACGGCGTCGTTCACCGACAGGCAGATGACGTTGCGGAACGGGCCCTCGCCGAAGGACGGCGCGTAGTCCCAGTAGCACGACTGCGCGCCGCGCCGTTCGATCATGCCGCGCACGTGGTGCTCCAGGTCCAGCAGGTTGACACCGACGTCGGCGAGCCCGCCGACCTCGGTGAGCACCTCGGCGACGAAGCGGCCCGCCACGTGCATCCGCTGGATCTCCGCAGGTGTCTTCAGTTCGATCACGAGTACCTCGCGTCACGGGGGGTTGGTATTACTATCCCGGTACGCTAGCACTTGCCGGGATAGTAATACCAACCCTATCCTGGGACGATGGTCCGCCAACCGCTCACACCCGAGCAGATCGAAGCAGGCAGGCGTCTCGGCGCACTGCTGCGCCGCGCGCGAGCGGGGCGCGACCTCACCGAGGTCGCGCACGCGGCGGGCATCTCACCGGAGACCCTGCGCAAGATCGAGACCGGACGACTGCCCTCCCCGGGGTTCGGCACGATCGTCTGCCTCGGCAGGGCACTTGACCTGCCGCTCGAGGAGTTGGCGGCCTGCTGGCGCGGCAACGACCAACCACTCGAAGCCGTCTCCTAGCCACCGCCGCGCACCGCCCGGCCCCCCACCCCGCGCGGAGGACGCTCAGCCGATCCCGGCGGGCCCGGACCGCTCGCGGGATCGGCGCGGCGCGTGATCGAGCAGGGTCTCGGCGGCCGCTCTGGCGTGACGGCCGTAGTGCGGGTCGTCGAGCACCATCGCACGGCTCGCGGCGCCGTCGGCGAGGGTGACGAGCTGCTCGGCCAGCAGTTCCGGAGCGTCGACGCCGAGTTCGTCCACCAGAGCGGTCACCAGCGCGAGCATCACGAGCTTCTGCTCGCGCGCGAAGGCGTGCACGCGACCGGAGGGGTCGGGGTGCTCGGCCGCCGCGTTGACGAACGGACACCCCCCGACGACTCCGTCCGGCCTCGACCGCACGGCGAACATCGCCAACAGCCGGTCGCGAGGCGGGAGGTCGGCGCGCGCCAGGGTCTCCAGCAGCGTGTACCCGGACCCCAGGAGGTGGTCCAACTGCGCCAGGACGAGGTCCTCCTTGGTCGGGAAGTGCGCGTAGAGGGTCCGCTTCGAGACCGGAGCCTCGGCGGCGACGTCCTCCATCGTGGTCGCCGTGATGCCCCGCCTCGCGAAGAGACTGCTCGCGGCGACGAGCACGCGCTCCCGGCCACCCCTCCCGGCTCGACGCACCGGCTCACCGCCCATGCCCCGACTGTACGGCAGCGTTTACACGATGCGGACGCTCCGCCGCGGTCACCGATGTAAACGAAAACGTGTACTTAAGGGGTGGCATGACAGCGGTGACGAGTGACCTCGCCGGGACGGCGGAGCGGCTCATCCGAGGTCGGCGCGCGACCAGGGCGTTCCTGCCCGACCCCGTGCCCGAGGCGACGCTGCGGGTGGTCTTCGACCTGGCCGGTGCCGCGCCGTCGAACTCCAACGCGCAGCCCTGGCAGGTCGAGGTGGTCAGCGGAACCGCGCGCGACGAGCTCGCCGAGGCTCTCGTCGCCGCGCACCGCGCCGGTCGGCGGACGGTCGACTTCCCCTACAGCGAGGACATCTACTCACCGGCGCACCAACGCCGGCGCGAGGCGGCGGGCAGCGCGCTCTACGGCGCGCTCGGCATCGGCCGCGACGCCCACGACCTGCGCGACGCCCACGACGTCACGAGCCTCGGCTTCTACGGCGCACCGCACGTCGCGCTGCTGTTCGCACCGGAGTCGGGTGATCCGCGACTGACCGCCGACGTCGGCATGTACGCGCAGACGCTGCTGCTGGCCATGACCGCTCACGGGGTGGCCAGCTGCCCCCAGGGGCTGCTGAGCTTCTACGCCGACACCGTGCGCGACACGCTCGGCGTCACCGGCGGCAAGCTGCTGCTCGGAATCTCGTTCGGCCAGGCCGATCCCGCGGCCGCGGTCAACACCGTCACCGTCGGCCGCGAACCCCTGGCCGAGACCACGCGGTTCCACGGCTGACCGGACCACCGAGCCCGCCTCCCGGACCGTCGACCGCCCTCGGGCCGACGCCGGGCCGCGGTGGTCCAGCCGCGCCCCGGTACCGCTCCCGCACGGGCGCTCAGTGCGGGGAGCGGTTCACCACGCTCGCGCGGGAGCGGGAGAGCGGCGCGGGTGCGCCGACGCGGTCACGCCGGTGCGCCCCGGTCACGAGCGACGCCTCGTCGCCCGGTTCCCGCTCTTCCCGTTCAGCGAGACCCGCGCGGTGGTCCAGGAGGTCGCCGTACGTCGGAGGAGCGCCCCGCCAGCCCAGTTCGCGGTGCCGCACGGTCATGCGGTTGAGCAGCCACACGTCGGCCATCTCCGGGGTCTGCGGAGTCATGCGGGCCTGGAGGCGGATCAGCGGGTTCTCGTGCTCGCGAGCCTGCTCGTCGGTCATGGCGTGCGTGCCCAGCAGCAGGACCAGTTGCGCACGGCGGCCGGTGGAGGTGTCGGTCATGACGGCCATGATCCGGGCGGGGTCCTCGCACGATCGAGACACCGTGCTCCGCCGGAGACCGTCACCGGCAGCGACGGCCCGGCGAGGTCCTCTCCTCCGGAAACCCGTCGCACCGGGACGGTCAGTCCTGGACGGTCGGCCGGATGGTGATCTCGCCGATCTCGACGTCGTCGGGCTGTTCGACGGCGAAGGCGATGGCGCGGGCGACGGCCTCCGGCCGGATCGCGAACTCGGCCATGTTCTCCCGGACGGCGCCACGCAGCACGGGATCGTCGATCGAGTCCGCCAGTTCGGTGCTGACGTAGCCGGGCGAGATCGAGGTCGTGCGCAGCACGCCGTCGGTGGACTCCTGCCGCAGACCCTCGACGACGGTGCGCACGGCGTTCTTGGTCCCGGCGTAGACCGCCATGGTGGGCGTGATCTTCAGCCCCGCCGTGGACAGCGTCGTCACCAGGTGGCCGCGTCCCTGACGGCGGAACACCGGCAGTGCCGCAGCGACGCCGTGCAGCACGCCGCGCACGTTGACGTCGATCATCGCCGACCAGCCGTCGACGTCCAGGTCCGCCACGGGTCCGATCTTGCTGATGCCGGCGTTGCCCACCAGCACGTCGAGCCGGCCGAACTCGGCCACGGCCCGATCGACGAGCCGGTGCAGGTCCTCGCGGCGGGTGACGTCCACCGCGCAGGCGACGGCACGGCCGCCCCGATCGCGGATGTCGCGCGCGAGCGCGTCGAGGCGGTCCTCGCGGCGCGCGCCGAGGACGACGGCCGCGCCGCGTTCGGCCAGCAGTCGTGCCGTCGCCTCGCCGATGCCGCTGCTGGCCCCCGTGATGGCGACGACCTTGTGGGTGATGCCCGTCATCGTGCTCCCCCTCCACTAGTGTGGACACGTGTCCGCTTCTTCACGTTAGTGGACACGTGTCCGCTTGTCCACGCCGCACCGAAGAGGGCAGATGAACGCACCCCGCCTGCGCGCCGACGCCGCCGACAACCGGGCCAGGATCGTCGAGGCCGCACGGGACGCCGTCGCCGGTTCCGACGAGTTCAAGCTCAACGCCGTCGCCAAGCGGGCGGGGGTCGGCCAGGGCACGCTCTACCGCCACTTCCCCACGCGGGAGGCCCTGCTCGCCGAGGTCTACCGGTTCGACGTCGAGGAACTCGTGGCGGCCGCGCCGGCCCTGCTCGCCGAGCACGACCCGATCACCGCACTGGCCCGCTGGTTCGACCGCCTGGTCGACTACGCGCGGGTCAAACGCGGGGTGCTCGCCGCTGTCGAGGCGGGGGTGTGGCAGGAGCTCTCCGCCCACGGCCTCGGCCCGATCGGAGACGCGATCACCGCGCTGCTGGACGCCGGCAGGGCCGCCGGGGCCGTCCGGTCCGACGTGGACGCGCGCGACGTCGTCCTGCTCCTGGGCTACCTGACCCGGCTCGACGAACAGGAGTGGGACACCCGTGCCCGGCACCTGCTGCACGTCGTCCTGGACGGTCTGCGCGCGCGGGAGTAGGCGACCGCGTCGCGGCGGCCGGCCCCGTTCCCGCGTCCTCCAGCCCGCACGACGACGACCGGGTGGGCGGCGGACGTGCCGCCACCCACCCGGCCACCGCCATCGCGCCCCGGCTCTCCCGTCCGCGGTCCTGCCGGGGCGGGTCGTCAGCCGCCGAGGCCGGGCAGGCCACCGCCGCCGAGGAGCGGGAGGTTGCTCAGGAGATCGTTGAGGAGCGGCAGATCCCCGACGAGCGGGAGCGCGCGCTCCGTGCTCGCCGTGTCCGTGCCGAGCTGCTGCGCGTTCGCGGCACCCGTGCCCGCAGCGATCCCACCGACGGTCGCGACGAGCAGAGCCGTCGCGGTGAACGTCTTTCGCATGACGATCCTTCCAGTTCGGGAGCCGCCCACGCTAAGGAGATCCACCCGCGCCGCGCCGCGCCGACACGACGGCCCGCCTCGTACTTCACCGTCTCGACGGTCCCCCGACCGTGAGAGTCGGTCCACGGCCGACACCGCTCGCGGGTGCGGGCCGCGGTTTTCTACGGTCCTGGGGTGAACGTGACATCACTGGGCCACCGCACCGACCTGGCGCTGCTGCGGCTCGGCGGCACCCTCGTCCAGGACCGGGGCGACCACCTCGTCGTGCGCAGTCCCCACAACCCGGCGCACTGGTGGGGAAACTTCCTGCTCCTGCCCGCGGTACCGGCACCACGCGACACCGCCGCGTGGCTCGACCGGTTCGCCGCGGAGTTCCCCGACGCCGAGCACGTCGCCCTGGGCTTCGACGGGGTCGACGACCGTCCCGACGCGCTCACCGCGCTCACCGGGCACGGGCTGCACGCCGCGGCGACCACCGTGATGACCGCGACCGCGGTGCACCTCCCGCGCCACTGCGACCGGAGGGCCACCTGCCGTCCGCTGACCTCCGACGCCGACTGGGAGCAGGCCGTCGAGCTGCAGGTGCTCTGCCACCAGCACGACGACGGCGGCGACCCGGCGGACCACCGCGTCTTCGCCACGGCCAAGGCCCTGACGGACCGGCGGCTGGTCGAAGCCGGGCACGGCGCCCGGTTCGGCGCGTTCACCGACGGGCTGCTGGTCGCGCAGGCGGGTCTGTTCACCGCGGAGCCCGGCCTGGTCCGGTTCCAGTCGGTCCAGACGCACCCGGGGTTCCGCGGCCGCGGTCTGGCCGCGACCCTGGTGCACCGGCTCGGCCACCACGGCTTCGACGCGCTGGGCGCGGTCACCCTGGTGATGGTCGTCGACCCCGGTCACCCGGCGATCCGGCTCTACCGCTCGCTCGGCTTCACCGGCTCTCAGGCGCAGTTGCAGGCGCACCGCCCACCCGCGCACGGGCCCGCGTGATCGGCCCCGGGTGCTCGGGAGCGTCACGGACATCCCCGGATCGGCCGGGTGCTGCGGCTGGTGGTGAACCGCGTCCACCGGTCCGGGCTGCGGAGGGAGGACTACGACGACGTCGAGGTCGGCGTGCGGCCGAGCCCGCGGCGGCACGGCCGACGTCCCGCTCGTGCGCGGTCGGCAACTGCGCGGTCGGCAACTGCGGGGACTGCGGGGACTGCGGTCGCCCGGTGACCGCGGTGTGCGGCGGCGGACGGCCGCCGCTACGACGCGGGCCCCGGGTCCAGTCGCGGCCAGAGCTCCTGGTCCAGGGTGAGCCGGACGAGCTGGCGCTCCAGCAGACGGGCCTCGGCGGGGAGCAGGGCACCGCCCCACAGCGGGGCGGTGCTCGCGCCGTCCGCAGCGGCGACGACCAGGGTCAGCACGTGCTCGGGCAGACCGTCGGCACACAGCTCGGCGGTCCAGCGACGGGTGTCGGCGCGAGCGAGCGCGGCGATCTCGGGCAGGGTGCTGAGCTGGGTCACCAGCGCGATGCTCTCCCGCACCTCGACCTCGTCGTGGGAGGAGGCCAGGCACGCTCTGACGTAGGCGCGGACCAGACCGCCGGGTGCCTGGTCGGCGGGATCGACAGCGGCGGCCACCTGCGCCCGGAACGTCTCCAGCAGATCGTGCGCCAGAGCGCGGACGAGGTCGTCCTTGGCGGCGAAGTGGTAGAGCAGACCGCCCTTGGACACCTCGGCCTCGCGGGCGATCTCGTCCAGGCTGGCGGCGATGCCGCGGGTGCGGATCACGGTGGCGGCCGCGTCGAGCAGCGCCCGGCGGGTCTCCTCCGGCGTGCGCCCGGCCTTGCGTGCCATGCTCACCCTCCTTCCGACGCGCTCCCGGTGCCCGCCGCGCTCCCGTTCATACCGGAGGGGATGGTGCGCCAGGCGACCAGGGCCGCGCCGGCGGTGATCACGGCGGCGATCACCGACGTGGTCTGCACGGCCGTGGTGAACGCCTCCCGCACGGTCTCCGCCAGTGCGGAGGCGGGGTCGAGCGCGACCAGCGCCGAGGCCGCCGAGTCCTCGACGGAGGGGCGTGCCGCGTCGGGCACGTCCAGGTTCGCCCGGTAGACCAGGTTCACCACGGACCCGAGCACGGCGATGCCGAGCACGACGCCGAGTTCGTAGGCGGTCTCGGAGATGGCCGACGCTGCGCCGGCCCGGTGCGGCGGCACCGCCGAGACGACCGCGTCCACGGTCAGCGTCATCGCCAGTCCCACGCCCATCCCGACCGGCAGGAGGGCCAGTCCCAGCCACAGGTAGCTCTCCGCGCCTTCGGCGACCGCGACCAGCAGCAACCCGACCGCGGCGACGGCCAGCCCGGCGGCCACGGCGCGACCGGTGCCCCACCGCGCGGCGGCCGCGCCGACCACGCCGACGACCAGGACCGCGGCGATCGTGGTGGGCATCTCCGCCAACCCGGCCACCAGCGGACCGAAGCCGCGCACCAGTTGCAGGTACTGGGAGAAGAAGAACAGCAGCCCGGTGAGCGCGAAGATCGCGATGACGTTGGCCAGGACCGCGCCGCTGAACGCCCTGTTCCGGAACAGGGCGACGTCGATCATCGGCGAGTCCGTGCGGCGCTGCCGCCGGACGAACAGGGCCCCGGCCGTCAGACCGGCCAGCGCGCAGCCCGCGGTCCACACGTCCGGGCCGGAGCCGACGGCGTGCTTGATCGCGTACACCAGCGGGGTGACGGCGGCGAAGGACAGGACGGCCGAGAGCGGGTCGAACCGGCCGGGGTCCGGATCGCGGGACTCCGGCAGCAGCAGTGCTCCCGCGACGAGGAGGACGAGCACGACGGGCACGTTGATCAGGAACACCGAGCCCCACCAGAAGCGCTCCAGCAGCGCGCCGCCCACGAGCGGTCCCAGTGCCAGGCCGCCTCCCGAGCCCGCCGACCAGATCGCGATGGCCCTGGTGCGCTCGCGCGCGTCGGGGAACAGGCCGCGGATGATCGACAGCGTCGAGGGCATGATCGTGGCACCGGCGACGCCCAGCAGCAGGCGGGCGCCGACGAGCATCTCCGCGCTGGTGGAGAACGCCGCCAGCAGGGAGGCTGCTCCGAACGCGGCCGTGCCCGCCAGCAGCACCCTGCGGCGACCGACGCGGTCGGCGAGCGTGCCGCTGGTGACCAGCAGGCCCGCCAGTGCCAGCGAGTAGACGTCGCCGATCCACAGGATTTCGGTGGCGGTCGGAGCCAGGTCGCGGGACAGCGACGGCACGGCCAGGTAGAGCACCGTGCCGTCGACGGCCAGCAGCAGCACCGAACCCACCAGCACCGCCAGAGCGGCCCAGCGACGCCGGGAACCCGGAACGACCCGGTTGTTCGTCATGCTTGAACTATACCGTCCAGACGGTACAGTTTTGTGCGCGTCGTGACCGGAGCCACGACGAACAGGCCGACCTCCCGGCGCTCGACGGCGCGCACACGCCTCGGTGTCGCCGATGTCGTCGCAGCGGACGGTGAGCACCACCCCCGGCTGGGCGACGCCGTCGTCGGGCGCGACCGGAGCGTCAGCGCAGCACCCGCCCGAGGAAGCCGCGCAGGTGGCCCGCGACGACGT
This sequence comes from Umezawaea beigongshangensis, assembly GCF_016464305.1. GTDB lineage: Bacteria > Actinomycetota > Actinomycetes > Mycobacteriales > Pseudonocardiaceae > Umezawaea_A > Umezawaea_A beigongshangensis. Next base: position 195,013 of record NZ_JAEIOJ010000009.1, read on the forward strand.
CGAGGTGGCTCTCCAGCAGGAAGTGACCGCCGTCGACCAGGTGCACCTCCGCGTCCGCGGCGTCGCGGGCGAAGGCCCGCGCGCCCTCCGGCCCGAAGATCTCGTCGTTGCGGCCCCACACGGCGAGCACCGGAACTCCGCTGGTGCGCAGGAACTCGTGCAGCAGCGGGTAGAGCGGGCGGTTGTTCTGGTAGTCGCGGAACAGCGCCAGCTGGATCTCGTCGTTGCCCTCGCGGGAGATCAGGGCCGCGTCGTGCTCCCAGGTGTCGGGGCTGACCAGGCTCGGGTCGGGCACGCCGTGCACGTACTGCCAGCGGATCGCGTCGACGCTCAGCGCGGCGCGGACGGCGGGTTCGGTGTCGGGGCCGGGATTCGCCCCGTAGGCCCAGACGTCGGCCCAGAACGACTCGACGAAACCGTCCTCGTAGCCGTTGCCGTTCTGGGTGACCACGGCGGAGATCCGCTCGGGGTGCTTCAGCGCGAGCCGCCAGCCGACGGGGGCGCCGTAGTCCTGGACGTAGAGGGCGTAGCGCTTCAGGCCCAGCTGGTCGAGCAGTCCGGAGGTGAGTTCGGCGAGGGCGTCGAAGGTGTAGGTGAACCGCGCCGCGGACGGGGCGGCGGAGTGGCCGAAGCCGAGGTGGTCCGGCGCGATGACGCGGTGGTCCCCGGCCAGCAGCGGGATGAGCGCGCGGAACATGAACGAGCTGGTCGGGTAGCCGTGCAGCAGGACGATCGCGGGAGCGTCGGCGGGGCCCGCCTCGCGGTAGAAGATCTCGTGGCCGTCGACGGTGGCGGTCCGGTGGTGCACCGAGTTCATGTCTAACCTCTTCAAAGATTTGATCCGGTTAGTTCCTCACCAGGCAAGCACGGGGTGGGCTAACCTGTCAAAGGATGTGATCCGGTTAGAAGGGGGCGGGGCCCGATGGACGTGCTGCTGGACCTGCTCAACAGCAGGCCGCTGGTCAACGGTGAGGAGCAGGACGCGCTGGGCGACCCGGCCGCTGGCAGGCGCTGGGCGCGGGAGCACGGCGGCGACGGCAGCCTCGCGGAACTGGCGCTGCTGCGCGAGGCGCGGGACCTCCTGCGGGACGTGGTGAGCGGTCACAGCCCTCCCGCCGCGCTGAGCCCGCTGCTCGACGGGGTCCGCCGGGTCCCGGAGTTCACCTCGGACGGGCTGCGGTGGACGGTCGAGACTCCCCCGCACGCCCGGCTGGCCGTCGAGGTGGTCCTGGCCTGGGCCGCCGCCGAGGAGCAGCTGCCCGGCCGGTTGCGCCCCTGCGCCAACGACGAGTGCCAGCTCTTCCTGCTCGACCGCAGCCGCGCCAACCGCGCCCGCTGGTGCTCGATGGCCGTCTGCGGCAACCGCGAGAAGGCACGCCGCCACTACGAACGCACCCGCTGATCCGCCGGGGAACGCGGCGACACGGAGCTCTCGCGACACCGCTGTGGACGGTCGTCGGCGAGCTCGTGCGGCCGGTCAGGTCCGCGCGGTGACGCGGAGCGCGAGCCGGGGACGCAGCGCGGCGGACGGCACGGTGCGCACCGGGCGGTAGGACACCGGGTCCAGGCGCCAGCGACCGGCGACGGAGGCCAGGACGAGCACCGCCTCGGTGAGCGCGAACCGGTCGCCGATGCACTTGCGCGCCCCGACCGCGAACGGGATGTAGCCGGTGCGCGGGGGCGGCGGGCGGGACGGGCCCCACCGGTCGAGGTCGAACACGGTGGCGTCGGGGAACACGTCGTCGCGGTTCTGGACGGTCACCGCGCTGTAGGCGATGGTGCTGCCCCTCGGGAAGCGGTGCCCGCCGAGCGTGGTGTCGACGCTGGTCTCCCGCGTCAGCAACCACCCCGGCGGCCACAGCCGCAGGGTCTCGTCGAAGATCGCGGCGGTCACGGGCAGAGCGGGCAGGTCGCCGTGGGCCGGTGCGCGACCGGCGAGGACGGCGTCGACCTCCTCGTGCAGCCTGCGTTGCACGTCGGGCCGGGTGGCCAGCACGTGCAGCGCCCAGGACAGCGTGCTGGAGACGGTCTCCACCCCGGCGATGGCGAAGGTCACGACCTGGTCGACGACCTCGGTGTCCGACAACCCCCGACCGGCGTCGGCGGACTCGGCGTCCCGCGCGGCCAGCAGACCGGAGAGCAGATCGCCGCGGTCGACGCCGCTCGCCCTGCGCTCGGCCACGACACCCGCCGCGGTGGCGCGCAACCGGCGCAGAGCGCGGTCGAAGCGGCGGTTCATCGGCAACGGCAGGCGATCGGCCCACGCCGGGAGGAACATCCGCACGCTCAGCGCCTCGGCCAGGTGGACGATGTCCTCCCGCGCGTCGCGCAGCGCCCGCGGCGGGATCGTGTCCGAGAAGACGGTGGCGACCAGCATCCGCGAGGTCAGCGCCGACAGCTCCCCGAACACGTCGAGCGTCGCGCCGTCGCGCCAGCCGCGCAGCACCTCGTCGATCTCCCCGGCCATGATCGCGGCGTAGCCGGGCATCCGGTCGGTCCGGAACGCCGGTTGCAGCAACCGCCGCAGTCGGCGGTGATCGCGGTGGGGGCATCCGGCCAGGCCGTTGCCCATGATCTCCACGACCCGCTCGAAGAACGGTCCGCCCTTGTCGAACGTGCGGTCGTCGAGCAGCAACTGCCGGGTCAGCGCGGGATCGCACACCACCACCGCGTCGACCGGCCCCATCCGCACCCGTACCAGATCACCGTGCTCGGGCAGTGACCACAGGAACCCGATCGGATCGCGCAGCAGCGCCACCGCGTGCCCGAGCACCGGCAGCGCGCCCGGCGCCATCGCGATCACACCGCCCGCCCGGTCCGCGCCGTCCGGCTGAGCCCGGGACGTCGACACGGCGGACCTCCTGCGCGGCCGGAGCTGACCCTGCCCGGCCAGTCTCCCGATCCTCCGGGACCGGCGCCAGCACCCCGCCACCTCTGGGCGACGGGATCACCCGCACGCGCGAACGCGCCCCGCGCGGGTACCGCCGCACCGCCCCGCCGGTTCTGGCCGCACCTGCCCCCGGAGACCCGCGACCAGCGCCGAGGCCCCCGGTCATCCCGCGGGGAAACGGTCCGGCAGCGCTTGCAGCAGGTGCGGCGACGGGGCGAAGCCGTGCCGCCGGTAGAGCGGCACGGCGCGTCCCGACGAGTGCACGGTCACCCGTTCCAGCCCGAGTTCCGCGGCCAGGCTCAGGAGCGCCTCGACCAGCACGCCGCCGAGACCGCCGTCGCGAGCCTCCGGCACCACGTACACGCACTGCACGTCACCGCACACTCGCGACAGCGCCCCCGGCGCGGGCACGCGAGCGGTGACCGCGAGGAACCCCATCCCGATCACCCCCTCCCCGTCCACCAGGACCAGGCACGGGTGCGTGGTCGCGTTCTCCCGCGCCCACCGTGCGAACTCCCGCACGAACTCCTCGCGACCAGCGCCGGGCGCACCGTCGTGCTCGGCCACCCAGCGCCACCGCAACCCGGCCACGGCGGCGAACTCGGCAGCTCGCGCGGGACGGACCTCGATCCTCGTCATGCCCCCGATCCTGGACCGCCGCACCGCCCCGCGGCGCACAACGGCGGCCGCTCGCCGGGATGAACCCGTTCGGTTGTCCGGCACCCGTGCCGATCCGGCTCGGCGCAGCCCACGCCGTGTCCCGTCCGCGCCGCGGGCCGCCCCGCCGCTGCCGCGGACGACCTCCCGCACCCGGTCGAGGGCGGTGCGCACGGAGGGGTCGGAAGCGACCCGGTCGACGGCGGCGCGCAGTTCCTCCGCGGTGACGGTGCCGGGGTCCAGCCGCTCCCCCAGCCCGAGTTCGACGACCCGGTCGGCGTTGACCACCTGTTCGGGCGTCCGGGGGCAGGACGACCAGCGGGACGCCGCGGCGCAACGCCCCCACGACCGGGTTCATCCCGGCGCGGGAGACAAAGGCGGCGGCGTGCCGGAGCACGGCGAGCCGGGGGAACCGAGATCGTACGTCCACAGTGGAGGGAAGTGGGCCCGGTGCGCGATGTCGGTGTCGCCCACGGACGTCGCCACCCGCCGCGCGCCAGCACCGGCGACGGCGTCGGCGTGCTCCGGAGCCGTGGCGCACTCCACCCGGTGGCCACGCCGGAGCAGTTCCTCGACCGGGGCAGGATCGGCGTGACGTGACCGCGGCCGGTCAGGACGGCGAACAGCACGCGCGAGGACGCACCTCCGCAGCGCAGGAGCGGTCACCGTCCGCACCAGCGGACCACCGCCCCGGCAGGGCGTGCTCGGTGAACCGGCCGGCGGCGGTGAAACCGAGGCGCCGGTAGACGGGTTCGCCGTCGCTCGACGCCTGGAGGACCGCGGTCGTGGCACCGGCCGCGCGCGCGGCGCGCAGGACCGCCGAGGTGATCGCGCCGCCGTGGCCGCGACGGCGGTCGGCGGCCAGGGTGGCGATGTTGTAGATGCCAGCCACGCCCGCGTGCAGGAACGCCTCCGCCGTGCACACCGGGCGTCCGTCGACCCGGCCGATCAGGTAGCGGGCCGGGTGGGCGGGGGCGAGCGCGCGGTCGGCGACGTCGGCGTAGAAGCGGCGAACGGTGGCCGCGGGCGGGTCCCAGTTGGCGGCGAGGACGGCGGCGAAGTCGGCCAGGTCCTCCGGCGTGGTCACCTGGCTGATGTCGAGGCCGTTCGTCGGCGTCGGCGGCGGCAGGTCCGTCAGATCGCGCCACATGCCGCTCTCGGAGTCCGCCGCGGGCAGACCGGCCGCCGCGAGCAGGTGTCCGAGGCCGTGCGGACGGGAGGCGGGGCCGACCCACCAGGCGAACGGGCGACCGGTGGCGCGCACGTGCTCGACGGTCTGTTCGACGCGCCGGACCGCGTCCCGCGGGGCGAAGCGGGCGTTCGCGACGAGGTTGAACGTGTCGTCGTCCAGGCCGCTGTCGGCGACCAGCAGGTCACCGGTCTCGACGACGGTGGCGCTCGGCGAGTTCCGGTGCAGGTGGGCGGCGTGCTCGGCGAGGTTGTGCTCCATCGCCTCCTCGATCGTCACGGCTGAGCACGGTACCCGCCGGACGAAACGTGATCACCGGGGTTTCCCGCCCTCCGGCTACCCGCGATCCGCGCTCGGCTCCGGTCTGGCGTGCAGGATCTCGCGCCCCTGCTCCGCGGCGCGGGTGATGCTCTCGGAGACGAAGTCCACGAAACGGGCGATGTTCTCCAGGCGCGCGGCGGCCGGGGTGCCCGGTCCGAGGACTCCGACGCCCCGCCGGGCGATCCCGACGAGGTGAGCGGTGGAGCGGGCGCTGGTCATCATCGACCGGTACCAGACGTCGTCGTCGACGACGTAGCGCTCGCGGCGGCGCTCGTCGCGTTCCCGGCGGACCAGGCCGTGCTCTTCGAGGTACGTGATCGCCTTGGAGATCGACGCCGGGCTGACCCGGAGGCGCTGGACGAGCTCGGCCGCGGTGAGGCTGCCCGCGTCGGTGGTGGACAGGCACGCCAGCACCTTCGCCATCATCTTCGGCGTGCCCGTGCGCATCAGGACGGTCGTGAACGTCTCCTGGTAGTCGCGCACGGCCTCGGCGTCGCGTCCGTGGGCCTGCGGGAGCACCTGCGGATCTCGGGACGCGACGCGCCTGCGCCGGTGGGCGCGGTGCTCGGTGGCGCGGTGGGCGAGGTCGGCGCGGTAGGCGGCGGGACCGCCGTTGCGCCCGACCTCGCGCGTGACCGTCGAGGTCGGGCGGTCGAGACCTCGGGCGATCTCCGCGTAGGCCAGGCCGTCGGCCAGTCCCAGCGCGATCTGCTGTCGGTCCTGCTGGGTGAGCCTGCCTCCCGGCACCGCGACCTCCTCCGTGCGTCCTCCCCCTCAGCGTACGACCGCCGCCACGACGAGGACGGGAACGGCGGCCGACGCGGGAAGCCCGGTCGCGCCTCAGGCCGCGACCGTCGCCGGGGCCGCCGCGACGTTGGAGCTGAACCCGCGCTCCGCCGGTGTGGCGGGGCTGGTCTGGGTGCGGTTGAACATGCCGATGACGACCGCCACCAGACCGATCAGGGTGCCGGTCTGCTCGGAGGTCAGGGTCAGGCCGAAGCCGATCAGCAGTGCCAGCACGGCATCGGACAGGGCCAGCACGACGCTGGCGAGCGTGTCCTTGGTGGCCCGCGCGACGTAGACGCCCAGCAGGGCAGCCACCGCCGCGTTGACCAGGCTGATCTGCTCGGCCGACCAGCTCAGGCCGAGCGAGACGACGAGGGCGATGGCGGCCTTGATGAGCCCGGCCACCAGGGCCGGTTCACGTCCGAAGATCATGGCTTCCCCTCGGTGCGAGCGGTTCGCGCTGGTGCGCGCATCATGGCAACGCGACCGTCACCGACCCGCGTCGCCACCGTCGCGCGGCAGTCACGGGAGCGTCACCGGCGCACGCGGCGGCTCGCCGATCACGCCGCCCGCGCCAGGCGTCCACGACGCATCGCCCGGTAGACGGCCAGCATCGCGCGGATGCCGCCGGGCATCGAGCAGCAGCGCACGTACTCCTCGATCGCGTCCGGTGTGGCGCTGTCCGGGTGGCCGCGCTCGTTACGCCCGGCTGGCCGTCGAGGTGGTCCTGGCCTGGGCCACCGCCGAGGAGCAGCTGCCCGGTCGGCTGCGTCCCTGCGCCAACGACGAGTGCCAGCTGTTCCTGCTCGACCGCAGCCGCGCCAACCGCGCCCGCTGGTGCTCGATGGCCGTCTGCGGCAACCGCGAGAAGGCGCGCCGCCACTACGAACGCACCCGCTGATCCCCCCCGACGACCCTCACGCCGCTCCGGGTGTCCGACCGGACGAGCGCGTTGCACCACCGGCGTGATCACGACGCGCCGCGGCGTTGTCGGTGGTCCGCTCTAGGGTTCGCGCTGTGGTGGAGAGACCGAGCACGTACTGGCGGCGGACGGTGTCGGAGGAAGCGGAACAGGTCGCCGCCGGTGTCCTGGCCCGGGGCGAGGCCCACGCCGCGCAGCTGTGGCCGCCGCGGTTCACCGCGGAGGTCGACGAGGTCCTGCTCGCCTACGAGCGCGAGATCGCCGCGCTGGACGAGCCGTCCGACGAGGCGGTCTGGGCGGCGGTGGAGCGGGCCGTCCTCGCTCTCAACGACGTCAACGTCGAGCACGGCCGCATCGAGACCGAGGAGCGGGAGGACCTGTGCGAGCACCTCGACGCCGTCCTGACCCGCGCGGGGGTCGACGTCGATGCGCTCACCGGCCGACGCGACGCCGACCGCAGCGAACTGACCGACGAGTGGCGCGAGTGGTGAGACCGCTCCCGCCCACGGGTGGCCCGACCGGCCGGAGGCGGCCGTGACCACGACCCACCGGCAGGTCGGCGTCGTCGAAGCCTCGCGCGGGTGCTTCCTGTTCGAGGCCGAGGAGCTGCCGCAGACCGGGCCCCGCGCCGAGTACGGCGCGATCCTCGTCGACCCCGGCAGCGGTCAGCTCGAACTGCTCACCGATCGCGACTACGGCCCCGTGCACCTCACCGTCGAAGTCCACGACGGCCCCGTCCCGCCGACGACGCGCACCTGGAAGGAGGCCGTCACCGCGACGGTGCGCTGGCAGGGCACGAACACGGCCCGCATCTGCGCACTCGAAGTCGACCTGTGCGACTGGTGGGAGGTTCCGCTGCCCGCACCGCACTTCGTGCTCGACGTCCGCTACCGGGAGCTCGGCGAGCAGGAGCACTGGCTGCTGCGCCTGTGGCCCGCGACCGCGCCGCAGGCGACGGTGCCGCGACCCGCCCGCGCCCGGACGGCGATCCTCCCCGCGATCCGGTGCGACCTGTGATCCACTGCTGAGCCGGGAGGGGACCGGTTCTCCTCGCACCGGACGAGGTGAGGAAGTGCCGATGACGGATCGTGCGCACTCGATCGAGTCGATGCAGCAGCTCGCCGCGGTGTGGCGCGTCGTGGTGCTCGACCGGGATCCCGGCGCCGACGTGCGGGACCTCCCCGGCGTCGCCGTCCGCTGGGCCGACAGCGAGTTCGTCTTCTGGAACTGCGTCACGCTGACCGACGTCGGCCCGGACGCGGAGCTGCTCGGGCGACGGCTGGGCGTGGCGGCGGACGTCATGCGCTCGAAGCAGCGGGCCGGTTTCCTGTGGCTCTTCGAGGGTCTCCTCGACGACGACGCCCGCGCCGCGCTGGACGCGGCGGCCGGGCGCGCGGGCCTGCGGCACGCCTTTCCCGGCACCGGCATGGCCGCAGACCTGCTCCCCGTGCCCGACCCCGTCCACCCCGACCTGACGTTCGCGCGCGTGCGCACGAACGAGGACCTGCGGGCCTACGCGGACCTCAACTCGCGCGCCTACGGCTTCCCCCTCGAAGCCGGCCGCGACGGCCTCCTCGGCTCCTCGCTGTGGACGAACGAGGTGCACGCCTACCTGGGCCTGCGGGACGGCGTGCCGGTGACGTGCGCCTCGGCGGTGGAGGCGGAGGGCCGCCTGTTCGTCGCGCTCGTCGCCACCGATCCGCGGTGGCAGCGCAGGGGCTACGGCGAAGCGGTGACGCGGAAGGCGCTGCACGAGGGTGGCCGGGCCACCGGACTGACCCGTGCCACCCTCCACGCCACCGTCGCGGGAGCACCCGTGTACCCGAGGATCGGGTTCGAGCCGAACTCGCCGATCCGCTTCTACGGCCTGGACGGCTGAGCGGTCACAGCCTGGGGTCGACCGGCTCCGACTCCAGGGCCAGCACCGCGAAGGCGCACTCGTGCACCCGCCACAGCGGTTCACCGCGCGCCGCGCGCTCCAGTCCCTCCAGCCCCAGCGCGTACTCGCGCAGCGCCAGGGAGCGCTTGGCGCCCACCGCGCGCTGCCGCAGCCGCGCCAGGTTCGCGGGTTCGGTGTAGTCGGGGCCGTAGACGATGCGCAGGTACTCCCGGCCCCGCACCTTCAGCCCCGGCTGCACCGGGCCGCGCTTGCCGCGCAGCAGGTTCGCCATCGGCTTGACGACCATCCCCTCGCCACCGGCGGCGGTCAGCTCCTCCCACCACGCCACCCCCGCACCGGTCGACGCCTCGTCTCCGGTGGTCACCAGCAGCCGCCGCGTGGTCGCGAACAGCTCCTCGTCGGCCTCGCGCAACCGGTCGGCCAGGGCGAGGTGCCAGCCGTGGTCCCGCCGGGAGAACGTCGCCCCGGACGCGGCCAGCAGCTGGAACGGCGCGAGCCGCACGCCGGTGAGACCGTCGGTGTCCCAGCGGTAGCGGCCGTACGCCCGGTCGAACGCCGCGGCGTTGGCGAGCCTCGACGTGGTGCGGGCCAGCAGGTCGGCCACGTCCGCGCCGCGCTCGCTCGCCGCGGTCAGCGCGCGCACGGCAGCGGGCAGCGCCGCCCCGGCGGCCGCCCCGACCGCGGCGTAGCGCTCGCGGAGGAGGCCGTCCGCCTTGGCGCTCCACGGCAGCAGTTCCGCGTCCAGCAGCAGCCAGTCGCTGTCCAGCTCCTCCCACAGACCCGCCGCGGTCACGGCGTCGCGCACCCGCCCCAGCAGCTGCGCCGTCAGCTCCGGGCCGAAGAACGGACGGCCGGTGCGGGTGTGCACCGCGCCGACGCCCTCCGCGCCGAAGCGCGCCGCCGCGGCGGCCTCGTCCCGGCACACCAGCACGATCGCGCGGGAGCCCATGTGCTTCTCCTCGCACAGCACCTCCCCCACCCCGGCGGAGCGGTAGGCCTCGAACGCCTCGTCGGGGTGCTCCAGGACGTCCTCGCGCCGCGACGTCGCCACGGGAGACATCGTCGGCGGCAGGTGCAGCAGCCAGCGCGGGTCCACCGCGAACCGGCTCATCACCTCCAGCGCCGCTGCGGCGTGCTCCGCGCCCACGGTGATCCGGCCGTGCTCGGCGGTGGCCACGACCCGCTTGCCCGCCACGTCGGTCAGGCTCAGCACGCCCGGCTCGCGCGCCACCGGCGCCTGCGGCGCGACCAGCGGCCTGACCGGCGCGTACCAGACCTCGTGGGCGGCGACGGAGACCACCTCGCGCTCCGGGTAGCGCAGGGCGGTCAGCTTCCCGCCGAACACCGCACCGGTGTCCAGGCACATCGTGCCGTTGACCCACTCCGCCTCGGGCACGGGCGTGTGTCCGTAGAGGACGGTCGCCGAACCCCGGTACTCGTTCGCCCACGGGTAGCGCACCGGCAGGCCGTACTCGTCGGTCTCGCCGGTGGTGTCGCCGTAGAGCGCGAAGCTGCGCACCCGTCCCGACGCGCGCCCGTGGTACCGCTCGGGCAGACCGGCGTGCGCCAGCACGAGGTCACCACCGTCGAGGACGAGGTGCGACACCAGGTCGTAGCAGAAGCGCTCCACCCGCGCGCGGAACTCGGCCGGCTCCGCCGACAGCTGCGCCAGCGACTCGGCCAGGCCGTGCGCGACGGTCACCTTCTTGCCGCGCAGGGCGCGCACGAGCTTCTGCTCGTGGTTCCCGCAGACGGCGAGCGCGTGTCCCGCCTCGACCATGCCCATGACCAGACGCAGCACCCCCGGCGTGTCCGGGCCCCGGTCGACCAGGTCGCCCACGAACGCCGCGCGCCTGCCGCCGGGGTGCGCGGCGTCCACCGCGCGCCCCTCGGCGTCGCGCACCAGCGCGTAGCCCAGTTCCGTCAGCAGCTCCTCCAGCTCGGCGCGGCAGCCGTGCACGTCGCCGATCACGTCGAACGGCCCGGTGTCCTGCCTGCGGTCGTTGAGCAGCGGTTCGACCACGATCTTCGCGGCGTCCACGTCGGACTGCGCGGACAGCACGTGCACCCGCCGGAAGCCCTCCTTCTGCAGGTGGCGCAACGACTTGCGCAGATCGGCGTGCTGGCGCCGCACGACGTGCGGGCCGAAGTCGCGGTCGGGGCGGGAGGCGTTGCGCTCCAGGCACACCGCCTCGGGCAGGTCCAGCACGATCGCCACGGGCAGCACGTCGTGCGCGCGGGCCAGCGCCACCAGGCCCGCGCGGGCCTCGCGCTGCACGTTGGTGGCGTCCACGACCGTGATGCGGCCGGCCGCCAGGCGCTTGCCCGCCACGAAGTGCAGCACCTCGAAGGCGTCCTTCGTCGCGGCCTGGTCGTTCTCGTCGTCGGAGACCACACCGCGGTAGTGGTCGCTGGAGAGGACCTGCGTGGGGGCGAAGTGCCGGTGCGCGAAGGTGGACTTGCCGGAGCCGGAGGTGCCCACGAGCACGACCAGCGACATGTCGGGGACGACGAGCTTCACCGGGTCTCCTCGGGGGTGAACACGGCCATCTGGGTGGGCGGACCGTGCACGGGGTCCTCGGGGCCGATCGGCAGGTACCGCACGCGCAGGCCGTGCCGGGCGGCGACGCCGTCGGCCCACCGCGCGAACTGCGCCCTGGTCCACTCGAAGCGGTGGTCGGTGTGCCTCATCTGCCCCGCGGGCAGCGTCTCGAACAGCACGTTGTGCTCGGCGTTCGGCGTGGTCACCACCACCGCGCCCGGCGCGGCCACCTCGAACACCGCTCGCTCCAGCGCCGGCAGGCGGTCGGGCTCGACGTGCTCCACCACCTCCATCAGCACCGCCGCGTCGTGACCGGCGAGCGACGGGTCGGTGTAGGTCAACGCCGACTGCCGCAGCGAGATCCGCTCCCGGACCCGGTCGGGCGCGCGGTCGAGCCCGAGCCGGGCGTGCGCCGCGGCCAGCGCGCCGGCCGACACGTCCACGCCCAGCACGTGCGTGAACGACGGATCGGCCAGCAGGTCCCGCAGCAGCGCCCCGGCGCCGCAGCCGAGGTCGAGCACCCGGCGCGCGCCCAGTTCCCGCAGCACGGTCAGCACGGCCTGCCGCCGCTGCTCGGCCAGCGAGATCCGCGGCGGGACGAGGGCGTCGTCCAGCTCGCCCTCCGCCGGGTCGTCGCCCTCGGCGAGCCTGCTCAGCGCCGACCTCACCAGGACGGAGGTGCGCTTGAGGTAGCGGCTGGTGATCAGCTCCCGCTCCGGGTGCGCGGCCAGCCAGCCCTCACCGGCGCGCAGCAGCTTGTCCACCTCCTGCTGCTCCACCCAGTAGTGCTTGGCGTCGTCGGCGACGGGCAGCAGCACGTACAGGTGCCGCAGCGCGTCGGACAGCCGCAGCTCACCGGTCAGCTCGACGTCGCAGCAGCGCGAGTCGCCCCACTCGGGCACCGCGGCCGACAGCGGGACCGGCCGTGCCGCGACGTGCCACCCCAGCGGTGCGAACAGCCGCCGCAGCAGTTCCGGACCGCCGCCGCAGGGCAGCGCGGGCAGGTGCACCCGCAGCGGGATCGCCGAGTCCGCCAGCTCCTGGTGTCCGTCGCAGCGCCCGTTCATCGCGGTGCGGAACACCGCCCCCAGCGCGACGGCCAGCAGCGAACCCGCCGTGTAGGGACGGTCGTTGACGTACTGCCCCAGCGTGAACGCGTCGTCCCGGCGCCCCCGGACCAGACCGATCGGGTCGACCTCCAGCAGCAGCGCCGCGGTGCACTCCCGCTCGTCGGCGCGCGGGTAGAACACGTGGGCGGTGCCGGAGGCGACGCGGAAGGGCTGCACCTTCGCGGGGTGCTTGTGCAGCAGGAAGCCGAGGTCCGTCGCGGGTCGGTGGGTCGTGGTGATGGTCAGCAGCACACCGGGAGTCTGCCCCGGGGCACGGCCCGCGCACCTGCGGATCAGCGCGACCGGTCCGACGTGGGACGAAACACACCGACTATGAAAACGGTTATCACTGTGCTTATGGTGCTGCCGTGCGCTTCTCCCTCCCCCTCGCCCTCCTGTCGATCCCGGTGCTGCTGCTGCCGGGCTGCTTCGCCGGCACGCCCGAGACGGACACCGCGTCGTCCGGTGGCCGCATCAGGGTGGCCATGCTCCAACCGCCGCGATCCGGCCTCTCCCCGCTCAGCGACGACGCGTTCAAGCTGTCCCGCTGGTCCACGGCGGAAACCCTGGTGACCCTCGACGCCGACAGCAACGCGCTGCCCGGCCTGGCCACCGGGTGGACCAGGACGTCGGAGCTGAGCTGGGAGTTCACCGTCCGGACCGGCGTGTCCTTCCACGACGGCAGCGCCCTCACCCCGGCCGCGGTCGCCGCCGCGCTGAACCGGGCCACCACCGCCTCGCCCAAGCCGCGCATCCTCGACGGCGTCGTGCTGACCGCCGAGGCGCGACAGGACGCCGTCGTCGTGACGACCGCCGAGCCGGACCCCCTGGTGCCGCAGCGCTTGTCGTCACCGCAGCTCGCGATCCTGGCCGAGAGCGCCTACACCGCCGACGGCCGCGTGAACCCGGTCGGCACCGGCACGGGGCCGTTCCGGCTCGTCGCCGTCAACGGCACCACCACCGCCACCCTCGACCGGTTCGACGGCTACTGGGGCGAGCGGGCGAGGGCCGACGGGATCGACGTGTCGTTCGTGCCGGACGGCACCGCCCGCGCGGCGGCGATCCGCAGCGGCGAGGCGCACGTCGCGGAGGCCGTGCCCGTGTCGCAGGCGGCGCTGCTCGATCCGGCGACGATCACCGAGGTGCCCATGCCGCGCACCAACACCCTCTACCTCAACACCCGCTCCGGTCCGTTCACCGACGCGCGACTGCGCGCCGCGGTCCGCGAGGCCGTCGACGCCGACGAGATCGTGCGCGGCGTCTACGAGGGCCGCGCCGACGCCGCCGAGGGCCTGCTCGGCCCGGCGCTGCCGTGGGCCGCCGCCGGGCGCGCGCCGATCACCGACCCGACCCCGGCCGCCGACGCCGGTGGCACCGCGATCACCCTCGCCACGTTCTCCGACCGCGCCGAGCTGCCCGAGGTCGCCTCGGTCGTGCAGCAGCGGCTGGAGGACGCCGGGTTCACCGTGACGCAGGTCGTGCGGGAGTACGCGCACATCGAGCAGGACGCGCTGGCCGGGAAGTTCGACGTGTTCATCCTGTCGCGGGCCACCGTGCTGGACTCCGGCGACCCCGTCGCCTACCTGCGCTCCGACTTCACCTGCGACGGGTCGTTCAACCTGTCCGGGCTGTGCGACCCGGCGGTGGACGAGCTGGTCCGGACGGCGGCGGGCACCGAGGCCGGTGACGCCCGCCGCGCGGCGGTCCTGGCAGCCGAGGCCGCCGTGCTGCGCACCGACGCCGCGATCCCGATGCTGCACGAGCGCGTCGTGCAGGGCGACGCGACGTCCGTCGCCGACTCGGCCAAGGACCCGCGCGAGCGGCAGCTGATCACCAGCGCCACCCACCTGCGGTGAGCGCGGCCCTCCCCCGCGTCGGGCCGCTCGCCGCGCGGGCCGCGTCGATCGCGGTCGTCGTCGCGGCGGTGGGGCTGCTGCCGTGGCTGGCCGGGCGCGACCCGGCGCTGTCGGTGCTGCGGGCCCGCGCGGGCGAGCAGGACCCGACGCGGGAGGCGCTGGACGCCGTGCGCCGGGAACTGGGCCTCGACGCCCACCCGCTCGCGCTGTTCGGCGACTGGCTGGCCGGGGCCGCGCGCGGCGACCTGGGCCGGTCCTGGGTCACCGGGAACGTCGTGCTGCCCTCGGTCCTGTCCGGTCTCGGCGCGTCGGTGACGCTCATGGCCGCGGCGCTCGTCGTCGCGCTGGCGGTGGCCTGCGGGCTGTGCGCGCCGACCGTGCTGCGCGGCGCGCGGGGGCTGCCGCGGCGCGGCAGCGGGGCGACGGCCGCCGTGCTCGCCGCGGCACCGGAGTTCCTGATCGCCGCCGTGCTGCTGGTGCTCGGCGCGGTGTGGCTGGGCTGGTTCCCGCCCTACGGCTGGCAGGGACCGCAGCACCTCGTGCTGCCCGCGCTCGCGCTGGGCCTGCCCGCCGGGGCCGTGCTGGGACGACTGGCCGACGACGCCGTGGCACCGGTGTTCGCGGAGCGCTGGGTGGAGCTGTGGCGGTCGTGGGGCTGCCCACCCCGGACGGTCGCCCGCGCCGCGGTCCGCCGCGCGCTGCCGCCGGTGCTCCCGCAACTCGGCCTCGTCGTGGCCGGGCTGACCGGCGGCGCGGTCGCGGTCGAGGTGGTGTTCGCGGTGCCGGGCCTGGGCCGCACGGCGCTGGGTGCCGCGGAGTCGCAGGACCTCCCGCTGCTCCAGGGGGCCGTGATCGCGCTGGTGCTGCTGGGCGCCGGGGCCGGGGCCGTGACGGCGCTGCTGCGCCACCGGCTGCTGGGTCCGGCGCTGCGCGCCGCAGCCCTGCCGGTGCCGCCACCGGTCGCGACCGGTGGCGGTCGCGCTCCGCTGGTCGTGACCGCAGCGTCCGCCACCGCGCTCGCGGTCGTCGTGGGCTGGGGGCTGCTGCGGGAACCGCTGCGCCTGGACACGACCGTCCGGCTGACCGCGCCGAGCGCGTCGCACCCGCTGGGCACCGACGGCCTCGGCCGGGACGTGCTCGCCCGCGTCGGTCACGGCGCGCTCGCCACGATCGGCACGGCCGCGCTGGTCTGCCTGTGCTCGTTGCTGGTCGCGGTGGCGCTCGGGTTCCTGCCCGGCGTCGCCCGCGCCGTCGCGGAGACCGCCAACGCCGTGCCGCCGGTCGTCGCCGGTCTGCTGGTGGCCGCGGTGACCGGGCCCGGCGCGGCCGGCGCCGCGCTCGCCGTGGGACTGGTGTCCTGGCCGCCGCTGGCGTCGCACGCGGCCGCTCTGGTGGAGGAGAGCCGGGGCGCGAGCCACACCGAGGCGCAGCGCGCGATCGGCGCGTCACCGCTGTGGACGCTGCGGCGGCACGTGCTGCCCGCCGTGGCCGGTCCGCTCGCCCGGCACGCCGTGCTGCGGTTGCCCGGCGTCGCGCTCGCCCTGGCCTCCCTCGGCTTCCTCGGGCTCGGCGCGGCGCCGCCCGCGCCGGAGTGGGGCGTGCTGCTGGCCGAGTCGCTGCCCCACGTCGAGCGCGCCCCGTGGGCGGTGCTCGCCCCGGCGAGCGCGCTGGCGCTGCTCGCGGTGCTGGCGGTGGCCTCGGCGACGGCGCTCGGCGGGCGGACCCGGTGACGACCGATCCGCTCGCCCGGCTGCTGATCGGCACGCAGTGCGCGTTCAACCTCGGCTTCTACGCCGTGCTGCCGCACCTGGCGGTCCACCTCGGCGGCACCCTCGGTCTGAGCGGCTGGCTCGTGGGGTTCGTGCTGGGGCTGCGCACGTTCAGCCAGCAGGGGCTGTTCGTGGTGGGCGGTGCGCTGACCGACCGGTTCGGGCCGCGTCCGGTGGTCCTCGCGGGCTGCGCGCTGCGGGTCGCCGGGTTCGTCTGGCTGGCCCTCGCCCGCGACACCGGGTCGGTCGTCGGCGCGGTGCTGCTCGTCGGGTTCGCCGCGGCCCTGTTCTCCCCCGCCGTGGAGACGGAGGTGCTGCGGCTGGCCGTCGAGCGGGAGCGCCGCACCGGCGAGCCGCGCACCCGCCTGCTGGGCCTGTTCAACGCCGCGGGGCAGGCCGGTGCGCTGGTGGGGCCGGTGCTCGGCACGCTGCTGCTGGGCTCGGGTTTTCCCGCGGCGTGCCTGGCCGGTGCCGGTGTGTTCGTGCTCGTGCTGGCCGGGCACCTGCGGCTGGTGCCGCGCCGGGCCGTCGCACCGCGACCGCGTCTCGTCCGCACGGGGATCGGCGGTGTGCTGCGCAACCGGCGCTTCGGGCTGCTGTGCCTGGCCTACGGCGGTTACCTGGTGCTGTACAACCAGATGTACCTCGCGCTGCCCGCCGAGCTGGAGCGCGCCACGGGCGGCCAGGAGGCGCTGGGGTGGCTGTTCGCCCTGTCGTCGGGGCTCGTCGTGCTGGGGCAGGTGCCGCTGTCGCGCTGGTCGGCGCGGGTGCTGGGCACGACCGCGGCGCTGCGCGCGGGACTGCTGGTGATCGCCGCCGGGTGCGTCGCGACGGCACTGCTGCTGCCGGTGCGCGCGGTCGGCGGGCTGCTGCCCGCGGTCGTGTTCGTCGTGACGCTCACGGCGGGGCAGGTGCTCGCCGCTCCGGCCGCGCGAGCGCTGGTGCCCGACCTCGCCGACGAGCGCGACCTCGGCGTCAGCACCGGTGCGATGTCGTCGCTGGCCGGGCTGCTGGTGCTGCTGGCCTCGGCGCCGCTGGGCGCCCTGCTGGAGGTGGGCGGAGCGTGGCCGTGGCTGGTCCTCGCCGCGGTGCCGCTGGCGGGCGCGGTGTGCGTGCCGCGCCCGCCAACTGCCGACGCCCCCGGCCCGGTCCAGCGGCACCGCAGCACCACCGCGGCCCGCTGACCGCCGACCGCCGACCTCTGAGCTCCGACCGGACGTCAGTAGCGGACGTCGCTCAGGAGCGGCGGGTACACCTCGGACGGCTCACCGTCGACGGTGGCCCCCGCGAACTGGAGCATCGCCCGCTGCGCGCCGTGCATCGGGGCCGGGTAGTCCAGGGTCGGGGCCGACACCTCGTCCAGCGCCCGCAGGTGCTCGGCGGTGAGGGTCACGTCGAGGGCGGCGAGGTTGGCCTCCAGGTGTTCCACGCGCCGCGCACCCACGATGGGCACGACGGTGCCCGGCCTGCCGCGCAGCCAGGCCAGCGACACGGCCGCGGAGGTGGTGCCGAGGTCGTCGGCGACCGCGGCGACGGCGTCGATGACCGCGTGCTGGTGCTCGTCGGGTCCGCCGACGAAGGCGGCGCGGGCGGAGTCGGCGACGTCGCCGCCGCGCCGGTACTTGCCGGACAGGAAGCCGTTCTTCAACGGGCTCCACGGAAGCAGTGCCAGGCCCTGGTCGAGGGCGAGGGGCGCCAGTTCGCCCTCGACGGTGCGCGCCAGCAGCGAGTACTCGACCTGGAGCGCGATCAGCGGCGTCCAGCCCCGCAGCAGTGCCGTGGTCTGCGCCTGCGCGGTGACCCAGGCCGGGGTGTTGGAGAACCCGACGTAGCGGATCTTCCCCGCCCGGACCAGGTCGTCGAGGGCGCGCATCGTCTCCTCGATCGGCGTGTGGCGGTCCCAGTTGTGCAACCAGTACAGGTCGAGGTGGTCGACGCGCATCCTGCGCAGGCTCTCCTCCAGCTGCGCGACGATCGAGGAGCGGCCCGCGCCGCCACCGTTGGGGTCACCGGGGAACATGTTGCCGAAGAACTTCGACGCCAGCACCACGTGCTCGCGGCGGCCGGGACGGGCGGCGAACCAGTCGCCGAGGATCTTCTCCGAGTGGCCGTTGGTGTAGAAGTTCGCGGTGTCGACGAAGTTCCCGCCCCGGTCCAGGTAGGTCTCCAGGATCTTCTCCGACTCCTCGACGCCGCACCCGGCACCGCCCCGGTCGTCTCCGAAGGTCATCGCGCCGAGGGCGAACGGGCTGACCCGCAGCCCGGACCGGCCGAGGGTGACGTAGTGGTCGAGAGGCACGAGCACGCTCCAGGGGTGTCGAAGTGGGACACCTCCATGCAAGCGGCCGCGGCCGGCCGGGGGTAGACCGATCCGCGCCCGGTCCTGCACGATCCTCCCGACCTCGCCCGGATCGGTCCTGCGCGGTCCCGTCGCGGACGCTCGCCGCGGCCCGCTGCTCCCCGCGTCCCGAGGAGCGCAGCGGGCGAGCGAGGACGGACCGCCCTCCGGCCACGCGGGGACGCTGTCGACTTCCGGACAGGAAGCGGAGAGCGATCTTGACGGCCGTGGCGGAGGCCGAGAGGGTCGGTGTGCCGATCGTCCGGCGCAGGACGCGGGAGTCCACTCGCGACGGTGCCGGTCACCCGCGAGGCGCGCTTCGCGGTCTTCTCAGGTGGAGGTTGCGTGAGCAGCACGAGGACTGCCGGACCGCTCCTGCTCGTCCCGGCGGTGGTGGCGGCGCTGGCGCTCGCCGCCTCCCCCGCCGCCGCGGCCGACGCCGGGCTCGGCTACGTGTCGCTGGGCAGCTCCTTCGCCGCCGGGCCCGGCATCCCGTCCGCGCAGCCGGGGAGCCCGGCGGCGTGCGCCAGGTCGACCGGCAACTACCCCAGCGTCGTGGCGCGCGACCTGGGCGCGGACCACACCGACGTCAGTTGCAGCGGCGCGACCACCGCGCACGTGCTCGACGGCGGCCAGGCGGGGCTGGGTCCGCAGGTGGACGCGGTCAGCGCCGGCACGCGGGTCGTGACCGTCACCATCGGCGGCAACGACGTGAACTACCTGGGCAGCGTCGGCGTCTACTCGTGCCAGAACACCGGGGGCGTCAACTGCGGCACGGTCGACCGGGAGGCCGTCGACCGGGCGTTCGGCGCGCTGACCGCGCGGCTGGAGAACGTGGGGAACGCGGTGCGGAGCCGTGCGCCGGGCGCGCGGGTGTTCTTCGTCAGCTACTTCACGCTGCTGCCCGACTCCGGGACCTGCGAGGGCGTGCCGCTGACGGCCGACCAGCTCGCGTTCGAGCGGTCGGTGGCGTCCCGGCTGGTCGACGCGACGAACGCGGCGGCGCGGGCGACCGGTGCGACCGTGGTGGACCTGGCGGGGGCCAGCCGCGGGCACGACGCGTGCTCGGCCGTCCCGTGGGTGGAGGACTTCACGCCCGCTCCCGGTCGCGCCACGTACCACCCGAACGAGGCGGGGATGGCCGGGGCCGCACGGCTGGTGGAGGCGGCGCTGGACGCGGCGGGGGTGACGGCGACCGGTCCGGTGCGCTCGGCGCTCGCGGGCGCGAAGTGCGTGGACGTGGCCGGGGCCGGCACCGCGAACGGCACCGCCGTGCAGCTGTTCGGCTGCAACGGCACCGGCGCGCAGAGCTGGACGGTCGTGCCCGACGCCGGGGGCGCGCTGCGGGCGCTGGGCGGCTGCCTGGACGCGACCGGTGGCGGCACCGCGAACGGCACGCGCGTGCAGCTGTGGGAGTGCAACGGCACCGGTGCGCAGCGGTGGCTGGCCGGTGCGGACGGCTCGCTGGTGAACCCGCGGTCGGGTCGCTGCCTGGACGTGCCGAACGCCTCGACCGCGGACCGGACGCGCTTGCAGCTGTTCGACTGCAACGGCACGGCGGCGCAGCGCTGGACCCCGGCCGGCTGAGCGCCCGTCGGTCGCGCAGACGCGTCCTCGCAGCTACGACACGTGACCGGCCGGTCACCAGACCTCGGCGGGATCGGGGTCCAGATCACAGTGGACAGATCTTTTGACTTCGCCGGGCAGCGATTAGGTTAGGCAAGGCTAAACACACTCGGAGTCGGTAGCTGCCGCGCAGCCCGTGGCCGACGAGGCACTCCCGTGTGGCACCGACACCCGGTGCTCAGCCTCGATGAAAGGGGTTCGTCCCGTGCGCTCACGTCGCCTGCGGGTCGGGGCCGTTGCCGCCGCCGTCGCCGCGCTGACCCTCAGCGCCTGTTCCTCCGCGAGCGAGAACGGCAGCACCGGCGCCAGCGCCGGTCAGACCGCTGCCGCCGGAGACTCGTTCCCGGTCACGATCGAGCACGCGCTCGGGTCGACCACGATCTCCGCGAAGCCCGAGCGGGTCGCCACCGTCAACTGGGCCAACCAGGAGGTGCCGCTGTCCCTGGGCATCGTGCCCGTGGGCATGGCCAGGGCCGACTTCGGCGACGACAACGGCGACGGCGTGCTGCCGTGGGTCACGGCGAAGCTGGAGGAGCTGAACGCCGAGACGCCGGTCCTGTTCGACGAGACCGACGGCATCGACTTCGAGGCCGTGGCCGACACCCGGCCGGACGTGATCCTGGCCCCGTACTCCGGGCTCACCCAGGAGGACTACACGACCCTGAGCGACATCGCCCCGGTCGTCGCCTACCCCGAGTCGGCGTGGGCCACCCCGTGGCGCGAGAGCATCACGCTGAGCAGCAAGGCCCTCGGCCGGTCCGCCGACGGCGAGAAGGTGATCTCCGACATCGAGCAGCAGATCTCCGCCGTCACGGCGAAGTACCCGCAGCTCAAGGGCAAGTCGACGATGTTCATGACGCACTTCGACACCACGGACCTGAGCCAGGTCGGCTTCTACACCACGCACGACACCCGCGCGCTGTTCTTCGAGGACCTCGGCCTGACCACGCCGGGCAGCATCGCCGCGGCCTCGGCGAGCACCGACAAGTTCTCGCTCCAGCAGAGCACGGAGCAGATCGACGCGTTCAACGACGTGGACATCGTCGTCGGGTACGGCGACGAGGAGGTGGGCCGCACCCTGGCCGCCGACCCGCTGCTGTCCAAGATGCGCGCCGTGGCCAACGGCTCGGTCGTCATGCTGTCGGGCGCCTCGCCCTCCGGCACCGCGGCCAACCCGACGCCGATGTCGGTGTCGTGGGTGCTGGACGAGTACGCCGGCAAGCTCGCGGCGGCCGCCGACAAGGTCAAGTGATCACGACGATCGACCGGACGACCGCCCGGGGTGCCGCCAGCGCGCGGCACCCCGGGCGCGTTCGGTCCGTCTGGCTGCTCGTCGTGCTCGCCGCCCTGCTGGTCGCGATGATCGCGTCGGTCGTGGCCGGTGCGCGCGACGTCACCGCGGACGACGTCCTCGCCGGGCTGAGCGGCACGCGGGACACGCTGGCGCAGGCCGCGGTCTCCCAGCGCCTCCCCCGCACCGTGCTGGCCGTGCTGGTCGGCGCGGCGCTGGGCCTGGCCGGAGCCGTCATGCAGGGCGTGACCCGCAACCCGCTGGCCGACCCCGGCATCCTCGGCGTGAACACCGGGGCCTCGCTGGCCGTGGTGACCGGCATGTCCTCCTTCGGCCTGGTCAGCGCCACCTCCCACGTCTGGGTCGCGATCGTCGGCGCGGCGGCCACCGCGGTGTTCGTCTACGCCGTCGGCTCTCTCGGCCGCGGCGGCCCCACCCCGCTCAAGCTCGCCCTCGCGGGCGCGGTCAGCTCGGCCGCCCTGTCCTCGCTGATCAGCGCGGTCCTCCTGACCCGCGGCGACATCGCGTCCACCTTCCGGTCCTGGCAGATCGGCGGCGTCGGCGGCGCGTCGTTCGACCGGATCTCGCTGGTGCTGCCGTTCCTCGCGGTCGGCGCGGTCGTGTGCCTGCTGGCGGCGCGCGGGCTGAACTCGCTGGCGCTGGGCGACGACCTGGCCGCCGGGCTCGGCGAGCGGGTCGCGCTCATCCGGCTCGGCGCCTCGTTCGGCGCGGTCGTGCTGTGCGGCGCGGCCACGGCGGTGGCGGGCCCCATCGGGTTCGTCGGCCTGGTCGTCCCGCACCTGTGCCGGCTGCTGATCGGCGTCGACCACCGCTGGCTGCTCCCCCTCTCCGCCCTGGGCGGGGCGGTGCTGCTGACGTCCGCCGACGTCGTCGGCCGCCTGGTGACCCGGCCGGAGGAGATCGACGTCGGCATCATCACCGCGCTCGTCGGGGCGCCGTTCTTCATCTGGATCGTCCGCCGGCAGAAGGTCCGCGCCCTGTGAACGCCACCGTCACCACCAGCGAACTCGTCGTCCGCACCAGGGCTCGCCGCTCCCGGCGCCGCCGCACCGTGATCGCGGTGCTGACCGCGCTGATCCTCGTGGCGTTCGCGGTGTCGCTCATGGTCGGCCAGCGGTTCTACCCGCCGGGCGACGTGCTCGCCGTGGTCCTCGGGGAGCAGGTGCCGGGCGCGTCGTTCGCCGTCGGGCGGCTGCGGCTGCCCAGGGCCGTGCTGGCGACGCTCGTCGGGCTCAGCTTCGGCCTGGGCGGCGTGACCTTCCAGACCATGCTGCGCAACCCGCTGGCCAGCCCGGACCTCATCGGCGTCAGCGCCGGCGCCAGCGCCGCCGCCGCGTTCGCGATCGTCACGCTCTCGCTGTCCGGTGCCGCCGTCGAGGCGTTCGCCATCGTCGCGGGGCTCGGCGTCGCGCTGCTCATCTACCTGCTGTCCTACCGGGGCGGGGTCGTGGGCACCCGGCTGATCCTGATCGGCATCGGCATCGCGGCGATGCTGGAGAGCGCGATCAACTGGGTGCTCAGCGGCGCGGGTCAGTGGGACCTCCAGCAGGCGCTGCGGTGGCTCACCGGCAGCCTCAACGGCGTGGCCTGGACCGACGTCGTGCCGGTCCTGTGCGCCGTGGTCGTCCTCGGCCCGCTGCTGCTGGCCCAGACCCGCCGTCTCGCCACCATGCAGCTCGGCGACGACGCCGCCGCGGCGCTGGGCGTGCGCATCGACCTGACCAGGGTGGTCGTGATCGTCTGCGCGGTCGGGCTGATCTCGTTCGCGACGGCGGCCACCGGGCCGATCGCCTTCGTCTCGTTCCTGTCCGGGCCGATCGCCGCCAGGCTGGTCGGGCCGAGCGGGTCGCTGATGGTCCCGGCGGCGCTGGTCGGCGCGCTGCTGGTGCTCGTGGCCGACTTCAGCGGTCAGTTCCTGCTGGGCGCGCGGTACCCCGTCGGCGTCATCACCGGTGTGCTCGGCGCGCCCTACCTGATCTACCTCATCGTCCGCTCCAACCGCGCCGGAGGCTCGCTGTGACCACCACCCACACCCTCGCGGTGGAGGAGCTGACGATCGGCTACGGCGATCGCGCGGTCATCACCTCGCTGGACCTGGTGATCCCGCCCGGTGAGATCACCGTGATCGTCGGTGCGAACGCCTGCGGCAAGTCGACCCTGCTGCGCTCGATGACCCGGCTGCTCGCGCCCAGGTCCGGCCGGGTGCTGCTGGACGGCAAGCTCGTCCACCGCACCCCCGCCAAGGACCTGGCGCGCACGATGGGCCTGCTCCCCCAGTCCCCGCTCGCCCCCGAGGGCATCACGGTGACCGAGCTGGTCGGCCGGGGCCGCCACCCGCACCAGGGCATCCTGTCGCGGTGGAGCCGGGAGGACGACGCCGCCGTGGCCGCCGCGCTGGAGGCCACGGCGACGGTGGACCTGGCCGACCGCGCCGTCGACGAGCTGTCCGGCGGTCAGCGCCAGCGCGTGTGGATCGCGATGGTGCTCGCCCAGCAGACCGACCTGCTCCTGCTGGACGAGCCCACCACGTTCCTGGACGTGAGTCACCAGATCGAGGTCCTGGACCTGCTGACCGACCTCAACCGGACCCGCGGCACGACGATCGTCATGGTGCTGCACGACCTCAACCTGGCCGCGCGCTACGCGGACCACCTCATCGCGCTGGCCGACGGCGGCCTGCACGCGGCGGGGACGGCCGAGGAGGTGCTCACCGCCGAGTGCGTGCGCGCCACCTTCGGGCTCGACTGCCAGATCATCGCCGACCCCGTCTCGGGCAAACCGCTCATGCTCCCGATGGGCAAGCACCACACCCGCACGCGCGACGCCGTCGGCTGAGGAGCAGCGGGGTGCCGTCCCGCTCCGGCGCCGCGCGGTGAGTACCGTCGCCCCGAGGACGATCACACGGTTCTCGGGAGGGCTCGTGACACGCACCACCGCTGGTGACGGCACGGCCGTCGACCACCGGGAGCACGGCGATCCGCGGGGACGGCCCGTCGTGCTGCTGGCCGGGTTCAAGGCCGCCGCGGCCTCGTGGCGCTACCAGGTGCCCGCTCTCGTGGAGAGCGGGCACCGCGTGCTGGCCGTCGACCTGCCCGGTCACGGGACCGCGGCCCCGCTGCCCTCCGGCGTCACGATGGACCGCCGGGCGCTCCACCTGCACGCGGTCCTCGAAGAACTGGACCTGCGCGACGCCGTGCTCGTCGGCGGTTCCCTGGGCGGCAACACGATCTGGGCGTACGCCTCGCAGTTCGGCACCGACCGGGTGGGGTCCGTCGTCGTGGTCGACCAGACGCCGAAGATGCTCAACACCGCGGACTGGCCCCACGGCTTCTACGGCTACGACGAGAGCAACGCCGACACGTACTTCGCCGCGGACGTGCCGGCGACCGGGCACGGCACTCCGCTCCGGCGGCGCGGGAAGCGGCTCGTGCGGCTGCTGCGGGCGATGCGCGGCGGTGGCGGCGGCCGCGCGCTCACCCCGGCGGAACTCGCGCTGCTCCGCGACCACGCCGGGCGCGACTGGCGCACGACGATCGCCGGGATCGACGTGCCCGTGCTGTTCGTCGCCGGGGCCGAGAGCGAGCTGTGGCCGTCGAGCCACGCCGCCGCCGCGGCCGCGCTCGCTCCGCGCGGGACGGCGGCGGTGGTCGAGCGGGCCGGGCACGCGACGAACGTGGAGCAGCCGAACGCGTTCAACCACGGCCTGCTGCGCTTCCTGACCGCTGCGTCCGGCCGGTAGCGCGGGCGGGGCGGCGACCGGTCGCACTCCGGGCGCGGCGCCTCGTCCGCCTCCGCTCCGACGTTCCGCGCCGCGCCGCCCGACAGGCCCGGTCCGGGAACCCGATCTCCCCGTCCTCCGCCGCTGATGCTGGCCGGGGCTCTGCTGCGGTTGCACGTCTCCTTCTTCTTCCCCGCGCACGACCAGCGGCCCGGCCCGAGCGCTCGGCGCGTGGCGCACGCGGCTCCTCGGACCGCCGCGCGCCGTCGCCCTCGCGCTCACGGCGGCCCTGCCCCCTGGCGTGTTCGAGGGCACCGCCCCGCTGACGCTGCTCGCCCTGACCGGACTCGCGGTCGCCCTGCCGCCGCTGGGGTTCGGCCTGCTGCGCCAGCACCCGCGTCCCCGGCGCGCCACCGTGCCGCGCTGGACCCTCGCCGAGCAGGCCGCGCCACGTCTCCCGGTTGCCCTTGCGCAGCTCGGTGCGGCGCAGGGTGCGTCGCGCGATCCGCAGGAGGATCAGCGGCAGCGGAGGTCCAGCCACACGATCGTGTCCGCCCGTGGCCACGCGGAGCCACCGACCGCGGCGATGCAGGTGCCGTCGACCACCCACGACGGACCGCCCGTCCGGGCGGCCGCGCGCTCGCGGAGGGCCTCCCGCGGAACCGGCCGCCAGGTCGGGCCGTGGTGCGGCGCGTCCAGTTCGACGTGCTCCGCTCCGCTGCGCGTGGAGAGCTTCCGCGCCAGCGCCGACCTGCCAGGCCCGCACGTCCCGAGGACCACCCGGTCGAGCCGTCCGGCACCGACGTGGCCGTTCAGCGTCGAGAACCTCCTTCTCCCAGCTCGGACCTGCGAGAACGTCCACTGCCGACGAGCGGGGGTCGCGGCCGCGGGTGCCGCACGTCACACCGTGCTCGTTCCACGGCGCGGCCGGGTCGCGGCGTCGCGAATGCTCAGGTCAGCCGCCGACGTCCGGGGGCCTTTGTCGGGTCCCCACAAAGAGGGGAGCGCGGCGTGCTCCACTCACGACATTCCCCTACCAGCCGGTAGAGGGAAGTCTGCACCCTGCAGGGAACCGGGAGAGCAGCTCCCGGTGTGTGTCAGCTACAAGAAGGGCTCGCCTCGGTGTTCAGCCGCATTGCCATCGTCAACCGAGGTGAGGCCGCGATGCGCCTCATCAACGCCGTGCGGGACCTCGCCGCGGAGACCGGGGAGCGGATCGAGACGGTCGCGCTGTACACGGACGTCGACCGGACGGCCACGTTCGTGCGCGAGGCCGACCTCGCCCACGACCTCGGCCCGGCCTCCGCCCGTCCCTACCTCGACCTGGCCGTGCTGGAGCGCGCGCTGGTGGAGACCGGCGCCGACGCGGCGTGGGTCGGCTGGGGCTTCGTCGCGGAGGACCCGGCGTTCGCCGAGCTGTGCGAGAGGATCGGCGTCACGTTCGTCGGCCCCAGCGCCGAGGCGATGCGCAAGCTCGGCGACAAGATCGGCGCGAAGCTGATCGCCGAGGAGGTCGGCGTGCCGGTGGCCCCGTGGAGCCGGGGCGCGGTCGAGGACCTGGACGCGGCGATCCGCGCGGCCGGCGAGGTCGGCTACCCGCTGATGCTGAAGGCGACCGCGGGCGGCGGCGGGCGCGGCATCCGGGTGATCACGAACGAGGCCGAGCTGGTCGACGCCTACGAGCGCACCAGCCAGGAGGCCGCGCGGGCGTTCGGCAGCGGCGTGGTGTTCCTGGAGCGCCTGGTCACCGGTGCGCGGCACGTCGAGGTCCAGGTGATCGCCGACGGCCACGGCACCGCGTGGGCGCTCGGCGTCCGCGACTGCTCCGTGCAGCGGCGCAACCAGAAGGTGATCGAGGAGTCGGCGTCGCCGGTGCTGCGCCCCGAGCAGGCGCAGGAGCTGAAGACCTCCGCCGAGCGGCTCGCCGTCGCGGTCGGCTACTGCGGCGCGGCGACCGTCGAGTTCCTCTACCACCCCGGCGACGAGCTGTTCGCGTTCCTGGAGGTCAACACCCGGCTCCAGGTGGAGCACCCGATCACCGAGTCGACCACCGGCGTCGACCTGGTCAAGCTCCAGCTGCACGTCGCGTCCGGCGGAGCCCTGACCGGCGAGCAGCCCGCCGAGCGCGGGCACGCCGTCGAGGCGCGGCTCAACGCCGAGGACCCCGACCGCGACTTCGCGCCGTCCCCCGGCCGCATCGTGCGGCTGGACCTGCCCGCCGGGCCGGGCGTCCGCGTGGACACCGGGGTCAGCGAGGGCGACACCATCCCGGCCGACTTCGACTCGATGATCGCGAAGATCATCGCCTACGGCCGCGACCGCGACGAGGCGCTGGGCAGGCTGCGCCGGGCGATGGCGCAGACCACGGTGATCATCGAGGGTGGCGCGACCAACAAGAGCTTCGTGCTCGACCTGCTCGACCAGCCAGCCGTGATCGACGGCAGCGCCGACACCGGCTGGATCGACCGCGTCCGCGGGCAGGGCGGGCTCGTCCTGCACCGGCACTCCGCGGTCGCGCTGGCCGCCGCCGGCATCGAGGCGTACGAGGAGGAGGAGCGCGCCGAGCGGGAGCGGCTGCTGTCTACCGCGTTCGGCGGGCGCCCGCAGGTGCAGCACGAGAGCGGCCGGTCGCAGGACCTGACGCTGCGCGGGGCCCGCTACCGGGTCAGGGTCGCGCGCGTCGGCGCGCACCGCTTCCGCGTCGGCGTCGACTCCGGCGCCGAGTCCCTCGCCGCGAACGTCGAGCTGGACCGGTTCGACCGGCACACCGGCCAGATCACCGTCAACGGCACCCGGCTGCGCCTGGTCACCGCCACGCACGGGCCGATCCACCTGGTCGAGGTCGACGGCGTCGCGCACCGGGTCAGCCGCGACGAGGGCGGCGTCGTCCGCTCCCCCGCGCCCGCGCTGGTCGTCGCGACGCCGCTGGCGGTGGGCGCCGAGGTCGAGGCGGGCGCGCCGCTGCTGGTGCTGGAGAGCATGAAGATGGAGACGGTGCTGCGTGCGCCGTTCCGCGCGCGGCTCAAGGAGTGCACGGTCTCGGTCGGCAGCCAGGTCAAGACGGGCGCGCCGCTGCTGCGGCTGGAACCGCTGGCCGAGGAGGGCGACGAGAGCGCAGCGGAGGCGGTCGAGGCCGTCGCGCTGGACCTGCCCGCCGAGGTCTCCGGCGTCCCGAGCGCGCGGACCGCTCGCGGGTTGCAGGACCTGCGCAGCCTGCTGCTGGGCTTCGACGTCGACCCGCACGACGAACGCCGCGTGCTCGCCGACTACCTCGCCGCGCGCGACGAACTCGCGGCCACCGAGCAGCGCCCGCTGGCCGACGAGGTCGAGCTGCTGTCGCTGTTCGCCGACCTGGTCGAGCTGAGCCGCGACAAGCAGACGGGCGAGGATTCCGCTGACGACGACCGGGTGCACAGCGCCCGCGAGTACTTCCACACCTACCTGCAGAGCCTGGACGTCGACCGCGCCGGGCTGTCGGCGGCCTTCCAGGACCGGCTCGCGAAGGCGCTCGGGCACTACGGCGTCACCGAGCTCACGCGCACGCCGGAGCTGGAGGACGCCGTGTTCCGGCTGTTCCTCGCGCAGCAGCGCACGGCGTCCGACACCGCCGTGGTCATCGCACTGCTGCGCGAGTGGCTGCGCGAGGCGCCCCCGGCCGAGGCGATGCGGGAGCTGACCGGTCTGGCGCTGGAACGCCTGGTCACCGCGACGCAGGTGCGGTTCCCGGCCGTGGCCGACCTGGCCCGCGGTGTCGTGTTCGCGTGGTTCGGACAGCCGTTGCTGCGCCGCCACCGCGCCCGCGTCTACGCCGACGTCCGCAAGCACCTGCGTCACCTCGACGCGAACCCCGCCGCGCCGGACCGCGCCGAGCGGATCGCCGCGATGGTCGGCAGCACCGAGCCGCTGGTGCGGCTGCTGGGCCAGCGGCTCGGCCGCGGCGGCCTGGACCACGCGCCGATGCTGGAGGTGCTGACCAGGCGCTACTACGGCAACAAGGGCTTGATCAACGTCCGCACGAGCGACGCGGAGGGCTGCACGTTCGTGGTGGCCGAGCGCGCCGGTTCCCTGCTGGTCTCGACCGCGGTGGGCTTCGACGCGCTCGGCGACGCCCTGCGCGGGCTGGCCGCCGTGGCGCACTCCGCCGAGGGCGACGTCGACGCGGACGTCTACCTGGCGTGGGAGAAGCAGCCGCTGGACGCCGAGTCGATGGCGGCCGAGCTGGACGAGGTCGTCAGCGCGCACGCGCTGCCCGACCGGGTCCGCAGGCTCACCACCACCGTCGCCGGCAGCGGCGGCGCGGTGATGCACCACCACGTCACGTTCCGCCGGTCGGCGGACGGGATGAGCGAGGACCGGCTGATCCGCGGCCTGCACCCCCACATCGCGCAGCGCATGCAGCTGGAGCGGCTGCGGAAGTTCGACCTCACCCGGCTGCCGTCGTCGGACGAGGAGGTCTACCTCTTCCAGTGCGTCGCCCGCGAGAACCAGGGCGACGACCGGCTCATCGCGTTCGCTCAGGTCCGCGACCTGACCGAGCTGCGCGAGCAGGACGGCAGGCTGGTCGCGCTGCCCACGACCGAGGACACCGTCGCGGCCTGTCTCGACTCGATCCGCCGCGCGCAGTCGCAGCGACCGGCGAAGAACCGCTTCCCCACCAACCGGATCGTCCTCTACGTCTGGCCGCCGAGCGAGCTCACCCGCGCGGAGCTGGAGACGATCGCCGCGCGCGTGCTGCCGACGACCGCGGGCGCCGGGCTGGAGGAGATCTCGCTGATCGCCCGCCGGCGTGCCCCGGAGACCGGCGCGCTGGAGAAGGTCGTCGTGCGCATCGTCTTCGACGCCACCGGCGGCAGCGAGCTGATCATCGGCGAGCCGACGGACGAGCTGATCGAGCCGCTGGACGGCTACCGGCAGAAGGTGCTGCGCGCGCGCAGCCGCAACACCGTCTACCCCTACGAGCTGACCGGTGTGCTCGGCACGTTCACCGAGCACGACCTGTCGGCGGACGGTGTGCTCGCGCCGGTGGACCGGCCGAAGGGGCGCAACAGCGCGGCGATCGTCGCCGGGGTGCTCAGCACCCCGACCGAGCGCTACCCCGAGGGCGTCACGCGTGTGGTGCTGCTCGGCGACCCGACGAAGTCGCTCGGCGCGCTGTCCGAGCCGGAGTGCCGCCGCGTGATCGCGGCGCTGGACCTCGCCGAGCAGATGCGGGTGCCCCTGGAGTGGTACGCGCTGTCCTCCGGCGCGCGGATCTCGATGGAGTCCGGCACGGAGAACATGGACTGGGTGGCCGCGGCGCTGAAGCGGATCGTCGAGTTCACCCAGGACGGCGGTGAGATCAACATCGTGGTCGCGGGCATCAACGTGGGCGCTCAACCGTACTGGAACGCCGAGGCGACGATGCTCATGCACACCAGGGGCGTCCTGGTGATGACGCCGGACTCGGCGATGGTGCTGACCGGCAAGCAGTCGCTCGACTTCTCCGGTGGTGTGTCGGCCGAGGACAACTTCGGCATCGGCGGCCACGACCGCGTGATGGGGCCGAACGGTCAGGCGCAGTACTGGGCGCCGAACCTCACCGCCGCTCGGGACGTGCTGATGGCGCACTACGACCACAGCTACGTCCTGCCCGGCGAGGAGCGCCCGCGCCGCGCCACCACGACCGACCCGTTCGACCGGGACGTCTGCGACTTCCCGCACGCCGTGCCGGACAGCGACTTCACCACGGTCGGCCAGATCTTCTCCGCGGAGTTCAACCCGGACCGCAAGAAGCCGTTCGACATCCGGACCGTGATGCGCGCCGTCGCCGACCAGGACCACCCGGTGCTGGAGCGCTGGGCGGGCATGGCCGACGCGGAGACGGCGGCGGTGCAGGACGTGCACCTCGGCGGCATCCCGGTGTGCCTGCTGGGCATCGAGTCCCGGTCGGTGCCGCGCCGCGGCTTCCCCCCCACCGACGGCCCGGACACCTACACGGCGGGCACGCTGTTCCCCCGCTCGTCGAAGAAGGCCGCGCGGGCGATCAACGCGGCCAGCGGCAACCGGCCGCTGGTGGTGCTGGCGAACCTGTCCGGCTTCGACGGCTCGCCGGAGTCGATGCGCGCGCTCCAGCTGGAGTACGGCGCCGAGATCGGCCGGGCGATCGTGAACTTCCGCGGCCCCATCGTGTTCTGCGTGATCTCGCGGTACCACGGCGGTGCGTTCGTGGTGTTCTCGAAGGCCCTGAACCCGGACATGACGGTGCTGGCGCTGGAGGGTTCGTTCGCCTCCGTGCTCGGCGGAGCGCCCGCCGCCGCGGTGGTGTTCTCCGGCGACGTCAACGCCCGCACGGCGGCCGACGCGCGGGTGCGGGAGCTGGAGGCCCGCGTCGCGGCCGCCTCCGGCACGGACCGCGCCGCGCTGGTGGCGGAGCTCGACGAGCTGCGCTCGTCGGTCCGGGCGGAGAAGATCGGTGAGGTGGCGGCGGAGTTCGACCGGGTGCACGACATCCGGCGCGCGGTCGAGGTGGGCTCCGTCGACGCGGTGATCCGCGCCGCCGAGCTGCGTCCGCGCATCATCGAGGCGATCGAGGCCCGGCTGCGCTGAGTTCCGGACCCGCGTGATCGACGGCCCCCGCCGCCCGTCTCGGGCTGCGGGGGCCGTCGGACGTCCGTGCCATGATCGGTCGCATGGCCTCTGGACCGGAGAACCGCGCTCTGCCCGCCGACTACGACGGCTTCGCCGAGGCGTACTCGGCGGAGAACGAGACCAGCATCGACAACGCCTACTACGAACGGCCCGCGACCCTGGCGCTGGCCGGGGACGTGGCCGGACGGCGCGTCCTCGACGCCGGTTGCGGGTCGGGGCCGCTGTTCGCGGCGCTGCGCGACCGGGGCGCCGTCGTGAGCGGCTTCGACCAGAGCGCCGGGATGCTGGAGCAGGCCCGGCGGCGACTCGGCGCCGACGCGGACCTGCGCGTCGCCGACCTGGCCGACCCGCTGCCCTACCCCGACGACGCCTTCGACGACGTCGTCGCGTCCCTGGTGCTGCACTACCTGCGCGACTGGGGACCCGCGCTCGCCGAACTGCGGCGCGTGCTGAGGACCGGCGGCCGGCTGATCGCCTCGGTCAACCACCCCACGGCCGACTACTGCGTCGAACGCCTGGCCGGGCGCAGACCCGACTACTTCGCCATCCGCAGTTCGATCGCCGAGTGGCCCGTGGGCGACCAGACGGCCAGGGTGACCTTCTGGAACCGGCCGCTGCACGCGATGACCGACGCCTTCACCGCGGCCGGCTTCCGCATCTCCGTCATCAGCGAACCCCAGCCCGCCCCCGCCGCCCGCGAGCTGTTCCCCGAGGGGTTCCACCTGCTCTCGACCGCCCCGAGCTTCCTGTTCTTCGTCCTGCACGCCGACTGACCGCCGCGGCGCAGCGTCCGCGCCCTCCGGTCTGGATCGCCGGGTTCTGGCCGCACCGCCGTCCGATGCGCCGGGCCGCGCGCTGGGACGGCGCCGTGCCGCTGTTCGCCGACGCGAGCCACGGCCACGCCCCGCCCGTCGACCAGGTCCGCGACCTCGTCGCCCACGTCCGGCAGCACCGCGGCGAGCGGGACGGCACGCCCTTCGAGATCGTGCTCGGCGGCGTCAGCCCGGCCGACCCGGCCGGAGCGCGCGACCTGATCGGGCCGCTGATCGACGCGGGCGCCACCTGGTGGGACGAGCGCCAGCTCGCGGAGGGCGACGACCTCGACCGGCTCGAACCGGTCCTGCGCCGCGTCGAACGGGGACCACCCGCGTTCTGACGTCCCGGCGCGGGAGCCGGGTCGCCGGTGCGTGCAGGAGGAGGGCGGATCGGGTGCGAGGATCGACCACGTGTTCTCCGGCGACTTCGAGGTGCACCTGACCGGTTCCGAGTGGAAGGGGGACGAGCTCGCGGCGTTCGCCGGGCGGCACGGCGCGAAGTTCAGCCACATCCGGCTCGACCGCGGTGCGACGCCGTCCCAACCGATGCTGACCGTCTCGGGCAGCGGCACCCTGGCCCAGCTGCGCGAGCTGGCCGCGCGGTGGCGGACCGACCTGGAGGCGGCCGGTCTGGAGGTGCTCCGGGTGAAGATCGAGGCGGCACCGTGGAACGAGGGCGTGCCGTCCTCCGACGAGGACGCGCGCGACGACCTGTACTTCGAGCACCACGTGAAGGTGCTGCTGCCGACCGGTGACCTCCGCACGATGGCCGCGCTCGACTCGGCGATCCACGAGCACGCGGCCCGCGCGTCGCGCAACGCGCGGCGCACGCGCGACGACGCGCACGAGGAGCGGTTCGTCACCCAGCGCTGTCGCGGTGTGGGCCGGTCGACGGCTCGCGGCCGGCTCGACGCGCTGCTGGCGGCACTGCGCGACGGCGGGTTCGCGGTGCTGGAGGTCGAGGAGGAGTACGTCGTCCACGACGACGCGCTGCACGTCGACCGGGGCTGGCTGGAGGCCGGGCCGCTGGGGCACCGGCGGGTGCGGGAGGAGCAGCGGCTGCTGGCCCCGTCCGCCGAGGGCGGCGACTACCCGTCGACCTACCGTCCGCTGGCGGTGACGCCGGAGCGGGGCGTGCGGCAGGAGGTCGTGTTCGACCCGGCGCTCAAGCACTTCGACCGCGCCTTCCGGACGGGTGAGCCGGTGTTCGACGACGCGGCCGAGGGCGAGCGCTGGCGCACCGCGCGGCGCGCGGCGATGACGCACGTGCTGGCGGTCGTGGCGGCCTCGTCGTGGGCCGGGCACCTGGTGCTGCGGGGCAGCGTCGTGCTGCGGGCGTGGCTCGGCGACACCGCCCGCGAACCCGGTGACCTGGACTTCGTGGTCGTCCCGCACACCGTGGACTCCGACGGCGAGGAGACGCGGGCGATGCTGGAGGGCCTGGTGGCCGCCGTCGCCGCCGACCCGGGTCCTGGCCTGCGCGCGGACCAGGTGGTGTCCGAGCACATCTGGACCTACGAGCGGGTGCCCGGCAGGCGGCTGGTGTTCCCGTTCGACGTCGACGGCCTGCCGGGGGGCGCGGTGCAGGTGGACCTCGTGTTCGGCGAGCACCTGCCCGAGGAGCCGATCGCGGTCGAGGTCCCGCGGGTGGGCAGGCCGATGCTCGCCGCGACGCCGTCCCTGTCGCTGGCGTGGAAGTTGCAGTGGCTGATGACCGACTCCTACCCGCAGGGCAAGGACCTCTACGACGCGGTGCTGCTCGCCGAGCACACCACCGTGCCGCTGGCTCTCGCCCGCGACCTGATGCGTCCTGAACTCGGCGCGCTGGCCGACGAGTTCACCGCGCGGTCCGTGCTGTCGCTGACGGTCGACTGGGACAACTTCCGCGGCGAGCACCCCGGTGTCGAGGGCGACGCGACGTCGTGGCTGCACCGGCTCGCCGCGGCACTCGGGTGACCGACGTCCGCGCGTTCCACCAGGCCCGTCACGACGCCCTCGACCTCGTCGCGCTCGCGGCAGCGCAGCGTCGAGTCCGACGTCGGGGTCTGCCCGTCGGAGGCGAACGCGCCGGGGCCGCGGACGTGCCGTCCTGCGGCGGGCGGGAGCGCACCGGCTCCCGCCCGCGCCGGGGCTCAGCTCCGCTGGTCCGCGGCCATCCGCTCGCGCAGGCTGCGCGGGCGCATGTCCGTCCACACCTCGTCCACGTGCTGCACGCACTCCTGCTTCGTGCCCTCCTTGCCCGTTCTGCGCCAACCGGCCGGCACCTCCTTGTCCGCCGGCCACAGCGAGTACTGCTCCTCGTCGTTGATCAGGACCTGGTAGGTGCCCTCGTCGTCCACGGGAATCTCCTTCTCTCGTCGAGCGTCAGGTGGGGGAACCGGAGGTGCGGTCGAGTTCGGGGCTCTCGTCCTCCGGAGCCGGGTCGCGGGAGAACCCGCGCAGGGTGGGACTGATCGCGGCCAGCACGGTGACCACGGCGATGGCCGCGGCGCACACCAGGACGGCCCGGTCGTCGGGCAGGAACTCGGCGAGCAGGCCGCCCACCGCGGGGCCCGCCGCGGCGGCCACGCCGCTGGCCACCCCCATCACCCCGCTGAGCCTGCCGCGCAGGCGGTCCGGGGTGAGCAGGAGCTGGTGGGTGGTGATGGCGGTGTTGGCGGCGGGCGCCAGGAACGCCATGGC
This sequence comes from Umezawaea beigongshangensis, assembly GCF_016464305.1. Classification (GTDB taxonomy): domain Bacteria; phylum Actinomycetota; class Actinomycetes; order Mycobacteriales; family Pseudonocardiaceae; genus Umezawaea_A; species Umezawaea_A beigongshangensis. The sequence continues at coordinate 230,072 of NZ_JAEIOJ010000009.1, forward strand.
GGCGAACAGCACGCCCGTCGCGTAACCGCTGCGCAGGAACACCGCGAGCGGGGTGAGCAGGGTCAGCCCCCAGAACACGCCCGTGATCAGCGCGTACGGACTGAACCTGGCGTGCAGGCGCGGTGCGGCCAGTGCGCCGAGGATGCCGCCCGCACCGAGCATCGCGGCCATCACGCCCAGTTCGGCCGCTCCGACGCCGCGCTCGCTGCCCAGCACGACGATCACCAGGTAGTACGCGCTGAAGAACAGGTTGACGCTGATCGCGCACAGCGCGGTGACCCGCAGCCGCCGGTGGCCCCACACCCAGCGCACGCCCTCGACCACGTCGCGGCCCAGGTGGGGCGCCGGGCCGGTGGGCGCCGGGTGCGGCGGGACGCGGACGAACAGCAGCGCGACGAACGCGACCACGTGGGTGACGACGTCGAAGACGAACGGGACGATCCGGCCAGCGGCGAACAGGACGCCGCCCAGGGCGGTGCCCCCGAGCTGGGCCGCGTTGGAGCGTGCCGCGTTCATGGCCACGGCCGCCGGGACCTGCTCGGTGGACACCAGTCTCGGCAGCGTGGCGTCCTCCGCGGGCTCGAACAGCGCGCGGCACAGGCCGATCACCGCGGCGGCGGCGATCAGGTGCACGACTCCCGCCGCGCCGGTCCACAGGGCGAGGACGAGGCCCGCCAGGGCGACCGCCTGCGCGGCCTCGCAGGCGAGCATGATCTTCTTGCGGTTCCACCGGTCGGCGAGCGCGCCCGCGGGCAGGCCCACGACCAGCTGCACCACCGCCACCGCGCCGAGCACCGTCCCCGACTGCGCGGCCGAGCCGGTCACGGCCAGCGCCAGCAGGGGGAACGCGAACATCGACGCGCTGAACCCGGTCTCCGAGATCGCCTGGCCGCCCCACAGCAGGCCGTAGGCGCGGTTGCGCGCGAGCGACGTGGTCATGCGCCGGTCCCCCGGCAGTCCCGCGCGATGCCGCGCAGCGCGTCGCCGAACGCGGCGGCCACCCGTTCCACGGTGGACCGGTCGTGCCGGTCCGGCTGGTAGTACCAGGAGAACTCCAGGCGCCCCTCGTGCACTCCGCCCACCACCTCCAGCAGGTGCGCGGCACCGTTCGCGGGGTCCTGCTCGCGGCCGACCGGCGGGAGCGAGGCGTGGTAGAGCCCGTCTCCGGCCGACGTGTCGTCGCCCTGCCCGAGGTAGTTGAAGGCGATCTCCGGGGCCGCCCCGCGTGCTCCTGCGTCGCGCGAGTACCGCAGGGCGCCGTACCCGAGGCCGTTGCCGGGAACAGCGCGCAGCTGCCGCCGCACGGACTTGACGAGGTCGCGCCAGCGCGGCTCTCCGGGCGGGACGTCCAGCGCGACGGGGAACAGGGTGGTGAACCAGCCGACGGTGCGGGACAGGTCGATGTCGTCGGCGAACTCCTCCCGTCCGTGGCCCTCCAGGTCGATCGTGACCGCCCGCTCGCCGGTCCACCCGCTCACCGCCCGCGCGAGCGCGGCGAGCAGCACGTCGTTGATGCGGGTGCGGTAGGCGCCGGGAGCGGTGTGCAGCAGCGCGTCGGTGTCCTCGGTTCCCAGCAGGACCGGCACGACCTCCGGTGCGGTGCCCGGTCGCCCGGTCTCCCGGTCCACGGGCAGCGCGCGGGCGGGCACCGCGTTCGCCCAGTGCTCCCGCTCGTGGTCCAGGCCGCCGCCGAGCGCGTGGTCGCGCAGCCGGTGCGCCCAGTCGCGGAACGAGGTCGTCTTGGCGCCCAGGTCGATCGCCTCGCCCGACGCGGCCTGCCGGTGCGCCCGGTCGAGGTCCTCGAGCAGGATGCGCCAGGACACGGCGTCCACGACCAGGTGGTGGGCGGCGACGAACAGCAGCGGACGGCGTCCGGCGCCGAGGTCGAACAGCTCGGCGCGCAGCAGCGGAGGCACCGCGAGGTCGAAGCTCGCGTGCGCCTCGTCGGCGATCCTCTCCACGGCGGCCGTCCGCTCCGCCTCGTCCACGGCGGACAGGTCGTGCCGCCGCAGCGGTGCGGGCACGCCGACCGGGGCGTTGTGCTGCCGCCACCGGCCGTCGACCCGCTCGAAGCTCAGCCGCAGCGCGTCGTGGTGCGCCACGACCGCCTCCAGCGCCGCCCGCAGGGGCCGCTCGTCCGCGTCCGCCGCGAGTTCGACCAGGACGGACTGGTTGAAGTGGTGCGGGTTGGCGGTGTGCCCGGCGAAGAACCAGTGCTGGATCGGGGTGAGCGGCACCTCGCCGACCACCTCCTCCCGCGTCACCGGCTCGTCGTCCAGTTCGGTGACGACCCCGGCCAGCTCGGCGACGGTCTGGTGCCCGAACAGGTCCTTCGAGGTCATCCGCAGCCCGGCCTGCCGCGCCCGGTGCACCACCTGGATGCTGAGGACGGAATCGCCGCCGAGGTCGAAGAAGTTGTCGTGCGCGCCGATCGGATCGCGGCCCAGGACCTCGGTCCAGATCCTGGCGAGCGCGGTCTGCACGGGTCCGTCCGGCGGCACGGACGACGTCGTCGGCGGTGGGGCGTCCGGCGCGGGCAGCGCGGCGCGGTCCAGCTTGCCGTTGCGGGTGAGCGGCAGTTCCGCCAGCGCCACGAACGCCGGGGGAACCGCGTGCTCGGGCAGGGAGCGGGCGAGGAACTCCCGCAGCTCCTCCGGCGACGGGGTCCTCTCCCCCGGCACCAGGTAGCCCACCAGGCGTCGGTGTCCGTCGTCCTCGCGCACCGACGCCGCCGCCCCGGCGACGTCCGGGTGACCGAGCAGCGCGGCCTCGACCTCGCCGAGTTCGAGGCGGAACCCGCGGATCTTGACCTGCTCGTCGGCGCGGCCTCGGTACTCCAGCTCACCGTCTGCGGTCCAGCGGGCGAGGTCGCCGGTGCGGTACATCCGCGATCCGGGAGCGCCGTGCGGGTCGGCCACGAACCGTTGCGCGGTCTGGCCCGGCCGGTCGAGGTAGCCGCGCGCCAGACCGTCGCCCGCCACGTACAACTCACCCGGCACACCGACCGGCACCGGCTCCAGCGCCGCGTCCAGCACGTACAGGCGCGTGTTCCAGATCGGCCGCCCGATCGGCACCGCACCCGCCGCCAACACCACACCCGGCTCCACCCGGTGCACCACACACCCCACCGTCGTCTCGGTGGGCCCGTACTCGTTGACCACCACCGCACGCGGATGCGTCCCGCGCCACGCGTCCACCGCCGCACCCAACAACTGCTCACCACCCACGACCAGATCACCGGTCGGCGACAGGTCCTCCGACAGGGAAGCCAGAACCGGCAGGTGACTCGGCGTCGCCTTCAAGAACGAACACTGCGCACCCGGCCCGCTCTCCGCCAGATCGGCGAACCGGATCGCGCCACCGGCCAACAACGGCCCGAACAGGGTCGTCACCGTCAGGTCGAACGACACCGACGAGTGCAACACCGACACACCAGACAGACCCGGATACGCCGACACCGCCCACCGCAGGTAGTTCACCACCGCACCATGACCCACCACCACACCCTTGGGCGTACCCGTAGAACCCGACGTGTAGATCACGTACGCCGGATGCTCCGGCCGCAACCGGCGGACACGACACGCGTCGTCCGGGTCCGTCTCCGGCAAACCAGCGGTGTCCAGCACGGCCACCGGATCGTCCAGCACCAGCACCGGAGCGCAATCACGCAGCATCAACTCGACGCGCTCACGCGGATACGACGGATCAACCGGCACGTACGCCGCACCGGCCTTCACCACCGCCAGCAACGCCACCAGCAACTCCACCGACCGCGGCAGCACCACCGCCACCCGATCCTCCGCACCCACCCCCGCACCGATCAACCGGTGCGCCAACCGGTTCGCCCGCACCCCCAACTCCCGATACGTCAACGACCTCCCACCCTCGACCACCGCCACCACATCCGGCGTCCGATCCACCTGACGAGCGAGCAACTCCGGCAGCACCACCGCCGAAAGCCGGTGAACGGTGTCGTTCGCCCCCTCCAACACCCGTGCACGCTCGGCGACCGTCAGCAGGGGCAGCTCTCGGACCGGCCGCGCCGGATCGGCGACGATCCCGTCCAGCAGCACGCGCAGCCAGCCGATCAACCGCCGGATCGTGGCGGCGTCGAACAGGTCGGTGTTGTAGTTGACCGATCCGCTCAGGCCGCCCTCGTGCTCCTCGAACTGGAGGAGCAGTTCGAAGCTCGCCGTCGTCAGCGGGAGGGCGAACTCCTCGGCGATCGGGCCGGACACCGCCGGGGACACAGCCGTCGGGGCCTGGTCCCTGGTGTTCTGCAGCGACACCATCGTCTGGAACAGGGGCGTGCGGCTGGTGTCGCGCACCGGTTGCACCGCGTCCACGACGCGTTCGAACGGCACGTCCTGGTGGGCGAAGGCGTCGAGCACGGTGTCCCGCACCTCGCCCAGGAACTCGCCGAAGGACCGTGTGCCGTCCACGGTGGACCGCAGGACCAGCGTGTTGACGAAGAAGCCGATCAGCGGCTCCAGCTCCACCCGGTCGCGCCCGGAGGTGACGGTGCCGACCGCGACGTCGTCCTGGCCCGACCACCTGCTCAGCAGCACCTGGCACGCCGCCACCAGCGTCGTGAACAGCGTGCAGTTCCTCCCGCGCGAGAGGTCGCGCAGACCGGCGACCAGGCCGGTGGGGAGGTCGAAGTCCAGCCAGGCGCCGTTCGTGGTCCGCTCGGCCGGGCGCGGCCGGTCGACGGGCAGGTCGAGCGGGGTGAGGCCGCCGAGCCGGTCCCGCCAGTGCGCGAGCTGCTCGTCCAGCACCGGTCCGTCGAGGTGCTCGCGCTGCCACACCGCGAAGTCGGCGTACTGGACCGGCAACGGCGGCAGCACGGGCTCCTCGCCGCTTGCGAACCCCGCGTACAGGGCGGTCAGCTCGCGGGTGAGCACACCGGAGGACCAGCCGTCGGTGACGACGTGGTGCAGCACGAGGAGGAGCACGTGCTCTCGGGGGGCGAGCCGGATCAGCCGCGCGCGCAGCAGCGGTCCGCGGCGCAGGTCGAAGGGACGGCGGTTCTCCCGCTCCAGCAGCTCGGCCAGCCGGGTCTCGCGGTCCTGTTCGGACAGTGCGCTCAGATCGGTCACCGGCACGCGGACCTCGTGCGGCGGGCCGACGACCTGCACGCCGCGTCCCTCCACCGCGTCGAACGTGGTCCGCAGCGTCTCGTGCCGCTCGACCAGCGCCGTGAGCGCCCGGTCGAGGGCGTCGGCGTCCAGCTCGCCGCGCAGCCGCAGGGCGGTCGGCGACACGTACTCCGTGCTGCCGGGGTCGAACTCGTCGAGGAACCACAGGCGCTGCTGGGCGAACGACAGCGGCAGCGGGCCGCCGCGCGGCACCGCCGTGACGCCCGGTGTCGTGGCACGGCCGGTCGGCAGCGCGGCGGCGAACCCGCCGGGGGTGGGGTGCGTGAACAGCGTGCGCGGCGACACGTCGACGCCGAGGGCCTCGCGGACCCGCGAGGCGATCCTCATGCTGAGGATGGAGTCCCCGCCCAGCTCGAAGAAGTCGTCGTCGAGACCGACCCGGTCGAGCCCGAGGACGTCCGCCCACACGGCGACCAGCTCGCGTTCGACGGGGGTGCGGGGCGGCACGTGCTCCGCACTCTCCGGCCGTTCACCGGGAGCGGGCAGCGCACGCCGGTCCACCTTGCCGTTCCGGGTCATCGGCAGCGCCTGCAGCGCCACGAACGCGGCCGGCACGAGGTGCTCCGGCAGGGTCCGGCGCGACCGGGCCCGCAGCTCGGAGGCGTCCAGGCCCGACACGACGTAGGCGACCAGGCGCGCCACCCCCGGCACGTCCTCGCGGGCGACCACGAGCGCTTCGGTGACCTCCGGGTGCGCCAGCAGCGCGGCCTCGACCTCGCCGGGCTCGACGCGGAACCCGCGGATCTTGACCTGCTCGTCGACCCGGCCGAGGTAGTCGAGCTGTCCGTCCGCCGTCCAGCGGACCCGGTCACCCGTGCGGTACAGCCGCGAGCCCGGCTCGCCGAACGGGTCGGCGACGAAGCGCTCGGCCGTCGTGCCGGGCCGGTTCAGGTAGCCCCGCGCGAGCTGCACCCCGGCGAGGTGCAGCTCTCCGGGCGCGCCCACCGGGACCGGGGACAGCGACTCGTCGAGCACGTGGCACCGGACGTTGCCCGTCGGCCGCCCGATCAGCGGCCGGTCACCGGTGATGCGGCAGGACACCGCGTCGACGGTGACCTCGGTGGGCCCGTAGTAGTTGTACGCGGTGACTCCCGGTGTGCCGCTCAGCTCCCGCCACGGGGCGGGGCCGGTGGCCTCTCCGCCCAGCAGCACCGTCCGCGGGCGGTGCGCGCCGGTCAGCAGTCCGGCGGGCAGGAGCTGCTGGAGGTAGGTCGGAGTGACGTCCAGGAAGTCGATCCGGTGGTCGCGCACGTACCGGACGACCGCGCGCGGGTCCAGACGGGTGTCGTCGTCGAGGACGTGCAGCTCGTGCCCGTCGATCAGGTGCAGCAGCCCCTCCCAGGACGTGTCGAAGGAGAACGAGGCGGTGAGCGCGGCCCGCACCCGGTCCCGGTCGGCGTCGGTGAGGAAGGTCCCGCGGTGCTCGGCGAGCAGGTTGTGCAGGGAGCGGTGCTCCACGACGACGCCCTTGGGCCGCCCGGTGGAACCGGAGGTGTGGATGACGTAGGCGGCGTTCGCCGGGGTGGGCCGGACGGCGACGGGTGCGCCGTCCCGGCGCGCGCAGCGGTCGCGGACCTCGGCCAGGTCGTCGAGCACGACGACCGGGGCGGCGTCCTCCAGCAGGAGCGCCACCCGCTCGCGCGGCAGGCCGGGATCGACCGGCAGGTGCACCGCACCCGCCTTGAACACCGCGAGGAGGGCGACGACCGCCTCGGCCGAGCGCGGGAGCACCACGGCCACGACGCGCTCCGGCCCGGCCCCCCGCTCCACCAGGTGCCGCGCCAGGGCGTCGGCGCGCGCGTTCAGCCCGGCGAAGTCCAGGACGGTGTCGCGGAACACCAGGGCGGTGTCGCGGGGCCTGCGCGCGACCGTCGCCTCGAACACGTCCAGCACGGTTCCCGGCGGGACGTCGAGCGCGGTGTCGTTCCAGTCCGAGAGCATCCGCCGGTGCTCGTCCTCCGTCGGCCGCACCAGCGCGCCGACGCGCTGGTGGGGATCGGCGGCGAAGCGCTGGACCACCACCGAGAGCTGGTCGGCCAGGCGCTCGGCGGTGGCCGCGTCGAACAGCCGCGGGTCGTAGGACAGCTCCAGGCCGAGCCGGTCGTGCAGGTGGGCGGTGAGGTTCAGCGGGTAGCTGGTGGTGTCGGCCGAGTCGACGTCCAGCACGCGGACGCCCCGCTGCCCGATGCTCTCGTCGATCGGGTAGTTCTCGAAGACCACGACGCTGTCGAACAGGGCGGCGCCCGCCGGGAGGTCGCTCCAGCCCCGCACCCTCGCCAGGGACAGGAAGTCGAAGCGCCGCGACTCGGCCTGCTCGGCCTGCGCGGCGCGCAGCCACGACACGGCGTCCCGGTTCCGGTCGACGGTCATCCGGGTCGGCACGGTGTTGATGAACACGCCGATCATCGACTCGACGCCGGGCAGCTCGGCCGGGCGACCGGCCACCGTGGTGCCGAACAGCACGTCGTTCTCGCCGCTGTGCAGCGCCAGCAGCAGCGCCCACGCGCCTTGCACGACGGTGTTCACGGTCAGGGCGGCACGCTTCGCCGTCTCGTGCAGGCGCCGGGAGTCCTCCGGGGACAGCTCGACCAGCACCGCCTCGGAGGACTCGGCGCGGTGCGCTTCGAGCTGCGGGCGGTCGCGGGGCAGCGGGGTGGCCGCGGTGACGCCGTCGAGCGTCCGCCGCCAGTACCGCTCCGCCTCCTGCTGGTCCTGCGCGGCGAGCCACGCCAGGTAGTCGCGGAACGGCCGCCGCGACGGCACGTCGGGGTGCCGCGCCTCGACGATCGCGGCGTACTGCTCGAACACCTCTCCGAGGATCTGCGCGGTGCTCCAGCCGTCGAGCAGGACGTGGTGGGCGGTCCAGACGAGCTGGACCTCGTCGTCGGAGAGCCTGCCGATCACCAGGCGCGTCAGGGGCGGCGTCGTGAGGTCCACCCCCGTCGCACGGTCCTCCGCGAGCACGCGCTCCAGCGCGGCGGCCCGGTCGTGCTCAGGCAGCGCCCGCCAGTCGTGCTGGACGACGGGCACCCGCACCCGGCGGTGCACCACCTGGAGGGGCTGCTCCACGCCCTCCCACACCACGCTGCTGCGCAGGACGGGCGTGCGATCGACGACCCGCTGGAACGCCTCGGCGAGCGCGTCGGGCCGGGCCACCCCGCCCAGCCGCAGCCGGAACTGGTCCACGTAGGCGGTCGAGCCGGCGTCGACGAGGCCGTGGAAGACCAGACCGGCCTGCAACGGCGTCAGCGGGTAGACGTCCTCGACGTGGCGGCCGTCGCCGACGACGCGGTCGACCCCCTCCTGGTCGAGCCCGGCGAGCGGGAAGTCCGAGGGAGTGCGGCCACCGGCGTCCGGCCCGGCGCAGTGCTCGACGATCTGTCCCAGGGCCAGCACGGTGTCCTCCGCCAACCGGCGCACGGTCCGCTCGTCGTGCACCTCGGAGGAGTACTCCCAGGTCAGGTGCAGCTCTCCGGCTTCGACCACTCCGGTGACGTCGAGCAGGTGCGCGCGCGGAGAGTCCGGGTCGAGGTCCTCGCCGAGCACGTCGAGGCGGTCGCGGACCAGCGCGCCGGAGGTGTCCGCGCCCGACCCGACGTCCCACCGGCCGTGGTAGTTGACGGAGATCTGCGGCGCCGGGTCATCGCGCAGCCGGTTCGCGGGTGAGCCCTCCGCGCTCAGGTACCGCAGCGCCTCGTAGCTCGCGCCGCCGTGCGGCACGGCGCGGAGCTGCTCCTTGACCGACCCGAGCACACCGCCCCAGTCCTCGTCGCGCACGTCGAGCGCCACCGGGTACTGGGCGGTGAACCAGCCGACCGTGCGGGACAGGTCGAGGCCCTCGACGATCTCCTCCCGGCCGTGGCCCTCCATCGTGACCACGACCCGGTCGCGGCCGGTCCACCGGGCCAGGACCCGGCCCAGCGCGCTGAGCAGCACGTCGTTGACCCGCGTCCGGTAGACCGGCGGGACGTCGTGCAGCAGCGCGTGCGTCTGCGCGCGGCCCAGGCGCACCGAGACGCTGCGGGCGGCGTCGGCGGTGTTGCGGGCGACGCGGTCGACGGGCAGAGCCGGGTCGACGCCGTCGAACACCGTCGTCCAGTGCGCGAGGTCGCCGTCCAGTGCGCCCGAGCGGACGTGCTCGGCCAGCGACCGCGTCCACCGGGTGAACGGGGTGCCGACCGGGGCGAGCGGCACGCCGCGGTGCGCCGCCTCCAGGTCGTCGAGCAGCACGCGCCACGACACCCCGTCCATCACGAGGTGGTGCGCGGTGAGGAACAGCCGCGGTGCCCGTCCGGTGCCGGCGGAGAACAGCACGGCCCGCCACAGCGGTCCCCGCTCCACGTCCAGGGAGTTCTGCGCGGCCAGCGCCGCCCGGTGCGCCGCGGCGTCGCGCTCCGCGGGGTCCACGGCGGACAGGTCGACGTGCTCGACGACGTCGGCAGCGTCCGTCGCGGCGGGGTGCTGCACCCAGCTCCCGTCGACCCGCGAGAACCGCATCCGCAGCGCGTCGTGGTGCTCGGCGAGGCGGGCCAGCGCTCGGCACAGCGCTTCCGGGTCGACGTCGGGGGCGAGTTCCAGGTGCACGGAGGTGGTGAAGCGCCGGGAACCCGCCGCGCTCGCCAGGAACGACGACTGGACAGGTCCGAGCGGTGCCGGTCCCGCCACGTCGGCCTCGGCGACCGGTTCGGGCAGTGCCCGCGCCTGCACGACCGTCGCCAGTTCGGCGATGGTCTGGTGCAGGAACACGTCCTTGGAGGAGGTGGCGAGGCCCGCCCGGCGAGCTCGGGAGACGACCTGGATGCTCAGGATCGAGTCACCGCCGAGACCGAAGAAGTTGTCCTCGACGCCGACCCGCGCCACACCGAGCGCCTCGCTCCAGATGCGGGCCAGCTCCGCCTCGACCGGCGTGCGCGGCGGCACGTACCGGTGCACCGGCGCGTCGTCGTCCTCGGGGGCCGGGAGCGCGGCGCGGTCGAGCTTGCCGTTGGCGGTGAGCGGCATCGCGGACAGGGCGACCACGGCGTCGGGCAGCATGTGCGCGGGCAGTGACCGGCCGAGGAACTCGCGGAGTCCGGGAAGGGCGGGCGCGGTCGCGCCCGGTGCGGGGACGAGGTGGGCGACCAGCCGCGCCGGGGCCTGGCGGGCGACCACCGCCGCCTCCGCCACGTCGGGGTGCGTCACCAGCACCGCTTCGATCTCGCCCGGCTCGACGCGGAAGCCGCGGATCTTGATCTGCTCGTCGGACCGGCCCAGGTACACCAGGACGTCGTCGGCTCGGCGGCGCACCAGGTCCCCGGTGCGGTACATCCGCTCCCCCGGCTCGCCGAACGGGCAGGCCACGAACCGTTGCGCGGTCTGGCCCGGCCGGTCGAGGTAGCCGCGCGCCAGACCGTCGCCCGCCACGTACAACTCACCCGGCACACCGACCGGCACCGGCTCCAGCGCCGCGTCCAGCACGTACAGGCGCGTGTTCCAGATCGGCCGCCCGATCGGCACCGCACCCGCCGCCAACACCACACCCGGCTCCACCCGGTGCACCACACACCCCACCGTCGTCTCGGTGGGCCCGTACTCGTTGACTACCACCGCACGCGGGTGCGTCTCGCGCCACGCGTCCACCGCCGCACCCAACAACTGCTCACCACCCACGACCAGATCACCGGTCGGCGACAGGTCCTCCGACAGGGAAGCCAGAACCGGCAGGTGACTCGGCGTCGCCTTCAAGAACGAACACTGCGCACCCGGCCCGCTCTCCGCCAGATCGGCGAACCGGATCGCGCCACCGGCCAACAACGGCCCGAACAGGGTCGTGACGGTCAGGTCGAACGACACCGACGAGTGCAACACCGACACCCCGGACAGGCCCGGATACGCCGACACCGCCCACCGCAGGTAGTTCACCACCGCACCGTGACCCACCACCACACCCTTGGGCGTACCCGTGGAACCCGACGTGTAGATCACGTACGCCGGATGCTCCGGCAGCAACCGGCGGACACGGCACGCGTCGTCCGGGTCCGTCTCCGGAAGCCCCTCCGTGTCCAGCACGGCCTGCGGATCGTCCAGCACCAGCACCGGAGCGCAATCACGCAGCATCAACTCGACGCGCTCACGCGGATACGACGGATCAACCGGAACATAAGCCGCACCGGCCTTCACCACCGCCAGCAACGCCACCAGCAACTCCACCGACCGCGGCAGCACCACCGCCACCCGATCCTCCGGCCCCACCCCCGCACCGATCAACCGGTGCGCCAACCGGTTCGCCCGCACCCCCAACTCCCGATACGTCAACGACCTCCCACCCTCGACCACCGCCACCACATCCGGCGTCCGATCCACCTGACGAGCGAGCAACTCCGGCAGCACCACCGCCGAAAGCCGATGAACGGTGTCGTTCGCCCCCTCCAACACCCGTGCACGCTCGACGACCGTCAGCAGAGGCAGTGCGCGCAGCGGACGCGTCGCGTCGGCGGCCACACCGTCCAGCACCAGCCGCAGCCAGCCGATCAACCGCTGGATCGTGGCGGCGTCGAACAGGTCGGTGTTGTAGTTGACCAGGCCGTCCAGTCCGTCGTCGCTCTCCTGGAACTGCACCAGCAGGTCGAAGGTCGCCGTGACGAGCGGCGGCGCGATCTCCTCCACGTGCAGCCCCGGCAGGGCGGCGCTCCCGCCGGGGGTGTTGTGCAGCAGGACCGCGACCTGGCACAGCGGGGTGCGGCTGGTGTCGCGCACCGGTTGCAGGTCGTCTACCACTCGATCGAACGGGACGTCTTGGTGGGCGAAGGCGTCCAGGACGGTGGCCCGCACGTCGCGCAGGAAGTCCTCGAACGGTCTCGTCGCGTCCACAGTGGACCGCAGGACCAGCGTGTTGACGAAGAAGCCGATCAGGCCCTCCAGCTCGGTCCGCTCCCGCCCGGAGACGACGGTGCCCACGGCGACGTCGTCCTGGCCGGACCAGCGCGACAGCACCAGCTGGCAGGCGGCCAGCAGCGTCATGAACAGCGTGCCGTCCCCGCGGCGGGACAGCTCCGCGAGGGCCGCGGTGGTGCCGCCGGGAACACCGAACTCCAGCAGCGCGCCGTTCCTCGTGCGCACGGCGGGCCGCGGCCGGTCGGTGGGCAGCTCCAGCGGGGGCACGGCGTCGAGCTGACGCCGCCAGTAGCCGAGCTGGTCGTCCAGGGCCGGACCGGTGAGCTGGTCGCGCTGCCACACCGCGAAGTCGGCGTACTGCACCGGAAGGTCGGGCAGTGCCGCGTCCTCCTGCCGCAGTGCGGCGGTGTAGAACGCGCTCAGCTCGCGCAGGAGGACACCGGAGGACCAGCCGTCGGTGACGATGTGGTGCAGGACCAGGACCAGCACGTGCTCGTCGGCGGCGAGGCGGACGAGGCGCGTCCGCAGCAGCGGACCGCCGCGCAGGTCGAACGGGTGGCTGGCCTCCTGCGCCAGCAACGCGCGCAGCGCGTCGTCCCGGTCGGTCTCCGCGCTCAGGTCCAGCAGCGGCACGCGCACCTCGTGCGGCGGGTGCACGACCTGCGTGCCGACGCCGTCGACGGTGTCGAAGGTCGTGCGCAGGGACTCGTGCCGCTCCACCAGCGCGGTCAGGGCGGTGTTCAGCGCCTCGGCGTCCAGCTCGCCGCGCAGCCGCAGCGCCGTGGGCGAGACGTACTCGGTGCTGCCCGGCTCGAACTGCTCCAGGAACCACAGGCGCTGCTGGGAGAACGACAGCGGCAGCGGGCGGTCGCGCGCGGCGACGGGGACGGTGGTCCTGGACCGCTCACCGCTCCCGCGGGTCAGGGCGGCGGCCAGCCTGGCGGGGGTGGGCGCGGTGAACAGCAGCCGCGCGGGCACGTCCGCGCCGAGCGCGGCGCGCAGGCGCGAGGTGATGCGGATGCCGAGGATCGAGTCACCGCCCAGCGCGAAGAAGTTGTCCTCCACGCTCACCCGCTCCAGGCCGAGGACCTCGGACCACACCGCGGCGACCAGGCGCTCGACGTCGTCGCGCGGGGCGACGTGGTGCTTCCGGTCGGCGGACGGGTCCGGCGCTGGCAGGGCGCGCTGGTCGAGCTTCCCGTGCCGGGTCAGCGGCAGCCGGTCGAGCGCGACGAACGCCGACGGCACGAGGTAGTCGGGCAGCGACCGGTTGAGCAGGTCCCGCAGCTCGACCGGGGTGGGCGTGTCCGCACCGGACGCGACGGTGTAGGCGACCAGTCGCGCACCGCCCGGCCCGTCCTCGCGGGCCACCACCGCGGCCTGCCCGACGGCGGGGTGCGTCAGCAGCGCGGCCTCGATCTCACCGGGCTCCACCCGGAAGCCGCGGATCTTCACCTGCTCGTCGACCCGGCCGCGGTAGTCGAGCTGCCCGTCCGCCGTCCACCTCACGAGGTCGCCGGTGCGGTAGAGGCGCGAGCCGGGTTCGCCGAACGGGTCGGGCACGAACCGCTCCGCGGTCTGCCCCGGTTTGCCGAGGTACCCGCGGGCGAGCTGCGGACCGGCCAGGAACAGCTCGCCGGGCACGCCGGTCGGGGCCGGTTCCAGGTTCTCGTCCAGCACGTGCGCCCGCAGGTTGGCCAGCGGGCGTCCGATGAGCGGCCGGTCCCCGGTGACCGTGCGGCGCACGGCGTCGACGGTGGTCTCCGTGGGCCCGTAGTAGTTGTGGACGGTGGTGCCGGTGATCCCGCTCAGCTCGCGCCACAGCGACTCGCCCAGCGCCTCGCCGCCGAGCATGAGGTGCCGCGGCCGGTGGTCTCCGGCGAGCAGTCCGGCCGGCAGGAGCTGCCGCAGGTAGGACGGCGTCAGGTCGAGGAAGTCGACGCGGTGCTCGCGCACGTACCGGGTCAGCGCCTCGGGGTCGAGGCGGACGTCGTCGTCCAGCAGGTGCAGTTCGTGGCCGTCGGCCAGGAGCAGCGGCCCCTCCCACGAGGTGTCGAACGACAGCGCCGCCGTCAGCGCGACCCGCATCGTTCGCGCGCCGAACACCGCGCGGTGGTCGATCAGCAGGTTCATCAGCGCGCGGTGCTCCACGACGACGCCCTTCGGCGTGCCGGTGGAGCCCGAGGTGTGCACGACGTAGGCGGCGTCGCCCGGCGCGGGCCGCGACCGGTCCGGGGCCGGGCCGTCGGCGAGGTCACCGGTGTCGCGCAGCACGACCACCGGGTCCGTGTCGCGCAGCAGCAGCGCGATCCGCTCCGCGGGCAGCCCGGGGTCCACCGACTGGTGAACCGCGCCCGCCTTGAGGACGGCGAGCAGCGCCACCACGGACTCGGCCGACCTGGGCAGCACGACGGCCACCACCCGCTCCGGCCCCGCGCCGCGGCGCACCAGTTCGCGCGCCAGCCGCTCGGCGCGGGCGTCCAGCTCGCCGAAGGTCAGCGACGTGTCCCGGAAGACCAGCGCGGTCCGCTCCGGGTGCGCGGCGGCGGTGGCCTCGAACACGTCCACGACCGTCGTGCCGGGAACGGGCACGTCCGTGGCGTTCCACTCCACCAGCAGGCGGCGCCGCTCCTCCTCGCCGACCAGCGGCAGGTCGGCGACCCGGCTGTCCGGGTGGTGCGCGACGGCGGTCAGGAGCGTCGTCAGGTGTCCCACGAGCGCGTCGACGGTGCCCGCGTCGAACAGGTCGGTGCTGTACTCGACGACGCCGCCCAGCTCACCGCCCGACTCGTGGAACTCCACGCTGAGGTCGAAGTTGGACGACCTCCGGTCCACGTCGACGTCCCGCACGGCGAGTCCGGCGAACGACGACGGGGTGGACGGCGCGCTGTGCAGCAGCACCATCACGTCGAACAGCGGGTTGCGGCTGGCGTCGCGCTCGGCGCCCACGGCGTCGACGACGCGCTCGAAGGGCACCTCGTCGTGGGCGAAGGCGTCGAGCACGGTGCCGCTGACGCGGCCGAGCAGCTCGCGGAACGTGGCGGACCGGTCGACGGCCGATCTCAGCACCAGTGTGTTGACGAAGAACCCGACCACCCGCTCCAGCTCGGGCCGGTTGCGTCCTTGCACGACCGTGCCCACGGCGACGTCGTCCTGGCCGCTGTAGCGGGCGAGCAGCACCTGGCAGGCCGTGAGCAGCGTGCTGAACAGGGTGGTGTCCGCGGCCAGGGCGAGGTCGGCGAGCCGCTTGGCGACCTCCGTCGGCACGGCGAACTCGCGGACCGCGCCCGCCGTGCTCCGCTCGGCGGGCCGGGGCCGGTCGGTGGGCAGCTCCAGCGGCACGACACCGCTCAGTGCCCGCTTCCAGTGCTCCAGGTGCTCGTCCAGCACGGGCCCGGAGAGCCTGTCGCGCTGCCAGGCGGCGAAGTCCGCGTACGCCAGGGGCTGTTCGGGGAGGACGGCGGTCTCGCCCCGCGCGGCGGCGGTGTAGAGCGCGGCGAGCTCCTCGGTGAGCACGCCCATCGACCAGCCGTCGGTGACGATGTGGTGCACGCAGAGGACGAGCACGTGGTTCTCCGGGTCCTGCCGGACCAGCAGCGTGCGCAGCAGCGGTCCGGTCCGCAGGTCGAAGGGCCTGGCGTACTCCCGCGCGAGCACCCCGTCCACGTCCCGCTCCGCCACGTCCAGCACGGGCAGCGCCACCTCGTGCGGCGGGTGCACCACCTGGACGGCGTCGCCGTCCGCCTCGTCGAAGGTGGTCCGCAGCGACTCGTGCCGGGCCACCAGCTGCCGCAGCGCGGCGGTGAGGGCGGGCACGTCCAGCGGCCCCAGCAGTCGCAGGGCGAGCGCGCTGTTGTACTCGGGGTCGCCGGGCCGGAACTGGTCGAGGAACCACAGGCGCTGCTGGGAGAACGACAGCGGCAGCGGACGGCCGCGGTCGGCGGCGGGGATGGCGTCGGATCGTCCGGCCGCTCCCGCCAGCCTGCGGCGCAGCGCGTCCTGGAGGTGGGCGGGCAGCGCCGCGATGCGGTCCTGGCGTGACGACGTCATTCTCGTTCCCTCACAGTTCTTCGACGCGCTCTGACGCGGACGGGACGTGCGGTCGGCCGGAACTCATCCCGGGCGGCCGGGCTCCTCGGCTCCGGGCTGCTCGGCTCCGGGCTGCTCCCCGGAAGCGAGGCCCTCCAGTTCGCTCAAGATCTTTTCCTCGATCGTCTCGGCCAGGGCGGCCACGGTCCGCGCGGCCAGCACGTCCCGCGGGGTCAGGCGCACGTCGAAGACGGCACTGGCCCTGGCGGCGATGTGCAGGCTGCGGATCGAGTCGCCGCCGAGCTGGAAGAAGCTGTCCCGCACGCCGATGTCGCGCAGTCCCAGCACCTCCTCCCAGATCCCGGCCACCGCTCGTTCCAGCTCCGTCTCCGGTGCGACGTGCTCGGTGCTGACCGCGGCGCTCGGGTCGGGCGCGGGCAGCGCGCGCCGGTCGACCTTCCCGGTGCCGCTCAGCGGCAGGCGCTCCAGCTGCACGAACACCGACGGCACCGAGTGCTCCGGCAGGGTCCGGTCGAGGAACGCGCGCAACGCCTCGGGGTCGAGGCGGGCGCCGGACACCGCGTAGGCGACGAGCGTCTTGACGCCCGGCCGGTCCTCGCGGGCCACGACCGCCGCCTGCGCCACGTCGGGGTGCGCCGCGAGCGCGGCCTCGACCTCGCCCAGCTCGATGCGGAAACCGCGCACCTTGACCTGCTCGTCGGTGCGGCCGAGGAACTCCAGCTCGCCGCGCGCGTTCCAGCGCACGACGTCGCCCGTGCGGTACATCCGCTCACCGGGGCGGAACGGGTCGGCGACGAACCGCTCGGCGGTCGCCCCCGGTGCGCCCCAGTAGCCCCTGGCCAGTCCCGCGCCGGAGACGTGCAGCTCACCGGCCGCGCCGATCGGCACCGGTGCCAGGTCGGCGTCGAGCACGTGGACCCGCGTCCCGTCCAGCGGCCTGCCGATCGGCAGCACGTCGGGCAGGTCGTCCACACCGGACACCGGCCGCGCCGTGGCGAAGGTGGTGGTCTCGGTCGGCCCGTAGCCGTCGACCACCAGCAGCCCGGCACACGCCTGCAGCACCCGTCGCACGGCGCCGGAGGGCACCACGTCACCGCCGGTCCAGACCTCGCGCAGCCCCGAGAAGCACTCGGGCGACTCCTGCGCGAGCAGGCGGAACAGCCCCGCGGTCAGCCACAGGCCCGTCACCCCGTGCTCGGCGACCGCCCGGCGCAGCACGACGGCGTCGACGTCCTCCGGCGGCGCGACGACGACCCGGCCGCCGGACAGCAGCGGCACCCACACCTCGTAGGTGGAGGCGTCGAACGCCTGCGGCGAGTGCAGCAGCACCCGCTCGTGCCCGCCGGTGCGGAACCGGTGGTCGGCGGCCAGCGCGGCGACGTCGCGGTGCCGCACGGCCACCCCCTTGGGGACGCCGGTGGAGCCGGAGGTGAACATGACGTAGGCGAGCTGCTCGCCGTCCACGACGACGTCCGGGGCGTGCTCCGGCTCGTCCGCGAGCGCCGGGTCGTCCACGGCGGTGAGCACCCCGGTGTGCACCGCGGCCACGTCGTCGTGCCGGACCGCGTCGGTCACCACGACGTCGACGCCGTGCAGGAGCAGGCGCAGCCGCTCGGCCGGGGCCCGCGCGTCGAGCGGGACGTACACGCCGCCCGCCTTGGCGACGGCGAGCTGGGCGACCACGACCGCGGCGGAGCGGTCCACCGCGAGCCCGACCGGGTCCTCCGCCCGGACGCCGAGCCCGATCAGCCGGTGGGCCAGGCGGTTCGCGCGGCGGTCGAGCTCGGCGCACGTCAGCGACAGCCCGTCGGCCACCACCGCCGGGTCGTCCGGTCGTGCCCGGACCCGCTCGGCGAACAGCTCGGGCAGCGACCGCGACGGCGGCTCGTCGCCGGTGTCGTTCCACTCGCGCAGCACCAGCCGCTCCTCGTCGGCGGGCAGCGCGGGCAGGGCGGACAGGGGACGGTCGCCGTCGGCGACGAGGGCGGTCAGCAGCGACAGGAGGCGGGCGGAGAGCCGCTCGACCGTGGACACGTCGAACAGCTCGGGGTCGTAGCCGATCTCGACGGACAGCGTGCGGCCCGGCGAGGCCACGACGGTGAGCGGGAAGTTCGTCGTCTCCAGGGCGCTGAGGTCGCGGACGCGCAGGCCGTGCTCGGCGGCGGCCTCGTCGTCCACGGGGTAGTTCTCGAACACGACCAGGCTGTCGAACAGGCTCTCGCCGCCGGTCTGGAGCTCGGCCAGCGGGACGAAGTCGAACGCACGGGCCTCCGCCTGGGCGGCCTGGAGGTCTCCGAGCCACCGCGCCACCGGCGCGGCGCGGTCGATCCGGACGCGGACGGGCAGGGTGTTGATGAAGATGCCGATCATCTCGTCCACGTCCGGCAGCTCGGCGGGCCTGCCCGACACGGTCGCGCCGAACACGACGTCGCGCCGGCCGCTGTGCCCGGCCAGCAGCAGCGCCCAGGCGCCCTGCACCACGACGTTCGCCGTCAGCCCGTGCCGCTTGACGAACGCGGCGAACCGGTCCGACGCGGCCTCGTCCAGCGCGCACGGCAGCCACTCGGCCGAGCAGCTCGTGTGCGTCCCGGCCGGTGCGCGGTCCAGCGGCAGCGGCGTCGGGCCCTCCAGGCCGTCGAGGGTGTCGCGCCAGAAGCGCAGGGCTTCGGCGCGGTCGCGTCCGGCCAGCCACTGCAGGTAGTCCCGGAAGGGGCGCCGGACCGGGAGCGGGTGACCGGCGTGCGCGCCGAACAGGTCGGCGAGCACCTGGAACACGCTCCAGCCGTCCAGCAGGACGTGGTGGAACGTCCACAGCACCTGGACCTCGGTGTCCGACAGCCGGGCCAGCGCCACCCGCATCAGCGGCGCGCGGCCGGGGTCGAGACCGGTGGCGCGGTCGTCGGCCAGCAACCGCTCCAGCTCCCGCGCCCGCCGCTGCGGCGGCAGGCCGGTCCAGTCGAGGTGCCGGACCGGCAGGACGACGTCGCGGTGCACGACCTGCACCGGCTCGGGCACGCCGTCCCAGACGAACGAGCTGCGCAGCACCGGCGTGCGGTCGAGGACCCGCTGCCAGGCGGCGGCCAGCGCGGCGGGGTCGGCCACGCCGTCCAGCACGAACGTGGCCTGCTCGAAGTACAGGCCGCGGCCGGACTGCGACAGTCCGTGGAACACCATCCCGCTCTGCATGGGCGTCAGCGGGTAGACGTCCTCGACCGAGCGGGTCGCCAGCCGGTCCACCGCGGCCTGGTCCAGACGCGCGAGGGGGAAGTCCGACGGGGTGCGGCCACCGGCGTCCGGTCGCGCGCAGTGCTCCACGACCTCCCGCAGCGCCTCGACCACGTCCCCGGCCAGCGCGGCGACGGTCCGCTCGTCGTGCAGGTCCTCGGAGTAGAACCAGGTCAGTTCGAGGTCGTCGTCCTCGATGCGGCCCACCACGTCCAGCTCGTGGGTCCTGACCTCGGAGGGGTCCACGTCGGCCGCCAGGCCGCCGCGCACCGCGCGCAGGAGACCGTCACCGGCGAAGTGCCAGTCGAAGCGGCCGAGGTAGTTGAAGCCGACCCGCGGGGACACCTCGGGCACGGCGCCGGTGAGGTGGCGCAGGGCGCCGTGGCCGATCCCGCGCCGGGGCACGGCGCGCAACTGCTCCTTGACCGCCTTCAGCGCGGCGCCCCAGTCGTCGGGGACGTCCAGCGCCACCGGGAACGCGCTGGTGAACCAGCCCACCGTGCGGGACAGGTCCACGTCGTCGAACAGGTCCTCGCGGCCGTGGCCCTCCAGCTCCACCAGCACCGGTCCGGACCCGGTCCGCAACACCCGGCCCAGCGCGGTGAGCAGCACGTCGTTGATCTGCGTCCGGTACACCTCCGGCACGTCCTGGACCAGCGCCCTGGTCGTGGCGCGACCCAGGCGCACGCTCACCGAGCGGGTCGAGGCGA
This sequence comes from Umezawaea beigongshangensis, assembly GCF_016464305.1. GTDB lineage: Bacteria > Actinomycetota > Actinomycetes > Mycobacteriales > Pseudonocardiaceae > Umezawaea_A > Umezawaea_A beigongshangensis. The sequence continues at coordinate 250,089 of NZ_JAEIOJ010000009.1, forward strand.
TGGTGTTGACGCCGCCGCGGTCCACCGGCGGCGCGACGGCGCGCGGCAGCGCCTCCCAGTGGGGCAGCTCGTCGTCGAAGCCGCCCGCCGCCGCGTGCTCGGTCAGCCGCAGCGCCCACGACCGGAACGACGTCGTCTTCGGGCCCAGTTCCGCGCCGCGGTAGGCGGCGTCGAGGTCCTCCAGCAGGATGCGCCACGACACGCCGTCCACGACCAGGTGGTGCGCGGTGAGGACCAGCTCGGGGTTCTCGCCGTCGCGGCGCAGCAGGACCGCGGACAGCAGCGGCCCGTGCTCCAGGTCGAACTCCGGGTGCTCGGCGACCGGCCCGGTCCGCACGTCGAGCACGTCGGCCGGTTCGGCGGCGGCCACGTGCTGCGACCAGCCGTCGCCGGTGCGCGCGAAGCGCAGCCGCAGCGCGTCGTGGTGGTCGAGCACGGTCGCCAGCGCCGCCCGCAGCGCCGCCTCGTCCACGTCGGCGGCCAGCTCGACCCGCACGGACTGGTCGAAGCGACCCGGTACCGCGTGGTGGGCGAAGAACCAGTGCTGGATCGGGGTGAGCGGCACCGCTCCCGTCACCGGGCCCTGCTCGGCCGGCGCCTGCGCCGGGCCGGTCGCGTTCGCCGCCAGCGCGGTCAGCGTGGGGTGGCGGAACAGGTCGCGGGGCAGCAGGTTCAGCCCGCGGCGCCGGGCGCGCGAGACGACCTGGATGCTCAGGATCGAGTCGCCGCCCAGTTCGAAGAAGTCGTCGGTGGCGCCCACCTCGGCGACACCGAGCACCTCCGCCCAGATCTCGGCGAGGGTCCGCTCGGCGTCCGTGCCCAGCGCCACCCGCTCGGTGATCGGCGCGTCGAGGTCGGGTGCGGGCAGGGCCGTCCGGTCGACCTTGCCGTTGACGGTGAGGGGAAGCGCGTCCAGCGTGACGAACGCGGCGGGGACCATGTAGTCCGGCAGGCTCCGGCCCACGAACTCCCGCAGCTCGGCGGACGTGGGCCTGCCCGGCGGTTCCGCCACGAGGTAGGCCACCAGCCGCTTGACGCCGGGCTGGTCCTCGCGGGCCAGCACCGCGGCCTGGGCGACGTCGGGACGGGTGGCGAGCACGGCCTCGATCTCGCTCGGCTCGATGCGGAAGCCGCGCACCTTGACCTGCTCGTCGACCCGGCCGACGAACTCCAGCTCGCCGCGCGCGTTCCACCGCGCGACGTCGCCCGTGCGGTACATCCGCTCACCGGGGCGGAACGGGTCGGCGACGAACCGCTCCGCGGTCAGGCCCGGACTGCCGAGGTAGCCCCTGGCGACGCCCTCCCCGGCGACGTGCAGCTCACCGGGGACACCGGGCGGCACGGGCCGCAGCCCGCGGTCGAGGACGTAGGTCCGCGTGTTGTCCAGCGGTGTGCCGATGGGCACCACGTCCGGCACCTCGTCCGCGGCGGACATGAGCCGCACGGTGGCGAAGGTGGTGGTCTCGGTGGGGCCGTAGACGTCGGCCACCGTCGTGCCGGGGCACGCCTGCAGCACGGCGCGCAGCGCGGCCGCCGGGACGGCGTCACCGCCGGTCCACACCTCGCGCATCCCGGCGAAGCACTCCGGTGCCTCCTGCGAGACCAACCGGAACAGGCCCGCGGTGAGGAACGCGGCCGTCACGCCGTTCTCGGCGATCACGTCGGCGAGGGTCTGCACGTCCAGCTCCCCCGGCGGCGCGATCACGACACGCCCGCCGTTCAGCAGCGGGACCCAGGTCTCGTAGGTGGAGGCGTCGAACGCCTGCGGCGAGTGCAGCAGCACCCGCTCGTGCGCCCCACCGCGGAACCGGCGGTCGTGCGCCAGCGCCACGACGTCGCGGTGCCGCACGCAGACGCCCTTCGGCGCACCGGTGGAACCGGAGGTGTGCATGACGTAGGCGAGGTCGTCCGGGTGCGGGACCGGGAGCGGGCCGGCCGGCTCGGCGCCGTCCCCGGCGAGGACGCACCGTCCGTGCAGCGACCGGCCGAGCGCCTCCCACGTGTCATCGGCGACCAGCACCGCCGGACGCGCCTCCGCCAGCAGCCGCTCCAGCCGGGCTCGCGGGGCGCGGCTGTCCAGCGGCACGTAGGCGCCACCGGCCTTGAGCACCGCCAGTTCCGCGACGACCAGGTCGATCGAGCGCTCGACCAGCACGCCCACCAGGTCCTCCGCGCCGACCCCGAGCCCCGCCAGCCGGTGCGCGAGCCGGTTCGCCCGCTCGTCCAGCTCGGCGTAGCTCAGCCGGTCCTCGCCGCGCACCAGCGCGACGGCGTCGGGCGTGCGCCGCGCCTGGCGCTCGAACAGCGCGGGAACCGTGCCGTCGGGCAGCGGGTGGGCGGTGTCGTTCCACTCGTCGAGCACCAGGTGGCGCTCGGCGTCGGTGAGCAGGTCGACGTCGTCGAGCCGCTGGTCCGGGTCCGCCGCGATGCCGCGCAGCACGGTGGTGAGCTGCCGGGCGATCCGCTCGGCCGTGCCGGGGTCGAACAGGTCGGGGTCGTGGCCGACGTCGATCGACAGCCGCTGACCGGGTGACGCGACGACGCTGAGGGGGTAGTTCGTCGTCTCGACGGCGTCCAGCCCGCGCAGCCGCAGGCCGTGCTCGGAGGCCGCCTCGTCGTTGATCGGGTAGTTCTCGAACACCACGAGGCTGTCGAACAGGCCGGTCCCGGCCGGGACGCCGCTCCACGCCTGCAGGCGCGTCAGCGGCAGGTGCCCGAACCGGCGGGACTCGACCTGTCCGGCCTGCAGCTCCCGCAACCACTCGGCCACGCGGCGGGTGCCGTCGACCGCGACCCGCACGGGCAGCGTGTTGATGAAGATGCCCACGACGTCGTCCGCGCCCGGCAGCTCCACGGGACGGCCGGACACCGTCGTGCCGAAGCACGTCTCCCGCTCGCCGCTCCAGCGCGACAGCAGCAGCGCCCACGCGCCCTGGAGCACGGTGTTGACCGTGAGTCCGTTGCGCTGGGCCGCGTCGCGCAGCCGGGCCGAGTCGGTCTCGTCCAGCTCGACGGTCAGCCAGCGCGACGAGCGCGTGGTGTGCTCCTCGGCGGCGGGCCGGTCGACCGGCAGCCTCGCCGGGGCGCTCAGGTCTCCCAGGACCCGCCGCCAGTGCTCCTCGGCCAGGGTCTCGTCCTGCCGCGCCAGCCACTCGACGTGGTCGCGGAACGGCCGCCGGTCGGGCAGGTCGTGGCCCGCGTGGCGGGTGAAGACGTCCGCGAGGACCTGGAAGACGCTCCACCCGTCGAGCAGCACGTGGTGGAACGTCCACAGCACCCGCACCCCGGTGTCGGACGTGCGGGCCAGGACGAGCCTGGTCAACGGGGTCTCGGCCGGGTCGAGCCCGGCCGCGCGGTCGCGGTCGAGCACGTCGCGCCACGCCCGGTCGCGCTCCTGCTCGCCGAGGCCGCGCCAGTCGTGCCGGGTGATCGGCACGGTGACGTGGCGGCGCACCACCTGGACCGGCTCCGGCACGCCCTCCCACACCACGCTGCTGCGCAGCACCGGCGTCCGGTCGACGACGTGCTGCCACGCCGCGGCCAGGACGTCCGGGTCGGCGACGCCGTCGAGGTCGAAGACGACCTGCTGGAAGTAGACGCGGTCCTCGCTCCGGCTCAGGCCGTGGAACACCATGCCGGCCTGCAACGGCGTGAGCGGGTAGACGTCCTCCACGTCCCGGCCGTCGCCGACCAGCTCGTCCACGGTGGCCTGGTCCAGCGCCACCAGGGGGAAGTCCGAGGGGGTGCGTCCGCCGGCGCCGGGTTCGGCGCAGTGCGCCACGATCTCCCGCAGCGCGGCGAGCACCCGGTGCGCGAGCGTCGCGATCGTGGCCTCGTCGTGCACGCCCTCGGCGAAGTACCAGGTCAGCTCCAGCTCGTCGCGCTCGACCCGGCTCACGACGTCCAGCAGGTGCGCGCGGACCGACTCGGGGCCGTCGTCGGACTCCAGCCCGCCGGAGCCGGAGCCGAAGCGCCCGAGGTGGTTGAAGGAGATCCGCGGCGCGATCTCCGGCGCGGTGCCGGTGAGGTACCGCAGGGCGCCGTAGCCGACCCCGCGCCGGGGCACCGCGCGCAGCTGCTCCTTGACGGCCCGCAGCGCCGTCCCCCAGTCGTCCGGGACCTCCAGCGACACCGGGAACACGCTGGTGAACCAGCCCACCGTGCGGGAGAGGTCCACGCCGCCGAACAGGTCCTCGCGGCCGTGGCCCTCCAGGTCCAGCAGCACCCGGTCGTGGCCGGTCCAGTCGCGCAGGACGCGGCCCAGCGCGGTCAGCAGGACGTCGTTGACCTGCGTGCGGTACACGGCGGGCACGTCGCGCAGCAGCGCCGCGGTCTCCTCGCGGCCCAGCCGGACGGTGACCGAGCGCGTCGACGCCGCGGTGTTCGGACCGGTGCCGTCCACCGGGATCTCCGCGTTCCCCGTCACGGCGTTCCAGTGGACGAGCTCGTCGTCGAAGCCACCGGCGGCGGCGTGCTCGGTCAGCCGGGTGGCCCACTCCTGGAACGAGGTGGTGCGCGGGCCGAGGTCGACGTCCTCCCCGCGCGCCGCCTGCTCGTGGGCCCTGGCGAAGTCCTCCAGCAGGACGCGCCAGGAGACGCCGTCGACGACCAGGTGGTGCGCGGCGAGCCGCAGTTCGCCGCCGGACAGCGTGGCGCGCAGCAGCGGACCGCGCGCGAGGTCCACGTCGGACGCGCCGAGGACGTCGGTCGCCGTGACGGGCGCGTTGTCCTGCCGCCAGTGCCCGTCGACGTGCTCGAAGCGCATCCGCAGCGCGTCGTGGTGCTCCAGCAGCGCGGCGAGCGCCCGCCGCACCGCCCGCTCGTCCACCGGCCGGGGCAGCGGCACCCGCACGACCTGGTCGACGTGCTGCGGGTCGGCGGTCTGCGTCGCGAAGAACCAGCGCTGGATCGGCGTGAGCGGGACCTCGCCGTGCACCGGCCCCCGCGACACGGCCTCGGTGGTCGTGGTGGCGGCGGCGGCGAGGGAGGCGACGGTGGGGTGCGTGAAGAGGTCGCCGGGCAGCAGGTCCAGGCCGATCTGCCGCGCCCTGGAGACCACCTGGATGCTGAGGATCGAGTCGCCGCCCAGTTCGAAGAAGTCGTCCTGCGCGCCGACCCGCTGCACGCCGAGCACCTCGGACCAGATGGCGGCCAGCGCGGCCTCCCGCTCCGTGCCGGGGGCGACGTGCCCTGCACCGGCCGGGGTCGCGGGGTCCGGGGCCGGGAGCGCGTGCCGGTCCAGCTTGCCGTTGGCGTTGAGGGGAAGGCGGTCCAGCGTCACGAACGCGGCCGGGACCATGTAGTCCGGCAGCGTGCGGTCCAGGAACTCCCGCAGCTCCGCCGGCGCCACCTCGCGGGAGCGCGGGACGACGTAGGCGACCAGCCGCTTCACGCCGGGCCGGTCCTCGCGGGCCAGCACCGCCGCCTGCGCCAGGTCCGGGTGCGCGCCCAGCGCGGCCTCGACCTCGCTCAGCTCGATGCGGAAGCCGCGGACCTTGACCTGCTCGTCGACCCGGCCGACGAACTCCAGCTGCCCGTCGTCGGTCCAGCGCACGACGTCGCCCGTGCGGTACATCCGGTCGCCCGGCCTCCCGAACGGGTCCGCCACGAAGCGCTCGGCGGTCAGGCCCGGCTGCCCCAGGTAGCCCCTGGCGACGCCCTCCCCGGCGACGTGCAGCTCACCGGGGACACCCGGCGGGACGGGTGCGCCGCCGGCGTCGAGGACGTAGGTCCGCGTGTTGTCCAGCGGTGTGCCGATGGGCACCACGTCCGGCACCTCGTCCGCGGCGGACATGAGCCGCACGGTCGCGAAGGTCGTGGTCTCGGTGGGGCCGTAGACGTCGGCCACCGCCGTGCCGGGGCACGCCTGCAGCACGGCGCGCAGCGCGGCCGCCGGGACGGCGTCACCACCGGTCCACACCTCGCGCATCCCGGCGAAGCACTCCGGGGCCTCCTGCGAGACCAACCGGAACAGCCCCGTGGTCAGGAACGCCGCGGTGACCCCGTTCTCCGCGATCACGCGCCGCAGCGCGGCGACGTCCAGCTCGCGCGGCGGGGCGATCACCGCGCGTCCGCCGTTCAGCAGCGGGACCCAGGTCTCGTAGGTGGAGGCGTCGAACGCCTGCGGCGAGTGCAGCAGCACCCGCTCGTGCGCCCCACCGCGGAACCGGCGGTCGTGCGCCAGCGCCACGACGTCGCGGTGCCGCACGCAGACGCCCTTCGGCGCACCGGTGGAACCGGAGGTGTGCATGACGTAGGCGATCTGGTCGGGGTGCGTCGCCACGCCGGGCGGGGTGTCCGGCTCGTCCGCGGCGTCGCCCACCCGGACCACGTGTCCGGTGTGGACGTTCCGCGCGGTGGCCAGCCACGCGTCGTCGGCGACCACGACCGCCACGTCCGCGCCGGTGAGCAGCAGGCGCATCCGGTCGGCGGGCGCCCGCAGGTCCAGCGGCAGGTAGGCGCCACCGGCCTTGAGGACGGCCAGCTCCGCCACGACGAGGTCGGCCGAGCGCTCCACGAGCACCGCGACCCGGTCCTCCGGCCGCACACCGAGCCGCAGGAGCCGGTGGGCGAGCCGGTTGGCGGCGGCGTCCAGCTCGGCGTAGGTCACCGAGGTGCCGTCCGCGACCACGGCGACCGCGTCCGGCGTCGCGCGCACCCCGGCCTCGAACAGCGCGGGGACGCTCGTGGCCGGGAGGTCCGCGCCGGTGGCGTTCCACTCCACCAGCACGCGGCGGGCCTCGTCCCCGGTCAGCAGCGGGACGCGGGAGATCGGCAGGTCCGGCGCGTCGGCCACGGCGCGCAGCAGGGTGGCGAGCTGTGCGGCCGTCCGCCGCGCCGTCGCCGCGTCGAACAGGGCGGGGTCGTGGCCGAGCACCAGCGACAGGCGCTCGCCGGGGTAGACCACGACGCTGAGGGCGTAGTTGGTCCGCTCGGAGGCCCGCAGGTCGCTCAGCCGCAGTCCGTGCGCCGCGGCGACGTCGTCCCCGACGGGGTAGTTCTCGAACACCACGATGCTGTCGAACAGGGCGCTGCCCGGCGGCAGGTCGCTCCAGTCGTGCAGCCGGGTCAGGGCGACGTGCCCGAAGCGGCGCGACTCGACCTGGGTCCGCTGCACCTCGCGCAGCCAGGCGGCGACGCCGAGGTCGTCGTCGACGCGCACCCGCACGGGCAGGGTGTTGATGAAGATGCCGATCACGTCGTCCACGCCGGGCAGCTCGGGCGGACGCCCGGACGTCGTGGCGCCGAAGCACACCTCGGGCTCACCGCTGTAGCGGGCCAGCAGGGACGCCCACGCACCTTGCACCACGGTGTTCAGCGTCAGCCGGTTGCGCTGGGCGAACTCGTGCAACCGGGCGGTCGCCCCCTCGTCCAGCTCCACGGCGACCCGGTCCGACGAGCTGGTGGTGTGGCCGCGCGCGGGGACCCGGTCGTACGGCAGCGGGGTCGGGGTGGTCATCCCCGCCAGCTCCGTGCGCCAGTGCTCCTCGGCGAGGCGGTCGTCCAGCCGCGCCAGCCGGGCCAGGTGGTCGCGGAACGGGCGGCGCGCGGGGAGGTCGGCCTCCCGCTCACCGGCGAGCGCCGCGTGCTGGGCGAAGACGTCGGACAGGACGTGGAAGACGCTCCACCCGTCGAGCAGCACGTGGTGGAAGGTCCACAGCACCCGCACGTCGGACTCCGACAGCCGCAGCAGCACCAGTCGCAGCAGCGGCGCGCGGGTCAGGTCCAGCTCCCGCGCCGCGTCCTCGGCGAACAGCCGGTCCAGCCGCTCCTGCGCCTCGGCGGCGGACAGGCGCGTCCAGTCGCGGTGCTCCACCGGCACGGTGACGTCGCGCTCGACGAGTTGCAGCGGTTCCGGCACGCCCTCCCAGACGATCCTGCTGCGCAGCACCGGCGTCCGGTCGACCACCCGCTGCCACGCCTCGGCGAGCAGGCGCGGATCGCGCACGCCGTGCAGGACGAAGGTCATCTGCTCGACGTAGAGGCGGTGCGCGCCGCGGGCCAGGTCGTGGAACACCATGCCCGCCTGCACCGGGGTGAGCGGGTAGAGGTCCTCGACGGCACGCCCGTCACCGACGAGCCGGTCCACCGCGGTCTGGTCGAGGCCGGCCAGCGGGAAGTCCGAGGGCGTCCGGCCTCCGGCACCCGGCTCCGCGCAGTGCGCCACGATCTCGCGCAGCGCGGTGAGCACGTCCCGAGCCAGCGCGGCGACGGTGCTCTCCTCGTGCACCCCCTCGGCGAAGTACCAGGTGAACGCCAGCACTCCGTCGTCGACGCGGCTGACCACGTCCAGCAGGTGCGGGCGCTGTTCGGCGGGGTCGGCCTCCAGGGACAGCTCGCGCCGCACGCCGGTGCACAGCTCGCCGTCGGGCGAGGTGAAGCGGCCGAGGTGGTTGAAGGAGATCCGCGGCGCGATCTCCGGCGCGGTGCCGGTGAGGTACCGCAGGGCGCCGTAGCCGATCCCCCGCCGGGGCACCGCCCGCACCTGCTCCTTGACCGACTTCAGCGCGGCGCCCCAGTCGCGCGGGACGTCCAGGGACACCGGGAAGATGCTGGTGAACCAGCCCACCGTGCGCGACAGGTCCACGCCGTCGAACAGGTTCTCGCGGCCGTGGCCCTCCAGGTCCACGACGACCCGGCCGCGGCCGCACCACTCCCCCAGCACGCGGCCCAGCGCGGCCAGCAGCACGTCGTTGACGCCGGTCCGGTACGCGGCGGGCACGTCGCGCAGCAGCGCGGTGGTCTCCGCCCCGCTCAGGCTCGCGGTCACCGAGCGCTCCGCGCCGACGGTGTTCGGGCCGTCCCCGTCGACGGGCAGCTCCACGTCGCCGGTCAGGCCGCGCCAGTGCTCCAGCTCGTCGTCGAACCCGCCCGCCGCGGCGTGCTCGGTCAGGCGCAGCGCCCACTCGCGGAACGAGGTCGTCCGCGGCCCGAGGTCGACGGGTTCGCCGCGCACGGCCTGCCGGTAGGCCTGCTCCAGGTCCTCCAGCAGGACGCGCCACGACACCCCGTCCACGACCAGGTGGTGCACGGCCAGGCGCAGCAGCCGCTGTCCGTCCTCTTCGGACACCTCGGCGCGCAGCAGCGACGAGCTCGCCGCACCGGCGGGGGCGTTGTCCTGCCGCCAGCGCCCGTCGGCGCGGGTGAACTCCATGCGCAGCGCGTCGTGGTGCTCCACCAGGGCGGCCAGCGCGGTGGACAGGGCGGTGTCGTCCACGTCGTCGGCGAGCACCAGCGTCGTCGTCTGGTCGAACCGCCAGGTGCCGTGCGTGTCGAAGAACCAGTGCTGGACCGGGGTCAGCGGCACCGGCCCGGACACGGGGCCGCGCACGACGGCGCGCGCGGTCTCCCCCGCCGCCGCGGCGAGGGCCGCGATCGTCTGGTGGTCGAAGAGGTCGCCGGTGGAGATCTCCAGACCGGCGCGGCGCGCGCGGGTGCTGACCTGGATGCTCAGGATCGAGTCGCCGCCGAGTTCGAAGAAGTTGTCCTCGACCCCGACGCCGTCCACGCCGAGCACCTCGGCCCAGATCCGGGCGAGCACCCGTTCCCGCTCGGTGCGCGGGGCGGTTCCGCGCGGCGCGGGCCGGTCGAACCGCGGCTCCGGCAGCGCACGCCGGTCGACCTTGCCGTTGGGGCTCAGCGGCAGCTCCGCGATCGGCGCGACCACCGAGGGGACCAGGTAGTCCGGCAGGACCCGGCGCAGGGAGTCGCGCAGCGCGGCGGGGTCGGGCACCACGCCGTCGGCGGGGACGACGTGCGCCACGAGGTGCTTGCGCCCGGCGGACTCCGCGACGACGACCACCGCCTGCGCCACGGCGTCCAGCGCGGTGAGCGCGGCCTCGACCTCGGCGGGCTCCACCCGGAAGCCGCGGATCTTGACCTGGTCGTCGGTCCGGCCGACGAACTCGATCGTGCCGTCGTGACGGCGGCGCACGACGTCTCCGGTGCGGTAGGCCCGCTCACCGCCGGGAACGGCCAGGAACCTCTCGGCGGTGGCTCCCGGACGGCCCCAGTAGCCGCGGGCGAGCCCGCTGCCCGCGAGGTGCAGCTCACCGAGCGCGCCGGGCGGCACGGGGTCGAGGCGGTCGTCCAGCACGAGGGCGCGCACGCCGTCCAGCGGTGTGCCGATGGGCACCACGCCGGGCACGCCGGAGGCCGACGACATGCGGAACGAGGTGGCGAACGTCGTGGTCTCGGTGGGTCCGTAGCCGTCGACCACCACGAGGCCGGGGCACGCCAGGAGCACGCGGCGCACCGCGGCCGCCGGAACCACGTCGCCACCGGTCCAGACCTCCCGCGCCCCGGCGAGGCACCGCGGGTCTTCCTGCGCGACCAGGCGGAACAGCCCGGCGGTCAGCCACAGCGCGGTCACGCCGTGCTCGGTGATCGTCGCGCGCAGGACGTCGACGTCCAGGTCCCCGGTCGGGGCGACGACCACCTCGCCGCCGGTGAGCAGGGGCACCCACAGCTCGTAGGTGGAGGCGTCGAACGCGAGCGGCGAGTGCAGCAGCACCCGCCGGTGGGCGTCCCCGGCGAACCGCTCGTCCAGCGCCAGGGCGACCACGTCGGCGTGCCGCACGGCGACGCCCTTGGGGGTGCCGGTCGAACCGGAGGTGTACCCGACGTAGGCGAGGTTCTCCGGGTCGACCTCGGGCAGCGGCAGATCGGCGTCCCGCGCCTGCGCGACGGTGAGCACCGGTCCACCGTGGACGGTCCGCGCGGTCTCCCGCCAGCGGTCGTCGGTGAGCAGGACCGTCGCCCCCGCTCCGTCGAGGACGCGGCGCAGCCGTTCCGCCGGGGCGCGCACGTCCAGCGGCACGTACGCGCCACCGGCCCGCAGCACGGCGAGCACGGCCACGACGAGGTCCGTGGAGCGGTCCAGCAGGACGCCGACCCGGTCCTCGCGCCGCAGGCCCAGCCGCAGCAGGTGCCGCGCGAGCAGGTCGGCCCGCTCCCGCAGCGCGGCGTAGCTCAGCCGCTCCGCGCCGCTGCTGACCGCCGTCGCGCCGGGCGAGCGGTCCGCCTGCTCGTCGAACAGGTCCAGCACCGTCCGGGACACGACCGGGGTGCGGGCGCCGTCGCCGAGCAGGGCGCTCCGCTCGGCCGGGGTGATCAGCGGCAGCTCGGCCAGCGGCCGGGACGGGTCGTCGACGACGCCGGTGAGCAGCACCTCCAGGCGCCGCGCGAGGTCCTCGATCGTGCCGGGGTCGAACAGGTCGGTGTTGTGCTCGACGGCGACGGTGAGCGTGTCCTCGCCCGGCCAGAACTCCACCACCAGGTCGAAGCGGGCGGACGGGCGCGGCAGGTCGTGCTCGGTGACCCGCGCTCCGGCGACCTCCCGCGGCCGCACGAGCGGGCTCTGCAGCACGACCACGGCCTGCACCAGCGGGGTGCGGGAGGGGTCGCGCTCGGGCTGGACCTCGTCCACGACCCGGTCGAACGGCACGTGCCCGTGGGCCAGCGCCTCCAGGACCGTCTCCCGGACGTCGGCGAGGAACCCGGTGAACGGCTGGTCGCCGTCGACCCGCGAGCGCAGGACCAGGGTGTTGACGAAGAAGCCGGTCAGGTCCTCCAGCTCGGTCCGGTCGCGCCCGGAGACCGCGGTGCCCACGGCCACGTCGCGCTGACCGCCGAGGCGGGCCAGCAGGACCTGCACCGCCGCGGTGAGGGTCGCGAACAGCGTCGCACCCCGCTCACCGGAGAGCGCGGTGAGCCTCCGGACCAGGTCGGCGGGCAGCGCGTGCCGGTGCACCGCGCCGGCGGTCGTGCGCCGCGCGGGCCGGGGCCGGTCGGTGGGCAGGGCCAGCGGCTCGATCCCGTCGAGGACGCGGCGCCAGTGGTCGAGGTGCGGTCGCAGCGCCGCCGCGTCCAGGGCGGGGTCCTGCCACGCTGCGTGGTCGGCGAACCCGAGGGGCAGCTCGGGCAGCGAGCGCGGGTCGGCGCCGCCGTAGAGGGTCAGCAGGTCGTCGGTCAGGATCGCCACGGACCGGCCGTCGGTGACGACGTGGTGCTGACACAGCACGAGCAGGTGCTCCTCGGGGGCGAGGCGCAGGAGCGTCGCGCGGGTCAGCGGTCCCCGTCGCAGGTCGAAGGGCACCGCGAGGTCGGCGAGCAGCACGGCGTCCAGGTCGTCGGTCGCCGTGGCGTCCACGACGCGCAGCGGCACCTCGCTCACCGGAGCGACGCGCTGAACGGGCCTGCCGTCGGCGGAGTCGAACGTGGTGCGCAGCGAGTCGTGCCGGGCGGACAGCGCGGCGAGGGCGCGGCGCAGCGCGGCGAGGTCGAACGGTCCGGAGAAGCGCAGGCCGACTGCGGTGTTGTACTCGGCGCTGTCGGGTGCGAGCTCGTGCAGGAACCACAGGCGCCGCTGCGCCGGGGACAGCGGCAGGTCGCCGCCGGTGCGCGTCCGGCCGATCGGCGCCTGCGGGACGACGGGCGGCAGGTCGGCCAGCAGCGCAGCCAGCCGCGCGGGGGTGCGGGCGTCGAACACGGCCCGGTGCGAGATCCCCGGCCCGAAGGCGGCGCGCAGCCGGGCCAGCACCTGCACGGCGAGGATCGAGTCGCCGCCCAGGGCGAAGAAGTCGTCCTCCACGCCGATCCGCTCGACGCCGAGCACGTCCGCGCAGATCCGGGTGACGACGCGTTCGGCGTCGGTCCGCGGGGCGGTGGTCTCGTGCGCGGGTCCGGCCGGCGGCTCGGGCAGCGCCCGGCGGTCGACCTTGCCGTTGGGGCTCAGCGGAAGGGCGTCCAGCACGACGACGACCGAGGGCACCAGGTAGTCCGGCAGCGACGCGGCGAGGTGCGCCGAGAGGTCGTCGGGCAGCCGTCCGTCCCCGGTGACGACGTACGCGACGAGCCGCTTCACCCCCCGCTGGTCCCCGTGCGCGACCACGACGCCGTGGGTCACGGCGTCGTGCCGGGTCAGCGCGGTCTCGATCTCGCCGGGCTCGACCCGGAAGCCCCTGATCTTCACCTGCTCGTCGGTCCGGCCGAGGAACTCCAGCTCACCGCACGCGTTGCGGCGCACGACGTCCCCGGTGCGGTACATCCGCTCTCCGGGAGGGCCGAGGGGGTCGGCGACGAACCTCTCGGCCGTGAGACCGGGACGCCGCCAGTAACCGCGCGCCAGACCTGCCCCGGCGACGTACAGCTCGCCGGAGCGGCCGTCGGGGACGGGCGCGAGGTCCGCGTCGAGCACGTGCAGCCGCACACCGTCCAGCGCCGTGCCGATCGGCACCGTCTCGGGCACGGCGTCGGCCGCCGGCAGGGCGTGGGTCGCGGCGAAGGTCGTGGTCTCGGTCGGCCCGTAGCCGTCGACGACCAGCAGGCCGGGGTTGGCGTCGAGCACCCGCCGCACCGCGGCGGCGGGCACCACGTCCCCGCCCGCCCACACCTCGCGGAGCCCGGCGAAGCAGTCCGGGGTCTCCTGGGCCAGGACGCGGAACAGACCGGCCGTCACCCACACCGCGGTCACCCCGTGCCGCGGGACCGCCTCGCGCAGCCACTCCGCGTCGAGGTCGGCCGACGGCGCGACGACGACCGCTCCGCCGGTGAGCAGCGGCACCCACAGCTCGTAGGTCGAGGCGTCGAAGGCCAGCAGCGAGTGCAGCAGGACGCGCTCGTGCCCGCCGCCGGCGAACCGGGAGTCCGCCGCCAGCGCCACCACGTCGCACTGCCGCACCGCGACGCCCTTGGGCGTGCCCGTCGACCCCGACGTGTGCACGACGTAGGCCAGGTTCTCCGGGTCCACCGCCACCGCGGGGTCGTCGTCGGGCTCGGCGAGCAGCGACGGGTCGCCGGTCAGCACGACGTGCCCGGCGCGCAGCGGCTCCGCCCGCTCCGCGCGGTCGGTGATCAGGACCGAGGTCCCGGCCCCGGCGAGGACCAGCGCGTTGCGTCCGGCGGGAGCGCGGTCGTCCAGCGGCACGTAGGCGCCGCCCGCCTTGATCACGGCGAGCACGGCGACGACGACGTCCGGCGAGCCCTCCAGCAGCACGGCCACCCGGTCCTCCGTCCGCACGCCCAGGCGGCGCAGGCGGTGGGCGAGCCGGTTGGCGCGGCGGTTCAGCTCGGCGGCGCTGAGCGTGGTGTCGTCGGTGATCACCGCCGGGGCTCGCGGCGCGAGCCGCACCCGCTGGGCGAACAGCTCGGCCGGGGTGGCGGGTGGCACCCGTCTGTCCCGGTTCGCCCGGTTCTCGATCAGGTCCGTGTCCTGCGTCGTCATCGTCTCAGAACCTTCCGGGCGCGGCGGAGGTCCAGCCGCTGGCCCGCAGCGGTTGGACGGACAGGGGGTGGGGTGCGGTGGTGCGCGTCCGGTCAGGAGGCGAGCCGGGCGATGCGACCGCCGACCTGGATGGCGGGCGCTCCGGTGCGGCGGTCGCGCAAGAACCGCCCGCAGTCGGCCGGTGTCAGGCTCTCCGGGTCGAGCACGGAGAACGCGCCGCCGTCGTAGAGGGTCAGGCCGTGGAAGACCTCGCCGTCGACGGCCATGGACGCCGCTCCGTCCGTCCCGTGCTCGACGGAGTACTCGACGCCGCCGTTGCGGTACCGGGCGAAGTACTCCGCGGGAACGGGAACCCGGTCGGCCGACCGCTTCCCGGCGCGGTAGTCGGCGATCGGGAAGCCCTCGGACCTCAGCTCGTCGACCACCGAGCGCCACAGCGCGGTACCGGTGCCCGCGTTGGTGGTCAGGGCGACGACGCACTCGCCCTCCCGGTCGATCCGCAGGTGGCAGGACGTGCCGTCGGCGGTGCCGTCGTGCCCGAGCCAGTCGCCGTCCAGCCCCCGGAACGACGCCAGCCCTAGCGTCCACCCGTCGGCGAGGCCGAACGGCTCGGCGTCGGGCACCGCGCGGTGCATCTCGCGCGCGGTCTCGGGGTCGAGCAGCTCCGGCTCGCTCAGGTGCAGGCGGCCGACGGCGACCAGGTCGCGGGCGCTGAGCGCGAGCCCGCCCGCCGGCGCCAGCACGGGTGGGAGCACCTGCTCGACCGCCCGCACCCCCGAGCGGGAGCCGCCCGAGTGCCCTGCGACGGTCGGCGCGGGTCCCGGACCGCCGATGAAGGCCGGTTCGATCCCGATGGGGTCGAGCAGGATGGCGCAGACCGCCTCGCGCCAGGACATCCCGGTCGTCACCTCGACGAGCCGTCCGACCAGGGCGTAGCCGATGTTGGAGTAGGAGAACTCCTCTCCCGGCACGCAGACCAGCGTGGACGGGGTGATGCCGTCCAGGCCCCTGCGCAGGGAGGTCGCGTCCTCGCCGGGGTCGGAGGGCAGTCCGCTGGTGTGGCTCAGCAGCTGCCGTGCCGTGAGCTGCCGGGCAGCGGCGTTGCCGCGCAGCTCCGGCAGCACGTCGCCGATCGGCGCGTCCAGCTCCAGGTCGCCGTCGGACACCAGGATCATGGCGACGGTCGCGGTGCAGGCCTTGGTGATCGAGCCGATCGGGACCCGCGACGACGCGCTCATGGGTCGTCCGCCCGCGTGGTGCTCGACGCCGGTCTGGACCGTCACCGTCTCACCGCGGTGGTGGACCGCGAGCTGAGCTCCGGGAACGCGGTGCTGTCGTGCCAGGGCGGTCAGCCGCTCGCCGAGCCGGTCGCTCAGCCCCGCGGACGATCGACAGGAGGTTCCCGCACCGTGGTGCTCGCTGCCGGGCCGGACCGCTGCCACTGGACGACTCGTCGCTCTCGGAAGCACAGAAAACGCCCCTCACCACTGCGAAGATGACCATCGGGAACACCGCGAGGATCGCGGCAGAAAGCATGAGCCGGTGGGCCGAATTCTCCCCAGTCACCGGCTTCCCACACGTTCTCGTGTCAAAACCGCCACTCGTACCGCCGAAAGGACGATTTGGCGAGAAGTGAAATGGGGGCTCTTCTTTCGCGGCGACTCATGTTTGAACCGGAACCCCGCGGGGAAGGGGCGACGAATGCTCTGGTCAACCAGCGGGACCACGGACCTCCGCCCACTTCTGTGATCCATCTTCCCACCAGGTGAACAGAACCGCCGCCTCCCGGCGCGAGGCCCTCACCCGGTCCAGAACGTTCCGGAGGTCGTCCGGCGGACACATCGGCGGCCGATGCCCGGTCTGGACAAAAACGACCAGCACAAAGAACGGGCAGATCGATGAACGACGAAATTCCACCCGTTGTGGACTGATGTGCGACCGGCCTCGTTCTCGCGCAGTGGACCACACCTCCTGCCCGTGTCGCGCGACTCGTCGGACCGTTCTCACCGATCCTCCGCCCGTCGCGGGCCGTCACACAATTATGAACGATCCGTTCACCGCGACGACAACCACGCGGCCCGGCTGCGCGACTCTTTCCCGGCGCTCCGCCGGACTTCGAACAGCGCCGCGCCCGACACCCCCTCGTCAGAACATCTGGTGTTCATTCTCCGGACCACCGCCGAGAACCTCCCGGTTTCGGTGCTCGGTACGGACGCAGTCGCGTTCGACGCGTTCGGCGAGCCCCGGCCGACGAACGCCGACCCCGAGAAGCGGCCGTTCGCCGATCGGACTGGTCGACACGGACGAGTTTGCCGCGCGCGTCCGCGACCGAGGGAGAGCGGGGACGCCACGGGGTGGGCACGCCGGCGACGCGACCGCCGACACCACCGGGCACGGCGCGTTCGGCCGCCGGTGATCGGCGCGTACGACCGAACGCGCTGGGGCGTTCGCGGTTCGCGCGCTGCCGCGCGGGTCCGATCGGGTGGCACGCAGCACCGGGCCCGCGCCGTGCGGCTCGCCCCCGCGAGCGAGGAGGAGTTCGCGCAGCCCTTGCGCGTCGCCGTGCCCGACCACGCCGGGGTGACGCGGTGGGTGGTGCGGCGTCGGGAAGCGGACGCCGCACCACCCACCACGAGTGTGCCCGAGGGGTAGGACAATTCCGCGTCCCCGCGCGGCCGACGCCGTCCCACCGGCCTGTTCTAGGCTCGGCGCATGCCCAGAACAGCCACCGCAGACGTCGTCGACCGCGAGGCACTGCTGGAGTTCCTGCGTCCGCGCCATCGCGCTCTGCTCATCACCCACCGCGCCGACGGCCGTCCCCAGGTCTCGCCCGTGTCCTGCGGCGTCGACGCGGAGGGCCGCATCGTCGTGTCCACCTACCCGCAGCGCGCGAAGGTCCGCAACCTGCGGCGCGACGACCGGGTCAGCGCGTGCGTGCTGTCCGACGACTGGGACGGCCCCTACGTGCAGGTCGACGGCCGCGCCGAGGTGCTCGACCTGCCCGAGTCCGTCGAGCCGCTGGTGGAGTACTTCCGCGCTATCGCCGGTGAGCACCCCGACTGGGACGAGTACCGGGAGGCGATGCGGCGTCAGGGCAAGAGCCTGATCCGCGTCACCGTCGAGCGGTGGGGACCGATCGCCACCGGCGGCTTCCCGCCGGAGCTGGAGTCCTGAGGGGTCAGGAGGGGGCGACCACGTCCGGCGGGAACCAGGAGCCGCCCCAGCCGCGCGGCTCCTGCAGCAGGGTGAACACCCCGCCCGCCGGGTCGGCCAGCACGGCGACGACTCCGGTGGGCACCTCCGTCGGCGGCACCAGCACGGTGCCGCCGGACGCGGTCGCCGCCTTCGCCGTGATCCGCACGTCGACCACCGCGAAGCAGCACGTCCAGCCCGCCGGCACCGCCGTCGTGCGCAGCCGGCCCGCGACCGCGCGCGTCGACTGCGCGCACCGCGCGTCGAAGAGCGTGAAGCCCTGCTCGGCCGCGCGGGGCCGCCAGCCCAGCTCGGCGGCCCAGAACGCGTCGGTGTCCCCGCCGGGGGCGGTCATCAGCTCCGTCCAGCACGGTTCCCCCGCACGCGGCTGCGGCGCCCACGGTCCGTGCAGCACCCGGCCCCGCGACACCCCGGCCGCGACACCCGCCGGGTCCACGAGGTCCCGCTCCCGCTCGCCCGCGAACACCATCCGCCACCCCGCAGCGCCGCCGCGGGGCACGGGTCTCACCCGGACCGCGAGCCGGTCGCCCACCCAGCCACCGGTGGTGCCGTCCGGATCGGGCAGCACCACCCAGCCCAGCAGTTCGGCGTAGAACTCGGCGACGGCTTCCGGCGCGGGCGTGCACAGCTCGACACGACGCAGACCACGGACAGGACTGTCGGACACGGGGCGGATCCCATCGACGAGGAGGTGCTGGCGGTGATCAGGAGTGCGCACCATCCTTCGGGGTGGGCCGCTAACCGGACAATGCGCCGTTCGGCCGCACCCCCTGGGCCGGCAGGACCTCCTCCAGCGGACGCGGCGTCCCGAGGTGGAAGCCCTGGCCCACCCGGACTCCCAGCCCGGTGAGCGCGCCGACCTGGTCGGGTCGCTCGACCCACTCGGCCACGGCCGACAGGCCCAGGCCCCTGGCGATCTCCACGATGCCCGCCACCAGCACGGCGTCCGTGCGGCTGGTGTCGATCGCCTTGACGAACTCGCCGTCGATCTTGATGCCGGTGATCGGCAGGTGCTTGAGGTGGACGAAGGAGCCGAACCCCGACCCGAAGTCGTCCAGCACGATGCGGCAGCCGAAGCCGCGCAGCTGCTGCGCCAGCGCCCGCGCCGCGTCCAGGTTTCCCACCGCGGCCGTCTCGGTGATCTCCAGGCCCAGCCGTCCGGGGGCCACGCCCGCGCTGGCCAGCCGGTCGAGCACGAAGCCGCCGAAGTCGGCGTCGTCCAGCGTCCGGCCGGAGATGTTGACGTTGAACCGCAGTTCCGGGTCGGGGTGCGCGACCAGCGTGTCGATCGCCCTGGTCAGCACCCAGCGGTCGATCTCCAGCACGAGGTTGCCGCGCTCGGCGACCGGGAGGAAGTCCGCCGGTCCCAGACGGGGTTCCTGACCGTCCTCCAGGCGCAGCAGCAGCTCGTGGCCCAGGACGACTCCCGTGCCGAGCCGCACCATCGGCATGGCGTGCAGCGCCAGACCGCCGGACTCCAGCGCCGTGCGCACCCGGTCGAGCACCGAGACCCGCTTCGCGGTGTCCGCGTAGTGCCCCGGCTCGTAGACGGTGACCCGGTTGCGACCGGCGCCCTTCGACGCGTACAGGGCGAGGTCGGCGTTGGCCAGGACCAGCTCCCACGTGTCGCCCGGCCCGTACTCCGCCATGCCGGTGCTCACCGTGATGTGCGCCGCCACGCCCGCCGACACCAGCGGCAACGCCGCCACCGCGTCGCGCAGCCCGTCGGCGACGAGTTCCGCCTCGGCGCGCTCGCAGCCCGGCAGGACCACCGCGAACTCGTCGCCGCCGAGGCGGCCGATGAGCTGTCCCGGTCGCAGCCGCGACGCGAGCGCCGAGGCCAGGGTCCGCATGACCCGGTCGCCCACGGCGTGCCCGCGCAGGTCGTTGACGTCCTTGAAGTTGTCCAGGTCCAGCAGCAGCAGCGCGCCGTCGCCTCCGGTCGCCAGCGCGCGCTCCAGCTCCCTGGTCAGGACTCGCCGGTTCGGCAGGCCCGTGAGCGGGTCCAGCTCGGCCATCCGCAGCAGTTCCTCGTGCACCCGGTGCGCCCGCGTCACGTCGTGAGCGGTCCCCAGCGCACGCACGGGCGTGCCGGAGGAGTCGCAGATGATCTCGCCGAAGCACTCGAAGATCCGCTCGCCGCGCGGTTCGGGCAGCAGCATCCGGTGGGTGTAGGAGAACTTCGCGCCCGCCTCCAGCGCCTCGGCCAGGGTGCTGCGGATCATCGGGAGGTCGTCGGGGTGCACGAACCCCGAGTAGTTCTCCATGGTCAGCTCCACGTCGGACGTGAAGCCGAACATCTCCAGCAGCGCGTCGGACCACACGATGCGGTCCTCGCCGATGTGCCACTCCCAGGTGCCCATCCGGCCGAGCACCTGCGCGCGCCGCAGCGCGTCGGCCTCCTGCGTGACGTCGAGCTCCCGGTCGCGCCAGGAGGTCACGTCCACGACCTCGTAGAGCAGGTCACCGCCGGACAGCTCGCAGCAGGTGATCTCCAGCCACCGGTGCCCGCGCGGCGTCGACGAGGACGCCAGCAGCGGGAGCCCGGCGTGCGCGTGCTCGCCCGGCGGACGCTCCGGGACGCCCGGCAGCAGTGCGGGCAGCGACCTGCCGACGGCCTGCGCCACCGGCACGCCCAGAACGGCCGCCAGCGCGGGGTTCACCCAGCGCAGCACACCGCGGGCGTCCGACACCGCGAACCCCACGTCGGACCGCTCCAGCACCTCGCGGTGCACGGACCGCACACCGTCCTCCACCGCGGTCATCACGCCCTCCCGACGAACTCGCGCGCCATGATGGTGGACGCGCGGACCGCGGGCAAGCCGTCCCGGTCCGGCGGCCGCGGCGCTACCGCAGCCGCTCCACGCCGTGCGCCGACTCCGCGACCCGCAGCGCCAGCGCGCGCAGTTCCTCCCCACCGGCCCCGTCGCCCACCGCCGTCACGACGTCCTCGGCGGCACAGCGCAGCTGGAACAACCGGTCCTGGAGGTCGGCCAGTTCGCCGCTGGAGAGCACGACCGCGTCCTCGGGGAGCCCGCCGCGCTGCACGGCGGCGCGGCGCTCGTAGGCGCGCTGCCGGCACGACTGCCCGCAGTAGCGCCGCGGCCTCCCGATCCGCCCGGACTCCGGCAGCCTGCGCCCGCACCACGCGCAGTGGCGCACCTGCTCCCGCGTCCCCGCGGACACGCCCTCCCAGTGGGACACCAGCTCCATGACGCGGACGCTATCCCGCCACCCACCGGCCACCACAGCGCCACGCCGCCGAGGCACACTCCACTGGTGACCGACGAGAGGCACTACCTCGCTGGCCCCCACCCCAGGGCCTTCGCCCACCGCGGCTGGCACCTCGGCGACCTGAGCGGCATGGAGAACTCGCTGAGCTCCTTCCGCCGCGCCGTGGCCGAGGGGTTCAGCTACGTCGAGACCGACGTGCACGTCACCTCCGACGGCGTGGTCGTCGTCCACCACGACCGCTCGCTCGACCGCACGACCGACGGGCGCGGACCGGTCGCCGAGCAGCCCTGGTCGGTCGTGCGGCACGCCCGCGTCGGGGGACGCGAGCCGGTCGCCCGCCTGGAGGACGTGCTGGAGGAGCTGCCGGACGTGCTGCTCAACGTCGACGTCAAGGCCGACGCCGCCGTCACACCGGTCCTCGACGTCCTGCGCCGCACCCGCGCCACCGCCCGCGTGTGCCTGGCGTCGTTCTCCGAGACGCGTCTGACCCGGTTGCGCCGACAGGGACCGCCGGACCTGCTCACGTCGATGGGCCCGCGCTCGGCGGGCGCGCTGTGGGCGGCTCGCCGGGTCCCCGTCCCCGCGCTGGCGGTGCGGGGACGCATCGCCCAGGTGCCGAGCCGCCGGGGACGGCTCACGGTGGTCGACCGCCTGTTCGTCCGGGCGGCGCACCGGCGCGGGCGCGAGGTGCACGTGTGGACCGTGGACGACGAGCAGCACATGCGGGCTCTGCTCGACCTGGGTGTGGACGGACTGGTCACCGACCGCCCGGACCGGCTGCGCGAGGTCCTGCGCGACCGCCGGGCGTGGACCGCCGGGCGACGGGCGGACGACGAGGAGGCAACAGCTCGGTGATCTCGCCGCGGACGGCCCGGCGCGCCCAGTACAGTCCGCCGTCATGAGCGCGGTGGACAGTCCCGAACAGACCAACGGCGACGCCCCGGACCGTCGTCGCGAGCAACGCGGCTGGACCTGGTACGACTGGGCCAACTCCGTGTTCCCCACCTCCGTGGCCACGGTGTTCCTCTCCGGCTACCTCACCGCCGTCGCCTCCGAGGCGGCCAAGGCCGACACCGCCCGCAACGGCGCCGACGCCTGCGCCGACGGCGCGCTGCGCTCCTGCGACATCACCGCGTTCGGTCTCGCCTTCCCCGCCGGTTCGCTGTGGGGCTACCTGCTGTCGATCGCCACCGTCGTCCAGGTGCTCGTGCTGCCCGTGATGGGCGCCATCGCCGACCGGACCCAGAACAAGCGCCGGATGCTGGGCGCGTTCGCCTTCACCGGGTCGGCGGCCACGGCCGCGCTCGCCCTCGTCGACGGCACCAACTGGACGCTGGGCGTCCTGCTCTTCGTCCTGGGCAACATCTGCTACGGGTCGTCGGTCGTCGTCTACTACGCGTTCCTGCCCGAGATCGCGACACCGGACGAGCGCGACGCGGTGTCCGCGCGCGGCTGGGCCTTCGGCTACCTCGGCGGCGGCATCGCCCTGGGCGTGCAGCTCGTGCTGTTCCTGTCCCACGACGCCATCGGTCTCACCCAGGGCGAGGCCGTGCGCGCCGCCTTCGTCCTGTCGGGCCTGTGGTGGGCCGGGTTCACCCTCGTCCCGCTCTCCCGGCTGCGCCGCCACCAGGCGCCGCACGGCTCGGAGAGCGGCGCCTCGGTGATCACCGCCGGGTTCGCCGAACTCCGGCGGACCGCGCGGTCGGCCCGGATGTTCCCGCTGACGCTCGCGTTCCTGGCGACCTACCTCATCTACACCGACGGCATCTCCACGGTCGCCAACGTCTCCGCCCAGTACGGCCGCGACGAGCTCAAGCTCGACGAGACGGTCCTGATCACGACGATCCTGATCGTCCAGTTCGTCGCCTTCTTCGGCGGTGTCCTGCACGGCATCGGCGCGCGCCGCTGGGGCGCCAAGCGCACCATCCAGGTCAGCCTGCTCGTCTGGATCGTCGTCCTCGTGGCGGCCTACTTCGTCCAGGCCGGTCAGCAGTTGCAGTTCTACGGCCTCGCGGCGGGCATCGGCATCGTCCTGGGCGGGACGAACGCGCTCTCCCGGTCGATCTTCAGCCAGATGATCCCGCCCGGCCGCGAGGCGCAGTACTTCTCGCTCTACGAGGTCGGCGAGCGCTCCACCTCCTGGCTCGGCCCGCTGGTCTTCGCCGGGGTCGGGCAGGCCACCGGCTCGTTCCGGCTGGCCATCGTCTCGCTGGTGATCTTCTTCGTCGTCGGCTTCGTCCTGATGATCTTCGTGCCCGTGCGCAGGGCCATCAGCGAGTCGGGGAACCCGGTACCGGCGAAGGTGTGAGGCGCCGGCGTCGCGCTCGGGTCACGCCCAGCGCGACGCCGACCGCCACCAGCGCGACCACCCGGCCCACCGCGACGGCCCGGACCCCGGCGTCCGGCACACCGGCGACCAGCACGACGCGCACCGACTCGGGCAGCAGCACCAGCACGCACACCGTCAGCGCCGACGGCCACGCCCCGCCCGGTCGCGACGTCACCAGGTGCGCCACCGCCACCACCAGCAGCGCGACCACGGCGACGGGGCGCACCGCCGACGCCGCGGTCACCAGTTCCAGCGGGACCAGCGCGAGTCCGGCCAGCCACACCGCGGCCGTCCCCCGCGTCCAGGTCCGGCGCGACGGCGGCGGGGCGTCGCGGTGGAAGCCCGCCACGAGGCACGCCGCGGTCACCCACAGCGGCAGCGACACCAGCGCCCAGGTCACCGTCGAGCGCGCGGCGTCCCCCTGGACCGCGGAGGAGACGAACCACCACGCGCCCGGCAGCGCGCTCACCACCGCCAGGACCGCGGCCGTGCCGCGGCGGCCGGCGAGCAGGGCGGCCAGCGCCGCGGCGAGCAGCAGGCCGACGTGGGGCTGCCGGTCCGGCACCAGCGGCCAGCCCAGCGCCCACCGCACCGCCTGCGCCACCCCGGCGGTGACCTCCTCCGCGCTCAGCCCGACCAGGCCGAGCAGCGCCACCAGTCGCACCACCGCGCCCGGCGCCAGCACCCGCACGCCGCCGCCGTCGAGCCGGGTGCGCACGGCCAGGCCGAGGGTGGCCCACGTCTCGCCCCAGCCGGGCCAGCCGTGCTCCAGGTCGGTGCTGTCGTCGCGCTCCTCCAGGAACAGCGCGACCATCTCCTCCTCGCGCTCCTCCCGGTACCAGCGGGGCAGCGCCCGCAGCAGCCGCCGGTAGCGCGTCTCCAGGTTGCTCGCGCTCACAGCGCACCCCCGGCCAGTCCGCGCGCCCGCAGCACGCCGGACGCGGCGCGCACGTTCGCCGACAGCCTCGCCACCTCGGCCGACAGCGCCCGGTACCCGGTCTCGGTGATGCGGTAGTAGCGGCGCAGGCGGCCCTGGTGCACCTCCTCGCGATCCCGCTCGGCCAGCCCGTCGGCGACCAGGCGGTCCAGCACGCCGTAGAGGGTGCCCACCCGCAGCCGGGTCCTCCCCTCCGACAGCGCGGCCACCGACCGCACGATCGCGTACCCGTGCAGCGGCTCCTCCGCCAGCGCTGTCAGCACCAGGAAGGTCTGCTCGGTCATCACCCGACTGCTCATGCACCGAGTTATATCGGAAAGCGTACTATCAGCGCCAGTGTTCTCCCAGCTGACGACGCCGGAGTCGAACGCCGCATGACGAGACGGTGACATCGGCGACCCCCTGGTTTGGCCGAACGGGGGAACGGGGAACCACTGGAACGTGCTTCCGCTACTGGCTGACCGCTACCAACTGCTGGAACGAATCGGTTCCGGCGGGATGGGTGTGGTGTGGGCCGCGAGAGACGAGCTCCTCCGGCGCGAGGTCGCCGTCAAGGAGGTGCTGCCCGCGCACCGCGACCGCATCGAGCACGAGGCGCAGGTCGCGGCGAGGGTCTCCCACCCGCACGTCGTGACCGTCTACGACCTGTTCTACGAGCAGGGCCGTCCGTGGCTGGTCATGGAACTGGTCCGCTCCAGGGCGCTGTCCGCGGTGATCGAGGACGAGGGTCCGCTGCCCGTGCAGCAGGTCGCCCACATCGGCCACCAGGTCCTCTCCGGACTCGCCGCCGTGCACGCGCAGGGCATCCTGCACTGCGACATCAAGCCCGGCAACGTGCTGCTCGACGACAACACCCGCGCCCACCTCACCGACTTCGGCATCGCGGCCGACACCGGCACCTCCAACGACGGTGCCAAGATCTTCGGCGCTCCCGCCTACATCGCTCCCGAACGCGCCCGCGGCCTGCCCATCGGCCCGGCGTCCGACCTGTGGTCGCTCGGCGCCACCCTCTACACGGCCGTCGAGGGCCACGCCCCGCTGGACAAGGGCGACCCGCTGGCCACGATGACCGCCGTGGTGATGGAGGACGTCGAGCCGCCCCGCCGAGCCGGCCGCCTCACCCCGTTGCTGAACGACCTGCTCGACCGCGACCCGGAACGGCGTCCCGGCTTCGACGAGGTGGACCGGAGGTTGCGCGAAGCCGCCGACGAGCCCGACACCATCGTGATCAGGCAGCGCGTCACCGGCGACCTGGCCCCGCCGACCGCCGTCGTCGACCCCGTGCCCACGAACGTCTCCCCGATCGCGCGCCGCCGCCCGCCGTTCGCGCTGGCGGGAGGAGTGCTCGCGGCGGCCGCGGCGGTGGTCGCCGTGCCGCTGTTCGGCTTCACCAGCGATCCCGGCCAGGGCAACGCCCCCGTCCCGGCCATCAGCACCCAGGCCCAGGCCCCGGTCGACGCCGCCGAGGCGTCCCCGCAGACGCCGGAGGCCGCCGTCCCGGCCGAGGCGGTGGTCCAGGAGCCGGCTCCCGTCGCCCAGACCGAGGCGCTGAACGTCACCGAGGCACCCGCTGCCCGGGTCCCCGTCGAGGAGCCGGTGGTCCCCGTCGAGCAGGTGGAGCCCGTCGTCCCGGTGGAGCCGGTGGAGCCGGTGGAGTCCTCGCAACCGGACACCACGTCCACCGGGACGACGGTGCCGGAGACCAGCAGCGCCCCCATCGACCCCGAGCCCACCGCGGAGCCGACGACCCCGCCGGTCGAGGAGACCAGCGTCCCGGACGCCACGTCGGCGCCCGCGTCGGAGGACCCACTAGGCTGACCCCGCGTGGAGCCCCTTCCCGCAGATCCCGACCCCACCGACGCGCTGTCGGCCATCCCCGCCGCCGGAGCGCGACGAGCGCTGGGCGTCCTCGGCAGGGTGCGGTTCTTCCACGGTCCGATGGACTGCGGAAAGTCCACCCTGGCGCTGCAGATCGATCACAACCAGGCCCGGCAGGGCCGGTGCGGGTTGCTGCTGGTGCGCCACGACCGCTCCGGCACCCCCACCATCTCCAGCCGCATGGGCATCACCCGCGCCGCGCTGGAGGTGCACGAGACGATGGACGTCTGCGCCCTGGTCCGCGAGCACTGGGCGCGCGGCGTGCGAGTGGACTACCTCATCGTCGACGAGGCGCAGTTCCTCTCCCCCGCCCAGGTCGACCAGCTCGCCGAACTCGCCGACGACTCCCAGATCGACGTCTACGCCTTCGGCCTGGCCACCGACTTCCGCAGCCAGCTCTTCCCCGGCTCCCAACGCCTCTTCGAACTCGCCGACGAGCTCAACGCCATCCAGGTCGAGGTCCTCTGCTGGTGCGGCCTGCCCGGCCGCTTCAACTCCCGCATCCACGACGACCAGGTCGTCCGCGCCGGACACACCGTCCTCGTCGCCGACACCAACCCCGCCGACGAGGTCCGCTACCAGGTCCTCTGCCGCCGCCACTACCGCACCGGCGACCTCGGCCCCACCGCCACCCACCCCGAACAACTCCGCCTCGCCTGACGCCGCAACACCGACGTGGCCAGTGCCGCACCGGGCAACGTCCCCCCTGGTGACGGTCTCGCGCAGGCGCTCGTCGTGGGCGTGCTCGCCTCGCCAGATGATGCGGCGGCGGATCGTGCTGCTCCGCTCGTGGTGACCCTGGGTGGTCGGTGCCGTCGAGGGTGACGTGGCGCGGGGCGGTGAACCGGGCCTCGACGCGGTTGGGCCAGGAGGAGTTGGTCCGGGTGCGGGCGATCTCGACGTCGTTGGCCTCGGCCCGCTCTGCGGCCCGGTCGTGGGCGGCGAACAGGTGCCGAACCCCGTCGGGAGAAGACAAGCCGGCGTCCCAGGACTGGAGCAGGATCGACCTCAACCTCTTCGTCCCGCTGAACGCCTTGCTGATCGAACGGAACGTCGCGAAAGCCGCCGAACGGATCTTCGTCACCCAGCCCGCGATGAGCGCCGCGCTCGCCAAACTGCGCCGGGTCTTCGACGACCCGCTGCTCGTGCGCGACGGCCGCGAGCTCGTGCTCACCCCCCTTCGCCGAGTCACTGCGCCAGCCGGTGCAGGAGATGATGCTCTCGGCCCGTGACATGATGAACGCCAATCGGCAGTTCGATCCCGCGGTGTCGAAGCGCACGTTCACCGTCATCGCGAGCGACTGCACCACGACCGTCCTCCTGGGACCGCTGCTGCCCCGACTGCTGGCCGAGGCTCCCGGTGTGCGGATCAAGGTCGCGCCGCCGGGGCCCGACTACGTCGACGCCGTCCGCTCGGTCCGGTGCGACCTGCTCTTCTGGCCGTCGTACCTGCTGAACCCCGAGCTGGACAGGTTCCCGCGCGCCCCCCTGTTCACCGACGAGTTCGTGCTGGCCGCCGCGCGCGACAGCACCTCGTTCGACCACCCGCTGAGCGCGGCGGAGCTGGCGACGACACCGTGCGTGCGACTGACTCCGTTCACGTGCCGGGACAACACGATCGACCTGATCGCCGCTCTCGAATCGGCGGCACCCCCCGTGATCACCGTCGGCTCGTTCGCGCTGGCTCTGGAAGTGGTGTCCCGCACCCATCTCGTCACGACGGCCCAGCGCCGGTTGTTCGAGCTGAAGCGCGAGGCTCTCGGCCTGCGGGAGGTCGAGATGGCGACGCCCCTGCCCGAACTGACCATGACGATGTACTGGCACCCCCGCACCGGTCGTTCCCCCGCCCACCAGTGGCTGCGGTCCCGCGTGCAGGACGCCGCCGCCGCACTCGGGCTCTCCTGAGCCCGTCATCCGCGGTCGGCTGCGCACCCGAGCACGTCGCGCTGGGCTCGACCCGTTGTGACGGACGTCCGAGATCGGGAGACGTGTGTCCCCGGAGAGATGTCCCCGGAGAGATGTCCCCGCGGATCGGGTCCACGTCGACCGGTGACCACCCGCACACGTCCGACGACGTGCCCACGACGACTGCTGTGGGGCGTTCCGCCTCGCCCGGCCCCGCAGCGCCGAACGGCCGTGCTCGGCCGCGCATCAGGCGGAGTGGATCACGTGACGCGCAGGTGAAGATCAGAAGAACGTGATCATTTGCTCTTTGCGCACACAACATCACCCTTCGTAACGTGGCGGTGCGGGTCGTCCGGCCCGCCCGATCACGTGCAGGAGATGCGATGTCCCGCTTTCGCAGAACGGTTTTCGCTGCTGTGGCAGCTGCCGGCCTCACCGCGGCCACGGCCACGCCGGCCAGCGCGGCGACCTACTACAACCTCGTGAACTTCAAGAGCGGCAAGTGCATGTCCGTCGAGGGCAACGGCAGCGACGCCAACGGCGCCAACGTCATCCAGTGGAGCTGCAACGACGGCACCGAGCAGCTCTGGTACTGGTCCGGCAGCCAGCTGAAGAACAGCAAGAGCGGCAAGTGCCTCTCCGTCGCCGGCGGCGGCAGCACGGCCAACGGCGCCGAGCTGATCCAGTGGAGCTGCAACGGCGGGGCCGAGCAGGCCTGGGAGCCCTCGGGCGGCTACCTGTTCAACTACAAGAGCGGCAAGGTCGCCTCGGTGTCCGGCGGCGGCAGCACCGCCAACGGAGCCGAGGTGGTCCAGTGGTCGGCCAACGGCGGCGGCGAGCAGGGCTGGGACTTCGTCGCCCGCTTCATCGACGTCTGATCCGCCGTCCCACCAACACGAACTGGGGTTTCACCGTGCTTCTCACCACCGTCAGGAAGGTCGGCGTCGTCCTCGCCGCGGTCGCCGGCGCGGCCGTCCTCTCCGCCTCCCCCGCCTCCGCCGCACAGCAGTGCGGCAACCTGGGCGGTCCCGAGGGCGGCACGCTGCCGCTGTGCAAGTCCTGGGTCTGGGACGGCAACGACCACGACGGCAGGTGGTGGACGGACGGCCCGTCCTCCCTGCCCTCGCAGACCTACCTGCAGCGCTCCGAGGACGGTTCCGTGAAGAACTCGTCCTTCTCCGGCAGCTACCAGGACGTCACGAAGATCGCCTTCCGCCTCTGCGACAGCCTGTCCGGGCGCTGCACCAGCTGGTGGTGATCGAGCGGGAAGCGTGCCACCCGGCACGCTTCCCGTCCGCCGCGCCGCCAGCGGGGCGGTGCGGCCGTCCTCGCCCGGCATCACGTCGCGGACTCGACCGCTCGGTTGAGGGCGGTGACGTTGACGCCGGGCTCGCCCAGAAGACCGGCGCTCCGCCCGTCGGTGCTGGCCGCGATCAGCTCGCGCACCCGTTGCTCGGACAGCCCGTTCTCCCCGGCCACCCGCGGCAGCTGCAACTCGGCGTAGGCGGCGCTGATGTGCGGGTCCAGGCCGGAGGCCGAGGCGGTCACCGCGTCCTGCGGCACCCGGTCCTGCGCGACGCCCTCGCGCCGGGCGATCTCGGTCCGGCGTTGCGCCACGACCGCGTCCTGGTCCTCGTCGTGCTCGCCCTTGTTGGAGCCGCCGGAGGCGGGGAGCGTCGCCGCCGAGGGTCGGGTGTGGAACCACCGGTCGCCCTGGCGGTCGATCCCGACCAGGGTGGTGTCGACGGCCTCGGCGTTGGCGTGCAGCCCCGGTGCGCGGGACACCGTCCACACCGCGGCGGGGTAGAGGACTCCGGTGATGACGGTGAGCACGAGCAGCACGCGGAGTCCGGCGAGCGCCTGTGCGACGAAGTTGGTCATGTCAGCCGATCCCGGGGACGAGTCGCACGAGCAGGTCGATGAGCCAGATCCCGGCGAACGGGGTGATCACGCCGCCGACGCCGTAGAGCAGGAGGTTGCGCCGCAGCAGCGCGGAGGCGCTGGAGGGCCTGTACCGCACGCCGCGCAGGGCCAGCGGGACGAGCGCCACGACGATCAGCGCGTTGAAGATCACCGCGGACAGGATCGCCGACTGCGGCGAGTCCAGGCGCATGACGTTGAGCCGGTCGAGCTGGGGGTGGATGCCCGCGAACATCGCGGGGAGGATCGCGAAGTACTTCGCCAGGTCGTTGGCCAAGGAGAACGTGGTCAGCGCTCCCCTGGTGATCAGCAGCTGCTTGCCGATCTCCACGATCTCGATCAGCTTCGTCGGGTCGGAGTCCAGGTCCACCATGTTCCCGGCCTCCTTGGCGGCCGAGGTGCCGGTGTTCATGGCCACGCCCACGTCCGACTGGGCCAGGGCGGGCGCGTCGTTGGTGCCGTCCCCGGTCATCGCGACCAGCTTGCCGCTGTCCTGCTCGCGGCGGATCAGGGCCATCTTGTCCTCGGGCCTGGCCTCGGCGAGGAAGTCGTCCACCCCCGCCTCCGCCGCGATCGCCCTCGCGGTCAGCGGGTTGTCGCCGGTGACCATGACCGTGCGGATGCCCATGGCGCGCAGTTCGGCGAAGCGCTCCCTCGTGCCGGGCTTGACCACGTCGGACAGCCGGACGACCCCGAGGACCCGGTCGTCCTCGGCCACCACCAGCGGTGTGCCGCCCCGCGTGCTGATCTCGTCCACGACGGCCCTCGTGTCCGCGTCGAGGGTGAAGGCGCTCGCCGCGCCCTTGCGCACACGACGGCCGTCCAGGTCGATGCCGCTCAGGCGGGTCTGCGCGGTGAACGGGACGAACTCGCCGGTCTTCTCCCGCTCGTCCGGTTCGGCGGGCAGGCCGTACCGCCGCACGCACAGCTCGACGACGCTGCGGCCCTCGGGGGTGCCGTCGGCCAGCGACGACAGCCGTGCGGCGCGCGCCAGTTCTTCCTCGCTCGTGCCGCGCACCGGGACGAACTCGGTGGCCCGCCGGTTGCCCCACGTGATGGTGCCGGTCTTGTCCAGCAGCAGGGTGTCGACGTCGCCGGCGGCTTCGACGGCCCTGCCGGAGGTGGCGAGCACGTTGCGCTGCACCAGCCGGTCCATGCCCGCGATGCCGATCGCCGACAGCAGCGCGCCGATCGTGGTGGGGATCAGGCACACCAGCAGCGCGGTCAGCACGATCACCGACTGCTCGCCGCCGGAGTGGATCGCGAACGGTTGCAGCGCCACCACCGCGAGCAGGAAGACGATCGTCAACGTGGACAGCAGGATCGTCAGGGCGACCTCGTTCGGCGTCTTCTGCCGCTGCGCGCCCTCGACCAGACCGATCATCCGGTCCACGAAGGACTCACCGGGTTTCGTGGTGATCCGCACGACGATCCGGTCGGACAGCACCGCCGTGCCGCCGGTCACCGCCGAACGGTCGCCTCCTGACTCGCGGATCACCGGCGCGGACTCGCCGGTGATCGCGGACTCGTCCACGGTCGCGATGCCCTCGACCACGTCGCCGTCGCCGGGGATCACCTCGCCGGCCTCGACCACGACCAGGTCGCCGACCCGGAGAGCGGTGCCGGGCACGGACTCCCCGGTCGTGAGGCGTGCGACCGCGTCCCCCCTGGTCCGGCGCAGCGATTCGGCCTGCGCCTTGCCGCGTCCCTCGGCCACGGCCTCGGCCAGGCCCGCGAACAGGACCGTGAGCCACAGCCACACCGCCACCGCGACGGTGAAGACGTCCGGGTCGGCGGCGGCGAACACCGTGACCAGGATCGACCCGGCCCAGACGACGAACACGACCGGGTTGCGGAGCTGGTGGCGGGGGTGCAGTTTGCGCAGCGCGTCGGGGAGGGAGACGAGGAGCTGCCGGGGGTGGAACACGCCCGCGGAGACCTGGCGGCCGCGGCTCTCGCCGGGGCTCCGCGTCGGGGCGTCGGTTGTCGTGGTCACAGCAGGGCCTCCGCGATGGGACCGAGAGCGAGTGCGGGAACGAAGGTGAGCGCGGCGACCAGCACGATCGCCCCGCCGAGCAGGGTCGCGAACAGCGGACCGGTGGTGGGCAGCGTTCCCGCCGTGACCGGGACCTTCTTCTGCGCGGCCAGGGAACCGGCGAGGCACAGCACGGCGACGATCGGCACGAACCGGCCGAACGCCATGCACACGGCCAGGGACGCCTGGAACCAGTCGCCGGTGACGGTGATGCCGGCGAACGCGCTGCCGTTGTTGTTCGACGCGGAGGCGTAGGCGTAGAGGATCTCCGACAGGCCGTGCGCTCCCGAGTTGGTCAGCGCCTCCCGCGTGGAGGGCAGGACCGCGGCGATGCCCGCGCCGACCAGGACCAGCGCGGGCATCGCCAGGATCGAGACCGCGGCGGCGGTCACCTCGCGCTGGCCGAGCTTCTTGCCCAGGTACTCCGGTGTGCGGCCGACCATCAGGCCGGCGAGGAACATCGCGATCACCGACATCACCAGGACGCTGTAGAGACCCGTGCCCACACCGCCCGGTGTCATCTCGCCGAACAGCATGTTCAGCAGCGTGCCGCCGCCACCCAGACCGGTGAAGCTGTCGTGCATCGAGTTGACCGCGCCGGTGGACGTGGCCGTGGTGGTGTTGGCGAACAACGCGCTCGACGGGATGCCGAAGCGGAGTTCCTTGCCCTCCAGGGGGCGCAGGCCGCTCGCCTCCGCCGCCCAGATCACCCCGAGCACCGCCGTCCACAGCACGCCCATCACGCCGAGCAGGACGTGGCCCTGCCTGCGGTCGCCGACCATCGTGCCGAACGTGCGGGTCAGCGACACCGGGATCAGCAGGATCAGGAAGACCTCGATCAGGTTGGTCCAGCCGCTGGGGTTCTCGAAGGGGTGCGCGGAGTTGGCGTTGAGGACACCGCCGCCGTTGGTGCCCAGCTCCTTGATCGCCTCCTGGCTGGCGACCGGCGCGGTGGCGACGGTGTGCCCGTCGACGTCCACACCGGACTCCAGGCTCATCACCACGCCCGAGGCCACCAGCACGATCGCGAACACGAACGCCACCGGCAGCAGGACGCGCAGGGTGCCTCGGGTCAGGTCGACCCAGAAGTTCCCCAGCCGGTCGGCCCGGCTGCGGGTGAACCCGCGGACCAGTGCGACGGCGACCGCCATGCCCACGGCGCCGGACACGAAGTTCTGCACCGTGAGACCCACCATCTGCACGGTGTGGCCCATGACCGTCTCGGGCACGTAGGACTGCCAGTTGGTGTTGGTCACGAAGCTGATCGCGGTGTTGAACGCCGTGCTCGTCGGAACGTCGCCGCGCCCGTGGTCGAACGGGAGGACCGACTGGGTCCGTTGCAGGACGAACAGCAGGACCACACCGACGAAGGAGAACCCGAGCACGGCCCTGGCGTAGGTTCCCCACCTCTGCTCGGAATCGGGGTCGACCCGCGCGACGCGGTAGACCGCGCGCTCGATCCTCGTGTGCTCGGAGCCGGTGTAGACGCGGGCCACGTGGTCGCCGAACGGCCGGTGCACCACGGCCAGGGCGACCACCAGCACGCCGACCTGGAGCAGGCCGGCCGCGGTCGAGGACATCAGAACTTCTCCGGCCTGATCAGAGCGACGAACAGGTAGCCGATCAACACCAGGGCGAGCACGCCGCCGACGACGTTCGCCACCGTCCCCGTGCCGTTCACAACTTCTCCAGACCGCGCACCGTCAGCGCCAGCAACAGGAACACACCGATCAGCAGCAACGCGTAGGCCAGGTCGGCCACGACCGCGCTCCCTTCCGACTCCGAGCGGTTCACCCGATGAACCGCAACGCCGAAAGAGTGCGGCACGACGTGCGTCGTCCCGGATCGCCTGACGGGTCCTTGACGCCGTCACGCAGGACCTTTGCGCCGTGTTGACGGCCGAGCGACGTGGGTCACCCGGTTCCGCCGCCCGCGGACTCGCGCCGCGACCGCTGCTCGGTGGTGCCGCGCCGGGGAGGAGCGGACCCCGGTGCGCGGGTGCCCGGCCTCCGCCGGGTCAGCGCACGGTCGGCAGCCCGGCCGCGGTGGCGGCGATCGTGCGCC
This sequence comes from Umezawaea beigongshangensis, assembly GCF_016464305.1. Lineage (GTDB taxonomy): Bacteria > Actinomycetota > Actinomycetes > Mycobacteriales > Pseudonocardiaceae > Umezawaea_A > Umezawaea_A beigongshangensis. The sequence goes on from NZ_JAEIOJ010000009.1 coordinate 283,828, forward strand.
GCAACGTCGGCCGGAACGGCGGGAACACCCGTGCGATCTCCGGTTCGCGGTCGTACAGCTGCCGCAGCGCCTCCGGGGGGCGGGTCAGCGGGAACAGCTTCGCGACGAACGCGCTGGCGGCCATGACCAGGGAAGCTCCGTCAGCGCTGGTCAGCTGCGGGCAGGCGACGGCGATCTGCTGACCGACGGTGAAGTAGGTGTGCTTCGGCGCGATGACCTTCGACGTGTACGACCGGGTGATCGACGAGGTCCGCGGCCGGGCGACGATCCGGTGGGCGTGCCGGCTGGACCTGACCGGGACGCGCGGTCGGCGCGCGCTGCCGCCGCTGCGGTGGTTCGCCCGCCTCCGCCACGGCGGCCGTGTGCAGTGGCACGGCCCGGACGTCTTCCACGTGGACACCGCCGGAAGGATCACCGGCAAGTTCACCTGCGCGACCTTCCGCCTGCCGCTCTGGGAACGGGGGCACTGACGCCGATCGCGCCCACCGGGACGGACGTGGCGCGGGCGGGGCTCGCCGAAGTCCTCCGGAGGAGCGCCGGCGGTGACCTTCACAGCCAGTCGCGGCGCTTGAACATCGTGTACAGGCCGCCGGAGACGACGACCAGCAGCGTGGTGGAGGCCCAGAAGCCCCAGGGCTGCTCCGCGCCGGGATAGGGGACGTTCTGGCCGTAGAAGCCGGTGATCGCGGTGGGGACGGCGATGATGGCGGCCCATCCCGTCACCCTCTTCATGATCATGTTGAGACGGTTGCTCTGGATGTTGAGCTGGGTCTCGCGGATCGTGGCGACGAGTTCGCGCAACGACTCCGTCCACTCGGTCGCGCGCAGGACGTGGTCGTAGACGTCCTGGAAGTAGGGGCGCATCTGCTCGTCGACGAGGTGGTGGTCGCGGCGCATCACCGTGTTGACCACCTCGCGCATCGGCAGCACGACCTTGCGCAGCGTCACCAGCGACTTGCGCAGGGCCAGGGAGCGGCGCTGCACGTCGGTGTTGTCGACCTGCTCGGAGAACACGCTCTCCTCCAGGTCCTCGATCTGCCCGTCGAGGGACTGCACCGCCTCGAAGTGCCCGTCGACCACGTAGTCCAGCAGGCCGTGCAGCAGGAACCCCGTGCCGCCCTTGGCGAGTTCGGCGGAGCCGTTCCAGCGGGAGACGACGGCCTCGATGTCGAAGTGGTCGTCCTTGCGCACGGTCACCAGGGCGCGCGGGGTCAGGAACGCGGCCAGTTCCGAGGTCACCAGGTGCCCCGAGCCGGCGTCCAGGCGCACCGCGTAGGCGGTGAGGAAGGCGTGGGAGTCGTAGAGGTCGAGCTTGGGACGCTGGTGCTCGTGCACGGCGTCCTCCACGGCCAGGGCGTGCAGGCCGAGCTCCTCCGCGATCACCGCCAGGTCGGCTTCGGTGGGAGCGCAGAAGTCCATCCACACCGTGGCGTCCGGATCTCGCAGGTGCTCGGAGGTGTCGGCGACGGGGAAGTCCTCGGACTCCAGAACACCGTTGCGGTACAGACGCGTGCGTGCCACGGGAGCGGATCGTAGTCCCACCGGCGCACCACCCGGCACGACAGCACCCCCACGGCCGCGGACGAGGTCGGTGCGGTGCGACACGACCCGCCGCCGTGCTTGACGGGTCGTCGCCCGCTCGCCAGACTCCCGGCCATGACACCTCGCCCCGTCGTCGTCGGGACGGGCCCGCGGCACGTCCTCGCCCTGCACGGCTGGTTCGGTTCCGCGACCGGGTGGGGCCCGTTCGCCGAACTGCTGGACGGCGACCGGTACTCCGTCGCCTTCGTCGACTACCGCGGGTACGGCGCTCGACGAGGCGAGACCGGTTCCTTCACGCTCGCCGAGATCGCGACCGACGCCCTGGCCGCGGCCGACGGACTCGGGTGGTCGGACTTCGCGGTGATGGGCCACTCCATGGGCGGGACCGCGATGCAGCGCGTGCTGGCCGACGCGCCGGACCGGGTGCGCGGCCTGCTCGGCATCAGCCCCGTCCCGTCCACGGGTGTGCCGTTCGACGACCGGGGCTGGCAGCTGTTCAGCAGCGCCGCCGAGGACCCGGCGAGCCGGTACGCCATCGTCGACCTCACCACGGGCAACCGGCTGTCCCCGACGTGGATCGACCGCGTGGTGCGGTTCTCGCTCGCCCAGTCCGACGTCTCCGCCTTCGCCGCCTACCTGGATGCCTGGGCGAGGACCGACTTCGCCGACGAGGTGAACGGCAACCCCGTGCCGGTCCAGGTCGTGGTCGGCGAGCACGATCCCGCCCTCGGCGCGTCCGTCGTGGAGCAGACCTTCCTCCAGCAGTTCCCGAACGCGGCGCTCGAAGTGCTGCCCAACGCCGGGCACTACGCGATGTTCGAGACGCCGGTCGCGCTGCTGACCTGCGCCGAGCGGTTCTTCGACGGGCTCTGACGAGCAGGGGCACGCACCCCGCCGCGCGCTGGCCGCTGTCGCGCCACGCCGGCTGTCGACTCGTCACGCGCCCGTAACGCCGCGCGGAACACGCTGTGGTCGTCCGAATTCCGGGGGACGAAGTGGAGGACGACGTGCGACGTCGACAGCTGTACCCGATCCTGGCCGCGAGCATCCTGGCGCTGGGCGGTGTCGCCGGCGCGGGCAGCGCCTCGGCCGCCACCCCGTGCACCATCGGCCCCGGCGTGACGCAGAACGACACCACCGTGTTCGGTTCCGGCGGCAACGACACGATCGACTGCACCAGCGCCGATCCCGGCAAGACCGTCCACGGCGGCGGCGGCAACGACACCATCACCGGCACCGCCTACCGCGACACCCTCAACGGAGGCGACGGCAACGACACCCTCACCGGCGGGGTCGGCAACGACACCCTCAACGGAAACCTCGGCATCGACACGCTCAACGGCTCGGCCGGCAACGACACGCTCAGAGGCCCCGGCGGCGACTCCGCCGAGGACACCCTCAACGGCGGCGACGACACCGACTCCTGCGGTCCCGTCGGCGTTCCCCCGGACCTCCGCACCAGTTGCGAGTCGTAGCACCGGGGATTCGCGCAGAGGCTCACCCGGCCGTCACGTGTGCCGGCCGGGTGGGCCTCGTCGTCGCGGGCGGTGCGGCGGGGACCGGTGACGACCGGCGGCCGAGGTCCTCGACGGCGGCCCCGCACCCGGCTCGTCAGGGCGTTCCGCTCGCGGTGAAGCTCTCGGCTCCCAGCACGTTCAGCAGAGCCGGGGCCTCGGCGTCGCGAGATCCCGGCGGCGCGCTGTGGAGCACGAGACGCTGGTCCCGGTCGGCGAGTGCGAGTGCGTCGCAGTCGACGGTGATCTCCCCGACGACCGGGTGCCGGAAGGTCTTCCTGAGCATCGGCCCCGCGTGCACGTCGTGCCGCTCCCACAGCCGCGCGAACTCCGGGCTGCCGTCGCGCAGTTCGTCGACGAGGCCGGTCACCACGGGGTCGCACGGGTACCGCGCGAGCATCCGCGCCGCGGTCGACCGCGTCGAGGAGCTGTACGGACGGCTCGACGGTGCCTTCGACAACGGCGCGGCGCTCCAGCGGCCCGGCCGCTCGACACCACCGGCGACGAGGACGTCGACGAGCAGTTCGCGGTGAACTTCCGGGCGCACTGGACCGCCACGACCTCCGAGGCCGCGCTGATGCGGCGCAACGGCGGCGGGGCGATCGTCAACAACTCCAGCATCGGCAGCCGCCGCGCGAACCCGGAACTGCCCGCCTGCGGGGCCACGAAGCGCGCGCTCAACAGCATCACCGAGACCGCGGCCGTGACCCGGGCCCGCGAGGGCGTCCGCGTCGACGGCATCACGCCGGGTGGTACCGCGACGGCGATGTTCGACGCGTGGGAGACGGCCACCCCCGGTGTCGTCGCACGCGTCAGCGCGTCGACCCCGCTCGGCCGGATGGCCGAGCCGCGCGAGATCGCCGACGCTGCGGCGTGGCTGCTCAGCGACCGGGCGTCGATGGTGACCGGCGCGATCCTGCCGGTCGACGGCGGCCTGGGCGCCTGAGAGGTCCGTCCGGTTCGTGCCGCGGCGCCGAGCTCCACGAGCCGATGCGGCCCGTGGAGTTCCGCCGGCCGTCCGCGCGGAGGTCACCGGACGTGCATCGATCGCCACGCCCGGTGACCCCGCCACCAGGGGACGACGCCGTCGTCCTGGAAGAACGAGCCGGTCGGGCCGCCGTCTGGCGGGGTGGCGAGCCGGATCGCCGCGGCCGCGCCCCGCTCGGGGGTGCGGGGCGCCCGGAAGCCGGTGAAGGTGGGCGCGGACCACGAACTGCTGGGCGGCTCCTCGACGCCCACGCCGCCGAGCCCGGTGCGGCCGAGGTCGAGGTGCTGCTGTGCGGGATCGGCGAGCAGGGGCAGCTCGTGCGCGACGTCCCCGCGTCGGCCCGTGCCCGGCTGCGGGCGGGGCACGCCGCCGTCCCCCTGATCGACGCACCCGACGTCACCACCCCCGTCATCGGGCCGCCGCGCAGCCGCTCCCCCGCCCTCGCCGGGTTGATCCGCACGGCCGCCGGTTGCGAGACAGCGGTCGAGGCCCGTCAGTCCAGGCAGAACTCGTTGCCCTCGGGGTCGGTCATCACGATGTGACCGGCGCTCGTCGGAGGAGCGGGCTCGTGGCGGCTCACCCTCGTCGCGCCCAGCGCGACGAGCCGTTCGCACTCGGCCTCCAGCGCCGTCATCCGCTCCTCCCCCCGCAGCCCCGGAGCGGCGCGGACGTCGAGGTGGACGCGGTTCTTGGTGACCTTGTCCTCCGGCACCCGCTGGAAGAACAGCCGCGGGCCGCTCCCGTCCGGGTCCTCGACAGCCGAACTGGTGTTGCGCTGCTCCTCCGGAACGCCGAGCCGCGCGAGGAAGTCGTCCCAGGCGGCGAGCGGATCGGCGCCCTCGGGCAGGTCGACTCCGGGCGGGGCGGGGTGCACGTAGCGCAGCGCGTCGCGCCAGAAGGAGGACAGCGCACGCGGGTCGTGGGCGTCGAAGGTGATCTGGACCTGACGGCTCATCGGGTTGCTCCGTTCACAGCGGGGTCGTGTGCGGCCGGGACCAGCCTGGCACCTCCAGCGGACGGGAACGGTCCGCGTTCTCCGGGAGGACGGGCGGCGTGGACGGCGAGCGGGGTAGGACGGCGCGGGGTCCTGCCCCACGGCCCGGTCGCCTCCGACCGGCGCTGGTACCTCTGCGCCCGCGACCTCGACGCCGTCTCCTGCCCGTGCTCCGGGCTGGTCCCGGTGTGCGCGGACGTGCGCGCGACGAGCTGCTCTGACGAGCCGGTCACCGTGCCCGAGGCGTCCCGGCCGCGAACGTCGTCAGAACACCTTTCCAGCGGGAAAGGAGAACACGGCAGCACTGTTCCACGATCGGGTGAAATGAGATTTCCGCACGGTGATCCGCTACTCGGCCGTTGACCATGCACACCGGGCTTCACCTGCACCGACGCGACAACTGAATGACGTTGTGCGCATTTGTGAGGACAGCCTTTCCTCAGTGGTTCCGTGTTGCGACGGCACCACCGCGGTGTCACGGTTTCGTCCACTGACGCCCACCAACACGAGGAGCTGTCGTGACCACCACCGAAATGCCCGCGGTCAGCGAGTGCACCGTCACCGGGTGCTCCTACAACCACGACGGCTGTCACGCCTACGCGATCACCATCAGCGGCACGAACGGCGCCGCCGACTGCGGGACGTTCATCCCGCTGTCCAGGAAGGGCGGCCTGGAGAAGGTCGTCGCCCAGGTCGGCGCGTGCTCGCGGTCCGACTGCCGGTTCAACGCCGAGCTGGAGTGCACGGCGTCCGGCGTGCGCGTCGGACCGGGAGCCGACGCGCACCCGGCCAACTGCCTCACCTACAGCCCCGTCTGAGCGACGCCGGACACCGCCTCAGCCGTCCGCGCAGCAGGCGTGCCGGCCGGACTCGACCCAGTGCGGGTCGTGCCACCAGTGGCCCGCCTCCGCCCAGCGGTCGGGCAGCGGCGGCAGCACCTCGTTGCGCGGTGCGGTGCGTGCCACCGGCGTGGACTCGTAGGGGGCCAGCAGGTCGTCGACGGTGTGCAGTTCCCCGTCTGTCATGACCTGCCGCACGTCGGCCGCCGCCGCGATGTCGGTCAGCGGATCGCCGCCGAGGAGGGTCAGGTCCGCGTAGCAGCCCGGCGCGATCCGGCCGAGCGGCCGGTCCAGGACCTCGCCGGGGATGCGCGTGGCGGTGCTGAGGGCCTCGTGCGGGGTGAAGCCGCCGTCGACCATCGCCCTCAGGTTCAGGTGCGTGCTGATGGCGGTGGGCGTGAGCGGCGCGTCGGTGCCGGTGACGACGGTCCCGCCACCGCGCAGCACCCGCAGCGCGTCGGCGACCTGGGCCGACAGGATCGCCTGGTTCGCCGTCTGGTCGGTGGCCCGCGCCGCGGCCACGTAGGCCTGGAGCGAGGCGTACTCCCACGGCGGGTAGAGCGCGCGGACGCGCCGGTCGACGGCCAGGGCGTCGTCGCGGGCGACCAGCGGTTGCAGGACGAAGAAGGTCGGCGTCAGCGACGCTCCCGAGCGGACGAAGAGGTCGGTCACCTCCCCGTAGGCGCGGCCCAGCGGACTGACCGTGCGCGAGTAGCCGAGCCGGTTGGTCGCGCCGAGGTGCTCCATGCCGTCGCCGCCGAACGCGAGCGCCGGGTAGTGGTAGTGCGAGGTCACCGGCACCCCGCGGCGGTGGGCCAGCTCCACGACCCGCCGGTGCAGGGTCACCGGGAGCCGCACGTAGGCCTTCACCAGGTCGTAGTCCAGCGCCCACGCGCGTTCCAGCTCCAGCGCGAGCTGCCGCTCGTCGTGGGTGGGGCGCATGAAGTTGTAGTAGATCCGGGAGCCGTCGATCGCCTCGCCGGTGGCGAAGTAGCGCGGCCCCAGTCGTGCGCCCGACTCGATCGACTCGCGCTCCTCCACCATGTGGTAGGCCGGGCTGCCCGGCGAGCGGGTCGTCGTGATGCCCAGGGACAGCCACAGCCGACCCTGCCGGGCGCCGTAGGCGTAGCCCTGCAACTCGCGGTGGTGGTGCATGTCGACCAGGCCGGGGATCACCACGGAGTCCCGCGCGTCGACCACGCGGCCGTCGTGGCGCGTGCCTCCCGGAGCGACCGCCGCGATGCGGTTGCCCTCCACCACGACGTCGACGTCGTGCCGCAGCTCCCCCGCGACGCCGTCCCACATCCGGCCCGCGCGCACGACGGTGCGACCGCGGGGCCGCGCCGTGGTCCACGACAGGGACACCGGCACCGGCACGGGCCGCCCGCCCGCCGCCGGGACGAGCCGCAGACGCCCGTTGCTGAGGTAGAGCAGCCGCGTCGAGTCACCGCTCCAGCTCGGCGCGTCGGTGACCTCCTCGGTGATCTGCCGGGGCGGTCCCACCGGGGTGCCGTCCGGCCGCACGTCGACCACCTGCAGGACGCTGGCGACCACGAAGGCCATCCTGGTCCCGTCCGGCGACCACACCGGTCCGTCGTCCCCCCTGGTCTGGATCGACCGGCCGGGCAGGGTGTCGACGTAGCGGGACGCGCCGGTGGCGACGTCGACCAGCAGGATCTTGCTCAGGCCCTCGCGGAAGCGGGCCGAGAAGGGCACCACGGCCGCGAGGGCGATCGTCGTGCCGTCCGCGGACCACGACGGCCGTCCCGGTTCGAACGTCGCCGCGTGGACGCGGCGCACCGCCCCGGTCGCCACCTCGACGGTGTGCAGGGCGCCGGTCTGGTCGAGGAACGCCAGGTGGGTGCCCGTCGGCGACCAGCTCGCCGAGAGGACCGCCCGGTCGGGCAGGTCGGTGAGCTGGCGGTCCTCGCCGGTGGCGAGGTCGCGGACCCACAGGTCGAGCGTGCCGCCGCGGTCGCTGGAGTAGGACAGCCGCGTGCCGTCCGGCGACCACGCGGGGTCGCACTTCCAGGACGTGTCGCCGGTGAGCGGGCGGGGCGGCTCACCGATCGTCATCGTCCACAGGTCGTTGAGCGCGCGGAACGCGACGCGACGCCCGTCCGGCGAGAGCACCGGGCTGCCGATGCCGACCACGGGGCGGGGTGCCGCGGAGTCGACGTCGCGGTGCCGGCGGCGGTAGCGGGGCGGGGCGACGCTCACCGCGGCGGTGAAGCCGATCTCCCGCGCCGGGCCGCCCGCGAGCTCTCGGCCGCGGATGCGGCCGTCGGCGGTGTAGAGGAACTCGGTCCCGCGCCAGGACACCGGGAAGGGGAACACGTCCTCGCCGGTGACGACCGGGCCGCCGGTGCGCCACAGCTCGCTGCGCGCCGGTGCCGCCGCGGTGAACAGCACGTCGTCGCCGTCGGGCGTCCAGCTCGGCGCGCGGAAGGTCGTCCCGGCCGGCGCGGTGGCCAGCGTCCGCCGGTCCCCGGTCGCCACGTCGACCTCCTCGATCCGGGTGCCGCCGGAGACGAACGCGATCCGGCGGCCGTCCGGCGACCACGCCGGGTCGTACTCGTCCGCGGCGCCGCCGGGCAGCGCGGTGATCTCGCCGGTGGCGGTGTCGACGAGGTGCACGGCGTAGCGGCCGGAGCGGTCGGAGGAGCACGCGATCCGGCGGCCGTCCGGGGAGAACCGGGGTTCGCGGTGGTCGAACAGGCCGCTGGTGAGCTGCCGCGGCGCCGAGCCGTCGAGCGGCACCGTCCAGAGCTGGAAGGTGCCGTCCCGGTAGGACTGGAACACCAGCGAACGCCCGTCCGGCGCCCAGGAGGGCTGCGCGGCGTCGAACACGTCGTCGGTCAGCCGCCGGGCCCGGCCGCCCTCCGCCGGCAGCACCCACAGCACGCCGAACAGGTCGACGGCGATGCTGGCGCCGTCCGGCGAGAGCCGCGCGGCGAGGTTGGTGCCCTCGCGCAGCGGCAGGACCCGCTCGGACGAGCCCTCCTCCGCGGCACCCGCGTACGGGGCCGTGCCGAGCAGGACCGTCGCTCCCGCGACCCCCCTGAGCAGTTGTCGCCGACCGATCTCGACCATGACGATCCCCCGATCTCGCGCACGCCGAGCAGGCGGCCGACCACGTACCGTAGCGCGGGTGAGCGTCGGCGGGCCGGAAAATTCCGGTGCGCGCGGCAGATTCGGGCGTTCGGCGGATCGCGACCGGCCCGGCGGGCGGCGCTCTCCTCGCGCACGCGCGGGAGGTCGCCCGGCGCGACCCGCCGCCGTCGCGGCACGGCCGGTCACCGTCGCACGAGAACGGTCTGCCCGGCTCCGGCGTACGCCGGAGCGGTCATCCGCCGTCGCGGGCCAGCCTGCCGCGGCGGTGCGCGGCCATCCCCACGGGCGCGTTCGCGGTGCCGGAGCCGCCGTAGCCGCCGATGCGCTGCACCACCTCGAAGAAGACGCGCGAGCCGAGCACCTCGGTGCAGAAGTGCAGGTACTCCCCGTCGGCGTCCCGGTCGTAGAGCACTCCGCACTCGCGCATCGCCGCCAGCAGCGCGCGATCGGGGGCGAACCGGGCGTCGAGGTCGTCGTAGTAGTTGTCGGGGATCGCCAGCAGCGGAGCGCCCGCGGCCCGTGCCGCCTCGGCGCAGGCGATCACGTCGTCGGAGGTGAACGCCACGTGCTGCGGCGCGGGCACGGCCGGAGCCCAGTCGCCCCGGCGCAGCAGCGCGGCGGAGAGCACGAAGCGCACGCCCCCGCCGCCGACCGTGCGGCTGCGCATCAGCCCGAAGGGCGCGGCGACCTCCGCGACCGCCTCGGGGGCGAGTCCCAGCACGGACCGGTAGAACAGCGCGGCCTCGTCGAAGTGGTCGAAGGGCTGGGTCAGCGACACGTGGTCGGTCCCGGTGATCGCCGTGCCGCCGCGCGCTCCCGCGGGGGTGAAGTCGGCGAGCCACCCGTCGGCTCCGGGGCGGCAGAAGAACAGCGACGTGCCGTCGGGTGCGGCGACCGCGGCGAGGTCGGCCTCCCCGGCGCGGTGCTCGCGCGGCAGGACGGGCGCGAGCAGGGCCTCCGCGCGCCGGGCGGACCGGGCCGGGTCGGCGCTGTCCACGGCCAGCGCTCCCACCTCGGCGACCCCGGCCTCGGGAGCCGACGAGTTGACGAGCACCCGCGCGTCCCCCTGCTCCCACAGCTGCACCGGCTTCGACCGGTGCTGACCGGTGTGCGCGAAGCCCAGTGCCGCCAGCGCGGCGCGCACCCGCGGCGCGGCCGCGTCGCCGACGACGACCTCGGTGAAGGCGTGACCGCCGAGTTCGGGTGCCGGGGGCACGCCGGGGCCGCGCAGCGTCTCGCGCACCCGCGCCGGGCCGCGCCCGGCCACGGCCTCCCGCAGCGCGCGCAGCGACCGCATCGCGTCGACGGCCGCCCGCCCCGGATCGGCCTGGCGGAACACGTCGTTGAAGACCTCCAGCGACAGCGGGCCGGTGTACCCGGCGGCCAGCACGTGTCCCAGGAACGCGGGCAGGTCGAACGCGCCCTGACCGGGGAACAGCCGGTGGTGACGGCTCCACCGGAGCACGTCCGCGCTCAGGTGCGGCGCGTCGGCGAGCTGGAGGAAGAACAGCTTCTCCGCCGCGATCTCCTCGATCAGCGCCGGGTCCGAGCCTCGGGAGAGCACGTGGAAGCTGTCCACGCACAGGCCCAGCGCGGGGTGGTCGGCACGCCGGACCACCTCCCACGAGCGGTCGACGGTGTTGACGAACCTGCCCCAGGCCAGGGCCTCGTAGGCGACGCGGACGCCGTGCCCGGCCGCCCGCTCGGCGAGCAGGCGCAGCTGCGCCGCCGCGAGTCCGTCGTCGTCGATCGCGTCCGGGGAGACCGAGGAGCACACCAGGACCAGGTCGGCGCCCAGCTGCTCCATCAGGTCGAACTTGCGTTCCGCGCGGCGCAGGTTCGCCGCCAACACGTCGTCCGGCACGGCCTCGAAGTCGCGGAACGGCTGGTACAGGTCGATCGTCAGGCCCAGGTCGGCGCACAGCTCGCGCACCCGGGCCGGTGAGCGCGGCGAGGCGATCAGGTCGTTCTCGAAGATCTCCACACCGTCGAACCCGGCCGCCGCCGCCGCGGCGAGCTTGTCCTCCAGCGTGCCGGACAGGCACACCGTGGCGATGCCGGTGCGCGGTCCGCGCGTGGTCGTTCCCGTGCCGGGCAGCTCGATCGACGTCTCAGCGGACACCGGGGTGCCCTCCCTCCACCACGTCGGCGCCGACGAGTTCCTCGAAGTGGCGCAGCATCCGGTCGGCGTCGGGCTCGACGCCGGTGAACAGCCGGAACGCGTCGGCGGCCTGGAACACCGCCATGTCGCCGCCGGGCAGCACCCGGCAGCCGCGGGCCGTCGCGGCGGCCACCAGCGCGGTGCGCAGCGGCCGGTAGACCAGGTCGGCCACCCACAGACGGGGCAGCAGCAGGTCCTCGGGCACGGGGTTGCCGGGGTGCGCGGCCATGCCGGTGGGGGTGGCGTGCACCAGGCCGTCGGCGTCGGCCAGGTGCGCGGCCAGGTCGGCGCACCGGCCGGCGACGGCCCTGGTGTCGCCGAACCGGGCGCGCAGGGACGCCGCCAGCTCCCCGGCGCGACGCTCGTGCAGGTCGAGCACGCGCACCTCGCCGGCGCCGAGGGTGAGCAGCGCGTGGGCCACGGCGGCGCCTGCTCCGCCCGCGCCGAGCAGCACCACGCGCTCCAGCTCCACGTCGGGCAGGCCGCGGCCGACGCTGCGGGCGAAGCCGGACCAGTCGGTGTTGTGGCCCACCGCGCGTCCCTCCTGCAGCACGACCGTGTTCACCGCGCCGAGCGCCCGCGCGTCGGGCGACAGCGCGTCGAGGTGCGGGATCACCAGCTGCTTGCAGGGGTGGGTCACGTTCAGGCCGTCGTAGCCGGCGAGGCGGGTCGCGGCGAGCACCTCGCCGATCGCCGCGCCGGGCAGGCCGAGCACGTCCAGGTCGAGGCGGCGGTAGAGGTAGCGCAGACCCAGCCGGTCGGCCTCGCGCTCGTGCACGGCCGGGGTCAGCGACGGGCCGATGCCCGAACCGATCAGGCCGATGAGGTGCCCTTCGCGCACGTCCCCTCCCTCAATGGACGAACTGGTGAGTTAGTTGTACCTCGCGGCACGCCGTCGCGGAAGGGCGCCGGCCGCAGTTCTAAGGTTGGGGTGTTCCGACGCGAGAGGACCCGACGTGGCAGCACCCCGTGCCGAGGGCCAGGACAGGCAGCGCGACGCGGAGCGGACCCGCGCCGAGATCCTCGACGTGGCGACCCGCGAGTTCGCCGACCAGGGCTACACCGGTGCGCGGGTGGACGAGATCGCCGCGAAGACGAGCACCACCAAGCGGATGATCTACTACTACTTCGGCGGCAAGGAGCAGCTCTACGTCGCCGTGCTGGAGCGGGCCTACTCGGTGATCCGCGCGGTCGAGCAGGAGCTGGACGTCGAGCACCTCGCCCCGGTCGAGGCGATCCGCGGCCTCGCCGAGCTGACCTTCGACCACCACGAGTCGCACCCGGACTTCGTGCGCCTGGTGAGCATCGAGAACATCCACCGCGCCGAGCACATCGCCACGTCCGCGACGCTGGCGAACCTGGCCAACCCCGCTCTCGACGTGCTGGCCCGCATCCTGGAGCGGGGCCGCGCGGACGGCGTGTTCCGCCAGGACGTCGACGCGCTCGACGTGCACATGGCCATCAGCGCGTTCTGCGTCTTCCGGGTCGCGAACCGGTACACGTTCCGGGCGATCTTCGAGCGGGACATGCTGGACCCCGGTCGGCGCGAGCACCACCGCCGGATGCTCGGCGACGCGGTCGTGGCGTACCTGACCGCCCGCTGACCGCGTGCCGCAACACGCCCTTGACAGCGACGGGCGACTCAACTCACCATCTGGTACGTAACCAACTAGTACATTAGCGGCGGGCGACACCTCCCGGCGCACGCGACTGCTCCCGGACCCGGACGACCTCCGCGTCCGGCCGTTCCCGCACGCCCGCACCCCTCCCGGCATGCCGATCGCCCCCCGTCTTGCACCGGCGCAATTCGCAGAGGAGCACACCGTGCCCACTCCCCCGGCAGGTCCCGTACCGCAGGCTCAGCCGCGCAGGGCGGCGGTGGCCGCCTGGATCGGCAGCGCACTGGAGTACTACGACTTCTTCATCTACGGCACGGCAGCCGCCCTGGTCTTCGGCAAGATCTTCTTCCCCGCCTCGGACCCGGCCACCGGCACGCTGCTCGCACTGGCCACCTTCGGCGTCGGCTACCTCGCCCGCCCGCTCGGCGCCCTCGTCCTGGGCCACGTCGGAGACCGGGTGGGACGCAAGAAGGTCCTGGTGTCCACGCTGCTGCTCATGGGCGCGGCCACCTTCCTGGTGGGCTGCCTGCCCACCTACGACGACATCGGCGTGCTCGCGCCGGTGCTGCTCGTGACGATGCGCCTGCTCCAGGGCCTCTCGGCGGGCGGCGAGCAGGCCGGCGCCAACTCCATGACGCTGGAGCACGCCCCGGACGAGCGGCGCGCCCACTACACCAGCTTCACCCTCAGCGGCACGCAGGCCGGGCAGATCCTCGCCACCGCGATCTTCCTGCCCGTCGCCGCCCTGCCGGAGGAGCAGCTGCTCAGCTGGGGCTGGCGCGTGCCGTTCTGGCTCAGCGCGGTGGTCGTCGTCGCGGGCTTCCTGATCCGCCGCACGCTGGAGGAGACGCCGGTCTTCCAGCGCGAGGCCGGGCGCGACGACCTCGCCGAGCTGCCGGTCGCCGTGCTGTTCCGCGAGCACTGGGCGGACGTGCTGCGGGTCGTCGTCGCGGCCGTCATCGCCTCCGTCAGCACGATCTTCACCGTCTTCGCCCTGTCCTACGGGGTGAACACCGTGGGGCTGGACCGCACGCCGATGCTGTGGGTCGGCGTGCTCGCCAACGTCGTGGCGCTCGTCGCGATCCCGCTGTGGGCCGGACTGGCCGACCGGATCGGGCGCAAGCCGGTGTTCATCGGCGGCTCGCTGGGGTGCGCGGTGCTGATGTTCGGCTACCTGTGGGCGATCTCCGCGGAGAACTACCCGCTGGTCTTCGTCATCGGCATCACGATGTTCGGCGTGGTCTACAGCGCGGTCAACGGCGTGTGGCCCTCGTTCTACGGCGAGATGTTCAGCGCCAGGGTCCGCATGTCCGGCACGGCCATCGGCACGCAGATCGGCTTCGCCGTGGGCGGGTTCGCCCCCACGATCGCGGTGGCGCTGGCCGGGACCGGCCGGGAGAGCTGGCTGGGCGTCGCGGCGTTCACCGCCGTGCTGTGCCTGGTGAACGTCGCCGCCGTCGCCACCGCGCGGGAGACCCACCGCGTGCCGACCGACGACCTGGGCACGCGCCGCGCGGCGTCGGCCCCCGCTGCGTCCTCCGGGCCGTGACGCGCCGGCGGCGTCCGCGGTCCACTGTGGACCGCAGACGCCGCCGCCGTGCGATCAGAGGAACTTGTGCGAGGCGTTGTTGTCGTAGGTGTTGGTGAGGTTGCCGGAGGTGCCGGGGGCGAACGTGTCGTAGGTGCCGCCGTAGTTGCTGTTGAAGTACACCCGGACGCTCCTGGAGCTGCGGTTCCAGGCCGATCGGGCGTCGTTCTTGACGCACAGGCCCTGGCCCGTGCCGGCCGACTTGAAGTCGTAGCAGCTCGGCTGCGACGCGCCGTAGTTGGAGATCGACGTGGTGAAGTCCGACAGCGATCCCCCGAAGTCGTCCAGGTAGTAGAGGCAGAACTCCCCCGGTTCGCAGATCCCGTTGCGCGGTGTCGCAGCCGATGCGGCCGTCGCACCCGCCAGCACCAGGGCGGCCGCTCCGGCCACCGCCGTCGCCGCGCGCACGAACCTCGTCCTGAACGTGGTCATGTCCTCGTCCTCCCTGTTGTGGTCCTGCGATTCCCCGAACGGACGCGCCCCCGAACCCCCAGGACCGCGGGCACCCGGCCACGCCGATTCCGTTCACCCCCCGGCCTCTTCACCACAGTTGATGAGGCCTCCATCACCGTAAGCTCAGCTGAAGATCTCGTCAACTGACACAAAGGGGTGACACCATCGGTGTTCACCTGAGCTGGTGAACGGTTACTCTCGTGCCATGCCCGAGAACGCCGGTGACGGGGCCCTCGCCGCGAAGGTGGACCACCTGTTCCGCACCGTGCGCCCGCGCACGGGCGGTGAGCACACGTTCGAGGAGGTCGCCGAGGCCATCCGGGCGAGGGGCGGCCCGACCATCTCGGCGACCTACCTCTGGCAGCTGCGCAAGGGCCTGCGCGACAACCCCACCAAGCGGCACCTGGAAGCGCTGGCCGGGTTCTTCGGCGTCCCGCCCGCGTACTTCTTCGACGACGCGGAGGCCGAGCGCATCGACGCCGAGCTGGCACTGCTCACCGCGTTGCGCGACGCTCCCGTCCGGCAGATCGCCCTGCGCGCCAACGGGCTGTCCGCCAAGAGCCTGGAGGCCATCGCGGAGATGGTCGACCGGGTGCGCGAGCTGGAGGGCCTGCCCCGCCCGACGCCGCCGCCGGACGCCTCGCGATGACCGGACCGGACCGGAAGCACCTGCGCAGGCGGCACGCCGCTCTGCTGCGGGAACTGCCGGTGCCGGTACCCTTCGACGCCCGCGCGCTGTGCGAGCAGGTCGCCGCACGGCGCGGACGGCCGATCCGGCTGCTGCCGATGGCCGGGCTGACGGGGGTGTGCGGCCTGTGGATCGCCACCGACACCGCGGACACGATCTGCTACGAGCGCGACACCACTCCCCCGCACCAGGAGCACATCGTCCTGCACGAGCTCAGCCACCTGCTGTGCGACCACCACCCGGCCTCGCTGCCGATCGACGTGCGGACCCGGCTGCTGCTGCCCGACCTGGACCCCGCGATGGTCCGGCGGGTCCTGGGCCGCACCGGCTACTCCACCGCCGAGGAGCGGGAGGCCGAGGTGCTGGCCTCGCTGATCCGGCAGCGCGTGCCCCCGACCCACGCCGGCAGCACGCTGACCGACCGCCTGCGCGCGGCGCTGGACGACGACGGCCGTGGGTGAGCTGCTGCGCCAGTGGGGACCGCCGGTCCTGGCCTGGGCGCTGTTCCTGACCCGCCGGCGGAGCGAGGACGGCGCGCGCCGCTGCGTGAGGTGGGTGCTGCTGGGGCTCGCCGTGTCGCTGACGGCCCTCGTCCCGGCGGTGTACGCGGCGATCGGACGGCTCACCGGGGATCCCGACCTGGGGCGGCTGATCGGGCACGGCGGCATGCTGTTCGTCGCGTGGGCCGCGCAGGAGTTCCTGGCCCGGCTGACCGGGCTGCCGCGCGGGCCGCGGTGGCACGCCCGGTGGGTCGCGGGGGCCTTCTCGGTGCTGTGCCTGCTCTTCGCCCTCGCACCGGACCTGCGCCCCCAGTCGCCGTGGGTCCTGGAGTACTGCGTGGTCTACGCCGCGGGGCAGGCACCCGCCTTCGGCAACGTGGTCCGGCTCGGCCTGCGCTACGCCCGCGCCGCGAGCGATCCCGCCCTCCGCGCGGGACTGCGCCTGGTGGCCGTCGGCACGACGGGCGCACTGGTCTACCTGGTGCACAAGGCCGTCCTGACGGCGTCCGCCCGCTTCGACTTCCCCCACCCGCTGGGGCAGACGGCCCTCGTCGGCAAGGTGCTGCCGGTCACCGCCCACCTGCTGGTCCTGCTGGGCACGGTGACGCCCGCCCTGCTGCACTGGTCGCAGCGGTACCGCCTCTACCGGCAGTTGCGCCCGCTGTGGCACGCCCTCTACCGCGCGGACCCCGCCATCGCGCTCGACCCGCCCGCCGTCGCGGACCTGCTGGCGCTGCGCGACCTGCGGCTGCGGCTGTACCGGCGGGTGATCGAGATCCGGGACGGCCTGCTGGCGCTCCAGCCGTACCGGGACGCCGGGGTCGCGGACGCCGCCCGCGCCCGCGCGGCCGGGGCGGGGCTGCGCGGTCAGCGGCTGGAGGCGGAGGTCGAGGCGGCCACCGTCGCCGCCGCGCTGCGCGCGCGGGCGCTGGGCACGCCGCCCGCCGAGCCGGAGATCCGCGTCGCGGGTGGCGACGACCTCGACAGCGACACCGCGTTCCTGGGCCGGGTCGCCCGCGCCTACCGCGCGCACTCCGGCGGGCGGTGACCGGGCCGGTCGGCGCGGTGGACGACGTGCTCCCGGTCGTCCACGGGGTTGTCCGGTGTCAGCTCGCCCTCGGCGACCCGCCGCAGACCGGCCTTCTCCAGCGCCCGCCAGGACGCGCGGCTGGCCGCCGACACCGCGACCACCACGGCCGGCGCCGCGGGGTGGTCGGTCCAGGTGGCCTCGACGACCGCGCGGACGATCCGCGTGCCCGGGCCGTGCCCGACGAGCTCCGGATCACCGACGAGGTAGTCGATGCTCACGGCGTCCGGCTCGATCGCCAGGACCGGCGCGAGTTCGGCGAGGTGCTCGGGGTAGTCGGCGTACCGGTAGCGCTGGACCAGGCCGACCGGGACGCCAGCGCGCCACGTGCGGCTGCTCCAGCCACCGCCGCAGCAGCGGGAAGTCCGCCTCGGTCAGCCGGCGCCACGTGATCTCCCGCTCCACCGGACGGACGCCAGTCCCCGTGCAAGCGGGGAACCACCGGTTTTTGCGCGTCACGGACCGAGCAGGATCAGCACCAGGGTCACCCCGATCGCCGTGCCCACCACCGCGAGCAGCAGCAGCGGCAGGCGGCTGCGCGGCAGCGGCCGCCCCGCGCGGATCGCCTCGTCCACCGCGATCCACCTGCGGTAGGCGGCCGCGCTCAGGACGAGGGCGAAGCACACCAGTCCCAGCCCCAGCGCGAGCCGCAGCGGCCGCGGCCCCAGCTCGGGCAGGAGCTGGGTGATGGCGGCGCCGCCCGCCAGCAGGGCGAGCGCGCTGCGGATCCACGCGAGGTAGGTGCGCTCGTTGGCGAGGGTGAACCGGTAGTCGGGCTCGGACGCCCCCGCCGGTTCCCCGTCTCCTGCGGACGGTGGGCCGGTCATGGGCGCAGACCGTAGCGAACGCCGCGCGCGCAGGCCCGTCGGCACGTCTCGCGGACAGGGCCGCTGAAACACGATCGTGTGCACTTCTCACTCGTAACGCGCGCAAGAACCGTTGCCGTGCAACAGAACGCGACTCAGCCTTTCAGGCTCTACCACCGTCGGCGCGAGGTGCGCGATGCTCTGTTCACCGACAAGGTCTACGACGAACGGAGCAGTCGTGCGAGGAGAACTTCGACGCCGGGTGGCACGCGCGCTCGCCGGTGTGGCGGCGGCCGCCCTCGTGGTGGCGACGGCGGCTCCGGCGAGCGCCGTCCAGGCCTTCGACGGCGACTTCGAGACGCCCGTCGTCGCCCCGGGACGGCTCGTCACGTACTCGACCGGTCAGCACGCCGGTCCGTGGACGGTGGTCGGCGGCACCGTCGACCAGCTCGGTGCCGGGTACTGGCAGGCCGCGCGCGGCGTCCAGTCGATCGACCTCAACGGGGTGACCAGCGGCGCGATCGAGCAGACGTTCTCGTCGCCACCGCTGGCCGTGCACCGGGTGAGCTTCTCCCTCGCCGGCAACCCCGGCGACGCGCCGTCGGTGAAGACCGGTCAGCTCCTGGTCAACGGCGTCGTGATGCGGGACTTCTCCTTCGACACGACGGGCAGGTCCCGCACGGACATGGGGTACGTGCGGCTGCACACGGTGTTCTTCTCGACCAGCACGTCGATCACCCTGCGGTTCGCCAGCACCTCGCCGTCGAACGCGTGGGGCCCGGTCGTCGACGACGTCGAGGTGGAGTCGTGCCCCCTCGCGCTGTGCTCGGCGTGACGAGCACGTCCCGCGCGGAGTGACCGGCGAGGTTCCCGGTGCGCGAGCGCACCGGGAACCTCGTGGGCGACGCGGTTCAGCTGATGCGCCGGGTCCGGCGCAGGGTGAACCACGTCAGCAACCCGGCCAGGGCCAAGTAGAGGGCGGTCTCGGTCCACTGGAGAGTCCAGAACCGGCTGTCCGGCTGGTGGACGACGCGCTGCTGGTAGCCCTCGGCGACCAGGCGGCCGAAGCAGGCGTCCCGCGCCTCGCGAGTGCCCACCCCTCCCGCAGACGCGGCGCTGTCCAGGCCGCCGGGGAACAGGCACTCGAAGAACCAGGCGGGAGCGGCGACGGGGTTGCCGTTCCGGTCCACGGTCTGCTGCGCCAGCACCCAGGAGTGCTCGGGGACCGACGTGTGGAGTTCGAACGACTCGCCGCCACCGTTGATGTAGAGGATCGTGTCGTCGGCAGAGATCTGCTGGATCTGCTGCTCCGGCGGGAGCAGCTCCGGACGGACCAGGTTCAGCGCCGCGACCTGGAAGACGGTGAAGAGCACGAGCGTCACCGCCATGGCCGGGACCGTGCGGCGCAGCAGGACGCTCGCGGACACCCCCAGGGCGAAGGCGAAGACGGCGTGGGCGACGGGCACGACGCCGCGAGCACCGAAGATCATCGGCTCGATCCGCAGGGCGGCGGGGCCGTTCTCGGTCGCGATCGCGTCGACGGGACTCGCCCACCACGAGACGAGCAGGCTGAGCAGACCGGTGACGACCACCACGGCCAGGGCGATCAACCCCGCCTTGGCGAGCAGCCAGCGGGTCCGGGTGACGCCCTGGTTCCACACCAGCCGGTGCGTGCCGCTCTCCACCTCCCGGCTGATCAGCGGTGCGCCCCAGAACGCGCCGATGATCGCGGGGAACACGTGCAGGACGACCAGGCCGAGGTAGTAGTGGGTGCTGTCGTCGGGGGTCAGTCCCGGACCCCCGACCGTGACGACCGGTCTGCCCGCGGCCAGCAGCGCGGCGGCGACGACGGCGAGCAGGGCGGACACGGCGAGAGCGGACAGGCGGAACTGGCGCAGCGTCAACCAGGTCACCGGAGGACCTCCAGGGCGGGGCGGGGCGTCGCGGTGGCGGGCGAGTCCAGGTAGGCGAGGACGAGGTCCTCGAGCCCGACCTCGCTCACGGTCCAGGCGGGGTCGATGATCGGTGACCCGGTGCGCACGAGCAGCGTGGTCTGCCGGTCGGTGTGGCTCGCGGCGACGACGTGCTGATCGGCGGGCAGCGTCGACGGGTCGCGCCGGGGTCCGGTGAGTCTGCGGTGGGTGGCGAGCAGGTCGTCGATCTCCCCGGCGAGCACCACGCGGGAGCCGACGAGGGTGACGAGGTGGTCGCAGACCCGTTCGACGTCGGTGATCAGGTGCGAGGAGAGGACGACGCCGACCCCGTGCTCGGCGACGGTCTCCATCAGGTCCTGGAGGAACCCGCGCCGGGCCAGCGGGTCGAGGGCGGCGACCGGCTCGTCGAGCAGCAGGACCTCGGGACGCTTGGCGATGCCGAGGGTGAGGGCGAGCTGGGCCCGCTGCCCGCCGGAGAGCCGCCCGGCCCGCTGCACCGGGTCGAGGCCGAGGTGGTCGATCCGCTCGCGCGCGAGGTCGGCGTCCCAGCCGGGGTTGAGCCGGGCGCCCAGGCGCAGGTGCTCGGCGACGGTCAGCCCCGCGTAGGTGGGGGTGTCCTGGGCGACGAACCCGACCTTGGCCAGTTGGGCGGGGCCGCTGCCGGGCCGTCCGCCGCACACCTCGATCTCCCCCGCGGTGGGAGTGGTCATGCCCGCGGCCAGGCCGAGCAGGGTGGACTTGCCCGCGCCGTTGGGGCCGACCAGGCCGACGACGCGGCCCGCCGGGATCTCCAGCGCGCAGTCGGACAGGGCCCAGCGCTGCCGGTACCTCTTGCCCAGTCCTCGGGCTCGCAGCATGGTGTTCACGCCGTGTCCTCCGTCGCCGTGGTCCGCACGGTGTTCGCGAAGAGCGCTTCGACGCTCTCGTCGTCCAGCCCGGCGAGCCGGGCCCTCGCGACCCAGCGGCGCAGGTCCCGGCTCAGCGGACCGAGCACTCCCGGCGCCACGGCGGGCAGGGTCTGCGCGACGAAGGTGCCGACGCCGGGACGGGCTGCGACGAGACCCGTGTGCTCCAGCTCGCGGTAGGCCTTGAGCACCGTGTTGGGGTTGATGGCCAGCTGCGCGACGACGTCCTTGACCTTCGGCAGCTGGTCGCCCTCGCGCAGCAGGCCGAGCCGCAGCGCGTGGCGCACCTGTTGGACGAGCTGCTGGTAGGGCGACAGGCCCGACCCCGCGTCCAAGTGGAACTCGATCACGACTTCCTCCATTTAACTAGCTGCCTAGGACTATAGGCACCTGGTCTTAAGGCGGCAACGGGCCCTCGGTTCCGCCGTGCGACACGATGAGCCTCGTGATCGAGACGAGCGTTCTGACCGAGTCCGACCGCGCCGACCGGGAGGTGCTGGCCCGAGGCCACCACGGGCACTTCGGCGAGGAGGTCGACGACGACGGCTACGAGCGGACCTGGCGACGCCTGCTCGACGACGGGCCGGTGCGCGGAATCCTCGCGCGGCTGGACGGCCGGGTGGTCGCCGTCGCGCACCACGTCTTCCACGCCGGTGTCTGGTCGGACGACAGGTGCTACCTGGCGGACCTGTTCGTGGTCCCGGAAGCCCGGCGGCGCGGTGTGGCGACGGCGATGATCGAGCGGGTGGCGCGGGACGCCGAGGAGCACGGTTTTCCGCGCCTGTACTGGAACGCGCTGGAGGACTCCCCCGCCCGCGAGCTGTACGACCGGGTGGCCGACTGCCGGGGGCTCGTCGTCCACTCCTACCGGCGCGACGCGCACCGGGACTGAGGAACCGCCGCTCCGGCCGCCGGGTCCGGCGGCCGGAGCGGCGGTCTCACCAGCCGATCAGACCGGCTCCGTACGGGTAGAGCGGGGTGCCGTAGGTGCTGGGCACGCTCTGCCCGGCGTCGATCCTCGCCCGGATCTCGGCGCGTTCGGCCGGGGTGGCGCCGAGGTCGTAGGGCAGGTCCCAGTGCTCCGTCGCGTCGGCCGGGACGTCCGTGCCGCCGGGGCGCAGCACGTCGGACAGCGAGCGCGGCAGCTGCCAGGGCAGCTTCCCGCTCGGCGCGTGGTCGCCGAAGAGCAGGCTCGCCACGGCCGGTCCCATCTCCTCGCCGCCGCGGTAGGTGAGCAGGACCGCGCTGGCCAGGTCGTGCCACTCGGTGATGACGTACGGGCGCGGCATCACGAGCACCACCACCACGGGTATCCCCCGCCGCTGGAAGTCCCGGATCAGCCCGAGCTGGTCCGGCGGCAGGTGGGGCTGCTCCTTCACCCAGCTCGTCGCGTGCGTGTAGGAGGGTTCTCCCGCCACCACGACGGCCAGTTCCGGTGTCGGCGCGTCGTCCTGGTGCACGGTCACGCCCGCCCGCGCCGCGCGGGCCCTGATCGCGTCCAGCACGCTGAGCGAGCCGTACTCCTGGTGGAAGAAGCTGGTCCACACGCAGCAGGCGCCGGTGTCGGTGGCGCGCTGCCCCGCCACCACGACGTCGCTGCCCGCGGGCAGCCGCACCGGCAGCGCGCCGGTGTTCTTCAGCAGGGTCAGGGCCTCGCGGGACGCCTGGTTGGCCAGCGCCGCGTACTCGGGCGTGTGGAAGCGGTACGGCCCGTTGACCGGGTCGCCGTAGGGGTTCTCGAAGATCCCCAGCTGGAACTTCAGCCGCAGCACCCGGCGCACGGCGTCGTCGATGCGCGCGGCGGGCACGGCGGCGGTGAAGTCCGCGACGCTGAACCCGGCCGCACCGGGATCGGCGCCGCCCATCACGTCGGAACCGGCTCTGGCCGCCCCGATCCACGAGCCGGTGGGCAGCCAGTCCGTCGTGATCAGCCCGGTGAAGCCCAGGTTCTGCCGCAGGTAGGCGAGGATCTTGGCGCTGTCGCCCGCACCGGGACCGCCGGGGTCGAGCAGGGAGCTGCCCGCGTAGCCCGGCATGATGTTGACCGCGCCGGCCTCCATCGCGGCCCGGAACGGGATCATGTGGTACTTGATCGTCACCTCGTCGTGGACGATGAGCGCCTCCCCGCCCGCGCCCTCGCCCGGCCAGTGCTTCACCGTGGCCAGCACGGACGACGGGTTCAGCTCGGGACCGCCCTGAAGACCCGAGACGAGCGCCCTGACCTGGGCGGCGGCCACGTCGGCGTTCTCGCCGTTGCCCTCCTGGATGCGCGGGTAGAGCACCTTGGTGCCGACCTCGGCGAGCGGACCGAGCACACCGCGGGTACCGACCTCCAGCTGCTCCCGGCGCTGCACGTCGCCCAGCCTGTGGTCCAGCGGGTAGTTCTTGGCCGCGGCGAGCGCGCTCTGCGTCGGGTAGGTCGTCTTGTAGCCGCTGACGGTGTCGCCCGCGGACACCGGCGGGACGCCCAGCCGCGTCCCGGACGACGCGAGCAGCACGGCGTGCAGGTCCTGCGCCTCGGCGGGCCCGAAGTGCCAGCCCGACCTCGGGAAGACCTGGGCGTTGTAGAACATCTGGTACGCCTTCTCCTCGGTCGTCATGCGACCGAGGAGGTCGTCCACCCGCGCCTGCACGGGGCGGCGCCAGTCCTCGTAGGGCTCGATCGCGCCGTTGCGGTTGAGGTCGCGGCTGCCGCCGACGACCCCGACGCCGTCGTCCACCGTCTCCAGGGTCGGCAGGTAGAGGCCGAAGGTCCGGATCGCGGAGGCACGGCCCGCGTTCGGGCCGTCCGCGGCGACGACGAACCACCGGTAGGTCCAGCGGTCGGTGATGTCCCACGTCGGCGTGTAGCTGGTGCCGGTCGGTTCGGCGACCTTCGTGTGCAGGTCGAGCAGGTTGCCGGAGGCGGTGAAGTCGTAGTCGGTGCGGCTGACGTTGATCCACACCTGGTAGCGGGTGGTCCCGGCGACACCGGCCCAGGAGAGGGTGGGCCGGCGGGTGGCGGTGATCAGCGCGCCGTCGGCCGGTGCGGTCAGCGCGAACGCGCCGGTGTTCGCGGGAGCCCTCGTCGGCGGCGAGAGCAGCGGCGGCGTGGTGGCGGCGGTGTCGAGGGTGCCGAGGACCTCCACCTCCCACAGGGAGTAGCCGTACCCGGTGGCGCGGGCCGTGCCGTGCAGCCGCACGTACCGTCCGGTGCCGCTGACCGCGAGCCGCTCGGTGCCGCCGGTGCCGGTCGTGGTGGAGTGCACGGTGGTCCAGGAGGTGCCGTCCGCGGACACCTCGACGCGGTAGCCGGTGGCGTGGGCGGCCTCCCAGGCCAGCACGACCCCGGTGAGCGTCGCCGTGGCGCCGAGGTCGATCCGCAGCCACTCCTGGTCGCTGCCGAACCGGCTGGACCAGCGGGTGTTCGCCCGGCCGTCCAGCGCCGCGGCCGGTGCGTTGCCGCCCTCCCACGAGGAGGCGGTCACCTGCTTGAACCGCGAGATCGGCGCGGTGGTGCCCGGATCGGTGGTCCGCGGCGTGCCGAACACCCGGAACTCCCACAGGGAGTAGCCGTAGCCGGTGGCGCGGGCCGTGCCGAGCACGCGGACGTAGCGGCCCGATCCGGTCACGGCGACGGTCTGCGTGCCGCCGGTGCCGCCGGTGGTGGTGTGGACGGTCGTCCAGGTCGCCGCGTCGGCCGAGGTCTGGAGCTGGAAGCTCGTGGCGTGAGCGGACTCCCAGTCCAGGACCACGCGGTCGACGTCGGCGGTGGCGCCGAGGTCGACCTGCAACCACTGCGGATCGTCGAACCGGCTGGACCAGCGGGTGCCGGTGTCGCCGTCCGTGGCGGCGGACGCGGGCGTCCCGGCGTTCTCGACCGACGAGGCGCTCGTCGGCCTGCCCTGCGACAGCAGCGTTCCGGCCGCGGAGGCGGGCCCGGCCGTGGCCGTGAGACAGGTGGCGAGCAGTGCGAGGAGGACGAGGCCGATCACCGGCCGCAGGGGCGGTCGGGGGCGGGAGGCGTGGCGGACGGGGGACGTGGCGGGCATGGCGACTCCTGGCAGAGCGAGAGCAGGAGCCGACGCCGCCGAGGACCGCGACGGGGATCGACGGCGTTGTCGACGGGGAGGGTGGGAGAGCGCTCTCACCGAGGGTCGTGCACCCCGGCACCGGTCGTCAAGCGATGCGGGGACCGGTTTTTTCCGCTGTCCGCGGCGGATCGGGCGGACAGCGGGCTCACCGCCGCGTCCAGCGCTGGTCCACGCCGCCGTTGCAGGTCCGCAGCAGCAGGGGCGTCTCGCCGACGGCCCCCGTCCCGTCCAGGCACAGTCCGGAGTGGACGCCGCGGATGCTGCCGTTCGCGGCGAACGTCCACCGCTGGTTGTCCTGACCGTTGCAGGTCCAGGTGACCACCCTGGTGCCTTCTGCCGTGCCCCGGTCGACGGCGTCCAGGCACAGGGAGCCGAAGACGCGGACCTCCCCGTTGCTCCACCTGGTCCACAGCTGGTTGGCGGCGCCGTGGCAGTCCCAGAACAGCGTGGTCGTGCCCGGAGCGGTGGAGAAGTCGTCGACGTCGGCGCACAGGTTGGAACCGACGCCGCGCAGCACGGAGGTGCTGCTGGGCGTGGTGCGTCCACCGCTGACCCGGAACGCCGTGACGCCGTGCGCGGGGACGCTCGCGGAGATCTGCCCCGACGTGCGGGAGGTCTCGCCGGTCCACAGGTCGGTCAGCGCGAACGCGCTCCCGGTCAGGCCCACCTGCTCCGCCGTGGTGGTGACGGTCGTGGTGTCGCCTCCCCGGTTGAACAGGCCGACCGCCACCGAGCCGCCGCTCAGGGGCTTGGCGAACACCTCGACGTCGCCGTCGTCGCGCACCCGCCGCCCGCCCGCGCCGAGCGGGTCCTGGTTGACCGCGAGCAGGCGCGGGTTGCGCAGGATCTCGCTGACCTCGGCGGACATGGTGCGGATGTCGTTGCCCGCCATGAGCGGCGCGGCCATCAGCGCCCACAGCGCGAAGTGCGAGCGGGACTCCGTCAGCGACAGTCCCGGACGGCCCACGACCAGCATGTCCGGGTCGTTCCAGTTGCCGGGGCCGTTCTGCGCGGCCAGCGGGACGGTGACGTCCACGACGTTGCCCACGCCCATCGGGTAGCTGTTGACGTGGTCGTTCTGCCAGATGTCGAGCAGGTCCTCCGTGGTCCGCCACAGGTCGGCGACCTCGCCCCAGTGGTACTCGTCGCCGGTGACCGCGTGGTAGCTGTTGGGGTTGATGCTGTAGACGACGGGCCGTCCGGTGGCGCGCAGGGCGTCGCGCATCAGCGAGAAGCGGGCCACCTGCTCGTCGCGGCTGCCCTCCGGGGAGCACCAGTCGTACTTCAGGTAGTCCACGCCCCACGCCGCGAACTGCCGCGCGTCCTGCACCTCGTGGCCCGCGCTGCCGGTGGAGCCGGGATAGGTCCCGGTCCGCTGCGCGCAGGTCCGGTCGGTCGGCACCTGGTAGAGACCGAACTTCAGCCCTCTGCTGTGGACGTGGTCGGCCAGCGCCTTCATGCCGCTGGGGAACCGGACCGGGTCGCCCCGCAGGTTCCCCTCCGCGTCGCGCTGCGGGTCGAACCAGCAGTCGTCGACCACCACGTACCGGTAGCCGGCAGCCCGCATCCCGGAGGACACCATCGCGTCGGCGGCCTGGCGGACGAGCGTCTCGTCGATGGCGCAGCCGAACGTGTTCCAGGTGTTGAAGCCCAGTGGCGGGGTGAGGGCCGCGCTGCCGGGAGCGGCCGTGGCCGGCACGGGGGCCGGTGGCACGAGCAGGACCGCGGCGCCCGCGATCACCGCGGCGAACAGGCTCAGCAGTCGTCCGTGCAAGCGAGTGGGCGTCATCGCCCCTCCTCGTCCGTGTCGCGCTGCGCCGACCTGGAGACCAGCTCGACCGGACCCTCGACGCTAATCACGCCGCCGCCGCCACCTCTACCTCCGCACGAGTGCATCGCGGTGGCGGTCTCGTCACTCCGCCGATCGCCTGCGCGCCGTTCGCGTCGCCGCTACGGTCGAGGACGTGGATCACGACCGCGGTGGGCCAGAGGCCGTCCTGTTCGACTTCTCCGGAACGCTGTTCGACGACACGTCCGTGCTCGATCCCGCCGACCTGGAGGCCCGTGCTCGGCGGCGTGGCGCGGACCTCGGCGGGCTGTCCGGGGCCGAGCTGATCGCCGCCGTGCTGGCGCACGTGGACTCGGCGGAGGGGATGCGCGCGAGGGTCGGGTGCGACCTGTCGGCGCGAGTGCACCGGGAGGTCTGGACGCGGCTGATCGCCGAGGCCGGGCCGTTCGGCGGCGATGTCACCGACCTGGTCTACGAGGCGCTGACCGATCCCGCCGCGTGGAAGCCCTACCCCGACGTCGCCGCCGTGCTGGGCGCGCTGCACCAGCGCGGCACGCGCCTGGGGGTGCTGAGCAACATCGGCTGGGACATCAGGCCCGCGCTGGCCGACGCGGGCGTGCTGGAACTGCTCGACGCCGTGGTGCTGTCCTGCGAGCACGGCCTGGAGAAGCCCGATCCCGCGCTGTTCGCGCTGGCCTGCGAGGAGCTGGCCTCACCGCCCGGCCGGGTGCTCTACGTCGGCGACGACCCGGTCAAGGACGGCGCGGCGGTGCGCGCCGGGATGCCGGTGTACCTGCTGCCCACCGACCGCTGGTCCGACCGGGAGCGCGGGCTGTCGGCGGTGCTGCGCCTGGCGTGAGCCGCGGCGTCACGGGCGCACGAGCACCTTGCCGAGCTGGCGGGTGGTGGTGATCGAGCGGAGCACGCCGGGCAGTTCCGCCAGGTCCACCACCCCCGTCACCAGGCGCTCCACCCCTGGTCCTCGGCCGTTCGCGAGCGTCGTGAGCGCCAGGCGGAAGTCCGCGGTGCTGGTGCCGTAGCTGCCGCCCACGACGACGGGCTGGCCGTGCCACAGCGCGGTCGCCGACCGCTCGCCGCGGCGCACGGCGTCCAGGTCGCAGTCCAGGCCGTCGAGCCGGTCGCCCGCCCTCGTCCCGCCGTAGAGCATGACCAGCCCGCCCGGCCGCACCAGGCGCAGCGCCCGCTCCAGCACGTCGGGGAAGACGAAGCTGGTCGCCACCACCACGACGTCCTGGCTGCCGTCCGGAGCGGGGCGGTCCACCTCGTCGCGCAGCACACCGCGCTCGCGCAGGAAGTCGAGCCGGTCCGCCTCGCGGTTGCGCAGCGACACCACCGCGCCGCCGGCCGCGGCCAGCCCGGCGATGAGGACGCCCGCCGTGCCCGCGCCCAGCACGCACACCGCGCGCCCGCGCACCTCCTCGCCCCGGTGGCGCACGGCCATCGTGAGGCAGTGCGCCGCGCACGCGGCGGGTTCGGCGAACACCAGGCGCTGCGCGCTGCCCCCGGACGGGGCGACGGGCAGCGCGGTGGCGACGTCGTCCTCGGCACCGGTCACCCACATCCAGCGGGCGAAGCCGGTGCCGCGCCGCACGGGGACGTTCGGGTCCAGGCACACCCGCTCCCCCACCGGCAGCCGGCCGGTGGTGCTGCGCACGACGCGGCCGACCAGTTCGTGCCCGAACTGGCTCGGCCCGCCGCGCACGCCGGACAGCTCCTTGAGGTCGGAGCGGCACACCCCCATCAGCTCGGTGCGCACGAGCACGGCGTGCGGACCGCCCGGCGGCGCGGCCACCGGCTCGTGCGACAGGACGGGGCCCGTCGCGGTGAGTTCGACGCTGAGCTGCTCGATCGGCTCCTCCACCGGCTACAGCGCCTGGAGCGCGTCGCCGAACCGGTCGGCGATCAGGTGCGCGTCGGCGGGCGTCAGCACCAGCGGCGGCCGCAGTTCGATCACGTTGCCCTCTCCGTGCTCGGACACCCTGGTGATGACGCCGCGGTCGGCCAGCGCCGTGCTCAGCGCCGCGGCCAGCCGCGGCGAGCGCGACCCGTCCGGTTCGGCCAGCTCCACGCCGAGCATCAGCCCCACGCCGCGGACCTCGTCCAGGCAGGGGTGGTCGGCGCGCAGCGCGGTCAGCCGGTCGAGCAGCACGGCGCCGGTGGCGCGCACGTTCGCCAGGAACTCCGGCTGCCGCACGATCTCCAGGGTGACCGCGGCCGCCGCCGCGGACAGGGTGTGACTCCCGTAGGTGAAGCCGTGCATCGAGCGCGGCATCCCCACCAGGTCCTCGCGGGTGAGGATCGCGGCCAGCGGCAGTCCGCTGCCGGTGAGCCCCTTGGAGATCGTCATGATGTCCGGTGTGACGCCGAAGTGGTCGGCGGCGAACAGCTGACCGGTGCGGCCCAGCCCGGTCTGGTTCTCGTCGAAGATCAGCACGATCCCGCGGTCCCGGCAGAACCGCTGGAGCGTCGGCAGGTAGTCCGGTGGCGGGACCACGTTGCCACCCACCCCGCTGATCGGCTCGACGATCATCGCCGCGACGCTGCCGGAGGAGGCGTAGGTGATGAAGTCCTCGATCCGGTCCACGCACCACATGCCGCAGCTGTCGGGGGTCTGCCGGTAGAAGCAGCGGTGGCAGTACGGCTCGGGCACGTGCACCGCGCCGGGCAGCCGGTTCGGGAACGGCGCCCGCATCCGCGACGTGCCGTTGTAGCTGGTCGCGGCGATGCTCTGCCCGACGTGACCGCGGAACGGCACGATCACGTCGCGCGCGCCGGTGTGCCACTGGGCGATCTTGATGGCCCCCTCGTTGGCCGTGGAGCCACCGGAACTGCGCAGGTTCACCCTCGTCAGCCCGGCGGGACTCAGCTCCACCAGCTGCCGCATCACCTCGTTGGTGGGCCCGGTCTGGAACGACGAGCTGGCGAACACCAGGTCGTCCACCTGTCCCTTGACCGCGGCGACGACGGCGGGGTGGTTGTGGCCCAGCACGAGGTTGAAGGTGCCGGACACGCAGTCGAGGTACTCGCGGCCGGTGGAGTCCCACACGCGCACGCCCTCGCCGCGCACCAGCAGCGCGTCGCCCAGCTCGTAGTAGGCGTGGTCCTCGGGGTTCAGGCCGGTGAGCGGGTCCATCAGCGCAGTCCCAGGCTGGTGAGCTGGTCGTCGACCCAGCGCTCCAGCGTCCACGGCTGCGCGGTCTCCCGGCGCAGCCTCGCCGCGCGCGCCCGCTCCTCCGGCGGCGCGAGCAGCCCGGCGGCGATGGCCTCGGCCTGTTCGGCGACGTCCTGGGGGTTCACCGTCCGGCACACCGGGGCGAGGATCTCCGCCGCACCGGCCATCTCCGACAGGACCACGTCGGCGTCGCGCTCGTTGACCAGCGGCGCCTCGAACACGCTGAGGTTCTGACCGTCCACCGTGGAGTTGAAGATCAGCAGGTCCGCCCGCTCGAACGCGCCGAAGCTGTGGTTGACGTCGTTGTCGCAGTGCACCCGCACGGTGTCGGCGCCGAGGACGGCGTTGGCCTCCTCGACGGCCTCCTCCACCCGGCGCACGTAGTCGGCGTTGGCCTCCACGTACAGCCGGTTGGGGTTCATCCGCACCAGCATCCTCGTGCCGCGCAGCTCCGGGTTCTGCTGCACGGCGAGCATGAACGCGCGCACGGCCCGCCAGCCGTTCTTGATCGGGTCCGTCCGTCCGGAGTGGACGACCAGGCGCTCGTCCCCGGCCCACTCGGCGATTCCGCCGGGCAGCGCGGAGTTCCTGCGCCGCAGCGTCTCCGGGCTGTAGCCCAGCGGCTGGGTGCGGACGCGGGCCACCCGGCCGCGCCAGGTGACCGTGCCGGCCGCGTGGTCGACCTCCGCGTCGGGCAGCAGGTCGGCGACGCAGGCCAGGAAGTTCCTCGACCAGCGCTCGGTGAAGAAGCCGATCACGTCCGCGGCGAGCATCCCCTCCAGCACTCCGGTGCGGATCTCGCGGGGCAGGATGCGCCAGTAGTCCGCCGAGGGCCACGGGATGTGCACGAACAACAGGATCGGCGCGTCCGGGCGGTGCGCCCTGATCTTCGCCGGGACGCACACGAGCTGGTAGTCGTGCACGAGGTAGACGGGTTCGGGGTCGTCGGCCGAGCGCAGCAGCATCTCGTTCGCGAAGTCGTCGGTGAACTCGCCGAACAGCCGCCAGGCGCGGCGGGTCTCCTCGCCGAACGACGGCGTCGTCCAGCGGTCCCAGCCGTAGTTGTTCCCGGCCCACATCAGCTCGGCGGTGAAGAAGTCCTGCACGACGCGGAAGGTCACGCGGTCGTGGCGCAGGTGGTGCACGCGCACCTCCCGGCCCGACGGCAGCTCGGTGACCATCCCGTCGGGGTTCTGCTCGGCCGCGCGGTGGTCGTCGTCGGTGTCGGCGCTGACGATCCAGGACACGTCGAGGTAGCCGGCCTGCTCGGCGACCACGTTGCCGGTGCCGCCGGGGGCGAGCCACCCGCGCAGTTCGCCGGTGTCGGCATCGGGGGCGTAGGTGACGACGGCTCGCTTGCTGGCCAGGAACAGGTGCTTGTTCGTCAACGTTCCTCCACTGCTCGATCTGCGTCAGGTCGGTCGGTCCGTGTCGGCCGCCGCGATCGCCGACAGCCTCAGCGCGCTCTCGTCCACCCCCGCCGGTTCCAGGCCGGTGAGCTCCGGCAGTTCCGCAGCCCGTTCGCTGTGCAGGCAGGCGTTGACCGGCCGGCACGCGTAGGCGCTGCGCTCCCTGGGCACCGCGCGCACGCCCGTGTCGTCCAGGTCGAGCGCAGCGGCGATGCGCCGCGCCCAGGCGTGGCGGCTCAGCCGCTCCGGGCCGCCCAGGTGCAGCAGGCCGGTGCGACCGGCCAGCAGCAGGGCGACCGACCACGCGGCCACGTCGTCCACCAGGACGGGGGTGTTCCAGTGGTCGTCGGGCACCTCCAGCTCCCGCCCGGCGCGCAGCGCGCGGGCGCAGGTGGTGAAGAAGTTGGGGCGGATGCCGTCGGGGTCCCAGCCGTAGACCAGGCTCACCCGCAGCGCGAGCGCCGTGCCGGTGTCCAGCAGGGTCCGCTCGGCGGCGAGCTTCGCCGCGCCGTAGGCGTTGGCGGGGTTCACCGCGTCGGACTCGGCGCTGCTGGTGCGCTCGCCGTCGAAGACGTTGTCGGTGGAGATCAGCAGCACCGGGCGGCCGTCGGCCGCGGCGGCCAGGTTCCGCGCCCCGGCGCCGTGCGCGGCCATCGCCTCGTCCGGGTTCTGCTCGCACCAGGTGATGTCCGACGGTCCGTGCACCACGACCAGCGCGTCCGGCGCGACGTCCCGCACGATCTCCCGGCACGCCAGCGGCGAGCGCACGTCCAGCTCGCGCCAGTCGAGCCCGCTGGCGGACGCCGCCCCGGGGCGGCGGCGCGAGGACAGCACGGCCTGCCCGCCGAGCGCGCGCACCCGGCCGCCGATCG
Source organism: Umezawaea beigongshangensis (assembly GCF_016464305.1). Lineage (GTDB taxonomy): Bacteria > Actinomycetota > Actinomycetes > Mycobacteriales > Pseudonocardiaceae > Umezawaea_A > Umezawaea_A beigongshangensis. Next base: position 315,896 of record NZ_JAEIOJ010000009.1, read on the forward strand.
TGCCGCCCAGGTAGCCGCTGCCGACGACCAGCGCCCTCACCGGGCCACCACCGCCGGGGCGGGCGCGGGGATCAGCGCGGCGGACACGGCCACCAGCACACCGCCCGCGGCGACGACGCCGAGCGCCGTGCTCAGACCCCAGCCGCCCGCCATCGCCCCGACGACCGGCGGACTGACCAGGAAACCGAGGTAGGAGATCGTGGTGACGGTCGCGATCACGTTCGGGCGGTGCTCGTCGTCCGCGCTGCGGCCCGCCAGTCCGAGCAGGGTCGGCACGGCGGGCGCGAGGCCGACACCGGCGACGGCGAACCCGGCGAGCGCGAGGGCGGCGGGCAGGTCGGCCGCGGCGGTGAGGACGGCCAGCGCGAGCCCGGCCGTGCCGAAGCCGCTGCCGAACAGCACGAGCGTCAGGCCGGAGTACCGCTCGCCGCGCCACTGCGCGAGCAGGCGCCCGAGGAACAGGCCGATCATGTAGCTCGCCGGGGCCGCGCTGCCCAGCAGCGGCCCGGCGCCGAGCCCCTGCTCCAGGTGGATCGCGCCCCACTGCTCGACGGCGTTCTCCATGAACAGCACGACCGCCGCGATCAGCCCGAATCCGATCAGCACCGGCGTCAGCGTGCGGCGCGGGCCGGGGGCGGTCTCCTCGTGGGGGGCGCGCCAGCCGGAGCGGTCCACGGCGAGCAGTGCGCTGAGCGCGACGGCGACGGCGACGACCAGCAGCACCTGCCACGGACTCGCGCCCGCCTGCCGGGCGAGGCCGACGGTCGGCGCGGCGAGCACCATCGCCAGCGGGGTGGCGGCGTGGACCTTGTTGAACAGCCGGGTGCCGTCGCGCGCCTCGTGGGCCGCGGTGGTGGCGTTGAGGGCGACCTCGATGGCTCCGGACGTCGCCCCGACCAGGGCCAGGGCGGCGGCGAAGGCCCAGGGCGAGCGCGCCAGGCCGGGCAGCAGGCAGGCCACGGCGAAGACCGCGAGCACCACCGGCAGCGTGCGCGACCGCAGGCGTCTGGCCAGCGGCCCGGTGAGCACCATCGCGGGCAGCGCACCGAGCGGGATGCCGAACAGGGCGAGCCCGAACTCGGTGTCCGTGGCTCCGATCTGGTCCTTCACGTCGGGAAGCAGGGCGGCCCAGCCGCCCCAGAACAACCCCCAGCTGCTCGCTGCGGCGATCAGACCCGTGGACCCCGGACGTCGTACGGCGGCCTCCTGCACGCGCTGCCCTCCCTGACAAAAGCGACCACTGTCCGTCAACAACTTGTCAACAGGAAGTTACTCTGGCACGTTCGAGTTGCCAACATTCCCTTTTCGGGTGACCCCCGAGAGGAGAACCATGGAGAGTCGTGCCCATCTGATCAGCGACGAGATCCCCCTTCCGGTGGAACAAGCCGTCCTCCAGGTCGACGTCACGAGGGAGGACTCCTACCGCATCCACGTCGTAGCGGACGTGCCCGACGCGATCGAGGCGCTCGTCGCCGAGCTCGACGGCCGCCGCGCCGCGGTGATCACCGAGAACGTCGTGGCGGACCTGCACGCGGACCGGATCGTCTCGGCACTGGCCGAGCGCGACCTGCTCATCGGCACCACGTCGATGCAGGCCGGCGAGAAGAGCAAGTCCCTCACCACCGCGTTCGAACTCATCGACTGGCTGGCGGAGGTCGGGTTCGCCCGGCGCGACGTCGTGGTGGCCCTGGGCGGCGGGGTGGTCGTGGACACCGTCGGCTGGGTCGCCAGCGCCTACATGCGCGGCGTGCCCTACGTCAACGTCCCCACCACGCTGCTCGCGCAGGTCGACGCCGGGATCGGCGGCAAGGTCGCCGTGGACCACGCCGAGGCCAAGAACCTCGTGGGCGCCTTCTACCAGCCGCGCGCGGTGATCTCCTGCCTCGCCTACCTGCGGACGCTGGACGGGCGGCAGGTCCGCGCCGGGCTCGCCGAGGTGGTCAAGAAGGCGGTGATCGCCTCCCCCGCCCTCTTCGACTTCATCGAGCAGCACGTCGACGACCTGGTCGCGTGCGCCTCGCCCGCCGTGGACGTGCTGGTGCACGCGGCCGGGGCGATCAAGACCGAGCTCGTCGGCCGCGACCCCTACGAGGTCGACCTGCGCAGACCGCTGAACTTCGGCCACACCGTCGGGCACGCCGTGGAGACCGTGACCGGCTACGGACCCGTGCTGCACGGCGAGGCGGTGGCCTTCGGCATGGCCGTCGCGGTCGACGTCGCCAGGGCCAGGGGGCTGGTCGTGCCCTCCGTGGCCGACCGGGTGACGGCGCTGATCCGCCAGCTGGGCCTGCCCGTCGCGCTGTCGGAACTGGGCGCGCAACCGGCGGTCGACGACGTGCTCGGCGCGCTGACGAAGATCCGGCAGATCCGCGACGGCAGCCTCCGCTTCGTGCTCCCGATGGCGCTCGGCACGACGGTGATCGCCGAGGACGTCACCGAGGACGAGGTGAGGCGGGCGCTGCTGCGCGACCGCGGGGACGTGCGGTGAGCCGGCTGTGGACGGTGGACGCCGGTGGCAGCACCACGACGGTCACCGGCCCCGCCGGACGGCGCGCCCACGGCTCGGTCAACCCCGCGTCCGCGGGTGCGGACGCGGCGGACGCGACCCTGCGCACCGTGCTGGGCGACCTCGCCGCCGCGCTGGCCGGGTCGCCGGGGCACGGGTGGGTCGCGACGGCCGCGCTCGACCCGCTCGACCCGGAGCCCGAACTGCGCCGGTTGCGCCGCGCGGCCCTGGAGGCCGGGCTGACCGGACGGGTGGTGGTGTCCAACGACGCCGTGCCCTGGCTGCTGGCGCCCCCGCTGCACGGGCGGGGCGTGGCCGTGGTGTGCGGGACGGGGTCGGGGTTCCTGGCCGGGGGCGGGGAGAACCCGCCGGTCCGCGTCGGCGGGTGCGAGTACCTCGGCAGCGACGAGGGCAGCGCGTTCGACCTGGGACTGGCCGGACTGCGCGCCGCCGTGCGCGCGGTCGACGGCCGGGGGCCCGAGACGGCGCTGACCGGGCTGCTGCGGCCCGATCCGGCCGCGGTCGCCAGGGACCTCGCCGCGCGGGCGTTCCCCAAGGCGGCCGTCGCCGCGCTCGCGCCGCTGGTGTGCCGGGCGTGGCTCGACGGCGACGCGGTGGCGGCGAGCCTGGTGGCCGGGGCGGTGGGCGAACTCGTCCTGGGGATCGACGCGGCCGCGCGCGGCGCCGGACTCACCGGGCGCTGGGCGGTCGCCGCCGGTGGCGGGGTGTTCACCGGCTGCCCCGAGCTGCTGGCGGAGCTGGAACGCGCGCTGCTGGCCGAACTGCTGGTCAGCGAGGTCGTCGCGGTGACGGACCCGAACTCCGCCGTGCGTGCCGCGCTGGAGTCCTGCGTGGAGGGCGACGTGCTCGCGCTCCCTCCCGCGGTGGCCGGGCACTGCGCGTGGACGCTCGACCTCGTCCCGCGCGTCGTGGTCCCGGCGCCGCGCCCCGCCTCCACCGACGCCCCGGTCGCGCTGGGCCTGTGCCTGGCCGCGTGGGGCGGCGCCGGGCTCCCCGCCGCCGTCGACGCCGCGCGCGCGATCGGCGTGGACGGCGTCGACCTGCCCACCGACACCACCTCGCACCTGCTCGACGCCGACCGCTGGAGCACCGACGCCGGCTACCGGGCCGACCTGCGCGCCGTGCTGCGGGACGTGACGGTCACCTGCGTGAGCAACAGCCGCGACACGCAACTGCTGCTCGGCCCGCACGGTCCGCACACCGATCCGGTCCTGTCCGGCACCCCGGCGGAGAAGCGGGCGCACGCGCTGCGGCACGCGGAGCACGCCGTGCGCGTCGCCGCCGACCTCGGCGTCCCGCAGGTGCGGCTGATGTTCGGCGTGCCCGACCTGTCGCGCTGGTTGTCCTGGTGGCACAGCGACGTCAGCTGGGCCGACAACGTCGACGCCTGGTGCGAGGCCGCGGCGCCCGTGCTGCGACTGGCCGCGGAGCACGGGGTGGAGGTGCTGGTGGAACCCCACCCCAAGCAGGTCGCCCACGACCCGGAGAGCACCCGCGCGCTGCTCGACGCCGCGGCGGTCGCGGTGCCCGAGGCGACCGTGCGGGTGTGCCTGGACGTCGCCAACGTCGCGGCCACCGGGCACGACCCGGTCGAGGCCGTGCGCGGCTGGGGCCACCGGTTGGGTGCCACCCACGCGAAGGACCTCCAAAGGTGGAACCGCGCCAGCCCTCCCCCGGGGGCGGGCTGGTCGCGCTACGGTCCAGGTCCGCCCGTTCGCTTCCGCGCGCTCGGCGGTGGTGACCTGCCGTGGCCGGGCATCGTGGCCGCGCTGCTCGACGAGGGATTCTGCGGCATGATCTACGTCGAGCACGAGGACGCTCTGCTGCCGCGGCAGCAGAGCGCCGCGAACTCGGCACGACTGCTCCGCGCACTGCTTCCCGACCGCACACCGCAGGGAAGGACCTGGTGATCCGATGCACGAGGTGAGGGCCGCGCTGCTGGCCGGTGGACTCGGCGAGCGCATGGGGCGGCTGACCGATCGGACGTGCAAACCGCTCGTGCCCTACGCGGCGTCGTGCCGGCTGGTCGACTTCAGCGTCGCCAACGCCGTGCGCTCGGGCATCCCCGAACTCGTGCTGATGTCGCTGCACCGCGAGCGGGACCTGATCGACCACCTGCTGCGGCACTGGGACGGCGCCGGCATCCGCGTCCACTTCGGACCGCACGACGATCTCGTGCGCGGGGGCGAGTCGATCGGCGACCTGCCGGAACGTCCGCCGGAGCGCGGCACGGCCGACGCGCTGCTGGCCAACGCCGAGTACCTGTTCGCCCCCGGCGCGCGGGACCTGCTGGTGCAGCACGCCGACCACGTCTACTCCTACGACTACGGCGCGATGCTCGCCGCGCACCGCGACAGCGGAGCCGACGCGACGATCGGCGTGCAGCGCATCGAGCGGCGCTACGTGCGCCTCTTCGGCATGGTCGAGGTGGACGACGAGCTGGTGGTGCGGCGGCTGGTGGAGAAGCCGGACGAGCCGACGTCGGACCTGGTCTTCACCGCGTTCTGCCTGTTCCGGATCGACGCGCTGACCGAGGTGCTGGGCGAGCTGAGCGCGCTGGGCGAGGACGGGTGGCAGCACGACATCAGCCGCGACGTGCTGCCCGCGATGATCGCCTCGGGACGGCGCGTGCTGGCGCACCCCGTTCCCGGCTACTGGGCGGACATCGGCACGGTGGAGCGCTACCACGCCGAGCAGCTCAAACTGCTGGACCACCCGCACCCGCTGCCGCTGCGCAGCTTGCCCAGGACGCTGACCGGTGTTCCCCCGGTGTACTCCCCCACGGAGGACAGCCTGCTGAGCACGGCCGTCCCGCGGGGCACGGAGGTGCGGTCCAGCGTGCTGTACGCGGGCTGCACGATCGAACCCGGCGCGCTGGTGCACCGCTCGATCGTGCTGCCGGGTGCGGTGATCGCGGCCGGGGTCGAGGCCCGCGACACCGTGGTGACCGCCGGGGAGCGGCTGACCGAGTCGCGCAGCGGAGTGGCCGAACTGGAACCGTCCCACCGCTGAGCACCGGCGTCCCCGCACGACGAGTTCCCCTCCCGTCCGGGTGAGCTTCCGAGCCAGGAGGCCACCCGAACGGGAGGTGCACCCCCGCCGACCTGGCACGACGTCCGGCAGGGCGGTCCTCGCCGCACGCGCGCGCGTCCTGCTCGTGTCGTAGCCTGGCGTCATGCACTCGGCAGCCGTGGTGGACAGCGCGCGGAGCGCCGGTCCGGACGAACACCCGCGCCGGCGCCACGCGCACCTCGTCGCCCGGCGCAGGACGCGCCGTCCGTTCCCGGCGGTGTCCGCCCACGGCCGCGACGACACCGGGGACGGCCCGCGAGCGGAGCGAGTCGCGTGAGCGCGCCCGCCGGCACCCGCCACCGCGGCTACGACCACGCCGCCTTCTACTACAGCTCCCACGAGGAACTGCTGTCCGTCGCGACCCCGTTCCTGCTGGACGGGGTGAACGCCGGTGAGCCGACCGTGGTGTCCCTCGCACGGGACAAGGCCGATCTGCTGCGCGCAGTGCTCCCGGACTCGCCGCACCTCGCGTTCCTCGGCACCGACGGCCTCTACGCCCGCCCCGCCACCGCGATCAGGACCTACCGCGAGCTGATGGCGGAGTTCGTGGCCGGTGGCGCGCGGCAGATCCGCATCGTCGGAGAGGTCCCCCCGTCGGGGTTGCACGACACGTGGGACTGGTGGGCGCGGTACGAGTCGGCGGTGAACCACGCCTACGACGACTTCCCGCTGCGCAGCATGTGCGGTTACGACACGCGCGTCACGCCGCGGCACGTGCTCGACGACGTCGCGCGGACGCATCCCTTCGTCGTCTCCGCCGAGGGCTGGCTCCCGGCCCGCGAGCGCTACGTCGACCCCCCCGTCTTCCTCACCGCGGCACGGCCGGTGGCCGACCACCCGATCCAGCGCACGCCCGCGCTGGTCGACCTGGTCGATCCGTCCCCGGTGGCCGCTCGCCGGGCCGTCACCGAGGCCGATCGGTCCGGCCTCCCCGGAACCGAGATCGGCAACCTGGTGCTGTCGGTGAGCGAGGTCGTGACCAACGCGCTGCGGCACGGACGCGGGCCGGTCCGCTTCCGGGTCTGGTCCGCGCCCGGACAGCTCGTCGCCACCGTCCACGACCGCGGCACCGGACCCGCCGACCCCTTCGCCGGTCTGCTGCCCGCGTCGAACAGCCCCAGCGGCGGGTTCGGCCTGTGGCTCGCGCACCAGCTGTGCAGTCACGTCACCCTCGACCGCGGTGCGGACGGCTTCACCGTCCGGCTGACGGCCGGAGATCCCCGCCGGTCCTAGAACCGACCGGCCGCGGACCTCCACCCGGTGTCCGAGCGGTCGGCGACCGCTCGGACACACCGCTTCGACGCCGCAGGACCGGTCCAGCCGTCCTCCCAGCCGCGCGAGGCGGTCCGGAACAGGATCGTCGAGGCCGACGCGCGCCGAACCCGGCCGGGTTCAGCGCCCGCTCGGGCGCTCCGCGGCACCGACGAGGGTCGCGGTGATGCGGCGCAGGGCGTCGGCCAGGACGGGGATCGCCTCGGCGGGGACGTGGTCCAGCACGCGGCGGTGCGCGCTGGTGAGGTGCTGGGGCTCGGCGGCGCGCATCCGCGCGAGTCCCTCGCCGGTCAGGACGGCGACGTTGCCCCGCGCGTCGGACCGGTCGCGCTCCTTGTCGACCAGGGAACGCGCGCGCAGACCGTTGACGACCCTGGTCATCCGGCTCGCCGTCAGTCCCGTCGCGGTGGCGAGCTCGGCCATGCGCATCCGCTGGCGCGGGGCCTCGGACAGGACCAGGAGGACGGCGAAGTCCGTCATGGTCACGCCCGCGGTCTTCGTCATGTCGTCCTCCAGCACGCGGGGCAGGGCGTGCACGAGCCGGCCCAGTTCTCGCCAGAGCTGCTGTTCGTGCGCGGTGAGCGCCTCGACGTCTGCCATGCCCACACCCTTCCTCATCTTTCTTGCCCAGGCAAGCAAGATGGTGTAGTACTTGCCCAAGCAAGTTCTGTCTCGCAGCACCACCCCTGGAGCCCCCCGTGAAGATCCTCGTCACCGGCGCGACCGGCTACACCGGTTCGCGCACCGCCGCCGCTCTGCGCCGTGCTGGTCACACCGTTCTGGGCCTGACCCGCGACGCCCTGAGCCCGCGCGCCCGCGCCCTGGCCGCGCACGAGGTCCAGCCGGTCACCGGCGAGCTCGCCGATCCCGGCAGCTACCGGCACCACCTCGACGACGTGGACGCCGTCGTGCACGCCGTCCTCGACCTGAACGACCCCGTCGGCAGCGACCAGAAGCTGTTCGCCGAACTGCTCGCCGCGCAGGAGCGGACCGGGCGCGGCCGTCACCTCGTCTACACGACCGGGATCTCCAGCTACGGACGGACCGGCGTGTCACCGATGGACGAGGACACCCCCGGCGATCCCGCCTCCCCCCTGCACTTCCGCATGGTGCTGGAGGCCGAGCTCGCCGCGACCGGCCTGCCGCACACCGTGATCCGCCCCGGCTTCGTCTACGGCGGCGAGGCCAGCACCTCGATGACCGCGCAGTGGTTCGCCGCCGGCGCCGCCGGGCGCGTCACCTTCTACGGCGACCGCGCGAAGCGCTGGACGTGGGTGCACGTCGACGACCTCGCCGCCTCCTACGTCGCCGTCCTCGCGCGCACCGACGTGGCCGCCGGCCGGGTCTTCGTCGTCGGTGACGACCAGCAGCCGACCGCCCTGGAGGTGTGCACGGCCTGCGCTCGTGCCGCCGGGCACACCGGCGAGATCACCTTCGAGCCGGCCGAGGCGGGCGGGATGCTCCAGACCGCGGCCGACCAGGACGAACTCGTGATCAGCGCCAGGACCCGCACGCTGCTCGACTGGACGCCCCGCCACTCCGGCGTCCTCGCCGACCCCGCCGCGCTGCACCGGGCGTGGCCGGCCGCACGGGCCGCGTGATCGCCCGCGCGGACCGCGCGACGGACAGGAGGCCGATCTCCAGCGCCGTCCCGACGCCGAGGTCGCCCCACCCCCGCACAGCGCCCAGAACAGGTCCGGATCTGCCCGTGCGGTCACGTGCCGGTGCTCGGGTGCCGCCGACGACCCCGACGTGCGGTGCCGGACCGTGCGGTGCCGGAGCGTGCGGGGGGGGGCGGCCTCGACCACGCGCGGACCGTGCCGCGCACCCCCGACCCCGGCGGCGTCGAGATCCGGCACCGGCGGTCGTTTCCCGCAATCACCTGCACCATTGCCGGGGCAATACACACGATGGTGTTACCAGGTGGCTTCCAGATCTTGTGCCGTGTACGTTCGTGACACGGCAGTCCAATTCGTTTCAATCACAGCGGTCTCCTCATGGTTGAGCTTGTATTGATGATTGCCGCCCACTCGCCAAACGTGACTCATCAAGGGGTTATCTGTGTTCAAGAAGCTTGGTGCCATTGTGGCGGCGACTGCTGCTGGCACCGTGATGCTCGGTGGCATGGCTTCGGCTACCGAAGGCTGCCACGACGTCTGTGACGACGGTCACCACGTCGGCAGTCAGGACAGCGTCGACAACAGCGACCACGCGCAGGTCGGCCTGGTGAACCTGAACAACACCGACATCCTGCACAACGTCAACGCGGTCATCGGCATCTGCGACAACAACATCAACGTCCTGGGTGTCCAGGTGCCGGTGGAGGACGTCCTCAACGGCGTCAACCTGCCGGTGCTCTCCCCCGGCGAGAACGAGGCCGAGGGCAACGCCGGGGAGCTGTGCGCCACCGGTGGCGTGCTCGACGGTGGTTCGGGCCAGAGCAGCTGACTCGGTCGGGTGAACAGCTGACCAGTGCGGGTGATATTTCGACGCGGGACTTCAGAACTCCGTCCAGTGTTCTGCTCGTGATGAATCCGATCCGGCGCTGACCGTCTCTTCACCCGGCAGCGGGAGAACAGCACAGTGAGAGAACAGTGGGGCGGGACCCGAATTCGGGTCCCGCCCCACTGTCGCGCGTTCAGGGTCGATTTCCTCAGCGCAGTCGCGCGAGCGGTCCCGAACACCGCGGTGGCCGGACGACACGACGTCGTCCGGCCACCGCGCACGCCATCACTTCTTGAAGGCGTCCTTGACCTTCTCGGCCGCCTGCTTCACGTTGCCCTTGACCTGGTCGCCCTTGCCCTCGGCCTCCAGGTCCGGGTCGTCCGTGGCACGGCCGGTGGTCTCCTTGGCCTTGCCCTTGAGCTCGTCGGCCTTCGCGTCGAACTTGTCGTCGATACCCATGTGCCCGTCCTTCCTCGAGATGAACGCCACGACAACCACGTTCCGCTCGCGGTGCGGAGGGTTCGCCCCTCCCCCACCGCGCGATCTCGTGGGCGGCTCGTTCTCACAGCGATCAGCGAATGCCCCGCAGCCACCCGGTCGAAACATGCCCCCGGTAGACATCACCGAGCGTCACTCCGGTGGCCGCCGGTCCGTCGTGGGGTGGACCACGGACGGACCAGCGGACCGGACGGCCGCGAACGCGTCGATTCCGGTGAGTCCGGCCGACAGCGTGCGGCCGTGTCACCGTGCCGCCGTGCCACCGGGGTGCACCGGTCACGGCCGCGCGCGTCGAGGTGGTCGGCGACGGCGGCCGACCGGGAGCGGCACTTCGCCGCCGGTGATCCACGCCCGCCCCGGTCGTGACCGCCTGAGCTGGTGCGACGCACGATGAACCGTTCGCGTCCCGCAGCCGTTGTGCGAGGTGGAGGGGCCCCGCCGGGGACTCGGTCTGCTCGACGACGAGGAGGACGGCCGTGTACGACCTCGACGTGTACGACCAGCACCAGGGGGACGAGCGGCACTGGATCATCAGGTCCGGCGCCGCAGGACGCCACACCGTCGACGGCGGGACCACCGACAGCACGCTCACGATCCGGGTGACCGACCTGGACGGGAAGCCGGCCGAGAGCACCCGCACGGGCTTCCTCGTCGCCCTGGGCTGGAGCTCCGACGACCCGTTCACCACCACCATGCAGATCCACGACGAGTCGTCGGACTCCGCGTCGACCTGGATGTTCGCCCGTGAACTGCTGCTGCACGGCGGCGGTGTCGGCGACGTGCGCATCGAGCACGGCGAGGCCACGACGATCACCCTGGACACCCCCACCGGCCACGCCGAGATCAGCGTGCCGCGGCACTGGGCGCTGGCCGTCGCCGACCTCACCCAGCAGGTGATCCCGCTGGGCGAGGAACCGAGCCTGACGGACCTCAGCGACGCGCAGTGGCACGCCCAGATGCCCTGGTTGTCCGAAAACTCCTTCTGAGGCCAGAAGGACCGCGCCACCGGTCAGTTCGAGCAATCCCTGAACCGCGTGCGCTCCCCCGCCGTATCCGGTCACGAAGACCACAGCGGACTCGACGCACAGGGGAAGACGACACCATGACCGTTCTGCGCACGACGGCACTCGCACTCGGCGTTCTGGCCCTCACGAGCACCACCGCCGGGAACGCCGCGGCGGCGTCCCCCCTGGACGTTCCGGCGGGCAACCAGGTCCTCACCTCGTTGCGCGGCACCGGTGTGCAGGTCTACCGCTGCACCTCCGGGGCCTGGACCTTCGTCGAGCCCGCCGCGATCCTCACCGACCGCGGCCGCACCGTCGGCCTGCACTCCCGCGGCCCGAGGTGGGCCTCGCTGCGCGACGGCAGCACGGTCTCCGCGACAGCCGTCGCGAACGTACCCCGCACCGGCGCCGTTCCCGAACTGCTCCTGAAGGCCACCGGCACCGAGGGCGGTGGCGTGTTCGGCCGGGTGACGTTCGTCCAGCGCCTGGCCACCCGCGGCGGTCTGGCGCCGACCGGCGCCTGCGCCGAGGGCGCCAGCACCGCGGTGCCCTACGTGGCCGACTACGTGTTCTACGGTGCTTGACGGCCGCTCCTGCGGAGACGGCGGTTCGGGTGCTCTGATCCGATCGCACCCTCGCGCTGAACCCGCTTCGCCGCACATCGCCCACCCCCGGCGCGGTTTCCCGCTCGGGCACCGCGAGCGGCCCCTTCGAGCGCCGCGGGGTGGGCTCGTGGACGTCGCGGGGCGGGCCCCGGTCAGCGGTCCAGGTCGTGCAGGGAGCCTCGCAGCGCTCCTGCTGCCAGGGCCGCCAGCGTTGCCGGCTCCAGCTCGGCCGGGTGCTCCAGCCAGCGCACCGTGATCGCGTCCACGTAGGACAGGTAGCCGTGCAGCGCCATGTCCAGTCCCGGTGTCCGCTCGCGGTTCAGCGATCTCGCCAGGCGGTCCGCCACGGCCGTTCTCGCCTCGTCCAGCAAGGTGGCCACCTCGGGGAACGTGCGCTCGTGCTCTCCTCTGACCAGCGCCAGGTAGGCACAGCGGTGCTCGGCGGCGTACCCGAGGTGCACCAGGACGCTCGCGATCAGCTGCTCCTGGCCCGGCGGGCCGGGTAGCGCGTCGTGTCTCGCCAGCAGTTCCGCCACGCCCGCGCGCAGGCACTGCACGTACAGCTCGCGCTTGCCGCCGAAGTGGAACGCGATGAGCGCGGTGGACGCCCCCGCCTCCGCCGCCACGTCCTCCAGCCGCACCAGGTGGTAGGGCTTCCCGGCGAACGCGCGGTGAGCGGCGTCCAGCAGCTCGGCACGCCGCCGCTCGGGACTCAGCCTGCGACGCGACACGGTCGTCACCGTAACCCGCTTGCTGAACCGCGGTCCAGTAACGTCCTCGCCGAACAGCGAATCGGGAGGCACGGTGTCCGACTGGACGAGGCACGTCATCTGGTGGCACGTCTACCCGCTGGGCTTCACCGGCGCGGAACCCACCGCCGCAGCGGCCCCGCCCCGGCCGGTTTCCCGCCTGCGAGCCCTCGAACCCTGGCTGGACTACCTGCTCGACCTCGGCTGCAACGGGCTCGCGCTGGGCCCGGTCTTCGCCTCGCGCTCCCACGGCTACGACACGACGGACCACTTCCGCGTCGACCCGCGCCTGGGCACCGAGGACGACCTGCGCTGGCTGTTCGACACGTGCCGCGCGCGGGGCGTGCACGTCCTGCTCGACGGGGTCTTCAACCACGTCGGCCGCGACTTCCCGCAGTTCCGCGACGTGCTGGAGCACGGTCCGTCCTCGCGCTGCGCCAACTGGTTCGACCTGGACCCGAGCGCGGGCGGACCGGACGGGTTCGGCTACCGCGACTTCGAGGGGCACCACGAACTCGTCGCGCTGAACCACGGCGAGCCGGAGGTGCTCGACCACATCACCTCGGTGATGAACCACTGGCTCGACGCGGGGGCGAGCGGGTGGCGCCTGGACGCCGCCTACGCCGTCCCCCCGCCCGCGCTGCGGGCGGTCGCCGACGCGGTGCACGCCGCGCACCCGGACGCGTGGCTGGTCGGCGAGGTCATCCACGGCGACTACCCGTCGTTCGTGGCCGAGGGCGGCCTGGACTCGGTGACGCAGTACGAACTGTGGAAGGCGGTCTGGAGCGCGCTGAACGACCGCAACCTCTTCGAGCTGGGCTGGGCGCTGGAGCGGCACGACGCGCTGCTGACGGACTTCGCGCCGCTGACGTTCGTCGGCAACCACGACGTGACCCGGCTGGCGAGCAGGCTCAGCGAGCCGGACCTCGTCGGGCACGCGCTGGCGGTGCTGTTCGGCGTCGGCGGTGTGCCCAGCGTCTACTACGGCGACGAGCAGGCGTTCCGCGGCGTGAAGGAGGACCGCGCCGGGGGCGACGACGCGGTGCGTCCGGCGTTCCCCGCGACCCCGGACGAGCTGGCGCCGCACGGCCGGCCGGTCTTCCAGACGCACCAGGAGCTGATCGGCGTGCGGCGGCGCAACTCCTGGCTCGCTCGCGCGCGCACCACCGTGGACCACCTGACCAACGAGCAGATCGCGTTCACCAGCCGCGGCGGCGAGGGCGAGGACGTGACGGTGCTGCTCAACATCGCCGAGCAGGAGCAGCGCTTCCCCGGCGCGGGTGGCGAGGTGCTGGCCGCGAGCCGTCCCTCCGGTGATCCGCTGCTGGTGCCCGCGCGGTCGTGGAGGGTGCTCAGGGCTCCTCGATGAGCTTCCACTGCGGTCCGTCGGCCCAGAACGCCTCCAGGCGCGACAGCCGCTCCGGCGACCGGAAGTTCACGACCAGCGGCCCGCCGGGCTGCTCGACCGCCACCGAGAAGCCCGAGCGCGGGGTCGCCGAGATGGCCTCGGTGGTCTGCGGGGTGAACCGCACCGCCACGTCGCCGCCGCGCAGCGCGAAGCTGCGGATGTAGACCGGCCCGCCGTCCTCCTGCACCCACGTGCCCTCGTCGGTCGCGGCGTCCGTGCTCGCCGCGACGAGCGGCGTCGTGGTGGTCCTCGCGGGCGGGGTGGTCGTGCTGCTGCTGGTCTCCGGGGTCGTGGACGGCGCGGACGAGGTCGTGGACGGGATCTCGACGTCGGTGGTGGGCGGCGGCGGCGGTGGTGTCGCCGGAGGCGGGGCGGCCGACGCCTGCTGGCTCATCTCGACGACCAGCTCGGGCCGGGTCGGGGCGCCCGCGTCGAGCACGGAGCGCACTCCGAGCCAGGACACCCCGACGGCGGCGGCGGTGCACAGCACCCACGCCGTCACGTACCTGACGCTCTGACCCATTCGGGTAATCCTGCCAGTAACCTCCCGCCCATGCCCTCGGTGCTTCTGGTGGAGGACGACGACGTGGTGCGCGCGGCGGTCACCCGTGCCCTGACCGATCTCGGTCACGAGGTGCTGGCCGTCGGCACCGCGATCGACGCGCTGCGGGAGATCCCCGGCGGCCGGTTCGACGCGGTGGTGCTCGACCTCGGACTGCCCGATCTCGACGGTGGTGACGCGCTGCGGATGATGCGCGGCCTGTGCGACGTGCCCGTGGTCGTGGCCACGGCGCGCGACGACGAGGCCGAGATCGTCCGGCTGCTCAACGCGGGCGCCGACGACTACCTGGTCAAGCCGTTCTCCAGCGAGCACCTCGCCGCGCGCCTGTCGGCCGTGCTGCGCCGGGCCCGTCCCGGTGAGACGCGGGAACCGCTGCGCGTGGGCGGGCTCGCGGTGGACGTGGAGCGGCGGCGGGCGACCCTGGACGGGTGTCCGTTGTCGCTGACCCACAAGGAGTTCGAGCTGCTGGCCCACCTCGCCGCCCGGCCGGGTCAGGTCGTGCAGCGCGCCGAACTGCTGGAGAGCGTGTGGCAGCTGCCGAGGGGCCAGGACGACCAGACGCTGGACGTGCACCTGTCCTGGCTGCGGCGCAAGCTCGGTGAGCGCGCCGCGCAACCCCGCTACCTGCACACCGTGCGCGGTGTGGGCGTCAAGCTGGTCTCGCCCCGGTGAGGCGGTCGCTCGCGATCGTGGCGCTGGCCGTCACGTCGATGGTGGCGCTCGCGTTCCTCGTCCCGCTCGCGATGGTGGTGCAGCAGCTCGCCGAGGACCGCGCGCTCGTGGAGGCGGAGCGGCAGGCGTCGGCGCTGACCCCGGTGCTCGCGATCACCGACGACACCGCTCAGCTGCGCCGGGCGCTGGCGAGCACGCAGTTCGGCACCGACGTGCGGCTGGCGGTGCACGTGCCGAACCGGGAGCCGCTGGGCACGACGCACGTGTCCGAAGGCCAGCTCGCCACGGTCGTCTCCGAGTCGCGGGCGGTCACCCTGGACACCGGTGACGGCCGGGTGTACTTGCAACCGATCGCCCTGGCGCCGGGCCGCACGGCCGTGGTGGAGGCGTACGTGGCCGAGCGGGAGCTGTCGCGCGGAGTGGTCCAGGCGTGGCTGGCGCTCAGCGGCGTGGCGGTGTGCCTGGTGCTGGGGTCGGTGCTCGTGGCGGACCGGCTCGGCGCGCGGGTGGTGCGCTCGGCGAGCGACCTGGCCGGTGGCGCGGCGGCGATGGGCCGCGGCGACCTCTCCGCGCGGGTGCCCGTGTCGGGTCCCGCGGAGCTGGCCGCGGCGGGCCGGGCGTTCAACGGCATGGCGGAGCGGGTGGCGCAGCTGCTGGCCGCGGAGCGGGAGCTGGTGGCCGACCTGTCGCACCGGTTGCGCACGCCGCTGACGGCGCTGCGGCTGGACGCCGAGACGCTGGGCTCCGACAGCGGCGCGGGCCGCATCCGGCAGGCCGTGCGGGCGCTGGAGCGCGAGGTCGACGAGATCATCCGGACCGCGCGGCGGGGCCTGCCCGAGGAGGGGCGGGAGACGTGCGACGCGACGGAGGTCGTGCGGGACCGCCTGGTCTTCTGGTCCGCGCTGGCCGACGACCAGGACCGCACGTGGAGCCTGCGCGGCGCCCACCGCCCGGCCCCGGTGCCGCTGGGGCGGGCCGAGCTGACCGCGGCGCTGGACGCGCTGCTGGGCAACGTCTTCCGCTACACGCCCGAGGGCACGCGCTTCGCCGTGTCGCTGTTCCACCAGGCGGAGCGGGTCACGATCGTCGTGGAGGACGCGGGTCCCGGCATCGCGGACAGGGGAAGCGCCCTGCAACGCGGTTCTTCGGGGGCCGGTTCGACCGGACTGGGCATGGACATCGCCCGCCGGGCGGCGGAGTCGACCGGCGGCGGACTGCACGTGGACCGCGGCCCGCTGGGCGGAGCGCGGGTCCAGCTCCGTCTCGGCCGCTCCGTCTGAATTCGCCGTCACGAATTCACGAGCGGTGTGGCGAGAAGTGTTCGGCGGGCTCGGCCCTCGTCGCGGCCGGCCGGTGACGGCGGCGTCCGCCCGGAATGCGACGCCCCGACCGGGAGTCTCGCCGTTCCGTCCCGTTCCGCCGCGATTCCGCTGTTCGACCGCACCCGGTCCACCGGGCGGCCCGATCCGCGCCGGGTCGGGCGGTCGGTTGCCGGAACAGCTCGGCCGGGGTCCCGGTGTTGATCGCACGCACGGCGATGCGGTCGCGGTCGATCGGCAGCTCCTGGAATTCCCGGTGGACGTCGGGAACGGCGTCGATGAGCGACCGAGGCGGCCCGCGGCCTTCGACGCCGACGCGGCGCTCCGGGAGGCGGTGAAGACCGGTGGCGGGGGGGGGGGGGGGGCGCGCCGCCCCCCCCCCGCGGGGGGCCCCCGTGGGCGGGCGGGGCGGGGGAGCCGGGCCGGCGCGGGGCCGGC